>NZ_CP078080.1:4255000-6306490 GCF_020809065.1 Rhodococcus sp. C1 | reverse complement strand
CAGACGGACAAATGCCTTCTGCTTGCTGCTCAAAGCCGGAAGATTACTTCCGGGGTCATCACTCGTGAGTTCTGCAACCACGTCGACCCAGACCCGTGCGAGCGCGTTGGGATCGTCGTTCACGTGGTTCCTTCCCGTGTTTCGCCGACAGTGGGTGTGCTGCAGCTGCCGAGCGTATGGCTGCGGCGTCGAATGATTCGGTGGATTACCACCCGGGGTGAGAACCCCGTAACAGGCTACGAATATGCCACCTGGGCTGTGTTTCCACACAATTATCCACAGATGTGGACAAACCTGCACTGAGTCGGTTTTTTCGTCAACCAAATTCGTCAAAGTGATCGAGAAATTGATCTACCTGCAACTTTGTCGGAACTCGAGGCGTTCGCCACTTGGTGTCGGGGATGCGTCAACACTCACAGCCCTGTGGATGAATGTGGAAACTCGGGATTCGGGGTCGCGTCCGGCGCTCGTGCCCGTATGTGCTGATGAGGCCTTGTCGAGAGCATGCGCCGGTGGAACTGTCCGGGTTGCCTTCGGGTCACCTGCAGTCCGTAGCGGAACTGTTGCCAAGGTCACACTTGCCGCCTCGCTCGAGGTCACGGCCGTATGCACACTGTGAATGGAATCTGCGGAATGATGTAAGTATCGGCGTGTCGCCGTGGTTGCCGCGGGAGGGCTCCGAATCGGGCTGGTTTGACCTTGGCAACGGTGGTAAGTAACCTCGAACGGTCACCCGCTGGTGGTGATCGCTTCGTGCTGGCTACATATGTCAGGTCGGATCGGTCTTCCAAGCCACAACGAGTGAAGTTGATTGTTCTGTACCTGTTGGATCCAAAGGCGCCGTAAGGCGTCGATCACTGAATGACGCCGGGAGGCGTCAATGAACTTCGAGGAGTGTTGACCGTGGCCAAGGGCAAGCGGACGTTCCAGCCGAATAATCGCCGCCGCGCGCGTGTTCACGGCTTCCGTCTTCGTATGCGTACCCGTGCGGGTCGTGCAATCGTTTCGGCGCGTCGCCGTAAGGGCCGCGATTCCCTCACCGCCTGATCTGATTTCGAGTTCAGGAGCTCGGGGTGTTGCCTGAGCCGTTCCGGTTGCGTCGCCACGCGGATTTCTCCGTGGCGGTGCGACGTGGACGTCGTATGGGAAGACGCGACCTTGTCGTGCACGCGTTCGATCGCGAGCAAGTAGAGGCGCTGGTAGTAACAAATCACGGTCCCCGGTTCGGGCTGATCGTGAGCAAGGCTGTCGGGCCGGCGGTGATTCGACATCGAGTCGCACGCCGGCTTCGTCATATCTGTGCAGATTTCGTCGGACAGGTTTCACCGGAGACAGACGTGGTTATCCGCGCACTTCCGGGTGCAGCTACCGCCAGTTCAGCCGAACTGGCCAAGCAGTTGCGCGGGGGCCTGACCAAAATGAACCTATTGGTGTCGGTAAGTGAAGAGCCATGAGTACTCCGCTCTCTGAGCAGATCGAGACTCCCAGAGCCTCCCGTGTCATCACGGTGTTGAAGGCTGTGCGTCGCGCTCCCGCCACTGTTCTCATCTTCTGTATCGAGTTGTACCGGACGTATGTGTCGCCCTTGAGGATGCCGACCTGCCGGTTCACCCCCACCTGCAGTGAATACGCAGTCGAAGCGCTGCGCACTCACGGGGCGATCAAAGGCCTTTTCTTGACTGTGGTGCGGTTGGCGAAGTGTGCCCCCTGGCATTCTGGAGGGTGGGACCCTGTCCCTGCCCGTCGTGACCGTGATGCGGGTAGCCGCCATAGCTGTCCGGAAGCACGCGCAGCGTGTCACAGTCCGACGGACGAACAGAGGAGTACTTAGAGCCGTGCTCAATTTCATCTACTATCCGGTATCCGCGATTCTGTGGGTCTGGCACAAGGTCTTCGGGTTCATTCTCGGCCCGGACAACGGAATAGCCTGGGCGCTTTCCGTGGTGTTCCTGGTGTTCACCTTGCGTGCGGTTCTGTACAAGCCGTTCGTGAAGCAGGTCCGCACGACGCGTCAGATGCAGGAACTGCAGCCACAGATCAAGGCATTGCAGAAGAAGTATTCGGGCGACCGTCAGCGCCAGGCCGTCGAGATGCAGAAGCTCCAGAAGGAGCACGGATTCAACCCGATCATGGGCTGTCTCCCGGTCTTGGCTCAGGCTCCGGTGTTCATCGGTCTGTTCCACGTCCTGCGCTCGTTCAACCGCACCGGCACCGGCATGGGCCAGCTGGGCATGAGCGCCGAGGACAACCTCAACACCCCGAACTACGTCTTCTCGGCCACTGACGTCCAGTCGTTCCTGGATGCTCGTCTGTTCGGCGCGCCCATCTCGGCCGCGATCACGACGCCGGTTGCGCAGCTTCAGGCCTACGTCACCGAGAACGTTCCCGAGCTTCCGTCACGGCTGAACATCATTCTCGTGGCCGCTCCGCTGATGATCATCGCCAGCATTGCGACGCACTTCAACTCACGCGCTTCTGTTGCCCGTCAGAGCGAAGCAGCTGCCGCGAACCCGCAGTCCGCGATCATGAACAAGCTCGCCCTGTACGTCTTCCCGCTCGGTGTTCTGGTCGGTGGACCGTTCCTTCCGATCGCGATCCTCCTGTACTGGGTGTCGAATAACATCTGGACCTACGGTCAGCAGCACCTCGTCTTCCGCAAGATCGACGCGGAAGAAGAAGCCAAGAAGCAGGAAGCGATCACTCGCCGCAACGACAATGCGCCCAAGCCCGGTGCCCGTCCTGATCCCAGCAAGAAGAAGGGATCTCCGGCTGCGCTGAAGACCGCGGATTCAGCCGACGACGACGGTGACGCCCCGGAAGTTTCGCTCAAGAAGCCACAGCCGAAGCCCTCGGGTTCCAGTGGTGGTTCCACGTCGAAACCGAAACAGAACCGGCCACAGAGCAACCGCGGCAACTCCCCCAAGCGCAATAAACGGCGCTGATCCAGGAAAGAGAACGACCAATGTCCAGTGAAGCTGACATCGTTGTGGATGGAGAGAACGCAGACGTGAGCACCGAGACCACTGCGCCGGTTACCGATGTGGATGTAGACATCGACGATTCCGATGACGACCTGATCGAAGAGGGCGAGATCGCCGGCGACTACCTCGAGCAGTTGCTCGACGTTCTCGATTTCGACGGAGACATCGACCTTGACGTCGAGGGCGATCGGGCGATCGTCAGCATCGACGGCGGCGACGACCTGACCAAGCTCGTGGGACGCAAGGGTGAGGTTCTGGATGCTCTCCAGGAGCTGACTCGTCTGGCAGTTCAGCAGTCGACCGGAGAGCGCAGCCGCTTGATGCTCGACATCGCCGGGTGGCGTGCGGGCCGGCGCGAGGCACTCAGTGCTCTCGGTGCGGAAGCTGCACAGCGTGTTCTCGAGACCGGCGAACGCGAAGAGCTTGCTCCGATGACGCCGTTCGAACGCAAGATCGTGCACGACGCCGTCGCCAAGGTCGCCGGTGTTTCCAGCGAGAGCGAAGGCGCTGAGCCGTCTCGTCGAGTGGTTGTCCTCAAGGACTGACACTCCCCCTTGATCGAATGCGGGCCCCGGATTTTCCGGGGCCCGCTTTTGTGTCCGAGAGGTGTTTCACGTGAAACCGAATCCGGCGGCACGGTGAAGGTCAGGTGCCTATCGTTGTCGACACGGCCTATCTCTATTTCGGAACCTGTCGTCAATGAAGCGTCGTGAAGGGAAGCAATCTTGCTGATACGACCCGCGACACGGGCCGAGCTGGAAGAGCCCGTGGGGTTCGCGATGAACGATCCGGTCGGGTTCGTCGACGCTGACTCGCTCCGGGAAGAGGTGGCGGCCGGACGGCTTCGTCCGGAATGGAGTTGGTTCGCCGTTGACGGCTCCAGGATCGTCGCGCGTGCCCTGTGGTGGGGGCGTGAGGACAGTGAGCGTCCGCTCGCCCTTGATTTCCTGCACGTGCTGGCTGACGTGCCGGATCGTGCTGCGCTTGCCGCCGAACTCATGTCGCGGGCGCACACCGAGTTCCATGCGAAACCTGAGTATGTGCTGGTCGTGCCGACCGCCGGGCAGGACGCGAATTCCGCCGTCGCAGACGCCGTGTCCTGGCGTCGTGAGGCGGCCCAGGCGGCCGGACTGACCGAGATCATCGAGCGGCTGCGTTTCGAGTGGACGCCTGCGGCCGGTGTGCCCGCCCCCTCCGAGCGTCTGACTTTCCGTCCCGCCACCGATGAGGAGTTCCTCGCGGTGTTCCAGCGGGTCGCTGTCGGCAGCCTGGACGTCGCCACGCAACGAGGCATCGCGGCTACGGACATCGTCAGCCAGGCCCGGGACGATCTCGAGTTCTACCGGTCGTGCCCCGGCGAACGATCGTGGTGGCGGCTGGCGGAGACCATGGACGGGACGCTGGTCGGCTTCGCGATCCCGTCCGCGACGCCCTACCACCGCAACGTCGGATACCTCGGAGTAGTGCCCGAGCTACGCGGGTGCCGCTACGTGGACGACATCCTCTGCGAGATCACCCGCTTTCACGCAGCCGATGGCGCCAATCGCATCACCGCGACCACGGACGTACCCAACACACCCATGGCCGCGGCGTTCAAGCGGGCGAACTACCAAGTGACCGAGGTCAGGATGGTGTTCGAGGCCCCGGCGGGCTGATCCGGGCCTCAACCGGAGGTTCGCTGCCGTGGTGCCGGCGCGGGCCTTTCTGTCCAGCTTGTCCGACGGTGTACGGGGTGACGCGGAGACCGCCGTGTACCAGGGGGTAAAGGTGGCCAGGTTCCAACTCGGCCCACATATCCTGCTGCAACGGTGTTATACGAAAATGGGTAGCGACCGAGACTTCGATCCCGAACATATCTCGCAGGCGGGCGGCGATGTTGAGTGCTTTGAGCGGGATGCTCGTGTGCGGCCTGAGTTGTTGGCCCGTGGTCTTCGAACTGCAGCAGAGAATGGAAGTCCAGTCTTTCCCGCCCGGGCGGGGTGGAGTATTGGCTCTGCTGGTTGTTGCCGCTGGGAGTTGTCGCCGTCGTATTCATTCCACTTGCACTGGCATGGCGATCCGGGAGAGCAGTCATGCTCAGCTTGCCACATTGCCTCATTGCCTCATTGCCTCATTGCCTCATTGGCTGTCGGCGGCACACTGTGCACGTTCGGATAATCGATCGACAACACGGCGTACTACATGTGAGCCCCTCCCCTCCCCCAGCGGAAATAGTCGGCCCTTCGTTTCACGTGAAACCGGATCGATGGTTGTTGCCCCGAGCCCTCGATCTCCATCCCAGATTGGTATTGGATGTCTACTGGATGGCGATCACGACCCAATGGCTTCTGGTGTGCCATCGTCAGCGCGAACCCCAACCTGACGGATGCGGCCGTGAACCAACTTCAGCCCGTCACCGTTTGCTTGCTCGATCATCGCGATCTGTGGGGCTTCGGCGCCTAGATCGCCGAGATCGGATCGTCTTCGGATATTTCGAATGTCGCGAACGGTTCGTCGTGCGCCGGAGTCGACGATCGTTCCGGAGATGCCAAGTGGCGGATCTCGTGTTCGAGTCCCACCCAGTGTCGAGCCGGCATGGAACGACGGTGCAGTTCGATGAAGAAATTTATGTGGTGCGGATTGCTCAATGCATCTGCGAACGGAGTCGAGGGCGAGCCCAATGCTGCGGAGTGCGTTCACCATCAGTCCAGCGGAGAGGGCGAACTCTCGGATGCGCATCGGTAGGTGCGAAGCTCCTTGGATTGATTCGCGGTTTGCGATGCCAAGTCTTCGGTGTCCCGCAACAGGGGTGTCAAGCCGACGGATGTATCGCTCGCAACAACCGGCGATGAGATACCGAAGCTGTCCGAGATCTGGAATCGAAGTCTGTTTTCCGAGTCGACCTACAGAGAGGATCTGACTGACCGAGTCCGTTCTGCAGTCCGACGTCGGCGATCTTTTGCAACGACTTTTTCATCGAAAATTGGTCTTTTTGGGTCAGAATTCCATCCATGTAACTACCCATGGCAGTTTCGTCACTGTGATGATACTAAGAATTGCGCTCCTATCTGCATTCGATCGCCCGGCTATGTTTCACGTGAAACGCGTCAGAATTGGAAGACTTATCAGCGCGATGTTTCACGTGGAACGTGAACCCCTCCCCTCCCCCGCTTGAATTTTGGGCCGAATACTTCCCAAAGAATGAACGAGTCGGCAGACTCACAGCGAGTCGGTGTGCAGAAGCGAACACATGTCGGCTCCAGAGCGGATAATGATTTCGGTCTTGATTGTTGATTTCGCGGTTTACGCGGGAGGATGTTTCACGTGGAACAGAATGGTGCGGCGTCGGTTGACTGGGACGAACAAGAGACTGCGCGCGCAGTGTTCGGTGACAGATATGAGATCGCGGAACGGTATTACCAATCCCTGGCGACGGATGGTGTCGAGCGCGGGCTCATTGGTCCCCGTGAAGTCCCTCGACTGTGGGAGCGTCACCTTCTCAATTGCGCCGTCATCGGTGAGTTGATTGCCGAAGGCGAGTCGGTTGTGGACGTTGGAAGCGGCGCCGGCCTACCCGGTATCCCTCTCGCAATCGCCCGCCCGGACTTGAAGGTGACTCTGGTCGAACCGTTGCTTCGACGCTCGGTGTACCTCGCGGAGTTCATCGAGTCCAACGGATTGGACGTATTGGTTGTCCGAGGGCGAGCCGAGGAATCGGGTGTTGTGAAGGAAGCGGGCGGCGCGGATGTAGTCACCTCGCGAGCTGTGGCGCCTCTCGAGAAGCTCGCACGTTGGTCCCTCCCACTCATTCACGAGCACGGCCGGATGTTGGCACTCAAGGGTTCGAGCGCCTCCGAGGAGATCGAGCGAGACCGTACGGCGCTCACCAAGTTGGGCGCAGGTAAGTTGGAAATACTCGAATGCGGAGCCAAGATTCTCCGCACCCCCACTGTTGTGGTGAAGGCCGAACGTCTCCCGAAGCGCCGCCAGCGTTGATGATTTACACGCATGCAATCGAGAGCAATGTACAGATGATGAGAGCACCTAGTGATCGATTCCCAATCGAAGGAGCAGTCAATGTCGGGTCGATCTGAATCCGCCGTTTCACGTGAAACACCGAAGCAGCACACGAGTGCGGGTGCGGATCAGATCGTCAACGACGACGACAATTTCACCGCCCCCTACGCGGCGATCTCCTCGGAGGAGACCCCCATCGGGGCGGCCGCGCATCGAGCGAGCCAAGTGCTTCATCCCCATTCGGTGACGCTGCCGAAGCCGGCGTTCCGCCGCGTGATCACCATCGCGAACCAGAAGGGTGGCGTCGGCAAGACGACGACCACGGTGAACCTTGCGTCGGCGCTCGCTCTTCAAGGGCTCACTGTCCTTGTGGTCGATTTGGACCCTCAGGGCAACGCCAGCACCGCTCTGGGCGTCGTCCATACCTCGGGCACCCCGTCGAGCTACGAGCTGCTCATAGGCGAAGTGAAGGCCCCGGAGGCGATCCAGACCAGCCCGCACAGTGAGCGCCTTCTCTGCATCCCGGCAACGATCGATCTGGCGGGCGCCGAGATCGAATTGGTCTCCATGGTTGCCCGCGAGAATCGACTCAAAGGCGCGCTCAACGACAAGGTGCTCGCAGAGCTTGACGTCGACTTCGTCCTCATCGACTGCCCGCCCTCGCTGGGACTGCTGACCGTCAACGCGATGGTCGCTGCCAAGGAAGTTCTGATCCCGATCCAGTGCGAGTACTACGCCCTCGAGGGGGTCGGTCAGTTGCTCCGCAACATCGAACTCGTCCAGGCTCATCTCAACCCGGATCTGCATGTCTCCACCGTCCTTCTGACGATGTACGACGGGCGCACCAAGCTGGCCGACCAGGTCGCCGAAGAAGTACGCAAGCACTTCGGTGAGGCCGTTCTGCGCGCTGTGATTCCGCGCAGCGTGAAGGTGTCCGAGGCTCCCGGATACGGGATGACAGTTCTCGACTACGACCCGGGTTCGCGTGGCGCCATGAGTTACCTCGACGCCGGCCGTGAACTTGCCGCCCGCTCTGCCACCACGACGACCCAGGAGCAGTGAGATGAGTCAAGCACGCAAAGGTGGATTGGGCCGCGGCTTGGCTGCTCTCATCCCCACTGGGCCGGCCACGGCGCCGGGTCTGGGATCGGCTGCAGCGGACGTCGTAATCGGCGTCGACAAGCGCAACCCCTCCCCTCCCCCACCGACCAAGGCGGCCCCGAAAACGCAGAAAGCCACCAAGGCGTCGGCTGCGAAGGCTCCGGTGGAAGCTGAGCCGGAGACCGAACTCGAGCCGACCGGCGCGGTCTATCTCGAGATCGAACCGAGCCTGATCGAGACGAACCCGAAGCAGCCTCGCAGCGTTTTCGACGAGGAAGCACTCGCGGAGTTGGTTCACTCGATCCGCGAGTTCGGATTGATGCAGCCGATCGTGGTCCGTCGTCACGGTGACAAGTACCAACTTGTCATGGGTGAGCGTCGCTGGCGCGCGAGCCAGGAAGCCGGGCTGGAGAAGATTCCGGCGATCATTCGTGAAACAGATGACGACTCGATGCTGCGCGACGCGCTCCTCGAGAACATCCATCGAGTTCAGTTGAACCCCCTCGAGGAGGCAGCGGCGTATCAGCAGCTGCTCGAGGAGTTCGAAGTCACCCACGAAGAATTGGCCAATCGGATCGGACGTTCGCGTCCCGTCGTGACCAACATGATTCGTCTGCTGAAGCTGCCGGTGGCGGTTCAGCGTCGCGTTGCGGCTGGAGTACTTTCGGCCGGCCATGCTCGCGCACTGCTGTCCCTCGAGGCGGGTGCCGACGCTCAGGAGGTCATGGCGGCGCGCATCGTCGCGGAAGGAATGTCTGTTCGCGCGACGGAGGAAGCAGTCACTCTGGCCAACCGGGCGGATAATGAGATCGCTCCCCCACAGAAGCGCAAGCCCATCGTGATGCCGGGTCTGCAGGATGTGGCCGAGCGGTTGTCGGACTCGTTCGACACTCGGGTGACTGTCAGTCTGGGCAAGCGGAAGGGAAAGATTGTGGTCGAATTCGGCTCGGTCGACGACCTACAACGCATCGTCGGAATGATGGAAGCACAGAAATCCAAGTAGAGAACTCGGATGCCCGTTTGGTGACGTAATCATGATGACCGGGCACACCACCTATTTTCGTCACTGTGACAAATCTAGGTGGTCCGAGCTTCTCGAAATCTTGAACCGGGACGAAAGATGTTGAACAGCAATATATTAGGGCGATCAACTCTCGTGCCACTGCCGACTTGTCGTAGCTGGCCTATCCTGGAGAAGAGAAAAGCAGCGGGCGAGCATCAAAACCGCTTCGGGGACCTACGGAGAGTGAGTTAGTCAGTGTCGACTCACGTCATCACCTCTCTCACACTCGACAGCCTCGATCAGCTTTCCGCCCATGCGCGCCGATGCGTGTTCTGGGAGATGGACCCGGGCGCGCTTCACGACGCCCGAGGATTCTGTGATCAGGAATTCGAGAAGGAAGCCTGGCTGTCGATGGTCATGCTCGAGTGGGGTTCGTGCGGACAGGTCGCCGTCCGCGACGGAAAGCCGCTCGGCAGTGCGTTGTACGCCCCTCCCCGCATGATCCCGCGCGCGCAACTGTTTCCCACCAGCCCGGTCAGCTCGGACGCAGTGCTTCTCACAAGCCTTCGCCTCGAGCCCTCGGGCATAGAGGAAGAACTAGGGCCGAGCCTGCTGGCCGCTGTCGTGACAGATCTGGTCCGACGAGGAGTTCGTGCGCTCGAGGCATTCGGTATCCGTAGCGGCGACTTGGGGCCAGCTTCCGACGTGGCCAGTGCAACGGCAGCTCTGGAATGTTCACCCGCAGAATGCATGATCAGTGCCGAGTTCCTCGAGGACTACGGTTTCGAGGTCGTGGCACCGCACCATCGTTATCCGCGCCTTCGTCTCGAACTCAATCGAGATCACGAATGGAAAGTCGACGTCGAAGAAGCCCTCGACCGTCTACTGAAGGCCGCAGCTCTCGAAATGGTGGAGATCAGCGAACTCGCCAGAGTGTGAGCAGGTGCCGACCGCAGGACCTACGAAATGCGGTCGGCTACCGAAAGTTCTTCTGCGAGAAGCTCGGCGAAGGTGAAGGTGCCGGTCGGCTGATCGTCTTGACCCAGTAGGTACAGCCGCTTGACCGAGATCAAGATGGCTTCGGCGATGGTGTCACGCATCCGCGGATTCGTCAGTACCGCAACGTCGGACGCGTTGGACAGGTAGCCGAGATCGATCTGTACCGTCGGCATGTTGGTCAGGCGCAACAACTCCCACGTTCGACCGTGAGTTCTGCAGTCCCGCAACGGAGTTCGCGCAACGATCTCGCGCTGAACGAAACCGGTCAACACCTGCCCGATCATCGAGACCGAACCGTGCGAATTTCCGAAGTGGAAGCTCGCGACGCCGTTCGCCGACGGGCTCGAGTTGCTGTCGCAGCGCAGGGAGATCATCAGATCGGCGTCGAATGCGTTGGACGTCAGCGCGCGCTCGGCCTCGCTCGGATCGGCGTTGTGCGGGCGGGAGAGGAAGGTTTCCATCCCGGTTGCTGCCATCCGCCCCTCGAGGCGCATAGCCAGATCCCACAGGATGTCGGCTTCGGAGATGCCGTTGACGATGGTGCCGGTGGACGGACCACCGAGGCCTGGATCGATGACGATGCGCTTGCCGCCCAGCTGTGGGCCCTTGCGCCTCACCAGCTCCTCTTCGCTGATCGCGTGCGGCGATCCGCCGGTGACGCGAGTTCCCAGCAGTTCCAGCGAACGCAGTGTCTGCGGTCCGCAGATACCGTCGGCGGCAATCCCGATTTCACGCTGGAAAGACGAGAGAGATTCGTGGGTCTGCGGGCCGAAGAAACCGTCGACCCGACCTGCGTAGAAGCCCAGGTCCTGCAATTTGGCCTGCAGAGCTGCGACGTCGTCGCCGTACAGCGGCGCAGAAAGCTGGTAAATCAACGTACGGGCGCCCAGGCGGTACGAGGCCTCGCGAAGTGACCGATAGGTGGCCGGGCCCACGATGCCGTCGACAAGGAGCCCACGCTGCTGCTGGAAGGCGCGAACGGCGCTGTCGAGTTGATGATCGAAGATGGCGTCGGGTGCAACCCAGTGGGCACCGTCGGCGCTTTCACGTCGAATACCGGAAGTTCCGTGATGGAGGTATCCCAGCTTCGTCAATGTGCCCCGAATCTCGGCGACGGCCGGGCCGTGATCGCCGTGTCGGAGTCTGTGCATGCGTGAAAGCCTCTCGGATCGGTTAACGAATTCGATCGATGTGCCTGGTCGTAGACCCGATCAGGCACATCGATCGATTATCTCAGAAATTCTGTGGATTGCGAGAATCCACGATGCTCATCCAGCCGTCAGAGAACGTCTGCGAGGTCCTTGAGCAGCGCGGCCTTGCCCTTGGCGCCGACGATCGTCTTGATCGGCTTGCCGTCCTTGAACAGGATCATCGTCGGGATCGACATGACCTGGAAATCGCGGGCGGCCGCCGGGTTGGCGTCGATGTCGAGCTTCGCGACGGTCAGCTTCTCGCTGTTCTCACCGGCGATCTCCTCGAGGACCGGGGCGACCATCTTGCACGGGCCGCACCAGGTTGCCCAGAAATCGACCAGAACGGGCTTGTCGCTGCCCAGGACGTCCTGCTTGAAGGAATCGTCGGTGATGGTGACGGTATTCGACACTGTTACTCCTCGAGGGTTGGGTTCGACAGCTTGGTGAATCAGGGAGCGCCGACGACGTCGACCGTGTGGCCGGCTGCGTCGAGCGTGTTGGCGGTGATGTCGCCGCGGTCGGCCAGCCAGCGTTCGGCGTCGATTGCTGCGGAGCATCCGGTGCCGGCAGCGGTGATCGCCTGACGGTACGTGTGATCGACCAGGTCACCGGCAGCGAAGACGCCGTCGACGGAGGTCGCGGTGGAACCGGGAGCGACGCGCACGTATCCGGCGTCGTCGAGATCGACCTGGCCCTTGACGAGCTCACTGCGCGGGTCGTGGCCGATGGCGACGAACATGCCGGTGATCTCGAGTGTGGAGGTCTCACCCGTGACGGTGTCACGAACGACGAGCCCGGTGACGCTGTTCTCGCCGAGGACCTCGACGGGCTCCGCGTTGGTCAGGAAGCGGATCTTCTCGTTGGCCTTGGCGCGCTCGAGCATGATCCGTGAGGCGCGGAATTCCTCGCGGCGGTGCACCAGGGTGACCGAGCGAGCGAAGCGGGTCAGGAAGGTTGCCTCTTCCATCGCGGAGTCGCCGCCGCCGACCACGACGATGTCCTGGTCACGGAAGAAGAAGCCGTCGCAGGTGGCGCAGGCGCTGACGCCGCGGCCGAGGAGGCGTTCTTCACCGGGAATGCCGAGGTAACGGGCTGCCGCGCCCATGGCGAGGATGATCGCGTGCGCGGCGTACGTTTCGCCGTTCGCGACGACCGTCTTGATCGGGCCGCTGAGATCGATCTCTTCGACGTCCTCGGTGCGGATGTCGGTATCGAAGCGAAGTGCCTGCTCACGCATCTGTTCCATCAGGTCGGGGCCCATGATTCCTTCGCGGAATCCGGGGAAGTTCTCGACCTCGGTGGTGGTCATGAGGGCGCCACCGAACTGGGTTCCCTCGAAGAGCAGGGGCTGGAGCTCAGCGCGCGCGGTGTAGACACCAGCGGTGTAGCCGGCCGGTCCGGAACCGACAATGATGACGTCATGGACCGCGGGCGTGTTTTCCAGCTGGGTGGTCATGCGAGCCTTCCAATAGTGAGTGCAGACCCTCCGCTTCTTGGAGAGCCGTACCGATCAACACCAGGATAAGGGGTGTTGTTCCCGCACTCCGCTGGAAAGTGGCTCACAGCCGGCAGCTCACACGCGGGACTCACGGGGCGGGGCGCGGTGCCTCCCGAACCACAAGCGCGTCCCGAACCACACAGCGCGTGCCGGTGTAGATGGTGGGCATGCACTTGTTGCAGTGGATACACAACCCCTCGTCGACGCTCTCGGCTTGGAATTTGTTGACCAGTTGTGGGTCCCTGAGGAGCGCACGCGCCATGGCGACGAATTCGAATCCTTCATCCAGTGCGTGCTCGATGGTGTCGACGCGGTTGATGCCGCCGAGCAGGATCAGTGGCATCCTCAGCGCCTGTCGGAACTGACGGGCGAAGGGCAGGAAGAAGCCCTCCTCGAACGGGTACGTCGGAAAGAGTTTGGGACCGTAGAACTTCAGCCCGTACCCGACGAGTTTGGGTTGGGAGGCGACAAACTCAGCCAGTGGGACCTCGCCGCGGAAGAAGTACATTCCGTTGAGAAGTGAACTGCCACCGGTCAATTGCATCGCGTCCAGATGGCCGTCGGCTTCGAGGATCTGGGCGATCGGCAGGCTCTGGTCGAGCCACAGACCTTTCGGCACCCCATCGGACATGTTGAATTTCGCGGTGACCGCCACGCTGGATCCAGCGGCCCGTCGCACCGCTTCGACGACTCGACGCGGATACTCGGCGCGCTTGGCGACGCTGCCACCGTATCGATCGTGGCGCTTGTTCAGATTGGGGCTCATGAACGAACTGAGGAGGTAGTTGTGGCCGAGATGGACCTCGATGGCGTCGAATCCTGCGTCCACGGCGACGTGAGCGGTCCGTTCGAAGTCGGAGACGACACCGTCGAGTTCGGCGAGCGTCGCGCCCTTGACGAGGCCCATCGCGGGCGGACTCAGCCGGGTCGACGGCGCCAGAGTCTTCGTCTTGTTGGAGAGCGTGTTGGCGACCAGTCCCGCGTGGCCGATCTGCGCCGCAGCAAGTGCGCCTTCGGCGTGGACGGCGTCGGTCAGTCTGCGTAGTCCCGGCAGCGCGCGCTCGTCCATGACAAGGGTGTCGCGGTGGACTCGTCCACCTGGTGAGACGGCGCAGTAGGCGACAGTGGTCATCGCGGCCCCGCCGCGGGCCACCTCGGCGTGGAAGTTGATCAGATCGTCCGAGACCGCTCCCCGGGGCATGACGCCCTCGAACGTTGCAGCTTTGACGATGCGGTTGCGCAAGGTCAGAGGGCCGAGACGTGCGGGTTCGAATATCGACGGTGTGGGCGCTGTGGTCATTTTCAACTTCCTGCGGCGGCCTGATCTTTACGATGCCAGTGGACTCGTAACTACGACGATATAGCGCCTTCTCCCAATCTGTCCGACAATTCGACACGATGAATGCCACAGGATCAGGTCGCCCACGAGACCCACGCATCGACGACACAGTCCTCGAGGTCACCCGAGCGATGCTCCTCGAGGTCGGTTGGGATCAACTCAGTCTCCGGGCGATCGCGGCACGGGCAGGGGTCAGCCGAGCCTCGATGTCGCGGCGATGGCCGTCGAAGGCACATCTTGTTCTCGGGTCGATCCTGGGGGCGACACCGGACCTGACACCGTTCGAGGGCACCGATCGCGACGGCTGGATCCGTTGGGTGGTGGAGGGAAGTGCTCAGCTCTTCTCCCGTCCCGAGGTTCGCGCCGCGTCGCCAGGATTGCTGGCGGCCCTGCGCGACCACGACGACCTGCGCAACGAATTGTGGCGCGGGTTCAGTGGACCGAGTACCCAACTGTTCCTTCAGAACGCCGAAGATCCTGAATCGGCACTGCTCGATGCCAAGGCCGTGCTGGTATTGGCGGCCGGGGCAGCGATGTTTTCGAGTCTGATAGCGGTCGAGGATGATACGGACGCATTGCGTGGGAGAATCCTCGAGCTCTTACTCCCGGCGGCAACACCGCGCTGACCGTCGACGTCAGCCGATGTTCTTGACCGACAACGTATTCGGATTCCCGTCGCTGCAGTTGATGCCAACAGTCAGTGCAGTGATCTGACGCGGCTGCGATCCCGTGAAGAGTAGGACTATCGCCGGCGCCCCGTCGATGCGAATCTCGCCGGAACCGAGCAAAGGCCGGCCCTCGTCGATGCCGTTGGCGCGTAGGCATCCGGCAAGTTTGGATGGATCATCCAGTGGTCCAAGGTTTTTGGATCCGACGAGTGAGAGCAGAGACGCCGAATCCGGATCGTCGACAGCAGACGTCGCCGGTGTGCTCGGTTGAGCGACAACACTTTCGGCAGGTTCGGAATCTCGGGTTCCGACAACAACGATCACGAAGGCTACCAACACGGCTGCTGCGGCACCGAGAACCCACGCTTGTGGGCGCCGCCGGAACGGCACGATAGCTGCCTCAGCTGGCGGCTCCAGCTGTTCTGACTGTAGATCCAGTGCCGAATTGATTCGCTCGGCAAGCGAATTCGGAATCCGTTCGTGAGTGGCCTTGCTCGAGTTCAGTGTCGCGAGTGATGCCGTGACGCCGTCAAGGGCGGTGACAAATGCATGGGCGTCAGGGTCTGCGTGTACCACCGGCCACAGAGCCGCACTGGTTTCGGAATCGAGAACCCCGGCGTGAAGATCTGCGAGTAGGTCTTCTGAAAACGGAGGCGACGGAACGCGAACAGACGGATCTGTCATGAACCCTCCCTCGGCAGTCGGTGCGGACCCTTACAAGATAGGACGCGGCCGGTTCACGAATGGTTCCCGCCTTCGCGAAAGTCCTCCAACTGGGCGGCGAGACGCTTGCGCGCGCGGGCGCAGCGACTCTTCACGGTCCCTACGGGTACTCCCAACCTCTCGGCGGCCTCGGCCACCGGATACCCCTCGACATCGACGGCGACGACGGCAGCACGCTGCTCAGGGGGCAGCGATGCCAGTGCCTGTTCGACGGTCAGGCTCATGTCCACTCCTGCCGCGTAATCGCGGTGATCGCGGGGTTCCTCCGCATTCTCGGAAGACAGAGAAAACGCGGTCCGCGATTTGTTGCGTCGGATCCGGTCGAGGCAGGCATTGACCACGATGGTGTGGAGCCAGCTGCGCACCGCCGCGTCACCGCGAAACTTCGCCGCCTTGCGGTGCGCGGACAGCAGACCCTCCTGGAGAGCGTCTGCCGCATCCTCGTCCGAGTAGCTCGTTCGCCGGGCAACGTGCCACAGATGATCCTGATGCCGGAGCAGTAGTTCACGGAACGCGTGTCGATCGCCCGCGACATGAGCGGTCAACAATTCGAAATCCGTCGCCTCGAGATTCTTGTTCTCGAGACTTCTGGATTCGAAATTTCCGGCTCCGCCCCCGGTGCCCCCCCGATAACTGTGCACGGGCGGATATTAGCCCAGTCGGTAGGTTTCAGAAGGGCCAAGGGCGATCACTTTGCAGCAGTGAATGCAATCTCCGAGATGGATGTCTGGTTTTGTCCGGATTCGGTGCTGAGCTGCGTAATCCAAACCAGGACATACTGACCCGAGCCGTCCGACGTGACTGGAATCTCGGTCACGCCGTTCTTCAGGACACCCGATCCGATTTCCTTGGTCTGATCCAGCGAAGTATTAGCAGAAGGGGCAGAACGGATTTCAACGACGGTTCCCGGCGAATCAGACGTGATCGCAACGTTCTTCAGGTTGGCGGCATCGGCAAGCGTCACCATCAGGCCGACGCCGTTCTTCAGGGACGGGAAGGGCTGGAAGTACGAGTCCGACGACCATGCGGTGGCCGGATTGCCGTCGATGGCGTTCTTCGCTGTTGCCGGCTGATCCGGCGTTCCCTGGGGTGAGAACACCGTTACGGCCGAGGAAGCTACCGGAACGGTTGCTGCCGCCGGTGCGGGCGCCGGTGAATTGTTCTCGGGCGCAGTGGCTTCGGTGGTCAGTCCGAAACTCTGCTCGCTGAGCGGGGTGTCGTTACTGCCACCCGAGAGGAAGCTCGCTACCCACACCACAAGGAGAATCAGGACGATCACGGTGAAGACACCGAGCGCCGTCAGTGCCGCGAGCATCCGCGTCGACTTCTTCTTCTCGGCCTCGATGGCTTCGGGGTCGTTCAGTGCATGACCCGACGCACCCTGTTCGCGGTGGCCGAGACGAAGTGCCGGAATCATTTCCGTCTTGTCGTTGACGACGGACGCCTGATCGAGGATGTGCTGCACGGTGGCAGCAGTGCGGATTCCACTCTCCGACTGCAACGCTCGAACTGCAACGGCCGAGATGTCGAACGGAACCTCCGGACGGACGACGCGAGGCTCGACGATGTTCCCGTCGGCGCCGCGGCCGGCGGGAAGCAAACCACCGACGGGACCGGCGGACGGATCGGCGAGCGGCCAGCGCGCCGTGATGAGCGAGTACAGCATGGCGCCGAGACCGCGGACGTCGCTGGTGGAATCGGCGTCGGCAAGCGTCGCCGGGAACGCCAGTACGGCGTCACCGTTGATGCTGATGCGAATGCGGTCCGGGTGATCGATGGACAGCGCACCGCCGGTGCGGTGAGCAGCTTCGGCAGCCGCCGCGAGGGCGCGGATGGCGCGGGCTGCACCGATCGGCGACGGCGTCGTCTCGGCCATCTCACGCAGCGAGCGGCCGGGAGTCCATTCGGCGACGACGATGCCGCCCGAGCTTCCGCGGACGACGTCGAGGACGCGAGCCAGACCGGGCGAGTTGATTCGTCCCAGGCGCAGAGTGCGTGAGAGAACTGCCTGCGGTCCGGACTGGCTGTCGTCGTCACCGCGCTGATCGGCGTCGACGAACGTCAGGGCTACTTCACGGTCGAGCTTGACGTCGAGAGCTTCCCAGAACTGCAGTCCGCGGGTTCCGCCGTGCGGCGCGAGCAGACGGTAGCGTCCGCCGGCGACAGATGCGCCCGGGATGAGCTTGGGTCCACGTGGCATCGGTCGCTGGGCCGGTCGTGATGCGGATCCGGCGGAAGGTGTGCGAGGTGCAGCGGGCGGTGGTGTCTGAGCGGCAGCCGTCTTCTGAGATTCGGGTGCCTTCTTGTCCGGAGCAGGCGTCTTCGGCGCGGGTGTCTTCGAGACAGGTACTGAAGGTGTCTTCGAGACAGGTGCTGAAGGTGTCTTCGACACGGGCGCCGAAGGTGTCTTGGACACACTGACCGGAGGTACCGGCGGAGCGGCCTTCTGCACCGGCGGCTGCGGCTTCTGACCCTGCGGGCTTTGGCCCTGCTGCGGTCGCTGTGCGGGCTGCTGTGGCTTCTGACCCTGCTGTGGCTTCTGGCCGGCAGATGCGGAGGAACTCGTGGATGCAGGTGTGCCCGACGATGCCGTTGACTTCTGTTCGGACGCTTTCACGGCAGAAGTCCCGGCACTCTTGTTGCCGGAAACGTTGTCGTCGCTCACCCTCGCTCCTTCTCCATCGATAGCCCGTCCCCGAATACGCGCGGGTTGCGATCCTGTACGCCCACGACCAGGGTACGGGAGCGCACCCGGTCGTTCTTGCTCGTTTGATTCCGTTCTGATTGCAGGAATCAGCTCGGTGACGTCGTCGTCGGTGTTGTTACGTGTGTCCGGTTCGGCGCGACCTGTCAGTGAACGAATCTTGCGGGAGACCGCAACCGTTACCGACAGGACTTCCGGAACCTTCTTGAAGTAGAGAATCGTGAAGGTGATCGCGAGCATCAGGATGCCGCCGACGGCGACGCGAACCATCGAGCCAGGTCCGCCGAAACGCTCGGTGAGTTGATCGAATCCGAGGACCCGGTCGACCGCGAGCATGGTCAACGACCCGGCCAGCGAGGCGAGTACGACGGACCAGACTGTCTTGCCCACGTTGGCCATCTGCAGGTTTCCGAGGCTGCGGTGCAGGAGGTATCCGCCGATGACGGCGCCGGTGATGTAGCCGAGACCGTTGGCCGCACCGAGCAGGATCACGACCTGATCGCTGTTGGACGCGAAGACCGGAGCCAGCGCCGAGAAAGCGATCTTCACTGCAGTGATGCCGAGAACGATCCACGTCGGCGTCCAGGCCTGTTCGCGGGCGTAGAACACTCGAAGTTGGATCAGGACCAGTGCGTACGGAATCAACGTGAATGCCGACCAGCTCACAGCGGTGCCGAGTCGTTCGGCCTGTTCGGGTCCGAAGCGGCCGTAACCGTAGAGCGCTTCACCGACCTGCGGGCCCATGAAGGTCAGGAACATGATGATCGGAACCAGCGTGATCATGGTCAGACGCGTTGCGACCGACAGATCGTCCACGACGGCCGGGGTGTCGTCGGCAGCAGCGTTGCGGCTCAGGCGCGGCATGATCGCCGTCAGAACCGTCACTCCGAGCACGCCGTACGGGAGCTGCAGGAGCAACCAGGCCTGGCTGTAGATGGCAGGGCCGGCTTCGTCGGCGTGGGAGGAGATCTTGGTCGCGAAGATCATGCCCATCTGGCTGATCAGGACGTACAAGACGATGGCGACGGCCATGCCGCCGAACTGGCGCAGGCGGTCGTCGAGACCCCACAGCGGCTTGAGCGAGATCTTCTCGCGGCGAAGCGCGGGGATCAGGCTGGCTGCCTGCACGATGACGCCGATGGTGATGCCGATGCCGAGGGTAAGCAGCTTTGCATCGCCCATCGAGACCGGATCAAGCGAGATCTCACCCGGAGTCAGGCGATAGACCACGAGCACCACGAGGACGACGACATTGTTGAGTACGGGAGCCCAGGCTCCGGGCTTGAAGATCTGTCTGGTGTTCAGAAACGCTGTGAACAGCGCCGACAGCCCGTAGAACAGGATTGCCGGCAGAAGCAGATACGACAGCGCCGTGGTCAGGTCGGTGCTGACCTTGCCGTCTTCGGACAGGAAGACGTATTTGGTGAGTACGGGTGCTGCCAGGGTCGCGAGCAGCGCGGCCATGCCGAGTAGAACGAGCGACGCCGTGAAGAGGCGTCGGACAAACGCTTCGCCGTGATCGGCGTCCTCCCGCTCGGCGCGAACCAGCACGGGGACGACGATGGCGGTCAGCACGGCGCCCAGAACCAGTTCCGCGATCATGTTCGGAATCTGGCTGGCGACGGTGAACGAGCTGGCGATGGCGGGGCCGAGGACCATCAGGATCATCAACTGCTTGGCGAATCCCGTGATGCGGCTCGTCAGCGTCGCGATCGCGATGGAACCCGTTGCCGCGAGGAGTCGAGAGTTCGTCTCCTTGCGTTCCCCGACCTGGACATGGGCGTCGGTGTCGAACTCGTCCGACGTGGTCGTCTGCCGGTCGGCGAATTCCATCTCGGCTTCGCGGTACCGGGGGTAGTCGCGGATCACCGGGATGGTCATGGTGGGTGCGTCGTCGAAACGTGCGTCCGGGTTGACCGGCTGAATCGGGTAACCGCGCTCCCACGGTGGCATCCGAGGATGCGAGCGGGTCGCGGCACTCTTGCGGGTGATCGCCGAGCGGCGACCCTCCTCGGGTGGATTCCCGGTCATGAGCGTTCGTACCCTTCATCTGCTGGGTCCGGCTGACCCTTGAATCGATGCCACAGCCGTCGCCCTGCCAGGAACAGCAGCAACCCTCCCGCTGTCGCCGTCACGGCGGCCAGGGGACGACCGTACGCATTCGACCGTACGGTCACGCTGGTCGGCGTACCCAATTGGCGGCCATCTGTCGTGGTCAGCGAGAAGTTGACTTCCAGCTTGCGAGAATCGTTCATTTCCGCGGGCACAGTCAACTGTCGGCTACCTCGCGGCGGAAGCTGTTTGGGACCGATGTCACTGATCTGCATCTCGGGTGGGGCTTCCACACGCAGGTCGACGTTGATGGCGATGGGCAGCTCGTTGCGCGCCACCAGCAGGAGCGGACTCTGCCCCGACGCGAGGGTGTAGACGCCGCCCGGAGACACCACACTGACGGCCCGGTACATCCCGTCGACGGCTTCGGTGACGTTGTCGGCGCGGATGGTCGCGGCCCGCTCCGCCCGATTGACCGACGCGGAGTCGACGTTGCGGCGATCGGCCAAGGTCATCGAACGGAGTAGATCTTCGCGGAGCGGCGCCGTGAATCCCCGGGGGGTGAGCGAAGCCGCCGGATCGTCCACGAGCGAAGCTTCGAGCCCGTCGATACGCGGAAGTTGGGTGGTTGCGGTCTCGACGACGGACGTTTGCGGACCGTCCTGGGTAGCCCGGTCCGGGTAGTCGAGAGTGGCGGCGTCCGTCGCGCCCGGTTGCCTGCCGAGCAGTGCCGGCAGGGCCTGAGGTGAGGCGAGCCCGGACCGGATGAGGGTCGCGAGCATCGAGAGCACCGCCGTGGCGTCGTTGCTGTCGGCGGTCCACAGTTGCGGCGGCGCGAAGATCTGATTGCGCGGCAGCGACGTCGGCGTCAGCGCGGCCCAGGCCATCGCCCCCAGCGCGTCCTGACGCCGGGCGCTGCGCGATTCGATGTCGATGGTCGGCGCGGTGTCGTCGGGGATGTACGACGGGACCTGCGGCTCCGAGCCGGTGGCGGCCAACGCTGCTGCCGCCGAGGTGTCGAAGGCAAGCGCGTCGAGTGAGCCGGTTATCCGCGACGACAGCTGCGGAGCTGCCGAGTCGACGGAAGTGTCAGCCACCATCGCTGTGGTGGGATTCACGCTCAGCACCTCTGCGGTGGCCGAGTCGAGGACACCCGAATCCGGCCAGACGAAATCTCGCAGTGAGGTCACGCCGAGGATGTTGTCGACGATGTCCGCCGGCCGTGTGAGCGCGGTAGCCGTCAACTCCGGATTGGCCACCGAGGTGACCGCGGCGAGATCGGACTGCGCGAACGGAACCGCCGTCGTGCACATCGAGGACGCGAGGGTCTTCACCCGGCCGAGCCACTGGTTGGCGGCGTCGCTGCCGCGGCCTTCGTGCGACGGCCCGGTGGGGTCGGACGAGTTGTCGGCCACGAGGTATCCGCGAGTCATGTTCTCGACGGTGATCAGAAGGTCGGGGTCGATTGCCAGGCAGAGCGCATCCGTGACGCGTCGATCGGTATCGCTCTCGGGCTTGGTGGCGTTCTCCACCGCATCGACCAACGCGTCCAGACGGCCGCCGTCGGAAAGTTCGGTGGCAAGTTCGTCGTCGATCAGGCGTACGGGCTCGTTGACCGCGCCCGGGATTCCGCCGACGAGTCGTGGCGCGTCGGCCAGCGGCCACATGAGCGTGACGCCGATCGGGGCGGACGTGTCGGGGGGAACGACCGCCGTGGCGGACGAACTGGGGGTTCCGGCTGTGGCGTTCGATTCGGCTGCGGCCGGCACACCGAGGACGGGGAGCAGGAAGCGTGCGTCGTCGAGTCGGGCGGCACCGCCGTACTCCGGGGTGCCGTTCACGTTGACGAGCATCGGGTAGACGCCCGGTTCGGTGATGTCGAGAGACAACCCGGTAGTGCTCCGCAACGGCAAGGTGAGCGTGAACTGCTTGGACTGGCCGGTGTCGAGGGTGGTGGCAACGGTGTCGAATTCGCCGACCGTGTCGAAAACGGCCTGGTCGAAGTCGAGTGCTGCGCGCACGTCCGAACTGGAGTCGATCGCGGGAGCGCGTTGCAGCCTCACTCCGACGTCCTCGACGGGACGGTCACCGACGTTCTTCACCGTCCCCTTGACCACGACGTTGCGGTCGCTGGTGGTCGTCACCGTGGTCGGTGCGGTGGAGTCGATGGTCAGCTGCAGAAATTTGGCATCGTTGGTGTTTCGCGCCGGGGCGCGCTCACTGGGCTGGCTGGACGGCGCTGCCCATGCGACGGCCGTCGTTGCAGGCCCGAAACCGACAGCGGCCATCACCAGAGCGGCCACACCGGCCCGCCGCAGTGCCATTCTCATCCGGCGTCCGGTTCCTTCGGGCGCTGTTCTTGCCGTATTTCCGTTCGCGGCATCTCGGCGATCATCTGGGACGCGAGTTCTGCGAGTTTGCGCTCGTCGGCGTATGCGAGGCGCGAGTGCAATTCCGTCAGCGGCACCCAGGCGACTTCGGTGACCTCGATGTCCTCGTCGGAGAGTTCACCGCCGAGAAAGCGGAGGAGGTAGTGGTGCACGGTCTTGTGGACGCGTCGACCTTCGGTCACGAACCAGTAGTCGATGCTGCCCAGCGGTGCCAGGACGGTTCCCTGGATACCGGTTTCTTCTTCGACCTCACGCATCGCGGTCTGCTCAGCGGTCTCACCTTGTTCGATATGGCCCTTCGGTAGCGACCAGAGCAGGCGTCCGCGGCGGTCGGTTCGGCCGATCAGCGCAGCGCAGAGGCGTTCCGGGGGTCCTCCCCAGCCGTCGACGACCAAGCCGCCCGCAGAAGTTTCACGGACGGTTCGCATCAAAGGTTTATCGGGGTTGCCGACGGCAGGTCGACGCCGCGGGTTGCGGCGACTCCTGTTTGTTCGTTCGGCACCAGACACCTCATCGATACTAGTTGGCGTTGCAGCGTTGCCCGGTAACCCGCGCAAAGCGGTCTATCGCGTTCGTATGCGCGTTCTGCTATTTGCGCACCTTAAGTAAGCTCCTTTCACGTGACTGTCCCTACCTCCGACGCTGATCGCCGCCTACGACTGCTTGCCGACGCCACTGCAACGCTCGGCACGTTGTCCGACGTGTTGAACCCGCTCGGTGAGCGTTTTGCTGCGGCCGGTCACGAGCTGTTCCTGGTGGGTGGCAGTGTTCGCGACGCGATCCTCGGCCGCTTCAGTGGCGATCTGGACTTCACGACGGACGCCAGGCCGGAGAAGGTTCAGGCTCTGCTCAAGGGCTGGGTGGACAAGCAGTGGGACACGGGCATCGAGTTCGGGACCATCAGCGCCATCAAGCACGGCCAGGAGATCGAGATCACGACCTTCCGGGCCGACGCTTACGATCGCGTCTCTCGTAATCCGATAGTCGAGTACGGCACGACGTTGGCCGACGATCTGGTGCGCCGCGATTTCACCGTCAACGCGATGGCGATGAAGATCGGCGCGGACGGTTCCTACACGTTTGTCGATCCGCTGAACGGCATGGACGCGCTGTTGGCCGGAGAGCTCGATACGCCGTCGGCGCCGGAAAACTCGTTCAACGACGATCCGCTGCGGATGCTGCGTGCTGCCCGGTTCGTCTCGCAGCTTGGTTTCACGTTGAACAATCGTGTTTTCGAGGCCATCAAGGAGATGGCGTCGCAGATCGAGCGGATCACCGCCGAGCGTGTGCAGGTGGAGCTGAACAAACTGATGCTGGGCATGTACCCGGTGGACGGCATCAACATGATGGTCGACTCCGGACTGGCTGCATACGTGCTGCCCGAGGTTCCGCAGATGAAGCTCGAGATCGACGAGCATCACCAGCACAAGGACGTCTACCAGCACTCCCTCACGGTGCTCCAGCAGGCGATCGATCTCGAAGAAGGCGATCCGGACCTTGTATTGCGTTGGGCAGCACTGCTTCACGACATCGGAAAGCCGGATACCAAGCGTAACGAGCCTGGCGGTGGGGTCAGCTTCCACCACCACGAGGTGGTCGGCGCCAAGCTGGTGCGCAAGCGCATGCGGGCACTGAAGTTCTCGAAGCAGATGGTCGACGACGTCTCACAGCTCGTGTTCCTGCACTTGCGTTTTCACGGCTACGGCAAGGGACAGTGGACCGACTCGGCGGTGCGGCGGTACGTCACCGACGCGGGCGAGCTGCTCCCCCGCTTGCACAAGCTCGTGCGGGCCGATTGCACCACACGCAACAAGCGTCGCGCCGCGCAGCTGCAGGCCACGTACGACGACATCGAAGAGCGGATCGCGCGCATCGCCGAGCAGGAAGACCTTGCTCGGGTGCGTCCGGACCTCGACGGCAACGCCATCATGGAACTGCTCAACATCCCGGCCGGCCCGCAGGTGGGCAAGGCATGGACGTTCCTCAAGGAATTACGTCTGGATCGCGGCCCGCTCGAGCGTGACGAGGCCGAGGCCGAACTGCTGAAGTGGTGGGCTACCCAGCAGGGCTAGTTTCTCGTTTCTTGCGGTTGATCAGCACCGCTGACAATCCGGCGGCATAGACACCCGCACCGGCAACGGCCAGGCCGACGCTCTTGCCGTCGGGTGCGATCACCGTCGACGCTGCCGCGATCGCACCGATGAACGCGACGTTGAACACGGTGTCCTGCAGGGCGAATACCTGACCACGACGGTCGTCGTCGATGTCGATCTGCATGGCCGCGTCGCCGCTGAGTTTCACGGACTGGCCGGCGATGCCGAGCAGGAAAGCGGCAATCAGCAGCGACCCCTGAGTCAGCGTGGTCACGAAGACGAGCTGGACGAGAACCGCGCACACCAGGGCGTAGGTGATCGTCCGTGAGCGACCGATCCGCGGGATGAGGAACGGTGTGATCAATGCCGCGATCAGCATTCCGATTGCCGTGGCGCCGACGGCGACACCGAATCCGGCCATCCCTCCGGGTAATTGGGAGCCGTTCGAGGTGTCGCGTAGGACCAGCACCATGATGAGGGTGTTGATGCCGAAGCAGATGCGGTGCGCTCCGATTCCGATCATCGCCGTGGTGACGCCGGGCGCCTCCCAGACAGCGGTTGCCCCGGTGCGCAGTCCGGCCGTCACCGAACGGACGGCACTGGCGCGGACCACTTCGTCGGCGACCGGACCAAGTGAGCGGGCGGTGAACCTGGCCGCGGCGAGGGCCGCGATCATCGATCCCAGTGCTGCGATGGCCACGGCGGCACCTGACGCTCGATCCCCCGCGCCGATCATGCCGATGATCGCCACCGCTGCCGAAGCACCAAGAGCGGCTACCACCGAACCAGCCGTTGTGAGAACGGAATTGGTTGCCACCAGCCACGATTGTCGGACGACCTTCGGCAGGGCTGCGGATACGCCTGCCCCGACAAAGCGGCTGACCCCGATCGCAGCAAGCGCACACGTCAACAACAGAGTGTCACCGCCGCCGGCGACCAGCAGCACCGCGGTGGTCAGGATGAAGAGCCCGCGGAGCACGCTCGCCCACAGGAGCACCAGGCGGCGGTCCCAACGATCCAGCAGAGCGCCGGCAAAGGGGCCGATCACCGAATAGGGAAGGAGCAGTACGGCAAAGCCGGCCGCTATCGCCACCGGATCGGTTTCGCGTTCCGGGTTGAAGAGGATTGCGCCGCCGAGCGCGGCCTGGAACATTCCGTCGCCGAACTGGCTGGAAAAGCGGACGAGCGCCAGCCTTCCGAGGCCGGGTGATTCACGCAGGGTGTGCAGTACGCGCTGCCAGGCCTCGCGGCGGTTCGAGGCTCGGTTCATAAGCGGAAACTGTAGTGGGTGGGTCAGGCGCCGATCTTGACGGTGGCCCGCTCGAGGATCGGCGCGACGTCGACGCCCCTCGGCAGCGTTCCGAACACACTCCCCCAGCTGTTTCCGAGCCGACTCGCGCAGAACGCGTCGGCCACCGCGGGGTGCCCGTAGCGGAGCAACAGCGAGGCCTGCAGCGCGAGCGCCATGTCGCCGACGATCTTTCGTGCCCGGTATTCGATGTCGTCGAAATCGCCGAAAGCCGCCTGGAGATCCCGCACGGCCTGATCGAAGTGGCCGTCCACTCCACTGGCTCGTTTCAGCTCGTCGAAGAACACCTGCAGTGTTTCGGGTTGCTTGGCCATCGCCCGCAGTGTGTCGAGCGCCGCGACGTTGCCGGAACCCTCCCACACCGAAAGCAGCGGAGCCTCGCGATAGAGGCGCGGCATCCGGGATTCCTCCACGTATCCGTTTCCGCCCAGACACTCGAGTGCCTCGGCAGCGTGGATCGGTCCGCGCTTGCAGACGAAGTACTTACTCACGGCCAACGAAATGCGTCGTAGTGCGCTGGCGTGGGCATCGCCTGCGGTTGCGCGGTCGGTCAGAGCGGCCAGCCACATCGCGACGGTGGTCGACGCTTCCGATTCCACCGCCAGATCTGCCAGAACGTTTCGCATCAAGGGTTGGTCGATCAGGTTGGCGCCGAAAGCACTTCGATGATTCGCGTGGTGAACTGCCTGCATGGTGCCGACGCGCATGCCGGTGGCCGTGCCGATCGTGCAGTCCAACCGGGTCATGTTGACCATCTCGATGATGGTGCGCACGCCCCGGCCTTCCTCGCCGACCATCCACGCGAGAGCGTCGAGGTACTCGACCTCACTACTCGCGTTGGAATGATTGCCCAACTTGTCCTTCAGACGCTGCAGGAACATGTTGTTGAGCGAGCCGTCCGGCAGGACCCGAGGCAGGAAGAAGCACGACAGACCACCCGGTGCCTGGGCGAGGACGAGGAACACGTCCGACATCGGCGCGGAGGTGAACCACTTGTGGCCCGTCAGCAGGTAGCTGCCGTCGGATTGTGGCACTGCCCTTGTGGTTCCGGCACGAACATCCGAACCGCCCTGTTTTTCCGTCATCGACATACCGGCGATCAATCCGGGTTTGGTGAGGGGAGCTTTCAGCGCCGAATCGTAGTGCCGCGTGGTCAGGAGGGGTTCGTACTGCGCGGCCAGATCCGCGTTGTGCCGCAGCGCGGGGATCACGGCGTACGTCATGGAGATGGGACAGCCGTGGCCGGCATCGGTTTGACCCCACACGGCCATCTTCGCGGCGCGGACGAGGTGTGCGTGTCGATTCGGGTCAACCCACGGAGCGCCGTGCAGTCCCAATTCCACTGCGGTGCTCATGAGTTGGTGATAGGCGGGGTCGTAACGGACCTCGTCGATGCGGTTGCCGTAGCGCTCGTGGGTTCTCAGAACAGGTGGGTGCTCCTCGGCCAGATCGCCCCACTCCTGGGCCTGAGCACTGCCGGCGCGGATCCCGACGCGATGAACCTCTTCGAGTGCATCCGATGCGCCTTCACGGTGGAGTGCCTCGAGGATCGGCGCGTATTCGGCTGCGTCGTAATCGATCAGGGGCGGAACCTGATTGGTGACTTCATGCGTGGGTGTCATCGAAGCTCCCTAACGATCGAAGGGTGAAGGCGAGAATGGCGTCGATCGCAGCGGGATCGGTGGTGCCTCCGCGCAGTGGAAGGATCAGGGCCTCGCCGATTGCCCCGACGATGCACGCTGCCGTCAGAGTGGCGTCCTGTGGCGGTATCTCACCGGTGTCGACTGCCGAACGAATTGCGGTGGCCAGGCAATCGCGGAACGATTCGCGAAACATGAGACGCTGTTCGTCGACGAGTGGGTCCACCGGTTCCACCAGCAGGGCATAGGCGAGAACCGGTGCGCGCATGGCACGTTCGGCGAAGGTCCGAACAGACGCTGATACCGCGGAGCGGTGGTTGCCTTCCAGACGTCGGGCATTGTCTCCGGCGTCCCGAGCTGCGGATACCTCACGGCTGCAGACTGATTGGAACACTTCGGCGAACAATTCGCCCTTGCCGTCGAAATGTCGATACAGCGTCCCGGTGCCGACGCCGGCGTTCTTGGCCACCGCGGCGATGGAACATCCCGCATAGCCGTGGGTTGCCACTGCCGTCGTGGCGGCCTCGAGCAGCCGGGCGCGTTGTGCGTCCAATCTTTCCTGTACTGCCGGAGTGCGGCGATAGGCCATGTGAAGAAGTGAACACCCGTTCCGTTCTTGGGTCAAGAGCCCCCACCTGCAGGTTCAGGCAGCAGCGGCGCGAGCCTGTTCCGCGCGCCACCACGCGACGGTCTCTTCGGCGGCCTGATCGAGCGGCGTCGGCGAGAGTCCGAGCAGCACTTCGCTGGCGCTCGAGTCCATGACGAACGGCTTGGTGAACTGGTAGTTCATCTCCGCGAGTTCGCGGCTGTCGGTGTTGATCTTGCCGACGGCGTCGAGCACCCAGGCGGGGAGTACACCCACCTTGGCGGGGGATGCCCCGGCGGCGCGGGCGAAGGCCTCGGCGATCTTGCGCTGAGTGAGCGCAGGGCCGGTGGGTGCGTGGAGGACGGAGTTCCAAAGTTCGGGGTTGTGTGCCGCCGCGATCATCGCTGCTGCGAGATCGGGGATGTAGGTGAAGGAGTGCGGCTGATCTGCGGAACCGATGACACGAATCTTCTTACCTGCCATGACCTTCGGAACCATGCGCTCACCGGCGTGGGCGGTGCGGACGCGGGGGCCGAAGAAGTCCGAGGCCACGACGCTGACGGTGGGTGTTGCCGAGGCCTCGCGAGCACGCAGCAGCGCGGTGCGCACTCCGCGCTTGCCGCCGGTGGCGTTACGTGGATCGGATTCGGTCATCAGGGTGTCGGAGTTGTAGGCGTAGAGGCTTTCGGGGAAGACCACGACGGCACCGATGGATGCGGCCGCGTCGAGCACAACCTTCTCGGCCGCCGGGAGTTCCCGCTCCCAATCGGCTGCGTTGTAAGCAGCGTGGATGCAGTGGTAGATGGCCGTGGCGCCCTCGCTGACCGAGCGAAGGGCCTCGGAATCCGAGACGTCGACGCGTCGGCGGTCGATCAGCGGGTGCTCGGGCCCGCTGCCGGACCTGGTCAGGAGCCGGACGTTGATTCCCTGCTCGGCGAGCTGTAGCGCGACGGCGGATCCGACAGGTCCTGCTCCGGTGACGATTTCGAGGTTCGACATGGTGTGCTCCTTCTCGTTTCAGGTGAACTGAGAGCACTGCTCTCGTTTTCAAGAATGCACCTGCACCCGAGCGCTGTCAAGAGCAGTGCTCTCTTTTGTTGATACTGCTCTCGGGAATGGGGCAAGATGGACTCATGGTTGGAACTCCCCGTGAGCGGGCGCGCGAACAGACGCTGCAGGACATCACCCGTATCGGACGCGAGCATCTCGCTGCCGTCGGCGCTGCCGCTTTGTCCCTGCGCGCCGTCGCGCGTGACCTGGGAGTCGTGTCCTCAGCGGTATACCGCTATGTCGCCAGTCGGGACGAACTGCTGACCTTGCTGGTGGTCGACGGGTACACGGAACTGGGCGCGGAAGTGGACGCCGCCGTGAATGCCGTTGCAGCAGAGGATTTTCGCGGACAGTTCATTGCTCTCGGGCGCGCCGTTCGCAGCTGGGCGATCCGGGAGCCGGCCCGCTACGGTCTGTTGTTCGGCAGCCCCGTCCCCGGCTACGACGCTCCGGGCGAGCAGACCACCGGCCCCGGCACCCTCGTCGTGACCCGGCTGATCGGGATCATCGACGCCGCCCATCGCGCGGGTTCACTGACGGTGCGAGAGGGTCCGGGCCTGAGTGACACGTTGGCAGCGGACCTCGAGGGAGTGCGGAATGAACTGGGTACCGACCTGCCGCCGGATGCCGCGGTGCGCGCAACTCTCGTCTGGGTATCGCTGTTCGGTTCGGTGAACTTCGAGGTGTTCGGGCAGTACGGAAGCGATACGTTCACCGACGCGAGCGAGATTTTCGAGCGGCATTTGGCACTACTTGCCGATGTGGCGGGTCTGACCTGAACACGTTTGTGTCTCGTTCCTCCGCGCGCAGTTGTCGGTGAGATGATGTCCTTGTGGCGCACGCAGAAGAACCCGAGGATCGAATGGCCTGGATAGAACCGGAGGTTCGTCCGGGCAGTTTGTTGGTGTCGTCGACCGATCTCACGGAACCCGCATTTCGCCGCACCGTCATCTACATGATCGAGCACAACGACGCCGGGAGCCTGGGCGTCGTCGTCAATCGGCCGAGTGAGACGGCCGTGCAGAACGTGTTGCCGCAGTGGTCACCGCTGACCGCGCATCCTTCGGCCCTGTACATCGGTGGACCAGTCAAGCGTGACTCGGCGCTTTGCCTGGGCATCGCTCGCAACGGTGCGCGGATCGACGGCGTCGCCGGCCTGCGGCGGGTGGACGGCAAGGTAGTCATGGTGGATCTGGACTCGGACCCGGAGGTCATTGCTCCTCTGGTCGAAGGGATCCGAATTTTTGCCGGGTACTCGGGTTGGACTCTGGGCCAGCTGGATTCGGAGCTCGAGCGTGAAGACTGGATGGTGATCAGCTCGCTGCCGTCGGATGTGCTGACGCCGCCCCGAGTCGATGTCTGGGCACGGGTGCTACGACGCCAGCCGCTACCCGTGGCGATGCTGGCCAGCCACCCCATCGAGGTGGAACGAAACTGACTTGTCGGAGGTCGATGATATTCCTGTGTCATCGTTTTCGAGAGAGGTGGCAGCAATGATCGCTGAGCGTCAGATCCAGTGCGCGGATTGTGTTTCGGATGTCGATCACTGCCACGATTCTTTGCTGCGGCATGCCGACGGATCACTCGAATGCACCGGCGTGAACTGCGTCGACTTGGCATCGGTCCGCCATGCGCTGTCCATCGATTGTGCTGAACTGCAGGGCGGTTGCGGCTGCGTCGACGCGACCCGAGGCGAGTTGCTCGCTAGCTGACGCTGACCGGATCCCGATTCGCGAAGCGTTGCGCCATCGCAGCACAGACGATCAGTTGGATCTGATGGAAGATCATCAGCGGCAACACGATCAGGCCGACGGGCTGGCCCGCGAACAGTACAGCCGCCATCGGTAGGCCCGTTGCCAAGGACTTCTTCGACCCGCAGAAGATGATGACGATCTGATCGGGAAGATCGAACCCGAGCTTGCGCCCCGCGAGAGTTGTCACGCCGAGAACCAGCGCGAGAATCAGGCAGCACACGATTGTGAGGATCACGATCTGCCAGATCGTGATGGTGCTCCAGATCCCCTCTTTCATGCTTTCGCTGAAGGCGGCGAAGACAACGAGGAGGATCGATCCACGATCGACGTACTTGGTGGGTTCGGCGTACTTCTGCAGCCATCCGATCACCAGCGGGCGGATCAGCTGACCGACGATGAACGGGATCAGCAACTGCACGACGATGTCGAGGATCGACGAGAAGTCGACCGTCGCCTGGCCGGTGGTGTTCATCAGCAGAACCACCAGCAGCGGTGTGACGAAGACGCCGATCAGGTTGGAGAACGACGCACTGACGATCGCGCCCGCGACATTCCCCTTGGCGATCGAGGTGAACGCGATCGAAGACTGAACCGTCGACGGAACCAGGCACATGTAGAGGATGCCGGTGTAGAGCTCGTCGCTGATCAGCGTCGGCGACAGGAATCGCAGTGCTAGGCCGATCAGTGGGAACAGCACGAACGTCGCGGCGAGGACGACGGTGTGCAGTCGCCAGTGCTTGACGCCCTTCCAGGCTTCCTGCGGCGAGAGTCGCGCGCCGTAGAGCAGGAACAAGAAGCCGATGGCGATCTTGGTGGCCCAGTTCAGAATGCTCTCCGCGGTACCCGATACCGGGAACACACTTCCGAGCACGCCGGCGATGATGATGCCGAGGATGAACCCGTCGATGTAGAACCTACTGAGAAACTTCACCTGGCTAAGGATAACGGCGAGCTTCAGCGGGCTCTCGAGCCCCACGAAGGTTGAAGCCCATCACCGCCAGGCACAGCAGCGTCCCGATGATCGACAGCTCGATGATGGCCGTCTGCATTCCCTGGAGGGTGATGGCGATACCCGCGATGATCGACGGGATCGCCAGTCCCGCGTAGCTGACGGTGAAGAACGCGGCCAGAACTCCGCCGTGGCTCTCGCGGGCGTGGGTCCGGGCGGCGGCGTTGACGCGCTTCATGCCGCCGGCAAACGCCAGACCGTGCCCGGCGCCGACCACGACGGTGATGACGCCAAGCAGTGCCAGGCTCGGGACGAGGTCGACCACGAGGAGGCCGATCATTCCCAGAGCGAGGATTCCCAGGCCGGCGGTGACGGACGTGCGCGGGTCCATGCGGCTTCCGCCGAGTTGCGCGACCACCGAGCAGATCATCACCAGTGCGGCCGCCCCGCCGCCGAGTAGAAGGTTGTCGATGTTCAGCAGGCTGGTCATCCACGACGGGACCACCGACTGGAAGAGCCCGACCGCGCCCCACGACAGCGCGACGGCGAGCGAGCTGAGCCAGAAAGTCTCGCGAATGGCGGCGGGAACATGTGGCATCTGGAAGAACCGCTTCGGGCGTGTGACGTCCCCGATCCGCGGAAGTAGCAGCAACACGATCAGTGCCGGGATGAACGCGACGAGGAAGATCAGATACGGCAACCGCAGCGGTTGTGGAAGGTACTGGGCGATTGCACCGGACACGAGTGGTCCGAGCGCACCGCCCAACGCGCCCGTCACCGTCGATACGAGCGCTGCTCGTCGGTGATCGAACTTCGGTTCCTGCTCCACCAATGCGGCGCTGCCCGCCGCACTGGCCGCGCCCACCGCGATTCCCTGGGCAATCCGGCCGACGAACAACCACACCGTCGCGTCGGCAAATGCCAGAACGAGCGTGCCGACGACGCTCAGAGCGAGTGCAGTAAGGAGCACGGTGCGTCGGCCGAGGGCGTCGGACAGCGGTCCGAAGAACAGCAATGCCGGAACGAGGCCGGCGACGTAGACGCCGTAGATCAGCGTCTGGATGGTGGGCGTGAATCCGAACTCGGTCCGGTACAGCCCGTAGACGGAGGTGGGCATGTTCGCGCCCAAGAGGATCACGGTGAGGACGTAGCCCACGCCGTAGAAGTGTCGATTGGTGCGGCGTGTGCGTTCTTCGGTGGCGACAGCTGTGGCGGACGTGGGAAGCCCCTCCTGAAGACAGAGTGCGAAAATACATGGGTCGTCCTACGTATCGTAGGTGAGTGGAATGATCGCCGCTAATGCTGTGAGGATGAGCTGATGACCGTTGTTCGCAAAGAGTCCGCGTACGAGCAATCCCTCGACTGGATGCGCACGCAGATCTCCGACGGCGTCTGGACAGTGGGCAATCGTGTTCCGACCGAGCCGGAGCTGATGAGTGTTCTCGGCGTCGGCCGGAACACCGTGCGCGAAGCGATCAAGACATTGACCTCGACGGGAGTTCTCGAGATCCGTCGCGGATCAGGGACCTTCGTGCGCGCTCGGACCGACATCGGCGGACTGCTCGGCAAACACGCGTCCGTGGACGAGATGAAATACGTCTTCGAAGTGCGTCGTGCGCTCGAGATGGAAGCGGTCCGGTTGGCGTGTGAGCGTCGCAGCGACGACGACGTCCGGATACTTCGTGAGCTGGCCGCCCGGCGTGACGTCCCAGCGGAGAACTTCGTCGACGTCGATCTCGCGTTTCACATTGCCGTCGTCGATGCCGCCCACAATCCCGTGCTGAAAGATCTGTTTGCCGGAATCCTCGAAACAGTTCGAGCCACCTACGAGGTGACCGAAGGGGTTCATCCGCCGTCGCTGACGTCTTCGCATCATCAGGGAGTTGCCGAAGCCATCGCCGAACGCGATGTCACCAAAGCCAGGGCTGCGGCGTGTGGGTATCTCGAGAAGACTCAGGAAGCGATCGGTTCAGGCTCGGCGGTTAGCGAGTCCGGGCGTCGGCCAATCGATTGAGTGACCCCGCGATGTCTTCGGCTTCGGGTGTCGTGATCGTGAGTCGGTCGCCACAAGCGAACGTGATGACCACCGCTGGTCCGGTGCGGGTGACGACGCCGTAGTTACGACGACCCTTGGTCTTGAGTCCCCAGCCGCCGAAGTCCGCGAACGGTTTGATCTCCGCGACGTCGGCTCCGACAACTTCCTCGATGCCGTAGGTCATCGCAGCCATCCCCATGTTGATCACCCGGATTTCCCGTTCGTCGACGATCACCCGGAAGCGAACCAGGCTGACGACGAGCAGTCCGAGTGCCCCGAAGATGAACAACGGCCAGAGTGACCGCATCGCCAACGCCATGATGACTCCGGGCGCCAGAGTGATCGCAGTGAGGATCACCGACCCCTTGGTGCTGAATCCGACGTCGTCGGAGATGGGGAGAGCGCAGCGGCTTCGCGGCAACCCGGCCGAGGGTTCGATCGTGGCAAGAGTGCGGACGCGGTAGTCACGCAGGAAGGAGGCGCCGATCCACCCCAGCACCCCGCCGACTGCAAAGCCGACACCGAGAGACCACAGCGGGAGTGACGTCGTGGACGGATCGGCGACATCGAGTTGGGTGTAGAGCAAAGCGAAGTTCACTGTCGTGATGAGCCCGACCACGCTCAGCCCGACAACCAACATGAAGCGACGCATCATCAGCATCGCGGGAGCAAGAGCAGCAATCGCACTGAGACCGCCACCGAAGAGCAGCGTCAGAAGTGCAATGGTCCAGGCGTTGGCCGACGGGGTGGAGAATCCGTCCGGCGAGGTGGTGGTCCAGTGAGTCGCGATCTGCTCCGGGAGGCGGGGCTCCCAAATTTTTGTCAAGACGAAGCCGAAGACCGCACACAACAGCGGAACGACTAGCCCGAATACGACCCCGGCCGGGTCGACCACGCGATGTTTCACGTGAATCAATGAGCCGGCTGGCAAGCATCCTTGAGTGCGCAGGCACCGCAGGAAGCGGTACCGCAAGCGGCAGCGTTCGCCTTGGCCTCGGGGGTCTCCGCCACCGGCTCGTCTGCGGCAGGCTCGGAGTGTCCGCCGCAGTTGCAGTCGTTACCGCATCCGCTCTGCTGCGGGAGTGCGGCGGCAGCACGGGCACCGATGCCTCCACCGAAACCGGCGGTGAGGACGGCGACGACGACGGCGATGATCGCGACTGCGACGCCGAAGACTCCGCCGATGGTCAGTGCTGCGACTCCGCCGATGACCAACATTCCGGCGGCCGCGAGCATGGTCGGACCGGCCACCTTGTTGGCGAGGGCGAACGACTCCTCGCTCCGCAGGGAATCCTCGGTGCGGACACCGGCCCAGCGGTTGCGCGGGAGTTTGCCGATCAGTCCGGCGACAGCAACTCCACCGACGGCGACAGCGAGCACGAATAGCACCACAGCGACAACGATCACCCATACAGGATAGGCGCGAGTGGAGTTGATGGTATGCCCGGGTCGTGCAGGCTCTACCCTGGTTATCGGTATTTCCGTCAGCCAAGTAGATAGCGACCACAGTGACCGAGTCTCCGCAGTCCCCCGATTCACCAGCCGACGCAACTCCGCAGCACCGCTACACCGCGGAGCTCGCCGGCCAGATCGAGCAGCACTGGCAGGACCGCTGGAGTGAGGAAGGCACGTTCAACGCGCCCAATCCGGTCGGTCCGCTCTCCTCGCCCGACGGTGTTCCCGCCGACAAGCTCTTCGTGCAGGACATGTTCCCGTACCCCTCGGGTTCGGGCCTGCATGTCGGTCACCCGCTCGGATACATCGCTACGGACGTCTTCGCGCGCTTCCATCGCATGCAGGGGCGCAATGTCCTGCACACCCTCGGCTACGACGCGTTCGGTCTCCCGGCCGAGCAGTACGCCGTGCAGACGGGTACCCACCCGCGGACGACCACCGAGTCCAACATCGCCAACATGAAGCGCCAGCTGCGACGTCTGGGTCTGGGGCACGACGAGCGTCGTAGCCTCGCGACGACGGATGTCGACTTCTACCACTGGACGCAGTGGATCTTCCTGCAGATCCATGGCGCCTGGTACGACAAGGAAGCCGGCAAGGCGCGTCGTATCTCCGAGTTGGAAGCCGAGTTCGATTCCGGTGAGCGCGCTCTGGAAGACGGACGCGAGTGGGCTTCGTTGGACGTGGCCGCGAAGGCCAAGGTTCTGGACTCGTACCGCCTTGTCTACCAGTCGGATTCGATGGTCAACTGGTGCCCCGGTTTGGGTACCGTCCTGGCCAACGAGGAAGTCACCGCCGACGGTCGTAGTGACCGCGGAAACTTCCCAGTCTTCCGTAAGCATCTCCAGCAGTGGATGATGCGCATCACCGCGTACTCCGATCGCCTGGTCGACGACCTCGAGTACCTGGATTGGCCGGACAAGGTCAAGGCCATGCAGCGCAACTGGATCGGACGCTCGTACGGTGCCGAAGTTACCTTTGCTGCAGGCGAGTACGGCGTCGATGTGTTCACTACCCGTCCGGACACGCTGTTCGGCGCAACCTACGTGACGCTGGCTCCTGAGCACGACTTGGTGGACAAGCTCGTCGCGGACGAGTGGCCCGAAGGTGTCGACGCGCGCTGGACTGGCGGTGCCACGACTCCGGCGGAAGCTGTTGCTGCATACCGTAAGTCGATTGCCGCCAAGACCGACCTGGAGCGCCAGGAAAACAAGGAGAAGACGGGCGTCTTCCTCGGTTCCTACGCCGTCAATCCGGTCAACGGACACAAGGTTCCGATCTTCATCGCCGACTACGTTCTGACGGGTTACGGCACCGGTGCGATCATGGCAGTTCCGGGACACGATCACCGTGACTGGGAGTTCGCGAACGCGTTCGGTCTGGATATTCTCGAAGTTATTGCCGGTGGCAATGTTTCGGAGGCTGCGTACTCCGGTGACGGCCCGCTGGTGAACTCCGACTACCTCGACGGGCTGGACGTTGCCGAGGCCAAGGCGACCGTCATCAGTCGCCTCGAGGAGAGCGGCCAGGGCAAGGGCACCATCCAGTACAAGCTGCGCGACTGGCTTTTCGCGCGTCAGCGTTACTGGGGCGAGCCTTTCCCGATCGTCTACGACGCGGACGGCAACGCACACGCTCTGCCGGATTCGGCTCTGCCCGTGGTGCTTCCGGAGGTCGAGGACTACGCACCCGTGTCCTTCGATCCGGACGACGCCAACTCCGAGCCCTCTCCCCCGCTGAACAAGGCGACCGACTGGGTCAACGTCGAGCTCGATCTCGGTGACGGTCTGCAGACCTACCACCGCGACACCAACGTCATGCCGCAGTGGGCAGGTAGCTCGTGGTACCAGCTGCGCTACATCGACCCCACCAACCAGGACGCCTTCTGCGACCCGCAGAACGAGGCGTACTGGACGGGCCCGCGTCCGGAACTGCACGGCCCCAACGATCCCGGTGGAGTCGACCTGTACGTCGGCGGCGTCGAGCACGCAGTGCTGCACCTGCTGTACTCGCGCTTCTGGCACAAGGTTCTGTTCGACCTGGGCTACGTGTCCTCGAGCGAGCCGTACCGCCGCCTGTACAACCAGGGCTACATCCAGGCATTCGCGTACACCGATGCCCGCGGCGTCTACGTGCCGGCGGAAGAGGTCGTCGAGCGTGACGGCAAGTTCTTCTACGAAGGCGCCGAGGTCAACCGCGAGTACGGCAAGATGGGCAAGAGCCTGAAGAATGCCGTTGCGCCGGACGAGATCTGCGCCGAGTTCGGTGCAGACACTCTGCGTGTGTACGAGATGTCGATGGGTCCGCTGGACACCTCGCGTCCGTGGGCTACCAAGGACGTCGTCGGTGCTGCGCGATTCCTGCAGCGAGTGTGGCGCGTCGTCATCGACGAGGAGACCGGCAAGCCCCGTGTCACCGACGAAGCTCCTGGTGAAGAGACTTTGCGTGCGCTCAACAAGGCGATTTCCGGTGTCATCGAGGATTACACGGCGCTGCGCGACAACACGGCCGCCGCGAAGCTGATCGAGTACAACAACCACCTCACCAAGGCGTTCCCGGGCGGTGCGCCGCGTGCTGCTGTCGAGCCGCTGGTGCTGATGCTCGCTCCCCTGGCGCCGCACCTCGCGGAAGAGCTGTGGTCGCGTCTGGGTCACACGGAATCCCTTGCGCACGGACCCTTCCCGGCAGTCGAGGAGAAGTGGCTCGTCGAGGATACCGTCGAGTACCCGATCCAGGTCAACGGCAAGGTTCGTAGCCGCATCAGCGTCCCGGCGGATGCCGATCGCAAGGCTGTCGAAGAGATCGCGCTGGCCGATGAGAAGATCGTCGCTCTGCTCGAGGGCAACGCACCCCGCAAGGTGATCGTTGTGCCGGGCAAGATGGTGAACATAGTTCTGTAGGGCCTTCGGCCCCTGTGCGCCGTTTTGGTAGTTACCGCTACCGAAACGGCGCACAGTCGTTTCTGGGGATGATTCCCGACGTTGACACCGAGGGGGGAACCTCAAAGGCGGGATCGTCAAGTACGGGGTGGTCGGTATTTCGTAATGGGAATGGCTCCACGTTCAAGTTCGAACCGAAAATCGTTGCCGTTGCTCATAATCCAAGGCCAGGTTCGAGTTTGTGACGCCAATCAGTCGTTGTCCTGAATGTCCCGCTCCACGGAACATTTGGTAGCGCGTGTTCGATGTGAGGGCTGTGATGCACGTAACACGTTGCCGAGAGCGGTAGCTGTCGTTCCACTGCACTTCCCCGCAAGGCCCCCGTCGGCGGTATTCGACAGGGGGTCAATCGAATTTGTAGGTGTCCCGAAAGGATCTTCCAGCCATGGCGTCTCACGTCCACAGCTCCGGTTCGTCTCCTAGTGCGCCCGAACCGACATCGATACCGGAGCGTTGGACTCCGCGACTGGTGTTCTCTCTGGCGTCGATCGTTCTACTTCTCGAGATGCTCGCGGTGAGCTACATGATGATTTCCACTGCGCTGCCGGCCATCTCGACGCATTATCAGACGACGCAGGGAGCTTGGCTGCTCACGTCGTTCTTGCTGCTGGGGGCGGTCGCGTCTCCTCTGCTCGGAAAGCTCGCCGACATGTACGGCAAGCGAAAAGTCCTGCTCTTGGCGGTCGCCGGCGCAGCGGTCGGATCCTTCATTTCGGCGGTTGCGCCGAGCTATGCCGTCCTGATTCTGGGCCGGTCATTGACGGGTCTTCTCGTTCCCTGCCTCTTCCTGAGCTACTCCCTCATTCGAGATGTCTTCCCGCCGAAAACTGTTGCGCTGGCAGTCAGTATCGCGACTTCCGGTATGGGTCTGATCGCGATTCCGGCGCCGTTCGTCTCCGGTTGGTTGATCGACAACCACGGGTTCCGGAGCATCTTCTGGTTCTTTGTCGTCGGGCTGGTTCTCCTCGGCGGCATGATCTTCGCTTCGACGGCGGAATCGACTGTCCGACTTCGCTCTTCGCTGGACCTGATCGGCGCGGTACTGCTCGGATCGGGCATCGCCGGAATTCTGATCGGCGTCAGCTTCGGACCGACCTGGGGCTGGAAGAACGGTTCGACACTGGCCTACCTGATCGGCGGCGTCGCACTGTTGGTGGCTTGGGTTGCCTCTGCCCGAGCCATCCGCGAGCCCTTGATCGACCTGCGCTACTTCGGCAAGCGTTCGGTGATGCTCACCGCCGTCGGTGCCGGTTTCTGCTACGGCGCATCGGGAGTCTTCACGATTTTGCTGCCGATGATGGTGATGACCCCCGCAGTTCTCGGCCTGGGATACGGATTCGGCGTGACGGCAGAGGGATTCGCGATCTTCCAGGCGCCCCTTGGCGGCATGGTGGTGGTCGGTGGTTTGATCGTGGGCTTCCTCGTGGGGCGCAACATCCGGCCCCGTCTGCTGATGATCATCGGAATGATACTCATGGCAGTCGGATTCACGTTGACGGCCACCATTCACGACAACAAGCCTCTGCTCATCATCTTTGCCGGAATCTTCGGTGTCGGTATGGGTATGGGCTACGCCTCCATCCCGAACCTGCTCATCGAGGCAGTGCCGCCGCAGTTGCAGGCAACCACGGCGAGCATGGTTGCGGTCTTCCAGAGCATCTTCCCCGCTGTGCTTCCCGTCATCGCCTTCACGGTCTTGAACTCGCACATCGCGATGGCGATGGAGGGCGCTGTGTTCTACACCGACGAGGGCATGCGTATCGCGTTCCTGATCGGTGCTGCTGCAGCAGTTCTCGGCGCGATCGCAGCCGTGTTCCTGCCGCGAAACATCGTCCAGATCGGCGCAGAAGACGGTGTGCAGCAGGAGACGTCCCTCCTCCCTGCTCACTGATCACACGATGATGTGCGGCTACTGGCCAACTTCCGTAGCCGCACATCGCCGTGGTGCACTTCGACGTCATGCAAGATGAATCTCCTGCAGCGAGATCTCACCCCGCAGCGGACGCTCTGCGACCTGTGCCAGATCAGATACGAATGTGTCCGCGATCGATCGGGTGGTGGTGAGTTGTACCGACAGAACATTGTTCGCTTGACTGCACACAGTTGCGCCGTGCCGGTACGCCACCAGCGCCACGGGATCGACGCGTTGGAAAGTCGCGGTGACGTGTAGGCCGACCTGTGGTGTCACCGGAACGAACGGGCCGTGGTCCGTCTTGATGCGAACTATCCCGATGATCTTGTTGAGACGCTTGATCAACATGGCGTCGGAGATCGTTGCCGGGCAACGGTACGCGATCGACATTCCGGTGACTCCCGGCGATGTCACGGATACCCATGTAGACAGGCTGACGACCTCGACGCCGAGCTTCCACCCCAGCGACGAAATACGTGCGAGAACCGCCGCGGTATCGTGGCATTCGACCACCATGGTGCCCACCCGACTCGTATCGGTGCCCACCCGAGCCGCTTCACCCATTTCCTCGACCTCCTCCGCCTAGAGAGGAAGTCCGGGCGCATCGACCCCGATGATTCTCGATCCCCGGAAGAAGTCGAGAAGCTCTGCGTCGCCGTGTGCGCCGATACCGCTTCCGCCCCAGAAACTCTGGGTCGAGTGGTCGTCTAGGTCCAGGAGGCTGGTGCTGTTGATCTTGTTCTCACCGCAATCGATTCGGGTCGCAAGTTCACGAGCGGCGTCGACGTCGGCGCCGAACACGTATCCGGCCAGGCCGGTATCGAGAGCGTTGGCCTCGAGCAGAGCTTCCTCGTCGGTTGATGCTCGGTGCACCGTCAGGATCGGCCCGAAGGTCTCCGATTTGGTCTGCTCCGACGAGATTCCGTGCACCACTGTCGGTGGGAAGAACCATCCGGAATCGTCAGGCACGGGGGTGCTCGAGACGGCCGTGCCGCCCACGCCACGGAGGAACTCGACGGTATCCCGCATCCGTTGGAGTTGAGGCTCGTTCGCCTGCGGACCCATCGTGGTGTTGGCGTCATCGGTTCGGCCGAGTGCGATTTCGGCCGTGCGGTCGAGTATTGCGTCGACAAGCCGGTCGTGAAGGTGCGGCGGCACGAAGACGCTTCCCGGACTCTCACACCATTGCCCGTTGAGTTTGGTGAACCCGTCGACGAGTGCGGTGGCAGTCAGATCGATGTCGGCGTCGGCGCGGATGATCACGGGGTTGTTGCTGCCGAGCTCGAGTTGAAGAGCCTTGAAATCGGTAGAAGCTGCAGCGGCGATGGAACTACCGGCTGCTCGGCCGCCGGTGAACGCCAGTGCTCGGATTCGTCGATCGGAGGCCAGTAGATGCCCGACGTCCCCGCCTCCGTGAACGAGTTGAAACAGAGCTTTCGGCGCGTCGACTTCGGCGATGGCACGTGAGATCGCCTCGGCAAGCACGTTGGGACCCGACGGTGCCCAGTTGGAGGGCTTGGCGATGACCGGAGCACCTGCGGCCAAAGCGAATGCGGTCTTCTTGGCGGTGATGAAGCTCGGTGCGTTCCACGGTGCGATCACAGCGGTCGGGCCCCACGCCAGCCGATGTAATTGTGCACCTGACGCCAGCTGCTCGAACCCGGAGGAGTTCTTCAGATGCGTTGCAGCACTGCGTAACAGATCGGGAAGTCCGCCGGCGAAAAGTGTGCTGATCGAAAGCGGAAGGCCGTTGTTCTTGGAGTCCTCACGAGCGATCGCCGCAGTCCGTTCTTCGACAAGTTCAGCCGTTCTCTCGAGTAGGCGCACCCGGTCGGCGACCGATCGACGGGTCCAGACACCCGATCGGTGAAGTTCTGTCGCGGCGGTGATCGCCCTCTCCACCTGTTCGGTGGAGGACGCGAGTTGGGCTTGCAGTTTCTCTCCGGTGTCGGGATCGGTGAGAAATTCGCCGAGGTCGATAGCCGGTGTTTCGACGTTTCCGTCGATCGTGTTGTTCTGGGGCACGAGTGAGCATGAAGTGGTCATGACTGTCCTTCGTGGCGAAATCGTTTGTAGGTCAGATGTTGTCGAGGTAGCGTTCGCGTTCCCAGTCGGTGACCGCGGACATGAAGGAATCCCATTCGTCCTTGGCGACCGCCGCATAGTGCGATACGACCTCGGCGCCGAACGCCGCGAGTGCGAACTCACTGGCCTCGAGCGCACGCGCCGCTTCGTCCAGTGTGCCGGGCAGCGGTTGTTGCTTCACCTTCTCGAGTGTGTCTGTGTCGCTGTACCCGTCGCGTCGTACCGGTGCGCCGGGATCGAGCTTTCGTGTCAGACCGTCGTTCATCGACGCCAGAACGGCGGCGAGTGCGAGATACGGATTTGCGTCCGCCCCTGGCAGTCTCATTTCGAGACGGTTGGCGGACGGTGCACCGGTGATGAGTCGGCAGGTGGTAGTCCTGTTGTCGAAACCCCAGGTCAAGCCGTTCCCCGAGAAATCGTGGCTGGCTCTGGTGCGGCGCATCGAGTTGATGGTCGGCGTGTAGAACAGCATGAGTTCCGGGCAGTGCTCGAGAACTCCGCCGACGGCGTGCAGCAGCTCGGCGCTCGCGGTGTTTTCTGCGCTTTCGTCGTGGAATGGGAAGGTGTCGTCGCTCCGCATAGACGCGTGAATATGACACGACGAGCCCATGCCGTCGGTGCTCGGACGTGCCATGAAGGTAGCAGTGAGCCCTTCTGCCGCAGCGACGTCGTGGACGACCTGCTTGAATAGCACATGGCGGTCGGCCATCTCGAGAGCGGTTCCGTATTCGAGGTTGATCTCCCACTGGCCCAGGCCGTATTCGACCTGAGAGACCTCCACGGGAATCGCGCTCTCCTCCAACGCGGTTCGTACCTTGCGGAAGAAAGGTTCCATCGCGTTGCCGGCGGTGATGGTGTAATCCGAGGGCACCAGGGTGGTGGGTTCGAGATCCCGATAGCCGCTGCGCCGCAATGCGTCGGGGGTACCTCGGTAGAGGTGGAACTCGAGTTCCGTTGCCGCGTAGACAGTGTGGCCGTCAGCTTCGAGCTTGTCGATCTGTTTGCGCAGGATCGTGCGCGGTGCGATCGGGACCATCTCGCCGGTATGTTCGTCGACCGAGTCAGCGATGACGATGGCAGTGGACTCGAGCCACGACGCGCGTCGCAGTGTTCCCAGGTCAGGTTGCAGGCGGAAGTCATGCCAGCCGGTGTGTCCGCCGGCGTAGTCGACAACGAGTTTGTCCATGCGTTGGCTGGCATCCCAGGCATACACACAGGTGCACACATGCAGACCCTCGTCGATGTTCGCGAGGAAAATTCGCGTCGGGACTCGTTTGCCGATCAACCGTCCGTAGAGGTCGATACCGGCGATGAGGACGGTGTCGATGTCGGACTCGGCGAGCTCGGCCGTGGTGAGCCGGCCTTTCATCGGGCAAGCCATCCGCCGTCGACGGGCAGCTGGACTCCACTGATGTAGGAGGCGTCGTCGGAGAGCAGGAAGGAGACTGCAGCACCCATGTCCTCGGGGCGGCCGACGCGCGGCACCAGGAGCCTGGACTTCATGAAGTCGAGAACTTCGCCGGAGGAGACGTCGATGCCAGGCAGGAAGGCGGTGGGGACCGGCCCGGGGGCGATCGCGTTGACTCGTACGTTGTACCGCGAGAGTTCGACGGCCAGAGCCTTCGTCAGCATCTTCACTCCACCCTTCGACGCGTTGTAGTGGACCTGTGCGAAGCCCTGGGAGGACACGACCACGTCCGCTTCCACCGTCGACAAGTTCACCACAGCGCCGCTGTTGCCGTCGCGGAAGTACGGGGTGGCGATCTGCGTGACGATGAACATGCCCTTGAGATTGACGTCGAGGACGAGGTCCCACTCTTCGTCGGTGAGGTTCTCGAGAGAACTCATCGTGATCAGGCCGGCGTTGTTGACGAGGTAGTCGAAGCGCCCCCATTCGGCGACGGTGGCTTCGAAAGCGGCGCTCACGGCGGCGCGGTCGCGCACATCGGCCTCAAGGGCGAGCGCGGGTGTGCCGTACTGCGATTCGATAAGTGCGACGGTCTCCTTTGCACTTTCGATGTGAAGGTCCACGACCGCGACGCGGGCACCGTCGGAGGCGAGGCGCAGCGCGATGCCGCGGCCGATTCCGGAGCCTGCACCGGTGATCAGGGCAACCTTGTTCTCATGCGTACGTGACATTGTTGTCTTCCATTCTGTGATGATCGATCTGGTGAGAAGAATTGGTCCGACGGGAGGTTGCAGCGTCGACGAGCCACGAGAAGAGCGGGTCGATTTCGACGAAGAATTCGGGGTGCCACTGCACGCCCACCACGGGGCGATCGGCGGCCTGGATGGCTTCGGCGACGCCGTCGAGCGCGCGTCCGACGATCCGAAGCCCGCTCCCCGGGGTGTCCACGGCTTGGTGGTGAAGGCTGTTCACGTGAATGCTGTTGCCGTACAGACTGTATGGGATGGAGCCGGATTCAAGGGCGACCTGTTGTGGTCGGTAGGAACGCGGATAGCCGAAGAAGCTGTGCGCCTCACCGGCGTCGGTCGGAAGGTCGGCAACCAGTGTGCCGCCGCGGGCGACGTTGACGACTTGGTGTCCTCGGCACACTCCCAGGATTGGCAGTCCGATTTCCCAGGCTGCATCGACCAGGGCGAACTCGAATTCGTCCCGAGCGGGGTCGATGGGTGACGAGTTGGGGCCGGGGGTGCGGCCGTATCGTCGGGGGTCCACGTCGGAACCACCGCTGAGGACGAGGGCGTCGAGATGCTCGACGATTCGGCGCGGATCACTGTGGATGCTCAGCAGGATCGGTTGACCACCGGCGGCGCGGATCTTCGACGGAAAATCGGTGAAGAACATTTCCATCAACGCGTCGCCGACGACGTTGGGTAGTGACGGCCCGCCGCGGTCGACGCGGCCGGTGACTCCGATCAGGGGCATGGCGGGGAGTGCCTCCGCCGTCATCGTGAATTGGGTCATAGGAGCGAGCATAGAACCATTGAATGGCTTTTCGCTAGAGTTTGGCTTGTAAAGTTGGGGTAACGGGTTCGAAGTGCCGCGCGCTGCTGTATCTATTCAAGGACAGTTGCGAATGGGAGCGTTCGATTTCGTAGGTCAAGACGAAGCGTAAGTGTCGGTCCAGGCACCGAGTAGGGGGTACGAGACGTGCAGATCGACAAGCTGCCGGCCATCGAATTCATGGTCAGTGCACCGACGTTGGGGGAGGATATCGCTCGACGCTTGCGACTGCTCATTCACAGCGGCGCGCTCAGCCCCGGTGATCGCCTGCCGTCCGAGCGTGAACTGTCTCAGCAACTCGAAGTCGGTCGAGTCAGTGTGCGAGAAGCGGTCCGAATCCTTCAGGCGATGGGATACATCGAGGTGCGGCGAGGAGCCACGGGTGGATCGTTCGTTTCGGAGTTGACCAGGCCTTATGAAGACTGGGTTGGCCAGTTGAAAGCGCGAGAAGCAGACATCGACGAGATCGTCGACCTCCGTATCGGGTTGGAAATGCGCACGGCAAGCCTCGCGGCGGTCCGGCGAACCGATCGTCATCTTCTCGAGTTGCTCGAATCCATTGAGCAATTGGGGGTTTCCGGAAGTCGGGGATCGTTCCGGGCTTGTGACGCCAGGTTCCACGGCGGTATCGCCAGAGCGGCGGGAAACAGCAGGTTGGAGGCCGCTGTGGTCGAGGCTCGCGGCGAAATGTTCGTCCCCGTCGATCATCTCGTGTTCGAAGACCAGGTCGAGGCTTCGAGGGTGGAGCACAAGGAAATCTTCGAGGCGATCAAGCGGGGCGACAGCGCTCGCGCGGCGGAGGCAATGGAACGTCACATTCTGCACGCAAAAGACGAGCTCAAACGCTTGGCGCTGCAGGAAGAAGGCTGACGGGAGCGCGACGAACGGACGGTTCGTCCCGTTTTTCGCAAGTAAAAGTTTTGTGAATTGGGTCCCGAATCGACTTCAATGGTTCTAACATCGCCCGTATGACCCATACTTCCGTCAATGCTTCACGTGATGCATCCGGCGATGACCGAACTCTTCGAGGCTCGCTGGGTACCGGCTCGATAGTCCTCATGGTCGTTGCCGCAGCTGCTCCCCTGACTGTGATTAGTGGTCTTGTGCCGCTGGGTATTTCCGGTGGCAACGGTGCGGGCTTCCCCATGACCTTCGCCGTGACAACCGGTGTACTTCTGCTCTTCGCCGTCGGGTTCACCGCGATGTCGCGTTACATCCCGGGAACCGGAGCGTTCTATCTCTACATCGGACATGGTCTCGGCCGTGGTGCCGGCGTCGGCAGTGCGATGTTGGCCCTCGTCAGTTACAGCACGGTGCAATTGGCCGTATACGGCTACCTCGGCCCGGCAATGAGTTCGTTGATCACCTCCTACGGTGGTCCGGAGGTGCCGTGGTGGATCTTCTCGCTCGCCTCGTTGGCTCTGGTAGCCGTCCTCGGATTTCGTCATATCGAATTGTCGGGCAAGGTGCTCGGCATCCTGTTGATCGCAGAGGTCGGGATCGTAGTCGTACTCGACGCTTTCATCATCGCCGACGGTGGTCCGGAAGGCCCGTCGACAGCAATGTTCTCTCCGTCGGAAATATTCTCCGGATCCCCCGGCGTCGCATTGGTATTCGCACTTGCCGGTTACATCGGGTTCGAGTCGACGGCGATCTTCCGTGACGAAGCGAAGGATCCCGCGCGGACTATCCCGCGAGCGACATACGCCGCCTTGATCCTCATCGGCGGCTTCTACGCTCTCTCCAGTTGGGCGGTTGTGACAGCCTGGGGCGACAAGGGTGCAGTGGACATTGCGGGTACTGACCCCGACGGCATGCTGATCACCACTGCCACCGACTTTGCCGGAACGGTGACAGCCCACCTGATTCAAATTCTGTTGGTGTCCAGTCTCTTTGCCGCAGTTCTGTCTCTCCACAATGTCTTGGCCAGATACATCTTCGTTCTGTCGAACACCGGCGTTCTGCCGGGCGCAGGTGGGCGGACGCACCGCGTGCATGGTTCGCCGCACATCGCGTCAGTGGTGCAATCCTGCTGTGCTCTGGTACTTCTCGGAGCTTGCATCGTTATCGGTCTGGATCCGGTGACACAGATCTTCGCGTGGTTCGCCGGCGTTGCAACGGTGGGGATCGTGGCCCTCATGTTGCTCACGTGCCTGGCGGTGCTCGTCTTCTTTCATCGTACGAAGGTCGATCAGCGATTCTGGCACACCAAACTTGCCCCGAGCTTGGGTCTTGTCGGGCTGATCGGATTCGCGATCGCCATTGCCGGAAACCTTCCGCTCCTACTGGGCGGCAACATTCTGGCCGTGGTGATGACCGGGGTGCTGGTGCTCGCGTTTGTCGGTGGATTCCTCTATGCGCGACGACGGAAGCAAGTGAGCTTCGAACTCCCGTCGTGAGAGGGCTTTCGGTGAAATGATGGGTGCACCCGCACTCGAGAAAGCAGGACTCCCATGACGTTCGCGGATCTGGACGGCGATGAACTGTGGAGTTATCTGCAGGAGCGTTCAGGATTGCCCGGCCCGCGCGCGAACCTTGGGCTCATGCTCGAGTTCGCGCGCGGCGCCGATGACGACGACATCCTGCTGGCGGCGGAGTCCGAGGACGAATACATCCGCTGCTGTGGGATCGTCGGGCTCGGATTCATCCTTGTTCGTTCACGCGACAAGGCTGTTCTGAACAGTCTCACGGAGGCGACCACCAGTGCGTCGTGGCGTGCACGTGAAGCTGCCGCGATGGCCGTTCAAGCGATAGGCGACACGGATCCGGAATTGTTCCGGGCGATCATCGAGCAGTGGGCGCGCTCCACCCATCCATTGACGCTGCGCGCAGCGGCTGCGGGGATCTGCGAGCCACGGTTGCTGAAGGACAAGACCAACGCTGCGCTGGCCGTTCAGGTGTGCCGAGACGCTACCGAGTGGATCGTCTCGCAACCGGATGACGCCCGTCGTGACGCCGATACACGGACTCTCCGGCAGGCGCTTGGATACTGCTGGAGTGTCGCGGTTGCGGCGGATCCGGAGAATGCACTGCCGGCATTCCTCTCCCTGGAGGCGTCGGACGACACCGATGTTGTTTGGATCGTGCGGGAGAACCGGAAGAAGGCTCGCTTGCGCAGGGTGCTCGAAACCTGACCCGCGGACGGGAGACGTGGGTTATCCTCAGAATTAGAACCTGTTCTAACTACGAGGGGTAGACCATGGCACCGTCCGCAGAGGTAATCCGCAAGACCGTCGACGCCTACATCGAGACCGTTGCGACGGGCACTGCTGCCCAGGTTGTGGCCCTGTACGCAGAGGGTGCAACGGTCGAAGACCCGGTTGGTACCGACGTGCGCACCACCCGCGAGTCCATTCTCGAGTTCTACTCCGTGATCGAGAATTTCGACCAGGAAGCTCACCTTCAGACCCTCCGCATCGCCGGAAACGAAGCGGCATTCCACTTCTCGCTGATCACCAAGCTCGGCGAGCAGACCCTGACCATCGCACCCATCGACGTCATGACCTTCGACGACGACGGAAAGATCCTGTCGATGCGCGCATTCTGGAACCAGGAAGACATGATCACCGCCTGACATGACGGTCAAGACGATCGACGTCGACGGATTCTGTTGGCAGATCGACGATTCCGGTTCCGGGACAGCTGTGGTCATGTGCCACGGCTTTCCCGGCCTCGGATACAGCTATCGCCATCAGTCGGCAGCGTTGGCGGAAGCGGGTTTTCGGTCGATTGCACTCGACATGCCCGGTTACGGCGGCACTACCCGCCCCGACGCGATCGAGGACTACACCAACGACGCCGTCGCGAACCGGCTGATCGACCTACTCGACGCTCTCGGAATCGACAAAGCGGTGTTCGTCGGACACGATTTCGGCGCTCCGGCCGCGTGGACGACAGCGCTTCGTCACCCCGATCGCGTTGCGGGACTGGTCTCCTTGGCGGTTCCCTATGCGCCGGACAGATTCCCGGCCAAGCCCTCGGCCATCTACGCCGCCTTGGCGCGCAAGCACTTTCTGCACATTCACTATTTTCAGGAACCGGGTGTCGCGGAGCGCGAACTCGACGCCCGTCCACGTGAATTCCTTCAGCGGCTCTTCCACGCCTTGTCCGGGGCTTACCGGTACCTCGATGTGTGGAAGAACCCCTCCGAAGGAAACGGCTATCTCGACGTACTTCCCGAGGCGCCGGCGTTGCCGTGGTCGTGGCTCACCGAGGATGATTTGGATGTCTATGTAAAGGCCTTTACTGCAACAGGTTTCACCGGTGGCTTGAACTGGTACCGAGCGTATGACGCCAATTGGGAACGCAGCGCGGATCTGGACGGCGCGCACGTCGAGGTCCCGACGCTCTTCGTTGCGGGCGCGGAAGACCCGGTCATCGCGATGAGCGGTCCCAAGGCACTGGACCGAATGAAGGACACTGTCCCCGACCTGCGGGGTGTACATCTCCTCGGCGGTGCGGGGCACTTCGTACAACAAGAACACGCTGCCGAGGTCGATGAACTTTTGATCTCTTTCCTTCGGTCGCTCTAGGCGAAATCGGGCCGAAGGTCTAGCGTTGCGCAGATGCGCACCAGGATCTTCGATCGCGGTATTCGGGTAGGTATCACCGGTGCTCTTGTTGCCGGTTCGCTTCTGGCTCTGGGCGTGTCCAGTGCCGCCGCCGCTCCGCCTTGCCCTGGATCGTCACCCGCCATACTCAGCGCCCAGATTCCGGGTGCTGCCCTCGAGGGTGTCACGGTGGACGGGCAAGGGCGCCTGTATACGACCGACCTGGTGAGTGGGCGGATCTTCCGCGTCGACGGGCCTGGTCAGGCCGCAGTTCCGATCGCGACGGTTCCCGGCGGTGCGGGCGCACTCGCGTGGAGCCCGGACGGTTCACTGCTGGTGGGTACCGGAGCAAACGCCGGCGTGCTGATCGGCGATCTGACGCGTGCTGCGTCGGTCGCGCGGGTGGACGTGAACTCGGGTGCCGTGACGCCGATAGCCGGTGGTCTGAGCGCTGCAAACGGCCTTGCCGTCGCGCACGACGGGACGATCTACGCCACCAACGATTTCGGTTCGCTGATCGGAAAGGTCAGCCCGAATGGTTCCGTCGACCCGGCGTGGGCAACCTTCCCGAGTGCAAACGGCGCTGCCCTGAGCGCCGATAATCGCTGGCTCTACGTTTCGCGCACGTTCGCAAACCCGGGTGTCAGCCGCATCTCCGTGGACAATCCGGGATATTCGGAGTCGTTGGTCGATCTCGGTGGTTTCGAAACCTTCTCTGCCCCAGATGGTTTGACCTTGGACTCGCGAGATCGCGCAATTGTTCCCACGGACATCAGTGGTGAGGTGTGGCGGATCGACGGACCCGGCCAGTACTGCTCGCTCACCAGCGGACTGCAAGCGTCGAGTGTGTTGACCTACGGGCGTGGCAATTCCGGTTTCGCGGCCGGGCATCTCTACCGCGCCGGGTTCGACGGAAAGATCTTCGAGATTCCGGCCGGCTTCGACGCGGGCGCCCAGGCCGCAACACCCTGACGCGACACCCTGACGCGACTTACCCACTACTGATGCCGGGACTGCCGGAATCGTCCATACTGGTCTGCATGGCGGAAACGAGTGAGATCGACGAGGCCGAAGTGGCCCTTCCCGCGATACCGCAGCCGTTGCTGACCCCGCTCACGGAAGCTGCGATCTTCCTGGTTTTCACCATCGACGAGGGTGGTGAGCAGGCAGTTCACGACGTTCTGGCGGATATTTCCGGGCTGCAACGCTCGATCGGATTCCGGGTTCCCGCCGGTGGCTTGGCTGCCGTCGTCGGCATCGGTTCGGATGCGTGGGATCGACTTTTCGACGGTCCACGGCCGGCGGAATTGCATCCGTTCGTCGAGTTGACCGGTGACAAACACCACGCCCCGCGCACGCCGGGCGATCTGTTGTTTCACATCCGGGCCCGTCAGATGGACCTGTGCTTCGAGTTCGCCACGGTCGTGACCAACAGGTTGGCCGGGGCCGCGTCGGTGATCGACGAGGTCCACGGGTTCAAGTATTTCGAGCAACGCGACCTCATGGGTTTTGTCGACGGTACCGAGAACCCGTCCGGGCAGGCCGCTTACGTCGCGGTCACCGTCGGTGACGAGGATCCGGATTTCGCAGGCAGCAGTTACGTCATCGTCCAGAAGTACCTCCACGACATGTCGGAGTGGAACTCCCTGCCCGTCGAGGAGCAGGAGAACGTCATCGGACGCTCCAAGCTCGAAGATCTCGAGATGGACGACGACACCAAGCCGGCCAACTCCCACACCGCACTCACCGTCATCGAAGACGAATCCGGTGAGCAGATCCAGATTCTGCGCGACAACATGCCGTTCGGCCACGTCGGCTCCGCTGAGATGGGTACCTATTTCATCGGTTACTCGGCGTCGCCGACGGTCACCGAGCAGATGCTCACCAACATGTTCATCGGGAATCCCGTCGGCAATTACGACCGCATTCTCGATTTCTCCACCGCCGTCACCGGAATCAATTTCTTCGTTCCGACGGCGGACTTTCTCGACGATCCCCCGGACTTGCCGACCAGGCTCGTTCCCGAAGCGACGTTCACAGCGCCCATCTCTGACGGTTCTCTCGGAATCGGCAGCCTCAAAAGGAGTGCCCAGCAATGACAAACCTGCACCGCGACCTAGCACCCATTTCGGCAGCAGCCTGGGCCGAGATCGAAGAAGAGGCGAGCCGTACCTTCAAGCGTCACGTCGCCGGTCGTCGTGTCGTGGATGTGGAGGGACCGTCGGGTGACGATCTCGCGGCCATCCCACTCGGGCATCAGGTGCCGATCAATCCCTTGGCCGACGGCGTCATCGCACATGCTCGTCAGTCCCAGCCGATCATCGAACTGCGGGTCCCGTTCACCGTCAGCCGTCAGGCCATCGACGACGTCGAACGCGGCGCCAAGGACTCCGACTGGCAGCCCGTCAAGGACGCGGCCAAGCAGATCGCGTTCGCCGAGGACCGCGCCATCTTCGAGGGATACCCCGCAGCCAGCATCACCGGCGTGCGGGCCAGCGGTTCCAACCCGGAACTGAAGCTCCCCATCGACGCCAAGGACTACCCGGAAGCCATCAGCCAGGCGATCACGTCGCTGCGCTTGGCCGGTGTCAACGGACCGTACTCACTGCTCCTGAATGCAGATGCGTTCACCGCGATCAACGAGACCTCCGATCACGGCTACCCCATCCGCGAGCACCTGCGACGCGTACTCGACGGCGAGATCATCTGGGCCCCGGCCATCGACGGCGCTTTCCTGCTGTCGACGCGTGGCGGTGACTACGAATTGCACCTCGGCCAGGACCTGTCCATCGGCTATCTCTCGCACGATGCGAACTCCGTCGAGCTGTACTTCCAGGAATCGATGACGTTCCTCATGTACACCAGCGAAGCTGTTGTCTCACTTGCGTGAGAGCTTTCGAAACCTCTGATACCAGGGCGGGCGAGGCAGTTCGCCGATGTCCTGGAGATGGGCGACAAAGGCCTGGGCATCCGAACGCGAAGACGTCTTCGGCCGTCCGTCCGCCCACGCTGTGAACAACTGAAGATAACGATCGCCGAGAGTGTGGCGCACGACCGGAAGGTGTTGCGCCACTTCTCCTGCGCGCTTTCGGAGCAGTGCCGCCGAGACAACGGCGGCATCGTCTTTGTCGAAGCCTTCGGGTAGTTCGCCACCCGCCACCAGTGCGCGAATAAGCGCCTCTTGACGCTCACCGAGCGGGCTCATGTGCGTGACCAATCGGTGCCCGCGGTGATGCGATCGAGCCCTGCTGCGTCGGCGATGGCATCGAGCTCGTCGAGCAATTCCAGTGCCGGCGGATAGTTTCCGTCGCGCTCGAGCATGATCGCGGGATGGTGACCGGCGGCGGTGAACTGCGCAAGGAGTTCCAGCACGGCTTCGGGTACCGGATCGGTGTGCGTGTCGTGGTATTTGCCGTCGCTGATGCTGCCACCGGCGATGTGGCAGTATGCGATTCGCTCGAGTGGTAGCCGGCTCAGCTCGGCCCAGGGATCACGCCCTCGGTTGAGGGCATTGGCATAGACGTTCGCGATGTCGAGAACCAGCAGGGCTCCGGTGCGCTCGACGATCTCCGCGAGAAACTCCCCTTCGGTCAACTCGTCGTTCGGCCAGTCGAACAGGGCGGCAACGTTTTCGACGGCGAACGGCACCGGTAGACCGTCCTGAGTCCGGGTGATGTTGCGTACCAGGGCGTCGACGGCTTCGTAGGTGCGCGGAAGTGGGAGCAGGTGGCCGGCCTCGATGCCGCCTGCACGCACGAATGCGATGTGCTCGCTCGCCAAGGGAGCGCCCAGTAGCTGGGATGCACGCGCAAGGTGATCGATCCGTGCCTGATCTACCGCCTCGGCCCCGCCAAGTGAGAGCGAGATTCCGTGCGGGATCACCGGAACTCCCAGCGAGCCGAGGTGCGGCGGTATCTCGTTTCCGACGGATTCGGCAATGACTTCGCAGAATGCCAGGCCGTCGAGTTGCGCGATGATTCCGGAGACCTCGGGGCGCCAACCGATTCCCAGGCCGTGCAGGGTCATTCGAGTCACCTCCCGTGTGCAACTGCTAACGGCGACTATAGACGGGTCAGCCGGGCAACCAGTTGGGTCCCGGACCGTTGCCTTCTTCGAAGATCAGCCACGTTTTGGTCGAGAGAACCCCGTCGAGTCCCTGGAGTTCTTCGAGAACGGTGTGGCGTAGTTCCTGGTTGTCCGGGGCTCGAACCAGCACCAGAACGTCGAAGTCGCCGCCGAGGAGGGAGAAGTGCTCGACAAACGGCAGGGCCTTCAAGGACGCCGCCAGACCTCGCCACGAGTGCTGCCGGATCGAGAGTGCCACGTACGCCGAGGAGCCGAGTCCGGCCTTCTCATGGGCGATCCGCGTCGTGAATCCGGTGATGATTCCGGCGTCCTCGAGCCTTTCGATGCGGACGTAGGCGTGAGCGCGGGATATGTGCGCCTTTTCAGCCAGTGCACGCATGGAGATGCGACTGTCTGCGACCAGTTCGGCGATGATGCGGCGGTCGATCGCATCGAGAGCGTGCGGTTCGGTGGCCATCTGTCCATTCCTGGTTCGGTAGTCGAGTCGGTTGATGGACATATTGCTGCCCGAATCCTCATGATAGGCCGTTTGTCTTGAATCCTCGACGCTTGCTGCCATTACGTCGCCGAAGTGCGAATACTGATGGACACAACGTCTTCTGGAGGTAGAAGTGACACTTGTCGAGCCCTTGGGGGAACTGCGGTATCAGAAGTTCCTGCCGGCCGATTCTGCGGTGCAGTACCTCGACCCTGCCGGAGAACTGACGCGCAGCGAGGCCCGCTACGCAAAACCGAGCGACGATCGCCTGATCGCGATGTATCGAAAGATGTTCCTGGGCAAGCGTTTCGACCAGCAGGCTACGGCGCTGACCAAACAGGGGCGCCTGGCCGTGTATCCGTCCTCGCGAGGGCAGGAGGCATGTCAGATCGCGGCAGCGATGAGTCTGGAGCCGAGTGACTGGCTCTTCCCCACCTACCGGGATTCGATGGCGTTGGCCGCCAGGGGTGTCGATCCGGTGCAGATTCTGAGCATGCTCGCCGGCGACTGGCACTGCGGATACGACCCGGTCGCACTGCGCAGTGCGCCGCAGTGCACCCCGCTGGCAACGCAATTGCTGCATGCAGCCGGAGTGGCATACGGGGAGTCTCGACGGGGCTTGAACACCGTCGCCTTGGCGCTCTGTGGTGACGGCGCCACCAGTGAGGGCGATTTCCACGAGGCGCTGAACTTCGCCGCCGTCTTCAAAGCGCCGGTGATCTTTCTGGTGCAGAACAACGGATTTGCGATCAGCGTGCCACTGTCGCGCCAAAGCGCAGCACCGACGTTGGCGCACAAGGGCGTCGGCTACGGGATCGGCAGCGAGCAGGTAGACGGCAACGATCCCGTCGCGATGATGGCCGTCATGGACGAGGCAGCGCGCTTCGTTCGCAGCGGAAACGGACCGGTGATCGTCGAGGCACACACTTATCGCATCGACGCACATACCAATGCCGACGACGCCACCCGCTACCGCGACAGCGCCGAGGTGGAAGCCTGGCTCGGGCGAGATCCGTTGCCGCGTCTCGAAAAGTATCTGCGCGCAAACGATCTGATCGACGACGCGTTCGTGGAATCACTGACCGCAGAGGCAGAAGCAGAGGCCGCCACACTACGCGCCGGCATGAACGTCGACCGCCCGCACGATCCGCTCGATCTGTTCCGGTACGTCTTCGCCGAGCAGACACCGCAATTGCGTGAGCAACAAGCCCAACTCGAAACCGAACTTGCTGCCGAAGCCGCTGACACAGGGGGACACTGACCATGCCCATGCTGACGATGGCTCAGGCCCTCAACACCGCGCTACGCGACTCTCTGGCTGCGGACGACAACGTTGTCGTCTTCGGTGAGGACGTCGGCACCCTGGGCGGCGTTTTCCGCGTCACCGACGGCCTCACCCGCGACTTCGGCGACGACCGATGCTTCGACACTCCCCTCGCCGAGTCCGGCATCATCGGATTCGCAATCGGCATGGCCATGGCCGGTTTTCGTCCGGTCGTGGAAATGCAGTTCGACGCGTTTGCCTATCCGGCGTTCGAGCAGATCGCCTCCCATGTGGCGAAGATCCGCAACCGCACCAAGGGCGCGCTGTCGATTCCGATAGTCATTCGTGTTCCTTTTGCCGGCGGTATCGGCGGGGTGGAGCATCACTGTGATTCCAGTGAGGGCTACTACGCGCACACACCCGGACTGAAGGTTGTGGCGCCGTCCACGGTGGAAGATGCGTACTCGCTGCTACGTTCGGCGATCGAGGACCCCGATCCCGTGATCTTCCTCGAGCCCAAGAAGCTGTACTTCGCGCGAGCAGATGTCGAACTGACCGCACGCGAGCCGATCGGTCGCGCCGTCGTCCGTCGCCCCGGTCGTGACGCGACGCTCATCGCCTACGGTCCGTCCGTGGACGTTGCACTGAGGTCCGCCGAGGCCGCTGCAGCCGAGGGCCGGGACATCGAGGTGATCGACATCCGCTCGATAGTGCCGTTCGACGACGAGACGGTCACCGCATCGGTGCGAAAGACCGGACGCTGCATCGTCATCCAGGAAGCGCAGGGTTTTGCCGGTGTGGGTGCAGAAATTGCTGCCCGCGTGCAGGAACGGTGTTTCCACCATCTCCATGCCCCGGTGCTCCGGGTCAGCGGCTTCGACGTCCCCTACCCCGCTCCCAAGCTCGAGCGTCACCACCTGCCCAGCATCGACCGGGTCCTGGACGCCGTCGACCGTCTGCAGTGGAACGACGCCCCGGACACCCGTTGGGCGGTGACGGCATGAGCAATCAGGTTTTCATGCTCCCCGACCTCGGCGAAGGACTGGCGGAGGCCGACATCGCGGAGTGGCACGTCAAGGTAGGCGACGTGGTTACCATCGATCAGATCGTCGTCGAGGTGGAAACTGCGAAAGCTGCTGTGGATGTGCCCATCCCGTTCGGCGGGACCGTGATCGAACTACACGGCAAAGACGGAGACACCCTGAAGGTGGGCACACCGCTGATCACTGTGAGTGGTGGCGAGAGTGTCGACGCGGTCGTTTCGGCCAACCACGAGCGCTACCGCGAAGAGGAACGCGCCGGTTCGGGCAACGTCCTGATCGGCTACGGCACCAGCGAGGATGCACCTCTGCGCCGCCGCAGAGCGGCTCCGTCGGTACGCGTGATCTCACCAATCGTTCGTAAACTGGCCTTTGACAACGATATCGACCTGTCCTTGCTCTCCGGGTCGGGTGCCGGCGGGGTGATAACGCGTGCTGACGTCGAGGCCGGGTCGAACACCGGCCCGGAGACGGAAACGTCGCACGTGAGCGACCAACGCATCCCGATCAAGGGACTACGCAAGGTGGTGGCCGACAAGCTGTCCACCAGCCGCCGTGAGATCCCGGACGCAACAACCTGGGTTGACGTCGACGCCACCGAACTGCTGGCGGCGCGAGCCGAGATCAACAAGTCACTGCCCGATTCCGACAAGATCAGCCTGATGGCGCTCCTGGCTCGGCTGACGATCGCGGCGTTGGCGCAGTACCCCGAACTGAACTCGTCGGTCGATACTGCTCGAGGCGAGATCGTCCGACACGCCCGCACCCACCTGGGGATCGCCGCGCAGACACCGAAGGGATTGATGGTACCGGTCATTCGAAATGCGGACGCCCTGAGCACCGTCGAACTCGCACAAGCACTTCGGGTGACCACCGACCTTGCCCGCGACGGCAAGCTCGAACCCGCCCGCCTGACCGGCGGCACGTTCACACTCAACAACTACGGGGTATTCGGGGTCGACGGATCGACTCCGATCATCAATCACCCCGAGGCGGCAATTTTGGGGATCGGACGCATCATCGACAAGCCGTGGGTGGTGAACGGCGAGTTGACCGTTCGTAAGGTCACTCAGATCTCGTTGAGCTTCGACCACCGCGTCTGTGACGGGGGCGAAGCCGGCGGATTCCTGAGGCTGTTCGGTGACTACATCGAGAACCCGATCCGCGTCCTGGGAAGGCTCTGATGACCAAGGCTCCGATGACAACTGCAGAACCCCACAGCGACGTCGTGATCCTCGGTGGAGGATCGGGCGGCTATGCCTGCGCGATCCGCGCCGCCCAACTCGGGTTGTCGGTCACGCTGATCGAGGCGGACAAGGTCGGCGGAACGTGCCTGCACCGCGGATGCATCCCGACCAAGGCACTGCTGCATTCCGCCGAGGTGGCCGATTCGACACGCACCAGTGAGCAATTCGGTGTCCGGGCATCTTTTGCCGGCATCGACGTCGCGCAGGTGCACGACTACAAGAACGGGACAGTCGAGCGGCTGTACAGCGGTCTGCAAGGCTTGTTGGCGCAACACAAGATCACCATCGTCAACGGATACGGGACGTATGTCGGTGGGCGAAGCATCGACGTCGACGGAACCCGCTACACCGGAACATCACTCGTTCTGGCCACCGGCTCGTATCCGCGGGAACTCCCCGGCATCGAACTCGGCCGACGGATCGTCACCAGCGACCAGGCACTCGAACTCGACCGGGTGCCCACCAGCGCAACGGTACTCGGTGGCGGTGTCATCGGCGTCGAGTTCGCAAGCCTCTGGCGCTCGTTCGGCGCCGAAGTAACGATCGTCGAGGCACTCCCCCGACTGATCGCCGCCGAGGATCCGTGGTCGTCGAAGCAGCTGGAGCGGGCATATCGGAAACGTGGAATCGTCTGTAAGACAGACACAAAGGTCGATTCCGCGAAAGAAGCAGCCGGTTCCGTCCGCATCGAACTAAGCGACGGAACGATACTCGACACCGACCTACTGTTGGTCGCCGTCGGCCGCGGACCTCGCACGGACGGTAACGGTTTCGAAGAACGCGGAATCAGCCTCGACAAGGGATTTGTCGTCACCGACGAACGCCTCCGTACGTCCGTGGACGGTGTGTACGCGGTCGGCGACATCGTGCCCGGTCTTGCGTTGGCGCACCGAGGTTTCCAACAAGGAATCTTTGTGGCTGAACAGATTGCCGGCAAGGATCCGATACCGGTCGCCGAACACCTGATTCCTCGCGTGACGTACTCACATCCCGAAGTTGCATCGGTCGGGCTCGGCGAAGAGGTGGCGCGCACGCAGTACGCCGACGTCTCCACCGTCATCTACGACCTGGCAGGTAACGGCAAGAGTCAGATCCTGCGAACTACCGGCGGAATCAAAGTGATTCGAAGCGGAACGAAAGGCCCTGTTGTCGGAGTTCACCTGGTGGGAGACCGCGTCGGCGAACTGATCGGTGAGGCGCAGTTGGCCGTTGCCTGGGAAGCACTTCCCGATGAAGTGGGGCGTTTCATCCACGCGCACCCCAGTCAGAACGAAGCGTTGGGCGAGGCCATGCTCGCACTCGCGGGAACACCACTGCACGCCCACAACTGACCCGGAGACAGAAAAGGAGATTCAATGAGTATCGACGACGAACTGCGCTGGGACGGTGAACTGACCGTCACACGCCATGATCGGGAGACCGGCACGACTTTCGTGATTCGAATCGACTCCACCCGTCTGGGACCGGCGTCGGGTGGCACGCGGGCCGCTCACTTTCCCTCCATCGGTCACGCATTGGCGGACGCCGGGAAGCTGGCCGGCGCAATGACTTTGAAGATGGCGGTCTCCGATCTGCCGATGGGTGGCGGGAAGTCGGTAATAGCGCTACCTGCACCGCGCAATCAGATCGACGCCGCAACCTGGACCCGTATCCTCGACATCCACGCCGAGAACATCGACAAGCTCGAAGGAAACTACTGGACTGGTCCTGACGTCAACACCAACTCTTCCGACATGGATCAGCTCAGCCGCACCACCAAATACGTCTTCGGGCGTTCGGTTGACAACGGTGGCGCCGGTTCCAGCGCGCACGCCACCGCTCTGGGTGTGTTCGAAGCGATGAAGGCCACGGCGCGTCGCCGAGGACTCGGAACACTCGACGGCCGAACGGTACTGGTACAGGGGCTCGGCGCCGTCGGCGGCGACGTCGTCCGTCTCGCAGCGCAGGCTGGCGCACGTCTGCTGGTTGCCGATACGGACCCGCAGCGCCTCGAGGCGGCTTCTCTCGCGGGGCACACGGTCGTTCCTGCCGGCGAGGTCCTCCGAACACCGTGTGACCTCTTTGCCCCCTGCGCGATGGGAGGCATCATCGATTTCGCTGCGGCTGCGTCGATTCCGACTCTGGCCGTGGCGGGCGCAGCAAACAACATCTTGACCGACGCCGCTGCCGGTGAGGTTCTGCGAGACCGCGGTGTTCTCTGTGCCCCTGATTTCGTCGCGAACGCAGGCGGAGCCTTTCACCTCGTGGGGCGAGAAGTCCTGGGGTGGAACGAAGACGACGTCGTTGAACGAACCCGCGGGATCGGTCGAACCTTGGACGAGGTGTACTCGTTGAGCGAGGAACGTGGCATCACTACCGAGGCTGCAGCGCTTATGCTCGCCCGGGCGCGGCTATCCCCCGCATCCACCGCCGCCGCCACATCCGCCGCCCCCGCTGCAGCTGCTGCCTCCCCCGCCTGAACCGCCACCGTCCGAACCCCCGCTACTTCCGCTGCCGTCGGCACCGATTCCGGCGGCGGAGGCCAAGGCGGGATTGATCATCAGCATCGCCGAACCGGCGAAGAGAGCAGCGGACATTCCCGCCAAACGCGGTCCGTAGGCGGAGAAGGCAGGCTTGTTGCGCGGGGACAGGTAGGCGTGTGCCGTGGTCAGTTCCGAACGTGCCGCCTTGCCAGAGGTGGTTCGATCGAAGTTGAGCCCGAGCAGCGGGATGCTGAACCCGGTGACGAGTACGGCGAGAATCAGAAACTCGACGGGCTTGTCGTTGTGCAGTCCGAAAGCAATGCGGACGATACCCACGGCCACCAGGATCTTCAGCGGAACTGTGGAGAGAAAGATTGAACGCCTGGTGCTGTCGGAGGTCAGGTATCCCCGGTCCGCCAAAGAGTTTCGTAGGCGAGCTGTTTCCACCGTCATACGCTCGGCGAGTTGGCGCCGACGATGGGGTAGAGCCTGCTGGGCCAGGCGCTGGTACACGGTGAGGGTGTACCAGTCCAGGGTCTCGTCGCCAGGGCCCAACGGGCGCAGGACAGCGCCGTCGGTGGTGATCAGGTCAGCGCTACGCAGGATTGCCAATGATGCTGCGATGGCGCGTGACTCGCCGGTGAGCATTCCGACTTCCGGAGGCGTCAGTTGCTCGGCGGAATACCCGTGCTCGGTTGAGTACCCGTGCCGGCGTGCCCGGATCATCAGACGCCACCCCAGAGTGAGAACCATGAGCGTGGCCGCAACGGCTATGTAGCCGTAGAGGAAATCCTCGCTGGGGATCCCCCACGTGTCGGCTGCATGCGTGCTCATCCCCCACACCCCCCGCCGCCGCAACTGCTCCCACTGCCGCCACCGCCGTCCGAGCCGGATGATCCGGATGAGGAGCCACAACTGTAGTAGCTCGAACTTCCGCCACCCGGGCTGTACGCGGCGCCCGCAGCCACGGCTCCCGCCAGCGCCGGATCGATCAGAACCAGAGCGCCCGCACCGAAGAGCGCCGCCGACAGCCCGGCGAGCGACGGACCGTAGCTGGTGTACGCGGGCCGCAGTTTCGGTGAGAGGTACGAGTTTTCGTGCTTGAGGCGTCGAAGCTCGCTGTCTCCCAAAGCTGTCCGACGACGCTTGATGCGAAGAAGTGGAATCATCAGAGCGAGAACGATGATGGTGAGGAGCAGGAACCCGACCGGCTTACCGCCGGCGATTCCGGCGACGAGACGGACTACGCCGAGAGCAATGACCGCCACGATCGGAACGGTCCGAAGGGCAGCGGTCAGACCGTCCTGCTGGCGTTGCAAATATCCCTCGTCGATCAACGTCGTACGTAGTTGTGCGAGTGCGATGTTCAGCCGTCCCATCAGACGCACCTGCCGCAGCGGGACCTTTCCGTTGCCGAGCCGCTTGTGCACCGTACGGGTGAACCAGTCGAGACGATTCTTGTCCTCCGCAGTGAGTGCCAGCTTGGTCTTGCCTTCGGTGCTGATCAGCTCGGCGCTGCGCAGAATAGCCATCGACGCCAGCACCGCTTGGTAGTCACTGGTCAAGGCACCGATCTCGGGAGGAGTGAGCGGCCGACGGACAGCGTCGACGACCACCGGTGACCGGCGCGCAGTCATTCGGCTGTACAGCGAGAGTCCGATCGCGACGGCAGCCGCCACCAGGTACCACTGAAGGAAAGTCTGGCTGGGGATCCCCCATGTATCCGTATGATCATGCATCGCACACCACCTCTCGATGAACTCCTGAGACAAGTCCAGTCTCTTTGTCCGACAACTGATGTCAGTATCGGGCCAGTGCCCGGAAAAGCGATATCCGGATGGCCATCGTCACCATTCCGTTACCGCCGAACTGGGGATTTACCGGCCGGTAGGTCGAAGCACGATCTCGGTAGGGTGTGCGTCGGACGGTGTTTGGACGGCAGTGAGTACGGCACGCGCCACAGTGGAGGCTTTCAGGAAGCGCTCAGGGTCGTACTCGTCGCCCTCACCGGCGACGATGTCGCGTTGCATGTCGGTGTCGATCCGTCCGGGGTGAATGGAGGTGACCCGAAGTGCCGGCTCTTCCAGGCGCAACGCATCTCCGAAAGCGCGCAGGGCGAACTTGCTGGCCGCATACGAGCCCCAACCGGCGTTGGCGCGCAGTCCGGCACCCGAATTGATCAGCACGACGTGACCTCCGGCCGCACGAAGCGCGGGCAGGAGAACCCGCGTGAGTTCGGCGACGGCGATGACGTTTGCCTCGAGGGTGCGTCGCCACTGATCGACCGAGGATTCCTCGATGGTTCCGATGTCGGCCACGCCGGCGTTGTGTACCAGCACGTCGAGCGTCGTGATGGACGAGGCGGCGGCGGCGACGGCGTCGTAGTCCGTGAGGTCGAGGGGTAGAGGCGTCGATCCGGGCAGTTCGGCGCAGATCGGCTCGAGGGCCTGCGCGGATCGTGCACCGAGCAGCAGGTCGTGTGTCGGCGCCAGTTCGCGTGCGATGGCAGCTCCGAGGCCGCGACTGGAACCGGTGATCAAGGCAGTAGGACGCATGGCCCGAGCCTATCGAGTGGAGATTGTTCGGCGAGACGAACTTGTGTATTTGTTTACCCACATATTAGAGTTCGACCATGACGACACGCGACGCGAAGAACTTCCGCCGCCTGGGAATTGCCGCCCTCGCCGCCCTGCTTCTGTCCAGCTGTTCTGCGGTGAGTTCTGGCTCCGACGACGACCGCCCGGTGGTGCTCACCACGTTCACCGTGCTGTCGGACATCGCCCAGAACGTTGCCGGCGATCATCTTCGCGTCGAGTCGATCACCAAGGCGGGGGCCGAAATTCACGGCTACGAGCCGACGCCCGGAGACATTCGGCGGGCGAGCGAAGCCGATCTGATCCTCGACAGCGGCATGAACCTCGAGGCGTGGTTCGCGAAATTCGTCAACGGACTGGACGTGCCACACGTCGTGGTCAGCGACGGCGTCGAAGGCATTCCGATCGCCGGCGACGCGTATGCGGGCAAGCCCAATCCGCATGCATGGATGTCTCCGCTGAATACACAGATCTACGTCGACAACATGGTGACTGCTTTCAGCGACCTCGACCCGGACAACGCCTCGGCATTTGCGGAGAACGGCGCGAAGTACAAGGCGGAACTGCAAGCAGTTCAGGACGGCCTGGTCAGTGGGCTGGCGGCATTGCCCGCAGGTCAGCGCGCACTTGTCAGTTGCGAGGGTGCGTTCTCCTATCTGGCCAGGGACGCGGGACTCAGCGAGGCGTACATCTGGCCGGTCAATGCCGAGCAGCAGGCGACGCCGCAGCAGATCATTGCCGCGATCGACTTCGTCCGAGCCAATTCCGTTCCCGCCGTCTTCTGCGAGTCGACGGTCTCGGATGCCCCCATGCAGCAGGTTGTCGGGGCGACCGGCGCGAAGTTCGGCGGAACGCTGTACGTCGATTCGCTGTCCGAAGCCGACGGTCCCGTGCCCACCTACCTGGACATGATTCGCCACGACACCGACGTCATCCTCGGCGGTCTGACCGGCGGTAAATCATGAACGATGCCATTCGCGTCGAAAACGTCAGCGTTCACTACGGCGAGGTCCACGCACTGGACCACGTCGATCTGACGTTGAACTCGGGTAGCGTCTGCGGACTGATCGGTATGAACGGTTCAGGAAAGTCGACTCTGTTCAAAGTGATCATGGGGATGATCAAGCCGGACAACGGTTCTGTCAGAATCGCCGGTCTCGACGCAGCCACTGCGCGCAAGAGCGGCCGCGTCGGATACGTGCCGCAGAGTGAAGACGTCGACTGGACCTTCCCGATCAGCGTCCGTGACGTCGTGATGATGGGCAGGTACGGCCACCTCGGGTTCTTGCGACGTCCGCGGCGTGCAGATCGCGAGGCGGTGGCAGAGGCCCTCGAGCGGGTGGAACTCACCGAATTTGCGGATCGTCAGATCGGTCAGCTCTCGGGTGGTCAGAAGAAGCGCGCGTTCGTCGCACGCGGCATCGCGCAGGACGCGTCGATACTGTTGCTGGACGAGCCGTTTGCGGGCGTCGACAAGCGTTCCGAGGCAACGATTTCGATGCTGCTACGAGAGTTGGCCTCCGACGGCCGGTCGATCTTGGTCTCGACCCACGATCTCCACGCTGTGCCGAAACTCTGCGACGAGGCGGTACTGCTCATGCGCAAGGTCCTGGTGCATTCCGACCCGGACACCGTGCTGCAACCGGAAAACCTCGCCCTGGCTTTCGGTCTCGACGTGATGGACAGGACCTGATCGATGAACCTCGTAGAACTCCTACTTGATCCTCTCCAGTACGGATTCATGGTGCGCGCGTTGGCCGTTGCGGTTGTGGCAGCGGTTGTCTGCGCGGTGCTCAGTTGTTGGTTGGTGCTCATCGGGTGGTCGTTGATGGGCGACGCCGTCTCGCACGCCGTGCTGCCGGGTGTTGTCCTCGCTTACGTCGTCGGCGCTCCATTTGCGATCGGGGCCTTGATCTTCGGGTTGATCGCCGTAGCCCTGATCGGACTGATCCGTAACACCAGCCGCGTCAAGGAAGACGCCGCGATCGGTATCGTCTTCACGACTCTCTTTGCGTTCGGTTTGGTTCTCATCTCGGTGACCCCCAGCCAGACCGATCTCAACCACATCATTTTCGGCAACCTGCTGGGGGTGAGCTCGTCTGATCTTCTGCAGGTCGCGATACTCGGCGCGTTGGCGTTGAGCATTCTGTTGATCAAGCGTCGTGATCTGACGTTGTTCGCCTTCGACCCGATCCATGCGAACGCGATAGGTCTTTCGCCCAAGCGCCTGGGTGCGCTGCTACTCGGCGTCCTCGCACTCACGTCCGTTGTGGCGTTGCAAGCCGTCGGCGTCGTGCTGGTGGTGGCGATGCTGATCATCCCCGGCGCGACGGCCTACCTTCTCACTGACAAGTTCTCGCGGATGCTGGTGATAGCTCCCGTCGTTTCCGCGATCTGCGCGATTACGGGTATCTACGTCAGCTACTACCTCGACACAGCTTCCGGGGGCATGGTTGTGATGACGCAGGGCATCGTATTCGCCCTGGTGTACCTGTTCAGCCCATCGCAAGGGGTGATCGCGAAATGGACCTCGCAGCGGCGTAGGACCCGAGCGGAATACAGCGCCGCGGGGCGTACGAGCCTTCCTGATCGTTCGTCCAGTTAACAATCCGCTACCAAATCGGGTAGGTTCGTACGGGCATTCGTCACCACAACATTCCGGCCGCAACGATGCCGGCTGCAAGACGATCGGTGGTGACGCCTTGAACACCGATGGGTTCTTCGATGACGCAGTTCCGAGCGCGACGCACGTGGCTGGTTCTCGGCGTCGTTGTCGCGGTCATCGCTCTCGCCGGATCCGGGCTGCTCAGCCCACGAACTTCGGTTCTGGTGGACGATATCGCCCAGCTCGTCGGCGGAGCCACCGCAACTGCGGTCTGTTGGTGGACATCGCGGCGCTATCACGGCGTCGAGCGTCGTTGGCGAACTCTGATGGCTCTGGGTATGGCCGGCTGGACTCTCGGGATGTTCTTCTGGGCGTTCTACCGCTCGGTTCTCCACGTTCCACTTCCGTCGCCGTCGATCGCGGATATCGGTTTCTTCATGTTCCCGGTGTTCGCCGTGCCGGCGCTTCTGTCGTTGGTGCGTCAGTCGCCCCGGCGTGAGGCGATCGGTCCGATCCATCTCTGGCTCGTGCTGACGCTCGACGGTCTTGTCGTTGTCGGTGGATTGTTCATCCTCACGTGGACAACGGCCCTGGGCGCCGTCGTTCATACCGGTCCGACGGGATCTCTCGGGTTTCTTGTCGCGGTGATGTATCCGATCACCGACTTCGTTCTGATCGCCATGGTCTTGCTGATGGTCATCGGACCGAAGGCCGTAGCAGAGATCCGTGAACCGCTGACGTTCCTCGGGTGCGGGTTGGTGATGCTCTCCCTATCGGACAGCCTGTACGCGTACTTGGTGGCGATCGGCGCCGAGAGTATGCCGACCATCGCCGATGCCGGGTTCATCGCGGGGCCGCCGTTGATCGCCTTGGCGGCGCTGACGAAGCGAACCGAGCCTCGGAACCGCAACGCGCCACAGCAGTGGCGAAGCGATCGGACTCAGTTGCTGCTGCCGTATCTGTTGATCGCGGTGATCGCGACGATCGTGACTGTTCAGGCGCTGATCGTCGGCAACCTCGATGCCGTGGTCGTGATACTCGGCGTCGGCGTGTTGGTTCTCGCGCTGGTGCGCCAAATACTCACGCTCCTCGAGAACGACGCGCTCCTCCAACAGATCTCCGCTGCCCAGGACGAGCTGAGGTACCGAGCACATCACGACCCACTCACCGAGCTTGCAAACCGGGCCGCGTTCGACGAACACTTTGCGAGCGCCATCGAAAACTATCGCCACACGAACTCCGATTGGGTGCTGATGCTTGTCGATCTGGACGACTTCAAACAGATCAACGATCGATACGGGCACCCGGCCGGCGACCGGTTACTGGTTGCTCTCACAGCACGTCTGCGCGAAGCGGTTCCCGAGGGTGCGTTTGTCGCTCGATTCGGTGGCGACGAGTTCACAGTGCTCCTGCAGGGCACGATCGACGACGCCGTCGTCGTGGCTCGCCGGATCGTCGACGCGCTCAGGTCCGATCAGACGGCAGACACATCGGTGTCGGTGGGTGCGAGCGTTGGTGTCGCGCATTTCGAGTCCGCGCAGTTCGAGTTCGGGGACGAACCGCTCAGCGCGCACACTCTTCTTCGCCAGGCCGATGCGGCGATGTACGAGGCGAAGAGAAGTGGGAAGGGAGCGGTCGTTGTCTACGGCGACCGTCGCAAATGGTTATCGCCGTAGTAGTGCGAAAATCGTTGCCGGTGAACCCGATCCGGCCTTGTTGATCGCACCACCGACAAGGATGCTAGCCCCGGTGGTTGGCAGGGCGGCAAGATTGTTCAAGTTCTCCAGGCTGATTCGATGCTTGTCGTACAGGATTGTCGAGACGGGGTAGGTTTCGTCGTTTCCGAGGTCGGGACCGAACGTGTCGGTTCCCAATGCTCCGCGGGTGCCCAAACGGCCGGTGTCTATCAGCCACCGCGCCGCGTCCACCGAGAAGCCGGGCTGGTGGGTGACGCCCTCGGCATCGGAGTTGGCATATTCTTCGCTACCCCAGCGCGATTCCCACCCGGTCCAGAGAACTACGGCCGCTCCATCGGGGATCTTGCCGTTGCGCGTTTCCCATTCCTGCAGGTCCGCGACCGTGAGCGCATAGTCCGAATCGGCGGCAGCCTTGTCCCGGATGTCGATCTTCACTGCGGGGAGGAAGAGGTCCGCCGGATCGAGTTGGTCGGCTGTGAGGCCGCCTTCCTGGAAGTGTGCGGGTGCGCCCCAATGCGTGCCCGTGTGCTCACCTTCCTTGACGTACTGGAGGTAGTAGCCGTCGTTTGCGATGGTGGCCGCTGTGTCGAGAGTGAACTCGGGGTCGCCTGGAAAAACCGGTGTCGTCGCCGGGTCGTTCACGTGTGAGAGCGAAACAACCGACAACTGTTCGTTCAACGGGCTTGTTGCGTCTTGACTGCTTCCGGAACTGCTACCCATGTCGATCACCTGAGGTCCCGCTACCAGCGCCAGACCTGTGGCTGCGCGCTGAAGTAACTGCCGTCGTTTCATCGATCCCCCGCCAATTTGTCCGAATTGAGAGTGTTGCAATCACTTTCGCTCCTTGAACACTAGGACAGAACCTTAGGCTGCTGCGGACCACGACGACCACTCCACATCGCGGACAGCTATGACCTGTCCGTGCGGTCGGTGATCTACGTACTGCGGATACTTTGCGGCCAAAGCATCGATCGCGCTCTCGGACTCCTTGGTGCCGGGGTCGAGAACCTCCGCATGTCCGTCGACGCGGACCCACCAGAGCGCGGACCAGTCGTCGTCGTAATGATCGACCAGCAGGCTTGCGCGCCCCGTCTCGGTGATGTTCCGGAGCCTGCGAAGAGCGGTCGTGGTTTTCGGTTTGTGGTCGACACAGGAATAGACGGTGCCGCCGACCAAGACGAATACCAGCGGCACGATGTGCGGAACGCCGGCCGCATCTGCCGTTGCCAGGTGAGCCACCCGCGCGGCTTCAAATCGTGCTCTCGGGTCGTCCATATTCACAGCGTAAGGGGATCAAGGGTTGCCGCGAGCCGCTGCTGACGGAACAGTGGTCTCATGGAACCGGATGAAGCGCTTCGGGAGATCGCCTACTGGCTCGAACGATCACGCGCTGAAACGCACCGCGTCAAGGCCTATCGCCGAGCTGCGGAGGTCTTTTCAGGATTGTCCGACGAGCAGAAGGAGTCTCGCCGGAAAGCCGACAGTTGGAAGGCCCTCACCGGCATCGGGCCGAAGACTGCCACGATTATCGCTCAGTCGTACGACGGCATCCCCGAGTATCTCGAGGAACTGCGGGGGCAGGCTGAGCCCATCGGCGACAGCCCATTGCGACAAGCCCTCCGCGGCGACCTCCACACCCACTCCGACTGGTCCGATGGTGGAAGCCCCATCGAAGAAATGATGCGACGCGCAGCAGCACTCGGCCATGACTACTGCGCCCTCACCGACCATTCGCCTCGCCTCACAGTTGCCAACGGGCTGTCCGCGGAGCGCCTACGGTCTCAACTCGACGTGATAGCCGGGTTGAATGCCGAATTGGCTCCCTTCCGCATTCTCACGGGAATCGAGGTGGACATCCTCGAGGACGGTTCACTCGACCAGGATCCCGATCTGCTCGACGAACTCGACATCGTGGTGGCGAGCGTCCACTCCAAGCTGCGGTCCGAACGTGAGGCGATGACCCGCAGAATGCTTGCTGCAGTGCGAAACCCGCGTGTCGATATTCTCGGACACTGCACCGGGCGTCTTGTCGAGGGTGCTCGCGGAACCCGGCCCGAGTCGCAGTTCGACGCGGAGAAAGTGTTCGAGGCCTGCCGCGAATCAGGCACAGCCGTTGAGATCAATTCCCGACCGGAGCGTCGTGACCCGCCTTCGCGTCTGATCGAGTTGGCCCGCGATCTCGATTGTCTTTTCTCCATCGACACTGACGCCCATGCCCCCGGTCAGCTGGCTTGGCAGGGCTACGGCTGTGACCGGGCCGAAAAGTGCGGTGTCGAAGCCGATCGGGTGATCAATACCTGGACCGCCGAAGATCTTTTGGAGTGGGCAGGCAATTGAGAGCATGCCGGAATGGGTCACCGAGGCGTTTGCTCGGTGACCTCCGGGTTCAGATCCGCGTGGTGGAGCGGCGGGGTTTCCGGTCGGGGTCGATGCCCGGTGGTGGGATGAACCAGGGCAGGTGATCGGTGCCCATTCGGATTTCCCATTTGCCGGTGAATCCGGGTTTTCGGTGCATCAGGGTGTGGTGGGTTCGGCAGAGTAGGACCAGGTTGTCCATGACGGTTGGTCCTCCTTTGGCCCAGTGTTTGATGTGGTGGGCGTCGGTCCAGGCGGGGACGCAGTCGCAGCCGGGGAAGGCGCATCCTTTGTCTCGGGCGATCAGGGCGGTGCGTTGTGCTGCGGTGACAAGCCTTTTGAGTGGGGTGACATCGAGTGGGGCACCGTTTCCGTCGAGGAGGACGCTGGAGAGCATGCAGTCGCAGGCGATCATGCGGGTGCGGCCGACGCTCAGTGGACCCATCCAGGGCATGTGGCCGACATCGAGATCGTGTTTGTCGAGATCGTGAAAGTCGAGATCGAGCATGCCGGGATCGTCGTCCTCGGAGGGGACAGGTGTTGAGCCATCACTCGTTGTGGCGCATTCACGGTGGTAGGCCAGGTCTTTGGCGTTGATGTGCACGTTCAGGTGTGGGCGTTGGCCGCCGTCGATGCCGGTGGCAGCGTTGTCGAGGTAGCGTCGGATGAGTTCTGCCATGGCGTCTGCGTTGCGTGTGGCGGCGGGTCGTTTGTCGGGTGTGCCGTCTTCGGCGGGGGTGGGCATGGAGAGGTTGGAGAGGGCGGAGAGAAGCATTTCGCCGGTCACTCCGTCGAAATCGCCTCGGACGGCGACTCTTCCGTTGAGGGTGGGGGAGATGCGCAGTTCGTTGCGGTCGGTGTCTTCGCTTGGTGGTGGGTCGTCGGATTCGAACATGTGCTCGAGGACGCTGATGGCGTAGCGCAGTTTGACGGTGGTTGCTTCGGTTCCCGATGCTGCGGCGAGGAGTGTGTCGCGGCAGTACGGTAGTGCGGCGTCGGGCATTGCCTTGGGTGGGGATTCGCAGAACGCCACGATCAGTGCTGCGTGCTCGAAAGTGAGGTCACCGGCATCGAATTGGTCTTCGATCTCGGGAAACGACCGTAGCGCTTTGCCCAGGGCTGCGATTCTTCTGCCGGTGGAGATCTGCAGCATGGTGTGGTTCGCGAGCCATTGTCCGGTGCCGCGGTAGCAGAGTACTTGTTCGTCCGGGTTCAACGTCAGGGTGTCGACAGCGGCCAATCGAATGGCTTCCAGGCGAAGGATTTCCGCTGACGCGGTGATGGCGATCTCGCGGACGTCGCTGGGGTGAAGCCGCCACAATCGTCCGCGCACACCCACGGCGGAGTTGTTGACCACGTCGGTGACAGCATCTTCGGTGATGTTGATCGTCATGAGAACCCCCCGTTCCACCTCCCATCATACTCGAACATACTTTCGAGTCAAGGGCTTTTTCGAGAAGGTGAGGTGGGCCCGGCCGTCGTGATTCTGTTGTTCGAGAGCAGATTCCGTCGCTAGAGCATCAGCGCCGGATCTGTAGTCAGTTCGATGTTCAGCCACGGTTCGTAGGGGAGATCGGCGAGGCTGGTGGCGAACGAGCGTCGTACTGCGTCTTCACCGTCGATGTCCCAGCTGTGTGGCGCGACCATGAACGTCGCTTCGACATACAGCTTGCGACCCACCTTGCTCATGGTGAGAGTCGGTTCGTCCAAACCGAATTCGTCGCGGACGACGGCGATGGCTTCGTGCACGCGGGCCTGAACGTTTTCGCCGGGAGCACCTTCGAGGAGTTCGATCAGTGCGGTTCGCAGAAGTGCGTACGGTTGCGGGACCAGCATCGCACAGCCGAGGAGGACCAAGACGGAGTCGACATATCGGTCGGCGTCGGAAAAATCGGTGCGGCCCAGGATCATTGCGACGACAGCACCGACCGCGACCAGCGCGCTGAAGGCAGCCGACGCTCCCCATTGCCTGGCTTCGGCGACGAGCAGATCAGATGTGCGGTCGACTTGTCCGACGTAGCGCCAGATGATGATCGACACCACTGCGCTGACAGCGCCGTATGCCACCAGAGACCCCGCGGTGACGTCGGCTCCGCCCGCGAGGATGACACGAACTGCCTCGACTGCGGCGTAGGCGAGCGTCGCCAGTAGTGCCATGCCCTGGACAGCGATGACGACCGGGATCAATGCCTCCTTTCCGAACGGGAAGCGTGCGGTGGGGCCCGAGTCGGCTATCCGCGAGACCCGCAGTGAGATCGCCGTCAACACCATTCCGATGAGGGCGTACACACCGTCGAGCAGGATCACCTGGGACTGCGAGATCCAGCCCCAGAATGCGGCGAGCACAGCCAACGCCGTTGCGACCACGAGCGAGTACCGCAGGGCCTTGCGTTCGCGGGTAGCGCTGTCTTCCTTGGTGCCCATGAATTCCAAACCGCCTGTCCGTTTCGATATTCCTTCACGTAGGAATACCAGCAACGACGCGCAGGCACGGGATCAGTGGACCAATTGCGCTGCCAGATCGAGAAAGTCCTCGGCGTTGATGTCGAACTCGTCGGAGAAGGACACATCGGGATTGCCCCTGGCTCCGAATTCGAGTGGTCGAGCTATGAAGGCTGTGCGGAATCCGAGAGCTTTGGCCGCCCGGATGTCATATTTGTGACTGGCAACCATCATGATCTCGGCCGGGTCGTACCCGAGATATCGAGCAGCCAGGTGGTAGATCTTCGGATCTGGTTTGAAGACGCCGGCCATTTCGGCAGTGAAGACGGCATGCCATGGCAGATTTCCGTGCCGGGAGATGCTGACTGCGGCATTCACGTCGGCGTTGGACAAGGCAGCGATTGTGTACTGCTGGCGCAGGGTTGTCAGGCCGGCGACAGTGTCGGGCCACGGGTCCAGGAATTTCCAGGCGGTGGTGAGTTCTTCCTGTTCGGCATCGGAAAGTTCGATGCTCTCGCGGGCCAACAGCTTGCGCAGAGCCTCGCGGTACACCGAATGTACTGTCACCCATTCGCCTGTGGAGTCGTCGGCCTCGGAGGTGTTCGCGAAGTACTCAGCGCGCCAGAGATTGACGAATCTTGGCCAGTCCACGTCGGCGTCGGTGATTCGACGGGCCTCTCGGCACAGTGTGCTGTGAAAATCGGTCGCTGTGCCCTGGACGTCGAACAGCAGTGCTTTGATCTTCTCGCGCACTAGGCCTCCACTCCGAGATCACCTGACGGACTTCCTTCATTATTGCGGCCGCGGCGCCGGATTCGTGCTCGGTGAGCGCAAAGGCTCGACGCGTCGCAAAATAGACATCTATGGCCGACCGCGGATTTACCCCGACTCAGCTCGCCGCCCGAGCTGCCTACTTGCTGCGCGGAAACGACCTGGGCACGATGACCAGTGCTGCCCCGAAGCTGTATCCCCACATGTGGAGCTGGGACGCCGCGTTCGTGGCGGTAGGTCTGGCGCCGCTCAGCGTCGAACGGGCGGTAGTAGAGCTCGATACCTTGCTCTCGGCTCAGTGGAAGAACGGAATGATTCCGCACATCGTGTTCGCGAACGGTGTCGACGGCTACTTCCCCGGCCCGACGCGGTGGGATGTCAATGCGTTGGCAGCGCATGCTCCTTTGGGTACCGCTACATCGGGAATCACCCAACCCCCCGTTCACGCGATCGCGGTGCAGCGGATTCTCGATCATTCGCGTCGGCACGGACGTACGACGCGTGCGGTCGCGGAAGAGTTCCTCGACCGGCGCTGGAGCGATCTGGTTCGGTGGCACCGGTGGTTGGCGGAGGCCCGCGATCTCGACGGCAACGGCCGTATCGCGCTCTATCACGGGTGGGAATCTGGGATGGACAACTCTCCGCGGTGGGATCTGGCGTACGCGAATGTTGTTGCGGGACAAGTTCCTGCGTATCAGCGTGCTGATCTCGCTGTGGTGACGGACCTGTCTCAGCGGCCCACGGATAACGAATACGACCGCTACCTTTGGCTTCTCGAAGAGATGAAGGCCGTGCGGTACGAGGATTCTCAACTCGCCACTGCCATGAGTTTTGCCGTCGAGGACGTGTTTGTCAGTGCGGTTTTCTCGATGGCATGCGACGTCTTGGCAACTATCGGTGAGGAGCATTCGCGGCCGAACTCCGACGTCCGTGATCTGCGCGGTTGGGCAGATCGATTCCGGCAGGGCGTGATTGCCACCACCGATGAACGATCAGGTGCAGCAAAGGATTTCGATCTTCGCACCGGGCGATGGGTTCATACCGAGACCATCGCGATGTTTGCGCCGTTGCTGTGCGGCGGCCTGAGCCGCGATGCCGAGCGCGCTCTGTTGCGCACTTTCGAGGGGCCCAAATTCTGTGGTCACCCGGACATGCGGTTTGCTGTCCCACCGTCGACGTCTCCGGTTTCCGGCGATTTCCGTCCTCGGGAGTATTGGCGTGGCCCGGTGTGGCCGGTGATCACGTGGTTGTTCTCGTGGGCGTTCGCGCGTCGGGGGTGGGCCGAGAGATCGCACGTCTTGCGTTCGGAGGGGTTGCGGCAGGCCAGCGATGGCAGTTTTGCCGAATACTACGAGCCTTTCACCGGTGAGCCGCTGGGCAGTATGCAACAGTCGTGGACCGCTGCGGCTGTTCTCGATTGGCTCGGTTGAGTGAACATTCCCTGAATTAGGGGACAAAACGGACTAGTCGACCTTAGTCTCGGGAAATGGTCGAGCGACGGATCGTCAGGACATTGGGCAAGCTCACCCCGATCGCGATGGCAGCTGCCATCGCGATCACGGCACCTGGCCTCGCCGCTGCCGACGCTCCCCGCGGCCCGGACGTCTCTTCGTGGCAGCACGTGGACGGAACCGGAATCGACTGGTTCCAGGTCAAGGCGTCAGGGCACGAGTTCGCGATGGTCAAGGCCACCGAGTCGCTCAACTACGTCAATCCGTACTTCATCCAGGATTGCCTGGTCATGCGTGCTGCCGGCGTCTCGCGCGGGGCCTACCACTACGCAGACGTTCGCCAGTCCCCCGAAGCCCAGGCCGCCTTCTATTCGGCGATCGTCCTGGGTATCAACGGACCTGGTGACCTCCCGCCCGTTCTGGATCTCGAGGACGCGAAGGGACTGCCCGCCGGGCAGGTCATCGACTGGACTCATCGCTACTTGAATACAGTCCAGGCACTTACCGGGCGGCAGCCCATCATTTACACGTATCCCAACTTCTGGCGTACTCAGATGGCCAACACCACCGAGTTCAACCACTACCCGCTGTGGATCGCCGATTACAACGGGCAGAACGCACCGGGGCCGCTACCCGGCGGTTGGTCCAACTGGACTTTCTGGCAGTACACCAGCACCGGACGCATCCCCGGAATCACCGGAAACACTGATATCAACGTCTACAGCGGAGCCCAGGGCGATTTCGATCGCTACGCCAACAGTGTGGGGTTCGGCAGCAGCTAGTTTGCGGCGGGGCCCTTGGCTCCGTGGTGCCCGGTTCGGGCCCTTTCGCCCTCGATGCATTTGCCTCGAGGCACGCGGAAGGGCCCTTTTTGGCACTCTTGTGACGCTTGGCTGGTTAGTCCGGTTGTTGCTCGTCAGTTACGAGAATTCTGCCGGGCGGTAGCCACGGTCGCTGAACTTTCGACTAGCTGAGCAGGATCAGAAAATAGCTATGGCAGAAAATGAGCAGAACTGCTCTGCCTGAAAAGCTACAAAACGGACTTGAAGTTGGGTTTGAATCGAAGGCGGCCGCCCGGTTTCGGGCGAAGTTGGTGCCTCGCAATCCAATTATCGGAGCCTCGGGATGCTTCGTTACCGGCAGCCGTCGCTGAGTGTGGTCTGGATCAATTCGATCAATTTCGACGTGCTCGCACGGGTGATCGGACTCCATTCAGGACGGGGTTTCCGACCGTCGTTCGAGGGTCTGTGGCGCATCCAACAGGCCTTATCCATATTGGGCATTTGTCCAGATTCCGTACCTTCCTTGAGGTTGGTCGTCACCCGATCTGGTCAGCGGAAACGTTGAATGTCATCGCGTTCGCCGCGGTGCCGCACTCCGAGGGCTGAATTGTCCGCTCGGACAACACTGTTCCTCGAAGCTTGTCCGATCTACGAACAAAAACGTCGATCGGTCTGCTTTGTCTGACTTTCGATGGGCAAGCTCCCGGTTATCTGTTATCTTGTTCCTGATAACTGGAAGGTTGCTCTCGATTTGCGCGGATTTCGAGGGCCAAGGTCCTGTTCAGGGCGGCTCTTCCAACACGCAGGTGTTTCCGAAGAGGAGCTCGAATGACAGGACCGGCAACAGCGTCCGGTGTGAGGTCGATCAGCCGAAAACAGGCGCATCGACCCGAACCAACCGATCAACCGGGAGTTCGCGCCAGCGCTCTCGCATCTCCGTCCATCGAACATCGATCAGGCACATCCTGGGGAGTAAGAAATGCCTAACGACATACCGCCGACAAGGTCGGCCATATTCACCGCAGGGCTCCCGCCCTGGGTGCGAGCGTGGACGGTGGTGTGGACCGCCATCGCGATGATTCTCGGCCTCTCCGGCGCGACGGCAGTAGCTGCATCAGCGCAGCCGGCCGCAACGCTCGGCGGTCCCGTTCAGGCTCAGACGCCGGCTCGCGCTGCTGTCCTGCCGGACGAGCAACCGCCCACGGGCTGTGCGTTCAGTGCGCCCAATACCGGCAATCTCTCGCAGAACATCTGCTGGATCGATATGTCGACGTTCAACCAGGCTGCCGCAACCTCAGCAGCTGGACAGCCGATGACGGTGAAGCTGACGGATATCTACTCCATCAGCTTCAATGCCAAGCTGGTCAACTCGATCGACGGATCTACGACAAAGCCGCATACGGGCGTCACTGCGCGTCCCTTGCCTGCCGAGGCGAAATTCTCGTCGCTCGGCACTGTCGCGTATACGGGTGTTCCCAACACAGTCAAGCCTGCTTTGTACCAAACGGTTCCGGACATGAACGGGTCGACGAGGGTCCAGTCCGGCGGAACAGTCAAGCTCGACAATATCGTGATGAATGGGCCCAACGGAGCCGTCAACAACTACGGGCTTGTTGTGGCGGATGCCGAATCGACGGACCCTGTTGCCGCAAACAACAAGGAATTCCTGTCGTTCCAGTCGGACAAGAGCTTCCGTCAGATCGATCGCACCATGGGTATACCCGGAACTGCCGGATGGCCGCCGATTCGGGCCTGCAACGGCACGGTCGGGGGTGCCGATGGACTGACCGGGTTGGGAACGAACTCGGTTCGGTGCGACTCGTGGTGGGACAACGATTTCAGCAAGAATTACTCACCTGGAGCGGTAGTACTGGCTGCGACAGCGCCGACTTCCTTCGCGGGCACTTTCGGAAACACCACGGATTCAACGTCCCGACAGGGTGTTGCGTTCGGCATCTTGTTGCCGAGGGTCAAGATCGACAAGGAACTTACGCGAGTCAGTCCTGGCGACGACTTCACCATCGGAACAAGCACCGGTACTTTCGCCGATGCAAATGCTGCGAGCGGACAGGTGCTCAAGACCACCGATACCGGAGCTACGGATACCACCGCGTCCACCGGTTGGCGGATGCTCCTCGCTGACACGACGCCTACCCCCGTCACGTTCTGGGAGAAGCCCACTACTTCGGCGACCAAGACCGCGAACTACGCGACGAAGTGGGACTGCCAGGTCAATGGTGTGGCCAAGAATCTTCAAGCTGGTGGAGTTGCGCAGACAGCATTAGCACCTGGTGACAACGCGTACTGCAAGATCATCAATACCCCGGTTCTCGTGAAGAAGTCGTCGTCACCACCTACCGGTGAGACGGTCAATATCGGCCAAACAATCACCTACACTCTGAATTTCGAGAATCCCGGCACTGCGCCGGCACTGATCGACTACACGGACTTCCTTGCCGACGTCATTGATGACGGAACGGTTGCGGTCGGTGCTGCTACCGGCGGACTCACCGCTGCATTGGATGGCGCCGACAAAATCAAAGTCGGCGGCACATTGCCAGCCGGCGGCAAAGGGACAGTCACCTACACTGTCACGGTCAAAGACGGTGGTAACAAAGTCCTGAACAACTACCTCGTTCCGGGGACAACAACTCCTCCCACAACATGCGATCCTGCAACCAATCTCTGCACGACGCATCCCATGCCCGGGTTCACAGTCGCGAAGACCGCTGTGCCCGCGACAGGTTCGACGGTTCAGGCCGGCGATACCATTACGTACACGGTCACCGGTGCTAACACCGGCAAGACGGCCCTGACTCCCGCGACGATCAAAGACGATCTGAGTGCGGTTCTCAACAATGCTGCCATCGTTCCGGGCTCGCTGAATGCGACCGTCGACGGTGCTGCTGTCGCTGCTCCGACCCTGTCGGGCAGCATTTTGTCGTGGTCCGCCAATCTCCAGGCTGGTAAGTCTGTTGTTCTGACCTACCAGGTGAAGGTCAATGCCGGCGTTGCCGCGGGCACGGTTCTGAACAACAAGGTCACCGGTACTGCGAAGCCACCCACCGGTCCGGACATCACTCCTCCTACGGTGGAGACGAATCACTCGGTTCCCGGCTTCAAACTGGAGAAGACTGCTGATCCGATCTCCGGTTCGACGGTTCAGGCCGGCGAGTCGATCAAGTACACCGTCACCGGCACCAACACCGGCAAGACGAAGCTTGATCCGGTACAGATCAATGACGATCTGGGTGCGGTCCTCAATAATGCTGCTGTCGTTCCTGGTTCGCTGAAGGCGACCATTGACGGAGCTTCCGTGGCTGTTCCGACTTTGTCGGGTACGACGCTCTCGTGGACTGGCGTTCTCGAAGCCGGCAAGTCGGTTGTCCTGACCTACGAGGTGAAGGTCAACGACGGTGTCGCTGCGGGTACGGTCCTGAACAACAAGGTCACGGGTACTGCGAAGCCGCCGACCGGTCCGGACATCACTCCGCCGCCGGTTGAGACGAATCACTCGGTTCCCGGTTTCACTGTCGCGAAGACTGCCGATCCGGCATCGGGTACCGGCGTCAATGCGGGTCAGACGATCATGTACACGGTGACCGGTACGAACACGGGTAACACGACTCTTGATCCGGTGGTGTTGACCGATGATCTGTCGAAGGTTCTCGACAACGCGACGTTGGTGGACGGTTCGCTCAAGGCAACTGTCGACGGTGCTGCTGCGACTGCTCCGACCCTGTCGGGTACGACGTTGAGTTGGACCGGTGGATTGGAAGCCGGTAAGTCGGTTGTTCTGACCTACCAGGTGAAGATCAACGATGGTGTTGCCGGCGGGGTTCTGATCAACAACAAGGTCACCGGTACTGCAAAGCCGCCGACGGGTCCGGAGATCACTCCTCCGCCGGTGACGACGGAGCATCCGGTTCTGTCTCCGAAGATTGCTGTGGTGAAGTCTTCTGATCCGGTGTCGGGTTCGAATGTTGTTGCCGGTCAGGACATCAAGTACACGCTTTCGTTCTCGAACACCGGTAACGGTGTGGGTGAGGTGGCGTACTTCGATGATTTGCGTCAGGTTGTGGACAAGGGTGCATTGAGTGGTTTGGCTGCTGATGCTCCGTTGGTTGCGACGATGGTCGGCAGTGATGGTTTCTCGGTGACGGGGACCTTGGCGGCCGGCGAAACGAAGACGGTGACGTATTCGGTGAAGGTCAATGCCGATGTGGTCGGTGGGGTGTTCGTGAACAACTTCGTTGTTCCGGGGACGACTCCGCCGGTTGATCCTCCGGAGGTGTGTGATCCGGTGACGCAGCTGTGCACGACGCATCCGGTGGTCTCTCCGAAGATTGCTGTGGTGAAGTCTTCTGATCCGGTGTCGGGTTCGAATGTTGTTGCCGGTCAGGACATCAAGTACACGCTTACGTTCTCGAACACCGGTAACGGTGCGGGTGAGGTGGCGTACTTCGATGATTTGCGTCAGGTTGTGGACAAGGGTGCATTGAGTGGTTTGGCTGCTGATGCTCCGTTGGTTGCGACGATGGTCGGCAGTGATGGTTTCTCGGTGACGGGAACCTTGGCGGCCGGCGAAACGAAGACGGTGACGTATTCGGTGAAGGTCAATGCCGATGTGGTCGGTGGGGTGTTCGTGAACAACTTCGTTGTTCCGGGGACGACTCCGCCGGTTGATCCTCCGGAGGTGTGTGATCCGGTGACGCAGCTGTGCACGACGCATCCGGTGAAGGTTCCGGGGTTCACGGTTGCGAAGGCTGCCGATCCTGCGTCGGGTACCAATGTTGCTGCGGGTCAGACGATCACGTATACGGTGACCGGTTCCAACACGGGTAACACGACTCTTGATCCGGTGGTGTTGACCGATGATCTGTCGAAGGTTCTCGACAACGCGACGTTGGTGGACGGTTCGCTGAAGGCGACTGTCGACGGTGTCGACGGTGCTGCTCCGACCCTGTCGGGCACCACGCTCACCTGGACCGGTGCATTGGAAGCCGGTAAGTCGGTTGTCCTGACCTACCAGGTGAAGATCAACGATGGTGTTGCCGGCGGGGTTCTGATCAACAACAAGGTCACTGGTACTGCGAAGCCGCCGACGGGTCCGGAGATCACTCCTCCGCCGGTGACGACCGAGCATCCGGTGAAGGTTCCGGGGTTCACGGTTGCGAAGGCTGCTGATCCGGTGTCGGGTACCAATGTTGCTGCGGGTCAGACGATCACGTATACGGTGACCGGTTCCAACACGGGTAACACGACCCTTGATCCGGTGGTGTTGACCGATGATCTGTCGAAGGTTCTCGACAACGCGACGTTGGTGGACGGTTCGCTGAAGGCGACTGTCGACGGTGTCGACGGTGCTGCTCCGACCCTGTCGGGGACGACGCTCTCGTGGACTGGCGTTCTCGAGGCCGGTAAGTCGGTTGTTCTGACCTATCAGGTGAAGATCAACGACGGTGTTGCCGGCGGGGTTCTGATCAACAACAAGGTCACCGGTACTGCGAAGCCGCCGACGGGTCCGGAGATCACTCCTCCGCCGGTGACGACCGAGCATCCGGTGGATGGCACACCCGCGATCGAGGTACTGAAGTCCTCTGTTCCGTCCACCACGAACCGTGTGGTTGGCGGCCAGGAGATCACGTACACGCTCACGTTCAAGAATGTGGGCACCGCGGATGGTGAGATCAGTTTCTACGACGATCTCACCGACGTTCTCGACGATGCAGTAATGACGAAGGATCCGGCTACCACTTCCACGCTGGTTGTTTCGGGTGTCGTCGACAACGTCTTCACGGTCACCGGAAAGCTGGCCAAGGGCGAGACCGCGACAGTGACGTACACCGTCAAGGTCAATCCTGAGATCGGAACGTTGTCAGGTCCCGGATTCACTCCGGGTGTCCTGAACAACTACCTGGTGGTTGGTGGCGAGAACCCGCCAGTGGACTGTGTCCCGGGCGACGCTCTCTGCACCGAACACCCGATAGACCCGCCGGAGACCACCACTACGGTGCCGCCGACGACCACCACGACGCCGCCGGTCACGACGGAGCCCTGTGTTCCTCCGACGACGACCACGCGGATGGTTCCGACGACAACGGTTGCGACGACGACGGCTAGCGCGATCACTGCCGGTGACGCTGATGTGACCGGTACGGAGGAATCCACCACCGCGGAGGAGACCACCACAGAGGAGACCACGACAGAAGAAGTTGTCGCGGAAGAGATTGTGGATCCGTGTGGCGTGACGACAACGACGCCGCCGACGACAACGCCGCCGGTCACGACAGTTCCGCCGACCACGACGGTTCCGAACACGACGGTGCCGGTTACACCGACGATCATCATTCCCCCGATCGTCGTTGTGCCTCCGATCGTCGTACCGCCGACGGTTCCGGGTCAGCCGGTTCCGAGCACGGTTCCGGGACAGCCGAAGCCGCCGACAGCAAACCCGGGTCAGCCGGGTCAGCCGAAGCCGTCTGCTCCTCAGGGCGGGACGATCAACTCGGGTGGTGGCGCTGGTGAGAGTGGCGTGAACACCGGGTTGCTCGCAGCAGGTGGATTGGTTCTGCTGCTGGCGCTGGGAACGGGTGTTGTTCTCCTGACGCGTAAGCGTCGCGAGGACGGTGACAACTGATTCTCTTGAGAATCTGAGGTAAACGACGTGGGGCAGATCGCAGAGTATGCGATCTGCCCCACGTCGTTTTCATGTGTGTTACGAGCCGAGCCGAGATCCGTCCTTCTTCCAGGCTGCAACTACCGACGGGCGAGGCTGGGCGGAACCACCGTCGGGCCAATGGGATGCGGGGCTTTCGATGCTGGCGTCGTCGGTCTCGCCGGGGTGCTGGACGCAGACGATGACGCGCTTCTCGTCCACGATGGGGCCGCAGGTTTCGGCGCCGATGGGAACGGTGAGGAACTGCTTTGTCTCACCGCGGTTTTCGCCTTCGAGGACAACGCTGAACAGCCCGTCGTTGGACTTGAGTGCGTTGCCGTCGGTGGAGATCCACAGATTGCCGTGCGGGTCGAAGGCAAGGTTGTCCGGGCATGAGATGGGGCTGACCTTGCTCTTGTCGAACCCGCCGAAGTAAGTATCGGCTGTGGCCGGATCTCCGCAGACGAGAAGAAGATTCCAGCCGAAGGTGGTGCCGGCGTGGTCGTCGGTGATTTCGAGGACCTGGCCGTTCTTGTTGTTGTTCCTCGGGTTCGCCTCGTCGGCCGCGGCGCCACCGTCGACTCCGCGCTTGGTGTTGTTGGTCAGTGCGACGTAAACCTTGCCGCTCTTCGGGTTTGCCTCGAAGTCCTCGGGGCGATCCATCTTCGTTGCCCCGACCTTGTCACCGGCCTGGCGGGTGAAGACGGCGACCTCTTCGGCGCTCATACCGTCTACCAGCGATTCGCCCTTGCCGTCTTCGCCGGTGCGCAGGATGGCTACCCACTCGCCGGTTCCGTCGAACTTGCCGTCCGACGGAAGTTTGCCGCTGCCGTCGATCTCGCCGGCGGAGTTTCCGCTGAGCTTTGCGACGTACAGTGTTCCGGCGTCGAGCAGAGTCATGTTGTGGCGCATGGCTGCTTGACTCTTGCCGTCCTGCATCTTTCGGCTGGAGACGAACTTGTACATGTAGTCGAAGCGCTCGTCGTCGCCGCTGTAGGCGACGACGGTGCCGTCCGCCGTGATGTAAATGGTGGCGGCTTCGTGCTTGAAACGTCCGAGCGCTGTGTGCTTGATCGGAGTCGACGACGGATCCCAGGGATCGATCTCGACGACGTATCCGAATCGGTTGACCTCGTTGGGTTCTGCGACCAGATCGAACCGCTTGTCGAAGCGTTCCCACTTGCGCTCGGAAGCGGCGCCGGCAAGACCGTAGCGCTTCAGTCGCGCTGCGACCGTGGGATCGGTGACACCCTCGGCGTTCGCGAAGTACTGGTTGAAGTTCTCTTCGCCGGAAAGCACTGTGCCCCAAGGTGTGACGCCGCCGGCGCAATTGTTGAGGGTGCCGAGCACTTTGGTTCCCGTGGGATCGGCACTCGTCTTGAGGAAGTCGCTGCCTGCAGCGGGGCCGGTCACGACAAATTCCGTGGTTCCGGTGATGCGGCGGTTGTTCGATCCGATCTCCGGTACGAGCTTGCCGTTGTCGGATTCGCCCTTGACCTGGACGACCGACAGTCCGTGGCTGGCGAGGCCGATCTTGAACTGCTCCTCGGTCGGGTTCTCCGCATCGTAGCCGCGGAACATCGCCGGCTCGGTGGAGTATTCGTGATTGACCACGAGTAGGTAGGTGTTGGGCTGCCCGTCGACCGGGAGCAATCCGGCGAAGTCGTTGTTGAATCCGAACTGCAGTTCCTGCGCTGCCGCAGTCTGCTTGTCGAAGTCGAAAGCCGGGGCGCCGGCGAGAACGGCGTCACCCCAGCGAATCACGACGGCTTGATCGTATCCGTCAGGGACGGTGACCTTGTCTTCCTTGTTGGGCGCGACGGCGCCGAAGTTCGTCCCCGCCGGTGTCGATCCGCTGCTGCTGCCGCTCGTCGATCCGGTTCCCGGTTCGGCACTTGCGGATTCGTCCGAACAGGCGACGAGGGCGCTGCCCGCTCCCACCGCGAGCACTGCCATGCCGCTGCCCCGGAGCAAGCCGCGACGACTCAGCGCTGTGCGTGCGATGTCGCGGAAGTACTCGCCGCCCGAGGTGTTGGGGACCTCGTGAGAGCACGCGTTTCCGCACTTGTACTGGCAGGTGATCGACGCGCGTGCAGACACGCCGTCGTGTTTGACGAACAAGGCCAAAGGCTTGATAGCCACCGTGAACTCCCGAGATTCGATGTACGGACTTCGGGAACCGTAGAAGCTCGAAGCAAGGGTAAAGGAACGTAAAAATGAACGGCAAAACAACGAGGTGACCCTTACCCGCGGTTTACGACGCGTCCCCGCGGGGACGTCGCATGACATTTGTCATCGCTGATCCGTGACGGTGTCACCGCAGGTGATGACGCTGTGCACTGTTTTCGGCTCTGACTTCCCGCGAAGCTTGGATGCATGAGAGAACCACATGAGGGAAGCCTCCTGACGGACCTGATGGACATCGGACCCGCACCCACGATGGGCCGCGAACTTGTTGTGATCGTCGTGAATATCGCGATCATCGGAGTGCTGTTCGCGATCATCGGCTCCAATCCCGTGTTCTGGATTCTTGTTGCCGCTCTCGCTGTCTATGCGGGTATCCGATTCGTGATCGGACTGCGCGGCTGGAACCGAGCGGAGGCGCAGCGATGAAGGGCGATCCCGTGATCGACGTAGTCGGAATGTCGCGGCGTTACGGCTCCGGTAAGGAGGCGTTCGATGCTGTTCGCAATCTGGATCTGAGTGTTCAGGAAGGCGAGCTGTTCGGCCTCCTCGGAACCAATGGTGCCGGCAAGACATCCACCCTCGAAGTGATTCAGGGTCTTTCACGAGCCAGTGCCGGAACGGTGCGCGTTCTGGGCATGGATCCGGTGCGCAACCGCAAGCAGATTCGCCCGTCGCTTGGCATCATGCTCCAGAAGGGTGGCTTGCCCCAAGACCTGACTGCTCGTGAGAGTTTGGCGATGTGGGCCGGAACCTGCTCGAATCCGCTGCCCGTGGACGAGGTGCTCGAGCGCGTGGACATGCGTGACCGTGGTGATACCCGCGTGAAGTTCCTCTCGGGAGGTGAGGCGCGGCGACTGGATCTGGCGTGCGCGATCATCGGCCGGCCACTCGTCCTGTTTCTCGACGAGCCGACTACTGGTTTGGATCCCGAAAGTCGACGTAACACTTGGCAATTGATCGCTGACTTGAAAGCGTCGGGCGTCACCATCATGTTGACGACGCATTACCTGGACGAAGCCGAGTCCCTGTGCGACCAGTTGGCGATCATGCACCGAGGATCGGTGGTGCGCAGCGGAACCGTGGCGGACGTCGTCGCGGATCATCCTGCCCAGATCAAACTGCACCGTCCCGGTCTTCCGCTCCCGGCCCTGGCCGGCGCCGAGGTACGCGTCGAAAACGATCTGGTGGTGATCACCACTCGCACAGTGCAGGAGACGCTGACGGAACTGCTGCTGTGGGCACAGCACAACAACATCCTGCTGACCGGCCTGGATGCCCGCGCGGCATCCCTGGAGACCGTATTCCTCTCCATTGCAGACCAATTCGATCATCACGCAACTCTCGAAGGAGCGTCGGCATGAACCGCATAGCAACCCTGTCTCGTTCGGAGTTCACGCTCCTGGGACGAAATCGACTGTTGCTCTTCAACGCAATCGTCCTCCCGTTGATCTTTCCCGTGGGAATGCTGTACCTCTCACGCGATGGCGGGTTGTCCGACAAGTCGGTGTCGGCAGGCCTCGAGGTGTTTGCACTCTTCCTGCTCGTGTTCGTGGTCTTCTACAACCTCCTGTCGGTGTACGCGACGCGTCGTGACGAGTTGGTTCTCAAGCGACTACGGACCGGGGAATGCAGCGACGCCGAGATCCTCGCGGGCCCGGCAGTGCCGTCGTGGGTTCTCACCGGCCTGTTGACGGTGGTGATCGGAATCGCCGTGATGGTTCTGGGCGGTAGTGCTCCGGTCAATCCGGTCCTGGTGCTGGTCGCGGTGATCGGCGGCGCCGCGCTCTTCACGGCGCTGGCATTGATCACTTCGGCTGTAACGCGAAATGCAGAGGCGGCGCAGATCACCTGCATGCCGATTCTGATTCTGGCGACGGCAGGTATGTCTTCGATCAGGAATGTCGTGCCGGACAACGTTGCTCGCATTCTCGATTTCACTCCGCTGGCCGCGGTAGTCGACCTTCTCAATCTCGGATGGCTGGGGCGGACCACTGGCGAACTGGCTGATCTGGGCGATGCGCCCGGTGCGGCAGCGGGATTTGTCGACACCTTCGGTTCGGCTGCGCAACCGTTGTTGGTCATGCTGGCGTGGATCGTCGGTTCGGTTCTGATCGCGAACGTCCACTTCCGCTGGGAACCGCGTTCGTAGAACTCTGAGAAGGTAGTGGGCATGATCGCGCAGAACTTCGGACGCTGGAATCCGAGACGGACGTGGCGAACCGCGTCGAACGTCGACAAGGTTCGCCTCTACACGCGGCAATCGTTCATCATGGTCGCAGTGGTTTTCGGTGGCTTCGGTGCGGTCACCGAGATAGTTGCGGATCGGTACCTGTCGGGTGTCTTCCTCGGAATCAGTGCCGTTGCGTGCGTCATCGCCGTGTCTCGGATGCCTGATCTGGGCGGAGTCGTGGCCAAGCCCGTCCAGATTCCTCTTGCCGTGATGACGTTGTCGGCGTTCTGCTCGGCGGGAATTGCCTTGGGAAGCAATGGCGAGAACGGCCCGTACTTCTGGCTGGCGGCAATCCTTGTCGTGCCCCTTGCGGGGTTGACGTCGTTGCGCTGGCTGATCGTGGGCTCGGTGGCCGCCGGGGTTGTACTGGGACTGCTTGCGGGTCCGGAAAGCGGCGTGTCCGTCGGAATCGTCGCCGCCTTCATGGGGCTGACCGTCTACATGTCGGTGTGGCTGCTGCGGATGGTCACCGAATTGGACGAGGCACGCGGAGCCGCTGCCGCTCTGTCCGTCGCCGAGGAACGGTTGCGATTTTCACGCGATCTCCATGACGTCGTAGGGCGGGCACTGTCTGCAATTGCGGTGAAAAGTGAACTTGCAGCTACTCTTTCACGACGCGGCGACGATCGTGCCGCCGCGCAGATGGACGAAGTACGCGAACTTGCGCAAGATTCACTCGACGAAGCGCGCGAGTTGGTTCGGGGATACCGGTCCATCGCCTTGGCGTCCGAGCTGGCCGGTGCGCAGTCTCTGCTCGAGGCCGCCGGAATCTCCACCGCGATACGTGGATCGGCAGATCAGCTGCCGGTGGAACTGGCCGAAGCTGCCGCCTGGGTCGTCCGTGAAGGCGTCACCAACATTCTCCGGCACTCCAGTGCCGAGAATTGCAGCATCGAAGTGTTCGCGGACGGCGTCGTGATCGCCAACGACGGCGCACGGATCGCAGAGCCGAACAACGGAACCGGCCTGAACGGATTGCGCGAGCGCGTCGGCGCCGTCGGAGGAATTGTCGAAACCGTGCAGGACGAAGATCGCTTCACCCTCACCGCCCACTTTCCGTCCCGAACGAAGGAGTCTCGGTGACCGAGCCGATCAAGGTACTGCTGGCCGACGACGAGAACCTGATCCGCTCGGCTCTGGCCATGATGTTGTCGCTCGAGGACGACATAGTTGTCGTCGCGGAAGCCGAATCCGGCGAGGATGCCGTGGTCGCTGCTGCAAAACATCAACCTGACGTAGCCGTGCTCGACCTTCAAATGGCAGGTATCGACGGCATCGAGACGGCGCAACAGATTGCGCAGACGGTCTCGGGGTGCGTCTCGATCATCGTGACGAGCCACGGGCGTCCCGGGTATCTGAAGAAGGCACTGTCGGCAGGCGTCCGAGGATTTCTGCCGAAGACGACGCCTGCGGCGACGCTCGCCGAGGTGGTCCGCAGCGTCCACGCGGGCGGGCGGTACGTCGATCCGTCGTTGGCTGCCGAGGCAATCGGCGCCGGCGACTCACCGCTTACTCCGCGCGAAGCGGACGTACTCGAGTACGCGGCCGACGGAGCATCCATCGAGCAGATCGCTTCCCGGGCACACCTCTCGGCAGGAACCACCCGGAACTATCTGTCGTCAGCTGTCACCAAACTCGGTGCAGCCAACCGGCACGAAGCTGCGGTGATCGCCCGCCGGCAGGGGTGGATTTAGGGCCTCCGGCCCCGTGCGCCTTTCTGGTTGCGGGCACTACCAAAAAGGCGCACAGGGCCGAAGGCCCCGCGATGTCGAGAATCCCCGACTTGCTTCGTCCCTGTAGTGAAGTGCGACCAGAATGGGTGGCACCGACACAGAGGAGATTCACGATGGCCAAGTACTTGCTGCTCAAGCACTACCGCGGCGCTCCGGCTGCAGTCAACGACGTGCCGATGGACCAGTGGACGCCGGACGAGATCACTGCCCACGTGAAGTACATGCAGGACTTCGCGGATCGGCTCGAGAAGGCGGGCGAGTTCGTCGACGGTCAGGCTCTCGCTCCTGAGGGCACCTTTGTCCGGTACGACGGTGAGGGTCGCCCGCCGGTCACCGACGGTCCGTTCGCGGAAACCAAGGACCTCATTGCCGGCTGGATGGTGATCGACGTCGACAACTACGACCGTGCCGTCCAATTGGCCGGCGAGCTCTCGGCCGCGCCCGGCGCAGGCGGGAAGCCGATTCACGAATGGCTCGAACTGCGCCCGTTCCTGACCGAGCCGCCGACCATCACGGACTGAAACCTGTCATGGACGACGCCCTGCTTCGGAGTCTGACTCCGAGCGTGCTCGGCATCCTCGTCCGCCGCGGAGCAAATTTCGCGTCGGCCGAGGACGCCGTGCAGGACGCTCTGCTCGAGGCGGTCAGGGTCTGGCCGGACAACCCGCCGCGGGACCCGAAGGGCTGGCTGGTCACGGTGGCCTGGCGGCGGTTCCTCGACGGGATCCGTTCGGATGCGGCTCGTCGCAAGCGGGAGTTTCTGGCGGACGAGCAGCCAGGCGAGCGGCCGGTCAGCGGGTCGGTGCCGGGCGTGGACGACACACTCCAGCTCTACTTTTTGTGCGCGCACCCGTCGTTGACGCCGTCGTCCGCCGTCGCACTCACGCTGCGCGCTGTCGGCGGGCTGACCACCCGCCAGATTGCGCAGGCCTACCTGGTGCCCGAGGCGACTATGGCTCAGCGCATCAGCCGAGCCAAGCGCACGGTCTCCGGCGTCCGGTTCGAGCAACCCGGCGATGTCGCCACCGTCCTGCGTGTCCTCTATCTGGTCTTCAACGAGGGGTACTCCGGCGACGTCGACCTGGCTGCCGAGGCCATCCGGCTCACCCGGCAGTTGGCGGCCGCGATCGATCACCCCGAAGTCGCAGGGTTGCTCGCACTGATGCTGCTCCATCACGCTCGTCGAGCCGCGCGAACTGCCGCGGACGGCCGTCTGGTTCCGCTAGCCGAGCAGGATCGCAGCCGGTGGGACACCGATTCGATTGCCGAAGGAGTCGCAATCCTCCAGTCAGCTCTCGCCCGCGACCGGCTCGGTGAGTTCCAGGCCCAGGCCGCCATTGCTGCACTCCATGCCGACGCTCTCACAGCAGACGAGACCGACTGGGTGCAGATCGTGGAGTGGTACGACGAACTCGCAGCCTTGACCGACAGCCCGATCGTCCGGCTCAACCGAGCGGTGGCCGTCGGCGAGGCAGACGGACCACGCGCCGGATTGGCAGCTCTTGCAGCGCTGGACGATTCACTTCCACGCCATGCCGCAGTCGAGGCCTATCTGCGTGAACGCGACGGAGACCTGGAGACGGCGGCGAGGTTGTATGCCGATGCAGCGCACAAGGCATCCAACCTCGCCGAACGTGACCATCTGATGCTTCAGGCGTCGAGGATCAACGCCCGTCGATCTCTGAAGCGTCCTGGGTTAGAGAACCTGTGACAGGAACGCCTGCAGTCGATCTGTTTCGGGATCGTCGAAAAGCTGTTCCGGAGTACCGGTTTCGACGACGGCGCCGCGATCCATGAACAGCACCTTGTCGGAAACGGAACGCGCGAAACCCATTTCGTGCGTCACGACGACCATGGTCATGCCGGACTTCGCGAGATCGGCCATCAATGCCAGAACACCCTTGACCAGTTCGGGGTCGAGAGCTGACGTCGCCTCGTCGAAGAACATGACCTCGGGCTTCATCGCCAGGGCGCGGGCAATGGCGACGCGCTGCTGCTGACCTCCCGAAAGGTTGCCGGGCCGCGAGTCGGCCTTCTCCCTGAGCCCCACCAGATCCAGCTGCTCGAGCGCGAGCGCCCGAGCTTGCTCCTTCGACAAACCCTTGAGCTTGTTCGGCCCGAGTGCGATGTTCTCCGCGACGGTCTTGTGCGGGAACAGGTTGAAGTGCTGGAACACCATGCCGATTCGCTGGCGAAGCTCGTCGGGGTTGTCCTTCAGGACGGACTTCCCGTCGAGCAGCACGTCACCCTGCTCGGGCTCGTGCAGACGGTTCAGCACGCGCAGGAGCGTCGACTTGCCTGAACCGGAGGGCCCGATGACGGTGACGGTGTTTCCGGCGTCGACGTGCAGGTTGACGCCGCGAAGCACCTTGTTGGTGCCGAAGGACAGATGCAGGTCCTTGCCGGTGAGCGATACGGACTTCAGTTCAGAGCTGGTGGTCATGTCCTCAGCCCCTTTCCACGACGATGGCCTGCTCGAGCGGATCCAACGTGCCTGAAGTGTCGGCGCGTCCGGTCCGGAGTCGGTTGTCGATGTAGTTGACGAGGTGCGTCAGCGGGATGGTCAGAGCAAGGTAGAACAAGCCTGCCGCAACGAGCGGGGACAGGCTGCCGGTCTGGGCGTTGAGATCACGTCCGACGGCAAAGAGTTCCCGCTGGGTGACGAGGAGACCGAGGAAGTAGATCAGCGACGAGTCCTTGATCAGCGAGATGAACTGGTTCATCAACGCCGGCAGAACGCGTCGTACACCCTGCGGGATGACGACCAGCGACATGGACTTTCGGTAGCTGAAACCGAGGGCACGTGAAGCCTCGAGCTGCCCGGACTCGACGCTCTGGATTCCGGATCTGAAGATCTCACCGATGTATGCCGACGCGAGCAGGGACAGCGCCGCGACACCGAGCCAGTACGGATTGCTACCGGTGATTCCCTTGACGATCGGTCCGACGCCGAGCCCGATGATCAAGATGATGACGACTGCGGGCAGGCCACGGAAGATGTCGGTGTAGACGCGGGCCGGCCAGCGCAGCCAACGGGTGCGCGAGATACCGGCGACAGCGAGCAGCATGCCGAGGATCGTGCCGATGATGCCGGACGCGAGCGCAAGGATCAGGGTGTTGGGAAGACCGGTCTTGAGGAGATCGGGGAATGCCTTCTTGTACAGATCCCAGTCGAAGAACGTGTCCTTGAGCTGTTCGAGCGTCGACTTCGGTTGGTACGACGCGGTATCGCCACCGTCGCCGTTTGCTGCGTTTTCCGCGGCAATGGCTGCGAAGTCGGGCAGTTCCGGAGTGGCCGCGGCCTTGGATCCGGGCTTCCAGCCTTCAGGGAGTTGGCGCGGTACCCAGTCGGCGTACAGCTGAGACCAGGTTCCGTCGTCGATGACTGCGTCGAGGCCGGAGTTGAGGGCGTCGATCAGCGGCTGGTTTTCCTTGTTCACCGCCCAGCCGACGAAGTTGTTGACCGAGAAGGTGTTCTGGATGATCGAGGTCGGGTCACCGGGAGCGATTGCACCTTCGGCCTGCTGAGACGGAGCTACCCAGGCGTCGATCTGTCCGGACTTGAGGTTCGCGTACGCCGTGGCGTAGTCGGGAAACTTCACGGGATCGAGCTTGAGCGTGTTCACGACGTAGTCGTCCTGCACGGTTCCCTGCACGACGCCGATGCGCTTGGAGGCATCCAGGTCTCCGAAGCCGGTGATCGGGCTGCCGTTAGGCACGACGAGGGAGAAGTATCCGAAGTCGTAACCGTTGGTGAAGCCGACGGTGTTGCGACGGTCGTCCGTGGTGGTGATGGACGACGAGCCGACGTCGAAGCGTCGACCGGCAACCTGGGCGAGAAGCCCGGCGAACTCGGTGCCGACGAACTCGACCTTCAGGCCCAGCTTGTCCGCGACGGCCTTCAGCAGCTCGTTGTCGTATCCGGTGTACTGATTCTCGGAGTTGACGCAGATGCTCGGGGGCGCGTCACCGAGCGTGCCGACCGTGATGACCCCGGGTTTGATCAGATTCAGCTTCGAGGTGTCGATCTGATCGACAGGGGTGACGGTGGCCGTGGTGTAGCGGTCTTCGGCGCCCGCACCCGCTGCCGCGTCCAGATTGGTGGGCGCCGCGGTTGCAGCTCCCACTCCTGGAGGTGCACACAGGTCTGTGGGGGCTGCCGACGAATCCGAGCCACTCGAGCACGATGACAGAGTCAGCGCCAGGAGGGCAGTGAGGAGCAGTGCCACCACCAGGCGGATCTTCGCTGCGACGGAAGAAAACATGCGTGCAGCGTAAACCTAAGGGTAGCCATTTCTCCGTGTAGAACTGTTGACAGTTTTCGGACAAGGGGCCGTTGCGCTGCGGGCATGCCTTCAAATCAGCGTGATTTTAAGTATCGCCAGGTCGGGGAATCTCGTGCCGAAGAGATCGGCGTCAGCGGACGGGTGCGAGTTCGACGCCCGACGGAGGTACCAGGCGACGCAGCGTTCCGTCGAAGCCGGTGACGTAGAGCGCCCAGCCGTCGCCGTCCTGTCCGATACGCACGGAACTCGGCCCGTTCCACCCATTCGACAGACCCGAAGCGACGACGCAGGAAGTGCCGGTTTCAGGGTGTACGCGATAGATCGAGCCTTCGACGTGAGCAGCGGCGTAGAGCATTCCATCCTGCGACATGGTCAGATCGTCGAGTCCGGGTATCAGGCTCGGGACCGTCGCTACAACTGTCCACGCGTCAGGGGTATCCAAGGGCACTCGAATGATCTGACCGGTGAACAGGTCATCGGTGTACACGGCTCGATGATCCGGACTGAGCGCGAGTCCCTCCGAACGCGGCACTGTCGACCAATTGGGAACGACGGCTCCGGAGTCGTGCAGATAGCGCGAGACGCCCTTTGGCGGACCTCCTTCTGTTCCGACCCACGTGGTCAGCAGATCGCCGTCGGGAAGCCGGAGCAGGCCGTTGCCCGCGAAGTCGACGGGTGCGGACAGCTGATCCGTCGAGGTGTCCAGGTGCCACAGCTTGCCGTCCTGTCTGGTGAGGAAGGACAGCCTCGAACCGTCGAGTTGCAAACCGCCAGGGGCAGCCATGTCGTCGAGGACAGTTCGTACCTGTCCTGCGGCGTCGACGTGATAGATCTTCGACTCGCCGGAGAGGTAGAACCCGCCGTTGTCATCGGGCTCGAGGTTTTCGAGCTGTTCCAACCCTTGCGCTACGGTTTCGACCCGCCACTCGCCGCACATCGGCGCGACTGTCCAGGTGGCCCCCGCCGGCGTAGCTGCCGCCACGGTCCCGGCTGCGATCGCCGCGACGATCAACAACGCCCGAGTTCGGTTGCGTGATACCCCCATTGCGCACAACTTACGGCAAACCGGACCAATATCAAACGGTCTGGTCGGTATAGCCGACGCCCAGGGGGTCGCTCCAGGTGGTCCACACGTCTGGCCCGAGTTCGATCTCGGCTGTGGTGAGTAGACACGCGTCGAGTTCTCGGTGCAGTCGAGACGGGTCGATGGATTGGCCGATGAAGACGAGTTCTTGTCGGCAGTCTCCGACGGGTTCTTCCCACTTGTCGAGGATTCCGTCACGACGGTAATCGTCGGCCGGCCACTCGTCACGGGGTAGAAACTTCCACCAACGGCCGACGTATCCGTGGCGAATGAGATGACCGGCCTGAGAAATACTCCCGATCTCGGTGAACCGGCCGGCATTCCAGTAGTAGCCCTTGGCCCGAAGTAACTTTCCGTTGGTCCACTCGCTGCTGAGGAAATCATGCAGCCGTTGGGGGTGGAAGGGTGCGCGCTCGCGGTACACCACCGAACTGATTCCGTACTCTTCGGTTTCGGGGATGTGTTCACCTTGGAGTTCTTGTAACCATCCGGGGGCCTGTGCAGCCTTTTCGAGTGAGAACAAACCGGTGTCGAGAATCGTGTCGAGTGGGATGCGACCGAGCGTCATCGGAACTATCGCAGCGGATGCGTTCAAAGAGCGCAGGACTGCGGTCAATTCGACCAGGTGCTGGTGCGAGACGAGATCGGCCTTGCTCACCAGGATGACGTCGGCAAATTCGATCTGATCGACAAGCAGATCCGCGATGTCTCGTTCGTCTTCCGGGGCATCGGCTTCGACGCGGCCCCCAGCCGTGTAGTCGCGCAGAAAACTGTGGCCGTCGACGACGGTGACCATGGTGTCGAGTCGGGCGACGTCGGCGAGGGCGTGGCCGTCGGTATCGATGAATGTGAACGTCTCTGCGACGGGCAGCGGTTCGGAGATGCCCGAAGATTCGATGAGTAGGTAGTCGAATCGGCCATCGGCGGCCAAGGCACTGATCTCGGAGAGAAGATCCTCTCGCAGGGTGCAGCAGATGCAGCCGTTGGTCATCTCGACCAGTTTCTCTTCGGAGCGACTGAGCGAGATCTCACGCTCGACTTCTGCACTGTCGATGTTGATTTCGCTCATGTCGTTGACGATCACCGCGACCCGCCGACCCTCTCGATTTCGCAGGATCTCGTTGAGTAGTGTCGTCTTCCCGGCGCCCAGGAAACCTGACAGCACCGTGACCGGAAGTCGTGTGTCGACCATGATTTCCAGTGTCCTTCCGAATGAGAGAATTGCTGTGATCAGGCGGCGGTCACGCGAAACGCTGTGATCGCGTGACCGCCGCCCGGAATGTTGGACGATCAGGCCGCAGGCTCGAGGTAACCCTCGAAAAGGTCGACTACGACGCTGCCGCCGTCGGTGTCGCTACCGAACAATTCCTCGGCGGCGAACTTCACGTGGTACGTCGGTTCTTCGCCGGCGTCGTTGCGCCCGTGGCCGATTGCGTCGGGAAACGGCCACTTCTCGGTAGTCCGATGAGAGATGGTTCCCACTCGTCCGCGGCAGTACGCAGGCATTCGAATATGCCCCGGAACGTACTCGTCGCGCACGCGTACTCGCTGACCGATTTCGAAGGTGGTCGTCTCGACGGGTGCCGGCCGCCCTTCGGATTCGCTGGGCCGCGACAGTGGGAACGGTCCCCCTGCAAGGCTTTCGAGTTCTTCCTGCGTCAGGATTCCCTTTTCGACCATCAGTGTCGCGACGCCGATGACGTACCTCTCGTAGTACGGGGTCATCATGTAGTGGCGTGGTTCCATCCGCTCGACGACGTATCGAACTTCGTCGACGCTGAATGCCCCGAGTTCGGCGACACCGGCGAACATCAGGCTGTACGGCAGGTGTTCCCACTCGGCGTGGAAGGTGGGGCCGATGTCGGCGTTGACGGTATGCGGGACTTTGCCGAAGCCTTGAACTCCGGCAAGATCGTGTACTCCATCCATGGTGTGCTTCTTTCTTGTCGGGGTGATCAGACGGTGGGGACCTGCGGGACTGCGACGCCGATCAGGCAGTCCTTGGTGACGATCTCTTGAAGCTGTTCCTGGCTCCAGCCTTCGGTGCCTGCGGGACGTTGCGGGAGAACCATGTAGCGAGTTTCGGCGGTGGTGTCGTAGACGCGGATCTCGACGTCCGACGCGATCTCGGTTCCCATCTCGGAGAGAACCTTCCGTGGCTCACGCACCACTCGCGCACGGTATTCGAAACTCTTGTACCAGGTAGGGGGCAGGCCGAGAATGGGCCACGCGGTGCATGAACACAACGAGCACACGATCACGTTCTTGAGGGTCGGGGTGTCTTCGACTGCCACGATGTACTCGCCCTGGGGGCCCAGATATCCGTACTGGGCAACCGCGGCGGTACCGTCGGTGAGAAGCAACTGCCGGAACTCGGGGTCGGTCCACGCCCGCGCGACCAATTCCGCTCCGCGCCTTGGACTGAAGTCCTCCTCGAAGGTCTTCTTCCATCCCTCGACGTAACCGTCGGGTACCAATCCCTTACCGTCGAGTGCGCGGAACAGGGCCCACGCCCGGTCGGAGACCGGCGCCTGGGCCGGTGCGGCGTTCTCCGTTGTGTGGTCGATCGTTACTGACATCTGGTTCACCTTTTCTATGCGGGCTGATCATGTGTGAATCGGTGGAATTTGTTGTGCAAGTGCGGATACAGAACTAGGTGAGGCTGAGTTGTGGTGCAGAGTCGGAGATGTGGTCGGCAGGCGTCGGAAACGCGCCGCGAAGCTTTTCGAATGCGCGCCCGACCCGGAGGACCGTCGCATCGTCGAAGGTCTTGCCGGTGATCATCATTCCGACCGGAAGCCCGTTCACCAGGCCGGCGGGAACGGACAGGGACGGATGTCCGGTCACGTCGAACGGTGCTGTGTTGGCGATCATCCCGAGAGCTTTCGTGATGAAGGTTGCACGATCCACGTCGTTCGCCGGCAATTCGGATGCGACGTAGGGCAGTGTGGGCATCACCAGGACGTCGAATTGTCTCAAGGCAGTGTCGTAGGCGGCGCGGGCGAGCGGTACGAGGTTCCGGGCTTTGCCGTAGCTCGCGCCGCCGAGGGTGGTGATGCCGTGGTGGCCGGTCAGAGCCACCAGTTTGACGGTTTCGGACAGAGCGTCGGCGTGCTGAAGGCGTCGAGAAGCAAAGTGTGCCATCAGTTCCGGATCGTACAAACCTTCGGCGTTCATGCCGTATCCGTTGCCGTCCAACATCTGGTAGGCACCACCGTCCGTGGCGATCACGTTCCAGATGTGGAAAGCATGTAGGTGCCACGGGATGTTTACTTCCTCTACCGTGCAACCGATTTCGGCCAGACTGTGTGCCGCTGCGCGGACTGCGTCGTCGACCTCGGGCTGTGAGACCGCGTGCCCGAAACCTTCTCGAACGATCCCGATTCGCAGACCATCCACATCGGAGTCGAGGGTGGACAGATAGTCACCTGCTTCGACGCTGTCGGCTTGGCGTGGGTCGTTACCGTCGCGACCGGCGATGACCGAGAGCATCAGTGCAGCATCGTGGACCGTGCGTGTGATCGGGCCGAGATGGTCGATTGTTCGCTCGATGGGAAATGCCCCGGTATACGGGACGAGCCCGAACGTCGGCTTGTGTCCGACGACGCCGCAGAATGCCGCCGGGATCCGGATCGATCCGCCCTGATCCCCGCCGATGGCAAAATCGACGTCACCGTTTGCGACGAGAGCCGCACTGCCACCGGATGATCCACCTGCTTCACGCTGTGGGTCCCATGGATTGCGGACCGGTCCGCTTGCCGGTGTGAAGCTCGAACCGGAGAAACACAGGTCCTCACACACAGCTTTGCCCGCGACGGTTGCACCGGCCGCCAGTAGTCGAGTGACCACAGTCGCGTCGCGAGACGGAGTGAACCCCTCTACTGTCCGAGACCCGTTCATCATCGGAACTCCGGCCACGGTCACGTTGTCCTTGATCGCCACGCGTCGGCCGGTCAGAACGCCGTCCGACGTCGGCGGGATGCTTGTGGTCACATACCAAGCGCTCAAAGGATTTTCGCTCGCTGTTGGCACCGTGTGCTCACGTGACGTGGTCGGCGGGGTTGCCTCGTCGGCGTACAACTGGTCGACGACGTCGTAGGAGCCCAGTGCTCCGTCGATCAGTGCCGGCCACTCGAGCCGGGCTGATTGGTCGAGAGTGATGCCGTAATGCCTTGCGGCGGTGTCTATTGCATTGTCGTCAGGTCGGATTGTCGCCATGAGAAGTGTGCTCCTGATGTGATCGGCTTCACTTGTCTTTCAGACTAGGGCCGGATCCATAATTGCGTCAATAGGTATCGACATATTGACTCGTTAAGTTCGGGTTACGCGCGCTCAGAGAGAGCGGGGGTACAGGCGCCCACGGCGTGATTCAGCGAGCAGAATCGGTCGATGCAGTGGAACACCGTTGTTCGTAGAGCTTTTCGATGTCGTGACAAGCTGCCGAAGTACTGTTTCCGGATCGCCTGCGGACGTTCGTTCGACGGCGCGTGCGTAAGCGACGATCGCTTCGTACGTTGTCTCCGACAGGGAACTGAGCGGAGGCAGGAGTTCGTTCGAGCTCGCGCTGTATCGCTTTTCGAGGTCGTGATCGCCGGCTGCGGATTGAAAGTAGCCGAATGCCGCCCAGACTCCGTCGGCATCGGAATTGCCGATGAGCTGCTGAGTGGCCTCGTCGAGGACCAATGCAAACGTCCGCGTGGTGGCCCGCAGTCCGTGCTGGGCGCATTGTCGTTCGAAGAAGACCTCGTCATGGCCCACCAGGGTGGAAAGAATCAGTTCGGCCCCGGAGTCGGCTATCGACTCGATGATGCGTGAGAAGTCGGTTGTCCCCAACGGTACGTAGACTTCGCCGGCCACCGAACCTGTGGATTCGGCGATCACACGCCGGGCCGCCCAATGCGCACCGAACGACCACGAATACTGCTGGCCGACCAGGAACCAAGTGCGAGAACCGGTCTCGGACATCATTGCGGGTATACCCGCTCGCGTCTGGTCGAGTGGGCGCTCACCCAATCGAAGGACTCCCGGACGCGATCGACCTCCCTCGTTGAGAACTGTGTGCACCAACAGCACACCGGTGTTCTGCAATGCAGATGCAGCGGCATTGAAGGTCGACGATGTCACGCACGCGAAAACGGCGCGACATCCGCTTTTCACCAATCGCAGTGCGGTCGCCGCTCCGGCCGCCGAGTCGGAAGCGTCATCGCCGATCACCAAGTCGACGAGAACGCCGCCGATGCCTCCGTCGGCGTTGATTTCTTCCACGGCCAGTGCTGCGAGTGTTTCTGTCGCCTGGGCGAATACAGCTGCCGGGCCGGATTTGCTGACCAGCAGCCCGATCCGATGTCGGTCGGAACGCGGAGGTTCGGGTGGAGCGAATCCGCGCTTGTTGGCAAGCCAGGAAATGCCGTCCTGATCGAGGCTGGACTCGAGAACGATCCGGGTCCCGGCGCCGTCGGGAAAGAACCGGATCGTCAGGCGGCCGCGCCACGGTTGGTGGTGCACGATCACGACCGATCGGCCCCGCTTCACGCCGGCGACGTATCCCAACAGCGTGATCGGCATTCCGACTGGATCTGCGCGTGCGCCGTCGCCGACGGGAAGGGAGATGGCGGCAGCGGCCCCGACCGTCAGTTGCTCACATTCGAGTTCGAGCAGTTGCCCCGTTTCGAGGCGCTCGAAGGCTGACCCTGGTGGGTCGGTCGTCACGATCTGTGCCGTTACGGAGAGACCTGGCACGTTCTACTTCCTGCCTGAAATAGGTGCTGGGGCTCAACAGGGCCTCACGCTCGGCGACGCACCGATGCGACGTCTGAATCCTCAGTCGCAGTGGCCGGCAACTCGGAGGCGTTCGAACCTGCTTCCAGCGCTCGCCCGAGGACGTCGCGCAGGAACTGGAGTGCATCGTTGGCGGGCCCCGATGGATCTATCGAGAACAGGCGATGACGTCCTTGACGCCGTTCGACGATCACGCCGGACAACCGCAGCGCCTTGAGATGTGTGGATACCGTGGTGCGACCGACCGTCGAAATTTGATCGCTGATGAAGCCCGCGTTGCACTCGCCGTGGGTAGCCAGCGTGTCGAGAATCTGTCGACGCACTTGGTCGGCCAGCACAGCAAACGCCAACTCTTCGTTTCGTTGAGTAGTCACTGTCTGCTGTCCGCGCTTCCTCGATGGTCTCTACTGAGATATGTCGACACCCGTCAACATATCTCGAGTTGCCTCCGAGGGAAAGAATGTGGCCGAAGATTGCCGGCGACTTCGGTCAGTGCTCGGCGGTGATCACCGCGTCGCGCAGCATTCCGGTCCCGGGATGGCAATTGATGTACTCGTAGAGCTGATCGGCGGCATCGAATACCGAGACCTCATGGTAGAGACGCAATTTCGACAGGCCCTCGGCCACCCGGAAGAACGTCGTGAAGATCCGTAGATGGGTCGGGTGGGATTCCGACCACCGTTCGAGTTGGTCGAGGGAGGCCCAGTGGCCGATGTTGTAGCTCAAGTCGAGGAAGTTTCCGTCGATGTCGATATTGCGTACGAATCGGTTGCTGTAGCACCCGACGGCCGGGCCGTTGTCGCGGAGGAAGTCCATGCCCGATTGAAGAGTGGGCAGGATTTCGTCCAGGTAGAGGCTGCGCTCGTCTGCTTCCGCGTCGGCCCAGTCCTGCCCGGACCTGATCAGTGCGATGTTGTCGTGTCCCCGCACTACTACGCGTCCACCTACGGCGGGGTCACCGGCGACGACCCGCAGTTCGCCCGAGGCCTGCATCCAGTCGGTTTGGGAGATCGGAAACCGCTCGCGCATCGAACCCCAGTAGCCGTGCTCGTTGATTTCGCCGCTGACACCGTCCATGACAGCTCCCACCCCGGGGAGGTCGTCTTGGAACGCGTAGAGCGTTTCGAATTGTTCGGCTCTCGGTGCCACGATCTCGCGGAAGAACCCCAATCCGTCCGACAGGCGGTCTTCGGACTCCCACCAGGAGGACACTGGAGGTGATGTGCTCCAACGATGTTGGGAAGAAACATCTTTCCAGTAACCGACCACGATCAGGTTCTCGTAGCCCTGGTTGTCGATGTGATGGGTGAGATCGTGGTGTGCCGGTCCGTCCGGCAAGTCGAAGCCGGCGACGATATCCCGCATCGCCCGCAGTGCTGCCGGGCGCTGATCCTCGCCGCGGAACTGCACGCCGAGATAGCCCATCACGACCTGGTGCAATGTGTCGTCTGCGCGCCCGACCCACATGGGAAACGGTGGCGTATAGGTATCCGGGACCCGCCTGGTCAGAGTGCGCGGGCATTGAAGGTGTTCGCCGATTGCAGATTCCATGAGTGCTCCCTGTGATGTAGGTGGTCGAATCGGGTGCCTGGCACTTGGCAACGCCGTGCCGAAAATCTACGCCCGCTCAGCCGGGCAAACTTGGCCGTCAGCGCCCGATGCTTGGCCTACCGTGCCAAGAATTGTGGATACGCTTCGGCGACAGAAAATTTTGAACACCATGTTCAATGGGTAAGTGTCCGAAGATGTTACAGATCAGCGGGTAGTACTTGTGGGGGCCGCTGCTTGCGACCGGTACCGCCGCGGGCTGATCCCGAATTCCGCCTTGAAGGCTCGACTGAAGGCGGCCAGGTCGGTGAATCCCCAGCGGTGAGAAATCTGGGTCAGCGACCGCTCTACTCCGTGTCGTTGCACGATCTCACGACGGCAACCGTCGAGTCGACGGCTGCGAATCGACCGTGACACCGTCGTGCCGTGTTCGGCGAAGGCTCGGTGCAACTGCCGAATGGAGACTTTGACCGATCCCGCGATGTCCACCGGAGACAGGGCCGGGTCTGCGATGCGGGCGTCTATGACCGACAGGGCGGATTCGTAGAGGCTGGTTCGCCGCGAGGTGATCGGTCGCGCAGTTGTGTGAAGAACGGACTTGACCAGGTTGCCGATCTCGTTGACGACTTCCTCTTCGTCTCCGCTTGCGTCGGACGTCATGCGGACGGAGGCAAGATCGTGAAGAAAGCGACCGAGCAGGCCACTCAGGCCCGCGTGTCCGTCGAAGGCGATGGCGGTCAGGCTCGTGACCTCCGCGTCGCTGAGCGACAGGTACGACCGTGGCCAGGTGAACACCTCGAGTCCCCAGATGCCGTCGTGTGCGTGTCCCTCGATCTGCCAATCGAAGGGGCGCGTGGTGTCGTACAGGACGTAGTCGCCACGTCGCAGGACGCATTCGCGGTCGTCTTGGCGCACTACCGCGCTACCGCGGCGGATCATCCCGATCTGCAGATAGTCCGCGCCGTCGCTTTTGATGAGGCTGTTGCTACGGACTATTCGTTGTTCCATCGATTGAACTGCGGATACCCGAACGTGTGCGAGTTGGGCCGAGTGGACGGCCCCGCTGAATCGATCGCCGTCTCCGATATCGGATACGTCGAGCGCGACAAAATGCTCGCGCAACAAATCTGCCCAGTCGCCCGTGAGAGTCGTGCGTGTGGGCAGGGAGAAGCCGGATCGCGCGAGCATTGCAGGGCGCCTCCTCGCAGAAAAGCCGAAGTTCTCGGGTGCTCGATGTTCAGAGAGTAATCCCGCACATCAGACATGTCGATAGAAGTCGACATGTCATCGCGTCGGGAAGAAATTGTTTGCCATACAAACAACGCCGAGTTATTGTTTGTCGTACAAACAAGTAGGAGTTCGTGATGGCCACCGAGGCAGTTCCCGCAGCGCGCGCGACGCGTGAGTCGGGCAAGCAGACGCGCATGGCGCTGTTCAACGCCGCAACCGAGCTGTTCCTCGAGCACGGCGACAGCGTCTCCATCGCGCAGATCTGCACGGCCGCCGGCGCCCATCCCAACCAGGTGACCTACTACTACGGCTCCAAAGAAAAGCTCTTCGTCGAGGTGGCGTGCGCGGCCGTTCTGCGCGCAGGCAAGCGTGCCGAGGTCGATGCCGCCGACGCCGACACGGTCGGCGATTACACCGAGAAGCTGGTCGGATCCCTCCTGGGCTCGGGCGCTCCCAGCGTCGAACTCTTCGTGGAAGCGATGATGATGACGGGTCGTCGTGGTGAACTCCGCGACCTGATCTCCGAAACGCTTCGCACTCTGCACTCCTCGGGCGAAACCGCCCTCCTCCGTACCTTGATCCGCACCGGCTGGCAGCTGCGCGCGGGCATCGACGTCGAGTCCAAGGCCTTCTGGTCTGCGATCTTCGGCCTCGTCATCCAGAAGACTGCCACCGGCGAGAGCTTCGGCTACTCCCTCGAGGAGGCGGTTGCCGTCATCTTCGCCACCCTCCAGATACCCGACGCCGTACTCAACAGCTCGATGGAATGAACTCTCTTCGAGCGTGATTCTCCGACAAGGACTTCGATGAATATCGTTCGCGTATTCGACAGCAACGTCACCAAGACCCCGGTCAAACCCTTCCTGATATTCGACGGTCACGATCACACGTACTCCCAGGTTCAGGACGGAAGTCGACGCGCCGCAGGCTATTTGCAGTCGCTGGGCGTGCAGCCGGGCGACCGCGTCGCGCTGATGTGTTACAACACTCCGGGATTCGTGTACGCGATGCTCGGTGCCTGGCGCTTGGGCGCCGTCGTGGTCCCCATCAACCACAAGATGCAGACTCCGGAAGTTGCCTACGTGCTGGGACACGCGAAGGTGTCGGTGTGCGTCTTCGACGGTGAGTTGGCGCCGGTTGTCGGTCGACTGGAGACAACGGCCAAGCTGATCAGCACGGACTCTGTCGCAGACGGTTTCGACTTCTTCGACGACGCCATCACCCGCCAGGACGGCGTTGACGGTATCGACATCGACGAGAACGATCCGGCCGAAATCCTCTACACCTCGGGGACTACCGGCTCGCCCAAGGGCTGCGTCCACAGCCACCGCAACGTCGTCGGTGTTGCCGTCACCGCGGCCCTCGCCGTGTCGACGACTCGGGACGAGCGACTGCTCATGGCCGTGCCGATCTGGCATGCTTCCCCGCTCAACAACTGGTTCATGTCCACGCTCTACATGGGCGGAACCGTCGTGCTGCTGCGCGAGTACCATCCCGTCAAATTCCTGGAAACAGTTCAGGAACAACGCATTACCCTCTGCTTCGGCCCGCCGGTCATCTACACCACTGCACTCAACCTCGTGCCGAACTTTGCCGACTACAACCTCGGAAGCGTTCGTGCGTGGTTGTACGGCGGGGGACCGATCGGCGCGGATGTCGCTCGGCGACTGGTGGAGTCGTACGGCACCACCGAATTCCGGCAGGTCTACGGCATGACCGAGACCGGGCCAGTGGGCACCGTGCTGTACCCCGAAGAGCAGTTGAGCAAGGCGGGCTCGATCGGCCGCGTCGCGCTGGCCGGCGTCGACCTGCGCCTGGTTGCCGATGACGGCACCGACGCGGAGCCCGATCAGATCGGTGAGATCTGGCTGCGCGCCGACACCGTCATGCAGGGGTACCTCGACGACCCCGCTGCCACGAAGGCTGCATTTGCCGACGGCGGTTGGTATCGCACCGGCGATCTGGCGCGCAAGGATGCGGACGGCTACCTCTTCATCGTCGACCGCGCGAAGGACATGATCATCACGGGCGGTGAGAACGTCTACTCCAAGGAGGTCGAGGACGTGATCTCCGGCCACCCGGACGTCGTCGACGTCGCTGTTGTCGGAAAACCCAACGAAGAATGGGGCGAGACCGTCGTCGCGCACGTCGTCTGGCGTGAACCGGATGTCATCAGCGCCGACGACATCAAGGACTACCTCTCGGACAAGTTGGCGCGCTACAAGATTCCGCGTGAAGTGGTGTTCGCGACGATTCTTCCGCGTACACCGACCGGCAAGATCCAGAAGCACCTCATCCGCGCAGCGAGCTGAAAGGCCTGTCATGACTGATATTTCCGAGAAGACCGTCACCCACCCGGCTCCGCATCGCACCCATGCAGTGCTCAACCAGTCGGTACCGCGCACGGACGTCAACGAGTTCCTGCTCGATACGGTCCTGGCCGAAGGCGTCGCGCGTCACGACGCCGATTGGGCCACCAGTGAACTCACCGATATCGGTGAACTGGTCGGCAGTGCCGGGTTCCAGCACGACGCCGAGCTGGCCAACACGGTGATCCCCGAATTGAAGACCTTCGATCGCTGGGGAAACCGCATCGACGAGGTCGAATACCATCCGTCGTATCACCGGATCATCTCTGCCGCCGTTGCGCACGGTGCTCACACCTCTGCCTGGGCTGACCCCAAGCCGGGTGCCAACGTGGCTCGGGCCGCGGCATTCATGCTGTTCTCCCAGGTCGAACCGGGCCACGCGTGCCCGATCTCCATGACGCACGCTGTGATCCCCTCGCTCGAGCTGCAACCCGATGTAGCCGCCATCTGGACCCCGCGTGCCCTTTCTCGGAGTTACACCCCCGAGTTGGTTGCTCCCGGAAAGGCATCCGCGATCTTCGGAATGTCGATGACGGAAAAGCAGGGTGGCTCCGACGTGCGAGCCAACACGACCATCGCCAAGCCGGCCGGACGTGGCGGCCCGGGTGCGGACTACCTCCTCACCGGACACAAGTGGTTCTGCTCCGCGCCGATGTCTGACGCCTTCCTGGTTCTCGCTCAGGCCGAAGGTGCTGCCGGCGAGGGACTTTCCTGCTTCCTTCTCCCCCGCATCCTGCCTGACGGCACACGCAACGTCTTCCGCATCCAGCGTCTGAAGAACAAGCTGGGCAACAAGTCCAACGCGTCGTCCGAGATCGAACTCGACGGCACCGTCGGCACCATGATCGGCGAACCGGGACGTGGTGTGCGGACCATCATCGAAATGGTGTCCCAGACGCGACTCGACTGCATTCTCGGCAGCACGGCGGGTATGCGTCAGTCGGTGGCCGAAGCGGTGTGGCATGCACGGCACCGCAGCGCTTTCGGTGCCGTCCTGGCAGATCAGCCCGCAATGACGTCGGTGCTCGCCGACCTGGCTCTCGAATCCGAGGCCGCGACCATCACCGCACTGCGATTGGCCCGTGCGCAGGACGAGGACGCGAATGAGCAGGAAAAGGCGTTCCGCCGACTCGCGACAGCTGTTGCGAAGTACTGGATCTGCAAGCGCGGCCCGCACCACTCCTACGAAGCCCTCGAGTGCCTGGGCGGCAACGGTTACACCGAGGACTTCCCGCTTGCCCGTCGCTACCGTGAGCAGCCCGTCATGGCCGTGTGGGAGGGGTCGGGCAACGTCATCGCGCTCGACGTCCTGCGCGCGATGACCCGTGAACCCGACTCCGTTGCCGCCTTCGACCACGAGATCAACCTCGCCCGCGGCAACAACCCGGTCCTCGATCAGCACCTCGATCGGGTACGACGCCAACTCGGTGAGCTCGCCACGATGGCACCCGCCGACGCTCAGCTCCGCGCTCGGACCGTCGTCGAGGCTATGGCGTTGGCGCTGCAGGCTTCGCTCATGGTGCGCCACTCCCCGGCCGCCTCGTCCGATGCGTTCATTGCCGCTCGCCTCGGTGCCGACCGTGGTCACGAGTACGGAACTCTGTCTGTGGGAACAGATTTCGCCGGAATTCTCGCGAGAGCCTAAGGCTGCTCGCTCAGTACCCTGGTGACGGTGTGTACTGCCGGCGTCGGATTGTTCGGTCGCCATGCCATCGCGATTTTCAGCGTGGGCGTGGCCCCGGCGATCGGCAGGTACACGACCCCGTCCATGGACAGATGCGCCGTCGACTCCACGACGACGGCGATCCCGACCCCCGCTCCGACCATGGCCAACAGGCTGTACGGATCGGGGGCTTCGTGCGCGACGGTGGGCGTGAAACCTGCTGTGGCGCACACGGACAACGTCGCATCGCGCACCACCGAGCCGTGCTCGGCGGGATACATCACGAATCGCTCGGTTGCCAGGTCTTCCGGTGACACCGAGTCATGCGCACCGAGGTGATGCCTGGCAGGAACCGCGACCATCAAGGTTTCCTCCCGCACAGTGTGAGTCTCGAATCCGCGCGGAATGGGCAGGCCGACTATGCCCATGTCCAGTGCTCCGCGTCGGAGAGCGTCGAGCACCTCACCCGAGTACATCTGCGGCCGTAGTTCCAGTTCGATTCCCGGATGGGAGTCGGCCAAGGACCGTGTGAGGGCCGACAGGACGGTGTAGCCGCCCGTTCCGCCGAAACCCACTGTGACACGGCCCGTCTCGCCAGTCGACGCGGCCGATGCGATTTCTCGTACCACGGCGATCTGCGCTTCGATGATCCGTGCGGGCGTGACCAAGGCTTCGCCGGCGGCGGTCAGTTGCACTGATCTGGTGGTCCGGACGAACAGGTCGGTGCCCAGTTCACGCTCGAGCGCCCGAATGGTCTGGCTGAGCGGGGACTGCCCGATGTGGAGTCGCTCGGCGGCCCGGCCGAAATGAAGTTCGTCGGCGACTGCGAGAAACGCGCGCAGTTGACGCAGTTCCACGTCGCTCCTCCCGGGTTTCATTATGTGGTTCTCCCACATAAATAAGTCGAACTAAGTCTTGGACTCTACATGGATTTCGGACGATAGTGATTCACGCCTCACATTGCATCCCTTGGTGATGCCCGACGCGAGAATCAGGGAGAACCGTGGATCAACACCCAGGTCAAGACACCAATCCGCCTGAATACAACACCAAACAGGCACGCAAGGCCGGAATCACGGCGTTTGTCGGAACGACCATCGAATGGTTCGACTTCTACATCTACGGAACCGCATCCGCCTTGGTGCTCGGCCCGCTGTTCTTCCCGGATGCGTCGCCGGCGGTGGGGACACTCGCAGCCTTCGCGACTTTTGCCGTGGGATTCGTGGCTCGTCCGGTCGGCGGAGTGGTGTTCGGTCATTTCGGAGACAAGTTCGGTCGCAAGAACGCCGTGATCATCACCCTCGCGCTCATGGGGTTGGGAACTGTCGGTGTCGGTCTCCTCCCTACGTACTCCCAGATCGGGATCTGGGCACCGATACTGCTTGTGGCACTGCGTGTTCTCCAGGGCATTGCCATGGGCGGCGAATGGGGTGGCGCCGTATTGATCGCCACCGAGTTCGCTCCCCCGAAGAAAAAGGTGCTCTACGGTGCGTTTGCGCAGCAGGGTTCACCGGTCGGCAACCTGCTCGCGACGCTGGCCTTCCTCGGCCTGACGTTGATGTCGGATTCCGTGTTCGAGTCGTGGGGTTGGCGTCTGCCGTTCCTCGGATCCGCAGCTTTGGTGATCGTCGCTCTCTACATCAGGTTGCACATCTCCGAGACACCTGAGATGAAGAAGGCTGTTGCGGCACAGGAACGTACACGGATGCCGCTGGTCGAAGTGTTGCGTTCGCATCCCGTCGAACTTGCTCTCGGCGTCGGCGCTGTGGTTGCCGGTGTTGCCATCACGTACGTCAAGACAACCTTTGCGCTCTCATGGGCGACAACGGATCTCGGCTTCGAGCGCAGTGACTTCCTCCTCGTGATCACCGTCGCACTGGTAGCCCAGGCGCTCGTACAGCCTTTCGGCGCTGTGCTGGCCACGCGGATCGATCCGTCGAAAGCGGTCCGTTGGATGCTGCTTCCGGAGATCGTGCTCCTACCACTGATGTTCGTGCTGGTTCAGACGGGTTCCGTGCCCTTGGCGATTCTGGGTATGGTCCTCGCGACGGCGCCTCACGCAATGTATTACGCCGCGTTGGCCGGCATCCTGGCGCAGGTTTTCCCCACCAATGTTCGGTATACCGGCATCTCTCTGTCGTACCAATTGTCGACCGCCGTTTTTGCCGGAACGGCCCCGATGGTCAGCCAGTATCTGCTGACGCGAACCAACTCGATCTGGCCGGTCGTAGCTCTCGGGCTCGTGTATGTCGTTCTCTCCCTTGTCTGTATGACTGCTTTGTTGCGCAGGAGTGCGCTGCACGCGCAAGGGCTGGAATCGACGAGCTCCTCGAACATGACCGATGTTTCCACCCTGAAAGGCGTTGACCACTGATGAACTTTGCACACACCGACCCCGCTCTGACAGCGGTAGTGGACAGATGGACCGCCGGGGCGGACCGAGAGACGTTGAACGGATTGCTCGACCGGCTGGGCCGAGATGCAGCCGGCCGTTTGTCCGAGCTTGCCGACATCGCGGACAAGAACCCGCCGGTGCTGCAGCAATTCGACAAGGCCGGTGACCGCGTCGACCGGATTTCCTATCACCCGGCCTACCTGGAACTGTGCCGGGCGGCGTACAACGAGTACGGCCTGTCCGCCATGTCGCACCGAAAAGGGTTGCACGGATGGGACTCCGTGCATCCGCCACTCGCGAAGTATCTCGCGTCGTACATCTTCGTGCAGGCAGAGTTCGGGCTGGCCTGCCCGGTGTCGATGACAGATGCTGCTGCGCGGACCCTGCGTATGTTCGGTGATCCGGCCGTGTTCTCGCCCTGGATCGACGCGTTGACGTCGACGGACCCCGAGCAGGCGAAGACGGGTGCGATGTTCATGACCGAGATTCAGGCAGGCACCGACATCGCCTGCACCGAAACACGCGCCGAGCGCGACGGTGACGGATGGGTTCTGACGGGCAAGAAGTGGTTCGCCTCCAACCCGGATGCCGATGTGATCATCACCCTCGCGAGATTCCCGGGCGGACAGGATGGTTCGACGCGTGGAGTCGGAATGTTCATGGTGCCCAAGACCTTAGGATCCGGCCAGCGCAACAACCTCACGATCGATCGTCTCAAGGACAAGCTGGGTACGCGTTCCATGCCGAGCGGCGAGGTGACGCTGAACCGCGCGCACGCACTCCAGGTCGGCGAACTCGATCGAGGATTCCGCCAGATGGCGGAGATGGTCAACACGTCTCGCCTGTCCAATGCGATGCGTTCGAGCGCTCTCATGCGCCGAGCAGTCCGCGAAGCCGTCGAACATTCGAAGAGTCGAGTCGTGTTCGGTAAGAAGCTCTTCGACCAGCCGCTGATGCGGGCGACGCTTCTTCCCCTTGCACTCGATGCCGAGGCTTCGCTGGCCCTGGTCGCGTACAGCGCACAGTGTCTTCAGGCAGCAGACGGCGGCGACGAACAGGCGCGCGCACTGATCAGGGTGCTGACACCGATCGCCAAACACTTTGTCTGCAAACGCGCGCGGGTGGTCACCGGCGAGGCCATGGAGGTGCGCGGAGGAAACGGCTACATCGAGGAATGGGCCAACGCGCGACTAGTGCGGGATGCCCACTTGGGCTCGATCTGGGAGGGCTCGAGCAATGTCATTGCGCTGGACGTACTTCGGTGCCTACGCAAGTTCAACTCGCACCGCACGGTCGCGGAAGCGATGACGGACATCTTGTCCACCGTCGGACCGGATTGCGAAGCCGGGGCCGGAGTTCTGTTGCGGCGCTGGGAGGAACTGGTAGAGGAAGGAGATCGTCTGATCTCCGGATCTGACGATGCCGCCCAGGCCGCCAGCGCAAAGTATGCCGACGAGCTCGCTCGTGCCGTCATGGCGACCCTGCTTTTCGATCTTGCAGACCACGGCATCCGACACGGTAATGGGTACCGGTCACTGCTGGTGGCGAATTCCTACCTGGCCGGTCTTGTGGGGAAGGTGCCGTCGGCTGCACTCGGCAATCTCGACGTGATCACCGACGGCGGTGACGTCGAGCTGGATGATGCACGTGACGTCGTAGCCGAGTTCCTCTCCGTAGCAGGGGTTCACCAGTGAATTCTCCAACAGGCCCCACACCCTTGGCTGGTGTCCGCGTGCTCGATCTGTCGAAGATCCTTGCCGGGCCGTACGCAACCATGTCGCTTGCCGATCTCGGAGCCGACGTCACCAAGATCGAACACCCTGAAGGCGGCGACCCCACGCGTTCGTGGGGGCCTCCCTTCGTCGGCGTAGATGCCGCCTACTACCTCGCGATCAACCGCGGCAAGAAGTCGGTCACGATCGACCTCAAGTCCACCGAAGGACAGGAGATCATCCACCGCATGCTCGAAGAGACCGATGTGGTCGTGGAGAACTTCAAGCCGGGCAGCGGATTACAGAAGATCTTCGACTACCAGGCACTGTCCGAGCGATACCCGCATCTGATCACCCTGCACATCTCTGCCTTCGGTGAAGAAGGACCGCTGCGCGACGAACCGGGGTACGACATGATCGCGCAGGCCGCGGGTGGGCTCATGTCGCTCACCGGTGAACCCGGCGGCGCTCCGATGAAATCCGGGTTTGCGTTGGGAGACTTGGGCGCAGCGCTTTTCGGACTGGTCGGTGTCCTGGCTGCATTGGTCGAGCGAGGCCGGACCGGGCGCGGACAGTACGTGACCACGTCGCTGTACGAGTGCCAACTCGCGATGCACGTCAACTGGGCGACCAGTTACTTCGCCACCGGTGAGCGCCCGACTGCGTTGGGCTCCGGTCATCCGAATCTTGCTCCGTATCAAGCATTTCCTGCCAGCGACGGGTACTTCGTCGTCGCTGTCGGCAACGACGCGATGTGGGCGTCGCTGGCCGAGGCCATCGGAAGGAGTGAACTGGTCACCGATTCGCGTTTTGCCCACAACCGCGACAGAGTGGAGAACCGCGAGAGTCTGGAACGAGAACTCACCAGCGCCTTCGCATCGGAGACCGTCGAACACTGGTGCGCTCTTCTCGCCCAACGCGCCGTACCGGTCTCACCGATCCGGCATCTCGACGAGATCTACTCCGATCCCCACACCGCCGCGCTCGGCATGGTCGGAACCGTCGACCATCCGACGCTCGGACCGTTGAAGCAAGTGGCCTTTCCGGTCAACTTCTCCGGCCAGAGGCCACGTCTGACGTCGGCGCCGCCCGTTCTCGGCGCCGACAACGACGAAGTCCTTGGTACCGCTCAGGCCAGCCCGCTCAACGCAGGCGGCGTGTTGTCGTCGCGCCAACCGATGGCCTCGGCAAGCGTCGTGAGGTCGTAGTCCGGTCCGCTGACGCCGACGGTGAAGAGTGAGACACCGTCGGCGACCAGGTCGGCTGCATTTTCGAGCCCAGGCCACGGAACCGAGTGCTCTACTTCCAGCGGGTTCCGGCCCACGTCGGCGCAGTGGTCGGAGAGGATGTCTGACTTGCGCAGGTGTGTCTCACGGTCGCCGAAGCTGTGCCAGACGTCGGCGTACTCGGCGACCAAGCGCAGGGTCTTCTTCTCGCCGCCACCGCCGATGAGGACCGGGATGTTGCGCGTCGGCGGCGGGTTGCCCTTCGCCAGGCGGCCCGTGATGCGGGGGAGGTATTCGCCCAGCAGTTTCAGCCGTGAACCGGGAGTGCCGAAGTCGTATCCGAACTGGTCGTAGTCCTTCTCGAACCAGCCGGCACCGATGCCGAGGATCAGGCGCCCGCCGCTGATGTGGTCGACGGTTCGCGCCATGTCGGCGAGTAGATCCGGATTGCGGTAGCCACCACCGGTGACCAGGGCGCCGATCTCGACGCGTTCGGTTTGCTCGGCCCAGGCGCCGAGCATGGTCCAGCATTCGAAGTGGGCGCCGTCGGGATCGCCGGTCAACGGGTAGAAGTGGTCCCAGTTGAAGACGATGTCCACCCCGGCGTCCTCGGACCGCAAGACGGCGTCGCGTATCAACCCGTAATCGGGTGCGTGCTGGGGTTGGAGTTGAACACCGATGCGTACCGGACGAGTCATGCCACGCTCCTGACGAGAGGAATGGTTGTCTTCTCCCATCATGGCCGGGTGTGCGCGGTACCGCTACCGCCGCCGTAGGTGACGGGTTTGCCGCTCTTGTACCCACCCCTTTTCGAGCGAACGGTACTTTCGGCGCCTTAGATCGACTGAACGTGCCGTTCGCTCAAACAGGGGGCAGTCAAAGGGGGCGGGTAAAAACAGGGGGGCGGGTAAAAACAGGGGTGGTCTGCCCACAGCAGACAAGCGGGGCCGCGGCACTGCCGCGCCAGTAGGAATGGATTCATGACTACTGAAGCTCCCACCGATACCGGCTACCGTGACCTGTTGACAGACAGGCTCTTCCGACAGCGAACCATTCTGCTCACCGGCGAGGTCAACGACGCCATGGCCGAACGTGTGTGTTCGGAACTGGTGCTCCTCGCCACCACCGACCCCAAGCGCGACGTCGTGCTCTACATCAATTCACCTGGCGGGTCGGTGTTTGCCGGTCTGGCCATCTACGACACGATGAAGCTCATCCCCAACGACGTCGTGACGGTCGCGATGGGCTTCGCGGCCAGCATGGGCCAGGTGCTTCTCTGCTCCGGCACCCACGGCAAGCGAATCAGCTTGGCGCACAGCCGCATCATGATGCACCAACCTTCGGCAGGTATCGGTGGCACTGCGGTGGACATTGCGATCCAGGCCGAAAGTCTCGAGCTGATGAAGCGTCAATCGCAGGAAATCCTCGCCGCCGAAACGGGCCGGACCGTCGAAGAGATCGAGACCGACAGCGATCGGGATCGCTGGTTCACCGCCGAGCAGGCGCGCGAGTACGGAATCGTCGACCGCGTCGTGACGTCCTTCGCCGAGATAGCACCGCAAGCCACCTTCCCCAAGATCGGATTGTGACGTCATGTCCCAGTACACGATTCCCAGTGTCATCGAGCGAACACCAACGGGTGAGCGATCTTTCGACATCTTCAGCAGGCTGCTCAACGAACGCATCGTCTTTCTCGGCACAGAGATCGACGACGGCGTCGCCAACGTCGTGATGGCTCAGATGCTGCATCTGCAAGCCGACAACCCGGATCGTGAAATCGGTTTGTACATCAACTCTCCCGGCGGTTCCACCACGGCGATGCTCGCGATCTACGACACCATGCAGTTCTTGAAGCCGACGATTTCGACGTACTGCATGGGTCAAGCGGCTTCGGCTGCTGCAGTGCTTCTGGCCGCCGGCACTCCGGGCCATCGGCATGTTCTCGCCCATTCGCGGGTGCTGCTGCATCAACCGTCGACGCAAGGTAGCGGCACCATCTCGGACCTCGCACTTCAAGCAGCCGAGATCCTGAGAATCCGGGAGCAGACCGAGGCGATTCTGAGTAAGCACACCGGTCAGAGCGTCGAGCGATTGCGTAAGGACACCGATCGCGACAGGATCTTCACTGCCGACGACGCAATTTCCTACGGGCTGGCCGACACCCTCATCGAAGGGAACTGACTAGGCCGCCATCAGGACGGGACCCGAGATCGGTGAGGGAGAGTGCCCGAAGGTGAGGGAGTTGAGTGCAACGATCCTGTTGCCCGCTCGGAACAGTAGATGCTCGAGCGGCATCCCGAGCGCTTCGCAGATTGCGCGCAGAATTTCCGACGACGGTTCCTTCTTGCCCCGTTCGATCTCGGAGAGGTATTGCTTCGACATCCCGACCTTTGCGGCTACGTCGTCGAGAGTTCGGTCCTGATCGCGTCGAACCTCCCGCAGCACTCGTCCGTAGGCTTCACGAATCAGTGGGGGTTTGCGCACGGCAACAGCCGGATCGGGGAGTTCCGACTCACCCTTGACCAGGACCAGTCTGCGCGGCGCATCCATAGGCCGAGTATTCCAGCCGACCGGTACGGACACCACCGGGTTCGCCGAGGGCTGACATCTAGTCCGTTCGAACACCACCGGCAAGGAACATCGCTCGAAGAACGAAGGCCGCCTCGGGCCCGATGATCTCGCCGACAAGGCTCGTGTAGCGGTCGACGAACTCGGGCCCGTGGGAGGCCTCGTCGGAAGTGGGGTCGCCGAGGTGGTGCGCAAGTTCGTGCAAGACAACGAATTCGCGTAGCGCCCACCGGCCGTCACGGTCGTCCGGGACGGCGATGACGTCGTTCGAGTAGTGAGCGGCGGCATTGCCGCCGCGGGAGCGTACGGACACCGGAATGGTTGCGCGAGTCCAGGTCTCCCGTACCCAATTCAGCCCGAGTAGCTGATCGCAGTACGCCTGGACCGACTCCACGGAACCGAATTTGCGCTCGACCGGCAAGGTGATGGTGGAACCCATGACCTCGACGCTCCGAAGTCCACGCTGGTCGGCGCGATCGAACATGGTGCGCACCAACGTCTCTGCCTCGTAGACGGCGCTCCGCTGCGTATCCCTCACGAGTCCAGCTGCCCGCGCACCCCGCCGATCTCCGGAAGGTTCCCCAGACGTGCGGAGCGCGCAGCCCGATCACCCGCTCGTCGAGCATGCGAGGAATGCCCGGCGCTTGCGCGGCCGCCGCCCCGCCACGTCCCACGCGCTTTGGAGTTGGACGAGTAGTAGTCCTTCAGCTCGATTTCCTTGTTACGCAGCACGAGTGCGGTTTCGGAAGACGACGTGGCAGATTCTGCGATCGCGGTCTTCTCCGTCTCCTGCTTCGTCTCGGCCAACCGAGCGCCGATGCGGGACGCGTACGCCATCTGGAAGTTCAGGCGCGCCGTCACTCCGGCGACCGGCTTGCGGACCTGCGTGCTGACGCGTCGTCGTCCACGAGTTTCGACGACGGTCCGCACGGACGTTTCGCCGCGGTACGCCCCGGAACGCACGTACGCATCGGAGTCACGCACCATCTGGAAGAGCAGGCTCGAATACAGGGCCTCGCACACGTCGATGTCGCCGGCGAAGCCGTAGGCATAAATTACGGCCGACGTCTGCGCGATGTCGCATTGCACGTCGTTGGCAGCGGCGATCGCGATGAACAACTGGGCGTACGTTCGCAGTCCGCGCTTGCCCGGTTCGCCGATGGTGATGAGCCGTTGAGTGGGCGTCGCACGCTTTTCCGAAGACGCGGTATGCGCACGCGCGACCGCCAGGTCGATCGCGGAACTGGTGGCCAACCGCTGAGCGGCAGCCATGAAGGCTTCACCTTCGTGTGGATTGTCGGTGGACTCCGCTTGGCGAAGCAGCGCACCGATGCGGGTCAGCATCTTCTCCGAACTCACCGTGAAAGACTACGCTCGGGCGCCGACACGGACGTTTATGCTGCTAGCGCACACGCTCACCCTCGACTTGGATCGTCCGGCACGTTCCTGCCGGTAGAAGGGATCAACCCCGTCATGGCTTCAGTGACTTTCGAGAGCACCACCTGCCTGTTCCCCGGATCGAACACTCCGGCAGTGGACAAGCTCGACCTCGAGATCGAGGACGGCGAGTTCCTCGTCCTCGTCGGACCCTCCGGCTGCGGAAAGTCGACCACCCTGCGCATGCTCGCCGGGCTCGAAGACGTCCACAGCGGACGCATCCTCATCGGCGACCGCGACGTCACCGGTCAGGAGCCGAAAGAGCGCGACATCGCGATGGTCTTCCAGAACTACGCGCTGTACCCGCACATGTCGGTGGCCGAGAACATGGGTTTTGCGCTCAAGCTCGCCGGAACCAACAAGACGGAGATCCGCGCCCGCGTCGAAGAGGTCGCGAAGATGCTCGATCTCGAGCCGTACCTCGATCGCAAGCCCAAGGCGCTGTCCGGTGGCCAGCGTCAGCGAGTGGCGATGGGCCGCGCCATCGTTCGCCAGCCGCAGGTCTTCCTGATGGACGAGCCGCTCTCGAACCTCGACGCGAAACTCCGTGTGCAGACACGTACGCAGATCGCTCAGCTGCAACGACGCCTCGCGACGACGATGGTTTACGTGACCCACGACCAGGTCGAGGCCATGACGATGGGTGACCGCGTCGCCGTCCTCGAAAAGGGAATCCTGCAGCAGTGCGCCTCGCCGCGCGAGCTGTACAACAAGCCGAAGAACGTCTTCGTCGCCGGCTTCATGGGTTCACCCGCGATGAACCTCTTCACCCTCCCCGTCGTCGACGGCGGCGTCGCATTCGGTGACGGGATCGTTCCGGTTCCGCGCGAGACGATGAACGGCGTCGTCGAAACCGAGGTTGTTCTGGGTATTCGCCCCGAGCACTTCGAGATCGCAGCCGAAGGCCTGCCGATGGAGGTCGACGTCGTCGAGGAACTCGGCTCGGACGCCTACGTCTACGGCCGGACCACGATCGGCGGACGGTTGCAGCAGATCGTCTCGCGTGGTGACTGGCGCAATCCGCCGCAGAAGGGCGAGCGCGTCAACCTGCGCGTCGACCCCGAGAAGGTGCACATTTTTGCCACCACCGACGGGCGTCGCCTGGGTTAGGTCGACCTGTCAAACGACACATGACCGATTCAGGTTCGGCGTAATACCCACAAGTACGGGTGTCTCGTGCCACAGTAGGGGCCGATGCCGGGAGCCGGCACTCATGGCGCATGCCGTGAGCAGGCTCTCGGTGACCGTCTATTTGTCATACACATACGGGGAGCGAATCCATGGTTCTGAACTCGAAGGCGATGCGCCGCGCTGCAATTGCAGCCACGGCAGCGTCCATGCTGGTACTGGCAGGCTGTTCGTCCGATTCGGACAAGGACAGCGGAACCAGCACCACGGCCGCATCCGGGGGATCGTCCTCGAGCGAAGGCCGCGGACCCATCACGATCGTCGAGGGGCAGGATGCCCTGAACGAGGCGCTCGAAAACATCATCTCCGACTGGAATGCCGAGCATCCGGACGAGAAGGTCACGCTCAAGCCGCTGGCGAAGGAAGCCAACGCGCAGGTCGACGACATCACCCAGCGCATGCAGGCCAAGAGCGACGAGTACGACCTCATCGGCGTCGACGTCGTCAACACCGCCCAGTTCGCTGCAAACGGTTGGCTGCTGCCGCTCGAGGGTGACCTCGCGATCGACGAGTCCGGCCTCCTGCCGTCGACCGTCGCTTCGGGTACCTACAACGGCAAGCTCTACGCAGCGCCGAAGAACACCAACGCAGCGTTCCTGTACTACCGCAAGGACCTCGTCGAGAAGGCTCCCACTACGTGGGCCGAGCTCAAGGAAAACTGCCCGAAGGCTGTCGAAGCCGGCATCTCCTGCTACATCGGTCAGTTCAAGAACTACGAGGGCCTGACGGTCAACACCACCGAGATCACCAACGCCTTCGACGGCCCGTGGGTCGGCCCGGACGGACTCACCCCGGCCATCGACGACAAGACGAAGGCAGGCGTTCAGTCGATCGTCGACAACTTCGCCGACAACACGATCCCGCAGGAAGCGCTGACCTACTCCGAGGGCGAGTCGCAGACCGCGTTCGGCGACGGCAAGGCACTCTTCATGCGCACGTGGTCCGGCTTCTCGGTCGACGGTGAGAAGACCTCGGTTGCCGGCAAGTACGGCTACACCGTTCTTCCGGGTGTCGACGGACCGGGCGCTTCGACCGTCGGCGGCTACAACGTCGGCATCAGCGCGTACTCGGACGCACCCGCCACGGCTCGTGACTTCCTCGAGTTCATGCAGACCAAGAAGTCGCAGACGTACTTCACCGAGGTCGGCGGCGCACCCGTCCTCTCGGCTGTCTACGACGATCCGGCAGTGCTCGCTCAGTTCCCGTACTTCGCGACCCTGAAGGAAGCACTCGCCACCGCTCAGCCGCGCCCCGTCACGCCGTACTACACGCAGGTGTCGAAGTCGATCTCCGACAACACCTACGCTGCTATTCGCGGCGAGAAGACCGTCGAGCAGGCTTTGGCGGACACCAAGGCCGGCATCGAAACCGCCGGTAACTGATCTACCAGGAGCAATAAGCAATGGCAGAACCGCAGGATCCTTCCGCGGCTGTGCCTACCAACCCCACGGTCGGGGCCGGTTCAACCGGTCCCGACCGTTCGGGCGTTGGTGGGAGACACCGTGCACCGGAACCGCTAGAAGAGCCGTCGGCATCCGAGGCAGCAGGGACATCCCTGACCAAGGTTCTGCCTGACCTTGCAGCTACTCCACCCCCGCCGACCTCGCCCCCGCCTGCGTCGGCCGACAAGCCGAAGAAGCGTCGACGAGTTCCGGTGTGGGCGTTCGTCGCACCGTCGCTGATCGTTCTCGCCGTCATCATTCTGTATCCGCTCGGACGAGCGATCTGGATGTCGATGCACAGCGACGGCAAGAAGCTCGATCCCGAGACCGGCATGTTCGTCACCGGTCAGTTCACGTGGTTCGACAACTACAAGAACTGGATCACCCAGTCCTGCAACACCGCCAACGGCTCGATTCCCTGCCCGCCCGGCACACTCGGATCGCAGTTCTGGCAGTCGATCGGAAATACGTTCGGCTTCACCGTCGTCACCGTCCTGCTCGAGACGGTGATCGGTCTGTCGATGGCGTTGATCATGGCCAAGACGTTCCGCGGACGCGGTTTGCTCCGCGCTTCCGTGCTGATTCCCTGGGCCATCCCCACCGCCGTCACCGCGAAGCTCTGGTTCTTCATCTTCGCCAACGACGGCATTGCCAACAAGATCCTCGGCACCAACATCCTGTGGACGGCGGACCCCTGGCCGGCGCGATTCGCGATCGTCGTCGCCGACGTCTGGAAGACCGCGCCGTTCATGGCGTTGCTGATCCTCGCGGGTCTTCAGATGATTCCAGCCGACGTCTACGAGGCCGCCAAGGTCGACGGTGCGACGGCGTGGCAGCGGTTCCGCATGATCACGCTTCCGCTGGTCAAGCCCGCACTCATGGTGGCGGTGCTCTTCCGCACGATGGACGCTCTGCGGATGTACGACCTGCCCGCGATCATGATGGGATCCAACCCGGCCACCTCGACCATCTCGGTTCTGGTGGTCGATCAGATGCGCGTCGGCGCCAATTCGGCGTCGGCACTGTCCACCATCACGTTCCTCATCATCTTCGCTGTGGCCTTCATCCTGGTCCGATTCCTCGGAGCCAATGCGGTCAGCACGCAGGAAAAGCAGCGGAAGGGGGAGCCGGTATGAACAAGGCACTACGCGGCAAGATCGGCACCTACATCGGCGTCGTACTGATCATCGTGTGGGGACTCGCTCCCTGCTACTGGATGATCGTGACGGCGCTGCGCGACCCGGCGGACACGTTCTCGACGTCGCTGTGGCCCACCAATCTCACGCTCTCCAACTTCACCGCGGCGCTCGATCCCGACGCCAAGGTGAACTTCACCCGTGCACTGATGAACAGCCTCATCATCGCTGGCGCGACCACGCTGATCGCCTTGGTCATCGGCGTGTTCACGGCGTACGCGCTCTCGCGTTTCGATTTCCGTGGCAAATACTTCGTCACCGGAATCATCCTCGGCGCGTCCATGTTTCCGGTCGTCGCCCTCGTGACTCCGCTGTTCCAGCTGTTCACCGACATCGGCTGGATCGGCAGCTACAAAGCGTTGATCATCCCGAACATCTCGTTCGTGCTGCCGCTGACGGTCTACACGCTGACGTCGTTCTTCTCCGAACTTCCGTGGGAGCTCGAGGAGGCGGCGCGTATCGACGGCGCAACCCGTGGCCAGGCCTTCCGCCTGATCATGCTGCCGCTCGCCGCGCCGGCGCTGTTCACCACCGCGATTCTGGCCTTCATCGCAACGGTCAACGAGTATCTGCTCTCGCTCCAACTCTCGAGTGACAAGACCGCGCCCGTCACGGTGGCGATGGCCAAGTTCTCCGGAACGGACCCATTCGTCACGCCGTACACCTCGATCATGGCCGGCGGAACCCTCGTGATGGTCCCGCTGGTCATCATGGTTCTCATCTTCCAGCGACGCATCATCGCCGGTCTGACCGCAGGCGGCGTCAAGTCGTGATGCGGGCCGCACGGTTTCGATGAGGCGGGCTTCGCGTGCCCAGCGTATGGAGCTGATTGCCGGCTTCATCTCGGTCTTCGCCCTCATGGCGTTGATCGGCGCTGTGGTCGCGATCGTCAAGGGCGACCCCGGCGTGATGCCGTCTTTGGTGCTGCTCGGTTGCGTCGTCGCTCTCGGGCTGGCGTTCCGCGGATATCGGAACGCGGTCCGAGCAGAACGTCGCGAGTAGCCAGCCCGGTAGGGTGACATTTCGGTATCGCAGTTGCCGGGAGTTATCTGATCGAGATATCACCCTGGTGGAATGGTGCCGGTAAGTCCGGATCCACGACCGGGAGTGTTGAGTGAGTCCATCGAACAGATCGAGTGCGACGGGTGGCGATCAGTCGTCGGCTCGATCGGGCAAGTCGGCTAATTCGCCCCGGTCGAACAAGTCGGCCAAGCCCGCGAAAAAGCAGCGCTCGAAGTGGCGGTACGTCCGGCGGACCATCTACGTGCTCGTGCTCCTGATGGTCATCGTGCCCGCGTCGGTTTTTGCTGTCGCGTACAGCCGGACCGACGTCCCGCGCCCCTCTGACATGCAGACCAATCAGGTGTCCACCATCTACATGGCCGACGGCACGACCGTGCTCGGCAAGGTAGTGCCGCCGGAGGGAAACCGGACCGAGGTCGCGTTGTCGGCCATCCCGATTCACGTCCGCGATTCGGTGCTCTCGGCGGAGGATCGTAACTTCTACACCAACCCCGGGTTCTCGATCTCCGGATTTGCTCGCGCTGCCCGCGACAACGTGATGGGCAAGGAAAGCGCCGGCGGTGGCTCGACGATCACTCAGCAATACGTGAAGAACGTCTTGGTCGGTGACAAGCGCAGTATCGACAGGAAGCTGCGTGAGCTCGTCATCTCCGCCAAGATGGCGCGCGAATGGTCCAAGGACGACATTCTTGCCGCGTATCTCAACACCATCTACTTCGGTCGCGGTGCGTACGGCATCGCCGCCGCGTCGAACGCGTACTTCGACAAGCCGGTCAGTGAGCTGAGTGTCGAGGAAGGCGCAGTTCTCGCGTCCGTCATCCAGAGCCCGTCGTTCCTGGACCCCGAGACCAATCTGTCCGCGCTGCAAGCGCGCTGGGACTACGTTCTCAACGGCATGGTGGAACTGGGCAGCCTGACCAAGACGGATCGCGACGCGATGCAGTTCCCGGTCGTCGCCCCCGCCAATCGGCCGACCGATCTGAACCAGGCGCCAGGACCCGAAGGCCACATCAAGACCCAGGTACTCAAGGAACTGGCCGAGGCCGGTATCAGCGATCAGACGCTGAACACCGCTGGTCTGCAGATCACGACAACCATCGACCCGGTTGCGCAGGAAGCTGCGCTGAACGCCGTCAGGCGGAATCTCGAGGGCGAGCCGGAAGACCTGCGGACCGCAGTAGTGTCCATCGACCCCAAGACCGGTGGCGTCGACGCCTATTACGGCGGTGACGACGGAGCCGGCTTCGACTACGCCCAGGCGCCGCTGCAGACCGGTTCAGCGTTCAAGGTCTTCGGTCTGGTCGCAGCATTGATGGAAGACATTCCGCTGTCCGCACGGTTCGACAGTTCACCGCTCACGATCAACGGCGTGACCATCGGAAACGTCGGCGGCGAATCCTGTGGTCGATGCACCATCGCCGAGGCACTCAAGCGTTCGCTGAACACCAGCTTCTACCGGTTGATGCTCTCGATGGAGAACGGTCCCCAGAAGATCGCCGACGCCGCCCACCTGGCCGGCATCCCCGAGCACATTCCCGGACTCGACTACCCGACGCTCACACAGGAGGGTGGTCCGCCGGAGAACGGAATCGTGCTCGGCCAGTATCAGTCTCGCGTTATCGACATGGCGTCCGCTTACGCGACGCTCGCCAATTCCGGTGTGTACCAGCAGCCGCACTTCATCCGGAAGGTCGTGACGGCCGAAGGTGAAGTCCTGCTCGATCGCCCGGTCTCTCCCGGTGAGCGTCGTCTCGATGCTGCCGTTGCCGACAACGTCACGCAGGCAATGCTCCCGATCGCGTCGTACTCGAACGGTCACGCGCTTGCCGGTGGACGCCCGTCTGCTGCCAAGACCGGCACCGCGCAGTTGGGTGACACGGGGCAGAACAAGGATGCGTGGATGGTCGGTTACACGCCGTCGCTGTCCACCGCGGTGTGGATCGGAACTTCCGACGCTCAGGCCATCACCAACTCCTACGGTGGTTTGATCTACGGCTCCGGAGTGCCTGCGGACATCTGGAAGAGCACGATGGACGGCGCGCTGAAGGGATCCGACTGGGAGAGCTTCCCGTGGCCGGACCCCATCGGCGGGCAGGCCGGCGTTCCCGCGAACTCCGGCGTGACCTCGGGGGACGGGACGGGCACGCCCACGACGGGCGCGGTCGCTCCCCCGGCGCCCATCGAGGTGCCCGGCCTACCGCCGATCGAAGTGCCGCCGCTCCCCCAGTTGCCGCGTCAGATCGAGATCCTGCCGGGCATCGTCATCCCACTGCCGGGCTGACAAGCAGCGCCCGATTTCCGGTTCTCAGGCCTGATCGTCGAAGAGACCGAGTTGGGTGGGCGCTGCATCCTTGGCGGGCAGTACGACGACGCGCAGTCCGCGCCTGAGGTTGCGGATCGCGTGCGTCCACGCGCGCTTCTCGCCCGCACACAGGTCGGTGTCGTCGTCCTTGCGGCGGATGGACTCGGTCAACGCCTCGTGCCAGGCAGTCTCCTGCTCCTGGCTGATCCGCAGGTAGTCGAGAATGGTGTCGCGGTCGTGCTCACAGATCACGGCAACCTCTTCGGCGCTGAGCTCGCCCGTTCCGTCTGCGTCGAGTTCGAGGAGCGCCATGAGAGCCGGCGGAAATTCGTGGCACTCGTGTGACTCGTATTCGGCACCGGGATCTTCGTGCTCGGAGGCCATGCCGTCGTTGAAGGCGGTGTCTCCGGTTGCGCGGATGGGTTGCCCGCCCAGTTCTTCGGCGAGTTCGTCGGATGCTTCGGCCAGTTCGGCGAACGAGCGCAGAGCCCGCAGCAGGTGCTCGGCGACGAAGGGTGCGCCGTCCACGCGGACCACGCCCAGCACACTCTGCTCGACGAGAATGAGCTTGATGGTCGGCCATTGCCGATTGAGCTGAGCAAGAATTACAGCAGCGTTCTCGAGGTTCTCCACCGAATGCACGACCCGCGAGAACACCTCTACGTACTCGTCGTCCTCGAGAACACGAACATAGGTGACCTGCTCACCGCGGACCAGCGGGATATCGCCGTCGTCGTCACGCTTGGGCGGATGACCGAGAAGGCGCTCGACGGCCCCGTCGACCAGGATCCGCAGCATGTCGCCCGAACCCGAGGGAGCGTGAGACGGCGTCGTGGCGAACGCCGGCGTCGACTCGCGCCCACTGGTGCTGGCACGCAGGAACGACGGGTGCGCAATGCTCCACATTTCGCGGAATACGCGCAACACCTTTGTCACCAGTTCCTCGGGACGAGCGCGGTCGACGTCGATGTAGAAGGACATGGACCCATTGCCCTCGGGTTCGTGCTCGCACAGATCGGGAGCGTTGAACCCCATGTCGAGCAGCGCTGAATGGTCTTCCGGTTCGAGCATCCGCAGTGGATGCAGAAACCTGTTGGAAGGAACTTCACAGCGCACGGAGGTCTGGTTCCATGCGAAGAACTGGATGCACGCGGGCGCGTCGGCCAGTTCGTCCATGCTGTCGTAATGCGACTCCACCACGAGGGTGTCGTCGTCCTCCATCACGGAGATGTAGCGAGCGAGATGAGTCTCGAAAGTAGTCCAGGCACTCAGGATTTCCAGATCGAAAGTATTGTCCGACATCGTCGCTCCTCTGGTCCGGGGGCGCATGGGGCCCTACCGACGACTCGCCGAAACCCCTGCTTTTCAAACCCCGCCTACGACGTTAGTCGTGGGGTCCGACAGTGACAGTGTTCGTAGGATCCGGGTGACCGTGTTTCAGTCAGGGGATTATCTTCCGAGCCTGCAGATTGGCGAAGATGTCGAGGAACATCGCTTCGGTGTCGACGTGGCGGTGAAATCCGAACCGACGAGCTTTCGATCCGTCAGCGAAAAAGTCGTAGTCCCATCCGAATACGAAGTCACCGAACCCCCAGGACGAGACATCGGAATACGGGGTCCGAGCAAGGTGGTGTTCCTCGACGAGTTCATCCCACACCGACTCCTTGTCCGCCATTGCGACATCGAGGGACATCGGGAGCGGAGGTGCGACGTCCATGTCGAAGAAGGCTGCGATCTTCGGCCACATCTCCTGCCAGCGGAACAGGTCGCCGTTGTTGATGTTGAACGCCTGATTTGCGCACTCGGGGTTGGTCGCGGCCCAGACCGTCGCTTCGGCCAGGAGTCCGGCGTCGGTCATCTCGATCAAGCTGGTGTACGCGCCGGGCTTGCCGGGGAATCGGAGTGGGACACCCAGTTTCTTCGAGATGGTCGCGTAGACGGCGATGACCATCGCGAGGTTCATCGGGTTACCCAGTGCGAATCCGGAGACGACCGAGGGTCTGATCGCCGACCATGTCCACGACTTGCCGAGCTGCCTGCGTTCGAGGAACTGCTGTTGGTCGACGTTGAACTCGGGTGGCATGTGCGGTGGATCGCTCTCGCGGGCCGGAGTTTTGAACGGTCCGAGGTGTGCCCCGTAAACCTTGTAGCCCTGCATCAGGCTGACGTGCTCGAGTCCGCCCGCAACGGGCTCGATGGCGTCGAGAGTGTTGACCAGCATCGCCAAGTTGGGCGGAACCAGCTCGGCCCATGTCGGGCGGTCTTGATAGGCGGCGTAGAAGACGTGAGTGACGTCGCCCAGTCCGCTCAGTGCCGCTGCAGTCCGGTAAGGATCGAGCAGGTCGACTGCGATGTGTTCGACCCGGTCGGTGTCCGTACCGCCTCGCCGCGAGAGTCCGATGATCTTCCATTCTCCGGTCGACTCGAGGTGATCGATCAAGTTCCCACCGATCACGCCTCGGGCTCCGACCACGAGTGCCACTTTGTCGTGCTGCACCATTTCAGCCCCCATTGGTATATCGCGATGTTGCGATATAGAGATTGAACCACACATATCGGCATTTCGCGATCTAGCGGTATGCTCACGAACATGGAAGACGCAACAACCGAGTGGGAAACGGCGTTCAAGGCGCTGGCCAACCCGATGCGTGTGCAAATCCTGCAGTGGTTGAAAGACCCCGGGAGCTTTCCCCCTCAGCTCGAGCCTGCTGAGGAGGTCGGAGTGTGCCTCAAGCACATTCAAGCGAGGGCGAAGGTGTCGCAATCGACGGCGTCTCAGTACATGGCCGCACTCCAGGCCGCGGATCTGGTGACCACCACACGAATCGGTCAGTGGCGGCATTACAAACGAAACGAGCAACAGATCGAGAAGCTTGCTGCATTCATCAGGCAGGGTTTGTAGGTACCAGCACCTGACCGATCCCTCCGGGGCCGCCAACGTTGTGGCAAAACCTCACATCGCCGGCGCCGTCGGTATGTGCATTGTGGTCGTTTCTCGGGTTGCTCGTTGTCCTTACGCTCGGCAGAGGGTACTGGCAAGGAGAGGCGTGCGATGAGTCGTGAGAGCTGGGTGGGCCGTGATGCCCGATCCATCGCCGAGGCCGTGCGGTCGGGTCAGGTGTCGGCGCGGACCGTCGTCGAAGAACATCTCGCACGGGTCGACGAATGCAATGTCGAACTCAACGCACTGGTCACCGTGTGCGCCGAGGAGGCTCGCACGGCCGCGGATGCCCTGGACGAGCGACGCCTTCTCGGTGAGACACTCGGCCCCCTTGCCGGGGTTCCGTTCACGGTCAAGGACCTGATCGCCACTGCCGGCGTGCGCACCACTGCCGGTTCTCGCACTCTGGCGGACAACATCCCGGCCGTCGACGCCCCGGCCGTCGCGGCATTCAAGGCTGCCGGTGCGATTCTGATCGGCAAGACCAACACCCCGGAATTCGGCGCGTGCGGCCTGACTCGAAACGAACTGTTCGGAACCACGGCCAGTCCGGTGCGACCGGACGGCGTCGTCCGGTCCCCCGGCGGATCGAGTGGCGGCGAGTCCGCGTCGGTTGCTGCCGGAATGAGCGTGCTCGGACTCGGTACGGATTTTGGTGGCTCGGTGCGTTGGCCCGCCCACTGCACCGGCCTCACTTCGGTTCGCCCGACGCTCGGCCGTATCGACCCTGAAGGGCAATACCCCGGCGTGCTTTCGGATGGACGGGTACTCGCCAATCCTGCGACGATGCACGGCACGATCCAGACCATCGGCCCACTGGCCCGCAACCTCGGTGATGCGACGCTTGCGCTGCGCGTCCTGTCGAAGCCGCATTTCTCGTGGAGCGAGCCTGATTCGGTCGACGTCGACGACCTCGACATCCGCTGGGCACCCGGCGAGGGAACCATGCCTGTCGACGAAGAAATCCTGACGGCGGTTCGCTCGGTGGCGAACAGTCTGGATGCGAGCGAGTACGACGGTCTGGCCCTGTCGCGGGCCAACGCGCTTTTCGGCGCGTTGCGATCGGTCGAGACCCACGCGGACATCTACTCTCTCGCAGCAGGTTCAGCGCACGCTTTCGACGCGGACATCACCGCCATGCTTGCGGCAGGCCATGATCGGAGTTCCGCCGAGGTGGAAGCGCTGTGGGCGGATCGTGCGATGTTGATCGCCGACTTCCTCGACGAGATGGGCGACGTCCTGATTCTGCCGGTTGCGTCGGTGCTCGCTCCGCCGCTCGGTGTGGAGAGCTTCGAGGTGGACGGTCGCAAACTCACGTGGATGGATGCGCTCGCGAGTTGCCGGGCGATCAGTGTGCTCAGTCTTCCGTCGGTTGTGGTTCCGGTACGACTCTCCCGCAACGGTTTACCGATCGGGGTGCAGGTGGTGGCGAGACCGTTCCGCGAGCACGTTGCGCTGTCCGTGGCGGCGCGAATCACGTCGAATTCGCAAGCTCTAGTCTGACTTCCATTTTTCGGTTTCGGCTGCGAAACGTGTTGCGTACGAGTCGGCAAGGTCGTGAAGAGTGGTGACGCAATCGCCGTAGTACGTCGGTGCATGCATGGTCGCCAGAATCCGCGGCTCGAGGTCGGCCAGGGCGCGGATCGTGGGTTCGAGATCCGGGGTGAGGCAGGTGGCGTGGCCCAAGTCCTCGGCTTCCAAAGCGGGACCGACGATTTCGTGCTCGGTGGTCGCGGGGTGGTGCCCGAACGCAGTGAAGAGATCTCCGCAGAACAGCGTCGACGTCGTCTCCTCGAACATCAGACCCGCGTCCCAACCGTGTGGGACGTGTGGGGTGTCGATGTGCCGGACTCGGCGGCTGCCGGTTTCGAGTACGTCGCCGTCCTCCAAGGGAAGTGGCGCCCGATCGGCCAGATCGTTGACCTGGACGAAGCACCCCATCGCACCGTGTGCAACTTGCGCTTCGGGGGCCGCCGCAAGCCAGGAGTTCATGGACCCGCATTCGTCGGCCTCGACGTGACCGAACGTGATCCATTTCAGACGGTCGATGTCGATCAGCGTGGAGAGTGCGTCGGAAGCCGAGGTGAACAACGCTCGCTGCCCGGTGTGGAAGAGCAAGGGTTCCTCGCCGTCGACGAGAAACTGGTTCATCGTGAGGTTCGCTTCGTCCACGAAGGTCGACAGTCGGTAGATGTCCGGCGCGATTTCGGTGATCGTGGTGGTCATCGCTGTGCTCCGATCAGGGCTGTTGTACATGTCGAGCTGTCTTCTCCAGCCTTCTCGCCGCCCCGCGCCTGCACAAGGTTCTGGACGTGCTTACGGCTCTGCAATAGTGGAGGACGTGTTCGTACTGCTGCTGACAGGCCCGCCGGGCGCGGGGAAGAGTTCCGTGCTGACCGCGCTTCACGATGGACTCGGCGAGGCCGGGGTGAGCAACGCGATGATCGAGGTGGACGAACTCGAGCGGTGCTATCCGCCGCTGGGGGCCGAACGGGCAATCTCACACGTCGGGATGCTGTGTGCGTCGTACCGGGACGCGGGGTACGGACTCCTGTTTCTCACGGCGACCGTCGAAGACGACGACTACGGGCGCGCCCTGCTGGCCGCGACCGGCGCCGAGGGGCACCTGCTGGCGCGCCTCGAGGCCGATCCGGATACGTTGCGTACCAGAATCATCGAACGTGAACCGGCCGGCTGGGCCGGGTTGGACGAGTTGGTGGAGGCGTCACAACTGCTGGCCGGTTCGATGCCGACGCTCAGTGGAGTCGACGTGGTTCTGAGCACCGAAGGCCGCGATCCCGAAAGTGTTGCCGACGATCTGGAAGCGGCTCTGCGAGAACACAGTCCGTCGCTTCTAGCCGTCGGTGTTCAGAGCGGTGACCACTGAAGCGAACATCGTCGACTTGATTGCCCCCAGTGTGCCCGCATTCTTCGGGCCGATCGGTGCAACCATTTCGATGGCCTTGGCGGTCAAAGCGTCGACGGATGCGGTGAAGTCCACCAAACCGGCTGCGAATGCGTCACTTCCGCCGTATCGCCGCCCCGTGGTCATGGCGACGATTGCCGACGCCGGGCTGAGTTTGGCCTGGATGAGAGCTGCCATTCCTTCGGTGAAGGGGATGTTGATGTCCACCTCCGGGAAGCAGTAGTAGCCGCGATCATCGCGCATGACGCGGTAATCGTGCGCGATGCCGAGCATGGCGCCGGCTCCGAAGGCGTGGCCGTTGATCGCCGCGACGGTGGGCATCGGGAACGTCAGCATCCGGGCGAACAGCGACTGCACCTGCTGCACATACCACTTCGCCTTGTCGCCGTTAGCGCCCAGCCAGTCGAGGTCGAGTCCGTTGGAGTAGAACTTGCCCGTCGCCGTGGTCACCAGGGCATGTGCGCTTTCGATCAAAGCCTGGTCGAGTAGCTTGTCGACGGAATCGAGCCACTCCGGCGAGAATCGATTCTCGTCCTCGCCGAGATCGAGAACGGCGATCTTGTCTTCGAAGCGCAGAGTTGCGGTCATGATTGGCCTTTCCTGTTGCGTGGCTTGGGCAGTGGTGGGTCGAGATGCAGAACCGCTCGAACGGCGGCATCCAACCGCGCGCGTGCTGCGGCGTCGGGGACTCGCCAACCGTCGGCGCGTTTGGCGGGATGGATGAGCAGTCCGGTAGGCAGGCCGACAACACAGGCCTCGATTGCCTCGACGGCTCTGCCGTCCTTGCGGCCCCAGAGCGCGGTCGACAACCGGATGAACAACTCGACCAGAGACCGGTCGAGTTGTGTGAGTTGCTCGGCGATGTCGGCAGGGACGTCGGTGCCGAGCAGTTCGTCGCGCTGGATCGTCAACAGCAGCAACGCGGATTGTGGGTAGTCGAGCGCGAAGACGGCCGGAACTTCGGCGGCTGCGACGACGGCGGAAACCGCCGAAGTCGGCGACGGGTCCGCGAGAGTGTCGTCCACTCTCGATTGTTGAAGCGCGAGAAATCGTCGCGCAGCACGCAGCCACGCGCTACCGACCAGTCCACTGCGAGAGCCGAATGCGTGATAGATCGCCCCGTTGGATACACCGGTGGCGTCGGAGACCGCCCGGACCGTGACAGCGCTCGGCCCGGCGGTGGCGGCTAGTTTTTCGGCAGCGTCGAGCAGGGTGTCGAGGTCGTGGACGCGTGGCCGAGGCATGAACGCACAGTAACAGAGCGTCTGCTCTGTTACTAGTGTGCGGTCAGATCACCGAATTTGCGCGAAGATCCTCGATCTCCTCCGGGCGCAGGCCGAAGTCGGTGAGTACGTTGTCGGCGTCACCGCCGAGAGTCATGGGTGGCGCATTCCTGACGGGAAGGGTCTTGCCGTCCACCCAGAACGGTCCGCGGACAACGGGAATCGACGTTCCGTCGGCGCTCTGGGTCTGCTCGACCATCTGCAATGCCTCGACTTGCGGGTCGGAGAACACCTGATCGATCGAATGGATGGGGCCGCAGGGGATTCCGGCACCGCGGATCTCGGAGATCCATTGCGCTGCGCCCTTCGTGGTCAGTAGGTCCTCGAGTTCTTTGGTCAGTTGGTCTCGGTGCGCCAAACGTTCTTTACCCGTGGCATATTCGGTACGGAAGGCGAGCTCGGGGTCGCCGAGTACCGAGCACAGTGCGATCCAGTGCTTGTCCGAGCCGGTGGCAATGTTGATCGGGAAGTCGGCAGTGTCGAAAGCGCCGTACGGCGTGATCGTCGGGTGCGTATTGCCGTTCGGCGTCGAAACCCGCCCGGTGCTCAGGTAGTCCTGCGCCTGGAAGGTCATGATCGAGATCGCGGATTCCAGCAACGAGGTCTGCACGCGGTGCCCACGACCATCGCGACCGCGAGAGGCAAGCGCCGCCGTGATGCCCAGCGCTGCGTAGATGCCCGAGACCGTGTCGATGATGGGGATACCGACCCGCATCGGGGTCTGTTCCCCGGCACCGGTGACCGACATCAGCCCGGACATGCCCTGGGCCACCTGATCGAGTCCGGGCGCGAACTGGTCCGGGCCCACCGGGCCGAAACCACTGATGCTCATCACGACGAGCCCTGGATTCTCCTGCTCGAGCGAGTCGGGATCGAGCCCCATGTCGGCCAGTACTCCCGGACGGAAGTTCTCGACCAGCACATCTGCGTCGAGGGCCAGGCTGCGAAGCAGTTTCCGCCCGCGGTCACTGCGCATGTCGATGGCGATCGACCGTTTGCCGCGGTTCACGGAAGCGAAGTAGAGGCTTCGATCGCCGTCGAACGGCGGCCACTGACGCGAACTGTCGCCGGAGCCACGGGTTTCGACCTTGACCACGTCGGCGCCGAAATCCGAGAGCAGCGACGTGCACAGAGGGCCCGCGAGAGCACGGGTGAGGTCGAGAACTTTGATACCGCTGAGCAATTGGTCCATGGGAGAAACCTCGGTTCTGTGGTGTGCAACGTCGCCCACTCGATCCGTCGCACCATCTGCGTGAATTGCCGCTGCAGTGATCGTCGGAGAGGGGAAGAATGAAGGTCAGGCCTGCTTTCGGCTGGGCTCGGTGACAACACTGGTCGAGAGCGCAAGGTGATGCGACGGCGACATTGCACAACTGCAGGGCCCGGATTTAGGCGCATTGTGTGACAGGCAGGATTGCGGTGGGCCGATACCGTGAACTCTCTACGGACGGCGATGCAAGCGGGAGGCGAGGCGATGCGCGACATTTCCACTCAGCTGGCGCAGTGGCACGCCCGCGGCGAGGATTTTGCACTGGCGACGGTTGTCCGTACCTGGCGATCCTCACCGCGCATGCCCGGTGCTTCGATGGCCGTCTCACGCTCCGGCGAGGTGGTCGGCAGCGTCTCGGGCGGGTGTATCGAGAGTGCACTGTACGAGATCGCCCAGGAGGTTCTCGCCGACGGCACCAGTCGCGTCGAGGTCTTCAGCGTCTCCGACGACGACGCCATCGGAGTAGGGCTGACCTGCGGCGGAACCATCGAAGTGTTCGTCCAGGCCGTCGGAGCCGATTTCGCCGAGTTCGGTCAGGTTTGTGAACGGATCGAGGCCGATACGCCCGTCGTCGTGGTCACCGAAGTGCGTCCGGGAGCACCGGCACGGCACCTCGTCGTCGAGCACGGCCGACGCAGCGGAGATCTGGATGCCACGGAGGACGAGGTGTCCATCCTGCTGCGCACGATGGACACCGGTGAGTCCGTCGCTTTTGTCGCGCCGGCGGGAACTCTCATCGATTCGCAGCACGACCTGCTGGTCGAGATCTTCGCGCCACTACCGCGGATGTACGTGTTCGGGGCCATCGACTTCGCGGCCTCGATGTGTACGTTGGGCGCCTTTGCGGGTTATCGCGTGACCGTCGTGGACGCACGGCCGGTCTTCGCGACACGGGCGCGCTTCCCCGACGCCCACGATCTGGTCGTCATGTGGCCACACAAGTTCCTCGAAACCGCACCGATCGACAACAAAACCGTCCTGGCCGTGCTCACTCACGACGAGAAGTTCGACATCCCGTTGCTCGAGATCGCGCTGCGTTCGCCGGCTGCATACGTCGGCGCGATGGGAAGTCGTGCGACGCATGAGCGTCGGGTGGCGCTGTTGAAGGAGCGAGGCGTCACCGACGTCGAGTTGGGGCGTCTGCACTCACCGATCGGGTTGGATCTCGGCGCGAGGACACCGGAGGAGACTGCAGTGTCGATCCTCGCCGAGATGACCAAGACCCTGCGCAATGCCTCCGGTTTGGAACTGCGGGATCTGCAGGGGCCGATCCACCCGCCACCTCAGGAGAATCCGACCGCCCTGCATCGAACGGCCTGAGTCGACTGCGCTGAATTCGGACATCTTGTGTTCGGTGGGGATAGGATCGTTTCTTTCGTGAACCATCTTCCGTGATCCGAATGAAATCGAGGTGCCTGCCAAGTGGCAAACCCGGCCGTACCGGCATCCGAGGTGAATGCTGTTCTCTCCGAACTTTTTCGAACCCAGCTCCTTCCTGGTGTTCGAAAGGTCGCCGGCGGCTGCGAAGACCCGACGGTAGCCCGGGTGGGATTCATGGCGGTTCCGGACATCGGACCGTGGCTGCGGCACGGACAGTTGCTGATCACCACGCCGGAAACCCTCGCCAGGGTCACCGAAACCTTCAAAGCATTTGTCGGACGGTTGTCGACGCGAGGTGTTGCGGCACTTGCCGTCCAATTCGGCGCAGACGGGGACACTCTCGCGCCGGAGCTGGTCGACGCGGCCGAAAGCGCCGGCTTCCCGCTCCTGGTTTTTCACGGTGCGTGTGATCACCCTGCGGCGAGAGACCGTGAGCAGACGGAGTCGGCCCAGATCGACGCCATGTTCGGGGCCGAGCGCTTGCGACGGCTGCTGGTCGACGTCGTGATGGGCGGCGGCGGCCTCCCGCAATTGACCGAAGTCATCGCTCGGGAGATGAAGGGCGCCGCCCTGATCACCACCTCGGACGGACGCGAGATCTGCCGCGCCGGGGACGCCGCGGAGCGCAAGCATCTGTCTGCCTGTCCCGCCGTCGATTCCACCGGTCGTCTGCGGACCGACACCGTCGAGGGCGGATTGGGTCTGCACGAGTTCGACGGTCAATTCATCGCGGTGTCCGCGATTTCCGCCAATCACATCGACCACGGGCGTCTCGCGTTGTTCACCGGTGAGCGCGTCATGACGAGTTACGACCAGTACCTGGTCGAGCGGGCCGCGTCGGTGTGCGCGTTGGTCATCACCCGTGAGCAGGCCGTTGCGTCGGTGGAAGAACGCCATCGCGCCAACTTCGTTCACGACCTGCTCCTCGGCCGTGCCGGGGACCACGATCACGTTGTCTCCCACGCCAAGACGTTCGGTTGGGACTTCGATCGCCCGCTGGTGATCGTCTCGATCGAGCCGGACCCGGTCGACGAACCGGCCTCGGCGGCGCCCGCTCGGCTGCCTGTTGTCGATCGCCAGGCGATGGCGTTCTCCGGGGCGATCGCCCACCGCGATCCCGGTGCGGCGGTGACCGCGCTGACGGGCGAGACGGTGATCGTCATGGGCGTCGGCACCGACACGATGGCATTGGTGCGGGACCTCGTCACGGTCGTTCGCGGTGAAGGTGGCGGCGGGAGAAGGCCGTTCAGTGTCGGGGTGTCCCGGCCGACAGCGGCGATCGACGCCGTCCCCGCGCTCTACAGTCAGGCGCGCACCGCACTGACCGTCGGACGCCGGATCTCCGGTCCGTGGACGGTGACTCAGTTCGACGATCTCGGTGTGTACAGACTGCTCAGTCTGGTCGAGGACGAAAACGAGCTGGAGACGTTCGCGCGGGAGACACTGCGGGAACTGACGGAGGAAACTGCCGAAGCGCAGGACATGCGCAAGACATTGGAAGTCTTGCTCGCGACCAACATCAACATCGCCGAGACAGCGCGCAAGCTCCACTTCCATTACAACACACTGCGTTACAGGGTCGTTAAGCTGGAGAAAATGCTGGGACCCTTCACGGCGCAACCCGAGCTCCGGCTGGATCTGTCTCTAGCACTGAAGATAACCGCGATGCGCGGCATCAATCACTAATATTGCCAATCCGAGTCCGTGGGTTCTGGCAGATTGTCATCACGTCGATACCCCTGCGCTGTAATAGCGTTTCACTCCAGTCACGGTGTTTTGTGAGCTGGAGCACACTCAGCGTTCGGACACCTTCCTCTGCACGAAAGGTCCCATCATGCCGATTTGGACGTTGCACGGAGATGGAAAGAACATCAGACCGGGTGAAGTGGTCGCTCCCGGCGAGCGGCTCAGCTGGGGAAGAACCATCGGGCTGGGCAGCCAGCACGTGGTGTCGATGTTCGGCGCGACGTTCGTCTTCCCGATCATCATGGGGCTCAATCCTCAACTTGCCGTGATGATGTCGGGTTTCTGTACGCTCTTCTTCCTGCTGGTGGTCAAGGGACGCATTCCCAGCTACCTCGGAACGTCGGCGGCCTTTGTCGGTGGTATCGCCGCCATTCGCGCCCAGGGCGGAACGTCCGCCGAGGTGACCGGCGCGATCCTGGTGTCCGGACTCGTCCTGGCGGCCATCGGTATCGCGATCCACTTCCTCGGTGGCCGGGTCGTATTCAAGGTTCTTCCCCCGGTGGTGACCGGCGCGGTGGTGATGTTGATCGGATTCAACCTGGCACCCGTCGTCGCGGGGCTGTACTGGCCGCAGGACCAGTGGGTGGCCCTGATCGTCATGGTGGCCCTGATCGTCATGAGTATCGCGTTACGCGGCTTCATGGCGCGCATCGCCATCTTCCTGGCGCTGATCTTCGGCTACGTCCTCTCCTGGATCCTCGACCGGGTCTCGGGGACGATCACCTCCTACGACGCAGGCACCGGTCAGATCACCGAGCACTTCCGCGTCAACTGGGATTCGGTGCAGTCGGCGTCGTGGTTCGGGCTTCCTCCGTTCTCGGACGAGGCCAACGGAATCGTCGGCATCCACGCTCCGTCGTTCAGCCTCACGTTCATCATCCTGGTCCTTCCGGGTGTCATCGCGTTGATCGCGGAGAACGCGGGCCACGTCAAGGCCGTGGCCGAGATGACCGGGGACGACCTCGACCCGTACATGGGACGTGCGCTCGCCGGTGACGGTTTCGCCACCGCTATCGCCAGCAGCGTCGGCGGTTCGCCCACCACGACGTACGCCGAGAACATCGGTGTCATGGCAGCGACCCGTGTGTACTCCACCGCCGCCTACGCGGTTGCCGGCATCGTCGCCATGATGCTCGGCTTCTCCCCCAAGTTCGGTGCCGTCATCTCGGCGACGCCCGGCGGTGTTCTCGGCGGAATCACCGTGGTGCTCTACGGCATGATCGGTCTGCTCGGCGCCAAGATCTGGAAGGAGAACGGCGTCGACTTCGGCAATCCGCTCAACCTCATGCCGATCGCGGCCGGCCTCATCATCGGTATCGGCGACACGGCTCTGAAGTTCAGTGACACGTTCTCGCTCAGCGGCATCGCGCTCGGCACCATCGTCGTGATCGGGATGTACCACCTGTGCCAGTTCATCGGTTCGAAGAACCCGGAACTGAATGCGAAGAATCCGGAACCGAACAAGCCGGATTCGAAGACTCCCGGCGGCGATCGGGAGGAACCCGCCAAGCAACTCACGTGACGCTTGGCTGAGTGTGCTCGATCGACGAAGGCCGGACATCCTCCGCGGAGGATGTCCGGCCTTTCCGGTGTTCTGGGTACTGATCGATCAGACGGAGGTACTGGCTTCGACCAGGCCGATACGGTCGATGCGTTCGGTGCGGGTGTTGAGCCGTTCAGTCGCATCGGTAGTACTGAGCACGCTCAGCTCGTAGTGCAGTACCGCTCCGACGCGAGTGCAGAAGGCGGCGGATTCGTCCGCGGCATCGGGAAATTCGGGGATGACCCGATCGACGATGCCGCCCGCGAGCAGATCGAAGGACCTGATCCCTTGACTGGCTGCCATGTCCGGCGCGTGCGTGACGTCGTGGAACATGATCGCGCTCGCACCTTCGGGAGGTAAGGGCGAGAGCCAACCGTGGCGGGCCGCCAGCACTCGATCGGCCGGAATCAGTGCCAGGGCGCCGCCGCCCGTGCCCTGCCCGAGCAGGAGGGAAATGGTGGGGACCTCGAGTGAAATCATGTCGGCTATGCACCGAGCGATCTCGCCCGCCAGTCCACCTTCTTCGGCCTCCTTCGACAGTGCCGCGCCCGCTGTGTCGATGATCGTCACCAGCGGCAGGTCGAGTTCTGCGGCCAGCCGCATACCTCGCCGAGCCTCCCGCAGAGCGCCGGGGCCGAGTGGGGAGTGAGCAGTCTGTCCGCGCCGGTCCTGTCCGAGAAGGACGCAGGGCATGTCGCCGAAGCGAACGAGCGCGAGCATGATGCCGGGATCGTTCTCGCCTTGGCCGGTTCCGTTGAGCGGGAGCATGTCCGAGGCGGAATTGAGCAACACTTCCCGTATCCCCGGTCGGTCTTCGCGCCGGGATGCGACGACGGATTCCCACGCCGACGTATCGGGTGGGCAATCGTACGAGCACGGGTCACTGGGCAATAAGTACCCACGATGCGCCCCGGTGATGATGCGCAATGCGCGTTCGACGATTTCGGCGAGTTGGTCTGGCGGCCTCACTGCATCGATGAGTCCGTGCTCGTGAAGGTTCTCCGCTGTCTGGACACCGGCGGGGAAAGGTGAGTTGTACAAGGCCTCGAACACTCGAGGGCCGAGGAATCCGACGAGGGCCCCCGGTTCCGCGATCGTCACGTGACCGAGTGATCCCCAGGACGCGAATACGCCTCCGGTGGTGGGGTTTCGGAGATAGACGATGTAGGGCAGGTGCGCTTCTTTGTGCTTGATGAGCGCCGCGGTGATCTTGACCATCTGCAAAAACGCCGTCGTCCCCTCCTGCATACGCGTTCCCCCGGACGTGGGAAGCGCAAGAAGGGGCAGCTGCTCTTGGGTGGCTCGACGGATGGCGACGACGAGGCGTTCTCCCGCCGCCACGCCGATCGAACCACCGAGAAAACCGAACTCGCAGACGATGATTGCCACACGGCGGCCTCGGACGGAGGCGCTTCCGGTCAGGACGGACTCGTCGAGCCCGGTCTTCTCCTGGGCCCGCAGAAGTGCTTCGGCGTAGTCGGAGTCGGTCGCGACGGGAATCGGAGGGGTATCCCACGACTCCCAGGTGCCGGCATCGATTACCAGGTCGAGCAAGTCGCGAGCCGTCAGGCGGTTCATCGGGTGAATCCTTGTAGCCATGACATGATTTCGTCAGTGTCTTCACCGAGAACCGGAGGTGCAGTGTGGCGGGTCTCCGTCACTTCGGTTCCGTCCGGATCGAAAAATCGTAGCGGTGGACCGGGCAGTGTGATGTTTCCGAGCGTGCTGTGGTCGACGTCGACGAGCAATCCCTGTGATCGGGTCTGCTCCCATTCGTACACTTCGGAGATCGTCCGAACCCGTCCTGCCGGTACTCCGATGCGGTCGAGTTCGGTCAGAAGCTCGTCACGCGAGTACGGCTTGAAGGTACGTTCGATCAATTCGACGACCTGGAAATGATTTTCGACGCGTTCGGCGTTTGTTGCCATACCCGGGGCGTCAGGGTCGAGGTCGAATCCTTCGCAGAATCTTCTCCACAGGCTTTCGCTGCCGACCGAGATCTGTACTGCGCCATCGCCGGTACGAAAGAGCCCGTACGGTGCGATGGAGGGATGGTGGTTGCCCTGCGCTGTGCCTACCTCACCGGCGACGGTCCACTTCGTTCCTTGAAACGCGTGAACACCGACCACGCTGGCCAAGAGCGACGTTCGGACAACGCGGCCTTTCCCCGTCTGTTCGCGTTCCTTCAAAGCCGCGACGACACCGAACGCCCCGTACATTCCGGCGAGAAGATCGGCGATCGGAACTCCGACTCGTTGAACGTCGTCCGGACTCGAGCCGGTCAGCGACATGAGTCCGGCTTCCCCCTGGGCGATCTGGTCGTAGCCGGCGCGACCGCCTTCCGGGCCGTCGTGGCCGAAACCGCTGATGGACAGAACGATCAGTCGAGGATTGAGTTCGGCCAGCCGCTCGGTCGAGAATCCGAGTCGATCGAGAACTCCGGTGCGGAAGTTCTCCATGAGAACATCGGCGCGGCAGACGAGATCTTCGAGGGTCGCGCGCCCACTGTCGGATTTCAGATCGAGCGTAATCGACTTCTTGTTCCGGTTCGTGGACAGAAAATACGTCGATTCCCGTTGCGTGTTCGGTGGTTCCAACGTGGGCTCCACAAAAGGCGGCCCCCACCCACGGGTGTCGTCGCCGCCGTGAGGTGATTCGACCTTGATCACGTCGGCACCCAGATCGCCGAGCATCATTGCCGCGTGAGGACCCGCGAGTGCGCGCGTGAGGTCGACGACTATCACGTCGTGTAACGGACCACTACGAGCACTTGTGTTGTGAGGCTTCGAAGTCGAGTTCATGTCGCACCGCCGTGTTCTGGTGTAATTGGCTGAGCCAGTTGGTGGTTGAGGCATCCGTAGTTCGGTCGACTCCGGTCCGCTGGACCGAGAAACCGGCCAGGGCCACTGAAGGAGGTATGTGCGGCCCGTCTTTCGAACCGTAAGCGGGCACCGGTGAACGGCACATGGGTAACCTTGCCGACGACGGGTGTCAGTGGTGGGTAAGAAGTGACGAACGCTCACCGGGCGGCGCGATTGCGGTTGTATCGAACCGTTATCGGGACGTTCTGTCAGCTCATATCGTGCGAAGTCATGACATTTCGTGCATCTTCATGACCTGCAGGGCGAGTGAGACGTTCAATCGAAGGACGGGGTCGTCGGTGAACGATCCGACGACGCTCTCCAGCTTTCCGATTCTGTAACGCAAAGTGTTGTAGTGCATGTGCAGCGCCCGGGAGGCCTCGGCGACATTGCAATTGCAGTCGAGCAGGGTCTGGAGTGTCAGACGCAGGTCAGCGGCTTCGGCGTTGTCCGCCGACAAGGACTTCAGAACGTCATCGGTGAACGAACGCAGTTCGCTCTTGTCCGTCTGGAGCGAGAGGAGTCGGTGTACACCGAGTTCGTCGAAGTGTGCGATCTGCCCCGGCCCGTTGATACGTCGGCCGACGACCACGGCTGTACAGGCTTGGTCGTAGGCCGCGGGTAGATCGGCCAGGGAGTAGATCACCCGGCTCACTCCCGTGCTGAAGGATCGGCGGCCGCTGGTGCGATCGCCGGCAACCTTGCGCACCAACCCTTCGATGTCCCGAACCGCACGGTCGGTGCTGGTCGGGAAAAGCGTGACCACCTCGTGTCGAAACCCGACGGACGGCGCCGTCCGCTCGTGTGTTCGTACCACTTGTTGCCAGCCGTCGCTGAGTCGATCTTGGTCCGTGCGAGTGGAATTCGCGTGCTGGGATTCCGGGTGATCGACGTCGAGTTCTGCAACCACAACGGCAAGTGGACGAGTGACATCCCACCCCAACTGGGTGAAGTGCGCGCTCACTTCCGCAGGCGAGCCGGCTTCGCCTATCAGTGCGTCGCGGAGGAAGTCTCCGCGGAACTTGGATTCCACTGCCGCAACTGCCAGCTGTTTGGTGACGGCCAGCGCGGCAACGGTGGCCGCTCGCTCCAGCGCTTGAACGACAACTGCGCCGAGTTCGTGGGTGCCGGCGTACGCCACCATCCGGCCGTGGTCGGTGCCGCCGGCCACCACTCGGGTGAGCGCCAACTGGCCGGGAAATCCCTTGGGCGCGTTCTGTAAACCGACGGCGACCCGCTCGGTCAGGAACCGACCGGTGCTTTCGAACAACGGAAGCGCATTCAGCGCGGCTGAATCCCCGGCCTCGGTCAATACCCTTCCGTCCGGCGAGCAGATCAGAACGCTGACGTCGAAAAGCGCGGCGAATTCTGCGGCAATCTGAGGTAGATCGCCACCTTCCAAGACGATCGACGTCAACGAGCGGTGAAGTCGATCGGCAATATCGAGTGCCGCGGACTGCTTCGCCACCAACTTGGTGAAGACCTCCGAGATCACCTCGTCGAATCCCGCGGTGACGGGAAGAACCAACAGCGGAAGCCCTCGCTGCTCTGCCATGTGCAGCATCGCCTCGGGCAGCTCGTCGAGATAACGGCCCGTTTTCACGGCAAGTGCCGCGACTCCTCGACGTGCAAGACCGTCGACGAGGTCACTGAGATCTGTGTCGTCGAGAAGCTCGCCGGTTCGCCCGTAGCGCAGCGGGAACCCGGTTGTCACCAACAACTCGTTCGGCTTCACCCAAGCGAGGATGTCCGGTACTTCCATCACGTTCACCGATTGAACGAGGTGGCGCAAGCCCCCGTGCCCGGCAAGGACTTCGGCTCCACGCAGACTGGGCAGCTCGAGGACATCCCGAACTGTGAGTCTGTAGTCGCCACCTTCTGGCAAATGTTGAAGCTCGTCGCTCGAATATTTGGCAGATCTATCCATGTCGCGAGACTACGCTCGATCACGCGACGAACATTGTCAACAGTTGACGAAAATAGCCTCTCGGAATGAGCGGTTCTCCGTATGTCTGCCAACTACCGCGGCCCGAATTGGCGATCGCCCGCGTCTCCGAGTCCAGGTATCAGGAAAGCATTTTCGTTCAGGCCGTCGTCGATGCTCGCTGTGAGGAGCCGGACCGGATGTCCGGAGTTCTTCAGTGCTTCGATCCCTTCCGGAGCCACGACGACACATATTGCAGTCACATCGGTGGCTCCGCGTGCAATGAGCAGATCGATTGTGCGGACGATGGATCCACCGGTCGCCAACATCGGATCGAGGACGTAGACGGGGGTGCTCGACAGATCAGCTGGCAGGGACTCCAGATACGGAACCGGCTGGTGTGTCTTCTCGTCTCGTGCCATTCCCACGAAACCGACGCCTGCCTGCGGAATAAGGGCACTCGCCTGTTCGACCATGCCGAGGCCCGCTCGCAAGACCGGGACCAGGAGCGGTGGATTCGCCAGCCGCACCCCCAGCGTCGGAGCAACTGGCGTCTCGATGTCGAACTGTTCCAGTTCTGCGCCGCGCATGGCCTCGTAGACCAACATATGGGTCAGTCTGCGCAAGGCGGACCGGAACGTTGCGTTGTCGCTGCGAGCGTCGCGCATGGTCGTGAGCAGCGATGCCGCCAGCGGATGGTCGACAACAGTGGTGTCCATGGTCGAATCGTAAGTGAGAACCGATGGGGCGGCGCACAACCGGTGAATCGGAGTCGAAATAACCAATCGCGGTTTTCGTTTGGGCAAGTATTGACGATGCCGATGGGTTCGAGTCGTCATAGCGTGGTCGACACGGCAGTTCCGAACCGCTCGGCTGGACTGAGCGCCCGGAGCTGTCAAGGCTCAATTTTGCCTCCACGATTCCCTATACAAGGAGATGCCAATGCCCGAAGCAATCGAGGTCCGTAAGGTTCCGCTACACAGCGTCTCCGACGCCAGTGAGCTCGCCAAGCTGATCGACGACGGTGTCCTCGAGGCCGACCGCGTCATTGCAGTCATCGGCAAAACCGAGGGTAACGGCGGCGTCAACGACTACACACGCATCATCGCGGACCGAGCGTTCCGAGAGGTTCTCTCCGCCAAGGGTAATCGCAGCCCCGAAGAAGTGGCGGAGGTGCCGATCGTCTGGTCCGGCGGCACGGACGGCGTGATCAGCCCGCACGCGACGATCTTCGCGACCGTGCCGGCAGACAAGGTCACCAAGACCGACGAGCCGCGACTGACCGTGGGTGTCGCCATGAGTGAGCAACTGCTGCCCGAGGACATCGGCCGTACGGCCATGATCACCAAAGTTGCTGCGGCAGTGAAAGACGCGATGGCCAATGCCGGCATCACCGATCCCGCCGACGTGCACTACGTACAGACCAAGACTCCGTTGCTGACAATTCACACCATCCGTGACGCCAAGAGCCGCGGCAAGACTGTGTGGACCGAACAGACTCATGAGTCGATGGACCTGTCCAACGGCGGAACGGCTCTGGGGATCGCGGTTGCGCTCGGCGAAATCGACATGCCGACCGACGAGGATGTCATGCACAGCCGCGAACTCTTCTCCTCTGTCGCATCCTGCTCGTCCGGCGTCGAGTTGGACCGCGCGCAGATCGTCGTCGTCGGTAACGCACGTGGCGTCGGCGGACGCTACCGGATCGGCCACAGCGTGATGAAGGATCCGCTCGACCAGGACGGCATCTGGGCGGCGATCCGTGACGCCGGACTCGAACTTCCGGAGCGGCCGCACCCGAGCGACCTGGACGGTCAACTCGTCAACGTGTTCTTGAAGTGCGAGGCCAGTCAGGACGGAACGGTCCGTGGCCGTCGTAATGCGATGCTCGACGACTCCGACGTGCACTGGCACCGCCAGATCAAGTCGTGTGTCGGCGGAGTCACGGCAGCTGTCACCGGCGATCCGGCAGTGTTCGTCTCGGTATCGGCAGCGCACCAGGGTCCCGAAGGCGGCGGCCCAGTCGCTGCCATCGTCGATCTCGGTCAGTAGTAGGCAAGAACCTCGCTGGAAACCTCGACAGTCGCGCCGCCACCGGCAATTCGTCCTCGAATCAGTTGCCGGTGGCGGCGAGTCCGCCGCGGCGTACCCCACTTCACTGCTTGAAAGGATTCACGATGGTTCATGCTGCTGACCCTGTCGACGAGAGCGTTTCCGGTGCGCCCGAGAATCGCGAACTCGTCATGGCCGATGCGGTCACGCTCAGTGGTCTGATACGCAGGCGTGAAGTGTCGTGTGTCGAGGTGATGGAGAGCTTCCTCGATCAGATCGAATTACATAACCCGGCGGTGAACGCGATCGTCGCATTGCGGGATCGGGAAGCGTTGACGGCGGAGGCGCGCCAGCGTGATTCGCAGTTGGCGAGTGGGCAGTATCTCGGTTGGATGCACGGGTTTCCGCATGCGGTGAAGGATCTTTCGGCAGCCAAGGGTCTGCCGTTCACGTCCGGGTCGCCGATGTTCGCGGACCGAATCGCCGAAGATGACGAACTGTTCGTCAAGCGGATCAGGTCTGCCGGTGCCATTGTGATCGGCAAGACGAACACACCGGAGTTCGGGCTCGGATCCCAGACGTACAACCCGGTGTGGGGTACGACGGTGTCGCCGTACGACAATTCGCGCACTGCCGGCGGTAGCAGCGGTGGCGCCGCAGCGTCGTTGGCGCTCCGCATGTTGCCGGTGGCTGATGGAAGCGATTACATGGGTTCGCTCCGAAACCCGTCGGCATTCAACAACGTTGTTGGGTTTCGACCATCCTGGGGTCGGATACCGGAGACGGGATTCATCGCTCAGGGCGCCGTTGTGGGCCCGATGGGCCGAACCGTCACCGACGTGGCTCACCTGCTTTCCACGATGGCGGGGCCGGATGCTTATGCACCGTTGGGGATTCGTGAGGATCCCGCGGTATTCACCGAAAGCCTCGCACGTGATCTGAAGGGCTCTCGGATCGCATGGGTCGGTGACTGGAACGGTTACCTGGCAACCGAACCTGGAGTTCTCGAGTTGTGCGAATCCTCGTTCGAGGTCTTCGAACAGTTGGGGTGCCGCGTCGAGGCGGCGCTTCCCGACTTCAAACCCGAGGACATCTGGCAACTGTTCTTGCGGTGGCGTTGGTGGGCACAGCTCGGCTTGATCGATCAGTACAACGATCCGAGCTTGCGCGAGTTGATGAAGCCCGAACTGTTGTGGGAACTCGAGCACGCGGTCACACTGTCGGCTCTCGACGTGACCAAGGCCGCGGAGGCCCGCAACGGCTGGCTGTCGGCCATTACCAAGATGTTCGAAACCTACGACTACATTCTTGCGCCCAGTGCCCAGGTGTTTCCTTTCGACAAGAACACTCACTGGCCCGAGACCGTCGACGGCCGATCGATGGACACGTATCACCGGTGGATGGAGACGGTTGTTCCCTGGACGATGGCCGGGGTTCCGGTTGCGGGGATGCCGGTCGGCTTCGACGATCGTTCGCTTCCCATGGGTATCCAGATCATCGGTCGGCACGGAGCCGACTTGGACGTACTCCAACTCGCCTACGCATTCGAGCAGGCAACCCAGTGGGTCGAGCGGGTTCTTCCGCCCGCACTCCGCGTGAACTGACCGATCTATTTCGAACGTATCCAGTTGGGAGAGAAAGACGATGGCTTCGGCATTGTGGCACGGGTTCGCGGACATGGGCGCTGTGGAGAAGAACGGCGCGTTTGTCGTCTCTCGCGGTGAGGGCGCGTACATCTGGGACCGCGAGGGCACTCGGTATCTGGATGCGACGGCGGGCCTGTGGTTCACCAATGTCGGGCACGGCCGCACCGAGATCGCGGATGCGGTAGCGGCTCAGTTGTCGAAGATCGCTCATTTCTCCAACTTCGGTGATTTTGTTCCCGAGACCACGCAGGTGTTGGCCGAGCGTCTGGCGGCCATCGCGCCGGTTGCCGGGAGCAAGATCTTCTTCACCTCGGGTGGTTCGGATTCGGTGGACACTGCGGCGAAGCTGGCTCGCCGGTACTGGCACGAGGTGGGGCAGCCGGAGAAGACGATCATCGTCGGACGCCAGAAGGCGTATCACGGAATGCACGTTGCCGGAACGGCTCTCGCTGGTATTCCGGTGAACCGTGAGGGGTACGGCGAGCTGATGGCGGATGCGGCGACCGTCGGCTGGGACGATGCGAAGAGCCTGCTCGAGTTGATCGAGAAGATCGGTGCGAACAAGATCGCTGCGTTCTTCGCGGAGCCGATCATCGGTGCGGGTGGGGTGTATCTGCCGCCGGAGGGGTACCTGGCCGAGGTGCGTGACATCTGCCGTGAGCACGACATTCTGTTTGTCGTCGACGAGGTGGTGACCGGTTTCGGCCGGATCGGTGGTGAGTGGTTCGCGTCTACTCGTTTCGATTTGCAGCCCGACATGATGACCACGGCAAAGGGTTTGACGTCGGGTTACGTTCCGATGGGTGCGGTGTTCATCGCGCCGCGGGTGGCGGAGCCGTTCTATGCCGGTTCGTGGTGGCGCCATGGGTACACGTACGGCGGGCATGCCGGTGCTGCTGCGGCGGCGATGGCGAACCTCGACATTCTCGAGCGTGAGAATCTGCTCGCGGAGTCGAAGCGTTTGGAGGCGTCGTTGCATACGCATCTGCAGCCGTTGGCGGAGCATCCGCGGGTGGCGGAGGTTCGTAGTGGGCTCGGTGCGGTTGCTGCGGTGCAGTTGGCTGATCCGGCGGAGGCGTTGCCGTTTGTGAAGACGCTTCGTGAGCACGGTATTTCGGGTCGCGCGGCGGGTCAGGGTGCGATGCAGATTTCGCCGACGTTCGTCATGACCGATGATCAGGTCGCGGAGATGGCAGCAGGGATCCTCGCAGCCCTCGGCTAGGTACCTCGTTTTCCGTTGACAGACATCGTGTTACGGAATCATTAAGCCGAAGAAAATGTTTGGGCCCTTCGTGGCGTGGTCCTCATCTCGGTCGAAACTGCCTCCAGCACTGACGATGACCCCTGCCCGCATCATCTGCCACCATTGTTGCCAATCTCGGTGAGTGGGTTCTGGCAGATTGTCATCACGTCCAAATCTCGGTCCTGCATTAGCGTTTCACTCCAGACACGGTGTTTGTGAGCTGGGGCACAAAGCATTTCGAACACCTTCCTCCTTTGCGAAAGGTCTCGTCATGCCGATCTGGACGTTGCACGGAGACGGAAAGAACATCGGAGCCGGTGAAGTGGTCGCTCCCGGCGAGCGACTCAGTTGGGCGAGAACCATCGGGTTGGGCGGCCAGCATGTCGTGTCGATGTTCGGCGCGACGTTCGTCTTCCCGATCATCATGGGCCTCAATCCTCAACTTGCCGTGATGATGTCGGGCTTTTGTACGCTCTTCTTCCTGCTGGTGGTCAAGGGGCACGTCCCCAGCTACCTCGGAACATCCGCAGCTTTTGTCGGTGGCGTTGCCGCCATTCGTGCCCAAGGTGGAACGACGGCCGAAGTGACCGGTGCGATTCTGGTGTCGGGGTTGGTTCTGGGATTCGTCGGCATCGCCATCCACTTTCTCGGCGGTGGCGTCATCAGTAAAGCGCTACCGTCGGTGGTGACCGGCGCTGTGGTGATGTTGATCGGCTTCAACCTGGCGCCTGTGGTCGCGGGGTTGTACTGGCCGCAGGATCAGTGGGTGGCACTGATCGTGATGGTTGCACTGATCGTGATGAGCGTTGCGCTACGCGGCTTCCTGGGACGTATCGCCATTCTCGTCGCGCTGGTTTTCGGCTACATCTTCTCGTGGGTCCTCGACCGGCTCTCCGGTCCGATCACGTCCGCCAGTGGTAGTGGCGCACCCACCGAGCACTTTCGTGTCAACTGGGATTCGGTGCACTCGGCGTCCTGGTTCGGGTTGCCGCCGTTCTCGGACGAAGCCAACGGGATCGTCGGTATTCATGCTCCCTCGTTCAGCCTCACGTTCATCGTTCTGGTGCTTCCCGGTGTCATCGCACTGGTCGCGGAAAACGCCGGACACGTCAAGGCGGTCGCCGAAATCACGGGCGACGATCTCGACCCGTACATCGGACGCGCCATTGTCGGTGACGGTTTTGCCACCGCCATCGCCAGCGCAGTAGGCGGCTCCCCCACTACGACGCATGCCGAGAACATCGGTGTCATGGCTGCCACGCGGGTGTACTCGACCGCCGCGTACGTGATCGCGGGTTTCATCGCGATCCTGCTCGGCTTCTCGCCCAAGTTCGGAGCAGTCATGGCGGCGACGCCCGGCGGCGTCCTGGGCGGAATTCTTGTGGTTCTGTTCGGCATGATCGGTCTGCTCGGCGCCAAGATCTGGAAAGAGAACGGCGTCGACTTCGGGAACCCGCTGAATCTGATGCCGATTGCCGCCGGTCTGATCATCGGTATCGGCGACACGGCGCTGAAGTTCAGTGACACGTTCTCGCTCGGAGGTATCGCGCTCGGCACCATCGTCTTGATCGTGATGTACCACCTCTGCCGGCTCGTGGGGTCCTGGAACCCTGAACTGAACAGGCCGAAGTCCGGCAGGCGGCCGGGCGCAACGCCGGGGGCGAATGCGTCAGATGACGAACGCGAAGAGCCCGTGGCGCAGCTCACGTGATGCCAAGTTGAATGTATGCCAGGTATGACCCGTGACCGTTGTCACATCTGCACAAAACGTGAAGTGACTCATAGAGGCAGGATTGAGTAATGAAACCGTCGCCGCTGACTTATCACCGACCGTCCTCGGTCGAGGACGCGTGCCGAATCCTCTCCGAGGTCTCTCACGAGGGGAAGGTGCTCGCCGGTGGGCAATCGCTTGTGCCGCTGCTGTCCATGCGCCTCGCCGCGCCCGCCCACATCGTCGACATCGGATCGATCCCGAACCTCGCTTCGGTGACCTCGTCCGAAGACGAAGGAGTGCGGTTCCAGGCCCTGGCCACGCACTCGGTGCTGGCGGCCGACGAAGGTGCTCGTCGAGTCCAGCCTCTGCTGAACCGTGCTCTGCAGTTGGTAGCGCACCCCACGATCCGTAACCGCGGGACGAGCGTCGGCTCCATCGTCCATGCCGATCCGTCGGCGGAGATGCCGGCAGTCCTGACGCTGCTCGGGGGCAGCGTGACCGTCCAGTCGGTGCGTGGCACCCGCGAGATCGCGTCGACGGATCTCTTCGCCGGCCCTCTCGAGTCGAGCCTGGAATCGGACGAGATCGCGGTGTCGGTGTCGGTGCCCGCCGCCGAACCCGGCGTGGGAACCGCCATCGACGAGATCGCGCGTCGTCACGGTGACTATGCACTGGTCGGCGTCGTCGCCCGGATTCGCGTGGTCGACGGTCTGGTGGCCGAAGCGCACATGACGTACGTGTCCGCCGGAGAGCTGGGGCAGGTCGTGGACTACACGAACGTGCTGGCGGGGGCGTCCGCGACGGATCAGCGAGACCCGCGGTGGCGCACCCTCGGGGAATGCGCCCGCGCGCAGATAGATACCGAGGCAGACATTCACGGGACGGCGGCGTACCGCTCGCAGTTGGTGTCCGCGCTCACGGCGCGAGTCGGCTTCGCGGCGGCAACGGATGCTCTCAGTGAGAACGCAGTACTGGCAGGAAAGTGGTGACAATGTCCAAAAACGATCGCTCCATCGATGATCAACTTGCCGAGTTGGCAGCAGACACCGGTGAGCACCATGTAGCTGTCACGTTCACGCTCAACGAGGTGACGAACACCGTCGTTCTTCCCTCCCGCACTCTGGCTTCGGATGCCATTCGTCACCACCTCCGTAAGACGGGCACGCACGTGGGTTGTGAACACGGCGTGTGTGGTGCGTGCACCGTGCTGCTCGACGGAAAGCCTGTTCGATCCTGTCTCGTCCTCGCGGCCAGCCTCGAAGGTCGATCGATCACCACCGTCGAAGGCCTCGTCGAGCCGGACGGCACTTTGCATCCGGTTCAGCAGGCGTTCAAGGATTGTCACGGTCTGCAGTGCGGATTCTGCACTCCGGGATTCGTGACGACCATCGCGGCATTTCTCGAGGAGAACCCCAACCCCACGCGGGAGGAAGCTACCGACGCGATAGCGGGAAACCTCTGCCGTTGTACGGGGTACCAGAACATCAGGGCGTCGGTTTTGCGCGCAGCCGAGATCAAGCGTGAACGGGCCGGGCAGTTCCCGCTCGGAATCGACGACGCGTCCACTCGGGAGGCGTTGGATCGCAAGGTGCGGGGAACAACGAATCCTGTCGGAGGACGGGCGGGTAAGGCATGAGTACTCCGGTCAAACCAGCAAAGCGCAACGGGGCGAAGCACCCCGCTTCCGATCATTCGACGGCCGATCATTCGGTTGCCGACGACGGCAAGTTCTTCGGTAAACCGATTCCGCGCGAGGAAGATACGCGTCTGCTCAGCGGTCAGGGGCGATACCTCGACGATCTGGGCCACAACGCGCTGATCGCGGCATTCGTCAGGTCGCCGCACGCCCATGCGCGAATCATCGACATCGACATCGATCAGGCGCTGGAAGTGCCTGGTGTACATGCCATCTACACCTACGAAGATCTCCTCGCGGACACGCCGGAAATGGCGGAGAACCTGCCACTGCTCATTCCTCATCCGGGAATCATCGCTCCGCGCAACGGGTATCCCCTCGCGAAGGACGAGGTGAAGCATGTCGGAGAAGCCATCGCCATGGTGGTCGCCGACAACCGGTACATCGCCGAGGACGCTTGCGCGAAGATCGACGTCACCTACGAGGCGCTGAAGCCTGTAGTGGGGATCGACGTCGCTCGCACCGCCGCCAACGCCGTCCACGCCGACGTTCCGGACAACGTCGCCGCTCACCTGCAGCACGGGTTCGGAGATCTGGATGCCGAACTGGCCGCCGCGCCGCACCGACTGACGCTGGATCTCGAAATCGAGCGTTCGGCTTCCATGCCGATGGAGGGCAAGGGCGTCTACGCACGTTGGGACGGTGACGAGAACACCCTCACGTTCTGGACCTCCACCCAGACGTCCACGTCCGCCCGCGCCGCAATCGCCGCGCGATTGGGGATGGCGCTGAACAAGGTTCACTGCATCGCTCCTGACGTCGGCGGCGGATTCGGCGTCAAGATCGTTCACCCGTGGCCCGAAGAAGTGATGATCACGTGGGCCGCTCGACGCCTCGGCCAGGCCGGCATCTCCTGTGAGGTGAAGTGGGTCGAGGATCGCCGTGAGCACTTCATCTCGAGCGCGCACGAGCGTGGGCAGATCCAGAAGGTCGACATCGGATTCGACGACGAGGGTCGCCTGTTGGCGTTCGACTTCACGTTCTGGCACGACAACGGTGCCTACCTGCCGTACGGGATCATCGTCATGATCAACACCGCGACGCAGGTTCTCGGGCCGTACAAGCCGAAGTCGTTCCGGGTCAACGCCTATTCGCTGTACACCAACACGGTCATCGTGACCCCGTACCGCGGCGCCGGACGTCCGCAGGCAGTGTTCGCTATGGAGCGATCCATGGACGCCATCGCCAAGTACCTGAACAAGGACAAGATCGCGGTGCGGGAGGCGAACTTCATTCGCCCCGAGGACATGCCGTACGACTTCGGCCTGATGTTCCAGGACGGACGCCCGTTGATCTACGACACGGGCGACTACCAGGCAGGCATCGACAAGCTCAAGAAGCTCATCGACTGGGACGGATTTCCCGAGTACCAGAGGAAGGCTCGCGCCGAAGGGCGGTCGGTCGGAATCGGTATCGGTGCGTACGTCGAGGGAACCGGCCCGGGACCTTACGAGGGTGCCCACGTCGTGGTCGAGACGTCCGGAAAGGTCAAGGCGGCAACAGGCTTGACGACGCAAGGCCAAGGCCATCAGACCGCGTTCGCCCAGATCGTCGCGGACGATCTCGGAGTCAAGGTCTCCGACGTCGAGATCGTCACGGGTGATACCCGCCGGTTCGGTTATGCCGTAGGCACTTTCGCATCGCGTGGGGCGGTCATGTCGGGTTCGGCCTTCCATGTCGCGGCGCAGATGGTCGCGGAGAAGGCGAAGAAGATCGCCTCCGGAATCTTGGATCTGCCGGAAACCGAACTGGAACTCCGGGAAGGCCACGTGTGCAAGATCGGCACCGAAGCCGGTGTGGAAGGTACGTCCGTACCGCTGAGTGTTGTTGCCGTGCTGTCGAACCCGCTACGATATGCGTTCGACCGTGAGTCGAAGCTGGCCACCGGTTTCGCCAAGACCGACACGGACATGTCGAAGCCGCCGATTCCCGAGGGTGAGCAGCCCGGTCTGGAAGCAACCGGCTACTACTCGCCGCCCAGTTCCACCTTCGCTTCGGGAGTGCACGCGGCGATCGTCGAAACCGATCCCGTGACAGCCGAGATCACGGTCCGTCGTTACGTTGTCATCCACGACTGCGGAAACGTGATCAACCCCCGCATCGTCGAAGGTCAGGTCATGGGCGCCGTCGCGCAAGGTATCGGCGGCGCACTCTACGAACGGATCGTCTACGACGAGCACGGGCAGATGCTCAACGCGTCGTACATGGACTTCTTGATGCCGTTCGTCACCGAGATGCCGGATTCGCTCGAGATGGATCACACCGTCACGCCGTCAGGGCTCAACCCACTCGGAATGAAGGGTGCCGGTGAGGCGGGTGTGATCCCCACCAGCGCCGTCATCGCGGCTGCCATCGAGGACGCCGAAGGAATCTCGATCGCGTCCATGCCCATTTCACCGTCCGAACTGTTCGAACTTCGACTCGCACATGCGGGTTCGTCATCAGAGGAGAATGCATGAGAATCGCCGGCACCGCGCAGCTGACGGCACCTCGCGAAGAGGTCTACGACAAGCTCCAGGACGGTCGTGTACTGGCCGCGACCATTCCCGGTGTGCAGTCGCTCGAGCAGCTCACGGACAATCACTACAAGCTCTCCATCATGGCGGGAGTTGCGTCGATCAAGGGCGTCTACGACGGCGAGGTTGTTCTGTCGCAACAGAATCGGCCCAATTCGTTTGTCATGACGGCTTCGGGGGCGGGTGCTCCCGGCACGGTGAAGGCGGACGTCACGGTCACCTTGACGGAGAACGAGGGTGGCACGCTGCTTTCGTATGACGCCGACGCCGTGGTCGGCGGGATGGTCGGCGGCGTCGGGCAGCGCATGATCACCGGTGTAGCCAAGAAGATGGCCGGGGTGTTCTTCAAGAGCATCGACGGCGTCATTGCCAACGGCATCCCCGAGAAGGTCACTGCCGCCGTGGCGGCGGCGGTACCGGCAGTGGCGGTCGAAGGCGCGCCGGTAGTTTCCGGAGCTGTCGCGGCACCGGCGGTTCTTCCGGCCGCCGCACCGACAGCGGGCAGCACAGATGCTCGCACGGTGATGGTCAGCGCCGTCGTCGGCGCAGCCATTGCTTTGTCAGGTGTTGCTATAGGCGGATTCCTGGCGCGTTCTGGTTGTCGCAAGTAGTTCACTCAGGTGTCAACAGCTGATTCACGATGAGGGAAACGCCCCGAACCGACCAGGTTCGGGGCGTTTTTCACGTCCGCGTAACCCACGGGGGCGCCGGCGAAGATCCGCTCGTGATCGTGCGCCGAACCTTGGTCCCCCGATTCGGCGAATTGTGACAAAGAATCCGCTCTTCCGAACCTGTGGAATAGCTCTACACGTCAGGTACGAGCCACTTACCGGCTAGGCCGCAACCGTCGATCGGTACCAGACGAGACGAGCCAAAGATCTCAGGAGGAAGCGTGGAACCCAGGAAGATTCGGGTCGGTATCGATACCGGCGGAACGTTCACCGACATCGTGGCAGTGGACGACGAAACCGGCGCCATCGTCACCACCAAGACCCCGTCCACCCCGGCGGACCCCGCCGAGGGCTTTCTCGCCGGTATCGAGAAGGTACTCGCCAAGCTCGGTGAGAGTGGCGACTCCATCGGTGCGGTCAGCCACGGCACGACCGTAGCGACGAACAAGCTGCTCGAAGGCAAGGTCGAGAACCTCGGCTTCATCACCACCGAGGGCTACGAGCACGTTCTCGAGATCGCTCGTCAGTCGGTGCCGGACGGTTACGGCAACTCGTACTTCTGGGTCAAGCCCGAACGCATCGTCCCCGCCGATCGTGTACGCACCGTCGGTGGACGCCTTTCCTTCGACGGCAGCGAGATTCGTCCGCTCGACGAAGAGAGTGTCCGCAGCGCAGCGCAGTTCTTCAAGGATCGCGGGATCCGGACCATCGGCGTCTGCCTCATGCACTCGTACGCCGATCCGACGCACGAGGAGCGCGTACGCGACATCCTCTTCGAAGTTTTCCCCGATGCGACGGTGAGCATCTCGAGCCAGGTGCTGCGTGAGTACCGCGAATACGAGCGGTCCATCACCACACTCGTGGACGCCGCGGTCAAGCCGAACATCCGCAACTACGTGAACAACATCGCGAATCGTCTGCGTGAGTTCTCGACCACCGACGGTGAACCCCGCGACATCCCGTTCTACGTCATGAAGTCCAACGGCGGTGTCCTGTCGGCCAAAGAGGTTGTTCACCAGCCTATTACGACAGTCCTGTCGGGACCGGCCGCCGGAGCCCTCGGTGCTGCGCTGATCGCCGACGCCGCCGGCGTCGAGCAGGTGTTGACCTGTGACGGCGGCGGAACGTCGACGGATGTCACCGTCGTGGTTCGCGGCGAGCCCGCGCTGACCACCGAAGGGCGAGTGGGCAACTACCCGTCGAAGATCCCGATGATCGACGTCGTGACCGTCGGCGCCGGTGGTGGGTCGATCGCGTGGATGACGCCGGAACACACCCTCCGAGTCGGCCCTCAGTCGGCCGGCGCCGATCCCGGACCGTTGTGCTACGGCAAGGGCGGCAGCGAACCGACCATCACCGACGCGCACGTCCTGCTCGGTCGCATCCCACCCCACCTGCTCGGTGGCGAGATTCCTCTCGACACGGAATTGGCACGCAAGGGCCTCGAAGAGCTTGCAACACAGCTCAGTCTGGGCTTCGAGGAGTGCGCGGTCGGCGTCCTCGAGGTCTCGGCGTGGAACCAGGCCAACGCCCTGCGTCAGATCACCGTCAAGCGTGGCCTCGACGTTCGCGACTTCACCCTCGTGACGTTCGGCGGCTCCGGCTCGCTGCTCGCCTGCCGTCTCGTCGACATCCTGGGTCTGAAAGACGTTCTCGTCCCGCTCAATCCGGGTAACGTCTCCGCGTTCGGTCTGCTGACGGTCGATGTCCGCAACGACTACGTCCAGACGCATGTCAGTCGTCACGACCGGTTGAAGGCTGAAGACCTGCAGAGCCAGTTCGACGCGCTGGCCGGCGAAGCCGAGATCGCGCTCGCCGAAGAGGGTTTCGACGAGACGCAGCGCAAGTACTCTCGTACTGCGGATCTGCGCTACCTCGGTCAGGCATTCGAGGTGCGCGTCCCGGTGGCGGAAGGTACCGTCACGGCGCAGATCATGGACGACGCGGCCGAGGCGTTCCACCAGGCGCACCGCGAGCTGTACGGCTACGACTTCCGGGGAGACCCGTCGCAGCACGTGGAATGGGTCAACCTGCGCGTGAGCGGCATCGGCCCGATCAAGCGTCCGACGCTCAAGGAAATCCCCGCCGGAAACGGTGCCGAGACCGCCCGAACCGGTTCGCGCCAATCCTATTTCGACAGCTGGGTCGAGACGGCCACCTACGATCGCACACTGCTCGGTGCGGGTGACGTCATCGAAGGACCGGCCGTGATCGAGGAGTTCAGCTCGACTGTCCCGATCCATCCCGGATTCTCGGCACGTATCGACACCTTCGGGAACATTCGTATCTCGAAGTCTTCCGACTCGAACGGAGTGAAGTGATGACCGCCATTCTCGATGCTGCTGCTGCCACCGCGGCCAAGCCGTACCGACTCACCGCTACCGACGGCGCGTCACCTGACCCGATTCTGGTCGAGATCGTCGCCGGTTACCTTGCCAGCGTGGAAATGGAGGTGGAGACCTCCATTTCGCGCACCTCGCGCTCACCGATGATCCGTGACGCTCACGACTTCCGTGCCGGTATTCACGACCGGAACCTCCGCAAGCTCACGGGCCGTTCGTATTCCGCCCTGGTTCATCCGATCGCCCGGGACTTCCCACTCGAGACGATGAAGCCGGGAGACGTGTACTTCCACAACGACGTCTACCTGTCCGAAGGTGGCATCGGCCATCTCCCCGACCTGTGCGTCACGGTGCCTGTCTTCGCCCGCGTCACTCCCGATGCCGAGCCGAAGGTTGTTGCGTTCGTTCAGGCGTTCGGTCACCACGACGACATCGGCGGTTGCTGCCCCGGCTCCATGCCGTCCGGCGCCACCACGGTGTACGAAGAGGGACTGATGGTTCCGCCGATCAAACTGTGGGACCAGGGAGTTCCCAACGAGGCGGCACTGCGCATCATGACGCGTAACTCCCGTATGCCGGATGCGTTGGCAGCTGACCTCGACGCCGAGTGCTCGGCGTGCCTGATGGGTGCGCGTCGACTCACCGAATTGTTCGAGCGCTACGGCGTCGACACCGTCGAGTCGTGCTTCGACGCGATGATGGACGCGACCACCGAGACGTACCGTCGCGAGATCCTCAGCAAGATCCCGGTCGGTGAGTACACGTGGGAGGACTACGCCGAGCACGACGGCGTCGACGAGCCGATGCTCCACATCCAGCGCATCACGCTCACGAAGACGCGGCCGGAGGACGAGGGCGGCGAGCGACTCATCCTGGACTTCAACGGAACCGGACCGCAGGCAAAGGGCCCGATCAACCACTGCGGTGACTACGCGGACGGAAACTTCCTCATCAAGTGGTTGGCCCCGATTCTGCGTAACCTCGCGGACACCCCGGAGCGCATGGCCGAACTCGATGTCAACGAGGGCGTCGTACCGCTGATCGAGATGAAGTTCCCCGAAAAGGGAACATTGATCACCCCGATCTTCCCTGCCCCCACCAACGCTCGCACGTTTGTCATACTCCGTCTGCTCGGAGTGCTGGCCGGCGTCGTGGCCAAGGCTGTGGACGGCAACATGCCCGCCGATCAGGAGACCATCAGGTACACCGGTGTTTACGGTGAGGACTTCGAAGGTCACTCGTATCTCATGCGTGAGGTGCTCGGCGGAGGTTCCGGCGGACGCTACTACGCCGACGGCGAGGACACGATTCACGTCGTTCCCGATTCACGGAACCTGCCGACCGAATTCACCGAGAGCCGGTTCCCCTTCATCGTCGAAAAGCTCGGTCTGGCCATGGATTCGGGCGGAGCCGGACGTTACCGCGGCGGCCTGGGATACGAGAAGCACATCCGCATGCTCAAGGATGCTCACTTCATGTCCATCGCGGACCGTTCGATTCTCGCCTGCTGGGGAGTCAAGGGTGGCAAGGCCGGTCGGCCGTTCTCCGTCGTCCTGGATCCGGGTGGACCGAACGAGCGTGAGTTCGACGCGCTGACCGATGCCGAGCCGATCAAGGCCGGCGAGGTCGTACGGATTCGCACCACCGGTGGTGGTGGTTGGGGAGATCCCCTGGAGCGCCCGACCGAAGAGGTCTTGCGAGACATTCAGTGGCGCAAGGTTTCCGTCGAGGGTGCACGCGACGACTACGGCGTTGTCGTCGTGATCGAGGGTGACGAGCCGACCGTCGACGAGGCTGCTACCACGGAGCTACGGGATCAGTTGCGCTCGGAACGCGGTGAGAACGAACCCTTCTTCGATCGGGGTCCGGGCTACGCGCAGCTTTCGGGTGGCGCCACCTCAGCGGTCTACGACTACGTCTAGGACGGAAAACTCTCATGGAGAACGGAATTGCTCGCGGCGCCGACATCGCGGTGATCGGCGCCGCGGGTAAGACCGGTGAGGCCGTCGTCGCCGCACTGCCGCCGAGCGTGACAGTTCGGCGACTGGTGCGAAAGGCGCGTGTCGACGGGGACTTCGAGGTAGAACTGGAAACCGGAAGCGGACTGCGCAAGGCGCTCGCCGGGTGCCGAGGCGTGTACTTCATTGCCCCGAACGTCCATCCCGACGAGCCCGCACTGCTTCGCAATGCGCTGACGGCAGCGGCTTCGGCGGGAGTGGAGCACTTTGTCTATCACTCCGTCGCGTGGCCGTTCAGCCCGTCCATGCCGCATCACCTGGACAAAGCCAGGTGTGAGGACGAGCTGCATCGTTCACCCTTGAAATGGACTGTGCTGCAACCGTGTGCGTACGCGCAGAATTTCGAGGCGGTACTCACGGGCCGATCTGACACCATCGTCCTGCCGTACAGCGCGGAAACGAAGTTCTCGTTCGTGAGTTTGGCGGACGTGGCGGCTGTTGCCGCGGTCGTACTGAGCGAGGGCTCGGGTGAACATCACGGAGCGACGTACGAGGTGGGCGGCCCGCAAGCTCTGAGCGTCATGGAGGTGGCACAGATGGTGGAAAAGCAGACGTCACGGACCGTCGCGATAGATCAGATCAGCGTGGATCAATGGCGCGAACAGATCGGCAGCAGCCTTGACGTCAACGCCAGCTCGCGTCTGGCGGCGATGTTCGAGTTCTACAACCACCATGATTTTCTTGCCGGCAGCGCGGCCGTCGAACTGCTTCTGGGTCGCCGACCGATGGGCGTCGAGAGCCTGATTCGCTGAATCCGGCTACGAAATGCCTCCTGCCGCCCAGACCACCAGTGGGGGCAGGGCGGCCAGGATCAGGCAGACCGTTCCGTTGAGCCACTTGTGCTCCACCGTGACGGCGGCGAACTCGCGCAGAATGGCGCTCGGCAGGTAGTACCGGGCGGTGTGGGAACCGATGACTTCCGCATCCAGATCGAGGCTTCGGGCAAACGTCGCGGTTCGGAGGATGTGGAAGTTGCTGGTGACCAGCACCATTCGAGGCTTCGTGGTGTTGGCACGGAGAAGGTCCCTGGTGTACTCGAGGTTCTCGAGCGTGGTGGTCGAGCGGTCCTCGAGAATCACGCTCTCGCGCGGTATCCCGTGATCGACGAGGTAGACGCACATTGCCTCCGCCTCGCTGACCACCTCGTCCGAACCCTTCCCGCCGCTCACGACCAACAGTGGTGAACGTCCTTCGCGGACCTCGGCGCGAAAGACGTCGGCCGCCTTGTCCAGACGGCTGGCAAGCAGGGGCGTCACGTCGGCGCCCGAAAGCCCGGCGCCGTGAACCACTATCGCGTCCATCCCGGGCTGGTACTTCTGGCGTCCGTAGACGTAGGAGTAGAGCAGAAAGCTCGTGAACAGAAACCCCAGGTACGACGCGACCAGGCTGAACGAACCGAGAACGACTGCGAGCCAATATCTCTGCGTCAGCAGCGCTGATGCGAGCAACACGTAGGTAACGAGCAGGCCGAGTCCGGCGACGAGTGAGAGCAGATTCGCGACGCTGAATCCCTCGCGCCGCAGCATCGTGATTCCGTTGACGATCAGGAATCCTGCAAGCAGGAGCACCAGCAACGGCGAGAGCAGAGCGATCGTCGCGATGACGAACGACGGGACCTCGGTGCCTGGCGCACCCGACTGCAACATCCACAGACCGGTGAAGATCAGTCCGAGAAGTAGATAGACGCCGTTGCTCAGCCTCCGCCGATCCTGCCTGAACCGGTAGCCGCAGAATCCGAGCAGCGCGAGGCCGATGAGGAGAAGGATCACGGAGCCAGCCTAAGCGAGGCGCCCACTACACGGGCGCCACCACCTTCGACTGCTGGATCGCGGACAGAACCCTGGTACGACACTCGATGAACAGTGGGTCCGCCTTGGTGGTCAGTTGATCTCGAGACCCGACTAGAGGAGGAGGACGGCATGCCGCCGGATAACTGCCGGCGAAAAGGAACAGCACCTTCCCGCCTCGACGCCCCAAGGCGCCGAGGCCTGCTGCGGACATGGCATCAGGATCTCACTTGTTGTTCACCTGGGAAGTGACCGTCGTGAATGGAAGCACGAGCCGTGAGCGATGTGCCGCGTCGCGGTAGATCTTGTGAGTGACGGGACGACCCACGGGAAGGTGGAACGCGTCCGGCGGGAGCAGTGCGTTGTGCTCGTCTGCCAACGGCTCTGCGTTGGACAACTCCACGGTCAGCTTGTGGCCCGGCTTGAAGGTATTCGCGAACGGGTAGAGGCGCAGCACGTACTCCTCGATCTTGCCCGGCTCCACCGGCACCGCACGGGTGTGTGGGTGGTGCGGGTTGCCCTCGGTGGTTCGCTCGTCCAACTCGCGGTGCGAGGCCTTCAGATAGCCGGAAGTGATCAGCTGGCGCTTACCGTTCGGGGCGTAATCCCACAGGCGCAGAATGAAATTCGAATCGCTCTGGTCGATCTCCGCGAAGATGTGCGCGGCTCCGGTGCCGATCATCTCCGTGGACTCCTCGAAAACCGGTGTGCTCCAGGCCAGGATCTCGACCTTGTCGGTGACGGTGAGTGGGGCCTGGTAGAAGCCGTCAGGGGCGGCGTACTCGGCGCCCATCGGCTCCGGTTCGGTAGCGAGTTTGTGACGTGGGCGCAGGTACAGCGCCTTGTACTCGATATCCTTTGGTGGCCAATGGTTTCCGGTGGCCAGTTCGCGTGAGCCTTCGACGAAGACGCTCACGGCCGGCTCGGCCATGACACCGTTGTCGATGCCCTTGATCCAGTAGTCGTACCAGCGGAACATCTTGTCGTGCTCTTCGATGAAGGGGCGCGACTGCATCGGCGGGTAGGGGCCGATATCGAGCTTCTTCGGGCCCTTCAACGCGTCGAAGAGCTCGATCGTGCCGTCCATCGTCCAGCCGCGGCCCTGGTCGATCTGCAGGTAAACCGGGATATCGATGTTGGGAGCCAGCGTGATCGGGTTGCGCTCCTCGTACCAGTCGCCGTCCAACTCGTTCATCACGATGTCGAACCAGGCTTCGTGGTTCTTCGGATAGTTCAGCACGTGAACCAGATTCGGCCAGGCGGCGACGTCGGGATCCTGCAGGCGCTCGGCGACGCGTTTCTCGACCTCTTCGGGGCTATACGTCTCGAGCATGCGGGACTTGACGTTGTCGGTGAACGCCCAGCCGGAGTCGCCGCCGCGACCTTCACGGGCGGCGCGCGGCATGAACCACATGATGCCACCGTGGTAGGTGGTCTCGTAGAAGTCGTAGTGGCCGCCGCTCACGTAGATCGCCTTCAGGTGCGGCGGACGCTCAGCGGCGGCCAACACCTGCATGGAGCCGAAGTACGAGATGCCGACCATGCCGACGTTTCCGTCACACCACGGCTGTGCCGCAACCCATTCGATGAAGTCGTAGGCATCCAGTCCGAGCGAGACGCCACCGGCGTTGTAGTTGCCGATGTGCTCGCCTTCGGACGCACCGGAGCCGCGCAGGTCACCGATGACGTGAACGTAGTCCTCGCTGACGATGCGCGCGATGTCGCCGGCTTCGATGCAGCCGTCCCACATCGGGCTGGGGCGTCGTTGCGGCGGCGTCGTCAGGGCAAGCGCCTGCAGTTCCTTGCCGTATGGACTCAGTGCAACGAGCGCCGGCCGCGGCTTTCCGTCGACGCCCTCGTAGGCGTCTGCCGCCAACTCGATCCCGTCGCGCATCGGGATCCGGAGATCTTTGCGGATGTGGATTGCCTGTCCACCTGCGTTGAATGTTTCGAATTCGGCCATGGGTCAACGACTCCTATTCTTCTTCGTCGTACTGAGTGCGGTAGCCGTGCATCGTTGTGAAGAACGGGGACGGTTCGAGAGTGGGGTCGCCCTCGTAGCCGAGTTCCTCGGCGACAGGTGCAAACGGTGAGTACGCCGAGTCCGTCTCCGGCGGACCGCCGCACAGGCACTGATGCGCTGCACCGCGGACGCCGACCTCGATGTCGACACTCTCGCGCAATGCCTCGGATGCCTGTTCGCGGTCGAGTTCGACGTCGTAGGCGACACCGTCGGCCCGGCGGTACGGATGCCCCAGATACAGGTGGTTCGGGCGGATCTCGTCACGCAGGTACCGAAGACTCGACCGGTACGCGAGAGGATCTTCGTAGCCGGGGAAGCCGTTGGCCGCTCCGTGGACCTGCACGGCGTCGCCGACGAACACGTCGTTCTGGCCGTCAACCACGTAGGCGACAGATCCGGCCGTGTGGCCGGGGATGGAATGCACCGATACGGTGACACCGCCGCCGAGGGAGAGGGTTTCGCCGCCTCGAACCAGTATGGACGGCTCCATCTCGCCGGAGATGACTGCTTTCGCCGACGCCATCTGCTTCTCCACACCCTGCGGGTCGTCGAGGTATTGCCCACGCCCCGTCAGGTATTCGTCGACGTGCGCCTGCCGGGAGCGCAACAGGTGTGCGTCGGCCTCGTGGATCACAACCTGAGCACGCCTGCCTGTGAGTTCCCACAGGGCGTGGGCGCCACCGATGTGGTCAATGTGGCCGTGGGTCAACAGGATCCAGCGAACATCTTCGATCCGGCGCCCGATTGCCTCGAGCGCCGGGGCCATACCCTGCGCCGGCGACGACGCGATCCCGGTGTCGACGATTGCGAGTTCGGGGGCGTCGATCAGGAAGCTGTAGAGGCCGAATCGGCCCCACGGCGAGACGAGCGGATGAATCTTCACGTCGTCTGTCATGTCACTCACCGGTGGAACGGAGGAAGGCGGCAGTCTCCCCGAACACCTTGTGGTACTCCGGGATCCAGGAGAAGTTCTGCGCGAACCCGTGGTTGGCGCCGGCATAACGGCTCACCGTCACCTCGACGCCGGCTTCCTTCAGGCGCTGGCCGTACAACTCGCCCTCGTCACGCATCGGGTCGTACTCGGCCGTGACGATCAGTGCCGGGGGTAGCCCGGAAAGATCCTCACGCTTGATCGGTGAGACAAGCGGGTTCGCCGCGTCAGCACCGCTCTGGAAATAGAAACTGTTGAAGCCCTTCAGTCCTGCCGTCTCCACGCCGTACCCTTCGGCGTTCTCCCGCAGAGATTCGTAGCGATCGACGTCGAAGTCCAGGTCCAGCGAGGGGTAGAGAAGTACCTGGTGCGTGATGCGGTCGAATCCCTCGTCGTGTGCCAGTGCAGCGACGGCGGCAACAAAAGTGCCACCCGAACTGTCGCCGGCCAGCGCGAGAGTCTTCCCGTCCCACTTCAGAGCCTCGCCGTTCTCCGCTGCCCAGCGCACTACCGCGTGGCAATCCTCGAGACCGGCCGGGAAGGCCGCCTCGGGAGCGAGACGGTAGTCGACGGAGATGACCTCGAGGCCGGTCTCCTTCGCGAGGTTGCGCGCAACGTGGTCATGCGTGTTCAGGCTGCCGAGGAAGAACGCGCCGCCATGGAAGTACACCAACAGTCCGTACGCGTCGGCGTCAACCGGTGTGTAGATCCGGACGGGCACGTCGCCCGCGGCCGTGTCCTCGACAGCGTGCAGTGGCAGGCGCTGTTCCAGCGGAGCTACGTGCGTCTCGTCGCCGGCGCGCATGAGCGCAGGGTCGAGCGGTCCCTCGGGCGGGGCCGGCAGGGTGGCGATGAGCTCAGCGATCTGGGGATGCAAGGGCATGTCGTGGCTTCCTTACTTGGTCGCAGCCGGCTGAGCTGCCGTCTTCTGGCCGGGGAACACGTCGTTGACTTCGTCTTCGGTCCAGCCCTGACGCGAGATGCGCTGCAGCTCGTCCGTCACCGGCTTGCGGTTTGCCTGGTACAACGCCAGTGCTTCCTTGACGGAATCGGCTTCCTTCAGAGCGTCGGCGAGACCGCCGGCGTCCAGGATCGCCGAGTTCGCGCCCTGGCCCTGGTGATGCAGCATCGAGTGGGCGGCGTCGCCCACGAGGGCAACAGAGTCGGTGTGCCACACATCAACCGGGTCGATGTCGTAGACCGCGCGAATGCTCACCGTGTCCATGTCGAGGTCGCGAGCGATGTTCACGATCCGCTCGTCGAAACCTTCGAGTGTCGCCAGGATGTCTTCCTTGGTGATCGTCGGCGCCCACGTGCTGTCCGGGCACAGCGCGGTGATGTCGAAGGAGACCTGGCCGCGGTGGCGCAGCGGCAGCAGGTAGACCTTCGTGCCCCGTCCGATGTACATGCGGAGGTTGTCGTCCGTCGCCATGCCGTAGGCGTCGTCAACCGAGATGACCGTGCGGTACGCGTGCTCGCCGGAGAACACGGGGCCCTTGTCGCTGAAAAGCTGTTGCCGCACAACTGACTTGATGCCGTCGGCGCCGATGACCAGATCGGCTTCGACGGTCGTGCCGTTGGTGAAGGTGAGCACGGAGCGATCGCCCTTGTCCTCGAGAGTCTCGAGTTTGTGGCCGAGATGCACCATGCCTTCGGGGAGTACGCCGAGCAGAGCGTCGATGAAGTCGCCGCGGTGGATCAGGTGAGTCTTGGTGCCCTCGGTGTCGCCGGGGACAGCGGGCCACTCCTCTTTCATGATCGGATCATTTGTGCCGGTGAGGATTTCGAAGTAGTCACTCGGCGAGCTGACCTGCGCGACGGCGTCGAAGATGCCCCACTGGCGGAAGCGATCCATAGTGGACGGACGCAGACCGATGCCGGCGCCGACCTCCCGGATCTGGCTAGCTTGCTCGTACACGGTGACATCGGCGCCGAGCAGGCTCAGGGCCTTGGCTGCGGCAGCGCCGGCGTATCCCGCGCCGACGATGGCGATTTTCAGGTTCTCGAGCTCTGAAGACTGCATTGTTCTTAGTCCTTGCTAGTTCTGGATGGTCAAGAAGTCGGCCGGATTCTCGACGAACAACTTGGTGATGGTGGCTTCGTCCAACCCGGCTTCGCGCAGGTCGGGAATGAGGTCTTCGAAGAGGTAGTTCAGGGTGTGGCCCTTGACGCCCGGCCATCCGAGCGGGCTGCAGTTGGCGTCGACGCCCGCGAGTGCCTGATCCAAGTGGCCTTTGCCGAGGAAGCGCAGGAAGTGGTCAAGGCGCTCCTTGCGGGGGCGTGCCCAAAACGGCGGGTCCGGGAGTTCGGTCTCGTAGCCGAACGTGTCGAAGCCGACGCGTCCACCCTGTTCGGCAATCCAGGTGTCACGCGTCTTGTCGGCGTTCACACCGTCGTCGACGTGCCCGAACAGCACCCGATCCAGCGGCAAGCCCTCGTCGTTGAAGATTTTGATTGCGTTCTCGGCGTCGATAGCCAGGTGCGTCAGGATCGGCACGCCGGTGCTCAGCGCAGCGCGAGCGGCCGCGCGGTAGATGCGCTTGTCCAGATCCGTCATCCGGCCACCCCGGCTCACGCCGACCTTGATGACACCGGCCTTGCTGCCGGTATTGCCGATGCCGACGGTGATCTCATGAACGAACTGACTCGTGAGGTACTCGACGTTTGCTCGTTCGAAGAACGGAAGTGCGGTGTCGCCGCCGACAAAGCCGGTGCACGCGATGATGTGGACGCCGGTCTTGGCGGACAGCGACTTGTAGTAGTCGACGTCACGGCCGTTGCAGATTCCGGTGACGTCGACGAAGGTTCCGCCGCCGTACTCGTGAAATTTCCGAAGCTTGGGGACGGTCTCGGAGTACCGCTCCTCGGGGGTCTTCCACCACTTCGTGTCCAGCTCGGAGCCCGGCATGCCGTACCCGATGTGCTCGTGGATGGCCACGATCCCGAGTTCCTCGGCGGGGATCGACCCCAGAACGGTGTTCACTCTCGACACAACACTCACCTCTAAGAAGATTCGAAAATTGGATGGTTATCCGTTGTCGCGGTGGGTCAGCCCACGGCTCGCGTCGGCGTAGCCCCTGACGCGCTGAGCAAGTCGCGCGGGTTGTCGACGAGGATGCGCTGCACATCCAGCTCGCTCAGTCCCTGCGCTGTGAGGGCGGGGACAAACGTCGACAGGATGTAGCTGAACGGCAGATCGTTCCCGGGATGACCCTTGGCGACGCCGGTTGCGTTGCTGGAGAGCAGAATCCGGTTTCCGTAGCCGGCTTTGATCAGCTCGGCAATCAAAGCGGCACGCTCGGCGTCGGTGATGTGGACGTCATTTGCTGTGCCTACGTGGTCCAGCGCGACATAGGCGCCGCGGCGGGCGATTTCGGCCGGGGCGCCGGCGGCGTCGGCGTCTTTCCGGTCGAGTCCGCCGACGACGACGCGCTCTGCCGGCAGCTTCTCTTCCGCGAGGATCTCGAGGTCGGCCACCGCATCGTTGCCGTAGCGGATGGAGACAGGGGTGCCGGTGGCGAGCGCGGCGCGGGCCGCTCCGCGGAACAGGCTTTCCTCGGTGGCGGTCATTCCCTCGTGATTGGCGGCGGTAGCCACCAGTCCGGGGATACCGCGACGCTCTACGCGCGGAATCACCATGCCATCGGTGATTTCCTGAGTGAATAGTTCGGCGAACTTCTCTGCCGGCCAGGGAGTCGGCGGATTGGTCTGCGGCGTAAGGAAATAACCGCCGAGCATCTCCTCCGGACCGAGGCCCGTAGACGTGACGATGTGCACGCCGGTGGTGCGTGAGAGAGCCTCGTACAGCTTGACGTCGCGACCGTGGAACATGCCGGTGGCGTCGACGATCGTCGCTCCGCCGTGTTCTCGGAAATCCTTCAGTTTGTCCGTCAGGGTCTCGAAGATGTCGGCGCGGTCCATCGGGATGTCGAATGCGTATTCCGCACCCGGAAGCACTGACAGCAGTGCTTCGTGGACCGCGACAACACCCAACTGGTTGGCGGGAACGGGGCCGAGAACGGTGTTGACGGTGTTGCCTTCAGCGATCTGGTCGACCTTCATCGGCATTTCCTTTCGTCATCGTCATGCCTGCATGACGTGGTAGCGATCACAGTAGCCATTAACATTACAAAGCGTCAAGTGAGTTGGTTAACAGACATCTGACTTGCCGGACTGATTTGTGGCTTTGCTGCGGCTAGAATCTGTGGCCATGTCGCTTCGCGCCGCTCAAAAACAGATGACCTACGAGCTTTTCCTTGCCAAGGCACTGGAATTGTTCGGCGAGAAGGGCTACTCCGCGACCACGATCGACGACATCGCGTCGGCTGCAGGTTCGACCCGGACTACCTTCTACCTGCACTTCTCGTCCAAGGCGGACGTGATGAGTGCGCTGCTGACCAAGGTCGACGCGATCCTTAACGCGGCTGACAACCCCGCACTGACCGCGGTGGTTGCCTCCGGCTCGCGAGGCGAAATCCACGCATGGCTCGACCGCAAGTTCTCCCAATGGGACGAGATCAAGCCCTACCTCACCGCGTCCTACGAGGCGTCATACGAGCCGGACGTCGAGGCCAAGACCGAGCAGTGGTTCGAGTCCGCCGTCGAGGACATGACCGCGGGGCTGGACACGGCGAAGCGTCTGCCGGCCGACCGGCGCCGGATCCGCTGCGTGCTGGCTTTCGGGCAGCTCGAGCACCTCTCGCGGCGCTACTTCTCCATCGGCTGGCGGACCCCGCGCGAGATCTGCCTCGACGAAATCACCGAATCCTGGTGCTACTTGCTCGCAGCGGACAACTGAGGTTCACCGGCCTTATCGGACGTTGACGTCGTCGGCCACATTGGCGATCTCATGCAGTACGTCGGTGCCCATATCGACTGCGGCTTCGGACTCCGGGCGGCTTCCGAAGAGTCCGAACAGGGTCAGGACACCGGACGCGGCGGCGCACAGCGCGCACACCAGGAACGCCAGGCTGTAGCCGCTACCGAGCGACGAGAACGCCAGATCGCTGATCACGGAAGGCATTGCGAGCATTGGATTGTCGGGTCCGGGTGCCAGGCTCGGATCGGTCGGCACCGGAATGACCGGCATCGAGTTGAGCGCCATCGCGCCGCCCTGCTCGCCGATCCCCATGACGGCGCCGGCATGAGCCTGACCGAGATCGGAATCACCGACAGCTGCGCCGAGGCCGTCCCTGACTTCGTTGTTGGCGACACTGTTCGCAATAGCAGCGACGAGAACGGGTCCGAGTGCAAAGCCGAAGTCACGCAACAGGTTTGTCGTGGCACTTGCCATGCCGGCCAAGCGCAACGGCACGGTGTTGATGGCCACCGCGGTGATCGACGCGACCGTGAAGGCGAACCCGACGCCGAGCAGCAGCATCGGCACGATGAAGTCCGTCCACGTCGAGGTCTGGACGTCGAACTGCGAGCAGATGAAGCCGGCGATCGCGATCAGTGCAAAGCCCGACGTCAGCACCCATCGCGGTGAAACGCTGTGGATCAGGCGGGATACGAGCGGCACCAGCAGGAACGCGGGACCCTGGATGACCAGGAACAACACGCCGATTTTGAGCGGTGAGACATGCTGAACCGCACCGAGCCAGATGCTCATCGAGAAGCAGAGTCCCAGGAACGCGAACATGCCGACGACGGCGGTGATACCCGAGATCGCGTAGACCCGATTGGCAAACAGGTTCAGGTGCAGCAGTGGCACTTCGGTGCGCAATTCGATGACGACAAACGCGGCCAGGGATACGACGCCGATGACAAAGCCGACGACGATCGTGGTGTTGCCCCAACCGATCTCGGATCCCTGCGTCAGCGCCCAGAGCAGGGCGATCAGGCCGACCGCCAACGTTGCCTGACCGGGGAGGTCGAGCTTGCGGCCTTCCGGCGACGACGAGTCCTGCGCGCCCAGTGAAACGACAAACGAGATCAGTGCGGCGGCGATCACTGCACCGAAAGCCCAACGCCAGCTGCCGAATTCGGTGAGTACGGCGGCCATCATCGGCGAGAGTGCGGCACCGAGGGACAGGAAGCCCGCCCACAGTGCGATCGCCCTGGCGCGGGCCTGGGCGTCGGGTGCTGCAGCGGCGATCATCGCCAGCGAGATCGGGTAGAGCGCGCCGGCGCCGATACCCGCGATGGCCTGGCCGATCCACATCAGGTGGACTTCCTGCGCACTTGCACACAGGGCTGCGCCGACGACGATCAGCAGCGCGCCACCGAGTAGCAGTCGTTTGCGGCCGAACATGTCACCGAGCACGCCGAAGGTCAGTTCGAAAACCACCATCGTCGTGGCAAAAGCGGCGCTGATCCACGTGAGTTCTGCGCCGGAGATGTTGAAGTCCTGCTGGAAGGTTCCGTTCAGGGCGCCGGGCAGCGAGTACGCCACCTGGGCCACCATGACGGCCAGGCATGCGGCCACGAGAGTCGCTACGTAGCGCGATGGCCGCGCAGTCGGGTTACTCATTTCTGTGAGCTCCTTGCTCGAGGATTCCGAACCGCCGGATCGGCAGTCCGAGCGCGCTTGTGATACGTGTCACGCACTGAGTGAGCAAGGTGTCACATCGGTTTACGGTCTGTCAAGCAAATTCTGTATCGCGGATATTGGTGGACAGAGCACGTTTTCGGCAAAGTTCACACCCCTTCCAGCGCGCTGAAAGGGGTGTGAGCTCGAGGAAGAGGGTGCTAACTGGGCGCGGCTACTTCGACGAGAATCCCCCGTAACCAGGATTTGAACTCGGCATCGGCCAGGCGTGGGTTCCACACCATGTCGACGACCAACGGTGCGACCGGTAGCGGGAACTCCTCGATCCGCAGGTCAACCCGCGCGGCCATCGCGACCGCGACTCGATAGGTGTGCAAGGCAACTCCACCGGCCGTTGCCACCAGGTGCGGGATGAGCAGGTGATCGGAAATCAACGTCCCGATGCGGTAGTCCACTCCGTGCGCGTCCAGCGAGGCGTACGGCGGCACGCGGTGACGGGAGCCGTAGGTGACATGAGGCAACGACGTCAGCAGCTGTAGTGCAGATGCCTCGGGGTCGCTGTCGCGGTGGGCGATCACCACCCATCGGTTCTCGTACAGGCGTTCGCGCGGATACGGCGAATGGAATGCCTCTGACAGAAGTACGACGTCCACGCCGTTGTCGGTGAAGTCGGCGGCCTGCGGCGCGACAAAATTGCGGATGCGCAGCGTCGCATTCGGGGCTCGGTCGGCAACCAGTCTTGCCAACTCCGCCCCGACCACGAAGGCGGTGCTGGTAGTCATCGCAACTGTGATGGTGCGGCTGTCGTGAGCGGGGTCGAAGCCTGGGAAGTTCACCACTCGCGCAGTCTGGCGTAGCACTTCACGCAGTGGATCGATCAGCTCCAGCGCGCGCGGAGTGAGCACCAGTCCGCTCCCCTGCCGCACAACCAGATCGTCCCCAATCATCCGGCGCATCCTGCCCAGGGCGTGACTCATCGCGGGTTGGGTCATGCCTACCCTGGCGGCGGCTCGCGTGACCGAACCCTCTTCGAGCAGCGCAAGCAGCGGTACCAGCAGGTTGAGGTTGACCCCGCCGAGGCGCTCCAGGCCGAGATCGCCATCGTGGTTCCGGGGTTGGTTCATCCACACGAAGTTACGCGGCCTGCGTCATCCGGCGGTCGAGGCCATGCGTCGCAGTCTCGGGATTGCAATGCGGTGGTTGACCGCGACGGCGACGCCGCGGCCGTCGTCGTGAGTCCAGCGCATCACCGACGGTCCGTCTGGCCGCTCGCCGACGAGGAACTCGGGTTCTCCCGCCACCGGCAAGTGACCGGTGGCCTTGAGGTTCAACCCGAACTGCTCGGTCCAGAAGTACGGATCGAGGTCGAGCTCCGGCGCTTCATCGCCGGTCAAGAGTGCGACGGCGGCAACTTTTGCCTGTTCTATTGCGCTGCTCCACAACGGAATCCGTCGTATTCCTTGACGCGTGGGGATGGCCGCGACGTCCCCGGCTGCCACGATGTTCGGCCGAATCCGTCCTCGTGAATCTGCTTCGAGAGGGCCGTCTGCGAGTCCGCTGGTAGCCAACCACTCCGTGTTGGGTATGTCGCCGATCGCAGTGACGATCAGTTCGGCCTCGATCCGAGATCCGTCTCGCAGGATCACTCCGCGAGGACCGTCGATCCGAGCGGCCGACCCGTCGACGATGGTCAGTCCCTGTGCCACCGCGGTCGCGGTGAACGCTTCGGACAGGTGTGGACCCAGGTGCGAGAGCATCGGCCTGCCGTCGGCCACCACTGTGACCTGACACCCCACAGCCATGGCCGCTGATGCGATCTCCATTCCCAGCGGCCCGGCCCCGACGACTACGACGGACGGCTGGGCGGCCAGTCGTTCGCGCAGAACCCAGGCATCGTCGAGCGTGCGCAGCGTCAGCTCCGCGCTATCCACACCTCCCAGTCGGCGAGCCCGTGAACCGGACGCGATGACCAGTCCGTCGTACGGCAAGTCCGTACCGTCGTCGAGGTGCACCCGGCGTGATTCGACGTCGAGGCCGACTGCCGCCACCCCGAGCATCTCGGTGGCCTGGTGCATCGGCGAAGCCAGTTCGGGGGAGCTGCCGTCGACCAAGAGTGCCTTGGAGAGCGCCGGCCGTGAATATGCCGTCCAGGGTTCGTCCCCCACGATGGTCAGGCTGCCGTCGAATCCGGCGGTTCGAAGACTGTCGCAGGCAGTCTGGCCTGCAATTCCATTGCCGACGACCAGAATTCGTCGACGAGCGTCAGTGCCGTTCATGCCAGTTTGAGTGCGGCGACGGGGCAGACCCGGACAGCTGCGCCGGCGTCGGCGAGCTCGCGGCTTCCCTCGGCGAACTCTTCGAGGTCGAGGACCAGTTCACCCTCGTCGTCGAGGTGCATCAACTTGGGGGCAACACTTTCGCATAGGCCATGGCCTTCGCAACGGGGCCGATCGAGCACAATTCTCATGCGGGGATCACTTTCAGGACGTCGAGTTGATTGATAGAGCGAGTAATGTTGCTGGGCAACAGAATCGGATCGGCAGCCACAATCCGTCGAGCGTGCTTGGCCAGTGCCCTGATGACAGCCTGGCCTTCCAGACGAGCCAGCCCTTGCCCGGCGCAGCCGTGCGAGCCGTAACCGAAGGAGAGATGGTCCACCGGATTCCGTTCGACCGAAAAGGTGTCGGGATTCTCGTAATGCCGTGAGTCGCGATTGCCCGCACCGAAGAGAATCGCAACCTGGGATCCAGCCGGGACGAGCGTTCCGTCGATCTCGACATCCTTGGTGACAAAGCGCCCCCACGCATGCACCGGCGCCCAGAATCGGAGCGTCTCGTTGAATGCTGCCGGTGCCAGCTCGGGATTCTGGTGGACTAGATCGAATTGGTCCGGAAAGGCTGAGAACAGCGCGACGATGTTGCCGATCGCGGCGATCGTCGTATCGACTCCCGCGCCCAGATACTGGTGGATGATCTTGCCGGCAGTATCGGGTGGGATCGCTCCCCGGGCCTCGGCATCGAATATGCCGCGGCCCACCGACTCTGGTGCCAGATCCTCGGCGCGGACTTGCGCGCACCAGCCGTAGAGCTCTCCGGCAATGGGGAAGTTCTCGGCAGTCCGTTGGTTCATCGGGCCGATAACCTCCATCGCGGCTTGTCCCCAGCGCAGCATGTCGTTGCGCACCGAGCCGGTGAAGCCGATCAGATCGGCGACGATCTCGAGGGGGAATGCGCGTGCCAGCGCATCGATGGCGTCGAACGATCCCTGGGTAACCAGGTCCGCGACCAGGGCGTCGGCCTTGGTCTGGATCTGGCCCGCGAGCCCGCGCAACGCACGTGGGGAGAGGTTCTCCGTCAGTGTCGCCCGTAGTTCGGTGTGAACAGGTGGATCCGACGCCAGCGACGTGCCTTGTAATGCCTCGTTGACCATCGGGTTGAATCCGACGCTGCGGGACGAGAACGTGCCGGGATCAGCCAACGCGTCGCGGATCGCGTCGTAGCGCGTCAGGGCGTAGACGTCATTGGTGGTCAGGTGCACCGCTGCGCCGAGTTCGCGGAGTTCGGCGTAAATCGGATAGGGATCGGTCAGGACGTCGTCGGCGAACAAGTCGACGGTGGAAGTGGCGGGAGAATTGGGCATACACCCAGTGAAGTGACTGCAGTCACATAAATCTAACTCATATTTTGCATGGCGGAACATGCGTCAAATTAATGTTCTGCGTGCCAGGTCAGCCTCGATGCGATCGGCAGCCATGCGCAGAGTTGCCACCAGGGACGGCAACTGCTGCCGGTCGTAGCGCACGGACGGGATTGAAACCGACAGTCCGGCAAGGGCTTTGCCGTTGGCATCGCGCACCGGTACTCCGACGGCGACGACGCCGCGCTCGGAGCGGCCCTGGTTGACCGCAAACCCTTGCTTGTGAATCCGCGCCAGTTCGGCACGCAATTTCGGCAGATCCGGCTGGTCGGTCGCATCCGCGTCTGACCTGCTCTCGTAGGCCTGGCCCAGTTCGTCGGCGGAGAGTTCGGCGAGCAGTAGCAACCCGCCGGAAAGGCGGTGTGCCGGAAAGACCATGCCCTCGCGTGATCCGACGCGCAGTACCTGAGCGGACTCCACCGAGACGATGAACCGGGCCTCGACGCCGGTGCGAATGGTCAGATTGGCAGACTCTCCGACCGCCTGGACCAGGAGTTCCATGGGTGGCAGCGCGGCCGATCGCAGCAACGAGGTCGCGGAGCGCGAGTGTTCGGCCAGTTCCAGGACGGGCCCGGCGCCATACTGACGGCCGGGGTGCTGCACTGCGAAGTCCCGGTAGACCAGCATTTGCAGTAGCCGGTGTGCTGTCGATCTGGCGACCCCGAGTCGCTCTGCCGCTTCCGCGACGGTCAGGTTTCCCTCCAATTGCAGGATTGTCGCCAATCTCAGTGCATGGTCGACGCTGGCGATCGCATACGCCGGCGGGGTTTTCTGTGGCTTCTCCATGATTCTGTATAGCAGAATCTAGTGTTCTGTCTTGAATAATCCAGTCACTCTTATGTCATGACTTCGACCGACTCCCCCGTCCGGCTCCACGCCGTCGACGCGCCAGGCCAGCCGGATGTGACCCCAGCGCTCGAGGAGCTGTACCGCGGCTTCGAGTCAGAACTGTTGGTGCCGTTGTGGACTGAGATCGGCGATCTCATGCCGGCTCATCCGCGCTCGCGCGCTGTCCCGCACCTGTGGAAGTGGGAGAACCTGGTTCGCCTTGCCGAGCAAGCCGGCGAGATCGTCCCGGTCGGCCGCGGTGGTGAGCGTCGCGCGATTGCGCTGGCGAACCCGTCACTGGGTGGCCGGCCCTTCGCCACCCCCACCTTGTGGGCGGCGATCCAGTACTTGATGCCGGGCGAGGATGCTCCCGAGCACCGCCACACCCAGCACGCATTCCGATTTGTCGTCGAAGGCTCCGGCGTCTGGACGGTCGTCGGCGGTGACGCCGTCTCGATGAACCGCGGCGATTTCCTGCCGCAGGCGGGCTGGAACTGGCACGCCCACCACAACGCCACCGACAAGCCGATGGCGTGGATCGACGGCCTGGACATCCCGTTCCAGTACCTGACGGAAGCACAGTTCTTCGAGTTCGGGCGCGACGAGATCAGTGACGCCGAGCGCATCACTCCCGAGCGCTCCCGGTCCGAACGTTTGTGGGGTCACCCCGGCCTGCGCCCGCTCAGTGCCACCCAGGTCGCTCCCGGCAGCCCACTGCTCTCGTACAAGTGGGAGTTCACCGACCGTGCACTGCGCGATCAGCTTGCGATCGAAGCCGAAGGTTACGGCGGCACAGTCGAACCAGGCCACGCGGCGGTTCGCTACACCAACCCGCACACCGGCGGCGACGTCCTGCCGACGATGCGCACCGAGTTCCACCGCATCGTCCGCGGCGCCGAGACCGCTCCGGTGAAGGAGACCGGCTCGAGCGTCTACCAGGTGTTCGACGGTTCCGGCACGGTGACTGTTGGCGACCGCACCTGGACAGTGACGCGCGGCGACCTGTTCGTCGTTCCGTCCTGGACGCCGTTCTCCGCGAAATCGGAAGCGGGAAAGACGGACTCGGATTCCGGCGCACTCGACCTTTTCCGCTTCGGCGACGCACCCGTCTTCGAAGCACTGCAGCTCAACCGAATGGAGATTTCACGATGAGGCTCACGACAATTCGCACCGGCGGAACGACGCGCGCAGTCAAGCTCGACGGCGACCGTCTGGTCGACCTCGGCGAGAGCGATCTGGGAATCTTTCTTGCCCATGAGGATTGGAAGCTTCGCGCAGAAGCTGTATCGGCCGACGATGCCAGCACCTACCCGCTCGAGGGTGCAGACTTCGCACCGGTAGTGCCGCAGCCGTCGAAGGTCATTTGTGTCGGTCACAACTACACGAATCACATCAAGGAGATGGGCCGCGAACTCCCGTCGTATCCGACGCTGTTCCCGAAGTTCGCCGACAGCCTGATCGGCGCGAACGACGACATCGTCCGGCCGGACGAGACCGAGGCCTTCGACTGGGAGGTCGAGCTGGTCATCGTCATCGGCAAGCAGGTGCGCCGCGCCGACGACGCTCAGGCCGAGGCTGCGATCGCCGGTTTCACCGTCATGAACGATGTGTCGGTGCGCGACTGGCAGTTCCGCACGATCGAGTGGACCCAGGGCAAGATCTGGGATTCCACGACTCCGGTCGGACCCTTCCTCGTGACGCCGGACGAGGTCGGCGGAGTCCGCCCGGCTCTCGAGGTCACGACAACCGTCGACGGCGAAGTAATGCAGCGTGATGACACCGGCACACTGCTTTTCGATCCGATCACGCTCGTGAAGTACATCTCGACCATCACGCGCCTCAATCCGGGCGACATGATCGCAACCGGAACCCCCGCTGGTGTCGGCCATGCCCGCGATCCGAAGGTCTACCTGCTCGGGGGCGAGAGCGTTGTTACTGCAATCTCGGGTCTCGGTGCGTGCACCAACAAGGTGGTGAAGGAATGACTGACGCCCGGCGCTGGATGGAGCACGGGACGCAGCTGTTCCTGAGCGGCGTCACCGGACTCGACGACGCCGGTGTGGCGGCGCCGTCTGGCCTTCCGGGCTGGGGTCGGCGCCACCTTCTCGCTCACGTCGCCGCCAACGCCGAAGCGCTCCGTAACCTCGTCCATTGGGCCGAAACCGGCGAGGAGACACCGATGTACGCCTCCTCCGACGCCCGCGCCCGCGGGATCGAGGAAGGTTCCCAGTTGCCGGCGGCCACTCTGCTCGCGTGGCCGCGGTCCTCGGCCGAGAAGCTCGACGCTGCAATGGCGTCACTCTCCGACGAGCAGTGGGCACAGCTGATCGTGACAGCCCAGGGTCGGACCGTCCCAGCCACGGAGATCCCGTGGATGCGGGCACGGGAGGTGTGCGTCCATGCCGTTGATCTCGGTACTGGCGTCACCTTCGCCGATCTACCGGCCGATTTCCTTGTGGCGCTTGGTAATGACATCGTGGGCAAGCGCAGCGCGGTGCCTGGCGTGGCGCTTCGGCTCGAAGCTGCCGACGCATCAGCGGTGTGGGACCTTCCCGGCGCGGATGCACCGGTTAGCGTCACCGGTCCGCTTGCCGACCTGGTCGCCTATCTGAGCGGCCGCCCTCACGATCTGTCGACAACTGACGGATCTCCCGTGCCGGTACTACCGGCGTGGCTGTGAACGGAGCACATCATGAACACACCTGACGTCATTGTCGTCGGTGGCGGCATCGGCGGTCTCAGTGCAGCATTTGCCCTGACGCGACAGGGTCTTACCGTGCGAGTGCTCGAGCGGTCCGCCGAATTCGGTGAGGTGGGCGCGGGCCTGCAGCTCGCACCGAACTGCACCCGCATCTTGAACGAGTACGGTCTATTGGACGAGGCTAAAAGCCTTGGCGTCGTGCCCACGTCGATGGTGATGCGTGATGCCGTCGACGCGTCGGAGCTGACGAAGCTGGACCTGACCGATCTCGAACGCCGGTACGGGTTTCCGTACCTGGTCATCCACCGTAGCGACTTGCACAGACTGTTCCTGCGTGCGTGCGAGCGTGCCGGAGTCGAACTTGTCACCGACGCCAAGGCTGTTGCCTACGAGAATTCCGAGGCCGGTGCGCAGGTGTGTCTTTCGAGTGGTGAGGTGCACGAAGCCGGTGTGGTCATCGCCGCTGACGGTTTGCACTCGGTTGCACGCAAGCTGTTGGTCGACGACGAACCTGTGTCGTCCGCTTATGTCGCTTACCGTGGCACGGTTCCGGTGGCGGATTTGGCCGACCGTCCCGTCGATCTGTCGGAGGTCGTGGTCTACGTCGGGCCGGGGCATCACTTTGTGCACTACGGCCTTCGCGGCGGTGAGATGCTCAACCAGGTTGCCGTCTTCGAGTCACCGAAAGCAATTGCAGGCGAGGAGGACTGGGGCACACCTGATGAACTCGACGCGGCATTCGCTGAGTCCTGCTCGGAGGTGCGCGAAGGTATCCCGTTCATGTGGCGTGACAAGTGGTGGCGGATGTACGACCGCGACCCGATCATGACGTGGGTTTCGGGCCGGATCGCTTTGCTCGGAGATGCGGCACACCCGCCGTTGCAGTACATGGCACAGGGCGCGATCATGGCGATCGAAGACGGCTGGGTACTCGCTGAACACGTTGCTCGTCTGCGGAGTGCCGACGGCGTGATCGACTGGGACGCAGCTCTCGCGGCCTATGAGGCCGTTCGCCCTGAGCATTGCCGCCGGGTACTGACGACGGCCCGCGTCTGGGGCGAGCTGTGGCACCTTGACGGAGCGGAACGGCAGCAGCGAAATCTGTTGCTGCGAGCCCGCGGAACACAGGACTACACCTACACCGACTGGATTTACGGGCCGACCGCCCTGGTCCCCGAGGACGAGTCGCCGCTGTATCCGATAGTCCCCCTCGCCTCAGCCGCGGAATTGGTCGTGAACCGCTGAGATTCATGGGTTAGTCCGACTCGAGAATCTCGGCACCCCAATCGACACGGTCGGCCAACCGCAATAACGTGCGTCGGCGCGTAGTGCTGGTTTCGCCGATGTGCGCGATCCGGCCGTAGATGTGGGCGCGGAAGTGCTCGACTCCCGCTCGATTCTGTTCCTGCGCGGAAGTATTGGCTGCATTGTGCAGCAGAGCGCGCAGGCGATCGTAGTCGTCACGCGGATACGACGGTTGGTCGTTGATCACCAGCCCGGTGAGGTGTTGGCGTCGATGAGGGCGCATCACCTTGATCTTTCGCGGATGGACGTCAAACCCTTCGTCCTGGGCGATCTGATTGATCGTCCAGAGGAGGGTGCCGACGTCGGCTATTTCGATTCCGGAGAAGGCGAGGTCGTCGGCGTATCGGGTGTAGGCGAGCCAGTTCGCCTGTGCGAGTGCGCTCGAGCGGATGTCGAATGTGCGCGCGACGAGATTCGCCAGTGCCGGCGAGGTGGGCGCGCCTTGTGGCAGATGCGCGGTGCGTAGCTGTGAGGCCTGTGCGTACGGTAGGCCGCGCAGAGTATCGGCAGGTGTTGCAACAGTGCACAATCCGGTGAGCACTCCTGCCACGGCGGGTGGGTAACCGAGAGCGGCGAAGACGGCGTGAACACGGTTTCCGGTGATCGACGGGAAGAATTGCATGAGATCCACGCCGATCACGATTTCCGACTGTGCATGCGGCGCTGCAAAAGTCAGTGGACTTCGTCCGCGAACAAACCCATGAGCTGCGTCGTGCGCGGGCACCTGGTCGAGGATGCGGCGCAGAATTTTGCGCTGGATTTCCCGCAACCGGGGTTTGGGTATCTCGAGGAGACGAGCCCCGGCCTTCTTGCTGATCTGCATCGGCCGGTAGTGGCGCAGTTGCAATGGTTTCGTGCGCAGCCACTCCCCACGGTCGGAGAACCACTCGAGTTCGGAGATCGTCAGATCCAGTGAACGCGCCAGGTCCGCACTGGTGTTGTAGCGCGGGACGTCGAACCGCCACACCGAGGATTCGTTGGTGTCCATCGAGACCGGGACGGGTCGAAGCCGCGGCAGTTCGCGTAGCAATCGGTACAGAGTCTGAGGTTCGAACGGTGGAGCGGGCATGAGATCGAGCACCCGGACGGCCAGCGATGTCGCCGACACACCGTGGACTGTTCCGAACGCCTCCTCGAGTCCACCGAGTGTCCATGGAGCGTCAGCGGCCGCAACTGCCAGACGCCGCGCCAACTCGGGATCGAGCTCGAGGTCACGCATGGATCGAGCCCGAGATGCGGCGGCGTGGGGTGACCAAATCCTTTGTCCGGAGCGGCGGCAAGCACGCGGAGCGTGCCGAGCGCCGGTGGACGCAGTATCCAATTCTTCTGGCCGACCCAGGGGTTACCCCTGAGACTGGTCGCGTGGACCAACTCTCACCCACGCGCCGCCGCATCTCTTCACAATGGCAGACCGTCCGGTATCTGTCACGTGTGAAGCTGATCTGTCAGCTGTGGGTCATCAGATCGACGAACGATCCGAACCGACGAACTCGCTGATCCACGGCACGACTGCTTCGCGGACGGTGACCGCCTTCGGCAGTAGTCCGTTGCTCAGCAGGAGATCGGCCGCCCGCTGCTGCTCGTCGAGGAACTCGTCGGTGACCGGGTTGACGCCGAAAGGACGTCCGCGCAGTGCAGCTTCCCAGGCATCGAGGCTTGCGGACCCACCACGCTTCTCGACGTCGTCGACGAAGATCTGCGCGGCTTCGCGGGGATTGGCTTCGATCCACGCATCGGATTCCTGCAGAGCCTCGATGATCGCCTGAAGGGCCTCCGGATTGGTCTCCGCGAAATCGCGCCGGGTGAACCACAGTGAGGGGTGGCTGAAGAGCCCGTCGGTGGCGATCAGCGTGCGCAGCTCGTGGTTCGCTTCGATGTCCGTCAGCCCCGGGTATGCACCTACCCAGGCATCGATGGTGCCGTCGACGAGATCCGCTCCACCACCGCGCACGTCGGTATCGACGGGGACGATGTCGGACCAGGTCAGCCCCGCCTGATCCAAGGCGAACAACAGAAGTGTGGTCTGCCACGATCCGTGCGCGATGCCGACTCGCTTGCCGCGCAGGTCCTCTACCGTGTTGATCTCGGACTCTGCTTTGACTACCAGGCGCCCGTTCTCCACGCGGGGGCCGGAAATTCCGATGTAGACGAGATCGCGGCCCTGAGCCAATCCGGTGACGGGCGGGGTGAATCCGGTTCCGATCACGTCGTATCCGCCCTCCTCGAACAGCCAGTCCGAGTGCAGGGTCGGCAAGGCGTTCTCCGGGTTGACTGCGGGCTTGGCGGGAAGCTCGCGCAGGTCCACCCACTCGACATCCGGGAGACGACGTTCGAGGATTCCGGTGTGGCGCAGAACGAACAGTGAATTGTTGTGTGGGAAGTATCCGACGCGAACGGTCATGAGATCTACGGTTTCCTGTTCTGAATCAGTGATGGAGGTGGCTAGATGAGGCCGCGTCGGCGCGCCTCGTCGGCGAGCCCGCTACGGCCCCACTGGACGGCGAGGTTGGACGGATCGAATTCGACCGAACCGCCGAGGGATTCGGCGATCGCCTGGAACTGTGCGCCTTCCTCGAGGAGGACGACGAACTTCGCGAGGTCGAGCAACCCGCTGCGGCCGATGACGTTGACCCCGCCGTTGGCTTCGAAGATCGCCACCAGATCAGGATCGTGTTCGAGACGCTCGAGAATGAAATCGCCGGCAGAACGGGACCGATCGATGTGCGGTGGAATCTCTCGGGAGAGCGTCAGCCTCTGCGAAGCCGCATAGCGGATGGGGAGCGTCCGATGAGTCTGTGCCCAACCGCCGAGCCACGGAGTGTGGATGTGGACAACGCTGGTGATGTCCGGATGCTGACGGAAGACGGACGCGTAGCCGGTGACGAAACCGGCCGATCCGTTGCCGGACAGCACTTCTCCGTCGAACGTGGCGACCACCGGTGACACCGACGGATCGTCCGCCCACGGTCCCGGATCGTTCAGGGCGACTGCGATTTCGGTACCGGGCACGCGTTCGACGAAGTTGACGGTCCCGTTGGCTGCAACCGTTCCGGTCTTACGGAAGACGTCGAATGCCTTGTCTGCTGCTTTGCGTGCTTCCTCGACGAATGCTGCAGTATCGGCGTCGAGTCGAGTTTCGGTGGTGGTCATCGAGTCTCCAGTCCAGAAGGTGTGATCGGGGTGCGCTGCAGGAGGGGAAGAACTTCTTCGCCGACGCGGTATGCCTCTTCGAGATGCGGGTTGCCGGCGAGGATGAAGGCGTCGACGCCCAGCTCGCGGAGCTCGTCGAGTCTTTCGGCGACCTGCTCGTAGCTGCCGACCAGTCCGAACGCCGGGCCTCCGCGGATCAGGCTGAAACCGCACCACACGTTAGGCTGCACCTCCAGATCCCGGTAACCGGTGATGTGTTCGGGTACCCAGCCTTTGATGCGGGCGGCTCCTACCGAATCGCCCTGCGCTGCTCGGTCGGCGGCCCCCTTGTCGACGAAGGCCCAGCCTTTCTCGATCTCGGCCCACGCGGCTTCTTCGGTGTGCCGGGCAACGACGTCGATGCGTACGGCGAACTTCGGGGTGCGTCCCAGCTTGGCCGAGTTCTCCCGCACGCCGTCGATCTTGGCTCTCAGATCGGCGTACGGTTCCAGCCAGGAAAGGTAGTAATCGGAGTGCAGTCCGGCGGCGGCGACGGCTGCGGCCGAAGATCCGGAGAAGTACACCTCGGGAAACGGTTGGCCGGCCAGCCCGGGTGGCAGTGCAGCGCCGTGGGTTTGGAAGAAGCGACCGTCGAAGTCGAAAGGTTCGCCGTCCCACACACCCTTGAGCACATCGAGGAACTCGGACGTCCTGGTGTAGCGATCGTCGTGGTCGACTTTGTCGCCCCACCACAGCTGAGGCGCTCCGCCTCCACCACTGATGATGTTGTAAACCAGACGTCCGCCGGTTGCGCGCTGCAGACTGGCCGACATTCGCGCGGCCTGGACCGGGTGCAGGAACCCTGGTTGGAACGCAACCATGAAACGGTAGGTGGTGGTCTCGGCGGCCAACGCTGCTGCGGTCGCCCACGGATCCTCGGTCATCGGGAAAGACGGCAGCAGTCCACCGAGGAACCCTGCGGACTCGGAAGCCTTTGCCGCCGCGGCCATGTGGTCGATGTAGCTGTATCCGTCCAATTCGCCGCCGCGGATCGCGGGAGCAATGTTGCCCGGCCCGTATCCACCGGCATCGCCGCGGTTGTAGCGACGCGGAGTACGCAGCGACGCGTGGTCGCCTTCCATCCCGATCCGCCAATAGAAATCGATGCTCATGCGGTGGCCTTCTCTTCTGTGGTGGCCTTCTCTTCCTTGAGAATCCGACCCTCGGGATCGACCAGGTGCAGGAGATGCTCGCCCGCCCGGTGCAGCTCTTCGATGTGTGGCCGACCTGACAGGACGAAACCGTCCACGCCGATATCGCGATACGACGACAATCGCTGCGCCACCTCCTCGTAGCTTCCGACGAGGCCGATACTGTGCTCGTAGCCGATGCGGTCGAATCCGGACCACAGGATGCCGCCCCGATCGATCTCGAGTGCAGCGGAATCGGCTTCTCTCAGTTGCCGTTCGACGCGAGCCCAGGCTTCGTCCGCTGTTTCCCTCGCGATGATCGGGATGCGCAGGACCTTCTCGACGGTCCTGCCGAGTTCGGATGCTCGGTCGTCGAGGGTGGTGATCCGTGTCGACAACTCGTCGCCGGCAAGGGTGAACTGATGGACATCGGCATGGTGGGCCGAGAGTTCCAGAGCTTCCGGTGAGTCTCCGGTCAGATGTACTCGGGGAAAACGGAGTCCCGACAAGATGCCTCGGAATCCGCCGCCGAGTACGTCGTAGTATTCGCCGTCGAAGTCGTAACCCGTGCCGCCGAATCCGCCAGGGAGAATTTGCTCCTCGTTCCATACGCCACGGGCGACGGTCAGGAACTCCGCGGCGCGCGCGTAGCGGTCGGCTCCTCGAACCACGTCGCCGCGAGCAGCGGCGTCTTCGGGGTCCGTCTCTACCTTCACTCGCCATTCGAGACGACCTGCTGACAGGCGCTGAAGTGTCGCCGACATTTTGGCGGCGTATACGGGGGTGCCGAAAGTGGGGTGAAACTCCACGACCACTCGCGAATGACGCGTCTGACGTAGGGCGGCGGCAGCAACGATCCAGGATTCTTCGCCATTCGGATCGTACGGTGCGACAACGCCGTCGACGCCCGACAGTTCGGCGGCGAGAACGATCTGTGCCAATTCGTCGAAGGGCCCGAAGTTTCCGGGACGAACATCGGTCGCGACGGTAGTCGGTCGCTGCGGCCCGAAGCCGCCGCGACTGTTCAGTGCGGCCACCGCCCGGCGTCCGTCACCGCGAGACGGTAGCTCCCAGTAGACGTCCGTCATTCTGCTGTGCCCTTCTGCGCAACGAGGTTGCGTGCCTGTTCCAGTGGTTCGTGCGCCACCCAGGACTGCAGGTCGAAGTCGGCGGCAAGGAAGCCGTGCGCATACAGGAATTGTTTCTGCACGCCGAGCAGGTCCACACGCTCGTCAGACAGGCTCAAATGCAGTCCGGTGTGGAAGTTCTCGCCGTACGCTGCCACCACACCTTCGGGCCCCGACTGTGTTTCGGTCTGCAGAACGGCTCGGACCTCGTCGATGTTGGCTGCGGCCCAGTCCGCCGCTCTTAGGCTCTCGGCGAGGAAACCCACGACGATGTCCGGGCGTTGTTCGAGTAGGTCGGCATGAACTGTGATCGGTCGTGGGGTGCCGTTGTTGACGCGATCACGTAGGGAAGCAGTGGAATCGAGATCGACGGCCACCGCGAGACCGTGTTCGCGGGCAACTTCCTGGGCTCGGGCGCCCTTGACGTAGATTGCGTCGACGTCGCCGCGTAGCAGGGATTCGACGCCCCACGTCGTGTTGCGGGTGGACGAGGCGGTGCGGACCTCGGGGGCCGCCGTCGTCGCAACCTCGACGAGAGTGACGTCGGCAAAACTCAACTCGCCGAGTCGAAGTGCGGAGGCGAAGCCGTGCAGGGCCATGGCACGAGGAAAGCTCCTGGCCTGATCTGCCGCCCAGGCCGGGATGCCGATCCGAGCGCCTGCCAGAAGACCGGCTTCTCGGATGTCGGAGTCTCCGCGCACCAGGATTGCCTGGGCCTCGTCGATCCAGGTGAGCCCGATGAGCCTCGTCGGAGAACCACTGGCACGCGCGGCCAGTGCGGGGACGTTGCCGCCTTCGCGAATGAGTCCGGAGAGGTGGTGATCGAAATGGCGCACTGCCAATTCCGGTCCGGCATCTTGCAGTACGCCGAAACGCACTCCGGATTCGTTTGCCGTCCGGTCGAGCCAACCGAGACTGTTGGCGAGGCCGCTGGCGGTGGGAACGGGGCAGCGGGTGTACCAGAGTGTGTCGATTGCGGAATCAGCGATCAATGTCATGACTGTCCTGTCCGTCGGGGAAGGTGCGACCGACGCCGAGTTCCTTCAGGAAACTCGCTCGGTAGCGCAGAGATTCGGGATCGTTCCGATCGCGGGGGCGTGGCAGGTCGATGTCGACGTCCACGGCAAACCCGCCCTTGTCGAGGATGAGCACACGGTCGGCAAGTCGTACGGCTTCGTCGACGTCGTGCGTGACGAGCAGTACTGCCGGACGGTGGCGGGCGACCAGATCGCCTACCAAGTCTTGCATTTGGAGCCTGGTCAAAGCGTCGAGGGCTGCGAACGGTTCGTCGAGCAGTAATAGTTCAGGTTCGCGAACCAGAGCGCGCGCCAGTGCGACGCGTTGGGCCTCGCCGCCGGAGAGGGTGGCCGGCCAGGCGCGGTGCTTGTCCGCGAGGTTGACCTCGGCGAGTGCGTTGCGTGCATTGTCGGTGACCTGACGTGACCGTTTCTGTCCGACTGTGACATTGGCCAGAACTCGCTTCGACGGGATCAATCGCGGTTCCTGGTAGACAACCGTGCGGTCGCGCGGAACCAGCACCTCTCCGCTGTCCGGTGCTTCCAAACCGGAGAGCACTCGCAACAGGGTCGTCTTGCCGGTACCGCTGGGGCCGAGGAGAACGACGAACTCGCCGCGCGTGATCTCGAGGTCGATACCGCCCAGAACAGTCTTGTCACCGAACGACTTACGCACTCCGGTGAGCGAGACCGCTACCGGTGATCCGGCACGTCGCTCGGCCGCGGTGGTGCCGGTCCGCTCACGGGCTGCCAACGGCGGCAGAGGTGCTTCGGTGGATGGCAGCGAGCCGATGGTTGTATTCGTCATCGCGCCACCGACAATCTCCGCCACGGCATGGAGTACCGCTCGATCAGTCTGACGATTGCGTCGAAGATGAGTCCCAGTGCCGCGTACATGACGATGCACAGAACCATGTAGTCGGTGCGGTTGTATTCCTGCGCCAGGGTGACCAGATATCCGATGCCCTCACGTGTGCCGACCTGCTCGGCGGCGATCAATCCGGTGATGCTGAGCGACAGGCAGATTCGAAGCCCCATCAGAACACCGGGGAGGGCGGTCGGAAGAATTGCTCCGAACACCAGTCGCCAACCCGTCAGGCCGAAACCCTGTGCCGCTTCCACCATCTTGCGATCGACTCCGCGCACTCCCAGGTAGGTGTACGCGTACATGGGGGCGACGGTCGCGACGGCGATCAGGACTACCTTGAAGGTTTCGTCGATACCGAACCAGGCGATGAACAACGGAACGAGCGCGAGGAACGGAACCGCGCGGTTGATCTGCATGGTCGAGTCGATCAGTTCTTCGCCGAGCGAGGAGAGACCGGACAGAACCCCGAGCACCAATCCGACGATCACACCGACCGAAACACCGAGTGCGGCACGTTGAAGCGACGCGAGACCGAAGTCGACCAACTGACCCGACTGGTACAGCTCGGCGAATGCCGTCCACACCGCCGGAGGTCCGGCCAGGATCTCTTCGCGGATCAGTCCGGTAGCGGATCCGATCCACCATCCGGCAACCAGCAGCGCGGGCACGAGGAAGCGGAGTGGGATCGAGACCCACTTGGGCCTGCTGCGATTGCGGCGGTAGCGGGGCGTTTCGAGTTGCGGATGCTCCACTGACGGCGACGCAGTTCGTGCGGGCCGGGTCAGCGTCACCATCGGGTCACTTCCCCTCGGTGGTGGGTGCTGCCGCTGCCGAACCTGCCACAGCACCCTGGAGGTCGAAGATCACGTCACTGCCCTTGATCGGCTGCTGGATCACCTTGTTGTCGGCGAACAACGTGGAGATCGATTCGAGGTCGGTAGCGTCGGCTGCAGTCGGGTAGCGGAAGTTGGTGATCTGGCCGCCCAGGGTGATCGCGTCGTCGAGTCGCTGTCCGGAGAGTGCGCGCGGACCGGTCTGTTCGAAGACGTTCTCGAATGCTGCCGGGTCGGCCTGCTGCTTCGCGGTGAGTTCCTGGGTGACCTCGAGGAACTTCTGGACTACCTCGGGATGCGCTTCGAGTACTGCGGTGCGGCCGGCGATGATGGTGCTGTCCACGGAGTCGATGCTCGCCTCGGTTGCGATCTCGACCGCGCCCTTGGCCTTGGCCTCCTGATACGGAATCAGGAACGATGCCCACGCGTCGACCTGCCCGGTGGAGAACGCCGACGCCGCGTCAGCCTGTTGCAGCGGAACACGTTCGACGGAATCGATCGGCACTCCGGCCTGCGTCAGAGCCTTGAGCACGATGTACTCGCCCTTGCCTGCAGGGTTGACGGCAATGCGCTTGCCGGCCAGATCTGCGACGGTCTTGATGCCGGACTCCGGAGTGGCGATGATGCCGGCCTGGTCCTTGTTGTACGGGTCGGACGTGGCGAAGATGCGGACACCCACGTCCTTGGACAGTGCGCCGACGACGGGACTGTATGCGCCGGTTTGGATGTCGAGTTCACCGCTGTTGAAGAGTTTGAGGTTGGAGCTGAATCCCGGTGTGGTCTTGACCCATTCGATCTTTGCGCCCAGCGGTGCCAGAGCCTCGTCGTAGGTTCCGTCACGCTTGCCGACGGCGATGGCACCGGAGTTTCCGGGATCGAAGACCTTGAGCGTGAAGTCTGCGCTGGAATTGCCTGCGGCGCTGTCGGAATCGGAAGACCCACACGCCACCGCCAACCCGGCCAGCGGGATCATGGCGAGCGCAGCGGCAGCTCGTGGCAGTCGGCGGAAGCGGGACATGTATGTGGCTCCTTCAGGCGTTGAATCGTCAGAACTGACGACGATGACGCTATTGGGTGCCTGTCCGTTTTACCCCCGTTTGTTTTCTGGAGATTGGAAATCTTGACAACATCGGAAGTCTGTTCATCTGGGCTTTTGCAGGTCCACGTTCGGTTCCTTTCCATCTGATGGAAAGGATGGCCGGACTGCTGGGTCCGTGTTAGCGTCCGATTCTCAGGTCGATCAGGCCACAGCGAAAGGATCGTTCGTGACGGACGCACGCGGCGCGGGAGTTCAGACGGTAACCCGTGCCCTGACCATGCTCACATGTTTTCGCAGTGGCGAAGAACTGGGAGTCTCGGAAGTTGCGCGGCGACAAGAGCTTGCGGTCAGCACCACGCATCGATTGCTGCAGTCGCTCGTCGACGCGGGATTTCTCGAGAAGGACGACGCAACCAGTCGGTATCGCATCGGCGCGGCGCTGGCGGCTTACGGACAGGTCTCCTACCGGCAGCATCGGATCTATCTGTCCGAGCCCTATTTGGAGCAATTGGCCGCGACGACAGGAGCATCCGCCTCCCTGGCAGTGCGAAGCGGAAGTGAGGTGGTGTTGCTCGGATTCAGTCGGTGGCGCGAGGCCGACGGGCACGTGCTGCAGGGTGTCCGCCTTCCCTTGCATGCGAGCGCACTGGGGAAAGCCTTTCTGGCTTGGTCCGATGTCGACGATTCCGAGCTGGCTGCGCTGCCACGTGAAGCGACCACTCAGCGTGCGATCACCGATGTTGCCGGTATCCGCCGGGAACTGGAACTGACTCGTGAGCGAGGATACGGATTCAACGACGAGGAGTTGACCCCGGATTTCCGAACGATCGGAATTCCGATCATCGATGGATCCGGCACTGTGCGTTACGCTCTCGGGCTTCGTGGTCCGGTCGAGCTGATGATCGACGAACGGATTCCGTTTCTCGCCGACCTTGCCAAGGTGACTGCACGACAGATCGGTGAGGTCCTTCTCTGACGTGATGTGAAAGCGCTTGTGGCAGATCCGGCCGAACGTGATTACCGTTGAAGCCGAGGGCGCGATCGCACAATGGCTACGCGACGTGACCGCGTCCTCGCGAGCGTGGAGACGAGTGATGACGACGATCGGTGTCGTTGCCCTGTTGCTGGGCGTCCTGTTGATTGTGGTCGAGGCGCATGCCCCAACCGCGGGGGTGCTCGGTGCGCTTGGAGCACTCATGATCGGTGCCGGCGTGTGGATGCTCTTCACGTCCGACGGTATCGGGCAATTGATCGCGATCCCGGTGACGGCGGGGGTCGCGGTAGTCGGCCTGGGCGTGGTGGCGGTAGCGAGTCGAAAAGCGCTTACCGCGCGCCGCGCTCCCGTGCGTACGGGGACGGAATCTCTTGTCGGCTCGGACGCGACCGTTCGCAGTTGGACCGGTGCGCAGGGTCAGGTCGAGCTCGACGGCGGATTATGGCGTGCTCGAATGGAATTCGGGTACGACGATTCTGTGCCTGCCGTGGGTGAATCCGTCGTCGTAGAGCAGGTTCGAGGCCTGACTCTGAAAGTGCGCCGTCGTGAACCGTGGGAGCTGCCGCTATGACCACCGTGCTTGTCGTGTTGTCCGTGTTTGTCGTGCTGATTGCAGTCCTTGTGGGCATGTCGGTGAGAGTTCTGCGCGAGTACGAGCGCGCGGTGGTGTTCCGCCTCGGTCGACTGATCACCTTGAAGGGTCCTGGTCTGGTGATTCTGGTGCCGGCGATCGATCGCATGGAGCGGGTCAGTCTGCGAACCGTCACGCTGAAGATACCGGTCCAAGAAGTGATCACTCGCGACAACGTCCCCGTGAAGGTCACCGCCGTCACGTACTTTCGGGTCGTCGACGCTGACCGTTCGATAGTCGAGGTCGAGGATTTTCTGGCCGCCACCTCACAGATCGCCCAGACCACACTGCGCTCCATTCTCGGTAAAGCTGAGTTGGACTCGCTGCTCTCCGAACGTGAACGGCTCAACGAGGACTTGCAGAAGGTAATCGATCAGCAGACCGAGCCGTGGGGAGTCAAGGTCACGACCGTCGAGATCAAGGACGTCGAGATTCCGGCCAACATGCAGCGCGCCATCGCCAGGCAAGCAGAGGCCGAACGAGAGCGGCGAGCCAAGATCATCAACGCCGACGCCGAGTTTCAGGCTTCGGCCAAGCTCGCCGAGGCGGCCGAGGTGATCAGCCGCAATCCGACCACCCTGCAGTTGCGTTATCTACAGACGCTTCACGAGATCGGTAGTGAGAACAACTCCACCGTTGTCTTCCCCTTGCCGCTGGATCTTGTCCGGCCCTTTATCGGTGGCGGAGTTGCGGCAACTCCCGCGACCCAAGAACCTGCCCGTTTCGTCTGGAATGCGAAAGTTGTTGATTAGCAGCTAGTTTCGGTTACCATCCCTTGTGTTCGAAACTTTGTTCGATTAAACTTTGAGCATGGACAGTCGGGATGCGTGGCAACTGGATGGCGAGGACCTCAAGGGGGAGGTTCTGGATCTGGTGCGTGTCCGGCACGAGTTGCAGTCGCGGATGGTGTTGCTGATCGTGGAGATGTTTTCCCGTGAGGTTCTCGGTGGGAAGGGTTTTCGGGCGATCGCGCAGTGGTTGCATGGTTCGACGAATCTGGAGATCGGTGAGTGCAGTCTGCTGGTCGGGTTGGCGCGGTTGTTGATGCTCGAACCCGTTGTGGGCGATGCGTTTCATCGCGGTGACGTGGATGCGTTGAAAGCCCGTCAGGTGGCGTCGTTTTGTCAGCATCCGCCGAAGAACATGACCCTGGCGGATGTGGACAAGGCTCGCGGGATCCTGCTTGGCCTGGCGTCGCAGAACATTGCCGATTGTGATGCGGTGCGGGCGGCGATCCGGCGGATCGAGAAGCAGTACGGCAAGCGTGAGGACGGGGTTCCGGTCGGTGAGGATTCCGAACGTAACGAGTTCTATGCCTCGAAAGGTTTGTACGGGCGCGTGTCGGTGAAGGGTGATCTGGATGCGGTGAACGGGGCACGTCTGATCACGTTGTTGTCGAGTCTGTCTGCGCCGACGCCGGAGAAGGACGGCGTCAAGGACACCCGTACGCCGGCGCTACGGCGGGCGGACGGGTTCTGCGAACTACTGCGGCGGTACGAGCGGGCGGGGTTGGGTCCGATCGAGGGCGGGGTGAAACCGCACATCACCGTTACCGCGTCCGCGAAAGACATGACGGACCTGCAAGCGTTGAAAGACCTCCTGCCGTCCACCGAGGAACTGGGTTTCGCGTGGACGGATTGGGTGGGCCCCATCAGTATCGATACCGCACGGATGTTGGCCTGCGATTGCACGGTCACGCGAATTTTGTTGGATGAGAATGGTGTTCCGCTCGACTGCGGTAAGGAAGCGAGAACGGCGACGGTGCCGCAGCGGCGGGCGTTGGCGGTTCGTGATGGCGGGTGTGCGTTTCCGGGGTGCGGGACTCCGTCGGGGTGGTGCGATGCCCATCATATTGTTCACTGGAACGATGGTGGCCCAACAGATCTCGACAATCTGATCTTGTTGTGCGGTCATCACCATCGGACGCTGCACCACACGGAGTGGCGGGTGGAGATCGGCCCCGATCGAAAGACGGTGTTCTACCCACCGATGTCGGTTGATCCGTATCAGCATCCGATCGGCGGGAACAGCCCACCCACAGCAGCCTGAACGGGCGCAACTGAATACGTACACACCGGGGCTTAGCCATGCCCCGGTGTGTACGGCGTGTGCGGTCAGAGCATCGTCGAGATATGGTCCGGCAGCGCGACACCGGAGTCGAGATCCTCGGACGGGATCGGTTCACCGAAGTGCGTAGCTGCGGGAACTACTCCAGCCCAAACGGTTTCGATACCGATGTCGGCGGCATCGTCGCCGGGGCCGCCGGTGCGGGCCTTGACGGAAGCCTCGTACAACGGCAGTGCAAGAACGATGGTTGCCGCCATTTCCTTGCGCGTGTGATCCCGAAGGTGTTGGGAACGTCCGGGAACCACCTGGTCGACGATCAGATTCAAAGCCTTCACGCGCTCGTCGCCGTCGGTCACGACTCGAGGTGATCCGATGATGACGCCGCTGCGGTAGTTCATCGAGTGGTGGAAGCCCGACCGAGCCAACACGAGCCCGTCGAGGATCGTGATGGTGATGCAGATTTCGCTGTCGGGAGCCAAACTCCGTGAAGCGACTGAACCGTGAACATAAATAGATCCGCCGCGGTCGGGGCCGTCGAGGTCGAACCCGTAGGCGGTGGGAAACACCATGGGAACTCCGCCGACGGTCACACCCATGTGGCACAGCTTCGCGGACTGCAAGACGTCGACGAGTGCCGCGCGTTCTGCGACGCCGTGGTGGCGGGCGCGCTTGTGCGTCGTACGTGCTGTCGGGGACAGCGGAATAGGTGCAGTGGGGGCAGGAGCAGGGGCAGCAAAGACAACGGAATCTGTCATGCAGACAATGCTGGTGGCAAAGTGGCTTCAAGTCATGGTCCAATCAGTGGAGACTTCGATAGGCCACTTCGATTTGCCACTTCCGGGAGGGTTCTGAATGTTTCTGCCTTCGGCGGTAGCCGTCGTCCTCGACCGGACAGATCGGCGGGCGCTCCCGGTCCAGATTGCCGACTACCTCAGAGCTGATATCCGCAGTGGTAAGGCGGCAGTGGGTCTGAGGTTACCCAGTTCCCGGAAGCTGGCGGCGGAGCTCGAGGTGGCGCGGGGCGTCGTGGAACGGGCGTATGAGCAGTTGATCGCCGAGGGTTGGCTTGTCGCTGTGCACGGCTCAGGCACCTTCGTTGCCGAGGCGCCCTCCCCCATGGTCACTCCCACGACTACACCGAAGAAGGCCGCCGACAAGATGTCACCCAGGGTGCAGCTCCGGCCGGGCGTGCCGTGGACGCCACCGCGTGCATCGGCAGCGTGGCGGCGGGCGTGGCGTGACGTCGGGTCCAAACCGCCACCTTTCGAGGATCCCGATCCTGCGGGTGACTACGAATTGCGTTCGGCACTATCGGAATTACTGGCAAGAGCCCGCGGAATGTCGGTTGAACCCGAGAGAATCCTGATCACCTCAGGTGCCACGCATGGTCTCGGCCTCGCCCTGTCGGCTCTGCGTACCCGTGGTGCTGTTCTGGCGATGGAAGATCCCGGATACCGGTATGCGTCCTCGGCCGCTACAGCCTGTGGATGGTCGCTGCTCGAGGTGCCCGTCGACGCTCATGGTCTCTGTGTCGACCAACTCGAAACTGCGTCGGAGAGCGTCCGTGGCGTGTATGTGACACCGTCCCATCAGTATCCGACGGGTGGGCTGCTTCCGGTAGGTCGGCGCAACCAGTTGATCGAGTTCGCCCGCGTCCGCGACGTCGTCCTGTTCGAGGACGACTACGACTCCGAATTCCGTTACGACGTAGCGCCTTTGCCTGCGCTTGCCCAGTTGGCTCCTGATCGGGTGGTGTATCTCGGAACAGTTGCCAAGACGCTCGGCGCCGGAATTCGATTGGGCTGGTTGGTGGCTCCCCTCGACCTGGTCGACCGCATAGCATTACACCGCAAGCGAATCGGCGACTTCCCGTCGGTTCCGCTGCAGCAAGCACTCCTGTCCCTGCTCCGTGACGGCGAATGGGATCGAGCGGTGCGTACCGCCCGGCGCAGGTACCGGGAGCGTGATCGGGCGGTCGAGGAAGCGCTGTCATCGTTCGGTGAACTGCGGGGTCTCGGCGCCGGCATGCACACGACGCTCATGCTCGACGCGGATCTGGCAGCGACCGTCGCTCGCGAGGCGCTCCTGCACGGCGTCGAAGTGCCCACCCTGGTCGAGTCCACCCGAACGCACGGAGACCCCGGCGGATTGGTCATCGGCTACGGGCGAGTGGAATCCGCGGACCTCGAATATGCGCTCGAGGTGATAGCCGAGTGCCTCGCACGTCACAGCGCGTGAAGTCTCGTTGATCGGGAGTGCGGCAACGGATGGGCGTGGTCCAGTTCTAGCGTCTGCTCGTGACGATCCGAAGCCAGACCTTTCCGCACCTGCTCGCACCAGGCACCATCGGCCCGATGACCGTGCCCAATCGCGTGGTTCTCCCTGCGATGGACATGAACCTGTGTGAAGACGGGGAAATCGAAAAGGGCGACATCGACCACTTCGTGGCGCGTGCAGCTGGTGGAACGGGTCTGATCATCACCGGTTGCTGCGCTGTTGCGTATCCGCTGGGCTGCACCAGCCGCAAGGAACCGGGGCTTTCGGAAGACCGGTTCATCCCCGGTCTCAAGGCGTTGGCCGACGCAGTCCACGACGCGGGCAGCAAGCTCTGTGTGCAGATGACACACCACGGCAAGGTGGCGCGCATCGATACCCTCGACGGCCGACCCCAGTTGGTCCCGTCCACACCGAAGCCGCCGGGTGACATGAGTGCGATGGCCGATTGCACGCCAGAAGAACTGGGCAAGATGGCTGCCATCAACGAGGGCAAGAGGGCTACGTACCACGAGGCAACCAAGGAAGATCTTGATTGGCTGGTCCGCATGTTCGCCGAGGCTGCCGGACGGGTGAAGGCGGCGGGCGGCGACGCCGTCGAGATTCACTGTGCCCACAACTACGTCCTCGGAGCGTTCCTGAGTCGATACACGAATCAGCGCAGCGACGAGTACGGAGGTTCCATGGAGAACCGTGCTCGCCTCGCTTGTGAGGTCATTCGAGCGGTCAAGGAGGAGGTCGGCGGTGCGCTCGCCGTCATCGTGCGTCTGGCCGGTCAAGAGTACGGCGAAACCGACGGGCTGACCGTCGACGAGGCTGCTGCGGCTGCCAAGATGTTCGAAGAGGCCGGCGCTGACGCCATTCACGTCACCGGTACCGCGCTGAATGCTTTTGCCAACTTCACCGACGGCCCCCTGCCCGACAAGGTCGGCTACTACACGGACAATGCAACGCGAATCAAGCAGGCGATATCGATCCCCGTGATCACGGTCGGACGTATGCTCCCCGAGGTCGGCGAGAAGATGATCGCGGAAGGTCGCACGGATTTCGCCGCAATGGGCCGCCAGCTCCTGGCCGATCCACAGTTGGTGAACAAACTCAAAGACGGTGTACCCGAGCGGGTTCGGCCTTGCATCAATTGCTACGTCTGCGTGCAGGAGAACTTCTGGGACGAGACGCCGCTGTGCGCTGTCAATCCCGCGCTCGGCAACGAAGCGCTTCTCCCCTTCGTCCGGACCAGCACTCCGAAACGCATTGTTGTGGTCGGAGCGGGCCCCGGTGGTCTCGAGACGGCCCGCGTGGCCGCTGAACGTGGGCACCGAGTCACGGTGTTGGACAAGTCCGATCGCCTCGGTGGCACCCTGTGGTTCTCGAGCCTCACTACCCCGGACAACGGGCGTCTGCTCAGCTGGTTGAAAGTGGAAATCGAGCGTCTCGGTGTCGATGTTCGACTGAAGACCGAAGCCTCGGTTGCCTCGATCCGGGCACTGAACCCCGACGCCGTAGTCGTGGCCACCGGTGCGGTTCGTGAGCGGCCTAGCGTTCCGGGCGGCGACTTGCCGCACGTGCACACCGGTGATTCGTTGCGCGCGTTGATGACCGGAGCTGGAGACGTCTCACAGGTACCGCCGTTCCTGCGGACGATGGCCAAGTTGGGCAAGTTGTCCGGTATCACCAAGAGCCCCGCGGCGATCCGAGCTGTGACCCGCAAGTTCCTGCCCATGGGTAAGGACGTTGTCGTGATCGGTGGTTCGCTTGTCGGACTCGAGCTTGCAGAGTTCCTGGCCGAGCGAGGTCGCAATGTGACGCTGATCGAAGAAGGCCAGCAGTTGGGCATTCCGATGGCGATGCCGCGCCGCTGGACGGCTGTGCGCCACGCCAAGCATGTCGGTGTGGACATTCACCGCAATTCAACGGTGCAGCGCATCACCAAGGAGCACGTCGAATTCCGTTCCGGTGACAAGACACGGACCGCTCCGGCCGACATGGTTGTCGTCGCCTCGGGAGTGTCGGCGCAGGCGCCACTGGCCGATTCTCTGATCGGCGTCGTCTCCGACGTACATGTGGTCGGTGACGCGGTGAACGTCGACTACATCGAGGGCGCGATGCACACGGCGTGGAAAGTCGCGATGGATCTGTAGTTCAGCATCAGGTAGCGCTTTGTGCCGCAACGATGTCCGGCCACCATCGGGCCGCGACATCGGGGTGCGCACGTAGTCGACTCTTGAGGGCGTTCGCCCCGTAGGAATCGTGGATCGGGTTGTTCGCGTCCACGGTGACGCCGGTGGCGCGCGCCGCGAGCTCGGGCGGTAGGTCGAACTCCGGGATCTGTGCTGCGTAGTTCGGGTTGAAGAAGAACGGCACCGAGATACGTTCACCGTCACCCTCGGGTGAAACTACCCGGTGCACAGTCGCTTTCAAGTAGCCGCCGGTAGCGACCTCGAGCAGTTCGCCGATGTTGACCACCAGCGCCCCGTCGATCGGCGGCGCGTCGATCCAGTCGCCGTCGTGCTCGACCTGCAGACCGCCTTTGCCCGGTTCGACATAGAGCAGAGTCAGCACACCCGCGTCCTTGTGTCCGCCGACGCCCTGGGAGCCGGCACCTTTCGGGCGGCCCGGGTAACGCACCACCTTGATGAGGATCGACGGATCGTGAGCGAACGCGTCGTCGAAGATGTTCGCATCCTGGCCCAGGGCTACCGCCCATTCGCGTAAGAGGCTCAGTGCGATCGAGGTGAGCGTGTCGTTCCACTCGGTGATGACGTCGCGAAGTTCGGGAAGGGCGTCGGGCCACTGGTTGGGGCCCTGCAGGATCTCCCAGGCCGGTGAGGTGTCGGTGCGCTCGGCCGCGGGCTGTTCGGCCCCGATGTCGATCTGCTCGCGCCAGTCCTGCTTGCCTTCGGTCAGTTCGCCGCCGAGCCGGGTGTACCCACGGAAGTGCGGGCTGCGGACGTTCTCGATCGCGAGCTTCTCGGCAGTCGGCAGCGCGAAGAACTCGCGGGCGACGGCGAGGAGGCGGCGCTGCAGTTCGTCGGGAATTCCGTGGCCGACCAGGTAGAAGAATCCGACCTCGTGGGTGGCCTCGCGGAGCTGAGTGCGGAACTGCTCGGCGGTGTCGGGGTTCTGCGCAAGCGACAGATCGAGCACTGGCAGCGACGTAATCGACATGGGGTCCTCGATCCGTGTGATGGTTCTGATGTCCATCATTCCACGCTGAGCGGCACCCGGACCCGCACGGCAATTCGGCAGCCGCAGGCGTGATTACCCGCGCGGATGCGGAAACACCCTGCGGATAACAGAATCGGGGCCTTGCGCCATTGGCGCAAGACCCCGAATCAGTGTGAGTCGAATTAAGCTTCGTCAGCGCCGATGATGAACGCTTCGAGCTCGATGCGAGCCTTGTCGTCGGCCATCTGGACCGGCGGGGACTTCATCAGGTAAGCGGAAGCCGGGTAAACCGGTCCACCGATGCCGCGGTCCTTGGCGATCTTGGCTGCGCGGACGGCGTCGATGATGATGCCGGCAGAGTTGGGCGAATCCCAGACCTCGAGCTTGTACTCCAGGTTCAGGGGAGCGTCACCGAAGGCGCGGCCTTCGAGGCGGACGTATGCCCACTTGCGGTCGTCGAGCCACTCCACGTAGTCCGAGGGACCGATGTGGACGTTGCGGTCGTGAACCTTGCCGGCAAGTGCGCCGGTCAGGTTGGACGTCACGGCCTGGGTCTTGGAAACCTTCTTGGACTCCAGGCGATCACGCTCGAGCATGTTCTTGAAGTCCATGTTTCCACCGACGTTGAGCTGGTAGGTGCGGTCCAGCACGACGCCGCGGTCTTCGAACAGCTTCGCCATCACGCGGTGGGTGATGGTGGCGCCGACCTGGCTCTTGATGTCGTCACCGACGATCGGGACGCCGGCGTCCTTGAACTTGGCAGCCCACTCCGGGTCGGAAGCGATGAAGACGGGCAGAGCGTTGACGAATGCCACGCCTGCGTCGATCGCGCACTGTGCGTAGAACTTGTCAGCGTCGTCGGAACCGACGGGCAGGTAGGAGACGAGGACGTCGACCTGAGCGTCCTTGAGTGCCTTGACGACGTCGACGGGCTCGGCGTCGGACAGCTCGATGGTCTCGGCGTAGTACTTGCCGATGCCGTCGAGGGTCGGGCCACGCTGAACGGGAACGTCCAGGGGCGGGACGTCGGCGATCTTGATGGTGTTGTTCTCGCTCGCGAGGATCGCCTCGGAGAGGTCGAAGCCGACCTTCTTGGCGTCGACGTCGAACGCAGCGACGAACTGCACGTCGCGGACGTGGTACTTACCGAACTTGACGTGCATGAGGCCGGGGACCGTCTGGGTCTCGTCGGCATCCTTGTAGTAGTGGACGCCCTGAACCAGGGACGAGGCGCAGTTACCCACGCCCACAATGGCTACGCGCACCGCGGTGCTGTTCTCACCCATGGTCGGGTTCTCCTTCTTTCCGGGATGTTCCTGTTGTCGATTGCTCGGCTGCGATCAATTCGTTGAGCCAACGCACTTCGCGTTCACTCGATTCGAGTCCGAGCTGATGGAGCTGACGGGTATAGCGGTCCAGCGATCCGCTGGCCCGACCGACGGCCTCGCGGAGCCCCTCACGGCGCTCCTCGACCTGACGTCGCCTGCCTTCGAGGATCCGCATCCGCGCTTCTGCGGGGGTGCGGCTGAAGAAGGCGAGGTGAACGCCGAAACCGTCGTCGGTGTAGTTCTGCGGCCCGGTGTCGGCGACCAGTTCGGTGAACCGTTGCCGACCTTCCGGAGTGAGCTGGTAGACGCGACGCGCCCGACGCTTGAGCGTGCCGGTGGCAGTGTCGACGTCTTCCGAGATCAATCCGTCGGCTTGCATGCGCCGCAGTGCCGGGTACAGCGATCCGTACGAGAACGCGCGGAATGCGCCGAGCAGACCAGTGAGCCGCTTACGCAGCTCGTATCCGTGCATCGGTGACTCGAGGAGCAGCCCGAGGATTGCGAGTTCGAGCAACTGACAAACCTCCCGAGTCGTTGAACCTAACCGCTTGATGCGATAACCAACTATATCGCGCCGATATATAAAACCACACTGCGGCCCGATACGTGTACCAAGGTGTCACGGCTAGATCAGGGGGTGAACGGGTAGATCGACATGATTTCCCCGTCGAGGCCAGCGGTCAGGTACCCGCTCTCGTCGAGGTCGTTGCCGACGTGAATCTGGATGGTCGGAACATTTTCGGTGCTATCGACAGAGACGTACCGAGTGGTCGGATTTTGCACCGACGTCGTTGTTCCGGCGCCGTCGAGCAGGGCGATCACGATGCGAGGATCGAGCTGTCTGACGTCGATCTGTGTCACGTCGGGTTCGCGTGATCCTCCTGAAGTCGTGTCCTCGAGGTCGCCTCGGTAGTAGCTGTCCAGGCTCTTGCGCGGCGCGGCAGGATCGGCGCGCGTTACGCGTGCATAAGTGGGATAGATGGTCATCTCGTCGACCAGTCCGCTGCCGTACTCCGTTTCGATGGCATGGAACATCGCCCCCAGGCCGTCGACGGTGTGTAACTGTGGCTCGGGGCTCGAGAAGATCGTGACGTCGGACGCGGCGTATTTGATTCCGAAACCGACAGCCGAGACCAGTGACAGCGCGATGATCACAACGGCGATCCAACGCGTGTCGAGCGAAGGTTCTTTCCGAAGAATGGGTAGGGACGCCTCGGTCTGCAGATCGGACGTCAAATCTTCGAGATCGCCGAGAGTGACTGCCACCGCGGCGAGTTCGGTCAATTCGTCGTGCTCGGTCGCCGTGAGTTGTCCGTCGGCGAAGGCGGAGTCCAGCACTGCGCAGGTAGCCTCGCGATCGGTATTGCGAGCGCGGGTGGTCCTGGTCAGATCGTTCGGCATGTCCGGGGCCTATCGAGGAGTGAAGGGAGACAAGCGGATCGGGCGGCCATCCGGGGTCAAATCCATTGAGCCGCTCGCGCCGAGGTTGTTGCTGGCGTAGATGGAGATGCGTGGATCGTCGCTCGACGAACTCATGCTGATGTGTGTGATCTCGGCGTCGGGGACGTTGAGATTTGCGGACACTCCTGCCAGATATCCGGCGAGTTTGTCGATGTCGACGGCAGCGAGGTCGAAGGTGACGGTGCTGGCTGCTCGAGTCGACGTGCTGTCGCGTGGTGTGAAACCGCCTCGAAAGTCGATGTCTTCCTCCAGGTTCGGCGAGACAGCGGCGGCGCGAGTGACGCTTGCATAGCCGTCGTAGAAGTTGGCGGAATCGATTATCGTCGTGCCGTACTTGGCGCTGTATCTGGTGATGAATTCCCCGATCCCGCTTGCGGTGACCGTGTTCAACGTCGAACTCACAATGGGGGCAAGCGGTTCGACGTTTTCGGCTGCCGCCGGTGGAGGCGGTGGGGGTGAAGGGTCGGCGGACAAGGTGAGGTACCCGATCAGGCCGGCGAAGATAGTCGATGCGGCTGCGAGGTACCAGATCTTGTCGATACGGCGAACTTTGGCGACGGCGTTGCGCAGCGTTGCTTTCTGCAGATCGCGGACCAGCAGATCGAGCTGTCCGAGCGTGGTCGCGGTCATGGCCGCAGCCGTCCGGTTCGCGTGCTCGTCGACCGTGATCTGGCCGTCGGACAGAGCCGTATCGAGAACGGCGCAGGTATCGGAACGGTCGACGTCGCGCGCACGGGTGCGCGTAGAGGTAGTAGTCGGGGACCCACTCACCGGCTCACCCTAGCTCCCGTACGGGTAGGAACGAGAGATCTCGCCCCACGGCGTGACCTCGATGCGTCCTTGGTGGCCGAGTCCGTTCTCTGCATAGATCGCGATCTCCGGGACGCCGTAGTTCGCGTCCACGATCAAGTGGGTGATCGCGGCGTCCGAAACATTGACATAGTCGCCGATGTTCACCATGTACGGCGCGAGCTTGTCGATCTGGATGGAACCGAGGTCGAAGGTCGGCTGGCCCGTTCGCCGCGGAATGGACGTCACTTCCCTCTCGAAGCCGTCGCGAAAACTGATGGACTCGGTGAGAGCGGGAGCATCGGGGACCGCCCGGCTCACTGATGAGTAGTCGCCGTGGAAGCTGGCGTCGTCTACGAACATGTCACCGAACTCTTCTCGATACCTCTCGATGAATGCGCCGATTCCTTCCGGCGTCAACGTGTCGATGTGTGCGATCAGGATCGGTTCGACGGTCGGCTCCGGCACCGGGGTGGTGGTCGGCAACGGCGGAGCGAGGGAAGTAGTGCTGGCATAACTGGCTGTGATGTCTTCCGAGGGCGTCAACGGTGACCGACTCCACGCCACTGCTGCGATCGCGCCGACGACGATCAGAGCAGCAGCACCGACGAACACGGCCTTTCGTGCCGTCGACGTCCGAGGCACCGTTTTGGTCTCGATCTTCGGCACCTGCAGATCGTTGACCAGGCGTGCGAGTGCGAGCAGGGTCTTCGCGGACTTCGCCTTCTCGGTCCGGTCGAAGTAGTCCTCCGCGCTCAACTGCCCTTCGGCGTACGCGGCGTCCAACACATTGCACGTTTCGACGCGATCAAGATCACGAGCGCGCGTCATCGGAGAACGAGAAGACTTCACAGGAAGTGATCGTAATGGCTGGTCGCCATGCCCCCAGCCCCCGAAATGTGTTCATCGTGACCCTCCCGAACCGTCCGTCGCGGCACGGACGCACGTACGCTGGTCAGGTGCGGATACAGCGGCAAGTTGTGGACTACGCGCTCGCGCGTCGGTCTGTGCTGGCCGAAGTGTCTGCGGGTCGGACCGACGTCAAGCAGGTGTGTGACGCCGATCCGTACCTACTCAGAGCCGCGAAGTTCCACGGCCGGGGCAGCGACGTCGTCTGCCCCATTTGCCGCAAGGAACAGTTGACGCTCGTGTCCTGGGTGTTCGGCGACAAGCTCGGTCAGGTTTCGGGATCGGCCCGAACCTCGGACGAGCTCGCTCGGCTTGCGGAAACAGCAGAGGAGTTCACGGTGCACGTTGTAGAGGTGTGCCGTACCTGCAGTTGGAACCACTTGGTGCAGTCCTATGTGCTCGGCGCAGTACCTGCGCCGCCGCGACCGCGGCGAGCACGCCCACCAAGCCGGCGCACCGCCAGCGAGTAACGCCACACCCGAAGAAGGGCCCGATCGAAGTCTGCACGTGATCGGTCCGTGACCACTGGAGATTTGATTCGTGAGTTCCCCCAGCAACAACAACCCGGGCGGCAACAACCCGGGTGGCCGTCCCGTCGGTCCCAACCGTCCCGCCGGACCTCCTCAGGGTCGTCCGCCGCAGGGACGTCCCATGGGCCCACCACCGCAGGGACGCCCTCCGATGGGTCCGCCCCCTCAGGGTCGTCCGCCGCAAGGTCGTCCGATGGGACCCCCGCCCCAGGGGCGTCCGCCGCAAGCCCGACCTTCGGGCCCGCCTCCTCAGGGCCGCCCCGCCGCTCCCCCTCCTCAGGGTCGTCCGCCGCAAGGCCGACCTGCCGGCCCGCCGCCTCGAGATCGCGCCGTAGGCGCTCAGGCGAACGAACCGACCCAGCGCGTCGCGGCAGCAGCAGCGACCACCCGTAGCAACGCGGGCACCCGCCCGCCGGTCGGACCTCCACCGACGAAGCCACCGACAGGTGGCTCCGGTGGCGGTGGCAACGACGGACAACCCCCGAAGGGAAGAAAGAGCACCGTGAAGAAGAAGTCCAAGTGGCGCACAGTTCGCCGCTCGGCCTACGTCTTGGTGGCGCTCGGTCTTGTTCTGCCCGTCCTTGCCTTCATGGCGGCGTACATCGTGCAGGACGTCCCCAAGCCCGGTGACCTCAAGACCAATCAGGTGGCGACGGTCTTTGCCGCCGACGGCACCACGGTGATCAGCACTGTCGTCCCGCCAGATGGCAACCGCGTCGAGGTCTCGCTCGATCAGGTACCGCCGCACGTTCGCAACGCTGTTCTGGCCGCAGAGGACCGCGATTTCTACTCGAACCCGGGCTTCTCGATCTCCGGTTTCGCACGCGCGGCCCGAGACAACGTCCTCGGTCGCGACAGCGCCGGTGGTGGCTCGACCATCACGCAGCAGTACGTCAAGAAGGCGCTTGTCGGCTCGGAGCGTTCGCTGACGCGAAAGATGAAGGAACTCGTCATCTCCTCGAAGATGGCCAACGAGTGGTCCAAGGACGACATCCTCGCCGCGTATCTGAACACCATTTACTTCGGTCGCGGCGCATACGGCATCGGCGCAGCATCCAAGGCTTACTTCGGTAAGCCCGTCGACCAGCTGTCCATCGAAGAAGGCGCCGTCCTGGCGTCGTCGATCCAGCTTCCGTCGCTCCTCGATCCCGAGACCAACCCGACCGGCGCGAAGTCCCGTTGGGATTACGTGCTCGACGGCATGGTGTCCGCCGGCACGCTGGATCAGGCCGCGCGCACGCCGATGCAGTACCCCGCCTACATCCCGCTCGCCCAGGTCGACAACAGCAGCCAGGGCTCGACCGGACCCGAAGGCCTGATCAAGCGTCAGGTGCTCAAGGAGATCGGCGACGCTGGAATCAGCGAGCAGTTGCTCAACACCGAGGGCTTGCAGATCACCACGACCATCGACCCGCAGGCTCAGGCCGCAGCGGTCGAGGCAGCCCGTTCCAACATGGAGGGTGAGCCGGAGAATCTGCGTACCGCAGTTGTCTCGGTCGATCCGAAGACCGGAGCCGTCAAGGCGTACTACGGCGGTGAGGACGGCGCGGGATACGACTTCGCGAATGCCGGACTTCAGACTGGTTCCTCGTTCAAGGTGTTCGGCCTCGCAGCCGCCCTGGATCAGGGAATCCCGCTCTCGCAGATGTACGACAGCTCACCGCTGACCGTCAACGGCATCTCCATCGGCAACGTCGAAGGTGAAAGCTGCGGCACCTGCACCATCGCAGAGGCGCTCAAGCGTTCGCTGAACACCAGCTTCTACCGTCAGATGCTCAGCCTCGACGGCAACGGCCCGCAGGAAATCGCGGACATCGCTCACAAGGCAGGCATCCCGAAGGACATCCCGGGCGTCGGCCCGTCGCTCACCGAGGCTGACGGTTCCGGCCCCAACAACGGCATCGTGCTCGGCCAGTACCAGGCCCGCGTGCTCGACATGGCGTCGTCGTACGCGACACTCGCCGCGTCCGGTACGTATCACGCACCGCACTTCGTGCAGAAGGTCGTCGCGGCCGACGGCACCGTGCTGCTGGACCGCGGCGCGCCCGCCGGTGAAGACCGCATCGACGCTGCCGTGGCGGACAACGTGACGGCTGCGATGCAGCCGATCGCGGCGTACTCGCGCGGTCACAACCTGGCCGGCGGACGTCTGTCGGCGTCGAAGACAGGTACTGCGCAGCTCGGTGACACCGGAGCCAACAAGGACGCGTGGATGGTCGGCTACACGCCGTCGCTTTCGACCGCGGTCTGGGTCGGAACTCCCGACGGTGAAGCGATCACCAACTCGGGCGGCGCGATGATCTACGGCTCGGGTCTGCCTTCGGACATCTGGAAGGACACGATGGACGGCGCCCTCGAGGGCACCGACAACGAGAAGTTCCCGACGCCGGGCAAGATCAACGGTCAAGCCGGTGGTGTTCCGGAGTACACGGCTCCCGCACCGCCCAAGACGTCGGCGCCGCCGACCACTGCGCCGACGACGACGGAAACCACTCCGCCGCCCGTGGTGACAACGACGCAGGTCGAGGTTCTGCCGGGCATCACGATCCCGATTCCGGGCATCTCCCGGCCGACGACAACCACGCCACAGGTACCGGGGGCAGGCGAGACCACCGAGGAAGAACCGGCAGGTGTGAGCCCCGGCCAGTAGTTGGAGGGTGGTCGGTTCGAAAGACGGTAACCTCGCGGAGTGGCCGCGAATGCTGATGATGCCGAACCGACCTCCCCCGCTCCGCTGGCCGAAGATCTTCGTTCGGCGGATTGGCGGGACGTTCCCAGTCGCAACGACGCGATGGTGTCTGCGCTGTCGGGAACCGTCGGCGGTCCGGTAGGTCGTCACGCACTGATCGGGCGCACTCGCTTCTTCACACCGATGCGAGTGATCCTTCTGCTCGCCGTGGTGTTCTTGGCTTTCGGCTGGTTCGCCAAGGCGGGCTGTATTCAGCAGGCGCCGGTCGGCGAGAGCGGGCAGGTCGGCCTCGACTGGAGTGGCAGCCGTCAGTACGTGGCGATGTGTTACTCCGATACCGTTCCGCTGTACGGAGCCGAGCGCCTCGATCAGGGAGCATTCCCGTACAAGACGTCGTGGGAAGAAGTACGCGGCGACGGTTCGATCCAGATGCGGTACATGGAGTATCCGGTCATCTCGGGGCTCTACCAGTACGGCGCAATGAAAGTCGCGAAGGCGTGGGATTCGATCACCTGGCTGCCGAGCGCGATTCAGGTGGCGCTCTATTTCAACGTCGTGGCGTTCGGGTTGGCGTTGGCGTGGCTGGTCACCGTGTGGGCGAGCACCCTGCTGGCCGGACGACGAGTGTGGGACGGCGCTCTGATCGCGTGCTCCCCTTTGGTGATCGTGCACGTGTTCACGAACTTCGATCCTCTGGCGACGGCGTTCGCGGCGGGTGGGTTGTTGGCGTGGGCACGCAAGCGGCCCGTGCTCGCGGGAATCCTGCTCGGCCTGGGCGGCGCCGCAAAGCTCTACCCGCTGCTCCTACTGGGACCGCTCTTGGTCCTGTGTCTGCGCGCGGGCAAGACGAGGGACTGGCTGGTGACCGCTCTCAGCGCGGTCGCGGCATGGCTTGCGGTGAACCTGCCCATTGCCGCGCTGTACCCCCATGGTTGGTACGAGTTCTTCCGGCTCAACTCCGAACGCGGGGCCGATCCGGATTCGCTCTACAACGTGATCGCGTCGTTCACGTCGTGGAAGGGCCTCGACGGTCCTCTCGCACAGGGTGAGTCGCCGTCGAATCTCAACGCCGTCTCTCTGCTTTTGTTCGTGGCCGTCTGCATCGGTGTCGGATACGTCGCCCTGACGGCGCAGCGTCGTCCGCGAGTTGCGCAGCTGTGCTTCCTGTTGGTGGCGGGCTTCCTGCTCACGAACAAGGTGTGGAGCCCGCAGTATTCTCTGTGGCTGGTGCCGCTGGCCGTGTTGGCCTTGCCGCACCGCAGACTCCTGCTCGCGTGGATGACCATCGACGCCCTGGTCTGGGTTCCACGAATGATGTATTACCTCGGTGTGTCCAACAAGGGGCTGCCCGAGCAGTGGTTCACCGGAACCGTCGTGATCCGGGACATCGCGGTACTCGTTCTGTGCGCGCTGGTGCTCCGGCAGATCTACCGGCCGTCGGAGGATCTCGTGCGGTACGGGTTCATCGACGATCCGGCGGGCGGTGTTCTCGATCAAGCACCGGACAAACAACCTGCCTGGCTACCCGGTTGGCTGAAGCCGTCCAAGGCGAAGGAACCGGAACCCGTCACGGTCTGAGGTCACCACTCGTCGAGGGTGGTGTACCCGTCCTGGACCGCGCGGGCAAACAATGCTGCCTTCGTGGGAGCCGGCCGCCCGACGTCGCTGTACTTCGTGCGGATCCGAGTGATGTGTGTGTTGACGGTGCAGACGCGTAGGCCGAGTGTCTCGGCGACCTCGGACTTGGAATCCGAACGTAGCCAGGCAAGAAGTACTTCGATCTCGCGGACGCTCAGCTTCGGCTTGTGCTTGCCGTGCTTGGGGTTGCCGACTCGGGACACGTTTGCCTCGATCTTCGGAGAAATGCCGATTGAAGACATGCGAGTAGCGCCTTTCGACGGAGGGGATGGGCGTCGACTGCCGTATTTGCAGAAGGGCTGCTGGCTCAGGGTGCGACTGAGACGAGTATTTCGATCGAGGTGTCTCAGTGGAACGGGTGCAACTCTCTCGATACAGAGTCCATACAACGGACAAATCCCCTACCTGCTCCGATAGAGTGCGTCGCTATGAACTCGAAGGCGGAAGCCGGTACGCACAATCAGGTCGATCCCGCCCGGATCGAGTCGCGTGGGCAGTTTGCTGAGACGCTCACTGCACTGCGGAACGCAGCCGGACTGACGGTCCGCGAAGCCGTCGAGCGTTCGGGTGGTTTGCACGGAACCGTCAGCGGATGGTTTGCCGGCCAACACCTGCCGACGCCGGCGAGTACCCCGATGTTCTTCGCGCTCCTCGACGCCTGCGGCGTCGATTCCGAGGATGAGCGGCAGCGCTGGATCAGTGCGGTGCAACGAGTGAGACAGTTGACGGCCAGACGACGCGGCGACGCCACCGTTCCGTATCGAGGTCTCGAGTCGTTCCGGCAAGAGGACGCCGAGTGGTTCTTCGGTCGAGACGAACTCACTGCCAACTTGGTCGAGCGGGTGGCGTCGGCGATACGAGGTGTCGGTCGCCGTCAGTTCATGGTGATCGGTGCCTCCGGATCGGGTAAGTCGTCGTTGCTGCGGGCCGGGCTCGCCCCCAAGATCGCCGGGGACGATCCACGGTTCGACGGTTGGCGGGTGGAAACCCTGCAGCCGGGTACGGGAGGAATTCCGTCGTCGATCTCCGACGAACCAACCGTCTTTATCCTCGACCAGTTCGAGGAACTGTGGACGCAGTGCGACGGTGATCGGCGCGAGGAAATACTGCGGACCCTCGCGGAACTCGGTGAGAACACCATCGCAGTCATCGGAATGCGCGCCGACTTCTACGGGCTCGCGGCGGAGGAACCGCTTTTGGTACCGCTGCTCGACGATTCGCCGATGGTGGTCGGGCCACTGACCGACGAACAATTGCGCGAGGTGATCGTCGAGCCGGCGGTCAAGGCCGGGATGACCGTGCAGAGCGAATTGGTTCAGGTTCTGGTCTCCGAGCTGACACCACGCGGCTCGCGCACGGCGAGCGACCCCGGAGCTTTGCCCTTGCTGTCACACGCACTGTTGGGGACCTGGCAACGGTCGACGCGTAAAACTCTGACCGTCTCGGATTACTACGCCACCGACGGGATTGCCGGAGCCGTCCAGCAAAGCGCGGAGGAAGTGTACGGCGAGCTCACAGAGCGGCAGCAGCAGTTGGCGCGCAGGATCTTCCTCCGGTTGGTCAACGTCGACGAAGTGACGCAGACGCGTCGGCGGGCACCGCGCACCGAACTCTTCCTCGGTGACGACGTCGACGACGTGAATACCGTCATCGACCGGTTCGCCTTACGCCGCCTTCTCACCGTCGACGAGGAGACCGTCGAGGTTTCGCACGAGGTCTTGCTGTCCGCGTGGAGTCGGCTTCGCGATTGGATCGACTCGGACCGCGCCGGTCTGGCGGTGCATCGCCGGTTCACCTACGCGGCGCAGGTGTGGGAAGACAGTGGACGCGACCCCGGCGCGCTGCTCGGACCCGCACGTCTTCATCTGACGGAAGAATGGCTGCGTTCGGGCGAACTCGGGCTCCCACTGGAACCGAGTCGGACCCGCGCCGCCGACCTCAATGCCACCGAGCGGGAGTACCTCGCCGCGAGCATCGAGCATCGTGATCAGCAGGAATTTGCCGATCGCCGACGTACACGCGTGCTACGACGGCTCGTGACTGCGCTGGCAGCCGCGTCGGTGATCGCTCTGGTGTTGGCGGTGGTTGCCACCGTCGCCGGTATCGGCGCCAATCGTCAACGTGTCCAAGCAGATACTGCGCGCGACGAGGCGATGTCGCGTCAGGTGGCCACCGAGTCGATCAGGATGCGTGAGCGGGATCCGTCGCTGGCGTCGCAGCTTGCTCTGGCGGCATTTGCGGTCAACGAAACGACCGAAGCCCGCTCGGCATTGCTGGATGCGTCGGGCGTTCATTCGGCTACTCGCATCATCGGACCGCCCGGCGCGATGAAGGCCCGGATCAACCCAGCTGGAACTGTTGTGGCGGTGGGTGGTTCGGACGGGAAGGTCAGGCTTTATCCGATGGTGGACGGTGTTGCCTCAGCCGTTCCGCAGGCGGAGTTCCTCGGAGTCTCGGAGGGCACGGCCCTCTTTGCCGTCGCCTACAGCCCGGACGGACGGCTCCTTGCGACCGGTGGTGCCGGCGGCGCTGCACTCTGGGATGTGTCGGACCCGAAGAATCCGGTCCGTGGAACACTTCCCGTCGACGGTGAACGCGTAGTGCAGGACATGGAGTTCAGCCCAGACGGAACCAAGCTGGTCGCCGGTACCTCGACGCCCGACGTCCTGCGATGGAACATCGACACCTCCACGAATGCCGTTGCTTTGCCTGCTCTTCCGCATCCAGCTGACGGCATTGTCACCGCGACGTTCAGCCCCGACGGACGTTTCCTCGTGGCGGGCGGGCGTCAAGCGACTCTGCGCGTGTGGGACGTCGCGAAGTGGGGTGAGGAATCGGCGCCGATCTTCGCGACCGAGCCCAACGGCACCACCGTCCACTACCTCGGCGTTGCCTTCAGCCCGGGCGGACGTGAGCTCGCGGCGGGAACCACTGGCAGGGAGGTGGTTCGGTGGGACATGAGCGATCCGGCGCGCCCCACTCCCCTGCAGGCACTGACGGGATTTTCCAGCTACGTCAACGAACTGAACTACGGCAAAGACGGAACACGTCTTGCCGCAGGAAGTTCCGACAACTCCGTGCGCGTGTGGGACCCCCGAACCGGGGCATTGATCGAAACACTTCCGGACAGTGGGGCGGTGACCACCGTCGACTACAGCGATGACGGCCGCAATCTGGTCACCGGGGGACTCAACGGTGTGACTCGCGTGTGGGCTCTTCCGGGTCCGGTCTGGGCGGGAGCTCGGGACACGATCTTCACCAGTCCCTTTGCCGCGGACGGCTCGCGTCTGGTGGCCGGTGTCGGTGCCAGGGGTGGCGCGATGTTGGCGTGGAACACCGAGGATCTCGATCGCCCCGCGGTGATGCCGGAGTTGAAACCGCAAGGGGCCGACACTTTCAGCGGTGCGTCGGCGGTGTCGGCAGACGGGAACCTGGCTGTGAGCGGCACCGGCGGTGGCGGTGCATATCTTTGGGACCTGAGTGATCCGGCGTCGCCACGTATCTACGGCGAGCCTGCGGTATATGTGAAGGGCATCGTGGCGGTTGTCGCGCTGAACCCCGCCGGAGATCTGCTGGCGGTGTCCTCGCAGGACGACAACAGTATTGCGTTGGTCGACGTTTCCGACCCGTCGGCTCCGAAACTGTTGTCGTCGACCGATGTCGGCTCCTACCCGCAGATGATGGCCTTTCAGCCAGGTACCGACATCTTGGCGATCGCGAACGCCAAGAACGAAGTGGATCTGTGGGACGTGTCGAACGCAGCGTCGCCCCGGGTGGCGGCGACGGTGGGTGGATTCGAAAGCTACGCATTAGCAGTGTCTTTCAGCGCCGACGGAACGCTGTTGGCCGCCGGAAGTGCGGATCACGGTGTCGCCGTGTGGGACGTACGCACACCGTCGGCACCCGAGGAACTCGCTCGTCTCGTCGGCCCCGAGGGCGCAATCTATTCGATCTCGTTCAACCGCGCCGGTGATCGGCTCGCTGCCGGTGTCGGCGACGGAACCGTCTGGCTCTGGGACATCGAGACTCCCTCGCAGGCAACACGATTTGCGACGCTGTCCGCCTACCCGGGTCGCGTCAACGACGCTCAGTTCGCCGGCGAGAGTGACATGATCGCGGGTAGCGGGTCGGACAAGACCGTTCGCTTGTGGGGAATCGACCCCGACGGCGTCGTTGATCGATTGTGCCGCACCGCAGGATCTCCCATCACGGAAGCCGAATGGGAGCGGTACCTGCCCGGTGTTCCCTATCAGGATCCGTGTGCCGGCTGACGTGGGTCAGTTCATCCAGAACTCGAGCGCCGGTTCCCGACCCAGCTCGCCTCCGCTGCCGGTGATCACCAGTCCGGCGGAGGTGAGCTTGTACGTCACGTCCTTGTTGGTGACGGTGAATCCGTTGCCGGTGGGCGTCGGATCGTCGAGTTCGATGGTGGCGCCGTCGCTCAGCCGTTGACCCTTGTAGTAGTAACGCCCGACTCCGGTTTCGCAGATGACGATTCGTGATCCGGTCGTGACGGCGATGGCGACGGCAGGATTGGTGGAGTTGCAACTGGGGCCGCCGGAGATGAAGCCCTGACGGTTGGTGCCCGAGACGGTCGGCGCTGGTCCGATCGAGGTTGTGACGCGTGGGGGCGTCGTCGTTTTCGGCGCTGTGGTGGGTGCACTCGGCGCCCGAGTCGTGGTCGTGGAGTACGAGTACGGCGTCGTATAGGTGAGACTCCGCGAACTCGCTTCATTGGCGGCGTTGCCGAAAGCGGCGGCGAGCAGCCCGAAGAACGCGATCCACACGATCACGGCCAGGATGCCGAGTGCGGTGAAGATGTAGCCGATGATCAGTCCGGCAAGGGCGAGTCCGTCGCCTTCTTCGCCGGTCCGTTTGATCTGGCCGCGAGCGATGTGCCCGAAGACGATCCCCAACGGCGCGATGAGGAACGCGAAGACGAGGGCGAGCACCGCGAGTGTGTTCGTCGGCCGCCTGCCGTACGGATCGGGCTGCCCGTACGGAGACGGTTGCCAATTCTGATTGCCCTGGTACCCGTACCCACCCTGATCGCTCATGAGGTGAATCTTGGCATGGACTTGGCCGAAGAGTGCAGGTGATCGCTAGTTTCGGGTACGTGTCTCGAGCTGAGGTGCGATGGTCGGCCAATCGTCGTCGGTCATCGCGAACAGCGCTGTTGTACGCCAACTGCCGTCGACACGGCGTCGGTGCTTGCGCAGCAGGCCCTCGAACTGGGCGCCGAGCTTTGCGATCGCGGCCCTGGACTGTTCGTTGAACTCGTCCGTGTGCCACTCGACGCGTACGGCTTCGAGCTGGTCGAAGGCGTGACGAAGCAGGAGCAGCTTCGATTCGGGATTGATCCCGGTTCCCTGAACCGATCGCGACAACCACGTGTATCCGATTGCAAGACTGCGGTTTACCGGGTCGATCTGGTACATGGACGTGGTGCCGACCACGGCGTTCGTCACGATGTTCACCTGCGCAAAGGCGATCCGATTAGGGTCGTCGGTTGCTGCAGCGATGTACTTCTGTGCCTGTTCCCGATCGGTGATGGGCGATGCGGTCCAACGAAAGATCGCCGGGTCGTCGGCAGCAGCGAGCAGAGCGTCGGTGTGCGCGACGCCCAGGGGTTCGAGTCGGACACGATCACCGGTCAGCGTCGGTGATTCGAACCATGATGCAGTCATCAGGCGTGCTCCCGTGAGTGAGTCGGAAGGTTGTTGTCGGAGTTGGCAATCTGATCGGTCCCACCGGCAAGCGGATACCGCAACGGGACTCGCAGGAACAAGAAGAAGAACACGGCGAGCAGGATGACGTGGCCCCACACGCTCGCCTGGACGACGGCCTCGTACTTGCTCGGATCGAGATTCATGTCCAGTTGGTAGAAGTACCGGAAGATGCCGATACCCAACGCTGCGTCGGCGATCAGATAGGCGACGATCCAGAACCACCGGATCTTGAACAGTACGAGGAAAGGCAGGATCCACAGTGTGTACTGCGGTGAATTGACCTTGTGCAGCAACACGAATCCGCACAGCATCGCGGCACTGACTGCAATCCACGGAAAGTAGCCGTCGCGGACGTAGCGGCGCCAACCCAGATACATCGCGAGCGCGAACGACAACAGGATCATCACCGGAGACAGGATGCTCACCAGTGCGTCGTAGTCGGCGTTGAGTTCGCGAACTCCGAAACCGTAGAAGGGGCGCAACCCCCAGAACCACACCGAGTTGGTGGTGATGTCGGCGCTTCGCTTCTCCTGGAAGCTGAACGACGCGCGCCAGCCTTCGTAGGAAATGAGGGCGAACGGCAGGTTGACGAGGACGACGGTGACGATCGCCGCGCCCGCCGTCATCAGCGCCCCACGAACGTCGTAGCGCTTGCCTTCGGTGCCGCGTAGAAGCACGTAGGCCATGAGCGGCAGCACGAACATTCCCGGGTACAGCTTCAAACAGAAACCGATCGCCAGGATGACGGCCGCCAGAACCGCGCGAGTTCGCAGCGGGATCCGCTCGAACGTCATCAGGAAGATCGCGCCGACGCTGGTGGCCACCACCGGGAGCTCCCAGTTGTGGAATGCGTACAGAACCAGGGGCGGAGTCGCCGACCACACGAGCGCGTACGCGCCGCTCATCTTGCCGAGCATCCACGCCGTGAGCAGTCCGAAAGGAGCCAGGATCAGGGCCGAGTGCAGAAGGAAATCGGTGTCGGTGTGTGAGCCGATACCGCCCAGCCACATCAGAATTCCGCTGAGCACCGGGTATTCGACGGTTCCGCCGGTCAGGAATCCTTCGGGCGTTATCCCTCCGGTGACGAAGGGGAACAGATGCTGATCGATACCTCGTCCGAGCCAGAGCAACTGAATGTCGGAGTAGCAGACGTCGATGTTCTTGTTGACGTCGAAGTTCAGGCTTCGTCCGTCGGGCGCGAACGGTGCACCGCCGCATCTGGCCTTGTTGAAATAGCCCAGCGCCATCGTCAGCCCGCACAATCCGACGACCAACGCCAGGATCGACGCCGGGGTCTTGCGGTCTGTTCGCATGATTCTCACCCTAGGGGGCGCAGTGGCTCGCGGGGTGATGCGTCTGCACCACGCGTCGCGCATCGACCTGGCGGTCTTCCCGGAGGGCCGGGACGATTTCCCTGGTCAAGGCCCCTCGTGTAACCTACGAGGGTTGCTGACGCAACGACCCTCCTGCCACGGATAGTCCGTGGCCGTTTTCACTTAGTCCACAGGAGGTGATGAGGTCTTATGCGTCATTACGAATTGATGGTCATCCTTGACCCCAGCCTGGACGAGCGCACTGTCGCTCCTTCACTGGATACGTTCCTCAATGTTGTGCGCCAGCACGGCGGCACGATCGACAAGGTCGATGTCTGGGGTAAGCGTCGTCTCGCCTACGAGATCCTGAAGCATGCTGAAGGTATCTACGCGGTGATCGACATCAACGCCACTCCCGCCACCGTCGCTGAGCTCGATCGTCAGCTCGGTCTGAACGAGTCGGTTCTGCGCACGAAGGTTCTGCGCCACAACAAGTAATTACTGTCGGTAGCGAGCTCTACTCTCGCGCCCAACGGTCTTACATCAATGCAGGAGGAACCACATGGCTGGCGACACCATCATCACCGTCATCGGAAACCTGACGGCTGATCCTGAACTTCGTTTCACCCCGGCGGGTGCCGCGGTTGCAAACTTCACGGTTGCTTCCACGCCCCGCACCTTCGACCGTAATTCCAATGAATGGAAAGACGGCGATGCGCTGTTCATGCGTTGCAACATCTGGCGCGAAGCAGCCGAGAACGTCGCGGAGAGCTTGACCCGTGGTTCACGAGTAATCGTGAGCGGCCGGCTCAAGCAGCGTTCGTACGAAACTCGCGAGGGCGAAAAGCGAACTGTCGTCGAGCTCGAAGTCGATGAAATCGGTCCTTCACTGAAGTACGCCACGGCAAAGGTCAACAAGGCCAACCGTGGTGGCGGCGGTGGAGGCGGCAACTTCGGCGGTTCCTCCGGCGGATCGGGTGGCGGACGTCCGAGCGCTGCACCTTCGGGTGGAGACGATCCTTGGGGCAGTGCGCCTCAGGCTTCGGGCTCCTTCGGTGGTGCGGGCAGCGACGAACCGCCCTTCTGATCCGTACCTGATCAGGAACATCCAGAAAAGAGCAAAGACATGCCGAAGCCGCCCTTGCGCGACAAGGTTATGAAGAAGAAGGTCTGCACCTTCTGCAAAGAGAAGAACACGCAGATCAACTACAAGGACACGACGTTGCTTCGTAAGTACGTCAGCGATCGCGGAAAGATCCGTGCTCGCCGTGTCACCGGCAATTGCGTCCAGCACCAGCGCGACGTTGCCATTGCCGTCAAGAACTCACGTGAGGTAGCACTGCTGCCTTACGCCACCGTGGCTCGCTAAGGAAAGGGAGGAAAGAACATGAAGCTCATCCTCACCGCTGACGTGGACAACCTCGGTGCGCCTGGCGACACCGTGGAGGTCAAGGACGGCTACGGCCGTAACTACCTGCTCCCCCGCGGACTGGCAATCGTCGCCACCCGTGGCGCCGAGAAGCAGGTCGAGGGCATCCGTCGTGCACAGGAAGCGCGCGCTGTGCGCGGCCTGGATCACGCCAAGGAGCTCAAGGCAGCTATCGAGGGCCTCGAGTCCGTAACGCTGACGGTCAAGACCGCCGGTGGCTCGGGCAAGCTCTTCGGTTCGGTTACCGTCGCTGACGTCGCTGCTGCGATCAAGGCTGCCGGTGGACCGGTTGTCGACAAGCGCTCCATCGTGTTGCCGAAGGCTCACATCAAGAACACGGGCAAGCACGCAGTGGTCGTGAACCTGCACCCCGATGTGGTTGCCAAGTTCAACCTGAACGTCGTCGGCGCATAGTCGACTGTTCGTCTCGTCGGGCCCCGCACACTTCGGTGTGTGGGGCCCGACGTTTTGTTTCGGGGTGCGGTGTGCCGCCTGGCAGCGTCCCGAATCGGACCTGGGGATAACTCTCACACTGTGATGTTCGACTTGGTGATCAGTGACGAATCGGGCGAGGCAACACGCCCGACACGCCGACGCGCCGACTGTGGAAAAACTATTTTCATCAACAGGCCTGTGAAATTGTGGATAGCCATCTACCTGGTCTTTTGTAGTTACTAAGCAAAGTAGTCCCCAAATGCTCCACAGGCGGTGCACACCGTGGGGCGGGAGTTTCCACAAAGCATCCACAGCTTTATCCACAGTCCGGTTTGTATGCGGACCTACTAGTCCCTAACGTCATCTCGGCGTCTATCTACAGCCTGGCCGAATGCGGCTAGGGGATGTCGGTGGGGGCAGGTACAAATGATGAGGGCGCTGCGGTTTCTGGCAGTGTCGTCGAGTGTTTTACGGGAAGGTCTCGCTTGTGGCTGTTGTAGATGATCGAGGACCTTCCGACTTCTCAGGGCCGGACTACCCGGGCCCTCCCGAGGCCGAGCCCGACCAGGAGTTCGGACGCCAGCCACCTCAGGACATGACTGCCGAGCAGTCGGTGCTCGGCGGCATGCTGCTGAGCAAGGACGCCATCGCTGACGTCCTCGAGGTACTGCGTCCGGGTGACTTCTACCGGCCCGCCCACCAGTCCGTCTACGACGTGATCCTGGACCTCTACAGCCGTGGCGAGCCCGCCGACCCGGTGACGGTCTCCGCCGAGCTCGACCGTCGAGGTGAGCTCCGCCGTATCGGTGGTGCTGCCTACCTGGTGACGCTGACCCAGACAGTGCCCACTGCCGCCAACGCAGCCTTCTATGCCGAGATCGTCGCCGAGAAGTCCGTGCTGCGTCGTCTCGTCGACGCCGGTACTCGCATCGTCCAGTACGGCTACGCCGGCACCGAGGGCCAGGACGTGGCTGAGGTTGTCGACCGCGCGCAGGCCGAGATCTTCGAGGTCACCGAGCGTCGAACCACCGAGGACTTCGTACCCCTCACCGAGCTCCTCCAGCCCACGATGGACGAGATCGACTCCATCGCCAGCCGCGGCGGAATTTCCCTCGGTGTGCCCACCGGATTCAAGGATCTCGACGAGATCACCAACGGCCTTCACGCTGGTCAGATGATTATCGTCGCGGCCCGTCCTGGTGTGGGCAAGGCGCTTGCCCTCGATACTCCCCTCGCGACGCCCAGTGGCTGGACCACGATGGGTGACGTTGCTGTCGGCGATCTGTTGATCGACAACCACGGCAAGCCGACGCGGGTTGTTGCCGCTACCGACGTGATGGTTGACCGTCCTTGCTACGAGGTCGAGTTTTCCGATGGAACAGTGTTGGTGGCCGACGAGCAGCATCAGTGGTTGACGGAGACGCGTGCTTCGCGCCGTTCAGCGCAGAACGCCAAGACAGGTTACAACCGCTATAAGAATCAAAAGACATTCGCCGAGGTCCGAACCACGGCGGAGATCGCATCGACGGTGCGATGCGCAACGGCGGATGGCCGCGTTAATCACTCTGTCGTGAATGCCAAGCCGCTCGACCTACCAACGCAGGATCTCCTTGTCCCGCCCTACACACTTGGCGCTTGGCTAGGTGACGGTTCTACTGCCTGCGCACAATTCACCACTGCTGATCCTGAGATCATCATGTTGATCGAGGCCGAAGGCCTGGTTGCAGTTCCGTCCAAGTCGGCGCATTTGCGCTACAGCCTTCAATTAGCCCCGGAAGATCCCGTCGCTCCGCGCGATTGCGTTGTGTGCGGAAAGAGCTTCGTGCCGTTCACCAGTCAGGTGCGAACGTGCGGTCAATCATGCGGCGGCAAAGCACATTTCATGTCTGACCCTGTACCTGCGCCAACCTGTTCACACTGTGGTGGACCTTCGATCGGGCTGCGACTGTGCCAGAAGTGCCGCAATGAGTACGGCACGGTTCAAGGACGCCTACGTACGGTCGGTGTTCTGGGCAACAAGCACATCCCTGTCCAGTATCTCCGTGGGTCTGAGGCGCAGCGTCGTGCGGTTCTTGCGGGGCTTCTCGACACTGATGGAACTGTGACTGCCGGTGGCTCCGTTCAGTTTTCGGTAACCAACGAGCGCCTCGTCCGCGATGCCCAGGAATTAGTGGTCAGTCTTGGCTATCGCTGCCAAATGAGCACAAAGCGAGTCAACGGTCGCACCGAGGCTTCGTCGACTGCATTCACCTTGACCTTCTCGACTGATGACGAAGTGTTCGGTCTTACGCGGAAAGCGATGCTGCACAAGGAGCGTCGAGCGAGTAAAAGCACTGCGCGCAGCGGATCGCGCTACATTGTCGATGTTCGACCAATTGCGAGTGTTCCGGTTCGCTGCGTCGAGGTCGACAACGCCGACCACATGTACCTGGCCGGTCATTCGATGGTCCCGACGCACAATTCCACGCTCGGAATGGATTTCCTGCGTTCCTGCTCCATCACGCACGGCATGGCCAGCGTCATGTTCTCGTTGGAAATGAGCAAAACCGAGATCGTCATGCGTCTGCTGTCCGCAGAGGCAAAGATCAAGCTCGGCGACATGCGCTCCGGAAAGATGACCGACGACGACTGGACCAAGCTCGCGCGTCGTATGAGTGAGATCAGCGAGGCGCCGCTCTTCATCGATGACTCCCCCAACCTCACCATGATGGAAATTCGCGCAAAAGCGCGGCGGCTCAAGCAGAAACACGACATTCGCCTGATCGTCATCGACTACCTCCAGCTGATGAGCTCCGGTAAAAAGGTCGAGTCCCGTCAGCAGGAAGTCTCCGAATTCTCACGTAGCCTAAAGCTTTTGGCGAAGGAGCTCGAAGTTCCGGTTGTCGCGATCTGTCAGCTCAACCGTGGTCCCGAGCAGCGAACCGACAAGCGTCCCCAGGTCGCCGACCTTCGTGAGTCCGGTTCACTCGAGCAGGACGCCGACATGGTGATTCTGCTGTACCGCCCCGACGCGACCGAGCGAGACGATCCCCGTGGCGGTGAAGCCGACCTGATTCTGGGTAAGCACCGTAACGGCCCGACCGCGACAATCACTGTGGCGCACCAGCTTCATCTCTCGAAGTTCGTCGATATGGCGCGGGGATAGCTGCTGCCGCCATCGCCTGAAGGTGGGACAAGAATCGGTCATGGTGGGATTCGGGGCGAGCACCAGCGATTATGTCGATGTTGGGACGAAGCGCGGATGTAGGCCCAGCACACACCGTCCGGATCTGGGGCAGTTTGATTTGTGTACGGAACTTGTCGACCTGAGGTACAGTGCGGCGACTGGGTCGCGTTGAAGAAATCGTGAGCGTGGTTCTTCAGTGTCTAGTCTGCGCAGGGTGGTTCGTAGCTGGCGACGGCGTAGTTTGTCGATGTTCGCCCGGGCGAGGTTGTGCAGCGCAGTGCCTGTGGGTGTGAGTTCGCGAGTCCCATTGGGCATTCTTCGAGCGAAGATTTCCGTTCCGAGTGACTTGGAGAGGTACGCGCATTCTCGGCTGATTTGAGTGCTTCGGATTCCTAAAGTTGCTGCAGCCTCTGTCTCCCACGCGCAGAGGGCGGTTTCGGTGAATCGGCAGAGTCGAAGTGCGGCAACCATTTCACCGGAGAGCGCTAGATGGACAAATTCTTCGGGGTCGCCTGCCGTCGAGGCCGCGAGTGTGAGTGACAGACTAGTTCTTCGGAGGTCGCTGCGGCCGATGTCTCGAAGGTAGTGTTCTTCGCGTCCTCGGGCCGCCCATGTTCCGGATTACACTGAATTGTGTTGTTTAGCTAGTGGGTTCACCGATTCGATGCTTGAGTAGGAGCCTATGGGCGGCCTCGCCGGATTTGTCTTGCAGGTCGGCAGGCATCGTCAGCACAATTTGCGGTAGCTATAGGCGGCGGGGCCGTGGAGCAGAGCAGCGCCGTAGGTTACGAGTGGGTCGCTGCCGGTCAGGGGTTGCCAGATGTAGCGCTGGATTTTCCATGTGAAGGCTTCGGTCAGGTAGGCGTTTGCCGCGCGAGCGAGGAGTCGAGTGTGATTGCGCCCGATATCAGAGGGGGCCGGGAAGATGCGTCGTCGGCGCCGGTAGTCGATCGGGGGTGGGCAAGCCATCGCTCGAGCTATTCGCGACATCCGCCGCGAAGCATTGAATTCTTGAAACATTTTTTCTTGCACAGTATTTCGCTCGCGGCCTTGTTTGTATCGTAGATTGGATGCGGGCAGGCGCATTTGTTGGGGAAAGCTTGTGCGGTCCCTTTCGCCTTCGGTGGCTACGGCATTACGAGTGCAGCAACGAGTCAGGTCTGAAGTCGGTCAAGATGCAGAACTTGCCGTAGTTTTCAGGCGCGGGGCTCTTTGAGCGTCGACCGCGGATCGAAGTCGGTGGACAACAATAGTGAATAGGTTTCGGCAAGTACAGGATCGACCCGTCGATCCTGGCGGAGTCGCTCACATGCGAAACTCAATTCGATTGGCCAAGAGGGTATTTGATTCTCGCATCATAGACCTGTGTAACCGCGTCCAAGCGCGCACCGGCCTCGCATGAGGACGCTGAGGGCATTTGGTTTCGATCGGCAAGTCTCCGCGATCGGCGCCAGAAGTGACAGTGCCGTGGCGCAGGGCATCAGTGCGGCAGAAGAGCGGCCACCTGGGCCTTGATCTCCCCCCTGATTTCGTCGACAGTACGAGCGATGTTTACGGTGGCCGCCATTGCGAGGAACATGATCGCCGACACCACGTGCGCCCGCGTTGCAGCCTCGGCCTCTCCGATTTGACCGCCTCGGCGCAGCACTGCTGCGATGGCTTCTTCGGTCTGGCCGACGATGGTGAGCGCTTCCGCATGGTGGGGTTCCTCGGGGTTGCCGAACACCATCTCCCGCAGGTAGGTGCGTCCGTTGTCGATCTGGGTGCGGTTGCATTCCACGATCGGGCCGATGATCGCCATCACCGCGTCGAGTACGTCGGAGATGTTTTCGGCATCCGTGCGGCCCCGCGCGAGTGCTTCGCTGTAGTTCGCGTTCTGCACAAGTAGGAGCAACTCGCCTTTCGTCTTGGCGTACAGGAACACCGTCCCGGTACCGACGTCCGCCTTCTCGGCGATCTGTTGGGTGGTGACATCGTCGACGCCGTACTCGGCGAAGAGTTCGCTGGCAGCGGCGGTAATACGGACAAGTTTCTGCTGCTTGTTTCGCTCGCGCCTTCCGGCTGGCTGGGAAGCGGATGGCATGACGGATATCCTTCGGGAATAGATATTGAGTACATTCAGTTATGACTGTAGTCAATATTGATGCGGTTCAGATGTCCCCTTGATCGTCCCACGAGACATCACCTCTGCATCGCACCGATGACCTACCTGACCGATTTACCTGAGGAGCACCCCGCTCATGACATCACCTTCACTCTGGCAACCGTTCGCCCTCGGACGCGTCGAACTCCCGCACCGACTCGCCTTGGCGCCGATGACCCGCAACCGAGCAAACCCGGACGGCACCCCGGGCCCGCTCGTAGCGACCTACTACGGCCAGCGCGCCTCGCTCGGACTGGTCATCACCGAGGGCACCCAGCCCTCCGACGACGGGCAGGGTTACCCGAACACGCCTGGGATCTACACTCCGGCTCATATCGAGGGCTGGTCACACGTCGCCGAGGCCGTCCATGATGGTGGCGGTGCGCTGTTCATCCAGCTGATGCACGTCGGCCGGATGTCGCACCCGGACAACACAACACATCACCGTCCGCCGGTAGCCCCCTCGGCCATCTCGGCTGATCAGGACATGTTCACCGCGACCGGTCCGCAGAAGACTCCGGTGCCGCGGGAGATGAGCATCTCCGACATTGAGACGACGATCGCCGATTTCCGGCATGCTGCGGCATCTGCGATCGCAGCCGGCGCAGACGGGGTGGAGATTCACGCTGCGAACGGGTATTTGCTGCACCAATTCCTCTCCCCGAACTCGAACCACCGCACTGATCAGTACGGCGGATCGGTGGAAAACCGGTCTCGCTTCGTGATCGAGGTCGCCGCGGCAGTGGCAGAAGAAATCGGAGCCGATCGGGTGGGGATCCGGATTTCCCCGTCGATGCCGTTGGGCGGGATCGACGAAGGTGAGATCGGGAGCGTGCGCGCCCAGTACACGCACCTGGTCGGGGAACTCGCGGCACTGAGCCTTGCCTACCTCCACGTCCATCATGTCGGTGACGACGATTTGCTCCGCTCGTTCCGTGACGTGTGGCCGACCGCTGTCCTGGTCGTGCGCTTCGGGCGCACGCGTGAGCAGATCTCCGGCGACATCGACGCCGGTCTGGCTGACATCGCGCCGCTGGGGCAGTTCGCACTGGCGAACCCCGATGTCGTCGACCGTCTACGCCTGGGAGCGCCACTGAACACTGTGGACCCGACCACCCTCTACGGCGGCGGCGAAGCGGGGTACACCGACTACCCGACCCTCGCACACGTCTGACCATCCGCCACGTAACCCAAGGAACCTGACATGCCCTCACTCAACGGATCCGTTGTCCTCGTCACCGGAGCAAACGGCGGCATCGGCACGCACTTCGTCCACGAAGCCCTCGCTCGCGGTGCGTCGAAGGTATATGCCACCGCTCGCACTCCTCGTACGTGGGACGACGAACGGATCGTCCCCCTCGCCCTCGACGTCACCAATCCCGCATCCATCGAAGCTGTCGTTTCCGCCGCATCGGACGTGACCGTTCTGATCAACAACGCCGGCACTTCCACCTCCAGCACGGGCATCCTCACCCATACCGACGAGGAAATCCGCGCCAATGTCGAAACAAACTTCCTCGGCCCCCTCTTTCTCGCCCGCGCCTTCGCGCCGATCCTTACAGCCCAGGACGAGTCGGTCATCATAGACATCCACTCGCTGCTGAGTTGGTACGCCGTCGCGGGTATCTACAGCGCCACCAAAGCTGCACTATGGTCTGCGACCAACTCACTTCGCCTCGAACTCGCACCCGCAGGCGTCCACGTCGTCGGCGTCCACGTCGGCTGGGTCGACACCCCCATGGCCGCGCACTCCACCGACCCCAAAACTGATCCAGCGGACCTCGTACGCACCGTGTTCGACGCGGTCGAGGCAGGCGAGTACGAAGTCCTCGCCGACGAAGCATCCGCTCAGGTCAAAGCTGGACTCAGTGCGCCCATCGAAGCTCTCTACCCGCAACTCGGAACTGCAGCGCCGCAGCAGTAGCCAAGCGGAGGCGTCGCGGAAAACAGAGCCGCGACGCCTCCCCGCCCTTCCCGTCGCCCTAGCCGAAGGAACCAAAGACATGAAAGCGTTCGTCGTCACCAAATATAAAGGGCCACTGCAAGAATCCGACGTGCCGGAGCCAGTTGTCGGTGAGCGTGACGTGCTCGTGCGAGTAGAAGCAGCCGGGCTGAACCAACTCGACGAGAAGATCCGCACCGGTGAGTTCAAGCAGATACTCCCGTACAGGCTTCCGTTGATCCTCGGCAACGACCTCGCCGGCGTCGTCATCGAGGTCGGGCCGAAGGTTCAGTCGTTCAAACCCGGCGACGAAGTATTTGCTCGACCCGACAAGGATCGCATCGGAACATTCGCGGAGCGTATCGCAGTGACGGAGGCCGATCTTGCCCTCAAACCGGCAACAATCAGCATGACGGAAGCAGCATCCATGCCTCTGGTGGCACTGACCGCGTGGCAGGCACTGGTCGAGCGCGCCAACGTGCAGCCAGGACAGAGAGTCCTCATCCACGCTGGCGCCGGCGGTGTCGGATCTATCGCGATTCAGCTCGCCAAACACCTCGGCGCCACGGTCGCAACCACAGCCAGCGCCCGAAACGCGGACTTCGTTCGAGCCCTCGGTGCCGACACAGTCATCGACTACCACAATGAGGACTTCGAACAGGTCCTCCACAGCTACGACGTGGTGCTCGACAGCCTCGGCGGCGAGAACCTCAAGAAATCCCTCCGCGTACTCAAGCCAGGAGGAAAGGCTATCGGGATTTCCGGGCCGCCGGATCCAGCCTTCGCCCGCGAGATCGGGCTCAATCCGCTACTGCGCCTCGCGATCACCGGACTGAGCTCCAGTATCCGCCGCCAAGCTCGCAAGCTGGGTGTGAGCTACGAGTTCCTCTTCATGCACGCCAGCGGTGACCAACTCCGCAACATCGCCGAACTCGTCGACGACGGCGCACTCCGCCCCGTCCTCGGGCAGGTCTTCCCGTTCGAGGAGACACCCCAAGGCCTCCGGACACTGAGCAAGGGTGGCATCCGGGGTAAAGCTGTCATCAGTAACACCCGAAACCTCGAAACCTCAACCGACATAAGGACAAATCCATGAGTACCGGCAACGACCCCGTCATCACGTCCTATGCGAAGGCGCCGACCCGCACCATCACCGCCGGCGGCGTCACCTACGCGTACCGCGAACTCGGACCGAAGGGCGAAATCCCCGTCGTCTTCTTCGTCCACCTCGCCGCGAACCTCGACAACTGGGATCCGCGAATCATCGACCCCATCGCGAAAAAGCGCCGTGTCATCGCCTTCGACAACCGCGGCGTCGGCGCCTCTACCGGGAAAGTTCCCGACAGCATCGAGGCGATGGCCGACGACGCCGTCACCTTCATCACAGCGCTCGGACTCGGTACGGTCGATATCTTTTCGTTCTCCCTCGGCGGCATGATCGCCCAAGCCCTCGTGCTCGAGCACCCCGAACTCGTGCGCAGACTTGTCCTCACCGGGACCGGCCCCGCCGGCGGTAAGGACATCGACAAAGTCGCCCGCACAACCTATTACGACATTCTTCGAGCTACCCTGACCCGGTCCGACCCGAAAGAATTCCTGTTCTTCAACCGCAACACCGCCGGCAAACGCGCCGCCACAGCATTCGTCGAACGCCTGAAGGAACGCACCGACGACCGAGATGCGCCCGTCTCGGTCAAGGCCTTTCAGACCCAACTCACAGCGATCAAGAAGTGGGGCCGCTCCACACCGGAAAACCTGTCGGCCATCACCGCACCCACCCTCATCGCCAACGGCGACAACGACCGAATGGTGCCCTCAACCCTCTCCGAAGACCTGCACCGCCGAATCCCCGCAAGCGAACTGATCATCTACCCCGACTCCGGGCACGGCGGCATATTCCAACACCACGACACATTCGCACCCGCCGCCGTCGACTTCCTCACCCGCTGAACGAGCGGAAACCTTTCAGGCCAACACCACCGACGCATGACCGAGCAGAATCGCCGATCACGGCTGACCAAATCCTTGCTCGATGGAGCATGGAGAGGAAAACGGTTCGTGCGCACTTGAGCGCTTCCGATTACCACCGCGGACGATCGTCTCGGCCGCGCAGGGCGTGCTCGGACCTGTTCTCGACAAGAAGCTCTAGCTAGCCCTTGACAGCCCGCACAACACGGACGGCCGGTCCTTCATGCTGTTCGGATGCTCACTCATTGCCGGCCACGGGCGCACGGCTCATCGGGCAGCACGCACACGTCCAACCGATGAGCCACACACACCGCTCCGCGGCCGCCGCCTCCATCACCGTCGGCACCCGTGTCACTGAATCGCACCGTAGTTTCCGGGGAATGATGTACCCCGCACGACTCAGGGCTGGTCCCGTCTATGGGATCGATCGGCGATTGCTATGAACACGCCGTGATCGAATCTTTATGGGGCAGCATGTAAACCGAACTCTTGAATCGAAAACGACGGAAAACGAGGACCGAATTGGCCGACTCCACGTTCGAGTACTTCGAGATCTTCCGCAATCGCTAACGCCGTCACAGTGCCCTCGGGATGCTGACACCGATCGAGTTCGAGAACCTACACGTCACACGTCAACCCGTAGCCTGACGTAAAAATGACGGCTCCACGAAACTTGGGGTACATCGAAGTCCCCGGACTCGCCGGGGCGATTCCGTCGATACCGGCCGATCGGGAGTAAGGGGTTGTTCTTGTTGCGGGGAATCAGGTTTGGCGCCGTTCGAGAGCGAACACTCGAAGATTACGTGCCGTGCGAGTCTTGTACACCGAGTACGTAGGGTTGTATTCGACGAACTGTTCGAAGACGCTCTCTGCCTCCTGCCCTGTCAACAAGGTTGTGTTCACAGGGATCTCGGCCCCTGCGATTGTCACCGTCGCCTCCCGATTGGCCAACAGGTTCTCGGACCACGCGGGGTGATGGGGTCGCCCGAAATTACTACCGACCAGAAATAATCGGTCCCCTTCGCGCATGTAGGTGAGAGGCGTCGTCCGGGGCTGCCCTGTTTTCCTTCCGGTCGTGGTCAACAACAGCAACGGCACCCCCATCGGACCGAAGATCGTTCGTCGGCCTTTGCTGTGCGCGAGCAGTTTTCGGTCGATCGGCGTCAATTTCCGGAGATACCAAGACCCGATCCGCGACGATACGAAGGCATTCAGTGGCTTCTTGAGCAATCGCCGATCGTGACCCCACCGAATATCGGGGAAGGCGTTGGTGTCCATAGTTGATTGTCTCTCCGGCGCTTCTCTGTGTACACCGCCTCCTGCAATGCGCTCAGTCGGCGAAGTGCTGCGGAGTGTTGTGGTTCGGTGCTGGAGCTGATTGGCGGGTTGGTGTCGACTCGGGATGATCACGTGTGTCTTAGTGCGCGGCGTGTCTCGTTGCCCCGGCCGATGACGCGTCCCTGGTACATCCGGCGGTCGACCTCCCGCCCGACATTGATTCGGAGTGACAACGGATTCGAGGAGTTTGGGGGAGCTCCGGGCGGGTAGGTGAAGGCGGTGAAGACAAATAAACACTTCCAGGGAGAGCGATCTGGTGCCGCAGGTGAGCAGGCCTCGGTGCTGTTGATCGCGGAACCGGGCAAAGCTACGGCTCTCGCGGAACGCATAGCGAAGTATCTGCCACAACGTTTACGAAGCCGTGACCGCCTCGAGCGCCGGTGGACGACTTGTGTACGTAGCAAGCCCTACCTCTCGGACGAGCAAACAGACTTCGCAGACGTCATCGGGGCGGTCGATCCGTCGTCCGAAGGGGAGGACATCGTCGTATACCTCACTGATCTACCGCGCCGCGAAGATACGCTGCCGGTGGTGGCCGACGTCAGCCCCGGCCATTGCTTCGCGCTTGTCTCTGTCGCTGGGGTGGGTGCGATCCACATCGAGCGCCGCGTCCGCGCTGTTACCGAACTCGCGATAGCCCGCATTCTTGGTGAACCGGAACTCATGCCGCAGGGCGCGGCGCGACGGTTCCCGTGTGCGCAGACGGAGAATGGCAGTCGTTACTTCGCGCCATCAGGACTGCGGCGGTTACGACTGTTGTCGGGGATGGTGCGGGCGAACCGCCCGTGGAGGCTGGTCGCCGGACTGTCGAAGGTGCTCGTCGGTGCCTTTGCCACGGGTGCGATCGCGCTAGCAACGAGTACGATTTGGTTGTTCGCCGACACGATGGGCCCTTGGCGTATGAGCGCGGCTACGCTCCTGTCGATCGTGGCGATGATTCTCTGGCTGATCGTCGATCACGAACTGTGGGAGCGGCCGAAGTCGTCGGAAGAGCGCGATCGATCCGTGCTGTACAACATTTCGACCGTGGTCACCCTGTTCATCGGCGTGACCGTCCTCCACGTGGCCCTGTTCTGCCTACTGTTGTTCACTGCGTGTCTCACACTTCCCCCGGAACTGCTGGCCCGCACTCTCGGACACGGGGTGAACTTCTCCGACTACCTCACGCTCGCCTGGCTGCTGGCGTCGATCGCCACGATAGGTGGGGCTCTCGGGTCGGGTCTCGAGGACGACGATGCCGTCACGGAAGCGACGTACGGGGTTCGGCAGCGGCAACGCATCAAGGAGACCCGAACGCGGTCGAACGAAGCGAATGAATGATCGCGAGAGCGCTTCGTAGGCGCTACTGCCGGTGGCGTTCGCGACCGCGGGCGAGGTCGTGATCCCTGCCGACGGTTCGTGATGGGAATGTGCAGCTGACCAGCGCAGTCCTTATTCTCTCGTGATGATCGAACGCAGCACGTAGTAGAGGACCACAGCGATCGGGGCTCCGACCGCGACACTGGCCAGCGCGCACCGTGATCGCGTTACGGCACAACCGAATCCGATTTCACAAGTGCCGAATTCGGTTTTTCTACAGGTGGGGTAGTGCTGCAGTGAGGAAGACGGCGCCGAAGGCGATTCCGGCGATGCCGGTGAGGATCCCGACCACGCCGGCGGTGTTGTCGCCCAGATCGCGTCCGGGGGTGTCGGGTCGGCGCGCTGCCAGGGCGGTTCCGATGGCGGCGGCACCGAGGAGGATGCCGAGGCCGAACATCCAGAACGTCAGTATCGAGAGTGCACCGAGCATCAACGCCATGTCGCTGTATTCATCGCTGGTGATAGGACGGTGGTGATCCCACCAATCGGGTGGAGTGTGCGCGCGGGATTCGGTGTTGTCGGTGTTGTCGGATTGTTCGTGCGGGGGGATAGTGGATGCAGTCATGGCAGCTAAAGGGTTCTCGCGCTGATTCTTTCGTGTGGTGGATGTACCGGTGTGCGCCACGGGTGTGCAGTGGGAGATCGAAGCGATGGTGGGTGAGGCCCGAGAACCCATCGCGTGTCCTCGGGAGTCACCCCACCATCAAGCGGTGTTCGGGCCAGGCGGATCAGGCTTCGATCTGCACCTGTGTTGTCGATCCGGCGTTATCGGTTCGGGAGGGTGGTCCGGAGGAGACCTCGATCCTCCGCGGTTTCGCCTTCTCTGCGATCGGCAACGTCACCGTCAACACGCCGTTGTCGTACGAGGCCTCGATCTGTTCGGCGTCGATGTCGTCGCTGATGGACAGCTGCCGTTTGTATGTTCCAGCGAAACGCTCACTCGCCAGCCAGCTCACACCCTCTTCGGAGAGGGCGGTGCGGTGCGCGGTCAACGTCAGGGTCGAGCCGTCGATGCGGACGTCCACTGATCCTGGGTCGACGCCGGGAAGATCGGCGTGCAGGACGTATTGGTCCTCGACCTTGTAGAGGTCCATCGGCATGAACCGTGGACTGCGTCCGTTGCCGGTTCCCGCGGCGAGTACGGACTTGGTGATCGCGTCGATGTCGGTGAAAGGATCGAAACGAAGCACAGCAACACACCTCCCATGTCGTGAAAAGAAAGGTCACCGCCACTGTGGCGGTTGACCGAACTTACTGTGCGAGAACATGATAACCACACGAATTAGCACTCTGCAACCGAGAGTGCCAGAAGCTTTGGGGAAGTGTTCCGGTCCCTGAAGATCGCTGCTTTGCCTGGTCCCGACAAAAGCGGTGGCCGCCTTCGGCCTCGATTCGAAGCGGGCGGCGCGGTACGGCACTTCGTCAGTAGCGGCGTTGCGGCAACGGATCCGCCGGAGCCCCGACTCTGCGTGTGCGAGTCGGGGCGTATGACCGACGTCGGCATTGAGCACACAACACCGATGACCCACTATCCGTGCGAAGTCGACGTTCATGTCGTCCGCACATCTTCAACCATAAACAGTGCGATCGGTATAAATCATGTTCAGTCGCCTTCGATGCCAAGAAGTGACATGGCCGTTGCATGGCAAGGTGAACATCTTGGTCGTCACGCTAGCTGCGCAGTAGGCGCGGTGGCTGGAAAGGTGGCCCGTGCCTGGTATTTGGTTTGCAGACGTCTGTTCCGAATGCTTTTGCCAAATAGGTCTTTTCCCGATGTTTGCGGGTGGATCGGGCATCGAACATCGCGGGTGCTCGTTCGTCGGAGTCGCTGCGAACGATGTCGATATTCGTGCACACATTGAACCGGCTGTAAGGGAGAACACTTCGGCCACCGTCAAAGCTTGCTCATCACAATGGAACTGGGACTTTCGACCCTGTCGTCTACAAGCAGTGCGCAATAACCTTCGTCGGGTCGGGGGCACCCGTTCCGTTCGAGGGGGCAAACAATCGGGCGGGTGTTCGCCAAGGCAAGGCCATACCACCCTCACTGGTCTCCTTGCCGGGCCTTGAGCTGTGCGCGCCCAGAAGTGCTCAGGGCCCGCCCGATGCGGGGATCGAGAAAGTGAAGACGAAAGGTTCTCAGATGAGCCGAAGGAGTGATCGGCGATCGACAAGTTCTGCTCGCCGCCTGGCCACGCGGACTACCGGTGTCAGAGGTTCGGCGTGTAAGCCGAACTCGCTCACGGCAGAGGATCTGAGGGCTGTAATCGAGTCCCTCACTGGAGTTCTCGCTGCTCGAGAATCGAGCGCGGAAACCGCACCTCTCGCCGGAAATCATCCGTCGTCGACGCCAACTGACAGGCAGTTCTGAATCGCACCGGTATTTTCGCAGCCGGACAGCATATTCGAACTCAGACGCGCTGTCAGCCGGGACGGGTGGTAATCACAGAAGTAGGTGGAAGATGTCGAAGGCGACTGTCCATTGGGCTGTGCCGGGGTTCTTGCGGTCCGGTTCGACCGTGGCGAAGGTTTGCGCCAGCGCTACGCTCAACCCTCCTGCGATCAGCGGCAGTCGTTGCTCTGTCTCCTCTGAGAGGGCCACGTCCAAGGGCGGGCGGGCCGTGAGCTGATCGAGCAGCGGTTGAAGTTCGATCTCCTCGTCGAGTTTTTCGAACCGGTGGATGCTCTCCTGTAATCCCTTGGTGATCGGCAGGTCCCACGGTTCGATCACGTCGCGCAAGTTTGCTTTCGCGGAGGCTTTCCCGATCAGGATCACGTCGTAGATCTTGTCGTCGATGAAATCGGTATAGCGCTTGAGATCGTTCCGGTCGACCTGCAGTCCGGCCGCTGCCCTGAAGAACCGCTGGAATTTCACGGTGCCCATTACTGGCATGTCGTCAGCTCCTTTCGAAGTATTCATGGATTTGGCGTACGGCCATCGCTCCTTCACCGACGGCGGATGCGACTCGTTTCACCGAACCGCGGCGGATGTCGCCCGCCGCGAACAGGCCGGGCAGGCTGGTTTCGAGCGTCCTGGACAGGCCGCCGTTGATTGGCAGGCTGCCGTCCGCTCGTGCGTGGATCGCGTCCACACCGGTGAGGACGAAGCCGTGGTCGTCGAGTGCGATCGCGTCGGCAAGCCACCCTGTGTGCGGTACCGCCCCGATGAAGACGAACAGGGCGCGCAGCCGAATCGTGTCCTGGTCGCCGGTGCGATTGTCCTCGACTGCAATTGCTTCGAGGTATTTCTCGCCGTGGACCGCACGAATCTCGGTGTGCCGGTGCACGGTGACCCGCGGATGGTGTTCGATCTGGTCGACCAGGTATCGGGACATGCTCTTCCCGAGGTCATCGCCGCGGATGAGCAGGTGCACCTGTGAGACGTGCTCGGCGAGGAAGACGGCGGCCTGGCCGGCGGAGTTGCCGCCACCGACGATGGCTATCGGGTCGGTGCCGCATATCCGTGCTTCCTGATGCGTTGCGGCGTAGTACACGCTTGTTCCTTCCAGCGCCTCGATCCCCTGAACGGCCAACTTGCGGTACCGCGCCCCGGCGGCGAGCACAACGGCCCGGGCGTGCACCGACCCGCCGTCCGCCAGTCGGAGCACATGGTTCCCGGCCTCGGATCCCAAACCGGTCACTTCTGCCGACACCAGGATGCGGGCGCCGAACTTCCCGGCCTGGAGCACGGCTCGCTCGGCCAATTCGGAGCCGGAGACCCCGGCGGGGAATCCCAGATAATTCTCGATCCGGGATGAGGTACTGGCTTGGCCGCCCGCAGCGATCCGCTCCAACGTCAACGTGTTCAACCCGTCCGAGGCGCCGTACACCGATGCGGCCAGGCCGGCCGGTCCGGCACCCACGACGACGAGGTTGTAGACGTCCTTGGCTGCGTCCGCGACGGGTGCCGGGACAGGAAGCCCGACGACGCGTGCGAGTTCCGCATTCGTCGGATTGCGCAGCACCTTCTCGCCGTGCCAGATCACGACGGGTGTGTCCTCGGGTGCGACGTTCAGGCTGCGTAGCAGCTGCTCCACTCGTTCGTCCTGTTCCAAGTCGAACCACTTGTGGGGCAGACGGTTTCGCATCGCGAACTCACGAAGTCGCAACGTATCCGGGGAGAAGCAGGAGCCGATGATCCGGAATCCGGAGCCGAGCCCGATCAGCAAGTGCCGACGCACAAGGTAGGCGCGCAGGATCAAATCGCTGAGCACGGGATCGTGGGCAATCAGCTCGCGTACCTGCTCGGCCGGGACGACGAGTATCTCGCCGTCCTCGATCGCTTCGGCGGTGAAGAACGCCACCTGACCTTCCAGGAGTCCGAGCTCGCCCAGGAAACGCCCAGGACCGTGCACGCGCAGTATCCGGCGCTCGCCGTCCGCGTCGCCTTCGTCGACGACTACGATCTTTCCGGAAAGGACGACGACGAAATCGTTGTCAGGCGCGCCTTCTCGGATCAGCACCTCGCCGGCGTGAACCGGTCGACGCGAGCCACCGACCTCGAGCTTCGCGACCTGGTCGTCCGTCAGCCGAGGGAAGGCGCCCTCCTCGTCCGGGGTCTCGTCGTCGACCGGCGGGCTGTACCCGATGGGTGAGGCGCCCTCAGACGAAGTTCTGGTCGACATAACACCACCGCCAATCCTCGCCGGGCTCCATCGACTGGACGATCGGATGCCCGATGGCGTGAGCGTGAGCACTCGCGTGCCTGCCCGGCGAAGAGTCGCAGCAACCGACGTGTCCGCACGTCAGGCACAGCCTCAGATGCACCCACGGGGTGCCGAGGCGAAGACATTCCTCGCAGCCCTGCGGGGTACGGGGCACCACGGCCCGGATCGCGGTTACATGTGGGTCCGCATGGACAGGACTCATGACTTCGCCTCCTCGCCGGCATTTTCCGAGAGCGCCTGATCGAGCCACGTGCGCAGCTGGGGGACCGGAGCTGCGCCCGACTGGCGAGCGAGAACCTCACCCCGGTCCATCACCAGCAGAGTCGGCACGGCGCGGACGGTGAATCGTTCAGCCGTCCGGGGTGCAGCATCGACGTCGACCTTGACCAGCTTGATCTGGCCGGCGTGTTCTCTGGCGAGCTGCTCGAGCGCGGGGCTGACCATGCGACACGGGCCGCACCACGTCGCCCACAGATCCACGAGCACAGGCACCGAGGATTTTTCGACGATCTCCGCGAAGTCACCGTCTCCCGCCGCGGCGATCCAGGGCAGCGGCTCGTGGCAGTTGCCGCAGCGAGGTTTTCCTTCCCCTGCTGCCGGGATGTTGTTGGTCTTGCCGCAGTTCGGGCACTTCACCTTTTCGGATCCCATGACCAGTTACCTCTTCTCAGGCCGCCGCGAAGGCGGGTTCGGCATACGCGACGGCAAGCTCGCCGCCGTCCACCGTGACGCTGATGGTGCCGTCCGGTTTGATCTCGCCGCGCAACAGTGCACGGCCGATCTTGGTTTCGACCTCGTGTGCGATGTATCGGCGCAGCGGCCGCGCACCGTAGACAGGGTCGAACCCGTGTTCGGCGATCAGTCGGCGTGCCTCCGGCGTGATTTCCAGGTGTATCTGTCTCTCCGACAACCTGTTTCGAAGGTCGGTGAGTTGCAGTTCCACTATGTACTCGATCTGGGGCAGGGTGAGTGGGGAGAACAGCACGATGTCGTCGACCCGGTTGAGGAATTCGGGGCGGAAATGCCCGCGCAGTTCTGCCATCACCCGTTCCCTGGCGTCCGGCTTGATTTCGCCGTCGGCTGTGACCCCGTCGAGGAGATGCTGGGATCCGATGTTGGAGGTCATGATGATCACCGTGTTCCGGAAATCGACTTGTCTCCCTTGAGAATCGGTGATCCGGCCGTCGTCGAGCACCTGCAGCAGGGTATTGAAGACGTCGGCGTGGGCCTTCTCGATCTCGTCGAAGAGCACCACGGAGTACGGCTTACGCCGCACCGCCTCGGTGAGCTGGCCACCTTCGTCGTACCCGACGTATCCGGGAGGTGCACCGATGAGCCGACTCACCGTGTGCCGTTCCTGGTACTCGCTCATATCGAGGCGCACCATGTTGTCTTCACTGTCGAATAGGGCGCTGGCCAATGTCTTTGCAAGCTCGGTCTTTCCGACGCCCGTCGGGCCCAGGAAAATGAACGAACCGATCGGTCGACGAGGATCACGGATACCGGACCTCGCCCGGATCACAGCGTCCGCGACCAGTTGCACCGCCTCGTCCTGACCGACGACCCGCTCGTGCAGGATCTCGTCGAGCTTCAACAACTTCTCCCGCTCACCTTCTTGCAGCCGGGCGACCGGGATACCCGTCCATGCGGCCACGATCTCTGCGATCTCGTCTTCGGTGACCACTTCACGCAGCAACGGATTTCGGCCTTGTCTGGTGGCCAGTTGCTCCTCCGCCGCCTCGAGCCGGCGTTCGAGCTCGGTGATCTCGCCGTATCGCAACTCGGCTGCCCGATTGAGGTCGTAGTTGCGTTCGGCGGCCTCGGCCTCGACGCGCAACCGTTCCAAATCTCCTCGCAGTTCTTGCACCCGCCGGATCGCCTGCCGCTCCGCCTCCCATTGAGCGTGCCGGGCGTCTGCCTCGGCCCGCAGGTCGGCCAGCTCCTTGCGCAATTCTTCGAGGCGCGCCTTGCTGGCCGCGTCCGTTTCCTTGGACAGTGCGGCCTCTTCGATCTCCAGACGGGTCACCTTCCGGGTGAGCTCGTCGAGTTCGGCAGGCATCGAATCGATTTCGGTGCGGAGCCGAGCGCATGCCTCGTCTACGAGATCGATCGCCTTGTCCGGAAGGAAGCGGTCGGTGATGTACCGGTGCGAGAGGGTCACGGCGGCCACCAATGCACCGTCTTGAATTTTCACGCCATGGAACACCTCGAGGCGTTCTCGAAGTCCGCGCAGAATCGAGATCGCATCCTCGGCGCTGGGCTCGTCGACGAGAACGGTCTGGAATCGACGCTCCAGTGCCGCATCGGATTCGATGTGCTTGCGATACTCGTCGAGAGTGGTGGCACCGATCATGTGCAGTTCGCCGCGTGCGAGCATCGGTTTGAGCATGTTGCCGGCATCGAGAGACCCCTCGCCGCCGACCGAGCCCGCTCCGACCACGGTATGCAACTCGTCGACGAACAACAGGATGCGCCCCTCGGCAGCCTTCACCTCGGACAACACGGCCTGCAGTCGCTCCTCGAACTCGCCGCGGTACTTCGCACCGGCCACCAGAGAACCCATGTCGAGCGAGAAGATCGTCTTGTCGCGTAGGCCCTCGGGCACGTCGCCGCGGACGATCCGCTGGGCGAGACCCTCGACAATCGCAGTCTTACCAACACCGGGGTCGCCGATCAGCACCGGGTTGTTCTTCGTTTTCCGGCTCAAGATCTGAGTTACCCTGCGTATCTCGGCATCCCGGCCGATGACCGGATCGAGTTTGCCTGCCCGCCCCTCGGAGACGAGGTCGCGCCCGTACTTCTCCAATGCCTCGTACGCCCCCTCCGGGGTTGCCGACGTGACACGCTGATTGCCGCGCACCTTCGTCAGCGCTGTGAGGAAGGCGTCCCGTGTGACCCCGTGACTGGCGAGGACCCGCCCGGCCGCGCTGGCCGATCCTTCCTCGGAAAGGGCCATCACAAGATGCTCCACCGACACGTAGGAATCCTTGAGTCTCTTCGCCTCCCGCTCTGCGGCATCGAGCAGCTTGGCCAGACGCTGGGTGATCATCACCTGACCGGGGGTCACGCCGGGGCCGCTGACCTTCGGCCTACGCGACAGTTCACGATCCAGATCGGATCGAAGTGCTTCGACATTCGCGCCGGCCTGTTCGAGCAGTCGGGGCACCAGCCCATCCTGCTGATCGACCAATGCGAGCAGCAGGTGCTCTCCGTCGACTTCGGTGTGGCCCATTCTGGTCGCAACATTCTGGGCTTCCTGCAAGGCTTCTCGTGACTTTTCGGTCAAGCTGCCGGTGTCCATGAGGATGTCCTCCTTCTGCGGGCCGCTGTTTCGAGCCTTTCGATTCGATCCAGCAGATCGAGCACGAGCCCGATTGCCGAGTAGTTGAGACCCAGACCCGTCCGCAGTCGTTGGATGCGTGCGGCGTGGGTCACTTCGGATGGGTCGAACGACATCTCTCCGCCGGCGTAGCGGTGGGCGTCGAGCAGTCCGAGAGCCACGAGTTTTCGTGCCAGATCCGGGTGCAGGCCAGTACGTTCGGCGAAGGCGTCCGGCGACAATCCGGTACGGCGAACCAATACGTACTGAGTGATCGGCGTTGAGGTGCTCATGTCTCTTTCCTCGGATTGAAGTTCGATTCGGCGCCCAACTGCTCGAACAGTTCGCGTTCACGTGCTGTCGGTTTCGACGGAACCATCACCTTGATTTCGGCGTAGAGGTTGCCGTTGGCACCGCGCGGATTCGGCATTCCCTCTCCGCGCAGGCGCAGCTTCCTACCAGTCGAAGAGCCAGGCACCACTTTGACTTTCGCCTCTCCGCCCGGTGTGGGAACGACGACTGTCGACCCGAGAACCGCCTCCCATGGCGATACGGGAAGATCGACGTAGATGTCCCGACCCTGCACGCGGAACCGTGAATGCGGTTTGATCCGCACCACGAGGTACAGATCCCCAGGCGGCGCGTCACCGTTGCCTCGGCCTCCTTGCCCGGCCAACCGGATTCGCTGGCCGTCCAGGACGCCGGCTGGAATGTCGACGTCATACTGCCGTCCGTCCAGTCTGAGAATGCGTTTTCCGCCCTGATAGGCCTCTTCCAGAGCCAGTTCCAGTTCGGCCTCCTGATCGGCGCCGGGAATCGGTCCGAACCCACCGCCTCCGCCGAACATCTGCCCGAAGAGGTCTTCGAAGTCGACGGCACCCTCACCACCGACACCGTGGCCGAAGTGCACCCGTCTCCCGCCACCGCCGTACCCGGCGGCGTTTGCCCGCACCCGTTCGTCGTAATCCTCGGGTACGTGCCGGAAGTCGTCACCGAATCGGTCATAGCGTTTCCGGGTGTCCGGGTCGGACAACACCTGATAGGCCTCGTTGACCTCCTTGAACCTGTCCTCCGCAGTGGGATCCTTGTTCACATCGGGGTGGTACTTGCGGGCCAGCTTGCGGTACGCCTGCTGAATTTCGTCGGTGCCGGCGCCCTTCGGTACGCCGAGTACTTCGTAGTAGTCACGGGCCATCGGTGCTCACCCCTCTGGGCGGCTGACGACCACCGCGGCGGGCCGCAACTGTCGCCCGTCCTCTCCATAACCCGGGCGCAAGACCTCGACCACGGTCCCGGATGGAAGGTCGGGTCGGGTTACCACACTGACCACTTCGTGGAGTTCCGGGGAGAACGGCACACCGACCTCGTCGTGGCGCTCGAAGCCGAGTCGTGAGAGCACCTGTACCGCCTGGTCCCGGATCGCCTTCACACCTTCGACGACGGCCTGCGGATCGCTGCCTGCGTGTGCAAGCGCAAGCTCCAAGTTGTCCAGTACCGGCAGCCACGCCGCCGAAACCTTCGCTACTTCCGCGGCGCGTTCACGGTCCAGATCTTTGGCGTATCGCTTGCGCAGGTTGTCCAGATCTGCGACGGCCCTGCGCCAACGGTCCTCGAGTTGAGACAGCTCGTCTGCCGTCTCGGCGCGATCGGACTCGGTCTTGCTTTGATCCGTGTCGGCGCTGTTGGTAGTCGGCTCAGTCGTCGAATGATCTGCAGACATTTCCATCGTGCGCCTCAGCTTCGATCGAATTCGGCGTCGATCACGTCGCCGTCATCCGACGACGCAGCATCAGCGCCGCCTGCTTGGCCGTCGTCCGACTGGTCCGGCACAAGTCCGTAGAGCAGCTGTTGCAGCTCCGAGGTGAGTGGCTGAACCTCTTCGGGTGAAGCGCCGTCCTGCACGGCCTTTCGGGCGTCGGCAACCAGCATCTCGGCCCGCGCCTTCTCATGCGGCGGGGCACTGTCACCGAGTTCGGCGAGTCGCCGCTCCACTTGATACGCAACCGAATCGAGCCCGTTGCGCGCGTCGACCGCCTTGCGCAGCGCCTCGTCCTCACCCCGGTTCCGTTCGGCCTCCGCCAACATGCGCTCGACCTCACCCTGATCCAGGTTGCCCTGTTCACTGATCGTGATGCTCTGTTCCTTGCCGGTATCCTTGTCGCGAGCGGTGACGTTCAGGATGCCGTTGGCGTCGATGTCGAAAATGACTTCCACCTGGGCCTCGCCACGTGGCGCGGGGCGGATGTCTTCCAGCCGGAACCGGCCCAGCACCCGGTTGTCGGCCGCACGTTCGCGTTCGCCCTGCAACACCACGACGTCCACGGCGGACTGATTGTCTTCCGCCGTGGAGAACACTTCGCTGCGCCGTGCCGGGATCGTCGTGTTCCGCTCGATGATCTTCGTCATCACCCCGCCCTGCGTCTCGACGCCGAGGGACAGTGGGGTGACATCGAGTAACAACACATCGGAAACCTCGCCTTTGAGCACGCCTGCCTGGACTGCGGCTCCGAGGGCAACGACCTCGTCCGGGTTGACGCCCATGTGGGGGTCCTTACCGCCGGTCAGCCGGCGAACCAGCGCCTGTACAGCCGGGATACGTGTCGAACCGCCGACCAGTATCACTTCGTCGATGTCGTTGGCGGCGACCTTGGCGTCACTCATGGCCTGCTTCACCGGGCCGAGGCACCGTTCCACCAGATCGGCAGTCAAATCATCGAACTTCGATCGCATGATCGTAGTGGTGAGATGTTTGGGACCATTCGCGTCAGCGGTAACGAAAGGCAGGTTTACCTGGGCCTGGGTCACCGAGGACAGCTCAACCTTTGCCTTCTCCGCGGCTTCGAACAGTCGTTGCAACGCCTGCGCATCCTTACGCAGATCGATGTTCTCCGCGCGCTGGAATTCGTCGGCGAGGTAGTCCACCACGCGTCGATCGAAGTCGTCGCCGCCCAAGTGGGAGTCGCCGGCCGTGGAACGAACCTCGACTACCCCCTCTCCGACGTCCAGCAGGCTCACATCGAAGGTTCCGCCGCCGAGGTCGAAGACCAGTACGGTTTCGTGGGTCTGTTTGTCCATGCCGTACGCGAGTGCCGCAGCGGTCGGTTCGTTGATAATCCGCAAAACCTCGAGGCCTGCGATACGGCCGGCGTCCTTGGTGGCGTTTCGTTGCGCGTCGTTGAAGTAGGCAGGAACGGTGATGACCGCTTCCTTCACCTTCTCACCGAGGAACTTGCTCGCGTCGTCGACGAGCTTGCGCAGCACGAGAGCGCTGATCTCCTCTGGTGCGTATTTCTTGCCGCGCACGTCGAAGCGGGCCTCACCGTTGTCACCCGCTACGACGTCGAAGCTGACCGCTTTGGCTTCCTCGGAGATCTCGTCGTAGTGACGTCCGATGAAGCGTTTCGCCGAGTAGATCGTGCCCTTCGGATTCAAGATCGCCTGCCGCCGGGCAAGCTGGCCCACCAGACGCTCACCGTTCTCGGTGAACGCCACCACCGAAGGCGTCGTCCGTGCTCCCTCCACATTGGAGATCACCACCGGCTCGCCGCCTTGCCAGCTTGCGATGACCGAGTTGGTTGTGCCCAAGTCGATGCCTACAGCAGTTGTCATGACTCAATTCCTTTCGATCGGCCCGGCCGTTGAGCAAGTGCGATTCCGCCCGCAACTTCGCTCGATGTCGGCAAGGACTTCGTAGTTCCCTGGTTTTGGCGAGTGGATTGGGTGAAGTCATGGAGACCGAGCAGGGCGCCGATAACGGCGCCCGACACCAATCCGTGGATGGCGGGCGTGAGGCTCGAGAGCGGCCGAGGGTAAGGGTTTCCGCCACTGTGCTTTGACATCACGCCCCTCAGCGTTGATGTTGTGGGGTTCGCCGGGCCTGTGTGTACTGACAGGGCCCGACCGCCGGTCAACCGGTTGAGCTCACGAACCACCCAGCCATGATGAGTCTTTTCGTCCACCTAAAGGGCGTCAACAACATTCGCCTGATGGGCGGGGCGCAACGGGGCAGTGGCGACCACACCTGCCCTTGATCGAAGATGCCCGCCGGAACCCGATCGAAGCGGCCATCGCATGAAACTCCGAGTATCGGCTTCGACACGAAAACTCGAGTGTCGGCCGCTACTGCGGTACGTCCACACTACCGCGGCGCATGCAAAAGGAGAACTCCCTTTGCGAAAGATCGTCACAGTCAGTGAACAGCAGCTCCGTTGAACCCGGACGAGATTCATTGTAGTTCTATCGAATCTCCTTGTGACAGAAAGGTAATGAGCCACTACTGGCCGGTTCCAATTGGTTGCGAGTAGGTGGCGCACACCCGCGTGCTGCGCAGTTCAACGTCCCGTTCTGAGGCTGGTCAACAGACCGCTCAGGCGGAATTTATTGCAAATCAACATTTTTCGGACACCGATATCGCTGGACTTGCGTAATTATCGTCTATTCCTTGCGGCATCATTCGGCCGAGGGCTCGGTTTGCCCCTGACACGGCGCGCGGATGTGCACGTCCGCTCGTCGTTATGTTTGTCTCGGTCCTGGCCGCGTCAAGGATGCGGGACGACTTCGGTCCAGTCACAGTCGCGGGGCCGCGACTAGCTTTAAAGCAACGTCGGAATGTTCGACGTTGCCCTGTCGATGCGTTCTCTGACCTGACGACGCAGTCCACCGCTCACAGCGCCGCCACGGCCGCCTCGGCGACGGTCTTGTCCTGCTCCCCGGTGCCGCCGCTGACGCCGACAGCGCCCACGACCTGGCCGTTGTGCCGCAGAGGCACACCGCCGGTGAAGATCATGATGCGCCCGCCGTTGGAGGCGTGTATCCCGTAGAACTGCTCGCCCGGGCCCGCGTTGGCCGCGAGGTCCTCGGTCGAGACGTCCAATGCCCGCGCGGTAAACGCCTTGTTGATCGAGATGTCGATGCTGGCGATCCAGGCACCGTCCATCCGCACGTGAGCCACGAGGTTGCCGCCGGCATCGACCACCGCAATGTTCGACGGCGACTCGATCTCGGTGGCTTTGGCCTGTCCTGCGGCGATGACCCGCTGCGCATCGTCAAGGGATACCGAGGTCTGGTTCACGGTCATGACGCACCTGCCCCGAGCTTCGCGAACTGCTCGACGATGGCCGGACAGAACGCAGGAAGCTCGTCGGGCGAGTGGCTCGAGATCAGGTTCTCGTCGATCGCGACCTGTTCGTCTACGACTTTTACTCCTCCGGCCCCGTCGGCAGTCGATATCGCTATCTGCTTGCCCTGCAGTGGCATTGGCATCGTTGTGCTCCTCTCGGTTCTGGCCGTGTCAGGGATGCAGGACGACTTTGGTCCAGCCGTCGTCGCGAGCGTCGAAGTGCTGGTAGCCGGATTCGGCTTCGGCGAGCGGGAGTTCGTGGGAGATGATCCAGGAGGGCTTTGCCCGGTCCTCGTGGATGAGGTCGCGCAGTTGCCGGTTGTAGTGTTTGACGTTCGCTTGTCCGGTGCCGATCTTCTGGCCCTTGAACCAGAATTTGCCCATGTCGAAGGCGATCTTGCCGTTGCGCTCGAGTTCGTCGGGGCCGTTCTGGTCCTGGGGAAGGAAGATGCCGACCACCCCGATGTGGCCGGTGAAGCGCACCGAATCCACGAGCCGGTTCATCGTCATGGCGGCGTCCTCGTGGCCTTGCGGGTCGTGTGCCTGATAGCCGACGCACTCGCACCCCTTGTCTGCGCCTTTCCCGTTGGTTTGCTCGAGGACCTGCTCGACGGGGTCGCCCTTCGAGTCGTCGATGGGGACGACGCCGATCTCTTCGGCCAGGCGTAGTCGGTCGGGGTGGCGGTCGACGATCATCACCTTGCTCGCTCCCTGGATCATCGCCGAATACGCGGCCATCAAACCGACTGGGCCAGCGCCGTAGACCACCATCGAATCGCCGGGTTGCATGTCGGCCAGGCGGGTGCAATGCCATCCGGTGGGAAAGATGTCCGACAGCATCACGTAGTCGGTTTCCTTGTCCTGGGCATCCTCGGGCAGTCGCAGGCAGTTGAAGTCGCCGAACGGCACTCGCAGATATTCCGCCTGTCCGCCCCAGAACGGGCCCATCCCCGCGAAACCGAATGCAGCGCCGGCCATCTTCGGATCGGGGTGCACCGTCAGGCAGAATGCGGTCAACCCTTCCTCGCAGTTTCGGCAGAAGCCGCAGCCGATGTTGAACGGCAAGCACACTCGATCCCCTGGCGATACTTTGACCACTGCATTGCCGACTTCGGCGACGATGCCCAAGTTTTCGTGACCGAGGACCATTCCGGGCTCCAGATCGGTGCGGCCTTCGTACATGTGTAGATCCGACCCGCAGATGTTGGTGCTCGTGATCTTCACCAGCACATCTGTCGGATTCTCGATCCGCGCATCGGGCACGTCCTTGACGTGGACCTCTCGAGGCCCGTCGTATACAAGCGCTTTCATCGCGGCACTCCCTTGTCTTGTAGCTGCGGCTTTCCGGTTGATCTCGCCGGCCGCAGGCGTCCACGCGTGAGCGACCGACCGAATGAATCGTGCTGTTCGGGGAAGGTCCACAGCGCGCGGAAGTGAAGACCGCACCAAAATGTCGGCGCACCAACATTTTTCCTGCCATCGACGCAACTGCGGCTGCATCCAGGCATCGCATTCCCTCACCATGGAGTCTCCTCCTTCGGCTCCACGATCGCTAGGGGGTTGGGATCGGTTTCCTCGAACGGCGGGCTTGGGTACCTTCCATTAACCGATGGATGGTGTGATGCTTGACAGTGTTCACCACCTCGAAGAGGAGATCCGATATGGCCACCAAGGCGCTGCTGGTCCGACTTGAAGCGAAGCCCGGCAAGGAAGGAGCGGTCGAGGAATTCCTCCGATCGGCACTGCCGCTCGTTGAGCAGGAGCCCGGCACGAAACCCTGGTTCGCGGTGCGGTTCGGGCCCTCGTCGTTCGGCATCATCGACGCATTCCCGGACCAAGCTGCCCGCGAGACACATCTCAATGGTCCGGTCGGCAAGGCCCTCGGCGAACGCGCCGACGAACTCTTCGCTGCGCCGCCCGAAATCAGCTACCTCGACGTTCTCGCTGAAAAAGTCTGAACAACCGACTGGAAAATGTCTTGTCGATGGCGGTCACATTCGGTTGTGAATACAGTTGTGCCACAGCCATACCCGAATCACGGTAGCTTTGCCGGCGTGCGCGGCTGTGGCGTACTGTCCGTCGCTCGCTTCCGCCCAGGTATCGGTAGATCACGAGCAGGGCACTCAGTCGAGCCAACTCGCTACCCGTGTAGGAAGAGCATTTCAAACTCGTTTCATTGCAAAGTGTTTCGAGTTTGAGGTGACCTGCCTGGAGTGAAGTAGGACTCCTTGTTCTTGGAGGAGGGCTTAGTGGAGCACCACGGATCATCGAGCAAGGACGATTGGTGCTAGTCCTGTTGGAAAGATGGTCATAGACGATGGCAAAGGTGAGGTCGGATGGATTCACCATCACCGTGCGCCGGTCACCGACCTGGGGTAGCACGTTACCTTTGGGTGCCTCGCAGTCAGCGTCGAACGTGTCCAAACCCGGGCCGCTGATACGGACGGTCAGTTCGGCGGTGTCTTGGCCCTCGTTGAGGTCCCGGATGCGGTTGACGGCGAAAATTTCTGCAGTCGCTGCAATACCGACGGCCCGGAATCGCTTTCCTCCCAGCGCCATCCATAGGTACTGACTGCAAGCCCGATTCCGATCGGGAGGGTGAAGACTCCCCACTACACGGCCGGTCGATCGAGTACGTCATCATCCCGGCGGCGAAACCGATGAGTTCGACCTGCCGCGGTTTGTCCGTGTTCTTGTTGGACAAACCGACACCCTAAGTGAGGGGGTGGTTTTCGGGTGGCTGTTTCAGGATTGAAAAGCGGTGATGCCGCGTCCCCGTGTGGTTGGCGTCGGAGCGGTGTGAGCCCGGATTGCCGTGGACTGAATATTGTTGCAGTCGTTAGCTGTTCGCCGTTTGATGCGATCTTGTTGTGTGCGGTTTTGTTGGTTGCCGACCATATCATGTTGCCGTTGTTGCAAAGCGCCAGTAGGTGTTTGTTGGCATCAACGACGGCTGAGGTTGGAAACGACATGGACGATCTCCGCTGGCAAATTATGTAAGGGGTGTTGGGTGCCCCTTGGAGCGCTCGGAATGCTCGTGGGAAGTCGCGGCCACACCTGTTGCCACAGAACCATGGCGATAGGTCACCTGTCGGGTCGGTGCCTGGTGCTGGAAAGGTTCGAACCTAGTCAACAGTTTCCGTCGGCAGTCACTCCCGGTCGTCGACACACTGGTGAATCCTGACGCCCCGTGCCTCGTTCGTAGCTCCGTTGCTAACGGTTTCATCCCGTCGAGTCCAGGGAGAGGGGCAGTGTTGACCGACTGCTGGTGGATTGTTCTCAGCTGTCGAAAAGGCCATCTTTGCCCGGAATTTCAGCGCCAACTGTCGCGTAGTTTTTCGAAAGTCGCAGGTTGATCTGACAAATAGATCGGAATCTACAGCCGCCATCGCCTGAAGGTGGGACAAGAATCGGTCATGGTGGGATTCGGGGCGAGCACCAGCGATTATGTCGATGTTGGGCGGCTGCCGAGCGGTTACGGTGTTTGTCGAATCAGTCTCGGAGCCCGACGATCATCCGGCCACGAAAAGTGCGGCCGTAGCGAGAATCGCAACAGAAAGGATGGGTACGCGGCGACTGTCACGCTGGACTCCGTTTCCTCGGTTTCGCGAGAATTGCCAGGACAACCGGCTCTCGGAATTCACTCTGAGCCACGAGATGCCTGTTTTCGATACCTTCCGCCAGAGAGTGAGCCCGGGAACGCGCGTTGGTGAGCAGCGCTCTGCGGGGCGGCAAACTGAAGGGGCGTCAGCACCAGCTCACCCGAGAAGACGTAGATCCCTTGCGATTTTAGAGACCGGCGAGCCATAAACCGAAGTTTCATCAGGTCGATCATCACGAGTAACGATCAGTGCCAGCATCTTTCGAACGCACCCAGCTCGACGATTCCGGTGTCACTGCAAAGCCGAGAGAACCGTGTCGACCCGACCACGGAGTGGGCCGTCAAGCTCGACAACTACCAGGGAGTCACACACCTGCATCGGATCGGCGTACACCAAATCCAGCAACGCGTCGTTCACCGCGCGCTGCAGCTCCGGCATCCCCACCGCAGGCAACTTCTGCACTGTTTCGACGGTAATCGGCACCACAACCAGCACGTCGAGAGTACACAGCGCGGACCTCACAATCGCCGCCTCGACTTCTGCCTCCGGATCGACACCACACGTCGACAAGTACGCCAGGAAGTCGAGCGGCGTGCGATCGAATACAACACCAGAAGAAGGTGTAGTCAGCAAGCGCAGTGAACGACGAAGCTGCGCACGGTAATCATCAGCCGAGGGCGGAAACTCGAACTCGCGCCCCTCCTCTTCGAGCACGAAATACGGTTCATCGACCCGAATGTGTCCCGCGAGGCGGCCACACAACTCGTCGACCAGCGTGCTCTTGCCGGTCCCGTGCGGGCCGGATACTCCAATACGCATTAGTGGGGGCCTCTCGAAGAAAGTTGCGGAACTACTCGTCAGTTGAGCACCCGTCGACCGTCGGCTCGATACCGGCCCCTGGATGCCCCGACCCGTCGACAATTCTCGTTGCACCTCAGTCGAGTCGTACTGAGGGTATCGAGGTGAGATCGGGTCACCGTGGTGATCTGCTCGGAGTCGGTGGGCATCTTCGACGACTGCCTGCCCTCGGTAGTGGGATCTGCTGAACTGATCGTGCATCCCGAGAGCAGCAGTGCTGCAAGGGCTCCGCCGAGGAGGATCGACTCCACCGATCGCCGGCGGTCGTGGTTTATGGGTGGATTCACCGAAACTCCTTTATTCGTGAACATGTTGCGCCCGGAAAGTCATCCAGCCGGCGGCCAGAAGACAAACGCGGCGGACAGCAGAGCAAGGGTGAGGACCGCGGTGGCATTGGCGGCGCGAACAAAGACGTACTGCTCCGCATCCTCGGTGCCGAGGCACAGCGGGGTCAGCTGCAAGGCCAGCGACAACATCCCGGTACCGAGCGCGCCGAGGGCGAACAATTGTCGAGAATCCATCAGCGGTATCCAATCCCGTTGCAGTCCAAAGGAACAACGAGCTGGTCACATGCGCGAACGTAGACTCGGCGAGAGTTCTCCGCACCAGCGGCCGAACTCCTGAACCGAGGATGCAGTCGAGAAGCTGCAGGGGGAGATTTCAGCATCTGGTGAGGACTCCCCGGCAAAATGCGACACAAAACGTCGCTACTTCAGGTGGTTGGGCCGAATCGCAATCCGCGGAGCAGTCGGCGGTAGGAGAAGCGGTCGTCCCAAATGCGAAGCAGGCCGTTTGCGAATGTGTAGTGGCCGTCTACGTCGAGGTGCATGGCAAACCATCCGATGCGGATGATCTCTCTTCGCCGGGAGGACACGGTGTTGTGGTCGGTGGTCATCGTGAGCACTTCCACGACCTCGTACCTGGTGATCAGGCGAGAGACGATCGTGAGCGCCCGTTCGACGCGTTCGCTTCCACGCACGCTGGGCAGGCCGGTGTTGCGCCATTCGATGTCGGGATCGACGAGTGCGCGCACGGCATCGGCGTCCATTTCCTCCAGTGCGATCAGCAGGTCCACCATTCGCGATGTCAGTTGATCGTCGTTCAACAGGTACTCCGGTCGTCTGGAATTGTGTTTTCTCATCGGTGGATTCATGTGGTGACCGTCAGGCAGGGACTGTTGCTCCGCGAAACGCACAGGAGCATCTTGCCGGCGGCGCGCTCGGCTGGGCTCAACGAATTGTCACGATGATCGACGTCGCCGTCGCTGACGTGGACCATGCAGGTGCCGCAGAAGCCCTGACGACATGAATAGGGGGCTTTCGGGTTCACACGCAGGACCGCGTCCAGTGCGGTCTGGTCGGCGGCGACATCGATGACCTGACCGGTGCGAGCCAGTTGGATGCGGAAGGGTCGTCCATCGACGACCGGTGCGGCGGAGAAGCGTTCGGCGTGCACTTCCACACCGGGCTCGTTGCGCACACTAGCTGTGATCAGGTCCATCATCGGGACCGGACCGCAACAGTAGATCGCGTCGCCGCTGCGGACATTCGGCGGGAGAAGATCGTTCGCTGCGGGTAGGCCGTATTCGTCGTCGGTGCGGATGGTGACCCGATCACCAAACGGCGACAATTCCTCGAGGAACGGTAGTGTGCGGCGCTCGCGACCGACGTACATCAGCGACCAATCCAGGCCCATGCGCTCCGCCTCGCGGACCATCGGCAGTATCGGTGTGATGCCGATGCCACCCGCCACGAAGTGAACGCGCTTCGCGCGCTCGATTCGCCCGGGTTCGACGAACCCGAACGCGTTGCGTGGACCGCGAACGCCGACGACGGTACCGACTGGCAACTCGTCGTGCACCTCGTTCGATCCGCCGCCACCATCAGGAATCCGGCGTACCGCGATCCGGTAGCAGCGTCGATCGGCGGGATCGCCGCACAGCGAGTACTGACGTATCCGTCCCGAGGGCAGGTACAGGTCGAGGTGTGCCCCGGGATACCACCGTTCGAGGTCGCTGCCGTCAGGTGCTCGCAGTTCGAGACTGACCACGTCGTTGTCGGTGGCCACCGTCGTGCGCTCCGACACCGTGAGCGTTGTCTTGTACTCGTCGATCCGGTTTTCCGGTGGCTCGTCGCGATGAATCAAGACCGCCAACTTGACCTGCGTGGAGACCAGGACATCCAGAATGCGCAGAATCGAGTCGCGGCGCTTGCCGCGACGTAGGTCGACCGGGATCTCGCGGGGGGCCGGCCACCGCTGTGTGAGTTCGGGCGCGTTGGGTGTCATGTGTTGACCCGCTTGGCCGCTGGCGATTGCGCGATGTAGGCGAGGGCCTGGGCGGTGGACCCCACACTGTCGGGGTGAAATCCCGGCACGAACGTCGACACACCGCTCCAGAACCATTTCGATACACCAGGCACCAGTCCGCGGCGTCCGGTGCGGACGAATTCCAGTAGCAATCGTGGATAACCGATGTTCGGCGTGTTGGGGTCGTTGCGGCTCAGATACATCGCAGCACGGAGCAACCACCCCAAAAAGATTGGCCACGTGATGATCATGGAGATACAGCGGCGAAAGTAGCCGACTCCGAAGTACGTGGCGACCTCGTGTGCCACGGCACGATGCTCGACCTCTTCGGCCCCATGCCACCGATAGAGGTCAAGCATCTGCGGATCCGCGCCGAATTTCTCCAAGTCCGCGTTCAACGCCCAGTCGCCCACGAACGCGAACATATGCTCCGAAGACGCGCAAATCCCGAGACGCTCGATCAGGCGCTGCCGGACGGCCTGCGGATCGGAGTCGTCACCGATGCCCAAAGTTCTACGGAAGAAATACTGCATCTGGCGGTTGAACGGGGCCGGGTCGATCCCGTGCCGTGTGAACACCTGATTCATGACCTCGTCATGCGCCTCTGCGTGCAGCAGTTCTTGACCCATGAAACCGAGCATGTCCTCGCGAAGCTTCTCGTCGTGCACGTCCGGGAGGGCCTGCTCGAAGGCCTGGATCATCATCCGTTCGCCCTCCGGGATGACGAGGTTCATCGAGCTGAGGAGGTATGAGGCGATCGGCTCGTTCGGCAACCACACCAAAGGCGCTTTCTCCCAGTCGAAATCGACTCGCCGCGGACGGATCGCTACCCGGCCGGGCGGTGCGATCGGACTCTGTGTCAGTCCACTCGTAATTCGCATGACCACTCCTCATTCATAAGTACGCATCAGTACTTTTGAATGAGCATGGCGATCTACCCTTGGCTTGTCAACACCGGACTACGAAGGGTTGGACGAGAGATCCAGTACCCGTTCAAGGAAGGACATGATCGGCGCATGAAGATTCATGTACGAATTCGACCCGTCAACCACCTGGCGGTAGAACAACTCGTTGCAACCGCCGATCGCCGCGAGAAACACTTCACGCCCCGGGGCTTCTGAAGACTTGGACGAGTAGCCGACGAGCAATGCATCGGCGAGCAGTTCCACGTACTCGTTGCGCTTCGCCACCCCGGCCGGGCCGGTCACAGGTAGGTCCACCACCCAGGCTCGCACGAACTCCGGTTCGGACGAACACGTCTCGAGATACTTCTCGATGACAGCCGAAAGCTGTTCGTGTAGAGATAAATTGGCGGTCGAGCTTTGTGTCGAGGTGATGTTGGAGACGATCACCTCGATGCCGGCGTCGATCGCCGCGATCAAGCACGCTTCTTTGCTCTCGAACTGCTTGTAGAAAGCTTGACGAGACACCCTGGCACGCCCGACGACGTCGGCGATCGTGGTCGAGGCGATCCCCTTCTCCGCCGTCGACGAGATCACCGCACGCAGAATGCGATCGCGTTGCGCGTCTTGGACCTCGTCCACAGCCAGTCGGCCGCGGCCACGCGGCAACCCGGGGAGGTCGCGATCGAACGATCCAGCCAGCCTGCGCATACCGAAATCGTAGCCCGCCTGGCGCCATCGGTTCTCTCGCTCACCACGTCTGTGGACCAACCGCCATGCGAGTGGACCGATGTCGAGTGGAATTGCCCCCGTGGTGCTCTGAGGCAATCTCCCATCGCGACACGGTTGCGTCCAGTTCGTCGTTTCTCCGTGGTGGGGCTGCTCCCTGTGACGAGTCCAGCCGTGGTGCGGCGGAGGGCATCGAAAAGCCTCCTGCATCGACGAAGGCCGTTCGCTGTATTGCATGGTCGTGGAGTGTTGCCTCGTGGAGTGTGAGCACGGGTGTGACACAAGCGTTCAGGCCGTCGAAGACGTCGACCCAGGCGTCGCGATCGTGTGTGGCGAAGGTTCTGCCGAAGTGTTCGGACAAGTCGTCCCAGTTCGATTGGTCCCAGCGATTCGGCAACGAGGCGGGATCCAATCCGAGTCCGAACACGAAGCGGTCGTAGTACACGTCTTCGAGGGCCCCTACCGCCATGTACCTGTGGTCTGCGCACTCGTACGCGCGGTAGAACGGGGCAGATCCGTCGAGGAGGTTGGTTCCACGACGGGCTGACCAGCGGCCGGCATGCTGCCACGATCGGACGAGCGCAGTCAACGAACTGGCGCCGTCGACCATCGCTGTATCCACCACCTGGCCTCGGCCAGTGCGTTCTCTTTCGTGCAGCGCGGCAAGTACTCCTACGAGCAGGAACATCGATCCGCCGCCGAAGTTCCCGACGTAGTTCAGCGGCGGTGACGGCGGCCCGGAAGCCGGTCCGAGCTGTTCGAGCGCGCCCGAAAGCGCAAGGTAGTTCAGGTCGTGCCCGGCTTCTCGGGCCATCGGTCCCTTCTGGCCCCAGCCACTCATCCGGCCGTAGATCAGCCCCGGATTGTCCTGCAGGCAGATCTCGGAGCCCAGGCCGAGCTTCTCCATCGTGCCGGGCCGAGAGCCCTCCATCAGGACGTCCGCTCGGCCGATCAGCCTGCGCACCTTGGCGAGATCTTCGGTCTTGGTCAGATCTGCAGTGAGTTCGGTCCGCCCTCGGAGCATCCCCGCATTCGCATCGTCGATTCCGTCATCTGCTCCCATCGAGATGGGGCGCACGATGCGCACGACATCGGCGCCAAGATCTGCCAACATCAGACCGGCGTGCAGTAGCGGCCCTATGGCCTCCATTTCAATGACCCGGATACCCGACAGCGGCCCGCCGTGCACTCCGCCGGTGGCTTCTTCCTGCATGATCACCCTCGCGCGGTCGGAGTCGGGACCGACTCGGAGCGTGCCGGCTCGGTACGAAAATCTGCCGGGTCGACTCGGTAGGTCATGGCCCAGTAGTCGTTGATCCGCCACGGAAGGACCGACACGACGCGACCGTCCGGGTTTCGGTACCAGTTCTCCATTGCCGGATGGGTCCAGACCATCTGTGCGTGCTGTCGGTCGACGGCCTCGTTGTATCGATCGTTGACCTCGGCCCGGCACTCCATCGCGCCGAGGTTTTCCGATTGCATCAACTTCAAGGCATCCATGATGTAGCGGACCTGACATTCCAGGATCGTGATGAAGCTTCCCCCATGTCCCAGGCCGGTGTTCGGTCCGGTCATGACGAAGAAATTGGGGAAGTCAGGAACTGTGATTCCCAGGTAGGCGCGCGCGTCGTGCTCGCCCCAGATTTCTCCGGTGGACCGGCCGGATCGACCGACGATGTCCATCGGGTAAAGAACGCGCACACTGTGGAAACCCGTCGCCATGACAATGACGTCCAGCTGGTGCTCGACGCCGTTCGTGTCGACGAGTCCAGAAGGTGTCAGGGCGTCGACTCCGTGGGGCACCAGTGTGACGTCGGGCTTACGAAGCATCGTGAACCAGCCATTGTCCAGCAGCATTCGCTTACCAAAGGGTGGATAGTCCGGAAGAGATGCCTCGATCAGATCTGTTCGATCACCCAGCTGATCGCGGAGATAGCGTTCGTAGAACTTGCGATGACCATGGTTGGTCGCATTGATCGAGGCGCTCGGCTCTGGCCAGTCGGGGTCGACCTGGAGGGACGAGTACACCTTGTCGTTGAAGATCCACGACAGACGCGCCCGGTACCACTCGCGATAGCCGGGGATGTTGTCCATCAGCCAGTGGACGCCGTCGTCGATGGTCGTGAAGTAGTCGTCGTTCGGTGCGATCCACTGTGGTGAGCGCTGGAAGATCGTCAGCGATCCGACACGATCCGCGATGGCCGGGCCGATCTGCATAGCACTGGCTCCGGTACCGACGATGCCCACTCGCTTTCCGCGGAGCGACTCGGGATCGTCGAGCTCGTTCGGCCACTCGGCGGAGTGGAAGAGGCGACCACGGAAGGTCTCGATTCCCGGTAGATGCGGGATCTTGGGACGATTGAGCAGACCGACCGCGCTGATCAGGATGGGAGCCTCGAGGGTCTCCGGCGCCTCACCTGGTCGCTGGACGGACACACGCCAACTCTGTTTCGACTCCTCGAACTCGGCGCGCGTCACCTCATGGCGGAAGCGGACATTGCGCCGGATGTCGTTGGCCTCCGCAAAGTCCTCGAGATATCCCTGAACCTCGTCGCGCTTGCCGAAGTGGGTCGACCAGTTACGAGGGAACGACGAGATCGAGTAAAGGTGGCTCGGTGTATCAACTCCGGCGCCCGGATAGCGGTTCTCCCACCATGATCCGCCGACGTCGTCGTTCTTCTCCAGGATCACGTGAGGGATTCCAGCGCGGGTGAGCTCGACGGAGGCCAGCATCCCCGCGATGCCGGCTCCGATCACGATGGCGTGGAGTCGCTCGTCGCACTCGGCGGTGGCAGGCTTGATCTGCGGACCATTGACTATCTCCGCCATCATCGGCGCGAAGTCCGGCGGCACGGTCTCGCTGCAGGTGAAGTTGAGGATTCGCTCGACTTCCGAGCTGTCCAGCGTCCGCCGGGACGGCTCGTCCAGCGTCCACCAGCGTTCCACTGCGTCGATCAACGCGCTCCGGATTTCGGACTGAACTTCCTCCGGAAGTCCTCCCGTGGAGTTGTCATCCATGCCCCGACTGCGCGTGGGTTGATAGCGGGGTGCCACCCACCGCTCATCGGCGGTCAGCTCCAGCAACACGGCGAGCATGGTCGGAACGTTGCCCCGTAACACCGCCGAACGCAGGTGGTCACGGTCCAGGTCAGTGACGATAGTCATGTCATGCAGGCTAACAGCCGTTAGCGACACAACCAAGTGTGATTTCGATATTCCCATTGTTGCTTGGAAACTCTGCTTGACCCGCGTGGATGCCGATGACAGTATGAGCCACATCATACTAACCGCGGTAAGCATTCAGGAAGTTGAGGAACCATGGATCTGTCGACAAGTGTCGAATCGGATGCCACTGATGTGCGACGGAGTTCAGGTCCGCTTGTCCGATCCCTCACAGCGACCCAGTCGTCACCGCTAGGGCGAGCGACGTTGGGCGACCAGCTACGCCGCCACTCGCAGAGTCGATACTCGAAGCCGGCGATCGTGTCGTATGCCCCAGGTGGTCGACGCACCGTGACCACCTACGGTGCGCTCAATCAGGATGCCAACCGGGCATCCCACATGTTCCTCGGACTCGGTGTTTCCCGCGGTGACCGGGTCGCCGTGATGGCCCGCAATCGCGTGGAGTCGATAGTCGCCTACTACGGTGCTCTCAAAATAGGGGCGGTGTACTCCGGCATCAATGTCCTTTTCGGACCGAACGAAGTGGCTCAACAGATCGGGCACCTCGAGCCCGCGGTTGTGGTCGTGGCCGCGGAATTCCTGCCGGTACTGGAAGAAGCGCTGGCGGGACTCGGTACCCGCCCCGAAATCATTGTTCTCGACAGCACGGACGAGTTCGGCGGCCACTGCTTCGATCAACTCCTCGAGTTCTCGTCGCCGACAGAGCCGGATTGCGATGTCGACGAGCACGATCTCGCAATGATCGTGTACACCAGTGGAACCGAGGCGGCTCCGAAGGGCGTCATGCTGCCGCATCGCAACTACCTGGTCTCCACCGCACCTGCGTACACGTGGGGACTGCGATGCCTGGACGATGACGTCTGGCTCTACGTCATGCCATTCCACACCATTGCCGGAATCGGCTCCCTGACCTCGCTCCTGCTATTGGGAGCGACGCTCGTGCTCCCGGCCAGCCTCGCGCCTGCCGACGCTTTGCACATGATCAAAGCGGAGCAGATCACCGTCCTGGCTCAAACCCCGACGTTCTTCATCTCGCTCGCAGATCATCCTGACTTCGGTCCTGAGACTGTCGGGACCATCCAGCGCTGCCTGACCTATGGAGGTCAGGTCTCGCCGCGAACGGTGGACGCATGGCACCACGCGGCGCCCGCATCGGTGTGGGGCACCTACTGGGGTCAGTCCGAGTTGACGCAGTTGGGCTCCGTCGGCTGGTTCAAGCGACTCGAGGACATTCCCGATCAGGATCCGACCTGGATCGGCAAGCCTGTAGGCCATCTCGAGGTCAAGGTGGTCGATGCCGACGGAAATGAAGCAGAGCGAGGTGAACTCCTCTGTCGCACGCCGTCGGTGATGCTGGGTTACTACAAGGATCCCGAGAAGACCGCCGCTGTCCTCGACGGTGGTTGGGTCCACACCGGCGACATCGTACGTCGCGATTCGGAGGGCAACATGTTCTTCCTCGATCGCAGCAAGGACATGATCAAGACGGGCGGCTACAACGTGTCCTCGCAGGAGGTCGAGCGCGTACTACAAGCCCACCCCGAGGTGTCGCGCGCCGCCGTCGTGGGACTTCCGGACGAATACTGGTCCGAGGCGGTCACAGGCTTCGTCATCGTCATAGACGGCAGCGACCTCACCGGCCAGGAGTTGCGAGACCACTGCAAGACCGTGCTCGCAGGCTATAAGGTTCCAAAGGCGATCAAGATTGTGGATGAGCTGCCCACGGACCCTCAGGGGAAGCTGCTCAAGAGAGAACTACGCCGCCTGTATGCAAAGGACTGAAACGCTGAACATCGATCCTGCCAGCAGCGCGACACCCGGATCCGGTCGACCACGGCTTGAAGGGCTTCCAAGCAGACGTGACGACATACTGGCCGCGGCGGCCGAATACTTCGCTGATCAGGGCTACCACTCGGCAGGCATGCGTGGCATCGCAGATTCGGTGGGAATCAAGGGCGCGAGCCTCTACAACCACTTCACCTCGAAAGAGGAGATCCTCTACGCGATCGCGCTCAAGATGACCCGGGACCCGGTCGAGGAGCATCTACTTGTCCTCGACGAGACTGGAACTCCGGTCGAGCGACTCACCTCGCTGATCGATGTTCATCTGCGGTATTTGGCGATGAACAGGGTCGAGCATCTGGTAAGCCTACGAGAGATCTCGGCGCTTACCGACGAACACCGTATGAGGGTGCTCGAGTACCGCAAGTACTACCAGAGGCGTGTGCGCGATGTGATTGCTGCCGGGGTCCGCGCCGGAGAGTTCGAGATCGCCGACCCACAGCGTGCGGCTGTTGCGGTGCTCGACCTCATGAATGGCGTGAGCTGGTGGCTTCGAGACGACCACGATATCGAGGCGCTGGTGGCAACCTACGTGGATTACATCGTCGTCGGAATTCTCCGTCACCGTCCCGGAACGCAGAGTGGTAACGGCGGTACGCCCAGCTGACGGTTACGCCCGTTCAGCCCGAAAACAGGTGATCCCCCTCCACCCGACGTGGAGGGGGATCACTTGTTTTCGAGCTCGATCAGAGTGCCCGCCGCAACAAAGGAACCAAAGCATCCGGATTCGCGATGGGGTTCGGATTGGTCCCGCACCAGATGTCCTTGAACGTGTACGTAGCCAGACTGGGGAGGTCGTTTTCGGTCAGCCCGACTTCTCCCAGCGATCTCGGCATGCCGAGCCGCCGGATGAGCGAGTCCGCCAACTCGTGTGCGGGCGTTTGCGGCGCACCCAAGGACGCACTGATCAGCGCCTGGCGATGCTCGTTGACTTCGCGGTTGTACTCGAGCGCGAAGGGCGCCATGACGCAGGAGGTGTACCCGTGTGGGACGTTGAACGAACCGCCGAGTGCATGCCCGACGGCATGGCTGACGCCCATGTCGAGGCCTGCGACGATCGCGACCATTGACGACCACGCACCGACCTGGCACATCAGCCGCGCATCCACGTCGTCGGTGTTCTCCTTCACTCGGACGAGTCCTTCGGAGAGCAGTCGTATGGCGTTCATCGCCATCCCGTCGTAGTACCCGTTCGATTCGAGCGAGCCCAGGGTCTCGAAGGCGTGGTCCAGTGCGCGAACCCCGGTCGACAGCCACAGCCACTCCGGAGTGTGCAGCGTGAGTGCAGGATCGAGGATGACAGCCTTCGGGGTCATCGCCGGATGCAAGTAACCCTCTTTGACGTTGCTCGTCTCATCCGTCGACCCGGCCAACGCGTTGAACTCACCTCCCGCCAGGGTCGTGGGCGCCACCACTACCGGGATCTTCGGGGCGGAGAAGGTGGGGGCGGTCACCGATGTGTCGGGATTGACCTGCAGGTGGTAGGCGTCCATTTGCGATGCCTCGCGAACTCCGTGCTCCAGAGTGATTGCAAGGATCTTCGCCAGGTCCGTCGCCGATCCGCCGCCCACGCACAACAGCATGTCCGGATCGGCGTCGGCAGCAACTCGGGTGGCAGCAATGACGTCTTCGCGCGGTACATGAGGTCGAACCGCATCGAACAGTCCCACGAATCGATCACCCAATGCCTCGATCACCCGAGCGATCTCGTCGGTCTGCGAGTTGAGCGTCCCGCTACATACGACGAAGACTCGGTTCGCCCCGAGCAACTCTGCTTCCTGGGCCGCGGCCTCCGCGACCGGAGCGCCAATGCGGACTCTCTCCATGGACGGCAGAGAGACAAGTGATGACTGCACGGCAATACCATCTTTCTTTCTTGATCCTCAATCCACCACGACGTCGTCAAGAGCGCTCAGCTCTCGCTCGGTCTGTTCAGGAGTGGGATAGAGCGTGGATCCGGCGCTGGGAAATGTCTCGCACCCCGTCGCAGGCTAACAGTGGTTACCCTATAGGAAATTTGTGGCGCACGCCACAATCGTTTGTCTTTTTGGCCAGCGGAACCAGAGGGCGAGGTTAGTCCGTGGGCGTCAATACTGACTTGATCTGCAGTTTTTCAGAAATCCTCATGGCTCCCGGCGGCGCGCCGTTGCATCTCCAGTGGAGGGCGAGAATCGGTTACGGTGGATTCGAGCCCCAAAATGTCGAAGTACCTAACAGCCGATTGCCTAATTTCGGGAACAGCTGCGCGATGACGCCTGGGTTGAGTACTGGGGCTGTAGCCATCACTGGCACTTGGTGACGGACGCCGAATCCAGTGCGCACCCTTCCCGGCACTCAGGTGAATGGTGTCGACGGCGCGACATGCATCGACTTCGCCGTGGAGAAGCGCCTCGAACTTTCCTTGGTCGGAACAGCGGCACTGAGGTGAACAATTATCGCGAGGTATGCCGCGGGTTGATCCAGCTGGTTCGTGGTGGCAGCAGATTGACCGTTGCTTGGTCGACGTGCCGCGCGCCAAACAGGCGAACTATCTTCTGGTGCTGCTGAGTTCGCTCGCGGTGTGGTTGATTGTGCTGCGAGGCAGATCTCGGTTTGCGGCATTTCACCAGACGCCTCGCCGTCGGGTCACGAAACATGACTACCGTGCCGACACGGTGTTCAGGTGGGCACAGAACCTGCACCAGAGAACCGGTCTCAGTCGGATGCCGACGCGATTCGTGGCCATACGACGAACACATTTCAACCCACCAACCAGTAGTGACAAGGGCTGTGAGGACCGTGGGATACCAAGTGCTCCCGGGCTTCCAATCTGAAGGCCGGGACCTCACCGCATCCACTACGCCTGTTCAGTTGCTGAAAACACCATCATCGCCAGGAAATTCGGTGGTGAATGGCGCGGAGGTTGTCGAAAAGTACAGGCCGATCGGGCAAAGTAGATCCGGAACCTACGGCCTTCTGTCGTTGACGTAATCCTGCGAGAGGAAGCACGACTACACGGTCATAGGTCTTGGCACCGGCATTGTGCGAATTCGGCTCCATTAGTCCTGGTAGGCATTGGTCCGTGGCGGAAAATCGACGACGGGTCGGTCTAAGGCGCCTCGGTTACGTCGATCGGGTCGCACGAATCTCCGGCGGGAAGGCTATGCCTCGCAAATAGGCGGCGAGGATGGATTCAGGGGATGTGTTCTCTTGGATGATCGTTCGGTGAAAGACCAGCGCATCCGTGAGGGTGATCAACTCGTCGACTCGTTCGTCGGAACTCGGCAGACCTGCTCTGTCGAAAAGTATCGCTGTCACTTCTCGGCTTATGGCGTGAACCTCGGACTGTGTTGTCAGCTTTCTTCGAAGCAGTGGTTCGTCACCGAGTTCGAGAACAAGGGCGTAGCGCGCCTTCATGTCGTCGCGGCGGTCCGAAAGTGTCTCGACAAGTTCGGTGATCACGCCTGCCAGATCAGAAATGCTCAGTTGGTGCTCACCTTGTGCCGTTGCATTGAGAAAGGCTGCAGCTTGTTTGGCGTCAGCTATCGCGCGTTCGGCAAGGGTGTTGACGATGAGTTCGAGGAGCGCGAGTCGAGTTCTTGCATGGTGCGAGGTCGCGCCCTGGGGGATTCCGGCTTCTATATCGACCACTCGGTGAGTGAGCGCGCGAACTCCGTCACGGGCAATGACACGAATGGCGCTGTTGGCGATCAGCTCTCGACGGTCATGGCTGCCAGCCGCTTGTGTAGACACGATTCGATGCTACAGGTGTAGCGTAGCAAACATGCTGCTGCTACAGGTGTAGCGAGAATGTCGTGCGTGATATTCGAATACGCGCTGGGTCTATTGCGCGACATGGGGAGATAGGTCGGACAAGGAGGCACCACGTGATGATCGATTTCGTTCCAGACAAGACTGTGTACCCGTTCGAGTCGCGCTGGTTCGACTCGTCTGCCGGTCGAGTTCACTACATCGACGAGGGGACGGGTCCGCCGATTGTGTTCTGCCACGGCTCCCCTACATGGAGTTTCCTCTATCGGAAAGTCGTGGCGGGGCTGCGCGACCGGTACCGGTGCATTGCGGTGGACTACCTGGGCTTCGGGTTGTCCGAGCGGCCGCACAATTTCGGATACAGAATTTCACAGCACACGACGATTTTAGGTCAACTGATCGACCATCTTCAATTGGACGGCTTTGTCTTGATGGGGCAGGACTGGGGTGGACCTATCGGGCTGGGCACGGCAACCGAGCGGGCAGATCGAGTCAGAGGGATCGTGCTTGGCAACACGGTGTTCTGGCCGATCGAGCCACTGGCCAATCAAGCATTCAGCGTGATCATGAGTAGCCGACCCATGCAACGCCGGATACTCGAGCAGAATCTCCTTGTGGAGCGTTTCTTGCTCGGGGAACTTGGCCGCACGTTAACCGAGGAGGAGGCTGACCACTATCGCAATGTGCAACCTACAGAGGAATCGCGGCGTGGACTCGCGGTCATGCCCAAGGAAATCCGTGCCGCACGAACACAGTTGGCCCAACTCGCCCAGGACGTGCCCGCGCTACTGGGGGACAAACCGGCTCTTGCAGTGTGGGGGATGCGGGATAGGGTGTTCCGTCCGAAAGCGTGTATCCCGCGGATACGCGAGACGTTCACCGACCTTGACGTCGTCGAACTACCTCATGCACGGCATTTCATCCAGGAGCACGCGCCCGATGAAATCATCGTGGCCATTGCGAATCGATTTCCGTGATTGTCGGGTCATCCACGGCTGCTGTTGAACTCAGAGTTCAGCTCGTGGTCAGCGAACCAAAGACCCTACGTCGGCCACGATCGGGCTGCACGCGAGTGAGGGGACCGCTTCGGTCGACGGCATGAGCGGGGTCAGGTAAGTGTCAGGCCCACCCCGGTTTGACATCGCGAAGCCTGGGGAGGCCGTCCCATTCGACGAGCGGAGCGGATTGCCACCACCAATCGGGATCGGAGTGAACGCCGTCGATGGAGAATCGGCCGGTGATGGCCAGCAGTAACTCGGGCGCCCTGCCCAAAGTCAGATCGATCCAGGGAAAAACCCGCGACACTGTTCTCGCACAAACATTTTCGGGAAGAATCAGCCCGACACCCACGGCACGTGCTGCGTCGGTGCCGTGAACCAGTATTTCGGTGACAGCCATGCCAGCCCACCCTGGCGCGTCAGCTGATCCGCTGGGGTGGAACGCACGTTCCTCCGCGAGGTCGCGGAGCAGAGCGGCGAGTACATGTGCGGACGAAAGGACGTTGTCGAGATGCTCGGATACGGGGGCATCGCGACCGTCGTGCAGGACCTGTAGTTTGGCGTCGGCCCGTCTCGCTACCTAGCCGCTGTAGAAGAGCAGCGCGTCGCTGATGTGCTCGATCGTGTGCGTCGCAGTCCATTGAGTCGGTTCTGCCGTGTTCGACCACCGCGGTGAGTGGTCCGGTATCGCGGTGAGCGCGTGCAGCGCTTTTGCGGCCGACACCACGTCGTCAGGTGTCGGTTCGGCCGATGCGGTCATGGTGTTCGGATCTGTGGTCGTGTCGGGTTAGGGGCAGCGTAGCGCGTCGACGAGAGTGGGCGCTCCGCTGTTTTGGTCGCCTGTTCGATTCGACGCGACCGCTGCGTCGCACTTTGATGTGGTCAACTAGTTTCTTGCTGCACGCCAGCAAAGGGGGTGGTGCTTTGCGTTATGGCGACGAGCATTCCGTCATCCGAGCCTGACTGGTGCATTTCGCCTGGGCTCCAAAGCACTGCCTCCCCGAAGTATCCGAGAACCGTTGTCCGCCCTTATCTGATGCCCAAACCGGGCTTTCGATGACGACGAACAGTTGCCAACGGCGTGTGGATGCCTACCTATCAAGGTATTTGGCTGGCACAACAGGCATGAGTGCTGAACTCTCCATCGCCCGTCGACCGGGGTTATCTATTTGTTGGCGTAGTGGTTATGCCTACAGTTTGCAAGAGAACAAGTTCGGCTGTGGGTGTGTCGTCTCGGCGACGCGCCGGACCGACTCACATACGTCCGCGAACAGTGGGCGATCTTGGCTTAGAGTTCCAATGTGACGGAGTACTGGGGGATTCATAATGATCAGCCGAGTATCGATCCTCTATTCGATGGCGCGGTGCGACTCGGATGGGACGAGCTTCGAGACCTTGCTGTTCTGCAACCTACGAGAAATGCGTTTAAAGTCGCTGTAGCCGAGGCTTTTCCGGATAAACCTGGATCGGTTGCTTCCTGGGCCGGGACTCTGTATCGATTTGTGCATACGCTCGCCGTAGGCGATATTGTGATTTGCCCGGATCGGGCGAATAGGACAGTCAAGATTGGCCGGATCAGTGGTGAGTATGAGTTCCATGCTGAGGCTGATCTGTACCGTCACTGGCGCCCAGTCGACTGGCTTGCCACAGGGATATCAAGGGATCAGCTATCCGTCCCCGCCCAGAACGAGATCAGCGCAGCGGTGTCGCTATTCACCGTCACTACCGCCAAGGACGAGATCGCGCGGTTGGTTGTCGATCCACGCTCGGTGAACGAGCAAGAGAATTTTAGATGGGTGGCGTTCTACCAAGAACTCGCGGATGCAGTCATTGCGTTCCGTAACGATCGGAAAGGGCTTCTCGATCGACTGTGGAAGGTTGCGGAGGTACCAGGGCTGGAGCGCTACTTCCGCTACATGCGTTCGGATCTTCATGAGGACGGATCGCGTGGAGCTATGCGCGACATCGATCCCTTCACCGTGTTCGGTCCGTTCAACCGTGGTGTGACCGAGTCTGCACGCGCGCGGATCGCAGATAGTTACCGAACTGTTTTCTCGATCACCGCTGCGGCACCGACTTCGTTCACGGGAGTGCCGGTTGTCAACAACTTGAACTCATGGTTCATCCGTTATGAAAACGAACGTGGCCCAGACGAAGTCGACTGTCTGTGGGAATTGGCAGAGGCTGCCATTGCCTACGCCGCACACGGCAACGAAGACACCCGGGAAGTCCTGGTGACCGCATTCGACGCGGCCGCCAGGGGCAACACCAGACAACTCTCGATGGGAATCTACTGGATTCGCCCCGAGACTTTTACCGCCTACGACCAAGTCAACGCAGGTTTTTTGATCGACCAGCATCGTGAGCTCGCCGAGAAACTGGCACTGCGGTCGAAGATCGACGGTGAACAGTTCCTAGCAAACACTGAGCAGATGGAGGCCTGGATCGCCCAGGAGACCACGCCGTTCCGTTCAATACCGGAGTTGTCCGCTGCTGCTTGGCGCTTCGCCAGCAAAGAGCCCGAACTTGTATTCGAGCCGGCCGACATCGCAGGGCAGACAGGGTCCGAGAGCGATCCGCTTGAAGTTGACATCTACACCCTCGATTCCATCATCGAGGATGGCTCCTTTATCTCACACCCTGAACTTGAGACGATTCGCGAACGACTTCTGTCGAAGAAGAACTTGATATTGCAAGGCCCACCAGGAACTGGGAAGACTTGGCTGGCAAGACGACTGGCATGGACAATCTGCAACGAGCGTGACAGCAGCCGTGTCACCGTCATTCAATTCCACCCGTCCTTGTCGTACGAAGACTTCGTGCGGGGGTGGCGGCCGGCTCGCGGAGGCCAACTCGATCTAGCTGATGGACCATTCCTGGATTTGTGTCGGCACGCAGCTCAACATTCTGACCAGAGCTATGTACTGGTGATCGAGGAAATCAACCGCGGGAACCCGGCGCAGATATTCGGTGAGCTCCTCACCCTCCTCGAAGCTGACAAACGAAGTCTGACCAACGCCATGCGTCTGGCCTACCCACGAAATGACGACGAACGCTTCCATGTCCCACCGAACCTGTACGTCATCGGGACGATGAACGTCGCGGACAGGTCCCTGGCATTGGTAGACATGGCACTTCGCCGCCGCTTCGCATTCATCGAACTCGAACCACAGTTCGGCACTGCATGGACTGAACACGTCAGCGGCCTGGGCTACGACTTGGAGACTCTCGAACGATTCGGCGCCCGTATGCAAACAGTGAACACACAGATTACGGCGGATCGGGCCTTGGGTCGGCAGTTTTGCATCGGTCATAGTTTCTTCACCCCGAGCTCGTCATTCGGGGCGGTAGATCTGACCACATCGCAGTGGCTTGAACGAGTGGTTCTGACCGAGATTAGGCCGCTTCTCGAGGAATACTGGTTCGACCGCCCAGGCATAGTCGACGATGTGCTCACCACGCTACTGGGAAGTTGACGCGATGCGGGTTCCGGTACGTAATCTCTGGCTTCTACAGCTTTTCGCGTCCGACCTGTACCGAGATCACGGTAGCGAGTTTGCTGGTGCGGAGGAGCTTTCCGACGATCTTCCCAGGCTCGTCGCCCAGATGTTGGCCGACGAAGTGGAAAGCAGGTTGCACACAGGATTGTCCGTCGGTTTCAGTCGAACGGGCTCGAACCTGAATCGGGTTCGGGGCAGAATCGATGTACTCAACACTGCTCGACACAGACTTCTCGAGAGGGGCCTGGTGCGGTGTCGGTACGACACTCTGGTTACAGATACTGCGCCCAATCGGTTAGTTCGAACCGCGCTACACACCGCAGCCGTGCTAATTCCGGATCGGCCGCGCTACCGGTCCTTAGTGCTACAACTGGAAGCTGCGGGAGTGACAGGACTGACACCGCACCCGGATATTTTATCGTCGTTGCTACGCCAGCGGCTCCTGGCACGAGACCATCGCATGCTCTCTCTTGCCGAGCTTCTGTTGAAGATGTCGATTCCAGATCCCGGTCAGGACGCGTTCGTCACTGTGGCGCCCGATGATTCGGACCACTATCTCCGAAAGCTGTTCGAACATGCCACGTACGGCTTTTTCCGTCACACTCTGGTTCGCCAAGGATGGTCGGTGGTGCACGGCGCGCCGTTGCACTGGCGCACCGACCGAATCTCCGAGGGCATGAACCCTGTACTACCTGGAATGTTCACGGACATCACACTCAGGGCACCGTTGCGCCAGGGAGAAAGTGCGCGGCGGCGTGTTGTGATCGACACCAAGTTCACTGCTATCACCAATGCGGGCTACTACCGATCAACCACACTGAACAGCGGGCATTTGTACCAGATTTACGCCTACCTGATGTCTCAGCATCATGTGAGCGACGAGCATCGCCAGGCCGAAGGTCTCATGCTGCACCCCGTCGTAGACGGGCACTTCGATGAGGATGTGGAAATTCAGGGCCATCGGATTCGATTCGCCACAGTTGATTTGCGTGGCTCCGGAAGATCTATCACTCGGCATCTGATGTCGGCTATCTCCCGGAGCTGCGACACCAACACATCGACGCCGTGACGCGGAAATTCGCCCCCGGCAATCGATGCGGAGCAACATGACGCATGAATATCTGGAAGCGCGACGGCATGAAACATTTGGGAGAAACTATGGAAGGAACGCCGCGCAGTTCAGCTGATGAACGAGTTCCGCCGGCGAGTGCGGAACCACTCCATCGAGTTCTGAAATTGCAGCACCCGAAGAGAATTCGAAGGTTCCTTCTTCCGAGATTCCCTCCGCCGAAGTTGACCATTGCAGTCGGTCCGGCAAAGTTAGTCGAGATCCTCGGCTTCTACAGGACTCCGCGGTTACGTATACCCACGGTGAATCCACTGCTGCCGCACGACGCGAACTGTTTCTTCAACTGGATGGACCGTTAGTTCCCGGACATGATTTCAGGGGTTCGATTACCTGTATATCGAAAAGGAGGTAATGCGTTACGTGCGTGAGCAAGGTGTCACCAAGGAGCAGATCACGGTGATGCTGTTCGACGTTCCCTGCCGCTGTTTCGAGAACGTGAGGACTTATTCGAGTGAGACCGCTGCGCGCGTCCGCCACTGCGGTTCTGAGAGCGCGGTGCCACATCGGCAACCGCCCTTCTGCTTGCCGCGCCACACTCGCCGGAGGCTCTGGTCGTGTCACTCGCCCTCGATCAATGGATCTTCCAGTTCGAGAAGCGCGACCTCGTCCGGATGCAAGTTTTCGTTCGGATCCACGGATCGGGTCAACCGGTCGTTTGGACCCAATTCTTCTGGCGCCTGGATGATCTGAAGACCTTGTGCCAAGATCTCGACTCGTCCACGGTTCTCGTTGCTCGTGAGATCTGCTGCGAAAGCAGCAGCTACGGCGTCGCGTGCCAGAGCCTCCGCCAGGTCCCAATCATGGATGTAATCCTCGACCGAAAGGTTCGCTTCTCGCCGGCTCAGCGCGGCCGAAGTGCATCCTTGAAAGTAGAGAGCGACCAACTCCTGAGCACCGTCCCATTCCGCCTCCAGGCCGAGGGCTACCGTGTTCTCCCGCAACGCGGATCGAAGGTCGAGCGCGTCAGCTGCTCTCATCGGGGGTGACGCGCGCACCTTGCTCACGTACTCCTCGAACCCGATCGCGGCGACAGTCCCGACGACATCGATTACTGCGGGCCAATTCGGCCCCAGATGGCTGCCGAGGTCGACGTCCGTGATGGTTGTCGACTCGATGTGTCGGACAAGCGAATCGAGCGAACGATCTGCGTCGTCGTAGAGTCCATCTCGTTGCGCCTGACGAAGCCACTCCGCTTCTGCGACTATCGCATCTCCGGGAATCGAACCGGCGTTCTCGAAAGCTTCATCAATGGATAGCTCAGTACCGACAGCGACTTGGGGCCCCCAAGCCGCTCCGTTGACTCGCAAGAGCTGCGCAGCAGTCTGTACCACGTTCGTCAAACGAACCGACGCGTCAGAAGAGCGACGCAACGTAGCTGCATCGGGCCTCGACGGGATGGGTTCACACGCTGGATTGTGCCGTCCACGTTCCGCTTTCGTGATGGTCTCTTCGATATTCGCAGAGGATGGGCGTGCAGCGAAGATCTTCGATACACCGATAGCACCAGCAGTAGCCACAGCGATGATCAATCCCGCTGCAACGAATTTCGCCCTCCGGGTCGGTACCGCATGCATGCTCTTGATTCCCCTTCGGTGTGCCCCGGACGATGCGAGCGAAATATCGGATTCTATCGCGAACGCTATCGGGCGCGTGAGACTTCAGTGTTCGGTCAAGCGCAAGATTGTTGCGGGGATCGGGGCGCCATAGGGAGTAGGTGCCTTGAAAGGGTTGTCAGACGACTTCGACGATCGCACAGTCGGGACGGGCGCGCCGGGCTCTCGTCCTTGCTGTATGCAGTCGAAGCCAAGAAATGTCGGTGGACGTAATGGGGGAGCTGCTGCGGGCCGACGGTGATGTTTTGGTAGCCCCATGGCCACAACGTCGAGTAGATCGTGTTCGGTGCCGATCGAAATCCTTGCGGTCGTCACTCTGATGACCCCAAGCAATTCGGAGTACACCTCCTTTCCTCGTCCTGACGTCAATGATCGTCCGGATGCACCCGAAACGATCGAGCGGCGATGGCAAGCCGCGAGGCGATCTGGAAGAGCTCCCCGTCACCGCACGACGCATCGAGGACGAGGTATCGGCGGCACGCGGGTCGACGAGCGCAACGGCAGGGGCATTCGCGAAGAACTGGCCGACGGTAGCGCCCAGTGGGTTCGGACGTAGTCAGGCGCTGACCGGGTCCAGGAGGCCGGTAAGCCGTCCGGCAATCAGTGCTTCGGCCTCTGTGACAATTCGTTCCACCAATTCACCCACTGTGGGGATGTCGTGAATCAATCCTTGCACAGTCCCAGCCGTCCAGATGCCAGCCTCCTGGTCGCCGCTGTCGAACACCGCTCTGCCCCGCGCACCGGCCACAAGATGTCGAACGTCTTCGAATTTGCCACCACTGGAGAGGATTTCGACAACTTCTTGGCTGATGCTGTTGCGTGCTACCCGTGCGGTATTGCGTAGTGACCTGAAAATCAGTTCCGTGTCGACCTCCGAGGCAGCCACTATCGCCTCTTTGATGTTGCGGTGAATCGGGGACTCCTCGGTACACATGAACCGAGTGCCCATGTTGATGCCGTCGGCGCCAAGCGTCAGGGCGGCCACCAATCCTCGCGCGTCGGCAAATCCACCGGACGCGATCATGGGAATGCTGATCCGCTCTGCTGCTGCAGCGATGAGGACGAGACCCGGTACGTCGTCTTCCCCTGGATGCCCGGCACATTCGAACCCGTCGATGCTGATGCCGTCGACACCGAGGGCCTGGGCTTTGACCGCGTGGCGGACGCTGGTGCACTTGTGGAGAACCTTGATGCCTGCGCCGTGAAAGTGCGGCAGATGGGGCGCGGGAGACGATCCGGCTGTCTCGACGACTTTCACTCCGCAGTCGATGATCACGTTGCGATACTCATCGTAGGGCGGGGGCGTGATCGTGGGGAGGATTGTGAGATTGACTCCGAACGGTTGGTCGGTGAGCTCGCGCGTTCGGGATATTTCTCGGGCAAGATCGTCAGGTGTCGGCTGTGTCAGGGCAGTGAGCATGCCGAGCGCGCCGGCGTTTGCAACTGCCGCTACGAGTTCTGCTCTCCCCACCCATTGCATGCCGCCCTGCACGATTGGGTGGCGAACTCCGAATGTCTCGGTAAATGCGGTGGTCAGCACTGGACATCTCCTCGATGGTGCATGGCTATCTGTTTGTCAGTTACGTTGGTGCAAAGTCAATTTCGACCCGAACGGCGCATTCAGCGCGTCGATGTTGTCCACTCGTTCAAGGCCGGAACCTGTGAAAGTTCAGTTCGTGCCATCGGAGGTTCGGCGCGATAGGGCATGGCAGGCGTCAAATACTGTTCGCCATGTTCGTTGGTGCCGGGGATGAAGGTACGGTTCGCGATCACATCGTCGGCGCAAATTACCTGGTCGTAGTCACGCACAACTGCGGCAACCACTCCGGCCGCAGTGAGATGCTCTACCGCTTCCGCGGCGCTACGGTGGCACAGCTGCTTCTCGATGGTGGCGACGAGGTCAACACGGTTTTCCACGCGCAGAGCGTTGGTGGTGAACCGCGGGTCGTCGGCCAACTCCGGCAGGTCGATTGCCTTGCACAGTTCAATCCAGGCTTGCGGTTGGTAGCCGCTGATCACCAGCTCGCCGTCGACGGCACGAAAGACGTCTGCCGCCGGTGCGACGCTCGGTTGTCCGTTCCCTTTGCGACTCATGGGCTTTCCGGATACCTGCCACTCGATCCAGTTGGCGGTTTGCAAGTGGATTGCGACGTCCAGCAGGGAAACTCGGACGGAGGAGCCCCTGCCGGTGCGTTCGCGCCGCAGTAGCGCTGCCAGTACCGCTTGAGCGACAACGTAGCTCGTTGCATGATCTATGACCGGTGCGCCCACACGTTGTGGCGGGCCATCCGCCTCACCCGTCACCGACATCAGTCCGCTCTCTGCTTGCGCAGCGATGTCGAGCCCGGCGCGGGTGGCGGACGGACCCTCCGCACCGTACCCGCTGACCGAGACGGCGATGATTTCCGGTCGCAGACGTTGGAGTTCGGCAGAGGAGAATCCCAATCGATCGAGGGTTCCCGGGCGAAGATTGTGCAGCAAGATGTCGCTCGATGTGATCAGATCCCGAGCTCGCTGCAGATCGGCGGAGTCTTTGAGGTCGAGGCAGATTGAACGCTTTCCACGGTTGTACCCGTAGAAGATGCCGCGCGCGTAGTCGGCGTCGATTTGTCGGGCCGGTTCACCACCTGGAGGCTCGAGCTTGATGACCTCGGCGCCGAGATCGGACAACTGCTGCCCGGCGCTGGGTATTGCGATCAGTTGACCGATCTCCACTACTCGGACACCTGCCAACGGCAGGTCTACTTCGTCGGTCATCGAATGATCTCCACATGAGGCGAAGTGACATCCTCAGCGGGCTCCAGGCAGCGCGCCAACAGGATGCCTTCGGTGTGGTTGCAGGGGTTCAATCGATTTCTGTCGCCTTCTGCTCCCCCGATGCGGATTGTCACGGTTCCATCGTCATTGCGCTCGAAGTGTGCGTCGTTGAGGTTGACGGTGTGGTCGCGGTACTCGAAGGACTCGAACCAGTGGTTGTACAGCATCACTCCGAAGTAGGTGCAGTCGGGGATGGTGAACGTAATGTCCACGGCAGTAGCGTCTTTCAGTGACCACCAGCCGGCAACGTATTGGTTGGAGCTGGTGCCGTAGAAGTCTCCCCACCCTCGCTGCTCCGAGGTCACGCGAATCTCGTTGGGAGACTGACTGAGTGTTTCGATGAGCTGATTACTGCGTCGAAGGCTCACGTCCATGCCACGAGCAAGTTTCGTGAGGCGCTGGGTCAGCCACGCCGTGTCGAGATCGGGGCGTGCACCAGGCGGCGGACCGAGGCGCTCGATGTGGAGAACAGGATCGATCTCCGCGTTACGCGTCTTGTGATACACACGAACTACTACGTCGAAGCAGCGCTCATCCAGCCGAATGCCGCTGCGCCCCTCCAGCTCTTGTGCGACGAAGATCTCGAAGTTGCCGTCCGCGTCACACACCTTGTCGTCGATGACGATGTTGTCGGCGACCCGGTCGGTCCCAGACGCGCCCACACGATTGGCGAGGACGGCGACGTAGGGCACTGTGCCACGGTTACCGTGAATGCGATATGTCTCGTTGGGGTCGATCATCGCAGTCCAGTAGTCGACGTCGATGCCGTCTCCCCAGAACTTTCGCATCGGTGACATCAGGGTGAAGAGTTCAGGCCGGAGCACGTCTTGGCGCTCGATGTTCATCTCGGCGAGGTATCCGAACAGGCGAAGTGCGTGCCGTACACCTTCGGCGCTGTCCAGCGGCGATCCGGTAGCGGCAGCGGTCGAACCGAATGTCGCAAGGCTGTCGGTGACTGCAGACCAAGCCTCGGTGAGCTGCCGGCGATCGTGCTGGGACTCGGATTGTGTTGACTGGTCAGTGAGTTGTGTCATCGTTTCTTCTCTCTCGTGGTAGACGAACTGGATTGTGTATGGGGGCGTTGGTCAGCAGAGGGGGTCGAAAGGGACGTCTGCGTCGGACTTGCCCGAGGTCTGGTTGTTCACCCATCTGACGTTCTGGGTCCATCGGTCGGCCGAAATCTGCACAGGCCAGAGGCTCTTCTGCGAAGCCCACACCTGGTTGGCTTTGTCAGCAGGAACATTCATTCGCTCGGTGAGAAGTTGAGCTCCTGCTTGCTCGTTCGCGGGATCGGCTATCCACCCTGCTGCGGCCTCGAGCGCCGCACACACGGGGGCAGCAGCATCGGATTCAGCGAATGTGGCTGTCGTGACGAGCACCGTGCCCAGGCCGTATGAACTCACGCCGTCAGAGCCCACCGGGTCTACTTCTGTAATCGCCGTCATCGGAATTCCTTGAGCATCGAATACGGCCTGGCTGGCAGCGGTGAGAACGGCGGCATCTATGTCGCCCTTTCGTGCGAGTGGTATCTGACTCGCGGTGGGTGCCGCTGCGATGAATTGCACCGTGGAGGCGTCGATGTTTCTCTCTGCGAGAAGCTGATTGACGAATTGCTCGGCCGCGCCGCCACGCGACGGTATGGCGATCCGCTTGCCGGGCAGATCCTCGATGGTGGTGATGCCGCTGTCTTTCGTCACGGCGATGGCAAGATCGATCGACCCGTAGGGGGACAGTGGCCGCAGACTCTGCCCTTGCTCTATGGCCGGCACGACGGTTCCGGGTGCACCGACCGCGAGATCGGTTGTACCGCCGATGAGACCGCTGATGAGTTCGGGCCCGTTCTTTCCGTCGATGAGCTCGACGTGGAGGCCTTCCTTGTCGAACATTCCTTGTTGGACAGCGACGTAGACAGGCAGGGACAAAGCACTCGCAGGGTAGACCCCGATGGCGACGCTACCGTCGTTCGGACGCCCTCCCCCTCCACACGCGGAAAGCAGTAGGGCCGCTGCAATGACTGTGCCGACAAAAGGTCGAAGTTTCATGGGATTCCTGTTCCTTGATGGCTGGGCGCATCAGAAATCAAGCTGAGTTGGCTGGGCACATCAGTGGTCGAGCTGACCACGCAGCCGGTTGAAGATTTCGATGTATCGAGGTTCGGCGGTGAGGGTTTCGAGTTCGCGGGGGCGTTCGATGTCAATGCTGACGTCGTCGATCACCCGGCCGGCCCCGAGCAGCAGAACGCGGTCGGAGAGACAGATGGCTTCGCCGAGGTCGTGGGTTACGAAGATGACCGTCCGGCCTACCTGAGATTGCCAAAGCTCGAGGAATTCTCGCTGTACTTCGACTCGGGTTTGCGCATCGAGGGCGGCAAAGGGTTCGTCCATCAACAAGATGTCCGGATCCAGTGCCCACGTTCGGGCCAACGCGACACGCTGGCGCATCCCTTGGGAGAGTTGCCAAGTCCACAGCCGTGACGCCTCGGACATTTGAACGGCCGCAAGCCAGCGCGCTGATTGAGTTCGTCTCTCCGCCTTGGGTACTCCCCTCAATTCGAGACCGTACTCCACGTTCTTCTGCGCTGTTCGCCACGGGAACAGCGCATCTCGGGCCATCATGAAGCCCATCCGAGAACGAGCGTCGAATGGTGTTGTGCCGAGGACCTCAGTCTTCCCTTCTGTTGCGTCCACCAATCCAGCGAGCGCGTTGAGCAGAGTGGTCTTTCCGCAACCGCTCCTGCCGACCAAGCTCACGAACTGTCCGCGAGGGATGGTGAGGTCGAGATTGTCGACCACAGTTTTCGCCGACCCGTCGGGTGAGGGGAAGGATATCGTCAGTCCGTCGAGTTGTACGGCGGGTGTAATCACGTTGGTATCCATGATGATTCCTGTCATCGTCGAGCCGGCGGCTGCCACCGAAGGAGGTAGCGCTCGGCGAAGTTCATGACCTGGTTGAGGACGACTGCGACGATTGCGAGAAGTATGAGGATCGCGTAGACCGCTTCCATCCGGAACTGGGCCGAGTAGATCGACACAAGCTGGCCCAGCCCGTCCCGTGACGAGATCAGTTCCGAACCGACAACGCCAAGTAGCGAATAGATCAGCCCCAACCGAAGACCGGCAAAAATGCCAGGTGTTGCGACGGGGAGGAGGATGTGCCAGAACACCTGTGTCTTACTGGCATTCAGGACAGTGGATAGTCGGAGCCATTCGTCGTCCACCGACTTCACACCGGCTCGTGCACTCGAGCAGACGATGAAGAAGACGAGTGTGAACGCGAGAGCGACCTTCGCCGTCATCGTGATTCCGAAGATGACGATAAGCAGAGGCGCCAGCGCAAGACGTGGCATGGCATTCGCCGCATCCAGGAACGGACTCATGATGCGTTCGAGGGTCGGAAGCAGTCCGAGAGAGAGTCCGACCGCCACCCCGACTGCGCTAGCGAGGATCCACGCGATCACGACGGCAGTCATCGTGGCACGCAAGTTCGACGAAATCTCGCCCGACTGCACCGCTGCGGTGAAGTAGGCCCAGGCCTCGCCTGGCGTTTTGGCCAGAACTGGCTCGATCCAACCTTGCGATGCGACGAGCTGCCACGCTCCGAGTAGGACCAGAAGCAGCGCGACCTGGGCCAGTCGTACCCCGATGGTGAGTCGCGTACCGGATCGACGCTGTCGAGCGGGCTTCGGCTCAGAGCGTGCCCGCCTCGCAGAACGGGGTGACGTAGCACCGGATGGCGAACTTGCGGTGATGGTTTCGGTCATTTCGGCGCCTCCTCCGTGGTGCTCGCAGGCGGCGATAGGTGCTCGACAAAAGCAGACGGGTGCCTCTGGTCGAAGCTCCCCGGGTTGTTGCTCACTGCGTTCATATGTGAAGCAGATCACGGGATTCTTCTTCCCGTCTACGCCACATTCGAGAGGTATGCCATAGGGTTTCCCTATGCCTGACGGGCGCAAAATCGGGCGCGCGCGAGGACTGCCACGAGAAGGGAACCCCGAATGGACCGGCGTCATCTGGAATACTTTCTCGCCCTTGCTGATCGGGGCAGCATTTCCGCTGCGGCTCGCGGACTGGGGGTCAGCCAGCCGACAATCTCGGAGGCTCTCGCCAGAATGGAGAAAGAGTGCGGCCTGACGCTCGTCCGCCGTGGATCGCGGGGAGTCACCCTGACCGACGCTGGACGCGATCTCACAGGTCCGGCGGCCCAAGTACTTCGGGCATACCGGGATTTGGATCACGCTTTGCATCCATTGAACGTCGTGCAGCGGGGTCGGCTAACGGTCGTGTGTCCGCGAACATTGGCGCGTGATCCAGCGGCCACAGCCCTGGGTGCGTTCAAAAGAAAGTTTCCGAATGTTGCGGTGACGATGCTCAGCAACGACACCGACGGAATCGGAACGGTGGTCGCCTCGGGTCAGGCTGATATTGGGCTCGGGGTGGACGAGGTGTTCGACGAGGGCGTTGAACGTATCCTTCTCGGCCGGCAACAAATCGTTGCGCTGGTGCCGGCCGCACGAAGTGAAGGCGAGGGGGCGGCGGCGTTGACGGATCTGTTGCGAATCGGATTGATCACCGGCCCGCGTGACGATGTCACTCGGCGACTGTTGGCGGAACGCCTGGGCGAAGGCACTGTGGACGAGGCGGTGGTTGCGGAGACTATCTCTGTGGCTTCGATGATCCCACTTGTACGCGCGGGAGTCGGTGTCGCTTTCCTTCCCGAATCTGTCGCCGATACAGTCGGAGAAGGTGTGGTGCTGTGTCGTACTCGGCCCCCGCTCACTCGTGATATCTGGATGTTCCACGGTTCGACGCCATCGCCTGCGGCACAAGCGTTTATCGAGACGACCAGCCGATTACGTGACGAAGGTGGAATGGGGAACGCCGGATGAGCAAGTTCGGAGAGTCCGCCACCCCGCGAATCGATCCGCGGCAGCTACAAGACTTCCTTGCCGTCGTCGAACACGGCAGTATCACGGCGGCAGCGGCAAATCAGTTCACGGGAACATCGAGCGTCTCTCAATCAATTGCGCGGCTCGAAAGACGCGTCGGAGGACGGCTTTTCAATCGAGGCCGGACCGGCGCGACGCTGACTGCGCGCGGACGGAATCTCATCGATCCAGCACGCGAAGCGCTGGCCGCGCTCGACCGATTAGTAGTCGAGCGCGAGTTCTTACTGTCAGCAGTCCCCCACCTCAGTGTTGCCACGACAGCGAGCCTTGCGGACGATCCCGCAGCGGTACTGCTCGGAGCGCTGCGCACGGAGGTGCCGAACCTGAGGATCACCATCTCGGATCCGCCTGGGTCGTCCGTGGCCGATGCGATTCATCCGGTCATGGCAGGCACCGCTGACGTGGCAATAATGGAGTCGCCGCCCACCGGTGTTCCCGGGACGCGCACGGTGCGCCTCCCGGACCACAAGTTGCGGCTCGTCTGCCCGCCCGGTACCCCGCCACCGGTGGACGGGGTATTCATCGGCGAAGATCTCATGCGCATCGGCTTGGTTGTCGCACCACGGTTCGAAACTTCCGATGTCTATCGCCATCTGCGGTCGATCGAACCGCGAATCGACCACGCATTCGTGATGAGGTCACAGCACCGCGATGCCTTCGCGGATTTCGCGTACGAAGGGATCGGTGCTGTCATCCTCGAACTCTCCAGTGCCGAGCGAGCATCCGAACGCGGGTGCACTGTGGGCGAGATATTCGAACTGCCCCCACGGAAGATCGCAGCCGTGGCAAGGGACGGCCCGAACACGCAGATCGTCGAACATTTCCTACGGCTGTGTGCCGAGCAATCCGCGCGGAAGCCGTAGGCCGAGGCGATCTCGACCTTGCGCTCTGGGTATTCGCGTCGGCCGGGCGTCCACCGAGAACGATGATTTTGTCCACAGACACAACCCTTCTGGGATAGTCCGTTTCCTGAAACATAGCCGACGGGTTGCCTTCCCGTGAATATGTAATACACGTCACTCCGGATCAACTTCGAAAGGTTGACTTTCATGCGAAAGTCTCTGAAACATTTCGTGAATGCTGCAGCGGCGGTTGCGTTGTGCGCGACGCTAGGACTCACGGGCGCAACCGGAACAGCGGCTGCCGATGCGCCCGGCATCCCGAGCGTCGGGCACGATTGGGCGAGTGCAGGGCCGTACACGCCGAACGTCTCGATCGGGCTGGTGCACACTCTGTACTACCCGCGCCAGCTCGGCGCGCGCGGCGAGAAGCACCCTGTTGTGATCTGGGGGAACGGAACCGGTGTGCTCCCCGGTGCGTACACCTCTTTGTTGCGCCACTACGCCAGCCACGGATTCATCGTGGTCGCCGCCAATACCCCGGCAAGCAATTTCGCCATCACCATGCGGTCGGGAATCGACCTCATCGCGGACAAGGCGGCCAGCCCGTCGAGCGTCTTCTTCGGCAAAGTCGACCTGGAACACATTGGTGCGGTGGGGCACTCGCAGGGCGGGTCTGCGGCGATCAACGCGGCGATCGACGACCGCGTCGACACCGCCGTCGCGATCCAACCAGGCCCGCTCAATGATGTCGATCTCATCGACGAGCCCGTTCTCTATCTGGCCGGCCAGGCCGACGCAATCGTTTGGCCGGCGATCGTGCGGGCGATGTACGAGGACGCCGACCACGTGCCTGCCGAGTATCTGGAACTGCGCGGCGCCACGCACTTCGGTACGGCGATCAACGGCGGCGATATGCGCGGGCCGAGCACGGCGTGGCTGCGGTACTGGCTACTCGACGATCCGAACGCTCGCACCGAGTTCTTCGGAGCGAGCTGTGGATACTGCACTGACACCCAGCAGTTCTCCGATTTCGACCGCAACGATCTGGCCCGGCAGATCCCGGGCTGACGGTAAGTCGGGAGTCGAAGACGAACGACCTGTCTGTTCAGATCGGCGGAGTCGCGAAGCTCAGATGACGACGTAGCCGTACATTCGTTCGCCCTGAGCCACAGCTCTGGTCGCTAGTTCGGCGAAGGCGGTCAGGAACGGCACTGAGTCCTCCGACGGTTCACTCGTCTCGTCGATTGCCCAGGCCGCCGCAGCGGCGGCGACACCGTCAGCGTTCAATTCCGCTAGTGCATCGCGTAATTCGTCGGTAACCGTGAGCACGAGGGTGTCGCCGTCGTCGCTCATTGCGACGAGTTTCCCGCAGCGTGGACCTTTTGCTACCTCGTCGTAGGGGCGAGCGGTGAGGGCTGCCTCCAGTCGGCCGAGCGCGACAACTGGATCGACGCCTTTCGCCTGCAGAACTGGAGTCCCACTCGCAGCCAACTGGATCCGCGGGCGAGAAGCTGCGTTCGCCTCCATCACCTCTGGTTCCAAGTCGACGAGTCCCTCGAGGGCAGAGGTGGCATGCTCATCCGTGCGCGCGGTGAAGTAGTCGGTGATCGCAGACATGGCGCGATCATCTCACACACGATGCATCTCAACGCCCCGGACTCCTTCCGCGACTTACTGATCGACGTCAGGAGGGACAGGTGTGTGCTTCCTCGATTGCTTTCGCGAAAGCGCGAAGTCGTGGGCTTTCGAGATCGGTACGCCACACGAGACCCAAAGCAGATTCGGGTAATCCGTTGATCGGTACGAATGTGATGTCCGAGCGCTGGCTGTATGCAGCGGTTGCAGCGCAGAGGATGAGGCCGACCTGACTGAATGCGACCTGCGACAGGCCTTCCTGAACGGTGCTCGCCCCACCCTGCGTGGTAATCGTGGCTCCGCCCGGCGTCGTGCTCGGGGAATTCACACGCTGCCAATAGTCGGGGGCGGGGCCGGTGATGGGTACGAGACAGATCTGCGCCAACTGCTCGGCGTCGATCACGCCCAGTTCGCTGAACGGGTGATGGACTGAGACGGCGAGGGTCTGGGGCTGTCGAGAAAAGACGAGCCCGGTTGTCAGTTCCGGCTCATCTACGGGGAGAAGGGCCACTGCCGCATCGATTCGCCCGGCGAGTACATCACTGAACGGATCACCCAGGGGTAATTCTTTGATGGTCACGCATGTTTGCGGATGTTGTATCTCGAAACGAGAGACAGCAGCCGCGATCGAATCGTAAATTGCTCCTTGGAAACCCACCCGAAACGGCGTCGGCGTGTTGCGTGCTCTTGACTGAGCGTCCTCGATTACTCCGACAAGCGCACGATGCGCGGGAGCCAACGACGCAAGAAAATCGGCACCGAATTCAGTCAGGTGCACGCGGCGACTGGTGCGCGCCACCAGGCTGGTGCCGATACGACGCTCCAACGCGCTGATCAGCTGACTCACTCGGCTCTGGGAGATGAACAGCCGCTCGCCGGTGCGACCGAAGTGCAGTTCTTCAGCGAGAACGAGGAAGCACTCGATCTCACGCATCGGGGGCTCCGACATTTTCACTCCGACCTTCGACTCATTCGACCACTCCATCATGGCTCATCGATGAATTGAGCTAATGGTTGGATGAGCGATTCGCCGTTGATCCTTCGGCGTGCAGGAGCTTCTCTGGTTACATGCCCCACTCCGCATCTGCACAGAACAGCCCTGCGTCCACGTCCTCAACCCACGCACACACCATTGAGAACCACTGGGCTGCGGTCGCGCTGATCGCAGCGTCCACCTTCATCGTTGTCGCGGCAGAGATGATGCCGGTCGGGCTACTCACCCCGATTGGTGCTGCTCTGGTGGAAAGTGAAGGGACCATAGGACTCTCACTGGCCATTACCGGATTGGTGGCAGCGGCCTCTGCCCCGTTTGTGCCCATCGTGACCCGGCGCTTCGATCGTCGGTCGACGCTTATCGTTCTGATGCTTGTAGTCGCAGCGGCGAACGCCCTCACGGCCCTTGCTCCGAGCTTCGTTGTCCTCGCTGTGGCTCGCGTCCTTCTAGGCGTGAGCATGGGCGGAGTCTGGGCACTCGCCGCAAGCCTGGCTCCCAGGTTGGTGGAGACCAGATCCGTCGGGTTGGCGACCACGATCATCTTCAGCGGAATCGCTGTTGCCTCAGTTCTCGGTGTCCCTGCTGGGACGTATATCGGGGCAGTCGCCGGATGGAGCGTGGCGTTCTGGACTCTCAGCTGCGCCGCGACGCTGATCGCGATCGCCATGATCGCTGTCCTACCCACGATGCCAGCTGATCGGGCCTTGTCGCTCGGGAGTCTCGTGGCGGCCTTTCGGAACCCAGGAGTCCGGGTCGGATTTGCGATTACTGCGCTCATCGTCACCGCTCATTTCGCGGCGTACACCTATGTGCGTCCGGGGCTGGAGTTCTTCGCAGGGTTGAGCCCTGCACAGATCGGCACGATGCTCTTGATCTACGGGGCTCTGGGCGTCGTCGGCAACTTCATTGCCGGGCCATCTGCAGCCAAGTCTCCGAAGACTGTGGTCGTCATCCTCAGCGCGGGAGTAGCGGTCACACTCGCCCTGTTTCCGATCTCGGCTACCACCTTGATCGCAGCTGCTCTGCTCATGGCGGCTTGGGGCCTCTTCTACGGTGGTGTATCGGTGAGTACTCAAACATGGATCGCACAAGCAGCTCCCGTTCACCGCGAGGCCGCTTCTGCTCTGTGGGTTGCAGTCTTCAATGCAAGCATCGCCCTCGGCGCGTTCGCGGGTGGACGCATTCACGACCACTCCGGTTCCGAAACGGTCTTCTGGACAGCCGCGGGAATCGCAACTCTGGCAATGCTGCTCGCGACATTCCGCAATCCCGTCGTGGCAAAGCGCGAACTGACAACCTAGTCGCCTACACAAACCTTCATAGAGGCAGGACAACAGATATGCACCAGACACCCGCTTCGGCATTCATGGATGTGGCCGAGTTGCTCGAACGCTACCGGGACAAATCGCTTTCTCCGGTGGACGTGCTCGAGTCCACCATCGAACGTATCGAGGCGCTCAACCCAACCTTGAACGCAGTGGGACACACTTTCTTCGCTACTGCACGAGTACAAGCGAAGTCAGCGGAACGCCACTACGCCCGCGGCTCGGATGTCAGCCTTCCGCTCGCCGGTGTTCCCGTTGTGGTGAAAGAGGATGAAGCGGTACAAGGCCAACCTTGGACTCAAGGGTCCAAGGTCTATGAGGATGTGATCGCCACTCACACTTCCACTTTCGTGCAGCGAATCATCGACGCCGGTGCGATCGTCCACGCGCGATCGACGGCGCCCGAATTCTCCTCGGCCGCGTTCACACAGTCCGAGTTGTGGGGCGTCACTCGCAATCCGTGGAACACGAAATACTCCTCCGGCGGGTCTTCCGGTGGATCGGCAGTCGCACTTGCCACGGGGATGACGCACTTGGCTACCGGTTCCGATGTTGCAGGATCGATCCGAACTCCGTCGTCTCTCAACGGAATTGTCGGGTTCAAGCCACCGCATGGCCGTGTCCCCGTTGATCCGCCCTTCAATCTCGATCGCTACTGCCACTGCGGTCCGATGGCTCGCACCGTAAGTGATTGCCTCACACTGCAGTCGGTCATCGCGGGACCGACCTCCACTGACATTGCCTCGCATGTACCGGCATCGCCGCTGTCCGGCCTCGCAACGCATTCGTTGACAGGAATGCGTATCGCCGTGATCCCCGCGTTGGGTGACTGGCCGGTTGATCCGGACGTTGCCGCCAACACCGCCAAGTTGGTGGACACCCTCACTGCGCTGGGCGCACGCGCGGAGATCATCGAAGTCGACTTGTCACGCGCTGCAATCATGCGTGCGGCCGCCATTCACTACGATCACGTGTTCGGTGCATCGATCTCCGCCGAAGCGTCCGCGCACCCCGACAAAGTCACGGAGTACGCGAAGGAATTCGCCCGATGGGCCCGCCGCATCCGTGGTGACGCGACTTTCCTCGACGGACTCGCGATCGAAGCCGAACTGTATTCGTCGATCGGATCCCTGTTCGACACCTATGACGCGTTGATCACTCCGGCAGTGGCGACGGAGGGCTTTCTTGCCGGCGACGACTACGTGGGGCACGGAATCAATGTGGCTGGAACAGAATTGGAGTTCTACCTCGAGGCTGTACCGGCCATCACCTTCAACATCCTGAGTAGCTGCCCGGTGCTGACAATCCCCACCGGTTTCGCTCGGAACGGAATCCCCACGGGCACACAGATAGTTACGCGACCGTACGACGACCAGACGGCCTTTGCGATTGGGCTCGCCCTCGAGAAGGTCCTGCCGTATCCCGGCAATCACCTGGACTGCCATGCGGCCCCGCAGGTATTGTTCGGCGTTTGAAGCTAGCTCTGGTGGAGGGTTGACCAGAATGTAGTTAGGTGCCATATTAGTTGCATGGCAGTGGACGGAACCGATCACGACTCACCCACGTTGGATCAGGCGCGGCGGCAGTTGGAGCACTACGGCCTCGGGTCCGATCCGCAGGCTGTGCTGGTTGCGGTGCGGCTGATCTCGGCGGGCGCGCGACTCGGTCGAGCGACCGAGGTTCACTTCGCGAGGTATGGACTGTCGACCGGCCGTTACCGACTGCTTGCGGATCTGGAAGACCACGACGGGGAGAAATCTCCCTCGCGACTGGCCGCTGATCTCGGCGTCTCGCGGGCCACGGTCACCGGCTTGGTCGATGGGCTCGAGCAGGAGGGTTTGGTCGCTCGACGTCCGTCCGCGGAGGACGGGCGTGGTGCGGTGGTCGTCCTGACTGCTCGTGGTGCTCAGCGGTTACGTGACATGGCGCCCGAACACTTTGCTCGTCTCGAGGAAATGGTCGACGAGCTCACTGTCGACGAGCGTGCGGTTTTTTTGGATCTGCTCTCGCGGGTCGTTCGCGGTATCGGTGCGCTGACTGCGGAGTAGTCGGCTGGGATTACAAGTATTCGCGTAGCGATTCGAATCGTCTTCAATTCTCGACAGAGACTTCTCTCTTCATGCCCAAATAGTTAGTCACCTAATTATTATCGGAAAGTTGGCCTCCTTCATGTCCGGACTCACCCCGCCGATCCGTCGCGAAAACAAAAGGGAGATAACCGATTCCAATCGAATCGACCCGGTTGCCGATCGTCGCGGCGCACGACCTTTCATCCTGTGGAGAGAGGTGCTGGTCGCCTACCTTGCCCCTGCGCTGATGGCGGGTGCGGGCGGAGTCGCATCCGGCCAATCGGGCCTCACGATGGCGGCATTTACGTCCATCGCGGGCACGTCGGCAGTGGTGGCGTTGCTGATCGGCTCCTGGCTGCAGCGTCGCGGGAGGTCACGGCCGTGGACCACGACACTGCCTCGCGTCATGGTGGCGGCAATTCTTGCCGTCGGAGCCGCTGTGATTGCTGGTCTCGTCGGGTGGTTCGCCTCCCGTTGGCTACCAGCTCACACGAGCGTGGTCGACACTGCTTGGCTTGCTCGCCTGCAACTCGATCTACCGATATCTGCCGCTGTCGCTGCCGTCATCGTCAGCTGGCGATGGCGCCGTCAGAATCCCTGACCGACAACATATGTCAACGATCCCCGGCTTCCCGGGGAAGACCGAAAGGAACACGATGATCGTCATCATGGGAGCGTCCGGAACCACAGGCGGCGCGTTGCTACACAGTCTCGCATCCTCGGGTGTGCCGAGCCGAGCGCTGTCCCGCGACCCGGACAGGCTGCGCGCCCACCTCGGCGACTTGGCCGACGGTTTGGTCGAAGTAGTGCCGGCCGATGCCGCAGACTCAACTTCGCTGCGCACGGCTTTCGAAGGGGCCGAACAACTTTTCCTCGCCATGGCCAACGGCCTCGAACAGGTCGAGCTCGAAACGCGTGTGATAGACATAGCCGCCGAGAGCGGCGTCGAACACATCGTCAAGATCTCCGACCCCGCCGCCGCGGCCGACTCCCCCATCGCTCTCTCCCGCGGCCACCACGCCGTCGGCGAACACCTGCGTGCATCCGGGATCCGCCACACTCTGCTCCGCCCTTATGCGTTCATGCAGAATCTGTTGCTCCTGGCTCCGGCGGTGGCTGCGCAAGGGGTGATTCTGGGCGCGATGCGGGACGCGCCGTGCAACTGGATCGACAGCCGAGATATCGGTGACGTCGCCGCGGCCGTGCTCACACGCGCCGACCTCGCCGGCGGCACCTACGTCCTGACGGGCAGCGAGGCAGTCGGCTACGGCGGCATCGCCGATTCTCTGACCCGCATGCTCGATCGCCCCGTCCAATATATCGACCTGCCACCGCACGAACTTCGGCAAAACCTCGTCGATCATGCCCACATGCCTCCGTGGCTGGCCGAGCACATTCTGGAGATCCAGCAACTTGCCGTCTCGCGCCCGGAGTCACCCACCGACACGGTGGCACGTGTCCTGGGGCGTGAGCCACGAACCCTGGATGCGTTCCTGCGTGAGCATCTGGACCGTTTCCGCTGATTCACGCTGCGAGAGCAGTGCCGCCAGCAGTCATGCGGTTGATCAACGAGCCCACCGAATCCTGATCGGACCTCGTACGGATTCCAGGTCGACGACTTCGCCGCCTTGGGTGATCTGCACTTCGCCGTGGGCCACCATGTGGCGGGCAGCCTCTCGGACGGGTTCCATCAGCGGACGCCAATTGTCGGGTGCTGCTGCGCGGGCCACGTCGGAGGGGCAGATGCTCGACTCGGCCGATCGGGCATTGAGTAGTTCGCGGATCTTCGCCGCCAGTTCTTTCTCTTCCACCATATGACCTCAGTTTCCGGTCGTGACCGTAGGCCTTCAACAGAGTATGAACCTTCGGTTCGGCGAGTTGTGGCGAAGGAATGGTGCACATCGATAATTATTGACGGCGTGGAGAATTCGAGTGCAACGCGCCGCGACGTAGTCCGAAAGTCGTATTCGGCCAGATCCCAGGAGTACACGGACCTCTTCGGCTCGATGGATTCGACGCACGTATCTGATCGGGACCTGGTGACCAGCTGGGCTGCCACTTTGACCGGCCCCGTACTCGACGCCGGGTGCGGGCCGGGGCAGTGGACAGACTTTCTGGCCCAGGCCGGGCTGGCTGTGAGCGGGATCGATCTCGTGCCCGAGTTCGTCGAACGAGCACGCAACCAATACCCGGATCTTTCCTTCGAGGTCGGGGGCTTCGAGGCGTTGGACGCGAAAACGAATTCACTGGGCGGCGTGCTGTCCTGGTACTCGCTCATTCACCATCACCCGCAAGATATCGAGGCACCGCTCGCTGAATTCGCGCGCGTGATCCGCCCAGGTGGTGGGTTGCTCGTGGGCTTCTTCGAAGGCACAACGGTAGAGCCTTTTGATCACGCCGCGACGACTGGTTATCGATGGCCGGTGACCGAACTGGCCCAAATGCTGGTCACAGCGGGTTTCGACGTGATCGAGACCCATACCCGGACGGGGAGCGGTTACAGGCCGCACGGCGCAATCACTGCCAGCCGGCGCGGCGTCGAATAGCGGATCGAGACAGCGGATCGAGACAGGGCGAGCAATTCTCTTTCATTCATTTCGTGTGAGTGGTGTGCTGGATGAGTCACTCCCCGGCTTTTTCAGCACCGGATCATCCACAGTTGAAAGAAGGCGCCATGACCACGATTCATCTTCACAAGACGACCACTGCGACGCCCGAACAGGTCCTTGCCGGCCTGACCGACTTCGGTCCGGGCCGTGAGGAAATCTTCGGCCGCAGTGCGGACAGCTACCTGAAAGTGCACAAACAAGGACCCCACGATGCTGATGTCACCGAGGGCTCCAGTGGTATCTGGGAGCGTCTGCACTACGACTGGACCGACCCGCACCGCGTCGTGATGACAACCACCGACTCCAACCTGTGGGGCGGGGCGTCGAGCCATACCTACACGCTGACCCGGCAGCCGACGGGCCTGACCGATGTCGACGCCGTCGTGGTCCGGGACGGCAAGAACCTCAAGGGAAAGCTCCTGGCGTCGGTACTCGGACTCGTCGGCACCCAAGTGCTAGGAAAGTCGTTCACGAAGTCCATCGATGCCATCGAAGCTCGCAACGGTGGCGCGAGCGGCGGCAACACACAGTGACAAGAACCTGACGGACTTGTCAGAGCGCTTCGAGGGCTTCCGTCATCTTCTTCACCGTCTCCGGTGCCACTTTGGCTTCGAATCCCGCCTTCAGGAGAGGCGACGCAATCTTGGCGGCACCGTTGAACTCGACGTTCGCGTGATATTCGATCTCGGTCGAGTTCGGACCCACCGAAGTCAAGGTGATGTCGTCGGTACTGGTGGCAGTCTTGTTCTTTCCTTCGAGAACAACGTGATTCAGCTCGTCGGTCACCAGCGTGTACGTCAGTTCCGTGGTGACGCCGAACAGCTTGGACACGTTGTGCCATTGGGTTCCGACGCCGACAGGACCGTCGGAGATCTGCGTGCAGCTCTCGGTGCCCGGATCCCACGTCGGCGCATTGGCGAAGTCGCGGAGAAACGCCGCAGCCTTTTCGATCGGTACCTCGGCGGTGAATTTGCGGGTGACGTCAACCATGCGGTGGGCCTTTCGGTTCATTTTTCGGCGGTAGTGCCGCGGTGAGAGTTCGTTCCGACGCCCGGGCTACCCAAACTCGACAAACGGTAACCGTCTTCAGAGGACTGCGCGGTCCAGTGGACGCGGAAGCGGATCGAGTGCGCCGGTCTCGCGCAGGCGCTCGTACGCCCGAACGACCCCATCGACGGCCCCGATCTGTAGCAACACGCCGCCCGGTAACGCGGCAACGCCTACGGCCAGGTCATCCGGGATCGCGTCAGCGCGAGCGGACGAGAGGTAGCCGACGCGGCCGATCACGGGATCTCCGACGCGATAGTCGGACTCGTCTTCGAGAGCGTCGAGGATGTTGTCGTCGGTGACGTCCCCGAAGTCCGGTTCCCACACCGCGGCGAGCATCCGAAGTAGTTCTGTCTCAGGAACTTCGGCGGCGTCCGGCGCGCTGACGGCAATAATCATCGACTGAAGGACGATTTCAGGTTCGCCGCCCGCCAACCCGGAGAGCTCGAGCCCCCATTCGGGCCCTCCACTGGATGCGAGCCTCAATCCGATTCCCAGACGATCCGACCAGTCTTCGGCGGCCTGCGCTTTCTCGAGGACCTGCGCCAACTGGTCGACGGTCACGGCAGTAGCAGGTCCAGCGGAATGGATCTGTTGCCACGACCCGCCGACCACCTCGGGCAACAGGAATTCGACTTGCTCCAACGTCCGACGCCACCGGGAGGCCACGGCCGGCACCGATTCCGGCCGTCGTCCCCAGAAAACTCGAATAGCGCGTCGTGTCATCGAGTCCTCCGGTAAGGATCGTCCATGGGTAGCCATATCCCGTCTTCGTGGATTCCGAGATCAGTGGCACCGCCGGTGAGAGCGTCGACGGCCGCGAGAACGGCAGGGCGCGTTTCGTTCTCACGACACAGGAGTGACCACGTCCAGATTGCCGCCGGGTCGATCATCGGGCGTGCCGTGAGATCGCTCGGCAGCGTGATGGTCTGCCCTTTGGGCGAGTTGACGGCCGGACGGCCGACGGCACGGACGTGATCGAAGAATGCCGGGCCGGTGATACCACCGTCGTTGATGCGCATGATCTGTGCGCCGGTATCGCGAGCGAGTTCTTCGGCGTAGACGTTCCACGAATACCAGGAGGTGGTGTCTTCGTCGACGAGTACGACGACGTCGCGTGCCCGCACCGGTGTGGTGTCTTCTCCGGTGGAGACGGCGTAGAGCCGATCCGCGCCGAGCAGTTTCGCGCTCAGAGCATGTTGGGCGACATCGGTTTTCCGCACCCAGGCGATCGCCAGGTCGAGGCTGCCGTCCGCCACCCGCGCGGCCTGTGCGTGCGATGGCACCACCCAGGCGTCGACGTGCAGTTGCGCGACCCCTGAAGTGCGCGCGATCAGATCCGCGGGGAGCCAATTGACGTAGCCGATCCGGACGGGCTCCGCTCCGGACAGACGCTCCGCGCGGCGCCGCAGATTCCCGGCACTCTCGAGTAGCGCACGGACATCGGGGAGCAGCGCCGCGCCGGCTGGCGTCAGAGCGACGGAACGGCGGTCGCGGACGAACAGCTTGACGCCGAGGTCGCGCTCGAGTGCCATGATCTGCTGCGACAATGACGGCCCGGCGATCAGTAGTCTTGCCGCGGCTCGGCCGAAGTGCAGTTCCTCGGCGACGACCTCGAAGTATCTCAGCTGACGCAGCTCCACGATCCTTCATGCTACGTGCGGTGGGAGGTTGCGCCTATCAGTCAGGAGCAAAGCGGTCGTGGCGGTCCGGCGCGGCCGGGGCACACGATAAGACCATGACCACAATCCACAACGGCGTCTCCTCGCGAGCGCACGCTGTCCAAGCTGCCGCTGCGCTGGCGGCGAGCATGGGAATCGGTCGATTCGTCTACACACCGATTCTGCCGTTGATGCACACGCAGGCCGGTCTGTCCGCCTCGCTCGGCGCCACCCTGGCGACGGCCAACTACCTCGGGTACCTCATCGGCGCGCTCGCGGGAATCCTCATTCCCGGCGTGGTGCGCTCGGCAGCGGTGATGCGTACGTCGTTGGTGGTCCTCATCGCGACTTTGGCGCTCATGCCCACTACCCACGACGGATCCATCTGGTTCGCCCTGCGGCTCGTCGCAGGCATTGCCAGTGCCCTCGTCTTCATGATCGCCGTCAGCGCTTTGCACGCGCACCTTCGGGGGCAGTCCCAATTCCTGGCCGGATGGGGATTCGGCGGAGTTGGGTTGGGTATCGCCCTGTCCGGGGTCCTCGTGTTGGTCGTCCGCTTCATCGGTACCTGGAGTACAGCCTGGCTGGCATCTGCGGCCCTTGCAGTGGTGTGTGCGGTCGCAGCCTGGGGATTGACGCCGGAACCGCGTCCGGCCATCACACCGGACGCGCCGGGAACTCCCAGTTCCCAACGCGGGTTCACTGCCTTGTTCATCAGTTATTTCCTGGAAGGCATCGGCTACATCATCGCGGGCACGTTCCTTGTTGCCGCAATCGATCTCGCCGCTCCAGAATGGGTCGGCAGCGGCGCTTGGATAGTGGTCGGTCTGGCCGCATTTCCCTCGTGCGCCCTGTGGGCTTGGCTCAGCCTGCGTTGGTCGAGGCCGACTCTGCTTCTCGTTGCCCTGTTGATTCAGGCGGTGGGCATAGCGCTTCCTGCTGTGATCGGAGGCGTCGGCCCCGCACTGATTTCAGCTTTCCTGTTCGGTGTCACCTTCCTCGGTATCGGGTCAATTGTGTTGGCAATCGGCGCGCACCTGCAGTTCCCACGCGCCGTGGCGTTGCTGACCGCTGGGTACAGCGTCGGTCAGATTCTCGGCCCACTCGTTGTCACTCCGTTGCTGCGAGACGGGTATCGCGACGCTCTGCTGTTGGGTGCGGCCGTCGTCCTGGGCGCGGCAGTGGCCGCCGCGGTTTTGCGGTTCCGATTCCCTTCCGATCTCGATGCGGACCCTCGGACGGCCACCTCGACTGAGGAGGTAGTTTTTGATGTCAGATGACGAAACCGCCGGAGCACTACCCGACGTAGGACTGGAGATGTTCGAATGAGCGCACTCACAACCGATCTCGACCTGAAGGTCCCTGTCATCGCAGCCCCCATGGCCGGCGGCGCTTCCACACCGGCACTTGTTGCTGCTGCCTCTCGCGCAGGCGGTCTCGGCTTCCTCGCCGCCGGGTACAAGACGCCTCAGGCTCTGTCCGACCAGATCGACGCCGTGCGCGCCGAGGGAGTGTCCTTCGGTGTCAACGTCTTTGCGCCCAACCCGGTGCCTGTCGATGTCGATGCCTACCGTGCCTATGCCAGGGCGATCCAGGTCGAGGCGGATCGCTACGGCATCACACTGGCTGACGGTGAGCCGGTCGAAGACGACGACTACTTCGAGGACAAGATCGATCTGCTCCTGGCCAGCCCGGTTCCGGTGGTCAGCTTCACCTTCGGCTTTCCCGCACCCGGCGTCATCAAGGCGCTGCGCGCTGCCGGTTCACTTGTCGTCCTCACAGTGACTTCGGAGGCAGAGGCGGTCCTTGCCGTCGACGCCGGTGCCGATCTGCTTGTCGTGCAATCGTCGGCTGCCGGCGGCCACTCCGGAACGCTCACCCCCCTGCAGGTTCCGGCAGAAACACCGATCACCGAACTGATCGCACAAATCCGTCACCGCACGTCGGTTCCGCTATTGGCGGCCGGTGGACTGGCGACCTCCGCCGACGTCGCTGCTGCCTTACGTGCCGGAGCGGACGCGGCAGTGGTCGGTACTGTGCTGCTGCGCACCGAGGAGAGTGGTGCCTCGGCTCCGCACAAGGCAGCTCTGGCCGTCACGTCCCGCGGGAACACGGTCGTCACAAGAGCTTTCACGGGACGTCCTGCACGGGCGCTTCGGAACGAGTTCATCGATCGCTGCGACGCACAAGCGCCCATCGGGTATCCGGCCATCCATCACCTGACCAACCCGATGCGCAAAGCCGCTGTTGCGCAGGCAGATCCCGAGCGAATGCACCTGTGGGCCGGTACTGGCTATCGCCACGCGACGGAGGAACCAGCCGGGGTAGTGCTTTCGCGATTGGCTAACCTGTGACGGCGCGGACACCGAACATCACATTGCCCGAGGTAGTGACATACGACGGGCTGCCCAGGTCCGCCGGTGGTGCACACTCGCTTCGAGTCAAGCGCCCCGACGTGGCATTTCAACGCCTGCAGACATTTCTGGAAGCCTGCACCGAACCAGTGTCGTTGCCGTCGTGGACATTAGAGATCCGCCAGGGCGGGCCACCCGCGCCGACCGCGCAATTGACAGAGCTTGCCACCGGGATCTTCGGTGGGCCCCGCTACAAAGCGCAAACCCATACCGAATGGAACGTCCCACCTGGTTCTGTCAACGAAGCGCTCGATGCCCTCGTTGGTTCCGATGCGGTCACAACCCACGGACGTTCTTTGGCGGCACTGACCTGCAGCACGCCCGTACGCCTGATCGACCCCAACACGCGCGCGCCGTACCCCGACATCACCCCTGACGCGTTCGGCCGTTTTGCCGTGGATGGATACGGCCAGACTCTGGGTGACTCAGGCATACGCGCAACCCTCGGCAACGCGACATCGTCACTGTCCCTGTGGCTCAACCTGCCTGCAGACGAACGGTTGTCGTCCGGTGCTCGTCACCTACAAGACCATCTCCCGTTCCGGTTGTCCGCGAAACACTGGCGTCTCTGGCGGCCGAACCGGAGCGCAGACTCTTACCGTTCCAACAAGATTCCGTCGCCGGTTCACGACCACGTTTGAATCACGCAGCAAGCATTCTCATCTCGGGCAGAGTTCGCCGATCTCGGAGACAATGCGATCAGTGCTGCGAACCACCCATACCGCGCGTCCGGCACGCAATGTCGGCATCAAGAATCGGTCCTTCTCGATGGGCCAGTGCACAAAGGGAAATCCGCCGGCCAGCTCGTCCTGGACTTCGCCGGCGATCAGGGCCGTCAACTCCTGTACAGGCTGTTCGGTGTGCGGCCCGCCAAACCCGAAGCCCCTCAACGGGCTGGTTCCTGCACTCTTGTGCTTCGGTCGTGGTCCAGCGTCGAGCGCGAGGTGGCAGTGGCCGTCATCGAGCAACGAGACCGTCCACAGGCAGTTCTCCATGTACGTATCGGGGCCGTGCCAGCGGCATTGCAGATCCTTGCCGACAGCCTGGCACGCCTCGACGACGTTGGCGGGAGCGTCGTCTGGTGCATCCGGCCCCATGATCGGAAAGCTCCAGACCCCTACGTACTCGATGTCGGGCAGATACATGCCTTCACTGTGGCACGTTGTCAGAATGCGTCTTCCTCGAGTTCCATGATCTCGTTGTCGAGGGAACCCAGGATTTCTTTGGTCGACGCCAGGACGGGCAGGATGTTCTTGGCGAAGTATGACGCGATGACCACCTTGCCCCGATAGAACGACCGGTCCTTTGCCGACGCGTCACGGTCCAAGGCTGCCAACGCGACTTCCGCTTGCACCAACAGGCGCCATCCGATGAGCAGGTCGCCTACCGCGTACAGAAAGCGCACCGAGCCGAGGCCTATCTTGTACAACTCGGAGGGTTGGTCCTGGGAAGCCATCAGATACCCGGTGAGCGTCCCGGCCATCTCCTGCACGTCGGTCAAGGCGGTCTCGAGTAGGACTCGCTCGGCCTTGAGTCGACCGTTCCCGGCCTCACTGTCGATGAACTCTCGTATGCGACCGGCTACGTGAGCGAGCGCAACGCCGCGGTCGCGTGCGATCTTTCGAAAGAAGAAGTCCTGCGCCTGGATTGCCGTGGTGCCCTCGTACAGGGTGTCGATCTTGGCATCGCGGATGTACTGCTCGATGGGGTAGTCCTGAAGATAACCGGAGCCGCCCAGGGTCTGCAGGCTCTCGGTGAGCAGTTCGTAGGCCTTTTCGGAACCGACGCCCTTGACGATCGGCAGCAGCAGATCGTTGACCCGCGCCGCCAGTTCGGCATCCGCCCCCGAAACCAACTCGGCGACATCGGCATTCTGGTGTGCAGCGGTGTAGAGGTAGACCGCTCGGAGGCCTTCGGCGTAGGCCTTCTGCATCGCCAGGCTGCGTCGGACGTCGGGGTGGTGCGTAATGGCCACGCGGGGCGCGGTTTTGTTTGTCAGCTCGGTAAGGTCTGCACCTTGAATTCGTTCTTTCGCATACTCGAGGGCGTTGAGATAGCCGGTGGACAGTGTTCCGGTAGCCTTGGTGCCCACCATCATTCGAGCATTCTCGATGACCTGGAACATCTGGGCGATACCGTTGTGGACATCACCCACGAGCCAGCCGACGGCAGGAACGTCCGTCGCTCCGAAGGTGAGCTCGCAAGTTGGGGAAGACTTGAGGCCCATCTTGTGCTCGACGCCGGTGACGTAGACACCGTTGCGCTCTCCCAGTTCAAGTGTGTCCGAGTTGAAGTGGGACTTCGGAACGTAGAACAGGCTCAAACCTTTGGTTCCTGGACCGGCGCCCTCGGGCCGGGCAAGCACCAAGTGGAAGAGGTTCTCGGCCGTGTCTCCGACGTCGCCGCCGGAGATGAACCGCTTGACGCCCTCGATGTGCCAGGTGCCGTCGTCCTGCGCGATTGCCTTTGTTCGGCCTGCGCCTACATCGGATCCGGCGTCTGGTTCGGTGAGCACCATCGTTCCGGCCCATCCGCGTTCGAATCCTTCTTTGGCCCAGTGTTTTTGCTGTTCGTTTCCGATGGTGTAGAGCACGCTCGCCATCAGTGGACCCATGTTGAAAAAGCTTGCGGATCCGTTTGCCGCGACCAACATTTCGCCGATCGCCCAGACCAACGGCGCCGGAGCAGGAACACCACCCATGCCTTCTGGTAGGCCGAGTCGCGACCAACCGGCCTCGTTCACCGCCTCGACCGTCTTGCGTAGAGGTTCCGGGACCACAACGGCGTGATTGGGTGCGTCGAATTCGACAGGGTTTCGATCCGCGTCGGCGAAGGACGCGGCGACCGGGCCTTCTGCCAGCCTCGATACTTCCGCAAGAATGTTGCGCACAGTGTCGGTGTCGAGGTCCCCGTAAGCGCCGGCATCCAGCAGTTCGCCGATCCCGAGTACCTCGAACAGATTGAACTCGATATCACGCACGTTGCTTTTGTAGTGACCCATTGTTCTCCGACCTTGGTTCGTCAGCAATACGGTTCGTCAGCAGATACGGCTTGTCAGCAGTACACAAGAAAGCCTGCCCCACAAGGAATTCAGTACGCAACCGTAGGTAGAGACGAGTTTCGTTGCTACAAAGTAGCGCCGAGTCGCTCTCATTGAAACATTCACTCGTACAATCGGTTTCCGCTGGTGGGGGTGCATATCAGTCGCGTAGCATCCTCTTGGATCAAAGCGGCTGCGCACCAATAGAAGTACCCATCCTCACCTTCGGCGTCATACGCATTCGCTGTGATCAGTGAACATGCTGCTCGGTAAACCAAGAGCGCCTCTCGTTGGTAGCCGAGACGTTCCTCGATCGGCGTGGAGAGCCCAGTTCTGACTCGTGAGCCTTTGGTATCGGTCAGAGGGTGAGTAGCACTTTGGTGGCGCGCCGCTCGTCCATCGCCTGGTAGCCGGCGGCGGCGTCCTCCAACGGGAGAGTGAGGTCGAAGACGATGCCTGGGTCGATCTGGTCGGTCATGATGAGCTCGATCAGTTCGGGTAGGAATCGCCTGACCGGCGCGGGACCGCCGAGCAGGCTCACCGTCGCGAAGAACAGGTTCATGCCGTCGAGTTCGACGCCGTGGGATACCCCGACGTAGCCGACATGTCCGCCGGGGCGGGTAGCTCCGATAGCCTGCATCATCGATTCTTGGGTGCCTACGGCTTCGACGGTCGAGTGGGCGCCGTAGCCGCCGGTGAGTTCCTTGATCTTCGCGATGCCCGCGTCGCCCCGCTCTTCGACGATGTCGGTGGCGCCGAATTGTGTGGCGAGTGCCTGCCGGTCGGCGTGACGTGACATGGCGATGATCCGCTCGGCGCCGAGTTGTCTGGCAGCGAGGATCGCCAGGAGTCCGACTGCGCCGTCGCCGACGACGGCGACTGTTTTGCCAGGTCCGGCTTCCGCAGCTACGGCGGCGAACCAACCGGTGCCGAGTACGTCGGAGGCTGCAAGGAGGCTGCGAGCCTGCCGCTCGGTCGGCTCTCCGCGGACAGGGACGAGGGTGCCGTCCGCGAGCGGGATGCGAGCGTATTCGGATTGGGTGCCGACCGAGCCCATCATGACCTGGTGGATACAGCGAGACTGAAAGCCCGCCTCGCAGATTTCGCAGGTGTTGTCCGACGCGACGAACGAGCCCACGACGAAGTCCCCAACTTCGATGTCGTTGACGTCGGGGCCGACCTGTTCGACGACGCCCACGTATTCGTGTCCCATCGGCGTCGGGCCATTCAGCTCTTCGATGCCGCGATACGGCCAGAGGTCGGAACCGCAGACGCAGGTGGCTGTAACGCGAATGATCGCGTCGGTCGGTTCGACGATCACCGGCGCATCGATCTCTTCGACCCGGACATCGCCGGGGGCATGCATGACGACAGCGCGCATGACGTGGCTCCTCACCATCGGTTTCTTCGTGTCACTTCAACCTGATCACGATTTGGCGGCGTGCGGGAGTCCCGCGCGATAGTGGTACTGCGAGGGACTCCCTCGCTACCGGTCACTGACTTACGCTCGATGGCATGGACGATCGAGCGCAAGTACGCGAATTCCTGACCTCGCGGCGCGCCCGAGTCACGCCCGAACAAGTTGGACTTCCGGCCGGATCGAACCGCCGCGTGGACGGTCTACGTCGAAGTGAAGTGGCAACCCTCGCCGGCGTGAGCGTCGAGTACTACACGAGGCTCGAGCGCGGAGCGATCAGCGGCGCATCGCCGGGTGTACTCGACAGTATCGCGAAGGCCTTACGACTCGACGACGCCGAGCGCGCCCACCTTTTTGATCTCGCGCACGCGGCAAGCCCGGTAGCCAGACCCCCGCGTCGGCGAAATGCGAAGGGCTGGAAGCCCCATCAGAGCCTGCAGTGGGCGCTTGATGCAGTCACCGCGGGACCCGCTTTCGTGCGGAACGGTCGCATGGATCTTCTTGCTGTCAACCCACTCGCGCGTGCGTTCTACAAGGACCTGTACGACATGCCGGGGCAGCCCCCGAACATCGCGCGCTTCACGTTCCTCGACGAAAGGGCTTTCGAGTTTTATCCGGACTGGAACGAGTTTGCCGAGGTGACCGTCTCGATTCTGCGAACCGAGGCTGGGCGAGATCCTCACAACAAGGAATTGCACGATCTGATCGGTGAACTCAGCACTCGGAGTGAGGAATTCCGGCGTCGGTGGGGCGCGCACGACGTCCGCCATCACGGCACCGGATTCAAGACATTTCACCACTCCGCCGTGGGGGAGCTGACGCTTGCCTTCGAAGGTTTGGAGATGGCCGCCGAGCCGGGGTTGACGCTCACGATCTACACCGCAGAGCCGGGATCGCCGTCCGCGGAACGGATGCAGTTACTCGCCTCGTTGGCAGCCAGTGAGAATGCGGACTCTGCTCCTCACGTGTCGGAGCGGTCGCTGACGGACGGCTGACGAACTGCGCGACGGTTGATCGGGTCGTCAGTTGACGACTTCGACGGCGGTGCGCTTCGTGCGTTCCTTGCGCAACAGGATCATCAGCGGCAGAAAGTAGAGAGCGGCAACGCCGGTGCCTACCAACACCGGCCCAGTGGCACCGAGACTCGAGGCGAACGCGAACCCGGCGATCCAGGAGCCGACCGCCGTGCCCAGATTGAACGACGAGGTGCTGAGAGCAGAAGCCATCGTCGGCGCCTGATCGGCATAACGCACAGCCATCCCGATCAGGATGGGATTGGTCGACATGCCGAATAGTCCCAGCATGACTACGAGAAACACCGTCACGATCACGTTGTGCGAGAAGAGGCAGAGCGCCCCGAGCACGAGAAACGTCATCGCTGCCGAGACGAACAAGACCCCGTACTGATGCTTCGCACCGAGTCGACCGCCGAGATTGGAGCCGACGAACGCACCGAGTCCGTAGCCGACAAGCACTAGCGGCACTGCCGACGCAGCAAGTCCCGTGTTCTCGGTCAACAGCGGAGAGATGAAGCTGTACGCCGCCAGCGACGACCCGCACACGACGGCGCAACCGGACAGAACGAGCCAGATGCGTCCGTCCCGTAGGCTCGCGATCTCCGCTCGCCAGGACGGCACCGCACCGGATTCGGTGTCGGCGGGTACCAATCGGTGGACGACGGCCGCGGCGACGAGTGCGAGGGCGGCGAGGGCCCAGAAAGGACCACGCCACCCGATGCTCTGACCGGCCAGAGCGCCGAGCGGAACACCGATGACGTTCGCGAGCATGCCTCCGCCCAAGACGATGCCGAGCGCGCGCGAGGAAGACGCCGGGCCTGCCGCTTTTGCTCCGACCACTGCAGCGACTGCCCAGAAGGCGCCCGTCGCCACGGCTGTGAGGAAGCGGGCGCCGAGAATGAGTCCGAAGTTGGACGAGAGCGCGACGATGACGTGTCCGATCGCGAAAACAATCAGGGCCGAGCTCAAGGTCACGCGTCGGGGAACCCTGAGTGTCAAGATCGCCATCGCCGGCGTGCCGACGATCATCCCGATCGCGAAGACGGTGATCATCAAGCCGACGTTCGCGATCGACGTCCCGAGGTCACCCGCAATCTCGGGAAGAATGCCGGCGACGACGAATTCGGTTGTGCCCATCAAGAAAACTCCGACGGCCAGCACGTAGATCACGAGCGGCAGGCGGCCGGTTTCTTCGACGGTCGGGGCGGAAATCATGAGGTGGTCAGTTCTCTTTCTGTTGACGACGCGCATGTCGTGGCGCACCCGTCCAGGGCATCACGCCCGTCGCCTGCGAGGGAGTCCCGGTCGTTGGGGGTACTCGAAGGGACTCCCGGTGTGACCGATTGCGCGCTACCGTCGGCGCAAAGACTGCCTGAACCCGGGAGGCGCGCCCATGACACGACGACAGATCCGAGGGCTTGGCGCCGCAGTGGTCCTTTCGGCCTTCCTGACTGCCTGCGGTAGCGAGGATCCTGAAGGGCCCGGTCCGCAGGCAAGCACGACAACACGATCGGCGCCCGCCGCGGCCTTCGGTGAACCCGAGACCGTCGCCGACGGCTTGGACGCGCCCTGGTCGATCGCATTCCACGGCGATACACCACTTGTCAGTGAGCGCGACAGCGCGCGAATCCTCGAACTCGACGCCGGCGGAAACAGCCGCGAGGTGGGAGTCGTCGACGGCGTCAGCCCCAGAGGTGAGGGTGGTTTACTAGGGATCGCAGTACGTGAAAACCGCCTGTACGCGTACTTCACCGCGAACGGGGAGAACAGGATCGAACGCTTCGACATCATCGGTGCTCCGGGGGAATTCGCGCTCGGGCCGGCCGAGACGATTCTCGACGGGCTCGCTTCGGCCAACTACCACAACGGTGGTCGCATCGCGTTCGGCCCGGACGGGATGCTGTACGTGACCGTCGGTGATGCCGGTAGTCGAGTCAGAGCTCAGGACCTCGACTCGATGTCCGGGAAAATCCTTCGAATGACTCCGGATGGCGATGTGCCGCTAGATAATCCATTTCCGAACTCGTTTGTCTACAGCTACGGCCACCGCAACTCCCAGGGCATTGCCTGGACCGAGGACGGCACGATGTACGCCAGCGAGTTCGGGCAGGACACCTGGGACGAGCTCAACAAGATCGAAGCAGGCGGAAACTACGGGTGGCCCGAGGTCGAAGGGATTGTGGGTGAAGACGGATTCATCGACCCGCTCCAACAATGGTCACCGGATGATGCCAGTCCCAGCGGAATCGCCATCCACGACGGCACGATCTACATCGCCAATCTTCGTGGTGAGCGACTCCGCACGGTGCCCTTGACCGATCCCGCGACCGCCGACGAGCAATTCGTCGACGAATACGGGCGCCTCCGTGATGTTGTAGTCGCACCGGACGGGTCGCTGTGGATACTGACGAACAACACCGACGGTCGTGGCGACCCCAACCCCGGTGATGACCGCATCCTTCGCGTGCCGTTGCGCTGATGTCGATTTCCGGCGAACGCAGTACTTCCAGCCCGAGGGTCCTGGCCGAAGCCTGTGATTCACTAATATCTTTACGACAGGTGCGCCGGGTACGGATCGGAGAGACAGCATGGGGACTTGGGGTTCAGGACCTTTCGACAACGACGTAGCGGGCGACCTGCTCAGCGCAGTACAGGCGGGTGACTACGACATCGACGATTACGCTAGCCACCCCGATGGCGGTTATCTCGATGCCGATGATGCTCAAACAGCAATCGCCGTCGCCGAGATTCTTGCGGTTGCGCACGGCGTTGCGCCGAAGCCTGTGCAGCTGGATGGAATTGACGCCGCCGGGTACGTCAGCACCTTGAGCCCGGAGCAGAAGAGTTGGGTCCTCTCCGCACTCGAGCGTGCAGTTTCCGACAGCGACACTTCGGAGTTGTACGAGTTGTGGGAAGAGAACGGTCCGGAAGACCTCGCAGCTTGGCGGGCACCGATCCTGAGCAGATTGGCCAGCCTCAAAACGGTGGGGTAAGCGTCACTCGTCTGCAGTCCCTTGCTTACTCGGAGTTCGACGAGGACAGACTCCCCTTGACGTACCGGGTGGTGTCGTCAGCGAGGATCTCGGCGAGCCCGCTTTCGATACCGTCCAGTGCTTGCGCGGCGACGTCGGCAGGATCGATCTTCTGTTCGGCGGGTACGCCAGCGGCCATGTCGGTATCCATGTATGCGACATGCAGTGCCGATACGGAGATTTTGCGCGGCGCAAGTTCTTCTCGAACGGCGTCGGTCATCGCCCAGGCCGCTGCCTTCGACGACGCGTAAGACCCGAGCGCGGCTGGATGGAACCAGGACAGCACCGACAGAACGTTGAGTATTGTTCCGCCGTCGTTGTTTTCGATGACGGGAGCAAACGCCCGGGTCACGGCGAGCGGGCCGTAGAAGTTGACGTCCATCTCTCGTCGAATGTCATCGATGTCGCCCCCGATCAAGGGCGCCGAGGTAGAGATACCTGCGTTGTTGACCAGCAAGGTCACATCCGATGCGATTTGCGCGGCGGCGGTTATCGATTCGGCGTCCGTCACGTCCAACCTCAGGGGGATGACGCCGGGTAGATCGACAGTTTCCGGATTGCGCGCAGCCGCGTACACCTTTGCGCCGCGCTCGACGAGTCCCGCAGCCAGATGGCGTCCGAGCCCGCGATTGGCTCCTGTGACGACCGCAACCGTCTTGTTCAGGTCCATGATTCTCCCAGTGTTGTGATTGCTCGTGACGTTTAGATTATGAATCAAATCTAAGTGTCGGCTAGGATAGATGTCAAGTGAAATCCAAACTGGAAGGCGTTGTGATGGGCCGCGTATCGCAGCAACAAGCGGAAGAGAACCGTCGGCGCGTCGTGGAAACCGCAGCCCGACTGTTCCGAGAGAAGGGCACTCACCTCAGCGTCGCCGACCTGATGAAGGCGTCGGGGCTGACCCACGGTGGCTTCTACAAGCAGTTCGCGTCCAAGGACGCTCTCATCGACGAAGCGACCACCCACGCCTTCAAGGAACTGGCTCAGCTGCATTCTGCGGAACTCGAAGAGCATGCAGGGCAACGTGACTCCGCCCGAAAAGCTTTGATCGATACCTATCTCTCGGTGGCGCATCGCGACAACCCGGCAGACGGATGCCCCGCTGCTGCGCTCGCCGCCGACATGGCGCGCGAGCCTGCAGACAGCGAGGCCCGTCGGGTTTACACGGAGGGAGTGGGGGATTTTGCCGCAGCTCTTGCCGACGACGAAGCTGTCGGTCTCCTCCGGCTCTCCACCATGCTCGGTGCACTGGTTCTTTCGCGAGCTACCAAGGGTTCCCCGCTCTCCGAGGAAATTCTCGATTCCGCGCGCGTCGAACTGATCAGAGGGCTTCGAGAGCCGCTGTCATCTTCTTGACGGTCTCGGGTGCCCTGGCCGCGAATCCCGCTTTCACGAGGTCCAGTGCTCGCGGTTCCGAGAGTCGGACTCTCGATATGTCGATTGAACGCTCTAGTTGATTCCGACGACTTCCTGGGCGATCGCTGCGAGTCTTGCCTGGGCAGCGGATACGACGCCGTGTCGGTTCTTGTGCGCTTCCTCGTACGCAACGATGTCCCGCACCTGTGCGGCGTCGGTCAGTTCCTTCACAGCGGAGACGGCTTGGGTGACGTTGAGTTCGTCGAAGTCTTCGATGGGAAGTTCAGTGGGGTCGAGTAGCCCACTCGACTTCCGTACCGAACGGAAGACGTCGGCGGCACCGTCAGCACCTTCTCGGCGAGTGACCTTCTCAGCCGTGGCGATGGCCGCATCCCTACTGGCCGAGAGTGTTTTCACAGTCACGTCACCGGCATATGCGCCCCAGCTGATCAGCTCACCCAGTACCGGCGGTGAGGTGCGAACAGCGTCGATGGCACGGTCGAGACTGCGGGTGGACCAGGAGACCGGAACGTTGACCAGCCGTATCGCCGCGCCGGTGGCAGCTTGCATCGGTGTGCGGCGCAAAGCTGCCGGTCCACCGAGTGCCTCTTCGGCCAAGACAGTCGTGAGCCAGTCCACGGTCGCGGAGTGTGCAGCGATGAGGCGGTCGGCCAACGCCGCGACGGTCTGATCGCCGCCGGCAGTGGCCAGGGCCTTGAGGTAGCGGGAACGGTCGAGGAGTTGATGTTCGAGCGCAAGGTCTCCCAATACCGCTTCGTCGAAGGGCTGAGCCTGTTCGACCATCGCTTTCACTCCGGCTGTCGCGCGTCCGAGGAACGGACCGACCAATTCCGGCACGCCCCCCAGATCGCGAACAGTGGACTCTATGGAACTCGCCCTTTCACGGCCGTTCTCTGCGTTTTCCGTCAATTCGCGTCGAACAGCCTCGGTTCTGGCCTGTGCGACGCGCGTTTCGGCGACCTGGATCTCGGTGTGCGTCAGACCGAGGAGGATGCGTAACTGGGTGATCAAGGCGGACGTGGTTTCGGAGTTGCTCATATCGGGGTCGTCCCTTCGTCGGTGCGTGCTTTACGTGATGTTCAGCTTCTGCTCGACGAGTGCTCCGCGGGTCGCGGAGCCACCGCCGCTACGCGGGCTACCCCGACCTACCGCGTAGTAACCACAACGAACAAGTGGGGTCGACGCACCGAGATCGTCGGCGCCAGGACGAGTGAGATCCCGGCCACCCCGAGGTTTCGATTTCTATTCGGTGGGAAGGAGGCATGTGCAGTGCATCCATCCAGAAGCCCACGAGAAACTGCGTCACCCGAGGAGTATCGATATGCCGGACCAGTACGCAATGCAGGACCCGACCACGCGGTTCCCCGCTCCTGTGCGTGAGCGGCAGGCGGAGATCGCACACCCCGGTCTCACCGCAGACATGATTTCTCCTCCCGACCACGGTGAAAACACCTATCGAGGAAGCGGTCGACTCGAAGGAAGGCGTGCGATTGTCACCGGAGCAGATTCGGGCATCGGACGTGCGGTCGCGATTGCATTTGCCAGAGAAGGCGCGGACGTTGTCCTGAGTTATCTCGACGAGGAAGAACAGGACGCTCGGGAAACCGCTCGCTGGGTCGAGGAGGCAGGTCGCAAAGCCGTCTCGGTGCCGGGAGATCTCCGAAGCGAGGAACACTGTTCTGCTTTGGTCGAAACCGCGGTGCGTGAACTCGGCGGACTCGACATCTTGGTGAACAACGCCGCGTTTCAGATGGTGCAGATGGGCGGCATCACCGATATCACCACCGAACAATTCGACCGTGTGATGAAAACCAACCTCTACGCACTATTTTGGCTCTCCAAAGCAGCGATCGCGCAGATGGAGCCCGGATCGACGATCGTGAATACCTCGTCCATCCAAGGTGCGTCCCCGTCGCCCGAGCTGCTCGATTACGCCACGACAAAGGCGGGCATCATCGACTTCACCAAGGGGTTGGCCGCCGATGTCGCACGAAAGGGAATCAGGGTCAATGCCGTTGCACCTGGACCGATTTGGACGCCACTGATTCCGGCGACGATGCCCAAGGAGAAGTTCGAGACGTTCGGGGACGACGTTCCGCTCGGGCGGGCAGGTCAGCCGGCCGAGCTTGCTCCCGCCTATGTATTTCTCGCCTCTGGCGAATCCAGTTACACCACTGGGGAAGTCATCGGCGTGACGGGTGGAAAACCGCTCACCTGAATGTGCGACTAGACAAGGCGTACGACGACGGCGTAACGGTCAACCGTTGTCGAGGCCCGCGGCGACCATCGCTGCGGCGGTCTCTCGTTCGGAGAATGAGCCCTTCTCCAGACCCCGGATGACGCCGGAGCGATCAGCGGGGGAACGGTTTTGATTCAACTTCGCTTTTCCGTAGACACGGGCCACGTGCAGTTCGATCCCCACAATCCCTCGCAGCTGCGCATCGACGAACTGCGGCGGCGCGTCGGTGACCTTCCATTCGTTCTCACGGCCGGATTCATGTCGAGCTGTCAGTGCGGTGACGTGCGCACGCAGCCACTGCTCGTCGTCGTGCGCAACCAGTTGGCCGTAGACGTAGAGAACTTCGTAGTTCCACGTCGGGACGACCTTCCCGTGGACGCTCTTGCTCGGGTAGAACTCGGGGCTCACGTAGGCGTCGGCGCCGGGGAGGATCACCAGAGACTCCGATGTCCCGGTGTATCGCCAATGCGGATTCGTCCGGGCGAGATGCCCCTCCAACACGTTTCCTTCGGCGTTGTACAGCAGTGGCATCGACGTGACTTCGAGGGTCTCGGGGCCCGGTGTGACCAGGTGTCCGAATCCACCGGCGTGGAGAGAGTCGGCGATCGCGTCGTCGGAGAGGCGGAATTGTCCGGGCAGAATCATGTGTCTCCTCACAGATTTTTTGTCATGTGACAATGTGTCACAGCGTGGAGGTTCTGTCATGTGCTAATAGAGTGAGCCTGTGACCAGCACTGTGGCGGACCAGGTGAGGCTCTATGTCGTCCGCGGGACAGCGGGCGAGATTTCCGAGGGCATCCGCAATCTCATCAGTGCTGGGGTACTGGCTCCAGGGGATGCGTTGCCGCCCATACGGGCCTTGGCCGACGATCTCGAGGTTCACCGGAACACAGTTGCCGGAGCCTATCGCTTGCTCGTGGCGGCGGGAGTTGTGGAGACACAGGGCCGGCGCGGCAGCTTCGTGCGAGCCATACCGTTCCTGGAAGGAGAAGGCGGTATCGCTCTTCCTGGCAGCGTGGATCTCGCCAGCGGAAATCCTGATCCGGCATTGCTGCCTGATCTCAGAGCCTCGTTGGACCGGACCACTTACACGCCCCGGTTGTACGGCGCCGCAGCCACCGAGCCTCTACTCGATTCCTGGGCACGTTCCTCGATCGAGGACGAGGTTCTAAGGCCGTGCTCGATCACCATCACCAACGGTGCCGTTGACGCGGTCGAGCGACTGTTGACCGCTCATTTGACCCGAGGTGACGCCGTCGCGATCGAGGATCCGTGCTTCCTGGCGAGCATCGGAACGCTCAAAGCCAACAGCTTCCGAGCGGTACCGATGGACATCGACACTTCGGGTATTACCCCGCAAGGGCTGCTGCGTGCTCTCGAAAGTGGTGTGCGCGCGATTATTTGCACCCCTCGTGCGCACAACCCCACCGGGGTCAGCATGAGCGCCGACCGAGCGGCGATTCTCGGAAGCATCCTGGCCGAGTTCCCTCACGTTCTGGTAATCGAGGACGATCACTTCTCTGCCGTGTCCAGCAATCGGTACTGTCGGCTCGCTCCGATGAGCACGACGCGGTGGGCGCTTGTTCGTTCCGTGTCGAAATTTCTCGGGCCCGACCTGCGCGTGGCAGTGGTCGCCTCGGACCTCGACACCGGCATTCGGCTGAGCACTCATCTCCGGTCGGGCGCCAACTGGGTCAGTCACCTGCAGCAGCGCTTGAGTGCTGAACTGCTGAGTGATCCGACGGTGATCGACGGCCTCGCCAATGCTCGCGCTGTCTACGAGCGCCGCCGAACCCTTCTGAAATCTGCACTGTCAGAACATGATATCGAGGTTCCTGACACTTTCGACGGACTCAATGTCTGGGTTCCGCTGGATCGGGATTCCGAACCGATTGTCGAGCGACTCGCCGAGTCTGGCTGGCTCGTGCGGGACGGAAGTCAGTTCTCGGCGACGCCGGGTCAGTGCCACCGGGCACTTCGTGTGACCGCCTCCACCATCACCTCTGACCAAGCACGCGAGTTCGCCAGTGCCCTGGCTGAAATATTGGCGAGCCCGTAGTTGTCCAGCTGCACTACGGTGCGAATCTGAGTCTCTCGCTTCTCGACGAAACTACCGGCGACGGCTGGATCGATAGGATCGGTTCGAGCGACGACGAAGGGTGTAATTGTGGCGAGGGCGGTTGTTGTCGGTGCGAGCCGAGGTCTTGGTCGTGCTTTGATCGAGGGTCTGAGGAGCGATGGCGACGAAGTTCTCGGCATATCGCGTCGGCGTCCTGACGGGTTCGACGTCTCCGAGTGGATCGAAGCCGACCTGACCGATCCTGTTACGGCAGCGAATTCGATCGATCAGGAGCTTGTCGGTGGTGTAGACACCCTGATCTGCAACGTCGGAATTTGGGAAGGGGATGCCTTCACTTCCGATTATGCGTTCACAGATCAATCCGATGTCGAAATGCTCGAAATGATCAACGCCAACATCACGGCCACAATTCTCCTGCTCAAGCGCCTGATCCCGAGAATGATCGGCCGTCCTCGACCTCGGATCATCTTGACCGGGTCCACCTCGGGACTCCCGCGAAGCGGTAGGCCGGAGGTTGCGTTCGGTGCATCGAAGTTCGCGATCAACGGCATTGCCGACGCGTTGAGAGAGGGCTATCGGAAGGACAGACTCGCAGTGACTGTCCTTCATCTCGGATATCTCAATACAGAAGACGGACTCGACGTGCCCCGAGACGTCGCTGCCGCCAGGGGAGAGGGATCTCTGGTCCCGGTACATGACGTTGTGGATACGGTGCGCTCGATCTCGAGTTTGTCGTCTTCGACGTCAGTGCGGGAAGTAGTCCTCACTGCGATCGACGATCCGCGATTCTGATTTGCGGCTGTCGACTCAATCTGGTTGCTGAACAGACGTATTCAGAGAATCTAGACCCCGATCAAGAAGTAAGCTCCGGTCAGATACGTCAGGGTGAGGCCCGCCAAGGTCCACGCCATGTACGGCCGGATGTAGAGGCGCCGCAGGCGGTGCAATCGCAGGGAGGCTCGCAAGAACGCGCCCACGGTCCCGAGCAGCAACATCAGGCTCGGGACGAAGACCGCCAGTCGGCGATCCTTCTGTGAGCACAGCAAGGTGTCGGTACCGAAGCATTCGCCCCGCCGGGAGCCCAACCACACGATCGCGATAACCAAAACCGCGGTAGCCAGAACGACTGACACGCCGTACGTCAGGGTTCGCCTGTTGATCTTTCGCTCTCGACGCTGAATTACATCTGACGCGTCAGAACTGTCGGTCATCACACCGGCTCCTGTACATCGCACCTCACTTCGTGGATCGGCGGTGGGAGAGGGCGTACAGCACTACTCCGACGGCCAAGAGTAATGATGCGCGTAACCACGTCGCAGCGCTCTGCTGGGTGAGCAACGCAACGCACGTACCGAGAGCGAGGATCGGGAAGATGATCGGCGTTCGGAAGTGTTTGTGTTGCACTGCGTCACGGCGCAGAACCAGGACGGCGATGTTGGTGCTGATGAATACGAAAAGCAGCAGGAGTACCACCGTCTCCGCCAGGGCTGACAGCGATCCGGTGACGCAGAGAGCCATGGCAACTGCTGTGGTCGCGATAATCGCCACCCAGGGGGTCCGTCGCTGCGGCAGTACCCGAGCGAAGACGCTCGGGAGCAAGCCTTCCGATGCCATCCCGTATGTCAGCCTGCTCGCCATGATCATTGTCAGCAGTGCGCCGTTGGCGACGGCGACCAACGCGATCAGGCTGAACAGGCGAGGCGGAACGCCGACGTCGGCAGCTGACACAACTTCCAGCAGTGGCCCGGAGGATGCGGCAAGTTCGTCGGCGGGCAGGACCACCGAGACAGCCAGGCCGACAAGGACATAGGCGGCGCCGGCTGTCAGTAATGCTCCGAACAGTGCGCGTGGGTAGACCTTGCTCACGTTCTTCACTTCTTCGGCGACGTTCGCGGACGTTTCGAAGCCGACAAAAGAGTAGTACGCGAGGAGTGCCGCAGCCAGCACCGCGAGTGCAGGCGATCGGCTGTCGTCGAACTCCACGACGCGGCTCAGGGTTCCGTCGCCGCGCCCGAGAACTATGCAAGCGAGGACGACAACGAGGACGAGCCCGGTGACCTCCACGACTGTCATGACGACGTTGGCGCGCATCGACTCCTTGATGCCTCTGGCATTGAGAAGTCCCACCAGGAGCAGGAAGACGAGCGCCGCTGGAACGGTTGGGACGTCGATGAAGGCTTTGAGATAGTCGCCCGAGAATGCGAGGGCGAGTCCCGCCGCACTGGTTACGCCGGCCGCCAGCATCGAGAAGCCGACAAGGAACGAGATCAGTGGTTTCCGATACGCCCGTTGGGCGAAGACGGCTGCGCCGCCCGCTCGCGGATATTTGGTGACCAGTTCGGCATACGACGTTGCTGTCAGCAATGCCATGACGAGCGCTACGAGCAGTGGTACCCAGACGGCTCCACCAACTTCACCGGCGATGACGCCCACCAACGCGTAGATACCGGCGCCCAGAACATCTCCGAGGATGAACACGAAAAGGAGTGGGCCGGTTATCGCCCGGGTCAGAGTGTTCGTACCGCCGCCTTCGTCGCGGCGTGCGGTTTCGTCCACGTTCTCGGCCCTCGCGGCGCGTCGCATGTGCAAGGTTCATCCTGTCTTCATGGTGACGTGCCGCCACCTCAGGAGCAGTCATGTACCCATTGGCCGAGGTTTCAAACGTAGGTCGCCCGCCTTCCCGTGCTTTGCTTGTAGGGGAATCGCAGAAGTAGTGACTGGAGGACGAAGTGGCCGAAACGACGGTTGCCGCGGTGATGGACGAGTTGGCTGCTCTCGAAGATCCGAAGGCGCGTGCGGTGAACGAGAAGCACGGTGACGATCACGGTGTGAACCTCACAAAACTGCGCGCTGTTGCGAAGCGATTGAAGACTCAGCAGGAACTCGCACAACAGCTTTGGGCGACGGGCGATACCGCGGCGCGATTGTTGGCCCTTTTGATCTGCCGCCCGAAGGCGTTCGAGCGTGACGAGTTGGATGTCATGTTGCGAGAGGCCCGCACTCCGAAGGTGCAGGACTGGCTCGTCAATTACGTGGTGAAGAAGAACCCGCATGCCGAGGAGTTGCGGGTGGCCTGGACCGCTGACCCTGATCCTGTGGTCGCTAGCGCCGGGTGGGCTCTGACCACCGAACGTGTCGCGAAGAAGCCCGAGGGACTTGACCTTTCAGGGCTACTCGACGTCATCGAGGCGGAGATGAAGGATGCTCCTGACCGCCTGCAATGGGCGATGAACCACTGCCTGGCTCAGATCGGGATCGAACATGCCGAGTACCGCGCCCGGGCAATCGAGATCGGTGAGCGTCTGCGAGTGCTCGAGGATTACCCGACTCCGCCGAACTGTACCTCGCCGTTTGCGCCGATCTGGATCTCGGAGATGGTGCGGCGCCAGTCTGTAAAATAGCTCGATCGCTTGTCGCAGGGCCGGCGTGCGGTTCTTGACCCTATTGGAACTGAGGCAAGGGTAACCTTTGTGCTACGTTTGGCGTCGTCACCCGCTGGAGGTGTCTGAGCAGGTCAATCGGTCGAGAGGTGCTTCAGTGACAAGGATTCCGGGTCGAGCGTCATCGGAGCGGCGCAGCCGTGTCCGCGGGATGGTAGCTGTCCTGGCGGCATGCGGCCTCGTAACTGGAATGGCGGCCTGCAGCAGCAACGACGACGGTGGTGGCACCGAGACTTCGTCCGCGGCGAATGCCGCGTTTCCGGTGACGATCACGTCGGCTCTCGGCACGGCCGAGATCAAGGACGAGCCCAAGCGGGTTGCTACCTGGGGTTGGTCCAACCAGGATGCCCTTCTGGCGCTCGGGGTCGTCCCGGTCGCGATGCCCACGTTTTCCGGACCTCAGTACGGGGCCGACGCGCAGGGCATTCTGAAGTGGGACGCCGAGGCACTCGACAAGCTCGGTGGCGAGCAGCCGATCTTGTTGTCGGGTGACGGAACGGGCGAAGCACCTGTCGAGCAGTTCGCCAAGGCTGAACCAGATCTCATCTTCGCCCCGTACTCCGGGCTCACTCAGCAGGAATTCGACGCACTGTCGAAGATCGCGCCGGTGGTTTCCTTCCCGGACGAGCCGTGGACCGCGTCGTGGCAAGACCAGGTGACCATCGCCGGTCAGGCGCTGGGTAAGCAGGCCGAGGCCGGCGCACTCATCGACAAGACCAACGCCGCGATCAGCGCGACCGCTGCGAAGAACCCTGCGTTGCAAGGTAAGACCGTCACCATCGCACTCCCGAACAGCCCGAGCACGTTCGCGGTGAGTAAGAACGCCGACGTGCGTGTCGAGTTCCTCGAGCAGCTGGGTCTGAAGAACGAGCCGACGATCCAGCAGGCCGATCCCGCCAAGGATCCGGAGGCCGTGTACTTCGAGCTGAGCACCGAGCAGGCGCCGCTGATTGCGTCTGAAGTGCTGTTCGTGGTGGCCTACGACAAGGACTCTCTGAACGCGTTCCTCGCCGAGCCACTGGTGGCAGCTCAGCCGGTGATCGTCGATGGGCGTACGGCATCCACCAAGGACTTCAGCGTCGACAAGAACTTCGCGTTCGGCGGACTGACGGTCCTGACCATCCCGTACATCCTCGACGACGTCGCCACAGTTCTGAACACCGCTGCCGGCAACGTCAAGGGCTGACCCGGCCCGCTAGCGGGAAGTTCGAAACTGCGTCCGGTATCGCTGTGGACTGGTACCGACCAGGTCTCGGAAGCGTTCGCGGAATGTCGTGACGGCATTGAATCCGACTTGTCCCGCAACACGTTCGATCGAGTGGTCGGTAGTCTCGAGCAGAAATTGCGCTTGGCGGAGCCGTGCGTGATGGAGCCACTGCAACGGCGTCGTACCGATTTGTTCCTGGAATCGGCGGTTGAGCGTGCGAGTGCTCATCGTTGCCTTGGCCGCGATTGTCGTGATGTCGAGTTGCTCCCCGAGGTTCTCTTCCATCCAGTTCAGTAGCGGCCTGAGGGTTGTCCCGCTGGGTACGGGAGGCTCGTGAACGATGAATTGTGCTTGCCCTCCGGCACGTTCGAGCGGCATCACGCTCAGACGTGCCGTGTCGGCGGCGACGGCAGACCCGTAGTCCTGACGCACCATGTACAGACACAGGTCGAGTGCGGCCGCGGCGCCGGCGGAAGTCAGGACGTGCCCGTTGTCTACGTAGAGAACGGCAGCGTCGACGTCGATAGCCGGGTGCCGGCGGGCCAACTCCGACGCAGCCGCCCAGTGCGTCGTCGCGCGAAGTCCGTCGAGCAGGCCTGTGTCGGCGAGGGTGAATGCGCCGACGCACAGTGATGCGATGCGTGTGCCGCGATCCGCGGCTGATCTGAGGGCGTCGATGATCTCGGCGTCGACCGGCACATCGAGATCGGCGGTGCCCGGGATGATGATCGTGCTGGCCTGGGCGAGACGTGACAGTCCGTGCGGTACGCGCATCGTGAACGTTCCGGTCTCCACCTCCTCGGTGAGCGCGCACACGGCGGTCCGGTAGGCCGGTGCGCCTGAGGGAAGCCTGCATCGTCCGAAGACTTCGAGGGGTGCTGCCAGGTCCATCGGCACCACTCCGGGCAACGCGAGAACTGCAACGTCATGCATGTCTGAAACGTAGCGTATGTGGCGCGAGATTCTGTGATCTCGTGTCGTGAAATATCCTCTCAACTGGTATTTCGTAGAATATGTGAGGTTGGCTGAAAGCCGTCGAAGGTTGGCTTTCAGCCGTCGCCGCTGAGGTCAACTTCCTCCTACTGTCGTAGGAACAGCGACGCGCACAGGAGCGCGTCGCACAAAATCGGAGGTTGCAGTGCACGCGCAGATCGTGTTGTTCGACGGATTCGATCCCATGGATGTCGTGGGTCCGTACGAGGTGCTCTACGCCGGGGGTCTCGCCAGCGGTGGGGCGTTGAGTGTCGAACTCGTCAGCGCGGAGGGGCCTCGGACCGTCCTGAGTGGAAGTGGTGAACTCGCTATGACCGCCACTGCAACCCTCGATGTCGAACACGCGGATCTGATCATCGTTCCCGGAGCATCGGGTCTCTTCGAACCCGATGCGGACCAGTCGGGCACCAGTTTGCCGGAAAGACTCGCGGCCACAACGGAAACCGAACTGCCCGTCATGATGCGGCGTGCACTCGACGATCCTGGTGTTCTTGTTGCGACCGTCTGTGGAGGATCTTTGGCGCTGGCGATGGCGGGGCTTCTCGAAGGGCGCCGCGCCGTGACACACCATCTTGCCGTGGACGCACTGGCGGCCGGCGGCGTTATTCCGATCCAGGCGCGAATCGTCGACGACGGTGACCTGATCACCGCCGGCGGTGTGACGTCCGGTCTCGACCTTGGCCTGTACCTGTTGGAACGATGCCTCGGGCCCCGGATAAGTCTCGAGGTCGAAGCGCTCTTCGACTACGAGCGTCGTGGAACGGTGTGGTCGGCCAAGGGCGCCGAGCCTGTAATCACCTTCGCCCCGGACGCTGCGTGAATACGCTTGTGCGTACCGAAACGCGAGAAATCTCATGACCGGAATCCTGCTGTCCCTCCACGTGATTGCGGCCATTCTTGCCATCGGCCCCGTCGCTGTGGCGGCGAGTATGTTCCCGGTGGCGAGCCGCGCCGCGCTCGCCGATCCGGACAGCGCGAGTGTTGCGACGACGGGCATGCTGCATCGCATCGTTCGGGTGTATGCCACGATCGGCGTTGTCGTTCCGATGCTCGGTGTCGCCACCGCCGTCAATCTCGGAGTGCTCGGTGACCTGTGGATCCTCACCTCGATCGCACTCACCGTCGTTGCCGCCGTGATACTCACCGCGGTCGTGCTTCCCGCCCAACGGCTGACAATGGCGGCGATCGAAGGAACCGGGTCCGTTGTGGATGTCGCAACGCGGCTCACCCGTCGACTGGGCACAGCGACGGGGATCTTCAATCTGCTCTGGGCCGTTGTCGTCGTGCTGATGATCTTTCGGCCAGGATCGACAACCGGCGTGTGATCCGAGGCGATATTTCCCGTGTCGGAGACAGCGACGCTTGACCTTGACACAGTGACAAGGACTCCAATGGTCGACGAAGGAGGTGGTTGTCGTGAACACAACCAACCATGGTGGACAGAATGCTCACCTCGTCGACGCATTGGCCGCGGCTGATCCCTCGGTTCGGCTGCGCGCCGCGCTCGCTGTCGGCACGCGCCCGGACCCTGAGCTGACGGATGCCCTGATCGATCGGTGCGCCGTCGAGCCGGACTTCTTCGTCCGCGACATGCTGACCTGGGCATTGTGCCGCTTGCCGGCCGAAATTACGGTGCCGAGGCTGATCCGTGAGCTCGGGTCCGATGGTTCGCAAGCCCGCAGTCAGGCGCTCCACACCTTGTCCAAGATCGGCGATCCGATCGCGTGGCCCGAGGTCTCTGCGCTGGTGCACGACCAGGACGACGAGGTCGCGCGCAGTGCGTGGCGCGCCGCAGTGGCACTCGTGCCGGCAGGAGTCGAGGGTGCACTCGCAGCGGATCTGGCGACCGAACTCGGGCGGGGCGAACTGCAGATGCAGCTCAGTCTGAGCCGTGCTCTGACCGGGCTCGGCGAGGCTGTACTCCCGGTGCTCGACGCGGCCGGAATGAACCCGAATCCGCGTGTCCGGGCGCATGCTGATGCTACAAAGCAACTCTGGCACGACCCCGACGGTGGGTTCGCACTCTCTCACGAGTTGGCGAAGCGCGTCGCGGCAATCGGCCCGGACGCGTAGGAAGGGGAGACGGATGTTGATCGGCGAGGTCTCGCGGCGTTGTGGTGTCAGCACACGGATGCTGCGTCACTACGACACCTTGGGACTGGTGAAGCCGACTGGCCGCACGTCCGGCGGTTACCGGGAGTACTCCGCCGACGACATCCGTCGACTCTTCCACGTCGAGAGCTTGAGGACGTTGGGGCTCTCGTTGAACGAGGCCAAGCGTGCACTGGACGAACCCGACTTCGCGCCGGCCGATTTGGTGGGTGAACTCATGCAACACACTCGGCAACGGATCGCGGCGGAGGAGGAATTGCTGACCAAACTCGAAAGGGTCGATGCCAGCGCCCCTTCGGAGTGGGACGACGTCCTACGCATGGTCTCACTGTTGCGTGCACTCGAATCCGAGTTCGCTGCCCATCGTCAGCAAGCGATCCTGTCGCAGGAGCTGAATGCGGCGTTGCCCGTCGACGCACTCGTCGAGGCCATCCTGTCGGAGAAGGATGCCAACGTGGCCGGAGCGTTGCAGTGGGCGTTGGCGAGGACCGAAGGTGCGGGCCTTGCAGGTCTCACGAAGGGCCTCGAATCGGAGGACGTCGAGGTTCGACGCCGCGCGACGTCGGCCATCTCCGGGATCCACACCGAGGAAGCAACTCGGGCGCTGAAGCGAGCTCTCGATGATTCGGACGCGATAGTCCGCGCTGATGCCGCTCTCACCCTCGGATCTCGCGGAGAGGCCGTCTCGATGCCCGCTCTTCTCGAGATGGTCGCCGACGGGCGACGCGACGTCGAGGCCGGAGAGGTGCTCGGTCTTCTCGCGGAGCACTCACCGACAAGCGGTGAGGTCGTCGATGCCGTGCAGGCAAGACTCGACGGCACTGACGACGCCCCGACGAGGTTGCGAATCACGCAGGCACTCGCTGAGATTCCCGGCGCGGCGGCCCGGGAAGCGCTCGCCCGGCTGACACGCGACGACGACAAGACGGTCGCGTCCACGGCAGCGGCGATCCTCGCGATGCGGGACCGTGGACCACGCCGACGCGAACGACCGCGTATCGGGAACTGAAATCGGAGAACTAGGGCACCTCTGAAAAATGCGGGCCCGGGTGGTCAGCGCCGCAACGATTTTGCCGCGGCGTTGCCCTTCAACGCTGCACAGAGCAGGACAAGGAGCACCGCTAGAAACACGACTGTTGAGGCGACAGCCGACACCACAGATCCGAAACCTGTCACGACACCGATGACGACCTGCATGCACAGTCCCACTACGGCTGTCCACGCCGTCCGGCGTAGAAGGGGCCACGCAATCCGATGGGCCAATTGCCACGCCTCGGGGCTCGAGATCGTCGCCTTCGTGCGTATGCCGACAACGGGATTCGGTTCATCACCGACGACTCGCGGAAGAATCCCGGCAACGAACGCGAGGACAAGCGTCGACGACGACAGTGAGGCCGTCAGACCCAGTAAGTCAGGCGATCCCACCCGTCCAGCCCCCCTGTCGGCAGATTTGACACAGCGGACATTCCAGTCTGGGGTGCCGCTGGGCCACATCCGACTGTATGCGAACGAATGTATGTACTGCTGATCGGGTGACGCACTTTCAGGCTTTGTCGGATGAGCAGTGGACTCGATCTCGGACTAGTTTTCAGACAAGCCCTAATGTGGATTGCCTAGGCAAAAAAGGTTTCCCGCCGGATCCGCCAACACGTGCCGGATGATCCGCCCGAATCAAGTCGAGGTGAACCGTATTCCTTTGGCTGTGAGCCTGATCCATCTCAGGCAAAGCCTCGAAGCTGCTGCGCACCCGCTGCGCGGTGATCAACGGATATGGTCTCTCACGTGGTGGATCAACGGCGAATGAGTTTGCGACGCAGGTACCTGAGCCTCGGTCTTGGCGAACTGGCCGCCGCGGGAGTGTTTGCCGCCGTGGCTGTCAGCGTCGTGATGCCTCGGCTCGAAGGTCCGAAAGACTCCGCGGCGCTGTGGTCGGCGCTGGCCCCAATGCTCGTGGTTCTCGTGCAAGCGGGTGTCTATTGGCTGCTTGCCCGAGGCTGGGTCGAGCAGGCGCCGATGCCTGCCCGCCTCGCGGCGCTCTACCGTGTGTTTCGGGTCCTCGACATTGTCGTCTTGGCGGTCGGTCTCCTCGGCGTGCTCATTTGGCTACCAGATCATTTCGTCACTGCGGCGGCCATCATGGTGGTGTGGGCTTTCGGCGTCGTCGAATACGTCAATTACTTCGTGGCCCGTCTCGCTTATCCGCTGCGGCGGTGGCCGTTCGAGGTCGGCAAGTGGCGGACGCCTCAACTTGTGCGCGACCTGCATTCGGCGCGGTGATACCGGCAATTAAGCCGGCCTTTGCCGCAACGGCAAAATTTGATGCGGGATCGGCGTGAGTTCGGAAGGATCGGTATTGCCTATCCAGGAATGAAGCCTCTTCGTCGTTCTTCACCGAGGAAGGAGATCCACCATGGCAACGTCGCGTCGGAGCCGCCGTGATGTCCCCCCGCCCCGGACAGGGATTAGCGAGACCGATACGCTGCGCGCGTTTCTCGACTACCTGCGTGATTCGATCGCTGCCGAGGTTGAAGGTGCTCCGGAACCTCAGGTGCGCACCACAATTGTTCGGTCGGGAACAACCTTGCTCGGGCTGGTCAATCATTTGACCTTTGTCGAACGATCGATGTTTCTCGCCGAAAACGTGACGGATTGGAAAGCGACGTTTCAGCGAAGAGACCGGGCGCCATGCCGGGCACGCTGACATCCTCCGCGAACTTATCGACGGTTCGACCGGTCGGTGACATCGCAACATCGATCACAACAGTGGTTCGAAGTCGTCCGTCTCGCCGACAGCTTCCGCGCTTCATTGAGGCGAATGTCCACTACCGAAATCGGGGCCCACAGGTATCGGGTCGGTCGCTCCGTCGGGAGTTGTTACTTCCCAGTGCAGTTCGGATGCAGTCGGGGGAACGAGCGCCCCGATCCACTCGGCAACGACACCGACGATAACTTTCTCGAGTTCCGTGCGTGACCACTCTCGCGGACGAGTGGGAACCGGTGGCTCCCAGCCTTCCTCACCCCAGATCACGCTGAAAAGCTCCCGCTCGTCGCCGATCTGCTGATTCAAACTGAACGCATCCGGATCGTCGAATCGCGCCCAGACGCCGAAAGTGCCCTCGCCGTCCTGGTCCACGGAGACGTCGATGACAATGCCTTCGGCATGTGCTGTCGCCGCGGCGCGCATCGCCGCCAGCCGGCTTTCGACTACCGACGATGTGGTGTCGAGGACGGACCTCAGCGAGTCACGGTATTCGGTAGCTTCCACGGACTCAGAATATAGAACTCGTGGCTTCGAGCATGGTGGTATCGGGTCTTGGCCGAAATGTGGAGCGATGACGAGACCTGGGGGACTCGCAGTGCATCTTCGTGTCAAAGGATAACCGTTCGCCTGCAAGCATTTTCGGAAATCGATAGGGTTTGGCTTGTATTGATGTGGGGAGACTCGCAGCGTTGAGTGCGGAATCTGCGCACGACGGTTTCGCTCCTCGAGATCAGAGCGGTGAAGGTGGCATATGTCCGTTATCTTTTAAGCGGTGGTCCCATCTCCGGCCGCCACGCACTTGCGAGTGCGGACTGCAAGTGGAAGGCGGCCCTCGTGCAACAGGTATCGAGCCGAGTCTTGTGACGGCCCTGCGAGTGGTCATCGCCGACGACGACGTGCTCCTACGGGAGGGGGTGGCCAGCCTGCTCACTCGGGCAGGCCTGGAAATCGTCGGACAGGCAGGGGATGCGGACGAACTGCTGACACTGGTCGACGGGCAAAATCCGCAACTGGCCATCATCGACATCCGGATGCCACCGTCACACACTTCGGAAGGGCTCGACGCAGCGCTGCGTATAAGAAGAGAGTTCCCCTCCGTTGCAATGCTTTTACTGTCAGCACATGTCGAGGTCGATCATGCGTTGGAGCTTCTCGACGGAGGGAAGGGGATCGGGTACCTCCTCAAGAGTCGAGTGACCGACGTAGACGATTTCGTCGCGACGCTCGACAGGATCGCAGCCGGCGCCTCGGTCATCGATCCCGCTCTGGTCTACGAATTGGTGGCGGCCAGGCGACGTGACGACCCGTTGGCGGCACTTAGCGTCCGCGAGCGAGAAGTGCTGACGCTGATGGCAGAAGGCCTGTCGAACGTGGGGATAGGGCGTCGGCTGTGGATCACCGAGGGCACCGTCGAAAAGCACGTGCGGAGCATCCTCACCAAGCTCGATCTGGAGAGTACCGCCGACGACCATCGCCGCGTGCGCGCAGTCATCATGTATCTCGATGCCGTCAGCTGACGGGTGTCTGCGTTTGAATCGGCACACTCATCCTTGCGAAAGAATCCGCGCAATCGAGTCTGCGGACAGTTCGAACTTCGAAAGGAATCCGATGGCTGAACTCGATTCGACAAGATCGGCGAAGTCTTCTTCGTCGTGTGTCGACACAAGGATGATGGCCGGCGTCGGCGCCAAACCGGCGGCGTGGAGAACCTCCACCACGTCGAATCCGCTTTCGAAACCGAGGTCGATGTCCACCAGGACCAGGTCGGGGTGGGTAGCTTCGGCCACTGTGATGGCCGTGCCGAGGCTGGATGCGGTTCCGACAACCGTCATACCCGCGGCCTCGAGCACTCGTCGTGCAGCGGTGCAGAATGCATCGCTGTCGTCGACGATGAGGCAGCTCCGGTCGGAAGACTTCACCCTGTCAAGGCTGTCAGACGTCGGCGCACCCGGCATTACCGCTACCCGTAATTTCTCGGGGAACCCGGGCGTCCGATGACTTCGTCAGTTCCGTTGCGCGGCCGTCTCGTCACGTCCGTGCTGCGTCCGAGCGCTCCTCCCCTCGGTTGGGGCATCGCCCTGGCTACGGGATTGATTGTCGTGGAGATTCTTCTCGTTCTGATGTTGAAGCGGATTGCACCCGAGAATGCGTTCGGCGCGGTTTTTCTTTTCGGTGTCCTCGTCGTTTCGGCAGGCTGGGGATTTCGGCTGTCAATTGCGACGGCGGTTGCCAGCACTGCCGCGTACGCCTACATCCACGTCGTCGAAAGCCGTGAAAGCCTTGTACCGGCAGTGGTGGTTTTTCTCGTCCTGGCCTTGCTGACCAACGTTCTCGTCGGTCAGTCACGTCTTCGCGCCATGGAATCGGATCAGCGTCGTCGTGAGGCGGATCTGTTGGCTGCGCTGGCTCGGACGATGCTTCGGACGTCGAATGTAGTGGAGATGCTTGACGACGCGAGCGTGCGATTGTCCGCCGTGCTCGACCTGCCCGCGCCGTATGCGAAGTTAGGGCCCGCGGATGCCCCGGTGGGGCGCGGGCAGAGGCGGATCGTTCTACGGGATGGAGCCTGTGTCGCGGGTTCGCTACTTGTACCGGCAGAGTTGACCCAGGCCGATGCTCGCCGCGTTCAACGAATCGTACCGTCGCTCGAGGCCCTGCTTGCCGCTGTGCGAGATCGCGGGGTACTTCTCGAACAGACTCTCGCGTTGGCGCGTCAGCAGGCTTCACTGCGACGCGTAGCGACACTTGTTGCCTCGAGAGCCGAACCCGACGATGTCCATCATGCTGTCGCCGCGGAGTTGGCCGACGGACTGGACATCGAACACGTGTCGGTCGTGCGTTACGACGACGACTACTACTTCACAATTCTCGCTGCGCGGGACGATACTACAACCGGAGAACGATTGATCCCGGGTGAACGCTTCCCTGTCGGTGGATACAACGTCTGCACGATCGTCGAGACTTCGGGTGCGCCGATTGCCATCGACTTCACCACTGCGACAGGGGCGATCGCGGGGAGGCTGCGCGGACGCGGGTTGCGTACGGGAATCGGGGTACCGATCAACGTCGACGGTCGGACGTGGGGAGCTGTAATCATCGGCGGTACGGGACGTGTTCTCGCGAGTGACGTCGAGGACCGGTTGACCGACTTCGCAGACCTGCTCGCAACCGCGGTCTACAACGGTGAAACCAGGCGCGAGCTCACACGGTCCAGGGCGCGCGTCGTGGCTGCAGCCGACAAAGCCCGCCGAACCATCGAACGTGACCTGCACGACGGGGCGCAACAGCGGATCGTCACTCTCGGGATGGAGTTACGCGGCGCTCAGGCCGCAGTTCCCGACGGATTCGATGAGCTGCGAATCAGCTTGGCCCGCACCGTTGAGACACTAGCTCAAGTCAATACCGATCTTCGTGAACTCTCGCGAGGAATTCACCCGGCGATCCTGTCCCGCGGGGGTCTCGCGCCGGCGCTGAAGACTTTGGCTCGCCGCAGTCCGATCCCGGTCGCGCTCACAGCCGAGATCGTCACTCGACTAACCGATTCTGTGGAAGTCGCGGCGTACTACGTTGTCGCTGAAGCGCTCACCAACACCGCGAAATATGCCGACGCGTCCGTGGTTACGATCGCGGCCGTCTCGCAAGAGGGTCGTCTGGACCTCACCATCAGTGACGATGGCAAGGGGGGAGCAGACGCCGAAAGCGGTTCGGGTCTGATCGGGCTGCAGGACCGCGTTGCCGCGGTTGGAGGAACTCTGACGATCTCGAGCCCGGTCGGTGGTGGCACCACCATCACCGTTCGCATCGATCCCTCTACCAGTTAGCCGGTAGTGGGTTCCCCGGGTAGCGCTCCCCCACAATGGAAGCCAGCAGCGACGACATCGCTCCTGAAGTGGACGAATGTTCTTGTTACCCAACGAGAACCTTTCGCCCAGGAGGACATCATGCCGTACATCACCACTTCCGACGGAACCGAGATCTACTACACCGAACAGGGCGCCGGGAGGCCTGTGCTGCTCAGCCACGGTTGGCCCCTCTCCTCGGACGCCTGGCAGTTGGAACTCAAGTTGCTCGCCGACGCCGGTTACCGTGCCATCGCACACGACCGTCGCGGCCACGGCCGGTCCTCGAAGACCTATCAGGGCAACGACATGGATACCTATGCCCGTGATCTGGCTGAACTCGTCGAAGCGCTCGACCTCCACGATCTGACGCTCGTCGGTCACTCGACCGGAGGCGGCGAGGTCGTTCGGTACGCAGCGCAACACGGCGCAGGGCGTGTTGCCAAGGTGATCACCGTCGGCGCCGTTCCGCCGATCATGGTGAAGTCGGAGAACAACCCGGAGGGCACACCGATCGAAGCGTTCGACGACATCCGGTCCGGAGTTCTCACCGACCGTTCGCAGTTCTATCGCGACATCGCCGAGCCGTTCTTCGGCGCAAATCGCGAGGGGTCGAACGTGTCCCAGGGGGCGAAGGACGATTTCTGGCGCCAGGGAATGCTGGTCAATCTGGCAGCTGCCTACGACTGTGTCAAGGCGTTCTCGGAGACGGACTTCAGCGAGGACTTGAAGGCGTTGACCGTTCCCGTCTTCATTGCGCAGGGTGACGACGACCAGATCGTTCCCATTGGCGCAGCCGCCCTCAAGGCAATCGAATTGGTCAATGACGGCACATTGAAGATCTACAAGGGTGCGCCGCACGGAATCTACGGCGACTACCAGAAGGCTTTGGACGCAGACATTCTCGACTTCATCGCCAAGTAAGCCATTCAGCCCAGGCCGGTGGTGACCGTATGGTCACCACCGGCCTTTACGTGACAGAGTCCCGCCCTCGTCCGGAGACGGGACTCGGGTATCAGAGAACTCGGCAGCGCGTCAGACGGCTTCCTTGCTCGCCTGCGCCGCAAGGGTGAGCGCGATGTCGACGATCATGTCCTCCTGGCCACCCACCAGACGGCGGCGTCCAGCTTCGAGCAGCAGTGTGCGAACGTCGATTCCGTAGCGCTCCGACGCAGCTTCGGCGTGGCGCAGGAAGCTCGAGTACACGCCGGCGTAGCCGAGAGTGAGGGTTTCGCGATCGACGCGGACCGGCCGGTCCTGCAGTGGTCGGACGATGTCGTCGGCGGCATCCTGCAGGGCGAACAGGTCGCAGCCGTGCTCCCACTCTTCGATGTTGGCGACGGCGATGAAGGCCTCGAGGGGGCAGTTGCCGGCACCGGCGCCGTGACCGGCAAGCGAAGCATCGACGCGGGTGACGCCGTTCTGCACTGCAACAACGGAATTGGCAACCGAGAGCGAGAGATTCTCATGGGCGTGGATACCGATTTCGGTGCCCTCGTCGAGGATGTCGCGGTATGCACGAACACGATCCGCGACGTCGTTCATCACCAGACGTCCACCCGAGTCGGTGACGTAGACGCAGTGCGCGCCATACGATTCCATCAACTTGGCCTGCTTGGCCAGTTCTTCGGCAGGCGCCATGTGGCTCATCATCAGGAAGCCCGAGACGTCCATGCCGATCTCGCGGGCGGTCTCGATGTGCTGCGCGGAGACGTCGGCCTCGGTGCAGTGCGTGGCAACGCGAACCGAGCGAACACCGAGGTCGTAAGCATGCTTGAGTTCACTGATCGTGCCGACACCCGGAAGCAGCAGCGTGGTGAGACGAGCGTGCTCGAGTACCTCGGCCGCTGCTTCGATCCATTCCCAGTCGGTGTTCGAGCCGGGGCCGTAGTTGAGCGAGCCGCCGGCGAGGCCGTCACCGTGCGCTACTTCGATCGCGTCGACGCCGGCAGCGTCGAGAGCTTTGACGATCCGCTTGACGTCGGTGGGCGAAATGCGGTGGCGGACAGCGTGCATGCCGTCACGAAGGGTGACGTCCTGGACGAAGATCTTGCGGTTGCTCACTTGGTTGCTTCCTTCTGCTGGGCGATGCGCTCCGCGATCTGCATTCCGGCGGACGTCATGATGTCGAGATTGCCGGCGTACGCAGGCAGGTAGTGTGCCGCGCCCTCGACCTCGAGGAACACCGACACCTGGTGGGTGGGGCGATTGCCGTCGACGAGCAACGTCTCGACGGGCTGGTCGGCCGGGATCTCGGTGATCTGGACTTCCTGCTTGAGCCGGTAGCCGGGGACATACGCGGACACGTCGCCGACCATCTTCTCGATCGACTGACGGATCTCGTCGTGAACAGCCGGGTCCGGTGCGTCGACGAGGCAGAAGACCGTGTCGCGCATGATGAGCGGCGGCTCAGCGGGGTTGAGGATGATGATGGCCTTGCCGCGACGAGCGCCGCCGACTGCCACGATCGCCTCGGACGTGGTCTCGGTGAACTCGTCGATGTTGGCGCGCGTTCCGGGGCCGGCCGACTTGGAGGCGATGGACGCGACGATCTCCGCATACGCCACCGGGACGACCCGAGAAACAGCGGCAACCATCGGGATGGTGGCCTGGCCGCCACACGTCACCATGTTGACGTTGGGTGCGTCCAAGTGCTCGTCCGCGTTGACAGCCGGTACGACGTACGGTCCGATCGCGGCAGGCGTCAGGTCGATCATGCGCTTGCCGAGGGGAGCCAGCCGCGCGTTGTTGGCCACGTGAGCCTTTGCCGAGGTGGCGTCGAAGACGATCTCGATCTCGTCGAAGTTCGGCAGACCGACAAGGCCTTCGACGCCTTCTGCCGTGATCGGCACGTTCAGACGCGCCGCGCGAGCGAGGCCGTCCGACGCGGGGTCGATACCGACCATCGCGCCCATCTCCAGGTAGTCGGAGTTGCGCAGCACCTTGATCATCAGATCCGTGCCGATGTTGCCCGATCCGATGATCGCGACCTTGACCTTGCTCATGCGTTGTCCTCTTCGCTGGAGAAACTGGTGGTGACGGAACCGAGCCCGGAGACGGTCACGGTGACTACGTTGCCTGCGGTGACCGGTGCCATGGGGCCGAGAGCGCCGGACAGGATCACCTGCCCTGCGGTCAGCGGCTGCCCCAACTCACGTGCAGTGCGGGCGAGCCAGACGACGGCTTCGATCGGATCGCCCAGGCAGGCGGTTCCGACGCCGGTGGACACCTCGGTGCCGTCGACGGACATCGACATGACGACGCCGGCGGGTTCCACCTCGTCGAGGGTGCGTCGTTCGGTTCCCAGGACGTACACGCCCGAGGACGCATTGTCGGCGACGGTGTCACCGAACTTGATGTCCCACGACTCGATGCGGCTGTCGCAGATCTCGATCGCGGCGACGGCGTAGTCGATCGCACCGCGCACCTGCGCACTGTCCAGCGGTCCGTCCACGAGGTCGGCACCGAGCACGAAGGCAACTTCCGCTTCGACCTTGGGCTGGATCAAACGGCTCATGGGGATGGCGCCGCCCGCGGGGAACTCCATGTCGGCGTACAGCACGCCGAGGTCGGGCTGGTCGACACCGAGCTGCTGCTGGACTGCCACCGAGGTCAGGCCGATCTTGCGGCCTACGACCACGGCCCCCGCCTGCCGACGGATTTCGTCGACGCGGCGCTGGACGGCGTAGGCGGCGACGAGGTCGTCGGCGCCGATCAGATCGCGCACGGGCGCGCAGGGAGTGCCGCTCGCGATGGCGGCTGCGAGGCGGTCCGCAGCAGCTGCGATGTCGGTCTCGCTAGCTGTACTGGTATTCGTGGGCTGGCTCATGGCCACTACTTTCGCCGCGGCACCGAGATTGCGCCAGGGAACTGTCTCACTCAGCGATACGCTGGGGAGGTGACTGGCAGCGCAAACCTCGACACCGTGCTCGGCAAGGCGGTGACGATCCTGCGCGCCTTCCGGGCCGACGACCACGTGTTGCCTCTGGCCACCCTGGTCCAGCGGACGGGCCTGCACAAGGCGACGGTGCACCGCCTGGCCAACGAACTGGTCGCGAACCGGCTACTCGACCGTATCGACGGTGGCTACCGGCTCAGCGGCGGCCTCTTCGAACTCGGCATGCTCGCCTCTCTCGAACGTAGCCTCCTGGAGATGGCGATGCCGTTCCTCCAGGACCTGTACGAGCGGACCCACGAGACAGTCCACCTGGGGGTCCGTGACGGCCACGACGTCGTATACGTCGCGAAGATCGGCGGACACCGGCAAGCCAACTCGCCGTCCCGGACCGGTGGCCGGATACCGCTGTATTGCACCGCAATCGGCAAGGCGCTCCTGGCATTCTCCGACAACGAGTTTCGCCGCGAGGTGCTGTCGGAGCCGATGACGCGCCGAACCCCGCACACAATTGTTGCGCCCGGCATTCTCAATACTCAATTGAACCGAGTGGTCGAGACCGGTATTGCGTTCGAGCGCGAGGAATCAGCGCCGGGTCTCGCGTGCGTTGCGGCGCCGGTATTCGGAACCAATGACAAACCCGTCGCGGCCATCAGTGTCACCGGTCCCACCAGTCGCTTCGTCCCCGAGAGCCAGGTGTCCTACGTGCGCGCTGCTGCCGAAGGCCTACACAGCACGATCGCTCGCCGCGAACGATTGCGGTGATCTGGCCGTCCCGACCCGGACGAGCCCGGTCAATGCGTGCGGCAATGGCCCCTCGTGTAAGACGCCGAGACGTTGGGTCGCGCGGGTGAGGGCGACATAGAGTTCAGACGCACCGCGTGGGCCGTCGGCGATGATTCGCTCCGGTTCCACGACGAGCACGGCATCGAACTCCAGGCCCTTCGTTTCCGAAACCGGCACAGCGCCGGGCACACTCGCAGGTCCGATGACGACGCTCGTACCCTCGCGTCCGGCCTCGTCCTGATTGAATTCGTCGATGGCGGAGGCTAGTTCGTCGGCGGATATTTGTCTGGACCACGGCGCGATCCCGCAGGCGCGGACGGACTCGGGTGGCTGGACGTCTGGCGCGAACTCGGCGAGCAAGGCGGCGGCGACGCTCATGATCTCGGCGGGGGTGCGATAGTTCACCGACAGGGATCGGTAGATCCAGCGGCCGGGAACGTACGGCTCCATCATCGTCGCCCACGATCGGGCACCTGCGGGTGAACGTCGTTGCGCGAGATCACCTACCACCGTGAAAGACCGGTCCGGGCAACGGCGCATCAGGACTCGCCAGTCCATCTCGGACAGCTCTTGTGCCTCGTCGACCACGATATGCCTGTACGTCCAGTCTCGGTCAGCAGCAGCGCGTTCGGCGAGCTCCCGGGTATCGCGTTCGACGAAACGATCCGCCAGGTCCTCGGCGTACAGCATGTCTTGGGCGAGGAGATGATCCTCGTCGTCCATCAAGTCTTCACGACTGATCATCATGTCCAGCACGCCCGCTGCATACGCAGCCTCGTCGCGGCGTTCACGTTCGGCACTCTGGTCGACGGGCTTGTCCCGGCCGAGCATGTCCACCAATTCGTCGAGAAGCGGAACGTCGGACACCGTCCAGGCATCACCCTCTCGGCGCAACAGTGTCTCGTCTGCGCCTGCCTTGCGTAGGCGTTCCGGCGAAGTAAACAGCTGTGTCAGTAGCTCTTTCGGTGTCAAGATCGGCCAGAGTGCGTCGAGTGCGGCGGCAAACGCGTCATTCTCCGCCAACTCTGCGGTCAGATCTGCGCGCACTTGTTCCCAGGCTTCACGGTCACTGCGTGTCAACCATCCCTTGCCGATCCGCGCTATCGCCCGCTCGGTCAGTGCCCAGGTGACGATTTCGGTGAACACAGTCCGAGCGTCGTTGTGGGGGAGTCCGCTCGAACGAGCTTCTTCTCGGGCCCACTCCGCAGTTTCGGCGTCGATTCGCACTGTGACGTCCGCCAATTCGATCAACAACGGGTTCTCGGGCAATCGCTGATGATCGGCAATCGCTGCGCCGAGAACGTCCAGGATCTTCAGCGAGCCTTTGAGCCCAGCGGCCTCAGGAGCGTCCTCGGCGGTGACGCGTAAACCCGGAACGAGATCACCGGTGGTCATGAACACCACGTCGGACTCGCCCAGCGACGGCAGTACGCGGCCGATGTGGTTCAGGAACGCCGGGTTCGGCCCGACCACGAGGACGCCGTGACGTTCCATTCGCTCTCGCTGCGTGTAGAGCAGGTAGGCGACGCGGTGCAAGGCGACGACGGTTTTCCCGGTACCGGGGCCACCTTCGATCACCAGCACCCCGGGGTGTTCGAGTCGGACGATGTCGTCCTGTTCGGCCTGGATGGTCGCCACGATGTCCCGCATTCCCTCACCGCGGGGTGCATTGACTGCTGCGAGCAAGGCGGAATCGCTGTGGGTGTCGTGTTCTGCGCCGTCAGGGCGCCCGAGTACCTCGTCGGTGAAATCGACCACGTGTCGACTGCGTGTGTGGAACTGACGGCGTCGACGCATGTTCTCCGGGTTTGCAGCGGTGGCAACGTAGAACGGGCGGGATGCCGGCGCCCGCCAATCGAGCAGCACCGGTTCGTAGTCGTTGTCCGCATCGAGAAGGCCGATTCGGCCGATGTACGAAGTCTCACCCGACAGCGAGTCCAACCGGCCGAAGCACAGGCCGTTGTCGGCTACGTCCAGCCTCTTCACCTCTTTGGCGAGCGCGCGCACCTCTGCATCGCGTTCCATGAGTGCTTCGCCGTTTCCGCGCAGAGCGGTGCTGTACCTGCCCTTGACTCGGGCGCGCTCCGCATCGAGGCGTGCGTAGAGCGTCTCCACATAGTTCCGCTCGGATCGCAGTTCTTCTTCGTATCCCTGGGTTGGCACGTGCCCTCACTTCCGCTGGCTGTTCCGATCCCGTAGTGGGTCGTGCGGGATCGGAAGAGCCATTCTGCGGCACTACCCGGGCCTTGCCGCAAGGCCCCCGGTGCGATATACATTGATAGTGGAAGGGAGTGTCGATCCTCCCTCGGCTTTTTCCCACAGATCCTCTCGCGACCCCCCAGCCTGATGCACGGCTCCCAGCCTGATCGATGTTTGGACCCCGAGTGTCACGGGTACAAATCCAGTGACCGGTGTTCCAAAAACGGTTCCCCTCATGAACTTACGTGGATCGAGGGATTGTGAAGGCGATACTGGCAACGGCCGCGAGCATCCTTCTGGTGGTTGCCCTGGCCGTCGCCGTCTTGCTTCTCCTTTCCGGATCACCGCGCGAAGGTACTTCGCACGAGCTCGCCGATACGGTTCACACGATCGGTGGGAAGCCGACAACCTGCACCGAGTTGTTCGGTGAAACATGCAGCTTTGCTTTGCAGTCGGACTACAACCAGTGGGGACAAAACCTCGAGGGTTTTGTCAATGCCGGGACCCTCGGACCTTTCGCCCGCAGTATCGGCTTCGTGGCGGAGGCGAAACTGAGCTTGCAGGCATGCGAGGTCAGCGCAACCGCCGGGCGGACGATTCTCGATTTCTACACTCTCGCCGAGATCGACCACCCCACGGCCACCACCACCGACCTCTTCCCCTTCTGGAACGAGTCCCGCCAATTCCTGTGCCCGGTAAACAGTTTCTGAGAATGCTGTTTGCTATTTGAGATGTTCGAGACGCATCGCTCGCTCGGAGCCAGGTTGGGCGCAAGCGCGCGAATCGTGGACAGCGTTCCGCCCACGGGGGGATCGGTCTGTAACTGGCTCATGAGCACTGAATAACACACGAGAGTGAACGGCACTCCCCTCGGTGGCCGCTTCTTGTACGCGTTGCGGCGTGTCGGTGCACGGATGTTTATGCGAATTTCGACGGGGTAGGGCCTTCTGTGTGGGAGTCCTACCTGTGTGGGATCCCCGAGCGAGAATCCGAAACGTATTGGAGGGTCAACGTGCCAGATGACAAGAGCGGTCCCAGCGAGGGAATCAAAGGCGTCGTAGAGGACGTCAAGGGTAAGGCCAAGGAAGCCGTGGGTGCGGTTTCCGGAAACGACAGTTTGACCCGAGAGGGCCGCGCCCAGCAGGACAAGGCCGAAAGCCAGCGAGAAGTCGCGAAGAAAGAGGCAGAAGCCGAGAAGGCTCGCGCAGAAGCGGCCGCGGACGAAGCGCGACAGAAGTCCGAGCAATAGCCCCTGACGCACTCGTCACCCTCGGCCTGGGATTGATCCCAGACGGGGGTGAGTCGTGGCTCCGCGTTCAGTTTGAAATCTCTACTTACATAAGGCGTAACAAGATTCTTGCGCCCAGCATGACGATCAAGAGGAGCTGTTCGATGCCTTCATCTCAGTCCGTCCCAGGTGCACCGGCCCCGAAAGCGCCGGACCTGAAAGAGCCGGTCAAGCCTCGACAGCCGTTGCCGCCCAAGGATGACCAGCGGCAGCCGGAGGTGCGTACCGTCGCGGGTGCCGAGGAGAAGGTGAAGGGAAACGGTCGCGGCCAGCGGGGGGAGTACCTCACCACCGCAACCGGTACACGTCTCTACGAGACCGACCACTCACTCACTGCCGGCGAGCGCGGCCCGACTCTTCTTCAAGACCACCACCTGCGTGAGAAGATTACACACTTCGATCACGAGCGAATTCCGGAGCGCGTCGTCCACGCCCGCGGGGCGGCCGCACACGGAATGTTCCTGGCGAATGGCGCGGCCGAAAACATCTGTAAAGCATCGGTGTTCGCTTCCGGTGCTCGAACCCCGGTGTTCGTGCGGTTCTCGACGGTGCTGGGTTCACGAGGTTCGGCGGACACCGTACGCGACACACGCGGTTTCGCCACCAAGTTCTACACCGACGAAGGTGTCTTCGACCTGGTGGGCAACAACATCCCGGTGTTCTTCATCCAGGACGGCATCAAATTCCCGGACATCATCCATGCCGCGAAGCCCCACCCGGACCGCGAGATCCCGCAGGCGCAGAGCGCGCACGACACATTCTGGGATTTCGTGTCGCTGCACACCGAGGCCACGGCGCACACATTGTGGAACATGTCCGATCGCGGCATCCCGCGCTCCTATCGCATGATGGAGGGCTTCGGTATTCACACGTTCAGGCTCGTGAATGCCGATGGCGAGACGAATCTGGTGAAATTCCACTGGAAGCCGGCCGCCGGAGTGCATTCACTCGTGTGGGAGGAAGCGCAGATCGCCGGCGGTGTGGATCCGGATTTCCATCGACGCGATCTTGCCGACGCCATCGAGGCGGGCGCATATCCGTCCTGGGATCTGGGCGTGCAGGTGTTCCCTGATACCGAAGACGAAATGTTCGAAGGCATAGATCTATTGGATCCCACCAAGATCGTGCCCGAAGAACTCGCGCCGGTTCAGGTCATCGGAACGATGACACTCGACGCCAATCCGACGAACTTCTTCGCCGAGACCGAGCAGGTTGCATTCCATCCGGGTCACTTGGTTCCGGGTGTCGACATCACCAACGATCGTCTCCTGCAGGCACGTTTGTTCTCGTACCTCGACACCCAGATCACGCGACTCGGTGGCCCCAATTTCGATCAGATCCCGATCAACCGTCCTCACGCGCCTGTCAACGACATGCTTCGCGACGGCTTTCATCAGGACGGTGTACATACCGGAGTTGCGCCGTACCATCCCAATTCGTTGGACGGTGGGTGCCCGTTCTTGGCCTCGGCGGAGAGCGCGGCCTATATCGAGGTGCCCGAAGAAGTTTCAGGGCGAAAGGTGAGGCAGGCGCCGGCATCGTTCGACGATCACTTCTCGCAAGCTCGACTCTTCTATCGCAGTCTCTCCCCTGTCGAGCAGGAGCACGTCGCGCAGGCGTATACCTTCGAATTGGGTAAGTGCTACGAGGAGAACATCAAGACCCGGAATCTGGGCATCTTGGCAAATATCGACGCGGGTCTCGTGTCGATCGTCGCAGGGGGGCTTGGCCTTCCGGTTCCCGAACCGACCGAGCCGTTGAGTGATCCGGAGCTCAGCCCTGCACTGTCCCAGGTTGGTGCGGAATGGCCGGTAGACGGAAGGATCATCGCACTACTGGTCGATGAGAACTCCGATCTCGAAACGGTTGTCGCCGTTCGAGACAAGATCTTCGACGCCGGCATGGTGCCGCTGATCCTCGGCCCGCACGGCGGAACCATCGGGGACGGTGACGACGCGGTGACGGTGCAGCGAACGTACCTCACAGCTCGTTCGATCGAATTCGATGCAATCCTGCTGAGCGGCGACGTTTCTCGGATCGGCGAGGGCAAGTTGGATCCACGGGTGGAGACTCTGCTGAACGAAATGTATCGTCACAGCAAGGCAATTGGTGGTTGGGGAGAGAGCATGAGTGCGCTGGCTGCGGCCGGTATCGACGAGTCTGCATTGGGAGTCGTCGTCGATGCAGACGCGGAAGGAGCGCTCGCCTCGCTGGCTCAGCTTCTGAAGACGCACCGCGTGTGGGGGCGTTTCGAGGTGCCGCCTACATCCTGAGTGCCGACGTACGTTCGAACCTGCGGTGTGGCCGAATTGCCAGTTCGGCCACACCGTCGGAGTGAAGACGAGTGAAGGGACGAAACAGTGGCTCGCAAGGACTCACAACCTCAACTCAAGGATCAAGAACTCTACGAAGAGCTACGCGAGAAGGGCGATTCCAAGGAGAAGGCGGCCCGAATCTCCAATGCGGCCGCCAATCGAGGGCGGTCGAATGTCGCCAAGTCCGGCGGACAATCCTCGCCGTACGAGGAGTGGACAGTCGACGAGCTGAAGAAACGTGCCAAGGAACTCGATCTGCACGGCTATTCGAAGCTGAACAAGGGTGAGCTGATCGAGCAACTCCGCACTCACTGAGCTGTGTTCTGCTCGAGTCGTATTCTGCTTGTGCAGAATACGACTCGAGCGGTCGGTTCAGTGCCCTTCTTGATCGAAGAGTTCCTGACCTTCCAGTCGTTTGACCCGTCGGTGTTCCATCAAGATGGCCAGTGTTCCGACGATGAAGGACACCACGCACACGACGCCGGCAATGACTGCCCAACCACGAAATCCGTAACCTGCTGCCACCAAGGTCAATCCGAGTGTTGCCAGGCCCAGTCCGATCAGCAGGTATCCGGGATAGTTGCGACCGTCGCTGATTGCCTCCCCTACGTGCGATCGATTTGTGTGTTCGTCATCTACCGGTGAACTTTCGCTCGCGTTTGTCACGGCACACTCCATCCTGAGCTCATGACGACTTGCGATTCTTCGCTCGTCGTCGGTTCACAGGGCAACTACCCGATCGGTGACTGGATGAAACGGTCGGAGTAGTGCCGAAAGGGGTAGAAGGTCGTACGCTCGAAGTATCGGATGTGGATGAAAACCGGTGCGAGGAAGCCCTATGAACGCGAAGCCGACTCCCGACATATTCTCGGTAGGTACACCGACTCTCGGTGTCGAAGAGGAGTTCTTGCTCTGCGATCCGCAGACTGGACATCCCACTCTGCGCAACTCCGAGGTTGCTGCCGCCGGGCGGGAACTCGGTATCTCGCTGCAACTCGAACTCACGCGCTGTCAGGTGGAGACGTCTACGTCGATCGGAAACCATATTCGTGATCTTCGTGATCAACTCTGTGAGTCGCGTGCCGTCACCGCCGACGCCGCTGCCCGTGTGGGTTGTCAACTCATCGCAGTCGGGACGCCGTTCTACGATCCGCCGGTAGACGAGATCACTCAAACGTCGCGATACCAGCGAATGGCCGGTCAATTCAGAGCGATCACCGAAGGTGTGATGTGTGGTTGCCACATTCATGTCGGTGTGGAAGATCGAGAACGATCGGTCCAGATCATCAACCATCTGCGCCCATGGTTACCGACCTTGTTGGCACTGACGGCGAACTCTCCGATCAGCGCCGGTCGCGATACCGGTTATGCGAGTTGGCGTTACGTTCTGTTCGGCCGATGGCCCAGTTCGGGTCCGCCGCCCTACTTCGAGTCCGTGGCGCACTACGAAGATGCTGTTGCAGCAATGCTGGAGACAGGGGTCATTCTCGATCCACACATGGTCTATTGGGATGTGCGCATGTCGGATCACCTTCCCACCGTGGAGATTCGGATCAGCGACGTGCCCGCCACCGTGGAGGAGACGATGACTCTGGCCACACTGGTGCAGGCACTCGTCGGTACCGCATCCGCCGCGATCACGAAAGGTGAAGCAGCGCCTGCTGTCGATCACGAGCTACTCCGCGCGGCTTGCTGGCGGGCGGCGCGTGACGGACTCGACGGGAGGTCGCTGGACGTGGAATCCGTGCGCTTGCTGACTGCACACCAGGCGGTTCGGCAATTGGTGGATCACGTCGAACCTGCGTTGACTGCATTCGGAGAATTCGAGCAGGTCACGGCCTCCTTGGACAAGGTGTTCAGCAACGGAAACGGGGCGATCGTGCAGCGCCGTCAACTCACGCGTCGGTCACGTGTAGCTGATGTGATCGACGAGTGCGCTCGACGCACTTTCGAAGGGTGCAGTTCGCAAGGGGGCAGTGAGCTGTAAGGCACGGTTGGAATGGGCATTCGAGAACTTTCAATGTCTTGTCGAAGTCACCGATCGGACTGCAGGAGGAGGAACATATGAATGGCGATCCACGACCCGAGCTTCCGTCGGACAAGGATCTCGACGATATGTGCAGGCAATTGGCTGCGGCAGTAGAGGAAAACGGTCTGTCGGTGGCGACGGCGGAATCGTTGACTGCCGGGAACATCGCCGCACATCTGGGAAAGGCGCCGGACGCCGGATCGTGGTTTTGTGGTGGGATCGTCGCGTACACCCGCGAGGTGAAACATTCCGTACTTCATGTTCCGGACGGGCCAGTGGTCTGCGAAGAGGCAGCCAGGGTCATGGCGCACAGCACCGCCACACTGATGGGTGCGTCGCTAACGCTGGCCGTCACCGGTGAAGCCGGTCCTGATACCCAGGAGAACGTTCGACCCGGAACTGTGTGGTTCGGAGTCGTCGACCATGGGACCGCCGAAACGGAGAAGCAGGTTTTCTCGGGCGACCCCGAAGCTGTCCTCGGTGCAACTGTCGAGCACGCGATCCAACTACTTCTGCGTCACGCATCCGGTCGCCACACACCGAGTTCGAGAGTTGTGAACTAGTCGAGTTTTCAACTCTTCGAACGGTTCTTCTTGTGACGACCTGTGTGTTTCGCAGGCGCCTGCGCGGTTGGAACCAGATGACCGTCGGCCGTGTATTTTTCGACTACGAGGTTCTTGCTGACTCCTCGGTTCGCATCCACTGCGCAAGTGATTGCTTCCTTGTCGGAATTGAAAGGTTCCTCGGTCGAAGAGCCGTCGGGCATCGTGATTTTGTACCGATCCATACATCGACTATTGCGGGTTGATCCGTCTCCGACAACCCGAGTTCACGGAAATATCGGTCTGGGAGTCAGGCGGATCAGCGGGTCCAATACTCTTCGGGACGTTGACCCGGACGGAATCCGTAGTGCGCGAGCATCGCGGTCGCTTCCGGAAAATTGGCTGCCAGAGCTTCGGGCACATGTGCATCGCTGCCGAATGTCACCGCTTTACCTCCCTCTTCGCCCCACCATTGGGGTATCCAGGGCAACAGCCGACGGGTGTTCATCTCGAGGATCCGGTCGCTGTCGGCGATGGCGCGCATCGCATTTCGGAATCCCTCTTCGAATCGACGGGGATCGAAAGGTCCGGCACTTTCGATCGGCCATGCACGCACCGCGTAGTCGATATGGGCGAACACCTCGAAGGTCCGAGAGTCAGCCACCATACGCGGGATCTCATCGAGGTATGCCCACATGACTTCGTCGGCACTCCACTTTCGAAACAGAGTGTTCGGTTCACTCCGATCGTCGCCGACTTCGAGCGTGTGCAAGGAACCCAATACCCGGTCGATGACACCGAGATCAAGGAGGTGCGACGCCTGCGCTTCGTGCAGGTGCGGTTGTCCGAACTCGACGCCGGTGAGTATCCGCAATTCAGGAAAACGGTGTCGGCATCGTTCGATGCTGTCGAGATAGCCGTCGACGTCGAGGATCGGTGCGCGCGCAAGTCTGTTGCATTCGTCCGGATGCGTGCGACAGCGGTCCACCGGTGTCCCACGACCACTCGCTGTGAACATGACTGTCCGCGGGTAGTTGCACGTTCAGTTCGTACCAGAGCCGGGAGTTTCGGGGGGCGGTTAAAGCTCGGACTGTCGCGCGAATTCGCTCTGTGCAGTGGTTCCCCAGATCTCGGAGGACTGAGTCTCGGGCTCGCTGTCCAGCTTTCGGACGTCGTGAATGAACTCCACACCGTGCAGTTCGTCGGACGGAACCGACAGAAGCTTGCACGTGGTGCTGACGAAGAATCGCTGGACATCTTCCAACTCGAGACGCCCACCGGGCCGGTACCAATGCGCGACCCCGGTACACATCTCGAGTATCGCGAGTCGGCTCAATGCCAGATCTTCGATGTCGAAGGCGCCCACGCGTTGTCCGCGTTCGAGGATCTGTCCGAAAAGTTGCTCGTACTCGTCGCGCAGGGTCTGCAACTCGATGCGGTTGTCTCCGGTCAACCCGCGCATCTCGTACTCGGCGACGCGGGCAGTCAGTTGGTTGACGGCGGTAATGCCGACGTGTGACGACACCAGGCCGGCGAGCTGGACTACGGGATCGGCGCTTCGGCGCATTGCCCGCTCTCCCGACTGCGTCAGCTCGTCGAGGCAGGACCGAATGATCGAGGCCAACAGTGACTCTTTGCTGCCGACGTAGTGGTAGAGCGTTGCCGAGTTGATGCCGGCTTCGGCTCCGAGCTCACGAATGCCGGTGGCGGCGAATCCTTTCGTCGCGAACAGCGTGACTGCCGCCCGTTGAACGCGCCCCAGGTCCATGATCCTCATTTCGGTTGGTTGCCCAATCATGCTAGCATCGCCGCCGAAATCGACCGGCTGTCAATCAGTCGATTGATAGCTGTTTGTGTACTGGCAAATTGCATCTTAACTAATCAATCGATCGATTGAAATACGCTTGACTGTGCCCTGGGTCACTGCATAGTCTCCTTGTCGAGCCTCCCTCTCGGTGCGAGAGCTAACAGGGCACTCCATACAAGGAGCAATGACATGAACGACGCGAATCCCCCATCTCCCGCAACTGTCGACAGGCCTGCCCTGCGGCGTGTGGCCGGATCGGTTCTGGTCGGCACCACGATCGAGTGGTACGACTTTCAGATCTACGGCGCCTCCGCCGCGTTGGTCTTTGCGCCGCTGTTCTTTTCGGGCGCAGACCCCGCGCTGGCGACAATTCTTTCCTTCGCCACCTTCGCTGTCGGCTTCCTGGCGCGGCCACTCGGCGGTGTTGTGATGGGCCACTTCGGCGACCGCATCGGACGCAAGAAGGTCTTGGTGCTCGCACTTCTCTTGATGGGAGCAGCGACGTTCCTGGTCGGCGTCCTTCCGACCTCCGCCCAGATCGGTGTGTGGGCCCCGATTCTTCTCGTATTGCTGAGACTGATTCAGGGCTTCGGCGTCGGGGGTGAGTGGGGCGGTGCAGTTCTGACTGCTGTGGAATACGCACCCAAGAACCGCCGCGGTTTCTACGGCAGTATGCCGCAGGTCGGTGTGCCTGCTGGCCTTCTGCTGGCGACGGCCGTCATGTTCGGCACCAAGGCGCTCACCGGGGACCAATTCCTGGTGTGGGGGTGGAGAATTCCCTTCCTGCTGAGTATCGCGTTGGTCGCCGTCGGGCTTTACATTCGCACCGCGTTGGAAGAGACTCCCGCATTCGCTCGCGTGAAGCAGCAGAACACTGCGGTCAAGATTCCGATGGTCGACGCGTTCAAGAACTACCCTCGTCAAATCATTCTTGCCGCAGGTTCGATGATCAGCACGGGCGCTTACTTCTACATCCTCAACACCTACAGCCTGACCTACGCCGATCAGTTCGATCTGCTGTCCGGAAACCTCATGCTCGGAGCGGTCATGGTGTCCGCGCTCGTTGCAGTCATCTTCATTCCGATCTTCGGTCAACTGTCCGAAAAATTCGGCCGACGCCGGATCCTGATGGTCGGCATCACCGGCATGGGAGTGTGGGTCTTCGTTGCATTCGCCGCGATAGATACCGGCAACTTCTGGATCACCACCGGCGCATTGGCAGTCGGCGCATTCATGCTCAGCATCTCGTACGGGCCGCAGGCGACGTTCATCGCGGAACTGTTCGACGCACGGGTGCGGTACAGCGCAGCGTCCATCGCTTTTCAGATCGGGGTGCTCTTGGGTGGTGCAATCGCGCCGATGGTTGCCGCCATGTTGGTTCGCGCAACCGGTGGATCGCTTGCGGTCGCTGTGTATATCGCTGCCCTGTCTGTTATTTCGCTGATCAGCGTCTACTTCGTCCGTGACACCGACCTCGACGAAGGAAGTCGCGACATGTACATCGATGACAACGGGGCGTATCTGCCGCCGGTCGATCAACGCTCCACGGTTGTCAACTAATAGAGGAAACTTCAATGATCACAAAGAGTTTCGAAGAGATCTCTGTCGGAGACATTGCGGTGACGGACCCGCGGGTCGTCACCGAAGACTATGTGCGAAGTTTCGCCGACCTCACCTGGGACCGCCATCCCCTTCACCTCGACCCCGACTACGCGCAGCAGACGCGCTTCGGTCGCCAGATCGCCCACGGTGCCCTCATGTTGTCCACCTTGCTCGGTCTGGTGGAGTTGGACCCCCGTTACCTGCAGTGCTTCTACGGGCTCGATCAGGTCAGATTCCACCGGCCGACTTACCTCGGCGACTCGGTGCATGCGGTGTCGGAAGTGCTGTCGGTGCGCCCTCGCTCGGACGGTGAGACCGCGATCGTGACGTCGAAAGGCTCACTCGTCAACCAAGACGGAGACCTTGTCTTCTCCGGCGAATTCTCATTCCTGGTAGGCGAGACCCATTCCCTCGACCTCGAAGTGGGTGCTCGGTGAGTTCTCGGCGGCATATGTCATGGTGGCAGGACCTCGAAGCAGAACACTTCGAATGGGCTGTGCCAGAGCACTTCAACATTGCGCACGCATGTGTCGATGTACAGAATCCCGATGATCTGGCCCTCGTCGTAGACACCGGTGGGCACTGGGCGCGGTACACATTCGGTGAAGTCGCCACGATGAGCCGAAAGTTCGCGACCGTGCTCGCGGATCTCGGCCTGGTCTCAGGCGATCGCGTCGGTGTGATGGTCCCACAGGGAATCGAGGTTCTGGCGACACATCTGGGCGCCTTCCGATCCGGAATGGTGACCGTTCCACTTTCGGTCAAGTTCGGATCGGATGCGTTAGTACATCGGATGCGTGACTCCGGCGCGAAAGTTCTTGTGGTCGAGAAGGACTGCTATGAGAGAGTTGCCGACGGAATCGGTGAGATACCGGGTCTCGAAGCCGTAATCGTGGTCGGAAGGCTCGATCGGCTCTCCGATTCGACGCCCGTGCAAATCCTCGATTTCCACAGCCTCGTCGACGATGCCGCAGAAAGTAGTGAACTGGTAGCCACGGGCCCCGATTCACATGCCATCATCATCTACACCTCAGGGACGACCGGGAATCCGAAAGGCGCGCTCCACGGGCACCGAATTCTCCTGGCGCACATGCCCGGTATGCGGACGGCGTTCGACAATGCTCCGCAGCTGGGAGACGTCTTCTGGACGCCGGCAGACTGGGCCTGGATCGGTGGTTTGTTCGACGTACTGTTCCCCGCACTTGCGTTGGGGTGCCCCGTAGTTGCGACGCCCGACAAATTCACGCCTTCGCGTGCGGTCGAGATTCTGAGCCGTCACAAGGTGACGGGCGCCTTCATTCCTCCCACTGCCCTCAAGCAGATGCGAAGCATCGGCGTCGACAAGACTGCTGCGCGTGGTATTCAGCTGCGGGCATTGGGAACCGGTGGTGAGGCACTCGGTGACGCGCTGCAAGCCTGGGTTGCGAGCACTCTCGGCGTAGCTGTCAACGAGTTCTACGGGCAGACGGAAATGAATCTGACCATCGGCACGTCGCGGTCGAAGTGGAGTCCCGCCAGCGGTTCGATGGGCCGCGCCTTCCCCGGCTTCGAAGTCACCCTCCTCGATCCACTCGGCGAGCCGGTCGAGATTGGTGAGGTAGGCGAGATCTGTGTGAAGGCAGGCAACCCCGGACAGTTCCTCGGATATTGGAACCAGCCGTCGAAGACCGATGAAAAGGTGTACGACGGTTGGATTCACACCGGTGATCTGGGTCGGACTGATGACGCCGGGAACTTCTGGTACCAGGGACGTGCCGATGACGTCATTTCGTCCGCGGGGTACCGAATCGGCCCCGGAGAGATCGAAGAGTGCCTGCTCTCGCACGACGAGGTAGCCATGGCAGGTGTCATCGGTGTTCCGGATCCGTTGCGCGGCGAAGCGGTTCACGCTTTTGTCGTACTGTCCGAGGGGTCGAACTCCTCGGAGGAGCTCCGTCAGGAGTTGCAGACCCACGTGAAAAGTCGCCTTGCTTTCTACCAGTACCCGAGGGAGATCACGTTCATCGACAGCTTGCCGCTCACCACTACCGGCAAGATCCTCCGACGTGAACTCCGAGCGCTGGCCACCTCCGCGAACGGACTCGGCTAGCCGAGGGCTACATGTTGGGTAGGACCACGACGAAGAACCAGCCGCTCAGTGCCAGACCGATGAATCCGGTGAAGAGGCCGACTATTGCATCCCATGGCAGCTGGCGGGCATTCGAGAGCAGATGCCCGCCAGACTTCTTCGGGTGACGTCGGAGCGCGAAGATTCCTGTTGTGATCGCGCCGACGCCCAGCAGGATGCCGAAGCCGAAAGCCCAGAACAGGAGTACCGACAGCGCGCCGAGCATCTCAGACCGCTCACTCCAGCGTGCGATGCGCTGTGTTTCGGTGGGCGGAGGCCACTTGTGTGAAGGCGACAGAGCTGCTCCGAAACGGCGGGTGTGGTGACGAATTGACTGGTCGCTGAGAAACATTGTCCACCACGCCTGGAGTTGAGTCGATGTGCCGCTGGTATGTACTCGTCTACCCCGTCTTCGCGGATGTATTCCGCTGATTTCGAGGCTAGGTGGTTGCCGCTTCTTCCCAGGAGTTTCCATTCCACACGATGGAGATGGGGTATTCGTTGTTGACCCCGTTTTCCCAGTAGTCGATGACGCCGTGGCGCTCCGATTCGAGTTCGATCCAGCCGATGCTGAATCCCCCTCGAAGTACGCGTTGAGCCCGGCGGTCGATCTTGTCCAGGGAACTGCAGAGTCCTCGCACGCGGGAGTCGATCCAGCCCGCAGAGGCATCAAGAACGGTGATCTCGACGATGCTCGCGTCGCTCAGCGGAATCTCGATGAGAAGCTCGCCGGAATCTCGTACCTCTCGAGTCGATCGATTCTCGTAGGCGTGCAACAGCTCTCGCGGTTCGAACACCGAAGGGTCGCCGTCGGACCGTCGAGACCAACCGAAACGCTGCACGGACACATTGTCTCCCACGAATTGCAGGAATGTCATTCGATGTGAATGAGGCCGTCCAGGGCGTCCAGTACCCGGTCCAGCCCGAACTCCCAGGCCGCCTCGGGGCTGTACGGGGAGTTCTTGGCCTCGCCGGCCGCCCCTCCGACTCGCTGCGCCAGCGGGAAGTCGTCGCCGAGATAAGCAGCCAGACGCTGGTTCCAGGACGACCACACCTCGGCCATGTCGGCTGCTCGGGGGTCAGGGCGCCGCGCTTGCGCCGAGGATCGGGCGAAGTCGGCGACAAATGTCAGGGCGGAGTCCCGGTCGATGTCGCTCAGTCCCGTGCCGTCGAAGGCGTGAAGTTCGTGGTCGTACTTCGCGATAGTTCCCGGACCCAACGCGGAGCGCTGATCGGAGATGTCCAGGAGCCACCAATGCTCCGTATAGAGGGCAAGTTCTTCCTCGGCGACCCGACGCACACGTTGGCGCCAGGTCATGTTCCCGTACGGCAGGAGTGGGCTGTGTCCGTGTACGGCGTCGACCATGAGCACCAGCAGATCGTCGCGGGATCCGACGTGGGTGTACACCGCCATGCCCGAGATTCCGAGTTCGGCGGCCAATCGGCGGACCGTCACGGCGTCGAGGCCGTCGGTATTCGCGACGGAGATCGCGACGTCGACCGCCTGTGAGGTGGTGACCTTCGCTCGCGGGCCGCGGGTGCCACCCTTCGGCGCGAGGGGGTGATCGCGCCAGAGCAGGTCGATCAGTTCGCGTGCCATCAGTCGTCTCCAGAAATCGGGAATACCTCAACGGTGGTATACCTTATACGGTGCATACTGTATGCACTGCATAAGGTTTATCGATCATGGGAGGCCCACGATGAAAATCACCAGCACTGCTCTGTCCTTGAACGTCGCCGACACCGACGCATCGGCAGACTTCGCGAAAACCCATTTCGGTTTCACCGAGGCCATGGCCGATGACGGCTTCGTTTCCCTGAATCATCCGGATGCCGGGGTCAACGTGGTCTTCCTGCGCACCGGGCTCGGGACGTTCAAGCCCGACTTCGTCGCAGGTCCGGCCGGTCAAGGCTTGCTCATTGCATTCGTGGTCGACGATGTCGACGCCGAGTTCGCCCGCATCGCTGCTGAAGGTGCCTCCGTCGTCACCGAACCGGAGACGGAACCGTGGGGTGAGCGTTACTGCCAGTTCGTCGACGCCAACGGAATCGTGTGGCAACTCGTTCAGTGGGTGTGAAGAACCCGAGCGCTCGGCTCCGCGGCGCGCGGCACAGAACGTAACCAGAGGGCGCGTTCGACGGACTGGGCTTGGAAGCGCTGCGGTGAGATCCCGTGCGCAGTGCGAAACGCTCGGCTGAATGCGGGCAGGTGCGCGTAACCCAGGTTCCTCGACACCGTGCCGGGTGCAACCCCGAGTTGGAGTTGGGTGCGTGCCTGGGTCATCCGTGAAAGCGATCGCCACTGCGGATACGTGGTGCCGGTTTCGATACGGAACTCCCGGCGCAGCCTGGCTGCGTCAGTACCGAACTCTTGCGCCCACTCGTCCAGAGTGCGAGGGTCGGCCGGGCGGGCGGCGGTCGTCGCTGCCAGTCGTGTGGCAATCGAAGCGGCGGGCGAGGTGTTCGAAACCGGTTGTGCAAGAGGGCCGGTGGCGATGATGTCGAATGCCATGGCGCTGTCGTGGCCGCGCGGGCGCAAGGGCGTGTAGGCGGCGACGAAAGTGTGCAGCAATGCCAACTCGTCAGCGGGGGAGAACTGCACGGTCTCGAGGGCGTCGGCAGATACGGTCGACCCGTTCGAGGAACGGAAGCCGAGCGGCAGAAGCAGTGAACCAGTCGGAACCGTGACGGTATTGAGGACGCCTGCAGGAAGAATCATGGCCTCTCCGGTGCGCAGTTCCCAGCTGCGGTCCGCGACGTCCACCCGGGCTTGGCCTCGGTAGACCCACACGGCGACGTGGGCGCCGTTGACGCGCGGCCACGTCGCATTGGCCGGTATCGGCGGCGCTGTTTCCCCGGGCTGCCTGGGCTCTGCGAGCATGCGGACCAATGCTTGATCGTTGTCGGTGTCCACGCTGCGATCGGTTGGACCGGAAAGGGCCCGGCGGCGATAGTCACTCGGGCTCTCTCCCATCTGGGCCCGGAACGCACGCGTGAATCCGCTGCCCGTTTCGAAGCCGACTTCGTTTGCAATCCAACCGATCTCGCGGTCCTGCTTCAGGTACTCCAATGACGCGGCGATCCGAGCTCGTAGCCGCCAGCGCGTGAAGGTGAGGCCGGTTTCTTCCACGAAGTACCGCTGGAGCGTTCGAATGCTGATCCCGGCACGCTTCGCGAATTGTGCCTCGGTGTCGTCGGTGCCAGGTGTTCGCAACAGGGCGTGCGCGATCTCGAACGCTTCCCGTGATTGCGGCAATTGCGGCAGCGAGGTGGCCCCGTCGTCGGCCCGGGTAATCATTTCGAACAAGGACGACGGGTGTGCAGCGTCGCCGCGCAGATAGCCCAGGTTGTGAACGAACTCGTGGATCAGTCTGTCTTCCCATCCGGGCGGAACGCGCAGACGCGTCACGGTAGCCGGCCCGGTGCTGACGCCGTTCGAGGGCGGAAGCAGGATGGGAAACGCGACGGAATCCGAGTCCGTCTCCATCGAATATCGCACGCCCGCCGGGATCCACAACAACTCGCCCGCCGGCACCTCGTAGACGGTCGATCCGGTCCTGACGCGTCCACTACCTGCGAGAACCCAGAACAACAGCGGTGAGCGGCCGATGCTTGGCTCGGTGCGGCAGGCGCGGATCGGCCCCAAGTCGATTGCGTCCGACCTTCCCGATAGTGGTAACACGTTGGCGCTCCTGGACAACCCTTGCGACTTAAGTATGGCTAACTTTACCTCTGCCGACTGTGTTCGCAGCGGCGCACTCTCGTATCTTCAGAAAGCCACATACTCATGCGCAGATCTCTACGCCCGGCGGCGGCAGTACTCGCCGCGGTCGTCGCCCTCGCTCTTGCCGGCTGCTCGAATTCGTCAGGTAGTGACACCGGAACCGAGGGCACCCAGGAAACCTCCGGGGCCACCGAGGGCTGGCCGCGCACCGTCGATCACGGCGGCCGTAGTACCGAGATCACTGCAAAGCCGACTCGGATCGTGTCCACCTCGCCGTCGTTGACCGGCACGCTGCTTGCGATCGGAGCGCCGGTGGTCGCGAGTGCGGCGACAACGCCGTCGGGAATGACCGATGACCAGGGGTTTTTCTCCCAGTGGTCGGGCGTGGCGGCTGATCGTGGCGTCGCGGTGCTCTACCGAAATCTCGAGCTGGACCTCGACGCGATCGAGACCTTCGAGCCCGATCTGATCATCGGCTCCGCTAACGGCGGCGACTCGACACTCGATGCCTACTCACAGCTGAGCGACATCGCACCCACTGTTCTTCTCGACTACGGCGCCAGCTCCTGGGAGGAGCTCGCTGATCAGCTCGGGACTGTCACCGGACTCGAGAGCGAGGCCGCCAAAACCGTCGACGAATACGACAGCTGGGTCACCACCCAAGCCGCGAAGATCAAACTTCCCGAGCAGCCGGTGACGGCACTGGTCTACATGGGTGCCGACGGTGTCTGGACGTTCCGAGCCGACAGCCCGCAGGGCAATCTGCTGGCCTCGCTCGGCTTCACCTATGCCGAGCCCGCTGAGCAGTTTGTCGCTCCGGACAAGCGGGGTGCCTCCGGCGTCGCGATCGTCAGCTCCGAAAACATGTCTGCCGCACTAGACGGGGCGCAGACGCTGTTTGCCGTCTCGATGGGGCCCAAGGACGTGGAGAAGCAACTCGCGGCCGACCCGCTCCTTGCGAATCAACCTGCGGTCAAGGGTGATCGGGTATACGCGATGGGAACGGCAGCCTTCCGTCTCGACTACTTCAGTGCAAAGCAGACGGTCGAGTCGCTGGTGTCCACGTTCGGTGGATGACCGCGTGGGCGTTTCTGCGCAGTCCCGGACCGAAGCGCCACCGCGGTCCGGGACGGCCGCGCGTGCGGGGTTGTTGGTCCTCGTCTCCATCGTTGTAATCGTGCTGGCATCCGTCGGCGGACTCGTCATCGGCTCACGCAACATCCCCGTCTCCACTGTCCTCGATGCAGTTCTTTCCTACGACGCCGGTAACAACGAGCACCTGATTGTGATCGAATCACGTTTGCCTCGAACAATTCTCGGGCTTGTGGTCGGGGCCGCGCTCGGACTGGCCGGCGCGCTGATGCAGTCGATCACCCGCAACCCTCTGGCCGATCCGGGACTACTCGGTGTGAACGCCGGAGCATCAGCAGCAGTCGTGATTGCGATTGCCTATCTGGGGGTGACTTCGGCCGGCGGCTATCTGTGGTTCGCGCTTGCCGGCGCGGCCGTTGCCTCGGTAGGTGTGTACATGTTGGGGTCGGCGCATCGCAGCGCCGCGACCCCAGCGCGCATGGCGCTTGCCGGTGCCGCTGTTGCGACGGCGATCACGGCTCTCACCAGCATGGTTCTCATAAGCAACGAGGCCGCATTCAATCAGTTCCGATTTTGGGCAGTGGGTTCGTTGCAAGGCCGCGGCGGAGACGTGATCGTCACTGTTCTGCCCTTCGTCATCGTCGGTATCGTGTTGTCGTTGTTGCTGATTCGTCCACTCAACGCAATCGCGCTCGGCGAGGATGTCGCCAAAGGGCTCGGTGCCAGCACCGGACCCGCACGGGTCGGATCCGCTGTCGCAGTCATCCTGCTGGCAGGGGCCGCAACTGCGGCGGCTGGACCGCTCGGATTCGTGGGCCTGGCTGCGCCGCACATCGTGCGCGGCGTCGTCGGGCCGGATCTGCGATTTCTTCTGCCGTGCGTGCTCGTTGTCGCCCCGGCATTTCTGCTCTTGGCCGACGTTCTCGGTCGCGTTGCCACAGCGCCGGGAGATCTGCAGACGGGGATCGCCGTGGCGGTGCTCGGTGGCCCCTTGTTTGTTGCGCTTGTTCGCTCGCGGCGGGTGGCGTCGCTGTGAATGCGATTGCAGCGCAGCCGGTTCCACCGCTGTTCCGCGGTTGGGTGGTTCGAATCGGGTCGTACTCGTGGCGGATAGTTCCGCGAGTGCTGTTCGTAGCCGTGGCAATCAGTGCGGCATTGGCGGCGCTCTCGTTTGCCACGCTGATGTATGGAACCCTGGATCTGTCCTTGGGTGAAGTATGGCGTGCCCTGCACGGCGAAGGCGCCCCAGCGGCGGTTCGGTCCGTCCAGAATCGCAGGCTGCCGCGGCTGATCACGGCGATCGGCGTGGGCGGAAGCCTCGGTGTGGCCGGCGCGGTTTTCCAGACGCTTTCGCGCAATGTTCTCGGCTCGCCGGACATCATCGGTTTCACCACCGGCGCTGCGACTGCAGCCGTGGTTCAGATCGTCTTCTTCGGAGGCGGGGTACTGCAGACCGCGGGCGCCGCTGTTCTCGGCGGCATGCTGACGGCGCTTCTGGTGTACGCGCTGGCACGCAAAGACGGCGTCAGCGGCGGTCTTCGACTTGTCTTGGTCGGTATCGGCGTGGGCGCGATGCTGAGCGCCGTGATGTCGTTCCTGGTGGTGCGTGCGGATATCGACGACGCCACCGTTGTGCAGCAGTGGACGGCCGGCTCGCTGACCGGGCGCGGTTGGCCACACGCGGTCAGTGTTGCGATCGCCGTCGGTGTTCTCGTTCCTGCTCTCGTCGTGGTGTCCCGGCGCGTCACCATGATGGAGATGGGCGACGACGCTGCGTCCTCGCTCGGGATCTCCGTGGAGCGATACCGATTTGCCGGCATTCTGCTTGCGGTCGCGCTCACCGGCGCGGCGACCGCGGCCACCGGCCCCATCGCATTTGTGGCGCTCGCCGCTCCCCAGATCGCACGACGGTTGGCACGGCGCAGCGGTGTTCTTGTCGCGACTTCCTTCCTGCTCGGCGCAGTTCTGCTGGCGGGCGCCGACTTGATCGCGCAAGCGGTCGAGGTCGGTCTCCGCACTCCGGTCGGTCTCGTCACCAGTCTGCTCGGTGGTGCCTATCTGATCTGGCTGCTCGCTCGTCAGGCCTGAAAAAACTCGCTACGAAAGAGATTCATGACTACTGCCACCCCAACATCGCGGCTGCGTGCCGAGAAGATCGAACTACGGTACGCCGATCGAACCATCGTGGACGAGTTGAGTCTCGAGATCCCCGATGGAGGGTTCACCGTCGTCGTCGGACCGAACGGGTGTGGCAAGTCGACATTGTTGCGTGCGCTCGGCAGAATGCTCGCACCTCGATCGGGTCGTGTTGTGCTCGACGGTAACGATATTCGGTCCTATCGAACCAAAGAAGTCGCCCGGCGAATCGCCCTGTTGCCACAGTCCCCGCTCTCTCCTGGAGCGATCAGTGTCGCAGACCTCGTATCCCGCGGCCGATATCCGTATCAGAGCATGCTGCGCCAGTGGTCACCCGAAGACGAGCATGTTGTCTCCGAGGCCCTGAATGAAGTCGGAATGCGATATGCAGCAGACCAATTGGTGGACGAGCTGAGTGGGGGACAACGTCAGCGGGTATGGATCGCCATGACGCTTGCGCAGTGCACCCCGGTGTTGTTGCTCGACGAACCGACCACCTTTCTCGACATCGCACACCAGATCGAGGTTCTCGACCTCTGTTCCCAACTCCACCAGTCCGGTCGAACATTGGTCGCGGTCCTGCACGACCTGAACCTCGCGGCCAGATATGCCACGCACGTAGTTGCCATGCGGTCCGGAAAAATTGTCATGCAGGGCAGTGCCTCGGACGTCTTCACCCCTGAGTTACTGCGCGAAGTCTTCGACCTCGAGGCGCTGGTTCTCGAAGACCCGGAAACCGGACGGCCACTTGTTGTTCCGCGTGATCGAAGACCTGTCAGTCAGCTACCCGTCCACAACTGAACCACCGATCAGGAGATATCAATGACTACCGCATCTCGACCTGAAGAAACTGAAACGTCTGCGTCGGCAAAGGCGCCACGCGGAGAAGACCACGACCGCGGTCTCAACGACGTGGTTGCCGTCGTCGAACGCGTCGAACGGCCGACCGAGAGCATCTTGCGCATCGCCGTCCAGTTGACTTCGTCGGCGGACGACCCGAATTGGTTGCGGCCCAACGTCGCATTTCGCATCCAGCTCGGTCCACAGTACGGCGACGTCTCTCGCGTCTACACGGTGCGCACCTGCAACGCGCCGAGCAGTTCGATGACCTTCGACGTAGTGCTGCACGGCCACACCAGCCCGATGATGAGGTGGGCCGCCGACCTGCGTGTGGGTGACACGTTCTCACTCACCGGTCCTCGCCCGCACTTCCTCGTTCCCGAGATCGCCGGGCGCCGCGTCGCACTGTTCGCCGACGACACCGCGATACCTGCCCTCTATTCGATTCTGCTTCAGTGGCCCGAGGGACTGACCGGCGTCGGCTGGGTCGCCACCGGTGACGCCGAGGCTTTCGCGGAACTACCCGTGATCCCCGGCCTCGAGCTGCACCATGTCGAAGATGGCCTCGCCGAGTACGCCGTCGAACTCGAAAACCCAGGAGACTACGCGGTGTGGGGTGCCGGGGAACGGGACGAGATGCGAGCCATTCGAGCGCATTTCCGCAAGACAGTCGGCCTGGCGAAGGACGATGTAGTTGTCTTCGGGTACTGGAAGCGAGGGGTCAGCACTACCGAGATAGATCAGAACCGACTTCGGAACTACACGAGCATCCTCGAAAACGGCGGCACGCTCGCAGACATCGACGATCTGGCAATCGGTATCTGACGCTATCACCGGGAACTAGTGCCGGCGGGAGGTTCGGGAACGTCGTGCCTCATCGCCTGTGAGACGTACCCCGTGCCGATTCTGACGCCGCCCAGCCACTCGGTGAGGCGCGCCGCCTCGGCATCGAGAGAACGTCGCGCAGACGCTGACACGGTCTCGAGCAATCGGACGTGCACCACACCGGTTTCGTCTTGGATCCAGCACCCCACGACGCGACCGTCGACCCAAGCGGTGGCGCCGGCATTACCGCGGGTGTCGAAGAGTTGGTTGCGGTGCGGGCCGAGGTAGAAGTCACGGTTCTTCCACCCCATGACCGTCGGGTCGAGCACCGGTAGGAGTGCCACCCAAGGACCTGGATCAGGCACCGTGGCGACGTCATCGGGTAGCAACCAGCCGGTGTCGCCTCCGTCGAGTGAGACTGCAACGGCGTCGAGTTCGGCGAGGGCGGCCCGGACGACCGTCTTCGTCGAGCCCAGCCACCAGACGATGTCGTCTTCCGTGCCCGGTCCGAAGGTGTAGAGCCAACGGCGGACCATTTCTCGATAGCCGTCTGCAGATTCGAGATCGAAGGGGGCGTCGTCGAGCCAGTGTCGAGTGAGAGTCCACAGTGGGCGTGAGACGGGGAAGCGGGCGGTGTTGGTGCCGCGCATGATGTCTGCGGTCGCCCCGAGATGCGTGAGAACCCTGGGTGCCGACCAGATTTCACCTGCCGAACCCTCGACCTTGACGTCGATCATCGGCACGGCCTGACGAATCTCTACCGCTGAAAGCCCTTCAGGCCTATCGGTGAGCAACTTCAGCACTTCCGTCCGTGCGCGATCGAGCCAGTCGTTGCCGTCGACGGCGAGTCCGGCCTTGACGACATCCTTGGCCATTCGTGCCCGCTCGGTGTTCGCGACGCGGGCGGACGCACTCGACCACGCGGCCGGCAGCAAGTCGCGGGGAAAGGTGAAGAGTGTGCGGCGCATTGCCAATTGCTTCACGAGACTGCGTTGGTCGTACAGGGCGCGGTCGACGTCGGCGGCGTCCACGGACCGAACCCTCGCCCAGCAAGACAGATAGACCGTCGCTGACTCGGTGGCGTGCAGTACCGTCATCGCCCGCGTGGCAGCTTCCGGCGAATCGACGTGAAACATTGGCTCCAGCGCATGACGTACTCCTATGCGAGCACGGCGTTCGTCGTCGGAGACATGGCGCATCAGGCCATCGTGCCACAGTCCAGGTGCGTCGTATCAGCTAGTTGCACGAGGGTTCGGTTGCGCCAGTAGTCGTCGTGTCGGAGATGTGTGATTGCACCCGGGGTGGTCGCGAAGGTCGCAAATCCTGCGGCTTCGACGGGAATCTGTAGCCAGGCGGAGACGACGAATGTGTGTGCAAAGCCGTGGGTTACGACGATGTGATCGTGATCGAGATCGTCCATCAGTTCGTGAACGCATTCGTGAACCCTTGATGCGATGTCGCGGCGGGTCTCGGCACCGGCAACGGGGCCACGGTGATCGAGGCGGTTGTTGTCAGGGGCCGGGACCTGCCGCTGGGCCAGCCACGAGTTCGGGCGTCCTTCGGCTTCGCCGAAGCTGATTTCGCGCAATCGTGAATCCGTTGTCGCCGGAGCATCGAGTGTCCGGGCGATGATCGTGGATGTCTCGGTGCAACGATTGAGGTCGGACGAGGTGATGCGGACCGGGCGCGAAGTTCCTGTGCGTCGTCGTTTCAGCGCTTCGGCGATCAAACCTGCATCGCGCCGACCAGCGGGGGTGAGAACCGAATTGTGCCAACCGCCGACTACGTCCTGCGCTGTGTGTTCGGCATGAGGATGAGTGACGACGTAAAGATCCTGCATGAGACCCCTTTTGCTTACCCGACTTTTTCCGGCAACAGTATTCCAGGATTGAGGATTCCACGGGGATCCCAGGACGATTTGATCAACTGCATTGCGGCGATGTCGGTTTCAGTGCGCCCCAGCGATATCCACGGCGACTTCGCGCGGCCTATCCCGTGCTCGGCGCTGATGCTTCCATGGTGGACGGCGACGAGTCGGAACACCGTATCGGTCAGTTCGTGTGCGACCCTCGGCTCGGCATCCAGAAGGTTCACATGAATGTTTCCGTCGGCGAAGTGCCCGAACAGGATTGGCCGCACGAGGGGGAATCGTTGTGCCAGGCTTTCTCGGAGGTTGTCGATGAACATTCCCATCACGGACAAGGGGACGGAGATGTCGAGCTTGACTACCGGCGTCGTCGACGACGCGCTGATGCTTTCGGTATGGCTTTCCCGCAGAGTCCACAGTTTTCGAGCCGGCCCAGGCTCGACCGTCGCGTCCTCGATGAGGTCGGCAGAGTCGGAGAGTACTTCGAGGAGCGACTCTTCCGTTTCGCGCGGTGATGACACCTCGATGAGTGTGTACATCGGTGAAGGGGTGCCGAACGGGCGACGGGCATCGGTGTGTGCGCAGACGAGGGAGATGCCGTCGTCGGTCATGATCTCGGCGGCTTCGACGGTCAATCCGCTCTGACGCACGCGATTACACAAATGAAGCGCTTGATCGACTTCGCGTACACCCGCGAGCACGACCTGGGTGTCGGTCGCCGGGGTGACCAGCTTCATCAGGACCTTGGTGATGACTGCGAGCGTTCCCTCGCTGCCGGCGAGAAGTCCTGGAATATCGTATCCGACATTGTCTTTGACGAGTGGAGTCCATCTACTCAGCACCGAACCGTCCGCGAGCACGGCTTCGATACCGAGTATCTGTGCGCGTGTATTTCCGTATCGGACCATGCGCGTCCCACCGGCGTTGGTTGCGACGATGCCGCCGAGTGTTGCGGATTCCTTTGATGCCAAATCGATTCCGAAGCGGAGACCGTGTGCCGATGCGGCCAGGTCTGCGCGAGCAACGGTCACGCCGGCGCCGGCTGCGATTGTCCGACCGATGGGGTCGACGGCTTCGATCGTCTCCAGACGTCTGGTACTCAGCACCACGGACCCAGTCGAGGCGATTCCACCACCGACCAGTCCGGTGTTGCCGCCTTGCGGTGTGACGGGAACCCCCGCGTCGAAGCATGCTCGAAGAACCGCAGACACTTCGGAAGTGTTGCCGGGGCGGATGACCGCGATCGCGTCGCCGATCCAACGTCCCGTCCAGTCACGTGTGTAGCCCTCGATCAGTTCGGGATCGGTAAGGACATGCGTGTGGCCGACGATCTCAGCTAGGGCGTCGAGAAGCCTCGCGTCTGTTGCAGGTTCAGTGAGTGTTCGGGGGTTCATGTGCAACCTTGTGATCGTTCGGGTGACAATTTTTGGGAGACAGACGGTGGATCAACGTGAACTCGATCCTCCGACCTCAGGTGATGCCGTGTCCAAGACCAAGTAGTGACACCACCATCTGTTTTTCTTATAATCGCCGTATGAACCTGCAGCGTGCCCGTTATCTGATCGCTCTGTCGGATCATGGGAGCTTCACTCGAGCCGCTGCGAACGTCCACGTCGCGCAATCGGCCCTCAGTCAGCAGATCAAGGTTCTCGAGCGCGAACTCGGAGTTCCGCTGGTGGATCGTCGGGGTCCGCAGTTCACCTTCACGGAAGCCGGCAAGGTGGCGGTACGAGAGGCGCGCTTTTTGATCGGGTGTGCGGACCGGGCGGTCGAACGAATTCGGTTGGCCGCGCGCGGTGTGGACGGAGAACTGCGCATCGCGTACACCCGTTCGTGGGCGGGCGGCGCAGTCGCGGATCTGGTCAGCACCTATCGAAGGCTCTACCCGGGCGTCGAAGTTGTCGTTCATCGTGGCACTTCGGCGCAGACTGTCGACCTCGTCCGAACCGGAGCCGTCGACATCGCGGTTGTTCGCCCGCCGCTCGATGAAGACGATCGAGAACTTCCCCTGATCGTCCTCGATACCGAACCTATCCTGGTCGCTGTTCCCGTGGATCATCCGTTCGGTGGTCGAGCGACGCTCGAACTCGGAGATCTGGTGGACGTCCCCGTTGTGTTCTGGCCGGAGGCCAACGCCCCGGGGATGTATTTGCGTACGCTCGACCAACTTTGGCCAAACGGGGCGCCCAGCATCGTTCGATTCGAGGCCGACGACGAGCAGGTGCTGCATGCCGTCTCGGACGGGGTGGGTATTGCGCCGATCCCCCAGGGCAGAGCGCGGATGCTCCGCATCCCGGGTGTCCATCTATGTGAGATCGCCGGTGAGCAACCAACTCTCGACGTGGCAGTGACCTACCGGCCGGATAATCCGAATCCGGCGCTTGCGCCGTTTGTTGCGCTCGCTGAACGCGAAAGATCGTCAACCACTGTGTAGTACCTGTGATGCGCGGTGGGTCCTATCCGCCATCGAGGACCAGCATCATGGCCGTTGCGCGTGCTCGGTTCTCGATGGAATCGACGTGGAATCCGACGTGCTGGGACAGTTTCGCCAATCGGTGCGCGACGCTGCTGTGGTGAAGATGCATGGAATCTGCTGCGGCCCTCAAGGTTCCGGACTGCAGGTATGACCTCAAGGTTTCGAGTAGTTCTAACCCCTGTTTGGTATCGCCGATCTCTTCGGCACGAACCAGATCCGGTATTCGCGAGTGATCGATGTGTGGTCCCGGCGCCAAGAGGTTGAGGGCGCCGAGATTGTCGGCGTTCACGATCGGTGTTGTTGCCGACGCCTGTGTACGAGCGAATCGTGCAGTGCTCAGTATTGTGCTCACTTCGGAAGCGGGAGCAGTCAAAGATATTCCGGCGCGAATGAATGACGACAGCGCGGCCTCGGACAGCTCGGGTGTCGCCGCGAACGAACCCGTCACGAGATTCAGATACTCGCCGTCAGCGTCTATCCCAGTGGCTTTGCCAGGTTTGTAATCTGGCGAAATGACAAGGTGTGCAGCACCTTCGGCCGTGCCTGAGACTGCCTTGGTTGCCATTACACGGACTGGGGTATGGGGTTCGACACCGAGACCGGCGCAGGAGGTGAGCACCGCGAGTTCATCCATCGGGAACAACAGATTTCGAGTGTGCTCGGCTTCGGTAGGCAGGCGTCGCGGTTGCAGAATTATCGCTGCGGTCAGGGCCATCCGGTCGACGAGCATTTCGTCGAGTGGCAAGCTGGCCCCGGGTCGTTCGATCCATACCGTTCCGAGAACCTCGTCGTCTACGGCAATGTTTCTGGTCATGCTCGGTGGGAGCTGAGGATCGGGTGACCATCGGCCGCGCGGATCGCAACGGCGCAAATTCTTCTTGCTTCTGCCGCGCTCGACGATCTCGATACCCACGACGCAGTCCGCCAACTGCGCGCTCGCACGAAGCAAAGACGCGGTGTCGGAGCCGTGCCGCACGAGGGCGTCGAAGTAATCGATGACACGTACCAGGCCTGCCGAGTCTGCATCGAGCTCGGCAAGCCGGTACATCAGTCCTTGCATCTCGCAACGCTACGAGACCGGCGAGAGCGAACGCAACCCTCTCCTGAGCGCAGTGAGGGCTTCGGCGGCACCTCTTTCGCTGACCGCGGCGGTCGCGACCAGTGCCGACCCGTGAAAGGTTCCGGGGAAGGAATGCAATTCGACGCTGACTCCCGCTTGCAGCAGCCGAAGGGCGTATTCGATTCCTTCGTCGCGGAGCGGGTCGAGTTCCATGGTGGACAGGTAGGTCGGCGGCAGACCGGTGAGGTCGGTAGCCCGGGACGGCGCAGCGTAAATGGACACGTCAGGATCTTCGGGACCGGAATACGACTCGCCGAGATAGTACTTCCACGACAGGATGGCGTTAGGGCGGTGCCACAAGGGGGTGTCGACGAAGTTCGTCATCGAGACCGTCGCCAGGCGGTCGTCGAGTTCAGGGATTTCGAGGAATTGGAAGGCCACGGGCACAACGCCCTCGTCACGGGCTTTGAGGACAGTGCCTGCGGCCAGTCCACCGCCTGCGCTCTGCCCTCCCACTGCGATGCGGCGTGCATCGACCCCCAGCTCCTCGGCATGGGCGTGGATGTAGAGGAGTGCGGCGTAGCAGTCGTCGACGGGGCCGGGGAAGGGGGTTTCGGGGGCGAGGCGGTACTCCACGTTCGCAACGGCGAATCCGAGTTCCCGCGCCACCTCGACGCAAAATGGATCGCTGGATTCTGCGGTGCCGATTGCGAATCCGCCGCCATGGATCCAGAGCAGAACGGGGACAGGGCCGGCAGTGTTGTCCGGGGTGAAGAAACGAATCGTGACCTCCGGATCGCCGTCCAGGCCGGGTGCCGACAGTTCACGAAGCGAGACTCCGTCGAATGACAGGTCGGCCAACATGGTGCCGACCAGAGCGTCGTAGGTGGCCCGTGCGTTGGGGAGGTCAGCGAAGTCCACCTTCGGGAGCATGGTGAGTGCCGCGGCGAGTTCGGGGTCGAGAGTCGGGAATGTTGTCATGCACCCATCATCGAGCCTGAATGTGGCCTACGTCACCAGCGGCTTGTAGGAAATCGGAGAGTCTCCCTCCGACACCCGTCGGATCTCCCTAGGATGACGCCGGTGGACAGGGTACATCTCGGGGTGGGTTCGAGCGATTCGAAAAGTGGGGCACGGATTGGTGGACGACCTCCGCAGGTTTTCGCTGGTCAGGCGATTCTGCATTCGCACGAGTACCTTCTGACGCTCGAGGCACACACGGCGCCGTGGCTCGGCGCGCGAGAGCTTTCGGTCTTCATCCGTCGAGGTTTCTCCATCGGCGACGACGACCTCGAATACCCGGACATCGGGGTTAGGGCAGTCCTGCACCCCTCGTCGTCACGAAGTGCGGAATCGGCGGGCAGCCATGCGGGCCTTGGCAGCGCGGCGTTGATCAGGATTCCCTCGGACGACGAGGTGATGCCGTTGGTGTTGATAGCTCCGCAACCGGTGCTCATTCAGAACGAACCGTCGTATGCCGAATCCGTGGAGGCGGATGGACACAGCTTCCTGTTCCAGATCAACGAAGAGGGGTGGCCGGTGGTTGCCGAGTCCCACCCCGATTTCGTAGAGGAGTACCTATTCGGTTACGGGTCGGTGTATTTCTACGGGAGCACTGACGCGACCGGGCTCGTTCGCGAAGTTGTGCCGGGATTTCTCGACTTCTGACCGGCCCGACGGCCCGTCCGCCGATACCGTGGGCAGCGTATCGCGACCGGCGGTTATGTCCTCGGAAAAATTGTTTCGGAAGTTTGTCGATCGGTGAGTGCGCCGTTCGACGTGTAAGCAGAGGGACCGAACAGAGCGGTCCACGAACGAAGGAGATTCTCATGAAGTACATGCTGATCATGCGTTCCACCGATGAGGCTATCGAAGCATCCAAGGACATGGACTTCGACGAGATCATCGCGGCGATGGGGCAGTACAACGAGTCCCTGATCAAGGCAGGTGTCTTGCTGGCCGGTGAGGGACTGGCGATGGAGGAGGGATTCATCGTCGATTTCGAGTCCGATCCTCCGCTGGTCTCCGACGGCCCGTACGGGGAGACGAAGGAGTTGTTCTCGGGATTCTGGATCATTCAGACGTCGACCAAAGACGAAGCCTTGGAATGGGCGAAGCGCTGCCCGCTCGGGCCCGGAAGCAAGCTCGAGGTACGCCGCGTGAGCGAGATGTCGGACTTCGATCAGGACAACGAGTACATCCAGAAAGAGGCAGGCTGGCGTGAAGAGCTCGGTACCGATCGTCCGGTCGCAGGCTGAACCATGACCGACGAGGCGGTGCGAGAAGAAACGAGAAAGGCTGTCGACGCGGTCTGGCGTATCGAATCCGCGAAGATTGTCGCCACGTTGACTCGCACCGTCGGAGATCTTGATCTCGCCGAGGATCTGGCCGCGCAGGCTCTGCTCGAAGCCGTCGAGCAGTGGCCCGCGACGGGGGTTCCGAGAAACCCCGCTGCCTGGCTGACATCTGTGGCGACACGACGAGCAATCGACGGGTGGCGACGACGTGAGAGGTTGGACGAGCGCTACGCCCACTTTGCGCGTGAACTCGAGAACGACGCTTCACATTTCGACGACGTCAGCTGGGATCCGGACCGCATCGACGACGATGTCCTTCGCCTGATGTTCATCGCCTGCCATCCCGTGTTGAATCGAAAAGCGCAGGTGGCGTTGACGCTTCGAGTGGTGGGTGGTTTGACCACGGAAGAGATTGCGAAAGCGTTCCTCACGCCGACGGCGACGGTGCAGCAGCGGATAGTCCGCGCGAAGAAGGCGCTGACCGCCTCGAAAGCGGTTTTCGAAGTTCCAGGGCGAGAAGAGTTTTCGAGCAGATTGAGCGCCGTCCTCGGAGTGCTGTACCTGGTGTTCAACGAAGGCTATGCAGCCAGTTCCGGGGAAGAGTGGATGCGGGCGGAGCTCAGTGCTGAGGCTCTGCGGCTCGCGCGAATACTCGCCGAATTGGTCCCCAGGGAGTCCGAGGTACACGGCCTTGTCGCTTTGATGGAGCTGACAGCCTCGAGATTCGGCGCTCGGACAACCTCGACCGGTGAGCCCATCCTGCTGGCTGACCAGGATCGGACGAGGTGGGATCGCCTACAGATCTCGCGTGGGCTTGCCGCGCTGGAACGAGCTGACGCCGTCGGGCGTGGACGAGGCCCGTACGGCCTGCAGGCGGCGATTGCCGAATGTCATGCGCGAGCAGCAACTTTCGAAGACACCGATTGGAAGAAAATAGTCATCCTCTACGAGGCTCTGGCGCAACTGGCGCCATCGCCCGTGGTCGACCTCAATCATGCGGCGGCGGTATCCATGGCATACGGTCCTGGCCCTGCGCTCGAATTCGTCGACAAGCTTGTCGCTTCAGGTGAACTGGCCGACTACCACCTGCTTCCCAGCGTTCGGGGGGAGCTGCTCAGTCAGCTCGGCCGATCCGAGGAGGCTAGAACCGAACTCCTCGAAGCGGCTCGGCTGGCCGGGAACGAGCGTGAGCGCGCTGTGCTGGTCGCGAAAGCCGATGCGCTGCTGCCGGATCGGTAGTCACGCGATTGTTAGTCAGGGCTGAGTCGGATCATCATTGGGCACCATGGGCGGCATCCCGACTCCGTAGGGATCGAGCATGTCCGATACACGTCGACCCCACCGTTCATGCGCGGACTGACGGGTCATTCCGGCAGCGCGGCCGATGGTTGACCATGTTGCGCCGAATCTACGCAGGCTCATGACGCTTGCCGTCGAATCGATACCTGCGGCGAGCTGAATCCGGAAACAGGCCAACTGCCACGCCATCTGACGCTGCGCCGGGATGTCGGTGTCCTGTTCTGCCTCCCACCCAGGGCTGCCAGGTAAAGGATCTGTTCCGACAATCTTGTCTGCCTGAGTGCCGGCCTCGGTGATCGCGGCGTTGACCGTGGTGATCGCGGCGGTCTCGATCTTCGCAGTCAGGGCGCGTTCGATCAGGTCTTCCATGAGAAGTTCTCCTTTCGTCAGGACTAGCCTGACAGGCGCTGTTGAATTCTGTCAAGAGTCCCCTGACGGACTTTGAGTTTAATTAATGCACGATCTATTTGTGTACTATCTAAATGGTCTCCGGTTCTGTTGACCGTCGTCGAAGGGGTTGCTGGTGAAAATCGTGGTTTTGTCGTTCCTGGTGGCGTTGACTTTGATGACGGTCGGGATCATCGCCGCGCGCAAACGCAGCACTCGACCTGCCGTGACCGGGGCAGTTACTGCGGCGTCAACGGTTCTCGCTGCCGCCTGGACACTTTTTGCCGTGGCCTTCGTATTGGCCTGATCGTGCTGCAGTGCCGATGCGCCGGTAGTGGTGGTGAAGGAACTTCGCAGCAGGTCAGATGCGTTTTGTGTGCGGCGCGATGCCGCATACTCTGGCAGACGTGGCAATCGCTGAAACAGACAGAAACTACGGCGGAAGGTCGGTCGCGGCTCGGAAGGCCGAACGCCGTTCCCTCTTTTTGAATGCTGCTCTCAGTGTGTTTGCAGACCAGGGGTATGCCGGAAGTTCGGTGGCGGATATCTGCGCGTCCGCGAGTCTGGCCAGAAGGCAGTTCTACGACGAGTTCGGTAGTCGCGAGGATCTACTCCTCGCGCTGTATGACCAGATTCAACTCGACGCCAGAATTGCAATGGTCGACGCACTCGATGCAGAGCCTTCGGTCAATCTCCGTGACAAGGCAGCGACGGCCATGGCCGCCTTCGTCGAGTCGGTCGGAAGTGACCCACGACGCGCACACGTTGCCTTCATCGACGTCGTAGGTGTCAGTCCCCGGGTGGAAAAGCATCGTGTGGACCAACGTTCGGTCTGGGCAACATTTTTCGAGTCGATCATCAAAGGGATCGTGGGCGAAGATTACGAACCGCCGGGTGGTTACCGGTGGGCGTCCACCGCTTTCATCGGCGCGCTTACCGCGCTGGTGCACCAGTGGAGCACTGCGGAGCCTCGTCCTCCCGTGTCGGTACTGGTCGATCTGATGACGGTGCTCTTGAATGCGTTGATCGACGACGCGCCCCTTCGCGCCGACGAATAGGTCACGAACACCAGGGGATTGTAATCCGGCCCACAACGCTCTACTCTCGTCCTCAATGTGTTAGACACTCGCATCTAACTTGTGTGCTCGTGATGAGAACTGCGGCAACACAAGGCAATCTGTGCTTTTCCGGGGAGGAATTGGTATGGGACGACGCTGGACAACTGACCGAAAACGCGGGGGCCTCGCAATTGCCGTGATTGCAGTAATCGGGCAGATCGGACTTTCGGCACCTGCCTCAGCGGCACCGGACGAAGGTGTTCCCGCCCAAATTCAGGTCCAGCCTGCCCTGCCGCCTGCGGTCGCACCGCCTTTGCCTGAACTGGACCAGGCCTTCTATGAACCGCCTGTCGAGGTCGTCGAATCCAGGGAACCGGGTGAGATCATCGCCGCTCGTGCGGTGAATCTCGGTACTCTCAACCTGATTCCGACCAACGTGGATGCGTGGCAGATCTCGTATCGATCCAATAATGCTGCGGGCGAGGCGATTCCTGCTGTCACCACAGTGATCAAGCCGCGTGGCGACACTCGCGATGGAGGCCCGCGCCCGCTGCTGTCCTTTCAGATGGCAGAGGATTCACTCGGAAACTACTGCGCACCTTCGTATGTCATGCAGCAAGGCGCGTTGCCGTGGCTGGTGACGGGCGCTGCGACCGGTGGGGCTCAATTCCTCGAAGTGCAGGCGGCACTGGCGCAGGGTTGGGCATTGTCGGTGCCCGATCATCAGGGACCCAATTCTTCCTTCGCCTCCGGCCCCGTCGCGGCCCGGATCACGCTCGACGGTATCCGTGCTGCTGAGAACTTCGAACCCATGGAGCTACAAGGGCGGTCAACTCGCGTAGGGCTGCTCGGCTACTCGGGTGGATCGATTCCTACTGGTCACGCAGCTGAAATACGGCAGGCGTACGCGCCGGAACTGAATATCGTCGGAGTCGCCGAAGGTGGTGTTGCCGCGGATCTCGGCGCTTTGCTCGACAATGCCAACAACGCTCTAGGGGCCGGGATCGTCGCTGCCGGTGTAATCGGAGTGAGCCGAGAAGATCCTGAACTTGCAGGCTTCATCGATCAGCACATAAACCCTGCCGGCCGAGCGCTTTTCGCTGCCAAGGACAACCTGTGCATGCTCTGGACGTCAGCTGCAGTGCCCTTCCTCAACATCAAGGGCTTCCTCGATGTCCCGGGAGATCCCGTCCAACACCCCACGGTGAGAGCTGCGCTCTCCCGAGCTGCCATGGGTAAGTCGGTTCCTGACGTGCCGATGTACATTTATCAGTCGAATCCCGACTGGTTGGTGCCTGTTGGCCCGGTGAACAAACTTGTCGATACCTATTGCCAAGATCCTTCTGCGAGTGTCGTTTACACCAGAGACCACTTCAGTGAGCACGTCAGCATGGAAGTCGTCGCATTGCCGAGTGCTCTACTGTGGCTTCGTGATCGGTTCGCTGGTGTGCCTGCTCAGCAGGGATGCAGCACCTTCGACGCTGGATCCATGGCGCTTGATCAGAGGACCTGGCCAGTCTGGGTGGATGCGGTCGGTGAACTCGTCGCAGGACTGTTCGGCAAGCCGATCGGGACCTGACGGGTGACGTGATTCTGCGGTGGTGAGGAATTCTCACAAGGGCAGCGTGTTGCACTGACTGGACGTTATTTCATTGATCGGGCCTTGAAGATGGTGTCTTGTCACCAATGGGTTCCTTTACCGACGAAAGGTTGCGCGATGACAAAGCTGTTGTTTGCGGTCACTTCTGCAGATCACTGGACGCTGAAGGACGGAACACCCCACCCGACCGGGTACTGGGCGGAAGAACTGGTCGAGGCGCATCGCGTTTTCGTCGACGCCGGCTACGAGATCGTGATCGCGACGCCTGGCGGTAAAGCTCCCGTTGTGGACGAGGGAAGTCTGGCGCCCGAGGTGAACGGCGGGCAAGAAGGCGCCGACCGTATGCGCAAGTACATCGCCGATCTGCAGCCGGTGCTCGATTCGCCGGAGATTTTGGAGAACGCCGATGCTGCCGATTACGACGTGGTCTTTGTACCGGGTGGACATGGACCGATGGAGGATCTTGCGGTGTCGGCATCCTTCGGTGAGCTTCTCGTGAACTTCTTGGACGCGGACAAGGTGGTCTCGGCGGTCTGTCACGCGCCGGCGGCACTCCTGCCGGCCCAGAGACCCGATGGAAGCTGGCTGTTCGACGGCTATCAGCTGACCGCGTTCACCAACGAAGAGGAGACGCAGGCTGGTCTGGCGGACAAGGCTCCGTGGCTGCTCGAAACTCGCCTACGCGAATTGGGCGGCAAATTCTCGAAGGCTGAGGCGTGGTCGCCTTATGTCGTGGTGGACCGCAAGCTCTACACCGGTCAGAATCCGGCGTCGTCACGGCCTCTCGCCGAGCGGATTGTCGCCGACTTGGGCTGAGCATGTTTTTTGGCGCCGCATCGAGGTCTCCTCGATGCGGCGCTGGTCCGTGTTCTGTTGTCGCCAAAGAGGTTTGACCTCTCAGGTTTTGAAGGTGGTGTTCGCCGGCCTGGGTTGCTGTCCGGGGTCGATCGAGGGTGGCGGGATGAACCACGGTTTGTTGTCGACACCGATCCGAATCGCCCACTTCCCGACGAACCCTGATTTCCGGTGCATCAACCGGTGGTGCGAACGGCACAGCAGGACCAGGTTGTTCATCACCGTCGGGCCGCCGTTGGCCCAGTGCCGGATATGGTGCGCATCCGTCCAGGCCGGTACACATGTGCAGCCCGGGAACGCGCAGCCTCTGTCTCGGGCGATCAACGCCACTCGCTGTTCGGGGGTGACCAATCGTTTTCCGGGTTTCGCATCCAAGGGCGTGCCGTGATCGTCGAGCAGCACGGTGGAGAGGAAACAATCACACCCGAGGAGTCTGGTTTGCGACACGGACAGTGGCCCGAGCCAGGGCATGTGCCCGACATCAAGATCCGACAGAGACTCTTCACCATCAGCCATGGAGGGTGTTGCGGCGCAGTCCCGGTGCTCCGCCAGATCCCGAGCATTGATGTGCACATTCACATGCGGACGCTGACCACCATCGGTACCAGTCTTGGCGCAATCGAGATAACGCCGGATCAGTTCGGTGAACCCGTCCGCGGTCCGTTTCGCCGCCGACCGAGCATCGGGAGTCCCGTCCGGTGCCGGGGTCGGCATCGTCAGATTCGACAACGCAGACAACAGCATTTCCCCGGTGAGGGCATCGAAATCACCGCGCATCACCACCCGACCATTGAGCGTCGACGCGATCCGCAACTCATTGAGATCGACATCTTCGGCGGGCGGAATCTCATCCGATTCGAACAACCGCTCCAAGGTCGCGATCACGTTCCGCACTTTCGTCGTCGTCGCCTCCACACCCGACGCAGCAGCGAGCAACAAATCGATGCACTTCGGTAGCGCCTCCTCCGGCATGCCTTTCGGTGGTGATTCACAGAACGCCACGATCAACACGGCGTGCTCGAAGGAGCAATCCCCGCCATCGAACCGAGCCGCCACCGCCGGAAACGGCCGCAAAGCTGCACCCAATGCGGCGATCTTCTTCCCGTCCCGAACCTGCAGCATCGTGTTAGCCGCCAACCAGGACCCCACACCGCGGCTGGCAATCACCTGATCATCCGGGCGCATCGAGAGTTCGTCGACCACTGCCACCCGCACAGCCTCGAGACGAAGAATCTCCGCGCTCGCCGACACCGCAGCCGCACGTAACTCAGCAGCCGACAACTGCCACAGACGTCCACGTAACCCCACCGCAGAACCCGAAACCACGTCCGACAACAAGACACTCATTGAATCCCCCGATCCCCTCCCCAAATCATACTCGAACACGCGTTCGAGTCAATAGGGAATTAGGCGAGGGCGCGAAGGAGTGGAGTGGGGTCCGCGACGACGAACAGATGGCCGCCTCCGTTGATCTCTTCGAAGCGAGAGTCGGGAATCAACGAGTGTGCCCAGCGGGCTACTTCGATGGGTACGTTTCCGTCGTCGGTTCCGTGTAGGAAAACCGTTGGTACCGAGATCGATTGGAAGAGTCCAGGCATCTCGTGGCGATACCGAGCCAAGTCGACAACCCCTGCGGATCCGCCCTGTGCGATCCCTTCGGATGAATCCAACTGGAGAGCGGGGCGATGTACCTCGTCGGTCATGACGGCCTGATCGGCGGCCGGCCAGATCGAGACTGAGTCGCTGCGTAGCTTGGAGAACACTCCGGTTCCTGCGAGTATTGCGCCGGCCACACGGGGAGCCCAGTTGGCGGCAAAGTACAACGCAGATACCAGTTTTATTCTGCGTCGCAAAGTATTTCGCGGTGCCCCGGGGATCATGGCGCACGCCAGCACCAGTTTCGAGACTCGTTCGGGAACGGCTGCAGCGACTGCGAGCGCGTAACCGCCGCCTCCGGAGAAACCCATCAGTGTGGCCGAGCCCAACTCGAGGTGATCGACCAGGGTGACGAAGTCGTCGTCCCAGGAATGAAATCCCTTGTCCGTGTACGGATCCGTGCGTCCGAAGCCAGGTCGATCGGGGACTATCAGCCGTATGCCTGCCGTCGAAGACGCGTTGTGGAGTGAGAGCCCTTCGTATCGGCTGCCAGGTGATCCGTGGGCCACGACTACCGGGTGGCCAGTCGGATCGCCGTACTCGCAGAATGCGATACGACGCCCCGACGCGTCGCGAATTTCGGTTGTGGTCACGCTGCTCGTCATGATGTGGTTCCTTGCTGCGCGATCGACGCCATACCGTCCAGGATGAGGGCGACTCCGAACTCGAACCTTCGGGTGGGATCGTGATGAAGTGCGAACACCGATGCCTCGCGTCGATCGGCAGGTGCGCTGTCGAAAGCGCCGCGTCCCAATTGAATTGCGACGTGTCCGGTGACGAAATCATGCAGCGCGCCGTATGCGTACGTGGCCTGCTCGTCCTCGAGGCCGGCCAAGGAAAGGGCGCTCACGACTCGGTGGGCGGTATCGTCGGCCCCGGGTGCTTCCAGTGATGCCTGCCGATGGGCTTCCAGGACCAGGGGATGGCGCATCAGGAGATCGTGGAGGCCGTAGGCGAACGTGCGGGCAACCCCGCGCCAGTCGGTCGGCCAGTCGATCGACGAGACGGCTTCGCCTACGAGAGTCGAGATCAGATCTCGCCTCAAGGCGTCGATACCGCCGGTTGTGCGGTGGACGGACATCGGCGATATGCCGAGTCGTTCGGCGAGCACTCGAAATGACACCGCATCCAGGCCGTCCGTATCGGCGATCTCTGCCGCGGCATCAAGAATCTGTCTGTGACTCAATGCTTTTGGTCGACCAGCCCTTGCAGAGTTGGTGGATTCGGATACCATGCTGACAACAATAGCGATACGCGTATCGAAATTACAAGTGTCCATCGACCTCCAAGGAGCGCTGCCCGATGACCGATCTCCATCAACTGTCCGCCGTCGAACTTGCCGGTGTGATCGCCGCCAAGCAGGTCTCGATTCCCGAAGTCACCAGGTACTTCGTCGACCGTGCGACCACTGCCGATGACGTCGGCGCCTTCACGACGATCGCCGGGGAGCACGCTGTCGCCCTCGCCGAACAAGCGCAGCGCAGGTTGGACGAGCGGGACGCCGGGCCCCTTCCGCGTCTGTTCGGCGTTCCGACGGCAATCAAAGACCTCGACGCAACGCGCGGCATTCGCACGACCTTCGGATCGGCGCTGTTTCGCGACTTCGTGCCGGACGCTGACGACGAGATCGTCGAGGCGATCCGAGAAGGTGGGTTGATCGACATCGGTAAGACGACGGTGCCCGAGTTCGGGGCAGCCTGTTACACCGAGCCGGAAGTCGCTCCGCCTGCTCGCAGCCCGTTCGATCGCACGCGGAGTGCCGCCGGCAGCAGTGGCGGCGCTGCTGCCGCCGTCGGCGCTGGTCTGGTGCCGTTTGCACAGGGAAGTGACACCGCCGGTTCGTTGCGTTCGCCGGCAAGTACGTGCGGAGTCGTCGGCCTCAAGCCGAGCCGCGGTTTGATCACGATGGGCGTGGCGGGGCATGACAACTTCGGATTTGCGAGCAAGGGGCCGATCGCCCGGACAGTTCGCGATACCGCTGCGCTGCTGGACGTTCTGGCGACGCGACCCGGCGCCGGAACTATCCACCCGCCTCGGCCGAAGTCGTTCGAAGAGTTCGTCGTACAGGCCGGGGGAGTTCGGGCTCGCCCCTTGACCGTCGCTCTTGCTCACGGATCGGTCTCCGGCGGAGCCGTGGATGCGCAGCTCTCGGCTGCTGTATCGAAGGTTGGGTCTGTGCTGGAGGGTCTGGGCCACAACGTGTTCGAGCGACCGCAGGCTCGCGATGACATTTTCATCGATGCTTTCGTCAAGATGTTCTCGTCTTTGGCGGGAACCAAGCCGATCCCGGAGGAGTACGAACACCTTCTGCGTCCGATAGTGCAACACTTGCGAGTTCAAGCAAACGAGGTGCGTTCGGGTGAGCTGGCCGCGGCAATCGGAATTGTTCAGGCCTGGGCGCGACGATGGAGTCTCGACTACGCCGACGCCGACCTTGTCGTCACTCCGACTGTGACGAAGCCGCCGCTTGCGATCGGGGAGTTGCGCAACGACGAAGACCCCGCGACCGAACTGATCGACATGGTCGCTTTCACCGGAAACACCGTCGTCGCCAATGCAACCGGTTTCCCGTCGATCAGTCTGCCACTCGGTTGGACGGAAGACGGCGTTCCACTCGGCGTGATGATCTCGGCGAAATGGGGTTGCGACGCGGAATTACTCTCTGCCGCTGCAATGCTCGAGGCCGAGATGCCGTGGAAGGATCGGTACCGATTCGACCGCGCAACCGTGCTCTAGTTCGGGAGCGGTACCCGGTCGCTCGCCGATGCGAACCCCAACCACGTGTGGCGGTTACCCCACCAGCACCACCCGACTTTCGGGGCGTTGCGGTTGTCTTTGCCGTCGCGACCGGTTCCGTTGCTGATCCACACGGCGGGAGTTCTGGTGTCGAAGGATCCGTCAGGTTTGCGCAGTCGGGAGCCGATGGTCATGAAACACTTTCCGCGTTCGAGAATGTCGGGGCGCTGCAACAGCCAGTGGATGCCTTCGGTAAGCGTCAGCGGCGTACGGTGTGCGTCGACGATTGCGGGCAATGCTTCGTCCGGGCTCCAGTTGGCCAGGTGATCCCCGCGGTCGACTCCACTGAGCAGATGTAATGAGCTTTCGGGCAGCGTTGCCTGCTCGGTGGGGGCGAACAAATCGACGTCCGCCATGTCGACGACTATGAATCCGCGCTTGTTCTCGAGCTCGAGCAGCGGAGTCAGAACTGAAGCCGGAGCCAGTTTTTCGTGCACGGTGAGTAGTCCGACATCACCGTGCCCGGTTGCGGCCTCCCTGACATCGCCGGCAGAAAGTCCGGCCATCTCGTGAACACCGAGTTCGATCAATCGCTCGGCCTGCTGATCGATGGGCGGGAGGTCGAAATGCATATCTGCGATCCTACCGATCGTGAGCAGAGCGATCGGAGGGTTCGGCCGCGAGGGAAGTCGGCCACGCAACGCCCAACGCGCGCATGATGAACGGGACGGTGGTCGCTACGACGGCGTCCACTCGGTCGCCGGCTATGAGCATCGGGCGTCGGCTTTCCAAGCAGGCGAGGATGAGTTGCGCGGATGCGGCAGCATCGGAATCGACAAAGACACCGGCGTCGACACCTTCCTGGACGACCTGTTCGACCAGAACCGACAGCGGGACAATATGTTCGAGGAAACTTTCGCGATCCTGCGCCGACAACAATTCGACCAACGCGATTCCTGTGAATCGTTGCAGTGAGAACTCGACGAGTGTCAGTTTGACGAGGATTTCGAGTCGGTCCACAGGATTCTCGCGGTCCGCGAGTTCACGCTCGGCCAGGAGTAGGAATCTGTCCATCTCGCGTGTGGACCAGGCGAGCAGCAACGCGGATTTGTCGGGGAAGTAGTTGTACACCGCTGTCCGCGAGACGCCGGCCGCCTGGGCCACGGTCTGCAGCTTCACGTTTTGCCAACCCTGCTCGTGAAGTTCGCGAATGAATGCGTCCAACATGGCTTCTCGGGTGGCGATTTTGTGCTCTGCGGTCGTCGCACCACCGGTCAACTTCGGCATGGTCGATCCTCCTGGGTCTGATTGACGGTCACGGGGAGGTCGAACAGGTCCGCAACAAGGCGCGGATCACCTTGCCACATCGAGACGGGTGCGAGCATCATCTGCTGCGCGATCGAGCGTACGGATCGGCAGACCTCTTGTTCTTCGGCGAGTGTGAGCGTCGTGCGTTTGCGCAATCGCTCCATCTCCGCGGTAGTGAGATCAGTGATCCATTCCTCAGCTGCAAGCGAGAGGGGTGAATCCGGTGTCACGACCGATCCAACTCGGCAATGGAGAACCGCGAAGTCATCACGGACAGCGTGATGACGGCGACGACCGAGACGGCGTGTGCCGCCGCCAGCCAGAGCGACTCGGGTGCATGTTTGTGAAGGGTGGGCGCCATCAGCATGGCCATGAGGAGGGCGAGACTCGACAACCTCGCGGGACCGTTGGGGCGGCCGACAAGCAGGCCGACCAGAAGAACGAGCGCGACGACGCTGCCCGCCACATCTACAGGTGGGTACGTGGCCGGAACGATTCCGCTGACAGTGTCGGTGAAGTTCAGTCCGATCGACACCAATTGCGCGAGACCTGTCGCGCCGGCCAACCAGGCCGTCCAACGCAGTCCGTGGAGTCCGGCTTTCCGAATGCCGGTCAGGGTTCCTTCGGCGGATTCCCACGCTTCGGGCGTCGGTGTTGTCACGGCTACTCCTTTTTATGACGAGGTGTCGTCATAAAATAGCAGTGCGCGATCGCGAGATTCTTGCCGGTAGGTGACTGGCCTGCTTCGAAGGGATAGCGTCGAAGTACCGGTCGAAATGACAATCGCGGGGAGGTGGCTCGATGACGACCTCTGCCCACACGGATCGGCCCTCGTCGAAACAGAGTTGGTTGGCGCGCGCAGCCTTCGCGGCCCTGGTTCTTGCAGTCGCGGTGCTCCTGATCTTCGCCGGACTGAAAACCTTGACCATGCTGATCCTGGGAATCGGTGGGGTGGTCGTGTGCGTCGTGGCCGTGTACTGGTTTCTGACGACCCGCGGATTCCTCCGCTGGCTCTCGTTGGCCGTGGCGGTTCTGACGCCGATCGTGGTGCTCACCTTCCTGGTCCGAGAACGACTCCTGTGGGTGGTGCTGCTCGCGATCGGGTTGTTCGTCGTAGCCGGTATCTGCGCTCGCACCGCCTTGGCGGGGGAGGAGAAGGAATTGCCGGTTGTCGAGCGACCGGCACCGCCGCCCGTCAAGCCGTTCTTGGTGATGAACCCGAACTCCGGTGGTGGCAAGGTCGAGAAGTTCGACTTGAAACGCAAGGCCGAGGAACGGGGGGCCACGGTCGCACTGCTCGAGGGGCCCGAGAAGATCGACGTGACGGCCTTGGCCAGGCAGGCGGTCGCGGACGGCGCCGACCTACTCGGTGTGGCCGGTGGCGACGGAACACAGGCACTGGTTGCTGCTGTCGCGGCCGAAAACGACCTGCCCTTCCTCGTCGTCAGCGCGGGAACGCGCAACCACTTCGCCGCGGATCTGGGGCTCGATCTCGAGGATCCATCTCGGTGCCTCGACGCGCTCGTCGACGGCGTCGAGGTCACGGTGGATCTGGGAAATGTCGGCGGTCGAACTTTCGTCAACAACGCATCGTTCGGGGCGTACGCCGAGGTAGTCCAGAGTCCGGAGTACCGCGATGCCAAGACCAGCACCTTCTTGCAGATGCTCCCGGATCTCCTCGCCGGACGTGCCGGAGCGGTGCTGACCGCGCGCTCCCCGAGCGTGTCCGCGGTGGGTCCACAGGCTGTGCTGGTCAGCAACGGCCCGTACGAGATGAACGACCTGGCGGGGCTCGGTCATCGGCCGCGATTGGACAGGGGCACTCTCGGAATCGTCGCGATCTCCGTCAGCAGTGCCCGTCAGGCCATCGGGTTGCTCCATAGGGCGCATCAACACGGTCTGGCTCAGGGCACCGGATTCGAGGTGATCGTCGACGCCGACACCGACGAGATTCCGGTCGGCGTCGACGGCGAGGCGCTGGTGATGCCAACTCCGGTCAGGTGCACGGTCAGTCCGCAGGCGCTGAGGGTCAGAGTCCCCCGAGATCGACCGGGTATCCGTCGCCCCCGGCACGCCTGGGATCTGGTCCGGTTGCGAGAGTTGGCGAAGTTCAGGAGATCCGGCGCATGACCTGACCGACGGCCAGGACTCCCTGCGGATCATGCGTGTCCGCCAAAGCGCTCAGCCAGTGAGCGGTGTCCTCGTCGTAGGTGCGGGCGATCTTCTCCGGGTCGACGCTCGGCGCGAAGTTGGGCAGTGCATGCCCGTTCGTCCATGGCGCCATCGTTCGTCCGAGAGTCTCGGCGTGCGGGACTACCGCGTCGACCATCGGTGGGGCAAGAACTCCGACGGTGAACAGCGAGAAGGCAGCGTCCCGATGGCAGAAGGCGCTGCGGTGCTCAGGTTCCCGTGCGAGGGCGCCCCCGAGGAGACGTAATTCGACGACGGTTTGGGGTGAACCGGATCCGGGGCCGGCAGCGGCCAGCAATGCGTCGACGGCCTCGTGTGACAGCTCGTTGGTCAATGCCGTGGATTCGTGCGTCGGCATCGGGTCGACGGGATCGGCGTGCACTGCCCCGAGGGCGGCATAAGGCAGCACACCGACTGCGTCGATCAAGGGCGTTGCGATTGAACGGATTCGGTCGATCAGTGACTTGGCATCGGATTCCTCGGCAAGACTTGCGAATCTGACCGCGACGGTGAGCCTGCCGGCCAGCGGCGGCGGAACCTGTGGAAGGGGTGGAAGTTGCAGAAAGGCAAGAGAGGTCGAGCTGTGCTCAGGCAGGTCGGCGCCCCAGTCCAGCCAGGCGTGCGCGACCGCACTTGCATCTGCGCCGTCGAAATAGAGTGCACCGCCGTAGAAGTGGGTGACCGGTAGTAGGTCGATCTCGATGGCTGTGACAATGCCCAGTGTGGCCTTGCCGCCGCGGAGTCCCCAGAACAATTCGGCATGTTCGGCGGGGGTGACATGAATGAGTTCGCCACTGCCGGTGACGATGTCGAACGAACGAACGTGATCCGACGACAGCCCGTACGTGCGCACCATCGGGCCGATGCCGGCGCCGGTGAGGAAGCCGGCGACTCCGACCGTGGGTGAAGAACCTGCCAGTGGCGCCAAGCCGTGGGGTGCGGCAGCGTCGATGACGTCCTGCCAGATCAAGCCCGCGCCGATTCGGGCAGTGCGGTTTTCGGGGTCGACGACGCACTCCGTGAGCCTGCCGGTGTGGACGAGGAGAACGTCACTGCCGAGAGGGACCGCGCCGTGGCCGGTGCGCTGAACACCGACGCGCAGACCCAACTTCGCCGCGAATCGCACAGTTGCGGCAATGTCTTGCGCGCTCTCGACTGCCACCACAGCGCCAGGCGCGACGGGAACCGCTGCATTCCACGGAATCGCCAACTCGTATCCCGTTTCGCCAGGCAGGGAAACGGAGCCGGTCACCTCTGCGCGCAGTGATTCGACCGCGGCGTCGAGCGTGGGGGTTTGAAGGTTCATGGTCTTCCTTTCCTCATCCGTCTTTCGGTCAAGGGAAGGATGTCCGAACAGGCTTGGGTGGTTCTTGACGTATGTATCCCGAGCGGATCCAAGTTTTATCCAAGCGCATTCTCGCAGTTCAGGGCCATGTCGATCGCGCTCGTTCAGCTACGCCCCGCATGCCGAGTGTCTCCGATTCGGCCGCCACTTCCGTCAGCTCCCGTTCACGTTCGGCGGACGGCTCTCGAAGCTGCGCCCGAAGCAGTCGACAGCGCAGCAGTGTTGGTGCTCCACCGGAGCCAGTTGCGATCTTCTCGGCCTGATCCAGGAGAGTCGATGCCTGCTCGACGTGACCGAGAAGCGCGTGCAGCCGAGCGGAGGCTTCGGCGACCGAGCCCAGTTCACCGACATGGCCCACCGTTGCGATGCAGCGGGTGTGTGGCGAGAGAAGTTCGATGAAGGTGTCGGCGTATTCGACCAGTTCCAGATCTGCCACGACGCGTGCAAGTAGTGTCTGGTGTCCCAATGTCGTCCACGTCTGTGGCCCGCGATTGATCAGCCACTTCTTGATGCCGTCGGAAGTGGCCTCGCGCTCGCCTCGGGCGGCGTCGATGGCGATGGTCCACGAATCAGGTTCCACGACACCGGGATCAGATTCGGCCAACGCACCTCGCTCCCATTCCAGAGTGTTGAACGCCAGATCTGCGCTGCCAGCCGTGTACAACTCCGTTTGCAGATGGATCTGCCTGGCCGTCTCGTACTGCCGGCGGGCTTGCGCGAAGTCTCCGTACCATTCGGCGAGAGTTGCTTCCATCCAGCGTAATTGGACCCGAACCACCGGGAGTCTCAGTAGCTCGCAGCCGATGATCCCCTGCCTGACGTGTTTGACGGCAGCATCGACATTGGCCAGATTCATCTCCGTCATGCTCGCGACGGCGTGTGCGACGACGCTGTCGACACGCGATTGTTGGTGCGGCAGTTCGAAAAGCTCGCGCAGTAGGCGCATGGACTCCGCGCTGTGCACCGCGACTCCGGAGAAAAGCAGAATCCGTCCGAGCAGCGCGTCCGCGATCACATCCGGATCGTCGAGTTCGCGGGCGATGTCGAGAGCACGGGCGCTCCATCGATTCGGGATCTCGGCTTCGGGGTGGTAGCAACTTCCCACCGCCAGCGCAGCAAGAACCCGTGCGTGAGCTGACCTGTCGTTCTCGACCAAGGGCTCGACCGCCGCGAGCCGTTCGAGCAGTGGTCCCGGATCGGTACCGTAGGAAACCCACGGCCACGCACCGGCGGCCCGAAGTAATGCGCCTGCCAGTCGTCCGACGGCGGAGGTTCGCCCCTCCCGAACAGCCTCGAGGAGACCGGCATTGACGACGTCGAGAACTGTCTGCCCTCGACCTGCGCGGGCGAGGGCCTCGACTCTGGCCACCAGCAGGTCGTCCCGATCGTCAGCGGATTGCTGGGACACGGGAAGTAAGTCGAACGCGCGGACAGCTGCCTCCCACCACTCGGCCGCGGTCTCCGAACTCCACCGATCGGTCGCATCCTGAGCTGCAGCCGTGCATGCCTCCAGAACGACGAGTGGATCGACCAGGGGAAGTGCTGACATCAGATGTTGCGCGCGGCGGCTCAGCCGGTCCGGATCGGAGGAATTTTCGAGCACTTCGGCAACTCGGGCATGTATCCGCTGGCGACGAAGCGTGGGTATCGCTTCGAGGACTTCGTCTCGGAGAAGGCCGTGAGCAAAGACGTAACCGCCGTTTGCCGAGTCCGCGACGATGATTCGTTCATCAGCAGCCGCGTCGAGATGGTCGGCGAGAGTGTCGACATCGAGACGGGTGGCTGCGGCCAGTGTGTACACCTCGATGGCGTCGCCGATAACTGCGGCAACCCGAAGAGCGTGCAACACTGCCGGTTCCACTGCGGCAAGGCGTCGACCGAGGACAGATCGAACGGCGACGGGGATGCCGTCGCCCAGTCGCTCGTTCCGGGGAAGCCTGGCGTACTCCGAGACGAACAGCGGGTTGCCGCCGGTTCGTTCCGCCAGGGTTCGCGCCTCCGCGTCGTCGAGCGTGTCCCCGGAGACGCACCTTGCGAGTGTTGCAACCTCGCCCTGCGCGAGCGCCGGCACAATCATGGTTCGGTTTCCTTCGCCGTGGAGTACGGCTTCTTCGAACTTGCGCACTGCCGGCCCGACTTCCGAGTCTCGGAGCGTCGACACGAACCAGACTCTGGTACTGGTCATTGCGCCGACCAGGTAGGTCAGGCAACGAAGGGACGTGGGATCGGCCCATTGAATGTCGTCGATGACGACGGTCAACAGTGCATCTTTCGCCGCAGCTTCGATGGTGGTGCGAACCCGTTCGTAGACGGCAAATCTCGCTTCGTCCGGATCGATGTCCGTCGGCGGCGTCAGTACGAAATCGGCGTCGGCTCCGAGTTCCCGAACCAGTCGGCGGATCGGCCACCACGGCGGCGTTCCGTCGTCCTCCGGGCAACGTGCCCAGACGGTGGCTCCTCGAATGGACGTTGTTCTCGACGAACACTCCTCGGCGAATCGTGTCTTGCCGATGCCGGCGGGGCCGGTCAAGATCAACCAGCGAGGCGAGCCACGGCGAACGTCGTCGAGCATCTTGTCGGCGACAGTCGTCTGAGCGTCGCGCCCGACGAACAAGCGTGAGGAATCCGTCTCGGGCATCGCTGCTACGGCTGGGGGAGAAGCCGGGACCGACACTTGTTCGGCCCCCGTCCATCCCGGAGTGCGCGGCCAGGCGGCCAGGCCGGGTTCGTGGCGCAGGATCGCGCCTTGCAATGCTGTCAGCTCCCCGCCGGGCTCCAGTCCCAGCTCGGCGTCGAGCCGAGACGCGTGTAATCGAAACTGTTCCAACGCTTCCGGTGACCTGCCCGCCCGATGCAGGGCAACCATTCGCAGCCAGCAGGTCCGGTCGCGGAACGGGTACTCGCTACAGAGTTGAGCAGCTTCGACCAGCGCGGGTGCCAGGCGCCCGAGAGCCAGAAGCGCCGTTATCCGGGTCTCCCGGCACTCGGTCCGCACTTCCTCGAAGGCTGCGGCTTCCACCTCCACCCAGTGCGCGTCGTTCAGGTCGTCCAGAAGCTGCCCCCGGACCGAGGCGAGGGCACGGTCAGCGGTCGTCAAAGCCTCCTGCCACCGTTCGTTCTCAGCGTGTTGTCGCGCCGTTTCGGCGTCGTCGAGAAACACCGACAGATCGACGTCTGCCGGAGCGACCTCGAGGACATAGCCCGGCGATTGACGCACTATCGGTGACGCCGTACCGGTTTCGACGCGTAGCGCTCGGCGCAGGTTGGAGATATACGCCTGGATGCTTGCCATCGCACTCGCCGGTGCGTCGTCGTGCCAGAGAGCATCGATCAGCCGGTCGGTGGAGACGACGCGACCACGGTTGAGCAGTAGAACGGCAAGGACCGTTCGTTGTTTTCGAGGGCCCAGATCGATCACGTCGCTCGTCGCCGGACCCCGTGCGACCTCCAACGGCCCGAGCAGTCGATAGATCATCCGTTTCCCCTCGTACCTGCGGACGCAGGACGGTTCGATTCTAAGGAGCGAAATTCATACATGCAGGACAAAACGGTCAACTAGTTCTCGTCAACATCTGCTCGGATTCCTCGGAAAGAGTCTGGTTGACGCTGGTAGTGCGCAGCGTCGCCGCACAGACCAACGCACCGAGAGCTGCGATGAAGGCTGCGACAAACAGAGCCAACCGAAGTCCACCGACAAAGTCGTCCGGTGATCCGCCGGGCAGCATCGACTGCGCCGGAAGGAAGGCGCCGAGCACGGCAACCCCGACTGCGATGCCGGTCTGCCGGAACGCGTCGTTGATCCCTGCGGCCAATCCGGAATGGTTCGAAGTGCTTTCGCCCAGAACCAACCCACTCATGACGGGGTTGAACACCCCGGCCCCCACGCACGCGACAACAAATCCGGGAAGTATCGCGTACGGCGAACTGGTCACGTCGACGACGGTCATCATGACCAGCCCCACCGAGACGAGTAGAAGCGAGCACGTCAACGAGACCGAGACGGGGATGCGCCCGTCCAATTTCGCGGTGGCGCCCGCGACGACGAACATCGCTATCGTCGCCGGTAGATACACCAGGCCGGCGTCCACGGGAGACAGATGCAGCACGTTCTGCAGGTAGATGGTCGTGTAGACGAACACCGCGAACAGGGAGGCGGAGATCGAGAACGCTGCGATCTGCGCTCCGGCGAAGGCCCGATTGGCGAGCAGATACGGGGGCAGCATGGGCTCGGTGGTACGAAGCTCGTGCAGGGAGAAACCGATCATGGCGGCCGCGGCGATCACCGCGGCGATCATCGGCTGCGGCTCGAACCACCCATCCTCGTTACCGCGTAACAAACCGAACACCAGAGCTGCCAGGCCGGTGGACACCAGAATCTGCCCGGGCACGTCCGCGCCGCGAGGTCGAGGATCGCGTGACTCGGGAACCCACCGCACCGTCATCGCCAGTGTGATCAACCCGATCGGAACGTTGATCAAAAAGATTGCGCGCCAATCCAACAACTCGGTGAGCAACCCGCCCACCAGTGGGCCGACGGCAAACGCGCCCCCGATCGTGGCGCCGTATGCAGCCAGAGCAGTCGCGCGCTGGGGACCCTTCTCGAACACGTCCGCCAGCAAGGCAAGTGAGCAGGCGAAGAGTACGGCACCGCCGATACCCTGAGCGGCCCGCGCGAGGTCGAGCACCCAGATGTTCGGCGCCAGAACGCAGAACAGAGATGCCGTGGTGAACCACAGAATGCCGATGATGAAAACATGGCGTCGACCCCGTCGGTCTGCCCACGATCCGGCGCTGAGAACCACCGTCGCCAATGCCAGCGTGTACGCGTCGATCACCCATTGCAGGGCGCTGACTCCGGTATCGAGATCGAATGCGATCGACGGCAGGGCGGTGTTGACGACGGCGATGTCGAGCATGAGCATTGCGGTGCTCACGCATACTGCCAGCAGAGTGGCTCGTCGTACTGCGGTGTTCTTCGGGGTGATCGGTGCGGTCATGGCCCGTCCTGATGGTCGAAGGGGGTGTGTACTCGGAACACCCTGCGCTCCGACGCTTGGGACATATCGGGCGAAATGCTTGGAACCCGCATGGTTGATAACTGCCGTGTTACTCGGAATCCGTCACCACCTGCTCGGTCGAATACGCACTCTCCCAACGGTTAATCTCTGGTCATGGAGACCAGCCAGTGGGTGCGACGGGTGTTGGTGGTGGAAGACCAACCACTGATGCGTGCGCTCGTCGGTGACACGCTCACACACGCCGGGTTCGTGGTCCATACGGCCGGATCGGCGGTCGAAGCGCTCACGGAGTTCGACGGATTCGATCCTGACCTCTTGGTCACGGACATCGACCTTGGCGTGCGGCCGAACGGCGTCGATCTCGCGAACATCGTCACCGTGAAGGCTCCGCATTGCGCGATCGTGTTCCTGACGAACTACCCCAACGCATCGACAGCGCCAGGTTCTGCGGGTGTGCCGCCGAAATCGTTGTTCGTGGACAAGGCGGCTGTCCAGTCGGCGGATCAGTTGATCGGCGTAGTGGAGGCCGCGTTGACGGAAACCGAGCCACCGACGCTCGGGAGTGATCCGGACTCCGCCTTGTCGAGCCTCACCAGATCACAGCTCGATCTTCTGCGTTACATCTCGCTCGGGTGGTCGAACAGCGCAATCGCAGCGCATCGTGGGTCCTCGATCCGAGGTGTGGAGAAGCTCATCGCGCGCACTCTCGAGAGCCTGGGATTGACGCACGATTCGTCCACCAATCCGCGAGTGCTTGCTGCGAGTATCTTCATCCGCCATTCGGTGTGCCCGAAGTGACCGACTCGGTGTGAACCCGCGCGAGTGGTGGCTTCGTCTCGGTGATCGGAACATCGTCACCAAGTGGTCCTGGATTCTGACGCTGCCGTTCGCGGTGACCGTGATGGCCAACTACTACCTGTGTACCGGGGTGCGCGAAGTAGGCGTGATGGCAGTCGGCGCCTTCGCGACCCACTGCGTTGTCGGGGTGATGCTGCTGATGGCGAGGGCTGTTCTTGCAGCACACCGATCGCAGCTCGCAGCCCTGGCCCTGTTCGCAATGATCGGCGCGATCCGCCCGTTCGTCCTCGACGCGATCACCCGCTCGCTCGAACTCCCCGTCGACCCCAGACCGATGCTCGTCCGGGTGGGACTCAACGTCGTGTGCAGCGTTGTCTTCTTGTCGTTGACCGCCGTACTGGTAAGCGCTCTCCGTGACCGCCTCGCGCTGCAACGGAGTTTGAAGGTTGCCGGGGCCGCCGTCCAACTCCAACAGACCCGAGATCGATTCCGCCTCGACCAAACCCGTGCGCAGTGTCGGCGAGAGCTCGAGCGCAGTATCGAGACAGTCATGCACGCGGTTGCTGAAACGGAACTCGAGGGAGTACGAGGAGCAGCGCTCTTGAAGCGAATCTCCGACGACGTGGTTCGCCCGATGAGTCATCGACTGTTCCGGGAGATTCCCCCGATCGAATCACCGACGCCGACTGTGCGGCTGACGGCGAGAGATCGACTGATCGGCGTCGTACGCAGTGTTGAACCGGCGCCACTGTACGTACCGGTGTTCGCGTACACGGCACTGGTGACCGTCTACCTGCTTACGACTTACGGCGTGACGTTCACGGCGGTCCAGCTCGGCGTCGGTTTCTGGCTCTTCGTCGGTGGCAATGCGTGCGCTCGCCGAGTTGTCAGCAGCGGAGACGGCCCTCTGAGACGGATCGCGACTCTTTCTGCGGTGTACTGCTCGAGTGCGTTGATCAGCAGTACCGCGACGTGGCTGCTCCTGACGGTGTTCGGCCGTACCCCGACTTTCTATCTCTCGTCGATGGCCGTCTACCCGTTGGTTGCGCTGTCCGTCTGCCTGATCAGGGCTGCGGATACGCAGCGTCAGGACGAGGAGCGTCAACTCCGCAGTGCCCTGAGCCTGCAAGCGCTCGATGCAGCTCGTATCCATGCCGAGCTCATGCACACCCGACGTGGACTGGCCAGGTTGTTGCACTCGTCGGTGCAGGGCGAACTCGTAGCGGCCGCATGGTCTTCGGGCGCCGTTGCCGGTCGCCCAGTCGATGTTGCGGCAACCATTGCCCACATTCTCGACGGCTTGGAAAGCGACCTGTCTGCGTCATCCGATCAGCCGGCTGACTCCGATGCCCGAAAGCGTATCGATGATCTTGTCACGGTGTGGCGCTACGCAATTCCGGTCGTCAGTCACGTCGACGACGAAGTCTGGGCGGTGATCGGTTCCGGCTCCGCTCGGCTCGACAGCGTGGTGGAGATCCTGTCGGAGGGACTGACCAACGCCGTGAAACACGGTGCAGGAGGGCCCGTCTTCCTCGAGGTGACACTCGCCGATGCTCGGGCGGTAGTAGTGCGGATCAGTTCGCCGGGTCGGATGCCGGTGGCACGGGACTCAGGGATCGGGCTTGAATCGCTCGCCGGTACGGTAACGTCCCTCGAACTTGTCGAAGAGGAAGACCGGGTGGTCCTCACAGCCGTGCTTCTGTGACACCGTGAGTGGCGATGTCGTGGAGGCCGAACGTTTCGCCAATGGCCGGATTGGCCGCTTGTACGGTCGCAGAAATGGAATCGATTACTGCGCAGCTCATCCCACTCGCCACCGGCGTCGTCATCAGCCCGATTCCTCTGGTTGCGATCATCGCGATCCTGCTGTCCACTCGGGCGAAGGCAAATGCATTCGCGTACACCGCGAGCATCGTGCTGGCCGCGGCAGCGATCACAGCAGCGACGGCACTCTCGACCACCGGAGTGGAATCGAAGTCCAGCGGCAGCGCGCATACCGTCCAGACGGTGTTCGCCGTCGTGTTCACTGTCGGTTTTCTGGCGCTCGCGTACTCGAGTTGGCGTGGCCGTCCGAAAGACGATGCCGAGCCGGCGATGCCGTCGTGGCTGGCGCAGATCGACTCGATGCAACCGGGCAAAGCTGCGGTCCTGGGACTGTTGTTGACCGTATCCAACGCGAAGAACCTGCCGCTCGAACTCAAGGCAGGTTCGATCATCGGTGGCGGGCACCTCGGCTGGGTATCAGTGATCGCGTATTCCGTCCTGTTCGCGGTAGGGGCGTCCATCGCTTTGATCGTGCTGTCAGCATTGGCTGCCGTGCCCTCGGCGAAGGTGACCGATGCACTGAGCGCCACCAAAAGCACTCTGATCCGCCACAATGCAGCAATCATGACCGTTTTGTTCCTGATGCTGGCAGCATTGGAACTCTCGCACGTTGTCGAAGCCCTGTCGAAGTAGCAACTTGTTTTCGAGGAGAAATCGAATGACGATCACACCCAGCGAAGCGCCGGTAGTCGAGACAACGTACGGGCCGGTTCGAGGATCGACGGAAGGCTCGGTGTCGAGTTGGAAGGGGATTCGTTACGCGGCACCTCCGGTCGGTCCGCTGCGATTTCGCGCGCCGGTTCCGCCGAAGCCCTGGACCGAGGTCCAGGACGCAACAGAATTCGGGCCGTGTGAGCCGCAAAGTCGACTCGCGATGATCCCGCTCGGTGAGAACGTTCCGATGGACGAAGACTGCCTGTTCCTCAACGTGTGGGCACCGGGCGCCGTCGGTTCTGATGCGCCGGGTAAACCGGTGATGGTCTGGATTCACGGCGGAGCGTATTTCCGCGGAGCGTCCAGCCAACCACTTTTCGACGCAACCACATTGGCTGAGAACGGCGACGTTGTCGTCGTCTCGATCAACTACCGCATCGGTGTGTTCGGCTTCGTCGATTTCTCGTCCTTCAATTCGAGTGAACATACCTTCGAGCCCAATGTCGCTCTCCGCGACATGATTGCAGCGCTGCAATGGGTTCAAGGCAACATCGCGGCTTTCGGTGGCGATCCCGACAAAGTGACGTTGTTCGGCGAGTCGGCAGGTGGCGGCGCGGTGACGACGCTGATGACCGTCCCGTCCGCTCGCGGCCTGTTTCATCGCGCTATTGCCGAAAGTTCGCCCGCCACTTCGGTGTACGGTAGTGAACGTGGTGAGATCGTCGCGAAGCTGTTCCTCGAGATCTTCAGCGGCGGAGGCGATCTGGGTCTGTTGCGGTCCACGTCTGCCGAAGACTTGATCGGGCCGTCAGACGAACTGTTTGCTCGCGTCCCCCAGGAGACGCCTGGCACTTTGGCGTTCGCGCCGATCGTCGACGGTGATCTGCTCCCTGACTACCCGGTGCGCGCGTTCCGTCACGGCAATGCACACCCGATTCCGCTGATCATCGGAACCAACAAGGACGAATCTTCGCTCTTCCGGATGATGAAGTCGCCGTTGATGCCGATCGATCCCGTCGTGATCACGTCGATGTTCGCGGAGATCGCCGACGAGCATCCAGGACTCGAGCTACCGGATCATTCTCAAATCGAAGGCGCGTATTCGGGACTGTCCAAGCTGGGCGCCGGTCTCGGTTTGACCCGTGATTTCGGATTCCGGCTGCCTACGTTGTGGATCGCCGAGGCTCACAGCAAGGTTGCGCCGACGTGGTTGTATCGCTTCGACTACGCGCCGCCGATGCTCAAGGCGCTGAAGATCGGTGCGACCCACGGCACCGAACTTGCCTACGTCTTCGGCAACATCAACCACGGGGCACGAGACATCACCTACAAGTTGGGTGGCTTGAGCGCGGCGCGTCATGTCTCTGAGCGCATGCAGGCGAGGTGGTTGGACTTTGCCAGAGCTGCAGGCGATTACGACGCCGGGGACGATCGCGAACTGGGTGCGGACCCGGGGTGGCCCACTTACGACACCGACACACGCTCGACACTGTTGATCGACAAACGCGATGCCGTCGTCGCTGATCTCGACCGCGAGATCCGGGAGGCGTGGGGTGAGACGGTGATTGCATTCACCTGACGGTTCAGCCCTGCTCCAATTCGGCCAGGTAGTGCGAGACGGGTCCCACGGTGAGCATTCCGCTTCCGGCGCCGGCTATTTCGGCGGCGGCAGGTAGGAGCGCCGCTCGCGCACGCTCCTTGACTCGACGGTCGCCGACTGCAGTCGCCGCTGCGGCAGTCAAGCACCACAGTGCCTCGGAGAGTAGGTCTTCGGGCGGGTCCGGCAATGCCTCGACCGCCTTCGCTGCTTCGTTCGTCTGCCCCTGTGCGATGAGCAGGTGTGGCCGGGCCCAGGGTTCGTAGGGGCCCCACTGCGTGGTCGGGTCGAAAATCGCCGGCAGTCCCCGCCATACGCGGAGGGCGAGAATTGCGAGAGGGAGTATGCCGTCCGCGAGACCCGGCATGCCGGCATCGGAAAGATTGACCGCCGCAGCTTCGTACAGCTTCTCGCAGTGCGCGGCCTCCGCGCCGGCAGCGGCAGTACGCATAGCGCGAAACCAGGTGGTGAACACCGCTGCCAACGGGCGTTCGTGACGTCCGGCCAATCGATCAACCGTCTCGGCATGTAGCTCGGCTGCATCGAATTGCCCAAGGGCGCTGAGGGCTTGCATGCGGATCAGATGGCCGAGGATCTCGAAGGTAGCCAGGCCGTGTCGAATGGCGAGGTCGACCAGTTCACGGCCGATGTCGTCGCGCTCGGAGGCCAGACCGTTAGTCCAGAACGTCTGCATGAACAATCCGTTCAGAGCGAAGGCCAGGAGCCCTGGATCGTCGAGAGCGCGACCGATCTGTACTGCGGCACGGGCACATTCGAGACCGTGATGACCGGGCAGTCCGCGCGATTCGAGTGCGATTGTCGCCAACAGTCTCGCCCGAGCGGGTTCGTTGCCGGCCGGAAGTGGATCGAGAGTGCGCTGAGCGGCCTCGACGATCTGCGTAGCCTGCCGAGGATCGTCGGATCGCGTCCAGATCCCGGGCACGTCGTAATTGCCGATGATCCGCGCGGTGAGTTCGACGTCGTCCAATTGTTCAGCGGCGCCGATGATTGTCAGTCGTTGGTTTCGGGCAGTCTCGAGTCCGCTTCCGCCCGCAACTGCCAAACTTCGGAGGAGGCCGACGGTTGACTCCAATCTCGATTTCGATCCTGCCGCTACGGTCCGGTCGTACGCTGCCGAAACCTGACTGAAGATCTGTTCTGCCCCTACAGGATCCAGGCGGGTTTCCCGGCGGAGAATGTCGGACTCGAGGTCGTTCAGTCGTGGACCAGGGTCGATGCCCAACTCTTCGGCGAGTAACTTCCGTGCGCGACGTAGGACTGCCAGAGCATCGCCTTGACGATCGGACCGGTACAGCGCCAGAGCGAGTAGTCGCCAACCCTCCTCACGCCAAGGGTGTTCCGTCACGTGGGCATCCAGATCGGGAATCGCTTCGGCAGCTCGCCCGAGATCGAGCTGCGCGGATGCCAAGCGTTCGACGGCAGCCAGACGCAGTTCCTCCAAGCGTGATCGCTCCGTTCGGGCCCAAGGCTCGTCGGCGAACTCCGCGTAGGCCGGCCCTCTCCACAGCTGCAGCGCGGTTCGGAGCAGTTCGAGTGATTTTGCCGGCGTCGAATCCGCGGCTTCACGCACCAGTCTTTCGAATTCCCAAGCGTCGACCGCGTCGGGTGCTGCATGAAAGGCGTAACCGGGCCCTTCGGTGACAATGACTTTCGGCTTCTTTCGCGGCGCGCGATCCGGTTCGAGCGCACGCCTCAAAGCGGAAACGAACGTACGTATTGCGCTGGTAGCGCCGGACGGAGGATCGACCCAGAGGTCGTCGACAATCACGTCCACGGGAACAACACGTCCGCGGGCGACGACGAGACGAGCGAGGACCGCTCGGTGTCGTGGACCCTTCAGATCGATCTGGTGTGAAGACTCGTTCCACGCGACCACGGGTCCGAGCACTCCGAAAGCCGGGGCTTCAAATGTGTGGTCTCGCATTTCCCCACGCTATCGCGCTCATCGAACGCTCATCGACTGCGGCGAAGCTGATTGCCATCACCCCGACCTGCCATCACCCCGACTAACGAGAGCGACCGATGACTATCACCATTCCAGGCTTCGACTACCAGCAGATTTCCACAGCAGACGGAGTGCGGCTCAACGTCGCGGTCGGCGGAAGCGGAACACCACTCGTCCTCCTGCACGGCTTCCCTCAGACTCACCTCATGTGGCGTCACGTAGCCACTGCCTTGGCGTCGGATCACACCGTCATCTGCCCGGATCTACGCGGATACGGAGCCAGCGACAAACCGGTCGAGGAAAACCCGGACACCTACTCCAAACGAACAATGGCTGCCGACATCGTCGAGGTGGCCAGGAAATTGGGACACGAGAAGTTTGCCCTCGTCGGCCACGATCGTGGCGCACTGGTTGCCGTCAGAGCGGGGCTGGATCATCCGGATGTGATCACGCAACTCGGCTCGCTGGACGTGCTCCCCACCCTGGATATGTGGGACATCCTGCATGGATCGAATGCTGCTGTGGCGTTCCATCTCTATCTCATGGCTCAGCCACCTGGTCTTCCCGAGCAGATGATCAGCGCCAGCGCCGATGCGTTCTTCGAGTACTTTCTCGACGTGTGGACGCAGAACCGCGAAGCGATTCCGGTAGACGTGCGGGCGGAATACCTGCGCGCCTCACGGGAGGCGGTGCCGTCGATCGTTGCCGATTACCGGGCGTCGGCAGGCATCGACATCGAACACGATCAGTCCGATCGGGAGGCGGGCAACCAACTGCACATGCCGGTCACGGTCATTCAGCAGGACTGGGGCTCGATGCTCGGCTACGACGCCGAGGCCCTGTGGAAAGCGTGGGCGCCCGATCTCGAGCACCGCACGCTGTCCGCAGGTCACTTCATGGCAGAAGAGGCGCCTGCCGAAGTGGTCGAGGCGATCCGGACCCTACTCGAGAGGTAGTTTTGACGCTTCTCGGCTGTCGAGGTACTGGCGAGCGCATCACGTGCGTCGCGAATGGACGAGGGGGATCGATGGGTTTCTCGCTGCACTTCATGCGGGTGACGAAGGACGTGCAACTCGATGTTGATCGGGCGGCGGTCGCCGCTTTCCTCGATCAGCACGGGCTGCGCGTGGTCGAGAGCCCGTACGGAGGCGAGATCGTCGACCGTGACGACAGGGCATTGACGATCGACGGGGCCTTCTCCGACCTTCATCTCGACTCGCTCGAGCAGAGCGATCCACTCAGTGGTGGAATCTTCCACGCGACGCTGTCGCCTGCCGAGTGCGCGTTCGTCTACGACCTCTGCGCGGCGGCTGGGTTCCTGATCGTCAACCCTCAGGGTGACCCGACGTTTCTCGTTCCCCAGCGCAATCACGAGCCCGACGACGTTTCCGAGTTGGAGGACGTCGTCTGGGTCGACAGCGCCGAGGAACTGGCGCGGGCGCTCACCGGTGGTTTCCAAGCGTTCCGCGAGTTTCGGGACCGCGTGACAGGACGAGCCGCCGGTGCCGAATGATCGGGGCCCCGTCGGGTCGACGAAGGTCGGGTTCTACCGCTTGACCCCGGCCGCCAAGTCGTCGACGAGAACCTTGGCGGTCAAGGCGTATCCCGCGGCCTTGTAGTAGTCGAAGGGAATCACTCGACCAGCCTGCGCGGCGGGCAGACGCTGCCACGTCGGCGAGGTGTACACGCTGCCGGAGGCGCTGCGATCCAAGGCGAAGATGACGTCGGCTTCTTCGAGACGGTTGAACTGCTCCGATCCGAGCATCACGCGAAGGTCGGGGCCTTCACGGAGCACCTCGAATCCCAGGTCCTCGGCGACGGCGGTGCGGAAATCGTTCTGGAACCACGCGATCTGATCCTCCGCGGCGGCGACGAAGGCAACCTTCTTGCCGGCCATCAGCGGTTCGACGGTCGGGCGGACCTGAGCTACATGGGCGTCGTACTCGGCGAGTACTTCTTCGGCGCGATCGCTGCGCCCGATGCCGGTGAGGAAGTCCGACATGACCTTCCGCCACTCCGGGGTGAAGTCCTTGCCGACGGGCAGGACCGGTGCGATCTGCTGCATCCGGTCGTTGCCGTACGACCCGGTGTCCCACCAGCCGGCGCTGAGGACGAGAAGGTCTGCGCCGAGAGTCGAGATGTATTCGAAGTTGGGATCGGAAGCACCTTCGGCGAAGATCTCGACACCCGTGGCATCCGGGACCTCACGGCGTAGGTGTTCGGCTGCGCCGGTCGGGTAGGCGGTCACCGGGTATCCGGCGAGGATCGACAATTCGAGGCCGTCCCGCGGGTCGAGGGCAACGACGTTCTGCGGGTCCGTCGGAATGATCAGCTTCTCGTCGCCGCGCGTGAACTCGAAGGTCTCCGCGTTCTCGGGCGTCGAACTTTCCGTGCTGCCGCAGGCGGCGAGAAACGCGGCCGCAGCGACGCCCGCGCCGACGCCGAAGAAACCGCGTCGCGTCAGGTTGTCCACGATCGCCCAGTAGTCGCGATCGGTCGTGGAGGGAGAAAGGAGTCGAGTCATGCTTGTTAGGTTAGCCTTAGGGGCTGTCTTCGGGAATGCTGAAACAGCTCCCGCGAACGCCAAGAAATACGGCGAACACGCCAGCACAGAGAGTGTTGTCCGCGTCACCGGCAGGTCTGATTCACAACCCACTTTCGACCTCTGACGTGCATGACGTCACAACCGGCCGCCTCCTCGATCGCGATTTGGCCCTGATCGCGCCGACTATGCTGAGTTGACCAGCAGTACGATTTCGGAGGTTGCAATGCAGATCACCAGCGTCGGCCACGCAGGATTTCACATCCAGACCGAGGCCGGATCCATCCTGTGTGATCCATGGGTGACCCCGACGTATTTTGCGTCCTGGGTGCCGTTCCCCGACAACACAGAGTTGGACTGGGACGCGCTGGGCAACTGCGACTACCTCTACGTCTCGCACCTGCACAAGGACCACTTCGATCCGAAGAATCTGATCGCGCACGTCAACAAGGACGCCACAGTCCTGCTCCCCGATTACCCGGTGCCGGACCTCAAGCGTGAACTCGAGAAGCTCGGCTTCCACAAGTTCTTCGAGACGGAAGACTCCGTCAAGCACACCGTCAGCGGTCCCAAGGGCGATCTCGACATCATGATCATCGCTCTGCGCGCTCCCGCGGACGGTCCGATCGGTGACTCGGGCCTCGTCGTCTCGGACGGGGAAACCACCTGTTTCAACATGAACGACGCCAGGCCCGTCGACCTGGACCCGCTGACCGACGCCTTCGGGAAGGTCGACATCCATCTGCTGCAGTACTCGGGCGCGATCTGGTACCCGATGGTCTACGACATCCCGAAGGGCACCAAGCGCAACTTCGGCAAGCAGAAGCGTCAGCGTGGCATGGACCGCTGCCGCAACTACATCTCCCAGGTCGACGCTGCCTGGGTTGTCCCGTCGGCCGGCCCGCCGGTCTTCCTCGACGACGACCTGCGTTACCTCAACGACGATCACGGCGACGAGGGAAACATCTTCCCCGACCAGATCACGTTCCTCGAGCAGATGCGCATCAACGGCAACGATCGTGGTCTGCTGATGATCCCCGGCTCGGCCGTCGAACTTCGCGGAAGCGAGAAGGTCGCGCTGACGCATCCCATCCCGGACGCAGACGTCGACAAGATCTTCTCCAACAAGGCCGAGTACATCGAGAAGATGGCGCAGAAGATGGCACCGGTCATCGCCGCGCAGAAGGCCACGTGGGCTCCGGCCGAAGGCGAGCCGCTGCTCGACGGTCTCAAGGCCAAGTTCGAGCCGATCATGGCTCAGTCCGATCTGATCTGCGACGGAATCGGCTACCCCGTCGGACTCGTGATGGGAGAGGAGACGGTCGTCCTCGACTTCCCGAAGCGGATCGTTCGTGAGCCCATCGACGGAGAAGGTAAGTACCGCTACGGCTTCCGCATCGCTCCCGAACTGGTTCGCACCGTTCTGCGTGACGACGAGCCCGACTGGGTCAACACCATCTTCCTGTCGACACGCTTCACGGCGTGGCGCATCGGTGGGTACAACGAATTCCTCTACACGTTCTTCAAGTGCCTCACCGACGAGCGCATCGCGTACGCCGACGGCTGGTTCGCCGAGGCCCACGACGACAGCGCGTCTATCGAGTTGGGCGGGTACGAGATTCAGCGTCGTTGCCCCCACCTCAAGGCGGACCTGTCGAAGTTCGGTGTCGTCGACGGCACCAACCTCACCTGCGATCTGCACGGCTGGCAGTGGGATCTCGAGACCGGCCGCTGCAAGACGTCCAAGGGCCACGAGCTGCGCACCAGCAAGCTGAGCTGAACCGAGCTCGTCGGGTGACGGGATACAGCAGGTCGCTGATCGGCCTGGCGACAGCGCTCGCCGGGTTGGCCGGTTACGTCGACGCGCTCGGATTCATCACGCTCGGTGGGCCTTTCGTTTCGTTCATGAGCGGCAACATGACGCAGGCGAGCGTCGCATTTGCCGACGGGGTGTGGTCGACCGCGAGAGTTGCCGGCGGAATCATCGTGCTCTTCCTCCTGGGAATCGCGCTGGGAACCGTCGTCACCCACTTCACGGAGCGCTATTCGGTCCGGGCTCGCAAGGTCACGGTGCTCGCGGTTGTAGCCGGGCTGCTGTCCATCGGTTCGGTGATGAGCAGCCTCGACGTCACCCCCGGCGCGATCTCGGCGATGGCCTTGGCGATGGGAGCCGTCAACTCGGTGTTCCAGCGCGACGGCGAGGTGACGATCGGTGTCACGTACATGACCGGTGCGCTGGTCAAGATGGGCCAGCGTCTGACCGGAGCCTTTCTGGGTGGCCCGAAGTGGGCGTGGCTGCAGCACTTCGGGATGTGCGCGGGGTTGATCGCGGGCGCGGTGGTCGGTGCGCTCGTTCATCGGTGGATCGGTCTTCACGCTCTGTGGCCCGCATCGGCGTTCACGGTTGTTCTGATCGCCGTTGCCTGGCAGGTCTCGCCCCCGTCTCCGGCAAAGGTGTAGAAAGAGCCAGACACAAATCCGGGGGTACAGGGGGAAGCAGTGGATGCTCTGATCATCGTGGTGCTCGGACTGCTCGGAATCGTCGCGGCCTCGACGCTCGGAGCGCGGATCGGAGTCGCAGCACCGTTGATTCTGGTGATGGCCGGGATCGTTGTCAGCCTCTTACCATTTGTCCCAGCAGTGGACATCGACCCGGAATGGATTCTGGCAGGCGTGCTTCCGCCACTGCTGTACTCCGCCTCGGTCTCGATGCCGTCGATGGAGTTTCGGCGTGAGTTCGGTGCCATCGGTGGGCTTTCCGTTCTGCTCGTGGTCGTGAGTGCGCTTGTTCTCGGTGTGTTCTTCTCCTGGGTGATACCAGGACTCGGTATCTGGTGGGGCATTGCACTCGGTGCGATCGTGAGCCCGACGGATGCCGTCGCGACGTCCATCGTCAAGAAACTCCCGGTCTCGCCGCGGGTGGTGTCGATCCTCGAAGGCGAAAGCCTGCTCAACGACGCCACCGCTCTGGTTCTGTTGCGTACTGCCATCGCCGGGGCCGCCGCATCGGTGTCGCTGTGGAGTGTGTTGGGCAAGTTCGCTTTTGCCGTCGTCGTGGCCGCGGTCATCGGAGTTGTCGTCGGCAAGGTCAACCTGATGGTTCGCGCCCGTGTCACCGATTCGACGGTCAACACGGTCATCTCGTTCACGGTGCCGTTTCTGGCGGCGATCCCCGCCGAAGAGTTGGGTGCGTCAGGGTTGGTTGCTGCAGTCGTGGCCGGGCTCGTCACCGGCTACGACGCTCCTCGGAAGCTGTCACCGCGACACCGGTTGTCCGACTCCCAGAACTGGCGCACAGTCGAATTGGTCCTCGAAGGTGCGATCTTCCTGGTGATGGGCCTCGAACTCTCGTCGATAGTCGACGATGTCCGGGTCGACCACGAGGGCATATCCACGGCGGTCTTCGTGGCGGCGGGTGCACTGTTCCTCACGATCTTGGTGCGGGCTCTGTACGTGGCCCCGCTCCTGCGAGCGCTCCAAGCGCGGGCGAATTTTCGTGAACGCATGAAACCCAGACTCTCCGACATCGCGAATCGCCTCGACAATCCCGAGGATTACCCGCCAGACGAACGACGCAGCAGGCGCCGGGCACCTTCGGCGAATCAGATGGAAAGGTTCAAGGTTCGGGTTCGGCGGACGGTTGCCGATATCGACTACTACCTCGCTGCGCCGTTGGGATGGCGTGAAGGCACGATCGTCATCTGGGCCGGCATGCGCGGGGCGGTCACTCTGGCTGCAGCGCAGACTCTGCCGGAAGACACCCCGAGTCGATCGCTCCTGATCTTGGTTGCGTTCCTGGTGGCAGCAGGCTCGTTGATCCTTCAGGGTGGGACGTTGAAGCGCGTCGTAGTGGCGACCGGTCCGGCAGCGCAGGACCTCACCGAATCCGAACTAGACGAGCATCGCAGGTTGCTCGACCTCCTCGAAGATGCTGCTGCGAGTGTCGTTCCGCCAGAGGGTCGGTCGAAGAAGAGGATCCGCCTCGACGTGATCGAAGCGCAGCGTCAGGCACTGCTCGACGCACGTGACGATGGCGTGTTCGACGCACGGATGCTCGGATCGGCACTTGCCGCGCTGGATGCCGATCAGATCAGTCTCGAACTCAGGGGCGGCCCGGACGGTTGATCACGTGCACAGGCGCTTTCGAGCAGACGTCATCATTGCCCGCGTGATCACGCCGTGCAGTACCTGAACGGGGGCGAAGTAGATTCGGCCCGCGCGGTTCTTCAGCTCCACGGCGGTGACGACGTGCAGGAGGCCGGCGTCGTTGTCGGCCTGAACCGAGGCGACGAATCGTAGGTGTTTCTCGTCCGCTTCGATGAGGGCCTCGCCGTCGGCGATCTTGTCGACGGCAAAGGTGTCGGGGCGTCCCTTGGCGATGCCGAGCAGTCCGACTATCCGCTCCCTGAGCCAGAACATCGCGAGGACGGGTGCGGGGACATTCCTGACGTCGAAGACTGCCTGCGCCCACTCCTCGGATGTATGGGTCGGAACAGCCGGGATGGTGATCGTGGTGGCTTCTGCCCAGTCCGGTGCAGGCATTGCCTTGAAAGCGAGTGTCATTTCGTCCTCCGTACGGTGCCGTATGGAACTTACCCATACGGTACCGTACGGAGGTGACGAATGCCCGCGCCCGACTCTCTCGTGACCAGTGGATCGATGCAGCTTTCCAGGCTCTGACAAGCCATGGGCCTGATGCAGTTGCAGTGGAAAAGGTGGCGCGCACGCTCGGATCGACCAAGGGTTCCTTTTATTGGCACTTCGCCAACCGCGACGAATTGCTGCAAGCTGCGCTCGGCCGGTGGGAAGTTTTGGCAACCGAGAGACTGATCTCCTCCGTCGAGTCCTCTGGTGAACCGGCGGAGGTGAGGTTGCGTCGTCTGGTGGATTCGGTCACGACCGGATTGGCCGGTCGCCGTGCGGAGTTGGAACTGCTTGCCGGGATCGGCCATCCTTTGGTTTCGGCGGCGGTTCGACGTGTCACCGAGCGTCGAGTTACCTACATCGTGACGTTGTTGGTCGATCTGGGGATGGACAGGCAGAAAGCGGAACATCGTGGCGTACTTGCCTATTCGATGTACCTGGGGCAGATGCAATTGGTACACAGTGCGCCCGATGTGGTTCCTGGCAGCGGTGCGGACGCTCAGGCGCTCGCCGACGAGTTCGTGAATATGGTTCTGGCCAGGTAAGTCCGCCGTCGAACGCAGCGTGATCTGCGCATCACCCTGCGCTTTCAGGTGAGGGACCACACATTGCGCGTAACCCATAGTTACAGATACTTTGAGGTCAGCTGAAGTGGGGTGCCGGATATGTCGACATTTCCCGGAGGCGCAAAACCGTTTCACGACAGGAAGAAAGGTGACTCACCATGAGCGTTGTGCTTATTTCGTTGCTGGTCGCCGCTGGACTCACCGTGCTGGCCACCAGTGACGGTGCCGGTCTGGACTTCGGGAGTCGGCAGCTGAACCGCCAGTTGAAGACCCGCACGCACCGGTAACCCCGGAAATCGGCCGGCTCCACGCGATACTTCGCGGAGCCGGCCGATTGCGTTGCTCCGGTCAGTTCACTCCGAGATCTACCAGCCAGGCCCGGGTGCTGCGGGCGACGATGCCCAAGGCAACGGCAGAACCCGTCGCGGAGTCGAACGCGACGCTGTCGGCAGATTCGAGTCCCGTGTAGAGCTGGGAAACCCCGGCTGCTGCGCCCCCTCCGATGATCGGCGCAATCGACGCACCGAAGGCATCGGGCGTCACGGCTTCGAAAGTTACCGCGCGCGAGAAGTGTTCGGCGAATGCTACGGCCAGTTCGATGCCGGTGATCGCCGGAATCTGTCCGATGTCGACCGCGTCCGATGCTACGTCGAGAGTCAGGGCCGCAACGGCTGCATCAGCGACGTCGAGATGTGAACTCCATGCGACCGCGAGATCGGCACGTAGTGGGTAACGCAGGACCCCTTCGTCTTTCACCCCCGACAGCACGGTGGGCAGAAGAAGATTCTCGAGGAACAAACGCGGGGTCAGGACGGTCACCGCGATACCTTCGGCGCGGAGTCCGTCGACGAGCTCGGAGAGAACGGGTGTGTTGGGACCGGCAAGCGGCGAAGTAGCGTCGCCGGTCACCGTGCCGCTGGTAGAGATCACGAACCGCGAAGGACGTGTCACTCTTGCTGCTGCCAGAACGTTGTGGGCGTAACCGGCTAGCGTCTCGGTGTCACCGGCGAGTGGCAGGTGGAAGAACACCCCGTCTACCCCGCGATAAGCGTCGGCGAGAGAGTCGACTGACGCATTATCCGCGACGACGGTGTTCGCACCCTCGAACGTCTGGTCGGGGTTGCGGGTGATTGCTCGGACTTCGGCAGCTGTCGATCCGGCGAGAGCCGCGACCAATCCCGCGAGAACGGGAGAACCCTGTGCGCCGTTGGCGCCATGCACTGTGTAAGTCATGACGCCTATAGTTCAGATTGGGAACCAGTTACTTCAAGTGAACTAATGGGGAATCGATGAGTGAATCAGGTCACGTGCTTCCGGAGTGCGGCGTCGCGCGCTTTCTGCTGGTTCTGGACGGACCGTGGGCAACGCTGATCGTTCGTGAGCTCACGCACGGCCCGATGCGCTTCACGGAACTACGACGCGCATTGCCCGGCATCAGTCCCAGGACACTTTCCGCCAGACTCAAGCGATTCGAGGAGTTCGATCTGGTGACCCGGACTGCCTACGCCGAGGTGCCGCCGCGAGTGGAGTACGAACTCACCGCGAGGGGGATGGAACTGCGCTCCGTGCTCGAAGCGATGGTCGAGTGGGCGGATCTGGCACTCCCCGTTTCGTGACCCTGCCCTCAGTGCGGGCCCGAAAGTCCAACCCGCAGAGCGCCGCAGGCCTCGAACATCGCATCTTGACCGGTATGGCCGACACCGGTGGTGTTGACGAAGGCATGGATCAATCCACTGTGACGCCTGAGTGCAACCGGGACTCCGGCCTCTCGCAGCCGGTCCGCGTATTCCTCACCCTCGTCGCGTAGTGGGTCGAAACCGGCGACGGCAACGTACGCGGGCGGTAGGCCGGCCAGGTCCGGAGTGAGCAGCGGTGAGACTCGCGGGTCGAGAGCCGAAGCGCCGCCCGACAGGTAATGGGCTGCATACCAGTCGAGTTGGGCGTCGGTGAGAAAGAAGTCGGTGCCGAACATCTTGTGCGAAGGGCGCTTCGACGAAAGGTCCACCCAGGGGAAGAAGAGCAGTTGGAATACTGGTTTGACGTCGTCTTCGGTCGTGGACTGCGCGACGACGGCAGCCAAGTTCCCACCCGCGCTGTCTCCGCCTACCGCAATGGATTTCGGATCTGCACCCAGATCTGTGGCATGCTCGACGCAGTACCGGAATGCGGCGACGGCGTCATCGACCCCGGCGGGGAACGGGAACTCCGGTGCTAACCGGTAGTCCACCGACAACACACTGACCTCGCCGTGGCGGGCCAGGAAGCGGCACACACTGTCGCCGCTCTCGAGGCTGCCGAGGACGAACCCGCCGCCGTGGAAGTACACCAAAAGTGGAGCGGGCGTTGAGACTCCGGCCGGGCGATACAGCCGAGCCGGAATCGCGTGATCCCCGGCCGGGATCTCGAGGTCACGTACCGTCTCGATGTCGATGGGCGTACCGCCGAACAGTCGCGATTCGGCGTCGATCTGAGCCCGTCCCTCTTCGACCGGAAGATGCTCGAAGCTCGTACCTTCGACCGCTGAGAGCAATCTCAGCGCAAGCTGGATCTCGGGGTGCAGAGTCTGCCCGTCGATCTCCTTCGGCTTGCCACCGAGAATGCGCTGCGCGCCGGTCGGTAAGGCGCCGACGACATCGAGCACCACCCGCGCAACACGATCTTGGACAGACATCTTCTCCGTGGACATACTCGCCTTCCGTCGGCCGATCACCCGTCGCTTGTACGTTACGAAAGAACCGGACAAATATCCAGGAATCTCGGCGCTCGCGGTCAGCTTGCCGGCGTCACCGTGACTGTGACGGGGCCCGCGTCGTCCGCGGTTTCCACTGTGAGAAGCCGGCTTTGGGGGTTCCAGTTCACGATGTCGGCGCCCGCGACGTCGACGCCGCCGGGAAAGCCGCTCTCGGGTAGATAGATCTCGGTCGGTGCCGTTACCGCGGGGTTCGGGGTGAACGTCAGCTGAAGGCGGTCAACGGTCGAGGACCATTCGGTGGGTGTGCCCGCGACGGCACGCGGATACGGCTTGTTCAGGGTGTCGACGAGGAGTGTCTGCGATCCGTCCGGCAGGTACGGGCCCCAAGGACCTGGATCACTGGACCAGTAGGAGACACCCGCGCCGAGGTCTCGGGCGGTCGTGTAGACGCGGTCGATGTAGTCGGTTGCGCCGGGCAGTGTTGTGTCGAGCCCGAATTCGCCGAGAATGATCGGAACGCCGCCGAGTACGTTGCCTGCGATGTGTTCGACGCTGTCGCGCCAGGTGTCGATGGTCGCGTCGGTGAGTGTGCGTGAGAGGCCGGAGTATCCGTCACCGAGGTCGAGGGGCAGCGGGTACAGGTGTGGGCAGTAGGCGATTCGCTGTTCGCCGGCTCGTGGGTCGTTGATCTTCGTGAGCCCGCTGGGGACACCTTGGTTGACGCCGACGGCCTGCGGGGCCACACACACCCAGCTGTCCTGATCAACTTCCCTGATGGCGTTGGTGGTTCGCTGATACAGGGCAGCGAGGGGCCCACCTTCGAAGGCGGGGCCTTGGAGGGAACCGCCCCACGGCTCGTTCATCAGGTCGTATGCCACGACGGTGTCATTGCCTGCAAAACGTTCGGCCACCGCCTGCCAGGCGTTCGCGTAGTGCTCGACCAGTTCGGGATGTTGGCCGGTGGTGTTCCAGAAGTTGTCGAATGCACGCATCACACCGGGTTGGACGTAGTACAGCTCCCAGCGGTCTTGAGGGGTGACCGGAAGGCCGTCCATGTAGGTCGCCCAGGCCGGCGCGCCGTTGCCGATGTTGCCGGCGCCGTTGCCGCTGTTGCCCTCTGGTGTGATCGCGCCGGAGTAGACGTCCTGATGCATGTCGAGCATGACCTTGTAGCCGCGCTCGGCGTACCAGCTGACCCGGTCCTCGACGCGGTCCAGATATTCCTGGTCGTACTGTCCCGGCGCTGGCTCCACCGAACGCCAGGAGATCAAGAAACGCACGAAATTTGTTCCCATGTCGGCATGTTCGCGCTCGAGATCGGCTTCGGTGAACTTCGGCATGCCGTCGGGTGCGCTCTTTGCGCTCGACGCCGTGTTGAACCCTCGCAGGATCAGGGAGCGCCCGGCGTCGTCGGTCAGGTACGACGGTGGCACCGACGTGCCATCGGCGCTCCCCGACGTGGGCAGGCTGCCCTGAGCCGCGGCAATTCCGCCGCCCAGTATCAGTGAGCCCGCGACTATCAGTGCTGAGAGCGGGATACGACGCACGGAAACTCCTTCTGGGTGTGTGGATGGATTGACTTGTCCGAATGGGGATTCGGCCCTGGGCTTGAACGCTCGGTGTCGATTCACGTCGGTTGGCTTACACTGGTCCGCCCGTTTTCGATGTGTCCGACGAGCACGCGCTTGAATTCAGGATCTTCGTCGACCGTCACGGCGGCCTGATACCAGCCGTCCACCGAACGCACCGTCCACCGAGAGTGTGCACCGGAAGCGAGTTTGCGTCGGTTTCCGTCCACATTGACCGTCAGTGCACGACTTCCGGAATTGTTCGCGGTCAGTACAAGCGCGCGCGTCCCTGCGTCGATGGTTGTCGAGACGTCGAGCGAGGCTGCCGCACTGTCTGTAGCTCCACTGAACTCGCGCCTGAAACCATTGGGACCCAACAGGGTCAGGCTGTAGACGCGATCACTGAGCGCAACGGTGTCATCGACCTCGCCCAGGAGGTCGTAATGCCGTGGCTCGTCGAACTCACCTGCGTACGGGTACAAGGCCAGGTGAGTTGATGCGGCACCGGCATTGACCAGATGGACCGTCAACGAGTCGGTTTCCGGGTTCACCGTCGTGTAGGCGTCGGGCTGATAGGGAAGGGCCCGTGCTGGTCGAGTGCCGCTTTCCTGCAGGGGCATTCTCTGTTCGGTGGGTGGGGTCGGTGTCCACCGTGGTTCCAGAGGCGGAGTGGGCTGCGGGCGCGCCAAAGTCGGTCGGCTACGCGGGTTGGCGAAGTCGAACGCCGACGTCAGGTCGCCACTCACCGTGCGTCGCCATGGGTCGATTTCCGGCTGCGTGATTCCGAACCGCTTTTCCAGGAACTGCGTGACGGACGTGTGGTCGAACACTTGTGAACAAACGAAACCGCCAACAGTCCACGGCGAGATGATCGTCATCGGCACCCGCGGGCCGAGACCAAGCGGCTGATTGCCGACCCATTCGGCTTCGACCGAGCGCGGCGGTCGAGGTGGCGGTACATGGTCGAAGTACCCGTCGTTCTCGTCGAAGTTGACGATCACGGCCGTCTTCGCCCACAGATCCGGATCGGACGCGATGGCGTCGAGTACTTGATAGAGCAGTGTTGCGCTCGCCGCAGGTGACGAACCCGATGGATGCTCCGAATCCACCTCGGACGGAACGAGATAACTGACTTGCGGCAGTCGGCCCGACTCGACGTCCTTCCTGAACTCGGCGGCCAGTGTGCCGGGCCGGGATCGGTACAGTGCGCGATCGTAGAGTTGGCGATCAGCAGGCGACAGTTGGTCTGCAGCATTCTCGAGGGCCAGTGCCGCTGCGTCCTGGACCGGCGCCGGCATCGACGGCAGGGCGAGATAGAACCCGGCCAAGGTCTGGATTTCGTAGGGGAGCAGGCTTGGCCGACCAAGCAGCCCTGCCGCCACTTTCTTGAAGGCAGTGAAGTATTCGAGGTTGTTGTCTCCGAAGTTGTCCCACTCTTGGTAGGTCTTCCAGGAAATGCCGGCGGACTGCAACCGCTCGGGAACCGTCGTCCATCCGTAGCCGGCGTGCCAGGGGTTGTAGGCCGCATTGGTTACAGCTCTTCCCTCGGGGCCGGGCGGATCCGAAGGCAGGACCGACTCGGTCGGATTAGGCGAAAGTGGCTCGTATCCGGTGTATCCAGAGACCCAATAGTTCCGGTTGGGGCTCGTCGATGTCGGTACGGAGCAGTGGTAGGCGTCGCAGATCGTGAACGCGTCCGCCAGTTCGTAATGGAACGGGATGTCTTGCCGGTCGTAGTACGCCATTGTCGTACTGGTTTTTGCCGCGATCCAACCGTCGTGCCAGCCGTCGGCGAGTGCGGCATGTCCGCCCGCCCAGCTGTGGTCGAGTCCGGTCACGTTCTGGGTGTCCATGCGTTGTGCCGCAGCGGAATCGCGGATGGGGAAGGGGAGCACAGGACCGGTAGGACCGGGTTGTTCGAAGACGCTGTGGCCGCTGCGTAGACGCAACGCATTCGGATCACCGAAGCCGCGAACACCCCTCAGCGCGCCGTAGTAGTGGTCGAAAGATCGGTTCTCCTGCATGACGAGGACTACATGCTCGATCGAATCGAGCCCGCCGGAGTTTGCGGGTGTCGCCAGTACACGTTGAAGCGACGGCGGCAGAAGGGAAGTAGCGGCGACTGCAGTTGCACCGACCCCGGCGGCGAGAAACGACCGTCGAGAAAGAGAATTACTGGACACTTGTGCTCCATCGATAAATCAATCAGTTCTATGACCACGGCCGCGACATGCTGCTGCCGCTGCTCCGAATCGGTGCAGCGGCAACAGTGTCGAGAAGAATTCGATCAGGAACCGAAGAGACCGCCCAGTGAACCGAGGCTGCCCGAACCGCCGTTCCCGCCGTCGTCAGGCGCAGCAGAAACCTTGACGACGGATTCGTCCGACGCGGACTGTGTGAATCCACTTCGCCCGGCGTATGACGCCTTGATCCGATGATCGCCCGTCGATGCGAAAGTGTGCGTCAGTCGCGCCACTCCATCGACTCCGACGACAACGGGCTGTCCGATGGGTTGGTCGCCGTCGTAGAACTGAACCGAGCCCCCGCCGGGGTTGGGGGTGACCGTCGCGGACAGTTCTGCCGCGACATTCTGCTTGGTCGTCGCGGGAGCTGCCAGTGAGGTCGAGGTGGTGACATCGGACGGTGCGGGATCAGACACGGTGACCGTTTGAGCGGGTGCCATCGACGGCATGAATCCTGTTGCACCGGAGTAGTAGGCCGAGACGGCATGAGATCCAGCCGAGGTGAAGGCATGTTCCAGAGTGGCTTTGCCGTCAGTGCCCACCGGGACCGGAGCGCCGATATCTGCAGCGCCGTCCTTGAACTGGAGAGTGCCACCGGTGGGTGTCGGCGTGACCTGCGCCCTCAGTGACACCGAAACGCCCGTCTTAGCATCGGTAGGAACGTTCACGGCAGTGTCGGTCTGCTTGACGACAGGTGCGGCAGTCACCGTCACCATCGCCTCGGTCGAGTTGGAACTCTGGAATCCGTTGACGCCCTGGAACGTTGCGGAGACCCGCGCGGTTCCGGCGGTGAAGAAGGTATGCGGTAGCCGGGCAGTGCCGTCGGCACCGGGCGTGACCGGTGTACCGACGTCGGCGCCGTCCACCCTGAACTGCACGTTTCCGTTGACCGGAGCCGGATCCACCTTTGCGACAAGCTCGGTCGGTGTGCTGGCTTGGATCGAGCCGGGCATCTGGATCGTGGTGGTTGTCGGTTGGCTGACGTAGATGGTGGTCAGGGCCTGCCCACCGGCGTTGAGGCCGGAGTTCCTGTTGTCCCGCGGGGAGCAGTTGTAGCGCTCCCAGTAGTTGACTGTGAAGACATCCTTTTCGCGCTGGACGAATGTGAGCGCATTTCGGTCGTCGTCGTAGTTGGCGGAACCGGGATCGGAAACCCTCAGCGAAGGCTTGATCTCGGTACCGGCCGCACCAGCTTTGACCGTGACGTCGACTGCGGGGAGTCGGAACTTGGTGTTGGCACCGACGATGATGCCGTCACTCGATCGAACTGCGGAGGACGGACCGTTTCCGGTGGTCCGATTCGATCCGGAGATACGCAGGTGCGTACCGGATGCCGATGGATTACCGCCGTCGTCGATCCGTGTGACTGTCGGAGTGGCACTGTCGGATCCGAGGCCGTACGCACTGTCCGCCACAAGCTGGGAACTCACGAATTCGACGCCGGACGGGATGTCGAAGTCGTACTTGATCCGGGCCCAATGCACGACTCCACGGCTGGCATGGCCGCCGCTGTTTGCCTTCATCTCGTTCGGCTGCACGCGGTAGGTGACGGTCTCACCTGGTGCCGCGGTGGTCGGCGCGGTGATGGTGACTCCCGAGCCGAGTGTCTCGTTGAACGTGATCGGGCTTGCCACACCGTCCATCTCGCGCACATGGCATGCAGTTGTGAAGGCCACGCTCTTGGTCTCGGGGGCAGCAGAGGCGATCCCGCCGCCGACGATGGAGAACAAGCCGCCGGCCAGTACCGAGACGGTTGCAATCGCAGAGCCGCGTAGGAGTTTCGAGTTCATCGACGAATCCTGGTTTCTGTTCACAGTTTTCACGACCCGAATCCGGGGGTACCAAGGCTGCCGAGGCTACCGGTGCCAGGCTCGGGCTCGGACGGTTCGACGACGTTGATCGTCACGGCGCCCGACATCGACTCCATGAAACCGGCCGATCCCGTGTAGTACGCCGTGATGTTGTGGTCGCCCGCTGTTGTCATCGTGCGGTCGGCCTTCGCGACGCCGTTGACGACGGCCACCGGAGCGCCGAGGTCGACCCCTCCGTCACGGAACTGCACTGTTCCTCCCGACGGCCACGGAGTGACCGTTGCCGTCAGTTCCACGGAGTCACCGACGACGGCCTTACCGGGTGCGTCGATTCGCGTCTGTGTCTGAGCGAGGCTGGAGTCGACGTTGATCACGGCGAGCGGCCGGCCGCCGGCGTTCAATCCGGCCGAACGATTGTCGCGTGGTGAGCAATTGGTGGTCAGCCAGTATTTGACGCCGCCGAGCAGGGTCTCCTGCTGCAGGAAGGTCAGGTAGTTGGCGGCACTGTCGTAGGAACCCGAGTTGGAGTCGGACACGCGCAGCATGGGCTTGATCTGGGTGCCGACAGCCCCTGACGTGACGGTGACGTCGACTGCCGGGAGCTGGAACGTCTTTCCTCCACCGACCTCGATTCCGCCGCCGCCGTTGTCGTCGGTGTTGGGTCCGTTGCCCGCCGTGATGTTGTTGCCGGAGATACGAAGATGCGTCCCATTCGGATCGGGTGAACCGGCATCGTTCACCCGCGTGATCGTCGGGGCGACCCCACCCAGATTCGAGCTGGTGCCGGCCACGATCTGCGCCCCCACGTAGGACGTGCCTGCGGGGATGTCGAAATCGAACTTGAGACGCGTCCAGTTCACGACGGACCTGAGGTCGTAACCGTCCTTGGGGACCGTCATCGGCTTGGGCGCGAGGCGGTATGTGAAGGTGGAGTTCGGCGGGACCACGGCCGGCGCACTGATCGTGACGCCGGAATCACGCGTCTCGTTGTGCGTGATCGGTCCGGGGAACTGCCACCCGTGGCACGATGCCGTGAACGGAAGGTCCACATCAGCGGCGGACGAGACTCCGGCTCCGCCGATCACGAGGGCAACGCATCCGGTCAACGACGCGGCCACCCCCACTCCTCGGCGCATCAACGTCGACACCATTCACATTCTCCTTGAGTAGCGCTCGACAAGATCGAGCTCTCGGCTTGAAGCCGGGTCCGGGAACCGGCCTCGAGCTGACAGAGAATCGAATACGTCTCGTCGTTTGCTCACCACCAGCTCAAACCCTGGAGAGGAGTAGAACACAGAGCGAGCCGCAGAATATGCGATTCGGACAAATTGTTGGACAAACGTCCAACCGGTGAAATTTCTCCACTTCTCCGACCGCTCTGCACTGCTTTAACGTGGTGTGATGTTAGCGCCGCGGAAGTCGTATGCAGGTTCCCGGTACGCCCCGCGGGCGAGCAATCGGGCGATGTTGGCCCGGTATATCTTGTCGGCGTCGGCATGGAGAACGGGATTACTCTCGAGCCACAGGTTTGCAGGATGAATCGGTTCGTCGTACATACGACGGAAGAGTTCGGTACGGAGGTCTTTGAGCCAATTGGAGTTCAAGTTCATGACGCGGAACTGGCGCAATGCTTCGATGTCGATCACGCCCGACACGAATGAATTGTGTCCGGAGACGGTGTGGCCGAGTACCGCTCCGTGGTAGTCCACGACGTGTGAATTTCCGCCGGCGATGTCGAATGACTGTAACGCCGACTGAGTCGGATAGACCGGTCCGGTGTTCGGGCAGATCATGTACAGACTGTTGAAATGCGCATGCGCACGGTTCTGGAGGAGCCATGTTCCCCCTGGGTCCGGTCCTGCGTGCGTCATCGGAACCGCCTCGCTCGGGCGGTACACGACCTCGGCTCCTTGAAAAGCCAAGGCGCGTACTGCTTCCGGATACTCTCCGTCGCTGCAGCAGATTGTGCCGATCGAACCGATGTCCGAAGTGTGCAGAACGGGATAAAATGCGTCGATGCTGTCGCCGAACAGTTCGGTCCAGCGGTCATAGACATCGTGAGGCGTGCAGGAACGTTCTCGACACCAGACGTGATTCTTCGTGGCGCGATGTATCACCTCGCCTGCCGGGGAGATCACCACCATGGAGTTGAAGAATCGATCAGCCATGACCTCGGGCCACCGCGCCTTGCTTTGAGCGATGATGTAGACCCCGTACTGCTTGGCAAGTCCGCCGAGTCGATCTGTCTCGGGGCCGGGGATGTCGATGAACATCTCCCGTGCTGCCTTCACGTGAGGTATGTCGAAGGCTTCGTCCCCGAACCCGGTCAACGCGCCTTCTGCCAACGCAATCAGTTTGACAGGCATGTTGATCGAAACTGTCGACACCGCAGCGTGAATCGCTTCCTCGATGGTGTCGAGGTTTGCCTTGATCTGCGATCGGTGTTCGATGTTGCGCACCACCGTCGACAGACCAATCGCCGTGTAGGGGGGCGATGGGAGTGGCGGACGAGTCAGCATTCACCGGCATTTACTTTCGGTATGCGATGCGCCCACGGCACGACCTTCTCCAATTGGGATGCAACCGCTATCAGGGTGCCCTCCTCACACATGGGCGCGGCCAGTTGAACGCCGATAGGCAACCCCGAGCGCGTGGAACCCAGCGGCAGGCTGATTGCCGGTCCGCCCGTCGCATTGAAAAGTGGAGTGAACGAACAGATGCCGAACAACTTGCGAGTCCATTCGCTAGGGGAGAGTGATGCGTCATTGGAATCGAGTTCGCCCAACAGTTGGGGTGGCTCACCGAGCGTCGGGGTGAGCAATAGATCGTAATTCGTGAAAAATGTTCCGACTGAGCGGGATACCTGGTTGAAGACGGCGAGCGCTCGAGCGAGTTGAATGGCCGTGACTCGGCGTCCGTACTCCACGCAGGCCAAGGTTGTCGCCTCGAGGTTCTCGGGTCCCGGGGTCACACCGAAAGCTCCGGCAAGTGCATCGACGCCTTCGGCAAGAGAGACACTCCACACCGGAAGGTTGGCCTCGACGAACTGATCCCAGTCGAAGACCGGCGTGTCGGGAACGACGTGATGCCCGAGCCCCTCGAGAACCGTGCCGACAGAGGACACGGCATTCGCGACCTCGATGTTCACCGGATCTCCGGACCACGACTGAGTGTGGATCGCAATGCGTAAACGCCCCGGGGAGCGGTTGATCTCGTCGGAGTATGGTCGCGAGGGATCACGGATCACGTACTTGTCGCCCGGGGCCGGCCCGCTCACGGCATCGAGTAACGCTGCGCAGTCACGCACCGACCGGGCGAGCCCCAACTCGGCCCCCAGCCCTGAGAGTGGTTCGCTCGAGTCAGGGCCCACTGGTACACGCCCCCGGCTCGGTTTCAGACCCACCAACCCGTTGGCGGACGCCGGAATTCGGATCGACCCTCCACCGTCAGTAGCGTGAGCGATGGGAAGGGCTCGCGCTGCGACCAATGCCGCTGATCCGCCACTCGATCCACCGGCACTGCGTTCGGTGTCCCACGGATTGCGCGTCGAGCCTTGAGCAACAGGTTCGGTGTTTCCGTTGAATGCGAATTCCGGTGTGGCGGTCACTGCCACAGCAGCCAATCCTGCGGCCCGGAATCGTGTCATGAGTTCGGTGTCGTGGGGAAAGATTGCCCCTTCGCCCGCAAGCCGACTTCCGAACCGGGTCGGGACTCCAGCCGCGTGTACGGCAAAATCCTTGAGTGCAAAGGGAACCCCCGCAAACAGTCCCTGTTCGTTGTAATCGAGAGCGCGATCCCACGGGCCGTCGACCACGGCGTTCAGCGTCGGATTGACGGCTTCGACCGCGGTGCGTGCTGCCTCGTGAACTTCGTCGACGGATACCCGCTTGTCGCGAATCAGTTCGGCGAGGCCCGTAGCGTCATGTTCGATGTACTCGTTCGGCTTCATCGAAGAACCCTCTCGGCAGCAGGGAGGACGGCGTCGTCGTGAACTATGTTTCCGCCCAGCATGGTTCGATGTACTCGGGTGTTCTTCAAGTCATCGAGATCGCAGGTCGACGGGTCGCGGTCGACGAAGATGAGGTCCGCGTGATTGCCGGGGCTGATGGATCCGATTCCGTCCCATCCGAGGATCTTCGCAGCGCTTGTTGTCCACATGGCGAGAGATTCCTGGCGACTGATGACCTGGTCTGGACCGTCGTTTCTCAGATCGGTGCCGGCAATCTCGTGCGTCTGCGCAAGTGCAATCTGTTCCCAGGGATTCTTCGGTCCCCAGTCAGACCCGCCGGAGACGTCGAGGCCTGCGTCGAGTAGGCGTCTCAAGGGGACCATGTCACGCCAGACGTGTCGGCCGATTCGCTCTTCGTACACAGCACCCTTGCCCCATGCGAACCCGACAGAAGTGGTGATCTGGAACCCGAGTGCTTTGTAACGGCGAACGTGGTCCGGGCTGATAGTGATCGCATGCTGCAGAATCCACGCCTTGTCTCGAAAATCGTGTTCGGTGACGACACGCTCGGCGATTTCGAGAAAGTCGTCATGCTCACGGTAGGAACCGATACAGATGTTTGCCCGGATGCCGTTCTCCGCGCAGAATCGGACGTACGATTCTTCTTTCTCCAGTGAGACGAAGCGATTCCCCTTGGTGGGTCTGCCGAAAGGGTCGGTATAGCTTTCGTGCATGGCGAAATGCCCTGCAAAACAGGGCCCCCCAGGGCTGATGGTCATACCGTCGATTCGAAACATGTCGTCGGCAGTATCGGATGACTGTGGCGCAAGCGATTTCAATCGATCGTCGAACTCGTGCGACGACAACGGTTCGAAGGGGTAGAAGATGACCGACTCCACATCGTGAGTCGCCTGGACCCGGATGGTGAGCAAGTCAGCCGCACGGAGATGTTGATACATCTGTATGTGGATTGGTTCCATAGCGTGTCCCTCGTACAAAGTGGTGACGCCGCGAGCGGAGAAGCGAGCCATTTCGTCGAGTACTCCGGGGACTGCGTGATCGGGATCGAGTGGTGGGAGCTTGAGAAGGATCTGCCCCCAGAACGGGTCGTAGGTGTAGTAGTTGTTCACCGGCCCGCGAAGTATTCCCGTCAAACGTCCTGCTTCGTCCTTGTCGATCTCCACATCACACACGCGATCGGGAATGAAGTCCGACAGACCGACAGTACGTAGGCCGGCGCTGTTGAACGCCACGATATTCGGGGTACGTGGTGCCCACGCCTGGATGAGCACCGGGTGGTCGGTTGTTGCCTGGTCGAGGGCGTGACGGTCGGGCAACCGTCGCTCGGCAAGGTCGCGCCACGATCTGCGGATGAAGTAGTGAGCTTCACCGACGGGCGTGCAGATGATCCACTCACCGGGCGCTGTGACCACTGCGCGAGCACGGATTCGTTCGACGATATCGGCATGATCGACGGCATCGCTCAGATCGACAAGGCCGCCTCGTAGTGCGCCGAAGTGCATGACGTGTGGGTGCGTGTCGATGAGTCCTGGCATGACGACCGCTTCGCCGGCTTCCATGATCTGGGTGTTCGGGCCGGCGGACTCGACCAGGTCGGAGAATCTGCCCAAGTCGAGGATCACGCCATTGTCCACGAGTACCGCTTCCACGACAGGGTTCGCATCGTCGAATGTCAGGACCTTCGACGATCGGATGAGTGTTTTGCTCACGTGGACCTACCTCCGTACATCTCGACGAGTCCACCGCGTGTGGCTCGCCAGGTAGTAGCACTCTATGAGTGGCCCACCTGGGCGAGAATCATCCGAAAGGATGAACTCCGATTGGTCTTGACCAGTGATTATGGCCAGAGGTAGCGTCGTACCGGTTCGTTGTGGAGGAGTGCGATATGTCGGTGGTTCAGTCGGAATTCGTTGAACCGAATCCCCAACCGATCAGGTGCAACAACGATTTCGCACGCAACACCGAATTCAAACGCAACGCGATGGAGTTTCTTGCCAGGTTTGTCCGCGTGTCCGGGATGGTCTTCTACTCCGTTGATCGCGGCATGAATGCCGACACCCACGTGTTCGATCGGGTTTGCCCTGAAGAGAATGGCCGATACACCGGTCACTTCCACGAGTTGGACCCTTTTCATCCGCGTAGGTTCGCCGAGTCGGGTGCCGACCTCGCAACGTCGAACGACATCGGCCAGCGGTTCGACAAGACCGACTACTACGCAGGCTTCTTTCGCCCGATGGGGTATCGATACGAGGCTGAGCTGTATCTACGGCATGCCGGACGTATCGTGGCCGGGGTGTCCTTGCTCCGAAGTTCTCGTGACGGTGACTTCTCGAGGGAAGAGGTCCAATTTCTGCAGAAGTCCCATGGATTCGTTGAACAGTCCTACTGCATGCTGCGCCAATTCCCCAGTGCACCGGATTCTTCTGCAGTACCCGAACATTGGAAGCTTTCTGTTCGGGAGCGTGATGTCGTCGAACTCCTGGCACAGGGTGCGAGCAATCTCGACATCTCCCGTGCGCTGTTCATCAGCGTCCCGACCGTGAAGAGCCATCTCCAGCACGTATATCGAAAGTCGAGCGTGCATTCACGTACCGAGTTGGTATCACGTCTGGTGCACGGCTGACTGCGCCGCTGGTGTTCAAGCGATCGCGCGGCGCATCAGGTCTGCCGTCTCCTTGTTGAATGCGACCAGTGTGACCGTCTCGACTTCGGTCTTCGCCGCGCGAATCGCTGAAACGGCCTGTCGGACCGCATCTTCCTTCGGCCAGCCGTAGACCCCTGCCGAGATCAACGGAAAGGCGACGGTTCGTGCGCCGATCGAGTCTGCAACGGCGAGACTGCGCGTGTACGCCGCCCGAAGCAATCCGGATCGGTCCTCGGATCGTGAATACCTCGGGCCGACGGTGTGAATCACGGCCTTGGCGTGGAGCTTTCCCGCGGTGGTGGCTACGGCCGCACCCACCGGCAGGCCGTCGGGGAGGCTGGTGTTGCGCAATACCTCGCAAGCCTTCAGAATCTCCGGTCCGCCGGCGCGGTGGATCGCGCCGTCGACACCGCCGCCGCCGAGGAGCCTGGAGTTGGCCGCGTTGACGATGGCGTCGACGGTCAGCGTCGTGATGTCGCCTTCGACGACGGTAATAGCGGGCATGGATCCTCCTGTGTTTCCAACGGCTGTGTTTCCAACGGCCGTGTTTCCGAGGGCCGTGTTCCAGAGTTCACGCTTGGGGCGAGCCCACGGCATAGCCGAGCGTACGTCGTAGGGGTCACGTCCGATCAACATCGAGTATCGCGCCGCAACCGACGGTGTGCGACTGTGTGCCTGAACGCAATGAAGGAGTACGCGCTTGCCTTCAGCCCGCAACGCCTGGACGGTGCGCGCTGCGTCGTCGAGGACGAACTCGAGGTTGGCGTTGGAATCGGGACCGTCGTCGACCAACCAGAACTCGACGTGATCGGAGCAGACCTGCCGTGTTCCCATGCGGCACAGGCTGACCACAGCGTCGTAGTCCGCAGTGGACACCGCATCGACGCCGCCGAGCAGGACGCCGTCGTCGTGCGGGTGCGTGGTCAGGTGGTGGGTTCCGCGGAACCGCGAGTAATCGAGTTCTGCCGTCGACGGCCAACCGTTCTTGTCGTCGGTGCCGCTGCGAGCAGTCTTGATCGCCAGGCGAACCAGATCGGAGGAACGGTATCCCGGCCAGCCGTGCATGATCCGGCGCCACCGGGCGGGAACCGCCGACGCTCCCCAACGGGCGCCGAGGAGGCCACCCGCGATGGCCGCCGTCGTGTCGGTGTCCCCGCCGGCTCTTACTGCTGCTTCCAATGCGTACTGGAGGTGGCGAGCATCGCCATTGTCCGTGGAAGTGATTGCCCACCAAGCAGTCTGAAGTGCATGCACCACCCAACCGTTCTTGGAGAAGTCCTGCGGGTTCCCGGTTTCGGCCTGATCGAGCAGCGGGCCCCAGTATTCGGCGACGTCCTGATCGGCAACGGAGAGGAAGCCGCGAACACCGTCGAAGTTGCCGGAGACAACGGCATGGCGGATGGCATGGGTCCACAACTCGCACGCCTGTCCGGCACGCGGGTCGTCGTGCGTGAGTGAACTGATCCGGTGCGCTGCCGACCTGGCACCTTCTGCATCGTCCAAGTAGGAGAGGGCGACGGGAGCAGTCCGCATGAGCGAGCCGTTGCCGGCTTTGCGGCCGCTGATCGCCCGCGCACGATCCGCCATCGCCGCTGCGCTTTCGGAGCGGACGGACAACACTGCTCGCGTCTGGTTGCCGATGTCCGCGGGCTTCGAGTCGTACCACCGGATGAACTGTGCTGCAATGGCATCGAGACCGTCAGCGCTTCCGATGTCGATTCCGGTAGCGGCCACCTCGGCGATCGCAACTGCCATCGAGGCGTCGTCGGTCCATTCTCCCGGCGCCCAGTCGAACGGGCCGCCACCGATCATGTCGATCGTGACCTCGGCCTTCGGGTAGGTGAATTCGTAGCCGGCGCCGAGCGCGTCTCCTGCTGCGGTGCCGAGCAGAACGCCGGCCGCTCGATCGGACTGCTGTGCGGTGAGTTTCATAGCCACCTCTTCGGTTCGCGATGATCGTTTGATCAACTTTGCGCTAACCATAGATCATGTTTGAGATAACATGCAAGGGTGAATAAATGGACAGACACGAGCGGCAAGGGATTGACGGACTATCCGCGTCCGTCTGTGGCAGTGGACGTCGCGGTGCTGACGTACAGCGGTGGATCTCTGAAAGTTCTGGTGGTTCGGCACCGTCTCGGTGCGCTGGCGCTACCGGGAACATTTCTGCACGAACGCGAATTGCTCACGGCCGCAGCCGATCGTGCCCTGTCGGTCAAGGCAGAGTTGGCCCAGACGAGCTTCCACCAGTTGGCGATCTTCGACCGACCGGACCGCGACGACCGTGGATGGGTTTTGTCGGTCGCACACACGGCTTGCCTACCGGAATCGGCACTGCCCGATTCGGCGCTTCTCGTCGATGTGTACGACGACGAGGCAGTGAGCGGACTCGCATTCGATCACGCCGACATGGTGCGACTCGCGGTCACGGACCTACGCACGAGGTATGCGTCGTACGTGGATCCGGACGGATTGTCGGGCGGGACGTTCACCGTCGCCGAACTTCGGGGACTCTACGAGGTGATCTTCGATCGTCCGTTCCAGAAGGACAGCTTCCGCCGGCAGGTGTTCGACGCGCTCGAAAGTACCGGCGAGATGAGCAGACCAGGTAACGGCCGACCCGCCGAGACGTACCGGAGGCGGGGTGACGGCGCACTGACTGCGCAGGCAATGGCATTTTTGACCGGATGAAGTGAAACGAATTCTTGCAGTTCTGCTGACCTGACGCGCTGAGCTGGGTAATGTCCGATTGATGGGTGCAGTTTCGAATGAAGCCGAGTCCAAGATTCCGACTGTCGTGTGGGGTACCGGCAACGTCGGGCGTGCATCGATTCGCGCTGTGACAGCCAATCCGGCCCTCGAACTTGTCGGCGTCATCGTTGCGAACCCCGAGAAGGTCGGGCGAGACGCCGGTGACCTCGCCGATCTGGGAGTGCACCTGGGCGTCGCGGCTACCGACGACGCCGATGCCGTGCTCGCAGCGTCTCCCGGCGCGGTGGTCTACGCGGCGTCCGGCGACATTCGGCCCGACGACGCGGTTGCCGACATCACGCGGGCACTGGCCGCCGGAGCTGTGGTGGTCACGCCGTCCGTATATGCGCTGTACGACCCGAAATCTGCGCCTCCCGAACTTCGTGATCCCGTCGAAGCTGCTGCCAAGGCGGGCGGCGGCGCTCTGTTCGTCTCCGGTATCGACCCAGGCTGGGGCAACGACATCCTGCCGATTCTCGTCAGCGGGCTCGCGGGGACAATCGACCAGATCCGGTGTCAGGAAATCTTCGACTACACGACCTACGAACAGCCGGATTCTGTCCGCTACCTGATCGGGATGGGTCAGCCGATGGACTACGAACCTCCCATGGTCGCACCGACCGTACCCACCATGGTCTGGGGCGGGCAGATTCGGCTCATCGCGCGGGCACTCGGGGTGGAACTCGACGAGATCCGCGAGACCTTGCTGCGCCGCCCGCTCGAGGAAACCGTGTCGACCGAACATATGGGGGAGTTCGCGGTCGGCACCCAAGGCGCACTGCGATTCGAGGTTCAGGGAATCGTCGGCGGGGAACCCCTGATCGTGATCGAACACGTCACGCGTATTCATCCGTCCTGTGCCCGCGACTGGCCGCTCCCGCCCGACGGCGGCGACGGCGCGCACAAGGTGATCGTCGAAGGACGACCACGAATCGAGATCAACGTCGAAGCCACCGATGAAGGTGGAAACCGCGCGGCCGGTGGAAATGCCACGGCCGTAGGACGTCTCGTCAACGCAATTCCCTGGCTACGTCAGGCTGAACCCGGTCTTTACGACGCGCTGGACGTTCCGCTCACACCCGGCGTCGGCAAGCTCGGTGCCCGAAACTCGGAGGTACTCACATGAATATCGACATACCCGAAGGCAAGAATCCGATCGGCTACGTGTGGGGAGAGATGGTCCCCGGCATCGGACCCGCGGCCGCCGGGTTCTCCCAAAAGGTCTACACGGACGGCACTCTCGGACTCCGCGAGTTCGAGGCGGCCAGGCTTCGGATCGCTCAGATCAACGGGTGCATCTTCTGTCAGGACTGGCGCACCGAGCGTGACGGCGAGACTGTGGAGTCGACGTTCGATCAGTCTGTCACCGACTGGCGCACCACCGATGCCTTCGACGACAGGACGCGCCTCGCTGCCGAATACGCCGAGAGATACGCCCTCGACCACCACGGGCTCGACGACGAGTTCTGGGAACGTATGACCGCTCACTACTCCCAGCGAGAAATCGTCGAGTTGAGCATGTGCCTCGGATCGTGGTTGGCCTTCGGCCGGCTCAACCACGTCCTCGGCCTCGATACTCAATGTGTGTTGCCCGGCAACTGAACTAGTTGCCCAGCGTCGTCAGATCCGGGTAGTTCGAGACCTCCCAGCCGCCGTCGACGACCAGACTGGTTCCGGTGATGTACGAGGCGTCGTCACTGGCGAGATAGAGGCAGGGGCCCGCGATCTCGTCGGGAGTTGCCGCTCGGGACATGGGGATTCGGCTGAGAAACATGTCGCGGGCGGGTTCGTAGTTCATGACCGGCGCGACCAGTGGCGTGTCGACCAGGCCGGGCAGAACTGCGTTGACCCGGATTCCCGACGCAGCCAGTTCGATCGCGGCATTCTTGCTGAACATCTCGACTCCGGCTTTGCCTGTCGCGTATGCACTCCCGTAGGGGCTCGGCACGTGCGCGTTCAATGAGGACACGTTGACTATCGCACCACCGCGACCGTGCTCTCGGATATGCCGCGCTTCATGTTTGGTGCAGAGGAAGACGCCCTTCTGAACCAGGTCGATCGTGAAATCCCAGTCGGCCTCCTCGAGGTCGACGATCTGCCCCACCCTCGACGCACCGGCAACGTTGAAAGCCAGATCGATACCGCCGAATTCCGCCGCCGCCGCGGCAAGGGCCTCGGCAACATCGGATTCCTTGGTGACGTCAGTGGGAACGGCGAGGAAAGCCCCGCCCTGCTGGGAGGCTATCTCTTTCAAACCCTCTGCAGCGATGTCGATTCCAGCTACCTGTGCGCCTTCGTCGATAAGCCTTAGTGCGATGGCTGCACCGATACCTGATGCTGCTCCAGTGACGACTGCTGTTTTCCCGGCAAATCTGGACGTGTTAATGGGCACCTGCTTTCAAGAACTTTCCGGTTCGGCGGTTGCCGAGAACGGGTGCTGCTTCTCCGTCGCCGAAGACGTACTCGCCGCCGACGAACACTGCGGTGACGGTCTGGTCGTTGCGATTGACCATGCGGGAGAGGTTGTCGTACTCCACAACCGGGCTTTCCGCATAAGTGTCGAGCGAATCGTCGAGATGAGCGGGATCGATCACAACCAGGTCGGCGCGATCACCTAATCGAAGGTGCCCGGCATCGACGTCGTACCACTCGGCGAGTTCACCGGTGAGACGATGCACCGCTGCCTCGACGGTCATGAACGGACGGCCGACCTTTTGGGCATCGTAGACACGTCGTAGTAGGCGTAAGCCGAAGTTGTAGAACGCCATGTTGCGCAAATGCGCTCCGGCGTCGGAGAACCCGAGTTGGACACCATTGTCCTGGGCGAACTTGTCCAGAACCTCCGGCCGGTGGTTCGAGATGGTTGTGCGCCAACGCACTTTCGTGCCGTGTTCGAGGACCAGATCCAGGAATGCATCGACAGGGTGGAGGCCGCCACGTTCGACGCCGACCTGCCCGAAGCTCTTGCCGACCAGGGATTCGTCGGGGCAGGACACGATCTCGGCGTCGAAGAAATCGCGATGCCAAACTTTGACACCGAACTTCTGGTCGTAGTCCTTGCGGAATTGTCGACGGTAATCCTCGCTCTGCATGAGGACGTTGCGTTCCATCTCGTCGGTCAGATGCAGTGCTGCAGCGCCGGATCCGAACTCCTCGAAGACAACCAGGTCGATGCCGTCGGCATATACCTCGAAGGGAACTGGCAGGTGCTGCCAGCGCAGGTCGCCGCCGAGTCGATTGACCAAGTGTGCCAGTGGGCCGAGTATCACCACGGCCAACTTGTTGGACTTGATGTCGGCCGCCGAAAGCATGCTCGTCTTGAGTCGCTTACGCCAGATACCCGCGCTGGAGAACGCCATCGCTCCGGTACTCATCGGGTTGGAGAGGTCAGGTCCGGCCTGAAATACCCGTCCCCGACGGCGCAGGATCGCATTGAGTCGGCGTCGTTCTTTCGTGGTTGCATACGTCGACGGCAGCGTGCGTGAGCGGCAGGTCTCGCCGTCGAGTTTGTCGAACAACAATTGCTGACTGGACATCCCGACGAATCCTGCGTCGAGAGCTTCGGTCAACTGTGCTTCCATCGACGCGAGTTCGGCGTCTGTGGGATGGACGTCCTTCCTGGTAGCACGATCCAGTCCCATCTCGGCGGCCCGCATATCGGAGTGTCCGATGAAGGCTGCAACGTTGGGACCTAGCGGAAGCGCCTCTAGTGCAGCAACATACTCGCTCGCAGAGTTCCAGGTCTTGGCACGGTTGAGTGCGTCGACGACGTGCTTACGCGGAATTGCCTCTACTCTGCCGAAGAGATCACCCGCGTCGGAGGGGCTGGCGTGAATGGTGGACAGGGAACACGATCCGACAAAGATCGACGTGACCCCGTGTCTGAGAGATTCGCTCAGCGCCGGGCCTTCGAGGATCTCGACGTCGTAGTGAGTATGGATGTCCACGATGCCCGGGATCACCCACTTGCGCCTCGCGTCGATTACACGGGGACAGTCGGTTTCGTCGAGTGGATCGAGGGAGATGGCAGTAACCAACCCATCGCGGATACCCAGATTGCGGACAGCTGGTTTGGCCCCGGTGCCGTCGAACCACAGACCGTTGTTGATCACGGCGTCGTAGGTCATGAGAGAACCACCTTTGCACGTATCGTTTTTCCGGTTGCATTGCGGGGCAGAGGAGTTGTGCTCAGTTTCCACTTCACCGGCACCTTGAAGTAAGCCAGTCGTTCGGCGACATAGTCGCGTAGTTCTTCTTCGCCGGCGGCTCCCTCACTCCGCAAAACGACGACGGCTGCAACTTCTTGGCCGAGGTCTGCCGAATCAATGCCGATCACAGCGCATTCGAGTACGGCGGGATGCTCGTCGATGGTCTGCTCGATTTCGAGAGGGTAGACGTTCTCGCCGCCGCGCAGGATCAGGTCGGATCGGCGACCCGTCAGGCGGAGTCGGCCGTCCTCGAATATTCCGAAGTCGCCGGTTCGGAGCCATCGATCAGGACCGATAGCGGCTGCAGTCGCGGTCTCGTCGTTCCAGTACCCCAACATCACATAGGCGCTGCGCGCACAGATCTCACCTTCCTCGCCGTCGGGGACTGCAACACCGAAGGGGTCGCGCACCTCCACGCTCACCCCGATGATCGGCCGGCCGAGAGTTCCGGGGAACGCGGCAAGTTCCGGTGGTGTGGCAACTGAAATGCCGGTGGAGGATTCGGTGAGCCCGTAGCTGTCGACCAAGGTGTGCTGCGCAAAAGGCAGTCGTGCGCGCAGTCGGTCCTGCAAGGCCGGAGATGACGGCGCAGACGCGAGCGCAAAGGCGCTCAGTGAGGTCAGGTCGTACTTCTCGAGACCGCCGTACTCGAGGAGACGGGTTGCCATGGTGGGGACCACCGCCCAGTTTGTGACCTTCTCGCGTTCGACGAGGGAAAGGACTTCGTCGACGTCGAAGGCGCCCTGATGGATGACCACCGCTCCGCCCGTCGCGAGTCGTGGGATCGCCAGGTTATGCAGGCTTGCAATGTGAAACAGCGGCGCGGTCAGCAGATACCGCAAGTCACTCGGTCGGCCGTCGCTGGGTTTGCCGGTGAACGCCGCAGCGAGGCGATCGCTGTAGCGGTGGTAGTCGATGACGGCCAACACGTTTCGGTGACTGTGAACAGCCCCCTTGGGGCGGCCGCTGGTTCCGCTCGTGTACAGGATGACGGCCGGATCGTCCTCGTCGACGGACGTGCGGGGCAGTGCAGAACCCGAATACTTCTCCAACAAGGTAGGTAGATCTTCTTCCATCGTGAGCACGGGAACATCGGTGTTCAGTTCGGAAAGAATCTGCGCGCGTTTGGCGTCGGCGATCACCACTGTGGGGGTGGTGTGATCGATGCCGTACGCCACCTCGCGGGCCACCCACCACGAGTTGAATCCGACGGCGATGGCACCGAGGGACTGAGCCGCCCAGAAGGTCATCACCCATTCCGGCGTATTGGCAGCAAGTATGCCGACCCGATCACCCTTGCGGACGCCGTACCGCTCGCGCAGCGCCGTCGCCAATGCTGCTACGGCCTCGCCGTGCTCGAGGTAGCTGAAGCGTCGGTCCTTGGTCACCAGATAGTCGCGTGATCCGTAGTCGAAGGATGCAGCGAGCACGTCGCCGAGTGCCTTGTCACGGTTCTTCATGACGGGCATCGAACTGCCCAGTACATCCTCGACTTGCATCTCGAAAGGACCACCGGGGCCGGTCAGCCCGGCCATGACGGACGCGATGAATGCTTGTGTATCAGCGGAAGTAGTCACGTGAAGTGCCTTTCGAAGATTAGGGTACGAGCACTGCGCGTCCGGTGACCTTGCCGTGTTCGAGACGGTCGAGTGCGTCGCGGGCATCAGCGAGGTCGAAGCGGGCTACTTCTACCGTTACCAGACCGGCCTGTGCCAGGGCGATGGAATCGGCGAGGTCGTTTCTGGTGCCGCCGTACGACTTCCGGATCGATGCGCCCCACGGCCAGCCTGGTCCGCCGGCAGCTTCGGCAGTGATTCCGGGGTTTCCGCCTCCGAGACCTACCATGCGATACGCGCCGTTCGGCGCAACCGCTTGAACGGACATCTGTGCAGTTGCGTCGATACCGACGAAGTCGAAGATGACTTCTGCGCCTCTGGCCGATGTGAGGTCGAGGATGTGCTGCGCGGTGTCCGGTCCCGATTCGAGCGTGATGTCGGCGCCGCAACGTTTGGCGAGATCGAGTTGATCCTGTCCGACATCGACGGCGATGATGCGCACGGCACTGATTGCGCGAAGTATCTGTACTGCAACGTGACCGAGTCCGCCGACGCCGATCACGACGGCGGTGGCACCGGGCTGGAGATGTTCGCGGGCACCGCGAATGGCGTGGTAGCTCGTCAGTGCCGCATCGGCGAGAGGTGCGGCCTGCAGGAAGTCGAGGTCTCCGATGGGTACGAATGAGCGAGCCGGGATCTTGACGTACTCGGCCATCCCGCCTTCGGGACCAAGCCCGGGGCAGGGCGGCATCGCGGTGCGTCCAGCGGCGAGGCACATATTCTCGTTGCCGCTCATGCATTCTCGGCACTGTCCACATGACCAACAGAGGTAGACGACGCCACGCTCTCCGACGGAACGGCCGTCGACGCCACTCCCGACGGCTTCGATCGTTCCGGCAATTTCGTGGCCGATAGTCAGCGGTTCTTCGCGCATCTTGTACGGAAAGTGCAGGAGATGGAGATCGGAGTGGCAGATTCCAGCTGCGCCCACCCGAATCAGTAGTTCCGACGGGCCGATCTCCGGGACCGGCACGTCGTTGATTTCCAGGAGCCCGGGCCCCATGAGCTGGGCTGCCTTCATGAGCTGACCTCGCTGACCTCGGAGTTGTATGCGGCGCTCAGGTACGCGTTGCTGCGGTCGGATCCGATCAGGCCCGGTGCCATCTTGTTCATGACGTAGGCGAAGGTCATCCGTCGGTCCAGATCGTTGACCAGCATCGAGCCGCCGATACCTGCCCACCAGCAGGTGCGTCCGTCCGGAATCAGTGGCGCGGTAACCGGATGTGGCAGTCCGTAGCCGATGCCGAACTTGAGTGGTGTCATGATCCCGAGATCGATACCGTCGGCTTGGATCTCGAAGATCAGGTCGATGGTGCTCTGCGAGAGCAGCTTCCGGCCGTCGAGCACACCACCGTTCGAGATCAGGGATTGGACCCGAGCGATAGAACGTGCGTTGCCGTGGCCGTTGACTGCGCCGATCTCGGCTTCCCGCCAGGGTGCGGTGTTGACCTCGGGGTAGTCGAGCAGTGGGCAGGTCAGGGTCTTGATGAAGATGCTGTCCTGGTCGAGCGTGGACAGGTCGAACTCCAACGCGGGCGGCGGAACCATGGTGGCGATTCGACCGAAATGCTCTGCGGACGTGCCGATATGGAAGTCGGCTCCCAGTGGACCGGAAAGCTCTTCGGCAAAGAACCTGCCGAGAGTTCGCCCGTCGATGCGACGAATGACCTCACCGACGAGATGGCCGTAGTTGATCGCGTGATAGCCCGACGCCGTACCCGGGGTCCACCAAGGCTTCTGGGTAGCGAGGCGAGCGGTGGACGCCTCGAGGTCGTAGATGTCCGTCAGTTCGATCGGGCGCTCCCAACCGGAGACGCCAGACGTATGCGACAGGAGGTGGCGAACTTCGATGTCTTCCTTACCGTTTGCCGCAAATTCGGGCCAGTAGTGAGCAACTTTCTGGTACACGTCCAATTGGCCGCGTTCGACCAGCAGGAGCGCACACAGGGCCGTCATGGTCTTGGTGATGGAGAACGTGTTGACGATGGTGTCGCTGCCCCAAGGAGTGGTACGGGATTCGTCGGCGTACCCGCCCCAGAGATCGACCACGGATTCTCCGTCGACGGTGATGGCAACGGAGCCGCCGAGTTCTTCACCGGATTCGAGTTGAGCCTCGAAAGCCGCTCGGACGGCGTCGAACTCGTTGTCGCAGTGACCGTTCACCAGACTCATGCGCGATCCGCCTTCTCGAGTTCGTGTGCTGCTGCACGCGCGGCAACAGGTAGCTTGTTTCCGGAGGCCGCAGCACGCTTGGTGCCCTTGGCGATTTCCTTGTTCATGTTGCGGACGTAGGGATCGAACTCGAGCTGGATGGTGTGCCGCGGCGACTTGTAATAGGGGGCGAGGAAGTACGCCTCGTCGGCTTTGGTGATCTCCTGCATCTCGTTCGCAGACGGCAGTTGGTATTTGCCGGTCAGGTAGGCCGCGACGAGTTTGCTCTGCTGCTCGGCGAAGTTGACGAGTGTCGGCATGGGCTGCGCCAGTCCCATGAAGAAGAGGTTGTCGATGCCGGGCTTCATCATTCGTTTGAACAGTGGGAATCGGTTGTCTTTGTCCGGCAGCAGATTCGGATCACTGAAGAAGGGGAAGCTGATGTTGTAGCCGGTGGCGCAGATGACCACGTCGACGTCCTCGGCGGTGCCGTCCGCGAAGTGAACCTGCTTTCCGTCGAGTTTGGTGATGGCAGGCTTGAAGGTTATGTCGCCTGACCCGGCGCGTCCGAGGAACTCGCCGCTGGCCGACGGGTGGGCCTCGAAGGGGCGGTGGTCCGGCTTCGGCAGACCGTAGCCTTCCATCGTTCCCAGATTCTTGCCGAGGAATCGACGACTCAGGAACAGTCGTAGACCACGCGGCATCCAGGGCGGGGTGATCAGTTTGTCGCCGGGTACACCGCCGAGATATTTCGGCAGTACCCAGACTCCACGGCGAGCCGACACGATGAGCTTGTCGGCGAGGTATCTCTGGCCCAGTTCGGAGGCAATATCCAAGCCGGAGTTGCCCATTCCGACCACGACTACCTTTTTGCCGCGCATGTCGACCGGGTCGAACGGGTCGTTGTAGCTGTGGCTGTGCATGAGGACCCCGTCGAACTCACCTGGGTAGTCCGGGATGTTGGGATCCCAATGATGTCCGTTGCAGACCATCAGGACGTCGTAGGTGCGAACTTCGCCGTCCGAGCGCGTGATGGTCCACAGCCCGTCTGTATCACGTTCTGCTGCAACAACACTGGTGTTGAAGATGATCGACTCACGCAGTCCGAAGTGCTCGACGTAGTCCTTGAAGTACTGGAAGAGTTCGGAGTGGTGCGGGAAGTCGGGAAGGTCAGCGGAGACCGGGAAGTCCTCGAATGCCAAGCGCCACTTCGACGTGTCGATATGCAGGCTCTGGTAGCAGGCCGACATCCCGTTGGGATTCTTGTAGTACCAGTTTCCGCCGACCTCGTCGGACGCTTCGTAGCAGTCGAAGGGTATTCCGAATTCCTTCATTCGCTTGGCCGTCGTGATTCCGGTAGGCCCGGCGCCGATGATGCACACGCTCGGCAAGGGGGAGGGGCTCATTCGCCATCGCTTTCTGTTCTGTCTCGGGCGTGCGAGAAGAAGAATCGAAGCCCGAGAAGTGACTTGAGTCATAGTGCGCCATTCGCTGACGTTGTGTCAATGAATGACGCAATGTTTTTTGGTGACGGCGAGTCGGTGATTTGCCAGGAGGTTGAAATGCGAGCAAGGTGGGCGACGTGAGCACGACTACGGACGGCCCGAAGAACAGGCGGGGAACACTTCGCGACGAGCAGAAACGAGCGACGCGGGCCAAACTCGTGGACGCCGCACGCACTCTGTTCGAGGAACGGGGATACGCGGCTGTCACGGTCGACGACATCGCCTCGGTCGTCGGATGCAGTCGAGCCACGTTCTACGTGCATTTCGCCAGCAAGGTGGAGATGCTCAAAACGATCGGCGCGGCCGGGATGGCGGCGAGTGCGTTCGCTTTCTACATCGATCTCGATCGGGTTCTCGACACGAACTCTCGCGTGGAATTCACGGCTTGGTTGGAGCGTGCCTTCGACTGGTTCGACGAGAACAAACGCCTGCTGCCGGCCTGGGACGAGGCCGTGGCACTCGAACCGGAGTTCCGCGAGACAGCGCGAGACGGTATGACCCAACTACCGAATGCCATGCCCAAGTACCTGGGCCGTTGGCCGGCGGAACAGCACGACGAGGCACGGTTGCGCGTCGAACTGCTCGTGAGTCAGTTGGAGCGATTTTTCACACGCTGGGCCGTGCAGGGGACAATCGATGTGACGCGGATTCAGGCCGCCGAAGTTCTGACCGACATCTGGTTCCCGGCTCTGTCTCCGGAATCGAAGGGCGTCGGCGAGCGGTAGAGGCTAGCTCGGATCGATCTCCACACTGATCGCGCCGGTGAGCAGTTCTCTGGCTCGTTCGATGGGGATCGAGCCGCTCAGCCAGCGTTCGCTCAGACCCTCGACCAGGGCGGTGAGTCGTTCGGCGGCGTCGGCCGGGCTTGCCTTCGGATCAGCGAGCCCGGCATCCTGCGCTTGGCGGATCAAGGATTCGACGTCGTCTGCCCACTCTTGCGTCGTGGTGCGTAGCGGTTCGCGCAGCTCGTCGGCGAAGACTGCGCTTGCTCGGAGTTCACCCCAGGCGATGCTGTTCTCCCGAATCTTCGGGGAATTCTGAAACTCCAGCAGGAGCATCTGCTCGAGCTGCGCACGAGGGTCTGTCTCCGTGAAGGCACTTTCGGTGTACAGCGCGGCGCGATCGTTGATGTGATCGAGGGCCCGGCGCAGCACACCTGCGCGGTTTTGGAAGTGGTAGTAGATGAGTGCCGTCGACACTCCGGCCTCGGCAGCGAGCGTCTCCACCCTCAGCCCGCGTACGCCGTGTTGGGCAATGACGCGGACTGCTGCTTCCAAGATTTGCGTTTGGCGGTTCGACACGAGTCCGAATTCTACGAGGGTGGTCGGGACAGGTTTCTAGTCCGCGGGTTCCTGCTGGGTGGTGCAGTGAATGCCGCCACCACCCGCGGCGATGGCGTCGATGTTGATCTGCACGACACGGCGGTCGGGGAAGAGGCGCTCCAATTCACTTCTGGCGGCCTGGTCGGCCTCGGGGTCACCGAACTCGGGTGCGATGACCGCCCCATTGCATACGTAGAAGTTGATATATCCGGCTGCGAAATCGTCCGATTCGAAGTCGGGCCTGATCGCGACCGGCGCCTCGAGGACCACCACTTCCAGCTTCCGTCCCTGTGCGTCGGTCGCGTTCTGGAGAATCTCGAGGTGACGTGCGGTCACGTCGTGGTCGAACGACTCCGGGTCTGTGTCGAGGCCTGCGACCACGACACCTGGGCGTGCGAAACGGGCGTAGAAGTCCGTGTGGCCGTCCGTGATGTCCTTGCCGGCGATTCCCGGTAGCCAGATGATCTTGTCGAGACCGAGCAGGGGGCCGAGTTCGGCTTCGACGTCCGACTTCGACCATCCCGGGTTGCGGTTGTTGTTGAGTACACAGCTTTCGGTGATGATGGCTGTGCCTTCGCCGTCGACCTCGATGCCGCCGCCTTCGAGGATCAGGTCGGTAGGCAATGATTCGACTCCCGCGCGGGCGGCAACGAAAGCTGCGACCTGGCCGTCCTGATCAAAATCCTGCTTCTCGCCCCAACCGTTGAAGTTGAAATCGATACCCGCTTTGGTCCCGTTGCCTTTCACGAATACGGGGCCGGTATCGCGCATCCAGAGGTCGTCGAGAGGCGCGGCGATCAGTTCGACCGATGGGCCGACGAGGGAGCGAGCCAAGTCCAGTTCCTCGGAACGAACAAGCATCGAGACGGGCTCGAACTGCGCGATGGTCTGCGCGATCGTCGCGAGGTTGCGCTGGACCTCGGGCAGGAGGGCTGCTCCCCAGATCGCTTCGCTGGCACCGAACGCCATCCAGGTGCGCTTGTGCGGATCCCCCTCTTCCGGCATCACCCACTCGCGAAGATCGTTGCTGCCATCGCTCCCGCGCGAGGCTGAGTCGGAATCGCCGCAACCTGCCAAAAAGAGGCCACTGAGCGCAGCGGCGCCTGCCTGAATGAACCGACGTCTTTGCATTGCGGTGACTCCTTGTGCTGTGTGCGTGCGCGCCCGGTCCGCGTCCTGCTTGCATGGAGCGTAAACCTTGACTGAAAATTTAGTCAAGGAAGTAGTGCCAGTTCGAGACCGTTTCGGCGGGCGACACGACGGATCGAAGGACTCATCCGTCGGAAGGTCACGAGTCGATGAGTCCTTCGACCGTTCCCCGCCATCCGCGGCGCTGGTAGTCCCGGGGCGACATGCCGTGGGCACCGATGAAGACCTTGGTGAATCCGGACGCGTGCGCGTAGCCGAGTCGACGGGCGGTCTCTCCGGCCGAGAAGCCCTCCTCGAGATAAGCGCGGGCGAGGGTCATCCGCAACTGACCGCGCCAGCGCGGGAAGCTCTGGCCGGTGGCCGCTACGAAGCGTTTGTGGAGCAGGCCCTCGTCGACGCCGAGTCGAGCGCTCCACTCCGGCAGCGTGCGCGAATCGGTGGGGTCCGCGCGGAGTGCGGTAAGGATCGTTTCGACAGGATCGGTTCGGCCGCCGGGTGTCCGCGTCGCCGCGCTGTTTCGGATCAGCCTCGAGATCCTCGCTGGGTCATGGATCTCGGGGCGCAGAAGGGTGTAATTCGCAACGACCGTGTGCAACAGATACGCCTCCGCTTCGCGCGCGAAGTGCAGCACTCGTGGCGGCGGTGCAGTGACGGGAGAGTCGCCAGGCTGGGATCCGAGCGGAAGTAGAAGCGAACCCTCCGCGATCTCGACGCTGTTGCGTACTCCCGCGGGAAGCCACATCGCGTCGCCCCGCCTCAGATTCCAGGTTCGGTCGCCGAAAGTGACCCGGGCGGAGCCTCGGTAGATCCAGACGACGACGTGAAAGTTGTTGACCCTGGCCCACGTTCCGCTTGCGGGAATCGTCGGCGGTATCGGCGCCGAGCCTGAGTGGGCGCCTTCCTTGGACAAGAGTGCGACGCTCTGTGCCAAGGTCTCGTTCTCATGGATCGGCGCTGAGCCTTGGTTTGCACGTGTGTAGTCACTGGGTGTCACACCGGTGTGTTCACGGAAGGCACGGGTGAATCCCGCGGGCGTCGCGAATCCGACCTGCCCACCCGTCCATCCGATTTCGCGGCCGGAGTTCAGGTATGCGATTGCTGCCGCGATCCGGGCCGAGGTGCGCCAACGCGCGAAAGGCAACCCCGTCTCCTCCGTGAATCGGCGCTGCAGGGTGCGGACGCCGATCTTGAGTTGCCGGGCGAACTGGGGAAGCTCCGTGTCGTCGGCTGGCGTCCGTAGAAGCGTGCGAGCGATCTCGAGGGTCTCGGCCGAGCGTGGCAAATTCGGTGGGGCGTACGACACCGAAGCGTCGGCGTCGTTGGAATGGGCCCCCGCGACAAGCTCGAGTAGTCCGGCCCCCACAGTCGCCCCACCGCGCAGAAATCCCAAGTTGTGCGCGAACTGGTGGACGAGCCAGTCCTGCCAGGCTGCCGGGATCTCGAAATCGATGATCCGGTTCAACGTGGGCGGCAGGTCGGCAGCGGGCATCGGAATGGGAAACGCGACCGCTCCCGGGTCGACTCGGATGCTGTAGGCGATTCCCGCGGGCACCCAGGTTGCCGCCCCAGCGGTCACGCTGCGGGTGCGGTCGCCAATCTGTAGTTCCGCGTGTCCGGTGTGTACCCAGAAGAGCAGTGGCTCACGTGCATTCGCGATCAAGGAGAGTCGGGACGCGGGGATCTCGGGGACTTCGCCCGCGGAGAACACCAACCGTGGTCCCACGTATGCCCTCCCGATTCAGATGCTTTCTCACGCAGCCACCGATGAGTGTAAGAAGTCGGCACGCACGGATAACCGTAACCGATTAGGGCAGGCTAGCTTTATTCAATGGCCCTCCCGCCGTGATCGAGCGTGGGTCGAACCCCCCGTCTGTGCGCTTCCGAGGAGTCTTTCCGTGCCCCGAAACACCCGTCCGACAACGGCGTACTCAGTCACCTTGCGTGAACTCGAGGTACGTCGGGTGACAGACGTGACGCCGGGCATGCGGAGAGTGACGCTCACCGGAGCGCAGCTCGACACCTTCACAAACGCCGACGGCTTTGCCGAGCCCGCCTTCGTCAGCACCGGCTTCGACGACGACCTCCGATTGTTGTTCGCCTATCCTGGCGAAACCGATCCGGTCTTGCCGGTGATAGTCGACGGCACTGTGACTTTCGCAGCGGGACGCCGTCCACTTGCCCGCGCGTACACCGTGCGCCGTTACGATCCGCGAACAAGTGAACTCGACGTCGATTTCGTCGTTCACGGCGGTGGAGTTGCTACCACCTGGGCGCGCGACGCCGGCCCGGGCGACCGAATGCACATCGCGGGTCCCTCTGTATCGCAGGGACTCCCGGAAGATTGCGAGTATCTGCTCGTCGTCGGTGACGAGACGGCGCTACCTGCGATCGCACGTCTGCTCGAGGAATTGCCTGCCGATGCCAGGGGGCATGTGTTCGTCGAAATTGCGGACTCGGCTCACATTCAATCGGTGCGCGAGTTGCCCGGGGTGAGTGTCACGTGGTTGCCACGCGAGGGGGCGGAGCCCGGCACTAATTCTTTGTTGCTCGACGCGGTCAGTGCAGTCGAATGGCCTGACGGACGCGTATTCGCTTGGCTTGCAGGCGAACAGGCGACGATTCGCTCGCTTCGGCGTCATTTGATTCGTGATCGAGGAATTGCGAAGACCGACATCGATTTCACCGGCTACTGGAAACGCAGCGACACAGTGCGCACAGATTCCTGACCCGGCTCCATCGCTCGGTAAGACCGAAGCGCTCGATAACACCGAAAGGCAGAAATGACAGTCCTGCGCACCAGACGATCACGGATCATCGGACTGATCGGGGCCGCGCTCGCCGCAGCGCTCCTTGTGTCCGGGTGCTCGGCCTCGGCCGAAAACTCGAAAACGGCGTCCACTCCCGGTTCGGAGGGGAACGCCCTTCCCGCTGCGGAAGGAACGACTACTTACCCGCTGACCCTGGAATCGCCATATGGTACAAGTATTCTCGAGAAGCGCCCGGAGCGGGTTGCCGCAATCGTCCCCAATGCCGTCGACACGGAAATGCTCCTCGCGCTCGGCGTCAAACCCGTTCTCTCCTCGTCGATGGTCAAGGAGTCGGCTTCCCAGTCGTACTTGCTGCCTTACGGCGCAGAGGATCTCGACACCTTCGAGTTCGCGATGGGCGGCACACTTCCCGTCGAAGCGATCGCCGCGAGCGAACCTGACCTCATCGTCGCCGTCGGCTGGGCCGACGGCCTGGGTGGTTTGTCGATGGGCGATTACTACGAACGTTTGTCCTCCATCGCACCGGTGGTGACGAGCCCCGACACGAAGTCGCGGATGCTCGTGCCGTGGAAGGAATCGATCCGCGTACTCGGCGAGACACTCGACCTCTCGAAGGCAGCCGAAAAGATCGTGGCGGACCATGATCGGTATTTTGCGAAGGTGCGTCAGGAGAACCCTGAACTCACTGGCCTGACCGCAACCTGGGCGATCTTCTACGGAACCGGCAATGGGCTGCAGTACCTTTCAGCGCCCGATTCGGCTCCGGCAACTTTCTTGGGCGAGCTCGGTTTTGCCGAGAACCCGCGTGCACAGGAGTTCGTCACCCAAAGCACTGTCGGCGAGGAACTTCTCGAGAACATCGATGCGGACTTCCTGCTGATCGGCCGCAGTGCCGCCGGCAGCGAGGAGGATTTCGACAAGCTGACCGGCGGGAAGCTCTTCCAAGCGCTGGGAGCGGTGTCCTCCGGTCGTTGGGTCGCTCTGCCTCCTCGCACCGCCGACGGTGGCGACGTTCTGTGGGCAATCACGAGCGGTGGCCCGATCGGAACGATGTGGGCGGCTGAACATATCGTGCCGCTCATCAGCGCGAAGCTGTAGGCGTACAACTGGAGAACGGAAAGCCCTCACCCGTCGCCACACGATTGTGTGGCGACGGGTCGTTCGTACAGTAGGTGTCCCGGGTTTGAGGGTTGCCTATGGGACGAAGAAGGTTGCGAAACCCGGGGTGACAGGTCCGGCGGCAGGCAATATGGCGACGGCAACTTGCCCGGCTCCAGTCTGCAGGGTTGCCTCTCCCGGGGTTCCTTGGTTGTCGCCAGAAAGCCGACCGGTGCCGGAGGCTCCTGTCGAGAGGTTCATCCAGCGCACTTCCGTCGAAAGCATGCAACCCCACCGCTCGTCTTTGGCGCCGGTGATCGTCACCGTGCCAGGTTGTTCGCCGACTACCGCCACACAGTGGACAGGGGGTGCGTCGAAGCTGCCGTTTGGGTTCCCGAACGGCGCCGGGTTGATCTGGAACGGAACGGTGACCGCAGCGGAGGCAACGGCTGCGGGCGCGAGAACCGAAACGGCCACTATGGATACGCAGGCAGATAGTCGGCGTACGAGATTCGTCACGGTAACCTCCGGTAATCGAAGACGGTGTGGTGCCCATGCTCTACCCGGAGCGCAATTACCGCAAGGGGATCCAGTTTTCGAGCCAGCGGCGGTTCGTGAATCGCTGAGTGCGTGACCGTTTGTAGAATCGTTGTCCTGCAACGCGTATCGGTATACGAAGCCTGTATTGGGCGGTGAATAGCCCAATCATGCTGGGCTCCACCGAAAGTACTAACTTTCCAGCCATCGGCCAGCCGGCTTGCGGTGTAGCTCGACAAAGCTGGTGTTGTTCGCAAGGCGGGCTGAACGATTTCTCAGGGAAGGCAATGGATATGGATGATGCGCTCGTTCCGCTCGAAGATGCACTCCCGCAGCTATTCTCGCATCTTTCGCCGTTTCACGCTGGCGTGAGGGGTCTGCGGCGTGGGCAGCCAAGTCGCGTTTGGGGGGTCGAGCCTCGAACTGTCGAATGATTGCGACAGCAGTGGATTTCGTTGGATAGAAGTGCGGAGACCAATCCTGTGGTGGTGGCTGCGGGTCTCGAAATCACGTTTCATCTACCAAACAAATGCTTGATCGCTAAAGTGTGTGCGACATCGAAAGCCCGACAAAGCTCGATTTCGAAGGAGTTCGTATGGTTGCACCTCAGGCTTATGTCGTCGATGCGCTCCGCACTCCGGTGGGTAAACGGCACGGCTCGCTCGCAGGAGAGCACCCAGCGGACATGGGGGCCCACGTGATCACATCGATTCTCGACCGCACTCGACTGGACCCGATAGCCGTCGACGATGTGATCTTCGGTTGTGTCGACGCTATCGGGCCGCAATCGGGCAACATTGCCCGCACCGCCTGGCTTTCAGCAGGCCTACCCTTGGACATCCCAGGAACGACAGTCGACAGACAATGCGGATCTTCACAGCAAGCCGTCCACTTCGCAGCGCAAGCGGTCATGAGCGGGACCCAAGATGTGGTGCTTGTCGGCGGTGTGCAGAACATGTCCGCGATTCCTATCTCGGCGGCGGCGATGCGTGCCGGCAACGAGTACGGATTCGACACGCCCTTCAGTAAGTCCCGGGGGTGGGCAGCACGATTCGGTGAGGCCGAAATCTCACAGTTCGTCGGCGCCGACCTGATTGCCAAGAAATGGGGTATCAGCCGTGAAGACATGGAGGAGTGGGCACTGCAATCGCATCAGCGTGCCCGTGCTGCCATCACAGACGGCCGATTCGAGCGTGAGACAGTGTCATTGGGCCAATGCGTCGTTGACGAATGCCCACGAGAGACATCCATGGAGCAGATGGCTGCACTGCCCGCATTGAGGGATGGCTCGTTGCTGACGGCTGCTGTGGCTTCGCAGATCTGTGACGGCGCATCAGCGGCCCTGATTGTCTCCGAGAAGGCGCTCGAGGTTCATGGATTGAAGCCACGTGCGCGCATTCATCATATGAGCGTGCGCGGCGACGATCCGATGCTGCAGCTCTCGGCGCCGATACCCGCGACGAAGTATGCACTGGCGAAATCCGGCATGGCGATCGGCCAGATGGATACCGTAGAAATGAACGAGGCATTCGCTTCGGTAGTTCTGAGCTGGTTGATCGAGACGGGTGCAGATCCCTCCCGGGTCAATCCCAACGGTGGTGGAATCGCATTGGGCCACCCTCTTGGGGCCACTGGCACCAAGTTGTTCGCCACGATGTTGCACGAGTTGGACCGCATTGATGGACGGTACGGACTCCAAACCATGTGTGAGGGTGGTGGGACCGCGAACGTCACCATCATCGAGCGGCTGAGCTGAGCTCGCGAAATTGGGCGGCATGGAAGACCTTCTGTTGTAGCGCTTTGTCGGGTGCAACGCGCCCAACAGGGGTGCCGTGGCGCGGTGTGCGACGATCCGAGTGTGGGAGAACAGGCGGATCGTCTTGCTCGTGGTGAGTGGTATCTCGATGATGACGAGCTGCGGGAACGGCGGCTTGAGTGTTGGCGTCGACTCGACTCGTTCAATGGGGCTGCGGCGGACGACGACGCTGTCCGCTCACGGGCTCTCGCCAGCCTTTTTGGTGAGGTAGGTGACGGAGCTTTGGTGGTGCCGCGGTTCCAATGCAGCTACGGACACAACATTCGGCTCGGAGCCAACGCATTCGTCAACGCGAACGGGTTCTTCATGGATGATGCGCTGATCACGATCGGCGCGGACGTGAGGATCGGGCCTGGAGCCCAGCTGATGACAGCGTTGCACCCTGTCGATGATCATCGACGGCGCCGCGAGGGATGGGAGCGGGCTGCTCCGATCGTCATCGGTGAGAACACGTGGCTCGGCGCCTCAGTCACTGTCGGTGCAGGAGTTTCGATCGGTCACAACGCCGTGATCGGCGCGGGAAGTGTGGTCTTGCATGACATTCCTGATCACGTCGTTGCTGCTGGATCGCCGGCAAGGGTTATCCGTCGGACACCTGCCGAAGTTGAGGGACTGCAACGCGAGCACTAGGGCATGCGATGTCAGAGGGTGATCGTGCGGGTGGGCTCCCAGATGGCGGGGTCGCGGTGGGTGACGACGAAGACGGTGGCCGCCAATTCCCGCACGGCGCCGGCGATACGGCGCTCGGTGGCCTCGTCGAGGGCCGAGGTGGCTTCGTCGAGAACCAGGACGGGAGCGTCTTTGAGGAAGGCGCGAGCGATCGCCACCCGCTGACGTTCGCCACCGGAGAGAGCGGCACCCTGGTGTCCGATGTCCTGATGAATGCCGAGCGTCGAGCGGTCGAGAACGGCGCCGAGGGCAGCGCGCCTTGCGGCGTCCTCGATCTCGGTTTCGGTAGCGCCCGGTCTTCCAAGTCCGATGTTCTCCCCGAGGGTGCCCGAGAACACGAGTGGGTCCTGCGGCACGTAGCCGATATGTGCCGCCAGAGCGTCGTAGGGCAAGTCGCGCAATGAAACTCCGCCCAGAGTGACGCTGCCTTGGTCAGGATCGTCGAAGCGCATGAGCAGCCCGAGAAGTGTGCTTTTCCCCGTACCCGAGCGTCCTGCGACGAGAACTCGCTCACCCGCGGGGATCTTCGCGGTGATGCCGCGCAGAACCGGAGCGTGGTCTACCCCGGCGACCTCGATGTCAGTTCCAACAGGGCGCGCGGCGTCCTGGGGTGCGGGCTCAGGCAGTGCGGGAGCCGAAGTCGCGGCGCGGTAGTCGCGAACCGTTGCGCGCAGTTCGTTGACTCCGATTCCGGCCAGGGCGAGTTCGTCGAGCGGCGCAGCGGCGCGAGCGGTGAGGACGACGAGGGCGAGAGCGGCTGCGGGATCGTCGAATCCGGTGGCGGCGAGGAAGATCACTGCGCCTGCCAGCGGCACAATGGTGGCGATCGCCGAGATGAATGTCGCTGGTGCCGCGGCGAGATTGGTCCGTGCAAGCGCGGCTTCCTGATTCCGCCAGCTTCGCTCGATTCGTTCGACGGAACGTGTGGGACCGGCTGCCGTACGCAGTAATTCGAGGTGGTCGGTGAGCTCGAGTGTCGACTGAGTTGCTGCGAGCTCGGCTTCGTGTCGGCGCTCGTCCGCTCGGCTGAGCGCACGTTGGGCCAGCGTCTGAGCGACGAGCGACACGGCGAGCAGTCCACCGACGAGCAGCATGACACCTGGCCCCGCGACGACCGCGATCCCAGGAAGCAGGAGCAGCGGGATCAGCGGTGCAACCAGGAAGGTCTGAAGTTGGTGCGCGGGAACACTCATCAGCGACGGGATTCCGCGCCCGGCGACGGTGGCGAGCAGTGCCCGGTTGTCGTCGGTGAACCAGGACAGTTTCGCACGGGCGAAGGCATCGCCGAGAGCGTCGTAGAGATCGCCGACGAGTCGAGCCCCGGTGAAGTAACCGCCCCGCGAGACCAGGACGGTCACGAATAGAGCGATGGTGGCCGTGGCCAGGACGAGAACCGGCGACCGGTGATCAGCGATCGAGAGCGCGAGGGTGGTGTACGCGATCGCCTCGAGGACAGCGACGGACACCCAACCGAGTCCGATGGTGATCAAGCGTCGTCGGGCTACATTGGCGCTGTTCATTATTCGGCTCCAGTCAGGGCTGCACTGTGCGAGGCAGCGTCGTTCACGTTTCGACCGCCGAGGTCGAGTCGATCGTCGGCATCGTCTGCAAGAGCGGGGTCGTGGGTGACGATCACAATCGTCTTTCCTTCGTCATGTGCGAGGTGTCGCAATTCCTTCAGCAGTTCGGCGGCCGTGCGATCGTCGAGTGCACTGGTCGGCTCGTCGAGCAGCAGTACTGCTGCGGGCGAGAGGAACACCCGAGCAAGCCCGACGCGCTGACGTTCTCCTCCGGAGAGTGAAGTGGCGTGGGCGTCGAGGCTGACGTCGATCTGTGCCCGGCGTAGTGCGGCGGTGTATTCCGCGTCCGTTGCATCGGGGGCGGCCAGCGCGATGTTCTCGCGCACCGTGGCAGGTAACACGTCTGCGCCCTGGGGTGTGAGCAGAACGGACTGTGGCCGCAGGTTCTCGTCGATCGCGGTGATGCTACGACCTGCGTAGCGGACGGTACCCAGTTCCGGGATCTCGAAGCCGGCCAATGTTTTCAGGAGCGTCGTCTTGCCTGCTCCACTCGGTCCCGTGATCGCAGTGATCGTGGCTGGGCGGAATGCATGCGTGACGTCGTCGACGACTCTGCGGTCCGCGATCGTGACAGTCAGGTTGACGATCTCCAGTCGATCGGAGGGACTCGAGGCCGGAACGGTTGGCGCTTCACCGGCAGGGAGGGTGGGTTCGTCCAGGGCAGCGGCGAGCCGGCCCGCAGCAGAGCGTCCAGCAGCGACGTAGTCGAGGCCGTGCCCGAGCCGCAGGGCCGGTGTCACGATTGCGAGGCTGAAGAGAATGGTGGCGGCCAACGTCGTTGCATCCCAGTGAAATCCGACGGCATAGGCGATCGCGAACGTCGCCGTCGCCTGCATGAGGGCAACGGCGACGGCCGCAGGGGTAGCCACGAGTCGAACGCGCTCCTGCATTCCCCGGGTGAACCGTGCTGTCGATTCTGCATAGTCGGCGGCAGCGCCGGTCTGCGCACCGTAGATCCGGCAGACGCGGATGCCGCGGGCATAGTCGTCCACGGCAGTCACGATGTCGCCCATGACATCCGCGCTTTCAGCGCTGTGCCGAGCGGCCATTCGGGGGATCACGACCAGGTAGAACAGAGCTGCCACGATGCCGGGAGCCAGAGCGAGAAGCGCCACGGGGCCGGCTGAGGCAACCAACGCCGCGATCGTGACCGCGGGGACCACGATGAGTGTGGCGAACTCTGCCGGTAGGTGCGCAGTCATATGGTGCAGCGCCGAGATGTCGTCCGAAACGAGCCTCCGCAGTGCGTCTCCGCTGTAGCGGGACAGCGTGCTTGCCGGTAGGCGAACGAGGTGGGCTGCGAGTTGGCGGCGAGCCCTTGCCTCGAAAAGCGATTCCGCGTGGTGCGAGAGCCACGACGATGTGGCAGCGAGCGCGACGCCCACGAGCCATAGCGCACATGCCCACCCGGCCCAGCTCATCGACGGTTCACCGATGAGTTGCACGACGCACCAGAGCGCCCCGAGCATCGCGACCCCCGACGCTGCGGCCGCGACGACCCCGGCAGCCAATGCAGGCAGCGCCGGGCGCAAGGCCGGGACCAGCGACGGTTCGACGAGAGGGCGGGGCATGGATAACTCCTTGAATCAGCGCCAGGGTGCAGGCACGACAAATGACCGAGACCTAAGGTTAGGGGTCGATGGCTCCATATGGTTATCGCCGTACGCCGATTTCTTACACTCGCACAGCATCTGTCGGTGTCAGGATGCGGCCGAGATGGAACTCATGACGTCTTCCCACACGCCCATGACTGCGGGTTCGGTTGGACCCGTTTGGGTGAAGACTGCCACGCATTTGCGGCGGAAGTCGTACATCTCGATCGAGCTGGTCAGGCCGTGAACGCCGTGGGTGCGAGTCAGCCAGCACTCCGAGACACCATTCAGGTCGATCATCGTCCGGCAGGTGTCGGACGCCAAAGTCAGCGTCCCCCCGAACATGGCTGCGGCGTCGAGGTCACCACGGTGGATCTGCAGGCATCCGTTCCCGGCGACGACGGTCGTGACGGGAAGTTGGTGGTAGGACAGGTGCTCCATCCCGGCAGCCACGAGGTGAGGATCGACTCGCCGGTAACCGAGGGCGCCCAGAGCGACCAGGCCGCTACGACGTTCGCTGCCGCCGTCCGCGAGGATGAAGTCGAGCTGTGTCAGCTGATCGGCTTCGGCCCAGAATGCGGGCGTATTCGACGTCTGGATGGGAGGGCTTGTTTCCCTCGCAGTGCTCGGCGCAGTTCGCATCGCTTCGAAGGCGAGACGATCCGAGGCCGGGGTCAAATACGTGGTGTGTGAACTTGATCCGTGGATGTCGAACATGCGGAGCGTCGGCGGTATGTGCTGCTCTGCTTCCGTGGTCACCACCGAGCCGAGGGAGGCAACGTTCAAACGCAGAGAGACGAGCCCGGGCGTGCAGACCAACGGATCTCCGGGAACTGTCGGAACGGAGTACTTGCCCGAGTCGTTGACAGCCACCGGGCCTGCGACGGTGATTGCTACGGTGTCGTCCAAGAGCGGCAACATTTCGCCGACTACGTCAGGTGCGGTGTCGATCAGTCCACCACGGAACCCCGGACGCGCAAGCAGTGCGTCCAGGTCCGACATGCGTGCCAAAGCTGCGCAACGACATTCGCCACGGTGCGGGCACATCTCAGTAGACATCCCTTAGGTACCGCTTCGATCGTTTGAGGTTGTTGACGTAATCCTCGGCGGCGTCCGCATCCAATCCGCCGTGCTCGGCGACGACCTCGTGCAATGCGTCGTCGACGTCCTTTGCCATCCGAGTGGCGTCGCCGCAGACGTACACGTGCGCACCGTTTTCGAGCCAGTCGAACAAGTCTCGGCCCTGCTCGCGCATACGAGTCTGGACGTAGATCTTCTCGGACTGATCGCGCGAGAAGGCCAGATCGAGGCGAGTCAGGACACCGTCACGGGTCAGCCCGTTCAACTCGTCCTCGTAGATGAAGTCGCTCGACTGATGCTGATCGCCGAAGAAGAGCCAATTCTGCCCCGACGCGTTGCGCGCGCGACGCTCGTGCACGAAAGCGCGGAAGGGTGCGATACCGGTGCCGGGTCCGATCATCACGACGGGAGTAGTGTCATCGGCAGGTAGGCGGAACGAATTGTTCTTGGAGACAAAAACTCCGACCCGATCTCCCTCGCCGACGCGGTCCGCCAGGTACGTCGAGCAGACGCCGCCGCGGTCCCGCTCGCCCGAGCGGTAGCGCACACTCGCTACCGTCAGATGGACGGTGCCGTCGTGGGCCAGCGGGCTGGAGGAGATCGAATAGACCCGATGTTGCAGCGGGCGAAGAAGTGTAAGCAGATCCTCGGGATTCAGGCGAATGCTGTTGTCCAACTGGAGGAGATCGAGAACGTCCTTGCCCCACAGCCACGCATCGAGCGCTTCCCGATCTTCCGTGTCGAGAATATGCTGCAGTTCGGCGTCGCCGCTGCGTCGGGCGATGTCTTCGATCAAATCGCGCGAGGGAATGGAGATCTCGTAGTCGCTGGTCAACACCTGGTCCAACGGTGCGGACGAGCCGTCTTTCGCGGTAACCACGTAATCGCCGCTGACACCGAGCTGATGGATGATCGCCTCGACGAGGGCGGGGTCGTTGATCGGGCGGATGCCCAATCCATCTCCGGCCTCGTAGTCCAGACCGTCCTCGCCGAGCGCAAAGGTGAAGTGGCGGACTTCCTTGGCTGAGTCCTCGCCGGACAACAGCCGGTTGGCGAGGACGGTTGCAGGATAGGGGTTCTTGCGAGTCCACTGGGACTTGGTCTTCGTCTGAGCGGGCGCAACCGGCGAGGCAGCGGCCCCCGCATCACCGTCGACACCGGCCACCGCAGCGACGGCCCGAACGATCCACTCGGCCGCCGGATCCTCGTAGTCGACGTCGCAATCGGTGCGGTCGACAACCCGGGTCCCGCCGAGCGCTTCGAAGCGGGCGTCGATGTTCTTTCCCGACTGGCAGTACCCGTCGTAGCTGGTGTCACCGAGTGCGAGTACTCCGAAGTAGAGACCCTCCAGCCGGGGCGCACTCTCGGATTCGACTGCATCCCAGAACAGCTGCGCGTTGTCGGGCATCTCGCCCTCGCCGTAGGTGGAGGTGATGACGAGCACCCGGCGCATGGCGGAAAGTGCATTGATATCCACGGTGTCCAGACTCGCGACAAGTGGTTCGAGACCGTGGGCACGAGCAGCTGCGGCTACGTCTTCAGCCACGGACTCCGCGTTGCCGGTCTGACTTCCGTAAAGGATGTGCACGGCTGCGCCGGCAGCTCTCTCCACTGTCGCTGTTGCAGTACCGGTTTGACCGGACATGACAGTTCGCGAGTGTAGACCGGCCAGGAATCCGGAAAGCCACGCGCGCTGGTCGCCGGTGAACGGTGCGTATTCGGGGATGTACGGGATTTCCATGATTTGAAGCTCACCTACTTTCGGGGGAGGAGGTCAGGACACCAGGTCGGGGATCGTGCGCGAAGCGAACAGTTCGTCGAAGTTCGGCAGTGATCCGAGCTTGTCCCGATTCTTGTTGTCTTGAAACAGAATCCACCCGTACGTCGCCGGGCTGTCCATGGCCAACACGTTGCGTAGGCTCAGCGCCTGCTTGTAGTCGTCGACCCGCTTGGCTGCAATCAGCGCAGCCAACTGTTCGTCGTCGTAGTCGGCCAGAATCTCTTTCGAGTACTTGACCAAGTGCTGGACGAGGGCGAAGTCCTCGGTCAGCACCAGGTTTCGGGCCGCTTTCTGCACTGCTGGATCGTCGGGTCCGGACGCACCCGGCGTGCGGGCGGTGGCGAGTTGTTGCGCGAAGTGAAGCACGGTGTACTCACTGAGCAGCGCATACATCGTCGCCGTATCGGTCTCGCCGTAGGCAGGGACTGCTCCGTTCAGTGCGGGGCGCCCGTCGCGCACTGCGAGTTTGAAGGTGCGGACCTGACGTGCTGCGATGGCGGACGCCAATTCTTCGAGGAGCTCTTTGTGCGACTTCGCAGCCAGGATTGCATCACTGTCCTGGTAGAGCATCAGTGCCTTGGGCATCGCGTAGACGAACGAGTGCTGTTCGACTTCCCAGTTCTCGAGCAGTCGGGTGCCGAGCGCGGATCCCGTTGCCTCCACATGCAGTTCGAGCAGGAGTTGTACTGCGTGGTTGTGGACGGCGGCAAGAGGGTCGGTCGCAGCGGTGATCGAACCCAGCAGTACGGAATCGGTACTTGCTCGCAGTGCCAATTCGCCACGAGGGTCGTACTGGTAGAAGAAGCCACCACTCATGCCGTTGCCGACACCCTTGCCGAACTCGCCGAGATTCACGACAGCACCGTTAGTCATGTACTCGCCGGCGAAGTCTCCGACACCTTCGACGACAGCACTGGCGCCGGAGTTGCGAACTGCGAAGCGATCGCCTGCTTCACCTTCGACGAACACTCGTCCACCGGTGGCGCCGAAGAGCGCGAAGTTGCCGATCAACACGTTTCCACCGGCGTCACTGGAGCCGCCGCCTGGGCTGCGCACGGCAATCACGCCGCCGCTCATGCTCTTTCCTACGCCGTCGTTACATGTCCCGGTGTGTTCCAGGTGCATGCCGTCGTTGCAGAATGCGCCGAACGACAGGCCCGCAGATCCGGTCGTCAGGACGCGCACGCTGCCCGGCGCCAGGTAGCGTCGCCCACGCTCGTCGGTCAGTACTCCCGGAGCGAGAAGGCCGGCCGCTCCGTAGTTGAGTTCGCGTTCGAGGTCGATCGCCAACTGACCACCGACGCTCTTGTTCCGGTTACCCAGGTGCAGTGCACCTTCGGCGAATTCAGGTCCGGACACGGCGACCGAGGCCTCGCCACGGTTGAAGAACACCGTACGAACCTCGTCCATGATCTTCTCGTCGAGCGCGTACTCACGTTCGAGGTACACAGGATTGTCGATGGTGATGTCCGGGGCGGACTCGAACATCGCGTCCAGCTTCAGATTGCCGACAATAGACGGGTGATCGAGCAGATGCAGGAGATCCGTTCGACCCCGCGCTTCCTGAAGGGACCGCATTCCCAGATTCGCGAGCAGTTCCCGAGTTTCGTGAGCGATGTTGAGAAGGTACTGCGCCATCGCGCGGGGATCGCCGTCGAACAGTTCCGGGTTGGTGGTCAGACCGGCGGGGCACTTGATGTTGCAGTTCTTGGCCATGACGCAGCCCATCATCATCAGCGCCGACGTACCGAACTCGAAGCTGTCTGCGCCGAGTAGGGCGGAAGTGATGATGTCGCTGCCGGTCTGATGCGCGCCCGAGCATCGCAGAACGACTTTCTGGCGAAGTCCGTTGGCACACAGAGCTTGATGGACCTCCGCGATACCGACCTCGGCCGCACGACCCGCGTATTTGAGGCTGGTCACCGAAGCTGCGCCGGTGCCACCGGTATTTCCGGCGACGTTGATGACGTCGGCGCCGGCCTTGGCGACACCGACGGCGATGGTGCCGATTCCTTCCGAGGACACCAACTTCACGATCACCCGAATGCGAGCTGCCTTGCAGTCGTGGATGAGCTGAGCGAGGTCCTCGATGGAGTACGTGTCGTGGTGAGGCGGCGGCGAAACCAGTTCGACGCCGGGCGTTCCGCCGCGGGCGGCAGCGATGTCGACGGTGACCTTGGCGGCCGGAAGCTGCCCGCCCTCACCGGGTTTTGCGCCTTGGCCGAGTTTGATCTCGATCTCTTCGAGCATCGGATCGGCGAGGTAGCCCGCCCAGATTCCGAAGCGTCCGGATGCAAACTGCTTGATGCGCGATGCACGAATCGTGTTGTAGCGCGAAAGGTGTTCGCCGCCTTCGCCGCTGTTGGACATCGCACCGACCATGTTCGTGCCGTGCGCGACGGCTTCGTGCGCCGGAGCGTTCAGTGCGCCATGGCTCATGGCACCCGACGCCAACTTCGGGGTGATGTCGCTTGCACTCTGTACCTCGGAGAGAGGTACACCTGCCGGTGCGACCCTCAGCTTGGACAGGAACTCTGCCGCAATACCGGTTGCATTCAGCACCAGATCCGGGTCGGTGGCCTCGATGGTGACGTCGTCGGCAAAGGCGACGGAAAGAGCATCGCCGAGTGCTACCACCCGAGCGGTGTCGTCGGCCAGTGGACCGCCCAGGCTAAGTGTGTACCGGCCGTCCGCGGCAGATTCACACCGGATTCCACGCATCACGATCGTCTTATTGCCGCGCACCGAGAATCGGCTGATCTGGTCGGTGAACTCGGCTGTCGTCACCGCAAATGTGACATCACCGGGCACGGAGATGACATCGCGCAACGCGGCGGGACGACGCGATCGTTCCGCAGCCATGACAGTGGAAAAGTCCCGGTACCCGGCGGTGATGTCGAAGTCGTCGATCTGCTCGGTGGTCAACCGGTCGAAGCTCGTCGCCCGGTATGCCCCGGCGTCGAGGCGGAAGGCGTCGTCGAGCCGTCCGAGCGGCAGTAGACGTAGAGCCTCGAATTGTTCTGTTCCGGAGGGACTGTCGAACGCGATCTTCTCCTCGGTGAGTTCGACGTACTTACGGACCGCGGTGGTACCGAACGAATGCCCTGCGCCGTCTGCACGCTCCTTGAACAGGCCGAGCAGTGGCAGATCCTTCTCGCCCCCGACTGCGCTCGCACGCTCGTGCCACTGCTTCGAGGTCACCGCGACGGTCTCGAAACCGACGCCACCCACCGGTGACTTCATGTTGGGGAGCCACTGGCGCAGAACAGGGTCGGACGTATCGAGGAAGTTGGGTTCGAAAAATTCTCCGCCGATGTAGCTTTCGACGGTGCACAGACCGACGCGTCCCATCGTCTTCATCAGGGACTTCTCGGCGGCCTTCGCGAAGCGTCGGAACGCGGCATCCGGGTCAGCGGCGAACTTCTCCTCGGCTCGCAACTGAACGGACAGCGGGTAGACGGCGGAAGCGCCGAAACCGAGTGCGGCCGCAACGTGGTGGGAGGACTCGATCTGGCCGCTCTCCACGATGAGAGAGACGCGCAATCGCAGGCCCGCGTCGATGAGGCGTTGGTTCAATGCTCCGACGACCATGATCGCGGGAAGTGTTGCGCGCTCGTGAGATACGTGGCGGTCGGTCAGGACTGCGATTCCGCCCTGTTCGGCCGCGAAGGCTACAACAGCGTCGCCGAGCGCGGTCATCGCGTCGACCATTGCCTGCGCGTCACCCTCGGCGGGGTAGAGCATTTCGAAGCGGCGGTGCGGAGTGTGGTTCTGTTCGCGGATCTTGAGCATGTCCAGGTGCCCGAGGATCGGCGAGGCGATGACGATCTGCTTGCCCTGTCCGGGAGACATCTTCGCACCCAATGCGACCCGGAGAGTCATACCGTCCGCTTCACGGATGCTGTCGAGCGGAGGGTTGGTGACCTGGGCGAATCGCTGCGAAAAGTAACGAGCCACGCCGCCTTCGCGGTCGCTGAATGCGTTGATGGCGTTGCCGTAACCCATGGCGGAGACCTTTTCGGCTCCGTGCGTGAGCATCGGATCCATCAGGAATTTGAAACTTTCCTGATCCAGGGAGTACGCCATGTAGCGCTGATGAACCTCGAAGGTGCCGTTGTAGCGGGTCGGGGAGCTGACCTTCTCCGCTGGCACGGCGGGAATGTCTTCGATCAGGATTCGCGATTGCTCCAGCAACGACTGGTAGTCGCGCTGAGCGGCAATCTTTTCCAGAGCTTCGCGGGCAGTGTAGGTATGGCGATCGCGATGATCGAAGTACAACATTCCGCCGGCCTCGACGCGGCCACGGTGAATCACCGTCTCGGGTGCGAACGCGATCTGTCCGGCTTCGGAGAATGCGCACACGTAGTCGTGTGTCTCGATCGTGCGTAGTGGACGCAGACCGAGGCGATCCAGGCGCGCACCGATGATGGTGCCGTCGCCGAACACCAGCGCTGCCGGTCCGTCGTTCTTCTCCTCGTACAGCGAGAAGTACTCGAACATCGCACGCACTGCGGGGGAGAGGGTGGTGTCGTTTTCCCAGGCCGGCGGCATCATCGAGACCACAGCCGTCACCAGGTCGACACTGTCCTCGATGACGCGTGCTTCCAGGGTCTGATCGAGTCGGCAACTGTCGGACTGGCCGGGCGGACGGACGATCGCACGTCGTTTTGCACTGGCGACAGCAGCTTCGGAGAGCCGATTCTTCTTGTCCGTGTTCAGTTCTCCGTTGTGAGCCATGAACCGGAACGGCTGCGCCATCGTGGGATGCGGGTCCGTGTTGGTCGAGAACCGCGTATGGAAGTACATCGTGTGCACGGCGTGATCGGGGTCGACCAGGTCGCGGAAGTACGGGATCACTTCGTCGGAGTTCAAGCGACCCTTGAGAACCTGAGTTCGCGCGCTCAGCGAGAGTGGGTACAACCCGCGCAGTGCAGGGGTGTTGTACGCGATGGCTTCGATGGCGAGCAGAGCTTCGTGCACGAGGCGATCGACTACCGCAGGCTCGGTGCGAGGAGTGGGCACCTCGAAAATCCACTGCCTGACCGGAAGTTGATGCGCGATCGCGGCCGGCCGAATCGCCGAGTTGTCGACCGGGACGTCGCGCACTGCGAGAGTGGTGAAACCGCGATCGAGAAGTTCACGTTCGACCAGGGCGGCAGCGCGAGCGTGCTGGGCGTCGTCGTCCGGAAGGAAGAAGTTGCCGACGCAGAAGCGTCCGGCGCGAAGGTCGGAGCGCCCGGTTACCTTGCGGAAGAACCGGAGGGAGAGGTCCACCGAGACGCCGCCGCCGTCGCCGACGCCCTCGGAGGACATACCGCCGCGGTGCGGAACCGAGCAGAGCGCTTCGCGGCCCCTGATCAGGACATCGTGGGTCTGCACGCCGTCCTTGCGCGTGATGAACCCGACCCCGCAACTGCTCTTGTCATCTGCGGGGTCGTACAAACCGACGATGGACGTGCTCACTGCAGCAACCTTCTCCCTGTCCTGGTTGCCCGGAGATTGTTCGACCGGGCAGATACGACGGCATGTATTCCGTCAGGGCAGGGCGTCGCTGCTTCGATGAAGCGGCACCCGAATGGGTTCAGACTACTGAGTAGAGGCTTACCTTAGTCAAGTCTGCTTGGTGTGACTTGGATCTGAGCAGGTCAGAGGGTTGCTTTGTAGGCAAGTGCGTAGGCGATCTTGCCCGGCTTGTCGTCTGTGTACGGCTTGGACAGCTTTGCGAACTCGCCCTTGGACTCGGCTTTGCCGTCGTTCCAGGCCGACAGGACGCCAAGATCGGTGGCAGTGAATCCGCTGTCGACGACGGCATCGCCCGTCAACGCTGTCTGTGCTTTGGTCACCGACTTCACGGTGCCCAGGTAGCTGGAGAGATCATCGCGATTCCAGTTGGTGAGGTCGACGGGCGCGGTGTCGCGGACCCAGGCGCCCCAGTAGAACTCCTGGAACGGAATCGTGCCTGCGGCGAATCCGATGTCGCGGGAGAAGTACATCAAGCTGCGGTACTTGTCGTCGGCGAAGTTGGCCAGGCCGACGCTCTTCGGCAGAGCCTGGACCGGTACCTGGTTTCCGTCGACGTCACGCGACCAGACCCACTTGTTCTTTTCCATCTCGGTCCAGAAGGCGCCTTCACTCAGGCCACTGAGGTTGCCGAGAACCCGCAGTCGCACGTGCAGGTCGGGGCCTCCGTCGGCCGTCTCGATGAAGGACGTGAGGGTGTGGTGACCGTCGGTCAGGTAGAGATCGCCGCGGGGTCCGACGACCACGGTCTTCATGGGCGCGATGCTCTCGGCGGTTTCCTGACCCACTGGAATCTGGCAGGTGAAGGACGACGGGTCCTTCAGCGTCGACGCCGCAGTAGCGGTCGCGGCCTGGATCTGGCCGTTCGCCTCACACCAGTCGTCGAACTTCTTGTTGATCGTGTCTTTTCCGAGCGTGTATCGCCCGAGCTTGTAGTACACCTCGTCGTAGCCGAGTGACGGTTGTGTCGCGTGAACGTCGCCGATGCGCACGTCCAGGAGATCACCTTCCTTGGCGCACAGGTACTCCGATCCGCCGGCGGAGCCTGAGAACGAACCGGTGGAGATTCCGCCACACGCGAGGGGAGCGGCGACAGCGGGAGTGCTGACCAATGTTCCGGCGCCGAGCAGTGCCAGTGTTGTGAGTGCCGAGATGGCGGAACGACGCATGTGGGGATCTCTCCTGATGATGGGTTCGCACGTGAAGAAGCTTGCGTCACAATCGCTCAGGGTGGTTTCGGACTTACTGACAACAGACGTCCGCGCGGTGGCTACCACGTGAATTCACGTCGTAACCACCGCGCGGTGAGCCTGTTGGTTGATCAGCCCTGCAGTTGATCAGCCTTGCAATTGATCAGCCCTTGTAGTTGTAGAAGCCCTCGCCGACAGCAACGCCGAGCTTGCCCTCGTCGATGTAGTTCTTCTTGATGTAGTCGGCGAATTCGCGCTGCTTCTCGCCGCCCTGGGAGGAGATGTTGTAGACGGTGGTCAACCCGACGACGTCCATGATCTGGAAGGGGCCGAACGGGGCTCCGGTGCCGATACGCCACGTCTTGTCGACCATGTCGGGATCGGCGATGCCGTCGATCAGCAGGTCGGAGGCCGCGTTGAGGAGCGGGACCAGGAGCGAGTTGAGTACGTAGCCCGCCTTCTCCTTCTTGAGTTCGATCGGCACCATGCCGATGTTCTTCGCGAACTCGACGACCTCGCGGTACACGGCGGGGTCGGTGGACTCGGTGCCCATGACCTCGGCAGTGTTGTTGACCCACACGTGATTTGCGAAGTGCAGTGCGAGGAACTTCTCGGGGCGGCCGGTGAACTCCTTGAGATCGCTCGGCAGCAGCGTCGAGGAGTTGGTAGCGAACACCGTGTGCTCAGGAGCAACCGTGGCAAGCTTCTCGTAGGTGTCGCGCTTGATGGCGATGTCCTCGGGAATTGCCTCGATGACCAGGTCGGCCTTGGCGACGGCTTCGCCTAGATCGTACGAGTACGTAATACGTTGCAGCGCTTCGTCAGCCTTGCCTTCCTTGGCACCCTCGACGTTCTCGGCCTTGTAGGCCGCGGCCAACGAGTCGAACCGAGCCTTGGCCTTTTCGATGACCTCGGCGTTGATGTCGTACGCGACGACGTCGAAGCCGTGATAGGCGGCCTGATAGGCGATCTGTGAGCCGAGAACTCCGGTACCCAGAACGGTGATCTGCTTCAGTTCAGTCATTTTCGATCCTCAATCCTATTCGGTGGGTAGTCCGGCAAGCGTCAATCGGACCTGTGCGGCAACGATGTTCGTGAGTTCGTCAGCCGTGATCCGGTCCAATGCCGCGCGGGCTATTTCGAAGTGCAGCACGTTGGAAATCGTTCGCGCTGCAGTGGTGGTTCGGGTGGTGTGGTGGGGGTGTGCCTCGTGCAAGATTTGCGCAATCCGCGTTTGCAGGCGCTGCGAGAGTTCCAGGCCTTCGGCCCGGAAACACTCGCTGGGCTCACCGAACAACACCTCGCGTTGGTAGATGCCGGTGTTCTCGTCGCTTCGGCGACTTGCGATCAGCAGGGGTGAAACCAGCTCGAGCACACGATCTTCTGTGCCGGTCGACTTGGCTTCACACTCTTCTCCCAATTCGATCTGCTTGCGGTATTCCGCGTTGTACACCATGAGCAGCAACTCGGCTTTGCTTGCGGCGTAACGAAAGAGAGTGCCGCCGGCTACATCGGCGCGGTCGGCAATTTCTTGAGTTGTGACTGCGCTGTAGCCCTTTTCCGCGAACAGTTCGGCAGCGGCGTCGAAGATGCGTGTCTGCTTCTCGAGTTTGTTGCGTTCGCGACGGCCCAGCTCTTGGTCCGGCTTCGTCATCCCGCTCACCTCGTTCCATTTCGGATCACGCTCATAAATGAGTCTACTCCGAAATATCGGGAGGGTGGAGTCTCCTCCGTCACATCACCGCAGTCCGCTGACCCAACCGGCGAACACGTCTGAGAACACGTCCGCTTCGCACGCATGCGCCGATTCGGGATAGGCGCACTCTGGGTATCCGGCGACGACGGCGGCAAGTTCGACGTTGCAACACTGCGCCAAGAGGCCACGCAGGAGATCCGCAACCGACCAACCCGCGACGGATACCGCAGGGATTCCCTCTTCCTCGTACACCTTCACCAGATCGGCGTGCCTCCAGGACAATTCCTCGGCCACCAGTGCATCAGGGTTGAAAGACATGGCGCGGTCGAGTGATCCGCGCAGAAGTGAGTGCGGATCGTCCTCGCCGCGAAGCCTGGTCGCGAGGTCCGCCGGCGCCTTCTGCATGACGAACATCCAAGGTTTGCCGTCGGGAAAGACTCCACCGAAGCCTGCCACGTTGAACGGTAGGTGGCTACTGAGAAAATCGGTCTCCACGTCGACGTGTTGATCGTCGCCCAGATGAATGAAGTGGCCGGAGGCAATTTCCTCGCCCATTGCCGGCTCAGCCCATGTGTTGTTCCACAGATCGGTCATCCGACTGCCTTCGGGAAAATCGAGAACCTCGAAGAGAAAACCCATGTCTCTACAACTCCCCGTCGAAGTGGGTGGTTACTCCACCGGTCAGTCGAGAAACCGTCTGCGCCGAGGTCGCGAGGACGACTCGGCTTGTCTCGAAGGTCATCTCGTCGCGTTCGGTGTCCTCCGATTCGGGATCTTCGGCGAGTGAGAAGTCGAGTTCCACCTCTCGATCGGTGCTGGAACAGACCGAGATCATCAGCCCGAGTCGTTCGTCGGTGAACGCCGGAAGCGATTTCTCGGGATGGAAGTCTGCGGCCGCGTGAAAGAAGAACGCCGCCAGCCGTTCGACGAATCCGTCGTCCGTATGTCGGCTGAGATACTGATTGAAGCGGTCGGGGCTGAGCAGCCCGACGTCGAAAACGAGTGTGGGTACGTCGGATTCGAAGACAGTGGCGGGAACCGCATGACTGCGAAGGAAGACTGCGGCGCCGCCGTATCCCGGCAACCTGAACCCATCACGCATCTGGTGTACTCCCGTCGCAGTGGTGTCCTGTCCACGCTAGGCCATTGCTCGGCCGCGTGCTGCCTACTCGAGTAGGCAGCTTGATGGAAGAATCACCGCCTATGACTGCTGTCCTGTACCCGCCCGTCGAGCCGTACGAGTCGGGGCTGTTGGAAGTGGCGGACGGTCAGAGTCTCTACTGGGAGACAGTCGGCAATCCGGCGGGCATTCCGGTTCTCTACCTACACGGCGGTCCTGGTTCGGGATGCACTGTCGGCGCCAGGCGTTTCTTCGATCCCGAAGTCTTTCGCGCAGTTCTGTTCGATCAGCGAGGCTGTGGGCGCAGTCTTCCGCTAGCGAGCAGTCCGGACGTCGATCTGACCGTGAACACCACGGCGCACATTGTGGAAGACATCGAGCGTCTTCGTGAGCATCTCGGTATCGAGCGATGGATCGTCACGGGACTTTCCTGGGGCGTGAGTTTGGGTCTGGTGTACGCGCAGGCGTTTCCCGCGCGGGTGCAAGCGATGGCCCTGGGCGCGATCACCGGCGGGACGAGGGTCGAAATCGAGTGGATCACCCGTGCCATGGGCCGGGTATTTCCGCGTGAATGGGAGGAGTTCGTGGCGCCGTTGCCGGTGGACGAGCGTGACGGAAACCTCCCCGCGGCGTACGCGCGACTGCTTGCCGATCCGGATCCTGTTGTGCGCGAGAATGCCGCGTTGCAGTGGTGCCGTTGGGAAGACGTGCACGTGTCGCTGATGCCGGGGTGGACTCCGAGTGTTCGATACCAGAATCCGGACTTCCGCCGGGTGATGACCAGGCTGGTCACGCATTACTGGGGTAACGACTGCTTCCTGGCGCCGAATCAGATATTGGACGGAATGGACCGTCTCGCTGAGATTCCCGCGATTCTCGTGCACGGACGGTATGACATTTCCGGGCCACTCGACACTGCCTGGGCGATCCACCGGCGTTGGCCGGGTAGTGAGTTGGTGGTACTCGACGGCGCCGGGCATGGCGGCAGCGGATTCAACGAGGCAATCGTGGAAGCGCTGAATTCACTGGCTCATTCGGCCTGATCGAGTGCCCCGGCGCGGGCCGCAGCGAGCGCGCCGGCAGCAGCACGATCGGCAACCGACTGGTCGACCGGTAGATCGGCGACCAGCAGGCGATAGTAGATGGGTGCGGCGACGGCCGCCAGAAGATCAGCGGCCGAGACCTTCTCGGAGATCTCCCCGCGCTCGACTGCTCGGCGAACGACGATGTCTGCCAGTTCGTAACGTGCGGAATAGAACTCGCGCTTGAGTCTCGCGACCTCGGGCGTGCGGACCGCATCGGAGAACAGTGCAGCCACCAACGCGCCGCCTGACTCGCTGGTCACCAGTGCGACTATCGATCTGGCCATCTCGCGCAGATCGGATTCGATGGAACCGGTATCCGGGATGGGAACGGTGGTTGCCGATACCTCGACGGCCGCGTCGGCCACCAGTTGGGACAGCGTGCTCCATCGCCGGTAGATCGTGGTCTTGTGGACTCCGGAGCGGGTGGCTATGTCCTCGATGGTCATCGCGGCGAATCCGCGTTCGGACAATTCGGCCGCCGTGGCTGCCAGGACGGCCTCGCGCACCCTGGCACTACGCCCTCCGGGCCGTTGTGGTGTCGAAGTCATAAGCCAACCTTATCGCAACAAGGTGTTGTGTTAGCTGGAGGCACGTGGTTCACTGAGCTAATGCAACTGATCGTTGCATTAGAGATGAATTGAGGGGTGTTTTCCCATGTCATACGAATTTCCTGTCGATCGCCGAGGTCTCTTCGAAGAGCGCGCAGGACAGTTTCTGAGCTTCGGGCTCCCCGTCTCGGATCTCGAGGAACTGCGCGCGTCCATCCACTCGACCTGGGCCGACGCGCCGGGTGGTTGGTCGTACGAGTGGTCGGCGTTGGCAGCAAAGTACTCCGCCGACGGCAATCATTCACTCGCGGCGATGATCTACGGAATCGCCAAGTTCCCCGTCCTGGCCAACGATTCGCGGCGCCGGGCCCTGCAGAATCAGGTGGACGAATACGTCAAGGCAGCACCGGGATTCGGGCTCGAGTTCGAGCGTCGAATCCTGTCCCTGCCCTACCGATCCGGCGAGATCGAGCTACCGGTACACATTCTCTCCGTGGACGGAAGGTACGAGGATGCACCCGCCCTGTTGCTCAGCGGCGGCGTCGACGGCTGGAAGATGGACATGCATCCGTTGGTCAGTGCGTTCGCGAAGAACGCCGGAGTGACTGTTGTTGCTTTCGACCAGCCGGGAACTGGTGAATCACCGGTTCCTCTCGACGCTTTCGGTGACGAGGTGATCGACGGACTGGTGGCGACGGCTCGCGCCCTCGGCAATGGCCAGGTGGCACACCTGGGAGTCTCCTTCGGTGGCAACTTCGCCGTGCGGTCGGGGTTGACCGGCGCCGTCGATGCGGTGATCAACATCGGCGCCCCGGTCAAGGGCGCGTTCGAGACCGCGAACGCGGAGCGCCTGGTCTACGGCATGGGTGACATCGTCGGAAACGCACTGGGTTTCGATGCACCGGCAACCAAAGAGGCGCTGGTACAGGGTCTGCGTGCTTTCGATCGCAGTGTCTTGATGACCGCCGACGACGGCCGGACCCCGATGCTTGTGGTCAACGGGGCCGACGACGTTCACATCCCGCTCTCCGACACCACTCTCTTCGAGGAGCGCCCGAACACGCAGGTACACGTCATCCCGGATGCGGGGCACTGCGCAGTGACCAAGCTGCCCGAGTTGACGCCGATGATGATCGAGTGGCTACGAGATGCCCTGTCAGGAACCGCTCCACGAACCGGTCGATGATCCGCCGCCGAAGCTGGCAAAACGATACGTCGCAAGAACGGCCTTGTGATCGGTCGGCCACGGCGTCGGTGAAGCGATGAAGTTGTCCTGGGAGTTCTCCTCCACTCTTTTGTTGTGCACGATCGTCTTTCGCGGGCCGATGATCCCGACGGATCCCAGCTTCAGGTCGGAAGCGCGGTCGGCGAAGATGTAGTCGATCCGATCGCGTTCGTCTGCCTCGGGTGCCCAGGTGAGCTGTGAGGTGTCGACGTCGGGATTGTCGGACGGCCAGGTGAAGCCCGGGTGTGTGGCCGGGTTCGGGTACTTACTGCGGTAAGCGTCGACGAATCCGGCTTGGTCGAGCAGGCGGGTGGATTCCCAAGGAACGACTACACCGTTGTGGTCGAACAGATTTCGCGTGCTGTCGGTCCAATCCAGGGCCGACGGTTCGTTGAAATCGCCACCGAGGATGACGGATCTGCCCTTGGCCCGTTCTTTTGCCGCATCGTCGACGAACGTCGAAATTGCCTTGGGTCGTCCCGAATTGATGTTCACACGCTGAACCGTCTCGGGGTCCGTGACCGGACCGGACGGCATCTTGTTCCAACCGAACTCGGAGAACTCTCCGGGCTTGGGAACACCCGCGCCGTATCCGCGCGGTAGATACGTCGCGTAGGACGTGTAGGCCAGATGTGCCGAGTAGGCGGCGATTTGTTTGCCGTCGACCGTCACGACTGCCTTGATCATCGAGTTCAGGTCGGCTGTTTCCTCGATCGGAAACTTGGAGAGAATCCCCACGTCGGAGGACGCTGCTCCGTAGAAGGTGGTTCCTGATTTGGTCAGCATGTCCGCCAATGCAGTTGTCGCAGTGCCGGCTTCCGACAGGAGTACTATCGACGCCTGTGTCGAGATGATCATGTCGGCGATCAGCTGCAGGCCACCGTTGATCTTGGTTCCGCCGTGCCAGGTGTTGAGGGAGAGCACTTTGATCTCCTGCGCGGGGCTCGCCCCCGCGACGGAGGTATTGGCACCCAATGTAAATGCGCTCGCGGTGACTGTGCCCGCGGCTACCGCCATCGCCTTGACCATCTGGCGGCGCGTCAATCCATTCATCAAATCCCGGCTCTCGTTGTCGTGTGCTCGAACCCCCGGAAGATGATTACCATCGCTACCTAAACGGACAGTTAACCAATTGTAAAATGGCAGATTTCCACAGAACGCCGTGCGGGCAATAGTCTTCTGATCGTGGTACTCAGTGAGCGTTTCCCCGGTAACAAGACCTTCGCAAAGGTTCGTGTCCTGCCGCCGGTGGTGAAGCTGCTCCTCCTCTCGATGGTGCTGTTCAACATCGGGTTCTATCTGGTTGTCCCCTTTCTGGCGGTGCACCTTTCGGAGGACCTCGGATTTGCGGCCTGGATTGTCGGCCTCGTCCTCGGATTGCGGATGTTCAGTCAGCAGGGCATGTTCTTCATCGGTGGAAGCCTCGCCGACAGGTTCGGCAAGCGTCCGATCATCCTGCTGGGCATAGCCGTTCGTGTAGTCGGTTTTCTGATGCTCGGTCTGGCAGAAAGCATGAGCGCCGTGATCGTCGGCGTGCTCCTGGTCGGCTTTGCTGCCGCGCTCTTCGCGCCCGCAGTGGAGTCGGCCAACGCGGAGTACGGACGCGAACTCGAGTCCGCCGGAGTTATGCGTCGTACCGATTTGTTTGCAGTGGAACAGATGTGCAGCCGCCTGGGAACAGTGATCGGTCCGGCGCTGGGAGCTGCTCTCCTGATGTTTCCGTTCTCGTGGACGGCGTCGAGCGCCGCGTTGCTCTTCGCGATCATGTGGGTCGGGTTCTTCATCTGGTTCCCCCGACCGGGCGATGCCCACGACGGCCCGGTGTCGACCTATACGCTGCGCGACGTCTGGCGAAGCGTCCTGACCAACAACAACTTTCTGCTCTTCGCGACGCTCTGCAGTTTTCAGCTGGTTGCGTACAGCCAGCTGTACCTGATGCTTCCGGAACAGCTCGAGCGCGGAATCGGTTCGCAGTCGGCGCTGGGATGGTTCTACGTGGGCGCGGCGGTGTTGGTGATCGTCGGGCAGGGACCGACGGTCGCGGTTGCCCACCGCATCGGGCATCGGCGCGCGATCACCTTCGGGCTTGTGCTCATTTCGGTGTCGTTCCTGGTTCCGCTGGTCACCGGCGTCGACTCCGCAGCTTCGGCGTCGACGCAGATAGTCGGTCTGGCGGTGTGGATCGGGCTGCTGCACCTGGGACAGATGTTGATGGTGCCGCCGATGCGAGACACCATCGCGATCCTCGGTCGTGAAAGCAACCTCGGAGCGCACTTCGGCATGCTCAACACGATCGGCGGTCTGCTCGCGCTCCTGGGAACCGTGGGAGTCGGATTCGTGTACGACCTCGTCGACAACGGCCACGCAGCGCCGGCGTCACCATGGGTGATCGTTGCGCTCTGCGTGGCCGTGTCGGCTGTGGTGTTGTGGGTGTGGTCAGGCCGAACGAAAGTTATCGACCAGCGATCGTCTGATTGATCTTTGCGACGAAATCTTCCAGCACAAACGGAATGGTGAGTGGGTTCGGCATGGACACCGCGTCACTGACGATGGGGTCCAAGCTGATCAGGCCTCCGGTCTCGACCACGTTCAGATTGGTGAACGCCGGCTGCGACTCCATCTCGGCGCGAGCCTTCTCGTAGTTGTCGAAGAGCAGGTAGTCGCACTCGAGGAGGTCGTAGTTCTCGGCGGAGATCTCGTAGTTCAGCTTGCCCGCGAACCGATCCTTCAGTGCGGCAGGCGCCGTGAATCCCAATTGCGTGAGCAGCTGAGCCCGCGCTGCCTCGGGGCTGAACGCTCGCAGATTTCCGTCGCTCCAGCGAATGACGAGAGCTGCTGTCTTGCCTTCGAACTGGGGGTTCTCCGCGCGGGTGCGAACGATGAGGTCTTCGACTTCCTGGACCTCCTTCTTTGCCTGCGCGGGAACGCCCACAGCCGTACCGATGCGGGTCGTGACTTCCTGCCAGGGCAGAACCCAATCCGTCTGATCGGCGGCGTGCAGCACCGTCGGCGCGATGGCGCTGAGCTGCTTGTACAGATCCTCGTCGATCGCGTTGTTGACGGCGATGATCAGGTCAGGCGCTGCAGCCACGATCGTTTCGATGTCGAAATCGGTGGTGGCGTTGGCCAATGGCGTCGGCTCGGCGCCCTGGACTGCGGAGTCGGCCCAGACGCCGATTCCGTCGTCGGTCGATCCCTTCCACACCGGGACCAGGACGGGCGTCAGCCCGAGGGAAAGCAAAACGTCCGCGTCGCCGATACCGACCGCTGCGATGCGGCTGGGTGCCTGCTCGATGGTGGTGGAGCCGAACTTGTGGTCGATCGTCACCGGGAAGGCGTTGACCTCGGCGTGAGCACCTTCGGTGCCGGGAGTGGATTCGCCTTTCGCACTGTCGCCGCAGGCAGCAAGGGCGAAACCGGCTGCTGTTGCGAAGGTGACGGACAGCATGGCACGGCGGCTCAACATAGGGTTCACGGCAACCTCGGGTTTCATGGTTATGGGACCCTAACCATAGTGGAGTTGCTGTGTCGGCAGTGTTTGTTAACCTCCGCCCATGACGGCGGTTCTCGACTACACATCAGCAGGACCGTTCACCCGCATCGACGGGGTGGACATGCTCGCCCTCGAGTCGCTCCCCACCGACCCCATGCAAATATGCCGGGTAGTGCCGTACCTGGTGGTCCAACCCACCGATGCACGGTCGCTGAATCTGCCCACCGACCGATTCGACGAAAACCAGATCCGGCCGGCAAGCGTTCTGCTTCAACGCCTGCTTGCGCTCGATCCGGCACCGGTGACCTCCGCCCGAGAACCCGACAAGCGGCTCGTCGGAACCTGTCGGCACTTTGCTGTTTTGAGTTGTGCGTTTCTGCGCTATCGCGGAATTGCCGCTCGCGTCCGCTGTGGTTTTGCCACCTACTTTCAACCGGGACAGGGCGTGGACCACTGGATCACCGAGTACTGGGACGACGCCGGCAAGCGGTGGATCCGCATCGATTCGGAGATCCTCGGACAAAACGTCCTTCCTCACGCCCATAACCTGCAGCCGGGAGAATTCCTCAGTGGTGGTGAGGCGTGGCTGGCGTATCGACGCGGCGTGATCGACGGGTCCCAGTTCGGGGTGTACGGCACCGAGAACTGGGGGCCTGCCGAGATCCGCGGCAACGCAGTGAAGGATCTTGCCGCGATGAACAAGGTCGAAACTCTGCCGTGGGACGAGTGGGGTCGTATGACGGACGCCTACGACGGAAAGACAGGCGCCGACTACGACCTACTGTTGGACGATGTCGCCGCGGTGTGCGCCGCCGACGATCCCGTTGCCGTGCGAGCACTGTACGAGCACGATGACTTGCGCGTGCCGGACAAGCTGATTCGTTTCTGAGATGCTGGTGCGATGAATCCGGAGCATCGCCAACTCGATTACGGACTTCGATTCGACTGGGGGTTGCGCGGCGCCGAAGCGATTGCTGCCGGCGTCGATGTGGCAGTGGTGGTAGACGTTCTCTCGTTCACGACGACGCTGAGCGTTGCCGCCGACGCGGGAATCGACGTACTTCCCTTTTCCTGGAATGACGAGAGTGCGGTCGACTACGCGCGTGATGCCGATGCGGTTCTGGCTGTACGGCGAAGTGTGGCCAGAGAGGGTCAGATCAGTCTGTCTCCCAAGACGATTCGCGATACCGAGGCGCCAAGTCGGCTGGTGCTGCCGTCTCCGAACGGGTCGACTATCGCGTTTGCGTTGGCGTCCGAGGTTGCGGTGTGTGTCGGCGCTTCCTTGAGGAACGCTTATGCCGTCGCGGATTGGATTGTGCACGAACATGGTCCGGGATCGCGGGTTGCGATAGTCGCATCCGGGGAGAAGTGGCCCGGTGGAGAGTTGCGCCCGGCGGTGGAGGATCTGTGGGGTGCCGGTGCGGTTGTCACGGCGCTGACCGCTGCTGGTTGGGACGGCCACGTATCGCCCGAGGCTCGGATGGCGGCGGATGCGTGGGCGGCGGTGGCGGATTCGTACGAGGACCGCCTGCGGGACTGTGCCTCAGGACGTGAGTTGATCGCCATGGGGTTTCCACACGACGTCGCCATCGCCTCGGAACTCGACGACAGCGACACCGTACCTGTTCTCGAAGATCGTGTGTTTCGAGGTCAGCGCACCGGGCGTCGGTTGAACAAACTCCGTGCCCAGAGGTAGGAGAGGAAGGTGATTGCGACGCACCATCCGATCGCGAGTATCGCGTTGTTTCCGATGGCTTCGCCGAGAAGAAGTCCTCGAAGAGTCTCGATGATCGGAGTGAACGGCTGATACTCGGCGAACCATCGCAACACGGTCGGCATCGAGTCGGTGGGGACAAAGCCGCTTCCCAGGAACGGCAAGAGGATCAACACCATTGGAAGGTTGCTGGCCGTCTCGACACTCTTGCTGACGAGGCCGAAGGCGACCGACAACCAGATCATGGCGATGGAGACCGAGACGAGGAGTGCAAACGTCGCGGCCCACTCCACGAAGCCTGCAGTGGGCCGGAAGCCGACGGCTATCGCTACGGCGATGACGACAACGAGGCTCACGATCGTCTGAAGGAGGCTGCCGAGAACGTGACCGGTCAGGACGGACGTGCGCGTGATCGCCATCGTTCGGAATCGTGCAATGATCCCGGCGGTCATATCGGTTGCGACGGAGATGGCAGTACCTTGTGCCGCTGATGCCACGGTCATCAGAATAATCGCCGGTGCAACGTAATTGACATACTCGGCTCGGCCGCCACCGCCGGGGCCGAGGCCGTTCCCGAGCGTTCCGCCGAGCACGTAGACGAACAGCAGTAGGAAAACGACTGGCATTCCGACGAGCATCACCGTCATCGACGGATATCGAAGGATGTGTCGAATGCTGCGACGCAGCATGGTTTTCGAGTCCTGATAGGCAAGCGTCATGGTGGTCATCGCGCGTCGGTCCTTTCGGTGGCGGTCAGAGTCAGGAACACGTCGTCCAGGTCGGGTGTGTGCACGGAGAGTTCCTTGACGTCGATCGAGTGAGCGTCGAGTTGGTCGAGAAGAGAGCGCAGCGAGCGGACACCCCCGTCGCTGGGGACCTGGAGGACGTAGGCGGCATCGTCACGTGATGATTCGTCGAAAACAGCTGCAGCAGAATCGAGCTGATCTCGGTCGAAGAAGTGAAGACGAATGTGGCCGCCGGGGATGTGCCGTTTGAGTTCCGCTGCCGTACCTTGGGCGACGATCCGTCCCTGATCGAGGACGGCGATGTGGTCGGCCAGTTGATCAGCTTCCTCGAGGTACTGGGTCGTGAGGAAGATGGTGACACCGCCCTCGACCAACTCCCGGATGATCTGCCACATGGTGCGTCGGCTTCGGGGGTCGAGGCCGGTGGTGGGCTCGTCCAGGAAGATGATCTCCGGTCGTCCGATCAACGTCATTGCCAGGTCGAGCCGTCGACGCATGCCGCCCGAGTAGGTCGACGCCAGCTTGTCCGCGGAGTCGATCAGATCGAACTTCTTCAGGAGTTCTTCAGTGCGCGTTCGACGTTCGTCCTTGCCGAGATGGTGCAGGTCGGCCATGAGGAGAAGGTTTTCCTCACCGGACAGATAGTCGTCGACCGCTGAGAACTGCCCGGTGACGCCGATGCGCGAACGCACCGCGTCGGGATCGTCGGAAGGGTTGTACCCGGCGATGCGGATGTTGCCGCCGTCTGCCGGAACGAGGGTCGAGAGAATTTCCACGATGGTGGTCTTGCCGGCGCCGTTGGGGCCGAGGAGCGCAAAGACGGTTCCGCGGTCGACGGAGATGTCGATTCCGTCCAGTACCGTCTTGTCGTCGTAGGCCTTCTTCAGGCCCGTCGCGGTGATGGCTGGTTTACGGGACATCAGCGTTCCTTTCGCTAGATCTTCTTGTTGGATTCTTCTCGAGGCTCCGAACGTCGAATGACGATGTCGCCGTAACTGGTTTGTGCCCGGACGTCTACCCGGCGTTCAGTGGAAGCCGGACCGTGCGTGGCATTCATCTGGTTGTCGACGCGGCCGAAGGACGTATGAGCGTCGAATCGTGCGGCGGTTCCGGATCGAACGCCGATATGGATTCGCCCGGCGGCCGTCTTGGCGGATACGACTCCACTCTCGATGGTCTCGAAACGGATGTCGCCGTTGGCGGTTGCGGCGCTCGCGTCGGATTCGGCGTGCTCGACGGCGACACTGCCGTTGGCGGTCTTCGCCTTCAGTGCGCCGGTGATCGTGCCGATGTTGATGTCGCCGTTGGAGTTCTTGACCTCCGCGTTGCCGTCGACGCGGCCGATGCGGATGCTTCCGGACCCGGTGCTCGTGTCGATGTCACCGGCCACGTGCTCGACGATGATCGCGCCGGCCCCGGTGCTGACGTTGAGCGGCCCGGTGGTTTCCAGTGTGCAATCGCCCGCGGAAACCTTCACCCGTGATCGTCCGAGAGTGCCTTCGCTACGGAGGTTGGCAACTGCGGCAGTGCCTTCGAGTTCCGAGCCGGAGGGAAGCTGAACGGAGATGTCCACAGATCCTGTCTTCCCGAAGATGCCGAGGCCGCGCTGTTTCGGAGTCTTGATCTGCAGCCGGCCACCTGCGAATTCGACGCGCGTTTGTTCGGCGACTCGAACGTCGACCTCGCGAGACGAGTTGCTGGGCAACACTTCCACGACAGTGTCGTTGCGGCTGCTCGCCGTGATCCGGATTTGTGCGACTGCCACGTCGAAGTTCAAGGTGATGGGGTCAGGTGTGCTGAATGTAGGCATGGTGATACTCCCGATGAGGTTGTCTCGGTTGATGAAAGAGGGTGGTGCGAAAGATGAAGCCGGTGTCAGTGCACCCAGCCGCTGAAGCTTTCGGAACCTTGGGACGTGCGCTGTCTCGGAGTGCTTCTGTTCGCGCCGCCTTCCAGAGCCGTTGCAGCCGAGCGAACCAGCCACGCGTTGACGGAGATACCGGCTTCCCGGGCCGCCGCCTCGATCCGGTCTTTGAGGTCTTGCCCCAGCCGCAAGTTGATTCGAGTCATCGAGGCGTCGTCGGACTCCGTGACGGGGCGCGGTGCCGGAGTCGGGTCCTCTTCGACGGGGGCTGGAACCGGTTCACTGATGGCTGGTGCCACCACGAATTCGGGTTCGCGTCCCCGCAGGCGCAGGTCCACCGAACCCGGGGCGAGGTCACGCGTGATCTCGGCGGCTGCCGCAGACAATGCGTCGAGAAGGGTGAGTCGCACTGCTGATTCCAGCGGTGCGGTCAAACGATCGGCGAGTGCCTTTGCGTCTTCTCCGCCTGCTTCGGCCGCCACCGCGAGTTCGTGGCGAAGGTTGTCTACGTACGGTGTCAAGTCCATGGCATCACTATGGCACCACTTTGGTGCCACCGCAATAGTTTGGTGGCACATTCGTGTGAATTTGGTGAGAATTGCCAGGTCATCGGGGTGGTTGGCGATTCGGTCCGCGGCAGGCTGGCACACTCGTAAGGGTGAGTCCTGCCGAATCGAACCGCCGACGCCGCATCGTGCTCTGGATTGCCGGGGTGCTCGGCGTCGTGATCGTGGTTGGGGTGGTGGTCGTCGCGATCGCACCATCGCGGTACCTGCCCTGGGACACGGCTGAGTTCCCGGCGGTGGACGCGAGTGCGCTCACGTCTGATCAAGGTCGGGTGCTCGAGCTACTGCAATCCGAGCATGAGCAGGACCGTCCGGGCACCTTCTATTCCGACGGCATCGACGAAGAGTGGTGCGCCGACTTTGTCAGCTGGATCATGAGGGAAGCGGGTCGACCGTTGTCCAACCCGAACTCCGGAAGTTGGCGCATCCCGGGGGTGTACACCTTGCAGGAGTATTACCAAGGGATCGGCGCGTACGCCGAGAACGGCAGCGGGTACACCCCGAATGTGGGTGATGTGGTGATCTACGACAGTTCGAGATGGGTCGGTCAGCACACCAACATCGTTGTGGCAGTGGACGGCAACTCTGCGGTCACGGTTGGCGGCAACGAGTTCGGCAAGGTGCGGGTTCATGATCTGGACTGGCAATCCGACTCTGCCGTCGTGGGATTCGGAAAACTTCACCCCTGATCGTTGCTCTTCGGAGACAAGGCGAACCACCGCGCCGACGCACGTGCCTCGTCGCCTGCGTCGATGTGCAGCGTGTTCGTGCCGGTTCGCACGCTCACCTGCTCACCTCTCTTGATGGGCTGGGTGTACTCGAGGATCGCGCGAAAGGGCCCGCTTCGTAATCTGTCGGGCAGCGCATCTTCCACGGGCTGCCAGTAGATTGCGTTGTTCACGTGATCGAAGGGGTCGAAATCGCTCGAGCGCAACGGGAACGGCGTATCCGCTGACGGCGTCGTGTCCGGGGTCGGGTCGATCCACCGACGCCAGTGAAGATGCTGGTCCACGGCCGTCGATGCCAGGGCGGCGGTGAACTTCTCACTGATGGATGCCGGCATTCCCGTCTTCGGGTCGATGTTGATCCAGAACGCCTCGGTTTCGATCAACCCGCCGCCATCGGATCTGATGCGAACTCGCATCGAACACCACTTGTTCGACAGGCCTGAACACCAGCGCTGCAGGTGAACTCGATCCGGCCAGACGACCGGTTCGAGTACATCGATCACCGTTCTTCGTACCATCCACAGCGGGTGTGTATCCATGGCGCCGCGGTCGACGAGATTATCGAAGCCCGCGTCTTGGAGGTAGCGCGCGATCGCGTCGAGGCGCAGTTGTTTGTCGGTGTGGATGTCACCCGTACGCACCGGCCACGAGGCCTGGAAGATGCTTCCGGTTGTCGGTAGTTCGGCCAGCGCTACGTGGTCGTCGACTTTTGTACGGTTCATCGGATGTGGGCTCCCGGTGTTCGCTTGGTTGGGTGGCTTCACGCTTGCGTTACCCGATGGTGGGATCTTGAACCATCGGAGTTCATCGTTTTCTGAATCCAGTTTTCGATGTACTGTCGCACGTATGGATATCGAGGGCGTAGATGTGGTGACCAACGTGGCGGTGCTTGCGAGGTTCGGGCATGCACTGTCCGACGAGACTCGGACACGGATACTGCTCGAACTGAAGACCGCCCCGCGGTATCCGTCCGACCTCGCTGAAACACTGGCTGTGACCAGGCAGAAGCTGTCCAACCATCTGGCTTGCCTGCGCGGTTGCGGCTTGGTGGTGGCCGTCCCGGAAGGGCGCCGGACCAGATACGAACTCGCCGATGTACATATCGGTCGGGCCCTCGACGACCTGCTCGGGGTCGTACTCGCGGTGGATCCGTCGTACTGCCCGGACAGCGAATCAGAGGGGTGCTGCTGATGGTTGCGCCCGTTGACGGTGTCGGGCTCTCGACTGACCGGCGTGCGCTCTTGTCGAGAAGAATTCGCATCTTCGTGGCGATCACGATCAGCTACAACGTCGTCGAAGCGATCATCGCGATGGCGGAGGGCACACGAGTGTCGTCCGCAGCACTGTTCGGTTTCGGCCTCGATTCGGTGATCGAAGTGTCCTCGGCGGCAGCTGTTGCCTGGCAGTTCTCGGCGCCGGATCCGACGAGCCGTGAGAAGACGGCACTGCGAGTGATCGCATTCTCGTTCTTCGGGCTCGCTGCGTACGTCTCGTTCGACGCGATTCGGTCGCTGTTCGGTCTGGGGGAAGCTTGGCACACGAGCGTCGGAATACTCTTGGCTGCGGTGAGTTTGGCGATCATGCCGGCCCTGTCCTATGCGCAACGCCGAGCCGGTCGGGAGTTGGGTTCGCTGTCGGCGGTCGCGGATTCGAAGCAGACGCTGCTCTGCACTTACCTCTCTGCTGTCTTGTTGGTCGGTTTGCTGCTCAACTCGCTGCTCGGCTGGTCGTGGGCGGATCCGATTGCTGCACTGGTCATCGCCGTCATCGCGGTGAAAGAAGGCATCAACGCGTGGAAGGGTGATCCGTGCTGCCCGGTTGTGGCTGTGCCCGAGAGCGGTGACGAGTGCGACTGCTGCTGAGTGAACACAGGTTTTGTCGAGTGAGCACTCCCTGCGGTGCGTCAGAGCGGGTGTTCACTCGATGAAAGGCGTGCCGACTTCTGCGCGGCCCTTGACGTGCGCGGCGCGTTGCTCGAGAAGGCGCCGCAGATACGGGCCGACAGCCAACCTCAGTGCCAGGTGTCCGAGCGTCCCGAAGGGGGCCGTAACCGTGAAGCGGTCATGCATCCGCGTCCACCCACCCGGCTGAACGTCGAAGACGTGCTCGTGCCGCATTGCGGCAAACGGGCCGCGGACCTGCTCGTCTGTGAACGAGTACGGACGGTTGTACTGCGTGATCCGGCTTGTCATCGAGAATCTCCACCCGAGATGCCGAGCAGTGAACGACACCTCGTCGCCCTCTCCCAGCGTCGATCTACCCGTACTCGTGACTGCCACCTCATCTGTTGCGCGGAGCGAGGCCGAGTGTTCGTCCATGTCGAGTTCGAGATCGAAGATCACCGCCGGTGGAGCATAGATATCGGTGATCACGACTACGGTGTGTTGCACAGTGCCAGTCTGCCAACATTGGTTTGCGATCCCGGCAAGCGGGTACGGGTCGGTGACCTGCGGTTCATCCGCGACGGGTGATGTTTTCGCCTTCCAGCCCCTCGAGACTGAGTAAGGGAAGTGCATTCTGTCGAAAGGAACGCTGATGACTGCTCCACCGCGGGAACCCGCGAATCACCCTGTCCGGCAGGGTTTCGCGGTAGGTACGACGTTTGCAGCAGCAATCCTGCTGCTCACCGCAGGCATTGTCGCTCTGCTTCAGGGCATCGCGGCCGTTGCCGACAACAATCTGTTTGTCGTGGGTATCAACTACACGTACAAGTTCGACATCACGACGTGGGGTTGGATCCACATCATCTTGGGCATCATCGGGATCGTGGTGGCCCTCGGCCTCTTCACCGGTGCAGTGTGGGCCAGGGCGGCGGCAATCGTCATTGCGTCGCTCTCGATCATCGCCAACTTCTTGTGGATGCCGTATTACCCACTGTGGTCGATCCTGGTCATCGCGCTCGATGTCGTTGTGATCTGGGCGGTCGCGACCTGGGACAGGGACAGAGTCTAGGCACCGAACAACCCGAGAGCAGTTGGTCCCGACCGAGTCGACTCGGTCGGGACCATCGCTCGTGCGTGGGACATTTCGACAGGGTGTGGCTCGGATCAGTCTGGGAGTCGACGCATTTCGGCGACGGTCAGGCCGAGGGAATCGAGACGGGCCATGATGCTCCGCATAGCCGTGTGGTCCGCGACGGGTCCGTACAAACTGGTGAACCCGCCGGCCGCACTGGCGACACTGAGTTCAGGAAATGCGGCCTTGACGCGGTCCGACACTTCGCCGTCGATGAGGAATTGATACCGAGTGGGAGCATTCATCAGTATCCGCTCCATTTCGTAGGGCCATGAGGTTCGAGAAGGCAGCGCTCCGAGCCTCGAAATCGCATGTCGTCAAGTGCAATCGGCGTCGCTGCCCGATCCAGGACTCCGCATCCGTGGGATCCAGTCTTACTCCCGTACGCGCTCGGGGCGTCATCCCCTACGGGTGAATGTCGTCGCGGGTCCGTTCATCCCTTTTGTGTGAGGCTCCGTAGAGTCGCCACCCCTAGTGTCGACCGGGAGAGAGAAGAGGTCGGCATGGGATCTGTCATCGGGGATCTGTTACCCCTCGCGGTCGGCGTTGCGGTATCGCCGATCCCGATCATCGCGGCAATCTTGATGTTGTTGTCCAAGCGTGCCGGCAGCACGAGCGTCGGGTTCGCGCTGGGCTGGATACTGGGAATCGTCGTCGCCACCGTGATCTTCGTGCTTCTGTCCAGCAAGCTCGGTGACTCCGAAGGTGATCCGTCAGCGACAGTGTCGTGGATCAAGCTGGCGTTGGGTGTATTGCTTCTTGCGTTCGGAGTCAAGCAATGGCGCGGACGCGGAGGCGAGCACGAAACCCCGAAGTGGATGCACGCCATCGATGACATGACCGCTGTCAAAGGCCTCGGCTTGGGCTTCGCTCTGGCTGCGATCAATCCGAAGAATCTGATGATGTGTATCGCGGCCGGAATCTCGATCGGATCCGCGTCATTGGGCTCCGGAGAAGTTGTTGTCGCCATTCTGGTTTTCACGATCATCGCGGCCTGCACAGTGTGCGTGCCCGTGATCGGCTACCTCGTTGCCGCGGAGCGACTGCGTGGTCCGCTGGCCAAGCTGAAGGTGTGGTTGCAGGAAAACAACGCCACGGTGATGAGTGTGTTGATCCTGGTTATCGGTGTTGTTCTCATCGGCAAGGGCATCGGCGGTCTCTGACAACTGGAGGTAGTTATGGGATCGCTGCTACTGCAACAGATCCCGCTGGCGCTCGGGATCATCATGAGCCCGCTGGCGGTTGTCGCCGTTGTGGCCGTACTGTTTTCCGAACGAGCGCGTATCAACAGCATTGCGTACCTGATCGGGTGGTATCTCGGAATAGTTGTCGCGCTGGCCGGTTCGTACGTCATCTTGACCGCACTCCAGGTTCATCAGCGCACACACCCTCCGCTGTGGGTGCCCATCATCCATCTCGTTCTCGGGGCAACTCTGCTGGCGGGTGCCTGGTTCGTCTACTCACGCAGTCGTCGCGGGGTTCAGGCGATGGCGGCTGCAGTTGCCCCTGGCGACGTTGTGGCTGCGGCCCCTCAGCTGCCGAAGATGCTGCAATCGGTTGAGCACTTCCAACCAATGCGATCCGGTGTGCTCGGTTTCGCGCTGTTCGTTCTCAACCCCATCGACATGTCGTGTGCCATCGCAGCAGCGATGAACCTTCGTCTCAGCACCGTGGCACCGACGTCGCAGATCGTCTCGGCCGTGATCTTCTCGTTGGTGTCCGTGACCTCGGTCGCGGTACCTGTTGCCCTCCTGCTGATCAAGAAGGACGAGGCAACCGAACCGCTGCTGAAGATCCGCACCTGGATAGCCACCAACACGCACTTGCTGAACGTCGGGCTCCTCGTCCTGATCGCGGCGATGCAGATCAGTAAAGGGGTGCAAGGACTATGAGTGCTCCGCACACGCGGACCTGGTGGGTCTTCGGATCGTTGTCCGACTATCAACGCGCTTGGCTTCGCCCCGACATCATTGCGGGCCTTACGGTGTGGGCTGTCCTTGTTCCGGAAGCGCTCGCGTACGCCACCATCGCCGGAGTTCCGCCGGTGGTCGGGCTTTATGCTGCGGTTCCGTCATTGATTCTGTATGCAGCAGCCGGCAGTTCGCGCCATCTGATCGTCGGGCCGATGTCGGCGACCGCAGCGTTGTCCGCGGCGATGATTGCGCCATTGGCTTCAGGAAACGACGGCCGATTCATCGCGCTGTCGGCGGCATTGGCGATCGTGACCGGGCTCGTCGGACTGCTCGCAGGATTCATGCGCCTCGGATTCATCGCGTCCTTCATCTCCGAGCCGGTTCTCAAGGGATTCATCGTCGGTCTGGCGCTCACGATCATCATCGGTCAAGTACCCAAACTCCTGGGCGTGGACAAGGGGGAGGGAAACTTCTTCGTCCAGACGTGGACAGTGGTGAAGGAACTGGGTGAGGTCGACCTACCGACCGTGATCATCGGATTGCTCAGCCTGGCAATGGTCCTGGGCGTCAAGCGATGGCTTCCGCTCGTACCGGGTTCGCTCCTCGTCGTGCTGCTGGGCATTACCGCAGTAGCGTTGTTCGGCCTCGACGATCGTGGCATCGACATTGTCGGACACATCGACTCGGGCCTGCCGTCGATGGGTCTGCCGAGTGGTGTGGGAGCCGAGGACTACCTCGACCTGGTCGGACCTGCGGTCGGCGTTCTGCTCATCGGTTTCGCCGAAGGTCTTGGCGCTGCAAAGACATACGCGGCCAAAGCCGGCTACACCATCGACGCCAATCGTGAACTGGCAGGACTGGGTGCGGCCAATCTCGGATCGGGTCTCTGCTCGGGAATGGTGGTCAACGGCAGCCTGTCGAAGACCGCCGTCAACGGAGGAGCGGGCGCCAAATCTCAGGTCAGCGGACTGGTGGTCGCGGCGCTGACGCTGGTGACACTGCTGTTTCTCACCGGCCTGTTCGAGAAGTTGCCAGAGGCGACGCTCTCGGCTGTGGTCATCGCAGCAGTGATCGAACTGGTCGATTTCTCCTCCCTCGCAGCGCTGTACCGGGTGTGGACGAAGAGGTTGGGCAGTATCTACGGGCACGCTGCCCGGGCCGATTTCGCGGCGGCGATCGCGGCGATGTTCGGGGTTCTCCTCTTCGACACGTTGCCCGGTCTGATCATCGGAATCGCCGTCTCGATGTTGCTGCTCCTGTATCGGGTCTCCAAACCGCACGTGGCCGCTCTGGCCAAGGACGGCACGCGCTGGGTCGACATCAGTGGGCATCCTGATCTGAAGACACTCGACGGCGTCGTAGTGGTCAGGGTCGAAGCGGGGATGTTCTTCGCCAATGCCGATCACGTGCGTGATCAGATCACCGGTCTGGTGACCGCCGGCACCACCATGGTCGTTCTCGACGCCGAGACGTCACCGTTCATCGACGTCAGCGCTGCGCAGATGTTGGCTCAGCTTCGAGATTCGTTGGCACGCAGAAATGTGAGCTTCCGAGTGGCACGCGACATCGGGCAGTTCCGCGACGTTCTGTCCGGTGCCGACCAGGGCGCGCTGAAGGTCGACGTCTATCCGACCGTCTCGAAAGCGCTTGCAGGTCGAGACAACACCTCAGCGTGATGTCCGTAGCCAGATTCCCAGGGGACCGGAATCTTTGGCCACTGATCCGACGATCGACGACGCGACAACCACGATGGCCGAGAAGATGAACAGCCAGCCGATGACGGTGAACATCACGCCCAGAAGACCGAACTCGTCCTGCGACGTCTTTGTCATTCGGGGGAGGAAAAGAGTGCCGGCCACGTGCAGTCCGGTCAGGCCCGTCGCGGTGAGCAATCCTGACCCGACGCACATTCGAGTGGTCATGCGATTGGCCGTCAGCAGCATGGGCACGGCTGTCCACACGAGTGCCCACACGACGTAGACCGCTGTGAATTCCAGGACTCTGCCCACTCCCGGAACACCATTCAGTTCACGGCACAGGGCCGCACCGACCACCGACGCGGCCACGACGCACACTACCGCGAACCACCGCCACGCCTGACGGAGTGTCGCCGTCGGCACGCTCCAGATCCGTCCGTACATCCGGCCGAGAGCGCGAGCGTAGGACGTGGAACTGATCAGCAGCATGAGCAAGCCGACAATCCCGAACGCTGCCGCGGTAGAGGTACTGGTCAATACGGTGTCGGGGAGTTGGACGCCGAGGTCGTCTTTGGCGGCATCAGCCAACGGCTTCAGCTTCTCCAAGGTCGACGCTGCAATCATGACCGGGAGCAATGACGTAAAGGCCTGGGCCGCCAAAGTCATGGCGCTGTCCACGAGCCCGACTTCGAAGACCCCGATGGTTGCATCAGTCGCCAACCGTCGACTGGGTGTACGTCTCGCCCACACGGTCAATCGATCGCGCGTATCGGAATACAGCTTCGGGGGCATGGAAGCAGTCTTGCTCAGATGAGTCCGCCGCGTCGCGCAGCCTTGAGCGCGTCGCGTCGGTTGCTCACTTCCAACTTGCGATAGATCCCGCGAAGATGCGTCTTGATGGTGTTGACGGAAAGGAACAGCGTGTCGGCAATGGACTCGGTGGTGTCTCCGGAAGCCAGTTCACGGAGTACGGTGTATTCGCCTGGCGTGAGGATCGGTGCACTCACCAATTCTTGTGGGCGAATGCGGCTACGTACCTGTTCGGCAAATGCTTCTTGATCTCCGAAATGTCCACTGAACTCGTCGAACACCGGCCGCAGGGATGCGCCGTAGTCGAGGAAGGGGCGTAGCAGGCTACCGGCTTCCGCGGCGCGCAGCGCTTTGTGGAGGGAGCGAAACGACTTGCGCTCGTGACCTGTTGCAGCGTGGATCCCGGCTTCGAGTGTCCAGGCGTAGACGTGATGTGCGAGCAACGGGATTTCGGAGGACCCGAGAGCTTCGGAAACTTCGACGAGTGCTTCCGCGAACTTGTTGGACGAGAAGGCGACGGCACCCCGTGCGAGATGTATCTCCGACGTTTCTCCGAATTGATCGGCTGCGTCACGCACGAGTCTCGCTGCCCATTCCACCTCGCCGACGGAAAGGCATGCGTGGACGACGGGTGGTAGAAGAGCCAAGGTCGCGAACGCGAAGGTACGTAATTCGATCGCGCTGAGCATCGCGTCGCGGACATCGGCGGCGGTCGAGCGTCGGTCGGTCGAGCCGTCGAGACCGTGAAGGCCGAAGGTTACGACGGAGTGCCACCCGAACACCGGCGCGCTGGCGCCGAGAACGTCTGTGCTCCGGTAGTTTCCGATTGTCGGGATGCGGTACGGGAGTTCGCTCGAAGCGCAGAGATATGTGGCAAAGGCGGCCACCGACGCGGGCAACTCGTACTCCGCAGTCGTCGTGATGCGATGTTCGACCGCGTAGTCGAGAGCGTAGACGGAGTGAGCCCTCATCGCCCCGATGTCTCCGCTGAGAGAAGCTACGTAGCCCAGTCCGGTCAGCGACTTCAAGACGAATCGCGCCCTGCCCCGTATTGTCCCGAGTGCGACGGCTTGAGTGTATTCGACAGTCGCCCTGTCGAACTCACGTCGCAGTAAGTGTGCCGTCGCCAATTCCATGTGTGCGTAGGCTTCGATGTCGGAGTGGGTGCTTTTCTGACGCCGCTCCAGACGTGCCGCCAGCGGCTCGTTGTCGGAAGTCGCCGTAACGCAGGAGATTTCCAGGCTCATCGCCAGGAACAATGGATCTTCTGCAATCGGTGGATGAGTTGCCTCGAGAAGATCGAGGCACGTGGTCGCCGAGGTCACGTCACCGGAGTGGAGGGCGGCCGCCGCCAGCACCAGTCGGGTGATCGGGGATTCCGAAACCTGCGTCGACACCGATTCCAGGACTCGCACGACGTCCCCGCAGTGCCCGTCGAGTACGAGGCCCAGCCCGCAGCGTTCGAGAAACGCGAGAATGCGGCATGGGTCTCCGATCGACACCTCGAGTTCGAGCGCCTCGAGTTCGAAGTGATTGCTTTCGAACCAGCTTGCTGCTCGCAGGTGTACGCGGTTTCTCTCGATGTGATCGACGCGACGGAACTCTGCCCGAAGGTGCTCGCGCAAGAGAGGGTGATAGCTGAACCACGTTGTGTGGTCGGCGGAATCGGTACGGGTCACGGGGAAGTTGAACTGAATCAGCGAGTCGATCTCGGATCGAGCGTTCGAGTCCGTCAGAGTTTCCGCCAGTTGGGCGGAGAAAGAATCGACTACCGATGTTCGCAACATGAACGAGGTGACATGTTCGGGCAAGGACGTCAGTACCTCGTCGACGAGAAAGTCGGCGATCGGGCGGGGTGTGTGCGTGAACTCGTCCAGTGCATCGCCGATGTCACTGCGGCCGGCCAGAAACGCGGCGGTCAGGCGAACGACGGCGCCCCACCCCTTGGTGAAGTTCTCGACGATTGCGAGTTCGTCGTCGCGCAGCGTGATGTCGTACTCGCCGAATATCGCGGTGATCTCGGAGCGATCGAAAGCGAGATCGGTGGATGCAAAGCGGGTGAGTCGGCCGTCGAGAGCCAGACGATGCCACGTGAGCGGTGGTTCGTAGCGGGCGGCAACGATAATCGACAGGTTGCCCGGGGTCTGTGTGAGTATCCGATCGAGGAGACCGATCGACATCGGATCGTGGAGGGTGTGAACGTCGTCGAGGATCAACGTTGTTCGGCGCTCGTGCGTTTCGAGGGTTTCCGCAAAGTGCGCGAGCCACTGCTCGACGGGCGGCCTGGATCCGGTCTGCACGGGGAGCCTCTGGCCGGCCGCATCGACGGAGGTCGCGATCGCCTCGGCGAGGGATTCACACAGTATCGACACGTTGTTGTCGCGCTCGGCCAACGTCAGCCAGGCCAGCGCAACATCAGGGGAGGCTCGAGAATATTCGCGAGCCCAATCGGCCAGAAGTAGGGTCTTCCCCGCACCGGCCGGAGCCGAGAGCAACCCGACAGGCCCGGGGCCTGAGCCTTTGGTGGCAGTGGATGCGGTGAGTTTGCGGTGCAGGCGCGGACGCGCGACCAGTCCTTTCACGGCAGTTGGCGGGTGAAAACGACCGTTGAGTGCGGCGCCTGGCACGTGCGCTTGCCCGACGCGGTGAGACGCGTCGAGCGTTACTGCAGCGGCATCACGAAATGGGCTGCTCATCCGACTCCTGTTCGACTGGCTGCACTGGACGTGACCGCTGGATCGAAATTTTGAACGAGTTAGATGATGTGAAACTACCCAATTCGGACACCAAATAAGCGTCCAAGTCGAAAATTCGGACCAAAGTCCCTGATTTAGTGGAGTGAATTTCGAACAATGAAGGTGTCGCCAGTTCTACCGCCCGAACGGCGGGGTGCGAGCAAACCTCGAATAGCGGTCGAATACCTTTTCCAGGCCCACGAGATCCGGATCTGACAACAAGGCTGCCAGAAGTACACGTGCCTGCCCGGCTCGAAGATCGGTGGAAAATACAGCGCCTGCGGCGATCAAGTCGTGCCCGCCACCACCGCCACCGTAAACCGGGGAGATTGGCCCCGAGGGCACCCGAGTTGTCACGGCTACCGGAATGTGAGCGCCTACGCAGTCTCGTACGGCCTCGACTATCGTCGGATTGGCATTTCCCGAACCGAGTCCGTCGAGAACAAGTCCCTGCGCCCCGGCGTGCACGCAGGCGTCGATCTGTACGCGGTCTGCCCCGGGATACACGGCGATGATGTCGACGCGGGTATCCGAAATCGGATGCCACGGCAATGGTTCTGGCGTGCGCAGCAGGAGCGGATCGATGTGCACGCGGCGGAAGGCATCGAGTGCCGTCGTATCGGACTTTCGCGTACCTGCGGCTGGATGGACCGAACCGCCGAAGGCGATGAGGACACCACGCCCGTGTGACGAGATGTCCAGTCCGGCTGAGATCGCCGCGGCGAGATTCGAACGAGCGTCGGATTCGGGATGGTCGAAAGTGCGCTGCGCGCCGGTGAAGACCACCGGGCGTTGGTCGTCGTGGTGCAGGTCCAACAAGAACGCAGTTTCCTCCATCGTGTCGGTGCCGTGAAGCACGACCACCGAGTCGAGTCCGGGATCTTTCAATTGATCGGCTACGGCGTCGCGAACACGATCCATGTCCGCGAAGGTCATGCTCGAGCTGTCCTTCGACATCACGTCGACGACTCGAAGCTCGATGTCGGTCTGCTCGTTGCCGACCAGATCTGCACCGGTGATTGCGGGCCGGCTGATTCCATGCGCATCCCGGGTGCTGGCGATGGTGCCACCGGTAGTGACAACTGCGACTTTCGACACTGTGGTCCTTTCACGTCAAGCTGCGGGGTGGTGGATGGCCAACTCGCGAATACGATTCCTGGCGGCGTACCAACCAATCATCAAGAGCGGTGCGATGATCGCGATGGATCCGACGGTCCACGTTCCAACAGGGTTGTCGAATGCCATCAACACGATAACGACCGCAAGAAAGACCAGTGTCGCGATCCCGGTGTACGGTGCGCCGAATATGCGGAAGGCAGGGCGAGTGACTTTGCCTTGTTTCGCAAGTTGCCAGAGCCTCAACTGGCACAGCACAATTACCGCCCATGCACTGATGATGCCAAGTGCCGCAAGATTGAGGACTATTTCGAAGGCTTGCGCTGGGACAACAGCATTGAGCCCGACGCCGAACAGGATGACCACGCCGGTGAGTGCGATTCCCCCGTACGGCACTCCGGCTTTGTTCATTCTGGCAGCGAAGGCAGGCGCCGAACCGGCCGTCGCCATCGAATGGAGTATTCGTCCGGTCGAATACAATCCGGCATTGAGGGAAGACAACGCCGCCGTGAGAACGACCAGATTCATGATCGCATCTGCGCCTTGGATGTTGATCGAACCGAAGAATGTGACGAATGGACTTTCACCGGCGTGGTATTCGGTGTACGGGAGCAACAGTGAGAGCAGCAGGACCGACCCCACGTAGAAGACGAGGATCCGAATGATCACTGTGTTGATCGCCTTGGGTATCACCTTCCGGGGATTTTCGGTCTCTCCAGCCGTGGTCCCCACGAGTTCAATTGAAGCGTAGGCGAACACGACGCCCTGAATCACCACGACTGCCGGCAGTATTCCGTTGGGGAACAGCCCACCGTTGTCGGCGATCAGGCTGAATCCGGAGGAATGCCCTTCGATGGGCGTGCCGAAGAGTACGAAATAGACACCGAGCCCGAGGAATGCGGTCAAGGCCACGACCTTGATCAACGCGAACCAGAACTCCAACTCTCCGAAGACTTTCACGGACACGAGATTCAGTCCGAGAACCAGCAACACCGCGATCAGAGCGAACATCCACTGATCGATGTGTCCCAGTGGCGCCCAGTACTTTTTGAAGAAGTTCATGTACAACGCCACAGCCGTGACGTCGACCACGGCAGTCATTGCCCAGTTCATCCAGTACAACCAGCCCGCAGCGAAAGCCATCTTTTCGCCGAAGAATTCGCGTGCGTAGGAAACGAAGGATCCGGAAGTCGGTCGGTGCATCACCAGTTCGCCGAGCGCCCTCAGGATCAGGAACGCGAAGAATCCGCACAGCGCGTACACGAGAACCAAGGCCGGGCCCGCCTGTTGTAGTCGCCCTCCCGCCCCCATGAAAAGGCCGGTTCCGATCGCGCCACCGATCGCGATCATCTGAATTTGTCTGGGGCCGAGCGCCTTCTGATATCCGAGATCCTCCTCAGTGGCAACTTCGGCGCGGCCTGTCTCTTCCCGTTCGACGGTCATCAAACCTCCTCCGCAACAGCGGTGGCATGAGGCTTCTCCCCCGAAACGCGGAGATTGGCGAGATGTTCGGGGCTGAGCAACCGATCGAGTTCCTCGCGGTCGAGCAGGCCGGCTTCGATTACGAGATCGGCGACGCGACGCCCGGAAATCAACGCCTCCTGGGCGATCCGAGTGGACGCGGTATATCCGATGTAGGGGTTGAGCGCGGTGACGAGGCCGATGGAGTCTTCGACTCGGGCGCGCAGCAGTTCGGTGTTAGCCGTGATGCCGAGTACGCACCGGTCCGCCAAAATGCGGCAAGCCGCACCGAGGTGTCGCATTCCTTCGGACAGTGAGTGCACGATGATCGGCTCGAAAGCGTTGAGTTGGAGCTGACCGGATTCCGCAGCCATCGTGATCGTCACGTCGTTGCCGATGACTTCGTACGCGACCTGATTGAGGACTTCGGGAATGACAGGATTGACCTTGCCCGGCATGATCGACGAACCTGCCTGCACCGGTGGAAGATTGATCTCGTTCAATCCGGCTCGCGGGCCCGAAGAGAGCAGCCGGAGATCGTTGCACACCTTGGACAACTTCACAGCGACCCGCTTGAGGACGCCGGAGAGGTGGACGAACTGGCCCACGTCTTGGGTCGCTTCGACAAGATCCGTTGCCAACACCAGCGGCAGTCCGGTCAGTGCGCCCAGGTCGGAACAGGCCACCTCGGCGTAGCCGGCGGGTGCGTTGAGGCCAGTGCCGATAGCAGTCGCACCGAGGTTGATCTCGTGAACGAGAAGAGCGGCCTCAGCCAGACGCGCCCGATCCTCCTCGATCATGACCGCGTAGGTCCCGAACTCCTGACCCAGGGTCATCGGCACGGCGTCCTGCAGTTGGGTGCGTCCCATCTTCACTGTGTCGGCGAACTGAAGAGATTTGGTCGTGAATGCGTTCTGGAGTGTAAGAAGTGCATCCAGCAGGTCATCGATCGCGAAGATCGTCGAGATATTCACGGCCGTGGGGTAGACGTCGTTGGTCGATTGGCTCAGGTTCACGTGTTCATTGGGGTGAAGCCGTTCGTAGTCGCCGCGCTGGTGGCCGAGGATTTCCAACGCGCGATTGGCGATGACCTCGTTCGCATTCATGTTCGTCGACGTGCCGGCGCCACCCTGGATGACGTCCACCACGAACTGTTCGTGCCACCGCCCGTCCACGATCTCCTTGCATGCCTGTGAGATGGCCTCCGCGCGCGGGCGGTCGAGGATGCCCAGCTTTTCGTTTGCGCTGGCTGCGGCCCACTTGACGTAAGCGATGCCGCGGATCAGATGCGGGTTCGTGGAGATTGTTCGACCAGTGATCGGGAAGTTCTCCATTGCGCGCAAGGTGTGGATACCCCAGTACGAATCGGCTGGAACCTCGCGATCGCCGAGCAGATCGTGTTCTGTTCGCGTTTCGAGCACTTGATCAATTCCTCGTGTCTCTTCGCGCAAGCATCACTCTGCGCGGTGGGTGTATTTCGGGATCGCAGCGCTGACGGTCGAGTTATAGTCCCGCCCTGCTATCGGGCTATCAGGCTGTCTGACAGGTGTAATTGTTACCTCGCTCACTCCGGCACGTCAACCCTTCATCAAGTGCGATGTTTGACGCGGGACTTCGGCAGTCGCAACAATGACGGCATGAACCTGTCAGACAGCTGGGCCACCAGGCGACCCGTCGCCTCGCGGGTGAGTGCTGCCGAGGCGGTTCTCGCCGACCTCCGTGCCGCAATAACCTCCGGCGAACTGGCAGTCGGAGAGCGTCTCCCGTCCGAGGCGTCCCTGGCCGAAAGACACGGGGTCAGTCGATCGGTCATCCGTGAAGCCCTGCGCTCGTGCCATGCCCTCGGGCTCACCGAGACGAAATCCGGGCTCGGCACCTTCGTCGTCAGCGATTCGATAGCGCGAGACCTCGACTTCGGCAGCTACGCGGCCAACGAGTTGGTCGAAGCGCGGCCGCATGTCGAAATTCCGGCCGCAGGGTGGGCTGCCCAACGGCACACAGCGGAGGAACTGACGGCCCTCCGCGGACTGGTCCAGCAGATGCGTGACGAGGATGATCCGCTCGTATGGGTCGCACTCGATGCGCAGTTCCACGGACTGATCGCGAAAGCCAGTAGGAATCGGGTCTTCGAGTCGGTAATCGTCGATATTCGTGAAGCGTTGACAAGGCAGTCCGAGACACTCAATCTTGTTGCCGGTCGCCAGGAAAGGTCGAACGAGGAACACGAACGAATAGTCGAAGGAATCGCATCCGGCAGTTACGACCACGCCTCCAGGGCGATGGCCGAACATCTGGACGCCGTCAGGATGACGCTTGAAACTCTTGTCCAAGAAAGTAATCCGATGTGACGGCGCTTCCGGGTAGGTCTGTCCTCGTCTGCGTTATCCTCGCGGTATCAGTGACCGGGGCGTTGGCCGGCTGCAGTTCGTCCGACACCCCGCTGACGCCGACAACCGCGGCGTCAGCACCAACAACGGCAGCTGTACCGCCTACGGGTGTAAATCCACCATCGACGCCGGAATCCGAACGCGCGCTCTTCGATGCGGTGGACCGCAATGATCCGGCAGCGATCACCGCGGCCCTGGCTTCGGGCGCGAACATCGAAGCTCGCGGCGAGGGCGAACGGACTCCACTCGTCGAGGCCGCCAAGAACGACGCTGTCGCTGCGGCTTCTACGTTGATTCTTGCCGGAGCAGACGTGAACGCGAAGGATTCCATACAGGATTCGGCCTTCCTGTATTCCGGAGCCGAGGGTTTGAACGAGATTCTGGCGCTCACGCTCGCCCACGGCGCGGACGTCGACAGCGTGAACCGTTACGGCGGTACGGCGCTGATTCCCGCGAGTGAACACGCGCATGTCGAGAGCGTCCGGATGCTGATCGCTGCCGGGGTTCCGGTCAATCACGTCAACGATCCCGGGTGGACGGCGCTACTCGAAGCCGTTGTGTACGGCGATGGTTCGGCGCGCTATATCGATGTGATCACTCAGCTTCTCGACGCGGGGGCAGATCCCTCGATCCGCGATGCATCGGGGAAGACCGCGTTGGACAATGCCGAAAGTCGTGGTCAGTCAGACGTTGTGGCGCTGCTTCAATCGCGGAGCTGACGCCAACGAGTCGGGCTCAGCCCGTAGGCCTGTCGAAAGCGTCGGCTGAAGTGTCCGGCGTCGACAAACCCCGCCCGGTGCGCAACGGTCGCGATCGGCAGATCGACGGTAGCGGGTCGAGCCAGTTCGTCCCGAGCCTTCTGCAGGCGCTGGGTGATGATCCACTGTTCGAGCCGAAAGCCGTTGTCCGAGCAGATCTTGTACAGCTGTCGCAGTGAGATGTTGTGGGCGTGAGCAATTCGTGCGGGATTCAGTGTCGGATCGTGAAGGTGTTCACGGATGTATCGACGGATCGAAGTCATGGCAAGGGCCGATCTCGGAGCGGATGCGTCAGGATTCGCATGTGCGATCGAAGCGACCAAAGCACGTGCGAGTTCGATCGAGGCCTCGCCCAATTGTTCGGCGGCAGGATCGGTCTCCAACAGAGCGGCGCTGCGGAACAATTCACGAACGTGCGCGATCATCACGGGGTACAGATTGCTGTGATGAGGCCGGGTAGCTGCGTCCCGCACGGTGTCGATCGGCAGTCCCAGCCGATCCATCGGAACGTAGAGGCACTGGGAAGCGCCCGTTCCCGGCCAGGAGAAATCGTAGGTCGACGTCAGGTCCGTCATCAACAGCTCACCGGCGGGCACTCTGCGTTGTTCGTCGTGCTGATCTAGATGGCCGATCCCGATCTCCTGCAGGGCAATCGCAAGGACGGGCATCGACGCGGACCGGACGTGACGTGGTGTTCGGGTCAACCGCATACCGGTCGACTCGGAGCGGAACAGTGATGCTGCACCGAGGTTCCACACGTTCATTCTCGCGCTCACCCGTTCCGGGTTCTCCAAGTGGATTGCACACGGGACCGAGGCACGACCCATCGCGTCGACAAAGGCGTCCGCGCGTTGGTCAGGCTCCAACACGGAAGTATCCAGGAGCAAAGCCATGCAGCCCTGATACCCCGCGATGCGGACGCTCAACCAGAAGTTGTGCAGTGTGAGCTCAAAAGTCTGCACGGACAGTCACGTCCGTCGCAGCAGGTATTTCTAGGATCGAAACGGGCGTGTCCCGGCCTACCGCAGTTTCTCGCTTTTCGACGAGAGTGAAGGAAACGCATGAAGATCTCACGTGTATTCACCGCAGTTCTGGCGTTACTCATGACAGTCGCGGCTGGAGTGATCTTCGGCTCCGGCGCTGCGGTGGCGAGCCCCAAGCCAACCGTCGTTCTCGTCCACGGCGCTTTTGCCGACGCGACCAGTTGGGACGGCGTTGCCGCCGACCTACGTTCGCGTGGCTATCGCGTCGTGGCGCCGGACAATCCTCTACGCGGGCCCGCTTACGACGCGTCCGTGATCGAGAAGACGGTTGCGGACATCGACGGACCTGTCGTGCTCGTCGGACACTCGTACGGCGGCGCGGTGATCACCAATGTTCACGACCCGAAGGTGCAGTCGTTGGTGTACATCGCGGCGTTTGCTCCGGTTCAGGGTGAGCCGGTGCAGATCACGATCGATCCCATCAGGTTTCCTGGCAGCCAATTGCTTCCTCCGGCTCTGGGATTGAAGATCGTCGACGATCCTCACGCGATCGGCGGGAAGAACGTCGACGGCTACGTCACGGACGAGTATTTCCATTCCGTCTTCGCTCAGGATGTTTCCGACGAGACAGCGGCAACGATGTTGGCGCATCAGAAGTCTGCGGCTTTGTGGGCGAACCTCGAGCTCGGCGGGCCACCGTCGTGGGCGAACACACCGAGCTGGTATCTGGTTGCCGGTGAGGATCGCGTGATCCCAGCATCGGCGCAGCGGTTCATGGCAAACCGGATGGGCGCGAACACCAGCGAACTCCCGACCTCGCACGCATCGCTGGTTTCCCGGCCAGGGGCAGTGGCAGACGTGATCGTGGCGGCCGCTCACGGGTGAGTGTGCGACCGCCACGAAAGTAGAACAGGGTCAGGCGGAAACGATTACCGAGGAGCCGTGTCCGAACAGACCTTGGTTGGCGGTGATACCGATGCGGGCGCCTTCGACCTGACGGCCTTCGGCCTGTCCACGAAGCTGCCAAGTGAGCTCGCACACCTGCGCAAGTGCCTGTGCGGGAACGGCTTCGCCGAAGCACGCGAGACCGCCGGACGGATTGACCGGGATGCGGCCTCCAATACTGGTGTCACCCGCACGCAGGAGGTGCTCGGCCTCGCCCCGCTTGCAGAGGGCAAGGTCTTCGATCCAGTCCAGTTCCACGGAGGTAGCGAGGTCGTAGACTTCGGCGACGTCGACGTCCTCGGGAGAGATCCCGGCTTCTTCGTATGCGGCGTAGCCGATGGATTCCTTGAACGTGCGCTCCGGAGCGGGAACGGCGGAACTGGAATCGGTGGAGAAGTTCGGCATGTCCATGATCGTCTGGGGGAACGTCGGCGTGACCGTCGAAATAGCCTTGATGCGAACAGGTTCCGCGATGCCCATCTTGCGGGCGTATTCCATCGACGTCAGCAAGATTGCGGCGCCGCCGTCGGACGTCGCGCAGATGTCGAGCAGGTGAAGGGGATTGGACACCACGGGGGAGGCCAACACGTTCTCGACGGTGACTTCCTTGCGGTAGCGCGCATTCGGATTGCTCAGCCCGTGCCTGGCGTTCTTGACCTTCACGTTGGCGAAATCCTCCGCGGTGGCGCCGTAGAGGTCGATGCGACGACGCGCGTTGAGCGCGAAGTACGCCGGGTTGGTCATACCCATGAGGCGGAAGCGCAGCCAGTCCGGGTCGTCCCAACGCTCACCGGCGACGGGAGCGAGGAAGCCCTTCGGCGTGGTGTCGGCGCCGACGACCAGGGCAACTTCGCTGAGGCCGGCCAGGATTCGTGCGCGAGCGGTGTCGAGTGCCTGGGCTCCCGTCGCACACGCGGCGTACGACGTGGCGACGCGAGCGCCGTTCCAGCCGAGTGCCTGCGCGAAGGTGGCTCCGGCGACGTATCCGCCGTACCCGTTGCGGACGGTCTCGCCGCCGACGATGAAGTCGACATCCTGCCAATTCACACCCGAATCGGCGAGCGCGGCGCGAGCGGCCGCAACGCCGTATTTCACGAACGACTGCCCCCACTTGCCCCAGGGGTGCATACCGACACCGAGTACTGCGACGTCCTTGCTCATGACTGCAACTCCTGATCAGCTGCGGCGACAGGCTTCCAGCGCCACGTCGTACGTACTCCGGTTTCGTCGGTGTACAGCGGCTCGACAACCAATTCGACGGTATTGCCGACCTTGAGATCGTCGACGCCGAATCCGTCGGCCACCTGGCCGAGGATGACGATCCCCTCGGGCAGCTCGACTGCTGCGAGAGCAAAAGGCTCGTACGGATCCGAGCGCGGGATGTACGGCGGCGGGGGCTGGTACTGCGCGTCGGTGTACGACCAGACAGTGCCGCTACGGGAGAGTTCCACGTCGTCGAACTCCTCGCTGAAGCAGCTCGGGTTCTTGCAGAACGTCGCCTCACGAGGGAAGGAAATGGTGCCGCAGGATTGGCACTTCGTGCCGATCAGAGCAGGTTCGTCGCCGGTGGTGAACCAACCCTCTACTGCAGGCGTCACACTCCCGTTCGGCGCCGGCGTTGCAGTCTCGCTCATGCAATCCTCATCTGGTTGGCGAGCCTGATCCGGGGGATCGTGGGCCCGCTGTGCCGCTTACTGGAACAGGTTGCAGTATTACACGATTTCGGCTGCTGACGGGCAAAAATTTTCGCTGAGTGGGACGCTGCCGGAACGCAGACGGCCCCGCCGGGCAGACGAGTCTGCAGGCGGGGCCGTGTGCGTGAAAGTAGCTGTTTACCTGTAGCGGATCAGCGAGCGCGAACGGGTCGACCGAATCGACGCGCCGGTTTCACCCGGGCCGCAGCGTCGAGGATGGAGGTGATCTCGACCTGATCCAGAACCTTTTCGCGGACACGGTCGTGCGCAGCGCCGCGTTCCAGTTCCGCCTTGTCGATGGCATGCCAGCCCTCGCGGTCGACGACGTCGGACTGTCGCGCCCGGACCAGACGATCGACTGCGGAGTCGTCGGCGACCGGGTTGGTCAGGCGTCCGTCGTTGAAGTCGTCGACGAGCATCCTGATCGTTTCCTGCGCGCAGGACTTGTTGGTGCCGATGAACCCACTCGGTCCGCGCTTGATCCAACCGGTCGCGTAGACCCCGGTGGCGGGATCTCCGTTCGGAGCTTCGAGGACTCGCCCGTTCTCGTTCGGAATGACCGACGCACGCTCGTCGAACGGGACGCCGGGGATGGGCACTCCGCGGTAGCCGATCGAGGTGAGGACCAAGCCGGTATCGATGGTCTCGGTATCGCCGGTTGCTTCGATCTGCACGGTTCCGTTGGCGTCGACAAGAGCGTTGCGCGCGAACTCGATTCCGCTGACCTGATCGTCGCCGGTGATCGAGGTCGGCGTGAGCAGGTAGCGCAACGTGATGCGCTTGTTGCCGACGTCGACGTGATCGCGGTTCTTCAGGGCTTCGAGGAGACGCAACTTCTGCTCGACGGCATGCGGGAGTTCGCCGCGTTTTGCCAGTTCTTCGGTGGCCGAGTCGAGAACCATGTCGTCGGGTCCGACAGAGAGTTCGATGTCCGGCAGTGCCATCAGGCCGGTGAACTCGGGGACCGTGAACGCGGACTGCGCGATTCCGCGTCGACCCACGATGACAACTTCTTCGACGCGACTCTTCCGCAGAGCGGCGAGTGCGTGAGCGGAGATGTCGGTACCGGCCAACTTCTCGGGATCGGCCGTCAGAATGCGAGCGACGTCGAGCGCGACATTTCCGTTTCCGATGATGACCGCGCGGCGATGTGAGAGGTCGAAGACGTCGTCGGCGTGATCGGGGTGGCCGTTGTACCAGGCTACGAAGTCGGTGGCCGAGGCCGTGCCAGGCAGATCAGCGCCCGGAATGCCGAGACCACGGTCGGACGAAGCGCCGACTGCGTAGAGCACCGCATGGTGATTTTCGAGCAGTTCGCTGTGCGAGATGTGCTTGCCGATCTCGACGTTGAGGTAGAACTCGAAACCCTTTTGTGCGGCGATCTTGTCGAACAAGCGAGTGACCTGCTTGGTCTTCTGATGGTCCGGAGCAACGCCGGCGCGAACCAAGCCGTAAGGCACAGGAAGGCGATCGAAGACGTTGACCTGCACGTCAGGCTGAGTCAGTAACTCGTCCGCGGCGTACATCGCCGACGGTCCGGAACCGACGATCGCAACGCGCAACGGCGGTCGGCCCTTGTCGACGTGGGCTGCCGGGATGACCTTGGCGAGAAGCGGCCTGGGCCGCTCTTCCTTGTAGAAGTCCGCATTGATGGACAGGAAGACTCGCTGCGGGTCGGTCAGCTTCGACTCGGGGACGATGGCGTCGACCGGGCAGGCCGAGACGCATGCGCCGCAGTCGACGCAGGCCTGCGGATCGATGTGCAGCATCTCGGCGGTGAGGAAGTCCGGCTCGTCCGGCGTCGGATGGATGCAGTTGACCGGGCAGGCGTAGACGCACGAGGCGTCGCTGCAACAGGACTGCGTGACTACGTGTGGCATGGCGCTATGAGTCCGATCTCGACTGTCCGGGAGCTACGCGGCGGCGTTGTGCGAGCTGCGGTGAGGTTCGCTACGGAAGCGTGATGCGCGGCCGTCCATCTTGCAGGCCTTCCACACCAGGCGCGAGGCACGGTTCATCAGGCCGGTGTCGGTGGCCAGCATGCGGACGTCACCGAAGTAGTTGCGCAGGGTCTGTCGCGACTCGGGCAGATCCCAGAACAGGTCCTTCTTCACGGACTTCGGGATGTCGAACTGCTTCCAGAAGGACTTCGGCGGGATGACGATGGCGTCACAGAGAATGCGCATGACGATCGGGAACAGCAGCGAGAGGACAAACCGGTTCGGGCGTGACATCAGCGGGATGCGGCGGCTCAGAAGCTTGTGCGCGAACGAGATATGACGCGCTTCCTCGGCTACGTGGATGGCCATGACCGACTGCATGATCGGGTGGATCTGGCCGCCGGCGCGCAGGATGCTCTTCTGAATGTGGTCGATGGGCTCTTCACCGGCGAGGACACCGACGAAGAACAGTTCGGGGAACGGACCCGCAGCGAGGGGGATGAAGGGTGCAAGCATCTTCATCGGACGGCTCATCCCGGGAGCGTCGGCACCGATGCGGTTGACCATCTCCTGGAACATCATCGTGTGGTTGCACTCTTCGACCGACTCGTGCGTGCAGTAGCGCGCCTCGGCCGAATCGTTGGGCAGTGAGAAGACGTACTGCATCATGCCGCGGATCAGGATGTTCTCGAATTGGAGACCGACCTTCGCGACATTGGCCTGGCGCCACATGCCGATTTCGATCTGCCTGGCCTCGGACTGCGACTGGTACCACGGGTGTGCGCCCAGCGGGTCAGTCTCGGCCGGGAGGATCCAGCGGCGATCGTTCGGGACGACGGCAAACTCGGGGGAGTCCCAGTCGATGTCGAGGTACGGGTCGAAGTGCTTGTGCACCGAGCCCTCGGACAGGAGTCGAAGCGTCTCGTTGTACGAGTCGTCGGATGCTTCTCCGCGCTTGTCGAGCGGCGATGTGAGCGTCATGGCGTCTCCTCTTCGTTTCGGTCACCGCTGGTATTTCTCGCGGTGTTCGGTGGAATCGAGGGCCGGTTGTGTGATCGCTGGCACTCGGTCTGGATTTAATGTAACCCGAGGTATCAGGAAAAGCTAGTGGCAGATACTCCTGAATCCCGACGAATTCTTGACACGGCCGAAACGGCGCCATAACTTACTTTTGAGTAATTTCCGCGGTGCGTCCGAAGTGGGCTGTTCAGGGACGGGTTCGCACCGAATCGCACGCGAAGATCGAACCGAGGCCGACGTGATCAGATCGATTCTCAGCAATCTTGCATTGAGTCCGCCGACGCGTCTGCGCTCCCTTGTTCCGTCACGCGGCGTCACGCTCTCCGACAAGACGATCGTTCTGACAGGAGCTTCCTCGGGGATAGGTGAGGCGACAGCTCATCTCTTGGCTCGTCGGGGAGCCGAGATGATCCTGGTCGCGCGCGGTGAGGAAAACCTCGAACACGTACGGGACGAGATTCACCGCAGGGGAGGATGGGCACACATCGTGCCGGCGGACCTCTCCCGCGGTGAAGCCGTTGACGAACTCGCGGAGACGATCGCGGATCGATTCGGGTCGGTCGATATCCTCGTCAACAATGCGGGTCGCTCGATCCGGCGTACCGCGTTGGATTCGGTCGACCGATTCCACGACTACGAGCGCACCATGGCGCTGAACTACTTCGGGCCGACAAGACTGACGTTGCGGCTACTGCCCGCGATGCTCGAGGCGAAGTCCGGACACATCATCAACGTCGGAACCTGGGGAGTCACTGCGGGCGTGATGCCGAGGTTCAGTGCCTATCACGCGTCGAAGTCTGCTCTCAGTGCATTCGGCCGAAGCCTCGGCGCGGAATGTCACGGCACCGGTGTCGATGTCACCACAGTGCAATTCCCACTCATACGAACACCGATGATCGCGCCGACGGCGGATTACGTGAGCCAGCCGGCGCTGACGGCCGATCAAGCTGCATCGTGGATCTTGAGGGCGATCAATACGCGTCCCGTCGAGCTGTATCCGCGGTACGCGGGGCTGTTACGAGCGATTGACGTTGTATCCCCTTCTGCCACTGACGCTCTCGTGCGAAGGGCTGGGATCTGAGGGGTTGGGATTTGAGGGGTTGGGATTTGAGGGGTTGGGATCTGACCAGAAACGTGCACCAGCACCGGGGCATGGTTCGTCCCCGGTGCTGATGTATTCGATTGTCGCGGTTCAGGCTGCTGTGGGTGGGCTGTTCCCGCCGATCGGCTGTTGATACGGATCGATCGACATGGGTGGATAGAACACCGTCTTCCGATCCGGTCCGATCTCGACACGCCACTCGGTGTGGTGCATCGTCCGGTGGTGATGACCACACAACAGAACCAGGTTGTCGAGATCTGTTGGGCCACCATCGTTCCAGTGAACAATATGATGGGCATCGCACCACCCCGACGGAGTCCCGCACCCCGGAAACGCGCACCCGCCATCCCGGACGGCCAGTGCTCGCCTTTGCGGAACCGTCGCTGTTCTCGCTTCCTTGCCGCAGTCGAGCGGAACACCGTTCTCATCCAACAAAATTCGCGTCACGGTGCAGTCGCACGCCAACATCCGCGCGGTATCGATACTGATGGGGCCCACCCAATCCGTCCACGCGAAACCCAGTTCCTGAGTCGACGGCAAGAGGTCTTTCAACGCTTGCAGGTCCGTCATGTCTTTCGCCGACGCAGTCACCGTGATGTGCGGTTTCACCCCGCCCTCGATCGGACCCAACCCCGCCCGCTCGTACCGCCGCAACAATTCGCAGAACCCGTCCGCCCGTCGTAATGCCGGCGTACGGGTGTCCTTCACGCCGTCCTTCTCCGGCGTCGGAGCCGACAGACTCGACAACAACGTGATCAACCGGGCCCCGTTGATCGCATCCAGATCACCCTTCACAGTGACCCGCCCGTACAAGCCTTTCGAGGCGTAGAACTCGTTACGTTCGGAATCCTCGCCGACCGGGACGCCGTCCTCGCGCTTGCCGTACTGCTTCTCGATTCGGCGGATCGCTGCCCGCACTGCATCACAATCGGCGATGTTCTGCGACGCCAGGCCAAGCAGGATCCCGCGGGCCTTGTCCACATCGGCCGGGGTCATGTTCTTCGGTGGATGCTGACAGAACGACGCGACCTGCCGGGCTTTCAACGCATCCACGTCACCACGGTGAAACGCATCGCCCACAACGGGTTCGAGCATCAACAACCGCGCCAACCCGACCAGCAGACTGCACTCACCGATCTCCAGATTCGTCGACCCGTGCAACCACTGCGCGATCGCCCGAAAACCCTTCCCGCCGAGAACGTCCCGGGAAAACATCTCCACGATCAGCAACACCATCCGCGACTGCAACTCGTGCCGGACACGCACCAGATCCAGAACCTCCCCCTTGAGGCCCTCGCCATCCAGCTGCCACGCATCCCGACTGTCCATGCCGAAAGCATAATCGAACAGAGTTTCGAACACAAGAGAATGTGGATCGAAAATTGCTGCTATCAAATCGATTTCGACATTTCGGACAGTCGGTTATAGGCGGGTCGCCGACGAAGTCCACGTGCGCCGACGAGTGCGAGCGCCACCATCAACCCGGAGCACAACAGCATCACGGCAGTCTCGATGAACTGAAATTGCCAGTACCGGCTCTGTGGGTGATAGATCACGGCATAGTGATCGATTCCCTGTTCTCGAAGGCAGTTGTCGACCTCGAGGTCTTGCTGCTTGCGATCGGAATTGTCTGAGCCCCAGCACATTGTGTAATCGGCGTCGATCATGTTGCCATCCGTATCGGCGAAGCCGGCATCGATGACCCACCTCGAGTCGAGATTTTCATACGGCGACGGTGCATATTCCGCTGCACGTGCCAGTCCGTCGATGGGTTGCACTTCAGTGTCGGGGGCCAAGTAATGCTCGCGCATCGTCGCGCTCAGTGCGACGGGCACGATCAAGAACGCGAGAAGAGTCATGACCATCGCGAAGACGGTGTTGCGGATGAGCAATGCGGCTGCGCTGCCGGTAGTCATTGCTAAAAAGGTGTAGGCGCCGACGACGATTCCCGTCGTCTGAAAATTGGGGAACTCCATCAAGGAAAACGAGGTGGCCTCATTTGTTGCCGCCTGTCCCCGGCCAAGCGTCTGAGTCCAGCCGAGCACCAGGCCCAGGACTGCCATCGCAAGGGTGATGGGAACGAAGACCACCAGGACCCGCAAGAAATACCATCGAACAAGGCTGGTGGACTCGAGAAAATCGAGGTTTTCGGGACCCTGCTCGAAGTCTCGGGCGAATGTGGTGACGCCGACCAGCATTCCTGAGGCGAACGGTAGTAGGAGTACGAGAAGCGTCGTCAAAGTGAGAGCGGTGTCGGCACGGCAACTGCCACCTCCGTCGTACCAGCGTGAGCAGATGTCGCCGAAGTCCCAACTCTCGCCCGAACGCTGAACGAACCAGCCTGAAAGTGCGGCTGTCAGGATCAGGAGGAATATCATCGCCAGTGACCATACGATCTGCCCTCGGCATTGCCGCCAGGTCGCGTAGATCATCGGCGAATGCAGCTCGGTGAAGTGTGGATGCGTTCCATGATGAAACGATACCGTTCATTCTGTAATGGGCCTGCCACGCGGAACCGCCAGATTTCGACATTTTGTGTAGGACTTAAGTACGAGTTCACCTATGAGTAAATCTTCTAATATCCTACTTAAGGTGGGATCTTTGAAATAAAGCGCAAAAACTGGCACATGTTCTAGGATTTTGTCTACGGTTACATCCACATCGTGATCGCTCGGCCCCAGATCCCGCAATACGGGCGACGGATAATAGTACCGACGACATGCGAATGTCCGTTGCGAAGGAGTGGGAAATGTTAGTTCCGTTCTTGCAGGCGATTCTGAATTTCGCCTACGGGTCAATCGATGCCGGTGGAGTCGTCATCGACGGACTCGTCGGAATCTCGAGCGAATAGGAGGATGTGAGATGAATTCATCTGATCTGGGTTCGGTTTCGGCGCTCTTGCCCATGATGCTGACTGCTTTCAAGTCCATCATCACAATGCCTTTCGCGCTCTCCGTGGACTTCGGCCTCGACGTCCCGTTCAATCCGTTCAAATAGATTAGGGAGGGCGAAAATGGGTTCCTTGGAAGATGTTTTTGGTCTTTTCACCGGGTCACTGTCAGCGATCCACGTCAGCTTCTTCGAGATGCTGACTGCATTGTCGAGCGACGGGTGGGTGCAGGGATGACCTTCCGATCCGGCAACTCGCAGCTTAAGGAGGTGAGTATCTGATGCTTTTTTCTTTCTTGAGTAATGCTCTGGGTTCGCTTCGAGATGTCAGCGGCTTGGCAGTGATGGGAAGCATGATGATTCCCTCGTTCAGCGCGGAATGACATTGCAATACGGGTCGCTTCGTCGATAGTCGACGCGGCGACCCGTATTTTCTTTTCGATATGGATTGTAAAAGCCGATACCCCGGACTTGCTCCGAGGTATCGGCCTGAGGTCAGAGGCAGAAGAAACTGAGGGAACTGATTGCCGCGTTCTGCTCGAGTTGGCCGGCATCTCCGACGTTGCCGGCGGCGACTGACAGATCTTGAAGGGAGAGAATAGCGTCCATTGTCATTTCCTTTGTTGATCGGCGTTCTTGCCGATGGATTTGATCGATCGAGTTTGCTTGCGGTGTTGATTTAATTCCAGGTTTTTCGCCTGGTACTTCTGTGCTCCAATCTGCCGTGGGTGATAACTTCCGAACAATTAGGCGATGTGGCAGTTCGACGCGCACATCAGTGGAAACGACTGTCGGGCAGTTGCCGATCCGGTATATCGGAGCAACGCCAGTATTCCTGCAGATCCGGTTGCCCAGTCTGTTGAGAGTCTCAGGTTCTGTTCACCTGGAAAGTGCAGGCCTCCTGCGTGATTGAGGCTGTGCAAGCCCAGAAGCTGAAACTGCTGTGCAAGCGTCTGTTCACAATCGGCGCCGGCGTATGGAGTCTTGGAGAGTTCGCTGAGAAACAGCATCAGCCCGGCTCGCCCGTTGAGTAGTCCGGCTTGGGCAGTGAATTCGACTGTGGCGGCCCGGGATATCGCACGCACCGCAGCTGCGTAACGCGGTTCGTCGACATGGCGCAGAAGTTGTAGAAGTACCAGGCCCACACCGACAGACCCGGATCCGAGATACGGCATCGTCCGGCGCTCCTCTCTCAGCTGCATCGACCCGTCAGGGCACATCGACATCACAGACAGATCGATGTCGACGAGCTGGCGTGCGTGTTCCAGCGATCGAGGATCACCACTCAGTTCGTAGTGGCGAGTCCAGAACAGTGCTTGTCCGCTCGGTCCCCGCATCAGCCCACCTCGGCCGGCCACTGCCCAAGGTGTTCCGCCGGCGTCGCGGACATGCAAGCGAGCAGCTGAAATTCGTTCGCGCAGAGTCTCGGTCACGACAGCGAGAGTGGGTGACACAGTCGGTCGTGAAACCGATTCCTCGAGTAGGAGGCAACCGATTCCGGAAAGGCCGCTGAAAAGGCTGGAGTCGATGTCGTCGAGTGGGGCTCGACGCAAAGTCTCGACCCACCTGTCGGCTGTCGAATGTCGCCCGTGATGCCGAAAGGTATGCACCGCACCCGCGAGCCCGTCGAAGAAGCCGAACTTTGGTTGAGTATCCGAATCAACTTGATGTTCAGTCCATTCCAGAACTGACTCCAAGGTGTCTGCGGGAAGTACATCGGCGAGCAGGTTTCCGCACGAGCCGTGAGCAATGCCGTAGCCGTTCACCTCGAACTGGGCGATGTCGCCGGGAAAGAGTCGATCAGCGCGGGCGAGATCAAGCGAGGCGAGGATGCCGCAGCGCAATAGAGCGGCCGTGCGTTGCAAGGTTTCGTTCGACGACGTGTCCCAACGATGCGGGCGATTCTTCGGCGCCGGCGCCTGTACGTCGAGCATCGAATAGAGCGAGGCACCGAAGGCGCGGGGAAGATCGAATCGAGACACCGCATAGTCGATGAGTTCGGGAATCTTGTTGCGATCGAGAGGGAACAATGTAGTAAGTGGAACAAAGAGTCCCAGCTCGATGCAGCCCAACGAGTATCGATCCGCCGCGATTCCTGTCAACTGTCGAGGTGCTGTGCATCCGGGGGCTCCGGTGGACCGGGGCGGATGCTCGTCGATGTTGTGGGCCATCTCGAAGTCGATGATCCGAATACCGGACGGTGAGCACATGACGTTGCCAGGGTGAAGATCGGCATGAACGATTCCGGCGTTGTGGAAGCTCTCGACTGCGGTAGTCAACTGTTGTGCAATGTCGAGTGCCCAGGTTCTGTATTCCGTTCGGGAACTGAGTGTCTGGTCCGCGCGTATCAGTGGGTGGCGGAGCGCAACTTCCTGATTCAGGGGAGTGCCGGCAGCGCGCTCGGTGACAAGGAAGTGGTGTCCCTCGCGCTCGAACAACCTGATCGCAGAAGGTGCGTACGGGTTGTCGGCAAGGTGGGTCAACTTGTCGTACTCGTTACGGATGCGGTCGATTGCGTACCGGCCGTTGGCGTCCGGGGCGGTAAAGGGACGGCCTTCTTTGATGACCAGATCGATGCCGGCGTCGTCGAACGCGGAGTAGATCCCCCCGCTGTTGCTGAAGTGCAGGGCTTCATTGATCGAATAGGGGAATTCGTCATGTGATTTCAGCTTGTCTTGCTGCGCGCGAACGAAGTCCGGGATTTGTACCCAGTCCGGAGTTCTGAAGGAAGTGCCGCGCACATCGGGTTCGAGCGATCCGTCAGGACGCCGAATTGCGGGGACGCGATCGCCGAATGAATCGTAGATCTGCATGGGCAGATACGCGCCGTACCGTAAGTAGAGCGGTCCCCGGTTCCATCGCACATCGCTGAGGATGTACGGCCCGTCGGCACCGGTGACAAGCTTGTCCAGTTCGGTGATGACACGTTGTGTGGCAACACCATCCGCCGGATAGATCGTGATGAATTTTCCGCTGGAAGTTCGATTGGCCTGCTTGCTGTTGGACAACATCAGGTCTGCTGCCGTCCGAAGAAATTTGAACGGCACATGATTGTGACCGCAATACACGGAAACGGTATCGAGCAGCTCCTGCGCGTTGGCTTGGGTAGCGGAGCAGTGAATCTTCCATCCTTGTTCTGGCAGCAGACCGTCGGGCGGTTGGAAGTAGTTCCACGGTCCACTTTGGGGACCGCGCCGCCAGAGCGACCAATCCACCGACTTCGCGGGGATAAAGTGCTGGTCAGTTGATGTATCTGGTCGGGTGACCGTTCTGATTCGGTCGTAGAAATGCGGGTCGGCACGCGTGAAGGCAACGTATCGCAGGTCCACGCCAAACCTCCCAGTCAGTCCCCCTGCGGTTGTCATCGATTGGTGCCACGCCCCGAATCCCCTGTGGCTTGGATTGCTTGTGGCGGAAGGTTATCCGATTCCGGACATTTCGGGCGAAGATTGAAAACCTATCATTCGAAAGTACTAATGAATGGCGTGGGCCAGGCGAGGTCACTGATCGCCCAGCTTTTAGTCGGCCACATTTGTTTCGAGTTCGGAGGCCCCCTCTTGACGAGAGGATCAAGTCGGTGGTAGTTCTTTAGCGAGCGCTAAGTCAGGGTGCTCCCTCGATCTCGGTCCGGTACCCGGCGCCACGAAACTCGGGTGCCGGACCGCCCCAGCAATGCACGTCCTCGAAGGGAACGAAGATGACCAAGGCAGTGATCGTCGATGTAGTCCGGATCGCGTCCGGCAAGGGAAAGCCGGGCGGAGCACTGTCCGGGACGCACCCTGTCGAACTGATGGCCCACGTTCTGCGTTCCATCACCTCGCGAAACGGCCTCGACCCCGCCCTGGTGGACGACGTGATCGGCGGTTGCGTCGGCCAGGCCGGTGAGCAGGCGCTCAACATCACCCGCAGCGCGGTCCTTTCGGCAGGGTTCCCCGAGTCGGTACCCGCCACCACGATTGATCGCCAGTGCGGATCAAGTCAGCAAGCTGCGCACTTTGCGGCGCAGGGCGTGATCGCCGGGGCCTACGACATCGTGATCGCGGCAGGCGTCGAATCCATGAGTCGTGTCCCGATGGGTACCACGACGATGGGGAAGGACGCTTCCGGTCCGGGCGTCGCGGCTCGCTACCCCGAAGGCCTGGTCAACCAGGGAATCTCTGCAGAATTGATCGCCGCCAAGTGGAAGCTTGACCGCGACGCTCTCGACGCATTCTCCGCGCAGTCCCACCAGCGGGCAGCAGAGGCAGCGGCGAAGGGGCTCTTCGACAAGGAGATTCTGCCGATCTCGGTGACCAACGCCGCCGGTGAGACCGTCTCGCATATCGTCGACGAGACGGTTCGCGCGTCTACTACCGCCGAGGGACTCGCCGGTTTGAAGCCGTCGTTCTACTCGGAGAAGTACGCGCAGCGCTTCCCCGAGGCGCAGTGGTCGATCACTCCCGGTAACTCGTCGCCGCTCACCGACGGCGCGTCCGCAGCACTGATCATGAGCGAAGAAATGGCGTCGAAGCTGGGGCTGACGCCGCGAGCTCGTTTCCATTCCTTCTCCGTTGCGGGCGATGACCCGATCTTCATGCTCACCGCACCCATCCCAGCCACCCACAAGGTGCTCGCTCGCGCGGGTCTGAGCATCGACGACATCGACACCTACGAGGTCAACGAAGCCTTCGCTCCCGTACCGCTCGCCTGGGCTCACGAGTTCGGCGCCGACCCGGCAAAGCTCAACCCGTGGGGCGGCGCGATTGCACTCGGCCATGCCCTGGGGTCCTCGGGTACTCGCCTGCTGACCACGATGGTCAACCACCTCGAGGCCACCGGCGGACGCTACGGATTGCAGACCATGTGCGAGGGCGCCGGCATGGCCAACGCCACAATCATCGAACGCATCTGAAACACATAACCTTTCGAAAGGAACTCTCATGATCGTCAACGACAGCGTCGCCGTCGTCACCGGTGGAGCATCCGGCCTCGGCCTGGCCACCACCAAAGCCCTTCTTGCCGACGGCGCCAGCGTCGTCATCATCGACCTTCCGTCGTCCAACGGTGAAGCCATCGCCAAGGAACTTGGCGACCGGGTCCGCTTCGCGGCGGCAGACGTCACCGACGAGGCTGCGGTCACCGCGGCACTCGACGTGGCCGAATCCCTCGGACCCCTGCGCGTGGCAGTCAACTGCGCCGGAATCGGCAACGCAGTCAAGACGGTCAGCAAGAAGGGCGCTTTCCCGCTCGACGCGTTCAAGAAGCTCATCGACGTCAATCTGATCGGCACCTTCAACGTCCTTCGTCTTGCTGCGGAACGTATTTCGAAGACCGAGCCGATCGACGGTGAACGCGGTGTCATCATCAACACCGCTTCGGTCGCAGCGTATGACGGCCAGATCGGGCAGGCTGCGTACTCCGCGTCGAAGGGCGGCGTCGTCGGTATGACGCTTCCCATCGCCCGTGACCTCGCGTCGCTGCTGATCCGCGTCAACACCATTGCACCAGGCTTGTTCAAGACCCCGTTGCTGGCCGGACTGCCCGAAGCAGCCCAGGCGTCGTTGGGTCAGCAGGTGCCTCACCCCTCTCGCCTGGGTGATCCCAGCGAGTACGGCGCGCTTGCTGCGCACATCGTTTCCAACCCCATGCTCAATGGTGAGACGATCCGCCTCGACGGTGCAATCCGTATGGCACCGCGGTAATTTCGGCTATCACATGACTGGCGAGGTGGAGTCGGTGAGCTCGGTGGCAGTGGACTGGAGGTCCTTCCCGCCGCTGGTGATGACCGACATCCTGATGGCTTCGCTCGAGCTGTTCGACGAGAATGGTTACCACGGCACGACGGTGCGCCAGATTGCCAATCATGTCGGGGTAACCGTTCCCGCGCTCTACTATCACCACGCGAACAAAGAGGCAATTCTCGTCGCTTTGTTCGAGGTCTCGATGAGTGAGCTGAATACCAGAACCGAAGCGGCAGAAGCGGAGGCCGGCGAAAATCCGGTACGACGCTTCGCCTTGGTGGTGGAGGCGATAGTTCTCTATATGACCCACCGGTCGCGGCATGCTGCGTTGGACACCGAGATTCGGCATGTCTCACCGGAAAGCCGAAGTCGATACGCCGCCAGTCGTAAGCGGCTCGAGTTGCTGATGCGCAGGATCGTCGACGACGGTGTGGCATCGGGAGATTTCGCGGTCACCGATACCGAAGAGACCGTCCGGGCAATACTCGGTATGGCGCAGTCACTGCCGCGTTGGTTCCAGACCGGCGGTCCGATGTCACCGTCGCAATTGGCGGAGAAGTACGTCGATATCGCTTTTCACACGGTCGGCTATCGGCCGTAAAGTGCATCGCTCGTGAACGAAGGTGGGCAACAGGTGAAAACCTGTTGCCCACCTTCAGTATTCATACTTCGGCATTCACTCGGTGTCAGAGTCGCGTAACTTCGAGTCCGCCCTCGTGGTAGTCGGCGCGAAGGCGTTTCTTGTCGAACTTGCCGACGCTCGTCTTCGGGACTTCCTGGACCACGGCCCAGTTCTCGGGCAGCTGCCACTTGGCAACCTTGTCCGAAAGGTACTGTTGCAGTTCGGACATGGTGGTTTCGGAACCAGCGCGAAGAACAACCGCAACCAACGGGCGCTCGTCCCACTTCTCGTCCGGCACGCCGATGACGGCAGCTTCGGTGACGTCAGGGTGACCCATGACGGCGTTCTCGAGGTCGACCGAGGAGATCCATTCGCCGCCGGACTTGATGATGTCCTTGGAGCGGTCGGACAGGCTCAGGAAGCCGTCGGCCGTGATGGATCCGACGTCACCGGTCTTGAGCCAGCCGTCGTTGAACTTGTCTTCCGCATCGACGCCGTAGTACGACCCGGTGATCCAGGGGCCGCGCACTTCGAGCTCGCCGACGGAAACGCCGTCGTGTGCAACAACTTTGCCGTCATCGTCGATGAGACGTGCCTCGACGGATGCCGGGAAGCGGCCCTGAGAGTAGCGGTACTTCCACATCGCGTCGCCGGTGACACCGGCCGGCGGGCGGGCGACGGATCCGAGTGGGGAGGTTTCGGTCATGCCCCAGGCGTGCAGGACGGAGACGTTGTGGTCGGCTTCGAATGCGTGCATGAGGGCGGGCGGTACCGCGGACCCACCGATCAGAACCTCGCGCATCGAGGAGATGTCCTGCGGGTTCTGCTCAAGGTAGAGGTGCAGGCCCTGCCAGATGGTGGGGACGGCTGCGGCGAACGTCGGCTTCTCGCTGGCGATGATCGCAGCCAACGGGGCAGGCTGGAGGAAGCGGTCGGGCATGATCAGCGAAGCACCGATCATGAATGCGGCGTAGGGAAGTCCCCACGACATGGCGTGGAACTGAGGCACCACGGCGAGTGCACGATCGCCCTGCGCGAGGTTGGGGCCGTCGCTCATGCAGACCTGCATGGAGTGCAGGTAGATCGAACGGTGGGAGTAGACGACGCCCTTGGGGTCACCCGTGGTGCCGGACGTGTAACACATTGCGGCAGCGCTCAGTTCGTCGACCTCGGGCCAGTCGAACTCGGTGGGCTGATCGGCGATCAAGCCCTCGTAGGTGTGAACCTGCACTCCCTCGGGAGCTTCGAGTCCTGCAGTGGAGGAGCCGGTGACGACGATGTGTTTGACGGTGGTCAGCGACGGAAGCTGCGGAGAGAGAAGCGGAATCAGGGACGGGTCGACGATGATCACGCGGTCCTCGGCGTGATTGGCGACATGGATCAACTGCTCGGGGAACAGACGAATGTTCAGGGTGTGGAGCACAGCGCCCATCGAGGGGATCGCCAGGTACGCCTCGAGGTGCTCGGAGTTGTTCCACATGAACGTGGCGACTCGCTCGTCGCCCTCGACGCCGAGCCCGCGCAGGGCGTGCGCGAGCTGAGCACAGCGCTTGCCGACGTCAGCGTAGGACACACGGCGCGGGCCGGACTCGGTCCACGTGACAACCTCGGAGGCGCCGTGAACGGAGGCACCGTGGCGGAGAAGTTGAGCAATGGAGAGGGGGGCGTCTTGCATGGTGCTCAGCATGGGCTGCTCCTGTGTGGTGTGTGAGACCGGTGCTTTTGCCCACGGGTCGTCACAAACGATGTGCTGTGGCTGCCAGATTAGTCACAGCCCCGAAGTGCTCGCTAGTGACCCACTGCACTGGCGAAGAACCACGCTATGAGTAGCGCTCCCGGATCGACTACTCCGCGAGCGGCTTCGCCCACATAACTTGCACGTCCGCGGTTCGCGAGCATGGTTTCGGTCGACTCCGCCCCGGCCGCTGCGGCTTCCGCTGCGCTCGCCAGCGCAGCATCTCGATCGGCTTCCGAGCTCACGGATTGCTCCAACGACTCGACCGCCGGAACTATCGCGTCGACCATCGTCTTGTCGCCGACGCGTGCGCCGCCGAGCGAGGTGATGTTGTCGAGTCCCGCTCGCGCTGCAGCCGCGATCGCGCCGAGGTCGAGTTCGGAGTCCGCCGAGTCTGCGGCAACGCGGAAGAAATGCCGGAACCAGATGCCGAACAATGCGCCGGAGGTGCCACCGGCGTGGCCGAGGTACGCCTGTGAGACTGCATCGAATATCGTTGCGGTGGAGTACGTGTCACGGATCGCCGAGATGTCGAGTTGATCCAGTGCGGCCACCATGTTTGTCCCGAAATCGCCGTCGCCCGCTCGTCGGTCGAGATCGGTCAGTGCCGGTTCCTGATCCAGTACCTTCTCGGCCCAGTCCGCAATCCAGCTTCCGACGAAGCTGCTTTCGGCGGTGCGTGAGGTGTCGGGTGTGAATGTGGGACCGAAAGATTCGCGCGTGCCCATGCCGGTGTACTCACGCGCTATAGCATTCGGCCAGGCGGGCGCTTTTGTTGGTGCGTCCCATAATTCGAGGATTTCTTTGTCTGTGCGAACAAGGGTGATGGACGCGCCTGCCATGTTCAATGCAGTGACGAAGGTTCCGATCAGGGTCCGTTCGATGTGAATTCCCTGTTCGTCCAGATAATCTCCGAGTTCGGCGAACAGAAGTTGCAACTCCAGCGGGTGGGTGGCGCCGAGACCGTTGACGACGGCGATGACGCGGTCGCCTTCGGCGAGACTCAGGGACTTGATGATCGGGTCCGTCAGCCGCCGCACCAATTCCGGTGCGGGCAGGGCGTCCACGCGTTCTGTGCCGCGTTCGCCGTGGATGCCGATACCGAGTTCCATCTGACCCGCCGGCAAGTCGAACGACGGCTCGTCAGCCCCCGGCAAAGTGCATGGGCGAAGGGCGACGGCCATGCTCCGAGCGGAGTGCGCGACGTGTTGTCCGATCCGGGTCACCTCGGCCAGGTCGTCGCCGCGGGCGGCGGATGCGCCGCAGACCTTCTCCACCACGATGGTTGCCGCAGTACCGCGTCGTCCCGGACCGCTGCCGTCTGCGCGTTCGGTCGCGACGTCGTCGTCGACCAGGACGACGTCCGTATCGATCTTGTCCTCGCGTAGCAACTCTCGGGCGATACCGAAGTTCATCACGTCGCCGGTGTAGTTCTTCACGATGTGAAGGACGCCGCCGCCGGCGTCGGCAGCCTTGGATCCCTCGTGGATCTGAAGTGCATTGGGTGAGCTGAAGACCAATCCGGGGCAGACGGCTGTGAGCATTCCTTCGCCGATGAATCCGGCGTGCATGGGTTCGTGGCCTGAACCGCCGCCGGAGACGAGCGCGACCCGTCCGCGGGGAAGTGGCCTTGCGCGTGTGAGGTACCCAGGGTCGGGATTCCACGCGATGTCGTCGGTGGATGCGATCAACCCACGGAGTGCGTCGGGAACAAATGTCTTTGCGCTGCGCATGAACATCACTTCAGAGTAGGTCTAACGTCGACTTCGGGCACGGATCACGATCGACGAGAGGTGGACGGCGTGAAATTGGGGTTGGTACTTGCCGGTGGCGGCGTTGCGGGAATCGCCTGGGAAACAGGTTTTCTGTTGGGCCTTCAGGACAAATCACCGGACACTGCCGCTGCGCTGCTGACGGCGGACGTGTTGATCGGCACTTCCGCAGGTTCCACGGTGAGCGCTCAGATAGCGAGCGGCGTGACACTGCAAGAACTTTTCGACGCACAAACAGCGGAGGCTACCGGCGAAATCGACCCGAAGGTCGATGTCGAGGTACTCGGTCAGATGTTCGTCGACGCGATCGCAGGATCGCAGGACCGGGCCGAGCAGCTCCGTTTGCTCGGCGAAGCAGCGATGAGAGCCGATACCGTCGAACCTGCCGTGCGTCGCGCGGTCATCGAGGCGAGGCTGCCCAATCGGTTGTGGCCCGACCGGGAGTTGCGCATCCCGGCGATCAACGCACAGACCGGTGAGTTGAGGGTGTTCGGCAACGCTGACGGCGTAGAACTGATCGACGCAGTCGGAGCAAGTTGCGCCGTACCAGGGGTGTGGCCGGTAGTCGTGATCGAGGGCGAGCGGTACATGGACGGCGGAATGGCGAGTGGCTCGAATGTTCATCTGGCTGCCGACTGCGATGTGGTCGTGGTTCTTTCACCCGCAGCCGACCCCGCCCCGAATCTTCTGGGCGGCAGTCTACGAGAGGAAATCGACGTGATGACGCCCTTGCCCGTGCTGCCTGTCTTCGCCGACGACGCCGTCGTCGAAGCGATCGGAACGAACTCGCTTTCACCGACAACCAGGCGCCCCGCAGCCGAACTCGGCCGCGAACAGGGCCGTCGAACCGCCGACGAGATCGCCGCGTTTCTGGTGACGGCATGAGCGCCGCACGGATTGCCGTCGTCGTGCGCCCGGAGCAATCTCCGGAAGATCTGGTTCGACATGCCAGGTATGCAGACGAAGTCGGTATCGACGAGGTCTGGTTGTGGGAAGACTGCTTCTTCGGCGGAGGAATAGCCACTGCTGCAACTGTATTGGCTGAGACCGATCGCGTGGGTGTGGCGATCGGTGTGCTGCCGACGCCGATGCGCAACACCGCGATCACGGCGATGGAGATTTCAGCGCTGGCCAGAGTTCATCCGGATCGACTACGGGTTGGCTTCGGTCACGGCGTTCAGAGTTGGATGCGGCAGATCGGGGCCAAAGCCGAATCGCCGTTGACCCTCCTGCGGGAGCAGTTCGGAGCAGTCGAGCGGCTGCTGGGCGGTGAGTCGGTGACGGTGTCCGGTCGATACGTGAATCTCACGGACGTCACGCTGGCGTGGCCACCGGAGACGGTGCCGCAGTTGCTCGTCGGCGCCACGGGGCCAAAGACTTTGGCGCTCAGTGGCGAGTTGGCGCAGGGCACCGTGCTCTCGGGTGGGACGACCCCGGACGGCGTGCGTCGGGCGATCGCTCACATCGGGGCGTCGGATCACGAGGTCGTCGTCTACGTCATCTGTGCTTTCGGTTCCGGCGGTCGTGAGCGCGCCCTTGCCGAGGCCGCAGCGTCCGGTAGCGAGTCGCCGGAGGATGCGATTGCCGTGGGCAACGCGGCCGAAGTCGCGGCAGCAGCACGGCGATGGGTTGCAGCAGGTGCAACCACCGTGGTACTCCAACCGACTGTTGACGAGCCGGATGTCCGCGAGTTCATTCGCTTTGTCGCGCAGGAGGTTCAACCCCTGGTGGCGTAGTTCAGAAGGTTACTCTGGACAGAACCGCGTCGATGTCGGCAGTGCTCACGTCGCGATGTGTCACGAACCGAACCTTCCCGGCAACGGTGACCGCGCCGACATCGACAGCGGCGAGCTGAGCAACGGTGACCGACGGATCGGCTGTCGCGGCCAGAACGATGTTGGTGGCAGGTTCGTCGACGGCCCAACCGCGTTCACGAAGCCCCGACGCGAGGCGCTGCGCGTTGTCGTGATCGTCGGAGAGGCGAGCTTGTGAGCGCAACGCGACGATGCCGGCTGCGGCCAGCACTCCGCCCTGACGAACGCCGCCGCCGAGCATCTTGCGGATCCTTCGGGCTTCGGTGATCAATTCGGGTGATGCGGCGAGTATCGAGCCGACCGGCGCACCGAGTCCCTTACTCAGGCACACCTGAACGGTATCGGCGCCGGAAGTCAATTCGGTGGGCGAAACATCGAGTGCAACAGCGGCATTCCAGAGACGGGCGCCGTCGAGGTGAATCTTCAAGCCGCGTGATCGCGCTGCGTTGACCAGCTTCGTCCATTCGGTCGGATTCATGACGGCACCGCCGGCGAAGTTATGAGTGTTCTCGAGACAGAGCAGCGTGGTGTTCAACGCGAAGTACGGGCCGGGGGAGCCCGCCGCCTTCACGACCGTCTCGGGGGTGGGACGTCCGGGTCCGCCGTCGTGCGGCAACGCCATCGGCATTCCCTGGGCGAGCCAGGCCGCGGTGCCCAATTCGGAGCCCAAGACGTGAGAGTGTTCCGGTGCCAGGAACTGATCGCCGCGGTGAAGGTGCAGCATCAGCGCAATCAGGTTGCCCATCGATCCGCTCGGCACCCACAGTGCCGCCGGTAAACCCAGAGTGTGCGCCACCTCTTCCTCGAGCGCCGCCATGGTCGGGTCGTGATCGAGGACGTCGTCACCGACCTCGGCGTCGGCCATCGCCTTCCGCATCTCCGCATCAGGCTTGGTGACGGTGTCCGAGCGTAGGTCGATGTACGACGAAGTCATGGCTCATTCGATCAAGCCGCGTGTTCCGGCGTCAAACCGCGGTATTTCCAGGACGGCTCTTCCGGCCTGATAAATCGATATCGCTGAGGATGCCTTCCGTGTGATGATGAGCGCCGGCAATCGCCGGTGACGAGAACAAGAAGTGGAAGGGGACAGGCATGCGCGACTGGAAGCAAGCGTTGCACCTGCGCGGGCACTCACCCCGCGGTATTTCCCATCCCGCATTCGGGGAACAGAGTGGCGCTGGATATATGCCGTTCCCCATTTCTTGCATTTGCTCCTGACCCGTCTTCGTGTCCAGGAGTTTCACTCCTCGACACGAACTGAGAACTCTCATGCGGAACCCGAACCGCGCACTTGCTCACAGTTGGATGAACCGCCCCGTCCGGGTACTCAACGCCACGTACGAGTACCTCGGTGAAGTGAGCGCCGATCGTGCGGTCGTCCTGATCGCCACCGGCTCCGCGCAGTCCACCGAAGACGTGACCCCGATATTTCCGGTGCGCTCCAAGCACGTCGAAATCCCACTGCCGAGGACGATCCTGCTCGCCGAGTACGTGTACGTTGCTCACCGGGTGACGGTCACCGATTCCAGTCGGGCCACTTTTGCCGGTGTCTTCGACCGGGACGGTCGTCAATGTGCGTACTGCGCCGCCCGGGCAACGACCATCGACCATGTCCAGCCGCGGAGCCGTAACGGGCCCAACACGTGGGGAAATCTGGTGGCGTGCTGCAGTTCCTGCAATCAGCGCAAGGCGGATCGCACTCCGGCCGAGGCCGGTATGCGGCTGCTGTGGGAGCCGAAGGCACCTCGGCGCATCGAGAAAGTGCAGCAGGAGATCTGGCGTGAATTGAGTCGGACGTGACAGTCGAAGGGAGCCAGTGATGTGCGCTGACGAAATCTCCAATTTGGCTGAGCTTTTGCCGATCTCGGACGACCGGACGTGGTGGCAGGCGGAATGCCGAGGAGACCCCGAGCCGGACCGGTGGTTTCCCTTTCCGTCCGAGGGATACGACTACGCGACCGACGTGTGCAACAGGTGCCCGATTGCGGAATCGTGTCGCGAATTCGCCTCTGCCACTGGCCAGACCGGAATCTGGGGAGGAGTGAAGTTCGAGCAGGGCAGGATCGTCGCGGCGTGAGGGATCAGATTCCCGGCTCCGCGGCGATCGTACCGGCCGATACCGCCCGGCACAGAGCGTCGTGGTCACGTTCGGTCTGATCGGCGTAGAGCCGAGCGAACCGGGTGAGGGCGGTATCGACCGCGTCCGAGGTTCCCAGGTAACCGGAAATCAGTGACGCGCCGCTGGTTCGTGCATGCCCCTTGGCCAGTAGGCGGCCGCAGATCGCGACGTAATCGGTCAGCGCTGCGGCGTCGATATTGTTCAGGTCCACAGAACCTTTCATGTTCCGGAACTGACGGACGTAGTACTGGCGGTCGTCCACGGTGCACCAACCGAGCAGTGGATCACTGACCGTCTGGAGAGCTTGCTGGTATTCCGCGACGCGTCGTCCTTGATGGTCGTGCCAGGCCGAGTCACCGTGCACGAAGGGTGCAACGACGGATCGGCGAGCCTGCTTGAGCTGCAAGAAGATGACGTCGTCCGGGATGCTCCCTTCGCACAGGGCCACATAGGCGCGCAGAGCGACACTCCCGACTCCGACAACCCGGTGCGCGACGTCGATGACGTTGTATCCCGAGACGACTCGGCGCCAGTGTGGTGCAAGGGTTTCGAGATACTCGTCCAGACCCTCCAGGAGGAAGTCGGTGTCCTGCGGCGTGAGTCGTGTTGTGAGCGGCGGGTTCTCGACCAACTGGCGCCGTCCGTGATCCTCGACGGTGAACCGCGGCACCGCATGGTCACTCGTACGCCGCCGGGCGCGCTCCGCGGCGCGCCTGATCTCGGCCAGCAACCCAGGATCGGTGACGTGGTCGGTGAGTCCGTCGAGATCGACCCGGTCGAAGGAGCGATCGAACAGTGGACGCTCGGACAGCTTCGCCAAGTGGAGGCGATACGCGGACACACACGAGGTTGTTGCTGTTTCGCATTGAGCTTCGGTGAGACCGTTCTGTCGACCGGCCACCCAGATGCTCGCAGCCAGCCTTCGTAGATCCCATTCCCAGGGGCCGGGATGTGCTTCGTCGAAATCGTTGAGGTCTATGACAAGTTCGCGTTCCGGAGATCCGTAGAACCCGAAGTTTCCGACGTGCGCATCTCCACAGATGACGGGAGTGATGCCGGTGGACGGCAGCTGCGCCATATCCTCTGCCATCAATCCGGCGGTACCGCGCAGGAATCCGTATGGCGAAGCGACCATTCGCCCCACACGGATCGGAACCAACCAGTCGAGTCTTCCCTCGTGTGCCGTGTTGACCTGATCGACCGGGTCACGTCGATCGGGTGGGGGCGTCCAGTCGCCGAGCGACGATCGCGCCACTCGCTTGCGCAGGCCTTTCCCGATCTTGCGACGCTCACTGCGGGGCGTCTGACGCGCCCGCAAAGTCGCCCTGCCGTCCGGTTCGTTCTCGAGAGCCAGCTGACCGGCAGGCCTGTTCAGCGGGTCCATGTCGGGCTCTCTTTCGTCGGGCGTGCGAAACTCGCGCTCGATCTTATGCCCGCCGGATTGTGCGCCGCGCGACGAGTTCCTTAACTACCCGCCTGGGCAATCAACTCGACAGCGCGGTCGGCGCACAGTTCAGGATCCGGCATTCTCCCGATACCGAGGCATTCGACAACGGCGAACGACGTATCCGGTGTCGTTTCCACGCCGAGCGCCCACCCGAAGTAGTGATTCCAGGCGAGTACGGCTCGGTGGCCACTGTGCTGCGGAATCTCGCTGCCCAGAACGAGTACTGCGTCGAACGCGGGGCCGTCGTACCAGATGACCGATTCGGCGAAGGTGGAGCTGGCGACGGCGACTACGTACCTGTGACAAGTCGATTCACTCGGAATGGCGATGTGTGCACGCATGGTCGCTCCTCCGGCTCGGTTGCGATCGGAGGGTTCCCCGTTGCCGGCGCCGAAAAAACGCTTGTCAGATTACGTCCCGGCCACAGATCTACGACGCAGACGGTGCCTGAGATGTTTTTGTGCTGCCCGCGCGACCGAGCGAGTCGAGAGATACTGTTCGGCCGGTATCAACCGGGAACCGAACAAGTAGAACCTTCGGGCTTCGTCGTGGTCGTGGGTGGCCGCGGAGATGAGCAGACGTTCGATCGCGGTGAACTTTCGCCCACCGGCGTAACCACTCATGTAGTCGATGTGATTCGTCATACTCGCTCTGGCGCTACGGTATTCGGTCAATGCAGCGTTCACGTTCCGATGTGAGTCGAGTGTGTCTGCCGGCGTCTCCGTCAGCATGTGCGCGGTCGCATCGACCAGCATCTGAGCGGTCTCGAGTGCCCACGAGCATCCGATACCCCACAACGGGTCGTTGGTTGCCGCAGCGTCGCCGATGAGTGCGAACCCGTTACCTACGGGTTCGGTGAGGGTTGTGGAGAAGTGTTTGGTACCAACGATCTTCCCGACGATGTGCTCTCGCCGAACAAGCGGAGCGCCGGGTAATGCGTTGGCGTACTCGAGGAAAGCAGTAGACAGGTCGTCAGCGAACGAGCCGAGCTTGTCGAGGGCAGGGAAGACGACCAGCACGCTGATTCCGCCGTCGTTGGGGAGCAGATAGGCGACGTCGGGATCCATGAACCACGACAATGACGTTTCTCCGCCGGGTCGTTCGAGTCCGGAGAGTTGGGCGAAATAGCTGAAACGCCCGTTGGATGCAGTCACGGAGTCGCAACGAGCGGATCGTGCGACGGTCGAATCCTTGCCGTCTGCTCCGACGGTCAATCGTGCTCCGACAGTGAAGGCCGAACCCTGTTCGGTGCCGTAGACGCCTGCAGTAGTGCCGTTCTCGGTCAGCAGTCCGGAAACGCGATGCCCGAGAAGAAGGTCGACGTTCGGGTAGTCGTTCGCGAGTTGGCGCAGTAGGGGGTCGAGAGTTTCCCTTCGGACGTTGAACCCAGGTGGCGGTGAGTTCTCTGCGGCATCAGGGGTGATCATTCCCCACGGGGTCCAGAATGTCGGAACGGTTTCCACCATTCCCAGGGCGAGCAGTTTTTCCGTGGCGCCGAGTCGTTGCAAGATCGGGGCACCGCACGGTTGCAGGTGGTGAGTGCACAGGACTTTGTGCGCCCGGATGTCGGAGCGAGCGTCGAGAAGCGCTATCCGCAGACCTTGCTGGGCGTACATGATTGCGGCCGCGCATCCCGCGATGCTCGCGCCGACAATCACAACGTCATACTTTTCCCGTGCCTTCGAAGTCACTCGATCAGCTTAATGCATAAGATTATAACTTAAATATGACTGGATTCAGTCATCGTGTTCGGGCGTTAAGTCCCGAACTGCGGCCCGGATGGACTGTTCACGAAGCTCGTTCTCTCTGCGCAGTTCACGACGCCGTCGCCCGGCCTCGAATCGCTGCCTGGCGATTGTTCCGGTCGGCCGGAGTTGGGGTACCTCAGCCGGTTTCCCGTCGCTTCCCATCGCCACCATCGTGAAATAGCAACTATTGGTGTGGCGAGATTTTCCGAGAAGAATGTCTTCGGTTTCGACTCGAATTCCGATTTCCATCGAGGTGCGCCCGGTGTAATTGACGGAAGCGCTGAACGTGACGAGTTCGCCGACATGCACCGGTTCGCGGAACACCACACGATCCACCGACAGAGTCACGACGTAGGTCTGGGCATATCGACTCGCGCACGCATAGGCAACCTGGTCGAGAAACTTCAGAATCGTTCCGCCGTGCACGTTGCCCGAGAAGTTTGACATGTCCGGCGTCATGAGGACGGACATGGACAAGGTTTGTTTCGATGCTTGCTGCGATGCTTGCTTCAATTCAGGTAGGGAGTTCGATTCAGACATCAAGCGGGCCTCTTCGGTTCGGTGGACGGTGAAGAGACCGTATCCGGCCAAGAGGGTTACCCGCGCGTTCGGAAGAGCGCGGTGTCAGAGTTCGGGACAGTGCCCGTGTGGAGGACGTATTCGCTGGTGGCGACGGGGCCGGCCGCGCTCGACCTGAGATAGGGCTCGAGCGTCGAGCGGAGGTGCGCTGACATCGAAGCCCAATTCCCTGTGCTTCGAACGGCCTCGCGAAAGTTCTTCAACGCCGGTGCCTGGTCGCACAGTTCCTCGACGGGATCCGATCCGGCTGGTAGTTGCCACTCGAGCAGGTGCGAGGCCGAGCTCACCGACTCCAATCCGGCTGCTGCCTTCTCGAATTCGCTCGAGCTCGACCATGTCGTCGGTAGTGGTGTGATGCCATTCCACGCCGAGGCGGCCTCCCGGCGGAGTGCTGCTGCCCACCCGTTCTCCGACCACGTTGCGACGCAGATCTTTCCGCCTGGCCGGGTCACCCGCATCATCTCTGCGAGGGCAATCGAGGGGTCGGGACAGAAGATGATCCCGAAGATGCTGACGCAGGCGTCGGCACTCGAATTCGGCCAGGGTAAAGACTGCGCATCGCCGATCGTGAAGTTGGGTTGGGTAGTGCCGGGGTGGGGAATCCAGCGTTCGCGTGCGACCTCAAGCTGGCTGGCGGAGAGGTCGAGTGCGTGGACCGTCATGCCTGACTGAGCCGCCGGGAGCGCAAAGTTCCCGGTTCCGGCGCAGACGTCGTACACCGTGCTCACATGCCCGATCGAGCGCAGTGCCTCCGTCGATGCCGGTGAGAGTTGCTCGGCAAGAGGCGAATAGGTCGTACCGTTCCAGTTTCCCCGATTCACGCCAAGCTCCTTTCGACGGCGTCGATGACCGTGTCGAGCGCTGCGCCTGCCGCGTGCGCTGCTTCGTCGGGGTTGCGTTCCTCGATGGCTGCGATCAAGGGTCGGTGCTCGTCGACGTGGAAACCTGGACCGACACTGACTGCGGACAGCGAATCCGTCACGGCGGCAAGGACTCCCCGGTAGACGTCGATCAGTGCGGAATTGTGGGACGCCTCGACGATCGAAAGGTGCAGGGCCATGCCGGCTTCGACAGTGAAGCCGCCGACATGACCGGGGTGGGCATTCCAGGCTGCATGTATCCGCGCGAGATCTTCGGGGGTGTGGCGCTGCGCTGCAAGTCGCGCGGCTTCGACCTCGAGTCCGCGTCGCAGGCTCAGTACGTCGAGAACGTCACCTCTGGCGAGCCTGCGCCCGAGTAGTCCTTCGACCGGCGACGCCGCCATGACGTACACGCCGCCACCGTGGCGTACGGACAGAACTCCGGCGTGTGCAAGCGCCCGTACCGCTTCGCGCATGGTGTTTCGGGCGACTCCCAATTCTTCGACCAATGCGGTCTCCGGCGGGAGTTTCGATCCGACGGGCCATCGACCGGTCGAGATCGCCTCCTCGATCGCCGCGGCGACGATGTCTACCTTGCGTCCGGAATCGGCCATGTATGTCACCTCGGATAAGTGGGTCAATGACTTGATCGAGGTTAGCGAGCCCGACCAAGTGGGTCAATGACTCGGAAATTACCCGCGTACGTCCAGGCTGCGGGCGTAGTGCTCCTTGAATACCTCGAGATGTGCCCAAGATTCCAAGCCGCTGACACCGTCGATCCCGCGGATTCGCTCGGACAGCGCATGCAGGTCGCTCGAGGAGTTGGCGGCGACCGTCGCGATCACGTCGTATCGTCCGAGGGTCCGGGCGAGGAATTCGATTCCGGGCAGCGACTCGATCTCCGATACCGCGTTGTCGTCCCGTGAGCCCAGATTGACGCCGATGCCCATCGCCAGCGTTCGGCCACCACCTCGCCGCTTTACGACAGCGCCGACGCGCAGTGCCGTGCTCGCGATCAGATGATTGACCCGGTTGCGCACGGCGCTCGGCGACAGTCCGGTGTGTTCGGCCAGCTCGAGAAAGGGCATTCGCCCGTTGCGCTCGAGCAGTTCGATCAACGCGACATCTGTCGAGTCGAGTCGGATATCGGCTTGTAAAGCGGTCTCGGGCATGAAGATTCCCTTGATGACGTCGACGTAGACCAGCGTGCTCACGGATCGAACGCCACGTTGTGAGCGGAGTTCGGCGATGGCACGGTACAGATCGTCGTGACTGGGCACCCGAAGTTCCGCAATCACGTTGTACTGCCCGCTGACTGCCGAGATGTAGACGGCGGCCTCGGATGCGATCAACGCGTCCAGCACCGGGGTCATCGGTCCGGACACTGCGATCGAGACGTGTGCAAGCGCCTTCAGCCCGAGAAGTTCGGGGTGCGCGACGGCCACTACGGACACCGTTCCCGAGTCGAGTAGCGCCTGCACTCTGGTGGACACCGCCGCTCGTGGGGCGTCGACCGCCACGGACAGTTCGCGGTACGTCGCTCGCCCGTTGCGCTGAAGTGCGGCAATGAGCTTGGAATCGAGATCGACCGTCATGGTTGCCCCAACTTTTCCAGAGATTTTTCTGTATGAGCTTCCTATTAGAACAGTCGCATGTGGCCATGGATGATGTGGATAAGTGCAGAAATGCTCAAGAACTCATACAAAAAAGTTGTATACCGCCTGGTCTGAAACTTTGATGCATTGCATAGCTCCAGGTCAGGGCGTAGTTTTCGCTCAACACGCAGTGACCTGCACCACCATCTCGACGAAGGACCACCATGCGCAAGTTGCACACGCACGAAGCCTCGCCTCTCGACGCCACCGGCACGATCTTCACCGGCGCCAAGATCCACACCGTTGACGACAGCACGGTGGGAGCCGAAGCGTTCCTGGTGTTCGGAAACCGCTTTGCAGCGGTGGGAACGCTCGAGGAATGCCGCACCGAGGCGCGTCGGCTGAGCACTCGCACAACCGCGGTGGTCGAACTCGACGGCGCCACCGTCGTCCCCGGCTTCGTCGATCCACATGCACACCCGTTGATGTACGGGCAGATGCTCAGCTGGGTGGACTGTGGGCCGGAGAAGGCACATTCCATCCCCGGAATCATTGCGCTACTTCAGGAAGCGGCGCTCACAGCACCTGCGGGCGTCCCGATTCGCGGATACGGCTACGAGCACCGCAACCTGATCGAAGGGCGTCACCCGCTCAAGGAAGAGCTCGATCAGGTGGCCACCGATCGCGAGGTCTACCTCATGAACGCGAGCGGTCACGGCGGCGTCGTCAACTCCTTCACTTTCGACAAGCACGGTATCGACGCGAGCACCGAGAATCCGGCCGGTGGCGAGTTCTTCCGAGATGAAGACGGCGAACTCACCGGTGAGCTCTCCGACGCCGCGTGCAACATTCTCACCGGCGTCAACGGAGTGAAGGTCGGCCATCACGGCCCCAACTTCCATCTCGAGGACGAGCCGGAAGAGCACCTTCGCCAGCTGTCGGTCGCTCAGGACAAGTTCCTGGCCGGTGGCGTCACCACCATCGGTGACTGCCAGGTGACCCGGCGTGAATTCGACATGTACCTGCGTCTGGCCGAGCAGGATCAGCTCAAGACCCGCGTCAGCATGTACATGCTCAGCCACCTCCTCGATCACGTCATCGACACGGGAATGCACGGCGCCTTCGGCAATTCGCGGCTCGCGTTCGGCGGCATCAAGTTCTACGCCGACGGCACACTCGGAGGCTGGACCGCATACTTCCCCGACGGCTACGTGGGCGACCCGTGCCGCACCGGGCAGCTCTACCACGAGCCGGCGGACTACTCGGAGCTGATTGCCAAGGCACATTCGGTGGGTCTGCAGACCGCCACGCACGCTCAGTCACCGACCGCCATCGACATGGTGCTCGATGCCATCGAAGCTGCGCAGAAGGCTCACCCCGACGCCGACGCTCGTCACCGCATCGAGCATTGCGGACTCCCGACGGCCGAGCAGATCGCAAGGATGAACCTGGCCGGTGTCTACCCGGTGAACCAGCCACAGCACTACTACAACTGGGGCGAGGGCGTCACCGCTGCGATCGGCACTCCGGGCGAGCGGTTCAACCCGCTCGGCGAGTTCATCGCTGCCGAAGTTCCCGTGACCATCAGCTCCGACGCCCCCGTCGCAGAGCCGAAGCCGCTCGAAGCAATTCAGGCAGCCGTTACTCGTGTGACGCGTCAGGGTCATCAGCTCGGCTCCGATGCACTCCGCATCACCGCCGACCAGGCATTGCAGGCTCATACCCTCAACGGTGCGCGTGCGCTGGGCCGCGAAGCAGAGCTGGGCAGCATCTCGGTCGGCAAGCGGGCCGACTTCGTCATTCTGGGCGCGGATCCCCTCGAGGTTCCGGCCGACGCGATTGCGCAGATCGAGGTCCGAGAGACCTGGATCGACGGCGAACTCGCACATTCAGGTCATAACCACCTATTGTCGAGCACTTCGACCACCGAGGAAAAGTAATGAACCGAGAGCAACAGATCGTGAAGGCCCGCAAGGCGGGATTTGCAGCCTTCGTCGGTACAACTATCGAGTGGTACGACTTCTACGTGTATGCCACGGCAGCAGCCCTGGTGTTCGGTGACATCTTCTTCCCACCTGGAACCGACCGCCTGACCGGCGTTGCGGCGGCGTTCGCGACATACGCCGTCGGTTTCTTCGCTCGCCCGCTCGGCGGAATCGTGTTCGGCCATGTCGGTGACAAGATGGGCCGACGCACCGCATTGGTTGTGACTTTGACGCTGATGGGTGCAGGCACGTTCCTCATCGGCATGTTGCCCACTTACGCGTCCATCGGGTTCTGGGCGCCGTTACTGCTGGTACTGCTCCGCTTCGTCCAGGGCTTTGCCGTCGGCGGCGAATGGGGCGGCGCGGTCCTGATGGCCGTCGAGCATGCACCCGAGGACAAGAAGACCTTCTACGGCGGTTTCGCTCAGCTGGGCAACCCGGCTGGCGCGCTCCTGGCCACAGGTTTCTTCAGCATTCTCTCCACCTTCGGCGACGACGCTCTGCGCGAGTGGGCTTGGCGACTGCCGTTCCTCTGCTCGGCGCTGCTGATTCTCGTCGGCTTGGTCGTTCGCCTGAAGGTCGAAGAGTCCCCGGTTTTCGAATCCGAGGTGAAGTCCGCGGACGTACCGGAAATGCTCCCGCTCAAGTACGCGCTGGTGACCAACTGGCGCCCGATCATCCTGGGCATCGGCATTCTGCCCGTCGCAGTCGGCGGCTACTACCTCGTGACGACCTTCATCACGGCATACGCAACCGACCCCGATGTCGGATTGTCGGAGACGTTGATTCTCAACGCGCTCAGTGTCGCTGCAGTGGTCGAGTTGATCGCGACTCTCGGCGTGGCGTGGCTCGGCGACAAGGTGGGGCGCGTCCGCGTGGTCATCTGGGGCCTTGCGGCAGTCGCGATTCTCGCAGCGCCGCAGTTCCTGGTGCTGAAGTCCGGATCCGTGTTCCTGATCTTCCTGACCTTCGCTGTCATGCGACTGGTGCTGGCGGCCACGTACGGTCCGATCGCCGCTGTTCTGTCGCAGATGTTCAAGCCGCAGGCGCGCTACACGAGCATCTCGTTGGCGTACCAAGGTGCAGGCGCTATCTTCGGCGGACTGTCACCGCTGGTGTCGACGCTGATGTACAAGGCAACCGGCAGCATCTGGCCGGTCATCGCACTGCTGATCGGCATGTGCATCCTGAGCATCGTGTGCCTGCTCTTCGCTCCGCAGCACGTGGACGAGGCGACCGATACCGACAGTGCTCAGCAGGGCCTGAACAAGGAATCGGCTTCCGCCTGATTGCCGAGAGTCGGCTTCCGCCTGACAACTGAAAACACGACAGCCGGGGCAGTACACGATTTCCGTGTACTGCCCCAGCTGTCGTTTCAGGTCAGTTGTCGTTCAGCGCCGGTTACGCGCCGACGAGATGGCGATGAAAATGATCGCTGCGTCGGTGGGCCTGGCTGAGATTTCTGATCTCACGCAGCCAGAAGTGAGACGCCAGCGTGTTACTGCTTCCGTAACCAGTGCCGGACGTGTCTTCGTCGATCAGTGCGACAAGCGCTTTGATCAGGCTGGTGACCTTGAGGTTGTTGGTCTGAGAATGTCGGAGCAACAGCTCGGCGGCTTCGTCGGTGCTGCAACGGTAGAGGGTGCAGACGATTTCGATACCGCGCTCGCGGATCCGGCCCGAAGTAGTCGGGATCCGTAGACCGTTCGTCGAGTTGCTGTTCGCCTGGTTGTTCGTGTCGTCGGGGTGAATCATGGTGTTGATCAAGGTATTCCTTTGAACCGCAGGGTCTTTGGGCCCGTACGGTGTGTAGCGCATGTTGATACTGGTGCAGTCGGTACGCGATTGGCGGCGGACTCCGTCGGAGCCTTCGGCCTGGTCAACAATCTGCGGGACTGATGAAAGTGCGTAGTGATCAAAGGCGCGGATTTGCACCGAACTGGAAGTCTACCCCTGGAACGAATACTGGAACTGTTGTTCCGGGCGAAGCGACCGGCTGCCTGACTGACGGCTGCCCTCTGATAACCCCACCGTACGTCATCGATTGAGTTTCAGCTAATTCTATTTCGAGCGGCTGAGAGCACTGTGGCCCGTATTACCTGCTCAAGAGGCATTTATGTGGCCGATTATTGCTTGCTTGGTGGTAGCCCAGGCGTCGGTCGTCGGGTTGCCGAACTCGCCGTGGCCGACGCCGGGAAGTTCGATCAGATCGACCACGTCGCCTGCTGCTCGGGCGGCACGGGCATAGCGCCGACTCTGTTCGACCGACACGACCTTGTCTCCGAGTCCGTGGATCACCGTGACGGGGAGGCCGGTGGGGAGGTGCTCGATCGGTGATGCGATGCGGTAGCGATCGGGATGATCGGTAGGCATGCCGCCCAGAAGGTTTCGAACAAATCGATCTTTGCCCGCGGTTGCGGCGAGCGTCATGTCGAAGACGCCGGCCATGATCGTCGTCGAGCGAACCGGCACCGAGAGGTTTGGTTCCGGGGCGTCTGCACCCTGTTGGGATCGCGATGCGACCCAGGCGGCAAGTTGTCCACCCGCGGAGTAGCCGGCGATGTGTATACGGCTCAAATCCAGTCGCCCGGAGGCCTTTTCCTGAACGATGCCGGCCAGGGCGTTGGTGGCCGTAACGGTATCGGAGAGCGTGGTCGGCCAACCACCCTGACCGCCGACGCGTCTGTATTCGATGTTCCAGACCGCAATTCCGTACGGGGTCAGGGTTTTTGCCCACGCGCCCGCGTATTCGAGATTGCTCTTCTGGGCCCATCCACCGCCGTGAATGAGTACGACGACCGGCAGGTCACCGTCCGATCCTTCTGGAAGATACAGATCGCCGAAAGTGTCTGCGGCCGCGGCGTAGGCGATGCGGACCGGAGCGACGTCGCGGTCGAGGCCGGTCGCACTGCTGACAGATGCGAGGAGGGCGAGTGCACAGACCAGCACTACGGCGAGATACCCGGCCAAGCGGTCGCGGGAGCGGTGCGCGATGACCTGATTCCTCTCGGCAGGCGACGGACGATAATTCGGAAATCAGTCTATCGGTGCCAGGTGAATTTATGGTGTGAGCGAATGGGCCGTGCTCGCTCGCACGCGGAGTTCGCTACGCGTATAGCTCTGAACTGCGGGTTCGTCACCGTTGACCAGAGCCAACAGCGCCCGCACGGCCGCTGCCGCCTGTTCTTGGGGGAAGAAGTCGAATGCCGTGATCGGGGGCTGGGAAACCAGCAGGGCGGGTTCGTCACTGTCCTGTGCAATCAAGACGTCACCCGGAATCGACAGCCCGAGATCGAGGGCCGCTCGCGCCGCTGCCGGGGCGCAACCGAGAATCAACGACAGGATCGCGTCCGGCGGAGTCGAGGAGTCGAGGGCCTCGCGGGTGGCCGCATACGCGGCCCCGATGAGGCCTCCGACGGTGCTGGCGCCCGGAAACGACGTCAATTCCTCGCTGGTGCGTGGTGCCACGCCTCGGGCGCGGCACCACTCGAAGTAAGCGAAAGTCGTTGCGCGGGTCCACTCCGAATGCATTCCGGGAGTGAGGACGAAAATGTCCCTTGCGCCACGTTCGGCGAGGTGGTTCAGAAGAGTCTCCGTGGTGGAGACGAGGTCCGGTGAGGTGGAGTATCCGAACTGCCCGGATTGTCCAGGACCCACTGCGACAGAGGGGATTCCGATCTTCTGCAGAACTTCGACGCGCGGGTCGTCGACCATCGGGTCGACGACCAGTACGCCGTCCATCTCGATGCGCCGCAGTCCGTTCGGATCTTTCATCGACGGCAGTAGGAGGAGTGAGTGATCGGCGTGGAATGCAGCCTGGGTCGCGGCGGTCGCCACGCGCCCGTACCAGTCGAAATTGAGGTACTCGGCCGATGACAGTTGGTCGGGAGCGGGGAGCATCAACCCGAGGGTGGCAGTCCGGCCTGACCTGAGATTCTGGGCCGACCGATTGGCACGGTATCCAAGGCGGTCGGCAACCTCTTGAACCCGAGCGCGAGTGGCCGCGTCGACCCGGCCCTTGCCGTTGAGTGCATAGGAGACCGTGGACACCGCGACGCCGGCGGCGTTGGCGACATCACGAAGCGTCGGCGAAACAGGGGTAGCCACTGCGGATCGTTTCTACTCGTTGGTCGGTTTGTCTCCAGCCTATCGATCAATCGTTTCGGCATGTTGCGTGCACCGGTGAGGGGCACCTCAAAACAAAACGTCGAATCGTTTCAGCGCAGGTATTGACACTGATGAAACGATTCGGCACTCTCTTAGGAACACCGGGCGAACGTCGAGAGAAATTCGGGCGAACCTCGGGAAACCTGACCAGGCAGGCGCATACTTGCCTTAACTCGCGGAGCCTCCCCATGACCGAAAAAACCGACCCTCCCGGTGCAGGAACGCATTCTGAATCCGGTTCTCCCACGTCATCCTCGGGCCTGCGCGCCGGAACTATCAACAGCCGTCATCTGGTCTTCTTCGTCATCGCCGCAGCGGCGCCACTGACGATCCTGGTGGGATTCGCGCCACTGGGCCTGATGGTTTCCGGCGCTGCGCTTCCGGTGGGGTACGTCGTTCCCGGGATCGTCTATCTACTGTTCGCCGTCGGCTTCACAGCGATGAGCAGGCATATCCGCGGCGCGGGCGCGTTCTACGCCTACATCACCGAAGGGCTCGGAAAAACAGTCGGCGCAGGCGCCTCTGTGCTGGCTTACATCGGCTATCTCGGTGGCCAGATCGGATTCGTCGTCGCTTGCGGCATCTTTCTCTCGTCGACGATCGAGTTGTTCTTGGGAGTAACCGTTTCCGTCTACACCTGCGCATTGGCGGTCGCAGTTCTGGTCGTGGTGGTGGGATATCGCAGGGTCGATATCGGCGCGAAGGTGCTGGCCGTTTTGATGGCGCTCGAGCTCGGCGTCCTCGCAGTCTTCTGTGTGGCGGTTCTGTTGAAAGGCGGCCACGAAGGACTGTCGCTCGACAGTTTTTCGCCGTCGACCTTCATGACAGCCGGACTGGCGAGCGTCTTCGTGTTGACCTTCACCTCCTTCGTCGGTTTCGAGCAAACGGCGATCTACAGCGAGGAAGTTGTCGATTCCAAACGCACAGTGTCGCGTGCGACCTACACAGCAGTCACTGTTCTGGCTGTGGTCTACGCATTCTGTGCTTGGGTGATCGTGCAGGCCGTCGGCCCGAGTCGGATGGGCGACCTACTCGGCGGTGACCCGTCCGAGCTGATCTTCGATCTCAACAATGAATTTGCCGGCTCCATGATGACCGACGTGATGCATCTGTTGATCGTCACGAGCTTCTTCGCGGGTTGCCTTGCCCTCCACAATGCTTGCAGTCGCTATCTGCTCACCATGGGGCGCGCGAAAGTCTTTCCTGCCGCGCTTGCACGGGTTTCGCCGACCACTGGAACGCCGAGCGTCGCCGGAATCACACAAGGCGCACTGGTATTCGCGGCAATCGCCGGCTTTGCGCTGACGCCCGCAGACCCGTACACCCAAGTAGTCGTGTGGACGAATACACCAACGATCATCGGTGTGCTGGTGTTGCAGGTTCTCACTTCCGTCGCCGTGCTCAGGTTCTTCTCGCAGGATTCTCGCGGTGAAGGTCTGTGGCAGAGGTTGATTGCACCCTCGCTCGCTGCAGTGGCGTTGATCGTCGCGCTCGGATACCTCTTGATGAACATGAGTGACCTGACCGGGTTGACCACCGCGCAAAACTTCTTGTTGGCAGTGCCATTGCTGTTGGCTTTCGCATTCGGCGTGGGACGCGGGATGCGCGTACGTGAACACTCGGTCGAGGAGTTGTCGGCATGAGCGAATACGCATGGTCGGTCCCCGGAGGGTTGGTCGAACGTCCCGGAATTGTTCCGGGCGCTCCCGAGATATGGGTCTATGCGGACAGGTTCTCGTACTTCGGTGGTGACACCGTCTCGATCCGAGTGCATACCACCGCAGAAGAATACGACCTCGAAATTGTTCGAGACGGCGCCCGGCCGCAACAGGTCGCGCAATACGTCGGTCTGCCGGGCAAGCAGCAGCAGACGCCTGCCGACGCGTACGCAGTGGGCTGCGACTGGTCGGAATCCCTTGCCGTCGAGATAGATCCGAAATGGACGTCCGGCATGTACTTGGTTCTGGTCCGGATGCTCCACGAAGGGGTGACTATTGAGCGGGAGGGCTTCTTCGTCGTCAAGGCGCGCGAACCCGAGCATGCCGACTTCGTACTCATTCACACCACCAGCACGATGTTGGCCTACAACGACTGGGGTGGGGCAAACCACTACCGAGGTGTTCCGGACGGCTCCGGCGATGTGCCGACACCGATTTCCTCGACGCAGCGTCCCGTCGCGCGGGGGATGTTGCGCAAACCCGAGGGCGCAGCACGCAACATCCACACCGACACACCGGGAATCGGATGGATACCCCGTCACCCGCCGTACGAATGGGCGTGGGTGAACGGCTACTCGCGTCACCATGCGGACGCCTTCTGGGCCACTTACGAGAGGCCGTTCACGGTCTGGGCGGAAGAGCAGGGGTTCCGCGTCCACCACGTGACACAACACGATCTGCATAACGATCCGTCAGCGCTGCATGGATATTCATGCGCAGTTGTCGTCGGTCACGACGAGTACTGGTCCTGGGAGATGCGTGACCGCATAGATGATTTCGTCGAAGAGGGTGGTGGTCTGGCGCGATTCGGCGGGAACTTCCTGTGGCAGGTACGCCTCGAAAACGACGCACAAGTCTGTTACAAGAATCCGTTCGACGATCCGATGCGAGAAGTCGACCCGACCCGGGTGACGACGGCGTGGGATTCGCCCGAGGTTGCCCGACCGGGGGCGTGGACGATGGGATTGACCGGCATGGCCGGTGTCTACAATCGTTACGGTGCAACAACTCCCAGGTCTTCGGGCGGTTTCACGGTATACCGGCCGGATCATTGGGCGTTGAACGGAACCGACCTGTACTACGGAGACAACTTCGGGATCGCCCCGATCTGTGTTGCCGGATTCGAGATGGACGGCGTGGATTTCACGTTCCGGAAGGGCCAGCCGTATGCGACCGGCGTCGACGGCGCTCCCGAGGATCTGGAGATCATCGCGATGGCGCCGGCAGTTTCGGGTTCGCGGGACAAATGGAACGGGAAAGTTCCGATCGGTGCGCCTTTCGCCGAAGTGCAGGGAATCATCGAATGCTTCTATGGCAGTGAGCCTCCAGATCACCTTCGTGATCTCGAATACGGATCGGGAATGGTCGCCTGTCACAAGCGAGGTCTCGGCTCCGTGTTCAACGCAGGTTCCACCGAATGGGTGAACGGGCTAATCCATCACGATCCGTTCACCGAACGAATAACTGCAAACGTACTGAATCTGTTTGCTGCACGAATTTCCAGCTCCAACACGAAGGAAAAATGACATGAGTGTCAACGACATTCGAATGTTCGGGCCAGGGCAGGGGACGCGGTTCATCCCGGAGTGGGGTGACGACGCGAGCCCGAACTGGTCGGAATCCGAATGGAGGTCGTTCGGAGATCCGAACGGGGAATACTTCGGCGGTGGTTGGGAAGGCGAGCCCGGCACGCTCTTGTGCGACCCGTATCCGTACGACGAGGTCTGCATCATGATCAGCGGCCGGGTGGCGCTGATCGACCTCGATGGAAACCGTCGCGAATTCTCCTCTGGGGAAGCATTTTTCGTGCCGCAGTCGTTTCGCGGTACCTGGGAGACGGTTGAGCCGTCGAAGAAGTTCTTCGTCGCGCTCCCCGGATCGCGCTCATGACGGTGGAAACTTCGATGACTGTCGCAGCGTTTGGTCACGTGATCAACGGAACGTGCGAGAGCCCGCCAGGTAGACTTTCCGTGCTGGTCGATCCGGTGACCGACAATGTATACGCCCGTGCTGCCGTCGGTTCCGCCGATGACGTCGACCGAGCCTGCCGTTCGTCCGAGAAGGCTGCGCGGTCCTGGCGCCGGTCCACCCCTGCGCGCCGTCAGGAGTTGCTGCTGGCCCTCGCGGACGCGCTGGAAGCAAACGCGAAATATTTCCTCGAGGTCGAATGCCGCAGTACCGGCAAGCCTCTCAGGCAGGTGCGAGACGACGAGATCCCGCAGTGTGTTGACTTTCTGCGGTACTTCGCGGGTATTGCCCGCTCTCTGCCGGGCGTTGCCGCAATGGAGTACACGGAGGGTGCTACGTCTTATGTCAGACGTGAACCCATTGGCGTGATCGGTGCGATCGCTCCTTGGAACTACCCGTTGATGATGGCGGTCTGGAAGATCGCGCCGGCACTCGCGACGGGAAACACCCTCGTGCTCAAGCCGGCCGAGGAGACGCCGGAAACCGCGGTGATGCTGGGAGTGCTTGCAGCGCAGATCTATCCGCCCGGGGTGTTGAACGTAGTGTGCGGCGATCGCGATACCGGAGCCGCGCTCGTCGCTCATCCGGTTCCTCGGATGATTGCGCTGACGGGATCGACGAGAGCGGGTATTTCGGTCGCAAAGGCCGCGTCGGAAGACGTCAAGCTGTTGCATCTCGAACTCGGAGGCAAGGCACCCGCCGTTGTTTTCGCCGACGCGGACCTCGACGGCGCAGTCGCGGGGATTGTTGCCGGGGCCTTTTACAACAGCGGTCAAGATTGCACCGCTGCGACGAGGATTCTCGTTCAAGAGGAGGTTGCGGAGGAGTTCACCGAGAAGTTGACGGCTGCGGCCGCGGACTTGAGGTTGGGCGGACCGGAATCGGGCGATTGTCTCGGCCCCCTGGTCAGCCGCGCTCACCGTGATCGAGTGGCGGAGTTGGTAGAGAGACGCTCAGCAAATACGAACGTATGTATTGGCGGGGGAAAGCCAGCTGGACCAGGGTTTTTCTATCTGCCGACTGTTATTTCCGGGGTGCAGCAGGAAGATGAACTGGTCCAGGAAGAGATATTCGGGCCGGTTGTCACCGTACAGTCGTTCTCCACCGAGGCTGAAGCGATCGAACTTGCGAACGGGACCAAGTACGCTCTCGCGTCGAGCGTGTGGACGTCCGACCACGGCACCGCGATGAGGATGACGGCCGAACTGGACTTCGGCTGCGTCTGGGTGGGAGCCCACGGAATGCTCGCCGCTGAGATGCCTCACGGTGGCTTCGCCGGGTCGGGTTACGGCAAGGATCTGTCGGAGCTCGCACTGGCGGAGTACACGAGGGCCAAGCACGTCATGCATGTGACGAGCGTCTGACTCCTCGGCAATATCCAACGACGGCCACCTGCCCGCGCTGCGGGACGGTGGCCGTCGTCGTGCCTCGGTGGACCTGCAAGCTGCTGTTTGAATATGTTGCAGTGCAACATGTTTAGAGAGAATTTTCGTTGATTCGGGTCGCGAATGCCGGTAAAGTGACGTGTGCAACATTGCGCACTTCGGCGCACATTCAACCCCACTTTCAATTCTGACTCCAGGAGACTGCCATGGGTTCATCCGACACCGATCTCAAAGCGCTCGACAGCGTTATCACCGTCGCCGGTGCATTGGCGGCGATATTCGGCGGAATCGCCGGAGTTGCCGGGCTGGCCACTTTTCTCGGAACCGGCGGCGGTTCTTAGGTTTTCAGCTGAAATCAGTGAGGCTCGGACCGTTCGATTCTGACGATCAGATCCGCGCGTGGCCTGACTGCGCTGATCAACTCGGCGTTCGGCTGATCTACCCGTTTCACCCACTCTGCAGCCGCTTCGGAACTCTTTCCGAAGCGGCTGTGGCGTTTCACCAAGCGCTTCGTCCGAGTTTCCTCCGGAACGTCGAGATACCAGACCTCGTCGAGTGCTGCTCGCACTTCCTGCCATCCACCACTGGGTAGGAGGAGATAGTTCCCCTCGGTGACTATCAGCGGTGTACATGGATCGACAGCCGTTGTGCTGCCTATTGATTCGTCGAACTCGCGATCGAAGACCGGAGCATAGACCGTCGAGTTCGAGGCTCGGAGTCGGCGTAGTAGAGCCGCGTAGCCGTCGACGTCGAAGGTGTCCGGTGCGCCTTTGCGTTCATGCCTGCCGAGTCGGTCGAGTTCCCGATTGGCAAGATGAAAACCGTCCATCTCGACGATGGAGCAACGAGAACCTAATTTCCGCACAATTGCCTGTGACACCGTCGACTTTCCGGCTCCCGGTGCGCCCGTGATGCCGAGGATTCTCCGACCGTCGTCGGTGATCAGGGAAGCAGCGCGTGAAGCAAGTTGGTCGAGCGTCAGCGAGACGGTCGGCGGTGAGGTCGTCACGTGTTGCTCCGATCAGTCCGAAGGGCCGGTGCATCGAGAGTACGCCGGAGGCTTTCGGCCATTGACAGTCTGAATGGACAGTGAAACTGTGATCCATGCCACTCGAGAAGTTGGAGGTGAGACCGTGACCCTGCGCGATGCGCAGCGCGAAGCGACGCGCCACCGGATTCTCGATGCGGCAACGGATTTACTGATAGCGGACGGTTATTCATCTCTGACGGCGCAGTCGGTGCAAACCGCTGCCGGAGTCAGTCGGGGCGCTCTGCTGCACCACTTTCCGAACATGCAGGAGCTCACTGCGGCGTTGGTGTCGAACATCGTCGTACGGAACGAGGTGGCGGTAAGAGCTGCCATGTCTCAGCAGGATTCGTCGGTTGACACGATCGAGAACTCGATCTCCGCTCTGTATTCGGCGTTGACTCAGCCGCCATTTCAAGCGGAACTCGAACTGTGGTCCGCAGCGCGGACGGATCCGGTGTTGGCCGAGGTGCTCCGGGAATCGGAGCGAATCGCCGGACGGGATCTGCGGCGAGTTGTCCACGACGCTTTCGGTCCCGAAATTGTTGCTTCCGAGAACTATTCGCAGATTGCAGATCTGACGGTGCTGATGCTCCGTGGTTTGGCGCTGTCCCGGGCAGTGCAGAAGAGCGACGCGTCTGCGCGTCGTTCGATCAGTCAATGGGCAGGCGTCGTTCGCCTGCTCCTCACCCAGAACTAGCGCAACTCGTTCCGAGCGAGGCGCGCTCTGTCGACAGGACCGATGATGACGGATTTTGCGACCCTGAAGTACGAGACGTCCGGTGGTAAAGCGTATATCACGCTCAACCGTCCCGATCGGCTCAACGCGATCGACGACCGGATGCCGTCGGACATTCGAAACGCGGTGGCAGCAGCCAATGACGACGACGAGGTCCGTGTGATCGTCTTGCAAGGTGCGGGCAAGGCGTTTTGTGCCGGGTACGACCTCAAGAAGTTTGCCGAAGGCGACCTTGACGGAAAGTGGAACCAGGGCCCGGTCTGGGACCCCATCAAGGACTTTCGCGGGATGAAGCAGAACACCGACGACTTCTTCACGCTCTGGCGATCGCTCAAGCCGACGATCTGCAAGGTTCAGGGATATGCGATTGCCGGTGGGAGTGACATCGCGCTGTCCTGCGACATGCTGATCATGGCCGACGACGCTCGCATCGGATACCCGCCTGCGCGTGTGTGGGGTTGCCCGACGACGGCGATGTGGGTGTACCGGCTCGGAGCCCAGCGTGCCAAGCGAATGCTGTTGACGGGAGACACCATTGACGGTGTCACTGCGGCTGACTGGGGATTGGCGCTCGAAGCGGTGCCGGCCGACGAATTGGACTCGGCGGTGGAAGCGTTGGCGGATCGCATCGCCGGTGTTCCGCTCAATCAGTTGGCCATGCAGAAGATGATGATCAACCAGGCGTACGACAACATGGGATTGCAAGGCACCCAGGTACTGGCAACCCTGTTCGACGGAATTACGCGTCACTCCCCGGAGGGGCGCTGGTTCAAGGATTTTGCCGAGCGCGACGGATTCCATGCCGCGGTTCAGTACCGCGATTCCGGACGCAAGATTCCAGACGGAGGCGGGCCGCTCCCCGCGTCCGACACCCCTCCTCGATAGAAAGTGGATGTGAGATGAGCAGTGTTCTCGAAACGTCGTACTTCCCCGCTGACGTGTCTGACCCGATAGAGGAGCAAACGGTGGGTGGGCTGCTGCGAGAGTGCGCCGCGGACTCGCCGAATCTGATTGCAATCAGAGAAGTGGTTCCGACGCAATCGCATTCGCTTTCCGGGGCGGCTGAAACCGATCGCACGTGGACCTTCGCGGAGCTTCTCGACGAAGCAGAGGGGTGTGCGCACTACCTCTTGTCTCGGTTCGACTGTGGAGATCGGATCACTGTCTGGGCTCCGAACGTTCCGGAATGGATGATTCTGCAATACGGCGCCGCGCTCGCCGGGATGGTTCTGGTGACCGCCAATCCGCCGTTGGGTGCGGAGGAACTCGCGTACGTCCTGTCGCAGTCCCAGTCTCGGGGGCGCTTCCACACCGGAAAGTTCCGCGGTGGCGATATGGCAGCGGTTGCATCCGAGGCGATTTCGATTTCGGGAGAAGAAGTTCTCGCAGTCAACTTCGAGGAGTGGGATCGCCAGGTTCGAGGTTGGGCGGGCGAGCGGGGCGCTCTGCCCGAAGTCTCGCCTGACGACAATGCGCAGATCCAGTACACGTCGGGAACCACCGGAGTTCCCAAAGGTGCTCTGTTGCATCACCGCGGATTGGTCAACAATGCCGATTTCGTGAGTCGGAGAGGCCGATTCCCTGAGCGGGGTTCGGTTGTGTCGGCCATGCCGCTGTTCCACACCGCCGGGTGCGGCATCCTGGTTCTCGGCGCCGCGCAGCGAAGAATGTCCATCGGCCTGATCCAGTACTTCGATCCGACTGCGGTTCTCGATGCGACTGCGGTTCTCGATGCGGCGGAACGCTTTCACGCTGACGTGGTCAGTGGAGTGCCGACGATGCTGATCGCGATGATCAACGACGCCAGCTTCGCGAGTCGCGACTTTTCGGCCTGTTCGGTGGTCGTATCCGGCGGGTCGTCGGTCCCGCCCGAACTCGTCAGCACGGTGGAGTCGGCCTTCGGGGCGGGGTTCAGCATCGTCTACGGACAGACCGAGGCCAGCCCCGTCATCACACAGACCAGCCCCGCCGACACCCCCGAGGACAAGTCGGAGACGGTCGGACTCGCGTTGCCGCAGGTCGAAGTGAAGATCTCCGACGTCGTGACCGGGGACAGCGTGCCGCTCGGCGAACAAGGCGAGATCTGCGCGCGCGGGTACCTCGTCATGACCGAGTACTTCCGTAATCCGGAGGCTTCGGCCGACACCGTGGACAAGGATGGTTGGTTGCATACCGGCGATTTGGGGACGATGGACGAACGTGGATACGTCCGGGTTACCGGCCGCCTCAAGGACATGATCATCCGCGGCGGTGAGAACATCTATCCGCGTGAGGTCGAGTCCGTGATCTTCACACATCCGAAGATTCTCGACGTGGCGGTCGTGGGTGTGCCCGACGAGGTGTGGGGTGAGCGAGTTGTCGCCGTTATCCGCTGGAAGGACGAGTCCGACCAACCGACCGCCGCCGAGCTGGTCGAGTTCTGCACCGAGCGACTGGCGCGCCACAAGGCGCCCAAGGAGTGGTTCAGCGCGGAGGCGTTCCCACTGACAGGGTCGGGCAAGATCCAGAAATATCGAATTGCGAGCCTGGTCGGCGAAGGCGTGTACGGCGTCGTCAACTGATCGGTGCACATAGCACGTCGGAGCGATTCTGTCTGGGTTATCCCCGTAAATCGCTTCGACGTGCCCTGTTTATCCTGGTGCCGTGAGTTCAACCTTCGGTGAGACCGGACACAACGCCACCTCCAACCGCATTCGCGCCACAGCGTTTGCGTCGAAGGTGATGTCTGCGTCCGACGCCGTGAAGTTCATCAACCCGGGCGACACCGTCGCGATCAGCGGTTTCGCGAGCGCCGGTACACCCAAGGTTGTCATTCCGGCCCTGGCCGAGCGTATTCACCGGACCCGCGGCAACGGATCGAACTTCACGATCAATCTCCTGACCGGCGCTTCTGTGTCCACCGAGACCGAAAGGCTGCTCGCGGAGGTCGACGGAATCGCGCTGCGCATGCCGTATCAGTCCGAGGCCACCGCACGTCGCCGGATCAACGAGGGTCGTATGGACTACGTGGACATCCATCTCTCCCACGTGGCTCAGCAGGTGTGGGAGGGCTACTACGGCAACGTGGACGTCGCGGTGGTCGAGGTCGCCGGTATCACCGAATCAGGGGAACTGATTCCCTCCGCGTCGATTGGCAACAACAAGACCTGGCTGGACGTCGCCGACAGGGTCATCCTCGAAGTCAACTCGTGGGTGCCCGAGGCGATGGAAGGTATTCACGACGTCTATTACGGCACCGCGCTGCCGCCGCATCGCAAGCCGCTCGAGATCATTCGTGTCGAGGACCGGATCGGCCAGACCACGTTCCGAGTGGATCCCACGAAGGTTGTGGCCGTTGTCGAGACCAACTGCCGTGACAGCGCGAGCCCTCTCACTGCACCCGACGCCGTCAGTGAGGCGATCGCCGGCCACGTCCTGGAATTCTTCGACTTCGAGGTGCGCGCCGGACGGATGCCGGCCGATACGTTGCTTCCGCTGCAGGCGGGCATCGGCAATGTCGCCAACGCGGTGCTCGGAGGGCTCGATCGGGGGCCGTATCGCGGCCTGACCTGCTACTCCGAGGTCATCCAGGACGGGATGCTGAAGCTGATCAAGGACGGAACCGTCGCGCATGCGTCGTCGACGGCTTTGGCGCTCACCGAAGAGGGCATCGAAGAACTGACCGCGAACATCGACTTCTACCGCCACCACATCACGCTCCGTCCGCAGGAGATCAGCAACCACCCGGAGGTGGTGCGCAGACTCGGAATCATCGCCATGAACGGCATGCTCGAGGCCGACATCTACGGCAACGTGAACTCGACGCACGTCATGGGGACGAAGATCATGAACGGAATCGGCGGCTCGGGGGACTTCGCCCGCAACGGCTACGTGTCCATGTTCCTGAGCCCGTCGACGGCCCGCGGCGGTGAGATCTCGGCGATCGTGCCGATGGTTCCGCACGTCGACCACACCGAGCACGACACTCAGGTGTTGGTGACCGAGCAGGGGTTGGCGGATCTGCGCGGTCTGTCTCCGCGGCGACGCGCGCGCCTGATCGTCGACAAGTGTGCTCACCCGGAGTTCCGGCCACTACTCCACGATTACATCGCTCGCGCCGACGCTCAACCGGGTGCGGGCCAGACTCCGCACCTCCTGGGCGAGGCATTCTCGTTCCATCAGCGGTACATCGACACGGGGTCGATGCGCCTTTCGTGACGCCAGGCAATGCTGCCGGCAGTGAGAGAATGCGAGGGTGAGCCGAACCGGGGTACCTGACGACGCCATACGCCGGGTTGCCGCGGCGGGGGCCGATGACGCCGGTGGCCTGCCCGTCGAACTGCTGGGTGATTTCCTCGACGTGCTCAGCGACGCTGTCTGTGAAGGGAAACCGCTGCAGCGTCGCCAGCTGCACCGCTTCCGCGCTCGCGGGGAAGAAGCAGCGCAGCAGGGTGTCGCCCTGCGAGCCCTGCTCGATCTGTATCTCTCCTCGGCCTGGCGTCTGTGGCGTGAACTGCCTGCTGTTATTGCGGCACAATCGGATCCGAACGCCGTCGTCGCGGCCGGCGAAGTGATGCTGCGTGCCGTCGACGATGCCGTCGCCGAACTGGCCGAAGGTTTTCAGTTGGCCAGGCGTTCTCTGGTCCGCTCGCAGGTATCGGCACGCCGCGAGTTCGTCGACGACTTGTTGACCGGCGGCGCTGACGTCGTCGGATTGTTGGATCGCGCTTCAGGATTCGGTCTCCACCTCAGTGGTCCGCATGCCGTGGCGGTAGTGACCGCCGCCCGTGAGTTCACCGACGATAACCCTTTGGTGCGCGCCGTCGAACGTGCCGTTCTGGGTAGCAAGGGTGACGCCGACGCGTTGGTCGCCAGCAAGAGCGGCAAACTGGTGGTCGTTTTCGCGGCGCCGGATCGCGATGCCGTCGACCACGTGCTGGCAGGGATTCGGTCGGCTCTCGGACCGGGGACCGATGACGTTGGGCGAGTGCAGTTGCAGCGGCGTCCTTTGGACGGCACGTGGCAGATCGCTGTCGGGCGCCCTCGAACCACCGCTTCGGGCGTGGTGGCGTCGTACCGGGAGGCGCTGGACGCACTGGACCTGGCGCAGCGCCTGTCGTTGACCGCACCGATCATCGATGCTCGTGACCTGCTGGTCTACCGGGTTCTGGTCAACGACAGACCGGCGGTCACCGACCTGATCCACACCCTTCTCACACCGCTGCTCGAGGCGCGTGGTGGCGCTGGACCGATGATCGACACACTGCTCGCGTACTTTTCCGCCGGCGGCAATACGGCTAAGACCGCCCGAGACCTGCATTTGTCCGTCCGCGCCGTGACGTACCGGTTGGACCGCATCCGTGAACTCACCGGTCAGAACGTCAACGATCCCAACGACAGCTTCGCGCTCCACGCTGCCGTACTGGGTGCGAAGCTGCTCGACTGGCCGGCCACCGAGCTGACCTGATCAGCTTGCGCGGGCGCGTTCTTCGTAGGCAGCACGTGCCGCGGTGTCGACGTCGCCGAGAAACTGCGTCTCGACGCCGAACAGTCGGCTCAATGCCTCGTACGGCCGCCGGGGGAAGAAGCCCTGTGCCTGCACGAGCAGCCCGGACACCCGCGTAATACGTACGCGTGGAAGCGGTTTGGTGATCAAGCCGACGACGGCTTCGGCGATTTCCTCCGGCTGAACCTCTCGGAATCCCTTCATTCCCGAAGTGCCCGAGGTGAGTTGGGTGTTGGTGAGCGTCGGCAGCACGGACGAGATGTGAACTCCGGTGCCACGAACTTCCTTGCGGACAGAATCGGTGAAGCCCAACACCGCATGCTTGGCGCCGCAGTACGTCGACAAACCGGGGCACGGGAGTTCGCCTGCAAGCGAAGCGATGTTGATGACGTGTCCACGTCCGCGCGGAAGCATCCGTCGCAATGCGAGCTTGGTTCCCGTGATCACGCCGAGGACGTCGATCTCGATGATGCGTCTGGTCACGGAGTCGTCCTCGTCGACGATCCGTCCGACCGGCATGATGCCCGCATTGTTGACCAGCACGTCGATCGGGCCGAGTTCACCTTCGACGGTGTCGAGGAAGTCGAAGAACGAGGCGGGGTCGGTGACGTCGAGGCGCCCGAACGTGCGGATGCCCAAATCCTTGGCTGCTCGCGCGAGAGTGGCTTCGTCGATGTCGCCGATCGCGACCGTCGCACCCAGGCTGATCAGCCGCTTCGCGGTGGCGTATCCGATGCCCCGGGCGCCGCCGGTGATGACCACTACCTGACCGTCGAAAGGTTTGTTCATTTACTCCAGCGTCTCCAAAGATAGGGGTTGGTTGCAGTGAGATGAATCTGCAGTGAGATGTGATTGTGGACCAGTCGAAACCGGGTTGCTAGGGCTTCTTGGCCGAAGTGAGACGATAGATTTGTGACTAAGTCACAATCAGGGTGACAAGTCGGGGAGGCGCCATGGACACATCGGAGTTGGACGGCTGGATTGCAAATCTCGCGCCCATCTATCTCCAGCCGGAGGTGATCGACGGTTTCGTTCAACGCATCGACGACGCCATTGCGGTGGCCAATCCTGAAGTGGCGGGTGATCGGGAGCTACGACGCGATGTGGATGCGAGCACTGCGGCGCAGCTTCGCGTCATCGTGGCCGCGATCGCGGGCGGTTCCCAGGAGGTCACGCCGCCGCCGGAGTCGGTTGCGCTTGCACTCACCGTTGCCAGGCGCGGTATGGATCTTCGAGTCCTGCTCAAGATCTACGGTGCCGGACGCCTCGCGATGCTGGGCTTCGTCGACGAGTCGATAGAAGCACTCCCGATCGGTCCGGAACTCAAGCGCGCACTTCTGGTCCGAGTGTGGGGTTCGGCGATGAGATGGCTGGAAGTGACCACCGAATTGTTGGTGGCAACGTATGCGAAGGAGCGTGAGAGCTTGGCGCGCGGCGCTTTTGCGCGTCGGTCCGAGACGGTGCACGCGATTGTCGCAGGCGAAGCACTTCACTCCGATGAGGTGTCGCAGATTCTCGACTACCCGATGCGGCGCCACCACACTGCGTTTGTTCTCTGGACGGACGACACCGATCCGGCCGCCGACGTATTGGCCCGATTGGACTCGTATGCGCGTTCCTTTGTGGACGAGTCGAATGCCGAGCGCGTGCTGACGCTGCCTTCGGGGGCGCGCGAGGTGTGGTCGTGGGTCGCGCATTTCGACGACCATGAGTGGGCGGCGCTCGATCGTGCTCGGAATTCGGATCTTCGTGTCGCGGTGGGGGCCAGCGGTTACGGAATGGAAGGATTCGCGCGCAGTCACCGCGAGGCTCTCGCCGCGCAGCGCATCGCGGTCCGTTCCACGGGTTCGCCGGGGGTCACCGTCTACGAAGATGTTCAGGTTCCCTGTCTGCTCACCGAAGATCTGGACGAACTGCGTGCGTTGGTGGCTCGGGAATTGAAAGGCCTCGCCGGCGCGGACGGCGTCACGACGCGTATCCGAGACACCGTTCGGGTCTATTACGAGAACAATTGCACTGCAGCCGCTACCGCCGTGGCGCTCGGTCTGCACAAGAACACCGTGCGGTATCGACTCGATCAGGCCGAAAAGCTGTTAGACCGCAGCGTGGACCAGCGTCGGCTGCCAACAGAGTTGGCGCTCATCGCGCTGGAGAGCTACGGAGCCGCCCTCCTGGCGAACCCGTGACTCGCTACTGCATGTCGTCGAGCCCGGGGAGCGAATAGCCGGAGCTGTCATCCCAATCGGCGGGGGTGTCGTCGAGTGAAACGTCCCAGTCTGCGTCGGGCACCGCTCGCCGGAGTTCGGTCAGAGCGTTGAACCAGTAGACGAGCGAAGGGATTACCTCGGTCGGGTCGCTCGAGATCTTTGTCGAACCGTTGAGCAGAGTGTCGGGGATATCCGACGGATAGAGGTCCAGGACCTCGTAGTCGAACGGAAATTCGTCGTTGTGGACGGCGATGAGTCGGTCGACTTCGGCCTTCTCGTCGTCGGTCAGCGGTGTGGTGCGAACGGCGGAGTAGTACAACGAGGTGCTCATGCTTGCCAGGCTAGAACAAGATGCCGTCCAGCGGCGGTTTCGGACCCAACACCCTCAGATTGCATGGTTTCGGCAACTTCAGGTGTGAAAGTCGTCGATATTTCGACCGGGATGGATAGAAGTCGGCAAGGAACACTGGAGAAGACGGCGAGACGGCCGTCCGAACCCAGTGAAGGAGCTCCCCGTGACCGCAGTCATCAGTGCCATTCGGGTAGGTGGTCAGCGATGAACGTTCCCATGTGGGCGTGGGCCGCGTTCGCCGCAGTCATCGTCGTCATGTTGCTCATCGACCTGCTCGCCCACCGCGGCGCGCACGTCATCGGCTTCAAGGAAGCGGCCTGGTGGAGTGCACTCTGGGTCGGTTTGTCTCTCGTATTCGCGGTGGTCGTCACCCTGACCTTGGGGGTGAACTCGGGCGTCGAATTCACCACGGCCTGGCTGTTGGAGAAGAGCCTCTCCGTCGACAACCTGTTCGTGTTCGCCCTGATCTTCGGTTACTTCAAGGTGCCCCGTGAATACCAGCACCGCGTGTTGTTCTTCGGTGTCATCGGCGCCCTGATCTTCCGCGGTATCTTCCTCGCCGCCGGCGTTGCCGTGGTCAGCAAGTTCACGGCCGTGCTGTTCGTCTTCGCCGCCATCCTGCTCTACAGCGCCTACAAGCTGCTCAAGGACGACGACGAGAACTTCGATCCGGGAACCTCGCTGGCGGTTCGCTTGCTGCGCAAGATCATGCCGGTCCGTGAGGAATACGCAGGAACCAAGTTCTTCGTCAAGGAAGCCGGAAAGCGCGTCGCAACACCACTGTTCGCCGTCGTCGTCGCCATCGAAGCTGCCGACCTCGTGTTCGCAGTCGACAGTGTCCCGGCAGTGCTGGCAGTGAGTGACGATCCATTCATCGTGTACTCCAGCAACGCGTTTGCGATCTTGGGTCTGCGTGCCCTGTACTTCCTGCTCTCGGGCCTGCTCGAGAAGTTCCACTACCTGTCCAAGGGTCTGTCGATCATCCTCGCCTTCATCGGCGTGAAGCTGATCATGCAGGCCAGCCACAAGGTGATCAGCACGTCGATCCCCGAGATTCCCTCACTGGTCAGCCTCGCGGTGATCATCGTGGTGTTGGCAGGCTCGATCATCCTGAGTCTCAAGAAGCCGCTACCGGAAGAGCCTGAGGCCGAAGAGGTTGCGACCGGTGATGCACCGATCGACCTCGAGAAGTCAGGTGCTGACGGCAGCATCGAGAAATCCGGCGTCCAGCTCGCAACCGGCGAGCGCGACGACGATGACGACAAGGTAGATGCTCGGCCCAGAGGCTGACGCCTGATCGGCTGAACGAATCGAAAAGGGAGACCACACAACGACGTGTGGTCTCCCTTTGTCAAATCCTCACCAACTGCTTCCCCCGGTTGTGCCCCGAAAGCTGCCCGATCAAGGCCGCTGGGGCATTTTCGATGCCCTCGGTGACATCGTTGCGGTAGCGCAGTCCACCTTCGGCGATTCGAGCGGACGCCCACGCCCGGTACTCCGGGTACCGGTCGTAGTGGTCGTAGCAGATGAACCCTTCGATGCGTAGACGTTTGCGTAGTACAGGGCGTAGGGGAGGCCCGACTTCGCTTTCATCCTGGTTGTATTCGCTGATCATTCCGCACACGACGACCCTTCCGAAATCGGCCATGCGATCGAAAACCGCTCGCGTGATCGAGCCTCCGACGTTGTCGAAATAGACGTCGACGCCCTTCGGACACAATTCGTCCAACTGCTCGCCGATGTTCGCCGTCTTCCTATCTATGCAGGCGTCGAACCCCAATTCCTCCACAACGTATTCGGTCTTCTCACCCCCGGCGATTCCGATCACCCGGGCGCCCGCCAGCTTCGCGATTTGGCCTGCAACCATGCCGACTGCTCCGCCGGCCGCCGAAACCACGACTGTGTCTCGCTCTCGGACGTCGGCGACCAACCGCATTCCGCAGTGTGCGACAAATCCTGGCTGTCCTAGAATTCCGAGTTCATCTCCTAGGGAAGCTCGATTCTCCCTCGGTATGCGGTCCAGGGCAGCGCCTTTGATTGTGTGATAAACCTGCCAGTGCGTGCCGCCTCGAACCAAATCACCTGCCGCAAAGTCAGGATGCCGCGAAGAAATCACTTCGCCGACTGCGATGCCGTCCAAACCGGAGTGCGCAGGCACTACTCCAGCCAAGACGACGTCGCCGATACCGGCAACAGCTCCCAACGGCCCGGGGGCAGAGCTGGTGGACGGTAGGCGTCTTCGTATCGCCGGATCGATCGAAAGATAGTGGGCGCGGAACAGAACTTCGCCGTCCGCGGGCGGCCGGATCGGGACCTCGTCGATCCGAAAATCTTCTACGACAGGCAAGCCGCGGGGAGCTCGAACGACTCGCACAGCGCGGTTCACATATTCGGTCATGCGCAATTTCCAATCTGCTTCGACACCGGTTCGCATCACTTCTCGGGACGATTGCCCGGAATTGATCTCGCCGCCTTACTGATTCACGGCGAAGACGTCTGGGAATTCTGTCCTCGAGCAGCAAGGAGCGCACCTTCCCGCCCGCTCAGTGAGAATGTGGCAACCCGACGTCCGGAGCGCGACTTCATTTCCCATACAGCGGGCGGTTTGTTGGTTGCCTCGTAGTCCGACTGTGAAGCTCTGCGCAGTTCAGTTCAGCGCAGCGCTGACGCTCGTCACCAGTGGTATTCGGCTGTGGATTTTTACGAGGGCGTCAATGATCTGCCAGATCTTGTGTGAGTGATTTTGTCGAGGACGAGAGGTTGACTATGACTTCGCCGGTGGGTTCGGAGCGTGCGGTTCATGACACAACGGATTGGCTCAGAACGGGATTGGTCGATCCAACGGAGCCAGGCTTCCTGTCCGATCCGTACGCGCGGTACGCGATTGCGCGAGAAGTTGCTCCGGTACAACAGCATTCGAATGGCGTATACATGCTTTTCGCCTACGACGACGTGAAACGCGCACTGGCGGACAAGTCGCTGAGTTCGTCGGAACAGTATGCACTCGAGGCACCGCGCAATATGCGGATCAAGGCGGCCGGTGGCAGCGACGCCTACTTGTTGCGCCCATCGTTGTCGAAGCTGGATCCACCGGACCATCTGGCATTGCGCAAGCTACTGGCGCGCCCGTTCACGCCCAGGGCAATCAAGCGTTACGACGCGCGGGCGAAGGAAATCGTCGACGAGTTGCTTGCCGATCATGGACGGGGCTCCGAGATCGAGCTGGTGACGGAAGTTGCTCATCCGCTACCGATTCGCCTGGTCTGCGAAATTTTCGGTATCCCCGTACCTGCCGACACCGATACGATGTTCGAGTGGACCCGTAAGGGACTCAACCTACTCGATCCGTTTCTGACTGCCGAGCAGACCAGCGACTACATTTCCGCTCAGCGTGATTTCTCGGCACACCTTCAGGACGTTATCGCTTGGAAGCGCAACAATCTTGGCGACGACATCCTGTCGGACTTCATCTCCGCCGGCGACGAAGGCGAGATAATCGGGCCGGATCAAGTTGCCGCTACCGTGCAGACTTTGGTCATCGCCGGACTGGACACCACAGTCAATCAGGTCGGTCTCACCATGAATGCACTTATGGGCCATCGTGATCAGTGGGAACGACTCGTCGACGACAGGGCACTGCTCGATCACGCGGTAGAAGAAGTCCTGCGCTATGAGCCGACGGCGCAGTTGATGATTCGCATTGCTCCCGAGGATTACGCGGTGGGAGATGCGGTGATTCCGGCCGGAAATCACATTGTGACGTGGCTGGCGTCGGCAAATCGCGATGAAACTCGATTCGGTCCGAACGCGGACAGATTGGAATGGTCGAGGTCAAATGTCCGGGACCACATCACGTTCGGTCACGGTGCGCACGCTTGCCTCGGTGCGTGGTTGGCCCGGCTGGAGATCAAGACCATCCTGAAGGCGTTGATCGACAAAGCGCCGAAGACCGAGCTCGTCGACGGTGGAGTGACGTGGGGTGGCACGGCCTTTATCCGCGGTGTCTCCGAACTGCGATTGAACCTTTTCTGATTGCACGAATTCGTGAACAGACCACTCGGTGGGCAAGTCGGTGTCAGATGGTCGACGTCTTGTTAGTCTGGGCCGGTGCCTGATCCCGCAACTGCGTGTTACCCGGCATTGCCCGCGACAAGTTGGGCAGTGCTGGGAATGCTCACATTCGGAGAAGAACTCAGTGGCAGCGATCTGAAAAGCTGGGCCGACTGGAGCATCGGGTTCTATTACTGGAGCCCGTCGGTGAGCCAGGTCTATACCGAGCTCAAAAAGCTGGAAACGCTGGGATTCGTCAGTTCGCGGGAGGTTTCGGAGTCGGGTGGGCGTCGTCGACGAGTGTTCACGATAACCGAATCCGGTATCGAGGCTCTCAGATCATGGTCACGCCGATCGGAGATCGAAACCCCCGTTCTCAAACATGGAGTGATGTTGAGACTGTGGGTCGGCCACCTCAACGACCCCGATCAGCTCAAGTCGATAGTGCTCGATCACATCGACAACCTCGAGGCAAAGAAGCTCAAGGCAATCGAACACGCCGATAACTCGGAGAATGAACCCGCCTGGGCATTTACCGAGATGAGTCTGCGATGGATAGGCCGCCATTTTCAGATGGAGATCGACCTCGCCGCTCAGTTGCTCGATGACATCGATGAGGCCGCCGCTCGATTCGCGCAAGGCGACGCCAACGCTCTCGGCTTGCCGCAGCCCGTCAATGCCGGTAGTTGGAAGTTGATCTGAGCGTGCGGAGGTACAACTCTCCAGATTCTGCCCGACGCCAATAGAATTGTGCTGTCGAGGTTTTCGTGCCCAGTCTTCGTGCCCAGTCTTCGTGCCTAGTCTTCGTGCCTACTGAGCTCGCATGCTTTCGGTGGTCCGGACGCCCGCATTTCGCCACAGGGAAGCGGCTGTTTCCCGAAGAAGCCCGGTGAGAGGCGAGTTCCGCTCGTCGAGCGGCATTTGTCGGAGCGGTCCGCAGATCGACAGCGCGGAGGTCGCGACGCCGATCGGGCCGATCGGAGTGGCGATCGTGCCGAATCCGTCGATCGGCGTGTCACGGCCGTATCCCACGCCGGTTTTTCGGACCTCGTCGGCCGCCTCTCCTCGCTCGTTGTTGAAGGTGTGGAGGACCCTGCCGACGAGAGTTCCGTCTGCGCGCGTGCTGAAACCGATCCGATTCGGAATCATGCTGGCGAAACGACCTGCCATGTGGGCGCGGCACACCACATTTGAGCCGTCGAGAATCGTCATCTCGACGATCAGTCCGGTACGCCGGTGCAATTCGTACAGGTGCGGATGCGCAGCTGAGTGAAGTCTGTCCTGGTACACGGCCAACGAGCCGAGTTCCACGAGCCGCAACCCGAGCGTGTAATCGCGGCCGCTGCGGTGCAGCCACCGAAGTTGGACCAGATGGTCGAGTATGCGGTGGGCTGAAGACCTTGGAAGCCCGGTTCGTCGGACAATCTCGGCGAGGGTGAGACGATCTCGACCGCCGAACGCATCCAGTAGCAGAGAGACTCGGTCGAGGAAGGCGTTCGGCGTTGCGGGATCGACTTCGAGCTGGAGCGACATGTGTTCCCTCTGCTATCCCGTAGTCAAGTTGGACAACTGCCCTGGACAAGGCTATTTCGATTAGGAATGATGACATGTTTTTTCTGCTTTGTGAAGAAGGCCACCCTGTGGATCGGACGCCTCCGGTGCTCGTCGGCGGAAACGGACCACTGATCGGGAGAGCGGGTTCCTTGCTTGGTGGTGGGCGATCTACGTTGACGTGATCACACGCCAAGTGGACAAACGCGGATGCCGGCGCAGACGTAGTGCCACCCGCCGGGCTGAGAGACCAGGAGACGATATGACGATTCAAGCGGAAGTCACCACGATGCTCGCAACCCTCAACGCTGGATTCCCGGATGTCACCAGTGTCCCGCCGTCGGAGCTACGAACTCTGATTCGGAACCGACGTGCGCCGCTGACGGGTCTTCCCGACATGCATTCAGTCGAGAATCACGTAATCGACGGTCCCGGTGGAGATCTGGCAATTCGCGTCTTTCGTCCGCATGGAACCTCGAACGACGTTCCTCTCGTGGTCTTCGCTCACGGGGGCGGTTTCGTGTTCTGCGATCTGGACAGTCACGACGAATTCTGTCGATCGATGGCGCAGGGAGTCGGCGCAGTAGTGGTTGCCGTCGACTATCGGTTGGCGCCGGAGCATCCGGCACCGGCAGCCCACGACGACGTCTACGCCGCGGTGGCGTGGGCCAGCGAGCATGCTGCCGAATACGGTTCCGACGCAGGTAAAATCGCACTTGTGGGCGACAGTGCGGGAGGGAACCTCGCGGCGACCGTGGCTATTGCCGCTCGGGATCGGGGTGGTCCGGAAATCGCCCTTCAGGTTCTCATCTACCCCGTGATCGACGACGACTTCGAAACCGAGTCGTATCGGCTCTACGGCACGGGTCACTACAACACCACCGCAGCGATGGAATGGTACTGGCAGCAGTACGCGCCTGAAGGTCGCGACGACGCCCGTGTGATTCCTACGCGTGCGGAGACGCTCGCCGGTCTTCCGTCTGCTGTCGTCGTGACAGCCGAACTCGATCCGCCGTGTTCGTCAGGTGACGCGTATGCGCAGATGCTCGCGACGGCTGGCGTTTCGGTGCGCCATCATCGCTTCGAAGGATTGTTCCACGGCTTCCTCACTATCCCGTCTTTGTCACTGACCGAGCCTGCGCGACAGAAGCTTTGGGCGATGACGCGCGAGGCGCTCGGTAGCGAGTAGGCAGATCACTTCACTGTCAGGAGTCTCTCGGTGAGATTGCCGAACGTGTGACAGATTCTGTCGTGGACCACGGCCTCGGGACATTCGGGGTCGAACCACCGGTCCACCACTGCCCAGTGAATCGGATGATCGAGGTACTGGGTCTGCAGTGAGCCGAGGTCGGTGAACTCCTGCTCCCAGACATGAGTCCATGGTGTGTGCCCGATCGCTGCGTCGACTCGGCTGAGACGCCAGGCGCAGATCGACGAGATATGGGTAGGCATCCTGAGCAGATCCCGTTCGAATTCCTCGAGTACGTCCTGGGGTGTGCCGGGGGATACCCGGATGAACAGCGCTCGGTACACCTGACCGGCGGCTTCGGCGCCGGAACGTCCCGTGGTCCCGGACGAGTACTCGGCACCGTGGAAGTGGTCGACGGCGGCGCAGCGCAGGCTGTCGTCGACCGCATCTCGGGCTGTCTGCCAAGCCATCTCGTCTTCGAACTGAAGATGGACGATCAGATCTCCGCCGTTGATGACGCCGGGAAGTGTCGTACAGACGAGACGACGCAGCGCGTTCGACGATTCGGCAACTGCGGCAATGTTCTTCACTGCAGCGGTCCACTCGTCGGCGCCCGCCCCGTTGGCGGCGTGCACGACTCTTGTCACGTTATACATTGCTCAGTCCTTCGATGTCCTTTGCTGCGGCGGCCATGGAGCGACTCCGTTCGATTATGAGCGGAGCCATTGCATCCCACCACTGCCTGAGGGTGGAGTCTCTGCGGCCCTGGCGCGTCATCGACCACCAGCCGGCCGTGCCGTCGACCGTCCAGGTGACGGTCAAGGTGTTCGGGTCTTGATCGCACCACAACGGAGGGCTGACGAGTACGTCGGCGAGTGTCATGCCGCGACGCTGTGCACTCGGCAAATACTGGTCGAGTAGCGCGTCGACGAACTGTCGACCGCATCCCGGTTTCGTGACTATCCGATCGATCACGTAGAGCGTTTCATCTGCCATTGGTGAAGATTACTTTCCCCTAACCCGTTGTGATGCTTTCGATCTCACACAGCGGGAGATAGCGGATTTGGTCATGTGCCCGGCATTTCGACACCTCCCGTCAGGCGGGAATCGTTGCTGTGCAACAGAATCGGATGATGCAACATGGCGGACAACGATTGCGTGAAATGCAGTCGAACTCAGGTCGAACACATACGTCATGTGTTCGATGTCGTGAAGTGGAAGAGCCTTGGAGGAGCAGTTGAATCACTCGCTGGTAGGGAAGACCGCGCTGGTGACCGGGAGCAGTCGAGGCATCGGCAGGGCGATCGCCAGGCGACTGGCGGCAGAGGGGGCAACCGTGGTCGTCACCGCACGGTCGGCTCGGCCTACCGCGGCAGTCCGTGCCGACAGTAATGTCGTCATCGGCGGTACGTTGTCCGAGACCGTCGAGATGATCGAGTCGCAACACGGTCGTGCACTTGCCATTCCGGCCGATCTCGAGGATTCCGAGGCTCGCGACGGATTGATCGAGAAGGTCGTCTCGCGGACCGGAGGTATCGACATCCTCGTGAACAATGCCGGGTTTGCCGACTACGCGCCGATCGAGAAGATGTCGCTGGCGACGTTCGATCGGACCCTCGACCACTACATTCGCGCGCCGTTCGCCCTGTCGAAGGCAGCCATCCCCTACATGCGAGAGCGCGGCGCAGGCTGGATCGTGAACATCGGTTCCTCGACGGGACTGAATCCGATCAGGCCCTTCCGCGACTACAACAAGACGTCGGGTGACGTGATTTACGCGTCGATGAAGGCAGCACTGCACAGGTTCACACAGGGCCTCGCCGCGGAGGTGCTGGACGACAATATCGCGGTCAACTCGGTGGGGCCTTCCACTGCGATCTCGACTCCCGGCGCCGACGCACTCATTCCGGATGGATACGAAACCGAGCCCGTCGAGTATCTTGCCGAGACGGTACTGGCCATGTGTTCTCTTCCCGCGGCCGAGCGGACCGGCCTTGTAGCCTTCAGTCTTCATTTTCCCTGGTATCAGGATCTGGTCGTGAAGGCGCTCGACGGGCAAGGGCTGATGCCCAGACGTGAGCCACCGACGTGGTGCAATCCCAACATTCTGCCCGAAGGAATCTGAAGTCTTTGTCGAGCAATAGTTTCGGCGACACAACCCGAGGAGTGGAGATGTCCCACGCTGAACGCCGGTTCGGTACCGGCACGGCCGTCGTGACCGGTGCGGGGGCCGGTATCGGTGCAGGGTTCGCCCGTCACCTTGCGCGGCTGGGAATGACGGTGGTCGTTGCCGACATCGACGAGGAGCGTGCGTCGCTCGTCGCCGAGGACATTCGCGCGGCCGGTGGGAGAGCTGACGTCCATGGGGTGGACGTAGCGGATGCCGATGCCGTGAAGAGGATGGCGGACAATGTGTTCGATCGTCACGGCAGCGTCGAGTTGCTGGTCAACAATGCCGGAGTGGAGACGGCCGGGTTGCTGTGGGAAGTCAGTGGTGCGCGGTGGAGACGGTTGATGGAGATCAACGTCGACGGCGTCTTCTATTGCCTTCGTGCTTTCGTGCCATTGATGTTGAAGGTGGGTAAGCCGGCGTGTGTGGCCAATCTGTCTTCTGTCGGCGGGATCAACAGCGCCGCGGTGCAAGGACCGTACATCGTCAGTAAGTTCGCGGTGCTGGCGATGACCGAGAGCTTGCACCAAGATCTGTCGTTGGTCGACTCTCCGATTCAGGTCAGTGCTGTTGTTCCACACTCGATCCGGAGTGAGATCTTTCGTGCGGCCCAGCGTGACGCGCCGACTACGAACGTCACGGCAAACGCTGTCTTCGATGCAATGCAACAGGCGAACGTCGAATCCGGACTCGACCCGCTCGATGCCGCCGAGCACATGACCGAAGCAATAGCGCGTGGGGACTTCTGGGTGTTCTCCGACGACGACGCGTGTCGGCAGTTCACCGACCGCCGAGCCGCTCAGCTTCGAGACCTGCTACCTCCCGCCGATCCTCGCACAATGCTCACACGCATGGGCATCTCGTGAATGCGGAGCTGTTCGGAGCAGGCCTGTTCACGCGCTGCCGTTGACAGACGTCGACGCACTCTTGGGGAGGCCTGACCAACCCACCAGGCCGACCAGAGCGAAAGCTACGGCGGCAGTGACGAAGGTGACGGTGAAGGCGGATTCGCTGGGCAGAGCGGATACGCCCTCTGGCAGGTTCGCGATGGTCATCGAGGCGAGAATCGTAGTCACCACTGCACTGCCCATGGCGCTGCCGGTGGAACGGGAGATCGAGTTGATGCCGTTGGCTATTCCACTCTGGTGTCGCGGAACGCTCGACATGATGATCGCGGGCATGGCCGCGTAGCCCAGGCTCACGGCGGCGCCGATCACGATGCCGGCACCGATGACCGACGCGGTGTGCGTGTGGTCGTACGCGAGCCAGGCGAACGGCACCGCACCACAGATGGCGGTGAGTCCCAGGACGAAGCGTGGCCCACGCACTCTGATGAGCCGCCCACCGATCGGTGCTGCGATCAGCGAGGCAATCGCACCCGGCAGCAGGAATTCCACCGACGCACGCAGAATGCTGGCGTCGAATCCGTATCCCGTGAGGGCGTGGGGAAGCTGCACGAGATAGGAGATGCCCAGGAAGTTGGCGAACATTCCGAAGCCCAGCATGACCCCCGCCAGATTCGCCATCATCACGGGCCGGTGGACGAACATTCGCATGTCGACCAGTGGTTCGTCGACGATCTTCTCGATCCAGACCCAGACTGCGAACATCACGATCGAGCCCAGGAAAACACCGATGGTCACGGGTGAGAACCAACCCCATTGGTGGCCTTGCGAAATCGACAACAGGAGCAGAAGGAGTGCAGCGCCCAGGCTCAGCGCGCCGATGACGTCGACGCGCCCGCCGCTCTTGTGCTTGGTTGCCGGAACCAGCGTGATGACGGCGACGAGGGCAAGCAACGCGAACCCGGTGGCCATCCAGAAGGCGTTGCGGTAGTCGGCATCCGGAGCCGATGTGAGAAGTCCGGTGGCTACGAGGGCGAGCCCGCTGCCGAATGCGAGAGTTCCGCTGACCAATGCCATCGCGCCGGGAAGCTTGTGTGGGCGGACCTCTTCGCGCAGGACCGACAGAGCCAGCGGGAAGATGGCGGTGGCGGTCCCCTGGAGGACGCGTCCGAGGATGAGAAGTGGCAGATTGTGTGCCAGTGCGGCGACGATCGAACCGATGACCATGACGACCAGAACGCCGACCAGCGTGCGCTTCTTGCCGTGCTGATCGCCGTAGCGGCCCAACAGGGGAGTGAAAACGGCGGCCGACAGCAACGTCGCCGTCGTCACCCAACTGATGCCGGCCGCGGATGCGCCCAGATCGGACTGAATACGCCCCAAAATCGGGACGGGCAGTGTCTGCATCATCGAGACGATCATCGCGGCCAGGCTGAGCGCCCCGATGATGACGGCCTCGCGGCGCGGCGATGTTACGACGGATACATCCGGGGTGTCGTGGACCGTTGGCTGCGCAGCGCTGTCGGTCGTCACTGAATTCGTCAAGTGGGTCCTTCTCGGGAATTACAAGAGAAATTGCTTAATGTGCCGAAGTAATTTTCTCTGGATGGTAAGTCCGCGAGATCGATCCCGTCAATGCTGGTCAGTGAGCCCCTGGGGCCAGCTCGGTGTATTCAGGACCAACTCGGCGTGTTCCGGACTAGAAGGGGTAGACCGGGAGTGCGCTCTGCGCAGTCACCCACTGCGTTTCGGTGAAGGCGTCGAGGTTTGCGCCGATACCGCCGACGCGGCCACCGTTACCCGAAGACGCCATACCGCCGAACGGGATGACTGCTTCGTCGCCGACGGTCTGATCGTTGATGTGTACGAGGCCGGTGGGGATTTGTTGGGCGACCTCGAGCCCGCGCATGGCGTCGGAGGTCAGAATGCCCAGTGACAGTCCGTACTCGGAATCGTTGGCCATGGCGACGGCCTGTTCGACGGTGGCGAAGGAGGTTACCGGTGCGACTGGCCCGAAGACTTCGTCGGCGAATGCCGGGGCGGTCAGTGGGGTGTCGGCCAGCACGGTGGGTCGGTAGAAGAGATCCTCGTAGGTGCCGCCGGCCGCCAGTTTTGCTCCGGCCGCGATACTTCCGGTGACCAGGGAGTGGATGTGGTCGCGTTGTTTGGCGTCGATGATGGGTCCGAGTGCGACCTGACCGGTGAACGGGTCGCCTACCGGAAGCTTGTCGGCGTGTTCGGCAAGGAGTGCGGTGTAGTCGGCGGCGATGCTTTCGTGGACGAGCTGGCGGCCGGTGGTCATGCAGATCTGCCCCTGGTGCATGAAGGATCCGAAAGCGCCTACAGATGCGGCCTTTTCGAGGTCGACGTCGTCCATGACGATCAGTGCGTTGTTTCCCCCGAGTTCGAGGTGTGCTCGTTTGAGATGGCGGCCCGCCAGTTCACCGACAGCGCGTCCTGCCCGGGTCGACCCGGTGAATGCGATGACGCGAACGCTCGGATGAACCACGATTGCCTCACCGGCGTCAGCGCCACCCGGCAGCATGCCGAACACTCCGGCAGGCAAACCGGCTTCTTCGAAGATGCGGGCAAGAACCACACCGCCACAGATCGCCGTGCGCGGATCAGGCTTGAGGATCACCGAATTGCCCAGTGCCAGTGCGGGAGCGACTGCACGGATCGACAGAATGATCGGGAAGTTGAACGGTGCGATGACGCCGACGGTGCCGACGGGGACGCGACGAGAGAAGCTCAGCCGCGGTTGCTCCGAGCGCAGCACCTCGCCGACGGGGTGTGCGGCCAAAGCTGCTGCGTTGTAGCACTCTTCGGCAGCGGTGTGGGTTTCCAGTCCGGCTTTGGCGGGAATGCTGCCGGCCTCGCGGATTACCCATTCGCCGATTTCGTCGGCGTACTGCTCGAACAGTTGACCGGCGCGGCGTAGAACGGCGGCTCGTTCGGTGTACGGCCTTGCTGCCCAATCCTTCTGAGCGGCAGTAGCTTTTGTTGCAGCGGCTGCCACGTCGTCTGGTGTTGCCATGCCGACCGTCGTCAACTGCTTGCCGGTGGCCGGTTCGACGACAATACGATCGTCGGCGCTACCGAGAACCCATTCGCCGTCGAAGATCTTCGATTCCCACACAGGTTCGCTCAGCAAACGCGTCATGGCCGCTCCTCGGTAAAGGGATGCAACCGCGCGCCGCATCACATGGTTGTGGACCACGTTGCTCCGTGAGGGGAGTCGATCGCCATCGCACTTTCACTCAGTGAAAGACGGATTCATGGCGTCCTTGAGCGCTTGGATCAGATCGGCGAACTCGGTCGAGTGGGTGGCGCCGCTGCGGGTCACTCCCGAGACGGGAATTCGCAAGCGGCCGTGCGATTCTCGCATGAAGCTGATGCCGGCGCGTGGAGATTCGCCTGCGGTGATCGAATACAGCAGGGTCCAGGCGCGCGGGTTGGTGATCACGTCCAGCGTGGCTGTGTGATCGCTCGGAATTGCAGGGCCCAGTTGGACGCGTCGATCTATCTCGCGGAACGCGTCCTCGACCACCTTGTGAATGAGCACCTGGCTTTGGCGCGGCGGCAGGAGCAGGGGGTATGCGGCCAGATCATTGAGGTCGACGCTTTGCTGGCCGGCCAGGGGGTGCCGGCTCGACATGACGACCAGCAGATCTTCGACGCCGAGGTCCAAGGGTTCGAGTCCGGGGCGGTCGACGCCGCCGCGAATCAGCGCGATGTCGGCGTCACCGGAGGCCACGGCGTCCATGCGGTGGGCAAAACTCTTGATGACGAACTCGACGTCCAGGTCCGGATGAAGTTCGCGCACGTGTGCGATGGCGTCCAGCGTCTGAGCGGCGAAGCTCATGTTTCCGGTGATCCGGATCCGGGCTCGTGGGTCGCGTGCGACGGAGTAGGCCATCGTTTCGAGGCTGAGGACTTGCTGCGCGATGGGCACGAGTCGCGATCCTGCCGGGGCAAGGCGAACGGCTCGGGTCGAGCGTTCGAAGAGTGTCGCGCCAAGCTCCTTCTCCAGTCGGGCGACCTGATGGCTGATCGCCGACTGCGAGATGAAGCAGCGCTCGGCAGCGCGACTGAAGCTCAGTTCCTCGCTCACGACGAGGAAGTACTTGAGTTGGCGGAAGTCCATGAGGACAGCTTACTTATGAGCAATCGAGATAACAGTCTTGCGAATACTCCAGCTAGCTGGACCCGACCCATGATCAGTCCATACCGTAATAGTCATACTTTCAATTTGGTTGAGGAGATTTGTTGTGGATAGAACAGCTGCGGGTCGCGCTGACATCGACGCGACTGGACACGAGCAGACTCAGGTAGTCATCGTCGGTTCGGGATTCGGAGCCCTCGCCGCGGCCAAGACCCTCGCGAAGTCCAAGACGCCGTTCGTCCTCATCTCCGCCACCACCGAGCACCTCTTCCAGCCGCTGCTCTACCAGGTGGCGACGGGCGTTCTGTCGGCAGGCGAAGTTGCTCCGCCCATCCGCACGATCCTGCAGAAGTACCCCAACGCCGACGTGCGTCTCGGTCGCGTCGTCGAGGTCAACGCCGAAGAGAACACCGTCGTCTACGAGGCTTCAGGCACCCGCCACACTCTCGGATACCGCTCGCTCATCGCAGCCACCGGTGCCACCCAGGCGTACTTCGGTCATGACGAGTTCGAAAAGGTCACCTACAAGCTCAAGACCGTCGAGGATGCCGAGGTCCTGCGTAAGCAGATCCTGCGTTGCTTCGAAGAGGCTCACACCACCAACGACGCGCTGGTTCGCCGCAACCTGCTCAGCTTCGTTGTCGTCGGTGCAGGCGCGACCGGCGTCGAGCTCGCCGGACAGATCAAGGAACTGGCGCGTCGCTACTTCGCCAAGTCCATCAACAACATCAGCGCCGACGAGGTCACGGTCACCATGGTCGAGGGCGCGGGCGTTGCGCTTCCGGCCTTCGGCGGCAAGCTCAGTGAGTACACACAGGCCTCGCTCGAGAAGTCGGGTGTCGAGGTTGTTCTCAACACCATGGTCACCGCCATCGACGAGCACGGTGTCACCGTCTCTTCGGCAAAGACCAAGGAAGAGAAGCGCATCGACGCCGAGACCGTCATCTGGTCGGCCGGTGTTCGCGCCAACGACTTCGCAGCAGTGCTCGGCGAGGCGACCGGTTGTGAGAGTGACCGTGCAGGTCGTCTGCTCATCAATCCGGACTTGACCGTCGGCGGGTTTGCCAACGTCTTTGCCATCGGCGACATGACTTCGCTGAACGGTCTGCCTGGTCAGTCGCCCGTTGCAATGCAGGGTGGACGTCACGCAGCGAAGACTGTGAACGGAAAGGTCAAGGCCGGAACGCCTTTCAAATACTTCGACAAGGGCAGCATGTCGATCATCAGCCGATTCAGCGCTGTGTGTCGCGTCCGCAAGGTCGAGTTCAAGGGCACGATCGCCTGGTTCATGTGGCTGGCCGTGCACGTGATGTATCTGGTGGGCTTCCGCAACCGGTATGTCGCTGTGATGTCGTGGTTCGGTTCGTTCATCGGTCACCGTCGTCCGCACTTCCACTACGCGCAGGAGCCGATGAAGATCGAGGCCACGCCGCCGGTGACCGAACGCGAACCGGAATTGGCGCACTCCGCGTAGCTCCGCACCGCCTGAACACGTTTCGCCTGATGTCAGTCACACTGTGTGAATGGCATCAGGCGAGCGTTCGTTGATCGGCCGGGCATTTATCGTGCTCGGTGCCTTCGACGCGAAATCGCCGCGGTTGACGCAGTCGGAGATCAGTCGTCGCAGCGGTTTGCCTCTGCCCACCGTCCATAGACTGTGTGGGCAGTTGGTGGCTGAGGGCGCACTCGAGCGTCGGAGTGACGGCAAGTACCAGGTCGGAGTCCGGTTGTGGGAGATCGGCGCTCTTGCTCCCGGCGCTCACGGCCTACGGCAGGTGGCGTTGCCGTTCCTCGAGGACCTGTACGAGGTCACCCGAGAGAACGTGCAGTTGGTCGTTCGTGAGGGCACCGAGGCTCTGTACCTCGAGCGCTTGTCCTCGCGTAGCGCCGTCACCGTGGTCGGCCGTGCCGGCGGAAGATTGCCGTTGCACGCGTCCAGCGGTGGATTGATTCTCCTCGCGCACGGCGGAACCGAGCTTCTCGACGACGTCCTTCGCGCCGGCCTCGAGTCGTTCACTCCCAAAACCATTACTTCCGAGCGGATTTTGCGAGCAACTCTCGACGAGATCAGGCGCGCCGGATTCGTGGTCTGTCGCGAGTATCTGAACGTCGGAACCCTTGCCGTCGCCGCTCCTGTCCGCGAAGCCGGGGGCAGTGTCGTGGCAGCGGTCTCGACAGTTGTTCCGGTGGAGCAGGATCCGGCTCCTTTACTGCCCGCGTTGGTCGCGGCCGCCCGTGGAATATCACGCGGGCTTGGTGGCGGTGGGTTTCGATAGCTCGTTTCGGTCTTTCACTGAGTGAAATTGCAGCTGTTCAGAGGAGTGATCGTGGTCGAGGGTGGTCTCAATCGTCACTCACCTCAGGAGCTCTCTGTATGTCTTCTTCACGCACCCAGGTCGGAATCGTCGGTGGTGGTCCCGCCGGGTTGATGCTCTCGCATCTGTTGCATCTGAAGGGAATCGATTCGGTTGTCCTGGAATGCCGCACCCGCGAAGAGGTAGAAGGCACCATTCGTGCCGGCGTGCTCGAACAGAACACGGTTGATCTCATGGTCGAGACCGGACTCGGTGATCGACTGAAGCGGGAGGGCCTCGAACATCACGGAATCGAGTTGCGATTCGGTGGACGAGGGCACCGAATCGCGTTCGACGAACTGACCGACGGGCGAGCAGTCACGGTGTATCCGCAACACGAGGTGCTCAAGGATCTGATCGCGCGGCGTCTCGCTGACGGCGGGGACATTCGATTCGGAGTGTCCGGCGCGCAAGTACACGATCACGAATCGGATCGCCCGAGTATCACTTTTGTCGACTCGGACGGAAATGATCAGAAGCTCGAGTGCGCCCTGGTGGCCGGTTGCGACGGTTCACGCACCGGAACGCGAAAGCTGATTCCCGAACCGTCGATCCGAACGGATCATTTCCGCCAGTATCCCTTCGCGTGGTTCGGCATCCTGGCCGAGGCGCCGCCGTCGTCCGAAGAACTGATTTATGCCAACCATGAGCGCGGGTTTGCACTGATCAGCACACGGACGCCCGAGGTACAGCGTCATTACCTTCAGGTCGATCCGGACGACTCCGTGGACAACTGGTCCGACGATCGAATCTGGGACGAGCTGCACATGCGCGTCGACGGTGAGGGGGCGGAGATCAAGGACGGCAGGATCTTTCAGAAGTCGATCCTCCAGTTCCGCAGCTTCGTGTGTGAGCCGATGCAGCACGGCAACCTGTTTCTTGCAGGGGATGCGGCGCACACCGTGCCGCCGACCGGCGCGAAGGGAATGAATCTCGCGATCGCCGACGTCTACGCACTGGCGAAGGCAATGGACGGTTTCTTCACCTCGTCCGACCGAAAGATGCTGGACGGGTACACCGAAACGGTGTTGCCGCGTGTGTGGCGGACGCAGCACTTCTCGTGGTGGATGTCGTCGATGCTCCATCGCTTGCCAGACGACAGCGGTTTCGGGCATCGCCGACAGTTGGCCGAGTTGGACATGGTCACGCGTTCGGTGGCGGGACGAACGCTGATCGCCGAGAACTACGTCGGAACTCCCTTGCATCAGTAGGCCGATTCGCAGGTTGCACGGTGCGAAATCAGGGGGAGTGGGGTGCCAGGTGTCACCAGGACCCCGAAGTTCTTGGTATGTGTCCGCCTGGCGGGAAGCCGCCGAGCCGAAGTAGCGGGAGCTTTGTAACCTCGAACACGTCCTTGTCCAACCGAGGGTGGCTGATGCTTCGACCGCACTGCGGGGGAGTTGTCGTATGACTGAGCGTTGCAAGAAGTGACTGTTCAGGATCCACTGTCTCCCAAGCCGATCGGTGCGAACCGACTTCGAGCTCATCGAGGCACTTCAGTCGCTCCGGTCAACTGAACAGAGGGATCTTCCGATGAAGTTCAGCCTCGCCGTGGCGATGATTCCCCTCTCTCAACTCGTTGCACTTGCGAAAGTGGCCGAAGAATGCGGCTTTTCTTCGATCACGATGCCCGACTCACTGTTCTTTCCCGAGCGGGGTGCTACCGGGTATCCGTATACCGCTGACGGTGTGCGGATGTGGGACGCGAAGACACCATTTGTAGACCCCATGATTGCCGCGGCCTTCATGGGACCCGGAACGTCGAAGATTCGCTTTTATCCGCAGGTGCTCGAGCTCAGCTCACGCAATCCTCTGCTGCTGGCAAGCCAGGTGGGGTCGGTCGCGAATCTGACAGGAGGCCGCTTCGGTCTCGGGGTCGGTGTGGGCTGGGCGCCAGAGGAATTCGAGTGGTGCGGCGCTTCCCCCAAGGATCGAGGCCCGCGAGTCGACGAGATGCTCGAGGTACTGCGACTGGTTCTAGGCGGCGGTATGGTCGAACATCACGGCAAGTTCTTCGACTTCGACAGGCTGCAGATGAGCCCGGCGCCGATCGATCCCGTCCCCATCTACATCGGAGGACATTCCGCGGCCGCATTGCGCCGTGCAGCGCGAGTGGGTGACGGTTGGACCTCGGCTACAGTCTCTTTCGCTGATCTGCAAGCTCTCATCGCGAGGATCGGCGTCCTGCGGGTCGAGTACGGGCGCGCCGAGTCCCCGTTCGAAATTCAGGCCGTCTGCGCCGATCGCTTCGGTCTCGACGGCTCCCTGGAACTGGCCGATAGCGGAGTGACGGAATCGATCGTCATTCCTTGGGCCATGTACGGCCTCGGGTTCGACTGCGACCTGGAAGCGAAGAAAGATGCGGTACGCAGGTTCTCCGAGGAAGTCATCTGCAAATTCTGAATTCACGTAGCGCACCCGTGCTGCAATGACCCGTGTGCGGGGATCAATCCGTATGCGGGCGTTGCGGCTCCAACATCCGTTCGCGCAGACTGTCGTAGATAGGTGCCGACCCTGCCGACGTGGTGACGAATACCGCTGCCGCAGTGGCAGCGAGCATCGGGACCAGCGTCGACGTCACCGCGGTCATTTCGACCACGATCACGATGCCGGTGAACGGTGCGCGTACTACGGCGCCGAAGAAGGCCGCCATACCGACGGTGGCCATGGTGACCGTGAGCCCGGCGTCCACTCCGGGCACGAAGCTCGACAGTCCGGTGAAGATCGACCCCCAGAGCGCGCCGAGAGCGAGTAAGGGAGCGAACAGTCCGCCGGGAGTTCCAGCGGCATACGAGAGCGGGCCGGTGAAGAACCGAACCACCAAGTACAGCAGCAGGATCGGCAGTACGAAGGTCCTTCCGCCGACGATCATCTGTGCAAGAACGTCGCCGCCCCCACTGGCCAACGGGTCGAGGAACAGCGTCAGGCCGATGACGGCGCCGATCGTTGCGCCGATGACAGTCGGTGGGATCTTGTCGAGCCGTGCCACGATGTCGAGTAGTCCTAGAATCAGGCGGTTGTACGCAATACCCAGTAGCCCCGTGAGGATTCCGAAGACGACGAACAGTGGCAAGAATGCGAGTTGCGGTGTCGGGACGGTGCCGACCTCGAAATCGGGTTGATCACCGATGACGATCCGTGCACAGCCCACCGCCACTGAAACACCGAAAAGCGTTGGCAGCACGGTGCGCAGCCGGAACGAGTGCGTCACCTCCTCGCAGACGAACAGTGCCCCCGCGATCGGCGCGTTGAATGCGACAGCGAGACCTGCTCCGGCCGCGGATGTTTGCAGCATGGCGACGTCGGGTTCGGTGAGGCGGGCTCGCCGTCCCGCTTCTGCTCCGATCGCCGCACCCATGTGTACGGTGGGGCCTTCACGGCCGAGAACCAGACCGGAGCCGATCGCCAAGAGGCCGCCGATGAATCTGGCGGGCACGAGATTGATTCTTGGCGGTTTCGCTTCACCGCGGGACACCGCCTCGACGTGCTGGATGCCGCTTCCCTTTGCGAGGGGCACTCGTCTGACGATCAGTACGGCAAGTACGGTGCTCAGGGCCACCAGGAGGACCGGCACGAGCCACCCGACGTACGGAACGTGATGCGCCCAGTTCACGATCGCCTGACGAAGTTCGTCGGCCCTGATCAGACACCAACGGAACGCGCCGCCGACAAATCCGACCCCGACGCCGGCGACCGCAGCGAGTAGACACAGCAAACCCAGTCCGCGGTTGGAGTCACGCGGTTCGGTGCCGCCATCGTCCTCGGTCATCGTGATCAGCCCTACCTGATGGTCACAACTCGCGACAGGTGAATTGAGCTTCCTCATCTTGGACGGTAACCCATCCCGCTACCCGCAGGGTCGGATCGAGGTTGTGCAGCCTGGTCACAATTCGACAAGCAGGCTGATTCCGAGAACTGCCATCATCACGGCGATCAGAGCATCGAGAACCCGCCACGCGTTGGGTTTCGCGAAAAGCGGCGTCAGCAGGCGTGCGCCGTAACCGAGGGCGCCGAACCAGACCACACTTGCCGTGATGGCACCGGCTGCAAACCACCAACGTCCGATCTCGCCGCGACCGTTGGCGATAGAACCCATGAGCACGACGGTGTCGAGGTACACGTGTGGATTGAGCCAGGTGAGGGCCAGTGCCATCGTGACGGCGGCAATCCTCGACCCGTTGCCATGTCGATCCGGTGCCAACGTCTGGGGGTGAAGTGCCCGCTTGGCGGCGAAGATCGCATAGCTGAGGAGGAAAACGGCGCCGGCGATACGAACGAACGTGATCATCGACGGTGCGTGTTCGAGGAGGGTCCCGATTCCGCTGACGCCCGCGAGGATCAGAATTGCGTCTGACAACGCGCACACTGCGACGATCGGGAGTACGTGCGATCGCGTCAGGCCTTGGCGAAGCACAAACGCATTCTGGGCGCCGATTGCGACGATCAATGACAGTCCGACTCCGAAACCGACGAGGGCCGACGCAGGGTCGTTGGTGCTGAGCATGTCGTCGAGCCTGCCGCTCGGATTTCAGTCAGTCCAGCTAATGATTCTTAGGATGCATCAGAGTAGCTTCAGATTATGTTGGATTTCGAGCAACTGAGGGCATTGCACGCCGCGGTCGACGAGGGAACCTTCGAGGCGGCGGCGCGGAAGTTACACATCACGCCTTCGGCGGTCAGCCAACGAATCAAAGGTCTCGAGACCTCGGTTGGCCGGATCCTGGTGCAGCGCACCAAACCCATCCAGGTCACCGATTCCGGGAGAGAAGTCCTGCGTCTTGCACGTCAGATAGACGCTTTGTCGCGTGACACCGTGCGAGAGCTCGGCCTTGAAAATGGTTCAGGGATGTTTGCACGTGTCTCGATCGCGGTCAATGCCGATTCGCTGTCCACCTGGGTTCTCGGGGCCCTCGCGGAGTTCACGCAAGAAGTCGGTTTCGATTTTCATCTCGACGATCAAGACCACACCACCGAACTACTGCGCGACGGTTCGGTCATGGCTGCCGTCACCTCTGTTGCGTCACCGATTCAAGGGTGTACCTCCAGCCGTTTGGGCATCATGCGGTATCGGCCGATGGCGAGTGCGGAGTTCTGCCGTCGTTGGTTCGCAGACGGTGTCACGGCCGAATCCCTTTCGGAGGCACCGCTGGTTGTGTTCAATCGCAAGGATCTACTGCAGGATCGCTACCTCGATCAAAAGGTCGGCCACCCCGCCGATCCGCCCCGTCATCTTGTTCCTTCATCGGCAGACTTCGCGGACGCCGTCAGGCGGGGATACGGCTGGGGATTGATACCGGACCTGCAGCGCGGCGACGACGATCGCTCCGGCGTGCTGATCGGATTCGATCCGGACTTCGTGGACGATGTTCCGCTGTACTGGCAGCAGTGGAAACTGTCGTCACCTGTCTTGCGCCGGATCTCCGAGGTGGTGACCAGACGCGCCCACGAGGTGTTGCATCAGCCGTCGAGCTGATGTGCACCGCACGTGCGGTGTTGTGCTCGGGCGGTGTTGTGCTCAGGGAACAAAGAACCTGGACAAGTTGATCCCCTGGGACCGTTTCTTCGGCCGCAGGACGCCGATAGTGTTTTGAGTCACACACGAATGAAAGGTGCTGACTCTCGTGGCGAACATCGGATATCTGGCTTGGGATCTTGCAGAGAAGTACGGGCAGAAGCCGTGCTTGCGGGACGACCACGTCGAACTCACGTATGAAGAGTTCGCAGATCGCACGGAAGCTGTTGCCGCGCAATTGGCTGGACTCGGAATCGGCCTCGGTGACGTGGTGGCGATCATGCTGCCCAATCGCGTCGAGTTGCTGATCGCGATCATGGCTGCCTGGCGCATCGGTGCTGCCGCTACACCCATCAATCCGATGTTCACCGCGAACGAAGCGGACTACCAGATCGCGGACTCCGGGGCCGAGTTGGTCATCACCGCCACTGCCGACGCACCCTCGGGCGGCCGCGCAGTGTTGGCTGTCGAGGATCTGGCGACAGTGCCGCCGATCGATCCCCGACCCGGAATCGATGTTGCAGCAGACGATCTGGCGTTGCTCATCTATACCAGCGGCTCCACCGGACGGCCCAAGGGAGTGATGCTGACTCATGCCAACCTGCAGTTCATGGCTTCGTCGATGGGCAAGAACATCGGTGTTACCGGCGCGGATCACTGCCTGCTGATTCTGCCGCTGTTCCATGTCAACGCGATCTGCGTCAGCGTCTTGACGCCCTTGCTTGTCGGCGGACAGGTGAGTGTCACCGGGAAGTTCTCGGTTTCGAGATTCTTCGACGACGTCGCGCGGCTTCGCCCCACGTATTTCTCGGCGGTGCCGGCAATCTACGCGATGCTGACCTCACAGCCGGAAGACCCTTCGATCGACACGTCGTCCTTGAGGTTTGCCGTGTGCGGTGCGGCGCCGATCAGCAAGGAACTCCTCGAACGCGCTGAGCAGCGTTTCGGTTTCGTGATCGTGGAAGGTTACGGACTCACCGAGGGGACCTGTGCATCGGCCTGCAATCCTGTGGACGGCGTGCGCAAACTCGGTACGGTCGGCCCGGCGTTGCCCGGCCAGCAGATTTCCATTCTTGCCGAGGACGGAACCTTTGCGCCCGCCGGGACTGCCGGAGAGGTGGTCATCAAGGGTGGCAACGTGATGCGTGGCTATCTGGGTAAGCCGGAGGAAACTGCGAAGACCGTCAAGGATGGTTGGTTGCATACCGGTGACGTCGGAGTCCTCGACGAGGACGGCTACCTGACCCTGGTCGATCGCATCAAGGACATGATCATCCGTGGGGGAGAGAACATCTACCCCAAGGAGATCGAAAACTCGCTCGCTACACACCCTTCCGTGCTCGAGGCAGCCGTCATCGGCGCTCCGCACCAGGTCTACGGAGAGGTGCCAGTTGCCTATGTTGTCGCCTACCCCGATGCGCCCGTCACCGAAGACGAACTGCTCGAACATGTCACGGCCTTGCTCACCCGAGTAAAGGTGCCAGTGGCGATCTACGTCGTCGATGCGCTTCCCCGAAACCCGGTGGGCAAGATCGACAAACCTGGAATGAGACGAGCTCTGAGCGCAACTCCCGCTCACTAGTCACTTCCCCGTAGTACCAGCACAACTCGACGACGTCCGTCGAGTCGATCCGTCATGCCCACATTCCGTATTTCAGGAGCAAATCATGGGATTCAAAGAAGGAAACTTCCCTCCCGTCGATCCGGCAACGTTCATGGACAAGCCGTTTCTCGAGCGTCTGCGTGACATGTCCACGCACTGGGTGGATTACGGCTTCGGTACGCCGAAGATGGTCCACACCGTCTACATCATGAAACTGTTGTTCCTCTACCTGGCAGCTGGAACAGCCGTTGCCACTTTGACTTCCGGCCTCTCGTGGTTCGACATCGGATCGTGGTGGAACCAGCCGATCGTCTACCAGAAACTCATCATCTGGACGATGATGCTCGAGATGCTGGGCTTGGCAGGATCCTGGGGACCGCTCGCCGGCCACTTCAAGCCGATGACCGGTGGAGTTCTCTACTGGCTCCGCCCCGGCACGATTCGTCTGCCACCGTGGCCGGGCAAAGTGCCGCTCACCTCGGGTGACACCCGCACGGTGTTCGACGTCTTCATCTATGCCGCCGCAGTCGCCAATCTCCTTGTTGCCGCTGTTCTCCCCGGTGTTCACACCACAGGAATCGATTCGGCAATCGCTGACAATGCCGGACTGGTGCGCCCGACGGTCTTGTACTCCTTCCTGGTACTCATGGTGATTCTCGGGTTGCGGGACAAGGTGCCCTTCATCGCTGCCCGTAGTGAGCAGTACCTGCCGGCGATCTTCTTCTTCACATTCCTGCCGTTCGTCGACATGATCCTGGCGCTCAAACTGCTGATCGTCATGGTGTGGATCGGTGCCGGTGTCTCGAAGTTCGGTCGCCATTTCTCGCTGGTGGTTCCTCCGATGCTCAGCAATACCCCGTGGATCCCGTCAAAGAAGATCAAGCGCGCCCACTACCGGAATTTCCCGGAGGATCTGCGGCCTTCACACCTGGGCGGCGGCGTCGCACACGTGGCCGGAACGATGGTCGAAATCGTCACCCCGTTGATACTGCTGTTCTCGACCAACAAGACCCTCACGATCCTCGCCGTGATCCTCATGGTCGGATTCCATCTGTTCATCGCGTCGACCTTCCCGCTTGCCGTCCCACTCGAATGGAATCTTCTGTTCGCCTACGCCTCGGTCTTCCTGTTCCTGGGATTCCCGGCATGGGACGGCTACGGACTCGGCGCCATGTCCTCACCGTGGATCACCGCGGGAATTGTTGCAGCCCTTGCCTTCTTTCCCATTCTCGGAAACCTTCGACCGGATCTGGTGTCCTTCCTGCCGTCGATGCGCCAGTACGCCGGCAACTGGGCATCCGCGACGTGGGCATTCGCGCCGGGCGCTGAAGCCAAGATCGACCAGTTCATCAAGCGTCCGTCGCCGGATACGCGCAATCAGTTGATGACGATGTACCCCGAAGATGTGTCCGATGTCGTTCTGCATCAGCTGTTGGGCTGGCGTTCCATGCACAGCCAGGGGCGTGCGCTGTTCTCTCTGATGATCAGGCACCTCGGCGACGACATCAACACGTACTCACTGCGGGAAGCAGAGTTCATGTGCAACTCCATCGTCGCCTTCAACTTCGGTGACGGGCACCTGCACGACGCGAAGTTGATCGCAGCCATTCAGCGTCGCTGCAATTTCGCACCCGGTGAGTTCCTGGTGACCTGGATCGAATCGCAGCCCATCCACAAGGGAACGCAGGAGTACCAGGTGATCGATGCCGCTCTCGGTGTCATCGAACGAGGTACTTTCAAGGTCGCCGACGCAGTCGCCGAACAGCCGTGGTTGCCGAACGGGCCCATTCCGTTCGACGTTCAGTGGACACTGGACGTACGGGCCGACCGCGCGGCAACGGATCCGCAGGTTGTCTCCGAACCGAAGATGCGTACGAGGGTCAGCGGTAGCGAGCAAGAGGTGAGTAAGTGACAAAGGCCGTAGTCGTCGGCAGCGGGCCCAATGGGCTCGCTGCCGCGGTACACCTCGCACGTAGCGGTGTGGACGTGCAGGTGCTCGAGGCTGCCGACCAGATCGGCGGAGGCACCCGCTCCGGTCCGATCGACGTGCCGGGGTTGATCCATGATCACTGCTCGGCGTTTCACCCGATGGGTATCGGCTCGCCGTACCTGTCCAAGCTGGACCTCGAGCGATACGGGCTGATCTGGAGATGGGCAGAGGTGGACTGCGCGCATCCGCTCGACAACGGGGACGCCGGGGTTCTGTACCGCTCGCTGGAGCAGACGGCTGCGGGACTCGGCGCTGACGGGCCTCGATGGCAACGCATGTTCGGTGACTTGTCGACTGGGTTCGATGCGCTGGCGTCCGATCTGATGCGCCCGATCGTCAATGTTCCGCACCATCCGCTGCGGCTCGCAGCTTTCGGTCCGCGAGCGCTGCTTCCGGCAACGGTGACCGCCAAACTGTGGAAGACGGACAAGGGGAAGGCGCTGTTCGGCGGGGTTGCCGCACACGCCTTCTATCCACTCAACCGTCCGGCCACCTCGGCGGTGGGATTGATGATCACTGCTGCTGGTCACCGCTACGGTTGGCCGGTTGCCGAGGGAGGTTCGCGGTCGATCACCGACGCGATGGCTGCGATGCTCCTCGATCACGGCGGCAAGATCGACACCGGCGTTCGGGTTCGTACGGCCTCCGAGATTCCGGACGCCGATGTTGTTCTGCTGGATGTCAATCCGGGGGGTGCGCTCGAAATTCTGGGCGATCGACTCCCAGGCCGAGTGGCGAGGGCCTATCGAAAGTTCAAGCAGGCTCCCGGAGCATTCAAGGTCGATTTTGCGATCGAAGGTCATGTGCCGTGGACCAATCCGGACTGTGCTCGGGCCGGAACTGTCCATCTGGCAGGTGGTTTCGACGAAATCGTGGCCGCTGAGCGTGAGACGAATTCAGGCCGTATGCCGGACCGGCCGTTCGTGCTCCTAGGTCAGCAATACCTGGCTGATCCCACCCGATCTGCCGGGAACGTTCATCCGCTGTATGCCTATGCGCACGTGCCTCACGGTTACGCCGGCGACGCTACGGAGGCGATCATCCGTCAGATCGAGAGGTTTGCGCCAGGATTCCGGGAGCAGATCGTCGCGACGTCGAGCAGTGGTACAGCTGACCTGGCAGAGGACAATCCGAATCAGGTAGGCGGCGACATCATCGGAGGTGCCAACACCGAACTGCAGGTTGTCTTGCGTCCGCGCGTCGCAGTCGATCCGTACAGCACGGGGATCGCGGGCACTTACCTGTGCTCGGCCTCGACCCCGCCGGGTGCCGGAGCACATGGAATGTGCGGGTACAACGCAGCCGAATCGGCTCTGAAGTACCTGCGACGAAAGGGTGCGGAAGTTCTGTGAGTAGTCCATCGCACAAGGAGCGAGGCGCCGGTGCGATGCGGCGCCTCGCCCGAGTGCCTGCAGCCGCGGAGCCGGAAGTGCTTGCGGTGGTTGCCGAGTTGGCACGACGACTCGACGAGCGCAGCGCCGACATCGCGCGTGAGATGGCCTTCATGATGGCTCACGAAATCGACCAATTGGATGCAGACGCCAAATTGCTCGAAATGCTCGAGGCCAGCGTGCAGGGAAACATCACGACGATCATCCACGTATTGGCCAACGACATTCCGATCGATCATCTCCAACCCACCACTGCTGCAGTGGAATACGCTCTGCGTCTGGCGCAGCGGGATGTCCCGTCCAACTCCCTTGTCCGGGCCTATCACATGGGCCAAGGCGATCTGATGCGGATCTGCCACGACGAGATCAGCACACTGGATATTCCGGCGCGACTCACTTTGGCTGTCCTGAAACACACTTCGGACGTGGTCTACAGCTACATCGACTGGATCACGCTCTACGTCTTCGACGCGTACGAGCGGGAACGCAGTCGATGGATGGCAGCGCAGGGAAACCTCCATTCGGCCGCAATCCACGCCCTCCTGTCCGGCGCCAACGCAGATACCGCTGCTTTCGAAGCGGAGACCGGGTACCGCCTCGGTCAGAACCACGTCGCCCTGGTGGTCTGGTCGACGTGGGATGCCGACGTCATGGGCATCAATACGCTGGACCGACTCGTACGTGATCTCGGCGCAGCGGCGGGAGCGGACAAGCCGCCGATCATCACCGCCATCGATCGGCGCACGGTGTGGGCGTGGCTGCCGTTCGGTCGCCGGGTGCCTGCGCCGGATCCGGAGGTTCTCGCGGCGGCAGTGCCGTTGGACGGCGGGGCGCGGGTGGCAATCGGACTGCCGGGGTCAGGGGTCGACGGTTTCAAACGGTCCCACGAACAGGCAACCGCCGCCTATTCGGTTGCTGCCGTCCCGGATACACCGCAGCGACCTGTGGTGAGCTTCGGAGACCGCGGCGTCGCTGTGGTTTCACTTCTGTCCGAGAACATCGATTCGACGAAGTCATGGGTCTGGGAGGTGCTTGGCCCGTTGGCGGAAGATACGCCCTCTGCTGCATCCTTGCGGACGACGTTGAGTGTGTACTTTGCACATGGTGAAAGTCATCTGCACACTGCCAATCACATGAATCTGCACCGGAATACGGTGAAGTATCGCATCAACAAGGCGCTCGGCGATCCAGTTGCTGCCGGCCGAGACAAGTTGGATCTTGCTCTGGCCCTGCAGGTTTGTGAGTTGTTGGGCAGATCGGTCTTGCGCCCCGCGCGAACGTCGTGAGTTGTGGATGCGACACGGCCTGTGGGCTCCGTATCGGGGTTTGATGTCCGATGCGGAGCCTGGCCGTGTTCTGTTGTGCCTGAGGTTCTTCTCAGGTTTTGAAGGTGGTGTTCGCCGGCCTGGGTTGCTGTCCGGGGTCGATCGAGGGTGGTGGGATGAACCACGGCTTGTTGTCGACACCGATGCGGATTTCCCATTTCCCGACGAACCCGGATTTTCGGTGCATCAGTCGATGATGTGAACGGCACAGCAGGACCAGGTTGTTCATCACCGTCGGGCCGCCGTTGGCCCAGTGCTTAATGTGGTGCGCATCGGTCCAGGCGGGTACGCACGTGCAGCCGGGGAAGGCGCAGCCTTTGTCTCGGGCGATGAGGGCGACGCGTTGTTCGGCGGTGACCAACCTCTTTCCTGGTTGCGCATCCAAGGGTGCGCCGTGATCGTCGAGCAGAACGGTGGAGAGGAAACAGTCACACCCGAGGAGCCTGGTCTGCGACACCGACAGCGGCCCCAGCCACGGCATGTGCCCGACATCAAGATCAGACACAGCCACTCCACCACCATCAGTTGGTGTGGCGGCGCAGTCCCGATGCTCCGCGAGATCGCGAGCAGTGATGTGCACGTTCACGTGCGGGCGTTGACCACCGTCTGTGCCTGTTTTGGCGCAGTCGAGATAGCGGCGGATCAGTTCGGTGAACCCGTCGGCAGTTCGTTTCGCCGCCGACCGAGAATCCGGGGTTCCATCGGGTGCCGGGGTGGGCATCGTCAGATTCGACAACGCCGAGAGCAGCATTTCACCGGTGAGGGCGTCGAAATCGCCGCGCACCACCACTCGACCGTTCAATGTCGAGGCGATCCGGAGCTCGTTCCGGTCGACGTCTTCGGCGGGTGGAATTTCATCGGATTCGAAGATTCGCTCCAAGGTCGCGATCACGTTCCGCACCTTCGTCGTCGTCGCCTCCACACCCGACGCAGCTGCGAGCAACAGGTCGATGCACTTCGGTAGCGCTTCCTCCGGCATGCCTTTCGGTGGTGATTCACAGAACGAGACGATCAACACGGCATGCTCGAAGGAGCAATCCCCGTCATCGAACCGAGCAGCCACCGCCGGAAACGGCCGCAACGCTGCACCGAGAGCGGCGATCTTTTTCCCGTCCCGAACCTGCAGCATGGTGTTAGCCGCCAACCACGCACCCACTCCGCGGCTGGCAATCACCTGATCATCCGGGCGCATCGACAGTTCGTCGACCACCGCCACTCGAACGGCTTCCAGGCGCAGAATCTCCGCACTCGCCTCGACAGCAGCAGCGCGCAACTCGGCAGCAGTCAACTGCCACAGGCGTCCGCGTAACCCCACCGCAGAACCAGACACCACATCCGACAACAAGACGCTCATTGAATCCCCCGATCCCCTCCCCAAATCATATTCGAATATGTGTTCGAGTCAAGGGGTTATTCACCAACGAATCGGCCTGACTCCGTGATGTCAGCGGGTTGTCATACTGTGGTCGAGTGACTTCGCCGTGGACAGCTGGGCAGGTGGCGTCGGTAGCTCCGGACGCCGCATCGCTGGCCGCTGCGCGCAAGTTGGCTGGTTCGTGGAGCCATGCCGGCAACAGGGGTCTCGCGCTCTGGGGGCTGTGTCAGGGCAGCGGCTCGAAGCCGTATCAAGCAGTGGTCGACCTGCGGGGCCCTGCATACAAGTGCTCGTGCCCCAGTCGAAAGTTTCCGTGCAAACATGCTCTGGGGCTGTTGGTGGAATGGTCGGAAGGGCGTGTGCCGTCGGCGGACGAGCCCGCCGACTTCGCGGCAGAGTGGTTGTTGCGCCGCGAGGAGAAGGCCGAGACCCGCGGCGAAAGGGCTGAGACCGGCGACGAGGCTCCCAATAGGGCTCCCGACCCGGCGACAGCGCAGAAGCGCGCCGACCGCGTTGCGAGCGGTCTCGTCGAATTGGACCTGTGGATCACCGATCAGATTCGCAGTGGTCTGGCAGCGATGGACACATCCTGGGCGGGCTTCGACGCAGTAGCTGCTCGAATGGTGGATGCTCAGGCGCCTGGTGTCGCAGGCACACTTCGAGCCTTGGCGGGCACCGTTGCGTCTACCGAGAACTGGCCCGAGAAAGTCCTCGACGAGTTGGCTCGGTTGCACCTGCTGGTTGCTGCGCATCAGAAGCTGTCCGAGTTGCCGGAAGATCTTGCCTATTCGGTGAAAGCACACGTCGGCTATCCGGTCTCAACCGAGAGTGTGATGGAATCGATTCCGGTGAAAGAGAACTGGATGATTCTCGGTTCCGGGATCACCGAGGAGAAGCGACTGTTCACCCGAACGGTGTGGATGCTCGGCAGGAATTCGAAGCGGTGGGCCATGCTGCTCGACTTCTCCCACGGGTCGGCCAATTTTGCCACCGAAACGCCGCCAGTCGGGTTTCTGCTCAACGCCGATGTTCATTTCTATCCTGGTGCCGCGGCATTGCGGGCGCGGATAGGGGTCACGCACGGAGAACCGGAGCCCTTCACAACCATGCCGTTCGGAAGCATCGACACTGCGTTGCAGCAGTTTACCGATGCCCTCGCCGCGGATCCATGGTTGCGCTCGTGGCCGGCAGTGATCAGTTCGGTGGTCCCGTCGTTCGTCGACGGATCATGGTTTGTCGTCGACGAATCGGGCACAGCGCTTCGGGCAGAGGGTGATTCGGATCTTCTGTGGAAGTTGCTCGGCATTTCCGGCGGTTACCCGGTCACAGTCTGCGGAACGTGGAACGCGCTGGCTCTTACTCCGATCTCGGTTTTCACGGGAGGGCAGGTGATCGTGCTGTGAGTACATTGATCTCAGCGGCGCTCCTTGGGACAGCCAGAACAGCAACAACATTCGAGGAGCTGCCGGCTGAAGTGCGTGGCTACGCTCGCGAACTCGACGGCGATCCTGCCGAGATGCTTCTCGCAGGAGCAGCGTTGGAGAGGGCGTACCGCCGTGGCGGTGCGGGCTCCACCACGGCGGCGGTGCCGACACCTGCGCCAGACGATGTTCGATTCACACTGCCGGAATCCTCATCGGCGCATCTGCTGTCGATGCTCGCGGCCAAGGCGACCTTGCTCGACGAATGGTTCGCAGTCGCGTTGGAGCACAATTACCGTGCGCCTGATCATCTGGTCGCCGAGTTGCTTTCCTTTGCACGTGCAAGTGAAGCTCACCGGGAGAGCATCCTGCAGATTGTCGGCGAGCGTGGTCGATGGCTTGCCGCGCAAAACCCCGAGTGGAGCAAACTCGTCCGAACCAGGGATGCCAACCCGGACGTGTGGCGTCACGGAAGTTCGTCGCAGCGCACACAGTGGCTGATAGACACTCGTCGAACAGATCCCGCGCTGGCGCTGGCCGAACTCCGAAAGTCCTGGGGCACCGAGCGGGGCGAACAGAAGGCTGCCTTCGTCGCGGCGCTGGCAAACGGACTGAGCGCGGATGATCAACCATTGTTGGAGGAAGCCCTCGACGACCGTCGCAAGGACGTGCGACGCGCGGCAGTGGAAGTACTCGGACAACTCCCCGAATCGGAGTTCGGGGAGAGAATGGCTGCTCGGGTTCGGAAATGGGTGCGGGTGGAAAGGAAACTCGTTCGGTCCACGCTCGTCATCGTCCCGCCTGAGGAAGTCGATTCAGCGGCGAGGCGAGACGGCATCGAAGACCGGCCGAATCCACACACCGACTATCGTGCCGAGTATGTGCGTCAGGCGATCAGTTCTGCGCCGTTGTCTCTGTGGAACAACATGATCGGTGGACCAGGCAAGGTCTTGGGGATGAGCGTTGACGAAAGCTGGGAGCCGATCCTTCACGACGCGTGGTCCACCGCCGCAGTCGCGCAGAACAATACGGAATGGGCGCTGGAACTCTTTCGTATGCGCGGCACCGCCACCGATCGACGCGTGCTCCCGTTGGTGCCGGCCAAGGCGCTGGCTGATCTGTTGAGGTCCGGAAACGGCGACGCCAATGTTCTGCACCCGGGCCGGGCAGCGATCTACGACGCTCTGCGAGGTCCATGGCCCGAGGACATCACCCGGGCAGTGGTGGCCCAGTGGGAACGAGTTGCGGCCAGACGTGCCGACGGAGGCGCCAAGGCTGGCGAATTCTCACGCTACAAGTACGTCGCATCGCTGCGCCTGGCCGAGACTCGATTTCCTTACAGCGCAGTAACTTTGCTGGAGCGTGCTGCGGAACGTGCACGTGACACGGACTGGCGGCAGACCTTCGCCAGAACTGCCAGCGCCATCACCCACCGCAAGACCCTGCTCGAGGAGCTCACATGACTGACAGCGTAACCGTGCACACCACGGAACCGGAAAAGCTCGCGCAACCGGCAAGGCTGATGCGGCCCCACGCAGAGCAGGAGTACGCGCTCGAACTCGAAGCACTGGCCGCGCAGGACACTCGTCCGCGTCCACCGTCGTGGAACTTGTCGCCCTGGGCCGTCGTGACGTATCTGTTGGGTGGCACTCTCGACGACGGAACCGTCATTTCGCCGAAGTACGTCGGTCCACGGCGGTTGATGGAAGTGGCCGTCGCAACTCTTGCCACCGACCGGGCGCTACTGCTGTTGGGGGTTCCCGGTACGGCCAAGACCTGGGTCTCCGAACATCTTTCGGCCGCAATCTCGGGTGCGTCGACGCTCCTGGTCCAGGGCACGTCGGGTACGCCCGAGGAAGCTATCCGCTACGGCTGGAACTACGCACGTCTTCTCTCCGAGGGGCCGACCGCCGGTGCGCTGGTGCCTTCTCCCGTGATGACGGCGATGGAAACCGGGAAGATCGCCCGCGTCGAAGAGTTGACGCGTATTCCGGCCGACGTGCAGGACGCCCTCATCACCATTCTCTCCGAGAAGACGTTGCCGGTGCCGGAGCTGGGCATCGAGGTGCAGGCAGCCAAGGGCTTCAACCTGATCGCTACCGCCAACGATCGCGATCGCGGTGTCAACGATCTGTCGTCCGCACTGCGTCGACGGTTCAATACCGTAGTCCTCCCTTTGCCGGCCAGCGAGGAAGACGAGGTGGCCATCGTGGCACGTCGAGTCGAACAGCTGGGCGCAGCACTGGAATTGCCGACAACCCCCGCAGCAGCCGAGGAAATTCGCCGGGTCGTCACCGTGTTCCGGGAACTGCGATCAGGCACGACCACCGACGGCCGCACCAAGTTGAAGTCCCCGTCCGGAACTCTGTCGACGGCGGAGGCGATCTCGGTGGTCACCAACGGTTTGGCGTTGTCTGCGCATTTCGGGGACGGCGTACTGCGGGCATCCGACGTCGCTGCCGGAATCCTGGGCTCGGTGATCAAGGACCCGGTCGCAGACAAGGTGGTGTGGAACGAGTACCTCGAGGCAGTAGTGCGTGAACGCGGCGAGTGGTCCGACTTCTACCGGGCGTGCCGCGAGGTCACCGGGTGACCATCGTGATTCCGGACCTGCGTGTCCGGGTCTTCGGTATCCGTCACCACGGCCCGGGATCTGCTCGTTCGGTTCGGCAGGGCCTGGAAGAGTTCTCGCCTGACGTCGTCCTGATAGAAGGGCCTTCGGACGCAGACCCGTTGGTGATGCTGGCGGCGTCGGAATCGATGAAACCACCGATTGCGTTGCTCGCGTACGCCACTGGCGAACCGTCGAAGGCGGCATTCTGGCCGTTTGCGGTGTTCTCACCCGAATGGCAAGCGCTGCAGTGGGCTGCGAAGAACGGTGTGCAGGCACGGTTCTGCGATCTGCCCGCCTTCAACGTGTTGGCGGATCAGGGGATTCGTACTGTCCGCGAGGGCGATCCTCTGTCGGAACTGGCCGCGGCCGCGGGTTTCGACGACACCGAACGCTGGTGGGATTCGGTGATCGAATCGAGCTCGGGCGCAGATTCTTTCGATGCGATCACCGAGGCGATGGAGGCGCTGCGTGAGACAGTGCCGATCGACGAGGAGACAGCGCATCGCGAAGCGTATATGCGTCAGGTGCTGCGAAAGACGTTGAAAGATGGCGCTGAGCGGGTAGCGGTCGTCTGCGGAGCCTGGCACGCGCCGGCGTTGGTCGGAGCCTTGGGGCCGGCGGCACCCGATGCTCGCATCCTCAAAGGAATGTCCAAGGTCAAGACCTCGCTGACGTGGGTTCCCTGGACTCACTCACGTCTGGCATCGGCATCGGGTTACGGCGCCGGAATTACCTCGCCGGGCTGGTATCACCACCTGTTCACCGCGAACGACAAGACGATCACGCGGTGGCTCACCAAAGTTGCGCGGGTGCTCAGGGACGAGGACCTTCCGATCTCGAGTGCTCACGTCATCGAAGCTGTCCGGTTGGCAGATACGTTGGCGGCACTGCGTTCTCGACCCTTGGCGGGATTGTCGGAGGTCACCGAGGCAACGAGGTCGGTGATGTGCGACGGGAACGACGTTCTTCTGGATCTGATCACGCGAAGATTGGTTGTGGGCGAAGCGCTGGGCGCGGTGCCCGAGGAAACGCCGACAGTCCCACTCGAAGCAGACCGGCGCGCACGCTCGAAGACCTTGCGGCTCAAACAACAAGCGGGAGCACAGACTCTCGATCTGGACCTGCGACGCGACATCGACGTCGAGCGTTCCCAGTTCCTGCACCGACTGGGGATACTCGAGATCGATTGGGGAACCCCGGCCGACAGTGAGGTCCGTTCCACCGGAACGTTCCGGGAGACTTGGGCGCTGCAATGGAAGCCCGAATTCTCGGTCTCGGTGATCGAGGCGTCGCTGTGGGGCACGACGGTGGTTGCAGCGGCAACATCACGTGTCGTCTCGAAGATCAACGAGCCGGACATCACTCTCGCGTCACTGATCGGACTACTGGAGAACTCGCTCCTGGCAAACCTGCCGGCAGCGTTGTCCGCTGTGCTGGAAAGTGTGAAAACGGTTGCGGCACTAGATCATGACGTGTCGCACCTGATGGCGGCGCTGCCCACGCTGACGCGAACGCTGCGGTACGGCGATGTGCGCGGAACCGACGTGTCGGCATTGATCGACGTCGCCGACAGCCTGTTGATCCGCATTTGCACCGGCCTCGCAGTCGCCGTCACGGGCCTGGACGATCCCAGTGCCGAGGAGTTTCGCGAACACCTCGACAAGGTTCACTCGGCAGTCATGGTTCGTGACGATCGCGATGCGAGCGCACGGTGGATGCAGGCCATGGCCGGCGTGATCGACCGTGACGACGTCAACGGATTACTCGTCGGCCGGATGGTGCGGCTACAGCGCGACAGCGGTTCGATCACGGAAACCGCTGCAGCCCAGCGCTTGTCTCGGGCCCTGTCCGTGGGAAGCACGCCGACCGCCAAAGCCGGGTGGGTCGACGGGTTTCTCGGTGGAGGAGGGCTTGTGCTCGTTCACGATCGAGCGTTGCTCACGCTGATCGACACGTGGGTTCGCCAACTTCGTGAGCAGGACTTCATCGACACGCTTCCACTGCTTCGACGTACGTTCGGAGCGTTCGAGGCGGGGGAGCGTCGAGCGATCGGTCAGGCGGTCAGAGGCGGCCGACGCGTCGAAACGACAGTGGAGACCGATGTTCGACGCGGCAGAGCGGCAATGGCGGTCGTTGCGGACATCTTGGGGGTGGGCGCATGAGCGACGACGATCAGCGCCTTCGACGCTGGAGACTGATGCTCGGGGAATCCGCCGAAGAGTCGACGGGTGGGCTGGGCCAACCGGGCGAGCGTCGAATGGATGCAGCTCTTGCCGCACTCTACGATTCGTCCGGCCCGACCAAGGGGCGACGCCGCTCAGCCGGATTGGGGGCGTCGGCTCCGTCCGTCGCCAGATGGCTCGGCGATATCCGGACGTACTTTCCCAGCACGGTGGTGCAGGTGATGCAGAAGGACGCGATCGACCGACTGGGTTTGGCGCAGTTGCTGCTCGAACCGGAACTGCTCGATGCCGTCGAGCCCGATGTGCATCTGGTCGGGACGCTGCTGAGCCTCAACCAGGTCATGCCGGAGGCCAGCAAGGCCACTGCTCGAATGGTCGTCGGCAAGGTGGTTCGGGAAGTCGAAGAGCGAATCGCGCAGAAAACGAAGGCCGCGGTGACCGGGGCTCTCAATCGTTCGGCCAGAACGTCGAATCCGAAGTTGCGTGACATCGACTGGGACCGAACCATCCGAGCAAATCTGTCGCACTACCTTCCGGAGTATCGAACCGTCGTCCCCGAGCGGCTCGTCGGATATGGCCGCAAGTCGAAATCCGTGCAGCGCGACGTAGTCCTGGCGATCGACCAATCGGGTTCGATGGCGTCCAGCGTCGTCTACGCATCCGTGTTCGGCGCGGTGTTGGCGTCGATGCAGGCGCTGAAGACTTCGCTCGTGGTTTTCGACACTGCCGTCGTCGACCTGACGGACAAACTGTCCGATCCAGTCGACGTCCTTTTCGGGACCCAACTTGGTGGGGGCACGGACATCAACCGCGCAATCGCGTACAGCCAGTCACTGATCTCGCGTCCTGCCGAGTCGATGTTCGTTCTGATCTCGGACCTCTACGAGGGCGGTATTCGCAACGAGATGTTGCGCCGGATGGCCGCCATGAAGAACTCCGGCGTTCAAGTCGTGGTTCTACTGGCACTCTCGGACGACGGGGCACCGTCGTTCGATCACGACAATGCAGCGTCGCTGAGTGCCCTCGGGATTCCCGCGTTTGCGTGCACGCCGGACAAGTTTCCGGAACTGCTGGCGGGGGCTCTGGAACGCGGGGACGTGTCGGCTTGGGCGGATCAGCTCAGCCTCGAACAGCACTGACCGGTCTGCTTCGAGGACCTGAACACCGGGTACACCCGCACGATGGGTGACGGACAGGTTGCTGGTTCGACGACGCAAGCGGGTTCAGGACTGGTTCTCACGGTGTTGGCATCCAGCCAATTCCTGATGACCTTGGACAGTTCGGTCATGAACGTTTCGATGGCAACCGTCGCCGAGGACGTCGGCACGAGCATCACCGGTATTCAAACCGCGATCACGCTGTACACCCTGGTCATGGCGACGCTGATGATCACGGGCAGCAAGCTGGGGTCGATGATGGGTCGTCGCCGGGCCTTCGCGCTCGGCTTGATCATCTACGGCGCAGGTTCTCTGACAACGGCGCTCGCTCCCAATCTTGCGGTCCTGCTGATCGGATGGTCGTTCCTCGAAGGCGTCGGTGCGGCACTCATCATGCCCGCGATCGTCGCGCTCGTCGCCACCAACTTTCCGGCGCAGAAGCGCCCGGCTGCCTACGGTCTGGTCGCTGCCGCCGGCGCGATGGCCGTGGCGGTCGGGCCGCTGATCGGCGGCGCCGCGACGACATTTGCGTCATGGCGTTACGTGTTCGTCGGCGAAGTCGTGATCGTTGTCCTGATCTTGCTGGTGCTGAGCAAGGTGGTCGACGTCCCACCGTCGAAGTCGCGCCTCGACTACGTCGGATCGATCTTGTCCGTGGTCGGGCTGGGCATGATCGTCTTCGGCGTACTGCGCTCGAGCGAGTGGGGTTGGGTGCAGGCCAAACCCGACGGACCGCAGTTGGTCGGGCTTTCCCCGGTGGTGTGGCTGCTGATCGCCGGGCTCCTGGTCGTGTACGGATTCCTGCGCTGGGAGGGACGCCTGGCCGCTGCGGGGAAGGAGCCGTTGCTTGATCCGGCGATGCTGCGAAACCGCGAGCTCAGTGGCGGGCTGTCGATGTTCTTCGCGCAGTTTCTGGTCCAGGCGGGCGTGTTCTTCGCGGTCCCGTTGTTCTTGTCCGTAGTTCTGGAGCTCAGTGCCCTGGAGACGGGAGTTCGCATCCTGCCGTTGTCGGCGGCGCTCGTCGTGGCGGCGATCGGTATTCCGAAGCTACGGCCTACCGCGAACCCGCGACGCGTGGTCCGAGTCGGATTGTTGGTCATGGTCGTCGGCATTCTGATGCTCGTTGCAGGCATGGACCCCGGCGCCAATGCGGCGATCGTGATGATTCCCATGCTGTTCATGGGTTTCGGCTTGGGGTGCCTGTCTTCGCAGCTCGGAGCCGTCACGGTGTCCTCGGTCCCGGACGAGCGCAGCACCGAGGTCGGCGGGTTGCAGAACACCGCCACCAACCTCGGCGCTTCCTTGGGAACTGCCCTGATCGGATCGGTTCTCATTGCCACTCTCACGACGTCGGCGATCGCCGGAATCGAAGACAATCCGGCGGTTCCGACATCGGTGCAGCAGCAAGCGAGCACCGACATGGCCTCGGGCGTGCCGTTCCTGTCGACGACGCAACTCCGATCCGCTCTCGATGACGCCGGCGTCGCCGAGTCCACGGCGGATGCGATCGTGGACGTGAACGAAGAAGCCAGGCTGGACGCGTTGCGTGTCGCTTTTGCCGTGGCAGCGCTGCTCGCAATCGCCGCGTTGTTCCCGACCGCTCGAATCCCCCGCGTCGCGGTCGGCGACAAACGTGGTTCGAGCTAAGAATCAGCAATCGCGGATCGACCTGGACGATCGACGGAACGACCTCTGGATATAGTGATCTGCGCACAATCGATTCGTCAGATGGCTACCGTTGTGAAGGAAACAAGCAGCGAGTCTGAAACACTGACGTTTCACCGGATAAGGGTTCGGTGGGGAGCCAGGGGAGGTTCGGATGGCCAGGCGAGCGGATTCGACGCCCGCTGATGGCGCCTGCGCAGATGTCGGGATGCCTCGCTGATGAGCCGTCCGAGTCGATTGGGCAGGCAAGATCCTGCTTCGGAGGCCGACTGCAACAGCCTGTTTCGCCGTCAGATAGACGAAGCTGCAGCCGTCGCGCCGTTCGCCAATCTTGCGTACATGGCGAGTTTGGTCGTGATTCTGACCTACACCGTCCCGCCCGGACGTCAGACGCTCAGGTGGTTGGGTGGTGCCCTCATCTTTCTCGTCCTCGCGAATTCGATCCGAGTATGGATTCCCCTTCGCTGGCGACCGTCGAAGCACACCCCGCGCTACGACTACGTGGGTCTGCTCGTCGAAGTGATCGTGGTCGCGACCCTCGACGTCACACTTTTCGCTCTGCTCTTTCACGACATGGACGTCTTCCGCGACTTGGTTCTGATCGCGACGATGGCCGGGATCATGGGCGCCGGGACCGTGACGTTCTCGAGTCTGAGATCGGTGAGCCTGACCTGGATCTACATTCACGGCCTCGGCGTCTTCACTGTTCTCGTCGTCCACGCCGAACCCCACTTTCGCATACTTGCGATTCAGTTGTGCATCTACATGTTTGCGCTCACCGTAGGGGCGGTCTATCTGTCGGCCTCTTTCCAGAGACGTTGTCTCGCAGAGTTTCAGGCGGAATCCGAGCGTCAGACTGTGGCGTTGTTGCTCGACGGTTTCGAGGGCGGTTCCCGCGACTGGCTGTGGGAGTGCGACACCAACGGCCGGTTCTCCCATACCTCGGCACGTCTCGCCGAGGTCGCAGGTATGACGGTGGACGAGTTGCAGCAACTCACCTTCGGGCAACTCCTCACCAGACTCCAGATCGCATCGAGTCCGGAGGGGCGTGCGGCCGCGGCCCAGATGATCGACAAACTCGAATCGAGTGCTCCCTTCCGGGACACCGTCGTGCCGGTGCATGTCGACGGTAGGCGACGCTGGTGGTCTCTTTCCGGCAATCCACGGGTCCTCGAATCCGGCGTGATTCTGGGTTGGCGCGGTGTCGGTTCCGACATCACGGAGAGGTATGTCCACGAGCAGGAGATCCTTCGCCTTGCGGCCACCGACTCGTTGACCGGGTTGCCGAACCGTCGTGCGTTCGGAGTGGCACTCGAGGAAGCGATCGATTCCCGCGCGCCGGAGAAGCAGGTTCTCGTCGGGATTCTCGACCTCGACAACTTCAAATCGGTGAACGACACCCTTGGTCATCCGATCGGGGACCAATTACTTCTCGAAGTCACGAAACGCCTTCGCGACGTGATCGGTTCGGACATGTGTTCGCGGATGGGCGGTGACGAATTCGGGCTGATCGTCTGTACGTCTTCGCGCGACGATCCCGGTGTGATCTTCGATCGGTACCTGGAAGTGCTGCACGAACCATTCTTCGTCGAAGGCAATCGGATCGAAGTGCGGGCCACGATCGGTTACTCGAGCGCGCCCGAGGATTCGACGGACGCCGACGGATTGGTGATGCTGGCGGATCTGGCTCTGTACGAGGCGAAGTCGACGGGGCGCAATCGAGTGGGCAAGTTCTCACCGCTGCTGCGGGCGAGGGCATCGGCGCGGGCGACGGCGTTGCACGAGCTGGACAGAGGGATCGAGGAAGGGCAGTTCGATCTCCATTACCAGCCTCAGGTCGACACTCAGACCGGTGAAGTGGTGGCCTTCGAGGCTCTTCTTCGGTGGAACCATCCCAGCCGCGGCCTCATCGGGCCCAGCCAGTTCATCTCGGTGGCGGAGGAAACCGGAATGATCATTCCCCTCGGCGCGCAGGCAATGGCGATGGCGACCGCCGCTGCTGCGGGGTGGCCGACCGGAATTGGCGTCTCGGTCAACGTTTCACCAGTGCAGTTGGTGTCGCGAGAGTTCGGTGCGATGGTGAAGAAAGCGCTGACGGATTCGGGCTTGCCTCCGCAACTGCTGCAGCTCGAAATCACCGAGACAGGTGTTGTGGACGATCGCGCGATCCGGGATCTCTACAAGCTGCGTGAGCTCGGGGTCACCGTCGCACTCGACGATTTCGGCACCGGCTATTCGTCCTTTGCCACGCTCCAGAGACTTCCAATCGACGTTCTCAAGATCGATCGCATGCTGGTCACCGACTCGGACGATCCGAAGATGTCCGTGGTGAAGTCCATTGTCGAATTGGCCGCGGCCCTCGGTATGAAATCGTTGGCCGAGGGCGTGGAGACCATCGAGCAGTTCCGCCGCGTCCAGTGGGTCGGGTGTGACCTGGTCCAGGGTTACCACATCAGCAAGGCTCTGACCGCTGAGCGCGTCGATGTGTATCTTGCCGCGACGGACACGGAAACTGGGCGCAGCGTCCACCCACTTACGTGGCTGTGAATCAGATCTGAGCCGAGCGGATCGTATTACCGCCTGCCGCTTTCGCTTGATACATCATCGAATCCGCGACATTTGTCGCCGCCAGGATTGCGGAAGCACCGCCGCTCCACGCCTTCGATTCGGCGGTCATCATCACCGCTCCGACGCTCACCGTTGTGGGGATCGCGTCGGAACAATCCGACAGCGCCGCGTTTATCCCTTCGATCAACAGGGTTGTCGATTCGGGATCGCCGGCGATGACGGCCAGGTATTCTTCCCCGCCGGTTCGAGCGATGACTCCGCGTTCGCCGAGATGTGTGCTCAATCGGTTCGCGGTTCTCCTGATGACATGATCGCCTTCGGCATGACCGTGAAGATCATTCACTGTTTTGAATTTGTCGATATCGACGACGATGAAGGCGAGAGATGAAGAATCGTCTCGGGCGCTCTCGAAGAGATCGCCGACTGCCCCTTCCAGTCCCCGACGGTTGAACAGTCCAGTGAGGGGATCCCGGTCCGAATACTGGGCATCGCGGTAGAGAGTGCGCCAAGTCAGGTGCGCAAAAATGGGAACGAGTGTGACAGCTCCGAAAAGAACGGTGCCGCGGGCCAGAAGCGTCGTGATATCGACGTCGCCTTCCAGATATGCAAGAACGAAAACGGTGGTCGTGACGGTCGTCGACCAAACGACATGAGCGACAAGCCACTTTGCGCTGACAAAAAGCGTCGCAAAGGTTCCGGTGACCGCGAAGACGATGCAACCGAACGTCCCGGACGAGCGATCCGGCACCAGGAGGACGGCAGCCGCGATCCCGAGATCTGCGAATATTCCGAATGCAAGCAACCCCCGGCGTCCGGGAAACGGTTGTGTGAACCAGCATGCGGCGATTCCCACACACGTACAGATCATGAAAATCGAAAGAGCTTTGCCGGGGGTGGTCGGCGGCGTATCCGGACCGATCAATTTGTAGAAAGCGGACAGTCCGAAGATGATCGTCATCATTCCGAGCAAGGTTCGGAAGATCGGAATGATTGCCCGGCCGGATCTCTGGTGCTTTATCCACTCGTAGTCGTGTGGTTCGTTCAACCATTCGTGAAGTGTTCGCCAAGAACTGTGCCCCTCGGAGGTGATGACAGGGCTCGGCATGCTGTCCATTTTGCCTTGAATTTAGGTAAAGAGAAAATCTATGTTCGACCGCTTCCATCGGATCGGCTCTTTTCGGGGAAGAGGTTCAATTATCGAGTCGAGCGCTTACTCGATGCTTGTTTCAAGCCTTCTTCGAACTGCTGTGTGCGTTGTTCGAGGCGGTCGCGAACGATCCGACTTTTCGCGTACGAGACTTTCTCACGCCGTAAGCGGCGAGGATGACCCCCAGCGCGACCAGGCTTTGGACGAATTCCGCGCGCGTGGGTTCGTTGAGACCCATTCCCACCAGGATCACGAGAATCAGACCAGTGACCACTATCGGCAGGCCGGGATACAACCAGACACGGAATTTCAGAATCTCGGGGCTTTCGCGTTCCCATCGGCGTCGGAGGCGTAGTTCGGATACACAGATCAGGATGTAAACGAACAAGCAGATTGCGCCCGACGAATTCACGAGGAACAAGAAAATCGTATCCGGCCAGATGTAGCCGGCCGCGATACAGAAGTACCCGGCCACAGTGCAGGCGAGTACGCCCTTCACCGGCACGCCGCGGCTGTTGGTCCGTGTCATCCAGGCCGGCGCGTCGTTGTAGACGGAGAGTGCGAAGAGCATCCGCGACGCCGTGTACAGGCCGGAATTGAGGCAGGACAGCACCGCGACCAGAACCACGAGATTGAGAATGTCGGCGGCGCCGGGAATTCCGAGCAGGTCGAGTGCGGAGATGAACGGAGAATCGCCGACGACGAACGAATCCCACGGCAGCATCGTCACGAGGAGGAAGGTGGCGACAACGAAGAAGGCGAGAATGCGGAAGACGACCGTGTTCGTGGCCCGCCTGATCGCTCCGGCAGGTTCGGCGGATTCCGCTGCGGCGATCGTGACAAGCTCGGCTCCGGTCATGGAGAAGATCACGGCGACAACGCCCACCAGTACGGGGGTGAAGCCGTTCGGCAGAAATCCTCCGTGGCCGGTCAGATTGCTGAAATCGACTTCACTGCCGGGCCAGATGCCGAAGACGAACAGACTGCCGAGCACGATGAAGCCGATGATGACGGCGACCTTGATACCCGCAAACCAGTATTCAGCCTCGCCGAAGTTGCTGACGGAGAGAAGATTGACCCCGGTCATCACCAACAGGAGTACCGCTGACATGAGCCAGAGCGGGACACCATGGATCCACCGGGAGAGCAAGGTTGCTCCGACGACGGATTCGATGCCGACGACGATCACCCAGAAATACCAGTAGAGCCAGCCAGTGGTGAAACCCGCCCAGTCGCCCAACGCCATGCGGGCGTATTCGGTGAACGATCCCGTACATGGCTTGGCCACGGCCATTTCGCCGAGCATGCGCATCACCAGGAACACGATGATGCCGCAGATCGCGCACGTGATGACTGCGCCGGGGCCGGCCTGGTTGATGATTCCGCTCAGCCCGACGAAGAAACCGGCGCCGATGACGCCGCCCATGGAAAGCATGGTCAGGTGACGCTTCTTCAAGCCTGTTTTGAGTGTCGAATGAACGCTGGCGGCTTCGGCTGTTTCGGTGCTGCTGTCGGGCATCTGGGCTCAGCTCCTATTGCATGACGCGATCAGTTCTTTCGGAGAGACGCTAAGCTCATCGTGTGATCCAGAACATGGACTTGATGTACAAATCTGAACTGGAAACTGTCAGTTCTGTCCACTGCCCATTTATCCACTGCCTTTCTGTTCAATGTCTTCGGAGGTTCCGGTAATGCCGATGACTGTCCGGCGCCTGGCGGCCACCACCTCGCTCGGCCTCACGATCGTTGCCGGTCACGACGACGTGGATCTGTCGATCAGCTGGGCGCACGCAATCGAATTGCAGGATCCGACCCGTTGGCTCGCCGGTGGAGAGCTTGTCATGACGACGGGGCTGCATCTACCGCGTTCGGCGACAAAGCAATACGAGTACGTCGAGCGCATCGCGCAGACCGGTGCGGTGGCACTGGCGTTCGACACCGGCACCGTGCACGAGAGGGTGCCGGACGCGATCATCAGGGCCGGCGACGAACTGGGTTTTGCCGTGCTTTCCGTCGCCAAGGAGACGCCGTTCATCGCCATTTCGCGGGCCGTGATCGACGAACTGACCGCCGACCAGATACGAACGGTGCAGGCGGTGGTCGACGCGCAGGAGAAGTTGGCGCGTGCCCTGCTCGACGGGGTGCCGGCTCTGATCACTGCCCTGGGTCGAGCCGTTCACGCAGCAGTCTGTGTTCTCGATCGGGACGGCGCGGTGCTGGCTCTGACGGAAGGTGCGAGTTCGTCTCTGCCCGAACGCATCAGGGAGCGATCAGGTAAGGAGCGCAGCCGGATCGTGGTGGACGACGACGGCCATCTGGCCATTCACCGCCTTGCTGTGAGCGGCACGCTGGCCGTGGCGTCCGAGGCCGCCTTGGATCAGTCCGAGCGATTGTTGGTGGGCCACACGGTGTCGCTGTTGACCATCGAGCTTGCCAAGCCGTTGCGGGTTGTCGATGCCGAACAGCGGCTGAGGTTGGCCGTTACGACGATGGTGCGCCAGGCCGGCGGTGACGTCGACGAAAGTCTGTTGCGGTACTTCGGATTCGAATCCGAAACCACGGTGGTGGCAACCGCCTTGACCGATGTCGGACCTTTGCTTGCGGCCACCGACATCACTTCAGCGGCCCTGGAAGAAGAGTCGGTGCCGTACCTGTTGGCCCCGCTGACTGACGGAACCGGTGTGTGGTTCGTCGTGAAAAGTGAAGTTGCGGAGAAGGTCACGCGCAGTGTGTATGCGAGAGTACGGGAGAATTCACGCCGGAGTATCAACGGTGGAATCGGTGGCGTCCGGCCGATTAGCGGTGTTGCGGCCAGTCTGCGCGAGGCTGTCTCTGCTGCCAAAGTGGGGCAGGTCGAAGGACACACACTCGTTCCGTTCTCGGAACTCGGGACTTTCAGTCTCTTGTTGAGTGTGCAGTCGAGCGATGTTCTGCAGTCGATCGCGGCCAGCGGTCTCGGTGTGCTGGAAGGCTACGACGCCGAGAACGGTTCCCGTCTGGTGGACTCGATCGAAGCGTTCCTGCACCACAATGGTCAATGGGAATCCGCTGCAGCGCAATTGGGTGTTCACCGGCACACGCTGCGTAACCGCATGGACAAGGCTGCCGAGTTGATCGGCCGAGATCTCGATTCCGCCCACACCCGGTCCGAGTTGTGGATCGCACTCAAAGCTCGTGAACTGCTGCAGGCGGAATCGAATTCAGATCACGCTCGGCCGCCCCTGAGATAGACGGTGGTGGTGTGAGTGAAGAACTCTCGTGCCGCGTCGCCTTGTTCCTTGGGCCCGTATCCACTCCTCTTCGCACCGCCGAAAGGTACGTGGGGATCAGCGCCCGCCGATTCCGAATTGACGTGCAGGATCCCCACGTCCAGATCGTCGACACCGGCAAGTGCACTGGTCAGGTCTTGCGTGAACAATGCTGCGGACAAACCGAATTCGCCCTCGTTCGCCAAGCGGAATGCGTCTGCGGTTGTTGCTGCCCGCTGCACCGCCAGTACCGGGCCGAAGAGTTCCTCGAACCACAGTTCGGTGCTCGACGGTAGTTCCAGCACTGTCGGTTGGACGTAGTAGCCCGACTGCGGCGCTTCGGCGGTGGCCACAACCCTGGCGCCGCCGTCGACGGCTCGATTGATCCCCTCGATGATCGACTGCTGCGCGTATGCGCTGACCACGGGACCTGTCGTGACGTCGGGATCGAGTGGATCTCCGACTCTCAGTTGCTTGACTTCAACGGTCAGCCTGGCCAGGAATTCCTCGGCGATGGATTCATGGAGCACCAGACGTGAAGTGGCCGTGCATTTCTGGCCGGTTGACCGAAATGCGCCCAGCATCACCTGCTCGACCGCAAGCTCGAGATCTGCGTCGGCAAGTACGACGGCTGCGTTCTTTCCACCCATTTCCGCCTGTACCGGAACTCCGCGCGCCGCAGCAGATCCCGCGATCTTTCGGCCGACGCCGGTGGAACCGGTGAAGGTGACGGCGTCGAGGTCCGGGTGATCGACCAGCGCTTCACCGGCCGCGCTGTCGGCGAGGATCATGTTCAGGACTCCGTCGGGTAGGCCCGCTTCGGTCAGTGCCTGCGCGAGACGGAAGGCCAGAAGGGGCACCGCGGCAGCCGGTTTCCAGACGACGGTGTTTCCGTACACCAAGGCAGGCGCAATCTTCCATGCCGGGATCGCGATCGGGAAGTTGAACGGCGTGACGACGCCTACCACGCCGAGAGGTTTGCGAGTGACGAGAATCTGCTCGCTGCTACGTGGGGAGGAATACACCGTTCCGGTCTCGCGGTCGGCGGCGTTGCCGTGGTAACGCAGAATCTGCGCTGCGCGGCGCACCTCTCCGATACCCTCGGCCAGCGTTTTCCCTTCTTCGCGGGTGAGTTCTTCGCCCCAGGCCTCAGCGTTGGATTCGATGATTTCCGCTGCGCGAGTGAGGTATGCGCCGCGTGCGGACATCGGCAGGCGGGCCCAGTCGTTCGCGGCGATGCGGGCGACGCGAACACCGGTCGCCATTTCGGAGGCACCGGCGCGGCCTCCGGTGGCGACAACCTCGTCGGGACGGGCCGGGTTGGTGTCCGTCAGTGTGCCGTCGCTGCCCGTGACCCAAGCTCCGCCGATCAAGCTGCGCACTGCGACGCTCATCGGACTGCGGCCACAGCGTCGCGAAGAATACCGAGTCCTTCGGTCAGCAACTCGTCGGAGATGCTCAGCGGCGGGAGGAAACGGACGACGTTTCCATAGGTGCCGGCGGTGAGCAGAAGGAGACCGTGCGTGTGGGCGTAGCTGACGATCTGGGCGACGGCCTCGCGATTCGGAGCCTTGTCCTCGTCGTGGACGAGTTCGATTGCAATCATGGCGCCGCGTCCACGAATGTCGCCGATTATGTCTGTGTCCGAAGCGATTTCGGACAAACCTGTGGTCAGAATGTCGCCGATGTCCTTGGCGCGGTCGAGGAGCCCTTCCATCTCGATCGTCTCGAAAACTGCCAGGGCGGCCTCGCAGGCAACGGGATTGCCGCTGTACGTACCGCCGATACCACCGGGATGCGCGGCGTCCATGACGTCGGCACGGCCGGTCACGGCGGCGAGTGGCATTCCGCCGGCGAGACCTTTTGCGGTTGTGATGATGTCGGGGACGAAGTCCTCACTCTCGCTGGCGAACCAGGCTCCGGTTCGTGCGATACCGGTCTGGACCTCGTCCGCGACGACGAGAATGCCGCGCTCACGGCAGAATTCCGAGATTCGCTTCAGGAATCCCGGAGCGGGAACGATGAAACCGCCCTCACCCTGAATCGGTTCCACGACCACAGCGGCTACCGATTCGGCGCCGATCTGAGTGTCGATCGCAAGACGGAACTGGGCGAATGCTTCGTCGGCCGCGTTTTCGGGGCCGCTCGGCCAACGGTAGGGGTATGCCATCGGAACCCGGTAGACCTCTGGTGCGAACGGGCCGAATGTGGCCTTGTACGGCTGGTTCTTGGCTGTCATCGTCATGGTCATCAACGTGCGACCGTGGAATGCGTGGTCGAAGACGACAACTGCCGGGCGACCGGTGGCGGCACGTGCGTATTTCACGGCGTTCTCGAGCGCCTCGCTGCCGGTGTTGAACAGCGCTGTTCGCTTCTCGTGATCTCCCGGGGTCAGGCGGTTGAGCGCTTCGCAGACCTCGAGGTACCCCTCGTAGGGGTTTGCGAGGAAACACGTATGGGTGAACTGACCGAGCTGGCGCGTGGTGCGTTCGACCACGCGCGGCGCACTGTTTCCGACGGTGGTCACGGCGATGCCGCTGCCGAAGTCGATGAACGAGTTGTCGTCGACGTCGACGACAACTCCTCCGCCCGCTGCGGCAACGTAAATGCTGGATCCGCTGGTCAGCCCGGCCGGCAGTGCGGCGCTCCGGCGCTTTGCCAAAGCGCGCGAGTTGGGGCCGGGCACTTCGGTGACGAGGCGTCGTATCTGGGGAAGGGTCGGTCCACCGATGCACGTTTCCGTGCCGTGCTCGAGAATGGTCATCGCAGTGCCTCCAGTCGTTTTCCGAACTGTAGGACGGCGATGAATGATCCGGACATGGCCGGATTGTCGAGTGGCTTCTATCTCATAGGACGCCGCGTCCAGCAGGTTGTCCAGCAGGTTACTGTGCGAAACTGCCGAGGAATCGTTGCAACAGTGGGTTGTACACCTCAGGGGCTTCCCAGAACGCTGCATGCCCCACACCGGGAATTACGTGATACGTGCCCTCCCAGAGATTCGCGAAGGTCAACGACGCGACATACGACGTGTTCACGAACGGGTCCTCGGCGCCGTCGATCACCGCGAGAGGCACAGACGCCGTTGCAACCAGAGCCTTCTGATCCGATTCGCGGCCGGCGCCGAATGCGTCGAACATGATCTTGCGAGCGCGTCCGTCCGTGCGTATCGCGGCGTCGAGGGCAGCCTGCTCGAAGGGAACGGCGGTCATTCGTGCGTAGAGTTCGGCTTCTTGCGCGGTGATGACCTCGGTGCCGCCGATGGACAATCCGTCGCCGGCATTGAAGGCGTCGCCGAGCGTCTCGGGATTTGCCGGCGGCGTACCGGTGATGACGATTCCGGTAAGCCCGGGGAATTTCGCGATCAACTCGAGAGCGATGTGTCCGCCGAGCGACCAGCCGACGACAACGGCTCTTTCGACGCCGAGTTCGGTCAGAACATCGACGATGGCGTCGGCGTAACCGTTCTGCGTGTATGCGGCTTCGGGATCGCTCGCGTCCTCGGAGTCGCCGTGGCCGAGTAGGTCCAGAGTGATCATGCGGTAGTCGCCGGCCCAGTCGGCGTCGACCTGATGACGGAAGATGGAGCGGCTGGCCGAGTTCCCGTGGATGAAGACAACCGGAAAACCGTCGGTGGCACTGTCGTCGACTGCCATGACGCCATGCCGGGTTTCGATCTTGGTGGTTGTCATCGGAATCCTCATCGTTCGAAGTGCACGGTCAGCGGGTATCCACGCTACCGGGCATATGCGGCATAGAGTTCACCCGTGGACTTCGCATTGCGCTCGTGCAGTTGGCACGGTCACGAGACCTACGCTCCGGACGAACCTGAGCTGCGGGATCGACTACATGTGGATACTGCGGTGGGTCAGGCGTGGCGGTGCCTACGTTGCGGCAACTTCGTCCCGGGAGCGCCCCGAGCATCGGGACCGGCGGACGCCGCCCCCGAGGTTCCGCGGGGGAGGCTGCTTCGCGACCGGTTGATCATGCGACTTCTTGCCACCGAGAGAATGTTCCGCGCTATGGGTTTGGTTCTTCTGGCGATCGGTGTGTTCGAACTGAGATCGTCGAAGGGTCGCGCCGAGGACGCCTTCGAGAACGAATTGCCGTTGATCAGGCCACTTGCCCGTCAATTGGGCTGGAACATCGACGATTCCAAACTGGTCCATCACATCGAGCAGGCGTTTTCGTTGTCCGCTACGACGCTCACCTGGATCGCAGTCGGGCTGTTGGTCTACGCCGGCCTTCAAGTGATCGAGGCAGTCGGCCTATGGATGGTCGAACGCTGGGGCGAGTACTTCGCGGTGGTGGCGACCAGCTTGTTCCTGCCCCTCGAAATCTACGAATTGACCGAGAAGATCACGTGGTTGAGGGCCGGGTTGCTGCTGGTGAACATCGCTGCCGTCGTATGGCTGATCTGGAGCAAGCGACTCTTCGGTGTCCGCGGCGGCGGCGCGGCGTATCACGCCGAACATTCGGAGGAGAGCTTGCTGACGGTGGAGAGGGCCGCGGTCAAGCAGGCTTCGTGAGACCAGCTTTCGACGCGGCAGCACCCGCCAGCGTTGCTGCACCGATCGTGATCATGGCGGCGAGGAGGATGGCTGCGGGTTCACCGTCGCCCATCACCCCCAATTGAGTGCCCACCGTAACTGCGGCAACCGGTACTCCCAGTTGTGCGGCGGACAGCACGCCGAGAGGGAGCGGGAGACCGAGGGCGCGTATCGCGGCGTGAACCACGAGAGTTGCTCCGCCCAAGACCAATCCGAGCCAGATGGCGGACGGATGGGTGACGAGGTCGCGCAGATTGATCGCCGCTCCCAACCAGACGAAGAAGAGGGGAGCGAAGAAGCCGTCGGTGATGGCGAAGAGCTGTTTGGCGAGGCGGCGGGGTTCACCGATCGCGGCAAGAACGAGCCCGAAGGCGAAGCCCGCGAGCATGATCGACACGTGAGTGCTCGACGCCAGCGCTGCCAGAGAAAAGAGGATCACCAGATTGATCCGGAGTTCGAGTGCAAACTTTCGTTTCTCCGAGAATTTGTGGAGCCTTCGCCAATGGCCGGACCGGTGGAAGGCTCGCAGTACGAAGAACAAGGCAACCGCACACGCCGCCACAGCCAGTGCGCCGACACCGGCACGAGGGGCATTGTCCGGATCGATCACCAAAGGCAGCGCAACAATGCAGACGGTGTCCGCGATCGCGACCTGGGCAGTCATCTGCAGAACCGAGGTTCCACCGAGCCCCAGCGAATCGACGATGGGGAGAATCAACGCCGCGGACGACGACGCGATCAGGACCGCGTACAGCGCGGCGTGACCGGTGCCGAATGCCGTCGCCGCACCGTAGCCGGCAACAACCGACAGAAGTCCGACGACAACCGAGCGAACGGCACCCTTGCCGATTGCCGCACGGACTGCCGGATCGCGGACCGGGACGTGTGAGCCGGCCACCATCATCGTGAGCGCGAATCCGATATCGGCCAGGAACGTGAAAGTCTGGTCCGAAGAGTCGAGCAGCCCGAAACCGGTGACACCGAAGACGACGCCCGCGGCAAGTTCGCCGACCACCACGGGGACATGCCAGCTGACGCGAGCGCCGAGCAGCGGGCCGAGAATGCCGGCCAGCGCGACGAGGGCAAGGATGCCGAAGGTCATCGACGACCTACGAGTTAACTGTCGAGGGTGCGATCTTCGCGGGGATGGCGGTGTTCTCGTCCACGTGGTAGCTCGCACAGACACGGTGGTAGCCGTCGGCGATCTGCGCCGGTACTCCGGCGCGGAAGTCTCCCTGCACCAGCAGGATCGGCGACAGCGCGATCCCCTTGCGGATCTTCAACAGGTCGGCAGCAACGTGTGGGTTGTCGACCGGAAGCAGAGGGAGCCCAGCAGCCCGCAGGATGTCTTTGGCCTTCTTCGAGACCAGCGTCGCCGTCTTGAGGGCGTACACGAGAGCTTGGACCTGAACCGGCGTCGCGCCCAACTGGAGGTAATCGCGGGCTGCCGGGTAGTCGTGCTCGTCCGGCAGGTCCTTCCAGAGAACGGCGGGAGCCTTCTCGGCTACCTTCGGCTCTGCTGTCTTGGGAGCCTTGGGCTGCGCTGCCTTCGACGCCTTCGGCTGGGCTGCCTTCGACGTTTTGCTCTTGGCCATCTGTGCTGTTTCCTTCAGTGTCGGTCCGCGAGTGGAGCTGGTGCAGAAATCGTGCACTATCAGCGCCGCAGGCACCACATCGGAGCTGTTTGGCCCCCTAGGCGGCGGGTAATCAGCAGACTGCGGGGGAACGAGCAGGAGGCGAAGCAATGAAGCGGATTCTCGCAGTGCTCGCAGCGCTGATCCTGGCGGTGTTCGCACTGACCGCGTGCAGTGACAACAACGATTCGTCGGACAACGATTCGGCCGATCACGACGGCATGGGGATGACCAGTATGCCGATGACCAGCATGCCGACCAGTATGTCGATGCCGAGCATGCCTCTGGGTATGTCGACGCCGGGAGCGTCGTCGATGGGAATCGTGATCAGCGGTTTCGAATATTCGACGCCGGAGTCGGTGATGCCCGGACAGGTACTGACCATTCAGAACAACGACACCGTCGAGCACTCGGTCACGTCCGATACCGCGGGGTTGTTCAACGAGGACATCGAAGCGGGTGAGACGGAAACCATCACGGTGCCGAACGAGCCTGGAACGTACACGTTCCACTGCACCTACCACCCGAGCATGCACGGCACCTTGACGGTCAAGTAGAGGTCGGCTCGGTCTGGCGTGACTTTCGCGAGAAAACGTTGGCGGCACGCGCCGGATTGAGCTGGTGGAGAACAGATCCGGGTGTACGGTTTTCAGGTGCGCCGGAGAACAGCGATCAGTGTCGTCACGCTCGTGGTTTGCGCCCTCGGCTTTTCGCCGCCGGCGCTCGCGGATTCACCGAACGGCTCGTATTCGTCACAGCTGCTGTACTTCTCGGTCGATGTCGGGCCTGAACTCTCGACGCCGTGCACCGTCGTCGGTGAACTCTTTGTTCCCGATGGTGTCGACTCTGACAACCCAGCTCCCGCGATCCTGACCACCAACGGGTTCGGCGGTTCGTACAAGGACCAGATTCCTGCCCTGCAGAACTTCGCCGAGAACGGGTATGTCGGACTGACGTATTCGGGATTGGGTTTCGGCGGCACGAGTTGCAAGATCACACTCGACTCTCCCGCATACGACGGTATCGCCGCTTCCCAGTTGGTCAGCTTCCTCGGCGGCCAAGAAGGGATTGCCTTCACGGATCAGGCTCTGACGCAGCCCTATCCGGCGCTCACCACGGTGGTTCAGGACTCCGTCGATCACACCGGTGCACCGTCGACGAACGACCCGCGAGTCGGAATGACGGGTGGCTCTTACGGCGGCGGCATTCAATTCGCCGCCGCGAGTGTCGATCCCCGCATCGACACCATCATCCCCATGATCACCTGGAACGATCTCTCGTATTCCTTGGCGCCCAACAGCACGGGAATCATCTCCGGTGTGTCGACAGCGGAGCCGGGAGCAGCGAAGGTGCTCTTTGCATCGCTGCTCTTCGGCGCGGGCATCGCGAATCCCGGTGTGGACGGTTACATCGCAGATCCCGCACGGCTACCCGGCTGCCCGAACTACGTCCCTTACATGTGCAACGCGATCGCCGAGGCAGTGGTGACCGGCGACATCGGACCGCAAGTAGTGAGTGAGCTACGAGCGTCATCGGTCTCGTCGTTCGTCGACCGGATCAATATCCCGGTACTGCTTGCTCAGGGGCAACAGGACACCCTGTTCGATCTGAACGAGGCAACCGCGACTTACGACGCGCTGAAGGATCGTGGCGTCGATGCCAAGATGATCTGGCATTCGTGGGGGCACAGCCACTTGGCCGCTGCGCCGGGCGAGTTCAGCTTCTCCGCACCCGACGAGGATACCCAGTACGAGACCGGTCGCTTCATGGACTGGTTCGATCACTACCTCAAGGACGAGAACACCGAGACCGGCCCGGAATTCGCGTATTTCCGCAACTGGATCGACTACGAGGGAAACGCGGCACCGGCCTACGCGACGTCCGACACCGTCGATGTCGGGACCGCTCGCGCCTTCCATCTGTCCGCTGACGGGGGACTGCTACCGGACGGCACGCCGGTGATACCGGGTTCGAAGACGATCGTCACCGCACCGGCTGGGCTGCCGACGGGCGTAGAGCCACTCAATATCAATCCGGCCGGAAACATTCCGAATGCACAGATTCCGGGAACCGAGGCGCTCTGGACCACTGCGCCGATGACCGAGGCTATGGACGTGGTGGGAGCCCCCACTGTGACGCTGCGTGTTGCGGCGCCCGGACAGCCGGTGGTGTTCGCGAAACTCTACGACGTGGCTCCGGACGGAACTTCCTCGCTGATCAACGGACTCATCGCGCCCATACGCATCAGTGATCCGTCGCAGCCGGTGCCGGTGACGATGCCGGCGATAGTGCACCGATTCGAGCCAGGGCATTCCGTGCGTCTCGCGATCACCGGTGGCGACATCAGTTTCCGTGGGGGACTGCAAGGTATGCCGGTGACGATCTTTGCCGACGGTTCCGGCCCCCTCGAACTTCCCGTCGTGGGCTGATACACCGTGGGCTGATACACCGTGGGCTGAATTTCAGCGGGTGATGGTTCGACTGTCGCCGCGGAACTCGGCCACGACGGTGTCGCCATTGCGAACGGTCACGTCGTAGATCCCACTTCGGCCGCCTCGAGCCTTCTCGGTGGCGACCGCGGTCAAGGTGTCGCCCAGACGGGTCGGACGCAGAAATCTGATGTCCGCGCGCGCTGCAACGGCTGAATCCTCGTAGCCGTTGCAGGCGAGCGCAAACGCGGTGTCCGCGAGCAGGAAAACATAACCGCCGTGTGTGATTCCGTGACCGTTCACCATGGTTTCGCCCACGGTGACGGTCACGGTTGCGCTACCGGGCGCCAGCTCGGAAATCTCGATACCGAGTGCCTGCGATGCCTGGTCCGCGTCGAACATCTCTCTGGCGGTGATGCTTCCTGTACTCACGAGACAACTCCTGTGTGATCGGGAAATTGCAGGGGTCTAGAGGACCGAGACAACTTCCTGGACATACATGTCGACCGTGCCGGTGGCAAAGTTTGCGACATCTTTTCCAGCGGCGCCCATCTCCGGGGACTTCAGGCCGCTCTGCATCGTCTCGAGATCGGGAAACACGAGGTTGGCGACGGCATAGAAGACTGGATCGGAGCCGTCCAGCGTCGAGCACTTGCTGAACGTGAAGTCCGAGAGCCCTGGCACTGCGCTGGCGAGCGGGACGTGGATCTCGTTGTAGTACTTGTCGAAAGCCTCCGGATCGGTGGGGCGTCCGTAACACACTGCTACTCGATAGGTCATGTGCTTTCAATTCCCTTCGGGGCGAGTCTTGGCTACCAGAGTCAGGACGTCGTATGTCGCGACCGGATCGTTGTCCTGGTTCGTCACCACGGCGTCCCAACGAACCTCACCGTAGTCTGCGCTGCTGCGAGGTGTGATGGTCTTGGCTGTGAGGGTGACCGTCAGGCTGTCTTCGGCTTTGACCGGAGTCAGGAACCTGAGGCTGTCCACGCCGAAGTTCGCGAGAACCGGGCCGGGAGCCGGGTCGACGAACAGGCCCGCAGCGAGTGAGACAACAAGATAGCCGTGCGCGACGATGCCGCCGAAGAGTGGATTCGCCGCAGCGGCCACCGGATCGGTGTGAGCGTAGAAGGTGTCACCGGTGAACTCTGCAAAATGATCGATGTCTGCGAGTGTGACCTGGCGCGGACCGCCGACAACAGTGTCACCGATCTTCAACTCGGCGAGACTCTTTCGGAATGGATGTTCGGATCCGGTCGTGCGCTGCGATCCGGTGAACCAGCGCTCGCCGACTGCGGTGAGGACGTCGGGTGTGCCCTGTACGGCGGTCCGCTGCATGTGGTGCAGAACTCCGCGGATGCCACCCAGCTCCTCACCGCCGCCGGCACGGCCGGGACCGCCGTGTACGAGGACTGGAAGGGGAGAGCCGTGGCCGGTGGATTCCTTGGCGTCGTCGCGGTTCAGGACGAGCACTCTGCCGTGAAAAGCTGCGAGGCCCAGCACCAGTCGACGTGCGATGTCGGTGTCGGCAGTGACCACCGAGGCGACGAGGCTTCCCTCGCCATGGGCCGCGAGTTCGATCGCATGATCGATGCCGTCGTATCCGATGACGGTGCTGACGGGTCCGAAGGCCTCCAGCTCGTGTACCTCGTGCGCATTCTCTTCCGCCCGGAGAAGGACAGGGGAAAGGAAGGCTCCTGACTGGCCGTCGGCACCGACCACGTCGACGTTGTCCGGGTCTCCGAATACGATAGTTGCCGACTTCGTCAGACCGCGAATGGATTTCAAGACTTCGTCACGCTGTTCGATGCTGGCGAGAGCTCCCATCGTGACGCCGTCGGCATCGGGGTGTCCCACGACCACTTTGTTCAGTCGCTCGGATGCGGCATCGACAACGGCGTCGACCAGCGAGACCGGGACCAGGGCGCGCCGGATCGCCGTGCACTTCTGACCAGCCTTGACTGTCATTTCGGTGACGAGTTGTTTGACGTACAAATCGAATTCGGGCGTTCCTGGTACGGCGTCCTCGCCAAGGATCGACGCGTTGAGTGAATCGGCCTCGGCATTGAAATGGACGCCCTTGCCGACGACGTTCGGGTGAGCACGCAGCGTTGCGGCGGTGTCGGCGGATCCGGTGAATGCCACTGAGTCCTGCCCGCCGAGGTGATCGAGGAGGCCCCGTGCACTACCGGAGAGCAGTTGGACGGAACCCTCCGGGAGCAAGCCTGATTCGATGATGCGCCGGAAGACGAGTTCGGTGAGATATGCCGTGGAACTGGCAGGTTTGACGATGGACGGCACCCCCGCGATGAATGCCGGTGCCAGCTTCTCCAGGAACCCCCACACCGGGAAATTGAAGGCGTTGATCTGCACGGCGACGCCGCGACGTGATGTATAGACGTGTTGCCCGAGGAAGGTTCCGCCTTTGCCGAGAGGCTCGACGTTTCCGTCCAGAAAGACTGTGCTGTCGGGCAATTCGCGCCGAGCCTTGCTCGCGTAGCTCAGCAGGGTCCCGAATCCGCCGTCGATGTCCACCCCGGAATCTCGCGTCGTCGCACCGGTGGCAGTGGAGAGTGTGTAGAACTCGGCTTTTCCTGCCATCAACGTGAGGGCGAGAGCCTTGAGCGCGCCGGCACGTTCGTGGAAGGTCATCGCGGACAGCGCAGGCCCGCCGACCTCGCGGGCGTACGTAACCATCTCGGCGAGGTCGATGCCGGTTGCGGAGATCCGGGCCACCTCCGATCCGTCCACTGCGCTCGGCAACGGGGTACCTGCGTCCGGTGCGGCGTACCACTGACCGGCCACATAGCTTTCCAACAGTCTGCTCACGACAACTCCATCTCACCGTACGTTCGGTCGGTAATTACGATCGCCCGGTAACGCCGCGTTGTCAAGGATTCGGCAGAACTGCCTGGAGTCAGGCCTTGCGAAGTCCGTCGAAAGTGACGGCGACGACCGCGTCGGCGATGTCGGAGACGGACTCACCCGCTCGGGGTTTGTACCACTCGATCAGTGAGTTGACGGTGCCGAACATCAGCTTGCTGGCGAGGGCTGGTTCGATGTCCGGGCGCAAGTCTCCCTCCGCTGCGGCGGACGCGACGAGACCTCCGACGAAGTTGTCGAATTCGCGTCGACGAGCTAGCGCGGCGCGCTCGACCGTCGTGTTGCCGCGGACGCGCAGGAGCAGGGTGACGTATGGAAGCTCTGCGACCAGCACCTCTACGCTGCGCCGGACCAGGTATTCGAGCCGGTCGATGTACGGACCGGTGGTGGCGCCCTCTTCGGTCGTGACCGCAAACAGGGCGTTGAGTGCACGCGAAAGGGCGAGTTCGAGAAGTTCTGACTTTCCGGACACATGGTGGTAGATCGAGGACTTCGTGATGCCGAGTTTCTTGGCGAGCACCTCCATGCTGGCGCCGTCGTAGCCCTTGTCGTTGAACACCTTCACGGCCACGGCCAGGAGCGAATCGAGGTCGTAGCCGGGACGTCCGGGGAGGCCGGTGCGTCGAGTGGGGCGTGCCGTAGTCATGTCCCCATCTTCTCAGTTCGGGCAAAGCTGTGCACCATCCTCGTTCTCACCCTTGCCAAACGACCGAATGTTCGGTTACTAATGGAGAAGAGCGAGAAGGAGCGAATGTGAACACCCTGCACGTGGACGAGCGCGAGGATCGCGTCGTGGTCACCCTCGACAGGCCCGCGCAACGCAATGCGATCAACGCGGAAATGATCGACGAACTGCATCAGGTTTGTGGACGCCTCGAACGGGATCCGAAGCTGCTCCTGCTTGCCGGGCGCGGAGACCACTTCGCGGGCGGCGCTGACATCGCGGAGCTCCGAGCGCGCGGACGAGAGGAAGCGTTTGCGGGTATCAACCGGACCCTGTTCGACCGTATCGGAAAGCTCCCGCTGCCCACCGTGGCCGCCGTGAGCGGCTATGCGCTCGGCGGCGGGGCAGAGTTGACCTACGCCTGTGACATTCGCGTCGCGACAACGACGGCGGTCTTCGGTAATCCCGAGCCCAATCTCGGCATAATGGCAGCCGCCGGCGCCAGCTATCGATTGCCGAAGCTCGTCGGCGTCTCGATCGCGAAGCAGATGCTCCTCGGTGCCAGGAACCTCGACGCCGAGCAGGCGCTACGAGCGGGCCTGGTTGTCGAGGTAACCGAACCGAACTGCCACGTCGACGCAGCGCATCGGCTGCTCGACCGCATTTCCCGACTGTCCCCGCTGGCACTGCGATTGACCAAGATCATCGTCGATGCGCCGGGATCGCATCCGTTTGCCGACGACATCGCCCAGGCCGTCCTGTTCGAGAGTTCGGACAAGCGCGATCGCATGACGGCCTTCCTGGAGAAGAAATCATGACTGAAGCAGTTGCACCGAAGACCGTCGGAGTCATCGGCGGTGGACGCATGGGTGCGGGTATCGCCCAGGTGTTCGCCAGTCTCGGCGGGGCGGTCACCATCGCGGAGAGTGGCGACACCGCGGCCGCGTTGCAGCGTGTTTCCGCCGGCCTCGACAGAGCTCACGAGCGAGGGAAACTCGACGACCAGGACCCCGCGACGGTGCTGGCGCGCGTGAGCACCGTGGACGCAGTGACCTCGTTGCCACCGTCGCTCGACCTGATCGTCGAGGCGGTCCCGGAAATTGCGGCCCTCAAGGTCGAGGTGCTCGCCGCTGCGGAAACCGTTGCCGGAGAAAGCACCGTGATCGCCAGTAACACCAGTTCCATGTCGATCGCCGAACTCGGCGCAGCGCTGACGGATCCGGGCCGGTTCATCGGTATGCACTTCTTCAATCCAGTCCCGGCGTCGCTGTTGGTCGAGATCGTCCGGGCGCCTCAGACCCGCCCCGAGGTTGTCGACTCGGTACGAGCATGGGTGTCGATGCTCGGCAAAGCCGAGGTGCTCGTCAACGACTCACCTGGTTTTGCAACCAGCCGGCTTGGTGTCGGTCTCGGGCTCGAAGCCATCCGCATGCTCGAAGAGGGTGTGGCGGACGCGGAATCGATCGACCGAGCAATGGAATTGGGGTATCGGCATCCGATGGGCCCGCTGCGTTCGACAGATCTGGTCGGGTTGGATGTGCGCCTGGCGATCGCCGAACACCTCGCGAGCACGCTCGGTGATCGATTTGCACCTCCAGCACTGCTGCGAGAGAAGGTGGCTCGCGGCGAGTTGGGGCGCAAGACGGGACAGGGTTTTCACACATGGAGCTGAACCGAACTGCCTGCGAAAGGAACATCGATGACTGACGTGATTCGCTTGGAGATCGAGCGAGGTTTGGCGACAATCACTCTCGACCGACCCAAGGCCGCCAATGCCGTCAACGGCGAAATGAAGTCTCAGCTGCTCGAAGCGTTGCTGCAGGTCCACACGGACGCAGAGGTTCGAGCGGTGTTGATTCTCGCCGAAGGCAAGAACTTCTGCGTCGGTCAGGATCTGGGCGAGCACGCTGCAGCGTTGGATGCTGATCCGGCGCACGCGATGGATACCGTCGAGGCGCACTACAACCCCATCGTCACGGCGCTGTCGACGCTCTCTGTCCCGGTCGTGGTGGGTATCGGCGGTGCCTGCGTCGGGGCCGGGTTGGGAATCGCGTTGGCCGGAGACATCCGTGTCGTGGGGGCTCGCGCGAGCTTTGCGACGGCATTCACCGGCATCGGTCTGGCCAGTGACTCCGGGCTCAGTCATGCGCTCGTGCACGCGCTCGGACCTAGCCGCGCCAGTGGCCTGATGTTGCTCGGCGACAAGTTCGACGCGCAGAGCGCGCTGGAGTGGGGCTTGGTTCATCGCGTGGTGGCCGACGAGGACGTCGCAGCTGAGGCTCGGGTACTCGCGCGTCGGCTTGCCGACGGACCCACCGCGGCCTTCGCCCACGTGAAATCGCTGATCCGTGCCGTTGCTCCTGGGCTTTCCCAGACGCTGGCGGCCGAGGCGAACGCACAGGTGGAGCTGGGTTCCACGGCAGATCATCGAGGCGCAGTCACGGCTTTCCTGTCGAAGCAGAAGCCGGTTTTCGGGGGCCGCTGATTTCGGGTGCGGCGAAAGATTCTCTTGTGTGCTGGGACACCTCGGTGCATACTAGTTACCAACCGATCATTCGGTAATAAAAGGTAGGTACGATGACCAACGTGGAAGCTCCACAAGACCTGCAGAACCTGTTCGACGAGACGATCGCGGCAGACCAGCGCATCGAGCCTCGCGACTGGATGCCGGACGGCTACCGCAAGACTCTGATCCGTCAGGTTGCCCAGCATGCGCACTCCGAAATCATCGGAATGCAGCCCGAGGGAAACTGGCTCACCCGTGCGCCTTCGTTGCGACGCAAGGCGATCTTGATGGCGAAGGTCCAGGACGAAGCCGGGCACGGTCTGTATCTCTACTCCGCGGCCGAGACGCTCGGTGCCGATCGTGGCGATCTGACCACCAAACTGATCGAGGGAAAGCAGAAGTACTCCTCGATCTTCAACTATCCGACGCTGACATACGCCGACGTGGGTGTGATCGGATGGCTGGTCGATGGAGCTGCTATCTGCAATCAGGTTCCGCTGTGCCGCAGCTCCTTCGGGCCGTATGCGCGCGCGATGATCCGTGTGTGCAAGGAGGAATCGTTCCATCAGCGGCAAGGCTTCGAGCTGTTGGCGACGATGATGCGCGGCACGGAAGCTCAACGGGCAATGGTGCAGGAAGCCGTCGACCGATGGTGGTGGCCCGCTCTGATGATGTTCGGACCGCCGGACGACGAATCGCCGAACACCGAGCAGTCGATGAAGTGGCGCATCAAGCGGCACACGAACGACGAACTGCGGCAACGATTCGTGGACATGTCGATACCGCAGGCCGAGATGCTCGGTGTGACCTTCCCTGATCCCGACCTGCGCTGGAACCCCGAGCGTGGCGCACACGATTTCGGCGAGCCGGACTGGAGCGAATTCATGGACGTGGTCCGCGGCAACGGAGCGGCGAGCGTCGAGCGGATCACCAATCGGAGAGCCGCACACGACAACGGGGCCTGGGTTCGCGACGCCGCGTACGCCTTTGCACAGCGCGAGAGACTCGCGCACGATCGCACGACTGGGGAAACATCATGAGCGAGAACGATCAGGTACAGCGCGATCAGGTGCGGGGCGAATGGCCTTTGTACGAGGTATTTCTGAGGGGAAAGCGCGGACTGAACCACGTGCATGTCGGATCCCTGCGCGCGGCAGACGATCAGATGGCCCTACGCCACGCGCGCGACGTCTACACCAGACGTAACGAAGGCGTGAGCATCTGGGTCGTGCCGTCAGCGAACATCGTGGCTTCGAGTCCGGCAGAAAAGGATCCGTTCTTCGCGCCGAGCGGCGACAAGGTCTACCGGCACCCGACTTTCTACGACATCCCGGACTCCGTTCCGCACATGTGAGAATCACTTCGACTTCGAGGACCAACAGATGAACGATCACGACAGTGCCTACGACGGCCTGGTCGACGGCGACGGCCACGGTCAGTGGGCGTTCGGAACCAGCTTCGACGACCCCCTCGCCGGAGTCGACACCACGGTGCCGGATGACGTCGATCTCGGTGCGCTGGCGCACTACTGCCTCATGCTCGGCGACGACGCGCTCGTCAGTTCGCAGCGCCTCGCCGAATGGTCGACGCGGGCACCGGAACTCGAAGAAGAGGTAGCTCTCGCGAATGTCGGTCTGGATCTGATCGGACAGGCCAGGCTGCTGCTGGCTCGCGCGGCAGCAGCCGATTCCACTGTCGTTCCGTTCATCTCGGACACGTCGCCGGTGCCGGCTGAAGATGCGCTTGCCTTCTTTCGTGATCAGTTCCGTTTCCGCAACGTGAGACTGGTGGAGCTCGCCAACGGCGACTTCGCGCACACGGTCGTTCGGCTGCTCGTGTTCTCGACCTGGCGGCTGGCGCTGTTCGATCGGCTCCGCACATCGCGGGACCCGGTCCTCGCGGCCGTGGCGAACAAGGGCGTCAAAGAACTGACCTACCACCGCGACTACGCGGCAAGATGGGTCGTCACGTTGGGCGCCGGCACGGCAGAATCCAAGCGTCGGACTGCCGCGGCCCTACTCGAGATCTTCCCGTTCGTGGACGAACTCTTTGTTCCCACCCAGGACGAACTCGTTTTGGCAGAAGTTGGCGTCGGAGTGGATCCGCGTACTGTTCGGCCGGAGTTCGACGCTGTTCTTGCCCAGGTCCTCCATGCAGCCGAAATGGAAGAGCCCCCTTCGCGTTTCTCCGGTTTCGTCGGCGGCCGCGGCGGGCGTGCCGGACTGCACACCGGGGCACTAGGGCTACTTCTCGCCGAAATGCAGAGCGTCGCTCGGGAGCATCCGGAAGGGGTGTGGTGACCGTGACTGCCGCTACCGTCTCTTCCGCTACTGTCTCTTCGGCGCAGGAGATCGTCGCCTCGGTGATGGATCCGGAGATGCCACTGTTGACCTTGGCCGATCTCGGCGTCATCCGATCGGTCGACGTCGAAGCGAACTTGGTCTGTGTGACAATCACTCCCACCTATTCCGGGTGTCCGGCGATGGCGACGATGCGAGACGACATCGAGCACAAGCTGACCGACGCGGGGTACGGCAGCGTCCAGATCAAGACTCAACTGTCGCCGCCTTGGAGTTCGGATTGGATCAGCGAAGAGGGGCTCGCGAAACTTCGGACGGCCGGGTACTCGGTGCCGGGGGCCGCGCCGCGTCGCACCTCCGGCCCAATCGCCTTGACCTTGACGGCCAAGCCGCGCGACATCCTGTGCCCCCAGTGCGGTTCGGCAAACACCAGACTGAGTTCGGAATTCGGTGCGACCCTGTGCAAAGCGCTCTATCGCTGCCTCGACTGCCTCGAGCCGTTCGATCACGTGAAGGAGATCTGAACAGATGAGTACTGCAACGACGAACCGGAACAAACCATTTCACCCGTTGACGGTCGCCGGTGTCGAATCACTGTGCGACGACGCAGTTGCCGTCACCTTCGACGTGCCTGCCGATATCGCCGATCAATTCGACTTCGGCGCCGGGCAGTCACTGACACTGCGGCGGATGATCGACGGCGTCGAACACCGTCGCTCCTACTCGATCTGTGCACCGGTAGGGGCGTCTCCACGGGTGGGGGTTCGCGAAGTGGCAGACGGACTCTTCTCCTCCTGGTTGGTGCGAGACGTCAAGGCCGGGGATCGAATCGACGTCCAGGGCCCTTCGGGCAATTTTGTCGCCGATCCGGCATTGGGTGGACGGCACGTTCTGATCGCGGCGGGCTCCGGAATCACGCCCATGTTGTCCATCGCTGCAACACTGCTGGTGAACCCCGAGGCCGATGTCACCCTGCTGTACGGGAACAGGCGCACCCGTTCAGTCATGTTCGCCGAAGAGATCGCCGACCTGAAGGACCGGTACGGTGCGCGCCTGGACGTTATTCATGTCCTCTCTCGCGAGCCGCGCGAGGTCGAGTTGTTCTCGGGCCGTCTCGACGCCGACCGGTTGCGTGAGATCTTCACCTCTCTCGTTCCGTGCGACCAGGTCGACGGCTTCTGGTTGTGTGGTCCGTTCGGGATGGTCAACGACGCCCAGGAAGTACTGGCCGGCTTGGGAATTGCCAAGGATCGCATCCATCACGAGCTGTTCTACGTCGACGACGTCGCTCCGCCGGTTGCAGTGCATCGTGAGCGCGGAATTGTCGGACCGAGCAGCGAGGTGACTATTACTCTCGACGGTCGATCGACCACCGCGACACTTCCGCGAGACCAGTCGATTCTCGATGCAGCGGAACAGTACCGATCGGATCTGCCCTTCGCGTGCAAGGGCGGGGTCTGTGGAACGTGTCGCGCCAAGGTCACCTGCGGTGACGTCGAGATGCGCAGGAACTACGCACTCGAAGACTACGAAGTCGACGCGGGTTTCGTACTGACCTGCCAGACCTTCCCTGTCGGTGAACAGATAACAGTCGATTTCGACGCCTGACCGCCCGCACAGCGCCCTCACTGAGCCCACCGGAGACAATCATGACCGAACTCGCCACTGCTACATCGCAAGACATCGAATTTGCCAGTCGGGACCGCATTTCGACGCTCCAACTCGAGCGGATGCAATGGTCCCTGATGCACGCGTACACCAATGTTCCGCACTACCGCAAAGCTTTCGACGACGCCGGCGTCCACCCGAGCGACTTGAAGGATCTGAGCGATCTCGCGAAGTTCCCCTTCACCACCAAAGCGGATCTACGTGAGAACTATCCGTTCAAGATGTTTGCAGTGCCCCAGGACCGGGTCTCGCGAATTCACGCGTCTTCGGGGACCACCGGTCGCCCGACGGTGGTGGGGTACACGAGCAACGACCTGAACAACTGGGCCGATCTCATCGCGCGCAGTCTCTCGGCCGGCGGCGTGCGGTCTTCGGACAAGGTTCACGTGGCTTACGGGTACGGTCTGTTCACCGGTGGATTGGGAGCACACTACGGTGCGGAGCGCTTGGGCTGCACGGTCATTCCCATGTCCGGTGGCATGACCGAGCGGCAGATTCAACTGATCGAGGACTTCGAGCCCGACGCCATCATGGTGACTCCGTCGTACATGTTGACCATCGTGGATGCGATGATCAAGAAAGGCATCGATCCCTCGAAGACCTCACTGAGGGTGGGAGTTTTCGGAGCGGAGCCGTGGACCGAACAGATGCGTACCGAGCTGGAACAGCAACTCGACATGCATGCGGTCGACATCTACGGACTCTCCGAGATCATGGGCCCGGGTGTGGCAATGGAATGTGTGGAAACCAAAGACGGGCTCCATATCTGGGAAGACCACTTCTACCCGGAGATCATCGATCCGGTCACGGGCGAAGTGCTGCCGGACGGTGAAGAAGGTGAGCTGGTTTTCACCTCTCTCACCAAGGAAGCGCTGCCCATCATTCGCTACCGAACCAGGGACCTGACCCGTCTGTTGCCCGGTACGGCGCGCTCGATGCGTCGGATGCAGAAGGTCACCGGCCGGACCGACGACATGATCATCCTGCGTGGGGTCAATCTGTTCCCCACACAGATCGAAGAGCTGATCCTGACCGTCCCCGCCCTGGCACCCCAATTCCAGTGTGTGCTGGAGCGTCCGGGCCGGATGGATACTCTGACAGTGCGCGTCGAGGCTCGCCCTGACGCGGCAATTTCCGATCATGCGGCAGCGTCTTCGGCGTTGCAGAAGCTGGTGAAGAACAAGATCGGTGTCACGGTCGAGGTGAGCGTTCTCGAACCCGGCGGACTCGAACGCTCGATCGGCAAAGCGCGTCGTCTGATCGACCAACGTCCGAAGGACTGAAACTACTCCAGGGCCATGCGGGTGGCGAAGATTCCGAGAATGCCACCAGCTAGCCATTTCTGAGCCCGCATCCACACCGGACGCGCCATGAGGAAGGTCGACACGGCTGCCGCACAGCACACGATCAACGCGTTGACGGTGACTGCGACCAGGATCTGCACGCCGCCGAGTACGAGTGCCTGTTGCCAGACCGGACCCGCAGTGGGATCGACGAACTGGGGGATCAGGGCCGCGTACATCAGCGCAATCTTGGGATTGAGCAGATTGGTGGTCAACCCCATCCCGAACAGACGGCCGCTACCGTGGCGGTCGACCTCGCCCACCTCGAAAGCGGACTTCCCACCTGGTCGGAGTGTCGACCAGGCGAGATAGGCCAGGTACAGGGCACCACCGATTTTCACCGCGGTGAACACCGTTGGTACGGCGAAGAGAACCGCCGTCAGCCCTGCACACGTGGCGGCGAGGTAGACCAGGAAACCGGTTGCGACTCCGCCGAGCGAGATCAAACCCGCCCGGCGGCCCTGGCTGATGCTGCGGGACACCAGATAGATCATGTTGGGGCCCGGTGTCAGAACCATCGCCAGGGCGATCAGCGCGACTCCCGTCATCGACGCTGACGTGATCATGTCGGTCTCCCACTACTCGATGCGTATGTTTCGTCGAGTACACAAGGGTTTGCAGTCGCGCGCCAAGGTCCAGTTCGCAGGCAGTGGTCCGCTCAGGTGTTGGCCCAGCTGTCGGGCCCGAAGACCTCGTAGTGGATATTCTGTGCCGGGACGTCCCTTTCGAGCAACGATGCGCGCATCGCCAACATGAACGGCATCGGCCCGCAAAGGAAGGCTTGGGTATCGGGCTCCACTGCAATACCTTGCAAATCCGCCCGTCCTTCGTGAACCGATCCGAACGCAACGTGCGTGCCGAGATCCTCGTACCAACGGTGCAGGGTTGCGGCGGGGATCTGGTCGACGAGTGTGCTGAGTTCTGCGCGGTGCGCGTGATCCGCAATGGATCGATCCGCATGGATGACAGATACCGAACGGTCAGCGCCGGTGTCCACGAGATGATTGAGCATCCCGATCATCGGTGTGCAACCGATTCCGGCCGACGCGAGCAGGAGCGGTGAGTTGTCGTCCGGCATGGTGAGATCGCCGAAAGGTGTGGTGACGGAGAGTTCTTGACCTTCGAATACGTTGTTGTAGAGGAAGTTCGACACTTCGCCATCGGGAGTTCCGGAGATTCGCTTGACGCTGATCCGCCAGTCTGCGCTGCTCGGTATCGAACACAGGCTGTATTGACGGATCTGGCGGGCGCCGTCGGGCAGCGTAACCCCGACCGAAAGGTACTGTCCGGGAGCGAAGGTGGGGAGTGCGCTACCGTCGAGCGACGTGAGTGTCAGTGAGACCGTGTCGGCGGACTGAAGAACTCGTTCACTGATCCTGACTGTGCGCCAGACGTCACCGGCGTCCACGCCGGCGAGTTGGTAGAGGCCACGCTCCATCGTGATGAGGGTTTCCGCCATCAGCCAGTAGACCTCGTCCCAGGCTGCTGCGACGTCGGGAGTGACTGCATCGCCGAGTATTTCGACGATCGCGGCAAAGAGGTGTTCGTGCACGATTGCGTACTGGTCGGGTGTGATTCCCAGCGACGCATGCTTGTGGGCGATACGTGAAAGTATGAGATCGACCTTGGCGCTGTCCGGCTCGAGCTGAAGCGTCGCGAATGCCGCGATGGCGCCGGCGAGAGCCTTCTGCTGTTCGCCCTGCTTCTGATTGCCGCGATTGAACAAATCGCGTTCGAGTTCAGGATGCGCGTCGAACATCCTGCGGTAGAACAGGGTTGTGATATCGCCGATGGCAGCGCCGACCACGGGAAGGGTGGCGCGAATGACCTCGGTTGACTGTGGGGAAAGCATGAGCTGCTCCGTTCGGTCGAAATTCGATTGATCAGCCTGCTTCGTCGCTCCGGGTGGTGAGGCGTAGCAGGACAGTTTTGGACGGCTGCCGGATGACGTCTTCGATCGTGACCGCGTCGAGTGAAACGAAGAACGCTTCCTGTGCTTCGCGCAAAGCGCTCCGAAGGAGGCAACCTCCGCGCAGTGGGCACGGTTTGTCGCCTTCGCAGTCGACGACTTCACCCGGGCCTTCGAGGCGTCTGGCCAGCCAGCCGATGGTGGCGGTGCGGCCGAGTTCGGTGATGGAAAGCCCACCGCCGCGGCCGCGCCTGGTTGTCACGATGCCGAGCTCACCGAGCCGTGTAACCACCTTGGTGGCATGGGAATACGACACGTTGAGCTGCTGCGCAACATCCCGAGTGCTGGGGGAGGCATCCGCGTCGAGTACGGCCAACCGCATGACGACGCGCAATCCCAGATCGGTGAACTGCGTCAGTTGCATGATCTGAACCTACATAATTCGCATCTGAGATGACTATTTATGTGAGGGGGATCTCGAGGTGCCCCAACCAGGGCGAACGGTACGTTCGGCGCCTCCAGTGCGCTGAACGTGCCGTTCGCTCAGAGACGGGCGGCCGAACCCCCGGCAACGACGCCGAGAAAGTGTGGTGCTCGCCAACCTCGCGCCGCAAAGTCGCGGCTCACCGACGCGATGACCTCCGCTCCGCTTCCTTCCGGAACCAGCGCGATGGCTGAGCCTCCGAATCCGCCGCCGGTCATCCGCGCACCGATCGCGCCGCCGCGTCGTGCTGCGGCAACGGCGACGTCGAGTTCATCGCACGAGACCTCGAAGTCGTCGCGCAACGAGGCGTGCGAGTTGTCGAACAGCTCGCCGACGTCACTGAATCTGCTGCTGCGCAGAAGCTCTGCGGTCTTCCGCGTCCTCTCGATCTCGGTCACGACGTGCCGTGCCCGCGCCCGGAGGATCGGGTCTCGCACTGTCTCGGCCTGGTCTGCTGTAGCCTCTCGCAAGCTGCCGACGCCGAGAGCTGCTGCTGCAGCGACGCATTGAGAGCGCCGCATTCCGTACTGTCCGTCTGCGAGCGAGTGTTTGACCCGGGTGTCGATGACGATCAGTTCGTACCCTGCACCGTGGAGTTCGAAAGGTATGGGTTCGGTGGATCCGTCCAGGCAGTCCAGCAGGAGCGCAGTCGAGGGCTGAGCAAAGAGGGCAATGGTTTGATCCATTCCTCCGGTCGGTGCGCCGACGCCGTCGTTCTCGGCCTGGATGCACACCTGTACCAGCTCATCGCGGGCGAAAGGTGAATCATGAAGTTCGTTGACGGCCAACGCAACCGAACAGGTGAGGGCAGCGGAGCTCGATAGCCCGGCCCCGACCGGTACCGACGAGTCGACGGCAAGATCGATTCCTTCGATCGGGAGGCCTCTGCGCGCAAGAGACCACAGAACGGCTGTGGGGTAGGCGGCCCACCCTGTGGCGATGTCGCCGAGGGGCCCGGTGTACGTCTCGGCGGATTGCCGACTGTGCACGCGGACGACCCCGTCGCTGCGCAGTGCGACGGCAACCAGTGTTCGCTGCTCGAGAGCGACCGGTAGGCACAATCCACCGTTGTAGTCCGTGTGTTCACCGATCAGGTTGACTCGACCGGGTGCCGCCCACACTCCGGTTGCCGGATAGCCGTAGGTGGCGTGAAACTGTTGGAGCACAGAATTGTTCGAGACGGTATCCACTATTTCAACTCCCGTAGACGGGCCGCGACTGCCTCGGGAACGGTGTCGTTCACCCAGGCGCCCATGGCGGACTCGGACCCGGCGAGGTATTTGAGTTTGCCCGGTGCGCGCAAGATCGAGAACAGCTGAAGATGCAGTCGGCCCAGAGGTCGGTTGATGCGGACGGGAGCTTGGTGCCAAGCCGCGATGTACGGTACCCGGTCGACGCCCGGATAGAAGCGATCGATACGGCGTAGGACATCTTGGTAGACGACCGCAAGCTCCTCGCGCTCTTGGTCGTTCAGCGAGGGGAGGTCCGGGACGTCTCGGTGCGGTGCCAGGTGAATCTCGATGGGCCATCGTGCGGCGGTCGGGACGTAGGCGCTCCAGTGATCTCCGTCGTAGATCAACCGGGCCTTGTCCTCGCGCTCGAACGCCAGAACATCGCCGAGTAGTGAGCGACCGGTGCGCTCGAAGTGTTTGTGCGCCTGCGTCAGCATCGATCGGGTGCGTGGCGTGACATACGGGTATGCGTAGATCTGTCCGTGTGGATGGGTGAGTGTCACCCCGATTTCTTCGCCGCGGTTCTCGAAGCAGAACACTTGTTCCACAAGCGGATCCGCCGACAACTCTTCGGTCCGAGAAATCCAGGCACCCACAATCGTGCGCATGCGTTCGAGTGGAAGCTCGGCGACGGACGCCGTGTGATCGCTCGAGAAGCACATCACTTCGCAGTGACCGGCCGCTGGGCGATCGCCCGCACCGTCTCCGGGACTGTCAATGTCTTCCTCGGGCGCCGCGGCAAAGCTCGGAAACCGATTCTCGAACACCGCGACGTCGTAGTCTCCGTCGGGTATCTCTGTGGGCGTGCGTGTTTCGTCGGTCGGGCACAATGGACATTCGGCGGCGGAGGGGAGATGTGTCCGTGTCATGCGATGCGAAGCCATGGTGATCCACTCCCCGGTGAGAACGTCGAATCTCATCCGAGACGAGTGGTCGAGAGCCGGCAATTCGCGGGAATCTCGCGCAGAGTGGGCGCGGGCACTGCCGGCATCGTCGAAGTAGAAGATCTGACGCCCGTCGGCGAGGGTGCGACGGGTCGGATCCTGCTTGGGTGTCATGCGTCGACTTCCCATTCCAGAACACCCTTGCTGACAACGGGTTTCCACACTCCGATCGTTGATCCTGTTTCCAGCGCTACGGCATGGGCGGCCAGCATTACCGAGATGGACGCCCAGATCGGACCGCCGTTGTCAGTGGCGTCCGAGGCATACTCGGTCACACAATGGTGGAGTGCGCCGCTGCGGGTGTCCACGAAGTAGTGGTACTCGTCCAGTCCGGCGAAGGGAACGAACGAGGGGATGAACATGGTTGCGGCAGTGCCTGCGTCGCGTTGATCGTGTCGATCCATCTCGTCCTCGGCGTAGAGGTCTGGATTCTCGTAGATCGTCTCATCCCACGTTTCGAGCAGAGTGAGACGAACTTCTGTTGCGACGTCGATGGGGTAGAAGAATTTGTCCGGGAGCACGCTGCCGAGAAAGAGGCCGGTCCGGTCGTCGTGGGTCAGGCTGCCGTTGTGGACCCGATACAGGTCGCGAAGTTCCTGGGGCCACGTGACGCCGGTCGAGGCTTCGAATTCCTCGATAACGGCGTCACCGAGTCCTGGTTGAAACGCTGCAGCCGTCACCGGTGCGTGTGTACGGCACCACGCTTCGATTCGGCTCCATTCGTTTGCAACGCTCATGGGCTTTACGATACGTCCGAGTCAGGACCCGTGAATCAGGTACTGCAGTGTGTCCACGAGCTTTCGGTCCGAAGCCTCGGACTTTCGGCCGGTGATTCCCGATCGGAGAATTGCGGAACCCTCGAGCAAGCTCACGATGGTCTGCGCTGTCGCGCCAAGTTCCGCCGCATCCAGCTCCGGTTGTGCACACGCGACTGCGCGCTCTACGTGTGCGATGTACTGGGCGTAGAAGTCTCGAAGCACGACCGCGACTTCTTGGTCCGCCGCTGCAATGGCCCATACTTCGACGTACAGACGCACCGTGGCCTGGTCGTCCTGTTCTCCGAGCAGGACTCCGATGAAGTGTTCGGATTCCTCGCGGGAAAGGCTCTGATCCGTATCGGGGACGACGGCAAGGCGATCCAGTGAGCGGGTCAATGCACGTGACATCACTGCGCGTATCAGATCTGCACGGGTGGGGTAGTAGTGCTGCAGATGTCCTACCCGCACTCCGGCCGCGGCTGCGAAATCGCGCATTGCCGAGTTGGCATTGCCCTGAGTAGTGAGGACCTGTTCTGCTGCGTCGAGAAGTGCTGCCGCACGGGCGGCGCCCTTGGAGAGGGTCATGGTCGCAATACTGCCACCCCGAAGCTCTCCAACTCGGAGACGGTGCGGCGAGGGTTCGGAAGCGATTCGGGGAAAGTGACTCCAGGCCGGGCATCGTCGGCCAAGGCTCGTCTGACGGCCAACGCGCCGCCCACCGCGGTGAGGTGAGCCTGGCCCTGCCGGTCGACGATTGTCGCGCTTGTCGTGCCGCTCGGGCCGGTGACATCGATGCGTACTTGCGCGCTCCCGCCCTTGCCCGGCGAGTACAGGAGTCCGCGTCGTAGCGGTGTGAAGCGGTCGCCGCGACCCCAATGGAACAGACCCACCTTCTTGGCGGCGAGCAGCGCAGTTGTGGATGTATTCGAACTGAAACCTATTCGAGTGCTGGCAGTTTCGGCGCCCAAGGTCATGGGGAACGTGAATTGTTCCGGAGTGTCGATTCTTCCGACCTTGGTGCGCGATCCGGGGAAGTCGACCCAGCGTGTATCCGTCAACGGGCTGACGGTGATCGGGTTTCCTTGCTGCATCACCTCGAAATCCTGCCCGAGCCGATCGATGAAGTCGACGGAGTCCAGCCCGGCAATGTCGTTGACGTCGTAGCGAATCGAGACGTCGATCGTGCTCGCGCCACCCAGTTCCTCGGCCAGCGCTGCGGCGACGATATTGGTGACTCCGCCCATCCATCCGGACGACAGGTACACCGGTGCGCTCGGCGACTTCTGACCCGCCAGAGTGGCGGCGCGAGCGACGCGGGTTGTCCAGCGGGTGATGTCCACGTACGGAATGCCGGCCTCGACGGCGGCGGACAGGACACGATCGTGGGGATCGTTGACCGTCGAAACGACCGCGCGTACGGACGCGTCGAAGGGTGTCGGGTCGAGGAGGTCCCAGCGGCGGACGGAAGCGCCGTGACGGCCGGCCAGTTCGTCGCCTCGCTCGGGGGTGCGTCCGGTGAGGAGTAGTGGGAAGTCGGGGGCGAGCAACGCTGTCAGGGCGCTGCCCACGGTTCCGTATCCGCCGGCCACGAGGATCGGGCCGTCGGCTGAATACTGCAATGAATCGGTCATGCACCTAACTCTAGGTCAAATGACCTAAAACGTCGAATGGGGTTCTTTCCGCTGCTCAGTCCCGGTGTCGCACGATGTTGACGACGTTGCCATCGGGTGCCCGGACGAGGAATCGGCGAACACCCCACTCTTCGGTCGTTATGGGGTGCACGATTTCGTAGCCGAGCCTGCGGGCCTCTTCGTAGGCGCCGTCGACGTCGTCCGTGTGGACTGAGATGACCGAGTCCTCGGCTGCAGTGGCGTCGTGCGTGACGAGCTGTACGTTCGCGCCGGTGTCGGGAGAGGTGTAGCGAGCGACCCACCCCATGTTGAACTCTTCGGTGCTCAGGCCGAGAAAGTCGGAGTAGAAGCTCTTGGCGGTTCCGACATCGGCGACTTTGAGATTGGCGGTGATGCGTCGAGCGCGCATGTGGTTCTCCTACCCTCGGTAACAGATGCGCTCGATGATCGTCCGAAAGCGGAGCCATGTCGACTGTGCCGTCCGAAGATGCGGGCCGCCTGGTTGATTCGATCTGTCACTGCGGATCGAACGAGCTCACAGTTCCCCACCGTGAGAAGGGAAGGACGATCAATTGAACCTTGCCGATGACATTGTCGATCGGCACCGTTCCACTGTGTTCGTCATCGAGATGGAAACGTGAATCCTTCGAATGGGCGCGGTTGTCGCCCATCACCCACAGGTTCCCGTCGGGAACCGTGACCGGCCCGAAATACCTTCCTTGACAAGAGGTATCGTTGCCCGGAATGCGCTTGTCGATGTACGGCTCGGTCAGCGGCTTGCCGTTCACCCGAAGCCCCTCTTCCTCGGACAGACACTGTACGGTTTGGCCACCGACCGCGACTACCCGCTTCACGAGGTCGTTTTCGTCCGGCGGGACCAAGCCGACGATGGACCCGAGTCCCTGAAACGCGCGAACAATCGAATTGTCGGATCGAATGGATTTGTACTCGTCGTTCCAGGACTCGGGTCCCTTGAACACGACCACATCCCCAGGTTGCGGATCCCCGAATCGATAGCTGATTCTGTCGACGAGGATCTTGTCTCCCGTGCAGCCGGTGCATCCGTGAAGTGTCGGTTCCATGGACTCCGACGGGATCAGAAAGATGCGTCCGACGAAGTTCTGAATGACAACACTCAGGACAAGTGCGACGACAACGAGGATCAGAATCTCACGCCACAGTGGACGTTTCCTCGGGTGATCGGCCACTGCCGATTCAGTGGAGTCGGTCGAGTCCTCGTGGGCGTCGGATTCCGTCACACTCCCGACAATAGATGGCGCAACCAGTCGTCGGCCCGATACGAATCTTCTCGGTTCGTGGGTCTGTCTGTCGGCTGACATGCTTCGGAATTGGATCACATCACGCGCGAAGATCCGGTCGAGGTCGGCAATCCGCGCAGTCCTGACCCAAACATCTCGCCGACGAATACCTTTCGAAGAAGCAGGTTGAACAACTCTCCGAGATTCAAGCGTGCAGCACGCCCGCGCCTCTGTTGATCGATTGGCACAATCTTTTGCGAGATGGGCATTCTCCCACTGAAGCGTCGGTGCGAGACAGCGCCTCGTGAGGACGACTGTACTTCCGGGCATTTTCTCTCGAACTTGGATTGACCGCACGAAAACCTGATGTTTGGGGGACAATCATCTGGGGCGATCACCTGGGGCGACAAGTCGAGGAGATGCAAATGTCCGAGGCCAAATCCGAAAGCACTGAGTCTTTTTCTGAGACGACACCGCCGGCGGAGCCGTCGAAACAATCGGTGCTCAGGCGGTACTACCCGGCTGCGGTGCCCGTCGTCCTCGGCCTGATCATCTATTTCATGCCTGTTCCGGACGGTGTGGATCCCAAGGGCATGCACATGCTCGGAATCTTCGTCGGCACCATCGTGGCGTTGATCTTGCAGCCTCTGCCGACGGGTTCTGTGGCGCTGGTAGGCCTGTCGATCGCCATGATCACCCAGACCGAGACGCCGACGGAAGCGTTGTCCGGCTTCAGCAATACCACGATCTGGCTGATCGTCGCGTCGTTCTTCATTGCCGAAGGCTTCCTGGTCACCGGACTCGGGAAACGGGTTGCACTCATGTTCGTGACCAAGCTCGGCAAGTCGAGCCTCGGTTTGTCCTACGGAATGGCGTTGACGGACTTGATACTTGCTCCGGCGACACCGTCGAACACCGCCCGCGCTGGTGGCGTCGTCTATCCGATCATCGTCTCACTGAGCAAGTTGGAGGACTCCAATCCCGAGCCCGAGGACTCTCGCAAGAAGCTCGGAGCATATCTGCTGCTCACGTCGCTGCAAGTCAACGTCGTGACCTCCGCGATGTTCATCACCGCCATGGCGGGTAACCCCGTCGCCGTCGATGCGGCTGCCAAGATCGGCATCGACATCTCGTGGGGCAAATGGGCGCTGGCAGCATCGGTTCCGGGAATTGCGAGTCTCATCGCGATCCCGTGGGTGATGTCGAAGATCTTCCCGCCCACGATGTTGAAGACTCCGAAAGCACCCGAGCAAGCCAGGGAGGAACTGCGCAAGGCAGGTCCGATCAGCCGCAACGAGAAGATCATGGCCGCTACCTTCGTTCTGCTGCTGGTGCTCTGGTGCCTGGGCTCGCAGCTCAACGTCAACGCCACTACAACAGCATTCGTCGGAATCGGCATCCTGTTGGTGACCAAGGTGCTGACGTGGAACAACCTGGTCCACGACACCGGGGCGTGGCAGACGCTCGTGTTCTTTGCCGTTCTGGTCGGTATGGCAAGCCATCTCGAAGAACTCGGCGTGATCTCGTGGATCGGAACCCAGGTCTCCTCGAGCGTCGACGGTTTGCCGTGGATCTGGGCTTTTGCGATCCTGACCTTGGTGTACTTCTACGCGCACTATCTGTTTGCGTCGAACACCGCGCAGATCATCGCGATGTACGCGGTGTTTCTCGGCGCGGCGGTGGCAACCGGTGCGCCGCCGCTGTTCTCGGCCCTGGTGTTCGGCTTCATCGGCAGCCTGTTCGGCGGTATCTCGCACTACGCGTCCGGTCCGGCCGGAGTGATCTACGGTTCCGGATACATCAAGACCTCGGAGTGGTTCCGAATCGGTTTCGTGATGAGCGTCGTGATCATCCTGATCTGGACGATTATCGGCGGCGCGTGGATGAAGCTGATCGGCGCCTGGTGACGATCAGTTGTCCTTGCGCCGCAATCCGAATCGCATCGATTCCTTGTTGACAGCGGCAATCGCGGTCAGCGGTATCTCCGCGGGACACACCTGCGCACATTCACCGTAGGTCGAGCACGGCCCGAAATCGGCCTCCATCTGGTGCGACATCGCTCGGGCCCGCTTGCCACGTTCGTTGCGGCCCTGCGTGACGAGAGACAGGTGGGTCAGTTTGGACCCGGTGAAGAGGTGCGCGGCACCGTTCGGGCAGGCTGCCACGCAAGCGCCGCAGCCGATGCACGCGGCGAAGTCCAGTGCAGCTTCGGCACTTTGATGCGAGAGCGGCTGACTGTCTGCGTCCGGCGCGGTTCCTGCATTGACCGAAACGTATCCACCGGCTTCGAGTACCCGGTCGAGCGCAGAGCGATCGACGACGAGGTCTCGGACCACGGGAAAGGCTGCGGAGCGGAATGGCTCCAGTTTGATTCGGTCCCCGTCGGAGAAGCTGCGCAGGTGCTGACGGCACGTGGGAGTGTTCGCAACCGGTCCATGGGGAACATTGTCGACCGTGATGCCGCAGGACCCGCAGATCCCTTCTCGGCAGTCGGAATCGAAGGCGATGGGTTCGTTGCCGCTCTCCACGAGTTGGTCGTTGAGTCGGTCGAGGAGCTCCAGCAGCGACATCTCCACCGTCGCGTCGTCTATTTGGTAGGTGTCGAATGCGCCGGACGACTCAGGTCCGGATTGGCGCCACACGTCCACGGTGATTTTCATACGTAGTTCCTCGTCTGCAGTGGAACAGCGGTGAAGGACAACGGCTCGTCGTGTCGAACGTGTCTGCCGTCCTGGGCGGTTTCCCACGCGGAGACGAAGCACCAGTCCTGATCGTTTCGCTGCGCTTCGCCGTCGGGAGTCTGATGTTCGGCACGAAAGTGCGCTCCACAGGACTCGTCACGATCGAGAGCATCGACGCACATCAGTTCGGCGAGCTCGAGGAAATCGGCTACCCTGCCGGCCCTTTCCAACTCCTGGTTGAACTGGTTTCCGCTGCCGGCAACTCGCAGGTTCGACCAGAAATCGGTTCGCAGTGCGCGGATTTCGGCGATCGCCTTGGTCAAGCCCTCGGCCGTTCGGGTGACACCGCAACCCGCATAGAGGATCTCTCCCAGTTGTCGATGGAACCTGTCGGGGCCGTGTGTTCCGCCGACCGAGAGCAGCAGGTCCACCCGACCCCTCACGTCAGTGAGCGTCGACGTCACAGCGGGATCGGACAGTTCGAGTGGAGTGGATCCGAGTAGCGGCGCAAGATAATTCGGAATCGCGTACGGGAGGGTGAACCAGCCGTCGACGCATGCCGAGAGCAACGAATTGGCGCCGAGGCGGTTGGCTCCGTGGTATCCCCAGCCTGCCTCACCACCGACGAACAAGCCGGGGATGGAGGTCATCTGGTCGTAGTCGTTCCACAGTCCGCCCATGGTGAAGTGGGCTCCGGGGGCGATGCGCATCGGCACCGTATAGGGGTCTTCGCTGGTGGCGTCGCGATACATCGAGAACAGATTTCCGTATCGCTCCTCGATGGTCTTGCGGCCGAGCCGTGCCAATGCGTCGCGGAAATCCAGGTACACACTGTTTTTCAGAGGGCCGACGCCGTGACCGGAGTCGATTTGCTCGCGGGCGGCCCGTGAAGAGACGTCGCGGGGAGAGAGGTTCCCGAACGCCGGATATTTGCGCTCGAGGTAGTAGTCGCGTTCGTTTTCGGGAATGTCGCCGGGCTCACGATCGTCTCCGGGCTTGGCCGGTACCCAGATCCGGCCGTCGTTGCGCAGGGATTCGCTCATCAGAATGGTTTTCGACTGCCACTCGGAGTTGACGGGAAGTGCCGTTGGATGGAATTGGATGAACGAGGGTGAAGCCATCAACGCACCGCGTCGGTGCGCTCGCCAGGCGGCCGTGGCGTTGGAATTCTTCGCAAGTGTGGACTTGTGGAATACGGTTCCGTAGCCGCCGGATGCCAGTACGACGGCATGGCCTGTGGTGGCGCCGATCTCACCGGTCACGAGATCGCGTGTGACTATCCCTTGTGCTCGCCCGTCCGAAACGATGAGATCGAGCATCTCGGTTCGGGTGTGGAGGTTGACCGTTCCGGCTGCGATCTGACGTTGCAGTGCCTGCGACGACGCTATCTGCAACTGCTGGCCTGTCTGCCCGCGCGTGTAGTACGTGCGCGACACCTGAACGCCGCCGAAGGATCGGGTGGCCAGAGTGCCGCCGTACTCGCGAGCAAACGGTGCCCCGATGGCATTCATGTGATCGATGACGCGTACGGATTCTTCGGCGAGACGGAAACAGTCGGCCTCACGGCCCCGGAAATCACCGCCCTTCACCGTGTCCTTCACGAAGCGGGCGAGACTGTCGTTGTCCACTTTTCGAGCGCGAGCGGCGTTGATGCCTCCTTGCGCGGCGACGCTGTGTGCACGGCGGGGTGCATCGTGGAAGGTGAAGGACTCGACGTGGTAGCCCAGTTCACCGAGGGAGGCGGCGCAGGCCGCGCCGGCGAGGCCGGTACCGACGACGATGACCGTGAACTTGCGCCGGTTGAGTGGGCTGACGAGCTTGTAGTCGAGTTTGCGAGTGGGCCAGGCCGTCGCCGGATCGCCGGCCGGGACCTTACCGTCCACCGGTGTCCCGATGCTGCGCAGATCGTCGAGTTCGAAGCTGTTCACTTATGACGCTCCTGTCTTCGAGATGGCGCCGGTCATGACCGCGATGGGGATCGACATGTTTCCGACCATCACGACGAGCGCAAAGATTCCGGAGAGTGCAACGCCAATCTGGCGCAGTCGTTGGCCGGTCACGCCGAGATCGTTGACCGCGCTCCAGAGTCCGTGCGCGAGGTGCATTGCCAGCAGAGCCATCGCGACGATGTAGAACGCTGCCACCAGCGGACGCTCGAAGCTGGCAATCAGATTGTCGTATGCGTAACTCTGTGTGCGCGTGGCCGCTTCGTACTCGCTGCTGCCGATGGGTCGGGTTCCGGTCGTGAGGTCGAGTATGTGGAAAATGACGAATAGCAGCAGCACAGCTCCGGTGACGGGCATCGTGCGCGCTGTAAAGGACTTGATTCCCAGACCTTTACGTCGAAATTTTCCTCGAGCTCGGCGTCCGCGGACGGTGAGCAGCCAGGCACACCAGACGTGTGCGACCAATGACGCGAGCAAGACGATGCGAAGAATCCACAGAAGTCCCTCGTAGGGCAGGAAGGGTTCGAACACCGTTCGTAGCCAGTGTGCGTAGTCGTCGAAGTGATCGGCACCGGTGTAGACCTTCAGGTTTCCGATCATGTGGACGAGAACGAAAGCGGCGAAGATCAGTCCTGTCACGGCCATCAGAATCTTGCACGTGATGTTGGACGGCCGCGGTCGAGCTTGGAGTGAATCGCCGGTAGCTCGCGATACACGGGTCGGAGCACTCACAGACAAACCTCCCACGCCAGACTTGCCGGACAGGTGCCGTCAGCCTAAGCCCGATCGAGGTTTTCGGCCAACGGATGGGTGCCCGACTTGTCTGTTAATGCAGGTGAATGGGAGTGTAGGGGTGCTCATTACCCGAAAGTAAGGAACTCGTGAACGATGTTTGACTCGACGTGGCGACGGTGGTCATGGCGCGCCGGAACGGCATCGGCCCTGGCAGTGGCCTTGTTTGCGGTGGGGTCGCCGGCTGGTGCGCAGGAGACCGTCGACCTGGCCGACGTGTTCAACCCGTTGGTCGTGAAGGCACTCCAAGGCGCTGACATTTCCACCGAATTGACTCCACTCGGGCTCTCGTCCGATGATCCGTGGTTCGACGAACCTGAAATCGAGCCGGGTACCGCCCCCGGCACACTTCTCAAAGCGCGTCCGGTCAGCGTGCAGGTCTACCAGGTCCGTCCCGACGTGGTCTCGGCTCACCAACTCATGTACACCACCACTGATCACTTCGGTCGGCAGGTGATCAGCACCGGAATTCTGATGATTCCCGAGGACGGAACTGCGCCAGGTGATCGCAAGATCATCGGATACGCCGAGGCGAACGACAGCCTCGGCGCGAACTGCGCACCAAGTCACCAGTGGACCGGCGGCAATCAGAGCGACCCGGCGATGTTCTCGGCGCTCGGCCCGGTGGCTCAGATGTTCGGCCACGGCTGGGCAGTGATGATGAGCGACGTCGGCAACGACGGCGACACTGCTCCCCATCCGTTCTCGATCGGACAGTTTTCAGGGAAGGCAACGCTCGACGGCGTCCGGGCAGCACTCGCGCTTCCGGAAGCCGGCCTCGAATCAGACACCCCTGTCGGCATCTACGGTGTCGCCGGAGGCGGTGTCGCAGCGGGCTTTGCCGCGGAACAAGCCCATGATTATGCGCCGGAACTGAACGTCCAGGCCAGTGCCATTCAGGCGATGATGATCGACCCCGCAACGTTCGAGGAAACAGCGGCCGGTGGGATCGGTTCCGGATTCGTCTTCTCGAGCATTCTCGGATTCGACGCGGGCTACCCCGACGTTCGGCTCGACGACCATCTGACTCCGATCGGTCACAACGTCGCCGCAGCCTTCCGCGCGTCCTGCCAGGCGCTCTACCTCGGACTCCCATTCGTTCCGTTCGACGTCCTACTCACCAACCCTTCGCCCCGAACGATCCCTGCGCTGGCCGCGGCGTACGCGGACAACACGTTGGGAAAGCAGGCGCCGGCTTCCAAGCTTCTGATTTCTTCCTGTGAGGACGACTTTCTCGTTCCCTTCAGTGAGGCAGAGCAATTGGCGCAGACATATCGAGCAGACGGCGGCAGCGTGGACCTGCTCCCGTCGCAGTGCGGGCCGCTCGATTACGTGACCAACCTGTACAAGACGGTGACCGATCAGCTGGGTATGCAGGACATCGCCTGGCTGGCAAAGACGTTCGACGAAGCCGAGGGACGATGAGCTTGCGGAAGTCTCTGACGCGCAGGGATTTTGCGCGCACGGTTCTCGTTGCTTCGGCAGGTATCGGCGGTGCCGTCGTACTGGGAGGCAGGGCGTCCGCGGGTACTGGTGAGCTCGACAGGTACCTCGACCTGGAAGCAGTGAACGCAAACGCCGAAGCCACGGGCGGCCTGCATCCTTCTCTGCCATCGGATTCCGCGACGCTGCGGTCTTTGGTGGATACCGCCCGAGCCTCGGGAGTGGATCCGCATCGCTATCAGACACTGCTCAAGCAGTACTGGCTCGCGGTCGGGACGGAGTCGGCAGGTATCGATCTCGCTTCGTGGACTCCGTTCGACGGTGTGCACGCGAATCTCGGAAACCTCACCAACACTTTCCAGTTCTACGAGCGACTCCAGCTCGAGCATCGAGAGCTGCAGTGGGCAGGTATGGGAGGAATGGTCGGGCCCGCTTTCGCCGGTGGACTCCTCGACTTGGACTACGGGCGGGTTGTGCTGGAAGTCCAAGCGATCAGCGAGGCGATGGCACTGGTCTGGCGAGAGATCGACCGCATCGGGTCGCCGGTTGCATCGTCGATGGGAGCACCCGAGGACATTGCGGCACTTCTCGAGGTCGGCCACGAGATTCGCCCCGAGGACGTGATGTGGTTCCAGGGGAAAGTGATTGCGATGAGCAAACACATCTTCTCGGACCTGATTCCCATGCACATGGCGTGGGTTCACGACGGTGTCGACGGCATCGCCGAACTCGATCGCGCAGGGCTGCTCGACGAGAACGCCCGTATCGCGTGGAACAACATTGCTTCGGGGACACCGGAATCGGTCTTCGACGGCAATGTGCGTCTGCTGCGAAGGGAGCAGTACCAGTCGGTGGGTGATCAGTGGGACGAGGCGAAGGCCTACCGCGGCAGCGTTGGTCGCTCGTTGACTTACCTGACCACCTTCGCCGCATCACCGTCGATGCCTGGCGTCGTGCCGCCACGCGAGTCGAACCCGCTCTCGTTCGCGGTGGGCAATGCTGTTGTGCAAACGCCGCTTCCGGACTTCAACTGGGCGGACCGGGATGGTCGTTGGACCTACATCAACGATCAGTTGCTCCCGGTCTACAACAACCTGATGAAGAATCAACCGGAACTGTGGCGAGCGACGCTGGCCGCGCCCGTCTCCGTTCGGATAACCGAGCAGCGAATGATCGCTCGCTTGCCGGACATGTTGCGGTCCATGTTGTCGACTCTGGCGATTACGGTCAACTGAACTCGGCGGTGGCGGGGCCTCAGGGTCCCGCCACCGCCCGTGAACTTGTCGGTCAGGCCTGGCTCAGCTCCGCTTGCATGCGCGCGGAGTCCTTGCCTACAGTGCGGGTAGCCAGGTAGATGAATACCGCGGTGAGTGCCAACATGATCGGCACGAGATACATGGCCGAGTTCAACCCGTCGCCGGCGTACTGAGCCAACTTCCCGGTACCGGCATCTGCAAGCGCACGCTTGGCGAACCAGTCCGAGATCGCTCCAACGGCAACCGGTCCGGAGAATCCGCCGAGAAGGTACATGGCAGCGAAGAACAGCGCCGTCGCAGTGCCGCGGAGCCTGGGAACCACGACGTCGTGAATGGCAGGGTAGACGCTGATGTAGAAGCCGTAGGCCAGAAGCCACCCGGCCGAGAACAAGAGCGTGAACATCACGACGTTTCCGCCGTGTTGCAACAGTGCCAGCGCCGTCAAAGGTGCCGCCAATGCCGAGGTTCCGACACCGATCATCAACCGTGCGCGCGGTGAGCGTGCGCTGGCCTTGTCCGCGTAGCGAGCGCCGAGAAGCAATCCGATCAGGCCCGTGATTCCGACGATGATGCCCGTGACCGATGCCGCCGCAGTCAGCTTCAGGTGGTACTGGCGCATGAGCAGTGGGACGACAAACGAATTCACTGCGTAGGCGGCGAAGTTGAACGTCAGCCCGGCAAGGATGAGCCAACGAAGCGTGGGAATTGCGAGCAGACGACGGATCGGGCGGGTGATCGGTGCCTGTGAAACAGCGGCTGCGCGGGCCTCCGGACTTTCGGAACCACCACGAACCGGATCTGCCATGCGGTAGAGCACGACTGCAAGCAGGACACCGGGAATCGCCGCGAGGAAGAACGGTGCACGCCAGCTGTCGAATGCCTCGGCGATCTTGCCGACGGTGAAGTAGGCGAGCATGAGGCCAATTGGCAAACCGAGCATGAAGACACCAAGTGCGCGTGAGCGTCGTTCCGCCGGGTAGATATCGCCGATCATCGAGTTTGCTGCGGGTGTGAAGGTTGCTTCGCCCACACCGACGCCGAGACGCGCGAGGATGAACAGCACGTAGCTGCCGGCGGCACCGGTTGCTGCCGTCAGTCCGCTCCACACCAGGAGTCCGATCCCGATGATCTTGGGACGGTTCTTCGTGTCGGCCAACCGGCCCAGAGGCAGTCCTGCGACTGCGTAGACGAGGGTGAATGCAGAGGTGATCAATCCCAATTGCAAGTCACTGAGCGAAAACTCGTTCTTGATCGGCTCGGCAACGACCGAGGGGATCGCCCGGTCGAAGAAGTTGAGCATGTTCGCGAGAAACAGGGCGACGAGTGTGCCGCCGAGAAGTTTGTCACGTGTTCCGACAGGGGCGCCGTCGACGGACGGCAGCGGCGGAGCGTCTCGTTGAATTGACATGATTGTTCCACCCTTTTCGCGAGTGCTGAATGAATTGTGCTGGGGGAGAAGCTCAGGACAGAGCGTCGGCGACCGTTTTCCCGATCGCCTGCATCCCGGCCGCAGTGGGATGCAGTGGAACCGCCGGCTGGGTAGGGACGATTCCCGTGTAGTAAGCAGTGGCAGGGTCCGTGCAGATGTCATGCCCGGCAGTGGTTTCGGTGATGTCGATGTACTCGACGCCGTGACGGGCCGCAGTTGCTGCCATGACCGTGTTGCCGTAGTCGATCACACTCTGGAGATAGTCGGCGTCGCGCGGCCAGAACGGCTGAGTGCCGGGGCAGCCGCCACCACGGATGTATGTTCCGTATCCGACCACGACGATGCGCGCCGAAGGTGCTCGATCCTGCGCGACTTCGATCATGGAACTCCAACCTGTGGACGCATTTTCGATCATTTGTCGCTGTTGATCGACGCCACCGGAGGTGAACTTGTCACGGCAGGACGTTCCGGCGGGTTCGGGGAGTGGATTGACGCAACTCAGAACTGTCGGGAACAACGAGATGTCGTTGGCACCGATGGTGATGGTGACGAGGTCGGTATCAGGCCCCAATGCTGTTGCCTGCGGTGATACTTGACCGGAGAACGTCGATTGTGCGGTGTCCGTGACGTTGGCGGATCGCGCCGACGAGCAGGTCATATCCGTGAGTTGAGCGCCGAGTTCTCGCGCCACCACGGACGGGTAGTTGTCGAGTGATCGTAGACAGCCCGGTGACGACGAGTCCTGCGCGGTGACCAGTGGGCCGGCCGCCGCGGAATCGCCGAGTGCGACGTACTGGATAGTGCTGACCGGTGTCTCGGCACTCGACACACCGGTCCCGAGAGCCGCGATCGAACCGGCAGCCACGACGCCTGCCAGAATGGCTGCGCTGCGCGTTTTCCACGTCACTCGAGGCTCCTCTTGGTCGAAGGTGGGACTTCCAGTTACGCCGCTGATTGTGAATTCGTGAGTGGCGTGGGTTACATAGTGATAGGAAAAAGGCAGGTCGGCCTTGTGGTGGCAATTCAATTCTGTGGAGGGTTTTGTGTCAGGAAACAAAAATCTGCCGTTCGAGCCGATCCTGGTTGGTGGCAGATCTCTGGCCGACCGACTGGCGCAACGCACCCATCCACTGGTCATTGAGACAGTCGATCTGGTCCACCGCGACGTCACCTTCTACCGGTTGCTCCCTGACGAGGCATTGCGTAACGACGTCACCACCATCGTGAGGCGCAATCTGGAACTGTTCATTTCGATGCTGCGGACCGGCGCCGATCTGACGCCCGAGTTGCTCGCCGACATCAGCGAATCGGCTCGCCAACGGGCTCAGGAATTGGTTCCACTCGGTGAGGTGCTGCGGGCATATCACCTGGCAGCCGGGCTGTGGTGGGAGACCATCAGCGAATGGGCGGTCCCGGAAGACGGTGTCGCACTTGCCCGCACCGGACGACTCCTGAATGCATACACCGCGGCCTCCGCGTCGGCGGTTCTTGCCGGCTACGGTTCCGACCATGCCACCCAGACGGACGAGGATTCTGCGCGAAGGTCATTGTTCGTAGCACTTTCGACGGGTGTCGATGTTGATCGGGTCTCCGACGATGTGGGCATCAGGTTGGCGCGCCTGTACTGGGTGGTGGCGCTGCACGTCGAACGGAATGACGACGAGTCCTCGACCGAGGTGGACACTGCCGTCGCCGAGCGGAGAAAGGTGCGCCACCTGCAACGAGAGCTCGATCAGGTGGGGCGTGACAAAGCGCTCGGGGTGCTCGGGAGCAGTGGCGGAGCCGTACTGATTCCTATTGTGGAATCGGAACCCGCTGAGGGGAACTGGGCGTCGAGTCCGCAATATCTTTCATTGTGTCGACGATTGGGTGATCTCGAGAAGGTCATCGGTGCATCGACGGTTGCCGCCGTACATGTCGCGGCACCGCCCGCAATTCCCGCAGCGGTGTCGCAGGCGCGCGAGGTGCTGAACGTTGCCCGAAAGTACGGCCGTACAAGTGGGGTCGTGCGTCTCGAGGATCTTGCAGTCGAGTATCAACTGACCCGCCCGAGCGCTGCGCTGCCGATCCTCGCAGATGTGTTGTCGCCGTTGGAGTCCGATCCTGCCGTGCTCGAGACGCTCGAATCTTTCATCGACTCCGGATTCGATCGAGCTACCACCGCTCGGCAGTTGCACGTACACCCGAACACGGTCGTGTACCGCCTGCGTAAAGCGAGTTCGCTGACGGGACTTGACCTGTCGTCACCGAAAGATCTTGTACAGGTCACCATGGCGCTGGGAGCGCGTCGCGCGCTCGGAATGGAGGCGGACTCTTCCCAAACGTGATGCGTCTGTGGTTCTCTGTGAACGTGTCTGATTCTCGGATTGGCAATCCGGCCGGGAGACATGGCCAGACTGGGTCAGCTGATGGTGCAACGAGGCGCGTGGCGTGATCAGACGTTGATCGGCTCCGCCTACCTCGACGAGTTGTCCGCGCCCTCTCCGTCCAATGGGGGGTACGGCTTCTTGACCTGGGTGAACGCGGGCGAGGACTTCTACTCCGTGAATGCGCCGGTGAGCAAGTATGTTTCGCATCCGGTGTGGCAGAACGCGCCTCGGGATCTCTATCTCCAGGAGTTCTTGCGGCTTGTCGTCGCTTCGATCGTGGACGTTCCACCGCCGCCGTACGTCGAGCCTCCCGTGCATGGGTCGGGTGGTCCGCTCATCGACGATCCGTCACAGCTCGTCGGCTTCGCGAACCCCGAATTGATCTTCGACACGATGGTCGGGACGGGGCGAGCAGGAACACCCGGATGCAACATCGTGATCTGCAACAACGAATTGTTGCCGTTCAGTGTCGCCGGCCTGCTCGGGGATGCTGCAGCTCAGATCGGTAACGCGGCAGGCGCGTCGATTCGAGATGCTGGTAGATGACGGTTTCGAACCCGAATTGTTGCCCAATATTTATGTTTAATCTGTGTGACGGTCAGTGAACAGTAAATTTGAGTCAAATGATGCAATCGCGACGAAATGTTCGTTACCGTGGGCTGGACAATCGACAATCTGGGGGTTCGGCTACATGGCAAATGTTCGTAGGTCTCTGACGAAGGGATTGATTGCTGCTTCGGTAATCGCCGCAGCCGGAGTGGGATTGTCGCCGGCGACAGCGAGTGCCGACATCACTCCGACGACGGTCGTCAACGGCATCCTGTCGACGGTGGGCGGCTGCCAAACACCGGTGCGGTCTCTCATTCTTGCGTGCACGAGTGCTGAGACGCTGACACGCCAGTCGCCCGTGCTGCTCGACCTCAACCCCGTGGGCACGAACATCGTCGTCTTGGGTGCCGGCCTCTTCGACGACGGCACGATGCGTCCGATGTTGGTCGACCGGCTTCAGGCGGCGCTCCAGCTGGCCCGTCAGTACCCGCAGTCTCCGATCATCACAAGCGGTGGGGCTCCGAAGGCCGGAGTAACGGAAGCCAGGGCGATGCGCGAATGGCTCGTTGCCAACGGCGTCAACCCGGGCCGGATCACCGAAGAGGGAACTTCGTGGTCGACAGTCGAGAATGCGATCAACTCTGCGCGGATTCTCGCCGATCGAGGCGCGACCGGCGTGGTTGTGGTCTCGAGCGCCAATCACGTGGAGCGCGCGATGGTGGACTTCCGCGTTGCAGTTCTCGGCCGGATCCCGGTCGCAGGTGTAATCGCTGCGACCTGACGTCAGTGATTGTGGGAGTTGGACTTTCGCCAGTTCAACGGCGAGGCGTCGAATCGTCGACGGAAGGCGCGGCTGAACGCGGCATCGGATTCGTAGCCGACAGTTATCGCAATGGTTCCGACCGGCTCGGTGGTTTGCACGAGTAGTTCGGCGGCACGGTCGAGTCGGCGCTCGGTGATGTAAGCGCCGGGCGTCTGGCCGACCAGTCGCGAGAAGCGCTCCGCAAAAGACGATCTCGACAGGGTGGACAGCGTCGCCAGTTCGTCGATGGTCCAGTTGCGTGACGGGTCGTTGTGGACGGCCTCGAGGGCCTGCCCGATTCGTGGATCCATTGCTGCGGTCAACCATCCGCCGTTCGATCCGTCCGCTCGAGCCCACGCTCTGAGGATCTGGACGAAGAGAAGGTCGAGAATCCGGGAAACCATCACGGAGGAACCAGGTTTCGGATCGTCCACCTCGGCGCCCAACAGTCGGCTGCTCACATCGAGCCACTCGACCGGGGTCCCTTGTGTCGCGCGCAGTTCGACGAAGTCCGGCAGAACGGACAGCAGTCGCTGCGCTGCGACGTCGTCGAGTGTGAAAGTACCGAAAAGCCAACATGTTTCGTTTTTCGGGTGCATCGGCATCGCATTCTCGATCGTATGAGCATGCCCATGGGGTAACAGTACGAGTTCCCCGGGGCCGAGTTCGATCGGGGCTTTGCCCTGCGTTCTGATCACGATGTCACCGTGCTCGGCAATGTGAAGTGCTCGCACCCCAGTGGGTACCTCCACGGTGAAGTTCTCGCCGTGGACGCAGCGATGAATCTGATCACCGCGAAGGTGGACGACTTCGAGAACGTGCGAGAGGGTGTCCCGGGTTCGACTCTCGTCGGTGGTGGGTACGTACCGCTGTGATGATGTTGTCCTCATGGATCGATCACTCCGATGGTCTCGAGCATTCGGCGTTTCTGCACAAAAACTTGGCAATCTGGTCATGGTTATTGATCCAGGATCCCCTTAACGTGGGTAACAGGCAAGGCCTGGGTTTCGAAGGCTTGCCGATCGTCGGAGTATTCGTCGCACTGCGTATCTGGAGGAGTTGGTCATGGCAGAGAAGGTAAACATCGTTCTGGTGCATGGAGCCTGGGGAGACGGTTCTCATTGGCGTCACGTCATACCCACCCTGCACAACGCCGGGCATCGAGTGGTTGCGGTCCAGAATCCACTTACTTCGCTCGCCGACGACGTGGACCGGACCAGGAAGTTGGCCGAATCGATGGACGGCCCGACCCTGCTGGTCGGACACTCGTACGGCGGCGCGGTGATCACAGGCGCGGGTCATGCGGAAAACGTTGTGGGACTGGTATATATCGCTGCCTTTGCGCCGGACGAGGGTGACAGCCTGGGAAGTATCTTCGCCCGCACGGATCAGCCGGCGGGCGCGGCGAACATCGCGCCGGACGCCGAGGGCTTCTTGTGGATCGCCCCGGACAAGTTTCAGGAGAGTTTCAGTCAGGATCTCGACGACACGGAAGCATTGGTCATGGCGCTGACGCAGAAACCCATTGCGGGTCAGTGCTTCTCGGACCCGTCAGGGCCGCCGGCATGGCGTGGGAAGCCCAGTTGGTATCAGGTTTCAGGGCAGGACCGAATGATTCCGCCGGAAACCGAGCGATGGATGGCAGAGCGTATCGGTGCCCGCGAGATCGAGGAACTCGACGCAGGCCATGCATCCTTGGCGTCCCACCCGCACGAGGTCACCCAGTTGATTCTGCGTGCTGCTGCAGAATTGTCGTGACGGCGTAAATCGTCCGGCTGTTCGAGTGGGCTGCCCATCACGACTAATTTGTCGTCAGTCCTCGGAACTGCCCAGTCGGTGAAGCAGCGCTGTCAGCGTGGTGATGTCGTCCGTATCCCATTTCGCGAGTCGGGCGCGCCAGCGATCTATCTGGTGATTGCGGATGGTCGTGAGCTTCGTTCGCGCCTCAGGGGTCAGAGCTACCAACTTGGCGCGAGCGTCGTCGGGATCGGGGATTCGTTCCACCAGGCCGAGTCGAGCTGCGGCGTCGATTTGCCTGGTCAAGGTGGACTTCTCGATATCGAGGGTGCAGATCAGGTCGGACATCCGCACCGCATCCGAACGGTTCAGGATGACCAGAACCGGGTAGAGCGCCGGATCGAGTTTGGGATGAATTGCGCGCGCATAGGTGCGCGCCTGGGCGCGTCCTCGTTGCCACATGTCGGCAAGTTCCATCTCCAGGCCCGTGATCGGATCTGAAACCACTGTCGTTTCCCCTTTGGTGCGATTCGTTCGGTGTTCATCAAACCAGAAGGGGGCCGAAGTGATTTGGGTGAAGTCACGCTGAGCGAAAGGTACGTTCGGCGTACTGAAGGCGCCGGGCGTACCTTTCGCTCGCAAAAGTGCGTGGGTCAAGCCACCGCATACGCCCGCACGCACGTGTTCAGGTCGCGGGTGAGATCGGCCGCGGTACTGGTCGGAGAACCGAATTTCACGACGGACCCGTCGCTCCCGTGGAACAACAGCGTCGGAAACGAAGTGGCGCCGAGCCTGCGTGCTCGGACGAAATCAGCGCGGGCGGCATCCTTCGAGGCGGCGGTGAACAGGGAAGACACCGCGGCAGATGGGTCGAGTTGGAGGGATTCCGCGATGGATCGGTACGTCTCGGGATCGGAAAGGCTGCGACCGTCTCGGTAGAATGCGATCTGCATGGCCTCCGCGATGTCGAGGGCGCGTGTCGGATCTTGCGCGCGCAGTGCGGCGAGTCCGATCGCTGCATCCGTCGAATCCATGACGAACCGCCCATCAGTCACCAGTTGTGAATATCCGTCACCGAAGACAGCGCCGGTCTGGGCGGCGATGGTCGCGTTGGCTGATTTCAGGTACGGAGCCGAAGACATGGGCGCGACGCGCTCACCGGTGAACAGTCCGCCGCTGACCACGGACAAGTCGATGGAATCGGCATTTTGACGGACGAACTCCGTCAACGCAGGGCCGAAGCCGAAACACCACCCGCAATAGGCGTCGAAGACGTAGGTGAGTTGCGTCTTGCCTGCTGTTTCCGAGCGTGATGTCTGCACTGGAAGATTCCTATCCGAGCGTGAACTGATTGATACCCTGACGATATGTCGCATTCGGGTATTCGGTCACGGTGAAGATGAGTCCCGAACTAGTGAAAAACAGACAAGTACCCGTCCGCGACGTCGGGTACGCATCGTCGGTGGCTGACGCGACCGAGATCGAAGTACTCAGCCTGGACACCATTCGCATCAACGGGGGAAGCGCAGAGTTCGTCGGCCCCCAACGTCCGCAATTTCACTTGCTCGCGCTGGTGACCGAGGGCTCGGCGCTACACACCATCGACTTCGTGAACTACGCGGTGAGCCCGGGGACCGTGTTCTGGGTCAGACCGGGGCAGGTGCAACAGTGGGGGCGAATCCAGGACTTCGAGGCGACGGTTGTTCTGTTCACGCCCTCGTCGCTCGATGCCGTCAGCCAGCAGTTGTTGGACGGGAACGCCCGCAGTCGGCAGGCAGCGTGGCAGTTGTCCGGCGAGAACCTCGAGACCATCAACACGGGTATGAAACACCTGAACCTGAACTACGGCTGCCCGGATACTTCCGCGCCGGTCGTTCGCGCGGCCATTCTGCGGCACACGCTGACAGCAATTCTGTTGAAACTGACCCATCTCGGTGGACAGGAACAGAGTTCCGTGCTGGCGCACAATGACGTGTTCGAAAGGTTTCATGCCGTTGTCGAACGTGACTTCGCCACGGTCCGTTCGGTTTCGGAGTACGCCAACAAGATCGGGTACTCCGAGAAGACTGTGCTGCGGGCCACCCGAGCCGCTGCCGGGATGACGGCAAAGCAGTACATCGATCAGCGTGTGGTTCTCGAAGCGAAACGTCTGCTGTCTTTCGGCACGGACACGGTCACCCAGGTGGCGTCGAAGTTGGGGTTCGACGATTCTGCGAACTTCACGAAGTTCTTCGCCACCCGGGTGGGTGTTTCTCCGCTGACCTTCCGTCAGGACGTCAGAGCGCGCTGAATGCCGCCCATCGCGCGTCGGCGCTGTCGAGGGTTCCGATACTGTTCTGCCCCTTGCCATGTGCGATGCCGTCCAGATCCTGGATGATCCAGTAGATGGCAAAAGGATGGCTGCCGAACCAGAGATCACCGCTGACGTCCAGAGCGTGTGCCGGATCGGGCGTCAGGTTGTCGAACAGTGGAGTGTTTCGCACGATGGATGCGTCGTACTGCTGCCCGGAAAGTACGGCGACGGTCTGCGCCGCATGCTCGGGTAGGAGTTCCGGCGAGACGGGGGAAATCGTGCCGGTGTCTTGATTGTTGGTCGCGTTGATTTCCGATGCCGGCCTGGTGAATCCGGCCTCGGTGACCAGTGTGGAGATGGGAGTGGTCGGTAGCACGGTGAACAGGTTTCCGCTGTAGCCGAGAAGGATCGCAAGGCTCTGGCCGGCAGCCGCGGACTTGACGCCTTCGAGACCGGATTCCAGCTTTCCGATCATGGCGGTTGCTTCGCTGCCTCGATCGAGCTGTGCCCCAGCTTGTTCGAGCACATCACGCCACGGCGCCGAGTACGGGAGGACCAAGGTTGGCGCCACGGCGTTGATCTGAGCGAACAGGCTCGGTAATGGACCGGCATTGCTCATCAAGATTTCATCGGGTTCGACGGACGCGATCTCCTCGACGGCGGGGTTGGCGAAGAAAGTCGGCTTGTCGAGAACTTCGACGCCCTGCTCGCGCAGGATCGACTTGGCGACGTCCGATCGCAGGGTGCTGTAGACGACGGTGGGCTTCACGCCGAGTGCGAGTGCACTCAACCCCGCGTACTCGTCGAGCGCGAGAATGCGCTGCGGTGAGGCCGGAACTTCGACGGTGCCGAGTTCGTGGGTGACGGAGCGAGTTGCAGAGGCGGCGTCGGACTCGGCGGAGCTGCTGCACGCGCTTGCGCCGGCGACGGTCAGGAGAAGCGCCGAGACGATGCCGAATGCGGTTCGGGTGGTGAACATCTGAGGTCAACGATCCATTCGTGGGAAGAAGAAGGACAGGAGGGTACCGGCCAGCAGTAGGCCGGAGCAGACGAAGAGGGCTTGGGAGTATCCGGAAACCAGTGCTTCGGTCGGCGCGCTGTCCGAACGTGCCGTCGAGGAAGCGGCGACGCTCACGAGAACGGCTAGTCCGAGTGAACCGCCGATCTGACGCGATGTACTCAGTAGCCCGGATGCCATGCCGACTTCTTCGGGGGGAGCGTCGGCGGTGGCGACGTTACTGAGCGGCATGAACGACAGACCGATGCCGATGCTCGCCAGAAGCGAAGGCACCAGGATGACGGCCCAGAAGGGACTGTCGAGGTTCATGGTCGAAAACATGAAAGTTCCGATTGCGGCGACTGCTGTTCCGACTACGAGCAACGGTCGAACTCCGTAGCGCGGAAGGAGTTTGGTGGACGCGAGGATGCCGATCACCAGGCCGAAGCAGAAGGGCAGGAAAGCCAGACCGGTGGTGGTCGGTGAATAGCCCAGCCCGCGTTGCAGGAAGAGTGAGACGAAGAAGAACGCGCTGAACTGTGCCGCGCACACCAGGCACATGATGGCGTTGGCCAGTCCGATTCGGGGTCGAAGCAGGGTGGACAGTCTTACCAGTGGTGTGGCGCAGCGGCTTTCGACCACAACGAACGCAGTGAGCAGCGCGATCGTGAGCGCGAATCCACCCAGCACGTAACCCGAAGTCCAGGAATGTGATTCCGTGGCGATCACTGTGCCGACAAGGGCGGTGATTCCGGCCGTCGCCAAGATGGCTCCGGGGAGATCGAGAGAGCCGCCTCTGGCGGCTTGGCCGGCCGGCAGGCCGCGGGCACCGGCAACTGCGGCGATCAGGGCCACTGGTGCGCCGGCGAACATCACCCATCGCCAACTGAGCCCTTCGGTCAAAATGCCGCTCAGGACGACACCGAGTGCGCCGCCCAGTGCTGACGACATTGCGCCGATGCCGAATGCCTTGGCCCTGGCGCGTCCGGTGGGAAAGGCCTGACTGAGGGCGGCGAGCCCGGCCGGCGCGATCAGTGCAGCGCCGACGCCTTGAAGCGCCCGAGCTCCGACAAGCATTTCGGCGGACACGGAGAAGGTGCCGACGATGCTGACGAGGGCGAACAGCAGAAGCCCGGAAACCAGAACTCGACGAGTGCCCATCACGTCGCACAGACGACCGCCGAGAAGCAGCAGTCCGCCGAAGGCGAGGGCGTACGCGTTGACGACCCAGGACAACCCGGCGTCGGAAAAGTTCAGCGATTCCTGGATGTCGGGCAGCGCGACGTTGATGACCGACATGTCGAAGGCCACCAGGAACTGCGCTGCCGCGGCGGCTGTGAGGACCAGAGCCGGTGCGGCTACCGCTCGAGTTGTTGTTGTCATTGCAGGTACCTAATTTGTATACGCGTTCTCATAAGTAGTTAGGTTTACCTTGCTGGCGACTGAGATGCAAGGGGTTCCCCGGGCGAGAGCGTCGTAGCAGGGGCGCGCACAATCGACGGATGGCCGAAAAGATGGAACCGAGATCACCGCGGCTCGGACGTCCCCCGACGATCACGTCGGAGCAGATAGTCGACGAGGCGAAACGGCAGCTACAGACCGGCGGCGCCGACGCGTTGAGCATGCGAGCGTTGGCGAAGTCGCTCGGCACCACGCCGATGGCGCTGTACCGGCACGTGGGCGACAAGGAACAGCTGATCAGCGCGGTGCTCGATGTGTACTCACAAGATTTCGGCGCGCTGGTCCTGCCGCAGGATCAGGTCGAACGGCTTCGCACGATCTTCACCGCGATCTTCGAAACGCTGGCGTCGGAGCGCTGGATCATCGAGTTGCTTCAGCGCGGTGGCCGTGGTGGGAGCGGCGCTGTGGTCTTGGTCGATCGGGCGATGGCCGCGTGTGTCGAACTCGGTATGTCACCTCGTCGCGCACTGTTGGTCTATCGAGCGCTGTGGAACTACACACTCGGCGCATTGCTCAACATCTACGACACCACTACGCGACCGGAAGGCAGCGTGTCACCTCTCGCGTTCAAGATCCGAGAAATCGGGCCCGAGAAACTGCCGGTGCTCAGTGAGGTGCTCGAGGACTGGCCGGGAGGGACGACGACTGAGAGCTACTTGGAAGGACTGGAAGTCTTGATCAGCGGATATATGAACTCCGACTGAGTGTGTTCACAGCAGCCCGTGCCGCGGTGGGATTGTCCCGGACAGTGTCCACCGGCCGATGTGCTGGACCTTCCACCTCGTCGGATCGTGCAGGGTGTGCGTGCGCGCGTCACGCCAGAACCGCGAGAGGTTCGCCGATTCGCCCGCGCTTCTGGTGCCACCGATCTCGAACAAAGTGCTCGTGGCCGCCAATGACGCCCTGGCGCCGACCACTTTGGCAGTTGCAGCGTCGATGGATGCTCGGGCCGTGGAGTCCTCGGTGGGATCACGACGCGCCACGTCGATCGATCGCGCTGCTTCCGCCAAGAGGGATCTGGCAGCGCGAACCTCGATTGCCGCTTCGCCGGCGAGTTGAACGAGCAGTGGATCCTCCACCGCTGTATCGACTTTCGCCTCGAAGAAGGGACGCGCCTTTGCCGCGAGTTTCACGGATTCACGCAGTGCAGCCGACGCGATGCCGGTGTCGATCGCGGCGTGCAGGATCTGGGCCTGTGCTCCGTAGGTGGTCGGGTGAGTGAAGAGCGACGTGAATGGTACGACATTGAACCGCGGCACCGAAACGGATTCCAGGGTCACAGTTCCGCTTGCAGTTGTCTTCTGTCCCATGCCGTCCCAGTCGTCGACGATCGACAGTCCGGGAGTATTCCGGGGTAGGTAGACCGCGGATTTCGCCTGTGCGCCGGTCTCGGTGAATTGATCCGCATTGGCGGCACGCACCACGATCCAATCTGCGAAGAGCGCTCCGGTGCAATAGAATTTTCGACCTTCGAGCACAAAGTCTTCCCCGTCGGGGGTGAGAGTGGTGCCGTCGATGTCGATGGTCTTGTTGCCGCGCTCGCTCTGGGCGTTGGCGAACTGCTTGCCCGACAATGCTTCGGCGTAGAAGAACTGCTTCTGCTCGTTAGACCCCTGGTACCGGAGCGCTTCCAGGAAAGTGAAGTGGCTGTGCGGAATCTGCGCGATGCTGGGATCGCCCTCGGCGAGTAGGCGGAAGACCTCGGCCAATGTCTCGGTGCTTGCGTCGATGCCACCGAACTCCTTCGGCACCGAGAGTCCGAGCAAGCCGGACCGCGCCAGGGTGCGAACCTCGTCGTGGGGAAGGAGGCGCTGCGCATCGCGGACTCCGGCACCTGCCGCGAACTCGTCGGACAGCTGTGACGCCACCGAGAGCGCCTCGTCCTCGCTGGTGATGCGGTGCGCGATCTCCTGAATGTCCACAGCAGTCATGCTGCCACCGTTTCACAGTCGCAGCACCCACCCAACACTTACAACCTGTGTGATCGCTACCCTGGAAACCACTGGGAACTGCATGTTTGCTGGGTTTCATGTCTACTGAACGTATCGCCGACGAGATCAAGTTCGCCTACTGGGTGCCCAATGTCAGTGGTGGTCTGGTCACCTCCGACATCGAGCAGCGGACCAGCTGGGACTACGAGTACAACAAGAAGCTGGCACAGACCGCCGAGAACAACGGCTTCGAGTACGCCCTGAGCCAGGTACGTTACGAGGCGAGCTACGGGGCCGAATTCCAGCACGAATCCACGAGCTTCAGCCTTGCGCTTCTCCTGGCCACCGAGAAGCTCAAGGTGATCGCCGCGGTGCATCCGGGACTCTGGCAGCCGGCCGTGTTGGCGAAACTGGGCGCTACCGCCGATCACTTGTCGAACGGTCGATTTGCCGTCAACGTCGTCAGTGGTTGGTTCAAGGACGAGTTCACACATCTAGGCGAGCCGTGGCTCGAGCACGACGAGCGTTATCGGCGTAGCGCCGAGTTCCTTCAGGTTCTTCGGAAGATCTGGACGGAGGACGACGTCGATTTCCGCGGCGACTTCTACCGCATCCACGACTTCACGTTGAAGCCGAAGCCTCTCAACACTCCGGAGCGCCCCAATCCCGAACTGTTCCAAGGTGGTAACTCGGCGGCAGCCCGTGAGAACGCGGGCCGGTATTCGGATTGGTACTTCAGTAACGGCAAGGACTACGACGGCGTCACCGAACAGTTGGTCGACGTTCGCCGTGTTGCTCGTGAGAACGATCGGGAGGTCAAGTTCGGGCTCAACGGATTCATCATCGCCCGCGACACCGAGGCGGAAGCAAAGGACACACTGCGCGAGATCATCGCCAAGGCCAACCGCCCTGCGGTCGAGGGATTCAAGAATGCAGTCCAACAGGCCGGCGCATCGACCGCGTCCAAGGACGGGATGTGGGCGGATTCGACGTTCGAGGACTTGGTTCAGTACAACGACGGTTTCCGCTCACAACTGATCGGCACGCCGGAACAAATCGCGCATCGGATCGTCGAATATCGCCGTCGCGGTGTCGATCTGATTCTCGGCGGATTCCTGCATTTCCAGGAGGAGATCGAATACTTCGGGGCCAAGGTGCTTCCGCTGGTTCGTGAACTCGAAGCAGCCGACAGCGACGAGCAGGTGCTCGTCACCGCCGGCTGATCGCCTGATCTCTCAGGACTTCGCGTGGCGTTTCGCCAGCATCCAACGTGAGATCTTCATGTCCCTGGCTTTTCGCTCGATGGTCAGCAGGTCCAGCGGAGCGTTGAACTTCTGAACGGCCAGTGATTTCACACTGCTGAACTCACGCAGCCCATCGGCTCCGTGGATACGGCCGAATCCGGAATCGCCGACCCCGCCGAACGGCAGGGCGGCGATTCCGGCGAATCCGAGAACCGAATTGACCGTGACGACACCGCATTCGAGCTTTTCGGCAATCGCTCGGCCCTTCGACGAACTCTTGGTGAACACCGAGGCGCCCAAGCCGTACTTCGATGCATTGGCGCGCTCGATCCCCTCGTTCATGTCGGCGACCTTGTTCACCACGACGCTCGGGCCGAACGTCTCCTCGGTGATCGCCGTGGAATCCTCCGGAACATCTGTCAGGATGATCGGATCGATGAACGGACCGTTGAACGAATCAAGTCCGCCGAGTACAGCTTTCGCGCCGCGACTGAGAGCGTCTTCGATCTGGCCCCGGACTATCCCAGTCTGCTTTCCCAGCGTCATCGGCCCGTAGGTCGAGCTGTCGGTGGCGCCGGCGTGGGCGTCTCGTAGCGCGGCGGTGAGCTTGGACAGGAAGGCGTCGTACACGGGCGCTGCGACGTAGATTCGTTCGACGCCGGCACAGGTTTGTCCGCCGTTGCCCACTGCCCCGAATGCCGCGAAGCTCACGGCCGCATCGAGGTTGGCGTCGGAGTCCACCAGCATGGCGTCCTTGCCGCCGCATTCGGCGACCAGGGGGGTGAGGGTGTCCGCGCAGGCGGCCATTACGCGCTTTGCGGTAGCGGTCGAACCGGTGAATGCGATCTTGTCGACACCGGACGAACACAGAAGTGCACCGGTTTTTCCGTCACCGGTAATGGTCTGCAGGACAGGGTGTCCGGGTGCGGCGATGTTCCACAGCCGGGCCAACTCGACGCCGACGCCTGGTGAGAGTTCGCTCGGTTTGAAGACTACGGCGTTGCCGGCGGCCAGTGCGTAGCCGATCGACCCCATCGGTGTGTACAGCGGATAGTTCCAGGGGCCGATCACGCCGACGATGCCCATCGGCCGGTAGCCAACGGATGCAGACTGGTTGGCGCTGATCAGTCCTGCACCGACGCGTCTGCGGCGCAACACTTTCTGTGCGTTGCGTGCCGCCCAGTCGAGATGTTCGACGGCCAGCATGACTTCGAGTAGTGCGTCGTCGCTGGGTTTTCCGGTCTCGGCGGAAATGATCGCCGCCATCGATTCGGCGTGAGTGGCGATCGCGGCGCGGAAATTGCCGAGCACCTTCCGGCGGCCTTGGAATCCGAGTTGATCCCACCACTTCGACGCCGTGCGTGCTGCGGCGACCGCTTTCTCGATCTCTCGCTGGTCTGCAATGGGGTGCTGCGCGACCACGGAATCGTTGCGAGGGTCGAGGCTCGCGAAAGTGTGATCGTCCGATCTCGGATCTGTCGACGTGGACGTGCTCTGGCGGCCGAGCTGTTCTGTCATGTTCTTCAGATCCTCCACATGTCGGTGCATCACATATATGTGATGTGATTTACTGTGCTGGTAGTCACAGTATGCGTCGGACCGAGCTCCGACAAGCCTCCAGCCTCATCTCACTCGGGAGTTTTCGATGTACATGGATTTCACGCAGGAGCAGTCTGATTTCGCCAAGTCGGTAGCGTCGTTCTGCAAGAAGGAAAGTGGTACCCGTGAGCAGCGAGACCTGCTGACCGATCATGGCGCCCATAACCACAACCAGGCGTTCTACGAGAAGATGGCAGAATTGGGATGGCTCGGGCTGACTGTCCCGGAGGAATACGGCGGATCCGCCGGAAGCACGGTCGACCTGTGCATCTTCCTGGAGGAAGCCGCCAAGGGCATGGCGCCGATCGGTGGACTGGGCCCGACCGTCATCACCGGGGCTGCATATGAGAAGTTCGGCAGTCCGGCCCAGAAGGAGGCAGTGCTCGGCGGGATCGTCCGTGGCGCGTCTCAGTCGATCTCGATGTCCGAACCCGAAGCGGGCTCCGACGTGGGAAATCTGAGTTGCCGCGCCGAGAAGGTCGACGGTGGGTGGCTGATCAACGGCCAGAAGACGTGGTGTTCCAACGCGCACTTCGCCGAGAACATCCTTCTGGTGGCTCGCACGTCCCGAGGTGAAGGCAAGCACGAGGGCTTGACCATGTTCCATGTCCCGGCCGACATCTCCGGATTGAAGATCAGTGGAATCGACACCATGGGCGGCAAGGAGGTCAACGATCTCTACTTCACCGACACATTCCTGCCCGACGACGCGGTGGTCGGGGAAGTCGGCAACGGCTGGCGTCAACTCATGGCCGGACTCAACATCGAACGCCTCATCCTCGCGGCGATGATGCTCGGGACCGCGCAGCGCGCTTTCGACGACACCCTCGAATTCGTCACCACGCGTAAGCAGTTCGGCCGTCCGGTCGGATCGTTTCAGGCGCTTCGCCACCGGATCGCGGATCTCGCCACGGAGATCGAATGCGGCCGTCTGCTGGTCTACAGCGTGGCCCGAATGGTCGACGCCAACCCGACCAAGATGTTCCCGCGGGAAGCGTCGATGGCCAAGCTCAAGCTGACCGAGACCGCCAAGAAGGTCGCGCTCGAGGGGATGCAGATGATGGGTGGGTACGGTTACGCGACTGAGTTCGACATGGAGCACCATGTGCGAAAGACTCTTGTGTCCTCCATTTATGGTGGTACCAACGAGATTCAGCGAGACATCATCGGCAAAACGTACGGACTGTGAGGATCGGTTGTGGCAACGTCTGCACGCACTCGGAGAGCGACATCTGAGCTGAGGAGACGGCCACAGTTGTCGGAGGACGTGGCCAACCACGTTCGCAACCTGATCATGTCCGGCTCGGTCCGTCCGGGCGAGTTCGTCAGGCTGGACGAAACCGCGGCCGACCTCGGGGTCAGCGTCACGCCGGTGCGAGAAGCCCTCGTCGCATTACGCGGCGAGGGGATGGTCGAGTTGGTTCCGCATCGCGGCTATCTCGTCTCGCCCCTCAGTCGCCAGGACATCGAAGACATCTTCTGGTTGCAGGGGCAGATCGCGGTCAAGCTGGCGTTGCGGGCGATGGACAGCATCACCGCTGATCAACTCGCGGAACTCACGGAACTCAATGCCGATTTGCGAGCGGCGGTCGACGCTTCGGATGCAGCTGCGATCGAGCAGTGCGAATTCGAGTTCCATCGCCTGATCAATCGCGCTGCGGGTGGTGCGAAGTTGGCATGGTTCCTGTTCGGCGCGATTCGGTACACCCCTGCTCGTCTCTACGCGACGGATCCAGGCTGGGGTGAGCTTGCGGTATCGAGCCACGATGCTTTGATCGCGGCGTTCGAGAAGCGCGATCGAGAACAGGTGGACGCGCAGATGAGTCTGCAGTTCTCCGACGGCGCTGCTCGACTTCTCGCTCACCTCGACAACATCGGGATCTGGGACTGAATGCAGGAGCTCAAGACGGCGGCAGGGCGGGTGCGAGCAGGATCGCCGCACATTCGGCGACCAGTTCTTCTTCCGTCACGTCGATGTACCCGTCGAGCCATGCACTGAGGGTCTGCGCCAGGCCGCCGACCAGGAACGTGGCCGTCAGGGTCAGATGACCGCTGTCGTTCAATCGGTAGAAGGTCTTCGCGTTGGCGGCCAGGAGACCGATGAATATCGTCGTCGACGCTTGGCGTTTCTCGGCCAGGACAGGGTTCGTCAGGGCGCTGGAGAACAGTAGACGTCCGCGACGGGGATCGTTCGCGATAGTGCGGACGATGTTCGCGATTCCAGCGAGCGCCTTGCCGCGTTCGGTCTCGGCGGCGTCCACTGCAGCCTGGGTTGAAACGGCGATGTCCGTGATGACGGTGTCGTAGACGGCCGACATCAGAGCATCACGATCGGTGAAGCTCTCGTAGAAGTACCGCGCCGCGACACCGGCCTTCTTGCACACTCCGCGGACCGTCAGTTCGGGCTCGGCGGAGCCCATGAGTTCCAGACCGGCCTCGATCAGCGCCTCCCGTCGTTGGGCTACGCGGAGCGCGCCGTCGACGCCACCGTACGAACGCGGTTGGTCATTCATGAAGACCATCTTTGCATCCAGAGATTGCTTGACATCTCGGCATTTCGGCGTTTCACTCATCTGAGAACATGCGTTCGCAGATATCGACTCGAAGGGGTTCTGCCATGACGGTGAGTAGGGATTCGATGGACGGGCGCGAGGAAGCGGTGGCAGGCGGCATCGGAGCGGTCGGCGTCCAGGCGGTCGACATCGACGCCGAGGTTGAAAAGGCGATGTCCGGGCTCGGACTGTTGGCCGCAGGCGCCAACGTCATCATGCAGTTGGCGCGCCCGGCGGTGGGGTACGGCGTGTATGAGAGCAAGGTCGAGACGGGTCGGTTGGATCGGCATCCGGTGAAGCGAACCCGGACGACGCTGACGTATCTCGCCGTCGCAAGCCTGGCGACGGACGAAGAAAAGAAGCTGTACCGACGCGCAGTCAACGGCTCTCACAAGCACGTTCGCTCCGATGAGAACAGCGCGGTCGAATACAACGCGTTCGATCCCGAACTGCAGTTGTGGGTAGCCGCCTGCCTGTACCGAGGCTTCGAGGACGTCTACAAAATCTTGTACGGGGATCTCGATCCGGTCACCCGGGATGCGTTCTATCAGCGCAGCGCCACGTTCGGTACAACCCTTCAGATGCGACGCGACATGTGGCCGGCGGACCGGGATGCGTTCGAGGTCTACTGGAACGAGAACCTCGACAAGGTGGCGATCGACGAGACGATTCGTGAGCATCTCTACGGGATCGCGTCGGCGACCTTCACTCCGAAGTTGTTGCATCCCGTGGTCGGTCCGCTCAACCGATTCGTCACCACCGGGTTCCTGCCCCAAGCCTTTCGTGACGAAATGCGGCTCCCGTGGTCAGTGCGTCAGCAGCGTAACTTCGACCGATCCATGCGCGTCGCCGCGCTGGTCAATCGGTTCAGTCCGAAGATTCTGCGGATGTTTCCCTACAACTTCTATCTCTGGGATCTGCGTCGGCGCATCGCCAAGGGAATCCCGTTGGTCTGAGCCGACTCTGGCACTTGAAGTGATTGACACCACAGGTGAATCGGACACATACTCGACATAGTTGAAGTTGACGTCAAGTTTCATCATTCCTGTGGAGGCTGTCAGTGGCGAACATCGAAGGCGTATGTGACCAGCGATTCTCTGGCTTGAAGGAGGCGCTGGCACGCAATCTCGATTCCGGCGAGGACGTCGGGGCAGCGATCGCACTGACGATCGACGGCGAATCCGTCGTCGACATGTGGGGCGGTTGGGTCGACGTCGAGCACACTGCTCCTTGGTCTCGCGACACCGTTACCAATGTCTGGTCCTGCAGCAAGACCGTGACCGCACTGGCCGCGCTCATGCTCGTCGACCGCGGGTTGCTTGATCTCGACGCCCCGGTCGCGCAGTACTGGCCGGAATTCGCAGCAGCGGGCAAGGACCGAATTCGGGTCCGGCAACTGTTGTCGCACACCTCGGGTGTGTCGGGGTGGGATCAACCGTTCACCCTCGAGAACATTTGCGACGACGAATATGCCACCGCCCGGTTGGCGACGCAGGCTCCGTGGTGGGAACCGGGTACGGCATCCGGATACCACGCCCTCAACTACGGCCACCTGATCGGCGAGGTCGTCAGGCGCATCGACGGACGAACCCTCGGCCGCTTCATCGACGAGGAAATCGCCGGCCCACTCGATGCTGATTTCCGCCTGGGCTTGCCGAAGTCGGAATACGGGCGAGTCTCGAATGTGATTGCGCCACCGCCGTTGCCGATCGACATCGCGGCACTCGGGATGGACAACATCATGGTGAAGACATTCACCGCGCCGCCCGCTGACGCTACAGGTTCGTGGACCGACGGGTGGCGCGCCGCCGAGATCGGTGCGGCCAACGGTCATTCGAATGCGAGGGCACTCGCAAGGATCCAATCGGTGATCGCGTGCGGTGGCAAGGTCGGTGACGTTCGCTTGCTGTCGGAGGAAACGATCGACAAGATCTTCGAGGAGCAGTCGTACGGGGTCGACCTCGTCCTCGGCGTGCCGGTCCGCTTCGGCGTCGGATTCGGATTGCCGACGCCCGAGTCCGTCCCGTTCATTCCGGAGGGGCGAATCTGCTTCTGGGGAGGTTGGGGTGGCTCGCAGATCATCATCGACACCGAGAAGCGCATGACGTTCTCGTACGTGATGAACAAGATGGGGCCGGGTCTGCTCGGTTCCGAGAGATCGGCGCAGTACGTATCGGCGGCCTACGACGCTTTGAGTTGATCGACCGATTCAAATCCGGCAGAACGGTTTTTGTCTGTCGCCGCTGACTATGCTGCCGGATATGCCAGTGTGCTCCGGGGGGAAATCAGCGAGTCCGTTTCGTCGAAGTACGCCCAAAAGTTGCGGAGCTGCATCGGCTGATCGGCGATGAACGGTTTGGTCGACGTCGTCATGCGCTGGTGGCAGTTGCCGGACCAGTTCCACAGTTTCAGCAGGTACCTCCAGGACCGCGGGTTCTTGACTTCCTGCCGGGCGCTGGTCGGCGGAACAGCATTCTGGATGGGGCTGGTGTTGCTGTCGGCGCGATTCAGTGACGTCGGTCCGCAAGGTACGTTCTGGCGAGCGGTCAATCTGGCGGTCATCGCGCTGTGCCTCGGCGCGGCCCTGATCTGGTGGCTGTTTCCGCCGACGCCGCTGTGGTCGTACACCTTTGTCGTGGGTTCCGACGTCGCGATTGCGGCGGCGGCCGCAACCGACTCGGAACCGCTGGGACGACTCATCGCGTGCGTCGTTTTCGCGTCGATCGGCGGCTACATCGCGTTCTTCCACAATCCGAAACTCCAAGTCGGTCACTTGGTCTTCGCCTCGACCGTCACGGTGCTTTCGGGGTGGACTTTGTTGTTCGGGCCAGCAGCGGACGTCGGCTTGGGACTGGCGAAGATCTCGGTTGTGCTGACTACGATCATCGTGATTCCTGTTGTGTCACAGATTGTTCTGGCGGTCCTGGGTTCGGATGCCACTACCTCCGACATCGACCCGTTGACCGGACTGCTCAACCGTCGCGGATTGGCGCGTCGGGTGAATGACTTGATGGGCGCTCCGGTCACCGAAGCGGATGCACTGCTCGTAGTGGTGATCGACCTCGATCGCTTCAAGACGATCAACGACGTTCACGGCCATGACGTAGGAGACAGCACGATCATGCGAACTGCACTGCGCATCCGTTTGTGGACAACCCAGTCCGCCTTGACTGCTCGTATGGGCGGTGACGAGTTCGTCGTGGTCGAACGGGTACCGGTCAGCGTGATCTCCAGGCTGGAAGGACAGATCCGCTCCGCGATGGACGGAGCGAACGATGACCCTCCGACGAGCGCGAGCATCGGAATGGCGGTCCGCACCGCGCCCCGGAATCCGGGTGAGTCCGTCGACGCTGCTTTTGCCGAACTCTTCCGCGTCGCGGACTCGGTGATGTACGAAGCGAAGCGCGAAGGTGGCAACCAGGTGCGGGCGAGCTTGGTCTGATGTGAGAGCTCAGTCGGCGAAGCTCAGACCACGTTCGGCGAGTGCTTCGCGCAGAATCCTCAAGGCCTTCGGTCCCATCCCGTGCAAAGCGCCGAGTTCCTTCTCGGACACGGACGTCAGCTGCGCGAGATGGGTGTAACCCGCTGCGATCAGCGCGCGCTGTGCGGGAGCTCCCGTCTTCGGGAAGTCGGTTTCCACTGTGCCCGGATCCGGTTCTGTCACTGGCCAACTCCTCCGTGTGGGTTTCTCACAGTTTAGCGAGCGTCGTGAACGATTTCGGGGCTGCCGATTTTGTCGGTCGTTCGCGGAAGTGCGCGAGCTGCCACGGCAATGCCGATGATCGAGACAGCGGCGAAGGTGAAGAGAAGCAATTGCGCAGAACGAAGCGTCGACGGTTCGCCGATGTTGACCAGCACTCCGGCCAGGGCTGCACCGAAAGCATTGGCGATCAGCTGAACGGTGTTGATGGCAGCCGAGGCACGCGCACCTTCTCCGGGATCGGTGACCGAGGTCATCGCCCCGACTGCAAGATGAGGCCAGGCGATGCCGATTCCGACGCCGGCGAACAGCAGTCCGATCACCCACGCGACCATCGCACCGGCGCCGGCGTGTTCGGTGAGAAATGCTGCCATGATGCCCAACCCGATCGCGACGAGGATCGGACCGCTGACAACGATTCGTCGCACGATACGAGGGGTCGTGGCCGAGGCGCTCGGGATTTCGCCGAGAGTCCAGCCGAGAGCGAGTGCGGCCCCGAGGAATCCGGCCGCGAGAGGCGCCAGGCCGGCAAGTCGTTGCCCGAAGAGTGGAATGAACGTCTCGACGGTCGACGCGACGGCGAGGACGACGATGGTCAGGTACACCCATTTGAGAGATGACGCGTTGAACGTCGACGGCGGTAGTACGCCGTGGCGCGAGCGACGGTCAGCGGCGACAAAAGCGATCAGTAGCAGCACAGCGGCGAGAACCATTGCGGCGGTCACGGCGAGGTTGGACAGAATTCCGGCAACGCTGACCAGCAAAGCTGCCGCAGTCAGCAATGCCAGCGAGAGGACCGGCACCGGGCTACTGGTGGTACTGCCCGGTTCATGTGCCGGTAGCGCGCTGGGGACGAGAGCGGCGACTGCGATCGTCGCGATGACCAGGACGCCGAAAGCCCATCGCCAGGCTCCGAACTGAGCAAAGACACCGCCGATTGCAGGGCCGGCGAAGGTGCCGACTCCCCACATCGCCGAAACCAGCGCGGCCCCGCGAGTCCACAGATGTCTGGGGAGCGCGGCATTGATGACGGCGTAACCGAGACCGGCCAGCAGGCCACCGCCCGAACCCTGGATCGTGCGGCCGACCAACAGCAATTCCATCGTCGGGCTGACCGCACAGACAACGGTGCCGAGCGCGAAGATCGCGAGGCCGATCAGGTAGGCCCCGCGCGGTCCCCTGGCAGCGAGGACGTTGGTGACCAACATCGAAGAGATGACGGAAGCAATGAGGAAGACCGTCGCGGTCCAGGCGTAGTACTGCTGACCGCCGATGTCGTCGATGGCAGTCGGAAGCAGGCTGGTCGTCAGGTAGACGTTGGTCGCGTACAGCGCAACGCCGCCTGCGAGGACGGTAGCGGTGCCGAGGTATCGACCGCTCAGGAGTTGCCGCCAGGTTCCGGCGGGAGCATCGGTGGGGGAGTGCATGTTGTCGAAGGTAGAATCTCGAGTGCGCTTCAGGTCAATGTCGCGCAGCCATTGGGAGGCAGAATGATCCGTAAGAGTGACGAACTTCTCTCGATCGGTGAGGTATCGGAGCGCACCGGCGTCGCCGTGTCGGCTGTGCGCTACTACGAAACACTCGGTCTGGTTCCTGCGGAGCGGACGGCAGGAAATATGAGGAAGTTCCCGCGGCACTCGATCCGGCGGGTGTCGCTGATCCAGTTGGCAGTCAGGTTCGGGATACCTCTGGCCGAAGTTGCCGAAGTATTCGGATCGTTGCCGCAGGGTCGAACTCCGACGAAGAAGGACTGGCGCAAGATTTCCACGGAGTGGAATCAGCGCCTCGAGGATCGCAAGCAGGCCATCAACCGGATGCAGGACGAACTGACGGGCTGTATCGGCTGCGGGTGTCTGTCACTGAAAACATGCAACCTGCTCAACCCTGGAGACGAACTGGGCCGGGAGGGACCCGGCGCCAGGCGTCTCTGAAACTACTGTCGGTCACACTCTTTCGCGTGGCCGCGACTGGGCATTCCACCGACCACCACGACGCTCGATCTCGATGGGATGCGAGAAGCACTCGCTGATGTTCTGGGTGGTGATCACGTCCTCGGCGAGGCCGCTGGCGGTCACGACGCCGTCCTTGATCAGAAGAGCATGTGTGGTGGTGCTGGGGATCTCCTCGATGTGGTGCGTCACGAGGATGCTGGCAAGTGACGGGTTCTGATTGCGGAGGTCGTCCAGTGCCGTCAAGAGTTGTTCGCGTGCAGCAAGATCGAGCCCGGTCGCCGGTTCGTCGAGCAGAAGCAGGCGCGGTTCGACCATGAGTGCGCGGGCGATCAGGGCTCGTCCCCGTTCGCCTTGGGACAAGTTGGGCCACAGTGCGTCCGAACGCGGACTCATTCCGAGTAGATCGATCAGTGCGTCGGCGTGAGCCTCTTGCTCCGGCGTCGGTGACCAGCGCGGCATCACCTCGGTGGTGTTGGTGAGGCCGGTGATCACGACGTTGCGGACGGTGATCGGAATTCCGATCGTGTGACGAGGGTTCACGTGCCCGATGTCCATCCGCAGTTCCCTCATGTCGACGCGGCCCAACTTGTGGCCGAGGACGTAAACGGAACCGCGAGTCGGGTGGGCGGTTGCTCCGAGCAGGCTCAGAAGCGTGCTCTTGCCCGCGCCGTTCGCGCCGAGGAGGACCCAGTGTTGTCCGGGTTCGATCGAAATGTTGATGTCTTTCAACAAGTATCGGCCGTCGCGGACGAGATCCACGTGTTCGGTAGACAGAACTGTGCCGGTGGGGTGTTGCACGAGAACTAACCTCTCTTAGGCGTCGAGCACACGCAGTCGTCGTAGGACGGTGTCGATGTTTGCTCGAGTTGCCGCTACCGCGGCTTCTGGGTCGGCGTCTTGAAGGGCCTCGACCAACTGATCATGGGCATGTGAGGTGTCGGGGACGCCGGCCTCGTGGGCCATCATCTCGACGAGGGATTCACGAAGGAGTGGACGCACCGACGTGAAAAGCGAGAGCAGAACTGCGTTTCCTGACAGTCGAACGACTTCGGTGTGGAAGTCGAGATCGACGTCGACGAACTTCTCGACATCACCCTCGAAATGACTGTGTCGCATGGTCAGTCGACGCCGCAGGCCGTCGAGGTCCTCAGGTTGTACCCGCTCCGCGGCCAGTCTGGCGGCCTCGATCTCGAGTGCGCGACGGACTTCGAAGACCTCGAGGATCCTCGAGCGTCGAAGAAGTTTGGTGAATTCGTCGACGTGCTCGAGTTCGGACGCGGCAGCCACGAAGGTTCCGACGCCGTGTCGGACTTCGAGTAGTCCGTCGCGAGCGAGGAGGCGGATTGCCTCGCGAATCGAGGAACGCCCGACGCCGAGTTCGACGGCGAGGGCCGCCTCGCTCGGTATGCGCTCGGACGGCGCCCACGTTCCATGCATGATTCGCCCGCGCAGCAACTGTTCGAGTTGCGGTACCAGCGGACCACTGCGAAGTGTGAATCCTGTGTGGTCGTCGGACACGGCTTGCCTCTCGGGTGGGTACCGAAAGAGTAACAACTCATCAGACGTCTGAGGACTCGGGTGGCCGGTGTGTCGCCGTAGTGTTCACGCGGTCGAAGCGTGTCAGTTGCGGGTGACGCCGAGGAGCAGTGCGATCAGGTCGAGGGCAGTCTCGATCTCGGCCTTTTCTCGGCCGAGCAGGGGGGCGTAGAGGTGTACGTCGCAGATGCGGACGAGGGCTTCGCCCAGTACTTGCGGCGAGAGCGTGATCGTCAGTTGGCCGGCGTCGACCTGGGACTGCAAGATTTCGGCGGTGATGGAGGCGGAGATCGATTCGATGGAGCCGGGCATCATCGCGAGTTTGATGAACACCATCGGTTCGCGTTTGGTCAGCGCGCGCAGTTCTGTCGACGATTCCACCGATCGCATAACGCGGCCGAAGACGTCGAGAATGTACTCCGGACCTTGCCCCGACGCCTGTGACATCGCCTTTCGGTATGTCCGTTCGGTGGCCTCGGCCAGCACTGTTCCGAGCAGTTCGTCGCGGTTGCCGACCCAGCGGTACAGCGTCGCGCGGCCTACGCCGAGACGTTCGGCGAGCAGTGACATGTCGAGTGGTTCCTCCGCGAGGTACATGCTCGCGGCGGTGTCGATCGCGCGTCGGCGTTCGAGGTCGGTAGGCATCGGGACATTCTCTCCGGTTGTCCGGTACTGCACAATTTCGGCCGTTGAAAAATGGTGAGCCTCGGGGGATCGAGCCTATTGACGAACCTGGCCACGTGAGACACACTAGCTCATTGTCTCATGTTAGTGATGGCGATCACAGTCAGGGGTTCGATCGATGAGTTCAGTACAAACCGTTCGTGGGCCGGTGGATACAGCCGATCTGGGAAAGGTGTTGATGCACGAGCATGTCTTCGTTCTGGGTGAGGAGTTGCGCCAGAACTACCCCGACTACCCCGAACCCTGGGACGAGGAAGTACGGGTAGCGGACGCGGTGGCAAAGCTGACCGAGGTGAAGTCCCGCGGAATCAGCACGATCGTCGATCCCACGGTGATCGGCCTCGGCCGGTACATTCCGCGCATCGTCCGGATCAACGAGCAGGTCGATCTCAACATCATCGTTGCTACCGGCATCTACACCTACAACGACATTCCCTTCCAATTCCATTACACCGGACCGGGATTGCTGTTCGACGGCCCCGAGCCGATGGTCGAACTGTTCGTCAAGGACATCAGGGAAGGAATCGCCGGAACCGGTGTCCGAGCCTCCTTCCTGAAGTGCGCCATCGAGGAGCCGGGCCTTACCCCCGGCGTCGAGCGGGTCATGCGCGCGGTCGGACAGTCGCAGGTGGAAACGGGAGTGCCGATCACCGTGCACACCAATCCGCACACTGAATCCGGGCTGGTCGCGCAGAAGGTTCTGGCCGAAGAGGGTGCGGATCTGACCAAGGTGGTCATCGGTCACTCCGGCGACACCACCGATCTCGACTACCTGTGTGCGCTGGCCGATGCCGGTTCGCTACTGGGGATGGACCGTTTCGGCCTCGAACCGTTCCTGTCGTTCGAGGATCGTGTCAACACCGTGGTGGAGATGGCCCGTCGCGGTTACGCGGAGAAGATGGTTCTGGCACATGACGCGTCGTGTTTCATCGACTACTTCCCCAGCGCGGCAAGAGAAGTGGCACTTCCGAACTGGAACTACACCCACATCAGTGATGATGTCATTCCGGCGCTGCTCGAACGTGGTGTCACCGAAGACCAGGTCAAGGCGATGCTGGTGGACAACCCACGTCGGTATTTCGAGAGCTGAGATATGACCAACGTGTACGAGAGCAAGCCCTGGCTCGCCAATTACGACGCCGACACTCCGCCGAACGTAGACATCGAGCACGTCGACGCCCTCGCGATGTTCCGTGCTTCGCTGGAGCGCGATCGCACCGCCCCGATCATCAGGTACTTCGACAGGACCGTCAGCTTTGCCGAGCTCGACGAGATGTCGGATGCGCTTGCCGTAGCCCTCGCCAAGGATGGAATCGGGTTCGCAGACAGAGTTTCCTTTGTCCTGCAGAATGTTCCGCAGTTCGTGATCGCGACAGTCGCGGTCTGGAAGCTCGGTGCCGTCGTCGTTCCGGTCAATCCGATGTACCGCGACCGTGAGCTGTCCACCGTACTGGCCGACAGCGGAGCGGTAGCAGTCATCTGTCTCGAGTCCTCGGCCGAGACCGTGGCGACTGCGTCCGAGGGCACCGAAGTGCGACGGGTCATCACTACGTCGGAACGGGATTTTCAGTCGCGCGACGATGAACGGATCTTCGGTTCGGCGTCCAGGATTCGTCATGATGGATTTCCGGACCTACTGGAACTGATCGAGGCTCATCGAGGGCAGAAGCCCGAGAAGGTCGATCTGTCCCCGGAAGACCTTGCCTACCTTCCTTATACGTCGGGGACGACCGGCCCGCCGAAGGGGTCGATGAACACGCACTCAAATGTCGTGTTCGCAGCGCAGATCTATCGGGACTGGCTGGGGTTGCGCCCCGGCGGCGCGATGTTCGCGGTGGCGCCACTGTTCCATATCACCGGGTTGATCGGGCACGTCGCGGCTCCACTCCTGGCCGGCGCGCCCACGATTCTGACCTGCCGATTCCATCCCATCGTTGCAGCGGAGTCAATTTCGGAGCATCGGGCTACCGCGATCATCGGAGCGATCACGGTATTCATCGCGTGGACGGACAGCGCCGCAGTCTCGAAGGAATCTTTGAGCTCTCTCGAGTCGGTGTATTCAGGTGGCGCGCCGATCCCGCACGCGGCGTTGGAAGCGTTCCGGTCGAAGTTCGGTCACTACATTCACAACGGCTACGGGCTGACCGAGACGAACAGCCCGGCAATCGTGGTGCCGAATTCGCGTGAAGCGCCGGTAGATCCGGCGTCGGGGGCCGTTGCTGTCGGCGTACCGGTATCGAATACGTACGCCGAGGTGGTGGACGAGAACGACAAGCCGGTACAGGTCGGGGAGTACGGCGAGATCGTGGTCTCCGGTCCCCAGGTTGCACTCGGATACTGGAACAAGCCGGACGAGACCGCACATGCCATGCCGGACGGGCGTTTTCACACCGGCGACATCGGATTCATGGACGGCGACGGTTGGTTTTACATCGTCGACCGGATGAAGGATCAGATAAATGCCTCGGGCTTCAAAGTGTGGCCACGCGAAGTGGAAGATGTTCTCTACGAACACCCTGCCGTACGAGAGGCTGCTGTCGTCGGTGTCATGGATCCGTATCGCGGCGAAACCGTGAAGGCCTTCGTGTCCTTCAAGGACGGTGCCGAGGCGACCACCGAGGATCTGGTCGAGTTCTGCAAGGAAAGGCTTGCAGCATACAAGTATCCACGCATCGTCGAGGTCATGAATGACCTGCCGAAAACTGTGAGCGGCAAGATTCTTCGTCGTGAACTGCGGGTACCGAACTAGATCTACCTGACAAACGAATTGCCGGCCGCCGACAAGGTGAGCCGGCCATTCGTCGTGGTGGCTGACGAGCATCGGTAGGGGATTTAGTCCCCTATGCGGCAATGCATTTCAGTGATTGACATCACTCTTTTTGTATCGCAGACTGATCGCAACGCCACAGAGTTGAAGTTGGTGTCAGTTTCTACTTCTGGCCCGGTTCCGCTTCTCAACTCCCGGCGCGACGAGCGTCCGACCCATCGAGGAGTAACCCATGACGAGATCGGCAGTGGATTCGAACACGCAGGCAGGGGGCCTGTCCGATCAGGAACGGAAGAAGAAGAAAGCGCACCGCAAACTTCTCGGCGCGGGACTGCTCGGCAGTTCCATCGAGTGGTACGACTTCTTCTTGTACGGAACGGCTGCGGCACTGGTCTTTCCGCATGTGTTCTTCCCCGATTCATCCGCACTGATGGGCACATTGCTCTCGTTCAGTACGTTCTGGGCCGGCTTCGTTGCCCGCCCCATCGGCGGTTTGGTCGCCGGACACTTCGGCGACAAGTATGGGCGTAAGCCCGCTGTCGTCACCTGCCTGTTGCTGATGGCTATCGCGACGTTCCTGATCGGCGCGATTCCGAGTGCTTCGGCAATCGGCGTAGTCGCTCCGATTCTCCTCGTGACACTGCGATTCATCCAAGGTCTCGCCTGCGGTGGCCAGTGGGGCGGAATCGTCCTTCTCCTCACCGAATCAGCGAGTCCCAAGAAGCGCGGATTCTCAGGCACTTTCGGTCAGATGGGTGTTTCGTTCGGTGTAGTGCTTGGCAGCCTGGTCTTCCTCGTCGCGACCGCGACCATTTCCAATGATGCATTCCTGAGCTGGGGTTGGCGAGTTCCGTTCTTCGCCAGCGCGCTGCTCTTCCCTGTGGTTCTGTACATCCAGACGAAGGTCGAGGACACGCCGGAATTCCTCGAGTTGCAGGAAGACGCCAAGAAGAACCAAAAGGACGTCGTCGTTCAGGCTCCACTGGCGCAGGCGCTCAAGGATCACTGGCGCAAGATTCTGCTCGGTTGCGGACTTCTGGCCGCCACCAATGCACTGTTCTACATCAGCATCGCCGGCGTGCTCAGCTACGGCACAACCGAACTGGGGTTGAAGCGGAACTCACTGCTCATCATCTCGCTCCTGAGTGCGTTGCTGACAGTCGGCGTGGTGCTGTGGTCCGGGAAGATGTCCGACAAGATCGGTCGTCGTCCGATGATCCTGATCGGCGCCGCGGCGATCGTGGTCTGGGCATTCCCGTACTTCTGGTTGATCAACACCAAGTCCCTGCCGCTGTTCTTCATCGCGGTGACAGTCGGCAGCGTGTTCCAGTCGATGACCTACGGGCCGATCGCTGCGTACATGGGTGAGCTGTTTGCGCCCAACGTGCGTTACTCGGCAGCATCGTTGGCGTACCAGCTGGCGGCGATCACGGTCAGCGGTGGTACTCCGTTCATCATGACGGCACTCATCGCGAAGACCGGGACCACTACATGGGTTGCCGTGTTCGTAGCCCTCATGGGTCTGGTGACCTTCTTCAGTGCCTGGGTGCTGAAAGAGACCAACCCGAAGGAAGTTCGGGACGATCCGAACGCAATTCCGGGCGCGCACCTGTACGCCAAGTAACTCTTTCGGTTTCGAGCAGACGCCCGCTATCGGTCACCGGTAGCGGGCGTCTGACGTATAACTGGAGCATGGCTGCAGCACGCACAGGCTCCGAAGATGCTTCGTCGACAGTGTCACGGGAACTCCCCTCCACTCAGCGTGGTTTGCGTACGCGGCGAGCGTTGATCGATGCGGCCCGCACCGTTTTCGAACGGTCCGGCTATCTGGACTCGCGGCTGATCGACATCACTGTGGAGGCGCAGTGCTCGGCCGGTACCTTCTACACCTACTTCGCGAGCAAAGAAGAGATCTTCGCGGCAGTGATGGAGTTGGCACGCGAAGACATGATGCATCCGGGTATGCCGCACACTCCGAAAGGCGCGGATCCTGCTGAGGTCATCGCGGCGAGTAACCGCGCGTACCTCGAGGCGTACCGACGGAACGCGAAGCTGATGGGACTGCTCGAGCAGGTAGCAAGCATCGATCCGGAGTTCCGGGTTCTCCGCCTCGAGCGTGCTGACGCGTTTGTTCGACGCAACGCGCGCAGTATCGAGAAGCTGCAGAAAGCCGGACTGGCGGACGCGAATCTGGATCCGCTACTGACGTCTCGGGCACTCTCCGGGATGATCAGTCGACTTGCGTTCGGGTACTTCGTATCCCGCGGCGGCGAGGACGGCGCCGCCGGAGTGACCTTCGACGGTCTGCTCGATACGGTCAACCGGTTGTGGATCAACACTTTACAATTCTCGCTGCGCCAAAACTGATGTTGACGCCGGGTTCATGTTTGGTGTCTGATGGAGCAATGACACCTACGCGTACGGCAGTGCTCGTCGATTTCGGTGGAGTTCTCACCTCCAGTGTTCTTCAGGCCTTCGAAGACTTCGGGGCCTCGCTTGGGGGCGACCCACGACTTCCGTTGACCCTGCTCTCCCGCGACGACGTCTCGAAGAGACTGCTCTCCGATCACGAATCCGGAAAGATCGACCAGGAGGCCTTCGAAGCAGGATTCGGGGAACGGCTACGAGCGCACGGCGCAGTCGTCGACAGCGTTGGATTGGTCGACCGTATGCAAGCCGGGCTGATTCGAGACGAGGAGATGGTGCGTCTGCTCGCGGACGTGCGGGCGGCGGGTCACCCTGTTGCGCTCGTGTCCAATGCTTTCGGGCGTGATTGCTACGCGGGTTTTGTGCTCGAGGACCTCGCCGACGAAGTGGTGATCTCCTCGGAAGTCGGGATTCGTAAGCCCTCTCGTCAGATCTACACCATCGCGTGCGAGCGGCTGGGTGTTGCGCCCGAAGGCGCCGTGATGATCGACGACCTGCAACAGAACCTCGACGGCGCGGCACGATTGGGGATCGCCGGCATTCTCCACACCGATGCGGAAAGCACTCGCAGTCAGTTGGAATCGACGTTCGGACTACTGCCCATGCAGTGAAACTGTAGGTTCTCGGTAACACTCGAATACTGCTGGAACACTTTTGGAGGAATGAATGATTGCTGTCATCGCGGATATCACCGTCAAAGACGGAAGCGGCGAACAGTTCGAAGCCGTAGTCGCCGAACTTGCCGATAAGGTGCGCACGGAAGAGCCCGGAACGGTTCTGTATCAACTGATCCGCTCGAAGACGGATACGAATTCCTACAAGTTCATGGAGCTGTATCAAGACAGTGCTGCGATCAAGGCCCATGGATCGTCCGAGCATTTCCAGGCCGCGGGAAAGGCGATGGCGCCCTTCCTCGCAGGCGCCCCGCAGATCGAGTACTTCGACGCACTCTGAGCGTATGGACAGGGCACTCTGAGCGCATGGACAGGTGAACCCCGGCGAAATCTCGCCGGGGTTCACCTGTGTTTTCAGTTCTGCTTCTGGGCGAGGAGTTCGGTGCGGTCGATCGATCGCTTGAGGATCTTTCCCGTCGAACCCTTCGGGAGCGCGTCGATGAACTGGACGACCCGCGGAATCTTGTAGGCGGACAGACGTTCCCGAGCCCACGAGGTGACGTCATCTGCTTCGAGGTCGGAGCCTGGGCGTACGGCCACCACCGCCGCAACCTCCTCGCCGTAGTAGTCGTCGGGTATACCGATCACCGCGGCCTCGATGATGTCGGGGTGCTGGTAGAGCACCTCTTCGACCTCGCCTGGATAGACGTTGTATCCACCGCGGATGATGAGGTCCTTGACGCGGTCGACGATGCGAAGGTCACCGTCGGCGTCGGTCTCGCCGAGGTCTCCGGTGCGGAACCATCCGTCGTCGGACAGGACGGCGGCCGTGTCGGCCGGGCGCCTCCAGTAGCCCTTCATGACCGTCGGTCCTTTGATGAATACCTCGCCCACTGTGCCTGCCTGGCAGACATTTCCGTCGTGATCACGGACCTCGACCTCGGTGCGCGGTACGGCGCGGCCGGTGTATCCGATCTTTGCGACGCGGTCGATGCTGTTGAAAGTTCCGAATGCGCTCGTCTCGGTCAGGCCGTAGCCCTCGAGGATTGTGCAGTTGAACCGTGCTTCGAAGGCGCGAGCGACTTCACCGGGAAGTGATGCGCCACCGGAGATTGCGATCCGCAATTGTTCGAAGTCGGAGCTGTCCACGTCGGCTGCGGCGTGCAGCATGGCATTCCACATGGTGGGGACGCCCGCCATGATGGTGAGCTTGTCCCGACGCACCAGATCGAGCATGGCGGCCGGGTCGAACCGGGCGAGCAGGGACAGCGATCCGCCGCCGGTGAAGGTTGCCATCATGACCGAACCCTGGCCGAAGATGTGAAAGAGCGGCAGCCCGGTACCGGTGCGGTCCGAGGGATTTCCGCGGCTGCTCTCGGCGCCGATCTCACCGGCAGACAACAGATTCCCGACTGTCAGCTGAGCGCCCTTCGGACGTCCGGTGGTACCGGAGGTGTAGAGAATCGCCGTGGTGTCCGCTGCGTCGCGGTCGACCACCGTTGCCGGTGGATGGTCGGCCTTCGCCGATTCTTCGGTGAGCGTCCACACCGGGACGCCGCGCGCACTCCCTGCATCCTGAACTGCGGGACCGAGCTGGTGCCAGGCGATCGCCAGCGAAATCTCGGCGTCGTCCAGTACGTACTCGACTTCGGGTTGCGCCGACATCGTGTTGATGGGCACCACGACACAACCTGCAGCCTGAATCCCCATGTACGCCACGATGAATTCAGGCACCGACGGCGCCGCGAGCAGAACCCGGTCGCCGATGCTCAACCCTTCGTCGCGAATGCGGCCGGCAAACGCCAGAGACGCGTCGTGAAGCTGTCGGTATGTCCAATGACTATCCGTGCCGCGAATTGCAATATTTTCCGGAGTGGCTTCCGCGTGACGGGTCACCGGGTCGAGAACGCTAACCATGGTTCTGCCTTTCGGGAGGAATCGACCGATTGTGTGTCCTGGGTCTCACCAGAGCGTACACTTGAATCCGGCGTCAACATCGAGTCTGCTGGGATTGTCCCGAAAATGATGTTGATCGGAAGGATGAGGAGCGCACCGTGCTCGACGACGAATCGCGAATTGCCGCCTTACCGGTGGCTCCGCCCGCGCTGCTCCGGGATCGACCGACCACCGAGCGGGGGACACGCACGCGTGCGGCATTGGTTGCTGCTGCCCGTAAGGTTTTCGAGCGCAGTGGCTATCTCGATGCACGTTTGATCGACATCGCCAAAGAAGCCGGTTGCGCGACGGGATCGTTCTACACGTACTTCGCGAACAAGGAAGAGGTGTTCGCCGCCGTCCTCGAGGTCGCGCGAGACGACATGATGCACCCGGGCATGGGACGCGTTGCGAGCGCGGACGATCCGTACGCCGTGCTCGAGGCAAGTAATCGAGCGTATCTGGCCGCGTATCAACGCAATGCGAAGTTGATGGGGCTCATGGAGCAGGTTGCTCACATCGACCCGGAGTTCCGGAAGTTCCGCAGCGAGCGTGCCAATGCGTTCATACGCCGTAATGCCCGCGGGATCGCAGATCTGCAGTCCCGCGGCATCGCGGACACGGCGCTGGATCCGATGACGGCGTCGATTGCTCTGTCCGGCATGGTGAGTCGACTCGCCTACAGTCTGTTCACCCTTCGTGAGGGTGAGGTGGACGGGCGTTCACCGGAGTTCGATCAGATTGTCGCCACTGTGACCGATCTGTGGGCGAACGCTCTGAAGTTCCCCGACCGTCTCTGACGAGGTGGGCCGCCCCGGCTGCATCGATGTTCGAGCGGCCGGGCGTCCCAGTCTCGGTTCAGCTCTTTTCGGTTCAGCTCTTTTCGACGACGCGAGCGACGGATTCGGCGACCACGACGGGCTTGTCGGAACCCTCGCGCTCGACCACCTGGCTCATCTTCACTTGGATTCCGCCGGGCAACTGCTCCGCGGACACGACGGTTGCGCGCATCCGGACCCGGGATCCCACGGGAACGGGAGCGGGGAAGCGAACCTTGTCGTAGCCGTAATTGAGGCTGTGGGCGAAGCCGTCGAAGTGGATGAGTTGGTAGGAGAACTGGGGTCCCAGTGAGAGGCTGAAGAGTCCGTGCGCGATCGTGCTGCCGAGCGGGCTCGATGCGGCTCGTTCCGGGTCGACATGAATCCACTGATGATCGTTTGTGGCTTCGGCGAACGCGTTGATGCGCTCCTGGGTGATGTCGTACCACTCCGTCGGGCCAAGTTCCTGGCCGATGAGCTTCTCGAGCTCGGCGAAGGTGGACGGGCGGACGGGCAATTGGTTTTCAGTCATCGTTATCCCTTTACTCGCAGTTCAGGAGGACGGAACGGGCCGTTCGGGTGACCGTCGCGATTCGACGGTTGAAACTGACGCCGGATTCAACTATACATGAGGGGAGACGTGGATCACTGTCAGCGCGTAGGTATGACGCAAGCGAGAGGAATCGCTCATGAAGGTTGCCCAGAAGGTAGCAATTGTCACCGGTGGCGGCGGGGGAATCGGCGGTGCACTGGCCGAGCGACTGGCTGCCGAGGGGGCTCGCGTCGTAGTGGCTGACCTGGACGGGGCAGCAGCTTCGGCAGTAGCAGAGGCGATCAACGCGGAGCGTCCCGGAGCGGCCGTGTCTGCCGGTGGCGACGTCTCCGACGAGGCGGTCATTGCGGGCCTGATCGCGCAGGCGGAAAAGGAATTCGGCCCGGTCGACCTCTACTTCGCCAATGCCGGCGTTACCGGTGGCATGGGCCTCGACATCAGTGAAGACGTCTGGGACACGACGATCGACGTCAACGTTCGCGCCCACATTCGCGCTGCCAGGCTCCTCGTCCCCGGCTGGACGGAGCGCGGGGAGGGCTACTTCATCAGCACGGCCTCTGCGGCCGGCTTGCTCAGTCAGGTCGGGTCCGCCGCGTACTCGGTGACCAAACATGCCGCGGTCGCGTTTGCCGAGTGGCTCTCGATCACCTACGGAGATCAGGGTGTTCGCGTCAGTTGCCTGTGCCCGATGGGCGTCAACACCAAGCTTCTCTACGAAGGTGAGAACTCCGGCGATCCGGTCGGCAAGGCCGCAACCGGAGCCGTGCTTGCGGCAGGCAATGTTCTCGAGCCTGCCGAATGCGCCGAAATCGTTCTTGCGGCAGTGGATGCCGAAGAATTTCTCATCCTTCCGCACAAGAACGTGCTGGACATGTACCGGCAGAAGGGCGCCGACTACGACCGTTGGCTGCGCGGGATGCGCCGGTACCAGGCGTCGCTCCTCGCGGGAACACGATGACCGAGGAACTCGTCCTCTCCGAGCAGAGAGGAGCGGTGCTGGTTCTGACATTCAATCGGCCCCGCGTTCTCAACGCGTGGACCAACGAGCTCGAAGATCAGTACTACGACTTTCTGGCCGTGGCAGACGAAGATCCCAGTGTCCGAGCAATTGTTGTCACCGGCTCCGGCCGAGGATTCTGCTCGGGGGCTGACCTCGGCAATTTGAAGAACGTCGGCGAAGTCTCCGAAAGTGATCTTGTCCGGCCGCGAGACCGTCATTTCCCGACCACCATCCGCAAGCCGCTGATCGCCGCCGTCAACGGCGTCGCTGCCGGGCTCGGAATGGTCGAGGCTCTGTACTGCGACGTTCGTTTCGGTTCGAGCGCAACACGATTCACTACCGCGTTCGCGCGTCGAGGCCTGATTGCGGAGTACGGCATCTCCTGGATGTTGCCCCGCTTGGTCGGGCACAGTCGAGCAGTCGATCTTCTGCTTTCCAGCCGGATGGTGGACGCCGACGAGGCGTACCGCATCGGTCTGGTCGACCACCTGGTCACCGGCGGTGACGTTCTGGATGCGGCGATTGCTTACGCCGAGGACATCGCGGCGAACTGCTCGCCGACGTCCCTCTCCGTCATCAAATCTCAGATGAGTGCCGACGCGCACTCGACCTTCACTGATTCCGCCAGGCATGCGGAATCGCTGATGCTGAACGCATTTCACGGCCCGGATGTCGTCGAGGGTGTCAACAGCCATCTCGAACATCGAGCCCCCAATTTTCCTTCCCTCTCTGTCAGGAGTTCACATGTCAGTGTTTGAGTTCTCGGATCGCACCAAGAAGTACCAGGCCGAACTGCTCGATTTCATGGACAAGCACGTTTACCCGGCCGAAGCGGTCTACGAAGAGCAGATGCGTGAGTCCGGTAACCCGCACTTTCAGCCGCCGATCATCGACGACCTGAAGAAGGAAGCCAAGGCCCGCGGGCTGTGGAACCTCTTCCATCCCCATCCCGAATGGGGCCCCGGCCTGACCAACCTGGAATACGCACCGCTCGCGGAGATCATGGGCCGCAGCCACCTGGCCTCCGAGGCCACCAACTGCGCCGCTCCGGACACGGGAAACATGGAGGTGCTCACGCTCTTCGGCACCGACGAGCACAAGGAGAAGTACCTCAAGCCGCTTCTCGAAGGCGAAATTCGTTCCGCTTTCGCGATGACCGAGCCCGAGGTTGCCAGCTCCGACGCCACCAACATCCAGCTCCGTATGGACCGTGACGGCGACGAGTACGTGCTGAACGGCCGTAAGTGGTTCGCTTCCAACGCCTTGCACCAGAACTGCAAGGTTCTGATCGTCATGGGTAAGACCGACTTCAATGCCGCCACCCACCGTCAGCAGTCGATGATGGTCGTGCCGATCGATGCTCCCGGCGTCACGATCCTGCGCAACCTGCCGGTTTTCGGCTACCAGGACCGCGAAGGACACGGCGAGATCACTTTCGAGGACGTGCGCGTCCCGGCCAAGGACATTCTCGCCGGTGAGGGTGAAGGATTCGCGATCAGCCAGGCCCGCCTCGGCCCCGGCCGCATCCACCACTGCATGCGTGCAATCGGAATGGCCGAGCGCGCACTGGAACTGATGTGCAAGCGCGCATCCACCCGCATCACCTTCGGGAAGCCCGTCAGTGACAACGCGAATATCCAGGACTGGATCGCCGAGGCTCGTATCGACATCGAGATGGTTCGACTCCTCACGCTCAAGGCCGCACACATGATGGACACGGTGGGCAACAAGGAAGCGCGCACCGAGATCGCAGCCATCAAGGTTGCGGCACCGAACATCGCGCTCAAGATCATCGACCGCGCCATCCAGGTTCACGGCGGTGGCGGCGTCACCGACGACTTCCCGCTCGCGATGGCTTACGCCCACATGCGCACCCTTCGCCTGGCCGACGGCCCGGACGAGGTGCACAAGCGCGCCATCGCCAAGCAGGAACTGCGCAAGTACCGCGAAGTCAAGGCGAACTGACATGGCAGGACTGGATCTCACCGGTAAGACGGCCATCGTCACAGGCGCATCGCGGGGCATCGGCCTCGCGACCGCGCAGGCGATTGCGGCGGCGGGCGGAAACGTCGTACTGACTTCGCGCTCACAGGAATCCGCAGATGCGGCCGCCGCGCAGGTGAACGGCAACGCGATCGGCGTCGGCGCTCACGCGACGGACGAGGATGCTGCACGCAAGTGCGTCGAGCAGACGATCGAGCGTTTCGGCAGTCTCGACATCTTGGTGAACAACGCGGGCACCAACCCGTCGTTCGGGCCGATCATCAACCAGGATCACTCGCGCTTCGCCAAGACTTTCGACGTCAACGTGTGGGCTCCAGTCCTGTGGACCGGCCTCGCAGCGCGGGCCTGGATGGGCGAGCACGGTGGTTCCGTGGTCAACACCGCTTCGATCGGCGGCATGGCGTTCGAGGCGGGAATCGGTACGTACAACGCGTCGAAGGCTGCTCTGATCCACATCACCAAGCAGTTGGCGCTCGAGTTGTCACCGAAGATTCGTGTCAATGCCGTTGCGCCGGGAGTGGTGAGAACCAAACTCGCCGAAGCTCTGTGGAAAGAACACGAAGAAGCGGTGTCCGCGTCGACTGCTCTCGGACGCATCGGTGAACCCGAGGACGTGGCCGCTGCCATTGCCTTCCTGGTTTCGGATGCAGCCCAGTGGATCACCGGTGAGATCATGACCATCGACGGTGGCCAGTTGTTGGGTGACGCACTCCCGTTCCGGCAGGGAGCGTCCGTCGGTGGCTAGCGTCGGAGTAGTGGGACTCGATACCGAAGCGGTCACCGGGTGGATCGCAGGCCTGGGGATCGACTTTTCCGGGCCGTTGTCCTTCGATCGAATCGGCTTGGGGCAGTCGAATCTCACGTACCTGGTTCGCGATCAGGACGGCAATCGCTGGGTGCTACGACGCCCACCGCTGGGGCATCTGCTGGCCTCGGCTCACGACGTGGCGCGTGAGGCTCGAATCCTGAGCGCTCTCGAATCCACCGACGTGCCTTCGCCGCGAGTATTCGGGTTGACCGAGGATCCTGCCGTCACCGAAGTTCCGCTGCTCCTCATGGAATTCGTGGACGGCGAAGTGGTGGACCGAATGCCTCTTGCGGAGGCGTTGTCGGAAGATCGTCGCCGGGCAATCGGAATCTCGCTCGCTCAGACGCTGGCGAAGATACACGCCGTCGACCTCGAGCAGGCCGGTCTCGACGACCTGGCAAGCCACAAGCCCTACGCTGCACGGCAGTTGAAGCGTTGGGGAGGTCAATGGGAACAGTCGAAGACGCGGGAATGCCCTGATCTCGACGATCTCACCCGACGCCTGATTGCAGCCCAGCCGGATCACACTGAAACCGCGTTGGTGCACGGCGACTTTCACCTACGCAATGTGATCACCTCGGCGAGCAACGGCGAAGTTGTCGCGGCCCTCGACTGGGAACTGTGCACACTCGGTGATCCGTTGGCGGACGTCGGAAGCTTGTTGGCGTACTGGCCGGCGGCTGGTGAGAATACCGGCGGCGATTTCCCGGCGTCGGCACTCCCGGGATTCCCCTCGCGAGAGGAGATCTCCCGGATCTACCTCGAGGCCACCGGACGGGATCCTGCTGCGCTGAAGTTCTGGCACACGTTGGGACTGTGGAAGATTGCCGTGATCGCCGAGGGCGTGATGCGTCGCGCCCGCGACGAACCGCAGAATGCCGCCGAGAGCGGAACTCCCACCGTGGAACGTATTGACGCCTTGGTCGCCAAAGCCAGGGAAATTGCAGATCAGGCCGGGATCTGACGAGATCGTCCGGTGTCCGTCGAATCACGAAAGTATGGAGGGCCAGTGAGCCAGGAACGTAGAACCGCAATTGTCACGGGTGCAGCACGCGGAATCGGTGCGGCAGTAGCGAAGCGACTGTCGGAAGACGGTTTTGCCGTCGCCGTGCTCGACCTCGACGAAGCGGCGTGTGCCGGAACCGTCGACGCGATCAAGGCCGCAGGCGGACAGGCGCTGGCCGTCGGCGCTGACGTCTCCGACGAGGCTTCGGTTGCTGCAGCAGTGGATCGTGTGGCCGCAGACCTGGGTGCACCTACCGTGCTGATCAACAATGCCGGTATCACTCGCGACAACCTTCTGTTCAAGATGAGTGTTGCCGAGTGGGATTCGGTGATGAACGTCCACCTGCGCGGAGCGTTCCTCATGTCGCGTGCGGTGCAGAAGTACATGGTGGAAGCGAAGTTCGGCCGCATCGTGAACCTCTCGAGCACGTCGGCTCTCGGTAATCGTGGACAGGTCAACTACTCCGCTGCGAAGGCCGGAATGCAGGGCTTCACCAAGACATTGGCCTTCGAGCTGGGCAAGTTCGGCGTGACCGCGAACGCTATTGCCCCCGGATTCATCGAAACCGAGATGACCGCCGCAACGGCCGAGCGCATGGGCGTCGGCTTCGAGGACTTCAAGACCGCTGCCGCTTCGCAGATTCCGGTCAATCGCGTCGGACAGCCCGAGGACATCGCGCACACCGCGTCGTTCTTTGTCAGCGAAGGCGCAGGCTTTGTTTCCGGTCAGGTCGTCTACGTCGCCGGTGGACCGAAGGACTGACCGTCCGCTCACCGCTCGAACCGAAGGAATGGGCATGGCTTTCGACGAAGAGGCAGTATCGCGTGATCTCACCGAGAAGGTGAACACGCTTCTCGCGGAGAACGATCCGAACAGCGTGTCGGTATCGGACTTCCTCGGCGCACGATTCGACGCCGGACTGGCGTGGGTTCATTTCCCCGAAGGTCATGGGGGACTCGGTGTACCGCAGAGCTTTCAGCGTCAGGTGAACGCTCAGCTGGAGGCCGCCGGTGCACCGGGCCCGGCCACCGGCAAGAACGGGATCGGACTGGGCATGGCGGCACCGACCATCGCTGCCTTCGGCACCGAGGAGCAGAAGCAGAAGTTCCTGCGCCCGTTGTGGACTGCGGAGACGGTCTACTGCCAGCTGTTCAGTGAACCGGGCGCAGGGTCGGACCTCGCGGCCGTTGCTACCCGCGCCGTCCGCGACGGCGAAGACTGGATAGTCAACGGGCAGAAGGTATGGACGTCGGGCGCGCAGAATGCGCAGCTGGCGATTCTCGTGGCCAGGACCGATCCGTCACGTTCCAAGCACGCGGGTCTGAGCTACTTCATCTGCGACATGACCGATCCGGGCGTTGATGTCCGGCCGCTGCGTCAGATCACCGGCGAGGCCGAATTCAACGAGGTATTCCTCACGGACGTCAGGATTCCGGACGCCAATCGCCTCGGAGCCGAAGGCCAGGGGTGGAAGGTTGCGACCACCACCCTGAACAACGAGCGTGTTGCCATCGGTTCGGGCGCACCGCGTGAGGGCGGCATGATCGGAAAGGTCGCTCAGGCCTGGCGTGACGAGCCCGAGCTGCGTAACCCGGCGATGCACGACGAGTTGATGCGACTCTGGACCGAATCCGAAGTTGCGCGTCTGACCGGGGAGCGACTGCGCCAGCAGCTCGCCGCCGGCCAGCCCGGCCCCGAAGGCTCGGGAATGAAGCTCGCGTTTGCCGGTTTGGCCCAGCAGATTTCTGGATTCGACCTCGAACTGCACGGCGAAGCCGGTCTGCGCTACGACGACTGGACACTGCGTCGACCGGATTCCGTCGACTTCACCGGGCGTGAACCCGGATACCGGTACCTGCGAGCCAAGGGCAATTCGATCGAGGGCGGAACGTCGGAGATCCTGCGCAACGTCATCGCAGAACGTGTACTCGGGTTGCCGCCCGAGCATCGCGTCGACAAGGACATCGCCTGGAAGGACCTACCCCGATGAGCACCGATCTGCTGTACTCCGAGACCGAACAAGATCTGCGAGCCAGCGTCAGACGACTGCTGAGCGAGCGGGCCGGCGCCGACACCGTGGTCACGGCGTACGACGACGTGTCCGCCGACTTCACCGGGCTGTGGAAGTCGCTGGCGTCGGAACTCGGTTTGGCGGGACTGCTGGTACCCGAGGAACTGGGCGGGGCAGGTGCGTCGACGCGTGAGGCGGCGGTCGTGATGGAGGAGATCGGACGTGCGGTCGCTCCCGTTCCGTTCTTCACCAGCGCGGTGCTGGCGACGACGGCGTTGCTGAAGGCCGGCGAGACCGAGGTGCTCGGTCAATTGGCAGCGGGGGATTCGACGGCTGCTCTGGTCGTCCCGTTGTCCACTGCACCAGGAACTTTCACACCTACTGTCAAGGCAACGGCGAGTGGACTCGTCGGCAGCGTCACGACGGTTGCCGGCGTCGCCGAGTCCGATGTTCTTGTTGTTCCGGTTGCCGGTGAGAGCGGCCTGGAGCTGCATACCGTTCGGATCGCCGACGCTACCGTCACGCCGGTTCTGTCCCTGGACATGACGCGCCGATTGGCGGACGTCGAGTTCTCGGGTTCGTCGTCGGTCCGTGTCGACAGCGGCAATGCGGCGCAAGCGGTTGAGGAAGCGTTGCTCTGCGGAAGCGCACTTCTGGCGTCCGAACAGTTCGCTGTAGCTCAGTGGTGCCTCGAAACGACTCTCGCGTATGTGAAGGAGCGCAAGCAGTTCGGCCGGGCGATCGGTTCGTACCAGGCGATCAAGCACCGCCTCGCCGATCTCTGGCTCGAAGTCAGCTCTTCGGGCGCGGCAGCACGCTATGCGGCGGACACCTATTCACGCGGCGACGCCGATGCGGCGATCGCAGCGACGGTGGCCCAGGCATTCTGCAGCGGCGTCGCGGTTCATGCTGCGGAGGAGTGCGTCCAACTTCATGGTGGTATCGGAATGACGTGGGAGTATCCGGCGCACCTGTACCTCAAACGGGCGAAGAGCGATCAGCTGTCGCTGGGAACCGCGTATCAGCATCGGGCACGCCTCGCCGAGTTGGTCGACCTCCCGATCTCGTCCTGAAACTCACCCACTATCTGTCTGGAGAATTGCTGTGAAGGCTTGGCGCGTCAACGAACTCGGTCAACCCCGCGATGTGCTCGCGTTGGAGGAGACCGCGGATCCCACCCCGAATGCGACGGAGATGTTGGTCAAGGTGCTGGCGGCTCCGGCCAACTTCCCCGACGTCCTCATGTGCCGCGGTGAGTACCAGATCAAGCCGCCGCTGCCCTTCACACCCGGTGTCGAACTGTGTGGTGAAGTGGTCTCGGTCGGTGAATCGGTGACCAAATTCGCAGTGGGGGACCGGGTGATCGGTAATCCGAGTCTGCCGTCCGGCGGATTCGCCGAGTACTCGGTACTGGATCAGAACAACACGTTCCCGGCGCCGTCGGCTCTCGACGACGCGGAAGCATCCGCTCTGAGCATCGGCTATCAGACAGCGTGGTTCGCTCTGCATCGCCGCACCCAACTGCTCGAGGGTGAGACATTGTTGGTCCACGCTGCTGCGGGTGGTGTCGGTAGTGCGGCAGTGCAACTCGGCAAGGCGGCAGGCGCCAAGGTGATCGGTGTCGTCGGCGGCCCGGACAAGGCCGAGTACGCGCGCAAGCTCGGCGCCGACCTCGTCGTAGACCGTCACAGTGAGGACTTCGTGGCAGCGGTCAAGGAGTTCACCGGCGGCAAGGGCGCCGACGTGGTCTTCGATCCGGTCGGCGGCGACGCATACGCGAAGTCCACCAAGTGCATCGCCTTCGAGGGACGGATCGTCATCATCGGCTTCGCCGGTGGCACGATCCCGCAGCCGGCACTCAATCACGCTCTCATCAAGAACTATTCGATCATCGGACTGCACTGGGGGCTGTACAAGGCCTACAACCAGCAGGCCATCGACGACTGCCACGTCGAGCTCACCAGGCTCGCCGATGCCGGCTTGGTCAAACCACTGATCAGTGAGCGGTTGTCGTTGACGGACGTTGCCGACGGTATCGGTCGCCTCGGCGACGGCACCACTGTCGGTCGCGTCGTGTTCCAGCCCTGATTCTTGCTGTGCGCCTTTATTAACCCCCGGCGGTTAATAAAGGCGCACAGCACTTCGTGTTCGACGAAAGGTTTCCCCGATGAGGCAAGCTGTCATCGTTTCCACCGCCCGTACCCCGATCGGTAAGGCGTACCGCGGCGCGTTCAACAACACTCAGGCTCAAGAGCTTGCTGCACATGCCATTTCGAATGCAGTTCAGCGCGCGGGCCTCGAGGGCGGCGAGGTCGAGGACGTCATCCTCGGCGCTGCGCTGCAGCAGGGATCTTCCGGCGGCAACGTCGCACGGCAAGCGGTGCTGCGGGCCGGGCTTCCGGACTCGGTTTCCGGAATGACGATCGATCGTCAGTGCTCGTCCGGGCTCATGGCCATCGCGACCGCAGCAAAGCAGATCGTGGACGACGGAATGCAGATCGCGGTCGGCGGCGGAGTCGAATCGATCTCGTTGGTCCAGAACGATCACATGAACAACTTCCGCGCGGCTGATCCGTGGCTGAAGGAAAACAAGCCGTCGATCTACATGCCGATGCTGCATACGGCCGAGATCGTCGCCGAGCGCTACGGAGTCACCCGCGAGCAGCAGGACGAGTTCGCGCTCGTCTCCCAGCAGCGGACCGCAGCGGCCCAGGACGCAGGTCGGTTCGATCTCGAGATCGTCCCGCTGCCCTCGATCAAGCAGGTGCAGGACAAGGAGACCGGTGAGATCCGCAGCGAGTCCGTGACGCTGACCCGCGACGAAGGCAACCGCGCTTCCACCACGTTGGAAGGGCTGTCGAGTCTGCGACCGGTTCTGGCCGACGGGACTGTCAGTGCTCATTCGTCCATCACTGCGGGCAACTCGTCTCAGCTCTCCGACGGCGCTTCGGCGTCGGTGCTGATGGAGGCAGGCGAGGCGCAACGCCGCGGGTTGGCTCCTCTCGGTATCTACCGTGGCATGGCTGTCGCGGGTTGCGCTCCCGACGAGATGGGCATCGGACCGGTGTTCGCGATTCCGCGTCTGCTGGATCTTCATGGGCTGAAGGTCGACGACATCGATCTCTGGGAACTCAACGAGGCCTTCGCCTCTCAGGCCCTGTACTGCCGCGACAAGCTCGGGATCGATCCCGAGAAGTACAACGTCGACGGCGGCGGTATCTCTGTCGGCCATCCGTACGGAATGACGGGGGCTCGTCTGGTCGGCCATGCTCTTCTTGAAGGAAAACGGCGCGGAGCCAAGCTCGTGGTGGTGACCATGTGCATCGGCGGCGGTATGGGTGCTGCCGGGCTTTTCGAGGTCGCATGAGCTTGATCGAGGGACTGTTCGACGTCAGTGGCAAGACCGTTGTGGTCACCGGTGGATCACGCGGCATCGGATACATGATCGCTCGTGGATTTGTCGAAGGCGGAGCGACGGTCGTCATTTCGGCCCGAAAAGCCGAAGCCTGTGACGAAGCCGCGCGAGAGCTTTCGGAGTTCGGCACCTGCATTTCGCATCCGGCCGATCTGTCCACGGACGAGGGGGTCGAGAGCCTCGCTGCGAAGGTCGCCGAGATTTCGCCGACGCTCGACGTACTGGTCAACAACGCCGGTGCCACGTGGGGAGCTCCCGTCGACGATTTTCCGGCCGCAGGCTTCGACAAGATTTTCGACATCAATGTCAAGGCAATCTTCCTCCTGACGCAGAAGCTGTTGCCGCAGTTGCGGTCTGCAGCCACGGCGGAAGATCCCGCGCGCGTGATCAATATCGGATCGATCGACGGACTCGTGGTGTCGGGTTCGGAGAACTTCTCGTACGGAGCCAGTAAGGCTGCGGTGCACATGTTGACGCGCAAGCTCGCGGCAACGCTTGCGGGGGAACAGATCACGGTCAATGCCATTGCGCCGGGCCCGTTCCCGTCGAAGATGATGGCATTCCTCCTCGAGGACGAGCAAAGTGCAAAGGCTGTGGCGGACTCGGTCCCGTTGGGCAGGGTCGGAACTCCCCAGGATGCTGCAGGTCTTGCCATTTTCCTGGCTTCACGTGCCGGGGCTTATCTGACCGGCGCGGTGATTCCACTCGACGGCGGTGCGAGCGGAGCGCGCTGACCTACTGACTGATCTTCTCTGTCCGAAAAGGCCTGAAAGTCTGAACTACTATGACTTTCAGGCCTTTTCGCGTCTTTGTCTGATTGGGTTATCTGTGACTGCAGTTGCTAGATTGTCCGAGGTTCGGGGGGAATGACGACAACACCAACAATCCCGGCCATGGGGGAGTCATGTTTCGCGCGGGGAGATCGTTGGGGGTGTTCGGGGTAGTTGCTGCTCTGGCAGCTGCTGCCGTCACGGCGGTGGCTTCGCCGGCGATGGCTGCGCCGGGATGCGTCGGAGTCAGTGGCGTCGGTAGTAGCGGTGGTCCGGCCAATGCGGCACCGTGGCTCAACGGCAACACCGGAGGGTTGCCAGGTCTGTCCGGTCGTACTGCCGCGATCGAAAAGGTCACCGGGACATACAGTCCAAACAAGACCGTTGATCGCTTCAATGTCCTGGGTACCGACCTGGGCATCATGTGGGACAACGGTGCGGGGCAGATTCTGACCGCTTTCGGCGATACCACCGGGCTCAGTCGTAACCCCGGCTGCGACGGTTTGGTGGGCGAGTGGCGAAGCAATGTACTCTTCCGCAGCTCGGATCGGGTACTCGCCGACGGTATGCGCATCGACAGTGCGCCGATGGACGGCACAGCTCAGGCGCGTGAGATCATTTCCGGTCTGAAGATTCCGGGTGTCGAGGCCTCCAGCATCCCCACGAGCGGCATCGCAGTGAACGGTGTGCAGTATCTGAGCTACATGTCGGTGCGTAACTGGGGCGAGGCCGGGCAGTGGAGCACGAACTACTCGCAGATTGCCACCTCCTCGGACAACGGCGAAACGTGGACCACTCGTCCGGAAACTCTGCGCCCCAACATCGGTGGGGTTCTTCCCGCGGGTGTCGCCCCCGTCGCCGGTAGCGAGAACTTCCAGATGAGCTCGATGGTGAAGGACGGCGGGTTCGTCTACAACTACGGAACCCCCGCGGGACGATCCGGCGAGGTTCGACTTTCTCGCGTGCCCGAGGGGGCGATCCTCGATCTTTCCGCCTACGAGTACTGGAACGGAAACGGCTGGATCCTTGCCGATCCCGCTGCGGCCGTACCCGTCATGGACGGCCGCATCGGTGAGGTCTCCGTTCAGTACAACGAGTTCCTCGGCAAGTTCGTGGCGATGTACGCCGACGCGTTCAGTTCGATCGTGATGCGAACCGCTCCCAGTCCGGTCGGTCCGTGGACGGCACCGGAGACACTGGTCAATCTGGTCGAGGTTCCCGGTATCTACGCCGCATACATCCACCCGTGGTCCAGTGGTTCGGATCTGTACTTCCTTGCCACCACGTGGGCCGACTACAACGTCATGTTGATGCGTACGACGCTCGTTCGCTGATCCGGCTCACGCTTGCGTTTGCTGGAGGTACACGATCTCTTCGGTGATCGGCGCGTCGTCATCGGCTTCGGTCGGCGGTTCTTGTCGGCGGCGCCACCAGATGGTGAACAGGACGGCTCCGATCACCAAGGCAGCCAGAGCGATTACCGCCACCCAGAATTTCGGGCCGTAGTATCCGACAAGGACCATGCGCATGGCGTTGCGCGCCCACGTGAGTGGCATCAGGGCGTGCAGCCACTGCAGAACCGTCGGCATCTGTTCGATGGGGTACACCGCGCCGAAGGCGAAGATCTGAATCATCAAGGCGCCCAAAGCGATGAAGGTTCCGTTGACGGCTCCGAACACAACGGTGAAGAGCCTGCCCGAGCTGACCGCGGCGGCACCCACCAGGATCATCACTGCGATCATCGCCAGGACACTAGGTGGTTCGACGTTTGCCACGGTCAGTGACACCACCGACAACACGAGCGCCGCGACCAAGGTGACCAGGGCGGGAATGCGGTAGCGGCGCAGCCCCTCACGCACCACGCTGGTGTGCGAGTTCAGTGAACGTCCGCGTCGTGGACGGACGACGAACCACGTGAGAATTCCGCACAGGAACAGTGCCACCGAGATCACGGCAGGGACGGCTCCCGGTCCGAAACCGGCTGCGGGATAGTTGTTCCGCGCGTCGACGGCAACCGGGGACGAGAGCAGATTGGCCGTGGTGGCGCGCTCGTCGTCCGAGAACTGCGGCACCTGGGCGGCACCGTCGGACAAACCGGTGGCGAGTTCCGCGCTACCCGCGTCGAGCTCGCCGACGCCGGCCGATAGCTGCCCGAGACCGTCACGGAGCGCAGTACTTCCAGTGTCCAACTGCCCCAGCCCGGTGGAGAGTTCCTGTGCACCGGTAGCGAGTTGGCCTGCACCGTCGGACAGTTGGCCCAGGCCGGTGTTGAGTTCACCTGCACCGGCCGCGGCGGCAAGGAGCCCACCACGGTAGTCGCTGCTCGGATCAGTGAGCTGCCGCGAGATTTCCCGCGCGCCGTCGCGAAGCTGACCGAGCTGACCGATCACGTCGTCGTCCGACGGTTGTGCAGTCAGGGAAGCCCGCAGTCCAGCCAGGGCTTCGACGAGTCCGGCGGAGACCGGATCGGCCGAGTTTCGAAGCATCGACGTGAGGGCGTCGATCTGACCGACGACGGCGTCCGAGGACCCCGCGAGGTCGAGTACCGGGGTGGTGACCATGTCGACCACTTCGCTGATCTGACGGGCGCCTGCGCCGAGTTCGTCGGTTCCCCCGACCAACTGGTTGAGTCCGCTGCTCAGCTCGCCCGAGCCTGCAGCAGCTTCGCCAGCTCCGGCAGCCAGCTCGCCGGCTCCGGCGGCCAGCTCCTTGCCGCCCTGATTTGCTTCGCCCATGCCGGTGGCGAGTTCCTTGCTTCCAGCGTAGAGCTCGTTGGTTCCGGCAAGCGCTTCGGAGGATCCGTCGGACAGCTGTTGCGCTCCTGCTGCTGCTTCACCGAATCCTGTTCCGAGTTCACCCAACCCGACCAGCACCTGGTCGATGGACTGCTCGCCGATCGACTCGGAGACCGCCGAGCGCACTTGAGCGATGATGCTTTCACCGACCGGGCCGGCGACCAGACTGTTGTAGTCGTTGTACAAGACGTCGAGTTCGGCCTTGCGGCCCGAACCTGATGCGGCACTGGCCACATCCGCGCTGAAAGTTTTCGGAATGACGACCGAGAAGTAATAGGTGCCGTCGTTGACGCCGTCGGCGGCTTCCTGTTCCGAGACGACCTTCCATGCAACGTCTCCGCTCTCGACGAGCGCGGCAACAACTTCATCGCCGGCTTGCAGACGTGTTCCGTCGAGTTCTGTGCCCGCATCGGCGTTGACGATGGCGACGGGCAAGCGGTTGACCGTGTCGCCCGGATCCCACAGTGCCCACATGTAGAACGCCGCAATCGACAGCGGTGCGATGACGAGGACAGCGAGAACTGTCCGGATGATGTGCGTGCGTCGCGTCGTGGCCGCGTTGTCGACTACGGGTTGTGGCGCCATGTGGAGCTCTCTTCTCGTGGACCGAAGCAGGTGTGGCACGAAAGGAAGCCACCAAAATTGCTGGACATACGTCCAGCTCGGTCACGATACAAAGCAAACGGCCATCCTGTGACCGTTTTCGAAGAATTGGGCGTTATCGGCCGCCGTGCTCTGCCTCGATCTTTGCCCACTCCCACCCTCGGAAGTTGGCCAGACGAAGCTCCTCTGCTTCGTCGAAGGTGTACCACTCGGTGCTCGGCGCATCAGGGAGAGTGCCGCGCAAGTATTCGCCCAGGTAGTGAAGTGGGCCTTCCCAGCCGGTTCCGACGCCGTAGCAGCCGGTGTCCGGGTCGTTACGGAAGACATCGGCGACGGAGGCGTGCTCCAACTCGAGCCAGGTGGCGTCGGGGCCGTCGGCAGTCAGCCGGATCTCGACCTGATCGCTGTATCCACGATCGCCGGGCGGTGTCCACTGCAGTCGCAGCAGGTGTGGGGCGTCGCAGGCCAGGATCTCGCCACTTGCCTGGCCTTCGAAGGCGTAAGAGCCGCCCACCTGGAAGTCTCCGCTCACCGGAAGGAAGAAACGGTTGATGCGGTCAGGGGTCGTGATGGCATCCCAGACGTCGTCGACCGACGCGTTGTAGCGGCGCTTGAGTACGGCAGTTCGAGCCGAACCTTCTGCGATGTCGCGGTTACCCATGCTCCGCTCCACCGCGGTGAGGCTGGTGTCCTGGTTCGCGATCTCGGTCATTGTGAGTCTCCTTCGTCGGAAGAATTCGATTGTGAAGATCTGCTCCGCTTCGAGCCGCGTCGTTTCCCGCGTGCGAGTTCTGTGGCCAATGCGTCGAGAGGGCCGCTCCAGAACTGCCGGAATCCGTCGAGCCATTGGTCCACTTCTTGCAATGGCGCGGGCTCGACGGCATAGAGACGCCTGGTGCCTTCGCTGCGGACGGTGGCGAATCCGTTTTCTCGGAGTACTCGCAGGTGTCCGGACGCGGTCGGTTGCGAGATTCCGAACTCCGCTGCCACGACTTCGGCGATCTGACCCGCCGAGCGCTCGCCGCCGGACAGGAGTTCCATGATTCGTCGCCGCACTGGGTCTCCGAGAACGTCGAATGCATGCACCAGTCATTTATATCGGCAATGACCAATATAGGCAAGCGCCGAAACTTGTACCCGGACTCGGTCAGTCCGAGAGCGCGAACTCGTCGGCGTCGAAAAGTTCGCCGATCAGCCCGCCGAGATGGCGTCGATGTTCGGCTGACAGCGTCGCTGCCGCCTCGGCATCGTGGTCTGCGCACAGCTTGATCAGCCTGTTGTGATGATCGACGGAGTCCTGGCTCCCGAGGAGGCTCGAGAACTTGCGGTAGTAGATGCGGTGAATTTGTGGGTGAACCTGGTGAATCAGCTTCTTCAACAGCGGATTCGCCGCAGCATCGATGATGACGCTGTGTAGGCGATCGTCTGCGGTCAGGGCTCGGCCTATGTCGTTTCGTTTGACGGCGGCAGCGAAGTCCTTGTTGGCCGAACGCATCGCCCCGATCATCTCGTCGGTGAGATTCGGTACAGCGGTGACGACGGCCAGTTGGTCGAGAGCTTCGATGACTGCGAGTGTTGCCTCGACGTCGCCGCGGTCGAGGGTGGTGATGCGCGTGTACGCACCGGGTTTCGCTTCCACGAGTCCGGTGTCGACCAGCCTTGCGAGCGCTTCGCGGACCGGAGTTCTGCTCAAGCCCAGATACTCGGCGAGTTCGCTGTCCTTGATCTTCGAGCCCGGCGCCAGTTCACCGGTGACGATCGCTTCGCGAATGCGTTCGAGAGCGATGTCGCTCATTCGTGCTCGCTCAACCGGTTTACCGCCACGCAACATACTGGATATCGTACTCTGCAGCCTCCCTGCTGCAGGTCAGCCCGAAACGACCATCGAAGGGTGTCTCCGGGCATCTGCAACCCGCCGGAGCAGAGCGCGGGCGAGAATTGTTGCCGGATCGATGATCTGACAGGTTGTGGCGTCGGCGGGCAGTCCGAGCGGAATCTCGGTGCATCCGGCCACGACGACCTGCGCGCCCGATTCGACGAGAAGATCAGCGGCCCTGACGAGCTTGTCGGTGGTCTCGTCTCCGACGTTGCCGCTCTTGATTGCTCGGATCGCCGGCATCACCAGTTCGTCCTGGATCGCAGGTCCGGGCACCAGGACGTCAATCGAGTGTTCCGACAGCCATTGTTGATACAACCCGGTGCGGACCGTCCCCGTGGTGGCCAATAGTCCGACGGATGTGACGGCGGGTGAGAGCGTCCGGATGTGCCGAGCGACTTCGTCGATCATGTGGACGACGGGAAGTCCCAGTTGGGACGAGATGGCGGGCAGGAAGGCGTGGGCGGTATTGCATGGGATGGCGAGCGTCGTCGCGCCCGACTCTCGGAGAACGCGCGCACCGCGGATCAGCCACGGAGTGGGGTCAGGGCCGTTCTCGGTGAGTGCCAATGTCCGGTCGGGAACGGTGGGATCGGCCCAGATGACAACTTTGGGGTGCTCCTGATCCGTCGAACCTGGTGTCAGCGCAACGAGTTTGGAGTAAAAGTCGGCAGTAGCGGCGGGCCCCATGCCTCCGAGTATTCCGATGACGGGGTCGCTCGTGGCCATTCTCATGTGACAAGTACACCCTTCTGGAATCCAATATATTGGATTCCACGTCTTGGTGATCAGAGTGCGGGAAATGGCAAGTAGTTGTCAAGCGTGGCGCCGCCGCGACCGGCAGCAGAAAGGGCCATAGGCTTACAGGCATCGGGAGCGAAAGGACCGCGAGCATGCATTTTCTGGAGCTACGACACGCGCAGTGTGAACCCCCAGCGGCGTATTCGCCTGTCCTGGAGAGCTACGGAGACGTGCAGACTGTTCTTCTGGGCACCGACCCGCTTCCGGCACATCGACGGTTCGACGCCGTGATCGTGATGGGCGGGCCGATGGGCGTCGGCGATCAGGGCGAGGTCGAGTGGTTGGCATCCGAGATCGAATACATTCGCGATCTGGTCGAGAGCGACGTCCCGGTGTGGGGAGTGTGTCTGGGTTCGCAGTTGCTCGCCGCAGCGCTGGGTGCTCGCGTCTACACGGGAGCGGTACCCGAAGTCGGAGTTGAGGAGATCACCTTGACTGTCGAGGGCCGGCAAGATCCCGTGTGGGGAGATCTGCCCTCCACATTTCCTGCAATGCAATGGCATTCGGATACCTTCGACATTCCGAACGGCGCGGTGCGGCTCGCTGGTTCTGCCAAGTATCCGAATCAACTCTTCCGATACAAGCAGAGTTACGCCGTTCAGTTTCACCTCGAAGCGTCCTCCGCGGTGGCGCGCGAGTGGATGGAACTGGCCGAGTACCGCGATTCGCTGCATGCTTCGCTGGGAGCGGACGGTCCGCGCATCTTCATGCAGCAGTTGAGTGCAGCCGAGTCGCAGGGACTCGAGATTGCCGCAGCCGTGATGGAGAAATGGTTGAAATCCATCTCCACCGAATAAGACCGTTTTGTCCTGATTGACCGATTTACCTGTTACCTTGTGTTCTCGTGGGTGGATGAACCGATCCGGTCGAGCAACACACCTCGTAGAGTCCGGATCTCCCCCCCCGCGAAAGGGGAGCGATGCGCCGGATGCGGAAGATATCGACAGCAGCAGTGACGTGTGTACTCGCGTCGACCGCGGTCTTGGGGGCGACCCAGGCCAATGCATCCCCGTGGGATTGCAATGTCACCGGGAGCTTGGATCAATCAGGTGGGCCGACCAATCCGATTCCCTGGCTCAACGGCACGGATGGCAAACTGCCGGAATTGCAAGGCCGCACCTCGGCGGTCGAGTACATCACGGGCGCGCTCAGCCCCAACCAAACCGTCGAGCGGTTCAACGTTCTCGGCACGGATCTCGGCATCATGTGGGACAACGGCGCAGGTCAGGTCCTGACAGCTTTCGGTGACACCGTCGGTATCGGATCTGACCCTCTGTGCTCCGGGGTGGTCGGCGACTGGCGCAGCAACGTCCTGTTCCGTAGCTCGGATGGAAATCTGTCCGACGGCATGAACATCGACTCCTCACCGACCGACCGACCGAATCACTCGCGCGAGATCATCGGAAGTCTGAAAGTCACCGGCGTCGAAACCAGCAGCATTCCGACGACGGGTATCTCCGTGGGCGGCGTTCAGTACGTCAACTACATGTCGATACGTTCGTGGGGAGGGTCGGGCGAGTGGGTCACCAACTTCTCGCAGATCGCGTCCTCGCACGACAACGGTGAGACCTGGCAGATCGAACCGGCCTCGTCCCGGCCCAATCTGCCGTTGACGGGGAACGACAACTTCCAGATGGGTTCCTTCGTCAAAGACGGTGGTTACGTCTACAACTTCGGTACCCCCGCGGGACGTTTCGGCGAGGGGCGCCTTTCGCGGGTCAAGGAAGCCTCCATCGCGGACGTCGCGGCGTACGAATACTGGGACGGAAAGGCATGGGTCCCCAACAATCCCGCTGCCGCGGCGGTAGTTCTCGACGGGGATGTCAGCGAACTGTCGGTGCAGTACAACAACTATCTCGGCAAGTTCGTCGCGATGTACTCCAACGAGTGGGGAGCGTTGGTGCTGCGGACGGCGTCGGACCTGACCGGCCCGTGGAGCGCACCGGACGTCGTGATCGGCACCGACGAGGTTCCGGGACTCTACGGCGCGTACATGCACCCCTGGTCGCAGGGGCAGGACCTCTACTTTCTCGCCACCACGTGGTCCGACTACAACGTGATGCTCATGAAGACCACGCTGCACCAGTGAACCGGATGGTTATCGTTGAACAGTGAGCACCACCGACAATGCGCTACTGATCACCGCCCTTCGAGACGTGTTGGTGGGACCACTTCCCGAAATCGGCCGACGATTTTCGACGCTGATCGCGGACATGGCGCCGCACACCTCTCTGGTGATCTTCACCCGTGAGTGCACCGGTAGGCCGCGCAAGGTTGCCGGGGATCCAGCCGTCGTCGATCGTGTGACCATCGCCGAACTCGACCGTATCCGTACGGATCTCACTGTCGGACAGATATTTCGGGGAAAGTGCGCTATCGCCGGCCGAGACCGTGAAGTGCTCGCGATGCTCGATCGAACAGACACCCTCCTCGTGCTGACGCCACACCCCGGACCGGTGAAGGCGGCATCCCTCGAATTGATCCAGGCACTGTTCGCGGTGACTGCAACCGGAATTCAGCTCCAGGTGCGGAACGCGAGTCCGGCATATCTCGCCGAGTCGCGGGCAGCGTCGTCCGAGCGTGCACGCACCGTGGCAGAGATGACGGAGGTGCATGCGGCCACCCTCGAGACGATGCTGGCGACGCTGCGCTCGGCGGATCTCGACGACACGCGTGCTCGAACCTCGGCCAGGGAGACTGCGGCTTCGGCCCTGATCGGCCTGCGTTCGGCCGTCGACGTGCACCGCGAGTTGGCCGAGGAGTCGACCACCACCGCTTTTGCGCGGATGCGTGGGGAATTGCGTTCGCTGCTCAAGCATCGGGAAATCGCGTTGGAGTTGGTGGAGCCACCCGTCGACGGGCGTGGGTTACCCGGTGAAGTGGCGCACGGCGCCCGCGCGGTCGTCCGCGGCGCGGTCTTGGCCTTGTCGGATCAGCAGACGCTCTCGCGAATCCGGGTGGCCTGGACCCTCGACGCGGCTTTGCTCTCGATCGACATCCGCGACGACGGTGGTGGTGAAGCCGACGTGATCGACGTGGAACGCCAATTACGTTCGAGGGTAGAGACTTTGGGTGGAACCGTCGAATCCGAGTCGACGCCCGGGTGGGGGAACCGGATCAGCGCAACCATCCCGCTCGACGCGCCCGTCGCCCTACCGAACCGCGACGTCCTGACGGAACTGGCTCCGCGGGAGTTCGAGGTACTCGAGCATCTGGTGGCCGGACGGCGCAACAAGGCAATCTCGGAGCGACTCGGCGTCAGTGAGAGCACAGTCAAGTTTCATGTTGCCGGGGTCCTGCGGAAATTGGGCGTCGAGAGTCGGGGTGCGGCGGCCGCCGCGGGCGCCGAGGCCGGCGTGAAGCCTGCACCCTAGTCCTTTCGGCCAGGTCGGTCAGTCAGTTCGACCAGGGTTGCGGGCACCTACTTCGGGCTAACCTTTCAACGAGTGCACATATCGCAATGTGAAAACACGGCGCCATGTGACGACACGTCCTCAATCGCACGAAGCCAGGAGCAAAGCCATGCCACAGCAGGTACGCGGCGTCATCGCCCGATCCAAGGGTGCCCCCGTCGAAATCGTCCCCATCACGATTCCCGATCCCGGCGCCAACGAGGTAGTGGTCGCCATTGCAGCGTGCGGTGTGTGCCACACCGACCTGACCTACCGCGACGGCGGAATCAACGACGAGTACCCGTTCCTGCTCGGGCACGAGGCGTCGGGCATCGTCGAGAGCGTCGGCCCCGGTGTCACTCACGTCGAGGTGGGCGACTTCGTCGTGCTCAACTGGCGTGCAGTATGCGGGCAGTGTCGTGCGTGTAAGCGTGGCCGCCCGCAGTACTGCTTCGACACGTTCAACGCCGAGCAGAAGATGACGCTCGAAGACGGCACCGAACTGACGCCGGCACTCGGCATCGGCGCATTCGCAGACAAGACGCTCGTTCACGAAGGCCAGTGCACCAAGGTCGACGCCTCGGCCGATCCGGCTGTCGTCGGACTGCTCGGTTGCGGCGTCATGGCCGGCATGGGTGCCGCGATGAACACCGGCAACGTCGGACGCGGTGATTCGGTGGCTGTGATCGGGTGTGGCGGCGTCGGCGACGCAGCGATCATGGGTTCACGCCTGGCCGGTGCCAATACCATCATCGCCATCGACCGGGATCCTCGAAAGCTGGAGTGGGCCACGGAACTTGGTGCCACGCACACGATCAATGCGACCGAGGTCGACGACGTCGTCGAAGCAGTCCAGGAGCTGACCGGAGGTTTCGGCGCCGACGTGGTTGTCGACGCAGTCGGCCGTCCCGAGACCTGGAAGCAGGCGTTCTACGCCCGCGACCTCGCGGGAACCGTAGTGCTGGTGGGAGTTCCGACGCCGGACATGAAGCTGGAAATGCCGCTGGTGGACTTCTTCTCGCGCGGCGGAGCCCTCAAGTCGTCGTGGTACGGCGATTGCCTGCCCGAGCGTGACTTCCCCGTTCTGGTCGACCTGTACCAGCAGGGGCGTCTGCCGCTCGAGAAGTTCGTCAGCGAGCGCATCAAGCTCGACGAGGTCGAGAAGGCATTCGAGACGATGCACCGCGGCGAGGTTCTCCGTTCGGTGGTGGTCCTGTGACATTGCGAGTCGATCGCGTCGTCACCTCGGGCACGTTCAGCCTCGACGGCGGAACATGGGACGTCGACAACAACATCTGGCTGATCGGTGACGACAACGAAGTGGTGATCGTCGACGCAGCTCACACCGCGCAGCCGATCATCGACGCTGTCGGTGGACGCAAGGTGATCGGAATCGTCTGCACCCACGGCCACAACGACCACGTCACCGTTGCGCCGGAGCTGGCCGAGAAACTCGACGCTCCGATCTACCTGAACCCGGCCGACGATGTCCTCTGGGAGATGACTCACCCCGGGGTGAAGCATCTGAGCTTGGAAGATGATCAGCGTATTGCTGTGGCGGGTACGGACATTCTGGCCATCCACACACCGGGCCATTCCCCGGGGTCGACCTGCCTCTACCTGCCCGAGGCGGGGGAACTGTTCAGCGGCGACACCTTGTTCTCCGGTGGACCCGGCGCAACGGGGCGGTCGTACTCAGACTTCCCGACCATCATCGGGTCCATTCGCGACAAGCTGTTCGCGCTCCCCGCCGAGACCAAGGTTCACACCGGTCACGGCGACGGCACGACGATCGGTACCGAGGCGCCGCATCTCGAAGAATGGATCCGCGCCGGATCCTGATGTGGTCAGAAGCGAAGTGGGGACGCCGGTACCGGCGTCCCCACTTTTGTCACAACGCTGATGCCCAACCGGCGGTGTCGTTCTCACCCGGGATTGCCATCAGGCCGTGCCACAGTTCGAGGATCTCGAACCATTCTGTCTCGGATCGGCTGAGGGGACGGACGGATTCGTAGCCGGCGCGCAGGCTCTGCCGTACCGCGATCGGTGTCGGTCGCCAATCGGTGAACAGGGTGCCCAGATAGACGCTTGCCTTGGCCAGGTCGCTCACCCGGTGGTCGATCACCACGTCGTCGAAGTCGAGTACTCCGGTGGTCCGAGAGTTTCGAGTCAAGATGTTGGCTGCACGGAAGTCGTTGTGTACCAGTTGAGTTTGGTCATCGAGCTCGGACGCACGCGCCAGGAGGCCCACGAGCCTACGCGTTGCCTCAGGCGCGAACCCGCGGTCGAAATTCTCGAGCCAACCACCGATGCGCTCCTTCAACCCGGTGCTGCGCGACGAGAAAACCGATCCGTCGACATGGGTGGCGCCGAGCGTTCGGTGTATTTCTGCCAGACATGCTCCTGCCGAACGGACCGCCACGCGGTCCTGCACGTCCAACCAATCTCCCGCCAACTCCGGCAGTACGGTGAATGACACTGCGCACGAAGGCCCTTCCAGTGTTTCCCGGTCCAACAGTGTTTCCCGGTCCAATCCGTTCAGGGACGTGATTGGTGACGGAACGGGCACGCCCTGCGCGGCGAGTGCGCTCAGCAGGCGCGTCGACGCCTCCAGGTTCGCGAAGCGCTCTGTGTCGCGCGACCACTTCACCACCAGCCCACCTCGGTCGCTCGCAACCCACACAATCGCGTTCTGGTCACTGATCGCCATTCGCGAGCACTCGAGGGCCGTCAATCCCCAAGTCTGCTCGAGTACCGCCGAGACCCAATGGGTGGCTGCGCCGAAGCTGTTGAATCCGAATCGCTGCTTCAGAGCGGCTTCCGGCTCCACCGACTCCCAGAGCATGGACAACCCGAGTGGCAACATGCCGTTCGACTCTAGTGGGGGAAGTTCGAATCGAGGTGTCGATCTCGGAAGCACCCGAAGACGCCTTGGCGACAGCTGCAGTTCAGCCGCCTTGACTCAGTTCGCTGAAGATCAGGTTGGTCTGGGTATTGGCGATGGCCGGATCGTTGAGGTGCGCGCTGACGAAATCGCGAAGCCGAGTGGGGGATTCACACGACACGTGCACCAGGAGATCACGGTCCCCACTCATCAGGAACACTCGCTGAACGGAATCCAATCCGCTCAGGTGCTCGGCAATTTCCGTCATCCGACTTCTGGCGTGGGAGTGAATCAGAATCGACACCATCGCCGAGATCTCGAGGCCGAGTAGCTCGAGGTCTATGTCTGCGTGAAACCCCTTGATGACGCCCGATTCGCGTAGAGCGCGCATCCGCGCCAGAGCGGTCGACGGCGCTATCCCGACCTTCTCGGCGAGTGCGTTGTTGGGGATGCGTGCATCCCGGACGAGTTCGCGGAGAATCGCCGTATCGACGTCGTCGAGCCGAACATGATTCGGCCGAGCTGCGGCAGCTGCCCGTTCGATCGCATTTATCATCCGATTTCTCCCTGCCGTCGCGAAAATATTCAGCATCTATTGACCGCGCCCGTCGATGATCCTAGCTTTTGCCAAACACATCGAATTATCAAACGGTCGAGATCTACACAGTCGACTGTTGCGACGAAGGGGTCTGGATGCTTCCGAGGATCGGCCGACACGCGGGCGACGGACACACGGGCGACTGGAGGGCGCGGTTGATCGACATCAGCCCGCCGATCTCCGAATCGACGCCCGTGTGGCCAGGCGATACCGCCTTCACCCGCGATGTCACGTCCGACCTCGGCGGCAGTGACGCCGTCACCATCAACCGAATCACCACCACTCCGCATATCGGTGCTCACGCCGATGCACCGGCGCACACTCGCATCGACGGCGCGACCATTGGTTCCGTTCCCCTCGAGCCCTATCTCGGCGAAGCACTGGTGGTCGACATGACGGGGGTCGACGGTGCCGCCTGCATCAGGCCCGTCGAAGAGACGGTGGAGCGACTCGGCGGCCATCTGCCGCAACGGCTGATTCTGAGGACGTACCCGAAGTACCCACGCAAGTGGGACAACGACTTCGCCGGTGTTTCTCCAGAGCTGACCCACTGGTTCGCCGACCGCGGTGGAGTTCTGATCGGAATCGACGGCGCCTCGTTCGATCCGATGGACAGCAAGACCATGGACGGGCACCACGCGGCAAGCGATCGTAGCGTCGCGATCCTCGAAGGACTTTGCCTCGACGACGTCGACGAAGGCTACTACGAGTTGATCGCACTGCCGCTGAAGTTCCTCGACCTCGATGCCAGCCCGGTACGGGCCGTGCTCCGGACTCTGCCTTCATCACCCTCAACGCCGACACATGCAGGAGAAGAATCGTCATGACATCGACAGCCACACTTTCGTTGGAAGACTGCGTCAAGGCCGACGCAGTGGATCCCCTGAGGGAGTTCCGCCGCGAGTTCGCGATTCCGGAGGGCGTTCTCTACTTCGACGGAAACTCGCTCGGCGCGCGTCCCATTGCCGCGCAGGAATGCGCCGCGAGAGTGATCGGCGACGAGTGGGGCAACGGCTTGGTACGCAGTTGGAACGAGGCTGGATGGTTCGACCTCCCGGTCCGCCTCGGTGACAAACTTGCCCCGTTGCTGGGAGCAGGTGAAGGCGAAGTGGTAGTGACGGATTCGACGTCGATCAACCTGTTCAAGGCATTGGCCTCTGCGCTGTCCATCGCGGCTGCTCAGGATCCCAGCCGGAAGGTGATCGTCTCCGAGCGCGACAATTTCCCCACTGACCTCTACATTGCGGAGGGCATCATCTCGCTGCTCGATCAGGGATACGAACTACGCCTGATCGACCAACCGGGCGACCTCACCGAAGCAGTAGGACCGGACACCGCCGTAGTGATGTTGTCGCACGTCAACTACCGCACCGGAAACCTGTATGCGATGACGGAAGTCACTGCAGCAGTGCAGGAACGTGGCGCCCTCATGATCTGGGATCTCGCACACTCGGCCGGCGCCGTCACTGTCGATCTGAGCGGTGCCGACGCCGACTTCGCGGTCGGGTGTACGTACAAGTACCTCAACGGTGGTCCGGGTTCGCCTGCATTCATCTGGGTCAACCGTCGCCATCAGAACACCGGAATCCAGCCGTTGTCCGGGTGGTGGGGGCACGCGCGACCGTTCGCGATGGAGTCGGCCTACGAACCCGGCGCAGGAATACGGCGCTTTCTGAGTGGTACTCAGCCCATCACGTCGTTGTCTCTCGTCGAGTGTGGTCTTGACGTCGCGCTCAAAGCTGACATGGCCGACATCCGCAGCAAGTCGCTCGCGCTGGCCGATCTCTTCATAGACCTCGTCGAGGAGCGTTGCGCTGATTACGGTTTGCAGTTGATCACGCCGCGCGAACACGAGCGTCGTGGATCGCACGTGAGTTTTGTTCATCCCGAGGGCTATTCGATCATGAAGGCTCTCATCGCGCGGGGCGTCATCGGCGACTACCGCGAACCCGGAGTGCTGAGGTTCGGTATCACTCCGCTCTATCTCGGATACGCCGACGTGTGGAACGCCGTCGACGTGTTGCGAGACATCCTCGAGAACAAGTCCTGGGATCGCCCCGAATTCCGCGAGCGCGACGCAGTCACCTGATTCTTCCAAGTTTCCGCGGACCGGGAGGTACCGCCTTTCGCAAGGAGCTTTCATGAGTGATTTCAAAAACATTCAGCAGCGAGAATCAGGTCTCAAACGCGAACTCGGCCCCAAGCAGATGAGCATGATCGCGCTCGGCGGTGCAATCGGCACCGGACTCTTCCTCGGCAGTAAGTTCGCCATCGGATTTGCCGGCCCGAGCGTCATCATCAGTTACGCGATCGGCGGGTTGATCGCCCTCCTGCTGATGGGTGCCCTTGCCGAAATGACTGTTGCACATGCGACATCAGGTTCGTTCGGTGCGTACGCAGAATTCTACGTCGGACCGTTGATCGGCTTCCTCGTTCGCTATCTCTACTGGTCATGCATCGTCCTCGCGGTCGGGACCGAGGTCACCGCGATCGGTGAATACATGCAGTTCTGGTTCGCCGACGTACCGTCGTGGCTGTGGATCGTGTTGTTCTCCGGAGTGCTGATCGGCGTGAACATGTTCAACGTCAAGGCCTTCGGAACGATGGAGTACTGGTTCTCGACGATCAAGGTCTTCGCGATCGTGGCGTTCATCGTGATGGCAGCGTACGTCGTGTTCGGTAGCGGAAACCCGGACTACGGATTTCACAATTACACGGCCGGTGGCGGATTCTTTCCGAATGGTTTGTCCGGCATGTGGTTTGCCGTGATTGTATCGATCTTCAGCTACTTGAGCATCGAGATGATCGCCATTGCGGCCGGTGAGGCGGAAAACCCCGCGGTGGCGGTGAAGAAGGCATTCCGTGTGACGATCGTCCGACTGTTCGTCTTCTACATCGCAACCCTTGCTTTGATTCTGGCAATCGCTCCGATGGACAAGATATTGAGTGGCGGAAGCCCTTTCGTTACGGTGATGCAGGTTGTGAAGATTCCGGGCGCAGACAGTGTGCTGAACTTCGTGGTGATCATTGCCGCGCTGTCCGCGATGAACAGTCAGCTGTACGTGTCTTCGCGAATGATGTTCTCGCTCTCCCGTGCTGGTGACGCGCCGGCCATTCTCGGCAAGGTCAGGGCCAACGGCTCACCGGTCAATGCCTTGCTGCTGTCGACGTCGGGTATCGCCGTCGCAACCATCGTCTACGTGCTCTTTCCCGAGCAGGCATTCACCTTGATGATCTCGCTGTCGATGTTCGGGGCGATGGCGACGTGGCTGCTGATCTTCGTGACGCACTGGTTCTTTCGCAAGCGGATGGCAAGCGAAGGACGAACCCTCTCGTTCACGATTCCGTTCTTCCCGGTGGGGACGATACTGGGTGGTGTCCTCATGGTCGCGATCCTCGTCACGACATTGTGGGTCGAGGATTTCAAGATGACCTTGGTGTTCGGGGTGCCGTTTGTTCTTGCCGTGATCGGCATCTACTGCTTCACCCGATCACGTCGGGCGCAGAGTCGAGCGGTAACGGCTGAACAGGTTCAGGACGAGATCACCGGCACGGTGGTCAAGCGGGTTCCCTGACTTACATTGGCAATCACAGGGTTTCGGCGAAAAACTCCATAGTGCGGGTCCAGGCGAGGGCAGCAGAATCCGGGGCGTAGTGGCTGGCCGAAGTGTCGTTGTTGAACGCGTGGCCGGCGTCGGCATAGCGGTACACCCGGGCGAGATCGGACGCGGTTGCGCGCAATTGCTCGACGCTCTCCGGCGGGATACTCGGATCGAGGTCGCCGTAGTGACCGAGCCACGGGACCTGCAGTTGCGCTGCAAGTTCGGTGCCTGCGGCAATCCCATCCCATCGGGCTTCTGCAACGCCGCCACCGTAGTACGTGACAGCGGAATCGACGAGGGGTACGGCGGCACACCACAGGGATGCGGTGCCGCCCATGCAGAATCCGAGGGAGCCGACTTTGTCTGCTCCCTCGGATCGGCTGTAGTCGACGGCGGCACGTACGTCGTGGCCGATGCTTGTGCCGTCGAGTGCCATGAGCGCATCCTTCGCGGACGGGAAGTCGGTGAAGGAGGTCTGTGCGCCGCGATGGTAGAGATGCGGGGCGACGGCAAGGTAGCCGCCATCGGCGAGACGCTCGAGGATGCTCTCGATGTGCTTGTTCACGCCCCACGCTTCTTGGAGAACCACAACCGCATGCTTCGGTTCTCCTGGCGAATCCGGTCGGCTGACGGTCAGCGGCACGTCGTGTGTGGTCGTCGTGAAAGTTCCCATATCCAGACTGTAGGCGAGCCCAGACTGTAGACGGACCGTCGAATTAGACTCGTCAAATGTTGAGTTCCGCCGTACAGCCGATCATCTTGGGCAGTTGGCCGACGCCCGTCGAACCTCTGGCGCGTTGCGCGCAGGCACTCGGATTGGGGCCGGAAGACCTGTGGATCAAACGTGACGACGTCACCGGCCTGGGCGGTGGCGGCAACAAGATCCGAAAGCTGCAGTACACCTGCGCTCAGGCTTTGGCCGTCGGCGCGACGACACTGATCACTACCGGTGCACCGCAAAGCAATCACGCTCGCTTGACTGCGTCGGCAGCAGCCCGTTTGGGATTGCGTTGTGTGCTGGTGCTCGGTGGTGCCGAGCCGGAATCCGCGCAGGGAAATCTCGTTCTGGATGCACTCGCGGGCGCTGAGATCGTCTGGGCCGGTGGGGACACGGCATCCGCGCTCCACGCCGCGGTGCAGGCCGTCGCGGACTCGGGCGGTGTACCTTTTGTCATTCCCTTCGGTGGTACCAGCGCGGTGGCTGCGCAGGGATACGTGGACTGCGCACGCGAGATCGAACAGCAACTCTCCGGCGTCGATCGCGTCGTGGTTGCACTCGGATCGGGTGGAACGATGGCAGGCCTTGTCGCGCATCTGGGCGTCGACAGAGTTGTGGGCGTCGACGTCGGGGCTGTTGCCGACCCGGTGTCGACTGTCTCTGGGTTGTTGGACGAGATGCCTGGTCCGACCGTGCGAGCCGCAGATCTTCAGATCCTGCGAAACCAAGTTGGACAAGGATATTCGACGCTCACGGAAGCATCAGCCGGCGCGATCCGATGTTTGGCTCGTACTGAGGGCATCTTCCTCGACCCGACGTACACCGGCCGAGCCTTTGCGGGATTGATCCAACTCGTGAAGGACAAAGCCATCACGGCGGGATCAAAAACGGTCTTCCTGCACACCGGTGGGTTGCCTGGCCTGTTCGGACATCCCGAACTGTCGACGCTGCGGTGAGCGAGCAGATCGACTACCCGCTCAGCAGTCCGCTCGACGAACTGTCCGAGTGGCAACGCGTAGTGCGACCGCTGCGCGTCAGTGCCGACGGGTATCTGCGTTTGGCGACCAATCGGCTGTCAGTCGACTCCGACTACACCTGGGAGATGCACCGCCACAGCGATCACGAATTGCTGTGGGCGATCGACGGTGTTCTCGAGGTCCGTACTCCGGAGACTGTGTACACGGTGCCGAGCGGGGTCAGTCTGTGGATCCCGTCCTATGTTCCCCACGAGGTGACGGCGCGTAGCGGCACAGAATTGTCGTGCACGTGGTTGGTGGCATCCGATGTGACCGGGTTGGATCGTGTGGTGGCCTTGTCCACCCCTCCACTGCTCGAACAAGTACTCGATCACCTCACCCGAGACGACTTGACGGACGCGGCGCGTCGGCGAGCCGAGGCGTTTGCCATCGATCTCGTCGAACCCGTTCCACGACTGATTTTCGATGTACCGCTGCCGACGACGCCGTGGCTTCGGCAGATCGCAGACCAGTTGGTTGCCAGCCCGGCCGACACCCGATCGGTCGAGGAGTGGGCCACCGACGCAAAAGTCAGTACGAGGACTCTCACACGACGGTTTCCGGCCGAGACCGGATTGACCTTCTCGGAATGGCGTATGCGATTGCGGGCTCATCACGCGATGCAACTTCTGGCACTCGGTCGAAGCATCTCGTTTGTGGCGCGGAAGACGGGTTTTCGTTCCGAAAGCGCGTTCGGTGCGGCTTTTCGTCGAACGATGGGCGTGACACCGGGGGAGTTTGCAAGCCTGATCGATCATCCGCGCGCGCCAATGACCGATTGGCTACAGGACTAGTCCGAACAGCGACTCAAAGCATCTCGATCGGACTTGTGCCGTGCCGCAGAATGAACTTAGGGTTGGCTAAACAATCACCCTGTAGGAGTTCTGCGTGCGCGCAATTCGATCATTTTCTTTCGGTTCCAGAGTCATTGCAGCGGCGGCGGTTGCCGTCGTAGGTGCGATGGTGGTGACCGGCTGTTCCTCGTCGTCGGCCGACTCCGAGCAGACGGACGTCCGGACCGTCGCGTCGGCGTACGGGGACATCGAGGTTCCGGTTTCACCTGAGCGCGTCGTCGCCGCGTCGTACGACACTCCTTGGCAGCTCATGTCCCTCGGAGTGAAACCGGCTGCCGTGCAGGACTACGGCAAGTGGATCAGTGAATTCACGCCGGAGCAGCAGGCCTTCGTCGACGGGCTCCCGACCATCGGGCCTTTCGGGGAAATGAACTTCGAAGCGATCGCTGCGGCGGATCCCGACATCATTGTCGGCGACGCCGACGAGGTGGACCAAGCGGCGTTCGACCGTCTGTCCGGCATTGCACCCACCGTCATCGTCAAGGGAGAGAGCCGAGGCGACTGGAAGAAGATCACCACCGAGCTTGCTGAGGCAATTGGCAAGACCGACGTGCTCGAGTCGACGCGGACTGCTTACGAAGAGAATCTCGAACGTGTCCGTGGCGAGTACGCCGACGTGATCGCGACCAACAAGTGGATTCACATTTCACTCGGAGACGCGCCCGGCGCTTTCTCGGTTCAGCAGCCCACCGGTGCGATCGGCAATTTGGTGGTCAACGAACTCGGATTGGCGTACGGGCCCGGTGTTCCGACCAATTACACCGATGCCGGATACGCGTCCTATCCGATGGAGCAGTTGGCCGACATCCTGAACGGCGTGACGGTCGTGCTGTATCCGCTGAACGCGGACGGGTCGACCAGTGCGGCGGTTCAGGCGGTCCTCGACGACAACCTCTTCACGAGGCTGCCGGCGGCGCAGGCCGGGCACGTCTTCGGATTGCAGTCGAGCGTCACAGACTTCGTGACCGCGAACGGTTGGCTGAACGAAGTGAAAACGAAGGTGTTTGCAACGCTCTGACGCTTGCTCACCTTTTCACTGCGTGCCCGCAACTGACCAGTTGAGGGCGCGCAGTCTTTTTGGTCGCCACTACGAGCGGAAATCCTGTCCTCTGCTTATGATTTCTGTCACTGCCGGTTACCGTTACTTCGACGAGGGCGACGCGGTTCGACCTTGCCTTGGCAGGGATCATCGATCCTCGGCGACGTGCGGAGGTGGTCGCCATCCCCGCAGATCCGTGGGGTATTTTGTCCGTATCTACTGTCGGGGTGAGCAGTGATGTGCGGGGGAGTTTCTGGTGAGTACAAGCGCTCGTGCCGTCTTTCGAGCAGGGCGCTCTGGATTTCGGGACCATACCCGTCCGGGCATTAGTTCTGGTTTGCTGAGCGTGAACGGTGCGTGGGGCGAATCGTTCGAGGGGACGAAAGGCGAGATCGGCGAATGACAGCGACTTCCGACGCACGGCGTACCGAATCGAACGCTGTCCAGAACACCGACTCGCCGTCCGGCGAAAATCCGCGCTGGCGCGACCGCAAGAGGTACCTGTGGCCGCTCGGATTGCTGATTCCACTCAGCCCGTTCATCTCCTGGTTTCTCGTCGACAACCTTCGTCTCGGATTGTTCTGGGCGACCGGCGCGTGGCTACTGGTCATCGTCATCCCGATCATCGACATGCTGGCCGGTGAAGACGGCGAAAGTCCGCCGGACGATGCGATCCCACGACTGCAGAAGGACCGCTACTACCGCTGGTGCACTTACGCGTTCCTCCCCTTGCAATACGCCGGTCTGGTCTTCGCCTGCTGGTGCTGGATCAACGCTCCGATGGGAATCGCGGAGAAGATCGCGATGTCGTTCACGGTGGGCGTCGTCGCCGGCGTCGGTATCAACGCGGCCCACGAGCTCGGCCACAAGAGCGAGAAGATCGAACAGTGGCTCGCGAAAGTGGCGCTTGCGCAATCTCTCTACGGGCACTTCTACGTGGAACACAACTTCGGCCACCATGTGCGTGTAGCTACTCCGCAGGACCCGGCCAGCTCACGGTTCGGTGAGAGCTTCTGGAGGTTCTTGCCACGAAGCGTGTTCGGCGGGCTGCGTTCGGCATGGCGCATCGAGAGCGCTCGACTCCAGAGGAAAGGCAAACGAACCTGGAGCTTCGAGAACAATATTCTCAACGCTTGGGCGATGAGTGTTGTCCTCTTCGCGACGCTGATCGGTATCTTCGGTTGGGAGGTCGCGCCCTGGCTCCTGCTGCAGGCAGTTGCCGGATTCACCTTCCTCGAAGCCGCGAACTACCTCGAGCATTACGGCCTGCTGCGTGGCAAGCGTGCCGACGGCTCGTACGTTCGCTGCAGCCCCGCTGACAGTTGGAACAGCGATCACGTCGTGAGCAATCTGTTTCTCTACCAACTGCAGCGGCACAGCGATCACCACGCCAACCCGAAGCTGCGGTACCAAAGTCTGCGTAGCGCGGCCGAAGCGCCGCAACTTCCGGCCGGCTACGCAGTGATGATCGTGATCGCGTGGATTCCACCGCTGTGGCGCCGGGTGATGGATCAGAGATTGTTGGACTACTACGACGGCGACACAGAACGAATCAACGTCGGCTGATCCGCATCCCTCTCTGAACTGTTCGGAGTTGCCGTCTCAGCGACCGTCGTCCCACACGGTGTTGCCGCTTGCAGTCGTCGACGGGTAGTCCTGGACGGCGTCCCAATGCTCGACGATTTTGCCGTTCTCGTCGAATCGGAAGATGTCCATCGAGCCGCTGCCGGCCGTTCCCTCACCGGACGAAGCGAAGGTCTGAACAAAGACGAAGTCGCCCTCGGCTACCGTCCGTGGAAACTTCGTGGCCTTGTCTTCGGTAACGGGTTCGATCCCGGCCAGTGCGGTGACAAATGCGTCCTTGCCGTCAGCGAACGAGGGGTTGTGCTGCGTGTAGGTCGGACCGACCAGCTGGTCGGCAGCCTCGGCGGCTTTGCCTTCGTTGAAGGCGAGCTGCAGGAACGTCAACGCGTTGGCCGTGTTGCGCTCCAAGACTTCTGACGACTTGGACGGCGACGAGGTGGGTCCGTCGAACATCGTGTTCGGATTCGCGGACGTTTCCGGCACGTCTTGAATGGCATCCCAGTGTTCGACGATCTTGCCGTTGTCGACGCGGAAGATGTCGAATACCGCCTGGCCGCGGTCGCCGGGTGCAGACGTGGTGTGGGACTGGAGGGCAACCAGATCGCCCTCGGCGAAAACGCGAGTGATCTCGGCATGCAATCCGGGTGTGGCCTCGACGTAACCGCCTATGCCGCTGACAAATCCGGCTGCCCCATCGGCGGCGGTGGGGTTGTGCTGGATGTAGACGTCGCCAAGGTACCGGTCGGCGGCTTGCTGAACCTGACGGCCGTTGAACGCCAGTTCGTAGAAGTCCGTGACGACGGTCTTGTTGGATTCGAGTTGATCGCCCTGTTCGGCAACAACGCTCGTGGACGTCGTAGAACTGCTGGGCGTTGCGGATTCCGCGTCGTTGGAGCACGCGGTGAGCAGGAGTGCGGCGGCAGCGGGAACAGTCATCCAGGCTGCGCGCCTACGAAGGTTGCTCATATTCAGTGTGCGACGGTGAAACGCTGGCGACGGTGGGCCGGAGTCTCGATCTCGTCGACAAAAGCGTGTGCGTAGTCTTCGCCCGCGATGGCGGAGTTGCCCTCGGCGTCCGTCAGGAGAATGTCGCCACCCAACTGGAACGATCCCTTCGGGGCGACGCCGGCATGGGCACCGAACGCAGCGGCCGGGCTCACGTAGAACCAGTCGACATTGCTGTCGGTCGCGCGGAGCGCATCGAGGACGTCGGCGTGAGCGAGTGCCTCACCCTTGTATGCGTCCGGGAAGTCGGGGGTGTCGACGACGCGTGGCCCACCCTCGGAGACCAACAGGCTGCCGGCGCCACCGACTACGGCAATGCGAGCACCGTTGCGAGCGGCGGCATCTGCGAGGGGAGTGACGGCGTCGAGCAGGCGCTTGCCGTCGATCTCGCGAGCGGGGATGGCAACGACAACGACGTCGTTGTCTGCCGTGATCTGCTCCACGATCGTGTTGTCGTGAACAGAACCCTGCACGACATTCGTGTCGGTTCCGGACTGCGCGCTGCGAGCGACGACGGTTACCTCGTGGCCGCGTGAAGCGGCTTCTTTCGCGATTGCGCTTCCTGCAAAACCGTTTCCACCGAATACTGCGATCTTCGACATGGGGTGTGCCTTTCCTTGATGTCGTCGTTGTGCTTGTAGTAGTAAATTTATTCACCCCGAGGTGCATTGTCTCGGTCAGATGCGGGCATTCCTTGGTGAAAAACAGACATCATGATGACGATGGGCCGACTGCTTCGGGTCGACGTTGCGAACCGTAGGGTTGGTACATGACTCTCACCGCCGACAACAATGCAGGTCCAGTGGCAATCGAGCGCTCGGACGTCGAAGCTGCGCGGACTCGTATCGCGGGACTGGCGCGGCGTACTCCGATCTTTCGCACTGCGCTACCGACGCCACAGGGTGAGGTACCGGTTCTGTTCAAGCTCGAGTACCTCCAGCACGGCGGTTCCTTCAAAGTGCGCGGCAGTCTCAATGCAGTGGAACGAGCGGTCGCCGACGGCACCATGCCCGATGCCGGCGTGGTGATCGCGTCTGGCGGCAACGCTGCAATCGGGGCCGCGTGGGCAGCGCGGCGACGAGGACTCACCTGCACAGTGGTGGTGCCGGAGACAGCGCCTGATGCCAAGGTGAAGGCTCTCGGAGAGTTGGGTGCAACCGTTCACAAGGTAGGCGACCGGTATGCACTCGCTGCTGCCGCTGCGGCGGACATCGCACGCACCAGCGGTGCGCTCGAACTGCATGCCTACGACCTGCCCGACATCGTCAGTGGGGCCGGCACCATCGCTCTCGAGATCGAAGACGACGCATCCGGACCGATCACGTATTGCGTTGCAGTCGGCGGCGGCGGATTGGTCTCTGGAATCGTCGCGGCGGCTCGTCCCGAAGATCACGTGGTAGCCGTCGAGCCGACCGGGGCTGCCACCTTGCGCACCTCGCTCGATGCGGGGCGTCCGGTGGATATCGAAGTGAACAGTATCGCCGGAGACTCGTTGGGGGCTACACGAATTGGTGCCATCGCCTGGGAGACACTGCATGAGAGTTCGGTAGACAGCGTTGTGGTCGAAGATGATTCGATCCGGCAAGCGCGGGCATTCCTGTGGCGGGAGTTCCGGATTCTGGTGGAGTTGGGAACCGCAGCAGCATTGGCTCCGGTTCTGAACGGAACGGTGTCGCCGCCGTCCGACGGTGAACTGTGCGTGGTTCTATGCGGAGCCAACACACATCCGACCGACCTGTAATTCAGCGTATTTGTTTGCCTGCGTGTGAGAAAGTCGCAGGTGGGTACCTCTCGCAGTATGAGTACCAGCAGCATTATCTGGATAATTGTTGCCGTGGTCGTGGTGATAGCGATCGTGGCCGCACTCCTGTGGGTGGCGCGAAACAGGCGTGACGAGCGTCGTCACATCGAGGCAGAACAGATCCGCGAAGACGTCGCAGACAAGTCACTGCAAGTAGGCGAGCGCGAGGCGCGGGCAGAAGAGACAGCAGCCAAAGCGCGCATGGTGCAGGCAGAGGCCGACGCCAAAGCGGCGGAAGCGTCTGCGCTGCAACATCATGCAGCGCAGCATCGGAAAGAGGCGACGAGTTCTCGCGAGGAACTGAACCAGCAACGAGATCATGCAGACACGATCGACCCCAAGGTTCCCAACCCCGAAGAACCGCGGTCGACGCCGGATCAGAACCCTCGAAACCCTTGATCTCGAAACACTTGATGCAGGCGTTCGAGGGAACTGTCTGCCCGTATATGGTTCGACGATCATGATGAATAAAGAATCGTCACCGCACGACCAGAAGAGCGTTGCGTCCACGGCGGCTGACGTCGCACAGAACAATGTCTTCGAGCGCTTTGCCCGTGCCGGATTCGTCGTCAGCGGTGTGGTTCATCTGCTGATCGGATATATCGCGATCCGCCTTGCTCTCGGTGGATCCGGGTCTGCGGACCAATCGGGTGCGATGGCCGAGTTGGCAGGAAAGCCGGGGGGTGTCTTCGCTCTGTGGGTCGGCGTCGTTGCCTTCCTTGCCATGGCGTTGTGGAGATTGGCCGAAGCTGCGTTGGGAAGCTCGTCGTCGCCGTCCTCTGACGACAAGAAGAAAGAGTTCTTCAACCGTGCAAAGGCTCTGGGCATTTCGCTCGTCTATTTCGGTTTTGCGTTCACTGCATTCGGATTCGCCCGCGGTAGCGGGAAGTCCAGCAGCGGTCAGAGTGCGGGGATCACGGCGCGTTTGATGGAGAACACGCTTGGAACTATCGCATTGGTGATCGGCGGGATCGCGATCATCGCCGTTGGTGTGTACCACGTGTACAAGGGCGCGAGCCAGAACTTCCTCGATGATCTGAAAGGCACACCCAGCAACTTCGTGCGCCGACTCGGAACCGTCGGGTACGTCGCCAAGGGCTTGGCCATCGCTGCAATCGGCATTCTGGTTCTTCTTGCGGTCAACAGTTCCGAACCCGGCAAGTCCTCCGGACTCGACGGAGCGTTCAAGACGCTGGGCGCGCAGCCGTACGGAGTGGCGCTGCTGATCCTTGCCGGATTGGGCATCATCACCTACGGGCTCTACTGCTTCGTGATGGCGCGCTCGACGAAGATGTAGCGCCTGTAGGCAAGTGGGCCTATCCGAATGACCCGGTCTGGAAGCCGACGTCGCTGCCCGACGAACTTCCCGTCGAGCTACCGAATATGGGTCGTCTCGGAACCAGATCATGCATCAGGTTCACGGCTGCAGGGTCGATCATCGCCGCATTTCCACCGTTCGCCAGAATCGTGATCGACCAGCCGCTGTCGGGAACCAGCAGGGTGATGCAGTTGGATCCCGAGCTGTCTCCGTTTTTCTTGGCGAACCGTTGTGGGAAGTTCGGCGTCGGGGGTTGGAGCTGCCACGCCATTCCCATTCCGAATGCAGGATTCTCCGGAGCTTGCGTGTCGATCTGCTCGAGCATCGAGGTCAGGACTGGTTTGAGCGGGTTGTTTCCGTAGCCGAGAGTTGTTGCAGCCCAAATCGACATGTCCTCGGCGGTGCTGACCAGCCCACCCCCTCCTGCGATCGCACCCGTGTTGTTCCACAGAGGCGCTCGTGTGCCGTCGAGGTGGTACGGAACGGCAAGGTCGGTTGCTTTGGTCTCGATCACGGTACCCATCATCCCGAGCGGGTCGGTGATTTCGCGGGCGACTGCCGCCGCGAATGGTGGCTTCTCTTGTCCCGGAATGATTTTGTCGGCCATGAATGTGCCGAGCAGTCCGAACCCGAAGTCCGAGTACAGCCAGTGGCTACCGTGGGCGAACTCCAAGGCGCCGGCGTCTTGGAGTCCTTTCCAGAGCATATTTCTGGTGTACTTCGCCTTCTCGTCCGTGCACGATCGTGTGGGATCGGCACACCCCGCCGAAAGATTGGGCGGGTCGTCGCTCAGGCCGGAACGGTGGGTGACCAGTTGGCGAAGCGTGATCTCCTCGCCGCCGATGCCTTTCGGCAGCGGGTTGCCATCCGAATACTTGCTCGCCAGGTCGTCCAATCCGACTTCTCCCCGAGCGATCAGTTTCGCCAGTAGTGCAGCGGTGAAGGTCTTGGTCTCCGAGGCGATCTCGAATTGCGTTCGTGGAGTGACTCTCACGCCGTTTTCGACGTCGGCCTGGCCGTAGTGGTACGTAGTGGCGACACTCGCCTTGCGGTTCTTCTCATCCGGTTTGACGATGGCGAAGGCAAGGCCGGGGACTCCGCTGTTCAGCAGTGTCTCTGCGACGCGTTGCACCGCTTGGGCTTCAGCAGGATCGCCGACCCGCGAACCTGGATTGGGTGCCGTTGGGCCGGCGGCGCCGGCGGTCGAGGAGGTCGCGAGGGTTATGACCGCGGTTGCCGCCAGCCCTGCAACGCTGATGAACTGTCGTCGTGACGTCCGGGCGGACCCTCGATCCTGGTTATCCATTGTTTGCACATTACAACCAAAGTCGACTGGTTTGACTGTTTTGTCGGAATTGCCAAGGTGTGGTCCTTAGGTGATGGTTTCGCTAAATCACGCCGCCGTTGACGTAGATGACCTGGCCATTGACCCAACGAGCTGGGCCGGCGAGAAATGCGACAGCCTCCGCGATGTCCATCGGTGTGCCGAGGCGTTCCAGGGGAGCCAGCTTGGACAGGTTCTCCACTGTAGCTTCGTCTTTCCCGTCGAGGAACAGATCGGTGGCCGTGGGGCCTGGGGCTACGGCGTTGACCGTGATATCGCGTCCCCGTAGCTCTTTCGCGAGAACCAGAGTGATCGCGTCGACAGCACCTTTGGTGGCGGCGTACGCGGCATAAGTCGGAAATGCCAGCTTCTTCACGGAGGTGGAGAAATTGATGATCGCACCACCGCGCCGGACACGTCTGGCTGCCTGCTGGTCGACCACGAAGGTCCCTCGGACGTTGGTCCGATGCATCCGATCGAAATCGTCGAAGTTCAGTTCTGCGACGGTGGAGAGGATCATGATTCCGGCTGCATGGACGACGACGTCGATGCCCCCGAACTCCTCCTCGACCGTATCGAACAGGGCCGCGACTTCACCTTCGTCGGCGACGTCCGCATGCACCGCTATGGCGCGACCGCCCGCAGCGACGATGGCGTCAGCTGTTTCCTGGGCGCGTTGAATGTTTCCTGAATAGTGCACGGCGACAGCCATTCCGTCGGCGGCGAGCTTCTCGGCAGTCGCTCGCCCGATGCCGCCGGAAGCTCCGGTGACGATGGCGACGCGGGTGGTGGTGTCAGTCATGATGTAACTCCTGAACTGGTTTCGGTTGCATCGGACAGCTTGCGAAGCCACTCTCGTAGTAGGCCGACTTCGTTGGCGGAGAGAGAAGTTGAATCTGCGGCGGCCAGTTGGGCGTCGAGAGTAGATGCAACTCTGTTGAGTGAGGTTTCCGGGTGGGCGCCGGATTCGTCGATGATGGACGCGAAGATTCCGTCGCGAACTCGCTGTGACAGCGTCGGATCGGGGTACTGTTCCGGCCTGACGACGAGCATCAGAGCGACGCCCGCATTGGCGGACATCACCATCTGCGTAGCCACGTCGACCGATACGGTCAGAACACCTGCCGCAGCGCATCGTTCGAGAACGGATCGAAGTAGCGCCTGAGCCTGCAGGGCGGTGTCGGCGCTCTGGGCGGAAGGTGAGTGCATCAAGCGGTAGTGAGCGGGATGCGCGAGCGCGAAGGCGGTGTGCGCATCCCAGCCGGCCCGTAGATCGGCAACGGGGTCATCGGAAGGTGTCGCAGCGCGTTTACCTTCGAGGTATTCGAAGAAGCCCGCCTCGACGACGGCTGCGAGCAGTCCGTCCTTGTCGCCGAACTGACGGTAGAGCGCGGGGGCGCCGACGCCGGCCATCTCGCACACGGCGCGGGTGGATATGTCGCCGTTGGGGGAGGTGTTGAGCAGCTCGGTTGCCGCGGCCAGAATCTTTGCTCTCGAACCCATGGAAACAACGCTAACACAAATATGTAATCGTTGCTATCGCCGGTTTGGTCGTGCGAACGAACTACAGACACAGGCGCCAGAACTTGATCAGATGAGTGAGCCGGTCCGGCCACGGTTCTGTGTGGAGTGACAGCTAGAGCCGTTCTGTTCTCACACTCTGAATGAAGGAATCCTGGTGATCGATTCGGAAACTACTGTTGCGCAGAATAATTCGCATTCCGGTTATCTGGGGTGGATTCTGCGGGTCATCAGTGTCGTGGCGTGCGCTGCGGTTGCAACGGTCGTTGTCTCGCTGACGCTCGGGCCGCCATTCGCGCGGGCCTGGGCACAGTGGGTTGCTCGTCATCTAGGTGGGGACTTCGAGACGGGAGTCGTTGTCGGATTTGTGACTGGGCTTCTGGGCACCGCTGTGACTTTGTTTGCAGCGCTGATGAGTTCGTTGGCGTGGCGGCGACGCGGTGGCCCGGCATTGTCGCTTGGTGTCGGTGCCATTGCCATGCTTGCCGTTATTCCTGGCGCAGTGAATTTGAGTATCGCGGTCGGTGCAGCAGGATCCGGTGTGAGGGCGGCGGGGAGGATCCTCGACGTCGACGGGCCGGCGTTTCGTGGAGCCTGGATAGCCGGATCTGTGGCGGGGCTGTTGCTGTATATGGCCGCGGCGCTGCTGTTAGGGAGGAGCCTTCGTTCGACGTTCGGGCCTGTCAGGCAGGTGGCGGCACCGCTCCCTGGGGTGGTCGGCTACACCGCCGATGGCCAACCCGTTTTTGCACAAGTGGGCTTCACATCGGACGGGATTCCGGTACTCGCAGATCAACTTGCAGCGCGCTATCCAGCGCGGCCAGCGGTCGGCACGAATGCCTTGGCCATCGTCGCACTTGTACTTGGAATCTTCGGTGGAGTTCTTGCTATTCCAGTGGGGTATGTGTCGTTGAACCAGATTCGCCGTTCCGGCGAAAGTGGGCGCGGATTGGCAGTGGCCGGACTCGTTCTCGGCTATCTGTCCCTGGTCGTCGTCGTAGGTTTCGTATTCGTGGCTGTGTCCGCGGCCTATCGATAATTTGGGTCGCGCGTCAGAGTTGGGTGGGCTGGAGTGGCTCGATGTCGGAGGTGCGAGGTCCGAACAGGCCCATAGCCCGGGTGCGAATGGACGGTAGTGCTTCGTGGATGCTCCCGCCGAGGCGGTGGAGAGAGTTGAACGAGCGTGATTCCCAAACCGGAAACTCTCCGTCGGTGTCGCGTGATGCTGTGTCCCACAGGAGGGCGTCACCGTTTTCGCTCCATCCGAAAACCTGCAGCGAGTCGGGGAGTGACCAATCGCCGTCGGGTTCGATCATCCAATCGAACTCGTCATCCTGTCCTTCTCTGTAGACCGAATGAAGATGGGCGGTGAGGTTGCGGGCGCGCCCTTGCCAGCCGTCGGCAAATCCGGGAAGGACGGGCGGATAGATGAGCCAGAGTCCGAAGGTCCGCGCCCAACCTGCGTGCCTGATGAATGCGCGATATGAATCGGGGAAGCCCTGCCGGTCGGGAAATCGATAGGAATCCATAAGGGCAAAATCGATATGCGCGAGCGTCGGTCGGCCGTCTACCGTCAGCGCGTTGGTTCCCTGTGCAAACACACCCTCAACGCTAGCAATAGGGGATACCGTGCCGCCCTTTCCGGCTATCGAAGCACGCCGGAATGGGTCACCGAGGCGTTTGCTCGGTGACCTCCGGGTTCAGAGTCGTGTGGTGGAGCGGCGGGGTTTCCGGTCGGGGTCGATGCCCGGTGGTGGGATGAACCAGGGCAGGTGATCGGTGCCCATTCGGATTTCCCATTTGCCGGTGAATCCGGGTTTTCGGTGCATCAGGGTGTGGTGGGTTCGGCAGAGTAGGACCAGGTTGTCCATGACGGTTGGTCCTCCTTTGGCCCAGTGTTTGATGTGGTGGGCGTCGGTCCAGGCGGGGACGCAGTCGCAGCCGGGGAAGGCGCACCCTTTGTCTCGGGCGATCAGTGCGGTTCGTTGTGCTGCGGTGACAAGCCTTTTGAGTGGGGTGACGTCGAGTGGGGCACCGTTTCCGTCGAGGAGGACGCTGGAGAGCATGCAGTCGCAGGCGATCATGCGGGTGCGGCCGACGCTCAGTGGACCCATCCAGGGCATGTGGCCGACATCGAGATCTTGTTTGTCGAGATCGTGAAAGTCGAGATCGAGCATGCCGGGATCGTCGTCCTCGGACGGGACAGGTGTTGAGCCATCACCCGTTGTGGCGCATTCACGGTGGTAGGCCAGGTCTTTGGCGTTGATGTGCACGTTCAGGTGTGGGCGTTGGCCGCCGTCGATGCCGGTGGCAGCGTTGTCGAGGTAGCGCCGGATGAGTTCTGCCATGGCGTCTGCGTTGCGTGTGGCGGCGGGTCGTTTGTCGGGTGTGCCGTCTTCGGCGGGGGTGGGCATGGAGAGGTTGGAGAGGGCGGAGAGAAGCATTTCGCCGGTCATTCCGTCGAAATCGCCTCGGACGGCGACTCTTCCGTTGAGGGTGGGGGAGATGCGCAGTTCGTTGCGGTCGGTGTCTTCGCTTGGTGGTGGGTCGTCGGATTCGAACATGTGCTCGAGGACGCTGATGGCGTAGCGCAGTTTGACGGTGGTTGCTTCGGTTCCCGATGCTGCGGCGAGGAGTGTGTCGCGGCAGTACGGTAGTGCGGCGTCGGGCATTGCCTTGGGTGGGGATTCGCAGAACGCCACGATCAGTGCTGCGTGCTCGAAAGTGAGGTCACCGGCATCGAATTGGTCTTCGATCTCGGGAAATGAGCGTAGCGCTTTGCCCAGGGCTGCGATTCTTCTGCCGGTGGAGATCTGCAGCATGGTGTGGTTCGCGAGCCATTGTCCGGTGCCGCGGTAGCAGAGTACTTGTTCGTCCGGGTTCAACGTCAGGGTGTCGACGGCGGCCACTCGAATGGCTTCCAGGCGAAGGATTTCCGCTGACGCGGTGATGGCGATCTCGCGGACGTCGCTGGGGTGAAGCCGCCACAATCGTCCGCGCACACCCACAGCGGAGTTGTTGACCACGTCGGTGACGGCATCGTCGGTGATGTTGATCGTCATGAGAACCCCCCGTTCCACCTCCCATTGTACTCGAACATACTTTCGAGTCAAGGGCTTTTTCGAGAAGGTGAGGTGGGCCCGGCCGTCGTGATTCTGTTGTTCGAGAACAGGTTCCGTCATTACTCGACTCGTTGGAGGAAGGGGTGAGGCCAGGCGCCGAGTGCGAGAACGGCGAGGATCGTCTGGACTAGTCCGGTGGTGAAGAAGATGCCCTGCAGCGGCGACCAGGCGAGAACGATGGCGATCTCGACGAAGATCCAGATCATCATGGTCAGGCCGGCGGCCGCGTGCAGGCCCCACGTCAGACGGAACCTGTTGTGCTGAGCGAAGAGCGCGGCGGCCTGGATGCCTCCGACGACAACGCCGAGGAGGATTCCGGGCCAGAAATATGAAGGGAAGACGGTTCCCTCGATCCACTCAGGAGGCAGGCCCATCCCGCCGCCGATCGTCAGGCCCGCCATTCCTACGAGCGCAGAGAGCAGGTTTAGCCACGCGATGGCGGACAGACCGATCCGGAGACCCCGTGGAGGGAGCGATGTGGACGTCATGCCTGACAACGATAGAGAGGGTCAGTCGAGCCCGTCCATGTTCCTGCGCGTTGCCGCGCTGGCAGCGTCGGCATCACCCGCGACGATGGCTTCCACTAGATCTCGGTGGGCAGCGGCTTCGTCGTCGATCGATTCGGGGTCTCGCGTCGCGACGTCGGTGATCACGTCGAGGGCCGAGTTGCGGAGCGTTTCGATGAATGAATCGAACACCATCGACAACACGCTGTTGTGCGCAGCATTCACCACGGCGCGATGTAGTTCCATGTCAGCGTCGACAAATTCTGTTGGTGTCGAAGCATTTTCACGGGCTTCGAGTGCTGCCTGTAACAGATCGACGTCGGCGGAAGTCCGGCGCATGGCAGCCAGGCGGCCCGCTTCCACTTCCAGAAGTCTGCGTACTTCGTAGACTTCGCGGCGGTCCGAGCGTTTGAGTTCTCGCTCGAGTTCTGTGACCGGTGTCGAGGACATGACGTAGGTGCCGGACCCTTGATGCGAGTAGAGCTGGCCTGACGCAATCAGTGCGCGAACGGCCTCTCTGCCGGTCGAACGCCCGACTCCGAGGAGTGTGCTCAGATCCTGTTCGTTCGGGATTTTGGTCCCGACCGGCCACTCGCCGTCGCCGATGAGGCGCGCAAGTTCGTCCGCGGCTTTCTGTACCAGCGACTGCTGCTTGATCTGGCGCACTGCCATGTGACTGCTCCTGACTGACTCGGTGAACCGCAATGGAGCGGCTCACCGAGTAATACTTCATGTCCTCCGATGAATCTTCAGACTACGGGGCCGTCTTTCGGTTTATCGAAGGGCGATGACGCCCAGTTCGCGCTCCGTCTCGTCTTCCGGGTCGAGTCGTCGATCGCGCAAGGTGAATGCGATGACGGCGCCGACGAACAGCACTGCAGTTGTCGCCCCGATCGCCATGCGCGGTCCGAAGTGATCTGCCAGGTAGCCGAACAGCGGAGATGCGATGCCCCCCACGGACATCGCGAGTCCGAGCGTCACCCCACTTGCTGTGCCGGGGCGATTCGGTAGGTAGTCCTGCGCCAATGTCACCTGTGGCGCGAAGGGCAGGAACATAGCAAATCCGAGACAGACGATTCCCAATTCGGCAACTGCGACGTGCGGGGCGGCAGCGAGCAGTGCCAGTGAAGGTACCGCAAGCAGGTAGCCGAGTCGGATGGATGCGCGTCGACCACGACGGTCCGCGAGGACTCCTCCCAGTAGCGTTCCGGCCGCTCCTGCCAATGTGAAGGAGGACAACACGATTGCAGCGCTCGAGGACGATCCGTTCAGTGCGTTGAGCACGAACGGTGAGACCAACGACAGTGTGGTCACGTACGGAATTGACCAACAGACCGTTACCAGCACGAGTCGTGTGAACGAGCGCCAATCGTCTGACACGGGACCGTTCGCTGCCAGTTGCGCACTCAACGACTGGGCTGACTCGGCCGCACCCGTGTTGGCCGATCGCGACTGGGCGACCATCCACCAAATAGCCGCCACCACTGCAGGAACTGCGAGTAGATAGCCGCCGGACAAACCGAGTGAGCCAACCACGAGCGTGACAAACGGTGGCGCCAGCGAGGCGCCCAACGTACCGCCCACGGAGAACACGCTCATGGCTTTCTGTGAATGACCTCCAGCCGCGCGTGCCAAATTTGTGGCGGGAGGATGGTATGCGGCGATGCCGATGCCGGCCACGGCAATTGCCAGCCAAGTGACGATGTAGGTGGTGCTCATCGCTGCCACGACAATGCCTGCTGCGGCCGTCACAAAACCTGTGGGTACCAGCCAGTTTCGGCTCTTTCGATCGACCAGCATGCCGAATGCAGGTTGCACGACACTGGATAGTCCGGTCGCGGCGAGCGTGATTCCGGCGACCGCGGAATAGGAGTATCCGCGTTCGAGCATCATGAACGGCAACAGCGCAGGCACAGCCCCCTGGTACAGATCGTTCACGACGTGTGTGCCGGTGAGAAATGCAACTTGCCCCTTCTTCATCTTCTCCTTGGGCATCCCTTCGTTCAGGTCTTCAAGTCCTCAGGTCCTCTGAGGACTTGAAAGCTATCACGAACCCGCGGGCGCTCGGTTGCGTTGGAGACCTGGATCTCATTCGAGACGACTGACTAACTCTCAGCAGTCGCGGCGTTGCGGGCGGCGAGTTGCGCGAAAGCGTGGGTAAGTTCTGCCGGGCCGACGACATCGATGTCGGTGTCGAATCGGTTGAAGGAGGCTGCCAGCGCCGTCCAAGACCATGATCCGGCTTCGAGACTGCACTGCTCGGGGCCAAGATCTTCGACGATGCCGTCCCCGACAAAGGGAAGAACATAACTGGCTGGTCGATGGAGAACGACCTTGCCGTGGCACGGCCAATTGTTGATATGTTCCGATCCTTTGAAGCGCGCGGACACGTATTCGCTGACGTCGCCGCCGGGGATTTCCTTCGGCGTGAACCGGGGACCGTTCGGGGTGCGTGGGGTGATGCGATCGGCGCGGAAGATTCGCCAGTCGTCTCGCGCGAGATCCCACGCGACGAGATACCAGCGACGCTTGGAGGTCACCAGATGATGCGGCTCCACTCGGCGCGGGGGTGTTATTTCGCTGTTGTTTGAGTGGTCGTTCGAGTAATCGAAGCGGAACACCTCGCGACCGCGGACTGCAGCGGAAATCGCTACGAGCACCTCAGGGGACGCGGAGTCTGCGTCGCCGGAACCGGCCGAAATCGTGGTGAACGTGAGCGCGTCGAGGCGATGGCGCAGACGCGACGGCATCACTTGCCGCACAGTGGTCAACGCTCGAACCGCATCCTCTTCGATACCGACGCCGGTCAGCGTCGCCGCCTGCAGCGCAACTGCCAGTGCGATGACCTGATCGTCGTCGAACAGCAGGGGTGGCAGCTCGCTGCCGGCGTCGAGTCGGTATCCGCCGTCCGGGCCCATGGTCGCCGCAATGCGGTAACCCATCTCCCTGAGCCGGTCGATATCGCGGCGGACCGTGCGATGGCTGATGTCGAGCCGCTCGGCGAGTAGAGCGCCCGGCCAGTCGCGTCTCGTCTGCAAGAGGGACAGCAGATTCAAGAGTCGAGTGGTGGTCGCCATGCGGTGAGACTACGACGAGTCTAGGACGAAAACAGTCCTATACGGCTGTGAGAGTCGACGTTGTCAGGGAAAACCCGAGCGACGTTCGTACCAGGAGCAGACATGAGCATCAAGACAACGACCCACCTCAACTTCCGCGGAGACGCCCGCGCGGCTCTGGAGTTCTACCAGTCCGTCTTCGGTGGCCAGGTCACGATCGCAACCTACGGCGACTTCGGGATGCCCAAGGAGGTGCCCGGCGCTGAGAACGTCGTGTTCGGCCAGGTGGAGACAGAGGACGGCTTCTGTGTGATGGCATACGACATCCCTGGACAGTCGGGCGGCTCGGCCGGCAACGCAGGCTCGACACACCGCGAGAACGGCACCACGATCACCGACCAACCGTTCTTCGTCTCGGTTCGCGGTGAAACCCTCGAAGAGGTGCAGAACTACTGGGCCGAACTCTCTGCTGGTGCATCGATCATCGAGGGTCTTGCCGCCGCGGCGTGGAGCCCCGGTTTCGGCATGCTCACCGATGCGTTCGGGGTGACGTGGATCCTCGACGTCGCTGCCGGCGAAAACCCGGCCTGATCATTCAGACGACAAAGCCGCTGGCACCAAAAGGTGTCCAGCGGCTCCAGCGCGTCGGTGCCCGTCTTGCGCCTCTCGGCAAGTGGCCACTCGAAGTGGCAATTCTGGGGTGGTACCCGGGGCAAAGAACCGAACACCGACACCATCTCCAACGAACCTCCACACGGAGTTATTCCATGCTGACTTGTGCCGCGGTCAATCGTGGTCCTGCTCATCGCTCAGCTCCAGCAGAGCTGGCGACAACGGCTTCGATTCTCTGAGGTGCGCGTCGTAGCACCTCGAGGATTGCCTGGGTATGAGATTCCCTGGTCAGTAGGCGAAGCACGAGAACGGCTCAGGCCCTCATCTCGGTGTGAGATGGGGGCCTGAGGTGAGGATCTGAATCAGCCGGTGACACCGGTCAATTCGTTGGGGGCGTGATCGAGAGTGGTCTCGGTCAGGATGCTGCCGTCCTCGAGGTCGACTGCGATCAGCTTCTTCGACGCTGGGTCGGTGACGTAAGCGGTGTGATCTTCTACGAAGAGCGCGGGCCTGGGCTCTTGCCATTTGGTGGGCTCGGTCCATGCGTCTATGACGGCGATCTTCTTGGTGACGACGCCGGTGTTCGGGTCGATGACGTGGATGGCGCCGTCGGTGCCGAGCACCAGTGCCTCTCCGTGTGGTCCGCGGCCGAGTGAGCGGAAGGTGTAGCTGGTGCCGAGGTCGACGAGCTTGAGTTCGGACGTCGTCGTGTTGGTCAGCGAGACCCGTTGCGGACGTTCGAGTTCGGCGTCCTTGTCGGTCTTGTAATCACCCAGCACGATGTCCGACTCCTCCGAGCCTGCCTGATTTCCGATGCGGCCGTATGCATCCGGACTCTGGACCTTGGTGATCGCTCCGTTCTTGTACACGAGCAACCCGTCCTGGCAGCCCAGCACGATGGCTTCGCCGGCAGCGACTGCTTCGCCGTGGACACCGGGGCACTGTTCGTTGCGCAGGATTTCCTTGCGGTCGGCATCGAGGACAGCTATGCCGTTGCGGGACTCCGAATTTCCGATGGTCGTCAACAGGCTGCCATCGGCAAGTGCGACCGCAACGCCGTGATGGGGTTCTGGCGTGGTGTACGTCTCGACGCGGGGCTGACGTTTTGCCAACTGAACCGGGTCGAAGATCTCGACCAGTCCCGAGCCGTCGTTGAAGAGAACGGTTTTTCCGGCATGGCGTACAACGTGTCCGGGTTCGTTGGCTGCGAACTCGACCTCGGACATCGCGGGATCGGCTGTGTAGTAATGAGAATGATCACCGTGAGCCGAAGACCACGTGCCGGTGTCGAGCACCTTGAATGCTTCGCCGGCAGAGATCATGACGTGGCGACCGTCGCCGGCCGGGTTGAGTCGGGTGAAGCCGTCGATCTCGGTCTCGCCGACCACGTCGAGGGAAGTTGCATCCAGCACCAGGACGCCGCCGTCGTACGACACGGCGAGACGTGGTGTTGCCGAGGCCTGTTCGGTTGGTGCGGCCGACGTCGTGGTCTTGGTTTCGGACTGGGCGGAGTCCTTGTTGTCGGACGAGCAACCCGTAACGAGGGCGAGTGAGAGGCCTACTGATGTGGCAAGGGTGAGGCGCCGCGACATGCGGGTGTTGAGGTGCATGGGTATAGATCTACTGCTTAATGTAAATGATTGTCAAAGTCGAGTATGCGAATATTCGCATGTCAGGTGTAGTCGGCTCGCTCGAGCATGCGCGAGGCGATGACCCCGAAGACGAGTCCCCAGAAAGCGGCTCCGATATTGAGTAGTTCGATGTCGGAGATCGTCACGAGGAACGCGATCAAAGCGCCGAAGGTGAATTTCCCGCCGAATGCGGTCACGAAGGCTCCCTGTAAGGCCTTGAGCATGGCCAGACCACCCAGAGTGACGATGAATGCCGTCGGAGTTCCCAACATCATCGCGACGAAAGTCGGGGCGAACAGTCCGAAGACGACGGCGAGTAAGCCGCAGAAGATTCCGGCGGTGTATTGGCGTGTCCGCTCTCCCGACGCCGTGAGCAATGCGTTCGTCGGCCCGGTAAGGCACGTCGAGACACAACCCACCGCCGCGTTCACGAGAGAGAACACACCGCAGGCAACCGTTGCTGCCCCGATCGGCGGTTGATGACCCGCTGCGCGGAGGACTGCGATTCCTTGGCCGTTCTGCACGACGACGACTGTGATCGCCAGCGGTACAACCAGTTCGATCATCGCCTGCCAAGACCAGGTTGGCGTGGTCAGCATCGGATGCGCCAGCCACTCGTGCGCGTCGCCGGCGGAGTTGAATCTTCCGGCCGCGAGTATCACGACCACGCCGACGATCAACGCGCCGAGAACGGGCGGAACGAATCTTCCCAGCTTGGCGAACACGCTCAGAGCGACAAAGGTGGCGATCATCGGCAGGGCGATCACCGCGTCGTGGGCGGGCGCTTCGACCAAATCCGTTCCGAAATGAAGGAAAACGCCTGCCACCATTGCCATTACGATGGGCAAGGGTAATGCGGCCATGATCGGTGTGACCCACCCTGTCAATCCCAACAGCAAGATCAGGGCGCCGGTCGCGAAGAACGCTCCGAGCACTTGCTCCCACAGCAGATGCTCCAACGACGCTCCGACGACAACGGTTCCGGGAATCGTCCAGAAGAAGGCCAGCGGCTGCCGGTACAGCCAGGAAGCCGTGATGGTGAGAATTCCGTTGACGAAGAAGGCACCGAAAAGCCAAGAGGCCAATTGAGCTTGACTCAGTCCACCCGCCAACCCCGCAGCGAGAATGACCGCCACCGGCCCGGTGGCCGAGAAGACGATGCCGATGATTCCGTTGGCAATGGACGTTCCGCCGAAGTCGCGCAAGACCCGCTTCGGGCCGTAGAGCGGTTGGGGGAGTGGCTCGGTGACGACGCGAACGGGCGCGGTCGTCGTAGTGTCCGGCATGTTCTCAGTTCTCCTGATGCGGATCCGAAAGCCCTCGGTCGCGGAACAAAGCCGCGAGTTCGCTCCGTGATCGCAGTCCGAGTTTCGCGTACGCGCGCGTGAGGTGATATTGAATGGTCTTGACGGAGAGGAACAATTCGCCGGCAGCTTCCTTGTTGGACTTGCCCGCTGCGACAAGGTCGGCGACGGCTCGTTCTTGCGGGGTCAGGTCGGTGATTCCCTTCTCCGTCCGCGAGAGGTTCAACCCGCCCGCGCGGAGTTCGCGCTCGCAGCGCTCGACGTAAGTAGCGGCGCCCAACGAGTGATACAGCTCGCGGGCGGCGCGGAGGACGACGTCGGCCTCCGCGCGTTTCCCGGCCCGGCGGAGAGTTTGGCCGTAGGCAAAATTGATTCGGGCTCGGTCGTAGGGGAGCGGCAGCGTCTCGATGCCGAGTAGTGCAGCATCGAAACTTTCTCTTGCCGAGTCGAGTTCGCCCCGTGCGCCGTGGATCCGGCCGCGAACGTAGCCGAGACGTGCCGCAGCTGAGCGGTGCTCCCGACGTCGTGCGGTCTGCTCGTGTGGTTGCAGAAAGGCGTCGGCATCATCAGCTCGCCCGACCATGACCAATGCATTGGCGTAGAGATCGACCCACGGCCAGAAGCCCGGCTCGTCGAGCCATTGTTGCGCCTTGCTCGAGGTGAGCGGAGCCAGCGCCACCAGAACTTCGGCGTAGTCGGCGGCGGCCTCGGCAACCTGGGCCCTGGCGAGAAGTGCAGGAACATACATGATTTCGTAGGCATGAATGCCGGCGTACGCACGTCGCACATGGTCACGGGCCAGTTCCCAGTTGCCGCGCAGAGCGTGAATCTGTGCTCCCGACCAGTGGACCAACGGCCGGATGATCTCGATCTCGAACCGATCCACCTCGGCACCGGCGCCCTCGACGGTCGAGAGCGCTTCGTCCCAGGCGCCGAGAGCGAATTGAGTGCGGGCGAGCCAGGCCTGTGCCCACAGTGAGATTCTTGCCGAACCACTGGAAAACTCTGTGGACACCGCGCTTTCGAGGTCGCGTCTGGCGGACTCCGGGTGGTCCAACGCAAGCTCGAGCCATCCGCGTCCCATCTGGAAGCGCTGTGCTTGGGCTCCGGGGCGGACACGATCGGAGAGTTCGGCGTATGCCGCGAGCGCATTCTCGGTTCTTCCGGTAGCACCGAGCCCGAGACCCTTGATCGCTTCGGACTCCACTGCTGCGGGATCAGAAGGGCCCACCAATTCGACTGCGCGGTCAACCCACTCGACGAGCGCCGTGCCATCGAGCCGAGCCAGAGAATGCAGGACCATTCGTTGGGCGATCATCGCAGCGATGCCTGGCTCACGATCCACGCTGCAGCTGTCCCACGCTCTGGTCAGAAGATCGGCGGCCTCGGTCGGTCGCCCTCTATGGATGGCGAGGTAGCCGAGGACGGCGTCGCGGAGAGGCCCGCGCGAAATACTCTCGATCTCCGGCACGAAGACCATGGCGCGGGGGATGTCACCCGATCCGGTCAGCGCGTCGACTCCGCGGAGCAGTCGGTCCTCGTGTTCGGTTCGGGCTGTGGTGAGACGGCTTGCCGTGACCATGGCGTCGGCGACTTCCGACCACGCGCCGTCGGATGCTCGTAGTGATGCGTACGCAACGAGTTCGGCGGCGAGGTCCTCGTCATGGGTGGTGCTGGCAGCGGCAAGGTGGAAAAGCCGTTCACCTTCTCCCCAAGCGATCTCGGCTGCGCGTGTGTGCAGCAGATGCAAGTGCGCGGGTCCCAACGCCCCGCGCACTGCGGCCGTGACCATCGTGCTGCTCAGTGACACCTCGGTGCTGCCGCGCTGCTCGTGGACAGAAAGGAGGCCGCTGGCAAAGGCGCTGTCCAAGGCGCCGACCACGTCGTCGATTTCGGCTAGCTGAGCAAGATGCGACAACGTCGTGCTGCGCCCGACAACTGCTGCGGCTTCGATCAACGTTCGTGCTCCCGCCGAACACGTAGCGAGGGCGGCGGCGATCGACACTGCACGATGGCGAGGGACGGGCAAAGTTCGGTGCCACTGGGTCCAATAGGTAGGTGGCAGCTCGTCGAGAAGCGAGACGATGTCGAGTGTGTTGCCCGCGGTGAAGTCCTGAAGGGCAAGCGCGACGCCGGAGCTGAGGTCGATTCCGCTTCGCATGCGCGCGATGTCGATGATGACGGGTGCGTCGATCGGGCTGATGTGCAAACGCGTCGACCAGTGCAGGTCGAGAATCTGCCTGACATCCTCGCGCAGGAACGGCGTTTCCTCGGCGACGAGGACGAACAGCAGTGGTGCCGTTCGGCCTCGATGGAGGGCGGAGGTGATTGCCTGAAGCGAGCTGACATCGCTGTGATGGGCATCGTCGACGACGATCAGGGTCAGTTGCTCCGCTGCGTCGACGATCTCGTGTGCAACGGCGACCGGGTCCGAGTTGGAAACCGGACGTTCGAGTAGTTGTTCGATCACTCCGAAGGCAGTGTTCGATTCCCACTCCAGCCCACGAGCGCGGCGGAGCGTATGAGCGGAAGAGATTTCGGCGAACCGGTCGACGAGAGTGGACTTACCGCTACCGGCATCGCCTTCGACCAGCACGAGAGTCGGCACTCCTGTCTCTGCCGCGGCCAAGGCTCGGCCGAGAACGGCGAGCTCGCGTTCTCGGCCGAGCAACAGGTCACGAAGTGTCACCCGACTACCGTAACGCCGGGCTCACCACGGGTTTCCTTTTCGGCACGGTCTCCATCGGATCGAAGTGCAGTGGCACCCAGATCAGGTGCTTGCTTCGGCACGAAGAAGGTGACGATGGCGCCCAGCACCGCGATGCCGGCGAAGACGTAGAACGCCGATTCGGAACTGATTCCGGCGCTGATCAAACTTCCGCCGATCAGTGGCCCGAATATCCCGCCCAGACGTCCGAATCCGGCGCACCACGCGACACCTGCGGCCCGAGCGGCCGTCGAATAGTAGTTGGACACGAATCCGTAGATCAGAACCTGAGTACCGATGGTTCCGACACCCGCGATGGCAACGGAGGCGAGGAGTACGGGAAGCGGGAACCCGAATGTGAACAGGAGCAGGGCGAGTGCGGCCAGGCCGAAGGTGGTTGCGACAACCCGCTGCGGACCGGTTACGTCCGCGATCTTGGAGGCGAGAAGTCCACCGATGATGGCACCGCCATTGAGTACCAACAGGAACGAGAGCGAACCCTTCGCGTTGTATCCCGCGTTTTCCATGATCTTGGGCAGCCAGGTGTTCAGTCCGTAGGTCAGGAGGAGGCCGGCGAAGCTCATGAGGCCGAGAAGCGCGGTGCCCCAGACATATTGTCTGCTCGCCAACGCTCGGAAGCCGACCTTCTCGGCTACGGCGTCGTTGGGTCGATCTGTACCGACAGGCAATGGAATTCCGGTTTTCGAGGAAATGGCGCGAGCTTCCTCGACACGTCCGCGAGCAATCAGCCACGCGGGAGACTCGGGCAGTTTGAACCAGGCGAGTGGGAACAGGAACACCAATGGCAGGGCGCCGATGAGGAACAGTCCGCGCCATCCGATGGAATCACGGAGAACGATCGCCAGGACGGAAGCCATGACGCCACCGGCCGGGACACCGCTGTAGACGATGGCGTTGAACAGATTGCGGCGTCCCGGCGGCGCGAACTCGGCAATCATGGCTCCGGCGGTGGCGACAAGCCCACCGACACCGATGCCGGTGAAGAACCGCAGCAGACCGAAAGTGGTGATGCTGGTGGCGAACGCTGCCAGTGCCATTCCGACCGAGAACCAGATGATGTTGACCAGCATCATCTTTCGGCGACCGAAGTGATCGCCGATCGCTCCACACGTCAGTGCGCCGACCATCACTCCGACGAGTGCATACGAACCCAACGCGCCGGCCTGAGATGCGGTCAAGGCGCCGATATGGCTGGGGTCGTCCATGAGTACGGGCAGGATCGTGCCGTACACGACCAGGTCGTATCCGTCGAACAGAATGGCAATGGCGGCGATGGTGACCACCCACAACACTGACGAGCGATGGCGGGCACTGGCCCAGGAACCACGTTCGATCGAGGACATGGCGAATCTCCGTTCGAGAGATCAGGAATCGGGGGAGGCTGGATTCAGCCGAGGTCGCCACCGGCGACGGGCAGAACCGTTCCGGTGACATACGAAGCCTCTTCGGAGGCAAGGAAAGTGATAGCAGCAGCCTGTTCGTCCAGGGTGCCGTAACGCTTGAGTAGCGACGAGTCGACGGTCTGGTCGACGATCTGCTGGTACCAGGCCTTCTCCTCGTCGGTCTCGGCACCCGGTCCGCGTGCCACGACGCGTGGTGGCGCCTCGGTTCCGCCGGGAGCGGTTGCCACGACGCGTATTCCGTACTGCGCGACTTCCATCGCCAGTGCAGCGGTGATCGCGCTGACCCCGCCCTTGGCCGCCGCGTAAGGAACACGGTTGACACCGCGGGTGGCGACCGAGGAGACGTTGACGATGGTGCCGCTCGCCTGCTCGATCAGATGGGGCAGTACGGCGCGACACGTCCAGAGCGTGGGGAACAGTGATCGTGTGACCTCGGCTTGTATCTGCTGCGGCGTGTAGTGCTCGTAGGGTTTGGCCCAGATGGTCCCACCGACGTTGTTGACCAGGACGTCGATGCGTCCGAAGCGCTCCAATGCGGAATCTATTGCATTCTGGGCGCCTTCGAACGTCTCGAGATCCGCGGTCACCGAATGGGAACGCTCCAGCGGTGTCGCAATGTCGTGAACCAATTCAGCTCGATCCACAAGCGCGACGGAACCGCCTTCTGCGGAAACTCTTTCGGCAACGCTGCGCCCGATCCCCTGAGCCGCTCCGGTGACGACCACGACCCGGTCGTCGAACCGGCCGGCGAAGAATCTCGTGCTCACGACGCCACACTTTCCCGAGCGTCAGTGATGGCGCGGTGCATCGTCGACTTGGCGTGTTCGCTGTGCTGGACGATCAGATCACGGGCCGCGGCGCGATCATTCTGCTCGAATGCACTCACGATACGTGAGTGATCCTCCGCGACATGTTCGTCCACCCAATCGGCGGTGCGGAGCACTCGGTTCATCAGTTGTGTGACCTCGAGACGGTGGTATGCCTGCAGGAGCACTTCGTTTCCGGTGCAGCGGAAGAGGAAGTCGTGGAACAGGGCATTGGTTTCGGTGAATGCCGCTGCGTCCGTGAAGTGATCGCGGTCGATGGAAGCAGCCGAGTTCTCCGCCAGAATGCGGTACTCCGTCAACTGTGCTGGAGTGAGGCGGCCGATCGTGAGTTCCATTGCTCCGAGTTCGAGTGCCATCCGAGCGTCGAACTGTGCGTCCGACTCCGCGACCGGCAGATGTTCTTCACCGATCTCGTACGTGCCGGCAGCTGATTCTTCGGCCGAGGCTGCCGGTGAATCAGCCGGTGCTGCCGCATTGTTGAACTTTTCGAAGTAGAAGTTCGTGGGTGTGATCGATACGTCCTTGAAGTGCAGACGTACGGCTTCGACCATCGGCGGCGGGCCGCACAGGTAGACGTCTACGTTGCCGTCGTCGAGGTGATCGGGCTCGATCAAGCCCGTGACATAGCCCTTGTTCGGTGCTGTGCTGTCGGGATCGGATACGCAGTAGTCGAAGGTGAACTGGGGTAGAGACTCCGCGTAGTCGTGCAGTTTGTCGAGTTCGACGAGATCGGTGTCGGAGCTGACGCCGTAGACCAGATGGACGGGCCGAGTGGAGCTTTCGGTACGCATCTTCTCCAGTATGGAGAGCAGCGGGGCCAAGCCGGTTCCGCCGGCAAGCAGTAGGGCTCTCCGTTGACCTGACCGGAGGAAGAAGCTACCCATCGGTCCGGTCAATTCGAGAGTGTCGCCTACCTGCGCGCGCTGACTGAGATACTCGGACATCAGACCACCCGGGGTGATCTTGACCAGGAACGACGCCGACTCGACCTCAGGGCCGGAGCTGAACGAGTACGACCGCGTCGCTTCGGTTCCGGGAACGAGGATGTTCACGTACTGACCGGGGAGGAAGACCAGATCTGCGCGGTTGTCGACTGCGACGGTGAAACCCACCGTGGAATCCGAATGGCGAATGATCTCGGTGATGGTGGACGTGTACGAACCGGCAGTGGTCTTGGCGACCGCCGACGTGGTGGGAATCTGCAGCACGAGATCAGATTCCGGCACCATCTGGCACGGAAGGCAGTATCCCTGCTCGGCCTCGTCGTCCGTCAGGGCCTCCTCGATGTAGTCGCCGGCATCGAAAGTACCTGACTCACAGAGTGATTTGCAGGTGCCACATGCTCCGTCGCGGCAGTCGAGCGGAATATTGATTCGTGCGCGGTACGACGCGTCCGCGACGGTCTCGTCGGTGTTGCATTCGACGAAGCGGGTGATGCCGTCTTCGAAACTCAGGGCTACTTGAAAGGTCGGCGCAGCTTGAATGCTCATGGGAAACAGCTCGATTCGAAGGGAAGTCGTGTCAGAAGTGGTAGATGTCGACCACGTGATGGATGTAGTCGTTCTTGAGGACTACCTTCTTCTTCATGATCAACGGCTGCTCGCCCGAGAAGTCGATCGTGTAGTGCGAGGTGCCGAAGTAGGTGTCGACTGTGTTGTAGCGGAAGTACAGCGTGAACCAATTGAAGCGGACGTCGACGACGAAGCCGCGTTCTTCGATCACTTCCACGTTGGTGATGTTGTGACCGGTGCGGGGCTCGGGAAGGCTTGTCGCGCTGGAACGGTCAGTCCTGATTCGGAACACGCGGTCCTCGATACCGCCGCGATTCGGGTAGTAGATCAGGGAGATCTCTGCGGCCGGGTCCGTGGTCAGCTCGCCGTCGTCCGCCCATGCGGGCATCCAGTACTCGGAATCGGGGTGGTAGCACTCGATCCACTTCTCGAACTCGCGATCGTCCAGATAGCGAGCCTCACGGTAGAGAAACTGCTGCACTGTTTCGAGGGCGACGGCATTGGTGGTGGTGACAGTCATGGTGATCGTCCTCAGATGGTCCGGTTGGAAGCGGCTTGCTCGGCATCTACGGCCGCAAGCATGGCGTCGCGCCAGTACCCGTGCTGAATGGGATACAAGCCTTCGTCCTCGGTCTTGGCTCCGCTCGAGAGCACGCGATTCATGCCGAGATCCTTCGCGACGTCGTTCGGACCGGGAATCTGGTGTGTGACGCCACGGCTGAGGTCGTTCCACGGGGCGCCGGCTGCCTGGTAGGTCTTCTGGCAGGAACGGAACTCTTCGAGATCGTCCGGGGTGGCCATACCGCTGGCATTGAAGAAGTCCTCGTACTGACGGATGCGGTTGCTGCGCGCTTCGGCGCTCTCTCCCTTGGGCGCGATGCAGTAGATGGTGACTTCGGTCTGGTCCACGGAGATCGGACGGAAGTGCCGGATCTGGCTGCTGAATTGATCCATGAGGTAGACGTTCGGGTACAGGCAGAGGTTCCTCGACGCACCGACCATGAATTCGGCCTTCTTGGAACCGAACTGAGCCTCCAGTTCTGCTTTGCGTTCGAACAGGGGTCGGTCCTCGGGATTGCCCCACCACATCCAGAGCAGGAGGTGGCCGTAGTCGTAGGAGAAGTATCCACCGCCCTGCTTCCCCCAGGTGCCGGCGTCCATGGCTTTGGTCTCGTTGGACGATTCACCGGCGGTGCGGCGAGCGGTGGTAGCGGCGTAGTTCCAGTGCGTCGAAGACACGTGGTAGCCGTCGGCACCGTTCTCGGTCTGCAACTTCCAGTTGCCGTCGTAGGTGTAGGTGGATGCACCGCGCAGAACTTCGAGTCCGTCAGGTGACTGATCGACGATCATGTCGATGACCTTCGTGGTGTCACCGAGGTGCTCTTCGAGTGGCAGCACGTCGGGGTTGAGGCTGCCGAAGAGGAAGCCGCGATAGTTCTCGAACCGCGCCACCCTGGTCAGGTCGTGTGAGCCGTCTTTGTTGAACTGCTCCGGATAGCCACCGGTGCGAGCGTCCTTGGCCTTGAGGAGTTTTCCGCTGTTGTTGAAGGTCCAGCCGTGGAACGGGCAGGTGAAGGTGGTTCGGTTGTCGGTCTTACGGCGACAGAGCATCGCACCGCGGTGGCTGCATGCGTTGATCAGCGCACCCAATTCGCCGTCCTTGTTGCGGGTGATCACAATGGGCTGACGGCCCATGTAGGTGGTGAAGTAGTCGCCGACGTTCGGGATCTGGCTCTCGTGCGCGAGGTAGATCCAATTGCCTTCGAAGATGTGCGTCATCTCGAGTTCGAACAGTTGCTCGTCCGTGAAGACGCTGCGCCGCACCTGGTAGCGGCCGGTCTCCGGCTCCTCGACGAGCGCGTCGTCGAGGACGGCGCGGATGTTCGCGAACTGGTCGGTGCCGCGGGCAGCATCCAACATATCCGTCATGGGTGTCCTCCAGATAAGAGTGGGCGCCTACCGAGAAAGCCGAGGGCTGTCGGACCAAATCGGTGGGACCCGCTTTCCGGACGGGGCTGCGTCCGGTACTGAATTCACCTTGACATCGTGTGTCTCGGGTCACACTAGGCAATTGCCTAGTCCTGACCAAGGGTGCAGTGTTCGTCGAATTCTGCTGATGGGCCATGCCTGCTGAAGACGACGAGCAGGGCGGACTCGACATCGCGAGTCCGCCCTACCTGCCGAGGGGATTACCGGTTCTTGAAGAACGAGACGTCGTCGTTGCCGATGAGGTCAGGGACCGTCCAGCCGTCGAGGTCGTATTCACTCAAGCACTGCTCGGCCAGTCCCTTCATGGAACTTGCGTGTCCACGATTCTGGGCTGCGAACAGCAGTTCGGCTTTGACGTTCTCGTGATTGCCGGAGTAGTTGCGCTCGTAGAGTTCGTGTCGGCCGCCGAACTCGGTCCCGATCGAATCCCACAGCGCCTTCATGACTTTCACGCGGTCGACGGCGGTGATGCCGTCGGAACCGCGAACGTACTTGTCGAGGTACGGACGCACGTCCGGGCTCTTGAAGTCGAGTGAACTCGAAGGCAGGTAGATCAAGCCCGACGCGACGTCCTGTTCGATGATCTCCTTGATCCGCGGGTACCCCTGAATCATGAACATTCGATAGGTGAGGCCGTACTCGAGCTTCGGGATCACCGAATCGCCGACCCACTGTTCGGGATCGCGTGCCATCGATTCGGTCAACGACCAGAAGAGGTTTCGCCACCCGATCACCTCACCGACACGGGTCTGGACTCCGCGGAAGCCGCCGGCGCCGGTGGCTTCGAGTGCCTTCATCAACAGTCCGGCGATGAAGTCGAGCTTGACGGCCAGGCGAGTGCAGCCCTGAAAGGTGAAGCGCGGCAGGAAGCCCGATTGAGGGAAGAATGCGTTGATCCGGTCGACGTCGCCGTACATGAAGACGTTTTCCCACGGAACCAACACCTTGTCGAAGACGAAGATGGTGTCGTTCTCGTCCATGCGACTCGACAGCGGATAATCGAACGGACTGCCCATCACCGCAGCATGTTCGGTGTACGAGGTGCGGCAGATCAGCTTCACACCCGGCGCGTCCATCGGTACCGTGCAGATCAGGGCGAACTGCTTCTTCTTGATCGGCAGACCGTAGTGAGCGATGAAGTTGTAGTTCGTGATCGCCGATCCGGTGGCGACCACTTTGGCGCCGCTGACGATCAAACCTGCGTCGGTTTCCTTCTCCACCTTCATGAAGACGTCACCGACCTCGTCCGGTGGAAGTTGGCGATCCACCGGGGGATTGATGATCGCGTGGTTCCAGTACAGAACCTTCTCCTGCGATTCGCGGTACCAGCGTTCGGCGTTGTCCTGGAACGGTGCGTACAACTCCTTGTTGGCGTGGAGGGTGCCCAGGAAACTCGCCTTGTAGTCGGGGGAACGGCCCATCCAGCCGTAGGTCATACGAGCCCACGTCGCTATGGCATCGCGTTCCTTGAGCAGATCGGCCGAGGACGTCGGAGTGCGGAAGAACGGCATGGTGACACCGCCGTTGCCCGTGTCCGTCGGAACGGTCAAGGCGTCCACGTGCTCGCCCGTATGCAGAGCGTCGTACAGCCTTGCGGTCATGCGGATCGGATTCCGGAAGGCGGGGTGCGTCGTGACGTCCTTGACGCGATCACCGTGAAGCCAGATCTCGCGACCGTCCTGCAGGCTCGAGATGTACTCGTCGCCCGTCATCGGCCGGGTGGCGAAGTTCTTCGTGCGGTTGGCTTCGCTGTCGGCGGCCGGATTGACCTGTGGTGCTCCGGAATCTGCGGGATCGACGCCGGTGGGAGGAATTTCGGTGGTCGTCATGGCAAAGCCTTTCAGATCGTTTGGGGTGCGGGCTGAAGATGAATCGGGGTGAACGAAGTGGTGGCGTCGAACCAGCCGCTGTGGGGGTCGTCCTGACTTCCGTTCCAGACTGTGGTCGACGAGGTAGTGCCTAGATCGTGAAAAGTGCTTCGGTAGAACAGAAGCGGATCCTTGCCACTCGACTGAGCGTCGACGATCTCGCCGATGAAGATGATGTGGTCACCGCCGTCGTACTCCCTCCACGGGACGCACGAGATGGTTGCTGCGGCGCCGTCGAGCAGGGGAGCGGTCGGTCCGTCGATCCACTTCGGTTCGGTGCGCTGCGGTCGGCCGGCAAAATGCATGGCCGTGTCCACTTGGTCGGAGGCAAGGATGTTGACCGCAAACGGCGCGTTGCCGAGGTAGCCGCACGCCTTGGACTTGCGAGTCATCGTGATCTGGCACAGCCGTGGTTCCAGGGAAATGGCCGTGAATGCGGTGACCGTGGCTCCGTGTGGTTGACCGTCGGCATTGGTACAGGTGATGACGGTGACGCCGCTCGCGAATTGACCGAAGATTCCTCGAAGCTGATTTTGTTCCATGACCGGACCTCCTTGTCGGATGGCGGTTGAGTGAGAGTGCCGCGAAGTGCGGGAGGGAAGTAGTGGGCGACTCGCGCCGGGAGTGAAGACGAACGTACGGCGGGCGCAGGCTTCGGTCGATCCGTACAGCGCGGTGGCTATCCGGATTGCGCACCCGATCGCGGCCCGTACCCGTTTTCTCTTGGAAGTGACCGGGGACACAGTGTTCAATGATGTTCAGCGCCCTTGCTCGGCAATGTGGCTGGTCACGGGTTTGGAAGGTGAAGAAGGACGATGGTCGACTCCATGATCGGTACAGCTCCCCGCGACTGGGACGAGGCGTGTCATGCGGTTTCGGACGCCTACTTTCCGCACTCGCTGACGCCGTTGTCTCGGCATGCGGCCAGTGGAGTCGGGGTGTGCACCACCGAGTTGGGACCGCTGAGGATCGCTCATATTCGGTGGGGAGCAGACGTCGCCGTCGAATCCGATCATCCCGGTGCCTATGGGGTGAACATCCCGCTCTCGGGCGAGCTCGAGTCGGTGTTCGCGGGCTCGCACGTGCTCTCGACGCAGGGTGTTGCGACGGTATGTCCACCCGACATCACGACAAGAATTACGCGGTGGAGTGCGGACTGCGAGATCGTCGGAGTCCGGATGGACCGTCAGTACCTCGACCGTGAGATGGAAAAGGTTCTCGGTCGACCCGGAATGCACTTGCCTGATCAGGTGGATCTTCGGGGCGACGACGGAGCCAGATGGCTGAAATTTGTTCGCTCACTGTCGGATCAGATACTCGGCCCGGTCGGCGTGCTGCACAACGAACTGGTGGCAGGTCAGCTCTCCGGCGCCGTGGTCACGGCATTCGTCCTTGCCGCAATGCCCGAAAGCGAGGACGCGGTGCGACACGCCAGGCCACGCATCGTCAAGCGGGTGCTCGACGAGATGCACGACGACCCGGCCCGCGTGTGGACCGCAGCCGAGATGGCGGAGGTGGCGGGCGTCAGCGTACGGAGATTGCAGGAGGGATTTCGGCAGTACGTGGGCCGGAGTCCGTCGGAATGCCTGCTCGACATCCGTCTCGAGCGGGTCCATGCAGATCTGGTGGATGCCGACGACTCGACGACGGTCACCAATGTCGCTGTGAGATGGGGTTTCACGCACACCGGACGGTTCGCGTCGTCCTTTCGGCGTAAGTACGGATTGCTGCCTTCCGAGGTGTTGAGGCGCTAGCTTCGGTACCCCATGTCCGCGCTGAGTTGGTTCGCCTTCTCGACGAGGAAAGGCGCGACGTCGGCGCGGAAAGCTTCCGGGGATGTTCGTCCGGCCGAGGTCGAACACGCTGTCACTCCGACGACGCTTCCACCGGCGTCGCGGACGGGAGCAGCGAGGGAAATCAGGCCGTCTTCCAGTTCCTCCGATGTGAGCGCGTATCCCTGCTCGCGCACCACCCGGAGGGCGGTATGGAATGCGCCTTCGTCGGTGATCGTGGTGGGTGTGAGGGCGTCGAACGTGGAGTTCGCGATGACGTTGTCGACGATTTCGGTTGGCGCCCAAGCTAGCAGGGCTCGACCCATGGAGGTGGCATATGCAGGCACTCGGGTGCCGACGCTGACGTTGATGCTCATGATCCGCCGGACGGGTACACGCGCGGCGTAGACCACGTCGACACCGTCGAGCACCCCGAGCGACGCCGACTCGTGGGTGTGTTCTGCGATCTCCAACAGACGAGGGAGCGCCGCCTCCGTCAAGGCATGTGATGCCGAGAAGTGCTGCCCGATGCTCAGAACGCGTGGGGTGAGCGACCACCGACTGTTGTTGCCGGTGACGTATCCGAGCTTCTGCAGCGTGAGGAGGATGCGCCGGACCGCTGGGCGGGAGAGACCCGTTTCGGCGGCAAGATCGGCGAGCGACGGGTTGGGGTTCTTCTCGTCGAAGGCCGTCAGCACAGCAAATCCACGCTCGATGCTCTGGATGTAATCGCGATCGTTCTCGCTCACGGAATGGCCTTTCATCTGCGGGTATGCCCGATCGACGCCTTCGAAGGTTGACAAACCTTGTGACTGGGCGCACAGTACAAGCGTACGCACAGCGTAACAGATGTACGCAGAGCGTACAACCCAAACTTGGGGAGCCGACGCAGCCCAGCAGTACGGCACCCACCCGGTAACAGCCACATACGGCCCCGAGGAGGACCACATGACCACTTCCGAGAGCCCCACCGCAGTAGGTTCGGGTACTGCCGCCACCGACAAGTTCCTCCAGGAACGAGTCAGCGCGGACACCCCGCCCGAACGCGTCTCGGCCATCGCCAAGGACGTGCTCGAGGCACTCGCAGGCGTCATCGACAAGCACGGCATCACCTACCCCGAGTACCGCGTCCTCAAGCAGTGGCTCATCGACATCGGCCAGTTCGGCGAGTGGCCCCTGTGGCTGGACGTCTTCCTCGAGCACAACGTCGAGGAGGTCGCGTACCGCGGCCAGCACGGCACCAAGGGAAGCATCGAGGGCCCGTACTACGTTGCCGATGCCAAGACGTTGCCTGCCAAGTGTGAACTTCCGATGCGTGACAACGAGGTTGGATCGAAGCTGGTCTTCGAGGGCCAGGTTCGCGATCTCGACGGCAAGGGGTTGGGCGGTGCAACCGTCGAACTCTGGCACGCGGACGACGAAGGCTACTACTCCCATTTCGCGCCGCACATCCCCGACGGCAACCTCCGCGGAACGATCGTCGCCGACGACGAGGGACGCTTCGAGATCACCACGATTCAGCCTGCGCCGTACCAGATCCCGACCGACGGCCCCACCGGCTGGTTCATCGAGAAGGCCGGCTGGCACCCGTGGCGTCCGGCTCACCTGCACCTCATGGTGAAGGCTCCCGGTAAGCGCACCATCACCACCCAGCTCTATTTCAAGGATGGAGAGTGGATCGAGAACGACGTGGCAACGGCGACGAAGCCCGAACTGATTCTCGATCCGAAGCCAGGTGCCGACGGAACCAACCGGGTCACATACGACTTCGTGCTCGATCCGGCCTGATCCACAACTGCTCTGAAGAAAGTGATTTGATGACAGACCTGTCGATCGTCTCCATCGAGACGACCATCCTCGACGTTCCGCTGGTTCGCCCCCACAAGTTCGCCACCACGTCGATGACGGCGCAGCCGTTGTTGCTGGTCGCGATTCGCACCTCCGACGGGGTGATCGGATACGGCGAAGGAGTCGTTCCGGGCGGGCCGTGGTGGGGTGGCGAATCGGTGGAGACGATGCAGGTCATCATCGAGAAGTACATCGCTCCCGTGGTGGTCGGCAGGCGCGTGGATCACATCACCGCGATCATGGCCGACATCGAAAAAGTTGTTGCCAATGCACGATTCGCGAAGGCCGCCGTCGACGTGGCGTTGCACGACGCCTGGGCGCGTAGCCTGGGAGTCCCCGTGCACACGCTCCTCGGCGGGGCTTTCCGCGAGAGTGTCGACGTCACGTGGGCACTGGGTGCTGCGCCGGCGGACGAGATCATCGAGGAAGCTCACGAAAAGCTCGAATCCCGGCTCAATTTCAGCTTCAAACTCAAGATGGGAGCACTCGATCCAGCAGTCGACGTTGCGCGCATCGTCAACATCGCGCAGGCGCTGGACGGCCACGCCGGAGTCCGTGTCGACGTCAACGCACGGTGGGATCGCTTCACTGCCCTGCGGTACTTGCCGCAACTCGCCGAGGGTGGAGTCGAACTGATCGAACAACCCACTCCGGCAGACCAAATCGAGGTCCTCGCCGAACTCAGTAGGCTTCTACCGATTCCGATCATGGCCGACGAGAGTGTGCAGACCCCACACGACGCTCTGGAAATCGCCCGCCGGAGCGCCGCCGATGTCATCGCCCTCAAGACCACCAAATGTGGTGGCCTCCAGCGCAGCCGCGACATCGTCGCGATTGCCAAGGCCGCCGGTATCGCGTGCCACGGTGCGACGTCCATCGAAGGCCCGATCGGCACCGCCGCTTCGTTGCACTTCGCGTGCGCCGAGCCCGGAATCAACTTCGGAACAGAGCTTTTCGGCCCACTGCTCTTCAGTGAAGAGTTGCTTCAGGAACCCCTGAAGTATTCCGAGGGTCAGTTGCACCTCCCCGCCGGACCTGGCCTGGGAGTCGAACTGAACATGGACGCCGTCAAGACCTGGACCAGGAACTAGAGGATAGAAGAACATGGCACTCTTTCACGTTCGGATGGACGTCGATATTCCGCGCGACCTGGATCCGGAAGTACGCGCCGATACCGTCGCAACGGAGAAGGCGTACTCGCAAGACCTTCAGCGACAGGGAAAGTGGGTGCATCTGTGGCGAATTGTGGGACAGTTCAGCAACATCAGCATCTTCGATGTCGAGTCGGCTGACGAACTCCATGAGATTCTCTGGAACCTGCCCCTGTTCCCGTACATGACCATCGAGGTCATGCCGTTGACGCAGCACGGATCTTCGATCAAGTAGCCCGCCATGTCTGCAGTGTCTGCCACGCCTGCGAGCCTGCCGGAATCTGTGCAGCAGTGGCACTGCGAGATGTCGGAGACCTTCGGTGGCCTGTGCCCCGAGAGTTCCGTCGATGCCGCGCCTGTCGGTACGGTCAGCGGCGTAAGTCTCGGGGATGTAGGCGCTTTCGACATCTCCGGTTCACCGCAGATACTGCGGCGGAGCGCACGCGCAGCAAAGCGACACGGTAGTGATCTGCTCAAGATCTGCACGGTCCGAACCGGGAGCGCGATACTGCGCCAATCGGACCGCGAGTTGACGGCCCCGCCCGGCGCGATGATTCTCTACGACGTCGAGCATTCGTACGCGCTGCGTTTCGACGGTCACTGGTCGTGCACCGTCATGACCCTACCGCGCAGTGCGGTGAGTCTGACCGAGCGAGAACTGAATTGCGCGCTCGAGCGCACCCACGACGGTCGGCGTGGGTCCGGTGCATTGCTGGAAAATTTCATCTCGGGCGCTGTTGCATCCCAGGTCGACGGCAGCGCAGCCGGGCTTCTCGGAGATGCTGGAGTCAATCTCGCTTCGGCAGTTCTGATGCAAGGATCTGCGCCCGCGACACCCGGACGTTCGACGCGAGAGGAGATCTTGCGATATGCGCTTCGGAATCTCGACTCACCAGACCTCTCGGTCGCGTCGATCGCCGGTGCGTTGCACCTGTCGCCGCGAACCGTTCAGCGTCACTTCGGTGACGGGGATCTGACCCTCAGTGCGCTGATTCGCCGCGAACGGTTGATCCGCGTACGCCGCGATCTCACCGACGTCTCACTGCGGGGTCATTCGATCTCCATCCTGGCCGCACGATGGTGTTTCCATGACGCACCAGCGTTTTCGCGTGCATTCAAAGCGGAATTCGGTGCGGCGCCGTCGGAAGTACGTAACTCGCCTGATCCGAACGCCCGCGAACGTCACTGATCTGTCGCATCCGAACAACAAACGTGTCCGATCACGACAACTGGGAGCCCGAATACCGGGGCAGAGTGTGTTCCAGATCGCTTTTCAGGCTCGCGAAGAGCTCAGGTCCACGAACAGCGAGGACCGCAGCGAAAGCTACGAATCGAGGAACGCATGACGAATCTGCTCGCTCATCAGCAATGGCACGGAAAGATTTTCGACGGCCAATGGATCGACGGAGGCGGTGACACCGTCGAGTCGCTCGAACCGGCTACCGGCGAGGTGCTCGGTGTGATCGGCACGGCGACTGCTGCGGATATCGATCGAGCGGCACACATCGCGTCGGCCGCGCAGCCGGCGTGGGCGGCGACGATCGGGCAGGCTCGCGCTTCGGTGATCCGTAAGGCAGCGCAGATTTTGGAAGCCGAGCGAGCCGAGGTGGAGCGCTGGTTGATCCGTGAAGGTGGTTCCGTACCAGGGAAAGCCGCATTCGAAGTTGATCTTGTCATCTCCGAACTGTGGGAAGCCTCGGCGCTGCCGACACAGCCGTTCGGGCACCTCCTGCCCGCCAGCCAGGAGGGGCGCACGAGCATCGGTCGCCGGGTGCCCCTGGGTGTGGTCGGCGTGATCAGCCCGTGGAATTTCCCGCTTCTCCTCGCCATGCGCGCTGTCGCCCCCGCCTTGGCACTCGGAAATGGCGTCGTTCTCAAGCCGGATGTTCAAACCGCGATCAGCGGGGGTGCGGTCATCGCGGAATTGTTCACGTCCGCAGGTCTTCCCGAAGGCCTCCTGCATGTGCTCGCCGGTGACGCGGCACCTGGTCAGGCATTGTGCGAGAGCCCGAGCATCGCGATGGTGTCCTTCACGGGTTCGACCGCCGTCGGCCGTCAGGTCGGGGCAACTGCCGGTCGCACGCTCAAGCGTGTCTCGCTGGAACTGGGTGGGAACAATGCGCTGATCGTCCTCGACGACGCAGACCTGGATGCCGCGAGCTCGGCGGGCGCGTGGGGTTCGTTCCTGCATCAGGGGCAGGTCTGCATGACCGCAGGCCGCCACATCGTGTTGGAATCGGTCGCCGATCAGTACCTGGACCTGCTGGCCAAGCGCGCAGCGGTCCTGCCGGTCGGGGATCCCAATACAGGCGACGTCGCTCTCGGACCGCTCATCAACGCGCGGCAGATTGCGAACGTCGATCGAATCGTCCAGGGCACCAAGGCGGCCGGCGCCGAAATCCGCGCCGGTGGAACATACGAAGGGCTCTTCTATCAGCCGACCGTCCTGGCCGGAGTCACCTCGGACATGCCCGCGTTCCGTGAAGAAATCTTCGGGCCCGTGGCGCCCGTCGTGATCGTCAAGGACGAAGACGAGGCAGTCAGGTCGGCCAATGACAGCGAATACGGTCTGGTTGCTGCCATTCAAACAGGATCGGTTGAACGCGGCGAGCGGATCGCGGACCGACTGCGTACCGGCATCGTGCACATCAACGATCAGACTTTGAACAACGATGCCTATGCACCATTCGGTGGCACGGGTGCCTCCGGAAACGGCGCGAGATTCGGAACTCAAAGCAGTTGGGACGAATTCACCGCCTGGCAGTGGCGAACCAGCCGGCCAGCGGCGCAGACCTTCCCCTTCTGAAGTCGAAAGGTACTCCTATGCGCACCATCTCGGCTCACGATCTTCCCATCGTGTTGCAGGACGGCGAATTCGAATTGCGGATGCGAGAAGAAGGCGACATGATCGTCAACTTCGTCAAAATTCCTGCTGGTGCAGACTTCGCCGAACCGTTCGCACAATTGGAAGGCGGGCGCTGTCAATGTCCGCACTACGGATACGTCTTGAAAGGAAGGATCTACACAGATTCCGAAGCAGGTCGGCAAACCTACGATGCCGGCGACGTGTTCTACTGGGCACCCGGTCACGTTCCCGGAGCGATCGACGACTCGGAGTATGTCGACTTTGCTCCCAAGGCTGAATTCCTCGAACTGATCGACGGAGTGCGTAAGGCGATGGGCGGCTGAGCTGTTCGGCTGCCACCGAGGTCAGCGTATTCCGTCGCGACGTAGTGCGACGGACACTGCGGCAGAGCGGTTATCGACACCGAGTTTGGCGTAGATGTGCCCGAGGTGTGTTTTCACCGTCGCTTCGCTGATGAAGAGCGCTTTACCCAGCTCGCGGTTGGTCATCCCCTCGGCGAGCAGGCTGAGCAGTTCGGACTCACGGGCGGTGAGCGCTTCCTGCGGGCGCTGCATCTGCTGGACGAGACGAGAGGCCACGGCGGGGGAGAGGACGCTGCGCCCGGCGAGCGCGCCGCGCACCGCGCCGAAGATCTCGTCAGGAGTCGAGTCCTTGAGTAGGTAACCGATGGCACCGGCGTCCACGGCCCGCACGACGTCGGCGTCGGTGTCATACGTCGTGAAAACCAGTACGGGAACATCGACACCGTCGCTTCGCAGGCGTTTGATCGCTTCTGCACCGTGCATGCCGGTGCCCATGTCCAGATCCATCATCACCAGATCCGGTGAGGCCGACGGTATCGCCGTGGCCGCCTCCTCGCCGGACGATGCTTCGCCTACTACTTCGACGTCCGGCTGAGTGTTCAGCAGCGCTCTCAGCCCGGCTCGCACGACCAGATGATCGTCGACGAGGAACACGCGAATGGTGGTGGTCACCGGATCCTCCGTTCGAGAGGGAACTGGGCCGCGACGACGGTGCCGTCTCCCGGTGCACTTTCCACGGTGAACGATCCGCCGAGCTGTGCGACGCGGCTTCGCATCGCACGCAGGCCGTATCCACCGTACCGAGAATGGTCGGCGAGCTTTCCCGGATCGAAGCCGACGCCGTCGTCGAAGATGTCTACGGAGACGGAGTGGTCGAGATACGTGATCGTCACGCCCGCCGTTTCGGCGCGAGCGTGGCGGGCGATGTTGGAGGACGCGCTCGAGACCACTCGCACGACGGCATGAGCTACGTCCGAGGGCAAGATGACGGCTTCACCGACGGTGCGGATCCGAACGGCCGGGACGAACTGGCGGGCGGCGGCCACGACCAAGGCGTCGAAGTCGCCCGTACCGCCCTTGGTCGGCGCCAGATCGTGGACGAGGTCGCGACTCTGCATCAAGCTCGTTCGGATGTTCTCTGCTGCGGCATCGACATCGGCTCGAGACGGCGAACCCGTTGTATTCCACGTTTGTTCGGCTGCCTCGAGCCGTAGAAGGGCGCTCGCCAGTCCCTGGGTAACGGTGTCGTGGATTTCGCGCGCGAGGCGCTCTCGCTCAGCGGCAACGCCGGCAGCGCGTTCGGTATCTGCCAATGCAGATTGCGCTTCTGCTACCTGACGCAGAAGCCGAAGGCGTTCTCGGGCATCTCGTTCCATCTGCCCGTACGCGGCCGCGACCAGTGCCGCGGTGCACAGCGGCCCGAGAAGTGTCACCAATTCGGCACGACCGGTGACCCGGTAGAACGCGATACCGGCGAGGACGCCCAGGATCCCGACGAGGGGGTAGGCGATCTTGCTCGGATACAGACGAATGCAAAGGAAGAGAACGGGAAACGCACACCACGCGAAACTCGGGGCAAGCCAGACCAGCGCTGCCCATGCGCTCAGTACCGGCCACATCCACAGCCGTTGGCGAACCACATCTCGCGAGGACACCGTGGCCATGACGGCGTAGAGCAGGGCGAGGACCACGGCCAGGACGAGTACCACCCCGAACCGACCGCTGGTCCCGTGGACTGTGACGTACCGAACTCCCGATGTAGACAGCAGTACGAAGAACGACGCGTGGATCGCATACGCCAACGGGCCGCGTAGGCCGCGTTCGGCGTCGGCGTTCATGGCTCCGTTACTCATCCCTCGAATGTTACGGAGGGCACCAGGCCGTCGTATCAACCATTCGGATGATATCCGGGTAGCCGTAGGGGGCACGGTTCGTCACCCGAGCGCCCGATGTGCGCACCCGCCCCCGGACGCGACGCTGTAGTGGACGGTTTCGAACCATTCGATTGAAAGTGTGCCCGACATGAACCACCGCATTTACACACGACTTCCCCGTACGCTCGCTGTCGCCGTTCCGGTTGTCGCAATCCTTGCCAGCGCCGCATGCTCGACCACCGACACACCGGTGGCGAACGCATCGAGCACGACGTCGATTACTGCCACGCAGCAGCCTGCCGCGACCGGTGATTCGGCGATTGTCACTCAGAATCGACTCAGTGCCGACGCAGCAGTGAAGGCTGCTGGTGCGGCCCTGGCGAAATGCCGCGCCGACGGTCTCGGCTTCGTCACCGTCTCCGTCGTAGACCGCGCGGGAAATGTCATCGCCATGGTGCGCGGCGACAACGCAGCCCAGCACACGGTGGAAGCCTCACGCGAGAAGGCATACACCTCTGCAGCTTTCGGAGCCGACACCAGTGACCTCTCGCAGCGTACCAAAGGCGAAGGATCAACCATCGCCGACCTTCCCGGCACTCTCTTCCTTGCAGGTGGAGTCACATTGAAGGCTGGAGCCGGGTCGATCGCCGGTATCGGTGTCGGTGGCGCTCCAGACGGAATGCAGGACCAAGCGTGTGCTGCCGCAGGTCGTGATGCGATCGCTTCGTCACTCGGCTGAGTGAGCGCATTCAGCGTGCTTCGTGAATTGTGCTTTTCGCCACCTGGATTCGCTCGGCACGACAGTTGTCCGATTGTTGCGATGACCTCGACTTTGTAACACCGGAGCCCCCGGAAAGGGACAAACACGTCGACAGTGGAACCGACGATGCACTTACCGAAGCGAGTTTCTTGATGCGCAGTTTCGGGGAAAGACACAACCTTGCAGAGAATCAGATTCACGTTGCCCGAACGCAATACACGGCGGGTGCGGGTGCTCGTAGCGGCGTTGTTGTCGATATTCCTGCTCGGCGGTATGTTCGGTCCGACCGCCGCGAGTGCTACTCCGGCGCGCTCGGCGCCATGGGGTGGGTACGACGAGTTGTGGGTCCCGTCTTCGATGGGAAACATCAAGGTTCAGGTGCAGTGGGCCGCGCGCGGTGGCAACGCCGCGTTGTACCTGCTCGACGGTCTTCGCGCGCAAAACGACAGAAATGCTTGGAGTTTCGAAACGAACGCACTCGATCAGTACCGCAATGACAACATCACGTTGGTGATGCCGGTCGGCGGTGAGTCGAGTTTCTACACGGATTGGTACGCGCCGTCCAATTTCAACGCTCAGCCGATAACGTACAGGTGGGAAACGTTCCTCACCCGCGAGCTTCCGGACTTCCTTGCAGGGTATGGCGTTTCACCAACCAACAATGCGATCATCGGGTTGTCGATGGGCGGCAGTGCCGCGTTGAACCTGGCGGGGCATCATCGGGATCAGTTCAAGTTCGCCGGCTCGCTGTCCGGCTACATCAATATCTCGGGTCCGGGTATGCGTGAAGCGATCCGCGTAGCCATGTTCGACGCCGGCCGGTACAACGTCGATTCGATGTGGGGCCCGCCGTGGTCATCCGGATGGCTTCGCAACGACCCGTTCGTCAACGCGGAATCGCTTCGCGGACTGTCGATGTACATTTCGTCGTCCAACGGCATCCCGGGACCGTACGATCATCCCTCTGCGCCGATCGATTACTTCCACACGGCGACGGGTATGGGGCTCGAGGCGCTCTCGTGGGTGCACGCGCGTGCATTCGAAATTCGCCTGAAATCCTTGGGAATCCCAGCGACGTACAGCTTTCCGCCCGCCGGAATTCACTCGTGGCCGTATTGGTCTGCTGAATTGTGGATGGCCAGAGGACAAATCCTCGACACCATGAACGCCTGGTGAAGCTGTAGTTAGGATCTCTCCGGACTTGCTCTCGATCGAAAGTCCGGAGAGAACTCGCTCAGAAGGCGATGATTCCACGGAGGTTGCGACCGGCATGCATGTCGGCGAAACCGTCGTTGATCTGGTCGAGGGTGTATCGGTTGGTGATCAGTCCGTCGAGTTCGAGCTTGCCGCTGGTGTAGAGATCGATCATCCAGGGAATGTCGGCGGTGGGATTGGATGCACCGAACAGGGATCCCTGAATTCTCTTCTGGTACAGCGTGAGTTCCATCAGGCTCACGGGAATTCCGACGTCCGTCATCTTTCCGAGGCCGGTGACGACGCAGGTTCCTGCCTTGCGGATCGACGAGAATGCCTGCGCGACATGTTCTCCGGTGGTGACACCGACGGTGACGATGGCCGAATCCGCGCCCTGGCCGTTGGTGAACGAGCGCGCTATGTCGGTGGCTTCCTCCATGGTGGCCACGGCATGGGTGGCGCCCAACTTCAATGCACTGTCGCGCTTGAACGCAACCGGGTCCACCGCGATCACGTGGGCGGCGCCGGCATGCGAGGCGCCCTGCACCGCGTTGATTCCGATTCCGCCGACGCCCATGACGATGACCGTCTGCCCGGGATACACCTGAGCGGAGTTGACCGCGGCGCCCCAACCGGTTCCGACGCCGCAGCCGAGCAGACACAAAGCGTCGAGTGGCAGGTGCTTGTCGACTTTCACAGCCGAGAGAGTGCTGACCGTGGTGTATTCACTGAAGGTGGACAGGCCGCAGGTTTGTGCGACGGGCTGACCGTCGAGAGACATTCTGTAACTTGAGGTTTCGCCGGGTCTGCTGCCGGTCATGATGGCGGCGCCGTTGTCGCAGAGGTTCTGGATTCCGCTTGCACACCAACGGCAACGGCCGCAGGCGGCGAGGAACGAGAACACGACATGATCGCCCTCGGACCATCCTTCCGTGTTCGGCCCGACCTCGACGACGATTCCGGCGCCTTCGTGTCCGCCGCAGATGGGGTAGCGGCCGACTCCGTGGTCGCCGCTGGCGATGTGATCGTCCGAGTGGCACAGGCCTGAGGCGACCATTTTGACAGTGAGTTCGCCGCTGCGGGGTGAATCGAGTTCGAGATCGACCACCTCGTATGTGCCTGGTGCTTGGCGAATGACGGCTCCACGAGTGCGCAAGGTATCTCCTGAGGTAAGAGTTGTTCTTCGACTTCCTCAGTTGTCTACTCGAGAGTTCAGGACGGGCTCGAGGCCTATCTCACTGATCGGACGTTTCGTATCTTTCAGACTCGTCCGGGGTGCGTCCCAAGATGGCGAGTTGCAGTTCGGTGAGCAGTCGCGTATCCGGCTCGTCCAACGAAATGCCCATGATCTGTTCAGCGCGCCGAATGCGGTAGCGCAGCGTGTTCGGATGTACTTTCAGAGACGAGGCGGCCTTCTTCACATCCCCGAAAGCTGTCAGGTAGGCCGTGAGCGTGAACTGCATGTCAGAGGCGTTCTTGTCGTCGTAGGAGACGAGTCTGTCGATACGAGGGTCCCGCAATCGCTCGTGATCAGCAACGAGGTCGAGTATCTCGCCCAGCAACACCGCGGTGCGTGACGCCGCGAGTGTGGTGACCTTCGAGGTTTCGTGATCATCGGTGGTATCGAGCACGCGGTCCACTTCTCGACGCGCCTCGGGTACGCCGTGCAATCGCGCGATCGGGACCGCGACGGCGGCGCGCACGCTGATGCCCGCACGGGCCTCGACTACTCCCACGGTGTCGTAAGCCCAGTCGCTGATCGCGACCTCGTGTTCGGCCTGAGGAAACAGCACGTAGATCCGGTTGTCGATGATCGTTGTGACCGCGTCGCTGCGGAATGCGCTGGCGCGCAGGCGCAAGGCGTTGGTGATTCGATCGAGATTCGATCCGGGCGCGAGTGATGTCGCAAATCCGATGACCGCAGACGGTCCGTCGGTGTTGATGCCGAAGGAGCCGGCCAGCGAGTGCATGTCGACTCCGCCGGAGCGAACGCCGAACAGCCTTTGCAATTGGGCATTCTCGCGGCTGGAGGCGTCCAAGGTTCGCATGAGAATGCGTGCGGCGACTGCCGCTGCACCCCGCAATACCGCTTGGGCGTCGTCGGAAAGAGGTTCAGAGGCGCGCTGCACCCAGATGCTGCCGAGATTGTGTTGGTGTGCAACAGAACCCGTCGGCGCTGACAGGTCCGGGCGGGTGATGCTCACAGCCAACCTGTGCGCGGCTCCGATGCTCGGCTCGGAGGGCAGACTGATGACCTCGTCCGATCGCCTGAGATGCTCGAACACGCCTCTGCGCTCTATCCATTCGGTGTATTCGATCGGCCACTCCCGGCCCAGTATGGAGAGCTGACGGAGTTCGTCTTCACCTTCGTGAGCAGCTGAATATGCGATGACATGGAGTGCCGTGTCGTCGATCGTCACGAGTCCGCCGGTCAATTCGGCGATCGTCTCCGAGAGCGCGAACAGATCCGAATCGCCACCGGCCACAGCTCCTGAGACGGCCCGCGAACGGTACATGCTCTGTGTCAGAAGTCGTTGTACGAGTGAATAGACGTGTCCGGAACTAGCCTGCGGATGTACCGCGGCCACTGCGATTCCGATGTTGCGTGCGGCGGTCAGAAGCGTCGTCGCCTCGCGCGCATTCTTGACGAGCAAGAGCTTCGGACGACGCCTCGCCGGCCTGCCTTCGAACTTTCGCAACCACTGCGTCAACGTCGATTCGGGAACCCCCACGGGGAGGTAGATGTCGGAGATCGCACCACGGCTGTCGGTGCCGTCGATATCGGAGGACTCGACGAGGGCGATCGAACGGATTTCGACATCGAGTCCGTCGGGGCTTTCCAGAAGCTCGATCACGGACTTGTCCGTGGAATGCATGAGGGCGCCGAGGGTGGTGCCGACACTCGGCCCGTTATTCCTCGGACCTGTCGACGCTTGCGGGAGGGCTACAGAAAGTGGCTGCACATTTGCTCCTCGGCCAGTGGGTCATTACAGGCTAACCCCGACAGACGAAATGCAGAATAAGGAAATAGGGGACAAATTTATTCGTCAGGCATGGTGATGCCGAGTTCCTGCACCTTTTCGGCGACTGCCTCTGGAAAAACGTTCTTGAACAGATAAAGGTCTTGTCCGATCACCCAACCAGGTGCCAACGCCGTCGCATATCGCTCGAAGTATCCGAGTTGTTTACCGAAAAGAACCAATTCCTCGGGACTCGCAACACCCCACTGCTTGCCCAACTGAATCAGTGCCATGATCAATTCACTGAGCTTGAGTTCACCGAGGTCACGGCCGAGAATTGGGGCCAGAGCCGTTGCGACCTGCATACCGAGCTGATCGTCGTCGACTTCGTAGTCGGTTGCATATCCCAAGGATCGAATTCCGCGGGCGACACGGGCGAAATCACCGTCGATGAGGGTGGCTCGGAACATGTCGGAAAGAATGGATCTCCAGGTCTCGGGAAGGACGCCGACGATGCCGAAGTCGAGCATCGCTATCCGGCCGTCGTCGAGGACCCACAAATTTCCCGCGTGTACATCTCCGTGGAACGGACCGTGAACGATGACTGATTCGAGCCAGACCTTCACTCCGCGTCGGATCAGCATGCGGGCTTCGTCGATGCCGTCCGGACCGGCGACGAACCGATCCAGTGGAACGCCGCGCATGCGTTCCATACAGATGACGCGGGGACCACAGTAGTCCCAGTACACCTCCGGTGTCGTGACTCCTTTGTTGTCACCGAATGCGCTGATGTTGTTCCGGAATGTGGTCTGCCGGTCGGCCTCGACCGCGCTGTTCAACTCCGTCATCGTTGCGTTGTGCAGATCGCGAATGATGGCGGTGGCATTGGCAATTCGAAGGAACTCGACAAACTTCTCGAGGATGTTCGCGCCCCAGTACGCCGCCCTCAGGTCGATCAGCATCCGCGCATAGATGTCCGGACGCTGGATCTTGATGACGGCCTCGCGGCCATCGTGCAGAACGCACGCGTGTACCTGCGCTACCGACGCGGCCGCGAGAGGTACGTCGTCGAATTTCGCGAACAGGTCGTCTACGGAGTATCCGAGGTCTTCGTGCACGACGCTTCTGGCCTGCTCGGCAGGAAATGACGGAACGTCGTCGAGGCAACGTAGGCATGCATTGGCGACGGGGGCGGGGAACAGGCCTGACGACGACGCGACCAGTTGCCCGAGCTTGACGAAGGTGGGACCCAGCGCGATGAAGCCGTCGACCATCCCGTCGGAGGCGGCGTCAGCCCACGTGCGTCCACGCTTGCGGAAAGGCCACACGATCAGTGCCAGCATGATCGACGTCGACAACACGACGGCGATGATCGCGGAACGCCACAACTGGGCGAGGCCGAAGCGTTCGAGGTCCGGCATGCGGACTTCGAGGGCAGTGGCGGGCACTCCTGACGAGTACGGCCCGACAGGTCGCGTTGGATCCAGCACAGCTCTCCCTCGTTCAACGAGCGCATCCAGCATTTTGCCGTGAGATCACTTACGCGACCCCTTCCGTTAGTCAGTATGCCAAGTCACACATAACTGCCGGAACCGCCTACGCGTTCAGCCTACGATCGGTGAATGCGTGAGCACTTGATCCCGATCGGCGAGGTTGCAAAATCGTTCGGAATTGCGGCGTCGACCTTGCGTTATTACGAGGACGAAGGACTGCTGTCCGCGCGGTCGCGAACTGGCGGTAAACGCTGGTACGGGCAGCGTGAGCTGCGCCGGCTGGCATTGATCCGGATGTACACCGAGACGGGAATGTCCTTGGAACAGGTGCGGTCCTTCATCGAAACCGACACCACGTCCGACCAGTTCTCGACGGTTCTCGCAAATCAAGTGTCGACACTCGAGGCACAGATCGCCGCTGCTACGCGAGCGAAGCTGATCCTCGAGCATCACCTGACGTGTCGGCAAGAGCGTCCGATGCAGTGCCCGTGGTTGCTCGAGCAGCTCGACATTCGTGTCGAAGCGGCGCTTGACTTCAAGTTCACTTGAACCTTCATAGTTAGGGCACTTACCGCCCTACCCGGAGGTTGACCATGTCGGCACGACGATGGCTGCCGCTCATCGCCGCATGCATCGGAACTTTCCTGTTACTGACGTACGCCACGATCACAACGATCGCGGTGCCGGCCATCGCAGTCGGTTTGGACGGCAGTACGGGCGCGATGTCATGGGTCGTCGACGCCTACACGCTGGCTCTTGCCGCGCTTCTTGTGGGCATGGGCGCACTCGGCGATGCGTGGGGACGCAAACGCCTCTACATCTGCGGACTGGTCGTGTTCCTGGTTGCAACGGCCGTGTGCGCGATTGCTCCGGACGTCACGGTTCTGGTCGTTGCTCGCGGCGCGCAAGGAATTGCCGGTGCGGCGATGTTCGCGACACTCCTGCCTCTGCTCGGCGAGGCATATTCGGGCCGCGATCGGCACGTGGCTTTTGCCGCGTGGGGTGCCGTCGCTGGATTGGCGGCGGGAATCGGCAATGTTGCAGGAGGGCTGCTGACGCAGTTCTTCGACTGGCGTGCGGTCTTCTATTCCGGAATCCCCGTGGCCGCAGTGGCGCTCGCAATGGCTGTGTTCTGTTTCGCCGACAGTGAGCGCGGCGACGACAACATCGACTGGGCCGGAATCGTTTTGTTCACCCTCGCTGCCGTTGCCGCGGTTCTCGGCGTGACGTGGGGCGGCGACATCGGGTGGGCTTCGTCGTCGACAGCTCTTGCCTTCCTGATCGCAATCGGTGCGCTGACGGCGTTTGTGTTCTGGCAGCGTCGAGGCAGCAGTCCGATGCTCGATCCGGCATTGTTCCGATCCCTGAAATTCGACGGCGTCCTCGTCGCTGCTTTCGGGTACTACCTCGCGGCCTACGGCCCGCTCGTAGTCCTTTCACTGTGGCTGCAGAACGGGCTGGAACTGTCGGCATCGGCGGCCGCACTCGTGCTCTCGATTCAACCGCTCGCTTTTGTCTTCGTATCGGCCTTGTGTGGATCACGGCTTCAGCGAGTCGACCTTCGACTGTCGCTCGGATTCGGGACGATCCTTTGCGGAATCGGTTGCGTGGCCATGCTGTACGTTCTCACCGAGCCGCTCTGGCCCGCACTGATCGCCGGGCTGATTCTGACCGGTGTCGGTTCGGCGATGGTGTCGCCGGTGCTGCCGGGTGCCGCGATGTCGGACGCCCCGGCAGAGCGCGCCGGGACGGCTTCGGCAACAGCCAACTCGTCGCGTCAACTCGGGCTTGCCGTCGGAATTGCGTTGTGCGGCTCGCTCTTCGTCGGTCCGGACGAGTTCGCCTTGCTGTGGCCGTTGGTCTTCTGTGCCGGCGTCGGAATGCTCACGGGTTTGGTGTCGATCCTTCTCTTTTCTCGTTCGTCAACTCCTGCAACAGTTCAACCAATCGCCGAAAGGGCACACACATGACCACGCTGTTCACTCCACGACCGCACCGGCGTATCGAGATGGACTGGAATCGCCGCAGGTTCCTCGGCGCTGCAGCAGGATTGGCTGCTGCGCTGGCAGCGACCGGTTGCTCGCGTTGGGACGCAGACGCCGGGGGCGAAGGCGATGCAGGCTGGTCCTTCACCGATGATCGCGGCAATCTGATCGAATTGGATTCACCACCAAGGAGATTTGTCACCTACACCGGTATCGCGGGTGCTCTGTGGGATTATGGACTGGTGCCTGTCGGAGTTTTCGGGGCACTTACACGATCGCCGGGATCAGCGGACACCAGCATCTCCGGCAATTTGGATTTCTCGAAAACCGACATGGTCGGGCAGCTCTGGGGACAAGTGGAACTCGAGAAGATCGCTGCGCTGGAGCCGGACGTCGTCATAGTCCCTCAGCTGCGTGGTTCGGCACTACTCGACGAGGCGAACTTGGATGCGGTGAAAGGCTTGTCGACAGTACTGTTCGTGGAAACGGCAGCAGGAACCATCGACCGAGCCGTGCAAGAGATCGTGGAACTGGCCGTGGAACTCGGGGCGGACCAGGATGTGGAGGCTCAGCGAAAAGACTACGACGCTGCGCGTGCACGGATCTCCGAAGTTGCTTCTTCGCTGAATAATTCACAGGTTTTGTTCGCGTCCGCAGATCCGGACACGATTCGTGTCAGTCGTTCGGGCTTCCCGATCCTCGCAGATCTGGCGGGATTGGGCCTTGCCGTCGTCGATCCGGCCGAGGGGTCGTCGGTCTACGTCGAGAAACTGGCTTGGGAGATGGCGGACCACTATCCGGCCGACATGATCTTCCTCGACGATCGCCCGTCCAGTTTGCAACTGGATACGCTCGGCGCCAATCCTGCGTGGTCCAACTTGTCCGCGGTGAAGGAGGGGAAGATCGGCACCTGGAATCCGGAACCCGTGCTCAGTTATGCCGGGATCGCCCGTACGTACAACGATCTGGCTGACCAGCTGCTGGCATTCTCACATTCCTGACCGCCGCGTCGTCTACGACGTATGGACCTCTTCACCGCTCTGTCTGCTCGTGTTGAATCCCTCGATTGGCCTGCGCTGATCGAGGGAATCGACTCCAGTGGGTGTGCCCAGACGACGCCGATACTCGACGAGTCGGAATGTCGCGAAATTGCTTCCTGGTACTCGGAGGTCGACCGGTTCCGGAGCACCGTCGACATGGCTCGATACCGTTTCGGCCAAGGGGAGTACCGGTACTTCGGTGATCCCGTACCGGAGCCGATCACGGCTATGCGATCCGCCTTCTACCGACACCTCCTGCCCGTGGCGCGGGAGTGGGCGTTCAAGCTGGGCGAGGGTGCACCGTGGCCGGATTCTTTCGAAGAATGGATCGATCAGTGTCACGACGCCGGTCAGAATCGCCCTACCCCGATCCTTCTGTCCTACGGACCTGGTGACTGGAATGCATTGCATCGGGACTTGTACGGAGAGTTGGTGTTTCCCTTGCAAGTCGTGATCGGGCTCGACAGACCTCGCATCGACCACGTCGGCGGCGAGTTCTTGCTCGTGGAACAGCGGCCGCGCGCCCAGTCGAAAGGGACGGTGACAGTTCTCGGGCAAGGTCACGCTTTGATCTTCACCACGCGGGATCGACCGGTGCAGAGTTCTCGTGGGTGGTCGAGAGCCCCTGTGCGACATGGTGTCAGCGTGGTGCACTCGGGTACGCGTCGAACATTGGGATTGGTGCTTCACGATGCCGAGTAAGACGTACATTCTCCGCGACGCTCGCAACAAACCCTACGAGAGTTCGACGCCCGGTGTGCTTGGCGGGCACCGGAAAACGAAGATCTACGGGCGACTCGACTGTCGAGGGGCCGCGCAGGCAATCGCGCGTGGCGGGTATGTCGCCAGTCGGGTGTTCTTCGCGGACGAGCCGACCGCGATTGCGGCCGGCTATCGCCCCTGTGCCGTCTGCATGCCCGAAGGTTACGCAGCCTGGAAGGCAGTTGCTACGCGCCGAAGCGGTCGCGGTACTCCTTCGGAATGAGCGGCTTGTCGCCGCGGACCTTCAGCTGCTGGACAGCCCAGGTATTGCCGTCCGGGTCGGCGAATCCGAAGAAGGTGCCCCCGTCACGCTCGTCGAAGACGGTGACCTCACTGGCATCGACGCCGCGGCCGATGAGCTCTTGGCGAGCCGCTGCAGCGTCGGCCACGACCAACTGCAATCCCTTCAACGAACCAGGGGTCATCTCGGTCTGCGACGGCAGGTTCCCGATGACGATCGAGCAGCCCGAACCACGCGGAGTGAGCTGGGCGACCGTCATGTGTTCGTTGACGGTGTGGTGGTCGAGATCGAAACCGACCTTGTCACGGTAGAACTCGATGGAGCGGTCGAGGTCACTGACGGGAACGATGACTACTTCGAGGGTCCAGTCCATGAAACTGCCTTTCGCTGAGGAGGTTCGGGCAAACAGGTGGTCAGAGTTGCGCGACGATCTTGTCCAGGCGTTCGTAACCTTCGGTGACGCCGAGCTCCATATTGCTCTCGATCATTCCGTCTCGCGCTTCGAGGCTCGGATATACGGAATGGCCGGAGAGGCGGGTGCGTCCGTTGCCCAGATCCTCGAACGTGATCGATTCGATGCTGACGACGTCGGGAAATCCCTCGTATTCGAAGGTCTGGATGGCAAAGTCGTTCTCGCGAACGACGTGAAATACACCGTTGAACCGGAACTCTTCGCCCTCGGGGTTGCGATGGACGTACTTGTATCGACCGCCGCTCACGAACTCGTATTCGTCGATCTCCATCTCGTATCCGTTGGGGCCGAGCCACTGCTTGACCAGATCGGGATTCGAATGAGCTGCGAAGACGGCACTGACGGGTGCGTCGAATTCGCGGGTGATGTCGATGTACGGCACGCCCTCAGGAGCCGTGATGGTGACGGGATTGGTGGTAGCCATGGCTAAGTCTCCTTCTGTGTGGTGCTGAGTAGGTGATCGAGCTTGCGGAACTGTTGTTCGTGGATCAGTCGATAGCGGTCGATCCAGGCGGTCAAAGCCTCGAGAGTTGCGGCGTTGAGATGTACCGGCCGCCTCTGGGCTTCGCGGCTGCGAGTGACCAAACCCGCGGCTTCGAGTACCTGAATATGTTTGGAGATGGCCTGTTTCGTGATCTCGAACGGCTCGGCCAACTCGTTGACCGTTTGGGGGCCGGTGCTCAGGCGGGCGATGATCCGCCGTCGTACCGGGTCGGCAAGCGCCATGAACGCTTTGTCGAGACGCTCGTCTGCCCCTGGATCCACGATCACTTGTCAACCATCTCCTTTATCAACCAACCTGTTGATTACGGTACGAGCCCATGCCGAGGGTGTCAATGCTTCGAAACCGATTAGCGTGGAAACCATGAACGCTCTGATTCCTCGGCCACGATTGGAAGTGGCGCCGGGGGCGATCCTCGTTCCGGATTGGCTCAGCGTCGAACAGCAACGCTTCTTGGTGGCCGAGTGCCGACGGTGGGCGACCGCACCCGTACCGATGCGCTCCGCTGTTGTCCCTGGTGGGCACAAGATGTCGGTGCAAACAGTCTGTCTCGGTTGGCATTGGCAGCCGTACAAGTACACGCGCACCGCCGACGACGTGAACGGTGCGCCTGTCGCAGCGGTGCCTGACTGGCTCGTCGACCTCGGCCGGGCCGCAGTTGCCGCTGCCTATGATGATCCGACTGCGGGGGAGCGGTACACGCCGGACACCGCGCTGATCAATTTCTACGACGAGGGCGCTCGGATGGGCATGCACCAGGACAAGGACGAGCGCTGCGACGCTCCCGTCGTCTCACTGAGCGTCGGGCAGAGTTGTGTCTTTCGATTCGGGAATTCCGAGAACCGGAACAAGCCGTACACCGACGTCGAACTCCATTCGGGTGATCTCTTCGTCTTCGGTGGAGAGTCTCGGTTCGCATATCACGGAGTGCCGAAAGTTATTGCGGGAAGTGCAAGTCCCGACATAGGTCTGCCGTCCGGGCGGCTGAACATCACCCTGCGGGATACCGGAATGTCGTGACTGTCTCACCCCTGCTGTGCCACTGGTGCAGCAGGGTCGAAGTCTGCGCTCGAAGGTCCGTCCCCGACCATCTCGATCAACTCGGTCGACGGTGGAGTTGGCAGCGTGCGCCAGCGCTCTCGTTCGAGGTTGTGGGGTTGTGTCTCGTTCATGCCCTCATTATCGACTTCCGGCTCCGATCCACCAGTCGGGGATGGGCCGGGTGCAATTCGGTAGGCCGTTGAGCGCCCCGCTGTCTCGTCGACATCCTCGGACCTCAGCACGTCGACGACAGTTCGGGTCGCGGCACGGTTCTGGGGAGGTTGGTGGGTGGATTCGAGGCGACCGTGGTTCGCTTATCCCAGTGTCTTGTTGCGGCCGGCGAGGGAGCCGAAGACGAGTTGCACGGCCAGCAGCACCAGCAACGCGATCAGCGGAGTCGTCCAGGAATCGACGGCGTCGTGCAGTGCACCGAAAACGAGAGGACCGGTGGCGGCCAGAAGGTATCCGACGGACTGTGCCATACCCGAGAGTGCCGCTGCTTGACCGTGATTGACAGTGCGTATTGCGAAGAAGGACAAGGCAATGACAATCGATCCGCCGATGCCGATGCCGAGGAATGCATTCCACAGCAGGGCCCAGGAGGGGAGGAGGAGTTGGCCGAGAACTGCCACTGCGGCGACCGACACCAGCCCGAGGACGGCTCCTCTCTGATCCTTGGGCAGTTTGTGCAGGAGCACTGCTGTGAGGAGGCTGCCGACGATCGAGAATATTTGCATGATGCCTTGATGCAGTCCGGCGGTAGCCGCGGTAGTGCCGTGTGATTCTTCAATGGTGGGCCACCATGTCAGAACGGTGTAGAAGAAGAGAGATTGGACGCCCATGAATATTGTGATCTGCCACCCGAGTGCTGAGCGCCAGGGGGAGCGATGGCCGCCTGGATGGGAATCCAAAGCCGCAGCATGATCGTGTTTCGGAAGCGTGCGTCGGCGAAGTTGGGGAAGGAACACCCCAAATCCTATGAGAGCCATAGCAGCCCAGATTCCGAATGCGATCCGCCAACCGTGATCGGTGAGACCGGCGATCGGCACGGCAAGTCCGGATGCGGTTGCGGCGACGGCTGCAGAGACCGCCGAGAAGATGCCGGTCAAACGGCCGGCTTCGGTCGGGAAGTCTCGTTTGAGGAGCGCCGGCAGTAGAACGTTCATTGTTGCGATGGACATGCCGAGCGATACGGTACCGATCCACAGCGCAGGCATCCACGGAACAGAGCGGATCACGATCGCTAAGGCGAGCATGCCGAGTGCTGCTGCGAGTGTCCGTTCCATTCCCCACCGAGCTGCGATGACCGGGGCAACGGGGGAGAACACTGCGAAGCACAGCAGTGGAAGGCTGATCAGCGCTGATGCTGTTGTCGACGAGATATCGAGATCGGTGCGTACCTCACCGAGTAGCGGGCCGACGACTGTGATTGAGGCTCGAAGATTGGCTGCGATGAGAAGAATGCCAGCGATAACGAGTCCTCGGCGCATTATCGGTATCGCGCTCGGGGCAGACGCCACGTTTTCGGTGTCGGAGATGACGTTAGCCATAGGTGTGCCCTTCTGAGATTGTCTGTGCGCTGAACCTCTTGTGTGTCAGCTACTTCGGCATGTTTTGCAGAAAGAGGGATCGGCTGTGGTCCATCAGTCGGACCACTGCGGCGGCTGCGCCGTCCGGATCGCGGTCACGGATGGCCGCAAGCAGCTGCCGGTGTGGGTCGTCGTCGGTCCAAGGTCCGATGAACAGCTGTCGAGTCTCCTTGTCGGACTTACCTTGTGGGATGCTCATGGTGTCAGAGCGATCGAGACTGCGGTAGATGTCCGTGATCAGTTGGTTCCCGCTCGCTGCGAACATCTCCAGGTGGAAGTCGAGGTCGTACTCGACGGATTTGGCGACGTCGGGCTCAGCGTCTCGGCCATCCAAAGCCCGAGTCATTCGGTCGATGTCTTCGGGCAGGGCTCGTTCGGCTGCGAGTCGGGCGGCGTAGAGCTCCAAAGCTTCACGGGCTTCGAAGATTTCGAGCACGTTCTCCGCCGCTGCACGTCTTTGAAGTGCAATTTCGAGTTCTGAGCTCGCGCAGACGTAGGTTCCGTCTCCCGGGCGTGCTTCGAGGAGGCCGGCATGGACGAGGCCGCGAATGGCCTCCCGGACCGTATTGCGGCTCGCGCCGGTCATTTCGACAAGTTGATGCTCGCCGGGGATCTTCTCCCCTAATTCCCAGTTGCCAGAAGTGATCTGGGACCGCAGTTGTTCCGCGATCTGCACTGAAAGTGGGATGTTGCGTGCGGTGGGTGCGATACGGGAATCCGGCATGAGTCAAATGTAGGACATTTGGCGATTTGTGGATAGGTTTACCTTTGTGATCTAGGGCACTCGGGTTCGGATCGGCCTGGGCGGGGTACCGCCCTTCCGCATGTCTGCGTGCACGTGAGTGCTCCTGCCGACCGCGCACGGGGCAGTTGACTCGACTCGAAGGGCAACTGCGATCGATTCCTCACGGAACCTCATGCCTAGCAGACCCTCACGTGCGGGTCATTGCTGCGATTCCAGCGTCCATGCGGGCTGGTCGGTCACTTCCGGGCCGTCGTGCAGCACCCAAGCACACGGCTCGGAAATGTAGGTGGCAGCATCGGTGAACCAGTATGTTTCGTCGGGTGCCCAGCCCGCGATGACGCTCGCCGTCTCGGTATCGACCTCGATCGCGGTTCCTGCTGCCGCGAGGTATCCCGTCACGGTAAGGTGCACTCCCTCAAATCTTTCCGCGACCTGCACCCAGTCGGGGATGACCCACCTGCCTGATCGGCCGGTAGTCCGATACCAAACCTGCCGCGTTTCTGCGGTGACCTCGAGCGGGAACCGTCTGCACAGCTCCGACCAGGCTTGCGCGCTGTCGATCTCGTAGATGCGTGCGCCAGTCGGTGGCCGCAATGCTCGGACGACGACCCGTTCCCATCCCATGCTGTCTTCGACGAACCACAAGCCCGCCGGAGTCCCGTCGAACAGCGCCCTCGTCGAACCCTGAGTGGGTGGATTCGACCACCAATAACCTGACCAGTTCGCCGCGGGGTCCACCGGGCGGTCACGTTCAGCTCTCGCTTCCGATTCCAGGGTGCTCGTGCGCCACTCGCTGAGGAGTTGTTGCGCAGCAGGCACTTCGTCTGTGTCCGGAGATTCCTCACCTCTGCTCAGAATCGACCATTGGTCGGATGAGGCGAGCGAGGTTGACCACCACCGCGCGCATTCGGAGCCGGCGATGTGCTCGGCGACGCGTCGAAGCTCATCTCGCATAACTTCGGTGGCGACGAGGACGTCTTCTCCGTCGGGATCCTGCCAGTAACGCGCCGCATCGACCGCTTCTGCGAGGGCGGAGCGTAGATCGACGGCGGTGACGTCGGGGAGCGATATTTCCGTGAGGCTGCGCGCCACGCCCTCCGCGGTGACTATGGTCTGCCGGGCCTCTTCGGCGCCCGGGCCGAACAACACTTGGGAGGTTCCTTGTCCGATGTCGAGGTGATACGCCGCCCGGTGAGCGTTGATGCGGAACATGTCGTCGCCTGGCTCGGGACGCAGGGCGCGTTCGGCGTCGATCGCATACGCGAGCAGCATCCGGCGTCCGCGCGGGCCCGACAGCAAAATATCCGCAGTGAGCATCTGTTCTCCCGTTTTCTGGTTCAGATGACGGTAGCCGAGGTCGTTGAGACGGAGAACTTTCTCCTTTGATGTCGGAAATCCCGACGGTCCCGTCGCGCACGACATGATCGCCACACACTGCATTCGGCGGCGAAGGCGGACGGAAGGGAGCCCCAGGCTGCTGCCAGTCGCGTGAACGCCGCTTCTTTGGTGTGCGCGATCACTGCCGTCTTTGTGTAGCCGTGGTTTTCGTCGATCAGAGCTCTCTGTTTGCCTGTAGTGACTGCGAAATAGGTCGTATTGATTGCTGAGGCTGAACAATGGAGAGGGCTGAAAAGGTTGGGAGACAGGTGTTTTGGCGAGAGTGATCCGTGTGCCATCAGTACAGTCTCGACCGGAACCAGTGATCGAGGCTGATCATGTCGATCTGGTGCATGTCGAGACTCAGCTGGGCAGCAGCTTTCACCGCGTCGGCGCGGGGGATAGAGTTCTGGGGCAGAGTCCAGTTGGTCTCCCGCGCATGTTGCTCGAGAAGGTCGATGACTGTCCGCGGGACAGGCTCGTTGACGTGAAGTGTTGAGCCGTAGCGAAATTGCTGTTCTATCGACAACTCGTAGATGGATCGGGCGAGTAGGTCTACGTCGACTACCGACAGGACAGCGCTACCGCCGTCGATGATCGAGTCGAGGCGAGAGACAATTCGCGTCAGTGTCGGAAGAAACCATCTGTCGCCGGGTCCGTACACGAGATGCGGCCGGACGACCAGGCCTCCGGCGTCGCGCACGAACTTCTCGGCGAGAGCGCGCGTGCGACTGGCAGGTGAGAAGGGGCTGAGAGGTGCGCCGTTGACCGGCAAGTCTCGAAACGGTCCCGGCCCGTACACGGCCGCGGTACTGACGTAGAGCAAGCGTTCGACGCCGACGGTGGCGGCCATCGACGCAACGTTCTGTACGCCGTGTTGGTTGACGTGAACGCACCGTTGTTCGTCGTCGCCCACGTACGACACGCAACAGATGACGGTCGACGCCTGACTCATTGCAACTCGTAGAGAAGCACTTTCGTTGATGTCGCCGATCACGGTGGCGATTCCTTCACGGCCGAACTTCGCTGCGGTGGCCGTGCGAACGAAACCGATTGCAGCGTTTCCGTCGCGGGAAACCAGCTGTTTCATCACTGCGGAGCCGATGAAACCAGTGGCCCCGAGTACCAGAGTCGTCACGGTGTGTCCGTGTCGAGAGCGTTGCTGCGGGCTCTTTCGACGTATCGTTGAGATTCATTCCGTCGGCAACGAGAGCTGGGTAGATCATGCAGGAGCGTGCTGTCCTGACGCGCCAGGCCGTCATTTTGGGTGCTGCGAAGAGCTTCGAGAAGTTCGGGTACTCCGCCAGTTTGGGCACGATCTTGCAGCACGGGGGTGTGTCGAAGGGGGCGATGTATTTTCATTTCGCGTCCAAGGAGGAGCTTGCGCACGCGGTCATCGCAGCGCAGCACGGTATGGCGATGGAGGGTACCCGGCGGGTTGCTGCGCACTCCGACATCGCGGTCGAAACCCTGGTGCTCGTTTCGCAGGAGATGGCTCGGCAGCTTGTGACCGAGCCCATCGCGCGAGGTGGCATGCGGTTGACGATGGAGATCGGCAGTATTCAAGGCCCCATCGAACAGCCGTACCTCGATTGGATCGAGGCTATCAAGCAGGTGGCAACCCAAGCGGCCGAAGCCGGCGATATCGTCCCGGGCACCGATATAGACGCGTTGGCTCGATTTGTGGTGGGGTCGTTCACCGGAGTGCAGATTCTCTCGGAAATGCTGACGGGCAGAACCGATCTGTACGAGCGGTTGAGTCAGATGTGGAACCTGGTGCTGCCAACGATCGTCCGCGAGGACAAGTTGGCGCACGTCATGCAACTGGCGGCGCTTGCACCGAGAGAGTGGGAAGCACCGAGCGCTTGACGTGGAAGACGCGACGAGAAGAACGTGTTCGTTCCCTCTCATGATTGGTCCGCAACTGTAATTTCGAGTTCCGCGGTGGTTTCCAGTTCTTGAGTGAACCGAACTCGGTGCACATGGCCCGACGCGTCAAGGGGGATCGTTGACACCTCGCACGGCGTTTCCCATTCAGTGAACCTCGGAAAGACCGCCGAGAGTGAGGCGATCTTTGTTGCTGGGTTGCCGATGTGAAATCGGAGCGCTTGTCGGGCGGCCTCGAAAAGTATCATTCCTGGGATGTGGTCGACGGGGTGGTCGAAAAGGGAGTGGTTGCGCGGATCGGGAGCGCAGAACATCGCGTGCCGAGCAGGATCAGTGCTGATGAGCACATCTCCATCGGTTAGGCGTCCGACTCGCTCCGATCCGACCACCGCGGCTCCGGAAGGAAGGATGCGTCGGCTCGGGCGGTGGTCTTCTCGTCCTTGCCGAATTCGACGGTATCCCTCGGGGCTGACTCCTCGCGCAACAGCGTTGCATCTGGCGACGTGCCGGTTGCCCTCGCTGAGGATCCCCGATACTTCGACCCCCGAAACCGCTCCGTCGCGATGAGTGAGGTTGTCCACTGTCATCGAGAAACTCAACGGCTCCGCGACTGATTGCACGTCGAGCGCGTCCAGCATCTCGAAGCTGAACGTTTCCATGAGGAACTTGTAGTGCAGTGGAATCTCGTATCGGGTGTGGCACAGAAGCACCACTGCCTGTCGAAATGCTTCTGCCACCCCGAGCGGATCGTGTTGCTCGCTCGATACGTCGAATATCCGGTGCGAGACCGGGAGTTGCACAGCAACCTGGTACGCCGAGTCCGATTCGATCCGGTAGTCCGTCAAGAAAACCTCGGCAACAGCATGTCTGTGGACGAGATGCCGCGGCACTGTGCGTGTGTATTCCATTGATTGAATGCACCTTTCGATGTTCACTCGTGTCTTCGGTGTCGTGTAGGACCTAATATTCGACGTCCGGGCGCGTCATCGAATCGTCAAAATTGACGATCTTTTCGAAGGTCGAGTTCGATCAGGGGCGGCACCCCATCTCGGCGAGTGTGTCTGGGGCACTTCCTGCTAGAAGCGTCCGATCCGAAGTTCCAGTGGGTGTCTGCGTGCGTCGTGACCAGAGCGGCGGAGCATCGCGCATGCCTCCAGCTGGGAATGCACCCCCAGTTTTTGCAGGATGCTTCGGATGTGGGCGCGAACCGTGGTCGGTGCGATGTGGGCGGTTCGAGCAATCGAGTCGACATTCGAGCCTCCGTAGAGAAGGCCCACGATCTCGAACTCGCGATCGGTGAGACTGCTGATTCGTGCGAATTCTTCGGTGCGCAACCGGATGCGTTGTACGAGCGAGGACTTGTCGTGTGCAGACAGAGCGGAGTTGGGGTTGATCGCGGCCTGCAGCTCATCGAGCAGGGATGTGAATGGCAGTTGAGAGTTGAGCACGGCGTGGGCGCCCGCTGCGAGCCCCCGAATCATGGAGTTGCCGCTACTGAGATCGCCGACCAGGACCGATCCCTCGAGCGCGGAGAGCTCCTTCACCTGCCAATCGACGCCCCCGAGTGGTAGGAGAACGAGCGCTCTACCGTGATCGCTGGTGTGATGCCTTAACAGGCTCATGTCTGCGGTTTGTGGCTCGGAATAAGCCCTGGCGCTGATTCCGGCAGCGATTGCATTGGCGAACCCTCGATTGCTAGGAGTGGTGTACAGGGTGACTGTGCTGGAGAGTGTCATAGCGACTACATCTCCGGTGGAGGTCCGCTCCGCCCGCTCTCTTCGCTGCGAAACCAAAACCGTTGCTTTCAGCGTGGTTTCGTCAGCAGGTTAGCTATCGCAGTGACCTTTCCGCTGATGCGCACGAAGGTTACGGCGATATCGCAGTTGCCCGTCTTCCCATGGAAACTCGCGCGTTCGACACCTGATCGTGGACCTTCGAATTATGCTGGGGCGCTGAATATTTGGGCGATGAGTATCCCGTGTAGACGAGTCATTGGGCGTTCCGTCGACGACGTGAACAACTCTCCGGTGTCTCGAGGCATTCAGGCGTCTCGATCGAGTTCCGCGAGGCCGGTGCGTCGCACCTCAATGTTCCGTACGCGGCCGGGTCGAGATATTGACTGTTACCGTCAGTCGCACATACCCTGTTCATTGGCGCTGACCTTAGGGAACCCGGCCTGAACCGGCCGATCGTTCTCGGTCACTGCCGACGCCAGAAGTAGCTTCGCGACGACCGACGAAACGAGTTTCCTCATGACACAGCATGTCGACGTACTGATCATCGGCGCTGGCTTGTCCGGAATCGGCGCGGCTTGCCACCTCATTCGTGAGCAGACCGGAAGCACTTACGCGATCCTCGAACGCCGCGAGAACATCGGTGGCACCTGGGACCTGTTCAAGTATCCCGGCATCCGTTCGGATTCCGACATGCTCACCTTCGGATTCGGTTTCCGTCCGTGGATCGGAACCAAAGTGCTCGCAGACGGCGCCAGTATCCGTGACTACGTCGAGGAAACCGCCAAGGAATACGGCGTCACCGACCACATCAACTTCGGCCGCAAGGTCGTGGCAATGGACTTCGATCGCGCGACTGCACAGTGGTCCGTGACCGTCCTGGTCGAGGCGACGGGGGAGACCGAGACGTGGACCGCGAACGTCCTCGTCGGCGCCTGTGGTTACTACAACTACGACAAGGGATACCGCCCCGCCTTCCCCGGTGAGGACGACTTCCGCGGTCAGATCGTGCACCCGCAGCACTGGCCGGAGGATCTCGATTACACCGGAAAGAAGGTAGTGGTCATCGGTTCCGGTGCCACCGCGATCACCCTGATCCCGTCGATGGCCCCCACCGCCGGTCACGTCACCATGCTGCAGCGCTCGCCCACGTGGATCCAGGCGCTGCCGTCCGAGGACCCTGTTGCCAAGGGTCTCAAGCTTGCGCGCGTTCCCGACCAGATCGCTTACAAGATCGGTCGAGCCCGCAATATCGCACTGCAACGCGCCAGCTTTCAGCTCTCACGCACCAATCCGAAGCTGGCGAAGAAGCTGTTCCTCACCCAGATCCGCTTGCAACTCGGCAAGAACGTGGACCTGCGTCACTTCACCCCCAACTACAACCCGTGGGATCAGCGCCTGTGCGTGGTTCCCAACGGGGACCTGTTCAAGGTGCTCAAGAGCGGCAAGGCCGACATCGTCACCGACCGTATCGCCACGTTCACCGAGAAGGGCATCGTGACCGAGTCGGGCCGCGAAATCGAGGCCGACGTCATCGTCACGGCGACCGGCTTGAACGTACAGATCCTGGGCGGGGCGACCATGAGCATCGACGGCGAGCCCGTCAAGCTCAACGAGACGGTCGCCTACAAGAGCGTGCTCTACTCCGACATTCCGAACTTCCTGATGATCCTCGGCTACACCAACGCATCCTGGACGCTCAAGGCCGACCTGGCCGCGTCCTATCTGTGTCGCGTACTCAAGATCATGCGTAAGCGCGACTACACGACTTTCGAGGTTCACGCCGAACCTGAGGACTTCGCGGAAGAATCTCTCATGGGCGGAGCCCTGACCTCGGGCTACATCCAGCGCGGCGACGGAGAAATGCCGCGTCAGGGTGCCCGCGGCGCGTGGAAAGTGGTCAACAATTACTACCGCGACCGCAAGCTGATGCACGACGCCGAGATCGAAGACGGTGTGCTGCAGTTCAGCAAGGTCGATATTGCTGTCGTGCCTGATAGCAAGGTCGCCAGCGCATAGTCGGCTCCACCGGGGGATGGACCGGTCGTACCAGTGGGGACGTCGGAGAATGTGCTGGAGATGTTGCGTCGACGTACCCGCGTCACGGGGTTTGCGATCGGTGAGTTCGCTTCCGTAATCGTCGGTTGTGCACCACCACGGGAAGAACATAGGTAGCGACCATGATCACGGCGAGCAGTCCGAGATAGAGATATGGCCAGGTCCACCCCGCTGCTCGTATGGCCAGCAACGATCCGCCCATGATCAAGGGCATCCCGGCCCCGGCGAGCAGGTCGACGTCACGGGGCGAGACGGGTGGGGTTCCGAGCAGAGGTACGCGGCTGCACGAGTTTTCTCTGATCGTGCGCATCACTGACATGCAGTAGAGGGCGGCGCCGGCGATCGCGATCGCCGCGCCAAGTGCAACTTCGACGACGCCGGTTCTCGCGGACATCAATGCGTAGGCAAACACACCCACCGTTCCCAAAGTGACCGGTGCCGACTTCCAGATCGGCGTCGACTTATGGGTGTCGGCGGGAACACTGACCGGGCGCATCGGTTCGAGAGGCTCCATCAGCTCAGCGTGCCATGCGCCGCTCGGGAAACAAACTGCCTGTGCCGTTTCTGGCAGACTCCGACTGCCTGGCCTGGATGTCGGGACCCCTCACTACGATTCTCATCGTGACCGATTACGACGATCTCGACATGTTCGGTGGCCTCGACGCCTCCTCCCTGCCGCTCCGCCAGCAGCAGATTCTGATGACCATCCGGGATCTCGTGGCTGCCAACGGGTGCACGCCGAGCACACGGCAGATCGGAGACGCGGTTGGTCTGCGCTCGACGTCGACGGTGTCCAAGCACCTCAAGAGTCTCGAAGATAAGGGCTTCCTCCGTAGGGGAGCGGCCATGGCTCGGCAGTTGGACGTGCGGCCGTTCCTCGTAGGCGCGAAGGAACAGTCGTCGTCGAATACGGTGACGGTTCCGGTCGTCGGTGACATCGCGGCCGGCGCGCCGATCCTCGCGGAGGAGCACGCCGACGAGGTGCTTGCGCTTCCTCGCGAGCTCGTCGGCTCCGGCACGGTGTTCGGACTTCGGGTGCGTGGTGAGTCGATGGTCGACGCAGCGATCTGTGACGGTGACGTCGTCGTGGTGCGCCGCCAGGACGAAGCTCATTCCGGTGAGATCGTCGCCGCGATGATCGACGGCGAGGCCACGGTGAAGGTGCTCCGGCGTCGCGACGGTCACGTGTACCTCGAGCCTCGCAATCCCGCATACAGCGTCATCGACGGCGATCGCGCGGTCATCCTGGGCAAAGTTGTTTCCGTGATGCGCCGTATCTGAGAGGTGTCCGGTCTCAACGACGTTTGGCGCGGGGACCGCCGTATTCCTCATCGGTGACTTTGTCGCCCCATGTAGTTTCGGTGCCTCCGTCGCCGGGTCCTTCCCACAGTGCGAGGTGGCTCATGAAACGGTCGGGTGCCGCACCGTGCCAGTGTTCCTCTCCCGCTGGGGTGTAGACGGTCTCACCCGGGTGGACTTCGACGATCTCGCCGCCGCGAGCTTGAACCAGCGCGGTACCGGAGACGATGTGGAGGGTCTGTCCGACTGCATGGGAGTGCCAGTCGGTTCGCGCGCACGGTGCAAAGCGAACCATGTTGGCGCGCATCCTCGACGGCTCCTGGCCGGCGTAGATGACGTCCCACCAGACGTCGCCGGTGAACCAGTCGCTGGGTGCTTTGCTGGTGGGCTGGGGCTTCAAGATTTCCATGAGGTCTCCTCGGAATCGAAAGGGGCGGTTCAGTTCTGCGTCAGCGGAACAAGTCGAATGGTGTTGGGTGCGGCGGCGCGGCCGGTGACGGAGCCGACGATCTGCGGGCCGTAGCGGTCGTACTTGGTGTGATAGGCGGAGTCGATCGACGAGTGGGCATCCGGTGCGGCGGACTCGAACGCCACGTCCCGCTCGATTCCTCCTGCTCGGATTCGGCCCGTTCCACTTGCCGTTGCTCGGACGAACCACGGGTTGTCGGTTCCGTAGGCCGAGCGAACGTACAGTTGGTTGTCGGTACGGACAACCCAAATCGTGACGTACGGCCTTGCGGTTCCGTCTCGGCGGTACGAGGAGACCTGCAACTCCTCGGCGTCGCCGATCTTGGTCAGTTCAGCCTCGGTCCACGAGTGCGACATCTCGGCTTCCTTTCTCCTGGTCGAATTGCTTTGCGGTACTTCGCGTTCTCGTAGCCGGGACGATCAGTGCGAGGACGATGACGAGACAAGCGGCGAGCAGGGCGGTGCCTGCGGTGAGAGCCGTTGATACGTGATCGGTGAGTGCCGTTGTAGCGTCGTCGGCAGAGGATCCGGCGCCCGCGGAGACTGCGACGAGGATGCCGAGTCCGAGAGCACTGCCCAGTTGATGTGCAGTGTTGACCAATCCTGATGCGGCACCGGCATCCTCGGCCTGTACCCCGGAGATGCCAGCAGAAGTCAGTGGGGCGAAAGCCAACCCCTGTCCGGCGCCGATCAAGATCATCGGAAGTGCTATCGCAGTGAGGTACGTGCTGCCGGGATGGACCAGACTGAGCCACGCCATCCCGGCCAGGGTGACGGCAATGCCAACCGACAGAATTGCGGAATTTCCGAATCGCGGTGTCAGTCGCGGAATAAGCATCGCCACAGCAAAATTGACGATCGTCATCGGGAAGAAGGCGATGCCTGCTTGGAACGCGCTGAAGCCCATGACGCCTTGGAGTAGCTGAGTCGTGAAGTAGAAGAATCCGATCATGGCACCCAGATAGAGCATTCGGGCGGCGTACGCCCCGGATCGCTCCCGGCTACGGAACAACCTCAGTGGCATGATCGGCTGCTCCGCTCTCGCTTCGTTGAGGAAGAGCAAGGTCAGTAGTATCGCCCCGGCCGCCAGTGTCGCAACGGTGATCGGTGAGGTCCACCCCGCTTCGGCCGAGTTGACGGTGCCGAAGACGAGCGCGGTCATCCCGAGTGTGGCGAGAACAGCGCCGGCCACATCGAAACGTCCGGAGTTGGGCTCGGTTTCCGGAATGAACCGGGGAGCGAGAGCGATCATCGCGATACCGATCGGAACGTTGATGAAAAAGCCTGCGCGCCAAGACACCCAGTCGGCAAGGGCGCCGCCGATCACGAGTCCGAGGCTGGCGCCTATTCCCGCAGCAGCGCCGTACCAGGCAACAGCGCGCGTTCGCTCCGGGCCGGGCGGGAAACTGGCGGTCAGCAGTGACAGCGACGCCGGGGCGACCACTGCGGCTCCGACGCCTTGGAGAGCGCGCGCTGCGATGAGCCACCAACCGTTCGGCGCGACCCCGACGAGAAACGACGCAATCGCGAAAATCGCGAGACCGGCCACGAATACGCGACGACGGCCGAAGATGTCCCCGAGACGAGCACCCAGCAGGAGAAGCCCGCCGAACACCAGGGTGTAGGCGTCCTGGACCCAGGACAGCCCGGTTGCCGAGTAACCCATGCTGCTTTGGATGCTGGGTAGCCCGGTGAAGATGATCGAATTGTCGAGCAGGATCATGAAATAGCTGATCAGAATGATCGCCAGGATCGCGGTGGGATTGATGCGACCGGCAACAGGACGGGTGGCAATGTGGGTCACGCGCATCTTCTTCGCAAGTGGTGGACTTTCGCAAGTGGTGGACTACGGGCGGACGAGGACCTTCAACGATTCACGGGAGTCCATGGCTCGGTAGCCTTCCGCTACGTCGTCGAGTCCGACGGTGTGGTCGAAGACCTTGCCCGGCTCGATCTTTCCATCGAGCACATCCGGCATCAGCTCTTCGATGTACGCGCGCACCGGGGCCGGTCCACCGGTGAGTGTGATGTTGGGTCCGAAGAGTGTCCCGAATCCGATTGGAGCTTCTTCGTATTGGGGTACCCCGACTCGGCTGATGACGCCGCCCGGTCGGACAACTCCGAGCGACTGCTCGTAGGCAGGCATGTGACCTACCGCTTCGAGGACGACATGAGTGCCGTCGCCTCCGGTCAGTTCGCGGACTTTCTCGATGCCCTCATCTCCACGTTCGGCAACCACGTCGGTGGCTCCGAACTCGAGACCGAGATCCGTGCGGGTCTTGTGGCGCCCCATGAGGATGATGCGCTCGGCGCCGAGGCGTTTGGCGGAGAGCACTGCCATCAGCCCCACGGCTCCATCGCCGATGACCGTGACCGTCGTGCGTTGGTTGACGCCACCCTTGACCGCCGCGTGATAGCCGGTGCCGAAGACGTCGGAGAGTGTGAGCAGTGACGGTAGGAGTTCGGAATCCTCACCGACCGGCGCCTTGACCAGGGTGCCGTCTGCCAACGGCACTCGGATGGCCTCTGCCTGACCGCCTCCGATCCCGTTTCCGGCCCAGAATCCACCGTGTCGGCAAGACGTCTGCAAGCCTTCGCGGCAGAAGTCGCACGTCCCGTCGGACCAGGCGAAGGGGGCGATGACGAAGTCGCCCTTCTTCAACGTGGACACCTCGCGACCGGTCTCTTCGACCACTCCGACAAATTCGTGGCCCATCGGGGAACCACCGGGCGTGGCCGGCATGTTGTGGTAAGGGTGCAGGTCAGAGCCGCAAACGCACGCCCTGACGACCCGCACGATCGCGTCCGTCGGCTGCTGCAGTGCCGGATCGGGCACGGTCTCGACTCGAACGTCTCCGGCGCCGTACATGATGGTTGCTCGCATGGTGTCCCCTCTTGCTTCTGGTGTCGCGTGCTTCGAAGTCGACGTTTCGGCGTGGACCGGTCGACTGCAATCAGTCAACGCCGCGCCTCGCGGGCGCGGGAGTGTCTGTTGTTCCAGGTAACGGCAGTACCTCCCTCGGTCTTCTCCGCTCGAGTAACGTGAACTGCATGGACAACCGAGCCGAGATCCGCGAATTCCTCAGCTCCCGTCGTGCTCGCATCACACCCGAGCAGGCAGGGCTGCCGGCCTACGGCGGGAACCGTCGCGTCAAGGGGTTGCGCCGTGAGGAAGTCGCTCTGCTCGCCGGTGTGAGCATCGACTACTACGTGCGCATGGAACGCGGAAATCTGGCGGGAGCGTCGGACTCGGTGCTCGAAAGCCTTTCCCGAGCACTGCAACTCGACGAAGCCGAAACTGCCCATTTGTATGACCTTGCGAAGGCCGCCAGTGCAGGCGCACCGAGTAGAAAGCGGCCCGCCCCCAAGGGCATGAGCCCGGCGATTCAGCAGATACTCGACGCCATCACCGACGCGCCGGCGTGGGTACGTAATGCCAGGCACGACATGCTGGCGGCCAATCGTATGGCGCGCGCGTTGTATTCGCCGGTGTTGGCCGATCCACGTAGGCCGGCGAACAACGCCCGGTTCGTGTACCTGGACCCGGCATCGCAGGACTTCTTCGTGGATTGGGAGCGCGCGGCAGACGACATCGCCGCGATGCTCCGCTCGGAAGCGGGGCGCAATCCCCACGACAGGGCGCTGACCGAGCTCATCGGTGAACTTGCCACTCGCAGTGAGGTATTCCGCACCCGGTGGGCGAAACACAATGTGCGCTTTCATCGGACGGGATTCAAGAAGGTTCGTCACCCCGTCGTCGGCGACCTGGAGCTGAACTTCGAGGCGATGGAACTGCCGTCCAATCCCGGGCTGACACTGCTGGTCTACACCGCGGCGCCGGGGACGCCCACGGCTGACGCACTCAAACTCTTGGCGAGTTGGGCGGCAACCCAGGATCAGCTGGATCCGGCGAACGACAGCGAAGCGGCGCTCTGAATTCGATCGACAGGTAATCGTGTCGATTCAGCTCAGATGCGTTACTGCCCAAGCTACCTGGTCTCCACCTCGTCGTTTCGCCCGATACATCGCGTTGTCGGCATCGGCAAGAATCCGATCGATGGTTCCCGAAGCGTCCGGGATTGTCGAGGACAGCCACACGCTGGCTCCGACGCTCACGGAAATCGATTGCCGGCCGGCGGGCCGCGATATCGAATTGTGAATGTCCACCACGGTTTGTTCGATGCGACGTGGCTCCACGGGCATGAGAATCACGAACTCGTCGCCGCCAGTCCGCGCCACCAGCCCGACCTCTCCGACCACCGAGTTCAGGCGCCGGCCGACTGTCACCAGCATCCGATCGCCTTCCGCGTGACCCAGTTTGTCGTTGACGCTCTTGAACGAATCGACATCGATCACCACCGCAAGGACTACGTGTCCTTGGAGTTCGCCGACACCGAACAACTGTTGCCAGACATTGTGCAGCCCACGTCGATTCAGGGCAGCGGTGAGTGGATCACGCCAAGAGTGTCGTGCGTCGTCGGTCAAATACAGGACGAGGAAATGCACGGTCATCGAAGCTGAAGCGATAACACACCCGATGACGAATCCAGTGGACACCGACAGCGAAGAGTCGGTATCCGGATCGGTTACAGCTCGAATTGTCAGTAGCGCAACGACGAACAGCGCACCGGTGATCTGTGCGGTGACTATTCGAGGGCTGTGGAATACCGACGAATAGTTCGCGACGACCACGAACAGAACGGTGCCGGTCAATGCCAGGAAGCTCGAATGGATTCCGGCGAGAAGTATCAAGGACAAGCAGATATTGGTGAGCGAAACGAAACGAACGGATTGATGGTGACTCGGCCAAGACCGACCGAGTGACCAGCGAATCATGCAGTAGAGCGCGATCATGCATGCTGCGCCCGCCGCGAGCCGTTCAGGGAGCTCGGTTGCGCCACCCTTCACGAATTGAGCCAGTACGGCGAGTGCCACGAACACAGCACACCAAAAGGTGACGACCACCCTGGCTGTCCCCAACATCGATCGAGCAGCCAGGAAGCTCGGGAACCATTCGCCGTCGTACGCAAGAGACCACCAGCGACTCAACAGTCCCGTTGTTTGACGAATGTTCTGCCCCAACCCCGCAGCGCCACTGACTCCCATGAAACCCCCTCCGAGATCTTGCGAAAATTCCCGGAAGATTCTTCGTCAAGATTTGATCCCCGAACAAGGTACCCGATAGTTGAACGATGGATTGCCGTCTCGTGGGGTGTGGGCTGCTCTAGGGTGTGATCGGTGTGGTCAGGATCTTTCTGAGTGCCGGAAGGTCCAGGGTTGCAGCAAGATCTGCAATAGTGACCCCCGACAGTGATGCGCGCCAGGCTTTTTCGGCGTCGGCCATGACCTTGGCGATTCCGCAGGCGGAACGGCACTGTTCCGGTGGGGCGGCGAGGATTCCTTGCTGTCGAATCTCCGTGCACCGGAACGCAGGTTCGGTGCCGTCAACGGCCTGTACGACGTCGAGAACGGTGATCTTCTCGGGAGCCCGGGTGAGAACGTACCCGCCGTCTCGGCCCTCGGTCGGATTGACCAGACCGGCGTGCGCGAGCGCTCGCAGATGCTTCGCCAGGTATGTCTTCGACACCCCGTGAAGTTCGGCGAGTCTGGCTGTGGGTACCGGCCCCTCGGACTGGCTCAGAACCACGCAGCAGTGGAGTGACCACTCCACGCCTCCGGAAAGCTTCATGATTGGACTCTATCGACGCCGCGGAAAGCGGTGAGGGCCGGACGTCGCTCGAGTTGTCGACGTCAGGCCTTCTCGGCAAGCCACGCGTCGTATGTTGTCGGCGCGATCCATGCATCTGCACCGGGTGTCGGGGTCAGTGCCGAGTTGTCGAGTTTCGCGCCGAAGTAGCCGGCTTCGGGATCGGAGATCACCGAACGCTTGTCGCCGGTGACGAGGAACAAGCGCCGGACCAGTTCGTCGATGCCCAGCGGTTCGGGTCCGGCAATCTCGACCGTGCCGTTTCGCGGCGCGGCGGTCACTACCTCGGCGACGTGGGACACGACGTCTCGAGACGCGATGGGTTGCAGATGTCCCGGCGTTGCGTGGACGGCGCCGTCGGTGGTTCCCGCGTCGGCGATTCCGGCGACGAACTCGAAGAATTGGGTCGATCGGACGATCGTGTAGGGGGTCGGGCCCGCTTTGACCAGGTCTTCCTGGGCGACCTTGGCTCGCATGTACCCGGAATCGGGCAGTCGATCGGCACCCACGATGGACAGGATGACGTGGTGCCCGACGCCCGCCTTCTCTTCCGCGGCGAGGATGTGGCCGGTTCCGTCGCGGAAGAAGGCCAAGACGTCGTCGTCCGACCACGACGGGGAATTGGTCAGATCCACGACGACGTCGGCACCCTCGACTGCCTCGGCGATACCTGCGCCGGTGGTGATGTCGATCCCGTCGCCGCGACCGAGCGCCTTCACGTCGTGCCCGGCGTCAGCGAGCTTGGCGGCGACCTGGCTTCCGATGAGTCCGCTTCCGAAAATGACGATCTTCATGTTTTCTCCTTTACTCGGATAAGTAGTGTCCAAGTATACTCGGACACTACTTATCCAAGTCAAGGGTTGTCCGGTCAGTCGAAGAGTTCGGCGGCCAGTGCTTCGTAGGTCGCGATCGGATCACCTTCGGCGGGAAGTGCTTGGATCGCAACGTGATCGGCACCCGCCGCGACATGCTCCCGAAGTCGATCCGCGATGGACTTCGCGGTACCCCGCGCAACCAGGGCGTCGATGACGCGATCGTTCCCCTCGTTGGCCAACTCTTCGGGCGCAAAACCGAGGCGCTCGAGATTGCTCGTGTAGTTGCGCAGATACAGATACGGGTTGGCGACGGCGGGGCGACCGATTGCTCTGGCCTTCTCCGGATCGGTTTCCAGGACAACCTTGTGCTCGGGGGCCAGGATCTTCGAAGGGCCGAGGATTTCGCGAGCTTCGGCCGTGTGTTCGGGGGTGGTCAGGTACGGATGCGCGCCGGCGGCGCGAGCGGCGGACAGTTTCAACACCTTCGGCCCCAGTGCGGCGAGGACGCGCCGCGATTCCGGGACCTGGGCCGCGTCGAGTTCGTCGAGGTACGACACGAGTGAGGCGTACGGCTTGGTGTAGTCGCCGGTCGCCTCCGGATGTCCGACGCCTACGCCGAGCAGGAATCGCCCCGGGTGCGCGGCTTCGAGTCGGTGATAGGACTCCGCCACCTCAGCCGCAGGTGAGGACCAGATGTTGACGATTCCGGTTGCCACGGTGATGTGCTCGGTCGCGTCGAGAAGTTTCTCGGCGATCCGTAGATCGGCGCGTGGGGAGCCGCCGATCCAGATGGTGCCGAAACCGAGTTTCTCGATCGCAGTTCCCAGCTCGGGCGGCAAACCGGCCGCTCCTCGCCAGATTCCGTAGGTGCCCAGGTCAGGTGTTTTCGTAGTCTCCGTCACAGCGGGTGCAACTCGGCTGCTGCCGGGATCTATTCCTTCCGTCGTCATTTGCCCGGCGCGCGGTAGTCGGTCGGTCGCTTGACTGCCTCGTCGATCTGCTCCGGCGTGAGCAGTGTGATCGACTCCGAGCGTGCTGCACCTGCCGCAGCCGTGCGAATGCTCAATGCGGCTGCCGCGACGTCGTCCGGCAGGTTGCCGATCACGAACATGTCGTGACCGCCCAGTGCGAAGTGGCAGGATTCGACAGTGCCACCGATGCTTTCGACCATTCGCGTTATCGCGTCGCGCCGCGCAGTGCCTCCCTCCTGCTGTAGACCGGCGGCGCCGGAGGGTGAGTACGTCACTTGCCAGAGGTATTTCGGCATTTCCACTCCTAGCTCGGGATGGGTACTTCGATCGTGTACCCGTAGGGCGCTCGGTGGCAATGGGTAGGGGACAATCACGGCATGGTTGGAACTCCGGTGATCGTGACTATCGTGTCCGTGTGTGTAGGTTTTGTGATCTTCATGCTCGCTGCCAGTGGTGCACGCGGAAAGTGGGACCGTCGCCTCGTGATCGCGTTGTTCATCGGTGCGGTGGTGTGCCTGACCGTCGTACCGGTATCCGTCGCGCTCAGCGCCGGAGTTTGAAACACGGAGTGCCAAAACGCTCGAGTGCCGCTTAGTCTGAATCGATGGCAGATATTCGGGTAGGTATCTCCGGGTGGACGTATCCCGCGTGGCGCGGAGATTTCTATCCGAAAGGTCTTGCTCACCGCAAAGAATTGTCTTATGCCGCAGAGAGATTGGCGTCGATCGAGATCAACGGCTCGTTCTACGCGCTGCAGAAGCCGGAAAGCTACACCAAATGGCGCAGCGAAACTCCCGAAGATTTTGTGTTCGCGATCAAGGGCGGCCGGTACATCACACACATGAAACGGCTGCTCGACGCCCGTGACGGACTCGCCAACTTCTTTGCCGCCGGAACGCTCGCCCTCGGCCCCAAGCTCGGGCCGATTCTGTGGCAACTACCTCCGACGCTGCAGTTCGAATCGCAGCGATTGGCCGACTTCTTCGACGGTCTTCCCCGTACCACGCAGGCTGCAGCCGATCTGGCAGCACAGCACGACGACAAACTCACCGAAGACCGAGTGTTCGCCCAGACCGAGAGGGACGTGCCGATTCGCTACGCGGTGGAAGCGCGGCACGCCAGCTTCGAGACCGACGAAGCCGTGGACCTGATGCGCGAGCGCTCCATCGGTTTTGTCGTCGCAGACACAGCCGGCAGGTATCCCCGCATCACCACTCCTACTGCCGATTTTGTCTATGTGCGGATGCACGGGGACAAGGAACTGTATGCGAGTGGGTACACCGACGAAGCTCTGGACAAGTGGTCCAAGCGCTTTCGGGATTGGATGGACGAGGGCCTCGACGTGTACGTCTACTTCGACAACGACATGAAAGGCTTTGCGCCGCACAACGCAATGTCCTTGTTGGAGCGGCTGCGCTGACGGATCGCCTGGCCTGTCGGTGGGATGTGGAAGGCTTCCGCATGAACACGAGGACCGAGGAGATACCACGATGACGCCAGAACAGTGGACGCCAGAACAGTGGACGCCAGAACAGAGCTGGCCGACGCATTGGCCGAAGGTCGCCCGTGACATCGCCGATGCCACGGCCGACGCACTCGCCGCGGTGCGGGCGGCAAATCGTGACGGACTACTCGTGGCTGTCGAGGAACTGCGCGGGCTCTCTTTCGAGCAGGTCAGCTCGGTTCACGCGGCGATCGTGCGCGAATTGCTCGAGGACACGCATCCGGACGGCTTGTCCAGCGAGGACGTGCAGGATGCGCTCACCGCCTGCGCCAAGTCCACGATCGTGTGGCTGCCGGATCTGGACGTGCAGGCGCTCGCTGCGGTCTACACCGGGGCGCTCGGGATCTCGGATCTGGAAGACGATTCGTTCCGTATCGGGCACGGCGCGTACCTGCGTTCGGCGGTTCTGGTCATCGGGAGTTTGTCGACCGGAGTGAAGAAAGCTCAGAGCGCGTACATCATTCGTGCAATCGGCGAAATCGCACGTGCTCAGACCATCGAGATGCCCTGAGCGTCAGTTCGTAAATCGAATTAGGCTGAGGTCATGTCCAAGATCGCCAGCGCAGATCGTGTGTCGTTTGCCGAGCTCCTCGAATTCGTCAGGCCGCGCCATCGGGCCACGTTCGTCACGGTGAAGAAATCCGGCGAGTTGCAGATCTCTCCGGTGACGTGCGGGGTCGACGACGAGGGTCGGATCGTCATCTCCACGTACCCGGAACGGGCCAAGGCCGCGAATGTCCGCCGCACCCCGGCGGTGTCTCTGTGTATCCACTCCGACGAGTGGAACGGCCCGTACGTCCAGGTGAACGGAACCGCGGAGTTGATCGACCTCCCGGACTCGGTGGAACCGTTGGTCGACTACTACCGATCCATCGCCGGTGATCATCCGGACTGGGACGAGTACCGCGAAGCCATGCGCAAGCAGGGTAAGAGCCTGATCCGCGTCACCGTCGACTCCTGGGGTCCGATCGCAACAGGCGGGTTTCCGCCCGGACGCTGACGCTATCGAGTAGGCGGCGAGAGTTCGACTACATGCGCGTCTTTGGCGGCCAGCGGCTCTTTGCAGTGCGCGCACACAACTTGGGCGTGCAGGATCTCACCGCAACGGTGTTCGACGACGGTTGGCGGTGGACCCGTCGTCGCAAAGGCGTCCCCCCATTCCATGAGCGCCATCAGAATGGGATAGAGCGCCTTCCCTGATTCGGTGGCGACGTATTCGTAGCGCGGTGGATGGTCTTCGTAGCGTCGCTTCGTGAGGACGTCGGCGTCGACAAGGGTGCGTAGACGCGCGGCGAGGATGTCGCGGCTCGCACCCGTGCCCGCGGCGATCTCGTCGAACCGTCGTTGCCCGAGGGCGATTTCTCTGAGCACCAACAGTGACCACTTCTCGCCGACGACCTCCAAGGCGTTGGCGATGGAGCAGTTGCGTCCTTTTGTCGCCGTCATCTCTGGGCCCCTGTTAGTTGGAAATGTTAGTTGGGAATTCCAACTTAGCACTTGACGGCATGTATTTGAGGGCGGAAGGTAGGTCGAGAAATCCAACGGAGCAGATGAGGGGTCGTCATGACGGAATTGAATCTCGAGGCAGCAAGCGGATTTGTCAGCGCTGCCGGATTGCAACTGGACGAGGTGTCCGGCACGAAGGTTGTCGGGCACATCGATCTGTCCGAGGAGCATCACACGCCGTGGGGCGTAGTCCACGGCGGTGTCTACACGACCGCCGTCGAGTCCGCCGCGAGCATCGGGGCCAGCACTGCAGTGGCGGACCGTGGCGAATTTGCCGTCGGAGTGCACAACGGAACGGATTTCCTGCGGGCGCGTACGGGTGGGCGCGTGGACGTCGTGGCTGTGCCGATACAGCAGGGCCGGGTTCAGCAGTTGTGGTCGGTGGTCATCACCGATCCGGAATCGGGCAAAGAGGTGGCGCGCGGTCAGGTGCGTTTGCAGAACGTGCCGCTGCCGAAGTAGGTCAGTCCCAGATCCCCGAGTCGATGTTGAGTGAGATGCGTTTGAGCAGTGCCGTCAGTTGGGCACGTTCGTCCTCGTCGAGTCCGGTGAGTACTTGACGGTCTCGCTCGACGCGTCGGGGAAACTCTGCCTCGACCAATGCGCGACCGGCATCGGTGAGTTGAAGCAGAACCACTCGTCCGTCGTGTTCGAAGCGCTGACGCTCGACAAAGCCCAGCTTGGCCAGGCGGTCTGCGTGTTTTGTGGTGGCGGCGCCGCTGACCATCGTGACGGCGGTGACTTCGCTCGCCCGCAGGGGACGGTCACTGCGAGCAAGTGCACTCATCACGTCGAATTCGGCGCGAGAGACCCCGCTGGACGCCAGTGCGCGGTCGAGCTGGTGAAGAGACTGCGCGTTGATGCGGGCGATCCGGCCCATCACCTCGACGGGAGCAGTGTCGAACTCGGGGTAGGCGCGCTTCCATTCGCGACGGACTTTGTCGATGAAGTCGTCTTCGGATCTGTTCGCCGCGCCCATGTCCCTATCTTAGCGACAGAATTCACATTACTTCACAAGTAATTTACTAGTGAAATAAATGTATGCTGATTGGGTGAGCCGAACCGAAACCGCAGCCAGGACGCCCAGCCGTCTCACTCATTCGAGTGAAGCCATTGCACATACCGTCTCCGGGGCGACGTGGCGAGCGGCTTTTCGCGTCGGATCTGCCGACGCGACCATCGCCCCCGCGATCAGGGTCGGGCTCGCCACCGCCGTAGTCCTCGTGGTCGGCGGACTGCTCGGGCATCGGGAATTGGCCGGCTTCGCGGCCTTGGGCGCGCTGTGCGCCGCGTTCGGCAGGTACGAGCCGTATCCACGGTTGGCCGGCAAGCTGGCAATGGTGGGTGCTGCACTGGTGGTTTCGATTGCCTTCGGCGGCGCCATGGGTGTCGCGGGCGTTCCGATGTGGTTGCAGATCGGCATCCTCTCTTTGCTTGCGGGTGCGTCGTACTGCTTCATGTCGGGCTTCCGGATCACCGGACCAGGGCCCGTCATCCTCGTCTTCGCGGCGACCGGTGCAGCCGGATATGCCTCCAGCGTTGATGATTTGGCGCGGTTGGTCACTGCCGGTGCGCTCGGAGTTCTGGTCGGTTGGGCGGCCGCGATGCTCCCAGCGCTCGTACTGCCGATGGGACCTGCCCGCCTGGCAGTTGCCCGTGCAGTTTCTGCGGTGGGGCGTCTCGAACAGTCCGGCGCAGGCGGAGTGGAACCGGCGCTCGGATCGATTGCCAACGCCCGCTTGGTTATTGCGTCGAGTGGCCGGATCAAGTCGACCGTCGATCACGGACGCGAACTGGTGGCGGTGCTCGACGAAGCAGAAGCGGCAGTTCAGGAGTGGCAGTTGCACGGCGACGCCACCCTGATTCGCAGCATTGCTCGGCACGAGAAGGAGCTTCGGAAGCTCAAGCGTTCCAGCATGATCGAACACGATCTCGCACCGGCAAAGAACCTGGCCGCGCCCGAAGGCTATTTTCTCGAAGGATTGAATCGGCTGTATTCGCGCCCGGTGCGGATGAATGCTCTCCGCATCGTGGCAGCGTCGGCTCTGGCCGGTTGGCTCGCGGCGGGAGCCGGATTGGAGCATCCGCTCTGGGCGTCGATGGGTGCCATCGCCGCGATGCAGGGGCTGAACTACAAGCAGACCGTCCAGCGTGGGATTCAGCGGTTGGTGGGAAATGTCGGTGGCGCCGTCGTCGCTGCTGCTCTCATCGCATTGACGCTCGGCTACTGGCAAGCGGTTGCCGTGGTCGTGATTCTGCAGACTGCTGCTGAGCTGCTCGTGATCAAGAACTATGCACTGACATCACTGGCCGTCACCCCGATGGCACTGCTCCTCATCGGTTTCAGTGCTCCGATCGGGACCGAAGCGGCAGTGGCTCGCGTCGCGGACACTCTCATCGGCGTGGTGATCGGAGTTGTCGTCGCCGCTGTGACGATCAGTCGATCGGATCGCCACCACGTCACCGTGTAACCGGTTCTGCCGTGTTTCCGGTACTGCCGTGTTTCCGGTACTGCTGTGTTTCCGGTACTGCGTAGGCTCCTGCAGGTGGAGGACAGCACGCCGGTCGACGGCCGGAAACTGCGTTACCAGCATCGCCGTGCCGAATTGCTCGAGCAGGTAACCGCGTACGTCACGGCGAACGGCGTCGGTGAACTGTCCATGCGGCCATTGGCCAAGGATCTGGGGATCAGTCATGCGACACTCATCCATCATTTCGGTTCGAAGGAACAACTGCTCACTGAAGTAGTTGCCACCCTGCGAGACAGCTCTTCTCTCGACATCTCTTCCGGGACCGACATCGTCGAGATGTTGACGAGTTACTGGAATGGGCGCACATCAGCGGAATCGTTGCCGAACTTTCGCTTGATGTTCGAGATCTACGGACAGGCGTTGTTGCATCCGGAGCGGTATCGCGAGTTTCTCGACCATGTGGTGGGGGACTGGTTGGGTGGTTTGGCGGAAGCTGCGCTCGCGCACGGATGTCCACCCGATCGCGCTGATCGCTACGCGACGATCGTGTTGGCGCAGATTCGCGGGTTGACGCTCGATCTGGTGACCACCGGTGACCGCGTCAGAATCGACGCGGCGTTCGCCGAATTCGCGGCTGCGATGGGCGCTCTGGCCAGCTCCTGGAAGGCGATCTGACGCTCCGAATGCCGTGACGCTTCAGGCGATCTGCTCGAACAGGGACACGATGATCCCTTCAGGCCCCCGGACGTAGGCCATGCGCACGCTGTTCTCGTACTCGCCGATCCCGCCGATGAGTCCGTAACCGTCCGCAGCCACCGCGTCGACCGCAACCTGGAGATCGCCCACCTCGAAAGACACGTTGCGTATCCCGATCTCGTTGGCCATCGGAGCAGGCGATCCGGGTACGTGCTCGGGCGTGACGAAGGACGAGAGCTCGAGCCGTGGTCCTTCGCCCGGCGGGCGCAGCATGGCGATTTCGCACTTGGCTCCAGGGATACCGCAGACGGTTTCCACGAACTCACCCTCCACGGATCCGGTGCCCTCCACCTCGAGACCCAGACCGACGAAGAATGCCGTCGCTGATTCGAGGTCCGCGACGGTGATGCCGATGTGGTCGAAACGCTGTACGTGTGCCATGGACACATCCTCCTACTGTTTTTTCGTGCGGTTCGATGCTAGGTCGGAGTTGGGGCCGGAATCTCGACATATACGTTTCACGAAGCTGCAAGATTTTGCTTGACCGATCGGTTAAACAAAATCTACGATAACGTCCAACGAGGTCGCCCACCGCACGAACCGGAGTCGTCAGACGTGAAATTCCAGTCGAAGTCGTTTGCCCGCATATCCATCGCAGCCCTCTGTGCTGCAACGATCGGCTCCGCCGTTGCTGCGCCCATCGCGTCCGCACAGGCACCGAGCGCGTCGCAAGCCACCGGCACTGTGGTGTCGAGTGAGCCGCTACCGAAAGATCTGTGGATTCCGGGTACCGCCGACGCCAAGCGATTCACGTACTGGACCATCGGTTCCAACGGCGGGCCTGCGCTGAGCAGTGGCGCGTACTACGTCCCGGCCGGTCCGGCACCGGAAGGTGGTTGGCCCGTCATTGCGTGGGCGCACGGCACCACGGGACTCGACGATTCCTGTGCCCCTTCGCTGGTCGGTCCTGGCCTGCCCGAGCGCGACTACCCCTACCTGGGGCGTTGGCTCTCCGAGGGCTACGCCGTAGTCGCCACCGACTACGTCGGTCTGGGAACACCGGGGCTGATGCCGTATCTCGACGGAAAGGTGGAGGCGCACAGCGTCGTCGACTCGGTCAAGGCTGCTCGGGTGATCGACCCCACCATCTCGAATCGGTGGGCGGTGGTCGGGCAGTCGCAGGGCGGCGGTGCGGCCATCACGACGGCGCGCTACGCCACTGAATACGGTGGGGATTCTCTCGACTATCGCGGCGGGGTGGGTACCGGAGTGCCGGCCAACATCGAGTTGACCCTCCTGCCTGCCGGTCCGGGCTTCCCGCCCATCGCCCTCGGCGGCGGATTGACGTCGTACGCGCTCTACATCCTCGCGGGCTTGCGGGAAGCGCACCCCGAGATCGACTTGAATTCCTACCTGAACGACTTGGGAAGGGAAAAGGTCGACTCGGCCGAAAAGCTCTGCGCCGCAGACCTGGACGAGGCTTCCAAGGATCTGGTCCTCGGTGACATCTTTTCCCGCCCGCTCAGTCAGATCCCGAACTTCCAGGGTCTGCTGAACGATTACATGGGTGTACCGACCAGTGGATACGACCGCCCTATCTTCATCGGCCAGGGCCTGCTTGACGTGGATGTCCCTGCACCGTCTGCACTTTCGCTGGTTGCAGCGTTGGTCGCCAACGGTGAACCGGTCACGTTCAAGACCTACAACACCGATCACAGCGGCGCTTTGGTCGAATCACAGGCCGACACGATTCCGTTCGTCGCGAACCTGTTCCGCTAGGCATACCGAGAATCCAGATCATCCGCGGGGTCGCTGTCGCACAACTGCGACAGCGACCCTCGGTCATTTCTGTGACTCCTTGATTGCGTTCAGCCGCGCCTCGAGGCCGTCGAGGACACGGTCGAGTGTGTAGCGATAGTGTTCTGCCCGTGTTGCTTCCGCAGCATCCGGTGGACCGGCGAACTTCCCGATCAGTGTCTCCATCGATGAACGAGGATCTGAGGGTCCGTCGTTACTCAGTCGTTCCAGCATCGCGCTGTGATCGGGTGAAGGCTGTCCGCTGGGAATGCGCCTGGCGTCGTTCATGGCGATCAGTGTGGTTGTCGAGGTGAAGGCGACGGTGTAAGCCTGAGCGGCTTCTTCCCCGAACCCGGCGTCGATCAGCGATGCCAATCCGGCCTCCATGAGTTCCCGGCTGTGCTGGGTGGCAACTCCGTTCATCAGCAGCCACTGCGCCGCACCTGGACACTCGATCAATGCCTCTCGCATCTGCAAGAGCAGATGTTTCAGCCATTGACGCCAATCTTCTTGTGCGGATGGAACGTTCACGGCCGACACCGCACTGTCGACCACTGCAGCCGAGAGTGCGTCCCGATCTCCGACGAGTCGATAGACGACGGAGAACGACGTATCGAGTTCGCCGAGCAGCTGCCGCAGCGACCAGCCCTCGACTCCGTGCTCGCGACTGAGCCCGAACGCCACGGTCACCACTGCGTCCGCAGTGATCCCGGTGTTGTAACTCCGGCGGCGCTCCGATGTCGCGGCGGACTTCTTGTCAGGTGATGGCGCAGTCATGGTCCGACCGAGCTTAGCGGCGTCGGATCGGTGTGCGTAGTCGACGCAAGCGATTGACGGATGAACTTAGGTGAGGTTTACTTGCCAAATCCGAGCAGTGCTCGGATTTATGCGAACCCCCCCGATTTTTCGAAGCTGAAGGACACCATGAAGTTGAAAACGCGACCCGGTTACCTATCGAGGCTGGGTGCTTCGCTGCTGGTCAGTGTCGTTGCCCTGACTGCGGCCGCCTGTAGCTCGAGTGAGGCGGGACCGACGACGGAACCTGCCGAGGGAACGCGTGTTGTGTCCCATGAATTCGGTGAGACGTCGGTTCCGGGCGACCTCGGGCGAATTGTTTCCCTCGACGAATACGCCGCACTCGGTCTCCTTGCCGTCGGCATCACCCCTGACGTGGTCTTCACGTCGTGGGGATCGGAGATCGGCCAGGACATCTTGGCGTCAGCGGGTACCGAGGTGGTCACGGTGCCGCCGCTCGGTGCACCCCCGATCGAGCAGGTACTCGCCCAGGATCCCGGACTGGTCATCTTCACGTCGATGGGCGATCGGAGCTACTACGACTCCCTCGCGTCGACCGTCCCCACAGTGCCGGTCCCGGCCGTCACCACTCCGTGGCGTGAGAATCTTGCCTTCTTCGGACGCGCTTTTGATCGTCAGTCGGTTGCCGACAAGCTGACTGTCGCTTTGGAGGGCAAGATCGCTGACGTCTCTGCTCGGTCCGGTGGTGAAGTGAACACCGTGTCGGTGCTGATGAGCAGTTCTGGAATCCTTGCCACCACCACCGAGCAGGCGCCGCCGTCGTTGCTGTTGGCGGAGAGCGGCTTCGGGCGTCCGGAATCCCAGCGAGCGAATGCCGCTGGAGGACTGCCGTATGCGCCCCTGTCCGACGAGGCGATCCCGGCGCAGGATGCTCGGATCGTAGCCGTGTTCGACGAGGGCGTGTACGAGTTCGGCAAGGTTGCCGGTGTTCCCGGATTCTCGAGTCTTTCAGCGGTGCAGGAGAACCGAGTGGCCAAGGTCAACGGAGACATGTGGCTTGCCACTCATCCCTTCGCCACCTTCTGGATGATCGAGGACATGGATGCCATGGCTGCCGGCAATCTGACCGGCACCGGAACCGAAGCTGTTGCCGCGACGCGCTATCAGGAATTCACGGCGCTGACGGCATGAGTTCGAGAGCGTTGAGTCGGCGCCTGGCTCTGCGATGGGGAGCGGTGACGCTCGGCTCTGCGGCTGTGGGTTCTGCGGCTTTGGGTTCTGTGGCACTGAGTGCGTGCAGCCGTGGTTCGGCGAACGAAACCGGTTCTGAGATTTCACCGTTCGACGACGAAGTTCGTGCTGCCGAACAGGAGAGATTTCATAGCGGGCGCACAGTCGAACGGAATCTGACAGCTGCACCGGCTCGGGTGAGTCTGGGCGCCGGAGAGGTCGACACATGGTCGTACGGTGCGGAAGCAGTTGGCCCGGAGCTTCGAATCTCCAAGGGAGACCAGCTCAACGTTCTTTTGCAGAACGACCTTCCGACGGAGACCTCGGTGCACTGGCACGGCATTGCGATCCGCAACGACATGGACGGCGTCCCGCCGGTCACCCAGGAACGAATCCAACCAGGTGCCGAGTTCACCTACGACTTCGTGGCCCCGGATCACGGAACATATTGGTACCACTCCCATTCAGGCTTGCAGGCCGATCGAGGGTTATTCGGTGCACTCGTGGTCGAGGACCCGAACGACCGGACCGGAGCCGAAGAGGACGTCGTCATCGTGATCGACGACTGGCTCGACGGGCTGGGAACAACCCCGGATGCAGTGCTTCGCGCATTGTCACCGGACGTGCAGGGAGGACACCACGGGCACGGCGGCACTCCACCGGAAGTCGATGGTGCAGAGATTGATTCTGCCGCAGAACTTCTCGGCAGTGGTCACGGAAATTCCGAGGCGCTCGGTGGAATGGCAACGCACATCACGTATCCACTGCACCTGATCAACGGACGGCCTGTGGAAGATCCCTTCGTCGTCAGTGCGACGGCCGGAACTCGGCTTCGATTGCGGGTGATCAATGCCGGGGCGGAGACTCCGTACCGTTTCTCGGTCGCCGGGCACGAGATGACCGTTGTCAGTGCTGACGGGCAGGACGTTGCCTACACAGCCGGAGACGAGATTCTGATCGCACCCGCGCAGCGATACGACGTATTGGTGACGGTGCAGTCCGGCTCGTGGCCCATCGCCGCGAAGGTGGAAGGGAAGTCAGGTGGCGTCGCGTGCCTGCTTCGGACGCCGGATTCGGTAGCGGTCGTCGACCTGACTTCGCCTGCAGTGCTGTCAGGTTCCGGCGGTCGGCTCGTTCTGGAATCGGAGCTTCGCCCGTCAGGAGCGCTGGAGCAGAGGGCACCGGATCGTGCGTATTCGGTGGATCTCATTCAGGCCGGCGATCGATACCTCTGGGGAATGGCGGGCGCCGATGCAGGTCGGTTGAGAATGAAGCAGGGCGAGCGAATACGAATCGTCATGAACAACGACACCGACATGTGGCACCCGATGCACACCCATGGGCACACCTTCTCGGTTCCCTCCTACGGCGGGCTTCGCCGAGACACCGTGATCGTACTTCCGCGTACACAAATGGCGATCGACTTCGACGCCGACAATCCAGGACGGTGGATGTTTCACTGTCACAACGCGTACCACTTCGAGGCCGGGATGACTGCCGACCTCCACTACGTTCGATGAGGAGAGCAGAATGTCATTTCGCACCGGATTGACCACATTGATCGCTGTTGCAGCGGTATTCACACTGACGTCGTGCGGCAACGATTCGACGGGATCTACCGAGCAAGCGCCGGTCGAGATCTCGGTGAAAAACCTTGCGTACACACCGAACTCCGTCACCGTGCACACAGGACAGACCGTCACGTGGATTTTCGAGGACCAGGGAATGCCGCACGATGTCGTGTTCGCCGAGTTGGGGATCAAGAGCGATCTCCAAGGAAGTGGAACCTACAGTCAGACCTTCGACAAAGCCGGAACGTTCACCTACACGTGCACACCACATCCGAACATGACCGGCACGATCATCGTCGAAGAGTGAGTGCGGCAATGAAAGTGAACGAGTCCGCAGCCCCGGAAGACTCGCCTGGACTCGTCGACCGAGACGCTTTGGGCAGGATGACCGCGCCGGTGAGAAATCAACTCCTCCTAGGGGCGGGTCTGTCGGCACTGTCGGTGCCGTTGCGATTCCTGCCCTACGTTGCGGTGGTCGAGATCGCGCGGGTGCTCCTGACCGGCTCGTCGTTGAACCTGGTCTGGATGTGGGCCGCAATCGGTGCAGCGGGCACAATTCTCGGTTTTGTCGTCTACAACGCAGCACTGACCGTGTGTCACACCGCCGACGCGCATTTCAAATACTCGATCCGCTCGCGTATCGCTCGGCATCTGTCCCGAGTTCCTCTGGGGTGGTTTGCAAATGGTGGCACCGGTGAAGTGAAGCAGGCGATGACGGACGACGTGAAGCGGATGCATCTTCTCGTCGCTCACCTTCCCGCCGACGTGGTGCCCGCGATCCTGTCGCCGATAGTGGCCCTGATCTATCTGGTGGCGATGGACTGGAAGTTCAGCCTGGTCCTGGTCGGCTACATCGGAGTGTGTCTCGCTCTCGCCGCGCCGTCGATGCGCAGAGCCTATCGAACGAACGTCGACTCCTGGAATCTTGCAATGTCGACATTGACTTCTGCGACAGTAGAACTGGGCGACGGTATCGAGGTTGTCAAGACGTACGGGAGTGGGAGTCGCGCATTCGCGCGCTACTCGAGCGCTGTCGATTCGATGGTTGCGGTGTGCGTGCGATGGATGTCGGGGATGGGAAGGCCGGTGGTCGCGATGTCGATCCTCCTCTCACCGGCGGTACTCATCGTGGTCATCACGGCGACGGGAACTGCAATGTTGTCCGGGGGTTGGATTACCCCGGTAGCTCTTGTTGCCTATCTGGTCGTCGGAATCGGTGTTCCGTCGTCGGTTCTGCACATGGGAACGATGGCCAACCTCTACCGCGAAGGCCAACTGGGAGCGACTCACGTCGAGAGCATCCTCGGCGAACCAGAGCTGGCCGAACCTCAGGATGCAGTGCCTGCTCGCAGCACTTTGGTCGAATTCGACAGCGTCGGCTTCGAATACACCACTGGGCAGCGCGTCCTCGAGAACATCTCCTTCGAGATGCAACCGGGCACCGTGACCGCGATCGTTGGCCCCTCCGGCTCCGGAAAGACCACTTTGGCGCGTCTACTTCCGCGGTTCTGGGACGTCACGGACGGGTCTATTCGACTGGGCGGAAGCGATTTACGAGATCAGTCCAGTCGCGAAGTCTTGAGATCAATGGCCATCGTCTTCCAAGATGTTGTGCTCCTGCGGGACAGCGTGCGCGAGAATATTCGGCTCGGTCGACCGGATGCAACGGATCTGGAAGTGGAGACAGCGGCGAGGCGGGCGCAGATTCACGACGTGATCATGCGACTGCCGGACGGGTACGACACCGAGATCGGTGGTGGTTCGGGCGGTGAGCTGTCGGGTGGGGAGAAGCAACGCCTGACGATCGCCCGCGCCATCCTTCAGAACCCGCCGATCGTCATCCTGGACGAGGCGACTTCGCAGGCCGATCCCCACAGTGAATCGGCCGTTCAACGCGCACTGGGCGAGATCAGTGCAGACGGCGGCACCCTGATGGTGATCGCTCATCGACTGCACACCGTCCGATATGCAGATCAGATACTCGTTCTCGACGCCGGACGGATCGTGGAAAAGGGTACGCACGAACAGTTGTCGGCGCTCGGCGGAACCTACGCGCGGATGTGGGCGCTCCAGAACCCCCTCGTCGAAGACATATCTCCGCGAAAGGCGCTGCAATGATTCGAGACCTGGACGAAATCCTCGGGCGCGACAATGGGATGCGAGGTCAGATAGCAGGTTTCACGCTCGCCGGGATACTCGAGGGTATCGTCTTTGCACTGATGATTCCGATCCTGAAAGCGGTGGTTCGCGGCGATTACGACGCCGCAGTGCCGTGGGTTGTCACGGCTGCTCTCGTGGCGGTGGCCTGTGGCACCGTACGGTGGATCGCCGAGAATCGGGCGTACCGCATCGGAATCGATGGTTTTGCCGGTGGAATCATGCATCGCCTCGGTGAGCACTTGGTGCAGGTTCCGCTCGGGTGGTTCAGCAAGGCAAATCGTGGAGCGTTCACTCGCCTGGTCACCGAGGGCACGGCAATCTTGATGAGCATCCCGGGAATGATCATCGCGCAACTCGTCACCGTCACGGTGACTCCAGCGACAGTGGCGATCGCTGTCTTGTTTGTGGACTGGCGACTGTCTCTCGCGATGGTCGTCTTCGTTCCACTGGGGATTCGGGCTTACCGCAACGTGCAGCGGGCGGTTGTTCCCGAATACGAGGCGATCGGCAAGAGCGAATCCGAGTTGGCATCGCGCGTCGTCGAATATGCACAGGCGCAGCAAGTTCTACGTTCGGCCGGTAAGAGTGGCGAAGGCTGGACCCGGTTGGACGAAGCTCTTGTGTCCAACCGGGACGCACACCTGCAGGAAATCGGATCGGTCGACAAGTATCTGCTGCGCTTCATGATCGTCGTTCAGGTTGCCTTTCTCACCGTCCTGGTTCTGGCGGCACTGCTGGTCACCACCGGGTCCATCGACACAGCAAGCGTGATCGTTGTTCTCGTGTTGGCCGTGAGGTTCGTGGAGCCGATGCAAATGCTCGCAGGATTCGGTGAAGGTATCTCACTGGCCCGGGTGTCGCTCGGATCTGTCCGAGAGATGATCGATGTACCGGTGCTGGCGGAACCTGAGGTGCCGAAAGAGCCTACGTCGTATAATATTCGGTTCGATTCGGTCTCCTTCGGCTACGGCCCGGATCGCGTGATTCGGAACGTGAGTCTCGAATTCCCGGACTGCTCGGTCACTGCTCTGGTCGGTCCTTCCGGTTCCGGAAAGACAACTCTGGTTCGGCTGATCTCCAGATTCTGGGACGTAGACGAAGGTGCGGTATCCATCGGGGGAGCCGATGTTCGCGACATCGGAACGAGAGCATTGATGTCTCGGATATCGACTGTCTCACAGCAGGTTTACCTGTTCGACGGAACCATCCTGGAGAACGTTCGGTTGGCGAGACCGGATGCCACCGAGTCGGAGGTCCGTCAAGCAGTGGTGGATTCCAGGCTAGGCGAAGTGATCGACCGTTTGCCGAGCGGTGAGGAGACCAGGGTAGGTGAAGGCGGATCACTGCTGTCCGGCGGTGAACGTCAGCGGGTCTCGATTGCGCGGGCATTCCTCAAGGACACTCCGATAGTTCTACTCGATGAAGCGACTTCAGCCCTCGACGGAGAGAACGAAGTCGCCATCACCGAGGCAATTCACCGATTGGCCCGTGGTCGAACGGTGGTGATCATCGCTCATCGCCTGTCGACTATTGAGGGAGCAGATCGCATCGTCTACCTCGAAGACGGTGGGGTGGAGGAGGTCGGTTCCCACGAAGACCTGATCGCGCGAGGTGGAAAGTACTCGGATCTGTGGGCCGAGCGCAGTGGCGCGGAGGGATGGAGGATCGACCGAGCGCTCGAGCCATGAGCAAACCGTGTGGTTTGATCGACGAATGGACGAAGCTGCTGCAGATCCAGTGAAACCGCCGCGCAAGCGCCGGTGGCCTCGTTGGGTCGCAGGCATTGCGGTGCTCGGAGCAGTTGTCTACGCGGGCTCGATCGTGTGGATTTCCGTGGCGTCGGCCGGCCACACGTCGGACGCCGCCGATGCTCCCGATGCTCCGGTCGTGATCGTGCTGGGCGCGCAGATCAAGGACGGCAAGCCGATGGCTTTCCTGAAGGGGCGGCTGGACGCAGCAGTCGAACTGGTGGAAGCGGGAAAGGCTAAAGCGGTCCTGGTCTCCGGCGACGCGAACGGCGGCTCGGGTGACGAGATCGCCGCGATGACGAACTACCTGGTGGAGCAGGGAATAGATGAGCGTCGCATCGTGGGGGATCCGTACGGCCTCGACACCTATGACACCTGCTTCCGGGCCATACATACGTATGGGGTGACCAAGGCGTTGATCGTCACTCAGGGGTATCACGTGCCACGCGCCGTGGCATTGTGCCGAGACGTCGGCATCGACGCAGACGGGGTGAACAGCGATTGCGGGTGCGCAACTCCGACGCTGATCAAGAACGCCGCCCGGGAGTGGGTTCTTGCCAAGCCCAAGGCAGCGCTGGACATGCTGTGGAGCCGGGACGCAAAGGTGACGTCGCCGTCGGAGGACTCGGTCCAGGTGGCGCTGTCGATTCCCTGACGCGGTGTGAGTGAGCACAGTTCGTGTCGAGCGAACACACGCTCCGGGGAGTCGGAGCGTGTGTTCACTCGAGGTACAGGGTGCTAGCTCGACAGTCAGATCAGTGCTGCGGCGGCAAATGCTCCCAACGCGATCAATGCCGCGCCGGTAACGCTCTGCACGCGACGGTCCACGACGCACATGATCGAGAGGAATCCCGGCATCGAGCCACCGCGCTTGGTGTGCACGATTGCCGCGAGGCTGGGCATGCAGCGGCCAAGGGATACGACCGTGAACAGCGCCGCCCCGAGAGCCGGTGAACCCGAAGCCATGACGCCGAGTGCCAGGAGGTAGTACGCACTCGAGCGGATGAAGATCAGAAATCCCGGACCGATGATCGCGCCGAAGATCAGCGAGACCTTCCAGGGCGCCATCGTGCGGCGCAGATGGCGCGGAAGCTGTTGGCGCCGCATCGGAGTCGGCATGCTCACCGCACCCAACTCGTGCAGCCCGTATGCAACCGCGACGACGGCCCAGACGCCCAGCGCCCAGCCGATCGGCACGTACCCGGACATCGCCGCACCGAGAGCGCCGATCAATGCCCCGGTGACGGCTCCCGTCGTGACCGAACCCAGAGCGTGCCAGCCGAGTCGGCGGACGGGAGTCGAGGATCCCTTCCGATCGACTTGCTTCGGCGCGGCAACAACTCCGGCGACGGACATTCCGCAGGTCGACCAGTTCGCGGCCAGCGACGTAACCAGTCCGGCGCCGATAACAGCTGTGGTCAAAGCTGTTGTCGCAGATGGCGTGGCCACGAGTGCGAGGCCGGCACCCGCAGCGGCGCCCGCCGCGACGAGGCTGACACGGGTCGCGGTGCCGACCGAGCCTTGAAGGGTCGGCCGGATGTCAGGGACGTCGGTCTGCAGTGGGCCGTGTGAGAGAACAGTAGTCATCAGATCCTCCGAAGTGTTTGTGGTTCAGGAAAAGTGTCGAGCCGAAGTCGCAGCGAAAAGTGATGAGCCAGAGTTCACAGCACTGTGATGACTCCGATCATGTACGGGTGCACGGAGCACGAATATTCGTAGACTCCGACGCTCTCGAACGTGTGCCGGAACGTTCCGTCTCCGGTGATACCGCTGTCGAACAGGCCGGGTGATTCCACGAGATGCAGGAGTCCACCGTCGTCGAAGCGCCACTCGACGGTGCCGCCGTGTTCCACGGTGACGTCCATCGGGCTGAACTGAACATTGCTGATCTCGACCACCACATCGGGGACGGGATCTTCTGTGCCGCAAGCTGGGACACACGACGCCGCGACAGCCAGGCCGAAGCCGACGATCCACCTCCTCACTATTGAACGATCACGGTGCCCACCATCATCGGGTGGGGCGTGCAGTGGTAGGTGAAGGTTCCGGCGTCGTCGAACGTGTACGAGAAGGTTCCCTCGGTGAGCAACTCGCTCTTCAGTTTCCCGTCGAGATCACCGTTGCCGACCACGTCGTGGGGGAGTCCGCTGTCGTCGAACTTCCATTCGACGGTCTGTCCCTTCTCGATGGTGACCGATGCCGGTGTGTACGCCATGTTCTTCACCTCGATCACGACTGCAGGTTCGTCCGACGACGCACCGGCATCACTACTGCAGGCGGTGAGGCTCAGGGCAGCGCACGCGGCCAGGAAAGCGGGAACGAGTTTCTTCATGAGGTGTTCTCTCCATTCTTCGACTTGTCAGCGGACGTAACGCAGATTTGCCGTCATGCCGGCCTCGAAGTGGTAGGCGTTGTGGCAGTGGAACATCCACTCGCCGGGATTGTCGGCGTCGAACTCGATGGCAAGCTCGGTGCCGGGTAGGACGTTGACGGTGTCGCGGCGAAGTCCGCCGTAATCCGGTACCGCAAACGTGTGGCCGTGGGTGTGCATCGGGTGCCACATCGTGGACGCGTTCTTCATCGTGATCCGGACCCGTTCGCCCTGTTTCATGACGAGCTTGCCTGCATCGGCCCCCGCCATTCCCCAGACGTACCGATCGCCGGCCTGGATCAACTCGATGCGGTAGTCGCGATCAGGCGATTTCGTCTCGAGCCGTGCGGATTCCGTGGGCCGGAGTTCGCTTTCGGTGACCAGTCGGCCGGCCAGTTCCGAGAGGTTTCCGCCCACATCCGGGTTCGCCAGCGCCAACGCGTCGGTGCTGCGTAGGACGGTCGACGCATAACCATCTCGGCCCTCGACCTTCGCCACCACCGGCCATGTTCCCGACTTCACCGTCACCAGCACGTCGTAGCGCTGCGCCATTCCGACGATGATGGTGTCGGCAGGAGTTGGTTCCACGTCGTAGCCATCGGTAGCGACAATTGTCATCTCGTGACCGGCCACAGCAAACCGGTACGGAGTTTCGGCGGCTGCGTTGATGATTCGCAGTCGCAGGGTCGAACCGGGCGCTGCAGTCACGACAGCAGGATCATTGGGTGGCCGCCCGTTGATCAAGTGCAGTGGATACGCGATGTGTTGAGTCATCCCGCCGAGTGGTTCGGAAGAACCGTGTCCGCCGCTCACCAACTGTTGCGCGACGGACATGTCGGCTTCCGAGTGTTCCGCCGGAGTTGTTGCCCCACCGCCGTGCCCGCCCGAAATTGCCGGGTTCAGGGCCATCAGGACGGAATCCGGGGTGGTACCCAATCCGTCGAGCCAGTCGTCGAGCACCAGAACGGCATCGGCGTCGGCCCCGGTGATGTCGTTCGGATCCTCGACGATCATGGCGCCGAAGAGCCCCCGATCGGCTTGTAATCCGCTGTGCGAGTGGTACCAGTACGTTCCCGGATCCGTTGCGATGAAGTTGTACTCGAAACTCGAACCGGCGCCGATGGGGGCCTGCGTGGTGGGTGCCGCGCCGTCCATGTCGTTGCGGACTCGAATTCCGTGCCAGTGCAGTGTTGTTTCGGCGTCGAGGCCGTTCTGGACGCTGACGTTCACCCGGTCACCGGACTTCAGGCGAAGTTCCGGAGCCACCGCAGCGCCTCCGTACGTCCACGTGTTCACGAGGCGTCCGCCAAGATCTACCGTCGAGAATCCGGCGGCAAGGGCAAACGCAGCGGTGGTCCCGTTCCAGGCTCGCGCCGATTCTGCGGCGGCAACTTCGGGGTCGGTGGGCAGGATGTAGTCGAGATCGGTTGTGGGCGTCGGAGATGCTGCAGTGGAACTGCATCCGGCAATCGTCCCCATTGCGCCGAGCCCGAGTGCTCCGGCGCCGAGTGCTCCCAAACTCAGGAAGCGGCGCCGGCCCATCACCACACCGGATCCGGGACGACTCATCGGAGTACTTCTGGTGTGATCAACCCGCTGACATCCCCGACGTTGCCCGAGACATCGACGGAACTGACCTGCTCGCCGGTGCTCGCGTTGTAACCCACGATCTTCTGCGGAGCGGAGCCTTCGACCTCAGGTCCGGTCCCGAGCACGTAGAACGTGGCGCCGTCGACGGAAAAGGTCATGCTCTTGATGTCTGTCAAGCCGAGGTCTGCAAGCGTTAAGCTCTTCACCGGGGCGAAGGTCGTTGCATCGGACAAGTCGATCTTGACCAGTGAGCCTCCCCGAGCAGAGTCCGGATGAATAGCCGTGTCCGTGTACGCGATTGCGAGCCGGGTTGCGTCGGCGTTGATGACGTTCTCCGAGAATCGACCGGAGTCCTGCCCGGCGTTTCCGATCGGCTTGACACCTTCCTGAGGCAGTCCGTTGGAGAAGTCGAAGACGTACACATCGCCGTTCTCACTGACCAGCAAGGCTTTTTGTGCTTCCGAGGCCCACGTGACCTTGCGGGTGGAGACAAAATCCTCGGGTAGGACCTTGCTTCGGGCGGTTTCCTTCGGAACTCCGTCGTCACCGATCGTGACGTGCAGCAGTTCCCGGGTGTCCTCGCAGACGCTGTACAGTTCGTGATCGACCATCCACGTGAACGGACCGCAGCCGACTATCTGGAGTGCACCGGTCGCTTCCTTCTTCTCGAGGTCGACCACCCTGATGCCGTACAAACCGTCGTCCCACGTGACGAAGAACTTACCGTCGGAGGTCACGGCGTTCGAGCCGGGACGGGAATGTACGCGTGCGACGTCCGGAAGCATGACCTCGGCTGGTTCCAGCAGGTTTCCGGAGTAAGTGCTGACCGTGAAATCTGCTGCGCCGCGGGAACCTCGGGGGCGCCACACCTCGGCAGCGAGTACCGCAGGATCCTCGGCGGAATCCCCGACGAATCCGTGAATGACCGGATCCCAGATACCCGGGCCGACGGTGATCCGGCTCTCGGCCACACCGGTTTTCGGATCGATGACGTTGACGCTGAGCTCGAGTTGGCCGAATCCACCTTCGACGCCCAGCAAGCGGTCAGCTGCGATCGGGGTGATCGAACCGACGTGCAACGGCTCGGGAATGGTGTCGCCGATTTCCTGGTCGTCGTGACCGAGGGAGATCCCCTCGCCCGGTGCAGTGAACGGAACTGTCGGATAGGTGACATCGCCTGCGCTGGAAGGTTCGTCGTTGTCGGACGAACTGCAACCGGCCAGCGCGAGTACGACGGTGAGTGGGATGACGGCAACGGCGGGGCGCGCCAGTTTTCGGGTTCGCGAACTGCTCATGATCCGGCACCGACCTTGGGGCGCTCGGCCGGTCGAGTCTGGCAGTCCTCACCGATGATGGGCGCCATCGTGCAGGTGTATGCCTGAGACTCGTCGGAGACACACCAGATGATTTCCTGGTCGTAGCTTCCGGAGACCGGGTTGTACATCACGGCCTGCATGTCCGGTTCGCCGCAGAATGCGTTGGAACACGAAGGTGCACCGCAGCAGTCGTAGTAGGCGATCAGATAGGTCTTGCCGGTATCAGGGTTGGTGCAGCATCCGACCCAGAACTCTGCGCCGGGCTTGCTGCCGGGGGCGCAGGTGGTGACACCGCCGCCGTTGCATGCGGCACAGGACGTTCCGTCCATGTTGCACCAGCGCCAGTACTCGCACTCGGCCGGATCTTTACCGTCGTAGACAGGGACAAGAGGTTCGGGGCCAGGTGCCGGCGCAGGAACCTCGGGCTCTTGGGCGAAGGCACTACGTGTCACGGGAAGTGTGCTGATCAGTGCCACTCCTGACACACCCATGGTCCACTTGCCGATCCGACTGATCATGGATCGCCGCGAAACTCGTTCGGAGAGTTTACGTCCGGTTCGGCTGGTAAGCGAACCGCCCTGGCCCGCCATCCATTCGGCCTGGGCCTGAACTGTCGCCTCGTCGACGGGATATCGATTCTCCGTCATGTTGTGCTGCGGGAATTCATTGTCGTCCAACGATTTTCTCCTGATTCGTGAAGAGGATCGAACTGTGCAGGAAGATCAGGCCGCGCTGCCGGATTTCGCCTGGGCATGAAGGTGCTGGAGTGAGGGGGTGCCGGATTCGAGCGCATTGAGGAGGCTTTCCACCTGAGCCATGTGATTGCACAGGCCCTTTCCTCGGATCTTGCCGTGCTCGTCGAGAATCACGCCGTACGGAGTGGTGCCCACCTGGTATGCGATACCGACGTCTCGAGCGTCGATGTAACTGAGCTCGGAACCGATCCCGCTGCCGGCCAGGAACTCGCGATGCTCTTCGGGTGTTCCGTCGGAGATGATGATCACGTCGAGATCCGATTCGGCTCGGGCCATTGCCCTTACGCCGGGAAGAAGGCTCTTGCACGTCGAGCAACTCGGTGCTGTGAACAGCAGGAGTTGAGGTTTGTCGCGGTGACCACCGACTCCGACGGTCCGTCCTTCCTGATCGATGAGACCGGCAAACGACGGGCCGGCCTGTTCGACCTTGGGCCCGGTATCCATCATCCGGGCACCGAGAGGTCCGAGACGTACTTGTACGCGGCCGATTTCACGAGCCAGAGCAAGAACCATCAAGAACAGTACGGCTACGGCGATCACCAGGATCACTGTCGCGACAAGGAGGAAAGTGGTCATCGTGGTAGTCCTGCCTTCGAGTTTTCAGTGGTGGGGATGTGAGTTCACGAGCCGTACCGGGACGCGGTTTCGGCGGTTCGGAGGCGGATGGAGGCGCTCGACAGATAGTCGTCGACTGGGCGTCGCCCGAGGTGGACCACCGAACGAATCTGTGCGAGAGCAACTCCAGCCAGGACAAAGAGGAATCCGGAGGTCGCCGCCACGGCCTGGACGCCGATCTCACCCTGTCCGGAGGTGACCGACAGTGCCACAGCGATCACCGCGAGTGTTCCGGCGCGAACGGCGTGGAACCATCCGATACGCGGAATCTCGCCGACTCCGAATGCAAAACATCCGCAGTCCAGATCGCGTCGCCCACGCAGGAGGTTGATCGTGAGGCCCGTGAAGAACGACGCGAACATGACGGCAGCAACCAAGGCGGCCAGGCGATGGGCCACGCCGAGAACCAGGAGGATGCCTACGACGGTTTCCGCGACGGGAAGGATACGAGCGATCGGTACTTCGAGTCGCACCGGCAACACTTTGTATCCGCGCACCGAACGAAGGACCCCGTCGTGGTCGTTCAGCTTGGGAATGCCGGCGAGCAGGAGAACAAATCCGATGATCGCCGAAGTGGTGGCGCTGACCAAGTGCATGCTTCCTCCGTTCTTCTCGGGTAGTGCCGGTGGTGTGTGGGACACATCCTGTACGGGCGATGCTGCGAACCCGCGTCGACCGCGCTACGCCTGGACGAGGTGCAACTGAGAGAGCAGTTGTCGTGTGAGAATCGGAGAACTCGCAGGTCAAGGTGCTCCCGGAGGGGACGGATACCGTCGGCCGCCCTTGATCCGGCATGACGCTGGGTGGGAAACAGAGTCGGATTCTCACTTGAAAGTTCTGTGCGCGCCATCGTGGAAACTGCGCGGAAACATAAGCGGACTAACTTGACCGAATTCTGACAATTCGCTCGTAGGTTCGGGCCTGGACGCGACGGACGGTGACACATGGCCGTGAGTGCGGCACTGCGTGCGGCGATCACGCGAGCGCAGAATGCGGATCAACACAGTGAGCCCGTGTTCTCCCCGCTCCGTGGTCTCGGACGAGGACGTCTGACCCCGATCGACCTGTTGGGGCAATCACTTTCCACGATCGCTCCGGCAACGGGAATGGTGTTCATCGCCCTGTGGATGATCACCTACAGTCCCGGCTACGTCGGGTTGGCTGCGATTGCTGCGACAACTTCGGCGGTGTTTCTCGTTGCGTTCTGCATCACTCAGTTCACGCGGAGACTGGCCGCAGCAGGATCGTTGTACAGCTTCGTCTTCCAAGGCTCCGGTATCCGGGCGACACTGACGGCGGGTGCCGCACTGGTACTCGGGTATCTCGGAATCTCGGTTTCGGTTTTCTCGCAGGCAGTTCCGAGTCTGCTCGATACCATCGCCATTGTCGGCCCCGACGTGCGAGGGCCTGCCGCGACGGTGATCACGACGGTGGCGATTGCCCTGGCCGTCGCGTGGATTGCAGTGCGAGGCGTCCGGTTCGCCACCCGAGCGATCCTGGTCGTCGAAGCGTGCTCGTTGATTCTCATCGTCGTGGTCATGCTGGCGACGCACAGTGACACGACAACTGCTGTTGCCCTGCCGAATCCGTCGCTGAGTGCAGTTCCGTTTCTCGCGATGCTGACGGTGCTCAGCATGGCGGGCTTCGAAAGCTCGGCCTTCTTCGGCCCGGAAGCGAAACGACCACTCATCAGCGTCACACGCACGGTTCTCATTTCGCCGATCATCTGCGGGGTCCTCTTCGTTTTTGCGGCCTGGGCGGCGATGACCGGCCACGGCGCAACGATCGTCGGAGCGTACTTCGAAGGAACGGCATCCGGAGCCAGCGCGGAAGTGGTTCTGGCAGTCAAGATCGGAATGACGTGTTCCTGGTTCGCATCCACTCTCGGTTGTGCGCAGGCGGGTTCGCGGTTGTTGTACTCGATGGGGATCGAACGGGTACTGCCTGCGCCGCTCGCTCGCGTACACAGACGGTTCCGCACCCCGTACGTTGCGGTACTTGCGTTCGTCGCGGTAAGTGCGGCGGGCGTATTCATCTATTCGGATACGGTTCGCGACGATTCGGGATCCTTCGACGGCGTGGTGGAGACCGCGTTGGTCTGCGCTTACACGCTGGTGGCCTTTGCTTCGTGGAAGTTCTTGCGCCGAATCGGGGAACATACTTCGCTGACCCGGATATGCACTGTGTCCGTGAGCGTCGCCGGTGCCGGTCTATTGGTCTACATCGTTCTCGACGGTGCGGTTCACGGGATGTGGGCACTGCCGATCGCTGCTCTTGCTGTTGCTGTGTCGGGGACAGTGTGGAGTTCATTGCTTCGAAGAGCCAGACCGGAAAGCCTTCTGATGGTGGGCGCTTTCGACAGCGTCGAGACGGCGGACCTGTTGCCCGGTGCGGGCACTCTGCTGATCGACGGTGACGGGCGAAGGCGACTCGTTCCGGATCGTGGGACCGCCGAGGGTGACTCGCCGGAGCATGGGCGGTGACCGCGGACCGTGCAACCGCTGGTCCACGATCAGGCAAACAGATCGGCGACGAGACCCACTTCAGTGGACAACAACCGCGTGCGGTCCAGAAGGCGCTGGGGATGCTCGAGGCGGTGGCTCATCTGGGACCGGGAACAACCGCGAAGGAGATCGCCACTTTTGCAGGCGTTCCGTCGGCCACGGCGTACCGGATGCTGAATCTGCTGGTGGCGGAAGGCTTTCTCGTGCGGGTGCCGGACCTGTCAGGGTTCGCGTTGGGGCGTCGGACTGCCGAGCTCTCACATGCAGCGTCGGCGAGTGGTCCGGCGCCGACGCTGCACGAGCGCGTCGAGGACATGCGGACACACACGAGGTTCGGATTGCACGTCGCCTCATTCGCTGGTGGGCGCTTGAGGTTCGTCGACAAGGATCCGGATCACGAGATCATCGGAATAGCGGCACTGGCCAAGAACCTTCACGCGAATGCGCTGGGGAAGGTTCTGTTGGCGCACGACGAGCGGCTGCTTTCGGGTTTGGAACTTCGCCGGGTCACGGAGTTCACCCTCGGTGATTTCGATGCGTTGTATGAGCAGTTGAGGTCTGTTCGCCTGCAGGGTTTTGCATTCGAGAACCAGGAATGTCGCCTGGGTCGATCCGCGGTCGCAGTACCGGTTCGAGATCACGCAGACCAGGTGGCCGGCGGGTTGTGTGTTCAGGGAGCGAGCGGGCGAGTGACGGACGAGGATCGAGAGTTGGTCGGTTTCCTACTCGATTGTGCGCGTCAGCTCACCGGATTGCTCTGACGTCACACGCGCAGGCTCAGGGGGAGCCCGGCGGTCATCAGGACCACGGACTCCGATTCACTGGCGATTCGGCTGTTCACCAGACCGAGTAGATCGCGGAACAGTCTCCCGGACTTCGTGTCCGGGACGACGCCGCTTCCCACTTCGTTCGTGACGGCGACAATCGGAACCGGACAGGCGGTCCAGGCGTCGGCCAACCGGTCGATATCTGCGTGGACGTCGCTGAGATCTTCTGTCGCCCACGCCTGATGTCGGTCCAGACGTGCGGTCAGCCACGTGCCGAGGCAGTCGATCAGGATCGGTGTTGTTGCGGCCACGAGAATTTCGGCGACCTCGGAGGTCTCTACCGTCGTCCACGTCGGCGGCCTCCGCGCGCGATGCGACGCAATTCGTTCGATCCAGTCGGGATCGTCGTCCTGCGGATCCCCGGTGGCGATGTACGTGACGTTCCGGTAGCCGGCAAGCAGGCCCTCCGCGTAAGTGGACTTGCCCGAGCGGGCGCCACCGGTGACCAGAGTTCGATGGCTCTGTCCTACCCCGATCTCGAGCACAGCTCCATCCGGAACCGCTCGCGCCCCGGACACGCGAAGTGCTTCCGCGAGTTCGTTTTCGACCGGGTTGTGGTGTCCGAGGTGTACGGCGACCACGTCGGTTCGATCGGTGATCGCGTCGCAGTTGCGTAGTCGGCTCACCGTCTCCGCGAAACTCGGCAGATCATGGTGCCCGGCGCCGTGGTCAGTTTTGTAGCCGAAGGTCTCTTCGAGAAAGACGGCGTCGAAACGCGCGTCGGCAAGGGCGTCGACAGTTGATTCGGGCAAAGGCCCGGTGTCGGTGGCCCAGAAGATTCGGGTTCCGGATGCGTCGGTCATGTCGTAGAGAAGGGTGGGTACTTCGTGCGCGGCTTCGAGTGCGCGAACACGATAGGTGCCCAACATGATCGACTGGCCGGTCTCGAGCGGTGTGAAGGTCACCGGGTCATCCGGGCCTACCCAGTCTCGGCAGAGATCGAGCGCGTCGGGTGGTCCGAGAACCTGTAGTGGTTCGGTGCGCGAGGCCCAGGACCGGAACAGCAATGCCATCGGGCCGAGGTGATCGGAATGAGAATGCGTCAACAGGATGTGTTCGACGTGTGCCAGCGTGCGACCGAATCGCGACGCGGCACGCGGTACTTCGGGTCCACAGTCCAACAGGATTCTGTTGTCCACCAGGGCGGCAGTGTGCCCGCGGATGGTTTCACTCGACAGGGCGGCCAGGCAGGAAGGGCAGGTACAGAACGGGTTCGGCCAACCGTCGGCAGCACCGGTGCCGAGCATCACCAATTCCATCAGCGGGTGCCTTCCTGCCGAATCGGAACAACTATGGGACCGCTGGGCCGGTCCAGGATTTCGACCCGAGCGCCGTACACGCGGCCGAGGAGGTCTGCCTCCAGCACCGATGAGGGAGTGCCGTCGGCAACGACGCTGCCCTTGTCCAGCAACACGATTCGTCGACCGTACTGACCCGCGAGAGTGAGGTCGTGCATCGCGGCGATGACCGTGATGTTGTCGGCTTCACGCAGTTCCTCCACCAAGTCGAGAACCTGCTGCTGGTGACCGATGTCGAGCGCGCTGGTGGGTTCGTCCAGGAGCAGTACCTGCGGTTCTTGGGCCAGTGCCCGAGCCAGGACCACGCGCTGCAATTCGCCGCCGGAAAGTTCGGTGGCTCGTCGATCTGCGAACTCGGTGAGGTCGAGCCTCTCGATCACCGAAGAGATCACCGAACGGTCAGTAGCGGTTTCGGTTCCGAAGCGTCGTAGATAGGGAGTGCGGCCGAGCGCAACCAGTTCCTTGACCGTTGAGCCCTCGGGTACTACCGGACGCTGTGGCATCAACGCGACGACGGCGGACATAGCCTTGCGGCTGGAATTGCGAGGACTCAGTCCCCCGACCGAGAGCTCACCGGTGGACGGAATCAATCCAGCGAGGGCGTGCATCAAGGTTGTCTTGCCGGCGCCGTTCGGCCCGACCACGGCAACCCAATCGCCTGGTGTCACATCGAGATCGATGCCGTCGACGACGTCCTTGCCGCCGAGGTTGACTCGGAGGTCGCGGCACCACACTGCGCTGTCGGTCATGCCGAGACCCGGCTGCGGCGCAGAACCAGAAGGAAGAACGGAGCGCCGATCATCGCGGTTACAACCCCGATGGGGAGTTCGGCCGGTGCCATGACCGTGCGGGCGGCAACGTCGGTGAGGACGAGAAACGCCGCACCCAGCATGAGTGACAGGGGGAGAAGCAGTCGATGCGACGGGCCGACGACCAGTCGAACCGCATGGGGAACAACGATTCCGACAAAGCCGATCAGTCCACTTGCACTCACGACCGCCGCCGTTCCCAGAGTTGCGGCGAGCACCAGCACCAGGCGTGATCTGGCCGGGTCGACGCCGAGGCTGGCGGCTTCGACGTCACCTACGGCCATCACGTCGAGTACGCGTCGGTGTACCAGGATGACGGCTGAGGCCAGCGCAACGTACGGCAGGACAACCAGAACTTCCGACCAACCGTCGGTGGACAATCCGCCGAGCAGCCAGGAATAGACCTCGCGCAGTGAATCGTCGAACCGCTGCTGAACAAAAGTCTGTGCTGCATTCGTGAACGCCGCGACTGCGACACCGGCGAGGATGATGACTACCGCGTTCTGCGGCCCGCCAATGCTTCGGCCGAGCGAATAAGTTGCGAACACTGCCAGCACACCACCGACGAAGGCGGCCATGGGAATTCCGAACATGCCCAGCGCTCCACCCGAAACGATGGCGAGGGTTGCGCCCAGTCCGGCTCCGCTGGAAACTCCGAGGAGATACGGATCCGCCAAGGGATTTCGGAACACGCCCTGGTAGGCGGCGCCGGCTACCGCCAACATTGCTCCGACCAACGCGCCCAGGACTACTCGCGGAAGCCGGATCTGCCAGAGAATGGCCTGCTGTGTTGCGGTGAGGCCGGAATCGAGGTGGATGCCGGGTATTCCGTCCAGAAGTTCGAGAATGGTCCGATCAGGCGTCAATCCGGCCGGCCCCACCAGAACACCGATCAGCAAGGCAGCGCACAGAATGAGCGCGGCGCCGAGCAGAACGGCGGTCCGATGTTGGGAGATACCGGCTTTGATCATCGAGTGCTCAGGCCGCGGGAACTTGGGCAACGATGGCCGCGACGGCCTTCACCTGGTCGGCGACACGAGGTCCCCAGCGGCTGGAGAGGTCTTCGTCGAGCACATGGATCTGGTTGCCGGTAACCGCTTTCATGCCGCTCCACCCGGGTCGAGCGGCGACGGATTCTGCTGTCACTCCACAGCATTGGGAGTCTGCGAGAAAGATGAGATCGGGATTGGCCTGTACCACGAATTCGGCGGACAACTGCGGATAGTCACCCTGCCCCGCGGCGTCGGCGATGCTCTTCATTCCGAACAGCGAGTAGATCTGCCCGACGAAGCTCGAACTCGTGACGGTGTAGAGCGAGGAGTCGAGTTCGTGGAAGTACGTCAGCGGCTGTTGGCGCGCAGGAACACTGGCGACAGCGGCGTCGATGTCCGAGCGCATGGTGTCGACAACTTCGGTGCCCTTGTCCTCGTGGCCGGTGGCCTTCGCGACGCGCTCGATCTGGGCGTAGACGTCGTCGATGCTTGTGGCTGCGGGTAGTAGGAGGGTCGGCACCTTCGCCTTTTGCAGCCCGGAGACAAGATCGTTCATGTCATCCGATGCGATCACCAGATCCGGTGCGTAGCCGAGGATGGCTTCGACGTTCGGTTGAAAGCCCGAGAGATCGGTGACCGGGATACCGGCCGGGTAGTCGGACTGATTGTCGACGGCCTTCACCTGATCGCCCGCGCCGACGGCCCACAGGGTCTCGGTGGCGCTGGGACTGAGTGACACGATCGACTGCGGACGTGACTCGATGGTGATGTCCGTGCCGGAATCCGTGGGACCGGAAACAACAGTCACCGGGAACGAGCCGTCCGAGGCCGCTGTGGTTGCGGGTGCATCGGACGTCGAGCTACTGCACGCACCGGCAAGCAGTGCGGTGCTCACCGTCAGTGCTGCAAGTACAGATCTGAATCTACGTGTCGGCCGAGTACTCACAGCCACCCCTCCGCTAGTGGTGAAGGGTCGCGAGCAGCGCGGCCGCGAGGCGAAGCGCCACGAGCGGTCCTTCGTCCGAGAACCATCGTGTCGCCACGAGGCCGGTGACCTGACTCGTTCGCCTCGAGTAGTGACGGGCGAATTCACAGTTGCGTCGACAGTGCCGGGGTTTCACCGAACTTCACACGAGCAGCGTGGCACCCCGGTGAACCGGGGCATCTGCACTTTACAGGGGTCGTCTGGCTTGACCCGGGAGGTCAAGGCAGGGTAAATATCTATTCCACTAATGAACTAGTGAAAGGGTTCGGATGATCGACTTCCGTATCGACCGCCGATCCGGCATTCCCACTTACGTGCAATTGGTCCTTCAGGTGAAGCAGGCGCTCAGGCTCGGTGATCTCCAAGTCGGGGATCGGCTGCCCACAGCCAAGGACGTCGTGGGAGCGCTCGCGATCAACCCGAACACAGTCCTGAAGGCCTACAAGGAACTCGAGCGCGACGGACTTGTTGCTCCGCGGCCCGGATTGGGCACGTTCGTCGTCAAGTCCCTGGCCAAGCCCGGTATGGCGGAAAGCTCTGCGCTACGGCGCGAGTTGGCCCGCTGGGTGGCAGATGCCGTGGCCGCCGGACTCGAGCGCACGGACATCGAAGCGTTGGTGAGTTTGGAGCTCGAGAAGACGTTCATCGAATCGGATCCGTCCGGAAAGCAGGGGGAGACATCATGACTGCGCAAGAATTGGCACTGACGATGCAGGACGTGGACAAGCGCTTCGGCAAGAAGAAGGTGCTCGACGCCTGCACATTCGAGGTCGCGACAGGAAGCATCACTGCCCTGGTCGGGGTGAACGGAGCGGGCAAGTCCACACTGATGTCCTTGGCGGTCGGGTTGACGATGCCTGACCATGGTTCGATCTCCGTCCTGGGCAGCACGCCGGATCAGGACGGCATCTGTCCAGGCCTGTCGTACCTCGCTCAGCACAAGCCCCTGTACCCCAAATTCACTGTTGCAGAACTTCTTCGATTCGGCGCATACACCAACGACGAGTGGGATGCGAAGTACGCTCTGGATCTGGTGGAGCGCGCTGGGATTTCTCTCGATGCAAAGGCGAAGACTCTGTCACCAGGTCAACGAACCAGGGTTGCACTGGCTTTGGCGCTCGGACGCAGGCCGCAGTTGCTTCTACTCGACGAGCCTCTGGCGGATCTCGATCCGGTGGCACGGCGGTCTGTGGCGACCACTCTGCTCGAAGACGTTGCCGAGTACGGCACCACAGTTCTGTTGTCGTCACACATCGTTTCCGAATTGGCAGACGTCTCGGATCGACTTCTTCTGCTGGGCGGCGGAAACGCGAGATTGTCCGGTCCGTTGGATGAATTGATCGCTGCCCATTACGTATTGATCGGGGACGGCGATCCCTCGGACGTGGTCGGCGCCGGTGCGGTCATTCATACCGAGAAGGGGGTGCGGTCGAATTCTCACGTGGTGGAGGGAATCCGTCCGAGCCCTCGGGCCGGCTGGGTGATCGACGACGCAACTCTCGACGACGTGGTGCTCGGGCACCTGAGCGCAGAAACGATGGTGGCGGCATGATCTGGGTTACGTGGCGGCACCACCGGACATCGCTCGTTGTGTCGTTGGGATTCCTCGCGGCATTAGCAGTCATTGTCTTGTCGAGTGGTGCGATCATCAAGAGCGGCGGACAAGCCCAACTCTTCGGATCGCCTCTCAGTTGCTTCGATGACATCACCGCTATCTGCACGGCAGAGACTGCTCTCACACTGACGACAGTGGTTGCTACTGCTCTGCCGGTGTTCCTCGGCGTGTTGATCGGTGTCACCGTGTTTTCGCGGGATGTCGAACAAGGAACACACGTATTGGGGCTTACTCAATCGGTCAGTCGGACTCGTTGGTTCTGGACCCGGGTGTTAATCGTCTTCCTGCCGATTTCTGTGGCTTCGTCATTGCTCGGATTTGCACTGCAATGGGCTCGATCTCTCCCGGACAACTCCCGGTATGCATTTGTTGCCGGGCGTTCGACTTTCGTCGAGATATCGAACCTGTCGTATCCGCTCTTTCAATCCAGCGGACTGGTCTTGGGTGCATACACATTCATGGCACTCATGCTCGGAGCAGCACTGGCTTTGCTGGTGCGTAGTTCGATCGGCGCAATGGCGATCACGATGGTCGGTGTTGTTGCGATCCTGGCAGCATTTCAGTTGGTTGCACGACCCGATTACGCCGAGCCGAGTGTCCGAACGTCACCCGTCGCCGGATTCAGTTCCTACTATTCGAGCGATACCAGTATCCCCGCGGTCAATTGGGAACTCGCGCAGGGATATGTCGACCTCCGAGGTAACTGGGTCGACGTCAAATACGACGAGTGCACGTGGGGTGGATCAGGCGATGAGGACCCGTACGACCAGCGCCCGGAGGAGACCGGCGCCGAGTACAACCTCCGCATGGATGTGCTCTCAGCGCAGCAGAACAGAGAGATGGAGATCTGTTTGCGGGAACACGGCGTCGACCACTACGAAGTTCGCTACCACTCGGATGATCGGTTCTGGCGTTTCCAGTTCACGGAAGCTGCACTCGTCCTGATCCTTTCAGGCCTGTTCCTCCTGCCGGCGCTCTGGGGTCTACGACGCCTCAAGCCGTGACTCAGCGGGCGACCGGCGCGACCGTCAGCTGGTTGATGTTCGCGCCGGTCATCGAGCAACCCTTGGTGGGGTAGGCGAGGAAGACCGAGTCGTAGCTGTTGGGTGGGTAAACCCTCAGTCCCGCAACGTCGGTCACGCCGCACTGATCTGCCGGGTAGTTCTCGACGTTCGTAGCTCGCACCAAAGACGTTGCGGCAGAGCCAGGGGCAAGGGAGACGAGTGAACCGGATCCGGAGCGGCCGGCTGCAGCACCCACTTCGCTTCCGGACGCTCCCGTGACATACGAGACGCCGGGGAAACCGTCGAGCGTGCACGTGCGGCCGCCCGTGTTGGTGAAGACCACCGGAAGCTCCACAGAACCGGCGGCGCCACTCGACTCGCCGAGGGTGACGTTCAGTTCCCCGATCGCGCAGCCTTCGGGATTGGGTGCCGTCGAGGTTGTCGTTTGGGTGTGGTCGGTATGGGTCGTCGAAGGTGAAGCGGTGCCGGTCTGGGTCGTCGGCGCAGAGGCGGTCGTCGTTGAGGCGGGTGCCGGTGAACTCTCGGCCGTTCCCGTTTCATCCGAGCCGCAACCGCTGAGAAGGGCGAGAGCAGCAAGTGGAGCCGCCAACAAGCCGACGTTGCGCATGCGGTTCGAATTCATCGCTCTGTACTCCTCAGGCTGGTCGACAACTGTTTCCGAACATCCGTGTCCGGTATATCCGAGTTTGAAGCCGGATGTGCAGAAACGAATCAGGCTCGCCGGTGATCAGGACCTACTTCCCGGATGGATTGCCGTTGCGGATCTAGCATGAGAAATGACCTGTCCGGATCGCGACCACCGGGAGTAGCGCATGTTCACCTTCACCAGCGACGACGGAGTGGTCATTCATGTCCACGAATGGCCCACCGAGCAGGAACCTCGAGGGGTTGTTCAACTCGCGCACGGTATGGGTGAGCACGCAAAACGCTACGCACACGTTGCCGAAGCCCTGAATGCTCGCGGTTTCCACGTCTACGCGGCGGACCACCGCGGCCACGGTGAGAGCATGCACGCCGGCCCAGGCAACATCGGCGACGACGGCTGGAACCGCTTGGTGGCAGACATGGTGACCCTCACGGGCATCATCCGCGACAAACACCCCGGCCTGCCCGTCGTACTGCTCAGCCACAGCCTCGGTTCGTTCGCTTCGCAGCAGTACATCCTCGATCATTCGCACCTGATCGACGCCGTCGCACTGTCGGGGACCACCGCGGTCGATCAACTGATCGAGAGCCTCGTCAACGACGGCCCGGACGTCCTCGCCCAGTTCAATGCGGAATTCGAACCGGCCCGTACTCCGCACGACTGGCTCAGCCGTGACGAAGCGCAGGTGGATTTGTACATCAACGATCCGCTGTGCGGTTTCAGCCTGGACGACGCCGGCATGGGTGGACTTATCGCAGCGGGACCGAGGTTCGTCGACGTCGAGGGCGTGCGACAAGACCTTCCGATCCTGGTCTTCGTCGGCACCTCGGATCCTCTCAACGCCGCACTGAGCCGTACCGACGTCGCAGTCGAACGGTACAACTCGGCGGGGATCGAAGACGTCACCTACTACACCTATCCGGGTGCCAGACACGAGATCTTCAACGAGACCAACCGCGACGACGTCATCAATGATCTGACGACGTGGATGGACCGCGTACTCGAAGCATGACCGCCTCACCGGAAAGGGGAACACGATGTCCACAGTTCCGGCCGCACGACCCGATCCAGACCCGCGAGATGTCAAGCGCTGGAGACGATACCTCGCCGACGAACAAGCCGAGGCCGCCGTCTACCGCGACCTCGCGGGTAGGCGCAGCGGCGAGGAGCGCGAAATCCTTCTCGCACTGGCCGATGCGGAGGGTCGACACGAGGCGCACTGGCGAGCGCTACTCGGCGATCACGTCGGCAAACCACTTCGCGGTGATATCCGCACTCGGATACTGGGCTTTCTGGCCAGACGCTTCGGCTCTGTCTTCGTGCTCGCTCTTGCCCAGCGCGCGGAGACACGATCCCCCTATCCGAACGACGCCGACGCGACCGCATCGATGGGCGCGGACGAGAAGATCCACGAAGAAGTGGTGCGGGCCTTGGCCACCCGAGGCCGCAACAGACTTTCGGGGACGTTTCGTGCCGCCGTCTTCGGAGCCAACGACGGCCTGGTCAGCAATCTCGCCCTTGTACTCGGCATCAGCGGTAGCGGCGTCTCCAACCAGATCGTTCTGATCACCGGCATGGCCGGGCTTCTGGCCGGCGCCCTGTCGATGGGTGCCGGCGAGTACGTTTCAGTCCGCTCGCAGCGAGAGTTGTTGGAAGCGTCCAATCCTGGTCCGGCTGCCAGCGAAGCTGTCGGCCTGCTCGACGTCGACGCGAACGAATTGGCCCTGGTCTACCGGGCCCGCGGTATGTCCGCCGAGGAAGCGGACCAGCGCGCCGCCGAGGTCCTCGCGAACAGCACCTTCGGCGCCGCGGACGTTGTCGACGACCATGAAGCCGTCGGAACCGGGTTGGGCGCAGCGGCGGCAAGTTTCTGCTTCTTCGCCTCGGGCGCAATCATTCCGGTGCTGCCGTATCTGTTCGGCCTGGAAGGCATGACGGCTCTGATCGTCGCATCTGTTCTCGTGGGGATCGCGTTGCTGACGACGGGCGTTGTGGTCGGGTTGCTCTCGGGCGGGCCGCCGTTCAAGAGGGCTCTACGCCAACTTGCGATCGGCTACGGCGCTGCCGGCGCGACGTATCTGCTCGGCATGTTGTTCGGGACTTCGCTCTGAGCGTCGGCTCATGCGCGTAGGGCGGGATCGCGGTGAGCCGGATCGATCCGAACCGGAATCTGGCACACCACGGCCTCGGTGTGTTTGCGCAGTGCATGAGCGATCTCATCGGTCCGTTGGCTCGGGAGGAACCGGTGCCATCTGGTCGCCGGGTCGATGGTGGCGACGACAACAAAGGTCTCTCGGTGGGGGAAGTGTGTGCGGATGTATCGGGCGAGAGTGTTCCCCACCGAATTCTCGGTGTCCTCGATGACGATCAAACGCGAATTCGGGTGTCGGGCTTGCCATCGGCGTGTGAAGTCCGTCGTCGATTCGTGGGCCAGGCAGACTCGAATTGCGATGGGCTGTGACGACATCGCCGTTGCCGCGGCCATCGCGCGGGTGGAGAGCGACGTAATTTCGGACACCGGTACTAGGACCGCTGGTTTGTATCCGATAGACAGAGAATCGTTCTCACCCTGAACGGTTAACCGCGTACCGATATGTGTGTACGCACCGCGGATGCGTTCCATACCGAGGACGAGCGCAGGGAGGGCGAGAGCGATCAGCCAGGCTCCCTCGGTGAACTTCATGGCGGTGGTCACCACTGCTGCGATCGAGGTCAACACTGCGCCGAAACCGTTGAGCGCTAGGCGCCACTTCCAGCCCGGCGTCTGTTCGGCGAGCCAGTGGCGCACCATGCCGAACTGCGCGAGCGTGAATCCGATGAACACACCGATGGCGAACAGCGGCACCAAGGTGTTCATGTTTCCGCCGGATCCGATGAGCAGGAGAGCACCGACGCCACCGAGCGACAAGACGCCGTAAGTGAAGACGTCGCGCGTCGACTTCCGGCTGAAGCGGTGCGGGAGCACGTTGTCGTCGGCGAGGATTCGCATCAGGTTGGGAAGTCCGCCGTACGAGGTATTCGCGGCCAACGCCAACAGAATCACAGTGGAGAATTGGACGACGTAGTAGCCCACACCATTTCCGAGGGCAGCGGAAGTGAGTTGCGACAGGACCGTTGTTCCAGGGACTGGGGCCAGTGAGAACTTCTCGATCAACACGGCAAGGCCGATCAACATGGTGCCCAACAGGATTCCCAGAGCTACTTCGGCACGCTGAGCGCTACGCACGCGAGGCTTCTTGAAACTGGGTACCGCGTTGGCGATGGCTTCGACACCGGTCAATGCGGCGCAACCACTCGAAAATGCCTTGAGCAGAAGGAGAATGCCGATCGTGTGTGCGTTGTCGACGACGAAGGGAGCCGTTGCGGCAGCAGGGTTTTCCCGAAGTAGTCCGGCACCGATCACCGTGAAGATGCTGACGACAAAAACCACGGTGGGCAACATGAATACCCGCGCGGAATCTGCGATGCCCCGCAGATTCAGTGCCGTGATGCCGCCGAGTATCGCCAGTGCGATCCAGACCGTGTAGGGAAGAAGCGCAGGGAAGGCGGAGGTCAGAGCCGCGACACCGGCTGCGATCGATACCGCGACGTTGAGGGTGTAGTCGACGATCAACGACGCGGCGGCAGTCAGGCTTGCGCGAGGACTCAGATGCTTCTTCGCGACGGCATATGCGCCACCGCCTTCGGGAAATGCGGCGATCACCTGGCGATACGACGCCACCAGGACCACAAGCAGCACGGCGATGGCGATCGTCACCGGCACGGTGAACCCGATCCCCGCGCCGCCGGCGAGGGCCAACACCAACACGATGGCTTCTGGCCCGTACGACACCGAGGCCATCGCGTCGAGCGACAGACCCGCCAGTCCGGTTGCGACGGAGAGCTTTTGCTTCTCAGGTTCGCCGCCGGCGCGGATGGTCGACGATATGACTCCACGGTGTCCGAGTATCACTGCATGTCTCACCGAGTCAGTATCGTCATTTCCCGTAGCTCTGAGACTGATCTTGACGATGCTTTGACGCGATGGCCCGCAAATCTGTACGGGTTCACAACGGGGGTTCGAGTCGCGGGAAGCCTTGTGACAGCTGATCAATCCAGCGAGCGCGCTTGGCGAGAATATCGCGGTTCCGAGACTCCGATTGGGCGGCGACGTGCGAAAGTAGGTCGCGAAGTCGGCCCAGAACGAGTGGCGAGTTCGATGCCGAGGCTATGACGTCGTCCAGTCCGGTTCTGACGAAGCTCGTGAAGTCGGGCAGTGGAATCACCACACGCAGATCACCACGCTCGTCGACGGCCCGGATCGAATCTGCGCGTACGGAGGCCACCAGAGAGAGGAGGTCCTCGATCTCGTCCAGAGCCTGCACGGCCGTCGCAGGATCGTTGATAGCGGGTGAGAGCGCTCTGAGCGCGATGTCAGCCAACAACCGAATCGCGAGTAGGGGGTCCTGGGTGAAGGTCCGCTCACTCCCACTGACCAAGGCGTCAAGGATCGTGTTGGCGGGCATGGGTCCGCCGTAGACGTCGGCGAGCGGCAATCCGTCTCGCAGCGTGCTACCCGGCGACACTCGGAGGACCACCATGGATCGGCAGTTCCGAGCGTTCTGCAGCAGATCTTCGACGAGGATCTGCTGCAGAACGGCCGGCGGTCGATGCCACTCGATTGTCGTGATCACCGGAAGTGTTGGTAGAGGAGGCAACTCCAGATCAGTGGTGGGGTACACGGCGGCGAAGACTGCTCGGCCACGACTCGAGATCGAGGTCAGTACAGGAGCCAACTGGATGGCCGAGAATGCGCGCAGCTGGAGCAGTCTGATCAGCGTCAGCGTGGCCAAGAGTGCCAGCACTGCGAGACTTGGCACAACCACGGACACATCCGTTTCGTTGCTGATGGCGAGCGCCGCCGTGATGTCGAAAACCGACTGGCCTATCGCGAAGGCAAACGTCCGCCACACGATGGGGTCGTCGCGGAACAACAACAAGCGAGGAGTGAAGGTGGTCGCGGCCCACTGGACGACGAGGAACAGCAGCGAGAAGATCACTGCCACTACACCCAGTAACCCCAGTCCGAGGGCAACGAGCATCTCGCTGACCTGACGGGCGGGAATCATCGGGCCGCTCCGGATATACGGCATCCCCAGTCCGGCAGCCAGCCCCACGACGACGCACAGGATCTGGGTCAGGACGGCACGTACACGGCGCCGGGGGACGAGGAAGGCATGCCCGATCGGGGTGGGAGCGAAACGTCCGGGCTGATCCACACTTCAAGCCTCCACGCTGCGGCAATGGTGCGCCTTCACCCGAAACGGATGATGTCGACGTCGTCGTGATCCTGAAACGCTTGAAAGAGCCATGTGAGAGACAGAAGGCGAGACGTCATGATGGATCCGACAGACCAGAGCCGCGCCGTACTACCGATTCCGGATCGACAACATCTTGGTCTGGTGACGTACGACGCGAAGGATCCGGACACCGAGTTTCCGCCGATCACTCCGCTACTACCGCCGGCCGGCGCACCCAATGTTCTGGTGGTCCTGTTGGACGACGTGGGATATGGCGCGAGCAGTGCCTTCGGAGGACCAGCGGACACACCGACTGCTGAGCGATTGCAAAGTAATGGGCTCACGTACACGCGGTTTCACACGACGGCACTGTGTGCTCCGACCCGCGCCGCTCTTCTGAGCGGGCGCAACCATCATTCGGTCGGCATGGGATCGATCACCGAAACCGCTACCTCGGCTCCTGGTCTTTCCGGCCTGCGGCCGAATACCAAAGCCGCACTGCCGATGACGTTGAAACTCAACGGATACTCGACGGCGCAGTTCGGCAAGTGTCACGAGGTTCCGCCGTGGCAAACATCCCCGGTGGGTCCGTTCACGTCGTGGCCGACGGGAGAAGGCGGATTCGAGCATTTCTACGGATTCATCGGCGGGGAGAACAACCAGTATTACCCGGCGCTGTACGAGGGCGTCGCGCCTGTCGAGCCGGACAAGACACCGGAGGAGGGTTACCACCTCACTGAGGACCTTGCCGATCACGCGATCGACTGGGTTCGGATGCAGAAGTCATTGGCTCCGGACAAGCCGTTCTTCGTCTACTTTGCACCCGGCGCCACACATGCACCGCACCATGTTCCGAAGGAGTGGGCAGACAAGTACGAGGGCCGGTTCGCAGGAGGTTGGGACGCTCAACGCGAATCGATTCTCGAGCAGCAGAAGCAGCGGGGAGTCGTTCCCGCGGATGCGGTCCTCACCCCGCGCCCCGAGGCCATTCCGGCGTGGGAGGACATGAGTGAGGAGATGAAGCCCGTCCTCGAACGCCAAATGGAAGTCTATGCAGGATTTCTCGAACACACCGATTTCCATGTCGGCCGGCTTGTCGATGCGATCGAAGAACTCGGAGCTCTCGACAACACTCTCGTGTACTACATCATCGGAGACAACGGAGCATCCGCAGAGGGGACGATCAACGGCGCTTTCAACGAGATGGCCAACTTCAACGGACTCGCCGCCATCGAAACACCCGAGTTCATGGCGGAAGTGAAAGACAAATTCGGTACCAAGGACGCATACAACCACTATTCCGTGGGGTGGGCGTGGGCAATGTGTACGCCGTATCAGTGGACGAAACAGGTTGCGTCACACTGGGGTGGCACCCGTAACGGGACGATCGTGCACTGGCCTGCAGGGATTCGGACCAAGGGGGAGACGCGGTCGCAGTTCACCCACGTCATCGACGTTGCACCGACGATCCTCGAAGTCGCGAAACTGCCGGAACCGACCTTTGTCAACGGCGTCCAGCAATCACCCATCGAGGGGACCAGCATGGTCTACACCTTCGACGACGCCGAAGTCGCCGAACGTCACGATCTGCAGTACTTCGAGATGGCCGGCAATCGCGGTATCTATTACAAGGGTTGGAGTGCGGTCACCAGGCACAGCACTCCGTGGCTGTTCGCGGAGGCACTCCCCGCTCTCCTCGACGACGTGTGGGAGCTCTACGACGGGTCTCAGGATTGGACGCAGTCCAAAGATTTGGCGGCCGAGTTGCCGGAGAAACTCGCTGCACTGCAACGCTTGTGGTTGATCGAAGCAGTCAAGTACAACGTGCTTCCGATCGACGACCGAAGATTCGAGAGGTTCAACCCTCACATCGCGGGGCGTCCGCAGTTGGTGTCCGGGAATCGACAGGTTCTGTTTCCCGGAATGAAACGGCTGAGCGAGCACAGCGTGCTGAGTATCAAGAACCGATCATTCAGTGTCACAGCAGCAGTCGACGTCGCGGATGGCATTACTGCCAACGGTGTGGTGATCGCGCAGGGAGGCAGATTTGGTGGCTGGGCACTTTACGCGCGGGAAGGCCGCGCCAAATTCGTCTACAACCTATTGGGCATGACCGAGTTCGTCATCGGTTCCGACGTTGACATTCCGGCAGGATCACACCAGATCAGAGCTGAGTTCACCTACGACGGAGGTGGTCTCGCGAGAGGCGGTGGGGTCGCGATCTATCACGACGGTCGCGAAGTGGGCTCAGGTCGCGTCGAGCAGACGCAACCGATGGTCTTCTCCGCGGACGAGACCACCGACATCGGGGATGACTACGGCATGCCTGTCAGTGTCGATTACAGTGGCGCAACCACATTCAACGCACGTATCGACGTCGTGCAGATCGATGTCGGTGACGACGACCATACCCACCTCATCGATCCGGAGGAGGTGGCGCGAGTGGCGGTGTCCAGACAGTGATTCCACAGGCAAGAGCAGCAGTCACAATCTCCTGAGGGAGGGTCGCAATGCCGACCGTCATCCGAACTGTTCACGATCTGGTCCGCCACGCGCGGGGGCCGACGCACCATCACCACCATCAATCCGTGCACGAGGCGCGGCGAATGCGTGCCCACCACATTCTGGTCACGCATTCGCTCGCCTGATTTCGGAGCTACAGGTCGCGCGCCAATGCTCGTCCGGCTGCGCGGCCCGAGAAGATGCAGCCGCCGAGGAAGGTCCCCTCGAGTGCGCTGTAACCGTGGACTCCGCCGCCGCCGAAGCCCGCGACTTCACCGGCTGCGTACAGACCGTCGAAGACACTGCCGTCGGCCTTGATGACCTGCGAATCCAGGTTGGTTTCCAAGCCGCCGAGGGTCTTGCGTGTGAGTAGGTGCAACCGGACCGCGATCAGTGGGCCGTTCTTGGGGTCCAGGATCTTGTGCGGTGCAACGACGCGCACGATCTTGTCTGCCAACAGATTACGGGCACCGTGGATGGCGGTGACCTGGAAGTCCTTGCTGTACTTGTTGTCGACTTCGCGGTCGCGGGCGATCATCTCGCGTTCGATGTCCTCGTAGTCGAGGAGCGGTTCGTCGGTGAGGGCGTTCATGCCGTCGACCAGATCGCGAAGGTTGTTGCGCACCACGAAGTCCGCGCCCTTCTGCTTGAACGCCTCGACCGGTCCCGGCGCGCCCTTCTTGATTCGTTCGAGGAGGAGCTTGAAGTCGCGGTTGGTGAAGTCAGGGTTCTGTTCCGATCCCGAGAGTGCGAACTCCTTCTCGATGATCTTCTGGTCGAGGATGAACCACGTGTACTCGTGGCCGCTGTCGAGGATGTACTTGAAAGTTCCCATCGTGTCGAAGCCGGGGAAGTTGGGGACCGGCAGACGCTTGCCGGTGGCGTCGAACCACATCGAGGACGGTCCGGGGATGATTCGGATTCCGTGGTTGGGCCAGATGGGATTCCAGTTCTGGATGCCTTCGGTGTAGTGCCACATGCGGTCGCGGTTGACGATGTTTCCGCCCGCGGATTCGGTGATTTCGAGCATGCGTCCGTCGACGTGCGCCGGTACTCCCGTCAGCATGTGCTTCGGAGCCGTGCCGAGTCGCTCCGGCCAATTCTTCTTCACCAGTTCGTAGTTGCCGCCGATACCGCCGGAGGTCACCACGACGGCCTGTGCGGCGAACTCGAACTCGCCGACGGGGGTGCGTGAGCTCTTCACACCGCGCAGATCACTGGAAGGTTCGAGGACGGTTCCTCGTGCACCGGTGACCGCGCCATCGGTGACCACCAACTGATCCACCTGGTGGCGGTGCTTGAACGTGACGAGGCCACGTTTCTGGGCAGCAATGACCTTGGTCAGAAAGACATCGACGACGCCAGGTCCGGTGCCCCAGGTGAGGTGGAAGCGAGGCACCGAATTTCCGTGTCCGAGAGCCATTCCGCGGCCACGTTCGGCCCAGCCGACATTCGGCATCAGGCGAAGCCCCAGATCGTGCAGGTACTGACGCTTGTCGCCGGCCGCGAACTCGACGTACGCCTTGGCCCACTGACGCGGCCAGTGATCTTCGCGGTCGCGGTCGAATCCCGCTGTGCCCATCCAGTCCTGCATCGCCAACTCGAGGGAGTCCTTGATGCCGAGTCGGCGTTGTTCGGGGCTGTTCACGAGGAAGAGTCCGCCGAGAGACCAAAATGCCTGCGCGCCGAGGTTGGCAGCGTTCTCCTGTTCCACGACAAGGACTTTGCGGCCCGCGCGCGTCAGTTCGTAGGTGGCGACCAGTCCCGCCAGCCCTGCCCCGACAACGATGACGTCAGCTTGTTCGCTCACGACAACTCCTCTTCCGATTGGTTGTTCTGGATTATTTCGCTGTAGGACAGCAGAATTCGAGTGAAGATATCGCGGCGCAGTGCAAAGGCGGCGTTGGTGTCGGTATCGACGAGGCACTGCACGCTGGTGCCGTCGTGCACTGCGACCAATGCCCGTCCCAACGCCGTCGGGTCGCCGACGATTGTTCGCCCGACGTCGCTGAGTGCGGACTCCACGATGGGCAACAGGGTGCGAAGGATCGCGTCTTCACGGTCGGCAAGGGCTTTGCGAAGTGCCGGGTTACGGAGCGCGTGGGCTGTGAATTCCGCGTTGATCCGGTACCACTGCGGGTCGACCGGAACCACCGCCACGATCCGGGCGACAGCGGCATGGATGTCGACGATGTTACCGGCGGTGATCGACTCCGTCGCCAGCCGTAGATCGGCGAGCATTGATGCAGATCGCTGCTCCCACATCGCGAAGAACAATTCGTCGAGTGAATCGAAGTTGGAGTAGAACGCGCCTCGGGAGTATCCGGCGCGTTCGCAGATCTGCTCGACCGTGGCGTGCCCGAACCCGGATTCGGAGAAGACATCTGCAGCCGCGTCGAGCAGACGCTGCCGGGTCTGACCACGGCGTTTGGTGACACGCTTGGCCGGCGAGTTGTCCGTTCCAGTCGTCATCGGCGCCTCCGTCAGGGTGGGACCCCAAACGATACACCGATGTATCCGATGCGCAGGCGTATCTCGATCTGTTCTTCTTCGCAGGTATTTCTATGCATATCTAGTAAATGTGCAAGAGAGGTGAATATTCAGATGTGATCGCTACAGATGCAGATCACGCTTCCTGATCGCCGCAGTGGCGACGACGCTGATCGCCGAGGTGGCCACCAGATATCCACAGGCCAGCCACGGTGAACCGCCGGTGGCGCCGATCAGTGCAGTAAGGATCAGAGGTGTGACGCCGGAGGCGTAGATACCAGAGAACTGGTAGACGACCGACAACCCGGTGAACCGGATTTCTGTGGGGTAGAGGCTCGCATACAGCGTTCCCTGGGCGCCGTAGAACAAGGCATGAATCACTCCGAAGACCGCGACCATCGCGACTCCGAAGAGCAGGAGATTCTCGGTACCGAACAGTGCGAAGGCGGGGAAGATCGCGAGGCCGTACGCGGCGATGCCCACGATGTAGACCCGTTGCGGGCCGAACCGATCAGTGAGTGAACCGGAAAACGGCAGCAAGATCGCCATCACTACTGCGGCCACGGTGACCACGAGAAGTACCGGAACCTTTTCGAAATGCAGAGTCTTGGTTGCATACGTGATTGCAAAGACGCCCCAGGTGTTGAACGCGGCGCCCTCGCCCCAGCGAGACAGCATGCCCAGTACGGTGTTTCGCGCGACTCTTCCTTGAAAGACTTCCCTGAGCGGGGCGGACGAGCGTTGTTCGAGGTCGCGAACGGCCTGAAATGCCGGCGTCTCGTCGACCTTCAAACGGACCACCAACCCTACGATCACGAGCACCAAGCTGAGAACAAAGGCTATGCGCCAGCCGAAACGGAGAAACTGTTCGTCGTCGAAGACCGTTTGAAGTAGTGCGAACATTCCTGTGCCCAAAGCCAAGCCGAGAGCCAGTCCGATCTGCGGGATGCTGCCGAACAGCCCGCGCTTCTTCTCCGGACTGTGTTCGACCGCCAGAAGAACGGCTCCGGCCCACTCACCACCGAGAGCAAATCCCTGCAGGATACGAAGCAGCAGAAGCAGAATCGGTGCAACGACCCCGATTTGAGCTGCGGTCGGAAGGACACCCATGAGCGCCGTCGCGATACCCATGATGAACATCGTGAGGGCAAGCGTTTTCTTGCGCCCGATGCGATCGCCGATGTGACCGAACACCACTCCGCCGATGGGGCGAACGAGAAAGCCGACCGCGAAGGTCGCAAAAGAAAGCATGGTCCCGACAAAGGAACTCTGGTTGGGGAAGAACAGTTGGTTGAAGACGAGGCTCGCGGCCGTCGCATAGAGGAAGAAGTCGTACCACTCGACCGTCGTGCCGAGCAGGCTCGCGGCGACGACGGTTCTCAGTCTGGATCGCCGCTCGTCGTCGGTCTCGTTCGAGAACGGTGAATTGTGCTCGACTTCGGCAAACGTGGTCATCGGAGCCCCCGGGTCGCGGTGCAAATTCACGAAGGTATCGCCGGAGCCGAAAGTGGGCACCCCTAGCGATCAGGGTGATTTCAACCCTGTTCTTCGAGGTGGACTGTGGTTGTAATGACAGAAGAGTTCTGCCTGTTCGTCGACGAAAGGAATCACCGTGTCACTGCGCTTCCACTGGTTCTTGCCTACTTACGGTGATTCCCGGAATCTGATGGCGGGTGGGCACGGCAGCTCGATGTCCGGTGATCGTCCGGCGACGCTGAAATACCTCAATCAGATCGGCGCGGCCGCCGAGACGAACGGCTTCGAGGCCGTTCTCACACCCACCGGCGCGTGGTGCGAAGACGCATGGCTGACGACAGCGATGATGGTCGAGACCACCGAGACGCTCAAGTTTCTGGTTGCTCTGCGACCGGGATTGCTCAGCCCGACGCTGGCCGCTCAGATGGCCGCTACCTTCCAATGGCAGTCGGGTGGTCGTCTGCTGCTCAACGTCGTGACCGGCGGGGAGGACCACGAGCAGCGCACGTTCGGTGACTTCCTCGACAAGAACCAACGGTACGCACGATGCGGCGAGTTCCTCGACGTGATCCGCCAGTTGTGGTCCGGTAACGGTCCGGTTGATTTCTCCGGCGAGTACGTCAACGTGGAAAAGGCTACGCTGCAGCGCATTCCGGATCCGGTACCGCCCATCTTCTTCGGTGGATCGTCGCCGGCGGCCGGAACCGTCGCATCGCGTTACGCGGATACGTATCTCACCTGGGGTGAGACGCCGTCCGCTGTTGCCGCCAAGATCGCCTGGATTCGCGACCTCGCGGAAGTTCAAGGTCGTCACCTCGACTACGGAATCCGTCTGCATGTCATCAGCCGGGACACCTCGGAACAGGCATGGGCAGAAGCGGATCGGCTGCTCAGTGCGCTCGATCCGGCGACCGTCGAGCAGGCTCAGGCGAGTCTTGCGCGATCCGGCTCCGAAGGTCAGCGTCGGATGCTCGAATTGCACGGCGGCGGTTCGGCTTACAAGGAGGGCGTCGGAGCGAGGTCGCTGGAGATTGCGCCGAACCTGTGGACCGGCGTCGGATTGGTGCGAGGGGGTGCAGGCACCGCATTGGTCGGTTCGCACCAAGAAGTGGCTGATCGGATTGCCGAGTACGCGGCGATCGGTCTGGATCACTTCGTATTGTCGGGCTATCCCCATCTCGAAGAGGCGTATCAGTTCGGTGAGGGTGTGCGTCCGATCCTCGAAAAGCGTGGATTGGTAGCACCGCACGGTTCGGTCGGCGGACCGGTGCGAACGCCCTTCGTCTCCAGTGGGAACTGAGTCGAACAGCGAGCTCTTCGAGAAGGGGACGTTTGTCCCGATCTTTCGGGCACGGCCTCCCTCCGGGGCTATTCACGCAATTCGGTCAGTAGATCCGTTCTAGGCTGCGCACTGTTGCCGAACTCAAGGCGCAGTACGAAAGGATCCTCGATGAAGCTGGGCACGAGTGGAGTACGTCGCGTCGTGGGAACCGTGGCAGTCGCCGCTGCAACCGCGGCAGGCGTCGCGATGGTCAATCCTGCAACTGCGTCGGCCGAGGTGGTCCCGCCGGTCGTCTCGTACAAGGTGACCGGAAACGATCTGGCACTGACGATCACGAACAACAACACGGGCATTGCCCCGTTGTGCCAGGCGTTTGTCGTCAACGCCGCGGATTCTGCTGCCGTGCTTGATAATCCGCTCAAGCTGCTCGATCCGAACCTTGTGGTGTACCCCAAGATCACCGACCCGTCCTCACTGTTCGCCGTCGGTAAGGGGCAGACGGTCACCAACACCGTGACCGATGTTCCGGACGGAACCTACGCCGTGCTCGGTGCCTGCTCCGATCTTCTCGATCTGGAGACGTTGGGTAAGCCTGTTCCTGGCGTGCCGAGCCTCGTTGTCATCGGTGGACCGTTCAGCGGCATCAATACCGGAAGCCTGAGCGACCTGTTCGGCAGCGGCAGCCTCGAAGGACTTTTCGGGTAGCTCACCGTCTGTCTCTCCAATTTTCCGACTGAGCGGTCTATTCTTCAGGCATCTGGTGATCTGACCGACTTGCCTGGAGGTTCGGAAATGCGAAGTCGTGGATTCAAACGCGTTCTCGGAAGCATTGTCGCGGCGTCGGCCGCCGTCGTGGGACTGGTTGTCATGACTCCGGCGACGGCGTCGGCATCACCGGCGATTCTCCCGCCTCCGGTGTCGGTGAGCGCAGCGGACAATGCGATCACCTTCACCATCACCAATCCGAACCCGCGGTTCAGCTTCATCAACTGCACAGTGGCGATCCTCAACGCCAGGGATGTCCCCGACGTGATCCGCGATCCGGCAAAGCTGCTCCAGCCCGGCGTGTTGGTGTATCCGACCGTCAGCAACATCCTCGATCTGTTTGCCGTTTCGCCTGGGCAGACGATCACGCGGACCGTCGGCAATCTGCCGGCCGGGGTGTACGCCGTTGCGGGAGCGTGCGTTCGACTGCTCGATCCGACCAACCCCACTATCGCGATTCCGCAGGCCGTTGTGGTCGGCGGCTGGTTCGAGGGCGCCGGAACCGGAAGTCTCTCAGGTTCTTTGGAGGACCTGGGATACAACACGGTCCAGGACTTGATCGACGCGTGGAATCGAATCAGCTCGGGAAGCAGCGGCGGCAGCTTCCAGTTCGACTACCAAGGTGGCTCGGATTTCGAGGTAGTGGGTCCCACGTCGTAGTCGGTCCGGCTCACTTGCGCGCGCGGTGGCGTCGCACCGCGTCGCGATTCGCACACGTGGGGGAGCAGTACCGCTGATTGCCGTTGCGTGAGGTGTCCGCATAGATGTTGGTGCACTCGTCCAGGGTGCACCGACCTAATCTGTGCATTCCGCGGCCGACGAGGTGCAGCGCCGTGCCTACCGAGAAGAGGGCCTTGAGGACCTCGGCGAGCGACTGTTGCGGATCGCGGTAGTGCAGATGCCACCCGTCGTTTGCGTGGTTGGTCATGCGCGGATACGCCGACGCTTGCTCGAGCATGACGTTCACCAACTCGGCGCGGGCTGCCTCCTCCGTGACGTCGACGATTTTCGACCACTCGATCAGAAGGTCGAGGGTCTCGTCGAGGTCCTTCTCGGCGATGGGGAAATCGAGAATGATGCCTGCATCGACGCAGCGTTCGACGAGTTCGGCCAAGGTCTCGGGATTTCGATTGGCCAGGTCGGCGGCCAGCGTCACCGCATATTCGCCGTAAGGGTTGAGATGCACAATGCCATTACATCATGCTCGTCGTATGAAGAAAACAGATTTCGCGCCGATAAGTTGCATCCACCGCTGGGAGATCGAATCTCGGCATCGGACCAGCGAGGGGACGGTCACCTACCTGCGCTGCCATTGTGGGTCGTGGCAGACCTTGCTCGCCGAATGGGTGTCGGGCGGTGCGGGCTCGGCCGTCGCTGCGCCGATCAAGGTCAGGTCCAGGTAATGGTCAGCTAATCGCTCCGTTTTGCCTCGGGTGACATGGAACGTGTTCTAGATTCAGGGTTGTATGCCTCGGTATCGCGGCGCAGACTCTGAAAGGGAAGACGATGCAGTTCAACCTCGCTGATGTATTCGAAACCGTCGCCAGCTCGGTGCCTGATCGCGTCGCCTTGACTTACGAGGGAGAGAACTTCTCCTACGCTGAGCTGGACGCGGAAGCCAACCGAACGGCCAACCTGCTCGCGCAAGCCGGCATCTCGCGCGGCGATCATGTAGCCCTGTTCCTGAAGAACAGCGTCGAACATGTCACGTCGATCCTCGGGTTGATCAAGATCCGTGCGGTCCCGATCAACGTGAACTACCGGTACACGCCCGCCGAGCTCGAGTACATCTTCACCAACTCCGACTCGGTCGCAGTGGTCGTGGAACTCCCCGAGCATCAGCGTGTCCTTGCTTCCCTTTTCGGTGCATGCCCGAAGGTGAAGACGGTGATCGTGATCGGCGAGGTCGAGGCCGAACTGGTCGCTGCCGCGAAAGCGCATGAAGTGTCGGTGGTTTCCTTCGACGACGCTCGCGAGATGTCACCGGTAGGGGAGTTCGATTCTCGTTCGGGCGACGACGTGTACCTGCTCTACACCGGCGGGACGACCGGATACCCGAAGGGTGTCATGTGGCGTCACGACGACTTCTTCCGTAAGCCGCTCTCCGGCGGAAATCCGTACGGCGAGGAAGCTCGACAGGACCTCGCCGAGATAGCCAGCGCTGCAAAGGAATTTCCGGAACTCTCGTTCCTCATTGCCGCCCCCCTCATGCACGGCGCAGCGTTGTATTCGCTGTTCACCTTCCTCACCCTCGGTGCCCGCGTGGTTCTACGACGAGAATTCGTTGCGGAGAAGGTCGTCGAAGCGATCGAGAAGGATTCGGTACAGGTGATCCTGATCGTCGGTGACGGCATGGGACTGCCGTTGGTCGACGAGATGGAACGACGCAAAGACGAGGTCGATTTCAGCAGTCTCTTCTCGATCACGTCAGGTGGTGCGATCTGGTCCACCAGCGTTCGAGACCGCATGCTGGCGGTGAAGCCGGACCTGCTGTTGCGGGACAACTTCGGAGCCTCGGAGTCCGGTAATGACGGCGCCTTCTCCATCGATGAGGCGGGAAATCTGCGAATGCCGCCCTCGCCGAACATGATCCTGGTCGACGAGCGGCTCGAAGAGATCCCCGCCGGCTCCGACGACGTGGGCTACATCGCGCGTATCGGAAACGTCCCGCTCGGGTACTACAAGGACGAAGAGAAGACCGCCCGCACGTTCCCGACCCGCGCTGACGGCACCCGTCTTTCGGTGCTCGGCGACATGGGCAAGGTCGAAGCGGACGGCACGATTGTCTTCCTGGGTCGTGGCTCGCAGTGCATCAACACCGGTGGCGAGAAGGTCTTCGCCGAAGAGGTCGAGGCCGCCCTTCACGCGCATCCGGCAATATCGGACGCACTCGTTGTCCCCGCGCCCGACCCGCGCATGGGGCAGCAGGTCGCAGCGGTGATCGCGACCTACCCCGGATCCGACGAGTTGACTCTCGAAGCGGTTCAGGAACATTGCCGCAAGACGTTGGCCGGCTACAAGGTGCCGCGCACGATCGTGCTGGTCGATGAAGTCAAGCGAACCCCGGCCGGTAAGGCGGACTACCGCTGGGCGACGACACTGGCATCGACCTAGCAACGCGGAATGGGTGACGACGATCTTTCACACGGATTTCACCACGACATAAGAGACATACCGGAAAGATGGTGCAGAGTAAGTCGTTCGCGCCTTGCGTCGTCACTCCACGAAAGGGCCTTGTCTCATGCTCATCATCGGAATACTCCTGTTCGGGATCGTCATCGGAGCGGGAGCCCAGCTGATTCTGGGGAAAACGACCGCACGAGTGGACTGGACCTTCGCGTTCATCGCGGGAATCGGTGGTTCGCTGGTCGGCGGATTGCTCGTGAGTTTGATTGCAGGCGACGGATTATCATTGCGCCCGAGCGGCATCCTCGGGTCCCTTGCCGGCGCTGTCATCATCACCGCGGGGTGGCAGTGGTACCGCGGGAGGAACGCAACTACAACTACGCGTCCGTCTGATCGCTGATTTCCACAGTTCCGTCATGGGACGGAGAGCGTCGACATATGACCGAACTACTCGATGAAGTCCTCACCGCACATGGCGGAGTCGAACGTTGGCAGTCTGTTTCAGCGATCACGGCACGGGGACGTTTGGGCGGTCTGCTGCCTCAGCGCTTCCCCGGCAACAAGCTGGCGAAGTTCACGGTCGAGGTTGAAGTCGCCGAGCAACGCACTGTCCTCCAAGACTTTCCGCGTGTCGGCGAGTGCGCTGTGTTCGACAAGGGCGTCGTGCGGATCGAAACTCGTGACGGCGAAGAACTCGGGAGTCGAACCGACCCACGTCCAGAGTTTTTCGGGTTGAGTGGAGTCCGGCGCAACCTCCACTGGGACGCGCTCGACACCGCTTACTTTGCCGGCTACGCCTTTTGGAACTATCTGAACGCACCGCTGCTGCTCGCCCGCGACGACATCACTGTCACCGAAGCCGAACCTTGGCAGGAATCCGGGCAGCAATGGCGACGACTACAAGCAACGTTCGCGCCGGCGATCGATACCCATTGCCGGCAGCAGACCTTCTATGTCGACAACGGTGGCCGCATCCGCCGTCACGACTTCGTCGCCGAACCGGTAGGCAGCTGGGCGAAAGCTGCTCTCTACTGCGACCAGCATCGCGAGTTCGACGGTCTCACCTTTCCCACTCGACGACGTGTGCTCCCGAGAGGCCCAGGCGGCCGCGTTCCCTCGCGGCCGACGCTCCTGGCGCTCGACTTCGACGACATCGAAATCAAGCGATGAACATCAGTTACTGGTTACCGGTTGTCGAGTGTGAACAAACGGAACACGGTCCGCATGCACAGAACGACGCCGACGAAGCCCAGTACCGCACTCGCGAGTGCATAGCCCGACAGCTGAGGTGTGAGTTGTGGTCCGCCAGGTACGAACAGAAGGATCGCCGCGACAATCAGCGCGGTCACCCCCGCCGCCATACCCAGGGCGTTGTTCGCCGACCGTCGTAGCCATCGCCTGTCGTCGGGGTGTGCGACCGAGCGAGTGCGAAGTGTGAAGCTTCCCGAGGCAATCGAGGTCGCGATCTGATCGAGCTGACCAGGCAGGCGCCGGACCACCGCGGTTGTGACCGCCGTCGTCGACAGGATTGCCTGTGCGGCTGCAGTCGGGCTGGCGACATGGGTCAACAGTCGGGGTACTTCGGCCCGAACAGCAGCGACGAGGTCGATCTGCGGATCCAGGAGCCGCAGGGCGCGCTCCAAGGACGCGAGCGAACGGAAAGCGGCGGCGACGTCTCCCGGCACTCCGATTCGGTGTTCGCGAAGCACAGTGAACATTCGCGCGAACGATGCCATGGAAACATTGGGTTGGACACTGAGCAGGGTGATCTCTCGGCCCACCTGGTGACGTAGTGCTCCGCGATCAACTTCGGGCGGCACGTCGAATGCCATCAGCATCGCGTCGACTGTCGCCACCGGATCGCCTGCGAGGGCAGCGTTGAGGAGCACGGCGAACAAGATCCGTGTCTCGCCGTCCAGAACCCCTACTGCGCCGAAGTCGAGGAGCCCGACCCGGCCGTCATCGAGGATCATGATGTTGCCGGGGTGCAGGTCCGCGTGAAACACGCCGTGGACAAAGATCCCGTCGAGCAACGACGCAAGAAGTTCGTTGGCGATGCTGCTGCGGGTGTCGCGGTCGAGGCCGGTGAGCGCCGACTCACCGTCGGAGAGCGGTGTGCCGTGAAGACGTTCCATCACGAGCACCCGTCCGCTACTGAGGTTGGGGTAGATGTGCGGAACGACGATATCCGGGCGGTTCGACATTGTGGAAGCAATCGCGCCGGTATTCGCTGCTTCGGTGCGGTAGTCGAGTTCCTCGAGCAGTGACGTGACGAGGCCCCCGGCGAGTCGGTGAACGCCGATATCGCGTGCCCAGGGAAAACGGGTCTCCGCGCGGGATGACACGCGAAGGAAGATATCGCAATCCACGCTCACTTGTGCGCTCGCCTCGGGCCGTTGAACCTTCACCACAACGTCGACGCCTTCAACGGTGCGCGCGGAATGTACCTGTGCGACAGAGGCGGCGGCGAACGGCTCCACATCGAACCATGCGAACACCGACTCTGGTGCGTCGCCGAGTTCCGATGCCAGTAGCTCCCCAATGCGGACTGGATCAGCCGGTCGTGCCGAACTTTGCAGAGACGAGAGAGTGCGAGCCAACTCGGGTGGTATGAGGTCGTCTCGCGTGCCGAGGATCTGTCCCAGCTTGACGAAAGTGACACCGCACCGGTTGATTACTTCCACCAGCGCGTCCCCGAACTGAGGCGCTGATGGCCCAGCACGGAGAGCGGGCCCGCCTCCCGCTCGCACGACGATGCCCATGATCTGGACGTATCGCTTGGTTCGTCGCCACGATTTGCGGCTGCGCTGCAATGCTTCTGGCGGTCCGGGGATGGACCCTGTTGGAAGGACAACTTCGAGGAAAACCAATGCGGCCAGGCATGCTGCGAACACCCAGAGCGCGACAACTCCGAAGAATATGAGCGCTGTTCCTACGCTCACCAGAAGTTGATCGTCCTGGCTGGCAATTCCTGCGAATGTCGCGGCGTAGCCCGAGAGTGGGACACCCACCGAGAGCGCTATCACCGCGATCACAAGTGTCCGTGGCCAACCGACCCTCGTCCCCAGCGTTCGTCGCATCACGCCCGCCAGTGCTGCTGCAAGAAATGGCGTCGTGACGATCCAGACCATCAAGTCCATTGCGATAGCGTACGGGTTTGCAATCTGCGATTCATCCAGGAAAACCCTGAGCCCACCCCGACTGACGGGTAACAAAGTCCGACAGTGCCCAAGCGTCGAACGTGCTCGGGCACTTTGGAGTTCATTCGCTCCGATGTCGACCCGTCCTGATCGAACGTCCAAAAAGAAGATAGTGCACCGCAGCAAAGAAACAATCACAGCGCACGGTGCGCTCAACCCTCGATCGCAGTGGATTATCGTCGAGGAGTTGCGCGATCGGCAGCCCTGAAATCGAACCAGTCGGGCGACCGTTGCGGTACACGATGCGGTTTCGCTGGTACCGTCGATGTCATGACTCTGCAGAAAGGCGCATGAGCGCCCACCTCCGGCGTAGGTTCCTGCGCCCTCGATATGTCTTCTTCGCCGCTGCTCACCTGTGGGTGGTCGACGAGCGTCAACCCGTTGCGGCACTGATTGATCCGCACACAGAATCGTTGGCGGGGTTGGTGGCGTGGACCGATCTTCCTCCGACCCCTCCGGGATTCGGCCCAGCACAGATCTCTGCCGACGAGTCCGGTTTGTGGATACAGAATCACCGCGACGGCCCTTTGGTTCACGTCGGTACCGACGGCATCGACCGGTCCGAATACACCGAAGGGCACCATCTGATCGGCGCGGGACGCGCCGGCGCCTGGTGTATGACGACTACACGCAGGCACAACGACATCTCACCCTCGCCGGATATTCCGCCACGGACGCTGAGGCGCAAACCGGCGCTGCTGGTGAGCAAGCCGGGTGGTGGGATGCGTCTGGTCGAAGTGGATGCCGCGGCGATCGTGTCGGCCGAGTTCGACGAATCCTCGCTCTATCTCGGTGTCGAGCACGATCCGTGGGAACGGGTGCCGCGCGTGGACGGCACGGGAGGAAAGCGGGCCGGGTTCGAGTTGCGTTACAGCTCATCGGTATTGCAGATACCTCTGCATGATCCGGCCCCGCTGCGCATCGACCGCAACACCTACCTGTGCGCGGAAAATCGGCAGGTCGGGTACGCCAGCGAGTATGCGGATGTGTCGTACAACGAAAACCATCGCCGCAAGCGCGCATTCGATGGCAACGTGCGCTGGTACTGGGGCAAAGACCCCATTGTGCGTGGCGCCACAACTGTACGGGCCTACCGTGGTGAGGTTCCGTCGCCGGTGACGACTTTGATGCTGCCCGGGATGGATGTCGCCCACGGGGTCGCAGGGGCCAGGAGGCTGTGGTTGGTCGCGAGGACCGCTACCCGTCCTGCCGGCGGTCGGTCGGTACTTTCCACCGGGGTCGATGGCGGCATCCATTCGCTGATCACCGGCGGCATCGACATCACCGATCGGTGCTGGCCTGTCGGGCCTGAGCCACTCGATCATCACGGGTACGTGCAGTACTGCCTGCGCGGTCTCGACCGAATGCGGTTCTCGGACAAAGTCGATCAGGTGAGCGCCACGTACGTCGGCCACTGGCCGAGCGGCCGGATCCATGTCCGATTCCGGCATCGTGACTACCCGGGACTGATGTTGACAGCTCGGCTGAATCTGTACGACGAGCTTGGTGTTCGTCTCGACAATCTCCTGTCCTACGCCTCGGCAGAGTTGAGGGAACAAGCCGACACCCGCGCCTACCCCGCGGCTTCCGAAGCGATCGCGGGAGTCCTGCATGTCTGAGCTGAGCGGCGCAGGCGATCGGGCCGGAAAGCTCACCGAAACCAGTGGGAGGCGCGTTGACCTAGGCCGCAGACGACCGATACCCGAATGCATAACGGAGGCAGTGATGACCGAATGGGTGCAGATGTTGGTGACCTTGGCCGACGGACCGCGGCAACCGGTCCACGGGGTCGTGGTCCCGTACCGCAATTCCGACGAACCGTTTCACTATTACTTCGGCAGCTACGGTGAAGAACCTGTGTTTCTTCCCGTTCGCCTCCCCGGCGTGCATCTGTATCGGTGGGGGCGCCGATCGAGGATCGAGTCACTCGACGGGCAGGTGATGTTCGTCAGCGACGGCACCACCGCTTGGGACTTCACCGCCGACCCAGACCAACCGCGCTGCACCGAACTCCATCACGTGCACTCGCCCGGCGCGGGCCGATACCTTGCGATCACCCCGCGCGTTGAGCATTGGGTCGGCAACGATCATTCACGCCCGACAGGGCCGGTGACAGACGTCGAGTTCCTCGGCCGTCGATGCTGGTCGGTGGATCTCGCCCCACGCGAGAGCCGGAATCTGCCGAAGCCGTCGCTGCGGCTTGTCGTCGACGCCGAAACCGGTGCGGTACTTGCCCAACACTCCGGCGACGGTATCGACGGCGCCGCATACACCGACCTCAGAGTGGGGGAGCACCTCGAACTCTCCCTGTTCACCTGGGACGGTCCGGTCACCACCGATGCAGAATCGAGGAGCCTCACCGGTCGCGGCGGGCCACCAGTAACGCCGGCGCAGGAGTCGATGAGCTGGTTTCATGAGGAGATCGCCGCCGAACCCATCAGGGTGCCCATGCTGACGGACCTGACCCCACGCTTCGTTCACTCGATCGAACCCGAAACCGGCGCATTCGCCGCAGAACTCGGTGATAAAGCGGGATGGATCGCCCGGAGGCCACGATCGAACCAGCCGTGGAAAACCAAGACTTACGGATATCAGATCGCCTGGTCTACAGAAGATTTCGACTGGGTCTGCCAGATTCACCACGGAACACTCGACACCGCCGGGATCGAGTCCCTACAGCAGCAACTACACCCCGGCCTATCGGTAGTGGGCACGCCTGAACTTGTATTCGGCGGTTCGAACGGCGACTGAGACTGAGGGCGATAGGCACTCTTCAAGGAGAACGGGCATCTGGCAGCGTCATCGAACATGGCCGGAAACTTGCTGCACTGCCCACCGCGGCGACGAACGCACCTCCGCCGGTCCCGGTGTTCGACAACGATTCGGTGTGGATCGGCCCTGATTCAGTGTGAATTGTGATGGTGCCGAACGGTATACCCTTGATCGCTGCCCGAACGATTGCCGATTCACCATTGGTGGTCAACTTGCAGCCAATCTGCGCGCACTGTTTGTCAGCGGTTGCCGCCAGTGACAGTTCGATTGCGGGTGCCGCATCTGAGCTTTGCGAAGTCTCGACTGCCGCCAAAAATGCCGGGGACAGCGACCCCAGCTTGCTCGAGCCGGTCGCCGGGTGGGCGTAAACTCAGCCACTTTTCGCCCACTGCGTGTGGCTCTACCACCGGTTTCCCTCTCGTTCCCCGATGTTGCCTGACTGGCGAGACAATGAGAGCCTATACGTACTTGGGGGAGTCGGATCCAGGAGTATCGTATGCAGATCCACGCTTTGCTTCCGGCCATGATCCCGCCGGACGATGGCCGTTTCGTCGAACTATCCGATGTCCACGTGCGCGCTTCTGCTGCAATGAGAGTCCTGCGGGATTCGATTCCATGGGATGGATACGCATTGACGGCATGGGATGCGGGTTCAGGAAGTCATAGGCACGTCACGTTGGCGAGCGAAGGCTACACGCGGGAGCTCGACGAACATATGAACGACGCGTTCGTCGACGGGAATCCGGGCTTTCATTTGTTGCATACCCAGGTTCCGCACGCCCTCCGTTGGCTGGACTTGCAGAGGGATTGGCACATCCCGTTCGCGCAGACGCAGTCCGCCGAGGGATTCTTGATTCCCGCTGGGTTCAAGGAGGGCGCGACCATGTGTCTGAGGTTGCCTGGTGGGCGATATACCGGTGCTCTGCACGTGAGTTGGGCGCGCCCCAAAGACGCCAGTAACGAGGCTCTTAGCGTGATCGAGAGGTTCCGTCCTGTACTCGCTGACGTCTGTGATCTCTTCCGGAGCGCTCATGGTGCCGTGCAACGGGCTGGGGTGGCAGCGCACGCCGTCATAGTCACCGATACAGGCGCAATTTCGGAGCTGCCAGGTCATACGGCGGGTCCGGTTCTTGGGGAGTCTGCGCGCAGGTGGTTGGCGTCAGCGATCCGGGATTGGGCTGGCCGACCGGCGCAGTATTTGTGGGCCGAGTCGGATGGTTCGTGCCATCGAATCGAGTTGTCGGCGGGTCCCGGAACGTCCCTCGTGGTCGTTGAACGTCGGATTCCGTGGCCGTTCGGGTTGAGCTGCCGGGAAGTGCAAATTCTTCATTGGGTCACCCGAGGCTGTTCCAATCCCCAGATCGCGAAGAAGCTGTTCATCAGTCCTAGAACCGTTTCGACCCACGTCGAGCATCTTCTCGTCAAACTCGGGAGCCAATCTCGTGTGCAGCTCGCCGCGCTTGCTGTGGAAGCAGGACTGTTGCTCGCGAGCGAGATGTGAGTACCCGGAGTGCGACCGTCGTCAGGGTGACCGCAACGACCAGCGAGTCGGGGGAGTCGGAACGGGCGTAAACCAAAGCCCTACGGTAGCGCCAAAGGCGCTGTGAGGGGAGATGTATCTCCGTTGATGATGCAGCAGCCGCGTCTTTAGTGGCGGATTCTCACCCGTTCAGTTCCGGTTATGAAATTCTCGATGCCCCAGTACATTTCGCCCGTTCGGTTTGTCGTGTCCGCATGTGATGTCCGACCGGAGGTATGCGGAAAATACGTCAACTGACCGATGGTCGAGGAATGTGATTGTTCATACGCTTTTCATCTGGCTATACGCCGCCCAGCCGGCCCTGTTGACGGCCTGCAGAGACGAAAAGAGTATCAATGAAACGCACTGGCTTATTCAGTCGTTCCCCAGCGAGGAACATCGCCTTCGGCGCACTATTCGCGCTGATCAATATGATCGCGCTCTGGCCACCTTTGTACATCGCAATGTCCCACCAGCACGGTCTGGTCATCGGCGTACCGATTTCGGTCTGGTACCTGATACTCGTGTCCGCAGCTGCGATCGCAGCAGTCACCGGTCTCTGGGTCACCGAGTGTCGTCAGGGAGCGGTGGACTGATGATCGTCACTTTTGGCGCCTTAGGCGTCTTCTTCGTCGTCATCGTTGTTGTCCTTCACATCTCCAAGAACCGGCAAAGCGTCGCGACGTTCAGCAACTACGCCGTCGGCGAGCGCTCGTTTTCGAGCTGGTTCGTGTCGATGGCGTACACGAATTCGTGGTGGCCCGGTTCGACTTTTACCGCGGTTTTCGGTCTGACCGTTGCTAGTGGCGTGATCGGGTTGTACTTTCTCGTCTACTCCGTCCTTGGTGTTCTCGCGATGTATTTCATCGCCCGGCCAGTATGGAAGTGGGGTAAGAAGTTCGACCTGCGGACCCAGGCGGATCTACTGGACCTGCGGTACAACAGCCGCGGCCTGAAGTTGATCGGAAGCGCCATCAGTGTCGTCGCCCTCGTGCCCTGGCTCGTTCTCGGGCTCATTGCAATGGGCGCGGTAGTTCAGTGGGCATCGCTGGGTAAACTCTCTGACGCCGACTCCATCCTGATCGGGATTGCAGTATTGGTCGTGCGTCAGTTCTGGACCGTCCAGATGGGTATGAGGGGTCTCATCCTCACCGATATGGTCCAGGGGATTGTTGCCTACATCGGATCGGCCATTTTGTGCCTGGGCCTGTTGTTCTTCTACTTCGGTGGCATCTCGAACATGAGCAAGCTTACCGACGCTCAACTGAGCCTGCCCGGCTTCGGATCCGATGAAGGCGGACTCTACTACTTCGGCATCGTTGCCGCCGGAATCATTGGAAGTCTTTGCTGGCCTATGATATTCACGCGAATCTACACTGCGGCCAGCGTGCGTGAAGTGAAAAAGGGCTCGCTGCAAACAATGGCGATCGGCTTCGTGTTCTGCGTTCTACTCATGTTTGTCGCGCTGTGCGCGGCGCCGATCCCTTTCGCCGCTGCCAATCCAGTATCGTCGTTCTTCGCGATCGCGCAGGACGCCGGTGGTACCTGGTTGTTGGCGATCGCGCTTGTCATAGTTTTCGCGGCGGGAATGGGCTTCGTCGACGGCGTCACCCAAGCGATCGGCACTCAAGTTGCGAACGACATCGTTGCTGTCGTTCACCCACTGCGGGACAAGCAGGAGCTCTACCTCGCCAAGGCTGCGATGGCAGTTACCGCAATAGTTGCCGCGATCATCGCGTACCGCATCTACGATTCACCCAACTTGGCCGGCGTCACGCAGTTGGCGTATCAAGCCATCATCCAACTTGCCGTACCGATCTTCGGCGGACTCATGTGGCGCAAAGGTAACAGGGACGGCGCAATCGCCGGGCTGCTCGTCGGTGCGGTAATCGCTCTGGCGCTGACGGTTCCGTACATGGACCAAGGCGGGGCAGTGCCGTGGCTTGAGGGGTTAGGTTCCGGACTGGTCGGCCTCGTAGCCAATCTTGTCGTCTTCGTCGCGGTCAGCCTCCTTCGAGCCAGTGACCGGGAAGAGTTGGAACGAGTTGATCAGCTCTTCGAGTCGGCCCGAGAGCCGTCCCGCAGCCCAGGCCAGACAACACCCATACCGAGTGCCGGCCAGATAGCGCCCGCACCTTTACCGTGACCCGATCTCGGGACTGCCCCACAAAGAAGAGGAATTGAGTTCATGAGCACGTTCGATCAAACCATCACCATCCCCCACCTCGGCGGCTCGGTCATAGGGGCCACGTTCGGGCGACCTTACAACCCCGAATTGCCGACCCTGGTCATGATCAACTCGTACACCACCTCTGCGGAGTTGTACCGCGACCAGTTCGCGGATACTGCGCTGACCGACAGGGCCAACCTACTGGCCCTCGAGCCGTACGGTCATGGCCGAACCCGTTCGACATACAAGCATTTCACCTACTGGGACAGCGCAGTTGCGAACCTGCAGGCTCTTGCGGCACTGGACATTCCGAACGCATTCGTCTTGGGGACTTCGCAAGGGGGGTGGATTGCCACCCGAATGGGCTTGCTGGCACCAGAGGTAGTCAAAGGCCTGATTCCGTTGGGTACCTCGCTGGACGTCGAGAGTCAACGCAGCCGCGACCTCGGGTGCTGGGACGGGCCGGGATTCTGCACCCCCTACATCGAGGCCTTCGGCGAGCCGGTCGACGACGACTGGGTTGTTCCCGATGATTTCGTCGATGCCACCTTCGACGCTGCGCTGGGAGGCTTGAGCCCGGAAGACCGAGTGAGGTGGCTCGAGATCTACCGCACGAACTACTCCGGCGACGCGGGCCGGCACCGACTGCGGCTCGCCACGATCAATCTCCGTGATCGCGACGGGTTGTTCGGGCGATTGGACGAAGTGACGCAGCCGGTTCTGTGGCTCCACGGCACGGCAGACCAGGTTTATTCAGTGGCCAACGCCGAGGACGAAATCAAACTGTTCACCCGTGCGGCCGAAGTGCGCCTCGAGACGATCCCGAACGGGCATCACTTCCTGAGTGCGTCCAAACCCGCTGAAGTCAATGCTGCTGTGATCGATTTCCTCGGTCGGTGGGCATGACCGACACACAGCTCGAGCAAAAGGCAGATTCTATGCAAGACCTATTGTCGGACAGGCGAATTCATGCAAATATGGTCGCAGTGAATGCGATGCTGCAAGCAGACCCCGTCTTGATCGATGTCACCCCGGCACTCGATGCGCTGCCCGGCATGACCCGCCACACCATCCTCACCTCGGGAGCCCCGTTGCCCTGGCCTGCATACGAAGGAGGCCAGCGCCGAGCGATACTGGGAGCAGCACTCTTCGAGGGGCTCGCGAACTCGGTGGAAGAGGCCGACGCTCTCCTGCATGCGGGAGAAATCCTCGTCCGGCCGTGCCATGACTACGGGTGCGTAGGCTCGCTGACCGGGGTGACGACGGCGTCGATGCCTGTCCTCGTTGTCGAAGATTCGATGTCGGGTTCGCGCGGACACTGCGTTCTCTACGAGGGAAGTGCCCGCGAACGCCTCACCTACGGGGTATGGAACGAGGCTGTACACCAACAATTGACCTGGATCAAGGACGTGCTCGGACCAGCCCTCTCAGCGGCACTACGACACAACGGCGGTCTACACACCAGTCCCATCATTCGGCGTGCCCTCGGCATGGGCGATGACTTGCACAGCCGTAATACAGCGGCAACAGCGGTGTTCTTCGAGCAGATCTACGAGTCTGTTCTCGAGGCCAACGGCTTCACCGCAGCAACCCGCGACGTTCTGAACTTCCTCAGTCAGAACGATCTGTTCTTTCTCCATGTCGCGATGGCGACGGGTAAGAGCATCGCGACAACCGCCAGCAATACACCGCACAGCAGCATCGTCACCGCTATGGCGTTGAGCGGGAAGGAGTTCGCGATTCGTACAGCTGGCACCGGCCAGCGATGGTTTCGCGCGCCGATTCCCACGTTGCAGGCGAAATATTTCGACGGGATCACCGCTGAGGATACTGCGTACATGGGCGGGGAGAGCCTGATCACCGAGACGGTGGGACTCGGCGGCCTTTCGGCGGCGGCTGCTTTTTCGCTTCAGGATTACAGCGGCGGATCGGCTCAGAACATGGTCGAAACGACGGAGGCAATGTACGGCATTACTCACACTGAGCACCCCCAGTGGAAGATTCCGTATCTAGAGTTTCGTGGCGTTCCGTTCGGAATCGACGCGGCACGTGTGGTTTCCACCGCGATCACTCCACGTATCCACATGGGTGCCGCCCTGCGTGAGGGCGGACACGCGGGCGCCGGTCTGCTCATCGCCCCGATCGAACCCTTCCGCGAGGCCATCGCGGCGCTCACCGTGTCGGCGGCATGACGGAGAATCCCCCTTCGGCCGTCCACGTATCCGCAACTGGCGGCTACTTCAGCCGAAGAACCATCACGGACCTGGCTGCGGACCTTCGGGCACGTCGGGTCACGTCAGCGGACTTGATCGGGATTGCCATCGAGGAGGCCGAGAGCTCGCAATCGACAATCAACGCGTTCGTCACCATCGACGTGGCCGGAGCTCGTGCCGCCGCAGCCGCCGCCGATCGAGAATTGGCCGCAGGTGCTGACCGGGGTCCGCTGCACGGGGTGCCGATAGCGGTGAAGGACATGATCGATGTACGAGGTCTGCCGACGACCGCTAGTTCGCGCCATTTCGTGAATCGGATCGCCACTCGCGATGCAGATTGCGTCGAGCGGCTCAGACGAGCAGGTGCGATAGTGATCGGGAAGACGACGACGCATGAATTCGCGAACGGTCCGACGGGGGATCGTGCTGCTACTGGACCCACTCGTAACCCACATGCATTAGGGCACATGTCCGGAGGGTCTAGTAGCGGTTCGGCGGCCGCCGTCGCTGCCGGCATCGTTCCAGTCGCACTCGGCACCGATACCGGTGGTTCCGTGCGAATCCCCGCAGCATGCTGCGGCGTCGTCGGCATTCGCCCCACACAAGGGGCGATCAGCACGCACGGAGTACTTCCTCTGGCCAGTTCGATGGACACCGTGGGTGTTCTGGCTCGCTGTGCGGCTGATGCACACGTCGTACTGTCAGCGTTGATCGACGATTTCTCACCACCGGCCGAGTGCACTTCCGTCGCCGGTGTGCGCGTTCGCTGGATATCGCCGAGATCAATTCATGCCACTCAACCATCGATTGCCCGTTCTGCCCGCGATCTGGTCGCACCGTTCCTCACCGACGAAATAGATATCCACGGCGCGGAGGCACTTCGCTTCTCCTATCGTGTCATCCAAGGGCGTGAAGCTCACGCGGTCCACGCCGAAAGGCTCAGTCTCGCACCCGATCTCTACGACCCAGAGGTGCGTGAGCGTCTCGAGATGGGCGGCACGTACACCGATTCGCAGTTCTTGCAGGCGATCGCGATTCGTGAACAGTTCCGTGTAGGTGTTGCTCAGCTACTGAGTGCGGTCGATTTCATTGCGCTGCCTACGATTCCCTTTTCGACACCGCCGCTGTTCAGCCGTCGGGTGAGTGTCGAGGATCAGCCGGTCGACGTTCCAAGTGGTCTGCTCTCACTCACCGCGCCGTGGAGTCTCATCGGACTGCCCGCAGTGTCCATTCCAGCAGCCGACGTCGACGGTCTACCTGTCGGTGTACAGCTCGTCGGACGCCCACACACCGAGGCTGGTCTTCTCTCGTTCGCAGCGAAGCTCGAGGCGCGGAAGCTGTTCGAGAGTTGACCGGGCCAGATCACGCTGCTCGCGCACCGATCAGCTGACCTCGCTGATTCGTAGTCCCAGTCTGCCGCCGCATGCAGGTAACCGATGTCACGCAAGGTGATCGGGGTTCTTCACGGACAATGTGATGAACAATGCTGACGCAATCAGCACGACTCCGAAAACCGAAAACACCGCCATGGCACCCCCGGCTCCGAACATCGCACCGCCTGCTGCGGCACCTGCAGCGATTCCGGACTGGACACCGACCACCACGATCCCGCCTGCACTTTCCGCCTTGTCGGGCACGGTCCTGGTCGCCCACGTCGACCACGCCACCGAAACTCCGCCGAATGCCAAGCCCCACAACACCACCAAGGCTGCGCTTACGCTCTGAGTTGCAGGCACCAGTGCCAGACCTAGAGCAGCTATCCCGATCAGTAAGGGCATCAGCGCCAATGTCAGACGCAGGCTGAGTTGGAGGAGCCATCCGGCGACAAGTGTGCCTGCCAAGTTCGCCACTCCGAAGGCAAACAATAGAACAGTCAAGGTGGAGGCGCCGACATCGACCATGGTTTCGAGCGCCGGCCGAATGTAGGTGAACAGTGCATAGTGCCCGATATGGACGAGCAACATGCCGACGATGCCGATCCCGAAGCGTGGATGTACCAACGCCGACCACAAAGTTCTCAACCGTGCCTCGTGCCGCGGTGCCATCGGGGGCAACGCGAACAGTTGGAAGGCAAGCGTCACGACCCCGAGGGCTGCGGTGACCCAAAAGGCACTGCGCCAACCGGACAGTTCACCGAGGTAACTACCGAGCGGCACGGCCACGATGGTTGCTACGGCGATACCGCTGAAAATGATTGATACAGCGCGAGGTACCGACGATTCCGGTACCAGACGCATCGCCGTGGCAGCCGCCATGCTCCAGAAACCACCTAACGCAATGCCGAGCAGGATCCGCATCGCCAACAGCACCACCATGTTCGGGGCCAGGGCCACGAGCGAGTTCGACGCGATCATCAGCACAGTGAAGCTGAGCAGAACAATCCGCCGGTCCATCCGTCGTGTCAGGCTTGCCGTCAGTAGTCCAGAGAGGATTGCTGCTCCAGCCGTGACGGTGACTGCTTGGCCCACCAGTGCTTCCGGCACACCCAAATCATCGGCAATCGGAGTCAACAGACTGGCCGGAAGATACTCGGCCGTAAGCAGTCCGAATACGCCCAGAGCCAGTGACATCACCGCCATCCACTTCGGTGTTACCGGCAGCGGTGGCGGGTCGACAACTGCGGCTGCTCGGACGGGTCGGGTATCGGGCGCGGTGCTGCATACATCACTGGACAACGGTTGTACTTCTCCTGGATCGCATGAAAGGCTTTGAGTCAACACTAGATACGACTTTCAGGATGATCTATGACTGAGGATCCGGCCGTTTTGATCAAGAGTCCGGCCGAGTCGGCTGCCGGGACGTTCGCCTCGTCCTCCGACCTCATCAGCGAACTGTTGACGAGTATGCGGTTGCGTGGAGTGCAGTACCGTCGCGTTCATGCCGGTCCGCGATTCGGCATCGGCTTCGATGCGAAACCGGGCCGTGCCTATTTCCACTTTCTCGCAGTCGGTCACGCGTTCCTGCGTGCCGAGAACGGCACCGTCCACGAACTGTCAGCGGGTAACGCTGTGTTCATCCCGCACGGTCGACCCCATCAGTGGCTGTCCGGGCCGGGCGTAGTGGTTCAGGGCATCGACAGCTACGACTCCGAACCCCTCGGTGATGCGGTGGGGGACGTGAATGTCGGCCTCGCCGCCGACCTGTCTCCCAGCGCCGTATTGTTCACCGGTTACATGGAATTCGATCTTGGCGGGATGCAAGGCCTGAGTCGTATCATGCCCGAGATCATGATCGCCGACGCCCAGGGGGAGCGATATCCCGGACTTTTACCGATCCTTGCTGCGATGAGGCGTGAGACCTGTTCGGCGCGTGTCGGTTTTGCTGGTGTTTCAGCGCGTCTCGCTGAAGTCGTGGCTGCGATGATCGTGCGAGGGTGGGTTGAATGTGGCTGCGACAATGCCTCTGGACTGGTGGCTGCGCTGCGCGATCCGCGACTGGCGGGAGCCATCTTGGCTGTCCACCGGGATCCCGGACATCATTGGACGGTAGCGGAGTTGGCATCGCAGTGCCATGTGTCCCGATCGGTGTTCGCGGAGCGCTTCCATGCGATGATCGGCGTACCGCCTCTGCGGTACGCGACGGAACTGAGAATGCTTCTTGCCAGCCAGTGGCTGGCCCAGGACACGATGTCGGTGGAAGCCATGGCTCGAAGTCTTGGTTACACCTCTCAAGCTGCGTTCAGCCGCGCTTTCAAACGCGTTACCGGGCAGCCTCCCAGCGCACGCAGAGCTACCTCGCCCATACAGTTCGTTGCGTGATGCCTCCGACAGCGATCGCCCCGAGAAGGTAAAAGGGGAAGGGGTTTCGAGTGCTTCTATGCCCAACCCACTACGAGTCTCGCGGATTGTTCAGGAATCGTGGGGTCCAAACCGGTGAGTTTTGCAAATCGATGAAGGCGATTGGACACGGTGTTGCGGTGACAGAACAGCTCGTTTGCCGATTCCCCGATACTGCCTGTTTTCATATAGCTGCGCACGCATTCTTCGAGACGGGCCCGCTCCGCGTCTCCGCAGGTCACCAAGGCGTCATCTACGTCGGTGAGTAGCCCGTTTCCTGATTCTTGTAGGCCTAGTTTGGCCAGTCTCGCCCACCCTCGGTCCCAGGTGAGAGCCGCGTGGTCTTCGCTGGTGATTGTTCGTGTGAGAGCTCGTGCGGTATTGGCCGCCGCGCGAAGGGCTGACAGACCGGTGTCGGCGTTGACAATTCCGACTCGAAGCTTGAGGAGGTTCCGGCCGACATCGGTGACTTGCGGTCCGTCGAGGTCGAATCTGCGTGTGAAGGCAATCAGGACGTCGCCGAGGTAGTGGGTGTACACCGTTCGTCCGGAGCGCTCGGTTTCGGAGATGAACACTCGTAGCGCCGGGATGTCGTCACCGGCAGCTCCGATGACCAGAAGGGGGGCGCGTTGTGGGATTCGGAGTTCGGCTGCAATGGCATCCAGTTGATCTGTGTCTGTGGATCGGGGATCTTGGAACAGGTTTGCGATGCGTCCTTGCAGCGCAGACGATTCCTCTCTCAGCATGCGTTCTCGTTCGGCCATGTAGGCCCCTTGTGTCTGTGCGGCGTACTCGTCGACGGTGCGGAGCACGATCCACGTGTGTCGGACCAACAGTTCGGCATCCGTCGCTGACGACGCGGAGGTGAGGGCCTCCCACAGCACGTTGTAGTCCAATCGGATCGCGGTCATCAATGAGGTGATGGGGATCCCTGCCCGTGCACGCGAGATGCCGACATCGTTCGCGACGGGGACGAAATCGGGCAGACCTCCCGCGCGCAGACCTTGGAGCATGGCGGAGAAGGCCATCCGGCCTGTGCGTTCGATCTCGGACGTCGGTAGCGGCGACGAGTCGTAGCCGGCGATCGAGGCGACACGTTTGACGAAGGTGTCGGTCAGTTCGGCGACGTCGAGGCTGTCGAGCAGCTCTTGCCATCTTCCTGAGTCGCGGGCGTCCGGCTCGTTGCCCGGTCGTGAGGGGGCGAAGTGGTTCACCAAGTCAGAATAGGGCATATGCACAAATTCGTGGCCGTAATCGGCGGGGAATGCCTAGGGACAGTGAGCGAATAACCTGAAATGCTTGCAACAGGCCGAAATCCCCTGGGGACAGAAGCAGACCGAATCCCTCATCCCTGATGGAGAGTTATGACGTACACACAATCGACGTCGATCGAATTCGGAGCCGTTCATGAGCTCGACAAGAAGAGCGCAAACAAGGTCGCACTCGGCGCTCTGGTCGGTTCCGTGCTCGAGTACTACGACTTCTTCCTGTTCAGTGCCGCGGCCGCTCTCGTGTTCAATGTTCAGTACTTCACCAGCGGCAACGCAACCTTGGCCGCACTTGCCTCGTTCGCCACTTTCGGAGTAGGGGTGGCGGCCCGACCGATCGGTGGCATTGTCTTCGGTGCAATGGGCGATCGGATCGGCCGCCGAAAGACGCTGATGATCACCATCGTCGGTATCGGCATCATTACCGCGTTGATCGGCATACTGCCCACCTACGCAGCGATCGGCATCGCGGCGCCGGTGCTGCTCGTGCTGCTGAGAATCGTGCAGGGCCTTTTCGTAGGAGGGGAATGGTCAGGTGCCTTGACCCTGGTGGTGGAGAACGCGCCACTGCATATGCGGGCGCGATACGCAGTGATTCCCCTCATCGGATCTCCGATCGGAACAATTCTGTCGTCTGGTGGGTTTTTTCTGGTCACCATTGCAATTTCGCAGCAGAACTTCGAATCCTGGGGTTGGCGCATTCCCTTCCTCCTCTCGTTACCGTTACTTCTTGTCGCGGTTTATATTCGGCGCAAACTCGAAGAATCCCCTGTCTTCCGTCAGCTCGAGGAAGCTGGGGAGTTGGCGACCAATCCCGTGAGCACAGCCTTCAAACACAGCTGGCGTCAGATTTTGATCGGAATGGCGGCTTCACTTCTCGGAATGGGCGGGTTCTACCTCGTCACGACATTCTGTGTGTGGTACGGAGTGAACGTACTCGGATACAGCCGATCGTTGATGCTGCTCGGAACTATCGTCGCGGCCGTAGTCGAGATCTTCGTGATCTTGTTGAGCGGGCGGTTGGGCGCGCGGTTCGGTTCGAGTCGGGTGATCTTGTGGGGCGGGATCGCCTCTGCCGTAGTCGCTTTGCCGGCCTTTCTGCTACTGACTTCGGGCGTTCCCGTGCTCATCGTTCTGTCGATGACGTTGGCAGTGGCGACGTTGTCGTTTCCCTACGCAGGTACAGGAGCTGTTCTGACCGGACTCTTTCCGGCGCGAACCCGATTCACAGGTGTTGCCGTCGCGAACAACACCGCCGCGATGATTGCGGGATTCGTTCCACTTCTGGTTACCAGCCTCGTAGCTGCAGCTCATGATCACTGGTGGCCAGCTGCGTTGGTTCTCGCGCTGATCTCGTTGATCACCGCATCGGCAGGAGCGATCGCGCCGAAATTCAGCGTGGACCTCCCCGGCTTCAAGCACTGAGAAACGTAGCGCGGCTGGTGTTCGAAACATCGCACTTCGTACCGCTGGATCAGACGCGGCTCGATTACTGGACAAGGACATTTCTCTTATGCAACTCGATCTCATTGTGCGGGCGCGCGAAATCATCACTATGGATCCTGATCGGCCGATCGCTTCGGTTGTCGGGGTAATCGGTGACCGTATTGTCGGGTTCGACGACGAGGTCGCCGGTATCGAGGCGATACGAACCCTGGACTTCGCAGACGCCTGTGTGACGCCCGGTCTGATCGACGCTCATTGTCACACCGTCTGGTGGGGACTTGGATTGGCGTCGATAGACCTCAGCCGCGCCGCCAGTCTCGAGGATCTCTACAGGCTGATCGAGGCCGAAGTAGAGCGTATCGGTGATGACGCCGATGCCTGGGTCCACGGCACAGGTTTCAACCAGGGGCACTATGGCGGCGAATTCCCTGCTATCGATCGGCTCGACGCCGTGACGGGAGACCGGCCACTGTACTTACGGCACACCTCTGGTCACGCTGCGATTGCGAACACCGCTACGTTGCGTCTCATCGGTGCGCTTGACGACGGGTTCGAAGTTCCCGTCGGAGGTGTCGTCGTGCGGGATGACGAGGGCCGCCCTACCGGTGTAGTCGAAGAGTCGGCGCAAGGGTTGGTGCAGGCGTTGCTCTTGCCCTACTCCACCGAGCGGCTCGCCGAGGCAATCGACGAGGCAACCAAACGCTTTGCTGCACAGGGGATAACAAGCTTCACAGAAGCTGGTGTCGGTGGCGGTTGGATCGGCCACAGCTCCATCGAAATCGCGGCCTATCAATTGGCCGCAGATCGCGATCATCTGCACGCTCGTGCACAGTTGATGCCGGCAATCGACGCTCTTCATCCCCTTGCTGCGAACGCTTCGGACTTCTGCGGCGAGGGGACAGGAGTGGGCTTGGACCTCGGGATTCGTTACGGCTTCGGCGATTCCCACGTTCAGTTGGGGCACGTCAAGGTCTTTCTCGACGGTTCTTTGCTCGGGGCGACCGCCGCTGTGACAGAGGACTTCTGTGGCCATGAACATAATCGGGGATACCTCCTCGACACGCCGGAACTGTATCGAGAGCGTGCACTCGCGGCATATCGATCGGGGTGGCCGCTTGCGCTGCATGCGATTGGAGACGCAGCAATAGACCTGGCCCTGGATCTGATCGAGGAGGCGCAGAAGAGTTACGGCCGCCACACAGCTCCGTGCCGTATCGAACATTTCGGCATCGCTCGACCGGATCAAGTGCGGCGTGCCGGCGATCTTGCCATTGCTGTGACCCCCCAGGCAGGTTTCATAGGGCCGCTCGGCGATCAGATTGTCGATCTTGTCGGGACCGACCGTGAACCGTGGCTTTACCGTGGGCGATCGGTCATCGATGCGGGAGCAATACTCGCAGGCTCATCAGACCTTCCTGTCGCCGACAACAATCTTCGTAGAGGTATGCAGTCGGCCGTCGATCGTCGTACCGACACCGGATTCGTCCTGGGCTCGAACGAGGCGATCACACCGGAGGAAGCCCTTCGAACGCACACGGAATGGGCTGCGCGCGCGACCGGTCAGATCGACGACAAAGGCACCCTCGAACGGGGAAAACTTGCGGACTTTGCCGTGTTCTCGTCGTCGCCGCTCACGGCGCCGAACATATCGGAGATCGACGTCGTCGCAACAATACTCGGAGGAAACCTCACCCATGATGCCCGACCGACTCGCTGAAGAATTACTCGTAATCTTGTGAAGGAGAATGCCGTGAACGTGATGCGAGAGCCGGCTGACGAACTCGCCGTCGATCTCGGCTACGTGAAAGCCGGACAAATGCACTTCGACCGGACGTTGCGCGAACTCGGTGACGACGAACTGCGTGGACCCTCGTTGCTTCCAGGATGGACTCGCGCGCACGTGGTCGCGCACGTCGGTTTCAACGCCCGCGCCCTCGGCCGCCTGGTGGATTGGGCGACGACAGGCATCGAGAAACCGATGTACGAGTCTGCCCATGCGCGGAGCCGGGAAATCGACAGTGCAGCACCACTGTCGAAAGTCGAACTCCGTGAACTCGGCGACAGGGAGGCGAGAGCGCTCGAAATCGCCTGGAGCGCAGTCCCCGACAATCGTTGGTCTACCGAGGTAAACAACGCTCAAGGTGCGCGGATACCGGTCGTCGATACAGTGTGGATGCGATCTCGCGAATTGTGGTTACACGCAATCGATCTCAACTATTCGGCGAGTGCAGCGGACATACCGCCGGCGGTGCAGCGACGAATAATTCACAATGTCCTGGATACATGGGCCACCCGAGACGACTATCGCGTGCACATGACAGTTGCGGACACCGGTGAAGAGTTCGAACCGGCTTCGAGTCACATCACCACCGCCGATTCGACCACGGCACGCACGGCTGTGTCCGGGTCGCTTCCGAATCTGCTGATGTGGGTGACCGGCCGCAGAAACATCGCAGTGTCCGCGGTCGACACGTCGGGCCGCGAGATCGGCACAGCCCCGACAGCTCCGCGCTGGCTCTGACGCTCACTATCGACAACACGAAAATGAGGAACGAATTGTCAGTCTCGTCAGTAACAGGCGGCCCACTGGTGTCGCAACACAGAGAACTCGTAACCGCAATTCCAGGACCGCAATCGCAGGTGCTCATGCGTCGAAAAGAGGCGGCCGTTGCGGCCGGTGTAGGGCACGTTGTACCCATATCGATCGTCGCAGCCGGAGGCGGCATCTTGATCGATGCCGACGGCAATTCTCTGATCGATCTCGGTTCGGGCATCGCCGTCACCGGCGTCGGCAATTCAGCTCCAGCCGTTGTCGAAGCCATAACTCGCCAAGCGAAACTGTTCACTCACACCTGCTTCACCGTCACCCCATACGACGGCTACGTCGCGGTCGCTGAGAAACTCAACTCGATCACCCCCGGTGACCACGAGAAGCGCACAGCACTGTTCAACACCGGTTCCGAAGCCGTCGAGAACGCGATCAAGATCGCACGCTCCTTCACCAACAAACATGCGGTTGTGGTCTTCGATCACGCGTTCCACGGCAGAACCAACCTCACCTTGGGCATGACTGCGAAGAACACCCCTTACAAAAACGGCTTCGGTCCGTTCACACCCGAGATCTACCGTGTTCCAACCTCGTACCCATATCGCGATGGGCTGAGCGGAGTGGAGGCGGCAGAAATTGCGCTCCTGCAGATCGAAAGACAGGTCGGCGCTTCCAATCTCGCAGCAATCGTCATCGAGCCCATCCAGGGCGAGGGTGGATTCATCGAACCCGCGACCGGTTTTCTGCCTGCTCTATCCGAATGGGCAACTGCCAACGGCGTCGTATTCATCCTCGACGAAGTCCAAACCGGGTTCGCCCGTACCGGTGATCTCTTCGCTGCGAACCACGAGCGAGTCGTACCTGATCTCATCGCAACAGGAAAAGGTATCGCGGGTGGATTGCCACTGGCCGCGGTCACTGGCCGCGCAGAGATCATGGATTCACCACAATTCGGCGCTCTCGGGGGCACCTACGCCGGAAACCCGATTTCCTGCGCCGCGGCGCTCGCCACAATCGAAACGTACGAAAAGAACAACCTGGTTGTTCGTGCACGTGAAATCGCGGCGATCATCGATGAGGTCTTCACCGAACTGGGCGCCTCGGACGACCGTATTGGTGACATCCGTGGCCGCGGCGCGATGAAGGCCATCGAAGTAGTACACCCCGACAGCACAGATCCGAACCCGGCTCTGACCGCTTCCGTCGCAAAATTCGCCGCGGATCATGGCGTAGTGGTTCTTACTTGCGGCACCTACGGAAACGTCATCCGAGTTCTCCCTCCGCTCGCAATTTCGGACGAACTGCTGCGCGAAGGTCTACGCGTCGTGGTCGACGGATTCCGTGCGCACGCCCCGGTCTCAGCCACAAAGGAAAGCCAGTCATGACATTGAAGCCACATGAACAGGACCTACTCAACCGTGTCGAAACCGGTATCGGCGTCGGCGGAACATGGGCGCCATCGAGTTCGGGCGCGACCTTCGCCGTCGAAGACCCTGCAACCGGGCATGTGATCAAGACGATTGCCGACGCAACGGTCGACGACGCCATTCGCGCCCTCGATTCAGCCGTTGCAGCACAACAAGAGTGGGCCGAAACACCTAGCCGCCTACGTTCGGACATCCTCCGCAGAGCATTCGACTTGCTGATGGATCGCAAAGAAGAGTTTGCTCTGCTCATCGCCCTGGAAATGGGGAAGCCGATCGCCGAAGCGCGCGGTGAGGTCGTTTACGGTGGAGAGTTCCTTCGGTGGTACTCCGAGGAAGCCGTACGCGTCAGCGGAGACTATCGCCGAAACCCCGAAGGGTCAGGCAACATCACAGTGTCGCACCTCCCTGTGGGGCCCTGCTACTTCATCACACCATGGAACTTCCCACTCGCGATGGCAACCCGCAAGATTGCTCCGGCACTCGCCGCCGGTTGCACCACCATCATCAAGCCGGCGGAACTCACTCCGCTGACCACGATCTACCTGGTGCAGCTGCTGGAAGAGGCAGGACTTCCGCCGGGTGTGGTGAACGTAGTGCCCACGTCGAATCCCAGCGCTCAGTCCAGTGCCCTGCTATCGGATCCACGCCTTCGCAAGCTGAGCTTCACAGGCTCGACGGCGGTTGGCGTCAAACTGCTCGAAGCTGCTGCGCAGAACGTATTGCGTACTTCGATGGAGCTCGGCGGCAACGCACCCTTCGTGGTTTTCGAGGACGCAGATATCGACCGAGCGGTCGACGGCGTGATGCTCGCGAAATTCCGCAACATCGGTCAGGCATGTACCGCCGCAAACCGCATATTGGTACACGATTCCGTGGCCGACGAATTCGTTCGTCGAGTAAGTGAAAGGGTTGCTGCGTTGAAAATTGGTCGTGGGGCCGACGAAGGTTACGACATCGGTGCACTGGTCGACAAGAAAGCCATCGCGAAGACAGAAGGTCTCGTCGCTGACGCGGTGGACACCGGCGCGGAGATTGTCACCGGCGGTCAGGCCGTCGTCGGCCCGGGCAACTTCTTTCAACCGACCGTGATCGACAAGATCGGGCCTGAAGCTCGGATGGTGAACGAGGAGATATTCGGACCAGTGCTGGCAATAACTCGCTTTTCGTCCGAGGACGAGGCCGTGCACATTGCCAACAGCACCGAGTACGGCTTGGTCAGCTATGTCTACACAGAGAACGTCGGCCGAAGCCAGCGAATGATAGAAAAACTTCAAACCGGGATGATGGGCCTCAACACCGGTCTCGTCTCGAATGCAGCAGCGCCTTTTGGCGGCATCAAGCATTCGGGGATCGGAAGAGAAGGCGGCTTCGAAGGAATTCGCGAGTTTTTGTCCACGAAGTACACATTGACACCCCGATGACACTTGAATCGACCGCGCGAAAAGCGTCAGTAGGCGTCAGGACTCGTACCGCACGTGGTCGTCGTTGAGTTGCAGTCAGGCACTGTCTTTTGCTCGTAATCTACTACTAGAGAGTAATTTTCGTGACTGAGAACGCACGGCCCGCTACGTCGAACTTTCGGGTAATCGCCGAATACCGGCTGGACGAGGAAACCACGAACGAGGTGCTCGGCCATCTGGCCCAACTCGCTGAGGCAAGCCGGAACGAGCCCGCCAATCTCGGCTACGAGTACTTCCGCAACGTCGAGAATCCGCTACACGTAACCATCCTCGAGATGTACATCGACGAAGCCGGCTTCGAAGCGCACCGAACTTCGCCGCACTTTGCATCTATCGGCACGGACAAGATCCTTCCACTTCTCACCGATCGCATTGTGCGCACGTACTCAGACGAGAGTGGTCGCTGATGGCCTAAGGCCACCGAGCCGCGTCCCAGCATTCTTAGAGTGATCGGCCTGGCTGGTGGCATGATGGAGGACCGAATTTTCTCGCCAAGAGATCCCGACGAGTAGACGTGTCCTCCGACGACGCTCACGCGATGTTCGGCAAGAGCATTGCTGCAGCCGACTGGCACTCGAACCGGCGGAAGGCGTCGGGTTCAACGGAGCCGAAATCAGACGAGTCACGTACGTTCCGAACGAAAAGTTCGCCGCTGGCGCAAGCTTCGTCGGCAGTTTGCCGACACGCGTTCCACCACCAACCAGATGCAGGGTGGCCTCCGATACGGTTCGACGGCAATGCTTCTCAGGTTCGCTGCCGTGCCCGTGGTGTTCGGAACCGGCAGCCTGTTTGCAGGATCGCCCAGGATCGTCACTGGGTGTAGATGACGGGCGCTGGGTACAACGCGCAACAGTGCTCGCCCGCCACGTGGGACGGACCTACGGGCTCGCCGAGATGGCCGATGACGGTGGGTGGTCCTCTTTCGTCGGACGCGGTGACTATCCGATCTCAGCTGGATATCGTCTGCAGCCTTGCAAGGCCTTGGCGATGCTGTACGTCGATGTCTTTCGGCGTCACGGCTTCGGGTTCACGAAGTGGTGTTTTCTGTGGCAGTCCGTGCATCCGTGTCGGTCCGTCGGGAGGTGCAGGATCGGCGGATGTTCCATGCAAATCCGAGGTCGGCATTCGTGTTGCGTGCCGGCAGTTCAAGAGTGGGTGCCCGGTCGCCGTATCCAGCAGTGCTACCTCGGGATTGCATTTGAACTACGTTGCACAACTGCTGAAATGGAGGATGGAACCGATGCGAGCAGTCGTTGTGTGTATTGGTGATTTGGTGCGTCGAGCACGGCCTCTGTCTCGCCGGCTTCTACGATTTCACCCCGGTAGAGAACCACTGTTCGATCGGTCATCTGCCTCACGACTGCTAAGTCGTGAGTGATGAAGAGCATGCTCATCCCGTTTTCCGCTCTGATAGAGCGAAGCAGCTCGAGAATTTGGGCCTGCACGGACACGTCCAGGGCGGCAACAGGTTCGTCGCAGATGAGCAGCCTGGGTCGAACGGCAATTGCCCGGGCAATCACGGCGCGCTGACGTTCGCCACCCGAGAGCGCAGCCGGACGGAGAGCGGCGTAGCTGCCTGGTAGTCCCACCTTGCCGAGTAACTCCGAGACTTCCGAGGCTACGGAATCGCTATCGCGTTTGTCCGCTCCGGTTCGTACGGCTATAGCTTCTCGCAAGGCTGCACCGATGGTTCGGGATGGATTGAGCGCTGCGTACGGATCCTGAAACACTACTTGGATCTCCCGGGCCAACTCGACTCTGGTTTTTCGCGCAGTGGATCCAGTGGGCGCGAGCTCTCTGCCGAATGCCGATATCCGGCCGGAGGTGACGTGCTCCAGACCTAGGAGAGCACGAGCGATAGTTGTCTTCCCTGAGCCGGATTCACCTACCAGTCCCACTGATTCGCCGGCGCGGATCGAGAAAGTCACGCCGCGGAGGGCGTGCGAGTCCTTGGGCATGCCGAACATCGCTTTGGCGCGATATACCTTGTGTACGTTCGCAACCTCGACTATCGGTGGGCCGATGGTGTCGAAAGATCGTGACTCGGATTGTTGAGGTAGAGGTGGTTCGAACTCGGAACCGCGGGGAAACTCGTCGTGAATCCGATCGATCCGGATGCAAGCCGAAGCGTGTTCGATCGTGATGGGAGTAAGAGCTGGTCGGGCTGAAAAGCATTCGCCGACAGACCATTCGCATCGGTCAGCGAATGCGCAGATCGCCTCGACGGCTGCGGCTCTGGGCACACTGCCGGGAATCGACGTCAACCGTTCGACTCGACGATCGACAGGGGGACTGGCCGACATCAGCCCACGTGTGTAGGGATGCGTCGGGGTGCGGGCAAGATCGGCGACCGTAGCCTCCTCCACCACGCGTCCGGCGTACATGACCTGGATCCGATCGCAGACGTCCATCGCCACGTGCAGATCATGAGTGATCAAGATGAGCGCCATGTTTCGTGACTTCTGTAGACCGGCGAGAAGTCGGAGGACTTCGTCCTGGGTGGTCACGTCCAGTGCAGTTGTCGGTTCGTCGGCGATCAGCAACTCCGGATCGCCGGCAAGCGCGGCCGCCATGGCAACTCGTTGCCGCATCCCCCCGGAGAGCTGAAAGGGGTACTTTTGTGCGACGGCGGGATCCAAGCCAACCTCCGCGAGACGCGCAGCAACTTCGGCCCGAACTTGTTGGCGTCCGCCTTTTCTGACATTTGGCGGGAGTGTCTCCCGCACGTGCTCGCCTACCGTGTGGATGGGGTTGAGCATGCTGAACGGGTCCTGCATCAAAAGACTGATTCGGGAGCCCCGTAACGATCGCAGTTCACGTTCGCGTGTGCCGATCAACGGGATTCCGTCGAAATCTGCTGCTCCTTGTGCATAGATTCCCGGCGGTAGCAAACCGACAAGCGAACGAACTGCCATCGATTTTCCACTGCCAGACTCGCCGACTATCCCGAGAGTCTCGCCTCGGGGGACCGTGATGTTGACATCGCTGACGAGCACCTGCGACCTGTTCGCGTACACCGATAGCCCGGAAACTTTCAGGAGGGGGCCATTCGCATCGGCCGTTTCCGATTGTACTGTCACATCTTCCACAGTCATCTACTTCCGTTCTCCTGAGTCTGACAGCCGTTTGAAGAACCAGTCGCCGAAGATAGTTGCGGCGCTGCCGGTCAGGATGAGACAGGCTGCGGGGGCGACTGCGACCCAGGGGTTCTCGGAGATCATCGATTGCCCCTGGGAGAGCATCGATCCCCAATCTGCAGCCCCGGGGGCGATACCGATACCGAGAAATGACAACGACGAGAAGGCGACCAACGCTCCGACGAAATCCAGCAGGAAGACGGCGAGCACGGTGGGCGCGATGTTGGGCAGCACATGGCGGATCATGATCCGTGAGTCGGTCAATCCGAGGGTCTTCGCAGAGTCGATGTACGGCAGACGAACCTGGACGCGCGTCACACTGCCGACTATTCTGATGGCGCTCGGTACTGACAGGAAAACCAGAATCGCCACAGTCAGCCAGTAGCTCCCGCCGAGAATCCCCAGGAGCACGATGGCGACGAGGAGCGCGGGCAGGGCATACACGAGGTCTGCGAATCGGTTGAGGACGTTGTCGAGTGCACCGCCGTTATATCCGGCGACCAGCCCCGCGGATGCGCCGGCTATCACTGTTCCCATCGCTACGCACAGCGGTCCGAGCACGGAGCGGCCGGTACCGTCGATCAAACGGGAGAGGACATCGCGTCCCATATCGTCGGTGCCCAACCAGTGTGTGCGATCGGAACCGGTCACACCGCGGAGAAGATCCTGAGTGTAAGGGTCGTAAGGGCTTATGAGCCGACCGGCGACAGCCGCGAATACCATCACACCGAGGATCACCAGTGCAATCACAACGGTGATGGGAATTCGCGATCCCTGCCTGCTCTTTTCGCGATCGGTGAGTGCAGTCATGTCATCCCTTTCCTGCGTACCGCATGCGCGGGTCGACGAGGAGAGCTACCACGTCCACCGCCAGGTTGACGACAATCACGAAGGCGCCGAGACACACGGCCAACCCTTGTACGACGGGTAGGTCCTTTTCGGTGACCGACTGCACCATCAGCGAACCGACTCCCGGTACGGAGAACACGGTCTCGACGAGTACGGCGCCGGACAGCGCAGCGATCAGTATCAGACCGGCCGCAGTCACCACCGGCATTGCGGAGTTCCGTAACGCATATCGGAAGAAGACCCGTGAGGGGTCGAGACCACGAGCTTTCGCGAATGTCATGTAGTCCTGCCGGAGCACGTTGAGCGCTCCGGCGCGTGTCTGCCGGATCAGCAGTGCGATGAGCGCGATGCCGAGTGCTGTTGCTGGCAGGGTGAGGTGCACCAAGCGATCGAAGAATCCATTGCCCACGCCGTAAACGGGGAACAGTCCGAGCTCGAGTCCGAATACGAAAATCAGCAACATTCCGACTGCGAAACCTGGTGCACTCATACCTATTACGGAAGCCATCGAGATACCTCTGTCCACCCATTTATCGCGCTGATACGCCGCTGACATTCCGCAGGGGACCCCGATCCCGACCACCAAAACAAGTGTGTACACCGCCAGTTGGATCGAGACCGGTAGGTGATCGGTGATGATGCCGGTCACCGGCGCACCTGATCTGGTCGACGTCCCGAAATCGAGCTGCAGTGCATCGACCAACCAGTGCCAATACTGAACAAGGAAAGGATCGTTGAGGTGATGTCGTGCCTCCAGGGCCGCGATCAGTTCGGGTGTGCTCGGACGAGAGCCGACAAGGACGGCAATTGCAGAGCCTGGCGTCACCGACAGCAGACTGAACACCAGAAAACTGATTACCAGAAGCAGCGCGGCCGACACCACGAGTCGCTTGCCGATGAACGCCGCTACTGCCATCTCAATCGAACCTCGTTGTGTGGGAGAGATAGTCGTTCACGACGTTGCCTTCACTGCGGTAACCCACGAACCGTTGACGAAGTCGTAGAAGGACATGTCGCGATCGAAGGCGAACCCGTCGGCAATTGCGTAGACCAGATTCGGATTGAACAGCGGGACGTACGGAAGTTGTTCGTGGATGCCGGTCAAGATGGTCTGGGCGGCAGTCCATCGGTCCAGGGGTGAGGTCGATCCGTTCAGGACGGGCAGCGCCTGTTCGACGGAATCGGTAGACCAATTCGAGGCGTTGAATTTCGGTGCGACAGCGTTCTCCTTTCCGACGACGGAGCCGATCAATTTGGGGTCGGGCGTCGATGCGGTAATCGACAGGAATCCGATTCCGGGAACCTTGTGGGCGTACAGGTCGGAAATCCATTGGGTCTGGGTGATGGGCTTTGGAACAACGGTCACACCGAGTGGCGCCAGGTTTTGTTGCAGGTTGAGTACCGTCAGTTCCGTCCAGTTCACGTTGTCGGTGTAGGGGACCTCCACCGTGAATCCCTGGGGGTGCGACGAGGCGGCAAGTTCTTGCGCCGCAAGGTTACTGTCGAACTCGATTCCGCCGATTCCGTCCAGGAAGGATTGCGCGTTCCCAGGGGAACCGGCGACACCGGTCAACATTTCCGGAGTTGCCAAACCCTTCAATATCGCGGAGTCGTTGCCGAATGCCGCCTCTGCGATTCCTTTTCGATCGATCGAGTGCGCGACGGCCTTCCGCACGTGGACATCGTCGAACGGACTCGTACTGGTATCGAACGTCAAATACGTGAGCTTGGTCAGAGGGACCTCGATCGTGTCGATTCCACCGATCTGCTTCCACTGTGACTGCTTCTTGATGTCGGCCACATTCGCAGCTTGGATGTCGCCGGATCGCATTGCCAACTGAGCGGTGTTGCCGTCCGGAATCACGTCGAACTTCAGAGTTTCCGGTGCAGGTTGCTCCGACCAGTAGTCATTGTTACGGACAAGTTGCACACCGGAACTTGAATATTCTTGGACCCGGTACGGGCCAGTGCCCACCGGAACCGCTTGCGCAGTACCCAATTCGGCAGCATGTTCTTCAGCGAACCTTGCCTGTTGGATCAGTCCGAATAGCGCGATGCTCTGCCTGGCAACCGGATCGGGATGCGACAACTTCACAGTCACCCGCATCGGTCCGGTTTGTTCGATGCTTTCGAGACTTTCCAGCTCGCCGGCAGTTTGCGCCCCGGCTGCGGAATCAGAGACGTGCCGAAGGCTCCAGATCACGTCCTCCGGGGTCAGTAGAGTTCCGTCGGAGAATCGCACGTCGGACCGGATGACGTAGTCGATGGTCGTCGGGTCAGGAACCGATACGGCTTCGGCGAGATGAGGTCGCAACTCTCCTTCACCGGAAAGCCGTTCCAGCGGTTCGGTGAACAGGGTCTGAACCTGCATGGAAGGACCGAAATCCTTAGTGATATCTAAGGAGATCGGAGCCGCTGCAAGAGCGAAGGTGAAGGCGGGTATCGGATCGTCGGTGATCGTTCGAGTCTGTGTGGCGCCCGGTGCGGAGCCACACGCGGAAACCACGAGGACGAGTGCTGTTGCCGATACCGCGTACGTGGCGGTTCGCGTGTAAGCGCGCATCGCGCGATGTAGAACTGGCTTCTTCAAGCGTCAACTCCCTGTTCACGAAAACCCAACCGGATATGACGGGTAACGCTACGGAGATGTAGGTCACATATCGTTAGACGATTGTCGAATCCAGCGCGGATATTTTTCGACGATCGGAAGAGTGCTTTGGAAAGTCCCGAGATACAGAGTCAGAGCAAAGATTGCACGCCAACGCGTTCAGACGGAAGCCGGGATTTCAGTATCGGTGTTCTGGGGGTGATGCGACCTGAAGTCGGGATCGGTTGTTGGAGAGCTTCTTTAGGGCCTCGGCCACGACTGGGCGTTCACCAGTGCGACCCGTCGCCAATGTCGACAGCCTCAAAGCATCAGCGCGCGGATGACCTCGGGTTACCTGATCGGCGACTTGGCGACAAGACTGGGCGGGCTTTACGCCCGGTCTGGCGGGCCTGTCGGTGCCCACGGGCGGTTGTTGTTCTCTTTTGGGAACTGCTGCGTGTACTCCGATGACTGGTGACCGCAGGTTCACCGCGTGGGGAGTGGCTCGAGTTTAGGGTGCTCGGCGTGCAGTGCTCGTCCATACCTTCGAACGGGCGGTCGCTCTCGCCGCCGAGCGGGAACAGGCCTAGTCCTCCATTAACCGCCGAAGTCCTCGCATCCAAATCGAGTGGATCCAGGTTGCGGCTCGCAGATATGGTCCACTGGTGACGCATCCGAATGGTCGAAACGACAGCCCGATCCTGGTGATTGGTGCCGGTGTCGTCGGCGCGTCGATCGCGTATCATCTGGCGCGCGTTGGTCTCCGAGTCACCGTGCTCGAGCGGGGCTCGGTGGCGGGAGGGGTGACCGGCAACTCGTTTGCCTGGGTCGGCCTCTCGAAGAGTGCAGCAGAAACCTACTCCGATCCGTGCCGACATGGCGCCGCACCCGAGTTCGACCGGCTGGAGCGCGAACTCGTCGAGCCATTCGGTCTGCGCCGCAGAGGCGCGATCACGTGGGAGACGACGGAAGCGGAGACTCGAAAGTTCGTCGACGCGCATCGCGCACTCGGTCATCCAGTCGAACTCATCGGTGAAGATGAGGTCTTTGCTCGTGAGCCGGGATTGCGCACAGCGCCCGCGGTAGCGGCATATGCGCCTGACGATGGTGGAGTTGACCCGGTTGCGTTCGCTCGATCGCTCCTGCGGGGTGCCGAAGCATACGGTGCCACAGTGCATTCCGATGTCAGTGCGCTCTCGATGTACACGGAAGGCAAGAGAGTGTGCGGAGTAGTGACTGCCGACGGTCCCGTCTACGGATCGACCACAATCCTCTCCGCGGGCACTGCCATCCCCGGCCTCGCGGCGTCGGCGGGAGTCGACGTCGCGGTCGGCGCCTCACCGTGTTGCCTCATCAGATTCTCGACGCCGCACCGATTGGTGAGCGGAATCCTCTCCACCCCGGACTTCGAGATCAGGCAATTGGACGACACGACACTGATTGCGGTTGAGGATGTTCCGTTCGGGTTCTCCGGAGACACTCATGAGCTTGCCGAGCCGACCCTGCAGGCGGTCCGCAGTCAGCTCGTGGGCGGTGAACACGTGGAACTGATCGAGGCGGTAGTCGCTGACCGTCCCATTCCACGCGGTGGCCGGCCACTGCTGGGCTTCGCCGAAGACGTGTCGGGGCTCTATCTGGCCGCGGCGCATCCTGCGATCATTCTGGCCGGAGCAATTGGGGCCCACGTGGCCGGGGACTTCATCTAGCGGTCGGGCTCGAACAGGTAGACGGGATGCTGGGCGCTCAGTTTTCGGTAGGGCGTTTTAGGGTTAGCAACGAGACCACCACGAGGGTAATGCCGAGAACCCCCAAACTGGCCATCGGTCAGTCCACGACGACCGAGGTAGCCGTGGAGTCCACATCGACTAGATGTGTCGTGCATCTGGCTGCTGGCACAGGCAGCGGAAGACGATGTGCCTTCCACACAGCTGAAAAGTATCCCGGACCAGGCGAGTCGGGGGCGGGATAGTTGTCCTGGCAAAGCGTGTCTGGTGTGGACGCGAGCAACGACATGACCCATAGCGCGCCCCCCGCGATGATTCCGATCCCCGCCCGAAGCCATTGCATACGGCGATAGTACGATGTTCACGGGGTGCAATAGCAGTTACTAGTTCTCTCTAGGACACGCGCTAGAGAGCGGGATATTCGTCTACCCTGCTTGTACCGTCGATGGGCATGGACCCCGTGCGCAATCCGTATGCCCCCGGTGCCGGTCAGCGACCGCCGGAACTCGCCGGGCGCGACAAGCAGATCGACGCCTTCGACGTCGTTCTCGAGCGAATTGCGCGTGGCCGCCCGGAACGAAGTGTTGTACTCACCGGATTGCGTGGCGTCGGAAAGACCGTCCTGCTCAATCAGTTGCGTTCGGCCGCGATCTCCCGAAGCTGGGGGACTGGGAAGATCGAGGCGCGGCCCGACCAGGATTTACGACGCCCACTCTCGTCAGCACTCCACATGGCGGTCCGCGAGATCGCGGTCTCCCATCGCGATCCGGAGCGGGTCGAGCAGTTCCTCGGAGTCCTCAAATCGTTTGCCCTACGCGCCACTGCGGACAAGGGAATGCGGGAGCGCTGGCAACCAGGCATCGACGCACCCGCGATCAAAGGCCGGGCAGACAGCGGCGACATCGAGATCGACCTGGTCGAGTTGCTGCTCGACGCGTCGTCGCTGGCCAGGGATGTCGGCGTCGGGATCGCAATCTTCATCGACGAGATGCAGGACCTCGGTGCCGCGGATGTCTCGGCGATCTGCGGGGCCTGCCACGAGTTGAGTCAGGACGCGGCACCGTTGATCGTCGTCGGGGCGGGGCTTCCGCATCTGCCTGCTGTGCTGTCGGCGTCGAAAAGCTACTCGGAGCGCCTGTTCAGCTACCACCGGATCGACCGCCTCGAGCGTGAAGCTGCAGATCAGGCACTGATTGCGCCTGCCGAGCGTGAGGAGGTCGAGTTCACCGAATCCGCGCTCGACGCTCTGTACGAAGCGGCTGACGGGTACCCGTACTTCGTTCAGGCCTACGGGAAAGCCACGTGGGATGTGGCGGCGTCGAGTCCGATCACGGCAGAAGACGTGCGCGTCGGCGCACCGACGGCTGAGGAAGAACTCGCTGTCGGTTTCTTCGGATCGCGGTACGAGCGAGCAACACCTGCGGAGCGTGAGTACATGCGCGCCATGGCCGATCTCGCCGGTGACGACGGACCCGTCGCAACCGCGAAGATCGCCGTCGAGTTGGGGCGCAAACCGGCTTCCCTGTCGCCGGCACGCGATGGACTGATCAAGAAGGGGCTGATCTATTCGGCAGAACGTGGGTCCATCGGATTCACGGTCCCGCACTTCGGCCGATACCTGCGCGGACAAGCGGAGTGAACGCGCTCGAAACCGCGTGGGATCGGGTGGCGGCGCTCAGTCCCAATCCGCCGGCCTGGGTGGTTCAACTGGCCGCGTTGATCGCCGTGATCATCGTTCTCGAACCACACCTGTGGCGGATCGCCCGCAACGTCGTCACCATCGCACACGAGGGCGCTCATCTGATCGTCGCCGTCCTGGTCGGTCGACGGTTGAAAGGTCTTCGCCTGCATTCGGATACGTCGGGTGTCGCGATTTCGTCGGGCAAACCGACCGGCTTCGGCGTCATTCTGATGACGTTCGCGGGGTACGTCGGACCGTCGATTCTCGGACTCGGCGCGGCCGGGTTGTTGGGCGCGCAGCGTGCGGTCTCGGTGCTGTGGATCGGCGTATTCGTCATCGCGGTGATGATGGTCCTGATCCGAAACCTCTACGGAGTCTTCTCACTTGCAGTCGTGGGAGCCGTGTTGTTCGGGCTCGTCTGGTGGGGGACCCAGGAGCAGCAAGTGGCCGCAGCGTACTTCCTGACGCTCTTCCTCCTCTTTGCCGGACCACGCCCGGTCGTGGAACTTCAACGGCAGCGAATGCGACGAGGCGGGGCACCGGACTCGGACGCCGACCAATTGGCCAGGCTCTCACCGATACCCGCGATCGTCTGGGTCGGGTTGTTCCTGCTCGTGAACGTCGCGGTGCTCGTGCTCGGCGGATGGTGGATTCTGCGCCCGGTGGGTGGCTGACCGGATTGATCCGTTGTCCCGTCAGGACAACGGACCAACGATTGTTGATGCTCTGCGGACGTAGTCATCGCATGAAGGCGCTCATATCGTGGAAGTCGCCGAGTGGTCGTGCCGGGACTTCCCGCGGCCACACCCGCAACGACGAAGACCGTCGACGATGACAAGGATTCGTTTTGGACGACAAGAACTTCCGCGGACGAACCGCGATCATGTCCGGGGGAAGCCGTGGCATCGGACTTGCCATCGCCCGTGCGATAGCGCGCCGCGGCGGAAATATCGTGTTGCTCGCCAAGACCGATACGCCGGATCCCAGGCTGCCCGGAACTATCCACACGGCTGTGGACGAGTTGAACGAGCTCGAGGGTCATGCCGTTCCGGTCGTCGGCGACGTGAGGAACGACGACGACATCGCGCGGGCCGTGGCTGCAGCGGTAGAGCACTTCGGTGGCATCGACATCGTGGTCAACAACGCGAGCGTCCTCGACATCTCGAAAACCGAAGATCTCGCGATGAAGCGATTCGATCTGATGCAGCAGGTCAATGTCCGTGGTACCTTCGCGCTCACCCGCGCGTGCCTTCCGTACCTTCGGGTTTCGGCCAATGCGCACGTGTTGACGCTGTCGCCGCCGCTCAACTTTTCGCCGCACTGGTTGGGTGCTCATCCGGGCTACATGCTGGCCAAATACGGAATGACATTGGCGGCCTTGGGTATCGCCGCAGAGTATTCAGGTGCACCGATTTCGAGTAATTGCCTGTGGCCGGAGACCATGATCGCCACGGCCGCTGTCGGAAACCTGCTCGGGGGAGACGACAGTATCGAGCACTCGCGTTCACCCGAGATCATGGCCGATGCGGCTGTCGAGATTCTCGGGCGTCCCGCCGGCACGGATACCGGTCGTACAGTGCTCGACGTCGAGATCTTGCGCGAGGCGGGGATCTCGGATTTCTCGCAGTACGGCGGTCAGTCACCGTTGGCGATCGACATCTTCGTCGACGCGCCAATTCCGTGATCTCGGGCGATCTACAGGTATCTAGCCAAATCGCTAGATACCTGTAGATCTTCCTCACGCCACCTCGTGCTCGCCGCCCGGGGCAACCTTCTGAAGTCCGCGATATGCGTCGCTGGCACTTTGGCGACCACCGATGACGGCCTCGACCTCCGCGGCAATCGGCATGTCGACGCCGTATTCACGGGCCAGATCCATGACAGTGGGGGCGGTCTTGACGCCCTCGGCGACCTGACCGAGCTTGGCGACCGCCTCCTCGACGGTCAATCCCTGCGCCAGAGCTTCGCCGACGCGACGGTTCCGAGAAGTCGGAGCCATGCAGGTGGCAATCAGATCGCCGACGCCCGTCAAGCCGGCAAAAGTGCGCGGGTTGGCGCCCATCGCCTCACCGAGTCGGGTCATCTCGGCGAGACCACGTGCGAGCACCATCGCACGAGTGTTGTCACCGACTCCCAGACCGTCGGCCATGCCCGAGGCGATGGCAACGATGTTCTTGAGGATGCCGCCGAGTTCACAGCCGAGCACGTCGGTGTTGCGGTAGACGCGGAAGACCGACGACGCGAACAGGGGTTGCAGCGCGGCGGCGACACGATCGTCCTGGGTCGCCACGACCGATGCCGCGGCCATGCCGTCGACGATCTCCTTGGCGATGTTGGGGCCCGCGAGCAATCCGACGGGATGGCCGGGCAGGCACTCGGCGATCACTTCGGTGGGACGCTGCCGGGTGCCGGGCTCGAGACCCTTGGACAGTGACAACACCGGGACCCACGCCCGAACCTCGTTGGCGATCTCGGCGAGGGTGGAGCGAACGGCGTGCGATGGCACCCCGCACACGAGTACGTCCGCTTCGCGGGCGGCTTCGACCAGATCCGAGGTTGCCTTGAGCCCCTTGGGAAGTTTGCGCTCACCAAGGTATTTGGAGTTGGTCCGTTGCGAATTGATCTCGTCGGCTGCTTCGGAATTGCGTGCCCACAACAGGGTCGGGGTGTTGCGGGCAGCGAGGCCGGCCACCGTGGTTCCCCACGATCCGGCACCGAGGACGACGACGCGTACCGGGCGGGCCATCAGAGTGCGCTGTTCTGGGTAGCGAGTGCTGTCATGGCGCCAAGCGTTCCACTTGCGGAGCAGTTGCGGGCCAATTCCGCCGAGTCTGTGGCTCGACTTACAGATGAGGCGGCGGTTCGGGGCTTTCGCGCATTGTTTCGACCGCTTCTGCGGATTCCGCGACGATCGAGCGCATGGCGGCTTCCGCGGCGTCGGCGTCCCCGGCCTGAATAGCAGATGCGACCACTCCGTGCAGGTGAATCGCTTCGGGGTCGGCCTCGTGGGGCATCAACGAGTGGCGGGTGCGGCCTTCGAGTATCTCGACGACGATCTGCGACATCGCCCGCAGCATCGGGTTGCCGGAAGCGGCGAGCAGTGTGCGGTGAAAGTCGGAATCATGGCCGAGATATGCGTCGGTATCGGCAGCGCGCGAGGTAGCTGACATGCCGATGACGGCTGCAGTGAGAGCGCCGCACTGCTCAGGTGTGGCGCGAGTTGCGGCCAGTCGCGCAGCCAGAGGTTCGATGCCGGAACGGAGTTCACTGAGGATCGAAAGTTGCTCGAACCGATCAGGACCGGCCAGTTGCCAGCGGATGACATTGGGGTCGAGCGAGTTCCAGTGTTCGGAGCCCAGGATGGTGATTCCGACGCGTCGACGAACCGAGGCGAGTCCGAGGGATTCGAGAACGCGGACAACTTCGCGGATGACGGTTCGCGACACGTCGTATCGCGTTGCCACCTCGTCGGCGGAGATCGTGGTTCCCGGAGCGAGCACACCACCGACTATGTCTTGGCCGAGCTGTTCCAGCATCGAGTCGTGTAACTGCTGAAACGGGACAGAAGGCATACGTAGATCGTCCCATGCGTATGGAGTAAGCCCGGTGGAAGCCGAATAAATACTACAAATTAGTGTCTGCTCTTGAAATTGTAGGTTAATTAAGGAACAGTGACCTCAATCACTCATCGGACTGGGAGTCCCTATGAACACCACAGCATTGCTGGCGGCCGAGGTCGTCCCCGCTGGTAGCGACGCACGATTGATCATCGCTGCAGTCGCCGGCGTCGCGGTTATCATCGCGCTGATCACCTGGCTCGACCTGCACCCCTTCCTCGCACTGTCCATCGGTGCGGTTGGTGTCGGTCTGGCGGCCGGCCTCGGATCGGCCGAGTCGGTCGCGGCGTTCGCCACCGGCTTCGGGTCGACCATGGGAAGCGTCGGAATCCTGATCGGTTTCGGCGCGATGTTCGGCAAACTCCTCGCCGATTCCGGCGGTGCCGACCGAGTGGTCGACACGCTGGTCGGCCGCTCCAGCACCAAGGCGCTTCCGTGGACGATGGCTCTGGTCGGCGCAGTGATCGGTCTGCCGATGTTCTTCGAAATCGGTCTCGTCCTGTTGATGCCGGTCATCATCCTCGTCGCGCGGCGTTCCGGCTTGTCCCTGATGCGCATCGCGATCCCCACCCTCGCCGGCCTCTCGGCCATGCACGGGTTGGTTCCCCCGCACCCAGGACCGCTGGTTGCAGTCTCGGCTTTGAACGCAAACCTCGGCCTCACCCTCGCGCTCGGTGTCCTCGTTGCGATCCCCACTGTTGTTCTCGCCGGACCGGTCTTCAGTAAGTACGCCGCGCGGTGGGTCGACGTGAAGGTCCCGGATCTTTTTGTCACAGGCGAAGATCGAGGCGAGGAAGAGAAGAAGCAGCGTCCCTCGTTCGCGGCTACTCTCGCAGCGATCCTCCTGCCGGTTGTTCTCATGCTGGGCAAGGCATTTGCAGACGTGATCGCACCCGATTCCGAGGCACTCCCCAAGTCCGTCCTCGACTTCCTCGGAACACCCGTTGTGGCTTTGGGTCTCGCGGTTCTGGTCGGTATGGTGCTGCTGGGTCGCGGCGGCGGAATGGACCGCAAGGCCATCTCGAAGTCACTCGAGAGTTCCCTACCTCCCATCGCAGGCATCTTGTTGATCGTCGGCGCTGGTGGCGGTTTCAAACAGGTCCTGATCGACACCGGTATCGCCGGAGTGATCGCCGACGCGATCAAGGGCAGCAGCCTTCCCGTGCTGTTCCTGGCCTGGCTGGTGGCGGTATTGATCCGCGTCGCAACGGGTTCGGCGACGGTGGCAACGGTGACGGCGTCGGGCATCCTTGCTCCGGTTGCGGCCGATCTCTCGTCCGCACATGTCTCGCTGATGGTCTTGGCGATCGGCGCGGGCTCGCTCTTCCTCTCGCACGTCAACGACGCCGGATTCTGGTTGGTGAAGGAGTATCTGGGCGTCAGCGTGGTACAGAACCTCAAGACCTGGACCGTGATGGAATGCATCATCTCGGTATCGGGCCTGGCCGGAGTGCTCGTGTTGAGCGCATTCATCTAGGTAGGCGAGCACATGAACAGCGAAGCGGCACAGCAGAAGCAGTACCCCGTGCTCGTCCTGATGGGTGTCTCGGGTTCGGGAAAGTCGACGGTCGGCGGCATGCTCGCCGGAGCGATGGGTTGGGACCTTCAAGAAGGCGACGATCTCCACCCGCAGGCGAACATCGACAAGATGGCGACCGGGCATCCGTTGAACGACGAAGACCGCTGGCCCTGGCTCGACAAGATCGCCGTCTGGATCAAGAGCCATACCGACGCCGGTCAGCCGGGCATCGTCACGTGTTCGGCACTCAAGCGCAGCTACCGCGACGTGCTTCGCGGTGAGCACGTCGTGTTCGTGCACCTCGCCGGTTCGCGGGATCAGATCGGCCAGCGATTGACCGCTCGCCTCGATCACTACATGCCCGCCTCGCTGCTCGACTCCCAGATCTCGACACTCGAGGCCGTCGACCCGGACGAACAGGCCATCGTCGTCGACGTGGGCGGGAGTCCCGCCAAGATCGCGGAGGAGATCCTGCGACGGGTGGAGACATTCGAATACTGAGCAAGCCCGGCGTGTAGGCACCCGCGGTTCGGGTTACGGTGCTTGGGTGACTGCTGCTGCGCAGACGGACTGAACCGTGACCGACTTCGACTTCCACAGCGTCTGGACGCTTCCTGCCTCTGCTGACCGCGTCTACGAGGTTCTCGCGGATGCCGAACGGTATTCGCAGTGGTGGCCTCAGATACGCCGAGTCGGGACGATCGACGAGCATTCAGGCTCCATGTCCATCCGCAGCGCTGTCCCTCTGACGCTGCTGGTCTTCGGGCGACGCGAGGTGGAAGACTCAGTTGACCGCTTTCTGAAAGTGCGTCTCACCGGCGCAATGACCGGGTGGAGTAGCTGGGCGGTGCGCCCCGCTGGATCTGGTTGCACAGCCGAATTTCGGCAACAGGTAGCGGTGTCCGGAGCGCTTGGTCTGGCCGCGAAGGTCGCGAAGCCGCTGTTCGAGTGGAATCATGAAGCGATGATGCGTGGAGGGCACCGCGGACTGTGCGCATATCTCTCCCGGCCGTGATCGCGACCAGAACTTGCACACGCTCGAGCAATTGATCCATACCCGTCGTGTCATTTTGACGCAGCGTCAGTTATCGTTCACATCAGCAGCCGACAAGTATGTGTAACTCAAATGCACAAAACGGCTTGACCTGGGAGGACGCTATGCGGACGCGAGATTCGACGGTATGGCATTGGAACGTGAGTCCGCGAGCGCGGGTCATCTTCTGCCTGACCAGGACGTTCGTGAAGCCTATGTTCACCCTCTGGCCGACCACCGAACGTGGTATCCGCCAACTCGAGCGACTCGACGCGATGGCGGACAAACTGCCGAAGCCGAAGAACCTCGATATCGAGCCTTTCACGCTGGGTGGTGTGCCCAGCGAGAAGGTGCAGCATCCACGCAAAGCGCAGGGCGAGTTGGCCGGCGCCACGATCCTCTACTTCCATGGAGGGGGATTCGTCTTCTGCGGTCTGGCAACGCACCGGGCACTGTGCGGTTTGCTCTCTGCGAAGGCCGGAGTACCGGTGATCTCCGTGCGCTACCGCCAGCTGCCGGAAGGTTCCATCGGCACCTCGGTCAAGGACGCAATGGCCGCGTACACCGCGTTGCTCGAGACAGCCGAAGACCCGAACAAGATTGTGGTTGCCGGTGACTCGGCGGGCGGATACCTGGCCATGAAGGTCGCCGAAATTGCCGCACTGCGCGGAATCACGCGGCCCGCTGCCGTGGTGGGATATTCCCCTCTTCTCAACGTGAACCTCGAGGACCATGATCCCGATTTCATGAAACGTGATGCCTACCTACCGATGTCACAGGTGGAAAAGCTCAAGGACCGGTGGCTCGAGGGTCCGGACGAGATTCCCGGTGCGCAGTCGCCGATCAACGCCGACGCCAGTCTGATTCCGCCGTCGTTCCTGGTGTCCGCCGAATACGAACTGATGCGTCCCGACGTCGAGATCATGACCGAAAACTTGATCAAGGCAGGACAAGCCGTCGAAACGCACATCTGGAGTGGGCAGATCCATGCTTTCCCGGTGATCGGGAAAGCTCTTCGGGAGGGGAAGGCGATCGTCGATCTCACGATCAAGTTCCTCGAGCGAACGATGGCCTCGCAGAACCAGATCAGCGCCTGACGCTTTTCAGCCGATCGATGTGAGTGTTGCGTAGTCGTCGTTGTCGAGAACGCCGTCGACGACTGCGCGAACTTCCGAGGCGTGCAACGTGATCGAACCGCCGTGATTGTCGAGGAAGGCTGTGTCTGCGGCATCTCGGCCGGTCGAGATGCGCACAAGATTGCTGCGCGGCGCCAATTGCGTTGCATCGACCACGCGCCAGACGTGGTCGATATTGGCTTCGACTACGGCGTGAAAATCCATCGGATCGCAGCCCGGCGCGTAGACGGCCACCAGTCGAGCGGGAATCCCCACGGCGCGCAGCAGTGAGATGGTCAGGTGCGAGTAGTCGCGGCACACTCCGGCGCCGGCGAGCAAGGTGTCGACCGCACTGTCGGTGCCGCGACTGGTGCCGGGAACATAACTCAAATGTGTACTCACCCAGCGAGTGACTTCGAGGAGGAGTTCGGCCGGGGGAGTGGCGAGATCGAATTGCCCGGCGACAAAACCGAAGAACTTGTCGGCCTCGGCATACCGGCTGGGGCGCAGATATTTCGACACGTCGTAGTCGCTGACCGACGCCGGTTCTGCGCGGCCGATGACGGTTGCGTCGTAGCTGACGATCAGTTTGCCTGGGGCACAGTCGAGTAGGTGAATCCGGGTACCGTGTTCGGCGGTGATCTCGCGGGGTTCGAGCGGATTGCCGTCATGGACGAACGACATCGTTTCCAGCAGTTCGACACCCGGCGCGCGCGTCACCGCGATCTTGAACTCCAGGTTGGTCGCCTCGTCGATCTCGATGTCGAGCAGGGCGGCGACTGTACGTTTCATCGGGCCATCTTTACACCGAATACGGACACCCACCACCTGGGAGGATTGTGACGTGCGATCAGGCTTCGGGGTAGTCGACGTCGACGCCGCTGCTGAGGTCGCTGCACTCCACCAACTCGACCCCGTTCTTGCGTAGGTAGGTGTTGGCGCCGCCGTCCCCGGTGAGTGACTTTGCAAGCGTCGGCCAGTGGTCGCGTCCGATCAGGACGGGATGGCCGGGACGGCCGTGAAAGACAGCTCTTCGCAGTATGTTTCGTGATGGGGAGCTGTGACCCACGATCCGCGTCACGGTGTCGGCGTTGAGGTCCGGGACGTCGACCAGAGAGATCGCTGCCGCATCTGCGTCGTCGATTCGCATGGCGGCCTCGAGTCCGCAGCGCAGTGACGCGCTCATTCCGTGTTGCCAATCCGATATCACCACAATGACATCGGTGGTGGGCAGTAGTTCGAGGGCGTCCTCTGCCTGCGCGCCGAGGACCACGATGACCGGTGAGAGGCCTGCGGACTGCAGTGTCGTCACCCCGTGGTGGAGCCAAGACTGACCCTCGGCGTTTGTGACGAGCGCTTTGGGCTTGCCCATGCGGGATCCGACCCCGGCCGCCAGCAGGATCCCGCACGTAGACATGACTATGCTCCGGTGACCCGCGGACGCAGCCACTCGATCAGATCGTTCAGAACTTCTTCCTGCTCAGGCTCGTTGAAGATCTCGTGGTACAGGCCGTCGTACACCTTCAAGGTCACATCCGAAGAGCCGGCCAGATCTGCGACGAGCTTGCTGCCGGCCGGGTCCGTCAAACGGTCGTCCGAGCCGTGTTGAAGCAGTACGGGAATGGTGAGCGAGGGCAGGCGCGCCGGGAAGCCTTCCGCGGCGGTGATCATGCCGCGCGCGATGCCGGCGGGAACCTTGCCGTGGTGAACCAGCGGGTCGGCGTTGTACTTGTCGACGACCTTCTGATCACGCGATACGGCAGCAGCTTCCAGGTTCTCGACGGGCACGTCCGGGAGGTATTTGCCGACGATCTTGCCCAGCTGCATCACGATCTTCGGAGTGCCGGTTGCGATGATCACCGCAGGTCCGGACAGGGCGAGGGCTTTGAGATCGGCCTGATGGTCGAGGGCGTAGGAAAGGGCGATCGCGCCGCCCATGCTGTGCCCGAGCAGGAACTTGTCCTTGCCGGGATGTGCCGCCGTCACGATCGAGAACAACGTGTGGACGTCGTCGGTGAAGTCGGAGAATTCCTTGAGGTGAACGCGCTTGCCGCCAGAGCGTCCGTGCCCGCGATGGTCGGGTGCGTACACGATGAGCCCGAGTTCCCCGAGCCGCGCAGCAACATGGTCGTAGCGCCTCGCGTGTTCGCCGAGTCCGTGGCACAGGACGAGAACCCCGGTGGGTTCGCGGTCCGGTGTCCACACGTCGTAGACGATCTTGGTACCGGCGACTCCGGTGAACGACGACTCTTCGTGCTGCATTGTTGCGCCCTCTCTGCGACCGGTTCCGGTACGCGGATTCTCACATGCTATTCGCCCGGTGGGCAGAGCGCGGGTGTTCAGGGTGTGAGGTCGTCGAGGAGACTTCGACACTTGTTTGTTACGGCTGGTTACATTAACTTAGGGGCGTGACCGGACAAACCGTTGATCGTTCCGACCCTGTTCCCGCCACCCGCTCGCGCCGATTGTGGCGACCCGCGGTTCGGGCTTTGCTGGACGGCGCGCTACCGCTGATCGACAAGCGAATGGCGGAATCGGTACGCCCGTTCGATCGGCCCGAGATGCTGCGTCCGCACCTGGCTTCGCGGAAGTTTGCGTGGACGCACTACGGGATCTTCGTTCCCCGGCTGCCAGGGCCTTTCCGTTACCTCAACACCATGACGTTGATCGGTGCAACCGGGACGGTGGTGTTCGACAACGACTATCTCGCTGCACCCGACGCGCGAAACACCGCAACCGTGCTGAGTTCCACCGCAGCGCCGGGCCATCACTTCTACCGGGCGTACGACGCTGCCGATGAGTGTGCGTTCGAAGAAGATGGTTCGCGAATCGCCTTCGGTGACAACCTGATCATCGAGAACAGCTATCCGAACTTCCGTGTCACCGGGCGATACGACTCATTCGACGTCGATCTCGAGATCGTGGCAACGGACCAAGCGTCGTGGTTCGTGCGTAATCCCGTCTACGACCACGTCAGTCTGCTGGCACAGTGCTCCGGAACAATTGCGAGTCCGGATGGACCGGTGAGTATTTCGGCTCCGTGCACCGTCGAGTACGCGCGGTGCATGACACCGCAATCGCTGACTCGCCGCGCGCTTCCCGAGTCGTGGAAGCTCCCGGCCGACTTTTTCACCTACCAGATCGTTCAACTGGACGACCGGCATCAGTTGTTGCTCACCGATGTTCGAGCGTCAGGGGTTTCGGCGTGCAAGCTCGCCTACATTCGGACTGTCGACGGTAGTGCGAAGGTCTTCGACGACGTCGAGTTCGACGTGCTCGAGTACGCCGACGCATTGCACGTCGACCCACAGGGTCGCGAGATGCGTGTGCCGCGCGTACTGCGTTGGCAGGTGCGCGATTACGGCAGGACGGTCGTGGAGTTCGAGGCGGAGATCGACTCGGAGTGGCGCTACGGTCACGGCAAGGGATACGTCGGCGCGTATACCTACCGGGGAAGCTTCGACGGTGCGTCGATCAACGGCACCGGTTACATCGAATGGGTGGACTGCGAAGTGTAAGGCCCCTAGGGTGTATCGGTGCCTTTCGTAGACCCCGCCGCGCTGACGATTCGTCCGCAGAAGATCCTTGTCGCGGGGACTTCCGGTGCCGGAAAGACGACTCTCGCCGGTCGAATCGGGCGGCTTCTCGAGATCGAACACACTGAGCTGGACTCGCTGTTCCACGGGCGCGGCTGGATTCCGCTCGACAGTTTCGAAACCGAAGTACGACGCTTTTCGAGCGAGCCGGCCTGGGTGACCGAGTGGCAGTACGGTGCGGTGCGTCGACTTCTGGCCGAGCGTGCGGACCTGATGCTGTGGTTGGATCTGCCTCGGCGGACGGTGATGCGCCAGGTGATCACACGAACCGTGCGTCGGCGATTGCAGCGAGAGGTGTTGTGGAATCGCAACATGGAGCCTCCACTGCACACCATTCTGTTCGATCCGGATCACGTGGTGCGCTGGGCCTGGCGAACCGACGGACGCAACGCCGAGCGAATGGCCACGGTTCTTGTCGATGTGCCGTCGTTGCCGATAGTTCGGCTGCGCAGTCGAGAAGAGATCGAGGCTGTGCTCGAAGTCCTCAGTCGTCTGCCCTCAGATCGTTTGAGCTAGGCGAAATCCCAGGTCGTCGATTGCAAACGTCGGATGGCTTCGCCTCCTTACGGTAGCGCCGCAACCGCGCTCGCTTTCGGCCCAACTGCCGCCGCGAAAGATCCGGTACGCGCCGTAGACCTCGGGGTCGTAGAGATCCCAGCACCATTCCCAGACATTGCCGATCATGTCGTACAGGCCCCAGTTGTTGGGTGCCTTCGTTCCGACGGGACGAGCCCTACCCTCTGAATTGTCGCTGTACCAAGCAATCTCGTCGATCTCGCCGTAGCGGTAGCCGGAGGTGCCGGCCTTGCATGCGTACTGCCACTCGGCCTCGGTGGCGAGCCGGTAGCCAGTTGCGCCCCGGTCCCACTGCGGAGAATCGGTGTCGACGTCTCGATATGCGGGTGTCAGACCGTCCGCGACCGAAAGTGCGTTGCAGGTTGCGATGGCGTCCTTCCATGAAAGGTCGACCGCTGGTTTGCTCGAATCGTCCGACGAATCTCCGTGAAGCAGCGCCCTGGTGGTGAGATGGCTTGCGAGGCGGAAGGATTCGACTTTCGAGGTCCACGCAGTACCTTTGCGGTCGTCCCGAAGGTGCACCTCGCCGGCAGGGATCTCGATCATCAACTCCGCTGCTCCGGTCATTCGTTCATCATCGCAGAGGTTGTCGCTCACCCGGGGAGACGCTCGAACGCTGCTTGTGGATCAAGGCCGGTGCGCATGCGCCATGCGGTCAGCGCAAGCCCGAGGCAGACCACCTGTGCCGGATCGTCGAGGGAAACACCCATCAGCTTCTCGATACGCGTGAGCCGTGCATAAAGCGACTGACGCCGAATGCCGAGGAAATCCGCGGTTCTCGCCTTGCCGCCCCGATGTGCGAGGTACGCGTCGAGCGTTCGGACGAGGTCGGCGGAATGTGCTGTGTCGTATGCGATCAGCGAACCGAGTTGCTCGGTTACGAACACGGACAGCGAAGCGGGTGTCGTTCCGGCGGCGAGCAGTCGTTGGACGCCGACGTCCCTCGCGAGGATCACTCCGGTCCGGGAGCCGAAGCGCCGCGCGATCTGGACGACTTCGCGAGCTTGCGCGACCGCAGCCCCGACGCCCGACAGATCCGCGACCGGCGTCGCCACTCCGAGCGTGCGTACCGCGGAACCGCCCGGCCCGCGGCGTAGCAGCTCGTCGGCTTCGGTGAACGCAGTCCGCACTCGAGCGGGGGATGCGGACGCCCACCCATGCGCGAGCACGATGACGTGATTGGCCGCAGTCCCGACGACACAGGAGCCGAGCACGGCCCGCACGGCGTCGCGTACTTGGTCAGCGAGCTCTCGAACCGGGGTTTGCCGATCGATGTCGACAGCGGCGACGAGGACGTGGTGCCCCTCCGACAACGGCGTCCACCCGGCCGCTGTCAGTCGCTCGGACAAGTCGCCGTGCGATGTGAGCACACCGCCCACCACGTCGGTGATCACCGATTGGGCGAGTGACTGTCTTGGGCCGAGATCGCCGTGACGGCCGAGTTCCAGAGCGACCGCGACGGCGGCGCAGTTTGCGACGGCGGTTCGGCGTGTGGTTGCCGGCCCGCACAGGACAAGTCGACCGAGTGAGTTCGTCGGGCCGCGTACGTCGTGGATAGTGCGTTCGGTCTCGGATCGCTCTGCGCCGGTTGTGCTGCGCTCGACGGTTCTGCCATCCGCGTCGAGCAGATCGACGCCGCACCCCGCGAGTCGTGACACCTTGTCGAGCAGCGCAGTCATGCCCTGGCCTGCAACCACGAGACTCAGAAGTTCTTGCCAGACAGGCTCGCCCGCTTGCGCCGAACCGAGAGTGCGGCGGAGCATGAGGTCGTGAAAGTCTTCGACCATCCGCTCGAAGGGCACTACTGCGTGCAGGGCCAAGAACGCGAGTCCCCGTCGGCGCGAAGCTTCGACGAGTTCGGGAGGGGCCGTGAGGAACGAGCGCCCGACTTCCATCGCGAGTGCGACGCATCCCGCGTCCGCCAATTGGTCGATGTAGGCGGTGAGCTGCTCGGGAGATCGCCCGTGCAGACCGAGGCCCGTGGTCAGAAGGACCTCACCTCCGGACAGCAGCCCACCCATTTCGTACACCTCGGACGAATGGACCCAGCGGACCACCGCGGTATCGATGTCGCCCGCGAGCACCTCGATTGCGGCGGCCTTGAACGAGGGCATCGCAAGAACTTGTCGCAGAGTCGGGAGCATTTCTATATCGTCCGCCGAGGGGGCACTTCGTCATAGAGCTAGTTCTGCCGAACTGACAGGTTGTCCCTTGTCGGGCTGTTACCACCGTGGTCGGATTGTGACACGAGCCACAATCGACGATTTTGGTCAGACTCCAGGAGCGCACATGAATCATCCGGCACACACCGATGAGTATTTTCTCGGACTTGCGATCGAACAGGCGAAGATCGGTTGGGAGGAGGGCGGCGTGCCGATCGGCGCGGCGCTGATTCACCGGGGCGAGGTTCTCGCAGTCGGACGTAACCGTCGGGTCCAGATGAACAGCGCCATCCGTCATGGAGAGACCGACTGCATCGAGCGCGCCGGACGACTGCCGGCCTCGGTGTATCGCGAGTGTGTCCTCTACACGACTTTGTCGCCGTGCTTCATGTGCGCCGGAACGGCGCGCCTGTACGAGATCCCTCGAATCGTGGTCGGCGAAAATCGTTCCTTCGAGGCATCGGAGGAATGGTTGCGCAGCAGCGGAATTCAGGTCGACGTCGTCGACGACGCGGAGTGTGTGGCACTGATGGACCGCATGCTGGCCGAGCGCCCGAGCCTGTGGCTCGAAGACATCGGCGAAGTTGTATGAGCAGCGCCGTCGAACCTGCCACGGTCGCAGGCGATTCGGAGAGCGCAGGCCACCCGATCGATCCAGACTATCCCGTCACTCCGGTTCCGCTTCATGCACGTAAGCCGTTCTTCTCGCTCGCGGTGGTGTTGCTGGGGTTCACCATCTTCACACCGACGATGTTGGCCGGAGCAGCGCTCGGTACCGCGTTCTCGTTCTGGAAACTGATGGTGGTGATCGCCGCCGGATCCGCCATCTTGGGGGTCTACGTCGCCATGATGGGGTTCGTCGGAGCCCGAACCGGGCTGACAACAGTTGTGATGGCGCGCTACAGTTTCGGCACTCGCGGGTCCAAGCTCGCTTCGATCCTGCTGGGCGGTACCCAGATCGGCTGGTACGGAGTCATCATCGGCACGATCGGTGATCTCACCGCGCAGGCATTGGGCTGGGAGTCCTATCTCGCGCGGGCGTCGGTGATGATCGCGGCGAGCATCTTGATGTGCGTCACCGCCTGCTACGGCTACCGCGGAATGTACTGGGTTTCGCTCGTCTCGACGCCCTTGATCCTGGCGTTGGCCTGCTGGGTCGTGTTCCGGTCCCTCGAAGAGGTCGGTGGATTCTCCGGCCTGGTCTCGGTTCAACCGCAGACGACCATGACGATCGCGCTCGCAATCACCACTGTCGTCGGCACGTTTGTATCGGCGGGAACGCAAGCGCCCAACTGGACCAGATTTGCTCGCTCCGGATCACAAGCGGTGTGGGCCTGCGTTATCGGGTTCCTCCTCGGAAACGGATTGATGATCCTGTTCGGCGCCATCGGAGCCATCACGTTCCACGAGGGTGACTTCGTGTTGATCCTCTACAACCTCGGGCTTGTCGGCTGGGGCCTGGTCTTGCTGTTCGGAAACCTCTGGAAGAGCAACGCAGACACCGCATACGCCTTCGGAGTGGCCGGTGCCGAACTGTTCAGAAAGCCTCGCAAGACCCCGTTCGTCATCGGTGGATGTGTGATCGGCACGGCGCTCGCTCTGACCGGTGTGCACAACCATCTTGTCGACTATCTGAGCCTGCTCGGAACGTTCATCCCGCCATTGGGCGGTGTGATCATCGCGGACTTCCTGTGCCGCTGGCGGCGCGGCATTCCCGAGGGTTACACCCCGCAGCCGGTCCACTGGCGAAACCTCGCCGTCTATGCCGTCGCAGCGTTCCTCGCTTGGCTTTCCGGTGAGTTCGAGGTGGGAATCCCACCGCTGATCGGAATCGTGGCAGCAATTGCTCTGACGATGTTCCTGCACAGGGTGTTTGGCAACAGCTCGGCAGATCGGGAGGTCTCGACCTCCACCGTCTGAATCGTGCGTCAGGCACCAGCGAGCCCCCGGTGGTTTCGACCCCGCCGGGGGCTCGCGTAATTGATGGAAAGGGCAGTCGATTCCGTTTCAACCGTCAGCGCAGAACAGGCAGGTACGGGGCCTCGATTCCCTGCTCTTCGAACGCAGTCAGCGCCGAGCGTGCAAATGCGCGCTGGACTGCCCACTGGCGCCCAGGCTTGACCTGCGCCGTCACTCGAATGGTAATTGCCTCGGCAGTAACCGAATTGACTCCCAGCATCTCCGGCTTGTCGATCATGTCCGCCCTGATCGGTTCGGACTCCGCCGCCTCGAGGACAGCTCGCGTCGCCACCTCGCACGCTTTGTGCACGTTCGCATTGTGGGCGATGGGGAGATCGAGAACTGCAGTGGCGTAACCCTGACTCATGTTGCCCACTCGCAGGATTTCGCCATTGCGGCAGTACCACAAGGTGCCGTTGGCATCTCGAATCGTGGTGACACGCAGGCCCACTGTTTCGACGGTGCCGACCGCGTCGCCGAGATCGACGACGTCGCCGACACCGTACTGATCCTCGAGCAACATGAAGATGCCGGAGAGGAAGTCACGCACCAGGTTTTGTGCACCGAAACCGATGGCAAGACCGATGACGCCGGCGGATGCGATGAACGGCGCGACGTTGATCCCGAGGATGCCGAGGATCTGCAGCACACACCAGACGAGGATGACGATGGACACCGTCGATTTGAGTACCGAACCGATGGTCCGGGCTCGCTGCGATCTGCGCTCGTTCACCTTGGCGTTCGGAGACTTGCGAGGCTTCGACATTCGATCGATCCCGCGGTGCAGTGCGAAGCGCAGAACGACTGCGAGTGCCACGTAGATCGCGATCTCGACGGGTCGGTGAATCAACCAGTCTCGGTTGGTATCGGTCAGTTCCCATGCTTGTATTTCGGAAATCATCTCCATGCAGTCTACGGATTCGGGCCGATCCGGGCATCGGTGCAGGGCAGACGGTCCAAAGCCGAACAGGCAGCTAGGCTTACGTCATGGCTGCGTTCACTGGCATACCCGTTGCTGCACTCGATTTCTACGAAGACCTGGAAGCCGACAACAGCAAGACCTGGTGGGCAGCGCACAAGGAGACGTACGACGAAGTGGTTCGTCGTCCGATGGCGTCGTTGACCGCGGCGTTGGAGGACGAATTCGGCACGGCCAAGCTCTTTCGGCCGTATCGTGACGTTCGATTCTCGAAGGACAAGATCCCGTACAAGACGCACCAGGGAGCGTTCGTCGGTCTCGCCGAGAGCTGTGGCTACTACGTGCAGATCGACGCGGCAGGGTTGATGGTGGCCGGTGGTTTCTACGCCAGCAGTTCGGAGACCATCGCGCGTTATCGTGCGGCTGTCGACGACGACGTTCGAGGGCCGGAGCTCGAGAAGATCCTGGCCTCCGTCGAGAAGGCCGGATTCACGATCGGCGGCGACAAGCTCAAGACGGCGCCTCGCGGATACACGGTCGATCACCCGCGGATCGAATTGCTGCGTCACAAGTCGCTGACTGCTGGTCGTAGTTACCCAAGCCCGTCGTGGCTAGACAGCGCCAGGACATTGAAGGAAGTTCGCACAGCGTGGCGCGCACTGACGCCTTTGGTCGAATGGTCCGGACAGGTGCTCGGACCGAACTGACCGTCCGACAGAAAAGTGTGACGTAGCCGTAGGAGAGTTCACCTCGAGTTCATCAAAACTCGAGACGCCTGGGGCTAGCGTGGTGTGTGTAACCGAAAGTTTCGGCCCCGCTTCGAGTCGCAGCGCCGCAGTTCGAAGCCATTTTCTCTCGATCGACATCGTGAACAACCCGTGTCAGTGGAGACCATCATGGCTATGTTTCTCGCTCTCGTCCTGATCATCTCGGTCCTCGGAATCGTCGGCACCTACCTCGCGTTCAGTGCGGTCTACTTCGTCGAGATGCGCAAACTCGACAAGTAAGGGGTGCGAATTGGCCTGATTCGACTATTTCTGGGCCGATCGCGACGACCCTCCCTGCGTACGCTGTTAGGGCATCCTTATCCGCTCGCAACAGTGGATGATTCATTTCTTTTGGAGGTTCGACACGCATGCCCGCTCAATCCACGCTCTTGCTTCCCGAGGGCTACTCCGACAACCGCCTCGTTTCGGACCTCACACGTCGGCAGTTCGGCTTCGGTGCCGGAATCGCCGGGCTGGGCGCGTTCCTGGCGGCCTGCGGTGACAGCGGGAGCAGTTCGGGTGAAACCGAAATGCGTTCTGTGACGACACCTCTCGGAACGTACGACATTCCTGTCAATCCGAAGAGGGTTGTCGCGATCGACTCGCGGCTCGATCTGGAACCTGCTGTAGCGCTGGAACTTCCGCTCGTCGGCTACACGTACGCCCAGGCGACACCGTGGGTGCCTATCGATTCGTCGGTACCGTTCCTGTCGGAGATCCCCAACCGCGAGCAGATCTTGGCGCTCGAGCCCGACCTGATCGTGTGCCTGAACTACGAGAGCGAGTGGTGGCCGGTGGCCGAGATGTCCACCATCGCACCGGTTCTGACGACAGAGTTCACCGACGACTGGCGCACAAACCTCTCGCGGTTGTCGGGCTGGCTCGGTCGAACGGCCACACTCGATCGATTGACGCTCGACTACGACAATCTGATTTCCGACATCCGCAGTCGTCATGCCGAGAAGATTGCGTCCAAGACCGTCGCCAGTGTCTCGTTCATGCCGGACACGAACACGCTGTACGTCACGAGCATCCGTACCTCCGAGAAGGGCGACAAGCCCAGCGACATGACGCTCGGCGACATCGGTGGCAAAACCGCCACCTCGGAGGGGCTCGATCCCGAGGGCGGCGTCAGCCTCGAAGGCCTCGACGTGCTGGCCGGCGTCGACGGCTTCATGATCACCGAGAACGAGGACAGTGCCGCGTACCAGGCATTGGTGGCGAGCAAGCTGTGGCAGCGACTCCCGGCAGTGCAGGCGGGCAACGTCACCAGTCTGGGTGGCTCTACGTTCTACGGTTCGATCTACACGATTTCGTACGTGGCACAGGGTTGGGATGCCCTGTACAACAAGATCAGCTGAAGCCTCTGCCGACCGGACCGATGAGTTTCGGTAACGCGGGCGGTCTAATCAGGTAGGCATTGACCAGACCTGAGGAGATCGACGTGCAAACAGAGCAATCCCCAGCGGTAGTGCAATCCCGCGACGGTACGACCATCGCATACGAACGCTCCGGTGCCGGACCAGCAGTGGTCCTGGTCGCCGGAGCGTTCTGCGACCGCGGATGGTTCGATTCCCTGGCTGCAGAGTTGGCGGCGGACTTCACGGTGTACTCGTACGACAGGCGCGGACGCGGGGACAGCGGTGACAGTCGCGCGTTCTCGATCGACGCCGAGGTGGAGGACTTGCGGGCGGTCGTCGCTGCCACCGGTGAAACACCGCTCGTTTACGGATTGTCGTCGGGTGCCGCGCTGGCTTTGGAGGCCGCTGCGCAGGCCGTTCCGATGCGTAAGCTCGCCGTCTACGAGGCGCCGTACATGGACGACGACCAGCGTGACGAGACTGCCCAAAGTGACCTGGAGCGATTGATTGCGGGCGGCGACAGGGAAGGTGCTGTGACGCGTTTTCTGGATCTGACCGGTGCATCCGCGGAGATGGTCGACGAGATCAAGCGGAGTGCCGATTGGCCCGACATGTGCGCCATCGCGCACACCTTGCCTTACGACGTCGCTGTGTGTGATCACGGCTGTCAGTCGCTCGACTGGCTTGCCTCCATTACCGTCCCCACGTTGGTCATGTACGGCGGTGACAGTGGTCAATGGGCACCTGCCTCGGCGACGAGAATCGCTGCAAAAGTCTCGGGGACAAAGACTTTGGAGATCCCCGGTCAGGGCCACGGCGTCGCCGACGACGCTATTGTCCCGGCTCTGCGTGAATTCTTTTCCGGCTGAGCACTGGGCGGCGAAGACGATCGTCAACCTAGGGTTGACGCTTTCGATTGCGTCAACCTAGGGTTGACGCATGAGCAAACCAGCGGAAATGACCAACAAGGTTCGACTCGACGACCTCATCGACGCGATCAAGAAGGTGCACACCGATGCTCTCGACCAACTCTCCGACGCCGTGATTGCCGCTGATCATCTCGGTGAAGTTGCAGATCACCTGATCGGTCACTTCGTCGACCAGGCGCGCAGGTCGGGAGCGTCGTGGACGGAGATCGGCGCGAGCATGGGTGTCTCGAAGCAGGCTGCGCAGAAGCGTTTTGTTCCCAAGGCGCCGAGTGATCAGAAGCCGATGGATCCGAACGAAGGGTTCAACCGGTTCACTCCCCGGGCGAAGAACGTCGTCATGGCCTCGCAGAACGAAGCCCGCGCCGCCGGTAACGCAGAGATCCAGCCGGAGCACCTGCTCCTGGGGCTCGTCGAGGAGCCTGCCGGGTTGGCTGCGAAGGCGATAGTGGCGCAAGGGGTGGAGCTCGGATCCGTCCGAGCTGCAGTGGCCGGTGTACTACCGACTCCGACTTCCGAACTACCAGAACTCATTCCGTACGACGCTCGTGCGCGCAAGGTCCTGGAACTGACGTTCCGTGAGGCTCTTCGCCTGGGCCACAACTACATCGGAACCGAGCACATCCTGCTCGCGCTGCTCGAACTCGAAGACGGATCAGGCGTTCTGGCTGATCTCGGAATCTCGAAGTCGGTGGCGGAGTCGAACATCGTTGGAGCGTTGGCCGTCATTCAGGATCAGTGATTCAGAGGTGAATCCGATGCAGAAGAGGGCCGCACCCTTGCGGGTGCGGCCCTCTTCTTGTGTCACTGATCAGACAGCGCGCACATTGGTGGCCTGAGGACCCTTCTGGCCCTGGCCAACCTCGAACTCCACACGCTGGTTCTCGTCGAGCGACTTGTAGCCGTTGCCCGAGATTTCAGAGTAATGAACGAACACGTCCGGTGTTCCGTCGTCGGGAGCGATGAAACCAAAGCCCTTTTCGCCGTTGAACCACTTCACGATGCCCTGTGCCATACCGATACTCCCTACAAACTCGATCCGGGCCCTCACATCGAAGTCCCGATCTCGATATGTCTATCCTCCCACGCCGCGCAAGTCGAACGGTGGGCGACGTGCAAAAGACGGTAATTCGGAAGCTTTCGAGGAGGGAATGGCAACTGATCTTCGACTGATTTTCGACGCTGGAGCGACCCGATCGCCGAAGGCAGGGACTGGTGGCTCGCCCAACTGCCTGCGGTGATAGATCAGCGGGAATGTACTTGTCCGCTCGAGAACGGTCCATTTTTATCGCTCCGATCTCGGAATCGCAAACATAGGAACCCTATGGAAGATGAGGGTGGGCTAACCTCTCTTTCGCTGTGCCCTCGGCGCGCGCAGCAGTCGCCGAGAAGGAGAGTGCATACATGTACGGAACGATTTGTGAATCCACGACGTCTGAACTGGTGGACCAGCTCAGTCGCCGTGGGTTCTTCGGCGTCGGCGCGGCGGCAGCGGCCGCCATCCTTGCGGGGTGTTCGACTACATCAGATGCTTCTGATGCCGGCGAACAACGTGAGGTGATCAATGCGCTCGGAACCACCACGATCTCGGGGAAGCCGGAAAGGATCGTTGTTGCCAGCGACTTCACGGATCTCGAATTCCTGCTCTCTCTCGGCGTTCACCCAGTCGCCTACGGCAATACGGGTGCGTGGGACCGCGGTGCACTGCCGTGGCAGAGCACCGCTGGAATAGCCGATCTCGAAAGCTTCGACACCACAGGCGAAATCAGCCCGGAAATCATCGCGCGCTACTCACCGGATCTCATCATCGGAATGAAGACCTATCTCGAACCGGCAGCCGAGAGGCTCAGCCAGATCGCGCCGGTCATCGCGCTGGACTGGACCACCTCGTAGCGTGACGGCGTCGCCACGGTCGGGCAGGCCGCTTTTGTCGACGAGGCCGCTGCTGCAGCGATCGCCCGGACCGACGCCCTGATCTCCGACACCGCCGCTTCGCTGAACGGCTTGGGTGGCAAGACGATCATGATCGGCTCGATGTACGGCGATCAGTTGTATGTGCAGGGGGATGCCAGTGCGCCCGGGGTTCTGCTGCGCGAACTCGGACTCGACTATCGCGGATACAACGCCGAGCAGATGACTGCGCTGTCGATGGAGCAGGCGGAGGTACTCGCACCCGCAGACATTTTGCTCAGCCTCGCTTCTGATCAGGAAGCGACGACGAGGTTGGAGAACTTCGCAGTTTTCCAGAACCTCCCCGCGGTGAAGGCGCGAGCCTATGCGCCGGTCGAACTTCTGCTCTCGAATGCCTTTGTCGACAATTTCGGTCCACTGAGCGCACCGTACGCCTTGCCGCAGCTCGCCGAGGTCTTGACCGGGCTTGCAGCGGGCCAGGGAAAACAGCTCCCCTGACCTCGCTTCCGAGCCTATTGACGCCGCGTCGGCCTAGCATCGAGACATGGTGGACATAGATCTGACGGGCCGCGCCGCAGTAGTCGGCGGATCACAACCGCTGCGAGCGATACTCGAAACCCCCACTACCCCCGGCCCGTGGCCGGGGGTAGTGATGATTCACGAGGCCTTCGGGCTCGAGGAGGTGATGCAGCGGCAAGCCAAGCGGCTGGCCGCTGCGGGGTTTTTGACGCTTGCTGTCGACCTCTACAGCGCGGGCGGGGCGAAGCGGTGCCTAGTGCCCACCATGACGTCGATGCTTCGAGGACACGGCAAGGCGTTCACCGACATCGAAGTCGCTCGCAGTTGGCTGGTGGAATCCCGGGACTGCACCGGAAAGATCGGTGTCATCGGATTCTGCATGGGCGGCGGCTTCGCGATGGTCAGCGCCGGAGATTTCGACGCTGCCTCGGTCAATTACGGTCAGCTTCCACGCAAACTCGATGAGGCCGTGGTGGATGCGTGCCCGATCGTCGGGAGTTTCGGAGGCAAGGACTTTTCGCTCCGGGGTGCTGCAGCGAAGCTGGAGACGGCGCTCAGCAATGCCGGTATCCAGAACGACGTCAAGGAGTACCCCACCGCCGGCCACGCGTTCCTCAACGACGCGGAGGCCGGACCCAAGGTGCTTCGTCCTTTGGAGCGCATCCTCGGAATCGGTCCCGATCCTGTTGCAGCGCAGGATGCCTGGAAGCGAATCGACTCGTTCTTCGAGCGCCACCTGGCGTGATCAGCGACTGGTTCTCTCGCCGCCGTTGACTGCCAATACCTGACCGGTGATCTGCCGGGCACCCGGTGAGGCCAAGAAATGGACGGCTGATGCGATGTCGTCCGGGGTTCCGGCGCGCTTGGTGCTGGTGGATTCGATCAGCATCGCGCGACGCTCGTCCGTCAGAAAGTCCCGGAAGAACTCGGTGTCGGCGATGTAACCGGGGGAGACGATGTTCGCCGTGATGCCTTCTGGGCCCAGTTCGGCGGCCAGATCGACATTCCACGTCGCAACTGCTGCTTTGGCAGCGCCGTACGCTCCAGCTCCCTTGTCGGCGGCAATCGATCCGATGGTGATGACGGCACCGCCACTGGGGATTCGATCTCGAACTGCTGCTGTGGTCAACACTGCCGAGATCAGATTGGAGTCCAGATTGGCCCGCCACCCGGCGGCCAGGGATTCCAGATCTGACGGCGCTTCACGATCGAAGTCCGTGTTACCGCCGGCGCAGTGCGCCACGACGTCGATGGTTCCCGGAAGCGAATCCTGCAGCCGCTTCAGGTCTTTCGGGTCGGAGTTGTCACAAGTCAAGGCGTGAACATTATCGCCCAACTCCTCCGCGGTCTTTTCGAGTGGTTCCGTGCGTCGGCCGGTGACAAAAACGGTGTCTCCGTCCCGGGCGAACGCCGCTGCAACTGCGCGCCCGATCCCTGTTCCGCCGCCGGTTACCAGAACTGTGCGTGTCATGCCTACCTCCGTGAGCTACGTTTAGACCTATACGAAGAACGTATCATTTAGAGCTAAACGAGGTGTGCAGTGGTGGGCGACTACAACCCGGACGACGCGGTGGACGCGGTTGCCTTGGCGTGGCTTCGCGAAAGGCCGGGCACGCCCGTGGAGGGTATCGGCATCGTCACCAGGCTGTGGATGTGCGCCAAGCTGCTCGGTGAGGATCGCCGACGGGTACTCGCCTCGGCCGGTGCGGACACAGCCACGCTGGACCTACTCAGTGTCCTGCGGCGATCCGGCGAGCCGTATCAGTTGACGACTCGCCAGATCACCGAGCAGACCGGAGTCACGGCCGGTGCGATCTCGCAGCGACTCGCACGCGCGGAGAACGCGGGTCTGGTGGAGAGGTCCTCCGCCGCGCAAGGGTCACGAATAGTGCTCGTGACCCTCACTGCCGCCGGTCACGAACTGGTGGAGCAATTGGTGGACCGAGTTCTCGGCCGTGAAGCCGAACTGACGTCGATTCTCACCGAGCAGCAGCAGGCCGAACTCACCGAACTGCTGCGTGTCTTTCTCGACGGCCTACGCGGCGAACTCGGTGACTCCGGCGTCGCGCACGTCGGGGCTTGATCAGGACAGGCGCTCGAAGACCGCAGCCAGGCCCTGCCCGCCGCCGATGCACATCGTCTCGAGGCCGTAACGCGCTTCGCGACGGTCCATCTCGCGCAACAGGGTGGCCAGGATTCGTCCACCCGTAGCTCCGACCGGATGTCCGAGGGAGATGCCGGAGCCGTTGGGGTTGATGCGTGGGTCGTCGGCCTCGAGATTCCAACTCTGCAGGACTGCAAGGGCTTGTGCCGCAAAGGCTTCGTTGAGTTCGATGACGTCCATGTCCGCCAGGGACAGCCCGAGGCGGCCGAGTGCCTTCTCCGACGCCGGTACGGGGCCGATGCCCATGGTGCGCGGCGGAACGCCCGCAACGCTCCAACTCGCGAGGCGTGCGAGCGGTCGCAGTCCGAGGGTACGAGCTTTGTCGGCGGTGGTGACGATCGCCAGTGCTGCGCCGTCGTTCTGACCGCTGGCATTACCTGCAGTCACGGTGGAGTCGGGGTCGATCTTTGCGCGCATGGGACGAAGGCGCGCAAGCGATTCCATCGAGGTGTCGGCGCGTGGATGCTCGTCGGTGTCGACGAGCAGGGCCTCGCCCTTGCGCTGCGGAACGGATACCGGAACGATTTCTTCGGCGAAGACGCCGTTCTTCTGTGCGGCGACTGCACGCTGATGGGATTGAACCGCGAGTGCATCTTGATCCTCGCGGCTGATGGAGAACTCGGCGCGCAGGTTCTCTGCCGTTTCGATCATTCCGCCGGGAACCGGGAAGTCACGTCCGCCGGCTGTGACGCGGGCCCGCGCGAGACGATCGCTGAGCGCAACTCCTTCACCCTTGACGCCCCAACGCATTCCGGTTGCGTAGAACTCGGCCTGGCTCATCGACTCGGCACCGCCCGCGAGGACCAGGTCACTGCCACCGGACTGAACCTGCATGACGGCCTGGATGACTGCCTGTAATCCCGACCCGCACCGGCGATCCACCTGCATGCCGGGAACATCGATGCCCAGACCCGCGTTGAGCGCCGCGATGCGTCCGATCGCCGGAGCCTCACCGTTCGGCGAAGCCTGGCCGAGAATGACGTCGTCGATCTCCGCGCCGGAAATGCCGGTACGCGTGACGAGTTCGGTGATCAGCGTCGAGGCGAGATCTTCCGGGGCTACGTCACGGAAGACACCGCCGAAGCGGCCGACAGGGGTACGGAGCGGTTCACAGATGACAACGTCAGGCATTGGTTCTTCCTTGGGTCTGCTCGGTCAGCGGGTGGCAGCCGAGTGATTGTTGGACGACTGAGTACGTCCGAGATCGACGGAGATGGCGTCCGCAGTGGCGACTGCGGCCGGAACCAGTTCACCGCGAACAGCTTCGGCGCTGTAGCGGGCAGCCTGGGTGGAGATGTTGACGGCCGCGACCACGTCACCGGTTGCGTCCCGGATGGGTGCGGCAAGAGAGCGCAGACCCTCTTCGAGTTCTTGATCGACTATCGCGAATCCGTCGGCGCGAATCTTCTCGAGTTCGGCGCGTAGTCCGTCGGCCGTGGAGATGGTCTTGCCGGTCAGGCGGGCGAAGGACACTCGGGCGAGGTATGCGTTTAATGCGTCGTCGGGTAGGCCCGCGAGCAGGACCCTGCCCATGGACGTCGCATAGGCGGGAAAGCGCGTGCCGATGGTGATGGACACCGTCATGATGCGGCTGACCGGAACACGAGCCACGTAGACGACGTCGTCACCGTCGAGGATCGACACGGACGTGGATTCACGGACCTTGGCGGACAAAGCTTCCAGATGCGGCCCGGCAATCTCGGGGAGAGACAGACTGGACAGGTAGCTGTAGCCGAGTTCGAGGACGCGAGGCGTCAACCAGAACACCGAACCGTCAGTACGTACGTATTCGAGTTCGACGAGTGTGAGCAGGAAGCGGCGAGCGGTCGCACGCGTGAGATCGGTGTGCCTGGCAACCTCGCTGAGGGTGCGACGCGGGTGCTCACCGTCGAAAGCCTTGATGACGGAAAGCCCACGGGCCAGCGACTGCACGTAGTCCGGGGACGGTCCCGGCGCCTGCTCGCTGCTGTTCTCACTCATGTTGTCTCGTTCTCCTCAGGTTCGGCCGAGAGGTCCGCGAGTGCTTGCTTTCCCAGCGCAAAAGCCAAGTTGCTGTTCGGCACACCCGCATAGACCGCGGTATGGAGAAATACTTCCACGAGTTCGTCGGGATCGATCCCGGCACGCAGCGCAGCGCGAATGTGCATGTCGAGTTCGTGTTCGTTGCCGACGGCGGTGAGGATCGCGAGAGTGAGGAGCCTGCGGGTGTGGTGATCGAGGCCGGGGCGCGACCAGATGTCACCCCACGCCGTGCGAGTGATGAAGTCCTGGAAAGGGGCGGTGAACTCGGTGGCACCGGCAATGGAACGGTCGACGTGGGCGTCGCCGAGCACCTGGCGTCGTACGGTCATGCCGGCCGACACCGCGGCGCTACGTTGGGCGAGCGCAGATGTGTGCGAGGCAATATGCGTTGCAAGTAGTTTGGTGACGCGCCCGGCTTGTTCGACGTTGGCCAGGTGTGCGCCCGGATCGACCACGTGCAGTACCGCATCGGCGATGCCGTCGGCGATCGCACCCAACGTCGACGGAGGCGTCGCCGGATCCTGCTCGCCAGCGATGAGGAGCGTCGGAGCGACGATGCGGGCCAGGTCGGCGCGGCCGTCCCATACCGAAAGCGCCTCGCAGCAGGCGGCATAGCCCTCGTCGGGTGTGGCTTCGACCATTGCGACGTGGCGGGCAACTAGTTCCGGATCGTTGTCGGCCAGACCCGGCGTGAACCAGCGTCCGACCACGGCGGCCGCGATGGATGCAATACCGTCCGCTCGGACAGCCTGGGCGCGATCGATCCACGGCTGAGCCGGGGCGAACTGCGAGGACGTGCACATCAACGTCAACGTCTCGACGCGAGTGGGGTGGTGCGCGGCGATCCATTGGCTGACAGCGCCGCCGAGGGAGAGCCCGACGAGATGTACGGACTCGAGTTCGAGCGAATCGAGGAGAGCGATGACATCGCCGGCGAGATCGGCAATTGAGTAGGGGCCCGCAGGCACCGGTGACTTGCCGTGGCCGCGATGGTCGACGGCGATGACGCGGTACCGATTCGACAGCGTGTGAATCTGCGGCTGCCACATGGACAGATCGGATCCGAGTGAACCCAGGAGAACTACTGCGGGAGCATCAGGATTGCCGGTCTGTTGAAAGTTGAGCGCGACGCTCATCGGGATCCTCCTGTAGGGCGTTCGGCGAGGGCACGGTCGACCAGATCGGTGGCGTGGCCCAGATAGTGTGCGGGGTCGAGTAGTTCGGCGATCTCGGTTTCGCTCAGGTGCTCTGCGATGGCGGGATCACGATCCAATCTGGTTCCGGAAGTGGCTGCCGCGGTGACGATGTCGCGCGCTCGATCAGTGTGTGCGGACAGGGCCTTGGTGACACGCTCGGCGAGAATCAGGCCACCGGTGATGTCGAGATTGCGAGCCATCGACTCGGTGTGTACTTGCAGGCCGGTGAGGCTCACGGAAAGCTGGTGCGCCGCTCCGCCTGCCAGACGCAGGAGATCGGTGACGGTTTCCCACTCGGCGTGCCAGGGGCCTGCGGCGCGAGCGAATTCGTGATCCATGTTCGACAGGGCTGTGGCCACCAGCGCGGGAGCACGTCGCGCTGCCGCGCGGGCGGTGATCGCGGCAACCGGATTCTGCTTGTGCGGCATGGCCGATGAGCCGCCCGGAGCGCTCTCGGCAACCTCGGACAGTTCGGTGGACGCCATGACGGTGATGTCGGTGGCGGGCTTGGAAACGGCGCCGGCGACGATACCGAGTGTGGTCGCGAGTTCTGCGATAGTCACGCGGTCGGTGTGCCAGGGAGTGACCTGCCTGGCCAGGCCGAGTTCGTCGGCCAGCGCGTCGGCGATCCTGAGCCCGTCGGGATACAACGCAGCGAGTGTGCCTGCGGCGCCGCCGAATTGAACCGGCAACGTGGACAGCACGATCTCGAGGCGAATCGCTGCGGCGTCGAGTGCGGTGAACCAACTCGATGCCAGTAGCCCGAAGGTGGTCGGAAGTGCTTGTTGTCCCAGGGTTCTCGCGACCATCGGAGTAGAGCGATGGATGCGGGCGAGGTGGGCGGCGGAATCGGCGGCGCGGGTCAGGTCGGCCAGAACCACCGCGCCCGCGCGTCGCGTCAACAGCATCAGCGCACAGTCCATGATGTCCTGACTCGTGGCGCCCGGGTGCACCACGGAGGCAGGCACACCTTCCTGTCCGACCCTTTCGCGCAGCATCTTCACCAGCGGAATGACGGGATTTCCGCCGGCGGCCGACGCGCGGCCGAGCGCCACGATGTCCAGACCGCCCGGTTGTGAGAGTTCGGCCGCGGCAGCAGCCACCGCGGCGCAATGTTCCCCGTCCGCCAACCCGACTGTGGCCATCGCACAACTCAGTGCGGCCTCCACGTCGAGCAACGCGGTGACCCACGCCTGGTCGGACAGGTGCTCCGATACGCGGGTGGCCCCGAACACCGGGTCGAACAGTGCGCCGCGAGTGGGCATGTGTACTCCTCTTACAGCTCGAAGAAGGGCGTCTCGACGCCGTTCGCGTCCTCGTCCTGAACATAGACCGTCCAGGAGTACCCACCGTCGACCTTGGTTGCAACCAGCTTCGCGCGTTCGGTTTCGCTCAGTGAGGACAGCACCGGATCTGTTGCGTGTGCGTCGGCGTCTTCGGGGAAGTACAAGCGGGTGACCAGGCGGTCGAGCATGCCGCGAGCGAAGACCGACACGTTCACGTGTGGGGCCTCGTCCGCATCCGTTTCAGTGGGCTGCGCACCGGGCTTGACAGTGTGGACCAGTGCAGTGCCCGTGGGATCCGCTGCGCTGCGGGCGAATCCGCGAAAACCAGCCGGAGTGAGCTCCACTGCGCCACGGGGATCGTCCGGATGGTTGAAGCGTCCGAGCGTATCGGCCTGCCATGTTTCGATCATCGCGTCGGCGACGGGTGTACGGGCGCCGTCGATCACCGTGATGGCCAGCGTGATTCGTCCGGGGGCATCGGCGGGAGCGGCGTCGGGGCCGTCCGTCCAGGGGAGGCCGATGTGCCAGTACGGCCCGACGGTCTGAGAGGGCGTGACACCGAAGGGGGTGGTGGTGAAGTCGCCGGGGACGACCGGATAAGTGGGTGCGGGCTTCGCGGTGTGATCAGTCATCGTGGTCTTCCTCGTTCTCGAATACGGAGGCGTTACGGCCGCGCAGGACGATGTCGAAGCGGAACCCGAGAGCCCAGTTGGGGACTGTGGCGTCGTAGTCGAAGACGCTGACCATGCGGTGACGTGCTGCTTCGGGTACCGCGTTGTAGATCGGGTCCTGGAAGAACATCGGATCGTCGGGGAAGTACATCTGCGTCACGAGGCGCTGCGTGAATGCCGTGCCGAACAGCGAGAAATGGATGTGTGCCGGTCGCCAGGCGTTGTCGTGGTTCATCCACGGGTAGGCGCCCGGCTTGATCGTGGTGAAGCTGTAGTGGCCGTTCGCGTCGGTGACGCAGCGACCCAGGCCGTTGAAGAACGGATCCAGCGGCGCGGGCCAGTTGTCGCCGGTGTGGCGGTAGCGTCCACCGGCGTTGGCCTGCCACACCTCGAGCAGTGTGTGGGGGACGGGTTTTCCGTCGCCGTCGAGTACGCGGCCGTGAACGACGATGCGCTGTCCCTGTGCTTCGCCGCCGTTGGCAATGGTCAGGTCGTTTTCGCCGGCGCCGACGCGATCTTCGCCGAATACCGGCCCGGTGAGCTCCGTGAGCCGCTGGGGGAGCAGCTTCAGCGGCTGCTTCGGGTGGCGAAGGGAAGTCGTCTTGTAGTCCGCGAAATCGGCCGGGGCGTTGACGCCAGTCGGCCGCTGGTACCTCGGCGGTAGATGCAGCATAGGGAACCTCGTCGTTCGGTTACGTGAAGTTGTTCGCAATGTGTACATGTGTTGCGCTCTGCGAACAGAATAGTTCGTAGATGTGACCCAGGCAATGCCGGGGGCGAAAAATGTTCGTTATGCGGACGGGGGTTCACAATACGTACGGGTCGCGCTACTGTGATCGACATGATGGACAAAGTCATTCCCACTGCTGCCGAGGCCGTCGCCGACGTGCCGGACGGCGTCACGATCGCTGTCGGAGGTTTCGGGCTCGTCGGAGTGCCGGAAATCCTCATCGATGCGCTCCTCGAGCAGGGCGCGACATCACTCGAAACGGTGAGCAACAACTGCGGCACCGACGGGTTCGGGCTCGGAGTGCTTCTGGAGAAGGGGCGTATCCGTCGTACTGTCAGCTCGTACGTCGGCTCCAACAAGGAGTTCGCGCGTCAGTACCTTTCTGGTGAGCTGGAAGTAGAACTCACGCCGCAGGGCACGCTCGCCGAGCGCATGCGCGCCGGGGGAGCGGGCATCCCCGCGTTCTTCACCCCGGCCGGCGTCGGCACCCAGGTCGCCGACGGCGGCCTGCCACTGCGTTACGACGGCAGCGGCGGCATCGCAGTTGCCAGTCCGCCCAAGGAAACTCGTGACTTCGACGGCGTCACCTACGTGATGGAGCGCGGCATCGTCGCCGACTATGCACTGGTCCATGCCTGGAAAGGTGACCGGCATGGCAACCTCGTCTACCGCGCGAGTACCCAGAACTTCAATCCGGCTGCAGCAACGTCGGGGCGCATCACCATTGCGCAGGTCGAGCACCTCGTAGAGCCGGGTGAGCTCGACCCCGCCGAGATCCACACGCCGGGCATTCACGTTCAGCGTGTTGTCCACGTCGGCCCCGTGACGGTCGGCATCGAGAATCGGACGGTACGAGCATGACTTCTGTACTACCCACCAAACTTACCCGCGAAGAGATGGCGGCCCGCGTCGCGCGCGAACTCGAGGACGGGCAGTACGTGAACCTCGGCATCGGTATGCCGACGCTGGTTCCGAACTACCTCCCGACCGATATCACCGTTGTATTGCACTCGGAGAACGGCGTTCTGGGCGTGGGGCCGTACCCGACCGAGGACGAACTCGATCCCGAGCTGATCAATGCGGGCAAGGAGACCATCACCGTTCTCCCCGGTGCGTCGTTCTTCGACTCCTCAGCGTCGTTCGGCATGATCCGCGGCGGCCAGGTCGACGTTGCCGTGCTCGGTGCCATGCAGGTCAGTGCCACCGGAGACCTCGCGAACTGGATGATCCCTGGCCACATGGTCAAAGGCATGGGCGGCGCGATGGATCTGGTCCACGGCGCAAAGCGCGTCATCGTGATGATGGAGCACGTCTCGAAGAAGGGTGAGCACAAGATCGTCGAGGAGTGCTCGCTTCCGCTGACCGGTAAGGGCTGCGTCCAGCGAATCATCACCGACATGGCCGTGATCGACGTGACTGACGACGGTCTCCGCCTGGTGGAGACGGCGCCGGGCATCAGCGTCGAGGACGTGGTTGCTGCTACCGGAGCGAAACTGATTCTTTGACAGTCTGTTTCATCTGATGGCTCAGCCGCCGGGTCGTGACTTCCATCCGACCTGGCGGCTGTTTTACGCCCCGACGTCGCTCAGCTCGCTCTCGACCGGAATCCAGAGCTCGAACCGTGCGACGGTGAAATCGTCGTTGTATTCGGTACGCATGATCTCGGGACCAGGTACGGAGCGAAAAGGGTTGGCAGGGAACCATTCCGTGTAGATATCTCGCCACAAATACTGCACAGATTCGATTTCCGACCCGTCGGCGGTGAAGACGGCCCACGTGTGTGCGTCGACCGTCAGCACATCGAAACCCGTGGGTGAAGGTTTGCCGGTGACCACTCCCAGGTAGTAATCCAGTTCTGTGCCTTCGGTTCTGGGATGCGCCAAATTGTCGACGACACTGACGATTCCCGCCGGGTCCTGATCGGAGAGCTCGCGCAACCCTCGCAACGCAACCTTGTCCACGGAGTGGGTGAAATCTTCGATCGCAGAATTGGGACCTTCGTGAACCAATGGAACCCGGGTCTTGAACCCGACTACCGTCAGGGCAGGTTTGTCCACAAGCATGTAGTCCATCGGTGTGGCTCCTTCCAGTGTCACGTGAATGGCAAGTTTCTGTTGGGATTTGAGAACGGCGGGAGCGCGTGTGACCGCGCCGGGGCTCACGCCGTGAAATGCGGTGAACGCTCGTGTGAAGGCTTCCGCGGACGAGTAGCCGTACTTCACGGCGGTCTCCAACACTCCTGATCTGCTGACGGACAACTCGGGACCAGCCAGGGTGAGTCGACGTCGACGGATGTATTCGGATACGGGAATGCCAGCCAGGGCCGAGAACATCCTCCGAAAGTGATACTCCGAGGTGGTTGCCAGCCTTGCCATCTCGGCTGTCTCGATCTCGCCGCTCAGATTGCTTTCGATGTAGTCGAGCGCGCGGTTCAGTCCGTCGATCATCGTGTCTTCCTGTTCACGGGTTTCACGCTACGCAGATCGCTTGGGCCGTACCCGACTATCCGTGCCCGAAAAAGTAGGGCAGGAAATGCATCTGGACAACTCAGTTAATCATCATTATCTTGAATCGAACATCGATGGCTGACCAGGAGGCACAGTGAGCACCCGTTTTCCGCAGGCTGAATTGACCGAGGTGCCCGAGGACATCGCCGCCAAGATTCTCGAGATCCAGGAGAAGTCGGGGTTCGTGCCCAACGTCTTCCTGATGTTCGCTCGGCGCCCAGCCGAGTTCCGGGCATTCTTCGCATACCACGACGCGATCATGCTCAAGGAAGATTCCGCACTCACCAAGGGTGATCGAGAAATGATCGTCACCACGATCTCTGCGGTCAACAAATGTACGTACTGCGTTGTCGCGCACGGCGCAATTCTGCGTATCTACGAGAAGAAGCCGCTGGTTGCCGACCAGGTTGCGGTCAACTATCGCACCGCAGAAATCTCCGATCGTCAGCGCGCGATGCTCGACTTCGCCACCAAGGTGAACTCCGCCTCGCACGAAATCGCCGACGCCGACTTCGACGCCCTTCGTGTGCACGGCTTCGGCGACGAGGACGCGTGGGACATCGCCGCGATCACTGCATTCTTCGGGCTCAGCAATCGCATGGCGAGTTTCTCCGGCATGCTGCCCAATCCGGAGTTCTACCTGATGGGGCGCGTTCCGCGGTCCTGATTCCTGCGGGTAGAGCAGCAGCTCTCAATTTTTCGGACCGACCGGTCGTAACGTCTGGAAGTCAGCCGACGAAGTAAAGGCTGTCCACGCCGGAATTGCCGTCTTCGTAAAGAAGGCCGAAAGGTTGAGCGCTATGTCGGAGAAGTCCATCGCCCATTCTCGGAGGGTCCGCTCTGCGGCCGCCGGTGCCGTACTAGCTCTCGGATTGGCGGTGGGCGGCACGGGAATTGCATCGGCAGAGCCGGAAACCGTGTGTACCCCGAGCGCTGATCCGCTGGTGACCTGTGCCGAGGAAGAGGCAGCTGCCACCACCGACGCCGACGCGGCGACGAGCACCGAGACCACGCCGGAGAAGGTTGAAGCCGGGGTCGCGGGCACGGGAAGTGCCGAAACCGCTGGTACGGACGCTGCAGCACTGGCGGAAGCCGAAGCAAAAGCCAAGGCAGCTGCCGACGCGGCAGCGAAGGCCGCCGAAGCAGCCGCGACGGCAGGGGTCGACTCGTCCGCAGCGACAGACACTTCGGTGAAGGCGACCGAGGCAATGACCCAGGCGAGCGTCGAGGCAACCAAGGCGGCGGTCGAATCGACCAAGGCCAAGGCGGAGGCCGGGGCCGCGGAACAGTCTGCCAAGGAAGCCGAAGAGGCAGCCAAGGTTGCGGAGTCCGCGGCGGCCGATGCGAAAGAGGTAGCAAAAACAGCTCAGGCAGAAGCCGACGCGGCTGCAGCCAAGGCTGCTGAACTCGAGGAGGCTGCGAAGGCCGCCGGTTCGGGGCCCAAGACCGAAGAGGCAGCAAAGGCGCGCGCCGAGGCTAATGCTCTGCAGGCCAAGGCCGATGAGGCGAAGGCTGCCGCGGATGCAAACGCCAAACTGGTAGCGGACAAGAACAAGGAAGCCGAGGAAGCCTTCAAGAACTGGGATTTCGCGAAGGCAGCCGTCGCTAAGGCTCAGGCGTTGGCCGCAGCTTGGAATGCCAAGCAGCTCGCGATCACCGTCAAGGAAACTCAGAAGGTGGCCACCGCCGCCGAAACCACCGCCAAGGCAGCCGAGTCCGCAGCCGCCACCGAGGTAGAAGCTGCCACCGCCGCCCGTAAGGCCGCAGATGAAGCGGCAGCTACCGCAGCTTCCGCACAGAAGGACGCTGCCGCTGCACAGAAGGCCGCGGAGACGGCGCAGGCCGAGGCCGATGCTGCAGGGGAGGCGGCCACCGACAAGCGAGCAATCGCCGACGAAAAGGCTGCCGAAGCCGCCAAGAAGGCCGAAGCTGCCGAAGCAGCGAGTAAGAAGGCGCAGGATCTCTACCTGGCCGCCGAAGACGCGAAGGCGGCGGCCGACGCCGCAGCAGCAAAGGCCAAGGAAGCTCAGGCCGCCGCAGCTGCCGCAAAGGCTGAAGCGGATGCAGCGCAGAAGATCGTCGACGAGCTCAAGGCAAAGGGCGAGAAGGAGATCGACAACGGAACAGGCGTCGGCGGTGAGGTGATCATCGGTGAGCACACCGACGACGGCTCCGGAGTCACGAAGGTCGACGAGACCACCGCTGTAGTGAACAAGACCGGCGTCAAGCTGGTCGGCTACTACAACAACAAGGGAGCCTTCGACGTCGTCGACTACTACGTCACCGACGCCGACGGCGATCCGGCACTCGCTGGAAGCCTGCCCCCGGTCGATCTTGCTCTCGGCGACACCGCAAGCAGCAGCACCAGCGGTAGCAGCAACTCCAACCTGCCGGCTGTATTGATCGGCGTCGGAGTCGTCGGCGCTGCCGCCGCAGCAGCTACGACGGTGGTTGTTCGTCGCAAGCGTCATGACGGCCCGGGCAACACGTCTGCGTAGCGCCGGCCTCTCGGCGGTAGCGATCCTCGCCCTCCTCGCATCCGGATGTTCGGGCGAGAACGCAGGATCGCTACCAGACCGCTCGCCGGTGCAGTCGCATATCGCGGCTGCACCGGCTTCGGTGACCGTCGATCCGGCAGAACCCGAGCGGATCGAGTTGAGGTCTGCGTCCGGGGTCACGTACCTGAGCAGTCCGTTGCACTCGGAGAAGCTGATGCGCGGCGGCGAGAGTGGGCAGCAACTGAATCCTGTCGACGAACTGCCGGTGTGGTGGGGTGAAAGCGGAATGCCGGGAACATCGACCACACAAACAGTTGTCGTGGTCGGCCACAACTACACCACTCGCGAAGCACCGTTCCGGGCGCTCCGGGTAGTGGAGCCGGGCGATCGAATTCTCCTGGGTACACCGAACGGCGCACTCGAGTACGACGTCGAAACAGTCGGGCCGCTGCACAAAGGTTCGCTGCTGGGCGCTCACGAGTTGCGCGAATCGGTTCCGGGACGGCTGATCCTCGCCAATTGTGATGTCGTCGAGGGAGAGTCGACCGACGACAATTACGTCGTCATCGCCCAGCTGGCAGCGCACTGATCCCGTGGCAGTGCAAGAATAGGTACATGGATTCCCTCGGACTTCTCTCGGAACTGGTAGCTCTCGACACGGTCTCGGGGGAGGCCGCTCCTCAACGGCGGGCGATGGATTCGATTGTCTCGTTGGTTCTCTCACGTGCGCCACAGGCGAAGGTGGAGTCAGACCTGACCGGCAATCATCCCTGGGCCTTGATCACCAACGAAGCTGCACCCTCGGCAGCCAGACTCCTGTTCGCCTGCCACGTGGACACGGTGCCGGTGGGCACTGTCTCCGACTGGGAGTTCGATCCGTATGCCGCACAGGTCGACGGCGAATTGTTCCTCGGCAGAGGGACATCGGATATGAAGGCCGGCCTTGTTGCCGCTACTGCCGCGGTTGTCGACGCTTTCGAACGTGGAGTCCCGGTCGCGCTGTTGCTGACGAGCGACGAGGAAATCGGATCGCTCGGGGCTGTTCGTTCGGCCGACGCCGTTGCGAATCTCGAGGTCGGGGCCGTCATCGTTCCCGAGGCGACCGGCAATCGCATCAACCTGGGGCACCGCGGCGCACTGTGGCTCGAAGTGTCCGTCAAAGGAAAAGCCGCGCACGGGAGTACGCCGCAGCGAGGAACCAACGCCGTCCTCAAACTGCTTGACGTCGTCGACCGAGCCCGGCGTGAGCTTCCGCTGTCGTCCGACGCGTTTCTGGGTGCCGAAACCTGGAACCTCGGCTTGGTCGGCGGGGGTTCGGCTCCGAACATCGTGCCGGACAGTGCACGTGCGGTGATCGATCACCGCACGGTGGGAGACGGCGCCGACCTGCTCGCGTGGTGGCGAGCCCAACCAGAAGTCGACTCGGTGGAGACGTCGATTCATCTGGGAGGTGTGCGTACCGACGCGTCGGATCCGTGGTTGGCCACCCTGCCTATCCCTGTTGCAACCGAACCGGTTTCGTACTTCACCGACGCTTCGGTACTGGCCGCCGCCGCCCCTGGTGCTCCCGTCGTGATCTGGGGCCCTGGCACTCCCTCGCTGATGCATGCGGCCAACGAAAGCGTCAAGGTTTCCGAACTGGACGATGCGATCGCTGCTTACGGTGCGGTTGCCGCCGCTTGGCCGACGGTGGACTGACGGACAATCAGTTCAGGAGCAAGCGCGATGTGGGCTGTCGACTCGGAAGAGTTGTTCATCGCCTGATCCAGAAGTCGCACAGCTTCTTCCGCGATTCTTTCCTGCGGCTGCCCGACGGTGGTCAACGGCGGGTTGCACAATTCGGAGAATGGGATGTTGTCGAAACCGGTGACCAGAACGTCGCCGGGAACGTCGATGCCCAATGTGTGACACGTCTGCAACACGCCAAGTGCGATCAAGTCGTCGGCGCAGACCAGGGCGTCGGGGCGAGTTTTGCCGGTCAGGATGATGTTGGATGCCGTGCGCCCCCACTCGATCGAGTACTCGCCGAGTTGTGTCCACTCGTCACGAGTTTCGATGCCCATTCGATCCGCGTGGCGGAAGAAGCCGGCCCGGCGAAGTTCTGTTGACGAATTGGTCAGCTCGGAACTGATGAAGGCGGCTGATTGCGCGCCACGCTCCGACAGATGCTCCATCACCAGGGATTGAGCGGCGTCGTCGTCGACGCCGACCCAGTCCGTCTGGGTATCCATTGCAAACCGGTCCAGTTGAACGACCGGAAGCGTTGCCGCGCTGGCTCGGACGGCCTCGGCACTCAGTTCGCCGTGGCACGGGCTGATGATGATTCCGTCCACTTGCCGGGAGACGAGCGACTTGAGTCGCTGCGCTTCCACGTCGGGATCGGAACGAGAATCGCACAGGAACAGTTGTAGTCCGCGCCGAGCGAGGACGTGTTCGACGTTGACCACCAGCGAAGTGAAGAAGGGGTTCGCGATACTCGGAACCACCATTCCGACAGTGTCCGTCCGATTACGACGCAGTGAGCTGGCGATGATGTTTCCCGAGTATCCGAGAGAGTCCGCGGCTCGTTTGATCGTCGCTGCAAGCTCGTCCGAGACAGGGCGGGATCCGGACAGTGCCCGCGACACGGTGGCCGTCGACACCCCGGCCAGTTCCGCGACATCGCGAATGGTCGCCTTGCGCATGCGTCCCCCGTTTTCTGCTCGATTCGGGTCCGAGGTTATCGAACCGCACGGTCCAGTGTCCCGCATGTAACGCGATTGAGGCAATCGTTTACAAATTCGAATTGTGAAATCCTTGACACAACCCGGTGTTGATCGCATAACCTGCTAATTCATCACGGCAATCGATTACATCGTGTGCAGATCTTGTGCATCGACATACAGCGCAAATCTTGCGCATGGAATGGGGTAGCTGAAGTGACCGCATCACCGCTCGGAGTCTTTCCGCCCAAGCCCTCGGCGCTGGCAGAGATGTTCACCGGCACGCCAGCTCTCATCGGGGCCATTCACCTCCCGGCCCTGCCGGGCAGCCCGCACTACACCGGGCAGCCGGTTTCGGAAATTGCTCGCTTCGCCGTCGAGGAAGCACACGCGTATGTCGACAACGGTTTCGACGGTGTGATCGTCGAAAATCACTGGGACATACCGTTCCTCAAGCCCGGCGAACACGGATACGAAACCGCCGCCAGCATGGGAGTCATCACGGCAGCGGTGGTCGGTGAGTTCGGCAAGGCGGTCGGCGTCAGCATCCTGTCCAACGCCGGCGAGTGCGGAGTGGCCGCAGCGTGGGCGGCAGGCGCGAGTTTTGTGCGTGTCAATCAGTGGGCAAATGCCTACATTGCCAATGAGGGATTCATCGAGGGTCAGGCGGCCAAGACGACGCGCTTCCGCCATCGCATCGGCGCCGACCCGGTCCGGATCTTCGCTGACGTGCACGTCAAACACGGTGCGCATGCCATTGTCGCGGACCGCACTGTCGCGGAACAGACCGAAGACGCCGAGTTCTTCGACGCAGATGTTCTGATCGCGACGGGTTCGCGCACCGGTGACGCCGCTTCGGTCGACGAGGTTTCCGTGATCCGAGACAACACCGTTCTTCCGGTGATCATCGGCTCCGGCATCACGGCTGCCAATGTCGCAGCGCTGATGAAGGAATGCGACGGCGCGATAGTTGCATCCTCGGTGAAGGACAATGGACGCTGGTGGGGACGGGTCGCAGGCGAGAAGGTCCGCGAACTGTCCCGGGCCGCAGGAAAGTAACCATGATTGTCTTTTGTGGATACGCCAACAACGATGTGACGGTACATGTCCCACACGTACCGGTACTCGGTGAGCGCGTTCAGGCAACGGCCATCAGTCAGATCGACGGTGGAATGAATGCAAATGCTGCGGTATCCGCGGCCAGAATGGGCGCGCAAGTGATCTTTGCCGGTGCCGTGGGCCCGGACGCGCGGTCCACCGAGTTTCTCGAAGCCCTCGAGGCAGATGGCGTCGACACCAGTTGGTCGCCGCGAGATGCGTTCCTGTCGACGGCAGTTGTTCTCATCGCGCAGGACGGCGATCGCTCCATCATCAGCCAGGACGACCCGAACGATGCCGAACGCATCGGAGTTGTCGTCACCCGATTGGCGGCTGCCGGCGGTGGACGGCTGTTCCTCGACGGATACCGTGCGGTCTTCCTCCCGGATGAATTACCGGGAAGCGTAAGTCTGGTAATCGATCTGGACGGTTGTGAAAACAAAGCCGCGGCACTGCGCGCGTTCGCTCTGGCCGACCACGTCGTCGTAGGGCGTGCCCTGTGGGAAGGCGAGTTCGGGATCGGTTTCGACCAGTGGCAGACTCTGGCCGCCGAGCACCACACCCACCTGCTGGTGACCGACGGCTCGCGAGGTTGGACACTGGCCACACCGGACGGCGAGGTGACGAGCGAACCGGCAGTCGCGGTCGACGTCGTCGATGCAGTCGGGGCCGGTGATTGCTTCGGCGGTACGTACATCGCTTTTGTCGACGCCGGGCGCTCACCGGTGGACGCCGCACGACTCGCCGGGGCATCGGCTGCATTGGCTTGCGCCACCGCAGGCCCCCGCGGATGCCCAACCCGAGATGAATTGGACAGCTTCACAGCAACATTGACCCCTCATACCCTTTTGGAGACTCGATGATGAAACGTGCATTGCCTCTGGCTCTGGGAGCTGCAGTCGCGCTCACGCTCACCGCTTGTGACTCGGCTTCGTCGAGTGACTCGAAGGACGCATCGGGGGGCTCGTCCATCCCGCAGCCGACCCGGGTCGCCGAAAGCTGTGACGGGACGAACGGCAAGCTCAAGGTCGGTCTGGTGACCATCAACCTCCAGGCGCTGTACTTCAACCAGATCAACAATGCCGCGAAGAACGTCGCGGACAAGGCAGGCGTCGACCTGCAGATCATCAGCGGCAACGACGATTCCGTCGCGCAGGCCAACGCCTTCGACAATCTGATCGCCGCCGGAGTCGACGCGATCATCGTCGATGCAATCGACACGGACGGAATCAAGCCGTCGGTGGTCAAGGCCAAGAACGCGGGCATCCCCGTCGTCGCGGTCGACGCGACCATCGACGATCCGGCACTGTCGACTCAGGTCGGTACGGCCAACGCCGAGGGCGGTGCCAAGATCGGAAACACCTTGGCCGACGTCGCGAACAACACCGGAACGGTCGGTATCGTCGGCGCGCTCAACAGCACTGTCCAGTTGGAGCGGCAGAAGGGCTTCACGGAGACCGTGACCGGCCGCGGAATGACCGTCGGCACCGTCGTGGACGGACGTAACATTCAGGAGAACGCACAGACCGCAGCGGAGAACCTGCTGACCGGCGGTGGCGACATGAAGTACGTCTACGCAACCGGTGAGCCGGCACTGATCGGTCTCGTCGCGGCGGTCAACAGTCAGAAGGCGCAGGATCGCATCGAAGCAGTCGGTTGGGATCTTTCGGATCAGGCGGTAGGCGGACTCAAAGCCGGTTGGCTTAAAGGCGTGGTCCAGCAGAACACCTTCGAATTCGGCCATGAGGCAATGAATTCGGCAATCGACCTGGCTTGCGGACGCGGCGCTCCGGCAAACATCCCGGTTCCCACCCAGATCGTGACCCCGGAGAACGTGGCCGACTACATGTACTACTTGGAGAAGTAATCATGGCACCTCCACTGATCGAACTCTCGGGCATCACCAAGTCGTACGGACCGGTGAAGTCCCTTCAAGGAGTGGACCTTCGGCTGGCGAAGGGTGAAGTACTCGGAGTGGTCGGCGACAACGGCGCCGGTAAGTCCACTCTGATGAAGATTCTCGCCGGTGCGGTTCAGCACGACGGCGGCGAAATGCGCGTCAACGGTGAACCAGTGCGCTTTTCGACGCCTCTCGACGCGCAGCAGAAAAAGATCGGAATCGTCTACCAGGATCTGGCTCTGTGCGACACGCTGGACGTCGCCAGCAACCTGTTCCTCGGCAGAGAACCGCGAAAAGGCCCCTTCCTCGACCGGCATGCCATGCACGAGAAGGCGGCTCACATTCTTGCCGACCTGCATGTCAAGGTGAAGTCGACCTACCAGGAGATCGGGCAACTGTCCGGCGGACAGCGGCAAACCGTCGCGATCGCCCGCGCAGTCTCCTTCCGCCCAGACGTACTGATCCTCGACGAGCCCACCGCAGCGCTTGCCGTCGCCGAGGTCGAGTCGGTGCTCAAGCTGATCACGGACGTCGCAGCGGCCGGCGTGGGCGTCATTCTCGTGACACACCGCCTGCAGGACCTGTTCCGCGTGTGTGACCGAATCACGGTCATGTACGAGGGGCAGAGTGTCGACGACGTTCCGATCGGCGACCTCAACATCGAGTCCCTCGTCGGACTCATCACTCGAACTCCGGTGCCGCAACGGACATCGGCAGCAACACAGGGAGCCACGGCATGACCACTCTCGAGAAGACCCAGGCGCCGATCGAGCGCAAGCTCGCCGCGAAACCCTCCTTGTGGGACAGCGTCAACAAGCCCACCCTCGCGATGCTGGCGGTGACAGTTGCTGTCGCAGCCGTCTTCTCGGCGACCACGTCGTCGTTCCTGACATTTACGAACCTGTCGAACCTGGCAACCCAGATCGCTCCGGTTCTGATCATCGCGGTGGCGATGACTTTCGTGATCACGGCAGGTCAGATCGACCTGTCCGTCGGTGCGATCGTCGCGTTCGTCGCGGCGATGAGTGCCGAGCTTATCCAGGCCGGCGTCGATTCGTCCCTGGTCTTCGTCGCCGCCCCGGTGATGGGTGCGGCCTGGGGCCTGGTCAACGGATGGCTCGCTGCCTATCAGGGTATTCCGCCGTTCATCGTGACCCTGGCGACGATGTCCGTCATTCGCGGTATCGCGCTGTATCGGACCGAAGGATTCTCCGTTCCGGTTCCGGCCGACACCTACTTCGCGAAGCTCGGAACTTCGGAATTCCTCGGGTTCTCCGCCAGCGCCTGGATTGCTCTCGTCGTCGTGGTCATCGGAGCAATTGCGCTCAACCGCATGCGCTTCGGGCGCTACGTCACCGGTATCGGTTCCAACGTCGAATCCGTACGACGGTCCGGTGTCAACACGCGTCGTGTGCTCATGATGACGCTCGTCTTCACCGGCCTGGCTGCCGGCATCGCGGGACTGCTGATCGCGGCTCGACTGGGCTCGGGTTCGGCCAACTCCGCAACGGGATTCGAGCTCACCGTGATCACCGCGGTGGTTCTCGGTGGCACCAATCTCTTCGGCGGTCGCGGCACCGTGATCGGTACCGTCATCGGCGCCGTCCTGACCGGAATCATCGCCAACGGATTGACCCTGCTCGGCGTGAGCCCGTTCCTGACGCCGATCATCACCGGTGTCGTTCTGCTACTGGCCATCTGGATCAACATGCGCGGACACACGCTGAGCGCGCTGTGGCGACACCTGCAGTCCGCACCGTCGGGGCCCGCACGCTCATGAGCAAGGTTCGTACTGTCACGGGAACTGTGGACAGCTCGGAACTCGGACTGGTTCTCCCACACGAACATCTGCACAACGACGTCACCGGTGCGTACACCGAGGCCCCGGATCCGGTTGTGGCACAGCGGTTGGCCGGTCCGGTACGCGCCGAGGATGCCTGGCTTCTTCACGACAATCCGTATTACAGTCTCGACAATTGTCGAGTCGACGACGGATCGGCCGTGGTGGAAGACCTTGCGGACTTCGCCCGCCTCGGTGGTCGGACGATCGTCGATCTGACACCGCCGGGACTGGGCCGGGCACCGGAGAAGCTGGCGGAGTTCTCGCGAAAGTCAGACGTGCGAGTGATCATGGGTTCAGGGTGGTACCTCGAGACGACCCATCCGGTCGAGGTCCACGAACTCGGTGTCGACGATCTGGCAGGTTCGCTCGTCGAGGAGTTCGATCCGGCAAAGGAATTGGCTCCTGGCGTGATCGGGGAGATCGGAGTCTCCCCGCTCTTCACTCAGAACGAGGCGAAAGCGTTGCGGGCGGCATGCATCGCCCAGCGCGAGGTGGACGTGCCCCTGTTCGTCCACCTTCCGGGCTGGCAGCGCGTGGGACATCACGTCGTCGACATCGTGGTCGACGAGATGGGCGTCGATCCGCAAGCAATGGTCCTGTGCCACATGGACCCGTCCGGACACGACGCCGACTACCAACGATCGCTCGCCGACCGCGGTGTCTTTCTCGAGTTCGACATGATCGGGATGCCTTTCGATTTCCCCGGCGAGGGTCTTTCTCCGCATCCGGCGGAAACAGCCACTGCGGTAGCCGGATTGGTCACCTCCGGTCACGCATCACAGCTCCTGCTCAGTCACGACCTCTTCCTCAAATCAATGCTCAGAAAGCACGGCGGAAACGGATTCTCCTACGTACCACTCGCCTTCGCCGCCCGATTGGTGCGCGCAGGCGTAGATCCCCAGCAAGTGTCCGCATTGATGCGAGACAACCCGAGGTCGCTCTTCGAGCAGGCCGCGAAAGGAAACAGAAGCAGTCATGGGTAAACGAGTACTGATCGCCGGCGAGAGCTGGATGACGACGTCGACGCACGTCAAGGGCGTCGACGAGTTCAGTGTCCATTCCTACGTCGAGGGAGTCGGCCCGCTTCGGGATGCGCTCACCTCACGTGGCCACGACGTGACACACATGCCCGCACACCTGGTGCCGACGCAGTTCCCCGGTACCGCAGAAGCACTGTCGCAGTTCGACGTCGTCGTTCTCTCCGACATCGGAGCGAACTCGCTGCAGCTGGCTCCCGGCGTGTTCGACCAGTTCCGCGCCGGCGAGGATCGCCTTGTCGCGCTTCGTGACTGGGTGAACGCCGGCGGCTCACTGATGATGATCGGTGGTTACCTCTCGTTCTCCGGGTTCCAGGCGCGAGCAGCTTTCCGCCAGACCGCGATCGCCGAGGTACTGCCCGTGACGATGCTGGCCGAAGACGATCGCGTCGAGACACCGGCTGGGATCGTTCCCACCGTCGTCGATGCTGCTCACCCGGCTCTCGGTGGTGCCGGCGATTCCTGGCCGGCGCTCCTGGGATACAACCGCGTCGTCGCGAAGGACGGTGCCGTGGTTCCCGCCACCATCAACGGCGATCCGCTTGTCGCTGCCGGTGAATACGGCGCCGGACGGTCGATCGTCTTCACCTCGGACTGCTCGCCGCACTGGGCTCCGCCGGAGTTCTGTGAGCAGTGGCCCGGATACACCGACCTGTTCGACGGCTTGATCAGTTGGGTCGCCGGCGAATGAGTCGCTCCTCAGACCTGCTCGCGCGGCAGCAGAGTAATCTCGCTGCCGCGCGGGCGGTTCCATTCATCGAGGACACCATCGGCGGGACGTTGAGTGATGAGGGATTCCGCCGGTACCTCGTGATCGAAGAGGCATTTGTACTGACGGCCGTCAAGGTGTTGGGGTTGGTGGTCGCCGAATCCCCGACGCTCGACGACGCGCTCGACCACGTGACGTCGATGTCGAACCTGGTGGGCGAGCAGCGCGAGTATTTCGCGCACTTGCGTTCCCGCTTCCCGTACGAGGGTGACGCAGCGGCGCTGGTCGAGGAGTCGGCCGTGCTGTCCACGCACGCCTTGGCCCTCGCTCGCGAAGAGGGCAGGGCGGCGGCGCTGGTGGGCATGTACGCCGCGGAAACCCTGTATCTGTCGTGGTGCCGGGAGGCGGCGGCAGTGAAGGTAGATCGCGAACCAGCGTTGCAGGACTGGGTGGACATGCATGTCGCTCCGCCGTTCGTGTCTCAGGTGGCGGTGCTGGCGTGCGAAGTGGACGCCATGCCGAAGTCAGTGAGCGACGAGGACCTGGATCGGTGGTTCTCGGGCATGCTGGCCGCAGAGATCGATTTTCACAACGTGGTGGTGTGAGCTACTGCTGTGCGCCTTTATTAACCCCCGGCGGTTAATAAAGGCGCACAGCAAAAGGCCCGTAGGTCGCTTTCGCAACCTACGGGCCTCTTCTTTGTAGCGGGGACAGGATTTGAACCTGCGACCTCTGGGTTATGAGCCCAGCGAGCTACCGAGCTGCTCCACCCCGCGTCGGTGTGAAACCAACAGTACACGACTTCTGGAGGCGCAATTACCACCCCCTGTCACCGGCCGGAGTGGGCGCTTTCCGAGTAGTAACCGCGGATGTGGCCGACTATGCGCTGACGTGCGAGTTCGCCGTCACCCGCGTTGACCGCATCCACCAATCCTCGGTGTTCGTCACGCAGTCGCATGCAGGTGCTCGGCCAGCTGTCGATCTGGACGCCCGCGAGAACGTAGGCCTCGATGGACTCGCGCAGGCCGGTCATCATGGCTGCGATCACCTGATTGCCCGCCGCGTCGGCGAGCGCCACGTGGAACTGTGCGTCGAGTAGCAAGAATTCCTCGGCCGAGAGAGCTGCGTCCTCCATCGAGTCGAGCAGTTCGACGGCCGCGCGGAGGTCGGGTGTCGGGGTCCGCGATGCCAGGGACTGCATCACCTCGGATTCGAGAACGAGTCGTGTCTTCACCACATCCGAGACCGGAAAGCCTTGTGCTGCAACCTGCATCCGCATCAGCATGGTCATACCGCCGGTCGGTTTGGCCACGATCATCGCGCCGGACGTCGGGCCGGAGCCAGTCTGCGCCTTGAGGAGGCCGAGTGCTTCCATGACCCGCAACGCTTCTCGGACCGATGACCGTCCGACGCCCAACTCTGCTGCCAGAATTCTCTCTCCCGGCAGGCGCTGGCCAGGAGACACCTCGCCTGAAACGAGCCGACGTTCGAGGTGGCTCAGTACTTGTTCCCACGCTCGCGGGCTCGGCTCGGTCGGCATGAGGCAAGAGCATAACCGGGTGGACGCCGTTTATGGGGTGGCCTGTACGGGGATGTATTACTGTGGTCAGACCACACTGACAGATTGCGGGGAACCACATGCGAGTAGCGCTGTTCGCCACCTGCATCGGGGACACGATGTTTCCCGACGCCGTCAAGGCCACCGCCCTCCTGCTCACCCGTCTCGGGCACGACGTCGTGTTTCCGTCCGGGCAGACCTGCTGCGGGCAGATGCACGTCAATACCGGCTATCAGCCGGGCGCACTACCGCTGGTCGCGAACTACGCCGATACCTTCGGTGATGCGTCGATCGACGCCGTTGTCGCACCATCGGGGTCGTGCGTCGGCTCGGTCCGTCATCAACACGAGATCGTCGCCGAGCGCTACGGCACCGCGTCGCTGTGTGGACAGGTGCAGACCGTGAAGGCAAAGACGTACGAGCTTTCCGAATTCCTCGTGGACGTTCTCGGGGTCACCGATGTGGGCGCGTACTTCCCGCACCGGGTCACCTATCACCCGACCTGTCACTCACTGCGCATGCTGAGGGTAGGGGACAAGCCACTTCAGTTGCTGCGCAACGTCCGCGACATCGATCTGGTCGAACTCCCCGAAGCAGATTCCTGCTGTGGATTCGGCGGCACCTTCGCCATCAAGAATGCGGAGACTTCGACGGCCATGCTGGCGGACAAAATTCGCCACGTTGCGGACACCGGCGCCGAATTCTGCAGCGCCGGAGACTCGTCCTGCCTCATGCACATCGGCGGCGGTATGTCACGACTGCAGATGGGCGCCAAGACCATTCACCTCGCGGAGATTCTGGCGTCGGTGGAAAGCCGGGTGCACGCATGAGCGCTGTGACGCTGGGTCTGCCCAGCTTCCCGCCGAGGTCGCCCGAGGGTGCAGGGTTCCTGCGAGGTACTGAGAAATTCCCCGTCGCAGCACATCACGAGCTGGCCAACGCGCAACTGCGACGCAATATCGGCAAGGCGACGCACACCATCCGTGCCAAGCGCATCAACGTGACTGGAGAGCTGCCCGATTGGGAAGAGCTGCGTGACGCGGGTTCGGCGATCAAGGCCGACGTCATGGCGCGGTTGCCGGAACTGCTCGAACAGTTCGAGGCTGCAGTCATCGCGCGCGGTGGGCATGTGCATTGGGCGGCGGATGCCAACGAGGCCAACGCCATTGTGACCGAACTTGTCAAAGCCACCGGCTCCGACGAGGTCATCAAGGTCAAGTCGATGGCCACGCAGGAGATCGGTCTCAACGAGCATCTCGAAGCCCACGGAATCACCGCCTACGAGACCGATCTCGCGGAATTGATCGTCCAACTCGGCCACGACAAACCGTCGCACATCCTGGTTCCCGCGATCCATCGCAACAGGTCCGAGATTCGGGAGATATTCCTTCGTGAGATGCCAGATGTCGACCCCAACCTCGGGGAGAACCCGGCCGAACTTGCCGCTGCTGCACGAAAGTTTCTGCGCCACAAGTTCATGACGACGCCGGTCGCCGTCTCCGGCGCCAATTTCGGCATCGCGGACACGGGCACTCTGACCGTCGTGGAGTCGGAGGGCAACGGGCGAATGTGCCTGACGCTGCCGAAAACACTGATCACCGTGATGGGCATCGAGAAGATTCTGCCGACGTATCAGGATCTGGAGGTCTTCCTGCAACTGCTGCCGCGGTCCTCGACGGGGGAGCGGATGAACCCGTACACCTCCATGTGGACCGGCGTCACGCCCGACGACGGTCCACAGGAGTTCCACCTGGTCCTCCTCGACAACGGTCGGACTGCCGCGCTTGCCGACAAGATCGGGAGGGAAGCCCTGAGCTGCATACGGTGCTCGGCGTGTCTGAACGTGTGCCCGGTCTACGAGCGCACCGGCGGTCACGCCTACGGATCGACCTATCCGGGACCGATCGGCGCGGTGCTGACTCCGCAGCTCGCGGGCATGCATGGCAAAGATGATCCCAACTCGACGCTTCCCTTTGCCTCGAGTCTGTGCGGTGCGTGCTTCGACGCCTGCCCGGTCAAGATCGACATACCCTCGCTGCTCGTCGAATTGCGGCACCAGAAGGTCGAGCAATCCGGTGTCACGGCAGAGTCTTTGGCGATGAAAGCCGCCTCTCTGGCGATGTCGACCGAGGGCCGGTGGACGTTGGCTCAGAAAGCTGCCGGGCTCGGACGCGTCGTGGCCGGCAGGAAAGGGAAGATCTCTACGTTGCCACCTCCATTGAACGGTTGGACAGCTGCCAGAGACATTCCCGCACCGCCCAAGCAGACCTTCCGATCCTGGTGGGACTCCGACGAAGGCCGCGCGGCATTGGACGAGGCTCGTCGTGACGGGAAGGCGGACAGATGAATTCACGTGAAGTGGTGCTCGGACGCATTCGTGATGCCATCACCTTGGCGCCCGCCCGCGAAGGCGAGATACCGCGAAACTACCGGACTGGCAGAACCATGTCCGACGAGGAACTCATCGATTTGTTCGTCGACCGTCTGGTGGACTACAAGGCGCACGTTCACCATTGCGCTGCAACAGAAATCGCCGAGGCCGTCGCCGGAATACTGAAAGGGCGCGGACTACACACTCTGGGGATCCCCGCCGGCCTCGACCGATCATGGGTAGCCGGATTCGACGGAACGCTGGTGGTGGACAGCCCGGACGTACCGGCTCCTGAACTCGAGAACCTCGACGCCGTTGTCACCGGCTCGAAGGTATCGTGTGCCGAAACCGGCACGATCTTCCTCGACGCCGGTCCATCGCAGGGACGCCGTGCGTTGACGCTGGTACCGGACACACACATCTGCGTCGTGTATCGCAGCAGTGTGGAAGTGGGAGTGCCGGAGGCGATTGCGAATCTGACACCGGAGCGCCCCACCACCATGATCAGCGGCCCGTCGGCGACCTCCGACATCGAACTCGAGCGCGTCGAAGGTGTCCATGGTCCGAGGAATCTTCACGTCGTCATCGTCGACGGTTGATTCCCGTCGAGCGGGAACTCGGAGGCAGCGGGCCACATCAGCGTCTAACGTCCCGGCCATGACACAACTGTTGGCAGGCAAGGTCGTTTTCATCACCGGTGCAGCGCGGGGTCAGGGACGCAATCACGCGATTCGACTCGCGCAGGAAGGTGCAGACGTCATCGCTGTCGACGTGTGCGCGTCGGTGTCCGAAGACGTGGGTTACGCGGCCGCGACTGAAGCCGACCTCGAAGAAACGGCTCGTCTCGTGCGAGCGGAGGGGCGCGAGATCGTCACCGCTGTAGCGGACGTCCGTGACCTCGAGGCACTGCGTGCGGCGGTGGCGTCGGGCGTCGACAAGTTCGATCGCCTCGACGTCGTGATTGCCAATGCGGGCATCGCTACGTGGAACCGTTTCTGGGAGATGCCTGAAGAGCAGTGGTCGACGCTGGTGGACATCAATCTCAATGGTGTCTGGCGCGCGATGACAGCTGCGGTTCCTGCAATGATCGAAGCCGGCAACGGTGGTTCCATCGTGATTGTGAGCAGTGCTGCCGGCGTCGCCGAAGCGCCCGGCTGCGCGCACTACTCGGCGGCCAAGCACGGCCTCGTGGGTTTGGCTCGCACTGCTGCAACGGAATTGGGAAGCTTCGACATTCGAGTCAACAGCATCCACCCTGGCGCGGTGGAGACCGAGATGGGCAACGATCCCAACGTCGGTAAGGTACTCACTACTCATCCGGAGTACATGAACTCGTACAAGTGGCCGCTCACGTCCGTCCCGCGCACCACCGTCGAGGACATCTCCAACGCCGTCGTCTACCTCGCGACGGACCTCTCCCGCGCGGTCACCGGGACGAAGATCGTCATCGACATGGGTCAGACGATGGCGTAGTTGCGCTCAGAGGAGATTGAACTGCGCGACCTCGATGGTGTTCTCGACTGCCTCCGAGAGTGTCCGAATACGTTCGTCGGCGCCTGGCGCGGTCAAAATCGCCAGGCGATCGGCGTCACCCATCGGAATGCTCCTGGCGAGGGCATACAGCCGAGAACCCAGCGGATCCAAGGGATCCGGTGGGACGGGCATTCGCGGAGTCTGTTCGCCGGCCCGAAGTGCGAGCTTTCCCAACATTCCGTACATGAACTCGATGCGCTCGAGGAGCGAGTCGTATTCGTAAGCAGTGACTGGTGTTCCGTTGTTCTCGTCAGGCCACAATTCGACCTCGGCAAGTGGGTAGGGATCGTCCGGCAGCCATCGATTGACCCGGATGCGGTCTTCGGTCCGGCAATACAACTGATACCGCCCGGCACCCATGGCGACATGAGACTCGATCCGAGCCAGAGTGCCGACGTCGTGACGTGATTCGCCGCCACCGACCTCGTGGCCACGAGCGATGAGCACTACTCCGAACAGTGGGCCGTCGGCAGCTTCGAGAACGTTCTCGACCAGTGCGCGATACCGAGGTTCGAAGATGTTCAGGGGCAACACCTCACCCGGTAGCAAAGCGGAGCCGAGCGGAAACATGGGGAAGATGGGCATCAGGGGATTCTCAACCTCGGAATCGGAGGGGCGGGGAAATCGCCGGGGCGATCGATTTCGGCGAGCAGGTGCTCGGACCACGTCAGTAGACCGGGGATATCGAGGCCGTGCGGACTCTCGACCTCGTAGTGCCTGATGCGGTCGTGACCCTGGCCGAGGAGTGAGACGGCGCCGGTGTTGTTGCCCCGAAGCAGATGGGTGAGCCCGACGGCCAACTGAGCCAGTCCCTGCCACAGGTCACGTTCCTCGGGCGGCGCGCTTTTCCACGTTCCTTCGAGAATCTCGTGTGCGTGAAAAGGCATGCCGTGGTCGAGGAGGCGCTGAGCCTCGGTGATGGACTCGTCTGGTGGCAGGCGTACATCGTCCGGAATGCGCGGAACGCCGCCCGGCGCGTCGCGTGGCAGTGGACGGCCGAGTCCGTCACGGGGCCGCGAATTGAGGGGTTTCCCAGCGGCGTCCCGGTCGCGTTCGGTCATACACTCAGCCTAACGGCAGCACCTCGGACGAACCCGCCAAAAGTTTTTTCGAGTCGCCTGTCGATTCCGGGGAGAACCGTTCGTCGTCATGTTGTAAGGCAAGAAAGCCGGAAGAGAAACAACAGACCAAGGAGTCAGTCATGAAGTACATGTTGCTCATCTACACCGCGCCCGGCGGAGACAACGAACCCCAGTGCACGTTCGAGGACTGGCAGCAATACGACAAGGAAATGAAGGATGCCGGGATCTGGGTGTCCGGCGATGCCCTCGCCGACCTGACGACTACGACGACGGTTCGGGTCTCGCAGTCCGGAGAAAAGACCGTCACCGACGGACCCTTCGCAGAAACCCGTGAAATCCTCGGCGGCTACGACGTCATCGACGTTCCCGATCTGGATGCGGCGCTTTCATGGGCCGCGCGGTGCCCCGGCGCGCGCGACGGCGGCAGCGTCGAGGTGCGTCCACTGGCCGGGTTCGGGGACTGATTCGCCGTGGACGAGCAGGCCGAGAACTCCATCGAGTCAGTGTTCCGGGAGGAACGCGGACGACTCTTGGCCTCGCTCGTCCGCCGCTTCGGTGATCTGGATCTGGCCGAGGAAGTCACCTCCGAAGCCGTCGAGGCCGCGTTGGTGCACTGGGCCGTGGACGGAGTGCCGGCTAAACCCGGCGCCTGGCTGCTGACCACGGCGCGTCGTAAAGCCGTCGACAGGCTTCGTCGTGATCAGGCCTATGCGGCGCGATTGGCGGTGATGCAGGTGGACGCCGATCGTGCCGACCCGGCGCCGCCCACGGTCGACGGAGAACTTCCCGACGAGCGGTTGCAGCTGTTCTTCACCTGCTCGCACCCAGCGCTGGCCGAGGACGACCGAATCGCACTCACCTTGCGTTGCCTCGGAGGGTTGACGACGCCCGAGGTTGCTCGGGCCTTCCTCGTGCCTTCTGCGACCATGGCGCAGCGGATCGTGCGTGCGAAGAAGAAGATACGTCAGGCTCGGATTCCCTTCCGAACTCCCAGCGCCGAAGAACTCCCGGAGCGTCTGCCCGGTGTTCTGCGGGTGATCTATTCGGTGTTCACCGAGGGGTATGCAGCGAGTTCGGGTCCAGATCTGCAACGCGTCGACCTGGCAGTAGAGGCGATCAGGCTGGCGAGGATCTTGCGCGCTTTGCTTCCCGAGGAGCGCGAGATCGCCGGGTTGCTCGCGTTGATGCTTCTCGTCCATGCGCGCCGGGATGCCCGTACCGACGCCGGTGGCGGGATCGTGCTCCTCGAAGACCAGGATCGCGGGTGTTGGGACCAGCCGATGATCGAGGAAGGCAGCGACCTCGTCGTAGTCGCGTTGACCGGGGGAGCGCCGGGGCCGTACGGGGTGCAGGCCGCCATCGCCGCATTGCATGACGAGGCCGCAGATGTGGAGAGCACCGACTGGCCGCAGATCTGCGCGCTCTACGGAGTGCTTCTCACGTTGACGCCTTCGCCCGTCGTCGCAGTCAACAGGGCAGTGGCGCTGGCGATGCGCGACGGCGAGGAAGTCGGGCTGACTGCGCTGGAGGAACTGGCAGCGGAGCCCAAACTTGCCGACTACCATCCGTATCACCTTGCACGAGCCGAACTACTTGCTCGGTTGGGGCGCACCGACGCAGCGGCATCCGCGTACCGACAAGCTCTGAAACTCGTTGGTACGGAACCGGAGCGGGCCTACCTGGAGCGTCGGTTGGGTGAGATCTCGGACTGATCGGCTCCTATCGAGGGACGTCGAGATCGAAGTACAGGGTCTCGGACCAGTAACCGAGGCCGAGCTCGCGTAGCGGTTCCTCGACGCTCTCCTGAGTCGGCGTGAACAGTCGCTCCCAGAAGCTTGGCTTGACGGGTGCGAGCGTGGCCAGCGCCGCCTCCATCTCGGCGTCGATGTCCGCCAGACCGGTCATCAGGGCCGTGCCCTGTTCGGCGAACGGTTCGTCGTCCATGTCGAAGATCTCGCCGCACTCGAGGACGAAGTAGTGGTCGGGTTCGGTGTGGCTGTGCAGGAAACGCAGCGCATCGCCGGCCATCGTGCCGAGTGCGGGGTGATCGATGCGGCCGAGGAAGTCTTCGAACCGGGCGATACCAGGACCACAGGGCGCGGTGACCGCGATCAGGTCGGGGGTGTCGTCCCAGATGATCGACTGTTGGGCGAAGGGATTCACGGACACAAGGATCCTCGGGACCAGCGGTATCGCGTACGACCACTCCGAGATTCCTTTGAGTCCACGGGTGCGAGCGGCAGCCGGATTCTCATGCGGGGCAACAGGGGTCGAGTAGAGATAGGTGCGGTTGGCCACTGGCCGAGTCCTTTCTGCGGTCGGTGTCACCTGATTCAGGCGGCGCCCACCATCCTCAATGCCAGGTCTCCGTACAGTTTTCCGATGTCTTCCGGATTCGTGTAATTGCCGGCTGGGAACCAGCGGCACACGTCGACGCACAGGGACATCAAGGCGAGGGTGACGCCTTCGGCATCGGGGATCGTGAAGTCGCCCGACTGCACGCCGGCGTCGACAACCTCCCGGACCACCCGCGTCGTGTTGCGGCGAAGAGCGACGACGGTTCGGTAGTGCTCTGGTGTGAGGGCAGTGAGTTCGTACTGGACAACGCGAGCGAGTGAATGGTGCCCGGCCTGCCAACTGGCGAAGGTGCTGATCAGTTCCTGCAAACGAACGGACGGTTCTTCACCCGGGCGGTCGGCGCCCTCGACCACTTTCAACGCTTCGGTGTGGCCTTCGAAGCTGATCGCGAAAAGCAGCTCTTCTTTCGAGCGGTAGTGCGGGTACATGGCGGCGGGACTCATGTCGAGTCGCGCGGCGATGTCACGGGTGGTGGTGCCGCCGTAGCCGGCAGAGGCAAAAGCGTCCACGGCTGCCGCGCGGATACGGGCCGCAGCTTTGGAGGGGCTGATCACCACGTCAGGTGAATCGCTCACGGTTTCCTCCAGGTGTGACGGATTTCGATGTTGACAATATCCCGCTCTCGATTCACTATAAGCAGGTGCTTAGATTCTAAGCGAATGCTTAGGAACATCGTTACGTGTGGCTTTGCCACGCCGAAAGGAAGCAACTCGTCATGCGTCGCACTCTGTACGGACCCGATCACGAGGCATTTCGCGAATCTGCTCGCGAATTCGTCAACCGGAACATCCTTCCGGTCGCAGAGAAGCTGATCGACCAGCGCTTCATCGATCGTGAAATCTGGCTCGAAGCGGGACGCAACGGCTTCCTCGGACTCGAGGTTCCGGAGGCGTACGGCGGAAGCGAAGCCGGCGACTACCGCTTCAACGCGGTTCTGGCCGAAGAGCTCTCGCGCGCCAGTGCAGCTGTTGCCTCGAGCTTCGGCATTCACGCCGACGTCGTTGCTCCCTACCTCGTTCAGCTCACCACCGAAGAGCAGAAGCAGCGTTGGCTGCCCAAGTTCTGCACCGGTGAGATGCTGACGGCCATCGGCATGACCGAGCCTTCCGGTGGATCCGACCTCGCCTCGCTCAAGACCACTGCGGTCAAGGACGGCGACGACTGGATCATCAACGGCTCCAAGACCTTCATCACCAACGGCTACAACGCCGACCTTGTGATCGTGGCGGCTCGGACCAGTCCCGAGAAGAAGTCCAAGGGCATCACCCTCTTTGCCGTCGAGACCGGCATGGAAGGCTTCGAGCGCGGACGCAAGCTCGACAAGGTCGGCCAGCACGAGTCCGATACCGCCGAACTGTTCTTCGAGAACGTTCGCGTGCCGTCCACCAACATCATCGGTGAGATCGACCGCGGCTTCATCCACATGATGGAAATGCTGCCGCAGGAGCGCGTCGGCGCTGCGGTGTCCAACATCGCGCACGCCGCTCCGATCCTCGAAGAGACGCTGCAATATGCCAAGGACCGCAAGGCTTTCGGTCAGCCGATCGGCTCGTTGCAGTGGAACAAATTCCTTCTCGCGGATCTCGTCACCCGCATCGAGGTCACCCAGGCCTACGTCGACAACTGCGTCGCGGCACACGCTGCCGGCGAGCTGACCGCCATCGACGCCGCCAAGGCTAAGTGGTGGACCGCGCAGGTGCAGAACGAGGTCCTCGATCACTGCGTTCAGTTGCACGGTGGCTACGGCTTCATGACCGAGTACCGCGCCGCTCGCGCGTGGATGGACGCCCGCGTCACCAAGATCTGGGCCGGATCCAACGAGATCATGAAGGAACTCATCGGCCGCGATCTCGGCCTGTAATTTCGCAACTGCAGTCGATACGTCACTGCAACCGCCACTTCCCGAACCCGACGACACAGGAGCATCACCGCGCATGTCTGTTCTCGACAAGTTCTCTCTGACCGATCGAGTGGTCATCGTGACCGGTGCGTCGTCGGGCCTCGGGGTGGCGTTTGCGAAAGCCGCAGCAGAGGCCGGCGCGGACGTCGTCCTCGCTGCTCGCCGCGTCGACAAGCTCGAAGACACGGCCAAGCTCGTGCGTGACGCAGGCCGCGAAGCATTGTGCGTGGCCACCGACATCGTCGATCCGGCTCAGGCTCAGAACATGGTCGACGCCGCGATGGAGAAGTTCGGCCGCGTGGACGTGCTGGTCAACAATGCCGGCGTCGGAACTGCCGTTCCGGCGACCCGCGAGACCCCGGACCAGTTCCGCGCCGTCATCGACATCAACCTCAATGGGTCCTACTGGGCAGCGCAGGCCTGCGGCCGCGTCATGCTCCCGGGCAGCTCCATCGTCAACATCTCGAGCATTCTCGGATTGACGACCGCCGGACTCCCGCAGGCCGCCTATGCGGCGAGCAAGGCAGGCGTCGTCGGATTGACCCGCGACCTCGCACAGCAGTGGGGAACGCGCAAGGGCATTCGCGTCAACGCGATCGCGCCCGGCTTCTTCAAGTCGGAAATGACGGACCAATACAACGACGGTTACTTGGACGCGATGGCTCCGCGCCTGATCCTCGGCCGCATGGGCGATCCTGAAGAGCTCGCGGCCACCATGGTGTGGCTCGCGTCCGAGGCCGGCGGATACGTCACCGGTCAGACCATCGCCGTCGACGGAGGAATCACCATCACCTGACGCCGATGCCGAGATGTCGCCGGCTTTGCCGTATAAGTAGCTGGTGACCTCTCGCGCCGAACCTCAGGAGAACTGGGAAGACCGTCCGCCACCATCCATGGCTGCGACGGAGCTTCTGCGTGACCTGCCGGTGACTGCCCGCGGCGTCCGGACCAGGGCTTCTCTGGTCGCAGCGGCTCGAACGGTGTTCGAGCGCGCAGGGTATCTCGACGCCCGTCTCACGGACATCACCAAGGAAGCGAACTGCTCCACCGGCACGTTCTACACCTACTTCGACAACAAAGAGCAGATCTTCGCCGCAGTTCTCGACGTCGCGCAGGAAGACATGCTGCACCCAGGCATGGGACGGGTCCGCGACGTCGACAATCCGTATGCGGTCCTCGAATCGAGCAACCGTGCCTACCTGACGGCTTTTCGCCGCAACGCCAAACTCATGGGCCTACTCGAGCAGGTATCGCACATCGACCCGGCCTTCGCGAAACTGCGTCGGGACCGAGCCGAGACCTTCATTTCTCGCAATGCCCGAGCCATCGAACGCTTGCAAGCAGCTGGCAAGGCAGACGCCTCGTTGGACCCGCTGTTGGCTTCCCGAGCACTGTCGGCGATGGTGAGCCGTCTTGCCTACAGTTCATTCGTCTCCGAGGAACCTGGCGCCGACGGCAACCCCGTCCCGTTCGAGGACGTCGTCAAGACGGCTACTCAGGTGTGGGCCAACGCGCTGGGACTCGAAGGCGACCGCGGGTAGTTTCAGCCTTCGCCGCGGGCCGCGAACTGCTCCTCGAGGCTGTGGCGCAGTGTTTCCTCGCTGTTCTTGACAGCGTTTTCGACGAACGGCCCGATCAATCGGCCGAGTGCCTTGCCGGCAATGCCGCCGGGCAGTTTGTAGGCGAAGTCGACGGAAAGCTCGGTCTTGGAATCGTCGATCGCAGCGAACTCCCACGTGGACGAGTTGGATACACCGCCGAGCGAAGACAGCTTGATGATCCGATTCTTCTCCCACTCGGTGACCTCGAGTTTGGAGCGCAACGTGCTCGGCCCGATCTGCATGGCCGCGTCGAACGTGGCGCCGAGTCCCTGATCGAACTCTCCGAACGGGGTGAACTCGGAAACACCGAACATCCACGTCGGGACATTGCGGTAGTTGTCGATGTAGTCGAAGGCGACATCAACCGGCACGGCAGCAACCGCGGTGTGGCGAACATGGATCATGACTGGTCCCTGTCTTTCGGTGAACACCGACTCTAACCAATGGCTCCGACGTGTTCGGCGGCGGCGCAAGAGCGATCTACGGTATCGGTATGACGAACGAGCTTCCGGTACGCGGGTCCTGGCGCGATTACGAAGACCTGGGACTACCGAAACCGCTCGCTGCGGCGTTGGAGGCGTTCGTCGAGCAGGGCTATCACGGGACTTCGATCCGTGACGTCGCGTCGCGGTCCGGGCTGTCGGTGCCGGGGCTCTACCACCACTACCCGTCCAAGCAAGCTCTGCTGATCGGTCTGGCGACCGTTGTGATGACGGAGTTGTTGGAGCGAAGCCGCGCCGCCGAACTCGATGCCGGGGACGATCCCTCCGATCGCTTCGACGCGGTGATCGAATCTCTGTTGCGGTTCCACATGTTTCGACGCGAGCAGTCGTTCGTCGCCTCCTCCGAGATCCGCAGCATGGAGCCCGACAGCCGGGCTGGTTACATCGCCCAGCGCGACGAACAGCAGAAGCAGGTGGACCGGATCGTCCTCGACGGCGTCGCCTCGGGCGTGTTCGAAGCCGACCATCCCGAGGACGCCAGCAGAGCCGTGGTGACGATGTGCGTCGCCGTCGCGGTCTGGTACCGACCGGACGGTGAGTTGTCTCCGGACGAGTTGGTGGAGAGGTATTTGGAGATAGCGAGGCGCATGGTGGGGGCGAAGCGGGTGGGGGAGTGACTGTGGGGGCGAAGCGGGTGGGGGAGTGACTGTGGGGGCGAAGCGGGTGGGGGAGTGACTGTGGGGGCAACTGCGCGAATCAGTCTGAATTTTTGAGCAATTCGAGCGCCGCGTCCCGGCCGGCGCCGAAGGGGTCGGTGCCGATACCGATCCCGTCTGCGACGAGGGCACCTTCGTGAAGCAGCATGATTGCCTCGACGAGACGTTCGTCGGCTAGTCCGTCCGTCGCCAGAACGCGCCGGAAAAGGTCTGACATCTCCCGCTTTTGTTCGGCGATGACAGCGAACACCGGATGTGAGTGATCGCTGAACTCGGCGTGCGCGTTGATCATGCTGCACCCTTTGCCTCCGCTCGCCTTGGACCAGGAGGCGGAAGCGTCGAATACCGCACTCAACTGTTCGGCGCGGCTAGCTCCGGCTGATGCGAGCTTCTCGTCGCGAAAGATTCGCCACCGCCGATCTCGAGCCCTCAGGTATTCAACGACGAGACCGTCTTTCGAGCCGAACCGTTCGTACAAAGTCTTCTTCGTGACCCCGGCGTCCAGTGCGACGGTATCCACGCCTACGGCATGAATCCCCTTTTCGTAGAACAGCTTCGACGCAGACTCCAGAATGCGACGCGCTTTCGGAGTCAATTCGGGTGTGGATTCCTCTGCCATGGACAAAAGTATACCGATCTGTATAGTCGGGCTCATGAGTAAACAGATCGGTATACCTCGGATCGTGACCTCGAGATCTGCCGTGACGGCTACCTTGTCGGTCCTGTTCGTCGCGTGCTGGAGTTCGGGATTCATCGGAGCCAAACTAGGCGCCGACAGTGCCGGGGTCCCCACGCTGCTGATGTGGCGTTTTCTCCCGCTCGCGGTGGTACTGCTCCCGATTGTCTGGTTCTCCGCCCGGCGCCAGAACACGATGCCGACACCACGGGCTCTCGGCAGGCAGGTGGTGATCGGGATGCTCTCCCAGAGTGGCTACCTGTTGTCGGTGTACTGGGCAGTCGATCTCGGCGTGAACACCGGAACAACTGCGCTGATCGACGGTATTCAGCCGCTGGTGGCTGCCGCGCTGCTCGGTCCGGTCCTCGGTGTCGCAGTCCCGCGTATGCAGTGGATCGGGTTGGCGATCGGAATGGGCGGCGTCGCGATGGTCACGGCAGCCGATGCCGGGGCCGGTACATCGGCGCCGTGGTGGGCGTACGCGATTCCGTTCCTGGGGATGCTCAGCCTGGTTGCATCCACCTTCGTCCAACAACGCGCTCACACGTCCACGCCACCTCTGCAGGCTCTGGCCATCCACTGCTCTACCAGCGCAATAGTTTTCACGACACTGGCGGTGGCCTCAGGTGTCGCCGTACCACCAAGCGTCAACACATTCTGGATCGCATTGCTCTGGTCAGTCGTGCTGTCCACGTTCGGTGGTTACGGGCTGTACTGGTTACTGCTCCGTCGCATCGGCATCACGTCCGTCAACACCTTGATGTTCTTGATCGCCCCCGTCACCGCGGTCTGGGGCGCGTTGATGTTCGGAGAATCGTTCACTGCGTTCACCGCGCTCGGCTTGGCGGTGGGGATCCTCGCCGTCGTCGTGGTCACCCGGGCGGACAATCACCAGAAAAAGCGGGGAGAGGGCCAAAATGCCTGTTCGGTAAGGGCTCCGATCACTTCGCGCTGATGACTCCCGACCTGGATGTGAACCGCTCGCGGAGCGCGGTGAGTTGCTCTGCGGTGAGCTTCAGTCCGTTGATTGCGTAGTCCTCGACGGTGCCGAAGTGCGTGCGCATTTCGTCGAGAGCTGCGTCGAAATAGCTGTCACGGACTCCGAGGAGGGGTCGTAGCACTTCTGCGTCAACGCCTTTGCTCGCGGCGAAGTCGAGGATCGGTTCTGTCATGGGAGCCAGATCGGTGTTCGTCTCCAGGTAGTCGGCGCGTACATCGGCTTCGTCGGCCCCGAGGAGGAGTAGGAAAGAGGTCGCGGCCCACCCGGTTCGATCCTTGCCGGTGGTGCAGTGGAAAAGTGCTGCCCCGGTGCGTTTTTCGTCGATGAGGTCGAGGTAGAACGTGCGATAGGCGTCGAGAGCGGACGGCAGGCTGACGAAGTTGCGGTTGGCTTCCTCCATCTGTGCGATCCCACGTCCGTCGCTGATGGTCTCGGCGTATGCGACCGGGTCCGTCATGAGTAGTCCAGTGGCCGCGGCGTTTTGGGCATTGTCGGCAAGTACGTCGAGCCAGACTGTGCGCGTCGAGTCAGGGAGATTGTCGAGTGCGCCGTCGCGCTCGGCGGCGGTCCTCAGGTCGTATACCGTCCGGACGTCCAAGTCGGCGACCGCGGCAAGGTCGTCGCCGTCGAGTTTCGCCAGAGTCGCTGAACGGTAGAGCGCGCCCGCGCGGACGGTGCCGTCTGCAACAGGAATGCCACCGAGGTCCCGGAAGTTCGGAGCGGTCTTCAGGAGAACGCGGCGATCGAGCGGGTGAGTTGGCATGGCTGACTCCTTGTGGGTTCCGTTTCCGAACTGATCATTCATGCCTTCTGCACACTGCGCACGAGCTTTTCGGCATTGCGTCTCTTGATCCACTTGTCGATGACGAGAGCCATGAAGATCCACCCTCCCAATGCCGTGATCACCCACACGATGATCGGGGCGAGGATCCAGGACCCGACGCCGCTGATCTCGATACCGTCGGGGACCAGGGTCGCAACCCAGAGCGCGAGCAGTGTGGCGACCAAGCCGACACCACCCGCGAGCGGAGCTGCGTAGTGCAGTGCCACGCTGAGCACGAATGGGCCGAGAATCATGTGTGCGAGGGTGAATACACCGATAGCGGCCAAGAAGCCGTTCACGCTCAGGCTGACCCCAGGAAGAGCAAAATGCACGACGATCAGCGCGATCGCGCCGAGAACACATTGCGAAACGAGCTGAAATAACAGACGCATGGCTTGTACCTCCGTGATCAGGTCGAGTCACCCGAGAGTGGTGTGTGCGTGGGGAACGCTTTGCTGCAGGGCTTCGGGACGAGGCGCCGTCCAGGTGCCGTCGAGCACGGAGGGACGGGGGCGGTACAGGCGCAGTACGTAGTTCCACCCGGGCATGATGGGCAGTGCGTTCGCGACGCCGTCGAGATGGACCCCGAAGCGGATGGTGGTGCTGCCGTCGGAGTCTGGGGTGGCCGTGAGGCTGTTGATGCTGTTGACGCCCAGGGCGTTCTCTTCGAAGTATCCGGCCGCGTTGTACAGCGAGACCGACCAGAACGCATCCACGGGAACATCGTTCAGGCGGAGACGGTATTCCCCGACCGGGAGACGTTCGTCGAAGTTGACGTAGGTGGCCTCGTACTCGGGAAGGCCACCCCAGCCGGATGCGGTACCGAGCAGGTGCCTGATCGGATCGACTTCCGCAGCGGTACCGAATGAATGGTCGTACGTGGTGATGCCTCGCGCGAGTGCGAGGAGTGCGTCGCGGGTCTCGGTCTGCGATTGCTCGTCGTAGTCGGGCAACGGGAACTCTCCCGTTCCGCCGCCGTCGATGTTGAGGGCGTCTTGCAACCGGTTCACCTCGGCGACGTCTTCGGGGCTGTTCGGATCGACGAGGATGCGCACGATCAGTGCGGCGTAGTCGGTCCCGACCAATTCACGCGTGAGCAGGTGCTCTCCCGGGTCGCGCAGGATGACGGGACCGAAGTGATCTTGACTGACCACCCACACGGAGATGTAGCGCTCGCCGGTATCGGGCACCGTGATGGTGACGTTCTCGCGCACGTCGATGATCGCGCTGCTGTACAGAGTGTCGCGGTTCTGGCGGATGATCGGCTGGTTGTCGAGTGACCCGAGATCACGAGTGTGGTTCCACGTGCCCAGGCCGACGCCCGCGGCCAGGCGAGCGAACATGAGATCGGACTCTGCCCGATTGAAGTTCAGGACGTTGACGGCGATCGTGGACATAGTGGGTTCCAATCGGTGTCGGGGTACGGAAGCGGGCGCGGTAATCCATGGCCCGTCGGGGTGAATCAGCCGAGCAGTCGCGCTTTCGCGGCTTGGAACTCGGCGTCGCTCAGCAGGCCTTGTGATTTGAGGTCGCCGAGTTTCTGCAACTCGGCGACGAGATCGACCGGGGCCGCGGGTGCGGGTGTGGGCATCGGGAGTGCGGCATGCTGCTGGGCAAATTCGTACTGCGCCTGCTCGTAGTCGGCCTGAGCTCTCCTTTGCCGGCGGGTGGCCATACCGTCGCTGACGGCGGTCGCGGTACCGGTGACGACCGCGGTGCGGGCGGCGAGGCCCAGCAGTCCGGGGCGGCCTCGTCTCGGGATGTACGGCATGTCAGACCTCCAATCTCGGGATGATCGTGTCCATGAGGGCATTGACGACGGGTGCGGGTATCCGCTCGTAACCCAGTAGCACCGCGCCTGACGCAGCGGTGCGTGCGGCGAGTTCGCGCTGATAGACCAGCTCGAGCGCGACCAGCAGCGCTGTGGCACCGGTGGGAATGGCTGCCGCGAGTTCGGTGATGTCCTCATGCCCGAGCAGACCGGACGCGCCGAGCATCTCGACGTTGATCTCGAAGCCGTTCGGCAACTCCTCGACTTCGATGAGGGTGAGTTCATCGTCCTCGGACTTGGAGATGACGATCAGATCGAGCAGCCGCACCAGGCCGGTATCCGTAAGGTCGGTCAGTGCGGAGAGCGCGGCCGGGTCGAGGCTCTGCCCAGGCAGGCCGAGAAGGTAGAAGTCGACGGGGCCGAAACGCGCGGCACTCACGAGAGGACCTTCAGCTTGAGTGCGGCGAACTCGTCCTCGCTGATCGCTCCGGCTTCGAGCAGTGCTGCGGCTGCGGCGATCTCCTCGCTGGGGCTCTTCCCCGCGACCTCGCGGATATACGATTCGGCGGCCTTCTCGGCGTCGCGTGCGGCCTTGTTGCTGCGTTCCGTCATCCCTTCGCCGCGGGCGACGAGATAGACGAGCGCGGTGAGGATGGGCAGGAAGAGTAGGAAGAACACCCAGACGGCCTTCAACCAACCGCTGAGCTTGTGGTCGCGGAACAGGTCGGCGATGATCGCGAACAGCGCGAAGAGATATCCGATGAAGACGGTTGCCCACAGCATCCAGCCGAGGCTTTCCCAGAAGCTCATGTGTCTTATCCGTTTCGTGTCAGGCCTGCGCACCGGGATTCCGCCGACTAGCGCATTTCGGTTGATTCCGGCAATTCTCACTGGTTTCCGCAGGCTTCGATCGCGGTCTCATCCGAAGCGGATGAGACCGGATTTCCACGGACATCGAACGTCTCGAGTATCTTCGACACATGATCGAAGCCGTGCGTGACGCACTCGCCTCTGGTGAGGCGGAGCAGGCTCGACGAGTCCTGCGGAAAAACTGGCTTCGTTTGATTCTCGAATCTCACACCAGGGAACTCGAGCAGCTCTGCCTTGCTCATCCCGATCCCCACGATCCGCACATCCTGCTGATACGGGCGTGCTGCCGCGATCTCAGCGGTGATCCGTACGGCGCTGAGTTTCTCCGCGGGCAGGGTCTGCGGGTGGCGTCCGACGATTTTGTCGTCTGCTTCACCGACCTGCTGCTCGCTCCGGACACCTCGACCAAGGCCGTCATCGCCGATCGCGCGCGTCACGCGCTCGCCCAGTGCGAGCCCGAGGACGATTACCCCTCCGCGCTTTTCCTCCTCGGATGGACCGAGGTCAGGCTTCGTCGTGACCTTCCTCGTGCCATCGCGCTACTTCGCTCCGCCGGCGACGAGGCGCAGTTGCAGTCGCGCACGGAGACATTGCGTCTTGCACAGTCCAACTTGGCCTTTGCGCTGACCCACGCGGGAGCATTCACCGAAGCCGAACAGATCCTCGACGGCCTTCCTGCGCGAGATGTGGCGTCCGATTGGGAACGCTTCGAAGGTGGTCTCCCACAGTCGAATCGAGGGTGCATCGCTTACTGGCGTGGCGACTTCGAGGAGGCGATCGCTCAGTTCGACTCGATCATCGTGGAGGGCAGTCCCGGAACCAATTTCGAGGCGCTCGCCCGTCTGTACCTGGTGATGAGCCTGATCGCTCTGAACCGGGAAGACCGGTACCACAACGCCGCTCGTCTGCTGCGAGGCGTGAGCACTGCGGACAAGCACGGCATTCCTTGGGATACGCTGCGGCGCGTCACCACGGCCTGGCTCGCCCACACTCAAGGACAGGACGAGCAAGCTCGCCGCATCGCAATGCCCACGCTGACCAGAACAGGTGCTGCGGTCGCTCACGCGCTTCTCGCGGAGCTCTACCGAGTCATGGGGGATCCGGAACCGTCGGCTCAAGCGCTTCGCTTGGCAACCTCGGCCGCGCTGCCGCGATATGCGCTGGTGAGCACCCTTGTCACGTCTGCCGCCCTGAGCTCCGTCGCCGGGCGTGGACCGCAGGCACACGAGCAGTTGGATCGTGCGCTGGCGGAAGCAATCCCCGAGCGCATTCTCGCCCCATTTCTGAGCGGCGATCCGGTAGTTGTCGACCTCCTGACAGCGCACGCGGTCCGGGGGTCGAGACACCAGGAGCTCCTGCGCACGATTCTGGAAAAACGGGGCCAGCTCTCTGCCAAACTCGCCGGAGTCCTGACGGAACGTGAGAAAGAGATCCTCACTTTTCTGCGAACTACGATGACTGCAGACGAGATCGCTGCGCACCTCGGCATCGCCTATCCCACTGTGAAGACTCACATTCGCTCGATCTACCGCAAACTAGGCGTGACCAAACGGCGTGCCGCTGTTCAAGCAGCCGACAACCTAGACCGCGGGATCGGGGGCGATTCCGCGGCGGAGGCTGCGAACCGTCAGGTCCAAGGCTTGTAGGCGCGTCCCGGAACCGCGGTTCACGTAGTCCATCGACGTGTAGAGCAGTGACCACAGCAGGTTCTGCACCCAGTCCGAACCCATGTCGGGGTCGATGGAACCGTCGGAGTGTCCGCGCTCGATGGCATCGGTGACTGAGTCGTCGTTCGACGCGGACTCGGCAAACGAATCTTCTTGATACACACCGGGAGTGAAGAACAGGACCGTCAAGAGGTCGGCCAGTTCGAAGTATTCATGGCACAGGCGAACCAGCGCTTCGGCTCCCGTACCCTCGCCGAGTCGAGCTGCTGCTGCTGCCTCTCCGACGGCGCGGGTGGCCTCGGCCGCGACTGCGTCGACCAGGTCTGACCGTTCGGGAAAGTAGCGGTGCAAAGTGGTCCGGCCGACCTTTGCGGCCGAAGCGATCTCGCTGAGGGTCGCAGCAGGCTTGGATGCGAACACCGAAACGGCAGCATCGAGGATGGCCTTCCGTGTGCGCTCGCGGGTCGCGCTTTGTTCTGGTGCGCTGTGGATCGTTGTCACGAATTCGAAGCGTAGCCGTGTCCGGTTTCGGTATCCAGTGTTTCCGAATCGGAATTTCTCTTGCCCTTTATGGAACATTCGTGTTCCATAAATTCATGCTTGAATCCGACGCTTCTCAGCCCGCACCGAAATGGAGCAATCTCCGCGTCCTCTCGGAGTTCGCTCGACCGCATCTGCCGTCGCTCCTCCTCGGATTGGTACTGGCGCTGTGCGGCTCCGCGGCGACGCTGGCAACGCCCATGGTCACCAAGTGGGTTCTCGACACCCTCGATACCGGTGCGTCGCTGAAAGGACCTATCCTCACGCTCGTCGTCCTTCTGATCGTCGGTGCCGTGCTCGGTTGTGCTCAGTGGATCGTTCTCGGAACCGCCGCCGAGAAGGTTGTCTTCGACGCCAGGTCGTCGCTGGTGAAGCGATTCCTGGCGGCGACCGTACCTTCGCTGCAATCGCGATCCGTGGGTGAATTGGTCACCCGGGTCACGTCTGACACCTTGCTGCTGCGGGAGGCTGCGTCGTCGGCCGCGGTGAATATTCTGAACGCAGCCGCGTTGACCATCGGAACGATTGTTCTGATGGGCGTACTGGATCTGCCGTTGTTGGGCGTCACCATGGTGGCAATCGTGTTCGCCTCCATACTCTTTGCCGTTCTGATGCCTCGGATTTCCGCAGCCGAAGCGCGAACCCAGGAATCGCTCGGTCAGCTCGGCGGCGTACTCGAGGGTGGCTTGCGTGCGATCCGGACGGTCAAAGTTTCCCTCGCCGAGGATCGCGTCGGCGCTCTGGTGACGAACAATGCGTCCGAGGCGAAAAAGCATGCGATCACGGCAGTTCGAGTGTCGGCAACCGCGTGGACTGTCGCGTGGACCGCCATTCAAGGATCGATCATTGCCATCCTCGGCTTCGGTGCCTGGCGAGTCGCCGACGGCGAAATGGCAGTCTCGACGCTCATCGCGTTTCTGCTCTACGCCTTCACCCTGATGGGGCCGGTGTCGGAGCTTGCGCAGAACGTGACCTCCGTTCAGTCGGGAATCGCGGCAGCTATCCGGATTCGCGAGATGCAGTCGTTGCCCACCGAGCAGTACGACGAGGTCGTGGACGTGGTCGCGAAAACAAACGCTGCCGCGCCGCTGATCGAGTTGCGCGACGTCACCGTGAGCTACCACGGATCGAACCAGCCGGCGTTGCGCGATGTCTCGCTGGTCATTCCGACGCGTGGGCACATGGCCATCGTCGGCCCGTCGGGTGCAGGAAAGACGACCTTGCTCTCGACCGTGCTGCGATTTGTCGAACCGCGATCGGGTGAGGTTCTCCTGCATGGAGTCGGTTACGACGCGCTCGATCACCGCGCTGTGCGCGAGAGTCTCGCATACGTGGAGCAGGAGACACCGGTGGTGCCCGGAACGATTCGGGAGAACGTCGTCTTCAGCCATCCCGATGCGACGGACGAAGAAGTCCAGGCCGTTCTGCGCTTGCTCCGGCTCGACGACGCGATCGAGGCCCTGCCCAACGGACTCGACACCGCTCTGACGGCCACTTCGCTGTCGGGCGGCCAACGTCAGCGGATCGCGATGGCGCGCGCAGTTCTGCGGCCGAGTGCTTTGCTTCTGCTCGACGAAGCCACTGCCCAGGTCGACACGCTCACCGAAGCCGCGATTGTCGACGCGATCAACGAACGTGCGCGCACCGGGGCCGTGGTGACTATCGCTCACCGGCTCTCGACGGTGCGTGACGCCGACTGGATCGTGGTCATGGAAGACGGTCGGATCCGCAACATCGGCAACCATGACGAGCTCATGGACAAGGACGATCTGTACCGCGACATGGTGGTTGCCGGCCGGCTCGATCAGGGCGAGGCAATGCTCGAGGATTGTTGACCCGACGCGTCGGCGTGTGCGAGAGTGCTGATACCGAGCGATCGCTCGGTCGGGATGTTCTTTCGGAGGTGGCTGGTGGCAATCGATCTGACGTACGCGCCCGAGGTGGTGGCGCTGATCGAGAAGACGCGCGACTTCACGCGCAACGTAGTGCTCCCCATCGAAGACGAACACGCCGGTGACATCGCTGTAGCGGGTGGCGATGCAATCCGCATCGAGATGCAGTCGGCAGCAAAAGAAGCCGGTGTCTTCGCCCCGCATGCGCCGATCGAGTACGGCGGACACGGACTCAACATGAGTGATCGCGCGCCGGTCTTCGAGGAAGCCGGCTACTCCCTCTTCGGGCCGACGGCGCTCAACATCGCGGCGCCGGACGAGGGCAACGTTCACATGCTGGCCCACGTGGCGAACGAAGCACAGAAGCAGCAGTTCCTCGCGCCGCTCGCAAGCGGGGACATGCGGTCGGCATTCGCCATGACCGAACCCGCGCCCGGAGCGGGATCCGATCCCTCGGCTTTGAACACCCGCGCCGAAAAAGTCCCCGGTGGCTGGAAGATCAACGGTAAGAAATGGTTCATCACCGGCGCCGACGGCGCCGGGTTCTTCATCATCATGGCGCGCACGTCCGGCGAGCCCGGGCAGCGCGGCGGAGCGACCATGTTCTTGGCGCCGACGGACACTCCCGGCCTGGTAGTGGGTCGACACATCGACACCCTCGACAAGGCCATGATCGGTGGGCACTGCGAGGTCACGTTCGAGGATCTCTTCGTACCCGACGAGGCCGTTCTCGGTGAGGTCGATCAAGGTTTCGCCTACGCGCAGGTTCGCCTCGGTCCCGCCCGCATGACGCACGTGATGCGCTGGCTCGGTGCAGCGCGCCGCGGCCACGACGTCGCCGTGGCCAGAGTTGCCGAACGAGAAGGCTTCGGCTCGAAACTCGGTGATCTCGGAATGATCCAGAAGATGGTCGCCGACAACGAGATCGACATCGCAGCCAGCCGCGCACTTCTGGTGCAGGCCTGCTTCGAACTCGATCAGGGCGGGCACGCGAGCAACGCGACGTCCATCGCCAAGACCTACGCTGCCGAGGCGATCTTCCGGATCGTGGACCGCTCCATTCAGATGTGTGGCGGAATGGGCGTGTCCGGCGATCTGCCGCTGGCACGCTTGTCCCGCGAAGTGCGTCCCTTCCGCGTCTACGACGGCCCGTCCGAGGTTCATCGCTGGGCAATTGCGAAACGTGTTGTCGGAGCTGCGAAGCGCGCTGCTCGGGAGGAGTCGAAGTGACGGACTTTCCAGGACTCGATCTCGCGGCGCTCCACAAGTATCTGCAAGCCGCTGGCGTCGAGGTGAGCGGTGAGTTGCGAGCCGAACTGATTTCAGGCGGCAAATCCAATCTCACCTACGGTATCTTCGACGACAACTCGAAGTGGATTCTCCGTCGTCCACCCACGGCCGGCCTCACGCCGTCGGCGCACGATGTTGCGCGCGAGTTCCGAATCACCTCGGCGTTGCAGAACACCGCCGTGCCGGTCGCGCCGACCGTCGTGCTGTGCGAGGACGCCTCGGTGATGGGTGCGTCGTTCACGGTGGTCGAGTTCGTCACCGGTCAAGTGATCCGGACCAAAACCGAGTTGGAAGCTGTTCCGGCAGCGCAGGTCACGCAGTGCACCGACGAGTTGGTGCGTGTTCTCGCTGCACTGCACGACGTCGACTACACCGCAGTGGGTCTCGGCGAACTCGGCAGACCAGACGGTTACGTAGCCCGCCAGGTGAAGTTGTGGGCCGGTCAATGGTCACGCGTCAAGACCGAGGACTCGGCCGACGTGGACAGGTTGGCGTCGAGCCTCGCGGAATTGATTCCGGCGGAATCAGCCTCGTCGATCGTGCACGGCGACTACCGGATCGACAACACGATTCTCGCGGCGAACGACGTCACCAAGGTTGCCGCAGTGGTGGACTGGGAACTGTCGACGCTGGGAGATCCGCTGGCGGACATCGCGATGATGTGCGTCTATCGGCATCCCGCGCTGGATCTGGTTCTGGGTGAGCCTGCTGCGTGGACGAGCCCGTCGCTACCGTCCGTTGTCGATCTGGCGCAACGGTATTCGTCCGTTTCGGGTCGTGAACTGGCGCATTGGAACTTCTACATGGCGCTCGGGTTCTTCAAACTCGCCGTCGTGGCGCAGGGCATCGATCACCGATTCCGAGCAGGAGCCACCGTCGGCGGGGGATTCGACAAGGCTGGATCTTCTGTGCCGGAACTGATCTCGGCCGGACTCAACGCACTGCAAGGGAAATTCGAATGACTCGATCAGCACTGGTCACCGGCGCCTCCAAGGGAATCGGGCTCGGCATCGCAACACGCTTGGCTTCGCAAGGGTACGGGCTGACCATCACGGCGCGTGATACCGAGCGGCTCGCCGTTGTCGCCGAAGAACTTACCCGCGCCGGATCGCCGGACGTCGTCGTCTCGGCCGGCGACATGGCGGACGAGAACTTCGCCGCAGCACTCGTCGCCACACACAGTGAGCGATTCGGCTCCATGAGGGCTCTCGTCCTCAACGCCGGAGTGGGAACCAGTGGGCGAGTGGCGGATTACCCGATGCGACGTTTCGACAAGACCGTTGCCGTCAATCTCCGGACACCGTTCGCGCTATTGCAAGCGTCGCTGCCGCTCCTGCGTACAGCGGCGGACGCGGACCTCGCCGGCGGAGCAAAGGTGATCGCTCTCGCCTCGATGGCCGGTGTGTATGCCGAGAGCGGCCTGGCCGTCTACGGAGCCACCAAAGCTGCGCTGATTTCGATGGTCGAGGCACTCAACGCCGAGGAATCCGGAAACGGCGTCAGTGCGACGGCCATCGCTCCCGGTTACGTCGACACCGACATGTCGGCATGGACACACGATCGGATCACACCGGACACCATGATCAAGGTCGACGACATCGTGGAGTTGGTGGACGGTCTGCTCAAGCTCTCGTCTCGAGCGGTCGTTCCGAAGGTCGTCATGGCGCGGGCCGGGACCAACGGCTACTCCGCCTGAAATTTCAATCCAGCTTGGCTTCGCCCCGCTTGCGAAAGAAGTGAAAGCCAGGCACCCCGACGATCGCCTGCCGCAGGTCCTTGACCACTCCGAGGAGTTCGTGGATCTCGGGCGAGACGGAGTCCAAGGTTCCGAGGATGGGCAACACCGCGGCCACCCGGTCGGTGAGCTCCGGTAGTTGGTCGATCAGCTTGATCGCGGCGCTGACCTCTGCCTCGGAAAGGTCGTCGGCGAACCTGGCGGCCAGCGGCGCGAGCTGTAGGGCGATGGGCTCGTAGATCTCGAGGAGTTGACCCGCGATGTCCGACGTCTGCTCGACGGCCTCGACCAGTGTCTCAGCGCGAACGGTCACGGCGGCAGCTCCGATGACGACGCGGTCGGCGTTGTCGGCGATCTGGTTGATGCGTGCCACCAACCTCTCGACCGAGAAGAGGAGCGCCTCGAGTCGAGTGGGCAGGGTGACCGCAAAAGCGACCGTGGACAGGGACCAGTGCACCACGTCGCCGACGGAGCGGACGACGGTGGAGCTGCCGGGCAAAACTAGAGCCATCCCTCGATACTGCCTGATGTGACGTCAAAGTACAGGTAAATCTCACATTCACGAGGCCCGCGGCGTCTTCGAGGTGTCGGTGCCGGCGCGGACAATCAATTCACCCGCTGCCTGCCGCACCGCGCAACCTGGAAGGATCGAGACATGACGGCTATCCGTACGCACACTGTGATCGACTCGCCGATCGGAGCGTTGACGCTGGTAGCAGCAGGTGACGACCTCTGCGGTCTGTACATGGCGGAGCATCGCCACAAGCCGGACGAGTCCACGTTCGGTGATCGTTCCTCGGCGGTCTTCGGTGAAGTCGAATCGCAGCTCACCGAGTACTTCGAGGGTGATCGCACGGAGTTCTCCGTGCCGCTGGCGCCCGTGGGTACCGAGTTCCAGAAGCGGGTGTGGGACACCTTGCGAACGATCCCGTACGGCGAAACCTGGACCTACATGGAGCTCGCGCAAACTTTGGGTAACCCGCTTGCGATCCGTGCTGCCGCCGCGGCAAACGGCAAGAATCCGATCAGCATCATCGTTCCCTGTCATCGCGTGGTCGGTAGCGACGGAAGTCTGACCGGTTTCGCCGGCGGCCTCGAACGTAAGCGGTTCCTGCTCGACCGCGAGCACGGCGGCGAATCGGATGTCCTCTTCTGATGCGCTCGGCTCACAATTCGGTGATCGGGAACGTCTACCGGTCGTGACACTCAAACCGTTCGAAGACGTCGTGACCGAATACGGTGCAGTGGTCCTCCGTGTCTGCCGCGCGGTGGTCGGGCCCGTCGACGCCGAGGACGCGTGGTCCGAGACGTTCATCGCGGCGATGCGGGCATACCCGGATCTGAACCCGGACGCGAACATCGAAGCCTGGCTGGTCACCATCGCGCACCGCAAGGCGATCGACATCACCCGAGTGCGTGCCCGCGTGGCCGTGCCGACAGACGACGTTCCGGAGTTGCCGACGCGAATCGGCGTGCCGGGCACGTGGGATCACGAACTCTGGGACGCACTCGAACAACTACCACTCAAACAACGTGCGGCGGTCGCCTATCACTTTCTGTGTGGGCTGCCGTACGCAGAGATCGCGGACATCCTCGGCAACACGCCGGCAGCCGCCAGACGCGCGGGTGCGGACGGTATCGCCACCCTACGAAGAACCTACTTGTCCGCTACCGCTGCGGAAGGGAGTCACTCATGAGTAACGATGTGTTCGAGGCACTTCCAGCCGTTGACGCCGACGCCATGATCCGCCTACGGGCGCGCCTGGCTGCGCAGGCGTCCGAAGCCGAATTGATCGACGTGGCATATCGAACCGTCGATTCGCCGGTCGGAAAGCTGCTGCTGGCGGCAACTGATGTCGGCCTGGTGCGGGTTGCCTTTGCCGTCGAAGGGCACGACCTCGTTCTGGAACGTTTGGCGGACACCGTCAGCCCCCGTGTGCTTCATTACCCGCGCAGGCTGGACACTGTCGCTCGCGAGTTGGACGAGTACTTTGCCGGTGCGCGTCGAGAATTCGATCTGCGCTTGGACTTCCAACTCGCGAAGGGGTTCCGACGCGAAGTGTTGCGTCATCTTCCCGAGATCGAATACGGCCACACTGCAAGCTATTCGGTGGTCGCGGCAGCATCGGGAAGCCCACGTGCGGTGCGTGCCGTAGGGACCGCATGTGCAAAGAACCCGCTGCCGTTGGTGGTCCCGTGTCACCGGGTGGTGCGCAGCGACGGCAGCCTCGGGCAGTACGCGGGTGGCCCCGAACTGAAAGCGATTCTGCTGGATCTGGAAGCCGGCCGGTGAGCGCAGTGACGCTGCGCTTTCAGGCGCCCTATGCAGTCGAACCGCTCACCGGTGCCCTGCGGGCTCACTGCGTCGCAGGCCTCGAGCGTCACGACGACGGTGTTCACACCAGAGTCGTACCGTTGCCTTCCGGACCCGTTGTCGTGTCGGTGTCGTGGACCGACGACGGTGTCGTCGTGGATTCCGATGTGCCGGTAGCGGGTTCCGCAGTGCTGGAGGTGATCGTGCGCCGTTGGCTCGACCTCGACGCCGATCACACTGCTGTCGAAGCGGCGTTCGGTAGTGATGAGTTGTTGGCCCCACTTGTTGCCGCCCGTCCAGGATTGCGTGTGCTCGGTTCGGTGGACGGGTTCGAGACCGCAGTGCTCACTGTTCTGGGACAACAGGTTTCGCTCGGCGCGGCGAGGACGTTCGGTGGTCGTTTTGTCAGCGCATTCGGAGCGCCGGTGCAAGGGGATTTTCTTGCCTTCCCTGATCCGGACGTGGTTGCAGCGCAATCAACCGAGGGCATACAGAAAGCCGTCGGATTGACCACAGCGCGCGCAAGAACAGTGCACACGCTGGCAACTGCGGCAGCGAACGGCCTCGACCTCTCCTGGAATGCGGATCCTGTCCAATTTCGGCGAGAGCTGTTGGCGCTAAAGGGGATCGGACCGTGGACCGCTGACTATCTCACCGTCCGGATTCTCGGTGATCGCGACGCATTCGTGCCCGATGATCTGGTGTTGAAACGTGCGCTGGGGGTCTCGACGGCCAAAGAAGCCGCAGCGTTGTCCGAGCGCTGGCGACCCTGGCGAGCCTACGCGCTCTTTCATCTGTGGACCAAGGAAGCGTTTCTGTAGTCGGTCAGTCTTTCGCGCGCGCCAGTTCGGACGGCCACCAAATACGTTTCCCGATGTCGTGAGAGAGTGCCGGCACCAGGACGCTGCGCACGATGATCGTATCGAGCAGCACGCCGAAGGCCACGGCAAATCCGATCTCGGCGAGGAAGACCAGTGGCAGGATGCCCAGTACGGCAAATGTTGCGGCCAAGACGATTCCGGCTGACGTGATCACACCGCCCGTCACCGCAAGACCGCGCAGTACACCTGCACGGGTGCCGAATTCTCCGGTCTCCTCCCGGACTCTGGTCATCAGGAAGATGTTGTAGTCGATACCCAGCGCGACGAGGAAGACGAAGGCGAACAGCGGGAACGATTGATCCGCCCCGGCGAACCCGAATACGTGTGTGAAGAAGAATCCGCTCACACCGAGGGTCGCCGCGAATGAAAGCACCACGGTGACAATGAGAATCACCGGGATCAGCAGAGCGCGGAGCAAAGCGGCCAGAACCAGGAAGATCACCACCAGCACGATCGGGATGATCAGGTTTCTGTCGCGGACCGAGGCCGCCTGGACATCAAGGGTGGTGGCCGTGCTGCCGCCGACGAGCGCGTCGGCGCCGGGCACGTCGTGGACGGCAGTCCGCAGTCGCTTGACAGTTTCGAGTGCCTGCGGCGAATCGTAGGAGTCGGCGAGGGTTGCATTGATCATGGTTCGGCCGTCGATCGGTGCAACGGTGAAAGCCGCAGGGGCGCAACCCGCAGCGGCGGCTTGTGCGACGGCAGCGGGGTTGGTCTTGATCAAATCGCTGACCTTCGCGACGTCCACCTGGGTGCAGACGGCGCCGGGATCCTGCGAGATACCTTCGACGCCGCTGGCTGCTTTGATGACGGCGTCGGCCTGGTCGGCGTTTGCGGTGATCACGGCCGGTGCGCCGGCTCCGGGATCGAACTTCGAGTCGTAGAGTTCTTGTCCGACAACGGCGTCGGGACGATTGGTGAAGCTTTCGGTGGATGTCAGGCCATCGGTTTTGAGACTGCCGATCCCGGCCGCGAACAGGATGATCAACAACACTGTGGCGCCGATCCACAGTGGGCGGTCCTTGCTACCGACGGCCTCGGCGATCTTGCCCCACATCCCGTGCGTCGTAAGGTCTGCGGCGTGATCGACCTTGGGCTTGCGCGGCCAGAAGACCCACCGTCCGGTGGCGGCCAGAGCGACCGGCATGAACGTCATCATCACCAGATAGGTGCAGGCGATCCCGATGGCGGCGACGGGTCCGAGGCTCTTGTTGGAGTTGAGTTGAGAGAACGTCAGGCAAAGCAGACCGAGAATCACGGTGACAGCCGAAGCGGTGATGGCCGGCGCAGACTCGCGCCAGGCCTTGATCATCGCGTCGAAGCGGTTGGGATACGTGTGCAGTTCTTCGCGGTAGCGAGAAATCAAGAGTAGGGCGTAGTCGGTACCGGCACCGATCACCAACACGAAAAGGATGCCTTGAGATTGTCCGGTCAGAGTGAGTAATTCGGCTTTCGCGAGAAAATAGATCACCATCGACGACAAGCCGATGGCGAGGAGCGCGGAGAACAGCGGGAAGAACCACAACACCGGCGATCGGTACACGACAAGCAGGATGAGGATCACGACCAGGAGTGCCGCGCCAAGGAGCGCTCCGTCCAGACCGGCAAAGGCGTCGATGAACGCAACGAGTAGCCCACCTGGCCCGGCTGGGAGTACCTCGACATCACCAGCTGCTTGTTTTGCTGCGTCGATGACGTTCTGCTCGGTGGTCGCCAGGACATCGCCTGCCACGGATGTGTCTCCGTCCTTGGCGACGAGTGGCACGAAGATCGACGCAGTTGTGCCGTCGGCGGAGTACTGAGTGGGCTGCATACCGTCGGCGTCTACCCCGGAGATGCCGACAATGGCGCCGTAGGCCGAGTTGATTGCAGATTTGTCCGCCTCGGTGAGGGCCGAATCTCTATGGAACAGAACAAATCCAGGGATCGTCTCGACTGCGAGGAAGTTCGCGGATTGGTTGCTGACGATTGTCGATTCGGCGGAACTCGGGAGGTACGAGGCGTTGTCGTTCTTTTGAACCTCGGCGAGTTTGCCCTGGAAAGAACCGCCGAATCCGCCTGCGACGAAGGCGAAGATCGCAAGGGCGATCACGGTGAAGATCGGCACGCGAAGGCGCTTCACGGCTCCGCTGTCGTTCCGTTCTGCGTCAGTTGTGTCCAGCTTGGTCATGGTTCTCCTCGAACGCAGTCGACCAGCACCAACAAAGCAACGTTTTCCAGTAGAACACGCAATACGGGCGCGGTGGAACCACTTGGCGTGGAATTGACGACGCTACGAAGTGCCTTTGCCGTATGTCTCGCGGGCTGCGACGTCCATGGGAAAACGGACGACTGTGTCGCCGAACAACAATCGAGTTGCCGAAGCAGCGGCGGCCAGCACGTGCGCGGTACCGGTTTCGGGGTTGCGGGTATGCACGACTACCTCGTCGTGCTGGAAGAAGACCAACTCGCCGTCCGGATCTTCGGCGAGGCGGCGCCTGAGGTCGGCCAGGAGGCACAGCGCCCACTCGGACGCAGTCGCCTGCACGACGAAGTTGCGCGTGAAACGACCGCGGGCGTGAGCGTCGCCGTGGGAGTAGAAGTCGGGAGACGGTGGGGGACAGGCCCGGCCGAGCAGTGACTTCACCACCTCGCCGCGCTCACCTGCCTTGGCAGCTTGCTCGACGTACTCGACGGCGACCGGGAATCGCTTCCGCAACAAGATGAGCAGTGCTTTGGCTTCACCCGCCGTCGCCCCGTACAGGACTCCGAGGATTGCGACCTTGGCTTTTGCGCGATCCCCGCCGAAGGCTTCTGCACCGACAAGTGCGTACAGATCGTCGTCGCCGGCGGCAGCCATCATGCGGCGGTCGCCGGACATGGCGGCCAGAATTCGGGGTTCGAGCTGACCGGCGTCGGCGACGACGAACACGTGGCCCGGATCGGCGACGACGCTCGAGCGCATTGTCTTCGGAATCTGGAGGGCCCCGCCGCCTCGACTCGCCCACCTGCCGGACACGACACCACCGGGAACGTAGATCGGACGGAATCGATCTCCCCGCACCCAACTGTCCATCCACTGCCAACCGTTGGTGCTGTACAGCTTGGCGAGTTCGCGATGACGAAGGAGTAGCGGCACAGCCGGATGATCGATCTCCTGCAGAAACCACTTGCGCGTCGACGGAAGTTCGATGCCCTGACGACCGAACGCCTCGGTGATCTCCACCGAAGACGAAGGATTGACGGTGCGCCCGAAGACCTCACTGATCTGTGCGGCAAGTTCCTGCATACGAGCGGGGAGGTCGTATCCCGTCGGCCGCGGCCCCAGCCGTTCTTCGAGGAGTTCGCGATGCTTCTGCGTCGAGAACGGAAGGCCCGTGTGCGTCATCTCGGCGGCGCTGAGAGCGCCGGCCGATTCTGCTGCGATCAACAAGTCCAGTCGAGCGTCCGCGCCGATGGTTGCGCGCTGCTCGGCGAATTCGGTGACGACGGCGAGGGGATCGAGAACGGGTGCAGTGTCGAAGAGTCCGAGTCGATCGTCGTCGAACTCCTCGGCGGGCGGTGACGGTTTGCCGGCGCGCATTCCGAGTATCGCGCGGGTCAGTGAGATGTCGTGGCACCGCTGAACCCGTACGCCTGCCCGCAGTAGAGGTGGGTACACGGTCGCCGTACTCGGCCACACCCACCGCGGGTGCTCGGCTTCCTCGATGGTGCGTACCGCTGCGATCAGGTCGGGGTATTCGACGGGATCGGCGAGCGGCGTTCCAGCGGGATCGGTCCGTAGGACAGTTGCCGTCACACCTCCCGTGGACGTCGTACTACCGGGGACCAGGACAACTCGCACGACATCAGTGTGACGGCTGGGGCCGACACGCCATCGCTCGGCGTGCTCAGGCCCTGACGAACCGGATGTGTTGACCCGGGCGGGCTTGGCCGAGTCGGTCGATATCTGCGTCCGCGACCACTCCCACCACCGGATAGCCGCCGGTGATGGGGTGATCGGCGAGGAACACGACAGGTTGGCCGCTGGGTGGGACCTGGATCGATCCGAGTGCTACGCCTTCGGTGGGCAGTTCGGTGTCGTCTGTTCTTCGAAGTAGTTCGTCGGCGCCGACGCGATCGACGCGTGCGCCGATTCGGTCCGAGTCGGTCGAGATCGCCCATCGGCCATGGAGGAGTGTTTCGGGGTTGGTGAATCGATCTGCGCGAGGACCGAACACCACTCGAATGGCGAGAGTCTCGTTTGCCATCGGCGGCACCGGTGCGAGGTCGACGGCTGAGAACGTGGTCGGCGATGGCCCGATCGGGAGAAAAACACCAGGCTCGAGAGGCGCCGGACCGATCCCGGACATCGTGTCGGTGCTGCGCGATCCCAGGATCTCGGGAACCACAATGCCGCCTCGGACGGTCAAATACGTCCGCAGTCCGCTCGGTGCGTAGTCCAGGCGGACGGTCTGGCCAGCCCGCAGATCGATCACGCTCGAATGCCCGACCGGAATGCCGTCGCGGTAGGCCTGTGCCGGCGCACCGGTGAACGCGATCGTTGTCGGTTGCTGCGCCCGAAGACTCAGCCCACCCAGGAGGACCTCGACACCGGCTGCGCCCTCGTTGTTGCCGACGAGCCGATTGCCAAGCCTGAGAGATCGCCTGTCCGCCGCACCGGAAACCCCGACACCCGAGCGAAGATGACCTATCCGTCCGAGGTCCTGGATCAGGCTCAGCGGCCCGGTGTCGAGTATCTCCAGACTGTTCATCGTTGTTCCTCGTTCACGAAGCGCACGCGTCTGCCGGGATGAACGGTGGCCGGTGGTGTGGCGTTCAGATCCCACATCACGGCATCGGTGCTCCCGATGATCTGCCAGCCACCCGGTGATGCACGCGGGTAGACCGCGCTGTATCCAGCGGCCAGGGCGACGGAACCGGCAGGCACAGCGGTTCGTGATTGCGTTCGACGCGGAACGTCGAGCCGAGTGTCGCCTGAAGTCAGGTAGGCGAAGCCGGGTGCGAATCCGATGAAGGCGCAACGCCACATTGCCCCGGTGTGGGCCGCAACCACCTCGGATCGGCTCATACCAAGTGACTGTGCGACGTCGTCGAGGTCGGGCCCGTCGTACCTGACGGCGATGGTGAGTGCATCCGTCTCGAAATGTTCGTCTGTGGTCGCGGCAGAATCGGTCTGCTCGAGATCGTTCAAGCGCTTCCGGACGTACGTGAGATCTGCCGCCGGGGTGCACGTGACCAGGACCGTGCGAGCTGCGGGGAGGAAGTCTTCGACCCCGACCGGGGTGTTACGCGTCAGTGCTTCGGTGAACGCGAGAACGCCAGCTTCGGAATCGAAGTCCACGAGCAATGCGCGTTCTCCCGCGGGAAGTATGCGAGTCACAGGGAGGGCTCCCTATCGACTCGAGTCCGCTCCACGTCCGCTCGCATCGCGGCGATGAAACTCGCGATGGTGGCTCGCTCTGTGGCGGTGTAATTGCCGAGGGTGCTCACCGCCCGTGAAATGAGTGGGCCGAAGTAACTCTCGCCGAGTGCGGCTGCGGTTGGTGTGACCTGCAAGAGCACCCGCCTGCGGTCTGCTGAGTCCCGCTCCCGAGCTACGTGGCCCGCTTTGACCATCCGGTCGACGAGCGCGGTCACCGACGCCGAGTTGATACCCAGCTGTGCGCCGAGCCAGCCTGGTGTCGCCGGTGTGTCCGAGCGCTCGGCATCGAGAAGGCAGATCAACGCGCGCACGTCGGTGGAGTGCATTTTGTACTTGTTCGCAAAGCCGGAAACCGCCACGTTCAAGTCGACGGTAAGTGCGCGAAGCGAGTGGACGATCGCCATCGCTTCGTCTTCTGCATCGCCGACGCTCAAGGATGCCTCCAGCCCTGATGTGTTGTCTCTTGATTGTCTACTATCTCGATAATCGAGAGAAATGGGGGTAGGGGATGGACTTCAATCGCGCATACGACGCTGTACTGACCAAATGGCCGCAGAAACCGCTGGGTGTGGATCTCGCGGGGCGGTTCGGTAGCACTCACGTGAACGTCTGTGGACCTGCAGACTCGCGGCCGTTGATCCTTCTGCCCGGGGGAGGTGCCACTTCGACGGTGTGGTTCGACAACGTTGGGGCGCTGTCGAAATCCCGGCGTGTTTTTGCCGTCGACACGCTGGGTGATGCCGGACTCAGCGTTCCGAATGGCGATCGGATGAAGTCCGTCGACGATCTGATCGAGTGGATGGATTCGATAGTCGATTGCACCGGGGCCGACACCGTCGATGTGATCGGACATTCCTACGGCGCGATGATTGCGTTGGCCTTTGCGCTGCATCGACCGGATCGTCTCGGCAAACTTGTTCTGCTCGACCCCAATTCGAGTTTCTCCGGCATGAAGGCGGGCTACCTTCTGCGTGCGCTTCCGCTGTTGCTCTCCCCGTCGCGAGCACGCCGACGCCGACTGTTGGAATGGGAGACAGGCGAGTTGAGTATCGACTCCGACTGGCTGTCTCTTGTGGAAGTGGGCACTTCGGATCTACCGCGACCCGATCTCGTAGTGCCTCGACGTCCTTCGAAGGATGCCTTGAGCGCACTGGATGTCGAGTTGCTGGTGGTCCTCGCACAAGACGGGCGGGTGCATGATGCGGAAACCGTGTCGAAGTCAGTGCGGGAGAGGTTTCCCGCAGCGCGTGTCGAGGTTCTGAAAGCTTCTTCGCATCACAGCATTCCGATGGTTCCCGCCGATGAAATCAACCGGGTGCTCGTCGACTTCTTGGAGGGCTAGCGGATCAGGGTGCGACGACGCACCCCGGACCGATCGGTGTCGCCGGATTGACATCGACCGTTGTGACCGGCCCGCCCGCGGACGTCTGGTAGGCCATCAGAGAGTGTTCGCCCGGTGCAGTCGGAGTCCACAGCGTGATGGCGTGGCCGAGTACAACCGGCAAGGTGAAGTAGGGATTGACGGTGTCCCAGATCAGTTCCTGCGGGAACATGGTCGACGCCCGGTTCATGTCGACAATCGAGACGTTCGGCTCGTTCAACGCTGCTGTCCTGGCAACCACCAGATACGTGCAGCCCGCTCCGTACGGCGTCGTCGGTCCGCTGCTGAGACCCGGAAGGATCGTGACGTCGACTACGTCCGCGGAAGCTGACGTCGCGGAACAGATGGCTGCGCCCGCGCAGAGGGCGGCGGCGATCACGGAAGTGCGAGCGATACGTGAAAGTGTCATACCAGCAGGTCGGTTTTATCTGGGTGGGTGTTACAGGCAGACTGACCGGATGCGCGCACTTCACGTTCTGCTGGCCGGCTTCGGCTTCCTGCTGGGGTTCCTGATTATTGTTGTCTCCGGCCTGATCGAGTGGGCGTCCTTCGCCTCCCGAACCGATTTCGCCTTCGTCGGTGACTCCGCCGTGTCGGTTGGTGTTTCCAACGAGGCGATCTACACCGCGATCGCTGCTCCACTGGTGGGTGCGCTGTTGGGCTGGCTGTCAGCTGTCATCGCGACGAGGTTCGGGTGGAGCCTCACTCGTGGGAGTGTCACTCCGGCAAGCGAGTGACCAGGGCATTGCTCTTGCTGGTTCGTGGGATATGAGGAAAGGCCCCGACCTCAACAGAGATCAGGGCCTTCCTTTGTATTGCGCTACTTCTGTGTCGAACTACTTCTTCGAGACGCGGAGCAGCTTCTTGTTGACGAACTCGTCCATTCCCCACGGACCCAGCTCGCGGCCGACTCCGGAGCGCTTGACTCCGCCGAAGGGCAGACCGGGCAACGTCGTTCCGTGCTCGTTGACGAACGCCATTCCCACGTCGAGATCTGCAGCGACCGACCGGGCGGAATCGAGATCGCTGCTCCAGACGGATCCGCTCAGACCGTAGACCGACGAATTGGCAAGTTCCACAGCCTCGCTGGCCGACTTGACCTTGTAGACGACTCCGGCAGGTCCGAACAGTTCTTCGCTGTAGGCCCGCATGTCCGGTGTCACGTCTGCGAGCAATGTCGGTTGAACGTAGGCGCCCGGGCCGTCGATCTTCTTTCCACCGGTCAGCAGCGTGGCACCCTTGGACACAGCGTCGTCGATCTGCTCGATCAGAGTGTCTGCCGCGCCCTGCGAAGAGAGCGGACCCAAGACTGTGGATTCGTCCAACGGGTCACCGGCAGTGACGGATTCGAAGGACGTCGCCAACTTGTCGGTGAAGTCGTCGTAGAAATCTTCGGTGACGATGAAACGCTTGGCCGCGTTGCAGGCCTGGCCGGCATTGGACAGACGTGCCTTGGTTGCGGACTTGACGGTGGCATCCATGTCGTCGGAATCGAGGACGATGAACACGTCTGATCCGCCGAGTTCGAGGACGACCTTCTTGAGATTGCGTCCGGCAGTTTCGGCGACGCTGGTTCCGGCGCGTTCGCTGCCGGTCAGTGACACACCTTGAACTCGGGGATCGGCGATCATGTCCGCGATCTGCTCGTTGGTCGCGAAGACGTTGACGTAGGCGTCGTCCGGCAATCCGGCTTGTCGCAGAATCTCTTCCATCAGCAGCGCCGACTGCGGACAGTTCGATGCGTGCTTGAGAATGATCGTGTTACCGAGCATCAGATTCGGTGCCGCGAAGCGGGCGACCTGGTAGTACGGGAAGTTCCACGGCATGACGCCGATGAGAGCGCCGATCGGTCGCCGGTACACAACCGACTCCTCGGCCCCGGGAACGTCGAGTCGTTCTTCCTCGAGCAGTGCCGGACCGTGGTCTGCATACCACTGATAGATCGCGGCCGAGAGTTGTACTTCGCCCTTGGCCTCGCGGACCGGCTTACCCATCTCCAAGGAGATCATTCGGGCCAGTTCGTCTGCGCGCTCTGTGTACAGTTCGGCGGTCTTGCTCAGGACTGCCGCACGCTGCTGTGGCGCACTGTTGCGCCAGGTCAAGTAGCCGCGATGCGTGTTCGCAAGTGCGGCTTCAACTCCGGCGTCATCCAAAGTATCGAATTCCCTGACGGTTTCACCTGTCGCGGGATTGACTGTTTTGTAATTAGCCATAGTTGTACAACGTGCGGAAGGGGCTCGAAGATTCCCGAAACGCGCAATCACATTGAATCGGCTCAACAGGTTTCGATCAAATCCCGGCTGGGTACTATGTCACGCCACCTTGCGGCGATGGGTGCGCTCGTAGCCCTTGCGGTCGTAGAAACGGGTGGTCACGATGCCGAGTACGACGCCGATCAGTAGACCCACCAACGTCATCCAGACGGCATGCAGCAGGCCTGCCTCACCGCGTGCGCCGAAGAACAGGATCGATCGCGTGCCCATGTAGATCTGGTGCATCGGCTCGAATTGCGCCAGCCAGGCATACAACCTGGGGCTGGCTTCGAGGGGGATGGTGCCACCGGACGAGGGCAGCGCGAGAATGACGAACACGAACAGGTTGATCAACATGCCCAACGAGCCGAACGCGGCCATCACCGACATCGCCGTGATGCCCACCGCTGTGATGACCAGCGCGCCGTACTCCCACAATGCAAGCCCGTGAGTGACCGGCATTCCGAGGGCGCGACTGATCCACTGGAACAACGCGGAGACTATGCCGGACAACACGATCATGAATGCCCATTTGACGAGCAGCGTTCGAAACCTGTTGATACCCACAACGTCGTTCTGAACGAAGAGTGGACCGAATTCGGTAGGCGCGTATCCGAGCATGCCGTCCACCAAGGAATTGACCACGGTTGCTCCGGTGAATCCCGCAAGGACCAACAGCAGCGCGAAATAGAATGCCACCAAACCGAATCCGGTTCCGTCGGGAAGCGGATCGTGGGCAACCGTGAGTACGTTCACCGGGTTTTCGAGCAGCAGGCGGCTCGCTCCGGAGATCTGGGTTCCGGTGCCTCCCGCTTCCAACTGCGCGGTGACAAGGGCGGTGAGTTGCTCGCCCATGTTCTTGTTGACCGAGGCGAGGGCTGTGGTTCCGATCGACTGGACCAGCGATGCCGAGACGGAACCGGCGCGAGGATTGGTGTAGATCGTGATGATCGGTTGCTCTACTTCACCGGCGACGACGCTGGCCTCCGCCAGGATGATCGTCCTCTTCGTGAAATCACTGGGAATCACGATCGCGCCGTACAGCGTGCCGGAGTTCAACCGCGATTGGGCTTCGGCGATACCGATCTGCTGCAGGTCGATCTTCTGGTGGTCGATTCCGCTTTCGAGGCCGGCGACGATGTCGTTTCCGAAGTTCTTGCGGTCGGCGGGGTCGCCACCGGGGAGGGTGTCGCCCTCGTCCTGGTTGACCAGGGCGATCGGGAACTGGTCCAGGTGTTTCTTGGGGTCGAGTATTCCGCCCATGTACAACGCTGCCAGCGCAGACATCAACAGGGTGACCACTATCAATGGTGTCAACCAGAATCGTGGTGTGTGCATGACGGTGCGGGCAGACGGCTCCGTGTTCTTGCTCATCGTCAGTCGACCGGCTTTCGTTCGCGCGGAGTTCCTCGGGCTGAGCGTAAACGCAAAGGTGCGCCGGGGCAGTCTTTCGATCTGCCCGCGGCGCTGGAGACCTGTCCGGTCGGCGACAGGCCGGATTGCCGGCAGTCTCATCCGAAAAGGCTGAGAACGGATCGGTAGGGTATGGCCCGCGGCAACCCTGCCGAGACGATTTCGGAGAAACCGTTGACCAACGTGCTGATAGTTGTCCTGATACTCGTAGTGATCGCTGCCGTCGTGTTTGTGGTCCTGCGTGGACGCCAGGGTAAGCCGAATGCTCGCGTCGACCCGCTCGCCGACTATCCCGAGGTGTACGACCCCCACAAGATCGGGGTCGGCGACATCATCACGTACGCGGGTATCGACCATGTTGTTCGAGGGACCATCACGCTCGACGAAGAGGGGTACATCTGGCGTGAGCACCTTCTCGACGGTTCGACCGGTCGTCGTTGGTTGACGGTCGAGGACGACGAGGGCGAATTGGAGATGACTCTCTGGATGCGTCGAGAAGGAACCAACCTGGTCCCGAACGGCGACGTCATTCTCGACGACAAGGTTCACCGCAAGATCGAAAGTGGAACGGCGAAGTTCACGGCCGAGGGTACGACGGGTACGGCCCCTTCCGGCTCGATGGAATACGCGGACTATGCGACCGCCGACAAGACCGGCCTGATTGCATTCGAGAAGTGGGCGCGCGGACAGTCGTGGGAGGTTTCCACGGGACGGGCGGTCACTCGCAGCGAACTCACTGTCATCCACTCGGGCCCCCCGGAATGAGCCTGTATCTACTCGACGTGGAGCCGACCGACGTGGATGCCTCGGCACTGGGGTTGGTACTGGGAGCTCCTGCGCCACCGACCCTCGCCGAGTTGGTGATCGGAACTTCCGACGCGACGCTGACACTCGGAGTGCTCGGGGCTTCGCACGTGGTGACGGCCTGGGCGTCGGGAAAGGAACTGACCGAGCAGGTTTCGTGCGATGCTCTTGCCGCCGGCGGTGAACCCTTGCCGGCAGTGGAGTCCACGGAAAACTACCGGTTCGAGTCTTCCTCGCTGATCCTGGACCGAGTCGAATTCGATTCGGAAGCTGCATCGTTGAGAGAGTCCGCCGGCCAGGACGGTTGGATCTGCGGATCCTTTCCCGGCGACGACACAGCGTTGACCGCGTTGTGTGGCGTGCGAGACCGCCAGGGGTGGAGTTGGCAGAGTTGGCATTTGTACCCGGGGGAGGGGACAGGAGTGATCGTGAAGACGCGCAGTAGGTGGCGCCCGTGAGGGGGCGGACGTGGTTTGCTCCGGTGATGCTGGCGGCCGCAATTATGTTGTCGGCGTGCGGTGGTGGAGCCAAAGACTTCATCGCGGACAACTATTCCAAGACGTCCCAGGATGGCGACGTCGTGTTGTACTCGTCGAAAGATCCAGTGGGCACGACCGTCTCACGGATTGTCGACGCGGACGAACCAGCGGCGCGAAGTGCTGACGGCGGCAACGAATACCTGCGCTACGACGACGACATCGTCACTGTCAGTTCGGCTTCGGGCGGTGGCAGCACCATCAAGGTAGAGGACATCGACGGCACGTATCGCAGCGGCGGATACGCGTACCTGGGACCGGGCTTCAACCCGGGATCCCCGGCGGGTGGAAGCAGTGGCAGCGGCGGCTCGGGTAGTGCCAAATGACGGTAATGCTCAATGAGAAGGAGAACGGCGTGACGAACATCTTTGCATCCACTTCCGTCGAGATCGGAACGGTGGATCCGGCATTGCTCGTCGGGGGCGTTCTCGGCACCCTCGCCTACTTCGTCGTCGGTGCAGCGGTTCTGGCGACGGGATTCCTGGTCCTCGACCTCATGACACCCGGAAATCTCCGCCACCAGGTTTACGTCGACAAGAACCCGAACGCTGCGATTCTGTTGGCCTCCAATCATCTTGCGCTGGCGATCATCGTGGTGACGGCAATCCTGACCAGTTCGGACGGCTTTGCTCAGGGACTCGCCGACTCCGCGGTGTACGGACTGTTCGCGATCGTGTTGCAAGCGATCGCGCTGCGATTGATGAACGCATTCCTTCCCGGCAAGTTGGTTGCGCTGGTGCAGGATCCGAAGATGTGTGGCGCCGCGTGGGCTGTGGGTGTGAGCTTGCTGTCCATCGGTTTGGTGAACGCCGCAGCGCTCACCTGATGGTTGCCGCTGATCCCGATGTGACAGTTGACGAGCGTTCGACGATGCTCGGCCCGCGCGCACGCGTCCTTCTCCTTGCGGCTGTTGCGGCGTGCGCTGCGTGTGGCCTGATCTACGAGCTGGCCCTGTTGACACTCAGCGTGAGTCTGACCGGCGGCGGCATCACCCAGACGTCGTTGATCGTCGCGGGATTTGTTGCGGCTCTGGGTATCGGAGCGCTGGCCGCCAAACCTCTGCTGGGACACGCTGCCGTTTCGTTCGTGACGGTCGAGATACTGCTCGGGCTGATCGGCGGATTCAGTGCCGTCACGCTGTACGTGACCTTCACGTTCTTCGGTTCCAGCGCAGCAGTTCTGGTGGCGGCGACCGCGCTGATCGGCATCCTCGTCGGTGCCGAAGTGCCTCTGCTGATGACGCTCTTGCAGTCCGGTCGCAGCGACAACGACGCACAGAGCACCGGAAAGGTACTGGCCAACCTCAATGCCGCCGACTACCTCGGCGCATTGATCGGTGGTCTGCTGTGGCCGTTCGTACTGTTGCCGTGGGCGGGAATGATTCGCGGTGCCGCACTCACCGGCATGATCAATCTCGTGGCTGCGGCAGTGGTCGCGCTGATACTCCTTCGGTGGCAGCTCAGCCTGCGCGCACGATCGATCGCCGTCGTCGCAATGCTGTTGGCAGCAAGTTTGATCGGATGGTTGCTGATCGCAGCGTCGGACATCGAGACCACGTCGAGGCAGCGGCTCTACACCGATCCCGTGGTGGCCGCCGAGCGATCGGTGTACCAGGAAATCGTCGTCACCGAGCGGGGGAACGACGTGCGCCTGTTCCTCGACGGAGACCTGCAGTTCTCCAGTGTCGACGAGCATCGGTACACGGAGTCGCTGGTGTATCCGGCCCTGGTGAACGACCCCCGGCGCGTGCTGATTCTGGGCGGCGGTGACGGCCTCGCTGCACGGGAAGTGCTGCGAATGAACAGCGTCGAGCAGATCGTTCAAGTGGAACTCGATCCGGCAGTCATCGAGTTGGCCAACACGCGTCTTCGTGATCTGAACGAGGGAGCGCTCGAGGATCCACGGGTGGACGTCGTACTCGACGACGCGTTTCGGTGGCTGCGAGAGCGTCCGGAACCGGGTTTCGATGCGGTGATCGTCGACCTCCCAGATCCCGACACCCCCGCACTCGGCCGCTTGTATTCGATGGAGTTCTACGGACTTGCCGCTGCCGCGATGAATCCGGGCGGGCTGATGGTCGTCCAGTCCGGCAGCCCGTACTCGACACCGGATGCGTACTGGAGAACGGTGTCGACGGTATCGGCTGTCGGACTGAGCGTCTCGCCCTATCACGTTTTCGTGCCGAGCTTCGGTGACTGGGGATATGTGCTCGCGCAAAGAGGTTCCACGCCGCCCGAGCTTCGTCTGCCCGCTGATGTGCCGGAACTACGGTTCCTCGACGAGCCGACGCTGGCGTCGGCCTCGGTGTTTCCTCGCGATCGCCCGAGGCGGGAGTTGGAACCCTCGACGCTCGACCGGCCACGCATCGTCGACGATATGCGCAAGGGCTATGAACGCTGAACTCCCGACCGAGTAGCTTGAATCGAGACTCTCGGCCACGACGGAGGTACGGATGACTGTTCGGATCGAGGAGCACGCACCGGGAGTTCGGTTGCTCACGATGAAGCGCAGGAAGCATTCGCAGCTTTTCATGAAGAAGAGGTGATCGAAATGAACGGTGCACAGTCGCTCATCCAAAGCCTGGTCGACTCGGGCGTCGAGGTGTGCTTCGGCAATCCAGGAACGTCCGAGATGCATTTTGTCGCCGCACTCGATTCCGTTGCGCAGATGCGGGCGGTACTCGGCTTGTTCGAGGGCGCCGTGACCGGTGCCGCGGACGGCTACGCACGGATCGCCGGAAAGCCTGCCGCGACGCTGCTCCATCTGGGCCCCGGTATGGCGAACGGACTGGCGAACCTTCACAACGCGCGCCGCGCCCACACACCGATCGTGAACATCGTCGGGGACCACGCGACCTACCACCACGGTTTCGACGCTCCTCTCGAATCGAACATCGATGCGCTGACCGAATGGTTGGAGGGGTGGAGTCGACGTTCCGAATCCACCGCGACCGTCGGTAGCGACGCGGCCGACGCCGTTGCCGCCTCGTTGAATCCGCCCGGACGCATTGCCACACTTGTCCTCCCTGCCGACGTCTCGTGGGGCGAAGGTGGAGTTCTTGCGGGTCCTCGGGACATACCGGGGCGGGCGGAAGTTTCTGCAACACAGATCGACTCGGTGGTGGGCGCGCTCAATGCCGAGGGTCGCGCCACGCTACTGCTGGGCGGCGCAGCCTGTTCCGAAGCTGGGCTGCGCGCCGCTTCCCGAATTGCGGTCGCGACCGGTGCCCAGATTCTGATCGAGACTTTTCCAGCCAGGCTTCAACGAGGTGCGGGGCTACCGTCATTCGAGCGCTTGGGATACTTCGCCGAGCACGCCACCGAACAACTTCGCGGAACAACTCAGCTGGTTCTGGCCGGAGCGGTTTCGCCGGTCTCGTTCTTTGCGTATCCCGGAAAACCGAGCGATCTGGCACCGGAGGGTGCTGCGGTGACAACGCTGGCAAGCGTCGGCGACGATGTTGCCGGTGCACTGGAGGCAGTGGCCGAACTCGTGGCACCGGGAGTCGAACCTGTTTTGCAGGAAGCGAATCGGCCGGCGCTGCCGAGCGGGCCTCTGGACGTTCGAAATTGGGCCGACGTGATCGGCGCCCTGCTGCCAGGCGACGCCATCATCTCCGACGAGGCGGCGACTTCCGGTTGGGCGATCCCGATTGCCCTTGCCGGAGCGCCGCGCCACGACGTGCTCACGCTCACCGGAGGTGCCATCGGCCAGGGCATCCCGGTGGCGACGGGCGCCGCTGTGGCAGCGCCGGAGCGACCGGTGATCAATCTCGAAGCCGACGGAAGCGCGATGTACACCATCACGGCGTTGTGGACGCAGGCGCGAGAGATGTTGAACGTCACGACGATTCTGCTCAACAATCGCGCATACGCCATCCTGCGTGGCGAACTGCAACGAGTCGGCGCAGAAGGTGGCGGCGTCGTCGCACAGTCGATGCTGGATCTGTCATCTCCGAACATGGACTACGTCAAGATCTCCGAGGGGTTGGGAGTGCCCGCGTCGCGGGCGAACACAGCGGAGGAGTTGGCCCAACAGTTTGCCGCAGCGCTGGCGGAACCCGGCCCGCATCTCATCGAGGTCATGCTGCCTCCGACGTCGTGATTTCGACCTCGAATCGATCGTCGATCGTGCATTCAACTGGAGGTTTTCGGTGCTAGCTGCGATCGGTCTGTCTCTTCCGATTGCCCTCGGCCTGCTTTTCGTCTCGATGCCCATGGCGGTGATCGTGCTCGTCATGATCACCGCTGGAGCACATCGAGGGGCGGCATCTTTTCTACTCGGGTGGGTCCTCGGAATCTCGGCAGTCGTCGCGGTGACCATCGTGATCGCGGACTATTCGTTTGCGGAGTCGGAGTCGTCGCGGACTTCCGTGTGGTCGAGCGTCGTACGAATCGTGTTGGGTCTGGTCCTGTTCGGCTTGGCATACAAGCAGTGGCGCGCGCGTCCGCGAAACGGGAGTGAGCCGACAGTTCCGAAGTGGATGAAGAGCGTCGACGGGTTGACTCCGCGGAAGGCGTTCGGGTTGGCGTTCTTGTCCGCGGCGGTCAATCCCAAGAATGCAGCGCTGGCGGTATCCGGTGCGGCCACTATCGCGGTCGCCACGAATGTCGTTGCCCAACAGATTGTTGCCGCGGTGATCTTCACGGTCATCGCGAGCGTCGGCATCGCGTCGCCGATCCTGGTGAAGGTGTTCTCCGGCAAGCGTGCCGACGAGATCCTCGCGTCCGCGAAGGCATGGATGACCGCCAACAACGCGGTGATGATGACGGTCATCCTGACGATCCTCGGTGCGACCGTGCTGGGCGAGGGGCTCAGTGGGCTGCAATAGGTCGCCTACCATTGGCGGGTGACTGATTTCGACGACGACGCTGCCGGTTCCATTGCCTCCGCTGCTTTGGCTGTTCTGCGCGAGCAAGGCCCGCTGAGTCTCGAAGAGTGGGCGACCCATCTCGAGGAGTACGGAACTGCGACCGAGTTGGCCGATGTACTCGAGTACCTGTCCGAACCGATGCTCGGGTACCTGCCCAACGGAAAGTACGTCGCTCTCGACACGGTCCTCGAAGGGCTCGTGTTCACTCACCGGCTCAGCGAAGTCGAAATTGCGTCGGACATCCTTGACGCGAGCCCCGACCTGGAACCGATCTTGGCATTCGGCGACGACGACGGGGCGATCCGGGTGGCCCTGGCGGAAGAAGCAGCCTCCGAACGCGGAGCTGCTCCCTTCCGGAGTCGACGAGTTGTGGTACTTCCGGCCGGAACCCTCGGCGAGTGCGCCGACGGTGATCTCGTCGGCTTGGCTGTCGAAGACGGAACACTTGCGTTTCGTCTGGTCGAGATCGAGGACGAACCCGATCTTGCTCCGGCGCTCGGCGAACTCTTCGAGGAGGACGGAGTCGAGGCCCTGGATTCTGTGTGCTGGCAACTCCTGATCGAGGATCCGTCACTCTTCACGGTTCCTGTTGCGCCGCTGGGTGAGATCTTCGAGGTGGCAGGTTACGAGCACGAGCGTGAGCTACTGGCTCGGCGGGGATTCGACTTCGACGCCTACGACCTGCAGATTCGGACAGCCTTGGTGGCCAGTACCTACGACCTGACCCACGACGAGGCAGTCTCTGCCGTTGCGTTTGTCGATCTGGCGGACCGCGGATACACCGACGCGGTCATCGCCGACTTCGATATCGCGGACTGGGCCCACCGTCATGTGAGCGCTGCTCCGGACTCTTTTGTCTCACTGGCAGATCCGGGTGCTGCAGTGGCCGTGTTCGATCTCGGATTTCGGAATCAGGACCCGGTGACCGACGCAATCCTCGGAGCGCTTGCCTCCGAACTGGCCGAGCGAGGGCCACGGTCGGTCAGGGCGGCGGCTCATTGGCTCGCCGGTAAGGCTGTCGATCGGCTGGGGCGCGTCCTCGAAGCGGAGGCGCACTACGAGAAAGCGCTCCTTGCCGAATCCGGTTGGGGTCCGGCCTTGTTCGAGCTGGCTCAGTTCGCGTCGGACCGCGGCGATGCGACCCGGGCGCTGTCACTGCTCGGGCGGATCGACGGCGGAAGTGAAGAGAATCTCTACGCCGTACTGCAGGACTTCGTCCCAGCCGATCACCCGGAACTCGGGCGAAACGACAAGTGTTGGTGCGGTTCCGGCCGCAAGTACAAGGTCTGCCACCTCGGAAAGGCCGATGAATCCGTCAAGGCGGACGGTCGGTGGCTGTACAAGAAGGCATGCCTGTTTGCGTTTGCCTCCGAATTCGTCGACATCGTGACCGGGCTCGACGATCTCGAAAACGAAAATCTCTCCGAGGACGAACTGATCGCGGCCACGATCTTCGACGGATCGGCACTGGACGTCGCTCTGTTCGAGGGTGGAATCTTTGCCGAATTCTTGGCCAGACGCAGCGAACTACTTCCGGAGGCGGAAGTTGTGACAGCCGCACAGTGGCCCGGAATCCGGAGGTCGGTGTACGAGGTGATCGAAACGTCCGACACCGGCGTCGTGCTGCTCGATCGTGGGTCCAAGGAGACCGTCACGGTTGCTCACTCGGTCGAAGGCGAGCCAGGTGATGTGATCAGTGCTCGGGTCCTGACGGCCCCCACTGGCGCGTTTGCGGTGGGTGTTGTGGTCATGGCTACGGAATCGCAGGCCGCGAGGGTACTCGAGGTTCTCGCTTCAGAAGATCTCGAGGCCGAAGAACTGGTGCGCGAGTTGCGCGGAGGCGCCGATCACTCGACCGATGACCGGTGACGATGTATCGAGTCGACCCCGTTAAAGTTGGATAGGTGAACGAACCGATGGATGCCAATGACTTGATCGCCGAAGCCGCGATGGAGTTGTTGCGTGAGCACGGCCCGCAGACAGCGGCGGACTGGGGCACCCTGTTGGCTGACGCCGGGCACGGTACAGCCGAGGACATGACCGAATTCGTCGAGTACGTCGAGGACCCGCTGCTCGGATACTTGAGTGAGGAACGGTACGCCGCCCTCGACACGTTGTTCGAGCATCGAGTGTTGACCCATCGGCTCACCGAAGCGGAAATCAGGTCCGGCGTTCTCGACGCGAACCCCGATCTGATGATGCTGCGGGTTTTCCTCGATCGTGACGACGACGAAATCCACGGCATCAGCGTCGTGCACCGCGGGACCGACGACGATCTTTTGGCTGATCGTGGGATCGAAGATCCGGAGTTCCCACACGACGAAGGCTTTCTGCTCGACACCGACACCCTTGCCGAGTGCTCGGTAGGTGACTTGATCGGATTGTTCGTCGCTGACCGTGAGCTGACACTCTGCACCATCCCCGAGGTACTGGATCCCGCACCCGGATTCGGCGAGAGTCTGGGGACGGTCCTCGCCGACACCGGTGCTGACACCCTCGATGCCATTGTCTGGCAATTGATGCTCGACGAGCCGTCGCTGTTCCGTCAGCCGACCGCACCGCTGGGCGAGATGCTCGAGGCGGCAGGTTACGTCCGCGACGGTGATTACGTTGCGGTCGACGGATTCGATTTCGAGGCGTACCACCTGGCGAACCGGGCTCGCATGCTCGAGGTCCGCGAGAATCTGCACCCCGAAGAAGCAGCGTCGGTGATCGCCTTCGTCGATGTGGTCATGGCCGCGAAAGCCGAAGGCGTCGACGATGTCTCGGACTGGGCGCGCAAGAAGATCAAGGAGGATCCGCAGGCCTTCGCAGGCCTCGCCGAGCCGCCCGCGGCTGCGGCAGCGTTGGAGCTGTTGTCCGAACTCGACGATCATGATTCCGTATTGCATTCTGTTGCAACTGCTCTCGCCGAAAAAGGGTCGCGTCGTGTCAAGCCGGCAGCGCACTGGCTGGCGGGCAAGGCTTCGGATCGTCTCGGCAAGATCCTGGCCGCTGAGGCGTCGTACGAATCAGCGCACGATCTCGATCCCGACTGGACTCCCGCGATCTTCGATCTGGCGCTACTGGCCGCCGATCGAAGCGATGTGACGCGCGCGCTGGCTTTGCTGGGCCGAATCGAGGGTGGCGAGTCCGAGGTTCTGCACGAGGTTCTTCAGCGCTACGCCCCGGCCGAGCACCCCGAACTCGGACGAAATGACAAGTGCTGGTGCGGTTCCGGTCGAAAGTTCAAGGTTTGCCATCTCGGTAAGTCCGAGGTGACGTTCGACGACCGGGCCAGCTGGCTCTACGTCAAGGCTCAGTTGTTCTCGCGCACGCCGGAGTACTTCGACGCCGTGTTCGATCTTGCGCTCATCCGTGCCGAGCAGTTCAACAGCGAAGAAGCACTGACGCTGGCCGTCGAAGGTGGTTTGGCCGTCGACGCTGCCTTGTTCGATGCGGGTATTTTCGCAGCTTTTGTCGAGCGCCGCGGAGAACTGCTGCCTGCCGACGAACGCGAACTGGCCGATCAGTGGTTGTCGATTCCGCGCTCGGTGTACAAGGTCGCCTCGACGGAGCCGGGACAGTTGGTGACCCTCAGCGACGTCCGCAACGGCCATCTGGTGAAGGTCACGGACGAGTGGGGCTCGCTGAACCTCGAGCCAGGCACGCTCGTGTGTGCTCGTGTTCTTCCGGCCGGGTCCACGATGCGCACGTTCGGTGGCATCGAACCGCTTGCGGTAGAAGACAAGAAGGAGTTGATCCAACTGATCGAGTCCGAGGACACCGAGCCGGGTCAGCTGGTGGAGTTCCTCAGCCGCGGCCTTGCCGGTGCGCCTTTCCGGTAGCGCGAACTACCAAAAAGGCGCACGGGGCCGGAGGCCCTAGGGCGTTACCTGAGCCAACATCATCTGCTCGAAACCGTCACCGTACGGCGGGAGCATTCCCCATTCACCGCGTGGGTCATGCTGCGCTGCTTCGAATACCGTTCGCGCGTGACTGAACTCGAGGAAACCCTCACGGCCGTGGTAGTGCCCGATGCCCGAAGCTCCGACGCCGCCGAAGGGTGCGTCGCTCAGCCCGGGGTGAGACATCGCGTCGTTGATGGTGACGCCGCCCGAGACGGTCCGTTCGAGTACGGATTCCTTCTCGTCCAGATCGGTTCCGAAGTAGTACAGCGCCAACGGTTTCGGTCGTGAATTGATGTCGGCGACGACGTTGTCGAGTTGGTCGTACGGCAAGACGACGACGGCCGGCCCGAAGATCTCCTCCTTCATGATCTGCGCGTCGGTCGGAGGGTCGACCACGATTCGCAGTGGGCGACGACGAGTGTCTGCGGAGAGTTCTTCGTCGGGAACGGTGATGATTCGTGCCCCACGTTCTTCGGCGTCCGCGATGTACCCCTCGATGCGTGCGAGGTGACGATCGCTGACTATCGAGACCATGTCTTTGTTGTCGGCAATCGTGGGAAACAGTCCCGTGAACTGGTCGGTGAACGCGTCGATGAATGCTTCCGTGTTCTCGCGCGGAACGTAGATCAGATCGGGAGAGACACAGAGTTGACCGGCGTTGGTGGACTTCGCGATAGCCAAACGCGAAGCAGCAGAGCTGATATCGGCACTGCGGCTCAAGACGCTCGGTGACTTGCCGCCGAGTTCGAGGGTGACCGGCACCAGGTTCTTCGCAGCATTGGCCATGACCAGCTTTCCGACGGTCGTGCTGCCGGTGAAGACGAGGTGGTCGAAAGGCAGGGACGTCAGCCGATCAGCGACTTCCGGGCCGCCGGTCACCACCGCGACCTCCACGGGGTCGAGAGTTCGACGCGCCGCCTCGGCCAGGACGGCCGCAGTATTGGGCACGATCTCCGACGGTTTGAGAACGGCGCGATTTCCTGCTCCGAGGGCGCAGGCGAGCGGGCTCAGGAGAGTGAAAAGGGGAGCATTCCAGGTTCCGATGATGCCGATCGAACCCTTCGGCTGGTACGACACGTACGCCGTGGCACCCAACTGGTCCTGCATCGCTCCGGTAGCTCTCGGTGAGCGAATCATCCACTCTTCGAGCGAATCACGAACGTGCTTGAGTGAAACCATCGACCCGAGAACGTCATTCATCACCGAGTAGGCCGGGATTCGACCGCCGAAGTCTTCGTTGATCGCCTCGGTCAGATCCTTGTGGTTTGCCACCAGGAGATCGACGACGCGTTGAATGCGCTCGCGTCGTGTCTGCGCGGACGGAAGACCAGCGGCTCGAGTTGCTTCCTGCTGAGCGCGCAGAATCTCTTCGAGATCAGTGGTGACGGCGGCATCGGTGCTCATGGGCACTCCTCGTAGTGGCGAAGTATTGACCGGACCGTATCGACGCGGTGCGAGTGGATGTCCTTTTCGTCTCGTTGACCGGGACGGATTCGATTGGTAGAGAGAACACATGTCGCAGACACAGGTAGAAGACACTGCAGTGAAGATTTCCGTCGAGGAATCGGTGGGACTCGGTTTCCTGACGCTCGATCGGCCGGCGCGGCGCAATCCGCTCTCGGCGGAGACCATGCGTGAGGTGACGGCTGCCCTTGTCGAATTGTCTGTAGACGAGCGCGTGCGGGTCGTGATCGTGCGCGCCGAAGGCCCGGTGTTCTCCGCCGGACACGATCTGACGGAGATGATCGGGAGAACCCTCGAGGACGAGCGGGCGATCTTCGACGGCTGTACCGAGATGATGGAGACCGTACAGCGGATTCCGCAGCCGGTGATTGCCGCAGTACAGGGCCCGGCTATCGCGGCGGGCTGCCAACTGGCCGCGTCGTGTGATCTGGTTGTTGCTGCGTCGAATGCTGTCTTCGGCACGCCGGGCGTCAAGATCGGACTGTTCTGCTCGACGCCCATGGTGGCGCTGAGCAGGGCAGTAGGGCGCAAGCGCTCGATGCAGATGTTGCTCACCGGGCAGACGATCGACGCCGACACCGCTGCGGACTGGGGTCTGGTGAACTTCGTCGTCGCGCCCGAAGACCTGGACCGAGAGGTGCGCGAACTGGCCGCCAAGATCACGACGGCCAGCCCCTTGACGGTGAAGATCGGTAAGCAGGCGTTCTATCGCCAGATCGATCTGCCGCAAGCGCAGGCGTACGAGGCGATGGCGGAAACTATGGCAACCAACGCCGTGACCTGCGACGCTCAGGAAGGTATGCAGGCCTTTGTGGACAAGCGAAAGCCCGAATGGCGCAATAAGTAACGATCGCTCTTCCGGTTTAGTTGGACGTCCTATAACCTGAGGCGCATGAGCCTGGATCCACGCACCAACACTGTCGACGGAGTGCTTCGGCGCTCGGCAGCCAAGTACCCCGACCGTGTAGCCGTCGTCTTCGAAGATCGCACTCGCACCTACCGCGAACTCGACGACGCGGTGACGCGGGTCGCCGCCTACTTGCTCGGTCTGGGGCTCGAACACGGCGACCGCGTCGCGGCATACGGAACCAACTCCGACGCCTATGCAATCGGATTTCTTGCCTGTGCACGAGCAGGTTTGGTGCATGTTCCCGTCAATTACGCACTGAAGGGGGAGGAACTCCGGTACCTCGTGGCGCAGTCAGGCGCCCGCGCGGTGTTGGTGGATCCGGCATTGGCGCCGACACTCGACTCGGTACGCTCCGACCTCGATCTCGATCACGTGATCGCACTGCGGGACGCGGAACTGTCCGTCGTCACGATCGGTGAGGCAGGCGAGGTGCCGGTCTTCGAACCGCGTGCGACGTCGACCGATCTGGCGCAACTCCTGTACACCTCGGGCACCACCTCGAAGCCCAAGGGCGCCATGATGTCTCACGGTGCACTGGTTCACGAGTACGTGTCCTCGGTGATCGCGCTCGGCCTCGACAAGAACGACAACCCGCTGATCTGCATGCCGATGTACCACTCCGCGGGCATGCACGTCTTCATGCTGCCGTACCTGTCCGTCGGCGCGACGGTCAGTCTGATGCAGGCGCCGGACATCCCGGAAATCCTGCGCCGTGTCGAAGCCGAAAAGATCGGATCGCTGTTCCTGGCGCCGACCGTGTGGGTACCGCTGGCCAACCATCCGGACCTCGAGACCCGCGATCTGTCGTCGCTGAAGAAGGCGCAGTACGGCGCCTCGATCATGCCGGTCACCGTGCTCAATCGTCTGCGCGAGCGCTACCCGGACATCGGTTTCTACAACTGCTTCGGCCAGTCCGAAATCGGCCCACTGGCAACAGTTCTCCAGCCCAGCGAGCATGCTGATCGCCCGTCTTCCTGTGGTCGCGCGGTGTTCTTCGTCGAAACCCGCGTCGTCGACGCCGACGGAAACGATGTCGCCGACGGTGAGTCCGGCGAGGTTCTCTACCGCTCACCGCAGCTGTGCAACGGCTACTGGGAGAATCCGGAAGCCACCGCCGAGGCCTTCCGTGACGGCTGGTTCCATTCGGGCGATCTGGTCGTGCGGGACGAAGAAGGTTTCATCACGGTCGTCGACCGGATCAAGGACGTCATCAACACCGGCGGCATCCTGGTGGCGTCACGCGAGGTCGAAGATGCGGTCTACACGCACCCCGCCGTGGCAGAAGTTGCCGTGATCGGTACGCCCGACGAGAAGTGGATCGAGGCCGTCACCGCGATCGTCGTGCTAAAGGACGGCAACGACGAGTTGACGCCCGAGGCGTTGATTGCCCACGTCAAGGAGCGAATCGCTCCGTTCAAGGTGCCCAAGCATGTCCGTTTCGTGGCCGAGCTTCCGCGCAACCAGAGCGGCAAGCTACTGAAGCGGGAACTGCGCACCGTCTGAAGCTTGCTATAGGTTCTGCCTTACCTTCGGTTCGTTTTCAGGTCTTTGACTCCGATTGCCTCACGGTATTGACTTCGGGGGACGGCATGGACTTCGGAAACAGCAAGGTGAGTGGTGGGAATGCAGGTCGACGCAGATGACTTCGCAGATATCTTGGCGACTGCGCGGGAGTTCATCCGTAAGGAAGTAGTTCCGCGTGAGCAGGAGATTGCCGACACCGACGCCATTCCTGAGGACATACGCAAGAAGGCCGCAGCTATCGGGCTCTTCGGTTACGCGATCCCTCAGGAATGGGGTGGGCTCGGACTCGACCTCACCCAAGACGTCGAACTGGCAATGGAATTCGGCTACACGTCTCTGGCGCTGCGTTCGATGTTCGGTACCAACAACGGAATTGCCGGGCAGGTGCTGGTCGGCTTCGGTACCGACGAGCAGAAGGCTCAGTGGCTCGAGCGCATCGCCTCCGGTGATGTCGTGGCTTCCTTTGCTCTCACCGAACCGGGCGCGGGCTCCAACCCGGCCGGCCTTCGGACCAAGGCAGTGCTGGACGGATCCGACTGGGTGATCGACGGCAACAAGCGGTTCATCACCAATGCTCCACTGGCGCAGCTGTTCGTGGTGTTCGCGCGCACTCGCCCGGCGGATTCCGATGGTCCGGGAATTGCAGTGTTCCTGGTTCCGGCTGACACGCCAGGTGTCACGGTCGGTCCCAAGGACAAGAAGATGGGTCAGGAAGGTGCTTGGACCTCCGAGGTCACCTTCGACAACGTCCGAGTTCCCGAGTCGGCCCTCGTCGGTGGCGACCAGGACACCGGATACCGCGCAGCGATGACGTCTCTCGCGCGCGGACGAGTCCATATCGCGGCGCTCTCGGTGGGAGCAGCACAGCGAGCGCTCGACGAATCTGTCGCGTTCTCCGTGGTCACGGAACAGGGCGGCACCGCGATCGGCGACTTCCAGCTGGTTCAAGCGATGCTGGCAGACCAGCAAGCCGGTGTGATGGCAGGGCGCGCGATGGTGCGCGAGGTGGCCGCGCGGTACGTCAGCGGTGAGGATCGCCGTCTCGGGCCTTCGGCGGCAAAGCTTTTCTGCACCGAGATGGTGGGCAAGGTCGCAGATCTCGCCGTGCAGATCCACGGGGGCAACGGGTACATGCGCGGTGTTCCGGTCGAACGCATCTACCGTGAAGTTCGCCTGTTGCGCCTGTACGAGGGAACCAGCGAGATCCAGCGTCTGATTCTCGGTGGTGGGCTCGTGGCGCAAGCGAAAAAGCAAAACCAGCGCTGACACATTTTCCAGACGAGCTTTAACCTCACGAACGGAGTGGACATGGGATTGTTGGACGGCAAGGTTGCGGTAGTGACCGGCGGAGCCCAGGGCATCGGGCTCGAAATTGCGCGCACCTTCATCAAGGAAGGCGCGACCGTCGTTCTCGGCGACATCAACGAAACCGTGGGAACGGCTGCGGTCGCCGAACTCGGTGGAGAGTCGGTCGCCCGTTTCGCTTCCTGCGACGTGCGTGACTCCGGACAGGTCGAGGCCATGCTCGATCTGGCCGAAAGCGCTTTCGGTCCAGTCGATGTCATGGTCAACAACGCCGGCATGACGCGCGACGCCACGATGCGGAAGATGACCGAGCAGGACTTCGACGACGTGATCGCCGTTCACCTCAAGGGCGCCTGGAACGGAACACGCGCTGCCGCCGCCCGCATGCGCGAGCGTGAGACGGGCGCGATCGTGAACATCTCGTCCATCTCCGGCAAGGTGGGCATGCTCGGGCAGACCAACTACTCGGCCGCGAAGGCCGGGATCGTCGGTCTGACGAAGGCCGCGGCAAAAGAGGTCGCGTTCAAGAACGTTCGCGTCAACGCCGTTCAGCCCGGACTGGTCCGCACGGCGATGACCGAGGCGATGCCCGAACGGATCTGGAACGAGAAGCTTGCCGAGATTCCGATGGGGCGCGCAGCCGAGCCTTCGGAAGTTGCTTCGGTTGTGCTGTTCCTCGCGAGCGACCTCTCGAGCTACATGACCGGCACGGTTCTCGAGATCACCGGCGGCCGCCACATCTGATCCGTCCTGTTCGAGTGCAAGAATTCAGAGTGTGAGAATTCTGGGTGTAAAACTTCTGGGGTGACTACTGACATGGGACAGCCGAACTCGGATCTTCCGCTCGACGGAATCACCGTAGTTGCACTCGAACAGGCGGTGGCGGCACCGCTCGCCACCAGACATCTCGCGGACATGGGTGCGCGGGTGATCAAGATAGAACGCGTCGGCGAGGGTGACTTCGCGCGTCACTACGACCAGGCGGTTCACGGTCAGGCATCACACTTCGTGTGGCTCAACCGTTCCAAGGAATCGATCGCCGTCGATGTGAAGTCGGAAGCCGGCCGGCAGATCCTTCTCGATCTGGTCGCGCGAGCCGATGTGTTCCTGCAGAACCTGGCTCCCGACGCAGCCGCGAGACTGGGGTTCGGCGCGGAGGAACTGCGCGATAAATACCCACGGCTCATCGTGATCGACATGTCCGGCTACGGCAGTGCCGGCCCGCGGCGTGAGCGCAAGGCCTACGACATGTTGGTCCAAGCCGAGACCGGAATGATCTCCGTGACAGGCACACCGGAGACGGCCACCAAGACCGGCATCCCGGTCTCCGACATCGCGGCAGGAATGTACGCGCTGACTTCGATTCTGAGCGCCCTGTTCCGTAGAGAGCGAACGGGCAAGGGAGCGCTCGTCGAGGTCTCGATGTTCGATTCCACCGTCGAGTGGCTGGGCCATCCGATGTACATGAAAATGTATGCAGACAAGCAGATTCCACGTGTCGGTCTCGGCCATGCCGCGATCGTTCCCTACGATTCGTATCCCACGGCCGACGGCGAAATCCTGATCGGCGTCCAGAACGACCGTGGATGGCGAGCGCTGATGGTGGACGTGTTCGAGCGAGAGGATCTGGTCGATCATCCGCATTATCGCACCAACATCGTGCGCGTCGAAAACCGTGGCGAGGTAGACGAATTGGTGGGCTCTCTGACGCGTCTGTACTCGACGACAGATCTGGATCAGCGTCTGGCCGCCGCTGGTGTTCCGGCCGCGGCACTCAACGACATGGCCGGTCTGCTGGAACATCCGCAGCTGGAGAAGCGTGCCAGATGGCGGTCCGTGGGCACCGAGAACGGTCCGATCGATGCCGTGCTGCCTCCGATGACGTATTCGGATGTCGAAATGCGCATGGGTGACGTTCCGGCACTCGGCCAGCAGACGGATTCTCTGCTGGCCGAGTTGGGACTTACGGGCGACCGGATCGCGGAACTTCGCCGCGACGGATCGATCGGTTAACGCTTCTAGCGTCGCAGGTTCTCGAACACCGCGGCAATCCCTTGTCCGCCACCGATACACATGGTTTCGATCCCGTACCGTGCCTGGCGCCGGTCGAGTTCGCGCAGCAGATTGGCGAGGATCCGTCCACCGGTAGCGCCGACAGGATGTCCGAGCGAGATTCCGGAACCGTTGACGTTGAAGCGCTCCTCGATGTCCTGCGCGCTCAATCCCCAGGCTTTGGCGCACGCGAGAACCTGGGCCGCGAAGGCCTCGTTGACTTCGATGAGGTCGATGTCGTCCAGCGACAGATCGACACGGGAGAGAGCCTTCGCCACGGCAGGCACCGGTCCGATGCCCATCCGGTTCGGCTCCACACCGGCCACACCCCAGCTGACCAGTTTCGCGAACGGCCGCAGGCCCAGCCGTTCGGCGTTGGCCGCAGTGGTGACGATGGCCGCGGCTCCGGCGTCGTTCTGGCCGCAGGCGTTTCCGGCGGTGACTGTTGCTTCAGGGTCGACGCGACCTCGAATGGGGCGCAGTGCAGCAAGATCGGACAGTTGTATCCCTCGGCGCGGATGCTCGTCTTGGGTGACGACTGTCTGCTCACCACGGCGTCCGGGCACCGAAACGGGAATGGTCTCGTCGTCGAAGTACCCACTGTCTTGGGCGTGAACGGCCCGTTCGTGCGATCGCACCGCGTATCGGTCCTGCTCGTCGCGGGTGATCGAGTACTCCCGGCGCAAGTTCTCGGCGGTCTCGATCATGCCGCCTTCCACCGGAAAGTTGACTCCGCCGGAGTTCGTGCGCGGTTTGGCCAATCGGTCGTGGAACTCGACGGAAGGGCGCTTTGTGCCCCAACGCATGTCGGTGGAGTAGAACTCGGTTCCGCTCATGCTCTCGGCGCCGCCGGCGATGACCAGATCACTCATCCCGGTCTGTACCTGCATCGCGGCGTAGATGATCGCCTGCAATCCCGAACCGCAACGGCGATCGAGTTGTATTCCGGGAACGGACACGTCGAGACCGGCGTCGAGTGCCGCGATTCGCCCGATGGCCGCGGCCTCTCCGTTGGCGTACCCCTGACCGAAGATGACGTCGTCGACATCGGTGGACGCAATGCCGGTTCGTTCGACGAGGCCACGCACAACAGTGCCGGCGAGTGTGGTGACGGGAACGTCCTTGAAGACTCCGCCGAATCCGCCCACCGGGGTGCGAACGGGTTCACAGATGACTGCGTCGTGCATGGAATGCGCCTGTCTCGAGGAGAGGTGGGGAATGCGTCGCGTGAACGGGCCGATCGAAGGGCCCACCGCGACCTGGCCACTCGAATATCCAGCACGCGTGGCGCGGTTGTCAACAGCAGGAACGACCTGTTCGGACATAGTTTCCGCCATACGGTTCGTATGCGAAATCGACTTTGACACATATACCGTTCGGGGATTGAATGGATGCAGCGTCTCTGCCGCACACACGTCGCGGTGGGATGAAAGTTCCTGGAGTCGAATCAATTTCGTCGACCGGGAGGGCACGAAGTACCGACTGACAGGTGGAACAGTGACTCGTTTGGCGCAGACGGCGGGATTGACCGAAACTCAGACCGATATCGTCGGGGCGGTACGCGAGTTCGTCGATCGTGTGGTCATCCCCGCGGCGCAGGAACTCGAACACTCGGATACGTACCCGACCGACATCGTCAAGCAGATGAAGGACATGGGTCTGTTCGGACTGACCATCGACCCCGAGTACGGGGGTATCGGCGAATCATTGCTCACCTACGCGCTGTGCGTCGAAGAATTGGCCCGTGGATGGATGAGCGTGTCCGGTGTCATCAACACGCATTTCATCGTGGCTCACATGATTTCGGCGCACGGGACGCCGGAACAGAAGGCGAAGTACCTGCCGCGTTTGGCTTCCGGAGAGCTCACCGGCGCATTCTCCATGTCGGAGCCTGCCCTCGGTTCCGATGTTGCTGCCATATCGACCAAGGCGAAGCGGACGGACTCCGGCGATTACGTGATCACCGGCCAGAAGATGTGGCTGACCAACGGGGGTTCCTCGACCTTGGTGGCAGTCCTGGTCAAGACGGACGAGGGCGCGGAGAAGCCGCACAACAATCTGACGACGATATTGATCGAGAAGCCCGCAGGTTTCGGCGAGGTACTCCCGGGCCTGACCATTCCGGGCAAGCTCGAGAAGATGGGCTACAAGGGAATCGACACCACGGAGATGATCTTCGACGGTTTCGAGATCGGAGCCAAGGAGGTTCTCGGTGGCACCCCTGGCTCGGGATTTCGGCACATGATGGACGGCGTCGAGGTCGGCCGGGTCAACGTCGCCGCGCGTGCCTGCGGAATTGCCCAGCGCGCTTTCGAACTGGCTGTCACCTACGCCAAGCAACGCGAGACTTTCGGCAAGCCGATCGCCGAGCATCAGGCCATCGCGTTCCGGATCGCCGAGATGGGCACCAAAGTCGAAGCGGCGCATCTGATGATGGTCAACGCTGCCAGGCTCAAGGACTCGGGTGAGCGCAACGATGTCGCAGCGGGTATGGCGAAGTATCTGGCGAGTGAATTCTGCTCGGAGGTCACCCAGGACAGCTTCCGTATCCACGGCGGATACGGCTATTCCAAGGAATACGAGATCGAGCGGTTGATGCGTGAGGCGCCGTTCCTTCTGATCGGTGAAGGCACCAGCGACATCCAGAAGCAGATCATCAGCAAGGGCCTGCTTCGCACGTACAACTGAGCCGAGAAGCGGCACCGCGAATATGCGCGGTGCCGCTTTGTCGTGTCGGGTCAGCGGGTGAAGGCCAGGGTTGTCACCGGTGACCGGTTGCCGTATGCGTCAACGGCTTCGACGCGGGCTTCGTATGCGGTGCCCGCTGCGGCATCGGGAATCGGAATGTCGAGGCTGTTCGGCCGCGGCATGAAGTAGAAGTCCGAGAGCACCTTCGACGAGACCACCTTCGCTCCGGTGGCTGTGTCCGTGACCTCGACGGCGTAGTGGTGCACCATCTGATCGTCCTTGGCCTGCGCGATCCTCAGTGCGGTCGCACCGTTTTCGCCGGTCGTCACCGAGAGCGGAGTGCTCGAGGTGAACTCCGGCGCGTGCGTGTTCCGTGCGCCCGAGGTGTAGCGGAAGTTGTCCTTGATCTGCTGGTTGGTCGACCCGTCGAGTTCGACCGTCCACCCCGAACCGCTCAGCGTGCCCGCGCTCGAGTACGGCGGCTGCCAGTTGGCTGACCACGCGCCACCGGCGTAGATGTCGTGCTTGTCTGCGGCCATGTTGATTCGGTTGATTTCCGTGCGGTCCTGGTAGACCTCGACGAAGAGCGCTTGGGCAGTGGGTGATTCGAAACGGTTCGCGAGACCGGACTCGGTCACCATCTGGTAGCCGTGATCGATTTCGATGTACGACATCGAGCCGTCGTTGACCGACGTGAAGTCACGCTGATGGATCGACCGGTCGTCGTTGTTGTTCAGATGTGAGTGCCCGGAGAAGAAGATTGCCTGAGGGAAGGCACTCAGGTCTTCGGTCAATCGAGGGTTCGACGCCTGCTGGCCGTCCATGGCTGTGTTGCTTGCCGGCCGGTGTCCCTGGACCAGGATCGGCTTGGTCAGGTTCCCGGACTCCGCGGTGATTTCGGTCAGGCGGGACTTCAGCCAATTGCGTTGCGCTGAATCATTGTTGTAGGTTTCGGTGTTGACCGTGAAGAGATGGACACCATTGACGTCGGATTCGTAGTATCCGCCACCGGAATCCGGGAACCACTCCGCCGGGTATCCGGCTCTGATCGCCGCGAGACTTGCATCGTGATTGCCGTTGGAGATCAGGAGTTGTGTGTCGTTCATGCCCTTTCGGGCGAGGTTTGCCTGGAAGATTTCTGCGACGATCTTGTGGTCGGGCCCCTTGCCGTCTCCGTTGTCGTTGATCATGTCCCCGTTGGAGAGGATGGCGTCGGGTTTCGGGAAGATGGAACCGATTGTGTCGAAGAAGCTTTCGTACTTCTTGTCGTTGTTCGCGTGATCGCCGACGTGGACGTCGGACATCACGACGACCTGAGCCAGCGGCTTTTCCGAGGTCTTGATCAGGTAGCCGAACGAGACGGCCGCGCTCGCGTGATCGCCGCGGAAAGCTGCGACAGTGACGTTGGTGTCCTGTGCGATGTGCAGCGGACGTCCCGGCGTGGCAGCTTGGCTGTCGGTGGTGGGTGTCGTTCCGTCCACGGTGTAGCGGACGGTGGCGCCGCGCTCGGCGGTGAAGGTCAGGTCGACGGGGTGCTCGTACCGTCCGCCGGGGACGCTGACGCCGGGCGCTGCGGGCGGCGTGTTGTTCTCGCCCGAAGAGCTGCCCCATTCGAAGGACGAACTGCCCCAGCCGGGTTCGGCGTGGGATTCGGCGGGGGCGATGCCGGGAACGGCGAGAGCCGCTGTCACGGCTGCTATCGCGATGGTCGTACGTCTCACGAGGATTCCTTGTCTTCGACGCGGTGGTTCAGACCTATCCGTAATTGGTCTGGACCAATTACGGTAGGTGGCGCCGGGTAGAAGAAGGTGTGTCCTGAATGTCCGATTAATGAAGCGTGTGTGAACACCCTGCAGTGCTTGGTACCGGTATACCTGTCTGCGTTTATGGCAAAGTCGATGGAGTGGACCTACGTCAGATCGAGTACTTCCTTGCCGTTGCCGGTGGTGAGTCCTTGTCGACGGCTGCGCAGAATCTGTCGGTCACCAAGCCGTCGCTGTCGCAGGGTATTCGTGGCCTCGAGCGCGAACTCGGAGTCGAACTGTTTCACCGTGTCGGTCGCGGTTTGGTGCTGACGGCAGCAGGTCGGGCGTTGGTAGGGCCGGCGAGGCAGATGACTCGCAGCAGCGCGGCCGCGTTCGACGTCGCGATCGGTACGGCCGACGAGCCTCGTGGCCGGCTCGACATCTGCTCCGCGGCACATGGTCTCGAAGGTCCGATCGCACGCATCGTGGCAGACTTTCGTGAGCGGTGGCCTGCCGTGACCGTTCGGGTCGGTGAGTTGCCGCAGGGTGCAACGTCTGAGCAGGTGTTGGCAGACGGCGCGTGCGAGGTGGTCTTCAGCTATTGGCCACCCGACATGTCGGCGCTGTCCACGAAAGTGTTGGGGGTGAACGAGTACTGGCTGGCAGTGCCGTCGGGGGTTCATCCCGACGTCTGGCCGAATGGTGTGAAACCCGCTGCGGGAGAGCCGGTGTCATTGACGGCATTGCCCGATCTCCCCGTGGTGGGTGTGCTCAAACACTCGCGGGCTCGCCTTGCCATCGAGTCGTCTCTGCAGGCCGCCGGGGCCCGGACTCGGATGTCGACGGAGTTGGCGCAGCGGGAGACCGTCGGCGCGTTCGTCTTTGCTGGTTTGGGCATGGCATTCATGGAGCGTTCGTTGGCCGAGAGATCGGTCGCGTCCGGCGCGGAGACATTTCCGGTGGAGCCGCCGATCTCACTGAATTACGGCGTCGAGTTCGATCCGGAGACGCTCTCGCCGTTGGGCAGGCTGTTCGTAGAGGGCTTGTGACGTGGGGAGATGTTCTCGATGTACGCAGACCCGGCCGGTGAGAGCGGGCCGTCGCGGTAGACCAAGATCGTCTGCCGGGTGATCGGTGGGAAAAGCGAGCGAACCTCAGATGCCGGGGAGTCTTGTTCGGCGATCGATCTGGGCAGCAGCGCGGCGCCTACACCTTGCCCGACCATTTCCCGGACAGCAAGGCGATCTGGCACTTCCACGACGACGTCGGTGAGTTCCAGATCGTCGTCGATCGAGTGCCCGCGCCGAACTGCGGATGCCTCGACCACCATCGGCAGGCGCGCGACCACGGTGCGCGGAACCGGATCGGGAAGGTCTGTGGCCAGGCGAATGGGGATCGACAAGACCGTTTCCTGGGTGCTCACGGCAATTTCTCGAAGCCCGTCGGAGACTTCGGCACCCGGGTGGGTCTCGAGAAACCCGAGTTCACACGTACCTGCTCTCACGAGCGCACGCACGTCCTGTGCGTTGGCGGAGGCGTTCGTCGAGAACCGAATTCCGGGTGCCGTCAGATGGAGGCGTCCGGCGACCTCTGCAACAGGGTCGATGGCGAGATCGGACTGAACTGCTATGGCGAGTTCCCCGGCGCGCAAAGCGGTTACCGCAGCCACCGCGGCCTCGGCCCGAGCAACGTCGGCGAGCAACGTACGGGCAGAATCGGCAACTGCCAGTCCGACCGTGGTGGGAGCCAGACCGCGAGTGGTGCGCTCGAAGAGTGTGGCTCCGAGAGCTCGTTCGAGGTTGCGCACGGCCTGCGAGAGGGACGGTTGCGAGATACGCAGGACGTCCGCGGCGGCAGTGACGCTGCCGTGATCGACGACCGCGACGAGATACTGCGCGCTGCGTATGTCCATCCCGGGTGCCTGCATCTGACGAATTCTCCCAGATGACGGACCCTTGGCGGCGGTGACTTGCTGCGACCTGCTGACATAGGTCTGAGCTATGGCTCTGTGCGCCTTCTCGTCTTTGTGGCGCAGGCCATAGCGATGGTCGACTGTTCCAGTACCACCGACCGCGGTTCGTGCTCGGTGAGTACCTGGAACACAGGAGCGTGATGTGAGCGAGCTTCACCTACCCAACCGGATACGCCACTCGGCGTCGACACGGCCGTCCGATCCGGCAATCACGTGCGGCGACCGAACGCTGACTTGGGCTGAGCTGGATGGCGAGACCAGCACCTTGGCGAGTGCGCTGGCAGAAGTGACCACAACGGGTGCTCGTGTCGGTGCGCTACTGCGTATGGGGCTCGAAGGTGCGGAAACCTTCATCGCATGTGCGAAGGCAGGCGCTGTGTTCATACCGTTGAACTGGCGGCTCAACCCACTCGAACTCGTCGACATCGCCGAGGACGCGGAGCTCGACGTCTTGATCGTCGATGACGAGTTCGCCGCGGGGGCGGCGGCGATGTCCGCAGCGTTGCCGGACATCGAGGTCATAACCGTGGGAGCTGCAGGGGTCCTGCCGGATTCGCGAACCTGGGCGGAGTTCGTGGCATCAGGGACCGGTGTCGACCCCGGACACGGGCACGATCCGGACGCAGCAGTTCTGCAGCTGTACACGTCCGGGACAACCGGCCGGCCCAAGGGCGTCGTGGCCACGCACCGGAATCTGTACAACGAGCCCGAGGGGTTCGATGTCTACGAATTCGGTTCGAATGCAGTCGCACTCGATGCACTTCCCCTCTTTCACATCGCCGGTGCCGGCTGGATGAGTACATGCTTGTCGGCCGGAGTGCCTTTGGTGCTGCTCGGAGACATGGCGCCTGCTCGGGTCGCTGATGCCATCGCGACCCACCGCGTCACCCACGCATTTCTGGTGCCTGCAGTCATTCAGACGCTGGTAGATCTGCCGACTCTCGACAGTTTCGATCTGACCAGCCTGGAGGTGGTCGCCTATGGGGCGTCACCGATCACTCCGGCGCTCCTCGCCCACGCGATGACTGTCTTGAACTGCAAATTCGTTCAGCGATACGGGATGACCGAGACGACGGGTTCGGTATCCGTCCTTCGTGCTTACGACCATCATGTGAGCGGGCCGCGTTCGGAGTTGCTTCGCTCTGCGGGCAAGCCGATGATCGGCGTCGAGATCTCGATTCGAGACGTCACCACTGGTGAGGAATTGCCGCCCAATAGTTCCGGTGAGATCGTCGCGCGCAGTAGAAACAACACTCGCGGATACTGGCGACGTGACCGTGAGACCGCCGAATTGTTCACCCACGACGGTTTCCTCCGAACGGGGGACGCCGGCCATCTGGACGACGAGGGGTATCTGTTCGTCACCGATCGACTCAAGGACATGATCATCACCGGCGGAGAGAACGTCTATCCGATCGAGGTGGAATCCATTCTGGCCGAGCACCCCTCGGTCGCCGAGGTCGCGGTGGTCGGGGTTCCCGACAAGCGCTGGGGTGAATCCGTGACCGCAGTGGTCAAACTGGTCGACGGTGCCGACGTGCCGAGCGTCGACGAGTTGATCGCTTTCAGCACAGCGAAGTTGGCGTCGTACAAGAAACCTCGCCAGATCCATTTCGTGGACTCCCTACCTCGCAACGCGAGCGGAAAACTGCTCAAGTCGAGCCTGCGGACCATGCTGAACGCGAGCGGAGAAGCATCATGATCGTGACCGAAGACGTCGGTGTCGCACAACGTGAGGCATGGGCGAACAAAGTCCTTCCACCGGTCGAACAGGTGCGGGACGGATTGTGGTCGATCCCTGTTCCCATGCCGGACAACCCTTTGCGCTACGTACTCGTCTACGCACTCGCGCTCGACGACGGACTTGCCCTCATCGACGTCGGTTGGGATCACGAACAGTCCTGGCAGGCTCTCGTCGACGGCATAGCATCGATCGGATACCACGTTTCCGAAGTGCGCTATGCGGCAATCACGCACCTGCATCCCGATCACTTCGGCCTGGCGCCGCGTCTTCGGCAGGTCAGCGGCGCAACGCTTGCGATGCACGTGGCCGACGCGACGCTCCTCGGGTACCACGGGCCCGAACAGACCCGCGACGACATCAGTGGCTGGAACCTGCAGTTGTCCGAACTCGGCGCACCGGCCGAAGTGCTCGACGCGTCTCGGGTCGACCTGGTGCGGTTCGCCGAGCACGAAACCATCGACATTATTCTGGGAGAAGGGGATTCACTCGACCTACCCGGTTGGAATCTCCGCGCCCAATGGACACCGGGGCACACTCCCGGACATCTCTGTTTCGTGGAAGAGGACAGAGGCTTGTTGTTCAGCGGCGATCACGTGCTGCCGAGGATCAGCCCGAACATCTCCACGATTCCCGGTGAACTCGAGAACCCACTTCATCGTTATCTTCTCTCGCTCGAGGCGACGACAACACTGGGCGAGTGCGAAGTGCTTCCGGCACATGAATATCGATTCCGTGGGATCGCCGATCGTGCACGTCAATTGATGGGGCACCACGAGGAGCGATTGGCGGAGATCGTGGCTGCGGTGCAGGATGAGCCTGAATCCACGGCCTGGGAACTCTCACGCACGATCTCCTGGTCTCGCCCGTTCGAACAGATGTCGCCGCGACTACTTCGCTTGGCAGTCCGCGAAACCCATGCTCATCTTGTTGTTTTGGCCAAGCGGGAGATCGTGACACCGTCCGGCGGCACACCCGTGCGCTGGAGCATTCGCGCGCAGTGACCTTTCAAGAATCTCATCACGGAAGTAGGAACCGAACATGAGCGTCGTGCTCACCGACTTCGCCGACGGCGTTGCCGTCATCACCCTCAATCGTCCCGAGGCCAAGAACGCGGTCAATCTCGAACTTGCCGAAGCCTTGGCTGCGGCCATCGACGAGTTCGAGGAACGGGCCGATCTCACCATCGGCATTCTGACCGGATCTGGTGGAACCTTCTGCGCCGGTATGGATCTGAAGGGATTTGCGCGCGGAGAGCGGCCATCGCTACCGGGTCGTGGTTTTGCCGGTCTGACCGAGGCACCGCCGTCGAAGCCGCTGATCGCAGCCGTCGAAGGTTGGGCACTCGCCGGCGGTTGCGAACTGGCCTTGGCGGCCGACTTGATCGTGGCGTCCACGGACGCGAAATTCGGCCTGCCCGAAGTGAAGCGGGGACTTGCCGCGGCCGCCGGCGGACTCCTACGTCTGCCGAAAATTCTTCCGTATCAGTTGGCCATGGAAATCGCGATCACGGGGGATCCACTCAGTGCCACCGTGGCGCATCATCACGGCTTGGTCAATCGGCTCGCCGAACCGGGACACGCGCTGACCGTCGCACGCGAGCTTGCGGCCCGAGTAGCGGCTAACGGTCCACTGGCTGTTCGCGCGACCAAGCAGGTACTGGCAATGTCCGCCAAGTACACCGATCCGGATGCCTTTGTCGCGCAACGCGAATTCATCGATCCGGTCTTCACCTCTCGTGATGCCAAGGAGGGCGCCACGGCATTTGCCGAGAAGCGCTCTCCCGTGTGGAGTGGTTCATGAGTGCCGAGACGATCGAGCGTGCGGCCGTAAGCATCGAACGAGACGGTGCTGTCGCGACGATTGTTCTCTGTCGGCCGCACCGCCGCAACGCTCTCGATCTCGACGCCTGGATCGCTCTACGTGAAGCAGTCCTCGAACTTCAAGAGGACGCGCAGATTCGCTCGGTGATCCTGACCGGCGCGGATGGGACCTTCTGCGCGGGCTCCGATCTGGACAAGCGTGGCTCGTCGCACCCGCTCGATCGCATGCGTGTCATCAACGCAACGGCAATCGCACTGAGTGAGTTTCCCAAACCTCTGGTGGCGAAGGTCGACGGGTTTGCCGTCGGAGCCGGATGGAACATGGCGTTGCTCTGCGACTTCGTCGTGGCGGCCAAGGGTGCGAAGTTCAGCCAGATCTTTGCCAAACGGGGGTTGTCTGTCGACTTCGGTGGTTCGTGGATCCTGCCGAGACTGGTCGGCCTCCAACAAGCCAAGCGACTGGTGATGCTTGCCGAGACGATCGACGCACAGGAAGCCTACGAGCTCGGGTTGGTGACTTATCTGGTCGAACCGGCCGAGCTGGACGAACACACGTCAACACTGGCGCAGCGGCTCGCCGCCGGCCCGCCGGCCGCACTGAGTCAGTCTGCCGCCATGCTCGAACGTCACACCTCCCTCTCGTTGCGGGAGGCCTTGGACAACGAGGCGAGGGCGCAAGCGGTCAATTTTGCGACGGATGCCACCGACGCGGTTCGTGCCTTCGTGGAAAAGCGGGAGCCGATCTTCACCGGAGAGTGGGCCGTACCAGGGGCAACTCGGGTGGAGTGAGCGACGGATCGCTGGTCGTATGATGGATGAGTGGATCTGCACTTCGTCACCTACTTCGTCGCTGTTGTCGACCACGGTGGGATAACGAAGGCCGCTCAGGCTCTCTACATTTCGCAGCCCTCGCTGTCACAGGCAATTCGTACGCTCGAGCGTCGACTCGGCGCCACGCTGTTCGACCGGACGGGCAGGCGGTTGGTTCTTACCGACGCGGGCCGCACGTTCGATCTCGCGGCCAGGAGAATCCTTGCCGACGTCGAGCGCGCGAAGGCGAAAGTGACCGCCGTTCGCGAACTCGAGTTCGGTCGTGTCGACGTCGTCTCGTACTCGGCGTTCTCGATCGATCCGATGGTCGAGTTGGTCCGGCGATTCCGGGCCAACTTCCCGAAGATCGTCGTGCGTGTTCTCGACACGTACGGCCCGGCCGGGGTCGACAATGCGTTGCGGCGAGGGTCGGCCGAGGTCGGCGTCACCGATCTGAGTATCGGGTACGAAGGTTTGGTCACGGCTCCGATTGCCACTCAGGAGTTGGTGCTCGCCACCCATGCGTCGTTGTCCGGCCGACTTGCAACGCCGTTGGCGGATCCGGTTCCGCGAGCGCTCTTGCACAGTTTGCCGCTTGTGGTCGATCTCGGTGATCAATCGAATCAGTTCCGGGGTCTACTGAGCGAAGGCGCCGAGAACGTAGTCGTGGACTGTGTCCACCCTGTGACCACGTGGGAACTGGTTCGCCGCGGAATCGGCGCCACTGTAGTGCCGAGAAGGGTTGCACAACAGCAGATGACAGACGTCTGCGCCTTCTCCTTCGATCCGCCGCTGACACGCGACGTCGGTATCGTCTATCGCTCGGGCGAGCAATCCCCGGCGGCCGCTGCATTCATCGCGACGGCTGCGGAAATGGCCACCTCCGCCGTTCCGTCCACGGAAGAGGAGTGAACTGTGGAGTTCCGGCAGATGGAGTACTTCCTCGCAGTGGTCGAGAACAAGGGGATCAACGGCGCCGCAGCGGCTCTCGGCGTTGCTCAGCCGACCGTGTCACAAGCGTTGCGCGGGCTCGAACGTGAACTGGGAGTGAGGCTGTTCCATCGCATCGGGCGCGGCATGGTGCTCAGTGCTGCCGGTCGCAGTCTGGTCGGCCCGAGTCGACAGGTTTTGCGAGACGTAGCTGCGGCGGCTGAACAGTTGACGGCATCCGATGGCGCCATCGTCGGTCGCCTCGACATCATGGCTTTCCCTGCACTGACCTCGGGGACGATCGTCGATCTGATTGCGGAGTTCTGTCGACGGTATCCGCAAGCACGAGTCAGATTCTCGGAACTCGAGCGTGAGGACAATCTGGAAAGTCTCATCCGGGACGGCCACTGCGAATTCGCGGTGGCTCATCTGCCGCTCGAGGCGGGCGAAGGGCTCGAAATCGTCGAATTGGGGGAGCAGGAATACCGCCTGGTCTACCCGGCGGGAACGGAACTACCCGAGGGGCCGGTACGCCTTTCGGAAATGCCGGACATTCCCATGGTATTCGTTCCTCGCGGGGCAGCGATGGGTGACGCGATCGAAGACTCGATCCGAAAGGCCGGTACCAGAACGGAACTCGCGGTGGTGACCGAGCAACGGGAGTCGCGGCTCCCGATGGTCATCGCCGGACTCGGCGGTTCGTTGGTCGAGCGCTCGGTGGCGAAATCGATGCCTGGTCAGGTGGTGGAACGGGCCTGCGAGCCGAGATTTCTGCGTGCGTACGGTCTCGCCTTCGACCCCTCGACGTTGTCGCCGGTGGGACAGGTATTCGTGAACCTGATCCACGAGTACCTGTCCGACGAACGCCGGTCACAGCACTAGAGTCGGCAGATACGTTCTCGCGCGGCAGAGTACTCGGCGGCGAGACGTTCTACTACTGCATGCGTCGGAAGGACTGCATCGATCGCTCCGATGCCCTGTCCGGCGCCCCAGATGTCTCGCCACGCCTTGGTATCGGTGTCGTTGGTCGCGAAACTCATTGCGGATGGATCGGATTCGGCCAGGTTGTCGGGGTCCAAGCCGGCGGCAACGATGCTGCCCCGCAGGTAGTTTCCGTGTACTCCGGTGAACAGGTTGGAATAGACGATGTCGGAGGCCCCTGAACCCACGATCATCTCCTTGTACGCAGGATCCGCGTTAGCCTCTTCGGTTGCGATGAAAGCTGATCCGACGTATGCCAAATCGGCCCCGGCCGCGAGCGCAGCGAGAATCGAATCACCATGAGCGATGGCACCTGACAACAGCAGTGGACCGGCGAACCACTCACGAATCTCCCGAATCAGGGCAAACGGCGACTGCCTACCGGCATGACCACCGGCCCCGGCAGCTACCGCGATCAGTCCGTCGGCGCCCTTCTCGATCGCCTTGCGTGCAAAGCGATTGTCGATGACGTCATGGAGAACGATTCCGCCGTATGCGTGGACTGCGTCGTTGATGTCGGTGCGAGCGCCGAGGGACGTGATGACGATCGGAACCTCGAACTCGGCGATGGTCGCCAGATCCTCTTCCAGGCGGTTGTTGGACCGGTGGACGATGAGGTTGACGGCAAATGGCGCCGACGGATTCTCCGGGTGCTCACGATCATGTTCCTCACGAGCCACGGTGATCAGTTTGAGCCAATCCCGAAGTGCCGACTGCGGACGAGCATTCAGTGCCGGGAAGGACCCGATGATGCCAGAGGTGCACTGCGCGATGACGAGGTCAGGAGTCGAGATGATGAACATCGGTGAAGCGAGAACCGGGACACGCAGTTGCGACGTCAGGTCTGCGAAGGTCGTCACCTGGAACCGCCTTTCTGATCGACGGATTCGAGAAGTCTCGAGCGGAGGTCGGTCTTGAGGACCTTACCGGCAGCCGATGTCGGAAGGAGTTCTACCTCGACGACTTCGCGAATCTTCTTGTACGGCAGCACCTGCTCGGCGACAAACGCCTTGATCTGCTCGGCGTCGAACTCGGCGCCCGGAATCATCACGACGAAGGCTACGGGTTCCTGGCCGTTGCTCCCCACTTCGCGGCCGACGACCGCGGCAGTCGAGATCGCCGGGTGCGAGACCAGAATCTCTTCCAGTTCACGCGGATAGACGTTGTATCCCTTGTAGATGAGCATGTCCTTGGCCCGGTCACAGATGAAGAGGTATCCGTCCGAGTCCAGGTACGCGATGTCTCCCGTATCCAACCAGCCGTCGACGAACTGTTCTGCGGTGGTTTCCGGGTGTCCGAGATAGCCGTCGGTGACCTGAGGTCCATGCACCCAGAGTTCGCCGCGTTCGTTCTCGCCCAGAACGGTCTTCCGGTCGAGCTGATCGCGAATCTGGATTTCGGTGTCGAAGATCGGGAGGCCGACGCTGCTCTGCCGATATTCCGAGCCGTTGATCAGCGGAGCGGCCGTGACCACACAGGTGGCCTCGGTCAGCCCGTACCCTTCGACGACGAGCGCTTTGGGAAATGCCCGGCGGAGTGCGGCGAGCGTGACACTGTCGATCGGGGCGGCACCCGAAGACACGACGCACACGCTGTCGGTGTTGCGCACCGTAGCGTCGGGATGAACCGACAGTGCGTGCCACATGGCGGGAGACCCGGTGAGATAGGTGGCCTCGTGCTTTTCGATCAGCTCGAGCATCCGGCCGGGTTCGAACCGACCGGCAAACACCTGGGTGAGACCGGAAATCAACAGGAACGACGTGTTGAGCAACGAATGTGCGTGGAAGAGAGGGGAGACAACGATGGTCGCCCCGGTCCCGGGCGTCGGACCGAGAACGTCGAGGCCGTCGATGCGTCGAGGCGTGACGAGACCGTCAGGACCTGCTTCCAACTCGTGACCGGTTCTCCACCCACACATCTGCGTGATGTTGCCGACGACGTTGCGGTGAAGAACACGAACACCTTTGGAGACTCCGGTGGTTCCGCCGGTGAACGCGATGTGTGCGATGTCGTCGCTACGAACCGAGGCAGGGGTGAATTCGGTGGGTAGATCGGCGATGAAGGAGTCGAACGCGACGACCGACTCCGGTGTGTCGAGCGCGCCCTCGGTGTCCTGGACCATCACGATCGTACGCACGGAGGTTCCTGAAGCGGCCGCGAGCAGTACGTGCAGCTGCGAACTCTGAGTCACTGCAGCAACGGCGGACGTCTCCTCGATCTGCTTGCGCAGGCCGAGCTCTGGCTGCAGTGGGTTGACCAATGTGACTGTCGCCCCGGCCTGTAGGCATCCGTAGTAAGCCTGGAGGAACTCGACGCAGTTCCCGAGGTGCATCAACACCACGTCGCCGACGCCCACCCCGGCTTGCCGCAGTGCGCCGGCGAATTGCGCACTGCGCTGGCCGAGTTCGCGGAAGGTGCACGTACGCTCGCCGTCCACGACGGCGAGGCGGTCACCGTAGAGCGCCGCCATGCTGGGCGCCCAGTACGCCATGGTGGTATCCGGGTATTGCATGTTGTGCCGCAGTTGTGGATTGGCGATCACGCTGGTGCCCGTCACCGGGGAGCCATTCGGATAGCGCCGTCGAGTCTGATGGTCTCGCCGTTGAGGTAGCCGTTCTCGAGCATCGAGACGGCGAGCTGGCCGAACTCGTCCGGACGACCCAGTCGTGAGGGATTGGGAACAGAGGCTTCGAGGGCCGTGCGCACGTCTTCGCGTAGGCGCGCCAGCAGGGGAGTGTCCATGATGCCGGGAGCAATGGTGTTGACGCGGATTCCGCGGCTGGCGAGATCGCGGGCAGCGGTGACCGTCATACCGACGATGCCGGCTTTGGACGCTGTGTAGTTGATCTGACCGATCTGACCTTCGAATGCTGCGACCGACGCCGTCATGACGATGGCACCTCGCTCACCGTCCACGGCGTCGAGTTCCGCCATCCGCTCGGCGCCGAGACGGAGTGCGTTGAACGAACCGACAAGATTCAGCTTGACGACGAACTCGAAATCTTCGACCGATCCGGCTTTTCCGTCCTTGTCGAGAATGCGCATACGACGCCCGGCGCCCGCGCAGTGGACGACGCCGCGGAGGCCGCCGCGCTCGTGCGCCGCGTCGAGTGCTTCGGCGAATTGTTCGCTGTCGGTGACGTCGGCCGGGGCGAATTGTGCGGCAGCACCGAGATCGGCCGCCACCTGCTTACCGTCGGACGAAGGCAGATCGATCAACGTGACCTGCGCTCCGGAGTCGAGCAGCCGTCGAGCGGTTGCCAGGCCGAGGCCTGAAGCGCCGCCGGTGATCGCGGTGGAAAGTCCCTCGAGTTTCATGAATCAATTCTTCTTTCCTGCTGGATGACGTGTCGGCCCGAAAGCGTTGTCGGGTCAGATCAATTCGAGAATGGTCGCATTGGCCATGCCGCCGGCCTCGCACATCGACTGGAGACCGTAGCGAATTCCGTTGTCGCGCATGTGATGTGCCAGGCGAGTCATCAAGATCGCACCTGATCCGCCGAGTGGGTGGCCGACCGCGATAGCGCCGCCGAGCGGATTCACACGATCGATGGCTGCGCCGGTTTCAGCCTGCCAGGCAAGCGGGACGGGGGCGAATGCCTCGTTGATCTCGAAGGCGCCGATGTCGTCGATGGACAATCCGGAGCGATCCAATGCCTTTGCGGTGGCGGCAATCGGACCGGTGAGCATGATGACCGGGTCGTCGGCTGCGACCACTGCGGTGTGAATACGAACGAGCGGCTTCCACCCGCGTGCCCGGGCGTACTCGCTGGTCGTGACGAGTGTGGCGCCCGCCCCGTCGGAGATCTGAGAAGAGTTGCCGGCGTGGATGGCACCGTCGGCGTCGAAGGCCGGGGGCAACTTCGCGAGCGACTCCACACTTCCGCCTCGCCGAATGCCTTCGTCCTGGGACAAGCCCGCGATCGGAGTGATCTGCCCGGTGAATGCCCCTTCATCGGTGGCACGGGCCGCGAATTCGTGTGAGCGGAGGGAGTATTCGTCCAGAGCTGTTCGTGTGAGTGCCCATTTGCGGGCCATCATCTCGGCGCCGGTCCCCTGGCTGAAACCGTCCACCCCGTAGCGTTCGAGTACCGAAGCCGGAAAATGCTCACCGTTCTTGCTGGCGGTACCCATCGGTACTCGTGACATCGATTCGACGCCTCCGGCTACGACCACGTCGTTCTGACCGGAGATGACGGTGGCCGCAGCAAAGGAAACTGCCTGCTGGCTCGATCCGCAGGCCCGGGTCAGTGTGACGCCGGGAACGCTGTCGGGCCAGCCGGCAGCGAGTGCCGCTGTGCGGGCGATGCTTCCGGCCTGCTCGCCGACCTGACTGACGCAACCCCAGATCACGTCGTCGACCGTCGCCGCGTCGAGTCCGGTCCGTTCAGCGAGCGCACGCAGTACATGGGCGGACAACTCGACCGGATGGATCTCCGAGAGGGCGCGGCCACGACGGCCGATCGGTGTACGTACTGCGTCGACGATGACGGCATCTCGCATGTATCTCTCCTGCTGTTCGTGCCCGGTTCTGCGACTGTGCGGTCGGGGCGTGTCTCGAGTCGATCACGAGCGGGTCGACCCGGCAATGTCTTTCGGTGAATGGCTTTGTTAGCGAATGGCTATACGTGGAGTACTCAGCCTCGGATGAGCTTGCGATCGCGCTCGGGATTGGCGAAGACGAGGACCAGAACCGCGGCGATCACTCCGATGACGCCGATTGCCTGGAAGGACTGGGCGTAACCGTCGGCCGGGGTTGCAGCGTTGTCCACGATGACTCCCGTTGCGTAAGGAGCAATCAGGCCACCGATCGACATGATGGCGAGGAAGAATCCCATCGTTCCGGCAGTCTGCTGCGGCGGGCACAGCTCCGAGATCGCAGCGTTGATGAGCGGGAAGGTGATTGCCGAGAACCCGTAGCCGATCGAGACCATGGCGACAGCGACGATGGGGGTGGAGATCTGTGGCAGGAACAGGAGAATCGATCCGCAGATCAGAACGCCGACACAGGGAACGATGACGCGAACCGTACGAGAGGTGAAGCCGCGGCCGATCAACTTGTCCGTGACGGAACCGGAGGTGATCATGAGGACGAGACCGACGATCGAGGGCAGCGCGAACATCGAACCGGCTTGCATCGCACTGTATCCGAGGCCGACCTCGAAGTACGACGGCAACCAGGTGAGAACGACGGTGGTCAGCGCGTAGATGGTCGCGATGAGGAAGCAGCAGCTGACGAAGGTGCGGGAGAGCAGGATCTTGCGCCACGGAACGTTGGGCTCGGTGACCGCCTTCGTGGCTGTCCCGGCTGCCTCGGTTGCTTCTGTATCTGCAGTCTTGGTCGCCTTGACGGCCTTGCTCGTGTACGGGCCCTCGGACCAACCGGCCAGCCAGCAACCCATCCACACGAGACCGAGAACGGAGAGCGAGAGAACCGCTGCGCGCCAGCCGTAATGAACGGCGATGAAGGTCAGTACCGGCGCGAGAGCGATCTTTGCGACAGAGGCGGATCCGGCGAGCATTGCGCCGGGAAGGCCGCGCTTGGCCGGCGGGTGCCACGAGTACGCCGCGGTGTGCATCAGCGCAGAACTGGGGCCTTCGGCAAATCCGAGGAGCATGCGCGAGACGATCAACATCGCGAGGCTGGCGCCGAGAACGAGGGGGAGCATGACCACGGACCAGATTGCGGCCAGGATCAACAGCGCCCAACGCAGGGTCAGGTACTTGTTGAGCGGTCCGGCGAGGAATCCACCGATGCAGAACATCAGGAAGAAGAGCGAGCCGACCATGCCGATTTGCGAAGACTTCAGTCCGAGCTCACGAGCGAGGGGCTGAGCGATGATTCCGAGGACTGCCTTGTCCGCGTAGTTGACGATGTAGAGGAAAACGACGAGCCCGGTCATCGTCCACGCACGCTTGCGGGTACCGAAGACGGGAACTGCTGACGAATCTGGCGTTGCTGTTGCTTCGGGCTGGACGTCGTTACGCTGTGGCGCGATGGGGGTCACGTGGCGTCCCTTCGAGACTGGTGGGCGGATGCGATCGTGCTCGAAGCGCGGCCTCGAAGCGATCGATGGTGGTGTGTTTGCCGGCTGACTCATTCAACGTGTTCTGGATCACTTTGAGCAATGTCGCGTCGATGATCGGAACGATAGCGGTTGCCTATGTATCCCAGGTCAGGCCATATTGGTACGCCCTATCGGACGCATAGCCGATGAGTGTTGGATCGAATGCGGAACATTGAGGCAAGGTGAGATCAGGATCACCCTGTCCCCTTGACCGACTGGAGTTCATACATGCAGCGCACCGTGTTCAACGAGGATCACGAGGCATTCCGGGCAACCGTTCGCGATTTCATCGCGAAGGAAGTAACCCCGGTCCACGAGAAGTGGGAAGAGGACGGTCACCCGCCCCGTGACTTCTACCGACGACTCGGAGAGCTGGGCGTACTCGGAATTCAGGTGCCGGAAGAATACGGCGGAGGCGGCGAGAAGTCGCTCAAGTTCAACGTCGTCGTCGCCGAGGAAGTTGCTGCCGCCGGGGCGTCATTCGGCTCGCAGTCGGTGCATACGAACCTGATCCTGCCCTACCTGCTCGAGTACGCGAACGAAGAACAGAAGAGCCGCTGGTTGCCGGGCTTCGCTTCCGGAGATCTGATGTTCGCGATTGCGATGACCGAACCGGGAACAGGATCGGATCTGGCGAACATCGCGACCACGGCCAAGCTGTCGGAGGACGGTACGCACTACGTGGTCAATGGTTCCAAGACGTTCATCACCGGTGGAGTACTTGCCGACCGCGTCCTGGTGGTGTGCCGTACCGCGCCCAGCACAGCGGAGAACCGGCGCACGGGGTTGTCGATTCTGGTGATCGATACGTCGTCGCCCGGATACTCGGTGGGGCGCAAGATCAACAAGATCGGGCTCAAGACCTCCGACACTGCGGAGCTTTCGTTTGTCGACGTCAAGGTGCCCGTCGAGGACCGACTCGGAGAAGAGGGCGACGGCTTCAGCTATCTGACCCACAACCTGGCTCAGGAGCGGTTGACCATCGCGTTCGGAGCGGCCGCCACTGCCAGTGCAGCGCTTCGCTTTGCCATCGACTACGTCAAGGACCGCAAGGTGTTCGGCAAGCCGGTCGCGGCCTTCCAGAACACCAAATTCGTTCTGGCCGAATGCGCTACCGAGGTTGATGCCATCCAGCTGGTGTCCGACAACGCACTCGAATGTCATGACCGCGGCACTCTGACGATTCCCGACGCAGCGAAGGCGAAACTGTTCTGCACCGAGGCGGCAGGTCGAGTGATCGACAAGTGCCTCCAATTGCACGGCGGGTACGGCTACATCACCGAGTATCCCATCGCGCGTCTTTACGCAGACACGCGTGTCACACGAATCTACGGTGGCACAAGTGAAGTCATGAAGACCATCATCGCGAAGGATCTTGGTCTCTGACGCACTCTCGACATGTTGTCGGCCTCGGAACAAGTGTTCCGAGGCCGAAAACATCTTCCGGGTAGGTCAGTTCGCCGGAACCCCGACCACGCCGTCCGCGATCAGCGTCGAGGCGTGATCGGCGTTGGTTCCGAGGATGTCGGCGAGCACCGCGATCGAATCGCCGCCGACCTCGGAGGCGGGTCCGGTACCCAGGTGTGCGCCGTCGAACGAGGCAGGATTGGCGGCAGCCAGGTAGCTTCCGATTCGAGGTTGATCGAGTGCGGAGAACATCGGGTTGTTCTCCAGTTCGCCAGATTTCACCACTTCCTCGAAACTGCGGTACCTCTCGAACAGAACCGACGATGTGTCCAGCGCTGCAGCGATCTCGGCGCCGCTGTGTTCCCGGAACCAATGTGAGAACAGAGCAGTGAGTACCTCTCGATGACGGTAGCGATCCGCTTCGGTGGAGAAGTCGGCTCCGAGCGCAGCTTCGACAGCGTCGACAGCCGCCGTGGTGCCGGTGACCGACGCAAGGTCGCGGAAATGGCGGGTAGTGAGTGCAACGATCATGAACCGTTCGTTGTCGCTGGAGACGAAATCGATTCCGTACGTGCCGTAGACGGCGTTTCCGCCGGACTCGCGACTGCGACCGTTCACTTGTACCTCGGTGAGGTAACCGAGGGTTCCCGCGGTGGCCAATGCGACGTCTTCGAGTGGGAGCGTGATCCGAGATCCATGTCCGGTCGAGTCACGTTGGCGCACTGCGGCAGTGATCGACAGGGCGGCGTAGAGCCCGCATGCGACGTCCCAGGCGGGCAGTGCGTGGTTGACAACTCCGGCGTAGTCGGCGGGGCCGGTGATCTGTGGAAATCCCAAGGCGGCGTTGACCGTGTAGTCGACTCCGGGGCTGCCGTCGCGGCGTCCGAGGATCTCGAGGGTGATGACGTCGCTACGCAACTGGGCCAGGGAGTCGTGGCTCATCCACTTACGGCCGCCGGCGTTGGTGACCAGGATTCCGCCGCCAGGTCCCGGCGCCGTGACCAGTCGGCGAATCAGTTCTTGGCCGCGTTCGGCGCGCATGTCCACTGACAGTGACCGTTTGCCTTTGTTGAGTCCGGTCCAGTAGATGCTCTCGCCCTTGTCTGTGACGGGCCAGCGATTGTAATCGGAGGCACCTCCGATCGGGTCGATCCGGATCACCTCGGCGCCGAGTTGGGAGAGCGTCAGTCCGCACAGCGGCGCGGCGACAAAGCTCGAGACCTCGACGATGCGAAGCCCGGACAGCGGGCCTGGGCTCTGAGTCATGTGTGGTCCTCCGTGATAGAAGAGTGTGTGCTCATGCCATCAACACGGTGAAACGCCAGTCGAGAACCGGAGTTTGTGTTGCAGAAGCATTGTGGGAGAACACGAGCGAACGCAGTTGCACTGCGGTTCCGTGTTCGAGGGGCGACGAGTTTTCGACGTGCAGTTCGCTCGTGAGGGTATCGCCCTCGTGAACGGGTCCGGTGTGATCGCACGAGTGCCACCCGAGAACCGTCACCACGTTGGGCAGAGCGCGAGTCGCCTGGGCGAGTGCGATCCCGATGGTGTGGCCGCCGTAGACGAGGCGACCGTGGGCGCCGACGCGATCGTCGTGGTGCGTCGCTGCGATGTTCAAGCTCAGCCGGGCAAGTTCGGGTGCGCTGGAGACGACGTCGCCGCTGCTGTGGAAGACGGAGCCCACCAAATCGGAATCGAAGTGCCTGCCGGGTACCCGCTCTCGATACGTGTCGAGGTCCCAACCGTCAGGTGATACGTACGGAGCCGGTTCGGACGGACCGATCGCCCCGAGGTCGTCGGCGTGGCGAGTTCTCGCCTCGATCGGGTCGGGGCTCAGGGGGAGCATGGCGCAGCGGTAGAAGTCGAGGACCGTGTTGCCGTTCTGATCAGCAGACGTCATCCGTAGCGCGGCAAGTCCGGTGGCGCCGCGTCCCGGCTTGGCCGAGTTCTCGCGTAGACCGACAACCTCGGTGCGCGTGTACAGGGTGTCGCCGAGTACCGGGAAACGGTGGAATCGCAGTCCACGGTAGAAGAGGTTCGCCTTGACGTGGTGTGTGACCACGGTTGACTGGCCGATGGCGATGTCGGTGACCAGTCCTGGATTTGCCACTGGTGCACCGGAACCCGTGACGCTCGACGACAAGTGTGCGTCGAGAGGCAGGCGCATGCGGTCACCGAGGATCGCCTGATGGGAGGCGGCGAGTCCACTGGTCAACGTCACCGCGGGGGCTTCGTCGAAGATCTGACCATGGGTGAGCTCGTCGAAGTACGGGCCTCCCACGTAGTGCTCGCTCATACGGTGACTCCTTCGGCTCGGGCAAGCGTACGACGCGCTGCCACGGCCACAGCTTCGTCGAGCATCTGGCCGTCGAGTTGGGCGGCACCCGAACCCAGGGTTTCGGCTTCTTCGAGTGCGGTCAGTACCCGTCGGGCGTCATTGACGGCGTCGTCCGAAGGAGTGAATGCGGTAGTGGCCGAGTCGATCTGCGCCGGGTGGATGACCCATTTGCCGTCGAACCCGAGAGCGCTGGTCCAGTGCGCGGCGCGGCGGAAAGCGTCGTCGTCGGTGATGCCGAGAAAGGGCCCGTCGATGGCTGCGACGCCGGCTGCGCGGCAGGCGATCAGAATTCTGTCCTGGACGGCAAGCCAGTGTTCAGGCAGTGCCGAGCGTGAACGGCCGAGCGCTGCACCGAGATCGGCGTATCCGATGATCGCGGCTTGGAGACGAGGAGTCGCGCGGGCGATGGAGTCGGCATCCTGGACGCCGAGCGGAGTTTCGATCAGGGCTTGCAGGGTGGTGTGGTGCCCACCGGCAGTGAAGAGGATGTGCTCGGCCTCGAGTAGTTCGTCGGCGGACTCGACCTTCGGGACGATCACGCTCGTCAGCGATTCTCCGAGGGCGCCGCAGGCGATCAGGTCGTCGCGGGCCCATGGTGTGGTCAGGCCGTTGATTCGGACCGAGATGGTGCGCGCCCTACCGAACTCGTGCACCAAGGTGCTCACGAGGGTTCGCGCCAGGTTCTTGTTCGCCGAAGTGACGGCATCTTCGAGGTCGAGAATCACCTCGTCTGCGTTCGAGAAGAGTGCTTTGCGTGCCTTGCGCTCGTCTGAACCCGGCGCGACCAGGGACGCGCGACGTCTGGTGGCGCGGTAGTGGTTCTCGTCCATAGTGTGTCGATTACCTCGATCTGGAAATCAAATGTACGGCCAGTTGTGAAGTGGATGAGCTGCCGTGAACGGCGTTGATGTGCACCGAACTGCCTCGATGCTGGCAGTTGCTGCGTATCGATGTCAAGGCGCGGTATTGACATTGCGCGAACAATATCGAAATATGGCCGTACAAACTTATTTCAAGTCGAGGCGGATTCATGCTCAAGCTCAACGACGAAGAGACATTCCTGATCGAAACCGTGCGCCGGTTCGTCGACCGAGAGGTCAAGCCCACGGTCCAGGAGGTGGAGCACGCGAACGAGTATCCCGAGAAGTGGATCGATCAGATGAAGCAGATCGGGATCTACGGGCTCGCGATTCCCGAGGAGTACGGCGGATCGCCGGTGTCCATGCCCTGTTATGCGCAGGTGACGCAGGAACTGTCACGCGGATGGATGTCCCTGGCGGGGGCGATGGGCGGTCACACGGTGGTCGCGAAACTCATCTCGCTGTTCGGTACCGAAGAGCAGAAGGTGAAGTACCTGCCGCGAATGGCAACCGGCGAGATCCGGGCAACGATGGCCCTCACCGAGCCCGGCGGAGGTTCCGATCTGCAGGCCATGACAACCAACGCCAAGAGCGACGGCACAGATCTGGTCGTCAACGGCGCCAAGACATGGATCACCAATGCCCGCCGATCCGGCGTGATCGCCTTGCTGTGCAAGACCGATCCAAGCGCAAGCCCTCGTCATGCGGGCATCTCGATCGTTCTCGTCGAGCACGGCGAAGGGCTGACCGTCTCCCGCGACCTCCCGAAGCTCGGATACAAGGGCGTCGAGAGTTGTGAACTGTCCTTCGACAATTACCGCATCTCCGAGTCGGCCATTCTGGGCGGTACTCCCGGAAAGGGCTTCGGGCAGATGATGAAGGGACTCGAGACCGGCCGTATCCAGGTGGCTTGCCGCGCACTGGGCGTCGCCACGGCCGCACTCGAGGATTCACTTGCCTACGCGCAGCAGCGCGAGAGCTTCGGCCAGCCGATCTGGAAGCACCAGTCGATCGGCAATTACCTCGCCGACATGGCAACGAAGCTGACGGCCGCACGGCAGCTGACGTGGCACGCGGCGCAGATGTACGACAGCGGCGAGCGGTGCGACATGGAGGCAGGCATGGCCAAGCTGTACGCCTCCGAGGTGGCGATGGAAATCGCTTTGTCCGCCGTCCGCATCCACGGCGGTTACGGCTATTCGACGGAGTACGACGTCGAGCGGTATTTCCGTGATGCACCACTGATGATCGTCGGGGAGGGAACCAACGAAATTCAGCGCAACGTGATCGTTTCGCAGCTGGTTGCCCGCGGCGGTCTGTGACGGATCGGTGAGCAAGTAGGATCATGTCGCTATGAGCGGTAAGGAAAGAGAGACGGAGCCGGCGTACCAACGCCTCTCTCGTGAGCTTCGTCAGCAGATCTCTGCCGGTACCTACCGCGACGGCATTCAACTGCCCACCGAATCCGAACTGGCGCAGCATCACGGCGTGAGTCGGCAGACGGTCCGCCGAGCCTTTCACGATCTGGTTGCCGAGGGCATCGTGTACCGAGTACCCGGGCGCGGAACGTTCGTGACCGAGAACAGCGGCCGCTATCTCCGTCATCTCGGATCCATCGAAGATCTCATGAACCTTTCGCGGGACACGACGATGGAAGTTGTGTCACCGCTGCACCGGCGCGTGGACATCGAGGCGGCCAGTCGGCTTCGGCTCGACACCGACGTCGTGTACACCGTGGTCTTCCGGCGGATACACGAGGGAGTTCCGTTCGTGCAGACGACGGCGCATCTGCCGGAGGCGATCGCGCGGCAGATCATCGACCTGCCCGCCATGGCGGCCGGTGCGGTGAGCGCCAATACGGTGATCGGCTTGCTGGAACCGCTGATCGACAGTCCGATTGTCGAAGCAGCACAATCGATCACGGTGTCCCCGGCCACGGCGGACGTTGCCAGGGACGTCGATTGCGAAATCGGCCACGCCATGTTGCGGGTGGACCGTTTGTACTCCAACGCGCAGGGCGTTGCCAACGAGTTGTCGGTGAGCTATTTCTTGCCGGAGCAGTACACGTATCGGGTCACGCTGCGCCGCGGCGCACATTGACGCTGCGCCGCGGCGCACATTAGCGCTGCACTTTTCTTTGCTGTTCAACACCTTTCAGGAGAGAACTATGCGAATTTTCAACGGAATCGACGAAGTAGAGACGGCTGTCGGTGAGCACTTGGGCTACAGCGCGTGGTTCCCGGTCACACAGGATCGGATCGACAAGTTCGCCGACGCCACCGAGGATCACCAGTGGATTCACGTGGATCCCGAGCGCGCAGCGCAGGGTCCGTACGGCGGCACCATCGCCCACGGCTATCTGACTCTTTCGTTGTTGCCGGTGCTCGGCGCTCAGGTGATGCGTGTCGACGGAATCTCCATGACCGTGAACTACGGAAGCAACAAGGTGCGATTCCCCGAACCGGTCAAGGTCGGTTCTTCGGTGCGGGCAGGTGCGGAGATTCTTTCCTTCGAGCGCACCGCGAAGGGCGCGACGATAGTCGTGCGGTACACGATCGAAATCGAAGGAGCGGGTAAACCTGCGCTGGTAGCGGATACCGTGCGCCTGTTGGTCTCCTGAATCCTTTTCCATTCTTCCAGAACGAGATTCGAGGTCAGTTGTGAAACGAGCAGCATTGGTCGCGCCGGTCAGAACCGCGGTGGGCCGTTTCGGAGGGGCACTTCGTGACGTGCCTGCGGAAAGTCTGGCTGCCACCGTCGTCAAGGAGACCGTGCGTCGTAGCGGAATCGATCCGTCCCGCATCGACGACGTCGCGATGGGGCAGTCGTATGCCAATTCGGAGGCACCGTGCATCGGAAGGTGGGCGGCGCTCGAGGCCGGGTTGCCGATCTCGGTAGCCGGCTTCCAGACGGATCGCCGATGTGGAACGGGTCTGCAGGCCATCGTTTCCGCGGCCATGATGGTCCAGACGGGTGCGGCCGACGTGGTTCTCGCGGGTGGCGTCGAATCGATGAGCGGGATCGAGCACTACACCACCGGAGCGCGGTGGGGCACCAGATCCGGTGGGCTGCAACTGTTCGACCGCCTCGATCGTGGCCGCGAGCGCTCGCACCCCGAGTGGCGATTCGGTCGGATCAGCGGAATGATCGAAACGGCCGAGAACGTCGCGACACGCTGCGGGATCACGCGGGAAGAGTCGGACACCTTCGCCGTCGACAGCCACCGAAAGGCAACACTGGCAAGAGAATCCGGCCGCTTCGATGCCGAAATCGTCGCCGTCGAACTGACGGATCGAAAAGGGAACGTCACACAGTTTCGTGCTGACGAGGGGATTCGTCCGGATACCTCACTCGAAACCCTGGCACGGCTGCGTGCGGTGACCGAGGGAGGCGTCGTGACCGCCGGTAACGCCAGCCAGCAGAACGACGCTGCGGCAGCGATGTTGGTTGTCGCCGAGGATCGTCTGGACGAGCTGGGGCTGGAACCCATCGGGTTCCTCGACAGTTGGGCCGCGGCCGGTTGTGAACCGGCGCTGATGGGCCTCGGGCCGGTTGCCGCCGTCTCGAAACTGTTTGCTCGCACCGGGGCACGCTTTGCCGATTTCGATCTGGTCGAGCTGAACGAGGCGTTTGCGTGCCAGGTTCTCGGCGTCGTGAAGGAATGGGGATTCGAGGACCTCGATCGCCTGAACGTCAACGGTTCCGGCATCTCGCTCGGGCACCCCGTGGGAGCGACGGGTGCGCGTATGGCAACAACCGCGCTTCACGAACTCGGCCGACGCGGCGGCGGAAAAGCGCTGTTGACCATGTGTATCGGCGGTGGCCAGGGTATGGCGGCCGTGGTGGAGTCTGCCTGACGAGGTTCGCTTCTGGGTACACTTGCGGCGGGGGATCGGAAGTTCTACGGAGGCAGTCGGTTGACGAATGCAGGCGCAGCAGACACCAGTGGCGCGCTGAGCGTCGAGGATGTTCGTCGCGCCAGGGCCGCACTCGAGGGGCTCGATGTCACCAGTTGGTCCGGTCGCTTCGAGCTTCTCTCCGACACCAACCGTCTGCGTCTGTTGCTCTGCCTTCATCACGCACCGGGTATCTGCGTCACGGATTTGTCCGTGGCGCTGGGGATGAGCGGCACAGCCGTCTCACATGCGCTGCGGCTACTGCGTAGCCAGGGGTGGGTGAGCGCGACCCGCGACGGCCGATCGATGCGATACCAACTGGCGGACGACACCGTTCACCAGCTGCTGCATTCGATCGGCGCCACACATTTTCACGACGAGACACCCACCCCCGGGCACACGCACAGCTGAGCGCTACTCAAGGAGTCGCGAAGAACTTCTCGACGGCCGGCGCAGCGTTCGGGTTTCCGTTGGTGATTCCTGCGCCGACTCCGGCAACCGTGCCGATGACTCCACCGACGATGCAGCCGGCGATGAAGTTCGGGAAGATCGACAGGCAGCCGATTCCGACGCCGAGGTTGGCTCCGATCAGGGTCGACTGCAGACCACCGTTGTTCCAGCCGATATTGACCTCGTTGGCCATCGTGTCGAACGCGGCCTGCTTCGGATCGTTACCGGGGAAGAGCATCAACGCCGCCTGGCTGTTCGACTCTGCGGTCGGTGTCAGTAGGGGTTGGGACGGATCGAAGCCCGCATTCGGGGGCGCTGCGACCGCGGTGCCGGCTCCGGCGCCGACTGCGGCGACGACGAGTACGGACATGGTGAGAGTTCGGGACAGTTTCATGGGGACGGCCAATCTGTCTGTGTGGAACCAGTCGTGAATGGTGGCGGTGCAGTTCGTTAACCAGAACTCCACCGTCTGGATCGATCGTGCGGACCTCCTCGGGCACAACGGGACCCGTCGTCTCCGCGCGACGGGCCGTGTTTGGTGGCTACCCGACTCCGAGTGCCCTGAAACCGCCTAGTCTCATTCGTTTTTCGACAACCGCGCACGCAATTCTTCGACCTCGGCAGTAAGCCGATCTACCTCGGCTTGCAGGGGTTGGCGTGCCAGAGCGAGGGATTCGTCCATGCGCTCCTTGTCGAAGCGTGGCGTGATGTTTCGACTGCAGTTCCAGTCGAACGCTTCGACGTCGATGACGATGGAACGCTGGGCTTTTGCCGTCATGGTGCCGCCGGGGACTTGCAAGAGCTGTTGCAGTAGTGCAGGGTCCTCGTCCGCTTCGATCACCTGCGCGCGCCCGTAGATCTTCAATCTCGTTCGCGTCGGGTAATCGATGACGAACAGCGAGATGCGATTGTTCTCTTCCAGATTGCCGAGCGTCACGAATTGCTGATTGCCGGGGAGATCGGCGAATCCGATTCGATTCGGGCCCAACACATGCAGGAATCCGCGCGGGCCGCCGCGATGTTGGACGTACGGCCAACCGTCGGGCGTCACCGTGGACATGAAGAAGGAATCCACGGATTTCACGAATCCCTGCGCGCGGAAATCGAATTCCATCGGGCCCTCGTCGGGCTGATCGAGTTTCGAACCGTACACGGTGAAACTTCCGGTCGACCGCTGACGCTCCACCGCAGCGGGGGAGAAGGCGATGTGTGCGTATCGGGTCGACATTTTCCAACTCCTGATGCTCAGTGCCAACGGTGGTCGGCAACGGCAGTTCGCGGACCGAACTTGGGTTTGACGGCTTGCCCGCTGACCTGCAGAAGCCTCACGGCGCGGTATCGATGCGGTTGAAGGGGAGCGAGGTACTGCACCATCTGGGCGTCGTCGATCGGTTCACCCAGCAGTGACCACCCGACGACGGCAGAAAGGTGGTAGTCGCCGACCGAGAGTGCATCGGAATCGCCGAATGCACGCTGAGCCACTTCGGCGGCAGTCCAGATCCCGACGCCGGGTACCGCTCGCAACCGTTTGGTCGCCTCGGTCCTGGGGAACGTGGATGCCTGCTCGAGGCGGTCGGCGACGCGAGCGCACTGAACGATCGTCTTGGACCTCGCGGGATCGACGTTCGCGCGATGGAATTCCCATGACGGCATTCGACGCCATTGGTCCGCGGTGAGTGGAACCCGCATTCCGTCGGGCGCGGGGCCGGGTGGGCGCTCCCCGAACTTGGTCAGCAGGCGGCGCCACGCGGCGAATGCGTCGATGCCGTGGACTCGTTGCTCGAGGATCGCGGGAACGAGAGCTTCCATGACGCGGCCGGTGCGGCCGATGCGCAGATGAGGGAAGCGTCGATGAGCTTCGGCGAGCTTGGGATGTTCGGGGGCAAAATCTTCGGCTTCGTCGTCGAGACCGAGCAGCGCTTCGGCGCCGGTCAGGAATTCCGTGGCGCCGGGACCCCAGGCCTGTACCCGGACCGTGTGGCGATCCGACTGGGTGATGCGGTAGGTCACAGGACCCGAAAGTTGGCGGGAAACTCGCCAGATCGCTCCGTCGGCTGACCGTCGATGTGCGGGGTCGCCGGGTCCGCGCTGATGCGGGCTGAGCGTCAGCGCGGCATCGAGCGGTCGCTGAGAAGTCACCGTGACTTCGTCGACCGGAGATAGCGGCGTCATCGAGGTCAGCGTATCGCCACCGTCCATCCTCCGTTAAGGCGTGTGTCGGTGGCGCAACGTATTGTCCGAGCCATGATCATCGTGAGCACCGACGGATCCTGTCTGCGAAACCCCGGTGGGGCTATCGGCTGGGCGTGGGTCAATCACGAGGGTCCGAGCATGTCCGGCGGAGAAGCGTCCGGCACCAACCAGATTGCAGAGTTGCGTGCTCTGTTCGAGGCCGTCGTCGCCCATCCCGGTGCTGATCCTCTACTCATCGAATCCGACTCGCAGTACGCCATCAAGTGCGCTTCCGAATGGTTGCCCAGTTGGAAGCGCAAGGGCTGGAAGACCGCGAGCGGCGGGGCGGTCAAGAACCTCGAACTGGTGCAGAGTATCGATCGAGCCATCACCGATCGAGTCGGTCCGGTGCGCTTTCGCTGGGTGCGCGGGCACGTCGGCAACCACTACAACGAAATGGCAGACAAGCTGGCCGGCGAAGCCGCACGCGCCATCGTCTCGGGGGACATCGCATCGGTCCCGCTTGCTGCCCCGGTGAAGAAAGAACCGACCGCCGTGAACTCTCCTTACAAGGAGAAGTCCACGACGGTCGAAGAACCGGCAGATCTGTTCACACTATTCTGAGCGGTTCAGAATCCGTCGGCAACCTGAACCAGCGCCCGGCCGGTGTACTTGCCTTCGCGGACCTGATCGATCACCGAGACGACGTCGCGGACGGCAACGAGGTTCGTGATCTCCTTCAGATGACGTGGGGCCAAGTCGGAGCCCAGACGGGCCCACAGCGCGCGACGGGGTTCGATCGGCATCAATACCGAGTCCATGCCCAGCAGTGAGACTCCGCGGAGAATGAACGGCAGCACGGTCGTAGGCAGCGCGGCGCCGCCGGTCAATCCGCTGGCGGCCACAACACCGCCGTAATTGATCGTGCTCAGAACGTGAGCGAGGGTCTTTCCACCGACGCAGTCGACGGCCGCCGCCCACTGAGATTTTCCGAGCGGGCGAGGCTTGGCGTCGGGATCCTCGGGAAGCCTGCCGATCACCGAAGACGCACCGAGTGACGTCAGAAGGTCTGCCGCGCCGGGCTTGCCGCTGGAGGCGATCACGTCGAAGCCCGCGCTTGCCAGAAGGTCGACGCTGACGGTGCCGACTCCGCCGCTCGCGCCCGTCACCAGGACGGGACCGTCGGCGGGCTTCACTCCGCTGGCCAGAATGGCTTGGACGCTCATGGCTGCGGTGAATCCTGCCGTGCCGATCGCGGCAGCGTCGGCGGTGGAAATGCCGTCGAGCTTCACGACCCACTCGGCAGGCAAACGGGCGATCTCGGCGTAGCCGCCGTTGCGGGCGGTCCCGATCTCGTAGCCATGTGCGACGACCTTGTCGCCCGGGGCGAATGCGTCGGACTCGGAGGCGATGACCTCGCCGGCGACGTCGATACCGGGGACGATCGGGTAATCGCGAACCACCCCGCCTTTCGGCGTGACCGCGAGCGCGTCCTTGTAGTTGACGCTCGAATACTCGACGCGAATGGTGACCTCACCTGCCGGGAGGAAGGATTCGTCGACGGTTTCGGGGGCGAAGTCGATGGTGCCGTCGCTGTCGCGGGCGACCCAGGCGTTGAAAGTAGTCATGGGTCGAACATAAAGGCCTTCGGCCCTGTGCGCCTTTTTGGTAGTGCGAACTACCGGAAAGGCGCACAGGGGCGGAGCCCCTAGATCAAGCTGCCCTCATGCACCGCTCGATCGAACGCCGGTAGCGGGCCACCGGCGCGCAGGGTAGTTGCCAATGCAGGATCGGCGAGATGGAGACGGCCGATCGCGATCAGATCGAACTCTCCGCTGCCGATGCGCTCCTCGAGCTGTGGGATGTTGTCGACTACAGGTGCGACGCCTTCGATGCGGCTGTCCCGCAGCGACTTTCCGATACCGACGCTGCCGACGGCCATCGTGACGGCGCCGGTCAGCTTCTTCGCCCAACCCGCCAACGAGAGATCGCTGCCTTCGAAGGCCGGCACGTCGAAACGCCTGATGCTGGCGTCGAGAACGTCGACTCCGGCGTCGACCAGCGCGCCCAGGATGACGCCCAACTCTTCGGGGGTTTCGGCGATCTTCGCGGTGAAATCTTGCTGCTTGTGCTGTGAGAAACGGTAGATGATCGGCAGATCCGGTCCGATGGCCGCGCGGATCGCGGCGACGACGGCGGCCGGGAACCTGGTACGACGCTCCAGGTCGCCTCCCCACGCGTCGTCGCGCTGGTTGGTGCCCTCCCAGAAGAAGGAATCGAGGAGGTAGCCGTGACCGCCGTGGATCGCGATGCCGTCGAAGCCGAGTTCGACGGCGTGCTTCGCGCTACGGACGTACGCGTCGATGACGTCCTGGATGTCCTGCTCGGTCATCGCTTCGGTGCTCGCCTGTGCGCGTTCGACGTAGGCAGCGGAGTACGAGGTGACGCCGAGCGGGCCCCACTCGCCTGAGGGGCGCATCGGCTTGAGTGAGGGGTCCATCTGCGTCATCGCGCCCCACAAAGGTCCGACGTGCCAGAGCTGAGGCACGATCTTGCCGCCCGCAGCGTGCACGTCGCCGACTACCTTCCGCCATCCGGCCTGAGCAGCGGGAGTGTGGAGGTTGGGGACGTTGGCGTGGTCGACAGCAGTCTCGTGATCGATCGCGACGCCTTCGGTGACGATCAGTCCGGTGCCGCCCTCAGCTCGTCGGCGGTAGTAGTCGGCAACGTCGCGGCCGGGCACACCTTCGATGGAGTACGTGCGCGTCATCGGCGACATGACTATGCGGTTGGACAGTTCGAGCGAACGGATGCGGAGCGGTTGGAACAGCGGGTTGGTCACTTCGTCACAGCGCTTTCATGAATCGGAAGAATCCGGGGTCCTGGTCGACACGGAGCCGGGTGAGGGTTCGGTAGCTGATCAGCCACTTGCCGTCTTCTTTGCGGTATTTCTCGTGGTAGTGGCCGTAGCCGTGTAGGTGCAGTTCTTTCTCGCCGTCGTTCCACCACAGCATGTCCTCCATCGCCCAGATGCCGGTTGCGGTGGTGGGCGAGGTCAGCACGATTTCGGGAGTGTGTGCGTGGTGCGTCGTGGTGAGGGGGATGTCGCCGTCGAGCATGTTCCGAATTGCCGCGGTGAGTTTGTCGATGCCCACTACCTGGTTCGAGGTGTCGCCGGTCTTGGGTTGCTTGTCTGTCGGGAGTCCGCCCCACGTCTCGCTGACGACGTCTGCGGTGTGCAGGGTTGGGTAGACGTGCCACTGCTTGGTGTCCATGCAGCGTAGGCGCGCGGCGAACACACGCTTGATTTCCTCGATTGCGAGCAGTTCCTCCACGGCACTGATCGACCCCACTTCGGACTCGGCCTGAGACATTCAACCTCCAACGGTGATCGGCAAGATGGGTTCACATTCGGGTGCTCCGGGCGGGCCGTCAACGACCTGTCCCGGTGAGCGCGACGGCACTCGGTATGGTCGAGCGAACGAAAGGGGTGTCAGACGTGTGTACCGAAGAGGTCCCATCGACTGGACCGGAGGAGATCGCCGAGGTTCGGGCTTTTTGGCGCGAGTTGGGTGTTCCTGGCGTGATCGACGTCCATACCCATTTCATGCCGAAGAGCGTCATGGACAAGGTGTGGGGCTACTTCGATTCGGCGGGACCGATGATCGGTCGACCTTGGCCGATCGCGTACCGACTTGCCGAGGAGGAGCGGGTACACCGTCTCCGCGAGTTCGGTGTCCGGGCTTTCACGTCGATGATCTACCCGCACAAGCACGCGATGGCCGAGTGGCTCAATCAGTGGGCCGTCGAATTTGCCGCGCAAACGCCCGATTGCCTGCACACGGCCACGTTCTATCCCGAGGAGTCGGCGGCGTCGTACGTCGGCAAGGCATTGGAGTCGGGCGCGCGAATCTTCAAGTCCCACATTCAGGTCGGAAACTACGATCCGAACGACCCTCTGCTCGACAAGGTCTGGGGGCAACTCGAGGACTCCGAGACGCCCATCGTGATCCACTGTGGTTCGGGACCGGCGCCGGGGGAGTACACGGGACCTGATCGCATTGCTTCGCTGCTCGCACGGTACCCGCGCCTGTCGTTGATCGTCGCCCACATGGGGATGCCCGAGTACAGCGAATTCCTCGATCTGGCAGAGGCTTACGGCAACGTCCGCCTGGATACGACCATGGCGTTCACCGATTTCACGGAAGAGCAGTGTGCCTTCCCGAAGGCGGACGTTTCACGGCTCGTCGACATGCAGGACCGGATTCTGTTCGGTAGCGACTTCCCGAACATTCCGTACCCGTATCTCACGGCTTTGCAAGCGGTTACGCGTTTCGATCTCGGAGACGAATGGTTGCGAGCCGTCGTGCACGACAACGCTGCGAAACTCTTCTCGGTGAGCTGAGCCCACCGAGAAGTATTTCGCTCAGCGCAATTTGATGCTGCCGCCGTCGGCCATCAACGTCTGTCCGGTCATGTACTTGGAATCCTCGCTCGCCAGGAATACCACGACGGGAGCGATGTCGGTTTCGGGATCACCGATGCGTCCGAGAGGTACCTTGGCAACCGATGCGGCTGCGCGCTCGGGGAAGGCTTCCTGCCACTTGACGACGCCTTCGGTGGCGGCGAACGGGCAGACCACGTTGACCCGAATGCCTTCCGGCGCCCACTCGTTGGCGACGACGCGCGTCAGGCCTCGCACAGCTTCCTTGGCCGCAGCGTAGGACGTCTGGGTGGGCATTCCGTCCAAACCTGAACCCGATGCGAAGTTGACGACCGAACCCTTGGTCTTCGCGAGTTCGTCGTGGCACGCCTGCATGAGGTGGACAACGGGGTAGAAACCGGTGTTGAAGGACAGGTCGAACATGTCCTGCGTGGTTTCGAGCAACGGAGCCTGACGGGACGCGTGAGCGTTGTTCACCAGGATGTCGAGCTTGCCGAAAGCCTCGAGTGCGGCGTCACGGATCTGCTCGGCCGAACCGGCGGCAGCAAGGTCGACGTTCAGGAACTTGCCGGAGCCGGCCAGTTCTTGTTCGAGGGCCTGGCCCTGCTCGTCGTTGATATCGACGAACAGGACCTTCGCGCCTTCACGGGCGAAGACTCGGGTGACAGCGCGACCGATTCCACCGGCGCCGCCGGTGACGATCGCTACCTTGCCGTTCAACCTCATGAAAATGCTCCTCTTCGTAAGTGCTGCTCAAACTGTTGCGGTCTCGTCGACTGCAAGTGCAATCTTTTCGAGGCCGGCGATGCTGTAGGCGGCGTAGGTCTCGTACGGCCCACGGCCGGAGAAGTAAGACGAGAGCTGGCCACCGAGCTCTTCGACGGTGAACGCGGATCCGGCTGCGTCGAAACGGTTCTCGACCTTGGGTGCTTCCATCAACGCCACCATCTTGCCGTAGACGACGAAGACCTGTCCGTTGATCTCGTCGGAATCGGGGGATGCGAGGTAGCTGACCAGGGTCGCGACGCGCTCGGGTGCAAGCGGATCGAGGCCGACGACGCCGGTGTTGTTCTCGCCGAAGGCTTCTGCCGTCATGGCGGTGCGCGCGCGGGGGCAGATCGCGTTGGTGCGGACGCCGTAGCGGGAGAGACCTGCTGCGCTCGAGAGCGTCAGAGCGGTGATGCCGGCCTTGGCTGCCGAGTAGTTGGGCTGTCCGGCGCTGCCGAAGAGGAAGGCCTCGGAAGAGGTGTTGATGATGCGGCCGTAGACCGGTGCGTCGGCTGCCTTGCTGGCTGCGCGCCAGTGGACTGCGGCTGCGTGCGAGGTGGCGGCGTGGCCCTTGAGGTGCACACGGATGACGTCGTCCCAATCGGATTCGGTCAGGTTGAAGATCATCTTGTCGCGCAGGATGCCTGCATTGTTGACGAGGATGTCGAAGGATCCGAAGTTCTTGACAGCCTCTTCGATGATGCGCCCGCCGAGCGACCAGTCGGAGACGTCGCCGGTGATGGCGAGTGCCTGTCCACCTGCGGCCTTGATCTCGTCGACCACGTCGTTGGCCGCTGCACCCATGTCGTTGACGATGACGGCTGCACCGGCAGCCGCGAGTCCGAGTGCTTCGGCGCGACCCAGGCCGGCGCCGGCGCCGGTGACGGCGGCAACTTTGCCTTCCAAGCTCAGTGATTGCGTCATGTCGTGCTCCTTCGATCCGGGCGGTCGGGTACGTCTTGCAGAATTAGTATTCATTCTAATTTGAAGTCGAGAGTTCGGTAGTCGGTTCCGAAAAAATCATTCGAGCGAAATCAGAATTAGTTCTAGTTTTGAACAGAAGTTTGGCCGACTGAGGAGGAGTCTCACTCAGCGGGAGCGGTGATCTGGGTCACGAGCGCTGCATGCCACCTTGGGGCGACGCGGCGATCCCACCGCGTACGCGTTTGCGTCACCACCGATCCGCTCAGTTCTCGGCCGCATTCGTCGGCTCCAGGGTCGGATAGTTCCCACCGAAAACGCAGTACGGTCGGCCCCGAATTCACCGGGCCGGACATCAAGGAAGGCACCAGCAGTGTCACTGAATTTGGCAGATCTGTACGAGGGCATCTCGGATCTGATTCCGGACCGCACGGCGCTCGTGTGCGATGGTCGTCGTCGCACCTACGTCGAGCTGGACGAGGGCTCGAATCGCATCGCCCGCCACCTGGCGAGCGTCGGTGTCGGGCCCGGCGATCACGTTGCTCTGCACATGCGCAACAGCATCGAGTTCGTCGAGAGTTTGCTCGGCTGCCTCAAGATTCGTGCGGTCCCGATCAACGTCAACTATCGCTACGTCGACGCCGAACTGACCTACCTGTACAACGATTCGCAGTCGGTAGCACTGATCGTGGACGAGGAGTTCGCTCCGGTGGTGGAGACGGTTCTCCCGGCCGCGCCCGGCATCAAGCACGTCGTTGTCGTCGGCAAGTCCGTGGTCCGCGACATCGAAGGTGTCGACGTCGTTGGATACGCCGACGCCGCCGCGGAGCAGCCCGCTACTCGTGACTTCGCGCCCCGCAGCAACGACGACCTCTTTGTCATCTACACCGGCGGCACGACAGGGATGCCCAAGGGTGTCATGTGGCGTCATGAAGACTTCTACTTCGCGGCGCTCACCGGCGGAAATCCGTTCGGTCCGCCGCACACGACCGCCGAGGCTCTGTTCGCCGCGGTGCCGAACGTCCCCGCGATGAACATGCTCAGTACCGCACCCCTGATGCACGGTGCGGCGTCGTACTCGCTGTTCACCGGATTCTTCATGGGCGCCAACGCAATTCTCATGGCGCGGTTCGACGCGAAGACGACGCTGCAGCTCGCCGGAAGTGAGAAGGCCGTCTCCATCACCGTCGTCGGAGACGCGATGGCACGTCCGCTCGCAGACGAATTGGCAGCAAACGCAGCAGATTACGACCTCAGCACGGTCGGAATGGTCTCGTCCGGCGGAGCCTTGTTCTCGCTCTCACTGCGGGAGCAGCTCAAGTCGATGCTTCCGAACCTGGTGATCCGCGACGGATTCGGCTCCTCGGAGTCGGGCGTCGACGGCAATCTGGAGATCGGTCAAGACGGCCTGATGCGCATCGCCGCTCGCGACGAGACCCGCGTCGTGGACGAAAGGATGCGGCCGCTGGAGCCGGGATCGCCCGAGACCGGTTACATCGCTCGCAGTGGTCACGTGCCGGTCGGCTACTTCAATGATCCGGTCAAGACCGCGGCTACGTTCCCGGTGATCGACGGGGTGCGGATGTCGGTGCTCGGCGACGTCGGACGCGTGGAAGCCGACGGCTCGATCGTCCTGCTGGGGCGTGGTTCTCAGTGCATCAACACCGGCGGGGAGAAGGTGTATCCGGAAGAGGTCGAGCAGGCGCTCAAGAGTCACCCGGCGGTGCTCGACGCTTTGGTCGCGGGAATTCCGGATGCAAAGTTCGGTGAGCGCGTCGCTGCGGTCATCACGACCCGCGAAGGCTTCGACGTCCCGGACGCTGCCGAGATCGGTGAGCATTGCGCGTCGCAGGTCGCTCGGTACAAAGTGCCGCGCACCGTCATGAACGTTCCGTCGATCAGGCGTTCTCCCAGCGGAAAGGCCGACTATCGCTGGGCCAAGGCCACTCTCGCCGAGCAAGTCTCCTAGTCCGGCCGGAGCCGTCCAGCGCGTTTGTGAGGGACGCGTTGGGTGGCTCCGGTGCTCTAGCCTGTCACCGTCAGAACCAGCAGAGCGACGTTGAGTGCAACGATCAAGCCCGCCGCAATCCACGCCGCGACGGTCGTGAGCGGGGCATTGCGAGCGTCGCCCATGAGTTCGGGGTCCGAGGTCATTCGCACCAGTGGGATGATCGCGAAGGGGATGCACAGGCTCAAGACCACTTGGCTGAGCACGAGCGCCAGCGTCGGGTCGACGCCGAGTCCGAGCACGATCAGCGCCGGGACGAGCGTGACGATCCGGCGTGTGATCACCGGAATCCGAATGGCCAGAAGACCGTGCATGATCTCGGCGCCGGCCGCGCATCCCACGGAGGTCGACGCGAGTCCGGAGGCGAGGAGGCCGATCGCGAACACCACGGCTACGCCCGGGCCGAGCGAATTCTCGATCGCGGCATGCGCGCCGTCGATGGTGTCGGTGCCGGGTACTCCGCGCAGCGCCGAAGCGGCCAGCAGCAGCATGCCGATGTTCACGCCACCGGCGATGATCAACGCGACGACGACATCCCAACGGGTGACTTTGAGTAATCGCTGCAACCGTGGGCCGGGTTTGATGTGGCCGTGGCGATCACGTGCCAATGCGGAGTGAAGGTAGATCGCGTGCGGCATGACCGTTGCTCCGAGCATGCTGGCGGCGAGCAGTACGGTCTCGGTTCCTTCGAAGCGGGGGACCAGTCCGGCGACGGCCTCGCTGCCGGAGACGTCGGTGAAGGCGAGCCCGGTCAGGAAGCCGATGGTGATGATGGCCAGCAATCCCATGACCACGAACTCGAAAGTGCGCTGTCCGCGCCGACTTTGGATCGTCAGGATGACCATCGACACGCATCCGGTGATCAGTCCGCCGAGGAAGAGCGGGATGTTGAAGAGCAGGTTGAGTGCGATGGCGCCGCCGATGACTTCGGCGACGTCGGTCGCGATCGCCATCATCTCGGCCTGGAGCCAGAAGGCGCGGCGGTTGTTCTTACGCAGGCGCTGACCCAGCATTTCGGGCAGGGATCTGCCGGAGACGAGACCGAGTTTCGCGGACAGATACTGCACGAGGACGGCCATCGCGTTGGCGAGTACGAGTACCCAGATGAGGAGGTAGCCGTACTTGGCGCCGGCGGTGAGGTTGGCGGCGACGTTGCCCGGATCGACGTACGCGATTGCCGCGACGAACGCCGGACCGAGCAGGGCGATGGATCTCCCCGTGGGTCGTCGGCGCGGAGTCGTCGGCTCTTGCGTACTGGTGCTCATCGGTCTCCTGGTCACACGTACTCGGACCTGTTGGTTCGAATAAGTGAACTATAGAGTTCGGGGAGCCGAACTTTCAACAGCTGTGCGCGGTCAGCGACCGCAGAGGGTCCCTAACCGCGCACAGGCCGGTTAGGCCGTCACGCCGGCAGCCAGGAGAGCGCGAGCCTCGGGTCGGCCGTCGAGGAGGGCGTTGGTACGCAGTTCGACCTTCCACTCGCCGTCCGTCTTGATCAGTTCCCAGCGGTTCGCGGTGATGCGGAGGACCTTGAATCCCGTCGGGTTCTCGGGGTCTTTGATGACCAACTGCGAATGGCAGGTCGCGACGGCCTTGTTGCCGTCGATGCGGATGTGCGCGGGTGTCATCATGTGGGCCGCGCCGTTCATGATCCAGTTCTGGTGTGAGGCGCTGTGAACCATCGCGCGCAGTTCGCCGCGGCCGTGCATCGCACCGGTATCGACGTCGTAGACGCCGTCCTCGAGCCACAGGTTCGCGACCTCGTCGGCTGATCCGCTGTCGACGGCAGGGCTGTATGTGGTCAGCAGTTCGGTGATCGCGAGCTTGTCCTCGAGCAATTCCACTCGGGCGAGCAGGGATTCGATCAGGGCGGTCGAGTCGGTCATCGGTACGTCCTTTGCATTGAATTGTCGGGGAATCAGGAAGTGGTGAAAGAAAAGCCCTCGGCGAGGGCGATTCGGTGAAGTTCTTCGAGTTGTTCGCAGTAGTGCTCGACGCTTCGAGCGCCGACCGAGCAGCTGGCGATGGTCGCCCCGGCGTCACGGACGCGAGTCAAGGCGCGAAGGGTGGATTCGCGATTGCCGAGAGGATCGAGCGGCGCACCGGCGGGAAGCACCACGTCGAATCCGTCGGGGAGCGTCGTGGCGTCGAGCATTTCCTTCAGTTCGGAGAATCGCAGCCCGAACGGCACCCACCCGTCGCCGTGTGTGGTGGCCCGGCGCAGCGATCTCTTGGTCCGGCCGCCGATCCACAGCGGCACCCGTTTCTGGACGGCGTGGGGTTCGACGACAAATCCGGAGTAGTCGTAGAACTCGCCGTGATACTCCGGAGTCGGCGTCGACAGTGATGCCCGAAGTGCGGCCAAGGCATCGTCAGCGCGCGCTCCTCGGTCGGCAAATGGAGCATTTATGAGATCGAATTCTTGTTTCAGAGTCCCCACCCCGAGGCCGAGTATCAGGCGTCCATTGCTGACGCGATCAAGCGTTCCGTAACGCTTGGCGATCTCGAGGGGGTGGTGGTAGCCCAACACCAGCACCTGGGTCGCCAGCAGGATTCTTGATGTACGCGCGGCGAGAAAACCAAGGGTGGCGAGCGGATCCCAGTAGGTTCCGCCGCGCTCGGCGGCAATCTCCTCGGGGACCGCCACGTGTTCACTGCAGGTCAGATGATGGAAACCGAGTCGATCCGCCGTGGCGGCCACTGTGGCGATCTCGCCGATGTCAGCACTTGCCTCCCACTCCGAGCGCGTGCTCGGGTGCTGAATCAGGACCGGTGTGACGATTCCCAGGTGCATCGGGCGTTTATAGCGTCCCCACTCGCCCGGTGGCAGGTGAATTACCGCTGATCGGGATCGAAAAGATCGATTCACTTTCCAGAAACTGTGACCTGGGTTATAGTCGGTAGAATCAATTCCAGTTTTCGGGAGGCGTCCATGACCATTGTTGACATGAACGACACACTGTCCACCGTCCAGACTGCCGGTGGGCAACCCAAGAAGGATCTGCCGCCGTCGATGGTCGAGCGGATGACACTGATTCTCGACGCCTTCGACGGCCGCGCCGCGCGGCTGACGCTGGAAGAGGTCGCGTGCCGTACTCAGTTGCCGCGCTCCACGGTCCACCGCATTCTCGATCAGCTGGTCAAGCTGGACTGGGTCGATCACGCATCGTTCGGCTACTGCCTCGGGCGTCGCGCGCTCGGCCTCGGTGGTGGCGACGGCGGCCACAGCCAGATCCGCGAAGCCGCTGCACCGCTTCTGCACGAACTGCACCTGCAGACCGGCATGGTCGTTCACCTGTCGGTGCTCGACGGACGCGAGAGCGTCTATCTCGACAAGGTCGGCGGACGATTCGCCGCGGCGCTCCCGTCCCGCGTCGGCGGCAGAGTGCTCGCTCATTCGACGGCTGGTGGCAAGGCGATGCTGGCGTGGATCGACCCCGAGCGCGTCGACGCTCTGTTCGGGTCTTCTCTTCCCCGCTGTACCGAGAACACGATCACCGACGTCGCTGTGCTCCACCAGGAACTGAACCGCATCCGTCAGCGTCGGGGACTGGCCTTCGAACGCGGGGAGTCGGCGCGTGGAGTCGCTTGTGTGGCTTCGGCAATTCGCGGACACGAGGGTCCCGTCGGCAGCATCGCGTTGTGTGGTGACATGCGGACCGCTCAGCTCGAGCGAGTTGCTCCGCTGGTCGTCGACGCGGCTCGCGAGGTCTCACGGACGCTGTACCCCGAACTGGGTGCTCCTCGCCGCGGCCGCAAAACGCCTCCCGTTCCGACCAATACGTTCTCGGCGGAGACGATGGATCGCCTGCTGGCAGCGTCGTCCGACCACTGGATCTGACGTATTTTGATCGACTTGTCTCGCTGATCGGGACGAGTCATAGCAGCTCAGCGGTACTGATGGCACCGTTCGGACCATGACGACTGAACTGAGCTACGAGGGAACTCTGAAGGAACTGCAGACCGATCTCGGTGTGCTCCGGTACCACGAAGCCGGCGACGGCCCGCCGCTCCTGCTGCTGCACGGATCGGGCCCCGGCGTCACCGGTTGGCGTAACTACCGCGGCGTTCTCGCGGACTTCGCGGAGCACTTCCACTGCTACGTTCTCGAGTTTCCCGGATTCGGCGTCAGCGATCCCGGCCCCGACCATCCCATGATGATGGCGCAGGCGTCGGTCGGGATGTTCCTCGACGGCCTCGGCCTCGGCCCGGTCCACATGATCGGTAACTCCATGGGCGGCATCGTCGCCACCAAGGTCGCGATCGACGAGCCGCACCGGGTGAGCAAGCTCGTCACCATCGGCGGCATGGGAAAGAACACCTTCTCGCCGGGGCCCGGTGAAGGCATCAAACTCCTCATGGAGTTCACCGACAACCCCACCCGCGAAGCCCTGGTCCGCTGGTTGCATTCGATGGTCTTCGACCGTGCCGTCGTCACCGAGCAGCTCATCGAAGAGCGTTGGGCCCTGGCCACCGAGCCGACGACGCTCGAGATCGCCCGTCGTATGTACAGCAGCAAGGCCATGGCCGCCATGGGCGCGGCTGCCGCTGCGTCGACCGCCGTGCCGTACTGGGCGCAGCTGAACAAGATCAAGGCGCCGACGCTGTTGACCTGGGGACGCGACGACCGCGTCAGCCCCGTGGACATGGCGATTCTGCCGATGCGCGACATCCCCAACGGCGAAGTTCACATCTTCCCCAACTGCGGACACTGGACGATGATCGAAGCTCGCGACGCCTGGGTCGCGTCCGTTCTGGCATTTCTGACGCGTCCAGAAGGCAAGTAAGGCCCGTGCGCCTTTTTGGTAGCCCCCACTACCAAAAAGGCGCACAGGGGTGCTCCCACTCACCGGGAAGCGTTTCTGCACTTCGGTGGGCTACCTGCCACCGTTTCACCAACAGATTTTCATTCTGCCCAGGCACTCGCCGGGTAGCGAAACCAGAAAGCCGGAAAAATCATGGGTCAGGTTCTGGACAACATCTCACAGTTCGCCGACGAGATCCGCGCCGACGGGGTCGAGGGCGACAAGCTGATGCGCTTGACGGACGGCAGCGCGAAGCGCTTGCGCGACTCCGGCGTCATCCGGATGTTCCAGCCGAAGGAGTTCGGAGGCCTCGAGGCGCATCCGCGTGAATTCGCCGAGACGGCAATGGCTATCGGCGCGATGGACGGTGCCACGGGCTGGGTCAGCGGCATCGTCGGTGTGCATCCGTGGGAGCTTGCGTTCTTCGACCGCAAGGCTCAGGAAGAGGTGTGGGGAACCGATCCCGATACGTGGATGGCGTCACCGTATGCGCCGATGGGCGTGGCGAGGCCGGTCGAGGGTGGGTACATCCTCAACGGTCGTTGGTCGTTCTCCTCGGGTACCGATCATTGTGACTGGATCATGATCGGCGCGATGGTCGGTGACGAGTCCGGCAAGCCGTTGATGCCGCCGAAGCACCTGCACGTACTGCTGCCGCGCTCCGATTACGACATCGACCAGGACAGCTGGAATGTCGTGGGCCTGCGCGGAACGGGGTCGAAGGATCTGATCGTCAAGGACGCGTTCCTGCCGACTTACCGCACGATCGACGCCGGAAAGGTGTACGACGGGACGGCGTGGAAGGAAGCGGGTCGTACGGAGACGTTGTACAAGTTCCCGTTCTCGTGCATTTTCCCGTTGGGGATCACCTCGTCGTTGATCGGTATCGCCGAGGGTGCGTTGGCGTGCAACATGGCGGCGCAGCGTGAGCGTGTGACGGTCAGTGGTGTTCCGATCAAGGAAGATCCGTACGTGCTGTTCGCGATCGGTGAGGCGGCGGCCGAGATCGCTGCTTCTCGGGCTGCGATCTTGGAGACGGTGGATCGTTTCTGGGACATGACGGAGAAGGGGCAGGAAGTTTCGTTCGAGCTTCGTGCGATCGGTCGGCGTACGCAGACTGCTGCTGCGTGGCGGGCGGTGCGTGCGGTGGACGAGATCTTTGCTCGTTCCGGTGGTGGGGCTTTGCAGTTGAACACGCCGATGCAGCGGTTCTGGCGTGACGCTCATGCCGGTCTCGCGCACGCGATCCATGTACCTGGCTCCATCTTCCATGCGTCGACGCTCTCGCAGCTCGGCGGCGAACCGCAGGGTATCCACCGCTCGATGATCTAGTCCCACAAATACTTTCGAAGCAAGGACGGTTAGGCATGACTGAAATTCGGGGCCTGGGGTATCTCAGGATCCAAACGCAGGACGTGGCTCGCTGGCGCGAGCTCGTGGTCGACGGACTCGGCCTCGCGGTCGGTAGTGGCCCGGAAGCCGACGGCCTCTACTTGCGCCTGGACGAGCGTCGTGCGCGACTGATCGTCCTGCCCGGTGAGACGGACAAGGCTCTCGCAGTGGGCTGGGAAGTGCGAGATCAGTTCGCGCTCCAGCGTGTTCGTGAAGCAGTGGAGAAGGCCGGAGTCGAGGTCGAGGTTCTTTCCGAGGTCGACGCCAGCTACCGCGATGCCGAGCAGGTCATCGCATTCGACGATCCCAACGGTAACCGAGTCGAGGTCTTCTTCGGACCGGTACTCGACCACAGCCCGTTGGTCACCCCGCACGGCGGCCGTTTCGTCACCGGCGATCAGGGCCTCGGCCATGTGGTGCTTCCGGTTACGCGTTTCGACGAGGCATACACCTTCTACACCGAGGTGCTCGGATTCCTCCCGCGCGGTTCCATCCGTCTCGGCGGTATCGATGCGCCGCCGCCGGCTCGCCGCGTTCGCTTCATGGGTGTCAACCAGCGCCACCACAGCCTGGCGTTGTGCCCGGCGCCGCCGGTTGACGAGCCCGGTCTCGTGCACCTGATGATGGAAGCCGAGACTCTCGACGCCGTCGGTCAGGCTCTCGATCGTGTTGCCAAGCTCGGCTTCTCGATCTCCTCGACGTTGGGTCGCCACACGAACGACAAGATGGTGTCGTTCTACGTGCGCGCACCGGGTGGATGGGATCTGGAGTTCGGTTGCGAAGGCATGCTTGTCGACGAAGCCTTCTACACCGCTGAGGAAATCACGGCCGACAGCTACTGGGGCCATGACTGGTCCGAGAGTGAACCGCTGGCCGCGTTCACTCCCAAGAGCTAGCTCTTACGCAACGAAAAAGCTCGGTCCCAATGCATATCGGGGCCGAGCTTTTTCGTGCGATAGATCAGGAAGCTGCTGCGGCCAAACCGGTTTCGAGGTCGGCGAGAATGTCGTCGATCCCTTCGATGCCGACCGCGAGGCGGACGAGCCCCGGCGTGACGCCCGAAGCGAGCTGCTCCTCGGGGGTGAGCTGCGAGTGCGTCGTCGACGCGGGGTGGATGACGAGTGAGCGAACGTCACCGATGTTGGCGACGTGGCTGTGCAACGTCAGAGCGTTGACGAACTTCTTGCCTGCGTCGACTCCACCGGCGAGCTCGAACGCGACGATGGCGCCGGTTCCCTTGGGCGCCAGCTGCTTTCCGCGCTCGTGCCAGGGCGAGGATTCCAGTCCGGCGTACGCGACCGACGTGACCTCGGCGCGGCCCTCGAGGAATTCCGCGACCTTCTGGGCGTTGGACACGTGGCGCTCGATGCGCAGGCTCAGTGTCTCGATACCCTGCGAGATGAGGAAGGCGTTGAACGGTGCGATGGCCGAGCCGAGGTCGCGCAGAAGCTGAACGCGTGCCTTGAGGGCGTAGGCGGGTGCACCGAGATCGGCAAAGGTGACGCCGTGGTAGCTGGGGTCGGGGGTCGTGAAGTTGGTGTGGCGTCCCTGGGTCCAGTCGAAGGTGCCACCGTCGACGATGACGCCGGCGATCGCGGTGCCGTGTCCGCCAAGGTATTTGGTGGCGGAGTGGACGACGATGTCGGCGCCGTGCTTCAGCGGCTGAATGAGGTACGGAGTTGCGACCGTGTTGTCCACGATCAGCGGGATGCCGTGCTCATGGGCGACTGCGCTGATGCCGGGGATGTCGAACACGTCGTTCTTGGGGTTGGAGATGGTTTCGCCGTAGAACGCCTTGGTGTTCGGACGGATTGCCTCACGCCAGTGATCGAGGTTGTCCGGGTCCTCGACGAAGTCGACGGTGATACCGAGCTTGGGCAGCGTGTAGTGGAAGAGGTTGTACGTGCCGCCGTACAGGCGAGGGCTTGAGACGATGTGGTCCCCGGCCTCGGCGAGGTTGAGGATCGCGAAGGATTCGGCGGCCTGACCGGACGCAACCAGCAGAGCCGCGACTCCGCCTTCGAGGGCGGCGATGCGCTGCTCGACGGCGTCCTGCGTCGGGTTCATGATGCGGGTGTAGATGTTGCCCGGCTCGGCGAGGCCGAAGAGCGCCGCCGCATGGTCGGTGTTGTCGAAGACGTAGCTGGTGGTCTGGTAGATCGGAAGCGCCCGAGCGTTGGTGGCGCTGTCCGGGCCCTGTCCGGCGTGGACCTGCTTGGTTTCGAACGACCAATCGGCGGTCGGATCGGTATCGACGGGGGTGTTCTCGCTCATGAATTCATACTCCGTGGTGAAGGTGGGTTGGTGCGGGTCAGGCGGTTTCGACGACTGTATGCACTGGGACGGGATTGCGGGTGAGATCGAGTACGGGGCAGTGGGCGTCGACCGTTTCCTGCAGTTCCAGGTAGCGCTCGCGGGGTTCGGGGCCGGTCAGGGTGACGACCACGCGGACCTCGGAGAATCCCGGACGGACGGCGTCGTCGAAGCCGAAGAATCCACGAACGTCGAGGTCACCTTCGGCCCTGGCCGAGATGTCGTCGAGAGCGATACCGAGTTTGTCCGCCCAGACGCGGTAGGTGACCACCTGGCAGGAGAGCAGGGAAGCGAGGTAGTACTCGACAGGATTGGCTGCGGTGTTCTCGCCGCCGAGGGCCGGTGGCTCGTCGACCTCGACGCTGTACTTACCGAGAGAAATGGTGCTGGCAACGGCGTCGTGCGCCTGGGCGGAAGCCTTGAATACGACGTGTGCTTTGCTCGCGTCTTTGTCGATGGCGTCGGCGTTGGCTGCTACGACGGAACTCAGGTGTGAGATGGAGGCGGTGGTCATGACAGAAATGTCCCCTGATCTGGGTGTACATACGAGTATCGACGTGAGCGGCGCTCACGTCGTAGGTCCGATCAGTAGATCGGACACCCGGATGTACAGACATGCGCAAAGTCGACATGGCGCCGCCGCGTCAGCAGCGTGCCCGTCTCGTATGCGCCGATTCCCGTCACAGGAGAGACTGTAACCGGTTCATACCCTTTCCGACCAGACGTATAGGAAATCTGTCTCGGATTGTGGTCTGTCATGCGGGCGGCAGTCCGCTCCATCGGGGTGTCCGACGAGTGGCGAAAGCGTCGAGTCCTTCGGCGATGTCCGGAGAGCACAACACTGCGTCCTTGGCGTCGTCGGTGACCTTCCATCCGTCGGCGTCGGCGTCGGCGTAGAGAGCCTCGATGGCCTTCAGACTCAGACTCACGGAGGTGGGGGAGGACTCGCAGATCTCCGCTGCCATCACCAGTGCCTCGTCGAGTGCCTTACCAGGGGCAGTGACTGCATTGACGACGCCGAGGTCCTTTGCCCGTTCGGGATCGAGTGTGCGGCCGGTGATCAAGAGTTCACGGGCGACGTTGATCGGAAGCGCGCGAGGAGCCCGAAAGAGTGCGCCGGACGTCGCAACCAGACCGCGTTTGGTTTCGGGAAGGCCGAATTGCGCTGTGGCGGAGGCGACGATCAGATCGCAGGCCAGTGCGATTTCGAAACCGCCACCAAGCGCGTAGCCCTCGACTGCAGCGATCAGGGGCTTGTTCCGCCGGCGCCGAATGACGCCGTACTCACCGCCGCGAGGCATGCGAAGGTCGGCCCGCTCTCGGATATCGGTTCCGGCGCAAAAGATGTTGGGGGTTCCGGTGATGATGCCGACCCACAGATCAGGGTCGTCGTCGAGAAGATTCAGCGCGGCTTCGATTCCCTCGGCAGTCTCACGGTTGATCGCGTTACGGCGTTCTTCGCGTTCGATCCTGACGATGAGAACGCGGTCATGGCGTTCGGTGGAAACAGTCGACATAATTGGACTGTAGTCCACTTATCGGAGGCGGAGGTGCGTCACCTGACGGGACGGACATTGGACACATTCCGGACTGTGGCGAAGACTGTGTTCTGAGGCGGAGAAGGGCAGGTCGACGTGATTTCCAAACGAGAACAGAACAAGCGCGACACCAACGACAGGTTGCTCTCGGCTGCTCGAATTCTGTTCTCGGCGCAGGGTTTCGCCAGCACGACCGTCGACGACATCGCCGAGCGAGCCGAGGTGTCGCGAGCCACCTTCTTCAATTACTTCCAGGGCAAGGACTCGGTTCTCGAGGCGTTGCACAGTGATCATCTCGATCAGCTTGCGGCACTGGTGGATCAGCTCATGGAATCGCCGATGCCGACTTCTGATCGGATCTCCCGGATTTTTCAGGACTTTGCGCAGCAAGCGATCATGCACCCGCGCTATCTGCGCATGGTGACTGCAGAACTCGAGCGCGACTTCGCCTCCTCCGGAGCGGGGGCGGCCCACGATCATCGGTTCCACGTGGAACTTCTGCGGATCGTCACTGCCGGTATCGAAGCCGGCGAAGTGAGATCGGACTACCCGCCGCTCTTTCTCGCACAGATGATCGGTGGTACGTACGGAGCGTTGGTCCGCTTCTGGCGGCAAGACGCCGATTACGACGTGGTCGGAGAATTCGATCGCGGAGCCAGGTACGTCGCGGAAGGCATCGCTGCTCGCTGATCAGGAAGTGGGCACTACCAGAGGCAGCATCTGCTGGACGCTCTCCGAAAGATAGTTTGCGGCAGTCTGATCGCCGGACAGATGGCGCAGCAGGCTCTGCTGGAACAGGCCGTCGAAGATTGCGTACATCGCCGCCGAGGTGACCGATGCCTCTACGTCGAGAAGCTCGGCGTAGCGAGAAACAATGCGCCAGATCATGTTTTCGAGACTCTCGTCGATCGCGGCGACGTCGGCTCGGAACGACTCCTCGAACATCGACTGCGCGCGCAGGTCGTACCAGAGGCGGTGCATCGTGGGTTCTTCGATCATGGTCTCGGCGAGCAGTGCGCCGAAACCGGTTTTCAGTTCCTCCGGTGTCTTCGCGGTGGCGACGATGCCGTCGTACCGGGTGACGCAGCGTGCCTTGTAGTGGCGCACGCAGTGGGTGATGAGATCGACCTTGTCGCTGAAGTAGTAGTGCAGGACGCCGTGGGAGAACTCCGAATTCTGGGCGATTTCGCGCAGGCTCGTGCGTGCGTAGCCCAATTCGGCCAGGGTTTGCAGTGCGGCCTCGGCGAGTTGATCACGTCGCTCGGAGAATTTGTCGACCTGGCGACGCGACACCTTGTCTGCGTTGGACCGCTTGGCGGAGTCGGACCGCTTCGCGGAGTCGGACTGCTGGTCCGGGGAGCTAGGTGCAGCCTTTTTCCCTGCCTCACTAGGCTTCTCGACTGTCGTGGTCACGATGGCACGTCCTGTTCCCTGCGGTTTCCACAGCGGCACGATCACCGCGTCCGAATCAGTGTAACCCTTGGTCTTTGACGAGTGTGTAACAAAATCTTGACAGTCGTCAAGATTTCTCTTGACACTCGTCCAAAGTTGAATACTCTGTGACTCACACCACTTGGCAGCGTCGCTGTGAACGGTGGCATCGCGAGAGTCGTTTCAGTCATGGAGGCAGTCGAAAATGAGCGTGTTTGATCTTGAGGGACGAAAAGCACTGGTCACAGGTGGTGCCAAGGGGCTCGGAGCCGGAATGGCTGAGGCGTTGGCGAAGGCGGGGGCGTCAGTGATGATCGGCGACGTTCTCGAAGACGAGGGTCGTGCCACCGCAGAGGCTGTTGGTTCGGGCGGAGTCAAAACCGGCTTCGTAAAGCTGGACGTCACCGACGATGCCAACTGGGAAGAGGCAGTCGCCGCCACCGCGGAGACCCTCGGCGGCTTCGACATCCTCGTCAACAACGCAGGCATCGAGATTTCCTCGCTGGTGGTCGACCTCGATCCGAACGACATCCGCCGTATGTGTGAGGTCAACATCCTCGGAACAGCGCTCGGAACCAAACACGGACTGCGCAGCATGCGTCCGGGTGGCGTAGCCGGAACCGGCGGTTCCGTCATCAACATCTCTTCAGTGGCCGCCACCATTCCGTTTCCCGGGATCAGTGGATACTCCGCGACCAAGTCCGCGGTCGATCGCTTCACCAGAGTTGCCGCCGCCGAGTCGGGCAAGCTCGGCTACGGAGTCCGCGTCAACTGCATCTACCCGGGTCTTGTCGCCACGGAGATGGGTCTCGGACTCGCGGCGGACATGGAGAAGCTCGGTCTCTGGCCCAGCGCCGAAGCAGCAGTCGGAGACGTCATCGGCCTCACCCCGCTCGGCCGCCTCGGTGAAGTGAACGACATGGCTGACGCCGTTGTGTTCTTGTCCTCCGACGCCGCGCGATTCATCACCGGAATCGGCCTACCGGTCGACGGTGGCATGGGCATGTAACTCGCCCTTCATTCGTACGTACACCCTTCTCACGTCTTCGAAAGGTTCCACGAACATGTCCGAAAAGAAGCCCGTCATCGTTTACGGCGTCTCCGGGTACACCGGCCGTCTGGTGTGTGAATACCTGCGCGAGTTCAACATCCCGTTCATCGCAGCCGGCCGCGACGCCGCTCGCATCCAAGAGGTCCTCGATAAGATCCCCGGATTAGACACCGTCGATCACGAGGTCGTCGAGGTCGAGCACACCGTCGAGGCGCTCACCGAACTGTTCACCGGTGCACAGGTTGTCAGTAATATGGTCGGCCCGTTCATCAAGCTCGGCGGCACCGTCGTCGAGGCCGCGTTGAATGCCGGTTGCCACTACATGGACACAACCGGTGAGCAGGACTGGGTACTCGACGTCCAGGAGAAGTTCAGCGACAAGTACCAGGAGAAGGGCCTGCTTCTCTCGCCCGGTATCGCGCAGATGTACACCACCGGTGAGATCGCGGCCAATATCGCACTGGAAACGCCGGGCCTCGATACGCTCGACATCCTCGTGCTGTGGAAGGGATTTCCCACCTACGCGTCCACTCAGACGATCTTCACCATCCTCAAGGCGAACTGGTACTACCTCGAGCAGAACAAGTACGTGCAGTGGGCGCCCGGCCAGACTTTCGACGTCGTCGTTCCGGGCCAGCACGAAACTGCGCTTGCATTGCCGTGGGGCGGAACATGCCACCCGGTGTGGTTCAAGAACGATCCGCGAGTTTCCAACGTCAAGGCTGCGGGCGGAGTGTTCGACCGCACCGTGATGGAAGGCGTTGTCGCGACGCAGAAGATCGTGGAGGAGCAGATCAAGACCCTGCCCGCCGACGAGCAGGAAGCCGCCTTGGCCGAGATCGCCGGATCGGTTCAGGCCGGTATGCCCCCTCGTGAAAATCCGCGCATCAACACCTCACTCGACTCCGTCTACGCGTCGGGCCCGCTGGGTCGCTCGCACGTCGTGATCCACGGAAACTGCAACTACAAGCAGACGGGCCTCCTGCACGCCTATGCAGCGCATTCTCTGCTCCAGCAGGCGCCGAAGCGGACCGGGCTTGCCTCGGCTTGCCAGGCGTTCGGCCATCGCGAACTGCTCGGCGCGCTACGTAGTTTCGGGCTGGCTCTGGAGCCGGAAGTAACCATCAACGCCTAACTCGTCGCCCTCGTCATCATGTTCACGGCTCCCGGCGTGTAGCGCGCCGGGAGCCCCGCCCTGGAGGCTCCCCATGCGTTTGACCGACTATCTCGACAAGGGAGCCTCTCTTGGTTCCACCGCACCGTGTTTGACGATGGGGGAGCGCACTCTCTCCTACGGCGAGGTGCAACAGTTCAGCCGACGCTTCGCAGCTTCGCTCGCGGCTTCGGGCATCGCGCCGGGCGAAAAGGTCGCGATTCTGTCCGGCAATGATCCGATCTCGTTCTCGTGCGTATTCGGAATAAGCCGGGCCGGCGGCGTCTGGTGCCCGATCAACCCTCGCAACGAAGCTGCGGAAAACCGAGACCTGTTGGATTTGTTCGATTGTCGCGCTCTGTTCTTCCAGAAGTCCTATGCGCCGCTAGTCGACCAGATCAAGGATGCGCTTCCCCAGTTGGTGACGCTCGTCTGCATCGACGGCGAATGGGACTCGGCACAGTCCCTCGAAAGCTGGCTCGGGGAAGAAGAACTCGACGCCGCGGCGCCCGACGACGTCACCATGCTGGTCGGCACCGGTGGTACAACTGGACGGCCAAAGGGAGTGATGTTGACCGGGCACAACATCGAGACGATGACCGCAATCACTTTGATGAGTTATCCGTTCGAGGGGCGCCCGGTGTATCTGGCGCTGGCACCGTTGACTCACGCCGCCGGTGTTCTGTGCTTCCCGATCATGGCCCTCGGCGGCGAAGTAGTGATCATGCCGAAGCCCGACCTCGGGTACTTCCTCGCGAACATTCAGAAGCACAAGGTGACTCACACATTCCTGCCGCCGACGCTCATCTACATGCTGCTCGAGCACGAGGCCCTGTCGGCCACGGATCTCAGCTCGCTGCAATGCTTCTGGTACGGAGCGGCGCCGATCTCCCCGACCAGACTCGCGGAGGCGATCGACAAGATCGGCCCGGTCATGGCTCAGCTGTTCGGGCAGAGTGAAGCCCCCATGATGATCTCGACGATGTCACCGAAGGAGCACTTCGGCTCGGACGGCACTGTCGCAACGTCACGACTTTCGTCGGCGGGTCGACCGTCGCCGCTGGTGACCGTGGGGATCATGGACGACAAAGGCGCGCTGCTCGGACGTGGCGAGCGTGGTGAGGTGGTGATTCGCAGTTCGTTGGTGATGGCGGGTTATTACAAGAACCCCGACGCAACCGCGGAAGCGTCAGCCCACGGCTGGCATCACACCGGCGATATCGGGTACCTGGACGAGGACAATTTCCTGTTCATCGTCGACCGTGCGAAGGACATGATCATCACCGGCGGTTTCAACGTCTATTCGGTCGAGGTGGAGCAGGCACTCATGGCGTATCCGGGGATTCAGGACTGCGGAGTGATCGGGTTGCCGGACGACAAGTGGGGCGAACGCGTTGTGGCAGTGGTGCAACCGCACCTCGGCGCCGACATCGACGGCGCCGAGGTGATGGCTTTCGTGAAGGCTCGCATCGGAAGTGTGAAGACTCCGAAGCAAGTCATCGTCTGGGACGATCTACCTCGCTCCAAGGTCGGCAAAGTTCTCAAGAACGAGATCAAGAGCGAGCTGACTGGCTGAATACCCTCGGGACGCCTATGTTTCACCGCACGGAGTGCCTGTCGAAACCGACAGGCACTCCGCTTTCTTGTCACCCCGGCTGGTCGATTGCTCACGAATCGAGTACCGATCATCGGGAATCGTGTCTGTGAAGTTCGAATCGCGACCCGCATCGTCTCTGTGTCAGCCATCACAATGATGTGTTCGAATGAGTACGAGGTGAATCATGCGTCACGAAAGAACAGTCACCGAGCAACTTCCCCTTCCGGCCAGGACCGTCCGGAAGGTCATGCTCCGCTTCATGCCGGTCATCGGATTGGCATACATCGTCCTGTATCTCGACCGATTGAACATCGGCGTTGCAGCATTGACGATGAACAAAGAACTCGGAATATCGGCCTCGATGTTCGGGTTTGCGGCCGGAATCTATTTCTGGAGTTACACGATCTGCGAACCCCCGAGCAACTACATCCTCACAAAGGTCGGTGCGCGGCGCTGGATCACACGAATCATGATCACGTGGGGCGTGGTCACCATCGGAACCGCGTTCGTTCAGGGTGCCAGCGGATTGGTGGCAGCACGATTCCTGTTGGGTATTGCCGAAGCCGGCTTTTCGCCCGGCATGCTGTTCTTCGTCTCGAAGTGGTTCCCGAATCGGGATCGAGGCAAAGCAATGGCGTGGATCGTGACCTTCATCTGTATCTCCGGCCTGGGTACTCCGATCACCACACACCTGATGGCTATCGACGGCTTTCTCGGGCTTTCCGGATGGCGATGGGTTTTCATTCTCACCGGCGTCCCCGCTGTGGTCATGGCGTTTGTGATCTACAAGGTTCTGCGGGACAAGCCTTCGGAGGCGGAGTTCCTCTCCGAGGAAGAACGCGGTTGGCTCACCGATACGCTCGAGTCCGAGGCGCAAGAGCGCGAAGCGGTCGTCGGTAAGCACAGCTTCCTCCAGGGACTCGTGCACCCACGAGTACTGGTGTTGATCTCCGTGTTCATTTGTTTCACCTTCAGCCTCAACGGTTTCCAGATTTGGATGCCGCAGATTTACGCGCAATTCGGGATGAGCACCAATCAGATCGGATGGGTTGCCGCACTACCTGCACTGATTGCGATCGGACCGATGATCTGGTGGACGCGCCATTCGGACCGCGCCGGAGAGCGCCCCGTGCACTTCGCCATCGCCGCATCGGTCGCAGCACTCGGATTTGCTATTGCTGCGCTGTTCTTCACCACACCGGTTGTCGCTATCTTCGGATTCTGCATCGCCGGGATCGGTCTCTACAGTTCGATGAGCATCTTCATCACCATGCCTTCGAGCTTCCTTACCGGCGCTGCCTTGGCGGCAGGTTTCGGTGTCATCAACGGAATGGGTAACCTCGGAGGCTATTTCGGTCCACAGGTCACCGGCTGGATCAAGGACGCGACCAACAGTTTCACACCGGCAATCGGGGTGTACTCCGCGGTGCTGGCGACGGCAGCATTGATCGTGCTGCTGCTCAAGGTGATCACCAGAAAGGCCGACAAGGCCAACGACCAACTGACACTGGATTACCGGGCGGAGCGCGACGCCGGAACCTTAGTTGCACCTGAACAGGCTTGAGCCGAGTCTCGGCCCCGGAAGATTCCCGATCAACGGGAATTCTTCATTCTTCAGGCGAGCATGCGCAGGACATCATCACTTATCAGGATCACAGTCGTCGACCGTGGTTTCGTCGGCAACGAACAAACGAGGACTTCGTGAGTAGATACTTCGGGCCTTTGCGCCAATTGGGTTTTGTGGTCAACGACATCGACAGCGCGCTGAAGCATTGGATCGACGTTGTCGGCGTTGGCCCCTTCTTCTTCGTGGAGGACCAACCGTTGAACGACTTCGTCTTCCGTGGCAAGTCGAGTGCGCCTCGATTCAGTGTGGCGCTCGCGCACAGCGGAAGCGCGCAGATCGAGCTGATTCAACAACACAACGATGAGCCGTCGGCATTTCGCGAGTTCGCCGATCGAGGGCTCGAAGGACTTCAACATGTTGCCTACTGGACAACGGATTTCGATCGATATGTGGAGGAATCCAAGAACCGAGGGCTCGTCGAATTGCAGAGTGGTAGATCCGGTAGTGGCGCACCGGATGAGCGATTCGTTTACTACGAGGACGGCCCGTATCCGGGAACAGTCATCGAAGTCTCGGAGGTCAGCGGAAGGAAGGGCGATCTGTTTCGCGCAGTCGAGGCTGCATCGAAGGAGTGGGACGGGTCGAATCCCATTCGCGACATGAGGAAGGTGCTGTAGTCGTGAGTAGGAAGGTAGCGATCGTCACTGGTGGCGCATCCGGGATCGGCCTGGCAACGTGCAAACGATTCGCCGACTTGGGTTGGCATGTCATCTCTGCCGACCTGTCGCATACATCCGGAGACACTGCGCCAGAACCAGATACACGGACGGTCGGCGTTCGAGTGGATGTCACCGGTGAGGGAGACATCCGACGGCTTCGCGACGTCGCCGAAGAGCTGTTCGGTCGTGTCGACACGGTTGTGACCTCGGCGGGAACCGCGGACAACGCGCCGATCCGGCACACCACACCCGATCGATTCAGGCGAACCCTCGAGCTGAACCTCGTTTCCACGTTTGCGGTGGTCAGGGAGTTCGTGGATCTGCTCGCCGCAGATGGCGGCGGATCCGTGGTGACAATTGCCTCGGTTTCCGGCCTACGCGGCAGCGTAGACCGTGCTGCGTATTCCGCATCGAAAGGTGGCGTGGTCGCGTTGACCACACAACTCGCGATCGAGCTCGCCGGCGAGGGGATCCGAGTCAATTGTGTTGCACCGGGTTCGACGCGGACACCGCTTGCAAGTCGGGCCCAGAGCCCTGAAATGCAGAGCGCCATCTTGCAATCGATCCCGTTGAGCCGTTACGCGGAGCCGGCTGAGATTGCCGAAGTCGTGACCTTTGTCGCTGGTCCCGGCGCCGGTTTCGTGACGGGTCAGACGTGGACAGTCGACGGAGGTCAGTCGATGACAGCCGGTTGGAATCTTCCGAAGGAGCGACATGACTCTTGAGGCAACGTCCAGTACAACGGAGAAACCGGTAATCATCGGAGTGCACGTCAACGAGAACACCATGCGCGCACCCAATCCCCACATTCCGTGGACGCCCAGCGAAATAGCCGACACTGCCCTCGCTTGTGAGGGTGCGGGGGCGTCGTTGATGCATTTTCACGGTCGAGCCGTGGACGGCGGCGTGGATCACTCGGCGGCGACCTACGGAGAGATCGTCGAGCGGGTTCGGGCGGTATCGAATCTGCTGCTTGCGCCGTCGATGGCCAATGTTCCCGGCTACACGATAGACGAGCGGCTGTCGAATCTTGCCCCGAACCAAAGTGATCCGAAACGACGTTCGGACTTCTTGGTCGTCGACATGGGCTGTGCGGCGATGGACTTGATCGATGCGACGACAGGCTTGTTCGCAACCGATTCCAGGGTCTTCGTCAACGACACTCGAACACAGATCGAATTACTCTCGCGCGCTAGTGAATTGGGTCTGGTGCCGTATCAGACGTCATTCAACGTGAGTTGGACGCGCGCGATCTTCGCCCACGCAAGGGTGCGGAATCCGTCGTCACCATTGGTGATCGCTTTCATTCTCGGTGGTGACGAGTTTCCGGCTGCACATCCGGCGACAGCAGCAGGGCTACGTGCGCAACTGGACCTCCTGCCGGCTGATCTTTCAGTGGAGTGGATCGTCTCGGCCTACCGAGGCAATGTTCTTGCAGCAGCGGAGGAGTCGATCAAGCGCGGGGGCCATGTAGCAATCGGTGCCGGTGACTACCACTACGAAGAACTGGGATACCCCTCCACACCTGATCTGGTCGCCGAAGTTGTTTCGATCGCTCGGCGGTACGGGCGTGAACCCGCAACTCCTGATCAGGCACGTCGAATTCTAGGGGTGGATGTCCATGCGAGTAGTTGAAACCGAAGGTGCCGAACCTACTTTGGTTCATTCCTCTAACGGAACGAGAGTGTGGATCATGGATTCGATTGCGTTTGCTTCCTCGGCTCAGGCCGGTGATGTGATCGTGACCGGATCACACGGAGGGACGAGTGCTGGAGAGTACGCCGTCGGGTTCGGGGTTCGTGTTGTGGTGTGCAATGACGCCGGCATAGGGAAGAACAAGGCCGGAATCGCAGGTTTGGCTGCGATCGACGCCCAGAAGATCGTCGGCATTGCAGTCGGACACGAGAGTTCGCGTATTGGAGATGGCAACGACGTGTGGGAGTGCGGCATCGTGACGTATGCCAATCCGACTGCAGTCGCAGCGGGTGTGCGTGTGGGCAGCCGCGTTTCCGAAGAAGTGCTGGCACTGATAGAGAGGAGCGTCGACTGATGTTTCGGAACATTGTCGGTGTGGAGAACGGTAGACAGATTGTCGTCATGGACAGTATGTCGCAGATCGAACGGTCGGACCGCGACCGCATCGTCGTTGCGGCATCCAACGGCGGTCAAGAGTCAGGGCGGATGGCGATTGCGACGGGCTGTGCGTTGGCGGTGCTGAACGATGCCGGAATCGGCAAGGACAACGCGGGGATCATCGGAATCGTCCGCATGGGAGATTCGGGACTTGCCGGCGTAGCGGTCAGTCACGACTCTGCCGAGATCAGCAATGGAATGGATATGTGGCACAACGGAACTGTTTCGTATGTCAACGAGCCTGCAGCGGAGGCTGGGATACGGGTCGGTGACAACGTTCGCACGTGTGTGAGTGCGTTTGCGGTTCGCTTCCCTGTCGGCCCAATGTCGGCGTCCGAGAGTTCGTCATGATCGGCCATGTGGTCAACCGGCCCGAGGATGTAGTCCGCGAAGCGCTCGAAGGACTTCAGATCCTGCACCCGGAAATGCTCTCCTACCACCGAGATCCGTTGTTTGTGACTCGCGCGGGTGTCGCCCGAGACAAAGTTGTGTTGGTCTCAGGTGGCGGGGCCGGGCATGAGCCGTTACACGCGGAGTTCGTCGGATCCGGCATGTTGGACGCCGCAGTTCCTGGGTCGGTCTTCGCCAGTCCCACAGCCTTTCAGATCCGCGCTGCGGTCAATGCTGTCGAGACCGGACGGGGTGCACTTCTCATCGTGAAGAACTACACCGGAGACAAACTGAATTTCTCGATCGCGGCCGAGTTACTCGGAACTGAGCGGCAAGTGGAGATCGTGATGGTCGACGACGACCTCGCGACGACGACTGCAGACGAGGGTGGACCTGGACGTCGTGGTACCGCTGCGGTAATTGCCGTGGAGAAGATTTGTGGGGCGGCCGCGGAACGGCACTGGGCGCTTTCCGAGATCGCTGACCTGGGGCGCCGGGTGGTGGCGGCGTCGGCGACGTTGGGTGCAGCTTTCCGCTCGTGCACGGCTCCCGGACAGGATCGTCCGTCCTTCGAACTGGCGCCGGGGGAGATGGAGTTCGGCATCGGAATCCATGGCGAGCGTGGACGTGAGACGCGTCCGACGGTTCCTGCCGCCGAACTCGTGGCGCAGTTGTCGGAGCCGATCCTCGATGCTGTCGGGGTTGAGCGCGGGGACGGTGTGATAGCGATAGTGAATGGGCTAGGGGCAACCCATGGACTCGAATTATCCATTGCCACTGCAGAATTAAAGTCTTTCCTCGAGGATGCCGGTATCGGTTTGGATCGTGTGATTGCAGGTTCTTTCGTCACTGCATTGGATATGCACGGGCTCTCTATCACCCTTCTCCGTTCGACCGAGGAGTTTCTGGATCTCTGGGATGCAACGGTACGCACTCCCGCACTCGCTTGGTAACTCGAATATGCACTACTGAAAAGAGTTTCATGATGACAATGTTGAGCGTCGGGGACACTCGGGCGTGGATCGATCGATTTGCCGATGCCGCCGAAGATCAATTCGATTCCCTCACAGATTTGGACCGGCTTGTCGGAGACGGCGATTTCGGAATGAATCTGCGGACGGGCCTGCGAAGTGCGGTGCAACGACTTCGTTCCGACCCGCCGACCAGTCCTGGTGAAGTGTTCGCCCGTACGTCGGATGCGTTTCTCGACATCGGTGGGACAAGCGGACCACTTCTCGGTCTGTGGTTCGGCCGGATCGGAGCAGTCTCTGGAGTTGAAGTGACCGCAACAGACTTGGCTTCTGCCCTGGGTACGGCGACAGCTGCGGTGCAGCGTCTCGGCAATGCCCAGGTGGGTCACAAGACCATGGTCGACGCCATGGTCCCCGCAACCAGCGCATTGACCGAGGCGGCAGTCAGCGGGGCAACCTTGTCCGCTGCCTTGAACTCTGCGGCCACGGCTGCGAGGCTCGGCGCCGAATCGACTCGCGCGATGCTCGCCCGCCGCGGACGCGCGACCTACGTGGGAGAACACGCCAGGGGCGTCGAGGACCCGGGGGCATCGGCGATTGCCATGTTCTTCGCCGCATCCAGCTACAGGAGCGTTCCGGCATGAGCGATCTGCGAGACAAGGTCATCGTCACAGTTGCCCCGACGGGTGGCTTCCTCACTGTTGCCGACAATCCGTTCATTCCGACTCAGCCTGAGCAGATTGCGGCGGATGTGGCACGCTGCCACAGCGCTGGAGCCAGCGTGGCAGCACTTCATGCTCGACGACCGGACGATCAAGCGACCTGTGATGCCGCAATCTATCGGCAGATGAATACGCTTGTCCGCCAAAGCTGCGACATCGTGATCAACAACTCGACCGGCGGCGGAGTCAACGGTGACATGGTGAGTGTTCGCAGTGACGGTGCGCGCATCGTGGACTGGGACGCGAGGCTCCAGGGCCTGCATGGCGGCGCAGACACATGCACGCTCGATGCCATCACGGCCTATGTGACCTCACCGGTCGGTGAGGTACTGATGGACACGCCGCCCAGTCGTGCCGCCGAACTGGCAGCGTCAATGCGCAAACTAGGAATCAAACCTGAGTGGGAGGCCTTCAGCCCGTCACATCTGCTCCAGGAGATACGTACGTTGACCGAAGGGCAGCCTGGCCCGCACCTCGTCAACCTTGTACTGGGACTTGATCGAACTTTTCAGAATGCGATGCCGTACTCCCCGCAGATCTTGCAGCAGATGGTGGAACACCTACCGGAGGAATCGGTCTTCTCCGTGAGCATCAGCGGGCCAGATCAACTGCGTGGTCTGACTCATGCACTCCTGCTCGGAGGGCACGTGCGTGTGGGAATCGAAGACTATCCGTTTCTCGCGAATGGAGAGCCGGCCGAGAACGTTCGTTTGGTGGAGAACATCATCGACATCGTCCAGCGACTCGGAATGCAGCCTGCAACACCTGGGGAGGCAAGGGCAATCCTTGGTTTGGAGGGTTCGGATGAGTAGAACACCGACGAGTAGAACACTTCGCTCGCAGGATTGGTTCGGAGGCAATGATCTCAATGCATTCATCCACCGCTCGTGGATGAAGAACCAGGGTATCCCTGATCGGATGTTCGACGGCCGACCGGTTATCGGTATCTGTAACACGTATTCCGAGCTCGCGCCGTGCAACGCTCACTTCAGAGATCTGGCCGAGCAGGTGCGACTGGGAGTCATCGAAGCAGGCGGATTTCCAGTTGAGTTTCCGGTGATGTCATTGGGTGAGACGATCATCCGCCCCACCACGATGCTCTATCGGAACCTCGTCAGCATGGATGTGGAGGAGTCGATTCGAGCCAATCCGATCGACGGCGTCGTACTGCTCTGCGGCTGCGACAAAACCACCCCGGCGCTGGTGATGGGCGCAGCCAGTTGTGACCTTCCCACCATTGTCGTATCCGGTGGGCCCATGTTGAACGGCCGCCATCAAGGTAAGACTGTCGGATCTGGAACCTCGGTGTTCGAGATGAGTGAAGCAGTGCGAGCCGGATGCATGAGTGAATGTGAGTTCAGAGCAGCGGAATCGGCTATGTCTCGATCGCCCGGTCACTGCAACACTATGGGCACCGCGTCGACGATGGCGTCGCTTGTCGAGACTTTGGGCCTCACGCTCCCCGGTAACGCTGCGATCCCGGCAGTGGATTCACGGCGACGTGTACTTGCACGCGACAGCGGCGTGAGAATCGTGGAGATGGTGGCCGAGAACCTGACGATGTCTTCGGTCGTCGACCGAAATTCATTCGAGAATGCGATCAAGGTGAACACGGCTATCGGTGGGTCCACCAACGCTGTGGTGCACTTGCTTGCCATCGCCGGGAGGCTGGAAATTCCCCTCGAGCTCAGCGATTTCGGGGAGCAGAGTCGTGACGTTCCCCTGCTGGTCAACCTCATGCCTTCGGGTACCTATTTGATGGAGGATTTCTTCTACGCAGGCGGACTGCCTGCGGTGATCGCCGAGCTCGGAGACATCCTCCATCTGGATGCCGCCACGGTTACCGGAAAGACTCTCGGTGAGAACAACTCCGGCGAAACAATTTGGGACGACGACGTAATTCGTAGCACGGCGGCACCGTTGCTGGAGCAAGCCGGCATAGCGGTATTGACCGGCAATCTCGCGCCGAACGGTGCAGTGATCAAGCCATCTGCGGCGTCGCCGGAGTTGCTCAGCCACGTGGGCCGTGCGGTCGTGTTTCACGGAATGGACGACTTCACGGCGCGCGTCGACTCGCCGGATCTCGACATCGAGGCCGACGACGTCATCGTCCTCACCGGCGCTGGACCGAAGGGGTTTCCGGGTATGCCAGAAGTAGGTAATCTGCCACTCCCTCGAAGGCTGCTCGAGCGGGGTGTACGAGACATGGTCAGGATCTCTGATGCGCGAATGAGCGGAACAGCCTTCGGCACAGTCGTTTTGCACGTTGCGCCCGAAGCGGATGCCGGTGGGCCTCTCGGCGCGGTCAGGGATGGTGATTTGATCGAGTTGGATGTTGCTCGTGGGGTCTTGCGTGTACTCGTCGACGACGACGAGCTGGCCAGGCGTCTCGAGGCGTTGCCGCCACGCGTACAAAAGAGTACGAGTGGGTATCAACGACTGTTCGTGGATCATGTGATGCAGGCCGACCGCGGAGTCGATTTCGATTTCCTGGTGGGCAGGCGTGGAACGGAGGTACACGGTGACAATCACTGAGCGTGTCGGCCGAGTCGTGGTCGTGACCGGTGCAGGGTCGGGACTCGGCCGCGCAATGGCCAGAGGTCTACTCGATGCAGGACACCACGTTGTATTGGCTGGTCGAAACAGCGTGAGCTTGGAAGCGACAGGTGGGGGTCACGAGCGCGCAGTGGTAATTCCCGCTGATGTGTCCTCGCCCGAATCGGTTCACCGGTTGTTCACATCCGTGACTGAGTGTTTCGGCAGACTCGATGTGCTTGTCAACAACGCAGGGACATTCGGGCCGTCGGGGAGTGTGGACGAGATCGATCCTGAAGCGTGGAACGCGACAGTCGCAGCCAATCTCACCGGCGTATTCCTTTGTGCGCGTGAAGCGATTCGTATCATGAAAACACAGGATCCGAGAGGAGGCCGGATCATCAACAACGGGTCGCTCTCCGCTCACACGCCCCGGCCCGACAGTGCCGCCTACACGGCGACCAAACACGGTGTGTCAGGTTTGACGAAGTCGATCTCTCTCGACGGCCGAGAGTTCGACATCTGTTGCAGTCAAATCGACATCGGCAATGCGGCAACTGACATGACAGCCGGAATCGGCCACTCGGCAAGACAAGCTGACGGCACCACCAGGCCCGAGCCGACATTCGATCCTCGTCATGTCGCGAACACCGTTGTGCAACTGATAGATCTACCACTCGACGTGAATGTCCCGACTCTGACGATCATGGCAAACCGGATGCCGTACGTCGGGCGCGGTTGACGGCATCAGCGTCGTTGTAGGACAGGGCGGACGACGGACTGGGCACTCGAGAGATCACGTGAGATGGCGATTGCCGTCGTCCGCACCGCCGCGTCGATACGGGTCAGATTTATTCGGCCTGCCATACCGGAAATGGAGATTGCGCCGAGGACGCCTTCGTCCGGGCCGAATATTGGTGCTGCGGCGCCGACGATCCGGGGAAATGCTTCCTGGCGGTCGAAGGCGACACCACGCTTGCGAACACGATCCAGTTCTCGGTGGAAGAGTTCGGGATCGGTGATGGTGTTCTCGGTGTGTGCTTCGAGGACAGTGGGCCTCGTGAAATCCCCAGAGTTGGTGAACGCCAATACTGCTTTGCCGGAACAACTTGCGTGTGCAGGCCACCGACCACCGATTTGCTGCGGAAGGCGTGGTCCGTCGTCGCCACGGAAGACATCAAGGTAAACCACGTCGAAACCGTCCAATACAGCGAGTCCCACGTTGTGTCCCGTTGCTTCACGCAAGGCCGAAAGGTGGCGCCGCGCTGCTTCGCGGAGGTTTCGCTGCCGTGGAACAGATTCGCCGATCTCGAACAGGAGGAGACCCAAGCGGTAGTTGGTTCCTTGCCGTTCGAGCAACCCGACTCGGACGAGATCGTCGACCATTCGATACACCGTTGTTTTGGCCATGCCTGTCCGTCGAACAAGCGCTGCTGCGCTGAGAACGCCTGAGCTGTCACGAAAAGTCTTCAGTATCTCGGTGGAACGACCAATTGCGGAAACCTCGCCATCGGCCCGATGAATGGGACTCACCGAACTATTCTGTCTGCCGGATGCGAGATTGTCGAGGGGCAATCGCGCATCAGATCACGCAGGTCTTCCGGTGATGGGATCGCCGGAAATCGTCACGACTCGCACACCACGTCTTCTGCCGGCAGTGAGCCGTCGAGCAGGTACGAGTTGACGGCGGCGTTCGCGCAAGTATTCGCGTAGCCGGGGAACACCGCATGAGTGCGGCCTGGAACTGTCACGAGCCGTGAGCCTTTCATCGCTTCATGCATGCCGAGGCCTTCGTCGTACGTCGTGCGGGTGTCACCGGTTGCCTGGATCTGCAAGGTCGGAACGTTGTTGTCGATGTCGATCCGCGTAGGGGCCTCACTGCGCCAGAACGCGCACGGCATGATCGTGTTGTGTGTGCCGGCAAAGATCGGCTGATCATCACGGTGCTCCTCCAACTTGTTGCGGTACCACTGGGGATCGCTCGGCATCGATACGTCTCCGCAGACGATGGCGATTGTCCCGGCATAGTCAGGACCGGTTCCCAGTTCGGTCTGGAACCATGCCTGCATCAATCCCGTCAGCTGGGGATGGATGTTCTCGACGGTCTTGCCTGCGGCGAGATCGCGCAACTGAACCAATACCTGTGCGAATGCCTCACTTTCCTTCTCGGTGTCGCCGGTTCCGTTGACGTACATCAGGAATGGAAGGACGTGATCGTCGACGGCATGGTCACCGATCTGTATCGGAGTGGTGGCCGCGTCCGAGATCAGCTTCTCGATGAGGGCGCGAACTTCGGCGGGCGTCGATCCGAGTGCATAGGTGGAGTTGTGTTCTGCTGCCCACTGCGAGAATCCGTCGATCGCTTTCTCGTTGGCCGGGCCCATGTCCTGGAACATCTCGTATCCGTATTTCTTCGGATCCGGTGCACTGTCGAGAACCACACGGTCGATCCTGTCCGGGAACATTTGAGCATAGGTTGCACCGAGGTATGTACCGTACGACCACCCGAAGTACGACGCCTTCTCCTGGTCGAGGGCGCCACGAATCACGTCGAGGTCTCGGGCGATGTTTTGAGTATTGATGTGCGGCAGATAGTCCGGGTACTTGTCCCAGCATGTGTCAGCGGCCTCGCGTGCGAGCGCAACACTCTCGTTCCATCCCTCGTCCGTGGTGCCCGGCGACCGCATCCATGTCATCTGTTCGACGCCGCAGTCGATCGGTGTGCTCTTGCCGAGTCCTCGGGTGTCCATGCCGATGACGTCGTATGCCGCTGCGACTTCCGGTGTCATGCCCGCATTCAGAATCTCGGGCAATCCCAGTCCTCGGCCACCCGGGCCACCAGGGTTGGTGAGCAGGATCCCTCGTCGCTGTGCGGGGTCGGTGGATGCGACCCGCGAGATCGCCACTTCGATCGTTTTGCCGTCAGGGACGGAATAGTCCAAAGGTACTGTGACCATGGCGCATTCACTTGCGGTCGACGTTCCGGTGTCTGTGGCGCATGGCCCCCACTCGAGATCCTGTTCGTAGAACGCGCTGAGATTCGATTGTGGATCTTCCTGCGGAGTAGCAGGATCCGAGCACGCCGCCAATGCAGGTACGGCGAGCGCGGCAGCGGCGATTGTGGTAGCCAGCCACCTTCGTGATCGAGGCATGCGTGATCTGGGCATGGTGAATCCAGTCATTGTCGTGTCCTTGCGTTGAGCCCATTTTCGGGCAGTGTTGGTCACCCCACTTCGAATGTGGGGGTTGATCAGGGTTTTTCAGAGGCGGGATTGACGGGCGGCGAACTCCGCGGCCACAGCCTTCGCGAATCTTTCCTGGGTGACGGTTCGTCGATCCGCTTGGTGTTCGCGCAGTACCGCTACCAGCCGGGTGGGGGAAGCGTCCTCCGGTGCAGCCTGTTCGGGTAGCACGCTCTCGGTGAAGTCGCAGAACTGAATGGCAAGGGCCGCAATCGTGTCCGCGTCAGCCGGTGCGTCGGCGAGGGCATACATGCGAGTTATCAATTCGATGGCCTGCTCGCGGTTCGGCTCGGCCAATACCCGGCGATGGGCGGACAGGAGTGAATCGCAGACCTCGGGATCGCCCCCGGAGACCGTGAGTGCGAGGATCAGAAGTTCACGCTCGTTGTCGATCCACGCTGTCGGCGCACCGGCAACGACGTACTGTGCGAGCACTTCCGAAAACGCGTCGGGTAGTTCAGGATCGGCATTGCGGCGTAGCGACTCGATGTGCGCACGCTGAACAGCGATCTGTTCGGCCTTCGTCGCCAATTCCTTGTCGAGGGCATCGAGTGCGGACCGAGTGTCGTGAGCGTCGCCGTCGAGTAGTTCGGCGATCTTGGCCACAGGAATCCCCAGATCGCGCAGGCGGCGGATGCGACTCAGTCGTGCCAGGTCCACCGCCCGGTACATGCGGTAGCCGTTGGGTTGGCGTTGTGGTTCTTCGAGAAGGCCGTTCGAGTGGTAGTAGCGCACGGATCTGACGGTGGTGCCGGCCAATTTGGCCAGCTCGCCGATGGTCATCATCGCCCTGCCCTCCCGTGATCGAATCGGATTCCGTCTGTGAAAACCATTCTCCAACCTTGACGCGGCGTCAGGGTCAAGATTCGCGCCGGAGAACGTGACCGTTGACACTTTAAGGAGGCGGACTTAATCTGACTTTTGTCCTTTACGACATCGTCGATTTCGAGGAAGTGCCCTGATGGCTACGCTTTTTCCTGCGGCAACAATCTTTCCGATCCCCACCGACCCGCTTGCTGCGTACGGTCCACTCGTTGCTCGCCGGAATCCCGAGTCGGTAGATCCGGCACCGTACGAACACTTTGCGGTCAAGGCGGTCGCGCCGACGATCGGAGCGGAAATCTCCGGTATTCGACTCGGCGGGGGTCTGTCTGATGCCGTGATTGCGGAACTCCGCCGAGCTCTCCTCGAATGGAAAGTCCTCTTCTTCCGCGATCAGGACCTCGACCGAGCGGAACATCGAGCTTTTGCCGAGCGTTGGGGCGATCTCGAACAGCATCCGTTCTTCAAGTACACGCAGCCCGGGCAGACGGACGTCGATGTCACGACACTGGCGAAGGATGCGATGGTCGGCGGAGTCGAGAACAACTGGCACAACGACGTTACGTGGCACGAGTTTCCTTCGTTCGCAGCAGTTCTTCGTGCGGTGGAGGTGCCGGAGGTGGGTGGTGACACTTTGTGGGCCGATACTGCAGCTGCCTACGATCTGCTTCCTGAAGACATCAAGAAGCGTATCGACCCGCTTGTTGCAGAACATGATTGGATCAACTCGTTCGGCAGGTCGATGCCGGTGGATGCGGTCGAGATGTTGCGTCCGAAGTTCCCCGCTGTGCAGCATCCGGTGGTTCGGATCATTCCGGAAAGTGGCAGGCGGGTGTTGTTCGTCAACATGACCTTCACGCAACGGATCTTGGGTGTGTCAGAAGAAGAATCGAACGAACTTCTCACGATGCTGTATCGCCACGTCAATCGTCCGGAATTTCAGGTCCGTTTGAAGTGGGAGCCGAATACTGTTGCCTTCTGGGACAATCGGACCTGCCAGCACTACGCGGCCAGTGACTACTTCCCGGCTCGTCGTGTGATGGATCGAATCTCGATTGTCGGGGATCGACCGGTGGGCGTCGGGGGCTGATACGACGCTCAGTGCCTCGAGTGTCTACTACGGGAAGTAGTAACGCACCTCACATAGCTTTTCGACGCCTTGTCGATATGATTTCGACAAGGCGTCGATAAAAGTCGGCGTGACTCGTATCGACGACTTTGGAGCTTCCCGAATGTTCCTCGCCCTGCGTGAACTGTGGTTTGCGCGAAATCGATTCCTCTTGATGGGTGCCGTGGTTGCCCTCATCTCGATCCTGATGGTGATTCTGTCCGGCCTCTCGTCCGGACTGGTAAATGACGGTGTCTCCGCTTTGCAGCGGACGCCGATTCAGGCGTTTGCCTTCGCACCGGACACCAAAGCCGACTCAGCGTTTTCGCGCTCGGTCGTCACCGAGGAGCAGGCGCAGGCATGGCGTATGCAACCCGATGTCCAAGACGCCGAGCTCTTCGGCAACATGATCGTCAATGCAAAAACTCGCAGTGGCACGCCTGTCGATCTCACGCTCTTCGGCATCGAACCTGGCTCCTTCCTCGAGCCCGTCTCCGCCGACGGGAGGGGGCTGCATGCCGACACGGACATCATCGTCAGCTCTACCTTCCGTGACGACGGTGTTGCGATCGGTGACACCGTGATACTCGATCGACTCGGTACGGAGCTGACAGTTGTCGGATTCAGCGAAGACAAGCGCACTTTCGGTCACGTCGACGTCGCCTACCTGCCCCTGCGTACTTGGCAGGAGGTTCACGCCGGTGCCAAGATCGGCGAAACCGCCAATGCCAGTGCCTATTCCGAAGCAAGTGTTGTTGCGATTCGGGGCATTGGTGGCGCGTTACCGGATCTCGTGTCGGGCGATGCGGCGGCGGGAACGTCCGCAAAGACGCTCGAGGAATCTTTCGACTCCTCACCAGGGTTCTCCGCGGAAATGATGACAATGTCGATGATCAAGGCGTTTCTGTACGCGATTTCGGCCCTGGTGGTCGGTGCATTCTTCAGTATCTGGACGGTTCAGCGCGGTCGTGAACTCGCAGTGTTGCGCGCGATGGGAGCCTCTACCGGCTTCCTGCTTCGTGACGGCATGGCGCAGGCACTGGTAGTGCTGCTTGGTTCCATCGGCCTCGGTGTGTTGCTGGGCTTGGGGCTCGGTTCGGGGCTCGAAGGCGGGGGGATGCCGTTCGCCCTCGAGTCCGGCCCAGTCGTCAACGGCGCAGTGCTCTTGGCGGTACTCGGGCTGGTCGGCGCAGCCGTTGCCATCGTCCGTGTTACCCGTGTCAACCCGCTCACCGCATTGGGAGAAAACCGATGACCACAGTCGAAAAGACCACAACCGGATTGGTATTGACCGCTGTCAGTCTTCGATTCGGTGACGGTGACTCCACCGTGCTCGCCCTCGACAACGTGAACCTGGAGGTCTCGTGCGGCGAACTTGTCGCGATCGTCGGACCGTCAGGCGCTGGAAAGTCGAGCTTGCTCGCTGTGGCAGGCGGACTCGGTCGGCCGTCGAGTGGAACGATTGTCATCGACGGCGTGGACGTGTCGGCGATGCCGGCCCGTGCTCTCGCCAAACTTCGACGAGACAAGGTCGGCTTCGTCTTTCAGTCCGGCAACCTGATTCCAGCGCTGACGGCGCGCGATCAGCTTCGGCTGATTCCCAAGCTCACGGGGCGGCCGGGTCGCGATCCCGAGGAGTTGCTCGACTCGGTCGGTATGAGTCACCGTGCAGATCGTCGACCCGGTCAACTCTCCGGCGGTGAACGCCAGCGCGTCGGTATCGCTCGGGCATTGATGAGCAATCCCTCGCTACTGCTCGTCGACGAGCCGACGGCTGCTCTCGACCGCAAACGCAGCCATGAGGTGGTCGAACTGCTCTCGCGCGAAACTCACGAGGCAGGCGTCGCTACGATCATGGTGACCCACGATCACGACGTGCTCGGGCACTGCGACCGCATCCTCGAAATGGTTGACGGTCGGTTGCGTCAGAGCGAGTAAGCCCGCGAGGGGACTGGAGGAGATTCGGTGCCGAGGATCGATGCGCCCACTGTGGTCGAGCATCGTGCTGCTCAGCGCCGTGCCCTCCTCGACGCTGCACACGCTCTTCTGTCCGAGGCCCCGGACCGGCCCCCGGGGCTCGGTGAGGTGGCAGCGAAGGCCGGGCTCGCCAGGTCGAGTGCCTACCACTACTTCCGGTCCCGGGAAGATCTCCTCAGTGCCGTCGTCGAAGACATGTTCCCGCGCTGGAACGACAAGATCGTCGAGGCGATGGCAGGCGCAGACGATCCGGTATGGGCGTACGTCGAGGCAAACCTCCAACTGGTTGCCGACGGGGAGCATGCGATAGTCGGAGCGCTGGCGACGCTGACCCCACAAACGTTTCGAGATTCGCGGATCATGGAAATGCACGACAGTCTTGTGCTTCCGCTGGTCGAGGCCCTCCGCCTCCGTGGCGTGTCGGACCCGAAGCTCACCGCCAAGTTGATCAACTCGCTGGTGCATACGGGTACCGAACTGATCGAATCCGGTTGCAGCATGGAGGAAGTCAGGTCCGCCGTGCGTGAGGTCCTCGCGTGACGGGCACCCTCAGGCCGTAATCAGATCCATCCGAAGGTACTCGGTGATGCGGAGCAGCCTCGGGGGTTGGGACACGTCTGAGGAAAGTGCTTGAAATGCTTCGTCTTTCGCGACGAGGCGTGGGGTGCCGAGGCTCACCTCCGTCTCGTCGACCGACAGTCGAGCGCTTCCCGCTTTCAGGACGTTCTGCACCCAGTCCGAGCCTGATCCGTACACCAGAATGAAGACGTAGCCACCCTCGACCGGATAGGCGTCGAGGGGCGTCCGGTAGGTCGTGCCGGATGTGCGTCCGACGTGAGTCAGTACCGGCCATTTACCGCTCGAAATTGCACGCGGGTTGAACACTCGCTTGTTGACATGTCCCCACCATCTCGGCATCGGCATTGCGATCTCCCTTCGCGAGCGCCTTACGAACGTAAGGCTGGCTTACACCTGTAAGGCTGGCTTACACCTGTAAGGGTGACTTACGCATGTAAGGTTGTCAACGTATTCGTTCCTCGGAGGGGAGTCTGTGTGTCACGGCAACCGCGACAGTCGCTGAACAGGACTCGCGTAATCGAGGGTGCGATCCGCGTTGCCGACGCGGGTGGTGTCGAAGCCGTCACGATGCGACGGGTGGCCCAGGAGCTGGGCATCGAGGCGATGTCGCTCTACCACCACGTGCCCAACAAAGATGCGATTCTCGACGGCGTCGTCGATGCGGTCTTCGAGGCGATCGACCTGCCCGACAGTGAGTGTGTGGATTGGCGAGACGCAATCCGTGGACGCGCCTTTTCCGCTCGCACAGTCCTGTCGCAGCACCGTTGGGCTCTCGGTCTGCTGGATTCGCGACGCAACCCTGGCTCGGCGACCCTGCGTCATCTCGACGCTGTGCTCGGAGTGCTCCGGAAGGCCGGGTTCACACTCCCGATGGCCGCCCACGGAGCCTCGCTGATCGACAGCTACATCGGCGGATATGTTCTCCAGGAGGCGAATCTGCCGATCAGCGGGCCCGTCGACGTCGAAGAGGTTGCGAGTGACATCCTCGAGCACCTTCCGGCTGAAGAGTTGCCCTTCCTTCACGAGATGATCGTCGATCACGGTCTGAGTCCGGCTTACGACCACACGAGTGAGTTCGCCTACGGTCTCGATCTCATCCTCGATGCGCTCGAGGCGCGTCGCGCATCGGCGGCACCGGTCCTCGAATAGCAACGATTCGTGCCCAGTTGCTCACTCGTACTGGGGTAACGCAAGGTGTGTGCACGCGGATGAGCTGCAGTGTCCCTATTGACAGGTGGCTGTATATACAGGACTATACATTCATCAAAAGTGACCCAAGGCACATTACGTAGATGATGTGATGCACGCCGACCGCGGTGGCCGAGTCCTTCGATCGATGGAGTTCTGATGACTGAACGTCTTCCTGGAGAAGACCGGACGGAAGACGACAATGTCCTGCTCGACGGGAAAGGGTTGTCGGTTCACCGGGTGAACGAAATCGCGCGAGAGCCGGCCGTGATTCGACCTGCCGACGCGGCTCTCGAGCTCACACGGCGGTCATGGGAGACCGCGGTTCGGGTTTCCTCCCGTCAAGCGGTGTACGGGCGCACTACCGGGGTGGGCGGGAATCGCGAAACATCCGTCTCCGACGGTGTGCAGCAGGATCTGAGGCTTCTGAGAAGTCACGCAACGGGATCGGGCCCCAGGCTCCCCGACCGGGTGGTGCGCGCCGCGATCGTCATCCGCACCAACCAGATCCTCAACGGCGGCTCAGGTATGCATCCCGACATCATCGACGGTCTGGTTGCTGCTGTTGCTTCGCAGAACCTGCCGACAGTGCACGCACGCGGTGCGATCGGAACGGGTGACCTGAGTGCGTTCTCCGAAATCGCCATGGGGCTGATCGGTGAGAGCCCGCTTCGCGACGGACGCACCGGAATCGGTTGGACTCCGCACCACGGTGATGCACTTCCGTTCATCTCCACCAACGCGATGACGGTGGCGATCGCCGGCGACACCAGTATCGAAGTCGCGGGGTGGCTTCAGCACTGCTTGGTTGTCAGTGTTCTTTCCGTGCTTGCGTCGCGTAGTTCTGTCGAACCGTTTGCTGCACAAGTACAGTCGGCAAGAATGCACTTCGGTCAAGCGGAAGTCGCAGAGCGGGTTCGCGATCTGCTGGCACCACACGACATCACACCCGTGAGAGTTCAGGACTCGTTCGGGTTTCGCGCCCTACCGCAAATCTTGGGTGCCACCTGGCAAGCGGTGCATCGACTGCAGAACACGCTGAGTATCGAGATGAATTCGTCTTCGGAGAATCCGCTGGTGTCGGTCGAAGACGACATGGTGTTCCACAACGGAAATTTCCACGCAATGCCAATAGCCCTTGCAGTCGACGAGGCGAAGTTGGCGGTCGCCAGTGCTGCCCTGCTCTCGCAATGTCGGCTCGCCAACCTCTCCGACCCCGCAGTCACCGGCCTTCGTGCGTTCCTTGCAGACGGTCCCGACGGCAGCAGCGGAACCATGCTTCTCGAATACACGACTTCTGCTGCCATTGCCGAGATCCGCTCGTCGGCGGCACCGGGGTCGTTGGGCCACACGGTAATTTCGCGCGGCACCGAGGATCACGCAAGTTTCGCATCCCAAGCTGCAACTCAATTGGCGGACATTCTTGCCCAATCTCGATTGGTGCTGGCGTGTGAACTGATCTCGGCAGTTCGCGCACTCTCGCAACAACAGCGTGAGCTGGATCCGGCGACCGAGCTCGGCGCGTACCTCGCGCGTGCGCGTTTGGTGCTGGACACGAGGACCGAAGACCGGCCACTCAGTGCAGATCTGAGTGCCGCCGTGAACTTTCTTTCTCAACCGCTCGACCAGTAAGCAGGTGGACCGAATCACAAGTAGGTGTGTGCTCGAACGGAACTCGACCATTTCTCCTGGGTGCGTCCGGACTCAGGTCGACACGAAAGTAGTTCGTAGATGATCAAATTCGACAAGGTCACCAAGGCGTATCCAGACGGAACCATTGCCGTCGATGCTCTCGATCTGGAATGCCCGACGGGAAAGATCACCGCGTTGGTGGGTCCTTCCGGCTGCGGCAAGACGACCTCACTCCGCATGATCAACAGGCTGATCGAACCGACGTCAGGCACGATTTCGCTCGACGGCGAGTCCACGGCGGGAATGGATCCGGCCCTTCTGCGTCGACGCATCGGGTACGTGATCCAGCACGCGGGTCTCTTTCCCCATCGCACCATCGTCGACAACATAGCGACCATGCCTCGATTGCTCGGTGCGAGTAAAAAGGAATCTCGCACTCGCGCTATGGAATTGCTCGAAACGGTTGGTCTGACGACCAACTTCGCCGACCGCTATCCGTGGCAGCTCTCCGGAGGGCAGCAGCAACGAGTCGGTGTTGCGCGAGCATTGGCTGCGGATCCGTCATTCATGCTGATGGACGAACCGTTCAGCGCCGTTGATCCGGTTGTTCGCGGCCAGCTGCAAGACGAGTTTCTCCGTCTGCAGAAGGAAATCGGAAAAACGATCATCATCGTCACCCACGACATCGACGAAGCGCTGAAACTCGGGGATCAAGTGGTGGTTCTGCGTACCGGCGGCATTCTTGCGCAGGCGGCGACGCCCCTCGAATTGCTGACTCAACCTGCCGACGAATTTGTTGCCGACTTCGTCGGACGTGACCGTGGGTACCGATCGTTGGGGTTCACGACATTGGACGGCGACCTACCGACGGTGTCAGAACCCGTTGCGCATCTGGGCGATTCCGCTGCGGCGGCCCGCGCACTCACCGGCGATACGTGGCTGTTGGTAGTGGATCCCGCGAACAAGCCGCTCGGATGGGTGAGGCCGGACGCGCTCACGGATTGTATCCGCCCGGATGACTTGAATCTCAGTGGAACACTTGCGGATTCCACCGGGACGATGCGCGCTCTGCTGGATGCGGCGCTGTCAGCGCCGAGCAAGCGGGGCGTTGTCGTGGACGACGCCGGACGCCTGGTGGGAACCGTCACTGCGCATGCTGCAGTGGAAGCCATCGAGGCTGCCGATCTGGCTGACGCGGGGAGGGCACTCCGATGAACTTCGAATGGCTCGGACGTCAGTCCGACCGGATCATGGACTTGGTGGGATGGCATGTTCTGCTGTCGTTGATTCCCTTGGTGATCGGCTTGGTGGTCGCGTTGCCGATCGGCTGGGTCGCCTATCGCAGTCGTCGGTTGCATCCCTACGTGGTGGGGACGGCCGGATTGCTCTACACGATCCCTTCGCTCGCGCTCTTCGTGCTCCTGCCTCCAATTCTGGGTACCAAGATTCTGGATCCGATGAACATCATCGTGGCGCTCACCGTGTACACCGTTGCTCTGCTCGTGCGGGTAGTGGCCGACGCGCTCGATTCGGTTCCGCCGGAGACGGTTCTGGCAGCGACGGCGATGGGTTACCGGCCGTATCAGACGCTGTTGAAAGTACAGTTGCCAGTGGGAGTTCCGGTGATCTGTGCAGGTTTGCGCGTCGCAGTCGTCTCGAACGTCAGTCTTGTCTCACTCGGCGCACTCCTGGGTATTCCGCAGATAGGTTCCTTGTTCACCCAGGGATTTCAGTTGCGTTTCTACACGCCCATCATCGCGGGTATCGCTCTGTGTCTGGTGCTGGCGTTGATCCTTGATCTCCTCATCATGTTGGCGAATCGGCTGTTGACGCCGTGGACCCCGAAAGTGACTACATCATGATCAGCTTCCTTCTCGACGGATCCCACTGGACCGGGCCGGACGGCATCCCCACCCTTCTCGTTCAGCATTTGATGTACACATTCGCCGCGCTGGCGGTGGCTGCGGTTATCGCGATCCCGCTCGGTCTCTACATCGGACATACGGGCCGTGGCTCCGTTGTTGTTGCTGGACTGGCCAACTCGCTACGAGCGCTGCCGACCATCGGTCTGCTGATCCTACTGGTTCTCATCATCGCGCCGTCATTCCCGAACAAACTCGCGTATCTGATCCCCAGCCTCATCGTCCTGGTGCTTCTCGCGATCCCTCCCATTCTCACCAACACGTACGCCGGAGTTCGAGCGGTCGATCAGGCTGCAGTCGACGCCGCGCGGGGGATGGGATTTCGGTCGATGCGGATCTTGACCGAGGTCGAGATTCCATGTGCCCTACCACTCATGTTGTCCGGCATCAGAAGTGCCGTGCTTCAGATCGTCTCCACTGCGACTGTCGCCGCTTACATTTCTTTGGGCGGACTCGGCCGGTTGTTGATCGACGGAAAAGCTCAGAGCGATTACGGCCAGATGGCGGCCGGAGCCGTACTGGTATCGCTGATTGCCCTGGTTTTCGATCTCGGAATCGGAGCACTGACTGCGCGGGTCGTTTCGCCTGGCCTGACCAGGCGCGATCGGAAGAAGAAGACCGAGAAGACCGCCGCCCCCTCACAGCGCACCGCTGTGCCTGAGCCCGCACCGATCTGAGGACGTTCGACATGAAGAAGGTATTGATCGCCGCGTTGGTCGGCGTAACAGCGGTTGCGTTGTCCAGCTGCGGAATCGGCAAGGACCCCTTGGCTACGGACGGCGGCGGTAGTGCTGAGGGCGCCATCGTGATCGGTTCCGCCGATTTTCCCGAGAGCCAACTGATTGCGACCATTTACGCCGAAGCGCTTCGTGCCAACGGTATCGACGTTACCGAGAAGTTGAACATCGGTAGCCGAGAACTCTATGTACCGGCACTGCGCGACGGTTCCATCGATCTGATCCCCGAGTATTCCGGCGCCTTGTTGCAATATCTGGACAGCAAGACAACGGCGACGGCTTCAGATGAAGTATCCGCTGAAATCGATGCGAAATTGCCCAAGGGTCTGGTGGCTCTCGAGCCCTCGCCCGCAGAGGACGAGGATGTACTTGCCGTCAAACAGGAGACGGCGGAAAAGTATTCGCTGGAGACCGTCGAGGATCTGGTGCAGCATGCCGACGAGTTGACTCTCGGCGGACCGCCGGAATGGAAGACGCGCGAAAACGGCGTCGCCGGCTTGAAGACCAAATACGGCCTGACATTCCGGGAGTTCCTGGCACTCGATGCAGGTGGACCCCTCACGCTCAATGCGCTTCTGAGCGGGCAGATACAGGTTGCCGATGTCTTCAGTACCGATCCTGCGATGCGCTCGGAGAACTTGGTTGCACTCGAGGATACGAAGCACCTCTTCCTCGCGGAGAACATCACACCGATCATCAACGAGTTGAAGGCTCGCGATGACGTCCGCTCAGTGCTCGCGGGGGTTTCGGCGGCGCTGACCACCGAAGATCTCATCGAGATGAACCAGCGCGTTGCCGATCTCGACGACATGAGTGACATCGCTCAGGACTGGTTGCAGGAGAACTCCCTGGTGCCATGATCGAAGGCCGGGGTGGCGTCCTTGTCGTCGGCCGAACAGACGATATCGATTCGACCCCGCTCGGGGTAGCGTCGCGAAGTCAGGCATGCCTCGACCTCGCGGCGAGCCGTTCCGACCAAGGATGCCGACATGCCGAGAAGCCGACCGCGCACACCCATTGGACGAGTTCGGAACGGCGCAGCCACTACAACCACGGTTGTAGTGGCCGGCGTGTGTCTGGCATCAGGCTGGAACGCCCATGCAGTTTCCGAGTTGCGCTGTAGTTCCGTTCACGACGCCTGGTGGCACCGGACGGGCAATTCTCACCAGCGAGGGCGTCACCGTCATCGAATCACCGCCGGGAACGCTGACTGACCGCGGCATCGGTGACGGCTCACCGTGGCTCAAATCGAATCGGCCTACGGCAACGATCATTCGACACGGACGATTCAGACTGAGTCAGGCCAATCGATCTTCGTCACCACCGGTGATCCGGGGCAAGTCGGTAATGGCGACCCCGGAGGGTTGATCGGCTTTTCGATTCACGACGGTACGGTCGGGCCTCCTGTGATCGGTGGTGTCCCCGGCTTCGAGTACTGCTCGGGCAATTCGTCGACTTCGACTTCACGATTGCCGACGGCATCCACATCCGAGGGGTGCGGAACGATCACGTACCCCGAGACAGGCGTTGTCGCCGCCATCGGCAATCTGCAAGGCGGCATCACTTGTGAGGTGGCAAAGGACATAGTTTGGAGTGCTCGGACAGAACTCGTGGAATCAGTTTTCAGGCAGTCCCGTAGATCTGCTGGAGGCGCGCCGAGGCTAGCGCTGAACCGGCACGTGCTTCGTGACTATCCGGTGGATCAGACGAGCAGCCGTTCGGGCAGTGCGATTGTCGACGTCGAGGCTCGGGTTCAGTTCGGCGACATCGAGAACCGCGAGTTTTCCGCTGGACGTGACTCGGTCACATACGTATTGGATGGTTTCGAGGCTGACTCCGTAGGCCGCAGGTGCGCTGACGCCCGGCGCCACAGCTGCAGGCAGGACGTCGAGGTCGATGGTCAGGTAGACCAGATCGACGTCGTCGAGGAAGTCTGCGAGGAACTGATCCACGACGCCTCGGCCGATCGCTCCGCATTCTTCGTCGAGCAGATAGCGAACACCGAGGCGGTGAGCCGTGTCGAACAGTGCCGTGGTGTTGCTCGGTTGGCTGATTCCGATCACGCTGTACTGATGCGAGGTGCCTGCCGCGGCTTCGTCCTCGGCGATCTGACGAAAGGGTGTGCCGGAGCTGGGTATCGGATCGCCCCGCAGGTCGAAGTGCGCATCCAAGTTGAGGATTCCGAGTTTGGCTCCGGCGGTTCGCAACTCGGAGCCCGCGACGCCGAGGTATGTACCGTAGGCGATTTCGTGTCCTCCCCCGAGAACCACGGGGAAGTGTCCCGAATCAAGCGCAGCGCTGACGGCGTTCCCGAGTGCGGCCTGACCGGCCTCGAGTTCTTCACCCGACACGGCAACGGTTCCCGCGTCCTGAATCTGCAGTGGTTCGGCCAGCGCCATGGAAGCCAACCCGGCTCGCAAAGCGTCGGGGCCATCCGCGGCACCGCGGCGGCCCTTGTTGCGGCGGACTCCTTCGTCGCTGGAGAATCCGATCAGAACACAGTCGCCGGGAGCTGTTTCGGCTGAATACGGTTGCACGGCATGATGCCACCGCAGATGCTCGGCAGTGGTGCCGTCGGAGCGCCCGGTCCACGGCTTGGGTTCGATGTCGACTGCGATCTGATGTGCCACGACGGCCTCCCGGTGAGTGTATTTCAGTAGCTTGTGGCGAGTGCGCCGTTTTTCCAGACCTCGCGCACCAGAGGGACGCCCGGGCGGTAGGCGAGGTGGAGGTACGACGGTGCATCGAGCGCGATGGCGTCGGCACGTATTCCGAGAGAAAGGGTTCCGACGTCGGTGCGCTGCAGCGCCCGGGCGCCTCCTGCAGTGGCTGCCCAGACTGCCTCGGCGGGTGTCATGTGCATGTCTCGCACCGCAATTGCTATGCAGAACGGGAGGCTGGTGGTGTAGCAGGTGCCGGGATTGCAGTCGGCGCCGAGAGCTACTGTGACGCCGGCGTCCAGCAGTGCGCGGGCGTCGGGGTACTTGTTGCGGGTGGAGAAGTCGGCACCTGGCAACAGTGTTGCGACGGTGGAACTCTGAGCCAGGGCGTCGATGTCCTCGGCGGTGACGTAGGTGACGTGATCGACGGACGCGGCTCCCATCTCGACGGCGAGCTGAACTCCTGGCCCTTCGCCGAGTTGATTGCCGTGGACGCGGGGGATCAGTCCAGCGGCGACGCCTGCGCTCAGGACTGCATGTGCCTGTTCGCGGTTGAACGCCCCTCGTTCGCAGAAGACGTCGATCCACTTCGCGTGTGGCGCACAGGCAGGGATCATCTCGTCGCACGCCATGGCGACGTAGTCATCGGCGCGGCCGGCATATTCGGGTGGTGGAACGTGGGCGGCCAGCAGTGTGACCTCGTCGGTGAACTGTCCGGCGATCAGTGCGCTGCGTAGTTCGCTCTCGGTGTTCTGCCCGTATCCGGTCTTGCATTCGACGGTTGTGCTGCCCGAGCGCAGGGATTCGTCGAGTAGGCGTCGAACATTGGCCTGCAATTGTTCGTCGGTGGCCGAGCGCGTCGCTTCGATGGTGTTGCGAATACCGCCCGCCGCGTACTTCTCGCCCGCCATGCGAGCTGCGAATTCCTCGGCCCGCTCGCCACCGAACACCAGGTGCGAGTGACTCTCCACGAATCCGGGGAGCAGGGCCCGACCGCCGATATCCTGACCGATATCGGCAGCCGGGGCGTCGGCGGAATCACCGACCCAAGCAACAACGCCCTCGTCGAAAACGATTGCCGCGTCGTGTCGTACGCCGAGCTTGCCCTCACCCAGAGTCGGGTCATTGGTGACGAGGGTTCCGATGTTGGTCAGAACTGTGGTTCGAGAACCATTCGTGGTCAATGTAATTCCTAACTCAGGGTGAGGTGGTGGGGCTGTTTCAGTTCTCGGTCATCGGGATTCGGACGCCGCGGGTGGCTGCCGTGTCGATGGCGTGGTCGTATCCTGCATCCGCATGCCGGATGACACCCATCCCGGGATCGTTGGTGAGAACTGCTTCGAGCTTCTTGGCTGCGAGTTCGGTGCCGTCGGCGATGCACACCTGTCCCGCGTGGATGGAGCGCCCCATCCCGACGCCGCCGCCTTGGTGGAGTGAAACCCACGAAGCGCCGGACGCGGTGTTGACCAGGGCGTTGAGCAGCGGCCAGTCGGCGATCGCGTCGGACCCGTCGATCATCGATTCGGTTTCGCGGTACGGCGAGGCGACCGATCCGGAGTCGAGGTGATCGCGGCCGATGGCGATCGGTGCGGAGAGCTCGCCCGAGGCCACCATCTCGTTGAACTTGAGGCCGGCGAGGTGGCGCTCACCGTATCCGAGCCAGCAGATGCGAGCCGGAAGGCCTTCGAAGGCAACCTTTTCGCCGGCCATGGTGATCCAGCGGCGCAGGTGCTCGTTCTCGGGGAAGAGCTCGAGGATGGCCTTGTCGGTGGCCTCGATGTCCTTGGGATCACCCGAGAGCGCTGCCCAGCGGAAGGGGCCGAGGCCTTCTTCGAAGAGCGGACGGATGTAGGCGGGAACGAATCCGGGGAAGTCGAATGCACGGTCGTAGCCGGCCTTGCGGGCCTCGTCGCGGATGGAGTTGCCGTAGTCGAATACCTCGGCGCCGGCGTCCATGAATCCGACCATGGCCTTGACGTGTGCGGCCATCGCGTTGCGGGAATCTTCGGTGAACTTCTGCGGATCCTTCTCCGACATGGTCTTCATGTCGCCGAAGTCGATGCCGATCGGCAGGTAGGCGAGGGGATCGTGCGCCGAGGTCTGGTCGGTCACGATGTCGATGGGGGCCTTCATCTCCAGCAGCGCCGGGAAGATCTCTGCCGCATTGCCTTCGAGGCCGATGGAGAGCGGCTTCTTGGCATCGCGTGCCGCGGTCGCCAGTTCGAGCGCGTGCTCGATGCTGTCTGCCTTGGTGTCGAGGTACTTGTGGGCGATACGACGGTCGATGCGGGTGATGTCGCAGTCGACGCAGATCGCGACGCCGTCGTTCATAGTGACGGCGAGAGGCTGAGCGCCGCCCATGCCGCCGAGACCCGCAGTGAGGGTGATCGTTCCGGCGAGTGAGCCGTTGTAGCGCTTCTTCGCGATGGCGCCGAAGGTCTCGTACGTACCCTGCAGGATTCCCTGGGTGCCGATGTAAATCCAGGAGCCTGCGGTCATCTGGCCGTACATGGTCAGGCCGAGGTCTTCGAGACGGCGGAACTCTTCCCAGTTCGCCCAGTCACCGACCAGGTTGGAGTTGGCGATCAGCACTCGCGGTGCCCACTCGTTGGTGCGGAAGACACCGACCGGCTTGCCGGACTGCACCAGCATGGTCTCGTCGTTCTTCAGCGTCTTCAGCGTGGCGACCATGGCGTCGAAGGCAGCCCAACTACGCGCTGCGCGACCGGTTCCGCCGTAGACGACGAGGCTGTCCGGGTGCTCGGCAACATCGGGGTCGAGGTTGTTCATGAGCATGCGCAGGGCACCCTCCTGCTGCCAACCGAGCGTCGTGAGCTCGGGGCCGCGGGGAGCGCGGACGGGGCGCGGCTCGTGGCCGGGGGTGCTGATTTCCATTGTGTTCTCCTAGCTTGCTGAAGTTCGAAAGACGTTGGGGGATCAGACGCGAGAGTCGGTCATCGCGGTGTGATCGGGGTAGATCATCGACGAAGGTGGATTGCTGGTGCGTTTGGCGAGCGGGTAATAGATCAGCCCGGTGAACACGATGCCGACGATCCAGGAGATGTCGGCGCCGCCGAGCATGTCCGTGACGGGGCCGGTGTACATCTTCTGGGCGAGGAACGGGATCTGGGCGAGAACGCCGGCGGCGTAGCAAGCCAATGCGGTGAAGTTCCATGCTCCGTATCGACCGTTGACGTCGTACAGCGCCGGAATGTCGATGCGTTCCTTGGAGATCAGGTAGTAGTCGATCAGATTGATCGCACTCCACGGCGTGAACACCATCAGCAACACCAGGACGAAGTTCTTGAAGTTGTCCAGGAAGTCGGCGCTGGCGGCGATGGCGATCAAGACCGAGACCGCAGTGAAACCGAGGATGTAGAGGGTGCGCGCGGTGCTCGAGATTCGCGACTGTCCGTTGAAGGCGGTGACGGTGGTCAGGATCGACATGAATCCGCCGTAGGCGTTGAGCACGTTCACCGTCAACTTGCCGACCAGGATGACGAAGTAGATCAGGAAGGCGATGGCAGCGGGTCCGGCCAGATCTCCCATGAAGCCGACCTGGTTACCCAGGAACGTGTCGCCGGCGCAGGCCGCGACGAGAGCGCCGAAGGTCATGGACCACTGCGATCCGATGACACTACCGAGGAACGTCGACCAGAACGTGGTGCTCTCGGAAGTGCTGCGCGGCAGGTAACGCGAGTAGTCGGCGACGTACGGGCCGAAGGTGAGCTGCCAACCGGCACCCAGCGAGATCGCGAGCAGGAAGGTGACTATGTCGAAGCCCTTGATGCCGACGTACGAGGCGACGTCGTACTCGAGGAACAGTCGAACGGCCAGGTAGGAGAATCCGACGATGCCCACGACGGTGGCGATCCTGCCGACGATGTGGATCAGCTTGTAGCCGGTGACCGCGACGAATGCGGTGAGGAGACCGAAGACGACGATGCCGACGGTGGGGCTGTCGATGTGCAGGATCTTGTTGACGGCCTGTCCGGCCAACACGGTGCCGGTGGCAGCGAAGCCGAGGTACATCAGGATGACGAGAACAAGCGGTACGACTGCTCCCTTGACGCCGAACTGGGCGCGACTCGAGATCATCTGGGGGAGACCCATACGCGGGCCCTGTGCGGAGTGAAGCGCCATGACAGCGCCACCGAAGATGTTGCCGATCAGAAGTCCGACGATCGCCCAGATGGCGTCCGCGCCGAATACGACGGCGAGAGCGCCGTCGACGATTGCAGTGATCTGCATGTTGGCGCCGAACCAGAGAGTGAACTGGCTGCGCGGGGTGCCGTGTCGTTCTGCATCCGGGACGACGTCGATAGTGCGTCGTTCCGGAGTGAGGATGACCTCGGCCGGTCCATCGTGAGTCATAGGCCTGTCTTTCTGCTGCGAGCCCGTCGAGCGACGGAATCGACGTCGGGGTATTGCCCACCTTCTTCGTGCTTGGTGCTTTGCGCCTTGTGCTTTGTGCGCTGGGTCACTGTCACTGCGGATAAATGTATATGCCTGTATATACAGGCGTCAATACCCGGGACCCGTTTTCGCGTAAATGCTGTGTAACACCACGCGAGAAATCAGAAACCCTTACCCGGGTTGAGGATTCCGAGCGGGTCGAAGGCAGCCTTGATCGATCGGTGCAGTTGCATGCTGTCCTCGCCGAGCTCGAGAGAGAGCCAGCGACGCTTCAGAACGCCGACGCCGTGCTCTCCGGTCAGAGTTCCTCCGAGTTCGAGAGCACGCCGGAAGACCTCGTCCGCGGCGGTCCACACGGCTTCGGGCACCGAGCCGTCGGCAGTGCGGTCGAAGACGAAGGTCGGATGGACGTTGCCGTCACCAGCATGCGCGACGGTCATGATCTTGACCATGTGCTCGGCGGCGGCTCGGTCGATACTCTCGAGCATGTCGGGCAGTTTCGACCGCGGGACCCCGACGTCTTCCACGAGACATTGCCCGAGTCGTTCGGAAGCCGGATAGGCGAGTCGGCGAATCTCGAGTAGCTGTGCGGCTTCTGCCGCGTCCTGCGAGACGGCGACAAAATCTGCGCCCGCCCTCTCGAAGTGTTTCTGCATCGCCGCGGCTGCTGCGTCGGCATCGACCCCGTCGGCCTGTGCGATCAGCATCGCGGCGGTGTTGTCTTCCAACCCGATTCGTTTCCAGTCGTCGACTGCGCGCAGCGTTGCTCGATCGATCAGCTCCAGCAGGCTCGGTCCGATCCCGTCGCGAACGACCGCGGCAACTGCGTCCGCTGCGGAGCGGAGAGAATCGAAACTGCCGACGACGGTGACCGGTGCTCTCTTGGGCTTGGGCTGCAACTTCAGCGTGGCACTCGTGACGACTCCGAGTGTTCCCTCCGAACCGACGAGAAGACTGGTCAAGTCGTATCCCGCAACACCTTTGACGGTCCTTCGGCCTGTCCGCACGATCCGACCGTCGGCGAGCACAACCTCGAGACCCAGGACTGAATCGCGGGTGACGCCGTACTTCACGCAACGCAGTCCACCGGCGTTGGTGGCGATGTTTCCGCCGATCGTGGAGATCTCGAAACTGCTCGGATCAGGGGCGTACATCAGCCCGTACTCGTCTGCTGCTCGACTGATGTCGGCGTTGATCACCCCGGCTTCCACGACAGCGAGCTGATCGTCCGGATTGACCTCGAGAATCGAGCGCATGCGAGTGGTCGAGATGACCAGGCAGCCCTCGACGGCTGCCCCGCCGCCCGCCAAACCGGTTCCCGCACCGCGGGTTACCACCGGGACACGGTGAGCAGTAGCCCATTTCAGCGCCTCGGAAATGTCGGCCGCAGTTTCGGCGAGCATGACGGCCGCCGGATGGCCGGGTTCGGCGAGATGGGCCTCGTCACGGCGGTACGAGTCCATTACCGACGGGTCGGTGATCAGGCGACTCGAACCGATCGACCGAGCGAGTTCGTGGACGGACATTCTTATCTCCAGTCGGTCAAAGGTTGTGTGCGAGTGCGTCCACAGCGGCGATCACGGCGTCTTCTGCTGCCCGCTCGCCGACGGTGACCCGCACTCCCTCGCCGGGGAACATCCGGACCGAGACACCTCGCGCGACGCAGGCCGCTTCGAGCGCAGAAGCTCTCTTGCCGAGAGGGATCCACACGAAGTTGGCGCCGCTCGGGACCGTCTCGACGCCGCGCAGAGTCAATTGCTCACGTAGGTGAGCGCGACCCGCAGTCACCGTTTCGACTATCGAATCGGTGTGCGCCGGATCGGTCAGGGCCGCGCAGGCCGCGGCCTCGGCAACGGCGCTGAGGCCGAAGGGCGGTGCAGCGCTGCGAAGATCGGCTGCGATCGCCGAGTTGGTGACGGCATAGCCGGCCCGAAGTCCGGCCAATCCGTAAGCCTTGGAGAAGGTTCGGAAGACGACGATGTTGGGAAAGGTTCGAAGCAGGTCGACGCCGTCGACGTCGCTGGTCGCGAACTCCCGGTAAGCCTCGTCCAGAAGGATGAGGACGTCGCTCGGGATCGAGCGGGCGAACGAGACGAACTCCGCGGTCGAGAACTCGCTTCCGGTCGGATTGTTGGGGTTGCAGACGAGTACTGCGCGGGTCTGCGGCGTCACGGCTGCCGCCATTGCACTCAGATCATGCCGATGTTCGGAATCGAGTGCGACGGGTACACCGCTCGCCCCGGCGATTCCGATCAGTATCGGGTACGCCTCGTAGCTGCGCCACGGGTAGACGACTTCGGTGCCAGGGCCCGTGTATGCAGTCAATACCTGCTGGAGCAGTGCCAACGACCCGGCGCCGACCAGTACCTGGTCGTCGCCCACGCCCAGACGGTCGCTCAACCGGGCTATCAGTGTGTCGCCGAACAGCGACGGATACAAGTGCGAGTGTGAGGCCGCGAGATTGACGGCCTCGAGAATGGCCGCCGAGGGTGCAACCGTCGACTCGTTGCTCGACGCCCGCCACCGAACCTGCTCGAGGCCGGCGGCTTTGGAGTATCGAGGAAGCGCTTCGATTTCGGGTCGGGGGCGAGGCCTCAGCGCACCGGGCGCGCTCATGCCAGGGCGCCGATCGCGTTCTCCGCAGCCGCAACAAGTGCACCCGATGCCGCCAAGTCCACCGCGGCCTCGATCTCGGGGGACAGGAAGCGATCGGTACCCGGCCCCTGCACCTTCTCGCGCAGGGTCCGAAGGACGGCTCCGGTGGCGGGGGAGGGCTCGAGTGGGGAGCGCAAATCGATTCCTCTTGCTGCAGTCAGTATCTCGATCGCGAGAACTCGGGTGAGACCGTCGATGGACCGGCGGAGCTTGCGTGCACCCGACCATCCCATGGAGACGTGATCTTCCTGCATGGCCGAGGAGGGAATCGAATCGACACTGGCCGGGCTCGCGAGTCGCTTGAGTTCGGACACGATGGCAGCTTGTGTGTACTGCGCGATCATCAGTCCGCTGTCGACACCGGGGTCGTCGGCGAGGAAGGGGGTCAGACCGTGATTGCGTGCTACGTCGAGGAAGCGGTCGGTTCGGCGTTCGCTGATACCCGCGACATCCGCGGTCACGATGGCGAGGAAGTCCAAGACGTAGGCCACGGGAGCTCCGTGGAAGTTACCGTTGGATCGAACCCGTCCGTCGAGGGTGACAACGGGATTGTCGACAGCACTGGCCAATTCGCGCCCGGCGACGAGGCGGGCGTGATCGACGGTGTCGCGTGCGCCGCCGGCGACCTGCGGTGCGCACCGCAGTGAGTACGCGTCTTGAACCCTGGTGCAGTCAGGGCCCGCATGGCTGGCGACGATCGGGGAATCGGCAAGCAGACGCACCATGTTCGATGCGGCCGCGCCCTGGCCGGGGTGGGGGCGAAGCGCTTGGAGGTCCGCGGCGAACACCTGATCGGTGCCGAGCAAGCCCTCGACGCTCATGGCGGCAGCGATGTCGGCCAACTTGAGCAGATGATCGAGATCGGTGATCGCAAGGGCCAGTTGACCGAGCATCCCGTCGGTACCGTTGATCAGTGCGAGGCCTTCCTTCTCGGCCAGAACCACCGGTTCGAGACCATGGGCAGCCAATGCCGTTGCCGCATCGGTGAGTTCACCGTCGGCGGTGCGGACGGAACCTTCACCGATGATTGCCATCGCCACATGCGCCAGTGGTGCCAGATCTCCCGAGCATCCGAGGCTGCCGTATTCGTGCACCACCGGGGTGATGCCTGCGGTGAGTAGGTCGGCGTACGCCTGTGCGACTACAGGGCGCACTCCGGTTCGCCCGGTGGCGAGCGTCGAAAGACGCAGAAGCATCAAGGCCCGGATCACTTCGCGTTCGACTTCCGGTCCCGAACCTGCCGCATGTGAGCGGATCAGGCTGCGCTGCAACTGTGTCCGCAGATGCGCCGGAATGTGCCGGGTGGCAAGTGCGCCGAATCCGGTGGAAACTCCGTAGACCGGTGTGGGGTCTGCGGCCAGCGCTTCGATGCGTGCACGACTTTCGGCGATCGCGGCCAGTGATTCCGCGGTCAATGCAACGCCGTATCCGTTGCGCGCGACGTCGACGACGTCGGCGATGGTGACAGCGCCGATTCCGACCTCGATGGTTCGGGTGGCTGTCTGGGTGGCAGGGGTGGCGTTCATGGGACTCCAATGATGATGCGGTGGTGATCCAACAAGTCTTGTATACGAGACTCTAGTCTTGAATATGAGACGAAAACAAGGCCCGCAGAGTACGGAACGGAGAATTTTGCTACATGTCTGCGGTCGGGGTCTCCACCATTCGATCTCCGAGATCGGCGGAGAACTCGGCGCTGACGGCGCGCACTCGGTCGGCGATCAGGGCACTCTCCTCGGCCGATTTGGAGCCGGAGAGGAAGGTGACGCCGAGAGCTGCGACCGGACGACCGTCCCGTGTGATCACGGGGCTGGCGATGCAGTTGATCCCGGATGTCGTCGCATTCTCTTCGACCGCATATCCGCTCTCACGTGCTGCGGCGAGCAGTTCTCGCAGTTCGGCGAGCGTCGACGGACCCGTTCCGGTCCGCGTCGGCCAGGTGTACCCCTCGTAGAGCGCGCTGATCTGTTCCGCATCCAGACGGCTCAGAATCGCCCGCCCGACTGCGGTGAGATGCGCCGGAAGGCGGGTCCCGATCTCGGTCACCAACCGAACGCCGGGCTTCAGAGGTTCACGTTTGTCGAGGTAGATGACGTCAGAACCCTGAAGTACCGCCAGATGGGAGGTCTCGTCGGTCGACTGAGTGAGTGCCAGCATGAATCGTTGGCCCTCACGGTGAAGTGGGCCGGACCGCATGTACGACGCACCGACTTCGAACGCCGAGACACCCAGGGTCCAGGCGCGTTGATCAGCCCAGTACGAGACGAACCGTCGATCCCGCATGACATTGAGGAGGTGATGCGTCGTACTCTTCGGCAGCTCGAGGGCGCTGGAGATTTCTGCCGTCGCCAGCGGCACACCCCGGCGGGCCAGGAGATCGAGCACGTCGAGCACGCGCTCAGCAGATTTCACGCGGCTCGTCGTCATATGGGGTGTGTCCTTACGGGTAGGGCTGAGGTGGGAGCGGGGACCCACATTGTCTCGGATACGAGACTGAATCGCCAAGTGCTCGGGGTGGTCAGTGAGTCTGGTTGCCGAGTTCCGCGGACAACCGGGCGCAGTGCTCCACCAAGACGCGGCCGTGGCTGGCGCAGACCTCGTCCGTCAGACGGAAGGTCGGGCCCACGACGCTGAGCGCTCCGGCTATCTGACCGACCGCGTTGTAGATCGGCGCGGCAACTCCGGTCGAGTGATCCTCGATGGTGTCGTGCGCAATGGCGTACCCGCTCTCGCCTACCTTGCCGCTCAACGCTGCGCCGACGGCGGTGCCGTCCAGGGGAACGCTCTGGCCCACCCACCCCATGTGGCGGATCGCGTGCGTGCCCTCGATCTGATCGAGATACAGCGCAGTGTCTTTCGGTCCCTTCGTCGACAGGTAGGTCGACTCTCTCGTGGTTTCGGCGATGGCCTTCATCGCGGGCCGCGCTCTCGGCAACAGTTGATTGTCACCGAGTGCGCGAGCCCCGATCTGTAGTAGCCGCGGGCCGACGCGATAGACGTTGTCCTCGCCGCGGACGACGAACTCGGTTTGTTCGAGGCTTCTGATCAGGCGAAGCGCGGTACTGGTTGCCAGATCGGTTGCCTTGGCGGCGTCGCCGAGCGTCAACCCGCCGTGCTCGACGATCGCACCGAGAAGTTCGAACGTGCGATTCGCGCTGCGGGTCACGTCGCCGGGGGCCATGTCCTACTCCAAGTGCCGAGGGATGTCTGCGCTGAATCTATCGCGAGCCCGGCAGTACCTCACCGTGGTGCTCGTCCAGCAGGGGACTGCGGCGGACATCGGGGCGTCGGCTATCACCGAACACGACGGGTTGTCGTACGTAGGAGATTTTTCCTGCTACCGGGTGCTCGAACGATTCGACGACTCCGCGATACTCGGCCTGCGCGGAGGTGAGTGCCTGCTGGACGTCCCAGATTTCCGAGCCGGCGAGGCCCGCGTCGCCGAGAATACCGACCACGTCGGCGACGGTCTTTCCGGCAGCCCAGTTTTCGATCTCCTTGCGCAGTGCCGGTTCGTTCTCGGTCCGGGCGGTGTCGTCGGCAAATCGGGGATCTGCGATCAGGTCGACGCGATTCATCGTCTGCGCCAGCTTCTCGAAACCCGACTGGCTCGCAACTGCGAGGACGAAGAGTCCGTCGTCGGCCTTGTAGGTGTCGAACGGTGTTGACACCGGATGACGGTTGCCGACGCGTGGGGGAGTGAGCCCGGTGGATTGCAGTTGGCTGTGTGCTGTCGGCAGCATGGCGAGCATGCTGTCGAACATCGCGACGTCAAGGTGCTGCCCGAGTCCGCTCGCCCGTGCACTCAGCAGGGCGGTACTGATTCCCCAGGCGGCGAACAGCCCGGCGACCAGGTCTCCGAACGACTCACCCAACCGTGTCGGCCCGGATTCCTCCGAACCGGTGATGCTCATGATTCCCGAAAGAGCCTGGACTACAAGGTCGTAGGCGGCGGCTCCGGACATGGGCCCGTCCTGTCCGAAACCGGAGATGGACGCGTACACGATGCGCGGATTGCGAGCCCGCGCAGCCTCGTAGTCGATTCCCAGGCGCTTGGTGACGCCGGGGCGAAAGTTTTCGACGACGACGTCGGCGGTCTCGATGAGCGTCAGCAGCGCCTCACGGTCCTCGTCGTTCTTGAGGTTGAGTGCCACCGAACGCTTGCCACGATTGAGCACGTTGAAGTAGATGCTCTCGCCGTCGCGGAACGGGCCGAGGTGCCGAGAGTCTTCACCGTGTTCGGATTCGATCTTGACGACGTCCGCACCGGCGTCGGAAAGCAGTGCGGTGCAGTAGGGTCCGGCAAGGACGCGCGAGAGGTCGATGACCCGGATGCCGTCGAGTGGGGGAAGTGCAGTCATGTCCGCGCCTTTCAGAACTCGGTGGAACGCGGCGACGGAGCATTGCCGGCAATGGTGAGCAACTGGATCTGCGAGGTGCCCTCGAAGATGCGGAGAATGCGGCAATCGCGGTACAGGCGTTCGATTTCCGATTCGCGCATGAAACCTGCGCCACCGTGGATCTGTACGGTTTGATCGACGATCGAGAAGCAGGCTTCGGTGGCGACGTACTTCGAAATCGATGCGGCGCGGCGGATGTCCTGACCGGCGTCCTTGACGTCGGCGGCCCAGTCTGCGGTGACGCGTGATGCGACAAGTTGCGCGTCGCAGCCACCGAGGAGTAGCTGGATTGCCTGGAAGTCGAAGATCGGCGTGCCGAACTGCTTTCGCTCCGTTGCGTACTCGCGTCCCAGTTCCCAAGCGCGCAGAGCGATGCCGTTTGCCATTGCCGCTACGTCGATGCGTGCTCGGTTCAGGGCGGTCAAGGCAATGTTGCCGCCGCGACCTTCGGTGCCGATCACGGAGTCGAGCGGCAGAACGACGTCGTCGAGGTAGACGGTGTACGTCGGGGCCGAACGAATTCCCATCTTGTCCTGCGGCTCCGAGTAGCTGATTCCCGGAGTTCCCTTGGGGACGACGAAGGCGGTGATGCCTCGGAATCCTGCGCTCGGGTCCGTCTTGGCGAAGAGCATGACCAGGTCGGCTTCCTTGGCGTTGGAGATGTACGTCTTCGATCCGGAGAGATGCCAGCCGTCGTCCTCGCGTCGGGCGACGGTACGCATCGAGGCGATGTCGGAGCCGGCATCGGGTTCTGTGAGTGCAAAGCCGGCCAGTAGTTCGCCCGACGCGAGCTGGGGCAACCAGCGATGCTTCTGCTCTTCGGAGCCGCCGACGAGAATCGGCTCGAGGCCCAGGTAGTGGGCGGTGTAGATCGATGCCAGCGCGGCGTCGGTGCGTGCAACTTCTTCGATGGCGACCAGTTGGGTTCGTGTCGACAGACCCAGCCCGCCGAATTCCTCGGGCACGGAAATGCCCATGAGGTCCTGCTGCCCGAGGCGCTTGACCAGCTGCGCCGGGAACTCCTTGGACTCGTCGCGTGCGGCTGCTCCTGGGTGGATCTCGGCGTTGGCGAAGGCTCGGACAGTGCTGCGGAACTCTGCGAGATCGACGCTGTCGGTGTCGGGCGCGGTCTGGGTAGTCACGGGGGCTCCTTCGAGGCGGAATAGTTACGAATTTCATCTAATGAAATCTAATTGCCACTAGTTGGCATGGACTGACTATGGCCGAGGGTGGCGAATTTGTCCAGGGGTGAAGTTGTTGTGTCGCGGCTCACGTTCTGCAATGATCAACTTGTCTAAGCCTGTATAGACAAGATGATTGCGGATCGAACCCACTACAAGTCGGAAGCAGCGTGGCTTTCGACGGAAGGTGCTGACATGAGCCTCGTTTCAGTCGACACGACACCGGACTCCGAGAATGTGAGGAGGGTGTCCAGTACGTATTTCGAGGGCTTGTCGGCGGATCGATACGCTGCGCTCGCCGAAGACCGCAAGCTGGCGATTGTCGCCGCGCACATGGACCTTTCGCGTCGACGAGGACACAACTCGTCGATCTCGCGACTCGCGCCGGCCGGGGAGTTAGGGGATGGCCCCGCGATTCAATACGTCGGCGACGACATGCCGCAGCTCGTCGAAGCGGTCTTGGCGACACTTGCCCGTGCCCGCGTGGAACCTGAATTCGTGGTGCACCCCGTGCTTCGCACAGCCGTACAACCGGCGCACAGCACCGAAGACGCCCGGGCCGGGGAGCGCACCGAATCATGGATCCACATAGGACTACCCGCACACTGTTCGGACGCGCAGGCGCAGGTGATCGCGGACGACGTCGCCGGAATCCTCGACCGTATCGCGCGTGCCTTCCGCGATTCCGTGCCCCTGCGGGACCTCGTCGACGAGGCGCGCGAGCAACTGGACTCGAACGGCTACGCCGAAGAAGCTGACTTTCTCCGGTGGTGCAGCGCCGGAAACTTCAGTGTCATCGGTGGTGCGCGAACTGTCGACAGTGACGAGCCGTACGCCATCGGCGTGCTCCCCGATCCAACCGGCTCTTCGGATTCGAAAGCGGCGCCCCTCGCGATTGCAGTGGTGTACCTCCGGCAAGGGTTCGGTGGATCCGAATACGCCACCGAGATCGACGTGTCCGTCGGCGACCGTGTGTACCGATTCGTCGGGTTCTTCACCGCGACCGGTATCGTCGCCGACGTCAGGCGAACCCCGCTCGTGCGAGGACGCGTCGCAGACATCTTCGAGGCCTCAGGATCCACCGTCGATTCGTTTGTCGGACAATCGATGCTGGCAGTGATTCAGTCGATTCCGGTCACAGTGCTCCTGGCGGCCGAGCCGGCCCGAATCGCGGACGCGCTGGACGAACTCACTTCCGTGGACGGCCGCACATCGATCCATCTGTTCTTGCAACCGGTGGGAAGTTCCCCGGTCACAGGGCGAGATCAAGAGTTGTCGGCTTTGCTCTTCGTTCCGCGCGAGAAATTCAGTACGACGATCAGAACAACGGCCGAGTCGGTACTCGCCGACGCACTCGGTGCCCACAATATCGAGTTCTCCAGTCGAGTCTCGGAATCCCCCTTGGCCGTCGTACATTTCACGGCCACAGTCGGCGGCGGCGCGAACTTCGCGTCGGCGCGACAAGCACGGGAGATTCGGGACCTCGTCGTCGACGCGTGCCTGACGTGGGACGAACGATTCGTTCTGGATGCTTCGCACTACGACGAGCGGCGCAGGCGTGCTCGGTTCGCCGAGCGCGTTCCGGTGGCATACAAGCAGGATTTCGACGCTGTCCGAGCCGCCGAGGACATGGCGGTGTTCGAGGGCCTCGCGCCCGGAGAAGTAAGTCCACGGTTGGCCCGTTCTGTCGACGGACCGGGTACTCACCGTCTCGGGCTGTACGTCTCGGGTGATCCGCTCTCGCTGGGCGAGGTGCTGCCCGTATTGCAGAGCCTGGGCGTCGAAGTGGTCGACGAACGTCCGTACGAGATCGCACCGGTGGGAACCGAACAGTCCAGGATCTACGAGTTCACGCTCTACTACCCGAGTGCTCCGGTCGAAGGCTTCGACAACTTTGCCGCGCGATTCGGGGCGACGTTTGCCGCGGTTCGAAACGGTGACGCCGAGCCGGACTCGTTCAACGAATTGGTCGCGATCGCGGGACTCGGCTGGAAACAGGTAGTGGTGCTGCGGGCGTACGCGGAGTTCTTGCAGCAAGCGGGATTTCCTTACAGCACCGGTCGCGTCGCCGAGGTACTTGCCGATCATCCCGAGATCGCCGGCAGATTGTGCGAATTGTTCGAGAGCCGTTTCGATCCGGACGTCGTCGACGGAGATCGAGGTGCACGTGCAGCAGCGGACGTGGAAACGGCCGTGGCACAAGTGCAAGGACTCGACGCCGATCGGATCCTGCGCGCGTTGTCCGAGCTGGTCCGTAACACGTTGCGTACCAACTATTTCGTGTATCCCACTGAATCGCTCGGCGCGCTCTCGTTGAAGTTCGATTCGGAGAAGCTGTCCGTATTGCCCTTCCCTCGACCGAAGTTCGAGATATTCGTGTACTCACCCGATGTAGCAGGTGTGCACCTTCGCTTCGGTACGGTGGCTCGCGGCGGCTTGCGCTGGTCGGATCGGAAAGAGGACTTTCGCACCGAGGTACTGGGATTGGTGAAGGCGCAGGCAGTCAAGAACGCAGTCATCGTGCCTGTCGGAGCGAAGGGCGGATTTGTCGTCAAACGCCCACCGGTTCCAGGGCTGGGCGCAGACGCAGACCGAGAAGCTGCGTTGGCGGCCGGGATCGATTGCTACCGATCCTTCATTCGCGGACTACTCGATCTGACCGACAACGTCGACAAGCAGAGCGGGGCCGTTGTCGCGGCGCGGCGGGTCGTTCGCCACGACGGGGACGACACGTATCTTGTTGTCGCCGCGGACAAGGGAACTGCGAAGTTCTCCGACATCGCGAACGAGGTTGCCGCGGAGTACGGATTCTGGCTCGGCGACGCCTTCGCGTCCGGCGGGTCGGTCGGCTACGACCACAAAGCTATGGGTATCACGGCGAAGGGCGCCTGGGAAAGTGTCAAGCGGCACTTCCGTGAGCTCGGCCTCGATACCCAGCACGATGACTTCACCGCGGTGGGGATCGGAGACATGAGTGGCGACGTCTTCGGCAACGGTATGTTGTGCAGCAAGCACATTCGCCTGATCGCGGCGTTCGATCATCGGCACGTGTTCGTCGATCCGAACCCGTCGCCTGATCGCTCGTACGACGAGCGATCACGTCTCTTTGCGCTCCCACGATCCTCGTGGGCCGACTACGATCCGACCTTGATCAGCGCGGGCGGCGGAGTGTGGGAACGCTCGGCGAAGCGCGTTCCGATCAGTGGCGAGATGCGAGAAACCCTGGGCCTCGAGGGCGACGTCACCGAACTGACTCCACCGCAACTGGTTCGGGCGATTCTGCGGTCCCCGGCAGATCTGTTGTGGAACGGCGGCATCGGAACGTACGTCAAGGCCTCCGGTGAGTCCGACCTCGAAGTCGGCGACAAGAGCAACGACGCCGTTCGGGTGAACGGCAACGAAGTGCGTGCCCGAGTGATCGGTGAAGGAGGCAATCTCGGCCTCACCCAGGCCGGACGGATCGAATACGCACGCGGCGGTGGACGGATCAACACAGACGCCCTCGACAATTCGGCTGGAGTCGATTGTTCCGACCACGAGGTGAACATCAAAATCCTTCTCGACTCCCTGATCAGCTCAGGCGTCGTCACGGACTCACGTCGTGACGCACTACTCGAATCGCTGACCGACCAGGTCGCAGAACTCGTTCTCGCAGACAACCGTTCGCAGAACGAACTAATGGGTACCACGCGGGCGGATGCGGGGGCGATGATCGGTGTGCACGGCAGAGTGATTTCCAACCTCGAATCGCGCGGGATCGTCGACCGTGTCATCGAAGGGTTTCCGACCAAGAAGCAGTTCGCCGCGGCCGAGAAGTCGGGAACGGGGCTGACGTCGCCGGAACTCGCCACACTGATGGCCCACGTCAAGCTCGATCTGAAATCCACGCTGTTGGAAGGAAGCTCGATCGACAACCAGATCTACCGCCAGGTGCTGGCGAACTATTTTCCGGAGGGCGTTCGAGTTGCAGGGGGTGACGCCCTCGACCGGCACCCACTTCGTCGCGAGATCGTCGCGACGGTGCTGACGAACAACGTCATCGATCGAGGCGGTATCACCTATGCGTATCGGCTCGGTGAAGAAGTCGGCGCTGATCCGGAAGACGCAGTACGTGCCTTCACTGTGGTCTCCGAGGTGTTCGGACTGTGGAAGCTGTGGCACGACATCAGCGAAGCCTCGATCTCGACCGCAGTGTCCGACGAGTTGATCCTGCTCACCAGGCGACTGCTCGACCGGGCGTCACGGTGGATGCTGACACGTCGTCCGCAACCGCTGGCCGTCGGGGCCGAGATCAGCAGATTCGGTGATCGCATCGCGGAGGCGTCGGCAGAGCTCGATGACTGGCTGGTAGGCGCAGATCAGCGGAACCTGGCTGCGCGAACGGTCCTCATCACGGACAAAGGCGCGCCGGAGAACCTGGTCAGGCGAGTGGAGATATTGCTCGATCAGTTCGGACTGCTCGACGTGGTGGAGATCGCGGACCTCGCCGATCGGACGATCTCGGAGACCGGCGAACTCTATTTCCGGCTCGGTGAGCATGTTGGGCTCGTCCCGATGCTCAATCGAGTGTCGGCATTGAGCAAGGACGGAAAATGGAACGCGTTGGCGAGGTTGTCGTTGCGGGACGAGTTGTACTCGACGGTGCGGGCCCTGACCCTCGACGTCTTGGCCGACGCGGAAGCGGGTGACACGACAGCGGAAAAACTCTCGAGGTGGGAAGAAAGGAATGCGTCGAGAATCGAGAGGTCCACTCTCGCGCTCGCAGAGATCGAGGCGTCCGGGCAACACGATCTTGCTGCGCTTTCGGTTGCGACCAGCCAATTGCGGCGCATGGTGGGTTAGGTCCGGCGCGGACGCTCGCGGATGGATCGGAAAGGTGCACGAGGCGGATAGACTTCGGAGGCCGAACGGGAGAACCGACTCGGTGGTTTTTCGACGAACGGGTGGTGGCGATGGCGATTGCCGAAGTGGACGCAGAACTCGCCGTGCTGTTCAACGAGGCAGGCGGCGAGTCCGCCCCTGCCTACGAACGGGTCAAGAACCTCGTGGTCTCGCAGATCAACTCGGGTCGGTGGACCGAAGGCGATCAGCTGCCTTCGGAGAATCAACTGGTCAGTGCGCTGGGGTTGTCACGAATGACGATCAATCGAGCGCTTCGCGAACTCACCAGCGACGGTCTGATCGTGCGGATGATGGGGGTCGGTACTTTTGTCGCCGCCACGAAGACCGCGTCCCCGCTGTTCGAAGTCAAGAACATCGCCGACGAGATTCAGCGCCGCGGCCACCGTCATCGAACCGAGGTCGTCTTCGTTCGTGAGGAAGAAACCGACCACGGGCAGACGTTCCTTCGTGAATCGGTGGGCAAACGGGTGTTCCATTCGCTGATGGTGCACTTCGAGGACGAAACTCCGATTCAGGTGGAAGACCGATTCGTGAATCCGAACGAGGCGCCAGACTATCTGCGCCAGGACTTCACCGCGATCACCCCCAACAACTATTTGAGTGACGTTGCGCCTCTGGTTCGCGGCGAGCATGTCGTGGAAGCGGTGTTGGGTAGCCCGGACGAATGCGAGCTGTTACGCATCGATCGCGGGGAACCGTGCCTGCTGATTCGCCGCCGCACCTGGTCGGCTAACGGATTGGTCAGCGCGGCGCGCTTGATCCATCCGGGTTCACGCAATCGCTTGGAAGGAACCTTCGAGCGCTGATCGTTTCGAATGGCGAATCCTGAACACTCGCTCGTCCGATTGCACCATTTTCGGGGCCGACTTCGGTGCAATCGACCAGGACGTGACTGCCAGCACACTGAGATCATGGGTGGACGGTTATTGCTTCCGCAACTTCACTTCCCGACGAGTGAGACCTGAGCGGATCCCAGCAACGCCGTCTACGCCGCTCGCTTCCATGATCGAAGGAGTTCGACCTGTGACCGACTTGCCAAAGGACCTACTTGTCGCCCCGAAGTGGCAGGAACGCCTCGACGAACTGGCAGCCAAGCATTCGGTACCGGGCGCGCAGGTCGGTGTGATCGCGCTGGGCGAAGACGGCGCAGCGGACATCCGTGTCATCACCACCGGAGTGACGAGCCTGAACACGCGCGTCGACGTCGATGCAGACACCCTGTTCCAGTACGGATCCGCGAGCAAGATCTGGACGACGACGCTGATCATGCAGCTCGTCGACGAGGGCAAGCTGACGCTGGACACCCTGGTGGTGGAGGTGCTTCCGGAGTTCACGATCGCGGATCCTTCCAACACGAAGGAAATCACGATCCGCCAGTTGCTCACGCACACAAGCGGTATCGACGGAGACCTGTTCAACGACACCGGTGACGGTGACGACTGCGTCGAGAAGTACGTCGACGAACTCGCGACCGCGATCAGCGTCACCGAGCCCGGCGGGCATCTGAGTTACAGCAACGCGGGTTTTGCCGTTGCCGGCCGCATCGTCGAGGTCCTTCGTGAGATGACGTGGGACGAGGCGTTGGTCGAATATCTCTGGAAGCCACTCGGATTGACGCACATCATCACCAAGGCCAAGGACGCGCCGCTGTTCCGCACGGCCGTCGGCCACGTGGCCAACCCGGATCGGACGTCGCCGGACAAGGTGATTCCGACCAAGCAGTGGCTGCTTCCGCGCGGTATCGGTCCGGCCGGGATCATCACCGGATCGGTCAGCTCGCTCCTGACCTTCGGTGCTGCACACATGCGTGACGGACTCGCATTGACGGGTGAACGCATTCTGTCCGAAGAATCCGCGCGCCTGATGCGCACTCCGCAATTCGACCTGACCGCGGTCTCGAGCGTCGATCAGGCCTGGGGTCTCGGCTGGATCCTGTCCGACTGGGGTGGCGTGACGTCCGCGCAGCACGGTGGTGCGACGATCGGCCAGATCACTCGTTTTCACACCTTCCCCGAGCTCGGTCTCGCCATGGCCGTGGTGACCAACTCGCGTGGCGGCGGCGCCCTGGCCCACGACATCGAGAAGGAGATCGCCCAGGAGCTCGATCTCGTTCTGCCGGAGCCGAAGTCCGAGCCGAATGCGGAAGACATCGACCTGTCGCACATTCTCGGAACCTATGAATCGACAACCGTGCGAATCGAACTCACGCGCGGTGAGGACGGCGGATTCCAGGTGCAGAACTTCGCCAAGGTCGAGATCGACGGCGAGCCGCCGGCTCCGCCCACCAAGGTCGTGCCTCTGTCTGCCTCCCGGTTCTTGATCAGTAACGAGAGCGCTTCGGGTGAGATGGCGCATCTCACGATCGATGGCGAGCAATATCTTTACATGACAAGGCTTTTCAAGAAGATTTCCGACTAGTCGCGGCGAGATGATTCTCTCCGCTGAATGAAATCTCGGGCAGGTCGAAGGCGATGAGGGCCCTCGACCTGCCCGCACTACTTTTCGAGGAAAACTCATGATGAAACCTCTCGCTCCTTTTCCGGACGTGAATCACCCCGCGGCACTCGATGCTTACGGCCTTGCGCCGGTCATCGACGGTCACAACGATCTGGCCTGGACGGCTCGCGAAACTGCCGCATACTCGGTGGAAAATCTCGAGAAGGATTCCATCTTCCAAACCGACATCGACAAACTCGGTCGCGGCGGCGTCGGTGCGCAGTTCTGGTCGGTCTACACCCCGTGTGACCGGACGGAGCCAGAGGCGGTTCAGTACACACTCGAACAGATCGACTACGTGTACCGGATGATCGAGCGATACCCGGATACTTTCGAATTCGCGCGTACAGGTGACGACGTGCGTCGCATCTGGAGCGAGGGCAAGGTCGCATCCTTGTTGGGCGCGGAGGGCGGTCACAGCATCGGCAGCTCGCTCGGTGTCCTGAGAATGATGGCGCGCCTTGGTCTTCGGTACATGACGCTGACGCACAACGACAACACCGGGTGGGCGGACTCCGCGACGGATACGCGAGCGCATGGCGGCCTCACCGACTTCGGTCGCGAGATCGTGCGCGAAATGAATCGGCTCGGCGTACTCGTCGACCTGTCGCACGTCTCGGTGGAAACGATGAGAGATGCCATCGAGACGTCTTCGGCGCCGGTGATTTTCAGCCATTCGTCGTGCTCTCAGCTATGCGGTCACCCCCGTAATGTTCCCGACGACGTCATGCGACTGCTCGCGGACAACGGCGGGGTCATCATGATCGCCTTTGTACCCATGTTCCTTTCTGCCGAGTACAACGAGTGGTTCAAAGGCGGGCGAGTCGGCCCACGACCGACGATGACAGTGGACCATCTCGCCGACCACGTCGAGCATGCCCGAGACGTCGCGGGCATCGACCACATCGGTTTGGGCAGTGACTACGATGGGTTCGACGACTTTCCGGACGGTATGCAGGACGTATCCGGTTTCGCGGTGTTGATAGACCGTCTGGCGGAACGCGGTTGGTCCGCGGAGGACTTGGCAAAGCTGATGGGCAACAACGTGTTGCGTGTGCTCGACGAGACCAGTGCGGCCTCGATGTCGAGCCTTTCCTAGCCGTATCGACGCCCGAGAAGATGAGGATGAGAATGAAGAAGATTCGTACCGTTGCACTGAAGCTGGTTGCTTCGGTGTCCGTAGTTCTGGTTGTGCTGGTATCGATAGCGCTCGTATTCAATGTCGGCTCCAGCAAAGCGAGCGTTCCGGCCGGGGAGACGGGCAACCAGTTCGTGTCCGTCGACGGAAAGAACATGAGCTACTCGATCCGCGGCAACGGCGATCAGACCATAGTGCTGTTACCCGGGTTCGGAACGTCCGCACCGATTCTCGACTTCACACCGCTTGTCAACGAGCTCGCACCTGACTACCGCGTCGTCACGATCGAGCCCTTCGGTTACGGCTACAGTGACGGAACGGACAAGGACCGCACGACTGCGAACATCGTCGAAGAGATTCATACGGCAGTACAGTCGCTGGGAATTGACGAATACATCCTCATGGGGCACTCGATCACTGGTCTCTATGCGCTGGACTACACCGCGAAGTACCGTGACGAGGTCACCGCATTCGTGGGTATCGACAGCAGTGTTCCAGGGCAGCCGAACATGGATACCAAATTCCCGATCGACGCACTCCGAGTTGGAAGGCAATTGGGCTTGGCGGAATTGCTGTCCAAGGTCGTCGGTGGTGAAGCCTCGGACGAGTACCTCGATCCCGCCGCAAAGGACGAGATGCGACAGTTGACTGCGAAGAACAACTTCAGCGATACCTATCTCAACGAGATGGATCATCTTTCCAGTAACTTCGCTGAAGCAATCGGCAAGACGTTCCCAGCCGATCTTCCGATTCTGTTATTCGCCGTGAACAATTCAGAAGTTCAGGGCTGGACAGAGCTGCACGAGGGGCAGGCAGCCTCCGTCGATCACGGAGAGGTGATCTTGCTGGACGGAGACCACTACCTGCACCACACCAGGTCGAAGGAAATCGCCGAGAACCTCGGAAGGTTCTTGGGTGAGCTGAACTGAATCCGGGAGGACGTTAAAGTTGAAGGCGGGGCCATCGAGTCGAGATGGTCCCGCTTCTTTCTTCTCCACTGATCGTTCGGAGGCATTGTGGCGCAGACCTGGTCACGCGAAGAACTGGTGAGCGAGCTGGACTCGGCGTATTCGAAACTCGAAGCGTTACTCGACGGCGTCGCCGAGGCCGATGCGTTCGACGCCGTTGCCGTCGACGCGTGGACGGTGCACGACGTACTCGCTGTGCGTGTCTGGTGGGCAGAGGCCGTCGCAGAGTGGATAGGTGCCGGGCTGCGAGACGAGGCTCCGCAGACGCCGGCGGCGGGTTACAAGTGGACGCAAACACCCTCACTGAACCAGTCGGTTGTCGACGCGAGCATCGACATTCCGGCTCAGGAGCTTCGTGACCGCTTGGGAGCTGCTGTTGCGATGTTGCGCAACTACATCGAGACCCTTGACGAGAATCAACTGCTGTCGGTCGGGGTTTTCTCGTGGACCCGGACGTGGCCGGTCTCGAGGTGGATCGCCGTCAACACGATCACCCAATACGCGTCGTTGTCGAAAATGATTAGGCGAGTGCTGAAGTCGAACAATCAGCCCTGAAGTCGATGCATCCGCCATACGTCCGGTCCGTCGGGGAGCGAGGTCTGGCCGACGATCGTGAAACCGAACCGTTGGTACAGCGGTAGATTTCGTTCGGTCGACGTATCGAGCCAGCAATTCTGTTCGGTTCGATCCAGTTCCGCCAAAGCATGTTTCAGTAGCGCAGAACCCAATCCGGTTCCGCGTGAGCGCGGCGTCGTACCGATCGTTGCCAACGACCACGCGTTGTCGGGGACGGGAAGCGCAGACAGTTGTTCGTCAGCCTGAAGAACGCGCTCGAACCGATCTCCGTGCAGTTCGACGATCTTCTCGACGGTCGCTTCATCAGGCTCTGGAGTGTCCGGCGGCAGGACTGCGATGACGCCGTTGCCGGAATCGTCGATGTAGGAACGCCCGAACGGTAGTGCCAGGTGTTCGAGGTAGATCCGTTGCAGAGTCGCGACGCGTTCCACGTGGGAGTCTTCGGCGACGCACCAGTTCGTCCAGGGGTAGTCGGCAAACGCCTCGCCGAGAACCTCGGCGGCACGGTCGAGGTCGTCGATGGACAGCGGTCGAACAGAATTCTGCATAGTGCCACTTCAGCACAGTGAGGTCTTCCGTCGCCACTCGATTTCTGCGGTGTAGCAGGTGCGCGGGTCGTGGTCACGTACTTGTGAGTTCATTCAAGAAAGTTGGACGAGGCTGTCGATCCTGCGTTGACTGGTAGTGATCGGGCAATCGCCGAGCTGTCAACTCCGGGCACGTGAGATCCGGGTACGGCGATTCTCCGCGAAAGGAACAGATATGAACAGGCTCGAAAGCAAGAGTGTAGTGATCACAGGCGCCGCCAGTGGAATCGGGCGTGCAGCAGCACAACTCATGGCGGCAGAGGGCGCCAAGGTGTTGGTCGCCGACCTCGATCCTGCGCGTGCAGAGGAAGCGGCGGTGGCGATTCGCGAGACGGGTGGCAATGCAGTGGGTTTCGGCGTCGATGTCATGAACGAGGACTCTCTGGCAGCGATGATCGAAAAGGCGGTCACCGAATTCGGCGGCATCAACGTCCTGTGTAATCACGTGGGCGGTAGTAACCCGCGCAAGGATCTCGACCTGCTCCGGATGGACTTGGACGAGTGGGATCGCGTGATGTCGCTCAACGTCCGCAGCACTGTCGTCGCTTCACGACTTGCCATTCCGCACATGAACAGTGCCGGTGGAGGATCGATCGTCAACACGGCCTCGGTAGGTGGATTGATCGGGGATTCCCTGCAGTCTGCCTACGGATCCGCCAAAGCGGCAGTCATTCGTCTGACGCAGTACATCGCAGTCCAGTACGGAGCAAACGGTGTTCGGTGCAATGCCGTAGCGCCGGGCGCGATCATGACACCCGCTCTCGTGGACAACATCCCCGCTGATGTCATCGACGGCATGAAGCAGGCAAACGCCCTGCCTTACCTCGGCGAACCCGAAGACATCGCGCATGCCATGGTCTACCTGGCTTCGGACGAATCTCGCTACATGACGGGGCAGACCCTGGTGGTCGACGGCGGACTCACCAGCAAGAGTCCGCTCGCGACCGGCCGTTCGTCGATGTTGAGCTGAATCAGCTCCGCCAACCGCTGGGGCCGGCGCCCAGAACCTCGATGGATCCCTGACTGGCGTGTGAATGCTTGGTGCGGTGCGTCATTCGCCACTTTCCGTCGATCCGCGCCCATGAGTCGTGGTAGTCGCCGAGGGTGAAGAAGTTCAGGTGAGCCTTGCTCCCGGTGCCCACATGCATGTCGCTGACATAGGAGCGGCTGGTGGCGAGATCGCCGACCACCTCGACCAGCACGTTACCGATCAGATGTTGGGTGGGACCGCACTCGTCGAGGAACGAGCGGATGGACGCCACTACCTCGGCGGGTCCGCGCAGAGTTCCGGTGCCCAATTCTGCCGTAGCGTCCGGCGTCATAATCCGGTGGAGTTCATCCCACTCTCGCGCATCCATGGCTCGGGCGAACTCGAAGATGGAGCGGGTGATCTCGCGTTCGTCGAGAAGAGTGGTGATGTCGATGCTCATGCTGTGCGCCTTTCTTAACGTCGGGGGGTTAATAAAGGCGCACAGCAGATGTCAGCGGTTGAGCAGCTTGCGCATCGCTTCGGCAGCGCCCTTGACCATCTTGTCTCGGGGGAAGCCACTGCGCTTCTTGGCGCCTTCGTAGTTTCCTGCAGCCACCCAGATCGGGCCGTCGGCAAGGTGTTCGAGACCTTCACGTGCAACATCTTCGGGCTCTGCGACGTTCATGCCCGGGATGTCGAAGTTCAGTCCCGCGCGAATCATAGCGGGTGTGCGAGTGACACCGAGAATGAACTCGACGACGTGAACGCCGTACGGCTGGAGTTCGAGCCACAGGCTTTCGGCGAAGATGCGCCCGAATGCCTTGGACGCCGCGTAGATGCTCTGGTGCTCGGAGCCCATGAATCCGGCCAGTGAACCGAGCAGCATGATGCCGCCGCGTCCGCGATCCTTCATCAATCCGCCGAAGTGGTGCGAGAGTTCGAGCTGCTTGTTGATGTTCAGCTCGATGACTCCGGCAAATCCCGTCAGATCTCCGGTGACGAACTCGTGGCCGTAGCTGTTGGCGCCGGCGTTGAAAATGAGGAGACCAACCTCGACGTCGTCGGTGACAGCCTTGATCTGATCGAGCGCGTCCGGAACGAGCAGATCCAATGCGAGAGTGCGTACTTCGACGCCGTTGGCGCGTGCCTTGGCCGCGGTCTCCTCGAGCGGGCCCGGCTTGCGGGCGATGAGAACGAGGTTGATGCCGATCTTGCTGAGCTCGTCGGCGAACCCTGCGCCGACACCTTCTGAACCGCCGGCGATGACTGCCCACGGGCCGTAGTACTGAGGATCGATCATTACTACCTTCTTCGAAAGATGTTGGCTTGACTAGTGAAACGGAGTCGGTACGGGTTCGCTGTCGTCGACGATCGGCTGAGGCACCGGCTCGTCGTTGAGGATCTCGAGTTGGCCCGCTGTTGCAGCGTTCACGATGGACGCGATCAAGGCGCCGCACTGCTTGCGAGGGGCACCGGGTCGTCCCTCTCGCTGCCCGAATTCACGGTCGTCGGCGATTTCGAGGCACTGGGCGCGGGCCTGGTCACTCCACTGAACGGTGGTGTGTTCCCAACTGTTCTTCTGGACCAGGACCTGAGCCTTGCACTCAGCGCACGGAAGAGGCTGCATCTTCGTCTGCCTTCTTTGCAGCGAGGTTGTCTTCGACTTCCTTCTGCCAGGCTGCGACGGGTCGCGCGGTGTCGAGTTCGAATTCGAAGCGCTCGGTCATCTCGGGAGCGATGTCCGCGACATCGACGTAGAACTGTTCGTACCAGCGACGGAGCTGGTAGACCGGGCCGTCTTCTTCGCACAGGAGCGGGTTCTCGATGCGAGTCTTGTTCTTCCAGATCTCGACGTCCTGCTCGAAGCCCTTGGCGATGAACGTGCCGAAGTTCGCGGCCATCGCGTCGGCGGCTTCACCCTGGAAGCGATCCGACTTCTTGACGATGATGCCGTACTGGAGCACGAACTTGTCAGCGCTGACCGGGTAGTGGCAGTTGATGAGCACAGAGTCGACGTTGTAGTCCTCGTACTCGTAGGTCAGGTCGTCGACCATGAAGGAGGGGCCGAAGTACGTGGCAACCGAGTTGCTGCCGACCATCTTCGGGGTGCCTGCTGCGTGGGGACGCATGTCCGAGCGAGCGACGCCGCGCATGTACTGCGTTGCGGCGTGGCCTTCGAAGACGTTCTTGAAGTACGTCGGGAAGGAGTAGTGCACGTAGAAGAAGTGCGCCATGTCGACGATGTTGTCGACGATTTCGCGGCAGTTGGTGTCGACGGTCGTGGTGTACCAGACCCAGTCGCTCCACTCGTCGCTGAGCGCGCCTTCGATGCGGGGGATAGCCACGTCGTCGGTCGGCGGGTTGCCCTCGGGGTCGTGCCAGACGAAGAGCATGCCGTCCTGGTCGAGGGTTTGCCAGGCGCGCGTCTTGGCCAGCGGGGGGACGCGGCGTGCGTACGGAATCTTCTGGCACTTGCCGTTGCCGCCCCAGCGCCAATCGTGGAACGGACAGGCAATGGCGTCGCCCTTGATGGTGCCCTGGCTCAAGTCGCCACCCATGTGACGGCAGTACGCGTCGAGGATCTTGACGTTGCCTTCACTGTCGGCGAAGACGACCAGTTTGGTGCCGAACGCCTCGATGGAGTGCGGCTGGCCGTCCTTGAAGGACTCCGTGAGTCCAATGCAGTGCCATCCACGCGCAAAGCGTGTAGGCGCGGTTCCAGCTTGGATCTCGCGAACCTCGTCGTTGTCGGACTGAGTGATCGTCACGATGAGTCCCGTCCTTTCCAGGGGCAGTGTCGACGCCCGACGCTAGGGGAGCGTGAATTGCCTCTGGGGTCTCGTCTCACTGGCCGGGACCAGCGGCGAGCGCGAGGATCCGGCGGCTGATCCCGGCCTCCGGGACTTCCGATCACCGGAACGCGTGACCGACATATCGTGACGGGGCAGCCGTTATGTCTATCTGCCGATCCGCTCCCTCACGGTTCGGTGCGAGGAGTGTCTCCCATGGTCAACAAGGTTCTGAGTTCAGTCCGTGATCTGCTCCCGAAGATCGCGGCCCGCGCTCAGAAGGTCGACGATTCGCGCAAGATCTCCGAACGGACCATCCGGGAGCTGTCCGAAGCCGGCGTCTTCTCCATGCTGGCGCCGAAAAGATACGGAGGTGCCGAGAGCGACCCGGTTCAGTTCTACGAAGTGGTCAGGGCCATCTCGGCTGCCTGCGGCTCGACCGGTTGGGTCGCGTCGGTGGTGGGGGTGCACCCGTGGCATCTTGCACTTTTCGACGACCGAGCGCAGGCCGACGTGTGGGGAGAGGATCAGACGACGCTCATCTCGTCCGCCTACGCGCCGGTCGGTCGACTGACGGCGGTGGACGGTGGTTACGAACTGTCGGGCCAGTGGGGCTTCTCTTCCGGCTGTGATCACGCGAGTTGGGCATTGCTGGGCGCGATGGTGGTCGGCATGGATGGTCGTCCCGTCGATTTCATGACGGTGTTGGTGCCGCGTACGGATTACGAGATCCGAGATGTCTGGGATGTCGTGGGGATGCGCGGCACCGCGAGCAACGAGATCGTGGTCGACAAGGCCTTCGTTCCCGAGCACCGATTGAAGCGCAACTACGAGACCGCACAACTTCGCGGCCCAGGCCAAGCAGTCAATCCTGGTCCGCTGTACAAGCTTCCGTTCGGGAGTATCTTCACCTCGACGGTTGCCGCTCCGTGTGTGGGCATCGTCGCCGGTTGTTACGAGGGGTACCTGGACGTGATGCGTGAGCGCGTCCGTCTGAGTTTGGGTGGTGGACGGTTCAGCGAGGATCAGTTCGCTCAGGTCGCCGTCGCACGTGCGTCGTCGGAGATCGATGCTGCGATTCTGCAGATGGATCGCAATATCCGGGAGATGTACGAACTTGCTGTGGCCGGTCAGGAGCTCCCACTCTCGATGAGGCTGCGTGCGCGTCGTGATCAGGTTCGTGCGACGGAACGCTCGGTGGAAGCGATCGACATGCTTTTCAAGACGGCAGGCGGGAACTCCCTCTCTCGCGGAAACCCGATCGAGCGTGCGTGGCGTGACGTTCATGCGGGCAGCGTTCACGTTGCCAACGAACCCGAGCGCGCGTTGGCGCTCTACGGCCGGGCGGCGTTCGGACTGCCGGTGGAGGACAACCTGATCTGACGGGTTGGCGCGTCACCGGGTGGGGTATTTGCCTTTGGATGAGGGAAGTACCGGCTCTGACCATCGGCTCGATCGTCGACATGGCGGGTGTCGCGCGCGCGAAGGTGATGCCGGCCGGCCGAACCGGTGTCTTCGAGAAAGCCGGTGCGGGAGTCTCACCGAGCTGGAACGTCTTCTGTAGCGACGATCGGATTGCCTTCACCGATTCCTTTTCCGTCGTGGGTGATCTCCGGTTGCGTATCGACCGCTCCGACCTCCGTGATCTCGGCGGGGGCGTGTCGTGGGCGCCGGCGACGTTGCACGAGCAAGACGGTGCGACGGCTGCCGTGTGTACTCGGTCCGCACTCACTGCCGTCGTGGCGCGGCTTGCCGCCGACGGACTGGAAGCTCGGGTGGGTCACGAGATCGAGTTCACTCTTTTCGGTGATGCGTGCAACGGAGCGTGGTCGGCGTACGGGTTAGGTGCAGTCCTGCGCCGCGAGGACTTCCTCAAGGACCTTCTGCGCAATGCCGAACGCGCACAACTTCATATCGAGCAAGTTCATGCAGAGTACGGACCGGAACAATTCGAGATCTCCATCGCTCCGGCAACTCCTGTTCAGGCTGCCGACCTGGTGATACTGGCCCGGATCTTGATCAGTCGCACTGCCAGAGCCCACGGATTGGCGGCCTCGTTTTCACCGATACCTACGGTCGGAGGTGCAGGGAACGGTGCACACCAGCACTTTTCGTTGAACTCAGGTGGGCGACCCGTCTTCTCCGGTGGCGGGCAGGAGTACGGGATGACCGACAAAGGATCGTCAGCTTTGGGTGGAATCCTCTCTCACCTCACGGAATTCACGGCCATCTTTGCGTCCTCACCGCTCTCCGGGGTCAGGCTGCGACCGGACAATTGGTCGGGGGCCTACGTCTGTTGGGGGCTCGAGAACCGGGAAGCGGCACTGAGGTTCTGCGCAGAGTCACCGTCGAATCCACACGGCGCCAACGCCGAAGTGAAAATCGTCGATCCATCGGCCAACCCGTATCTGGCGACCGCTGCGATACTTGGCCTTTCGCATATCGGTATCGGCAATGCCTCGCCATTGCCGCCGGAAATTGTGGTGAACCCGTCGACTCTCACGGAGGCGGAACGTGATGAGCGCGGGGTGACCCGAGTCCCCACCGATCTGCGCGAGATAGTGCAGAAGTTCAACTCCTCCTCGGTGGCGAAGGAAATCTTCGGGGAGTCGATCATCGAAGCGATGGTGTCGGTGAAGGGAGTTGAGCGCGAGACTTTCTCCCAGATGGACGAGGCGACAACCGTCGAGCGGCTTCGATATACCTGGAGCTGAAAGGGTTGACGCGCAAGATGTCGAGTCCTATGTTTAAGCTATTCCTTAATTAAGGAGTTGCTTACATGGACGAGCGAAGTGGCCGACTCGATGCAGTGTTCAGCGCATTGGCCGACCCGACGAGGCGTGAAATGCTCTCTCGCCTCACTGATGGTTCGATGACCGTCGGTGAGTTGGCCGAGCCGTTCGAAATGAGTCGACCTGCCATCTCTCAGCATCTGAAGGTGCTCGAGCGAGCCGGTCTCATCGAACGAACTGCCACCGCGCAATGGCGCACGTGCACCCTTCGCGCAGAGGGTCTCGACGACGCCAGCGCCTGGGTCGACGAACACCGGCGAGGCTGGAACGAACGCTTCGACCTCCTCGACGAGCGTCTACGTGAGCTGAAACAACGTCGACCGAAGAAGGAGAAGGACAATGAGTGACCGGAATGCCGATGCCACTGCAGAATTCACCATCACCCGGATCTTCGACGCGCCGCGCGACCTTGTCTGGCAGGCGTGGACCGACCCCGACGAGGCGGCGCGCTGGTGGCATCCGAAGGGTGTCAGCAGTCCCCGTGAGCATGTCACGATCGATCCCAGAGTTGGCGGAACGTACCGCTACCTGATGATCAACGACGAGAACGGAGCCGAGTACCCCACCGGCGGAACCTATCTCGAGGTCGACGAGCCGAAGAGGCTGGTCTTCACCTGGGGAAATCCGAGTGATCCGGTGGATGCCGCACCTCGGATAACGGTCACGCTCGCAGAACGGGGTGACAAAACCGAGATGACCTTCCACCTGGTAGGAATTCCGGGATTCAAGGGTGACGGGAATGTGTACGACGGATGGGAATCCGCTTTCGACGTGTTGGACGAAGTTCGCGCCGGCGACTAGTCGGGAATCGGACACCGCGACAGCGGTGCCGGTGATTGAATGAGACTGATACTTCATTCATCACCGACTCAGGAGAGCCCGATGGCACCAGAAGTTGCGGTAGTTCTCGAGGGATACACCTACTTCGAATGCCCGCGCTGGCACGAGAACCGGATCTGGGTGTCGGACTTCTACACCTACCAGGTGATTTCGGCCCGCGAGGACGGGACCGACATACGCGTCGAGGCGGAGGTTCCAGGGCAGCCGTCCGGGCTGGGGTGGCTTCCGGACGGCAGATTACTGGTCGTCTCCATGCGGGACCAGAAGATTCTGCGGCGAGAATCCGATGGCGAGTTGGTGGTGCACGCAGACTTGTCCGGGTACGTCAGTGCCAACGTCAACGACATGCTGGTCGACGCACAGGGACGAGCGTACGTGGGCAACTTCGGGTTCGATCTGATGAACCTGGCCCCCGTCGAGACGGCAGATCTCCTCCGCGTCGACCCCGACGGATCGGTGCACGTCGTCGCGCGAGATCTCCACTTCCCCAACGGAATGGCTCTGACGTCGACCGGAGATCTGCTCGTGGACGAAACGCTGGGAAATCGAATCAGTGCGTTTGCCGTCCAGGCCGACGGCTCTCTGGGTGAACGCCGCGACTGGGCGTCGTTCGGGCCGGTGCCTGGTGGACCCGAGATGGAGACCACCCTCGCTCAGATCGTCGTTGCGGCGGACGGGTGTTGTATCGACGGAGACGATTCGATGTGGGTGGCCGATGCCCTCGGAAGCCGTGTTCTTCATGTGGGCGCCAGCGGGGAGATAGTCGACGAAATTGCCTTCGACAGCGGTGTCTTCGCTTGCGGACTCGGCGGTTCCGACGGTCGTACCCTGTTCGTTTGTGCCGCCCCGGATTTCAATGAACACGCTCGCAAGGTGGCTACCGAAGGAAAGCTGCTGTCGATTCGCCTGGAGCCTTTGATCTGATATGGAATTGGTGACCTCGCTACCTGCCGACACTCCGCTGCGGCAGGTAGCTCAGCACGTCCGACGCATCGAGAACCTTGGTTTCGACACGGTGCACATCTCCGAAACCATTCGTGATCCGTTTGCGGTGGCGGCCCTGGCCGTCGAGCACAGCAGTACTCTCACTGTCCGGACGTCGATGGTTGTCGCGTTTGCGCGCAGTCCCATGGTGACGGCTTTGGCTGCCTGGGATCTTGCGGGTTTCTCGGGTGGGCGATTTCAACTGGGGCTTGCGACGCAGGTGCGTGGGAACATCGTCGGGCGGTACTCGATGCCGTGGACGGATCCTGTTGCGCAACTGCGTGATTACGTCAGCGCTGTACGCGAGATCTTCCGAGTGTTTCAGGAGGGCGGTGAACTCGACCATGCGGGAACGCACTATACCTTCGACCGGCTGCAGCCCTACTTCAATCCGGGGCCGCTCGATGTTCCGGCTCCGGAGATCTGGACCGGGGGAGTGAACTCTCGCATGTGCTCACTGGCGGGAGCCGTCGCCGACGGTTTTGTTTCTCACCCCACCAGCTCCCATCCGAAGGTGCTCGCGGAGAGGATCATTCCATCGTTGACGGCAGGAGGAAGGAAGCCGCGACTGATTGCCGTTCCGAAGATGATCACCGGCAAAGATCCTGCCGCGATACTTGCTCAACGAGAAGCGGTGCGCAGTGAACTTGCCTTTCTCTACTCCACTCCGGCGTACCGAGTCGCGCTGGAGGTCCTCGGATTATCCGAGGTCGGGGAAGAACTGACAGTGATGGCGCGGGCAGGTGATTGGGCTCGACTACCTGACGTCCTCACCGACGATGTTCTCGACAGGCTGGTCACGCAATGCACCTACGCCGAACTCCCCGAGGTGCTGAGTTCGAAATACGCGAGTCTCTGCGACGGCATTGCACTGGCGGTGCCGGCGAATCCCGCCGACGACCGCGTCTTCGCAGCGATGTGTGAGGAGATTCGAGCCGCCGCAGCGTCTGCCCCGTGACGTCCAGTCGGCGCGAACTACACTCTCGACATGGGGCGCGTCTACGAAGGCATCGATGAAAAGCTCACCACGTGGTTGCAGGCTCAACCGCTGTTCGTCGTTGCCACCGCACCGTTGTCTGCTGACGGGTTGGTCAATTGCTCACCCAAAGGGGGAGTCGGATCGTTTGTGGTGCTGACATCCAACCGGGTGGCGTACCTCGACCTCACCGGCAGCGGTGTGGAAACCATCGCGCACGTGCGCGAGAACTCCCGAATAACACTGATGTTCATGGCGTTTGACGGACCACCGAAGATCGTACGACTGCACGGTCACGGACACGTTCTGCTTGCAGGGTCGGAACCGTTCAACGAGCTTGTCGGTAGGTTCCCTGAGCACCCGGGGCTGCGGTCGATCGTCGTGGTCGATCTGACGCGCATTTCGGATTCGTGCGGATACGCAGTACCGCTGATGGACTACCAATCCGATCGTGACGTGCTCGACCGCGTAGCGGAGAAGAGGGGGCCGGAGCGGCTCATCGCCTATCGCGCCGAGAAGAACGCGAAGAGTGTGGACGGGTTGCCCGGTATCGACCTGGAGTGATACAAAATCGCGTCGCCGTGCGAAAGAGTGTGGGGCAGGTGATTCTGACATTGCCTGCCCCACGTCCTCGTTGTGCTGGTTACTTCGCCATGTCCTGGGCTGCTCGGTACGAGAAGACCATGGCCGTGCCGAGCGGAACGCCAGGACCGGGGTAGAAGCGGCCGCTCAGTGACGCGCTCGTATTGCCGGCGGCGTACAGGCCGTCGATGGCGCTGCCGTCGGCACGCAGGACTCGACCGTTGACGTCGGTGACCAATCCGCCCTTGGTGCCGAGGTCACTGAGGACGATGCGGGCCGCGTAGAACGGACCGTTCTCGATCGCCGTCAGTGCCGCATTCGCGCGGCCGTTGGGTGGGCAGAAGAATGCGTCGTACGGGTCTTCGCCGCGATGGAACTCTTCGTCGACTCCCAGCTTTGCGGCATCGTTGAACTTTTCGACAGTGCTGCGCAATGCGTCGGCCGGCAGTCCGGTCTTGGCGGCGAGTTCTTCGAGAGTGTCGGCGGCGACCCAGGTTCCGGCCTCGAGGTGCTTGGCGGGCGCCGTGTTCGGGATGCAGATGGCAGGTAGTCCGCCACCCTCGCGCGAGTCGAAGATCATGAACGACGGCACTGCAGAACCGTTGTCGTCGTGCGCATCCATGGCCCGGCCGAACTGGTCGTACGGGAGAGACTCGTTGAGGTAACGCTCGCCCGCGTTGTCGACGACGAGTCCGCCGCGAACGCCGACCATGAATGCGGCGCTGCCGTCCGGCTGCTCGACGCCGGGGCAGAACCACGCCTGATCGAGCAAAGCGGTTGCGCCACCGACAGCAATTCCGGCGGAGATCGCGTCACCGGTGTTGGCGCCGAAGGGACCCATACTCCAGATCGCTTTGCCGGGGGTGCCGGCCTGCTCACGCATCTCGGCGTTGCCTTCGATGCCGCCCGCTGCCATCAGCACACCGCGGTTCGCCTTGATTCGCTGGGTTTCGCCGCCGGATTCGACCTCGGCGCCGACAACCCGACCGTCTTCCACGATCAGGGAGGTGAGGATGGATTCGGTACGAAGTTCTGCGTTACCGGTGCTCTGGACTGCGGCCAGCAGTCGGCCGATCAGTGCGCGCCCACCGATCATCGGGCCGGGAGCATGATCCTGACCGGTGCGGTCTTGGTCGAGTTCCGGACGCACCTTGCCGGCGAGGTCACCGATGTCGGCGGGATCGAGATCGAGAGGGTTGATGGAGCGTCCCGTGTCCATCCGGCCTTCGGCCTTGTAGTAGTCGGGGAACGCACGGAACTCGAATTCGATGTGCGGGTTCTGCTCGAGTAGTGCGACGACATCGGGAGCGGTCTCGACATAGGCATCCTGGCGCTCGGACTCGGCGTCGCCGAGCAATGCGCGCAGATAGGTGCGTGCGTTCTCCGTTGAGTCGGGGAGTCCCGCACGTTCCTGTACTTGGGTTCCCGGCAGCCAGATGGATGCGCCCGAGTACGCGGAAGTTCCGCCGAAGCGATCGGTTTTCTCGAGGACGATCGTCGTCAATCCTCGAGCTGCCGCGGTGTATGCGCCGGTCAGCGCGCCGCCGCCGGAGCCGACTACCAACACGTCGCACTCGGTGGTCCAGTCCTGCATCATTGCGTCCTAACTCCAAGAGGGTGGGGTGTCCACGGAATACCGCACGGGGAGAGAAGGCCATGCCAGGTCCCACTGAGCGGGCAATATGCCGAGATGGGTGGTCGAGATGAGAGAATTGGCGAGGTCGTTCGCGACCGGGACACAGAATCGATGATGGGGGCGACGTTGCCGAGAATTGCCGAGGTCAGGGACGCTGCAGAGCCCAGTTCGGACGAGCAGCGGGCGCGCCATGTGCGGATGCTGGAAGCGGCAGCCGAATTGGGGACCGAGAAGGAACTCTCACGGGTACAGATGCACGAGGTCGCCAAGCGGGCGGGCGTGGCCATCGGCACTCTTTATCGCTATTTCCCCTCGAAGACGCACCTCTTCGTCGCTGTGATGGTCGAGCAGATCGACCAGATCGGTGCCAGCTTTGTCAGGCATCAGGTTCAGTCGGACAATCCGCAGGATGCGGTGTACGAGGTATTGGTTCGCGCGACTCGCGGGTTACTGCGTCGGCCGGCCCTCTCGACTGCGATGCTGCAGTCGTCCAGTACCGCCAACGTCGCGACGGTGCCGGACGTGGGAAAGATCGATCGCGGCTTCCGGCAGATCATTCTCGATGCGGCCGGGATCGAGAACCCCACCGAGGAAGACAACACCGGGTTGCGTCTGCTGATGCAGCTGTGGTTCGGGGTCATCCAATCGTGCCTCAACGGTCGAATCTCCATCCCCGATGCGGAGTACGACATCCGCAAGGGATGCGACCTGCTTCTGGTGAATCTCTCACGGCACTGACGTGACTTCGCCCCTCTCTGGGGAGGGTTCGTCATGTTCGCAAAATTGAAATCAATTCTATTTTTGAATCCGCATCAGTTGAGAGTTGATGTCAATCCGGACATTGCCCTGACATCATTAATAGAATAAATTACAGAAAATTAGACGGTGAGCCAGCTCACCGACCGAAAACTCCACGAAGGAGCGAACATCATGGGTCATGCAGTCATCGTCGAGGCCGCTCGGACACCGATCGGCCGTCGTCGCGGCGCCCTGGCGGGACTGCACCCCGCCGAGATTCTGGGAGCAGCGCAGCTCGGCGTTCTCGAACGGGCAGGCGTCGCACCGGAAGACATCGGACAGATCATCGGCGGCTGTGTCACCCAGGCAGGTGAGCAGTCCAACAACGTCACGCGGCAGGCGTGGCTGCACGCCGGATTGCCGTACAGCACCGCGGCAACCACTATCGACTGCGCCTGTGGATCCGCCCAGCAGGCAGTGCATTTGATTTCAGGCCTGATTTCGTCTGGTCAGATCTCGGCCGGTATCGGCTGCGGCGTCGAGGCTATGAGCCGTGTGTTCCTGGGTCAGGCAAACGCACCCGGAACGGGAAACCCGTACCCGGACGACTGGACCATCGACATGGGTGACCAGTTCACCTCCGCGCAGCGAATTGCCGAGAAGCGTGGGATCACGCGCGCCGACGTCGACGCGTTCGGTCTGGAATCGCAGCGCCGCGCAGCTCAGGCTTGGGCTGAAGGACGCTTCGACCGCGAGATCGTGCCCGTCAAGGCTCCCGTGGTGGACAAGGAAGGCGTGCCTACCGGTGAGATCGCCACTGTCACTCGCGACGGGGGACTGCGTGAGACGACGGCAGAAGCGCTGGCTGGGCTCAAGCCGGTCATCGAAGGCCATATCCACACCGCCGGCAACTCGTCGCAGATCAGTGATGGCGCGGCTGCGGTACTGCTGATGAGCGAAGAGCGCGCACAGGAACTGGGATTGAAGCCCCGCGCGCGGATCGTCGCGTCCGGCATGGTCGGATCCGATCCCTTCTATCACCTGGACGGACCGATCGAGTCCACCCAGATGGTGCTCGACAAGGCCAAAATGACCTTGGACGACATCGATCTCGTCGAAATCAACGAAGCCTTTGCCTCGGTCGTGCTCTCCTGGGCGCAGGTTCACGGCGCAGACCTGTCCAAGGTCAACGTCAACGGTGGTGCGATCGCGCTCGGACATCCCGTCGGTTCCACGGGCGCTCGTCTGATCACCACTGCGCTGCACGAACTCGAGCGCTCGAACAAGTCGACGGCTCTGGTCACGATGTGCGCCGGTGGCGCTCTCTCGACCGCCACCATTATCGAACGCATCTGACCCGTACTGACACTGTCGAATTGACGAGGTAGACATGACTATTGGATTGAGTGAAGAAGATCGTGACCTCCGCGACTCCGTACGGGGCTGGGCGGCGCGTCACGCAACACCCACCGTCGTCCGTGAAGCCGTCGAGGCGAAGGTCGAAACTCGCCCCCAACTCTGGAACGGGCTTGCCGAGCAGGGGCTTCTCGGACTACACGTAGCCGAGGAATTCGGCGGCGCAGGATACGGATTGGTCGAACTCGCCATCGTCGTCGAGGAACTTGGACGCTCGATGGTTCCCGGACCATTCCTGCCGACGGTAGTGGTCAGCGCTGTTCTCAGCGATGCCGGAGAAACGGACAGACTGCCGACGCTCGTGGATGGCAGCACGCTCGGAGCTGTTGCACTACAGCCGGGTTCGCTGAAGATCACCCGCGACGGCGACAACACCACCCTCAGCGGAACGTCCAGCCTTATTCTCGGCGGCCATGTCGCTGACCTGTTCCTCCTCGCGACGGACAGCGGATTCGTTCTGCTCGGACGTGACCGCCTCGAGGTCACGGACTTGGCCAGCTACGACGTCGTGCGTCGTAACTCCGAGGTCACCGTCGACGGTTTGGTGCTCACCGATTCCGAGATCCTCACCATCGATACCCAGCGTGTACTCGACATTGCCGCAACACTGTTCGCGGCCGAGGCATCAGGCTTGGCCGACTGGGCAGTCACGACGTCGGCCGACTACGCGAAGGTGCGTCAGCAGTTCGGTCGCCCGATCGGCCAGTTCCAGGGTGTCAAGCACAAGGCTGCACGTATGCTCGCGCTTGCCGAGCAGGCACGCGTCTGCGCTTGGGACGCTGCGCGTGCGCTGACTCCCGCCAACGGCGTCGGTGCCGAAGAGGCTTCTCTCGCAGCAGCCGTCGCCGGAGCCACGGCCCTCGAGGCTGGCTTCTCCGTCACGCGTGACTGCATCCAGGTGCTCGGCGGAATCGGCTACACGTGGGAGCACGACGCGCACCTGTACCTGCGCCGCGCGCAGTCCCTGCGAATTCTGCTGGGTTCCACGGCATCCTGGCGTCGTCGCGTTGCCGAGCTGACCATTGCCGGCACCCGTCGCGTGCTCAGCATCGAGTTGCCGCCCTTGGCCGAGGCGGTCCGCGCCGACGTTCGCGCCGAGCTCGGTCCTGCGCTCGAACTCGAAGGTGCCGCCCAGAAAACGTATCTCGCGGAAAAGGGCTACACCGCACCGCACTTCACGGCTCCGTGGGGCAAGTCCGCCGATGCCGTCAGCCAGCTGGTCATCGCCGAAGAGCTGCGCGCTGCGAAGATCAAGCCGCACGACATGATCATCGGCAACTGGGTCATCCCGACGCTCATCGCGCACGGCAACGAAGAGCAACTTGCCAAGTTCGTCCCGCCGTCACTGCGCGGCGACATCGTCTGGTGCCAGCTCTTCTCCGAGCCCGGCGCAGGTTCCGACCTCGCGGCGCTGAGCACCAAGGCCACCAAGGTTGATGGTGGCTGGAAGTTGCAGGGCCAGAAGGTGTGGACGTCGATGGCACGCGACGCGCACTGGGGAATCTGCCTCGCGCGCACCGACGCCGACGCACCCAAGCACAAGGGCCTGTCCTACTTCCTCATCGACATCAAGAACAGTGGCCTCGACATTCGTCCGCTGCGCGAGATCACCGGTGAAGCGCTGTTCAACGAAGTCTTCTTCGACGACGTCTTCGTTCCCGACGAGTGCCTGGTCGGCGAGCCAGGCGACGGCTGGAAGCTCGCTCGCACCACGCTGGCCAACGAGCGTGTCTCGCTGTCCAACGACTCGTCGCTCGGATCGGGTGGCGAGGCTCTTCTGAGCCTGGTCGACGGACTGCCCGGTGGCATCGACGACGAGCAGCTGACCGTGCTCGGAAAGGTGCTGTGCGACGCGCAATCCGGTGGTCTGCTCGGTCTGCGCACCACGCTGCGCTCGCTCACCGGCGCGCAGCCGGGTGCCGAATCCTCGGTGGCGAAGCTGATCGGTGTCGAGCACATCCAGCAGGTCTGGGACGTGGCAATGGAGTGGGCCGGACCGAGTTCACTTCTGGGCGAACAGCATCGGATGTCTGCAACCCAGATGTTCTTGAACTCGCAGTGCATGTCCATCGCGGGTGGTACAACCAATGTTCAGCTCAACATCATCGGTGAGCGAATCCTGGGTCTGCCTCGCGACCCTGAACCGGGAAAGTGACCTGCACATGAGCAATCGCACCTTCGTCATCGGCGTCGGCATGACCAAGTTCGAGAAGATCGAGACCCGCGACTGGGAATACCCGGACATGGTGACCGAAGCCGTCTCGAATGCCCTGACCGATGCCGGGATCGGCTACGGCCAGATTCAGCGTGCTGCGGTCGGTTACGTGTTCAACGCGTCGACAGCAGGACAGCGAGCTCTCTACGAGACCGGTCTGACCGGCATTCCGATCTTCAACGTCAACAACAACTGCGCGACCGGCTCGACGGCGCTGATGATGGCGCGCGAGTGGGTCCAGGCCGGACAAGCCGAGTGCGCCTTGGCCGTCGGCTTCGAGAAGATGACCAAAACGGCGTTGACCGGTAACGGTGAGATGCCCAAGGTCACGACCTTGGACTCTCAGCTGAAGATCATGGTCGAGGATTACGGGTTCGCCCGATCGCCGATGACAGCTCAGCTGTTCGGTAACGCTGCCGTCGAGCACATGAAGAAGTACGGCACCACGGTCGAGCAGATCGCAGCGGTGGCGGTCAAGAATCACAAGCATTCGGTGAACAATCCGTACGCACAGTTCCGTGACGAGTACACCCTCGAACAGGTACTCGGCGACAAGATGATTCACGAGCCGCTGACACGCTCGCAGTGCTCGCCGACCTCGGACGGCGCCGGAGCCGCGATCGTCGTGAGCGAGAAGTTCGTGCGTGAGCACGGCCTCGAAGACCGGGCGATCGAAATCGTCGCACAGGCGTTGACCACTGACACCGAGGCAGCGTTCGCCGGGAAGTCGATGATCGACGTGGTCGGCGCGCCGATGACGGCAGCTGCGGCAGAGCAGGTCTTTGCGCAGGCCGGGATCACCATCGATGACGTCGACGTCATCGAACTGCACGACTGCTTCGCGATCAACGAGATCATCACCTACGAGGGCCTGGGGATGTGCGCGGTCGGAGAAGGCGGAAAGCTCGTCGAATCCGGCGCGACCACGTACGGCGGCCAGTGGGTCGTCAACCCGTCGGGTGGTTTGATCTCGAAGGGACACCCGCTGGGCGCGACGGGCTTGGCGCAGTGCGCCGAACTCACGTGGCAGCTCCGCGGGACCGCGGATGCGCGGCAGGTCGAAGGCGCTCGTATTGGCTTGCAACACAACCTCGGACTGGGCGGCGCGTGCGTCGTGACGGTCTACCGAGCCGGAACTTTGGAGAACTGATGGCTATCGATCTCGAGGTGGCGTTGGCCGCCGAACCGACTGTGCGCGAGGCGTCGTGGACCGATCGCGACGTCATGCTCTACCAATTGGGACTCGGGGCAGGGGCGAATGCTCTCGATCCCGCCGAACTGACCTGGGTGTACGAAAAGGGGCTGAAGGTACTCCCGACGTTTGCAATGGTTGCAGGCCAGGGAGTTTCGGCGGGTGTACTGCCCGCACCGTCGATGAGTATGCCGGGAATCGACATCGATCTGCGAAAGATCCTGCACGGTGGGCAGTCGCTGGCACTTCACGCGCCCATCCCGTCGACGGGTGCTGCCCGTATTTCCTCTCGGGTCGCCGATGTCTGGGACAAGGGTAAGGCAGCTGTGATCGTTCTCGAGACGGCGGCCGAGGACCTGGACGGGAATCCGTTATGGACCACCGGAATGCAGATCTGGGCGCGCGGCGAAGGTGGATTCGGCGGCAACGCCGGACCCGAAGTTGTTGCCGGGGTGCCTGATCGAGCGCCCGACAAGGTACTGACGTCGAGCACGAGTCCCTCACAGGCGCTGGTGTACCGACTCAGTGGAGACATGAACCCGCTGCACGCTGATCCCTCCTTCGCGAAGATGGCGGGCTTCGATGCACCGATTCTGCACGGCCTCGCGTCGTACGGCATCGTCTGCAAGGCCGTGGTAGACGGGATTCTCGACGGAGATCCGACGCGGGTGAAGAACTACTCGGTGCGGTTTGCCGGTTCGCTCTTCCCCGGCGAATCCATCACCACCTCGGTATGGCAGGACGGCAACACACTGACGTTGGCGGCGACGTGCCCCGAACGCGAGAACTCCCCGGTTCTCACGCACGCAACAATGGAGATCAACTGATGGACCTCGGTTCGCACCCCACAGCAGCGACACATCCGGGCGGCACGATTCTGACGTCGCCGCCGCAGGACGCCCCGGTCGACCGGGCCACGGCAGCAGCGCGTCGCGTTGTCGACGCGATGCTGCGCACCGACCGCGGAAACGCCAATTTGGACCGGGTTGCGGAGGAGCTCAACAGCATTGCCGAGCATCTCGAACAGCACTCACCCGAGGTGGCCGAGCGGTTGATCGACATGTGGAACGGTGAGGGCGTGACTCGTCACGACCCCGTGACCGGCCCCGAGAACGCCATTGCGCCGCCGCTCGTTCTGGAAGGGCTCGCTGACGGGTCGGTGCAGGGAGTGGTCACGTTGACGCTGCCGTACCAGGGCCCTCCCGGCCATGTGCACGGCGGTGTTTCGGCGCTGCTGCTCGATCACGTTCTCGGCGTCGCGAACGCCTGGGGTGGAACTTCCGGCATGACAGCACAATTGAGCACTCGGTACCATCGCCCGACTCCGCTGTTCGAGCCACTCACGATCAGCGGCAAATTCCTGTCCAAGGACGGCCGCAAGATTCACACCGTCGGTGAGATCAAAACTGCGGACGGCGAATTGTGTGTGTCGGTAGAGGGACTGTTCATCGACAAGACCGTGCCGCGCCCCAGGTAGGGGCTTCGCCCCCGTGCGCCTTTTTTGTAGTGGGAACTACCAAAAAGGCGCACAGGGGTTCTGACGAAGGAGGGCCCAGTGGGCAAGCTCGACGGACGTGTAGCAGTGGTCACCGGTGCCGGTATGGGCATCGGGCGTGGAGTGGCGGGCGCGTTCGCGCGTGAAGGCGCGTCGGTGTTGGTTGCCGAGATCGACGAGGCAGCGGGCCTCGAAACCACCCAGTGGTTGCGGGACGAATGGGGCGCGGAGGCGGAATTCGTCCGGACCGACGTCACTGACAAAGCTCAGGTTGTTGCCATGGTCGACAAGTCCGTCGAGCGGTTCGGACGCCTCGACATCCTGGTCAACAATGCTTGGCGGACTTTCGGTTTCGCTCGGCTCGAGAAGATGACCGACGAGCAATTGCGCGGCGGTTTCGACATGGCAGTGATGGCGGCATTCTGGGCGATGCAGGCTGCCCTGCCGGAACTGGAGCGTCACGGCACGGGCCGCGTGATCAACATGTGCAGCCTCAACGGCGTGAATGCTCACATGTACTCGGTGCAGTACAACGCGGCGAAGGAAGCATTGCGAACCCTGACTCGCACTGCTGCCCGCGAGTGGGCTCCCAAGCAGGTGAACTGCAACGTCATCTGTCCCGGTGCGCAGAGTGCGGCGTACAAGCGTGTCGCCGAAGCCAATCCGGAGAACGTGGCAGTGATGGCCGCACAGAACCCGATGGGGCGGATCGGCGATCCCCTCGACGACATCGGCCCCGTTGCGGCCTTCCTGGCAAGTGACGACAGCCGTTACGTCACCGGCAACACCCTCTTCGTCGACGGTGGTGGGCACATCAACGGCGTGCAGTGGGCGCCGACCGTCGACTGATCGACGGCGACTCGGCCGGTGTATCCGGCATCTATTTGGCCGTGAACCCGGCGTCGACCGGCAACGCGATACCTGTGACGTATCGAGCCTGATCCGAAACCAGCCAGGCTATCGCGTTGCTGACGTCGGCAGCTTCGATCAACTCGACGTTCAAGAGGTTGCCCACGTCGGCTCCGCTCGATGTCGGGGAGTCCGCAAACAGCTTCGCGACCGCGTCGTTGACGACCATCGGTGTATTCGCGCCAGTCGGGTGCACGGAGTTGACACGAATATTGTGGGGAGCAAGCCAGTGCGACCACGTGCGCCCAAGCCCCACGATGGCGTGTTTACTCGCGCAGTAGCCGTCGGATCCGCCGGTGCCGTCACCTCCACGACCGACAAGTCCCAGAGTTGATCCGGTAAGGACTATTGCGCCACCTGTACCTTGTTCGATCATCGCGGGCGCTGCGGCCTGGACGGTATTCCAGACGCCGAATAGGTTGACCTCCATCTGGTCGCGGAAGGCGCGAGCATCGTCGATATCCGGGGACATCATGCCGATACCGGCGTTGGCCAGGACGATGTCGACGCTGCCCAGCTCCGCAATTCCTTCGGATACCGCAGTTCGCAGTGCGGACAGATCGCGAACATCCACTTCTCGCGCGACGATACTTCGTCCCAGGTTCTCGACCGCTGCTGTTGTCTGCCGCAAATCGTCGGCGGTTCCCATCGGGTAGGCCACCGATTCGATCTGACGGCAGATGTCGAGCGCAATGATGTTCGCGCCCTCCTGCGCCAATCGCACGGCGTGGCTCCTGCCCTGACCTCGGGCGGCCCCGGTGATCAGTGCGGTTTTGCCTTCCAACTGTCCGGGCATGCGTGCTCCGTCCGTCGTGAATCATGATTACTCGGTCATGAGTACTGACCCGAGGGGACGGCGAAATTCGTCGCCGGCGACGTAGTCTGAGTTCAGTTACAGCGGGAACTCGCTTCGGAAGAGAAGAGGCTCGGGATGTCCGATTGGGTGAAGAAGGTCGAAGCTGAAGCCAAAGGGCTCCTCGCCGAGGCGGAAGAAGAGCTGACCGTCCTCGAAGGTGTCGACACCATAGATCCGCTTGCCGACGACGATCCGGCACCAGAAGACGGCACCAAGCCGACGTCAGACTGACTCTGCGACCCGTCGGCGCGCCTCGACACCGCTCGGTATCTCAGAACGGTGGCGGGTCGTCCCCGTAGTCGATGGGTTCTCGGCGGGCTCGCGGTGATTTCCGCCGCTTGTATTGAACGTGCTCCTCTGCTCGTTTCTGTATCCGTCGGCGCTGGCGATTGCGTTCACTCTGGATACGGGCAGCTTTGTTCTCCGCCTGGGTCCGCCGATTTCGACCGCCCTGGGGCGGTGTCGGTTCGTGCGATCCAGCCATCAGTCCTGCGGGTCGCGTTCGGTAACAATGCCCGGTCGGCGACGTCAGCGACATGGTCCGATCCTCGTTCGACGCGAACCGCCACCGGTCGGAATGCTTGAGGCGATGATGGTTGCGGCAGAACGCACTCATATTCGACGCGATCGTTTTACCGCCGCATTCGGGGTCGCCGTGATGGAACGGTTCATTGTGGTCCAGATCGGAATTCCAGGCCGGGACATCACAATGCAGCCATTGGCAGCTGCCCGCGATGATCCGTAACCAGGTATCGAGAACGGCGCCCGGTCGGTAGACGCGCGCCGAAGCAGGCACCGGCTCTGCGACGTCATCAGCAGGTGCTCGGACGTTTCGAATTACGGCGTCACGGGCGATATCGCGAGCATGCCCAGCGCTGATCACCCCGTACCCGTCGAGGTGGGCGGGCTCGCCGCCACCGTGCAGAGTGGAATCAGTCATCACGACGTGAACCACGGGCCGACGAACGACAACACCACCGCTACGATCCTGCGGGCAATCAGCTCGGCCACAGTTGCACGGCAAGAATTGTGATCCGTTGGTCAACTCGAAGAGCGCGTCGGCTCGTCGCTGCTCGTACGTTCGAGAGTCGTTTCGGCATACCGACACTGCCAACTCGCGTAGTCGGCCGTCGAATGCCCGAGCCTGCTCTGCCGGAACGCTTCCCAAGATCTTTGCCATCCCGTCCTCGGCAGCGCTGACCCCGACGAAGCGATCGGTGAGAGCACGGCGTCGGCGTTCTCGCATACCTTCCGGGTCCACCATCGCCACGATCCGATCGATCGCCGCTGTCAGTCGTCTTCCCGTCAAGCCCGTTCCGCCTGCTACTGGTGGGGCGAGAACCTGCTCGAGCAGTAGTCGTTCCACCTCGTCGATCAATTCGTCTTTCACGTTCGCGGTCGCGGAATCGATCAAACCAACTCGGTACAGATCCAACTCGCCACGCGCCATCGCCGCTCGAGTGCGATGCAGACGAGTCCTTAACGAGAACCCCAACCCGATCAGCTTGCCGGCAGCCGCGCGACCCATCGTCAGTGACGCACCGACTTCCGACTCCGCCAACTCGTGTGCGGTCGACGACCACGCACCACTGGCGACATGCTCCGAGCTTCGCCGCGAAAAGAACTCGGCAATCACAGCGAGCTTGCGTTCGACCAGCATCGCCTCGCATGCATGCAGATCGGTCATGAGATCAACCAGCGCACAATCAGTTTCGGTACCGGTCAGCTGTGCTGAGATACCGAAGAGCTCTGTTGTCGGGTTGAACATGCATCCATTCTATTCGAATGTGTGTTCGATGCGAACCGAATTCTCAAATCAGTCGGAATAGTCCGAATCGGCCGAAATGCTTATTGTGCTTGCGTTTTGGATCCTGTTCATTCGAAACTCGAACGTGATTGTCGTGCCACTGTGTAAGTATCGGCTTGTGGCAGACAACGCGGTGAAACTCAGTGAACAGTCGCTTGTGCTCTTCATGGACTATGGACAGTTTTACTTATACGGCGACGATGACGGTTTCGGGAGGGAAACGGACCTGCTCGAACTCGCGATGGCTTCGCGCCCTGCGTACAGTGACGGCACAGTTGTGATTGTCCTGAGCCCGCACCAGAACAACTTCAACATGCATACAACGGTCGAAGTCTGGTCCTCCCGACCCACATCCGATCGCGAGAAATGGCAGCAGGTCAGTGAGTCGTTTCTGACGGTTGGTCCGCAGGGGTCAATCAGCTTTGATTCACCTCCGGGTGGGGAGTTCATTGTCTGTGATGTACCCGAGGGGTCATATCTGGTCGAGATTGCCGGCCGCGGTTTTGTAAACTACGGCTGGCCCGGATCGACGGAACCCGGAGATGTTTGGCGGGTGCGTATGTGGCCTGCAGGTGGTGACGAGGTGCGGCCATCGCTGCAGTGGGACATGCCGGGATATGGCGTTCCTGTGGACGAACCGATACCTGAACCGATTCCTCGTCCACAACGGGACATCGAGTCGAAATGGATAACGATTTACGGCGAGAACGGCGAACCGTCCAGGGTTGTGCAAATCAGTGACCTCCGCGCCGAAGCTGCTGAACGAGAGCGGCAGGAGTGGGGAGGAGATCCGATGCCTGAACTCGAACGATTCCAGTCCGGCAAAGAACTAGCTCGTATGGACCGACCACTTGCCGAAGCGGTCGTCCGCATGAACGTCGCGACTCTTCGTCGACTCGCGTTTTGGGCCGCTGTGCAGGCGTATGAGCATGCGGGATTAGCCGACAGGGATTGGGTTCGTCCGGCCCTCAACGCTATGCATGTGGGACAACAACTTCCGGAACCCTTCGGAAATCGCACAACGGCATTCGAGCACCTACACGAGGAGGAATTCGGTGCGGGGACCGACAATGTGGAGTTGGAAGTCAAGATCGAGATAGTGGACCATTCGTCGCAACCGGAGTCCAATCCGTTCGATCACGGGAATATTCATGTCCCGTCCTACGCTCTCAATGCGATTTTCGACGCGATCGAATCGGACCCGTTGACCGCAGCGGTCAATGCATTGGGAACGGCAGCAGTCACGTTCGGGAAGGATATCCGCATGTTGTTCGCGAGAGCGCGAGTTGAATTCGACCTCGCAGACTGAACCCCAAATTATTCAAGGGACCTTCGTAGTGCGGTGAGCGGATCCGAGGCATCTCGACGCCCACGCGGACCAGGCCCTTCGGGGTTGACGAAGCGGCCCTCGTCCGAGCGAGTCCACTCGCGTACGGCCCATCTCTCCTTGATCGCCCAACGGCCGTCGCGTCGCTCCATGTGGTCGATGAACCGCGCACCACTGGTGAAGTTGATCATTCCGATGTCTTCGGGCCCGCCCCAGTGTGTGGACATCGAATACGCCTCGCTGATCGCGTGGTCGCCGTGCAGTTCGACCAGGTGGTTGCCGATGTGGTGCATCGTGCCGCCGATCGCGGAGAGTTTTGTTGTGGCCCAGGCGATGTACTCGTCGATGGTGCCGTCGAATCCGGTGTGATGGTCGATCGCGTCCGGGTGGTAGGCGCTGCGGACGAGATCGAAGTCGAGGCGATCGATGCCGCGGCAGTACGTCAGAACCACCTCACGAATTGCCTGCTTGTCGATGAGATCCTGCAGTGCCCGGTCCATGTCATGCCTCCTTGATGCTGGTTATCCAGTCGAGTAGTTCTGGCAGTTCTTCGGCAGCGCAATCGAATACGGCAGGTCGAAAAACGACGACGGACGCGCCGCGGGCGAACCAGTCCCGGGTCTTGTCTGCGGTTGCCGAGAGGTCGACGGACCCGTTGTCGCGTCGAACCGGCGCCGCAGACACTTGCACGCGCGCCGACTCCGGGTCACGTTGGTGGGCTTCGAACGTGTTGCGCAACAGTGCAACACTGTCGGTGAACGTTCCCAGATCGGTCGGGTTCACGGTCCAGCCGTCGGCGACGCGTGCGATGCGGTCGAAGTTCCGCCGGCTTGGTCCGAAACCGAAGAGCACCGGTACGCGATTTTGGATCGGCAGCGGGAGGCTGTGGTAGTTCTCGAAGGCGAAGTCGCGTCCCTTGAAGGTGGCCGGAGCATTGGTCCACAGTTCGCGACACGCTGCGACAGCCTCCTCCATGCGCCCGAATCGCGCGTCGAAAGGCATGTTGGTAGCGGTGTATTCGGCTTCTTGCCAACCGACGCCGAAACCCATGACGGCTCGACCTTCGGACAATGAGTCGAGAGTTGCAACCTGTTTGGCAAGCAGGGCGGCTGGGCGAACAGTGGCGATCAGAACCGATACTCCGAGGCGAGCGCGTTCGGTCACTGCGGCGATCGAGGAAAGAGGTGAAATCGGTTCGTACCAAGGGTGATCCAACGGGAACAAGAAGTTGTGTTCGGCTACCCGCTGAGCGTGTGCTTCGGCATTGAACCCGAGATGATCGCCGGTGCAGATCAGATCGATCCCGGCACGGTCAGCACGCGCGGCGAAGTCCAGAACCGGGCGAATCTTGCCGTCGAACAGGGCCTCGAGGCCCAAGATGTTGACGCCGATTTCCACAGTCGTCGTTCCTCTACAGTGCCCGCTTGGCATGCGCGGACATCTCGCCCATGTTGTCCAGACAGAAGAGTCTCGAGCTGAACTGCCACGACCCGTCGACGCAGGTGAAGCGATCGAAGTAGCGCCCCGCCAGAATAGGTTGCAGGGCAAGATTTTCGGTACCTTGGATGACCGTGACGTACGAGAGTGCCGTCGCTGATTCACCGTCGACCGCGATTCGCGTGTTGGTCAGCAGATGTTTGGTTCGTGGAACCGGCGGATCACCGTACATTCGAATGAAGCCGCTGCAGGCTGCGAACACTGCGTCGGCGTCGGACGAAATGAGCGTGATGGCAACCCCGTCCGGCCCGCACTGCCCGTAGTCGGACGAGGCGAACAATGCAGCGACTTCACGCAATCGGCCCTGATCGATCAGATGCGTGTACTCGCAGAGCAGGTCACGGATCGCCGACTCGGCGACGATCCGTGACAGCTCCGTGGTCATACGGTGATCTCGCGCCGAACCATCTTGCCGGTTGCATTGCGAGGCAGCAGATCGCTGGTGATGCGCCACTTCGACGGCACCTTGAAATAGGACAGTCGCTCGGCGGCGTAATCACGCAGCTCCGCCTCCGTTGTGGCGGCTCCGGGACGCAGGACAACCACGGCGGACACTTCCTGGCCGAGGTCGGGGTGCGGCATGCCGATGACAGCGCACTCGATCACGTCGGGGTGTTCGTCGAGCGTCTGCTCGATCTCGGTGGGGTAGACGTTCTCGCCGCCGCGCAGGATCAGGTCGGAACGGCGACCGGTGAGACGGAGACGCCCGTTTTCGATGACGCCGAAATCGCCGGTGCGGAGCCAGCGTCCGGGGGCAATTGCCGACTCGGTCGCCTCGTCGTTCTCCCAGTATCCGAGCATGACGAAGGGGCTGCGTACGCACACTTCACCTTCGATGCCGTCCGGCAGCCATTCGCCGAAGGGATCGCGAATCTCCATCGAGACGGTGATGATCGGACGCCCGAGAGTGCCTGGGAACTCTTCGAGTTCGGCGCCGACGGCGACCGCAATGGCGGTGCTGCATTCGGTGAGGCCGTAGCTGTCGACCAGAGCATTGCGTGCGAACGGCACCTGCTCCTTGAGGCGTTCCTTGAACGCGGGCGACGACGGCGCGGATGCCAGTGAGAATGCAGTCAACGAAGAGACGTCGTACTTGGCGATGTTGCCGTGCTCGAGTAGCCGCGATGCCATCGTGGGGACAGCACCCCAGTTGGTGACGCGCTCGCGTTCGACCAACCCGAGCACCTTGTCGACGTCGAAGCCGCCCTCGGTCAGGATGACGGCACTGCCCGTCGCGAGACGGGGGACCACCAGATTGTGCAGGCTGGCGATGTGGAAGAGCGGGGAGGTGAGTAGATAACGCAGTGGGCTCGGCTTGGAAGCGTCGTACTCACGGCCGGTGAATGCCGCGCCGATCGCGTCGCTGTACTTGTGGTAGTCGACGACGGCCATCACGTTGCGGTGCGAATGGAGTGCGCCCTTGGGGCGGCCGCTGGTACCACTGGTGAACAAGATGACGGCGGGGTCGTCCTCGTCGATGTCGGTGCTCGGCACGTCGGAGCCTGCATATTCCGCGATGAGCGCGGGCAGATCCTCTTCCATGGTGAGGACCGTGATGTCTGCCGGCAGTTCGGGGAGGGCGGCGCCGCGCTTGGCGTCCACGACCAGAACCTTCGGACGTGAGAGCTCGATTCCGTGGGTGACCTCGCGCGGAACCCACCAACCGTTGAGACCGACTGCGATCGCGCCGAGCGCCTGCGTCGCGAAGAACGTCATGACCCATTCGGGAGTGTTGGCAGCGAGGATGCCCACACGGTCGCCCTTGCGGACTCCGTACTTGTCCCGCAGAGCAGTTGCCAGCGCGGCAACGGAATCGGCATGCTCGGTGAACGAGATTCGACGATCGCTGGTGACGAGATAGTCGCCGTCGCCCCAGGCGCGAGATGCCGAGATCAGTTCACCGATGGCGTGACCGCGGTTCTTCATCACAGGCATGACGGTGCCGAGAACCTCTTCTTCGACGATCTCGAATGGCCCACCTGGACCGGTGAGGCGTGAGACCGCCTGGTCCAGAAGCAACTGCGGATCTGCGGGGGCAGTCATGGAATGGCCTTTCGTATTGTGGCGCTTTTCACGTCACAAAATCTCACGAGAAAATCATATCTGTGGCGGCGGTTACCACTGAGCGAGACTGGGACCGTTCCGGCTCTGAGGCGTCGATACGTTCGAGTCGTATCGCAGTTGGAGTAATCGACATTCCGATATCGACTAGGACACAGGACACGATGACGAACACCGCCACCGAAGCATCTTCGAATGCAGCTCTTGCAGCTCCTCAGCGCGAGGACGTCGCGCAGATGTTGATCGACCGTCTCGGTGATCAGCACCTGGGCCTGCGGACGCGGACGCAGGACTGGAGCTGGGACGAGGTGGTGCGCGAGAGCGCAGCGCGCGGCTCGCTGGCGAAGTCGCTTCGCGCGCCCGGACCGTTTCACATCGGAGTACTTCTCGAGAACGATCCGGAGTTCCTGTTCTGGCTCGGCGGCGCGGCCCTGACCGGGGCCACGATCGTCGGCATCAATCCGACCAGGCGTGGAGCTGAACTCGAGGCTGAGGTCCGGTACGTCGACTGCCAGCTGATCGTCACCGACAAAGCAGGCTACGAGAAGCTTGCCGGCCTGGACCTCGGGCTGACCGAAGATCGTTTCGTCCTCGTCGACGACGCGTCGTACCCGGACAAGATTGCAGCACATCACGTCGAGTCGCCTCAGATCGACCTCGGTGTCGACGCGTCGACGCTGTTCTTGCTTCTCTTCACCTCGGGCACCACCGGAATGTCCAAGGCAGTGCGGTGCAGCCAGGGGCGTCTGACGCGGTTGGCCTACGCGAACTGCGCCAAGTACGACATCGACCGCGACGACGTCTGCTACTGCTGCATGCCGCTCTTCCACGGCAACGCGTTGATGGCTCTGTGGGCGCCGGCCCTTTCGCAGGGAGCTACGGTCTGCCTCGTTCGTAAGTTCACGGCCTCGGGATTCATGCCGGACGTTCGGTTCTACGGCGCAACATATTTCACCTACGTCGGTAAGGCCTTGGGGTATCTCATGGCGACGCCGGAACTGCCCGACGACATCGAGAACACCCTCACCCACGGCTTCGGGACCGAGGCGTCGCCGGGGGACAAGGCAGAGTTCATCCGTCGTTTCGGTGCACAACTTTTCGAGGGATACGGTTCGAGTGAAGGTGCCGGTTCAGTAGTGCTCGATCCGAACCAACCTGCCGGAGCACTGGGCCGTCCCGCGAGCGAGAACATCGTCATCGTCGATCCCGATACGCGCGAAGAGCGACCCCGCGCAATTCTCGACGAGCACGGTCACGTGCTGAACCCCGACGAATCCATCGGCGAGATGGTCGACAAGGCCGGATCGAAGAAGTTCGAGGGGTACTACAAGAACGAAGACGCGATCGCCGAGAAGATTCGCCACGGTTGGTACTGGACAGGCGATCTCGGCTACGTCGACGAGGCCGGCTTCATCTACTTCGCGGGACGCAAGGGCGACTGGATCCGGGTCGACGGTGAGAACACCTCGGCCCTGATGATCGAGCACATCCTGCGTCGGCACCCCAAGGTGATCGCCACGGGTGTCTTCGCGGTGCCGGATCCGCGTTCGGGTGATCAGGTCATGGCTGCGATCGAGGTCGCCGATCTCGCCGATTTCGATCCGGTCGAGTTCGCCGACTACCTTGCCGCGCAGGCGGATCTGGGTACTAAGGCAGCGCCACGATTTGTTCGCGTTTCGACCGACCTGCCCGTCACGGGCTCCAACAAGGTACTCAAACGTGAACTTCAAGCCGATCGCTGGCGGACCGACGAACCAGTGTTCCACTGGGTGGGCCGAGGCACTCCCGAATACACGTTGATGACCGAAGCTGACGTGGTGAACCTGGAGAAGGAGTTCGAGACGCACGGCCGCACGCGGTTCCTGTGAGTGGAGTTGCGCTGGTGACCGGCGCTTCCCGGGGGATCGGCCGAGAGTGCGCGCTGGCATTCGCGCGCGCCGGATTCGACGTTGCAATCACTGCTCGCACCGTTCGTGAAGGAGAGGGACGGGCAGCCCCGCGAACGAGGCAAGGCGAGCAAGTGATTCCGGTGCCCGGCAGCCTGGAGACGACGGTTGCCGAGATCAAGTCCTTCGGTGTGCGCGCATTGGCCGTTCCGATGAACCTGCTCGATCTGGCATCCGTCCGCGGCGCCGGTGAACGGGTGCTGGCCGAGTGGGGACGTGTCGACGTGCTGGTGAACAACGCCTATGCGCAGACTGTCGGAAACATGGACCGGGTGCTCGACATCGAGATCGACGACGCTCAGGCGATGGCGATCGGGAATTATCTGCACCAACTCGCTCTGGTCCAGGTGATACTCCCGTCGATGATCAAGAGCGGCAACGGCGTAGTGGTCAATCTGGCATCGGGCTCGGCGACCATGGATCCGCCTGCGCCTCCCGGCGAGGGTGGTTGGGGTCTGTCGTACGCCGCGTCGAAGGCGTCGTTCGGACGTATTGCCGGAGCGATCAACTCCGAGTACCGAGACGCCGGAATCAAAGCGTTCAACCTGAGTCCGGGATTTGTCATCACGGAATCAGGGAAAGCCCGTGGTGGCGCGGACGCAATCGTGGAAGCCGGATTTGCGGCCACACCGGCATCCGTACCCGCTGCAGCGGCGGTGTGGCTTGCAACAGATCCCGATGCGGACCGGTACCTCGGTCGCGTCGTGGATGGTCCGAAATTGATGGCGACACTGGAGGAAACGGTATGAAGCTCGGCGTGGTCGTTCCGGTCGAACTGGGTCGAAGCGGAGACCCTGATTGGATTCTGCAATTCGCCCGTGCGGCCGAGTCGCTGGGTTTCGACGAGATCTCGGCAGTGGAGCACTCGGTGGTCATCGCCGACACCGCGAGCGAGTACCCCTATTCTCCGACCGGCAAATCGCATCTTCCCGATGACTGCGACATCCCGGATCCGCTCGAACTGCTTTCGTTCGTGGCGGGTGCCACAACCACCTTGGGCTTGTCCACTGGAGTTCTGGTGCTGCCCAATCACAATCCGGTAGTGCTCGCCAAAAGATTGGCGACGCTCGATCGCCTTTCCAGTGGGCGATTGCGCATCTGCCTCGGCCTGGGGTGGATGAAGGAAGAGATCGAGGCGTGCGGCGGTGACTTCGAGCGCCGCGGCAAGGTAGCCGATGAGGCCATCGCGGTGATGCGTTCACTCTGGGCGGGCAAGGAAGCAGTCGATTTCGACGGCGATTACTTCTCGTTCAAGGGTGCGTACAGCTGGCCGAAGCCGCACCGCGAATCCGGAGTTCCGCTCTACATCGGTGGACACAGTCTCGCTGCTGCTCGGCGAGCAGGCCGGTTGGGTGACGGTTTCCAGCCGCTGGGACTGGCCGGTGAAGATCTCGACAAGGCTGTAGCGGCGATGAAAGCGGCTGCGGTGAAGGCAGATCGAGATCCTGCCGACGTATCGCTGGTACTCGGTGCGACACTGCCCAGGCTCGACGAAGCGAAACTCGACTGGGCACGCGGGTTGGGAGCCGATCGAATCGTGTTGTCCGCGAGTCGTCGTGGCACGTCGCTGGAACTGATCATCGACGAAATGGCCGAATGCTCGAAGCGGCTGGGGCTGAGTAACTAGGAGTGCGGGCGTGACCGGCAGCCATCGGAGCGGCTGCCGGTCATTGCTGTCGGAACGTCGATCAGTTATTGCTTGGTCAGCAATTTGCTCCGGAGCTTTGCGATCGTGTCGGCGTCAAGTTTCAGCACGTCCTGCGAAAACTTCTCCCACCCACCGAACTGGTCGCGAATCTTGTCGAGTACTGGCTGAATCTGGCTGGGACGCTGCTCCATCAACGGTTTCAACAGATCGACATCGATTCCTTTCGAAGACAGAAACGTGTAGGTCTGTTCGTTCTTGGCTTTGTTGTAGGTGTTCGACAGGACGAAGTCGTCGACGATGGTCTTGTCAGGAACACCCAGAATGCCGAGAAGTAGAGCTGTCATCAGTCCAGTGCGGTCTTTGCCTGCCGTGCAGTGGTAAGCGACTGCGGACTCGGAATCGGCGACGGTCCGTAGGGCTTGGGAATACCCGGCCATTCCGTCAGGCTTGGACAGTTGGTCGACGGCGCCGGTGTCGCTGATCCGGACGGCTTCACCGCCCCCGAGCACCTGCTCCACGATTGCAGGGTCACCAGATTTCAGGGCACTCGTAATCGCTGTGGCAAGAGCCTGAGTGCCGGCATCCAGGACTGCCGTGTTGACCACTTTCACGTTCGCGGGAACCTTGTCTGCTCCGTCCTTTGCGATCTCGCTGTCACCTCGGAAATCGACAACGGTCCGGATGCCTGCGTTCTCGATCGTTTGTTGATCGTCAGCAGTCAGATCGCTCAAGCGGTCGCCACGAAAAACCAGGCCCCACTTGACTGATCGGCCGTCGGCTGTCTCGTATCCGCCGACATCACGCACGTTGGCTGCGCCCTGCAGCGTCACGTGGCGGGTTGACGCGATGGTGGAAGTGCCGTCCTCGTCTATGACCTCGAAGTACCAGCGTGACAGTGGGTCGAGGCCGTCGACCTCAGTGGAGAAGCCGTCGACCGTGCCAATTTCCTTTCCTTCTGCGGCTGGGTTTTTCGGGTCGGTGGCGGCGAATACACGCACCTTTTCCGAGCCGCCGTGTTCCCAGACCAGTGAGTAGTGTCCGGCGGACGCTGATGTCACGTCGAGGTCGGTCGGCGTTTTCGCCGACTCGGCCTTGCTGCATGCGCCGAGTACGAGCATGAGTCCTGCCGCCGACAGCGCAAGAACTCGAGTTTTGCAAGTAGCCATGGGTCCTCCGAATCCAATTGGAAATCGGAGGCTACGCACCAGTGATCACTGTGTCGTGACCGTGTTGTGCAGAGCGGGAAAACTGCAGGCTGGAGTGCTTGTCGCCGATGATGATCAGGGATGGGCCAGCCCGTTCAGGAGCATCGCGCCGACAAAGATGGCACTGCTTGCGCGGGCGCTGCAGGACGGGTTGATCGCAATCGACGAACTCTGATCGAAGCGCGAGCGATCGGGTGCGTCGATCCGGGAGTCAGTCGAGGGCGGTGGCGTCGGTTGTCGGCGTCTTGGTGCCGGGAGTCGCTTCGATGTCGAGAACGACCTGGCTGTCGGTGGCTTCTTCGGGGAAGACGTACCGACGCATGGCCCACCAGCGGAAGGCCGTCGCCAGCAGGGTCCCGATGATCGATCCGCTGATGAAGTCCGCGAAGTTTTCCATCAACACCGACACCTCGGGTTGACGCAGATGGAACACGTACCGGGAGGTCCAGAGTGGTACCTGGTTGATGGCCAAACCGATACCCGCGACGATGAAGAACAGAGCGGCCTCGTGATGGCGCTGTCGACCACCGCGCTGCGCAAACGACCATTCGCGGTTGAGGACGTAGGACAGAACCGTCGCGATCAGGACCGCAAGGATGTTGGCCGTCACCGGGTGCTGAGGCAGAACCGTCCACTTGATGCCGAAGAACAGCACCGTGGTGACGATGAAGGCGATGCCGCCGACCACCAGGAACTTGAGCATTTCTGCGTGCGGCAGGACGCGCACGAGAACCCGCTCAGGAAGCCTATTGACCATCTTTTCGACAAACGCCATTGTTCGAGGCTAACCCTGAATACGACCGAGGGCACAAATCGTCGATGCCCGTGTCGGCAAGATCATCAGAATCCGTACCCGAGAATTGCGGGCTTCTGCGCGTTGAAAGCGAAGTCGAAATTCAGGATCTCCTGCGGATCGGACGCGTGGAGTCGGTGCGCCGCCGCGAAGGTCTTGGCCTGGTGCTCGCCCAGGTACAAGCTGCTCAGGACATCAGAGGGCATCGTGATCGCAGGCACCGCGTCAGTGGCCGTACAGGTGGCCTTGCCGTCCTTGACCTGAAGTGCGAAGGTTCCGCCGGCCTTCAGGAACGGATCTTCGACCTTGATGACTGTGTCCAGGTCAGCAGCATATTCACGAGCCTCGAGAGCCGCGGGAACGTCCATGATGCGCAGCCACAGTCGATCGGAGCGCGTCGTCGTCCGGGCAAGGCGGTAGTCCGTGAGCATCAGCCGGAGTGGATCGGCAGGATGCTGGCGTGTCTCGATCCGGGTGACGAGGTCGAGGCCGCAGATCGTGCGCCACAGCGCCGCGTGCGCATCTTCGGTGATCGTCACGAACTCGTCGATCCGGGCGATGCTGTCGCGGCCCTCGCTCGTGTGCCGGTAAGCGATGTATCCGTCCGCGTGTGTCAGAAAGAACAGTCCGGAGGCGCCGTCACGATCCTCCGACGGGTCGGCGAACATGTGGTCCCAGAGTGGTTGCGGACGGACCTGCGCGCCGGGAGTCTGCAGTCGCCAGCGGTCGTAGATCTCGGGAAGAAGCGTCGAGGCAGCTTTGATGTCGACGATGGACACGCCACCGTTGTCGGGCACCTCGGGGCGGAATCGTGCGAAGCGGCGATCGAGGGTGATGCCTTCGCTGAAGGTGGCCGGGCCGTATCCGAAGCGGTTGTAGATGCCGGCCTCGCTGGCCGTCAGGGCCGCAAGTGGTGCTCCGGTCGACTCGATGTGGGCGTGAAGTGCAGTGAACATCGAGCGTAGGACACCACGTCGACGGTGAGTCGGGGCGACGGATACCCAGGTGATTCCGCGCGTGGGGAGTTGGCGTCCGCCGGGCACGGTGAATTCCATGTCGATTTCGATGGCCACGCCGACGGGTAGGTCACCGTCGACGGCGAGGATGATGTCCTCGGGCTTGTAGAGCGCCTTCGTCAGTTCGCTGACCGCGGGAGACGGGTGAAAACCGAACCCCACCGAGTCGAGTAGTTGGAGAGCCGGCCAGTCGCTCTCGGTAGCGGTGCGGATGGTGATCTTGTTTTCGGGGCTCACGTATATCGACTTTGGCATAGATTGCGTGAAGACGCACATGAATATCGGGGCTGACGTTTCCGCACCGGCTCCCAGGGGTACCGCCCGACGGACCAGCCCTGCGGCACGGAGAAAACCGATACGGAGAAACACTGTGGCGATCACCGACATCAAGGAATATGCCCATCTCACCGAGGAAGACGTCGAAGCGCTCGGGCGCGAGTTGGACGCCATTCGGCTCGACATCGAGGAGAAGCGCGGCGCGCACGACGCTCGATACATCCAGCGGACGATCGCGTTTCAACGCTCTCTGATGGTGGCCGGCCGCATCGTCTTGTTCGCCAGCAAGAAGAAGCCTGCCTGGATTCTGGGGACTGCGCTGCTGGGGGTCGGCAAGATCATCGAGAACATGGAACTCGGCCACAACATCATCCACGGCCAGTGGGACTGGATGAACGATCCCGAGATTCACTCGAGCAACTGGGAGTGGGACAACACCTGCCCGTCCTCGGGATGGAAGCACTCGCACAACTTCACCCATCACAAGTTCACCAACATCGTCGGACTGGACAACGACGTGGGCTACGGAATCATGCGCGTCACGCGCGATCAAAAGTGGCACGCCGACTATCTCTTTCAACCGATCACGAATTTTGTGCTCGCGACCCTCTTCGAGTGGGGAGTGGCACTGCATCACCTCGAAACGGACAAACTCCGCAAGGGTGAGGTGAAGTGGTCCGAGAAATCGGACATGGCCAAGGACGTCGGTAAGAAGATCGCGCGTCAGGTGGCGAAGGATTACATCCTGTTCCCCGCCCTGACCGGCCCCGCGTGGAAGACCACGTTGACGGCGAACGTCGTTGCGAACCTCATCCGAAACTACTGGAGTTACGCCGTCATCTTCTGCGGGCACTTTCCCGACGGTGCCGAGAAGTTCACGCTCGAGGAATTCGAGAACGAATCGCGCGCTCAGTGGTACCTACGACAGATGCTGGGCTCTGCCAACTTTCATGCCGGTCCCGTCATGGCCTTCATGAGCGGCAACCTCTGCTACCAGATCGAGCATCACTGCTTCCCGGATCTGCCGAGCAATCGGTACTCGGAAATCGCGGTGCCGTTGCGCGACCTGTGTGACAAGTACGACCTCCCGTACACGACCGGGCCGCTGTGGAAGCAGTACGGATTGACTCTGCGCACCATCTGGAAGTTGTCGCTGCCCAACAGGTTTCTCTCGGCTTCCCAGGACGACGCTCCGGAGACGCACTCGGAGTTGAAGTTCCGCATCCGAGGCGGAATCAAGGAAGTGTTCGGCGTCGATCCGCAGACGGGTAAGCGGCGCGGACTGCGAACAGCGATCGCGATGGTCTCGAGCTGATCAGTTACCGCTTGTGCGCCATTGAACGAACCACGAGATCGCCGGTCGACTGGATTGCCTGCACCAGCACGATCAAGATCACGACTGCGACGAACAGCACCGGTGTGTTGAATCGTTGGTAGCCGTACTTGATTGCGAAGTCGCCGAGTCCACCGGCGCCGATGGCACCTGCCATGGCCGAGAAGCCGATCAGCATCACCGCCGTCAGGGTTGCTCCTGCTACCAATCCCGGAACGGATTCGGGCAGTAGCACCTTGGTGATGATGTCTTTGTCGGTGGCGCCCATGGACCGCGCTGCCTCGACGCGTCCGGAATCGACTTCACGCAAGGCGTTCTCGACGACGCGCGCAAAGAAGGGCACCGAACCGATGGTCAGCGGGACGATCGCTGCCGTGGCGCCGAGCGCTGTTCCGACGATCGCCCTCGTTGCCGGGATGAGGAGCACCAACAAGATGACGAACGGCAGCGAACGGCCGATGTTCACCACGGTGCCCAGAACCGAATTGAGGACGCGGTTGGGACGGATTCCGTCGGGCGCGCTCGCGTGCAACAGAACACCGAGAGCGATTCCGATGATCACGGTGAGCACGAACGAGACACCGACCATGTAGAGCGTGTCGAGTAGGGCTTCCCATGCTTCGCCCAGGGAATCCTGCCAGGACGTCTTGTTCATGAGAACGTCACCTTCACTCCGCGCTGCGAAAGATGTTCTTCGACAGACTTTCTTGTCTCTTCGTTGCTGACGAGTCCCGTGTGTGAGGCGAACTCCACGCGAAGGCGACCGACCTGATGGGATCCGATGTCCTCGATACCGCCGGAGATCACGGTGACGTCGACGTCGAGATCTCGTGAGAGTTGGGAAATCACGGGTGAGGTGGACAGTGAATCGACAAAGGTGAGGAGCGCCGGAATTCCGGTCGTGGACGTTCGTACCGTTCCGGTCGGCAGTAGCGCCTCTCCGAGGGGTGAGTCCGGGTCTGCGACCAGTTCGGTGAGCGTTCCCTCGTCGACGATGCGGCCCTGATCGATCAGCGCAGCGCGATGGCAGATCCGTCGAACCACGTTGAGCTCGTGGGTGATCAGAACAATGGTCACACCGAGTCGTCGATTGAGATCGGCGAGCAGGTCGAGGATCGAATCGGTTGTGTCCGAGTCGAGGGCGCTCGTGGCCTCGTCGCACAGGAGGACGTCGGGTGAAGCCGCCAAGGCTCTCGCGATGCCGACGCGTTGTTTCTGGCCGCCGGACAGTTGCGAGGGGAAGGCGTCACGTCGGTCTTCCAAGCCCACCAACTCGATCAGCTCGTCGACGCGGGCACGTCGATCTGCCCGCGAGTATCCCGCCACTTCGAGAGGGAAGGCGATGTTGGCGGCGACCGAACGGGAATGCAGCAGGTTGAAATGCTGGAACACGACACCGATCCGCTTGCGTGTGTCGCGCAGTTGCGCTGGGCTCAACGCGGTCAGATCGGTGTCGCCCAACAGAATCCGGCCACTGGTCGGGCGTTCGAGCAGGTTGAGGCAGCGCAGCAAAGTCGACTTGCCGGCGCCGCTCTTGCCGATGATGCCGAAGATTTCGCCGTCTTCGATTTTCAGGGATACAGAATCGAGTGCATGCAGAACCTTTGTGCCGCTGCGGTATTCCTTGGAGACCGATTCGATCGAGAAGACCATGACGGGTCTCGATCAGGTAGCGCTGGCCGGAATGACCGAGCCCTGATAGGTCTGCTCGATGAACGTCGCGACGTCGGCGGACGTCAATGCCTCGGCCAACTTCTGTACTCGCGCATCGTTTTCGAGCGAGGTGCGTACGGTCAGGACATTGGCGTACGGGTTGCCCTCGGCCTTCTCGAGCACCAGGGCGTCCTTGGCCGGGTTGAGGCCACCTTCGATTGCGTAGTTGCCGTTGATGATTGCGAGATCGACATTTCCGTCGTCGAGCGTGCGCGGCAACTGCGGGGGATCGACCTGGGTGAACGTGAGTCCCTTGGGGTTGTCGATGATGTTCTTCTCGCTGATCTGCGTGATGTCGGTGCCGGGGGCGCCCAACTGCTGATCGAGCTTGATCAAACCGGCCTGCTGCAGCAGGTACAGCCCACGGGCGAAGTTCGTCACGTTGTTGGACAAAGCGACCGTTGCGCCCTGGCGCAGGTCGGCCACGTTGGTGACCTTCTTGGAATATGCACCGAGCGGCTCGACGTGGACTTTCGCCACTGCGACCAGGTCGTCGACGCCCTTCTCCTTCGACCACGATTCCTGGTACGGCACGTGCTGGAAGAAGTTGGCGTCGGTGTCTCCGGCTTCGAGCACCTCGTTGGCGTCGAGATCGCCGGTGATCTCGCTGACCTCGATCTTGGTGTCACCGAGCAGGCCCTTTTCTTCGACGAACTTCAGGATCTCGGCGTGCGGAACCGAAGAAGCGACGATGCGAAGAGGTGCGTTCTCGTCGGAGGAGTTGTCGCTCGAGCACGCGGCTACGGTTCCGACTGCGACGGCGGCCACTGCGAAGGCAGCGAGGAATCTTCTGGTGCGCGAGCGTGACATGTGAATCTCCAAGACATAGCCGAACGCACGCCGAGATGGCGTGACAGTTGCTGAACGCTAGCCCGGTAAACCTCCCGTGAGGAGATACAGAATCACCGCGATTTTTTCATGTACCTATTGTCCGAGCAGGATGACCGGAACGTCCTCGGCAAAATCGACTACCAGTTCGCGACGCGAGAACAGCCAGGTGCCGTCGATCTTTTCGAAGCTGTCCTGGTAACGAATCTCGATCCGGTTGTCCCGGTGGCCCTCGCCCCGCGGATAGATGTGGTGGGCGGAGCAGTAGGCCTCACCGTGCGCAGTGGTGGGGCCGTCGAGGTCGAGGATCTGCTGCTCGACGATGTGCCGGGTCGAGTGCAGATGTGAGACGGCATCGACCACCGAACTGCTGACGACGGAATTCCCACGTATCTCCGTCGGCGCACCCGTTCCGTTCAGTGCCGGCGGCAAGACGAATGCCACGTCGTCAGTGAAGAGAGCCGCAAGTGCAGTGGTGTTTCGGCGGTCGACGGCCTGTGCGTACCTGGCGGCCAAGTCGGTGAGAGCGACGCGATCCGAGGAGTCCATGCGCATATCTCACCCTATGTGACGCCGCTCATGTTTCGGCTTCCCGCTCATCGAGACACTCACAGCGCCCACCTGGGCATCTGGTTAGCGTCCAGGCCAAGAGTTGCCAGCCATGAATGCCATAGGAGAAACAGCGATGGATCTGAGGGAATCGCCCGAGCAGCAGGAGCTCCGCAAGGAGTTGCGCGCGTACTTCGCGGCGCTGCTGCCGGAAGAGAAGCGTCGCGCGGCCGGCGAGCAAGGTGTGGGTGGCGAGTACTTCCGCGAGATCGTGAAGTTGCTGGGCAAGGACGGTTGGCTCGGTATCGGCTGGCCCAAGGAATTCGGTGGACAGGGACGCTCCATCGAAGAGCAGTTCGTGTTCTTCGACGAGGTTCAGCGCGCAGGTCTGCCGTTTCCCTTCGTGACGGTCAATACCGTCGGACCGACGTTGATGAAGTACGGCACCGAAGAACAGAAGGAACGTTTCCTGCCCGGCATCCTGGCCGGCGACATCGTCTTCGCAATCGGGTACACCGAGCCCGAGGCCGGCACCGACCTTGCGTCACTCAAGACTCGTGCGGTTCTCGACGGTGACGAGTGGATCGTCGACGGCAACAAGATCTTCACCAGTGGCGCCAACACTGCCGACTACGTGTGGCTGGCCTGCCGCACCGACGCGGATGCCCCCAAGCACAAGGGAATCTCGATCCTGATCGTCCCCACCGAGGATGCAGGCTTCGAGTGGTCACCGATCAACACCGTCGGCGGTTTGATGGTGACGTCCACGTACTACTCCGGCATTCGAGTTCCGTCGAAGGACGTTGTGGGCGAGGTCAACGGCGGCTGGCAGCTCATCACGGCTCAGCTCAACCACGAGCGAATCGGCCTGGCGGCCATCGGTGGTCGCACGTACGGTCTGTGGAACCTGGTCCTGGACTGGGCCAAGGAAAACGGCGCCATCGACATCCCGTGGGTGCAACAGGACTTCGCTCGCACACACGCCAAGCTCGAGGCCATGCGACTGCTGAATTGGAAGATGACGGCAGCCGTCGCACAGGACACGCTCTCCGGAGCCGACGCCGGTGCCACCAAGACGTACGGGACCGAGACTCACGTCGACGTCTACCGCACCCTGCTCGGAATTCTCGGCTCCGCCGGTCGCATCCGCCCCGAGTCTCCGGGCGCTCTGCTTGCCGGTCAGATCGAGCAGATCTCGCGTCAGGGTGTCGTGAACACCTTCGGCGGCGGCGTCAACGAAGTTCTGCGGGACATGGTCGGCACCATCGGCTTGGGACTCGTTCGCGAAAAGAGGGTCAAGTGAGCGACATTTCGGCGCAACTCGACGCTTTTGTAGGCCAGACGCTTGTTCCCACCACCTGGGGGCCAGACGAGGTCAACATCCCCATGATCCGGCATTGGGCCGAGACCATGGGCGATACCAACCCCGTCTACCTCGACGACGACGCTGCCCGCGCCACCGGTCGTGACGGCGTCGTCGCTCCCGCTCAGATGCTTCAGGTCTGGATCATGCGGACCTTTACCGACAAGATGGCGGGCAACGACCCGTCGCAGGTGTGGACCGATCTGATCGCCACCCTCGACGCAGCCGGCTACAGCTCTGTCGTGGCCACCGATTCCGATCAGGAGTTCTTCGCCGAACTGCGCCCAGGCGATCGCGTTAACTACACCGAGGTCATCGAGTCGATTTCGCCGGAGAAGAAGACCGGCCTCGGTGTCGGACACTTCGTCACGACGCTCAAGACCTACCGCAACGGTGACGATCAGGTTGTCGGCACCCAGCGGTGGCGGACGCTGCGGTTCAAACCTCAGGAATCTGCTGCGCCCGAAGCTCCTCGTGCACTGCGTCCGCGTCCGGCTCTCAACGCGGACAATGCTTTCTGGTTCGAAGCGGCCAAAGAGCACCGTCTGGTGATCCAGCGCTGCACGTCCTGCAAGACGTTGCGTCATCCCACCGGCCCGATGTGCGGCGAGTGCCAGTCACTCGAGTGGGACACGATCGACGCGTCGGGTCGTGGCACGGTGTACAGCTTCGTGGTCAATCACCACCCCAAGATCGACGCGTTCGACTACCCGCTCGTCGTTGCGGTAATCGAACTCGAAGAGGGAACCCGATTGATCGCCAACATGGTGGGTATCGCGCCCGAAGATGTCGTGGTCGACATGCCCGTGGAACTTGACTGGATCGACGCCGACCCGGATCTGACGCTTCCCGCGTTCCGGCCGGCCGTACGCGAGGAGCACTGATGGACTTCAATTTCAGCGAAGAGCAGGAAGCAATTCGCGCACTGGCCGACGAGGTCTTCACCAGCAAGGCAACGATCGAGCGCACCAAGGAGATCGAACTCTCCGCTGAGCGCGTCGACCGTGAACTGTGGCGTGAGCTCGCGAGCACCGGGTTGCTCGGTATCGCCCTGCCGGAGGAGTTCGGCGGCGGTGGCCTCGGCTTGTCCGAGCTGTACGCACTGCTCGAACAGCAGGGACGTCACGTTGCGGCCGTGCCGATCTGGGAAACGACCCTTGCAGCATTGGCTGTCAACGAATTCGGCTCTGATTCCCTTCGCGCCGAACTCCTTCCGGGAGTTGCCGACGGCAGTCGATTCCTGACCGTCGGTCTCGAAGAGTTCGGTCCGTACACGGGCGGCGACCCACTGACCACGGCTGAGCAGGACGCCGACGGCAACTGGACCGTGACGGGTGAGAAGGCAGTAGTGCCGATGACTCACGTCGCGAACCTTGCTCTCGTTTCGGCAACCGCTTCCACCGGTACGGCACTGCTGCTGGTCGACCTGAGTGCCGAGGGAGTGACGCTCGAACAGACGCAGTCCACCAACTGGGAGATCTGTGCCAACGTCACCTTTGCCGGTGCCCCCGCGCAGCTGATCGGTGCGGCTGACGGCACCACGGTTCCGTGGCTGATCGACCGCGTTCAGCTGGCATTGGCCGCAATCCAATGGGGCGTCGGGTCGGGTGCAGTCGCGCAGGCCGTCACGTACCTGAACGGCCGCAAGCAGTTCGGCCGTCCGCTGGCGACCTTCCAGGCCGTCAATCATCAACTCGCTGACTGCTACATCGATCTCGAAGCGATGCGCGTGACACTGTGGCAGGCCGCCTGGCGCATCTCCGAGGGACTGGATCTCGGCACCTCGGTACTGGTCGCCAAGTGGTGGGCTACCGACGGCGGACAGCGCGTCGTGCATCGCACCACGCATGTTCACGGCGGCATGGGCGTCGACACCGACTACCCGGTTCACCGTCACCTGTTGTGGGGCAAGCAGATTGCTGCCACCCTCGGTGGTTCCAGCTCCGATCTAGCGCGTCTGGGTGCGCAGCTCGCATCCGGTGTGGAGGTGCTCGCATGACCGTTCTTGCCGGTCGTAGCTACGCAGACGTCGTTGTCGGAGAGGCATTGCCCGAGTTGGCGATCCCGCTGACCCGCACGTTGATCGTCGCCACGGCAATCGCCACTCGCGATTTTCAGGACGTGCACCACGATCCGAGCCTGGCCCAGGAGCGTGGCTCGAAGGATGTCTTCATGAACATCCTCACGAGCAACGGTCTTGTCGGTCGATACGTCACGGACTGGGCCGGATCTGCATCGACCCTGCGCCGCATCGCCATTCGTCTCGGGGCGCCCAACTACCCGGGTGACACCATGACGATGACCGGTGAGGTCGTGTCCAAGGAAGACGGAGTGGTCGTGGTCAAGGTGCAGGGTGCAAACAGCCTCGGCAACCATGCATCCGGCACCGTCGCAGTCGCTTTCAAGGAAGAGGAGAGGCCCTGATGGCGATCAGCCCACTCTCGGGAGCCGCCGCCATCGTCGGCATCGGATCCACCGAGTTCTCCAAGAACTCCGGCCGCACCGAACTGCAGTTGGCGTGTGAGGCCATCGTCGCGGCACTCGCTGACGCCGGTATCGATCCGTCCGAGGTCGACGGTCTGTCCACCTACACGTCGGAGACGAACGGCGAAGCGATCGTGGCTCGCAACTGTGGTCTCGGCGAGCTGAAGTTCTTCTCGCGCATTCACTACGGCGGCGGCGCTGCGTGTGCCACCGTGCAGCAGGCAGCCATGGCAGTTGCGACGGGTGTTGCCGACGTCGTGGTCTGCTACCGCGCCTTCAACGAGCGCTCCGGTGTGCGCTACGGCCTGGGCCAACACGATCGACCGATGGACAGCACGGCTGACCGCGCCGCGTATGCGTGGATGACTCCTCAGGGATTGTCGACTCCCGCTCAGTGGGTCGCCATGTTCGCCCGCCGCTACATGCACCAGTACGGTGCGACGAGTGAGGACTTCGGACGAGTTGCAGTGGTGGCGCGCAAGCATGCCGCCAACAACCCGGCTGCTTGGTTCTACGAGCGTCCGATCACGCTCGAGGACCATCAGAACTCGCGCTGGATCGCCGAGCCGCTGCACCTGCTCGACTGCTGCCAGGAAACCGACGGCGGCCAGGCATTGGTCATCGTCTCTGCCGAGCGCGCAAAGGATCTGGCCAACAAGCCCGTCGTCATCAAGGGCGCCGCTCAGGGCAGTAGCAAGGATCAGCACATGATGACCAGCTACTACCGGCCCGACATCTCCGGTATCCCGGAGATGGGCCTGGTTGCTCGTCAGCTGTACGGCCAGAGCGGCCTGACACCGGACGACATCAACGCCGCGATCCTGTACGACCACTTCACTCCGTTGGTGCTTCCCCAGCTCGAAGAACTGGGCTTCTGCAAGCCAGGCGAAGCAAAGGACTTCATCCGCGAAGGCAACCTCGAGATCGGTGGACGCCTGCCGTCCAACACTCACGGTGGTCAGGTCGGCGAGGCGTACCTGCACGGTGTCAACGGAATTGCCGAAGGTGTGCGACTGGTGCGAGGCACGTCGACCAACCAGCCCGAGGGCGTCGAAAACGTATTGGTCACAGCCGGAACAGCAGTACCCACCAGCGGTCTCGTTCTCGGCGCTGTTTGAGAGAGGAAAAGACAGTGACAACTTCGGAAGCTGCGAAGACCGCCGGCGATTGGCGTGGAGCCGATCTCGGGACCCGCACCGTGTCGTACACCGAGCGCGACGCGATCCTGTACGCACTTGCCGTGGGCGCCAAGGCGACCGAGCTGGACCTCGTCTTCGAGGATCAGCTTCGGGTACTGCCGACCTTTGCTCTGACGCTGGCGCAGTGGGCTCCCGACGCTCTGGGTTCGGCGGGCGCCTTCGACACCTCGACGGCACTGCACGGCTCGCAAGAGCTGAAAGTGCTTGCTCCGCTTCCGCGTAGCGGTGACGTGACCTTGAAGGCTTCGGTCGGCGAGGTGTGGGACAAGGGCGCAGCGGCCGTGTTCGAAGTGAAGGTGGAGTGCGAATACTTCGTCGCGACCTGGTCACTTTTTGCCCCCGGTGCCGGTGGATTCGGCGGAGAACGTGGACCCTCACGTCCGGCGGAGCCGACCGGCGAGCCTTTGTTGACCGGTGTGTTGACCACAGCGGAGAACCAGACGGCGATGTACCGGCTCCTGGGCGACAAGCACCACATCCACATCGATCCCGAGGCTGCGGCGCGGATCAACCAGCCGCGTCCGATCATGCACGGCCTGTGCACGTTGGCCGCGAGCACGCTCGAGCTTGCCCGGGTCGCCGGAGTGCATCCGGCGGACCTTGTGAGCCTCGAGGGTCGATTCGCTGCGGCAATCCATCCGGGTGAAGCGCCGTCCATCGTTGCGTGGGGAACTCCCGACGACCTGGCCTTCCAGGTCACCAAGGGTGATCAGGTAGCGATTTCCGGTGCACGAGTGAGCTTCTCCGCTCGCTAGTCCCTCCAGACTCAACTGCGGGGTGCTTGACCCCTCGTCGCGCCCCGCAGTTGTTCACACGAAGAAGCAGCCCCCGAGCGAATCCGCTCAGGGGCTGCTTCGTATTTGTTTCAATCCTGGTGGGTCGCCATGTAGCGAGCCGGGTACTCACCGCCGCCGTGAACGGCGATGTCGGCGCCGTTCACGTACGAGGAGAGCGGGCTCGCCAGGAACAGGCAGGAGTTGGCGATATCGGCCGGCACGGCCATGCGCTCCATCGGAATGGTCCTGGTGACCGCAGCGCCGCCGTCGGCGCCGTAGACCTCGGCGGCAGCCTCGGTACGGATCAGGCCGGTGGTGATGTGGTTGATCCGGACCTTCGGCGCCCATTCGAGGGCCAATGCCTTGGTCAGAACGAGGAGGCCTGCCTTGGCTGCGCTGTACGCCGCGGTTCCGGGCTGCGGGTCGATCGCCGAGACACTGCCGATGTTGATGATGGCGCCGCCGTCGTCCTGAGTCTGCATCACTGCATTTGCGGCCTGGGCAACGTTGAAGGGTGCCAACAGGTTCAGGGCCACGATCTTCTCGACGAAGCGGGGTGACACCGTCGCAGCGTCGGCGTCGGGGGAGCCGCCGGCGTTGTTGACCAGGACGTCCAGACGGCCGAAGCGCTCGACGGCATCCTGGACGAGGGCTGCGGCGTCGGCGGGATCGCGGACGTCCGTGGCGCGAAAGGCTGCGCTACGACCGTCGGCGGTGGGTAGGTTTTCGGGCTCGTTACGGCCACAGACCAGGACGTTCGCACCCGCGGCGAGGAAGGTTTCGGCGATGACGTAGCCGATGCCTTTGGTGCCGCCGGTGACGATCACCGAGCGTCCGCTGAAATCGACGGGGTTGGGCAGTGTCACGGTGGAGCCTTCCTGGTGCGGTGCCGAGCTGAATTGCCGCCCAATGTGATTGACGCGACGTGGTCGCACACCTTAGGGTCAAGCAAGTGCTTGGTTGTTTTGTAGGTCGAGTGTAGACGACAAACAGCGGCAGTCACCAGAATCGACCGGTCCCTCCCGCAAAAGGGACCTCTGCGTCGACGGACATTGGAGTGGTCACATGGGCAAGCTCGAAGGCAAAGTCGCACTCATCACCGGTGCGGGTCAGGGAATCGGGCAGGGGATTGCCCTGGCCTTGGCCAAAGAGGGCGCCGTGATCGCCGTTTCCGGCCGCACCGAATCCAAGTTGCACACCACGTGCGGACTACTGGCTGACATCGGTGCGCGCGGTGAGGCGGTGGTCTGCGACGTCAGCAAGAAGGACGACATCACCGACGCCGTGGACCGTACCGTCGAACTGTTCGGCGGAATCGACATCCTGGTCAACAACGCCAACGACTGCAAGCCCGGCCCACTCTTGAGCGTGCTCGACGAAGACTTCGAGCGTTCCTTCGCGACGGGGCCGCTCGCCACCCTGCGCATGATGCAGGCGTCGTACCCCCACATGAACAGTCGTGGCGGTGGCGTCATCATCAACATGGTCACCTCGGCGGCGGTGCGCTGGGATGCCAGTAACTACGGCGCTTACGGTTCCATCAAAGAAGGCATGCGCTCGTTGACCCGCGCTGCCGCCTGCGAATGGGGCAAGGACAACATTCGCGTTCTCAATGTTGCCCCGCACGCCAAGACTCCCGCGTTGCAGTGGTGGATGGACAAGAATCCCGAAGAGGCAGCGGCATTTGTCGCAGGTATTCCGCTGGGACGCGTCGGAGACCCCGAGGCCGACATCGGTCGTGCCGTCGTCTTCCTCGTCAGCGAAGACGCCGGGTACCTCACGGGTGCCACGATCCCGCTCGACGGCGGCCAGTCGCGCTGGGGCTGACCGCCATCGACCCGATCAGGTCATCACGGCGCCGCCGTCGACGGCAATCGTCTGGCCGGTGACGTTGCGAGCCTTGTCACTGAGCAAGAAGGCGACCATCTCGGCGATGTCTCCGGGTGTCTGAGCTCGACCCATCGGAACCATCTGTGCGACAAAAGAATCGAAGACGTCAGCATCGGAAACATCTGTGAGCGAGGGATCGCGTCGACGCAGTTCCTTGATGGTTCGAAGCCACATGTCGGTGAGGATCAGCCCGGGCATGACCGTATTCGAGCGAAGTCCTCGAGTCGCGCCGATCCGGGCGACGCTGTGACTCATCTCGATCACGGCGGCCTTCGACGGTCCGTAGTGCGCGAGCATGTCACCGCCCAAGCGGGCACCGATCGACGCGATGTTGACGATCGCTGCCGGACCCTCGGTTCTGCTCACGAATTCGCGGCACATCAGGAAGCTGCCCTTGGTGTTCACCGCAAAGGTGTTGTCCCACTGGTCTTCGGTGATCTCGAGGAACGGAGTGAAGACGCCGATTCCGGCGCCGTTGACGAGTGCAGTCGGGCTTCCGGCCGATGCAGCCACGTCGAAGGCGTTCTTGACGTCACCTTCACGTCGAACATCGCATCGTGCCGTGTGGACTGCTACGCCAAGGCTTTCCAGGCGTGCTGCGGTGTCGGCGAGTGCAGCCTCTTCGATGTCGAGGAGAAGCAGGGTGCCGAAGTCCTCCGCAAGGCGCTCGGCAATAGCGGCGCCCAACCCGGCAGCTGCGCCGGTGACAATGGCTACGGGCGCGCTCACGGCAGGTGCGTTTCGAGCAGTGGGGCAAGCAGTTCGGCTGCGCGCGCCGCCGTGATGACCTCGCTCGGGTCCACCTTGGTCACGACTTTCGAAGCAGAATCTTCGTAGACATGCTCACCGATGAGTCGCCCCTGCTCGTCGTACGGCCAGACAAATGCCAAGGTCCGACGCACGAGATACCAACCGTCGGGGTCGATGTCCGACGACTGTTCGGGGGCTGCGGGGGTGGATCCACCCGATTCGTGCACCGCGCCGAACACCCCGTCTCCCAGAATCGATCCTGGGACGAATTGACTGAAGAGAGTCTCACCCGAGAATCCGCTGTCGGAGACCGCGAAGTCGGACTGTCCGGTCCACATGACAAGGGTGTCCGTCTCGGCGAGTGACTGGTAGAAGTTGGTGACGGCGTCCATGCCGTCCAGAACAATCGACTGCCCGTCTTCGAACAACCGGTAGACGGGTTCTTCTACGGTCATGTCGGGCGAGAGGATTTCCTTGTAACGACCGGAGACCTCGAGCAATGCGTGGCGCCGGTAGTTTCGGAGGATCTTCTGGTGCCGCGGATTGTCGATGGTTCCCAATTGCTTTTCGACGCCATCCATCATGTGGACGAATTCGTGCTCGTACTTGCTCATCACATCTCCTGGTTTCGCGGATTCGGCGGGCTGTCCGGATCTGCGACAACTGTGACCTGACGTGGCATTCGCTGTACATGTAGAACTTCGTTCGACAATTGCCGGTTTGCTTAACTCCGCTGTTCAGATACCGTGATGTTCATCACTTTGCTGGCGAACAGCGGCCTAAGACAACCGAATGGACGGTAATGAAAAAGGCGAGAAGAGGTGAAGATCTGAATCTGCGGTTGGTGTCCTCGTTGCTCGTCGTCGTGGCGGAAGGGCACTTCGGCCGAGCGGCAGACCGGTTGTTCGTCACGGCGCCTGCTCTCAGTCAGCAGATTCGTCGACTCGAGGAACAGGTGGGTGTCGAGTTGGTTGATCGCAGTTCGCACCCGGTGGTGCTCACCGCCGCGGGTGAGGTGTTCGTCGCGGATGCGCGGCCCGCTCTCGAGTTCGCCGTTCGCGCGATGAACGGGCTCGACGCACTCGAGCGTCGGCGGGCCAGGCGGTTGCGGATCGGATTCATCAACGGGGCGGCCGGAAGTTTGGGACGTGCGGTGATCGATTCGTTGCATGCGGAGGTGGAGCTGGTCCAATTGGACTGGTCCCAACAGGTTTCCGCGGTGGCGAGCGCGACCGTCGATGCCGCCTTCGTGCGCCCTCCACTGCCGGTGCTCGACGGTGTGGTGCTCGAACGGATCGGCGTCGAACCGCGGGTGGTGGCCCTGCCTCGAGGACACCAACTGGCGGGCCGTACGAGCATCGAGATTTCTGAAATAGATGGGACTGTGCAGGTTTCGAGTGACGGTGCGCCACCCGAATGGGTGAAATGGTGGTCGGTGGACCCGCGCCCCAGTGGTGTACCCGTCCGGTACGGTCCCTCTGTCCGCACGATGGACGAAGCGCTCGAGGTTGTCGCCAACGGTCGGGCGGTGGTGATAACGGCAGCAACCATTGCCGAGTACTACACCCGCTCGGATATCAGTTTCGTGCGCATTTCCGACATCGAGCAGTGTTCGATCGATCTGTGTACCCGTGAGGGCGACAGCAGTCCGGCAGTGATCGAGCTACGCAAAGCTGTTTCAGCCCTCGGTGCCGACAGGTGATTGCCGTGTCCTGATGTGATGCGCATGTACTCGGATGAAATACGCATTCTTGCCGTCATGGTTTTAGTCGGTTAGACTAAAACCATGAAAACGATCAGCACGGCACTTGAAATCGTCGAGGCAGCACGAGTTTCGGCCGATGTGTTCGGGGGGGGCTCCAGCGATCTCGACACCCGTCGCGCTGCAAAGCGTCGTTTTCATCGGCTCGCCTCAGCCATTCATCCGGACCGGGTGAAGCCCGAAGATCGGGTGCGATACTCGGCCGCAACATCTCGATTGAACGAGCTTTACCGCAGTTGGACAGCGGAGTTCGAGCCGGCAGATTCTCGACCCGTTTATGTCGGCGAGCGGGGCGAGTACACGTTGGGTGGATTGGTAGCGCGCGGCTCGGTCGCTAACCTGTACCGGTCCGATGCCGGTGTCGTACTGAAGATTCCGCGAGACCCTCGGGCGAACTCGATGATCGAGGCCGAACGGAATGTGTTGACGGACATCGAGAATTCGTGCGAAGCCGGTTGGGCAGTCTCGTACTTCCCGCGATTGATCGATCAAATCACCCATGTGGGCAGCGGCACGAGACGTCAGATCGATGTGTTGGACGATCTGACCGAAGGTTTTGTGAGTCTCGCCGACGTCCGTGAGGCGTATCCAGGTGGCCTCGATCCACGGGACTGGGCGTGGATGCACCGACGGCTACTTCGGGCTCTGGCAGCAGCGCATGCGACTGGTTGGGTGCACACGGCGATTACCGCGGAGAACGTGCTGATCGAGCCTGATCGGCACGGGGTGGTGCTGGTCGGCTGGTCCTTTGCCACCCGTACGGGCAGCCGCCCGGTGGCGACGATCGGTTCCGATCGTGATTCGTACCCACCGGAACTCGGCGAAGGAGCGTCTCCGGCCTGGGACGTCTACATGGCTCATCATTTGATGCTCCGAATGCTGGGCGAGCAGACCCACGAACGGATGAAGGTGTTTGCCGACGGCTGCATGCAGGACAACCCGAGATTGCGTCCCGACGCGGTCGACCTACTGGGTGAGTTCGACGAACTCCTCGATCTTCTCTATGGCCAGCGGACATTTCGTCCGTTCGCCGTTCCATCCACGAAAGGACAGTGATTGTCATGGGCTACGGAAACTGGGACGACAACACCTATTTGGCGGGCAAGACTTTTCGTGCCGCACGCGGTGTCGACGATTTCGGTTACACCGATTCGCTTCGGTCGCGTCCGCGAAGCAGTTGGAAAGCGGACCCGACCCTCGACCCCTTCGGCGTCGACAAGCGTGAATGCCGAGACTCGGCCGGGCACCCCGATTCTCTCCCGATAGCAGTGCTTTTCGATGTCACCGGCTCGATGGGCGCTGTTCCTCGAATCATGCAGGACAAGCTCGGAAAGCTGCACGGGCTGCTGCAACGCAAGGGATACGCGGATGATCCGCAGATTCTGTTCGGTGGTATCGGCGACGCCGATTCCGATCAGGTGCCACTACAAGTCGGTCAGTTCGAGTCGGGTAACGCGATGGACGAGCAGCTTCGGACCATCTTCCTCGAGGGCAACGGTGGTGGACAGAAGTCGGAAAGCTATGAATTGGCAGCATATTTCATGGCGCGCCACACCAGTACGGATGCCTGGGAGAAGCGCGGAAGGAAAGGCTACCTCTTCATCATCGGCGACGAGCTGAACAAGCCGCGGCTCTCGGCTCGTCACATCCGTTCGGTGATCGGCGACAAGGTACGTCAGGACGTATCGGTCTCGTCGATCTACCGTGAACTCGAAGAAAGATGGAATGTCTACTTCGTTCTGCCAGATCAGTCGTCGTACTTCAACGATCCGGAAATCGCGGATCACTGGAAGAAGTTGCTCGGTGAACGCTTCGTCAAACTCGACGACCCCGCTGCGGTGTGCGAACTGATCGCGCTGACGGTCGGAATCGGTGAGGACCGCATCGACCTGCGTGACGGACTGGCGGATCTCCGCGACATCGGTTCAAGAGCTGAAGCCGAGACCGTCGGCAAGGCTCTCGCTGTGATCCCAGGGCGCAGCACCGCGACGGTGGCCGGGTTGCCCCACGATCTCGGAACCGATACGGACGATGTCGATTTCGCATAGAAGGAGAGCATGATGGAGCCGTTCGAAGACCGCGATATCGTCGTCGTAGACCTCGGGTTCGGAGATGCGGGGAAGGGAGCAACCGTCGATTGGCTTTGCTCCGACCAAGCCGATTTGGGTGTGGCCGCAGTGGTCCGGTTCAACGGTGGGGCACAGGCAGCGCACAACGTGACGGTCGGCGAGTACCACCACACGTTTTCGCAGTTCGGTTCGGGAACGCTGTCCGGCGTCCCGACGTTTCTCTCGAGATTCGTGTTGGTCGAGCCCATCGCCCTCGCCCGGGAGGCGTGTGCTCTGGAAGCGCTCGGAGTTCGAAATCCGTTCGATCTGATACGGATCGACGCGCGCGCATTGTTGACGACGCCGATTCACGTGGCCGCCAACAGGGCCCGTGAGGATGCTCGCGGCGGTAACCGACACGGCTCGTGTGGCAAGGGGATCGGTGAGACCGCGGCGTATGCGCTCGAAATTGCGAATGCGCCTACGGTGGGAGACTGCCGGCGACCTGACTCCTTGCGTCGTAAGTTGTCGGCGTCGGCCACATTCTACGGACCGTTGATCGCGGAGAGTCGCCACGGTTTTCCGCCGATCGACGACATGGTCGACATGTACGCGGAATTCGGTGCCGTCGTGGACATCGCCGACCCGGATGCGCTGGGCGCGTTGGGTGCCCGTGGTCGTCTGGTATTCGAGGGGGCACAAGGTGTCCTTCTCGACGAGTGGCGGGGGTTTCACCCACACACCACGTGGTCGACGGTCGAGCCGTCCAACGCGCGAGCGATGATCGACGAGTTGGGGCGGGACAGTTACGTACTCGGCGTCACCCGCACGTACATGACACGACACGGAGCTGGGCCCTTCCCGACGGAGGATCCGGAGCTGGCGAAGGTGTTGCCCGAGCTGCACAACGGGACGGGTGAGTATCAAGGCGGATTCCGGACGGGCCACCTCGACGAGTTGTTGTTGCACTACGCAATCGAGGTGAGCGGTGGCGTCGACGGTTTGGCGCTTACTCATCTCGACGCGATGGATCGCGCGCGGGCTGCAGGCGTCCCGATCCACGGGGTGCACGCGTACGAAGGATTGCCGTTCGTTCCCGTCGGAGAGTGGAAGGATCTCGATCACCAGCAGGCGCTGACAGATTCCCTGAAAGCCGTAGGGGTCGTGCCGAAGGAACTTCCGGCCGACCCGGAGGATTTCGCCCGGTATCTGAGCGAGGAAATGGGTGCGCCGGTAGTGCTGACCGCGAACGGTGCCGACCGGGTCGATCGTCAGATGCGATGCCCAGTGCCTGCATGATGGACGGTGTGGACCAGTCACTTGTCTCGATCGATGTCATCGCGCTCCGGTTCGGCAATCCGGAACCCGGGATGTTGCGATTTGCCGTCACTCCGCGGCAAGCGGAGCCGTACACCGGGCAGTTGGCGCTGCCCGGTGTACTGCTGGGCGCCGGTGAGCGGTTGCAGGACGCCGCCAGGCGAGCCGTGACCACCAAGCTCGGAATTCCCGACGAGAAGATCCTCGTCAGCGGTCAATTGACCGTGTTCGACGAACCCAATCGCGACCCCCGCGGTCCGACGCTCTCGGTGACCATGTGGGCAGTGATCTCGTCGGACGAGGTGCCGGGTTCGGCCGAATGGGTGAGCTGGGACAACCCGGGGGACCTTGCGTTCGACCACAATCGGATAGTCGCCGATACCCGCCCGATCCTTGCTGACACCCTGTTGTGGCGAGATCAGGCATTCACAGGGGCACTACTGGGTCCGTCGTTTCCGGCGTCGTACGCGCTGGCCGTGGCGGAGGAGCTTTCCGGTGTGCGTCCGGACCCGGGCAATTTGAACCGGACGCTCAAAGCGTTGCCAGGGCTGGAACGTACGGACGAACGAGTCCGGGTCAGTGCCACCGGGCGACCCGCGGTGGTCTGGGCGTGGACCGAAAACAGCTGACCTACCTCAGAAGTTGCCCCGCGCGGCCTGCTCACGCTCGATCGCTTCGAACAGGGCTTTGAAGTTTCCCAACCCGAATCCCAGTGAGCCGTGGCGTTCGATGATCTCGAAGAACACGGTGGGACGATCTCCGATCGGCTTGGTGAAGATCTGAAGAAGATAGCCGTCCTCGTCACGGTCGACGAGGATGCCTCGCTTCTGCAATTCCTCGATCGGAACTCGAACCTCTCCGATACGCGCGCGCAGTTCTGGATCCTCGTAATACGAAGCCGGAGTGGAGAGAAACTCGATTCCTTCGTCGGCCAGAGCGTCGACTGCTCCGAGGATGTCGTTGGTCGCAAGTGCGAGATGCTGAGCGCCGGGACCTTGATAGAACTGGAGGTACTCGTCGATCTGTGACCGCTTCTTCGCGATGGCAGGTTCGTTGAGTGGGAACTTGACTCGGTGATTGCCGCTCGAGACGACCTTGCTCATCAGCGCGGAGTAGTCGGTGGCTATGTCGCCGCCCACGAACTCGGCCATGTTGGTGAATCCCATGACCCGGTTGTAGAAGTCGACCCACTGGTCCATCTTGCCGAGTTCGACATTGCCGACGACGTGGTCGAGGGCCTGGAAGATTCGCTTGGGCGCGCCGTCACGCTTGCGGTACGACGACGTCCGTTCGACGTATCCGGGAAGGTAAGGGCCGGTGTAGCGGGAACGGTCGACGAGGGTGTGCCGAGTCTCGCCGTACGTCGCGATGCTGGCCAGGCGAACGGTGCCGTGCTCGTCGGTGACGTCGTGCGGTTCGCTCAACACTGTCGCGCCTTGGGTGATGGCGTGTGCGATGCACTTGTCCACGTCAGGGACGCTGAGCGCGATGTCGCGGATACCGTCGCCGTGACGGCTGTGATGTTCGATCAGCGGACTTGCCGGATCCACAGCACCTTTGACGACAAACCGCACGGCCCCGCTTTTGAGTACAAACGCGTGGTGGTCGCGGTTTCCCGTCGACGGGCCTGAATAGGCCACCAATTCCATGCCGAACGCAGACTGGAAGAAATGTGAAGTCTGCGTGGCATTTCCGACGATCCATTCGAGGCCGTCCCAACCGCTCACGGGGAAGGGATCGTGATCGCTGTCGTACTCGACCAAGCCGACCAACTGGCGCAATTGCTCCAGATCCAGGCCGGCCAACTGTTCGTCGTCGGTGAGAGTCTGTTCGACGGTCATGGTGAGTCCCCTCTGAGTGCGATGTACACAGCGCGGTGCTCGAGTCATGTTCGGCACTGCCGGTACAAACAGATAAGTCCTTCAGAGGTTGGGTAGTCAACGGAGGTAGTTGAAAGTAGACACAGCGCCGGAATGCGAAGATGGTGGCACTGTTTTGTAGGCAATTTGCATAGTTGAACGACGAGTGGAGCGGACGTGAATCTCGACGCAGTGGATCTGGCTCTGTTGGACGCGATGAACAAGCACCCGAGAGCCGGTGCGTTGGAGCTTTCGCGTCAGGTCAAGGTTGCGCGGGCGACAGTGCAGGCGAGATTGAAAAGGATGGAAGATGCGGGCGTCATCGCCGGATACGCGCCGCACGTCAATTTGGCTGCAGCGGGTTTCGGAGTACAAGCATTCGTGACTTTGCAGATCGCCCAGGGGGCGCTCGACACCGTCACCGCGGAACTCGAGGCAATCCCCGGTGTGCTCGAAGCCTTTGCCACCACCGGCTCCGGCGACGTGCTGTGCCGGATTGCCGCTGCGTCGCACGAGGATTTGCAAGCGACGCTGCTCGAACTGAATCGGTCGGGGATAGCCACCCGGTCGACCAGCGTCATGGTTCTCTCGGTTGTGGTGCCGCTCCGGTCGATGCCCCTACTGCAGACTCTGCAGTCGAAGCAGACGACAAAAGCTCCCGCGTATAGACACGACGATCAGTCTCGCTGACGACCCGGAGCCCAGAATCCCAGAACGATCGCGGATACCCACATGATCGCGGCGAGCATGAGTGCTCCTTGATCCATGCCTTTGATGAAGGCTTCACGGGCGAATTCGGCCAACTGGGCACCCTGCGGCCCGGCTGCTTCGGCGACGTGGAGAGCTGCGGCCAGAGAACCGGATACCGGCTCCTTGGCCGGTTCGGGTAGCAAGTCGACCGCGGGCTGGACGTGATTTCCGTAGCCGGCGGCGAGGATACTTCCCGCCAGTGCAACGCCGATGGCGGAGCCGATCTCACGGGTTGCGTCGTTGACTGCTGAGGCAACCCCCTGTTTGGAGTCCGGTGCGTTGGAGACGATGGCAGCAGTGGCGGGGGTTGTCGACAAACCCAATCCAATGGCGGCCACTACCAAGGGAACACAGACTTCGGCATAGGTCGAACTGGCATCCAAGCGCGTCAGGAGTGCAATTCCGGTTCCGAGGAAGGCGACTCCGGTTGCGGTGAGGGCGCGTAGACCGATACGCGGAATCAGCAGGGGCGCAACCACGGACAGGGCCATTACCGGCACGGCGATCGGCATAAGGGCTAGCGCAGATTGCAGAGGGGAGTAGTCGAGCACCAGTTGCAGATACTGCACGATCAGAAAGAACAGGCCGAAGGTCGCCAGAAATTGCAGGGTCAGCGACGCCGCGCCGCTGCCGAATGCACGATTGGCAAACAGTCTGACGTCCAGAAGTGGGTGGCGAGTGCGTAATTCGACCCAGCTGAAGATTGCTGTCATGGCGATTCCGCCGATCAGCAATGCGAGAACCACCGGATCGAGCCAGCCACGGGCGGGCGCCTCGATCATCCCGAGGACGAACAGGCCAATCGAGCCGGCGATCAGCGCTGTACCAGGTAGATCGAGTGGAGTTGCCTCCGTGTCCTTCGACGTCACGATCGTGAACGACACCACGAGGATGAGAACTGAGACGACGGCCAGGCTGACGAAAATCGAATGCCAGGACCATTTTTCGAGGAGTAGCCCGGAGACGACGAGTCCGGCGATTGCACCGGACCCTGCGACGCCGGACCAGACTCCGACGGCGCGGGCACGCTGCGCCGGCGGGAAACCTGCAGTGAGTAGAGACAGCGTCGCCGGCATGACAAACGCGGCGCCGACGCCGGAGATCACGCGGGAGACGATGACCCACGACGGTTCGTCCGCGAAGACCGGAATCGACGAGCCGGCAGCAAAAACGAGTAGTCCGAACATGAGCAGTTCTCGTCGACCGTATCGATCGCCGAGTGCGCCCGCCGGCAACAAGAGACAAGCCAGCGTGAGCGTATACCCGTCCACGATCCACGTGAGCTGGCTCTGTGTTGCACCGGTATCGCGGGCCAAGTCGGGAAGGGCCGTGTTGAGCGCGGCCATCGCTGCGACGACCAGCGCGACGGCGCAGCACGCGACCGTCAGCATCCAGATCTGTCGGATGGTCCACGTGGACTGTTCGAGCGTCGTATCGCTACTCACGAAACCTCCCGATAGAAACAAGACCATCAGTATCGTTACAAGAACAGCAGTTCCACAACCCCCAAGTGGGTATAACTGAAGTTGTGACGGTGGGAATCGACAAGCAGGGAATCGAACAGCAGGGAAACGACGAGGACCCGCGCAAACAGCGTTCCAGGTCCAGGTTGCTCGACGCAGCGACCACGCTGCTGGCAGAAGGCGGCGTCGACGCCGTGACGATCGATGCCGTCACCAAGTTGGCCAACGTCGCGCGTGCGACGCTGTACCGCCATTTCGACAGCGGCACGGAGTTACTCGCCGCGGCATTTGCACGTCTACTGCCGCCGGTGCCGGAGATGTCCGGGGAAGGTGACCTCCGCGCGCAGTTGCTCGAGTTGTTGACCAGTCAGGCCAAGGCCATCGAAAGCGCACCGATCCAGGTGACGGCGATGTGCTGGCTCGGCTTGGGGCCGGAACTGAAGGGTTATTCGAGCGTCGATGCCCTGTCCGCGGACAAGCCCGAATTGCGATCGCTGCGCCAGACGGTCTTCGAGCAGTACCGACACGCGTTCGATCGGATCCTGCGCTCGCCGGACGCGATCGACGCGTTGGGGGAGTACGACTACGACGTCGCACTTGCTCAGTTGGTCGGACCGTTGGTGCTCACCAAGCTGGCCACGCTGACGCCTCTCGGGGAGGCTGCGTGTGAGCAGATCGTGGACGACTTTCTGGCTGCACGCGGAGTGTCGAGCTGAGAGCTCACGGCTCCAGATTGCGGCGTAGCACGTACTGCTCGAGCCTGTCGATGCCGCGCACTCGTCGCGGACGAAGGTGTCGCAGTTTGAAATTGGCGTCCGAGCCGAGCTGGGTGGCCAGCTCGGAGTCGATCAGCACAGTGCCGGGACGAGCAGAGCTGGTGAGACGCGCGGCCTTGTTGACCACCGAACCGTAGAGATCTCCGAAGCGAACCAACGTCGGCCCCATGGCCAGACCCACCCGAAGCTGCGGATCGTCGTGATCGGCGAGGACCGCCTGCTGGATCTGCAAAGCGATCTCGGCGGCGTGGTGGGGACTTTCAGCGGCAAACATGACCTCGTCACCGACGGTCTTGACCACCCAGCCGTAGTTGCGACCGATGATTTCGGTGGACGCGGACTCGAACCGCTCGAGCAGATCGTTGAGTTCGGCGGAGTCGAGGCCGCGGGTCAGCGAGGTGTACCCGACGATGTCGGCGAAACCCACGACCAGAACACGACTCGCTACTTCTTCACCCGGGTTTCCGACGTTGCGTCCCGTCGAGGACGCGACGTGGCGCTTCCACACGTACGTCTGCAGAGATTCGACAGCGGGAATGATCTCGGCGCCGAGGCGCAGAACGATCTTCCGGATCGCTTCGGGCTCGTGATCTGCCGAGTCGGCGAGCTGGTCGATGATGTGTGTGCTGATCAGCGAGACCTGCCACTCAGCCAACCTCGACATCGACTGCCCCAGTGAACGGGCGGCAGCAACCTCACTGCTCTGCGAGATGACTCCTCGATTGACCATGTCGATGATCGTCTTGAGGGCGTTGGCGTCTTGCTGGGTGAACATGACGGCGTCGGGATCCTCGTCGACGGCAAAGCCCATCGCGACCCACAAACGATCGGCACGCTCGCGTGTCACACCGGCGAATTCCGCGATCTGCGATTGCGTGAAGCAGCGCGGTCCGCCGAGGAGGGACTCCTCGATGTCGGCTTGAATCCGGCTGAGCAGATGAGCATCGACGTCGACCGGATCAGCAGTGTGAGATTCGGCAGCGTGAGATTCAGCAGGGGCGGGTTCGGTGACCTCGTCGATCCACTCTGACTCCGAACTGCTCACCGTGCTCCTTCTTGCCGCAACGAATTTCTGTCCACCATCTTCCACGCGGTGCCCCGAGAACAGTACTGAATTGGCCGAACCGCCTACGGATCCTCGGGCTCAGGCGGGCGGTGAGAGTCAACACGTCGGTGGCTTGTGCAAGAGTTGCCCCGAGAAAAGCACTGTCGATACCGAAATGCACGAGATACTTCTGAAAGGACCTGCGCATGCCACCCCGTAGACGTTCCGGCGCTGCCGCATCAACGCCGGATCACCTCACTGCGGACAATCTGGCAGCGCTCGCCACGGCTGTCGCCGAAGGCAAGCGCGCCACCGTCTATCTGCGCGAGGCGACTCCCAGCCTGGGGATCGAAGCCGGTACCTCGGCGAAAGTCGTGTCGGTGGACGGCAACACCGTGATGATCCGCCCCAAAGGCGTCAACGACGAATTGCCTTTCGAGGCAGAGGAATTGCGCATAAACCGCGTCTCCGCGGCACCGGCCAAACCGGCGCCACGGCCCAAACCAGTTGTGGAGTCCGAGCCCCTGATGGAGCCACTCGTAGAGCCTGTTCGACCGAAGCCGCGTGCGCAGCCTGCACCCGCTCCGGTACCGACTACCACTGCTGCCCCTGCCGCGACACCTCGTCCGGCCGTCAAGCGTGCGAAGAAACTGCCGGCCGGTATCAGCGTCACCATCCATGCCGGCGCGGACAACGACTGGAGCGTGACGGTCACACAGGGCGCCAAGCGTCCGGGCAAAGCAGTTCCGGTCGCACCCGATGCGGTCGAGCGAGCTGTCCGCGAGTTGGGTGAGCCCACCGCAATCGAGGCTGTCGAGTCCATCATCGTCGCTGCACGGGACATGGCTGCAGCGCGAGTCGACGAGTTGAGTCGTCAGCTCGAGGAGGCACGCAAGATGCTCGAGGCGCTCGGAGCTACCGACTAGAAACGCTGCGTAGGTCCGCACTTTCCGGGGTATGCGTTTTTTGCAGCGGGGAGATTACCGGCGGAGAGATTGTGATGTTGCAGCGAATTGTTTCGGCTCTGGCAGCGTTGGTCTTGGCACTCGGACTCGGGTTCATCGTCAGCAGCAACGCTGTTGCTGCACCCACGCCCATGGGTGGTGGTTCGGGCATCATCATCGACAATCAGCTGGTCTGTACGTTGACCACTATCGGTCACGACAACGGCGGCAGACTCGTAGGTATCACCGCAGGTCACTGCGGTGGTCCTGGATCGTTCGTGATCCCGGAAAGCAACGAGGACGCAGGCGTGGTCGGCACGTTCGTCGAGTCGAACCCGGACCTGGACTACGGGGTCATCCAGTTCGATCCGGGCAAGGTCACACCAGTTCGAACGGTGGGCGCGGCAACCATCACCTCGATCGGCGCTCCGGCCAGCTTCCCGGCCACAGCCTGCAAGGAAGGCCGTACGACGGGCACGACCTGCGGCGTCGTCTGGGGAGACCTGAGCGCCGACGCATCCACCTGGACTCAGATCTGCGTCGACCACGGTGATTCGGGAGCCCCGGTCACGGTCGGGACGACGCTGGTCGCGATGGTCAACGCCTACCTCTGGGTGCCATGCCTGGGGCCGGAACTCGGCACCAACATGACCTCCATCGTGGACACGATCAATGCCCACGGAGGTGTCGGCGCCGGGTACCGGCCGATCTAGCGGCGGGCTGGGATCAGCCGCACACTGCTCCACCCGAGGCTGATCCCACGAGCTTGGAGTACTTGGCCAACACACCACGTGTGTAGCGAGGCGGCAACGGCTCCCAGCCCTTCTTGCGGGCTTCCAATTCGGAGTCGTCGACCAACAATTCGAGTTGTCCGGTACCCACGTCGAGCCGGATCTGATCGCCGTCGCGAACGAACGCGATGGGACCGCCGTCGACGGCCTCGGGCGCAACGTGTCCGACACACAGGCCGGTGGTGCCGCCCGAGAATCGTCCGTCCGTCAGCAGCAGGACGTCCTTGCCGAGACCCGCGCCCTTGATCGCGCCCGTGATGGCCAGCATCTCGCGCATGCCGGGACCACCCTTCGGGCCTTCGTAGCGGATGACGACAACGTCACCGCCGGTGATGGTGCCGTCCTCGAGAGCATCCATCGCGGCGCGCTCGCGTTCGAAAACCCGTGCAGTGCCGACGAATACATCAGACTCGAATCCTGCCGACTTGACCACCGCGCCGCCGGGCGCGAGTGACCCCTTCAAGATCGTGATGCCTCCGGTGGGGTGAATGGGCTTGTTCATCGCCCGCAGGACCTTGCCGTCCGGATCGGGCGGGGTGATGTGCGCGAGATTCTCCGCCACGGTCTTACCGGTGACGGTCAGGCAATCTCCGTGCATGAGTCCCGCGTCGAGTAATGCCTTCATGATCACGGGGACGCCGCCGATACGGTCGACGTCCGTCATGACGTGCTTTCCGAAAGGCTTGACGTCGGCGAGGTGCGGGACCTTCGCGCCGACGCGAGCGAAGTCGTCGAGCGTCAGCGGGACGTACGCTTCGTGCGCGATCGCGAGGAGATGGAGCACCGCATTGGTGGATCCGCCGAATGCCATGACTACTGCAATGGCGTTCTCGAACGCTTCCTTGGTGAGGATGTCCCTCGCGGTGATACCTCGACGCAGGAGTTCGACAACGGCTTTGCCGCTCTCGCGGGCGAAGCCGTCGCGGCGACGATCCGGTGCGGGCGGTGAAGCGCTGCCGGGCAGCGACATTCCCATGGCCTCGGCGGCGCTCGCCATTGTGTTTGCCGTGTACATGCCGCCGCACGCGCCTTCGCCCGGGCAGATCGCCCGTTCGATGGTGTCGACGTCGGCGCGGCTCATCAGCCCACGCGAGCAGGCGCCAACCGCCTCGAACGCGTCGATGACGGTGACTTCCCGCTCACTGCCGTCGGAAAGTTTGGCGACGCCGGGGAGGGTGGAGCCGGCGTAGAGGAACACGCTGGCGAGGTCGAGGCGGGCCGCCGCCATCATCATGCCGGGCAACGACTTGTCGCAGCCGGCGAGAAGGACCGATCCGTCGAGACGCTCGGCCTGCATGACGGTCTCGACGCTGTCCGCGATCACTTCACGGGAGACGAGGGAGAAGTGCATGCCCTCGTGCCCCATCGAAATGCCGTCGGAGACGGAGATAGTGCCGAATTCGAGAGGGAACCCGCCGGCTTCCCGTACGCCCTCCTTGACGGCCTTGGCCAGGCGATCGAGGGACAGGTTGCATGGCGTGATTTCGTTCCAGGACGAGGCGACGCCGATCTGCGACTTGACCCAGTCGTCGTCGCCCATTCCTACTGCACGCAACATGCCGCGCGCTGCGGTCTTTTCGAGTCCGTCGGTGACGTCACGACTTCTGGGCTTGATGTCGGGTTCGGTCATTTTCCAAGCATAGGCGTCAGCGGGGTGTGTTTCCGGCAGACGAGCGACTCGACTTGCCGACAAACGCCGTCCGTCGTGAATAGACTCGTCGCATCGGGTGTGGGTGACTTTCTTTGCCGCTCTGCTGATACTGCCCATCCTGTTCGGCGCGTTGATCGCAGGCTATTCCGCGTTCTCCGAGGTCGACGGGTCCGAGGCTCTGCTTCCGCCGGCGTTCTGGATCCTGATCGCGGCCGGGGGTGCACTCGGCGGTTACATCGGAGTCAAGGTCGGTGTGGTTCGAGGCTCGGCCCTCGATTACCGGTTGTAATCGGGATCGACTCGATCAAACTTCCAGAGAAGCGCAGGCGAAGCCTGGGTGAACATCCCGAAGCTCTCTTGAACGCCCGTTCAGGTGCGGGTTCACTCCTAGCGTGCACACGAATGCCTTCGATCGAATATCCAGACGTGGCCTGCTGCAGGGATCGGCGGCCCTCGCCGGCGCAGTAGGTCTCGGTGTCGCTTCGGCGAGTCACGCCGGTGCCGAGGTTCCGGGTGGCAGCCCGGGCTTCGCGCACGGCGTGGCATCCGGTGACCCGTTGCCGGATGCGGTGATCATCTGGACCCGCATCACCCCGACGGCAGACGCGACGCCCGGTTCCGGCGTCGGGCCGGCGGTGACTCTCAACTGGCAGGTCGCGACCGATGAGGGGTTCGCGAGCGTCGTTGCGTCCGGAAGTGTTGCTGCTTCGGCGGATTCCGATCACACCGCGAAGGTCGACGTCACCGGACTCGATTCGTCGACGACGTACTGGTACCGATTCACTGCGGGTTCGGCTGTTTCTCCGATGGGCCGCACCCGCACGGCTCCGTCGAACTCGGCAGATCTCGATCGTCTCCGCTTCGGCGTGGTGTCCTGCTCCAACTGGGAGGCGGGGTATTTCGGTGCCTATCGTCACCTCGCATTCCGCGAAGACCTCGACGCGATCATCCACCTCGGTGACTACATCTACGAGTACGGGCAGGGGGAGTACGGCGCGAGAAACGGATCCGTTCGCCTTCACGAGCCGGCCCACGAGATCATTTCGCTGGCCGACTACCGAATTCGGCACGCGCAGTACAAGACAGACCCGGATCTGGCAGCTCTGCACCTGAAGCTCCCGTTCATCACCACGTGGGACGATCACGAATCGGCCGACAACGCGTACCGGGACGGCGCCGAAAACCACACTCCCGGTGTCGAAGGTGACTGGGTAGATCGAAAGGCCAACTCGGCCAAGGCATATTTCGAGTGGATGCCCGTCCGCCCGTCGGGTAGTGGTTCGAGCGTTCAGCTGTATCGTCGGTTCCGCTTCGGGAATCTGGCCGAGATCTCGATGCTCGATCTGCGTACTTACCGCGACGAGCAACCGACCATGAAGCAGGTCGACGATCCGTCGCGCACCATTACCGGACGCGCACAGATGGATTGGTTGACCAACGGAATCGTCACCTCCCCGACGCAGTGGAAGGTCGTCGGCAATCCGGTCATGATCACGCCCTGCGTGTTCCCGCCGCTGGAACCGGCGACCACCGCGGCGTTGACCGAACTGGTGGGTGTGCCGCAGGCCGGTGTCCCGTACAACACGGATCAGTGGGACGGGTACACCGCCGACCGCACCAGGCTTTTCGACGCGATCACCTCGAACGGTGTGGACAACACCGTCTTCATCACCGGTGACATCCACACGTCGTGGGCCTGCGACCTACCGACCAACGCCGCCAACTATCCGGGTGGGCCGACCGTCGGCGCCGAGTTCGTCGTCCCGTCGGTGACGTCGCCCAATATCGACGACATGCTGAAAGTGCCACCGCGCACGGTAACCGTTGCGGCAGAAGAAGCATTCAAGGCCGTGAACCGACACGTGCGGTACGTCGAACTGGATTCGCACGGCTACGGCGTATTCGAAATCGCCCGCGAAGGTACTCAGATGGACTGGTACTACGTCGACGATCTCACCAATCCGCAGAGCAATGCGCACTACGCCGTGAGCTACCGTCTTCCGGCAGGCGCGGGCAGTAGAGTCTCACCCACCTCGGCCGCCCTCGATCAGGCCTCGTACCGACCAGGAGTCGACCAGTGAGCATCGAAGTTTCGCGTCGTAGCGTTCTGATCGGCGGAAGTGTTGTCGCCGGAACGGCATTGCTCGGAACGCCCGCTCGCGCGAGTGTTCCCACCAGCGCCGGAATCCCAGACCTGGACGTGCATGTCATAGTCGTCGACGGCATGCGGCCGGACGAGCTGCGATCGGAGCTCACCCCGACGCTGACCGGGCTTGCGGCCGGCGGTATCCACTACCCGGACGCCAGTGCCATCACGATCGCAGAGACGCTGCCGAACCACACGGCGATGATGACGGGAGTGCTGCCGGCGCGTTCGGGTGTACCCGCCAACTCCGTCTACGATCCGGCCATCGACAAGAAGCGTGACCTCGATCGGCCTTCCGACCTGCAGGCATCGACGGTTCTGGATCGGGTGCGCACCGAACTCGGATTGACCACTGCGAGTGTGCTGTCGAAGCGCTACCTGCACGGGTTGTTCGGTGACCGCGCCTCATTGGTGTGGGATCCGCAGCCGCTCGTTCCCGGTACCGAGCATGCGCCGGACAACTTCACGATCGACGCCTTGATCCGTATCGTCGGCGGGAACTCGCCGCGGCTCTCGTTCACCAACCTCGGTGACGTCGATCGGGTCGGGCACCTGGATCTGTCCGGTCCGTCCATCCGGATCGCTCGCACGGCTGCACTTCAGAACACCGACAACCAGGTTCGCCGCTTCGTCGACTTCCTTCATGACACGGGTCGCTGGAATCGGAGCATTCTGATCGTGTTGGCCGACCACTCCATGGACTGGTCTGAGCCCGCGCGGCTCATCGGCTTGGATCGACCGCTGAACGCGGACCCGTTGCTGGCAGGCAAGATTCGAATCGCCCAGAACGGTGGCGCAGACCTGATCTACTTCATCGGACCCGATGGCGAACGGGCGGAAGCCGTCAGCCGGATTCAGCAGATCGTGGATGGTGTGGACGGCGTCGAATCCAGCCACCTCCCCGCCGAATTCGATCTCGGCACCAATGCCGGTGACGTCGTTGCGTTTTGCGCTCAGGGCTGGCGGTTCAGTGATCCGACTCCACTGTCCAACCCGATTCCCGGCAACCACGGTCACTTCGTGACACTGCCCATTCCGTTCTTCCTCAGCGGCGGACATCCCGCTCTGGACGGTGGACGGAAGATCGACACGCAGGCTCGCACGATCGACGTCGCGCCGACGGTTGCGGCTCTGCTCGGCCTCGGTGCACCTGCCGGCGGCTGGGACGGCGTCGCCCGCACGACGGGTGTGTCGCTGAACGTCTAACGAGGATCGCGACCGGTCAGGGCAATCAGCTTGTCCTGCAACGACGCATCGTCCGGGAGGTCGACGGGATCGGAGAAGAGTCCGCTCTCGGCGAGCATGTCGCGCTGCCCGTCGAGGTCGGACCAGACGGCCTCGACGAGGTCTGGATCGAGTCGCTCGTCTGCTCCGACCGCTCGCGCGAGGTCCCAGGTGTGGATCGTGACGTCCGAGGTCTGCTGGCGCAGATAGGGTTCCACCTTCACCGTGCCGTACGAGAGGTGAACGTGGGCACTGAGGTCCGTCGATTTCCACGCTTTGATTGCGGCATCGGAGTACTTCTGCCATTCGGTCCACAGGTCGTCCCCGACGGGAACGATGTCCGGTGTCGCCTCGCCGACCGTCAGTCCGGCCAGGAGCGGCGGTACCCACTGCTGCTCCTCGATGACGTGGCGGACGAGGTGTTCGACGTGCCAGTCGGAGTCGGGCGTGGGTGCGTTCCAGTCCTCGACCGCAGCGAGTCGTGAACCGAATTCGCGGTGGGCGGTGAGTACGAGTTCGAGCCAATCGAATGCCATCACTCGAGGGTAACCCGATCAGCGTGACGTTAATCGGTGCGTGAGGCTTCGATTCGGTGAAGACTGTCGGGGTTGTCGCTCAGTCGAATCGAGGAGTTTTCATGATCGTCCCCACCGTCACTCTGGCCGAAGGTCTCACTGTCAGCGCCCAGGGATACGGCGCGATGTCCGTCGCCCCGGTCTACGGCCCGGTGGATCCGGCCGAGGCGCTCGCCACGCTGCACCATGCGGTGGACATCGGGATCACATTCATCGACACCGCGAACGTGTACGGCGAGGGATCGAGTGAGCGGGCGGTGGGAGAGCTTCTCAAAGACCGCCGGGAGGAAGTGCAGTTGGCGACCAAGTTCGGTCTGGTCGGCAACATCGCCAACGGTCAGCGCGGGATCAACGGAGACCCGGCTTACGTGCCGCGGGCACTCGACGAGTCTCTGGGACGACTCGGCGTCGATCATGTCGACCTCTACTACTTGCACCGGGTCGACCCGAACGTGCCGATCGAAGACACCGTCGGCGCGATCGCGGAGCAGGTGAAGGCGGGCAAGGTCCGCAACATCGGACTGTCCGAGGCGACCGGTGACGAACTGCGTCGTGCGTACGGGGTACATCCGATCGCGGCGATCCAGTCGGAATGGAGCATCTGGAGCCGTGACGTCGAGAACAAGGTAGTACCCACCGCGGCGGAACTCGGAGTCGGGTTCGTGCCCTTTTCACCTGTGGGCCGAGGCTTCTTGGCGGGATCGTTCGATGCGGCGACGCTCAGTGACAACGACCTACGCCGACGCTTCCCCCGCTTCTCGGACTCCGCACTTCCCGCCAATCAGAAGGTTCTCGACGTGGTCCGCGCCGTCGGTGAGGAGCTCGGCGCGACGCCTGCACAGGTTTCCCTGGCATGGCTCGATGCCAAGGGCCGCCAGTACGGGTTGCCTTCCGTTTCGATTCCCGGCACTCGGTTCGCTGCACGAGTCACCGAAAACGCCGGAGCGTTGGACATCGTTTTGAGCGAAGACCAGATCGCTCGCCTCGACTCCCTCGCCGCGATCACCGAAGGCTTCCGTTCGGCCGATCTGAATTGGGTGTCTCAGGGCCGCGAATAATCATGTCCTGAGCCTTGCGAAAGACAGGAGTAACATACAGACCCGATGAAAAAAGTGTGGTTGGTCTGGGGTGTCGGTGTTTTTGCCTACGTGATCGCCGTGCTTCACCGCACTTCGTTCGGCGTCTCGGGTCTGTCTGCTGCTGATCGGTTCTCGATCTCGCCCAGCGTTCTGTCGAGCTTCGTCGTGCTGCAGATCGTCGTGTACGCCGGCATGCAGATTCCGGCGGGAGTCCTCCTCGACCGCTACGGTTCGCGGATCATGATCGCAGTCGGTGCGTTCATCATGATGTCCGCGCAGTTGGCTCTCGCCTTCACCGAATCGCTGCCCGTCGCGATCGGTGCACGTATTGCCGTCGGTGCCGGGGATGCACTCACCTTCATCTCGGTGTTGCGGTTGGTACCGCAGTGGTTCCCGCCCCGGCAGGTGCCGTTGGTCTCGCAGTTCACGGGCATCCTCGGTCAGCTGGGCCAGGTGATGTCTGCGCTTCCGTTCATGTTGCTGTTGTCCGGACCGGGCTGGACTTTTGCCTACGGCAGCGCTGCCGCTGTCGGACTGTTGGCGTTTGCGCTGGCGTTGAGTGTCATCCGCGATGCGCCTCCCGGTGCCGACGTGGTCGCCGTGCCGGCCGGCGCCAAGGAGATCGGGCGACAGATCAAGACGGTGTGGATGCGGCCCGGCACCCGACTCGGGTTCTTCAGCCACATGGGGACTCAGTTCTCGATCACGACGTTCGCGCTGCTGTGGGGTGTGCCGTACCTGAAATCGGCTCAAGGCCTCGACTCCACGACGGTCGGCTCGCTGCTGACGCTGTCAGTCATCTCGGCAATCGTGGCCGGCCCGATCCTCGGTATTCTCACCGGTCGCTATCCCATGCGTCGATCGTGGTTGGTTCTCACCATCATGGTGGCCAGCGCGCTCATGTGGACGATCGTGCTTTCACGAAGCGAACCGTCTCCGCTCTGGTTGTTGACGATCCTGGTGGTCGTCATCTCGGTGGGTGGGCCGGGTTCGGTGATCGGCTTCGACTACGCGCGCACATCCAATCCGAGTTCGGCGATGGGCACCGCCCAGGGCATGGTCAACATCGGGGGATTCCTCGCTTCCCTCATCGTGATTCAAGTGATGGGCGTCATCCTCGGGCACATGGGCGGGTACACGTTCGACGGATTCCGTGTCGCCTGGATGGTGCAATATCCGGTTTGGATTCTCGGTATCGTCGGTGTGCTCGTCACCCGAGGCAAAGCCCGGCGAGCCCTCGCAGCAGAAGGCGTACACGTACGGCCGATTCGCGAAGTCATTCGCCGCAACAAATAACTCGATCGCATCGGGTAATTCATCCCCTGCGGGTGAGGTTCCCAAGCGTCCGAGCCACCAGGCTTGATGGATGAACGACGCAATGAACATCGGACCGGTCGAGCTCGTGGTGCTGGCATTCCCAGGTTCAACTGTGGATCCTGAAGCTGTCGCCGCGCTGCAGAACGTGGTGGAACGAGGTTTTGTCACTCTGCTCGACCTCGTGTACATCGCCAAGGACGCGGACGGACAGGTGTCGCAGATCGATGTCGACGAAGATCTCACCGACATCGGACTGGCGATTCTGTCCATCGAAGCCAAGGCATTGATCAGTGACGAGGACCTGGACGTGGTCCGTGAGTCACTCGAACCAGGAACGTCCGCCGCAGTCATCGTCTACGAGCAGACGTGGGCGCGTGAGCTCGCGTCGACGGTTCGCGGTGGCGGCGGCGACGTAGTCCTTCACGTTCAGATACCGCGCGAGGTAGTCGTCGCAGCGGTCGAAGCAGCATTTCAGTAGCGACAATTACCCAAGGAGTTCGGCATGGTTTTTCGAGGTGGACGCAGAGGGCGGCCGGGGTTGCTCGGCACGGTGGCGCGCACGGCGGTAGTGGCTGGAACCGCAAAGGCGACGTCCAACGCCATGGATCGACGGAGTCAACGAAAGGCCAGCGAGCAGCAGCAGGAATATCAGCAGGAGTACCAGCAGCAACAGCCGCCGCCGCAGCAGCAGGTCGCCCCCGTGCAGTCCGTTCCCCCTTCAGGCGCGGACGATCTGGTCTCCAAGCTGCAGGAGTTGGGACAGCTTCATCAGTCCGGCGTGTTGACCGATGCCGAGTTCGCGGCGGCAAAGGCGCAGTTGCTGAGCTAGCCCTGCTGTTCTCTTCAATTGCGGCAATGCGCATTGCCGCAATTCGGCGTGAAAGGCTGACTTATGATCGACCCACGTGCGGCATCGGCCGCAATCGAAGCCGCGAACGCCCGAGTCGCCGAGACTCTACCGTTCTCCGACGACGCCGACTTCACCGAGGCGAAGCGGGGTTTCGTCGCCGCACTCGATCCGGGGCTGGTTGCCGATTCGGACGGGAAAGTCCTGTGGAACAACGATTCCTACGCCTTCCTTGACGAGGACTGCCCGCCAACGGTCAATCCGAGCTTGTGGCGTCAGTCGAAGTTGGTCGCCAAGCAGGGACTCTTTGCGGTGACGGATTCGATCTATCAGATTCGCGGACTTGATCTGTCGAACATGACGTTGATCGAGGGAGATACCGGAATCATCGTCATCGATCCACTGATCTCCCGGGAAACCGCTGCCGCTGGTCTCGCGTTGTATCGGGAGCATCGTGGTGATCGACCGGTTGTCGCGGTGATCTACACGCATTCGCACATCGACCACTTCGGCGGGGTCAAAGGTGTGACCACCGACGACGACGTCGCCGCCGGGCGATGCGTGATCGTCGCACCCACCGGGCTCGTGGAGCACGCGGTGGAGGAAAACGTCTATGCGGGAACGGCAATGGCTCGACGTGCGGCCTACATGTACGGAGCGGCCTTACCCCGAGGTCCCCGAGGTAGCGTCGGAGCCGGGTTGGGGCAGACCACCTCAACCGGCACACCGACGCTCATTTCGCCGACGGTGTCGATCTCGAAGACAGGTCACACGGAGACGATCGACGGCGTTCGGATCGAATTCCAGATGACGCCCGGAACCGAGGCCCCGTCCGAGATGAACTTCTACTTCCCGGATTTGCGCGCACTGTGTATGGCGGAGAACGCAACTCATACTCTCCACAACCTGCTCACGCTTCGCGGTGCCCTGGTACGAGATCCTCACGTCTGGTCTGCGTACCTGACGGAATCGATCAATCGTTACGCCTCACGATCCGACGTTCTGTTTGCGTCCCACCACTGGCCGACGTGGGGGACCGAACGGCTCACCGAGTTCCTGTCATTGCAGCGCGACCTCTACGGGTACCTTCACGATCAGACACTTCGTCGAATCAATCAGGGTTGGACCGGTCTCGAGATCGCCGAATCGATCGAGCTGCCACCTGCATTGGCGCAAGCGTGGCACACGCACGGGTACTACGGTTCCGTCAGTCACAACGTCAAAGCCATCTACCAGCGATACATGGGTTGGTTCGACGGTAACCCTGCGCATCTGTGGGAGCATCCACCCGTCGAATCGGCCAAGCGTCACGTGGAGTTCATGGGCGGATCAGCAGAAGTGTTACGGAAAGCTCGGGAATCATACGAGCGCGGCGACTTTCGCTGGGTTGCGCAGGTGGTGAACTACGTGGTCTTCGCTGAACCGGACAACGTCGAGGCCAAGAATCTGCAGGCCGATACCTTCGAGCAACTCGGGTACGGTGCCGAGAACGGCACATGGCGGAACTTCTACCTCACCGGTGCATACGAACTGCGCAACGGCTCAGTGGGGACGCCCACGGTTGCCGCGGCGCCCGACATCACCGCGGCGCTGTCGGTAAGTCAAGTCTTCGATGCAGTATCGCTGCGCGTGGACGGAGTGCGCGCAGCGGGCTCGCACATCGTCGTCGATTGGAACATCACTGACGAAAACATCGTGCACCGAACGGAACTCAGCAACGGAGTTCTGATCCATTTCGACGTGGAAAGTGGGTCTGCAGATGCTGGGTCTGTGGATGCGATGTTCAGTTTGAGTCGTCTCGGCTTGCTCGGTGTGCTGCTCGGTGGTGCGGACTTGGGTGCTGAGATCGCGAACGGAACCATCTCGGTTTCCGGCGACCCGGCGAAGCTCGCAGAACTTGCCGGATACCTCGACGAGCCGGATCCGAACTTTGCGATAGTCACTCCGACCTAGCGCTGTATCAGTCGTGAACGAGACTGTACTTCAATAGGTCTCGAGTGTAGGTCTTCTTGAAGTTGTCCGGTTTGTCTCTGGTTATCGAAAGTATGTTCGATTAAACTTTGAGCATGGACAGTCGGGAAGCGTGGCAGCTGGATGGTGAGGACCTCAAGAGTGAGGTTCTGGATCTGGTGCGCACCCGACACGAGTTGCAGTCGCGGATGGTGTTGCTGATCGTGGAGATGTTTTCCCGGGAGGTTCTCGGCGGGAAGGGTTTTCGGGCGATCGCGCAATGGCTGCACGGGTCGACGAATCTGGAGATCGGCGAGTGCAGCCTGCTCGTCGGCTTGGCGCGGTTGTTGATGCTCGAACCCGTTGTCGGCGATGCATTCCATCGCGGCGATGTGGATGCGTTGAAAGCCCGTCAGGTGGCGTCGTTCTGTCAGCATCCACCCAAGAACATGACCCCGGCCGATGTGGACAAGGCTCGCGGGATTCTGTTGGGGTTGGCGTCGCAGAACATTGCTGATTGTGATGCGGTGCGGGCGGCGATTCGGCGGATCGAGAAGCAGTACGGCAAGCGTGAGGACGGCGTTCCGGTGGGGGAAGATTCGGAGCGTAACGATTTCTACGCGTCGAAAGGTTTGTACGGGCGCGTGTCGGTGAAGGGTGATCTGGATGCTGTGAACGGGGCCCGTCTGATCACGTTGTTGTCGAGCCTGTCGGCTCCGACACCGGAGAAGGACGGCGTCAAGGACACCCGTACTCCGGCATTACGGCGGGCGGACGGGTTTTGCGAGTTGTTGCGTCGGTACGAGCGGGCGGGGTTGGGTCCGATCGAAGGCGGAGTGAAACCGCACATCACGGTCACCGCCAGCGCAAAAGACATGACAGACCTCAAGGCTTTGAAAGACCTCCTGCCGTCCACTGAGGAGTTGGGGTTTGCGTGGGCGGATTGGGTGGGCCCGATCAGCATCGATACTGCGCGGATGCTGGCCTGCGACTGCACCGTGACGCGGATCTTGTTGGATGAGAATGGTGTTCCGCTCGACTGCGGTAAGGAAGCGAGAACAGCAACGGTGCCGCAGCGGCGGGCGTTGGCGGTGCGTGATGGTGGGTGCGCGTTTCCGGGGTGCGGGACGCCGTCGGGGTGGTGCGATGCCCATCATATTGTTCACTGGAATGATGGTGGCCCAACGGATCTCGATAATCTGATTCTGTTGTGCGGTCATCATCACCGGACGCTGCACCACACGGAGTGGCGGGTGGAGATCGGTCCCGACCGAAAAACAGTGTTCTATCCACCGATGTCGATTGATCCGTTCCAGCGGCCCATCGGCGGGAACAGTCCGCCCACCGCGGCGTGAATCGCGACAACTGAAGACGTGAGCACCGGGGCACAACCATGCCCCGCTGCTTGCTCAATCCAGTATTTACTCAAGACAACGTGATGTCGGCAATCAGGCCGTGATGATCGGATCCCTCGATCTCGATCCGTTCCAAGGATGTCGCCACGGCGCCTTTCGTGATGATGTGGTCGATACCGACCACCGCCGGATATCGCTTGTCGGTCGGATAGGTCGGGATCAGGCCGGAACCCAATTGGTCGGCGGCGCTGGTGTATCCGTTCGTGAGAAGATTCCGGAACTGTTTGTTCGAGTACGACGCGTTGAAGTCGCCGCTCACTATCACGTTGTCCCGCCCGGCGACTTTGTCCATGTAAGACCCAAGCCTTCGCTGCTCGTCCGCCCACACCGAAGCCGGTGAGATGTACGCCGGTGCCGGATGCACGGCGAACAATGTGACTGGCTGCGCCAAGCCGACATTCAGTTCTGTGGACAGCGTTTCGGGTGAGAATCCGTCGAGGCTACGCGGATTGGAGAGTGGAAAGCGACTGTAGATTCCGGCCCCGCCACCACCGTCGGTGTAGGGGACGAGGAATTGGTGGCTCAGAACCTCGTCAAGCCCGGCGGCTTCGAGCGCGTCGGCTTCCTGGTACGTCAACTCCTGGACCGTCACCACGTCGACCTCGCGTTCGCGGACCATCGCCACAAGCGACTCCGGATCCGCTGCACCGACCATCAAGTTGGCCTGCATGATTCGAATCGATGGACCGTTCGCAGACGTCGACTCCCCAGTTCCGCCGATGTACAGCGGGCTCACAGACCATCCGAACAACCCAAGGACGAGGATCGAGGCGGCGCACACGATCCACTGACGCCCGATACCCGAGACGACGGCACCGATCAGCGGAGCAATCATCAACAAGGGCGCCACTGACGCCAGAACGATCACGATGTTGTGATCGACGTCCAACTGAGTTGCGATCAAGGCAACCAAACCAGTCACGATGCCGGCCACACCGGCCACGGCCGAAAGGCGGCGAAGAACCAGTCGACGAGGGGTCACGGCATCGGGTTGCATGACGTCCATAGAAGCAGAAGAGCGTCGTAGCTCCGGGAAACTGCAGGTGGAGTCGGTGCGCCCTATTGTTTGCGCCCTATTGTTGCGGATACGGAAGGTGGCTGCTGCTGTTCTCACTGACGGAGATCGAGCGGCCGAGTTGGGGGAAGGCGCGTTGAGAGCACGCTGGCCTGTCACAGACTTTGCACCCCGCGCCGATCGGCACGATGGTCGCGGGGTCGTCCGTCTGAATTCCGTGTGAGTAGACCATGCGATCGGCGTAGCCGATGTCGCAACCGAGTCCGACGGCGAAGTTGCGCTCGGGTGCGAGGTACCCGAGTCCGCCGCTGTGGGTAGTGCGCGCCACCCAGAGGTATGTCCGGCCGTCGGGCATCTTCGCGACCTGAGTGAGGATGCGACCTGGGCTCGCGAATGCCTCGTGGATGACCCACAGCGGGCAGCTGCCTCCGACTCTGGAGAAGTGAAAGGCGGTAGCAGACTGACGCTTCGAGATGTTTCCGGCGCGATCGGTTCGGACGAAGAAGAAAGGGATGCCGCGTTGGCCGTGTCGTTGGAGAGTGGACAACCGGTGGCAGACTGTCTCGAAGCCGACCTCGAACTTGAGGCTGAGCAGGTCGATGTCGTACCGCAAGGCCTCAGCGGATTGCAGGAATTGGGTGTACGGGAGTAGCAGTGCGCCGGCAAAGTAGTGTGCGAGTCCGACGCGAGCCAGCGCTGCGGACTCGGCGCTCAATGATTCATCCTCGGCGACAAGGGAATCGATCACGTCGGCCTGCGTGAAGAAGGCCAACTGCATTGCGATCTGGAACGCGCGTTGTCCTGCCGACAGACGACGGGCGAGTGTGAGGACCGACTTGTTCGGATCGTAGTAACGCTTGGGCCCGAGCTTGTCGGGTTCGTCGGTACGGATCGTCACGGTGACGCCGTGCTGATCGCGAAGTAGTCGTGCCAGTTGCAAATCCACTGCGCCCACGGACAATCCGTTGTCCAGAAACATCTGCTCGGCAGCGTCGTCCAGAACGGCGATGTGATTCTTTCGGTCGTAGAAGAAGTCCCGAACTTCCTCGTAGGGCATCGGTACGAGTGACACATCGGACGCTGGTTCGCCGGACAACTGCGTCGAGAACTGGTCCAACTGCTCTGTCGCGGCGTGAAGGCGGCGGTGCAACATCACGAGGGTGCGTCCGACCGCCGGCATGCGGGCCACCAATTCGTCCACCTCGGCCAGAGATACGTCTCCAGATTCCGAAGTTTCGGCCAAGGCGTGATGAACGTCCGCAACCAGGCGTGCGTCGGAATCGGAGGCGAAGAATTGCACGTCGAGATCGAACTCGGCGTTGAGCTTGAGAAGGACGGGCACCGTCAGCGGTCGTTGATCGTTCTCCAGTTGATTGACATAGCTGGGGGAGAGTTCGAGTGCCTTCGCCAGTGCGGACTGTGACAGGTTTCGTTCCTCCCGCAGCCGTCGCAGCCGCGCTCCCGCGTACATCTTCTTCATCGAATCTCCTCGGTGCCGATCGCGTTCACCCTACCGAGAAGCTATTCGCAACATTCGCAACATTGCAGCATTGTCATTGCACAAATAGGCAATTGCGAGGGCCTATCCCGAGGTGAATGAGCTGCGTAGCGTGCAAATAGATACCGAAGAACGTGAGAAGAGGACCGATGAAGACGCATCTCGTACGCACTCACCGCTCTGCCGAAGAGTTCCCCAAGGAAGACCACCTCGCGTGGAAGATCGCGGAAGTTGCGACGGATTCCGTCGACGTCACCGACGCCACATCCGACATGATCGTCAACCGGATCATCGACAACGCGGCAGTTGCCGCAGCTTCCCTGGTGCGCCGTCCCGTGGTGAATGCGCGGGCGCAAGCACAGTCGCATCCGTATACGCCGGGCTCCACCGTGTTCGGTATCCCCGGTACGTTCTCTCCTGAATGGGCCGCCTGGGCCAACGGTGTCGCGGTTCGTGAACTCGATTTCCACGACACGTTCCTCGCCGCCGAGTACTCGCACCCCGGAGACAACATCCCGCCGATCCTCGCCGTCGCTCAGCACACCGGCCGTGACGGTCGAGACCTGATTCGTGGTCTGGCGACCGGCTACGAGATCCAGATCGACCTGGTTCGGGCTATCTGCCTGCACGAGCACAAGATCGACCACGTCGCACACCTCGGCCCCTCGGCTGCGGCAGGTATCGGAACTTTGCTGGGCCTGGGCACCGAGACGGTCTACCAGGCAATCGGCCAGGCACTGCACCTCACGACAGCGACACGTCAGTCCCGCAAGGGCGAGATCTCCAGTTGGAAGGCGTACGCGCCTGCGCTGGCAGGCAAGGTTGCCGTAGAGGCGGTCGACCGTGCGATGCGCGGTGAGGGCGCACCGTCACCGATCTGGGAAGGCGAAGACGGCGTCATCGCCTGGCTACTCGGTGGCCCGGACAAGGAGTACCACGTTCCGCTGCCCGGTTCGGGTGAGGCGAAGCGCGCCATCCTCGACTCGTACACCAAAGAACACTCCGCGGAGTACCAGAGCCAGGCGCCGATCGACCTCGCTCGCCGAATGCGTTCTCGTGTCGGTGATCTCGACCAGATCGCGTCGATCGTCCTGCATACCAGTCACCACACCCACGTCGTCATCGGCACCGGTTCCGGCGATCCGCAGAAGTTCGACCCGACCGCCTCGCGTGAAACCCTCGACCACTCGGTGATGTACATCTTTGCCGTTGCGCTACAGGACGGTACGTGGCACCACGAACATTCCTACGCGTCCGAGCGTGCACAGCGCGCGGACACGATCGAGCTGTGGAACAAGATCTCCACGCGCGAAGATCCCGAATGGACACGCCGTTACCACTCGACGGATCCGGACGAGAAGGCTTTCGGTGCTCGCGCCGAGATCACCTTGAAGAGCGGCGAAGTCATCGTCGACGAGCTTGCGGTGGCCGATGCGCACCCGCTCGGCGCACGTCCGTTCGCTCGCGATCAGTACGTCGCGAAATTCCGCACCCTCGCCGAGGGCGTCATCGAGCCGAGCGAACAGGACCGCTTCCTCGATGCGGCTCAGCGCACCGCCGAATTGAAGGCAGGCGAACTCGATCAGCTGACCTTCACCGTTTCCGAAGACGTTCTCGCTCGGGCTCCCAAGGTCGCCAAGGGACTTTTCTGATGTCGGGCCTCATCGCAGCAGCGACGTCTGCAGCCGACAAGCGGATTGCCTTCCGGGCGGGGCTGACGTCCGGAAAGATTCAGCGCTTGCCAGGTGCCATCAATCCGCTGACAGCCAAGCTCATTGAGGAAATCGGATTCGAAGGTGTCTACGTTTCAGGTGGTGCGTACTCCGCCGGATTGGCGCTTCCCGACATCGGACTGACCACCTTGACCGAGGTCGTCGGCCACAGCAAGCAGATCGCGCGCGTCACGGACCTCCCGACGCTCATCGACGCCGACACCGGATTCGGTGAACCCATGAGCGCGGCCCGCACGGTCACGATCTTCGAGGACGACGGAATAGCCGGTCTGCACCTCGAGGACCAGATCAACCCCAAACGCTGCGGGCACCTCGACGGCAAAGCAATTGTGCCCACCGAAGACATGGTTCGCCGTGTTCGTGCTGCAGTGTCGGCGCGCCGTGATCCGAACTTCGTCATCTGCGCGCGCACCGATGCTGCCGGTATCGACGGTATCGACGCGGCGATCGAGCGAGCAAAGGCCTACGCGGATGCCGGTGCCGATCTGATCTTCACCGAAGCCCTTGCCGCCGAAGCAGACTTCGAGAAGTTCCGCGCAGCGGTCGACACTCCGCTCCTCGCCAACATGACCGAGTTCGGGAAGTCGAATCTCATTTCGGCGAAGACGTTGGAAGAGATCGGTTTCAACGCCGTCATCTACCCCGTGACCACCCTTCGGCTGGCGATGTTCGCTATCGAAAAGGGTCTGCGCGAGATTTTTGCGGAGGGCACGCAAGAAGGACTGCTCGGCGAAATGCAGCATCGCAGCAGGTTGTACGAGATTCTCGAGTACGAGCGCTACAACGAATTCGACAGTGGCATTTTCAATTTCAGCTTGGAGGGGAGTAGGACATGACCGAACAGATTCCGACGATCTACAAGGGCTTGGCCGGAGTTGTCGTCGATACGACGGCTATCTCCAAGGTAGTGCCCGAGACGAATTCGTTGACGTATCGCGGTTACGCAGTGCAGGACCTTGCCGCGAACTGCAGCTTCGAAGAAGTTGCGCACCTGCTCTGGTACGGCGAACTGCCGACTCCCGAGCAGCTCGAATTACTCTGCCTGCGTGAGCGTGCGGCCCGTCGTGCCGACCGCTCACTGCTCTCGCTTCTGACCAAGATGCCGGACAACTGCCACCCCATGGATGTTGTCCGCACGGCGATCAGCTACCTCGGCGCCGAGGATCCGGCGGAGGACGACAACTCGGAGAAGGCCAATCTGGCCAAGGCGCTGCGGATGACAGCTGTGCTGCCGACCATCGTCGCAGCCGATTTCCGCCGCCGGCGCGGTCAGGATCCCATCGCGCCGCAGTCGGACCTGGGTTTCGCCGAAAACTTCTTGAACATGTGCTTCGGTGCTGTTCCGGAGCCGGCGATCGTGAAGGCCTTCGAGGTCTCGCTGATCCTGTACGCGGAGCACTCCTTCAACGCCTCGACGTTCGCCGCTCGTGTTGTGACGTCCACACTTTCGGACATCTACAGCGCAGTGACCGCTGCTATCGGCACACTCAAGGGCCCGTTGCACGGCGGTGCAAACGAAGCTGTCATGCACGACATGCTCGAGATCGACGACCCCGACCGCGCCGAAGCCTGGATGTCGGAGAAGTTGGCTGTCAAGGAGAAGGTCATGGGCTTCGGGCACCGCGTCTACAAGAACGGTGATTCGCGTGTTCCGACCATGAAGCAGGCCCTCCTCGACCTCGCGGCAGCGACCGACGGCGAGAAGTGGGTGCAGATGTACGAGATCCTCGAGAAGACAATGGTCAGTGCCACCGGAATCAAGCCGAATCTCGATTTCCCCACGGGCCCTGCATATTTTCTCATGGGCTTCGACGTCGAGATGTTCACGCCGATCTTCGTGATGAGCCGCATCACCGGATGGACGGCGCACATCATCGAGCAGGGGCAGTCGAATGCACTGATCAGGCCGCTGAGCCAGTATTCGGGCGTGCCGCAGCGCACTGTCGTGGCATGACACTTTTTGCTGTCGTGGCATGACGCCCCTTTGATACTGCGTCGGCGAGGTTCGGTTCTGGCATCACCGTCTCCTGGCCTCGTCGACGCTTCTCCGTTCGCACTATCTGCAACTTTGCATCGAGAATTCGCAAAGATATTCAAGTGCAATGTGTTTCGACTCTTCTCTACCGGAAATAACGTGAGTGTCATGACTGAAACGCACGAAGAAATCTTGATCATCCGTCGTGGCGAGACCCTCGACGTCGTGTTCAACCGGCCGGAAAAGCGCAACGCATTGACCCCGCAGATGTACGACGCCATTGCCGGAGCCTGCCGGCGCGCCGACTCCGACCGCGAGATTCGGTTACTCACTCTCCGAGGTGCTGGGGGAGAGGCGTTCTCGGCGGGCTCCGACATTGGCCACTTTCAAACCTTCTCGAGCTTTCAGGACGGGCTCGACTACGAAAGCCGGTTCGTCGGCGTACTGACCGAACTCGAGAAAGTGAGGGTTCCCACCCTCGCGGTCATCGACGGTGTGTGCGCGGGAGCAGGGCTGTTGCTGTCGGCAGCGTGCGATGTGCGGATCGCGACGCAGGGGTCACGCTTCTGCCTACCGATCGCGCGCACACTCGGAAACTCGTTGTCGATCCATTCCGTGGCGTTGCTGGCGGACAGGATCGGCAGTTCGCGTCTGATGTCGTTGATCGCTCGGGCTGGGGTGATGTCGAGTGGCCAGGCTCTGCGGAGCGGCTTCCTCAGCGACTGTGCAACAGAGTCCGAGTTCGCGACCCTGACTGCCCAGGTATCTCGCGATCTACTTGCCGCCGCCCCGATGACCGTCTGGACTATTCGGGAGTCCCTGCGACGCATCAGAACCCGAGTGATTGCCGACAACGATGATCTGATGAGCATGATCTACAGCAGTGACGACTTCAAAGCCGGCGTCGACGGTTTCCTTCGCGGGGAACGACCGGTGTGGGCCGGCGTGTAGTTCGGCGGTAGAACCACAGGCTTGCGTTGGAGCGCGCTCTAACCCCTAGCGTTGCCGACCATGACAACAAAGACCTGGATCATCACTGGAGTTTCTCAGGGTTTCGGCCGTGAACTCGCACTGTCTGCACTTCGATCGGGGGACGCGGTAGTCGCTGCAGTTCGTCGTCCCGAGTCCGTTGCAGATATTGCGTCGGCGAATCCGGATCGGTTCTCGGCGGTGACGTTCGACGTCAGAGATACCGCAGCGGCTCCGGGCGTCGTCGAATATGCGCTCGAGCGTTTCGGTCGTATCGACGTGCTGGTCAACAATGCCGGTCGTGGGATGGTCGGCGCGGCGGAGATGGTGGAGGATTCGACCTTGCGGGATCTCATGGAACTGCACCTGATCGGACCCGCCGCGTTGGTGCGCGCCGTCCTCCCGTCGATGCGAGTGCAGGGCAGCGGGACGATCGTGCAGATGAGCAGTCAAGGCGGCCGTATGTCGTTTCCCGGCGTCGGGGCGTACTCGGCGTCGAAGTTCGCTCTCGAGGGTTGGTCGGAGGCTCTCGCCGGTGAGGTCGCGCAGTTCGGCGTTCGGGTGATGATCGTCGAGCCCAGCCGATTCCGTACAGCATTCAACACGCCTGGCGTTCTGAGCTTCGCCGAATCATCATCGGAATACCGTGATTTGCTGGATCCCGTTCTGCGGGACATGGCGGCCGCAGACGGTGTTCAGGAGGGTGATCCGGAGAGAGCAGCAGAGATCATCACCTCGCTTGTGCACAGCGAGAATGTGCCATTTCGTCTGCCACTCGGAAAGGAAGCCGTGGAGCGTGTCTCCGCGTCGTATCGGAAGAATCTCGCCGAGGTATGCGTCTGGGCCGACCTGGCTCGCAGCGCCGATTTCGCGGATGCTGCCGGACCCGTCCGTCCGTTCTAGGCTGAGAAGCATGGCTACCGAAGACTTGATGCGTAAGGCACTCGAGGCACTTGGGGAAGTGAACGGGCCCATGTCGATCGAGGTGATTCACCGACTCGTCGATGCAGGAGACGTTCAGGAGCCGATGTCGATCGCCGAAGTCTCGGACCTGCTGGATGTCTCGGCACATACGCTGCGCTACTACGAGAAGATCGGTCTGGTCGAGGTCGATCGTGACTCGAGCGGACATCGTGTGTACGGTCCGGAATCGGTTCGCAGGCTGGTGTTTCTGACCCGCATGCGCATCTCGGGTATGGCGATTCGCGACCTGCAGCACTACGTCGAACTGGTCGACGCCGGTGAAGGGACAGTTCCGGAGAGGCTCGACATGCTGCTCGAACACCGGGACACCGTTCGTCGGCAGATCAAGGAGCTCACGTTGTCTTTGGCTGCGACGGAGTACAAGATTGCGACGTACGGCGGGCGGACCGGAGAGCAGGAGTGATCGGTTCAGTGGATGTGAGTGGCTGTTTTCGTGACTCGCCCTCTTCTGATTCCGATCGAGACGAACGCGCCAATCAGGGAGACGATGGCGCCCACCCACATCGTCGTCTGCAGCCCATACATGAATGCAGTCTCTGTCGCTGATCGCAGTGTGAGGGAAAGAGCCGGGTCAATTTCTGTCACGACTGGTGTGGTGCCCTGGGCGACGGCGCGAACCGCATCTTCCGAGACTCGATCGACTATGAAGTCGGGAATGACGTTGCCCAGTAGTGTTTCGTGGAACTTTGCTGCGGATGCCGCCGCCATCACGGCTCCGAGCACTGAAGTTCCGAGGATACCGCCAACTTGAAGTGAGGTCTGATGGACGCCCGCGGCAGGTCCGGCGTCTGCGACGTTCGCATTCCCTAGGATCGCTTGGACTGACGCAGTCATCACAAACCCGATTCCCAGGCCCAGTACCACAAACGGAATGGCCAGAGAAAGGTAGCTTCCGTGTGGTTCGATGGTGGTGAACAGTAGGAATCCCACTGCGCTGAGCAACATTCCCATAAACAAGGGCGGACGTGCGCCGTACCGTTTGATGATCCAACCGCAACTGCTCGAAGCGATTACATTCGCGATACTCATCGGGAGGATGTGGAGTCCAGCGGCCATGGGGGAGTCACCGTTGATCTGTTGCAAGAACAAGAGAATGAAGAACAGTGAGCCGACAAGCGCAAAGAAGGAGATGATTGTCAGGATGACTCCGAGTGTGATTGACCGGTCAGCGAATAGCCGAAGCGGCACCAAAGGATCCGATGCGCGTCGCTCCGCTTCTACGAAGGCCAAACCAGTGACGGTTCCACCGACCAGCCACCCGATGACATGCCAATCAGTCCAACCACTTTCGGGGGCTTTTATAAGTCCATAGGTTATGGCGAGGAGTGAACTCGTCAGCAAGATCGAACCCAGGACGTCGAACTTTACAGTCCGTTCGACCCGGCCCTTGGGGAGCAGAAACAATCCTGTAGCGAGGGAAATCGCCGCAACGGGGACGTTGATCAAGAAGGCCCATCGCCAGCTGGTGTGCTCGATCAGCAATCCGCCGATCAGGGGGCCGGCGGCGGATGAAGCGCCGATCAGCGATGCGAAGACCGCAAGCGCCTTCGGAAGTGTTGCCTCGGAGAAGAGGGACCGAAGCAACGCCAGAGCGTTGGTGACGATCAGTGCGCCGAAAATTCCCTGGCCGAGTCTCGAGAAGATCACCATTTCTACACTGTGCGCCAGGGCAATTCCCGCTGATGCCAGCCCGAAACCGACGATCCCTGAAAGGAATACAGATCGTCGTCCGAAGCGATCGCCCAACCTTCCCGCGAGAACAAGCGTTGCCGCCATCGCGAGCAGATAGATGTTGGTAATCCATTGCAAACCAGAGAGACTCGCGCCTAGATCGACGACAAGAACCGGATTGGCCACTGCCGTTATCGTGCCGTCGAGCGAAACGATGAGAACGCCGAGTGCGATCGCAGTCATGGCGACCCAGGGATTGGAGTCTCGAGGTGGATCGGTGACTGGGAGTGCGTGGATTTCAGTACTGCCAGTAGATGTCACTGAGGTCTACTACTTTCTGATCGATCGGAGTTCTTCAGAGGTTGATCATGTGGCCGGCGAGGCCGTGGATCGCTTCCTGCAGTGCCTCACTGAGTGTGGGGTGGGTGTGGACGTTGCGTGCCAACTCGTTGACCGTGAGGTCCCACTTCTGGGCCAAGGTCAGCTCGGGCAGCAGTTCCGAAACGTCCGGTCCGATGAGGTGCCCGCCGAGCAGTTCGCCGTACTTCTTGTCGCCGATCAGCTTGACGAAACCGGTCGGGTCACCGAGACCGTGTGCCTTGCCGTTGGCAGCGAACGGGAAATTCGCGACCTTGACGTCGTAGCCCTCGGCCTTGGCCTGCTCCTCGGTCAAACCGAACGAGGCGACCTGCGGCTGGCAGAACGTCGCACGCGGCATCATCCGGTAGTCACCGAGTGTCTGCGTCTCCGCGCCGCCGATGGTCTCGGCAGCGACGACAGCCTGAGCTTCCGCGACGTGCGCGAGCTGCAGCTTGGCGGTGACGTCACCGATGGCGAAGATGTGCGGGACGTTGGTGCGCATGTAGTCGTCGATCGCGATGGCGCCGCGATCGGTCAACGCGACACCGGTGTTCTCGAGACCGAAGCCCTCCACGCGCGGTGCGAAGCCGACGGACTGCAGAACCTTGTCGACGACCACGGTCTCGATCTCGCCGGACTTGTTGTCCTTGATCGAGACGGTGACCTTGCTGCCGTCGTCGCTGATGGACTGCACAGCGGCACCGGTCTTGATGGTGACGCCGAGCTTCTTGTACTGCTTGGCGATTTCCTTCGAGACGTCGGCGTCCTCGTTGGGCAGTGCCCGATCGAGGAACTCGACGATCGTGACGTCGACGCCGTAGTTCTTGAGGACGTAACCGAACTCCATGCCGATCGCGCCGGCACCGACGATCAGGATCGAACCCGGAAGGTCACGGGTGAGGATCTGCTCTTCGTAGGTCACGACGTTCTCGCTCAGCGAGGTGCCGGGCAGCAGCTTGGTGTACGAACCCGTCGCGATGATCGCGTTGTCGAACGTGATCGTCTCGGTGCCACCCTTGCTCAACTCCACGCTGATGGTGTTGGCGTCGACGAACGTGCCCTTGCCGTCGTACTCCGGGATCATGTTCTTCTTCATCAAGAAGTGAATGCCCTTGACTCGCCCGTCCGCGACCTTGCGGCTGCGATCGAAAGCGGAGCCGAAATCGAAGGACACGTCTCCGGACATGCCGAACGTCTTCGCTTCTTTCGTGAAGATGTGCGCGAGTTCGGCGTTACGGAGAAGCGCCTTGGACGGAATGCAGCCGACATTCAGGCATACACCGCCCCAGTACTTCTGCTCGATGATGGCGGTGCTCAGGCCCAGTTGTGCCGCGCGGATAGCAGCGACGTACCCACCGGGGCCGGCTCCGAGGACAACGACGTCATAGTGTGAGGTCACGATAATTCTCAGATAGTCGATTCAGATCAGGTCAGTGCTTCCACAGACTGGGGCTTTCGGCCGTGCGGCATGAGGAGAGTCGCGGCGAGTCCGACTATCGCCAGACCTGCTGCAACGAAATAGACTGTTGTGTAGCCAATTCCAGCGTAAATAGGCGTTCCGTCGGCAACCGTTGCAATGTTCAGGGCGAGGATGGCAAAACCAATCTGTACAGCAACAGCACTGCCGACGGATCCCACCACATTGACCGTCGAGGCTGTGACGGCCTGCAGTCGAACCGGCGCGGCGGCGATCACCAGGTTGGGTATTGCCGCACTGATCAGACCGGCCCCGAATGCATATACCAAGTATCCCAACAGTATCGGCCAGAATTCCTTGTGGGAGAGGGCGAGTGATGCGGAGCCGATCGCCATCAAGGCGAAGCCGATCCAGTTCGGCAGGCGTGCGCCCCGACGTTCTGCGATTATGCCGACAAGCAACCCCATTGCGACGGTGGCCACGCCGGCCGGTGTGGTCAACCGCGCCATGTAGCTTGCGCTTTCCCCCAACCCGTAGGTAACGCCGAGGGCGATGGGTGTCTGAACGATGAAGGACAACAAGACGAATTGGAGAACGATGACGGCCTGGCCGGTAAATTGCGCGACCAGTGTCGTCACGACAGCGCGACCACGCAGCACCACAATGTCGATCAGTGGGTTCTCGATTCGCTTTTCGTATCGAGCCCATCCGATGAAAATTGCCACCGCGGCGATGGCGCAGAGAAGTGTCTTCCACGACGTCCAACCCCACGTTCCGCCTTCGCCGATGCAGTACAGGAGGAGTGCGATCGAGAGCCCGAGCATGATCCCACCAACCCAGTCGATGGACGTTTTCACTCGGATCGGGGACTCGGGAACAACGAGCATGACCAAGGCACCCAAGAGCACAGGGAAGAGTGCCAATGCGAAGAACACTCCGCGGAATCCGAAATTGTCGATCAAAACTCCGGCAATGACAGGACCGGTGATCGTGGTGACACCAATTCCAGCGGTTGTCATGCTGACCGCCATCGCCAGCATCCGCTTCGGGAAGATGTCGCGCATCAGCGAGTAGGTTATCGGCACGATTGCAAGACCGAGTCCTTCGACGGTACGACCGACTAGTACTACGGAGAAGGTCGGCGCGATTGCGACGATCAGCGAGCCTGTTGCCATGCAGGCGGTTGCGATCAGAAGCCATTTCTTCTTACCGTCTCGATCTGCGAGCTTGCCGATCAACGGTGCGCTGATAGCGCCGGAGAGTGTGAACAGTGTTGACACCCAAGCGATGTTCGAGGTCTCGAATGAACCAGCCATGCTGGGGAGTGCGGGCGTCACCAGATTGAACGCGTATGCGACTTCTTCGGACAGAAGGCAGAGGATCAGGAGGATTCCGACCCAGCCGGCGGTTGATCGATTTCCCACGCCTTCTATCGCGAGAGTGGGGTTTGCGGAGGAAGATTCCGATGGAGTCGAGGAAGGATTATCCGTGGATGGAGCGGTCATCGTGGCTCCTGCATCTTTCTGACGGGAAGACGGGGCAGTGAGCGGGACAGTCGGCGCGGCGAGTGTGCAGACCCACTGAAGCATTTTGTGATGTGAGGCACAGTAAAATGGATCGATTGATTCTGTCAAGTGATCCACTAAATTTTTCCCGAGAAAATTGCAAAAGCGCGCACGGAGACGGCGCGTTCTGTGGATGGTGGATCCGCAACCCTACCTGGGAAGATCCATCCGCAAAGCTAGGTCCGGGTTGGATCCATGAGTGACTCGAGTCCGCCTGCGACAAAATCCGCCAGTGTGTCGAATCGACCGTTGGACAGCGCGCGAGATCCCTCGATGCTTGCGTCCGACCATCGTGCCGCCATCACGATCAGCGTGTTCACGGTGAGTGACCAGTTCAGTTCGATCGCGGTGTCGTCGGCTGCGGGGTAGGCGCGTTCGAGTAGTTTGCGCAGCAACTCTGCTGTGTCGTCCTTGACGGGGAATAGCCGAGGATCGTTGGCGAGGCTGAGTTGTCCACAAATAGTCAGCCACCGAACACCTTTGTCAGGTTCCTGATCGAGGAACTGGCGATACGGCAGTGCCAGGAGATCGACGATCTGCCTCGCTGTCGGAACGGTGTCGGAATCGACCATGTTCTTGGCCAGGCGATGAATGTGTGCGAGTACTTCGGCGCCGGAGTCGAGGAGGACGGCGTCGAGGATCGCGTCCTTGGATCCGAAATGATAGTGCGCGGACGCTGCTCCCAATCCGGCTTCGGCATTGATCGCTCGAATCGAGACGGCCTCGACTCCCTCTGCTGCGAACAGCTTTGCCGCTGAGTCGATCAGAGCACGGCGAGTTGCTGCGCCGTCGCGTGGACTGGATCGTGGCATTTCCGCAACCTTTCGGTTTGTTGACCCCATCATATCGCGATGTCGCGGCCTGATTTCCGGCCTGCTGACCCGGTGATGTCTGAGTAGATCTCAGTCGATTTAGAGAATGCACTTGATTGAATCACTTGATCCACATATGGTGATGTGACAGCAGCCACACGAATGGCAATCGATGCCGGGTTGTCAAAGGCGCGACCCTCGTACTTGCATGTCGGACTGTCAGAAGGAGATCGGAATGGCCACGCACACAAGCGAACAGCTGACCGAAGTAGTGGAACCGGAGTCACTCGACCCACGGTTGGCGATCGACATTTTCACCGTCATGGCCCGTGCGCGTGCGATCGAGGACGCGGTGCAGATTCACATCCGGGACCACGGATTTGCCGGATTTTGGCATCCGGGCAAAGGGCAGGAAGGTGCTGTCGCTGGAGCGGTGGCAGCCATGCGAGACGACGACTATCTGTTCTATCAGGGAAGAGGAGCCACATGGCCGCTTGCCAAAGGGATGGCGATGGGGCCGATCATCGGTGACCTGCTTGGAAAAGTGACAGGTTCTACCGGCGGAAAAGGCGCCGGGGTTCCTCACTGGGCAGATCCGGCGCTCGGAATCATGGGGGAGGGGGCGACGCTCGGATCGGTGTATCCGGTGGCAGCAGGCGCGGCGTTGTCGGCGCAAATGAGAGGCACCGGGCAAGTTGCGCTGGCTGACTTCGGCGACGGAACGGCGGCACGTGGCACCTTCCATGAAACTCTGCTCGAGGCATCGCGGTGGAAACTACCGCTGGTCTACTTCTGTGAGAACAATGGAATCTCGGTAACCACCTCTTTTGAGTCTGTAAGTCCGACAAGCACTATCGCCGAACGGGCGTCTGCATACGGGATTCCGGGAGTTCGCGTCGACGGTCACGACGCCGTCGCTGTCTACCATGCGACACAGACCGCGATCGATCGAGCGCGCGATGGTCATGGGCCGTCGTTGATCGAGGCAGTCGTCACCCGGGTCGGCGGACACTGGGAAGGCGACGCGCAGAAGTATCGCCCGGAAGATTTCTTGTCGACGTACCGAGATCCGTTGGACATCATGCGTTCTCGACTCGATGCTTCACTGGCCGACCAGATCGTCGCCGCAGCACGTGCGGAAGTTGCCGAAGCGCTCGCCGAGGCAGAAGCCGCTCCTTTGCCTGACCCCTCCGTTATCATGAAGGACGTTTTTGCATGACTATCACTGACGACACGTCTGTCAACCGCACGGCTCCGGAAACTACGGTGCAAAGCTACGAGGCCGCACAGGGTGCGGCGATTGCCGAAGAGATGCGCCGTGACCCCTCGGTGTTTCTCATGGGGCAGGACATTGCCTCAGGCGGGTTCTTCGGCGGAACCCGAGGCCTGGTAGAGGAATTCGGCCTGGACAGGATCCGAAACACCGGAATCACCGAAGCATTCATGGTGGGTGCAGCTGCCGGTGCCGCCATGACCGGAATGCGTCCGATCGTTCAGTTGGGGTTTGCAGACTTCAGTTTGATCGCCGGGGACGAGATCTTTCAGAAACTGGGTAAGTGGCGCCATATGCACGGTGGTCAATTCGAACTTCCCGCTGTGATCATCATGCCGATCGGGCCGAGCGGTGGTGCAGGACCAGAACATTCGGGTTCGATGGAGATGCTACCGATGCATTTTCCGGGACTCAAAGCAGTTGTCCCGTCCAATCCTGCCAACGCGAAAGCCCTACTCAAGGCCGCAATCCGGGACCCAAATCCTGTTCTGTACTACCCGAGCAAGCAGCTCAACTTCAAACGGGGTGAGGTATTCACCGATCCCGAGTACGTAATGCCCTTGGGTAAAGCATCGATTCCACGGCGCGGCGACACAGTAACCGTCATCAGCTATGGATGTATGGTGCCTCGCTCGCTCGAAGCAGCACTCGTGCTGGCTGCGGAGGGTATCGAACTCGAGGTCGTCGACCTGCAGACGCTGGTTCCGCTGGACCACGACACGATCATCGCGTCGGTGATGCGGACCGGGCGGGCGATGATCGTTCACGAGGCGCCGAGAACCGCTGGTCCTGGCGCCGAGATCGCTGCGCTCATCCAGGAGCGTTGCTTCTACTGGCTCCACGCTCCGATCGCGCGTCTCGGTTCTGTGGATGCGCCGATTCCGGCGAGTCGGTTCCTCGAAGATCATTGCTTCCCAAATGTTTCCGACATCATCGAGACGGCCCGTCACCTGGTTCGCGACTAATTACTCGACTACGAGGACATTCACCATGCTCACACTATTCGACGTCCACATGCCCCACATGGGGTCGGTGGAATTCGCGTTGCTCACCGAATGGCTGCTCAAGCCTGGGGACAGGGTCGCCGAGGGCGATCCGCTTTGTGAGGTGTCGACTGACAAGGTCGACACCGAAGTCGACTCGCCAACTTCGGGAATCCTCATCAGCTACGTTGCCGCAGTGGATCAGGAGGTTCCTGTCGGTGACGTCATTGCTCGATTTGCCTCACTCGACGCCGACCCGGTAGCCGTCGCGCAAGCCATTGCCGGTGAAGATGCAGTCGGTGAAGATGTCGCGCCGGCGGCGCCGACATCGGGTCCGATCGCGGGTCCGTTCCCGATTTCGCCGGATCGGGCTCTCGAGAGCGCGGCCCCGACAGTCGCCGCCGAGGGTTCTCGCCCACCCAACGATTCACTGGTGTTGGCTGCGTCGTGGTTCTCTCCGGTCAATCGTCCGCCCGAAGGAAGTCGACGCCTCCGCCTCGATTCGGGCTCGACTGATATGTCGCTGGAGAGCAAGAGCGAATTCTTGCCGGGAGCCAGGGATCGAGTACCGGAAGATGCTGACACCGTGGCGATTCCCGCCGGATACGAGGCGGTGACCTACACGGCTATCGAACACACTCGCCTGCGTAGGGCAATCGCCAAGAATCTGACAGAATCGTGGAATACGGCTCCTCAATTGACGGCGCAGGTTGATGTCGATTTCACTGCGGTCTCAGTAGCCCGAGCGAAGATCAACCGTGAGAGATCAGCTCGAGGTGAAGGGAAACTCAGTTTCCTTCCCTTTGTCGGTCACGCACTGTGCCGGGCGCTCGCAGACCACCCGGATGCCAATGCCACGTTCACGGACAAGCACCTCGTGCGATGGAACACTGTCAACCTGGGAATTGCCGTGGACACTCCGGACGGACTGATCGTCCCCGTCATACGTGATGCGCAGAATCTCGAACTGGAGGCACTGTCGGACGCAATAGTCGCGACCAGTAGTGCGATACTCTCGGGTTCCGCGCAGCCGGAGGATCTTTCGGGCGGAACAATTACGATCAGCAACTCGGGAAGTGTCGGCGGCGTGGTCTCGACTCCGATCCTGACTCGTCCGCAAGTTGCCTCGATCGGTCTCCCAGCCATCGTGCGTACCCCCGTCGCGCGAAAGAGCGTCGACGGTGAATCCGAGCTCCTCACCATCAGGCCCATTGCACGACTCGGATTGACCTTCGACCACAGGGCATTCGACGGCGCCGAAGCCTTGCGCACGCTGATGTCCGTACAGAAGTATCTCGAACAATGGCCGACAAAATCGTAGGCACTTCTCGACGTGAGGACATCAGATGAGGGCAGCAGTGCTTCGAGGTGGAGACGTCATACTTGCCGACATTCCGGAGCCGTCACCGGGACCGAATCAGCTTCTGGTGGAGCCGATAGCCACCGGGATCTGCGGCAGTGATCTTTCGGCCTGGCAGCACACCGATGATTTCCTGGCTGCGCATCGTGAGGCGGACGTGCCGGGAGCGCTGTTCGATCCGGCGCACGATGTTGTATTCGGACACGAGTTCACTGCAACGGTGACCGAGTTGGGAACCGGAGTGGTCGACTACGCAGTCGGTGACCGTCTGGTGGTTCTGCCGTGGGTCGTTGACGACGATGGATTGACTCATACAGTCGGATACTGCAATTCGAAGCCGGGAGGGCTGGCTGAAAGGGTTGTTATCCAGGCTGGAGGGCACCTGCACATCCCTCCGGACGTGGATCCGGTTACCGCTGCAGTGACCGAACCTCTCGCTACTGGTGTTAACGCCGTGCTGCGTTCACGAATCGTTGCCGGCGCCGCCGCAGTGGTGACCGGTTGCGGGCCTGTGGGACTCGGCGCAGTCATCGAATTGGCGCAACGTGGCGTTCACCCCATCGTCGTATCCGACCCTTCGGAACTTCGACGAACTGTGGCTTTGGCGTACGGGGCCGATGTGGCAGTCGATCCGAGGCACTCGGATCCACTGAGCACACTTGCAGGAATGATTCCGGCAGATACCGAAGTATTTGTCTTCGAAGCATCCGGAGCGCGGAATCTACTGGGTTCCTTGATGTCTGTCGTTCCACCGTTCACACGCATTGTGATTGTCGGATCGGCAATGGAGCACGAGTCGATTCGACCCGTAATCGGGATTCTCAAGAATGTGAGTTTGGAATTCGTGGGTGGTCCGGGGCGTGGAGAACATACGTACCAAGCGTTTTCCCGAACTTTCGAACATATCGTGGAGCGTCGTTTCGATCCGGGAGTGATGGTCACGGGCTTTGCCGGGCTGGATGCGGTGAGTGAGGTGTTCTCTGCGCTGCGCCCGGCCGCGGGTGACGAGATAGAGCACGTGAAGGTTTTGGTTCGGCCCGACCTGCCCGCCGGTGCGGGTGTGGTGCGTTGTGGCGTCGAGTAACGGACTATGGGATGAGGACGTTGTAATGAATGAGGTTGAATCAACAGCGGAGAGCGAGCAGTTCAACGCCGACTTGGTTCGGTCCAGGTTGGTCGAGATGGGCGAGTTGGGTACGGGCGAGGAACTGACTGTGCGACTATTGGCAGGCGGTCGATCCAACCTGACGTTCGAGTTGGCGAGTAAGTCGAGAAGATGGATTCTGCGTCGTCCGCCGATCGGTCACCGTCTGGAGACTGCTCACGACATGGGTCGGGAAGTGACCGTTCAGCGAGCCCTCGCGGAAAGTGCTGTCCCGGTTCCGCGGATCGTGTTCTCCGAGGAGTTCGACGCGACATCGGGTGGAAGTTTCTACGTCATGGACAAGATCGAAGGTCAGGTGTTGCGAACCGATGACGACTTCGCTTCCGTGGACCAGAGCAATCGCTCCGAGCTGGCGTTTCGCTACGTCGATTGCCTGGCTGCTCTGCATACGCAAGACTTTCGTAGCCTGGGTTTGTCTGGTTTCGGTAGGCCGGAGGGATACCTCGAGCGGCAGGTAAGGCGCTGGAGTAAGCAGTTGGCGTCGTCGAAGTCCCGCGATCTTCCGATGTTGGAAAAACTAGGGGTAAGGGTCGCGTCGTCGATTCCGAGGCGGTCTGCAACCTCGATCGTCCACGGCGACTTTCGATTCGACAACATGATTGTTCGGTTAGGTGCCCCGTCGGACATCGTCGGAGTGCTGGATTGGGAGATGTCAACACTGGGTGATCCGTTGACAGACTTGGGTTTAATCCATCTGTTCTGGTCGGGATGGGCAGGTATCGATAATCCGATTGCCGGGACACCCTCTGCGCATGAGGGTTTCCCCTCGTTCGACGACGTTGTCGAAAGATATTCCCTAAGCACTGGGTTCGATATCGATGCGCTGCAGTGGTATTCGGGCTTTGCATTCTACAAGATGGCAGTGATTCTGGAAGGCATCCATCTTCGCTTCGTCAATGGGGAAACAGTCGGCGACGGTTTCGAGGACATCGGCTCGATGGTCGTTCCTTTGGCAGAGCGCGGGCTTTCGGCACTTGCGTAGCCGAAAATTGTTGTGAAACAGTGATTTCTGATCTCGGTCGTACTCGGCCGGCGAAGGGTAAAGGTGTGTGACATGGACTTCGAATTCGACGCGAAGACTATTGATTTGAAGGAACGCGCGTCGGCATTCATGGACGAGTTCGTTTTTCCCGCAGAGCATTTCTTCCACGACAACCCGGAAGCTGGGGATCGGCAGTGGGAGCGTCCGGCGGTGATGGCGGAACTGAAGGAACACGCGAAGGCACAAGGGTTGTGGAATCTGTTTCTTCCGCACGATCCGCGTGGTGCGGGACTGTCGAATCTGCAGTACGCACCGTTGGCCGAGGTCACGGGTTGGAGTCCGGAGGTTGCGCCCGAAGCGTTCAACTGCAACCCACCCGATACCGGGAACATGGAGTTGCTGACGCTGTTCGGGACTGACGAGCAGAAACATCGGTGGCTCGATCCGTTGTTGAACGGTGACATCAGGTCGGCGTATTGCATGACGGAACCGGACGTGTCGTCGTCTGATCCCGCGAACTTGACCTGCTCAATCACTGATGAGGGTGATTGTTGGAGGATCAATGGACGTAAGTGGTGGTCGACCGGCGCGATGAGCAGCGATTGTGTGTTGTTGATCGTGATGGGGGTGTCAGATCCTGATGCGGATCCGCGGTCGCGCCACAGTTTGGTTCTGATTCCGCGTGAGACTCCTGGCGTGCGTATTGTCCGGGGACTGAAGATGTTCGGCTTCACACACGGTGCCCATGGCGGTCACGCGGAGGTGCATTTCGAGGACGTACTTGTTCCCAAGGACCACATGCTCGGCGAGCGTGGTCGGGGGCAAGCGTTGGCGCAGGCCAGACTTGGTCCGGGGCGCATTCATCACTGCATGCGCATGATCGGGATGGCAGAGCGTGCGATCGAGTTGATGTGCCGCCGGGCGAACGAGCGTGAGGCCTTTGGTAGGTCTTTGGCGGATCAGGGGATCATTCAGCATTGGATTGCGCAGTCCCGTGTGAAGATCGATCAGTTGCGGTTGTTCGTTCTGCGGACTGCGTGGTTGATCGACACAGTTGGGGCGCGTGAGGCGCGTACGGAAATTTCGGCTATCAAGGTGGCTGCCCCGGATGCTGTGGGTTGGGTGATCGACAAGGCAATTCAAGTGCACGGCGCCGGCGGAATGACGCAAGACTATCCGCTGGCGATGTTGTGGGCGCAGGCTCGGACCATGCGTTTCATCGACGGCGCTGACGAGGTTCATCGGATGGTCGTCGCGTCACGAGAATTGCGCCTTCATCGATAGCGGTCCGGGTTTCACGAATGACGAATCGATGCCGAATGGGGATAACTGGTGGGAATGCAACTCCCATTCGATATCGGTGAGATTCGACGGCGTCTGATCGACTGTGGCGAGTTGGATCGGTACTCGCGATTCAGTGCTAACAAGGTTTCCAGTTCGCCGCCGGGTCAGGCCTACTCCTTGACCAGCGGTGAAGGAGCATGGATCTTGCGCTGTTCGTCGAGCAGTGATGACAGTCTTGGAACACGAGGAATTCGAGCGGAGGCCACTGCGCTGCACATGCTCGAAAAGAGCAGCATTCCAGTACCTCTCCTTGTCTACCGGGACGAAGTCTCTGGATTGGTCGTCTCTCGACGGGTGCATGGATCATCTCTCCGGACCGACATTCAGTTAGCCGACGTCGAGATCGGCGCGAGAAGCCTGGTAGCGAACTCATTTGCCGACACGCTTGCCGGGATTCATTCGCTCGAAGTCGGCCTCAACGGTGTGAGTGCTCTCCCCGGGATGTGCGGGGAACTGCACAACTACTTGTCCGAGATTGGAATAAGGCTCGCTCGGCACGAATTGAGTGTGAGGCCTGCGTTGAACGCGCTCCTCGATTCCCTCGCGCGATCGGTGCCGGCGCCGCAGAAGCCCTGCTTGCTCCACGGCGAATATCGTCTGGATCGAACGATTTTCGACCTCGCCGACTCCCCACTATTGCGCGCAGTGACAGATTGGCGTCGAGTAGGTTTCGGTGACCCGCTGTTGGACGTTGGTATCGCTTACGTTTTCTGGGCAGGTTTGAGAGGAATTCCCAGCGTTGTATCGGGTTGCCCTTCAGTTCATTTCGGATACCCGGCATTCGAGCAGTTGTTGTCCCGGTATCGAAGGTCAGTTACCTTCGATGTCGATACACGCGTGTTGCCGTGGTTCTACTCGGTGGGGTTTCTCGAGGTTGCTGCACGTGTGCTCGAACTGTGCAATGAGAGACGCGAATGGCTCTCGAGCACAAATAGATTCGGCGATGTGTCGGCCTTGGTGGCACCATTGATCACCCGCGCAGTTGCAGCCTTGGAAGGCAGTCACCTTGCCGCATCCTTTGTGCTCACGCGATGACAGAGACCCAACGAATGCTTGGAGGAAAGTCGTGACGCACGACAATCGAACCACCGGGGAGGGGCGCAAGCTGCTCCGTCTCGAGATCCGAAACGCGGAGACGCCCATCGAACGCAAACCCAACTGGATCAAGACCCGAGCAAAGATGGGCCCCGAGTACACGGAGCTCGAGGGCCTGGTCAAGCGTGAAGGTTTGCACACCGTCTGCGAGGAAGCGGGCTGCCCCAACATCTACGAGTGCTGGGAAGACCGCGAAGCCACGTTCCTGATCGGCGGTGAGCAGTGCACACGCCGCTGCGACTTCTGCCAGATCGACACCGGCAAGCCCGAAGCCCTCGACCGCGACGAGCCCCGTCGCGTCGCGGAAAGCGTTCAGGCCATGGGCCTTCGGTACTCCACGATCACCGGCGTCGCCCGCGACGACCTGCCCGACGGTGGCGCCTGGCTCTACGCCGAGACCGTCCGCAAGATCCACGAACTCAACCCGGGCACCGGCGTCGAGAACCTGGTTCCGGACTTCAACGGCAAGCCCGAACTGCTCGACGAGGTCTTCGCCTCACGCCCCGAGGTACTCGCACACAACCTCGAGACCGTCCCCCGCATCTTCAAGCGGATCCGTCCGGCATTCCGGTACCAGCGCAGCCTCGACGTCATCACCGCAGCACGCGACTACGGACTGGTCACCAAGTCCAACCTGATCCTCGGCATGGGCGAAACCCCTGAAGAGGTCACCGAGGCGATGGCAGATCTCCACGCCGCCGGTTGCGACATCCTCACCATCACCCAGTACCTGCGCCCCTCGCCCCGGCACCACCCCGTCGAGCGGTGGGTCAAGCCCGAGGAGTTCGTCGCACACTCCAAGGCTGCAGAAGAGATGGGCTTCGCCGGCGTCATGGCCGGTCCGTTGGTTCGCTCGTCGTACCGCGCCGGCCGCCTGTATGCGCAGGCCATGGCACATCACGGCCGTGAACTTCCCGAGGCGCAGCGTCATCTGACCGAGGGCGGCGACGCTTCCCAGGAGGCCAGCTCACTCATCGCACGCCTCGTCGTCGATATCTAGTGCGCCGACGTCAGTTCGATACAGGAATTGGGCGACTCAGGTACGCGAACGGGCATCGCTCATCCGATCGAGCCCACTTTCCATGGATACTGCCAGTCGCTCGAGTGCGGCAAGGACCTTCCCCCGGTCCCGGCCGAGTTGGGTGAACAATTCACCGTGAGCGGCGAGTTCGCGAGGAAAGACGTCGTCGACGACAGCGTTTCCCTGGACCGTCATCGTGATCAGTGCAGATCGCCTGTCTTCGGGATTGCTTGTGCGGGAGACGAGTCCTCGCTTCTCGAGTCGCGCGAGTGCCTTGCTGACCCCGGCCCGAGACATACCGAGGCGTTCGGCGAGACGAATCGCGGTGACCGGTTCCTCGGCGTATCGCAGTGGCACAAGCAGTTCCACTTCCGACACGGTGAGATCCGCGGTTTGGTATACCGGTTCGACTGCTAGTTCGAGAAGCGCCGTAATCCGTTTGAGTTGCGCGACTACTTCCATGGGCGAGGTGTCGAGGTCGGGATTGTTTTCGGCCCAGAGGTTGCAGGTACGGGAGCGGAGTGTTGGTTCGTTCACGATTCCTCAACTTTGTTAACCGGTAAACAAATTTGCTAGATTGCCAGAATAGCCACCGTCTCGGGTGGGACGATCTGCGGACTGGGGGAGCACATGAGGTTCGACGTGGTGATTGTCGGTGGCGGTGCGGCGGGGTTGAGTGCCGCGCTTGTTCTGGCTCGGGCTCGGCGGCGAGTGATGATCGTCGATGCAGGTAACCCGCGCAATGGTGTCTCCGAGCACCTGCACGGGTACCTGACGCGGGATGGTGAGAGTCCTACGCAATTACTTGCGGCCGGCCGCAAGGAGGTTCTCGAGTACGGCAGCGAAATGACGACTGGCACCGCAATCCGAATCGAGCGCACGGATGACGGTGGATTTCTTGTGCAAACCGATGCGACCGCGCAGCTGGAGGCACGGACTGTTCTGGTGGCCACGGGGTTACGTGACGAGCTGCCGAACATCGCTGGGCTGCACGATCGGTGGGGAGTCGATGTTCTGCATTGCCCCTATTGTCACGGATACGAGGTTCGAGATTCCCCGATCGGTGTGCTCGGTGGTGACAACAGGCCGTTCACCATTCATCAGGCGTCGTTGGTGCGCCAATGGTCGGAGGATGTCGTCTTCTTTCCCAATCGCATCGAGCTGACCGGAGCCGAACGGGAGCGGCTGACTGCCAGAGGGATTCGCATTGTCGAAGGCGATGTGGCTGGCGTGTCGGTTGGCGATGGTCGATTGGACGGCGTCGAACTGGCCTCCGGTCAGGTAATTCCGCGAAGCGTAGTGTTTGTCGGCCCACGGTTTGTTCCGCGAGGCGATCTGTTGACTGACCTGGGGTGTGAAGCCGACGAAAATGGTTGGGTGGTAACTGATCCTGCAGGCAGCACAAGTGTGCCTGGAGCCTGGGCCGCGGGGAATGTGTCGGATTCTCCGGCGCAGTTGATCACCGCCGCCGCTGCCGGATCAAAGGCTGCGATTGCACTGAATCACTATCTGCTCGAGCAGGATATCGTGCGAGCGGTTGCGATCGCAGCCGAACTTCAGCCGAGTGAAACCGGAAGCAACCCTCGCGGGGTCTCTTGAGCGATCTGGTTCAGCGCAGACTCCAACGTCGGAAATTGATACTGGAAGCCGCTGTCCGCGAGCACCCCTGGTGAAACCCAGCGACTCTTCGTTACCAGTTCAGCCTCGGTGCGGATGATTCGTGCGCCGAACTCGAGCATCCAGCCCGGCGTCGGAAACCCATATTGTCGGCCAAGTTTCGCTCGTACCATCCGCATCATGTCGGTGTTGGTTACCGGATACGGGGATGCGATATTGACCGGGCCTGAGATCTCCGGATTCTCGTAGACGTGGATGATCGCGCGAATGACGTCGGCGATGTGAATCCAGCTGAACATCTGTCGGCCGTCGCCCATTCGTCCGCCGAAGCCCATTCGGGCGAGGTTGACGAACGGATTGATCGCCCCACCGCCGGCTCCGAGGACGATCGACATCCGAAGTGCCACTTTGCGAACAGGCGTTGGGGCTGAGAACAATTCGTGTTCCCACGCTCGCGCGACCGCTACGGAGAATCCCTTTCCCAGCTCTCCGTTCTTCTCGTCCATCGGTCGATCTCGTGCGTCTCGGTAGATCGTGCCGGTACTGGCATTCGCCCAGAGTGAGGGTGGCTGCGGCGTGCGGGTCAGCGCACGACCCAACAGTGCAGTCGTTTCCACTCGGGAGGAGAAGATGTCGTCGGCATTGCGCTTGTTGTAGCGGCAGCTCACGGAGCGGCCGGCGAGGTTGACGAGCAGATCCGTGCCGCTGAGTACATCGGCGACGCCGTGCTCGTCGGACCACGTGGCATCGCTCGTTCCTCCCCGGCCGATCGTCCGAACGTCGACCCCGTTGGATTCGAGCGTTCGAAGAAGGTGTTGGCCTACGTAACCCGACGCACCACAGACAACAACGGCCTTCATGGTTTTGTGTTCCCCTCTGCAGAAACGACTTTTGTCATCAGGGCGGCGACATCGCCGACCAGACCTCGTGCCACTGGCAGCCGGGCGAGTGTGAGCGCTTTCGCGATGATCGGTACCAGGCCGTCGACCAGGGAACGGGTGCGCGCTTGCCCCGGAGACGCGTCGGTAACCCAGTGCAGCGTCACGCCCAGATAGCTGAGCCACAAGAGCGTGGGGAGCTGGGTCTCCAATGACGCCGGCGTCTTCTGCTTCGACGCCGCCAGTGCTTCACGCATCAGATCGACGGCCATCGATCTCGCATCGGTCGACTCGGCCGAGAACGGGCTGGACTGTGATGTGGTGGGCAGGGCAACGTGCAGAAACGTGCTGCCGAAGCCGTGATAGGGCCCCATGACATCGAGTCCGGTGTGCAGAACAATCCTGAGATTTTCTGTCAGTGACCCACCTTCGCGAAGGAGTGGAAGCGCCCGCGCGCGGTGATCGCGTTGGATGACGAGATACAGCTCGTGAACCAGTTCGTCTTTACTGGCGAAGTAGTAGTAGGCGTTCCCGAGCGAGACCTCTGCCTCATTTGCGATCTTGCGCATGGTCGTCGCTGCGAAGCCCTCGTCGCGGAAGAGCCGCAATGCTGTTTCCACCAGCTTTTCCCTGGTCTCGATCCCGCGACTACTCATCGACACTCCTTCTTTGAACATGTTCAAGTGCAGCGTACGCCCCAAAGTTGAACACGTTCAAGACTTGATCTGTTGCGAGCGAGATAATAAGCGCGCATACTAAATCCATGATTGAGATTGTGAGCGGTTCGCCAGGTGGTCGGCGATGAACGCATGGTTGGGAGTTGTGTCCGCCGAACATGTGCGTCGCGCAGTGGATCTCGGTATCGCACAGATCGGGCACGGAAAGAGAGCCGGATTGGCACGGATGAAAGCAGGTGACGTGCTGGTCTACTATTCGCCGGTCGAGTCCATTGGTGATCGAGATCCGTTGCGCGAGTTCACAGCTCTCGGTGTGATCGAAGAGGGTGAGATCTGGCAGGCGGACGAGGGGTGCTTCAAGCCGTTTCGGCGTCGAGTGCGATACGAGCAGTTCACGCCCGTTCCACTCGGCGATGTGCGGAGTCGATTGGCGCTGACCTCGGCACCGAATTGGGGGTATCAACTCCGGCGTGGCTTGATTCCGTTGGATGACAACGACGTCGAGGTTCTGCGTTCGACGACGAGCTGACACACTGGCGCTGTGGCGAAGAAACTGGAAACCGACTTCGAGGACGCGGACGAGAGTCCCGGTCTGATGTTGTGGCGTGTCACCAATGCTTGGCAAGCCTCGATTCGCGCGGCGCTGCGACCTTTCGACCTGACCCACGTGCAGTTCGTTCTGCTCGCAGCACTGACCTGGCTGGATGCAGAGACGCCGATAACTCAACGCGGTCTTGCCGAGTACGCGCGCACCGACGCGATGATGACGTCACAGGTGATTCGGACCCTCGAATCCAAGGGGTTTGTCGAACGACGTCCACATCCGACCGATGCTCGTGCTCGCTCGCTTGCCGTCACGCCGGTGGGTGCGGCCTTGGCCGGCAGGGCGAACCGCGCGGTGGAATCTTCGGACCGGGAATTCTTCGCCGCTCTGGGGGATCGTCAGGCGGCCTTCGTCGCGATGCTCGGCGCGCTTGATCGACGGTAACAACCCTCAGTTTCGAGGAGGTTGCTCTGTAGTTCTCTGCAGCAGTGCGTATTTGGCTTCCAGTCCGTCCAGTAGGGATTCCAGCGCGAGTTCGAAACTGGCACCGTCGATTTCCGCAGCACGCTCACGCAACAGATGTGCTCGCGTGAGGTGCGGGTAACGCTCGGCGTAGATCGCAGGATCGTCCACGAATCCGCCGGAGAACGTCGCCGTCGCAGCACCCATGACCACGTACTTGACGGAAGCGCCGATCAGTGTTGCCGTGCGCTGTGGCCATCCGGCGCGCACCAGTCCGCCATGGATGGCGTTCGCGCGATCGAGGGCGATGGGCCTGACGCTCGGACCGTAGGCCAAGTAGGGAACGATATTGGGATGCTTGCCCAGGGCGGCGTGGTAGGACCGCGCCCACGTGCGTAGCGCGCCGCGCCAATCGTCGGAGTCGAAGCCGCTCACGTCGACGGACTCCATGATGACGTTCGCGACGTCGTCGAGTAACTCGTCCTTGTTGGCGTAATGGCTGTACAGCGACGGTGCCTGTACGCCGAGAACAGTGGCGAGTTTGCGCATCGAGAAGTCGGTCAAACCGTGCTCGTCCACCAGTTTCAGGGCGGTGTCCCTGATGATCGGCTTGCTCAGTAGTGGAACCCGCGGTCGCGCCATCGCCCAGAACCCTTTCGTCTGAAAGTACTGGACAACCTTACACTGTGAGTTTATTATCCAATTAACCTAACAGTGTTCGGGAACGTGGAGGATCAGATGACACGGGTGTTCGAGAACAAGTCCGATCTCCTGGGGGCGGTCGGTGAAACGCTGGGCTCGAGCGAGTGGGTCGAGGTCACCCGCGAGATGGTCCATCAATTTGCCGACGCGACCGGTGACCATCAGTGGATTCATGTCGACGACGAAAGAGCCAGGCGCGAATCACCTTTCGGTGGACCAATTGCGCACGGGTATCTGACGCTCTCACTCCTGCCGCTTCTGTCGAAGTCCGTGTATCGCATCGACGGCGCGAAGATGGTCGTCAACTACGGGTCCGACAAGGTTCGATTCCCGAGTCCGGTGCCAGTCGGGGCCAAGGTTCGAAATACCGCAGTGCTCTCCGCAATCGAAGAATTGCCGAACGGTTCACTACAGAGTCAGATCACCAACACCGTCGAGATCGAAGGCGTGGGCAAACCTGCCGTCGTTGCGCAGACCGTCGCGCGAATCTTGTTCTGAAATCCTGCAAGAAGAAAGCAGACTCCACATGAATCTCGAACTGACCACTGAGGAAGTTGCGTTCCGCGAGGAGATGCGAAAGTTCTTCACCACCGAATTCTCGCCCGAACTTCGAGCACGTGCAGCCGGATTCGGAAAGCTGACTCGTGAGGACATCGTTGCGGGTCAACAGATTCTGAACGCACACGGGTTGGCGGTTCCACACTGGCCGGTCGAATGGGGTGGCAAGGACTGGACTCCGGTTCAGCGCCACATCTATTCCGAGGAAATGCAGTTGGCGTCGGTACCCAACCCGTTGCCGTTCAACGTGAGCATGGTTGGGCCCGTCATCGCGGCCTTCGGCTCGCAGGAGCAGAAGGAGCAGTTTCTCCCGGCGACGGCTAACGCCGATATCTGGTGGTGCCAAGGTTTTTCGGAACCAGAAGCCGGTTCGGATCTCGCTTCACTCAAGACGGCCGCTGTCCGTGACGGCGCGGATTACATCGTCAACGGTCAGAAGACGTGGACTACTCTCGCTCAGCACGCCGAGTGGATCTTCTGTCTGGTTCGCACAGATGCCAGTGCCCAGAAGCGGCAGGCCGGAATTTCGTTCTTGCTCATCGATCTGGCAACTCCCGGCATCACGGTTCGCCCCATCAAACTGATCGACGGCAGCGTCGAGGTCAACGAGGTGTTCTTCGACAACGTCCGCGTCCCTGCGGAGAATCTTGTCGGCGAAGAGAACAAAGGCTGGGACTACGCCAAGTTCCTGCTCGGCAACGAACGCACGGGCGTCACGCGGGTCGGGTTCTCCAAAACTCTTGTCGCCACGGCAAAAGAGAAGGCGCGGGAAGTTCGCGTCGGAACCGGCACCCTCCTCGATGATCCGTTGTTCGCGGCTCGGTTGGCTGAGCTGGAAAACGATTTGCTTGCGCTGGATCTGACTCAACTGCGAGTTGTGGCGAGTTCGGCAGACGGCAAGCCGAACCCGGCGTCCTCGCTGCTCAAGCTCCGCGGCTCCGAATTGCAGCAGGCAGCAACGGAATTGCTGATGGATGTTGCGGGTCCGGACTCGTTGCCGGTGAATACGGTCGAGATCGACTCGCCGGAGTGGGCGCAGCAAGCGGCGCCGCGCTACCTGAACTACCGGAAGGTTTCCATCTACAGCGGATCAAGTGAGGTGCAGCGCTCCATCATTGCCTCCTCGATTCTCGGATTGTGAGCATCTGACATGAATTTCGAACTCGACGACGAGCAGACGATGCTTCGCGACACGACGCGTGAATTGCTCAACCGCAGCTACGACGCGGAGAAGCGTAACGCCACCTCGGCCACTGACGAGGGATGGAATGCCTCGGTGTGGAAGCAGTTCGCCGAGCTCGGGCTGCTCGGCCTGCCATTCGCGGAGGCCGACGGCGGGATGGGCGCTGGGCCGGTCGAGACCATGGTCGTGATGACCGAACTGGGCCGCGCGCTTGCACCCGAGCCGTATCTGGGTGGTGTTCTGATCCCCGGCGGTTTGATCGCGGCTGTCGGTTCGGCAGATCAGCGGGCGCGGCTCCTGCCGGCGCTCAGCGACGGGACCACTCTGTCGGCCTTCGCGCATACGGAACCCGGCACGCGCTGGCCGGTCGCCACTGTCACGACCAATGCATCGCAGGAGGGATCGGGGTGGACGATCACCGGCGTCAAGAACCCGGTTCTGCAGGGCGACAGCGCGCACGTCGTGATCGTCAGCGCCACACTTCCAGGCGGCGGCACCGGGCTCTTCCTGGTGGATGCGGAGGGCTCAGGTGTCACACGGAGCACGTACGCCACCCACGACGGCCGTCGCGGTGCGCAGTTCACGTTCACCGATGCCGCGGCCGAACAGCTTGGTGAGGGCGGCGATGTCACGGAGGCGATCGTCGAAGCAGAGGTTCGGGCGCAGGCAGCTCTGTGCGCCGAGGCGATCGGGATCATGACCGAAGCTCTGCGACTGACGACGGAATACCTGAAGCAGCGCAAGCAGTTCGGTGTTCCGCTCGCGAAGTTCCAGACGCTGACTCATCGTGCGGCCGACATGTACGTGGCGCTCGAACTGGCGAGCAGCATGAGTCTGTACGCCACCATGGCCATCGCCGACGGAGTGATCGATCCGACCATCGCGTCGCGAGCGAAGCTGTCTGTCGGTCGCGCCGCGCATCAGATCGGTCAGGAAGCAATTCAGATGCACGGTGGTATCGGTATGACAGCCGAGTATCCGGTCGGGCACTACGTCTCGCGGCTGGTGGCCATCGAACACACTTTGGGCGCATCTGACGATCACCTCAGGGTGCTGGCCGCCGGCGTCTCGAACTATTCGATGGTGAACGTCACCGAGTAGATCGGTGGTGAAGATAACGGGAGGTCACGCGCAGGTCGCGTGGCCTCCCTTGTCTGTGCGGGGGCCGACCCGCGGTATTCGCGGTCAAGTAAAATTCCTGTGATCAGTCCGAGAAGAGAAAGGGATCGAAGTGACCGCGCATACCGAGCAGCTCGAGTTCCAAGCAGAAACACGTCAGCTGCTGGATCTGATGGTTCATTCAATCTATACGAACAAGGACAGCTTCCTTCGTGAGTTGATCTCCAACGCTTCGGACGCGCTGGACAAGCTCCGCCTCGAGTCGTACCAGGACAAAGATCTCAACGTCGACGTCTCCGATCTGCACATCGAGATCGACATCGACAAAGCGGCGCGCACCCTCACGATCCGCGACAACGGCATCGGCATGTCGCGTGACGAGGTCGTCGACCTGATCGGCACGCTCGCCAAGTCCGGCACCGCCGAGGTACGTCGTAAGCTCAAGGAAGCCAAGGATGCAGCGGCATCGGAAGAACTGATCGGTCAGTTCGGCATCGGTTTCTACTCCACGTTCATGGTCGCGGACAAGGTCACGCTGCTGACCCGCCGTGCCGGTGAAGATCACGCGACGCGCTGGGAATCGACCGGCGAAGGCACGTACACGCTCGAGCATGTGAACGAGGCACCGCAGGGTAGCTCCGTGACCCTGCACCTGATGCCCGAGGATTCCGAGAACGGCCTGCACGACTACACGTCGGAATGGAAGATCAAGGAACTGGTCAAGAAGTACTCCGACTTCATCGCGTGGCCCATCCGTATGGATGTCGCTCGTACGTCGACGCCGGCCGAGGGCGAGGAGCCCGAGGTCACCATCGAGACCGAGACGATCAACTCGATGAAGGCGCTGTGGACTCGCGCCAAGGACGAGGTGTCCGAGGACGAGTACAAGGAGTTCTACAAGCACGTCAGCCACGCCTGGGACGAGCCTCTCGAGGTCATCCCGATGAAGGCCGAAGGTACTTTCGAATACCAAGCGCTGCTGTTCATTCCGTCGACGGCGCCGTTCGATCTGTTCATGCGTGAGCGCAAGGCCGGGATCCACCTCTATGTCAAGCGCGTCTTCATCATGGACGACTGCGAAGAGTTGGTGCCCGATTACCTGCGCTTCGTCAAGGGCGTGGTCGACGCACAAGACCTCTCGCTCAACGTCTCTCGTGAAATTCTGCAGCAGGACCGGCAGATCGCTGCCATCCGTCGTCGTCTGACCAAGAAGGTCCTCTCGACCATCAAGGACATGAAGGCGAACGAGCCGGAGAAGTACTCGACCTTCTGGACCGAGTTCGGACGCGCGCTCAAGGAAGGCCTGATGGCCGATGCCGACAACCGCAAGACGCTGCTCGACATCTCGTCCTTCGCCTCGACCAACAGCGAAGAGGGCGTGACCACTCTCGCCGAGTACGTGGAGCGCATGAAGGACGGTCAGGAACAGATCTACTTCATGACCGGCGAATCTCGTCACCTCATCGAAAGCTCGCCGCACATGGAGGCTTTCAAGGCCAAGGGCCTCGAGGTTCTGGTACTTACCGATCCCGTGGACGAGATGTGGGTCGACGCAGTCTCGGACTTCGACGGCAAGACCTTCCAGTCGATCGCCAAGGGCGAGGTCGACCTCGACACCGAGGACGAGAAGAAGGCGGCCGAGGCCGAGCGCGAAGAGAAGGAAAAGGAATTCGGCGCGCTACTGACGTGGCTGACCGAAACCCTGTCCGACGACATCAAGGAAACGCGTCTCTCGACGCGCCTGACCACGTCGGCTGCCTGCATCGTCGGCGACGCGTTCAGCATGTCTCCGACGCTCGAGAAGATGTACAAGGCTTCGGGTCAGCCTGTTCCACACAGCAAGCGCATTCTCGAGCTCAACCCGGAGCATCCGCTTGTCTCGGGTCTGCGGGAGGCGCAGGCCGCCAATGACAATGCAGAGAACCTGACGGAGACGGCTCAGTTGCTCTACGGCATGGCGTTGCTTGCCGAGGGCGGCGAGCTGAGCGATCCGGCGCACTTCACGCGCCTGCTGGCCGATCGTTTGGCCCGCACAGTCTGATCTCGTCTAGCTCGCTCGAACTCCCGGCACTCACCTTCATCGGTGGGTGCCGGGAGTTTTTTCTTGATCGTTTTCTAATGAGGACCGTTTCTGTCCGCAATAACTTCTAACGTAGTTCTCACAGGGCACGAACCCACGAGCGAAGGAAAACATCATGAACGCACCGATCACCACCGTCACCGGCGAGCGCGCGGATCTCCTCCAGAGCCTGCGTCGGCATCGTGAATTCCTTCTCTTCACCGTCAAGGACCTCACCGACGAGCAGGCCGCTTCGAGGCCGACCGTGAGTGAACTGTGCCTCGGCGGATTGATCAAGCATGTGGGTCAGGCGGAAAAGGGATGGGTCGACTTCATTCTGGAAGGGCCGGCCGGACTTGGTGGGGACTTCGACCCGACCCAGTGGTCGGAAGAGATGCAACAGGAACGGGCGAACGAATTCGCGATGGTCGAGGATGAAACCTTGGCAGGCATCGTTTCCGAGTACGAGGGGATCGCGGCCAGGACCGACGAGTTGGTGGCCTCGCTGGACAGCCTCGACATCTCGCATCCACTGCCGTCGGCGCCGTGGTTCGAAGCGGGAGCTCGCTGGTCAGCGCGGCGCGCATTGCTGCACATCATCGCCGAGACGGCCCAGCATGCGGGCCACGCGGACATGCTTCGCGAAGCCATCGACGGTTCCAAGACGATGGGTTGATGGATGGATTGATCCACCGGGATGTTTACACATCACACAAATATGTAACACTAGTGTCTATGAGCACCGAAAAGTCTGCCTTGCAACCGCCGATGCAGTGGGACGCCTGGGGCGATCCGGCCAAGAAGCGTGAACTGTCGGACGCAGTCACATCATTGTTGACCGGATTTCTCGGTGTCTCCGCACCGACTCGATCGCGTCTCGCCATCGAAGACGTCCAGGTGGCTCCGTCCGCTATGGCCCAGTCGCATGTCGAAGCGCTGTCCGGGCTGGTCGGGGCCGAGTACGTCAGTACCAAGGATTCCGATCGAATCCTTCGGGCCGGTGGCAAGAGCACCCCGGATCTGCTTCGCCGTCGTAGCGTCGAGCCGCAGGACGCACCGGACGCAGTCGTCACTCCAGGGACAGACGCAGAGGTCGAGCAGGTTCTCCGATACTGCTCTGCCAACCGGATCGCAGTGGTCCCGTTCGGTGGTGGCACCAGCGTCGTCGGCGGGCTCGATCCCATTCGTGACGGGTTCGACGCAGTTCTTTCTCTCGATCTGCGCAGGTTCGATCAGCTTGTCGGGTTGGACGAGGAATCGGGCATTGCGACGTTCGGCGGCGGAACTACCGGCCCACGGGCCGAGGAGCTTCTGCGTGAGCACGGTTTCTCGGTCGGGCACTTCCCGCAGAGCTTCCTGTTCGCCACTCTGGGCGGGTTTGCCGCAACCCGGTCTTCGGGGCAGGCGTCGGCTGGATACGGGCGCTTCGAGGACATGGTCCAGGGCCTCACTGTTGTCACTCCGAGTGGTGTGATCGAGACCGGGCGTGCGCCGGCATCTGCCGCAGGCCCCGATCTGGGTGAGCTCTTTGTCGGCTCCGAGGGCACCTTCGGCGTCATCACGCACGTGCGTGTGCGGGTTCACCGTCTGCCCGAGACCACCGTGCGCGAAGGGTGGAGCTTCCCCGACTTCGCCACCGGCGCAGCCGCATTGCGTGAGCTGGTCCAGGAAGGATCGGCTCCGACAGTATTGCGGTTGTCCGACGAGGCCGAGAGTGGCGTGAATCTGGCGACCACCGACAAGATCGGCGAGAACGCCTTCACCGGTGGTTGCCTCGGCATCACTACCTACGAGGGCACCGCTTCGCACACCGCTGAACGGATGGCGGAGGCCCGCGCAATTCTCACCGCTCACGGCGGCACGTCGCTCGGTGAGGAGCCCGGAAACAGCTGGGAACACGGGCGATTCGATGCGCCGTATCTGCGTGACGCTCTGCTCGACGTCGGCGCACTGTGCGAAACCCTCGAGACGGCAACCACCTGGGGTAACCTCGCGAACCTGCGCTCCTCGGTCACCGAGGCGCTGACCAAGGCTCTCGTCGAGCAGGGGACTCAGCCGCTCGTGATGTGCCACATTTCGCACACCTACAAGACCGGTGCTTCGCTGTACTTCACCGTGGTCAGCGCGCAGACCGAGGATCCGATCGCTCAGTGGCACAAGGCGAAAACTGCCGCTGGCGATGCGATCATCGCCGCCGGTGGCACGATCACCCATCACCACGCTGTCGGCGCCGATCACCGCCCATGGATGAAGGACGAGATCGGTGAACTGGGCGCGAACATCCTTCGCGCAGTGAAGAATGCAGTGGACCCTGCCGGCATCCTCAATCCTGGAAAGCTGATTCCGTGACCGAAACCCGCAGTCAGATCGAGAAGGTTACCGTCCTGATCAATCCGATGGCGGGACATGGTCACGCGCCTGCGGCAGGACGCAAAGGTGTTGCGCGACTGCGCGCTCGGGGAGTTGCCGTCACCGAGATCATCGGAACCGACGCCGACGACGCCAAGAAATTGGCCCGTCGTGCGATCGAAGACGGTACCGACGCGCTGGTGGTGGTCGGCGGTGACGGTGCCATCAGCATCGGACTGCAGGCTGCCGCGTTGACCGAGACGCCCATCGGGCTCATTCCGGCAGGCACCGGCAACGATCACGCCCGTGAGTTCGGCATTCCCACAGGCGATCCCGAAGCAGCCGCCGATGTGATCGCCGACGGCGTCGTGCAGCAGTCCGACCTGGCGAAGATCACGCTGGCCGACGGTTCCGTCGTCTGGTCGGGAACGATCATCGCGAGCGGATTCGATTCGCTGGTCAGTGAACGGGCCAATCGGATGTCGTGGCCCAAGGGACCGATGCGCTACAACTTGGCGATGCTCGCCGAGTTGGCGAAGATGAAGCCGCTGCCGTACCGGATCGAACTCGACGACGAGGTCATCACGGTGGACGCGACGCTCGTGGCTGTCGGCAACGGCCGCTCGTACGGTGGCGGCATGCTCATCACTCCGGGCGCGTCGAAGTCTGATGGGTTGCTGGATCTGACCGTCGTCGGGCACGGTTCGAGGTTGCGTCTGGTGCGCCTGTTTCCGCGGGTGTACAAGGGAACTCACGTCTCCTTGGATGCGGTGCAGACGTATCGGTCGAAGAAGGTGCGGTTGGTCTCCGAGGGCATCATCGCCTACGCGGACGGCGATCGGGTGGGGCCGTTGCCCATCACGATCGAGGCAGTTCCCACGGCGCTCAACATCTTGACGCACACTCGGATCTGAGTCGGTTCTGCCGGGCACTAGGTAGCGGTGGTGTCAGACTTCTCGGATGAACGAATCGACGAAGTCGGCGCACCGCCGCGCTGCGTGGACGTTGGAGAAATGGCAGCTAGCCATCGACATCCCGTTGACCGCTGCGGCCTGCCTGTTCTTGGTGGCGTACGCGTACCAAGTGCTGGCGCAACCGACGGGCCTTCCACATCGTCTGACCGAATGGACGATGTGGGCTGCGTGGGTCGTTTTTGCCGTCGACTACGCAGTTCGCCTGTGGTTGGCACCTGCCCGCGGTCGCTGGTTCGTCAGGCATCTCTTGGACTTGGCGATGGTGGTGTTGCCCATGCTGCGTCCGCTGCGCCTACTTCGGTTGGTCACACTGCTTGCGATAGTTCACCGCTCGAGCGGGCAAAGCTTGCGTGGACGGGTGGTTATTTACGCCACTGGTGCCACGGCCTTGCTGATCGGTGTCGCGGCGCTGGCCATGCTCGATGCCGAGCGTCACGCGCAGGGCGCTGCCATCACGTCGTACGGAACGGCATTGTGGTGGGCGATGGAGACGGTCACGACCGTCGGTTACGGAGACATGGCGCCCGTTACCACGACCGGGCGCATGATCGCCGGAGCATTGATGATCGGCGGAATTGCGTTGCTGGGCATCGTGACTGCCACACTCGCTTCCTGGTTGGTCGATCGCGTGGCGGAACAGGACGAGGCATCCCAGGCCGCGACGCGTAAGCAGGTGGCGGACCTGTCCGAGGAAGTCCGAGCCTTGGCCACCCGCACGCACCGAGTCGATCTCGCGTCCGTCGATATCGATTCGCTGCGTCGCGAACTGGCGTCGAGGGGAGTCGTGGCGCAGCATGCACCTTCGGACAATTGACCCGCAGTACAGCAAACAATAGAACGATGGTCTGATAATCTTGCGTGATGGTGGCGACCCACGGATTTCAGCGCGCGCGCAGGCCTGAGCAGATCGAAGCGCGTCGGTGCGCGATTCTCGATGCGGCCCGCGCGATGCTCGGGTCCAGGCCCGTCGCCGACATCAGCCTGCGTGAGCTCAGTGAGAGCGTCGGACTGGCGAAGTCGAACGTGCTTCGCTACTTCGACAGTCGCGAAGCCATCTTTCTCGAAGTGCTCGACGAGAACTGGGTTGCGTGGTTGGACGGGTTGTCCGAGTCGTTGACCCCGACCGGTGACGACTCGCCGTTCGCCACTGAAATCCATGTGGCATCGACGGTTGCGGAATCGCTTGTCGCACAGCGTTTACTGTGTGAGTTGATGAGCGTCATGGCAGGTGTCCTCGAAAGAAACATCTCCGTCGACTTCGCCCGTGACTTCAAGAAGCGGGCAACGGTCAACTCGGGAAGGTTTGCGTCGCTGATTCATTCGCAATTGCCTCACCTCTCGGAGGGCGACGCGGCTCAATTCGCCAAGGTAACCCTGGTGATTGTTGCAGGCTTGTGGCCGACTGCCGAGCCTGCCGAATCCATGGTCGTCGTACTGAACGAGATGCAGGCGCCCCCCGCTGCCGACATGTTCGCAACCGGCCTACGTGAAGGTCTGATCAATCAGCTCGTCGGGCTGTCGGCGCGAGCGGCAACCCGAACGAGCTGAGCCCGTTCAGGCGCTGTGCAGCGTCAGGACGGTGATCTCGCTCGGTGCGAACACGCGGAATGGGGGACCCCAGAACCCGGTTCCGCGGCTTGTGTACAACTGCGTGCGGTCGCCGTGACGGGTGAGCCCGTGCACCGACGGTTGATCGAGTTTGACCAGAAGGTTGAACGGCCAGATCTGTCCGCCGTGGGTATGACCGGCGAGCTGCAGATCCACTCCCGCGGAAGCGGACTGAGTTACCTGCTTCGGTTGATGGGCGAGCATCAGGATCGGCAAATCGGGGTCGGTGCCGGCAAGGGCCATATCGAAGTTCGCGCCGTGACCGTCGAGCTTCGATCCCAGAGCGGTGGCGTCGTCGACTCCGGCGATGACCAGGTTGTCGCCGCCCTTGGTGACGACGAGGTGCCGGTTGTGCAGGGCATCCCAGCCGATCGAGGTCATGTAGTCGAGCCACTCCTGAGCCTCGTGGAAGTACTCGTGATTCCCGGTGACGTAGACACGAGCGAGTCTGGCTTCCACCGACGCGAGTGGGGTGGCTTGGCCGAGGCGCTGCTCCACTGTTCCGTCGGCAATGTCGCCGACGTGGGCCACGATGTCGGCGTCGAGTTCGTTGACTGCCGCGATCACGCGCTCGGACCACTTCTCGCGATTGATCGGGCCGAAATGGGTGTCGGTAATTGCGACTACCCGAAGCTTGTCCATTCCCGCTCCGAGGCGAGGGATGGTGACGTCGACGTGCTTGATCCGTGGCAGTCTCATGGCTTCCCGATAGCCCCAGATCAGCAGAACGGCCGAGGTGATCAGTGCCGCAACGGCGACGATTCTCGATCGAAGCGGGTCATCCACGCCGCCGACGAGCAATCCGAGCCTCAGGACTTCACCGAGCAGGGTCCACACGAACACGACCCAGATGATTCCGAGGAGGGCGTCGCCGACCAGGCGAACTGGATCGCGGTCAGTGTGTCCGTGGCTGAGCATCATGGTGGCAGGCAGGGTGATCAGGAGGGCGGCAAATAGAACGGTGCCGAAAACTGCCACCGCTGTCGGCCAGTCCGGCCGGACGAACAAGCTCCACCACGGGTACACGAACAACAGAGCCAAGATCGACGCGACAATCGCGGATATGGCAACGATCCGCAACGGTCTGCGGCGCGGAACTCGAGCGACGTCGGTCGCCTGGGGTGTAGTCACCCCGTCCAGAGTAAAGGTCCACTGGTCTATTAACAAGGGGACGGTGGTCCGCTATCGGAATGTCGGTGTTCTCGGATAGGTTTCCGAACGTTGAAACTCGGCCAGTGATCAGGTGGGTGGCGCATGGAGAAGTACGACGTCAAGAAGGCATACAAGGATCTCTATTCCCCCGGGCGCCGCGATTTTGCCCTCGTGACCGTCCCGCGCTTCGGCTACTTCGCCGTCGACGGTCACGGTGATCCCAACACTGCCACCGAGTACTCCGAGGCGCTCGAAGCGCTGTATTCGGTGTCCTACGCGACCAAATTCGCGAGCAAGAAGGAACTGGATCGCGACTTCGTCGTGGGCCCGCTGGAAGGGTTGTGGCGGGCAGATGACCCCGAGGTGTTCGTGACGCGGGACAAGTCGTCGTGGGATTGGACGATGATGATCTCGCAACCGGAGTGGATCACGGAGACGGAACTGTCTGCGTCGATTGACGCAGTCCGGGCCAAGGCAGTGCGGGCCAAGAAGGAGATTGCCGCTCTCGACAAGGTCAGGTTTCTCGAGTTGGAGGAAGGTCTGTCCGTCCAGATTCTTCACGTCGGCTCGTACGACGACGAAGCCCCCACCCTGGACCGGCTGCACAACACGTTCATCCCGTCGAACGGCCTGAGCTTCAACGGCGATCATCATGAGATCTATCTCAGCGACGCTCGCCGTACACCGCCCGAGAAACTGAAGACGGTTCTGCGTCAGCCTGTTTCGAGGTAGCAATCAGGGCTCGAGGCCGCGCAGCTTCTCGAGGTCGCGTCGCTCGCGTTTGGTCGGTCTGCCGGCGCCACGATCACGTCGCGGAATGGACGCGATCAGTTCGGGCGGTGGAGGGGGCGGCGAATTGTCCTGCAGGCAATCGGCGGCCAGCACGGCGCTGACTCGCTTCGCGATCGGCTTGACCACGACGACGATGCGCTCGATGCCGGATACACGCACCCGCACCTCGTCGCCGGCTTTCACCTGCTGAGCCGCCTTTGCCGACGTTCCGTTGACCCGAACGTGTCCCGATCGGCAGGCGGTCGCCGCCTGCGAGCGTGTCTTGAACAGCCGAACCGCCCACGTCCAGCTGTCCACACGAACACTGATCGCGTCGGAAGGGAGATGAGCTGGCACGCACTCCAGCCTACCGACGAGTGCTCACAGACCCTGCGCGCGGATGCCCGAGTAGGCGCGCGGTGCATACCGCAGTCGTAACGGCAGCAGATGCCAGAACCGATCCGTCAATGTCAGGAAGCGGGCGAACCAGAAGTACATCCGTTCGTCGCGTGGCGTCCATTCCCATTCAAGGGTCTTGCGCGCCTTCTCCGGCATCAGTGCCTTGCCGATCCAGTTCGCCACGGCCATCGTGGGGCGAGAGCTAAGACGCCACAGCCACGTCGGAACCTTCGGAGCCGGTGCGATGTCGTGCTCGGCGATGCGCGTCGACCATTTTGTGGTGTGGGTGTTGATCAGGTGGTTGTCGAGCATGTCTTCCCAGTACGTGCGGAAGCTGGCGTAGTCGTCGAAAGCCGGTCGGTCGGTGAGTCCGTAACAGCGCCACCAGGTTACGGCCTCACGGACAAGCTGGTCCTTCTGCTCCGCCTTGAACTTCTTATACGCGAATCGCTCGTTGAAATCGAGTATCACCTCGAAGAACGTGACGTGTGTCCACCAGAAAGTGTCAGGAGCGAGGGCGTGGTAACGCCCGCCGGTTTCGTCGATTCCTTTGAGATCGGTGTGGAAGTTGCGAACGAGCGTGCCTGTGCCCTCTTCGGTCCGGTCGTACACGACGCCGTAGATGGGCGGCAGTGAGCGGAACAGGCGGTCGAGCGGGTTGTCGAAAAAATTCGAATGATCCTGCAGCGCTCCACTTACCGCGGGATGCATGTTCTGCAGCGTGCCTGCGCGTCCGAGATACAGCAGACCGCGAACGTCGCCGAAGTGTGTCCACGTCAGGGAACCGGGGCCGATCGGATCTGCTCGCAGGGCCCGGGGCGCTGGCAGTTCCCGGGGCTTCGGCCGACGAGTACCTGTGTCCGCATCGCTGCTCATCTGGTTGACCCTCCGCCTGCGTTCATGTGACAACGGTTGTTGTCAAATGATGACTTTTGCTGCGCCGCGCGAATTTGTCAATGGATTCGGCTAGATCTGCCCGAAAACAACTCCGGCCCCTCACCTGCAACAGGTGAGGGGCCGGAAGAGTGAAGCGGTCAGACTCAGGCGTATTCGTAGAAGCCGCGACCGGTCTTCTTGCCGAGGCGACCGGCGTCGACCATGCGGCGAAGCAGCGCCGGCGGAGCGTAGTGCGGTTCTGCGAATTCCGCGTACAGGGACTCTGCCGCTGCGAGGGCAATGTCGAGACCGACGGTGTCGAGCAGCGTCAGCGGGCCCATCGGGTAGCCGCAGCCGCCCTTCATGGCCTCGTCGATGTCTTCTGCTGTGGCGTAGCCGGATTCGAGCATCCGGACAGCCTGGCACAGGTACGGGATGAGCAGAGCGTTGACGATGAAGCCCGAACGGTCGCCCGCGCGAACCGTCTTCTTGCGCAAGGTGTTCTTGGCGTAGTCGGTGACGGCGAGAACGGTCTCTTCGGACGTCGTCAGGCTGACCACGATCTCCACGAGCGGCATGACCGGCACGGGGTTGAAGAAGTGAACGCCGACAACCTGGCCGGGGCGCGAGGTGGCCTTGGCGATCTTGATGACGGGGATCGACGAGGTGTTGGTCGCCAGAATGCCTGCAGGCTTGACGATCTTGTCGAGCTTGCCGAAGATCTCGTACTTGAGAGCTTCGATCTCGGGAGCAGCTTCGATCACCAGATCGCGATCGGCGAACTCTTCCATGTCCAAGGTGACGCGGACGCGTGCGATCGCGGCGTCGGCTTCTTCCTGGGTGATCTTGCCCTTGGCGACGCCGCGGTTGATCGACTTGGCGATCCGTTCGCGAGCAGCGGCGGCAAATTCTTCTTTGGTTTCGAGCACCAGTACCGAGCTACCGGCTTTTGCACAAACTTCGGCAATGCCGGCACCCATGGTGCCGCCGCCGATTACGCCTACGAGTTCCACAATTCTCCTCAAAATTAGGGGCAAGCCCCTGTGCGCCGTTCCGGTAGTCAGAACTACCAGAAAGGCGCACAGGGGCGCGAAGTGCCTTACTTCAACAGCGCACGCGACATCACGACGCGCTGAATCTGGTTGGTGCCTTCGTAGATCTGCGTGATCTTGGCGTCGCGCATCATGCGCTCGACCGGGAAGTCGGTGGTGTAGCCGGCGCCACCGAACAGCTGCACGGCGTCGGTGGTGACCTCCATGGCAACGTCCGAAGCGAAGCACTTCGCCGCAGCGGAGATGAAGCCGAGGTTCTTCTCGCCGCGCTCGGCGCGTGCTGCGGAGGTGTAAACCATCAGACGTGCGGCTTCGACCTTCATCGCCATGTCCGCGAGCATGAACTGAACAGCCTGGAAGTCGCTGATGGACTTGCCGAACTGCTTGCGATCCTTGGTGTATGCCAGAGCCGCGTCGAGTGCGCCCTGGGCCAGGCCGACAGCCTGAGCACCGATGGTGGGACGCGTGTGGTCGAGGGTCTCGAGTGCCGTCTTGAAGCCGGTGCCCGGTTCGCCGATGATGCGGTCGCCGGGGATGCGGCAGTTCTCGAAGTACAGCTCAGCGGTGGGGGAGCCCTTGATGCCGAGCTTCTTTTCCTTCGGTCCGACGACAAAGCCCTCGTCGTCCTTGTGGACCATGAAGGAGGAGATGCCGTTTGCGCCCTTGTCGGGATCGGTGACAGCCATGACGGTGTACCAGGTGGACTTGCCGCCGTTGGTGATCCAGCACTTGGAGCCGTTGAGGATCCAGTCGTCGCCGTCAGCCTTTGCGCGGGTACGCATCGAAGCGGCGTCGGATCCGGCTTCACGCTCGGACAGTGCGTACGACGCCATTCCGCCGTTGACGAGGTCCGGGAGCACCTTGGACTTGAGCTCTTCGGAACCCTTGAGGATCAGGCCCATGGTGCCGAGCTTGTTCACAGCGGGGATCAGCGAGGAGGATCCACAGACGCGGGCGACTTCCTCGATGACGATGCAGGTGGCGACGGAATCGGCGCCCTGGCCGTCGTAAGCCTCGGGAACGTGGATGGCGTTGAAGCCGGACGCGTTGAGAGCGGTGAGCGCTTCCTCGGGGAAACGTGCGTTCTCGTCGACGTCCTTGGCGTACGGCGCGATTTCCTTCTCGGAGAGTCCGCGGATAGCAGCCCGCAGTTCGTCGTGCTCTTCGTTCAGTGCGAAGAGATTGAAATCCGGGTTTCCTGCCATGGGAACGCTCCTTGGTGAAGGTGGCTTGAAGGCGGTCGGTGCGGCTCCGGCGTTACCAGCGAGATTCGCGGACAGACCGGTGCCCATGACCCCAGTCAAACACGGCACTGAGTGCCAGGTCAAGGGATGGGTGTGTGAAGTTTCGGTGCACGAGCAGTGTCAGCCGAGTTGTTCGTGGATTTTTCTGCTGATCTCATCAGCGGACGTGCCCGGGGGAAAGGCTACTACCAGCACGGACTTCGATTCTGGCGTGCTGGTCTTGGACCCGGGTGCCACGCCGTACGTCCGCCGAACGTCGAGCAATGCCTGACTTAGTGCGTCAGCTGTGGCGTCCTCGTCGCCTTTGATCATGCTTCGCAAGAGGTAGTTGTGGCACGCGGTGACAGCTGCGGCAAAACCGACAACCTCGAGGACAGGTTCGCGGGGCACAGCGCTGCGCAGGTAGTCGACGAAGAGGCGCTCGTAGCGGAATCCGGTGACGAGTTCGCGGTCGCGAAGAGCCGGAACATGCTGTACGACGCGGTATCGCCGCATCGACAGGTCTCGGTTCCTGCGGAAGAAATCGAAGACCAGTCCCGCGGCCTCGCACACGGACGCCCAGGGGTCGGCGGAATCGGACGCGAGGAACTCTGCGACGTGTTCGAGGAGGGACTCGTGATCGGCGAAGATCACGTCTTCCTTGGAGCGGAACTGCCGGAAGAACGTCCGACGCGACACACCGGCGGCAGCGGCGATCTGCTCGACGGTGGTGGCTTCGTACCCGTTCTCCGAGAACAACCGGATCGCTTGAGACGCGACGTGTACCCGAAACTGTGCGGGGTCAGTTCCGGGTACATCGGAGCGCTCGGTCATGGATGCAAGTATCCAGGTTTCGTCGGCGTCAGTTGTCGGCGCGTAGCTGGAACTTGAGAACCTTGCCGGTGGGGGTGCGAGGAAGGTCGAGCGGGAAGACGATGTCGCGGGGAACCTTGTACCCGGCCAGCAAAGTGCGGGTGTGCTCGACGATGTCTTCGGCGGATGCCTGTAATCCCTTGCCCAGCACCACGAATGCCTTCGGGCGCTCGCCCCACTTCTCGTCCGGAACGCCGACGACTGCCACGTCGATCACCGCGGGGTGACTCATGATCGCCTGCTCCACCTCGACGGTGGAGATGTTCTCGCCGCCGGAGATGATGATGTCCTTCGCGCGGTCCTTGAGCTGGATGTATCCGTCGGGATGCATGACGCCGAGGTCGCCGGAATGGAACCAACCACCGGCAAATGCTTCGGCTGTCGCGGCCTCGTCGCGGTAGTATCCGAGCATCACGTTGTTGCCGCGGAGCACGATCTCACCCATGGTCTGGCCGTCGGCGGGGACGTCGTTCATCTCGGCATCGACAACGCGAGCATTTTCGGCCTGCACCATGCCGACTCCCTGACGCGAGAGAAGTGCGGCGCGCTCGGACTGCGGCTTGTCGTCCCAGGCTTCCTGGTATTCGCAGATCGTGTAGGGGCCGTATACCTCGGTGAGGCCGTAGACGTGAACGACGGTGACACCGATGTCTTCGAGTTTTCCGATGATCGTCGGTGACGGGGGAGCGCCGGCGGTGGTGATGCGCAAGGCGTCGACCTTGTGGGCCTGGTCTGCGTCGGCGATGGTGGAGCAGACGGTAGGAGCGCCGCACAGATGTGTCACGCCCAGATTGTCGATGGCGTCCCAGATCGCATCGGCGCGGACCGCGCGCAGGCAGATATGTGTGCCCGCGGCCTGAGTGACGGCCCACGGCGTGCACCACCCGTTGCAGTGGAACATCGGCAGTGTCCACAGATACTTCGTCGCTCCGTCGAAGCCGTTGTGGAATGTCTCGCCGAGCGAGTTCAGGTACGCCCCGCGGTGGGAGTACATGACGCCCTTGGGTTTTCCGGTGGTACCCGAGGTGTAGTTGATGGCGATGCACTGCTGCTCGTCGTCGACGCCCCAGTGCAGTGGCTGATCGGAGAGAGCTTCGCCTTCGGCAATCAGATCGGCGTACTGCCCGGTGACGATTCCGGTGGGAACGTCCGGATAGGGGACGGTGGAGTCCGGGATCTCGACGATCTCACGCAGGCTCCCCACGTTTGCCTTGGACGAGGTGACCGAACCGACGAATTCGGAGTCCACGAACAGGATCGTGGTTCCCGAGTGATCGAGAATGTATTCGAGTTCGGGACCGGCGAGGCGTGAGTTCAGGGCGATCAGGACCCCGCCGGCGAGGGGGACGGCAAAATGCGCGAACAGCATCTCGGGTACGTTCGGCGCCAGGTATGCAACGCGGTCACCGGGCTGAATGCGTTCACGCAGGACGCGGGCCAGAGCCGCGACCTCGTCACCGAACTCTCGGTACGAGTAGGTCCGGTCGCCGTGAACGACGGCGGTGCGCTCGGGGAACACCGCGGCGCTGCGCTCGAGAAAGCGCAGCGGACTGAGCGGGGTGTTGTTGGCTGCAACAGCTGTCGGGACAGACACGGTTCCTCCGAAGGCGACGTGGCACGGTTGGTGTCACGATAAGTGTGATCGGCACTACAAACGGCCTGGATGCACGCTATTGCCCAGCCAAAGGTGCCGCTACCCTCTGAATTGGGTACGTGGAGGTGAGAGTGAGCAGGGTACTGAGACCGAGCGACGACGACGCGTTGCGCGCCGAACTGCGTCGGCTGCACCCCAAAACCGAGTTGCCGGTTCTGTTCGGCGGCTGCGTCAGCGACCGGTCGCTGACCATCACCGGTCACGTCGGCACGCGCAGCAACATCCTGCGAAACCTGCGGATCGACGCCGAATGCGGACTCGGCGGTCGGGCGATCGCAGAACAACGACCGGGCGCGGTCCAGGACTACGCGAACTCGTCGCACATCACTCACGACTACGACTATGAAGTGGGTACCGAAGCGATTGAATCCTTGATGGCAGTCCCGATCGTCGTACGCGGGGTTACTCGCGGAGCGATCTACGGAGGACTGCGTGCCAACCTGCCGATCGGCGACGTGATCGCAGAGACGATGATGCGATCGTCGTACGCGTTGGCCCGCGAATTCGAGATTCGCGACGAAGTGGATCGTCGGGTGGCGATGCTCGATACCGCTGCGGTGGAACATGGTTCGAACCGCGATGCCCAGATATCCGAAGGGCTGACCGAGAGCGTCCTGGCGCTCGGTGAGATCGCGGCGAACCTCGAGGACATGGCTCTCAGCGCGCAGGTCCTCGCGGTCGAGGCAAAGTTGCGGGCGTTGGCGTCGCCGAAACCTTCCGCGAACACTCCAGTCGCGAACACCGTTGTCCTGTCGCCACGCGAGCGGGAGGTGATGGGGTACGTCGCTCTCGGACTGCGCAATGCCGAGATCGCCGAGAGGTTGTCCCTGAGCGTCGAAACGATCAAGACGTACATGAGGAATCTGATGGGAAAACTCGACGTCCGCAGTCGTCACGAAGCGGTCGTGGAAGCGCGGCGGCAAGGTTTGATTCTGTGAGGGCTTGATTCTCTGAGCGGTCCCGCCAAGCGGAATTTCGGAACTGCGTCGCCACTCCGGTTGATATGACGGACCTCACTATCGGCAGAGTTCGACACGAGTGATGAGGGCATCGATGCAGGATTTGTTCGACAACAACGACATGACCGGCCTGGCCGAAGCGATCAAGAGCGGCGACGTCTCCGCCAAGGAAGTCCTCGAGTTCAGTCTGGACAGGCTCGACGAGCGCAACCCGGCAGTCAACGCGGTGATCAGTGAGCGCCGAGAGGAAGCGCGCAACGAGGTATCAGGCGGCCTGCCGGATGGTCCACTGCAGGGCGTCCCGTTCGTGATCAAAGACCTCGGCATGGACGTCGCAGGATTGCCGAGCACCAATGGATCTCGATTGTTCGCCGACGCTGTGGCAGAAAAAGATTCGACGCTCGTCGAGCGCTACCGCCAGGCTGGTCTGGTTGTCATCGGCAAGACGAACACCCCGGAGTTCGGCAAGAACGCGAGTACCGAACCTGCGCTGTTCGGACCCACCCGTAACCCTTACGCCCTTGATCGTTCGCCCGGCGGATCTTCGGGTGGCACGGCTGTAGCTGTTGCCGTCGGGATCGTGCCAGGCGGGCATGCCAGCGACGGTGGTGGATCGATCCGTATTCCCGCATCGGCCTGCGGCCTGGTAGGCCTCAAGCCGAGCCGAGGACGTACTCCGACGGCACCGGCGCGCACGCTCTTCTCGTCGCCGATGAGTGTTCATCACGCGCTCACCCGAAGTGTCCGCGACACTGCGCTGCTTCTCGATCTGTCCGCCGGGCCGACAGTGGGCGATCCTTACGTGATCCTGGCGCCGAAGCGGCCGTACATCGAGGAAGTGGGTGCCGATCCCGGACGGTTGCGGATCGGTCTGAGTAACGCTCTTCCTGACGGCACACCGGTGGACCCGGAGTGCTCGGCCGTCGCGACCGGTGTTGCCGGCCTGCTCGAAGAACTCGGTCACGATGTCACCGAGAGTGCCCCGAACTTTCCGCTCGATGCGCTCACTGCCGGGCTGTCGGTGTTGATGGGCATTCCGATGACGATCGAGGTCGACGAACGACTCGACGCCCTGAACCGCGCGATCCGCGACGACGACCTCGAGCCGATGGCGCGGATGATCTACGACCGCGCGAAGTCCGAAAGTGCGACGAACGTCGTCAAGGCGTTGCAGGAACTCGAGCGGGCCGCCCAGGTGATCGGTGCGTTCTTTGTCGATCACGACCTGTTGCTGGCTCCGACGATGGCTCGGCCGGCAGCTCCGCTCGGTCTGCTCGATACGGCGAATCCTATGTCGATCTGGGAGCATTCGGCCGGGTACAGCGGCTTGACCAGTCCGTTCAACAGTTCAGGTCAGCCGGCGATTTCCTTGCCGATGGGTCATGACTCGGCCGGCGTTCCGATCGGCGTGCAGTTGGTCGGCGCGTTCGGCCGTGAAGATCTGCTGATTCAGGTTGCGTCGCAGCTCGAAACAGCCCGTCCGTGGTCCATTGCGCCGGTGTGGCCGCCGGTCCCGGCGTAGCGCGCGGTCGTCCGAGCCGGGGAGGACGTCAGGCGATGATGCGAATCGGCCACTGGCCGTTCACATCTGCCACGTCCCTCCCTTGGCTGAGAAGGTACTCGGCGAAATCGCGTTGCCGCTCGGCGTGCCAATCGGCTTGATCGACCATGAGATCGAGCCCCAGGATGTCGGGGAACCGCACGGCCAACTCGCGGGCCAACGCTGCCGCAGCTTTGGCATCGGCCTCGGCTTCGTGCGCCGACTCCAATGAAATTCCGTAGTGCTCGCACACGGCCGCAAGCGTTCGCTTGCCCTTGCGGAACGTATCCATCGCCCGATCGATCACGTACGGATCGATCACCAACCCCGGAACGAATGCAGGCTTGCCGATGCGCAGACCCTCGGCATGCATGACCGTCAGATCATAGGAGGCATTGAACGCCACCACGGCGTGATCGCGCGCCCAGGAATTGTGCAGAGCCTCGCGAATCTCTTCGTAGCCCTCGGAATAATCCTGGCCGTGTTGCGCCGCGAACTCGGTGCTGATGCCGTGAACAGCCGAGGCGCCGGCGGGGATGTCGACGCCGGGATCGAGTAGCCACGTGCGTGTTTCGACACTCGAACCGTCGATCACCGCGACGCAGGCACTGACGATACGAGCGGTCGACGGATCCCGCCCCGTGGTCTCGAGGTCGAACGCGCAGATCGGGCGATCGGACCAGCTACTCATCGGGGGCCTTTCGGTGCAGAACGTCATGTCCGAATCACTATGCACCCCCCTACCGACACAAACGACGAACAGCCACCTCCGGGGTGAAGGTGGAGGTGGCTGCTGCGTAACTGTGTGACGGACCTACAGAATCTCGGTTCCGACCGTGAAGCGATCCATGACGTCTTCGCGCGGAGTCACACCGAAGCCCGGTCCCTGCGGCACGGCGATGTGGCCGTCCTCGATGACAAAAGGTTCGGTGATGTCTTCCTTGTAGAAGCGATCGGACGCCGAGATGTCGCCGGGCAGCGTGAATCCGTCCAGCGCCGCGAGGGCTGCGTTGGCGGCGCGGCCGATTCCGGTCTCGAGCATTCCGCCGCACCACACCGCAATACCGTGTGCCGAGGCGAGATCGTGGATGCGCTTGGCTTCCAGATATCCACCGACACGGCTCGGCTTGATGTTGATGACCGAAGCGGCACCGAGCGTGATGGCATCCGCCGCATCCTTGGCCGACTCGACCGACTCGTCGAGGCAGATCGGAGTCGAAAGGGACTGGGCGAGCTTGGCGTGCTGCACCAAATCGTCCTCGGCCAGCGGCTGTTCGATGAGGAGCAGTGCGAATTCGTCCAGGCGACGGAGCAACTGCGCGTCGACGAGGGTGTACGCGGCGTTCGCGTCGACCTGCAGAGGAACGTCGTAGCCGAACTCCTTGCGCACCGCAGCCACGGGAGCGATGTCCCAGCCCGGCTTGATCTTCAGCTTGATTCGCACGTAACCCTGCGACAGATAGTTGCCGACGGTCTCGAGCAGTTGAGGGATGCTGTCCTGGATGCCGACGGACACTCCCGAGGGAACTCGCGTGCGAGTGGCACCGAGGTACCGAGCGAAAGACTGTCCGCGAGCGCGCAATTCAGCATCGAGAATTGCCATTTCGATAGCCGACTTCGACATCTGGTGACCCACGATGTGGTGAAGTACGCTGCCGACCGTCTCGGCGGTGAGCGGTTGATCCGACTGCGACTTACGTAGCGTCGGAACAAGATACTCGCGAAGCATCGCCCGCGCACCAGCGGTGTATTCGGAGTTGTAGTACGGATCGCTGAGCGAGCCGCACTCGCCCCAGCCGACGGTCTCCACCGGACCGTTGGGGCCGTCGGTGGTGCCGCTCACTTTCAGGACGAGGGTGTTGCGCTCGAGCTGGGTGCTGAATGACGTGGTGAAGGGGGAGACGAGAGGGATGCGCAGTTCGCGCAATTCGACGGACTCAATGTGCATGGACTTGCTCTTCTCCGGTTGTCTCGCAGATTTTCGTGAACATGTAATAGCCGCTGGGGTCGAAGCCGGTCGATTGCCATTCCTTCGAGGCGATCAGTGGTTCGAGGTACTCGCGAAGCGCGTGTCGCCAGGCAAAGGCAGAGGCGCGGTCGACTGTTCTCAGATGCTCGATGTCTCTGGGTATTCCGACTGCGATATCGACGCAGTCGGGTGGGATCGGGAGCATTCGAGGCGTACCGTCTTCGGTGGGTTGAAGCACCTTGAATGTATCATTCACGGCCACAGTAGAACTCGGAGATCCACCGACGTCGAGGTCCCAACTGACGAGCATACGATCGCTGGCGTCGCCTGCATTGATTCCGTCTGCCATCGACCCGTAGAAATCCGGGTTGTATTCGGCCGGTTCGGCTCCGAGACGCTGAATGTTGAAATAGGCATTTCGTGCGACCAGTGGATCGAAGGTCCACCGGATCGTCTTGACGCCGCGCTCGATGCACCAGTCTCGCTGATGATGCTTGAGGGCGCGGCCGATTCCCTTGCCTGCGTGTCCCGGTAGTACTCCGGCGATGTGTGAGTGCAGAACCTCGCCGAGAGGCTCGACGAAGAATCCGACGCAACCACCGATCATTTCGCCTTCGGAAAAGGCTCCCACCACGTAGTGACCACCGTGGTGAAGCGCAACCAACATCGCAGTGCCGAAATGAGCCGGTCCGGGACTGGTAGCCCAGATCTCGTCGAAAACGGCGGATAGATCGGCTATTTCGCGGGTATCGACCAGTTCTCGAAACTCAACCGCTTTGCTTTTCGACACGAGGGCCCCCTTCAGACGTGATCGAACGAATAAGGCCCGCAACCAACGCCGTCCTCGGAGCGATTGCGGACACGAGCGCATGCTCGGTCTCGGCGTGTGCACCGCCGCCGACGCCACCGAGGCCGTCGAGGGTGGGGATACCGATACCGGCAGTGAAGTTTCCGTCCGAGGCTCCGCCTACGGCGAGGCCGACGGGCGGAGTCAGATCATGCTCGAGCGCAACGCGTTCCGCCAACGCCAGCAACGGTGCGGACATCGTCCCTTCGAGAGGTGGACGGTTGACACCACCCGAGACCGTGACTACGGCTTCGGGGTGGATTGCCTGCAGGGCTCGGATATTCGCATCGACGCGCTCCTGCTCGGCGGCGCTGGTTGCGCGCACGTCCACGTCGACGAAGGCTTCTGCCGGAACGGTGTTGGTTGTGGTTCCGGCTGAAATGACAGTCGGGGTGACGGTGGTTGCCTGTGCCGGCGAGGACAAGTCGTTGATCGCGATCACGAGACGAGCCAGTTCTACTGCAGCGTTGATGCCTTTTTCCGGCTCCAGCCCGGCGTGGGCGGCGCGACCGGCAACATGGATCCGATACAGCGACACTCCCTTGCGGACAGTCTTCAGTTCGCCACCGTCACCGCCGGCCTCGAGAACCAGTACCGCGCCTGCCGCAAGTTCCTCGATGAGGGACCGCGACGTGGGTGAACCGATTTCTTCGTCACCGGTCACGAGGAGTGTGATTCCGTCGAGTGCATCGTCGCCGTGCAGCTCCCGGACGATAGCGAGGGCGTGGATTGCCTGAACGACACCAAGTTTCATGTCGAGTCCGCCCGGACCTCGGAGCGCTCCGTCGGTGACGGCTGCGGGCAGGCGTGTCAGGGTGCCGATCGGCCACACGGTGTCATGATGACCGAGCAGCATCAGCCGCGTCGGTGAGCTGCCGAAACGGGTCACCAGATGGGTACGGCCTTCCGTCACTATCGACTCCGGTGTCACGCCGAGTCGTTCGTGGACAAGGTCTGACGTCCACTTCGCGCTGCGGGCAACAGCTTCGAGATCGTGTGACGGCGACTCGACTTCGATGAGCGCGATGGCGTCCTCGAGGATCTGAGGAAGTTGGCGCTCGGCCAGATCGCGGAGAATGGTCATCGGTTGTTCACTCGCGGATACGCGCGGCTTCCGACGTGTAGCAATTGTGTACTCCCGTTGTCGGAGAAAGTGATCCGGATCCAACCCGCTGATTGAGGTAGTTGGGTCGCGAATACTCCAGGGTGAACTTCGATCAGGCTGAGAGAGACGGACTCTGCGCTTTCGGCGGTGACCGAAGGGTCGATGTGATCGGTGCGGCGGGCGGTCAGGGAACCGCCGGTCCTTTCCAAGACGAAATCGGCTGCGGCATCGCGGTACAGGCCGCACAGCGCATCGAGTTCTTCAGGTGAGGACGTGACGCGGGTGTGGGGGTCACCAGGCGAGAATGCCGGTGTCACACTGACGCCGCCTATGGAACCGATTACTTCAGCCAGAAGATCGCCGGAGAGAGCGTCCATTGCTCCACCGTTGGCCATCAGGACCACGGCTAGACCGCACGACGGCACCACTCGCAAGAACGACTGCTGGCCGAGAGTTCCGCCATTGTGGCCATGAGCCAGTACCCCGCCCCAATTATGCAGCAGCCACGTGGTTCCCATGATGTCCGCTGACGACACGTCACCGATCTGGCGGCGCTCCTCGAGCATCGCCAGATGGGTGGACCGCTGAAGCAGAATCGGATCCTCGCGCATCGAATCCTGCGCGAACAGAAGAAGGTCCTCGGCGGTGCTGTTGATGAGACCGGCGGGGCCCATCGAGCGAGGGATGAGGAATTGTGGTGTCTGCTCGAGGTCGTCGGCAGCGCCGACGTGCCCGACTGCAGCGCGGTGCAGTGCCGTCTCCTCAGGCAGGGTCGTGGTTTTGGTCAGGCCGAGCGGTTCGATGATCCGCTCGCGCAGAACCGCGTCCCAACTCTTACCTCGGAGAACCTCGATGATTCGTCCGGCGATCACGAAGCCGGTGTTGCAGTACGACCAATCGGTGCCGGGGGCGAAGAGCTGCACCGTTGATTTCAGTGATGCGACGTATCGCTCGACGCAGTCGTCGCCGCGCCCGCCGTCGATGAAAACGTCACCGTCGATGCCACTGGTGTGAGTCAACAGGTGGCGAGTCGTGACCGTTTCGGTGGCTACCGCGTCGGCAACTGCGAAGTCCGGCAGGATGTTCCGGACAGGTGAGTCGAGATCCAGCAATCCTTCTTCGACGAGCTGCATGATCAGGGTGGCCGTCCAGACCTTGCTGATCGAACCCATCTGGAACAGCGTGTCGGGCGTAGCCGCGACGCCGGTGCGGGTACTGACGACACCAGACGTGACCACGGTGCGGGAGAATCCGCTGCGGGTTGTGGTCAGAATTCCCAGTGAGGCGCCGGGCACCCCGTACTTCGCACTCAGGGTGTCGAGTCGGTACTGCCAGTAGTCGGGATCGACCGTGGTCAGTGCGGGCTTGGGGGAGAGGTGCCGTTCGATCCAGTCGACGAGACGAGTGCTGTACTCCAGTCGGTGGGACGGCCGACCCGTCAACACGAAGGCATGTGACGCGTCCGGGAAAACCACCAACTCGGTCGGGGTGCCGGCCAAACGCAGTCCACCGAACCACTGTTCGGCCTGGTTGACCGGGCAACGGACGTCGCTGCCGCCGTGAAGGATCAGCGTCGGTGTCGTCACCTGGGAGACTCGCCCCAGCGGCGAAAGTTCCTGTACCCGAGATGACTGCGGGTCGAATTCGACCGTCTGCAGCAAGATGCCCTCGTCTGAGGGGCCGGCCGTGTTCGCGATGTCGCAAACGAGACCACCGGCGACTGCGACGGCAAACCGATCGGTGACGGACGTCAGGGCGCACGTCATGAATCCGCCGTAGCTGTAGCCCGTGAGTACCAGTTGCTTCGGATCGGCCATCCCCTCGGCGACAAGGGTTTCGACCGGTTCGAGCAGGTCGGCACGATCCGCCTCACCCCAGCCGTCCCGCACACCGTCGAAGAAGTCGTTTCCGTAGCCGTCACTTCCGCGCGGATTGATCATCAAGACCGTGAATCCCAGCGCGACCAGTTCCGCGTGGTATGCGTGCATCACGGTCGGCGTTCCGGTCCAGGCATTGTGTGGTCCGCCGTGGACGTCCAGAACCAGCGGACCGGCGCCCGTGACGTTCGGGTCGCGCAGGATCCAACCCTGAACACGGGTGCCGTCGCTGATGTCGAACCAACGCTCGGAGGCGACTGGAAACGCGACGGAAGTTGTCAGTTCCGTGTTCAATTCGGTGACCGTTTCGACTGCACGAGTCTCGAGGTCGATGACGGCGACCTCGCCGAAGGATGTCGCCGTTGCCAGCGCGACGACGGCTCGCCCGGACGTCAGGGCAAGGCCTGAGACCACTGTCCGCTCGCCGGTGAGAAGTGGTGAGACGGAGCCTGATCCGAAATCGACCTTGTGCAGTTCGGTGGAGCCGTGGTTGCGGATGCAGAAGACGATGTCGCCGTCGGCGGTGAAACTCGGTGCGCCACCGGGATAACCGGTTCCGCCCGGCATGACGTTTCGGTCGAGTCCGGACGTCAGGCTGCGGTCTTCCACTCGCTGGTCGCGGTGCAGGACAAGAAGTTCGTTGTTGTGAATGATCGGTGTGTGCCAACCGACGGCTACGACCGCGTCGCCGGCAGGTGTCCATGCAAGTGGTCCTGCGATGCCGCGTGCGTGCCCCAACATCCGCGGAGCGGAGGCGAGATCAGTCAGCGATACGGTCCAGGCGGAACTCGCCCGCGTCAGATCGGCGTCGCCGTCCATCGCCGCGGTGAAAGCCAGTTCGGTGCCGTCGGGACTGTACGCGGGATGCGAAGCGTCCCAATCGCCGTCCGTCAGCTGCCGAAGCGAGCCGGCGGCCAGATCGAACTCGAACAAGTGCGCCCGAACGCTGCCCCGGACACCGGATCCGTCGACCTTGTAGTTGAGGCGCTTCGCCACCAAGAGGCATGACGATCCGGCGGCAGTGCGGTCGACGGGGGCGCTGAAGGCGATCCGAGCGCCGTCAGGAGAGAACACCGGTGCCCCCGCGCCGAGCGGGAGCTGCGCCGTGGTGGTCAGCTGTGTTGCCGGACCCCCGGTGGCGTCGACCTTCCACAGTTGTGGTGTGCCCGAGGAATCCGGCCGAACGAAGACCAACAGCGTCGAAACGGGATGCCAAGCCGGCGAGGTGTCGGCAGGTCCCGCGGTGAGCTGTAGTTGCGGGGAAGCCAACCAGATCGAGTGCTCGTTGGTATCCGCAGCCGGATTCGATTCGGTACGTACGTATGCAATGCGTCCCGACGCCGATACGGCGATGCTGGTCGGTGTAACCACGGACGCGTAATCCTGGATTCTCGCCGAACGACGTTCTTCGGCACGGGCTACGGCAGCGGGGGAGTCGAGAGTGGTCGGCGTTGTCATTGGAACATCGGCTCCCCGAATGTCGGGATCGCGGACAACAGCTTTGCCGTGTACGGCTCCTTGGGCGAATCGATCACGTCGAGAACCGGCCCGTGCTCGACGATCTCGCCGCCGAGCATGACTGCGACGTGGTCACAGACGTAGCGGATCACCGCCAGGTTGTGACTGACGAACAGAACCGTCAGACCAAGCTGCTTCTGCAGATCCACCAACAGATTCAGAACCGCGCCCTGCACGGACACGTCCAGAGCGGAGGTGATTTCGTCGGCAAGCAGAACTGCCGGTGCGGCTGCCAAAGCCCGCGCGAGGGCAACGCGTTGGCGCTGACCACCCGACAACGACGATGGGTATTCGTGCGCCTTCTCCACCGGCAGTTGGACGGTGGTGAGGAGTCGAGCGACCTCGGCGGCGCGGTCGCCGCGGCTGCGCCGAGCTTTGTCACGACGCTCGGTGGACCGCAGCGCCTCGGCGAGTGACTGGCCGATGGTCATTCGCGGGTCGAGGCACGAGTACGGATCTTGGAAGACCATCTGGATCCGGTGGCGCAGACGAGCCGTCGCGCCGCGGGCGTGAGCGACGTCCACACCGTCGAGAAGGATCTGGCCGGAACTGGGCTCGGCCAGGCCGACAGTTGCTCGCGCCAGTGTCGACTTTCCGGAACCCGATTCACCGACGAGACCGACCACCGATCCGGAGGGGATGTCGAGATTGATGTTCTTGACGGCGTGGAATTTTTTCGAACCGCTACCGAGGTGGACGTTGACGTCACGGAATTCGAGTCTGCTCATCGGATCTCCTCTGCAACAGCCAACAGTTCTTCCAACTCGATGTCGGCGGTGCTCTCCTCGGCGTCGAGGCTCTCCACCTGCCAGGCTTCGTCGACGGTGGCAAGCGGCTTGTCGCGATCGGTGCTCATGGTGGGGACCGCGGCGATCAGCGCGCGGGTGTACGGATGCTTTGCACGGCCGGCAATCAGATCGTCGACTGCGATGTCTTCGACGATTTCGCCGGCAAACATGACGAGGACACGGGTGCACATGCCGGTGATGACGGCCATGTCGTGCGAGATGAGAAGGATTGCGGCGCCGGTTTCTTCGCGAACCTCGTGGAGCAGCCCGAGGACCTCACGCTGAACGGTCACGTCGAGCGCAGTGGTGGGTTCGTCCGCGATGATCAGAGCGGGCTTACCCATCAGACCCATGGCGATCATCGCGCGCTGACGCATACCGCCGGAGAACTCGTGGGGGTACTGCTTCGCACGCCTGGGCGCGTCGGGGATCTTGACGGCGTTCAGTCGCTCGACTGCCGCCTTCTTCGCGTCGGCCTTGCTCATACCTTCGTGGAGCCAACCGATCTCGGCGACCTGGTATCCGACCTTGAGAGACGGATTCATGGACGACATCGGATCCTGGAACACCATCGCCATACGTGTGCCGAGTTGGCGGGCAACCTTGCGCGAAGCCGCGTCGTCCGGCCGCTTGCCGTCCTTCATCAGCACGGTGCCGTCGAACTCGATGAGCCCGGCGTCGACCACGGTGGGGTGGTCGGTCAGCTGCGCGATTGCCATGCAACTCAGTGACTTTCCGGACCCGGATTCACCGACGATGCCCACGGTTTCGCCGCGGTGAACTGTAAAACTGATGTTGTCGACGGGGCGACGCCAGTCGTCACCCGCGGGGACTGCGACGGACATGTTGCGGACGGTCAGTACCGCGTCTTCGTCGGTGGGCGCCGAATCGGCCTGGGCAGTTTTCCGGTTGATCGGCTTCCACTTCGGCAGGCGACTGCTGATCGGGCTGCGAACTCCCGCGCCGCGAGCAATGGCCTCGCCGAGCAGCGTGAAGGTCAAGCCGGCGAGCACGACGGCGATGCCGGGGGCGAGTGCGGTGGCCGGGTTGACGAAGATCTTCGACAGACCTTCGTTGAGCATCCGGCCCCAGTCGAATGCAGGAGGCTGAATGCCCAAGCCGAGGAACGAGAGTCCGGCGAAGACCACGAGGCCGCTGCCGACAGCGATGCTGGCATTGACGATGAGTGGTTCACGGATATTGGGGAGAATGTGGCGGAACAGCAGCCCCGGCTTGGTAACCCCGAGGATGCGTGCTGCGTCGATGAAGTCGCGTCCGTTGACCGACGAAGCCAGTGCGTACGTCAACCTCGCGAACGGCGAGGCCAGGGCGAGACCGATGGCGATCACCGCGCTGCCAGCACCCTGTCCGAGAACGACCAACAGGAAGATCGCGAGGAGCAGTCCGGGGAATGCGATGGCGAAGTTGAGGAATGCCACGACCATTCGTCCGACCCAGCGGGGAGCGAGCGTCGGGAGCGTACCGAGTATCAGGCCAATTGTGACACCGAGTGCGACGGCTCCGAGAGCCATGAGCACCGACAGTCTCGCGGCGGTCATCGTGCGGGCGAAGACGTCACGCCCGCCGGCGTCGGTGCCGAAGATGTGCTCGGAACTCGGTCCCTGAGAGAGTGCCTTCGGGTTGGCTGCGACAGCGGCGTCACCCCAGATCATCGGTCCGAAGATGACGAGGGCGATCAGAGCGGTCAGGAAGGTGAGGGCCAGGATTCCCAATGGGGTGCGGAACGTTCCGACGATCCAGTGTCGTCGCGGGGGCGTCTTGGGGGCCGCAGTGGGGGCCGTAGGTGAGGTGCTCAACTCAGTTCTCCCGAATTGTGGATCGTGGGTCGATGAGAGCGAGCACCACGTCGACGATGAAATTGATGAGAAGGACGATGGCGCCGTAGATCACGACCAGTGTCTGGGCGAGCGGGTAGTCCTTCTCGGTGATGGACTTGACCAGCGCCATGCCCATGCCGGGCCAGGCGAAGATGCTCTCGATGAGCACGGTGCCGGCAATCAGACCACCCAGGAGGAGTCCGGCGAGCGTCAGCGTCGACGTCATGAGGTTGGGCATTGCATGACGGAAGTAGATTCGTGCCACGGGCATTCGCTTGGCGCGCGCCGTACGGATGTAGTCCATGTCCAACACGCCGAGCGCCTCTGCACGGACGATGCGCGACATCGAGGCGATGGCACCGATCGACATGGCCGCGACCGGGAGGATGTAGCTTTCCGGTCCACCTCGGCCGGCGACGGGCAGAACAGGGAACGTGACGGCAAAGAGGTAGACCAGCGCCGTACCGAACATGAACTCGGGGATCACGGCGATGGTGCCCGACGTTGCGGTGTAACCGATCTCGACTCCGCGTCGTCGACCGTTGCGGGTCAGTGCAGCGAAGATGAGGCCGATCGGAATGCCCACTAGCAGCACCGTGACGACTGTGAGTACAGCCAGTTCGAGTGTTGCCGGTAGGCGGGACGCGATCACCTCGAAGACCGGAGTCCTCAAGGTGATCGAGTCACCGGGATTCCCGCTCAGCAACCCGCCGACGAATCGGAAGTACTGCTGCCACAAGGGAAGGTCGTAACCGAGCTGAGACCTCGTTGTCTCGACCAGTTCGACCGGTGCGTTCATTCCCAGTGCCAACCGAACCGGGTCTCCCGGAATCAGTTGGAGCATCAGGAACGCCGCAGTCACCAGCGCCCAGAGTGAAATCACGAAGGTGCCGAAACGACGCAGAAGATATGCGGGCCAGCTGTCGGACTCGAGCCACTTTGCTCGAGCCTGAGGCGCCGCTTCTGGTTTCGCGGCTTCAATAGTTTGACTCATGGGCTGTCTTTCCGGAGGGCGGGATGCTGGGGCGGGAAGATATTTCAGAGTGGGCGGACGGCCTACTGGTAGAGACGCAGCGCAGAACCGTTGAGCGACTTGCCGAATGAGAGTCCGGCCTTGTTGAAGTACACGTTCATGACGGAGTCTGCGAAGGGCACGGCCGCGATCGTCTTGGTGAGCTCCGACTCGGCGTCGGCCCAGGCGTCACAAGCGTCGCTACCGGTCAGACCGGAAGCCTTGGTGGCTGCTGCTTCGTAGGCGGGGTTGCTGACCGATCCGAAGTTCTTGCCTGCTGCGGGAACCGGCCCGGCAAAGTACGCAGTGAAGGTGCTGGGCAGCGAGGAGTTGACCTGGACCCAGGCGATGTCCCAGGCAGAGTTGTCCTTGCCGCTCAGAATGACGTCGATGATCTTGTTCGAGTCGCCCCCGGTCACCTCGACGTTTGCGCCGAGTTCGGACCACGCCGACTGAGCAAGTTCGGCCGCCGCGTTGCGCGGATCGTCGGTGCCGTCGTACACGAGACGGAGATTGAGCGGCTTGCCATCCTTGCTTCGCTTGCCGTCAGCGCCGGCGGTCCAACCAGCGCCGTCCAGTGTTGCCTTGGCGGCAGTGAGGTCGAAGTCCGGAATGTTGCCTGCGACAGAGTCGTAAACGCAGGCGCGCGGTTCGACGGCGACGAGGCTGGTTGCCCGGACCCCGTGTCCGGCGGTGATGACCTGAGTGAGGTCGTCGAGATCGACCGCTTGGATCAGGGCCTTGCGCACTGCGGGATCGCTGGTGGGATTACTCGCGATCTGGTTGAAGTACATCTGGCCTGCCGGCAGTGGCCGACCGACGGAGTCCAGATTGGCTGCCGCGACGCGGTCCTTGTCCGGACCGGCGATCGGAGCTGCGTTGAGTTCACCCGAGAGCAGCTGATTTGCGGCGGTGCTCACGTTCGGCGACATGGCGGCGACGACCGTCTTGGGGACGCCCGGGGTGTCGGAGGTCGTGCCGTCGGGGCCCCAGTTGTAGCCCTCGCGACGCTGGAACGTGTAGTGGTCGTTGGCGGCAACTTCGGTGACTTCGAACATGCCGGTGCCGAGCGACTTCTTGTTCGACGCTGTCGGATCTTTCAATCCGGCCTCGCACAGGATCGGCAGGCGACCGACGTTGAGAAGAAGGAACGGGCTCGGCGCCGGAGTGGTCACCGTGACAGTGCGCGTTGCAGGATCGGCAGTCGCAGTGGCGCCGGTCGGCACGGAGGACCCGCGCAACTGTGAACCGTTGTCCGGGTTGGCCACGAAGTTGATGTTGTCCGCGACGGTCTGCGGTGTCAGCGTCGATCCGTCGGTACAGGTCACCCCGTCACGGATGGTGAAGGACGCCGAGGTCGGGGTCTCCTCCCACTTCTCCGCCAACCACGGTCCGACTTCACTGGTATCGGGATCCTGGTAGATCAGGTAGTCGTACGCCAAACGCGACAACTCGGCGGTCGCCGAGGCGGCCGACATGATCGGGTTGAGAGCACCCGGATCGGCCTGCAGGGCGAAACGGAAGGTCCCGTCGGTGGCCGGTTCACCGCCACTGGCGCCCGAGGACGTGCCTCCCGAGCCACAAGCAGACAACACAAGCGTGAGCCCTGCGGCTGCCGCAAGTGTTGGATAGAAGCGGTGTTTCATGGTGCCTCCGTGATGGAGCAGGGGCCCGAGCGAAAAACGTGAGGGCGCGGTTGAGTGTTGACTGCTAAATCTTGGCGCATGACGTGACGCGCATCTCTGTCGATCCTCACGAAAATCGGGTCGATTTTCGTCCGCTCCCACGAAAACCGTCAGGATCAGTGAATACCTGTCCGTATACCGACAGCGACCGGCGAAACACGACGATTTCCCCGGTCGCTACCGGCGGTCTACTGGTACAGGCGCAGGGCCGAACCGATGAAATTGCGGCCGAATGCAAGACCCGCATTGTTGAAGTAGAGAGTCGTGATCTTGTCGGCAAAAGGTACCGCCGAGTTTGCTTTGATGATCTCGGACTCAGCGTCTGCCCAAGCGGCACAAGCGTCCTCGCCCGTCAGCCCGGAAGCCTTGGTGACGGCTGCGTCGTAGGCCGGGTTGGAGATCGACGCAAAGTTCATTCCCGCAGCGGGCACCGGACCGGAGAGGAAGGGGACCAGCATGCTGGGCAGCGCGACGTTGATCGGCTCCCACGCGACATCCCACGCCGTGTTGTCCTTGCCGCTGAGTGCGACATCGAGAATCTTGTTCGAGTCTCCACTGGTGAGTTCAACGGTGGCGCCCAGGTCGTTCCACGCGTTGACTGCGACGTCGGCGGCAGCATCGGTCGCGTCGCCGAACGTCTCGTAGACCATCCGAATTCGGAGCGGTGTGCCGTCCTTGCTGCGTTTACCGTCCGCGCCGACCTTCCAGCCCGCAGACTCGAGAGTTGCTGCGGCCGCACTGGTATCGAAGTCCGGTAGGTTTCCGGCGACAGAGTCGTAGATGCAGGCCCGCGGTTCGATGGACACCATCGTGGTCGATCGGGTTCCGCGGCCGGCGGTGAAGATCTCGGCGAGGTCGTCGAGATTGAGAGCCTGGACCAGCGCCTTGCGTACGGCAGGATCGCTCGTCGGATTGCCGGGACTGTGGTTGAAGAACATCTCGCCCGCTGGAGCAGGCTGCTTGACGGTATCCAAGTTCGCGGCGTTCATGCGGTCCTGATCGGGGCCGGAGACGGCAGCGGCATTCAGATCACCGGACAACACCTGGTTGGCCGCTGTGCTGTTGTTCGTGATGATGGATGCGACGACATTCTTGGGTACACCGGCAGTGTCGGAGGTAGTGCCGTCCGGTCCCCAGTTGTATCCGTCGCGCCGAACGTAGGAGTAATGATCGTTGGCGACTGCCTCGGTCATCTGGAACATGCCCGACCCGAAGGTCGTCTTGTTTGCCGCCGTCGGATCCTTCAACCCGGCCTCGCACATGATCGGTATTCGCGCCAGGTTGAGAAGCAGGAACGGAGAGGGTTCCGGAGTTGTGACCGTTACGGTCCGGGTCGCCGGGTCGGCGGTGGCAGTTGCAGTTGCCGGTGCGTACACCCCGCGGAGAGCGGATTTGTTTGCTGCGTTGGTGATGAAATTGACGTTGTCGGCGACGGTCTGGGCAGTCAGAGCGGATCCGTCGTTACAGGTGACGCCGTCGCGAATGGTGAAGGACGCGGAAGTGGTTGTCTCTTCCCATTTCTCGGCGAGCCACGGCTTGGTTACGCCGGTATCGGGATCCGGATGGAGCAGATAGTCGTAGCTCAGACGCGCCAGTTGGTGCGCCGGCGAAGCGGCGGTCATCAGCGGATTCAGAGCGCCGGGGTCGGCCACGAGAGCCAATTTGAAGGTGCCGTCCGTGACGGGTTCACCCCCACCCGAACCCGATGAGCCACCCGTTGAGCACGCGGTCAGGGCAAGAACGGTGCCAGTTGCCGCAGCCAGTAGTGCGTAGGACCGTTGTTTCATGGTGCCTCCGGAAGGTGTGGTCCCGCCCGAGTGACGCGAGGTCTGTCGGGTCAGGAGCAAAAGACGATTGCTTGAATCTTCACCCAACAAAAGAACGAGAACATCGTCCGGATTTACGAATGTTTCGTGAGACTTGGTAGATCGCTACAACATTGTCGGATGGAAGAGACGAAGCTGGAGCATCAGGCTGAATCGAGTTTCCGGATCATCGAGATCGATGCCGGCAATCCCGGCAAGCTTCTTGAGGCGGTACCGGAACGTGTTGACGTGGATGTGAACCAAGGACGCAGCAGCCGGAATGTCGCCGAACGTGTCGAGCCAGGCGCGGAGCGTGTCGACAAGGTTGATGTCGTGACTGCGGTCGTACTCACGCAGTACCGCGAGCGGACCCGATGCGGTCTCGTTCTCGTCCGCCAGGGCGTCGGAGAGGCGCAGAAGTAGGGAATTGATCTGCACGTCGTCGGCGCGCGCGACGGTCCGGCCCGAAGAATTCCACGTCGACCTCAGAACGCGAAGCGCTCGGTCGGCTTCGTCGCGTGACTTCTCCAGCGTCATCACGTCGGCCACTGTCGCACCGATTCCGATGACCACCGACTTTTCCGAACGGGAACGGTCTGCAAACTCCGACGCGATCCGACGCACGTAGTCGTCGTCGGTCTGGTGCCGGGTGTGTGGGATTACGGCGTAGACGGTGCCGCCGATCGCTGCCGCCACCGACAGCGGAAATACTTGGTCGAGATAGGTATTGAGTGTCAGGGCCAGTTGATCGACGTCGGCTTCGGCCTCCAACGATGCACCGGCGCCGCTACGGAAGCCGGCCGCAAGCACGTTTGCTTTCGAACGGCCGTAGCCCAGTCGCTCGGCCGCTTCCTTCGCTGAAGTGCCGCCACTCAGTAACGTGATCACCTCGCCCAACCTCAGTCGTCGTGCCGAATCCGCGGCCAGTTTGGCGCGAAGCAAACTCATGGCGGCCACGCCCGCTGCCTCGACGAGCGTTTTGACCTGTAATTCGTTCGGCTCCTCGTCCAAGATCACCCAGATCGAACCGAGGATCTGCGATGCCGCATGTATTCGCATGCCGACGCGGGGCCTGATGCCCGGCCCGATACCCGGTAGAAATACCGGCAGGGTAGAGCCGTAGATCTTGTTGAAATACCCCATTGACCTGAGCCGATCGGAATAGTGCTGCGGCACTTGATGTCCGAGGACACTCTGCTTACGTGCCTCGTCGCCGAAGGCTTGATCCGCCGAGAACGCGAGGATCCGGCTCGACTGATTCTCGATGGTGACCGGGCCGTTCAATACCTGAGCGATCGAGTTGGCAAGATCGAACAGGTCGGCGTCGGCGGCCGACGTGCGGTCCCCGTTGTTGCCGGATTCGAGGATCTCGTTGATCAACGACGCGCTTTGCAGCCAGCTTGCATCCTTGACCATTCCGAGGAGTGCGACGTCGGTGTCGGCCACCGCTTTCTCGACGAGGCCGTCGAAGTCCAGGGGCTCTTTGACGATCAGCGCTACCGCACCTGCCGAGCCGTATTCTCTTACCGCCGTTGCGATATCGGCCGAACCTGCGAGACCTGCGCCGAGTACGACGGCGCCCGCACTGTCCTGGGTAGCTTCGGACCCTTCGTGCAGGGTCACGCGGCTGACAGTGCGGGCGCCGTCGACGGTGTCGCCACCGCTGAGGAACGTCATTCCCAGTCTGTCGACGATGTCGACGATCGATACTCCCGTAGGTGTGGTCACCACCACACCTTAGGGGGAGCGGGGTCGATCAGTTGTCTGGTTGCCCTGCTCAGTTGCTGGGCTGCTCCGCCACGGCCTTCTCGACGAACCGGCGGGTCTGATCGAACGCCGCGGGCACCTGGACGGAATCGGTCATGTCACTGATCTCGGACCACCGTTCGGCGACGACCTCGGGCGAGAGTGCGCCTTCGGGGATGTAGACGCCCTGCGACTCCTCCATGCGAGCGATCGCGAAGACGCCGGCGCCGGCGCTGAGGATGGTCTTCGTCGGTGCGTCATCGGAGACCATGAACAGTGCGCCGGGTGAAATCGATTCGGGTGCAAGCAGAGCGAGAGTCTTCTCGTCGAGGAGGTCTTCGGTCATGCGGGTCGCGGCGGTCGGGGCCAGCGAGTTGACGCGGATGCCCTTGCGTTCGCCCTCGATGGCGAGAACGTTCATCAGGCCGACGACGCCGGACTTCGCGGCGCCGTAGTTCGCCTGGCCGAAGTTGCCGTAAATTCCCGATGCCGACGTAGTCATGAGGATGCGTCCGTAGTTCTGTTCGACCATGTGCGGCCAGACTGCCTTGGAACAGATGACGGAACCCATCAGATGCACGTCGATGACTTTGCGGAAGTCGTCGAGCTCGGCCTTGATGAACGACTTGTCGCGCAGGATTCCGGCGTTGTTGATCAGGATGTCCACGCGGCCCCACTTGTCCACGGCCGTCGCGACCATGGCGGCAACGGCGTCGACGTCGGTGATGTCGCAGTGGTCCGCGATGGCCTCGCCGCCCAGCTCGACGATTTCCGCCACTACTTTGGCTGCTGCGGTATCAGCGCCGCCACTGCCGTTGACCGAGCCACCCATGTCGTTGACGACGACGCGTGCGCCGCGTGCGGCGAGGGCCAATGCGTGTGAACGGCCGAGTCCGCCGCCTGCGCCCGTGATGATCGCTACCTTGCCGGAAAAATCCAACGACATTGGAAAACCTCTCTGATCTGGGATACTACTCAGTATTACTATGCGATGGCGTGGAAACAGTCAAGGGCCGGCAGGCAGTGTGAATGGGAGTGGAAGTCGAATGAGTAGTGATCTTCCGGACGTGCGATCCGCGATCATCACCAGCGCCGCCGACGCCTTTGCCGAAGACGGTTACGCGGCCACGACTGTAGATTTACTGGCCGATCGAATCGGCGCCACCAAAGGTCTTGTCTACTACCACTTTCGTTCGAAGTTCGACATCTACCTGGCAATCTACGAGCGCGGGATGAGCCTGCTCCGCGCTGAGGTCGAGTCTCGGATGGGCGGGGCAGAAAGCGGCCTCGCGCGTCTCGAAGCGATGTCGCACGCCCACCTGGTCAATCTCATGACACATCTCGGGTACCACCACACGATCCACCAAGGCGTCCGGGGCCAGATGAACTCCGCGCTCAAACCGAGACAACAGCAAGTCCTCGTGGAACTGAATTCGCTGCGACTCGATTACGAGAATCTGTTCGTCGACGTGATGACCGAAGGTGTCGCGGATGGTTCCATTCGTGCGGGCTCACCTCGAATGGCGGCAAAAGTCCTCCTCAGCAGTCTCAACGGCATCGACCTCTGGTACCGAAGGCGTGAAGGGCAGACTTTGGCGGAGACGGAGTCGTTGGCGGACCAGATCGTCGAACTGTTGATCGGCGGATTGCGCGCTGCGAACTGACTGAAAGCTGCATTCGTCGAGCGGGTTCCTCCGACCGGTTCGTGCTGTCCTGCGGCTTGTCGTTCGGTTTGTCCCGCTCTGACAGTCGGGGTAGCATGTTGGCGTCGTGCGCGGACTTGCGTAGGAATTCAGGGAAGAGGAGGTGTGGCTGTAATGCGTGGCCAACCTCCGAGTACCAACTGAAGCTGTAGCCGCCCGGGTTGATCCGGTATTTTGCTGCAGCTTCATCGTGTGTTCATCGGCTTCGGCTTTGCTGTGAAGCAAGCGTCGTCGTTCACTCTTCCCTCGAAAGCTGTTCAGCATGCGCGAATTTCGTCGTTCACGTTCGGTACTGCCGCGTCGTTCCGCGGGGCTCGGTGACTCACATCCCGGACACTCGCGTGCCGCACGCACCGTCGTCAAGGCTGCCCCGCCCGAGGCGGTGGCGCCCGTCGAATCGACCGTCGTCAACAGCGGCGTGTACCGCGACGGCGAGCGGATAGCGTCACCGTCCACGCTGGCGGAAGCACTGTCATGCCTTCCGGATTCGCAGTCGATGGCGTGGATCGGCATGTACCGGCCCGACGACGCCCAGTTGTATGCCGCTGCACAACATTTCGACCTCCACGAACTGGCGGTCGAGGATGCGATCGTCGCGCACCAGCGCCCCAAGCTCGAGCGCTACGGCAAGACACTGTTCGTGGTGCTGCGTGCTGCGCGGTACCGCGACGAGACCGAGCGGGTCGAATTCGGCGAGTTGCACATCTTCTGTGGTCCGAACTTCATTCTGACCGTCCGTCACAGTGAATCGCCGGATCTGTCGGCGGTGCGGACTCGCATGGAGAACGATCCTGACCTGTTGCGGTTGGGTACCGAGGCCGTTCTCTATGCCATTCTCGACGCAGTCGTCGACGGGTACGCCCCGGTGGTGGCCGGCCTGCAGAACGACATCGACGAGATCGAAACCGAAGTATTCAGTGGCGATCCCGGAGTTTCGCGTCGCATCTACGAACTGACCCGTGAGGTGATCGAATTCCAGCGGGCGACGCGTCCGCTGCTGGGAATGCTGCGTGGGTTGTCGGCAGGGTTCGACAAGTACCACACGGACGAGGAACTCCAGCGATACCTGCGCGACGTCACCGACCATGCGACGACTGTGGTGGAGCGGGCCGACGGCTTTCGTCAGTTGCTCGGAAACATCCTCACGGTGAACGCAACTCTGGTGTCGCAGAACCAGAACGAGGAGATGCGCAATCTGACGCAGGCAAGCTACGCGCAGAACGAGGAGATCAAGAAGGTCTCGGCGTGGGCGGCAATTCTCTTCGCGCCGACGCTCATCGGAACCGTGTACGGGATGAACTTCGACGACATGCCGGAACTGCACTGGCACTTGGGCTATCCGTTTGCGCTCTCGATGATGTTCCTGACCTGTGGAAGTCTCTACACGATCTTCAAGCGTCGGGGCTGGCTGTAGAAAGCGCCGGCTGTAGAAAGCGCTGTGCGCCTTGCCAACCGAGATCGGTTGGCAAGGCGCACAGGTGTTTTTCGGGAGGGCGCTCGAATCAGAGCGTTGCGACGCAGACCGTGAACTTACGTTCCGGGTGCTCGAATCCCGAGTCTGCCCCCGAACCGCATTCGTCGATCGACGTGGAGTTCTGCAGGATTTCGACGACCTCGACGACGTTGGTGCCGCTGGTATCCGAGCATTCGATGCGGGCGGGCTCATCCATTCCGCTGCCGAGGTCCATGCATCCGCCGACTACCCAGTCGACGTCGAGACAGACAGCGCCCTGCTCGTCACCCGCGAGGGTCTCGTAGTAGTACGAGTCGACGTCGGAGGCACACAGATCAGAGGTGGGAACCTTGGCGACCACCTTGTAGTTGGAATCCTTGCTACCGCAGTCCGCGTTGTCGATTTCTGCGGCCGTCGTGGTGCCTCCGAGCTTGACGCAATCACCGATCGACACGTCGATGTCGACGTCGCCGCCGTCGTCCGAGCCCTCCTGGCCGGTGATCTTCGAGGTGGTCGGGGCCGCGGAGGTAGTGGTCGAATCGGCAACCGAGGAAGATGATTCCGCAATGGCTTTCGGCTCGATGTCGGAACCGCAACCGACGGTGAAGGCGGCGATTGCAGAAGTTGCGATCACCGCAGTGCAAAGTCGCCGGACGATTCCGGACATAAGGACCCCTTTGTTGATTCTTGGATAATTCTGTTGGTTCGTGGATTGTTCGGGACCTATTCCAATACATCGGTAGTCGAATTGCCAACCGGACTGTCAGTATGGGTAGGTGGAGCTACCCCTGATGCCGCCGCTTGCCCCGATGCTCGCGAAGGCTGCGGCCACTGTGCCGCCTCAGCCCGAGTCCGGTGACCCGACGTGGTCGTACGAGCCGAAATGGGACGGATTTCGAGCAATCATCTTTCGTGACGGTGACGAAGTGGTGCTCGGATCGCGAGGAGGAAAGGACTTGGCGCGGTACTTTCCCGAGGCGGTGGAAGCCGTCAAGTCTGAATTGCCCGAAAAATGTGTGGTGGACGGAGAACTGGTGGTTCCCCGTGAGATCGACGGTGTGACGCGCCTGAGTTGGGAAGCGCTCTCCGAGCGGATTCACCCCGCCGCGAGCCGCGTCGCATTGTTGTCGGAACAGACGCCCGCGCAATTTGTCGGGTTCGATTTACTGGCGCTCGGGGATCGCGACGTCTCGATCGAGGACTTCGGGGTTCGACGTGCGTTGCTCCTCGATTGCGTCGGTGGCGGGCCGAGTTGCCACGTCACGGCAGCGACGGCCGACAGCGCCGAAGCAATGGCCTGGTTCGAAACCTTCGAAGGCGCGGGTCTCGACGGGGTTGTCGCCAAGAAGCTGGCGGGACCGTACCTGCCGAACAAGCGCGAGATGATCAAGGTGAAACACGCCAGGACCGCGGATGTCGTACTGCTGGGCTACCGTCCCCACAAGAGTCAGCCAGGTATCGGGTCGATGCTTCTTGGTCTGTACGACGGTTCCGAATTGAAGATGGTCGGTGGCGCTTCTGCTTTCACCGCGGCGCGGCGGATCGAGTTGTTGGCCGAACTCGAACCTTTGCGCCTCGGGGACGACGTTGTAGCCGAGGGAGAGGCCAGCCGGTGGAGATCGGCCGCAGACCGCTCCTGGATTCCGCTTCGTCCTGAGAGGGTGCTCGAAGTGGCGTACGACCAGATGGAAGGGGAACGCTTTCGGCACGCTGCACGATTCCTGCGCTGGCGTCCGGACAGGGTGCCCGACGAATGCACATTCGATCAGTTGGAGGTTCCGGTGCGATACGACTTCGCGGATGTTCTTGCAGGCGGTAAGTGATGGCGAGCCCGGCAGAGGAACTGGACGTCGACGGGATCGCGGTCCGATTGTCGAGCCCGGACAAGATCTACTATCCGCAGTTGGGTGAGGACGGCGGAACCAAACGGCATCTTGTCGAGTACTACCGAACGGTGGCGCTGCAGGGTGCAGCGTTGCGGGCGCTCCAAGATCGGCCCACGCATCTTCAGCGATTCCCCGACGGCATCGAGGGCGAAGAGGTTTACCAGAAGCGGCTGCCGGCAAAGCGGCCCGAGCACGTCGAATCCTGCGAGGTCACGTTCCCGTCGGGTCGCAAGGCCGACGTCCTTCGAGTGCGAAGTGCTGCGAACATCGTGTGGGCCGCCAATCTCGGGACTGTCACGTTTCATCCCTGGGCCGTGCGGTGCCCGGACACCGACCACCCGGACGAACTGCGCATCGATCTCGATCCGCAACCGGGGACCGGGTTCGACGAGGCCGTTGCCATCGCGGACGAGGTCCTTCGCCCTCTGCTCGCCGAGTTGGGATTGGAAGGATTTCCCAAGACGTCCGGTGGCCGAGGCCTTCACGTCTACATCCCGCTCGAGGCGCGCTGGGATTTTGTCGAGGTCCGCCACGCGGGTATCGCCCTCGCCCGTGAAGTCGAGCGTCGTAGTGCCGATCGCGCCACAACCGCGTGGTGGAAGGAAGAGCGGGGTGAACGGATCTTCATCGACTTCAATCAGAATGCCCGTGACCGGACGATCGCGGCGGCGTATTCCGCTCGTAAGACGCCGATCGCAACTGTGTCGACGCCGGTGACCTGGGACGAACTGCGCGACGTGCATCCAGACGACTGCACCATCGCCACGGTTCCCGGCTTGCTCGCCGATCGTGGTGATCCGATGGAAGCCATGCACGACAAGGCCTTTGCCCTCGATGTTCTGTTGGAGATGTGGGAGAAGGATCTGGCGGCGGGACTGGGCGATCTGCCGTACCCGCCGAACTATCCCAAAATGCCCGGTGAACCCAAACGTGTTCAACCGAGCAAGGACCGCGATCGGAAGAACAAAGACGGGTAGCGTCAGAGGCGGACATATCGGGTAATTCGATCAGACGTCGAATGTACGGTCACGTCGAATGCACTGTGGGGGTTGGATATGGATCGCCGGAAAATGCGAGCAGCAAGCTTAGCGGCGGGCGGTGTGATTCTTGCCGCCTTCGGATTGTCACTCGGTAGCGGAACAGCGTCTGCCGCGACGTTGGATTGTTCGGCGCGCGGGCAAGATCAGACGATCGTCGACGGGTCATCCGCATGCCGAGCGGTGGCAGATCCCTCCAGTTACGCGATTTCACACGTCGAGGGCGACGGCGTCGGCGTCGCGGATTCTCGAGACGGCGGCAGGTCGGCAGGCCTCGGCCTCTTCGGCGGCGTTGCTGCGGCGGAGTCACGCGGTGGGTTACTTGCCGCGGTCGCGTACGGCCCGGGTTCGCTCGCACTCGGTCGCACCGACTCCTCACCCTTTGCCGTGGTGCTCAGCGGACCTGGCGGCAGAGCGGCAGTGGGTGACGCGGACGTCGGGGCGATCTGCTCAGGTGGTCCCACCCTTGTTTTCAATATCGCCACAGGTCAGGGATGTTTCAGCGACGGCACTTCGACGTGGGTCACCCCGTGAGGGCACCCCGGCCCTGAGCCTCTTGCGTGACAGTGGTCACAATGGTGTCAAGCTCCTGCCACCGATCGGGTGACCGGACAACTTGATCAGCGGGGATCGGAGGACGCGATGACTCCCAGTGCACGACGGGGTTCGCTCGCCCGGGTGGAGGTGCCTTCGCGCACCGAGCTGTACGTGGACCGGCGATTCCTTCCCTTGGCCGACCGCTTTTTCGCGATGTATCGCCAACCGCAACAAGGCGGCGGCGCGCTGGTCGTGTACCTGGGAGGCGAGAAAGTTCTCGACATCTGGGCCGGCAATGCCGATCGTGATCGGCGCTGGGACCACGACACGGTGTCGCTGTCGTTCTCGACCGGCAAAGGCGTCGCCAGCACCGTCGTTCACCGACTCGCCGAACGTGGGTTGATCGACTACGACGCCCCGGTTGCTCGGTACTGGCCTGAATTCGCGGCGGCCGGCAAGGACAAGATCACCGTCCGTGAACTGATGTCACATCGCGCGGGCCTTCACCGAGTTCGCGGCTTGATGCCGCATCCCCTCGACCTGATGGACTACGACGCGGTCGTTGCCGCCCTGGCTGCCGAGAAACCGGATCCGCGTCGGCTTCGAGGCCCCGGCTATCACGCTGTGACCTACGGCTGGTTGGTAGCCGAACTTGTGGCCAGGGTGTCCGGTCAGCCGTTCATCGACGTCGTACAAGCGGAGATAGCGAAGCCCCTCGGAGTCGACGAATTCTGGTACCGCGTACCCGAAACCGAGCGTCCACGGATCGCGAAGCTGTTCCCACATATCAACCCTGCCGGCTTGAACTGGGCCTTCGCGTCGACCGTGCTCTCACACGTCGGTCCGACTCGCGGACTCGCGGAGGCCGCGATGCCGGACGGTTTCGACGTCATGGTGCGCAACCCGGCTGTCCACGACGCCGTCATGCCGGGCTGGAACGGAGTGTTCAGCGCGCGTGCTCTCGCGAAGATGTACGGCGCCATCGCGAACGGCGGCGTGATCGACGGGAAGCGGTTCCTGAAGGAATCGACCATCGACCAGATGTCGACCATCCAGACTCGCGATCGGGATTACGTGCTGGCGGTGCGGCCCAACTGGACTCTCGGTTACCACCCGCCGATCATTGCCGCGCGGCGGCAGCCGCGGAATGCGATAGGCCACTACGGAGTCGGCGGTTCAGGCGCGTATGCGGACCTGTCCAGCGGACTCTCGCTCGGTTTCACCACCAACAGGTTGGGTAGTGCTGTGACAGCTCTCGGTGATCTTCGCCTTGCGAGGCTCGGTGCCGAGGCGCAGGAGTTGGTTCGTCGAATCTGACACGAAGGGAATGCCATGAGCAGCAACGTGTACCGGGTGACCGAGATCGTCGGCTCGTCCACCGAGAGCAGTGACGCGGCAATTCGCACCGCCATCGCCCGGGCGAACGAGACGGTGCGCAACCTCGAATGGTTCGAGGTGGTGGAAACTCGCGGTCACATCGAGAACGGCGCCGTGGCGCATTTCCAGGTCACGTTGAAGGTCGGCTTCCGGCTCGACGGCGACGAATCTTGAGTCGTCGTTCATGAGTGTTGATCTCAGGGCGGCCGTCGGGTTCATGGCGGGACATGCCAGAACTCTCGATCGGCATCGACTGAATTTGATTCTCGGACAGGGTGACCGGACCGCGGCATTGGCGGCTGTGGACAGTTATCGCAACCCGGACGGTGGGTACGGCTGGGGACTCGAACCGGATCTTCGCTCGGCATCGAGCCAACCTGGCGGCGCGCTGCACGCCTTCGAAGCCTTTGCCGACATCGGAACGCCGACGCCCAGAGCCGTCGAGCTGTGCGGTTGGTTGCAGACCAATTCGCTGGCAGGCGGCGGTTTGCCCTTTGCCTTTCCGATTGCCGACCCGGCCGGTTGTGCGCCCTTCTGGGTGAGCGCGGATCCGTTGGCGCCGTCGTTGCAGATCACCAGCATCGTGTGTGCTGCAGCGGCTCGCGTCGCCGAATTCGACGAGGCCGTCGCCGAACATCCGTGGTTCGCCTCTGCCGTTCGATATTGCCTCGACGCGATCGACGGGGCGGATTCTCTGCATGCCCTCGAGCTGGCCTTTGCCTTGCAGTTTCTCGACCCGGTTCACCGGAACAGTCCCGAAGCGTCGTCGTTGGTGAGCACTCTTGGTTCGCGTATCCCGGCTGACGGCTTGGTTCACGTGGACGGGGGAGCCGAGGGCGAATTCATGCGGCCCCTCGATTTCTCACCGCTTCCCGGCGGCCCGACCCGCGCGTTGTTCGACGCATCAGTGATCGAGTCCGAACTGTCTGCGCTCGCTGCGCGACAACATGGCGACGGCGGTTGGGCGGTGGATTTCGACAGCTATTCGCCCGTCGCGGCGTTGGAATGGCGAGGTCACGCCACCGTGCAGGCGGTGTGGCTGCTGAAGCGCAATGGGGTGATCTGAAAACGATTCTCGCGCCAAATTGGAACACGTTATAGTCTGGGAACCAGTTCGAGCTTCGTGTTTCAGGGATAGGGGAATGTCATGGCGTATGTGATCACGCAGCCGTGCTGCAACGACGCCTCGTGTGTTGACGTGTGTCCGGTCAATTGCATTCACCCGACACCGGACGAAGCCCCGTTCGCGACCACCGAAATGCTCTACATCGATCCCGACACCTGCATCGATTGTGGTGCGTGTGTGGACGAATGCCCGGTCGAGGCGATCTTCCCGGACAACGAACTCGACGAGGACGACGCGCCGTACCTGCAGATGAACGCGTCGTACTTCGAGAAGCATCCGATGGGCCCGGATTGGCCCGAGCCGATCACGATGGCCAAGATCGATCCCGAACTGGGAACGCTGAAAGTAGCGATCGTCGGCTCCGGCCCGGCCGCCTGCTACGCGGCGATGGAACTGACCGGCAAGCCTCGCGTCGAGGTCGACATGTTCGATCGACTTCCCACTCCATACGGTTTGGTGCGCGCCGGCGTGGCGCCGGATCATCCCGGAACCAAAGGCGTCACCGATCAGTTCCGCGCCGTGGTCGCGAAGAAGACTGTGCGCTGCCACTTCAACGTCGAGGTGGGCACCCACATCTCGCATTCGGAACTCTTGGACCATCACCACGCAGTGATCTACGCGGTGGGCGCTGCCGGGGATCGCAAGCTCGAGATCCCGGGCGAGGATCTGCCGGGAAGTCACGCCGCCACCGAGTTCGTCGCCTGGTACAACGGCCACCCGGGATATGCCGATCGGACTTTCGATCTGTCCGGCGAGCGAGCGGTGATCGTCGGAAACGGCAACGTCGCACTCGACGTCGCACGCATCCTGGTGACCGACCCTGACCAGCTTGCGAAGACGGACCTCGCCGAGCATGCATTGGAAGCGCTGCGGAACAGCAAGATTCGTGAGGTGGTCATTCTCGGGCGTCGTGGGCCGGCGCAGGCCGCGTACACCAATCCCGAACTGTTGGCGCTCGGACAGATGGCGAACGTGGACGTAGTCGTCGACCCGATCGAAGCCGAACTCGACGAGGCCAGTCAGGCGTTCGTGGACAGCGATGCCGCCGAGCCGTCCGTCCTGCTCAAGGTCAAGCAGGCGCAGGAATTTGCTTCGCGTACCGCAGATCCTTCTCGCAAGCGGATCGTTCTCCGGTTCCTCACCTCTCCCGTCGAGGTCCTCGGCGACGGTGCAGTCTCACAGGTGCGGATCGTGAAAAACGAATTGGTGGCAACGCCGACCGGTCAGCTCTCCGCCCGGCCTACCGAAACCGAGGAGACGATCGACACTTCACTGGTGCTTCGGTCGGTCGGATACCGCGGCACACCGATGGCCGACTTGCCCTTCGACGACGCTCGCGGCGTGATCCCCAACGAGAACGGCAGAGTAATCGACACCGAGACCGGCACGCCGATCCCGGGTGTCTACGTCGCGGGTTGGATCAAGCGCGGACCGACTGGCGTGATCGGCACCAACAAGTACTGCTCCGCCGAGACCGTGTCGATGATCTTCGACGACTTCGCTGGTGGGCGCCTCGCCACCCCGACCGAGGATGCCGACAAGTTGCAGGTTTTGTTGGCAGACCGGTCGCCGGATCAGGTGGACTATCAAGGTTGGCAGCGGATCGACAAGGCAGAACGCGCATCCGGTGCCGCAACCGGACGGCCGCGAACCAAACTCATCTCCATCGAATCCATGTTGGCGGCTGCCCGCAGCGAGGGATAGCAACGTTTGGGCGAACATCCGAATTGCTCGATTGCCGCATTTGTGTGTTAATGACTATGGAAATGCGCGGTTTGCTCTCTTCGGCGTGCTCGGGTGTGTAGGTGTGCTCCGAGCGGGTGTGTCCGAATGGTGCATCGGCATCGGTACCAGGCGGGTATCGATGCCGGCCGCGCAAACTCCACGTGAGTACGTGGTCATTCGAGCGAAGGTAGTGACATGGGCAGCAAACAGGGTCGTCGGACGTCACGGGTTGCCGTGGCAATCGTCGGAGCGGTGGCTGCCGGCCTGGCTCTCGCCGGACCTTCCGCGGCCGTTCCTCTCTTCCCCGGTGGACCGGACATTCCGTTGCCCGTCATTCCCGGCGTTCCGTACCTCGATCCGGCGATTCCGGTTCCGGGCATCCCGGGTACGCCGATCCAGGCGCCCATCGGCGCTCCCAACTTCTCCGCGCCGTCGCTCAATCCGTCCGCGGGCGAGACCGTCGGTATCGCGCAACCGATCATCATTCGATTCAACGAGGCCGTCGGCGACCGTGCTACGGCCGAACGCGCGATTCGCGTGACCACCGATCCGCCGGTCGAGGGCAGCTTCTACTGGATCAACGACAGCCAGGTCCGTTGGAAGCCGACACAGTTCTGGCCGGCGAACATCTCCGTGACCGTCGACGCCGGTGATTCGCACTCCACGTTCAACATCGGTGACGCACTCGTCACCGTCGCGGACGACAACACCAAGCAGGTCACCGTCACCCGCAACGGTGAGGTCGTGCGCACCATGCCGACGTCGTTCGGCAAGCCGGGTCACGAAACACCGAACGGCACGTACATCGTCGGCGAGCAGTTGCGCGACATGTACATGGATTCGTCCACGTACGGCGTCCCGATCGATTCTCCCGAGGGTTACCGCACCTACGTCGAGTACGCGACACGAATTTCCTACAGTGGCATCTTCGTCCATGCCGCTCCGTGGTCGGTTGCGCAACAAGGTTTCACCAACGTCAGCCACGGCTGCCTCAATGTCAGCACCGAGGACGCCAAGTGGTTCTTCGAGAACGCAGGCAAGGGTGACCCGGTGATCGTGCAGAACACCGCAGGTGGAGTCCTCAGCGGCGCCGACGGATTGGGCGACTGGAACCGCTAGACATCGACGAGGAAGGCCCTGCGCGAGAAGTATTCGCGCAGGGCCTTTTTCGTGTCGCGTTCAGCTCGAGTGTCTTGTACGTTCACCATTCATTCGTTGCGGGCGGTCAGACTGCCTCAGTGAGATCGAGTCCGGAAAGAACGCTGCCCACTTCAGGCAAGCCAGGTCTGTGGGGCAGACCATGGCGTGATTACGCGCTCTTCGCGCTCTTGGTCGGCCCCAATCTCGCGTTGCTGATCTTGTTCACCTATCGCCCGCTGGTGGACAACATCCGACTTTCGTTCTTCGACTGGAACATTGCGGACCCGAAGGCGACGTTCATCGGGCTGAGCAACTACCGCGAGTGGTTCGGACGAAGCGACACCTGGGAGATCGTCACCAACACAGTGATATTCACGTTGGTTACAGTGGTGGGTTCGATGGTCATCGGTTTGGCGTTGGCCATGCTGCTCGATCGCAAGCTCGTCGGGCGAAACCTGGTTCGGTCGGCCATCTTCGCGCCGTTCGTGATCTCCGGTGCAGCGATCGGTGTCGCGTTTCAGTTCGTCTTCGACCCCAACTTCGGCCTGATCCAGGATCTCCTGCACCGTGTCGGACTCCAATCGCCCGACTTCTATCAGGATCCCCACTGGGCGCTGTTCATGGTGACGGTGACATACATGTGGAAGAACCTCGGGTACACGTTTGTCATCTATCTCGCTGCACTGCAAGGAGTTCGGCAGGAGCTGAACGAAGCTGCCGAAATCGACGGCGCCAAGCCGTGGACCAAGTTCCGCCGGGTGCTCCTACCTCAGTTGCGCCCGACGACGTTCTTCCTCTCCATCACCGTCATGCTCAACTCGCTCCAGGTCTTCGACATCATCAACGTCATGACCCGTGGTGGCCCGCTGGGTACGGGGACGACGACGATGGTCTACCAGGTGTACAACGAGACGTTCCGAAACTTCCGGGCGGGCTACGGTGCGACGGTTGCCACCATCATGTTCCTGATCCTGCTGATCATCACCGTCTACCAGGTTCGTGCCATGGATCGGGGAGAAGAGAAATGACAGCGGTAGAGGAAAAGAAAAGCGCTGCTCCGACTTCCGTCGTTAGGCCGGGGCCGGACCGCAAGAACGTGGACCGGCGTGAGGTCGGTGTGAAGATCCTCGGCTATGCGGCAATGGTGATCGCGTTGGTCATCATCGTCCTGCCGCTCTACTGGATCGTGATGACCTCGTTCAAGGAGCGCCCGGAGATCTACACGCAGCCGGCAACGTGGTGGCCGTCGTCGCTGCATCCCGAAAACTATTCGGAAGCAACCACATCGGTCCCGTTCTGGATGTTCTTGCGGAACTCGATAGTGATCACGACGATTCTGTCGGCGGCGAAGTTCGTTCTCGGGACTCTCAGCGCCTATGGGCTTGTTTTCCTGCGCTTTCCGGGGAAGAACTTCGTCTTTCTCGGAATCATCGCCGCATTGATGGTTCCGAACCAGATCACCGTGATCTCGAATTACGCGCTCGTGGCAGAGTGGGGCTGGCGTAACACGTTCCAGGGCATCATAGTTCCGCTCGCGGGTGTAGCCTTCGGTACGTTCCTCATGCGCAACCACTTCCTCTCGATCCCTTCGGAGATCGTCGAGGCGGCGCGGATGGACGGAGCCGGCCACTGGCGGTTGCTCTGGCGCGTGGTGCTCCCCGTTTCCGGACCCACGATGGTGGCGTTCGGCATCATCACGGTGGTCAACGAATGGAACGAGTACCTGTGGCCGTTCCTCATGTCCGACGATTCCTCGGTAGCGCCGCTGCCGATCGGATTGACCCAACTGCAGAACAACGACGGACTTACCAACTGGGGTCCGGTCATGGCAGGAACGGTGCTGACGATGCTACCGATCCTGGTGATTTTCCTTCTGCTGCAACGACACATGATCAAGGGCCTCACCTCCGGTGCGGTCAAGGGCTGACAGCTTTCCCGTCACATTTCTTTCTCGAGGAGCAGTAATGGCAAACATGAACAGGCGCGGATTCTTGAGCCTCGGCGGTGCAATCGCCGCCGGCGCCGCACTGACCGCGTGCGCGGGATCCGGCGGGTCGAGCGCTGATGCTGCGGGAACATCCGGTGCGTCGGGTGATTCCAACACCATCACCTTCTGGTCGAACCATCCGGGTAAGTCCACCGACGTGGAGAAGGAACTGATCAACCGCTTCCAGACCAAGTACCCGGACCTGAAGGTCAACTTGGTGGACGGCGGCAAGAACTACGAAGAGGTGGCACAGAAGTTCAACGCTGCCCTCTCCGGTGGAGATGTGCCCGATGTGGTTGTGCTGTCGGATGTCTGGTGGTTCAACTATGCACTGGCCGGGGCAATCGAGCCGCTCGACGGACTCTTCTCCGAGGTGGGGGTCGACTCGGCCGACTACGTCGATTCACTGCTCGCCGACTACCTGTTCCAGGGCAAGCACTATGCGCTTCCCTACGCGCGGTCGACGCCGTTGTTCTACTACAACAAGGCGGTCTGGTCGCAGGCAGGTCTTCCCGACCGTGGGCCGGCGACATGGCAGGAGTTCGACGAGTGGGGACCCGAGCTGCAGAAGGTCGTGGGCAACGGCAAGTTGGCACACGGGTGGGGCAACGCGAAGGATTACCTCGGCTGGACCTACGAAGGCCCAATCTGGACGTTCGGCGGCTCGTACTCCGACCAGTGGAATCTGCAGCTCGACAACGAGAAGACCATTGCCGCAGGGCAGTTCCTCTCCAGCATGATTCACGACAAGAAGTACGCCGCGGTCTCCACTGACATCGCAAACGAATTCGGTACCGGCATTCTGGCGTCGACCATCGCGTCGACGGGCGATCTGTCCGGCATCAAGAAGACTGCCAACTTCGACTTCGGCACCGCTTTCCTCCCGGCAGTGGACGGAACTCCCGGTTGCCCCACCGGCGGTGCCGGGCTTGCCATCCCGTCCAAGATCTCCGATCAGCGTAAGAAGAACGCGCTCAAGTTCATCGACTTCATCACCAATGGTGAGAACACGGCGTACTTCTCGCAGAACGTCGGCTACATGCCGGTCCGCAAGTCGGCAACCTCGGAGCCGAGCATGAAGGCGTTCCTCGACGCGAACCCCAACTCCCGTACCGCTGTGGATCAGCTCTCGCGTACGCGCTCGCAGGACTACGCACGCGTGTTCGTCCCGGGTGGGGATCAGATCATCGGCACCGGACTCGAGCAGATCGCTCTCCAGAAGGCCGACGTCGCATCGACATTCGCCGGCGTTGCCACGCAGTTGCAGCAGATCATCGACCGGCAGATCACCCCCAAGCTGCCGAAGTAGTAGGAGAGAACACTCATGGCCAACGTGCAATTCGCGGGAGTCACGCACCGCTACGAAGGAACTGATCGACCGGCAGTCGACCGTCTCGACCTCGACATCGCCGACGGTGAGTTCCTGGTACTCGTAGGACCTTCCGGTTGCGGTAAGTCCACCAGCCTCCGAATGCTCGCCGGTCTCGAGTCCGCGTCGGACGGTCGGATCGAGATCGGCGGCACGGACGTCACGCACCTCGCTCCGCGAGCACGTGACGTCGCCATGGTGTTTCAGAGTTACGCGCTGTACCCGAACATGACCGTCGAGCAGAACATGGGCTTCGCGCTCCAGAATGCCGGAGTGGGAAAGACGGAGCGCCGGGAGCGGGTACTCGAGGCCGCGCGGATGCTCGAACTCGAACCCTTGCTCGGACGGAAACCGGCAAAGCTGTCGGGCGGGCAACGTCAGCGAGTTGCCATGGGTAGAGCCATCGTTCGCCATCCCAAGGTGTTCTGCATGGACGAACCACTCAGTAATCTGGACGCCAAACTGCGCGTCAGCACACGGTCGCAGATCGCCGCCCTACAGCGTCGACTCGGCACCACGACGGTCTACGTCACCCACGATCAGGTCGAGGCGATGACGATGGGGGACCGAGTGGCGGTGATGCTGGACGGTCGCTTGCAGCAGGTGGCGAAGCCGCGCGAACTCTACGACAACCCCGTCAACACCTTTGTGGCCGCCTTCATCGGATCGCCCGGCATGAACCTGATCGAAGCGCCGGTCGAGGGAACCGTCGCAGTGCTCGGTGATCTGCGGATTCCGCTGCCCACCGGGGCGTCCGAGCGGGAGCGGGTCGTCGTGGGAGTGCGCCCGGAATCGTGGGATCTGGTGGGAGCGTGGCGAAAGGGCTCGCTGGCCGTGGATGCCGATCTGCTCGAAGAGTTGGGAGCCGAATCGTTCGTCTATGCAAAGGGTGCCCCGGATTCGCAGTGGCAGAGCCGATCCGGTCGAATCGTCATTCGCGTCGACCGGAAGATGTCGGTGGCACCGGGGGAGTCGCTTCATCTGCTGCCCAAGGCCGGCGAGGTGTACTTCTTTTCCGCGGAGACCGGAGTACGTCTGTAGCGATACTGTGTGCGGCATGACCGTCGCACGTTCGCTGTTGCTGTTCGTACTCGCCGCGCTGCTCGAAATCGGGGGCGCGTGGTTGGTGTGGCAGGGAATTCGCGAGCACAAGGGATGGATCTGGGTGGGGCTCGGCGTCATCTCGCTCGGCCTCTACGGTCTGGTCGCCACCATGCAACCCGATGCGAACTTCGGGCGCATCCTCGCCGCGTACGGCGGGATCTTCGTCGCAGGTTCACTGCTGTGGGCGGTGGTGATGGACGGATTCCGCCCGGATCGTTTCGACATCGCCGGTGCGCTGATCTGTCTGGTCGGCGTCGGGGTGATCATGTACGCCCGGTAGGCCTTCGGCCCCGTGCGCGCTCAGGGAGTCCAGGGGTCCCTAAGCGCACACAGGGGCTTGCCCCTGCTACCAGATCTTCACACGCTTCTCCGGCTCCAAATACAGTGCGTCACCGGGCTTGACGTCGAACTCCTCGTGGAACGTGTCGAGGTTTCGGACGACGCCGTTGCACCGGAACTCCGGCGGCGAGTGCGGGTCGACGGCCAGACGGCGAAGCGCTTCGGCCTCACGGGCCTTCGTGCGCCATACCTGCGCCCACCCGAAGAACACGCGCTGCAAGCCGGTGAGTCCGTCGATGACCGGAGGTTCGGTACCTTCGGTCGCGATCTTGTACGCCGCGATCGCGATCGACAGCCCGCCGAGGTCGCCGATGTTCTCGCCGATCGTGAACTCGCCGTTGACGTGGTGGCCCGGCAGTTCCTTGGGCTCGAACTCGTTGTACTGCTCGATGAGAGCCTTTGTGCGCTTGCCGAATTCGCTGCGGTCCTCGTCGGTCCACCAGTCGACCATGTTGCCGTCGCCGTCGTACTTGGCGCCCTGATCGTCGAATCCGTGACCGATCTCGTGGCCGATGACGGCGCCGATGCCGCCGTAGTTGGCAGCGTCGTCGGCTGCCGCGTCGAAGAACGGCGGCTGGAGAATGGCTGCGGGGAAGACGATTTCGTTCATGCCCGGGTTGTAGTAGGCGTTGACGGTCTGCGGCGTCATGAACCACTCGTCACGGTCGACGGGGCCGCCCAGCTTGGCCAGGTCACGGTCGTACTCGGCGGCGTATCCGCGACGGTAGTTGCCCACCAGGTCGGTTGCCGAGATCTCGAGTCCGGCGTAGTCGCGCCACTTGTCGGGGTAACCGATCTTCGGGGTGAACTTCTCGAGCTTGGCCAATGCAGCCTCACGAGTCTGCGGGCTCATCCACTCGAGGTCGGAGATGTTGCGGCGGTACGCCTCCTGCAGGTTTGCGACCAGTTCCAGCATGCGGGTCTTCGCCTCTGCGGGGAAGTGTCGATCGACGTAGAGCTTGCCGACGGCCTCGCCGAGCAGATCCTGGACCAGGCTTACCCCGCGCTTCCAGCGCTCACGGTTCTCTTCGGTCCCGGACAGTGTGGTGCCGTAGAAAGCGAAAGTCTCGTCGACCAGGGCCGAATGCAGATAAGGGGAGCGGGCATGAAGCACCTTCCACGCCGCCCATGCCTTCCAGTCGTCCAGTGACTCCGACGCCCAGAGTGCGGTGAAGGTGTGCAGGAAATCGGGCTGGCGGACCACGATCTCGGCGAACTTCTCCGAATCGGCGCCGAGACCCGACAGCCACGCAGCCCAGTCCAAACCGGGGTTCTGCTCGGTCAGTTCCTCGAAGCCCACCAGGTTGTAACTCAAATCTGCGTCACGACGCTTGACGACGTCCCAGTGCCCGGCCGCGATCTTCTTCTCGAGTTCGAACACACGCTGGGCGTCGTACCCGACGCCGGCCAGGGTGAACATCTTGTCGATGTGCGCGACGTACTTCTCGCGGATCTCCGCGTAGTTGTCCTCGCGGTAGTACGACTCGTCGGGGAGGCTGATTCCCGACTGGCTGAAGTGGATCAGGTACCGCTCGGAGTTCTTGGCATCGGTGTCGACGTAATGCGAGATGGCACCGCCGACGCCGACGCGCTGGTGGCGTCCGATCACGGTGGCCAGCGACGACCGGTCCGGCGCATCGGCGACGGCGTCGAGCTCGTCGTCGATGGGGCCGAGGCCTGCGGCCTCCACGGCGTCGGCGTCCATGAAGCTCGAGTACAGGTCGCCGATGCGCTGTGCATCGGTACCGGCGGCCGAGTTGGACTCCGCGGCTTCGGTGATGATGGTCTGTACGTCTTCTTCGGCCTTGTCGTAGAGCGTCCGGAAGGCCCCGTCGACTGCGCGGTCTGCCGGAATCTCGTATTCGGCGAGCCATTTTCCGTTGACGTGGACGAACAGATCGTCCTGCGCCCGTGTGTCGCCGTCGAGGTGGGTGAGGTCGATGCCTGAGCGATGAGCCGTGGTCATTTCTCCATCCTTACACGATCATGACGAACTGCTCGGTGTGTGCGCGATCGCTCCACGCCGAGTTCATCTCTTGTGCTGGGCAACGTCGGTATGGCATGGCACGATCGAATACGTGACCAGCAGACCTGCCGCAGATCCGCACCTGCAGGACCTCGCGCGACTACGACGTGTGCGAGACCGTATCGACCGGGAGTACGCGCGGCCTCTGGACGTGGAGGCGCTCGCGCGGGGAGTGAACATGTCTGCGGGGCATCTCAGTCGCCAATTCCGTCAGGCATACGGAGAACCGCCGTACGCCTACCTGATGACCAGGCGAATCGAGCGAGCGATGGCGTTACTGCGGCGCGGAGACCTCAGTGTCACGGACGTCTGCTTCGAGGTCGGTTGCAGCTCTCTCGGCACTTTCAGCAGCAAGTTCACCGAATTGGTGGGGGTTCCGCCCAGTGTCTATCGGCGCGAGGCCGAGCAGTCGACGGCAGGAATGCCGTCCTGCGTGTCCAAACAAGTCACCAGACCGATCAGGAATCGAGAAGCGCAGACCGCGCAGCCGCAATTAACGTGATCGCCATGGACATCACCATTCACTCGAGTTTCCTTCCGCAGGACGACCCTGAAGCCGCCCTGAACTTCTATCGCGACACGCTCGGCTTCGAGGTTCGCAACGACGTCGGCTACGACGGGATGCGTTGGATCACGGTGGGGCCGCCCGGCCAGCCCGGCACCTCCATCGTGCTGCATCCGCCGGCCGTCGATCCCGGAATCACCGACGAGGAGCGCCGCACCATCATCGAGATGATGGCCAAGGGCACCTACGGCGGACTTCTCCTGGCCACCAAAGATCTGGACGACACGTTCGAGCGGCTTCAGGCCGGCGACATCGACGTCGTCCAGGAACCGACCGAGCAGCCGTACGGCGTTCGCGATTGCGCCGTCCGGGACCCAGCGGGAAACCTGATCCGTATTCAAGAACTGCGCTGAGCCCGTCAACTGCGCTGAGACCGTCGGCGATCGACTGACAGATGGAGACACGATGACTGCCTTGCACACCGCAGACAGCCACGATTTGATCCGCGTGCAAGGCGCGCGGGTGAACAACCTCGAAGACATCAGTGTCGAGATCCCGAAGCGGAGGCTGACGGTATTCACCGGCGTCTCCGGTTCGGGGAAGAGTTCGCTGGTGTTCAGTACGATCGCCGCGGAATCGCAGCGGATGATCAACGAGACCTACAGCGCTTTCGTTCAAGGATTCATGCCGACGCTCGCGCGGCCGGACGTCGATGTTCTCGACGGCCTGACCACCGCGATCATCGTCGATCAGCAGCGGATGGGAGTCGACCCGCGCTCGACCGTCGGAACCGCCACCGACGCCAACGCGATGCTCCGCATCCTGTTCAGCCGTCTCGGAAAGCCTCACATCGGTTCGCCCCAGGCGTTTTCGTTCAACGTGGCCTCGATCTCCGGAGCAGGCGCGGTCACGATGGAACGCGGCGGACGTCAGACGAAAGAGCGTCGCAGCTTCAAGATCACCGGCGGCATGTGTCCGCGGTGTGAGGGACGAGGGGCGGTCAACGATTTCGATCTGACCGCGTTGTACGACGACACCAAGTCGCTCAACGAGAGTGCGATCACGGTGCCCGGTTACAGCATGGAGGGTTGGTACGGCCGGATCTATCGCGGCTGCGGCTTCTTCGATCCCGACAAGCCGATCAAGAAGTACACCAAGAAGGAACTGAACGATCTGCTCTACAAAGAGCCGACCAAGATCAAGGTCGAAGGCATCAACCTGACGTACACGGGTCTGATTCCGCAGATTCAGAAGTCGTTCCTGGCCAAGGACGTCGACGCGATGCAGCCCCACATCCGGGCTTTCGTCGAGCGGGCGATCACGTTCACCACCTGCCCCGAATGCGACGGGACGCGACTGAGCGAGGGGGCGCGGTCGTCGAAGATCAAGGGCGTCAACATCGCCGACGCCTGCTCGATGCAGATCAGCGATCTCGCGGAATGGGTCAGCGGACTGAAGGAACCGTCGGTCGCGCCGTTGCTCACGACGCTCGGTGAAACGCTCGACTCGTTCGTGGAGATCGGACTCGGCTACCTCAGTCTCGATCGGCCGTCGGGAACCCTCTCCGGCGGTGAAGCTCAGCGCACCAAGATGATTCGTCACCTGGGTTCCTCGCTCACCGACATCACGTATGTTTTCGACGAGCCCACCACCGGCCTGCATCCGCACGACATCGCGAGGATGAACGACCTACTGCTGCGCCTGCGGGACAAGGGCAACACCGTGCTCGTGGTCGAGCACAAGCCGGAGACGATCGTGATCGCCGATCACATCGTCGACCTCGGTCCGGGTGCGGGTAGCGCCGGCGGAAACGTCTGCTTCGAGGGCACCGTCGACGGTTTGCGTGCCAGCGACACCGTAACCGGCCGTCACTTCGACGACCGGGCCGCAATCAAAGAGACCGTGCGGGAGTCCACCGGAGCAATCGAGATTCGTGGAGCGAACTCACACAACCTGCAGGACGTCGACGTCGACGTACCGCTCGGCGTCCTGGTCGTGGTCACCGGTGTCGCCGGGTCGGGCAAGAGTTCGCTGATCCACGGCTCGCTCGCGAAACGCGAAGACGTGGTGTCGGTCGATCAGAGCGCGATCCGCGGCTCGCGTCGGAGCAACCCGGCGACGTACACGGGGCTGCTCGACCCGATTCGCAAGGCATTCGCCAAGGCCAACGGCGTGAAGCCGGCGCTCTTCAGTGCCAACTCCGAGGGCGCCTGCCCGACGTGCAACGGCAACGGCGTCATCTACAGCGACCTGGCGATGATGGCCGGCGTTGCCACTCTCTGCGAGGAGTGCGAGGGCAAGCGCTTCCAAGCCGAGGTACTCGAATACAAATTCGGTGGCAAGGACATCAACGAGGTTCTCACGATGTCGGTGGCCGAGGCCGAGGAGTTCTTCGGCGACGGTGAGGCCAAGACCCTCGCTGCGCACAAGATCCTCGTCCGACTGGTCGACGTGGGGCTCGGATACCTCACGATCGGCCAGCCGTTGACGACGCTGTCGGGCGGTGAGCGTCAGCGCATCAAGCTGGCAACCCACCTGGGTGAGAAGGGCGGCGTGTACGTCCTCGACGAGCCGACCACCGGACTGCACCTGGCCGACGTCGAGCAGTTGCTCGGCCTGCTCGATCGACTGGTCGATTCCGGCAAGTCAGTCATCGTGATCGAGCACCACCAAGCGGTGATGGCACACGCAGACTGGATCATCGACCTCGGCCCTGGTGCGGGTCACGACGGCGGTCGGATCGTCTTCGAGGGCACTCCCGAGGAGCTCGTCGCCGACGGCTCCACCCTCACCGGAAAGCACCTCGCGGCATACGTCGGCAGCTGACCGGGCTCCTACCTCAGGCGTCGATACCCAGGTTGATGACGGCGAGGTAGGACCCGTCCGACTGCTTTTCGACGGTCATGAGGCCGGTGTCGTCGTAGATGCCGTCACTGGCGTTGTTCGTGTTGTTCTCACGACCGGTGTGCTCGCTGTACGGGGACTGCGAGTACACCTCGTCGAGAAGGGTCTCGTCGAAGAAGGTCTGCGACGTGAGGACCGTCTTCTTGTCGATGTGAACCTTGACGTGGATGTGGGTGGTGCGGCCCATGTACCAGCCGGGGAAGATCGTGGTGAACTGTGCGATGCCGTTTGCATCGGTGGTCTGCGCCCCGCGCAGATAGGTACCGTCGTCGGTGGTGGTGGCTTCGGTGTCGCCGACGCTGTACGAACCGTCGGAGGTCTCACCGGACCCTCCCATGCCGCCGCCCATTCCGCCGGGGGCGCCTGACGGTGGTTCGCCCATTCCGCCTCCGGGTGCACCTGACGGAGGTTCACCCATCCCGCCGGCCGGGGGAGTTCCGCCACCGCCGCCGCCGTTGGCGCTCAGCGAACCGGATTCGAAGCCGGAGTACACGCCGCCGGCGTCGCAGTGCCAGATCTCGACGACGGCGTTACTGACCGCGCCGATGCTGCCGTCGACGTTGCACTGGCTGTTGTCCTGCACGCGCATCGCAACCTGCAGCGTGGTGCCCGGACGGTCCTCGCGGATGTCGCCGCGAATGGAGTCGACGTCGAACCAGTAGGGACCCTGCGTCTCTTCCTTGCTCATGACACACTGCGGTGCTTTGGCCAGAAGTGCGGTGACAGCGTCGCCGGACGTGGCCGCGGCGGAAGTGCCGGAAGTGTTTGTCGTCGACGCAGCCGCAGCCGAAGTCGTCGTGGCGGTGCCACTGTTGCCGGAGCACGCTGCGATGAGCCCGCCGAGACTGATGGTTCCGCCGAGGGCGAGAGCCCGCCGACGGCTCACGCGCAGCCTGCTCGCTTCGATGTCTTTGTTCACGCCGCTGTACCTCCATTGTGTGGGCTGTTGTCTCAATGGTGGACGGGCGACCTGGTGCGGAACTGGTTATCCGCTGTGAACTTGCTGGGAGAGCATCTGGATGCTCGAGGTGGCCCGTACGTAGACCTGTCCGCCGGCGTCGACGATGCGCGTTTCGATCAGCGCGAGCCTGCGCCCGGCACGAATCACGGAGGCCTCGGCGCGCAAGACCGGCCCGCCGATGTCGGGTGAGCGCAGGAAGTCGATCTTGTGGTCGAGGACGCGATAGTCCTGGTCGACGCTGGTCAGGGTCTGGGCAGACAGGCCAGTGATGGCGTCGACTGCCGAGATGAGGACACCGCCCTGAACGGCGCCCAACGGGTTGGCCATCCAGGCCACGGGTGCGAACTCACCGACGACGGAACCCGGGGTCACGTCGACGACAGCAAGATCGAGGAGACCGGCGAGTGGACCGCGTTCGAGTTTGCCGTCGCGGATTCCTTCGACGACGTCGGACCCGGACAACCCGCTCAGGTCGCTTGTCTTCTCCGGCGTCGGGACGGGCAGCGGCTCGCCCTCCACGTAGTCGTCGATTCCCACGACGGGGGGACGCGAGACCACCATGGCGCGACCGGCCATCACTGCCAGAAGGGTGCCGTTCTCGTCGCGAAGTTGCCCGGATGCGAGTCCGACGCCGTCGTCGAGATGCACGAGTGTTCCGGTGGCACCGACGTCCGCGACGTCGGGGATGTCGGCGCCCGCACTGACCGTGACCTGCGCGAGCACGGACTGATGGCCCGAGGTCAGTCCCGAGTACACCGCGCCACCCATGGCACCGTCGATCATGACTCCGATGGAACCGAGCACGGTCTTGCCACGGTGATCGTGGAATCGCTCGCCGACGGCCTGCGCGAAGGCCAGGTCCCCGGGCTCGACCGAAACGGCGCGCACACCCATCAATGTGTTGAGTGGGTCAAGCTTCTTGACGGGCGCGGCGGAGTTGTCGATGCTCATCCGTCGAGTATCTCCAGCGCGCCGAGTCCTGCCGAGACCGGGTCTCAACCACCGATACGTGAATGCATCTCCCAGACGAGGACTTCGGCCCCGGCGTCGGAGGTCAGCTGCTGGCCACCCGAATCGCTCAACCGGACAGCATCGCCCTCGTACAGTGTGCCGACGCCCTCCATCTCGGCAGTGCCCTGCGCGACGAAGACGTGCAGGAACCGTGCGCCCGGAAGATTCACGGAGGTGCCCGGCAGAATGCGTGCGACATGCATGGCGGCGTTCTTGTTGTTGATGCGAATCGCCGAATGATCCTTGTAGCGCTCCATCCCGGAGGCAACCGGGATCAGACCGCCGCGCAGCAGTTCGTCGTCGATCTCGAGCTGTTCGTAACCGGGGGTCAGTCCACCTTCGTCCGGTACCACCCACATCTGAATGAAATGCACGGGGTCGGAATGCTGTTCGCCGCCGATACGCCACGAATCGTTCTTCTCACTGTGCATGATTCCGGTACCGGCGCTCATGCGCTGGGCGAGTCCCGGATAGATGACGCCGGTGTGGCCGATGGAATCCTGGTGCACGAGCGAACCGCGAAGCACCCAGGTCACGATTTCCATGTCCTTGTGCGGATGGGTGTCGAAACCGGTTCCCGCCAGTACGGTGTCGTCGTTGTTGACGAGCAGCAATCCGTGATGAGTGTTGTCCGGATCGTAGTGCTGTCCGAACGAGAACGAATGTTTCGAATCCAGCCAGGAGACGCGGGATTTCAAGCGATCGCCGGAGCGGTGCACATCGATGTGCGGTGTCGTCCGTGGGGCCTGTGCTCGACCAGATGCCATGGCTCCTCCTTCTGTACCACCGGGATCCACCACAATCGGGATCCGCCACTACCGGCATCCACCCTACGACGAACCTGCTGTGTAGTCCGAACATTGGGCGTACTCGGTGGTGTCGTCAGTTCGTCGACGCGTGCATCTCCCACACGAGTATCTCCGCATCGCCGATTCCCTCGACTCGTTGACCGCCAGTATCCTTGAGTCGCAACGAATCTCCCGGACCGAGCAATCCGACTCCCTCGACGTCGACAGTGCCACCGGCGATGAAGCCGTGCACGTACGGCGCATCCGGGAGAGATACCGACCCACCGGTCTCGAGGCGAGCAACATGCAGTGCCGCATGTTTGTTGTGCAAGCTGATCGCGCTGTGGTCGCGATGCGCGGGCATCCCCGACGCCAGGGTGATCAGGCCACCGCCGTCGAGTTCGGAGTTGATGTCGAGTTCCTGATAGCTCGGAGTCACTCCGGATTCGTCCGGGGGTATCCACATCTGGACGAGGTGAACGGGCTCGGTGACACGCGAGCCGTCGGCCCGGAAGCGATCGTTGCGCTCGGAGTGCAGGATTCCGGTACCGGCGCTCATTCTCTGCGCGAGTCCGCGATGGATGACCCCGGAGTGCCCAGCGGAATCCTGGTGAACCAGAGATCCGCTGAGCACCCACGTCACGATCTCGGTGTCGCGGTGCTGATGAGTGTCGAAACCGTAGTCGGCTTCGATGATGTCGTCGTTGTTCACCAACAGAAGTCCATGCGCGTACGCGGCGTGATCGAAGTTTCCGGCGAAGGGGAAACTGTGACGCGCCGTGAGCCAGCCGTAGTTGAGATGCGCGCGTTCGTCAGCTCGCTGGACGACTACCGACGACATGTCAGCTCAGCGTCTCGTGTGCCGCCGGGATGGATCCCAGGCGTCCGGCCTGGAAGTCCTCGAAGGCCTGCATGACCTCGGACTTGGTGTTCATGACGAACGGCCCGGCCATCGCGATGGGCTCACGAATCGGTTTGCCGCCGAGGATGAATACCTCGAGAGATTCGGTCCGTGAATCCTGGCGATCGGAGGCGGCGACGGTGATGGAGTCACCGCGTCCGAAGACAGCTGTCTGTCCGACACGAATGGGCCGACGCTCTGCCCCGACCGTGCCTTCGCCGGCGAGCACGTAGACGATCGCGTTGAACTCGGGGTTCCACGGAAGCGTCAGGCTCGCACCCGGGGCCACAGTCGTGTGGGAGAGCGCGATCGGTGTGTACGTCGAACCAGGTCCGGCGTGGCCGGCGATGTCTCCGGCGATGACGCGTACCAAGGCTCCGCCGTCCGGCGAGGAAAGCAGGGCCACCTTGTTACCGGTGATGTCCTGGTACCGCGGAGATGCCATCTTGTTGTCGCGAGGCAGGTTGACCCACAGTTGGACGCCGTGGAAAAGGCCGCCGCTGAGGACGAGGTGCTCCGGCGGAGTTTCGATGTGGAGGATGCCGCCACCCGCGGTCATCCACTGGGTGTCGCCGCCGCCGATAATGCCACCGCCACCATTGGAGTCCTGGTGCTCCATGATGCCGTCGATCATGTAGGTCACGGTTTCGAAGCCGCGGTGCGGGTGCCACGGTGTGCCCTTGGGTTCTCCGGGTGCGTAGTTGACTTCGCCCATCTGGTCCATGTGGATGAAGGGATCGAGGGCGGAGAGGTCGATGCCGGCGAAGGCGCGGTGAACGGGAAAGCCTTCACCTTCGTATCCGACCGGTGCGGTGGTGATGCTCTTGACAGGGCGGTCGACTGCTGACTCTGCCGGCTCGTCGAGACGGGGCAGGGCCAAGATGTTCTCGACTGTCACAGCAGGCATGTCGTACTCCTTGTATCCGTGAAGCTGATGTCAGGTAGTTGATTGTTCAACTATCTCATTCGGAGTCAACAAAGTCGAGCCCCGGGTATTCCCGGGGCTCGACTGGTGTTCGGATCAGCGCAACATGCTGCCGAGGGTTTTTGCCGCTGCCATGACCTCGGCGCCCAGCGCTGCTTGGTCCTCGGAGTCGAAGACGGAAATTCCGAGGCTGGAGATGGCGTCGCGGCGTCGGCCGGGGATCACCGCCGAGATTCCCAGGACCGACGGGATGACCTCGCCGACGGTCACTGCGTAGCCGCGTGCGCGTGCCGCCGTCACTTCCTCTCGTTCCCCGCTCGTCGGCGGGAGTGAGGCAAGGATGGAGAGCCCGGCGGAGCCGCGGTCGATCGGATCGACCTGCCCTGGATGAAACGCGACGTGAACCTTGGCGCTGCGCGGTTCGACCACCATCAGCGCGCGCACTTCGGTATCGCTCTCGCGGACCACCAGGTGCGCTGTCGCCTCGGTGGCCTCGGCAAGTTCTTGAAGTATCGGGCGAGCGAGAGTGCGCAAATCCTGTTCCACCGGTTCGGCGAGGGTGACCAGGCCGGCGCCGAGAGTGACGCGCTTGAAGGAGTCCTTGCGGCACAGGTGATGAGCCTCGAGCGTGCGGATCAACCGATGTGCGACGGTTCGGTGGACTCCCACTCCGTCGGCGATGTCGGTGACCGACAAGCCGTGCGGATAGGACGTCAGGAGTTCCAGGATCTCGAGTCCGTGGTGCAGCGTTTTCGACATGCTGGAGTCCACTTGAACTGCACTTTTGCGCGGTCGGTGTTCCTCGCTCAGCTCTGACATCAAATCCCTTTCTTGACGTTTGTGAGGTATGCCACCTACGCTTTGAATATATCGCACAGTGTGTGCGATTATCGCACACTTTACGGAGCTGCACAACCTTCGGGTGGATGCAGCACAGCGTGTTCGGAGAGAACCTTCATGAGCAACTACAGCGTCGTGGCAACGGAGGATGTTGCCGCAATTCACCAGCTGTACGGCCACCAGAGTCATTGCATAGACTCTGGGCGCCAGCAGGATTGGGCGCAGACATTCACCGATGGCGGTGAGTTTCATTCCCCCAGTTATCCGGAACCTGTGGTCGGTTTCGACGACCTTGCGGCTTTTGCTGCTCGCTTCTTCGCTGCGGCGGAAGCTGCCGACGAGGTGCATCGCCACGTTCTGACCAATCTCGTCGTCGAGGCGGTGGACGAGAGTGCTCTCACAGTGCACGGGTACCTGCAGATCGTTGCCACCGCTCGCGGCGGAGACTCGCGACTGGTGCGGTTGACAACTGTCACAGATCACGTGGTTCGGGTCGGTGAGGGGTGGAAGATCGCCCGCCGCACCGTCTCCCGCGACGACGCGCCCCGAGCGTCCGAACAAGCTTGAAGTACCGAAATGTTTCTTGCACAACAATATTCAGTAGGAGAAGTACATCATGACCGAAAGCTCTGACCAGACGAACCCGGGCCGTACCGTTGTGACGCAGATGTCGGCGGTGTACCCGGAGTTGGCAGGCAAGGTCGCAGTGGTGACCGGCGCGGCTCAGGGTATGGGTGCGACGTTCGCCGAAGGACTGGCAACGCGCGGCGTACATGTCGTCGGCGCCGACATCAACGAAGAGCAGATGCTCGCCACGGCCGCACGAATCAACACGGACCTCGAATCGAATGCACTGGCGGACAAGCCGGGTCGCGTCGTCGGAGCTCGGGTCGACGTCACCAAGCCCGACGAGCATGAATTGCTTGCGCAGTTGGCGTTGAAGGAGTTCGGCCGGGTTGATTTCTGGATCAACAATGCGGGTATCTTCCCGTTTGCGCTGGCCGAGGAGATCACCCCGGAGCAGATCGGCGCAACGCTGAGTGTCAATGTCGAGGGAGTGCTCTACGGTGCTCAGGCGGCGGCACGTCACCTCGGTCCCGGCGGCGCCATCGTCAACATGTCTTCGGTGTCTGCGCTGCGTGTGCGGAAGGGGAGAGGCGCATACTGCACGTCGAAAGCTGCCGTTGCGCACCTCACGGAGTCTCTCGCAGTGGAGTTCGGCGACAAGGGTATTCGGGTCAACTCCATTGCACCCGGCTACATCGACACGGCGATGACGAAGTGGGTCCAGGAAGATCCGATCGCGCTCGCGAACGCACTCGACGCGGTACCACTGCATCGTCTGGGCTCGCCCGAAGAGGTCTTCGGCCCGCTGCTGTTCCTGCTCTCGGACAGCGCGCGTTACGTCACCGGGCACAGCATTGCGGTGGACGGTGGTTCGCGGCATGTCTGAGTCCACGACATATCCCGGCGTCGTTCTCGTTACCGGCGGTGCTGCCGGGATGGGGGCGCATCACGCGCGCACTCTCGCCGCGCGCGGTTCGCATGTCTGCATTGCCGATGTTTCGGATTCATCCGGCGTGGTCGACGACATCGTCGCCGCAGGCGGATCGGCGTCCGCTCATATTCTCGACGTCACCGATGTCGATGCCTGGGACCGGGTTGTCGACGAAATTCGCACCACCCGTGGGGAACTCGGCGGACTGGTCAACAACGCCGGCATCTCGCGTCGGCTCGAATTCATGGACACCCCGAACGACATCTGGGAACTGACCATGAAGATCAACCTCTTCGGCCCGTTCTACGGTATGAAGGCGGTGGCGCCGCTGATGCGCGAGAGTGGTGGCGGATCGATCGTCAACATCTCGTCCATCGCCGGTCAGATCGGATACTTCTCTCCGGCTTACTCGTCGAGCAAGTGGGGTCTGACCGGTCTGTCGAAGTCGGCCGCAGGTAACTTCGCGCAGTGGGGGATTCGCGTCAACTCGGTGCACCCGGGACTGGTCGGTACGGCGCTGCTCGGCGGCGCGAACGACTTCGTCGCCGCGTCACTGAAGTCGGTTCCCTTCGGACGCATGGGAACTCTCGACGAGATCACCGAAGCAGTGCTGTTCCTGCTCTCGAACAGTTCGACCTACACCACCGGTACGGAACTCACTGTCGACGGCGGGTTGGTGTCGAACGGTCTTTACCACCGCATCATCGCGGAGACTGGAGAACTTTCATGACCGAGCACTGGGACGTCGTTGTCATCGGTGGCGGCGGAGCAGGTCTCGCCGCTGCGGTGTCGGCAGCTGAAGAAGGCGCATCCGTTCTGCTGTTCGAATCCGAAACCGAACTCGGTGGATCCACCGCGCTGTCGGCCGGCATCTTCACGGCCGCCGGAACGAGCGTGCAGGCCGGCCTCGGAGTCGACGACTCGGCAGAGAAGTTCTTCCAGCACTACATGGACCTCAACCAGTGGATGCTCTCACCCGGATTGATTCGTGCATTCTGCGAAAACGCCGGTCCGACACTGGAATGGCTCATCGGACTCGGCGTCGAGATTCCGGCGGCGATCTCAGGTAACGCTCACCAGCCGGGACTCGCCCAAGCCGGCGTCGAGGACGTCTGGCGCGGCCACGTGCCCAAGGATCAGGGATACGGACTGATTCAGGTGCTGGACAAGGCTCGTCGTAAGCACGGGATCGAGGTCATCTTCGGAACACGGGTGCAGAAGCTGATCGAGGAAGACGGTCGGGTTGTCGGCGTTGTCGCCGACGACATCGAGGTGCCTGCGGGCGCCGTCGTTGTTGCCTCCGGTGGATTCGCGCAAGATCCGGGTTTGGTGGAACGCCACTTCCCGGACGCGAACAAGGCCGGAGAGGCCTTGTTCGTCGTCGCAGCCGAGGGGAGCCGCGGAGACCATCTTCGTTTTGCCGAAGACCTCGGTGCTTCCCTGGCGGGCGACGGCTGGGGTCTGATGCTGCCCACCGTCTACTTCCAGCGATTCCACCACTGGCAGGCCGGCTTTCCGCCGAAGTCGCGGATCTACGTCAACCAGGACGGCCGTCGTTTCATGGACGAGGACAGCTCGTACGCGGTCTCGACCGGCATCATCGACCATCAGGGTGGATACGGTTGGATGATCTTCGACGAGAACGCTCGCGTGAATCTGGCTCCAGGATATGCGGATTGGAATCCCGAACGCATCGAGGAAGAAGTTGCCGCCGGTGGCACGATTCGTGCGGACACGATCGAAGACCTCGCAGTGGCTACGGGTGTTCCGGTTGCGACGTTGGCGCAAACCCTGCGTCGATGGAACGACCAACTGCCCAGCGGTCACGACGACGACTTCCTCCGCCATCGCACGTTGCGGAACAAGGGTGCCGTCGGCAATCCGGATCCTATTGCGACAGCTCCGTTCTATGCCGCGAAAATCCTTCCGGCAGAGCTCGTCTGTACGCATGCGGGAATGGAGATCAACACCGATGCGGCCGTGCTCGGCAGCACCGGAGTACCTATCGAGGGTCTGTACGCCGCAGGTGAGGCCGGCGCCGGAATCCTCGGACTGAGATACGTGGGCGGCGGCAATGCGGTTGCCAACGCTTTGACCATGGGCCGCGTAGCGGGACGTAATGCGGCGAATTACACCAGGACCAGCGCTGAGAGCGCACCGGTCCATTCCATCGCGCACTCCTGACGTCCGACGTCTGCGCGGCACCGAATCCAGTCAGTATCCAATCCAGGCAGGGAACAACATGTCAGAGAATGAGACCATGGCGAGAGCCGAATCCACCGAGGGCAGCAGCGTGGCAACCGAACGACAGTCGACGACGAAGGTAATTCGCGCGGCCATCGTCGGTACCGTCGTCGAGTACTACGACTTCGGTATCTACGGATACATGGCCACGACGATCGCCGCGCTGTTCTTCGTTTCCCATGACCCGAACGCAGCGCTGCTCGGTACCTTTGCAGCATTCGCCGTGGCCTTCTTCCTACGCGTGCCCGGCGGCATCTTCTTCGGCCACATCGGCGACAAGTACGGCCGCAAGAACGCGCTGTCCTGGACCATCCTCCTGATGGTTCTCGCGACAGCCGGAATGGGCCTGCTGCCGACTTACGCCACGTTGGGTGTGTGGGCGACGTCCATCCTGGTTCTGGCTCGTTGCCTGCAGGGCTTCGCGGCCGGCGGTGAACTCGGCGGCGCCAACGCGTTCGTCTCCGAGTCCGCTCCCAAACGGTGGCGTGCGACGCAGACCTCGATGGTCAATACCGGCACCTACCTGGGTTCGCTGGCAGCTTCGCTCATGGCCCTCGGCCTGACGTCGGTGTTCTCGCAAGAGCAGATCCTCGAATGGGCTTGGCGTATCCCGTTCCTGCTCAGCCTGCTGATCGGTGGCATCGGTATCTGGATCCGCAGCCAGATGGAAGACACTCCTCAGTTCGAAGAACTGCAGGACAAGGGTGAGACCAAGAAGCTTCCCATCCGTGAGTTGCTCAGCACCTCCGGTGGCAGCGTCGTCAAGATCATCCTGCTGGGCGCACTCATCACCGGCGGTTACTACATCGCCTCGGTGTATGCCGCGACGTACCTGCAGACCACCGGCGGTCATTCGTCGCGCGTTGCTTTCCTTTCCACTTCTCTTGCACTGGTTCTCGGCGTCATCACGTTGCCGATCTCGGGATACATGGCAGACAAGTACGGGCGTCGGCCGGTGCTGTTCGCCGGTAGTGCCGCCGCAGTGGTTCTCGGAATCCCGATGTTCATGATGATGGCCGGTTCTGGCATCTGGCAGGCGGTTGTCGGTCAGTCAGTGCTCTTCATCTGCGTTTCCGTTGTCAACGGTGCTTCGTACGTGACCTATGTCGAAATGCTGAAAGCATCTGTGCGGTACAGCGGTCTGGCATTGGGTAACAACGTCACCAACATGTTCCTCGGTGGCACCGCGCCTTTCATCGCCACCTATCTCATCAGCTTGACCGGTAACTCTCTCGCTCCGGCTGGATACTTCGTCTTCTGTGCGGTGATCACCCTCGTCACGGTCTTCTTCATCAAGGAGACCAAGGGTGTTGAACTGCAGGTTGATTGATCATCGGGTAGAACAGGAGCCTGACCGTGTCCCTCGCTGACAAGCAAGAAATCACCGAAGTTCTGTATCGCTACGCTCGGGCCGTCGATCGGAAGGATTTCGACAGCGTGGCCCTCTGCTACTTCGACGACGCGATAGACAACCACGGCGGTTACATCGGAACCGTCGACGGGCTGATCGAAGACATGAAGCTCAGACACAAGACGATCGACTCGTCGATTCACTGCATTTCCAACATACTGATCGACGTCAACGGCGATGTCGCTCAGTGCGAGTCGTACTGTTTGTGCTTTCTGCGGCAAGAGCGTTCCGGTACGGATACGGTGCAGACGCTTGCGACGATCAAATGCCGTTACGTCGACAGGTTCGAAAGGCGCCACGGTGAATGGCGAATCGCCGATCGGATTGTCGTGTTCGACGAATCCCGTGAAGACGTGATCGAGAACATCCTGTCCACGGACTGGGTGACGCAACGTCGATCCTTCGACGATCCGGTGTACACCAGGACGCCTTGACCAGTAGTGCAGACGAAGGCCTTCACACACATCGTGTGTGAAGGCCTTTCGCCTGTTCACTTCTCGTGTCAGCCCACTGCGCCTGGTGCGGCGACCTCGGTCAAACGGCCGTCCGAGAGCCTGAGCCAGCGTTCGACCTTGACCTCGGCCAGGAATCTCTCGTCGTGGCTGACCACCACGAACGCCCCCTGATATGCATTCAGGGCACTTTCGAGTTGAGCAACGCTCACCAAGTCGAGGTTGTTGGTCGGCTCGTCGAGAAGAAGCAGCTGCGGGGCCGGATCGGCGAAGAGAACGCACGCCAATGTAGCCCGCAGTCGTTCACCGCCCGAGAGTGCAGCGACGGGAAGATGAGCACCCGCACCCCGAAAGAGGAAGCGCGCCAGGATGTTCATGCGTTCCGGTGCCGGTAGGCCTGGAGCAGACAAGGCAAAGTTCTCTGCGACGGTGCGTGCGGGGTCGAGTAGGTCGAGCCTCTGCGACAGGTATGCCACTCGACCGTCGGCTCGCGTGATCTCACCGGAAGTCGGCGCCACATCCCCGTTGACGATGCGTAGCAACGTCGACTTTCCGACGCCGTTCGGCCCGGTCAACGCGATACGCTCCGGTCCTCGAATGGCCAGGTCGATTCCGGAGTCGGCGAAGATCGCATGATCACCGAACGCGAATTGCATTCGCTCACCGAGGAACACCGTCCGGCCGGCGGGTACATGTGTGCCAGGCAATTCGAGTGAAATCGTCTGGTCGTCTCGAAGAGCGCGGCCCGCTTTGTCGAGTCGTTCCTTCGCCGCGTCGACCCGGGCGAGGTGTGTCTCGTTGGCCTTGCCGGCCGACTCCTGAGCATTGCGCTTCATGGTCCCCGCAAAGATCTTGGGCAAGCCCGCGTTCCCGAGATTGCGGGCAGCGTTACTTGCGCGTCGCGAAGCACGTTCTCGGGCCTGCTGCAGTTCGCGCTTCTCGCGCTTGACCTCTTGCTCGGCGTTGCGGATGTTCTTCTCCGCCACTTCGCGAGCCGAGCGTGCCGCGGCTTCGTAGTCGGTGAAATTGCCACCGTAGAAGCTGATCTCGCCGCTGTGAAGTTCGGCGATGCGGTCCATGCGGTCGAGTAGGCCTCGATCGTGACTGACCACCAACAGACAACCACTCCAGTCGTCGAGAACGTCGTAAAGCCTGCGGCGCGCGTCCAGGTCGAGGTTGTTGGTGGGTTCGTCGAGGAGAAGGACATCGGGGCGTCGCAGGAGTTGCGCCGCCAGTCCGAGCGAGACGACCTGCCCGCCGCTCAGAGTGTCGAGGCGACGATCGAACGTCATGTCGCCCAAACCGAGTCGACCGAGTTGGGCTCGCGTTCGTTCCTCGATATCCCAGTCGGACCCGATTGTCGTGAAGTGTTCTTCTCGTGTGTCCCCGGATTCGACAGCGTCCAGCGCGTCAAGAATCGGGGCGATGCCCAAGACCTCGGCAATGGTCAGATCGCCCGTCAGTGGCAGGTCCTGCGGAAGGTATCCGAGAACGCCGTCGACGGACACACTGCCGGCGCGCGGCCGCAACTGGCCGGCGATCAATCTGAGCAGAGTGCTTTTCCCGACGCCGTTCTGGGCCACCAGCCCGGTTCGGCCGCCGGGCACGGTGAATGACAATTCGTCGAAGACCGGAGTGTCGTCCGGCCAGGCAAAAGACAGATTCGAGCAAACGATGTAGGTATCGGACATGAATAGACCTCAGGTGTTGTGCGGGCGCGGCAACGCTGCTCCGCGAAGAGTCGGGTAAGTGAACGACAACATGGCCACGACGGCAGCGCTCCGAGGCGTCTGCCGGTGGCCGTCATGCCCGGTTTTATCCGGAGATGTCGAGTTCACCAACCATGTCTGATCCTTTTTGGTCTGTGTTGTTTCATCCGACGATAACAGGAGCCGGTATCTACATACGAGCAATACCGGCGCAGAGAAGTTCGACCAGTCGTCGATACACCCGATCCGGGTCGGTGCCGGCCGGTTGTCCCTCTACCGATTCGAGGATGCAGAAGCCGTGCAGCGCACTGCGAAGAGACCACGCCGCCTGCTCCGAATCATCCGGGCTCAGACCGTATCCCGCGATCACCTTGTTGATGACGTCGACCACCTCGCCGACGGCGGAGACCAGATCGGGATGCGGTGCAGTGGGGTAGCGGTCGGTGATGGCGTAGAGCCCGGGGTGTACTCGGACGAACGCACGCCATGCGTCCGCGAGCGCCATGACGGCGTCGTCGCGCGAGAGACCGACCGCGGCGGCACGCAGTTGTTCGGCGAGAAGGTTGCGTGCGAGGAGGCTGAGTTGATGGTGGACGTCGTCGACCCCGTCGACGTGTTTGTACAGGGCTGACTGCCGGACGTCGAGGGTCTCGGCGAGTTGACTCAGTACCAGAGCGTCGGCGCCTTTGCTGTCGACGAGATCGGCTGCGGCAGCGATCACGCGTTCACGGGTAACCGGAGTTCTCATGCACGCATCTTCCCTGTATGACAGGCTTCGCGTCGGTGATACATTATCACCATGAGTGATGAAGTATCGCCACGCGAGCCGTCCGGCGATCAACTACGCCGTCGTGACCTGCGCGTAGTCGTCACCGGTGCATGCATCCTCGGGTTGACCTCGGTGCTCTACGAACTCTCAGGAGTGTCTCCGTCGACGGGTGCATTCTTTCGGTGTCTCTATGCGCTCATCCCTCTCGGCATGCTCGTGCTCGTTCAGCGTCGTCGGTCACCCCGGCCTTCGATCTCGGCGCCCTGGATCGTGAAGTCTCTACTTGCCGGCGCGTTCCTCGGAATCGATCTGGTGCTCTGGCACGAGTCGATTCATTCGATCGGGGCAGGTCTTTCGACTGTGATCCTGAATTTGCAGGTGCTGTTCGTCGCAATCCTCGGCTACGTTGTTCTGCGCCAACGGATCGGCCGGGAACTGGTCGCCAGCCTTCCGTTGCTCTTTGTCGGAGTTGCTCTGGTAGCCGGGGCGAGCACAACGCTCACCGGGTCGAATCCTGCTGTCGGAGTGTCGTTTGCCGTGATCGCCGCAGGCGCGTACGCGGTCTACATCTTCCTGATGGGTCTGGCTACTCGGGCGGCGGGCAGAACGGCGTTGCCGATGTTCGTCTCGACGGGAGCCACTGCCCTTACGGCAGGTGCATACGGCCTCGTGAGTGGAACTTTGGATCTGACCCCTTCACTCGTAGCTCAAGGCTGGCTTGTGCTGCTCGCGTTGGTATCTCAGGTGATCGGGTGGCTGCTGGTAGCCAGCGCCAGTCAGCGTCTGCCTGCCAGTGCAGTCGCCGCCAGCCTCGTGTTGCAATCGGCGTCAGCACTGTTGTTCGGCGCGGTGATGCTTGCGCAGACCCCAACTCTCGTCCAACTTGCGGGTGCCGGAATGATTTTGGCCGGAGTGGTTGTGGCGACGCGGATACCCGCGAAGAAATCCTCGACGACTGTTGTCGGAAAACGAATGGAGACAAGCGTATGACCACGGCGGCTGACCACATCTACATCAACGGCGACATCAGGGCCATGGACGGTGCGGTCGGCGATAACGCCACCGCTGTGGCAGTCAAGGACGGCAGATTTGTCGCCCTCGGAACTGACGCCGAGATCTCGGCGCTGACCGATTCCGAAACCTCCGTTGTCGATCTCGCCGGAGCGGTGGTTGTGCCGGGGTTCATCGAGACGCACCTTCATCCGATGATGTGGGGTTTGATGCTCAGTGGGGTCGACGCAACGACGAATACGTGCCCGACCATCGAGAAGTTGATCACGGCGTTGGCCGCGCGGGCCGCGATCACACCACTTGGCGAGCCCATCGAAGCGTGGGGCTTCGACGACAGCCTCGTGGCGGAAGATCGAGGCCTGACCGCGGTTGATCTGGACAAGGCTTCCACCGATCATCCGATTCTGGTGCGGCACTTGTCTGCTCACGGAATCTATGTCAACTCGGTCGCACTGGAGAAGGCCGGGATCGATGCCACCACGGTCGATCCGGAGGGTGGTGTCATCGTTCGAGACAGCGACGGTGTACCCACCGGTGAACTGTGCGAGGTTCCGGCAATGTCTCTGGTGCACGGACTTGTTCCGGATATGAACCCGGATGCGTCCAAGATCGCGATGCTGCGGGCGCAGGAAGTCATGGCGTCGGTGGGCGTGACGAGTTTCCACGACATGTACGTCACGGCCGAGATGTACGAGGCGTACCGGCAACTCGACGCCGATGGTGACTTGAGGCTGCGTGCGCGCCTCTATCTCGGCCACGGGGTTCACGATCAGTTGGGTGAACTCGCCGATCCGACCGAGCGAGTTCGTGTGGGCGGCGTCAAACTCATTTCGGACGGGTCGATTCAGTTGCACACCGCTGCGCTGACCGCGCCGTACCACGATCTGGGCGGATGCCACTGCGGCGGAATGGCAATCCCGGCAGGTGCGCTCGGGGCACTCGTCGAGGAACATCACGCTGTCGGCCGACACGTTGCGATTCATACCAACGGTGATCAGGCCATCGATTTTGCATTGGACGCAATTGCAGCGGCACGGACGGCGCACCCGGACATCGAAGTTTCGCATCGACTCGAGCACGTTCAGACGTTGCGGGAAGATCAGATCGCGCGGATGGTCGAACTCGGGGTGGTGGCGTCGATCTTCGTGAACCACGTCTACTACTGGGGTGACCGGCACCGCGATCGTTTTCTCGGACCGGGTCGCGGCGAGCGGATCAGCCCCGTGGCGTCGGTCGTGGCGGCGGGGCTTGCCTACGCGCTGCATTGCGACTGCCCTGTCACTCCAGTGAACCCGCTCTTCACGATGAACACCGCCGTACATCGTGTGACGCGAGAAGGTCACGTTCTGGGTGCGGAGCAACGGGTTTCCGCGTCCGAGGCGCTGGCCGGCTACACAAGCGCAGCCGCTCGTCTCACCGGTGAGTCATCGGACAAAGGTCGGATAGCGGTGGGACTTTTGGCGGATTTTGTTGTGCTCGACGGAGATCCGCTGCGCAGCGATTCGACAGACTTGAATGAACTGTCGGTCCTGCGCACGGTTGTCGGAGGTGAGACCGTCTTCGGGGCGTAGATGCTCGTCGTTTTACCTTGGGATTGGGTGCCGGTAGTCAACTCCTTACCGGCTTCGCAACTGTAGATGCACGTGGGCCGGGGAGCGAATTTGCTTCCTGGCCCACAGCTTTGGATGCAGCACGGGCAGTCGCGATTCGATGGTCGGACAAAGTTATTGGTGGAGTGCTGGTTTCGGAGCGCGCGAGAGTTTGTCCTGGCCGGACGATCCGGCGGGGCGCAGCGATCGATGGCGCCCGTGTCCGTGGCGCTAGTGGACGAAATGCGGGGGTCTCGAAACGGCTCGATCTTTCTGTTTGCTCGAGGGTCGCTGTTCTCGGCGAGTTCGTTCGTGGATTCCCGGACATACCAAGAGCATCTAGAACTTGTTCTTGTTTGGATAGGAACGAATCGCCCGTTCGATCGCAGAACGCTTTTTGGTAAATAGTTGCGATGCGCAGCTAACTATTTCTAACGGTACTGGTCAGGGTGCAGAATTAGCCCTTGAGGGATGTTGAAATTCCTTCTGAACGTTTGACCAGTAAAACCGCCACAAAAGCTGATACGTGTGATAAAAATTGATCCGAAGCGGAGCGGTTGCTATGTATGAGCGAGGGCATGCACAGCGTCACGGTTCGGCTCGCAAGCTTTCTGCAACATGTTTGGCACCGATGGCGGATGTACCTCGTTCCGCCATCTCTTCACCCAATGCCCGGCAACGGGACAGACGAAATGAGTCTTCACATGCCTCGATTTTTCCCGGTCGGGGACGGACGAGAATCCCGTCTCCCCCGGCGCGCCACTGCTGTGTTGGCGGCTCTGCCGGCTGCACTGCTCCTCGCGACCTCGGGTGCGCTGCTTGCACCTGGTAGCGCCGCGGCCGCCCCGGGCGACGACATCACTGACCAGTGCCTGGAGATGTCCCAGAACGGTGGACCCTGGGTGAAGCCGGCGGCCTTCGATCCCAGTGGAACCGACTACATCCCGATCCCCGGTGACGAGGGCACGCAGTTGGCCTTCAACGTTCGTAATGTCTGCGACCTTCCTGCCACGCTCACTCTTTTCAGTGAGAGCTGGTCCGTCTCGGGCGGCGGCACTGCGACAGTGCGGGGCAAGCTCGACGGCCAGGTCGGCCAGCAGTTCGTGATCGGGCCGAATGCGAATTCGTCGACGCGGATCGAGCTGGTGAAAACGCCTCTCGCACAGAACGCCAACGTGATGGCTGGTTTCATGATTGGCATCCCTGCCGGCGAAGTTTTGCAGGGATACGAGATCAACCCCGGCTGGGGTCTCGTCCTGGTGGAGGGCGAGCCCGTCGTTGTTGCTCCCAGTGCGCCGACCGGTTTGACTCTGGGTTCGGCCGAAGTAGAGGCGGGCACACCCGTCAAGGTCTCCGGCAAGGCAGAGCCGAACAGTACCGTCACCGTGACCGGAGGCGGCGCCACCTGCACCGCCACCGCGGATACGAGTGGGAACTTCAGCTGCAACCTGACGATCACCACGCCCGGCAGTCATCCGATCACCGCCACGGCGACAAATGCGGGTGGGACCAGCCCCGCCTCCACGGCGGTCACGGTCAAGGTCACGGCGAAAACCACCGATCCAGGTGGCAGCAGCAGCGGTTCGCTCGGAAGTAGCACCGGTTCGCTCGGAAGTCTCGACCTGTTCGGCAGCCTCGGCGGATAACCACTCCGGCCCAACCGGCCACTTAGACCTCGCGATGCACGGGGCGATCTCGACCATCTCCGCGCATCGCCAACCTTCTCGGTCACCGAATTCAATTCGGCGGCTTCATTTCCCATGCCCCTTCCTGGGGCTGTTTCACCGGAGTGCACATCCGCACGGCCCGGGCTCAACCAAGCGCGTCGGATGTCCCGCCGCGAACTGCACAGGAGGAATACCAGATGAACAAGACCACAAAGGGTGCGATCGCCGCAGGTGCGGCTGCTGTTCTGCTCGCAGGTGGTGCCGGAACCATGGCTGCGTGGAACGCGTCGACCGGCGCTGGCGGAAGCCAGACCGTCAATGCCGGCTCGATGACGATCAGCGAAGCGGCCGGCTCCGGCGTATGGAAGCTCGGCGCGAACACGTTCAACCCGGCCAGCGACAAAATTGTCCCCGGTGACGTACTCACCTACACCGCCACGTACAACTACACCCTCGTCGGCACAAACCTGAAGGCGACGCTGACACCTACCGTCGGCGGAATCTCCGGGGCTCTCGCGAGCAAGCTGGAGGTCGCGACTGCCGGTGGTCAGAACGCGAGCGTCTCCGCGGGCACTGGCACGCGCGATATCACCACGACGATCACGTTCAAGCCGGACACCACCAACACGGACGGCGCTGGCCAGGCAGCCACGCTGTCGGGAGCCTCGGTCACCCTCGAGCAGACGCTCACCCCGTAGTTAATCCGTAACCAGAAGAAGGTCACGTGAAGACCCAATACAAATGGGCGATCGCAGCGTCGTCGGTTCTGCTCATCGGGTTCGTCTCGGTGCAGCAGACCGGCGCGCTGTGGCGCGATACCGCAGAATCGACCGGCGGCACTATCCAGGCAGGCATGCTCGATATCTCTGCCGGCGGAGAAGGGGTCAAGCAGTTCAACCTCGATGGGTTCAAGTTGGACAACAAGGGCCCGGGCGACAGCATTCAGATGCCACTGCCGGTGATCAACTCCGGCAACGTGCAGATGAACTACGTGCTTTCCGATGTTGTACTCAACGGCGCGACCCCACCGCCGCTGAGCCTGCGCGTGGCCAAGGTAGCCAACGAGGCGGCCTGCACCGCCACTGGCGACGTGGGCACTGAGCTCTACAACGGTGCCATGGACGGCGCGGCCTTTTCCGAACAGCTGGTTCCGGCCGGGCAGATGCAGGTGTTGTGCCTGCGGGCCACGCTGGGCCAGGGCGCGGCAGCGAGCCAGCAGTCCAACGCGACGTTCACTTTCGACGCAAGCTCAGTGAGCCAGTCATGACCGTCACCGCGAGAAGCCGGCGTGCAGGCGAACGTGCCGAGTATCGACCCCGGCACAGCGCACACGTGGAAACATCTGAGCGGCAACATGATCCCGAACAAGGCGGAGACGACAAGACCACCCTATGGTGGTGGACTCGCACCATCGTCTCGTGGGTACTGCTGCTGCTGATGGTCGGCATTCTCGCGGTGATGGTCGTTATCCCTCGACTCACCGGCTCCACCGCGTACACGGTTCTCACCGGTTCGATGGAACCGACCATGCCCCCTGGCACGCTCATCGTGGTCAAGCCGACCCCCAACGAGGATCTGACCACCGGGGACGTGATCACGTTCCAGCCCGTCTCCGGCGATCCAGCGGTGGTCACCCACCGCATCGAAGGCATCTATTACACGGGGGAAGGGGAGCGTCGCATCCACACTCGCGGCGACAACAACCCCGTCGCCGACTCGTGGTCGCTGGTGCCCGAGCAGATCCGTGGTCGGGTCATCTACTCGGTGCCGTATCTGGGCCGGGTGAACTCGGTGATCAACGGGCAATCGCGTTCGATTCTCACCACAGGCGTAGCTGCGGGCCTGGCTGTATATGCCGTGTGGATGGTCGTCAGTGGCATCCGCGACAAGCGGGGCAAGGCCGGTGACGACGAAAGTGGCACAGACCCGACTCTTTCCGGCCCTGAACTCGGCGCGCCGGTATTGCCCGCCGATCCATCGGCACCAACCTCCGAATCGAAATAGGACAGCAGAATGTCTACAGAACAGAAATCGGGCGGCGACGCGCGTCTCGGGGCGCGGATGCGAAGCCGTCTGGGCGAGACCGGTTGGATACGGACCCGGGCCGTGCTCTCACTGGGCATGGTCCTGGGCCTCGGAGCGGTCGGCACGATGGCGGCGTGGTCCGACAGCGCTACTGCGACCACCGGCATGTTCAGCACTTCGTCGGTCCAGCTGAAAGTCGACAACCAGCGGCCCGCACACCAATTCACCGAACTCAAGCGCAACAGCATGCTGCCAGGCCAGAGTGAGGCTGGGGCATTGACGGTTCAGAACACCGGAACTGCCAACTTCCAGTGGGCGGTATCGGCAACGGCCACGGGTTCGTCCGCGCTGATCGGGAAGCTCAAGGTTTCCCTACATCAGACCGGCGCCAACGACGGCAGTACCTGTTCAGGACCGATCATCGGGACGCAGCAAGCGTTCTCCGGGAACCCGACACTCGTCTCTGGCCGATCACTCGCTGCCGGTGTTTCGGAGCAGGTGTGCATCAAGGTGACCGTCGATTCGACCGCGGGTCAGACGGAGCAGTTCAAGATCGCCGATCTGGGCTTCAACTTCACCGCAACGGGGCAGTGATCATCGCGATGGACAGCACCGATGAGGAGGTGAGCGTGGGACGCAGTCGTGGCAAGGAAATTGCCTTGAATGTGGCTGCGGTCGCCGGGCTCATCTGCATAATCGCCACTCTCGCGTCCCTGATATTCGGGATCAAACCACTGGTGTTTCGCTCGGGTTCGATGGAACCTGCAATTTCCACCGGTGCGCTGGCGCTGGCGAAGACCGTGCCTGCAACTGAATTGGCTGTCGGCGACGTGATCAGCGTCGACAACGACCAAGGCGTGCGCATCACCCACCGCGTGGTCGAACTCGAATCGGCAGGAGCGGACACCGTGCTCGCCACGCTCAAGGGCGATGCCAACAATGTGGCTGATCGACTGCCCTACACCATCACCGAGGCCGACCGAGTGTTCATCAGCGTCGGCGGGCTCGGCTATGTCGTTGCTTGGCTTTCCAGCCCGCTCGCAACCTTCCTTGGCGGCGGATTGGTAGGCGCGGTGCTGGTCATCGCATTTGGACGAACTAAAGACCGGCGTCTGGAGAATGCCCGCGCCGCCACTACAAATGACGCCCGCGTCGATGCTGACGAAACCTGCGGGGAGCTTCAGGAGGCTCATAATGATTGAAATGCGACGGGCTAGCACCCGCATGAAGTCGCTGCGGTCGTTGATCGCTGTCGGCGGCGCTGCTGCAATGGCTTTCGGTCTGGCTCAGGCCACTGGGACGTTGGCAAATCCAACTGACGTGGTCAATTCGACTGGCGCACAGGTGGCGACGGGCAACTTCTATCCGACGCCGTTGACCTCGACTGTGAACTGCTCGACGTCGGGAGGAGCAGACCTATTGGGACGTAGAGCAAACCTGAGCTGGCCCGCGGTTCCAGGTGTCACGGGGTACAAGGTGGTTTTCGTGAGGAAATCCGATCCGAGCTACATCGTTCGAACGGATAATCTGTCGGCGAGCCAAACGTCCATCAGTGGAATTACCCATGGCAGTCGCAATGTGATGTGGGCGCGGGTGTACACCGTGAACGGGCCGGCAATCTCATCTGGTTTCATGTCGTCTGTCGAGATAACCCATAAGGACCTCGTAAGTAACAGGACCGAATGCGAGGGTAATCGTGGTCCGCAATTGGCTAACCAGGCCTGGGAAAATACCAACACCTGGAATCCGGCGACACCGGCACCCAACGGGGCGAACCCTCTGAGCAGGATGCAGGCCGAAGCGATGGTGCCGAACGAGCCTGATGCGTTGGAGACGACCACCACCCAAGCTCCGTCCACGAGCGAGACCGCCAATCCGACAACGTCTACCGAGCCGACCAGCACCACCGAGGCCACGACCACGACGGCACCGAGCACGACAACTCCGGCACCGACCACCCCGGAAACCACGTCGCCGGAGACCACTCCCTCGGCTGATCCGAAGCCGGTTCTGACGGACACAGTCGAGAGTGGCGGCCTCACCGGCGGCTGGACTGCGGGTGGTAACAGGGTTGCAGTGGTCGACGCCGACGGCAACGAACTCGCAAGTGGCCGTGTGGAATCGGGTTCCACTCTGCATTGGTACAACGGCCAGTTGTGGATTGTCGGGGCAACCGAGGTCTACCGCATCATGGAGTCACCGCAGGACGGCACATGGAAGTTCTACAAGGACAGCGGGCAGAACATGCCTGACTTCGGGTAGCGGCCAATCACTCGACGTCTGGACTGTGCCCCCGAGTTTCCGGACCCGGGGGCACAGTCGTAGCTGCGCATGTTCCGACGGTGTCGGGCAATCAGGTAACCGGCTGGTCGCCCGCTGGAGAGGTTTCGGCCGCCCGTGAACTGGATAACCAACTGCAGACGGCAACGACGTGTAGAGATGCCTGAAGCGTTCGCAGTGGATTGGCACTTATTCGGGGCTCGAGTTATCTTACTGCAAAGTAAGTGTTTGGTGTCGGCGTCGATTGGGGCTATGCCGACCTGAGTACAGGGATCGATATGCGGATGAACCTGGGGGCAGGTGTTCGGCGACGTCGTTGGGCGCGCGACGTATTGGCAGCCGCGACGGCATGTGCGCTGGCGATGTCCGCGTTGCTCTCGGTACAGATTTCAGCGTCGGCGTCCGAGCTGGGCGAGTACGTGAATTTGCCTTTGGTGAATCGGAATGCCGAACACGGTCCGGGCGGTGTCCATCCCGCGTTGCCGACTGATCTCGGCACCTTGCAAGCCCTTGTGGAAGAAGCCCGCGCCAGTGGTCGCAGTCCGGAATCCTATGCGGCCTTGCTGTTTCAGTATCGATTGGTCGCTGCCACGGAAGCCGCCGGAATCGATCTCTCATCGTGGAATCCGCGCGCCGGAGTGTCGGCTAATCGCACGAACCTGGTGAAGTCGTACCGCTACTACGAGGATCTGCAACTCGGTCACCCGGAATTGCAGTGGGCGGGCATGGGCGGACAGGTTGGTGCGGACTTCGGCGGGGGACTGATCGACTTCGAACTGATGGCGGGCATGTACTCGTTTCCGAATCTGCAATATGTTGCCAATTCGATAGTTTCTCAGGTCACGGATCAGGTTGGCGTGCAAGCGCTGAACCAATTGCCGGCAGGGCTGCGCGCGCTCGCCGCGGTGGGCAGGAACGTCACGGCGGACGACTTGGATTATGTGCTGGGGATGATCCTGGTGATGCAGAAGAACATCTTCTCGGATCTGATGCCGATGCATCAGGCATACGTGGATGAAGGACTTCCCGCGCTGGAGGAAATGCAGAGTGCCGGATTGTTCGGTCAGGATGTCATGGACGCCTGGCGTGATGTAGCCTCCGGCGATTCGAATCGGATTGCACGTGGGAACGTAGCACTGCTCCAACGCGAGCAAGGGATGATCATCCGCGACCAGTGGGATACCGTGCGCGCCTACAAAGGTGATGTGGGAGAGGCGATCACTTACGCATCGACTGTCGCCGGCTCGCCCTCGGTCGCCGGCGTCGTACCGCCTCGCTCGTTTCGGTCTCTCGAGTTCGCGACAACACTGGCGGACGGACGCACCGCGACAGTGACACTGCCCTTACCGGATTGGAACTGGTCGGTGTACGAGGAACGGTGGGACTACATCACCTCACAGCTCTTGCCGAAGTACCGAGCGATGGTCGAAGAAGATTGGCCACGGCTCGTAGCCACATTAAGTGTTCCCTACGAAATTCAATTGGAGAGTCACCGCCCGATGGTGACCCTCCCACAAACGCTCGAATCGGCCCTCTCCAGTTTGAAAGTGACAGTTCAGTGATGTCGGGTGCCAGATTTCGAAGGTTTGCCCCGCTGGTAGCGCTGACCGTTGCGCTGGTTCTGCCTGCGACTGCTGAAGCCGAGGCCCCAGGCAGTGGTGTTCCAGACGATGCGCAAGCTCCGGTATCCCAGGAGTTTCGGACCGATACTCCCACTCTGGGAGAGATTTTCAACGGGTTCACGGTCGGTGCGCTCAGGTCGGGGGAGTTCGCATCGGAAGAGGAGATCTTCACTGCGCTCACCGCCGATGATCCGTTTTACGACGAGCCGGTGTTGACCGGCGTCGAGCGTCCCGGTGACCTCCTGAAGTCGAAGAAGGTGGATGTACTGTTCACGGGATACAAACCGGGACAGCTCGACGCCTACAAGATCATGTACGTCACAACTGGAATCGACGGTTCGACGCCGGTGGTGAGCACCGGGATCATGATGATCCCGATCGACGGAACACCGGCATCGGAGAAGAAAGTCATCAGCTACCAGGAGGCCAACGACAGCGTCGGCGGCTACTGTCATCCGAGTTCGCACTGGACGGGCGGTGATCCGCTGGACGGCGCCTCCTGGTCGGCCTTGGGTCCGCTGGCGCTGATGTTCGGAAAAGGTTATGCCGTAGTAATTTCCGACGTCGGGAACAACGGAGACCGTGATCCCCACGGGGTCTTCGCGGGTAAGTTCGCCGGGCACGCCCAGTTGGATGCAGTGCGCGCAGCATTTCAGGTGCAGGATTCCGAGCTGAATCCGGATGCGGAGATTGCGTTGTTCGGAATCGCTGGTGGTGGAGTCGGTTCGGCATTCGCCGCCGAATCCGCGCAGTCCTACGCACCGGAACTCGACATCGTCTCGACAGTCCTCGAGGGAATGGTGATCAAGCCCCGAACATTCATGGAGACAACAGATTCCTCGGTCGGGGCCGGCTTCGGATTGGCGACGCTCCTCGGCCTCGAGCCCTGGTACCCCGAGATGAAGTTGAACGACAAGCTCAATCCGGTGGGCCGAGCGATTGCCGACGTGTACCGGGATGAGTGTCAGATGCCGGCGTACTTCACGCTTCCGTTCGTACCGCTGGCGAGCCTTTTCGAGCCGGGGATCGATCCGATCACAGAACCCAGTTTCCAGCGCGCGTACGACGACAACGTACTGGGCCACGGTGCTCCGGCGTCGAAGGTATTGATAACTTCGTGCGCAAAGGACGACTCCCCGATGTCACTTGTACCGGCAGCTGATGCGCGAGAACTGGCGGACACGTACAGGAGTGGAGGGACCGACGTGAGCTACCAGCCCACCGACTGCAGTATGGACCGCGCATTCACGAATCCATACGGTTGGGGAACTGATCTGTTCGGAATGCAGACGATCGACTGGATAGCCCACAATTTCGACAACTGAGTGAAACTATCCGGTGACAGCGAGACGCAAACTCTGATGGCGGCGTACGAACATGCTGGGGACCCAACGGGGTGGGGATTCGGAATCGATTGTGAAGTGCGCACTGTTTTCGAGAAGGACTGCGATCGCGATCTTTGCTTCCAGACGAGCCAGCGCGGCCCCGACACAGAAATGTGCTCCTTTGCCGAAGGCGAAATGTGCTCGGGGATTGACTCTGTCGAGGTTCATCACCTGTGGTTCGACGAACGACTCGGGGTCGCGGTTCGCCGAACCCCACAGCAGTATGAGATGACTGCCGGCGGGCAGTGTCATGCCACCGAGTGTCGTGTCCGCGTTGACATGTCGGTGATGTCCGCGAAAGGGTGACTCGAGCCTGAGCGTTTCTTCCAGGAACGCGCCCACGAGTAGAGGGTCCTCGCGCAGCTGCGTCTGAATCTCAGGGCGCTCGGCGAGCAACCGTGCAGAGTTGGCGATCAGTCCGGCGGTCGATTCGCCACCCGCACCGACGAGTTGCACCAACATCAGCACGGCCACGTCTTCGCTGAGTTCGCCTGCGTCACAGCAACGGACGAGGTCTCCGAGTAGATCATCCACCGGGTGAGCCCGTGCGTCACGAAACTTGCTGTAGAGGTACCCGGTGAGTTCGGCCGCCGAGGTGACGACGCCTGTCAAACGCTCCGACGTCACGATGCCGCTGAGAAGTTCGGTGCTGTCGTACGACCACGCCAGCAATTGGGGGACGTCGTGTGCCGGCAGGCCGATCAGCGTGGCAACCATCTGCAGCGGCAGCGTGTCCGCTACCGACGTGACCCATTCGATCCGTCGACCGTCGAAGCCGTTGTCCCACAACTGCTGCGTGTACTCGGTCATCACCGGCTCGAGTGCTCGTATACGTTTGGCGACCAGTGTCGGCAAGACAAGTTTGCGCTGGTGTTGATGGTCGGGCTCGTCGGCAGTCGCGAGAACGTGAACAGCTTGGCCGCCGCCGTTCATGTCGAATGTCATTGCCGAACCGTCCGGTGTACGAACCAGCACGCCGGTGAGGTTGTTGGAGAAGTCGTCGGTACGGGAAACGGCTTCGGTGACCAATTCCCACGTGGACACCAGATAGAAGTCGGTATCAGGAATGCGGTACACGGGGTGCTCGCGCCGGAGTACGTCGTATAGCGGGTACGGGTCGTCGATGTTCGACGGCAGGAAAGGGTTGATGTCGAGCGTCGATGGTGTCACGAAGGGAAGATGTCACGGCCGTCGAGGAGAAGTCAACAGGTGGAAAATGCCTCTGAACTGGCATTTTGAGAAAATCTCACGCACTTCAACCCCCTCGTACTTCTCCCAGGTCAGAGGCTCGCGGCCTTCCGTAGCCTTGAGATTTCTGATTGAATCTGTCTCAGAGTGAGACGAGGTGACGGAGAGTGACCGGTGCAAACGAGCGCCGCGCCGCCGACTGGTTGGCCGGCGGTAACCGCCGTGAACTCGCAACCGAGCGCATCTTCGCGGCTGCGGCAGAGCTGATTCGAGAACAGGGATTCGATCGGTTCAACGCCGACGACGTCGCTGCCCGCGCAGGCTGTTCGAGGGCAACGCTCTACCGCTACGTAGGTGGCAAGTCCGCGATCCGCGAGGGGTTGTTGTCACGAGGCGCGGCATCCGTGGCGAGCCAGGTCGCAACTGCCGTCGAATCACTGCACGGCGACGAGCGCATCGTGGAGTCGATCCTCGTCGCCGTCGACGCGATCAGATCCGACGCTGCCATGAGCCACGGCCTTGCGGCAGCGCGGGCCAACGGAATCGACGAGTATCTCGTGTCCTCGCCGTTGCTCCCGCGTACTGCACTGGAACTTGCAGGATTGGATCCTGAAGGTCAAGAGTCGCAGTGGGTGGTTCGGATCGTGTTGATGCTGTTGGCGTGGCCTCTTGCAGACAGGGCCGCCGAACGAGGGATGGTCGAGTCGTTCATCTACTCCTGAGCGGGATTCCGTGTTCGTGAACGGTGCATCGGATCGTCGCTGCTGTAGACGGTTCGGTTCATTGCTTCATTCCTCGGCTCGGTACTCTGAGCGTGTCCGCTGCCGCGAAGGAGAGAGTCACGATGGTCGTACGCAGGCCCCGCGACCGTAAGCAGCAGATTCTTGCGGCTGCAGGTGAGCTTTTCCGTGAGCACGGTTATCACAACGTGTCTGTCGCTCAGGTGGCTGCTGCAGTTGGAATCACGGCACCTGCGCTCTATCGGCACTTCAAGAACAAGCCGGATCTCCTCTACGCCGCGGTCAACGCAGGCATCGAATCGCTCTACGATCGGGTCGCAGGTGCCGAGGATCTGAAAACACTGATCACCGAACTTGCGGCATCGGTGTCCAAACGTCGGGGTCTGTCGCTCCTGTGGCAGCGAGAGGCACGCTATCTGCCTGACGAGCAACGTGAGGAAATGCGTTCGACCCTCAAGAGTGCAGCTTCGCGCGATGCAGCGCTGATCCGAATTGAGCGTCCCGACCTCGACGAGGAAGACAGCTATCTGCTCGCCTGGGCTGTCATCGCAGTCTTCAACAGTGTGTCTTCGCATCGAGTGTCCTTGCCGAGGCGTCAGATGGAACTGCTGCTTGTCGAGTTGGCAGACCGCGCTGCATACGCGGAACTGGGTCGCTCAGAAGTGAAAGTCGTGGCGGCAACGGGTCACCTGCCCGTTGTGATACCCAGACGTGAACTCTTGTTGACCGAAGCAATTCGGCTGTTCGACGAGCGTGGATATCAAGCAGTCAATACCGAGGACATCGGTGAGGCTGCAGGAACGACAGGCCCGAATGTGTACAACCACTTCGATGCCAAGATCGACCTGCTGATCTCCGCGGTCTCGAGGGGCGGCGAGCGTCGCCGGCTCGGCGTTGCACAGGCTCTCGGCGCCGCAACCGGCCCGGAGGACGCGCTGTCCGGATTGCTTGCCGCACATATCGATTTCGCGATCAACGAGCGTCATTTGATCGGGTTGTTGATCAGCGAACTCGACCAATTACCGGACAAGTTCCGCCGCACGTGTGAACAGAATCAACGTGAGTACGTCGCGCTATGGGTCAAGATGCTCGAAGAAGTCCGTCCGGGCCTCGAGTCCGCCACCGCCAGGATCACCGTCAATGCCACTTTGACAGTTGTGGAGAACGCCGTCCGAATCGGCCGGCTTCGCCGTCGCGACGACCTGTCGGACAGACTCTTCGAGATCGGCTGCGCCCTGCTGCTGGGCGCATGAAAAATTCGGGTAAGCGCCACGGGCGGCGGATCGACTCACGAAACTGATCGGAGACGTCATGCGTTTCGACGCAACAGAACTGACGATCGAGGAGCTTGCTCTTCAGGCTGAAGTGCGGGAGTACCTCGACAAGCGACTCACCCCCGGTACCTACTCGCTCGGACTCGGGATGGCCGGGGCGGTGGATCCGGTGTTCTCGCGAGATCTGGGTCGACGTGGGTGGCTCGGCATGTCGCTGCCGAAGGAATACGGCGGGGGCGGACGGTCAGCAGTGGATCGATTGGTCGTCGTCGAAGAACTTCTCGCGCGGGGAGCGCCGGTCGGCTATCACTGGATCGGAGACAGACAGTCGGGTCCGAGCATCGCCGCCAACGGCACGGAAGAACAGAAGCGGTACTTCCTTCCCGGTATCGCGAGCGGTGAGTTCTCGTTCTCGATCGGGATGAGTGAGCCCGACTCGGGTTCGGACCTGGCATCGGTGCGCACTCGCGCCGAACGTGTCGATGGTGGCTGGAAAGTCAACGGCACCAAGATCTGGACCACCGGCGCCTTCCATGCCACACACATACTCGCCCTGCTTCGAACCTCGGCAGACAAGCACAACGGTCTCACTCAGCTGATCGTCGATCGCGACAGCGAGGGTCTGACCGTCTCACCCATTCCGTTCATCGACGGTAGTGAGGACTTCTGCGAGGTGTCGTTCCAGGATGTTTTCGTGCCGGATTCGCGTCGCCTCGGAGACGTCGGAGCGGGCTGGGGACAAAACACCGGTGAACTCGCACTCGAGCGAGGTGGCGTCGACCGTTGGATGTCGCTGATGCCGGTCCTCGAGAACTTCGCGGCCAACCAAGCAGCGCAATGCGGTCCAGCTGCCCTCGCCGATCTGGGCTCGATTACCGCACGCTGCTGGGCTTTTCGCGGGATGTCGCTGTCCATCGCACGGATGGTCGACGCCGGTCGCTCGCCGGTCACGGAGGCCGCGCTGATCAAGGAGATGGCAACACGCTTCGAACAGGACTGTGTTGCGACCGTCGCGCGGCACCTCGGCCGGGCTCCGGACCTTGCATCCGACGATCCGTACGAGTCGCTGCTCGCCCGGGCCGTGCTGGTGGCGCCGTCGTGGTCGATTCGCGGCGGTACCAACGAAATTCTCCGCACCGTGATCATGAAAGGGTTGGACCGATGAATTCGGGGTCACAGATCAACGCGTACACATTCGACGCCGACCTCGAATCGATGGTCGAGCAATTTTTCGCCGAGAAGTCCGGCACCGAGGTGGTAGCGCAGGCGGAGATCGGCGGTCTGCCCGCCGGATTATGGAGCGCGGCAGTCGAACTAGGGTTACCTCTGGTCGGTCTTCCCGAATCGGTTGGTGGTTCCGGTGGCTCGCTCCTCGACGCCGTGACTGTCCAGCGCGCGGCGGCGAGGCACGCTGCGCCGCTGCCGCTCGCCGAGACGTACCTCGCGGGCAGGCTGGCAACAGCGGGCGGGTTACCCGTGCCCTCCGGAATCGCAACGGTCGCCCCGGGTTCGCCGCGCGACGATGTGCGCCGGACCAACGACGGTGTTCTCTCGGGAACCTTTCACGACGTGCCGTGGGGTAGCGCTGCATCAGTGCTGGCAGCAGTTCTCGGTGATCGCGTCGTACTCCTTGACATCTCCGACGCCGAGATCGGTGGCGGGACGGATCTTGCGGGGCAACCGCGTGAGAGCCTGACGTTCTCCGAAGCGCGGACCATTGACGGCGACAACCCGGTCGATGCCCGGATTCTCAGCAAGCTCGGCGCGTTCTTGCGCTCGGTGCAGATGTCGGGAGCGATGGAGTCGGCGTCGACGTTGACCCGGCGCTATGTGTCCGACCGGGTGCAATTCGGTAGGCCCGTCGCGCAGTTTCAAGCAGTCCAGCAGCATATCGTGACGCTTGCTCAGATGGCTTCGATGTCCACGCTGGCCGTCGATCGCACTGCACATGCACTCATCAGAGGCGACGCCGACTTCGAAGTGAGCGCAACCAAATTGGTGGTTTCGCAGAATGCGCTCGTGAGCGTCCGCGCCGCCCACCAGGCACACGGTGCAATCGGCATGACCCGCGAATACCGATTGCAAGAACTGACGCGTCGACTGCACGCCTGGCGATCGGAGTTCGGCGACGAAATCGCGAGTGCGACGCAACTAGGAGAGGCCGTAGCGGCGTCGCCGTCACTGCACCGCTTGATCACCGACCCAGAACCGACATTGAAGCTGTAATCCTGACCGTCGTAAAGGATTACGTTGCGTTGCAACGAAGATCGCGCTTCAGCACCTTGCCTGCTGCCGACAGCGGCAATGCATCGACGAATTGGAAAGTGCGCGGAGATTTGTATCCGGCTATCAGCGTTTTCACGTGAGCGCGCAGTTCGTCGGCGTCGGCGTCGAAACCATGCCGAAGGACGACCACGGCATGGACACGCTCGCCCCACTGGGCATCGGGCAGACCGATCACGGAACAGGCCGCGACGGATTCGTGTTGTTCCAGAGCGTTTTCGACCTCGGTGGAGTAGACGTTCTCGCCACCGGTGACGATCATGTCCTTGATGCGATCGACGATGAACAGGTAACCGCGGGCGTCGAGGTACCCCGCGTCGCCGGTATGCATCCACCCGCTGCGGAGCACTTCAGCGGTCTCCTTCGGTTTGTTCCAGTATCCGAGCATGACGTGGCTGCCGAACGTGACGATTTCGCCCACCTCGCCGGGTGGGAGTTCCGAGCCGGCCGGGTCGACGATTTTCACCTCGCAATGAGGGAGTGCGCGACCAGCGCTGCGGAGGAGGTCACCACCTTCGAGGTGATCGGCTGGACTCAGCATGCTGATGTGCGCGGTTTCAGTCATCCCGTAGCCCTGAGCGAAGGAACTGTTGGGGAACATTTGCATGACCTGTCCGAGAAGCGTCGGAGATATGGGCGAGGCGCCGTATCTCAGGATCCTGACGCTGGACAGATCGTAGGTGGTTGCGTCTTCGCCCGTTTCGTTTTTGTGGGCGACCAACATCTGGAGCATTGTCGGCACCAGACCCACGGTTGTCGGGCGATAGCGGTCCACGGCCTCGAGGAACGTCCGTGGGCTGAAGTTCGGTACGAAGACCTGAGTTCCACCCATCAGCGACTGAGCCAACCATCCGACGATCCCGGCAATGTGAAACAGAGGGTTCACCGCGAGGTTCGTTCCGTTGCTGATTGCCACGCCGCCTGCCGCGAGAGTGCCCAGCGCCGAGGTCATCAGCGCTTGATGGCTGATCATCACGCCCTTCGGCACTCCGGTGGTCCCGCCGGTGTAGAGGAGTAGTGCAAGCGTGTCGCCGCCGACGCGCAGATCGTCGACCGGAATCGCCTCCGCGATCACCTGTTCGTAGTCGAGCATTCCGTCCGGAACTCGGTCGTTGCCGCAGTAGACGACAGTGGTCAGGCCTGGACACGCCTCGCGAAGGGTAGATCCGACGGAAGCAAAATTCTCGTCCACGAGTAATACCGTCGACCCTGAATCTTCCAGGGCGTATGTGATTTCCGCCGTGCTCCAGCGAGAATTGACCGGACTGGCCACTGCTCCGAACCACCAGCAGGCCAGGAGCGCCTCGTGGTAGTAGTCGGAGTTCGATGCCAAGATCGCGACTCTGTCACCGGTGCGCAGGCCTAACGTCTGCAGCCCGCCCGCGAGCCTCTTGATCCGGTCGACCGATTCGCGAGACGTGCGCACTCGGCCATCGGAGATCGTCATCACCGCTTCGGGCGACGCTCGTAGGGATCGGTGAACGAATTGAGTCAGCTGCATGCGATTCCTCCTGCGAGTGTGCGGCGAGTGCTCTGACTCGGATCAGTTCCGGCACTGATGCTATTGGCCTGACAATTGCCCTCACTCACCGCCTGAAATCATGCCCCACTCCGGTGCAATCTAGACGATTGTCCAGTTAACTCTGACGATTCCATCCTGCCGTGGGGTGATTTCTGCGAGAGTGTCGAACATGCGAGCAATCCTGGTAGCCGGTATGAGTGCGTTCGTGGCGGTCGTCTCGGCGCCCTCTGCCGGCGCCGAAACGACTACGAACCAAGTGCGCTCGTTTTCCGAGACCACGTCAGTCGGGGTCCACAATTCCTACGAGAAGGCGACGTTTTCGTACTTCGCCGACGCTTTGGATTCCGGGGCGTCGTTGCTCGAGCTGGACTTGTGGACCAACGGAGGCGGTCCGGACTGGCGTGTGTCGCACATGAATCCGGTGGCGAGCGACAGCAACTGCGTCGGCGCTCAGGACGCATCCGGGTTGCGAAGCGGTCTACGAGATCAGGGATTCCGTGGATGCCTGGCAGATATGCGGGCGTGGCACGAGGCCAATCCCGAGCATCCGCCGGTGATGATCAAGTTGGAAATCAAGGACGGGTTCACTGCCGGGTACGGACGTGGGCCCGCGGATCTCGACGCCCTGATTCTCGGGACTCTCGGAGACGCGGTTTTCACGCCGGCCGATCTGATGGGGGAGTCCTACTCCACCCCGGATGCCGCCGTCACCGAGCGTGGATGGCCGAGCAATTCCGAAATGACCGGGAAATTTCTGTTCGAGCTGATACCGGGAACGATCGAGGAGGGAAACCCTCTCGATACGGAGTGGACGGACCGGCAGTATGCGACGCACCTGCGAGATCTGTCCTCCGCCGGGCTCGTCGAACTCGGCGCCGCCTTTCCCGCTGTTCACCGTGCATCACCGGGAGACCCACGTCTCGACCGCTATACCGACCCGGGGATCCGTCCGTGGTTCGTGATCTTCGACGGTGACGCTCTCGACTACACCGCCGGAGTCGTGGATCCGAGTTGGTACCACGATCGCGGCTACCTGCTCGTCATGACCGACGCGCACAAGGTCGCTCCGCAGATCGACGGAACCCATGCCACCGAAACCGAGGCGAGCGAGCGTCTCGACCTGTTGGCCGGGCAGCACGCAAGTTACATCACCGCGGACTGGTCGAGGTTGCCGAACGTAGTGTCCACCGTGGTGCCGCGTCGGTGATTTTCGAATGGCCGGATCGTGAAGAGCGAGATCTGACGGGCGGCAATTCTCAGGAACAGGGTGCAGGATGGGTTCATGCGCACTGTCACGTGGAATCCCGAAGTCTACGGCCGCTATTCGGGTGAGCGGTCACGCCCGTTCGTGGACCTGGTGTCACGGGTGGCCACCGAAGACCCGACGCGGGTAGCCGACCTCGGCTGCGGATCAGGCACCCTGACCGCGATGCTCGGGGAAAGATGGCCGGACGCCTCGGTATCCGGATTCGACTCGTCTCCCGAAATGGTCGCGCAGGCCCCTACAGACCTACCGGGAAACGTCACCGTCGAGTTGGGGGACATCATGTCCTTCGACGCCACCGGTTACGACGTGGTCGTCAGTAACGCTGCATTGCAGTGGGTTCCGAGCCATCGCGAGCTGATCGACCAGTGGGCGGACACCCTGGAATCCGGATCGTGGCTGGCGTGGCAGGTGCCGGGTAACTTCGATGCTCCGTCCCATGCGCTCATGCGAGATCTCGCGGAATCAGCGGAATGGAGTGAGCGACTGGGTGGCGTCCTACGCGGCCCGGAAGGCGTCGACAGTCCAGTTCAGTACGCGCAGCGTCTCCAAGAACACGGATTCGACGTCGACGCCTGGGAGACGACGTACGTACACGTGCTGGCAGGTGCCGACCCGGTGCTCGGATGGGTACGGGGGACGGGGTTACGACCCGTGCTCGACGTTCTCGGCGAAGCTGACGCTCCGGAGTTCGAGCGTCAGTATTCCGATCTGCTGAGGGAGGCCTACCCCGCAACAGCCGCCGGAACGCTCTTTCCGTTCCGGCGGGTGTTCTGCGTCGGACGCAAACGGTAACTACTCGGCTGGGTTGCGGTCAGCCGATCACTGCGCCGTGACAAAGCCTTCCGAGACCAGCCAGTCGCGGGCCACGTCCGCCGGCTCCTTGCCGTCGACGTCGACCTGCCGGTTGAGCTCGGTCATCACCTCGTTGGTCAGTCGCTCCGAGATCGGTGCCATGACTTCTGCTACCTGCGGATGTGCTTCCGCGAAGTCCTTTTTCATCACCAGTGCCGGATTGTATTTCGGGAAGAACTGGAGATCGTCGTCGAGCAGAACGAGATCAAGTGCGATGATGCGACCGTCGGTGGTGAACACCTCGCCGAACTTGCACTGATCGCCATCGGCTGTCGCCTGGTAGATGATGCCGGTCTGCAGGATCTGGCGTTGGGCACGAGAGGCGTCGAAACCGTATTTCGCTGCCAGGCCGGGATATCCGTCCTGGCGGACGTTGAACTCGGTCTCGACGCACGTCACCGCAGCTCCGGGATCGGATTCGACCAACTTCGCGTAGTCGGAAACGGTCTTGACACCGGTCTTCTCAGCGGTCTCCTTGCTCATCGCCAATGCATACGTATTGTTCATCGGCGCCGGATCGGTCCACACCATGTCGTTCGCAGCAAGGTCCGCATCGCGGACGGCCTCGAACTGCGCCTGCGAATCGGGAAGCGGTGTCTCGTTGCCGAGGTAGTTGATCCAGCCGGTTCCGGTGTATTCGTACGCAAGATCGATCTGGCCGTTCAACTGTGCGTCACGGGTGCTGTTCGAGCCCTGGATGTTCGTGAGATCTCGAACATCCGCGCCCGCAGCGGCCATCGCGAATTCGATGACGTACCCGAGCACGATCTGCTCGGTGAAGTCCTTGGAGCCGACGGTCATCTTCACACCCTCGAGCTCCGTAACCGGCTCGATGCTGCCGGGGCCGACGGCCAGGGGCAGTGCGCCACCGGACTCGAGACCACACGAAGCGACAAGTGTGAGGCCGATCGTGGCAACCGCGAGTTTCCAGCCCCACGTTCTGGTGATCGAAGTCTTGGTCATCGCAATCCCTTGGGCCCGAGATAAGTTTCGGCGAGCGCGCCGAGCCAGTCGATCAGCAAGGCCAGCGACACCGCCAGTACGGCACCGACAACGAGGGTGACGTTGTCGCGGAGCTTGTATCCGGTGTCGATCAGAATGCCGAGTCCGCCGGCACTGACCAGGAAGCACAGCGTCGCGGTACCGACGGCCAGAACGAGCGAAGTACGCAGTCCTGCAAGGATGTACGGGACGGCCATCGGGAACTCGAGTTGACGTAGGACCGTGAGCGAAGACATTCCCTGCCCGCGCCCCGCATCGATCAAGGTCTTGTCCACTTGCTGGTAGCCGAGGATGGTGTTGCGCAGCACCGGAAGCAACGAATAGAACGCAATGGGAAACACGCCGATCCAGAAGCCGGTCGTTCTTGTCGCGAGATAGAACAGCACGAGCAGGCCGATGGCAGGCGCTGCGGCTCCGATGTTGGCTATTCCCACGAAGAACGGTGCCAGGCGGGTGAATTTCGGCCTGGTCAGCAGGGTTCCGAGTGGAACCGCGATGGCGACGACGATGATGACCACGGCGGCGGTGATCAGTACGTGCTGCCAGGTCAGAGTGACGATGTTGTCGAGGTTGATGCTCGCCTTCTGCGTCGCGTTGAGATCTCGGCTGAATGCCCAGATCAACACGCCCGCAACCAGGATCAGGACGATGACCGGCTGCACATACAGTCGCATCCGTTCCGCACGGCGCGTGGCGGCGTTCTCGGCCGCACCCAGATCGGGGGCGTCCGGTTCCATCTCAGGCGCGGAGACGCGCTCCTCTGTCGTGGCAGTCATGTTCAACCCTCGACGTTCTCGGTGTCTGGCTCTTCGTCGTGGTCGTGCGCATGCTCCTCGCGCATTTCGGAGAGATGGCTGACCAGTGTGTCGATGGTGATGAGACCGACGTACTCGCCACGCCGTCCGGTGACCACGGTGGACGCATTGCTCTCTGCGAGAAGAGCTTCCAACGCATCCTGCAGGGTGGACTGGATGGACACGGCTTCGCCGATCTCGTTACCGACACCTCGAAGAGTCGACGCATGGGCGAGGTGGCCGGGCGAGACCCAGCGAAGCGGCCGTCCGCGCTGATCGAGAATCAGGGCCCACTTCCACTTACGCGCTGCGAGTGCGGTTCTCAAATCATCGACCGAATCGGTTTCGCGGGCGGTGAGGCACTGCTTGAGTTTGATCTGGCGCACGCGTGTCAGGGTCAGCTGCTTGAGCGAGGCGTCCGCCCCGACAAATCCGGCGACCATGTCGTTTGCGGGATTGGCGAGAATCGCTTCCGGAGTGTCGTACTGCATGATGCTGGATTGATTGCCCAGCACGGCAATACGGTCACCGAGTTTGACTGCCTCGTTGAAATCGTGCGTGACGAAGACGATGGTCTTACCCAACTCCGACTGCAGACGCATCAGTTCGTCCTGGAGCAGGCCGCGGGTGATCGGATCGACGGCACCGAAAGGTTCGTCCATCAACAGCACCGGAGGATCGGCAGCCAGCGCCCGCGCCACGCCCACACGCTGTTGCTGCCCACCGGACAATTGGCGAGGGTAGCGGTCGCGATAGGTATCGGGATCGAGGCCTACGAGGTCGAGCATCTCGTCGGTGCGCGCTGCGATACGTTTCTTGTCCCAACCGATCAGACCCGGGACAGTCGCGACGTTCTTCGCAATCGTGAAGTGCGGGAACAAGCCTGCCTGCTGGATCGAGTACCCGATGCCACGGCGGAGCTTGTCCGGGTCGATCGACAGCGCGTCCTTGCCGTCGATGGTGATCTTGCCGGAGGTAGGTTCGATCAGGCGGTTGATCATGCGCATCGTCGTCGTCTTGCCGCAACCCGAAGGTCCGACGAAGACCACGATTTCACCGGCCGGAACAGTCAGCGAAACATTGTCCACCGCTGCAGCTTTCTGGCCCGGGTACCGCTTGGTGACGGACTCCAGGACGATCTCGACCCCGGATACCTTCTGATCTGTGGATACGTCAGACGGAATGGTTTCAGTCATTGCAGCCCCTTCGAAGTAGTGAGACGACCGATGACGACGTAGATTCCGTCGAGAATCAGAGCGAGAATGACGATCAGTACGGTGCCGACCAGCGCTTGCGGAACAGCATTCGGGCTACCGACACGCGAGAGTCCGGAGAAGATCAGGTTTCCCAGACCAGGACCTTTGGCGTACGCCGCGATGGCGAGGATGCCCATGAGCATCTGTGTACTGACCCGCATGCCGGTGAGGATCGACGGCCACGCGATCGGTAGCTCGATTCGACTCAGTACGTGCATGCGATTCATTCCGACACCGCGGGCTGCGTCCGTGATCGCCGGGTTGACTGCATCCAGACCGATGATCGTGTTCCGAATGATCGGGAGCAGGGCATACAAGATCAACGCGGTGATCGTGGGAGCGACGCCGAGACCGAGAATCGGAATGAGCAGTCCGAGGAGGGCGAATGAAGGAACCGTCAGGATCGTGCTGGCCAACGCCGTAGCGATGGAGGATCCCGCCGGGCTCCGGTAGACGAGAATGCCGATGATCACGGCGGCGATCGTCGCGATGATCACGGACTGGATAACTGCTGAAACATGAAGGTACGAGTCGGTCAACAACTGTTGTCGTCGTGCAACGACAAAATCCCATAGCGCGCCCATATTTCCGAACCCACTTTCTTCGGACTTCTGCTCGCTCGAACGTCTTCCCTCGACACCGACCGGCGCACAAGGGCTTTCCCCACAGCCTCCGTAGGCCGAGGGGTTTCCCTCGACTGTCGTCCAAAAACTGAGATACTGCAACTAATTCCGATTGCAGCGTGTCGGATGTTGTTCTGGACGTGAGATTTTGCGAGACGCGGGTATGTACCCACTGCGAGCAGAGTTGAAACGCGCTGGAGATGGCAAAGCGGGAGAGTTCCGCAGAACTCTCCCGCATTGCTTGATTTGTCCGAATTGGCCTCAGGCCCAGCTGAGCACATCCTCATCGGAGAGGCGCGGCAGACGATCGAACCAGGGGTTCTCACCGGGATGGCCGATGTTCACCACGAGGATCGTCTTGAAACGTCCGTCTGCGAAGAATTCGCCGTCGATGCCGTCGGCGTCGAACCCGGCCATCGGGCCGGCGACCAGACCCTGTGCGCGAATCGCGAGGATCACATAGCCGGCCTGAAGTGCGGCATTGAACCGACTCGTCGAACTGGCGGCAGCCTCGTCGGATTCGAAGTAGTCCTTCATCTCCGGGCGAATGGGGAACAGGTTGGGGATGTGCTTGTAGAACTCGGTGTCCACCGCCAGAACGGCAACTGCAGGAGCGGCCTCGGTCTTGGCTTTGTTGCCGTCTGCCATGTGCTCGACGAGGCGTGCTTTGCCTTCCTCGGTACGGACGAACAGCACACGTAGCGGATTGGTGTTGGCCGCGGTCGGTGCCCACTTCGCGAGCTCCCAGATCGCAGTCAGTTCGTCGTCGGTCACAGGTTCGTTCGAGAAGGAGTTGGCGGTGCGAGCCGCAGTGAAGAGGAGTTCGCGGCCGGCTTCGTCGAGTTGCTGGGCGGTGAATGGCGTGGCTGCGTCGAGAGACATCGGGGGTTTCCGTTCCGTGGTAGCTCGACCGAGCATCACCCGGTAAAGCTAGTTGCTAGTAAAAAAATAGTGCCTACGGATACGTTAGCACTGTGGCTAGGATGGTGGGGTGGCAAGCAAGAGCGAAGCGGGACACGAGCCCCGCGCATGTGACGGGGCTCTGGCCCGCGCGTTCGGCTTCCTGGGCAAACGGTGGAACGGCGTCATTCTCGGCACGCTGCTGAACGGGCCGGCGGGATTCTCCGAACTCAAGCGCGCGGTGGGCGGGATCAGTGATTCGGTGCTCTCGGAACGCCTGACGGAGTTGGCAGGGGCAGGCCTGGTGACGAGGAGCGTCGATGCAGGTCCGCCCATCGCCGTGGAGTACGAACTCACAGCGTCGGGGCAGGCGCTGCTCCCCGCTCTCAGTGAACTGACAACGTGGGCCGCCGAAAATCTGCCACCCGAGAGTTGCTCGAACTGAGCGCTCGCTAGGACGCCGGCGCCGCGACCGCGTGGGTCGCGCTTCTGTGGGACGAAATCTCGTAGGAAGCGACGAAACATCTACGCAACGTAGATGCAACGTAGCCAAAACTAGTGTTCTGGATCACACAGTGTTCGTGTGGTCGAGAGGCCTTTGGTCACGAATCTGTGGGCAGAACGGGTCCTGGTTCGCTACCGGTGGTGGATGAGGACAAGGTTCCGCGGGTTGAGCACACAGCTCGCGGAACCGCCCCACCACACGCCCCGACGAGGGCACCGGCCGACAGGAGTTCAGGTGTCCGTAGTTGCGGAAGTCTCGGCGATCGATTTCGCGGAGACCGAATTCGATTGGGCGCAGCGATCGACGCTGATTCGTGAAGTCGACCCACTCGTTCCGGGGCCACCATCCTTGGCGATGTGTCTGAGCGAGCCGACGCGCGGACTGGTCGACATCGCTTCACTGCTTCTCGCGGCTCCTTGGTTGCTTCGATCGCCGCGTGGGGACGGGCATCCGGTCCTCGTTCTCCCCGGATTGCTGACTTCGGACGTTTCGACTCTCGCCTTGAGGACATACCTCAGCTTTCTCGGATACCGGGTTCACGGTTGGAATCTGGGTCTGAACACCGGTCCGACGGCGACGGTGGTCGACGGACTGCCTGCCGCATTGGCCGAGGTAGCAGATCGATACGAGCAGAAGGTGTCGGTAATTGGCTGGAGTCTGGGCGGTATCTACGCTCGAAAGCTGGCGAGGGACCTGCCGGATTCGGTGCGTCAGGTAGTGACACTGGGAAGTCCTTTCGGTCTCACCAGTCTGGAGCAGACGAGAGTCGGATCTCTCTACGCTCGTTTGTCCGGCAATCACGCGATACTGCCTCCGGTCGACGGCATCGAATCCGAACAGGGATCGCCTATTTCCGTTCCCGCCACGTCGGTCTACTCCAGGCACGACGGTATCGTTCCATGGCAAGCGTGCTGTGAAACCTCGGCAGGCCTGTCGGAAAGCATTGCGGTGCAAGGCAGTCACATGGGGTTGACCCACAACCCGTCGGCGTTGTGGACCGTTGCCGATCGTCTGGCGCAGGACGTCGACAACTGGCAACCTTTTGCGGCTCCGAAACGGCTTCGACGCATGTTTCCCTGCTGAGGTGCGAGGCTGAGGTCCGAGGCCGGGGTGTGGGGGAGAACCCTGAGTCTGACGCGGGGACGGACTCGTACCTGAGGACACACCGCGTCGGAAAAGATGGGTCCATGGCCTGATGCGCACAGGTGGATCGGCAGCGGATAGTGGAGGTCGACGCGGATGAACCGCGAGTTCCGTTGAAAGGAAACAACACATGACCTCCCCGATGAATACCCGCAAGCTCACCCGCGCCCGCTCGGGAGCAATGTTCGGTGGGGTGTGCGCCGGAATCGCTCGGTACTTCGGTTGGAAGTCGTCGACAGTCCGCTTGCTGTTCGTACTCTCGTGCCTGCTGCCCGGCCCGCAGTTTCTGATCTACATCGTGATGTGGATTTTCATTCCTCGTGAGCAGATCTGACCGAACCGCTCAACGGCGGCGGTCTTTCAGGCATTGCTTGGCCTCGTGCAATTCCTCCGAACTCAGTGGAGGAAGGGGCAGTGCGTCACGGTGCAAGCCCTCCGTGCGTAGGCCGTCGAGCATTACCGAGAGGTATCGACGCCACACGGTCGGGTTGACGGGCTGAGCAAATTCGGTGACTGCGCCCACCATGAAGATGAGGCCGAACAGGTCCGTCGGTACGGCGTCGGTGCGCAGCATCCCGGCCTCCTGGGCCCGGTAGAAGATCCTCTCGACCGACGGTTCGATGATGGATCGTTGGCATGCGACTTGCTCGCATCCCTCGTCGGTTCCGTTCAGGACGTCTTTGAGTCCGCGGTTGACCGACATACGGCTGCAGGCGAATTCGGCAAAGGTGACAAGTCCGTCCCACGGATCCGGATTGGCAAGTGACGCGTCCGCGGCCGCTGCCATGTCGGCGAAGTTCTGCTGGAAGACTCCGTCGATCAATTCTTCTTTGCTGGCGAACCGCCGATAGACCGTTCCGACGCCGACCCCCGCGCGCCGGGCGACGTCGTCGAGTGTGACGTCGATCCCTTCTTCGGCGAACAATTCACGTGCGGCGTCGATGATCAACTGCCGATTACGTGCAGCATCGGCGCGAAGGGGGCGCTCCATTGCGGTACTCATGTCCCCACTCTACCCGCCAAGTGGAGACAGCCTCTCCGTTTTCGTGTAGCGTTTTTGCTAACCGGAGAAGCCATCTCCGCATAGGTTGGGCGAGGGACTATGTCAGACATTGCTGAACGGACTGAATTCGAGCAGTCCTCAGCGCCTTCAGGGGACAACCACGCAAAGCGGTGGCTGGTTCTCGCGGTTCTGGGAATTGCGCAGCTGATGGTGGTCTTGGATGCCACCATCGTCAACATCGCGCTGCCTGCTGCGCAGCGCTCACTGGAGTTCGGTGATTCGGACCGCCAGTGGATCATCACGGCATACGCATTGGCGTTCGGCAGTTTGCTGCTACTCGGCGGTCGATTGAGCGACTTGTTCGGGCGCAGGCGAACTTTCATCGTCGGCCTGATCGGCTTCGCAGTCGCTTCCGCCATCGGTGGCGCAGCCGTCAACTTCGAAATGCTTGTTGCCGCTCGTGCCGGCCAAGGCGTATTCGGTGCGCTCCTTGCCCCGGCAGCCCTGTCGCTGCTGTCCGTGACATTCACGGATCCAGGTGAGCGTGCCAAGGCGTTCGGTATCTTCGGTGCCGTTGCCGGCGGTGGTGGCGCCATCGGACTGCTGCTCGGCGGCGCACTCACCGAGTGGGTCGACTGGCGCTGGTGCCTCTTCGTAAATCTCTTCTTCGCGGCGATCGCCCTGGTCGGAGCAGTCCTGTTGCTCGCGCCGCACACCAGTGACTCGCGACCCAAACTCGACATCCCCGGAACGATCCTGGTGTCGATCAGCTTGTTCAGCATCGTCTTCGGATTCTCGAAGGCCGAGTCGGACGGGTGGAGTGCAACTCCCACTATCTCGTGGCTCGTTGCCGGCGTCGTGTTCATGGCGGCGTTCATCTACTGGCAGACCAAGTCCGAGCACCCACTTCTTCCGCTGCGGGTGGTCCTCGACCGAATCCGGGCTGGCTCGTACCTGGCGATCTTCCTTTCCGGCGCAGGCATGTTCGCAGTCTTCCTGTTCCTGACGTACTACATGCAGCTGATCCTCGGGTACAGCCCGATCATGACCGGCCTCGCATTCATGCCGATGGTGTTCGGAATCGTGACAGCGGCAACGCTTTCGACAGCGGTTTTGCTGCCGCGCGTCGGTCCGCGAGTGCTGATCGTGAGCGGAATGGTCATCGCGGCGATCGGAATGACGCTGCTGGCCCAGATTTCCGTGGACAGCACCTATGCAGTACACATTCTGCCGGGGCTCGTCGTCACCGGACTCGGCATGGGCAGCATTTTCGCCCCGTCGATGCAGGGAGCAACTTCAGGCGTGCATCACGAAGATGCCGGCGTCGCATCTGCCACGGTCAACACGATGCAGCAGGTGGGCGGCTCGATCGGAACTGCACTGCTCAGCACGATTGCCGCCTCGGCTTCCACCAACTACCTGGTGGGCCGCGAGATGAATCCGCTGACTCAGGCGCAGGCCGCCGTCGAGAGTTACACCACGACGTTCTATTGGGCCGCAGGCATATTCGCGGTCGGTGCGGTCTTGACCGGACTGGTTCTTCGGAGTGGACTGCTTCCGGATTCGCCGGAAGGTGAACCGGTAATCGCCCACTGACAGCAAATTTCGGGGTCGACGCCGCAATGGCGTCGACCCCGAAATCGACTCAGCAGTTCTTCCCGGGCGTTGCCTGAAACCGATGAAGGACGTGATCGAGTTGCTCGGAGGACAGCGCCGGCACGGGCAGTTCCCGATGGTCGGTGCGGGACGCGCAGAGTCCGTCGATCATGAACCCGAGTGCGCGGCGGTAAGCCTGAGGGGCCTCGTCGCCACCGAACTTCTGGGCCATCTTGACGACCTGCATGAGAAGCGGAATGTCGTTGACTTCGAAGTCGCTGCGCAGGGTGCCCTGTTCCTTGGCTCGATTGACAAGTACCGCAGTGTGTCGAGCGATCCCGGCGCGCGCGCGAGCGAAGGTGTCGGACGTGAAGCGTCCGTCCATCAGGAGATCGCCGAATCCGCGGTTGTCTGCCATGCGCAGAGAGATCACGTCGAGAAAGTAGACAAGACCTTCCCAGGCGTCGGGCATCTCTCGGGCGGTGGCGGCGATCGTTTCGATCTCGGAACACCGCGTGTCGAACAGTGCCTGGATCAGTTCGTCCTTGCTGGCGAACCGGCGATAGACGGTGCCGACGCCGACGCCGGCGTGCTTCGCGACGTCCGCCAGCGTGGCGTCGAGTCCTTGGGCAGCGAACACCTCGCGAGCGGAGTTGAGGATGCGCTCGAGGTTGGCCTTGGCGTCGGACCGAAGGCGCGGCTGTGAGCAGTCGGCCGAGGTCCCCGCATGAGAAGCGTCGGGGTGTGTTGTCGGCATCCTCACAGTCTACGGCACTAAGCGGAATGATCGATTCCGTTAGTGCTATATTACTAAGCGGAACGTGTGGTTCCGATTGTCCGTATGAGAGAAGCCGATATGAGCACGTCTGACATCTGGGTCGGGAGCAATCCGATCTCGATGGTGGGTACGCGGAGTGCAGGTTTCGCGGCAACGAGGCTTCGCGCCCTTGCCGGCGACGGCGCCTTTGCTCAGCTCGTTCGTTTTGCCCTCGTCGGCGGAGCCAGCAACATCTTGTACTTTGCCGCTTTTCTGGCGCTGCGCGGTGACGGAGCGCTGGTAGCCAACGCAGTTGGTGCGGTCTTGAGCACCATTCTGGCCAATGAGCTGCATCGCCGGCTCACCTTCCACGCCGCGGATCGCGTCAACTGGTTCACCGCGCAGTGGGAAGGCGGTGGACTCGCACTGGTCGGGTTGATCGCCAGTTCTGCCGCCATCAGTGCGCTCGGCTTCCTTCTCCCAGGCGCCGACGGGCTTCTTCAAGCCGGGCTTGTGATCGCCGTGAGCGGAATTGTCGGTGGCCTGCGATTCGTCGCCCTTCGCGGTTGGGTGTTCTGAGCGGTTCTCGAATTCGGATCGGACTCGGCTCGTAGGGAACACTGAGACCCATGAGCCTTTCGATAGCCGACTCCGGCATCCGTCTGGCTGTGCTCTGCATCGTCATGGCACTTGTCGCCACGCTCGTCTACCGATTCACCTATCTCGGTAGCGTTCGGGTGGTCCCCGGTGCCCTCGCTCGTGGCGCTCTTCAGCTGGCTGCGATTTCGTTGATCCTTGCCGCCGCCTTGGCCCACATCTGGTCGGCGCTCCTCGTGCTCGCCGGCATGTTCGTTGCGGCGTCTTTCACCGCGGCACGACGCTCGAACGCGGGGACGTCCGGAGTTTGGCTGACCATCGCGTTGGCGTCGGGAATCGGTGTGGTTCTGCCACTGATGCTGCTGTCCGGAGTGGTTCCGCTGCAAGGCGTCGCTCTGGTGCCGATCGGCGGCATTGTTCTGGGTGGCGCGATGACTGCAACATCGATGGCAGCCAAACGCGGACTCGACGCCGTCGACGACCGGTACGGGGAAGTGGAAGCAGCACTGAGCCTTGGATTTTCCCAACGCGATGCGCGGTGGGAGGTAGCCCGCACCGCTGCCTCCGATGCTCTGCTGCCTGGAGTCGACCAGACACGCACCGTCGGCCTCGTGACATTGCCCGGAGCCTTTGTCGGTGTGTTGCTCGCGACGGGATCGGCCGTTCAGGCCGGTGCTGTGCAAATTCTTGTATTGGCAGGGTTGTTGTTGGCACAAACCTGCTCGGTGGCCGTGGCGTTGGAACTCGTCGCCCGCGGTTTCGTCTTTCGAGGCCAAGCTGTCAGGCCTGCGCGAGTTCGTTGATCTTGTCGCTGCGAAGGACGCGGCCGGGAAGATCGGGGGTGTTTGCCGCGAGGGTGATCATTGCCCTGCCGATGTTTTCACTGGTGATCACGCTGCTGGGCCACACCCTGCGTAAGAGTGGGTGGAGAGGCACGGAGATTTGATACGACCGTGTCGATTCGTGAATCGTCCATGTATTCGACCAGCACTCGGTTGCCGACCATCACAACGGAACGGACTGGAGATCATCCGGCCGGAATGGCCAACTGAACGCTTGACCTGCAATTATGAGTCCATTTTGATCCGACTCGCGACTAAAGTCCCTACAAACCGGCTGGACGGTTGGCTGAAAATAGTTTTATGGACGAAGGAGTTGATGAAATACACGTTCTCGGATCGGAGTCCGCCGGTCGAATGGTAGAGGCGTCGGCGATCATCGTTCTCGGTGCGCTCTGTGCAGTAGTCGCAGGTTCGGGTGTGTTCTTTGTCGTCGGATCGATTGGTGGCTTCGCCCGATTGCTCTACCTGGTTGTTCGTGGTCCGCTCAACTCTTGCTCGGTACCGGCGTCGACTGTCGAGCTGGCGCCTTCGAGAACGTCATGTGGTCGTTGATGCTCCCGAACGTCGAGTGAAGACGATCAAGGATGTAGTTCTGACGCATGTTCCACGGTGACTTCGATCCCTGCTTCGGGAACTGTTCCACAGCACGCATGACGTACCCCGACGCCAGGTCCAGGATCGGCCGCTGGTCCATCTCTTCGCTCGCGTGCGGCACGCACTTCGAATAGCCGCGCTTGTCCATCGCCGTCAGCAGTCGGCAGACGTACATCGACGTGAGATCTGCTCGCAGAGTCCACGAGGCGTTGGTGTAGCCGACGCACATCGCGAAGTTCGGTACGTCGCTGATCATCATGCCCTTGTAGACGTAACGATCACCGAGGGTGACGGGTTCGCCGTCCACTTCGATCGACATCCCGCCGCACGCTTCCATCTTCAATCCTGTTGCAGTGACGATGATGTCAGCTTCGAGTTCGCGACCTGACGCGAGACGAATTCCGGTCTCGGTGAAAGTGTCGATGCGATCGGTCTCGATCGAGGCCTTGCCCGATCGGAGGGCTTTGAACAAATCGCCGTCCGGTACGACGCACAAGCGTTGATCCCAGGGATCGTAGGTGGGTGTGAAGTGAGGATCGAGTGGGATCTCTTCCGGGAGTTGGCGACTGATCGCGAGGTTCAGCAACCGCTTTGCGCGCGCTGGACTGCGCCGGCACAGTTGGTAGAAACTCAGGTTCACTACGATGCTCTTCCATCGAGCGATGCTGTGCGCGAGCTGATTCGGCAGTACTGCGCGAATGGTGTCCGATAATTTGTCGCTGGACGGCAGAGCCAGAATGTATGTCGGTGATCGCTGGAGCATGGTGACATGGCTCGCGTCGCGCGACATCGTGGGGACCAAAGTGACTGCGGTGGCGCCGCTTCCGATCACAACGATCTTCTTGTCGGAGTAATCGAGATCCTCGGGCCAGAACTGCGGGTGCACTACGTCGCCGCTGAATGATTCACGTCCAGGGAAGTCGGGGGTGTATCCGCCTTCGTAGCTGTAGTAACCACTGCACAGATAGAGGAAGTTGCAGGTCAGGGTTTCATCTTCGTCACCGGTCGTGACAGTGACCGTCCACGTCGAGTCAGCTGACGACCATGATGCGGCCGTCACCTTCCGGTTGTACCGAATCTTCTTGTCGATCCCGTTCTCTCGCGCGGTGTCGCGCACGTACCGGAGGATCGAATCACCGTCGGCGATTGCTTTGGCATCTGTCCACGGCCGAAACGGGTAGCCGAGCGTGAACATGTCGGAATCCGACCGGATGCCAGGGTATTTGAAGAGGTCCCAGGTTCCGCCACTGTTCGCGCGGGCCTCGAGGATTGCGTACGACTTGCCGGGAAGCTCGGTCTGGAGTCGATACGCAGCACCGATGCCGGACAAGCCGGCGCCGACGATCAGGACATCGAGGTGTTCGGTGCTCATCAGTTCGGACTCCGTATCGATCGTGTGGGGCCACCGGGCAGGCTAATGTGTTCGATCTCCACACTACTGAACGATGCTCAGTAAGGCGAGGATGACCATGTGATCGTCGGCGGTCGGATAGCCGCACACAGTGGTTTACCTGCGGCGTCGGTGAGGCCGAGGTCTCCGTGGAGCATGCCGGAAGCGTCGGCCTCCTCGGCGATGTGCTCGGGGATCGCGTCGAGCATCAGCTTTGCGCGCCGAAACATCTCGAACGTCTGGTCATCGGATACCGTCACCCAGGACAGGTAGATGAAGCGTCCGCGAGGTGGACCCTGGATGTATGGACCGAGTAAGTCCCAGGCACCGGACTTTCGCTCCAGACTCGCTGTCAGTTCCCATCGCACTGTCTCGGTATCTCCCGGTACGAGGTCGAGGATTTCGTGTGGCTTGCCTCGGCGCTGAACGCCGACTTGGATGTTGCTGCGCTCTTCGAAGGTTGCGGTTTCGGAACACTCACGTCCGGGCAGGCTGTGACCGGTGATGATGATCTGCATATCGACATCATGCTCTGCATAGGTCGGGAGGGGTTGGCGTGGTGAGTCGTTCGGGTAGAACCTCTGTTGCGGCCGTGGTGGCGAGCATTCTGTTGTCGGGTCTCGGGTGGGGGTCAGGTGTTGCAGTGGCGACGGCGGACGAACCGGAAGTCGCGGGCGCGCTGGAGTCCTATGGCGAACTCTCGGCCGCAGTGTTTCCGGTCGGCGCCGGTGAGACGCAGCGGGTCGTCTATCGAACTCTGCGTACCGCTGACAGATGGGGAGAGTCGTCAGGGTCCGTGTTTCTGCCGGAAGGCGCCCCACCGGCGGGCGGTTGGCCCGTCATCTCCTATGCCCACGGAACTTTGGGCAGTGCGGATCAGTGTGCACCCTCGTCGACCGGATTCGGTCCGGGCGAGATCGAACCGATCGAACGCTGGTTGGAGCAGGGGTACGCGGTGGTCGCTACCGACTACTCGGGAGTTGGTACCGACGGGGTGCTGGCCTATCTCGACGGACATGCCGCCGGGGCGAATGCCGTCGACATCGTGCGGGCCGCGCACGAGTTGTACGGCAATGTGCTGAGTCCGCGGTGGATGGTCGCGGGTTTGTCCGAAGGTGGTCATGCGGCGTACTTCGCGGGACACGATGCCACCACTCGTGCACCGGAATTGGATTTCCGTGGCTCGGTTGTAGTCGCAGGCCCCACACACATGGAAGGGCTGTTTCCGTTGGGCGGCCCGCTGTTTCCCGACATCGGTATCACCGGGCTGGTGGGATATGCGCTGTACGTCCTGGCTGGGATCGACGATCAACGACCCGAAGAGAACATTCGCGAGGTTCTCTCGCCGCAGGGGATCGAGTGGATGGAAAAGGCTCGGACACTGTGCGCCGGAGATCTCGGCCGACACATTCGAGCCGAACGAATCCAGTTGAGCTCGTTGTTTTCTCGGTCGGTATGGACGCCGCGCATGTACGACCTGTTCCGCGAGATGATGCAGGTGCCGGTCGACGGCTACGACCGTCCACTGCGCGTGGTGCAGAGCGTGTCGGACACAACGGTTCCTGTCGCCCTTACCTGGGCGCAACTGGTCGACATGCGTTCGCGGGGAACGCAGTTCGAGTATCAAGAACTCGCCGGAATCAGCCACGGTCAAACGACGGTCGCTTCGATGGACCAGACCATGGAGTTCGTCGATCGATTGATGAGGTGATGTCCTGGTGGTGTGGTTGTCCAGGGTGGCTGTTCAGCGCATACGCCGCGGACCGTAATCGTGGCCACCGTTGGCGAACCACACGATTGCCGCAATCGCGTACAGGATGCAGACCAGGAGTAGTAGGCCGCCTGCGATCCACAGCGAGATCTGACCGAGCCGTTTCACTCGATCGGACGCATACCGCGACCCGGCCACATCGCCGTCAGCCCACAGCGGATACACGTTGAAGGCGTGCGTGAAAGCGGAGAAGGAAAGCGGCCAGAAGAACAGCAGCGAGACCACTGCCCAGCCCGCATTGACGGGTGGTCGAATCGGGTGCTGAGGAACGGATTGCTGGACAGTGGGTTGATCCGGGGTGGTCATGGGGGGCTCCTGACATGAGGTGGCCCTTTCGACGCTACTGCGATGGAGCTGAAGAATCACTGAAAAATGGTGTTCGGTGATGCGATGTGGATCAGCGGCGTAAGTGTGCTGGATCAGCCGCATTGCCAGTCGTGACCGCTGGTGGTGGTTCCGGGTCATTGTTGTGCAGACGAGGGGCGTTCACGTCAGCGCAACTCGATGCCGCTCCGCGAGCATCCTGGCTACCGGCAGGACGTCCTTTGCTGCCATCTCGATACGTTCGAATACCTCGGGATTGAGGATGGTCGTTCCGTCGAAATCACCTGAGCTGAGATAGATTCCGACCGGAGCGGTCAGCGCTTGGAAGAAAGCGAACAGTGGCCGCAGGGCATGATCCAACACGAGAGCATGGCGGTCGCTACCACCTGTAGCGGCAAGAATCACCGGAGTGTTGGCAAGCGCGTACTGGTCGACGAGATCGAAAAAATGCTTGAACATTCCCGTGTACGAACCGCGGAACACCGGTGACGCCGCGATGACGATATCGGCGGACTCGACTGCTGCCAGCGCTTCGGCGGTCACTGAGTCGACGTGATCGCGATCCAGAGCAGATGCAAGACCTGGAATCAGATCCACGATCTCGAAAACTCGTGTGTCGATCTGCTCGAAGTCTCCCAAGGTTTCGACGATCAGGTCGACGAGGGCACGAGTCTTGGAGGGTTTTTGGAGGTTGCCGACAACGGCAACAATTTTGAGCGGTGTGCTCATCGAAACTCCTATTCTTGGGACGACTTCAGCGATTCGATTTCCTTACGCACAACGGGGGCTACTTCGGTGCCGAGGATCTCGATCGCACGCAGCATGTCCTTCTGTGGCACGTTGCCGAACCCCATCTGGATCATGATGCGGTCATGATGGAACAGTTCGTACTGCGCCATCGTCTTGTCTATGATTTCCTGCGGGCCGCCGAGGAAGAACGCACCCGCGGTGGTTGCCTGCGCTTCATATGCCCTGCGCGGCATGGGAACTCCGTTTCCGCGCTGATGATGATTCTGCATCCACCCGGCCTGGAAGTACGGGTACGACGTGTCGAGTGCTGTTTGCTTCGAGGTATCGACAAATCCTGGCGAAGCAATCGAGACAGCCAGTTTCTTCGGATCGTGTCCGAACTCCGCTGCAGCCCTGCGGTATAGATCGACGAACGGTTCGAACTGTTGGTAACTTCCACCGATGATGGCCAGTGAGAGGGGCAGGCCCAGTTTCGCGGCACGGACGACAGAGGCCGGAGTACCTCCGACTGCGATCCACACCGGAATCTGACGGTCCGGGCGGGGCGTCACGTCACCGTCGATCAGTGGTGGGCGAAGTTGTCCTTCCCAGTTGATCGGGTTCTCGTCGCGCAGTTTCAGTAGTAGATCAAGCTTTTCGGCGAAGAGTTCGTTGTACTGGGACAAGTCGTACCCGAAGAGCGGAAATGACTCCGTGTACGAACCTCGGCCGGCAATGATCTCGGCACGGCCTTCGGAAAGCAGGTCAACTGTCGCGAACTGTTGGAACACACGTACGGGATCGTCGGAACTGAGTACGGTTACGGCGCTGGACAGCTTGATGTTGTCGGTAGCCTGAGCCATTGCCGCGAGCACAACTGCAGGGGCTGAGACTGCGAAGTCGGTGCGATGGTGCTCGCCGACGCCGAAGACATCGAGTCCAACCTGATCGGCAACGGTTGCCTGCTCCACCAAATGGCGAAGGTGGACACCGGGATTCATCATCGCGCCGGTAGTGGGATCTGGGGTGAGTTCACCGAAATGGTAGACGCCCAATTCGAAAGCCATGTTGTTTCTCGCTATCTGTTCGTGGGGGTGATGGAAAGTTGTTCTACGTGCGCATCGCATGCGCCGCCTTGATTCGTGTGATGTGCGGCAAGTCGGGAGAAGAAGCGTTCGAGTACCGGAAGCTCCTCGGTTTCAATGAGATCGGAGAAGTATTCGGCGATCCCTCGCGTGTGTATGGCGGACGCTTTTCGAAGCGTCTTCTTGCCCGCAGGCGTCATTGACACCGTCACGACGCGTCGATCGTTTTCCGGGCGAACGCGCTCTGCCAGTCCTGCCTCGACCAATCGATCGACGACGCGCGTCACGCCACTGGTGGTGACCAGGACCAGTTCGGCCAGATCGCCCATTCGGATCGTGTTTCCCGGCGCTTCGTGCAGTCGGAGCAGAACGTCGTACTGGCCAAGGGTGAGCCCGGTGGTGGTTCGAAGGTCCGCCTCCATCTTGCCGAGGATGACGCTGTGGGAGACGACGAGGTCGCGCCACACACGACCACGTACGTGTTCATCAGTTGTCATCGGTGACGCCCTCCATTTATTTGCGACCGCAAGTATTGCTTACTCAAATAATACGCGTGCGACCGTCGAACTATTCCATGCTCTTATTTGCGCTGGTAGCAAGGTATTGACTCGAACGCATGTTCGAGTATGATTTGGGGAGGGGATCGGGGGATTCAATGAGTGTCTTGTTGTCGGACGTGGTGTCTGGTTCTGCGGTGGGGTTACGCGGACGGTTGTGGCAGTTGTCTGCTGCTGAGTTGCGCGCTGCTGCGGTGTCGGCGAGTGCTGAGATTCTGCGCCTGGAAGCCGTTCGTGTGGCTGTGGTGTACGAGTTGTCGTTGCGCCCGGATGATCAGGTGATTGCGAGCCGCGGGGTGGGGTCCTGGTTGGCGGCCAACACGATGCTGCAGGTTCGGGACGGGAAGAAGATCGCCGCCCTGGGTGCGGCTTTGCGGCCGTTTCCGGCGGTGGCGGCTCGGTTCGATGGCGGGGACTGCTCCTTCGAGCATGCGGTGTTGATCGTGGCGTTCTGTGAATCACCGCCGAAGGGGATGCCGGAGGAGGCGCTCCCTCGCTGTATCGATTTGTTGTTGGCTGCTGCGTCGGGTGTGGAGGCGACGACGACGAAGGTGCGGAACGTGATCGCGACGTTGGAGCGGTTGTTCGAATCGGATGAGATTCCGCCCGCCGAGGATGTCGACCGGAACGAGTTGCGGATCGCGTCGACATTGAACGGTCGAGTGGTGGTGCGTGGTGATTTCGACGCCCTCACCGGAGAAATGCTGCTCTCGGCCCTGTCGAATCTGACGATGCCCACCCCAGCACCGGACGGAACCCCGGATTCTCGGTCGGCGGCGAAGCGGACTGCGGATGGGTTCACCGAACTGATCCGCCGCTATCTGGACTGCGCCAAGACCGGTACCGATGGTGGTCAGCGTCCGCATGTGAATGTGCACATCAATGCTCGGGATCTGGCGGAGCACCGTGACTGCGCCGCAGCACCCTCCACTGCTGATGACGGAATGGCTGTGTCGGATCTTGATGTCGGGCACATGCCCTGGCTCGGACCGCTGTCGGTGTCGCAGACCAGGCTTCTCGGGTGTGATTGTTTCCTGTCGACCGTTCTGCTCGACGATCATGGGGCACCGCTCGATGCGCAACCAGGAAAACGGTTGGTCACCGCCGAACAGCGAGTGGCGTTGATTGCCCGAGACAGAGGCTGCGCGTTCCCGGGCTGCACATGCGTGCCCGCGTGGACTGATGCGCACCATATCCGGCACTGGGCCAACGGTGGCCCGACGGTGATGAACAACCTGGTCCTGCTGTGCCGTTCACATCACCGATTGATGCACCGAAAATCCGGGTTCGTCGGGAAATGGGAAATCCGGATCGGTGTCGACAACAAGCCCTGGTTCATCCCGCCGCCCTCGATCGACCCCGGACAGCAACCCAGGCCGGCGAACACCACCTTCAAAACCTGAGAGGTCAAACCTCTTTGGCGACAACAGAACACGGACCGAGCACCGCATCGAAGGGATCCTCCGATGCGGTGCCAACCGGCCGTGGAGGAGTCGAATCAGTGCTTCGAGCGCTTGTGGCGGTACATCTCCGCATCGGCCGTATCCCAAGTCTCGGAAAGGCTTTGGGTCATGGAAAAGTCGGCTCGACCGATCGAACAACAGACGTCGGCATTCCGGAACGCCTTCTCCAAACACTCGAGCAGGTAGTCGACGGCGCGCGGCTGTGTATCGGGCAGAGCGATTCCGAACTCGTCTCCGCCCAACCGTGAAACCACCGCACCAGGGTGCGCGCACGCTGCCAAGATCTTGCCGGCCCTTTGAACGTATTCGTCGCCCGCGGCGTGGCCGAGTTCGTCGTTGATGGTCTTCATGCCGTCCAGATCGACGATGATGATAGCTCCCGGATCGGCGAATTGGCGGTACCGAGTTTGCTCGGCCTCGAGGATGCGATTCCACCCGCGCCGATTGAGAAGACCTGTCAACGGGTCGGTCTCGGCATCGAGTTGCGCAGTTTCGGCCAGTCGGACTGACTGCGCGCGCTGATAGTCGACATCGAGAATGGTTCCGAGAAGTCGGCACAGGAGATTGAGGAGGGCTAGGTTGTCCTCGAGTGCGGAGTCGCCCGCACTCGGGTCGGCGCCACACAGAGTGCCGAAGAGACTGCCGTCGTTGTGGAGGATTGGGATGCTGACGTATGCGCCAATGCCTTCCCACCTGCCATCGCGGGACAGTGCGCGCACGAGCGCGCGATTCGATGAGACTGGCGGCGCATTTCCGAGTACCACCTCGCTGCACATGGTGTTTGGCCAAGCCCGGGTCTCGCCGACTTCGATGTGAAGTGGGTTGGGTGAGACGGTGAGAAAGATTTGATTGGACCCGTCGAACCGCGTGATCGACCACAGTGCCAGCGGAAGATATTCGTCGAGGTAGGACACGACCGAGCGACTTGCGTCGTCGAAATTCGTCAGAGGTGGCAAGAGTGGCAACATCGGGATGGTGCGCGCCTGGCCGTGCGGCATTTTTGACCTCCTGATCGACCCTAGGATTCTGTCGATGTTCAGGCTCTTGGTCCCGCGTGCGACAAATCTTCCACGAACAGTCTGCCTCGAGAATCCTCGCGATTGCTGAAAGTGTGCTGTGATTCTTCCGACCGCGGGGCCGTGGATTCTTTGGTGGCCAGCTAATCTTCCGGTATGGAGCTGGCGCGTGGAGCGAACACAGTCGTTGAGGGAACTTCGCTGAAGGTGGCGGTGAACGGTAGCGCCCCGGGCACGGTAGACCTGATGGTGTTCCAGCTCGACGAACGGAACAAAGTACGGGACGACGCAGATTTTGTCTTCTTCAATCAGCCGGTCTCACCCGAAGGCGCGGTGCGCTTGGAGTCCGGCGGCGTCATCGAAATCGACATTGCGAGGTTGCCCGCTGACATCCATCAGCTGAGTGTTGCCGTGGCACTTGATGCGGCGGCAAACGGAACCCTGTCTGCTGTCGGGGGCCTTGGTGTCGTGGTGGAGCAGGTTGGTTCCACCGCCATCGTGGCTCAGGCTTTGGGGTTGACGAGTGAGAGGGCAGCGGTTCTCGTCGAGATCTATCGCCGCGGCGCGGGCTGGAAGCTGCGAAACGTGTCAGCTGGCTGGGACAGCGGATTGGCGGACCTGGTAACAGCATTCGGAGTGTCGGTCGACGAGGAACCGCAGGCTCGACCCGCCGGCTCTGCTGAAACGACAGACGGCATTCGGACCGTGCCCGACGAAGCCAAACTCTCCATGGTGAAGCGGGAGAAGCTGGACCTCCGAAAGCGCGAAGTGGCCAAGGTCCTGCTGACGAAGGGTGGCAACGGAATTCGGGCACGGGTGGTCCTGGTGATCGACAAAACCGGAAGTATGGCCAAGCAGTACCGCACCAGAGTGGTGCATCGTGTTGTCGAACGCATGATTCCCGTTGCGATCCAACTCGATGACGACGGCAAGCTGGAGCCGTACTTGTATGCAGTCAGCTTCGTCAAACTTCCCGAGATCTCTGTCCATGACGCGGAAGAGTGGTCGGATACCTACCTGCACTTGCGCGGCTCGCACGGCGGATTCAACTACGACAAGATCGGCGCCGCAAATCGTGAAGTGCCGATCATGACTGAGATTCTTTCCGGCCTGACACGTGGTTCGGCGCCGACGCTCGTCCTGTTCTTCACCGACGGTGGCTTCAGCGAGCGCAAGGAAATCACGAAATTGATGCGCGAAGCGTCTGGGCTCCCGGCCTTTTGGCAGTTCGTCGGAATCGGCAAGGCCAACTACGGAGTGCTGGAGAAGCTCGACGACCTCGACGGCAGGGTGGTCGACAATGCCGGATTCTTCGCGCTGGACGACATCGACACCGTCGACGACGCCCAGTTGTACACCCGTTTGCTGAGTGAATTCCCGGATTGGCACAAGGCAGCTGTAGCCGCGGGCATCACAACGCCGTGATTTAGCTGGTCGAAACCAACTGCGGTGCATTCTCTTTCAAGAATTCGTCGATGTGCGCCCAGGTGGAGTCTCTCGCGGTGGGGCCGGCAACGAGCCCGAGGTGACTTCCCGGCGCCTTCTCGAACCGGACCGACGGCGCGCCGGTGAGGACCGACGTGATCGCTTCCACCGAAGCGATTGGTGCAATCACGTCAGTGGTGCCGCCGACCGCGAGAACGGGAACGCTCAGAGCTGACAGTTTGATCTCGCGTCCGGCAAGCGTGACGGTGTCGTTGAAGAGATTGTTGCCCAGCATGAGTTGTTCGCAGATCTGCTGAAAAGCCTTGCCAGGGTATCCAGGCATGGCTGCCATGAACTTGTCTATCGATTCCATGCGAGCCAGTGTCTCGGTGTTGTGGAGGTTGCGCATGATGAACCATGGCTTGAGAACTTCGCGCTGCAACGCCGTCACCTTGTAACTCGCCTGAACGAGTGGTGCAGGTAGTCCGCCGACAAGATTGGTCGCGGACGTGAGTGGGGTGTCGCCCGTGTATTTGCCGATCAGCCTCAAGGGGCTGATAGCGGGAATCTTCGTGTAATCGATTGGCGTTCCGATTGCCGTGATCGATGCGATCGGCAGGTCGGAGTGAGCGGAGCCCGTGAGCAGAGACATGGTCCCGCCGAGGCTCCACCCGATCAGCGAAACCGGTGCGCCGTCGTGTAGATCCGAGATCGTACGGATCGCTTCGGGGATGATGTCGTCGACCCAGGCCTCGAAACCCATCCCGCGGTCGGAGTACCGCATGGTCCCGTAGTCGAGGAGGTAGGGCGTGTTCGCCCCATCCAGTAGGTGTGCGGCGAGGCTTTGGCCCGCACGAAGGTCGTAGCAGTCGGCTGAAACCGCGAGGGGCGGTACGAGGAGAACCGGATTACCTCTTGGCCTCCACAATGCGCCGAAGCGATACAGATCGCGGTGTGGACCTTCGCTGATCAGTACGGACGGGGTGCGTTCGGTCTTCTCGACACCGTCGCCGAAGGAGAGTCCCCATGCATTGCGTGCTGCGGTGTCCAGCGTCGGACGCCACGTCGCGATCAAACCACTGATATCGAGCACTGGTTCCCCTCGGAGTCGAATCGGCGGACGGCCGAGTCAGCCGCGCTCGGTGTATGTTACCTGCCTTCACATACATCGACTTCGTGGGTGCAGAAACCCAGCTCGGCAACGGAGCCACCGTGCCGAGCTGGGTTGATCGGGGTGGTATGGCAGTGATCGGGTGGGGACGATCAGGCGGGGACGATCAAGCCGGTCGAGGCTGTGGCCGTCGCGTATCGCTGTGCAACGTCTTCCCAGTTGATGACGTTCCAGTAGGCCTTCACGTAGTCGGCCTTGACGTTCTTGTACTGCAGGTAGAAGGCGTGCTCCCACATGTCGAGCATGAGCAACGGAACGATACCGATGCTGATGTTGCCTTGCTGGTCGGTGAGTTGCTCGATGACCAGGCGCTGCCCGACCGTGTCGTAGGCCAGTACTGCCCAGCCGGACCCCTGCAAAGTGGTTGCTACAGCGGAGAAGTGGTTGACGAATGCGTCGAAGGTGCCGAAGTGCTCGTCGATTGCGGCTGCCAACTCTCCCTCTGGCCGCTCACCGCCGTTGGGGGAGAGGTTCTTCCAGAAGATGGAGTGATTGGTGTGGCCGCCGAGGTGGAAGGCGAGGTTCTTGCTGAGCAGCGGCGCCTTCGCGGTGATCGTGCCGTCTTCGCGCGCAGCAGCCAACTGCTCGATTGCGCTGTTGGCGCCCGCCACGTACGTTGCGTGGTGCTTGCTGTGGTGCAGTTCCATGATCTCGCCGGAGATGTGCGGTTCGAGAGCGGCGTAGTCGTAATCCAGTTCGGGGAGAACGTATTCAGTCATGTGACATGCCTTCCTTTGAGGAAATGTTGTGAGTCGAGAGATTTCGATAGGTTCGATCGTGATAGACGAGCGGCGCTGACACGTGCTGCGGATCGATGACGTCGACGACGCGTGCAGTGACGATCACTGCGGCGCCACATGTAGTGGCATTCAAGGGAACCGCACGCAGGGCGTGGCCTGTCCCATGTAGGAACGGTTCACCCGTCGAGAGAAACGACCAGGGCATATCGTCTCCGAAGCGCACAGCGCCGCGGGTTGCGAACGTGGAAGCCAGTCGTTCGTTCGCCGAATTTGCCAGGTGAACAACAAAACTGCGGGCGGAAGCGATGACGCTCGCAGAGCCTCGCAACGACTGCAGTGAAAACGCCAGAACTGCAGGATCGGCGCTGATCGAGATCACCGACGACGACGTGATGCCGGCCGGGCCGTCATCGCCCGTTGCGGTGATGATCGAGACGCCGGCGGGATGGTTCCGGAACGCCTCGACGAAGGAGTTTCGGATGGACGGCTCCGCATCAACAGAGTCGTCCGAAACAGATTGGGTGCCAACCAGTTTTGTGGTCACTCCTCGCCCCTCTTCTGTCTCGGGTTTTGCTGCCGTTGCACTGTCTTGTGCAATACCGACGTTAAAACCTCGAGTGCAGTTGAGGTCAAGATGCTGTGGCGGACCTCACCGTCCGAGCTTGGCTGCCAGACGTTCCATGTATCCGACAACCTCGTCGGGGCTCTTGTCCGGAGTGCCGAACATTGCTTCGGTGACACCGATGTCTGCCCAGTGGGCGAGCTTCTCCGAATCGGGTTTGCCTGCCAGGACGGTTATTTCAGGCTCGCCGACTCTACCTGCTTCGGCCCAGATCTTTCGGAGCAGTTCCACGTTTCCGTCGATCTCCTGCTCGATGGGCGTGGTGATCCACCCGTCGGCAGACTTTGCGATCCACTTGAAAGTCTTCTCGTTGCCGCCGCCGCCCAAGAGGATGGGAGGACGGGGCTTCTGAACTGGTTTGGGCCACGCCCAGCTGGGTCCGTACTTCACGAATTGGCCGTCGTACGACGCTTCTTCCTTCGACCACAGTTCGCCCATGGCTTCGAGATACTCGCGGAGTGCGGTCCGGCGTTTGTTGGGCGGTACGCCGTGGTCGGCGAGTTCCTCTGCATTCCAGCCGAATCCGACGCCGAAGACCACGCGTCCGCCGGAAAGATGGTCCAGCGATGCGATGGTTTTCGCGAGAGTGATCGGATCGTGTTCGAGGGGGAGAGCCACGGAGGTGCCCAATCGGATGGTATTCGTGACCGACGCGGCGGTGCCGAGGGCAACCCAGGGGTCGAGTGTGCGCATGTAACGGTCGTCGGGCAATTCGGCCGACTGGGTTCCGGGGTGATCGGAATCCCTCGAGACAGGGATGTGAGTGTGCTCCGGAACGTAAAAGGCGTCGAATCCATTCGCCTCCGCAGCCTTTGCTGCATCGGCAGGGCGGATGCCGCGATCACTGGTGAACAGGCTGAGTCCGTAGCGCACTGGTTCTCCTTCGATGGTCCGTCGAAAAACTGTAACCTGTTGCATCTTCGTTCGGATAGGTTTCCAGCCCAGTAAATCGATTGCCGACGTGACCTGGGACGTGGTGAACTCGGGCGGACTTGTTGTGGGTCGAGAAGTGGATGCAGTAGAGGTGGATGCAGTAGTGATGGATGCAGCGGAGATGAATCGGTTGTCGTGGAATGCGGCGACCGTCGCTCACAACAGTCACAAAGGAGACCAGGCACAGTTCTTTCGCAACGGCGGGTCGACCTTGTATCCGGAAGAACTGGCGCTGCTCGGCGAGATCGACGGCTCCTCGATTCTTCATCTGCAGTGCAATTCCGGTCAGGATTCGTTGAGTTTGGCCGCTCTCGGTGCCGCGGTGACCGGCGTCGACATCGCGGATTCCGCGATCGACTTCGCCCGAACCTTGTCCGCGGAATCCGGAATTGCCGCCGATTTCGAGCGTGCCGATGTATCTGCGTGGCTCCGCGCTGCTGCCGCTGGCCAGAGAAAGTTCGACCGAGTCTTTTCTTCGTACGGAACGGTGATCTGGTTACCCGATCTCGACGAGTGGGCCGAGGGGATTGCCGGTGTTCTCGCGCCGAACGGTCGATTCGTTCTGGTGGAGTTTCATCCGTTTGCCATGTGTTTCGACGAGAAGTGGTCGCTGACATACCCGTACGGAGGCGGGACTCCCGTGACCGAACCCCGTGGCGTGGGCGACTACGTGGCAGATTCGGCCGATCTCGTCTTGCCAGGCGCTGAGGGAAAAGGAGTCGAGAACTTCGAAAATCCTTTCCCCTCATGTGAATTCAACTGGTCCATTTCCGAGGTGCTAGGAACTTTGCGGCGCGCCGGATTGACGCTCGAGTCTTTCGACGAGTACCCGTACGCCAACGGTTGGCAAGGATTCGAGGAGATGGCTGAACTCGGCGGCAAGCGTTGGGGAGTCCCGGCCGGACGACCCGAGATCCCGCTCATGTATTCGCTGTCGGTTCGCTTGGCCGACTGACGCCTATTTCCCCCGCATTTGCGGGTAATTGCAGACACAGGTAGTAATTACCCCCATGCCCTCGACGCCACTGACACGACGCATCGCCGTCGACCTGTGCCGTCTTGGTGCCAACTGCTGTTGCTGTTGATTCCTTCCGACTCTCCTGAGTGAGAATGGCGCCGCTCTGTGCGCCTTCGCCCCTGCATATGCGCCCGTTGCTGCATGTGTGCCGGAATTTTCCGTACGTCGAGGAAGAACAGCGATGTCGACTCCTGTCGAAGCAATAGAACCAACATCAGTCACGGAACCGAACCGTGAGCCGCGTCGGCCGTGGACTTCGAGTGCGACCACTGTCGGACTGCCGGTGCTTTCCGTGATCGCATTCTTGGCCCTGTGGCAGGTCGCTGCCGCGAGCGGCACCTGGAGTGAGACCTTCGTGCCGTTCCCGAGCACGGTCTGGCATGCCTTCGTCAACACGATGACCACGCACGACGGAGTGCGCGGCTACCAGGGCTACCTGCTCTGGGAGCACCTCTACATGACGCTGCGACGGGTGCTGGTCGGTGTGATCATCGGCGTCGGATTGGGCGTGATCCTCGGTTTGGCCATGGGATCGGTGACATGGCTGCGGAGCCTGCTCGAACCGTGGTTGACGTTCCTGCGCGCACTGCCGCCCCTGGCGTATTTCTTCCTGCTGGTGATCTGGCTGGGAATCGACGAGGCGCCGAAGATTACATTGCTGGCGCTCGCTGCTCTTCCGCCGGCAGCGGTGGCCACCACAGCTGCTGTGGTCGCGGCGCCGGTCGGACTGGTCGAAGCGGCCAGGGCCCTGGGAGCCTCACGGGCGCAAGTGATCCGGGACGTCGTCGTCCCGTCGGCCTTACCGGAAACTTTCACGGGCATTCGGCTGTCGGTAGGTATGGCGTACTCGTCGGTGGTCGCGGCCGAACTGTTCAACGGCATCCCCGGAATTGGCGGAATGGTCAAGGATGCAAGCAATTACAACAACACACCGGTCGTGCTGGTGGGGATCTTTGCCATCGGATTCTCCGGCCTGATCATCGACGGACTGCTGCGGGCTGCAGAGCGCCGCGCCGTTCCCTGGAGGGGAAAAGTATGACTGACAATCAGAAACACGCCAGCAGCAATCTGAAGCGCGGCAGTAATTCGACGCCCAATGAAGGAAGGGCTGCCCGGACGGCGTTCACGGTGCTGATCGGCGTCCTTGCCCTTGTTCTCGGTGCGTGCTCGGTGGATCATTCGGGCCAGGATTCGTCCAAGGAAACGATCCGTATCGCTTACCAGTCGTTCCCGAGCGGCGACTTGATAGTCAAGAACAATCGCTGGCTCGAAGACGCACTGCCCGAGTACAACGTGAAGTGGACGAAGTTCGATTCGGGAGCCGACATCAACACCGCCTTCATCGCCGGTGAAATCGATTTCGGCGCAATCGGTTCGAGCCCGGTTGCTCGTGGCCTCTCGGCACCGCTGAACATTCCGTATCAGGTCGCGTTTGTTCTGGACGTGGCCGGCGACAACGAAGCCCTGGTGGCGCGCAACGCAACCGGAATCAAGACCGTCGCAGATCTGCGCGGCAAGAAAGTGGCCACGGCATTCGCCTCGACCGCGCACTACAGTCTGCTGGCAGCGCTGAACCAGGCCGGACTCAGTGCCGACGACGTCCAATTGGTGGATCTCCAGCCGCAAGCATCCCTCGCAGCCTGGCAGCGCGGTGACATCGATGCCGTCTACACCTGGCTGCCCACGCTCGACGAACTCCGTAAGGACGGAACACAGTTGATCGCCAGCCGTGAGCTCGCGACAGCAGGAAAGCCGACACTCGATCTTGGTGTGGTGTCGACTGCGTTTGCCAAGGATCACCCCGAGATCGTCGACACCTGGCGCCAGGTTCAGGCCCGCGCGCTCACGACGATCGCCACTGATCCGAACGCGGCAGCGGAAGCTGTTGCCGCACAATTAGGCGCCTCGAAGGACGACGCGGCAGCGCAGTTGAAACAGGGTGTGTTCCTCACTCCGGAGCAGATCTCCTCGCCGGAATGGTTGGGCACCGAGGGCGCTCCCGGGAATCTGGCAGTGAACCTGCAGAGTGCAGCGCAATTCCTGGCCGAGCAGAAGCAGATCGACAGTGTGCCTGATCTGGCGGTCTTTCAGAATGCTCTCTATGTGAAGGGGCTTCCCGATGTCCTTGACCAGTAGCGTGACCGCACAGCAGGCCTCGGGAGGATTCGCTGCCGACCGCCCGGGCGCGATCCGAATCGACACCGTCTCGCACAGGTACGGCCACGGTCGAGAGTCCGTCACGGCACTCGGGCCCGTATCGATCGACGTCACACCTGGTGAGTTTCTGGTTCTCGTCGGAGCGTCGGGTTGCGGCAAGAGCACATTGCTGCGGCTGATCGCGGGTTTCGAAAGTCCTTCCAGTGGAACGGTTCAGGTCTCCGGATCCGACCCGATTCCCGGGTCGAGTGCGGGAGTGGTGTTTCAGCAGCCACGGCTCTTTCCGTGGAAATCGGTGGGCGGCAACATCGATCTGGCACTCAAATACGCCGGCGTTGCGAAGAGCGAACGCGGGCAAAGGCGTGACGAGCTTCTCGACCGCGTCGGTCTGGTCGGCACTGCGGACCGGCGTATCTGGGAAATCTCCGGCGGGCAGCAGCAGCGGGTGGCAATTGCTCGTGCCTTGGCGGCCGAAACGTCGTTGCTCCTGTTGGACGAACCCTTTGCCGCGCTGGACGCCCTCACTCGCGAGCGTCTGCAGGAGGACCTGCGCAGTGTCAGTGCCGAATCGGGGCGAACAAGTGTCTTCGTCACTCACAGTGCCGACGAGGCGGCCTTTCTCGGCTCCCGCGTCGTAGTTCTGACAAGCCGACCGGGCAAGGTCGCGCTCGACCTGAAAATCGATCTGCCACGAACCGGCGTCGATCCCGACGATCTCCGAGGCTCACCCGAATACGCGGCATTCCGAGCCGAAGTCGGCCATGCGGTCAAGGTTGCAGCTGCAGCGTAGGTACCCTGCGCGTCGACTACCAGGTGGCCGCGTCGATAATAGGAAGGAGAACGTGCAGGACACGACGAACAAGGAGTGGTCATGGCAACTGAGGTGGAGTCCGGTGACCTCGTGCAGGCAGCCGGCCATGCGGGTCCGTGGACGGTAGTCGAAGTTCGCCAGGGGATGGCGCTGCTCGAACACAGTGACGGGCACAGGTTGTCGCGTCGAACGACGACGTTGACCGTCGTCCGCAAGGGCTCGGGCAAGAAGGCAACGGCCGTCGAAGACGGGAACGACGAAAACGGATCGCCAACTCTGTTCGACTGAAACCGCAGCTCGACTGAAACCGCAGCTCGACTGATCTTCCGTCAGTTCGAGACGGCGTCAGCTGGAGAAAATGTCGTCTACGCGTTTGTCGAAGTATTCGGCGATTCGGAACGCCAGTGACAGACGCGGGTCGAAGTGTCCCTTCTCGATCGAGATGACGGTCTGGCGTGTGATGCCGAGCGCGTCGGCGCACGCTTGCTGTGACAATCCGGCTGCCGTACGAAGTTCTTGAAGGTTGTTGCGCATCAGATCTCGTCAGATCTCGAATGTGGGGTGCGGTCCCTCGACACTGCCCAGTACCGGATTCCGAAGTCGGCCAGACCGAGGGCTGTAAACATTACGAGCGGCAGTTCGGGAGCGCCGAAGACATTGTGCGCGATCAGCGCGATCCCCATGGCAGTGATCAAGTCGGTGAACGCGCCGAAGCCGGCCTTGCGACTCCATTCTGTTTCGACGGTGTCCTCGGGGTAGGCGGGGGCCTTGTCGTTCTCCGATGGAAAAAGGGCCCACGCCGACCCGATACAAGCCGGTGCCATGACGATTGCGAAGACGATGAAGGCCAACGTCTTCCGATCATCGGCGGTCAATGCTGCAAAAAAGCTGAAGGCTAGCGTTGCTGCGACGCCGATACCGATGATCAGGCTCCACCGTGCCGTGGTGCTCATGAAGCCTCCCAGGTGTAAGAGTTCTTTGACATGCCTGAGCGTAGGTCTACGTGCGCTGGATGTCAAAGAACTCTTACATCGCGCTGAGGGTCAAGCGACCCCGAAAGGCGCTGCGTATGAAAACTTCCCCGTCTGATCGGGGCGGTGCGTGGTGAGGGTCCTGATCTGAAAGTGCTCGCCCCACTCGGCTTCCGGAGACTCGATCCCGGCGTCCGTGCTGGTGACGAACCCGAACTGCGGGTAGTACTCGGTGCTGCCCAGGAGGGCGAGCAGTGGCACGTCCAGAGCGTCGGACGCACCGATCACCGCGTGCATCAGCGCCGAACCGACGCCGCTGCGTTGGTTGTCCGGTGTGACTGCCAACGGGCCGAGGCCAACCGCCTCAACGGGACCGACCCATCCGCGTGTTCCGATCACGAAACCAACGATCTCATCACCGGCGACGGCGACAAGGGACAACTTCGGTAAGTAGTCGTTCGAGGCGAAGAGCTGACGTGTCAGTTCGATCTCGTAGGGAGACTCGCCGGGCGGCGCTTGGTCGGCAAACGCCGCCCCGAGCAGTGAATAGATTGCGTCACGGTCGGAAGAAGTTTCGCGGCGGATGTACATGGCCACGAAACTACCCGCTTCATCTCCGATCGTGCTCCTCGTTTTCGGCCTGACGTGCCACTCGCTTTTCGTAGTCCGCACGCCCGTTCGGATCTACCGATGTCAGCGCGCGGCGATCGTCGATCACCCGGCGTCCGATGTTTATCATCCATTCGGGTACTACAGCGTCGATGAGGTCCCAGCCCGCAAGGTAACGCGGAACAGTAGTTTCGGCTCGCCGGTGCGCGACCGTGTCGACGACAGCTTTGGCCACGACCTCGGGTTCAACCGTCGGCATGCCCTTTCCGAGTGGCACACCGGAGGAGAGCCCGGTGCGCACCGCGCTGGGCAGGATGGCGCTGACGCTGACGCCGGAATCTGCGAATTCGACACGAGCAGAGGCGGAAAGGCCCACCGCACCGAACTTGCTTGCGTTGTACACGGCCATTCCTGGCACCGGTAGCTTGCCTGCCATGGATGCGATGTTGACGACGTGGCCGCGTCGCCGATCCACCATGCCGGGCAGCACGGTGCGCATCCCGTGAATCGGGCCCCAGACATTGACGTCGAGGGTTACTCGACTGGTGGCGTCGGACTCGTCGAGGAAGCTGCCGAGCGGCATCACGCCCGCATTGTTGACCAGAATGTCGATGTGACCGAATTCGCCGATCACTGTGGAGACGAACACATCCCAGGATTCGCGTGAGGTGACGTCCAGAGCGTACCCGCGGGCCCGTGCGCCGATGGATGCGGCGGTGTCGACGGCCGTCTCCTCGTCGAGGTCGCCGACGCAGACGAGTGCGCCGCGAGCTGCGAACAACTCCGCTGTGGCCCGGCCGATTCCGCGGCCACCTCCGGAGATGACGACGACTGCTCCGTCGAGATCGATCGGCGGGTAGGTGGTGCCGAAAAGGCTCATGTGGTGTACTCCGGTTCGGGGGTGGTGGTGGGCTCAGCGGCGGTGTCGTCTGACGCAGGGTTGTCGGACAGCGTGTGGTTGTAGGCGTATGGATCGAAGGCCCGTAGCCGTCGACGCATGGCTCCTGACGACCACGGCCAGTTGAAGCTGTTGCGGCCGTTGACGTCGAAGAAATAGCTTTCGCAACCACCGGCGTTGTAGACCGTGGTACCCAATGCCTCCTGAACTTGAGAGTTGAAGGCTGCCTGTACTTCCGGGCGCACGTCGATGGTTTTCCAGCCGTGCCGACGAGCGTGGCCGATCGCCTGTGCCACATAGTTCAGTTGGGCTTCCAGAATCATGAAGGCCGACGTGTGTCCGGTGCCGAGGCTCGGGCCCAGCAGAATGAACGCGTTGGGGAATCCGCTGACGGCGGAACCGAAGTACGCCCGCGGGCTTCCCTGCCAATGATCGTCGAGTGATCGACCTTCTCCGTCGAATACCTTTGATGCAATGGGCATGTCGAGGATGTGGAAGCCCGTTCCGAAGATGATCGCGTCCACTTCCGATTCCACTCCGTCGGCTCCGATCACGGTGTTGCCGTGGATCTCTTCGACTGCGTTGGCATGGACGGTCACGTTGGGTCTGCCGAGGGCCGGGTAGTACGAGTTCGACATGAGTAGTCGCTTGCAACCGAGGGTGTAGTCGGGAGTCAGCGCCTTGCGTAGCTTCGGATCGCGCACCTGCAAGCGCAATTGGGCCGACCCGAGTTTCTGCACGATACGCAGGATCCACGGATTGCGGAACCCCAATCCAAGCGCTTCCATGATTCCGTATTCGATGCTGCGTAGAGCCTTGTGCGCTCCCGGTACGAATCGCATGACGGACCTTTCGATCCGCGGTACGTAGTGATCGGGTTTGGGAAGGACCCATTGAGCGGTGCGTTGGTAAAGGTGAAGGGCGGACACGTCGGAGACGATGCGCGGCACGAATTGGACTGCGGAAGCGCCGGTACCTACGACGGCGACGCGCTTTCCGGTCAAGTCGTAGTCGTGATTCCACTGCGAGGAATGAAACACCTCGCCCTCGAACGTTTCCAGCCCGGGAATCGCCGGCGTCAAGGGTTCGTTCCACGGGCCGGCGGCGGCTATCACGAAACGAGCAGTGAGTTCACCGCTGGAAGTTGTGATCTTCCAGAGTGATTGCGATGCGTCCCACTGTGCGGAGAGCATTTCTACCCCGAAGCGAACGTGCTTGTCGACCCCGTGGCGGACGGCCGTGTCCTCGATGTACTCGCGGATCTCCGGCTGCTCCGCGAACAGTCGGGTCCAATCCGGATTGGCGGCAAAGGAATACGAGTACAGGCCGGACGGAACGTCGCAGGCACAACCGGGATAGGTGTTGGCGCGCCAGGTGCCGCCGAGGGAGTCCGCTTTCTCGAGCAGGACAAAATTGTCGATCCCGAGGCGCTGCAGGTGAATTGCGGCACCGATCCCGGAGATCCCGCCACCGATGATCACGACCTCGAAGTGGTCAGTTCTGTTGTTCACTGAGTCTGCGCTTTCACTGGTGGGACGGGGTGGAGTGGAACGGGCGCGCATCGAGTTCGCGTTTCACGCTCGCACGTGTTGTACGTAGGGATGATTCGAAGGTGGCGAGCCGCCGTCGGCCGTCCATGAAGTTGGCGCCCATGACGGCGAGATCGTCGTCGGTGGCGTCTATGCGCAAGACCCTGGTTCCCGCAGCGCGGACCAGTTCGATTTCCCGGTCGAGGCCCTTGGACATGGAGTTCCGCAGGGCGCCGCGTTCGATACGGGCGGCGCCGCGCGCCGGCTTCAGTGTTCGAGATGCCATGGGCGCCAGTACAACCAGCTCGTCGAGTTCGAGGGGGAGCAGGAGGTCTACCGATGCCGTGGACGCCGCGCCGCCGTCGATGTACCTGACGCCGTCGATGGTGACAGGTGGGAACCAGCCGGGAATCGCCCAAGACGCTCGAAGCGCTTCACCGACTGTCGCTTTCGGAGCCCCCTGTGCCCCGAACGCGACCCGTCGCCCGGTTCTGTAGTCCATGGATACCATGTACGCGCACGGATGTGGGAGCCACGAATCGCCAGGGGCAAGAGATTCGGCGAGCGTGGTGAGCCAGGACGGGTCGCCGCCACCACGCGGTGCGATACCGCTCATCCGGCTCAGAACGGGAAGATCTCGACGCGTCACCAGTCGTGGATTGCCGATCCCCAAACTCGGAAGTGGCGGGATTCTTCCGGGCGCCGATGCTGTGTGGGCGAGGAGTTCGGGACGTGCGGCGGGCTCTCCGAGTTGCATGGCTACCAACTCGTCGACGCCGACTCCGCTGCCGAGCATTGTCACGAACTCGGCTCCGGCGGACGTGCCGATGATGGCGGTGGCTTCGCGGGGATCCCAGTCGAGGGCGTCCCGAACCGAGGCGAGGGCAGCAACGGTCCAGGCGAAGCCGAGGGTGCCGCCGCATCCGATTGCCAATCCCCGTCTAGGCGCGCTGTGTCGTCCGGACCCGGGCGCGGTGGTGCCGGTCACTTCTGAAGTCATATTTCGGAGACTATCAGTATCTGAATAACGTGGGTACCCCAAATTTGGGTTTCGGGAGTGCGCCTGCGGTGCGCTTCCGGTATTCGGCTACCGTTGGAATCTCGATACTCAGAACCGCGAGGAGGTTCCGATGGCGCGATTGACCAGGCAGGAAGCGCAGGCGATGACCCGCGAGACCTTGTTGGCGACGGCCGTCGAACATTTCCTCGATCGCGGGTACGCCGCCGCGTCGCTCGATCAGATCGCCGAGGATGCCGGTTATTCCAAAGGTGCGGTGTACTCGAACTTCAAGAACAAGGACGAGTTGTGCGCCGAGGTGCTCGGCCGAATCAGGTTGACCAAGGTCGGCGAGATCACCTCACAGCTCGGAGCCAATTCGACGCTCGACGACGCGGTGGCCGAGTTCGCGCGATGGGCCGAGCGAACCATCGGGGACAAGAGATGGACGTTGCTCGAAGTCGAGTTCTCGGTGCGATCGCGGCACAGCGAAGAGATCCGCGAAAAGATCGCGACGGGTGCCGATCAGGTGCGCGGATTGATTGCCGGAGTGGTGCAACATCTTGCCGAGTCCAACGGCGTGACGCCGGCACTGGACCCGAACGCCGCGGCACTGCGCATACTCAGCGTCGGAATCGGTTTGGGGCTACAGCGTGCGATCAGCCCTGAGCTGCCGGTTGATCCGCTGGTGGATACGTTGCGGGAGATTTTGCTGGGTGGGTGAGTAGAACGCGGAGCATTCCGCCGATCTCGGCGACGGCGGTGCGCGAACCCGCGCTCGGTCCCAGAACGTTGACGAAGCCGTGGATGAACCCGCGATAGCGTCGATCGGTCACGTGAACACCGTTGTCGCGCAATCGAGCTGCGTAGGCTTCGCCTTCGTCCCGGAGTGGATCGAATCCCGCCGTGATCACGATGGCCGGCGGCAGTCCGGTCGCGTCGGGGGCGCGTAGCGGCGACACCATCGGATCGAGTCGATCGGCATTGCTGCCGAGGAAGCTGGACTCGTAGAAGTTCATGTTGGCCTCGGTCAGGAAGAAACCTTCACCGAACGTCGTTCGCGAGGGGGCCTTCTCGTGAAAGTCGGTCGCGGGGTAGATCAACAGCTGCGCCGCCGGTGGGGTCTTGCCGTCGTCGCGGGCACGCAGCGCGACCGTTGCGGAAAGATGCCCGCCCGCGCTGTCGCCCCCGACAGCGATGCGCGTCGGGTCTGCGCAGAACTCGTCGGCGCGGTCGACGATATCGAGGTAGGCGGCATAGGCATCGTGTACCGGTGTGGGGAAAGCGAATTCGGGTGAGAGCCGGTAGTCGACCGAGATGACCCGTGCGCCGGAGGTTTCGGCCAACAGGCGGCACGGGGCATCGTGGGATTCGATGCTGCCCTGTACCCACCCGCCGCCGTGGAAATAGACGAGCAGAGCGCCGGTGTCGGCTGTCGGGACGTAGAGCCGGGCGCGAAGCGGGCCGTCGGCACCCGAAACGGAGATCTCCTCGGTGTGGACGGGCGTGGGCCTGCCGCCCATCATGATCGCGGTTCGGGTGAGATTGGCGCGAGCAGCGGCGAGTGACTGGGGATCGGTTGAATGCGAGGGGAGTGGCCGCGTCTTCGCGAGCGTGAGCAGAAGGTGTGCGTCGGCGTCGAGCGTGTTGCCCTCGATGACGACGGGTGGTCCGGTGATTCGACGTTTCACCGCGCTGGGCAGTGCGAATGCGGCTGCCACCAAGGATGCTTCGGCACGATCTCGAATGCTGCGGCTGCTGGCCTGCTTCACGGATTCCGACACGTGGCGCAGACTACCAAGCATGACTACTGCGGCACTGTCGATCACGCAGATCGAGAACACACATCTGGTTCGGTGCGGTCACGCCAATTGGGTCCTGGTCGAAGAGGGGTCCGATCTGACCTTGATCGACGGCGGATATCCGGCCAACGGCACCGACGTCGAACGCTCGATCGAACAGATCGGTCACCAGCTCGGGGATGTTCGGGCAATTCTCGTCACTCACGCGCACATCGATCACATCGGTGGGATCGCGGACATCGTGACTCGGCTCGAGGTTCCGGTCCTGATGGATCCGTTGGAAGTGCCTCATGCGAAGCGGGAGTATCTGCAACAGTTGTCGCCGGCCGGAGTTCCGTTGCTGTTGTGGCGGCGAGGTGCTCCGAAATGGCTTCGCGACGTGATCGGAGTCGGCGCGTTGAAAGGTGCGGAACTGCCTCGGGCACAGTCCTTTGCGTCCGGTGGTGCGCTGGACGTTCCCGGTCGGATCGTGCCGATTCCCACTCATGGGCATACCGACGGCCACAGCGCTTACCTTGTTCCCGACGCAGGAGTGATCGCGTCGGGTGACGCTCTGGTGACCGGACACGCGACGTCGAGCGTCGCCGGACCACAATTTCTGGTGTGCCCCTTCAATCATGACCGTGAAGCGACCGACCAGGCGTTGGACAATATCGCCGCTGCACCTGCCGGCGTGCTGTTTCCCGGACACGGTCCGGTTTACGAGGGCAGCATGACTGCCGCGGTCGAACAGGCCCGAGCGGGTCGGACAAGGATGCGTCCATGACTACTGTCGAAACGGTCGACGAAGGTGCGGTGCACGGTTTCCTTCATCGACCTGCTTCTGTGTCCTTCGCGTCGCCCGTCGCCACGCTTGCACTGACTCACGGCGCAGGAAGTAACTGCGACACCGTGCTGTTGCGTGCTGTTGCCGACGGCTTTGCTGCGGCAGGAGTGCAAGTTCTGCGCTTCGATCTCGCGTTTCGGGTGCGTCGAGCTTCGGGGCCTCCGCATCCGTCGCGTGCTGCGGAGGATCGCGCGGGCATTGCCGAGGTGATTGCTGCTGTTCGCAAGGACTACTCGGTGCCCGGACCCGTTCTGCTCGGCGGACATTCGTACGGCGGTCGGCAGGCGTCGATGCTTGCGGCGGAGAACCCGGGACTTGTCGACGGCCTGGTCCTTCTCTCCTATCCACTGCATCCACCGAAGAAGCCCGAGAAGCTCAGAACCGAACACCTGCCCGAACTGAACACCCCGACCGTTGTCGTCCACGGTTCGAAGGACGAGTTCGCGACAACGGAGGAGATGCGGGCAGCACTCGCCTTGATTCCCGCCGCGACGCGTCTGGTGGAGTTCGAAGGAGCTCGACACGACTTGTCCGTGGTGAAATTTCCGGTGGTGGAGGAGACAATCGCGGCCGCATCGGCGGTGTTTGCGTTCTGAACGCCGAGCGGGCGGTTGCCCGTGTCGGTGGTTCCTGGTGAGATCGAACCATGAGTGCCCAGCCGTATCAGCCCAGTGCCCTGTCCGACGTCACGGTGAGCGTCGACGGTGACGACACAGTCGTCAGCTTTCCTCGGGTGCTGCCGTATTCCGTCGAGAAGGTGTGGGAGGCGATCACCGACCCGGAGATGTTGGCGCAATGGACGCCGTACACCGCCGATCGGAATCTGAGCCGTACCGGTGATGCGGTGATCACCATGCTCACCGAGGACGGCGCCCCCGAAATGTCGCTGCCGGTCACCGTTCACGTCGTGGAGACCACTCGGCGGCTCGAACACGAGTGGGGCCCGGACGAATTGGTGTGGGACCTGACCCCGATCGAAGGCGGCACCCGCGTCGTGCTGACGCAGAGGTCGCGCGCCGAGGGGATGGCGTCGGCGCTCGCTGCGGGGTGGCATCTGTGCTTCGACGTACTCGATGCCCTTCTGGCAGGCGAGCCCTTCGGGCCGATCGTGGGTGAACGGGCGCGCGAGTACGGCTGGGACGCACTCAACTCCGGTTACGCGCGACAGTTGGGCATCGACGAATCTCAGGTCTGGTAGCTGCTCAGAGTTTGTGACTGGCAGGCTTTCTGGTGGAGGCTCGCGCGATCAGTTCGACGGGAAGCTTCACGGATTCGACGTTCTTGCCGGAGATCAGTGCGAGTAGGTGCTCGAGCCCGGTCGCACCGATCTTTCGGGCGGGGGACCTGACCGTCGTCAGGGGCACCGGGAGTTGGGAGACAACCGGAATGTCGTTGTAGCCGACCAACGCAAGATCGTCGGGAATGCTCAACCCGAGATCACGGGCCACACCGAGTACGCCGATCGCGATGGTGTCGCTCACCGTGAAAACGGCGTCAGGGCGCGTGTTCCCGCTGAGCAGTGTCGCCGCCGCATCGACACCCCCTTGAACTTCGAACTCGGACGCCACTATTCGGTTCGGCGGCAGTTCCAGACCGGCTTCGGTCAGGGCATCGCGGAAACCCGCGACGCGTTCCCGCGACGTGCTGGCGTGATCCGGCCCCGCGATCACTCCGAGATCGCGATAGCCGCAGTCCAGTAGATGCTTCCCCGCGAGGTAGCCGCCGAGGCGGTCGTCGCCGCTGACAAAGGGAAGGCTTCGGTTGACGGATGACGTCGCCGAGTCGATGTGCCGGTTCAGCAGCAGGATCGGCAGTGAGCGCAGGGGGAGCGAGTCGACGAAATCGGTACCCGGCAGGTGGATGCTGCTCAGCATGAGACCGTCGACCTGTCGGCTCACCAGGAACTCGACCGCTTTGCGTTGCGCTTCCAGATCGTCGGGCGGGCTGGAGAGCAAGACGGAGTACCCGGCTGCGGTGGCGGCTTCCTCGATGCCTTGGAACATGGTGGCCACTACAACGTCTGTCAGTCTCGGCATCACGACGCCGATAGTGGTGGTCTTGCGGGTGCGCAGGCTGGCCGCCCACAGGTTCGGTTGGTAACCGAGTTCCTCGGCAACCTGACGAACTCGGAGTGCGGAGTCGGACCAACCGTCGGCGGGCTCGGGCTGACGGAGGACCCGCGACGCCGTCGAGATGTGGACCCCGGCCTGGTCGGCGATTTCGCGCAACGTCGGCGGACGGCCGTTGCTGCGGTTCGACGGATCGGGCGTCATCTGCGTCGTGGCTCCTGGTGTGCGTCGGTCCTGAGTTGATTCGGTGTCGGTCGGCAGTTCGGGGATTGACGGGTGCGCAACCGGGCTCTACTCTAGGCGATGCAAACGATTGCGCAATCGTTCTCGCAAAGGATTGCGCCCGAGAACACTGGAGGCCCCGTGACCACGCCGCAGTCCCTGTCCGAGCTTTTTGCCATCGACACCCTGCTGGACGCCGAGGAGATCGCGATCCGCGACACGGTCCGCAAGATGGTCGACGATCGCATTCGCCCGCACGTAGGTGAATGGTTCGAAGCGGCAGCACTGCCGGCTCGTGAGCTGGCCAAGGAACTGGGCGCGCTCGGCGTACTGGGCATGCACCTCGAGGGCTACGGCTGTGCCGGGATGAGCGCCACGGCGTACGGGTTGGCCTGCCAGGAACTCGAAGCTGTCGATTCGGGCATTCGCAGCCTCGTCTCGGTCCAGGGCTCGCTCGCCATGTTCGCGATCCACCACAACGGAAGTGAAGAGCAGAAGGAAGAATGGCTCCCGCGAATGGCGGCGGGTGAAGCCATCGGCTGCTTCGGTCTCACGGAACCCGATTTCGGATCCAACCCCGGCGGTATGCGAACCAACGCCAAGCGCGACGGCGACGACTGGATCCTCAACGGCACCAAGATGTGGATCACCAACGGCTCCATCGCGGACGTCGCCGTGGTCTGGGCTCGAACCGACGACGGCGTGCGCGGATTTGTCGTTCCCACCGACACTCCGGGATTCTCCGCCCCCGAGATCAAGAACAAGATGTCGCTCCGGGCGTCGGTCACCTCGGAACTGGTGCTCGAGGACGTGCGTCTGCCTGCCTCGGCGATGCTGCCCAAGGCTCGCGGACTGTCCGGCCCGCTCGGCTGCCTCAACGAGGCACGCTTCGGCATCATCTTCGGGGCAATGGGTGCAGCACGTGACTGCCTCGAGACTGCGATCTCATATGCACGTGATCGCAAGGTCTTCGACAAGTCGCTCGCCGCGTATCAGATCACCCAGGCCAAGATCGCCGACATGGCAGTCGAATTGGGCAAGGGGCAGTTGCTCGCCATCCACCTCGGGCGCCTCAAGGACGCCGGGACGGTTCGCCCCGAGCAGGTCAGCACCGGCAAGCTCAACAATGTCCGCGAGGCCATCAAGATCGCCCGTGAATGCCGAACCATTCTGGGCGCCAACGGCATCACGCTCGAGTACCCCGTGATCCGGCACGCCAACAACCTCGAATCCGTTCTCACCTACGAGGGCACGTCCGAGGTTCACCAGCTCGTGATCGGCCGCGCTCTCACCGGTGAAGAAGCTTTCCGGTGACGGCAGACGCTGTCGGAGCGCTCGACGGGTTGGTGATCGCTGATTTCGGCCGCGTCCTCGCCGGTCCGTACGCCACGATGATTCTCGCCGACCTGGGTGCCGAGGTCGTCAAGATCGAGCGGCCGGGTGTCGGTGACGACACTCGCAGCTGGGGCCCACCGTGGGTGGGGAACGAGTCGAGCTACTTTCTGTCGGTGAACCGCAACAAGAAGTCGGTCACTCTGGACCTGCGCGAGCGCGAGGATCTGGAGAGTGCACGCGAGCTGGTTCGCAATGCGGACGTCGTGGTGCAGAACTTCCTGCCGGGAACGATGGACCGTCTGGGGCTGGGCTATGACGCTGTCCGAGAAATGAATCCGCGTGCGGTCTACTGCTCGATCAGCGGCTTCGGTGGCAACAACTCTCTGCCGGGATACGACCTGTTGATTCAGGCGGTCGGCGGATTGATGAGTATCACCGGACCCGATCCCAAGACTCCCACCAAGGTCGGTGTCGCGGTGGTCGACGTCATCACCGGCCTGCATGCCAGCGTGGGAATCCTTGCAGCGCTGCGCCATCGCGATCGCACAGGCGAAGGGCAGCACGTCGAGGTCAATCTGTTGTCCTCGTTGCTGTCCGCACTGGCCAACCAGTCGTCCGGCTACGTGGCCGCGGGCGTGGTGCCGCAGGCAATGGGCAACCGGCATCCGAGCATCGCACCATACGAGGTATTCGACACCGCGGACCGTCCGCTGGTCCTCGCGGTCGGCAATGATCGGCAATTCAGTTCGTTGACAGAGGTTCTCGGAGTTTCCGAACTTGCCGCTGATGCGCGTTTCGCGTCCAACAGCGACAGGGTTGCGCATCGAGAAGAACTGTTCGACGCCGTCACTGCTGCATTGGCCAAGGGCTCTGCGGACTCGTGGTTCGAGGCACTGACCGAGCGAGGTGTTCCGTGTGGGCCTCTCAACGACATCGCCGACGCGATAGCGCTGGCGGAACGGCTGAATCTCGATCCGGTGGTGTCCATCGACGACCCGCGTCGCGATGCACCGACTCGGCAGGTAGCCAATCCGATTCGGATGAGCGGCACGCCGGCAACCTATCGGTCGGCCCCGCCGCGGTTGGGGGAGGACAGCGTTCCCACTCCGTCCGGAGTCAGTTGACCCAAGCGAATCGGCCACCGGAATACCGGTGGCCGATCTGCGTGTGTGGCCGACTCAGCTGACCTTCAAGACCAGCTTTCCGGTGTTCGCTCCGGCGAAGAGAAGATTGAGGCTGTCGCCGAACGCGTCGATACCGCCGTCGACGACGTGCTCGCGAGCAGTCAATTCGCCACTCTTGATCCACTTTCCGATCTGCTCTTGTGCTTCTGCGTAGCGATCGAGGTAGTCGAAGACCACGAAGCCGGCCATCGTGGCGCGGTTGACGAGAAGTGACAGGTAGTGAGCAGGGCCTGGCTGAGGTTCGGTGGCGTTGTAGCCCGCGATGGCGCCGCAGATGACCACCCGAGCTCCGAGGCGCAGACGGGAGAGAGCGGCGTCGAGAATTTCTCCGCCGACGTTGTCGAAGTACACGTCGATACCGTCGGGAGCGTTGGACTTGAGCGCCTTGTATACGGATTCGTTCTTGTAGTCGATGGCGACATCGAAGCCGAGGTCCTCGGTGAGCCACGCGCACTTCTCCGGACCGCCGGCGATGCCGATGACCTTGCATCCGTGAAGCTTTGCGATCTGGCCGACCAGACTGCCGACCGCACCCGCGGCACCGGACACGACGACGGTGTCACCGTCTTTCAGCTTTCCGACGTCGAGTAATCCGAAATACGCAGTGACGCCGGGGAAACCGAGAGCGCCGAGCCAGGTCGGCAGGGGAGCGATCGATTCGTCGACCCGAGTGACGTCTGTACCGTCGGAAACGCCGTACTCGGAAGCGCCGAAGGATCCGGCCACGATGTCCCCGACCTGGTAATCGGGGTGCTGTGATTCGGTGATGCGTCCGACGCCGTGGGCGCGCATGACGGAACCGAGCTTGACCGGCGGAACGTACGACTTGACGTCGTTGAGCCAACCGCGCATCGCGGGGTCGAGGGAGAGGTATTCGACCTTGACGACAAACTCGCCCGGTCCGGCGGACGGGATCTCGGCATCGACGTATTCCCAGGTGGAAGCGTCGGGAAGTCCTGTCGGGCGGGCGGCGAGGCGTACTTGGCGGTTGGTCATCTCTCCCCTTCGGCGAAACGAATTGAACTTGAGGCCGGATTCAATATAGGTGATGGATCACGAACTGGGAAGAGTTGGATGAACCGATTGACGACTATGTATGTTCGATCGATGAGCAATGTGGTCGAAGACGCGCCTGGTTGGTTCACTCGGGCGTTGGCAGCGCCGGTCGAGACGGGGTCGGTGGAGGTCGAGGGTGCCTCGGTGCACTTTCGGGCTTGGGGGCCGGCGGGGCCGGGAATCGTGCTGATTCACGGCGGCGCAGCCCACAGTCGCTGGTGGGATCACATTGCGCCGCAGTTCGCCGAGGGGCGCCGCGTCGTCGCTCTCGACTTGACGGGCCACGGCGACAGTGACACTCGCGACGCCTACGCGATGTCCCAGTGGGCTCGCGAGGTGCTGGCGGCGGCCGAGGCAGGGGGAATCGACGGCAAGCCGATTCTGGTGGGGCACAGTATGGGTGGGATTGTTTCTTTCGTGGCCTCGCATCTGCATGGCGAACTGTTGGACGGGGTTGTCATCATCGATTCTCCGCTCAAGGCGCGTACGCCCGAAGAGGAGGCGGCTCGACGCCAGAATGCGTTCGGCCCCAAGAAGGTTTATCCCACCAGGGAAGACGCGATGGGCCGTTTCCGCTTCGTTCCGCCGCAGGATTCGGGTCTGCCTGCGGTGCGTGACCATGTGGCGGCCACGTCGATGGAGGAAGTCGAGGGCGGTTGGTCGTGGAAGTTCGATCCGAATTTCTTTCTCCGAGTAGGCGCCGAAGATGTTCTCGACAGCGAACCACGTTGCCGCGTAGCCTATTTCCGAGCTGAGAACGGCATCGTGTCCGATCGACTCATGGAGCACATGCGCGGATTGTTCGGACCGGAGGCCATCGTGGCGGAGATTCCCGAAGCCGGACATCACGTCATGATCGATCAGCCGTTGCAACTCGTGACCGGGGTGCGAACTGTGTTGAGTGCGTGGTCCGTCGCAAGTCAAGTGCCGGTAAATCAAGCGGCAGGTAACGTCGAGGGAAGGGTAGAAGCATGAGCACGGAATTGACGCTCGAACCGAAAGTCGAAGCTGCACTGAAGTTGTGGCACACCATGATCGAAACCGGCGATCTGTCGGCGCTACCGACGATCGTCGCGCCCGACGCGCAGTTCCGATCGCCCACGGGATTCAAGCCGTACCAGTCCGCGGATGCCGTTGTGCTCATTCTCAATACGGTGATCCAGGTGTTCGAGAACTTCGAGTACCACCGTCAGTTCGCCGGAGCCAACGGTCGGCAGGTCGTGCTCGAATTCAGTGCGAACATCGGCGATAAAAGTCTCAAGGGAATCGACATGGTCGAATTCGACGAGGACGGCAAGATCGTCGATTTCGAGGTCATGGTGCGTCCGGCCAGCGGGCTCGCGGCTTTGGCTGCCGAAATGGGTAAGAGGCTCGGGCAGACGCTACCGACCTACAAAGCCTGAACTGAGTCCGGCCAAGGCTCAGTTCGTACTGAATCCGCCGTTGGAGTGAAGGAGTTGTCCCGTAATCCAGCCTCCGGCGTCGGACATCAGAAACCGAACGAGGTTTGCAGTGTCGCCGGGAGTACCCAGCCGGCCGGCAGGAGTCTGGAGGGTTGTGGCCTGTCTGATCGCGGGTGTCATCCATCCTGTGTCGATAGGTCCTGGGTTGACGACGTTGGCTCGTATGCCGCGTGATCCAAGTTCGACTGCGGCGGCGATGACGATGCGGTCGAGAGCGCCCTTGCTGGCCCCGTACGGAAGATTGTGGGCCGCATGGTCGCTGGTGAGTGCGATGATCCGCCCGGCCACCTGACTGACGTCGCGCTGTTCCGGAAGCCGTTCAGCGAACGCTTTGATCAGCAGCCAGGAGGCGCGAGCGTTGACGGCGAAATGTCGTTCCCAGCTCTCGACGGTGGTATCGAGGATCGAGCTGTCGACGCTTTCGCAATGTGAGAGCACCAGCCCACGGAGGTCGTTCCGCGCTGCGGCAGCGTCAACGAGCTGATCGGCCACGTCGGGCGAGGCCAGATCTCCAGGAACGAGGTCGACACGGCTTCCGAGTGCGCGACACTTCTCGGCAATGTCTTGCGGATCGTGCGCTCCGCGCCCGAACCCGACGCGTTCGTCGTAAGGCTCCCAGTAGCCGATAGCCAGATCCCAACCATCCTCGGCAAGGCCCAATGCGAGGCTCGCTCCGATCGACTTGCTCCGACCGACACCGGTGATCAATACGGTCCCGCGCTTGTCAGACACTGCTCGCCTCCCGAGATGTCCTGCAATTCAAATGGGGTGAGGTCACTTCAGATGGAAGCATCACTGTAGCGGGCGAGCTGTCGCCTGTATCGAGCGAGCTGTCGCCGTGCCTCGACCTGACCAGTGTCTTGACACGGCGCTGGTCACAGCGTTTGACTGAGATGCAAGCTCGAGTTGATTCGCCGGACTGTGTCCCGGGAGGTTGACCTATGCGCGGCAATGGAATTGCAGGCAAGGCTTTCTCAAACGAGGGCTGTAGACGTGGAGCACGGTCTCATCGCGGGACCGTGTCGGTGCTGGCTTTGGTTGGGGTGTGCGTACTTTCGTGTGCCGCCACTCAGATGGCCGGCGCGCAACCCGTTGCAGACACAGTCGATACCGGGTTCGTGATCCCTTTTGCTGGGGCGCCTGGCTACGAGAGCGTCGCGCCCACGCAGATGACTACTCCGGATCAACTCAACCAGCCACTCGGTCAGCAGACTGCGGAAGAGATTGCCGCGCAGATCGGACTCGAGCCAGCCGACGCTTTGACCGAGGAGCAGTATCGCGATCTCATCTCCGGCGGAGGGGTCGGCGGAAATCGCGAGGACGCCGCGGTGATCGACGAATGCGCCCGGATTCTCACCAATACGAACGGGCGGCCCCTCTATTCCGGCACTACGCCGTCGGTTCTGGCCAGTTACGGGTTGTACGTGAATCCCGACGGATTGCTGGAGAGTCCGGCCAACGCGGATGCGCCGACGCGACAGGTGAATACGCTGATCGCCCCTGGCGGTTTCGTGGGCACCTGGTTGCGCAACAACGGTGCAACGCACACTCTGATTGCGCTCTATCAGTCGGCATACACGGTGCAGGCAGTCTACGGATTTGCAGCGCAACAGATTTCGGGAGCAGCGCAGCTGGTGGCCAACACCAAAGGCGATGTGAATTCGGAAGTCGGCATGTCGATGGCACCGCCGCTCTGGATAGTGAACTTCGCACTGCTCTACATCTTGAAGCCGTCACTGGCGGCGGCCATGCCTGCGCACTGGGCTCCCATTCCGCCTGCCGTTGCCGACGCCGTGAAAGCGAGTCCCACCGGTCAAGTCGCTTTCAGTGACTACGCGTCCTATTTCGAGTGATCGGTCTGGCGGACAGCGCTCACGAACTTCTCGATCAACGCGTGGTCCTTGACGCCGCGGGAGGATTCGACGCCGCTGGAGACGTCGACGCCCCAGGCTCCGGTGGCATCGAGTGCGTCGCGAACGTTGTCCGGGGACAGTCCGCCCGCCAGGATCCACTTGCCTTGCGGGCGGGATTGCTGTTGGGCCCAGTTCCACGGCACCCCTGATCCGGCGTCTGCGCCGTCGATCAGGAGTTCGTCCTCGCCGAGGTCGAGATTGTAACCGTCGCGGACGTTGCTGGAGACGACCGCGCGGATGACGGTGAGGCCGGCATCGTGCAGTCGCTGCACTTGCTCGGCGTCGACAAGATCGTGAACCTGTACGGTGCGAAGCCCGGTGATCTTCGCGATCTCGAGGATCTGTCCGATCGGGTTGCCGAGAAAGACTCCGATTGCACGGATGTGATCGGGAACTCGCGCGAGCAGAGCGACTGCGAGTGTGGGGTCGACTTTGCGGACGCTCTCGGCGAAGACGAAACCGATGGCGTCGACGCCCAGGCCCACCGTGAGGTCGACCGTGTCAACGTCGCGTAGGCCACAGACCTTGATGAATGTCACCTGATACAGAGTACTAGCGTCGTCGTCTAGCCTCGTGCGTGCGACATTTCTACGCGCGAGAGGCTTGACGTGGACTGGCTCTACCGAATCAGTTTGATCTCGGGACCGCTGCCGGTGATCCTGACTGTCCTTGGGGTCCTGGGTGGCGTGTGGCTGCTCGGTTCGAACGTGCGCTGGTACTACCGCAGAGCGGTGCCGATCGCGGGGCTGATTGCGCTGGTGATCATGATCGCCGTGTGGATCACCGTCGAAAAGGTGATCGTGCCGTTCCCCGATCCCATCGAGATGTCGATCTACGTGTGGATCGGAATCGGTATCTACGCGTTGCTACTTCTCGGGCCGCGAATCAAGGCAGGCGGAACCGTCGCGAAAGCGCTCCTGTCCGTGATCGCGACGGTTCTGGTCGTCATCACTGCCGCGACGCAGATCAATCTGGTTTTCGCCGCGTATCCGACTGTGGGAATTGCGTTCGGACACGACGATTTCGACCGCATCTCACTCAGTGAAGTTCCCGGTCCGACTGATCCTGTTGTCACCGGCGATCCCACCGACACGGTGTGGAAAGCGCCGGAGGGCATGCCGATTCGCGGGCGGGTCACGACTTTGCCTGTCCCCGGGACGATTTCAGGATTCTCCGCGCGCGACGCGCAGGTGTATCTGCCGCCGTCGTACTTCACCAATCCGCGTCCGCTTCTTCCCGTGCTCGTGCTCATGGCAGGTCAGCCTGGCAAGCCCGAGGACTGGCTCCAGGGCGGAAAGCTGACCGCGACAATGGATGCCTTTGCACGAGATCACGAGGGGTTGGCTCCAGTCGTCGTGATAGCCGATGGAACAGGGTCGCAGATGGCCAATCCGCTGTGCACCGATTCGTCACAGGGCAAGGTCGGCACGTATCTGGCAAAGGACTTGCCCGCTGCGGTGGCGAATGCGTTCCAGATCGACACGAATCCGCGAGCGTGGGCAATCGGCGGGCTCTCCTACGGTGGCACCTGCTCACTGCAGATGGCGACCAATTACCCCGAGGTGTACCCGACATTCCTCGATCTGTCCGGTCAATTGGAGCCTTCGCTCGGTGACCGACAGCGAACCGTCGACGAGATATTCGGCGGCGACGAAGCGGCGTTCGTGAAGGTGAATCCGATGGACCTGCTGGCGACTCGGAAGTTCCCGAACTCGGGCGGAGTGTTCGTCGTCGGAACAGATGACAATGAGTTCAAGCCCGGTCAGCAAAAGGTGTACGAAGCGGCCAAAGCGGCCGGAATGGACGCCAGGTATCTCGAGCTTCCCGGTGGTCACAGCTTTTCGGTGTGGTCGGCTGGCGTCGAGCAGGAGCTGACGTGGATCTCGCAGCGAATGGGACTGATCAGCTGAATCCTGTTCCGGTTTTGGAACGTGTTCTATATTCGGTGTGTGGCTGCCGTTCGGCAGTCTCTCGATCGTTCACCGACTGGAGTTCAGGCACATGTACGAGTGGTCCGACACCGACCTGATGTTCCGCGACGCCTTGCGGGGCTTTATCGACAAAGAGGTGCGACCTCACGTCGACGAGCTCGAAAGCGGTGCGCTGCCGCCGTTCGACATCATTCGCAAGCTGTACTCGACCTTCGGTCTGGCCGACATGGCACGCGAGGGCCTCGAGAAGTTGCTGGCACGCGAGCGCGGCGATGCGCCCTCCGGTGACGGTGAGAAGTCGAGCGCCTTCAGCGGCGCCGGCAGCATGGGCGTCGTGCTCAACAGCGAATTGGCCGGAGTCAGCCTCGGCCTGGTCGCATCGTTGGGTGTCAGCCTCGGATTGGCCGCCGGAACTATCCGCAGCCGCGGCACACTCGCGCAGAAGGAACGCTGGCTCCCCGGCCTGGTGACATTCGAGACCGTCGGCGCCTGGGCGATCACCGAACCGGACTCCGGCTCGGATGCCTTCGGCGGCATGAAGTCCTACGTACGCCGCGACGGCGACGACTACATTCTCAACGGCAACAAGACCTTCATCACCAACGGTCCGTACGCCGACGTGATGATCGTGTACGCAAAGCTCGACGAGGGCGATGCGTCGGTTGATCGTCGCGATCGCAAGGTGCTCGCCTTCATCCTCGACAAGGGCATGGAGGGTCTCACCCAGAGCCCGCCGTTCAAGAAGATGGGCATGAACTCCTCACCCACAGGTGAGCTGTTCTTCGACAACGTCCGCATCACCAAGGACCGTCTGCTCGGCGAGACCGAGGACAGCGGAAAGTCGGACGGCAAATCCAGCGCCAAGGAGAGCTTCGCCGCCGAACGCATCGGCATCGCGTCCCTGTCTCTCGGCATCATCAACGAATGCCACCGTCTGAGTATCGAATACGCGAAGTCCCGCAAACTGTGGGGACGCGAGATCGGGCAGTTCCAGCTCATCCAGCTCAAGCTCGCCGAGATGGAGGTCGCTCGAATCAACGTGCAGAACATGGTCTTCAATGCGATCGAGCGCACCGCAGCCGGAGACAAAGTGAGCCTGGCGGAGGCGTCGGCGATGAAGCTGTACTCCTCGCGCGCAGCGACCGAGGTCGCGATGGAAGCCGTGCAGCTGTTCGGTGGAAACGGCTACATGGCCGAGTACCGAGTCGAGCAGTTGGCGCGTGATGCCAAGTCGCTCATGATCTATGCGGGCAGCAACGAAATTCAGGTCACCCATATCGCCAAGGGCCTCCTGGGCTGACACGGGTACGTTTTCGCTTGTCGGTCGATCGCAGCAGGAACCAGATAGTCTTGCTGCGGTCGGCGACACCGCGCCGACGGATCGGAGTAAGCAGTGAACGCGTCAGATCCCATTGCGTCAGATTTCACTGCGCCGGATCCCACCAATGTTCATCCGATGGCCGGGCAACCGCGAGTGGTGTTGCTGAGGCCGTTGATCGACAACCCGTTGATCGAGGTAGGGGAGTACACCTACTACGACGATCCGGAGTTCGCCGAAGAGTTCGAGACTCGAAACGTGTTGCATCACTACGGTCCCGACAAACTGGTGATCGGAAAGTTCTGCGCCCTGGCCACCGGTGTCACCTTCATCATGAACGGCGCGAACCATCGTATGAACGGTGTCTCCACCTACCCGTTTCCGATCATGGGCGGTGATTGGGCCAGGCACATGGATTTGGTGCAGGATTTGCCGTCGCGCGGTGACACCGTCGTGGGGAACGACGTGTGGTTCGGCGGGAACGTGACAGTCATGCCCGGTGTCCGGATCGGTCACGGGTCGATCGTGTCCACTGGCGCCGTCGTAACGCGCGACGTCCCGGACTACGCAATTGTCGGCGGCAACCCGGCAACGGAGATCAAGCGCCGCTTCAGTGCCGAAGACATCGAGAAGTTGGTGCGAATTGCGTGGTGGGACTGGCCGATCGAGAAGATCACCCGCCACGTCCGGGTGATCTCGGACGGGAGTGTCGCGGAACTCGAAGCGGTCGAGTGATCTACCGATCTGCTAGTTCGATCGAGTGAGCGAGTAGTTCCGGAGATAAAGCAGGGCGGCCGCGAGAAGGCCGACGGCAAGACCTGTTGCGGTGAAGGTGATCAGGTTCGGCTCGAGGTCGAAGTGGATGATGGTCAGGCGAGCACTCCGAGGATGCTCAGGAGCATGCCGGTCGCGATGAAAACTGCGAAGAGTGGTTCTGCAACACGGTCGCGCAGCGTTGTGAGTCGCATTCGACGATCGTCTCATCTCAGCCCGAGATCGAGAGTCTTTGTCGGTGGCTTCCATTAACGTGTGCGCATGACTCTCACACTCGGCATGATCACCTTCGACAGTCTCGATCCCGGTCCGCTCGCAACGTGGTGGGCAGCGCAGTTGGGCGGAAACATCGTCGAGGAAAACGACGGTTGGTTCTACATCGTCTCGGTCCCTGACAGCGCCACCAACTTCGCATTCCAGAAGGTCCCGGACCCCACCGCCGGCAAGAATCGCATCCATCTCGATTTGGGGAGTCCGGATCTCGACGCCGAGGTGGCGCGGCTCGTCGAGGCCGGAGCAACTGAGCACCACCGCGAAAACATGGACGGTTTCCGCTGGGTGACGCTCCTCGATCCTGATGGGAATCAGTTCTGCGTGTCCGGTCCTCACGCCTGAGCTAACCGATTCTGTGCTCACCTGATTCGTGGCCACTGATATCCCGGACACCTGTTCGGGCATGATGAGAGGCATGACTTCTCAGACTTCTCGGGCGGCTCGGGCCGGGGCGGCTTCTCTGACCGGGGCCGACGCAGACGGCTTGTGCAGCTTCGTCGATTCGTCACCGTCGCCGTTCCATGTGTGCGCGACGGTGGCGACCGAGCTGACGGCCGGCGGGTTCGTCGAAGTCCACGAAACGCAGTCGTGGCCAGCCGAGCCCGGACGGTACTTCCTCGTGCGAGGCGGTTCGCTGATCGCCTGGAGCACCGAGGGCGTGGGAAACACCGCTCCGTTCCGGATTGTCGGAGGTCATACCGACAGCCCGAACCTGCGGGTCAAACAGCATCCCGACCTCACTTCGGCCGGGTGGCAGATGGTGGGCCTCGAACCGTATGGCGGTGCGTGGCTGAACTCCTGGCTCGACCGCGATCTCGGTATCTCCGGCCGATTGAGTGTCCGGGTGGGAAACACTGTGGAGCAGAAGCTGGTTCGCATCGACGACCCGATTCTTCGTGTTCCGCAGCTGGCTATCCACCTGTCCGAAGATCGCAAGGGTGTGACGCTGGATCCGCAGAGGCACGTCAACGGAATCTGGGGCGTGGGTTCGAAGCCCAAGTCGTTCATCGGCTTTGTCGCCGAGCGTGCGGGTGTAGCCGCGTCGTCGGTTCTCGGCTGGGAATTGATGACACACGACCTTGCGCCCAGCGCAGTCGTGGGGGTGGACAAGGAATTGGTCAGCGCCCCCAGGCTCGACAATCAGGGCACGTGTTATGCAGGGACACAAGCACTTTTGGCCGCGGCTGAGTCGCCCGGTCAGCAGGTCCCAGTGCTTGCTCTCTTCGATCATGAAGAGGTCGGCAGCATGTCCGATCGCGGAGCTTTCTCGGACCTGCTGAACACCGTGCTCGAGCGGATCGTGTTGGGACGCGGTGGTGGCCGCGAAGAATTCCTGCAGGCGATGGCCGGCTCGGTATGCGCGTCGGGCGACATGGCACACGCGACGCACCCCAATTACCCGGACCGCCACGAGCCCGCTCATCGGATCGAGATCAACGGTGGGCCGGTACTCAAGGTGAACCAGAACCTGCGCTACGCCACCGATGCGGCCGGTGCCGGCGAATTCGCGCTCGCGTGCGATCAGGCGGGAGTGCCGATGCAGCGCTACGTCCACCGCGCCGATTTGCCGTGCGGCTCCACCATCGGACCGATCACGGCATCACGCACCGGACTGTCCACCGTCGACGTCGGCGCGCCTCAGCTCGCGATGCACTCTGCCCGCGAGCTGATGGGCGCGGCAGATGTCCGCATGTATGCCGACGCGCTCGGTGCGTTCCTCACGCCGCGTAGTTAGAGGGTGGGTAGCTGGGAGCGGGCAGTCAAACGGCTGAGAGCCCAGCGGGTGCAGCCGGTAGATCCTCGAAGAAGTCGGCGCTCGGAGTGAAGAACATCGAGCCCGTCACGGCCGTCGAGAAATCGAGCAGACGGTCGTAATTGCCGCGAGGGTTGCCAAGAAACATGTTCTCGAGCATCCGTTCGGTGATCGCCGGCGTGCGGCAGTAGCCGATGAAAAAGGTGCCGATCTTGTCGTCGCCGAGGCGCCCGTACGGCATGTTGGCACGCAGGATCTCGAGAGCCTTGCCGTTCTCGTCCTTGATTGCGTTGAGGGCTACGTGCGAGTTGGCCGGCTTCACTTCGGACGTCATCTCGATGTCCTCGAGCTTGCTGCGTCCGATCACACGTTCCTGCTCGTCGACGGTGATTGCTTCCCAGTCCCGCATCTTGTGGACGTAGCGCTGGATATGGACGTAGCTTCCTCCGGTGAACGCAGGATCTTCGTCTCCGACAGTCACGGCGGCGACGGCGTCGCGGCCCACCGGATTTTCGGTGCCGTCGACGAAGCCGATGAGGTCTCGGTTCTCGAAGTACTGGAAGCCGTGAACCTCGTCGACCACCGTGGCTGCGCCGTGCAGTCGCTTCGTGATCTGCCGAGCCACCTCGAAACACGCATCCATGCTCATCGCGCGGATGTGGAAGAGCAGATCGCCGGGAGTCGACGGCGCCGAGTGAACGTCACCCTGTAGAGCGGCGAACGGGTGCAGTAGCGCGGGGCGCGGACCGGCGAACAGTCGATCCCAAACCGACGAACCGATGCTTGTCACCACATCCAAACCTGATCCGGGGACGCGCAGCCCCACGGCGCGCTGCAGGCCGGCGACGTCGGCGAGTAGTTCTCGTGTGGTGTTCTCACCACCCGGATTTACGGTCGCGACCAGGAAAATTGCAGCCGGAGTGAGGGGAGTGGTCACCGACTGGGACTGTGCCGTGAGGTCGGACTGACGAACATCCTGGGGCATGCGAGGCCTTTCGAGGGAGAGAGTGGGCCGGCCCTGACTTTAGGAAAACCGACCGGATCACCCAACCGGGGCGGGTGTGACGGGCGATACTTCGCAGGCCCGGAGGTGTTGCGGGTGCTGCCGTCTGCGGAAGTCGTCGGCCCACACCGATAGACTGTCCCCCGGCACGTTCTTTCGTTGGGCACATTCGTGGTGTCCCGCTCCGCGCCGGCTTGCCTCTTGACTCCCGTAGGGAAGGGACCACTCTCCAGTGTCTGCTCACCAGGTCGATACCGTCACGCACGCATCGGCTGATCCCGATGCCGCTCAGCCGTTCAAGGAGCTCGGTCTCAAGGACGACGAATACGCACGCATCAAGGAGATCCTGGGCCGCCGTCCCACGGACGCCGAACTGGCGATGTACTCGGTGATGTGGAGCGAGCACTGCTCGTACAAGTCCTCGAAGGTCCACCTCGGATACTTCGGCAAGACCACCACCGACGAGATGCGCGCCAACATGCTGGCCGGTATCGGTGAGAACGCCGGCGTCGTCGACATCGGTGACGGCTGGGCAGTCACGTTCAAGGTCGAGAGCCACAACCACCCGTCGTACGTCGAGCCTTACCAGGGTGCGGCGACCGGTGTCGGCGGCATCGTCCGCGACATCATGGCCATGGGTGCTCGTCCGATCGCCGTCATGGATCAGCTTCGGTTCGGTGCTGCTGACGCCCCCGATACCCGTCGCGTCGTCGACGGTGTCGTGCGTGGTGTCGGTGGATACGGAAACTCCCTCGGCCTGCCGAACATCGGCGGCGAGACGGTCTTCGACGAGTCCTATGCAGGTAACCCGCTGGTCAACGCCCTCGCTGCCGGCGTCATGCGCGTCGAGGATCTGCATCTGGCCTTCGCTTCGGGCGCGGGCAACAAGATCATTCTGTTCGGTGCTCGCACCGGTCTCGACGGAATCGGCGGCGTCTCGGTCCTCGCGTCGGCGACGTTCGACGACGAGGGTGGAGACACCGGCGGACGTAAGAAGCTGCCCGCGGTTCAGGTCGGCGACCCGTTCACCGAGAAGGTGCTCATCGAGTGCTGTCTCGACCTTTACAAGGCCGGCCTCGTCGTCGGCATCCAGGACCTCGGCGGCGCCGGGCTGTCCTGCGCCACCTCCGAGCTGGCCGCGGCCGGCGACGGCGGCATGCACATCAACCTCGAGAAGGTTCCGATGCGCGCCACCGGAATGACCCCGGCCGAGGTGCTCTCGAGCGAATCGCAGGAGCGCATGTGCGCCGTGGTCACGCCCGAGAACGTCGATGCGTTCATGGAGGTCTGCAAGAAGTGGGACGTCCTGGCCACCGACATCGGCGAGGTCACCGACGGTGAGCACCTCACCATCTCCTGGCACGGCGAGACTGTCGTCGACGTTCCCCCGCGCACCGTCGCGCACGAGGGTCCGGTTTACCACCGCCCCGTCGAGCGTCCGGCAACGCAGGATGCCTTGATCGCGAATACGACCGCCGGACTGAAGCGTCCCGAAACCGACGCCGAGCTCGAAGCGACCCTGCTGAAGATGATCGCCTCGCCTGCCCTGTGCAGCCGCAAGTGGATCACCGAGCAGTACGACCGCTACGTCCGCGGAAACACCGTCCTGGCCGAGAACGCCGACGGCGGTGTCATCCGCATCGACGAGAAGACCGGACGCGGAATCGCACTGTCCACCGACGCTTCGGGCCGCTACACCGCGCTCGACCCGTACACCGGTGCGCAGCTCGCGTTGGCCGAGGCTTTCCGCAACGTGGCAGTCACGGGCGCAACGCCCAAGGCCGTCTCCAACTGCCTGAACTTCGGTTCTCCCGAGGACCCGGGTGTCATGTGGCAGTTCCAGCAGGCCGTTCGCGGCCTTGCCGACGGCTGCGCCACCCTCGGCATCCCCGTCACCGGCGGCAACGTCAGCTTCTACAACCAGACCGGATCCACGGCAATCCTGCCGACGCCGGTGGTTGCCGTCCTCGGTGTGATCGACGACGTTCACCGCCGCATCCCGACGGGCCTCGGACTCGAGCCCGGCGAGACGCTGATCCTGCTCGGCGACACCCACGACGAGTTCGACGGCTCCATCTGGTCGCAGGTCGAGCACGGTCACCTCGGTGGCGTGCCGCCGAAGGTCGACCTCGCCCGTGAGCAACTGCTCGCCGACATTCTGCTCGCCTCTTCGCGTGACGGTCTCGTCACCGCAGCCCACGACCTCTCCGAGGGTGGACTGGCCCAGGCTGTCGTCGAAGCCGCGCTGGCCGGCGAAACCGGTTGCCGCATCCTGATTCCCGAGGGCGCAGATCCGTTCGTGACCTTGTTCTCGGAATCGTCGGGACGCGTCCTCGTTGCAGTTCCGCGTACCGAGGAGACTCGCTTCACCGGTATGTGCACCGCCCGCGGCTTGCCGTGGACGCGTATCGGGGTCGTCGACGAGGGCAGCGACTCCGTCGAGGTCCAGGGACACTTCTCCGTCACGATGGCCAAGCTCCGTGAGGCCTTCGAGGGAACGCTGCCCGCACTGTTCGGGTGATAGATGGTCGATTCCGGAGAACTGACTTCTTCTGACAGCCAGCCGCAGGAACACCACCCGCGGCTGGCTGTTCCCGCACCCCTCGAGAAGCTCGACAACCGCTTCACCGAGTGGGCGTGGGGGCTCCTCAAACTCGACTTCACCGGCATCGCGTTTGCCGCGTTCTTCTTCTGCTGGTCGTTGACCCCTTCGCTGTTGCCGCGCGATTGGCTTTTCCAAGGTCTGATCGGCGGTATCAACTCGGCCATCGGCTACGGCGTCGGTACTGCGATCGGTTGGGCTGTCGAGCGATACCTGCTCAGCGGTCGACGGTGGTGGCCACTGCCCGAGCCGGTGCCTTCCGCGATCAAGGTCTTCGTTCCGGTCGCGTCCATCGTCGCGGCGATCATCATGCTGGTCTACGCGGCCGGGTGGCAACGTGAAATCGCGGCACTGACCGATGCCGAAGGCACGACCACTTCCGGCTACATCCGAACCCTCGGACTGAGCCTGCTCGTCGGTGGCCTGCTCATCTCGATCTGGCGGGTCCTCCACGATCTGGTGAAACTGATTGCCCGACAGCTGATGCGGCGGTTCCACTGGTCACGGTCGGTGGCCAATGGCGTCGGTGTCCTGGTTGTCACCGTCCTGTTCTTCATGCTGGTCGACGGCGTCCTGGTCCGCGGAATCTATGCAGCGACCAACTCGATCTTCAGTCTGCAGAACTCGACCACTCGCGACGGCGTCGTCGAACCGCAGGATCCGATGAAATCGGGTAGCCCCGAATCAGCCGCTCCCTGGGACACATTGGGGTTCGAGGGACGAAACTTCGTCTCGCGCGGACTCGACGCGCAGGAACTCGAAGCGGCAACCGGTAAGCCTGCGATGGATCCGATTCGCGTATATGCCGGACTTGAAAGCGCCGAAGATCCCGAAGAGCGTATGGATCTGGTCATCAAGGAGCTGGAGCGAACCGGCGCCTTCCAACGCAAGGTCCTCGTGGTCATTCCGACGACGGGTACGGGGTGGGTCAATCCCACTGCGGCACAGGCAATCGAACTTGTGCATGACGGCGACACTGCTCTTGTCGCCAGCCAGTACTCGTACCTGCCGAGTTGGATCTCGTTCCTCGCCGACCAGGAGAAGGCGCAAGCTGCCGGACGCCTGTTGATCGAGCGGGTACACGAAAGATGGCTCCAGGAACCGGAAGCCACCAGGCCGAAGTTCATGGTCTACGGCGAGAGCCTCGGCGTCATGGCCGGCGCCGGAGCCTTCGACACACTGCAGGCGGCACGCGATACCGCCGACGGAATTCTGTGGGTTGGCCCACCGAACGCGACGCAGTTGTGGCGTTCGATCGAGAAGAGGCGCGATCCAGGCACTCCCGAAGTAGCTCCTGTCTACGCGGACGGCTTGGCCGGCGTGCGGTTCGCGGATCGCTCCGAAGACATTCCGACCGACGGGATGACGTGGCCGCAGCCGCGGGTTCTGTTTGTCCAGCACCCTTCCGATCCAGTGGTGTGGTGGTCACCCGACCTCATGTTCAATCGGCCCGAGTGGCTCAAGGAAGTGCCCGGTTTCGACCGCTCGCCGTCAATGAAATGGTTCCCGGTCGTGACGTTCTGGCAGGTGTCTGCAGACCTCGGTAACGCCGCGGGAGTTCCGGACGGCCATGGTCACAATTACGGAACCTCCGTTCTGGACGCCTGGATCAGCGTCGTCCAGCCTGAGGGATGGACGGCCGCAGAAACCGAGCGGGTGCGGTCGGCATTGGTTGTCGCCGTGAAATCAGAGGGCCCCGAGAAGTGAGGGGAGTCGCCTCGATCGCGCTCTCCGCTACCGCGATCACCTGGAGCAACGTCGTGCTTCCGGCATTCGGTCTTTCGCCCCGAGCCCGCGCCGTGGTCAACACCGCGGCCGGTCTGTCGGCCATCGGAGTCCTACTCGCACGTGGTTACACCCGCGAGGAACTCGGCTTGGCGCACACCGGCATTCGTGGTGGTTCTCAGTTCGGCGGAGCCGCGGCGGGGGCGGTCCTCACGGGCTACAGCGTCGCTTTGGCCGTTCCCTCCTTGCGCGCGACTCTCGCTGCCGACGAGCGAGCAGACGGCCGCGAAGACTTCCTCGAATGGATCATCCTGCACATCCCGTTCGGGACGGTGCTCTCCGAGGAACTGTTGTTCCGTAGCGCGATGTCGGCCGTCTGGAGCCGCGAACTGAACAGGCCGACCGCGCAGGCTGTTCACGCACTGACCTTCGGGCTGTGGCACGTCGCTCCCGCCCGCGGTGCCGGCGACAACGTTCCCGCAGCCGTGGCGTTCACCGGCGCTTCGGCATTGCTGTTCGAGTGGCTGCACCGCCGTGGCGGCAGCGTACTTGCCCCCGCCCTGCTGCACCTGGCCACGAATGCCGGTGGCGCACTTGCCGTTCGTATCGCTACTCGCAGACATGGAGTGAACTGATGCCGCCCCGCCGCGCCGTCGACCCCGCCGAATTTCGTGCCGCCGTCCTGGCCGTCGGCCCGTGGCTTCGAGATCCGGAACTGCCGAAGCCTTCGCGCAGTGAACTCGGTGCGGCAGTGAAGATGAGTGCGCGCACTCTCGAACAGATCGCCCCCGGATCGAGCGTCGAGGTGCGGGTCCCACCGTTTGTTGCGGTGCAATGCATCGAAGGTCCGCGTCACACGCGCGGAACCCCGCCCAACGTCGTCGAGACGGACGCTCGGACGTGGTTGCAGATGGTCACCGGATTGCTCGAGTTCTCCGAGGCCTCAGGTGACGGAAGAGTCGACGCCTCAGGTAGCCGCGCTCCCGAAATTGCGCACTGGCTCCCACTGCTGCGGTTGACCTAGCAACAGAGGGGTTGGCGTAGTGACAGAGTGGTTGACGCAGTAACAGAGAGAGACCATCCGGTTCGCTTCGGCGTGATCTGAGACCCAAGGCAGCCCTCAGGGGAAGTGAGTCCCAAAATGGCCGTAGACTGTGGATGCCCCCCAACCCCTGCCCACAAAGGGAGCGCCCGGTGACTCGTGCCGATCTGTCGGTCAACAGTCCAAATCTCCTCGCTTCGAACCCGTCCGACGAGGACGAGAACGAGCCCCGCGAAGAATGCGGTGTATTCGGCGTCTGGGCGCCGGGAGAGGATGTGGCGAAGCTCACTTATTACGGCCTGTACGCACTTCAGCACCGTGGTCAAGAAGCTGCCGGCATTGCGGTAGCCGACGGCTCCCAGGTGCTGGTGTTCAAGGATCTCGGCCTGGTCAGCCAGGTATTCGACGAGCAGACCCTCGCAGCGATGCCAGGTCACGTCGCCGTCGGACATTGCCGTTACTCCACCACCGGTTCCACGACGTGGGAGAACGCGCAGCCCATCTTCCGTACGACCACTGCCGGCACCGGCATCGCGCTCGGCCACAACGGCAACCTGGTCAACACCGCTGAACTCGCGAGCCGCACCCGTGCAGCCGGCCTGGTCAACGACAAGCGCCCCAATGCCGCGACTTCCGACTCCGACCTCATCGGTGGTCTCCTGGCACACGCTGCCGGCGACAGCACCATCGAACAGGCCGCGATGGAATTGCTTCCCACGTTGGAGGGCGCGTTCTGCCTCACCTTCATGGACGAGCACACGCTGTACGCAGCGCGGGATCCGCACGGCATCCGCCCGCTCTGCCTCGGTCGACTCGACCGCGGTTGGGTAGTCGCCAGCGAGACCGCAGCCCTCGACATCGTCGGTGCGTCGTTCGTTCGCGACATCGAACCCGGTGAGCTACTCGCGATCGACGCCGACGGCGTCCGCTCCTCGCGTTTCGCGAATCCGACGCCCAAGGGCTGTGTCTTCGAGTACGTCTACCTTGCCCGTCCCGACAGCGTCATCGGTGGCCGTTCGGTCCACTCGACCCGCGTCGAGATCGGCCGTCTGCTCGCCAGCGAGCATCCCGCCGAAGGTGACTTGGTCATCCCCGTTCCCGAGTCCGGCACCCCCGCAGCCGTCGGATACGCACAGGGCTCAGGCATCCCCTACGGCCAGGGTCTGATGAAGAACGCCTACGTGGGCCGTACCTTCATCCAGCCGTCGCAGACGATCCGTCAGCTCGGTATCAGGCTCAAGCTCAACCCGCTCAAGGAAGTCATCCGCGGCAAGCGCCTTGTGGTGGTGGACGATTCGATCGTCCGCGGTAACACTCAGCGTGCGCTCATCCGGATGCTCCGCGAAGCCGGCGCCCTCGAAATTCACGTCCGTATCGCCTCGCCGCCGGTCAAGTGGCCCTGCTTCTACGGCATCGACTTCGCCTCACCGGCCGAATTGATTGCCAACGGCGCAGGCGGACAGGATGCGACGTTCGAGGAAATGCTCGACGGTGTGCGTCGTTCCATCGGAGCGGACACGCTCGGATACATCTCCACCGAAGGCATGATCGCCGCCACCGAGCAGCCGGCCAGCCGTCTGTGCGCCGCGTGCTTCGACGGGACCTACCCGATCGCGCTTCCCAAGGAAACCTCGATCGGCAAGAACGTCCTCGAGGGGATGCTCGAGAGCACCGCAGGTTCGACGGCCACTCGCGACAACGACAACGCGAGCGCGCTCAGCCGGCCCTGAACATCAGAATCGTTGAAATTCGACAGCCGAGAATCTGCCGTCCACAGCATGTGGGCGGCAGATTTTCTGTTCACGACTTTCTGTTCCACGACACGGCATACGTCGTGAGCATCTGGCATAGTGCCCTCCGTGGCGCAACTGAGAATGGATGGGCACCGGGTCCTGGTCGCAGACCTGGTGGGGGACACCATCAAAGCGATCAACGGCTCGATGGTGGCGTACGAGGGTGCGATCACCTTCAAGAACGCCGGAATGGGCGGTGGTGGCGGGCTGCGTGCCGCGCTGAAACAGAAGGCGGCAGGTGAATCACTGTCCCTGATGGAAGTCAGTGGTCAAGGCACCGTCTATTTCGCGGTCGATGCCCAGGACATCACGATCATCGAGCTCAACAACGACGCTCTGCACGTGGAAGCGTCACAGTTGCTCGCATTGGTCGGACAACTGCGAACCGACGTGAAATTTGCCGGCCTCCGCGGCGCAGGTTCCGGACAGGGCTTGTTCACGACGGTCGTCAGCGGCACCGGTCTGGTGGCCGTGCTGTCGAAGGGCGGACCGATCATCGCGCTCGAAGTCAGCCCGCAGTATCCGCTGGTTGCCGATCCCGACGCATTCGTCGCGCACCGTGGCCAGCTGAACCAGAGCTTCGTCACCGACGTCACCTGGCGCTCCGCGATCGGCGGTGGCAGCGGTGAAGCGTTCTCGCTGCGATTCGACGGATCCGGAGTCGTCTACATCCAGCCCGAGGAGCGCTGAACCATGCCGTTGGAATTGGTGAACAGCAAGGTCGTCAAGTCGACCCTCGCGCCGGGCCAGAACGTGCTCGCCCGCACCGGGTCGATGCTCTACTACACCGGTGACGTCCGCTTCATCCCGCACAGCATGGGCGGTGGGCCCGGCGCCATGCCGAACATGGGCGGGATCGCCGGGATGGCCGGCCGCATGATGTCCGGCGAACACGCACGCATGATGGCGGCCGAGGGAAACGGTGAGGTCTTCTACGGGCACGCCGGCTTGTACGTCGAGGTCATCCACCTCGACGGGTCGTCAATGCTCACCGTCGAAGCCGACCGACTCCTCGCACACGACGGTTACCTCCAGAGTTCGATAGTCGCTCTCACGTCGCAGGGCGGCGTGCGCGGAGCAGTACGCGGCGCCATGACCGGTCAAGGACTGTTCACGACGCAGTTGCACGGACAGGGAAGCGTCGCGGTCCTCTCGCACGGGGGCGCGATTCCGTTGCAGGTCGGTCCGAACAATCCTCAGGTCGTCGTCGACCCGCAGGCATACGTGTGCCACATCGGTCAGATCAACGTCGACATCTCCGCGAACGTCGGCTGGCGCGAGGCCGTCGGCAAGGGCTCGGGGGAGTCCATCCAGCTGAAGATGACCGGCGCCGGCACCGTCTGGGTCCAGGCGTCCGAGCAGAAGTTCTGAGAGGGCACAGAGCATGGGTATCGAAATTCACAATCCGGCAACTCTGCCCGCCAACGACAACGTCCCGGGCAACGATTACGCCTTCTGCGTCGAGATGGCCGGACAACCGTGGTTCACGTCCAAGGGCGCGATGATCGCGTACTACGGAAACATCAACTTCGAGCCGCTCGGGCGCACGAGCATGACGGCGATCGTCGCGGCCAGGTTCTCTTCACCGCTCTACGCGGACGACTGGGTGCTCGCTCAGGGACAGGGCAAGTTGATCCTCGGGGACCGCGGATTCAACATCAATTCCTACGACCTCGACGACGGCAACCTCACGATTCGCGCGGCCAATCTCCTCGCCTTCGAGACCAGCCTGGACCTCAAACAGTCCATCGTCCCAGGCTTTTTGACGCTACTGGGGACAGGCAAGTTCCTGGCGTCGTCCAATGGCCCGGTCATGTTCGCGGAGCCGCCGCTGCGCATCGACCCGCAGGCGTTGGTGGGTTGGGCCGACTGCCCGTCGCCGTCCCACCACTTCGATGCCGACTGGATGCAGAGCTTCCTGGGCGCGGTTCGCGGAAGCATGTTCGGCGCGAATACCGGCGAAGAACGCCAGTTCGATTTCACCGGAGCCGGGACGGTACTGATCCAGTCGAGCGAGAAGGTCGTCCACGACGGACACCTCCTCAAACACATCGAATCCGAGACGGTCGCACTCGGGCAGAACAGTCTGCGCGCACTGCACGCCTCGATCGGTGCGCGGCTGCAGAACTGACGTCTCGGGGTACGCGAGGTCTCACCGAGGGGGCCGGTCCGGTAGCGTATGGGCGTAATCGTCGGTATTTGTGTGCGCGCTCTGGGTCTCGAGTCGAACGATCCATCTCGCGTCACGAGGATTGCAAACACTTCACATTGCAAGACCACTTACCTGTGCACGAGCAATACGTGCTCGCGAGAAATACAAGGCTGGAGTAGTAACCCGATGACCGAGGACAGTCACCGCACCGCAGGCGCCTCCTACGCGGCAGCAGGAGTCGATATCGCCGCAGGCGACCGGGCGGTGGAACTCTTCGCCCCTCTGGCCAAGAAGGCCAGCCGCCCCGAGGTCATGGGTGGCCTCGGTGGTTTCGCCGGCTTGTTCTCCCTCAAGGGTGACTACAAGGAGCCGTTGCTCGCCGCATCGACCGACGGCGTCGGAACCAAGCTCGCTGTCGCGCAGGCGATGGACAAGCACGACACGGTCGGACTCGACCTCGTCGCCATGGTTGTCGACGACCTCGTCGTCTGTGGCGCCGAGCCGCTGTTCCTCCAGGACTACATCGCCGTCGGCCGGGTCATCCCCGAGCGCGTCGCGGAATTGGTCAGCGGAATCGCCGAGGGCTGCATCCAGGCCGGCTGCGCTCTCCTCGGCGGCGAGACCGCCGAGCACCCCGGCATCATGGCCGACGGTGACTACGACCTCTCCGCCACCGGTGTCGGCGTCGTGGAGGCAGAGAAGCTGCTCGGACCGGATCGCGTTCGCCCCGGCGACGTCGTCATCGCGATGGGTTCTTCGGGACTGCACTCCAACGGTTACTCACTGGCCCGCAAGGTCCTGCTCGAGATCGACCGCATGAACCTGAGCGCACACGTCGACGAGTTCGGCCGCACGCTCGGTGAGGAGCTGCTCGAGCCCACCAAGATCTACGCCAAGGACTGCCTGGCACTCGCTGCCGAGACCGACGTGCGCACGTTCTGCCACGTCACCGGTGGCGGCCTCGCCAACAACCTCGCGCGCGTCATGCCCAAGGGCTTGGTCGCCGAACTCGATCGCGGAACCTGGAGCCCCGCTCCGGTCTTCGCCATGATCGCGCAACGCGGACGCGTCGAGCGCGCCGAGATGGAGCAGACGTTCAACATGGGCGTCGGCATGGTCGCCGTCGTCGCACCCGAGGACGTCGACCGCGCACTTGCCGTCCTCACCGCACGCCACATCGACTGCTGGACGCTCGGTAGCGTCAAGAAGGCGTCGGACGCCGCTGCAGAGCGTGCGTTCCTGGCCGGAGACCACCCGCGCTTCTAGACCGCAACGTCAACTGCCCCATCGGAGAGATCCGGTGGGGCAGTTTTGTGTGTCCGTGCAAGCAGACGCGAGGCGGAAAATGGAACGCAAAAATGAGGAAGAGCGATCAGCTCTTCCTCATTTCACAGTCTGCGCGGTGGCAGTGCGCGGTCAACGCCGCCAGTCGTCGTAGTCGTCCTCTCGCGCATGCCCTTCCCTATCGGAAGTCTGGTCCGATCGGACACTGCTCCGATGCGAGTTGGTCGATCCACCTGCGAGCTCTCTTTGCAGGCTGTCGAAATCCGTGGTCGGTACGCTGTATTTCAATTCGCGTGCAACCTTGGTCTGCTTTGCCTTAGCCCGGCCGCGGCCCATGGCTGACCCCCTCGCGCTTTCGCGGGGCGGCCTGGGGAATTTGGCGGCCCCGTTTGAGTGTGTAAGTTTCCTGACACACACTCTAGCGTGGAAAAGTCGCTTCCGCTTCCACGAAGGCCTCACCGCCGTGTCTGATTGCTCTCACTATGGCCGCGAGCTGCCAGGATGCTGAAAGAACTCGTCAGAACTTTGTGAGAACTGCTCAGAAGTTTCCGGGAATTGCGCGAATCGTCCCCACTCGGGCGTCGCCGCCGAAGACCGGAGCGGATGCGAGAGCCGCCAACTCCTCGGTCCACTCGGTGTTCATCCGCTTGAGCAGAGCTGCCGCCAAGGGCAGGAGCGCCCGCTCGTGACCGTCGTCGATCTTGAGGGCGAAAGCGGAACCGTCGGGAAGCGCTCCGGCGTAGATGCCGTCGTATCCGGTCTTGGAGAACAGACCCGGCACGGCGGACATCAGGCGCTGATCGTTGCGGCCGGTGCCCGAGACGAGGAAGGGGTTCTCGCGGACCGCGTCGGCCACAGCTCGTTCGGGTGAGTCGGGCTCAGCCGAGGGCAGGCGTCCGAATGCCCGAGCCAGGTTCGTGAGCGAGAGCGGCACGATCGGGAGACCACAACCGTCGATGCCGAGTTCCTGCTCTTCCTCGCCGCTGAGATCGAAGATCGTCTCCTGGATCGCGAGTTGGAGGGGATGAGTCGGCTCCATGTACGTCTCGAGCGGCCAGTCGTTCACGACGCACGTGGCGAGCATCGCGGAGTGCTTGCCCGAGCAGGTCATGTAGATCGGGCTGGGAAGCTCGCCCGCTGCGATCAGTTCGGCTCGGGCCAGTTCGTTGCCCGGCAGATCGGAGGGGCACTGCAACTGGTCGACACCGAGTTGGTAGCGAGCGAGAAGCGCTGCGACCAGTTCGATGTGATCGGCCTCGCCCGCATGTGAGGACGACGCGACGGCCAGCTCTTCCGGACTGGTGGGTGCAAAGCCGTTACGAAGCGCAGCGACGGCTTGCAGCGGCTTGTTCGCCGAGCGCGGGTAGATGGGTGTGTGAATTTCCCCGAGTCCGACAACGACCTCGCCGTCGGCGCCGAGAATGACGGCCGATCCGCGATGCACGCATTCGCGGAATCCGGAGCGGACCACTTCCACCAATTCGATACTCACGAGTGCACCTGCGCTTCTGCTTGTTCGATGAACCTCTGGACGCGCGCGGTGACGTTCGGTGCAAGGTCGGTGTGTTCTGCGAGGAGCCGTCGAAGCCGCTCAGGATCCGTTCCGGCGAAGACCTCTCGAACAGTCACTCCGTGATCCGGTACGTGGACTCGGGTGACCGAATCGCCCGCGGCGATCGTGCCGGTCCGGTTGACGCGAAGGTAGGCGCCGACGTCGGTCCGCTCGGTGAATCTTTTGACCCAGCCCTTTTCCGCGGCCCAGATGCCGAAGGTGCCGCACGGGACGCGGGGCGCGGTCACCTCGAGTTCGAGAACGTCCGACGCCTCGGCTCCGGTGATGTGCCAACGCTCGCCGATCACGGCGTCCGTGACGAGCATCCCGCTGATGTGAAGATTCTCGCCGAACCATCCGGGGCCGAGAGGTCGGCCCAATTCGTCCGACCAACGCTGCGCTTCGTCGCGCTGATACGCGTAGACAGCTTGGAAGGCACCGCCGTGGAACTCGGTGTCGCAGACGTAGTCGCCACCCAGACCGAGTCGTCCTACCGCGACGCGGCCGTCGACGGGACGCTTGTCGATCGCGGTACGGGGGACTCGCCTGACGCCACTGTCACGTTCGGTGTGGACGACGCAGACCGCGTCGACCATGCCCGTCACTTTCCGCGCAATCGGTTGACAGCCTCACGTCCGGCCTGGGGTGCGTCGTCCGCGACGATCGAATCCGGATCGATGGACGCAGCGCTGGGGCCGGCCATCAGTTCGGTGTCGACCGGGATGTTCCGCTTGATCAGAGCGAGTGCGATGGGGCCGAGCTCGTGATGATTGACGACGGTCCCGACGCGTCCGACGGCCCGTCCGCCCGCCGTGATCGGGTCACCCGGTTCCGGGACGGCTTCGGCGCTGCCGTCGAGGTGCAACATGACGAGATGGCGCGGGGGCTTGCCGAGATTGTGAACCCGGGCAACGGTTTCCTGACCGCGGTAGCACCCCTTGTCGAGGTGGACGGCGCCGTGCTCGGCCGGCCCACCGATCCAGTGGACCTCGTGCGGGATGGTCCGTTCGTCGGTGTCCAGTCCGAGGCGAGGCCTCGTCGCTTCGACGCGCAGTGCCTCGAAGGCCCAACTGCCGGCGGGCTTGGCGCCGGCATCGGTCAGCCTGGTCCACCACGCTGCCAGTTGCTCACGTGGGACGAGAAGATCGAAAGAGTTCTCGGTAGGCCACGGCATGCGGCGGACAAATCCGCCGTCGGCCAAGGCGTGAGCGTCGTAGGCCTCGGTGGGTGTCTGAACCTCGAGTGCGGCGAGGACAGTTGACGCTTCGGGTCCGATCAGGCTCAGGACCGCGAGTTCGTTGCCGTCACGAGGTTCGGCCTTGGACCAGAACACCATCTTCTTCAAGAAGGAGAGAAGGTCGGGTCCGCGGTTCGCCTCGGTGTCGATCCAGGTGACACCTGCCAGGTCCGTCTGCACGAAGTGGTGCTCGACGCGTCCGTTGACGTCCAGGCTCAAGTTCTCGGCACTCTTGCCGTCGGGGAGCGCGGCGATGTGCTGGCTCGAAATCGTGTGCAGCCACGTGAGGCGTTCGTCGCCGGGAATGGCGATCACGAATCTGTGACTGCGGTCGACCACCACTGCTGCGCGCTGCGCGGTTCGCTGTTCGCCGAGAGGATCGCCGTAGTGCCACGCGACACCGATGTCGGCCGAACCGTCCGGTGCGGTGACCGCGCCGGGGGAAGTCAGAAGTGGGCTGTTGGGCACAAGAGCGTTGTCGACCACGAGACCAGTCTAGGAGTGTGGGCGGGATCGCGGTTACAGGGCGGCCCCGGCGGCTTGGCGGATCGTTAGGGTTGATGGCATGCCTGATCGCGTATTGGTGACTCTCGACCATGAGGTGCTCGATGCTGACGCACCGTTTCTGCACGCCGACGACCTGGCGGTGGTGCGCGGCGACGGAGTCTTCGAGACGCTGTTGGTACGCGACGGCCGCGCCCGGGTGGTCGAGGGACACCTGAGTCGACTGGTTCTGAGCGCGCGGGCACTCGGTCTGCCCGCTCCCGTTCTCGATGATTGGCGTCTGGCGATCGAGATGGCTGCCGAGGAGTGGGGGACCGAGAAGGAAGGCGCTCTTCGTCTTGTTCTGACCCGCGGCCGTGAGAGCGGTGACAAGCCGACAGCCTTCGTGATGGTCGGTCCGGTGGCCGATCGGGTCAGACAGGTCCGCGAATCGGGGTTGTCGGTGATGACTCTCGAGCGAGGTTTCTCTGTCGATCTCTCTGCCCGGGCACCCTGGCAGCTACTGGGCGCGAAGACGTTGTCGTACGCAACCAACATGGCAGCGCTTCGATATGCGGCGAATTTGGGTGCTGACGATGTGATCTTCGTCAGTTCCGAGGGCAATGTGTTGGAGGGGCCACGCTCGACGGTGGTGATCGTTCGGGACAGGACTTTGATCACACCGCCTCCCGCACAGGGCATTTTGATGGGCACTACGCAGCGCGCCCTGTTCGACGTTGCCGGCAGTGCTCGCTTCGATTGCCGATACGAAACCCTCCGACCTGCGGATTTGATTGCGGCCGACGGAGTGTGGATGGTTTCGAGCGTCACGCTGGCCGCACGCGTCCATACACTCGACGGGCTCACATTGCCAGAGCCGAAGGTCTCCGGGGAATTCGCGGAATTGGTTGAACGTGCAATTGATTCGGATTCAGCAGGGCGATAGGCGAATAGGAATCGCGACAGGTCTCTACTACATTTGGTAGTAGCAAAGTCCTGCGGTCCAAACCGGACAGCAGTACCGTGTCCGCAGGGGCCGAGCGACTGCCCGCGTCTCGAACCCCGAAGCCTGTCCCAGGGCCCTACTCTCGGAGTAGCCAATGGATACTTTGGACGTCTCCAGGTGGCAGTTCGGTATCACTACCGTCTACCACTTCATCCTTGTTCCGCTGACCATCGGACTTGCGCCGATGATCGCGATCATGCAGACGATGTGGGTGGTCACCAAAAAGGACCACTGGTATCGGCTCACCAAGTTCTTCGGCAAGCTTTTCCTCATCAACTTCGCACTCGGTGTAGCCACCGGCATCGTGCAGGAGTTCCAGTTCGGCATGAACTGGAGCGAGTACTCGCGATTCGTCGGTGACGTCTTCGGAGCTCCGCTCGCATTGGAAGGCCTTGTCGCCTTCTTCATGGAGTCCGTCTTCATCGGACTCTGGATCTTCGGTTGGGGCAGGCTGCCCAAACTTGTACACCTGGCGTGCATTTGGCTCGTGGCGATCGGCGTCAACGCGTCGGCATTCTTCATCATCGCGGCCAACTCGTTCATGCAGCATCCGGTCGGTGCGACGTACAACCCTGAAACGGGTCGTGCCGAGCTCACCAGTATCTGGGAGCTGCTGACCAACAACACCGCTCTCGCTGCCTTCCCGCACGCGGTTGCCGGCGCCTTCCTGACAGCGGCGACGTTCGTCGCCGGCATCAGTGGTTGGTGGATGGTGCGGAACATGCGCCGCGCCAAGCAGGCTGAGGCCGCCGAAGCCGAGCGCCTCGAAGCCGACGCACGGACGATGTACCGCCCGGCAACACGATTCGCGTTGCTCGTCATGATCGTGGCCGGAATCGGCATCATCTATACCGGTGACGTCCAAGGCAAGCTCATGTTCCAGCAGCAACCCATGAAGATGGCGTCGGCGGAATCGCTGTGCGACACCGAGATGGATCCGGACTTCTCGATCCTCACTATCGGCACTCACAACAACTGTGACAGCGTGACGCACGTTCTGAAGGTGCCGTTCGTTCTTCCATGGTTGGCCGAGGGCAAGTTCACCGGCGTCGAACTGCAAGGCGTGAACCAACTGCAGGAGCAGGCGGAGCAGGACTTCGGACCGGGTAACTACCGACCGAATCTCTTTGTCACGTACTGGTCTTTCCGCGCCATGATCGGCCTCGCCGCCGGTTCGGCAGCACTGGCTCTCGCGGGACTGTGGGTCACTCGTAAGGGGCGGGTCCCGGACCAGAAGTGGTTCGGAATACTCAGCCTGGTCGCGATCCCCACTCCGTTCATGGCGAACAGCGCCGGTTGGATCTTCACCGAGATGGGCCGTCAGCCCTGGGTGGTGCATCCCAACCCGACCGGCGTCGACATGATCAGACTTACTGTCGACCAAGGTGTTTCGGACCACGCGTCGGCTACCGTCTGGGCTTCGCTGATCACCTTCACCCTGCTGTACGGAGCGCTGGGAGTCGTCTGGTTCAAGCTGATCGTGCGGTACGCGAAGGAAGGCCCGTTGGAGCACGACATGCATCCGCCGGGCGATACAGATCATGACGAGCCGGAAGATCCGGACAAGCCCAAACAACTGTCGTTCGCGTACTAGGAGGCGATCATGGGACTTCAAGAAGTATGGTTCGTGCTCGTCGCAGTACTGTTCATCGGTTACTTCGTCCTCGAAGGGTTCGACTTCGGTGTCGGAATGCTCATGCCGATCGTCGGCAGAGGCAGTGACCTCCCGGCCGATACGCGTCGACGGGTAGCGCTCAACACGATCGGCCCGGTGTGGGACGGCAACGAAGTGTGGCTGATCACCGCCGGTGGCGCGATGTTCGCGGCATTCCCGGAGTGGTACGCGACGTTGTTCTCCGGGTTCTATCTACCGCTGCTGATCATCCTGGTGGCCTTGATCGTTCGTATCTGTGCCATCGAATGGCGAAGCAAGATCGACGACGACAAATGGCGTCAGCGTTGCGACTGGGGCATCATCTTCGGCTCCTGGGTCCCGGCAGTTCTCTGGGGCGTGGCTTTCGCGAACATCGTTCGGGGCGTGGCGATCAACGCAGACAAGCAGGTCGAGTCGGGATTCTTCGATCTGCTCAATCCGTACGCGCTGCTCGGCGGTCTGACCACCGCGCTGGTGTTCGCTCTCCACGGTGCAGTGTTCCTGGCACTCAAGAGTGCCGACGAGGTTCGTGAAGATGCCGTGAAAATTGCTGCACGACTGGCAATTCCAGCTATTCCTGTTGCCGGCGGATTCGTTCTGTGGACCCAACTCGCCTACGGCAAGGGATGGACGTGGATTCTGGTAGCTGCCGCTGCTGCGGCACTGATCGGCGTCGTCTTCCTGACGCGGGCCGAGCGCGAAGGCTGGGCCTTCGTTCTCACCTGTGTGGCCGTCATCGCCACCGTCGTGCTGCTGTTCGCCTCGCTGTTCCCGAACGTCATGCCGTCGACGCTGGATCCGGCGTACAGCCTGACCATCGAGAACGCGTCGTCGAGTCCGTACACGCTCAAGGTGATGACGTGGGCCGCGGCATTCATGACGCCGGTGGTGATCATCTACCAGGGCTGGACGTACTGGGTGTTCCGACAGCGCATCTCCTCCAAGCAGATTCCGGCGTCGATCGGTCTGCGATTCAAGGAGAAGACGTGGTAGTCACGAACCCTGAATCACGACACATTCGAAACACGAAAGAACTGACGGTCGAATTCACGTGACAATCGAAGTAGGCGACGCTCCCACCACTCGGGAGCGTCGCCGGGGGCCGATCGACCCGCGGCTGTGGCGACATTCCGCTTCTGCGCGCGGCTATCTGATCCTGACTGTTGCTCTGTCGATGGTGAACGTCGTGATGGTCATCGTCGCGGCGCTCATGATCGGCCGGGTGCTGGCCGGAGTGATCACCACTCGAACTGTGGATGTTTCCTCGTGGACAACCGAATTGGTTGTTCTCGCCGCAGCTGTGGCGGTCCGAGTTCTGGGGACCTGGCTGCAGACCAGGTATGCGCACCGGGCGTCGACTCGCGTCGTTGCCGAGATCAAGAACGGCGTGCTGACGTCGGCGACGGCGATGAGTCCTCGCGATCTGGATCCGCGGCGTGACGAGATCGCGACCGTGGTCACCCGAGGTGTCGACGGCCTTGGTCCGTACCTGACGGGATACCTTCCGGCCCTGGTCTTGTCGGTGACGCTGACACCCATCACCCTGATAGTCATTGCGGTGCAGGACATGACGTCTGCTGTCATCATCTTCGTGACGCTGCCGCTGATCCCCATCTTCATGATTCTGATCGGCCTGCTGACAAAGGGTAAGTCGGAGAAGACGCTGGCAGCGATGACCACGTTGTCTTCGCAACTGCTCGATCTCCTTGCCGGTTTGCCGACGCTGCGGGCGCTCGGTCGTCAGCAAGGTCCTGCCGAGCGCGTCCGTGAACTCGGTGACGCTCATCGGCGAACGACGATGTCCGCCCTCCGCGTTGCGTTCCTGTCCTCGATGGTGCTGGAACTGCTCGCAACGCTCTGCGTCGCATTGGTGGCTGTGAGTATCGGCTTGCGACTGGTGTACGGCGACATGTCACTCGAGCCGGGGATAGTCGCGTTGATCCTCGCCCCCGAGGTGTACCTGCCACTTCGGATGGTGGGAACCCAGTTCCACGCCGCCGAGGACGGAATGGCGGCAGCCGACAAGGCATTCGAGGTTATCGAGGCGGATTCTGCCGCACCGGAGGGTGGTAGCACGACGGTGGTCGCTCGCGGTGCCGACATCGCCTTCGACGGACTCGGCGTGACCTCTCGTGGGGGAGTCGCACCGTCTCGACTTTCCGCCGTGGCGTTGCCAGGGGCGATCACCGTGCTCACCGGTCCCAACGGCTGCGGCAAGTCGACGGCAGTGCACGCGCTACTCGGACTGATCGAACCGAGCAGTGGCCGCGTGACGGTCGCCGGCGTCGATGTCCGAGACCTGGACGAGCACGCGTGGTGGAGTCAGTTGGCCTGGCTTCCCCAGCATCCGGTCCTCCTACCTGGCACCGTTCGTGAAAATCTCGATCTCACCGGGGTCGTCGATGCGCAAGCACTGACCCGCGCCGCTGCTGCGACGGGATTCGACGCGGTACTGGCCGAGCTGCCTGCGGGCGTCGAGACCGTGATCGGCGTCGGCGGTACAGGTCTGTCTTTGGGGCAGCGGCAACGGCTGGCACTGACACGCGTGCTTGCCTCGGAGCGCGCAGTTCTTGTCCTGGACGAACCCACCGCTCACCTCGACTCCGATTCGGAAGGCACAGTGTTGGCTTCTCTGAGAGCACGGGCGGAGCGCGGCGACACCGTGGTCGTGATCGGCCACCGTCCGAGTGTGCTTGCCGCAGCTGACCGGATCGTCGAGGTACACGCTCATGAGAAGTGACACTCACGATCCGCTCCTGCGTGCTCTGCGGCTACTGGAACTTCGGCCACGACGCGTACTGACGGCGGTAGCGGCGGGTGTGGCAACACTCGGTAGCGCACTCGCCTTGGCCGCGCTGTCCGCATGGTTGATCACGCGTGCTTGGGAGATGCCTCCCGTTCTCGATCTCAGTGTTGCGGTAGTTGCCGTACGCGCATTGGGAATCTCACGTGGTGTCTTCCGCTATCTCGAACGATTGACGACGCACGACGTCGCGTTGCGCGGAACCACCGCGGCGCGATCGAGGATCTACCAGCAGTTGGCCGCAGGAGATCCCGCGGCAGCAGCCGGACTACGACGCGGTGACCTGCTCTCACGTACGGGCGCCGACGTGGATGCACTGGGCGACGTCGTCGTCAAAGCACTGATCCCGATTGCGGTCTCGATTGTCCTCGCGTTTGCTGCGGTGGGAATCCTGTTGTTCATCTCGGTTCCGGCCGCGCTCATCCTGGCTGTTGCGCTGGCGGTGTCTGGGATCGCGGCACCCTGGCTGTCGGCTCGTGCTGCTCGTCTCGCCGAGGCCGACAGTTCTGCTGCCGCAGCGCGATTCAGTGAGTCCGCGGTGACCGCTCTCGACCATTCCGCCGAGCTCCGGGTATCGGGTCGCTTGGATCAGGCGGTGAGCGAGGCGGTCTCTGCCGAGAACGATGTGGTAGAGGCAACCGATCGCGCGGCGATCCCGAGTGCCTTTGCCGCAGCTGCCACGCCCCTGGCAATCGGAGTGAGCGTCCTCGGTGCCCTGCTGATCGGAATTACGCTGTACGGAACCACCGACATGTCACCGATGTCCATGGGAATCCTTGTACTGCTTCCGCTGTCGGCTTTCGAGGGAACCGCGATACTGCCCAGCGCGGCGGTGGCATTGACCAAGGCGCGGCTGGCGTCGGCACGCATCATGGCGGTACTCGATCGAGCCGACGCCGAACACGTTGAAGGAAATCGTGCGTGGCCGGAGGACGGGATTCTCAGCGTGCATGCATTGCAGGCGGGTTGGCCCGGGGGAAAGGTGACCGAACCGCTCTCCGTGGATCTTCCTCGCGGTGCCCGCGTTGCCGTCGTCGGCGAGAGTGGATCGGGAAAGACCACTGCGCTGATGACGATGGCGGGACTGCTGCCGCCCGTCGCGGGAACAGTTCGTGTTGACTCGGTGGACGTTTCGGATATCGATCCGGCCGAGCTGCGTCGGCACGTCGGGTACTTCGCCGAAGACGCACACCTCTTCGAGACGTCGGTACTCGAGAACCTGCGCGTCGCGCGGGGTGACCTCACCGCCGAGGACGCGGAGAAGGCACTTGCCGCAGTTGGTCTCGGCGACTGGCTGTCGGAACTGCCTGAAGGGCTCGACACCTACCTGGTCGGCGGCATGCGAGCGGTTTCGGGCGGTGAGCGTCGTCGGTTGCTGTTGGCACGCGCGATCGTCTCGCCCGCGGAGGTACTGCTGCTCGACGAGCCGACCGAGCACATGGACGCGGAGGCCGGCGCTCAGTTGCTGCGCGAGTTGCTCGATCGCGACGGAATGCTGGTCGATTCTTCACGAACGGTTGTTGTCGTTACCCATCAACTTCCGGCCGGTACTGGAGCTGACCAGGTGATATGCGTCGGAAAAGTTTCTGTGGAAAATACGTTGCCGTCATCGTGAAGTGGGCGTACTTTCTCCTGTACACAAGGAAGGAGGTGGTCTGAAATTGAAGTACAGACGGACGCGTGAGGTGGCTGCCAGCTAGCCGCAATCGCTGATGGAATTCACTTACCGCGTGAGCGGCCGGCGAATCCCAGGCAGCCACCCGACCCCCGAGCCCCCGATCAGTCCGACCGGGATCCGCGCGAAAGCGTGGGTGTGGCTCGGGGGTCGCTTCGTGCCGTGCGCCTTTATCAACCCCCGGCGGTTAATAAAGGCGCACAGCGTGGACAAGGATTAGGCCCCCACCATCCACCGCGCTCGAGGATCGCTCTGACCTCGGCTGCAGTTCGGCACGAGGCCCCCTCCACCTCCTCCCAACCGAAGACCAGTGTGGCGTTGCCTGACAGTTCGGATGCGTTTCCTCGCCGACGATCACGCAGTGCAGTCGCTCGAGAAGAGTGGAAGGCAAATCCGTCGAGTCGAACGATCAGTGCGACACCGCAATTGCGGTAGTCGACGTCCTCGTAGAGAGTTCTCCCATCGACGAGGACCGGCGATTGCCGTCGTGCTTCCGGCAAACCGTGTGCTCGCTCGACCTCGATTGCGTAGCGATGCTCGAGTACCGACTGGACACCGCGATCCAACAGGTCCAATGTCGAGGACAGTGCTTTGACATATCGCCTCGGCCGGCGGCATTCCATTCGGGTGCGCAATTCCATCCGTGACACTTTGCACGCCGTGGCGGAGCGAACCAGAGAACGAGCGGCGTCGCGAGCCGACGGCTCTGCAACCGCCAGGTCAATTGCGGTGTCGGCCAGCGAAGTACGAGCAGGCTGAGTGGCAACGCCGATGTGGGCCTGAGCGCGTGAACGATGAACGATCACTCCGGGATGGGCAGTGGACCACCCCAACGGAACGGGGCGCGCCGGGGAGCGTTCGGGTCTGACCGTCGGACTCTGACAGCGGGAGGATCTGCCGTATCGGACCGTGATGTGGATCGGCAGTTCGGACTCGATGTGCGTGAGTCCCCACTCTTCAGCTGCAGTCCGGTGGCTCAGGTAAGTCTCTCCGCCGCCGAACAGCAGTGCGGCCTCGAGAATCATTGCTCGGTTGAGCGGCCCGTTGGTGCTGGATTGAACGCCGTGGAGGACGGAAGTCCATTGACCCGATTCGACCAGATGTTGGATGCGGCGCGGTGAATAGCCGAAAGGGCGTAGTTGTTTGTTGGTCGCGAGTCCGTGCTGGAAGTCGAAGAGTCTTCGGAGATCAGGATCGATGTAGTCGCAGCTCATGCGAATACCGTCAGATCGCGGACCGACAAGAATCGGTCGAAGATGCCGCTCCGAAGCCCGCCTGTGGAATTTGTCGGTGCCTGTGGATAAATCTGCTGTGCGCCTTTATTAACCGCCGGGGGTTAATAAAGGCGCACAGCAGAGCTAGCCGATGTAGCGCGTCAGGCGGGCCGAGAGACGCGGTTCCAGGCCACCGTCAGACATGATCCGCTCTTCGACGTACGCGAGGTCGCCGCCTTCGACGATGCCGTACAGACGCTTCGCGCCGCCGTACAGTGCACCGGACTGGCTGCGGATCACCACGTCGGTGGCAAGTTCCCACGACGCCTGGGTGAGTGCGCGCCCGTAGTACATTTCGACGACACCGGAGCTGTGGCTGAGCAGGAGTTCGACCACTTCCTGGTTGACGCTGCCCGGGATGCCGTCGCCGCCCATGCGCCAGTAACCGCTCTCGCGCAGATCGGGGCTCACGTACTTGCCCTCGGCGTCGAGGCGCCAGGACCGGGACTCCCAATTGAGGTACGGGCCGCCGTCGTGCGAGATGACGATCTGCTGACCGAAGGCGTAGTCGCCGTTCTCGTCGTGTCCTTCACCTTCGCCGCGCCAGACACCGACGAGGGGGAGAAGCGCGAGGAGTTCGGGATTGATGTCCGGGCCGAGGCGCAGGTTTGCGGTGTCCTCCGGCAACGGAAGGTCCGGCAGGGTCGGAATGTTGAGCGACGCCGTCGACTTGGAGCGCTCGACGGCGATGGCGACAGCTTCGTCCCCGCTGCCGCGCCTCACGGCACCTGCAGCGGCGGAATCGTCAGCGGTCGCGTCGGACCCTGAATCCGGAGCCTGACTCACGACTCGTCGGTGACCAAGCGGTACACGACGTACACGGAGAACCAAGCGATCATGACGGATGCGAGTGCGAGGAGTACCTCGAAGAAAATGACCACGGGTACATCTTAGACCGCGGCGACCGACCGGAAAAATCGGGAGCCGGAATGCAGAAGGCCCCGCACCGGAGGGGTGCGGGGCCGCCTGACAAAGCAGGAATTACTTGCTGACGGTCACGTCCACGTTGTGCACGCCCGAGCCCTCGGGAGCGACGGTGGAGGTGCCGTTGCCCGAGCTGGACAGTGCACGCACGGTCCACTCGCCCGGAGCGGCGAAGAAGCGGAAATCGCCGGTTCCCGATGCCACGACCTCGGCCGTGAACTCTCCGGAGCCGTCGAGCAGACGCACGAATGCGCCGCCGATGGGCTGGCCGTCAGCTGCGAGAACGCGGCCGGTGATGACCGTTTCCTTCTCGACGTCGACGCCGGCAGGCAGGGTCTGGCCCTGGGTAGGTGCTCCACACATGATCAGGCTCCCAATTCGATCGGTGCGCCGACGAGTGAGCCGTATTCGACCCAGCTGCCGTCGTAGTTCTTGACGTTGTTCTTGCCGAGGATCTCCTGCAGGACGAACCAGGTGTGGCTCGAACGCTCGCCGATGCGGCAGTAGGCGATCGTTTCCTTGGTGTCGTCGAAGCCCTTTTCCGCGTACAGCTTGGCGAGGTCGTCGTCCGACTTGAAGGTGCCGTCCTCGTTGGCGGTGGTGCTCCACGGGATGTTGATGGCTCCGGGGACGTGGCCACGCTGCTGCGCCTGCTCCTGCGGAAGGTGGGCGGGAGCGAGGATCTTGCCCGAGAACTCGTCAGGGCTACGAACGTCGACGAGGTTCTTGCTGCCGATGGCGTCGATGACCTCGTCGCGGAAAGCGCGGATCGAGAAGTCGGGGGTCTCGGCCTTGTACTGCGTGGCTTCGCGGTTGACTGCGTCCTTGGAGAGCGGGCGTCCGTCGAGTTCCCACTTCTTGCGGCCGCCGTCGATCAGCTTGATGTCCTGGTGGCCGTACAGCTTGAAGTACCAGTAAGCGTAAGCGGCGAACCAGTTGTTGTTGCCACCGTAGAGAACGACGGTGTCGTCGTTCGCAATGCCTTTGGCGGAGAGCAGATCCGAGAACTGCTCCTGGTTCAGGAAGTCGCGTCGGACGCCGTCCTGGAGGTCCTTGCGCCAGTCGAGCTTGACTGCACCCTCGATGTGGCCGCCGTCGTATGCGCTGGTGTCCTCGTCCACCTCGACAAAAACGGTCTTGGGGGTGTTGAGGTTCTGCTCAGCCCAGTCAGCGGAGACTAGGACGTCGGAGCGAGCCATGGTGTTCCTTTCGATGTGGTCTTGCATCGGTCGTTATCTAGCAGGGGTTCAGCAGGGTTGTGGGGCAAGCGTTTTCACGCGGTGGTAGCGCGGCCGGTATTTCGCAGCCTTGCGACGAGTGGATAGATCTGGCAGCCGAGGCAGATGCCGAACGCGGCGTTGAGCAGGGCCGCGAACAAGGCGAAGCCGGTGGCAACGGTGCCGACGATCGTCGACCCGGCCAGGAAACCGACCGTGCCGGCGAGTGCGAAGACGAAGCCGACGAACTGCGCGAAGCGCAGCGGCGCCACGGGTTCGCGTTCGCTGACCGGCGAGAGTCGCGGGGCGACGAGCTTGCCGAAGATCTGGCCGTACGGGCTGCGCTTGGGGCCGAGTACCGCTCCGACCGCGAAGACGATGGCCTGTAGTGCGAGAACGACGGTGGCGGCGGGCAGTGAGAAGGTCGAGAGGATGAGCGTGAGTACGAGAACGCCGGTGGTGACCCACGCGGCGAATCGAGGTCCGCGGACGTCGACCTGCTCGAGCTGGGGTGTGGTTGTGGACATCGGGAGTGCTCCTGCGCTGGATTGCATGATGCTGTGCCTGGACCGAGAAAACGGGACGTCAAAGTCCCACTCGGTGGATTGATCACGTGAGCGAAAGCTCGAAGGTCAGAGAGATCTGACGGATGAGGTGATCAGCAACAGGTACAGCAACAGCCCCCGAGGCGGCACAGGTCTACTGCGCGGCGTCGGGTGAGCATCAGCTCGTGGCGGGTTTGCACGTCGGCGAGTTTACCCCGAATTCTCGGATTTTGGCTCGTGGGGTCCGGATAGTGGTACGAGTGCAGCTTTCAGATCGGCTGCGGATGGCACTCCGGACACCCGGAACTGTTCCTCCAGGCCACCGTCGAGGATGAAGGTGGTGGGCAGCGAGAGGACACTCATCTCGCGTGCCAGAGCCGGTTCCTTGTCGATGTCGAGCTCGATCTCCACCGGCGGACGGGGAGCGTCGGCCATCGAGATCACGACCTGACCGACGACGCGGCGTACTGCCGCGCACGGTCCGCACCAGTCGGCAGAGAAATGCAGTACGACGGGTCCGCCGTTCGGCGAAGAGACTCCAGCGGCGCGGAGCAGTTCGAGGCGACTGTCCGCCGCGCCGGTCGCGGCCGGCGTGGTGACTCGGACCTTTCCGTTGCGCGACTTGAGAAAGAGCCCGACCGCGACGACGGCGACCAGCGCGACCAGCAGAATTGTGATCCCGGTCATCGGTTCTGCAGCTCTGCGAGATCGATCGTCGTGTTTTCGGCGCTGCCTTCGATCACGATTCTTCCGCCTTCCGCGTAGACCAGGCTCGGCTGAATTCCGTAGGGAAGTGCCTGCGGATCGATCGTGTAGCTGAACAAGCCGAGGACGACGGGTTCGAGTGCTGCGGGGATCGAGAAATCGGCTTTGCCCTCCGGACCGAAGTACAGATTGCTGGCGACGATCTTGACCTGCCCACCTTCCAGAACCAGGTTGGCCTGCACGCTCACTGCAGTCTCGACCGGACCGACGGCAACCGTTCCCGTCAGCACGACGGCGCCCGCGGTGCTCGCTCCGGTTCCGCCGCTGCCCCCGGTGCCATCCGACTTGTTGGCAGGCGGCGAAGATACCTGCAGGTCAGGGATATTGAGCAGCTTTCCGAGGTCGGTGGCGTTGATTCCCATCCGGCCGTCGAGTTTGTCGACGGGGAGTTGGGTGACATTGCCGTTCACGATGTCGGAGAAGGGAACGGTGACCCCGCGCAGATCGGCCTCGACGGTCACTTCGCCCACCACGTCGCTCTGGACGCCGGTAGCTCTGACGTAGACGTCCTTGTATTTCCCGCCGAGTGCCTGGGTGAGGAAGGGGAACCCGTTGAAGGTGACCTCCGGATCCGACTCGAGTGATGCGCCGGTTCGGAGCTCGCGGGAAACCCGGTACTCGGCGTACGCGGCCGCGCCGAAATCGGCCACCAGTCCGAGGCCGAGGAGAAAGACGATGCCGATGATCAGTTTGCGCACCGCACCATTGTGACGGACTCCGGTCGGGGTTCGATGCGACGGCCCCGGTACCAGGCACGCTAATGTAGGGACCGACCAAAAGCGTCGAACTACTCGAGCGTTGCCCTCACGGGTTGCGCGGGCTACTAGATAGGAGGCCGTGTGGAACTGCTCCTCCTCACCTCCGACCCCAACCCGGAAGCTGTACTACCGGCGTTGGCGTTGCTGGCGCACTCGGTTCGGCCTGCCCCCACAGAGGTTTCCTCGCTACTCGAGGCAAGTTCCGCGGACGTGGCATTGGTGGATGCGCGCACCGATCTGGCTGCCGCACGCGGGTTGTGTCGATTGCTCGGAAGCACAGGATCCGCAGTACCTGTGGTCGCCGTCCTCACCGAAGGCGGACTCGTTGCCGTCAACGCCGACTGGGGGTTGGACGACATCCTGCTTCCCGGTACCGGTCCGGCTGAGGTGGACGCCCGATTGCGGTTGTTGGTCGCCCGCAGCGGTGGTGTGGCCAGTCCGGAAGCGTCGGGAAAGATCACGCTGGGCGAACTGGTTATCGACGAGGGGACGTACACGGCACGACTGCGTGGACGGCCCCTTGATTTGACTTACAAGGAATTCGAGCTGCTCAAGTACCTCGCGCAGCACGCCGGACGGGTATTCACCCGGGCGCAGCTGCTGCAGGAAGTGTGGGGCTACGACTTCTTCGGCGGCACCAGGACGGTCGACGTCCACGTGCGTCGTCTGCGGGCGAAACTCGGCACCGAATACGAGTCCTTGATCGGTACAGTCCGAAATGTCGGATATAAGGCAGTGCGTCCGACCAGGGCCAAGGGTGGCGCAGCTGCTCCCGTTCAGTTCGAGGACGACGAGGACGTCGACTACGACGCGGCCGACGGATCGGTGGTCTGACGTGGGTTGGACAGATTCACTGCCGGCTGGATTCGCCGAGCAGGTTTCCGCGCTTCTCGATCGCGCAACCGAGTTCGACGGCAAGGCGCCCGTGTCGGAACAGGGGCGCCATGCCGTTGCCGGGCGCGGCGCCGCGCGACACTTCCTCGAACTCGACGGCGATGCAGTCGTCGGTTATGCGCAGCTGCAAGCCGGTTCGGACGAGCATCCCGACATGGCCGAGTTGGTGGTCGACCCGCAGGCGCGGCGCCGCGGCATCGGAACCAGGCTTGCCGCAGCGGTATTCGACGAGGGCCGGCCGGGCACGCGTGTCTGGGCGCACGGAAACGTCGACGCCGCAGTCGAATTCGCCAAGAGCCTCGATCTGGTCAGCGTTCGTGAACTCCTGCAGCTGCGTCGACCACTCGATGCTCCGCAGCTTCCGGAAATCGTTGTGCCCGAAGGTGTGACGATTCGGACGTATCGTGGGCCCGAAGACGATTCCGAGATCCTTCGCGTCAACAATGCGGCCTTCTCCTGGCATCCCGAGCAGGGTGGCTGGACCCAGGCGGAGATCGACGAGAGAACGGCCGAAGGTTGGTTCGACCCTGCTGGTCTGTTCATGGCGTTCGCGGACACCGATCCCGATACTCTTCTCGGCTTTCACTGGACCAAGGTGCACGCACCCGAAGGTGACGATCCGGAGCTGGGGGAGGTGTACGTCGTGGGGATCGATCCCGCGGCGCAGGGACGCGGCCTCGGCCGAGTGCTGACTCTCGCGGGCATGCATTACCTGCGTGATCGCGGCCTCGGAACCGTCCTTCTGTACGTCGAAGGCGACAACACGGCCGCCCTCCACACGTACGAACGACTCGGCTTCGATCGCTTCCACGTGGACATGGCTTACGCCCGCGCGCTCTGACGTCACAGTCGGACACGCAGAAATGTCCAGTCTGTTCATTCTCCGTTAACCATGTGTGGTCCAGCCGGACACCGCGCCCGCCTACTTTTCTCTGTGGGCAGCGCCGTGTTGCCTGATGCAGATTTCAATCATTCTGCGTCTCATGTCGCCGCCCGATCGTGGGCGTGGCGGTAGCGATTTCCGGAGGATCTTGGTGAATCTCAAGCGCAGTGGTGCCCTGCTCGGTGTAGTGGCCGTGGGCGCCATGACCTTGGCCGCATGTGGCAGCGACAACAACTCGTCGTCGACGGGTGTGGACGCGTCCGCATCGAACGCAACGTGCGAAGGCAAGAGCAACCTCTCTGCCGCTGGTTCCTCGGCACAGAAGAACGCCATGGACCAGTTCGTCGCCACTTACATCTCCGTGTGCCAGGAAAAGGGCAAGACGGTCAACGTCGCGTACAACCCCAGCGGTTCGGGCGACGGTCGTACACAGTTCATCGCCGGCCAGATCGACTTCGCCGGCTCCGACTCGGCCATCAAGGACGAGCAGGCAGACAAGGCCAAGGAGCGTTGCGTCGGCGGCGAAGCCTGGAACCTTCCCCTCGTCTTCGGCCCGATCGCAGTTGCATACAACCTCGACGGCGTCGACAAGCTCGTTCTCAACGCAGAGGTTCTCGCGAAGATCTTCAACGGCGGCATCACCAAGTGGAACGATCCGGCAATCGCCGCGCTCAACTCCGGTGCATCGCTTCCCGACGAGAAGATCACCACCGTGATCCGCTCCGATTCCTCGGGTACCACCGACAACTTCCAGAAGTACCTCGACGCGGCATCGAACGGTGCTTGGACGTCGGGCGCAGGGTCGGACTTCACCGGTGGCGTCGGTGAGGGCGCCAAGGGTTCGGCGGGCGTTGCACAGGCAGTTGCCACGGCACCGGGTTCGATCACCTACGTCGAGAAGTCGTTCGCCGATCAGAACAAGCTCTCGGTTGCCGAAATCAACACCGGCTCCGAGGCAGTCGCACTGACCAACGACACGGCCGCGAAGTCGATCGCAGGCGCGAAGTTCAAGTCCGACGCAACCGGCGACCTGACGCTCGACCTCGCGTCGATCTTCAAGACCAACGAAGCCGGCGCCTACCCGCTGGTTCTCGCCACGTACTCGATCGTCTGCTCCAAGGGCTACGACGCGGACACCTCCGCAGCGGTGAAGTCGTTCCTGACGAGCGCGGCCAACGAGGGTCAGGCCAACCTGGCCGAGCAGGGTTACGTCCCGCTGCCGTCCAACGTCCAGGATCGCCTCAACGCGTCCATCACGGCAATCAGCTGACCTAGAGACTCGTGCGGACAAGCTCATGGATCTACATTCAGACGTGAAGGAAGTGAGCGCGCATGAGTGACGCGCCCATCACCTCGACATCTCGTTCTCCCGGCCCCGCAACCAGCGGGGCCGGGGTGGGCGGTCCGAACGGCACCACGGAGGACACGATTACTTCCACCAAGGCTCCAGAAACCGAGCGTCCTCCGAAGGGTGACGGTCCGGGTAGCGGCAACAGCAAGACGGTGACCCGTCCGGGTGACCGCATCTTCAGCTCGCTCGCATCCGGTTCGGCAATCTTCATCACGGTTGTCATCGCGGCGATCGGCGCGTTCCTGATCTGGCGTGCTGTTCCTGCTTTGAGCCGGAATCAGGTCAACTTCCTGACCAGCCGTGAATGGGTCACGCAGAACATCAACGCGATGGCGTTCGGTGTCCTCGATCTTTTCCAGGTCACGGTGTTGGTCTCGCTGTTCGCACTGGTGCTCGCGATGCCGATCGCACTGGGCATTGCGATCTTCCTGACTTCGTACTCACCCAAGTGGCTCACGCGGCCACTGTCGTACACGATCGACCTTCTGGCAGCTGTGCCGTCCATCGTCTACGGCCTGTGGGGACTTCTCGTCTTCGCTCCGGCGATCACCCCGGTCGCGGTGTGGCTCAACGACACTCTCGGCTGGTTCCCGCTCTTCGCCGACGGCAGCGGATCCATCACCGGCGGCGGCACCATCTTCACCGCAGGCATCGTCCTCGCCGTGATGATCCTTCCGGTCATCACCGCAGTGACCCGCGAGGTGTTCATCCAGACCCCGCGAGCACAGATCGAAGCCGCACTCGCCCTCGGCGCCACGCGCTGGGAAGTTGTGCGCACCACGGTCATCCCGTTCGGTAAGTCCGGTTACATCAGCGGCTCGATGCTCGGTCTCGGACGCGCACTCGGTGAGACGATGGCGCTCTACCTGATCCTGCGCACCACCTCTCAGGCCTTCGGCTGGTCGCTGTTCGACGGCGGCTCGACCATCGCCTCCAAGATCGCCCTCGGCTACGCGGAGTTCAACAACGACATCCAGGCAGGCGCGTACATCGCGGCCGGACTGGTGCTGTTCGTACTGACCTTCGTCGTCAACGCGGCTGCCCGCGCAGTGATCGCCGGAAAGAAGGACTGACCCATGACCTCCACTCTGGACCGGCCGGTCAAGGCCCCCACTTTCCAAGGCGTCGGCGCTCGTCGTCGTGCCAAGGACGTCATCGCGACCATCCTGGTGAGCCTGGCAGTCGTCATCGCGCTCATCCCGTTGGTCTGGGTGCTCTTCACGGTCATCGCCAAGGGCCTACCCGCTCTGACGTCGCCTACCTGGTTCACCAACTCGCTGAGCGGATTGACGGCGTCGGCCGACGGCGGCGGTATCTATCACGCATTGATCGGCACCCTGCTGCAAGGCATCGTGTGCGCGGTCTTCTCCATCCCGCTCGGTATCTTCGTCGCGATCTACCTGGTGGAGTACGCCGACCGGAAGTCGAAGCTGGGCAAGCTGACCACGTTCATGGTCGACATCCTCAGCGGTGTTCCGTCGATCGTGGCCGCGCTGTTCATCTACGCCCTGTGGATCGCGACCTTCGGCTTCCCCAAGTCCGCGTTTGCGGTGTCACTGGCTCTGGTCCTTCTGATGGTCCCGGTCGTCATCCGTTCCACCGAGGAAATGCTGCGCATCGTCCCGATGGATCTGCGGGAGGCGTCGTACGCGCTCGGTGTGCCGAAGTGGAAGACCATCTCGAAAATCGTTCTGCCGACGGCACTTCCCGGCATCATCACCGGCGTCATGCTGGCCCTGGCCCGCGTGCTCGGTGAGACCGCACCGCTGCTGATCCTCGTCGGCTACGCACCGTTCATCAACTTCGACCTGTTCAACGGCGAAATGGGCACACTGCCTTCCGTCATGGTCGCCGAGATGAACAACCCCACCGACGCCGGCACCAACCGCATCTGGGGCGCAGCACTGACCCTGATCCTGCTGATCGCGATCCTCAATATCGTCGCGAAGCTGATCGGTCACTTCTCACAGGTCAGAAGTAAGTGATGCGGCCTCGGAACATGTTCGTACTCAACAGCGTCAACAACTCAGTAGGGAGCCGGTAATGGCCAAGCGTCTGGATCTCAAGGACGTCAACATCTACTACGGCAAGTTCCACGCCGTCGCCGATGTGGGCCTGTCCGTCCCGCCCCGGAGCGTCACCGCCTTCATCGGCCCGTCCGGTTGCGGCAAGTCCACCGTTCTTCGTTCACTCAACCGCATGCACGAAGTGATTCCCGGTGCGCGCGTCGAGGGTTCGGTGCTGCTCGACGGCGAGGACATCTACGGCTCGAACGTCGATCCGGTCGGTGTTCGCAAGACCATCGGCATGGTGTTCCAGCGACCCAACCCCTTCCCGACCATGTCCATCAAGGACAATGTCGTCGCGGGCTTGAAGTTGCAGGGCGAGCGCAGCAAGAAGAAGCTCGACGAGGTGGCCGAGCGTTCGCTGCGCGGTGCCAACCTGTGGAACGAGGTCAAGGATCGCCTCGACAAGCCCGGTGGCGGCCTCTCAGGCGGTCAGCAGCAGCGTCTGTGCATCGCGCGTGCCATCGCGGTCTCGCCCGACGTCCTGCTCATGGACGAGCCGTGCTCCGCGCTCGACCCGATCTCGACTCTCGCGATCGAAGACCTGATCACCGAGCTGAAGAAGGACTTCACGATCGTCATCGTCACGCACAACATGCAGCAGGCTGCGCGTGTGAGTGACCAGACGGCATTCTTCAACCTCGAGGCAACCGGCAAGCCCGGTCAGCTCGTCGAGATCGACGACACCGAGAAGATCTTCTCGAACCCGACGCAGAAGGCCACCGAGGACTACATCTCCGGCCGCTTCGGATAGGTCCCGGGATCAACCCTGCACGATCATGTTTCACCCCCGTTTCCAACAGGAGACGGGGGTGAAACTTTTTGGTTGTGGTGATAGTTCCCACTCCGGTGCGCAGAGCTGAGCGTCGTTGGGCGCCCGAATAATTCGATGAGCAGCGCAAGTGCGCCGAGTGGGCGCTGAAGTAGCCGACGATGTGAATCTCGTGGATACTGACGACGCTTCGGACAATGCTAATCTCGGCCCGACAGCACGCTGTCGATCGATGTCGTTTCACAACCGGAAGGGCTTGTCAGTGCACCTCACCCCTTCAGATACCGAAAAGCTGCTCCTGAGCGTCGCGGGCATGGTCGCCCGTGACCGCCGCGAGCGCGGGGTACTGCTGAACTACCCCGAAGCGATGGCACTGATCTCGTGCTGGATTCTCGAGCGCGCGCGTGACGGAATGACGGTTGCGGAACTGATGAACGCCGGTCGGCAAGTGCTCACCCGCGACGACGTGATGGAAGGGGTACCCGAGATGATTGCAAACGTCCAGGTGGAGGCCACTTTCCCGGACGGTCGCAAACTGGTCACCGTGACGGAGCCCATTCGATGATTCCCGGCGAAGTACGTGTGTCCACCGAACCGCTCGAGTTCGGCACGGACGCGGAGAAGATCACGATGGTCGTCGTCAACGACGGCGATCGCCCCATTCAGATCGGTTCACATCTCCACCTTCCCGCGGCCAACCCGGCGTTGACCTTCGATCGCGAAGCGGCAGACGGCTTCCGGCTCGACATCCCCTCGGGAACGTCGGTTCGGTTCGAACCCGGGGTCAGCAGAACGGTGACACTGATCGCGCTCGGCGGACTCAAAAGGGTTCCGGGCCTGCAGATCGTGCCGGACGAAGACCTACCGACACATGCGCGCGAGCCCAAGACCGTCATGCCGTTCGGCACGCCCGGCGTCGAGGTCGAAGAACCTTTGCGAGCGTCCTCGGTGAACGTGCGTGTGAGTGATGTTCCAGTCGAGGCGGATTCACCGGACGACGCCGCGACGACAGTTGAGAGGACAGCCGAATGAGCAGGATCGATCGACGCGGCTACGCCTCCCTGTACGGCCCGACCGCAGGCGACCAGATCCGTTTGGCCGACACAGATCTGTGGATCGAGATCGAGCACGACTACACCGCGACCGGCGACGAGATGGTCTTCGGCGGCGGTAAGAGCATCCGCGAGTCGATGGGCCAGGGCCTGACCACTCGCGACCAGGGTGCTCTCGACGTCGTCATCACCAACACGGTGATTCTCGATCACTGGGGAATCGTCCGGGCAGACGTGGGAATTCGCGACGGACGCATCGTTGCGATCGGCAAGTCCGGTAACCCCGACATCATGGATGGCGTGCATCCCAAGTTGCTCATCGGGCCGAGCACCGACGTGATCGCCGGCGAGGGGAAGATCCTCACCGCGGGTGCGATCGACACTCACGTGCACTTCCTCAGTGAAATCGAGATGATGGAGGCGCTCGCGACCGGTACGACGACGGTGGCGGGCGGCGGAACGGGCCCCACCGAGGGAAGCAAGGCAACCACCGTCACACCCGGCGCCTGGTCGTTGAGGATGATGCACCGCGCCCTCGACCACATCCCGCTCAACGTTCTTCTCCTCGGCAAGGGCAGCACCGTCAGCCATGAGGCCATGCGTCAGGAAGCTCTCGCCGGCGCAGGCGGATTCAAGGTCCACGAGGACTGGGGTTCCACTCCGGCTGCGATCGACGCAGCTCTGCGCGCAGCCGACGAGTTCGGCCTCCAGGTAGCGCTGCACGCCGACAGCCTCAACGAAACCGGTTACGTACAGCACACTTTGGATGCGATCGCCGGACGCGGGATCCACGTGTTCCATGCGGAAGGCGCCGGCGGCGGGCACGCACCGGACATCATCGTGACGGCAGGTGAGCCGAACGTTCTTCCGGCATCGACCAATCCGACGTTGCCGCATACCGTCAACACGGTTGCCGAGCACCTCGACATGCTCATCGTGTGTCATGCGCTCAATCCCCGGGTTCCGGAGGATCTTGCCTTTGCCGAGTCCCGAATCCGTCCGACAACGATTGCAGCAGAAGACTTTCTGCACGACATCGGAGCCATCTCGATCACCTCGTCCGACGCCCAGGCGATGGGCCGTATCGGTGAGGTGACCCTGCGGACATGGCAGGTGGCTCACGTCATGAAGGCCCAGTACGGCAAGCTGGGCACCAGCATGCCGGCCGACAACGAGCGTGCGCGGCGTTACGTCGCCAAGTACACGATCTGCCCCGCGGTGGCGCACGGTATCGATCACGAGATCGGCTCGGTCGAGGCCGGGAAGATGGCGGACCTGGTGCTGTGGGATCCCGCGTTCTTCGGAGTCCGTCCTTCTGCCGTGATCAAGGGCGGGGCGATAGTTGCTGCGCCGCTTGGTGATCCGAATGCTGCTATCCCGACCCCGCAGCCGGTGTTCGTTCGCCCGGCCATCGCGGCGACTCCGGGATCGGCCCCGCACCTGTCCACGACGTTCGTCTCTCCGATGGCCATCGAGGACGGTCTGGCCGATCGTCTCGGTCTCACCCGCACCCTTACCGGTGTTCGTCCGACGAGACACCTCACCAAGGCGGACATGCCGAACAACACGGCGCTGCCGTCCATCGACGTCGATCCGGAGACGTTTGCCATCAAGGTCAACGGCGACCTGATCGCGCCCAACCCCGTTGACGTGGTGCCGATGGCTCAGCGCTACATGCTGTTCTGAAACCATGTCGATCGAGACGGCATCTGCCGAGATAGCATCGATGCTCTTGGCAGACGGGCGTCTGCCTACCGGCGGTCACGCGCACTCGTCGGGGTTGGAACCGGCACTGGCGGGCGGACTCCTGCAGAGTCAGGTCCCTGACTTCATTCGCGGTCGACTCGAAACCGTCGGACTTGTCGAGGCCGCTTCAACGGTGGTCACGCGCCGCTGGGCCGTAAGTGAGGGTAGTGCAGGCGAACTCGAGGACATCTCGAGGGAACTGCTCGCTCGGACTCCCAGCGCACCGCTGCGTGAGGCGTCGATTCAGCTCGGCCGTGGGCTGGCGAGACTGGCGTCGCGATTGTGGCCGCAGCACCCCGCGGTGCAGATGCTCATGGCGCTGCCTGGGCATCCGATGCGTCCGCTCGCGTTGGGCGTCTTCACGGCGGTCTCCGGGATGGACGACCTACAGGCAGCCAGATCTTGTTTGTACGACGACGCCCAAACGGTGGCGTCGGCGGCATTGAAGCTACTGCCGGTGGATCCGGCAGAACCGGTCGAATGGTTGCTCCGAGCAGCCCCGACCATCGAAACCGTCGCCGCGGCTGCCGTAGCCGTCGAGGGCGTCGCAGATATACCCGCAACAACAGGGCCGTTGGTCGAACAATGGTCACTCGAACACCACGCTCGATCCAGGAGGATTTTCCGTGCTTGACAACCTGAACAACACCACCACTGCTGCAAGAGGTTTGAGGCTCGGCGTTGCCGGCCCCGTCGGCACCGGCAAAAGCACCCTCATCGCCACCATCTGCCGCGAACTCGCGGCGGAGTACGAGATCGCGGTGGTCACCAACGACATCTACACCGACGAGGACGCGCGACTGTTGCGCGCGGCCAACGTACTTCCGATCGAGCGCATCGTCGCAGTCGAGACCGGAGCGTGCCCGCACACGGCCATCCGTGACGACGTGACGCCGAATCTCATTGCGGTCGAAGACCTCGAGCGTCAGTTCCATCCCCTCGACATGGTGATCGTGGAAAGCGGCGGTGACAATCTGACCGCCACGTTCAGCCCGGCACTGGTCGACGCCCAGATCTTCTGCATCGACGTCGCGGGCGGCGGAGACGTCGCACGCAAGGGCGGTCCCGGAATCGAGCGGGCAGATCTGTTGGTGGTCAACAAGATCGACCTGGCCCCGTACGTCGACGTCGACGCGGTCCAGATGGTTGCCGATGCCACGGCCGCGCGTGACGGACTTCCCGTTCTCGCGCTCAGCCAGAAGGATCACTCAACGATCGACCAGCTCAGTGCGTGGCTCCGCCAGGTCATCGCATCTCATCGCGCGGGTAGTCACACCCCGCAGGATCCGGGGCCGATGGCGCCGCACTTCCATGCCGATGAAGAAGACCACGGTCACGGTCACGGGCACAGCCACTCTCACGCTCACTGATGCGCACTGGAGCTACGCGGGTCGTCGTCGAGAGAGTGGGTGACACCGCTGTTGCGCGAGAGCTGATCTCGGGCGACTTCCTGGCCCCGCGGTTCGTCGACGCTCGCGGGCTCACCGTGCGAATTGCCTTGGTAGGCCACAGTGCAACGCTGCTGGCCGGCGACGACCTGCGTATCGAATTCGTAGTCGCTCCGGGTACGTGCCTCGAGGTGATCGAGCCGTCGGGGACCGTCGCGTACAACGCGCGTGGCGGCCGGGCGTCGTGGTCGGCTTCGGCGAGCGTCGGCGCCGGTGCGGCGCTGATCTGGCGCGCGGCACCGTTTGTCGTCGCGGGCGGCGCGGATGTGACCAGGCGCGTGGATATTTCACTGGAATCCGATGCGGTTGCGCTGCTCGACGAGATGATCGTGTTCGGCCGGACCGGCGAAACCGGCGGTGCCCTTCGCTCGGATCAGCGCATTACCGTCGACGGTGACGCGCTGCTCGTGGAAACTCTCGACCTGCGTAGCGTGCCGGGCCGTTCGCTGCCGGGAATTCTCGGTGGCCATCGCGTGCTCGGTACGACCATGCTGTTGGGGATCAAGACTTCCGACGACGTCGAAGGGCACGTGACGCCGCTGGCGGGAGCAGGGATGCTGGCACGGGCCGTGGCCGATCACGCACACGAGGCGAGCGCAGCGTTGGATCCGATCTGGTCGCGGTGGCGTGGGCGGGTTTCGCAGAAGTACAGCGACTGATTCGCCCGACCGTCACACCTCGGGAGGCTGCGTCGTCCAGTATGTGACCAGGCCGAAGAGAGCCGGGCGCACGGGTTTGACGGAGGCATCATGCGAATTGTTGTTCTGGGCGGAACCGGCCAGATGGGAAAGCTGGTCGTCGAGCAGGCGAAAATCGGGGGCCATGACGTCGTCGCCGCCGCTCGATCGACGGGAGTAGACATCTCCACGGGTGCGGGGTTGGACGAAGCATTTGTCGGTGCCGACGTGGTCGTCGACGTGAGTGATCACGTCACCAACAGTGCCAAGAAGGCAATCGAGTTCTTCGAGACGGCAGCGAAGAACATCGCCGCGGCCGAAGCCAGAGCCGGCGTTAAGCATCACGTGCTGCTCTCGATCGTGAACTGCGACGATCCGCGATTGAAGTCCTTCGGTTACTACCAGGGGAAGGCTGCGCAGGAACGCGCGGTGGAAGCGTCGAGTATTCCTTTCACGATCCTGCGATCCACTCAGTGGTTCGAGTTCGGCGAGAAGACGATCGCGCTGTTCGGACTGGGGCCGATCGCGATGGTTCCTCGGATGCGGTCACAACCGGTGGCAGCGAAGACCGTTGCCGAGGCGCTCGTGACCTGCGCTCAGAACGGTCCGACCGGGAGGGCTCCGGACCTGGCCGGGCCCGAGGTCCTCGAGATCCCGGCCATGACGCGCGAGATCTTGAAATACCGTGGCCGACGTAAATGGCTGATCCCGATCTCGATGCCGGGAGCGGGTAAGGCGATGAAGGGTGGGGCGTTGCTGCCCGCGCCGGGATCCACAACTGCAGGACCCACGTTGGAAACCTGGTTGCACGAGAACTGAATAGGAAAGGCGGCCGCGCAAGTGCGCGGCCGCCTTTTACTCACGTGGACGGTTGGGTTCAGAGATCCGGGTACGAGGTGAGGTTGTCGACCTTCTCGGTGGTTTCGGGCTCTTCGGGCAGCTTGCCGGTCACCAGGAAGATGACACGTCGGCCGACCTCGACGGCGTGGTCGGCGAATCGCTCGTAGAAGCGGCCGAGCAGCGTGACGTCGACTGCGGCGGCAACGCCGTGCTTCCACTCACGGTCCATGAGGACGGTGAAGAGGTGGCGGTGGAGGTCGTCCATCGCTTCGTCTTCTTCGCGCAGACGGGCAGCGCGCTCGGGGTCGCGGGTCTCGAGGACGACCTTGGCGGCCGCGCCGATGGAGACAGCGATGCGTCCCATCTCGGCGAAGTAGCCGTTGACCTCTTCAGGAAGCACGTGGTTGGGATGTCGGCGGCGCGCGATCTTGGCGACGTGCAGGGCGAGTGCGCCCATGCGGTCGATGTCGGCGACGATCTGGATTCCGCTGACCACCGAGCGCAGATCTCCGGCAACGGGAGCCTGCAAGGCGAGCAACGCAAACGCGCGCTCCTCGCAGATGGTGCTGAGTTCGGTGATCTTGTCGTGTTCGCCGATTACTTGTTCTGCCAGGGACAGGTCTGCCTGGAGCAGGGACTGGGTGGCGCGCTCCATAGCGGCACCTGCCAGTCCTGCCATCTCGCCGAGCGTGTCTGCAAGCTCGGTCATCTGTTCGTTGTAAGCCACGCGCATGAGGTCAGAGCCTACGTGCCGTGAAAGACCAAGTCACAAGCACCAGGTGAACGCAAGGTGAATGAACGCGTGTCAGTCGCAGGTGGTGTCGCCGGCGTTGACGCTGGCGATGTCGGCGGGCAGAGCCGTCGAGGTGCTGGTGTCGACCGACGTCGGATTTGCCGCCAGGATGGTTCCCGGGTCCGCGGGGGCGACGACGGTGCCGGCGAAATTGCTTCCGACGACGACCTCGATCATGTCTCCCATGCTCGGAGCGAGAACCAGAACCGCGCCGGGAATCGAGGACGCGACGGTCACCGCTTCAGCCTCGTAACCTGCGGCGTAGCGCACGACGGTGGTCGACGCTTGGGCATTCGCCAGGCCGGTGGCTGCGCTGAAGTTACCGACTGTGGAGATCTGGAAACCGTAGGCCGCGAGGCTGTCGGCGATTGTCGCGGCCTGCCCGGCGATTCCCGAGGCGTTGGAGACGTCGACCGAGATGTTGTAGGCGCTCATTGCCTCGACGGAAGTGGCGGCCGGCGGCGTGCTGGACGTAGGAGCGGTTGTCGTGGAACTGGTCGACGACGGTGTGGTGTCCTCGCGCTCTTCACCCGGAAGCGGATCGTCGTCGATGATCGCCTGGAAGAGGGACTTGATCTCGTCCGTGCGAGGAATCTCGTTGCCCCAGTCGTTGGTGCCGTCCGTGGGGACCGTCAAGAACGTGACCGCGCCTGCGTCGACGTTCTGGAGCGAGCGACCGAGGGTGACCAGTGACTTGGTGTCGATGTTTTCGACGAACGTGTCGCTGGTGAAGGCGTTGATGAATCCGTTGAGCTTGCTCGGATTCAGGAGGACCTGGTTGGACAGGGCCGAGCGGAGCAGCGCCGACAGGAACTTCTGCTGACGGGTGATGCGGCCGTAGTCGCCGTTGCCCTCGGCTTCGACGTGGCGAGCACGCACGTAGTTGAGGGCGGTACGGCCGTCGAGCATCTGCGTGCCGCCGGAGGCGAGGACGGTTCCGAGGATGCCGTCTTCGATCGGTCCGGGGGAGCAGACGTTCACACCGCCGACGGTGTCGACCATGCGCTCGAAACCGGCGAAGTCCATTCCGACGAAGTGCCCGATTTTCAGGCCGGACATCTTCTGGATGACCTTGACCAGGCATTTGGGGCCACCGAGTGCGTACGTCGCATTGAGTTTGTCGCCGCTCGCTGCCGGGAAGGTTTCGCTGGTGTACTTGCCGGCGTCGTTGTCCCATCCCTGACAGATCGGACGTTCGACGTCGAGGTCACGCGGGAAGGAGACGGCGACGACGCGGCTTCGGTCGGCGGGAATGTTCACCAGCATGACCGTGTCGGCTCGGGCGCCTTCGGCGTCTTCGACGGTTCCGGCGCCGATCTCACCGCTCGCACCGGCGCGGGTATCGGTGCCGATGATCAGGTACGTCTCGTCGCCGAGTTGACCACCGGCGTCGATGATGTCGTCGGACTCGGTGTCGAGTGCCGCAATCTGATCGAATCCGCCTTCGACCGAGCGCAGATAGCCCCACACGACGCCGGTCAATGCGAGAGACATGACGGCCAGGAACGCTACTGCCGATCGGCCGATCACTTTTGCGCGATGGCGGCGGCGAATCTTGCTTTGCGCCAGACGAGTGGCGCCGGTGTCACCGACTACCCGCGGCACTGCGGAGGTGACGGGATGTTCTTCGGTGATCCAGTCCGCAGCGGCGGGCGGAACGGTCGGACGGGCGGGAATCGGCCGGGCGGGGGGCGGCGACGACGCTGCTGAAGATTGAGTCTTGGGTGTTACGGATTTGTTCGGCGCCGGCTTGGGCGGCGTAGCCGGGGCTGGTGGCGGCTTCTTGTCGCCTACCCGACGGACCAACTCGGCGACCGAAACAGAGTCGTCGGTCGGAGGCGAGTCCCGTCGCCCGGTACGTCCACTGCTGCGACGCTCCGGGGGACTGGGTGGTTGCGGTGTTGGTCGCTGGGGTGTGGCAGGGCGCTGGGGCGTTGCCGGTTGGTCCGGTCGGGCGTTGCGGAAGCGCTTGTCTGCGAGCGGACGTTCCCAGGGGGCGCGGCTCTCGGGCGGAGGTGGGCCCGAATCGTGATCATCACCCACCGATGCAACCTGTCCCGTCGTCGACTGTCAGTAACTCGTCATTCAGATGCCGGCGTCAACCGGTTGTCGACGAAGCTGGAGCCATATTACTGGTGAATCCTGAGTGCTTCACTCAGAAAGTGATGTGAGTAATCCGACGGCGTGTTTTCGCTAGCCACCAGAGTGCATCATGTCAGCTCCCGCCGGCACAAGGTCGTCTTCGGGATCGTCGAGCCAACCTTCCGGGAGTGCTACCTGACCGGGTGAGCCTTGGCGTCCGCGCGGGCCTTCGGCGTCCTTGGGGAACGGGACGTCGTGGTCGAGCTGTCCGAGCAGATCGTCCAGTTCGGACAACGTGCTGACCAGAGCCATCGAGACCCGCAGATCCGATCCGACCGGGAACCCACGCATGTACCAGGAGACGTGCTTGCGAAGTTCGCGCAGACCCTTCATTTCACCGTGATGTGCGGCGAGCAGTTGGGCGTGACGGGCGATGATCTTGGTGACTTCGCCGAGCGTCGGCGGCGTGGCGATCTGTTGTCCGTTGAGAGCTGCGCTGAGTTCCGCGAACAGCCATGGCCGTCCGAGGCAGCCGCGTCCGACGACGACGCCGTCGCAGCCGGTCTCGTTCATCATGCGGGCAGCATCCGAGGCGTCGAAGATGTCGCCGTTGCCGAGGATCGGCACGTCGGTGACGTGTTCCTTGAGGCGCGTGATCTCGTTCCAGTCAGCAGTGCCGGAGTAGCGCTGCGACGCGGTACGTGCGTGAAGTGCGACGGCAGCGGCGCCTTCAGCTGCGGCGATCCGGCCGGCGTCGAGGTGCGTGTGATGTTCGGGGTCGATGCCGACGCGCATCTTGACGGTGACCGGAATGTCGGTGCCTTCGGTGGCGCGCACGGCTGCCGCGACGATCTGACCGAACAGTCGACGCTTGTACGGTAGCGCCGATCCACCGCCCTTGCGGGTCACCTTGGGTACCGGGCAGCCGAAGTTCATGTCGATGTGATCGGCCATGTTCTCGTCGACGATCATCTTGGCCGCGGCGTAAGTCGTATCCGGGTCGACGGTGTACAGCTGCAGCGACCTGGGCGTTTCGGTCGGACCGAACGTGGTCATGTGCATCGTGGCGGGTTGGCGTTCGACGAGCGCGCGGGCGGTGACCATCTCGCAGACGTAGAGCCCGGACGTGCTGCCTGCACGTTCGAGTTCGAGTTCACGGCACAGCGTGCGGAAGGCGACGTTGGTGACGCCCGCCATGGGTGCGAGGACCACGGGGCTGTGAAGCTCGAGTGAACCGATACGAAGGGATGACATGTCTACCTCTGAACAAATACTTGTGACAATTGGAAGTGCCCGGTACCGAATCCGGTACCGGGCACAGAATAGCTGGTGAAACTAAGAAGCCTGCTGTTCGCGCTTGGCGGCTTCGCGTGCGAGCATGCGATCGCGCTGTTCCTCGAACTTCGTCGCGTTGGCGGCGAGTGTCTCGAGGAAGGCCGCCAACTCTTCGCGCGTGTTCTCGCCTTCGGCGCTGAAATCGTTGCGCTCGAAGATGTTCCACTTGCGCAGGACAGGCCAGACGACCTCGTCGAGGTGCTGGCGAAGGTCGTAGATGCCGTGCTTGGCCATCAGAGCGCCGTTACGGCGGAAGTTCGGCATGCCGGCACCGGGCATCTGGAAGTTCTGGACGATGTTCGCCACAGCCTTGAGCGCCTGATCGGGAGCAAGATCGAGCGCGGCGGCGCAGATGTTGCGGTAGAAGATCATGTGCAGGTTCTCGTCGGCGGCGATGCGCTGAAGCATCTTGTCGGCAATCGGCTCGTCGCAGGCCTTGCCGGTGTTGCGGTGGCTGACGCGCGTCGCGAGTTCCTGGAAGGTCACGTAGGCGACCGAGTGCAGCAGGCCGGCGTCGCCCTCGTCGATGGGTGCGCTGTAACCGTTTGTCATGTGTTCCATGCGGAAGCGCTCGAGCTCGACGGGGTCGACTGCGCGCGTGACGACGAGGTAGTCACGCATCACGATGCCGTGGCGGTTCTCCTCGGCGGTCCACCGGCCGACCCACGTTCCCCAGGCACCGTCCTGCGAAAAGTTCTCGGCGATCTCACGGTGGTACGACGGCAGGTTGTCCTCGGTGAGCAGGTTGGTGATCATCGCGGCGCGAGCTACCTCGCCGAGTTGTGACTGTTCGAGACTCCAGTCTTCGCCGCCCATGGCTGCGAAATTACGGCCCTCGTCCCACGGAACGTAGTCGTGTGGATGCCATTCCTTGGCCATGGAGATGTGGCGGTTGACGTTCTCCTCGGCAACCGGCTGCAGCTCTTGTAGCAGCTCCAGCTGCGTCAGAATCCTCGTCATTTCTTGCCTCCATGTTGAGTGAATGCGCGACTTCGCCCCAGCCTACGGCACCGTAGGTTTGAAAAGAATGGCATGAAAATTGCTCCCCTCGAGGGATGTTACCGATCCGTAGTTATCCGGGGGCACTTTCACTACCAAGTCGTTCTTTCGACGTAGTCGCGGAACGTCCGGGCGGGATCGGACAGCTCGCGGCTCTTCGACCAGATCAGCCCTATTTTTCGCTGTGCTCCTTCGATCGGTACGTAGACGACTCCTTCGGCCCAGATCGGTGGATCCTGAACCGGCATGACCGAGACACCGAAGGACGCGGAGACCAGTCCGCCGACCGTTGCCAGCTCGCTGCTCTCGAAGACGAAATTCGGAGTGAATCCTGCGGCCGCGCACAGTTCATCGAGAATTCTTCGCATCCCGAAGTTCGGATGCATACCGATGAACGGTTCGTCGGCCGCGTCCGCAAGCTCGACCGAATGCAACTTCGCAAAGCGATGATCAGCCGGAACAGCCAATGCCAGTGACTGCTGGGCGATCTGCATCCACGCCACCTGCGGATCGCGCGGCTGAGGCGAGACGACGGCCAGGTCGGACGTGCCGGCGGCGATTCTGTCGACCAGGAACTGCGCGCTGTCCTGATGCAGTTCGAATCGCACTCCGGGATGCTCGACGCGGTATCCGCGCAGCATGTGCGGCACCAACCAGGTGCCGAACGAGTGGAGGAAGTCGAGCCGGACCGTGCCGCTCTCTGGGCTCGCCAGCGACTGGATTTCGGTCTGCGCGGCGTCGAGGGCACGCAGTGCGATGCGAGCATGTCGATAGAGGATCTCGCCGTACCGGTTCAGTTCGAGTCGGCGTCCCTGACGGTCGAAGAGTGTCACGCCGATCTGTCGTTCGAGGCGTGCGAGTTTGCGCGAAAGGGTCGGTTGCGACAGGTGAGTCAGATCCGCGGTAGCGGTCACCTGTTGGGTTTCGGCGAGCACGACAAACCATTCGAGGTCTTCGGTCAGCATCACGAACCCAATCTATATACCTCCAGAGCATATAGAACATCAAGTTTATGCATTTTCTTTTGCCGAGTCTGGGCGGGAGGATTCTTGCCGGAGGTAAGTGATGCCTGGAGGTACGTGGTGACTGTCGAGAATGTGATCGAATCCGAAGTGATGCCGCTTCGCCGCGGAACATCGGGATATCGAACCGTGACCGTTGCGTTGTTCGCGGCCGGGCTGTCGACGTTCATCTCGATGTACGCGGCACAGGCGTTGCTGCCTGCGTTCGCCGAAGACTTCCACGTCTCGCCTGCGGTGTCTGCGCTGTCCGTCTCGGCGACGACGGGCATGTTGGCGTTGGCAATCATTCCGGCCAGTGCGCTCTCCGAGCGGTTCGGTCGCACACGGGTGATGATCGCGTCGGCGTCGGCGTCCTGTGTGATCGGTTTGTTTCTGCCGCTGAGTCCGACGATCGAGGTTCTGCTGGTCGGACGCGCAGCACAAGGATTAGCTCTGGCCGGTGTCCCGGCGGTGGCGATGGCCTATCTGGCCGAGGAGGTCGATCGGAAGGACCTCGGTGCAGCGATGGGAAGGTACGTCGCCGGCACGACGATCGGTGGGCTGATCGGACGGCTCGTGCCGTCGGCCGTCGTCGATTTCAGTACGTGGCGTTGGGCGCTGTTGACTGCGTCCGCGCTGTCGGCATTGTTCGCGCTCAACATGATCCGGCGGCTTCCCGCGTCGAAGTTCTTTCGCCCGCAACCGATATCGGTGCGCACGATCGCGTCGAATCTACGACGCCACCTTGCGAACCCGTCGCTGCGAACACTCTTCGCTTTGGGATTCATCCTGATGGGCGGCTTCGTGTCGATTTACAACTTCCTCGGGTTTCGGCTCACGGCAGCACCTTTCGGCCTTCCTGAAGCGCTTGTGGGCCTGGTGTTCCTTTTCTACCTTGCCGGAACTTTCACCTCGGCGGTAGCCGGCGGGGCCTCTGACCGACTGGGTAGGCGCAGCGTGCTGCTCGGGTCGGTTGTCGTCATCGGTATCGGCCTGGCACTGACCGTTCCGGACAATCTGGCGTTGACGCTCGTGGGGATGCTGCTCTTCACCGGAGGATTCTTCGCCGCACATTCGGTGGCCAGCGGTTGGGTGGGGCTGATCGCTACCGATCACCGGGCCGAGGCGTCGGCGTTGTATCTGTTTGCCTACTACGCGGGTTCGTCCGTGGCGGGCGCCCTCGCGGGTCTTGCATACGCGGGTGGCGGTTGGGTCGGGGTCAGTGCTTTTGTGGGCGCGCTGCTGTTGGTTGCGTTTGCCTTGTCACTGAGGATGTTTCGATCTTCGACGGTTGACTGAACCGAGCACTGCGGCGATCCCGAACGGGATCGCCGCAGTGCGAATCTGTCGAGCGAATTACTTCTTGCCGCCGCCGAGGAGGCCGCCGAGCAGGTCTCCGAGGCCGCCGCCCCCGGATCCGCCCAAGATACCGCCGAGTGCTCCGCCGATGCCGCCGCCGGAATTGCCGCCGCCGCCGAGAATTCCGCCGAGGAGGTCCCCGAGTCCGCCGCCACCGGAGGCCTGGGTCTGCGCGCCGGCACCGCCACCGGTGAACTGCTTGGCGAGGTAAGCCAGGACGATGGGAGCGAGGATCGGCAGCAACTGCTTCACCAGATCGTTTCCACCGCCGCCACCGACACCGCCCAGTGCGCTGGCGACCTGATCGGTGTTGCCGCCGAAGATGTTCGAGACGATCTTCTGACCGTCAGCGGTGTCGACTTTGCTGATGTCGACGCCGTCGTCGAGAAGGCTGGTGTCGGCGTGCGACTGCAGCGCACTTTCGAGTGAGGCTGCGCCGGCGGGATCCTGAGCGTTGGCGCCGAGGCCACCGACGAGGGTCGGAAGTGCAGTCTTGACCGCCGATTCGGCAGTTGCCTGGTCGACGCCGAGTTGCTGCGCGATCTGGTCGATGGGGATCTGGGATAGAAGGTCGTCAAGCGATGCCATTGATGCCCTACCTCTTCTGGGGTACTACTCGTCAGTACCCGGCTGTTGCAGACACTAGTGAATGTCGGCGTCGACGGTAACCCTCCGGTTGCCGAGCGGTCAGGCTCGGGTCTTCTCGCGGGGGACCAGGCACGCTAGGAGAGCGAGAATCAGTCCGCCGGCCGTCAGAATGAATCCTGTCTGATTTGTCAGGATCGTGGAGTAGTTTTCCCTGATGACATTGTCGAACTGATCGTTCACGCGGTAGTAGAACGTGCCAAGAGTCCCCAATCCCACGATAATTCCGATCCATGCTGCGATGCGAGAACCGAACAATGCGGCGATCAGAATCAATACGGCGGCGGCGAGCAGAAGTATCGCCATCGACCGGTAGAAGGTCACGGACTGATCGCCGAGTTGCTCGATTGCCCACCCGGCCGGAAAGCCGTCCCGCAGGTCCTCGAGGCGAACGTTGTCGGGTTTGACCCCGGCCAGTACGTACATGAACGAGCCGACGGCAACGGCGATTCCACAAATGAGCAGAACGAGATGAACTAACGTGCGCATGCCAGTCTCCCTGTGTTCGGAGTTCGGTGACGCGGTCGTCGCCGAGCCTAGCTGTGTCGCGGGTGTCAAGCTCGGTATCGAGCGTGCAGAATCGTCTCTATGCCCGACAACATGCGTCGACTCGAAGAGATCTCGCTGTCGCTGCCGGAAGCGGAGCGCGTCGACATCGAAGCGTGGGACGGCCACCCGACGTTCCGGGTCCGCGGCAAGAACTTCGTGTTCTGCAACCTCGAAGCCACCTCCTTGACCGTCAAGCTGAGCAAGGAGGAAGCCGAAGCGGTGGTGGCCACCGAACCAGGCGCAAGTGCTGCGGGCTACGGACTCGGTCGACACGGGTGGGTTGCACTCGACATCGGCACCGACGTTTCCGAGGAGAAATGGTCGCAACTGGAGGAGTGGATCTACACCTCGTTCACCCTCGTTGCGCCGAAGCGGCTTGCCCGGATCGTTCTCGATGCGGATGAGGAACGCCCGTAACGGATAGATTCGTCAGTACAGACGCCGACTAGACGAGGAATTGTCATGACGACACCGGAAACTTCACCGGCCACCGCAAAACCGGGCATGCCGCCGTGGGCGAAGAAGGCCATCGGGATCGCAGTGATGGCGGTGGTCCTGGTCATCGCTTACTTCATCCTTGCCGCCTTCCTTCCGCGTTGGTGGGCGCAGCGCATTGCGTCGTTGGCGAACGGCAGTTTCAGCGCCGGAATCGCGTGGGGGCTGCTGTTCGGTCTCGTGTGCACCCTGGTCCCGCTCATCTTCTTCCGGGCGGTCTGGCAGGTGCGCAAGCGCAAGCATGCTCGAATCATGCAGATCACGGCTCTCGCGTTGGGTGTGATCTTCGCGCTGCCGAATCTGCTCTCTCTGACAGTTGTTCTCGGCAACAACAACGCTGCGCATGCGGGCGAGCGGATCCTCGACGTCGACGGCCCCGGATTCCGCGGAGCATCCGTTGTCGGTGCCGTCCTGGGCGTTGCGTTGTTCCTTGGACTTGTCGCGCTCGGCTACATGTACAAAAAGCGTGGAAAGGATCTCGACAAGATGCGCGGTGAGCTCAAGCAGCACGAGCCGCAGAGCAAGGGCGAGGCTCCGGCTCCGGAAATCTGAGTCAGCTCTTCGACCGAGTACTCAGGCCGACACCGACTCCGACGGTTCCCGCCGCCACCAGTCCGGCGAGCGGGACAGCCCAGTGTCCGGCAAATGTGCAGGCGAGAACCAGGATTGCGCTCACTGGTAGAACGGCCTGCTCGATCCTGTCGCGCTTGAAGTGGCGTGAATGCATGAGCCACACGAAGATCAGGAACATCGCGGCCGGAATCGTGACCGCGGCAGATGCTGCGAACGTCGAAATGTGCGCTTCGCCAACTGCTTCCTCGACGGCTACTTCGATGCCGGCGCCGATGGCCGCAGCGGATCCGAATACGAAGTAGTGCCCGTATCCCCACAACAGGACGGCGCGATTGCCCTGGTCTGCGAGGTGCTCGTGGATCGGGACGGCGAAGTAGATCCACAACGCTGAGAACACGATCAGAACTCCGCCGACGGCAATCGGAATCAGTAGATCGGCGGCGTCGAAATCCCGGATGCCGGATTGGACCGCGATGGTGGCGGCAGCAATGGTTTCGCCGAGCATGATGATGGTGAAGAGGCCGTAGCGTTCGGCGATGTGATGCGGGTGCCACGGCGTCTGGTGGTTGCGTTCGGCGATCGCCGGCACCGCGAGTTCGGCGATCATGAGAACGAAGAAGCCGGGTATCCACGCCGACGCCGGCATCAGGAGCAGCACGATCCAGCCGGCCTGGACGATCACGAGCCCGGCGGCATATTGCAGAGCAGTCGTTCGCGCTGCACCGGATTCACCGCTGGCGGCTCGAAGCCATTGGCAGGTGAGCGCAATTCGCATGATGAGGTAGCCGACGATGGCCGTCGTACGGTCGGTTCCGTCGAATGCGTCGGGGATTCCGGCGGCGAAGACGAGCACGCCACAAATCTGTACGAAGGTCGCGACCCGGTAGGGGACGTCGTCCGTGTCGTAGGCAGACGCGAACCAGGTGAAGTTCACCCACGCCCACCACAGCGCGAAGAAGACGAATATATAGCCGGCGATGCCGTCGGCGTAGTGGCCCTCGGCGACAGCATGCACCAGTTGAACTCCGGCCTGTGCGGCTGCAACCACGAAACACAGGTCGAAGAACAGTTCGAGTGGCGTCGATGCTCGATGGTCCTCGTCGCGGCTGCGTGCGCGCATCCGGATGATCGGCATTACGGCCCGGCCGTGGCCCGCGCCTGTACTGGTGTGTTCTGTCATCGTCCCCACCTTGCTCCGACGTCTAGTGCAGGAGCGCAGTCTAGGGCGAATTCCGTCGGGTCGACGAATGAGACATTTCGCCCCTCACCACACGAGAACGGGTTTGATGACGCGCCCCGACGCTTGATCTTCGACGGCTTTGTTGATGTCGGAGAAGGCGTAGCGCGTCACCAAGCGGTCGATCGGAAACCGGCCACCAGTGAAGAGTTCGACGAGTTCGGGGATGAACGTCGAGACTTCCGACTCTCCTTCGATGCATCCTCGAATTGTCTTTCCGCTCAGCATGATGTCGGCCATGTTCATCTCGACCGTGGACGCTCCGAGTCCGACTACCGCCAGTGTTCCCCGTGCTCGAAGTGATGTGACGGCTTGATTGATCACGGAGCCGATTCCGGTGGTGTCGAGGGAATGTGTCGAACCTCCGTCGGTGGCGGCGCGTACTGCTTCGACCGCGTCCTCGGTGGTCGGATCGACAGTGACGGCGCCGAATTCCTCGGCGAGTGCGCGCCGCTGCGCAACGGGGTCCACGGCGACCAGGGTGGAAACGCCGGCAGCCCTCGCTGCCAGTAGCGCTGCGAGTCCGACGCTGCCGGCTCCGAAGACGACAAACGTCGAGTCGGGCTCGGGGCGAAGTAGATTCAGCACGGCACCCGCGCCGGTTTGAAATCCGCAGCCGAGGGGAGCCGCGACGGTCAGGTCCACTGCAGGATCGACGACGACGGTGTTGTCGGCAGTGGCGATGACGTATTCCGCGAAGCTGGACTGGCCGAAGAATGCGGACCGTATCGGAGTTCCGCTTCGCCGGACCGGCGTCGAGCCGTCGGTGCGTGCGCCAGAGCTGTTGAGCCCGTGTGAGCTTTCGCAGTACGCCCGATGGCCGCTGAGACACTGCCTGCACATACCGCAACTGCGGTAGCTCAGCAACACGTGATCACCGGGCGCAATGCTGTCGATCGACGAGCCGACGGCCTCGACCACCCCCGCCCCTTCGTGCCCGAACACGCAGGGGCCGAGCCTTTCCGGTAGCACCGACTTCGTGAACAGATCTGTGTGGCACAGGCCGGTAGCGACGATGCGAACCAGGATCTCGTCTGCGCGGGGTTCGTCGATTTCAACGGTGTCGAGTGTGAAGGGGGAGTGCGGGCCGTGTGAGAGCGCCGCTGTCATCTGCATGGAGGATCTCGAATTCTGTTCGGCGCGAATCACGCTCGCTCGAGCAGGAAGTAGTAGTGCTGCCCACCGTCGAGAACCAGCGCCGACTTTCCGTTCATGATGCCCATCAGTGTCGAGTCGTCGACCTTCTTGAAGTGGTCGAAGATCGGCGCACCGTCGTAGACCATCGTTGCCGTGACTTCGCCACGAAACTCGATGTTCCACAGGCTTGCTTCGCCATTGCCGCCCTTGACGTCGGAATAGAGGTTGCCGTCTTCGTCTCGGCAGATCAACGGCTTGGCGTCCTCGACCGAGTTGAAGGTCTTGCCGTACCAACGGCTCGCGAACAGCTTTTCGTGAAGCCGGTGACCGGTGGCGAAGTCGTCACCCTTCCACTCGCCGAGGATTTCTTCGGCGGCGACGGTTTCCAGCGCGGCCCACACTTCGTCGAGTTCTGCTGGTGATACACCACTTTCCGCAGCACGGAGCCGGGCGAAAGCAGTTCGGGCTTCGTCGAGATTCATGTCTCTCCTCGAGTTGACGGTAAGTGGCACGACTTGTTCGCGAACCAAATTGTTCGTCAACTCTGCACGCTACGCCGAACCGGATGGTTCGGCAACGGTCGATTCGTTCTAGGCTGTGAACATGCGCTCAGCAGGGGAAGCTACGAGGGACCGCATTCTGGCGGCCGCAAAGGACGAATTTGCCACGTACGGGCTGGCCGGCGCGCGGATCAATCGGATCGCCGCGCAAGCGCGTGCCAGCAAAGACCGTCTCTATGCGTACTTCGCAAGCAAGGAAGAGTTGTTCGCTGCCGTGACCGAACAGTGGACGTCCGAAACAACAGCGGAGACAGCACTTCGAGGTGACGACTTGCCGGGCTATGCAGGTCGCCTCTTCGACAACTACGTTGCCCATCCCGAGAACGCCCGATTGCAGCAATGGGCGGATCTCGAAGCGCCGGACGTCATGAGCGAGGACGACATACGAAGCAAGACCTTCCGGCCTAAAGTTGCGGAAATCCGCAAGGGGCAGCTCGAGGGGCACATCGACCCCGCGTGGAATCCCACGGAGTTGATCCTGCTGATCACGGATATCGCCCGGATGCTCGCGCTCAAGTCGTCTCGTTCCATCCCTCGACGTCGGGAGGCGGCAGTCGAGGCGGTTCGGCGTTTGATTGTGGCTTAGCGAGTCCAAACGCGAACGTCCACGCCCGTCGCTGTGTGGTTGCCCGGATTTACGGATTTCTCAGTAACGCTGCGTACGTTGGGCGTCGGCTCGTTGACGCCCTCGGGATGTTGACGTGCCGCCAAAACTTTTGTCGTCGACTGTTCAGATGCTGGTGAGCAAAAGGATCGCGGCCGGCCACCCTGACTGAATATCGTCGACGCCGAGCGTGTTCCTTCGGTGCGCGCACCTGTTCAGCATCTGGAGTGGACCCGTGTCGAAGTGGCCGTGCATATGAAGATCTCGAAGAAGGTAGCGCTGGTCGTTGTGGCTGCTTGCGCCCTGACGTTGGGATCGGCGCAAGTCGGAACCGCCCGCGCGGATGCGCCGGTCAAGGTCAGCGTGGCCGGTCATGTGGTGAGCGCCGGGCACTTCGAGCAGGTGCGGCGCCCCAACCGGTGTGTGAAGGCCGGGACAGGGAAGTCGAAACCGAGCGAGCAGAAGTCCACGAATCGCAGTGGGCGTCGAGGCAGCGGGGGATGCTTCTGACAGTGATTGCGAAGTTCCGCAATCAGCCGTCGCAAATCTGTAACACGTTCTAATCTTGCGGTATGGACGTGACTTACGAAGGGACCAAACGCGAAGTCGCTACTGACAAGGGGACTTTGCGCTATCACGAGGCGGGCGATGGTCCGCCGTTGATCCTGTTGCACGGCTCCGGGATCGGCGTGAGTGGATGGCGGAATTACCGGGGGAACCTCGAGGTGTTCGCAAAGCACTTCCACTGCTACCTCCTGGAGTTCCCGGGGTTCGGCGTGAGCGATGCCGTCGACGGTCATCCAGTTCTCACGGCAACCTCGGCGGTGGTTCGATTCATGGATGCGCTGGGAATCGAATCCGCTGCGATGATCGGCAATTCGATGGGCGGAGTTGTCGGGGTCAACGTCGCGATGAGGTTCCCTGACCGCGTCCGCAGATTGGTCACCATCGGAGGCGTGGGCCCGAACATCTTCAGTCAGAACCCGAGCGAAGGTACGCGTCTCCTCCAGGAATTCGCCGACGCTCCCAGCCGTGAGAAGTTGGTTCGCTGGCTCGAGTGCATGGTTTACGACAGATCCGTGATCACCGAGGAGCGGATCGAGGAACGATGGCAAACGGCCAACGATCCGGCCTCGCACCAGGCATTGACCGCGATGTACGGATCCAAAGCCTTTGCCGCTCAGCAGCAGATGATGTCCAACTCGGATGTGCCGCCGTACTGGTCGATGATGCACAAGGTGCAATGCCCGACCTTGCTGACATGGGGACTCGATGATCGGCAGTGTCCACCGGACATGCCGATGATTCCGATGCGACTGATTCCGAACGCCGAACTGCATGTATTTCCGAACTGCGGGCACTGGGTGATGATCGAAGCCAAGGAGGCATTCGAGCGCGTGACCCTCGAGTTCCTGCTTCGATGACCTGCTGATGCATTCATGTGGCCCGAATCGATGTGGCACGAATGCACAAGACCCGGCGCCTCCGAATGAGGCGCCGGGTCTGCATTTGTGCCCCCAGTAGGACTCGAACCTACGACCTGCGGATTAAAAGTCCGTAGCTCTACCAACTGAGCTATAGGGGCGCGGCGCAGAGTCTAACGGGACCGCAGAGTCCGTGAAAACACCACCCCCACCAGAAGGGCAATTCCGATGACGGCGATGGTCCCGCCAGTGCGATGCAGACCCGCGTCGTCGATGGTTCCGCGCATGGTCAACTCGATGACGACGGCCGCAAGGTTGGCGCCGATGTACTGGATTGTTCGGTACAGACCGATCGCAGTTCCGACGTCGGCGGAGGTGGTCACCGAGTTGATCAGGTTCTGGTTTCCCATGTTGTTGAAGCCGTTGGGAATGCCCAGGATCGCCGCAATCAGCAGGAGTGCCACAAGGGGAGTCGAACTCGATTCGACAAAGGCAATCAGAATCCCGCCGACAGCCAACGCGGCGGTGCCGATCAGGAGGGTGATTCGTGCGCCGAATTTCCCGTACACCCTGGACGCGGACATGGTCGCGAAGATCCCGACCGCAGCGACAGGCAGCATGAAGAGCCCGGCGCTGATCGGTGACATTCCGCGGGCTACCTGTAGCCACTGGGGGAGTCCGAAGAAGATGCAGTAGAACGCCGTGTACGTCAGAAGCGTCCGGCCGAGAGTCATGCTCAGTGCGCGGTTTCGAGCGACGGCACGGACGTCGATGAACGCCGAGGCCGTTCGACGTTCCCACCAGACGAACAGGAACGCGAAGAGGGCCGTCGATGGCACGAGGTACCACTTCGCGTGCTCGGCGAGAGAGAGGAGAAAAAGCATCGTCGATGTCGTCAGAGCCAGAAACAGGGTGATACCGAGTGGGTCGAGAGACTTGAACAACGCAGCGGCGCCGGCCCGGTCGGGCAGGGCGGAGTCGCTAGGGGCGGCGAAGAAGACCCATACGGCAGTGACGACGACAAGTGGGAGGTTCACCCACATGATCGATTGCCAACCGAGTGTGCCGACCAACAACCCGCCGAGAGTGGGCCCCAGCGCGACGACTGATTGAGCGCAAATGGTGAGTGTTGCTATAGCTGAACGGGTTTGAGTCCGGTGGCGGTCAGCGTATTCGCGGATGACGGTCATTGCGTTCGGATACTGTGTCGCCGTGCCGATTCCGAGCAGGATTCGTGCGGCGATCAGCCAGCCCAGCGACGGGGCGAGCGAGCCGAGGATCGATCCGGCAGCGATCAGGCCCAATCCGGCGAGGTAGACGCGTTTGGCGCCGAGGATCGATCCGAGTCGACCAGCCGCCGGCGCCGTGACCGCAGTCGCGATGTAGAGGGCCGAGATGACCCACGCTGTGCCTGAACTGGAACCGAAGTATGTGGCGATCGGGACGATTGCCACGGCAATCATCGACGAGTTCAGCGCTTGAAGAACGGTTCCGGAGCCGAGAGCAAGACTCAGTTTCAGTGGAACGGGAGTTTGGGGGGTCGGCGTTTCGACGACGGTGGTCACGAGTTCATCAGTGACTCCTCTGATATCGATGTCGATGCTGGGGACTCGCCCTGGCCTAGTCTGCGCAGGATTCGGCCGGCGATCAGAAGCAAGTCACGCTCGGCTTCGGTGCACTCGGCGTCGATGACCTCGGCCAGCCACTCTGTTCGTTTCGTTCGGTCTTCGTGAAGGGTCGATGTGCCGAGTTCGGTCATCGTGACCAAGACCGCGCGGCCGTCCGATGGATCCGCCCTTCGCGTCACCATGCCCTGCTCTTCGAGCGCGGCCACGGTCTTTGCGATTGATTGCGGCGTGACGCGCTCGAATTTTGCCAATTCTTTGGCGGTCGACGGACCTTGTCGGTCGAGGTGGCCGAGGGCCTGGATCTGGCTCGGCGTGAGCTTGTGGTCGTTGCGTTTGGTGCGTAGACGTCGGACGAAGGCACCCAGATCGTCCCAAAGTACGTCGATCTCGTCTCGAGCCTTGCTGCGACCCTCTCCATCGTTCATTTAGACAGTCTAACTGTGTTGTTTCGATGCTGCCAGTACGGTTTCGACGGAAAAGGGGGAATAAACAATTGCACTAGTTGTTTAAAACCTTGGAACTGCTGTCCATCGGTCGGCGAAGCAGTTCCGTCTGCGAGGTCGAATTATCAGAATCTCGGGCACGAAAAAGCTCGGATGCGCACCCCCTGCGGCGCACCCGAGCGGCCAAAACCATACCACTTGGTGTCTTTTGGGCATAAAGTCGGTTCTTGTCCCCTGAACAGCCGATTGCGTCTAGTACTTTTGGCGGGTATGGCTCTAGTCCTTACGTAGGGTGTGTTGGAGGGGATATTGTGAAGTTTCGGGGGATGACAGGCGCCGATCACGGCGGCTCTGCGTACCAACTCTGCGAGAGGCACAACACCGTAAATGGCACGTCAACAAGAGCGTGCGCGGCGTACCCGCGCCGCCCTGGTCGAAGCGGCTGCAGTCGAATTCGCCAAGCGCGGCTATGCAGCTGCGTCGGTGAACACGATCCTCGAGGGCTCCCGCGCCACCAAAGGCGCCATGTATTTCCATTTCCAGTCCAAGGAAGAGTTGGCGCGAGCGGTTCTGACCTCGGCTATCGAAACCTTCACTGGAATTACTGATCGTTGGGCCAAGAGAACAGACCTCGATCCATTCGTCGCTTTGCACGGTCTCGTGCTCGACATTGCCGAGGTCTTCCGTGCCGAGGTGATCGTGCAGGCGGAATTCCGGCTGATCATCGAGCCCGAGTTCTACAAGGATGTGCAGTCCGGTGGTGGGCAGGTCTGGGGAAAGACCGCCTATGAGTTGGCATTGCGTGCCAAGGACGACGGTTTGCTCCGAGAAGACGCCGACCCGGACAAATTCACGCGTGTACTGGCAGCGAGCCTTGCCGGCCAGCGGTACATGGCAGACCTGATTGCCTCCAGTGGAGATCTGGGCGAGTGGTTCGAGGAGTCTCTCGAAGTAGTCCTCGAAGCCATGGCTACGCCGCAGTGGTTGGAGACGTTCCATCGTGACGGGTGGCCCCAAGTCGAGTTCCCTGACACTGAATAGTGCACTTTTCTGCCCGTGAACAGGCGATTTGTGATTTCCGAATGCCGTGCCATAAGCTATCCAAGCTCCCAACGGAACGCCGTTGGGGTACTAGTTCGGAGAGATCCGGCGGGCCCCCTTCGTCTAGCGGCCTAGGACGCCGCCCTTTCAAGGCGGTAGCGCGGGTTCGAATCCCGTAGGGGGTACGTTTTGCGAAAGCGAAACGATGCAGTATGGTTTGACCCGCACGACACGCTTTGAGATGCACAAATGCCAGGCCAGGACAGTGGTTTGGGAGCGGCTCGAAGATGTAGTACGGTTTCACAGCAAGGAAAAAGCAAGGCCCTGTGGCGCAGTTGGTTAGCGCGCCGCCCTGTCACGGCGGAGGTCGCGGGTTCGAGTCCCGTCAGGGTCGCAAAGCTTTGTTCTCAATCAATCGGTTGAGAACAAAGCAATGCGATAGGCATTCGGTTCGGGTGCCGTCCGGCCAGGTAGCTCAGTTGGTACGAGCGTCCGCCTGAAAAGCGGAAGGTCGCCGGTTCGATCCCGGCCCTGGCCACCATAATTCTTATCGACAAGCTCCAATCTCATGTTCTTCGAACATAAGGTTGGAGCTTTTTCGTATTCGGATGTCAGTCGCCGTCAACCACTCGGCCCGATCATCTCAGTTATGCGCATCCTTTGTCTCCGTGAATGTTTCCGGTCACCGGGAACGTGCTGGGCGTCACTCCACAGAGGACATCACTATTAGCCGATTGCGGCCGATCCGTGGCTGCGTCTACTGAAAGTGAGGTGGAATCTCCGTGTCGCACTCGAGATCTTGGCGCATCGGGAAAGTCAGCCGGGTCGCCGTCGCATTGTTCGGTACCGGGGTTCTATTGGTGGGCTGCGCGAGCAATGGTGACGACAGCGGGACCGATACGACGACCGCGTCGGCGGACGTCGTGACCGGCATGGTCAACGAGCAGCCTGATCCGGGAACTGCGGTGGCCGGCGGGACCATGACGTACGGCGTACAGGTGCTCGTTCCCTCACTCGACCCGACGAAGACGGCCGCGCGCGGCGGTTCCGGCGGTGAGGCCTTCGCTGCTGTGTACGACGTCCTGATGAGTTACGACACTGCGAGCGGCGAGTTCGAGCCCAAGTTGGCTGAATCGCTCGAGACAGCCGACGACGGAGCCACCTGGACGCTGAAACTTCGCGACGGTGTGAAGTTCAGTGACGGCACCACCCTCGACGCCAACGCCGTGATCGCGAGCATCGATCGGTACAACGCGGGCAAGGGCAATGGCGCCGAACTGTGGCTGGCTTCGGTGGAATCGGCGCAGGCAAGCGGTCCGACGACGGTGGAATTCAAGCTGAAGACGCCGTGGATGCGTTTTCCGTCGATGCTCGCTCTCGGGCACGGGATGATCGTCGCCCCGAGTTCGCAGCAGGGCGACAAGTTCACCGCCGTCGGAGCCGGACCCTTCACCGAAGATGTCTTCACACCGAGCGTCGAGCGAATCTTCAAGGCCAACCCGTCCTACTACGGCGGCGCCCCCAAGCTGGACAAGTTGCGGATGGTTGCGCTCAACGGCCCGCAGGCCAATCTCGAATCATTGAACAGCGGTCAGCTCGATGTCGCCTACATTCGCGGCCTCACGTCGGCGATCAATTCCGCCAAGTCCGCTGGCTACCCCGGCTACATCGACGTGCTCAATGCCGGTAGTGCCGAGATTATCAACAACCGTGAGGGCCGACCGGGCTCGGATGTTCGCGTCCGTCAGGCTATCGGCTACGCGCTCGACACCACGTTGATCGATCAGCGAGTGGAAAACGGTGAGGGACTGCCGGGCTCGGAGTTGTTCGGTCCGACGTCTCAATGGCATGTAGACACACCGGGTATTGCCTACGACCCCGAAAAGTCGAAGGAACTTCTGAATCAGGCGAAGGCAGACGGGTACGACGGCAGCCTCGACTACGTCGTTCTCAGTGAGCCGAAGGACCACGCGATCGGCCTCGCCGTGCAGTCACTGTTGCAGGCCGTCGGGTTCGAGGTGAACTTGATCTTGGCCAACAACGCCGGCGACATCGTGCAGAACGTCTACGTCAAGCACGATTTCGACCTCGCGCACGCGGGCATCGGAATGTACGAGTCGATTCTCGATCTCGGATTGTTCTCCACGACCAACAGCACCTCGATGGCGAATACTGCTGGATATGCGAACCCGGCGATGGATCAGCTGATCGCAGATCTACAACAAGCCAAGGACAATTCGTCGACCCTGGCGATCATCGGCAAGATTCAGACGCTGTGGAACGAGACGGTTCCGTCGGCGCCGATCGGCGGGCTCACGTCGTTCTGGGCTTGGCAGAAGAACGTGCACGGTGTGGTTCCGACTGCAACCGGCATCATGCTGTTCGATCAGGCATGGATGGGCGCGAAGTAGCGTTCCAGCGCACACCGAGAGCTCCGTCCGGCGCGAGTCGGGCGGGGCTCTTTCGTGTCTACGTCGGCTAGCGTTGCGCAACCCTTTCGATCAGGATGATTGTATTGAAATATGTTGTAGGTCAATATGATTCGACAAGCGTGATTTGACTTGCCCAGCGTGGCCCGCATAGATTGCATCCACCATCCAGAGTGGCTGAGAGACCTGGCTCGATGATGCCGCAGCAACCCGCTACCTAACCGCAGTGTGGGTGCTACCGCCAGGACCGATGGAGGACACATGACTGTATTTGCCGTGGGTATCGAACTGGACGGCGAGGGCACTCACCCCGCTGCCTGGCGCCGAAGCTCACACCGCCCGGACCAGCTGCTCACGGGCAAAGCCGTGCGCGATCGCGTCGCGGCTGCCGAGAATGCCGGCTTCACGTTCGCGACGTTCGACGATTCCATCCTCCCCCCGAGTGGTGACGTCGTCGGCCGCATCGATGCCGTCTCGAGGGCGTCGTACGTGGCGGCGACAACCAGCACGATCGGGCTGGTCCCCGTCGTCGGGACCACGTACGCCGAACCGTTTCATACGTCCTCGCAATTGGCGACGTTGGACTACTCCTCGCGTGGGCGTGGCGGCTGGCTTGCTGTTCCGGTCGAAGACGATGCCGCGGCGAGGGCGTGGGGGAGGGCTCCGGTAACAACGGAGTCGGCGCGTCAGCAAGAGCAGCGGGATTCGGTCACCGTTGTGACCGATCTCTGGGACTCGTGGGAGGACGACGCCGTCGTTCGTGACTATCTCAGTGGGCGTTTCCTCGAACGTGATCGTCTGCATTACGTCAATTTCGAGGGCGACACGTTCTCGGTGAAGGGGCCGGCAATCGTTCCGCGGCCGCCTCAAGGCCAGTTGGTGGTGTTCGGCCGCTACGGCGAAATCGATCCACGCCAGCCGGATGTTGTTCTCGTTTCGGGTGATTCGGTGGAGACCATTGCACAGTCGGCTGCCAAGGCGCGCGATGAGGGCGCGTCATTGGTGGTCGCCGAGCTCGATGTGGCATTCGATACGCCGAATCTGTCTGCGGCGCAGCGGAGGACCGAGCTGAACTCGTACGGGAATGCCGTCGTCACCGGCCGACTGCTCCTGGCTGCAGATCCGGGGGAAGCGGCCGTGGTTCTGAAGGAATTGGCCGGACACCTCGACGGTGTTCATTTCCATGCTCTCGTGATCGACGAGGACCTTCCGGTGCTGGCCAAATTCGTGCTTCCGACGCTGTCCAAGGCCGGGTTGACGCGACGCCCGGTTCCGGGATCGACCCTGAGGGGCAACCTCGGTCTGCAGCGGCCCTCAAATCGATTCGCCCACTCCTCCTGACTTGACTTCGCGCTAAGGATATTTCGGCCATGACTGCATCACGCTCCGCCGTACCTCGACCCGACGCTCACGTTCACTTCGGTGTCTTCTTCCAGGGGGTCAACCACACCACCATCTGGTCCGATTCCGCGAGCGGATCCCAGATCGACTTCGAGACGTTTAGGCGGTTGGTACTCACCGCCGAGCGAGGTCTGTTCGACGCCTTCTTCCTCGGTGAAGGCCTGCGGCTTCGGGAACAGAACGGCAAGATTCTCGATCTGGATATCGCCGGCCGACCCGACGCCATTGCGCAGTTGGCCGCCCTCGCCGGTATCACCGACAAGATCGGGTTGGTCGCGACACAGAACACCACGTACAACGAACCGGCCGACCTTGCGCGTCGACTCTCCGGCCTCGACCTACTTTCCGACGGACGGGCCGGCTGGAATGCGGTGACCACCGACAACGCGTGGACGGGAGAGAACTTCCGTCGCGGTGGTTTCCTCGACCACTCCCTGCGCTACGAGCGTGCCGGGCAGTTCATCGAAACCGCGCGGGCACTGTGGGATTCGTGGGCCGACGACGCGATCTCGGATTCTCGCACGTCCGAGAACTGGTCTACTCCGGGTGCCGTCGGCGACGTGCGCAGGCAGACTTCACAGTTCGACATCTCCGTGACGCCGACGCTTCCCCGAAGCCGCCAGGGGCATCCGGTCATCTTCCAAGCGGGTGATTCCCCGAGTGGACGCGATTTCGCGGCGACCCATGCCGACGTCATCTTCTCGCGACACGGGACTCATTTCGACGGCGCGCTCGACTTCGCCGACGACATTCGGGCTCGGTTGCGTGAAGCCGGGCGACCGGAGGACGACGTCAAGATCTTGCCCAGCACGCAGATCGTGTTGGCGGAGAACGAGTCCGAAGTCGAGGAGAAGGCACGGTGGGTCCTCGAAGGCCAGTTCACCGGTCAGACTGCCCTCTCTCTCGTCGGACTGGTGTGGGGTAAGGACCTTTCCGATCGAGACCCCGACGGTCCACTCCCCGAGGAAGATCCGGTTGCCCGCCCGGTTTCGGAGACGCGCGGTTCCGCGCGGGACGGCAACGACCCCATTGCGATCGCACGTGAATGGCGTGCTCTTGCCGAGGCAAAGAATCTGTCCCTACGTCAGGTCGCTATCGAGACCTCGCAGCGTTCGGGTTTTGCGGGCACTCCGGGGCAGGTCGCAGATCAGTTGGTCCATTGGGTGCGCAACGGAGCTTCGGACGGCTTCAACATCTCGCCGTACCTGGTGCCGACCGGGCTCGACGAGATCGTCGACTGGTTGATCCCGGAACTGCAGGAGCGTGGGGCGTACCGCACCGAGTACTCCACGTCGACGCTGCGAGAGCACTTGGGGTTGCGACCGCCGCTCACGCGTCGGGCCACGTCTGAAGCTGCGGGGTAACGGGTCCTGTCCCACACGGTCACAGCGGCGGCCGAATCCACCAAGCTCGATTCGGCCGTCCGCTGGGAGATCATCGTCTGCGTAGCCGCGGGCTTCACCACTCTTCTCGATTCGGCGGTGCTCGGAATCGGGGTTCCGTCGATCCGGGCGTCGTTGGGCGCGTCGACCTCCGAGGTGCAGTGGATCCTTGCGAGCTATTCGCTGACTTTCGGCTTGGCCCTTGTGCCGGCGGGCCGACTCGGTGACGTCGTCGGGCGTCGACGCTTGTTCTTGGCGGGCCTGAGCATTTTCGCGGTGATGGGAATCCTCGGAGCGTGTGCGTCGGATCCGTCGATGATCGTGTTGGCTCGTCTTGGGCAGGGGATCGGCGCAGGCACCATCAGTTCGCAGGTGCTCGGCATCATCACCGACCGGGTGTCCGGAAAGGCTCGGGCGAAGGCGTTGGGCGCGTACAGCACCGCGGGTGGTCTGGCCGGCGTTTCCGGACCGATCCTCGGTGGCGTTCTGCTGAAGTATTCCGACGCCGACTTCGGATGGCGGTTGCTTCTCGTTCTCAACGTGCCGTTTGCCGTGATCACTCTGATTCTGGCGTTTCGCTTTCTGCGCCGTGATCGAACTACCCGATCGGGCGCGTCGATCGATCCGGTTGGGCTGTGTCTGCTGGCGACTACGACCGGGCTCCTGTTGTGGCCCATCGTGACCCGAACCAGTGTCACTGTGGCTGCGGCTTTCCTGATCGGTGCGTTCGGCGCTGCCGTTGCCTTCTGGTTCTGGGAACGTCGGTACGCCGAGCGCGGCGGGACGCCGGTACTGCTTCCGTCGTTGATCGCCTCGAGGGGCTTCCGGTTGGGTACGACGGTTGCACTCTTCTGGTTCGGATCCATCCTCGCCGTCAACGCGGTGCTCAGCCTCTATCTGATCGAGGGTTTGGGCTTCGCCCCGCTGAGTGCGGCGTTGATCATGACCGGTAGCTCACTCGCGATGGCATTGACGTCGGCTTTCGGATGGCGGCTGGTTGCCAGGTTCGGCCGAAGTGCAGTGGTTTTTGCCATAGTCGGCGAGATCCTTGTCATCCTCGGGTACATCGCGGCGGTCAATCTGATTCCGCGGGAACATCTGATCCCGGTGCTGGTGGTCCTGGCGGTGTTGTCGGGAGTTGCCAGCGGTTTGGTCGACGCGCCCAATCGGGTGCTGACTCTCGAATATGCACCGCCGGGCGCGAACGGTGTTGCGGCGGGTTTCCTTCAACTGTCTCAGCGCCTGTCAGCGACCATCTCGCTGGCCGCGGTATCGGGATTGTATCTCGGTGTGCTCGGATCGTCGCCCGACGGATACGGACGTGCGTTCGGGATCGCGCTTGCCGTCTGCGTGGTCATGTTGACGCTCTCGTTGGCGGGAGCGGTGGCAGACCGACGCCGGCGAAGGACGTGACCTGGTATTTCGTGGGTCTACATGGACCTCGGGAGGCCGAGCCCGTGTGACTCATGGGACTTGTGTTACCCATGGGTTAGGAGTCGTGGGACGATACTTGTGTGGTGACCGGTCGCAGTGAAGACAAGCCCAACGGTCGCGGGAGTGGAGAGCCAGTTAACTCACCCCGTGGAGCGTCGGACAAACGTGACCGCACATCGACACCCTTCCGCGCTCGAACGGCGATGTGGACGAATCGGCCACTGTTCGATTTCCATATGATCGTCGGTCTGGTCGTGCTGATCGTCGCGTTCGGACTGCTGATGGTGCTGTCGTCTTCGGGCGTCGAATCCTATGTTCTGTCCGGGACGTCCTACGCCCGCTTCTGGCCGCAGTGCATGTTCGCAGCGATCGGTTTGGTGATGTTCGTGGCGGTCGTGCGGTTGCCGACCGAAACGATGCGTAGAGCCTCACCATGGCTGCTGATCCTGTGTCTTGTTCTGCTTGTCCTGGTGCTGATTCCAGGTATCGGCTCGGAACAGATGGGTGCTCGCAGCTGGTTCGTGATCGCGGGCATTTCCTTCCAGCCGTCGGAGCTGGCCAAACTTGCTCTGGCGATCTGGTCCGCAGCGACGGTTGCGTCGTTCATGAAGGCGCGGATGGACGTCAACCGCGCGCTGCCGGTGATCGGCGGTACGACGTTGCTGGTTCTGGTTCTGGTGGTGTTGGAGAAGGACCTCGGAACCACCATCACCATCGGCATCATCTTCATGTCGGTGCTGTGGTTCGGGCTGTTCCGGATGAAGACATTCATCAGCCTCACACTCGGTTCCGCAGTCGCATTTCTCGTGCTCGGGCTTACTGCTGGTTACCGCTCGGATCGCATCAAGGCTTTCCTCAATCCTGATCTCGACCCGCAGGGTTTGAACTTCCAGAGCACTCAGGCCAAGTACGCACTGGCGAACGGAGGCATCTTCGGGCGCGGTCTAGGACAGTCCGACGCCAAATGGAGCTATCTCCCGCAGGCGCACAACGACTTCATTTTTGCCGTGATCGGTGAAGAGTTGGGTCTGGTCGGCGCGCTGATCGTCGTCGCTCTCTTTGCCGCGGTTCTGATCGTCGGGCTGCGGATCGCGAAACGGTCCACTGATCCGTTCCTCAAAGTCATGACAGCGACGGCAACGACGTTGATCGTCGTGCAGGCGTTCATCAACATCGCCTACGTCGTCGGCCTGATTCCGGTGACCGGTCTGCAACTACCGCTCATCTCGGCGGGCGGAACGTCGATGATCACCACCCTGCTGATGTTCGGGCTCATCGCGCACGCAGCCTTCCGTGAGCCCGAGGCTGTCGCCTCGGCCGAGAGCAGCGGTCGCGGCTGGATTCCTCTGGTCTTCGGCAAGCCTCGGTTCGGCATTGCCAAGAAGCCACAGACCGATCGACGGAGGCCGCCAGCTCGCCGCGCCCAGCCTGCTCCAACTGGGCAACGCCGACCGGAACGACGGGCACCACAACCCGACAGACGCCGGGCTCCAGCTCCGGGCCGACGCGCACCCTCTCGCGACTGGTCGGAAGATCCACGTAGACGCGGCCGATCCGATCGGCCGCGGCGCGCTTCCTGATCTGGGCCAGTTCCACTGGCGGGCAGTTCGGAAGCGGGCAGTCATGCACCCGACAATTGCGTTGGGCGGCTACATTGGGAGTCGGCAAAACGACGTCTAATAAGGGTTGTGGACATGGCAGGTGGCGACAAGGCAGACCAGTCGGTGGTCGAACGTAGCTCGGTGACCGGACGTCGTACGACGCCGTCGCAGCGAGCGCGTTTTCGCCGGATTGTCGACGCCGCAATGGAATCCGCCTCCGAAGGCGGCTACGACGCCGTGCAGATGCGATCGGTGGCCGATCGCGCCGGCGTCGCGATCGGCACTGTTTACCGGTATTTCCCGTCCAAGAACCACATGCTTGTCGTCGCATTGTTGTGGATGTTCGAGGGTTTGCGTGACAGATTCCAAGACTTTGTAATCCCGGGCGAGACTCCGTCGGACCGGATTCTGTTTGTGCTGCGCAAGAATACGGAGGTCCTCGAGACCGATCACCTCCGTTACGAAGCGTTGGTTCGGGCGTACATGTTCGCGGACGCGTCGGCGACCCCGGAACTCAACGCGCTCGGTGGGGTCGTGACCGAGATGTTCGCGAAGGCGATCGGTGTCGAGGAAGTCTCGCAGCAGCAGTTGGACGCGGTGAAGGTGATCGACGACGTCTGGATGTCGAGTCTCGTCTCGTGGGTTGCGGGCCGGATGACGACGGACGAGGTGATGGCGCACCTGGAACTTGCCGTGCGACTGGTCTTTCGCAAGTTGGGCGGATAGCGCTCAGACGGTGTAGCCACCGTCGACGTTGAGCTTCTGACCGCTGATGAATCCGGCCGCGTCGCTTGCGAGGAAACATACTGCTTCGGCGATGTCGGCAGCTGATCCGAAGCGCTTCAACGGGATTCGGCTCATCGTCACGTCGAGCGCGCCTTGGTCGAGTTCGGCGGAGCTGATCAGGCGCTCCGCCATTCCGTCCGTCAACATGCCTGGTCCGACAGCGTTGAACCGGACGCCGTAGCGTCCTTCCTCTGCGGCGAATCCGCGAACAAGTTGTTCGACAGCCCCTTTGGTGCCAGCGGAGAGTCCGTCGCGCACGGGAAAGCGATCCGTTGCCGCGGTTGTCACCGCCACCACCGAACCCGAGGATGCACGCAGCGCAGGCAGGGCGGTGTGGACGAGGGTGAAGAACGCCGCGGCCTCCTGGTTGAGTTGTTCGGTGAAGAACGCCGGCGTCACACGTGAGAGGTGCGTCATCGGGACGTGCGGTCCCGCAGCGTGGACCAGCGTCGTCAATGTGCCCAGATCATCGACCGCATCGTTGACGGCGGCGCTGATCGACAACTCGTCGGTCAAGTCGAGAGAGTACGAGTGGGCGCGCACGCCATGCGCTCGAATCTGCTCGCTCAGTTGCTCGGCAGCGCCCTTGTTGTTTCGGTAGGTGAAGGCGACGTCGTGTCCGCGTTCGGCAAGGGTCAGGGCGATCGCCGACCCGATTCCACCGGTTCCGCCGCTGACAAAAGCGGTGCGTACTGCGCTCACAATGCCTCCAGATGTCTGCCGATTCCAAACCTAACAAATGCTTGGTTGGGGTGCCAATCGGAATATATCAGTGCGCGAAGGACAGGCTCAGATTGCTATCGCAACCGGACTGATCGTCCTAATCTGTTGCCATGTCCGGAGACAGTGTGCAGTTGACCGACGGGGCGCCCGGTGGGGAATCGGAACCTCACGCACCGAGTTTGAACAATCGCCTGAACTGGCTGCGTGCAGGTGTTCTGGGTGCAAACGACGGAATCGTCTCGACCGCAGGCCTCGTGGTCGGTGTTGCGGCAGCCACAACCGAGCGCTCAGCAATCTTCACAGCCGGTTTTGCTGGACTGGTTGCCGGCGCTGTGTCCATGGCGTTGGGCGAGTACGTCTCGGTCAGCGCTCAGCGGGATACCGAACGCGCACTCCTGCAGAAGGAGAAGAAGGAACTCCTCGAGACCCCGGAGGCTGAACTTCAGGAACTGACCGAGATCTACGAGAACAAGGGATTGAGTCCGGAGACGGCCCGCCGCGTCGCCGAAGAATTAACCGAGCACGACGCCTTCGCGGCGCACGTAGAAGTCGAATTGGGTATCGATCCAGACGATCTCACCAATCCGTGGCATGCAGCGATTTCGTCGGCAATCTCGTTCACGATCGGCGCGGCGATCCCGTTGGTCGCAATTCTGGTGCCGCCGACAGGCATCCGCGTCCCTATCGCATTTTTCGCGGTGCTGATCGCACTTGCGCTGACCGGGACGATCAGCGCGACGCTCGGCGGAGCTCGCAAGACCAGAGCGGTGCTACGCGTGGTGATCGGCGGCGCGCTGGCGATGGCCGTGACGTACGGAGTAGGTCAGTTGGTGGGCACGGGTCTCGCCTGACCCCTGCTGTGCGCCTTTATTAACCGCGGGGGGTTAATAAAGGCGCACAGCAATTCAGGCGCGACAGATCATGACCGGCCCTGGCGCATGGTGCAGCAGATTCTGGCTGGTGGAGCCCATCACGGCGCCCGCCATCGCACTGCGGCCGTGACTTCCGACAACTATCAACTGTGCGTCGTCGGCGTATTTGAGCATGACGGGAGCAGCGGCACCGGGTTCACTGATGCGGGTGACCGGCACGTCCGGGTACTGGTCGGCCATACCGGCTAGATTTTCCGCCAGTAGCGCCGATTCCTCCTGCTCGACAGCCTCCCAGTCGATCAGGATTCCCGCTCCGCCTTCGCGGAAGGTGGACGAGCCCTGCCAGGTGTGGACCGCGATGAGCGGCGCGTCGAACTGATCGGCATAACGAAACGCGTACTCGACGGCCTTCTTGCTCAACGCGCTTCCGTCGACTCCGACGATGACGGGACGCTGATCCGGACCGGGATTCTCCGCCGAACCACGCCACACGGTGACCGGACAGGTTGCATGATTGGCCACCTTCAGTGCGGTCGATCCGAGCAGCCGTGAGCGCAGTGCGCCCGATCCGGTCGACCCCATCACGATCAGGCGTGCGGTACCCGAGGATTCGAGGATATGCGTCGACGCCGGCCCTGGCGCGATCTCGGATTCGATGGTCAGTTCGGGGAATTCGGCCGAAATCACCGTGGCGGCGGCATCGACGATCGCTTCGCCGTCTTCGCGGATCTGGCTGAGGAACTGTGACTGCAACATCACTGCAGCGGGACTGTAGATCGGGCCCTCTTGCGGCAGGGCGTGCGCCAGAATCAGTCGTGAGTTCACCGCGTTCGCGACGGAGGCCGCCCACCGGGCCGCCGCCGTCGAGGCCTCGGATCCGTCGATACCGGCGACGATATCCTGGTGTCCTGCAAGTGTGTTCATGTCTACTCCCTCTGAAATGATCGAGATCGGTCGACTGGTTACAGCGACGTCACCAGAGTGACGATGCTGACTTCACGGCTTCCTTCCACGTCTTGCGTAGCAGGGTCGATTGCCCGTCGGCTATTTCCAGTTCTCGTCGGTAGGCCATGCCCAATCCGAAACTGGTGAGCGAGGTATGCTCCTGCTCGGCTGCCATTGCAAGTAGATGATGTTGGGCGACAACGGAATCCTGGTGCTCGCCGAGAACATCCTGGAAGTGGCTGAAATGCTTCAGTGCACGCTTCGCTCGGCTCTTCGACACGGGTTCCATGACCTCGATCGCGTACTTCATCCGCTTGGCTCCCTTGCGGGCGCGGTGCATTCGCTCGTCACGCTCGGTGCGGCTATCGGCATCGAAGACGTGATCGACCCGCTTACCGACCTTGTGTGCCAGGTGCCGCAGGGTATGGGCCAACTCTCGTGCCGATGCCTTCTTTCCGACGCGGTGGGTGGCGGTGTCGAATTCGAGGTCGCCGACGTACTCGTCGAGGCGATCGAGCAGCGTGGTGTATCGCTCGGAATCGAGCGCCTCGAGGGCTGTTTCCTGGGCGGTTTCACCACGTGCAGAGAAGAACTCGTCGATTCGAGCTCGCACAGCTTCTCGCTCGGGCATCTCGTCGATTTCGCCGAGGCGTTCCACAAGACGCTCCCACTGGACCTCGACGTCGCGGGCGTCACCGAACTTTCCACCGATCCACCGCAGATCCGTGATGAGATCGTCGGTCTTGGGGGAGTGGCCGGCGTACGACTGCAGAGCGCTGCGGATGCGACGTGCCGCAACCCGGAAGTCGTGAACGGCTTCGTCGTCGGCCCGACGCGTGCCGAGATCCGCGGCGACCAGTGCGCGCAATTGTTCGATGAGGTAATTACGCAACAAGATCCGCGGATTCGACGCCTTGCCCGAGGTGACCTCGTGACCGGCGTACGGTGTGACCGACGTGCCCAGTGCTCGTTTGAGTTTGGACGGACTCGCAGAGCGCTCCAGCCCGGCGTCCAGTAGAACCGACTCGATTGCATCGGCCAGCTCTTGCCCGCCTGCGCCTTGTTCGACCTCGACTTCCTGCCACGTCGACTCTCCGGAACCGTCTGCCTTGCAGGCGATGACGGTGTCGGAGACCACTTCGGCAAGCAGCACACCGTTTTCGCCGTTGAGCCTGGTGCGCTCCCGATCGGTGATGATCAGGGCGACCGGCACCAGATCGTGACCGCGAATGATCGCCCGGATCAGACTCGACAGCGGCGAGGGCACATCGGTGCTCTCGTCCGGGGGAAGTTGGATTTCGGTTCGAGTGTCCTGGCCTGCGGGAAGTTTCATGTGCCACCCCGCGTCGTCGCCACCCTCACGCTTGCGCAGCGTGATCTTCTCGGCCAGCAACCGGTAGTCCGCGGTGTCGAAGTAGGTGGCAGAGAGCTGTATCGAGTCGTGGACCGGTTCGCCGACAACACCGGGAAGTCCGCCCAAGGCAGGAACTTCCTGCTCGGCCGGCGCCTCGTACTTGCGCTCGATCTCCCGTACGGCTTCGGGTACGACGGCGGTCTTGCTCATCTGGTCTCCTCTTGCGGTGCGGTCTGCGCTTCCATCCTCCCGGTATCGGAGGCGCAGTGGAAGGGTCCGGGGTCCCTACGGCGAGTCGCCACGGCCTGATTCGTCCGGCCAGGACAGGGTCCGCCGACTTTCGAACCGTTGCAGCCGGCCGGTCTTCGGATCTTCGAACTCGAGAACCTTCGACAGCAGGCGCAGCGGGTTCGAATAATCTTCTGCGGCAACGTCGTAGAAGTCGGGATAGAAGTTGTCGCCGTGGATCGGGAGCCCGAGCGAGGTCATGTGCAGCCGAAGTTGATGGGTCTTGCCGGTATGGGGAATCAACCGGTACCGCGCGAAGCCGTCTCGCGTTTCGATCAGTTCGATCCGCGACTCGCTGTTGGGTTCGCCCTCGATCTCCGCGGCCTTGAGCACGCCGCGTTCTTTCACGATGCGACTACGCACGACCACGGGGGTGCTCACCTGAGCGTCGTGACGCGCGATGGCCTCGTACTCCTTGGCGACGCGGCGCTCGGCGAACATGGTCTGGTAGTCGCGCCGGGCTGCCTGATGCACGGTGAACAGCAGCAGTCCCGCCGTGACGCGGTCGAGGCGATGAGCTGGACTCAGCTCCGGTAGTTCGAGGTCCCGACGCAAGCGGACCAACGCCGATTCGGCGATGTATCGCCCGCGCGGGGTGCTCGCCAGGAAATGCGGTTTGTCCACGACCAAGATGTTCTCGTCCCGGTAGAGGATGTCGATCTCGAACGGCACCCGCGTTTCGACGGGAGGGTCGCGGTACAGGTAGACGAACCGCCGGGGAGCAAAAGCGCTCGTCTCGGTGATTCCGACACCCTTCTCGTCGACGACCTCCCCGGCTGCGACCTTCTCCCGCAATCGGACGGCGTCCTGGGGGAACCGTTCGAGCAGGTAGTCGAGCGTCGTCGTCCACATGCCGTCGTCGGGCTGACGGATGCGACTGGGGTTCAGGCCGTCGCGGACGGGAAGCGGTGATCGTGACACATCTTCAAAGCTAGCCGTCCGGTCGGCATTCAGACCTATTGACGACATATGGGACGGAAGTTACTATCCGGTAAGTTCGTGACACCGGTCACTGTCGTGGGGGCAGGGCTGGGTCATCACAACAGAAAATTGGGGTTTTCGTGAGGACACGACTTCTACGTCGAAGGTCGACAACGATTGCGGTGGGGCTGTGCGTCGTGGGATTGACGGTGCCGAGCGCCGTCGCTTCTGCGGATCCGACGGGAGGGTCGGACGGGCAGGCCTGGCTCGCGGCAACGGAGGCGACGCCGCAGTATCCGGGGGTCTCCATCGAGTGGGACGTGCCCATCACGATGAGTGACGGCACAGTTCTGCAAGCGAATGTGTACCGACCGGCGGATGCATCCGGGCGGGCCGTGGAATCGAAGACGCCTTCGGTCCTCAACATCACGCCGTACACGAAACTGCTGGACACACTGGTGGATTCAGCTCTGTCGATCCCGCAGGTCGGTGAGACGCTGATGGACGTTGCGAACTCGCTCGACCTCGCGGCGCCGTTCGACGGCGTGTCGGAGTTGACGGGCGTCATCGCCGGCGGAGGCGCCAGGGTTCTCGGCGTCAACCGTGATCTGGTCCAGAACGGATACACGCAGGTAGTGGTCGATGCACGTGGAACCGGCTTCTCCCAAGGTAATTGGGACGTGCTCGGTAAGCGCGAGCAACAGGATTCGGTCGAGGTCATCGACTGGATGAGCAAGCAAGGATGGTCCGACGGGAAAGTAGGGATGGCGGGCATCTCGTACTCCGCGATCAACTCGGTGCAGGCGGCGAGCAACAATCCACCTGCACTGAAGGCGATCTTCCCGGTCGAACCTGGCAACGATCTGCTGCGCGACATCGTCGGAACCGGTGGCGGCCTCGGAGTCGGGTTCATGCCGTTGTGGTTGACCGCGGTCAACGGGCTCAAACTCATCCCGAACGTTCAGGACATCCTGCAAGGAAACTTCGATCCCCTGTGGTTGGCGAGCCGCCTCGAGGATCCGGGAACGCTGATTCCTGAACTGGTGCAAGCGATGACGGCTCAGAGAATCGAGGACGTGTCGCCGTCGACTCTGCAAGTCGCGCAAGACGGGCAGTTCTATCAGGACCGAGCCGCTGACGTCGGCAACATCGCCGTTCCGACGATGGTCTACGGCGGTTGGCACGACATCTTCGCCAACAGTGAGCCGCGGATCTACAACGGAATCGATCTGCCGCCCGGGCAGAAGCAGTTGATCATGGGGAACGGCTATCACGTCACTCCCGGTGGAGGATTCGGCAAGGACGGTGCGCCGCCGCGCCTCGACGTACTCGAACGTGCGTGGTTCGACAAGTGGCTCAAGGGCATCGACAACGGAATCGATCGTTACGGTCCGGTGACGATGTTCCAGCAAGGCGGCGGATGGATCACGGACGATCAGTTCCCGCGAGCCGGTGCGAGCTACGAACGTATGTATCTGAACTCTGCGCCCAGCGGTACTGCCGCCCACGCAGCGTACGACGGTTCGCTGACGAATGACCCGCCCAGTGCCGCAGCGCGATTGACAGTCGCACCAGGACTGCGAGGCTTCTGCTCCGGTGACGGAACTCAGGGAACTGCCGGGATCTCCGTGGTGCTCGGTGCGACGTGTTCCAAGGATTCCCGATTCCAGGAAGCGGAGGGCCTGACGTTCACCGGTGAGGCAGTGACGGAGCCGACCTCACTCTCGGGCCCGATCAACGTCCACCTCGAGACCGTCCTGGACGCGACGGACGGATTCTGGGCAGCGACGGTCAACGACGTAGCACCGGACGGAACATCGACACCGATCACGAACGGCGCTCTGACTGCGTCGCTGCGGGCAGTCGACGATTCGAAGAGCACTCGCTCGGCCAACGGTGACTACAGTGAACCGCACCACTATCTGACGATCGACACGCGTCAGCCGGTGGTTCCCGGTGAGGTCACCACCGTCGACATCAACATGCTCCCGACGGACGCAGTGCTGCAACCGGGGCACCGGCTCCGCGTCGACGTCTACGCTGCCAGCGTGCCGCGATACCTGGCGCTCGGCCCGATGCTCGCCGACAGCCAACTCAAACCGCAGCACATCGAGTTGGCTGCAGACCGGCCGAGCTTCGTCAACGTTCCGTTCGTCGGGGGCCGCTGACTCGGATTGGATCGGTGGCGTGAGAACCTGCGGGCTCGCGGACGTTCTGAGAAGATCGTCCGATGACAGAATCCCGACTCTCCGCCGCCGTCCACGATCGTCTGGACGGACTTCTGGATCCGGTGGACGAGCGGCTCGCGGTGCAGTACCCGGGAAACCGTGACGAGATCCAACCCGTGCACACGATTTACGTCAGTGCCGCGGATGCAACCGTCGACACGCCTCGACTCTGGGGTGAGCAGGCGATCGCGCTTCTCGATTCCCATGCTCATGTGTTCGCCGACCTCGACACGGAGAATGCGCTCGCTGATGTGCGAGTTCAACTCGGCCGCAAGCCGGTCCAAGACTTTCGGATCGATTTCGAGGACGGGTACGGACGCCGCAGCGACGAAGAAGAAGACGATGCAGCGACGTCGGCCGGACAAACGCTTGCCGCGCTCAGCGCTGATCCTGCCGGGCCGAACTGGAGTGGCATCAGGTTCAAGGGGTTGCCGGCCGGTGAGCGTCGGCGCTCGATCAGGACGCTCGAGCTTGTGCTCGACGCGGCCGGCGGAGTGCCGGACGGATTTGTCTTCACCGTTCCCAAACTGCGCGCGGTGGAGCAGGTCACGGCGACGGTGTTGCTCTGCGAAGAGCTGGAGAAGGCGCACGGACTCGAGCTCGGTTCGCTTCGGTTCGAGTTGCAGATCGAGAGCCCGCAGGCGGTCATCGCGGCCGACGGAACGGTGGCAGTTGCTCAGGCCATCCATCGCGGTGCCGGTCGTCTGACCGGTTTGCATTACGGCACTTACGATTACAGTGCAGCTTGCGGAATTGCATCGCGTCATCAGTCGCTCGAACATCCGGTGGCAGACCACGCAAAGGCTGTCATGTTGGCTGCTGCCGCGCAGACCGGCGTCTGGGTGTGCGACGGGTCGACTCAGGTCGCGCCTATCGGGAGCGCCACGGCGATCCGCGACGCGATCACTCGGCACCATCGCCTCGTCACGCGGTCCCTGGAACGCGGTTACTACCAGGGGTGGGACATGCACCCTGGGCATCTGGTCACCCGCTGGCTCGCCACGTTCGGCTTCTATCGCAACGCGCTCGGCGCCGCTGCCCCGCGCATCCAGTCGTACTTGGGGCGCCAAGGTGGCGACGTGATGGACGAACCTGCAACCGCCCAGGCGCTCGCAGCGGTGGTACTGCGCGGGCTCGACGCGGGGGCTTATCCGGAATCCGAAGTTCTCCGACTCGCCCCGAGCGCCGACACCAACGCACTCCGTCACCTCGTAGGACGCACCACACCGATCACAGGAGAACACTGACCGATGAGCACCACCGAATTCACCTTGCTGCCCGATCTCGCACTGCGCACCCTCGGCGGAGCCGTCATCTGGGCGAACGACGAGGCGTTTGCCGAGCGTGAGGCCCTGATCCGCCCAGGCAAGGCCGGGTACCAGCCGGCGACGTTCGGTCACAAGGGGCAGGTGTACGACGGTTGGGAGACGCGTCGCCGCCGGGTGGCAGGCCATGACGAGGCGATCGTTCGACTCGGTGTTCCCGGAGTGGTGCGAGGCGTCGTGGTCGACACCGCGTGGTTCAAGGGCAATTACCCGCCCGAGATCTCGGTGGAAGCAATCTCGGTCGACGGGTATCCGGATCCCGCCGACCTGGCCGGATCCGGCGAGTGGACAACCATCGTCGAGCGCTCGACCGTGCACGGTGACTCGGAGAATCCGTTCTCGGTGGCGTCGGAGGAGCGGTGGACGCACGTCAAGCTGACCATTTACCCGGACGGCGGCGTGGCAAGATTCCGTGTTCACGGCGAAGCGCGGCCGGACCCGCGTTTCCTCGATGCCGGGCCGTTGGACCTCGCAGCACTCGAAAACGGTGGCCGCGTGACCGATTGCTCCAACATGTTCTACAGCTCACCGCAGAACATCCTGTTTCCCGGACGCGCTGCTTCGATGGGTGACGGGTGGGAGACCGCCAGGCGCCGCGACAACGGAAACGACTGGGTGCAAGTACAACTCGCAGGTGAAGGCGTACTGAGTTTCGTCGAGATCGACACCTCGTACTTCCTCGGAAACAGTCCAGGTGAGGGTGCTCTGACCGGGCGGACGTCGGAGGGGGAGTGGATCGAACTGTTGCCGCGCACGACGCTGCGTCCGGATACGCGCCATCGCTTTCCGATCGATTCCGAAGTCCCGGTCACCGATGTTCGTCTGGACATCTTCCCGGACGGTGGCCTGGCGCGGCTGAGAGTCTTCGGCGTACTCACCGACGCTGCTCGCGCTGTGATCTCCGGGCGCTGACGGTAAAGTTGTTGGCATGAGCGACTATCCGCGCGACGACTATCCCCGGGACATGGTGGGGTACGGCCCTCATCCGCCGCATCCGCACTGGCCCGGCGACGCGCGGATAGCGGTTCAGTTCGTGCTCAACTACGAAGAGGGAGCCGAGAACAACGTCCTGGACGGGGATGCGGCTTCGGAAACATTTCTGTCGGAAATGACTCCGGCAGAGGCATTTCCGAATCGACACATGAGCATGGAATCGCTGTACGAGTACGGCTCACGGGCCGGGTTGTGGCGTGTACTGCGAACCTTCGAGCGGCGAAACCTGCCTCTCACCGTCTTTGCGGTGGCGCGGGCGATGCAGCGGAACCCCGAAGCAGTCAGTGCTTTTCAGGAGTTGGGCCACGAGATCGCGTGCCACGGATTACGTTGGAAGTCTTACCAATCCGTGGACATCGAGCGCGAACGCGCAGACATGGCCGAGGCAGTGCAGATTCTGCGAGATCTGACGGGTTCGGCGCCCCTCGGTTGGTACACCGGGCGCGATTCACCGAACACCCGCGAATTGGTGGTCGAGCACGGCGGCTTCGTCTACGACTCCGATTCATACGCCGACGATCTGCCGTACTGGGTCGACGTTCCGCGTGGCGCAGAATCGGTGAAGCACCTGGTCGTCCCGTACACCCTTGACACCAACGACATGCGTTTCGCCTCTCCCGCAGGATTTCCCAGCGGTGATCAGTTCTTTGCGCACCTACGCGATGCCTTCGACGTGCTGTATGCGGAGGGGACGGCCGGATCGCCCAAGATGCTCTCGATCGGGTTGCACTGCCGCATAGTCGGCCGCCCTGCCCGTGCGGCCGCTCTCGAGCGATTTCTGGACCACGTGCAGTCGCACGAGAAGGTCTGGATCGCGCGGCGCATCGACATCGCCGAGCACTGGAAGACCGCGCACCCCGTTTAGATCACGGTCGGTCGACAAAAGATTTCATTCGAGCAGTCCGGGTACTGGTTCGACTGCCGCGTATTCCGCCATCGAATTCTAGGCCATTGACAACTGGCACGGTTGTGGATGACTCTTTGGAGATGGAGAAACACACAGCAGTCGAAGCGTCTTCAAGGTGAGCCGACCGGTGCCGACCAGGAAACCGACCAAGAACCGCGGATCGAAGGTGTCCCACAATGCCCGCGCAGTGGTGACCGGCGCCGGCAGCGGAATCGGCCGTGCCTTTTCGTTGGAGTTGGCGCGCAGAGGCGGTGAGGTGATCTGCGCGGATATCTCGCTGGAACGGGCCAAGGAAACAGTGGCACTCATCGATGAGATCGGTGGTACCGCGCACGCCGTCAAATGCGATGTGTCAATTCGTGAGCAGGTTCAGGACCTGGCGTTGTTCGCGGAACTCGAACTTGCGGGTCCGCTTTCGTTGGTGATCAACAATGCCGGGGTGGGTATCGGTGGAAAACCGGTGGGCCAGATCGGTTTCGACGATTGGGAGTGGGCACTCGGGATCAATCTGTGGGGTGTCGTGCACGGCTGTGAGATATTTGCTCCACAACTGCGTGCGAGCGGCGCCGGGGGATTCATCAACGTGGCCTCGGCTGCTGGGTTTGCGGCTGCGCCACTGATGGCGCCCTACAACGTCGGTAAAGCCGCCGTGATGTCGCTCTCGGAGACCTTGTCCGCTGAACTTGCCGGTACGGGAGTGCGGGTGACGGTGCTGTGTCCGACCTTCGTCAAGACAAATGTTGCTCTCGACGGCCGAATCACCGCGGAAGCAACACAATTGGCGCAAGCGTTGATGCGGCGAACCGGCTTTTCGCCGGAGCGCATCGCCGTCACCACTCTCGACGCCTACGACAAGGGTCGACTCTACGTGGTGCCGCAGTTCGATGCGAAGGTGATCTGGCGACTCAAACGGTATCTACCCGTTGCATACACCTGGGGCTGTGGAGTTCTCAATCGCTTTGCACCGAAACAGAAGTCGGGTTCATCTGGAACTTCGGCGGCGCCGGAGACGAACTCGCCGAGCACGAAAGGAGCGTGACATGTCCTTCGATTTCGACGGCATGCTGCACAAGATCAAGGACCGCCAATGGGCTCTGGTGGACATCGACTGGGATGCCCCGGGCGCCGAGACGATCAGTCCAGAGCTTCATGCGAAGCTGAAACCGTTCATGTCGGACCTGATGTGGATCGAGAACGTCGGTGCCCGTGGCTTCGCTGCGATGGCTCTCAAGGCGCCGACTGAAACTCTCCGAGACATCTATCGGCATTTCCACGCCGAGGAACAGAAGCACGCCAACGCCGAACTCGCGCTGATGCGTCGTTGGGGAATGCTGGACGGCGACGAGATGCCCGAGCCCAACATCAACGTCAAGCTCGTCATCGACTGGCTGGACAAGCATTCCGACGGTTTGTCGCTCTCGATTCTCGGGACCGTCATACCGATGCTCGAGGTGGCGCTCGACGGAGCCCTGGTCAAGTTCATCATGGACGAGATCGAGGATCCGGTCTGTCAGGCTGTGTTCAAGAAGATCAATGCAGACGAGTCCAGGCATCTGGCGGTCGATTTTGCGGTGATCGAGATGCTCGGGCACTCGACGACGCGCAAGCTCGTTGTCGAAACCGTCGGCGCCTGGATGAATCCGGCGTTGATCATCGGGACACTTCGCTACATCCCGCTGCTGAACAAGATGCGCGACAACATCGTCGACATGGGAGTGAACGAGGAACGGCTCTACACCGCGATGAAGCGATTCAGGAACGTAGGCGAACGGAGTCCGGCCGCGCTCCGCGTCCCGATGTATCGGGTGGTGAAGTGGCACGGCAACATGGTCATCAATCGCAACCATCCCTACCATCTGCTTGCCGATCGGATGGTCAAGGTCACTGGCCGGCTTTCCGGCAGCAGGCTCAATTCCGAGCCGACCTGGGCCAAGGAACTTACGTACGAGCCACTCGCATGAGTACTGCCGAGCCACTGTCAGTGGCGATCATCGGTGGAGGTTTCGCAGGAATCGGAGCGGCGATTCGGTTGAAGCAGAACGGTATCGAGGACTTCGTCGTTCTCGAACGCGGCACGGAGGTCGGCGGGACGTGGCGCGACAACACGTATCCGGGGGCTGCGTGCGACATTCCGTCCCGTCTGTACTCGTACAGTTTCGCCCCGAACCCGGACTGGTCGCACACCTACTCGGCCAGCGCGGAGATCCTCGGCTACATCCGAACGATGGTGAAAGAGTTCGGCCTCGAGCCGAAGATTCGGTTTCGGTGCAACGTCACGGGCGTCGAATGGGACGAGCAGACAGGTGTCTGGGCGATCGCGCTCGAGGGCCGTGAAGCGGTCATTGCCCGGACCGTCGTCATGGCGTCCGGTCCGCTGGCGAACGTCAGCTTTCCCGCTGTTCCGGGTTTGGAGAGCTACGAAGGACACAAGATTCACAGTGCTCGCTGGGACCATGACTACGACTTCACCGACAAGCGGGTCGCAGTGATCGGAACCGGAGCCAGTGGCGTCCAGATCGTCCCGGAACTCGTGAAAACTGCACGATCAGTGAAGGTTTTCCAACGAACACCTGGATGGGCATTGCCGAGAGCAAACCTACGCACCCGATCTCGCACGAAGGATCTGTACCGTCGTCATCCGGTCGTCCAGACTCTGGCGCGTCGGGCTTGGTACTGGGGACACGAATCGGTAGCTCTCGGGGTGGTGTGGGAATCCCCGTTGACGAGGGTGGTGGAAACAGTCGGGCGTCTTCATCTGCGCATGCAGGTGAAGGACCCGTGGTTGCGGCGACAACTCACTCCCGACTTTCGGGCAGGGTGCAAGCGGTTGCTGATGACCAGCGAGTATTACCCGGCTCTCCAGCAAGACAATTGCACACTCGTGACCTGGCCGATCGCGAGATTGGCGCCACATGGCATTCGCACGGTCGAAGGGATCGAGCATCAATTCGACTGCATCGTCTTCGCCACCGGCTTCGACGTTTGCAAGACCGGAACACCGGTCCCCATCATCGGCCGGGACGGACGTGTGCTCGCTCAGGAGTGGAAATCCGGGGCGCGTGCGTACAAGAGCATTGCGGTATCCGGTTATCCCAACCTGTATTTCACCTTCGGACCCAACTCGGGTCCGGGGCACAGTTCCGCCCTTGTGTACATGGAAGCGCAACTCGACTATCTCGCCCAAGCGATCAAGATCGTTCTCGAGCGCGACCTCAAGGCACTCGATGTTCGTCAAGATGTCGAAGATGCGTACAACGTCGAGTTGCAGCGTCGGCTGTCGAAGACCACGTGGAACTCGGGATGTTCGAGTTGGTATCTCACCGACGAAGGATTCAATGCCACTATGTTTCCCGGTTTCGCGACCCAGTACGTGAACCAATTGAAATCGGTGGATCTTCGGGACTACACGAGCACGGTGCGCGAGAAAGACACCGCGCAGACCTGATCCCGGGTTCTGATCGGCCTGGTGTTGCCACTAAGTTGGAATCGTGACGACCGACGCGGCAGAGGAGACGAGGCGGTGACCGAGTACCGCATCGACGATCTAGCGCGCGCTGCGGGCACCACCTCGCGGAATGTACGGGCATATCAGGAACGTGGATTGCTTCCTCCGCCGGAGAAGCGTGGGCGGGTAGGCATCTACGGCGACGCGCACCTCGAACGCCTCAAGCTGATCGACACGCTTCTTCAACGAGGTTTCACCACTGCGCATATCGACGACTTCATCACCGGGTGGGAAAGCGGGAAAGACCTGACAGAGGTGCTGGGTCTGCAGCACGCGGTCACCGAACCATGGTCCCGCAGCGACACCGTGAGTATCGAGATGGCCGTCGTACGCGAGTTTCTCGGGGGAGATGCAGATGGTCAACTGGATCGTCTCGTAGATCTCGGACTGGTACAGATCGAAGGAGAGAACTGCGTTTTCACCGATCCTGCTTTGCTCAGCGGATTTTCGAGTCTCCTCGACTACGGATTCACTCTCGATCAACTGGTCGATGTGCACGAAAAGCTTCACAACGCTGTGGACGGGATCGCCAAAGACCTGATTCAGGCGGCGAAGGATCGCATCGTCGATCAGCACGGGGTCGGTTGGCTCCCGGAGGGCGACGAGGTTGCCGGAACAGCCGAGATGCTCCAGACGATGCGTGAACTCGGTGTGGCGTCGGTACATTCGGCACTGGCCCGGGCACTCGACGCGAACCTTCAGCGTGAACTCGGCGACTATCTTGCCGCTGCGATCGGCTCGCGGAGCGACGCCGACGAGTCCGACTAGCAGCATCGATCACGTTCGGGATGTGCGGCCCGTCGCGGTGCGCTCAGCTCTTGCGTGCCTCGATCAGGAATCGACTCGAGTGCGCGACAAAAGATCCGTCGCGACGGATCTGCTGATCGAGTTCGCGGAGCCGGTCCCGATACTGCGCGACGGTGAATCCCGGAACCATCCAGATCACCTTGCGTAAGAAGTAGACAACGGCGCCGATGTCGAAGAATTCCATGCGCAGACGCTCGAAACGAAGGTCGACGACGGTGAGCCCGGCCGCAATCGCGTCGGCAGTTTCGTCCTCGTGGTGCCGTCCGCGACGAGCCTGCGGCTGAGGACCGAGAAAGTACTCGACCAGTTCGAACACGCTGGCGTGACCCACATGTTGAGCGAAGTACGTTCCTCCCGGTTCGAGTACCCGCGCGATTTCGGTCCACCACACCGTCGCTGGGTGTCGGCTGGTCACCAGGTCGAAAGCCGAATCGGCGAACGGTAGCGGCGGCTCGTCCTGATCCGCGACCACCACCACACCTCGGGGACGCAGAAAGGCGGTGGCCTTGGCGATGTTCGGTGGCCAGGATTCGGTTGCTGCCATCACCGGCGGGAGTGACGGTGCAGCGGCGAGGACTTCGCCGCCGCCGGTCTGGATGTCCAATGCGGCGCCGGCGCGGCCGAGACGTTCACCCATCAGCCTCTGGTACCCCCACGACGGACGCTGCTCCGTGGCGCGTCCGTCGAGCCACGAGAAATCCCACCCGTCGACGGAGGCGGATTCCGCTTCGGCGACAAGTTCGTCGAAACCTCGTGACATGCTCTGTGACTCGCCTTCAGGCGTTCCTTCCGACATCACATCATCATCGTCGCGGAGGGTCGATGGTGCCAGTTGTTTACGGCTACTTCGGGGTGGCGCCGAGCATCGGTGCGAGTTGAGTGGCAATCGGGTTCAGGTTGAGCTTGTCCGGGTCCACCTTGGGCTTGCTGTCCCACGGTTGCGAGGTGTTCGGGTCGGCGAACGCGATGCGGTTGGCGCTACGAACTCCCGTTTCGCTGCCCTGAGGTGCCTGGCAGTTGGCGGCAGTGTTCAACGGGAAGTTCTGCGTCGTGTCGTCGAAGTTCGGGTCCTTGCGCTTCATCTCGTCGAGGATTGCCATGGTCCCTTCGTAACCGACGGTGCACGAGAGCGGGTTGTTGGTCTCGAGTACCAAGCCCAGATGTACTGTGCCGTCTCCCGGTGCAACGGTGGGCGCCGCCCCGGCGAGCGCAGGCAGGAAGAGCAGGAAGGGCTGCAGCGAGGGCAGTGTCGGTGCGGCTGCCGCTGCAACGGCGGAGAGGTTGGAGAGGTTGGTCGTGAGCGCGGGGCCGGCTTCGGTGACGAGAGAGCCGACTTGTTCGCTGGCCGGTATGCCGTTGTCGATCACGCGTCGGATGTCGGGGTCGCTGGTGCGCAATTGCGCCGTCAGTGCGTCGAGGTCGGTGCTGAACTGCTTGATCGCCGACGATTGATCGGACTGGGTCGTGAGCACCGTCTGGCTGTCGCGGATCAGTCCGAGGGTCTGGGGAAGGGTGTCGAGGCCCGACTGGGAGATCCCCGACAGCGAGTCGGCAAGTACCTGCAGATCTTCGCCCTTGCCGTTGAATGCCGCGCCGAGTTCTTTCGCGACGGTGTGGAGTGCGTCGACCGGAACGGAGTGCACCAGACCGTTGGCGCTGGTCAAGACATTCTCGATCGGGATCGGCGTGGTTGTGTCGCCCACGGCGATCACCGAGCCGTCTTCGAGGAACGGGCCCTGGTCGGTATCGGGCTGAAGGTCGACGTACTGCTCGCCGATGGCTGAGCGATTGGCCACCACGGCCCGCGCGGATGCGGGAATCTGCGGAGCACTGCTGTCGATCAACAGGTCGACTTCGATTCCGTCGGACGTGAGCGACATGTCACCGACGCGTCCGACGGGTACACCCCGATAGGTCACTTCGGCGTTGGTGAAGATGCCACCGGACGTCGCCAGTTCGGTTTTGACCGTGTATTGGCCGAATGCCAGAAGATTGTCCAGCCGTACGTATTTCGCTCCGACATAGATCAAGCCCAGGAGTGCAACCACGACGAGGGCGACCAGCTGCCATTTGGCGAGCTTCGACATCACCATGAGGTGACGACCCTGAACTGATGCGGTGTGTTCATGGTTCGACTCCCGAATGACAAGCCGGGTACGGCTGGTGTTGAGCGAATTGTGTTCACCCACGGACGTTCTGAGGTGAACCGAAAACTTCCGGCAATTCGTTGTTGGCGATAACTATAAACAAGTCGTCACAGATAGAAAGTCGGCGTTGAGATTTCCGCAGGTCGTCGAAACGTAAGTGTCGCAGCTCACTTCGAATGCTTCGATGTGATGCAGACGGCTTTCGGTCCGGATCGGGCTTGACTTGGCCAAACATATCCATAAAAGTAGATGCGTTCCGGTTGTCGTGCAGAGGGGTGTGGTCCATGGATGCTTTGGCGATCTTCAAGGCGCTGTCCAACCCGACTCGCCTGCAGATCATGGAGTGGCTCGCGCACCCGGCGAAGTATTTCGACGAGGACTCGTATACGCAGCAGGATCTCGGGTTTCACATCGGAGTCTGTGTCGGTGACATCCAGGGGCGATCGGGACTTGCCCAGTCGGTGATCTCGGGGTACCTGCAGGGCATGAAAGACGTGGGTCTGCTCGAGTCCGAGCGCATCGGGAAGTGGACGTATTACCGACGAAACGAATCCGTGATCGGCGAGTTCAGGGAATTCGTTCGCGAAAAGCTGTAGCGGCCGAATTGCCCTCGTCGGCCGGTTTGTTCAACCAAATATATCTACATATCTAGATATGTAACTGTCTTGTGTGACGTAGTAGTGAGGAGTGTGTCGTGAAGTCGAAATTGTTGATACCGGTTCTGGCGTTGGGTGTATTCGGAATCATCACTACGGAGATGGGCATTATCGGGGTTCTGCCTCAGATCAGCGAAAAGTTCGGTATCACCGCGTCGACTGCCGGATGGTTGGTCGGTGTGTTTGCACTCGTCGTGGCGGTGACCGGTCCGTTCACAACGCTGATCACCTCGGGAATCAACAGGAGAACCGTTCTGTTGGTGGCGATTGCAGTCTTTGCGGTCTCCAATGTGGTGTATGCGACCACATCGAGTTTCGAGGTGATGTTTGCATTTCGGATCATCCCCGCCGTGGTTCATCCGGTCTTCTTCGCTGTCGCGCTTGCAAGTGCGGTTCGTCTGGTATCGCCGGAACAGGCGACCGCCGCGGTGACCAAGGTATTTGCAGGCGTCACAGTCGGATTCGCGTTCGGCGTGCCCTTGACGTCCTATTTGGCCGAGAACTTTTCGGTGTCGACAGCATTCGTGTTCGGCGCCGTGGTCAACGTTCTCGCGTTTTTCGGGATTGTCGTACTTCTGCCCTCGGCTCCTGTAACACAACGCCTGTCGTACGGTGCACAGGTCGGGATACTTCGCCGGCCGCGCGTGTGGTTGACCATTCTTTCCGTCACCTTCGTCTTCGCAGCCATGTTCTCGGTGTACGGATACTTTGCCGAATACCTCGGCGAAGTGACCGGCATGAGCGGATCGTGGATCAGCGCGATGCTCTTGGCTTTCGGTGTCGTGATGATCTTCGGCAACTTCGTCTTCGGGGCTCTGCTCGCCAAGGGGGTGGTGCGCACGGTTGTGGCATTTCCCTTGCTGTACATCGTCGTCTACGTGATGCTCTATCTGGCGGGCCCGTACTTCGGCGCGATGGTTGTAGCCGTGTTGGTTTGGGGTGTAGTGCATTCCGGTGGACTGGTGGTTTCGCAGAGCTGGATGGGGCGAGACGCAGTCGACGCGCCTGAATTCGGCAACAGCCTTTTCATCTCGTTCTCCAACCTGGGGATTACGCTCGGCACTGCGGTCGGTGGACTGTTTCTCGCGCATTTCGAAACCCGCCAATTAGTCTGGGCTGGAGTATTGTTCGCGATCCTGGCGCTGCTGGTGACAGGTGTTCGACTCTCGCTCAGGCACGCTCACAGCGAGAACGGTGTCAGTGTACCGGTGTAGTTCTTGGGAAGTGGCCGTGCGAACTCGCCGCGTGAACTGGTCGACAGTCCGAGGGTGACCAACGACTGAACCATCGTGACCCCAGCGGCAACGCCGTCGACTACCGGGACACCCAGTTCGTCGGACAAGTCCTGGCACAGGTCCGCCATGCCGGCGCAACCCAGCACGAGGACGTCCGAGTCGTCTTGCTCCAATGCGTCGAAACAGGCTTCCAAGATCACCTTTCGCGCGTCGGGATCACGATCGAGTTCCAGAACCGGAATCTCGCAGGAGTGGATACCCCGGCACCGAGCCTGCATGCCGTACCGGTCCACCAGATCGGCTGCGCGGCCGCGGGTTCGACCGAGAGTGGTCACGATGCTGAATCCGCGACCCAGGAAACTTGCGTAGTTCATGGCCGCTTCGGCAACAGCTACGACGGGGCCCTTGGCCAACTCTCGGGCTGCATCAAGACCTGGGTCACCGAAGCAAGCGATGACGTAGCCGTCGACTTCGTTCTTTTCTCCGGCGGCGATCTCGGTCAGGATTCCGGGGACGCTGAGAGCTTCGTCGTAGTGGCTTTCGATCGACGCGGGACCCATGGCAGGGCTGACAGCCTCGACGAATGTGCCCGAGCCTGCGACGGTCCGGGCACATTCCTCGATCTTGGCGGTCATCGCCCACGTGGTGTTGGGGTTGATCACCTTGATTCTCATGACGATCAGTCGAACGTCACAGTGTCGGGAGAGGAAGCATTCCGGACAGCTGAGGAAGAGCGCGCGGCGAGTAGGTAATAGACGGTGAATCCGAGCCCACAACCGATGAACCAGCTGTACTGCGCTGCGGTGTACATCCCGGTGAGGTCCTTGCCCAGGACCGGGACCATCGCGACGACGGCTCCCACCACGGTGGCGATCACTGCAGCAGGGTTGTATCCCTTGCTGTACCAGTAGGTTCCGGTCGGCGACATGCTGAACAGTTCGTCGACGATGACCTTCTGCTTGCGCACGAGGTAGTAGTCGGCAATCAGAATTCCGAACAGCGGACCGATGAAGGCTCCGAGGGTTTCGAGTGTGTAGTGAATGACGTCCGGATTGTTGTACAAGTTCCACGGCGTGATGAGGATCGAGCCGATCGCTGCGATCATTCCGCCGGCGCGCCAGCTGATCTTCTGCGGACTCACGTTGGAGAAGTCGAAGGCCGGGGAAATGAAGTTGGCCACGATGTTGATGCCGATCGTGGCGATGGTGAAGGTGAGTGCGCCGAGAACGATGGCGAAGGTGCTGTCGATTCGTGCAACGGTCGCAACGGGATCGGTGATCAGTTCGCCGTACACCGGCAGCGTCAACGATGCAGTGACGACGACCAACACCGAGAATACGAGGAAGTTCAACGGCAAACCGAGGAAGTTGCCCTTCTTGACGGCAGCGAACGACTTTCCGTAGCGGGAGAAGTCGCCGAAGTTGAGCATCGGTCCGGAGAAGTACGAGACAACCAGAGCGATCGCACCGAGCATGACCGGCACGGCGTCGAACCCCGAGTACTTGACGTCGCCGAGCGTGAGATCGATGGCGCTCCAGCCTGCCTTGTAGATCAGGTAGCCGCACAGCATGAACATCACGACATACACAGCCGGCCCGCAGAAGTCGATGAAGCGGCGGATCGATTCCATGCCTCGCCAGAAGACACAGGCCTGAAGTACCCACAGGAGCATGAAACTTCCCCAGCCCAGTGCGGAGAGTCCGGCGAATCCGTAGTCTTCGACGACGGCATAGGGCGCGAGTGACGGAAAGAGTTTGATCAGTACGACATCGAGGGCTGCTGAGGCGAGGAAGGTTTGAATTCCATACCAAGCCACGGCAATCAGGCCACGAATGATTGCCGGGATGTTCGCGCCGAGGACGCCGAACACGCTGCGGCAGATCACCGGATACGGCACGCCGGTAACTTGGCTGGGCTTGGCGACGAGATTGCAGAAGAAGTAGACGATCGTGATACCGACCAGCAGGGCGACGAGTACTTGCCAGCTGGCCAATCCCAGTGCGAAAAGACTACCGGCAGTGACATATCCGCCGACGCTGTGTACGTCGGACATCCAGAAGGCGAAGATGTTGTACGACGACCAGGTCTGCTTGCGAAGCGGCGCCAAGTCCTCGTTGGTCAAACGAGGGTCGTAGCCCGGCTTGATCAGGCCGCTTCCGACAGGGTGACCCGCGGCTTCGACAAGGTCACCCGATCCGGTTTCCTTTGGCGGAGTGGGGGTAGTGGTCGTTCGGGACGGAAGAATGTCGGTCATGACAGCTCCTGTGCATCAGTGCAGGAAATCAGCGGACGGTGCCACGAGCTCTCAGCGTCAGTGATGAAAACTGTGTTGAGAGAAAGGTATCGATGCTGTGTTGCACGACTATTGCGTGATCGGTATATCTTTTTCGGCCAATAGACCGGTGTCTGTCGGTAGCGTCGCGATCACGGTATCGAGTCGGCGATGATGGATTTCGGAAGCGCTCAGAAGTGCGGATGCGTCCCGACGCAGGAATGCGTCCAGCATCGCGGTGTGATCCGAGTGCAGAACCCGGCGATCGACGCCGGCAACATGGACCATCGGCTGTACTGGTTCGGTGATGTTCCAGGCAGCTTCGAACATGTGCAGCAGTCGAAGCATCTGAGACGGTCGGGTCAGTGCGAGATGAAAGTTTCGGCTCTCGCAGTGATAGGACTGAGAGTCGTCGTAGCGCAATGCGATCTCCAAACGGGAGTTCACCTCGACGGCGTGTTCGTGATCCTCTTCGGTTGCCTGCTCGACGGCGACGGCCAATGCAGCTGATTCGAGAGTTTCGCGGACGATGTACATCTCTCGCAGTTCTGCCGGCGTCAGCTGAGCAACGGTGTAGCCGAATTGATGTCGATGGTCGACCAAGGACTCTCCGACCAGTGTTTTCAGTGATTCCCGCACAGGTATTCGACTGACACCGAACACATCAGCCACGTCGCCGAGAGGAATCGGGGTACCCGGAGGCGCCGAACCCGACAGAATCACTCGCCGCAGTTCGTCGAGGATCGTTTGTTGGGGACTTCCGGGAGCATCGATTACCAGTTGCGTCAGCAGTACCGATCTACGGCGCGGCGGCATGTCGCTCTCCCTTCGTCTGTCTGCCAGAGTAGGAATACGTTGTTTCGTCTGCGTGACACCGGTGTGGCCGTCGTGCATCTCGCACTCGGGGGAGAACAAGTGGGCTCCGATCACATGCTCGCGTGAGTGCTGCTCGGGAGGCCGATCGTGGGGGTAGCGTTGTTGTGTAGTGGTATGGCAGAAAGCGAGTCGGTCGATGGCATCCGCTGTGCGCTCAGAAGCCGACCAGCGAGTTGTCGGCAACCTGCCCTTGGAGCTGACGAGTTTCGTCGGTCGTCGGCGTGAGTTGGCCGACGCCAGGAGATTGTTCGAGACGTCCCGTTTGTTGACACTCACCGGGATCGGTGGCGTGGGCAAGACACGGCTCGCGATCCGACTTGCGGGCGCGTTGCAAAGGGTGTTTCGAGACGGTGCCTGGTTGGTGGAACTGGGGGAGCAGACAGATTCGGATCTCCTCGAAGATCATGTTGCCGTGACCCTTGGTGTCCGGTCGGTCTCGTCGGCGGACCCGCTGCAGGCATTGATCGACTACTGCGCCGATCGGAGTCTGCTGTTGGTGCTCGACAACTGTGAACATCTGGTCGATGCCGTCGCTGTGTTCGTAGGCGCGATCCTACGGCGATGTGCCGGCGTCAAGATCCTGGCGACGAGCCGCGAATCGCTGGGCCTGGGCGGTGAGGTGACGATGCGCGTTCCCTCACTCACCACACCGCAGCAACAGCCGCCCGAATTCGAGGGAATTGCCCAGTACGAATCGGTGTCGTTGTTCACCGAGCGTGCGGCTTCCGTCGTACCTGGTTTCACCCTCACCGAGGAGAACAAGCGCGCCGTTGCGCATATCTGTCACGACTTGGATGGACTCCCACTTCCGATCGAACTGGCGGCAGCTCGCCTGCGTGGTATGTCTGCTGAGCAGATCATGAACAGGCTCTCGGATCGATACCGACTTCTTACAACGGGTGGACGCGACGTTCCGAGTCGTCAACAGACGCTGCGATTGTCGATCGATTGGAGTTACGACCTCTGCTCGCCAACCGAACAGCAGTTGTGGGGGAGGTTGTCGGTGTTCTCGGGTGGGTTCGATCTCGATGCCGCTGAGGGCGTGTGTGGGCAGGACATGAATTCGACCGAAGTGCTCGATCTCGTCACCGCGTTGGTCGAGAAGTCCATCCTGATTCGTGAGGAAACCGACGGGGATGTTCGGTACCACCTCCTCGACCTACTCCGGGAGTACGGACATGAAAAGTTGGAGTCCGCCGGTGAGTATTCCGCTCTGCGTCGAAGCCATCGTGATTGGTTCGAGGCACTGGTCGTTCATGCGGAAGCCGAGTGGATCAGTGGCCGGCAAGCTGCCTGGATCGCAAGGCTCGGTCGTGAACAGCGCAACGTCAACGATGCGTTGGAGTACTCGATTTCCACTGCCGGAGAGGCGCGATCTGCAACGCGAATGGTCGGTGCGTTGTACAGATTCTGGCTTGCAGGTGGATTACTTGTGCAGGCGCGTTACTGGACGGATCGAGCCTTGAATGCAGAGGATCGAGAGCTGGATCCGTTCCGAGTGGATGTCTTGGCCATCGACGCCGTGAATCACGCGATGCAGGGGGAACTCGAACGGGCAGAAGAGTTGGTCGACGAGAGTTGGCGCCTGGCAAACGACTTGGCGGATGTGCGCTCGCGCGGCTTGGCGACGTGGGGAGACGGATACGTCGATACCTTCAGAGGTAACTTCGATACCGCTACAGCCAAGCTGGAATCCGCGTTGACGCTGTTTCGACTCGACAAGAATCTGCTGCATGTTGTGATCGGCCTGGACACCTTGGGAGTCGCGTACTTCCTGTCCGGCGCTCTTGATCGCTCTGTGGAGTGCAACGAAGAGATTCTCGCGATCACCGTGCCCGCCGACGAGATGATGTTCCAGGCATTTGCGCTGGGAACTCTCGGGCTCGTGAGCTGGCTCCGAGGTGAATTGGAGGCCGCAAGTGACTATTTGACTCGAAGTTTGAGAATTCTCGATGCCCCGATGAACTCGGCGTGGTGTATCGAGCCGTTGGCGTGGATTGCTGCAGCGCAACGTGATTGGAAGCATGCAGCGGTTCTGCTCGGCGCGGCAGCCATGTATTGGCAGAAGGTCGGGGGACGGCTGGCGGGCCTGCCGGGTTTGTCAGCTCATCACGACACTGCTGCAGAGACTGCTCGCAAAGCCATGGGTGACGATGCTTTCGACAAGTCGTTTCGCAGCGGGTTTGCGATGTCCGAGGGTGAAGCTGTCGCATATGCGCTCGACAAGCGCTCCAGTGTCACGACTGCGTCGTCGGCTGAAGGGCCTCACCTCACTCCTCGTGAGCAGCAAGTTGCGGAACTGGTTGCCCAAGGGTTGACCAATCGCGCGATTGCGGAGCACTTGGTAATCTCGCTGCGCACCGCTCAGGGACACGTGGAACACGTACTGACAAAACTGGGATTCAGTTCCAGAGCGCAGATCGCAGCGTGGTACGTCTCGACCGCGCAGGAGCGTGACTCGCGTGAGGTCAATGGCTCAGCAGGCCGGAGTTGACGTCCGATAGCAGTTCACCACGGTCGTCGCCGCACAAGCAGAACACCGGGTAGCGCTTACCTTCTTCACGCCCCTGAAACGACACTCGTAGCGGTCCAGGCGCATCCGCGCGAGGGGATTCGGTGAGGAAAGTGTACAGCCACGGCCCCTCGTCCAATTCCACGATGGCGAGAACGGTCGAGGGGTCGCCGTGAACCGTTCGCCAGGACACGACAGTGCCGTCTCCGCAACACCGCGTCACGTCCAACCGCGCCCCACGACACCGGGCGCAGACCGCGCTCGCGGGTGAGAGGATGACATCACATTCCGCGCAATGGGGGAGTGTCAATCGTTCGGCTCGCGACGAGCGATTCGAATATCGCCGCGATACACGCTGTTTCATCGAGCTTGCGGGATTCATGTCAGTAACGTCGGGCGAGGTAGTACGGCATCGAGTCCACGGGTGCGCGCTCGACCGACTCCCCGGACGTCGGGGCGTGAACGACCTCACCGCCTCCGGCGTAGATCCCCACATGCTCCCCGCCGTAGTACAGGACCACGTCACCCGGCTGTAGATCGTCCCGGGAAACTGGAGTGCCGCCAACCGCCTGGTCGTAGCTGGTTCGCGGAATCGAAACGCCCGCTTGTGCATAGGCCCATTGAACGAGACCGGAGCAGTCGAACGAGTCCGGCCCGGTCGCGCCCCAGACGTACGGAGTGCCGATCTTGGACTCTGCGGCTGCCAATACGCGGCCTGTATCCGAGGAAGCGAAAGCTGACACCTTCGCCGGATTCGTGTCGACGGAAACTGCGGCGATGTTCCAGTCCCGAAGCACGGGGGCCTGAGCGTTCGCGGTGTCGATACTCACGGCAAGGGTTGTCAGGGAAAGAACACCGACGACAAGCGCCCTTCCGAGTGCATGCTTCCTCGTGCGGGGGTCGGTGAATCGGTGGTGCGACATTTCTCGTGTTGCCTTTGCGTCGATGCGTCCCGAAGCAGGTGTCCAGCTGGGTGTGATCGGGCTTCGGCTTGCGACACTCAGCCTGGTTGCGCCTCGACGTGTTCGCACCGGTCAGTTGGACGGGGTGCATACCTGTTTCGAGTGGCATTGTGGGTGCAAGGCCTGTTGATCGATCGCGAAAACTTCGACGGACTTTCGTGATCCGAATCAAGGAGGGCACGGCGGCCGGCCTCCCCCCCGGCTCCGGTCAGGCGATTCGCAGCGGGAGCGCCGAACGCTCAACAGTGGCACGGTCGGATGGACCACGATCCTGCGCACAAATGGCTGCGCGAACAAGTACGTGAGGCAAGCGTCTGGCTGGATTCGGCAGACGTTCTGTACTCTCGCAGTCATGCAACAGCGGAGCACAGGAACGGTGACACGGTCACTGTTGCTGCTTCTGCTGCCGTTCATCGCTCTTCTCGCAGTGCCTCCGCTTGGTTCCTCGGGTAGCGCCGCGGTGCTGGGAACTGCGATTGCCGTCTTCGTGGTCGCTGCGCTCGCAACCTCCTCGAAGTACGAACTTCTGCAACTGTGCGCGGTTTCGGCCACTGGCCCGTCTGATGACGAACGCTGCCTGCGTGGTGCTTTCCGCAGGCAGAGCAGCCCGGACGCGCCCGGTCGTCCGCAACCTCGAGCTCCGGGAATCGGTCTGTAGATCGGCAGTCGGCGGGTGTGAACTCGTCGTAGGTCGGTCAGACGTCTTGCGTCCACAACCATTCCCGCGCTCTCATCTCTCTGAGCGTGCCTCTCGGTGAGGTTCATTCGTCATGCTCGATTTTGTCTACTACCCCGTGTCCGGAATCCTCTGGTTCTGGCACAAGGTCTTCTCACTGGTCTCCGGATCACCCGACAACGGCGTCGTGTGGGCGTTGTCGGTCGTATTTCTCGTCTTCACGCTCAAAGCCCTGCTGTTCAAACCCTTCGTCAAGCAGGTCCGCACTCAACTGGTGATGCAGAAGCTGCAACCTCAGATCAAGGCGTTGCAGAAGAAGTATTCGGGTGACCGACAGAAACTCACTGTAGAGATGGCCAAGCTGCAGAAAGAACATAATTACAGTCCGTTGCTCGGCTGTCTGCCGATGCTGGTTCAGGCACCGGTGTTCATTGGTCTCTATCACGTCCTGCGATCGTTCAATCGGACCGGAGCGGCATCGCACGTCCCGTTTCTGAGCCCGACCGAACCGATGTCGGTGGCGGACAACGCGAACACGGCCAACTACTTCTTCAGTGCCTCGGATGTGCAGTCTTTTCTCGACGCCAAACTGTTCGGCGCACCGTTGTCCGCCATGATTTCGAGCCCGGCAGCACAACTGGAAGCATTCGGCGACGTCAGCCGTATCTCCATCATTCTGGTAGCGGTACCGCTGATGATATTTGCCGCCGTCGCTACACATTTCACATCGCGGGCATCCATCGCGCGCCAAGTGGACACCGGAACCGTCAACCCTCAAACAGCGATCATGAACAAGCTCGCATTGTGGGTGTTTCCGGTGGGGGTGATCGCTTTCGGTGCGTTCGCGCCCGTGGCGATCCTGCTGTATTTCGTGAGTAACAACTGCTGGACGCTGGGACAACAGCATTTTGTGTACGGACGCATCGCTGCGGAGCGGAAGGAAGCCGAATCGTCGCCGACTCCCGGAATGACCGCGCCCCCGTCGCCCAGAGTGGCTGCACCGCCGCTGCCGGGCGCCAAGCCCATCCGCGCCAAGCGCAGGCGATGACGGAAAGCGACCCCTCCCTACCGGCGAGTAAGGCACGTACGCTGGAAAGCATGACCAAATGGACCGAAGAAGACGTAGTCGATCAGACCGGCCGCACATTTGTCGTCACGGGGGCGAACAGCGGACTGGGTGAGGTAGTCGCACGAGCGCTGGGCAAAGCCGGGGCCGACGTCGTCCTCGCCTGTCGTGACACCACGAAGGCCGACGCCGTAGCCGCCGAGATCGGGCCCAACGCGGTTGTCCGCAAATTGGACCTCTCGGATCTGTCGTCGGTACGAGCCTTCGCCGACGCAACGGAGAAGGTCGACGTCCTGGTGAACAACGCCGGCGTGATGGCGGTTCCGTTCCGCCGGACGGTCGACGGATTCGAAATGCAGATCGGCACAAACCATCTCGGACACTTCGCATTGACCGGATTGCTGAAGGACAAGCTCACCGATCGTGTCGTGACGATGTCCAGTGCCCTGCATCAGCTCGGAACTGTCGATCTGGACGATCTCAATTTCGAGCGTCGGAAGTACAACCGATGGTTGGCCTACGGGCAGTCCAAGCTTGCCAATCTGTTGTTCACGTACGAACTTCAACGCAGGTTCGCGGCGTCGGGATCTTCGCTCAAAGCGCTCGCTTCGCATCCGGGATACGCGTCGACGAACCTGCAGGGGCACACCGAGTCGATCCAGGACAAGCTGATGGGAATCGGCAATTCGATCTTCGCGCAGTCCGCGGAGATGGGCGCCCTTCCCGAACTGTGGGCGGCAACCGCGCCGGATGCCTTCGGCGGCAGTTACATCGGACCGGACGGTCCGTTCGAGCAGCGAGGGTATCCGAAGGTCGTGGGGTCGAACAAGAAGTCACACGATACGAAGACAGCCTCGGGTTTGTGGACACTGTCGGAGAAGTTGACCGGAGTCTCGTTCGGGATTTGATTCAGATATGAAGGTGGCCGCGAACTTCGAGAAGTTCGCGGCCACCTTCATATCCGCTCGAGCTAGATGTTGTTCGGGTTACAGCGTGACAACCATCTTGCCGGTGTTCGCGCCGCGCATCAGGTCGATGAACGCTTGCGGTGCATTCTGCAGGCCTTCGACGATGGTCTCGTCCCACTGAATCTTGTTGTCGGCGAGCCACCCTGCCATGTGGGTGCGGAATTCGCCACCGAGGTGACGGTAGCCGCCCACGAGGAATCCGCGCAGTGTGAGCTGCTTGCCGATCACCAGTGCCAGGTTGTGGGGAGCGGTGGGCTTCTCGGTGGTGTTGTACTGAGCGATGGCTCCGCACAGGGCAATCCGGCCACCCTGGTTCATGGCATCGATTGCGGCTTCGAGATGCTCGCCACCGACGTTGTCGAAGTACACGTCGATGCCGTCAGGGGCGGCAGCGGCGAGTAGTTCGGTGATCGGGCCGTCGTGATAGTCGAATGCCGCATCGAATCCGAGTTCGAGAAGTCGGGCAACCTTCGCCGGTGAACCGGCGCTACCGATTACTCGCTTCGCTCCGAGCAACTTGGCGATCTGACCGACGAGCGATCCGACGGCACCTGCTGCGCCGGAGACGAATACGGTATCGCCTTCCTTGAACTCCGCAACCGCGGTGAGGCCGGCATACGCGGTGAGGCCAGTCATGCCGAGGGCACCCAGGTAGGCCGTCGCCGGCGCGATGGACGTGTCGGCCGGAGTCACTGCGGATCCGTCGAGGATGGCGTATTCACGCCATCCGAGGCCGTGGACGACGACGTCGCCCACGGCGCGATCAGTCGACTTGGATTCGACGACCTCGCCGACAGCACCACCGTCGAGCGGCGCACCGACCTGGAACGGCGGAAGGTAGGACTTCACGTCGTTCATTCGGCCGCGCATGTACGGGTCGACGGAGATGGCGATGTTGCGGACCAGGATCTGGCCGTCTTCGAGTTCGGGGAGTTCTACTTCGGCGGTGGCGAAGTTCTCCGACGTGGGCCAACCGTTCGGGCGTGAAGCGAGACGGATTTCCCGGCTGACAGTGGTAGTGCTCATTCGTCGTCCTTACTTACTTCGAGGGTGACCTCGATGTTGCCGCGAGTTGCATTGGAGTACGGGCACACCTGGTGTGCCTTCTCCGTCAGCTCGACGGCCTGATCATGGGGTAGATGGGGGAGTGAAACCTCCAGCGTCACAGCGAGTCCGAAGCCTCCTGCACCGTTGGGGCCGATGCCGACCCGCGCGCCGACTGCGGAATCAGCCACGTTGGCCTTCTCGGCACGGGCGACCATCTGCAGAGCGGAGTGGAAGCATGCTGCGTATCCGGCGGCAAAGAGCTGCTCGGGGTTGGTGCCTTCGCCGCTGCCACCCATTTCCTTGGGAATGGCGAGGCCGAGATCGAGGCGTCCGTCCGAGGTGCGAGCGTGACCGTTGCGGCCTTCGCCGGTGGCAAGTGCTTCTGCGGTGTAGACGATGTTCATGACTTCTTCTTTCCGTCGGAGTGGGCATTGGATGCTTGGAGCGACTCGCCGAGACGAGTGAGAACGTCTCGAAGTTCGGTGAGTTCGTCGGTGCTCAGACCAGTGGCACCTGCGAGTTTGGCTGGGATGTCCTCGGCCTTGCTGCGCAGGGTGGAACCCGCCTCGGTCAGGTGAATCTCGACGCGACGCTCGTCGGTGGTGAGGCGTCGGCGCTCGATGAATCCCAGACCCTCGAGCCTCTTGAGCAGCGGCGAGAGAGTTCCGGTATCGAGATCGAGTGCCTCACAGATCTCACGCACCCCGCGGCCGTCTCGTTCCCAGAGTGTCAACAAGACGAGGTACTGGGGATACGTGATTCCCAGGTCGTCGAGCATCGCCCGGTACGCGGCCGTCGTGGCCCGCGACGCCGAATAGAGGGCGAAGCAGACCTGGCGTTCGAGGGCGAGTGGGTTGGTCACGAGAACAACTGTAGCGCACAGTTAAGTTGTGCACAACAAAGAAGTGTCAAATAGATCTACGGATAGGCGGCCGTTCGTCTACGGCGTCGACAGGATCTCGGAGACATGCGAGAGGAAGGTGTGCACTGTCCGGGCAGCGGGCGCAGGAAACCTGGTCCGCACTGCCAATCCGTCGTGAGTTCGTGAGAACCAGAACTGAACGTCGTCGGCGTTCGAGACGCGACTGAGTTGCTGCGGATTGATCGGCGCAGGCTGTGATTCGCTGGACTTTGATTTACGGGGGCGAGATCCACCGGGCATGGTTCGGTAGTCGGCGTAGGACACCGAGAAGATGTCTCTGCGAGTGGGCGAAACCTCGGGCCCCAAGCTCCGCAACACCTGCCTCGACGAGACGGACGACAGTGAAAGTGACTCGTGGAAAGCGAGATTGACTGCCCGGGCAGTGCTGTGAAGATTGTCCATGCTCGTCACGGTGATGGGCGCATTGGCTACCAGCCATCCGAAGGTGTGGTTGTGTCGCGGTTCCCGACGCGTGTGAACAGGGAACAGTAGGTGCGTGTCCCTCTTGCCGGTCAATTGTGTTGTGGCCAAACCGATCGACGCAAGAATTGCACCGAACGACGAGTGCCGATGATCGGCGCAGTTCTGGTCGAACAACTCTGCTTCGTCGGCGTCGAGGAGCATTCGGGTGTCTGTGCCCTGGGGCGACATCGCCCCGGCGGGCAGTCCCAGATCTACGGGAAAATGGGGAGTGTCACCCCCGCATGCTCGGAGGAAGGACCGCCAACCCGCAATCCGGTGGTCGCCGGGCTCTGGATCCGCGGTTGCCGATTCCCGGAAGCAGTAGTTGAGGAAACTCCCGGGCTCCGGAAGGAGATCAGACGCGATCGGATCACGGTCCGCCCGCGTGTATTCGCGATACAGAGTGCTGATCTCGGTAATTGCGATGCTCATGGACCAGCCGTCGCAGATGGCATGGTCGAACCCGCAGACCACTGTCGACTGGTCCTCGCGGGTGATGGCACCGAGAAAGTACGCGGGAAACGCGAAAGGATTGCACCATCGATCCAAGCGCTCGCCCAAGAGTTCTCGCACCTGCTCCGGTGTTCGCGCGTCAGCCACTGTTTCCTCACGCAGGCGCAGATCGGCGACGTCGGCGACGTCGACGAACAGTGCCGAGGATTCACCCGATTCTTCGGCCTGGGAGAACGAGCACGACAGGGCGTCGTGACGGGACGTCCATTCCTCGAAGCTGGCCTTGAGTGCGTCCGTGTCGATGGGGCCGGGAACGTCGAAAGTGGCAGCGAGCCAAGTCGTATCGCCGCGGCTGCCGGCAAGATGCAGCTGCTGATTGGAGGTCGGAGGAACCGGATACGTCGTTCCGGTGGAGATTTCACTCGGCGTCCACTGCAGAATGCGGCCCGGCCGTGCCTCGAACCTGTCGAGAAACGTGATGTGCATCAGGCGGTCTCCACTTCCTGACGTGCATCCGCCTGACGCACGACACGGTAGTCGCCGGTATCAGCGACCGTTCTCAGGACGTTGCGAAGGTGTCGTAGGTACCGATTCACCGATGTGTGCGCCTGCTCGGTGTCCGGAAAACTGACCATCACGTACGTACGGTCTTCCTTCCGGTTGATCCACATCGACAGATCACCCGTCGTTCCTGGCCCACCCAGTGCCCGCGCCTCGAGTTCGTCATGGTGCTCGGCACCTGGAATCAGGCGCATGTCGATGTACGACACCATCGGCGGGACCGAGGTTCCACCGATGTCGGATCCGGTCAACTTCGACACCTGGGCGATCACCGAGTGAATGGACACGTCCGCGAGTCCCTTCACCGCAGCGCGAGCAGCGTGGGCAAGGGGGAGTGCATCGGTAAAGTTCGTGACACCGCTCAGCGTGAACGAGACCGGGACGAGATTGATGAACCAGCCTTGGGAATAGAGGTATCTCGGATCGGAGCGAGTGCCGACTGCGTTGAGCGCGAAGTAGTTCGCTCGATCCGCAACTTCGATCTCGGTGAGGGCGAGGGCTGCGAAGATCCCCGTGGAGAAGCCGACGCCATTGGACTTGCACAGCGCTGCGAACGCGGCTGACTCGTCGCTGTCGAGAACGTCGATGTGTTTGCGGGTCGACCGGGTCTGTTCGCCGCTCGCGACACCGAGGTCGAGGGGGAACGTCGGGAGTTGGCCGGCGTTGGCGGCGAGAATCGAAATCCACTGCTGCACAGGCGCTGCGGCCAGGTCGAGGTTCCCCGCGGATGTCCGTTCCTCGCCGCTGTACTCGACGTAGCTGCCGGGAGAGGGAAGTTGAGCGTCGATGCCGGCGCTTTCGGCGATGTACAGCGCACGAAGTTCTTCGACGCCCAGCATCAACGACAGGCCGTCGGTGTGCGAGTGATCGACGCCGTAGTAGACGGTGAAGCCGGCGCCGTGCTCGACGACGCCACTGATGAACGAGGGCCATTGCAATGGGCTGGTATCGCCGGCGAAACTTCGGCTCACATGCTCGCGAACCGCATCTGTCGTGTTCAGAGAACCGATGCTGTGCGGCGTGAGTTCGATCGTCGACGCATCCACCACGTGACGGTCGATGACCCCGCTACCGTCGGGATCTTCGGATGATCTCACCTCGAACCAACTGTGCAGTGTGTTGTGCCGCAGGACAAACGCCTGGACCGCCCGACGCAGTGCCTCCCGATCGAGATCACCGGGCAGAGTGAACGTGAATCCGATCCACGGTGACCAGTCGACGCCTTGTGCGCGCTTGTGATCGGCGGTACGAATGTGTCCTTCCTGTAGGAACGAGAGCGGTTGGTCGCTCCGTGGTGCCCCGGATGCCGCCGCCAGGGATTGTTCAGTAGGCCTGAACTCGGTGAGCGTCCCGGCTTTCGGTGCCCAGAGATCGATGGGTGTCATTTCCATGAGAGTTCTCCTCGATCGGTACAGCGGTATTGATCGGTACGGCGGTGTTGGTCGGAGGTGCGAAAGTGTCGGTCGAGAAGGCAAAGTCCTCCATTTCGCGGCGTAGGAGTCCCGCGAACTGATGGATGTGGCGGCTCGTGCGCGCGTTGCCCGGGTGGCGTATGGCCAGATTGAGCCCTTCGGGAGTCCGCGTGAGCCAGATGTAGACGTCGGTTCCCGAATGATCTCGACTACGAAGGCCCCTGGTCTGCCAGCTCGTCCATTGCTCGGCACCAGGAACGTGACGAACGTCCATGTACGAGAGCACGAACGGCAGGTGCTGCGGGGAGTCGATCAGCTCGCACACTTTCGAATACGGCAGTGCCGCGGCGGGGCGGACGCGCCGTATCTCCGTGCCGGCAACCTTGGCCAGATCGCTCACGGTTGCGGCGGGGGCAATCGGAATCCTCACCGGCACAACACCGATGAACCATCCCAGCGACGCGGCCCATCGAAGCTCCGAACGGGTGTGTTGCGGCACGACGACGCGGAATTCGTCTGCACCGGTGAGATCGCCGGTCACCTTGGCCGCGCACGCGAGTATCGCGGCCAGGAATCCTTGGTTGCTGCGCTTGCTCGCTTCTGCCAGGCGTTCGGCTCCCCGGGCGCTCAGAAGCCAGGCAGACAGGCTCTGCTGAGGGACTCGGCGTCCGGTGACCGGTTCGGGTAGCGCTGGAAAGTACGGAGCCTCGCCCTGCGCGTAGAACTCGCGCCACGTCTGCACTGCCGGGTGAGAGCGGTCCGCGTGTCCCACGAGATCTCGTTCCTTGGTGCCGAAGTCGATGTAGCTTCCGGTCTCCGGCGGCGAGGGAGGGCTTCCCTCGCTCAACGATCGGTAGATCGTCTGCAGTTCGTGCGCGGTCAACGCCACCGAATATCCGTCCAGCAGAGCATGATCAGCGGCAAAAACCACGGTGAAGTGGTTGGGGCCTTCGATCGTCGCGAACTGATACGCAGGCCAGACAAGTGGATCGGTCGATCGGTCGAGCAGTTGCTGCAGATGCGTGAAGACAGACATCGAGGACGCAAGGTGTCCGACCTCGGTGCCCAGAATCCGGACGTCTCCAGACGCCGCGGTGCGTCGGACTATCGTTTCGCCCTCCACGGCGACGTGTGTTCGGAGCACTTCGTGGCGATCGATCCAGTGATCGAGAGCGGCCGCCCAGATCCTTCGGTCGAGTCGGTCGTGGATGCGAAACGAGGTACCCAGCCACGACGGAGTGCACACGTCGGTCTGATGGTGCAGCTGCCGTTTCGCCTGCTGGGCATGTTTCAAGTGTGCCTCGTGTATGTAGCTGGCGGGACGCTGGTCGACAGGCCACAGCTCGGGCGGATTCACCGCGGCGGGAGTCCACTCGGTGACGGCCCCTGGAGGTAGGGGATAGTCGGCAAGTTCCGTGAATTCCATTGGGAAACCTGATCTCTCGAGATGGCGAAAGGTGGGGATCGTGAACGGGGCGGATGTTTGTAACCGAGAGTGACAGATGATTAGTCAAGGCAAGTAGAACGCGGCCCGAGGCTCCGCGCAACTGCTTCGGTGCGGGATGTGACGAGGAACATTCCGCTCGTTATTTCGGACAATTCGAATACTGGACATCCGGTTTACGGCCCTGGTCACCTGTCAGTTGATCGATCAATCACTCTGTGGTGAAACAAATTTCAACAGACCGTTGTGAATTCCGTCGGCGACGAAGCATGTGCGCATGCAAACGTCGGAATATGTTTATGTGTAGCAAGTTTCGTATGGATTCGGCTGTATCTCTTTTAATTGCAACAGGGTTCGTGTACTGCCGTCGTGTCGTTTCGGCGCGCGGATTGTTCACCGAGTATTGACATGCTCGGCATCTGCCGGTCGTATGCAGACGGTATTTGTAAGCGATGACTGATCCGATGGAATACGACCTGGTTGTGATCGGCTCCGGCCCGGGTGGGCAGAAGGCTGCCATCGCGGCGGCCAAGCTGGGTAAACGGGTAGCGATGGTCGAGAAGGGCAACATGCTCGGGGGAGTGTGCGTCAACACCGGCACCATTCCGTCGAAGACGTTGCGTGAGGCGGTTCTCTACCTCACCGGGATGAACCAACGCGAACTGTACGGCGCGAGTTACCGCGTCAAGGAGAACATCACTCCGGCCGACCTGCTGGCGCGAACCCAGCATGTCATCACCAAAGAAATCGAAGTCGTTCGATCTCAGCTCCTGCGCAACCGCGTCGAATTGTTGGTAGGGGTCGGCTCGTTCGTCGACGAGCACACCATCCTCGTCGAGGACGCCTCGCGCGGAGACAAGATGACGATCACGGCGAGGTTCGTCGTGATCGCGACCGGAACGTTGCCTGCTCGCCCGGCGGGGGTGTCCTTCGACAGTCACCGGGTGCTCGACTCCGACGGAATCCTCGATCTGACCTCCATCCCGACCACCACGGTCGTCGTGGGCGCGGGAGTGATCGGTATCGAGTACGCATCGATGTTCGCGGCACTCGGCACCAAGGTCACCGTCGTCGAGAAGAGGACGTCGATGCTGGACTTCTGCGACCCCGAGGTCATCGAATCGCTTCGATTCCATCTACGCGATCTGGCGGTCACTTTCCGATTCGGTGAAGAAGTGACGGCCGTCGACGTCGGAGCGAACGGAACGCTTACGACGCTGCGCAGCGGCAAGCAGATTCCAGCCGAGACCGTGATGTACTCGGCTGGACGGCAAGGCCTCACGGCGCCACTCGCGCTGGAGAACGCCGGGCTCGAAGCCGACGAACGTGGCCGTATCTACGTCGACGACAATTTCCGCACCAAGGTCGAACACATCTACGCCGTCGGTGACGTCATCGGATTCCCGGCGTTGGCGGCGACGTCGATGGATCAAGGTCGACTCGCGGCCTATCATGCCTTCGACGAACCAGGCGCGAAGCTGATGGATCTGCAGCCGATCGGCATCTACTCGATTCCCGAGGTGTCGTACGTGGGCGCCACCGAGGTCGATTTGACCAAGGAATCGGTGCCGTACGAGGTCGGGGTTTCCCGATACCGCGAACTCGCACGCGGGCAGATCGCAGGCGACACCTACGGGATGCTCAAGATCTTGGTGTCGACGGATGACCTGAAACTGCTCGGTGTTCATATCTTCGGCTCGGGTGCAACGGATCTCGTGCATATCGGCCAAGCGGTGATGGGGTGCGGCGGGACCGTCGAATACCTTGTCGACGCCGTCTTCAACTATCCGACACTGTCCGAGGCGTACAAGGTGGCGGCGCTCGACGTCATGAACAAGATCAGGGCTCTCAAGCAATTCCACTAGGGGTCGGGGTGTCCCCAGGTACCGGTCAGGGGCGGTCGGTGTACTTCTCGGGTAGCACTTGTTCGAATACCTGAGGGTGATGTCAGGCCTGGGGAAATAAGGCAGGGTCTATCTCCATGACCATTGCCCAGGAACTTCGTGTGGAATTTCGATGCTGATCGGACTGATTGCCGCGATCGTGGCATGCGTCGGGTACGGCGTTGCATCCGTGCTGCAAGCCTACGGCGCGCGCAAGTCGGCAGCTGCCGCCGAGCAGCGTGGCGAGGCCGGACACGTGACGGCGTCGGGTGGCCCGACCTTGCGTTCGACGTTCGCGGCCGCGCTGACGGCGTCGTTCATCCTGGGCACCGTGCTCGATGCGGTCGGATTCGCCGGAAGTGCCATCTCCGCGCGGCTCATTCCACTGTTCTTGTCGCAGACAGTGGTCAGTGCCAATCTCGTCATCACGGCAGTGCTGGGGACCGTGGTCCTCGGCATCCAGTTGCATCGTCGCGACTGGTTCGCGATCGCTGCGGTGATCGGATCGCTCCTGCTGCTCGGATTGTCGTCAGGTCACGCGGGCGGTGGGAGTTCCAACGACGTCGTCCATTGGGGTGTCCTCGTGGGCTCGGCGTTGATCTTGCTGATCGGCATCGGTTTGATCCGATGGTTGGGCTCACGCGCAGCAGTTGTCGCCGGGTTGATCTCAGGTGTGCTGTTCGGCTGTCTGGCCATTGCCGTACGCGTGGTCTACGGAATCGATCCGTTCGAAATCGGTACGATGCTCCGCGATCCGGCCGGCTGGGCGATCCTCGTCTCGGGCCTGGGCGGTTTCTATCTGCACACGGTGGCGCTGCAACTGGGATCCGTCAACGGAGCGACAGCGGCTCTGGTTGTCGGCGAGACGGTGGTTCCGGGAATCGTTGGCGTCGTGGTGCTCGGCGACGCGTCGAGACCGGGCCTGGAATGGCTTGCCGTCGTCGGCTTCGTCGGGGCAATCGCGGGTGCCGTCGCCGTGGCCGTCTTCGGCGCGGCGAGCCACGAGGAGAAACCGGTCGAAGAAGTTACCTTCTGATCCGGTAGACGAAAGTGTCCTCGAAGACACGACGGCGAACACGACTACAGACGTGTTAGAAAGGCAGTTCAGGCCGATCTCGGAGGGGTAGTCATGCAAGGGGCAGCAGCGAAGCACGAGGCCGAAGCCATCGCCGGAAACAAGGCAAATTGGGACGATCGCGCCGATGTGCATGTGCGCTCCGAAATGTATGACGTCGGCGGGTTTCTCGCCAACAGAGCGACCATTTCCACAGTTGTGCAGAACGACTTGTCGATTCTGGCCCCGCATCTGCCACAGTCAGGAGTGCAAGGTCACTCGCTCCTGCATTTGCAGTGCCACATCGGGATCGACACGATCTCCTGGGCGCGTCTTGGTGCGATCGACGTGCACGGGCTTGATCTGTCACCCAACTCTCTGCACCACGCTGCTCGTATCGCAAAGGCAGACAACCGCGAGATCACCTGGGTGGAAGGTGATGCGCGATTCGCCTCGACGCTGATCGACCGACGTTTCGACGCGATCGTCACCAGTGCCGGAACAATCGTCTGGTTGCCGGAACTCACCGCTTGGGCTCAGTCGATCCACGACCTCCTCGAGCCTGGTGGGGTGTTTCAGATCCGGGACGATCATCCGATCCTCGGCGCAATGGCGTTCGAGCCGTGGATGATCACCGACGACTACCTCTCCGGAGGCGGCATGCGATCGTACGAAGACTCGGCGACTTACACCGGGACCTCCGATGGGCAGATAGCGCACACTGCCAACCACGAATGGCGCCACGACCTAGGCGAGGTCATTGGTTCCTTGCTGGATGCGGGTCTTCATATCGAATCAGTTTCGGAACTTCCCTATATGGACTGGCCGGCCTTCCCCGAACTCGTTCCATGCGCCAACGGATGGACTCTGCCGAGCCACTCTCCGCGGATACCGTTGAACTTCGCCATCGTCGCCAGGCGAAACCAGCGAAGTGAGTGAGCAGAGCCGATCCCTTGGAAGACTTCGAATTACTCCTCGAGCGGCGTGGCCGTATTTCGTGCATGATCGTCGGATGGCTTTGTCCCGGTTGTTGCCTGTCAGCTCGCCCTTATCGCAAGTCGGCGCGTCTGATGTGGTGCGTCCAGGAATCGAGTTAATCGTAGTTCTTTCGAGCTAATACTTCTGGTGGATAGTGCTTTTCGCTCGAACTCTGCTCGGCGTTGTTGCAACCGTTCGGCGAAGTTGCAGTATCAGGTTCGAATGAACCTGCGTCGCTGTTCGATCGGTCAATTGGTAACGGAAACCGCGTTCTCGCAGATAGTTCCAATGCGCCCCAATGTCCCGCTTACGTTGTGCGTCACGGGCAGCGGGACGAAGAACGGAGGAAAGTGATGAGCAGCTTGGATATTCAACGCTGGTCGAACGACTTCACCGCGCTGACCAAGGTCATATCGGAAGGCATCGAGCAGTTTGTTCTCCGGTTCATTTCCAGCTGAAGTGATCTGAGCTCGTTGCCGGGTGCGGATAGTTCAGTCGTCGCTTCCGCGGTTCGAGTGATGAATTGCGATGAAATAGAGGTTCTTACGGCGTCTGGGAGGCCTGGGCGGGGGCGAGCAGGTAGGAGAACACGTACGTAACTGCGGCGATGACCGCCAGTACGATCAAGGACATCGGGAACCCTGCGGCATCTCGCACCGGGTCACCAGTAGCGACGACAGCCGCCATGGACACTCCGATTACCAGCAATGTCACCGCCAAGGCAGAGCACGCAGCGAACCGATGCTTCCAGCAGCAGACTGTGCGCGCCGGCCATGTGTGGCTTGTTCTCAGGGCGCAGCGCCCACCTGCAACAGCGCTCGAGCCGACAATCAGCCCTGCCAGCGCTCCGATGAAGGCGGGTATGAACAGTCCTACCCAGGACCAGGCTCCATCGCCGACTATCGGGATCATCACGGCGACACCTGTGACCGCACCTGTGAGCGCAGCCAGACTCAGTTCCTTGTCGACCCAGCTCATGGATCAACTAGAACACAGGCACGCTCGCGAGGCTGTGGAGTATCTCGGATTCAGGGGCTGAAGAACTCGAGTCGGCGGTGCAGGCGTGCGATCGACGGGTCCCCGATCGTGCGTCTGCCGTCGGTTCGGGCTTGGCTCGGGGTCATCCCGTAGAAGTCCTTGAACGCTCGCGCCAACTGGGATTTCGAGGTGAAGCCGCATCGCAGGGCCAACGCTTCGATCGTTTCGTTCGGCATCTCGGTTCTGGTCAATTCGCGGTAGACGAGTTCGAGACGCTTCCGCCGAATGACAAGAGCTATTCCGCCGTCGGATGCGAATGCGCGATAGAGCTGTGCCCGGGAGACGGACAATGCTGCGCACATGCTCGTCGGGCCGAGCCAGGTCTCCGAGAGATGCTCGGCGATGTAGGCGTACGCACGATCGCGGAGAGAGTGATCGGGCCGCGGCGACAGATCAGGTTCGGCGATACCCAAACTGACACGAAGGAGGGAAGCGACGACGTCCTCGTAGCCGGCCGCAGCATCGGGATCGAGATGCGGTAGCGCGAGTACGACCGATTGCATGCACTGAGCGAGCACGACGGCAGGAACTCCGCGCAGTACCGTCCCGTGTAGAGAACGACCCTTCGACTCGGCCTCGACGAGGGAACGCGGTGCGAGGAGCGTGATGGTGCGCCCTGTCGATTCCGCCTCCGCGTCGGCGGTCCAGGTACGCCCGAGGTCGAAGAATGTGACATCGCCTGGACGTGCGACGAAATCGACTCCGTCGGCGTTGCCGCTCAACTGCCCGTCGAGGACGACCTGGACCATGTATTCATCGTCGAGTCCGCTCTCGGCGATCAGCCGATTGTTTCGGGTGTACTTCTGTGCGTTGAAGGTAGTTTGACCGATCAACGAGGTTCCGATGGAAAGCGCTGTGATCGAGCCTTCGAGAGATGTGTCAGGGTCAATTCGGTCGGTGACGAAGAACGGACGTGTGACACTGCGCCAGAAGTCGTCGGCGTCCGCAGGATCGACCGATCGGGTCGACACGCGGATGCGGGCGGAATTCATCGACACGCGGGCATGATATGTCAGATCCCGCAGGTCGCAGTCACTCTCCCGCAAATAGACGTCAATAGTGACCGAGCCCACATAATGAGACAAATCGGGCGTATTTGTGAGACGGCCCGTGCTCGCGTGTCGCGGCGAAGCTGTCTATGTTGTTCGTTATGGGTGGACAGGTTGGGAGTTCGATGCTCGAACGAAATCTCGAGTTCGGCGGGGATCGACTGCTCGTTTGTCGGCCATCATGACGTCCACTTCGAATCGATCGCAGCTATCTCGAGCAAAGCGAAATCCTCGAGGAAGGGGCACGCTGCAAAGGCGGCTTGCCGGGCGTGGAGCCACGGCGATTCGTCCCCGCCTCCTCGGATTGATGGAACGCTCGGCGGGATTGACTGTCATCGATTCGCCACTTGGGTTCGGCAAGACGGAACTCGCCGCGTTGTGGCTCACGACTCTCGGGCAGGTGCCGAGCAGACCGGTAGTCTGGGTGCCGGCGCCATCGCATCGGATGACCCCCCTCGAGTACTGGAACACCGCGCTCGCAGTAATTCAGGATTCGCTGGAATCACTCGAGGCCCCGCCACGAATGCGCGAGGATCCAGTGGGCGCGATCGAATCACTCCTCGACTCGTCGCCCGCACCATTCGTGTTGGTGTTCAACCGCATCGACCTGGTTGAGGGTGACGAGGTGGGACGCCGAATCGTGGATCTGATCGTGCGGCTTCCCGGATTGAAAGTAATCGTCACGCTGCAGGATCGGTCTGCGACGGACTTGCTCGAAGACGTCCGCGTGGACGAGTACCTGTGCGCGAACGACCTCAGATACACGCTCGACGAGTCCACCGTTCTGTTCGCGGAGGCAGGGATTCACCTTCCCTCGGGCATCGTCCATTCGATCTGTGAACGCGTCGCCGGCGTTCCCGTGCTGATGAAGGTTGCTCTGAGTGCGGTTGCGGGGCTGAGTGAACCGAGCCGTGGACGCGAACGCGTTCAGCAGCGAGTGGACCAGGCGATCCACGCGTACGTCAGTCGGACCGCTCCTCGGTCGGGCAAGTCGCTCGAGTTGTTCGACTTCGCGACTACGATCGCCGCTGCCCGCACGGTGACACCAGAGATCGCTCGTGTCTTGTCCGACGATCTTGACGTGGAGGGCAAACTGGACTTGCTCGAGTCTTTCGGTCTGATCTTCCGGAATGGTTTCGAGGGAGAACCGTCCTGGTACTTCGCGCCGTCAGTTCGACTGGCATTCATACAGATACGGGCCGAACAAGGGGATGGATTCGAAGATCCCTTCCAGGTACTCGTCGATCACGCTCTCGGGACTTCGGATATAGCCGGTGCCGTTCACTACGCCTTGGACGGACGCAAGTGGACCAGGGTGCTCGACATACTCGAGCGCCACTGGGCTGATCTTCTGGTCGATCACACCGGATTGGTCCGGACTGCGTTGCAATCCATACCCGGTGACGTACTCAGTTCGAACCCTTCGATTCTGGTGGGTCGTGACCTGCTCGAATCACGTCTGCGGCCGCAGTTGATCAACGGCGATTCATTACCGACGGAACCGGCGGAATTGCGTGCGATAGGTGGTAGTCCGCATGCGCACAGCTTGTTGAACGTCGGAACTGTCCAATCGGTGGTGCTGAGAACATCCGGTAAGTACCAACGCTCGACCGAGATCACGCGCAAATTGGCGCACGTCGTGTACGGACTCGGCGACGAGTCGTTGGGCGCGTTGGGGTCTCAACTGCCCGCCCTGCGGCTGATCTGGGGGGTCTCGCATCAATTGACCGGTGACCTCGGTGATGCCGCGGTGGAATTGCGACTCGCCTATCAAGGTGCGGTGCAACATGGTCCGGAGTTCGTCCTGCGTCACGCCGCAGGCAATGCCGCGCTCAACTCCGCGCTGATCGGGGACGTCGCGCACGCGACAGACTGGCTGCACCTGGAAAGCACACACCCGGACGTTTCGGGATGGTTGGGACCGCCCTCGCACATGGGGGGAGCGATCGCGCGGGCACTGGTGGCGTGCGACAGCGTGGACCTGCACGCCGGAGCTGCCGCGATGGACGCACTCGCCGAGGTCACACCGCCGGGCGACCTGTGGGCGTTCGCGGCCTACACTTACACCAGATTTGCACTGCTGCAATCGGACCCGTTCTCGGGGCTGATTTCCCTCCAGCGCGCAGTGGCAACGCACGGGCACGTGAATCCGTGTGAACGATCACTCGGTGACGCGCTTCTCGCCGCGGCACGTATCGATCTTCTGTTGGCGTCCGGGGAGGGTACCAAGGCGCTGGAAGAATCAGTCGCTGCGCCACATACGTTTGCAGTTGTCACGGTCTCCGTGGCGCGGGCGCATCTCCTGACCGGGTCGCCGTCCCAGGCATTGGAATTGTGCCGCGAAATCGACTGGAGCGGGCAGTATCTCACGAGGTTTCGGCTCGAATCCCTGCTGATCGAATGCGCTGCTCTGTGTGAACTGGGCAGGATCCCCGCTGCCGCGAGTACATGGGAGGAAGCTCGCGGACTGCTCGAAACCTCCGGTGTCCTGTCGGCCCTGGCGACGATACCGCGTGATCTGATCAGGCAACTCGAAGATCGGGCCGAGGGCTCGAGCAGTGCCGTCGCGACCTTTCTCGAATCCGAAGCGGCGCAGATGTATCCGGCGGCCATCGTTCGGGTCCAATTGACGAAACGGGAGATGGACGTTCTCGTGGAACTGGGTCTCGGCATTCCGATCGGTGAGATCGCGCGGCGGTTGTTCGTATCCAACAACACGCTGAAGAGTCACCTCCGAGCCTTGTATCGCAAACTCGGTGCGCATTCCCGGGAAGAGGCTGTCGCGGCAGCGCACCGACACAACCTCCTCGGCAGTGGGCAGGACTGATCGACGTCAGTGCAGATTGCGCTCGGCGTAGACCTTCATCGCGTCACGGACCAGCGAAGCAGTGCCTTCTCCGTACTTGTCGTAGTTTGCAGTGAAGCGGGGATCGTCGACGTACATCTGGCCGAGCCCGGTGAAGGCGTCGGCGCTGGGAGTCCTTCCCTGCCAACCGATCTTTATCCACTCGAACTGTCTTCGGGTAATCGTGTGGACGTCGTCGCTTTCCGCGGACAGCCCCGCTGTCAGTGCTTTTCCGAATGCCGCTGCGATGTCGGCTTGAGATTGCAGATGAGCTTTACGGTCCTGCTCCGACATCGACCGCCACCAGTTGTCGCCGCTGGTGTAGGCGTCCTTGCCCCAACGCTCGATGACCTCGTCCTTGTATCGGGTGTGGTCGAACCCGTCGAAAACATCTTCCGGCATGAGTGATTCACCATTCTTCGTCTTGTTCAAGGTCCTGTTGACCGATTCGATCTGTCTCGAGATCCGCGTGCGCTCTTGCTCGAGGAGTTCGAGGTGCGTACGCAGTGCGGCGGCCGTATCGCGTTCGCCGGTGAGGACTTCGGCGATGGCCGGCAATCCGAGTCCGAGTTCCCGAAGTAGAAGGATGCGTTGCAGTCGCACCAGGGCGTCTTCGTCGTAGAAGCGGTAGCCGTTGGCGCCGATGCGACTCGGTTCCAGGAGTCCCAAATCGCCGTAGTGACGCAGCGTTCTGCTGGTGGTACCTGCGGATTTGGCGAGTTCTTGGATGGACCATTCGCTCACGTGGAGTTCCTACTCTCGGATCGGTTGTGCTCATTCAGCATGCAAGTTGACGTTGCGTCAATGTCAAGAAAGTTCTCGGTGTGCATTGTCGGGAACGTTTTATGTCCGTTTCGCCGTATCGCCACGAACGGGTCTCCAACTGATTGATTCGATGACCTAGGTCACGTGATTTGGCTCACAAATTGTCAATTTGAATAGTTGAACAAGCCTCTGTTGACGCTTTCACATACCTCGACCACGATCATCTGAACAGATCGAGTTACGCGGTTGTTGAAAATGCACGGTAGTTGAAATGCACTGCAGACGGAACGGTGGTCCACGATGACTGAACTGGTGTCGGGCGTAGCCCAGGCCAAGCCCTATGACCTCGATGATCGGTACCGGTCGGGATCGGGACCGGTGTTGCTGACCGGTGTTCAGGCAATTGCACGCGGCTTCGTCGAGCAGCACGTTCGCGACATTCGGGCAGGTAAGCGTATTGCCACCTTCGTCTCCGGTTACCAGGGCAGCCCCCTCGGTGGCGTCGACAAGATGCTTCACGGCATGCCCAAGGTTCTCGCCGAGCACGACATCACCTTCATCCCTGGCTTCAACGAGGAGCTCGCCGCCACGGCGGTATGGGGAAGCCAGACGGATCTCCCTGCCGGAACCGCGACCCACGACGGCGTGACCGGCGTCTGGTACGGCAAGGGCCCCGGGGTCGACCGCGCTACCGACACCATTCGCCACGCCAACATGTACGGCGTGAACCCCAAGGGCGGCGTCGTCCTCCTGGTGGGCGACGACCCCGCGTCGAAGTCCTCCACGGTTCCGGCCGTCAGCGAGCGCTCGCTTGCCGCGATGGGCGTGCCGGTTCTCTTCCCACGCAATGCCGAAGAGATCATCACGATGGGTATGCACGCCGTTGCACTCTCGCGTGTATCCGGTTGCGTCGTAGCGCTGAAGATCGTCGCCGACGTCGCAGACGGTGCCTGGACGATCGACGGCAGCATCGCGGACTTCGACATCGTGGTTCCGGAAGTGCAGTTCGAGGGCAAGCCCTTCGTCTACAAGCAGCGTCAGATGGCCGCGCCGCCGGACAGTGTCATCGCCGAGGCCGATCTGTACGGCCCGCGATGGGATCTTGTGCACGCGTACGGAACTGCCAACAACCTCGATGTGATCGAGGTCAACCCCTCCGGTGCGAAGATCGGTATCGCCGCCACCGGTACAACTTTCGACTCCGTCCGACAAGCTCTGGCAGACCTCGGCGTCGATGATGCCGCGCTGCACCGCGCCGGGATCCGTCTCCTTCGCATCGGAATGTGCTACCCCGTCGTGGGCGAGAAGATCAAGGAGTTCGCCGAAGGTCTCGAGCAGATCGTCGTGGTCGAGGACAAGACCGCGTTCATCGAAGCTCAGATCCGGGAAGTCCTGTACGGCACCGACGATGCCCCTCGCATCATCGGCAAGCGTGACGGCCAGGGCCGTCTGCTCATGCCTGCCAGTGGTGAACTGACCGCAGGCCGGCTGCTCGCCCCGTTGCGCCGCGTACTGAAGCCGCACGTCGAACTCAAGCGCACCCTCCCGGCCCCGCTGTCGCTGAACGTGCTCTCCGCCAAGCGAACCGCGTACTTCTGCAGCGGGTGCCCCCACAACCGTTCCACCGCTATCCCCGAGGGTTCCATCGGCGGCGGCGGAATCGGTTGCCACACACTCGTCACCATGTCCGGCCGTGAGGACAGCGCTGTCACCGGCCTGACGCAGATGGGCGGCGAGGGCAGCCAGTGGATCGGGCAGGCACCGTTCACCGACGTGCCTCACCTGTTCCAGAACATCGGCGACGGCACCTTCTTCCACTCCGGTCAGTTGGCTGTCCAGGCATGCATCGCCGCAGGCGTGAACATCACCTACAAGTTGCTCTACAACGAAGTAGTAGCGATGACCGGTGCACAGGACGCGGAAGGTGCCCTCTCCGTTGCTCAGCTCAGCCACAAGCTGACCACCGAGGGCGTCAAGCAGATCATCATCTGCGCCGACGAGCCTTCGCGTCACAACAAGCGCGCTCTGGCCAAGGGCACCAAGCTCTGGCACCGCGATCGCCTCGACGAGGCCCAGAAGGAGCTTCGCGAGATCAAGGGCGTCACAGTGTTGATCTACGACCAGCACTGTGCGGCCGACGCTCGTCGCCAGCGCAAGCGTGGCACGCTGCCCACTCGCAACACTCGCGTCGTCATCAACGAGGCAGTGTGCGAAGGCTGCGGTGACTGCGGTGTGAAGTCGAACTGCCTCTCGGTCCAGCCCGTGGACACCGAGTACGGCCGCAAGACGAAGATCGACCAGACGTCCTGCAACACCGATTACACCTGCATGGACGGCGATTGCCCGTCGTTCGTGACCGTCGAATTGGTACCGGGCAAGAAGGCTCCCAAGGCCGCACGTCCCGTCCCGCCCGTCGTCGCAGACCCCGATTTCGGACCGCTCACCAGCACGCAGAACGTTTTCCTCGCGGGCATCGGCGGCACCGGCATCGTGACCGTCAACCAGGTGCTCGCAACGGCTGCACTGCGCGCCGGCCTCGAGGTGGAGAGCCTTGACCAGATCGGACTGAGCCAGAAGGCCGGACCGGTTGTCTCGCACCTGCGTTTCAGCTCCAGCGCGCTCGAGCCGTCCAACCGCCTCACTCCGGGCAGCGCGGATTGCATCGTCGCCTTCGACCTGCTGACCGCGACGGACAACAAGAACCTCGACTACGGCAACGCCGAGAAGACGGTCTCCATCGCCTCGACGTCGCAGACGCCGACCGGAGACATGGTCTACGACAAGGCTGTTCGCTACCCCGAGGAGACGTCACTCCTCGCCCGTCTCGACAAGGTGTCGCGCACCCTGCGTTCGTTCGACGCACTCGCCGCGGCGCAGGAGTTGTTCGGTAACACCGCAGCGGCCAACTTCCTGCTGATCGGTGCTGCCTACCAGAGCGGTGGACTTCGTCTGCCGGCCGAGGCCATCGAAGAAGCGATCGGCATCAACGGCGTTGCCGTGGACGCGAACATCGCGGCATTCCGTTGGGGTCGTGCAGCAATTGCCGACACCGCAGCGTTCTCGGCCGTCACCACGCCGGCCAAGTCCGTCCGCGAACCCGTTGTCGCACCGGCTCACATGTTCGCCGGAACCACCTTCACCGGTGAAACCCTGCGACTGGTGGAACTGCGTGCAGCGCAGCTCATCGAGTTCCAGTCCGTCAAGATCGCCCAGCGTTACATCGATCAGGTTCAGGCAGTCTGGACCGCCGAACGTGCCGCAACCGAGCGGACCGATTTCAGCGAGGCTGTTGCCCGCGGCCTGTTCAAGTTCACCGCGTACAAGGACGAGTACGAAGTTGCTCGTATGCTGGTCGACCCCGCATTCATCGAGGACGTCAAGTCTCAGGTGCCGGCCGGGGAGAACCTGACCTACAAGCTCCACCCGCCGATCCTTCGAGTGATGGGCCGCAAGAAGAAGATCGGTCTCGGACCCAAGTCGCATGTTGCACTGAAGGTTCTGGCCAAGGGTAAGAAGCTTCGCGGTACCAAGCTCGACCCCTTCGGCTACATGCACGTCCGCAAGGTCGAGCGTGAACTGCTCGCCGAGTACGAGGCCATGATCGCTGACCTCTCTCGTACGCTCGCAACCGACGGATACGATCGCGCCGTCGAGATCGCGGCACTGCCGGACGTGGTTCGCGGTTACGAAGACATCAAGCTCGGCAACATCGAGCTGTACAAGACTCGCCTGCGCGAACTCGGTGTCGGTGAGTAGGAGCGCCGGCGAGTAGATCGAACAAGACTGTGCCCCAGTGACCGTCGTCGCTGGGGCACAGTTGCATTCAGGGCCTTCTCGGACCCAGGCAGGTTCAGGAGGGCGGGAACTGGCCGTCGGCAACCACGGCGCTGCCGTTCCACGTGAAGTTCACTATGTTCGGTCCGCCTTGGGGACAGCAGAATGCATCGTCGTCCAGCAGCCAACGGTATTGGACGGATACCGAATCCTTGTTGCTGTCGATGACGTGTGTGTACGAGTACGGCTCACTGGTAGCCGTGCCCAGGTATGTTCCGTCGTGGAAGAACAGGACGTGTGACTGGTAAGTCGCATCGCCGACGCCGTCGCCGTCCACCGAAACCCAGAGCAGGTCAGGACAATTCCCGATCTGTTCTTCGCTCGCGGATCTCGGTATCCAATTGCCCCCGTTGATGTCGGTGCCCAGCGTGCCGATGGCGTCGGTGACGAGCGAGGAGCCGACGTCGAGACAGGGACCCGAAGCGGGGATTGCTGTCGTAGTCGCCGTCGTGGATGCATTTGTGCGGGTGTTCGATTGTGGCGGGGGAGAGCTCGCTACCGTCGTCTCGGTTTCGTTTGCCGTCGATGTCGCCGACGCCGTTGAACTGGCTGCCGTGGAACTCGCCGCCGCTTCAGGTGTTCCTTCGGTCGACCCACAACCGGCGACCGTCAGGGCAGTGGCCGTCACCAGTGCAGCGGCTGCGACGGCGGCCGAAATCGGAGCTTTCCTGCGCATGCGTCCTCCAGAGTGTATGGGTTCACGTGTTCAAGTCCCTCCTTCGTTCTGTCGCCGGGCCGCATGCGTGCGTTATCGAACAACCGGTAACGATCAGCTATCGGACTCGGTGTTCCGTGCTTCGGTGCTCTTGGCCCCGGCCGCGTCGTATCGCACGGATCCAGCAACGACGGTCATCGCAATCTCTGTGGTCAGGAGAGAATCGACCCCTTCGGTGAACGGATCTTGTTTCAGTACGACAAAATCGGCTGCTTTACCCCGAACCAGCTGGCCGGTCACATCTTCCCACCGGCACGAGTAGGCAGCGTCGCGAGTTGCGTGAGCCAGCGCGTCCGCGAGGGGGAGTGCGTACTTCGGCAGGTTGGGTGCCAGTGACGGATCGATTGCGGATCGACGGGTGGTGGCGATGAACATGTTCGGCAGCGGCGGGTGGGGAGCGGTCGGAGCGTCCGAACCCAACGCCAGAACCGCTCCGGCCTCGGTGAATTCGGGCCAGGGGTACGCGCGATTGACCCGGTAGTCGCCGAGCATCGCCTGCCAGTTCTCCTGGATTGCAGGGTCAGCGTGAACCGGTTGCATCGAGGCGATGATTCCCAGGCGGGCAAGCCTTTCGACGTTGTCCCGGGTGATGGACTCCAAGTGTTCCATTCGGTGCCTGCGGGGAATGTCTCCGTTGGCGGCGATCGCGTACTCGAGTGCCGTCAATCCGATCTCCGACGCCTCGTCGCCGATCGCGTGCATCGCGATCTGCAGGCCTGCGGCGTCAGCGGCTGTCACGACGGGGATCAAGGACTCGAGATCCCAGATGGGCTCGGCGTTGGTGCCGTCCGAGTACGGCTCTTTCATTGCGGCAGTGCAGCTGTCGATCACACCGTCGATGATGATCTTGATTCCGGCGATACGGAGCCACGGACCTTGGACGCGCTCGTGGAGTTCGATCACGTCGTGAACTTGTCCGACGTTGTCGGCCTCGTTGTCCTCGCGGGTCATCAGCCAGTGAGCCGCGACACGCAGCGGCAGTGTTCCGTCTCCTGCGTCCAATGCTCTTTCCAGCGAGGCTAATTCGTCCGCGCCGAGTGCCATGTCGACCGCACCGGTCACGCCGTCCTCGAGATAGTGGCGGAAGGCGAGAGCGAGGGCGGCGTCCCGGTCTTCGTCGGATGCGAGCTCCGCCAGTTTCGGCCAGACGTAGAGCATCATGGCGGTCTCGTACAGCATTCCGGTGGCTTCTCCGGTGTCCGGATCCCGGCCGATACGACCGCCGATCGGATCGGGAGTGTCCGCGTCGATGCCGAGTTCTCGCAGTGCTGCAGTGTTCACCCAGACCGAATGTACGTCGTTGGCGTCGAGGTACACCGGGCGATCGGGTACGACGGCGTCGATCATCTCTCGCGTCGGGTGCCCTCCATCCAGCGCGGAGAACAACCAACTGCGACCCAGCAGTCGTGGTGCGTCCGGGTTCGATTCCGCGAATTGCTTGATGCTGGACTGAATGTCGGCGAGATCGGCGGCATCACGCAGATCCAACTTCTGCAGCGCGAATCCCATCATCACCAAATGCGTATGGGCGTCGACGAAACCGGGTAGCACGACGGCACCTTCGAGATCGATCACCTCGGCGTCTGGAGCCAGGATATCGGCATAGACGGTTTCGCCCACGAATCTGAGCTTGTGGTCCTCGACGACTATCGACTCGGCCCATCCGTCGTCGGCAGCCGTGAAGATCTTTCCGTTGCGGTAGTGAGTGATGCTGTCATTCATGACTTCTACGTGATCCTTACGCGATGACGGTAGTAGTGATGGCGGCGCTGTGGTGACGATACGCACCTTCGGTACGTGCGGAGAGTCGGGAAACCAAGGCGAACGGGACCAGTAGAACGAAGCTGATCCCCGAGATGATGACTCCGAAGGTCGGATACCCGAGGCCGGCCGTCACCGAAGTTCCGAACAGCGGCGCGAACGCGGAGCCGATGAGGTAGGTGCCCAGTAGTGGCGCCGACCATCGGCCGGCCGCGTCGAGCGCGGCCGAGATGGCAACCAGGACGATGAACGTGGCCGCGTAGATCGTGTTCCAAGCGATGACCACTACCAGGTAGATCGTGGGATCGGTGGTGAGGCCGGCAGACAGCTTCAGAATTGCCCCGAGTATCAGTAGCACGGAGATCGATACTGTCCGACTGACCCGAGAACCCAACGCGGTCAAGGTAACAGCCGCGAGCACACCACCCGCCGTTGATGCGCTCAGTGCGAGACTCATTTGTTGATCCGAGAGCCCGGCGTGCTCGGAACCCATGATGCCGAGTACTGCCCACAACGAGTCCTCGCTGATCGCCCAGACTGCAAGCATCGCGAGAAATGCGGTTCCGGCAAAAGTGAGACGTTTCGCGCTGACCCCGGCGGGGAGAGCTGTGGTCGTATTGGCGGACTTCGCCGTCTCCGGCGACTCTTTCACCGGGGACGACGGCAACCAGGTGACCGTTGCTGCGGTAGCCAGTGCCAGGACTGCGACGATGCCGAATGCGTTGGTCATGTGTGTGCCGAGGATGGGTATGAGAGCGAGGACGGCTGTGACGACGACACGGTTCACGAGGCCGCTGATGCTTGACGCCCGGTCCGGGTTCGTGAGCGCGGCCAGTGCCGCTCCGCCAACGGATGCGGATCCACCAGCGCCGATACCGCCGACGATGATCGCGGCGCATGCGATCGTCGTGGACGGTGCGATGGCCGCAACGCCGAATGCGGCTGCCATCGCGATCAGGCTGACGCGGCCGAGGAGATGGCGATGCCGGCCCGAGGCGATTCGGGTGGTGGCGAGGCAGGTGACGGCGCAGACCAGCAGCGATGCGGTCAGAACGGCACCGGCAGCGGATTCGGTGACACCGAGGTCCTCGACCATTGCCACGATCATCAGGGGGATGAGGTTCGCGGTGATGAACCCCATGACGCCGATACTGAAGACGGCAATACCGCGGTTGGCGGTGAGTGGAACCCGGTCGGACTGCGTATTCGTCGAAGCGTTGATCGGCACTAGGGCAACCCCATGTCCTGAAGGGGGTGGCTGAACCGACCCCTGGTGGCGTGATGCGAGTCACTTAATGAATGTGATTCGTTAAGTATGGGGATGGGCTCCGCCACGGTCAAGAGATCTAACGAATTTGATTCGTTAATTGTATGTTTCCGGATACGTGCTTCCGTAAAGTGGCGTCGCCGGTCTGTTTCCTGTTGTGAGGCTTATGCTTCCGCAATGGCTGAGATTGCGGAACGCACCCGCTACTTCGAGCGCTACGTCACTTTCATCGACGCGATTGTCGCCATTGCGATCACGCTGCTCGTACTGCCGCTGGTCGAACTCACCAGTGACCACCACGGCACCACGTCGGAACTGCTGCGCGATCACGCTGCGCAGTTCTACTCGTTCGCCCTGAGCTTTCTGGTGATCTTCCGGCTCTGGTGGTCGCAGCATCGGCTGCTTCGTTTTGTGGTCGACGGAGACAAGGTGGTCGTTCGCGGACTGGGGTTGTGGGTGATGACCATCGTGTTCCTGCCCTTCCCGACAGCGCTCGTTGCGGCGCCGTCGCAGGATCTCGGAACCAGGGCTCTCTACATCGGGACAATGGCAGCCAGTGCTGCGTGCCTGGCGGTGGTCGCGTGGGGTCTGGTTCGCAACCCGTCGTTGAGTGAAGAGAATGCGAAGCCGCATTTCACCGCTGAAATCGTCACCTTCCTGATCATGGTGGTGGCGCTGCTCGTCAGTGTGCTCGTTCCTGTGACGTCGTACTTCCCGCTGTTTCTTCTCCTGCTGTCGACGCCGATCGAGAAGCTGTGGAAACGAGTGGCGGCGAAATCGACTGGCGGCGAGCGTGAGATGAGCTAGTCGGCGCGAGCGGTCATCGCGGATTTCTTGGCTTTGTTTCCGCAGATGTTCATCGAGCACCAGCGTCGGTTGTTGCCGCGACTGGTGTCGAGGTAGAGGCCGGTGCACCCGTCGCCCTGGCAGGCTTTGACGCGGTCCCGGTCGGCTCCACCGAGCACCGCGATCGCGTCGGCAGCCACTATCGACAAAGCGTCGCGGATCGGATTGTTTCCGGCTGATTTCCAGAGGGCCCGGCCACTCTCGAGGACGAGGTGGGCATCACCGAGCTCGGATGCGGTGTTGACGATCCCGACATCGGTGCGTGAGGCACGGCGGTTCTCGCACACGGCGGTTCCGATGCGATGAATGGCCTCACGTAAATCCTGCGCGCCGCGGAGGTCGTCTTCTGTCGCGGTTGCGGGGGCGTCCATCAGATCGTTGGCGCGTAACCATAATTCGAGTCGCTGCGGGCTCGTGAGTCGTTCGAACCTCGAGCCGTTCCGATTGGTGAGGGTGGCGGTGAAGCGGAAGGCGAGCGTGTCGTTGTCGAGTCGAAACACGTCCCGAGCGGATTGATCAGCTCCTGCTTCGTTCACTTTCATCCTCCTTCGTGGCGAACCATCTCAACCGGTTCGACAGCAACTGTACCTGTGTGAGAGTGTTGAACCGTCTTAGATGGTTCAACATTTTCGAGAGGGAAATCCATGACTTCTGTTTCCGTAGTCGGCTTGGGCGCGATGGGTCGTCCCATCGCTCGAAATCTACTGGGCGCAGGCTTCGACGTGACGGTGTGGAATCGCAGCCCTGAAGCGGTAGCCGAACTGGTCGAGGAAGGGGCGATCGGCGCGAAAACCGTTGCCGAGGCATTCCAGTCCGGTGTTGTGCTGTCGATGTTGGCAGATGATTCGGCCGTGTCTTCGGCCATTCTGGATCCCGCCGTCCTCGCATCCGTTCCGAGTGGAACCGTGCACGTCAACATGGCCACCGTCAGCGTCGACCTTGCCAAGCGCGCCGCCGCACTGCACGCCGAGTACGGGATCGGGTACATCGCGGCGCCGGTGTTCGGGCGCGTTTCTGTTGCTCAGTCTGGTCAGTTGAACATCATCGCCGCCGGCGACAGTTCCCTCCTCGAGCGAGTGCAGCCCTTTCTCGACGTCATCGGTGCTCGCACGTGGCCACAAGGTGAGCGTCCGGAGCAGGCCAACATCGTCAAGATCATCGGCAATTACCTCATCCTCGCCGCGATTCAATCCTTGGGCGAGGCAATCACATTGGGGGAGAGGTCCGGTGTGGACGGAAGCCAACTCGTAGAACTGCTGACCTCGACGATCTTCCCGGGGCCGGTCTACTCCAGCTGCGGAAACCTCGTCGCGACGCGTCAGTACGAGCCTGCAGGATTCACCACAGCTCTGGGCCTCAAGGATTTGAGGCTTGCGCTCGACGCCGCCGGCAGCGTCGATCTGGATTTGCCGTTCGGTGGCGTACTTCGAGGCGTGCTCGCTCAGGCTCTGGCGAACGGTCAGGGCGAGATGGACTGGGCGTCTATTGCAGAACTGGTCCGTTCCGGCCAGTCGGGTGAAGGCAGTCCCGAAACACCGACAAGGTGAGCTCGAACTCGGACGGGACGGCGACTTCGGCACTGGCGGAGACCGATTCCGTCCGGACACTACCGCTGGCCGGGTTGTCGGCACTCGCAATGGCAGGCTTCATAGCGATCACAACCGAAACCATGCCGGCCGGACTACTGGTGCAGATCGGGTCAGGGTTGTCCGTATCAGTCTCCGGCGCAGGGCAATTGGTCACCGCATACGCATTGGGTTCCGTCGTCGGGGCGGTACCACTGATCGCATTGACCCGAGGATTGCGACGGCGTGCTGTCCTGGTGTCGGCGATTCTGGGGTTCGGTGTCTTCAATCTGGTGACAGCGCTTTCGTCGAATCTTGTTCTCACCTTGGGTGTTCGGTTTCTGGCCGGTATGGCGGCAGGTGTGGTGTGGGGGTTGCTTGCCGGGTACGCACGCAGGATGTCGCCCCCTCACCTGCAGGGGCGGGCCGTTGCGGTTGCCTCCGTCGGACAGCCGATCGCGTTGGCAATCGGCGTTCCGATGGGGGCGTGGCTCGGGACCCTGGCCGATTGGCGCGTCGTCTTCGCCGTGATGTCGGTTGTTGCGCTACTTCTGGTCGCGTGGATACTCACGGTGATGCCGGACTTTCCCGGGCAACAAGCGGATCGGCAGCTGCCGGTGCGGAAAGTCCTGGTCCTGCCTGGCGTACGACCGATTCTGTTTGTCGCGTTCTTGTGGATCCTCGCGCACAACATCGTGTACACGTATCTGGCGGCGTTTCTGGATCGCATCGGTTTCGGCGATCGGTTGGGAATCGTCTTGTTCGTGTTCGGACTTTTCGCCTTCGTGGGCATCGGTGTGGTCGGGGTGTTCGTCGATCGGGCCCTTCGAAGTCTCACCGTGCTGAGCTTGGTGGTCTTTGCCGCAGCTTTGACGGCGTTGGGCGTCGGCGGTGACAGCTTCGCTGTGATTGCACTCAGCGTTGCGGCGTGGGGTGTGGCATTCGGAGGCGCTCCCACTCTCCTTCAAGCGGCGCTCGCGGATACGACGGGCGACGCTGTGGACACTGCGCAATCGGTTTTCGTGACGATCTTCAATTCGGCGATCGCAGCGGGCGGCGTCGTAGGCGGGCTGATCTTGGCGGACAGGGGTGCGGGAGCATTGCCGTTGGTTTCGCTGGTGCTGATCGTCGTCGGTGTTCTTGTGGTCAGTATCCGACAATTCGGACATAGCTTGTGATTCACTTCACGCATGCGGAAGTCATTGTTGGTGGTTGCTCTCGTTGCTACGTGGTTTGTCGCCGGAGCGATGCCCGCGGGGGCTGCGGATGCGAATTGGTCAGGTGATTACTCGCTCAAGCGTTTCGCCGCGACCAAGACGGGCACAAGTCTGGCCGCCAGCCAGTGGGAGCCGGATTTCTCCGATACCTACACGTTCGAGACGGATTGCTCGAGCGGAGTCTGTATCGCCACAGTGGTCGGCGGTCCGGCTCCCGCCAATCCGACGTTGCCGCAGCCTGCTCGATACACCTGGGACGGAACCAGTTGGGTGCACCCCTATGACTGGGAGTGGGATTGCTACCAGGGGGAGGGCGTGCCCAAGGTGTGGGCACCGGCGCACTCCGAGGCGTATTACACACCTCAGCCCGATGGCAGTCTGAAAGGTTCGTGGCGTACCGACATCTCGAGTGGTCCCTGCGAGGGATCGGTGATCATGCACGTCGAGGCGTACCCGGTCGGTCGATCTACCGGATCCTTCGGTAGTTGAGAACGATCTGTGGCCCGAAGGTGTTGAAACAAATCTGAGGCCGCGGGAATTGATCGAGCCCCATGCACGTTAATTGAGTCAGTAACGCTCAACTTTCTGCAAGGAGGCTTCGGAATGCCAGCATTCTTCGGGCCCGAGGGTCCCGGTCGCATCGATATTTCCCGGCTCATGAGCAGGGCCACCCAGCAACTCATGGCTGACGCTGCACGTGTAGCGGCTGCTCGCGGTGATTCGGATCTCGATGCACTGCACGTTCTCCGCGTCATGGCGGAGCAGGATCCGGTCCGCACGCTCATGCAGCGCGCCGGAGCCGACCCGAAATCCGTGGTCGACGCCGTCGACCTGCGGCTGCCACAAGGCCGTGAGCAGGGGGCCTACTCTGCTCCTGCGCTCAGCAGTGCCGTCAAAACTGCACTACTCGAGGCTCATCAACTGGCCCGAGCCCTGGGATCGACGTACATCGACCCCGAACATCTCTTCATCGCCCTGGCCGGTGACCCCGATCATGTTCCGGGTCGTCTGCTCGCTTCGGCCGGCATCACGCCGGAGAAGCTGCAGGCAGCGGTTCAGAACCCTGCAGCCGGTCCAGTCGAAGACGAGTCCACCACACCGACGCTCGACAAGTACGGCATCGATCTCACCGATCGCGCCCGCAACGGCGGCGTCGATCCGGTGATCGGCCGCGCCGACGAGATCGAACAGACCATCGAGATCCTCTCCCGCCGCACCAAGAACAACCCGGTCCTGGTGGGTGAGGCCGGCGTCGGCAAGACTGCCATCGTCGAAGGACTGGCCCAGCGAATCGTCGACGGGGATGTTCCGGAATCGTTGGTGGGCAAGAAGATCGTCCAGCTCGAACTCTCGAGCATGGTCTCGGGTACCCGTTACCGCGGAGACTTCGAGGAACGGCTGACCAAGGTGATCGACGAGATCACCGCACACAAGGACGAGCTGATCGTCTTCATCGACGAGATGCACACCATCGCCGGTGCCGGAGGCGGCGCCGAAGGTGCGATGGATGCCGGAAACATCCTCAAGCCCAAGCTCGCTCGCGGTGAACTGCACATCGTCGGCGCCACCACGCTCGACGAATACCGTAAGAACATCGAGAAGGATCCAGCGCTCGAGCGGCGCTTCCAGCCCGTACAGGTCGGAGAGCCGTCGATCGAGGACGCGATCGCCATCTTGAGCGGCCTGCGCAGTCGGTACGAGGATCACCACAAGGTCCATTACACCGACGAGGCGATCACCGCTGCGGTAGAGCTGTCGGCACGTTACATCGGCGACAGGTTCTTGCCGGACAAGGCAATCGACCTGATCGACCAGGCCGGCGCCAGGCTTCGCTTGAAGACGGCCACGGTAGACACCGCTGCGCTGCAGCAGCGTCTCGAGCAGCTCGAGAGCGACAAGGAAAAAGCCGTCGCCGACGAGTTGTACGAGAAGGCGTCGACCCTGCGCGACGAGATCAACGGCGTCGCAAAGCGTCTCGAGAAGGCAGGATCCTCGGTTCCTTCCGAGGAAACGCCGGACGTGACCGCTGAACAAATCGCCGAAGTTGTCGCTCGCGCAACGGGTATTCCGGCAAGCCAGATGACTCAGGCAGAGAAAGATCGCCTGCGCCGTCTGGAAGAGGAACTGCACGGTCGTGTCATCGGGCAAGATGACGCCGTTCGCGCCATCGCGCGTGCCGTGCGTCGTAGCCGGACCGGTATGAGCGATCCGGATCGTCCCGTCGGTAGCTTCCTGTTCCTCGGACCCACTGGCGTCGGCAAGACGGAGCTCGCAAAAGCTCTGGCTGCCACACTCTTCGGAGACGAGAACAAGATGCTGCGCTTCGACATGAGTGAGTTCGGTGAGAGGCACACGGTCAGCCGATTGGTCGGTGCTCCTCCCGGATACGTCGGCTACGGCGAGGCCGGACAGCTCACGGAACAGGTGCGTCGTAACCCGTACTCGGTGATCCTGCTCGACGAGATCGAGAAGGCACACCCGGACGTGTTCAACACCTTGCTCCAGGTGCTCGACGACGGGCGTCTGACCGACGGTCAGGGTCGGACGGTGGACTTCAAGAACACCGTCGTGATCATGACCAGCAACCTCGGCTCGGACATCATCTCGAGCAAGTCCGGTGGACTCGGCTTCACCACAGGCGATGCAGAGTCGGCGGAGAAGCCACTGCGCGACCGCGTGATGGCCAGGTTGCGCGAATCGATGCGGCCGGAGTTCCTCAACCGTATCGACGAGATCGTGATCTTCCGCAAGCTCGACACCGAGCAACTACACCGGATTACTGATCTGCTGCTCGACGACAGCCGGAAGCGGCTGCAGTCCAAGGGCATCGAGATCGAGTTCACTGCCGACGCAGTGGACTGGATTGCCGAGCACGGGCATCAACCCGAGTTCGGGGCTCGCCCGTTGCGTCGTTCGATTCAGCGTGTGGTCGACGACAAGATCGCCGACATGCTGCTCGACGATCTCCTCGAAGAGGGCGGCAGTATCACCGTCGCGGTTGACGAGGGTGAGTTGGTGTTCAGCTAGGAGGGGCACAGCCCCCGTGAGCGGTTAGGGAGTCTCTGGACTCCCTAATCGCTCACAGGCGCGCAGCGCCCAAAATCTCCGCCGCCAGGGCGTCGTTGTGCCGGAAAAACCCCGCATTGGTACGGGGACGAGGGAAAGCCGCCGACCAGTTGTGGCCTGCAACCCACGGCCCGGCCGCGAAGCGGCGAGGATGAGCTGTGTTGTTCCGGTCGAGAATTCGTGACGTGCCGTCGACGGCGAGCTTCGCCGAACTGTCCACGGTCGCACGAAGTTCGACTGCCTCGCCCCGACCGTGAAGCGTCTGCAGGAGCAAGTCACCGCTCGCGCTGATGGAAGCAACCGGCAAGCGTGCTTCGACGAGGGTGTTCGCGGCCACGATGTCGGTGTGCGACGCACTGCGCGCGACAAAGATCCCAGCCCCCGTTGCCGGGTCGATCTCGGTGGAGAACACCGAATCCGGCCCGAGGAACTGGACGATGCCCGCCTCGTTGAGGGCGATCAACTGTTCCAAACGCTCGGGCGGCGGACCACTGGCGATGAAGCTGAAGAACGAATGAAGCCAACCCTCGACGTCCTTGGCGACGGATTCGGCCGGGATTCTGCCGCGCCGCAACAATTCTCCGACGGTCATGTACGTCGACAGCAGCGCTGAGAAGACAGCCGCGTCGGCGCTGAAATACGGGTCCGACCTCCGCGCGACATCCGCCGAGATGTATTCGGTGATCCGGGACTGGACCTCGGCAAGCCCGTCGTAGCGCTCACCGCCGAGTGGGCGGTTCAGCCGCTCGAGATCGATACGGTCTTCCGGCTTCGGGACTGCGTTCTCGACCAGTTCCTGCAATCGAGGCGATCCCCAAGCCAGCGAGGCGAATTCGGCGTCGAACTCCTCCCAGGTGCCCACTGTCCGATCCGGGTGAGATGCAAACAGCTCGTAATAGTGGGCGCCTGCCAGTTCTTTCGACGCCAAGGGCCAGATGTCGTTTCGGAAATCCAACGGTCCGTCGCCGGGAACGAGATCAGCGGTGAAGAACCGCGGTAGCGGTGGCCGCGCGTCAGCGATCGAGTACGAAATCTTGGAATGATACGGCACTCCGCGACGAGATCCGGCATACAACAGGGGTTCCCGACCCGAGGGAGCGTAAGTGAGGACGCCGTCTTCACCGCGTTCGAAGATGCCGCCACGGCTCTCGGCGAGGAGAACCATCCAGTCGATGAAAGCGAGCCCGAGTCCGGCGATCAGAACCGGTTCGCCTTCGGGAATGACATCGGCGTCGAGATCGGCAGTGTAGCCCGGACCCACATACGTCAACCCGTGATCGGACGCGAAGCTGGTCAGCGCGGTTTCACGTGGGGCAGGCAACGCATCGGGGTGCCCTTGTGCGAGAAGGACGGTCGTCGCGTCGATGACAGCTCCGTCGTCCAGATGAACCGTCTGTGTCTCGCCGACGTTCACGATGTCGACCACGGATCGTCGATGAACTCGAACGTCGACGTGCGCTGGCGCGGAGTCGACTGCAGTCTCGAACACCCAGTTCAGGTATCGGCTCTGCAGTGACCTCGATGCAAACGACGACGGGGTGATCGTCGGAACTTCTGCTGCGATTTCTGGGAATTCGGCAAGCTCAGCCGAGCGCTCGGCGACCCATTCCGCGAGGGTCGGACCCGGCAGCACCGGGCCGATCACGGCGGTGGTCTCGTCGGTGAACATCGTGACGTCCGCGGTTGTCGAATTCATCCACAGAAGCGGCGCCTGGCTGCCTCGCCAAATACGGCCGGCGCCTGGCGGATACGGGTCGACAACGTGAATGTCGATCGGTGTGGGATCGGCGTTCACCGATTCGTGAGCGAGGATCCGCTCGAGTACGCCGGTCCCGCGGGGTCCACCGCCCACGATCACGATGACAGCTGCTGTCCCCACTGAGGTACGGGGTCGATCGCCTGGCACGAGTCCTCCATCGGACCTGGCAGAAAGCACCCGCACCTCAGCAGAGGGGGTTGCTGCGACGTCACGGAGCCAGGACTCTCGATCGCTCTGGATGGTTAGTCCAGCTTATCTTCGGAGAATCGTGAGGCAAGGAATTCCGGACATCAGATCAGCGTGAATCAAACAGTTGTCAATCACTATCTTTCGGTTTGCGTTGCAGGCAGGATCCGAGCGTGAACATCCCCGAAGCCGATTCGTGATCCGCCGACGCCGGGAGCGGTGGCTGAGATGGCGATGGTGTCGCCGTCTTCGAGAAAGGTACGGGTCTCGGAGCCCACAGCTACGGGTTCCTTGCCGCCCCACGTCAGCTCGATGAAGGCGCCGCGCTGATCTTTGTCCGGTCCGGAAATGGTTCCGGACGCGAAGAGATCGCCGGTGCTCGCTGCTGCGCCGTTGATGGTGGTGTGCGCGAGCATCTGCGCAGGCGACCAGTACATCTGGGCGTAGGGCGGCCGGGAGACGACGTGACCGTTCCATTCGACGGCCAGGTCGATGTCCAGCCCCCACTTCTCTTCACCACGCAGATAGGAAAGCGGTTCGGGATCCTGCACCGGAGTGTCGATTCGGGCTGCTTCGAGAGCGAGCAAGGGTACGACCCACGGTGAGATGGAGGTCGCGAAACTCTTCCCCAGGTTCGGACCGAGGGGCACGTACTCCCACGCCTGGATGTCTCGGGCAGACCAGTCGTTCACGACGACGGCGCCGAAGACGTGCTCGGCAAATTCGTCCGGGGTGATGGAATCGCCTATCTTCGAGGGAGTTCCGACGATGAACCCCATCTCGGCTTCGATGTCGAGGCGCCGGGACGGTCCGAAGTCCGGGCTTTCCTGATCGGGTGCCTTCCGCTGTCCGCAGGGACGAACGATGTCGGTGCCGGAGACGACGATGGTGCTCGAGCGCCCGTGGTATCCGACGGGAAGATGCTTCCAGTTCGGCATCAAGGGGGCGGCGTCCGGGCGGAACAACCGCCCGAGGTTGGTTGCGTGATTCTCCGAGGCGTAGAAGTCGACGTAATCGGCCACTGCGATCGGCAAATGCATTGTCACCGAATCAACGGAAAACACTGCATTCGAGTCTATTTCGCTAGTCACGAGCTCCGTGATCCGGTTTCGCACCGATACCCACTGATCTCGTCCCTGAGCCATGAACGCGTTCAGAGTCGGTTCGGAGAAGACGGAATCACCCAGTGTCGCTGCGAGATCGACCACCGATTCGGCGACGCGCACACCGACACGCGGTAACCCTCCCGCGGGGGAGAAGACCCCATACGGCAGATTGTCGAGACCGAACAGTGAGTCGGCGGGAATGTCGATGGTCGTGACAGTCATACGAGAGTTCCTTCGGTTTTGTCGGAGCGGACGATCAACCCGAGGCCTTCCAGCTCGGTCAGAGGGTCCGAGATGCTGCAGGTACCGAACGAGAGGAATCGGCGACGCACCTCGCCGGCCTCGTCCTCGGTGAGGTCGGCCAGGGCTTGCGCGATCGATTTTCCATCGCGCTGAGACAGTGCAGCAACAATTTCCGAACGATCGGCGCCCCGCCTCGCCGCGTCGACGGCCACCATGATGTTGAGGAAGCCGTGTTGCTCGAAGCCTGTTTCCGGATCGGTGTTGCGCACGCCGTGGTGCAGTCCCGCAGTCGCCTTGAACGGGATATTGGCTCGGACAACGGATATCACCGCATCGGCGAGCTCTTCCTCGTTCGGGTACGCCTCGGCGACAATCCCGCCGGTGCGAAACTTTGCGGAATGCCCGGCAGTTTCGAGAGCTGTGAGATAGCCCGCGCGCCGATCACCTCGAGGCACCTCGACAAAAATGTCGACGTCGGGATGAGCGGCATGGACACGAGAGAGTTCCTCGAAGGCCGCATCGGCGTCCAACCCGTCAGGAATTCCCACCTCGACGGCGGCGACGTGAACACCAGGGATGGCGAGCGCGTTCGAGAGTGCGGCCGCCGTTTCGGATGGGCCGGCCGGCACGGTCAGACTCAGCGTCACCGGGCTGTCCGCTGAAACGTACGCAGCCAGTTCGCTCAGTCGCGGCGCGGGAAAAACGAAAGGCCCGACCAGTGCGTCGTAATCTGCCTGCAGGTAGGCGGCGTGGGCCGGAATTGCTTCGGCGAGAGGAGCATTGCCGGGTGGGAAAAGTGCTGCGTCGTCGCACAGGCCGCGCAGGAGTGGGGAGATGATCGTCATTGCCGAGGCCCCCGCCCTGCCCAACTCCAGGCGTACGCTTCGTCCTCGCTGGCAAGGGCTCCCTCACCCAATTCGAGGGGCCGGAACGTATCGACCATCACGGCGAGCTCGTCGAAGAACTCGGCGCCGATGCTCCGCTCGTAGGCGCCGGGTTGTGGTCCGTGGGCGTGGCCGCCGGGATGAATCGATATCGAACCCTGACCGATGCCGGAACCCTTGCGCGCCTCGTAGTCACCGCCGCAGTAGAACATGATCTCGTCCGAGTCGACGTTCGAGTGGTAGTACGGCACCGGGATCGACAGGGGGTGGTAGTCGACCTTGCGCGGAACGAAGTTGCAGATCACGAAGTTGTTTCCCTCGAACGCCTGGTGGGCCGGCGGCGGTTGGTGAACACGGCCCGTGATCGGCTCGTAGTCGGAGATGTTGAAGGTGTACGGGTACAGGCAGCCGTCCCAGCCGACGACATCGAAAGGGTGCGTGGGATAAACCATTCGGGTGCCGACGATGCCCGCCGACGTTCGGTGCTTGACCAGTACCTCGACGTCGGTTCCTTCGGCGATCATGGGCGCGATCGGTCCGTGCAGGTCTCGTTCACAGAACGGTGCGTTCTCGAGCAGCTGGCCGAAGCGGGAAAGATAGCGCTTGGGCGGGACGATGTGACTGTTCGCCTCGATGGCGTAGGCACGAAGTGGCTTGTCACCCTTGGGGATCCATCGATGCGTTGTGGACATCGGGATCAGGACGTAGTCACCTTCACTGGCCTCGAGTGCACCGAAGACGGTCTCGACGGTCGCCTCGCCAGATTCGATGTAGACCATCTCGTCGCCGATTGCGTTGCGATACAGGGGAGATGGCGCTGCCGCAACGACGTAGGACAATCGCACGTCGGCATTTCCGAGGATGAGACGACGGCCGGTTACCACGTCGGTCTCGTTCCAGGTGCTTTCGGGAAACAGCGTGTGGAGTTTCAGATGGCGCGGTTTGAGGGGATGGTTGGGGGTTGTGCTCTGATCGCGCAGTTCCCAGACCGTTGCGTCGACGATGGCCGACGGGATCTCGCGGTGGTACAGCAACGAAGAATCCGAGGAGAAACCTTCCTCTCCCATCAGCTCTTCGTAGTAGAGGTTGCCGGACTCGTCACGGTGTTGGGTGTGACGCTTCGGTGGGATGTTGCCGAGTTGTCGATAGAACGCCATGACGGGGCTCCTTCTGTGCTGTTCTGCCTGGCTCACCTCCACCAGATAGTAAACACATTAACTAAAATGATGTGATGAGCGCAACCCTCCAAGGGGTTCGGGTCTATGTCAGTTACGTCCGCGTACGTCGAACTGGCTGCGGTTGGTGATCAGTTTGTCCAGGAGCATGACAAGAATTCGCTGTTCGGCCTCGCTCAGGACGCTTACCCAGGCGTGTTCGCGTTCGTTCTGCTCGCGAAAGGCTTCGACCATGGCTTCTCGGCCCTTGGCGGTCAGGTACAGCTGGACGGAACGGCCGTCGTTCTCGGTGGGCCGACGATCGATCAATCCGTCTGCCAGCAGCGACTTGGACAGATTGGAGACCGCTGCCCTACTCATGCCGGTGAGCTCGGCGGCAGCCTTCGGCTCGATCGGACCGGCCAGCCAGGTGACGAACAACAGCCTGAAGGAGGACCATGACCAGCCGCGAGGGCGGTGGATCGACGACTCGAGATCGTAGGTGACCACGTTGGAAGCCCGATTGAGTGTCAGTAGTACCTCGGTGGCCAGCTGGTCGCGAAAGCCGTGTTCGGTGGCCAGTCGCTTGTTGGCCAGTTCGATGAACGACCAGAAGTTCAGCACGCCGACGGTTGGCTGGTCATCGGTTGTCCGGTCAGTCATGGACTAACCCTAGCGCGATCTGCAGTTGATTAATCCGTGTATTAGATCTCGGGGTTACGATGAAACTTCGCAACCCGGCACTGCGGTCAGGATTCTGAACTATCGTGACGCGCGTGACTGCGCGCAGCGACGAGTTTCCCTTGGACGTCGACCTCATGTCGGTGGGGCAACTCGAGCGGAGAGGACGACTGACCACGGCGGTGGTCGAGATGCTGGCCGAGATGCCGTCGGATCGAATCCAGATGAAAGACGTCTCGGAGCGTTCAGGCGTCGCACTCGGAACGCTGTATCGCTACTTTCCGACCAAACAGCAACTTCTGGCTGCGGCGATGACGGCGTGGAGCGGTCTCGAATCGGTCCGTCGTCCTGAGAAGTTGCGGGCAGACGGTGGTGAGAACAACGCGTACGAGCGGGTTCTGGCACTTCATCGCCGCGAGATGAAGGCATTCGAGCGTAGGCCCTACTTCGCTCGGTTGGAGATCGAACTCCATTCGTCCTCGGATCAGTTCGTGATCGAGTCGTTGGATCTGCGCGCAGCGGCACATCGGAGAATGCTGTTCGAGTTGATGGACGGCGTCCCGGCCGAGACGGCGAGGGTTGCGGCCGTGGCAATAGGCGGCACGATGTTGACGGCCCTTGCGCTGTGGACCAGTGGCCGGATCGGATTCGCAGAGGCCCAGCGGAACGTCGAAGACGTCATCGGACTGGTAATTCGCTGAACGGTTGCAACCTAGAATTCAGTTCTTGTTTCTGCTGTCATGAACGCGAATTATCGCTTCGGCTTTGTGAAAACGAAGACGCAGGACGAGACCTTACCTAGAATTCACTTACAAATATGTCGGGTGTCCGATCCAGGGATCGACGTATCCGTGAACTGTGAAAGTGAGTCGCAATGAAGCGCTCGTACCGAGTCCGCGCTCGAATCTGGATGGTTGTCCTGGCGTCGGCGACGCTGGTGGTGACGGGGTGCGCCGGTAGCAGCCAAGGTACGACCACGGATGCATCGGACGTGACGGTCGGAGTTGTCGGTGACCAGAACAACGGGGGAGAGCCGCGATCGGGTGGCACCGTGTCGTTTGCCACCTACAACGGGATCAGCAGTCTCGATCCGGCTGACCGTCAGGACGGCGGCGCTACCGGTGGTAGCGAAATGGCAGCCATCTACGACCTTCTCATGCGCTTCGATACGGCGGCGGGCGAATACGTCCCCCACTTGGCGCAGTCCTTGTCGGCCAACGGCGACAACACGGTGTGGACACTGAAATTGCGCGACGGCGTCACCTTCAGCGACGGCACTCCGATGGACAGTGCGGCAGTCCTGTGGAGCATCGATCACTATCTGCAGAAGAAGGGAACTCACGCGCTGGTGTGGAAGACCGCTGTGCGCGAGACGAATTCACCGGATCCGAGTACGGTCGTCTTTACATTGGCGCAGCCGTGGGACGAGTTCCCGATCATGTTCACCACCGGTCCCGGCATGATCGTCGCGCCCTCGTCGATGGCTACCGGCACGTTCACCCCGATCGGGGCAGGCCCGTTCACCGTCGAGAAGTTCGCCTCCCAGGACGAATTGGTGCTCGCTGCCCGTCCGACGTACTGGGACGGGGCGCCGTACCTCGAGAAGTTGCGCTTTCCCGCAATCGTCAACGAGAAGAGCAAACTGGAAGGATTGCACACCGACGGAATCCAGGTTGCCTATCTGAAGTCTCCCGACTTCATTCACGAGGCTTTCGAAGCCGGTGATCCCGGATTTGTGTACTCGGCCAGCATGGCCGGAGTTCTGGCAATCAATCAGCGCGACGATCGGGCAGCGAAGGACGAGCGCGTGCGTAAGGCGATTGTCGCTGCGGTGGACCCGAATACGTTCAACGAGCGAGTTCAGGGCGGCTTCGGCGAACCCGGCACCGACATGTTCGCGTCGTGGTCGCAGTGGCACGGATCGGTGGCCGGGAACGGCTTCGACCCCGAGGCGGCCAAGAAGTATCTCGCCGAGGCGAAGGCGGACGGTTACGACGGAAAACTGACGTACGTCGGGATGAACGATCCGGCGACGCAGCGCAGCGCACTGACGTTTCAGTCGCTCTTGCAGGCAGTGGGTTTCACGGTCGACATCACCTACGCAACCAGCATCAACGATCTGATTTCCATGCTGTACGCAAAGCATGACTACGACGTGTCCTACTTCGCGTTCAACGTGCTGGAAGAGTCACCGTTCGTGCGTATGTACGGCAACCTGTTCAGCGAATCGCCGTCGAACATCCTCGGTTACAAGAACGCTCGGATGGACGAGTTGCTCGGTAAGCTGCAAACAGCGTCGGGCGAGGATGAGCGGCGAGCCGTCATCGACGATATTCAGACCGTGGTCAACGAGACGGCGCCGATGGCCGTGGTCAACTCCGGCAAGGTCTTCATTCCGTGGCGCGAGAACGTGCACGGAGTGACCCCGAGTGCGGACGGGATTCTGCTCTTCGGCAATACGTGGTTGAGCTGACCCCCGTGCGCCTTTTTGGTAGTGCCCACTACCAAAAAGGCGCACAGGGGCTTTGCCCCTATAGCTCCGCTCGTACCAACTTCGCGGCTTCGACGAGGTTACGCAGTGACGCCTCGACCTCGACGGAACCGCGGGTCTTCAAACCGCAGTCCGGGTTGACCCACAACCGCTCGACAGGAACAGCTTTGAGTGCCTCACGCAGGGATTCGGCAATCTCGTCGACGCTCGGCACCCGCGGCGAGTGGATGTCGTAGACACCCGGGCCGACGCCGAGGTCGAACCCGACCGAACTGAGATCGTCGAGGACCTCCATGTGTGAGCGCGCCGTCTCGATGGACGTGACGTCCGCGTCGAGGCCGGCGATGGCGCCGATCACCGCTCCGAACTCGGAGTAGCACAGGTGCGTGTGGATCGCGGTGGAATCCGCGACGCCCGAGGTAGCCAACCGGAAGGCGCCGACCGACCAGTCCAGGTAGGCGCGCTGATCCTCGGCACGCAGTGGGAGTAGTTCTCGTAGAGCCGGTTCGTCGACCTGGATGATTCCGATTCCGGCGGCCTGCAGGTCGACGGTCTCGTCTCGAATGGCCAGTGCGACTTGATTTGCCGAGTCGGCGAGGGGTTGGTCGTCGCGGACGAACGACCAGGCCAGAATGGTGACGGGTCCGGTGAGCATGCCCTTGACCGGCTTGTCGGTCAGGGACTGCGCGTACGTGATCCAGTCGACGGTCATCTGTTTCGGGCGGGAGACGTCGCCGTACAGAATCGGCGGACGCACGCAGCGGGTGCCGTACGACTGGACCCAACCGTTGGCGGTGGCGAAGAATCCGTCCAACTGCTCCGCGAAGTACTGGACCATGTCGTTGCGTTCCGGCTCACCGTGAACAAGAACGTCCAGGTCCAGCTTTTCCTGGAGCGCAACAACTTCGGCAACTTCGGCGCGCATACGGTTGACGTACTCGGCTTCGTCGATCTCGCCCGTGCGCAGTGCTGCGCGAGCGATGCGGATCTTCGAGGTTTGCGGGTACGAACCGATAGTCGTCGTGGGCAGCGGCGGCAGAGAAAGCAGTTCGTCCTGGGCAGCGCGACGTTCGGCGGCGGGCGCGCGACCGGTCGCCGAGTTCAGCACGGCGGCCAGGCGTCCCCGAACACTCGCATCATTGAGTCTGCGATCGTCCTTGCGGGTCGACGCGGCCGCTCGTGCCAGAGCGAACTCGTCCTCCACCGACTCTCGGCCCTGTGTGAGAGCGGTTGCGAGAGTTACTACTTCCTTGACCTTCTCGGTGCCGAACGCGAGCCACGAGCGCAGGGCCTTGTCGACATCGGCCTCTGCGTCGAGAGTGTACGGAACATGCAGCAGGGAGCACGATGTGGAGACGGCAAGAGTATCCACGCTGCCCAACAGAGCACCCAACGTGCTCAGTGCCGAATCCAGATCCGACCGCCAGATGTTTCGTCCGTCGACCACACCGGCGACGACCAGTTTGCGGGCGAGTTCGGGGACGGAGCCGATCGAATCCTGACCGGCCACCAGGTCGACGGCAAATCCTTCGACGCCGGTGGACGCAAGCGCGGGCAGCGCCTCACGCAGCGAACCGAAGTACGACGCCAACAGGATCGACGGCCGCTCGGACAGCGCTGAAAGCTGTTCGTACGCAGCGCGTGCCGCTTCGATTTCCTCGTCGGTGCGATCGCCCACGAGGGCCGGTTCGTCGAGCTGAACCCAGCTCGCACCGGCCTTCGCGAGCTGACCGAGTAGATCCGCGTAGAGGGGGAGTAGTTCGTCGAGTCGCGAGAGCAGCGGCTCGTCGGTGCCGACAGCCTTCGAGAGCAGCAGGAAGGTGACCGGTCCGATGACGACCGGGCGGGCTGCAATGCCGTCGGAAAGTGCTTCTGCCAGTTCGGACAAGACCTTGGACGGGTCGAGTGCGAACGTGGTGGACGGCGAGATCTCCGGCACCAGGTAGTGGTAGTTGGTGTCGAACCACTTCGTCATTTCGAGCGGCGCGATGGTGTCCGTCCCACGGGCAGCGGCAAAGTAGCGGTCCAACGGATCGGCGACCGACGCGACGCGGTCGGGCAGCGCGCCGAGAAGAACTGCGGTGTCGAGCATCTGGTCGTAGAAGGAGAAGGTATTGACCGGGACGGAGTCGAGGCCCAGGTCACGGAGGTCGGCCAAGCCCTGCCGACGGAGGTCACGGGCGACAGCCTGCAGGGCGTCGGCGTCGATGCGCCCTGCCCAGTAGCTTTCGGTTGCCCGCTTGAGTTCTCGATGAGGACCGATGCGCGGTGAGCCCAGCACGGTCGAAGTGAATGTTGTTGTCACGGAGTTTCTCCAGATTGCCAATGCACTGATGGCCACTGCCGGCAGACGGGTATACCTCACGAGACCCCGAGTTTCAGCGGGCAGCACTGCCCGCACCGCACGCGAGGTCCGATGGAGATCTACACGCCCATTCCACGAGGCGGTGGACCGTCGGGCACGGCGTGCCCGACACAGTCGGCAGGTCTTCGGACTCGCGGGCACTCGATCGAGTTGGATCGAACCTACTGGCCGTCGCTTCCCAGGCGGATGCCCAGTGCACATGAACGGCGGTCGTTCCTGCTTACCGCTGCGGGACAGTCCCGGATTTTCACCGGGTTCCCTCTCACCCCGACAGCTTGCGCTGACGGAGCTTCGACGCCGGGACCGGTCTTCGGGGCTCCTCATGACCGTGCCGGGCGAACCAGCTGCATCGACCAGCATAAGGCCAACCCTCCCTGAACAGTCAAGGAGAGTCGGCGAAGGGCGCTATGCGCGTGACATGTAGGAATTCGAGTCCGGTGGTACGCGCGGAAGATTTTCGGAGGAACGTAGATTCTCCGCCATTTCGACAAGCAGATCCTGTGAAGACGGTGAGAGGTCGACGACACGGGAGGTGAGGTTCCGCAGGCGCACGTTGTGCAGCTGTTCGAGGAGGGAGAGGTCTGCCTCGCCACCTGAGATCGCGGGCGGAGTGTGATCGGACGGGGCGTAGAAGTAGTCCGGATGGACCTTGAAGAAGTGGGCGAGGGCGGCAACCACTTCGGGTGACGGATTGGTTCGGACGCCGGTGCGCAGTTGCGACAGGTACGGCGTCGAGATACGGCAGCCGAACTCGGTCATGCCGCGAACGACCATCGCGTTGGTGACGTGAAAGTCGGCAGTCTCGAACAGCGAGTTCAAGCGATCGTTGAACTGGTTCGACATGAGACGTCCCTTCCCCCGCTACGCACAGGCTCCGTCGGTTCAATTAACTGCATCATAGCCAGGTATCGAACGATTAGCTGTTTCGGATTCTCGCGAAGCGGTCGTTTGCAGGGAAAATCCCTAGGGTAGAAGGTCCCTACTTTGAGTGATCTGGACAAATCGCCATCACGAATCGAACGGCGAACTATTTGCCGGGGAAGGCTATTCCAGACGCGCGGATCAGAGCCAGCCGTTCGACTCGGCGATTCTGACGGCTTCCGCGCGCGTCGACGCACCCGTCTTACCCATCGCGGATGACAGATGATTTCGAACTGTCCCGGCAGACAGGAAGAGCGCCCCTGCGATGGCTGCCACGGGTGCGCCGTCGTGAGCGGCGCGCAGTACTTGGGTCTCACGCTCCGTCAGGGGCGACTCGCCGCTGACGAGGCTGTCGGCCGCAAGGGTGGGATCGACGACGCGCAGTCCGGCGTGGACACGCCTGACCGCGTCGGCAAGCTGCCTGGCGGGGGTGTCCTTGACGACGAACCCGCCGGCCCCGGCGTGCAGGGCTTTACGAAGAAATCCGGGACGGCCGAACGTGGTGACGATCAGAACCCGGGTGTCGGGCGCTGCCTCGCGAAGGGCCGCCGTCGCGGCGATTCCGTCCATGCCGGGCATCTCGACGTCCAGAAGCGCGACGTCCGGGCGGTGTTCGAGAACGGCGGACACCACCTCGTCGCCGCGACCGACCTCGGCCACCACGGACAGGTCGGATTCCAGATCGAGCAGCGCGGCCAAAGCTCCTCGCACGAGCGCCTGATCGTCCGCCAAGAGCAGCCGTATGGTTGCTCGATCGCCCTGGCTGTTCACTCTGTCTCCTGTTCGACTACCTGAAGTGCAAACCCCTGCGGCTGGGGATGAGTGATGATCACTCGTGCGCCCGACGCTCCGGCGCGCTCGCGCAATCCGATCAGACCGTTTCCGGAAGACGTCGACTCGGCCCCTCGTCCGTCGTCGACGACCGACGCACTATTCTCGTCGACCGTGATCCGGCAGTGGGTCGCACCGCTGTGTCGAACGACGTTGGTGACGCCCTCACGGATCGTCCATGCAAAGAGTTCCCGAAGACGCGTGGGAACCATGTCGGTGCTGCTCGGCACGTCGTCTTCGATACCTGCCGCACGCAAAGCCTCTCGCGCTCGGGCTATCTCGACGGGTAGCGAAATCCCACGAAATCCTTCGACGGCCGAGCGCACGTCTGCCAACGCGTCACGAGAAAGTCTTTCGAGGTCGTCGAGTTCGCTGCGTGCACGTTCGATATCGACATCGAGTAGGCGATTGGCCAGTTCGGCTTTGATCGTGATGACGGTCAGCGAGTGCCCGAGGATGTCGTGCAGATCGCGCGCCATCCTCGTTCGCTCCTCCATGATTGCCCGCTGCTCCTGCTCTTCGCGTTCATGGAGTATGGCGAAGTTGCGGCTGATCAGGGACATGATTCCCCAGGTCGCGAACGCGGCCGCGCAGACTCCGAGTGAGAGTCCGGAGTAGTTCCCCCATCCGGACGAGAGGCTGACTATCTCCACGGAGGCCGCGAACACCAAGGCGAGAATGCCGCCGGCGACGGTCGGCAACAGTGTCACCGCTGTCACCGCGAGGTACGGTGCTGCTGCCAAACCTGTCGGCCCGACGCTCACGATCATCACGGCGGCCAACGCGGTCAAGGCGGCCAAAGCCAGTGCAGCTTCGCGAATCGTCGGCCGAGTCATTGTCATTCGACGCCGCTGCTGCGTTGTGGCGAACGTGTAGAGATAGAGCGCACTGAAGGCGACCGTCGCGAGAATCCCTGTCCAGCCGCGCAGTTCGTCGCGCAGATTCCATCCCTCGATCAGCGGCCCGCCGAGAAATACCATCCAGACCGCCGCGAAGAGAACGCCGAAACGATTCCGCCGCGGGAGCGCGACGGAATCTTCTCGGTCAGTCGTTTGCGACAACTACACACGCTCCGTATCTCGTTGGAACCGCCAGATCGCTCCGCCGGCGAAGATGGCGAACCACACCAGGATATTGACGATCCAGGTCCAGTGAATGCTATTGCCCGTCAACGGTGCGTGGGCGAGGGCGTTGATGCCGAACATCGGGGTGAACTGTGCGATGGTCGCCCATACGGAACCGTCGGTGAGTGGTACGAAGAGTCCGCCGCCGAATGCGAGCAGAGCCAGTCCCGGTCCGAGCAACTGCATGACGTTCTCACTGGGGAGTAGGTACCCCATGAACAGGCCGAAGGCCGCGAAGATCGACGATCCCAGCCAGGCGATCAATGCCGTTGTGAACCAGAGTGATCCGTCCATCTGCGCCGAGGTGAACGCGCCGACGACGTAGACCACGAGAATCGAGACGAGACCGAGCAGCATCGCCATGATCAGTTTGACGGCGATGTAGGCGACCGGGGTCAGGGGAGTCAGCCGAAGTTGTCGGCTCCACCCGGACGCTCGTTCGATCGAGACCATCGCGCCGCCGCTGGTGGTGGCCAGCATCGCGCCGTACAGGGCCATGCTGATCATGATGTACGCGGCGACATTGCCGTGCCCGATCCCGTGGTCGTCGTCGCCTTGACCGAGACCGAAGACGAGGAAGAAGACAACCGGCATGACGAGCGTGAAGATCATCGTGCGCCGGTTGCGAGTCAGGCGACGAAATTCCAGTCGCAGTAGCGTCGTGTTGAATCCGCCGAGAGGTACGACGGTTCGCTCGGCTCCGTAAGTGTTCGCTTCGGTTGCAGTGGTCATCACTTCTGTCCTTCGGAGTTGTTCGACGTGAGTGCGATGAATGCGTCTTCGAGGCCACGCGAGACGATTTCGAGATCGCGAGCCTGCGTATTGGTCAACAGGAATCGTGCAACGGCATCGGTGTCACCCGAGTGCACGAGCAGCGACTCACCGCGCACCTCGACGGCGTCGGAGTTCGGTATGGCTCGCAGGAGTTCGTCGGTGATGCCTGGAACAGTCGCGCGCAGGGTGCGTCCGGACGCCATCGCCTTGACCTCGGCGGTGGTCCCGTCTGCGACCACGGTGCCTTGCCTGACCAGGATGATGCGGTCGGCGTAGACATCGGCCTCTTCGAGGTAGTGCGTCGCAAAAAGCACAGTGCGACCGTGATCTGCGTCGGCGCGGATGGCGGACCAAAAGTCCCGACGCCCTTCGACGTCCATGCCGGTGGTGGGCTCGTCGAGAATGAGCAATTGCGGGTTCGACAGCAACGCCATCGCAAATCGCAACCGCTGTTGTTGTCCGCCTGAGCATTTGCTGACCAGGCGATCGGAGATGTCGAGGATTCCGGCTCTCCCCAGCACTTCGTCGACCGGACGGGATTGGGAGTACAGGCTGGCGGTCAGCTGCACAGTCTCGGCAACCGTCAGCTCTTTCAGTAGTCCGCCGGTCTGCATGACTGCCGAGACGAGTCCGCGGGCAATAGCCGATCGAGGTGACATTCCGAAGACGCTCACCTCGCCTGACGTCGGCCGGGACAGGCCGAGGATCATGTCGATGGTTGTCGTCTTGCCTGCGCCGTTCGGGCCGAGGAACGCGACGATCTCGCCGGGGCGGATGCTCAGGTCGATACCTTTGACGGCGTCGACGGTTCCGAAACTCTTGCGAAGTCCGGTCAACCGGACGGCGTCGTGTGCCGATCCTTCAGTGAGTGTGTGCAGTGCCTGTGGTGAATGCCGTGCCTGTGTTGAGGTCATACATAGAATCTGCTCGCTTCGAGGTCGTGATCCCTCGTCCGTCCGTCATTCTTCTGCCATGACATTTGTCACGCGCGCCCTTGGTTATCCACACCCACCCGATGACGATGATCGGTGCAAGGTACTCGAGAAGCAATGCGACGCCGACCGAAAGATGTTGCACGGCATTGAAGAAGCACAGTTGAACGCCCGAGATCGCGAACACCCCGTACAGCAGTACCGTTCGCGTGTGGGTGCTCACCTGTCGTAGGCGAGGCCATTGGGTGGCTACGGCGATCACCATCATCACCAGTGCGCCGCCGGCAACGCGCGCGAACACTGCGCCGCCGGGGGACCACCCTGATTCGATGAGAGATTTCGCGAACGGGCCCGATACGCCGAACGTTGCCGCGGACAGCAGAGCGAAGATCAAGCCGTTGCGAGAGTTCACGTCGTCACCCGTCAGGAGTAAAAGCGATTACGATGCTGACATTAGGTTGATACGGCTCAGGAGTCAAAGTGCATTTTGCTGGTGACACGGAATCGGCGCTCGTCTTCGCCGCGTCGTTGGTCAACACGGCCCGCGGCGGGGCCGAACTGCTTCCGGATCAAGAGGAGCTGACACGGTTTCTCGACGCGGATCGCTGGACCGGCAGGCGGGACGGCACACCGGAGGAATTGACGGCGGTTCGTGCGCTGCGTCCACGACTGCGAAAGTTCTGGGAAGCCGCGGGAGTGGACGACGCCGTCGAGGTGGTGAACACACTGCTACTCGAATCGGGCGCGAGGCCGCGGCTCACCAGGCACGATGATCTCGGCTGGCACCTGCACGTCACCGCTGACGATTCGCCACTGGTGGACCGGATGGCCGCAGAAGCGGCGATGGGTGTGCTCGATCTGATCCGAACCGACGAATTCTCGAGGTTGCGATGGTGCGAGTCCCCGGACTGCGAAGCGGTCTTCGTGGATTTGTCGCGCAATCGTTCGAAGCGATACTGCGACACCGGGAACTGTGGGAACAGGGCGCACGTCGCCGCCTATCGTGCCCGTAAATCCGGGGCGTGACCAAGCGGCGTTCGGAGGGATAGAACCAGGCTGAGTGAATACCTTGTCGGGAGCCAGGATCGGTCTAGCGTTGTGAATTCGGAACAGATTTCGCGAAGCCAGGAGGATGGTCGGTGGCCGATCGTAGGCGTCCACTCAAGACGGTGACCGGTGTCAGCGGGGCGGTGAGTATCTACGACGCCGCGATCGATCCGACGACTTCGACGGTCGCGTCCGCGATCGACGTCGCAAAGACGGCCGAGGCGAACAAGATCGACGGACTGTTTGCCGCCGACCTGCTGAGTTTCGGTGCTCAGGGCGCGATCGGTGCGCAGGAGCCGTTGATCTTCCTTGCCGCGCTGAGTGCGGTCACCACCCATGTGGGGCTCATCGCCACCGTCACGACGACGTTTCATCACCCATTCAACCTGGCACGGTTGTTCGGCACCCTGGACCACGTCAGCAATGGTCGAGCCGCATGGAATGCCGTCACATCCTCACTCGGAGAAGAGAACTACAGCGACCTGGACCTACCGAGTCCGGAGGAGCGGTACGCTCGAGCGGCCGAATCGCTCGAGGTGGTCAGCGCGCTCTTCGACAGCTGGAAGCCCGGCGCCTTGATCCAGGCAGAGGGCTCTGCGGTGCTAGATCCGTCGAGGGTGGTCCCCATCGAGCACCGAGGCAAGTACTTCACCGTGCAGGGGCCGTTGAACATTCCATCCCTGCCGCAGCGTCGTCCGGTCCAATTCCAGGCAGGCCAATCTGCCGGAGGTATCGAACTGGGTGCTCGCTTCGCCGAGGTCGTATTCACTTCTCTCGCAACCTTCGAGGACGCGGTCACCTACACGAAGACGATCCGCGCCAGGGCGGCAGAGTTGGGGCGTGGGGACGAACTGCCACTGATTTTCAGCTCGTTCCACGCAACGTACGGCGCTACCGAAGCCGAAGTCGAACGATTGGTCAGAGAAGCCGAGGAATCGACGGACTTCGACGCCGGACGCACCAGGCTTGCCGACATGTTCGGCGGCGGCGTGGATTTCTCGGAATTGCCGCTGGATCGGCCGATCCCGGAGTCGTTGTTGCCGGACCCGTCGTCGGTGAATCGACGACGGGGCCGGGTCGAGATCTTCGGCAAGCTCGCATCACAAGGAAAGACTCTGCGTGAGTTGATCATCGCGTCCAAGGACACCGGCCACTGGGCAGCGGCGGGCACCCCGGAACAGCTCGCGGACGCGATCGAGGAACGATACGACGCGGGCGTACTCGACGTCATCACGCTCGGTGACCTTGCCGATCCGCGTACACGCGATTTCGTCACGAACGGGCTGCTGCCGGAGCTGCGCAAGCGCGGAATCGTGGGATCCGACTACGTCGGCGGTACCTTTCGCGAAAACCTCGAGTTGCCACCGCTGCCACCGGTTTCCGGTGTCTAGTTGTTGGAAGCGAGTGAGCGCATGAAGAACATGAGGTTGGCCGGTCTTTCCGCCAGGCGACGCATGAAGTAGCCGTACCACTGGCTGCCGTAGGGAACGTAGACCCGCAGGTGATTGCCTTCGGCTACCAATCTGCGTTGTTCGCCGTCGCGGATGCCGAAGAGCATCTGGAACTCGAAATCCTCGGCTGTCCGCTCGGTCAGTGTGGCGAGTCCGAGGGCGGCGTCGATCATGGTGGGATCGTGGGAGGCCACCATCGGGTATCCGTCACCTTCCATCAAGACCTTCAGGCAACGCACGTACGACGCGTCGACTTCGGCGGCCTTTTGGAACGCGACGCCGGCCGGTTCCTTGTATGCACCCTTGCACAGCCGAATTCGTGAACCTGATCCGGAGAAGTCCCGGCAGTCGGCCTCGGTGCGGTGTAGATACGCCTGCAGGACCGTGCCGAGCGTCGGGAAGTCGCGGCGCAACTCTTCGACGATGGACAGTGTCGAGTCGGTGGTGGTGTGATCCTCCGCATCGACGGTGACCCACGCGCCCACTTCGTCTGCCGCTGTGACGATTCGGTGAGCGTTCGCCAGGGCGATCTTCTCGCCGTCACCGGGAAGTGACTGCCCCAACGCGGAGAGCTTGAGCGAAACCTCCAGGGAGTGTTGCGTCCCGGCAATCTCGGAAAGCGTTGCGTACGAGCGGAGAAGGGAGAGATAGGCATCGACGGTAGCTGTTGCCTGAGCCGGATCGGTGGTGTCCTCGCCGAGGTAGTCGACCGTCACGAACCGGCCACTGGTGAGGATGTCGCGCACCGCTGACATCGCTGCGGGTTCCGCGTCCCCGGCGACGAACCTGTCTACAAGCTTGCGGGTCAAGGTCATCCCGGAGACTGTCTTCTCCAGTCGCGACGAGCGTGCCGCCGCGAGGAGCACCGGGCGCAGTGGGTTGCTCAGCGAGACGGCACTCATCAACGGTTCTCGCTCTCGGCTGGATCGACGTCCTGGTGGGGGTAACGATGATCGGTGGGAGGAACGAAGGTTTCCTTGACGGTGCGTGTCGACGCCCAACGGAGCAGATTCTGCGGCGAACCGGCCTTGTCGTTGGTACCGGAAGCCCGCGCACCTCCGAAGGGTTGTTGTCCGACAACCGCTCCCGTCGGCTTGTCGTTGACGTAGAAGTTTCCGGCGGCGAACCGCAGACCACGATGAGCTTGATCGACGGCCGCACGGTCGGTGGCGATCACGGCGCCGGTCAGGGCGTAAGCGGATCCGCTGTCGACGCGCGCGAGGATGTCGGCGTAGGCATTCGGTGCGGAGTCGTCGTAGACGTGAAGCGAAAGGATGGGACCGAAATACTCGGTGCTGAAGGCTTCGTCGCTCGGGTCGTCACCGAGTAGGACCGTCGGTGAGATGAAGAATCCTTCGCGGTCGTCGTAGTCGCCGCCTGCTGCGATGGTGAGGCTGCTGGTCGACTTGGCGCGGACGATCGCGGCGGCGTTTCGGTCGAACGAACGTTGGTCGATGACGGCGCCGCCGAAGTTCGTCAGGTCGGTGACGTCTCCGTACTTCAGCGACGACACAGTGTCGATGAACGTGTCGCCCATCTTGGCCCACACCGACTTCGGGATGAACGCCCGTGATGCGGCCGAACATTTCTGGCCCTGGTAGTCGAAGGCCCCGCGAATCAATGCCGTCGTGAGTACGTCCGGGTCAGCGGAACTGTGTGCGAGTACAAAATCTTTGCCGCCGGTTTCGCCGACGAGACGCGGATACGTCCGGTAGTTCGAGATGTTGGCTCCGACCTCACGCCACAAACGCTGGAACGTTGCGGTGGATCCGGTGAAGTGGATACCCGCCAGTCGGGGGTCGGCAAGCGCGACCTCGGACACCAAGGGGCCGTCGCCGAGAACAAGATTGATCACCCCAGGCGGGAGGCCGGCGGCTTCGAGTAGTTGCATCGTCAGGTACGCCGCGACGGCCTGCGTCGGTGACGGCTTCCAGATCACGGTGTTGCCCATCAGGGCCGGTGCGGTGGGGAGATTTCCGGCGATGGCGGTGAAATTGAAGGGAGTGATCGCGTAGACAAAACCTTCGAGTGGACGATATTCGACGCGATTCCACACTCCCGGAGCGGAAACGGGTTGGTCGGCGAGTATCTTACGTGCGAACGCGACGTTGAAACGCCAGAAGTCGATCAGTTCGCAGGGCGCGTCGATCTCGGCCTGGTATGCGGTCTTCGACTGGCCGAGCATTGTTGCGGCGGCGATGGTTTCGCGCCACGGGCCGGAAAGTAGATCGGCGGCGCGGAGGAAGACCGCAGCGCGGTCGTCGAACGAGAGGTCGCGCCAGGCCGGGGCGGCGAGTGTAGCGGCGTCGATGGCATCACGAACGTCCGAGTGGGTTGCGCCCGCAAACGATCCGATGACCGAACTGTGACGGTGTGGTTGAACTACGTTCTGTCGCTTACCTTCCGCAGTTCGGTGGATGCCGCCGATGACCTGCCTGATGTCGGTCGGCGATTCGGCCAGTTCGGTCAGTTTCGTACGGAGGCGCGATCGTTCCGGGCTTCCCGGCGCGTAATTGTTCACCGGTTCGTTGGCTGGGTGGGGGACATTGGTAACGGCGTCCATGACGATCCTTCGGCAGACTCAGGAGTGGGCAGTTGTCGTGTCGTGAACCAGTCAAGTCGAAAGACGTCGGCGAGTAATCCGCTGAGCGGCCAAACATCGGTGTCCGTGTTTGTCCGATCGGCTGAACCGTTTTCGCAGGAAAATGCACTATTCTCGAAGTTGAGGCGTTGCGACGGTCCGGAGAGTGGGTGGTACGTGTCTATCCGTGGGGTCAGGCTCGACGCGGTCCTTCGGGCGCTGGGCGGAGCTTTTGTCGAGCTCGTCCTCGCGCCGTCAGGTGATGACGTCTTCGTCGACTCCGTGGTGTTCGCAGAGGTCGGGGACCTCACACGCCCCAGAACCGCGGCCGTCGAATCCTCTGAGCTCTGGCTCGCTGTCGGTATCGGCGCAGCCGAATTGGCGGCCTGGCTGAACCGCCTCGATCAGAAGGGATCAGCGCCTCGGGCCGTCATGTCGAAGGAGGCCTCGGACACGTCGGTGCGTGCGGCGGCACAGCGCGCCGGAATCGCCTTGATAGCGGTCCATCCGGATGCTCGTTGGGATCGATTGTTCACGACCATCCGGGGCGTGCTCGATCATTCGGTGTCCCGACAGGATTCGGACGACATCGTATTCGGTAGTGACACAGACTTGTTCGAGCTGGCGCAGAACGTCGCCGCAATCACGCGGGGGATGGTCAGCATCGAGGACGAGCATTCCCACGTCTTGGCCTATTCGGCATCGGGAGATGCTGCGGACGAGCTACGTCGGCAATCAATCCTCGGCCGCGAAGGACCTCGCGAATACCTCCGAAAGCTACAGGAGTGGGGCGTCTTCGAGAGCCTGCGGCGAAGTGACGACGTAGTGGAGGTGCCCGCTCACGACGACCTTGCGATCAGGCGACGGTTGGTGGTTCCGATTCGGAGAATATCCGACAATGTCAAGGGGGAGAGCGGTTTCAGCTCTGATCTTCTCGGCACGATCTGGGTGCAGGAAGGCCCGGTTCCCATTGCCGGCGATGCCGACAGCGTGCTCCGCGGTGCCGCGGCCGTTGCTGCTCGGCTGATTTCGCGCATCCGAGACGCGCCGAGTAACGAGGCGATACAGATTCAGCGGTTGCTCGGGGTTCGCGGCGGCGGTGTCGACGTTCCTTCGCTCGCGGCCTCGTTGACCATCCCGATGTCCGGACCGGCGATGGTGGTCGGAGTGGCGAGTATCGGAAACGGTGGGCTGCCGTCTTCGGGCGAACTCGTGTCGTCTTTGCGACTGCACGCCAGCGCCTTTCAGCGTGAATCGCTGGTGAGTACCGTCGGCACCCGGATCTATGTGCTGTTTCCGCGAACCCAATCCGTGAAATCCACAGTCTCGTGGACCCGCGAAGTTGTCGCGCGTTTGGACAAGGTGTCGCCTTCGGGGCTACGGGCCGCGGTCTCGTCGCCGGTTTCGACGCTTGCGGAGGTGGCCCAGGCTCGGGCCGAAGTGGATCGGGTCTTGGACGGAACGTCGGGGGATGTTCGTGTGACCACCCTCGCGGACTCGCGCACACCGGTGCTGCTGGGCGAAATCATGGACACCATTGCGGCCGACGAGCAACTGCACGATCCGAGAGTCGACGCCCTGGACGTCTACGACAGACGCAACGGGTCGAACATGCGCGAAAGCATCTCCGTTTACCTCGCACATTCGGGCGATGTCCGACGTGCATCCGAGCAGCTTCGGATTCACCCGAACACCCTCAGGTATCGGATCAAGAGGGTCGAGGAGATCACGGATACCGACCTCTCCGAGCCGTCGGCCAGGCTGTTGATGGAGATTCAGTTGGCGGCGTCTGCTCGGGCAGTGAGTTCGCCGAACCTGTCGGACCCCAGCAGTACTCTTCGCGAATGATCGACTCAGCGAAGGTGCCAGGCGCAGCGCGCGCGTATTTCGACGGCGGCGACGTCCGCGGCGTTTTCACCGAAGACGCAGTGGTTCGTGACGACGGCCGGACGTATGTCGGGATCGAAGAAATCGTGGCGTGGAAGTCGGCCGTGTCGACGGCGTTCACCTTCACCCAGAAGATCGAGTCGGTCAACACCCCAGGCTCGGCCGTTGTCGTGTCGGTGAAGGTCGAGGGTGATTTTCCCGGAAGCCCCGTCCAGTTACATCACCATTTCACTCTCGACGGTGATCGGATTTCCGCTCTCACGGTGTGCCCCTGATGCCCACCGCTGACGAACTGCTCGGGAAATCCGTCGTCGCCGATCTGGCAGGCTGTCTAGAGCGAGCCTCCGGTCACACACGCCTCGCCCTCGTTCGGGGTAGTACATCCGAATTCGACGGTATGAGTCTCGGCGAACGTACGCGCGTTGTGCGGGACGCGATGACTGCCGAACTGCCTCAGGATCTTCCGGCCTTCGCCGAGATCATCCGCCGTGCGCTTTCAGAAGAGACCTTCACCGGTTGGATGATCTGGCCGGTGACCGAAGCCGTCGCCGTCACGGCGACACGAAGTGGCTCCGAGTCGGATTTCGACGAGGGAATGGCTCTGCTTGCCGAGTTGACGTCGCGTCTGACGGCCGAATTCGCAATTCGCTCATTTCTCGAAACGAACCTTGACCGTTCGCTGGCGATCGCACTCACCTGGACCGGCCATGAAGACGAACACGTCCGGCGCTTGGCGACCGAAGGCACTCGTACTCGTTTGCCCTGGGGAAGACGAGTGAAAGAATTGACGGCGCGTCCCGAGTCGACAATCGTCATTCTCGACGAGCTGTATCGGGATGATTCGGAATATGTACGACGTTCGGTCGCAAACCATCTCAACGATCTCAGTCGTGCTGACGCTGCGCTCGCAGTATCGACTGCGAAGCGTTGGCTGCAGACACCGGATTCCAACACACTGAAAATCGTCAAACATGCATTGCGGACGTTGATCAAGGCCGGCGATCCAGATGCTCTGTCCCTCTTGGGGTTCTCGCCGCCCACCGACGTCGTGCTCGAGGGGTTCGTCATCGACCGCGAAACAGTTCATGCGGGTGGAGAACTCACCTTCGACTTCGCCGTCACGAACAACGGCAGCGAGTCCGTCACCGTCGTGATCGATTACATCGTCCACCACGTGAAGGCCAACGGGACCACGACGCCCAAGGTCTTCAAACTGACAACACGAACGCTGGAACCCGGGGTGCCGGCCCGTATCGCGAAGAGGCATTCCTTCAAACCGATCAGCACCCGGAAGTACTACGCCGGCGAACATGCCGTCGAGGTGCAGATCAACGGCGTACGCCAGGTGCGAGGTGTATTCCGTTTGGACGTGTGAGGAGATCCGGCCTAGACGCGGAGACCGGCAAATATCGGGATCGGGGCTATGCGGACCGTCGTCCAGATCAACACGAGTGTCAAGATCACAGCCGGTGACCAGCGCAACTGATGCCAGAGCATGACGGGTCTTCCACGGGTGCGGGCGGTCGTCCACGAGACGTACGTGAACGCCAGTGCAAGCAGCATCACGAGGCCAAAGGCATTGAAACGCATCGCTGCACCGAAATCGCCGTGGATGAGGCTGTACACCATCCGAGTGCTACCGCAACCGGGACAATTGACGTTGAACAGCGCTTTGGTCGGACAAACGGGAATGACCCCACCAGGTGTGGTGGGGTCACTCCAGGAGATGAAGGCGCACAGCGCAATTGCCGTGAACGCAACTGCCGCTGGCGCCTTCAGTGCGGCGAGTCGTGATATGTCATCGTTCTCGGTGTCACCACAATTCGGTGTCATTGCAGTTCGGTGTTTGGCCGTCGATCAGTGTCGCCGGTCGGCGTCGGCGGTCACAGGGAACTCGATCCGGCAAGGACGACGACAAAAAGGAAGTACAGAACAGCGACGGCAACACCTGCGCCGACTGACCACAAGGCGAACTTCTTGGCATCGTCAGCTGATTTTCGCGCAGCGTCGAACTGACCTTGCGCCCACAAAGTGTTGACCTGGCTTGATTTGACGATCGAGACGATGCCGAGCGGGAGGCAGCAGAACACTGTCACGAGAATCGCCCAGACCAGATTGTTGTCCGGCGGAGGGCCGACCGGTTGTTGCTGGCCGTAGTACGGGTTCTGCGTCATTGGTCACCTAGCGTTCGGAGAAACAGGGCGTTCGGAGAAACACCCTCTGACGTGCGAAGAGCACGGGCAGGTGACAACATAATCCGTTTCCGAGTGAGTCAGTATCGACTGTTCGTATGACAGAGAATCCGGTTGATTTCTGATTCGGAAGGCGATCCCGAAGACGTCAGCGCATGACCTGTACCTGCTCGGCGATGTCAGCGGCCAGGGCCATCGCAGTCAGAGCGAGGCCGTTGTTGAGGTCGTATCGCAGATGCCCGACATGGCCGTCCTGGACAGCGCGGACTCGTTTCCACGTGGGCGACTCGGCTTCCACAGCGTCGGGGTTCTGTAGCAAGACGAAGTCGGCCTGGTCGAAGATCGCAAGCTCCTCGAGGCTGTAGAAAGTCGAATCCTTCCGATCAGGTGCGGCATGGGCAGCGTCGGTCAAGACGTTCAAGCCGAGGTCCTGCGCAACCGAGACGGCGAACGTGTTGTTCTGCAGCCAGATCTGACCGCTGTCTGCGCCGGCGATCGCAATCGACTTGCCTTCGAGGAGACCACCGATCTTGGCCCGCGCTTGCGCAAGTTCGGCGTTGTATCGGGCGATGACGCGTTCGGCGACTTCGCGGCGATCGAGAGCCGTGAGCTGCGCGGTCATGGCCTGCTTCCACGACGAGCCCGTCGTGCCCTCGTCGACGACGAGCACCGGTGCGATGTCAGTGCCGAGCAGGCCCTTGTCCTGGTAGTAATTCCACCAGCCTTTCCCGACGACCAAAAGATCGGGGTCGTGGCTCAGTATCGATTCGGCATTCGGTTCGTTGTTCGTCCCACCGAGGCGAGCCGCGCCGGCGGGTACCTGGCGCATGAGTTGAGACTTAGGATCCCAATTGGTCGCGACGATCGGGTACTCGGCAAGTAGTGCAAAATCGAGGGCGCCTCGAGCTTCGAGCACCACGACGCGCTTGGGGTCCCGCGGGAGGCGGTAGGCCTGGTCCGCGACGACGATGTCGACCCACTCGTCGGAGGCTTCGGTGCCGCTGGATTCGCCCGAACATGCAGAGAGTGCGCCTAGTGTACCGAGCGCCGCCGCACCGGCCAGGAATCCGCGTCGTGTCAAGGAATCGATCAGACGGGTGAACTCGCCGTCCACATCTCTTGTCGACTGCAAGGGGGTATCGGTCGCAAAAGGGGACACCGTCGGGTGGAAGGTTTCGGTCGATTCGATCACAGGCATGAGAAGGCGCAGCTCCATCTGATGTTCCGGGCATTGGCAGGTGCCTGACCAACGTATTCGAATTCCGTAGCCGGAGCCTTGCTCGAAAGCGCCAATCGCTCAGCGGATTTGGCCATTCGTCACGGATTCGTGCCACGGGACGCTCCCCTCGGATTCGGCTCGTCGTGGAGGGGCGCGCCCATCTGATCCGAACTCGAGGTATCGTGGCCGACATGCAGCGCGTCTATTTCTGGTTTAGCAGGCCGGCCCCGGGTGGGCCTGCCGGCGTAACCACGCGCTGACAACCTCCACCCAAGAGCCGGACTACAGACCGGCTCGCTGGAGTTTCTCTTCATCTCTGGGGTCGGCCTGAGAACAGGAAACCGAAAACCCCATGACTGTCACCATCGACACCACCACAGCTTCGGACAGCCTCGACGATCAGCGCACTGTGAGTATCAGTCCGCTCGTGTCACCGGCGACTGTTCGTGCTCAGCACGCTCCGGACGAGGTCGCCGCCGCCACTGTGCGCACCGGTCGGGCCGACACCATCAACATCCTCAACGGTGACGACGATCGTTTGATCGTCGTAGTCGGTCCGTGCTCTGTGCACGATCCGGAAGCGGCGATGGACTACGCCCGCCGGTTGGCCGCCAAGGCCGACGAACTGCGGGACGATCTGCACATCGTCATGCGCGTCTACTTCGAAAAGCCGCGCACCACACTCGGGTGGAAGGGCCTGCTCAACGATCCCCACCTCGACGGCACGTTCGACATCAACACCGGGCTCGGTATCGGCCGCAAGTTGCTTCTCGACGTGTCGAGCCTGGGCCTGCCTGTCGGCTGCGAGTTCCTTGATCCGATCATGCCTCAGTACATTGCCGACCTGGTCAGCTACGGTGCGATCGGCGCCCGGACCGCCGCCAGTCAGGTTCACCGTCAGCTGTGCAGCGCGCTGTCCATGCCCGTCGGTATCAAGAACTCCACCGAAGGTGATGTGCAGGTAGCCGTCGACGGCACCCGCGCCGCGGCAGCGAGCCACGTGTTCCCCGGAACGGACCTCGACGGCCAGGCTGCCTTGATCCGTACCGCGGGCAACCCCGACTGCCATGTCATTCTTCGTGGCGGTAGCGACGGACCGAACTACGATGCCGAGACAGTCGCGGACACCCTTGCCCGCCTGCGTAAGTCGAACCTGCCCGAGCGCGTGGTCATCGACGCGAGCCACGGTAACAGCAGCAAGGACCATGAGCGTCAGGTCATCGTGCTCGACGACATTGCCCGACGTCTGACCGAGGGCGAGCAGGGAATCGCCGGCGTCATGTTGGAGAGTTTCATCGAGGCCGGCCGTCAGGACCTGACCTTGGGCAAGGCGGACGAGCTCACCTACGGCCAGTCGATCACCGACGCGTGCATCGACTGGTCCACCACCGCAGCGCAGTTGGATCGTCTGGCGCAGGCCGTTGCGGCTCGGAGGGGCTGACGCCCCCGTGCGCCTTTTTGGTAGCGCCAACTACCAAAAAGGCGCACAGGGCCGCTAGGCCAACACTTCTCGCGTGGCCTCGACCAGGCGCTCCAGCCAGGCGTCGGTGCCGACGGCGCGGCGCAGTGGCTCGTTGGGCAGTTCGATGCTGACCGGCAGTCCGGCAGGCAAAGTCGACCAGATGTCGGCCAGGGCTATGCCGCCGGTGCCGGGCACCAGACGCTCCTCGCGGGCCTGACGGATCAGCTCTGCGTCCCCAGTGGGAGCGGGGGTCGAACCGTCGCACATCTGGGCGTAGTGCAACCACTCGCGAGGGATGGACGCAAGATCCTCGAGCGTTGTCGCCGAGCGGTCGGTGTGCAATGCGTCGACCAGGACACTACGAGCCGGACCGTCTGCCGCCGAGACGATCTCGATGGCCGCACGTGCATCGGGCACCGCAGTCCACGGCATGAACTCGAGGGAAGCGACGATGCCGTAGTTCGCGCACAGTTCCGCGAGGCGTGCATAGGAGTCCGTGAGCCGAGCGCGGTCGCGGTCGTCGCCGCCCACCAGAACGGCTTTGGCTCCGAGCTGTGCGCCCGCTTCGAGCAACGGAACGTAGTCGGTGGGGTCGAAGTCGGCTGCAAGACGGATGATTTCGAGGTCGAGTACCTCGACCGGTGAATCGCCCAGTCGACGCACCAGCTCGTCCAACGACTGCTTGTCCTCGTGCAGAGGGTAGGCCGTCGTACCTGGTGCCGCTGGCATCAGACGGATACCGATGGTGTCGAAGCCGTGCTTTTCAGCCAAGGCGACGTGCTGCATCGGTGCGGTGTCGAGCACTGTGAGGGCTGCCAGTCCAAGTGAGAGTGTCATGCGTGCGCTCCAACTGTCTCGGCTCCGGCCAGTTCCCGGCCGGCCAGGTAACCGAATGTCATGGCCGGTCCGAGGTTGATGCCCCCGGACGGGTAGTGCCCGCCCATCACGCTCGCCTGATCGACGCCGACGGCGAGCAACCCCTCGATGGGGCGGTCGTTGTCGTCGAGCACATGCGACGACGAGTCCGTGACCAGTCCGGCGAAGGTGCCGAAACTCCCTGGCACGACTTTCACCGCGTAGTACGGACCCTTCTGCAAGGGCGCGAGCGACGGGTTCGGCCACGGATTGGAAGCATCTCCGGAACCTCGGTTGAACGGTGTTGTACCGCGACCGAACTCGGGGTCTTCACCGGCCACGGCCCCGATATTGAAAGCTGCGACGGTTTTCTCCAACTGCACGGGGTCGACGCCGATCTTCTCGGCCAAGTCCCGAAGAGTGCGCCCACGCGTGAGGTACCCCGAGCGCAGGTACGGCTGGATCGGGATCGGCAAGGGCTTCGCCATGCCCAGCGGGAGGTATCGCACATACTGTTGATCGGCAATCAACCACGAGCACACCTCTTCGCCCTCGGGAACCTGCTGGACCATCACGAGTGTGTAGTCGTGATAGCCGAGTGCTTCGTTGACAAACCGCTTGCCGTTCGCGAGAACTCCGATGACACCGGGCTTTCCGCGATCGAGGATGTGCGGGAACACACCTTCCTTGCCGTTGCGGTAGCGAACGATGGAGACGGGGCAGTACGCGACGGGGGAGGCGAGGGTGCGGTCGAGTCGGCCGCCCACGGATTCGCCGAGGGTGATGCCGTCGCCGGTGGTTGTCTTCGGGGTGAGCGACCAGTGCTCGTTGCCGGTGGGGGTGCGCGGGAACAGTTCGCGTCGTCGGTCGATGTCCTGGGCGAAGCCGCCGGTGGCGAGTACGACACCACGTCGGGCAGTTACCGAGTACGCGCCGTCCGGACTTTCGAGGCGGACGCCGACAACGCGGCCGTCGTCATCGGTCTGCAACGCGGTCGCGGACGTCTTCACCCGAAACTCGACGCCCAGATCGAGTGCCGAGCGCAGCATCATGCCGACAAGCGCGGTGCCGTTGACGAGTTGCTGGCCACGACGCTTGGTGGCGAGATCGAACATGTGCTTTGTCACCCGAACACCACAGTGCACAAATGCTTTCGGCGATCGAGTCGAGTGCAGGAATGCCTGCAGGTCGGGCCCGGCCATGATGCCCATGCCGAGGAATGACGTCTCGTACAACTGTCGACGTAGCAGCGCCGCGACGTCGGGTCCGAGCTTTCGCAAGCTCACCGGTTTCGGTCCGACGGAACGATGACCCGTGCCGGCTCCCGGTGTGTCACCGTGAATATCGGCGATCTTGGCTCCGGGAACAAACTTCAGCGCTGTCTTGCGTTCGAAGAACTCGACCATCTCCGGTGCACCGTCGAGAAGAGCATCAACCTTGGCGGCGTCGAAGTTGTCGCCGAGTCGGTTTTCCAGATACGTCCGCGGTGCCGAGCGATCCTCGACAACCCCGTCGGCGATGGCAAACATGTTGCGTGGGGTCCACATCCACCCGCCCGACCAGGCCGTTGCGCCGCCGCAGGTGTCGGCCTTCTCGACAACGAGTACCGACGCGCCGCCATGTGCTGCGGCAATTGCTGTGGAAAGCCCGCCTGCGCCGGAGCCCACGACAACCACGTCGTAGGTGAGGGGGGTACTGCTACTCATTTCTGCTCCTTGGCAGTTGTTGCGAGGGTCGGTGTCGATGTCAGCTCGACAACCTTGCCCGTTCGTGACGATTCGTAGATTGCGGCGATGATGGCAAGTGATGCGCGGGCGTCCCGGCCGGTGACGGCGGGTTCACGCCCGGTCAGGACCGCGTCGGCGAAGTCCTGAACCTGCAGGGTGTGGAAGTCGGTCAGTGCCGCATTGACCGCGCCCACATCGAGATTCGCATCGATGTCCGCGGAGTACGGCGACCGGAACTCCACTTCGCCTGGCACCGTCCAGATTTCGTTGACACCCTCGTGCCCTTCAGGAAATTCGAGGACGCTGGCAATGGCGCCGGTGCGCCCGATCACCGTCACGCGGTTACCCAGATTGTGATTGGCACCGGTAGTCGCGGTGACGGTGGCGGTGCCGCCCGAGGCAAAGGAGATCACAGCTGACGCGCTGTCTTCGGTCTCGATGTGCGCACCGTGGGTGTGGGTGCGGATGAAGCCGCTGACCGAGACGGCCTCGCCCATGAACCAGGCCAGCATGTCGATCTGGTGCACGGCCTGTGTCATGAGCACGCCACCGCCGTCGGTGTCCCAGCGTCCACGCCAGGCGTCGGCCGCGTAGTAACTCGACGGGCGATGCAGGATCACCGACGCCTCACCGAGCATGGGTAGTCCGATCCGCCCGTCGTCGATGGCGTCGCGGATCCGACGTGCTGCCGGCCAGAATCGGCGTTGGAAGAGCACCCCGAACGTGATACCGGCGCGGTCGGCGGCCTCGATCATGCGGTCGGCGGCAGCAACATCGACTGCGATGGGCTTCTCGCACAAAACATGTACACCCGCTTCGGCAGCGGCCACGACTACCTCTTCATGTACCGGGTGCGGCGTGCGAACGGTGCAGGCGTCGAGTCCGAGGGCGAGAAGTTGCTCCACTGAACTCACGGCTGCGGGAATGCCGTGCGCTGCCGCGAACTCCTGGGCGCGTCCGAGATCGGGATCGCAGCAGCCGATCACCTCGACACCGGGGACTTGTTGCAGCGCGCGGGCATGGTTGCCGGCGATCTTGCCGCAGCCGACGATTCCGACTTTCAACGTCATCAGAAATGTTCCTCTGCTTCGACGTCCCGCGCGGCAGACTCGCCGCGGTCGAGACTGTTCAGTGCTTCGATGTCCTCGCTGGTGAGGGTGACGTCGAGTGCTGCCAGGTTCTCGGCCTGACGCGTCGGGTTCGCTGATCGCGCGACCGGAACCACACCCTGCGCGACGTGCCAAGCGAGGACCACTTGAGCTGGTGTGCAACCGATTCGACCGGCGATCTCGCTCACAACGGCGTTGTCGAGCACGTCACCCCGGCCGAGCGGACTCCACGACTGAGTGAAGATGCCAAGTTCGTCGTTTGCGCGGCGAACCGGGATCCGAGCGAGCGACGGGTCCATCTGAATCTGGTTGACTGCCGGTGCCTCGCCGGTTTCGGCGACGACGCGGCGCAGGTGGAGCTCCAGGAAGTTCGACACACCCACGTACCGAACCAGTCCGGCGTCGCGGCAGGCCAGCATCGACTCGAACGACGCGACATAGCGATCGATTCGCGGGAGTGGCCAGTGGATCAGGAACAGATCCAGCTGGTCGAGTCCCAGTAGTTCCAGACTCTGCTCGAGGGCGCCCCGAATGTCGCCGGAAACCTGGTCGTTGCCACGAAGTTTGGTGGTGACGAACAGTTCTTCTCGCGGCACACCTGATTCCGCCAGCGCCACACCGACTGCGCCCTCGTTGCCGTAGATCGCGGCGGTGTCGATGAGGCGGTACCCGGCCTCGATGCCGGAGAGAACCGAGTTCGTGGCGTCGGCACCGACCAGGGGCCAGGTTCCGAGTCCAATGGGCGGCAATGCAGTTGCCACGGGTGTGGCTGCCTGTGTGGTCATGCGTGAACCTCCTGACGTGCCGCAGCGGCGGCGGTGATCGCGACGGCAACGTCGGCTGCGGTCACGAGTGCGGCATGGATGGACCCGCCGTCACCGCTCGCGTCGCCGACGGTATGTACTCCGAGTCGTGGTGCCAGTGAACGGAGTTCGGCAAGAAGTTCCGAACGCGGCTCGACGCCTTGCGAGATCAGCAGTTCGCCGGGAGCATCGACCTCGCTCAGCACACCGGCCGTCGAAATCGTGACGCGGTCAGCGGCGACTGTGGTGACGATCGAGCTGAGGTAGGTCGTGAGGTTCTCACTTGCGGCCAGGCGCGGCAGCAGCACGATCTTTCCGCGGCGTCCGACGTCGTGCGCGATGGTTTCCTGCGGGCCGATCATCACGACCTGGGTGCCCTTCTGAAGGAGATCGTCGGCGACGGCCGCAGCCTCACGGTCGGCGCCGAAGATGGTGACAGCGGCAGGAGCTGGATCGCCGGAGACGAGGAATTCGCGGACGTCGCGAACGGTACGGGTTGCTGCTCCGGGGAGATCGACCACGGGGCCGACGCCGCCGGCGGCAAGAACTATGGCGTCGAAATCGACACCGGAGAGCAAAGCAGCATCTACCCGGGTCGAGGTGTGGCAGTGGACCCCGAGTTCAGCCAGTTCCGCGGCGTACCAGTCCACGATCCGTCCATATTCGGGATACTCGTGAAGCTTCGATGCCAGAGCGAAGTCGCCACCGAGGCTGGGTCGCTCGTCGTACAGGTCGACGCGGTGACCGGCAAGTGCGAGGTCGCGGGCAGCGGCCATTCCCGACGGCCCGGCACCGATGACGGCGACCCGCACGGTGGCATCAGCCGGCTTGGTAGGCTGATCCAATTCGCGGCCGACCCACGGGTTGACGGAGCAGGGAATGGGGCCGGCGGCCAGGCTGTCGATGCAGTAGTTGCAGGCAATGCAAGGGCGGTACCGGCCACCGTCGATGGCGCGATTCGGGAAGTCCGGATCTGCGTGCAGCGTACGAGCCATGCTGACGAAGTTCGCCTGCCCGGATTCGATGATCCGCGCAGCGATCTCCGGCGACGTGATGCGTCCGGCCACTCCCACCGGGATGTCGAAGTCGCGCTGGTACTGCTCGGAGTACGGCGCGAGGAGACCGCGCGACCATTCACCGGGCTGGATGATCCACTGTCCCGCTTCGTAGTTGCCGGCCGAGACGTCGAGGAAATCGAGTCGGTCGGTGTCGATGGCGCCGATGCGAGCGCGAGTCATCTCGGCGTCGAGTCCGCCGTCGATGCCTTCGAAGGCTGAGAATCGGAGTCCCAGAGTGATTCCCGGTGCGTGCTCGTGGACGGAGGCGATGACCTTGTTGACGAACAAGGTGGGGTCGGCCCACTCGTCGTCGCGGTGATTGTAAGCAGGGGAGAGGAACTGGTGGATCAGATACCCGTGGCCACCGTGCAGGGAGATGACGTCGACGCCGGCCTGCTGGCAGCGTGCCGCGGCTTCACCGAAACATTCGATGATGTGCTCGATGTCGTCGCCGTCGAGTTGTTCTGGCATCTCGCCGCCGACAACCAAACACGGAATCGGTGTCGGGGCAACGGGAACAAACCCGCTGACAGAACCTTGCGCCGTACGTCCACCGTGGTTGAGTTCGACTCCGACGAGGGCGCCGTGAGCGTGGATCGCGTCGGCCATCTTCTTGATGCCGGGAATCCGTTCGTCGACGTCGACGCCCATCTGCCGGATGCGACCCTTGCCGTCGGCGCGCACGTAGCTTGCTTCGGTGAAGATCAGTGCAGCACCACCTTCGGCGCGGCGAGCGAGGTACGCGATGTACTCGTCCGTCATAGTGCCGTCGACTTCGCAGTAGTTGCGTTCCATCGGGGCGGACACGAACCGGTTCCGGAGGCGGACGCTGCCCATGTCGAGAGGTTCGGCGAACGGCGCAGTCACATTCATCAGTGCTCCTGGTACTTCGCGAGAAAGTAGGTGTTCGGTTGTGCTCATGCGCATGCCGTCTCGGAGAGCAGCTCGCTCAGATGGCTGCGCATGCGATCCGTATCGGCTTCGACACCAGTCAGGAGTGTGAAGGTGTCAGAGGCTTGAGCCACCAGCATCTGCCCACCGTCGAGAACTGCGCATCCGAGAGTAGCTGCAGCGTCGAGCAATTCGGTGCGCATCGGTCGATAAACGATGTCAGCGACCCACAATCCGGAATGCAACGCCGCAGGGTCGAAGGGAGTTCCGGGGTGACCCACCATGCCGATCGGAGATGCGTTGACGACGCCGTCGCACGTCGTCAGGTTGACGGCGATCTCATCGATCGCCAAAGCCGTTGTGCGCGTGCCAGGGAAGGCCGAGGCGACGCGAGAACACACATCGGCAGCGCGAGCGGGATCAATATCTGCGATGCGAAGATCCGTGGTGCCGGCGGCGGCGAGTGCGTATGCCACAGCGGAACCCGCCCCTCCTGCCCCGGCAAGCACCACTCGGTCCAAGGCGGCGTCGGGCAAACCGCGCTGCAGTGCTGTGAGGAATCCGCTGTGGTCGGTGTTGTGGCCGATCAAACGGCCGTTGTCGACCACAACCGTATTGACGGCACCGAGCAACCGCGCGTTGTCGGACAGCTCGTCGAGCGCGTCCACGACAACCTGCTTGCACGGGTGGGTGATGTTCAGTCCGGTGAAATCGCCCGCGACGGCGCCACGCACCACCTCACCGGTTTTCTCGACCGAGATGTTCAGGTTCTCGAGATCTACCAGTTCGTAGCTGTAATCGTCGAGTCCCAGTGCTGCTGCTTCGTGTGCGTGCAACGCGGGCGAGAGTGAGGTGGCGATACCCGACCCGACAAGGCCGATACGGTGACGTGTGTATTCGGTGGTCATGACATTCTCCTGCATAAGTGGGGACGGCCCCTCGCGGCAATTCAGCGCGAGGGGCCGGTCCGGTCAAGCGTTGTTGCTGGTGAGCTCTGAGTCCTGCTTGATCGGCAGGCTCGGCTTCGGTTGGCCCAGTTCTGCTGTGGGCGTGCGGTACGTTTCCGGTCCGGTCATTGCCGCGATGGCGGAGACGACGGCGAAGCCCAGGCACATCCAGGCAACCGGTGTCCAGTTGCTCTTGTCTCCGGCTGAAATCGCCTGAGCGATAGCCGGTGTGAAGCCGGCAACAAGGAGTCCGAGCATGAGGCTGACGGCCATTCCGGTGTATCGGACCTTCGCGGGGAACTGCTCCGGGAAGTACGCCGGGTACGTGCCGTTGGGCATGGCGTAGAAGATGCCGATCATGACGATTCCCGAAGCGAAGACCATGGGGACGCTTTGGGTTCCGATCGAATGGAAGAAGACGAAGATCATCAGGCCGGCTCCGATCGCGCCGACGACGAAGATGGGCTTGCGTCCGTAGCGATCCGAGAGGATGCCGAACAGCGGCTGAGTCAGTACGGCAACAAAATTGGCGGTCGCGATTGCCCACAGCATCGTGGAGCGCTCGAAGCCGGATTCGACGGCGTACGCCAGGGCGAAGACGTTGACGATGGTGTTGATCATCGCGAAGGTCGAGCTCATGCTGATACGGATCACGGTGCGCCAGTGCGAGCGGAACATCTCGACGACGGGAATTCCGGCCGTCTCGTCCTGTTCCTTGAGTTCCTCGAATACCTCCGGCTCATCCAGGGCGCGACGTAGCCACAGCGCGACGACGGTCACGATGATGCTGAGCCAGAAGGGAACTCGCCAACCCCACGAGTAGAGGTCTTCGTCGGGCAGGCTCGCCACTGGGATGAATACCAGGCTGGAGACGACGATGCCGAACATGATCCCGCTCATGGTGAACGAGGTGAAGAACGAACGACGGTGATCAGGTGCGTGTTCGAGCGTCAGTGCCGAAGAGCCGGGTGATTCACCGCCCGCAGAGAGCCCTTGAAGAAGGCGAAGCAAGACGAGAATGATCGGCGCGGCGATGCCGATCTGGTCGTAGGTCGGCAGGCAACCGACGATGACCGTCGCAACACCCATGAGGAGCAGGCAGGCGAGAAGCGCGTTCTTGCGTCCGTACCGATCGCCGAGGTGTCCCCAAAGCACCGCGCCGAGCGGGCGGGCGACGTAGGCGACACCTAAGGTGCTGATCGAGAGCAGGGTTGCCGTTGATCCGCCGCCGGGGAAGAAGATCTTGGGGAACACCAGCGCGGCCGCGGAGCCGTAGATGAAGAAGTCGTAGTACTCGAGGGTGCTGCCGAGGAAGCCCGAAACGGCGGCGCGGCGCGCGTTCGCATTCGGATGTTCCTCGGTCGCGTTCGTGGATCCGGTGGAGGTGATCGGAGGTGCCATGTGAAGTCCTTTCGTCCCGATGGGCCGGCCGTGGCGGCACGTTTGGAGATGCACCACGCATCGGTGACGTCCCTCACCTTTCGGCGGCTGAGACGACAGTGCCACGAAGGACTATGGCGCGTCCAACACTAAATGAGTCTCAGATAATGACGTTTTTGGTCTCAATCTCCGGCGTCGGCAGAATTTCCTCGGATGTCTCCAATGCGACGGCGAGCGCATCGGTCATGTGCCGCGGTGACCAGGCAATTCCGTGATTCATGAACGTCGGCTCGCCGGTGAGTGGGACGAACACACTGCCAGGTGGGGTGATAGCAGCCATACCGGACGTCATCAGCGCTACACCGACGCCGGCGGCAACGAGCATCAGGATCATGTACGGATCGGTGATCTCCTGAACCACGCGAGGCCTGAAGTCTGCGTTCATGCAGGCGCGCATCGCGGTTTCCTGGAGGGCCGAGCCGGCCGAGAGCGGGGTGGTCACGAATCCGTCGTCGGCCAATTCGCGGAGGTCGATCGCGTCTCTCTCTGCGAGGGGATGGTCGATCGGAAGCACAGCGCCGAATGCCTCCCGTCGGATGAGTCGGGTAGACAGTGATGCGGATTCCACGGGTAGTCCGACGAAGGCGAGATCGAGGGCGCCGCTCTCGAGTTGGATGACCGCGTCGCGCGTCATGATCCGGCCGAGGAGTGTCAGTTCGACTTCCGGATAACGCTGACGCAACGCGCGTGTCAGTGGCGGAAGTGCTTGATAGTTGAGCACTCCGGTGAACCCGATTGTGACTCGTCCGTAGACGCCTCCCGACGACGCGCGCGTAGCGTGTCGTGCCGTCTCCATGTTCTCGATGACGCGATAGGCGTGGGGGAGAAAGGCATGTCCGCCGGATGTGAGTGCGACGCTGCGAGTGCTTCGTTCGAACAACTTGACGCCGATGTCCTTTTCGAGCTTTCGGATCATCTGGCTGAGCGGCGACTGGGCCATCTGGAGCCGTGATGCGGCCCGCCCGAAGTGAAGTTCTTCCGCAACCGCGACAAACGCGTGCAACCAGCGGGTTTCCATCGGCAAGGCCTCCAGGTATTTGACGTTGACAACAAACGCCATATATTCAGAATTTCTACACAGTGTGACGGCAATTATGCCTGTTTGCAACATAAATTGAGTGCATAGCGCACAGAAACTCAGGAGTGAATGCGATGCGGGGTTACCCAGAGGGTGTCACAGCGCTCGTTACCGGCGGTGCGAGCGGAATCGGCGCCGCCAGTGCAAAGCTGTTGACGGAGAGGGGAGTTCGGGTGGTAACGGCAGATCTTGCCGACGGCGCGGACGAACAACTCGACGTGAGTGATCCGACAGCAGTCGATGCGCTTCGAACCAGGCTCGGCAGAGTCGACATCTTGATCAACAGTGCGGGAATCGTCGGACCATCAGCGCCACTCGTCGACGTCGACCTCGCGGCTTGGCAGCGTACGTTCCGCATCAACGTCGAAGGGACATTCCTGATGTGCCGGGCGTTCGTGCCGGGGATGGTTGCGTCGGGGTGGGGGAGGGTCGTCAACCTCGCAAGTATTGCGGCCAAGGACGGAAACCCGAATCAGAGTGCATATTCCGGGTCCAAAGCGGCCGTCGTCGCGCTGACGAAATCACTCGGCAAAGAGGTCGCCACCACCGGTGTGCTGGTCAACGCGATAGCTCCGGCGGCCGTGGAAAGTCCTATGAATGCCGGCACCGATCCGGCCATCCTCGCCCGTTCGCAGTCTTTGACGCCGATGGCACGGATGGGGAAGGCGGACGAAATCGCCGAACTGATCTCCTGGCTGTCGTCGTCGGCGGTGAGTTACTCGACCGGCGCCGTGTACGACGCCAGCGGCGGCCGCGCAACATACTGAATTACCTTCTGGGAGAAATCGATCAGAACTGGAGCAGTGACTGCCACAGTTCGCGAGATGCGTCCTGGTACTCGAGCATGTGCGAGATCAGTTCACGCAGTGGCTGCGTCGGTTCGAGTTCTTCCGGAAGGAGCGGATTGCGCACGATGACCGCGATCACCGCGCTGCCCAGAGCAAGTGATTCGCGGGCCGCCTCCTCGCGACTGATTGTCGCCAGGCGTGTTTGCGCCTGTGTGAGTGCTTCACGGGCCTCCGCGATGTCGGCCAACAGTGCTTCCGAGTTCCAGAGTGTGCGGATTGTCGAATCATCCTCGGGGGCAAGGTGAGCGATTTCCATGACGGCCGATTCGGGGGCGGCGCCGAGTCGGTGGAGAGTGCGGCGGGCGCTGTCCGTGCCGCCGAGCAGATTGTTCGGGCGGACTGCGAGTGTGGGCTTCCACTCCTCGTAACCCGCCAGTCGCAGCGCTTGATCGTGCCGGCGGGCGGCAGTGCGGTCGCTTCGTTTGAGCCCCGAGTGCTCGACGGCGATCCAGGTGCCGTCCCAGGGGCGTATGCGATCGGTACGAGTTCGCCACCCCTCCACTTCGCTGTAGGTGGGGATACCGTCCGGGTTGAGGACGTACGTTCCACGAGCGGTACGACGCAGTTTGTTCTCTCGGCACAGGCGGCCCGCTGCCACGCGAATGCTCGATGCGCTGACGCCGACGATCTCGCCGGCCCGGGTCAGCACAGCGGTGCTGAACTCGGTGTCCGGGCTCGCTGTTGCGAGGTCCAGCACAACTCGGGTTGCGGACATTCCTCGATCAGTTTGTAACAACTTTTGAACAACTCCTGACAAATTCTGTTACAAGTGGCATGGTGGGTACCGGGAAACCTTATCCGCGAGCAGTGAGGAAATATCGTGACCGACTCCGATCGACCAGGTGGCGATGTCTATGTGGAGCGTGACGGTGGCGTCACTGTCATCGTGATGAATCGCCCTGATCGCAAGAATGCGGTGGACGGGCCGATGGCGGCGCAGTTGCGTGATGCCTTCCTGGAATTCGAGTCGGACGAGAGTCAGAAGGTGGCAATTCTGTGGGGTGCGGGCGGCACATTTTGTGCCGGTGCGGATTTGACCGCAGTCTCCGACCCCGCGCGCGTGCACGAGTTGCATCCGGAAGGCGGCGGCACCGGCCCGATGGGGCCGAGTCGGTTGGTGTTGTCCAAACCGTTGATCGCCGCCGTCAGTGGATACGCAGTGGCCGGAGGGCTCGAGCTTTCATTGCTCGCGGACCTGAGGATCTGCGAGGAGGATTCCGTGTTCGGAGTCTTCTGCCGGCGCTGGGGAGTTCCTCTCATCGACGGCGGGACCGTGCGACTGCCGCGAATCGTCGGACAGGGGCGAGCGCTCGACATGATCTTGACCGGTCGCCCGGTCGACGCTTCGGAGGCGTTGGCCTTCGGACTGGCCAATCGTGTTGTTCCAGTGGGGCAGTCACTCCAGGTAGCCAAGGAGCTTGCGCACCAGTTGTCCGCTTTCCCACAACTCTGCATGCTCGCGGATCGCGCATCGGCCTACCGATCTTTTGATCTACCACTTGCCGAAGCACTGCGCGCCGAGGGTGTCGCAGGAAATCCCATTGTCATCGCCGAAGGTGTGCGCGGCGCTGCTGCGTTCGCCGCGGGCGCCGGCCGGCACGGCCGATTCGAGAACAACCCGAATTCGAACGAGGAAACTGAACCATGATGCCCGTAACCCGAGATCTGATCGCACGTGGTGCGCGACAGCACGGACCGCGAACAGCCGTCGTCTTCGGCGATCGATCGATGACGTTCACGGAAGTGGACGAACTCAGCAGCCGATTGGCGCATGCATTCATCGCGCTCGGTATCGGGCGTGGCGCACGGGTTGCGTTGCTGGTCAACAACTCTCTTGCCAGCGTGCCTGTCGATTTTGCGTGTGTCAAAGCCGGCATCAACAGGGTTCCGCTCAACTCGCGACTCTCGCTCGACGAGCACGCACGAATGCTCGAGGACACCGACACTTCGCACGTCGTTTTCGGTACTGACCTTGCCGGCCGAGCTGCTGAACTGTCCGCCAGGTTCCCGGATCGGACGTTCGTCGGCCTGGAAACAGCTTCGGAGGGACAGCTTTCGCTGTTGGATCGAGCGCAGAGCATGCCTTCGGCCACTCCGGACGTCGAGGTAGATCCCGACGACGTGATCCTGACGCTGTTCACTTCCGGGACCACGGGAACGCTGAAGGCCGCGCAGCACACTCAGCGCAGCTACGCCGGAATCTGCCGCAATGTTCTGCTCAATCTGCTTCCGGCGACTCAGGACGACACGATGCTGCACGCGGCATCACTGATTCATGCCAGCGGTGTCTTCGTGCTTCCGTTCTGGCTGCGTGGCGGTAAGACCGTCATCCTCCCCGGTTTCGACCCGTCGACCTTCTTGGACTCGATAACCGAGCATCGGGCTACGGCAATCAATCTGGTGCCGACGATGATTCAGATGCTCCTCGAACGCCCTGATTTTGCGAGCGCAGACATCTCGAGTCTGAAATCCGTGATCTACGGTGCGTCGCCGATGCCGCTGGCCACCATCGAACGGGCGATGCAGGCGTGGGGGCAACACCGTTTTCTCCAGTACTACGGGCAGACCGAGGCACCGCTGTGTATTGCAGTCCTACGGCCCGAAGATCACACGGAAGACCGCCTGCTGTCCTGTGGTCAGCCGGCCATCGACGTCGAGATCAGGCTGCTCGACGGCGAGGGAAACGAAGTGCCCCAGGGAGAACCGGGTGAAATCGTGATCCGCTCGCCATCGGCGATCGCCGGATACTTCAATGCACCGGAACTGAATGCGGACACCTTCACCGAAGACGGCTGGGTTCACACCCGTGACATCGGTCAGTTCGACGCCGAAGGATTCTTGTTCTTGAAGGACCGAGCTTCGGACATGATCATCAGCGGCGGATACAACGTCTACCCCCGTGAAGTCGAGGATGCACTCCTGACGCATCCGTCCGTCCGTGAGGTCGCCGTGGTGGGTACCGCCGACGCGAAGTGGGTGGAGGCGGTCACGGCTGTGGTGGTACTCGAGGACGGGACCGTCGAAAACGACGTACTGCAAGCATCATTGGTCGCGCACGTCGGCGAGCGACTGGCGTCGTACAAGAAGCCGCGTCGGGTTGTTTTCGCAGAATCCATACCGAAGACGGCCGTCGGCAAGCTCAATCGGAAGGCGCTGCGAGACGAACTCCGCGACGCTATCTAACTCCGCGAGTGCGGAATTGAACGCTGATTCTCGGCCCGAGGGCCCGCGCACTCTTCGGGACACAGTGTTCCCACGTGCGTTGGCAGGATCCGCCCATGACGAGTAGATCTCCGTGTCCGAGATTGAAGCGGATGGATTCGCCGCCCCCACGAGGGCGCAATAGGAGCGGGCGAGCCGCACCGAGAGACAGGATGGCCACCATCGTGTCCTCGGTGCGACTTCGTCCCGTATCGTCCCCGTGCCAGGCAACGCTGTCGGAACCGTCGCGATAGAAACAGAGACCCGACGTGGCGAATGGTTCGCCGAGTTCGTCGAAGTAGTGACTGCTCAGCGCGTCTTTGGCTTCGGTGAGAAGTGCGTCCGGCAGTGGTTGATTCTCTGCGTAGAAACACACCAGACGAGGGACGTCGACAACGCGGTCGTACATCTGACGCCGTTCGGAACGCCACGGCACCGTAGCTTCCAGATTGTCGAACACGGCCTCCGATCCGGTCAGCCAGGCCGGGCGATGGTCGACCCATGCGCCGGCGGTGAGGATACGTCTCTGCACCGTGCCCTCGAGATCGCCCAAAGAGACGCCCAGGTCACCGTTGTCGAACAGAGACGGTTGCATCGTGGCGGTCATAGACTCCACCGTACACCGAAATCGAACATATGTTCCCATGAAATTTGATTGCAGTGCTGGACGGCTGTTCATCCTTGCTGGGTGATGTCCGGCGGCGTGAACCTTTGAATACTGTTCTCACGCTATTTCGCCGAAGAAGGGGATGTCATGACTGCTCCGCACCAATCTCATGCGAACCATCCTGTCCGACAAGGCTTTGCCATCGGGACCACGGTGGCGGCAGCATGCCTGCTCTTCGTCGCGGGAATCGTCGCGTTGCTGCAGGGCATCGCGGCTCTCGCGGACAACGATCTGCTGATCGTCGGAGTCAATTACACCTTCGAATTCGATGTCACGACATGGGGTTGGATCCACATCGTGCTCGGAATCATCGGCATCGCGGTGTCGCTGGGATTGTTCGTCGGCATGGCGTGGGCCCGCGGGATGGCATTCGTCATCGCGGCACTTTCGATCGTGGCGAATTTCCTGTGGATGCCGTACTACCCGCTGTGGTCGATCGTGATCATCGCCCTCGACGTCGCTGTGATCTGGGCCGTCGCGACCTGGCGACCTGACGAGGTGTGATCCTCTGACCGAAGTGAGTGGTTCACCTGCGGTAGGTGAACCACTCACTTCGCTGTGTCCGGGCCTCCACGGTTGGCCTCATCCCTACGCGGCGTCAGCGCCGTTTCGGTGACTCGCGATCCTGGTTCTCGCGCGGACGCATGTCCTTCGTCGATCGGTGTGGGAAGCCATGGATCATCGAGCAAGAGATCCAGCAGATCACTACCGTTGCGATTCCGAGTCCGATCGACGCGAATGGTTCCTGCGTAGCCAGCCAGACGCTCAGTCCGATTGCCGTCCCGACGATCAGAATCAGGATGGTGTCGAGTCGTGTCGTTTGCATCGAAATCATCGCCTGGCACAGATAGTTTCTGGCGGCCCGCTGGTTTTGGCGGCCCGCCACCCGGCGAGTGACAGCCGGGGGCAGACCTTGCGCGGCTGACCCCTCGCTCTGGAAATCGCCGCCGCAAGTGATCAATACCCGCGAAATTCGTCTGCGAAACTCTTGGCAGGCAGAACAGGACCTTTGGCCGGTCAGATCGATTCCGCGCGGTTGGCCGCCTCGATGAATCGGGACCAGAACGGTACGCGGACGCTAATGGGAGAGAGTGTCTTTCGGCCCTGTCCGAGGGGGAACTCATTGGCGAGATATTCGAGGAGGTTTGCCCCGTAGTAGACGATGTCGGTCTGCCACACGGAGATCACCGGCGATCCCGAGGGGGAGGGTGCGGCGGGCGTGAAGCGGTGAGCGAAGACCGGGACAAGGCGCGGCCACGCTCCGATCTGTTGACGCACGATTGTGGTGACGTCCTCGGGTGAGGCGGGCATTCTGCCCCACGATGCCGGCCAGAACGGTGGTTGTTGATGCAGTGCATCCCAAATGAAACCTTCGGTGACTTTATCTAGCCACGTACCCAACTCGAGGTCGTCGGCGCTACGCCAGTTCGGCCAACGGTCGCCAAGTGGTAACGCAGTGGCAAGAAGACTGCGGTGGTCTGGGTTGAAGTGAAATCCAAAGCGTTCGTGGACGGAATCGAACTCTGCGTCGGTCAGACCCTCGCTGAGTTCGATCCCGGCCCCGTTGAGCAGTGCCGCTGCCTCGCGCCCGACGTGCTTCATTTCAGGAGTCTTGCAGATGCCACGTCCAGAACGGCAACGATGCTCTGGTCGATCACCGCACAATCGCCCGGCCGGCCTGTTGGTCGAACCTACGTTGAGGTTGTACATACTAGTTGTTACAGTCGATTGGTGAACTCAAAGGACCAGCTGACGGGTGCGATGGCAGAGCTGTTGTGGGAGCGCGGCTATGCAGCGACGAGCCCACGCGACGTGATGACACGTGCCGGGGTTGGCCAGGGCAGCATGTATCACCATTTCAGTGGAAAGCACGAACTCGCGGTAGAGGCGCTGTCTGCAGTTACCCGAGAAATGACGGGCGAGTCATCTCCGTTGGGTGGAGAAGGCTCGCCCCTCGAACAGATGAAGCGCTACCTCTCATTGCCGCGGCCGGGTACTCGGGGGTGCCGGGTGGGTCGGATGACCCAGGACCCGGAAGTGGTCACGGATGCAGAACTGATCGCAGTTGTTGCGAATGCCTTCGACACCATGCTGAACCATTGGGAGCGGGCGATCACTGCCGCGATTGCTGCAGGAGAACTTCCGACGAGCATCGTCCCGGCGGATCTCGCGCGAACGCTGGCAGCCGTCCTGCAGGGCGGCTATGTACTTGCCCGCGCGCAGGGTGAACAGGGCCCGATGGACGCGGCGGTTCGTGGAGCCATTTCCCTGCTCGACGCCGCCCAGTCCGCTCTCTGCACCGATCACTGACCAACTCGAGAAAGAGAAATCAATGTCCGTTCGTATCGGAATCAACGGCTTCGGCCGTATCGGTCGCAGCTACCTGCGGGCTGCGCTAAGCAGCGATGCAGATGTCGAGATCGTCGCGATCAACGACATCGCCGACGCCGCAACCCTCGCTTCGCTCCTGGAGTGGGACTCGGTGTCCGGTCATCTGGACGGCGTCGAGGTCGACGGGGACGCGATTCTCGTTGCAGGAAAGCGCATTCGCGTCACCTCTGAGCGCGAGCCGTCCCTCATCCCCTGGAGAGCCGAACGCGTCGATGTCGTCATAGAGTCGACCGGCAGATTCACGGACTCGGTCAACGCTCGCCAACACCTGACAGCGGGAGCGCGAAAGGTGATCATTTCGGCTCCCGCCGACAGTGATGTCCCTGCAGTTGTACTCGGAGTAAACGACGACGTCCTCGACATGTCGGAGGACGTATTCTCGAACGGATCCTGCACGACCAACTGCCTCGCACCGATGGTTAAGGTGCTGCACGAGGCGTTCGGCATCGAGTCCGGACTGATGACGACGATCCACGCCTACACCAGCGACCAGCGCCTCCACGATGCTCCTCACAGCGATCTCCGGCGCGCTCGTGCCGCGGCATTGTCTACGATCCCGACTTCCTCCGGCGCCGCCGCCACCATCGGGCGGATCATCCCAGAGCTGGACGGAAAATTGACCGGACTCTCGCTGCGCGTCCCCGTGCCAGTCGGTTCTATCACCGACCTCACTGCCCATCTCTCACGACCGGCGACTGTCGTGGAGATCAACGAAGCGTTTCGCGTCGCATCGCAGACTCCCGAACTCTCGTCTTACCTTGCCTATTCGGAGGCGCCACTTGTCTCTGCCGACATAGTCGGCAATCCCCACTCGGCAATCTTCGATGCGCCCCTCACACAGGTCGTCGGCGAACAAGTGAAGGTTTTCGCCTGGTACGACAACGAGTGGGGATTCTCGAACCGGCTCGTCGAGCTTTCGCAGCGGGTTGGCCCATAGCGACCAGACGCAGGGGCGGAAGGCTTCGGTCGTGGAGGCTGTGCGACGGAAACTCATTTCCCATGGGGGACCCTCGTATGGACCGCACTGGTGCGTGGTGCCCGCAATGATTGGCCGCGATGTGCCCTCACCTGTGGCAGAGGGCGCTGGGTTGTCGAGCGAGTCCGCCATCGTTGCCGTAGATCGGTTGCCGGTGATCTCACCGTACTAGTCGGAAGGTGGTCTGGGCTCGAGGAAATCGGGAGGTGCGGCTGCCGCCGACCCGCATCAGATCGGGACGCAGTCGATGTACTGTGAGCCATGCCGACCCTGCTTCGACGTGCATTCAAGATCGGCGCGGTAGCGCTGGCAACGATTGTGGTGGCGGCCTACCTGTATCTGGCCTTCACTTATCGCAGCGCTGATGTCTTTGCGCCGCCAGGGCGCATCGAGTCTCTCGGCCGGACCTACCTGATCAGCAATTTCCCGCCGCGCACTCGTGAAGATCTCGAACAGCGATTCGCGCAGGGCCATCGTGAGCAGTACACCTTGGAACAAGTGAGTTCCGTATTTCCGTGGCGCGCTGTCTACCAGTGGCAGAACGACCAGATCCGCGGCCAGGCGACGTCGAGCGCGTACCTGAAATGGGGCGAGACGTACATCAGCTATTCGCTTTCGGGTGGCCCATGATTCTGCGTAGACCGAGTCGAACTCACATCGCTTCGTCTGCTGTCGCTCGTCGTGCTACTGCTGCACCGGACTGAGCCTGCCACCGTTCTTCGATGCGGCCGTACCGCCACACGAGTAGAGCAATCAGCCAGGTGGCGACAAAGAGTCCGACGATGATGAAGCCCATCGCGCCGAGATCCAAGTTCCCGATGGCGCCGAGAAACCCGTCGTGAATGTCGAGTTTGTCGGTGAAAATCGAGATGATTTCCTGGGACCCGATCAGCAGTGCCACTGCCACCGAGAGTCCGGTGATCACCATGTTGTAGTAGATCTTTCGGACCGGCTGAGCAAATGCCCAACCGTAGGCGAAGTTCATGAACGATCCGTCGATCGAGTCGAAAAGCGACATCCCGGCGCAGAAGAGGATCGGCAGAACGAGGATCGAATACCACGGGAGCCCTGTCGCCGCCGCGCCGCCGGCGATCACCAACAGCCCGACTTCGGTGACGGTGTCGAATCCCAATCCGAACAGTAGGCCGACCGGGTACATGTGCCAGGGCTTGCGAACCATCTTCATCACCGGGCCCAGAATCTTGTTCAGGGCGCCACGGCTGTCGAGTTCCTTCTCGAGTTGTTCCTCGTCGAAGGTTCCGGCCTTGTACTTCGTGTACACCCGATGAATCCCGATGAGAGAGACAAGGTTCAAGATTCCGATCAAAATCAGGAACGTGCCGGAAATGGTGGTGCCGAACAAGCCGGTCCACTTCTCCAGATCGGAGTTGTCGTCGGAAAGGCTGGTGGCCAGTTGCCGCACACCCAAAGCCAAGAGGGCGACGAGTACGAAGACGATGGTCGAGTGTCCGAGCGAAAACCAGAACCCGACGGACATCGGTTTCTTGCCGTCCGCCACCAACTTCCGAGTGGTGTTGTCGATAGCGGCGATGTGATCGGCGTCGAAAGCATGGCGCATGCCGAGCGTGTACGCCGTTACGCCGAGTCCGACGCCGAAGACACTGCCTTCGATCGTGTAGTGGCCGGGGACAACCAGGCCGAGAAGAACTGCCCACCCGACGACGTTGAGCGCTACGACGGTGACGGTCATCCCGATGATGCTTCGACGCTGGCCTCGATCCAGACTGTGCCAAGCACCGGCGATTCGAGTGCCCGTCGTGGTCATTGTCGTGGACATCGAACCTCACCGATCCTTCAGTCGCGGCCGGCGGCCACGCTACTGAAATCGTATAAGTGTTCAACTGTTCAGATAAGCGCCTGGAGGTTACAAATCACCCATCCGGGGGTAAAACTGCTTTGCTCCCGGATGGGAAATGCTCAGGCGAACACGGTATTGACCAGCGCGACGTAGATCGTCGTTCCGACGACGATGCTCAGGACGGCATTCTTTCGCCAGAGGTGCGCGGCGATCGTGGCGCACACTGCAATCAGTTCGGGTAGGCCATGAGAAGGGGCGGTGATCGACACCCCTTTGAGTGAATACATGACGAGAATCAACATGACGCCTGCCGGCATGTAGATGCCGAGGTAGCCGACCAGGGCGGAGGAGCGCAGCGGCATGAGCGCGGCGAAGGGGATTGCGCGCAGCGCGAAGGTGACCACGGCCATGACTGCGACCGCCGCAAAGATGTACGAGGTGTCAGGCATCGATCTTCGCCTTTCGTGAGTCGTAGACAAAGCGCCCGATCAGGAAGAGCACGAAGGCGCCCATCGCAATTGGCAGCATGTGGTCCGGCGCTGCGAGCCGGGCGACCAGAGCGCAGGTGACCGCGGCGACCGGCACCGCGAATCCGTTTTGTGCGCGAATCGCTTCGATCGAGAGGACGACGAACAACGCCGTCAGGGCGAAGTCGAGGCCGACGATCGAGTCCGGAATCCACTGTCCTGCTGTCGCGCCCAGAATCGCGCCACCGATCCAGTAGCCGTGCAGGTACAGCTGGGAGTAGACGATGACGCGTCCGGTGAGTGCCTTGGGATCGGCAGTTACCGACATCGCATAGGCCTCGTCGGTCAGCGCGAACATGCTGTAGAAGCGGGCGAAGGGGTTGCGAATCTTTTCCAGCGGAAAACTCAAGGCGTAGAACACATGTCGAAAGTTGACCAGCAGTGCGGTCAGAGCGACGTACGGCAGCGGTGTCATGGCCGCGACCATTCCGACCGCGAGAAACTCCAGCGATCCTGCGTAGATCAGCGAGGTGAAAGCGACTGCCCACCAAGGGCTGAGCCCTTGTTGGACCACAAGAACGCCAAGTGCGATCCCAAGTGGGAGCAGGCCGAATCCAACCGGTAGCGACAGCTGGAAGGCGTGCCGCCACGCCGGGGTTCGCGGTGGGAGTTCGACGGCCGGTGCGGCCGTCGACGATGCTGGTTCGATCACGACGCAAATCTATAACAAAGATCGAGGTGATCGATTGCTCAGAATGCCCACATATCGAACAGTGCGCAATAATAGTGCGATGGATGCCATGGATGACGCAATTTTGTTTCACCTACGCCAGGACTCGAGTTTGACCAATACCGAGTTGGCGGATCTGGTGGGTCTGACACCGTCCCCTTGCCTGCGCCGCGTGAAAAAGCTCGAAGCCGACGGAATCATCACCGGGTACCGCGCGATCGTCAGTCAGGAAGCGCTTGGCCGAGGATTTCAAGTGATCGTCACCGCCGAGATCGGAGTCAACGACCAGGCCACCATCGAGGACTTCGAATCCCAGGTCGCCGCCTTCGACGAAGTGATCGAATGTCGGAGATTGTTCGGAATTCCCGACTACTTCATTCGCGTCGCGGTGAAAGATCTCGCGACGTACGAGAACTTCATGGTCACCAAGCTCAGCGGGCTTCCGGCTGTCTCGCGGGTGACATCGTTGATCACCATGAAGACCATCAAGAGTGTCGACTGATGCCCGGGCTCGGCTGAACCTTCACTAGGTGTCGGTGGTCGGCGTTAACGTCGGAACATGGGATACGAATTTCAAGTCACAGTAGATTCGGCACATCCGCACGAACAGGCGAAGTGGTGGGCCGCAGCACTCGGGTGGGCAGCGGAGCCCAGCGACGAAGACTTCATCAGGGGCCTCGTCGCCGCTGGTCACGCCAAGGAATCCGACACCACGACATTCGAGGGAGTCCTCGTCTGGCGCGAAGGTGCGGCCATCAGCGATCCGGAGCATCCCGAACGTCCCCGCGTTCTGTTCCAACTGGTTCCGGAATCGAAGACGGTGAAGAACCGGCTCCATTTCGACATACGAGTGGGCGACAAGCGCGAGGATGTCGCAGCGCACCTCGAGACGGTGGGGGCGACGATCCTGCACCGAGGAGCGCAGGGGCCGAGCGTGTGGATCACGATGACCGATCCCGAAGGAAACGAGTTCTGCGTCAGCTAGCGGTACGAACTCGGAGTGTCGCCGGTCCATCGTTTGAAGGCCCGACGGAAGGCGCTGGGCTCGGAGAACCCCAATCGCGCCGAGAGTACTTCGACGGATTCTCCGCGCCGCAAACCAGCGATGGCTACGTCGCGGAGCACTTCCTCGCGTAGTTGATTGAGTGATGTTCCGTCACGCCGCAGCAGTCGACGCAGATGGGGAACGCTGATCGAGAGCATCTCCGCGATCTCCTCGGCCGTGGAGGTTCGCCCCTTCACCCCGAGTTCCAGGACCCGTCGTACCTGGGCCGACGCAGTGCTGTCGTAATCACGTTCGGACATGAGCTGAATCGGAGATTCTCGGAGGTACTCCTCCAACGTCTCCTCGGTTTGGATGATCGGTGCACGCATGGCCGAGTTGTCGAACTCCAGTGCCGCGCGCTTCGCGCCGAAGGTGACCGGCGCTCCGAAGATGTAGTCGTAGTCCTGCGCCAACCGTGCATCCGGTGCCGAGTACGGAAACTCGACCGCCCGAAGTCGGACGCGCTTTCCGATCAACCATGCGGAAAATCGGTGCAGCAAGATCAGGACGAAATCGGTTGTGACACGTTCTGCGACATCAGGTTCGGCGACGCCTTCGCGAGCTCGGACAGCGAAACTCACCCGAGTGCTTTCCTCGCCCTTCTCGATCGACAGTGGGGCCAGAGCCGGTAGCGCACGGATCACGTCGGACATTCGAGCGAAGGCCGATCCGAGATCAGGGCAATGGATCAACGTCAGGCAGATCAATCGGAAAGTGCCACGGGGGACCGGGGCGGATCCGAGGCCGAACAATTCGTCGTCGGTGATCTGCCAGGTGGATTGGATGAACGTGGTGACCTGAGTCGGGGTCAGCCGGGCGCGCGGGTCGGACAGTGTCTCGAGGTCGATCCCGGCAGCGCGCAGTGCACCCGACAAATCGACGTCGTTGTCCGGCGAGAACGCGAGATAGCGGTGGACGAATGCGGTCGGGATGGTCCGCGCTGTCATGGGTGCGCTGCTCCTTGGAGCAGGTGGAGACGGCGTGCAGCTTCGGACAGAATATGGTCCTGCTTGCAGAAGGCGAAGCGCACCAGGTGCTTCCAATCGTCGCGGTTGTCCGCGAACACGTCGACCGGAACGGCCGCGACGCCGATCCGCTCGGGCAGTGCGCGGCAGAAATCTCCCGCATCGGTTTCGCCCAACGGTCTGATGTCGGCAAGGAGGAAGTACGTGCCGCCACCGGAATGCACCGTGAAACCGGCCTCGGTCAGAGCTTTACCGAGCACGTCGCGTTTGCCTTGCAAGCTCTGTCGAAGTTCGACGACCCACGGCTGTTCGTTGGTGAGCGCGTAGGCAACGGCCGGTTGGAACGGTGCACCGGCAACAAATGACATGAACTGCTTGGCGGCACGGACTCCGTCGATGAGTTCGCGCGGGCCGATCGCCCAGCCGGTTTTCCAGCCGGTGACATTGAAAGTCTTTGCGGCACTGGACACCGTGACGGTGCGCTCACGCATGCCCGGGAGCGACGCCATCGGTGTGTGGGTGAGGCCGTCGAAGACCAAGTGCTCGTAGACCTCGTCGCTCAACACGATCAGGTCGCGTTCGCACGCGAGTTCGGCGATCGCTCGAAGTTCGTGATCGGTGAATACGGTGCCGGTGGGGTTGTGAGGACTGTTGACGATCAGCATCTTCGTCTTGGCGGTGATCGCGCCGCGCAATGCATCGAGATCGACCGCAAATCCGTCTCCCGCGGTTACCAACGGAACTGTGCGACGTACAGCGCCTGCCAACGCGACGGATGCAGCGTAGGAGTCGTAGTACGGCTCGATCAGCACTACTTCTTCGCCGGGTTCGACCAGTCCGAGAATCGCAGCACTGATCGCCTCGGTGGCGCCGACGGTGACCAGAACTTCGGAGTCGGGATCACTGTCGAGTCCGTAGCGGATGCGCCGATCCTCCGCGATGGCCTGACGCAAGACGGGCATGCCCGGACCGGGCGGGTATTGATTGACGCCCTCGGCGATGGCTCGGCGCGCTACCTCGAGCATGGCCGCAGGACCGTCGGTATCCGGAAAGCCCTGACCGAGGTTGACCGCGTCGTGAAGTGTGGCCAACGCTGTCATCTCGGCGAAGATCGTGGATGCGAACGGCTGCAGACGCGAGACGGTGCGGTTGCGGGGCGTCGAAGGCATCTTTGCAGCTTAGTCGGCTGACACCGCATCCTCACATCCGCTCGGACGCGGTGCTTGTCACGTTTGAATCGCCGCCATCGTCCAACTCTGTAGAGAGCATCGAATCCGGTGCCCCAGAACATACGGAGGCTTGCCATGACTCGCATTCCCGCAGTGACACCGTCAGAAGCCAGTCCGTTGATCAAAGTGGCATACAAATTCGCCGCCAGGCAGTACGACGAAGTCCCCGAGCCCTTTGCCGTCCTGGCCAACCATCGGAAATTGTTCGTAGCGGCTGCCCGCCACGAAATGGCTGTGCAGAAGGCGTCGAAGGTGCTGCCGTCGAACATTCGTGAACTGGCCGTCTATCGCGTCGCCTGGACTGTCGGCTGCTCGTGGTGTGTCGACTTCGGGACGATGCTCTCGCGCTTGGACGGTTTGGACATCGACAAGTTGAAAGAGATCGCGAACTACCGGGATTCATCGAAGTACAGCGAAGACGAGCGGGCCGCGATCGCCTACGCCGACGCCATGACCGGTGACCCCCATGGGGAGAACGGGGTGACGGACGAACAGGTCGCGGATCTCGAGCGCAGGTTCGGGCGAGCGGGCGTCGTGGAACTGACCTATCAGATCGGGCTCGAAAACATGCGCGCCCGGATGTATTCGGCGTTGGGGATTACCGAGCAGGGGTTCAGCACCGACTCCTGCCGTGTGCCCTGGGCAGAAGAATGATGCGCTGATTCGTCTACGGCAACTATCGACAATGCTCCGCAGATACGTGATCATGATTGACTAGTTCACGCATCTGCGGAGCATTTCGGCTTGTTAGGTCCGCACTTGCGACCTACGATCACCTGGTGCCCAACATTCGAATCCGCGAAGCTGCCGGCCTGCTCGGTGTCAGTGACGACACCGTCCGGCGGTGGGTCGACGGTGGGCTTCTCACCGCGACGACGGACGACTCCGGCCGCAAGGTCATCGACGGTGCCGAGTTGGCGGGCTTCGCCCGGTCCAACGCCGGACCCGCACCGGCCGATCCGCTCACGGGTGCGAGTTCGGCCCGCAACCGGTTCGCCGGCCTCGTCACCAAGGTCGTCACCGACAAGGTGATGGCTCAGGTCGAAATGCAGTGTGGGCCCTTCACTGTCGTCTCGTTGATGAGTACCGACGCGGTTCGGGAGCTCGGACTCGAGGTCGGGAGTATCGGAGTCGCAATCGTGAAGGCCACCACGGTCATCGTGGAAACGCCGTAGTTTTTGAACATACTGGAGGAAATTCGTGAAGCGTGTAGTCGGACTTGTTGCAGCAGGTGCCTTTTCGCTTGCCCTGGTGACCGGTTGTAGTTCCTCCGACAATTCTTCGTCGGAGACGTCGTCGGCCGCTCCGACCACAACCACTTCCAGTGATAGTGCCACGGGAAGCATCACCGTCTTCGCAGCGGCGTCACTCAAGAACAGCTTCACCGAACTCGGCAAGGAATTCGAGTCCGAGAACCCCGGTTCATCGGTCACATTCAGCTTTGCCGGGTCCTCGGACCTCGTCGCTCAGATCACCCAGGGCGCACCGGCTGACGTGTTCGCCTCGGCTGACGCCGCCAACATGACCAAGGCCACCGACGCCGGCGTCGTCGCGGGGTCGCCCTCGGACTTCGCGAGCAACACCTTGACGATTGTTGTGCCGCCGGGCAATCCGAAGGGCATCGCGTCGTTCGCCGATCTGGCAAAGGAGGGGACGCAACTGGTGATCTGCGCTCCGCAGGTCCCTTGTGGCGCGGCTACGAAGAAGGTCGAGACGGCCACAGGCGAGACCCTCTCGCCCGTCAGCGAAGAATCGTCGGTGACCGACGTTCTCAGCAAGGTGACGTCCGGGCAGGCCGATGCCGGCATCGTTTACGTCACCGACGCGAAGTCCGCTGGTGACAAGGTTCAGACCGTCGCGTTCCCGGAAGCCACCACGGTGGTCAACCTGTACCAGATTGCGGTGCTGAAGGATTCGAAGAATTCGGAAACGGCAACGAAGTTCGTCGATCTCGTGAAGGGCCCCAAGGGCTTGGCAGTTCTGGGTGACGCGGGATTCGCTGCTCCGTGACACGCCTACGACCGTCAGCCCGAGCCCCGCTCGGGTTGCCGGTATGGATTTACCTTCCCGCGCTGATCGGCGGGGCGTTTGTCATCGCGCCCTTGGCGGCGATGCTGGCCACCGTGCAGTGGTCGCAGTTCTGGGAACTCGTGACTTCCGAATCGTCGGTTGCCGCGTTGAAACTGAGTTTGAAGACAGCAGCGATGAGCACGCTGCTGTGCATCCTGTTCGGGGTACCGATGGCCGCGGTGTTGGCGCGCAGTCATTTTCGGGGACTGTCCGTTCTTCGATCCTTGATTCTGCTCCCGCTGGTTCTGCCGCCAGTGGTGGGCGGTATCGCGTTGCTGTACACGTTCGGGCGCAAAGGGTTGATCGGTGAGCAGTTGGAAGTGCTCGGCATCCAGATAGCATTCTCGACAACCGCGGTGGTCCTGGCGCAGACGTTTGTCGCGCTACCGTTCCTCGTCGTCAGCCTCGAAGGTGCGCTACGCACTGCGGGCACACGATACGAGGCCGTAGCCTCGACGCTCGGAGCCCGCCCGACCACCGTGCTTCGCCGGGTGACTTTGCCGCTGGTGCTTCCCGGTCTGGTGTCAGGGGCAGTGCTGGCTTTCGCTCGCGCACTGGGGGAGTTCGGTGCAACGCTGACGTTCGCGGGAAGTCTGCAAGGGGTCACGCGTACCCTGCCGTTGGAAATCTATCTCCAGCGTGAGACCGATCCGGATGCAGCGGTGGCGCTTTCGCTGGTGTTGGTCGTAGTCGCGGTGGTCATCGTGGTTGCGGTGCGTGGACGCGGATCGGCGGGTTCGTTGTGAGTGGCCTCCACGTCGACATCGAGATTCCGGAGCGCGACGTCGTTGCGACGTTCGACGTCGCGGCCGGTGAGGTGACCGCTGTCCTCGGACCGAACGGCGCAGGCAAGTCGACGGTACTGGCGGCGGTTGCCGGACTACATCACCCGCGGCGTGGGTTGATCGAACTGAATTCCCGCGTTCTCACCGATACCGGTAGGGGAGTCGCGTTGGCGCCGCATCGGCGCGGCACTGCTCTACTCGCGCAAGAGGCACTTCTCTTTCCCCACCTCAGTGCGGCCGCGAACGTGGCGTTCGCGCCGCGCAGTGCAGGGCGGTCGCGTCGCGATTCCGCCGACTCCGCGCGCCACTGGCTCGACGCAGTCGACGCCGCCGAATTGGCTGACCGCAAGCCGTCACAGCTCTCCGGCGGTCAAGCGCAACGAGTCGCAGTGGCGAGGGCATTGGCTGCTGAACCCGAACTACTCCTGCTCGACGAACCGATGTCTGCGCTCGACGTCGCCTCCGCCCCGGCATTGCGGTCGTTGCTGCGTAGAGTGCTCCGAACAGGAGATCGCACGGCCGTGCTCGTCACGCACGACGCTCTGGATGCGCTGGCCCTTGCCGACACCGTTGTCGTGCTGGACGGCGGCCGGGTCGTCGAACGTGGTGACGTACGAACAGTTCTGACTCGCCCGCGCAGTGCATTTGCAGCACGCATCGCAGGGATCAACTTGCGCAGCGGCACGATGGCCGGAGACGGAATGCTCAGAAGTCCGGTCGGGGTGGATATCGCGGGCCAGACGGAGACCGACCTACCGGCCGGCAGTGCCGCCGTGGCAGTCTTCGAGCCGCGAGCAGTGTCGGTCTACCTGGATCCGCCTCACGGGAGCCCACGAAACGCGTTTGCGGTCACGATCGCGGAGATCGAAAATCGAGGCGATGTCGTCCGAGTCCGAGCCGAGGACGAAGCCGGCCAGCCGGGCTTGTCTGCCGACATCACGGCGAGCGCAGCGGCCGAGCTCGATCTGGTTCCGGGATCGGCCGCTACGTTTGTGGTCAAGGCCACCGAGACGCTGATCTATGCGCAGGGCGCAGGCTCGTAGACGTCCTCTACGACCGAATCCGCATAGAGGGCTGCAATTTCGGACGCGTACTTCTCGGCTATCGGCTTGCGCCTGAGCTTCATCGTCGGTGTCAGCTCGTCGCCGCCTGGCTCCCAGAACGTGGTGAGTACGTGAAACCGCTTGATCTGCTCGGCCCTCGACAGACGCGAGTTTCCCTCGGCGACAGCAGTTGCAACGATGTCGACGATCCGAGCGTCCTTGGCGAGTACCGCGGCCTCGGCCGCAAGTCCCAGTGAGCGTGCCGCTCCGACCGCGGCGTCGGCGCTGAGAGTGATCAACGCTGTGTTGAACTTTCGGCCGTCTCCGATCGCCACGACCTCACCGATCAACGACGACGACGTCTTCACTGCGGTCTCGATGGCAGCGGGGGACATGTTCTTTCCCGACGCATTGATGATCAGCTCCTTCTTGCGATCGATCACCGTGAGGTATCCGTCTGCGTCGGCCGTGACGATGTCTCCGGTCGAAAGCCAACCGTCTGCACTGATCGCTTCGGCCGTTTTTGCCGGTTCGCCGCGGTACCCCTTCATGACCAACGGTCCTCGAACCAGTAGCTCACCGTCCGCCTCGATGCGCATTTCCATGCCTGGAAGCAACTTTCCGACCGTCCCCAGCTTGGTCGGCTCGGCCGGTGCGGTGCTCGCAATGCATGTCAGCTCGGACATTCCCCAGATCTCCGAGATCGGAACTCCCAGGGCTGCAAAGAATGCCAAGGTGTCCGGCGGAATCGGTGCGGCGCCAGAGATGGCCCACTTCAGTTCGGCAAAACCGAGTTTCGCACGCAGAGCGGAGAGGACCATTGCATCGGCTCGGGCGTAGTCCGCTTCCAGTTCGGCGGGGACTGTTTCACCGGCTCGCAAGTGTGCGAGCCGAGTGCGACCGACGTCGAGTGCCCACTGCAATGCCGCTCGCCGCGCGTCGTCCGGTTCGTTGGCGACGGCCGATTCGACTGCAACCTTCAGCTTTTCCCACACACGGGGGACGCTGCCCCAGATCGTGGGGCGACAGTCCGGAAGCGCACCCGCTACCTGGCTCGGATCCGGCACGACAGTGATCTGGGTGCCGAACACCATTTGCATGTACAGGCAGGTGAGCCGATCGGCGATGTGCGCCGACGGCATGTACGTGGTGATGCGGTCACCGAACTCGACGGGGAGTACAGCACTGACGGCGGTGGTTTCGAACAACAGACAGGCATGAGTCGTCTCGACGCCCTTGGGGTTGCCGGTCGTGCCGGAGGTGTAGATCAACGTGGCTACGTCGTTCGGTTTCACCGCACGCCAGGTGCTCTCGAAATCGAAATCGGCGGCAGCAGAGGACTTGATCTGCTCCAGCGTCAGGGTGCCGGACTGCTGGGCAGACGGTTGCGCGTCGACGACCACGATCGTGTCGAGTGTGGCACCGGATCGGCGAACGGTATCCACGTACTGGGCCTCGCAGACGAGCACTCGCGCACCGGAATTGGCGAGGATGTACTGGATGGCTTCGGGTGCCGACGTGTTGTAGATGGAGAAGGACGTCGCGCCGAGGTGTTGGGCGCCGACGTCGATCGGGTAGAACTCGATGCGGTTACTCATCATCAATGCAACCGTATCGCCATGTCCCACGCCGATTCCGGCCAATCCCGCGGCAACATCGCGAACCTGTTCGCCGTACGCGCGCCACGTCAGTGTTCGCGCATCGCCGATGTCTCGCAAAGCCACCGCGTCGGGCGCCACCGCCGACACTCGCTGGAAGGCTGCACACAACGTAGTCATGATGTTCTCCTGGATGCCTTTGTCAGGGCTGACGCACTCGTCGGGGCCGCAGCGGTGGTTCTGTCTTCGAGTTCGCGGATCAGGTCGTGTGCCTGTTTGTCTTTTGCCAGGTAACCGTCGGCAAGGACATTGATGAATCCGCGTCCCCACGCCCAGGGTTCCCAGGCAGCGGGGGCAAGGGTCCGGGCGGCGCGGCGCGCGATCGCATCGGCGATCACGGTGGCGGCACGGTCCGGGGAGATTCGATGACGGAGGGGACCAGGTAGTCGAGCGTCGAGTTTGCGCCCGATCTCGTCGTCGTCGAGTGTTGCGCGTGCAAGTTGTGTATCCACCATCCCGAAGTACGCGATGCCGGCAGTAGCGCCGTAGCCGGCAACCTCGAGACGCAGCGCCCGGCCGAGCGCTTCGACCCCAGCCTTGCTGATCATGTACGAAGCGCCGCCCAAACCGGGGGCGAACGACGCCGCCGATGACACGACGACGATGTGCCCACTGTTGCGGATCACCTCGTCGATGGTCGGATGCACGGTGTTGAAGACGCCGGTGAGATTGACGTCGAGCACACGATCGAAGGCGTCGGGATCGATCTGGCGCAATGTTGCCGGGGGAGGGGTGATTCCGGCGTTGGCCACCACGACGTCGATTCTGCCCAGCTGCTCGATGATCGTTTGCACGGCTGCGGTCATGCCGTCCCGATCTCGGACATCGGCCGTCACCGTCACGACTCGCTGTGACTCGAATGAGCGCTCGGCCGTTGCCAATGAACTCTCGTTGACGTCGACCAGTGCCACGGTGGCCCCACGCCGGTGGAGAGTGCGCGCCAGCGCTGCACCGATACCGTCGCCTCCACCGGTGATCAGTACGACCTTCCCGGCGACGTCGTAGTCGAGTCGGCGTCCGGGCAGTGGAATGCCCAGATCGCGGACTGTTCCCGCAATTGCGGACAAGCGTCCCGTCATTGCTTCAGTGCCTTCCGTGTAGTGCGCGGATGAGAACCTTGACCAGCCAGTCGATTCGGGCGGTCCTTCGAAACGTCGTCAGTGGTAAGGGCGAACGGAATCGTTGCCGAGTCGTCGAACGAGCGTAGGTGAACTCCTTCAGACCATCTGGGCCGTGAACGCGTCCGAAACCAGATGCTCCGACCCCACCCAGTGGCAGGTTGGGAACCGCGGCATACATCACGTAAGAGTTCACCGACGCTCCTCCGGATCGGAGCCGATCGGCAACAGCCGCTCCGTCCTTGCCGAACACGCTTGCTCCCAATGCGTATGGCGACGCATTGACCAACTCCACCGCCTCGTCCATCGAGGCGACCTTGGTGATCGTCATCGTCGGGCCGAAAGTTTCCTCCGTGACGGCGAGGCTGTCTTCGGGGACGTCGACCATGATGGTCGGTTGCACGTACTGGCCGGAGATCGAGCCGAGCCCTCCGAGAACGACACGTCCACCCCGCGACATCGCGTCGTCGATGTGGCGCCGGATTACAGCCACTTGCGAGGGCATGGTGATCGGACCGATCTTGTCTTCGGCACCCGGACCCGCATGAACTCGGGCAGCCAAAGTGATTGTCTTGTCGATAAACTCGCCGTAGACATGTTCGTGCACGTATACACGCTCGACGCCCAGACAGGTTTGACCGGAGTTGGACAATGCTCCCCACACCGCAGCATCCGCGGCGGCACCGACATTTCCGTCGGCATCAAGGATGAGCGCGTCCTTACCACCACATTCCATCAACACCGGTGTGAGGGTCTCGGCGCACGCTGCCATGACTTTCTTGCCCGTCGCGGTCGATCCGGTGAACCCGATCTTGTCGACACCGGCCAGGCACAGTGCCGCGCCGACCGAACCATCGCCCGTGACGACCTGCAGCACAGGATGTTCAGGGACGACCTCGGCGAAGGCGCGGCCCAACCATTGCCCGACTGCCGGTGCGAACTCACTCGGCTTGTAGACCACGGCGTTGCCTGCAGCCAGCGAGAACGAGAGCGAACCGAGTGGGGTGAAGACCGGATAGTTCCACGGACCGATCACACCGATCACCCCGAGAGGTCGATACTCCACCGAGGCGGCCTGATTGACCGTCAACAAACTGGAGCGGACGCTGCGCCTGCCCAATACCTTTCGGGCATTCTTCGACGCCCACGCGAGATGTTCTAGTGCCATGGCGATTTCGAGCATCGCGTCAGGGTGCGGCTTGCCCATGTCCCGGTGCACGACGTCGGCGAGTTCGGATGCGCGACGAGCGATGATTCCTCGCCACCGATCCAGTCGACGAGCACGTTGCTCGAATGTCAGTTCTGCCCACCACTCGGAAGCAGTACGGGCGTCGCGCACTGCCTGTGTCACCGTGTCGTCGGACGCCTGTGTGGTCGTGTCGATCTCGGTCGCCGTCATCGTGGAGTTCCTTGAAGTGTGTGGTGGACGGCGCCGTCGGCCCAGCCGCGGGTGACGCGTTGGAGGATCGGTCGGGACAGAGTCAGAATGGGGGCGAACCACGGCTGCGCTTGCACAGCGAACGTCCAGGTGAGGCGGCTGCCAGTCGAAGTCGGTTCCAACACCAGATCTTCAGCGAAGCGTTTGAACCCCGGAAGTGACGCCGACTCCACGTAGAACGACATCCGGCGCCCCTCGTCCCAGCGGAAGAATCGCTCGTTCAGTGCAGCAAAAGCGCCGGCTCGCACGGTTCGCGTAGTCCCGACGCCGAATGGTCTGTCCGAGGTCCAGTCGGCTCCGGTGATCCCGTGCGCCCACGACGTGAGCGCTCCGTCCGAGGTCAACGTCTGCCACAAGCTTTCACATGTCGCTTCGGATTCGATCCGGTGAGTGATCACCAGCGGAGCGGAGCGGATGAAGGCTGCGTCGGCCGCAGAAAGAGAGAATTTTCCCTTCACAGGTCCACCACCAAAGACCCACCGGTGGAACGTGATCGACAGGTCAACATCGAACCAGTACGTTCGGATTCGGTGAGGAGGGTGTCTCGATGCTCGACGGTCCCGGAGAGCACCCGGACCTTGCATGTACCGCAGAAGCCCTGTTGGCATGAATACGCTACTCCGGGAAGTACGCGTCGTATTGCAGCCAAGGCGCTTTCGGACTCGCCCACATCGACGGTGAGACCGGTGCGCGCCAGATGCACCGTGAACTCCTTGCCGTCGACTACCGGGAGTGGGGAGAACCTCTCGCTGTGCACCGATCCGGTCGGGTTGGCGGCGAAAGTTGCCGCACGCACCGTGTTCATCAGCGGAACCGGTCCGCACGTGTACACCGCGGCACCGGGATCCGCAGCAGCGACGAGTGTTCCGATATCCGTCGGACCCAGCTCGTCGTCGGGTCGGATGGTTACCCGGCCGCTGGAATACTCCTCGATCTCGTTCAGGAATGGCATAGCTGCCCGAGTTCGTCCGAGATAGTCCAATCGCCACGGGACTCCGCGGCGGTGACAGCGTTGCACCATGGGAAGTATCGGAGTGATCCCGATTCCGCCCGCAACAAAGAGGTACGACGGAGCAGTGACAAAAGGAAATGCATTCCGCGGCCCTCGTACGTCGACAACCATTCCGGGTTTCAGCGACTCGTGTATCTCGCGGGAGCCGCCCCCGCCTTCGTCGATCCGCCGGACGGCGATCCGATACGAGGTCAAGTCGTCGGGGTCTCCGCACAACGAATACTGTCGTTGCCTTCCCGAGGGGAGAATGACGTCTAGGTGAGCGCCGGGAATCCACGACGGCAGGGTGATTCCTTCCCTCGGGGTCAAGGTGACACTCAGGACGTCTGCGCACTCGAACCGGACGGACTTCACGTCCAGCGTCATGTCGAATCCGCTGTAGCGGACCGGGTTGGGACGCGAAAGTATCTGCGCTGCAGGACTTGACGCAAAGATTCGACGGTATGCGCTCGTCGCCTGTGCGGCAATCCTCAACGACCGGGTCGGTGTGAAGTCTTGTGCGTCGTGAGGACGGTCGGCAGTCGTCTTGTTCATCCTTCACTCTTTTCGGAAGAACGATTGGCGGCAGGTGAGCGAGCGAGGTAGCGCATGGCTACGTCCATGTCCCCGATCTGGGACGGATGGAAGCTCGGCCGCAGATACGGAGGAATCTCGGTGATCAGGAATTTCATGTTCGGGACCAGGCCGCGGCGAGTGGCGCTGATCAGTTGCGGAGGCCACAGGCGGCCCTTCGCCTTCGACGGGTCCTGCCGGAAGAGGTAGTTCATCGAGGCGATGAACAACACGAACAACGTGAAGCTGGCGAGCAGCGCCGTGCGAACGCGGCGGGCGTAGCTACCGTCCACGTACATGTAGGCGTCGAAGGCCACGTTGCGGTGCTCGACTTCCTCGGCGCCGTGCCACTTGACCATGTCGAGCATCGTCGGGTGCATGCCGGCATCTTCGAGGGCGGGATCGGTGAGCAGCCATTCCCCGACCACCGCCGTGTAGTGCTCCATCGCGGCAAACAAGCCGAGACGTTCACAGAGCCAGGCGTGCTTGGCTTTTCCGGTCAATCCTTTGTCGCCCAATATCTTGTCCACGAGCCAGTCCATCCGGCGTGACATCGGTTTCATGTCCATGCCGAGGTCCGCAAGATGCTCGCGTGCACCTTTGTGCGACGACGCGTGTGTTGCTTCCTGGCCGACGAATCCCACCACCTCTTCGTGCAGGCGGGGGTCCTCGATGAGCGGGAGCGCTTCGGCGAGCGTTGCGGACATGGCCCGCTCTCCCTCGGGCAACACGAGATGCATGAAGTTGATGACGTGGGTGACCATCGGTTCGTTCGGCACGTAATGCAGTGGTACGCCGTCCCAGTCGAATTCGACGTCACGGGCGGCGATCGCATGTGCTTCGTCGGTGTAGCGGCGCGCGCCGGACGGTGCGACGACGGGTGTGCCTCGGAAGGCGTTGATGCCGAGCATTATCGGCTCCTCACGGTTTCTCGGGCAGTGGTGAGTGATTCGGACGAGACGGGTTGTACTTGCGCGTAGTGAGCGAGGTCGGCTCGTTTGGTCCTGGTGCGGAAGGATCGGTTGAATCCGGGATAGAAGGTGTAATTGCGGCCGCCGTCGACGAGGTAGTAACTACTGCACCCGCCGGCGTTCCACACGCTGGTGGCGAGTCGGCGGTCGGTCGCGCGCACGAACTCTCTCTGCACGTCTGCCCGGACGTCGATACTGCCGATGCCGCCCTCGTCCATTTGAAGAATGCAGCTCACGATGTACTCGACCTGCGCTTCGATCGTGACGACCTGCGAGGTGTAGACCACGGAATTGGGGCCGAGGATCATGAAGAAGTTCGGAAACCCGCTGATGGTGGTGCCGAGGAAGGCCTCGGCACTGCCGTTCCACGTCTGCGCGAGGCTGCGGCCGTCCTTGCCCCGGATGATGTCGAACGACGGGTTGTCTCCCATACGAAAGCCGGTTCCCATGACTATGGTGTCGACTTCCCGGAAGGCGCCGTCCGCGGTGAGGACTCCGCGCTCCTGCACCTCGACGATTCCGTCCGTCACCACCTCCACATTGGGTGACGCCAGCGCGGGATAGTAGGTGTTCGAGAACGTCGGACGCTTGCATCCGAATGCGTAGTGGGGGAGCAGCTTTGCGCGAAGCTCCGGGTCCCGCACCTGCCGGCGAAGGTGTGCTCGGCCGAGTGCGGCCAGCCCTTTGAGCAGTGACGGCTTGTACACGAATCCGGGTACCAGGGCTTCTTGGAGCAGGTCAAGTCCCTTGCGTGCCAGTCGTTGGGTGAGCGGCACCCGCTCGAAGAGAGCGCTCGGCCAGCCGGTCATCGGCTGATCCGGGTGCGGCAGGATCCACGTCGGTGTCCGCTGGAACACGGTCAACGTGTCCGCGAGCGGTTGCAGTCTGGGGATGATCTGCACCGCAGAGGCGCCGGTGCCGACCACGGCTATCCGCTCACCGCGAAGGTCGTGGTCGTGGTTCCAGTCCGCGGTGTGGAACATCTGACCACGAAACGATTCGAGCCCGGGAAGGTCGGGTGTGGCGGGGGCACTGAACGGGCCGGTGGCCGCGACCAGGAACTGTGCCTCCCACATGGTTTCCGCAGTGTGTACCCGCCAGATCTGGGCTTGCTCGTCCCACGAAGCTTCTGTCACGTCCTGGTTGCAGTGGAAATGACCGGCCAGTCCGAAGCGATGGACGCAATCCCGGAGATAGTCGTAGATCTCGGGCTGTAGCGGATACAGCCGCGTCCAGTTCGGATTTGGCGCAAACGAGAACGAGTACAGAATCGACGGGATGTCGCACTGTGCACCGGGGTAGGTATTGACCTGCCAGGTTCCCCCGGGCTCCGCGGCACGTTCCAGAACGACGAAGTCGTCGATCCCGGACTGCTTCAAGCGGACAGCCGTTCCGATGCCGCCGAAACCGGCTCCGATGACGACGACTCGTGTTCGGCGAGTTCGAGTTTCCTCGTCACCGGCCGATGGCCCCGAGGTTGGGTCGATGTCGACCATGTGTGACGCCTCCTGATTGGTGCGTGAACAACTGAACGAAGAGTAAGTCTGACATCAAGTGATGTCAACAGCGGTTGATGTCAGAATTCAACTGATTGACATCGGGCGATGTCAGTTCGCTTGCGGAGGTCGCCGCGATAACCTGAGGTCGAGAGCGCTGCCGGTCAGTGAGAACATGGGGACATGACGGATACCGAGGCTCGGCGCACCGGCCCGCGCAGGTGGCGTGGGCAGGAACCGGAAGATCGCCGCGCCGCGCGCCGGACACAGCTGATCGAAGCCGGGTTGCAGATCATGGGTACCGAGGGAGCGGCCGCCGCGACCATGCGTGCGACCTGCCGCGAGGCCGCGCTGACCGAACGGTACTTCTACGAGAGCTTCGCCAACCGTGACGAACTGCTGGTCGCCGTGCTCGACGAGGTCGTTCTCGGTGCGCGTGACACTATTCTGGACGCTCTCGAGGCGGCGCCTTCCGAACCGTCGGCCCTGATCCGCCACGTGGTGAAGGCCTTCACCAACTACGTATTCAAAGATCCTCGACGTGGACGCATCATGTTCGTCGAATCCCAGGCGGAACCTGCGCTGTGGGATCGAGGGCGAGAATTGATGGCGGAGTTCACGAATCCGATTTCCGCGTCGCTCGAGCTGATGTACGGCGGCGAGGCAACCGACTCCGCGAACTCCGAACTCAATTCGGTGGGGCTGTTCGGTGCCCTCGCGTTCATCTATCAGGCGCACACCCCGTCCTCCAAGATCTCTCGAAAGCGTTTGGTGGAGCACATTTCGCTCATGGTCGAGGCGCAGGCGACGGTCAACAGCACGCCCGCGAGAAAAGAATGACGTCCGCGTCGGCCACAGGCGGAAGGCGTCTCGGTCCCGAAGACCGGCGTGAGCAGATCATTGTCAGCGCGGCAAAGGTTTTCGAGGAGAAGTCTTTTGCCGACGTCTCGATGACCGAGTTGGCCAAGGCGGCTGGGGTCGGACGTCCGCTGCTCAATCATTACTTCGGCTCCAAGCGGGAGTTGTATCTCGACGTCGTGCGGCGGTTCGTCTTCATTCCCGAAGTGGCGGTGGACCGCATTCCGCGATCGGCGAGCCAGGAGAAGCGGATCGGCGCCGTGATCGATCGGTGGCTCGACGTCGCCTGGCGTCATCGCGACATGTGGATCTCGACAGTCATGTCCGACGACCTCCGCCGTGATCCCGAGATGGATCGGATCCTGCAGGATGCTGACGACGTTGCTGCGCGACGCATGATGGATGCGCTCGAGATTCGACCGAGTGAAGGCAGCGAGGCTGCTGTTCATTCGATGATCGTGGCGTACGGAGGCTTGGCGAAGGCTGCCAGTAAGCAGTGGTTGGTGACGGGAGCGCTCGACCGCGAACAGGTGCACCTTCTGCTGGTACGCAGTTTGCTCGCCATCGTGCGTGACGTTCTGCCGGCGTGCGAGGCGGATTCCTGATTGCTCAGAGTGATCTCGCCACGAGGTCCTTCATGACTTCGTTCGATCCGGCGTAGATTCGCTGAATACGAGCGTCGGCATACATCTGAGCGATGGGATATTCGAGTATGTAGCCGTACCCGCCGTGTAGTTGCACGCAGCGGTCGATCACGGCGCACTGCTGATCGGTGAGCCAGTACTTGGCCATCGCGGCGGTAGTCGCATCGAGCTGCCCGGCAAGGTATTTGACGATGCAGTCGTCGATGAACGTTCGTGAGATACGAGCGATGGACGCGCACTCGGCAAGTTCGAAGCGCGTGTTCTGCAGATCGAAGAGCTTTTGCCCGAACATGTTTCGGGATTTGGTGTACTCGACGGTGAGGGCGACTGCACGCTCCATTGCCGCAGTGGCTGCAACTCCGCAGATCAATCGTTCGGGCAGTAGCTGCTGCATCAGCTGGGCAAACCCTGTGCCTTCGCGGTCCCCGAGCAGGTTTGTTGCAGGCACCCGCAAGCGGTCGAAGAACAGCTCGGTGGTGTCCTGGCCCTTCTGTCCGACCTTCTCGAGTATTCGCCCGCGCTCGAAACCCGGTGTGTTGTCATCGACCTCGGCCACGATGAGCGACACTCCACGCGCTCCGAGGCTGGGATCGGTCTTGGCGGCAATGATCACCAGATCACAATTGCGACCGTTGGAGATGAAGGTCTTTGCGCCGCTGATCAGATAGTCGTCACCGTCGCGGACGGCTCGGGTGGTGATGTTCTGCAAGTCGGATCCGGTGCCGGGCTCGGTCATGGCGATTGCGCCCACCCACTCGCCACTCACCAGCTTCGGTAGCCAGCGCAGTTTGTGCTCGTGATCGGCGTAGGCATTGAGGTAGTGCGGCACGATTCCCGAGTGCACGCCGAGTTGGAGTGAATGATCACCCGCCATGACCTGCTCGTGGAACAGCACGGCGTCGTGCGCGAAAGTTCCTCCTCCGCCGCCGTACTCGGTGGGGATCGACATGCCGGCGAGCCCGAGCGCCCCGAGTTCTCGATATGCGGATTTGTCGGGAAAACCTTGGGACGCGAAGCGTTTCTGATGCGGTGTGACGTGTTTGGCGAAGAAGTTCCTTGCCAGGTCGGCCACGGCCTCCAATTCGTCGTCCATCCACGGGGACCGTCGTTCTGCGGTCCGGGTTGCGGTAGATCCTTGCGTCATCGTGATTCTCCCGATCGATGAAGTGCGACCCGCGAGCGGATCCGACTCCACCTATCATCCACACTGTTGACATAGTGTCAATAAAGGGGTGGTCGAATCGACCTCCGGACCCGCCTCGAATTCCACGTCGGCCGCCCGCAAGAATGGGAGGACACAGACACGAACAGGCCGGCGCGAAGGATGGGCAGTGGACCCCGAAGAAACATCAGCGGGTCACGAGTCCAACCTCCCGGCTCCGCGGCCGGCGCGCAGCGTCCTGTTCGGATTGCCGCCGGTGGGAAACAGGTACCCCGGAGCGGTTCGCGTCGCCCTAGCCCTGGCGATTCCGGCGGCCATCGCCACACTGCTCGGATTCGGGTCTGCTTCGCTCCTGGTCGGCCTCGGTGCATTTGCATCGATCTACGGTGAGGGTCGTCCGTACCGGAGCAGGTGGAAGGCAGTCGGTATCGCTGCGACGGCGCTGACGATCCTGTCCTTCGTCGGGGCATCGGTGGGTGAGCCCGTCCACCGAGCCATCGCTGAGGGAGCGCCGACGGTGCTGCTGGTCTTTGTCGTGCTGATCATGGCCGTCGTGGTGTCGACCTGCGCCTTCACCGTCGACGCGCTTCGATTGGGTCCACCGGGCGCGTTCTTTCTGTTGCTCACCACCGAGATCAGTTCCGTGATCGCCACTCCCGGTCAGCCGCCGGTCGAGGTCGCGATGTGGACGGCAATCGGTGGGATCAGCGCGGTGGTCGTCTCGATGACGGGAATCCTGTGGGCACCGAGAGCTGTCGAACGCAGCGCTGTACAGGCAGCCGTCTCGGCCGTTGCGGAGTACACGGACGCTCAGGCGAGGTACGCCCCACCCGAACTCACGCGAGACAAACGCCACGCTGCAGCACTTCGGCTGCACGACGCGTGGCAGTGCCTTTACCGCGGCGCAATCGTCGGGAAAGACCACCCGTTGACCCGTGAACTCGAACGAGCGCAGATCTCGATGGCCAGAGCGATCTCCGACGACCACGATCCGGAGCTCATGGCGGACCCCGCGTTCGACGTCGACGAGGTCGGGGCCCACCCGCCTCTGCCCGACCCGACGATCCGATATCGGTTCCTCCGCGCCTGCAATCCGTCCAGCCGAGCGTCGGTGACGGCACTTCGGCTGTCCATTGCCTGTATGGCGGCGGGAACCCTCACCGTCCTGCTCGGCATCGATCGCCCGGACTGGGCGGTGATCGCCGCGGCGATGGTCCTTCATCAAGGACCGGATCGAATACTGGGCACCTATCGCGGAATCCACCGCATCGGCGGAACCGTCCTCGGGTTGATTCTGTTGGGTGCCATCTACTCCTGGAGTCCGACCGGTCTGTGGTTGGTGGCGGTACTTGCAGTCCTGATGGCGGGGATCGAGCTGTTCCTGGTGCGGAATTACGGGATAGCCGTCATCTTCATCACCGCCCTCGCGATTCTCCTCGGCGCGGCCGGTGGTGCGCACGGGACCGTCCGACATCTGATCCTCAGCCGCATGCTCGAGACGGCAATCGGCGTCGTCGTGGCGTTGGTGGTCCTGTGGACGGTGGGGCGCGGTGCGCATCGACGCACTCTGATCTGGGTCGACGAACGGGCGGGTAGCGTCCTGTTCAAGCTGCTGACCGAAATTCGCGCGAGGCACTATGCACCACAGGCGAATTGGTCGGAGCTTTCGGAGCTTCGTCGGGACCTGGACTTCGAACTGCGAGGTAGCGCGATGGCCGGGATCGACGCCGCCCACAACGAACCCGAGTGGGCGTCGCAGCAGTGGACGACGCACACCGAATTGCATCATCTGGGATCGGATGTACTGCACCGACTGTGGTTCGGCACGCAGGTGTCCAGATCACACCTCGAGGAATGGGAGTCTCGCTACTTGCGTTCGGGTTCGGTGTGATCGAGCATCGGCACAGCGCTGAACTTGGCTGGATTCGCAATGTCGTAGGCTGCGCACACAACTCCGTCGCGGACAGTGAAGCCGGCAACGCGAGCGGCGAACTGCGGGTACTGGTCGTCCCCCGGTGAGCCGGCGAATACACCGCCGAGCTGTCCGTTGACGAGAACCGGTGACATCGAGAACACCGCTGCCGGTCCGTACTTGCGGGCCAATCCCAGATAGAACCGCGCGACACGATCGCTGCCGCGCACAATGTTGACGGCCGTGCGGGTAGTTCCGCCTGCGTCACCGATCAGGACGGCATCGGGATCGAGTGCATCGATCACGGCGTTCAGATCTCCACTCGCGATAGCCGTCACCAATCGCTCGACGGCAGCAGCATGCTCCTCGCTACTGACCGGGACCGGCGCCGACGCTGCGGCTTTACGGGCCCGCGAGGCCAACTGACGGGCAGTGGCTACTTCGATGTCGAGGATGCGCGCAACCTCGGCGAAGGGCACGTCGAAGCCGTCATGCAGGACGAAGGCAACGCGTTGAGCGGGAGTAAGGGTGTCCAGGACGACGAGGGCAGCAAAACGATTCTGTTCCTGCGTCACGACGTACTCCAGCGGATCGGGTGTCGCTGAGGGTGTGCCCGAGGTGGCGTCGACGGGCGTGACGATCGGCTCCGGAAGCCACTGTCCGACATAGCTTTCTCTTCTGACCGCGGCCGATTTGAGATGATCGAGGCAGATCCGACCGACAACAGTGGTGAGCCATCCGCGCAGCTCGCGGATCTCGAGGTCGCTTCCTTGTCTCGATTGTGCGACTTGCAAGCGTATCCATGCCTCCTGCACCGCATCCTGAGCGTCGCTGAAACTTCCGGTGAGACGGTAGGCCACCGACGTCAGGTGGCCACGGTGTTGCTCGAAGTCCTGCGCAGTCGTCGGCGAAAGCATGCCCTCATGATACGGACCTCACACATTAAATCCGGCATGAATGTAACCGTTGACCCAGGTAGTGGGTGCCGACGTATGGTTTCGGCACTGCTCACGGCTCGATCCTGTCTGCACATTCATTGGAGTCTCACGTGTTTCGGTCTTTCCCGCTCATGTCGCTCAACTGTTGTCGTTGAACTGACATTCCCCACACCTGCCTGTGCCGAGCGCCGCACACGGCGCTCCGGACAGGTGTAGCCGAGAACTGAACCAATCATCTTCTACAGGAAGCAACTTCATGATTCGCCCTCGTTTCGCGCGCTCGGTAGCCGCGGTCGTCGCTCTTGTCACTCTGTCCAGTTTTGCCGTTGCCTGCTCGGGCTCCTCCGACGAAGTGGTCAAGACCGCCGACGGCAAGACCGTCCTGCGGTACGAGGGCAGCACCGGACAGGTCATCTACCCCGAACTGGCCGCTGACCTCGGCTACTTCAACGACGTGGAGCTCAACTGGATCGGCGATACGACCAGCGGCCCTCAGAGCATTCAGAACGCAGCGACCGGTCAAACCGAGTTCGGGGGAGCGTTCAACGGTGCGGTGGTGAAGTTGGCTTCCGCGGGTTCACCGATCACCTCGGTCATCGGGTACTACGGCTCGGACAAGGAGAGCTTCAACGGTTACTACGTTCTCGACGACAGTCCGATCAAATCGGCGAAGGACCTGATCGGCAAGAAGGTCGGGATGAACACCCTCGGTGCGCACCACGAGTTCGTCGTGCGTGAATGGCTTGCGCGGGAGGGGCTTACACCGGACGAGATCAAGCAGGTGGAACTGATCGTCGTTCCGCCGGTCAACACGGAACAAGCGTTGCGGCAGGGACAGATCGACGTCGCCACCCTCGGCTCGGTCTTCCGTGACTCCGCGCTAGAACGTGGTGGCCTTCGTGAGCTGTTCACGGACGAATCGTTGTTCGGCTCGTTCACCTACGGCACGTTGGTGTTCCGTGACGACTACATCGCGCAGAACAAGGAGGCGGTCGCCGATTTCGTGCAGGGAACAGCGAGGGCCATCCGCTGGACGCAGACACACCCACGAGAAGAAGTGGTCGCGAAGCTGACGTCGATCATCAACAGCCGCGGACGCAACGAGGACACCAAGCTCATCAGCTACTGGAAGAGCCCGGGGGTCGCCGGTCCAGGCGGAACGATCACCGATGCCGAGATCAGCACGTGGATCGACTGGCTCACCCGTAACGGCGAACTCGAAGAAGGAAAGTTGAAGCCGTCGGACATCTACACGAACGAATTCAACCCGTACGCCAACGGAACGTATTCACCCGACAGCGGCGCTGACGGACAGGCACTGGAGGCAGCAAAATGAGCACAGAACCGAAACTACGGCTCGAGCACGTCACCAAACAGTTCGACATTCGTGGGACCGACGAAGTTTTCACCGCGGTCGAGGACATCAACATCGACGTGGCGCCGGGGGAGTTCCTGGTCCTCGTCGGGCCGAGTGGTTGCGGCAAGTCGACTCTGCTGGACCTCCTCGGAGGACTCAGTTCGCCCACTTCCGGTCGAATCCTTCTGGACGGCAAGCAGATCACGGGCCCAGGCTTGGATCGGGGAATCGTCTTCCAGCAATACGCGCTGCTTCCATGGCGAACTGCACGTCACAACATCGAGTTCGGACTCGAAGCGAAGGGCGTGAAGAAGAGCGAGCGACGCGAGCTCGCCGAGCATTACCTCGAACTGGTCGGTCTGCAAGGTTTCGCGGATCGCTATCCGCACGAGTTGTCCGGTGGAATGAAGCAGCGAGTCGCGATCGCCCGCAGCCTGGCATTCGACCCCGAAGTGTTGCTGATGGACGAACCATTTGCTGCGCTGGACGCACAGACGCGAGAGTCGCTGCAGGACGAGCTTCTGCGCATCTGGAAGGCCACCGGCAAGACGATCCTGTTCATCACCCACGGAATCGACGAGGCCATCTACCTCGGGCAACGTGTTGCAGTACTGACTTCGCGGCCGGGGCGCGTCAAGACGATCGTCGACATCGACATCGACCGGTCCGGCGACGACGTGCGATCAGGTGAGGAGTTCCGAGTGTTCCGGCACCGGATCTGGACGCTGCTGCACGGTGAAGTCGAGCGCGCTCGGGCCGGCGAACTCGATCCTGCCAAGGAGGTTGCACATGTCTAGCGCATTGGCGACGCCGGAGGTGGTCGCCACCCCGAAACCGTTGGCCGACATAACACCTGACATTGCGCAGCGGAGCCAGGCCGGCGGCAAGGCGGCGCGCTACATTCGTTCCACCGCCTGGCGGATTGCCAAGCCGTCGATTGCGATCGCGATCTTCCTCGGGATCTGGGAAGCGGCACCTCGGCTCGGGCTGGTGGACAAGGTCTTCCTCCCGCCCTTCACCGAAGTTGTGTCCGCATTCTTCACTCTCGCCGAGAACGGACAATTGCAAGAGCATGTTTCGGCCAGTCTGACGCGTGCGCTGACCGGATTCCTCGTGGCCATCGCGATCGCGATTCCGTTGGGAATCGCGATCGCCTGGTACCGCCCGGTCTCCGACTTCCTCAACCCGATTCTCGAATTGTTCCGCAACACAGCAGCCTTGGCTCTGCTTCCCGTCTTCGTGCTGATTCTCGGAATCGGTGAGGAATCGAAGATCGCCCTGGTGATCTACGCCTGCACCTTCCCGATTCTGCTCAACACGATCTCCGGTGTGCGAACAGTGGACCCCCTGCTGATCAAGTCCGCTGCCTCGCTGGGGTTCTCCTCGATTCGGCTGTTCCAGAAGGTGGTTCTGCCCGCCGCTGTTCCCACGATCTTCACGGGTATCCGCATGGCAGCCGCGTCGTCGATTCTCGTGCTGATCGCCGCCGAAATGGTCGGGGCCAAAGCCGGTCTCGGGTATCTGATCACCGCTTCACAACTCAACTTCCAGATCCCGAACATGTACGCGGGCATCGTCGCGATCTCGTTGTTGGGTCTGACAATCAACGCGATTCTGGTCCTGATCGAACGTCGGCTCTCGCGCTGGCGCGTCACCACCTGACCACACATTCACGGAAAGATTCTGCGAACTCATGTCCGAACGACAATTTCATCTGAACGCCTTCCTGATGGGCGTCGGCCATCATGAGGCGGCGTGGCGCCACCCACGCACAAATGCGGCCAACCTCCTGGACGTCAAGCACTTCCAGGAATTGGGGAGAATCGCCGAGCGTGGAAAGCTGGACTCGGTGTTCTTCGCCGACGGTCTAGCAGTCGGCCCGCGGGTCAAGTACAACACCCAGGCGATCTTCGAACCCGTCACCTTGCTGTCGGCGATCGCGGCGGCCACCGACAAGGTGGGGCTGATTGCAACCGCGTCGACCAGTTACAGCGATCCATACACTCTCGCAAGGAAGTTCGCTTCCCTCGATCACATCAGTGGCGGACGAGGCGGGTGGAACATCGTGACGTCGGCCGGCGCCGACGAGGCCGCGAACTTCGGCCTCGATGCGGTACCGACGCACAGCGGTCGTTACGAGCGCGCCGAGGAGTTTCTCGACGTGACGCTCGGACTCTGGGACAGCTGGGAAGAGGGGGCAGTTGTCCTGGACGAAGAGACCGGAATCTTCGCCGATCCTGATCGTGTCCATCGCATCGACCATGACGGTCAACGATTCACGGTGGCTGGCCCGCTCAATTCGCCGAGGTCTCCACAGGGACGTCCGCTGCTTGTACAGGCCGGTTCCTCCGAGAGCGGTAAGGATTTCGCGGCGAGGTATGCCGAAGCCGTGTTCACCGCTCAACGAACACTCGAGCAGGGGCAGGATTTCTACACCGACCTCAAAGCGCGGCTGATCAAGTACGGGCGTAGTCCCGACGAGATCAAGGTGCTGCCAGGCATCGTTCCCTTCATCGCGGATACGGAAGACGAAGCCAAGGCACTGGAGCAGTCGTTCACGGATCTCATCTCACCTGAGTACTCACTGCGCCAACTCTCGAACATGGTGGGCGTCGACCTCACCGAGTATTCGCTGGATGCCCCGCTGCCACCGTTGCCGGACATCGATCGCATCCAAGGAAACAAGAGTCGATACCAGCTCGTCAAAGACCTTGCAGAGAGCGAAAACCTCACCGTCCGTGAACTGATCGGCAAACTCGGCGGTGGCCGTGGGCATCGGACATTTGCCGGGACACCGGAGCAGGTCGCGGACGAGTTGACCGAATGGTTCGACAAGGGCGCCGCGGACGGCTTCAACATCATGCCGCCCTATCTGCCTGGAGGGCTCGAGGTGTTCGTCGACCGGGTCGTGCCGATTCTGCAGGCGCGTGGGATCTTCCGGACCGAATACACGGAATCCACCCTGCGGGGTCACTACGGCCTCGATCGTCCGGCGAATCGGTTTTCGCGGGCCGCTGACGCGGCAGAAGTGAGCGCGTGACGGAAACACTGCCCAAGGAACAGCCGGCGATTGCCGGTCTCAAGCCACTGGTCACAACGGTTTTCGTACCGGCGGCCATCTTCGGGATCGGTCAGGGTGCGGCTGCCCCCATCATGGCCGTCACCGCGCGCGACCTGGGTGCCTCGGTTGCCGTCGCCGGCCTGATCGTTGCACTCGGTGGTTTGGGCGCCGTACTCGGTGACCTCCCCGCCGGCAGGATCGTGTCGCGTTTCGGTGAGCGCAGGTCGATCATCGGCGGAAGTTCCTTGGGTGCAACAGGAGTGGTGATCTGTCTCCTTGCACAGACTCCGTGGATGCTCGGTATCGGCGCACTGTTGACCGGATTGGCGAATGCGGTGTGGGGCCTTGCGCGGCAGAGCTACCTCGCCGAGACCGTGCCACTCGGTCTACGGGCCCGAGCAATGTCGTCGTTCGCTGCGATGTGGCGGTTGGGTTTCTTCCTGGGACCGCTCATCGGGGCCGGCGTGATTCTCCTGGTGGGAGCGCGCGGAGGATTCCTTGTCCAGTTGGTGGGCGTCGTGCTCGCCGGGGCGCTGATGGCCCGCGTTCCCGACCCGCCACGAAAGGTGCAGGCAGGCAACAGCGATCACGGACACGTTACGCTCCCGGAGATCCTTCGCCGTCATCGTGCCGCTCTGTCGACGCTCGGGACAGGCTCCCTTCTGATGGGCGCCGCCCGCGCTTCGCGTGAGGCCGTTCTTCCATTGTGGGCATTGCACCTCGGATTGGATGCAGCCCAGGTGAGTGTGATCTTCGGTATCGGTGCGGCCGTGGACCTGCTGTGCTCGTACCCGGCCGGACACATCATGGACCGATACGGCCGCAGGCTGGTCGCGGTGCCTTCGCTGACGGTGATCGGTGTGTCGTACCTACTGTTGCCGTTCTCGACGGGTGCAGTGGGATTGACCGTGGTCGCTGTCGTGATGGGGATCGGCAACGGGCTGGGCAACGGCGTGATCATGACCCTCGGTGCCGATATCGCCCCGCCCGAAGAACGCGCCGAGTTCCTCGCTGCATGGCGATTGACTCACGACACCGGCATGTTCGGTGGGCCGCTCGCGATCGGTCTACTCGCCGCGGTGCTCCCACTCGGGTGGGCATTCGCCGCTCTGGGCGCGACGTCGTTCGCCGGCGCGGCGATGATGTTCCGCTTCATTCCGGTCTACTCTCCGCGGGTGTCACCCCGGTCGCGCGTCGGGAAACTGTAGGTAGGCTCGCTACATGCGATTCGGACTGTTCGTACCTCAAGGCTGGCGTCTGGACCTGGTCGGCATCGACCCCGCGAAGCAGTGGGAGGTGATGCGAGACTTCACGCTGCGCGCGGAGGCAGGGCCGTGGGAGTCGGTGTGGGTCTACGACCACTTCCACACCGTTCCCCAGCCGACGGAAGAAGCGACTCACGAGGCGTGGACGTTGATGGCCGCACTCGGTGCGTCGACCTCGCGTATCCGACTGGGCCAGATGTGTACCGCCATGAGTTACCGAAACCCGGCGTACCTCGCCAAGGTCGCCGCGACCACCGATCTCATCACGGGTGGACGCGTCGAGATGGGCATCGGCGGCGGTTGGTACGAGCAGGAGTGGCGTGCGTACGGCTACGGTTTCCCCTCTGCCGGTGAGCGTCTGGGCCACCTCGACGAAGGAATCCAGATCATGCAGCAGGCGTGGTCGACCGGCAGCTCGACGCTCGACGGCAAGTACTACCAGGTCGACGGAGCGCTGTGCCGTCCACTTCCGTTGCAAGAGGGCGGAATTCCCATCTGGGTTGCCGGTGGCGGCGAGAAGGTCACACTCAAGATCGCGGCCAAGTACGCGCAGTACACGAACTTCGACGGCACCCCGGCCGGCTTCGCGCACAAGTCCGAAATCCTGAAGAAGCACTGCGACACCGTCGGTAGCGATTTCGACGCCATCGTCCGTTCGGCCAACTACAACGTGGCCATCGGCGCGACGGAATCCGAGGTGGCTCAGCGGTTGGAGACACTGAAGGCCCGACTGACGCCGTTGGTCGGCGAAGCTGCCGCCGATGCGTCGCTCGATGCGTTCCGCGGAATGCCTGCCGTGGGTACGCCCGAGCAGATCATCGAGAACCTGTCGGCGCTCGCGGCGCAGGGACTCGAGTACGGAATCTTCTACTTCCCCGAGGCCGCGTACGACACGTCGGGAATCGAGATGTTCGAGAAGGAAGTGCTGCCCGCGCTCGCGTAACCGTTGGGGCTAGCGCAGCGAGTCAGGAAGATCGGCCGGGTTGATCAGAACCCGGCGATCGGGGTGGGTGCGAACTTCTTCGGAATCGGGAATCCGGCTCTGCAGGAAGTTCCACTCGCTCGCACTGACAGCAGCGATCGCGCGTGCCAGCACTGCCGAGTCCTTGGTCCCCCACTCGATCGGCATGGGACTGACCATCTGCCACGTGTCAGCCTTGCTGCGGGTGGAACGATCCGAACGCAGTGCGACCGACGGAATGCGGTCGCCGACTCGCCACTTCGGATTGAGTCGAACGTTGCGGCTGACGAGCGCGTACTGCGGTGCTCCGGCCGCAGGCTTCGCGATGTCGATCAATGCCGTCAAGGTCGCCGCTCGAGGGTGAACCTCGGTGACGATCGCGGGAACCAGTGGGTTGTCCGCATACAGAGATTCGACGCTTCCCACCTTGCGAGGTGCCCACACGGCAACCCACAGGGAACTGGCCGCACCGATGGCGAGGACTGCGCCGATGATGATGGACCACACCTCGCCCATGCTGATCAACCAGGCCCCGACCGCGGCGAGGACGATCGCGAAGATCACCGCAGAAATCTGCAGGCGGCGTACATCGGCCAGTGTGTCGTTGACCGACTTGGCATGAGCCTTGTCGACGGTGAACTGGAAGTCAGCCACGAAAAATTCCTTCGGGTGGTGCCGGACGATCTAGGACCGGCCCCCGATCGCCCGGGGACCGTCCACCAGCGTAGCTAGTTTCGCGCGCGCTCCCACATCTGCAGGTAAGCCTCGGCGCCGCGGCTCATGTCCTCGATGATGGTGTCGCCGTCGGCTCCCGCAGCGATGCGCATGTCCGCGATCCAGTCGGGAATCATCCCGTACTGCGCCACGCCGTCGGTGTTCACGTCGAAAACCCGGGTGCCGGCGCGCTGCTGGTCCATGACCGTGCCGTCGAAGGCGGTGTACGGATATTGCAGCGGATTTTCTGCGGCGTCGCCGCGCGGTGCGGCCTGCGGCCCGAAGCCGTTGGTGTCGGCGCCGTAGCCGAAACCGAAGTAGTAGTTCTCGCTTCGCATCGCCCGTGCGTCCCGCCACTGGTCGATGAACCCACGCTCTTCGGGCTTTTCGTCCGATGCGTCGAGTTGTCCGGCGTACAGGGCGACAAATCCGCCGAGTGCGTAGATCCGCTTGTACAGGCTCGGGTCGCTCCAGCTGTGACTGGAAACGACGCCGGAGTAGTTCGCAGCTTCGAGAATATCGAGAGCCGCTTCGGCGGTCTTGACGCTCATGTGATCGATGTCCACGATCATCCCTCGGTCCATCAAACCTCGGATCGTGTACGCGCCGAGGTCGGTCAGGCCGTGCGAATTGCATTGCGGACCAGAGGGGTACACCGGAAGCGTCACTCCGGGTGGGAGTACCGCGAGAAGATTCTGTGCGCCGTCGACCTTGGTGGGCAGCACATTGTCCTCGGCAACGCCGGTGCATGGTTCCGACTGCCAGAACTCCCCGGTGCCCAGGTAGTTGCCGATGTTGACGGCCACTCCGGTGACGCCGCCGTCGAAACGGGCACCGCCGAGGGCGTTGTCGAACTTGTGCGTGACGATCATCTGCCGGACACCGAGGTCGTACAACTCGTCCAGGCCGCGGTCGATGTCGTCCTCGGTGCACTGCGAAATACCGTTGCGCACAGAGCAACCGAAGGGTTCGGACACCTCCACCCCGAGGGTGACGGCCAGCTTTCCGTCGGCGGCCACCTGCCTGGCCTGTTCAGGGGAGCTCACGATGCGGAACCAACCCCGGCCGGGACCGCCGTACTGGGCGTCGATGTAGTCCTGGAGTTCGCGTGTCTGCTGCGCCTGGATCCGGACGGTCTCCATCTCGTCACAGGGATTTCGTTTACTCGGATACAGCTCGCACAGGACACGGTTGGCGACAAAGAGGTTGGTGAAGATTCGCAGACCGCCACGCCAGGCCCGCTCGACCCACTTGTAGTACGTCTGCTCGTGTGTCAGTGAATCGTGCGCCGGCCAGTCGGTGAAACTCGGCCAGCCGGTGGTGTCGTGAGTTTCGAAGGGATTGCCGTACGACAGAACGTTTTCGAGGAGCGCCGGTATCCCGTCGGGTTGATGGTCCGGGCAGTCGACGAGCGCTGCGGTGACGCCCTGAGGATCGAAAGGTCGGCCGCAGTGCAGGTTTCCGCCCATGAACTCGGAAGCATTCATGTGCACGTGTGTGTCGATGAATCCGGTGACTTCACCGTTCGGTCCGATTTCTCCCGGAACGCCGTTTGCGCCCACCTCCGCTTCGGGGAAGTCGGCGCAGCCGTCGCGCGGGATCAGCGTGAACGCAGATTCGGGAACGTCACCGGGATCGGACATCGTGAGCATCAAGTCGCGCGAGATCAGTTGTCGGCCGTTCGAGGTCGCTGTCAGAACGAAGGACTCGCCAGTGGACATCACGGTCCAGTCGGTGGACGGAGTTGCTTCGGAAGTGGCGAGCACCGAGTCTGCGCCGTCGTGCGAGAGCATCGACCCGTCCGGGCCGTACAGCATGAATCGACCCAACTGGGCCGCATGTAGTCGGAACGGTTCGGCGTCTGCGGCTTTCGTTACGTCGGTGAGGTACGCCGACCCGTCACGACGGACGAAATCGCCGGACTCCGTACGAAGTGCGAAGCAACCGTTCGCAAGTGCGTACACCGAGTTCTGCGTGGTGGGAGCAGGACTCGGAGCGGCCGCACTGACGCCGGTCGTGGCGACGACGACGGCGGCAGTCAGCAGCGAAATGGTCCCGGCGAGCCGACCCCGTAGACGTGGAACTGAGCGCATGGTGCTGGTGACCCCCGGCCGATGGACACGACTGTGACAGGGGACACTCTACAGATAACTGGACGTATGTCCATTTGATTCTGCAACGTGTTGCAGAAATGCTCAGCCGATGGCAGGTCCGAGCAGGTCATCGGCGTCGGTGATCCGATAGGCGTAGCCCTGTTCGGCGAGGAATCGCTGACGATGTGCCGCGTACTCCGCATCGAGAGTGTCGCGCGAGACCACCGAATAGAAGTGAGCCTGACCGCCGTCGTGCTTGGGTCGCAGTAGGCGTCCGAGTCGCTGCGCTTCTTCCTGTCTCGACCCGAAGGTTCCCGAAACCTGCACGGCGACAGACGCCTCCGGAAGGTCGATCGAGAAGTTCGCGACCTTACTCACCACCAGCGTCTGGATCTCACCGTTACGGAACTGATCGAAGAGGATCTCGCGTTCCTTGTTCTTGGTGGATCCCTTGATCACCGGGGCGTTCAGGGCTTCGCCGAGTTCGTCGAGCTGATCGAGATACGCACCGATCACCAAAGTCGGAGAATCGGGGTGCTTGGCCAGGATCGACTTCACGACCGCAATTTTCGTGTGAGCCGTCGAGCACAGTTTGTAGCGCTCCTCCGGTTCGGCGACGGCATAGGACATGCGCTCGGCGTCCGTCATCGTCACTCGCACCTCGACGCAGTCGGCCGGCGCGATCCAGCCCTGCGCTTCGATGTCCTTCCACGGAGCGTCGTAGCGCTTGGGGCCGATGAGCGAGAAGACGTCGCCTTCGCGGCCGTCCTCACGAACCAGCGTTGCGGTCAGGCCGAGACGGCGGCGCGACTGCAGATCTGCCGTCATCCGGAAGACAGGCGCGGGCAGCAAGTGGACCTCGTCGTAGATCACCAGTCCCCAGTCGCGGGAGTCGAAAAGTTCGAGGTGCTTGTACTCGCCCTTCGTGCGACGTGTGATCACCTGGTAGGTCGCGATCGTGACCGGCCGAATCTCCTTGCGCTCGCCGGAGTATTCGCCGATTTCTTCCTCGGTCAACGATGTACGCGCGATCAACTCACGCTTCCACTGACGACCGGCAACGGTATTGGTGACGAGGATGAGGGTGGTGGCCTTGGCCTTTGCCATCGCTGCGGCGCCCACCATCGTCTTGCCGGCGCCACACGGCAGCACGACGACGCCCGAGCCGCCGGCCCAGAACGAATCCGCTGCCATCTGCTGGTAGTCGCGCAGTTCCCAGTGGCCCTCTTCGAAAGCGAGATCGATCGGGTGCGCTTCGCCGTCCACGTAGCCGGCGAGGTCCTCGGCCGGCCAGCCCACCTTGAGCAGCATCTGCTTGAGGCGGCCGCGTTCGCTCGGGTGGACGATCACGGTGTCGTCGTCGACCTTCTCACCGAGCATCGGCGAGATCTTCTTGTGTCGCATCACCTCGGTGAGGACTGCGCGGTCGAGGCTGACCAGGATGAGGCCGTGCACCGGGCTCTTGACCAGCTGTAAGCGTCCGTACCTGGCCATCGTGTCGACGATGTCGACCAGCAGCGGTTGTGGAACCGCGAATCGTGAGTACGACACGAGCGCGTCGACAACCTGCTCGGCGTCGTGTCCGGCGGCGCGGGCATTCCACAAGGCCAGGGGAGTGATGCGATACGTGTGGACGTGTTCGGGGGCCCGTTCGAGTTCCGCGAAGGGGGCGATTGCCTGCCTGGCATCGCCGGCGCGCTCGTGGTCGACCTCCAACAGCAGCGTCTTGTCGGATTGGACGATCAACGGTCCGTCGGTCACGGAATCCTCCTAGTGAAGCAAACGCGGCAGCCACAGAGCGTTGCGCCGCGTTGTCGGCTGACGCCAACCCTGCCATTGTCCTGGTATCGGGGCGCAGACGCCAACAGGCGACGCTCGCACAGCCCGAAGTAGAGGTGCCCGAGTGCGAGCACCCCTACGTCAACAGGGCAGGATCGACCGCTATTCCGGGAGGCCCGCGGGTAGCACGAGGATCTTCACGTGTTCGTCGGGTGCGCGCAGAGCTGCGAAAGCGTCCGAGACTCCATCCAGACCGACCCTGCCGGTGATGATCGCTTCGGCGTCGATCTCGCCGTCGGCGAGCCTCTGCAGGGTGATGTCGTAGGCATTCTCGTAAGGACCGTGACCGAAATTGATCGAGATCCTCCGGAACTGCCCGACGACGGGAATGATCGTCTCGTCGCCGAACGGCGCAGCCAGAACCTGAATCCGCGAGTTGAACGGCAGAGTGTGCATCAGTTCTCCGATGACTCCCGCCCGCCCGCTGCATTCGTAGGCGATCAGAACTCCGTTCGCGGCCTGGCCGACAAGCTGGTTGCCTTCGGCGATCATTCGATTCCACAGTTCGATCGGATCCTGCTCGGCCGGATCGACGACGATGTCCGCGCCCATCTTCGCGGCGAGCTCGCGTCGTTTGGGGGAGGGCTCCGACGCGATGACGATCTGCGCTCCGCGCGCTTTCGCGGCGACGATGGCGCCCAGTCCGATCGTTCCGCAACCGATGACGAGCGCCGAATCGGCCGAGGTGAGGCCGGACTGTTGGAGGTGCATCTCGCCGACGTGGAGAGGTTCGGCAAGTGTGGCGTGCTCGAGTGACAGGTGGTCGGGAACTTTGCGGACCCAGAACCCGTCGACGACGATGTGATCGCCGAACGCGCCGTGGTACTCGTTCGAGTAGCCGATGATCGTCGGGATCCCGGTAGCGGTGTCGGTGGCCAAGCCGATGCCGGCCACCCGATCGCCGATCGCGAAATCGTCTACTGCAGAACCGGTCTCGGAGACGATACCCGCGTATTCGTGCCCCAGCACCACTGGCGCGTCCGGATCGAAGGTGGCGAGCGGGTAGCCCCCGTCGTGCGCGACCTGAACGAAGCGGCACGGGTCCTTCGACATGCTCAGGTCACTGCCGCAGATCCCGCAGGCGACGACGTCGATGCGGATCTGATGGGGTGCCAACGGCGGCGGGTCGGCGATCTCGGTGACCGCGAATTCTCCCTGCTGGAAACGGACGGCCCTCATGCGCGCACGGCTCCCGTCTCGGCCGGCTGGCCGTAGTAGTCGGTATGGGCTTTGGTGATCGCTCCGACCAGCCCGCCGATCAGGTACTCGCGATTGTCCTCGGCGAACTGCATGCTCGCCTGACGCCCCACATTTCGCTTCCGGAAGTGCGGGACCACCTCGGAGGCGAACAATTCGTAGCTGCGTTTGGTGTCCTCCCAGCTCGCCATGTCGACGTGAAGGATCAAGAACGTGCCGAACCCTCCCGTCTTCTCGATCAGACGCTCGATCTGTGCGATCGCATCTTCGGGGGTACCGATGATCGCCTGACCGAACTCGCCGAGCGTGTCGTTGCGCCACTGATCGATGACTCCGGCCGGTGTATCTGCCCAGGCCGGGTTCTGGCCGGTCTGTCGATTCACGTAGGAAGCCATCGATTCGATCCGTCGGCTCACGGCGCGCTCGGCCTCCGCTCGGGTCTCGGCGATGAACATCGGATTGACCACACGCCACGTCGCTCGGTCGGCGCGGTGGCCGTGTTCGGCCGAGACCTTCTCGTACACATCCCAGTTGCGATCCAGTGCGTCGAAGCCGCTGGGTGAACTCGCGGCCAATGAGAGCAGGGAGAGGCCGTTCTTGCCTGCGAGCACCGAACCGTTGGGGGAAATCGTGGACGCTGTCACTGTCTCGATGCCGTCCGCGCGGTAGGTGGGCAGCTGTGCGCGTGCGTCACGCAACGTGAACCAGTCGGTTTCCATGTTGACGACCTCGCCGCGAAGCAACGCGAGAATGGCCTCGAGCGCTTCGCCCTGGCGACGACGCTGGTCCGACGGGTTGATGCCCATCATGTGCGCATCGAGGGGGATCTTGCCCGGGCCGGTGCCGAAGATGAGTCGTCCGCGCGTCTGCAGATCGAGCTGAGTGATGCGGTCGGCCGTGATCAACGGGTGGTGATAGGGCAGAGACGTCACGCCTGTGCCGAACTGGATGCGCTCGGTTCGCTCTGCGGCGGCCGCGATGAACATGTCCGGGGCAGGCACGATCTCGGCGCCGGTCGAATGATGCTCACCCATCCACGCTTCTTCGAATCCGAGGTGGTCCAGGTGTGTCATGAGGTCGATATCGCGTCTGAGTTGCAGGGCGGGATCGGCGTCGAGCGGATGGTACGGGGCGAGGAAGGCTCCGAAGCGGATGGACGATGCGGACCACACGATGACAACTCCTGTCGACAGGGGAGTGATTTGGATCACTCGCTCTGATCGAGATGTCTAACATGGATCACCTGATCCAATAAGTTGAGCCTCCCGCACAGTGGGAGATTTGTAATCACCTGTAGTTCAACGTTATCTGGTGCAATGACGTCGGATATCGTTGTTGCAAGTCGATCGACTGAACCAAGTACTTTCCGAAGGAGTATTGAAGAGGTATGCAACTGGACGTCACAATCACCCCCGACTCCTCGACCGTCGAACTGAACAGTGTCGACGACTTCACCAGTCTCTCGGTCGTCGTTGGCGGCGACGATCGATCCGAGACTCTGAGTCGGGTACTGGAACCGTGGGGGGAACTCGAGGGGGATCACGTCTGGCTCGACATCGGCCACTTGGAGCAAGCCGTCGCTGCCCGGATCGGAAACACCGAGTGGAGACAGAAGTTCTCCGCGATGGTGGACTACGCACGCGCCCACGGCTGGGTGGATCGCGACAACAGGGTGCGAGCACACCGTGAATCACTCTGACTCCGCGTTCGCCACGGTTGAGACGTTTGTCGAGCCCGTGCGAAGCTCGTTCGTATGACCGACTCCCGGCAGAACCGTCAAGGCGACGCGACGCGTCTGCGTTTGCTCAAAACTGCTGAAAGGCTTTTCGCGACAGAGGGATTGGATGCAGTTTCGCTGCGCTCGGTCAACGCCGCGGCCGGTCTCGGGCCGTCATCGGTCCACTACCATTTCGGAACCAAGGACGATCTGGTCGCAGCGGTGCTGTTGGACATGGGAACGTCGGTGCGAGATCAGATCAGCGCGAACGTCGACGCCCTCTCCGCCGACAAGACGCCGCCGACGGTGGAGGCGCTGGTACGGGCCGTCACTGCGCCCTACAAGGCATTGCTCCTTCGCCATCGCACGCGGGGAATGCGATGGATCAGAATCGTCACGCAGATCTCGCAGCCGCAGATGTCACGACCGGGCCATCCAGCCCTCGAGGCGACCGAGCTGCACCTGCGTGAACATCTTCTCGACCAGGTCCGTCGTACTTTTCCTGCTACCGATCCCGAACGGCTCGAGACTCGCTGGGCGATTGCCTTGATGGGCTTCCTCCAGGCGTTGAGCCGGGCGGACGATTGGAGCGGAAGTGGCAAGCCGCTCGCGCCGGAGCGGCTTGCCGACTTCTACGAGGACCAGGTCGTCTTTCTGGTGGGTGGTGTGCGGCAGTTATTGGGGTGAGCGCCTAATCGATGCGTCTCCTATTTCTGCGCGACCACTGACTTCCGCATTTCCATTACATGAGTAATAGCTTCGGAAATTCCGGACCGGTAACCGATATTCTTTTCGGAATCACCCGGAGTGGAATCAAGCTCCGATTCGAGTCTCGTTTGAATGCGGTCCAGGGTATGGATTGTTCTTTTCACGATGGTTGATTCTCTTTCTGCGGTAAATCCGATAGAAGTATTCCGGATTGCCGAGCGTGTTCGTCGAGGACGCAGAGTGAAGCGAGGGTCATGCCCGCTGCGTACCCGCGCGAGCGTGCGTCAGTTCCTCGATTACGTGACTTGAACAGGTTGAACGTTTCGTGCAGGTGCACGAGGGTGTCGGTGGAGGCAGGCATTGGTCAGCTTCGCAATCAGCTCGTCTTCTCTGGACTTTGCTGTCAGCTCCGCTTCCGCTTACGGATGAACTCGGAAGACTCCGCAGTTTTCGCCCGCTTCTCCGCGCGGCGTTCCTTGATCGACTGGGCGGGTTTCTTCATGTTCTTACCCGGCGCCTTGTCAGCCATTGTCGCTCCTCATTTTTCGAAGTGGCAATCACAAACTGACCTCGACCATACTTCATTTACAGAAAAAAGCCAGTTGCTTCTTTTTTGCTACTTTTTTCCGGAGTCGACGGGGCTGACGGAAGTAATTCGGTGCAACGTGAAACGGCGAACCGCGCCGCTCGCGGGGTCGAAGGCGTCCAGCTGTCCGCCGCCCACGCTGACGGGGTCGACGATGCGATGCGTCGCGACCCCCTGGGCGTCGACGTAGCCGATGTTGACGCTCGAATTGTCTCGGGCCGCCGTGGCCAGCAAGGCGATGGTGGCGGCGTTGTTCTCCCGTGAACCGTCCGTTCGCACTCCGCCGCGGCCGGGGGCGGAAGCACGGTCTCCGGCCCGCATCGTGCGGACCAACGACGCCAGCTGATCCGCCGACGGGCTCGCCGGCATCCTCGACGCCGGTCGGCTGCGACGGTTGGGTACACGTGCCCCACGTGGGCGGAGATCGACCAACGTGCCCGAAGAGTCCTCACCTGCCGGCGCGAATCCGGCGGCTCGCAGCTCGGTCAGGACTTCGCGGAGAGGGGCCTGCGAAATCGCGACGGTGGGAGCCAAGGCGCGCAGTGCCAACGGCTCGGCCACTGCGGATGCGAGGACCTCCGCCAGCAGTGACGCGTCCTCACATCGAATGAACGACGCCGCCACTCCGGCACGCAGTCGTCCGTGTCGACGGGCGACATCGTCGATCAAATACGAAAGTGATTGGGGGACAGGAGTCTTCGATTTCGAAGCGAACATCGCATGCAGTTCGGTGGCCGTCAGACCGGCGTCGAGCGCACGACGCACGCTGTCCTCGCTGATGCGGTACATGGACGCCGATCCGGCCGACTCGATGTCTGCGACCAGGCTCACCTGCTCGAGCAGGTCCGGTACCAGCGGGCCGGGCGCAACCAGAGTCAGATCCGCCTGGACCAGGATGTAGTCGATGGGCTCGGGTAGCGCGGACTGCATTTCGGCTTCGGCGTCCCCGCCGTGCAGCAAGGCTCGTCCAGGTGACGACAACGCGCCGCGGGCCACCAGCCCGAGAGCAGCGGCCTCGTCCAGAGTCCGCTCGATCGCGAACGTCCGTAGGCGCCCGCTCCATCGCGGGCGTCGCCACGCCAGCAGCCGACTTACCTCGACGGCCGATGCAGTCTGGCCGCTGTCGAGTTCGGAGAGCAGCCCCAGAATGGCCTGACGATCTCGCGGAGCCGCCGGAGCGCGGCCCTCCTCGGACAACGCCGCGATCGGCTTGTCGGTGGAATCCCTCAGCCCGATCATCCACGGAACTCGAGGTACGTCGACCCAGGCGGACGCCAGCACCTCCCACCGTCGCGCTGTGGATGCGTTCAGCCAGCCGTCGACCGCGAGCGTGGGCGTCCAGTATTCGTCCGCGTTGTCCGAGACCGGCGCCGGATCTGGTGTTCCACTGGCGATGAGTCCGGCTGCCGAGAGCAACTCGACAAGTAGGCTCACGCGCGCTTCGTCGAGATCGGCCGTCTTGGCCACGCGTCGTAGTTCTCGAACACCGAGCCCACCGGCTCGCAGTGCGGGGGCCGGCGCTGCGCCCAGAACAGCGATCACGTTCTCGCATTGGCGTACCAACTCGAGCGCCTCGCCGGCTGCTGCGGCGTTCACGTCCGCCGGCTTGAGTTTGTCGCCCCCGATGACAGGTGCGGTCAGCGTCGTCGGATCGAAAACCGGCTCGCCGCGGATGACCTGACGAACCGTCGCCGGAAGCTCGACGGTCTGCTCGTCGAGCCACCGCAGCAGGCCGGCCGACAGCAGTCGTTGAACCGGGCGCTCAGGCGGCGTTCCGGGGGCAGCGTCGCGGGTGCGACCGATCGGGCTGGAGTTGGCGAGTGTCTCGAGGAGATCCCGCTCGCGGGTGTCCAGAGCGTTGAGCGCAGCCGAGATCTCGGTCTCGGTCATCGCCTCGGCAGGTTCGAGGGCGCGCCCCACACGCCACGGAATCATCCCGATGACTGCCGGGACGACGCTGATGGGATCGACACCCCAGATGAGGGCGGACGCGCGCATCTTCGACAGAGACTTGTCGACGGCCTTCTTGGTGACCTTGCCCTTGCCGGTCAGCGCTCGTTCGGCGATCGCACTGTTGAGCTCCGCCCGCGTCATCGGAGTTTCCTCGGCGCCGCCCAGCGCCAACAATTCGAGAAGACCGAAATCGAGGGTGTCGAGTTCGTCTGCGGCTCGGCTGACCGACGCGCGTTGCTGTGCCCGACCGCTGAGAACCACCATCGTGCTCGGCGGCGGTACGGCCAGATCGGGGCGCAGACGCAGCAACTCCGTCAACTCGGCGTCACTGCGCGCCGAGAGCCAATCGGTCAGACTTTCGGCTGCGGAACTGCCCGCCGGGGTGCCACGTGTTTCGGTCATCAGGTATCAGATTAGAGACCTGGTCTGTACGGCGTAACGGCGTCCTGTCAAAATGACTTCGTGGCCAACAATTCGAAGCAACACTATGTAGATCCAGGATGGCCGGAAACTGCAGACGGAGATCACGCAGTGACCGAATTGTCATCGACCCGCGCAGGTGGACTTTCACCCTTCGGCGAGGACACCACCTTTCCGGTTCCGGTGGAGTCACTTCCTTACGTACACCCGCACACCGTCATCAACCGATAACAACTCGACACGAAGAAGGCCCGCACCGAATCGGTGCGGGCCTTCTTGATGTTCGAGCGTCCGAGCGGACAGTCTTGCCGGTGTTACTTGAGGAACGACTTCGCGGTGTCGGCGACTGCGAGGATCTGCGGGTCGACCGGGATGCCGTTGGCCTCGGCGAATGCGATTGCCTGATCGATGGCGTCGGCGACCGGGTGTGCAACGGTCTGTGCGACCTGCTGCGCCGGAGCCGGAGCTGCCTGAGGAGCCGTCGTGGCCGGAGCGGAACGCTCGGTGGCGCCGCTGCTCAGCCCGAGGCTGGAGGAGCAGGACGGCCATGCGCCCCAACCCTGGTTTGCGAGAACACGCTCGGCAACAACGATCTGCTGCTCGCGAGTGGCCTGGTTTGCGGTGGCTGCGTACTGTCCGCCGCCGTGTGCGTTCCACGTGCTGGGGGAGAACTGCAGTCCGCCCTGGTAACCGTTGCCCGTGTTGATGGCCCAGTTTCCGCCGGCCTCACACTGGGCGAGACGATCCCAGTCGGAGTCGGGGGCAGCGTTTGCGGTTCCGGTGGCTGCAATTCCTGCTACGCCCATGATGGCGCCGGTGACGGCGACCTTGGCGACAGTGCGGCCGGTGGTGGTGGGCTTGCGATGGCGTCCGCTCATGATGGTCGAAATCCTCTCCACACGCGCCTGCGAGGTCAGCTGTCGGGTTCGGGCTGAGAGGTCGCCCGGCCTCGCCTTTCCTGGCTGGAAAGGGTCTGGCTTCACCCCAAGATTCGGTCTTGCGATCGAACCGGTGTCCACTGGAGAACTTTTCTGTTCTCACAGAGGACTTTGGGTCCCCCGTCCTCGTCCCTGGAATGCTCTGTCGGAAGTCCGGTACCCGCGGGACAAGGCTTGGCGCGGCGGGCCGGAGGTGGCCGAGTTTCCCGGCCGAAAACGACGGTAACGGCTCGAGTCGCTCGTGTCACCATTTGATAACGCGGCGTGGCGAAAGACGTACAACGCGTCACACAAAGCGCAGGAGACTCTTCCCAGGTAGGTGGGGGTGCCCGAGTGAATGTCCGGTTGTGTCCGTTCCGTTATTCATCCGTAATGTGAGCAAGGTCACACGTTATGCGGAAATAGAATTTCGGGCGATTGAGAGGTGCGTCGATCCGGACCCAAGGTTGTGGCCCGTGTCTCAACATCGACTGTGAAACTTAGGTTAGGTTTGCCTGACTTGCCTCGCTTGGGCAGGTTTCGCAGAGTCTTCCAAAGAAGTAGGGCACCCCTCATGAAACTGCAATACCGTCGGCGTGCGGTCACCGCGTCACTCGCCGTTGCCGCTGCTGCTGTCGGCCTGGCCGTCACTGCTCCCGCTGCACACGCCTCACCCGAGGATCCGACACACGGTGTTGTCGGAAGCTATTCCGCAACCCAGCCCGGCGACATCGTCGTCGACTCGGCAACCCACCGCGGATACATCACGCAGTACGGCGGACCGACCAGCTCGTTGTCCGTCGTCGACACGAACACCGGCAAGTCCGTCGGCACCATCGACGGCGTCGTCGGTTACCCGTCGGCACTTGCCGTCGACTCAAGCCTCGGACGCGCATACGTGTCCTCCTCCTACGGCGGCGCGATCTCGATTGTCGACACGAAGACCGGGAAGGTCGAAAAGACGGTCACGCTGAGCGAGAAGAACCCCGACGGCTCGCGTCCGCAGATCAACGATGTCGTCGTCGATCCCACAACACACCGCGCGTACTTCTCGGACTACAAGTCCGGCAACATCCGAGTCGTCGACCCCAACGCCGCCGACGCCGTGTCGAGCATTCTGGTCCACAAGTCGGCAACGCCGACCAAGCTCGCCTTCGACAGTGTCCGCGGCTTCCTCTATATCGCGGACACCAACTTCTTCGACGAGAATTACGGCCGCACGCTGTGGCAGGCGGACGTACGCAAGGGCGGAGCACTCAAGTCGATCGTGCGTGCCGACAACCTCTACCCGGTCGACGTCGATGTCGACACGAACACCGGCAACATCTACATGACCGACACCCGGGCAACCAACCTGTGGGCGATCACCCCGGCCGGCGCGGTTCTGTCGAAGACCACGCTGTCTCCGACCGCGATTCCCAACGGCGTGGTCGTCGACGCTGCGGCAGGCATTGCATATGTCGCGGACGTCATGAACGGACACCTGTGGTCGGTCGATCTGACGACCCGCGCCACCACCGCTCTGACCGATACCAAGGTTCCGGCACTGGAGAAGGTCAAAAACCTCGCGCTCGACACCTCGACCGGCGCCATCGCGTCGACGACCAACGGGGGCAAGGTGACAGTCGTTGCTGCGTACCCGCTACCCGCCACCGTCGAATTGCCTGCCGCTCAGGTAGGTAAGGCGTATTCGCAGAAGCTCACTGCCGCCGATGCGCGCGCAACGTTTGCACTCACCAGTGGCACTCTGCCCGGCGGACTGTCCCTCGCACAGGACGGCACCATCTCGGGTACCCCCACCGCTGTCGGCAGCGTCACCGTCGAGATCACTGCGAAGAGCGTGCTTTCGCGTGCTTCGAGCGTGACCATCGTGGTCTCCGAGGGGCCGGTCGGCCCCGTCGATCCGGGCAACCCGGGAACGGGAACCGGTTCGCTCGGTAACCTCCCCGGACTCGGTAGCCTCGGCCGCTGATACGACCTGATACCAGAGAACCCGACCACAGCAACTGCTGTGGTCGGGTTCTTCGGTCCGCGGGCCCGCTATGCGTAATCGACGCGGTCCACGACTATGCGTAATTCACCCGGTCCACGTCGACGATCTCCTTGCCGAGCGGCATCAGCGAGATCGGAATCATCTTCAGGTTCGCGACCGCGAGCGGAATTCCGATGATCGTGATCGCCATCGCGACGGCGGTGACGATGTGTCCGATCGCCAACCAGATACCGGCGATGATCACCCAGATGACATTGCCGATCATCGAACCGACACCAGCGGTCGGCTTGTCGACGACGGTCTTACCGAACGGCCACAGTGCGTAGATGCCGATGCGGAATGCCGCGATTCCGAAGGGAATCGTGATGATGAGGATGCAGCAGATGATGCCTGCGGCGAAGTAACCCAACGCCAGCCAGAAGCCGCCGAAGACCAGCCAGATCACGTTCAGGAGGATTCTCATGGTCAGTGACCTTTCGGTTGGAGGCGGGAGTGATCAGCGCACGCGTCGACCGGATCTGAGCGTGTAGACGATGGCCAGGAGGAAGCCGATCGGGCACGCGAGTGCTACCAGGTACAACGCCAGGCCGGGTGGGGTGTCGCTGAAGATATGGACTGCGAAGATGGCCACGATCGCCAGGAATCCGACGATGAACAGTGCCATCGCCGTACGGAACAGACCGTTTCCGGTGCCGGAAGTGCGCGGGTTCGGTTGAGGGTCCACACCTACGAGGATAGTGCCTGTAAACCTGGGTGCCGACCCGGGTTCGTCACAGGTAGACTGTTAACAGACTGCGCGCCCCGCTGAAGCAAGTGTGGGGCGCGTTCTTTTGCATTCTTCCACCGGAAGCGATGCGAGCAAGGCCATGAGGCTCTTCCGAGAGCCTCCCGAGCACATTGGGGCAGACGCCCCAGTCGAGTGATGAGCAGGTGAACGCGGTGCCGACCGGCAAGGTGAAGTGGTACGACGTCGAAAAGGGTTTCGGCTTTCTGTCGCAGGAAGAGGGCGAGGACGTCTACGTCCGTGCTTCCGCTCTCCCCGAGGGCGTCGAAGGCTTGAAGGCCGGCCAGCGCGTCGAGTTCGGAATGGCTGCGGGCCGCCGCGGTCCGCAGGCACTGAGCCTGAAGGTACTCGAGCCGGCGCCGTCGTTGCGCGGCGCGACGGCGACGCGTCGTGAGCCCGTCGAGCGTAAGCACACCCCTGATCAGTTGCACGGCATGGTCGAGGACATGATCACGTTGCTCGAGGCGAAGGTCCAGCCGGATCTGCGCAACGGCAAGTACCCGGACCGTAAGACCGCTCAGCGGATCTCCGAGGTCGTCCGGGCCGTCGCTCGCGAGCTCGACACCTGATCGCTCGATACGAGCTGCCGTACACGGCTTCGAAACAAAATGCCCTGCACACCAATCGGTGTGCAGGGCATTTTCGACGTTCCGGGGATCAAGCGGTCTTGATCGACCAGATCAGCAGTCCCTGTTCGCTTCCCTCACCGACGGCGAGGTGGATTTCGACGCCGACCAGTTGCTTGACGGGATCGCTCGAAGACTCGACCGTCACTGCCAGGGCCTCGCCGGGCTCGAAGACTCGGGGCTCACCGGTCTGGTTGCCGTCGGCATCCTCGTAGACGGCGAGCAGTGCCCACTGCGCATCCGAGACGTCCGTCGACAACGACAGCTGCAGCGGGTAGCCCGCTGGAACGTCGAGTGCGTAGATGTCGCCCACCTGGGCGCACTGGGACAGGTCGATGGTGCAGAAACCGGCAGGGTTCGTTTCGATCGTCTTGCCGTGTGCGTATGCAGTGATGACCGGCAGCTTGTCGGGGTCGTCGTTGATGTTCTTGATGATCACGAAAAGAACGGAGACGTAAGCAACCAGTGCCACCACCATCAGGACACTGATCGCTGCCACGATCTTCTTTGTTCTCGAGCGCATCATCACTGCGGAGTACTTCCTTGTCCTCGGTTGGATTTACCGGTGTAAATCACTTCGGTCACTTCTTGTTCGGCCAGATCGGGTCGCTTCCCGCCGAGGCCGGGCAGGAGGCTGCTTCCTCGGTAGCTCAGGAAGGTCTGCAGAAGCCCGATCGTCAGGAACACCGATACAACAGTGAACCCGATCCAGTATTCGGTCGGAAGCAGAACCCCCAATGCGCCGCCGAGTACCCAGCTCAGCTGCAGAACCGTCTCGGATCTACCGAATCCGGACGCGATCGATTCCTCGGGCAGGTCGTGCTGGAGTGACGCGTCGAGTGAGACCTTGGCGAGCGCGCTGGCGGCCGATGCGATGAGCGTGGCAAGCGCGGCCGTCATGAGGTTGTCCGTCAGAGCTGCGATCACCGCGATGATCCACACCGACGCAGTACACCGGAGCACGATCAAGGCAGGCCGGCCGAGCTTGAGGCGCGCACCCGTGGCATTTCCGGCGAAGTTACCCAGACCGGCTGCTGCGCCGACCAGGCCGAGCATCATGGCCTGCTGGAGCGGCTCGTGATCGGTGCGTGATTTGGCGACGAACGCGATGTAGAGCGTCAGGAAGCCGGTGAGCACGCGAATGGTGCCGTTGCCCCAGAGTCCGATGATCACGGCGCGTCCGAGAGGCTGACGGACCTTGGCAGGTTTGGCGTCCGGCTGCGGTGGGGCGCTGCCGGCGTGATGCGCTTCGTCCGGGTGGTAGGTGATGGTCGCGGGAACCTCACCTTCGGTGACCTCGACCCACGACGGGATTCGCATGCTCAGATATGCGCCGAACACGGTGACGGCGACCGCGAACCACAAGGCGCCGGTGGAACCGAAAGCGAGCGCGAGCGCACCTGCGACAGCTCCGGCCCCGATCGTTCCACCGATCAGCCCGAAGACCGTCAGACGCGAATTCACGCGCACCAGGTCTATTTCCGGTGGTAGGACGCGTGGTGTCACTGCGCTCTTGAGCACCGAGAACGATTTACTGAGCACCATCATGCCGAGCGCGGCCGGATAGAGGATCCAACTGTCGAAGTTGAAGACCAGGATCACCGCGAGGAGCGTCCGGATTCCGAACGACGACGCGAGTGCGATGCGGCGTCCGCGCTGCAACCGGTCGAGCATGGGGCCGATGAGCGGTGCGATGACCGCGAACGGTGCGATCGTGATCAGGAGATAGAGCGCGACCTTGGTCTTGTCCTCGCCCGTCGCGGCCGAGAAGAACAGCGTGTTGGCCAGAGCGACGGAGATCGCCGCGTCGGTCGCGTTGTTCGTCATCACCGCGTAGGTGAGAGCGGTCAGACCGGACTTGTCCGCGCCGTCGGCCTTCGCCGCGCGCTGGAAGGTCGCGATGCCCTTGTTCGTCAGTTCGCGGCTGCGCATCGCTGCGACGCGAGTGACGGTGAGCTTGCGAGGCATCGGTGGAGCCTTGGGAGCGTCCGCCCCCGGCGTCTTCGAACCGGCCGCGGATTCGGAGTCTCCCCGCGATTCGGGAATCGGATGCAGCGGTGGCAAAGGCGTGCGACGGGCAGCGGGACGGGCCGAAGGTGGGTAATTGTCCGGGCGGGCCGCGGGTGGGTAATTGTCGTAACCGGGGTGCACCTGTTGCCCCTCCGGCTCGTCGTGGATTCGCCGAGTTTCGGGGTCGTAGGGTTCGCGCGGTCCGGTCACCACTCAATTCTGTCCTAGTGTCGGCGCGGCTACCACGCACACCCCTGCGAGTCCTGTGTCATGTCGGACTCAGTTAACAAAACGGACTTCGAACATCTGCGGCCAATACTTGCCGGTGAGCAGGAATCGATCGGTACCGGGAATCTGCGCGATGCCGTTGAGAACGTCGACGGTGCTGGTCGATCCGTCCGCGACGAGTTCTTCGCGTAGCGGCGAAGCGTCGTACACGTTCGTGACGCTGCCGTCCGATGGGTCGATTCGGACGACGGTGTCCGTGGTCCAGACATTGGCGTAGACGGAGCCGTCTTCGGCGCATTCCAATTCGTTCAGCTTGCCGACGGACTCCGAAGATCTGGTGACGTCGACGGTCGAGATCGGCGCAAAGGTTTCGGGATCGCGAAAGGTCAACGTGGCCGAACCGTCGCTCGAGACAATCCGATCCCCGAGCGAACAGATTCCCCATCCCTCGGTGTCGAGTGGGAACCGCCCCCGTTCGGTCAAGGTGTCCTTGTCACGGGCGATGGCAACGCCGTCTTTCCAGGTGAGTTGCCACAGTGTGTCTCCGGCAACCGTGATGCCCTCACCGAACAACGGCGGGTCGAGATCGGCACGCGCAACTTCCGGTCCCGAAGCGGGGGACTGCTCGTCGGAGATCTCGCTCGAGCGCACCCAGGACTGCCCGACGCGTCCGGTGCTTTCGTACAACCGGTTTCCGTCGATCTCGAGGCCCTGCGTGAACGCGTCGGGATCGTGCGCGGACACTCGAACGATCTCGACGGAGCCGGTTTCGGACGTGAGGTTGTCGGGAGCTCCGGGGGAATCGGAGCACCCCGCCAAGGCCGAGGCGATCACGGCGACCACTGCAAAAGTGCGCACGGAATTGGCGTGTGACCTACTCATCTGCCCAGCATGGCAGCCCAGTGCGTTGCGGACTTGCGGTGGTGCGGCAAACTGGAGGAGTGAGTGTTGCTACTTCTCCAGAGCGTGCAGTGCCGCGCCCAGTACTGGCCGATGCGGTCGAGCTTGCCCGAAAGGCAGTCGTCGACCTGCATGAAGGCGGTGTGGGGGCATACCTCGGCGTGACGTCGGAGGACGAATTTGCCGCCACCCATCGATTTGCAGCAGACATTCCGGGATACCGCGGTTGGCAGTGGGCGGTTGTCGTCGCTGCCGGACCGGAGGACACCCACGCCACGATCAGTGAGTTGGCGCTGTTGCCGGGTCCCGACGCGTTGGTTGCGCCGGAATGGCTGCCATGGGATCAGCGGATTCGTCCCGGCGATCTGTCCGTCGGTGACCTACTCGCCCCGCCGGCCGAGGATCCTCGCCTCGTTCCCGGCTACGTCGCCACCGGTGACCCGGAAGTCGACGAGGTAGCTCTCGAAATCGGGCTCGGCCGCAAACAGGTCATGAGCCGCGAGGGCCGACTCGATGCCGCGCAGCGTTGGTTCGACGGTGACTTCGGCCCGGAGTCGGAGATGGCGAAGGCCGCGCCGTCGACGTGTGGACTGTGTGGATTCTTCCTTCCACTCGCCGGTTCGCTGCACGCAGCGTTCGGTGTGTGCGGAAACGAACTCTCCGCAGACGGCCGTGTGGTCAGCGTGTCCTACGGTTGTGGCGCGCACTCGGACACCAGCCTGCCGCTCGGTGCGGGCTCGCCGCAGTTCGACGCATTCGACGACGGGGCCGTCGAGCTGATTGCGGTGCCCGCTCGCCCGTCGAGCGCTGTTGCAGTTGAGGATTCGGTATCCACCGAGTAGAAGATCCGTTCGGTACGGACGCACTCCGCGAGGCGACGCTGCGCGCGTGGTCGGAATCTCCGACGCGATTGCGTGAAGACGCGGCTGCGGAATCCGACCTCGCAAAGGCCGGGTACCGCGACCGTCTGCTCACCGAACTGGCGCAGAACGCTGCCGATGCAGCTGCACGCGAGGGCGTCCAGGGCTCTTTGTGGGTGGATGTGGACGGTCGGACGCTGACGGTGGCGAACACGGGCCGTCCACTGGACGAATCCGGTGTACATGCGCTGACCGCGCTGCGCGCGTCGAACAAGGTCGACGCCGACGAAGGTGTGACGGGACGGTTCGGCGTCGGATTCTCGGCAGTTCTCTCGGTCAGTGACGAGGTGGAACTGCGCTCGTCGACGGGATCGATTCGATTCTCTGCCTCGCACACTCTGCGCGAGATCGAGTCTCGCGAACTCCCGGTGCCGGAAACCGGTGTCCCCGTACTTCGTTTGGTGTGGCCGTCTGGCGAATTGCCGAGCGATGGTGCTGATTCGGAAGTGGTGCTGACGCTTCGGCCGGACGTCGATGCCGCGGCGCTGCTTTCGCAGATGATACGTGAGGCAGTCGACCTGCTGCTCGAACTCCCGGCTCTCGGATCAATTCGTCTGGGTGAGAAGATTTTTCGGCGATCGGAACGGGTGCTGGATTCCGGCCTCGTCGAGATCGCGATCGGTGATCGCACGTGGTGGCAGTACACCGCGCCGAACGCGCGATGGTTGGTGCCGGTCCGCGACGGGGTCGTCGAGCCGGTCGCAGACGACGTCCTGCGGGCGCCGACGCGATCCGACGAGGAACTGTCGATCCCCGCGATCATCATTGCCGACATTGCAATGCAACCCGATCGGCGACGCCTCATGCCCGCTGCACCGATCGCTCCGCTTGCCGAGGGGTACGCGAAGTTCCTTGCTGCACTACCTCCTCGGCAGCGAACGGCACTCGTTCCGATCCCTGCCTTTGCCCGCAGTGAAACGGATTCGCTTCTGCGCGAAGCGCTTCTGAAGGAGCTGCAGGAAAACGAGTGGCTTCCGGTGGTCGGTGAGCCCGACCGCGCGCCGCAGCGAGCGTCCGTGGTGCCCGGGCTCAGTGATGACCTTGCCGAGTTGCTCACCGACATCATCGGTGGCCTGGTTGTCCCCGAGCTCTCCGGCCCCAAGCACGAGCGAGCGCTCGCGGCGGTGTCGACACACCGCATCGGGCTCGCGCGCATCGCCGAACTGCTCAGCGGTTCGGAACGTGAACCCAAGTGGTGGAATCGCCTCTATTCGGCTCTCGAGCCTCTGGTGATCGACACTCTTGCGGTGGAAGAGCTTGGAACACTGCCGGTTCCGCTCTCCGACGGACGGACGGTGACCGGGCCGCGGACCGTCGTCGTCGGCGTCGAACTGGGCGAAGACGCGCCGTCGGTGGAGTGGACGAGGTTGGTTCATCCCGTCGCGGTTCACCCGTTGCTGTCTCGATTGGGAGCGCAGACCGCGAGTGCCACCGACCTGCTGTCCGATCCGGCGCTGCGCGCATTGATCGAAGATGCTGCGGACCAAGATGATTCGGTAGCGACGGAGTTGGCGCAAGTGGTGCTCGGATTGGCGGCCCACGTGGCGCCAGGGGCGCTGCCGTCGTGGATCGGTGAAGTGCTACTTCCTGATTCGGAGGGCGAATTGCGGTCCGCCGACCAACTTCTGCTTCCGGGAGCTCCCCTTGCAAGCGTCCTGGTCGAGGATTCTCCCTTCGGCATCGTCGACGCTGATTTTGTTCAGCAGGTGGGGGAGCAGGCGCTACGGGTAGTCGGTGTCGGGTGGGGTTTCACGGTGGTCCGTGAGGAATTGCCTTCCGGCCCCGATCACGATCTCGACGCCGAAGACGCATGGTGGGACACCCTCGACGAGGACCCCGAATACATCGAAGCCGTGCGCGATCTCGACCTCGTGGACGAAGACCGCTGGCCGCAGGCGTTGTCGCTGCTGGTCGAGTCGCCGGCGACACGGGCGCTGCTCACCGACCGTCGTGGATACACGGCGTGGTGGTTGCGTTCGAATGCCGAACTCGGCGGTGAGGTGCTGGGCTTGCTGCGCGCTCCGGGCGATCGCACCTTCGAGGGATTGCTCGATGCTGCCGAACACCCCGACGCCGGATTCTTCTCCGGATTGCTGGCATCGGATACCGTCGACGATCCGGAACTGGCTCAGCTGCTGCTCGATCGGCTTGCCGACCCACTACGGATGCCGGCCTCCGCCGTCGTCGCGCGGACGCACCGACTACTGGGGGAGGCAGCGCAGCGACGGGTTCTCGACCTGGAGGAACTGCACCTGCCGCCGTTCGTGCGAGGCCTTTCCGGCGATCTGGTCGATCCCGGCGACGCCCTTGTTCTCGACCGACCGTGGCTGGGAGCGGCACTGCCTGCACAACGAGTGGTGCTCGGCAGCTTCGAGACGGCCGACGCACTGGCAGATCTGCTCGACGTCGCGACGGCGTCTGCATCCGTTCACGGACGAGTGAGCAGCACCGGCGTCGTGACGACGTGGGCGAACGAACCGCAGGCAGTTCTCGGCTTCGCAGCCCTCGGCCGTGAGGTTCCCGGCGGCGAGGTAGTGATCCATCACGAACTGTCGGTGGAACTGACGGGGGCGGTCGAGACGACGGTGATCGTGCCGTGGTGGGTGGACTCGGACGGCGTTCATCACGTGATGCGTACGTGGACTCTGCCGCAAGGAATGTGAGGGCAGATGTCTTTTGATCAGTGGGTACTCGACAGCGCAGTGAGTCAGCGGACGGCGTGGCTCGTGGACGTCGTCGACGTCATCACCGACAGCGGCGGAACCCTCGCGTCGTGGCTGATCGCGACGCTGCTCACGATCGTGCTTCTGGTTCGGGGACTACGCACCGAAGCTCTGCTGATCGCCGGATCGATGTTGACCGGTCTGCTCGTGATGAGCGGATTGAAGCGCATCTTCACGCGAACCCGTCCACCCCTGCCGGAGCGGTTGATCGAAATCGATTCGTATTCGTTCCCGTCGGGCCACGCGATGATGAGCGCGATCCTCGCGACTTCGGTTGCCGCCGTGATCCTTCGTCTTGCCTTGCCGAGGCTCGCGAAGACGGCAATGCTCGCGAGCCTCGGCCTGTACACGATCGCCGTCGGATTCTCCCGCGTCTACCTGGCTGCCCATTGGATGACCGATGTACTGGCAGGTTGGGCGTTCGGGATGATGTGGGCCGGGGTGTGGATCTGGGGAACCGCGCAGATCAGAAAGCGCCGGGCGCTGGTTACTTCGTGAGTTCGGCGAGTAGTTGGCTCGTGGCCCACGGCAAGCTCAGTGCCGAGCTCGCGGTCAAGGCCGCACCGACCTGCGGAGCCTGATCGTCGTTGACGTAGACGACGCGATTGTCCTTGACCACGTCGAGTTGCTGGAAGCCAGGGTTGTTTCGGACCGCCTGTGCGGCATCGGGATTGCCGATGACAACGAGACGGTCCACGTCGAGAAGATCCAGTCGTTCGGTGGAGATCGGCGCGTAGAACTCACCGTTCATCAAGGCCTCGACCGCGGGAGCAGGTTTGAATCCGAGACTGCCGAGAACCCGTCCGCGGGCGTCCTCGGAGGAGAAGGCGTAGAACTCCGGGGTCGCGTCGACGCTGATGATCACCGCGGTCTGGTCTGCAAATTCCGGGTGAGCGCTTCTGGCGTCGGCGAACTGCCTGTCGATATCGGCGACCAACTTCTCGCCGTCGGCTTCGCGGCCCACTGCCTTCGCTGCGGTCTTCGTCGTGATCTGCCACGGAGTTGCGTAGTCGCCGTAGGCCGGATCCTTCGCGACGGTCGGGGCGATCGCGGAAAGTGTGCTGTACAGGTCTTTGTCGATGCTCGAGTAGAGCGCGAGGATCAGGTCGGGCTCGAGCGCAGCGATCTTTTCGACGCTGATCGTGGTTTCGGGATTGCTGCCGACGACGGTCGGTTCGGTTCCGCCCCAAGGGCCGGTGACCCATGGCCACGTGCGGTTGACGTCCGGTTCGCCCGGGTACTGGTTGACCATTCCGACGGGCTTGATGCCCAGAGCCAACAGAGCCTGCTCGTCGTTGTAACCGACGGTGACGATCCGTTGTGGTTCGGAATCGATCGTGGTGCTGCCGAAAGCGTGATCGATCGTGACGGGGAAGGCGCCACCACCGGAACTCGACGAACTACTTGCTGCGTCGTCGTTCGAACTGCAGGAGACGAGTGCTGTGCCGACCAGGGCGACCACAGCAACGGATGTCAGTCTCGTCCAACGTCCTCGGCTTTTCCAACGATTTCGGTGGGAGATCTTCACGGCTACGTGGTTCCTTTCAGCATTGACAAGCTAAGACCGACACGAGAGTGCAGGGTAGGCTTACCATACTGAAAGGGTGAATCGACCTGCTCAGTCGACCAGACCGGCGCCCTGTTGTGCGCCCTTGTCGCCGCGCACAGCTGCGCGTCGTTGAATGGAGAACAGAGCGAAGCCGAGGAAGCCGACTCCGATACCCGCGTAACAGATCGGGAGTGCATCCGACCAACGATCGCCGCTCACCGCGACCACGATCGTGGCGATCACCCACAACGCGGTGCCGATGATCAGTGCCGGCGCGGGTGCGGACAATTTGCCGATCAGGCCTGTTGTGTTGCGAGTCTCCGTCACAAAATTAACGCTACCCGTACCCCGGTGGCCTACTCTCCCTAGTGCGACCGGCTTCATGTGCGCCGGCACACGGCGACCTACAGCGATGGGGAAAGAACAAACATGGCGGCACCCGGCAAGATCCTCGACACCTATTTCAAGATCAGCGAACGAGGGTCGACGATCTCGACCGAGATTCGCGGCGGTGTCGTCACCTTCGTGGCGATGGCCTACATCGTGGTCCTCAACCCCCTGATCCTCGGCAGTTTCTCGGCTGACGACGCTGCAGCGAAGACCGACGTTCTCGGCAACATCCTTCCGGTCAACCAGGTGGCGGCGGTCACCGCTCTGGTTGCGGGCCTGATGAGCATCGTCTTCGGTGTCGTTGCCAACTATCCGTTTGCCATCGCCGCGGGTCTCGGCATCAACAGCCTGCTCGCCGTCACAATCGCACCTCAGGTCACCTGGCCCGAGGCGATGGGCCTGGTGGTCATCGACGGTGTGATCATCGTTCTGTTGGCACTCACCGGTTTCCGAACTGCGGTGTTCAATGCGATTCCCTCGGCATTGAAGTCCGCGATCGCGGCCGGTATCGGCATGTTCATCGCCTTCATCGGACTGGTCGACGCCGGATTCGTCCGCCGTATCCCCGATGCCGCCGGTACGACGGTTCCCGTCGGACTCGGAATCAACGGCTCGATCGCTTCGTGGCCGACCGTGGTGTTCATCTTCGGTGTGCTGCTCATGGGTGTTCTGGTAGTGCGCAAGGTTCGTGGTGGACTGCTGATCGGCATAGTCGTCACGACGATCCTCGCCGCGATCATCGAGGCAGTTGCCGACGTCGGACCCTCGCTCGGAACCAACCCCAAGGGCTGGAACCTCAGCATCCCCGCGATCCCGGAGATGCTCGGTGGTATGCCTGATCTGAGCCTGGTCGGCGACGTCAGCATCTTCGGCGCATTCACCCGCATCGGTGTTCTGGCCGCCAGCCTGCTTGTCTTCACCCTCGTGCTCGCGAATTTCTTCGACGCCATGGGCACGATGACGGGTCTCGGTAAGGAAGCCGGCCTGACCGACAAGGACGGAAACCTCCCCAACGTCGGTCGCGCGCTTGTCGTCGAAGGCGCGGGCGCGATCGTGGGCGGTGGCGCTTCGGCGTCGTCGAACACCGTGTTCGTGGAATCGGCGTCGGGTATTGCCGAAGGCGCCCGCACGGGCCTGGCAAACGTCGTGACCGGACTGCTCTTCCTCGTCGCGATGTTCCTGACGCCGCTCTACTCCGTCGTGCCGATCGAGGCAGCTGCGCCTGCCCTCGTCGTCGTCGGTGCGCTGATGATCGGGCAGGTCCGAGACATCGATTTCACCAAGTTCTCGGTTGCTCTCCCGGCGTTCCTGACCATGATCGTCATGCCGTTCACCTACTCGATCGCCAACGGCATCGGCGTCGGCTTCATTTCATGGGTGGTCCTGCACGCTGCCAGCGGTGGTATCAAGAAGATCCACCCGTTGCTCTGGATCGTGGCGGCACTTTTTGTGGCCTACTTCACTGTCGGACCCATTACCGACGCCCTTACGTGAAATCAGGGTTGACCGGTATTCGATTACGTGAGCTACCGGCCAGCTCTTGACGTATTGTCTGACGCGTGACCACCGAAACTCGTGCGCTGGCCAGCGATCTTTCCCTGGCTGTAGTGCGTCTCACCAGGCATCTGCGCGGCCGCAGAGTCGACGCTCAGGTATCGCTGACGCAACTGTCCGCCTTGGCGAGCCTGGATCAGTACGGCCCGATGACTCCTGGCGTACTCGCAGCACGTGAGAAAGTGCAGCCGCCGTCGATGACGCGCGTTGTTGCTTCTCTCGCCGAGCTCGGTCTGGTCGAGCGCTCGCCGCATCCCACGGACGGTCGTCAGATCATCGTGAATCTGTCCGACGCCGGGCAGGCGTTGCTCGCGGACGAAACCCATGCGCGTGAGGCGTGGATGAACGAGCAGCTGGCCGGGCTGGGTGGCGAAGAACTCGCGACGCTGCGCGGTGCCGTCGAGATCATCACCGAGATGGTCAACAAGACGGAGTAGCTCCGTGAGTTAGAGGTCGCGTAGCTCCGCTACCTAGAGGTCGTTGCCCAAACGAATTACTCGAGGGGCAAGATAGTGGGGTGCCCCGAGACCCCGATTCCGGCATGTTTGCCGCGCTCCACAACCGCAACTACCGCCTTTGGGCTTCCGGACAGATCGTTTCTCTGGTCGGCACGTGGATGCAACGCATCGCCCAGGACTGGCTGGTACTGACGCTCTCGGACGGCAACGCGCTGGCGGTGGGCATCGTCATGGCCTTGCAGTTCGGCCCGACGCTGTTCTTGTCGGTGTGGGGTGGGGTGCTTGCCGATCGGTACGACAAGCGTCGGATCCTGATCTTCACGCAGTGGGCGAGTGCGGTATGCGCACTCGTGTTGGGCCTGCTGGACGTCGGTGGGCTCGTCGCGTTGTGGCATGTCTTCCTGATTGCCTTTGCCCTCGGCTGTGTCTCGGCGCTCGACGCACCCGTGCGTCAATCGTTCACCATCGAAATGGTGGGCAAGGAACACCTGTCCAACGCCATCGCGCTCAACTCCATGACGTTCAACACGGCCCGCATCGTCGGTCCGGCCATCTCGGGTGTGCTGATCAACCTGATCGGAACAGGGTGGGTGTTCCTGCTCAACGTCGCGACATTCGGTGGGGTGCTCATCGCGCTCTACCTGATGAACAAGAAGGAGTTGATCCCGTCGGAACCGGCCCCGCGCACCAAGGGGCAGGTGCGCGACGGGTTCCGATATGTATGGGGCCGCAAGGACCTTCGCGTGATCATGGTGTCGGTCTTCATGGTCTCGACCTTCGGCCTGAACTTCGCGATCAGCCTGGCGGTGATGGCGCGCAACACGTTCGGCCTCGAGGCCGACGGTTACGGATTGCTGTCCACGACGCTCGCCGTGGGCACCCTTGCCGGCGCTGCGTACGCCGCAAGACGGAAGGAAGCGCCGCGGTTGCGGACGTTCCTCGGTGCCGCCGTGGCTTTCGGTGTGTTCGAGGTCGCGGTGGGATTGATGCCCACCTACGCGTTGGTGGCGCTGATGTTGATCCCCACGGGCGCACTGACGTTGACGTTCACGACGTCCGCGATGAACATCCTGCAGATGTCGGTGCCTTCCGAGATGCGCGGGCGGGTGATGGGTATCTACATGCTCAGTTTCCTCGGTGGCACACCGCTGGGAAGCCCGTTGCTGGGTTGGCTCGCCGACTCCGTGGACCCACGTGCGCCCTTGATCGTGGGCGGAGTGATCTCGCTCGTCTCGGGCACTGTGGCCGGGGTGTACCTGCTACGCAGCGAAGGGCTGAAACTTCGTCTTGCGCGACCGGAAGACGGTGGCAGGCTGCCGGTTTTCGTCCTGCGTCCGGTGATCGTATGCGACGCGACCGAACAGGCAGTCGAGGCTAGCCGCGCGCCGTGACCTTCTCACTCTTGGGAAACACCGTGTAGCTCAGGGCGATTGCTCCCCAGATTGCGAGTACCACTGTCAGCTTGCTGATCCATCCGTCGAGGGCTCCAGTGCGGGTGGGGTCGTCGACGAGGAAGATGGCCGCGCCGAGAAGTCCGCACGCGACGGCCCAGGCGATCGCGGCTTTGCCGAACTCGCGCCATTCGCGCAGTGCTCGCGCACTCCCGTACTTGGGTGGTGCGACGGGAGCCGGGCCGCCGGCAAATCGGTAGGCGAACCTGGCGTCGGCCCAGGAGATGAGGCTGTGTCCGAACGCGACGGAGAATCCGATGTAGGCCGCGGCAAGCCCATGGGTGAAGTTCGCCTCGCCACCGCCACGAAGATCGAGGGCTGTGGCGACGAGCAGTACGACATCCACCAGGGGCGCGCAGATGAGCAGTGCGGCGCCCAGCGTTTTGCGGCGCAGTAGATAGCGGGCCGCGAGACCTGCGGCGATGAACACCCAGAACATGATTTCGCACGCGATGATCAAGTGGACGATCATGACATCAGCTCATTTCTAGTACGACTGTGTTAGTGATTGAAAACTAGCACAGCTGTGTTAGTTTTGTGAAGTGGTGAAACGTAGCAGTCCGGATGAGCGGCGTGAAGAGATCGCCGAGGCCGTGTGGCGTGTGATCCGTCGAGACGGTGTGGCGAGCGCCAGCGTCCGGGCGGTCGCGGACGAGGCGAAGATGTCGACGGGGTCGCTACGGCACTTCTTCGCGACGCAGTCCGAACTCTTGCTGTTCGCGATGACGCTCGTGACCGTCCGGGTGGAGGAAAGGATTGCCGGCATCGACTTCGATCCCGACATCCGCCGCGCGATCCGTCAGTTCACCGATCAGTTCGTTCCCCTCGACCAAGATCGGCGTGAAGAAATGCAGGTTTGGGAGGCCTTTGCTGCTGCCGCCCAGACCGATTCGGCGTTGACGGCGGTGCGTGACGAGACAGACCGGACCTTGTTCGAGCACTTTCGTTCGTTCGTGGAAGCGGCGCATCGAGCGGGTTTTCTACGGCCGGGTGCCTCGGTCGACATCGAGGCGATGAGATTGCATGCGCTCGCCGACGGGCTCGCGTCGCACGGCGTCGACAATCCCGAGCGAACCAATCCAGAGGTGATCAGCCAGGTGCTCGACGCGCATTTTGTCACGCTGTTGCGCTAGGTCGGGAGTAGTGGTGGGGGCTCGCGGTGCGTACGGCACGATAGACCCGTGGTTCACGTCATCGACATCTCAGATCCCGCCGATCCCCGGCTGGATGACTTTCGCGATCTCAACTCTTCGGATCGGCGCCCCGACCTGCCGGAGGGCAAGGGACTGGTCATCGCCGAGGGAGTGTTCGTCACTCAGCGACTGCTGACTTCGCGGTTCGAGCCGATCAGTCTCCTCGGCGTCGAACGACGGCTCCTGGAGCTCGCTGACGATCTCGACGGTGTGGACGTGCCGTTCTACCGTACGAGCGCCGAAGTGATGGCCGAGGTCGTCGGATTTCACCTCAACCGCGGCGTCCTCGCTGCAGCAGCACGCCCGGCACCGCTCGCGGTCTCGGACGTGTTGAAGGACGCGAAGACCGTCGTGGTCCTCGAAGGCGTCAACGATCACGAGAATCTCGGCTCGATGTTCCGCAACGCGGCGGGGCTCGGTGTCGATGCAGTTCTGTTCGGGAAGGGTTGTGCCGACCCGCTGTACCGGCGGTCGGTCCGTGTGTCGATGGGGCACGTGCTGCGAGTGCCCTTCGCGCATGTGGCAAAGTGGCCACACGACTTGGATGAGCTGCGTGGCAACGGTTTTCAGCTCATTTCCTTGACTCCGAATCCGGAAGCGGTCACTTTGGCCGAAGCGATGACCGGGGAGAAGGTAGCGCTACTGCTGGGCGCCGAGGGGCCAGGTTTGACCGAACATGCGATGCGGGCCACCGATATTCGTGCCAAGATACCCATGGCGCCCGGCACCGACTCGCTCAACGTCGCGACCGCAGCGGCGATGGCCTTCTACGAACGTGTCAGGACCGGCCGGTGACTCAGGACCGCACGCCCTGGTTCACCGGAATCGCGGTGTCGGTGTTCGCAGCCATGCTCTCGACCAGTGCCGTCGCGGCGTTCTGTGTCGCGCTGGGCAACGTGAACGTGCTCCTGGCGGTTGTCGTCAATGTCATTGCGGTAGGCGGACTTGCGCCGACCGTCTGGCGCTGGCGAGCCGTCCCCGTCTGGCGATGGGTGGTCTACGGCGCGGTAGTCGGCGTACCGCTCGGGTGGATCGCAGCGATAGCCGCGTGAACCTGTGAGGCTGCTCGGCGCTACTTGAAGCCGAAGTACCGAGCGAGGCGGCCGCGCGGCTTGGCCACCGGTGCGTCGTGGATCGGCGGCATGTTTTCGGGCATGGGTACCTCTGTCGGCGCCTGCTCGGGCATCGGCGCGGGGGCTGGGGGTGCAGGTTTGGGTGCCTCGCCGGGTCGGTGAATCTTGAAGCCCCACAGGAGAATCTGCGTTGTGTCGAGTTCGTGTTCTCGCGGCGCGCCGGTGTATCGAAATCCCAGCCACTCGAGGTTGGCGGACTCCGCGAACTGTTGCGGGTGGAACGGAAGTGACTGCGGATCAGGCAGGATCCCGGGCGGGTAACGCAGGGGATGGTTGCCGGCCCAGAATTCCAGTTCCCAGGTCTGTGGGATCCCCAGATTTTCGACGATGTCGATCGGGATGGCACTGAACGAGCGTCGTAGCTCGCCGTCCTCCCACAGTGCAAACGAACCCTGCGCGGTTTCGGGGACGGAGCTGATCAACAGCGTCGAGCCACCCTCTGCCGAAAGGTTCCAGGAATCAGGCAGTTTCGAGGGGACGAAGGTGCTGAGTTCGGAGCTGCAGACGACACTCACTCGACCGTACGCGCCGACGAAGACGTAGCCGGGGCTCACCGTCGCGGCCATCGACAGCGGCTGAGGCCCGAGCGACTCGAACTCCTTGTCCGGGTACAGCGACATGGCGATTTTCAGGGCCTCGGTCTGATCCGGCTGTGGGTACCTGCTCAATTCGGTGCGAGCGTCTGCGCCGCCCAGAAACCAGATCGTCGATACCCGTGCAGCCACCGGCAGCCCTCTCTCCTCAGCCTCGCTCGAAAGAAGAATACTTTCCTTCGGGTCAGCGACCGCTGCTGCGGACCCCGAGGAGTACGTCGTCCCACGAGGGAAGAGCAGGCCGTCCGCGCTTGTCCTTGGTCTGCGTCTGCTGCGGAGCGGTTTTCGGGGTCACATCCGGTGCGGGTTCGGGAACCTCTTCGGTGACGACGGTTTCCGGCTCGACAGCAATCGGTTCGGGCGCCACGATCCGTTCCGCCACCACCGTCCGCTCGGGGACTACTGTGCGCTCGGAAACTGCTGTCCGCTCGGAAACTGCTGCGGGCTCGGGCTCGATCTCCGCCACCGGTTCGACGTCGAATCGGGACAGTTCGAGCTGCTGCGGCTCGTTCGAGACCACCGGTACCAGGCCGCGGAGTGGGCGACCGAAGTCAGGATCGATCAAGTCGAATGCCGCGTCGTCGAGTGCGACGATCGTTCCGCCGTGCGCGTCGGGCTGGTAGCGCCAGTGCGCGGCGTTGGTGGTGCGGCCGGCCTGCCACTGCAACTGCGCGACCCACTGATTGTCCTCGTCGCGCCAGGCATCCCAGGTGGCCTCGTCGATACTGTGGCCGCGGGCGCGGAATGCGTGGGTCACGATTTCGGAGAGGGTGGGAACTGTCGGACCGTTGTCGCGCACCGGGTGTCCGCCCTGCGCCATTTCCGCGGCGCGGGAGCGCTCGAGCAGAACGGGGTACGCAAAGCGCTCGACCTTGCTGATGGGGATCTTCGCTTCTTCGGCGACCTGCTCTACGGAAGCACCGGAACGAATGCGCGCCTGAATTTCGCGGGGACGGAGTTGGCTTTCCATTTCGATCTCAATCTGGCCGAGTCGAGCCACGTCTCCGCGGGAAGCTGCACGAAGTTTGTCATCGGCGGGAAGCCGGAATTTCTGGCCGGTTTCAGCATCTGCGCACACCACATGCGATCCATCGGGTTCAAGTCCGATCACTCGAAGCTCTCGCACATTGACCTCCTTATCGCGCCGGCTCGCGACTTTGCGCCGCGCTCAACTGTAATTCATTCGTGACCATGGACTCGGCAGGACACGCAGGGCGAGATGACCTCGGATCCGCCCACCGGTGTGGTAGCTCACAAGGCCTGGCGCAAACGACGCTCGGCCCCCGACGTCATGCCGGGGGCCGAGCGGTGAAGCAAATGTGAAAATCAGCCGAGCTGAGAAACGACCCAGTCGATGCTCTTGGTGAGAGCGGTGACGTCATCGGGGTCGATGGCCGGGAACATGCCGACGCGCAGCTGGTTGCGGCCGAGCTTGCGGTACGGCTCGGTATCGACGATTCCGTTGGCGCGCAGGATCTTTGCCACCTCGGCAGCGTCGACGTCGTCGTTGAAGTCGATGGTGCCGACAACCTGCGAGCGGTGTGCCGGATCAGCGACGAACGGCGTTGCGAACTCACTGGCCTCGGCCCAGTTGTACAGGCGCGAGGACGAATCCGCGGTGCGAGCGGTAGTCCAGTCGAGGCCGCCGTTGCTGTTCATCCACTCGATCTGGTTGGCGAAGAGCAAGAGGGTGGCCAGGGCCGGGGTGTTGTACGTCTGATCCTTGGAGCTGTTGTCCACGGCGATGGGCAGCGAGAGGAAGTCAGGCGTCCAGCGTCCCGAATCCTTGATCTCCGCGACGCGTTCGAGGGCGGCCGGGCTCATCAGCGCGATCCACAGTCCGCCGTCTGCAGCGAAGCACTTCTGCGGAGCGAAGTAGTAGACGTCGGAATCGGCGACATTGACCGGAAGTCCGCCGGCGCCCGAGGTGGCGTCGATGGCGATCAGTGCGTTCTCCGAACCCGCGGGACGCGAGACGGGGATCGACACACCGGTGGAGGTCTCGTTGTGCGCCCAGCCGATGAGATCGACGGACGGGTCGGAGACCGGCACCGGTGCGCTGCCCGGATCGGCGGAAACGACGATCGGGTCACCGATGAACGGGTTGGCCTTGGCGACCGAAGCGAACTTGGAGCTGAATTCGCCGTTGGTCAGGTGCAGCGACTTCTCGCGGATGAGGCCGAATGCGGCCGCATCCCAGAACGCAGTGGTTCCGCCGTTGCCGAGGACGACCTCGTAGCCCTCGGGCAGTGAGAACAGATCGGCGAGGCCGGAACGAATGCTGGCCACAACGTTCTTGACCGGCTTCTGGCGATGGCTGGTGCCGAACACCGAAGCGCCCACCTCGACCAGGGACTGCAGCTGCTCGGGGCGAACCTTGGAAGGACCGCAGCCGAAGCGTCCGTCGGCGGGCTTGAGGTCGGCGGGGATGATCGGTGTGGAGGTCATCGCTTCTTTCTGTTCCTTCACTTGTGTTCTGTACTACCGTGATTGGCGAATTCGAGCGGGGTACTACGCGTGGCTGATCTGGTCCCAGCCCTCGACCGACTCCGGAGTACGGGGCGCCGGGCCGGTGTAGATGGCGGCCGGGCGTACCAGCTTACCGAGACGCTTCTGCTCGAGGATGTGTGCACACCAGCCGGCGGTGCGGCCACAGGTGAACATGGCAGGCATCATGTGCGCGGGAACCTCGGCGAAGTCGAGGATGACGGCGGCCCAGAACTCGACGTTGGTCTCGATCGCGCGATCGGGACGACGCTCACGCAGTTCTGCCAGTGCAGCCTGCTCGAGAGCTGCGGCAGCCTCGTAGCGGGGAGCGTTGAGGCGCTTGGCCGTGGCGCGGAGCACGCGTGCACGGGGATCTTCGGCGCGGTAGACGCGGTGTCCGAAGCCCATGAGCTTTTCCTTGCGGTCGAGGATTCCCTTGACCAGTGCGCGGGCGTCGCCGGTCTTCTCGGTCTCTTCGATCATCGGAAGAACGCGGGCCGGTGCGCCGCCGTGCAGCGGGCCGGACATCGCGCCGATGGCGCCGGAAAGCGAAGCCGCGACGTCGGCGCCCGTGGAGGCGATGACGCGGGCCGTGAAGGTGGAGGCGTTCATGCCGTGCTCGGCTGCCGAGACCCAGTACGCGTCGATTGCCTCGACGTGTGCCGGATCGGGCTCACCCTTCCAGCGAACCATGAAGCGTTCGGTGACGGTCTTGGCCTCGTCGATGCGGCTCTGCGGGACTGCCGGCTGGTAGATGCCGCGAGCGGACTGCGCGACGTACGACAGCGCCATGACGGATGCGCGGGCGAGCTGGTCGCGGGCGGTCTCGTCATCGATGTCGAGGAGCGGCTGGTAGCCCCAGATGGGAGCCAGCATCGCCAGTCCGGCCTGAACGTCGACACGGACGTCGCCGGTGTGAATGGGGAGGGGGAACGGCTCGGCCGGCGGGAGGCCGGGGCCGAAGCGGCCGTCGACGAGAAGGGCCCATACGTTGCCGAAGGTGACCCTCTGGCCGACCAGGTCTTCGATGTCGACTCCGCGGTAGCGCAGTGCGCCGCCGTCCTTGTCAGGTTCTGCGATATCGCTGGTGAAGGCGACGACGCCTTCGAGTCCGCTCACAAAATCGTCCGGTATTGCTGCGCTCGCTGCCATTCTCGTGGACTCTCCTCGTTCGAGTGCGCCAGGTCTACAGTCGCACTGCCTCAGCTTCAGTGACTGCGCCTCGGTGCTCGCAGGGATGAGCACGCACCGTGTTTTGTACTGCGCAATCGTCTCGTCCCGATTCGGCGCTGTCGCTGGTGCGGCTCGCGGTCCGGGTCGGGTCTAGCCACGGCAAACTTTAGCGCGTGCCGCGTAGCCGTTGGCCAGTGAGTACCCGGGAGTAGCGTTCTCGGCTGTGTCGAATGAACGTCAGGACCCGCAGGCGGTGGACAACGAACTCGCGGCCATGCGTGTGGGCTATCCGCAAGCAGGCAGCGAATCGGAGTCCGTCGAGGACCGCATGAGTGCGGAATTGGATACTTCGGTTGTCGAAACCGGTTGGCTGCCCCTCATGCGCCAATGGCTCGTGGACGCCGTCGAAGCTGACGCGCCGGAGCCCAACGCCATGACTCTGTCGACGGTGGACGACGGTGGCCGTCCGGCGTCGCGCACCGTGCTCTGCAAAGGGCTCAGCGAGGACGGCGTCCTCTTCTTCACCAACTACGGATCCGACAAGGCTCGTCACCTCGACGCCCACCCGTACGCGTCGGCGAACTTCACGTGGCTGACCCTTGCCAGGCAAGTGATCGTCCGCGGCACCACCGAGCGGGTGAGTGCTCAACTGACGCAGGAGTATTGGCGAACCAGGCCTCGAGGTTCACAGCTCGGCGCGTGGGCGTCGTCGCAGTCTCGTCCGATCGACTCGCGTGCCGATCTCGACGAGCAACTGCGTGAGGTCGCTGCTCGATTCGGCGTGGACGGTGAGATTCCGGTGCCACCGAACTGGGGCGGGATTCTGATTCGGCCCGAGTCTGTCGAGTTCTGGCAAGGACGCGCGAACCGCATGCACAATCGAGTTCGCACGAGCCTGGTCGACGGACAGTGGTCCGCCGTCCGTCTCCAGCCGTGAGCCGGCTACTCGCGGACACGACTCCGCTCGAGAATCGCGACTATCGACGGCTGTGGACGGCCGGCATCGTCACCGTCATCGGCGCTCAGCTCAGCGTGGTCGCCGTACCGCAACAGGTGTACGAGATCACCCGAAGCTCGGCCTACGTCGGTCTGACGGGAATCTTCGGTCTGGTCCCGCTGGTCGTTTTCGGTCTGTGGGGCGGCGCACTGGCCGACGTCATGGATCGACGACGGCTGTTGATGATCACCTCGATCGGACTCGGCGTCACGTCGGTGCTGTTCTGGATCCAGGCTGCCCTGAACGTGAACAACGTGTGGTTGGTGCTCGGATTGTTCTCGGTTCAACAGGCGTTCTTCGCGGTGAACCAGCCGACGCGAGCGGCGATCATCCCTCGGTTGATTCCGGGCAGGCAGTTACCTGCCGCGAACTCGCTGAACATGACTGTCGTGCAGTTCGGTGCGATAGCCGGCCCGCTACTGGCGGGTGTCCTCATACCGTCGGCCGGTCTGCAACTGCTGTACCTGCTCGACTCGATCTTTCTTCTCGCCACACTGTGGGCGGTATGGAAGCTCCCGGCGATTCCGCCGACCGGAACGTCTCGGCGAGCCGGATTGAGCGAGGTCCTCGGCGGTTTCACGTATCTCGCGACGCAGAAGGTTCTGCTCGCGTCGTTCGTGGTGGACATCATCGCGATGGTGTTCGGGATGTCGCGAGCACTGTTCCCGGAGATCGCTCACGAATCCTTCGGTGACCCCGCCAGCGGCGGTTTTGCGCTGGGACTGCTGTTCGCGGCGATGTCGGTGGGAGCCGTTCTGGGCGGAGTCTTCTCGGGTTGGTTGCCACGGGTTCAGTACCAGGGGCGAGCCGTTCTGGTCTGCATCGCGCTGTGGGGGCTGTCCATGGTCGGCTTCGGCGTTGCCGTGTACTTCGCGAGTCCCGGTTCCAGTGTGATTCTGCTCTGGGTGGCGGTCGCATTCCTGGCATTCGGCGGAGCCGTCGACATGGTCTCGGCGGCTTTCCGCAGCACGATGCTCCAGCAAGTGGCAACCGACGACATGCGCGGACGACTGCAGGGCGTGTTCATCGTGGTCGTGGCGGGTGGTCCGCGTATCGGTGACGTGCTGCACGGCGGTGCAGCCTTCCTGTTCGGGACCGGTGTCGCGGCAGCGGGCGGCGGCTTCCTGGTGATTGTCGGTGTTGTCCTTTCTGCCCTCGCATTTCCGGCATTCGTTCGCTACAAGGTGGGACGCGCCGTCTGACGTCCTGGTTAACCGGTCGCTCGTGGTGGAAACTGGTACGTATGACTGCGCCGCACAGCACGGGTAGGGGAGGGTTCGAGATCCGTGGTGGAGGCTATCGAGCCGAGATCGCCGCGGCCGGTGCCGGGTTGCGGCTACTCGATCACGAAGGACCGAACGGTCAGCGCGCGCTGACCGAGACCTGGGCACTCGGATCGAAGCCACCGCTGTCGGCCGGATTGGTTCTCGCGCCGTGGCCCAACCGAATTCGCGACGGGCACTTCATGTTCGACGGGATCGAGCATCAACTCGAGATCACCGAACCTGCGCTGGGGAACGCGAGCCACGGGTTCGTCCGGCGTCGCAATTGGAGCCTCGTGGACCACACGTACGAGCGCGTCGAACTGTCGGTCGACGTGGGACTTCACAAGGGTTGGCCCTATCCGTTGCAGCTGACGGTCGCCTACGAGGTCGGTGCCGACGGACTGACCGTCACGCACACGGCCACGAACAAGGGTGCGACCTCGTCGCCGTTCGGGCTCGGAATGCACACCTTCATTCGCGCCGGCGACTTTCCGCTCGACGAATGTGCTCTGCATCTGGCAGCAGGCACGCGGTTGCCGATCGATCCGGCGAGGATGCTGCCGAACGCGTATTCGCAGGCAGTCGCCGGTACGGACTACGACTTCCGGACACCGAGACTGCTTGCCGGGGTGCAGTTGGACACTCCGTACAGCGCATTGGACGTCGTCGACGGCAGTGGTCGCACGCAACACGAGCTGCTGGCTCCGGATGGAACGGGCACTGCCCTGTGGACCAACCGCGAGTTCCCGTGGATTCAGGCATTCGTCGCAGATCCCGCCAACGACAAGGGGTATCCCGATCGCGGCCGCGCATTGGCTTTGGAGCCGATGACCTGCCCGCCTGACGCCTTCAACTCGGGCATCGATCTCCTGGTGCTTCATCCGGGTCAGACGTGGACGGGTAGCTGGGGCATCAAGGCGCTGTGATCCGGCTCTCATACCGTGGGATCGTGTAACACCAAGTAGGCATCAGCCGATAACAATCGGTTTTCGGTACCCCGTGTCAGTGGTCCGGAAGGTCCGACGTTGCTCCCATTTGCGAATTGCAGCCGAGATTTGCAGATCAGTGTGGGTAAATGCGCGATTCCGTAGACTGGAGTACCGGTCACGCGAGTGGGAAAGCCCAGACTGGAACATGTTTCAGTTTCGGTGGGTATGTCGGGTTCGTGAGTACCCGAAAAATAGCCGTGGAGCGACCCTCCTTCGGCACGATCTCTCCCGTGCGACTAGTTTCTAGTTGATCGCATGTAGTTACTCGTTGGTTCGAGCTTGAGAGGGATCCTTCGTGCCCGCTGACAATGACACAAAGCCCACGCTTACTTACCCCGGTGGTGAGTACACGATGTCCATTGCCAGGGCAACAGAGGGCAATGACGGCATCGAGCTGGGAAAGCTGCTGGCCACAACGGGGTACACCACCCTTGACCCCGGTTTTGTGAACACTGCATCCACCAGTTCTGCAATCACCTACATCGACGGTGAGAAGGGAATCCTGCGTTACCGCGGATATCCCATCGAGCAGTTGGCAGGTAAGTCGACGTTCATCGAGGTCAGCTACCTGCTGATCTACGGCGAACTGCCGACCGACGCCCAGCTCGAGTCCTTCACGGACCGCATCCGTCGACACACCCTGCTTCACGAGGACCTCAAGCGGTTCTTCGACGGATTCCCGCGCAACGCTCACCCGATGCCGGTTCTCTCGTCCGCAGTGAACGCATTGTCGGCGTACTACCAGGATTCGCTCGATCCCGAGGATCCGGAGCAGGTGGAACTGTCCACCATCCGTCTTCTCGCGAAGCTGCCGACCATCGCTGCGTACGCGTACAAGAAGTCCGTCGGACAGCCGTTCCTGTACCCGGACAACTCGTTGAACCTGGTCGAGAACTTCATGCGTATGACGTTCGGCTTCCCCGCCGAGCCGTACCAGGGTGATCCCGAGGTCGCCAAGGCACTCGACATGCTGCTGATCCTGCACGCCGACCACGAGCAGAACTGCTCCACGTCGACCGTGCGTATGGTCGGCTCGTCGGACGCCAACCTGTTCACCTCCGTCTCTGCCGGCATCAACGCACTGTGGGGCCCGCTGCACGGCGGCGCCAACCAGGCAGTGCTCGAGATGCTCGACGAGATCAAGGCCAGCGGCAGCACCGCAGCCGAGTTCGTCCGCAAGGTCAAGAACAAGGAAGACGGCGTGAAGCTCATGGGCTTCGGGCACCGCGTCTACCGCAACTACGATCCGCGCGCTGCGCTGGTCCGCGAAACCGCGCACACCATCCTCGCCAAGCTCGGCGGCGACGACGAACTGCTCAACATCGCAATGCAACTCGAAGAGGCCGCCCTCACGGACGACTACTTCATCGAGCGCAAGCTCTACCCGAACGTCGACTTCTACACCGGCCTCATCTACCGCGCGATGGGCTTCCCGCCGCGCATGTTCACGGTGCTGTTCGCCATGGGCCGTCTGCCCGGCTGGATTGCGCACTGGCGTGAAATGCACGAGGATCCGGCTACGAAGATCGGCCGCCCGCGCCAGATCTACACCGGCTACACCGAGCGTGACTATCGGGACATCACCACCCGCTAGCCCCTGCCCCCCAATTTTCGCCTCAACGAGGAGGACCCATGAGTAGCAAGCCCGTAATCGAGTTCCAGGAAGGCCCCGCGCCGACCGATCTGGTCATCAAGGATCTGGTTGTCGGAGAAGGCGCCGAAGCCGTTCCCGGTGGCACCGTCGACGTTCACTACGTCGGTGTCGAGTTCGAGTCCGGCGAAGAGTTCGACTCTTCCTGGAGCCGTGGCGAGTCCATTCAGTTCCCGCTTCGTGGCCTGATCAAGGGCTGGCAGGACGGCATCCCGGGCATGAAGGTCGGCGGACGCCGTCAGCTCACCATTCCGCCGGAGCTGGCATACGGCCCCGCCGGTGCAGGGCACCAGCTTTCCGGCAAGACCTTGGTCTTCGTGATCGATCTGCTGGACGCCAAGTAATCCACTGTGCGCCTTTATTAACCCCCCGCGGTTAATAAAGGCGCACAGCACAAGCAGCCCCGCACCGTCAGGTGTGGGGCTTTCTTGTGTGGTCAGCTCGCGGTCTTTCGTCGGTAGAGCCAGTTGGACCACACGAATCCCACGGCGGCGATGCCCAGGCACCACGCGAGGGCGATGGCCGCGCTGTTCCCGATCGGCGTGCCCATCAGGAGTCCGCGCACAGTCTCGATGATCGGAGTCACCGGTTGGTGCCGGGCAAACCCCTGCAGCCAGGACGGCATGGTCTCAGCCGGTACGAAAGCAGTGCTGACGTAGGGCAGGAACATGATGGCGAAGGTGAATCCGCTTGCAGCCTCCGGGTTCTGGGCCAAGAGTCCCAAAGCTGTCGAGAGGTACGACATGGCAAAGACGAAGGCGACGATCACAGCGGCGACGCCGAGCCAGCGCAACGGATCGCTTGTCGGGCGAAATCCCATGATCAGCGCAACGACGACCACGATCGCCGTAGTCAGGACGTTGCGGACGACGCTGGCCAGTACATGACCGGTCAGGACCGACGACGGAGCGATCGCCAAGGTCCGGAAACGGTCGATGATCCCGTCCTTCATGTCGCTCGAGACGCTGACCGCGGTGGTCGAGGCGCCGAAACCGGCGCACAGAAGGATGATTCCTGGCACGACGTAGTCGATGTACTCGCTACCGGTGTTGATGGCGCCGCCGAAGACGTAGACGAACAGCAGCATGAGCATGACCGGAAGGGCTATCGCGGTGATCATCGAATCCGGACTGCGCAGAACGTGTTTGAGATTCCGGCGGAGCATCACCGCGGAATCGATTGCAATGGTGGAGGTCATCGAACGCTCGCAATCTCGGGTTGGCCTGATCCGGTGAGCGCGAAGAACACGTCGTCCAGATCCGGAGTGTGAACGGAGAACTTCTCGACGGTGATCGACGGATCGTCGATCGAGTCGAGGATCGCTTTGATCGACGGAACTGCCCCGTCGGAAGGGATGTGCAGGGTCAAGGTCTCGGCATTCGAATGCGCCTGCGGCAGTGATGCCGCGGCGAGTTCGAGTTGGGCCAGGTTCTCGAATTGCAGTGCGACGTGGCCGCCGGGAACAAGGCGTTTGAGTTCGTCCGGTGTTCCCTCGGCGACGATGCGGCCGCCGCTCAGCACGCCGACCGTATCGGCCAATTCGTCTGCCTCGTCGAGGTATTGGGTGGTGAGGAAGATGGTGACGCCTGACGCTGTGAGTCCTCGAACGATCGACCACATGTCGTGGCGGCTTCGCGGGTCCAGGCCGGTGGTGGGTTCGTCGAGAAAGACGACGTCCGGTCGGGCGACGAGGCTCATTGCGATGTCGAGTCGTCTGAGCATGCCGCCCGAGTAGTTGCCGGCGCGTTTGTCGCCGAAGTCCGTCAAAACGAACTGGTCGAGCAATTCCTCGGCACGGCGACGGGAGTTCTTCCGGCCCAGGTGATTCAGTTCGCCCAGTAGGGTGAGGTTCTCGAATCCGGTCAGCAAGGTGTCGACGGCTGCGTACTGCCCGGTCACGCTGATGCGCCGCCGAACGTTCTGTGGATCTCCGGGCAGTGAATGCCCCGCGACCATGACCTCGCCTCCGTCGAAGGGGATGAGGGTGGTGAGAATTCTTACGGCCGTGGTCTTTCCGGCGCCGTTTGCGCCGAGGAGGGCGTACACCGATCCGGCCGGGACCGCCAGGTCGAGTCCAGCCAGTACCTGTTGATCGCCGTAGTGCTTACGGAGTCCGCGGACCGAGATTGCGGGGATCGTTCCTGACATCGAGACCTCCAACAAAAGAACTGTGTATGTCATAAACTCGTGTTTATAGCGTACACAGTTCTAGGATGATGGCAAGAGTGAAGAGTGGGAGCTTATGGATCGCGGAGCGCTACCGAGAGCAGTTGAACTGGCCTGGGGACTGGACCAGCCGGGAACGCGGGGTCCGAAGAAGGGGCTCAGTCTCGAGCAAATTCTCGACACCGCGATCGAATTGGCCGACGCAGAAGGCGTCACCGCTCTGTCGATGGGCCGCGTGGCCAAAGCGCTCGGGTTCACGACCATGTCGCTCTACCGCTACGTGGCAAGCAAAGACGAACTGATCGAACTGATTTCGGATCGGGTGATCGGGCCGCCGCCGGTGATTCCCGACGGCGTGACCTGGCGCGTCAAGCTCGAGGCGTGGGCGAATCAGGAGTATGCCACGATGCTGAGTCGACCGTGGTGGCTCAAGCTGCCCATCACGGCTCCACCGACCGGGCCCAACAACATGGCGTGGCTCGACGCGGGTCTGAGCGCCCTCGACGGGGTCGCCCTGAGCGCCGCGTCGAAGTTCCAGGTGGTGACCAACGTGTCGTTGTTCGTCATCGGCCGCGCTCGATTCTCGGCTGACCTGGCGTCTCGTTCAGCGCAGTCGGCAGACGACGACGTCGCATACGGCGCTCTCATTGCTCGTGTCATCAATCGGGAGGGATTCCCCTACCTGAGTGCCGCAATCGAGGAAGGCGGCTTCGAGGACGGCAGCCCGGAGGGTGAGGCCGCCGGCGACGATGCCTTCGATTTCAGTTTCTCGCTTGGCTTACTTCTCGACGGAATCGAGAAGCTGGTGCAGCGGTCAGGACACCAGCGCGGTGGCGCTGACGTCGTCGATGATCAGATCGGTGATCAGCCCGCCCCGTAGTGCTCCCTCCAGGGCCGGCAGTTTTGCTGTTCCGGCGACGATGCACACGCGCCTGGCGACCTTCTCGAAAAGGTCCAGTCGCGGGCCGCTCGCGCGCTCGTTGAGTTCGATTCCGCGGTAGCTCCCGTCCGACCGGAAGAAGACGGTTGCGATGTCGCCGACCACTCCGTCGCGTCGAAGTGCTTCTGCTTCATCGGGTTCGAGGTATCCGGCGGTGTAGACGTGACTCGGTACGTTGCCGCCTGGTACGCCGATGCTGAAGACTGCCAGGTCCATTCGCTTCTGCATGTCCAAGACGCGTTTGATGCTTCGTTCGCGCCACAGTTGCTCCCGAGTTTCCGGGTAGTCGAAGAAGGCAGGCACCGGAAATCCTTGTGGCAGAGCACCGTAGGCGTCGGCGATGGTTCTGATGATGTCGCTGGCGTAAGAGATTCCGGTGGTGCGAGTATTCGCAGCGCCGTTGAGTTGCACGACGTACGAGTTGTACGTGCGTTTGGGGGCAAGGTGCTTGCTGACTTCACTGAGTGTGGTTCCCCAGGCGATCCCCATCACCATGTCGCTGTCGAAGAACGACGCCAGCAGGCGTCCGGCAAAGGTTGCGACCTTTTCGAGTCGCTCGAGATCTCCCACCAGTTCCGGCACGGTCACCACGTGGGCGCGCACTCCGTACCGTTCCGAGAACTCGCGTTCGATGCGAGGAGCCTGGCCGTGCGGGGTGCTGATCTTGATCTCGACGAGACCCGAGGTGCGCGCGTAGGTGATCAATCGGGAGACGGTGGATCGGGACACCCCCATGTCGCGGCCGATGGCAGCCATGGTCTGGTCCTGGAAGTAGTAGAGGCGTGCGGCCTGAACTGCGTCGGCGATGCGCGGGTCCGCCGGATCGGAGGTAGCGGAGTCCGAAGTGGGAGTTTCCATGGGTTCGTCCTGTCTGCACGTACGTGCAAGAGCATTGAACCGAATCTTATCCGAGTAGGCCCAGGCCGAGGCGCTCGATCACGCAAAGTCCCAGAAGTGTGTCTGTTACCCGCGTTACGGTGCGCAAATGGGCCATTTGCACATATGTGCACGAGCTATGCGTGAATGTGCAAACGGCCTTACGCTACGGGTGCAGCAATCCAAACTTTGACATGCATCACAACGAAGTGAGGGTGGGGATGGAGAAAGCCAAGCGATTAGGGCTTCCAGGCGAGTTGGCAGCCGAGTTCGCCGGAACGATGATCTTGATCTTGTTCGGCGTCGGAGTTGTGGCGCAGGTTGTGTCCGGCGGGAGCGGTGGGGGTCTCGGCGGACACGACAGTATCGCGTGGGCCTGGGGACTCGGCGTCATGTTCGGCATCTATGTCGCAGGCCGGGTGACGGGTGCTCATCTGAACCCCGCAGTGACCTTCGCCTTTGCGATCTTCCGGGGATTCTCCTGGCGCAAGGTCCTGCCCTACACGCTGGCGCAGACCGCTGGAGCCTTTGTCGCGGCCCTGATCGTCCGGTGGAATTACAACGACATGCTCAATGCCATCGATCCCGGACACACAACGGCGACTCAGACGATCTTCTCGACGATGCCCGGAAACGGAACGCTCCCGGTCAGTCTGGGATCAGCGCTGATAGATCAGATCATCGGCACGGCGATCCTGTTGTTCCTCATCGTTGCGGTGACCGATACTCGGGGAACTCCGCCGCTCGCGAATCTTGCGCCCTTCGTCGTCGGTTTGATCGTGGTGGCAATCGGATTCGCATGGGCGACCAACGCGGGTTACGCCATCAATCCGGCCCGTGACTTCGGTCCGCGGCTGGCGTCGTATCTCACCGGTTACGGCAGCGCCTGGCGAGATCAGTACGGGAGCCTGTATTTCTGGGTGCCCATCGTGGGGCCGCTGATCGGCGCTCCGATCGGGGTGTTCCTCTACGACAAGCTGATTGGTCGATTCCTGCCTGACGAGTCGGTGGAGAAGGCAGCCGAGGAGCCGGCCACGATACCGGCCTGACGGCGAATCATCATCTCTGACAGTAAATCTTTCGCACTTTCTTCGACACCAAAGGGGTAGCACGATGGCGCAGTTCGTAGCCGCGATAGACCAGGGAACCACCTCCACGCGATGCATGATCTTCGATCACAGTGGGCACGTAGTCGCTGTCGAACAGCACGAGCACACACAGATCTTTCCGCAGGCAGGCTGGGTCGAACACGATCCGATCGAAATTTGGGACAACGTCCGCAACGTCACCGCGGGCGCCTTGGCCAACGCAGATCTGACCGCGGCCGACATCGCATCCGTCGGCATCACCAATCAGCGTGAGACGGCAGTGGTCTGGGAACGAGCAACCGGAAAGCCCGTTTACAACGCCATCGTCTGGCAGGACACACGCACCGATCGAATCTGTACTGCACTCGCCGGCGAAGACGGCCCCAGGAAGTACACCGAAGTCACCGGATTGCCGTTGGCCACGTACTTTTCGGGCCCCAAGGTCAAGTGGATTCTCGACAACGTCGAGGGCGCGCGTGAGAAGGCCGAAGCAGGCGAGTTGTGCTTCGGCACGATGGACACCTGGGTGCTGTGGAACATGACCGGCGGCGTCGACGGCGGAGTGCACGCTACCGACCCCACCAACGCGTCGCGCACTCTGTTGATGGATCTCGACACTCTCGCTTGGGATTCGGCGATCTGCGCCGACATGGGCATCCCCGAATCGATGCTCCCCGAGATTCGCAGCTCGTCCGAAACTTTCGGATTCGTGCGCGAACGCGGAACGTTGTCCGGCGTGCCGATCGCCGGAATCCTCGGCGATCAGCAAGCAGCGACTTTCGGTCAGGCCTGCCTCTCGCCCGGAGAAGCGAAGAACACCTACGGAACCGGCAACTTCGTGCTCCTCAACACCGGCACCGAAAAGGTGATGAGCAAGAACGGCTTGTTGACGACGGTCTGTTACAAGATCGGTGAGCAGCCAACGGTTTACGCACTGGAAGGATCGATCGCCGTGACCGGTTCGCTGGTCCAGTGGCTTCGGGACAACCTCGGCATGATCGACAACGCGGCCGACATCGAGGTGAACGCGCGCTCTGTGGACGACAACGGTGGCGCGTACTTCGTGCCCGCGTTCTCGGGCCTGTTTGCACCGCATTGGCGCGCGGATGCACGCGGTGCAATCGTCGGTCTGACAAGGTTCGTGAACAAGGGGCACCTTGCCCGGGCGGTGCTCGAAGCGACTGCGTACCAGAGTCGTGAGGTGATCGAGGCGATGAACCTCGACTCGGGTGTCGACTTGAAGGTTCTCAAGGTCGACGGCGGAATGGTCGCGAACGAACTCCTCATGCAATTCCAGGCCGATCTGCTCGACGTCGAGGTGATCCGCCCTGTCGTTGCGGAGACCACGGCATTGGGCGCTGCGTACGCCGCTGGTCTCGCGGTCGGGTACTGGGAGAGCGAGGACGACATTCGCAGCAACTGGGCGAAGGACAAGAGCTGGACGCCGTCGATGGATTCGGCCGAGCGTGAGCGCCTGTATGCAGGCTGGCAGAAAGCCGTCACTCGGACACTCGACTGGGTCGACGCAGACTGATCGCGGCGCCCCCATTTCTACCTATTTTCAAGTGAAGGAACAGTTTTCATGAGCACAGCACAAGCATTGAGTCCGTCCTCGCGGGCGGAGTCGCTGAAGAAGTTGGAAGAAACCGAACTCGACGTCCTCGTTATCGGCGGTGGCGTGGTCGGAGCGGGTAGCGCGCTCGACGCCGCAACTCGCGGTCTGAAGGTGGGCTTGGTGGAGGCTCGCGACTTCGCGTCCGGAACCTCGAGCAGGTCGAGCAAGCTGTTCCACGGCGGACTGCGTTACCTCGAGCAGTTCAATTTTGCGCTCGTGTTCGAGGCACTGCGTGAGCGGTCGTTGGTTCTGAATTCGCTGTGCCCGCATCTCGCGAAGCCGGTGCCGTTCATCTACCCACTCGAGAAGTTGATCGACCGGCCGTACGTCGGTCTGGGCATCGGCGTCTACGACGTGATGGGCGCAGGCCGCGGGGTTCCCTCACACCACAAGCATGTGGGCAAGAAGAAGACTCTCGAATCGTTCCCGTCCGGAAAGCGCTCTGCTATCCGGGGTTCGGTCAAGTTCTACGAGGGTCAGGTAGATGACGCCCGCCACACGATGATGCTGGCGCGCACAGCAGCCGAATACGGCGCACTGTGCGTGAACAGCACCCGCGTAATCGGCTTTCTCCGTGAGGAGGACCGCGTAGTCGGGGTGAAGGCCGTGGATCTGGAAACGGGTCGCGCGTTCGAGATCCGTGCTCGTCAGGTCATCAACGCCGCCGGGGTCTGGACCGACGAGATCCAGGAAATGGTCGGTGGGCGAGGGCAATTCCAGGTTCGCGCTTCGAAAGGTGTGCACCTGGTCGTCCCGCGAAACCGCATCAACTCCTCTACCGGAATCATCACGCGGACCGAGAAGAGTCTGCTGTTCGTGATCCCGTGGGGAAGCCACTGGATCATCGGTACGACGGACACCGACTGGAACCTCGACCTCGCCCATCCGGCAGCGAGCCGAAGCGATATCGACTACATCCTCGGACATGTCAACAAGCTCCTTCAGGACGAGTTGACGCACGAGGACGTCGTCGGTGTGTACGCGGGGTTGCGTCCGTTGCTGTTCGGCGAATCAGATTCGACCAGCACTCTCTCGCGTGAGCATGCGGTGTCGAGTCCGGTCCGAGGTTTGACGGTGGTCGCCGGTGGCAAGTACACCACTTACCGCGTGATGGCCAAGGACGCTGTCGATTCCGCGGTGCACGGATTGGAACAGAAGGTGCCGAAGTCCTGCACTGAGCGTATCCAACTTGTGGGTGCCGACGGCTACTTTGCCGCGCACAACAATCGGCATCTCACCGCTGAGCGCACGGGACTGCACGTTTCGACTATCGAGCACCTACTGGGTCGGTACGGCACTCTGGCTGACGAGTTGTTCGAACTCGTCGAGGCGCGACCGGAACTGGGGCAGCCGTTGGACTCCGCCCCCGAGTACCTCAAGGCGGAGATTCACTACGCCGCGAGTCACGAGGGTGCACAGCATCTCGACGACATCCTCACCCGTCGTACCCGCATCTCCATCGAGGTTACCGATCGCGGCGATGCGGCAGCTGCCGAAGTGGCGGAACTGGTTGCGCCGGTGCTCGGTTGGACTCCCGAGCACATTGCCGAGGAGATCGAGCACTACCGGTTGCGCGTCGCAGCCGAGCGGGAATCTCAGGAGCAGCCCGATGACCTCACAGCTGATGCGGCGCGCCTCGGTGCACCGGACGTTCGCACCGGAGTCACTGTCGGACAGGTTTGAGTCCGGGACGCCGATGGTCGGCCGGGACGCTGTGTCCCGGCCGATCGACCGAACTGCCTCGGTGTCAATCGAACTCGTCTGCCGAACATTCAGGGAGGTCGATCGTCACCACCGCGCCCTCGTTCGGATGGTTCGCGAAGTCGATACGAGCGCCGATGACCGCCGCTTGTCCCACTACGATCGTCAAGCCGAGGCCCAGGCCTGAGTTCGGGCCGCGTTCGACGGAGTTGGTCTGAAATCTCTTCGGCCCCTGGCGAAGCCACTCTTCAGTGAACCCGACGCCCCGATCTCGGACCGTGATGCGGGAGTGGTCGACGTGGACATTGATCGGCGACTTTCCGTGATTGCGAGCATTCAAGATCAGGTTGGCGATGATCCGCTCCAGTCTGCGCGCGTCGGTGTACGACACGGGGGTGCCGTGAACACTCACTTCACACTCGACTCCTGTGGTGGAAATCGCGTGACGCACCACCGGCGCCAGTTCCACCGATTGGATGTCTGCCTGCTCGGAGGTGGTGTCGAGGCGTGCCACTTCGATGACGTCCTCGGCGAGCCTCCTGAGTTTATGGACGCCGTCGCGCACCAATTCGGTTGGCCTACCGGGTGGCAGGAGCTCTGCGGCGCCGACCAGTCCGGAGATGGGCGTCCTGAGATCGTGCGCGATGTTGGCTGTCACGCGCTTTTCGGCGTCCAGTTGTCCCCGTAGAGCATCGGACATCGCGTCGACTGCATCCGCCAGTTCGGTGATCTCGTCGTCGAAAAGCGACCAGGTGACCGAGCGAACGCGGATGTCCGCTCCGGTAGACACTTTGCGAGCCGCACGGGCGGCCGAGCGCAATCGATACGACATCGCGAGTCCAAGCAGCACACCCAGGACGGCACCCGCTGCGATCACTGCGATGGTGGCGTTGCGAAGTGTCCGATCGACGCTGGCGATCGATTCCCGCTGCGCGGTGTACGGGACGCGAATCGCCACCACCTGAGTGTTGACGTCGGCAGCAGCCCAGACAAATGGCTGGTCCCCGCTGTCGACAAGGTAGGTGGCACGTTTGCCGCCCACCACGGCCTGACGCAACTCTTCCGGAACGTCGAGACCATCTGTGGTGGCGCGGAACAGCGCACGCATGCTGCCCGTTTCGTCCTGCAGCACCAGTTGGAGATTGCGATCAGCTGCCGCCCGCGCTGCATCCTCTTGGTTGTGTGAAAAGGTTTGATGCATCACGGTACTGAGCGTGATCGAGGCGACGGCGATCACGAACGTGATGGCCGCCGCGATCTTCCACTGAAACGACAACCGCCTCCCGGTGGACGGGAGCTTGGCGGCGAGATCCCGCGATCTCACCGATGGTTGTCCATCGTGTAGCCGAACCCCCGGACGGTCCGGATCTGTTCGGAGCCGATCTTCGTGCGCAATCGCTGAACGTGAACGTCGACGATGCGCGTATCGCCGCCCCAGTCGTAATCCCAGACGTCCGAGAGCAGTTCGGAGCGAGACCAGACTTTGCGCGGCACACTCACCATGACCAGGAGCAGCTTCATTTCGGTGGGCGTGAGAGCCACTTCGGCGCCCGAACGCGTGACGGTCACCAACTCGCGATCGATCTCCAGATCGCCGAGAGTCACGATGTCTTTCTCCGTACTGGAATGGGATTCGACCCGCCGGAGCACACTTCGGATACGGGCCACCAGGACACCGCTGTCGAAGGGCTTGGTGACGTAGTCGTCGGCACCGGCTTCCAATCCGAGAACGATGTCGACCGGGTCGTCGCGCGCGGACAGCATGATGACCGGCACCGACAGTTCCTCACGAATGCGCCGACACAGGCTGATTCCGTTCAGGTCGGGAAGCATCACGTCGAGGACGGCGATATCCGGCTTGGCGTCGACCGCCATATCCATTCCGGTCAACCCACCCGATGCGGTGATCACCCGAAACCCGTTGCGTTCGAGATTCAATTGCGTTGCTTCGCGTATGACAGCGTCGTCTTCGACCAGCAAAATCAACGGATCGGTCATCGGCCTTCGCTTTCATGGGAACGGAACACTCTCAAACCCTTCACCGGTCCACTTGTATGCAGTCGACGATTGACAGAACTCCGGAATGCCGGGGTCTTTGCACAGGTCGACCATGACCGACAATCCTCCGGTTGAGCCGACGACGTAGCGTCCTGGGTCTTGCACTCCGAAGACTTTGTGAGCGCCCGATTCGTCGATCTGGTAGACGAATCCGGCGACCATGAAGCTGACCGGTGGGGCCGGTCGTCCCCAGATGCCGACAGACTCGCAGGTGAAGACATTGACGACGGCATCTTGCCAAACGGCGCCTGTCACGGGGGAATACCGGATTTCGAAGGGGAAGTTCGCATCACCGCACAGTCGGAGACTGTCCTTGACCGCATCGGACACTTCCGGGTCTGCTCTGAGGAGGGCAACAGGATCGATGCTCAAGCCCTGTGAGAGATCCGAGGGGTCGAGTGATGCTGCGATATTCGGAGTGGGTTCTGATTCAGGCTCGGTGGAACAGGAGGCGAGAGCAAACGCGACCGGCAGGCAGACACCGGCGAGCATTGCGCGGCGACGGCGATCAATCACGGATGAACTCCATTCCATCCCAGTGGAACTCGGTCCGAAGCGGTGGACGGGGGCAACATTCGAACTCCGGTGGCCGCGGATCCGTTTCCAGGACAGACAAACTCGCGGCGCGTTGACCGCTGACGATGAACTTTCCGCGCTCTTCGACGGAGAACAGGCGCTCACCCAGTTCGGGATCGTCTTCACTCGAACCGGCCTTGCCGCTGCGGTAGACGTAGCCGGCAAGGTTGACCGAAATCGACACTCCGGTCCCGGGTTGGTGGGCCGGTTGGCACGGATACACATTCATGACGACGAGTTCGGTCTCCGGCACGATACGCGGTGCGCCTGGATCGAGAAGGATGGACCCGACCGAGATCGGATACCAGTCAGGGCACGACCGAAGTTCTGTCTTCACTCCCTCGGACACCCCAGGATCGTCGAGGAGCGCCCGGCCCAACCTCGAGTTTTCGGCAACCCGTCTGGCCAGGTCTGCAGGTTGTGTGACGGGCAACCCGGTGGAAGCGACATCGCCTTCGATCACAACGCCCTGGGTGGACGCGCAGCCGGTGATCACGGACGCTCCGAGGGTTGCTGCCGCGAGCGCTGTACCGAACAGGCTGCGAGTACGGTCTGATCGACCGCCGCAGATGTCACTCCGATACAACACGTTCCCCTCCCCGGCCGCTGCGAACCCTCTCATCGGCATGTGCGTTTTCATACGATCACAGGTGATCTCGATATCGGAGTTTTGCCACCCACCGTTACGTAATCGTATGAATGTCAGGACCGTCGAGAGTTGGTACGCGACCGACGGAATTCTGTTACGAAACCGATGGAATCAGGCTCCTAGAGTGAGTCACGTCGGTGTTCACCGCTTGGGCGGAACGAGCTGATCCGCGTATCGAGGAGTGTGAGAGCAAATGCGTGAAGTATTGCTGACCAATAAGACTCGGCGTCCGCGAGTGCTGCTCGCCGTACTGACGATCGGGGTGGTGTGCGCGATGACAGGGTGTTCGAGTGATGACAACAGCGCTCCAGGAGACGAACCGACGACTACATCGGTGGTTGCGGCGTCTACGACCCCACCGCCGCTGACCGCAGCGACCACTTCGGAGACAGTCGAAGGCTCGAACTCGGTGGGCGGCGGTACGGACGCATCCACCCCCGGAGTCCCGGCGGGCGGAGCTGCGCCGGCCTGGACCCCGGTCTCGACCAGCGCGGCTGCCCCTGCGGCCCCTGGTCCGGCTACCGAGTCGACCAAGTGCACCGATCAGATCAATTATGTGGGTGACCCTCGTTCGAATGCGGAGATCAACAGCATCGGAGAGCAGATGGGTTCATGCCCGGCGCCGCTCCCGCCCGATGCCGTCGAGCCCTCCGAGAAGTGCACCGACCAGATCAACTACGGCGCTGACCCTCGTTCCAACGCCGAGATCAACATCATCGGGGAACAAACCGGGATCTGCCCCGAGCCGATACGCCCCTAGCGAGTTCAAAACCTGAGCAGTAGTCGGGAATTCGACCAAGAGCCGAAGCAGGGGGAGATCGGAATGACAAGCAGGGCAGGTGGACGTTCGATCGACAGTGTTGCCGACGATGCGTCCCGAGGGGATCGGGACGCGATTGCAGAACTCCTTCAACGAATCGTGCCTCTGGTGACGCGGCGCTGTCGTGCCGAACTGCGACCGCTCGACGCTGATCGTATTGCCGTCGGTATCTGCCGATCCGTCCTGTCCGACATTCGGCGACGTAGACGTACCGGAGAAGCGTTCCTCGCGCATCTGTACGACGCGATCAGTCGCGAAATCGATTCGCTACCTGCCTCCAGTCGACTCACTCTGCCCTTCGGTGATCTGTCGGCCGCAGAACGCAACGTCTTGGTAGCTCGCATCGTTGTCGGCTTCGACGTGCGCGAGACGGCGCTGTCACTGAGAACGACAACGAGCGCCGTCGAACTCGCCCAACACCGCGCGCTGGCCAAGATCAGACGCGAGAGCCTGAGCGGCGCCTGAATCAACGCTCGAAAGTCAACAGCTGCAACCCTTCGTAACTCCCGGCAACCTCACGCAACTCTTTCCCTTCGCCCGTGACCTGCACGACACTGCATGGCGACGAGTGATCGAGAACGAGGAGTGTGACTGTGGTTCAACGGACGGCGCAGAAGCCGACAACCCCAGGATCGAAAAAGACCGGCGCCAAGCCTCATTCGGGGCTGGACCGGGATGCATTGCTGAAGGCGTACGAGAAGATGTCGCGCATCCGCGCGTTCGAGGATCGATTGCACGAAGAGAATGCAACCGGTGACATCCCCGGCTTCATTCACCTGTACTCGGGCCAGGAAGCCATCGCGGTGGGAGTGTGCGAGAACCTGAGCGACGCCGACTACATCGGATCCACTCACCGCGGTCACGGGCACTGCATCGCCAAGGGCTGCGATCTGAACGGCATGATGGCCGAGATCTTCGGCAAGGACGACGGCCTGTGTCGCGGTAAGGGTGGGTCGATGCACATCGCCGACCTGTCCGTGGGAATGCTGGGTGCCAATGCGATTGTCGGCGGAGCCCCGTCGTTGGCGATCGGCGCTGCACTGAGTGGCAAGACACTTCGAAACGGCGTCATCGCAGCGTCGTTCACGGGAGACGGTGGATCCAACCAGGGAACCGTCTTCGAGGCGATGAACATGGCTGTGGTGCTGGATCTTCCGATCGTCTTCGTGATCGAGAACAACGGATTCGGTGAGGCCACCGGAACCGACTACGCGGTGGGCGCACCCGACATCGCCGCCCGCGCTGCATCCTTCGGAATGCCTGCCGTCAAGGTGGACGGCACCGACTTCTTCGCGGTCTACGACGCGATGGCGGAAGCATCGGAGCGAGCCAGGACCGGCGGTGGCCCTACCACGATCGAGGCGGCCGCATTCCGTTGGCACGGCCACTTCGAGGGTGACGCGCAGCTGTACCGCACGGCGGAACAGGTTGCGCAACTGCGGGAAACCAAGGATCCGCTCAAGAATTTCCGTAGCAGTGTGGATGCGAAGAAGGTCAGCACCGCTGATCTGGACGCGGTGGACGAGCAGTCGCGAGTGCTGGTGGACGAGGCGGTAGCGAAGGCGCGCGCCGCAGCGTACCCACCAGTCGAAAATCTGCTGACCGATGTCTACGTGTCGTACTGAGGAGCCCGAGATGACAAGCGTGGAAGCCGAGAACGTGTCGAAGAAGACCTACCGCGAGGCCGTCAAAGAGGCCATCGCTCAAGAAATGCAACGAGATCCGAGCGTCGTCCTGATCGGTGAGGACGTACGCGGTGGGCATGCCGGTACCAATCCCGATCTGGAGACGAAGAAGATCGAGGCATTCGGCGGTGTCCTGGGTGTCACCAAGGGATTGTGGACGGAGTTCGGATCGGAGCGTGTAATCGATACCCCGATCACCGAATCTGCGATCATCGGAATGGCTGCCGGAGCCGCACTGACCGGACTGAGGCCGGTCGCCGAACTGATGTTCATGGACTTCTTCGGAGTCTCCTACGACGCGCTCTACAACCAGGCTGCCAAGTTCCGCTACATGTTCGGTGGCAAGGCCAGAACTCCGCTGGTGGTGCGAGGCATGATCGGCGCCGGTTTCTCTGCCGCTGCGCAGCACTCTCAGTCTCCGTACAACGTGTTTGCCGCGGTGCCTGGCCTGAAAGTGGTCGCGCCGTCCAACGCCTACGACGCCAAAGGCCTTCTCATCCAGGCTATCCGGGACGACGATCCTGTTGTGTTCTGTGAGCACAAGGTGCTCTACGACCTCAAGGGCGAGGTGCCGGACGAGCCGTACGCGATTCCGTTCGGCGTCGCCAACTACACCAGGCAGGGCGACGACGTCACGATCATCGCTTTGTCCGCAATGGTGAACCGCGCCAACGACGTAGCAGACAAGCTGGCCGCCGAGGGTATTTCGGTCGAGGTCGTCGATCCTCGTACCGTCTCACCATTGGACGAGGACGGCATCCTCGAATCCGTCGCATCGACCGGACGCGTCGTGATCGTCGACGAATCCGCCGCCCGCTGCGGTTTCGGGCACGACGTGGCCGCGCTGATCGCCACCAAGGGATTCACCTACCTGAAAGCGCCGATCGAACTGATCACGCCGCCACATACTCCGGTTCCGTTCTCACCGACCCTCGAAACTGCCTGGCTGCCTGACGCTGCGCGCATCGAAGAGTCGGTTCGCAAGCTGGTGAGAGCCTGATCATGGCTGACATCAAAGCTATCGACATCCCCAAATGGGGGCTCTCCATGGAGGAGGGGTTGGTCAACGCGTGGCTCATCGAGGAAGGTGACTCGTTCACCAAGGGCCAGTTGATCTGTGAGATCGAAACCAGCAAGATCACCAACGAGTTGGAGGCGCCGTTCGACGGTGTTCTCCGCAAGATCGTCGGCATACCGGGGCAGACTCTGCCCGTCGGTGCCGTGATCGGTGTGTCCGCCGATGCGTCCACGACGGATGCGGAGATCGAGCAGTTCCTCGCCGCTCGCGGCGCAACCGCGCCGGCGGAAGAGCCGGCACCGTCACCAGCTGCCGAACCGGAGGCTCCCGCGACACATACGGCTACACCCGCTGCGAAGGTGGTTGTTGCAGCGAAACCTGCACCAACCGGTTCCACCGTCGTACCGAGTGTTCTGCAGGGCACGACGCAGAGCGACGTGTTTGCGAGTCCTCGAGCACTCCGACGTGCCGAAGCGCTCGGAATCGATCTCGCCGCCGTAGTGGGTACCGGTCCCCTCGGGCGGATCAGTGTCCGCGACATCGACGACGCGATTCGTGACGCCGGTGGCACTGTTGCGCCGGTAGTGCCGGCCGCGAGATCCGGCCTCCCGCTGCGATCGACCGCCGACGACAGTGCCGTGCCTGCCACCCCGGTCGCACGCAGAACTGCCCGATCACTGGGCGTCAACCTGCATGACTGTCGTCCGACGGGTTCGCGGGGGCGCGTCTGCGTCACCGACGTGCACGACGCCGCTCGTTCCGCGCAGCTCCTGCCGGAGGCGGCGGCTGAGACCGAATCTGTTGCGGCCGAACCCGAGTACGACACAATTCCTTTCACCCCCATGCGATCGGCAATCGCCGGTAGGTTGCAGGCGTCCAAGCAGCAGGCACCCCATTTCCGGCTCACCGCAGACCTCGAGCTCGATGCGCTTCTCGCTCTGCGCAAGGAGATCAATTCGACCGTCCCGGCGGTCAAGCTGTCGGTCAACGACTTCATCGTGAAGGCTTGCGCCGCTGCACTGATGAAGGTGCCGGACGTGAACGTCCAGTTCGATGCCGCGAACGACTCGGTTCTTCGATTCGCGTCGGCGGATGTCTCGGTGGCAGTTGCACTTCCGACCGGGCTGATCACGCCCATCGTGCGTAGCGCGAATACCAAGTCGTTGGCGGACATCTCGGGTGAGGTGCTCTCGTTGGCCACCAAGGCGAAGACCGGCAAACTTCGTCCCGAAGAATTCCAGGGCGGAACCTTCACGGTGTCCAACCTCGGCATGTTCGGGATCAAGGCATTCGACGCGATCATCAATCCGCCCCAGGGAGCGATCCTTGCCGTAGGTGCGGGGGAGAAGCGCGCGGTGGTGGTCGGTGACAGTGTTTCTGCCCGGACCGTGATGACCGTGACCCTCTCGTGCGATCACCGGGTTATCGACGGAGCCCTGGGTGCGACCTTCCTTCGGGAGCTCCAGCGCTTTGTCGCTTCTCCCGCGCTGATGTTGGTGTAAGGGGCTGTGGTGGAAAACAATACGTCGCATAAGTACGACGTTCTTGTCATCGGTGGCGGCCCCGGTGGTTACGTGGCGGCGATCCGGGCTGCCCAGTTGGGGTTGAGCGTCGCGCTGGTAGAACGTGATCGCCTCGGAGGTATCTGCCTCAACTGGGGTTGTATCCCCACCAAGGCGATGCTGCACGGCGCGGACGTCGCGCATACCTTGAGTGAACTCGACACATACGGATTCAGTTCGGCGTCTGTCCAGTTCGACATCTCGAAGTTGGTGTCGTTCAGCCGAGGGGTTTCGGAGAGGTTGTCCGGCGGTGTTGCCTATCTGATGAAGAAGAACGGCGTCGACGTCATCTCAGGCGCCGCTAAGTTGGTGGACAAAGGCGTCGTATCCGTGGGAGGACAGACGTATCGAGCCGACCACGTGATCATTGCAACCGGTGCCCGGCCGCGTTCGATTCCCGGCGTTGCCCCCGACGGTGATCGGGTATGGACCTACTTCGACGCGCTCGTCCCGAAGGAACTGCCGAAGTCGCTGCTCGTGATCGGGTCCGGCGCGATCGGAGTCGAATTCGCCAGCCTGTACCGCGATCTCGGAACCGAGGTGACCATCGTCGAGATGGCACCACACATCATGCCGGTCGAGGACGAAGAGATCTCGGCCTTCGTTCGCAAGCAGTTCGAGAAGCGTGGCATCACGATTCACACCGGAGCCTCGGTGTCGGCGGTGACCGTCGGCGACGACGCCGTCCAGGTGAATGTGCAGACGAGCGACGGTGTCGAGTCGTTGACCGTGGACCGGGTGTTGGTGGCGGCCGGAATCACCGGCAACGTCGAGGATCTGGGGTTGGAGGCTCTGGGCGTCGAGATCGAGCGCGGTGCGATCGTCACCGACCAGTGGTGCCGTACCAGCGCTTTCGGGATCTATGCGATCGGTGACGTCGCGGGCGCTCCATGTCTGGCGCACAAGGCAAGCCACGAAGCTGTCCTGTGCGTCGAAAAGTTGGCAGGCGTGCCCGACGTTCATCCGCTCGATCGCGACTACGTTCCGGGGTGCACGTATGCCCGCCCACAGGTGGCGAGCCTGGGTCTGACGGAGAAGCAGTGCGCCGGTACTGGTCGCGCGCTGCGGGTCGGACACTTCGACCTGCAGGCGAACGGCAAGGCACTGGCGATCGGCGAGGCCGAAGGCTTCGTCAAGACGATCTTCGACGCCGATACCGGGGAACTTCTCGGCGCGCACATGGTCGGTCCGGATGTGACCGAGCAGATTCAGGGTTTCGGTATCGCTCGATCCCTCGAAGCCACCGGCGAGGATCTCGCCGAGGTCGTGTTTGCTCATCCGACGCTCTCGGAGGCAATGCACGAGTCTGTGCTCTCGGCGCTGGGGAGACCCCTCAACGCGTGAGCACCGTTCGCGTGCGTGAACGCCGTCCTTTCGTTCACGCACGCGAACAACTCTGCAACCGGGTGCAACGCTCGCTTTCGATGACCCCGTCACATAGGACTGGAGTGTGATCGGCGAAACGAATCGACTCGAACCGGCCCTGGCCAGTGGTGAAGACCCGGCGCAGTACGCACGTGTTCTCGAATCCGTCTACGAAGCAACGATGTCGGGACGCAAGCCGCCTGCGCGTCCGCGCTCCGTCATCGCGAATTCGTGGTCGCGTTTGCGTGCGCTCGGACTCGATCCGGACCGGTGCTCGATCACCGAGACGGGCCGCGAATCCGAGATCGAAGAAGGCAGACGCGCAGCCGGCATGGCGGAGATCTTCGACGAGGCGGTGCACGGTCTGGCACCACTCGTCGGCCCGGACGACGCGAATCTGATCGTGGTGGCGGACCGCTACGGACGTATCCTCTGGCGACACGGGTCCAGTCGAATGTTGGATCGGGCCGAACGGCTCGGGATGATCGAGGGTGCGTCGTGGACCGAGGAAGCTGTTGGTACCAACGGGATCGGCACTTCCTTGGCATCAGGTTCGGCAGTGCAGGTGTTCTCGGCCGAGCACTACTCGCGCTCGCAGCATCCGTGGACCTGCTCCGGGGCGACGGTTCGAGATCCGCGTAGTCGCCGGGCCATCGCCGTCGTGAACGTCGCCGGCGCAGCAGACACGGTCCACCCGTCGACTCTCGCTCTGGTGGACAGTGTGGCCAGGCTGGCGGAATCCGCACTGCGGGAGAAGCATCGAATCGGATTGGATCAGCTCCGGATGATCTCGGCATCGACGCTGGCTCGCGCGAGTCAGCCGACTGTGGTCGTGGACCGCAGTGGCTGGGTCGCGGCGGTGGACTCGATGGCGCCGATCTACAGAATCGCACTGCCGAAAGTGATGAGCAGCGGCGAGCATTGGCTCCCGTCGCTCGGACTATGTGTGTGCGAGCCGCTTCCGGGTGGTTGGCTCATCCGCCCTCAGATGGATCCGGCGTCCGGAACGGTTTGTGCCGAAGTCGAATTGGATGTGCAAGATCCGAATGCGATGGAATTGCGGTACTCCTCGGCAATGGGGAGCTGGAGCATCGACCTCAGCCCGCGCCATTCGCAGATCCTCGTGGCTCTGACACAGGCGCCCGAGGGCCTCACGGCCTCGCAGCTAGCCTCACAGTTGTTCGGCGATCCGCGCAAGACGGTGACCGTCCGGGCCGAGATGTCGAGGTTGCGTAAGCGATTGGCCGGAATCCTGTTGGCTCAGCCCTATCGCTTCGACCCGGCGGTGAGGGTAAAAACCGCCCCTACTGTGCGCCTTTATTAACCGCGGGGGGTTAATAAAGGCGCACAGCAGAGCGGCGCGAACGCCGCACCTGCGCGTACTCGTAGCCGTTCTGCCAGGTCACGGTGGCCACCAGCACCCAGATGATCCACGTGGCGCTCATGTGCGTGCCGACGATGCCCATGACGATGGGGATGGCGGTGCACGGGAGCGCCCAGCCGAGCAGCCACCGTCGGTCCGATCGCGCGAACAGCCCTGCCACCAGGCTGATTCCGAAATAGACTGCGATGCTTCCGCACGACAACCACCGCAGGTTCGCGGGCGTGTGCTCCGCACCGTGTTCGGTTGCCGCTCCGAGCCCCGCGACCAGAACCGCGATAGCGCCGGTGGTGAAACAGTGCAGCGCCATGTCGATGCGAGCGGGAAACTTCTCGGGCTGCAGGTGCGGAACACCGGCGTGGCCGTAGAGAAGCGAGAGTGCCCACATGCCCGAGAGCAGGACAAACGATCCGACTGCGAGGCTGACCACCGTCGAGTCCCAGGTGAGCTTCGAGGCCGCAGAAATCACGAGGATCACACCCTCGCCCAGCACGATGATGACGTACAGGCCCAAGCGCTCGGCAAGGTGAGCCCGATCGGAGTGCAGGGCTTCGAGTTCGGGCATCCGGTCGTCCTTGAACCCCCGAACCTTGATGATGCGGTCGAGCTTTTCCTGCGCGTCTTCCATGATCGCGCTGCCGGAGACGACGAACATGATCATTAGGTCGATGGTCACACCGGCGGTCCAGAGCCAGAACCGAGTTTCGCCCTCGAACCAGAACGAGACGATCCACGGGATCACACCGAGAGACATCTGGGCGATCGGCCAGTCCACGACTATCTGGCCGTTGTGCCACACCCGACTCGCCAGCAGACGTACGGCCACGTATGCGACAGCGAAGGCCAGCGCATGGTTGTCGTGGATGCCGGCCACGGCCGCCATCATGACGGCCAGTCCGAACATGGCGATCAGCATGCTCGGAATTCGGACCCGGTCGCCGGCAACGTTGCCGTACATCGTGAACGTCGCCCACGCGGTCCAGAACGCGAGATAGAGCAACGCGTAGAGCGCGACATCCGACCACGACGGCGAACCGTGGAGCAGGTGAGCCAACTGACCGATACCGGCAACCACGACGAGGTCGAAGAACAATTCGATCCACGACGCGTGTCGCTCGAGCACCGCCTTCTGCTTCGAGTCTGGTTCATTTCCGAGTTCCGACATACAGCTCAGTATCGGCTATCGGCATCAACAGTGCTGGTAGGCGGCGAAGTTGTCCGTTTTTTCGAAGTAGTGTTTATGCTGTCCGCGCTCACGCGCGCGCCGTCAGGGAGGGGCATGCGAAGGCGCAAGTCGACGCCGTCGACCACATGACAAAGAAGTACGCACAAGAGTTGGCAGACAAGGGCTGACATCGTGAATGTCCCACAGGGCAACCGGGCGTTGTGTTTTCGAGAAGCCATGGCGCACGTGTGCTCACCGAGACTGCCGGACGCTCCCATCTGGATCATGTGCACCGTGGACGGTGGTGATCACAAGATCGTGACAGGATCGGTGGACGAGGTCGAGCATCGCGAGTCGAATCCACTGACCTACCACCGGCGTGTATTCGGTACGCACGCACCGATGTCAGTGCTCTAGGAAGGAGAGCCATGTATGTACTGGTGGACGACGGCCGCGTCAGCATCCACGATGTGGACAACCTGAAGGACTTTCACGTCGAGGTGAGTGCCGACATCTCCGAAGCCGAACTGGACGAACTCTTGCGCCTTCAGGATTACGGATACGTCAGCGGTGGTAGTGCATTCATCTCGGTAGCCCGCGTTCGCGAGAGCACCACGGACGTCGAAGGTGTTGCCGCGATGGTCGACTACGCCCAGAGCAAAGGCTGGGTGGACGAGGACGGCGAAGCACTGCAGGCTCACGTCGTTCGCCAGAGGTAGCGGAACGGCTCAGACCATGTCGTTCTTCTGCAGCCATCGCAGCGTCGGCCAACCGCAGAACACCGGGAGCCAGCAGGTCAGCACTCGGTAGAGCAGGACCGACGGGACCGCGATACTTGCCGGCAGTCCGAATGCGGACAGACCACCGATGAGGGCGGCCTCGACGGCTCCGACGCCACCCGGTGTCGGAGCCGCCGAGGCGAGCGTCCCACCGATCATCGTCACGATGGTGACGGTGATGAACGTCGTTCCGCCGCCGAATGCTTCGACGCTCGCCCACAGAGCCAGGGCGGCACCGAGAGTTGTTGCGGCGCTGCCGCCCACGATGATGAGGAAGCGGGTCGGGTTTCGCGCGAGTTGGCTCAGTTCACCCAACACCTCGGTGATCTGAGGACGCAGATCGTCGCGCAGCCACCCACGGAGTTTCGGGATGAACATGAATGCACCGAGAACTCCGAGCGCGACGCCGCCCGCCAGGTACAGAACAGTGGATCCCGGGATGAAGTGCGAGAGGTTCGTATCACGTCCGGCGACGATCGAGAAGAAGATCAGCAAGCCGACGTGGGTGACCACCTGAACCGTCTGTTGCAGCGCGACTGCGGCCGTTGCGCGGACGGTACCGAGCCCGCCCTTCTGCAGGAACCGCACGCTCAGCGCGAGCCCGCCGACTCCGGCCGGAGTTGTCGTCGCCGCAAAGGTGTTGGCCACCTGCATGATCAAGAGGTTGCGGTAACTGACCATCGACGACGCACAGGCCCACAGGGCCGCTGCCGCGCCGACGTACGTCAGTGCGGAGACGCCGAGGCCGAGCAGTGCCCACCACCAGTTGGCCGTCTTCAGCTCGGTGATGAACGCGGGGACCTGGCTGATGAAGGGGTAGGCGACGTAGACCAGACCGATGAGCAGAACGAGCTGGATCAGCTGGTTGCGACTGAATCGGGTGACCTGTGCGGGAGCGACCTTTTCGATCCCGTTCTTGGCACCGACCTCGTCTCGGATCTCGGTCATCAGTTTCGCGGAATCCGTGACCGTCCGCCGAATTCGGTTAGGCAATGCAGCGGTGGTCAATCGGCCGGAGGCGGCGAGAATCGTGTCTGCGCCTTGCGCTCGAATCGCGGCGTCCACCGCTGCATCGACCCCGAACAATGATGCGGTGGCGAAGAGAAGTTGTGCGTTGTCGGACTGCATCTGAACTTCGGTGGCGCCGAATTCGGAGTACGCGTACCCGCCGAAGAGGATGGTTCCGCCTTCGACACGAATCTCGGAAGCGCGCAGGTCGCCGTGCGCCATCTGGTGCACGTGAGCGGTATGCAGTGTTTGCCACAGCGCGTCGATCAGTTTGGTGGATTCTTCCTCGCCCGCCTGGTTCTCGACGGCGACGGCAAGGGGGATGCCACGAGGACTCGGGCGCGCGTACATCTCCCACCCGCGATCGAGTACCGAGATTGCGACGGCCTTGGAACTGGCCAGACCGATGTCGGCGAAAGCGATACCCATGAGCGCTCGGTGTTCGACGGCGCGACGAAGCGATCCGTAGGGCGGCGGAGTTTCACGGTTACGGAAAGAGATCCAACGGAACGTCTGTCGAATTGCTCCGCTGCTTCGCTGGTTCTGTCCGTACAACTCGACGACGAGTTCGTCGAAAGGTTCGTCGTCCGGTGCTTGGTCGATGGCTGCGGACATGACAAGAGGCCCGATTCCCGAGGGACTCACGACGCGGAATGCGGTGACGCGGTAACCGCGCCGCGCGAGTACGCGTACTGCCGAGTCCAATGGCACTTCGAGGGCAGGGGTGCCGACGGCGAGAACGATCACCGCGCCGATCAGGTAACCGACGGCGAGACCCAGCATCGATCGTGCGGGAACGATCGAGCTGACGATCAGATGGATGGGAGCGAAGAGCAGAAGCAGCGTCCACCAGGCTCGTCGCCACTTCTTCGGAAGCCACGGGCCCGAGACGGTGAGCACCGCCGCGAGCATCGCGATCCATCGCGGATCGTCGAGGAATTGAGACAGGAAGGTGGCGTCGAGTCGGTCCGGCACGTCGAGGTGCCATTTCGGTGCCGCCAGGCCTGTTCCGGTGAAGGACAGCGCGACACCGGCGCACAGTCCGGCGGCGGCGTATCCGGCCAGCAACTTCCACCGGCGCCCGACGATCAGACCGATCAGGATGGCGAACGGTAGCGCCAGAATTGCGATGCCGTAGAGCAGGTACACAGTGTCGGACAGGCTCGGCGAGAGAACACCGACGATGTTGGACACCGACGTTTCGAGGGCGTCCCACTGACTTCGAGTGATCAGAGATCCCGCGATCACGCCGCCGAGCAGCACAGCAGCGATCGCAACCCGCATGATGTCGCTCGTACGGCGGTGCAGTGGTGGCAGGAGGCTTCCCGTTACCGGGATCTCCCGTCCGTCTACTCGCATCTCGCCAGAACTCTCTTCTCTCGGGGTTACCGACCGTCTCAGTTACCTCGATCAAGGTACCGCGTGAGGGTTCGGCGACTGGGAAGCCGGACCTGTCGTTACCTCCTCGATGCCAAGCAACATTCTCTTCGGACCCGCGGGAGCGGGCTTCGGCGCGTAAAATTCACTTTCCGGACGTTCGTTCATTTCGACGACAGGGAGTGCGTATTCATGAGCCCCGACGCCAGCGGTGTGGACGGTCGGGTTCCTGACCTGCCGACCCCGTCGACCAGAATTTCCGTCACCGAGGATTACGCGGCCGAGATCGACGAGCTGTCGAGTCTCAAGCACAAGCTCGGCGTGCTGGAGCCTTCGGAGTTCGCGGATGCCTGGAAGCAGGGCTATCCGTACGAGAAGAAGATGTCGCGTCGCGAGTACGAGCGGAAGAAGCGGCGTCTGCAGATCGAGTTGCTCAAGCTGCAGCTGTGGGTCAAGGAAACCGGTCAGAAGGTGCTCATCATCTTCGAAGGTCGCGATGCTGCCGGTAAGGGCGGGTCGATCAAGAGATTCACCGAGCATCTCAATCCCCGTGGAGCCCGCGTGGTCGCGCTCGAGAAGCCCACCGACATCGAGCGGACGCAGTGGTATTTCCAACGCTATGTCGCACACCTACCCAGCGGCGGCGAGATAGTGATGATGGACCGGTCCTGGTACAACCGCGCCGGCGTCGAACGAGTGATGGGTTACTGCACGCCGACGCAGTATCTCGAGTTCATGAGAGAGACCCCGGACTTCGAGCGGATGCTCGTCAACTCCGGGATTCATCTGCACAAGCTGTGGTTCTCGGTCAGCCGCGAAGAGCAGTTGGCGCGGTTCGCGGCCCGCCGAACGGACCCGGTGCGTCAGTGGAAGCTCTCACCGACCGATCTGGCTTCGCTCGACAAGTGGGACGACTATACCCAGGCCAAGGAAGCCATGTTCTTCTACACCGATACCGGGGATGCGCCCTGGACGGTGATCAAGAGCAACGACAAGAAGCGCGCTCGCCTCGAGGCGATGCGTCACGTGCTCGCCAGCTTCGACTATCCCAACAAGGATCACCGGGCTGTCGGTACTCCGGATCCCTTGATCGTCGGGCCGGCGTCGGCCGTATTCGAAGAGGGCGAGCACGTGAACGTGGAGTTGCCTCAGCTCTAGCGCAGGTGATCGCTCAGATCGAACTGGCCTCTGCCCACAGATTGATGCCGCTGTCCTTGGCGTGCTGATCTATGGAGGCCAGTTCGGCTGCGCTGAATTCGAGATTGTCGAGCGCGCCGACGTTGGCTTCGAGTTGGGCGACACTGGACGCACCGATCAGTACCGAGGTGACCCGCGAATCGCGGAGTGCCCAGCTCAGTGCCAGCTGAGCCAGCGACTGGCCGCGGTCTGCCGCGATGTCGTTGAGCGCGCGGATGTGGGTGAGAGCGTCGTCGGTCAACCACGACGGATCCAGTGACTTACCTTGAGCTGCACGGGAATCCTCGGGGACGCCGTTCAGATAGCGATCGGTGAGCATGCCTTGAGCGAGTGGTGAGAACGCGATGACGCCGACGCCGAGATCGTCGACAGCCGACAGCAGGTCCTGCTCTATCCAGCGGTTCAGCATCGAATAGCTCGGCTGGTGGATCAAGAGCGGAACCCCCGCAGCGGCGAGCAGTGCGGCGATTTCACGGGTGCGCTCCGGCGAGTACGAACTGATACCCGCGTACAGGGCCTTGCCCTGCTGGACAGCGCTGATCAGGGCGCCTGCGGTCTCGTCGATCGGAGTTTCGGCGTCAGGGCGATGGCTGTAGAAGATGTCGACATAGTCGACGCCGAGTCGTCCGAGCGACTGATCGAGGGACGACAGCAAATACTTGCGGGACCCACCGAATCCGTAGGGGCCGGGCCACATGTCCCAGCCGGCTTTGGACGAGATGACCAATTCCTCGCGGTACGAAGAGAAATCCTCACGCAGGATCCTGCCGAAGTTCGTCTCGGCGCTTCCGTACGGGGGTCCGTAGTTGTTCGCAAGATCGAAGTGGGTGATTCCGAGATCGAATGCCCGCCGCAGAACTGCGCGCTGGTTCTCGATCGGTACGTCGTCGCCGAAGTTGTGCCAGAGGCCCAGCGAGATGGCCGGGAGTTTGAGACCGCTCCGACCGGTTCGGCGGTACGGCATGGCTTCGTAGCGGTCCTGCGCGGCGACGTACTGATCGGACATGGTGCCTGCCTTCACATCGTTGTGTTTGCGGTTGAGCGTTCACTCCCGACCATTATCGCCGACGGCGCTCAGGTGTGCCGGCCGCTGGAGGTGTGTCAGTCAAAATGCTTGCGGTTTAAAGCAATTCGATCGATCTTTTGGACCGATGTTCAGGTTCGAGTCACAGTGCCGGGCGGCGGTGACGTCGACCACGTCTGGGCTCGCATCTAAGGGAACGGTAAGGAATCGCGGTTACCATGGTCACAGTCGATCGGCGATACCGATCGCCGATTCGCTTCGAGCATGTTGCCCAGCAGCCGGATCCGGGGTCCGGCGAGGAGATCTATGTCGACGCAGTCCGTAGTGCACGCACAATCATCCGCAGACGAGAGCGTCGTGGGGGATTCGTCTCCGCCGGGTGGTGGAAGCCGGCGATATCTCGAGCAACTGATCAGATACGACGTGCCGGCGTCGCTGGTCGTATTCCTGGTGGCGCTTCCCCTGTCATTGGGAATTGCGATCGCCTCCGGGGCGCCGATCATGGCAGGTCTGATCGCCGCAATCGTCGGCGGAGTGGTGGCCGGAGCTGTGGGAGGTTCACCGCTGCAAGTCAGTGGTCCCGCAGCCGGCCTGACCGTGGTGGTCGCCGAACTGATCGGCAAGTTCGGGTGGAAAGTCACCTGCCTGATCACCGTCGGCGCCGGAATTCTGCAGATCGTGTTCGGGCTCAGCCGAATTGCCCGTGCGGCGCTGGCTATTGCTCCAGTGGTGGTGCATGCGATGCTCGCCGGTATCGGCATCACCATTGCGCTACAACAGGTTCACGTGTTGTTGGGTGGAAGCTCGGCCAGCTCGGCGCTGGACAATCTACGGCAGTTGCCCGCACAGATCGGTGCCTTGCATGTCGAGGACCTGATGATCGGACTCGTCGTCATCGCCACCCTTCTCGGGTGGCGCTATCTCCCTGCCGGTGTCCGCAAGGTTCCGGCGGCGTTGGTGGGCATCGTATTGGCAACTCTCGCTTCGCTGGCGCTGCCGATCGACGTCGAGCGTATTGCTCTCGACGGATCTTTGCTGGACTCGATCGGACTCCCCGCTCTGCCCGACGGCCAGTGGCTCGGCGTCGCAACCGGCATCCTCACCATCGCCCTGATCGCCAGTGTGGAGAGTCTGCTCTCGGCCGTGGCCGTGGACAAGATGCACTCGGGCCCGCGGTCGAACTTCGATCGCGAGATGCTCGGCCAGGGCACCGCGAACATGGTGTCCGGGGCCATCGGCGGCCTTCCGGTCACCGGGGTGATCGTGCGCAGTGCGACCAATGTCGAGGCCGGGGCGAAGTCCCGCGCGTCGTCGATCATGCACGGCCTGTGGATTCTGCTGTTCTCGGCTGCGCTCGCCGGGTTGGTCCAGCAGATTCCGAAGTCTGCACTGGCCGGACTGTTGATTGTCATCGGTATTCAACTGGTCAAGCTGGCGCACATTCGGTTGGCGCGACGGACCGGTGATCTGTGGGTGTACGGCATCACGGTGGTCGGCGTCGTGTTCTTGAATCTGCTCGAGGGCGTCCTGATCGGGTTGGCGCTGGCCATCGCCCTCCTGGTGTGGCGTGTCATCCGCGCAACTGTCACCGCAGAAGAGTTGGGCGACAACGATTCCGGGAAGTGGCGCGTCCTGGTCGAAGGCTCGTGCACCTTCCTGGTGCTGCCCAAGCTGACGTCGGTGCTCGCCGGACTCCCACCGCGGTCGGACGTCACCGTCGAGCTGTCTGTCGACTTCCTCGACCATGCCGTCTTCGACGTCATCGAAGAGTGGGCGAGGCAGTACGAGTTGGCAGGTGGTTCGGTGGTCATCGACGAAGTCGGCTCGGTGAGTATGGAGAGCGCGACCACCGGTCCGCCGAAGCGCGGCGCCGCAGTCACCGACCTGCGCGGCTTGCTCGCGCCGTGGGGCAGTTGGCAACCACAGGCTTCGGGGAGGAATCTGAGCAGCCCGCCGGCCTTGCGGCCCATTCTCGACGGGGTGTCCAACTATCATCGCCATCGCGCCGAAGCGATACGGCCGCACATGGATCAGTTGCGCGACGGGCAGAACCCCGACTCTCTTTTCCTTACCTGCGCAGATTCGCGAGTGGTGCCGAACATCATCACGAGCAGTGGCCCCGGCGACCTGTTCACCGTGCGCAATGTCGGAAACCTGGTTCCTGCCGGCGGCCGCGATACGTCGGTGGAAGCGGCACTGGCCTTCGGGATCGACGAGTTGGGTGTCAGCTCGGTGGTCGTGTGCGGACATTCGGGCTGCGGCGCGATGCAAGCACTCCTGACGAACGGTTCGTCGGAATCGGGAGTCGTCGGGGAATGGCTGCGGCATGCGGAGACGAGCTTGCAGGCCTATACGAGTGGCCATCCGGTCGCGCGTGCTGCGGCCGAGGCAGGTTTCTCGGAGGTCGATCAGCTCGGAATGGTCAATGTCGCAGTCCAATTGCAGACTCTCGAACGCCATCCTCTCGTCGGTCAGGCCCGTGTGGATGGTCGCCTGCGTATCGCCGGACTGTTCTTCGACATCGGCTCGGCTCGGGTCATCGAAGTGACAGCGTCAGGGATCGGCCAGTTGATCGAGACCTGAAGGGGCTATTCGGGTCCGGGCTGATCCCTGAGTTCGACCAGCAGGCGAGCCCCGCCGAGTGGACTGTCGTGAAATGTCGTCCGTCCGCCGTGCAGGGCCGCCTGCTGCGCCACCAGCGCCAGGCCCAAACCGGAGCCTGTCTTGCCTGCCGTCGATCCGCGAGTGAAGCGCTCGAACACGCTCGAGCGTTCCTCGGCCGGTATTCCGCAACCGTTGTCGTCGATCGTGATCGTGACGGTGTCTGGTGAATCGGCCGGGCGAGCGAGGGTGATGCGCACCGCGCTCGCGCCGCCGTGGCGGACTGCATTGGTGATCGCGTTGTCGAGGATCAACCGGATTCCGCCGGGAAGGGCCCGGATGCAATAGGGGAGTGGGGAATCCACCGTGACGACGCCGACGTCCAGCCCAGGATGATGTCGGCGTGCGTCGTCGGCAGCGATGTCGCAGACCTCGGTCAAATCGGTGTCCTTGAAATCCTCGGCCGTCGAGAGTTCACCCTTCGCCAGGCGCTCGAGGTCTCTCAGAGTTGACTCGACGCGGCCCTGCGCGCGGGCCAGATCTGTGAGGATCTCGCGTCTTTGTTCGTGATCGAGGTCGTGAATGGACAACACTTCGATGTCGGTTCGCATCGCTGTCAACGGAGTTCGGAGTTCGTGAGCCGAGGCGGACGCAAAATCTCGGGCGGCGGCAAGGGCGGAGTTGGTTGCGGCTTGCGCTCGAGCGACGTCGCTGAGCATCGATTCTGCTGCTGCGGCAAGCTCGTCCGCTTCACGGATTCCGGAAACCTCGGTGGCGAGATCGGGATCGCGCCTGGCGATCCGGCGGGTCAACTCCACGAGGGGGCGCACCGCCGGGCCACCGAACAACCATCCCAACGCAGCTGCGGCCGCTACGGCCCCGACGCCGAAGAATGCAACCTGTCGCTGTTGGTCGACTGTGATGTCTCGCGCTTCGGCATAGGGAACCGCCAGCGAGACAAGGGCATTGATCCCGTCGGCCTCGGCGGTGTATGCCCGGTACTTCGTACCGTCCACGTCGACGGTCGCCGAGCCGACCGGTAGTTCGGGCAGTCGCGTCGGGGTACTGGATTTGACGGTTCCGTCGGTGTCGGAGCGGATGGTCACGGAAAAGGCGCCGCCGTCTCCGAACGCGCCGAGAAAAGGTCCCGCTGTAGCCGCATTGGCCACGATGACCGTCGATGCCGTCTCCAATCGACGGTCCAACTGCGCCAAATTGTTTCGTGCGATAGCCAGTGCAACGACCACACCGAGAGCGATGACGATGAACGTCGCCCCCAGTGCCGCGGCCGCGGCAACGCGAGTTCGTAGTGAGAAGCGGCGACGCTTCACGGGTTCTCCCGAAGCACGAACCCGACGCCGCGAACGGTATGCAGCAGACGAGGTGAACCGCCGGATTCGAACTTTCGACGCAGATAGCCGATGAAGACGTCCACGACGTTCGTGTCGGCGACGAAGTCGTAGCCCCACACCAGTTCGAGGAGACGTTCGCGAGTGAGCACGATGCCGGAATTGTGTGCGAGCACTTCGAGTAGCTCGAATTCGCGTTTGGTGAGCGGTACTTCCTTGCCGTCGACACGAACCCGGCGACCGGAGAGATCGATGTCGAGGTTTCCGACCCGCAGGGTATTCGTACCCTCGGAGTGATCGCCGGCCGGAGTGTTGCTGCGACGGAGCATTGCGCGGATCCGGGCAACCAGTTCGGCAAGAACAAACGGTTTGACCATGTAGTCGTCCGCACCGGATTCGAGCCCGGCGATGCGATCGTCGACCGAGTTGCGCGCACTGAGCACGCAGATCGGGATTTCGTTGCCGGCGGCACGAAGTGCCGTCACCACACCGGTGCCGTCGAGCACCGGCATGTTGATGTCGAGGACTACCGCGTCCGGTCGCTTGTCGGAGATCACTCGGAGCGCGTCGGCGCCGTCCACCGCCGTCAGTACGGTGAATCCCGAGAGCCGCAATCCGCGTTCGAGTGAGGTCAGGACGTCTGCGTCGTCGTCGACTACGAGGATTTTCGGTATCTCGGTCACAGCCCCATTGTGCCTTGCCTGGTACGTCGGGTTTCGCCGATCAGACCGGCAAGTCGGTACCGTCCGGACGCAGACCGGCCATGAACACCGCGACCAACCGCGGGACCAGGTTCGGCATGGCCTCGTCGGACAACTCGATTTGCGGGCGCGTCAGTTTGGCCAGAGCCATGACGAATTCGAGCGGTTGCAGATCGGCGCGAACCAGTCCGGCGCTCTGAGCGGCGCCGATCGTCGCGGTCATCTTCGTTTTCGTCACCTCACGCACCGCCAGAACTTCGGGCGCCAGCTCGGTGAAACTGCGTTCCACCAGTGCAGGAATGAGCGCACCCAGGCGCAGTTCCACGAGGCGGTCCACCAGCGTGTGCCACGCGTTTGCCGGATCGGTGGACATTGCCGTGAGTGCGATGTCGGCAGCCTCGCGGACATCGGTCAGTGTTGCGACGGCGACGGCGGTCACGAGGTCCTCGCGCGTCGGAAAGTTTCGATACAGCGTGGCGATGCCCACTTTCGCGAGTTCTGCGACTGCATCGAGCGGCGCGTCGTGCCCGCGTTCGGTGAACACCGCTCGTGCGGCGTCGACTATTGCGTTTCTGCGTTCACGTGCATCGGCTCGCACATCCACCTCCGGTATTGACAGTTCATCATAACCGGAGGAATATCTTCCACAAATAGTGGAGGAAAAACTTCCACTTAGGGAGGGTAGTTATGAACGCCGAAGTTGAAGCACAGGACCGCAAGAAGTTGGTGGCTGTGGTGTTGGGCTTGTCCGCCGTGATCGGGCTGATGCTGCTTGCCTTCGTACTGCCCTCGGTCAACAGTGGCCCGCACGAACTGAAGTTGGGCATCGCCGGTCCAGTTGCGACAACCGAACAGATCAGCACCTCGCTCGAGGCGAGTAAGCAAGGCGCCTTCGATACTCGAGAATTCGCCGACGCCGACGCCCTGCGTGACGCGATTCGGAATCGCGACGTGGTCGGCGGAATCGCCGTTGATGCCAACGGTCCTCACGTGTTGATCGCGACTGCAGGCGGAACCCCGATCGCCCAGACCCTGACCGGGGTGGCCAACGGCCTCTCGGAGGCCTCGGGGGCAAAGGTTCCCGTCGAAGACGTTGTGCCGTTGACGGCGGACGACCCGACCGGTGCTGGGCTCACGGCATTGGCCTTGCCCTTGGTGTTCGGCGGAATCATGCCCGCTGTTGTTCTCGTGCAACTGTTTCCGCGCAGCATCGTCAAGCGAGTGTTGGGCGCTGCCGGCGTCGCGATGGTCGCGGGTTTTGCACTGACTGCCATTCTGCAGTTCGGCACCAACAGTCTTGACGGAAACTACCTGCTCACCGCGCTCGCACTCACCATGGGCATGTCGGCCATCTCGCTTCCCATTTTGGGGCTCGAATCCCTGCTCGGGATGAAGGGGTTCGCGTTGGGCGCCGTCACGATGATGTTCATCGGAAACCCACTCTCGGGGATGGCGACAACTGCCGCGTGGTTGCCCGCAGGCTGGGGCGCATTGGGGCAGCTGCTCCCACCTGGCGCCGCAGGAGCATCCGTCCGTTCGATGGCGTTCTTCGACGGCCATGGCGCCACCACGCCACTTCTGGTGCTGGTGTGCTGGATTGCCGTCGGGATCGCGCTGTGCGTGGCTGCCGGCCGGAAGAAGGCGTCTGCGCCGGTTATCGAACCGGAGGCTGCGCTGGTCTAGCCGGCGCAGCTTGCGTACGGGGTCAGGTCGGGAATCGGCCAGACCCCGTCAACGCGTTCCACGGCCAGTTCGGCGACCACGGTGTCCTCGTCCATCGGTAGAGGTCGGAGGATTCGGGGCTTTTCCGCCTCCCATTCGACGTCGATGCCCGCGGAGGTCAGGGCGTCCTGATCGATGACGGCGACGACCAGCGGCAATGTGAGGTCGCCGAACGCCAGATCGAGCACCGAAGCGAGTGCGTCCGGGGTCGTTGCGCGAATGAATCCTGCCTCGTCGTAACTGATTCCGCGCGTCGAGACCTCGTACTCACCGAAACGCTTGCATGCTTCCCAGTCGTCGGCGATGGCGACGTGGACGAGTCGTTGTCCGGTCATGCAGTGCTCCTGTAGTATTCGAATTAATGAAACGTCAACGTAGCATTAATTCACCGGCACGGTAACAGGGGACTTGATGGAGCAACCGCGCAGACGTGGGAGAACCAGTGACGCCGAGCGCGCCGAACGACGCAACGAGATTCTCGACGTCGCTGTCGACTCGTTTCGAGATGTCGGGTTCGCCCGAACTACCATCGAGGGCATTGCCACGGTGGCCGGCGTCGCCAAGCGCACCGTGTACAGCTACTTCGGCGACAAGTCTGCGGTCTTTGCAGCTGCGGTTGCGCGTCAGCACGCGTACGTCGACAATGCCGGCGAGGGCCAGTCCGACCTGCTCGCCGCTGCAGTGGACATCGTCATCGCCCTGCACAGCGACAACTCGATTGCGCTGCACCGCATGATGATCGGCGAGGCAGTGCAGTTCCCTGAATTGGCCGCAGCGTTCTACGAATCCGGCCCGGCCAAGTCGATTGCCTTTCTGGAGAAGATATTGATCGATCAGCACGGCCAGAAGGCTGCGCTGTGCGCGGATCAGTTGTACACCTTGCTGCTCGGGGAGGAGCACCGGCGGCGACTGCTCGGGCTCACCTCCGAGCCGACAGCCGAAAGAGCGGCGCAACTGGCGGCCCGCGCGGTGGGATGCGTTCTGAGATCTGATCGGTAGGCTCGACTGGGTGAGTAACTCTGTGATCTGGTTTCGACGCGATCTGAGGGTCGGTGATCTTCCGACTCTGACTGCAGCGGCGGATGCCGGCGGACAGACGTTGGGTTTGTTCGTCCTCGACGAGAAGTTGCTCGGACCGGCAGGCTCACCCCGCCAGAATCAACTGTTCGCCAACTTGTCGGCACTCGACAACCAGCTCGACGGACGATTGATGGTTGTTCGAGGTGATCCGGCAGACGTGGTGCCCCGCGTGGCGGAATCCGTTGGCGCCGAAGAAGTTCACATCAGTGCCGACTACGGGCCCTACGGCCGACGGCGCGACGCGGCCGTGGCCGAGAAGGTGGAGTTGATCGCCACCGGGTCACCATATGCCGTGGCGCCCGGACGCGTCACCAAGGCGGACGGTGATCCGTACAAGGTGTTCACGCCGTACTTCCGTCAGTGGATGGATCATGGTTGGCGGGGCCCCGCGTCGACCGATGCGGGGACGGTCCGTTGGTTCGATCCGAGCGAGAAGGACGGTGGCCCGCGCCGGGTGAGTATCCCCGCGCCGTCCGGCACCGTCAGCGATGTCGTCGGTGAGGCCGGTGCGCTCGAACAGTGGAAAGAATACTGCGAGAACGATCTTGACCGGTACGACGACGAACGAAATCGACCCGACCTCGACACCACGAGTCGGATGTCGATCCCGCTCAAGTACGGCACGATTCATCCGAGAACCATGTTGGCAGATCTCTCCAAGCGACTCGGAGACGGCGTTCAGGCGTACCGTCGCCAGCTTGCTTGGCGAGACTTCTACGCAGACATCCTGTTTCAGCGCCCCGACAGCGCGCGGAAGAACTACGACGACAAGTTCGACCGTTTACGTCACGACGGGGGAGTCGACGCAGACGCCGCCTTCACGGCCTGGTGTGAAGGCAAGACCGGCTTCCCGATCGTGGATGCCGGCATGCGGCAACTCGCCGCCGAGAACTGGATGCACAATCGGGTCCGAATGATCGTCGCGTCATTCCTGGTGAAGGACCTGCACATTCCGTGGTGGCGCGGCGCACGGTACTTCATGTCGCAACTGGTGGACGGTGACTTGGCCTCCAATCAGCACGGGTGGCAGTGGACTGCCGGGTCGGGTACGGATGCTTCGCCCTTCTTCCGCGTCTTCAACCCGATCATGCAAGGGGAGAAGTTCGATCCCGACGGCACATACGTCCGTCGGTGGGTCCCCGAACTTCGCGATGTTCCCGGGAAGGCCGTCCACTCGTTGAAGGCGATGCGCCCAGTCGACTACCCGGACCCGATAGTCGATCACGCGCACGAGCGTGAGGAGGCCTTGCGCCGGTACGGCGAGATCAAAGGCTGAGTGCTCAGTGATCTGCGGGCGCTACGCGGACGCGGTTTCCGTCCAGATCTGAAATGACAAACGTCAGACCGAAGACATCTTCGTTGGGTTCTTCGACGACCTCGACTCCCTTGGCCACCCACTCGTCGTGGATCGCCCGAATTTCGTTGCTCCCGCCGTCGACCAAGATGACGACTTCGAAATTGCGCGGTGTCGCGGGATCGAGGTCGCGGGACTTGCCGCTCCACAGTGCAAGGACCACACCGCCGCCGAGGTCGAAGGTCATGTACCGAGGGCTGAGGACCTCAGGCTTCGCGTCGAACAATTCGCCGTAGAACGCTGCTGCGGAGGCGGCATCGCTGACGTAGATCAGAAACTGGTTGGGTAGTCGCACTGTGGTTTTCCCTCTCCCGTTGATGTTCGGGCCACCGGCAGCGGGGCGTGTGCCTGGTCGTGCGGGGCTGCGTTCAACAATCCCCGCGCGCCGGACGAATGTCCAAGAACAAGTGCGTCTGAGAGGCAGATGGATTACTTATGACGACTGCCGCAGTCACACCGCACTGAGGTGGTACCCGACGCTCAGGTTCGGGTAGTAGCCGTCGATGTAGCTCGAGATGAAGTAGTGATCAGGGTCGGTGGTGCGAGTTCCGTCGGTGTCGAACTGCGGATAGTCGTTGGCCGTGAAGACGGCTTGTCCGCCGTCGGGAGTGGAACAGACGACGTCGACCGTCAGGCCGCGCGGGTCCTGGTTGTATGCCGTGACGATCTCGGTCTCGTGAGGCGCGAGCGACTGGCGTGGGCTCTGCATCCACTGTCCGTAGGGGTTGTCGGCGCCTTCGAGATGAATTGTCTGTTCGGTGTCGTTGCTGATCGTCATCGTGATGCTGTTGCCGGTTGTGGGAAGGGTTCCGGCACTGGCGATTCCGCTCAATCCCAAAGTGAGGGCGCCGGCGGCCAGAGCTGTGATTGCGGCAACTACGTAGCGTGGGTTCGTCATCGTCGGTGTCCTTTGTCCGGGTGAGCGTTCGGTTGGCTCTCTCGAAGACAACTATGTCGGAGCAGATCGATGTCGTATGTCCACTCCCCGGACCCTGTGCAGGCGGAACGGTGTGTCCACCGATCGGGGGACACCTACTCCGACACCGAGACGGCTTCGACCTTTCGCTCGCCGGTGACCAGCAGTCCGATCAGTGCGGCCGCCGCGAGCACCATGACGAGTGCTCCGTAGCCACGCGTCGTATCCACCAATCCGACCTTGCCGACCAGGTAGCCGGCCAGCAAGGCGGGAAGACTGTTGGCCAGATATGCGATGACGTAGACGGTGGACAACAAACCCGCGCGTTCGTGGTTCTCGGCCAGCGGCATGACGGTGAGGATAGTTCCTTGGAATCCTGCTCCGAAGCCGATACCTGCAACAGCCGTACCGACCAGAATCAATACGGCAGAGGATGTTTCAGCACCGATGAGTGTGACGGCCACCCCGAGCACCAAGGCGGTGGTTCCGATCAGCATCACGGTCCGGCCGCCGAGTTTGCGGAAGGTGAGTACTGCTGCCGCTCCGAATCCTGTCAGTGTTGCGACCATGACGGCACCGATGAGGGAGCTGTGAACGTCAAGTGCGTTGCGCGCCAATGCAGGTCCGAGTGAGAGGTAGAAACCTCCCAGCGCCCAGACCGCGATCAGGCACGGTGCGGTCAGGGCAATCATCGTGCGCGCCTGACGAGGAACGGCCAGTGTGGGGCGCAGGGACTGCCAGGCTCCGGGGCGTCCGCCCGAAGTCTCGGGAGCGGCCCATACTCCGAAGATCTCGAGAATGACAAGCACGAGAAGGACCAGGTAGACAGTGCTGGTGGGCCGGGGCAGGTGCTCGCTGATGAGGCTCGAACCCACTGCTCCGACTGCAAGCCCCATCGTCGGAGCGACGCTGTTGATGATCGATCCTCGGCCCGGAGTGCGTTCGAGGTCGATCAATGCCGAACCCAGAGCGCTGATTGCAGCGCCGGTGGCAACACCCTGTACGACCCGGGCGATGAGCAGGATGGTCAAACCGTCGGCCGAGGCGAACAGCGCGAGCGAGACTGCCTCGAGCGCGAGTGCTCCGAGCAGGACCGGGCGCCTGCCGATGTGATCGGACAGGGATCCGGCGGTCAGGAGCGTGGCGAGCAATGCGAGAGCGTAGATGCCGAACACGAGCGTCGACGCGAGCGAGGAGAATCCCCACAACTGTTGATAGTGCTCGTACAACGGTGTCGGGGTCGCGGATGCGCCCAGGAACGTGGCGATGATGACGGCGATGAGTGTGAAAGCGACGCCTCGCCCAAGGCGTGGGCGTGAAGTGCTCTCGGTCTGTGGTGAAACGGTCGTTGTCATTGTCGTAGCGCTTCCCGTGCGGGTGGTGAAGACTTCAAACGCAAATACTTTGCGTTTGGGACGCTACGCCTGGCCGTAGCCTAATGCAACATCTTTGCGTTAGTATTGGATTTATGAGTCCGTCCGCAGGTCCGCGCCCCGGTGGCCGTAGTGCGCGCATCCAACAGGCCGTGCATGCGTCGGCGCGCAAGTTGTTGGAACAGCGTGATCGAGCCGAGATCACGGTGCCGATGATCGCGACCGATGCGGGAGTGACCCCGTCGACCATCTATCGGCGGTGGGGTGACATCAACGAAGTCTTTGCCGACGTCTCGATCGAGAGATTGCGCCCGGACGCCGACCCGCGTGAAACGGGCTCGCTCCGAGGGGATCTGACGATTTGGGCGCAGGAGTACCTCGAGGAGATGTCTGCGCCTGTCGGTCGTGCTTCGTTGCGTGACGTGTTGATGAGCGACGATCAGACGCATGCACCGGACGGTACGAAGAAGTTCAAGTGTGCCTTCTTCTGTCGGACGCAGATCGACGTGATCCTCGCGCGTTGGCCGGAAGCTGCCGGCGTGGATGGTGATTCGGTGGTCGACCATGTAGTGGCGCCGATCATCTACCGAATTCTGTTCGACCTCGAACCGGTCGTGCCGCAGCGAGTTGCGGAATTGGTGGATCAGACGCTTGCCCTCGCGGCGCGGGTCGTTGCCGAAGGCTGATCGCTACGTAGTCGGGCGTGGACGTGCATGTCGTGCCAGCCGTCGGCGTGCCTGGCGGAGCTTCGTCGAACACCTTCTTCGCTGAACCCTGCTTTGGTGGCGACTCGGCACGATCGTGGGTTGTGGATCGAGTGCTCGAGTTCCAGTCGATGAAACCCTGCTTCGCGGAATGCCCACTCGGACAGTGCGGTTACAGCCTGGGTGCACAGTCCGCGGCCGCGCGCCGCTGGGGTCACCCAATACGCGAGCTCGGCAGTGCCGTCCCACAAATTCACCCCCTTTGCTGCGATTCGACCGAGGAGTTCATTTGTCTCGGGAGCGGCGATCGCCCAATGGCATTCGGATTCGCTTGCCCACCCGTCTCTCCACTGGGTGAGCCAACCCCGTGCTTCGTCGATCGAGTCGGCGCGGCGGATGTGCCAACGCTGAATCGACGGATCGCGAAAGGCTTCCATGACGGCCGGTGCGTCGTCGCGGGTCCAGGGTCGGAGAATCGCGAAAGTCCCGACGTGGATCGAGGGTTGGTCCATCCCCTCGAGAGAGCCAGTGGCGATCGCGGGCGTAGTCAACTTGGGCACGTGAAGCATCATCGCCTACCCGCCTGATGGCGGGCAATGGCGTGAGCTTTCCGGTCATTATCCCTGCCACTCTGCGTTCAGTCGGCGCGCAGATTCCAGAGTTGCGATCGCCTCTTCGGTGTCAACTCGTGCGAGTACCAATGCACTTACCGTGCAGGAGAGAAGGATTCGAGTGCGATCTGAGAGCGTGGCGTCTGTCTCGGTTGGAAACGCGGCGTGTAATCCACTGTTGATCGCGTCGGCGAGCTCTCGGCGGTAAGCGCGGATCACTGCGGCCATCGCATCGTCGTGCGCGCCGAGTCCGGCAGCCGTATTGAGAAGTAGGCAACCGCGCCGAGGTGAGTCGGCGGTCATGGTGCCGATCGCGTGCGCAAGCGAGGAAAGGTAGTCGTCGACGGCGTCTGCCCCGGGATTTGTCGTGAGGCTGCGCAGACGTGGCCGGATGACATGGTCGAGGTACAGCTGCACGGCGGCGTCGAACAATCCGCGCTTGTTGGTGAACGAGTTGTAGAGACTTGACCGACTCAGCCCCGTCGCGGATTCGAGGTCGCCGAGTGAGGCACCTTCGTATCCGCGTGCCCAGAAAACGTCCAAAGCGGCAGCGACCACGGCTGTTGTGTCGAATTCTTGTGATCTGCCCATCAAAGCCTCGCTCTTTCTGTATCGTTCGGTCCAGTATATATTGGACCGAACGATACAGAATTCACTCGAAGCAACAGGAGTTCACCGATGAATGTCGCCGGCTACATCTTCGCGGGACTGGCCGCAGCAGTGCACGTGTACATTTTTGTCCTCGAATCGATTCTCTGGACGGCCCCGAAGACCCGCGCCACGTTCGGCGTGAAGTCCGAGGAAGAGGCGATCGCCACGCAGCCGCTCGCCTTCAACCAGGGCTTTTACAACCTTTTCTTGGCGATCGTGTCGGCGGTCGGCATCGTGATTGCGGCGACCGGCTCCGCGTCGGTCGGAATTGCCCTCGTCCTGGCAGGCGCAGGATCGATGGTTGCCGCGGGATTGGTGCTGATTCTCTCGTCTCCCGACAAAGCCCGCGCAGCCGTCGTGCAGATGCTTTTCCCAGCTATTGCCGTTGTTCTGCTGGTAATCCACCTGCTTTGAGTGGTCTCTATCCGCCGCCGAGCACCAGTGATTCGATCAACGCAAAAGCACCGTTGAGTGCTCCGCAATCGAAGGCTTCGGCCAGGGCGTAACCGATGACAAGTTCGTCGGTGCTCGGCGTGCTCGACCAGACTGCGTCGGTCTGTCTGGGATCGGATTCCTCGTTCTTGGAGAAGTGCCCGATCCGCAATCCCTCGCGGGTGAATGCACTGTTCGCGTCGTCGACTGGGGCGAAGTTCAAACTCACGCCGTAGACGAGTGCCGAGACAGAGTACGAGCGACGGGACAGAAACCCTTTGCCGACAGTGAGTTCGACTTCGTCGCCACCGACAGTGAAGAACAAGTCGGCGGCGGCGCGCGTTCCGATGGGTGTGCCTTCACGGCGCGGGGCATCGACTCGACGCGTCAACAGAGCGTGTGAGTTGCCGTTTCGGACGTCGACGACCCCCGTGTCGACATCGAACGAGATCTCGACTTTTCCGTGAATCGGGTCCATTACGGCGTATTTGACCGTCACTGTGCCTACCCCCTGTAAGTGTGAACTCGGGTCCATAATACGTGGTGGGAGCGTTGTCCAGTATGCCCGAATCCAAAAAAATAGTGCCGAATGACGCGCGTTTGCGGCCAAATGCTTCTACGCTGGGTCTTGGGTTTGTTGCGCATCCCACAACGGTTTTTCCCACACCAGACGAGGAGCGCCTATGAGGTTGTCGACTACTTGTTCTGTTGCTACGAAGGCTTGATCAAGCCGGAATTGCCTCTGCCGGATGGTGCTCGAGACCCATCCGGCAGAGGCAATTCTGCATCAGTTCGGGCCTTCAGCCGCCGGCGAATTTTTCCGAGGTGCCGAGATCGATCGGCAACGCGATGCCGGTGATCCCGCGCCCGGCCGGCCCCACCAGATAGAACACCGCATCCGCAATCACTTCGGGGTCGACCCACGGGTGGGGCAGCAGATTCAGCTTCGACATGATCGGAGCGGTATCGGCGAGGACAGGATTCTCCAAGTCTGGACGGAACGCACGAACCATCGGTTCGTTGTCGATCATCGTCGTTCGCACATTGCCCGGGTGTACGGAGTTGACTCGGATGTCTGCCCAGCCGAGTTCGTTGGCCAGAGACTTCGCCAACCCCCGAACGGCGTGCTTGGACGCGGAGTAATGTGCAATCCCCGGCACGCCTCGAAGCCCGGCCATCGAGCTGATCAACACAATGGATCCACCTCGATTGCCGTTCATGATGTGCGGAATCGACACCTTGGTCGTCAACCAGACGCCGGTGACGTTGATGTCCATCAGCTCGCGGAACTCTTCGGCGCTCAGGTCCCAGGACAATTTCGCCGACGCCGCGATTCCCGCGTTGGCGATCACGATGTCCAGTCGGCCGAGTTTCTCGACTCCGGCGTCGACCGCTGATTTCAGGGCATCGAGGTCGCGAGTGTCCGCGACGGATGCGACGATACGCCGGCCCTGAGCTTCGACCAGGGCGACGGTCTGGGCGAGGTCGGCTTCGGTGGCCATGTCGTACCCCGCCGTTGCGACCGGCGCGCAGAGATCCACCGCGATGATGTCCGCGCCCTCGGACGCGAGCTTGACGGCATGCGCGCGCCCTTGACCACGCGCCGCTCCGGTGATGAATGCGACCTGACCGTCCAAATTGCCCATCGAACTTCCCCTGTCCGTGTGAATCGCCGAAACTGGAACGTGTTCATACTGCTACGTCCGGAGGCAGAGGGACAGGGGAATTCGCTGAATCCTTATCCGCGAAGGAGTTTGGACAACTCGTCCAATACGCTCGCGTCCTCGATGGTCGACGGGACCGTGTACTCCTCGTTGTCGGCGATCTGCCGCATGGTCTTGCGGAGGATCTTGCCGGAACGAGTCTTCGGTAGTGCGGCGACGACGGTGACGTCCCGGAACGTGGCGACGGCACCGATCTGGTCTCGCACCCGCGCGACCAGTTCCTGTCGGAGTGTTTCGGGATCGATGTCGACGCCGGACTTGAGCACGACATAACCGCTCGGCCGTTGCCCCTTGAGTTCGTCGTGAATGCCGATGACCGCGCATTCGGCGACAGCCGGGTGGCCGGCGACGACGGCCTCCATGCTTCCGGTCGAAAGGCGATGTCCGGCAACGTTGATCACGTCGTCACTTCGTCCGAGCACGAAGACGTAGTTGTCCTCGTCGATGTACCCGGAGTCGCCGGTGAGGTAATACCCTTCGAAAGTCGACAGGTAGGACTTCACGTACCGGTCCTCGTCACGCCACAGTCCGGCGAGTGTTCCGGGAGGAAGCGGCAGGCCGATCACGATGTTGCCCTCGGTGCCCGGACCCACGAGTTCGCCCTTGCCGTCGACGATTTCGACGCGGTATCCGGGGCAGGCGACGGTGGGTGAGCCCGCTTTGATCTCCATGGGTTCGAGGCCGCGCAGATTCGCGCAGATGGCCCAACCGGTTTCTGTCTGCCACCAGTGATCGACCACCGGGCGATCGAGAATCCGAGTAGCCCACTCGTAGGTGTCGGGATCCAAGCGCTCGCCGGCCGCGAAGAGTGTGTCGAGCGACGAGATGTCGTACTTGGCAAGCTCTTTTGCGTCCGGGTCGGCCTTGCGGACCGCGCGGATCGCTGTCGGAGCGGTGAAGAGTGCCGACACGTTGTATTCGGAAATGATGCGCCAGAACGCACCGGCGTCGGGGGTGCCGACGGGCTTGCCTTCGTACATGACCGTCGTGGCTCCGGCGAGCAACGGTCCGTAGACGATGTAGGAGTGGCCGACCACCCAGCCGACGTCGGAGGCGGTCCACCACACCTGTCCTGGGCTGATGTCGTACAGATTCTTCATGGTCCACGTCAGCGCAACGGCATGGCCACCGTTGTCCCGGACGACGCCCTTGGGCTTACCGGTCGTTCCCGAGGTGTAGAGGATGTAGAGCGGATCCGTCGCGGCGACCGACACCGGGTCGGCCGGGGTGGCGTCGGCGATCAGCTCGTCCCAGTCGAACCAGGCTGCGGCACTTGACTTGTAGTCGGAAGCTGCACCGGGAATCTGCTCGCGATTCTTCACGATCACGGTGTGCGCGGGAGTGGCGGACAGTTGCAGAGCCTTCTCGACCATCGGCAGGTACTCGATTGTTCGTCCGGGTTCGAGGCCGCCGGACGCCGTCACGAGCACCACTGGACCGGCGTCGTCGATACGGGTTGCGAGCTCCTTGGCCGCAAAGCCGCCGAACACCACCGAATGCACCGCGCCGATTCGCGCACACGCGAGCATCGCGATCGCAGCCTCGGGGATCATCGGCATGTAGATGATCACGCGGTCGCCCGCCACCACACCCTGATCTTTCAAGACGCCGGCGAAGAGTGAGACCTGCTCGAGCAATTCGGCGTAGGTGTACGTGGCCTTGGTGGGGACCATCGCGGAGTCGAAGATCAACGCGGTCTGATCGCCGCGGCCGTCGCGGACGTGCCGATCGAGGGCATTGAAACTGGTGTTGAGCGAAGCATCCGGGAACCAGCGATAGATCGGCGCGGCAGAATCGTCGAGAGCCTTCGTGGGGGCGACATCCCAGTCGACGGCCCGCGCAGCGTCGAGCCAGAACTTCTCCGGCTGATCCATGCTCTCGCGATATGCGTCGGCATACGTGGTGTGGGACGCCTGCTCGGAAGAGCTCATCGACGTGTGTCCTCTCGTGAACTTCGCTTACCGGTGACCTGAAACACCTTAGGTCACCGTCAGTGCGGTGCGCCTCAGTAGCGGTGGGGGTACCGTCCCTTTGCGCCGGGCGGGCCTGTCCTGTCGGCCAGTGGCGCGTAGGGGTGGGATAAGCCAGGGACGGAAAGGGGGATCGATGTGACAGGTGCAGCGCAACGCGCAGGCTTCTGGGGAGTCCTCGCTCTGCGTGACTTCCGACTTCTGTGGACTGGCGACGCAGTCAGCGGTATCGGAAACGGTGTCACGACCGTCGTACTGCCGCTGATCGCGCTTCGCGAACTGGACGCGAGTAGCTTCCAGATCGGTGTGCTGGCATCAGCAGTGTGGTTGCCGTGGTTGATCGTCGGACTACCAGCCGGTGCCTGGATCGACCGGCTGCCTCGGCGCCCGATCATGATGATCGCGAACGCTGCGTGCGCGCTGTTCTTCGCGAGCCTCGCGATCGCCGGCTTCCTGGAGGCGATGACATACGGCCACCTGCTCCTGGTCGCGCTGCTCACCGGTACAGCCACCGTCTTCTTCCAGGCGGCCTATCACTCGTATCTCCCCACGGTGCTCGCCGAAGCGGATCTTGTCGAAGGGAACTCGAAGATTCAGGGCGCCGAGGCCGCAACTCGGGTGATCGGCCCAAGCGTCGGTGGGCTGGTGGTTGCAACTGTCGGGCTCGCGGCCGGTCTGGTTGTCGACGCGTTCACGTTCGCCTTCTGCTTCGTATGCATCTGGCTGATTCGTGTGCAGGAGACCGTCCATCGCGGACAGAATCAGCGAGAACCGTTGCGACGCCAGATTGCGCTCGGACTGCGATTCGTCGCCGGTGATCCGTATCTGCGGTCGATCGTCGTCTACGGCACTCTGCTCAATTTCGGTCTCACCGGGTACTCCACGATCCAGATCGTGTTCCTGGAAAAGACGGTTGGCGTGGGGGAGTTCGGACTCGGGCTTCTCCTGGCGATTGCCTGGGTGGGCGGAATTGTCGGATCGATGATCGCGCGCCCGCTCGGCCGCAGATTCGGCACTGCCCGAAGCGTTCTCACCTGTCAGTTGGTGACGGGACCGTTCATCCTGTTAGCACCTCTGACGACGTACGGTGCCGGCCTGTTCTGGTTCTGCATCGGCGGCATGGTGATGGTTGCGGGCGTCGTGTCGTGCAACGTGGTGCTCGGCAGTTTCCGTCAAAGTTACTGTCCGCCGGACCGCCTCGGACGAGTGGTGGCAACGAGTATGTACCTGCTGCACAGCAGCATTCCGCTCGGTGCTCTGACGGCAGGCTACCTCGGCGACGCAGTGGGACCGCGCGGGACGATGTGGATCATGGCCTGCCTGATCGCGCCGTGCGGATTGGTCCTGCTCTTCAGCCCGCTCCGCGGGATCCGCGATCTACCGAGTCGGCCTGCAGTCCCACTGCGGTAGAGGATTACTGCGGTAGAGCCGCGGCGGCCTCTTCGCTACGAATCGCGATGCGAAGAGTCGCGAGCATGAACAGTGACACTGCGAAACCGAAAAGCGCGCCGAACTGGTCCTGCGTGAACAGATAGACCTGCGTCACCAGGAGACTCACGATGAGGGATGCACGCAGGAGTTTCAGGGCTCGCAGGTACGGACCGCGGAAGAGGAACCACACTCCCAGAACCACAAGAACTCCGGTTGCGACGGTGGAGATCTGGACCACCAGGTCGGAGACGTCGTCGGCCTCGACGACGTTCTCGGAAACCAACGCGTAGATCACCTGGACAATCGCCAGAAGAGCCTGCAGTACGAACAGGGTCAGTACCAGTCGGCGGACGACCCGGTGCCGGAGCAGTTCCTCGGCACGGTGGAAGAACGCGTTGCGGCCACGAGTGATCTTCGATTCGATACCGCCGGTCGGCGGAGTCTGTGAATGCAGGCCGGCTTTGATCGAATCGACGAGGTCGGTGAGGCTGCGGTCTTCGACGCCGTCGAGTACGCGGAGGGCGTGGTTGTACTGGATCTCGTCGAGCTGACCGAGAGCGAGGTCCGAGAGCGCTCGCGCCCCGATGGCGAGCCGATGACGATCATTCATTCCGCGCCGAATCACCACCTCGCGCGCGGCAAGATAGAAGAGAACGAAGACGACGTACATGATCGCGATGGCAGGCTGGTAGAAGTAATCGACGTCGGCGGTGACGAATTTTCCGACCTCGTCAATGAAGAGACCGAACCCGATTCCGCCGACGAGCGTGGCCAGGTCACGCGTGCGAGAGCCTTCGGTGATGGCGGTCGCCACGATGGCTACGGCCATCAGCAATCCGCCCCAGAGAACGTGTGCGATGTGGAGGGCGCCGCCCCCGATCTGGGGATAGCCCGTTGCCGCCAGATATGCGCGGGTGATCAGCACGGTGGCGATGCCCGCGAACAGGAACAATTCGAAACGAGCGAGTGCCGCGCGGTCGTAACTGTGCGGCAGCGTCAGCGCATTCCGGTCCTTCGTCGTCATTGCGGAACTCCCAGGTTTCGATAGCGCGCGATACGGGAGGACTGGCGATCGGTGTCCGACTCTTCGGCAAGCACGAAGAGTTCGTGCGCTATCGCAGCCCCTACCCTCTTGGAGAATTCCACGGGTTCGTCGGCCGCGTCAGGCGTTTCGGGAATGATCGCGTCGATCACGCCGTCTCGAAGCAGATCCAACGAACGAATGCCCTGCGCTGCCGCCATCTCCGGTGCGTGACTGATGTCGCGATGGACGATCGCGCTTGCGCCTTCCGGCGGCAGGGGAGCGAGCCACCCGTTCTGTGCCGCGAGTACCCGATCGGCGGGCAGCAGCGCGAGAGCCCCGCCGCCTGTTCCCTGGCCGAGCAACACCGACACTGTCGGGGTCTTCAGCGTCACGAGGTCGGCGATGCAACGGGCGATCTCAGGGGCCAGTCCACGTTCTTCAGCTTCTTTGGACAGCGACGCGCCCAAAGTGTCGATCACGAGGACAAGCGGGAGTTGTAGTTCTTCGGCAAGTTTCATGCCACGTCGTGCTTCCCTGAGCGCGGCCGGTCCCATCGTGGTGAGCGCGGATTGGCCACTGCGGTCCTGGCCGAGCAGGATGCACGGAAAGCCTCGGAAGCGGGCGAGCGAGAGCAAGATCGTCTTGTCGGTTTCACCCTGCCCGGTGCCGCTGAGCGGTACCTGTTCAGTTGCGGCATGGCGGAGCAACTGCCGGATACCGGGTCGATCGGCCCGGCGCGAGAGCATCACCGACTGCCAGGCGGGAACATCGGGAATCTCGGGTGAGGGAATCGGGTCCGTGGCCGCCGGGGCCGGGGGATCGGTGAGCACGCACAACGCTCGGTTGACCAGCAGACGGAGGCGGTCGACGGGTACGACGCCGTCGATAACGCCGTTGCGATACAAGTTTTCGGACGTCTGGATACCGTCGGGAAACTTTTCGCCGTACAGCGATTCGTAGACACGGGGTCCGAGGAAACCCACCAGAGCACCGGGTTCCGCGACGGTGATGTGGCCGAGGGATCCCCATGAGGCAAAGACCCCGCCGGTGGTGGGATTGCGCAGGTAAACCAGGTAGGGCAGGTGTGCCGCTTTGTGAACAGCCACTGCCGCAGCGATCTTCACCATCTGAACGAACGCCACGGTGCCCTCCTGCATCCGCGTTCCGCCGGAGGTTGGCGAGGCCAGCAGTGGGAGTTGTTCTGCCGTAGCACGTTCGACGGCGGTCACGATCCGCTCGGCCGCAGCAACTCCGATCGAACCGGCGAGAAAGCTGAATTCACAGGCAATTACCGCGACCCGACGTCCCCGAACGGTACCGACACCGGTGACGACGGACTCGTCAACTCCGCTCTTCTCGCGGGCCTTCGCCAGGTCTTCCGCGTATTTCGCGCCAGGTCCGACGTCGACGGGCGGGGAGTCCCAAGAGACGAAGCTCTCGGGATCGAGTACCGCAGTGAGTAGTTCTTCGGCCGAGATTCGCACAACGTCCTCCAAGTAAGCAGCACCCCGTCCAGGATGAACCTACCTGGGCGGGGTGCTGCCGTGATCGTGTGGCGTCAGTTGTGCGCCGGATAAATCAGCGTCCGAACGCCTCTTTCCACGAAACGACCTTGCCGATGCGAAGGATGGAGCGCTGGTAGATCTTTGCCGCGATCATCGACAGCGCAGCGGTCACCACCAGCATCAGCAGAATCGTTCCCACGATCTGGAACGGAGAAGCAACACCGGCGGAAATGCGCAGGGGCATGAGGATTGCCGAGAACGGCGGAATCCAACTCAACACGTTGCTCAGGGTTCCTTCTGGATTGCTCACCGAAACGAAAGCCACGCTGACCATCGCCATGACGAGCAGCGCGAGAGGCATCGCGGTGGCGTTGACGTCCTCCTGCCGCGAGACCATGGACCCGGCGGCGGCGTACAGCACGGCGAAGAAGAGGAAGCCGAGAATGAACCACCCGAGAGTGCCGAACAGAACGCCGATCGCGGTGCCCGTCACGGTCAGGACGCCCGTCGCCAGTCCGGTGGCGACGCCCGCGACGGCATAGGCAGCCATCTGCATCAGGCCGACAGCACCGATTCCGAGAACCTTGCCCCACAACAACTGCAGCGGACGAAGAGTGGAGAGCAGCAGCTCGACCACGCGACTGGACTTCTCCTCGACGACGCCCATCGCCACGTACGTTCCGAACAGCAGGATCTGCATGTAGAGGAGCACCACAGCAGCGATCGACATCGCTATGCGTTGGCCCTGTTCGGGATCCGGGGGATCGATGGCATCGATGGTGACCACTGCCGTGGACGTGGCTTCGGCGAGCTGAGCCGGATCGATCCCCGCAGCGGAAAGCGCATTCGATTGTGCCTGCTGTGCAACGGAACTCTCGATGACAGCGCGCAGATTCGTGGGCACTTCCTTCTTGGTCACGACAGTGACGCCGCCGCCCGATCCAGCGATCACGGCCACGTCGAGGTCGCCGTCCTTGACCTGGTTACGCGCGGTTCCGTCGTCGGAAACCTCCGTCACCGTCACCGGATTTCCGAGGGTGTCGCCGATGGACACCATCGTGGCACTGAGTGATTGGTTGCCGACCAAGCCGATCTTCGACTTGTCCTCGTCGCCGCCGGAGAAGAGTGAGAAGGCGATGATGCCGCCGATGATCGCGACCAGAATGATGACGTTGCTGATCACAAAACTCTTCTTCGAGATCTGCGTCATGAATTCGCGTCGGGCGACCAACCCGATGGCTCGACCTCCGCTCAACTGGTTGCTCATGCGGCTACTACCTCTCGGAACAGATCGGTCAGTGACGGACGTCGTAGCGTGAACTCGTGCACCGGTCCGGTTTTCAACGCTGCATGCAGGATCTGCTGATCGTCGGCGGTTCCGTCGACGCTCAGGAGCGTTCGACCGTCGAGGTGGCTCAGTGTGGTGACACCGATCAGATGGTGTGCCCAACCGACCGGCGCGTCAGGGGCGAAGACTTCGATTCGGCCGTCGCCCTTGCCTCGTAGTTCGTCGACGGTTCCGATCTCCCGCATGCTGCCGCGGCTGATGATGCCCACGCGATCGCACAAGCGCTCCACCAGATCCAGCTGATGGCTGGAGAAGATTACGGGAACACCGGTGCGAGCCTTCTCGACCAGCACGTCACTCATGACATCGACTGCTACGGGGTCGAGGCCCGAAAACGGTTCGTCCAGAACGAGTACCGATGGGTCGTGAACCAGCGCCGCCGCGAGCTGCACACGTTGCTGATTACCGAGGGACAGGGAATCGACGGTGTCCTTGACGCGTTCGGCGATGCCCAGACGTTCGGTCCACCGCTCAGTGGCCGCGTGCGCGTCGGCCTTCGAGAGTCCGTGTAGCTCGGCCAGATAGGAAAGTTGCGCTCCCACCTTCATCTTGGGGTAGAGGCCGCGTTCCTCCGGCATGTATCCGATAGTGCGACGCACGTCGAGGTCGACGGGTTTGCCGCCGAGGCGAACTTCTCCCGAATCTGCTCCGAGCACACCCAGCGCAATGCGCATCGTGGTCGTCTTGCCGGCGCCGTTGCTGCCGACGAATCCGAAGATCTCGCCTGGGCGCACTTCGAAACTCAGGTTGTCGAGTGCGACGACGTCGCCGTAGCGTTTCGAGATGCCGTCGATCGTGAGGGTGGCTGACATGGGTCCTTCCCATCGGTCGAGTGGTGCGCTTCGGTAATACGGGTCAGAGATCGAACTCTTCCGAATCAATCGGATCCGGGTCTGGATTGGTCCACGAGAGAATCATCGCGGGCGTGCACGCGCCGATCAGCATTGCAGTCAGTGCCAATAAACCTCCCGTGTAAGGCAGCCTCTCTACATTCCACTGCACCGACGAGGTGAAAATGAGGAAAATGGCGACAATGAAGACCAACGTTTGGGTCACGCTGAGCCCGACGGAGCGAGCGTCGTTGCGTTGCTGGATCTCCCATTCGTCCAACGCCTGCCGCGGAGCATCCCCTTGCCGGCCCGACACGATTTGAAGTGAGGACCACGTCGGCAGGAACAGCAGGGTGAGGACCGGCCATGCCACGGCGAAGAGCGGATTGAACAGGCATGCTGTGCTGACGGCAACCATCGCGGTGAACAGGACCGCCAGGGCGACGACGAGTACGCGCCGACGTCGACGGGTTCGCCAATTCGGGAGCCAATGTCGGAACGTCTCCTCGTTCTGCAGGAACCGCCGAGTGCGGTGGGCCTGGTAGCGGTCGATCAGATTTGATTCAGGCACTTGGCTTTTCACTCCCCTCGGTAGTGCGGTCAGATCGGTAGACCTCCGTCGACGGTGCATTCCGGTAGACCTCCGTCGACGGTGCATTCCGGTAGACCTCCGTCGACAGCGGCCCGAACTCCGTCCGGGAGAACACCGCCTCCACCGGGAGGTCGAACACCCAGCAGATTCGGAATGCAAGATCCAGGCTGGGGTAGTGGTCACCGCGTTCGAGTGCCCCCACCGTCTGCGGATTCACGTCGACGAGTTGCGCAAGCTGTGCCCGGCTCATCTTCCGCTCGGCGCGAAGCACTCCGATGCGATTGAAGATGGGGAGCGCGTCTCCCCGCCGGACTGGGCTCATGCATCAAAGTGTTGTAAAAACCCAACAGTTTGTCAACACGAATCGCGATTGTTCCGCTTCTGGGGCGTGCCGGCGGATAAGGTTCGGGCAACGGAAGGGGCTTGGCATGGTGGTCGAACAGTTGGTGCTCGAAGAGTCCGGCCTGGTCGTGCAGGTGCGCGAGGATGGTAGCTACTGCGTGGGACCGCAAGGGCGCGAAGCGGTCTGGCGCGATCCGATGGAGAAGGGTGCAGTCATCGGTATTGGGCAGCACACTCCGGGGGATGTGGAAGGCGAATCGTGGTGGGTCGTGTACGGCCAGTCGGACATCGGGGCGGACGTCACCGTTCGACTCGAGGACGGGTCGCACGTGCCGGTTTCGCGCCTCGGTGAGATCTTCGCCAGTGAATGGGTGAGTACCCCGCAGCAGGCGTTGCTGTACCGGTCCGATCGCCCGGTGGAGTCGCAGCCCACTAAACTGTCTGTGCTGTTCGCCAGGCCGAAGTTCATGCCCAAGGCGGCGTTTCCGGAGAATGATCGCTTGTAGTTGCAGCGAGCTGCCGTCGGGAGGCTGGCAGCCATCTTCGCGAAACATTACGGTACGTACTGTACTGTTTTGGAATGACAACTTGGCCGAACGACCTCGCAGTAGTGCAAGTGCGCGTAGCGCGACCCACCGACAGGCTCGACGACGTGATTGCGTTCTATCGCGACTGTCTGGGATTGCCAGAGCTCTACCGGTTCTCCGGTCATGCCGGGTACGACGGAATCATGCTGGGTCTGCCGGATTCGAACTATCACCTCGAATTCACGACCCACGAAGACGGAAGCCCGTGCCCGGCGCCGACGCAGGACAACCTGTTGGTGCTCTACTTCGCCGGCGAGTCGGCGATGTACGAGGTAGTTCAGAGGTTGGGGGAAGCAGGGCACGAACCCGTTGGCGCCGAGAATCCGTACTGGGAGGAGAATGCGGGGATGACTTTCGAAGATCCCGACGGCTGGCGTCTGGTGCTCATGCCGCGGCCGGTGCTGTAGATGGTGCGCGCCCGCGACGAGCGGATCGACGACGCCGTTCTGGCGGCAACCCTGGAGTTGTTGGGGGAGAACGGATATGCGGAGCTGTCGATCGGTTCGGTGGCGACGAGAGCGGGCGTGCATCGACCCGCCATCTACCGGAGATGGCCGTCGAAGCGGCATCTGGTGGTCGACGTTGTCGTGGCGCACATCGGCACTGATCCAACGCCGGACACCGGCGATCTCAGGGCAGACCTGGTCGCCGGCATCACGACATTGGTTGTGGGGCTGAGCGAAACGGTAGTCGGTCGGATCCTGCCCGCGTTGGTCGCGGATCTGGCGGCGGACCCGGAATTGGCGCGGGATTTCCAGTCGGCATTCTTTCAGCCTCGACGCGATTCCACTGCGGCAGTGCTGGAATCGGCGCGCCTACGCGGCGACATACGGAGCGACTTCGACCTGGACTTCGTCCTGGACGCGCTGGCGTCGCCGATCTATTACCGAGCGTTGTTCCGTCACCTACCGCTGGACGCGCTCCTGGCCGAGCAGTCCGTCGATTCTGTGCTGCTGACGTTGACTCCCCACGAAAATTCTTGAAGCCGTTTCGATTCAGTTCAATTCGACTGGATCGGGTCCGACACGGCTGTCGGTGTTCAGCGCTGCGATGGCAGCTGACTCGTCGGTATCGAGTGCGAAGTCGAAGATTGCGGCGTTGTCGCGCATACGGGCAGGCGTGACCGACTTCGACAGAACGGTGTGGCCCTGTTCGAGATGCCAACGCAGAATGATCTGTGCCGGGCTCTTGCCGTGTGCTGCAGCAATTTTCCCGATGGCCGGGTCGTCGAGGATAGTTCCCTGTCCCAATGGGCTCCAAGCCTCGATTTCGATGCTGCGACTTCGCGCGTACTCCCGTGACGCGTGCTGTTGCAGTCTGGGGTGCAATTCGATCTGGTTGACGGCCGGGGTGGTCGCGCTGTGCTGGGCCAGCAGTTCGAGGTGCTCGGGCAGGAAGTTGGACACGCCGATCGCACGGGTGCGGCCGGAGGCGAGAATTTGCTCGAATGCCGCCCAGGTCTCGACGAACAGGCCCTTTGCCGGCGCGGGCCAGTGAATCAGATAGAGGTCGACGTAGTCGAGTCCGAGCTTGTCGAGGCTGGTGTCGAAAGCGGCGAGTGTTCGGTCGTGGCCCTGATCGTCATTCCACAGCTTGGTGGTGACGAACAGCTCTGACCTAGGGATATCCGAACCTGCGATGGCGCGGCCGACTCCGGCTTCATTTCCGTAGATCGCGGCCGTGTCGATGTGGCGGTAGCCGATCTCGAGAGCTGCGGCAGTGACCTCTTCGGTCTGTGCGTCCGGTACCTGGAAAACGCCGTACCCGAGTTGCGGGATGGTGATCGGCTCGCCGGTGGTTCCGTGAGTCAGTGTGCGGTCGGGGATCGACAACATTGAAGAGTGCCTTTCGGGACTGGGATGTGGCAGCTCGACGGGGGATCATGTCATCCGCGGGCCACCTATGCCGCGCATGCAACTATTGCGTGCGCCTGATAAATAGTTGCACACGCGGGTTGTCTGCGCAAGCAGAGTCGATCGGCTACTCCTCGAAGAGCTGTCCGTTCTCCATTCGCCACCGGCGCGTGCTTCGGGTGGACTGCAGCATGCGTCGATCGTGAGTGACCAGAAGGAGGGTTCCCTCGAACGACTCCATTGCCTGCTCGAGCTGTTCGATCGCCGGAAGGTCGAGATGGTTCGTCGGCTCGTCCAGTACCAGTAGGTTCACGCCGCGAGCCTGGAGCAAAGCAAGTGCAGCCCTTGTTCTCTCGCCGGGGGACAGGGAAGCGGCAGATCTGAGTACGTGGTGTCCGCGCAGGCCGAACTTGGCGAGGAGAGTGCGGACATCGGCATCGGGCCAGTCCGGAACCTGCGCACCGAAGGCCTCCACGACTGGTTGATCACCTTCGAACAATCCACGCGCCTGATCGATCTCACCGATCGCGACACCGGAACCCAGCGACGCGATGCCCTCGTCCGGGACGAGTTTGCCGAGCAGGACGTTCAGGAGGGTGGTCTTGCCTGCCCCGTTCGCGCCCGTGACGAGAATCCGATCGCCCCAGTCGATCTGCGTCGTGACCGGACCGAACGTGAACTGACCGCGAGTTACCTTGGCGCCGTTCGTGGTTGCGACAACGGAACCGGACCGCGGCGCCGCCGCGATCTCCATGCGAAGTTCCCACTCCTTGCGCGGTTCCTCGACCACTTCGAGTCGCTCGATGCGGCGTTGAGTCTGGCGGGCCTTCGCGGCTTGCTTCTCCGTCGACTCGGTCCGCAATCCGCGTCCGATCTTGTCGTTGTCCTTGGCTTTACGACGCGCGTTGCGGACGCCGTGTTCCATCCAGTTGCGCTGCATCTGTGCGCGATCTTCGAGATCGGAGCGGGTGCCTGCGTATTCCTCGAACGCCTCGCGTGCGTGCTGGCGGGCGATCTCGCGTTCGGCGAGGTACGACTCGTAGCCGCCGTCGTACACGGCGATGTCCTGTTGTGCCAGATCGAGTTCCACGATTCCGGTGACGGTGCGCGAGAGGAACTCGCGATCGTGGCTCACGACAACCAGTGCTGCGCGCGTCTCGGCGACAAATCGCTCCAACTGCTCGAGACCGCGTAGGTCGAGATCGTTGGTGGGCTCGTCCAACAAGAGAATGTCGTAGCGCGAAAGCAACAGTGACGCGAGGCCGGCGCGCGCGGCCTGACCGCCGGACAATGCCGTCATATGTGCATCGAGTGGAACTCCGAGACCGAGTTCTTCGACCACCTTCTCGGCGCGCTCGAGCAGGTCGGCGCCGCCGAGAGCGAGCCAGCGTTCCAGTGCAGGGGAGTACAGATCCTCTTCGGCTTCGGCCAGGGTTTCGGCTGCGGCGTTCATGACTTCCTCGGCGTGGGCGACGCCGGTGCGGCGGCCGAGGAACTCGAGGACGGTCTCACCCTCGATGCGATCGGGTTCCTGCGCGAGGTAACCGACCGCAGCATCCGGCGGGCTGAGGATGATCGAACCCTCGACGTCGGCGGTTCCGATTCCGGCCAGTGCGGTGAGAAGCGTCGACTTGCCGGCGCCGTTCGCGCCGACGAGGCCGATGACGTCGCCGGGGGCAACGGTGAGATCGAGGTCGGAGAACAGGGTGCGTTCTCCCCGGGAAGCAGAGAGGCCGCTGATGCGCAGTGTTGCAGTCACCTGAGAAGTATCCCCGGTGCTGTGCGCCTTTATTAACCGCGGGCGGTTAATAAAGGCGCACAGCAGTCAGCCACGGACCAGGTGATACCAGCACGGATGTGCCGCACGGACCGGAAGTGGCGATTCACTCACGTCCGCGGCCATGCTCGAGGCCATCGACCAACCGTCGAATGCTCGCATGACGTCCTCCTCCGAGACGCCGTGTGGCATCGGCCAACGGTGCCCCGGTCCGAATGCGAACATCACCATGGACGCCCCGGGTGCGGTGATCGCGTTTACGGATCTCCCGTAGTCCCGCCGTTGATGATCGGTGAGCCCGTGAAAACAGCCGATGTCGAGCACCAGCATGTGCCCGCCGTCGACGGCAATGTGCAGGTCTGCCGCGTCCTCGTGGAGGAACCGGACGTCGACGTGTGCTTCACGCGCGTGTATGCGCGCTTTGTCCAGCGGTTCCTGTTCGGCGTCGACGCCGGTGACGTGCCAACCGCGTTGCGCCAGCTCGATGGAATGGCGTCCGGTGCCGCAACCGATATCGAGTGCACGGCCACCTTCCGGGACGGGAATCGCATCCAGAAGGCCGGACAGTTGAGCGTCGAACCCGTGCCCGGTGTGCTCCCACGGAGTGACGCCGACCTTGTAGGCGAGACGATATGAAAGATTCATCGCTCTCTCTTTTCTCGAGGCGATTCCAATACTTGTCTTCCAAGGTAGACCGGCATTTCGGGCGGTACAAGGGCACTGCCCGGAGGTTCGGCGGGGAATGCCTCCCGGCCCTCGCGCGTTGGATCCATATATGACCGAGACCAACGATGTGACCTCTGTACCGACCATTGTTCTGAACGACGGTAAGACGATCCCCGCACTCGGATTCGGTGTGTTCCAGGTTCCGGACGACGAGACGCAGGAAGCCGTCTCCACAGCCCTGAAGACCGGCTACCGCAGTATCGACACCGCCAAGATCTACGGCAACGAGGTGGGCGTCGGCCGCGCGATCGCCGAATCCGGCATCGCCCGCGAAGACCTTTACATCACGACAAAACTGTGGAACGACGATCAGGGCTACGACTCGACGCTTGCGGCATTCGACGCCAGCCTCGACAAGTTGGGTCTCGAGTACCTCGACCTGTACCTGATCCACTGGCCGGTTCCGTCCAAGGACCTGTACGTCGAGACGTTCAAGGCATTCCAGAAGCTCAAGGCCGACGGACGGGTTCGATCCATCGGCGTCTCCAACTTCACCATCGAGAACCTCGAGCGCGTCATCGGCGAAACCGGTGAGGTGCCGGTCCTCAATCAGATCGAGCTTCACCCCAAGTTCAACCAAGCCGAACTGCGCGCCTTCCACACCGGCAAGGGAATCGCGACGGAAGCGTGGAGCCCGCTCGGACAGGGAACCGTTCTCGGCGACCCCGTCATCACCGCTATCGCCGACGCTCATGGCGTCACCGCGGCTCAGGTGATCATTCGCTGGCACCTGCAGATCGGAAACGTGGTGATTCCGAAGTCGGTGACCCCCGAACGTATCGCCGCCAACTTCGATGTCTTCGGATTCGAACTGACACCGGAACAGATCAACGCGATCGGTGCTCTCGACGACCCGGCCGGCCGCATCGGCCCCGACCCGGTCACGCTCGGCAGCTAGTACTTCCGGCAGACCCACAAACGGCACTCCCACAATTGCGGGAGTGCCGTTTTGTCGTGCGAGGTCAGTTCAGGTGTGTGCGATGTTCTGCGGTGAATGCGATGTGCTCGTCCGCGCGTCCGGTGCGGAGCTTCTCGACCCACTCGGGATCGGCGAGCAGCGCGCGCCCGATGGCAACCATGTCGAATTCACCCCTCTCGTACTGAGCTTCGAGACGCTCCAGTCCGGTGACAGCAGATGCAGCGTCGCCGGTGAATGCCGTCGTGAACACGGAATCGAGTCCGACCGAACCGACGGTGATGGTCGGCAACCCGGTCAGCTTCTTCGTCCAACCGGCGAGGCCGAGTGTGCCGTCTTCACCGTCGAGTTCAGCGAATGCCGGTTCCCAATGACGCCTCGTGGACGGATGCAGAATGTCGACGCCGGCGTCGACCAGGGGAGTGAGGATGCGGCCGAGTTCTGCCGGGCTCTGGGCGATACGAGCGTCGTAATGGCCAGACTTCCACTGCGAGAATCGGTAGACGATCGCGAACTCGTCCCCGACGGCCTCTCGGATTGCGGCGACGACCTCGGCCGGGAAACGGGTGCGGGCCTCGAGTGATCCGCCGTATCCGTCGGTTCGGACATTGGTTCCCGCCCAGAGAAATTCGTCGAGCAGGTAGCCATGTGCTCCGTGCAACTCGAGACCGTCGAAGCCGGTGTTCTTCGCGTTGAGTGCGGCGTCGACCCACGACTGCTTCAAGTCGTCGAGGTCAGAGGTGGTGAATTCTCGTCCCAGGCGGGTGCCGTCCAGTGCCAGGCCGGAGGGGCTGACGGTTTCGACCTCGGGGTTCAGGCGCGAGTTCTCGCCGCGTTCGACTCCGAGGTGCCACAGCTGAGGAATGATCGATCCGCCTTCGGCGTGGACGGCGTCGACAACCGACTTCCAGCCACCCAGGCTCGAATCGCCGTAGATGCGCGGTACGCGGGTGTGCGGGCCGGCTGCCGGGTCCGGGATGTACGTGCCTTCGGTGATGATCAAGCCGACACCACCTGCTGCGCGACGACGGTAGTACTCGGCTACGTCGGCGCCGGGGATTCCGTCCGGCGAGAAGGCGCGCGTCATCGGGGCCATGGCGAAACGGTTACGCAACGAGAGTGATTTGACCTCGAAAGGCTCGAAGAGGCCGCGCAACGCGGAGGCCTCGGGTGCTGTCGATGTGTCGGGAAGAGTCACGGGTTTGTTCAACGCGGCGGACCCTCGACCTATTCCGCCGCCTGACTTTATCTCACCGAAATCTGCAAAAGGTTGCGTACGTTCGGTTTTCGATAGATGCTCACGTCGGCCACACTTAGTTTGTGCATTAACTATTAACATGCGATATGGTCGTGCGGAAAGTTCTTGAGGCGGTATCGAGCACGAAAGAGGACGCGCGAGCATGACGACAACGGTGCCGGACGAGCGGACCGGAGAGTTGGAGCCGATTCCGGAGCGGCCGTACCCGAAGCGCCGTGATCCCAAGGGGTCGTGGATGTTCGACATGATCAAGACCACCGATCACAAGAAGATCGGGATCATGTACATGATCACGGCTTTCGTGTTCTTCCTGATCGGCGGCCTGATGGCCCTGTTCATGCGTGCGGAACTGGCTGTCCCCGGGATGCAGTTCCTCTCGAACGAGCAGTTCAACCAGTTGTTCACCATGCACGGCACGATCATGTTGCTGCTGTACGCGACGCCCGTCGTTTTCGGCTTCGCGAACTACATACTTCCGCTGCAGATCGGTGCCCCGGACGTGGCGTTCCCGCGTCTGAACGCATTCGGATTCTGGCTCTTCACTTTTGGTGGTCTCATCGTTCTCGGCGGATTCCTCACGCCGGGCGGCGCTGCCGACTTCGGTTGGACCGCGTACACCCCGTTGTCGGGCGCGGTGCACAGTCCCGGCGTCGGCGCCGACCTGTGGGTCTTCGGTCTGACGGTCGGTGGCCTCGGCACCATTCTCGGTGCGGTCAACATGATCACCACCGTGATCTGCCTGCGCGCACCCGGTATGACGATGTTTCGGATGTCCATCTTCACGTGGAACATCTTCATCACCAGCATTCTGATCTTGATGGCGTTCCCGCTCTTGACCGCTGCGTTCATGGGTCTGTTCGTCGACCGTCATCTCGGTGGGCACATCTTCGACCCGGCGTCGGGTGGAGTTCTGTTGTGGCAGCACCTGTTCTGGTTCTTCGGTCACCCCGAGGTGTACATCATCGCGCTGCCGTTCTTCGGCATCGTCTCGGAGATCTTCCCGGTCTTCAGCCGTAAGCCGATCTTCGGGTACACCGGATTGGTCTATGCGACACTGGCGATTTCAGCTCTGTCGATCGCGGTGTGGGCTCACCACATGTACGCGACGGGTGCTGTTCTCCTGCCGTACTTCTCGTTCATGACGTTCCTGATCGCCGTGCCGACAGGTGTGAAGATCTTCAACTGGATCGGCACGATGTGGAAGGGGCAGTTGACCTTCGAGTCGCCGATGCTGTTCTCGGTCGGCTTCTTGATCACCTTCCTCTTCGGTGGTCTGTCGGGTGTCATTCTCGCGAGCCCGCCGATCGACTTCCATGTCACCGACACGTATTTTGTCGTCGCCCACTTCCATTACGTGGTCTTCGGTACGGTCGTGTTCGCCACGTACGCCGGTATCTACTTCTGGTTCCCGAAGATGACCGGTCGCATGATGGACGAGCGTCTCGGCAAGTGGCACTTCTGGACCACGTTCGTCGGTTTCCACGGCACGTTTCTCGTTCAGCACTGGCTCGGCGGCGAAGGTATGCCGCGTCGTTACGCCGACTACCTGCCCTCGGACGGGTTCACGGTGCTGAACTCGGTGTCCACGATCTTTGCCTTCGTGCTCGGTGCCTCGACGCTTCCGTTCATCTGGAACGTTTTCAAGAGCTACCGCTACGGCGAAGTTGTCACCGTCGACGATCCGTGGGGTTACGGAAACTCGCTGGAGTGGGCAACCACCTGCCCGCCGCCGCGTCACAACTTCACCGAGTTGCCGCGCATCCGCAGTGAGCGTCCGGCGTTCGAGCTGCACTACCCGCACATGGTGGAGCGAATGAGGGCGGAAGCGCACGTGGGTCTCACCGGGCAACCCACGTCGACGTTGGAGAAGAGTGACGATCATCGCCAGATTGATTAGTGCAATAATAGTTGCTGCACTAATTAATCTGATAACATCGGATTCATGACGACGAAGGCTCCGCAGACGCAGATGGATGATCCGCTGGCTCTCGACCGGCAGGTGTGCTTTGCACTTGCGGTCGCGAACCGGGCGGTGCTGTCCGTCTACCGGCCACTGCTCGAGCCGATGGGCCTCACGCATCCCCAGTACCTGGTGATGCTGGCACTGTGGGGAAAGTCGCCGATGGCGGTCAAGGAAATCGGGCAGGCACTGCAACTCGATTCGCCGACGCTGTCGCCGCTCCTCAAGCGACTCGAGGCGTCCGGGCTGATCACGCGAACCCGTAGCCGCGCCGACGAACGGCAACTGGACGTGGACCTCACCGAAGCCGGTGTGGCACTGCGCGCGGAGGCGGAGAAGATCCCGCCGGCGGTTGTCGCGAAGCTCGGCGTCAGCCTCGCCGAACTCGAAGAACTCCACAACGTTCTGACGCGGGTCAACGAGGCCGCGCTCCGCGCCGGAGCCTTGGACCAATGAGAGAAATGTGATGACTGCATCCGAAAGAAACGTGATGACTGCGTCAGTACCGTCGATGCGTACCGAACAGGTGACTTCCGTGACTTCCAAAAAGCAACGTACGAGCCCGAATCCTCTTCAGTGGTTGGGTTATTCAGTGGGGCGCAAACTGCCCGATTCGATGCAGGACTGGGTACGAAACGACCTGATCGGTGACTGGGCCGTGCCGCGTCACCTGATCCGAAGCATGGTGCCGTTCATTCCAGTGTTCGCGGCCTTCATGCTCTTCCCCGGACCGTGGGCCCTGCGGGCATCGATGGTGCTGCTCGGAGTGCTTCTGGCACTGTTCTATTCGGTCTCCTACATGGCTCAGAACAGGTCGCGCCGCCTCGAGCGTCACGGTTTGCCTTCCGACCTCGAGAACCCGAAGAAGATCTCGCGCCACGACGCCGAGAAGGCCGCCTACGAGAAGTTGCACGGCGGCCCCGCGACGTAGACGCCTCGGTCACAAGCCGTGGAGGGCGCTGCCGCCGTTCAACTCGCAGACGCGTTGCTCCACTGTCGCCGAGAAGCCCCCTTCCGGCTCGGTCGAACGAAGAGCCGATTCGACATCTTGCTCGACCAGATATCCGTTGATCGCGATTGCCGCGGTCGAACCTGCCGCCGCAGCATTGATTACCTGGGCGCGAGGGTCGACGACGTTGCCGGCGCCCCAGATACCAGGAACACTGGTGGCGCCGGAACGATCGACAGCCACGAATCCCGTGGGGCTGGTTTTGCAGCCGAGTCGCGTCAGATGTGCGTCGTTCGGAACGAAACGCGGCGCAACGAACAGTGCTGAGCGCGCAACAAGTTGGCCGTTGTCGAGTTCGACGGCCCTCAGTTCGCCTCTCTCGCCGATCAATCCAGATACCGATCCGTCGGCAACCGTCACTCCTCGGGCAGCCAGTCGTGCGCGTTCGTCGGGGGTGAGCGAGATCTTGTCGGGGAAGAACGTCACATCCGACGACCACTGTCGGAGTAGAAACGCCTGGTGAAGTGACATCTCGCGAGCGTCGCCGCCGAGAACGCCGATCGGTTGGTCGCTGATCTCGTACGCATGGCAGTACGGGCAATGGAGCACGCTTTGCCCCCAAAGCTCCTGGATGCCTGGTATTTTCGGGAGTGAATCCCGTAGGCCGGTGGCAACCAGCACAGTACGAGTTTCGAGCGTCGTGCCTCCTGAAAGTTCGACGACAAAGCCGGGTTCGATACCGCACCAGGAGATGTCGACTACGTCATCTTGTGTCAATTCCACTCCGTACGTCTGCAATTCGCTGCGTCCGACGGCGAGCAACTCACGTGGCGCCATGCCGTCGCGCGAGAGGAAGCCGTGCATGTGTGCTGCCGGTGCGTTGCGCGGTTTGCTGGAATCGATGACGGCGACCGAGCGCCGAGCACGACCCAACACCAGGGCTGCGCTGAGTCCGGCGGCGCCACCGCCGACGATCACGGCGTCGAGGATCTCAGTTTCAGTGTGTGTTCGCATGAGCACAGATTGCTCGCAGAGGAGGTTCATCAGCAACTAATGTTGCCATTTCTGGGAATCGTCGTCAGACTCGGCACCATGAATGTCAACGGTCCGCACATCGATGCCGCCATCTCGCAGATCGGCGCGCGCCTCAAACGCATTCGTACACAGAGGAACGTCACGCTCACAGCGCTGTCCGAGTCCACCGGTATTTCGAAGAGCACCCTGTCGAGGCTCGAAGCGGGGGAGCGTCGCCCGAGCTTGGAGTTGCTGCTTCCGATCGCGCTTGCCCACCAAGTGCCGTTGGACCAACTGGTGGCGGCACCGCAGGTCGCCGATCCACGCATCCAGAGTGCGCCTCGAAGCGTCAGTGGGCGAACGGTATTGCCGCTGACTCGGCAACCGGGTGGGTTGCAGGCATTCAAGATGACCATCCCGGCAAGCCAGACGGAACCGGATCCCCAAGTGCACGACGGCTACGAATGGCTGTACGTGCTGTCGGGGAGGTTGCGGTTGGTGTTGGCCGATCACGACATCGTGATGGGTACGGGTGAAGCTGCTGAATTCGACACCCGAAACCCGCATTGGTTCGGCAGTGACGGGCGCGGCCCGGTCGAGGTACTGAGTCTGTTCGGCCCCCAAGGAGAACGCATCCACGTTCGGGCCAAGCCTTCGGCGAAGTGAAGGACAGTCATACTTTCATTCGGTACTGCCGGAAGCGAAGAGGACAGTGAGGATCTGTGCGAATCGAAATTGACGACCTGAGTCGGGATGCGGTCCGTGCTCTACTCACCGAACATCTCGCCAACATGCACGCGACCTCGCCCGCGGACAGCGTTCACGCGCTGGACGTCACGGGGCTGATGGATAGCTCTGTGACCATGTGGACGCTGTGGAGCGAAGGTGACGAGTTACTCGGTTGCGTCGCACTCAAGGAACGGTCGTCGGCCGGCGGCGAGATCAAGTCGATGCGAACGTCATCGGCAGCAAGGGGGCGTGGCGTGGGAACGCGACTTCTTCAACACGTCGTGGACGAGTCGAGACAACGAGGTTACCGGCAACTCGAATTGGAGACCGGTACGCAAGAGTTCTTCGATCCAGCTCGCCGGTTGTACGCGAAATTCGGGTTCGTGCCTTGTCCACCGTTCGGGAACTACCGCGAAGACCCGAACAGCGCATTCTTCGTTCTCACCTTGTGAGCAGCTCGCACGCTACAGCATCTTTGCTGTGATGCGTCGTACTGCACTGTCGGAGTCCATGATTGCGGTGTCGAGCACCAGCCGTTCCGTAGTCCACGGCTCGTAGTCTCGATCCAGAATTTCCTGCCACGTCGGTAGTACGAGATCCGGGATGTCGACGACTCGCCGTTCAGCGCGTCTGCGATGCTCGTCGGGATCCGAACAGATGACCTCGACACCGAGCAGGCGCGCCGAATTATGTTGTGCGGTAGCGGACCAGGCGTCTCGTGTCGCCTCGACGGGGTTGACGCATTCGACCACGACCGAAAGTCCCAGTCGCAATTGTTCGGCGGCGAGCGCGTACCCGGTGATGTATCCGGCGGTCCCGACGCGTCAGCGATACCACTGCGTATCAGCGCCTGTTCGATGGTATCGATCCGCACGAAGGGGATTTGGTGACGCTGCGCAAGCGCCCGCGCGATCGTCGACTTGCCGGTGGCCGGCAAACCACCGATCACGACGAGCGTTGCGCGGGTCGATGGCTGGGGGTTGTGTCCGGCATCCACCATCCCCGAAATGTACGGGGCGTTGTCGATTTACGTGAACTCGCCCCGTACTCTGCTCAGTTCGAGATCGCGAACTCTCGTGCTTCGAACGCCAGATCGTCGGCGGCGGATTCCATTCGTGCCGTCGCGCGGTTGGGTGCTGTCAGCACTGCGACAATCGGAACTGCCAACGCCAGCAGGCCGAGAACGAAGACAGGGAAGAGGAATGAGAACACTTCGAGTCCCTGTGGCGCCGGGGCTGCCGCGTCGTGAACAACCTCGACAGCGGCCATTCCGGTGTAGTGCATACCGACGACAGCGATGCCCATGATGATTCCGGCGACAAAACGCAGAATCGTGGACTCGAGCACCATGGTGAACCACAGTGCAGCGGTTCCGGCGACGACTGCGATGAGAACCGACAGTGCAACGAAGAGCAGGTCGTAGTGGATCTCGCCCTGAAAGCGCAAGGCGCGCATACCCGTGTAATGCATGATGTTCACGGCGAGACCGGTTACCACGCCCCCGATCAGAAGCCGCGTCCAGCGAAATTCGGTCCCGATGATCAGCAGGCCGACAAACACGGCCCCTACTGAGATGATCGCGGAGATCACGGTCCATCCGAGGTTGTATCGAATGGGACTGCCGGGGACCGCGAAGCCGAGCATGGCGATGAAATGCATGAGCCAGATGGCGACGCCACCGATCGACAAGGCAGCCATGGCGAGCCATCGCATGCGTGTGGCGGTTGTCGTCGCCGACGCTGAATGCCTGGTGCACGCCAGGCCGACTACCGACCCGATCACGGACACGACGTAGGCGAGTCCGAGCAGCCAGATTCCCATCGAGAAATGGTGCATTTCATCCGACATGCCAGTTCCTTTCGGCGACGATTCGCATCTGGTGATTCATCTAGACGACTGCTTCAGCTGCAAGTCGTTCGAGGGAGTATTCGGTGACGGCGATCAGCGCGCGTTTGGCTGATTCGCGGTTTCGGGCGTCGATCTCGATCATGGGAACCCGGTTGGGTAGAGCCAACGCCTGGCGGAGATCGCTCGCCGAATGGATTGGTGCGCCGTCGAAACGGTTGACCGCCACGATGAACGGGAGGCCTCGCGCCTCGAAGAAGTCGACTGCGGCGAAGCTGTCTTCCAGGCGACGCGTGTCGACCAGAATGACCGCACCGATCGCACCGGTGATCAGGTCGTCCCACATGAACCAGAAGCGGCGCTGTCCCGGGGTTCCGAACAGATAGAGGACCAGGTCGTCGGCGAGAGTGATGCGCCCGAAGTCCATCGCGACCGTCGTGGTGCTCTTGTCGGGAGTGGATCCGAGATTGTCGATACCGTCGCTGGCGTCGGTGACCATGGCCTCCGTGCGAAGGGGGACGATTTCGGAGACGGTCCCCACAAGTGTTGTCTTGCCAACACCGAAACCCCCGGCGATCACGATTTTTGTCGATTTCACGCGAGACGATGAGTCAGAGTGCCCGAAGTCCACTGAGGGTCCTTTCGATCAGTTCGCGTCGCTCGACTCGAGATGCGTCGCTTCGCAGAGTGGCATGTATTTCCAGTGATCCGGCTACTACGAGGTCGGCGACCAGTACCCGCACGACTCCGATCGGAACACCCAGGTGGGCAGCGATCTCGGCAACCGAGATCCGCTGCTCGCAGAGTGCGACGATCGATGCACGAATATCCTGCGGTGCAAGATTGTTCGAGACCGCGTCTTCGATCGTCGCGATGATCGCTTCGAGTGGGAGGTCGATGGACGGCAGGGTCCGACCTTCGGTGAGCGCGTACGGCCGGACCAAGCTCGGTTCGGCGTCGTCGTACTCGGATTGATGGTGAGGCATCGAACTCAAATACCCTGCGATGTTCTCGGGGCAATGTCCATGGTGGTGCCGACGCGATCGACGAGAGTCGCCATTTCGTAACCGATCTGGCCGATGTCGCATCCGGCGACAGCGAGAGCAGCAAGGTAAGCGCCACTACCGACGCCCATGAGAAGCAGGTAGCCGTTCTCCATCTCGACGACGGACTGCATGACGGCTCCACCGTCGAAGAGGCGTGACGCCCCCGCGGACAGGCTGGCGAGTCCGGAAGTGACAGCGGCTAATTGATCGGCCCGATCGAGCGGAAGATGTGTGCTCGAGGCCGTCAACAACCCGTCGGCTGAGACGATGATCGCGTGACTCACACCCGGCACGTCTCGGGCAAAAGCCGATACCAGCCAGTCGAGTGCGCGGGGAGTCTCTTGGGCTCCGACAGTGTTCACTGTTCTCCTTCATCGTTGTGCAACATCGTGGACGATTCGAAAGACTGTCCGCCATCGGGCTGATGGTCGGCGGCGCGCCGACGCCCTCGTTGTACTCCGGATTGGTAACTGCTCCAACCACGTTGGACGTCCGCCGGATTGGATGCATGGCGCTGTGTCGTTCCGCCTCTCCCGACTGCGCCGGGAACCAGGCGGGCTCCGCGGTCTCGAATGGGAAGTCCGGAATCGGCGATCTTGGTGACCGGCATCTCGAACGAGGTCCGAGCGGCCAGCCAGCCTTGATCCGCGTCGGTGGTCCACGCACTGCCGGTGGAAGCAGCTGAAGTCTCCGCCGTCGGGTCCACGAGCCACTCGGACACCATCCGGGCGAAAATCGGCATCGTGGTCGGGGCAGCGAGTACGCCGTTCGAGTTGCCCTCTCCCGCGCCGTCAGCGCGCGCCGATGCGCGAGCAGAGAGCCCGTCACGGGTGCGCGAGGAGAAGAACGCCGCAGTATTTGTCGGCGTCGGGGCTGAGAGCCGGTGCCGTGGCGGCGGGGTTGTCGACGGGTGTGGACCCACCGGGATCTCGGGACCCTGTGCCGGCGAGGTGAATTCCGGCGAAGGAGTACGCACGGGAAGGGACGTCGATGCGCTTGTGCCTTCGGGATCGGGCAGAGGAGCGAAGGACGACACGGAGGTGGCGGGTGCAGCAGTGGTCGGAGTCGAGGTACTGACCGCCGGTACTCCACTTGTGCCCGGAGTGCGACGTGGCAACCCCGAAGGCGCTGTTGTCGTGGGAATGGATTGCGGTGTGATCGGGGCGAACGTCTCAGTCCGGTCGGTGCTGTTGCTGGGCGTTCGACGCGGGAGATCTGCGAAACTTCTGGTCGCAGGCTGCGGGGGTGCCAATTCGGTCGGGACGGGCTTTGACCAGGACGGTTCAGACGGTGCGGGCGGCGGAGTCCGATCGAGCGTGGGCACGGGTCCGGTTCGCGGCGTGCGGATCTCGGGTCCCCGAGAAGAATCGAGTATCGACGTCGGTAGGAGCACCGTTGCGGTGATGCCGCTGTGCGTCGACGACGTTGCCGTCGGGCGCAGGCGCACAGAGATGTTGTAGCGACGACTGATTCGGCTCACGACGAACAAACCCATGCGACGCGCTGTATCCGCGCTCATCTCGCCGCCGGCGGCGAGGCGCTCGTTGGCATCGAGGATATCGGCAGGCGACATGCCGATACCGAGATCTGCGATCTCGACGATCATGGAGCCGTCGATGGTGCGGGCAGCGTTGATGGAGACGGTGGTCTCCGGCGGGGAGTACCGCAGAGAATTGTCGAGCAGTTCAGCGATGAGGTGAACGACGTCCGGGGCAGCATGACCGGTGACGACTCCGGGCGGTATCTGCCCGAGTTCGACGCGTCGATATTCCTCGACGCCTGATACCGCCGCACGAAGGATATCGCCGAGAGCGACGGGGGCGGTTCTGGCGCGGCGTACATCGGTTCCGGCGAGAACCAACAAGTTGTCGCCGTTTCTACGCATTCTCGCGGCGATGTGGTCGAGCCGGAACAGATTCTCGAGGCGACGAGGGTCGTCTTCGTCCTGCTCCAACTGTTCGATCAAGCCGAGTTGCTGGTCGACGAGGGACTTGTTACGCCTCGACAGCGTTTCGAACATGTCGTTGACCTGGCGCCGCAGGGTGGCCTGCTCGCCGGCCAGCGTGATGGCCTGACCGTGCATGTCGTCCACCGCGCGTGCAAGCTCGCCGATTTCCTCGTGGGTGCGGATCGGTACACGGGCGAAGTCGACGTCGTCGATACTGGCACCTGCGCGAATTCGTTCGATCGCGTCGGGGAGTCCGCGTCGTGCTGCTTGCAATGCGGCAAATCGCAGCCGACGGATCGGATCGATGAGCGATCGGCTGATGACGAGGGCGATGGCCAGTGCCAGCAGGACCGCGCCGAGCACGATTGCAGTGTCACGAAGTGCTGCGGTTCGTGCTGCATTGGATTCAGCGGTGACGGTATCGCCGAACTCGGTGACGGTGGTGTCGGTCAGGCTGTTGTACTGGTCGTTTCCGGATTTCAGATCGGTACCGACGCGGCTCCCCAGAGGAGAGGTCGACGGGGTTGATCCGAGTGCGTTGATCCGGTTCTGAGCGGAGTTGCTGAGGGTCCGGACGGTGTCGTTGCTCCCGTCGATGGCGAGAATGTTGTTCAGAGCGACCAGTTCGGCACCGGCGGCACTGACCATCGAGGTACGAGCCTGCTGGTCCGGATCACCTGAGCCGAAGAGGATTCGTTGTTCGGCCAGTGCTCGTCGCGCATCCCAGAGTGCTGAGAGTCGGCCACCCTCTTCGCGCAGCGCCGGACGCTGAGAATGCTCGACGACGCTGGTGAAGGTGCTCGAGAGTGCGCGAGAGACTTCGCCGACCCGCGAAACCAAGCGTGCGGGAGCCACCGCGCCGGCGGCGACCTCCTCCGTGATGGAACGGCTCTCTGCGAGCGCCGAAGTCACTTGGTCGTTGAGATCGTCGTCGGACTGGAACGCGCGCGCGGCGTCGACCAGTTGATCCATTGCGTCCGAAACCGCTTGTGTGGCGGGGCCGGTGTCAGTGCGTGCCGATGCGGCTTCGGCGAGCTCGTACAGCGCGGATTCGAGATTGATCGCGGCGGGCACAGCGAGGGCGCGCTCGGACGAGGAACTCAGCTGTGCGGCTTCTTCGAGTTCCGTCTGAACGCGAAGGGCTCCGAGGACGACGGCGACGATCATCGGCAATGCGAGAACGGCGATGACCTTCCATCCCAGGCGCCATTCGCCGATCGACCACCAAGAGGTTGTCGTGTGTGAATCGTGTTTCATGCGGAACATGGCCCCTTCACGTCAACCCCCCGTGGGTCATTGCCCGAACCCCTTCGATCCGGTTTGACCAGAAGGGGTAGTTAGCTGAACGGTAACAGACTGTTCGCTGGCTCGCTACATCCCAGTTGGCTTCTTGGATCGCCGATGACTATATCCGGATTGTAAGGCCAGGTGAAAGGGTAAACGGACAAGTGCGGCGAATGGGATAGCCGGAAAGTCCAATTTGGTAGCTCGGCGAGCGGTGTTGCCCGGGAATTCGTGGAACTCACGGCAAGCATCTGGCTCGTGTCCCGACATCGAGGACACGTCCGAACGAGGCGCACACGCATGTCAGAATGTGGAAACCGCACCGATGACCGAATTGAACTTGGAGCCATAGTGAGTGGAACTGCTCGCGACGCGTTGCGCGCGATCGCCGAACTGCTCGCCCCTGACAGCGCTGTTGTCATCGATCGTGTGACTCTCGCGATCGACCAGCCGGAACGGTATGTCGAAGTACAGAACGAGTTGTACTCACAGACGCTCGAGAAGCCGCACCCGGAAATGGCGTGGTTTGCTCTCGTCGACGCATTGCACGAACAAGAACGCCTGGTCTGGGTGGATTGGAACGAGGGCGCTGCCGAGGTTCTGGGTCAGCTGCGAGTGCTCACGTCGGCGCCGGCAGGATCGTGGGAGTGGGCGGACAGTCTTGCCATGGGCTTCGATCGAGCTGCCGGACTCGAATCGCTTCTCGCCCGTATCGTCGACAACATCACCGATACGGGCGTTTCACTTGCCTGGCTCGACAGCGACAGCGATACGTTTCTCCTCGCGCTCGTCCCGAGTGTTCACGGTGCAACGCTCGTCGAACTCGCGCTGGCAACCGGGCACTGCGTGCGCGTGTTCTAGAGTCTCAGCGTTTGCCGAGCAGGCGGCGCAATCCTTCGATTCGATCGCTCAGTCTGGGTGGCGTGCGCTCGGGATCCATCAGTGCATTTTCAGCGAGCACGTGGTCTTCGCCGTCGACTGTGTTCCGGTCGAATTCGCGCAGACTGCGAGCGTCGGAGGTCGCGAGAGCGCGAACCGTCGACAACAGTGACTGCTCGCCCAACGCGTCGTCGACTTCTTCCTCGGTGACGTCGAGGTGCTCGCTGAGTAGGCGGCGCCTCAATCCGATGATCGAGGCGCGCAACTCGACATCTGCGTCGTCGTCGGATTCGACGGCGATGTCGCACTCGGTGTCGAAGCCCATCGAACGGTTGTTGAGATTCGACGACCCGATTCGCAGGAGGCGATCGTCCATCACGAGAACCTTGGCGTGGACGTAAATAGGTGCGCCAGAAGAGGTCACGGGATAAAACGCCCCGAACCGGTCGTGGATATCGGCGGACCACAGCAGATGCAACAGGTCGTGGCGCGCCCCGTCCATCGCCTTTTGTTCCAGCCAACCGTCGGCGTTGCGCGGAATGACCAGAACGATCTCCGGTCCGTCGTCCTCACGCAGGCGCGCGGCAATCGCCTCGGCCAGAGTGCGTGAGGCGAGGTACTGGCTTTCGATGTACAGCGTGTGCTCGGCCCCGGCGATGGCCGCGAGATACAGCGCCTCGATCTCACGCACCTCCGTGCGTTCGCCGAGCTCCGGCAATGTTCTGGCGACGGCTACGTCGACAACCCGCAAGGTGGGCGCCAGATTGACGGGCCACGGAGTCGCGGTGCTCTCGACCGGTGTGAGATCCTCGCCGGTTGCGGATTTCCAACGTGCCCGCGCCAATTCGCCGATGGCCGCCGCCGCATTGCCGTCGACCGCCGTGGTCGCGTCATGCCAAGGGCCGTAACGCCTTCCACTCGGAGTGATTCGGTAATCGTTTCGGTCGACGTGATCCGAGGTGTCCCAGCGGTCCACAGTCATGTCGATGCCGCCGCAGAACGCCAGGGCGTCGTCGATGACGATGATCTTCTGATGGTGCGCCGCGCCCACCGGATGGGCGCCGTCGATCTCGAACCGAAGGCGCTCGTCGGTCAACCAGTTGGACACGAAGACGGGAGTCATACCGCGGCCGATTGCGGTGAACGCGCCGATGTTCCATTTGAGTACGAGGATTTCGAGGTCGGGTTTCTCGCGGACGAGCCAGCGGAGGAACATTCCCAACCGGTTGGGGCCGTCGAGAGTCTGCTCGCCTGGTTCGAGTTTGATGCGCGTGTCGAAGTCCCAGCCGATCAACATGATTCGCTTCTCAGCTTGCAGCATTGCGGACTTCGCATGATGAAAGTAGTCAGCGGCGTCGACGATGCAGGCAAGATTGTCCGCCGGTTCGATGCGCCAGCAGGTTTCGCCCGGAACAAGGATTCTGTTCATTCGCCGATTCCCAGGTACGCGGTCAGTTCGCGCGCTGCCGCTTGGCCGGCGCGGTTGGCTCCGATCGTCGACGACGACGGTCCGTATCCCACCAGGTGCACGCGAGGGTCGGCTTCGACCTGCGTGGCGAGGCGCCCGGTCATCGGGATTCCGCCACCCGGTCCGCGCAGGTGCAACGGCGCCAGGTGATCGAGTGAGCTACGAAAACCGGTGCACCACAAGATGACATCGGCGTCGGCGACGGTACCGTCGGCCCACTTCACGCCGTTCGGAAGAATTTCGGAGAACATCGGCAGTCGATTCATCACACCACGCTCTCGCGCTGCCCGGATGGCAGGCGTTACCGGGAGGCCGGTCACCGAGACAACGGATCCCGGTGGCAGGCCGCGTCGTACACGATCTTCGACCATGGCAACCGCAGCGCGGCCGATGTCCGGCGTGAACGGCTCGTCGCGGAACTCGGGTTCGCGCCGCGTCACCCAGGTAGTGGTCGTGACGCGTGAGATCTCGTCGAGCAGTTGGACAGCCGAGATCCCGCCGCCGACCACGACGACATGTTTGCCTTCGAACTCGGCAGCGGTTCGATAGTCCTTCGTGTGCAGTTGTCGGCCACGGAACGACTCGGCCCCGCGATAGTGGGGGATGAAGGGCCGCTCCCAGGTCCCCGTCGCGTTGATCAAGCCTCGCGCCGCGAATACTCCCTGGTCGGTCTCGATCCGCAGGCGCTCTTCCCTCGGACACACCACTCGCGTGTGTACCGGGCGGTGGACGGGAAGTTCGAATTGCTTTTCGTACAGTTCGAAGTAGTGGGGGACCGCCACCGATGCAGGCACCTGTTCGGCGTCTGTACCGGTGGTTTCCGCGAAGGACATTCCCGGGAGGTCATGGACGCCGTTGACGGTGCTCAGTGTCAGGCTCGGCCAACGGAACTGCCACGCCCCGCCCGGCCCCGACGCATGATCGAGCACCACGAACCCCGATTCGGGCTCGATTCCGAACTTGCGCAGGTAGTACGCGGCGGAGAGTCCGGCCTGTCCGGCGCCGATCACCACCACGTCAACCGGGTGTGGTTGCTGTGCGGCAAGGTCGTCTGTACTCATCGGTAATCTAACCTCCTGATGTACAGAACTTAGCTGCAGAGAAGTATGCGGACGGTATCGGCGCCTCGGAACATCCCTGTGTCGAGCCTTCCAGAAACGAAAGTGAGCGGACATGATCGGGTTCTCCCGTGACGGCAACGTCGTGACCATCGAGTTGCAGCGTCACGAGCGTCGTAATGCGCTCAGCGCGGAACTCTGCATCGCAATACGGGACGCGATGAACGCGGCGGTAGCCGAGCACGCGCACGTCGTCGTCATCACCGGTGAGGGATCGGCGTTCTGTGCAGGCGCGGACCTTTCCGGCGACGTCTACATGGAGGGCTTCACCGATCGCCTGTTCGAGATGCTTCGCTCTATCGACACGGCGCCCATCCCGGTCATCGCTGCCGTCAACGGTCCGGCCATCGGCGCGGGTACGCAACTGGCCATCGCGTCGGATCTTCGCGTCGTGGCGCCGAGCGCTCGCTTCGGAATCCCGGCCGCCACCCTCGGTGTCTCGGTGGACAAGTGGACGATGCGTCGGCTCGCGTCGCTGGTCGGCGGCGGTCCCGCGCGCACCATTTTGCTCGGCATCGAACAGATCGGCGCCGAAGAAGCCTTCACTCGCGGCCTCGCCAACAAAATCGGAACCCTCGACGACGCTCAGGAATGGGCACACCGCATCGCGAATCTCGCACCGCTGTCGTTGCGGCACATGAAGATGGTTCTCAACGACGACGGCACCATGGAGGAGCAGTCTCCCGAGCAGCTCGACGCGCTTCACGCCGCCTGGCTCAGCGAGGACGTCCAGGAAGCCCGCGCTGCCCGCATCGAGAACCGCCCTCCCGTATTCAAGGGTAAGTAAAGCTGGTTGCAGGGAAAACAGGCGCCGGGCACGCAGGGCAGATAGTGGCTACGCTCGTCTGAATGAAGAAGACGACGGTTCTCGGAGTTGCTGCTGTTGCCGCGGCGACGGGGTGGGTGGCGCGAGCCGCATGGGGCATCCCGACGCAGATCGGGGCCTCGCGAAACACGGTGCAACCGTATGCGGCGATGTCCCCGCGATACCGGGACCGCCAGTTCCACAACTCGGAGCCCAGCAGCACACTGGTTCCGGGCACCGATGTCGGAATGTTCAAGTCGATGGCCACGCGAGGGTCGACGGGTCGGCCGCGTCGGCCGATTCCGTTGGCCACTCCGCTGGCACCGGCGGCAGCCGGCGACGCGGCGGTGACGTGGTACGGCCATTCGAGCGTTCTCGTCGAGGTCGACGGCTACCGCGTTCTCGCCGATCCGGTGTGGAGTGAACGCGTATCACCCTCGGCCACAGTAGGTCCCGCACGCATGCACCCCACTCCGGTGGCTTTGACCGAACTGCCTGCAGTGGATGCGATAGTCATCTCTCACGATCACTACGACCATCTCGACATGACTACGGTCAAGACCCTGACTCGTACACAGACCGCTCCGTTCGTCGTGCCGATCGGTATCGGTGCGCACCTGCGGCACTGGAAGGTGCCCGAGAACCGGATCGTGGAACTGGACTGGGACGAGTCGACCAAGATCGGCGACCTGGTCCTCACGTGCACGGAGGCTCGTCACTTCTCCGGTCGTGGGCTTGTCCGGAACACGACCCAGTGGGCGTCGTGGGTATTCGCCGGGCCGAAGCACCGGGTCTTCTTCGGTGGTGACAGCGGATACACATCACGTTTCGAACAGCTGGGTGAAACCTATGGGCCTTTCGATCTGACGCTTCTCCCCGTCGGTGCGTACGACGTGCGCTGGCCGGACATCCACATGAATCCGGAAGAGGCAGTGCAGACGCACATCGACCTCAACAAGGGCGACGGGTCGCGCGGTGTCTTCGTCCCGATTCACTGGGCGACGTTCAACCTCGCGTTTCACTCGTGGTCGGAGCCGATCATTCGCCTCGACGAGTCGGCTGCAGATGCGGGCACAACAGTGTCGGTCCCGATGCCGGGCGGCAGGATCGACGCGTTGTCACCGACACCGCCGTCGAAGTGGTGGATACCGCTGGGCTGAGCGACGAAGTGTCGCGGACGTGGTTGCCTGTCGAGTCGCACCCTGATTAGTTGCTCCGGGTGCGTAATCTTTGACCATGGCTCACGAGCACACCAGTTCAGAAGAGACAGCAGTGGCGGTAGCCCCCGAGCGATTGCCGGACGACGTCGACGTCGCCCGCGGTCTGACCGCCGATCAGGTTGCGGCCCGGATCGCGTCGGGACAAACCAACGATGTACCGGACCGGGCGTCCCGCTCGGTCAAGGACATCATTCGCGGCAACGTCTTCACTCGCATCAACGCGATCCTGACCGTGTTGTTGGTGATCGTGCTCGCGACGGGTTCGATCATCGACGGCATGTTCGGACTGCTGATCATCGCGAACAGCGGTATCGGCATCATCCAGGAGATCCGCGCCAAGCGCACGCTCGACGCTCTGGCCATCGTGAGTCAGGCCAAGCCCATGGTCAGGCGTGACGGCGTCGCCGTGGCGATGGCGCCCAAAGATGTTGTGCTCGACGATATTATCGAACTCGGATCCGGTGACCAGATAGTCGTCGACGGTGAGGTGGTCAGTTCGGCTGCACTCGAGGTCGACGAATCGCTGCTCACCGGTGAGGCCGATCCGGTTCACAAGGCGAGTGGCCAGCAAGTGTTGTCGGGCAGTTTTGTTGCCGCGGGCAGCGGTGCATACCGCGCCACCAAGGTCGGCGGCGATGCATACGCGGCCAAGCTGGCCGAAGAGGCGAGCAAGTTCACCCTCGTGCATTCCGAACTGCGCAGCGGCATCGACAAGATCCTGAAGTTCATCACCTACCTGATGATTCCGGCGGGTGCGCTGATCATCTTCAATCAGCTCTTCACGATCGGCCTGCCGATCCGACCGGCACTCAACGGCATGGTGGCAGCTCTGGTTCCGATGGTTCCCGAAGGCCTTGTGCTCATGACGTCCATTGCATTTGCGGTCGGTGTGATCCGGTTGGGCAAGCGCCAGTGCCTCGTTCAGGAGTTGCCGGCGATCGAGGGTCTGGCTCGTGTCGACGTGGTGTGCGCGGACAAGACCGGAACGCTGACCGAGAACGGTATGCGGCTGTCCGAGGTCGACGTCGCACCGGGTGGATCGGGGGAGACTGCGGTCAAGTCCGCGTTGAGCGCGATGGCCGCGTCCGACCCTCGCCCCAACGCGAGTGTCCTGGCGATTCGCGAGTCTCTCTCCGACGACTCCGGGTGGGGCGAAGCGACAGCGGTGGCGCCGTTCTCCTCGGCGAAGAAGTGGAGCGGCCAGTCGTACGGCAGTCACGGCAACTGGGTACTCGGTGCCCCGGACGTGCTGCTCGATCCCGACTCGGAAATGGCCCGCAAGGCCGAGGAAGTGGGTTCGAGCGGACTTCGTGTCCTCATGCTCGGCAGCAGCGACCTCCCCGTCGACGACGCCGACGCCCCTGGCACCGTCACCCCCGAAGCTCTGGTCGTGCTCGAGCAGAAAGTGCGCCCGGACGCCCAGGAGACGTTGGAGTACTTCGCCAGCCAGAAGGTCGCGGTCAAGGTCATTTCCGGCGACAACGCGGTTTCCGTCGGCGCGGTTGCCGGATCCCTCGGACTCGAAGGCGGCGACCGCCCCATCGACGCGCGAGAGCTGCCCAGCGATCAGGAAAAGCTGGCGGACACTCTCGACGGAGCAACGACGTTCGGTCGAGTGCGACCGGATCAGAAGCGGGAAATGGTCGCGGCCTTGCAGTCTCGCGGACATACCGTCGCGATGACCGGTGACGGCGTCAACGACGTGCTCGCTCTCAAGGACGCCGACATCGGAGTCTCGATGGGGTCGGGCAGCCCGGCTACCCGAGCCGTGGCCCAGATCGTGCTGCTGGACAACAAGTTCGCGACGCTCCCGTACGTCGTCGCGGAAGGCCGCCGAGTGATCGGCAACATCGAGCGTGTGTCGAATCTGTTCCTGACCAAGACCGTCTACTCGGTGGTGCTTGCGTTCCTGATCGGCATCACCGGCGTCCTGTCCCAGGTCTTCGACTTCGAACCGCTGCCGTACCCGTTCCTGCCCCGCCACGTCACGATCGCAGCGTGGTTCACGATCGGTATCCCGGCCTTCATCTTGTCTCTGGCACCCAACAACGAGCGCGCGCGAACCGGTTTCGTCTCGCGCGTGATGCGTCTGGCGTTGCCGTCGGGCCTGATCATCGGCATCACCACGTTCATCTCCTACGTATTGGCTTACCAAGGCCCGGACCAGACGGAAACCCAGAAGATCCAGGCCGGAACCAGTGCGCTCATCACGTTGATCATGATCGCCGTGTGGGTTCTGGCCGTCGTGGCTCGGCCGTACGTCTGGTGGAAGCTCGTTCTGATCGGCGGGTCGGTGGCCGGATACCTCATCCTGTTCGCGCTGCCGTTCACCCGCGAGTTCTTCAAACTGGATCCGAGCAACGTCGCTGCGACGACGCTCGCGATCACCCTCGGCGCGATCGGCGTTGTACTCGTGGAACTCTCGTGGTGGATCAGCGCACGCCTGCACGGGGAGAAACGAAAGATGTTCGCGACGCCCGACGACCTGCCCGGCGAGCATCACCATGCCCACAGTGAGTGAGTAGTTTCAGCGCCTGAACATCTGCACCCAGGCAATGCGATCGCCGCCGCGCTTCTTGGCTCGGTACATCGCATTGTCTGCGTGCTCGATCAGTTCGTTTACAGCTCGATCCGGTAAGTCCGTCTCGGGACTCAGATAGACGCTGACGCCGGTACTGGCGGACACAGGATAGGGATCGGAGTCGGACGAGACCGCCGAATGTATCTCGGTGGCGACCTGCTCGATATCTCCTCGATCGACTCCGCGCAGGACGACGAACTCGTCTCCACCGATTCGAGCCACCACCGCATCGGGTCCGGCGGCAGCGATGAGGCGGTCGGCGACAGCGGTCAACGCGTCGTCGCCCGCGACGTGGCCGTGTGTGTCGTTGAGGTTTTTGAACGAGTCGACGTCGATGAGTAGTGCGATCAGAGCCTGCGTTCGATCACTGCGCAGCAGATGCTGTGCCTCGTCCTGGAGTCCGCGGCGATTGAGTGTCGCGGTGAGGTAGTCCCGGTGGGCGTTGCGTGCGTCGTCGGTCAGGCGCAGCCAGACGATCTGCAGAATCCATGCGGTGGAGAAAACCACACCAGCAACCATCAGATAGAGATTCACGACCACCCAGTCGTCGTTGACCGGCTCGGACATCGCCATGGCAGCGAGCGTCGTGCAGACAGCAAGAGCCCAACCGATGTGGCTGATGGCAACGCGAGGGCTGTGAACTATCGCCGCATAGAAGCCGATCATGATGAACAAGATGCAGCCGATGGTTCCGACGAAAGCGGTGCGTACGGCGAAGAAGAGAGTGACGGCGAGCCACAGGTCGGCCCAGACGACAAAGGCCACGGATTGTCGCCAAGTTGGCCACGATTCGTTACGCGCCCAGCGGTAGCCCGCATAGGCGCCACTGATAGTTCCGAGGGCAAAGATCGACCGCGCCAGGGCGGTGTCGGAACCGAAGCGGCTCAACTGCATGGTCGCCGCGATCAGGGCGAAGAGAAAACACCACACCGCGACTAATTTGCGTCCGGGAACGGTCAGCCCGCGAGTGTCGAGGAATCGGGGGAGCCAGGTGTAATCGGTGCGATCCGACCACCACCGGGACAGCAGTTCACGCGTGGGGTAGGGGTCGCTCCCCGTCCCGCGCAGTCCTGCATTCAAACCGGGCACCTGTCGATGTCGATGGGTGGTCAATCAGCTATTGGCGGGTTAACGCTACCTCGAGTTGCGCACGGCTCGAACGCACGGACCTGCTTTCTGGCGCAGAGGCCGTCGACCTGTGAGAATCGAAGGGCGCGGAGGAACGATTCCGCCGAAGGATGTGCGTCAGCACCGGGAGAGGACACGGACATGGGTTTCTTGGACAACGTCAAGGGATTGGTCGAAAAGGGCCAGGAGCTCGCAGCGGAGAACTCCGACAAGGTTCACGACGCTATCGACAAGGTCGCCGACATCGCCGACGACAAGACCGGCAACAAGTACGGCGATCAGATCGACAAGGCAGCTGAGGCCGCCAAGAAGGCTGTTCCCGAAAAGCAGTAATACCGGATTCGGCATACCGTTTTTCGGTAGCACCGTTGCTCAGGGGCCCGTCACCGAAAAGGTTGCGGGCTTCTGTGCGTCCGCTGGGTGAACTCCCAGGGTCGGCGGGCAGAATGAACGCGTGAACTTCACCTGGATTCTGCTGGTCGTCATTGCCGCCATCGCAGTCACCGGGCTGTCCAATCGACGAAACCTGCAGGCCCCGCTGGTTTTGGTGACGGTAGGTTCGGTCGCATCCTTCATACCCGGTATGCCGCGGCCGGAACTCGATCCCCACGTCATTCTCGGTGTGGTCCTGCCGCCGCTTCTCTACTCGGCCGCTCTGAAATTCTCGGTGGCGACCTTCAAACGCAACTTGGCCCCGATCCTGCGCCTCGGCGTCGGAATGGTCTTGGTGACGGCGTTCGTGGTTGCCTTCTTCGCCGAATGGATGGTGCCCGAGTTCACGATCGGCGCCGCCCTGGTGCTCGGGGCCGTGATCGCGCCGACCGACGCCGTCAGCGCGGTGGCGGTCGGTCAGAAGCTCGGGCTCCCGAAACGGGTGATCGCCATCCTGACGGGCGAGGGGCTCGTCAACGACGCCACCGCGCTCACGCTCTTCACCGTCGCCGTCGCAGCAGTGACCGGAACGCGAATTGCCACCGATTCGCCCCTGTTGTTCTTCGCGTACGAAGTGATCGGCGGCGTTGTCGTCGGCTTGGTGCTCGCGTTTGTCGTCAAGTTCGTTCGTGCCCGCATGTACGACTCTCCACTCGAAACCGGCTTGGGGCTGGTCCTTCCGTTCGCTGCCTACCTGGCCGCTGAAGAACTACACGCGTCCGGTGTTCTGGCCGTCGTGGTCGCTGGTCTGGTGATCGGGCACTATTCGACGGACGCGTCGATCATGACGCGATTGCAGGAGCGCTCGGTGTGGTCGAGCCTGGACACTCTTCTCGAGATGTTCGTCTTCGCGTACATGGGGCTCCAGCTGAGCTTCGTGATCGACGATGTTGTCGCCGACGGACTTCCGGTGCTTCACGTGTTCGCGTACGGTCTCGCAGTCCTGGCCGTTGTCATCGTGATTCGGCCGGTGTGGCTGTTCCTGAGCTACTCGCGTGTGCGATTCGGTGTAACCCTGCGCCGTGATCGCGAGAATCAACTGACGTGGAAACAGAATCTGGTGGTCTCGTGGGCGGGAATGCGCGGCGTCGTCACTCTTGCTGCGGCCGGCGGTATCCCGTTTGCACTCTCGTCCGGCGAGCCGTTCCCCGGACGCGGCGTCATCCAGGCGATCGCGTTCATCGTCGCGGTCGGGACATTGCTCATCCAGGGATCTACCTTGCCGTTCATGATCCGTCGCCTCGACGTCGCAGATCCTTACGAGCAGTTGCGCACGCAGGAACAGATGGAGTTGGCCCGCAACATTTCTCGCAAGGCGGGAGAGAAGGCGTTGGCAGACGCGGCCGCGCACCCTCCGCCGGGGATCGACGGGAAGGAACTGCAGGCGATCGTCGAACGCGTACGACGCTCGATGCAGGCGAGGCTTCAACTCCAGGAGGTCGACGAGGACGCCGATCGCGAGGCCGCCTTGTGGAATGCGGGAGCTCTGTTCGACAAGTTCCGGCATCAGTCACTGCGCTCGCAACGAGTTGCGCTGATCGCCGCACGTGACGACGGAGATCTCGACGACGAGGTATTGCGTACCGTATTGGAAGGACTCGACATCGAAGAGGCCGCAGCAGAGGAACGTGTCAGGCGTCGCCGAGCAGGTAGCGGTGCGGGCAAATAGAGGGGAACACTGCGTATGACTGTTCGGAGTTCGAGGGTTCGCGCAGTCTGGGGAGTCGTGGTGGCGAGCGCACTTCTCGTGAGCGTCGGCTGCGGATCGGATGCCTCGCCGGATGTCTCCGTCACCGACACCTCGACCACGACAACCCCGTCGGTCGAGAGCAGTGCGCAACGTGGCGTCGTGTTCGACAGTGAACCCTTCACCAGCACAGCCGAAGTGGCGGCGTCCGGAGCAAGCGCGGTGAAAATCCTGTACGGCTCCACCTCCGGTATCGACGGCCGGGAGACCCAGGTATCGGGAACGGTGTTCACACCGCCTGGAACGCCGCCGGAGGGCGGTTGGCCGATCGTCTCCATCGGCCATGGCACGACGGGTATTTCGGACGACTGTGCGCCGTCGGCCTCGCCGACCCTGTTCGGCACGATCGGCCTGGTCGCGCCGTTCCTCGACTCGGGATACGTGGTCGCTGTCTCCGACTTCGAGGGCCTCGGCACTCCGGACCCGCATCCTTACCTGCAACCGGACACCGCGGCGTTCAACGTCATCGACGCGGTTCGAGCGGCGCGCAACGTCGTTCCGGACACCTCGACTCGTTGGGCAACTCTGGGGCTGTCCCAAGGCGGGCAGGCATCCTGGGCGGCAGCCGAGGAAGCCGACACCTACGGCGACGGACTCGAATTCGTCGGTGCAGCAAACCTGTCCCCGGCAGCGGACATCTCGCCGATCATCTCGAGTGATTCCGAGGTGAATCTGTCACTGCCTCAGCAACTGCTGCTGCCCTATGTACTCGAAGGGCTGTCCCTCACCCATCCGGACCTCGAACGAACCGACTACGTGCGCGGCGCATTCGAGCAGAACTACGACCTGCTCACCTCGTGCCTGACCTCTCGGGCGACGGAGAAGTTGGGTCTGGTCGGAAAGGTGACGCCCGCCGACACACGGCCGGCTACCGCCGAGGATGCGGACCGAATTCACGCGTGGCTCAGCGATGTTGCTCTTCCCCGTCAACGCGCGAGCGGTCCGATGTACGTAGTCGTCGGTACCAATGACAACCTGATCCGTCCGGAATGGACCGAGGCGGCAGTCGAACGCGCCTGCGCCGGCGGTGACGTCATCGAATTCCAGGCGCGACCGGGTGAAGGTCATGCGGACGGCGCCGCTGTGCCGGGAGCTGTCGCGTGGGTGAAGGATCGATTTGCAGGTGTTCCGGCACCGAATACCTGCGGGTCGTGAATCGATGACGGCGTCGGCACGAATCCGCGCTCTTGCCCTGGCATTGCCGGAGGCGACCGAGCGGGTCAGCCACGGTGAAGCGTCGTGGTTCGTGCGCAAGGCGCCGCAGTTCGTCACCATGGCAGATCACCACCACGACGATCGCGTCGCGATCTGGGCCGCGGCCCCACCTGGGGCGCAGGCAGATTGGGTCAGTCGTGATCCGTCGAGGTTCTTCGTCCCTCCGTACGTGGGTGGCCGGGGATGGATCGGCGTGTACCTCGACGTTCCGAGTGCCGACGAGACCGAGGACGAGAAATTCTGGAACGACGTAGCCGACGTCGTCGAAGATGCGTACCGCACGGTGGCTCCGAAAACACTGATACGGAAACTGGACGAGGACTCGCGTTGAGTCCGGCCGTGGTCGCGCTTCTCAGCGTGCTGATTCTCGCAGTGGCCGGGGCGCTGACGGCTGTGTGGATGCGCACCAGACGTGAGGTGACCACCCCCACCGAACGTGCCGTCCATGCCGCTCTCCATACGGCTTCGCTTGCCGCGCGGCCACTTCGGCGTGGACTCGACGAGAATTCGGCCGCCGAGGCGGCGCCTCACCTACGTGAGCTGACCGGCGGCTCCGGTCTGGGCCTGGCAGACGCGTCGGGAAACCTGTTGGCGTGGGACGGCCGTCACGAAGCGTTGTCCGAACAATTCCACGACGCCGCCATTCGTGCGATCGAAGGCGAACGCCGGGTACTCGTCACGCACTCGGACCTGGTGCGCGGACCGAGCGATCACCATGTGCGAGCGCTGATCGCTCAGCCCCTGCTGATCGAGGACATCGGCGTGGTCGGCGTACTGGGAATCGTCACCAGCGAGGACCCGTGGCCGGGAATGCTCGGAGCGGTCACCGAGGTGGCACGATATGCCTGCAGTCAGATCGAACTCGCCGACCTCGACGCGTCCAGAGCCCTGTTGGATCGAGCCGAAGTGCGTGCCCTGCGCGCACAGATCAGTCCTCATTTCATCTACAACGCGCTCAACACGGTCGCATCGTTTGTTCGAACCGATCCGGCGCGGGCCAGAGAACTGATCCTCGAGTTCGCGGACTTCACGCGGTACTCGTTCCGATCTGCGGGTGAGTTCACCCTGCTTGCCGACGAGCTGCGCAACATCGATCGTTACCTGACCCTCGAACGCGCGCGATTCGGGGAGGCTCTGAACGTCCGCCTTCAGATAGCACCCGAAGTGCTCAACGTGGTTCTTCCTTTCCTTGCCCTCCAGCCGCTGGTCGAGAACGCGGTTCGTCACGGCATTTCGAGTAAGCCGGAGGGCGGGACCGTGAGCATCGTGGCTGCGGACGAGGGACCGGACTGCATCATCAGCGTCGAGGACGACGGTGTGGGGATGGACCCCGAACTACTGCGCTCCGGTTCGCTCGACGCCATCGAGTCGGGATCGGGGCGACCCAGCGCACGAGAAGCTGCTCACGTCGGTTTGGCCAACGTCGACGACAGACTTCGTGCCGCGTTCGGCAATGACTACGGACTCGTGGTGGAGACAGCGCCGGGTGCCGGTACGAAGGTCAGCATGCGTGTTCCCAAGTTCAAGCAGGGTATTCACGTCTGATTCTCGCCTTCGATGATCAGGCTGAAACCGTCGTGGGAACATGGACCTGTTGTGAACGAGACTGACACTGATGCCCAGCTGACCGTCCTTGCCGTCGACGACGAGAAACCAGCCCTCGACGAGCTGGCCTTCTTGCTGCGCGCCGAGGACTCGGTGGCGCAGGTTCACACGGCATCGGATGCGACGACAGCGTTGCGGATACTGCGCGGTGGAAGCATCGACGCGGTGTTTCTCGACATCAACATGCCCGGACTCGACGGTCTCGAACTGGCCGGCATCCTCTCCAATTTCGCGACGCCACCGCCCGTGGTGTTCGTGACAGCGCACGACGATCGAGCGGTTGACGCATTCGATCTCGGCGCCGTCGACTACCTACTCAAACCGCTCCGGGAGGAGCGTCTCGCTCAGGCCGTTCAGCGGATCGTGGGGCTGGCCGGGCGCACCAAGAGTGAGAGCAAACCCGAAGCTGCGCCCACGGACGAGGTGATCCCGGTGGAACTGGGCGGTGTCACGACGCTCGTTCAGCGTTCCTCGGTGGAGTGGGTGGAAGCCGACGGGGACTACGCGCGTTTGCACACCGCTGGAAAGTCGCACCTGGTGCGCATCCCGATCTCGACGCTCGAATCACGCTGGGCCGACGCGGGCTTCTTGCGTGTGCACCGCTCCTACCTGGTGTCGCTGGCGCTGGTCACCGGCATCCGAACAGTAGGCAGTGGATTGGTGGTCTGTTTGCGCCCGCACGGTGACAAACCTCCCGTCGAGCTTCCGGTCAGTCGCAGACACACCCGTGAACTCAAGGATCGACTGGTTCGTGCGCCCAAGCAGAGTTGGTTGTCGCGGTGACGTCGCAGTCCGATCCTCCGCAGCGTGAGCGCGTTGTGTTGGCGCAACGTAGTGGCGCACGGATCGTGCGAACACGGGTGGAGGTGCAGGAACAGACCGAAGTCGGTGACGCCATGATCCGCGGTCTCGTTCGCGCGCAGTTGGGACTGGCGATTCGCCTTGCCGTCGTGGCAGCCGGGCTCCTGTGTGCGGTGCCGCTGCTGACGCATCTCTTCCCGACGCTGTCGGAGGTCGCGGTCCTTGGCATCCGGTTGCCCTGGCTCGTGATGGGCGGCGCCGTGTATCCCTTGCTGTTGACGACCGGTTGGGTGTTCGTGCGTCGTGCGGAGCGAAACGAGCAGGACTTCAACGACATCGTGGACGACTGAGCGCGGCACTGTGGGAGGACAACCTATCCCGGTGTTGACGGTGCTCGGCATCGTGGCAGCAGCTGTCGCGACGGTGGCTATCGGAATCTACGGCGTTCGGCTCGCTCGTACCACCTCGGACTTTCTCGTCGCGTCCAGAACCGTCAGTGCGCGGTGGAATGCGACGGCCATCTCCGGCGAGTACCTCTCTGCTGCTTCGTTTCTCGGTGTTGCGGGGCTGGTCGCCAAGTACGGCGCCGACGCACTCTGGTATCCCATCGGCTTCACCGCCGGATACCTCGCCCTGCTGCTGTTCGTCGCAGCGCCGCTTCGGCGTTCCGGTGCGTATACCGTCCCCGATTTCGCCGAGTTCCGTCTCGGCTCACCGCGATTGCGCAAGCTCGCGATGCTCGTGGTCGCGATGGTGTGCATCCTGTACCTGATCCCGCAGTTCCAAGGCGCGGGACTGACGCTCAATATCTTGCTCGGGGTTCCCAGTTGGATCGGCGGCGTAGCGGTCGGGGTCATCGTCATCGCCAACGTCGTCGGCGGCGGGATGCGCTCGATCACCTTCGTTCAGGCCTTCCAGTACTGGCTGAAACTGACTGCCGTCGCGATTCCCGCTGTGGCACTGACCTTCTACTTCTTCGGCGATCACCACGACGTCGGCGCGTCGATGCCGCCGACGGTCACCACTGCGACGACCGTCGACATCACCACCGACGTCGTCGTCCAGGTGTCCGAGCCGGTGACGGTCAGCGGCGGCACAGTCGACGGGCGAGCGGTCGAAGGCACGATGACCCTGGGGCCGGGGGAGCACACTCTCGGTGAAGGCATGTCCATGGTCCTCGACGCGGGAGCCGCTGTCCCTGTCGTCGCCGGAGCGCCCGCGCAGAACTCTGACTGGATCACCCCGGGTTGGGGTTTCGGTGGGCCGCACCCGATGTACCAGGTGTACTCGCTGATGCTCGCGACCTTCCTCGGAACGCTCGGCCTTCCTCACGTTCTCGTCCGGTTCTACACCAACCCCGACGGCCGGGCAGCCCGTCTGACGTCGCTCGCCGTTGTCGGTCTGGTCAGCGTGTTCTACCTGTTTCCGACACTCCTCGGCGTCTTCGCTCGCCTGTACGTCCCGCAACTTCTGATCACCGGCACCTCTGACGCGGCGGTGCTGCTGTTGCCGGGCTCGGTGTTCTCGGGGTGGGGCGGACAACTGCTGGCAGCCCTCGTGGCGTCCGGTGCCATCGCCGCTTTCCTGTCGACGTCGTCCGGATTGCTCGTCAGCATCGCGGGCGTCGTCAGTACCGACGTTCTCCGTGGGCGAGTTCGAGACTTCCGTATTGCAGCGCTACTGGCCGGGGTCGTTCCTCTCGTGCTGTCGCTGGCGGTGGTGTCGGTCGACCTCTCGAGAACCGTCGGTTTGGTGTTCGCAGTCGCTGCGTCGACGCTCTGCCCACTGCTCGTATTGGGTATCTGGTGGCGCGGTCTGACTGCCGTCGGCGCGGGGGCGGGGATGGTTGTCGGTGGATGTGTTGCGGGCACTGCCGCTACTGTCGCCGTCCTGGGTGGTTTGTCGGAGGACGTCCTCGGTGGCTGGCCGGCAGCCATTTTCGCGTTCCCGGCCGCGGTGAGCGTGCCGCTGGCGTTCCTCACGATGATCGTCGTGAGCAAGGTGTCGTCGAAGCAGATACCGGCAGATATTGCGCGAATCTTCACGCGGATGCACGCCCCGGAACGGCTCGGAATGGGCTCCGATCGCGAAGACGATCTCCGCCAACCCTGACTTTCACCGCCCGAACCCTCTGCCGTTGGTCGCGCCTGCCTGACCGTTCGGCGCAGCGCGCGACTGCTCACCGTGTGACTGGCGCCACAGCGTCTTCATGTGACTCCGATCTCACTAACGTCTGTGCGTAGTTCACTTCACACGCGAGGCGAGGAGCCGGCAGTGTCCACAGCAGAAATCAGTGAGGGGTCGCCGCAAGAGCGACGCACCCCGGATGCCCAGGCATTCATAGACATGCAAGCGAGTCCCGAATTCCAGGAACTCCGAACGCGTCTGCGCAAGTTCGTTTTCCCCATCACTGCATTCTTCCTGCTCTGGTATGCGGTGTACGTCGTCCTGGCTACCTATGCCCACGACTTCATGGCCACCAAGGTCCTCGGCAACATCAATCTCGGCATCATCCTCGGCCTCGGGCAATTCGTCACGACCTTCGCCATCACCGCGTGGTACGTGAAGTTCGCCGGTCGTGAGCTCGATCCCCGCTCCGCCGCCATCCGTGAAGAACTGGAAGGTCCCGCACAGTGATCACCACACTCGCCGCGTCCGGAACGGACGTAGGAAACCCAGCCTTCAACATCGCGATCTTCCTCGCGTTTGTCGTCGTGACCATGACGCTGGTGATCCGCGCCAGCCGGACCACCAAGAAGGCGTCCGACTTCTACACCGGTGGTGGGCAGTTCACCGGCCCGCAGAACGGGTTCGCCATCGCCGGTGACTACCTCTCGGCGGCATCGTTCCTCGGTATCGCAGGTGCGATCGCCGTGTACGGCTACGACGGCTTCCTGTACTCCATCGGCTTCCTTGTCGCCTGGTTGGTTGCACTGCTCCTGGTCGCCGAATTGCTCAGGAACACGGGCAGATTCACGATGGCCGACGTGCTGAGCTTCCGACTCAAGCAGCGTCCGGTGCGCATGGCGGCGGCCCTGTCCACTCTGGCCGTTTCCCTCTTCTATCTTCTTGCCCAGATGGCCGGCGCCGGTGGACTTGTCGCCCTGTTGCTCAACATCGACGGCAAGGTGGGACAGTCGATCGTCGTCGCGATCGTGGGTGTGCTGATGATCGTGTACGTCTTGGTCGGCGGCATGAAGGGCACCACCTACGTACAGATGGTCAAGGCAGTTCTGCTGGTTGCCGGAGCCGGAATCATGTTCGTACTCGTTCTGTGGGCAGTGCGCGGCAACTTCTCTCAGTTGCTCGCCAATGCGCAGGACATGGTCAACAGTTCCACCACCAAGGGTGTGCAGGGACGCGACATCCTCGGCCCCGGTGCCAAGTACGGTCTTTCCGGAAAGACGAAGCTCGACTTCATCTCTCTCGGAATCGCTTTGGTGCTCGGCACGGCGGGCCTGCCGCACGTGCTGATGCGCTTCTACACGGTGCCCACTGCCAAGGAAGCTCGCCGCTCGGTGACCTGGGCGATCGCGCTGATCGGTGCCTTCTACCTGTTCACACTGGTTCTCGGCTACGGCGCGGCCAGCATGGTCGGACCGGACAAGATCTTGGCAGCGCCTGGTAAGGAGAACGCGGCCGCTCCGCTACTCGCCTTCGAGCTCGGTGGCACCATCTTCCTCGGCATCATCTCCGCGGTGGCGTTCGCGACCATCCTCGCCGTCGTTGCCGGTCTCGCGATCACTGCTTCGGCGTCGTTCGCTCACGACATCTACGCCAGTGTCATCAAGCGCGGCAACGCAACCGAGGAGCAGCAGGTTCGAGTTTCTCGAATCACCGTCGTGGTCATCGGACTCGTCTCCATCGTTCTCGGCATCATGGCGATGGGGCAGAACATCGCCTTCCTGGTGGCTCTCGCCTTCGCGGTGGCGGCCTCGGCGAACCTGCCCACCCTGCTCTACTCGTTGTTCTGGAAGAAGTTCAACACCACCGGTGCGCTCTTCAGCATCTACGGCGGTTTGATCAGCTGCTTGACGCTGATCGTGTTCTCCCCGGCAGTGTCGGGCAAGCCGTCGTCGATGTTCCCGAACTCCGACTTCGCCTGGTTCCCGCTCTCGAACCCCGGCATCGTCTCGATTCCGCTGGCATTCGTCCTCGGCATCGTCGGTACGTACATCGGACGTAACAAGATCGAAGATCCGGCAAAGCAGGCGGAGATGGAAGTTCGCTCCCTCACCGGCGTCGGCGTCGAAAAGGCTGTCAGCCACTAAGAGGGGCAAAGCCCCGTGCGTCTTTCTGGTACCTCTGGTTACGGAAAAGGCGCACGGGGCTTATTGTTCTGCCATGGCAAAGCTCACAGTGAAAATCGACGTTCCGCTTCCTCCTCAGGAAGTGTGGGACAAGGCGTCCGATCTCAGTGGATACGAAAACTGGCTCGTGGTTCACGACGGATGGCGCAGTGAACTTCCCGAACAACTGGGTGTCGGCACCGAGATCAGCTCGGTCGTGACTGTGAAGGGCCTGCGCAACCGCGTTCGGTGGACCATCAAGAAGTACGACGTCCCGAAGGCGATCTCGCTCAAGGGAGACGGCAAGGGCGGGGTCAAGCTCGGTCTCGAACTCGACGTCAAGGCAAAGGGCGACGGGTCGGAACTCGCGCTGACAGTCGAGTTGGGCGGCGCGCCGTTGTTCGGCCCGATCGGTTCGAGTGTGGCGCGGGCGCTCAAAGGCGATGTGGAGAAGTCGCTGGCCCAGTTTGTCCAGATCTACACCTAAGTTGTGGAGATTTCCACATCGAGCTACTTCACCGCTAACATGAGTTAGGATTCTTTTCGGCGGGATAAACCGGGCATCGGTTGGTTATTGATGCGGGTCCCGCCGGAAAGGATTCGATCAATGTCGTCTCGTCATGGGTACGGCGCACCACCTGCGTCCATGCCTCGATCCGTGCAGGTTCTGATCGGACTCTTGGCAGTAGTCGCAGTCGGTGGAACCGCAGCATTCGCCGTGACGTTCAAAAGCGTCAGCGACAAGGGAGAACTCGGTGCGAGTGCTGTCACAGCTGCGACGGCAACCAGCTGTGAGAACCCGGAAACCGTGACCGTGGCCGCCGATCCGTCGATCGCCTCGGGACTCGAAGCTGTCGCCGCTGCCATCCCCGCTACGGAACTCGGGTGCAGCTCGCTCAGTGTGACGCCGCAAGATCCCGTGCTCACCGTCGCGGCGATCGCCGACGGTTCGGCACCCGCACTGTGGGTCCCTGATTCGAGCGAATGGTTGGACAAGGTTTCGGCTAGCGGGCAGGAGATTCGCCGGATCAGCAACTCGGTCGCGTCCACCCCTGTTGTCACTGTCTCGGCGCCGGGTAGCGAGGCACCCGCCGCTTGGACGGATGTCCTCGGCGCTCCAGCACTGCACATCGGCGATCCCCTCACCAGTGCCGTCTCCAGCGCACCGATCGTGGCAGCCTTTGCCGAGGCCCAGTCGCGGGGCGGGGACCTCACGTCCATTTCGGCAGCCCTGGTCCCGGTGGCGCAAGCGCAGTACGGAAATCTGAAGGAAACCGGTTCGACCGGACGCATCCAAACCGTGGACGCGGACGGCGGGACCGCGGTGACGACCGAGCAGACCTTCGAGGCTTATCTCGCCGCACATGCGGACAGTCGACTCACCGCGTCGGTACCGTCTTCCGGTTCGGTCTTCATGGACTACCCGATGGCAGGTGTGGGTGCAGACTCGGCGGCGGCGGTCGACGCCGGCAAACTGCTGGCGGCAGCGCTGACATCGGACACCGGGCGCTCCGTACTTGCCGGCCTCGGGTTCCGCGGCGCGGATCAGGCCCCACCGGTAGCCGGTGGAGTGGGAAAGGTTGGCTCGCTGGTGCCGTCCGATCCGACTGTGGTCACCAAAGCGCTTGCGCGGTACGAGATTCTGTCCAGGCCTTCCCGTGCACTGGCAGTTGTCGACGTCTCGGGGTCCATGGACTACATGCAGGACGGGGTCACTCGAATGGCCGCGACTGCACAGGCCGGTGACATTGCGATCCGAATGTTTCCCGCCAACGCACAATTGGGTCTCTGGGCATTCTCCATAGACCTCGGCGAGGGCACGGACTACCGCGAACTCGAACCTGTCGCCCGTATGGATGCAACTGAAGGCGACACGGATCATCGGAGCAAACTGCTGTCTCGGATCGACAGCCTCTCTTCGATCGTCGGCGGCGGAACAGGTTTGTACGACAGCGTTCTCGCCGCGTATCGGTCCATGCAACAGACCTACGATCCGGCCTCGATCAATTCGGTGATTCTACTGACCGACGGTGCGAACGATGATCCGTCGAGTATCTCGCTGCAGGAACTTCTCGACACCCTGACTCGCGAGCAGGACCCGACGCGGCCGGTACCGATCATCACCATCGGTGTCACCGATGACGCCGATACCGATGTGCTCGAGCAGATTTCGGCTCTCACCGGCGGCAACAGCCACTTCGCTCCGACACCGGCAGACATCCCGAAGGTCTTCGTCGGCGCGATCAGTGGGCGCGCCGGCTGAACTACTCGAGGACTGGCGCGTCGGCGCTGTCCGTGATCCATTCGGTTGCGAGTCTCTCGAGGGTGCCGTCGGCGTAGAGCGCATCCACGGCGGCAGAGACGCACGCCGTCAGAGGACTGTTCTTCTCGAGCACGAACCCGAAGAATTCGGTGACCGCGTTGGGCCGCGGAAACTGACCCACGATGACCGACCCGGGCAGTTCGTTCTCGGTGATGTGAAATCCGGTCGGGATGTCGACGACCAATGCGTCGATCTCGCCCGCGGCCAGCGCAGCTTTCGCGTCGTCCGTGGTCGCGAACTCGCGTGGCGCAGTGGTCGGAACAATCGTGTCGGTGATCGCCGCGAGGCTGGTGGAACCGGTCTGAGCGCCCAAACGGTAGCCGGCCAGATCCGCAAGATTCTTTGCCTCAGCGGCTTTGCTCCCGCGCGAGGCGATCACCGACTGCGCCACTGCGTAATACGGCGAGCTGAAGTCGACGTTCTCGCGGCGATCCCCGGAAACCGTGAACTGATTGACGTCGAAGTCGAAATCCTTGGGGCCTGGTTTCAGTGCGTCGTTGAAGGCGACCGTGGTGAAGCGAACCTGATCGGCGTTGTACCCGAGTTTGTCGACGACGGCCCGGGCCACCGCCCCCTCGAAGCCCTTGCCGTTGGACGGAGTGTTGTCGACGAACCACGGCGCGTACGCCGGCGAATCGGTGGCGATGGTCAAGACACCGTCTTCGAGGGTGGTCCCGCTCTGGGGTCCGCACTTGTCCACGGCGGTGGTCGAGGGCAGTTTGGTGAATGCCTCGGGAACCGTGGTCGTGGTGTCCGCTGCCGCAGGTGCCTCCGGCTGCGACGAACACGAGCCCAACAAGATCGAGCAAGCGAAGATCGCGGTCACGGCAACAGCGCGTCGTGTCATAGGCACAAGGCCATCTTGCCTGTTTGTCCGGTACGGACGTGACGGGGGTCTCGTGTGAGCGGAGTTCACGCAGCTGAGCGTCGTAGTGCAAGGCGCTCCGACGGTGTCGTCCCACCCCATACTCCGTGTGGTTCAGCGGTGTCGAGTGCAAAGGTCAGGCAGTCCCGAATGACCGGGCAGCGGAAGCACACCTGCTTCGCGGAACTCTCCCGTGCAGCCCGATTGCGTCCGCGCTCTTCACCCGGCGAATAGAACACCGCCGGGTCCACTGTTTTACAGGTGGCGAACATCCGCCAGTTGTTGTCCACCAACGGCTCCACGGAACTGCGAACTGTCATCGTGGTCTCCTCTCCCATCGAGAATCCAGTCTTGCCCGTGGCCTGGCACAGCGGCAGGTTTCCGATCCATCAGATTTCTACTGCCAGACGCAGCGCTATCCAGACACAGTGCTATCCAGCACAATGAGGAAATGGCAACGACGGATCGGGGTCAGATCACTCTCGACGGCACAACCGTGTCCGTGACCAATCTGGGCAAGATCCTCTACCCCGAGAGCGGGACCACGAAGGCCGAAGTCATCGACTACTACACCCGTATCGCCGCAGTCATGCTTCCACATGTCGTCGGTAGACCGGGCACTCGTAAGCGTTGGCCCAACGGTGTGGACGGTCAGTCCTTCTTCGAGAAGAACCTGGCGTCGTCTGCCCCGCAGTGGCTCACGCGTGCGTCGCTGCAACATTCTGATCGCGTCGTCACTTACCCGATCTTCGATTCCGTTGCATCCCTGGCGTGGCTGGGGCAACAGGCGGCACTCGAATTACACGTTCCCCAATGGCGATTCGACGGTTCCGAGCGTGGTCCGGCGACACGACTGGTATTCGATCTCGACCCGGGCGAAGGCGTCGGATTGACCGAGTGCGCCGAGGTGGCGAGGTCGATTCGAGATCTGGTCGCAACTCTGGGGTGGACTGCCTATCCGGTAACCAGTGGTAGCAAGGGAATTCACCTCTACGTTCCACTGGATCGAGCCTTGGACGGCAGCGGTGCGTCGACTGTCGCCAAGCAGATCGCCACCGGACTCGAGAAGCTTCACCCGGATCTCGTCACCGCGACGATGGCTCGAAATGTGCGGGCAGGCAAGATTTTCGTGGACTGGAGTCAGAACAACGCAGCCAAGACAACCATTGCGCCGTACTCGATGCGCGGTCGCGATCAACCCTATGTTGCCGCGCCGCGCAGTTGGGACGAACTCGACGATCCGAAACTACGACATCTGTTGTTCGACGAGGTTCTGGAGCGCGTCGAATCCGATGGTGATCTGCTGGGCGATCTGGATCCGCCGGTCTCGGCGGCTGTAGCCGACACGTTGACGCACTATCGCAACAAGCGGTCGGCCGACCGGACGCCGGAGCCGATCCCTGCTGCGGTGACCAAGGAGACAGCGGGCAATACCTTTGTGATTCAGGAACATCACGCCAGACGATTGCATTACGACGTTCGGCTGGAGCGGGATGGTGTGCTCGTGTCCTGGGCTGTTCCGAAGGGCGTGCCGACCAGTGCCGGAGAGAATCGGTTGGCCGTGCACACCGAGGATCACCCGCTCGAGTACGCCACGTTCTCGGGCACGATTCCGAAGGGGGAGTACGGCGGCGGTTCGATGACGATTTGGGATTCCGGGACGTACGAGACCGAGAAGTGGCGTGAAGACGAGGTGATCGTGCGCCTCAGTGGGAAACGGGTGCAGGGACGCTTCGCGCTGATCCGGACGAAGGGTGACCAGTGGTTGATGCATCTGATGAAGGATCAGAACGCGAGTTTCGGAACGGAGTTTCCCAAGAATCTCGAGCCGATGCTTGCCACCGCTGGAACGCTCGAAGGTCTCGACTCGCAGGAGTGGGCTTTCGAAGGTAAGTGGGACGGGATCCGAGTGATTCTCGAATATCATTCGGGCACAATGTCACTTCGCAGTCGCGCGGGTAACGACAAGACCGGGGACTATCCCGCCCTTGCCGGGTTGGCCGAGGTGCTGGACGGTCATGACGTGGTTCTCGACGGTGAAGTGGTGGCGTACAACGACGCGGGGGTCACCGATTTCGGTCTTCTCCAGCGAGGTGGGGAGCCGGTGTTCCTGGCCTTCGATCTTCTGTACCTCGACGGAGTGTCTTTGCTGCGGAAATCCTACTCGGACCGGCGCACCGTGTTGAATGCGTTGGCGGGCAAGGTCGGTGAGCTCGAGGTACCTCCACAGATCGAGGGCACGGCGGAGAACGCGTTGGAGGTGAGTACCGATGCCGGATGGGAAGGGATTGTCGCCAAACGTCGTGCATCGGTCTACCTTCCGGGGCGGCGTGGGTCGAGTTGGATCAAGGTGAAGAACTGGCGCACTCAAGAGGTGGTGATCGGAGGGTGGCGCACTGGGCAGGGCAATCGAGCACAGGGGATCGGGGCGCTGCTCATGGGAATTCCGGGTGAGGATGGATTGACCTACGTGGGGCGCGTCGGTACCGGCTTCAGTGATCGCGACTTGGAGTCTTTACTTGCGACACTGGAACCGCTGCGTCAGAAGGAAAGTCCGTTCGGGGAGGAACTTCCAGCAGATGACCGCAAGGGTGCGGTGTGGGTGAGGCCGGAACTCGTCGGTGAGGCGCGGTTCATGGATTGGACGGGGACCGGACGCCTTCGCCATCCGAGTTGGCGGGGTCTGCGGGAGGACAAGAAGCCGGGCGACGTGGTGCGGGAAACAAGGCAATAACGGCCAACGCGCCGAGGAACGCTGCTGCGGCACAGATCTGGATTCCCATGCACATCGCCGAAGTGTAAGCCTGATTCGCTGCTTCCGCCACAATGCTCACCGGGGGAGCGTCGGCGTGGATCTGCGCCAGATCGACTGTGGAAGTGCCGACTCCGGGTTCGAAGCGGGACCGGAAAACCGTTGCTACGACTGTCCCGACGACGGCGACGCCCAGAACTCCACCCAATTCCCTTACGACACTGTTGATCGAACTTGCCATCGCAGCCTGCTGGGGCGCAACCGACGACATCGACGCAGTTGTTGCCGGAGCCATGACCAGCCCCATCCCGGCGCCAACCAGTGCCATGATCGCAGCCAGGATTCCGAACGGTGCGTACCTATCTGCTGCGATCGACAGGACCAACAGTCCCGCGGACATGACTGCGAGACCGGTCGCGATCGAACTGCGCACGCCGAATCGGCCGACCATACGATCGCTGCTGGAGGCGACAGTCGCCATCACTATCGCAAACGGAACTGCACCGACGCCGGCGACCAATGGACCGTAACCACGAACTAATTGGAGGTATTGCGTGTACGTGAAGAGAACTCCGAAAAGGGCGAAGAACGTTACGGCCAAGATGGCATTGGAGGTGCTGAACACTCGACTGGTGAAGATGCGCACGTCGGTCATCGGCGCCGAGGCCCGCAGCTCCCACCAGACGAATCCGGCGAGAAGTGCTGTTGCGCTGACGATCTCCAGCACCGTGACGGGCGACGACCATCCGCGAAGGCTTGCCTGGGTGAGGGCATCCACGATCAAAGCCAGTCCGCCGGCGGACAGCAGGAGTCCGGGGATGTCGAACGAACCCTTCGTGATCCCTCTTGCCGGGGGCACAAGAAAAACCGTCGCGGCGATCACACCGGCGACCAGTGGGACGTTTATCCAGAAGACGCTTCCCCAACTGAAATGTTCGAGAAGTACGCCACCGGCCACGGGGCCGATCGCGATTCCCAGTCCGGCGGTTGCAGACCAGATTCCTATCGCCCGGCCTCTCTCGTGCGGGGCGAACATCGAGACGACAAGTGACAGCGTCGCCGGCATGACCAGTGCGGCGGCTGCCCCCATCACTGTTCTCCAGCCGATCAGCTGCAACGACGTGTGAGAGAGGGCAGCGAAGGCTGACCCGAGAGCGAACAAGGTGAGGCCGGTCAGAAGTATCCGACGGTGACCGAATCTCGCGCCGAGTCCACCTGCCGTGATGAGCAAGGCGGCGAACGCCAATGTGTATGCGTTGGTGATCCATTGCAGGTCGACGGTGGTCGCCCGCAGTTCGCGGGCAAGGGTCGGGATAGCGGTGTTGAGGATGGTGTTGTCGATCGTGACTACGACGAGGGATGTGCAGAGGGCGCCCAGTGCTGCCCATCGTCGCCGGTCAGTGGGTTCGAGGGAATTCATCATGTCCTTACGAATGTAACCTTACGAATGTTTAGTGATGAGAACGTACCCCTTCGCCTTACATGTGTAAAGTTTGTCGGGTGAGTGATGTTTCCGAAGATGCCGATGAAACTGGGACGAGTGGTTCTCGGAGTACTCGCGCCCGAAATCCGAGAGGAAGCGGCGCACGACTCCGCGGAGAGATCGTCGCCGCAGCGGCGACGCTCATCGCCCGCACCGGATCGGATCAGGCGGTGACGCTCCGATCGGTCGCTCGCGAAGTCGGGATATCCGCACCATCTATCTACGGACACTTTTCCGATCGCGATGCCATTGTCGAAGCGGTGGTCTCCGAATCGCTGGAGCAGTTGCATCTCGCCGTGGCCGACGCCGTTTCCGCACACCCCGACCCGGTCGAGGGTCTGTATGCCGGGTGCTCGGCATACGTCGAGTTCGGCATTTCCGAGCCCGCTCGGTATCGGGTCTTGTTCGGGTGGTCCAGGCCGAAAGGTCAGTCACCACAATCGGATACGCGAGGACTGGCCGCCTTCAACACGCTGGTGACCAACCTCGACGCGTGCGTCGCCGCTGGGAGGTCGGCCAGCACAGACACTTTTGTCGATGCGGTATCGATCTGGACTTCGCTGCACGGACAGGTGATGTTGCGGGCCGATCTCCCGGAATTCCCGTGGCCGTCGACCGACACCGTCGGTGAGATGGTGAGGAGCCTTGCGCGGCTTGTGAACTGACACCTCAACCGTTTGCTGATCGGCAACCAGGCGAGGTCTGATCCAGCATCGTGAGATAGGCATCGAGCTGAGCCGCGCCGGCGAGAAGGTTGCGACTGCGTGTGGTCAGCCGGTCTTGCCAGGATTCGAGGAACGCTGACAATGCGTCTGCTCCGCCGGCCTCGCGCAGCGAATCGAGAAACTGGGCGACTTGCGACAGTCGGTAGCCGCCGCGCCGCAGCTGCCGCGCGATCTCGGCGTCGCGCACACACTCCGAACCGTATTCGCGATAACCCGTTGCCTGTTCGCGCTCGGGGCGCAGGATGCCGTGCTCTTCCCATGTGCGCAGTGTCGCCGGGTGAACGCCGAGACGGCGCGCCAGCTCACCCACCGTCAGCGCTGGACCGTGCACCAGTGCCGGTGCCATGGTGGACAGAGTCCCCAGCGCTGTGGCTACCTCGGTGCGAGTTCCTCGCTCGGCGAGCAGCGTCACGTGCGCACTGTCGATCAGGCGGTAGGCGGACTCGGTGTCGCCTTGGTTGGTCGCCCGCATGATTTCCGTGGCCCGCTGGTGCCCGTGACCGCCGCGCAATGCGAGGAAAGTGCGCAGGGCTTGCGCGTGCACTGGGGTGTATCGCCGGTAGCCGTAAGTGCTGCGCTCGGTCGGAGGGAGGATGCCGGCATCGTCGTAGTTGCGGATCGCCTGTGCGGACAACCCGTGTTCACGGGCAAGGTCTATGGGCCGCACTGATCACCTCCGATTGAGGCTTTTCACGGTATACCCCAGGTAATTGCCAGTAAAAGTTTCACTCGAATCTTCAACGATACTGTCGAAGGCAGTCCACCTTCGAAAGGGATGATCATGTCCACTGCCCCAGCGCTGAGTGAGTTCGGCCGCCAACTCGAAGACGCGGCAAGTCTTGGTCGTGCGGTCGACGAACTGCTCGCCACGCTAACCGAGGTGCCGACTCTGCTCGCCCTCGGCGAGCCGACTCATGGGATCAAGGCTTTTCCGTTGCTGCGCAACGAACTTCTCGGCCAACTGGTCGAACGAGGATATCGGTCGATCGTGCTCGAAACAGATGTCTTTGCGGCTTTGCTCGTGAACGACTACGTGAACGGGGGAGAGGCGGACATCGAGAAGGTGCTCGACACAGGCTTCAGCCACGGATTCGGTGCGGTACCGGGTAACCGCGAACTCGTCGAATGGCTACGCGAGTACAACCACGGCCGCGCTCCGGCTGACCGAGTTCGCTTCTACGGCTTCGACGCTCCGGTGGAGTACTCCGGTGCACCGAGCCCGCGCCGCGCACTGTCTGCGGCAGGTGACTTCCTGCCCGCCGCGTTGCGGCCACAATCTCTCGACGACGCCGACCTTTTACTGGGTCAGGACGCCGACTGGACCAACCCGGCGGCGATGTTCGATCCGGCTGCGTCCGTCGGCAACTCCGATTATGCTCGCGCTCTGCGCATCATTGCGGACGACCTCGGCAGCGTCCTGCGGCGCGCCGCACCAGTGCTGCGACCCGACGACCCGGCCGGGTACGACCTGGCCCTTGCACATTCACGCACCGCTCTGGGGCTCTTGCGCTATCACTCCGCGATGGCGAGTTCCGCTCCTGATCGCATTGGAACACTGCTCAGTCTGCGTGCCGAGATGATGGCCGAGACCCTGCTGGCGGTCGTCGCCCAGGAGCAGCGACGCGGGCCTAGCCTGCTGTTCGCACACAATGCCCATCTCTTGCGAGTGCCGTCCGACATGCCGGTCAACGGCGACGTGGTCAGTTGGGGGAGCGCCGGCTCACTTGTCGGACTTGTCCTCGGGGAGCGTTACGTATTTTTGGCAACCGACGCCAACCCCGACAGTGATCCGGGCACTCTGCAGGGAGCGTTGGCCGATGCGACCGGTCGGCGTGCCCTGTTCTCGACTCCGGCCCTGCGAGCCGCGCTCGGCCCGTCGATCACCGCGGGAGAAGCGATCCTGCCAGGGCATCTGCCGCTGAAACCTTCGGAGTTGGACGGCGCCGACGCGGTCATCTTCGTCGCGGATACCGACGGGCAGCGTCATCAGTACTGGTAACAGCGTCAGGGGCAGAGCGCGTGCGAGAGTATCGCGACGGTGTCCGGCTGGTCCTTCGGCGTCGACGTCAGCGTCACAGTGAACGCGCGGTCCGGCGTCGCACCGGACAGTGTGTAGTACCCGTAGATCCCGCCACTGTGGCCGGTATAGGTGACGCCGCAGGGAAGTTCGGTGGCGCCGACGCCCATCCCGTACCCGAGTCCCTCGGCTTCGGTGGCGGCGACCTGAGGGGTGGTCATCTCGGCAAGCTGCTCGGCCGGCACCACCCGCCCGTCGAGTAGTGCACGCCAGAAGGTGTTCAGGTCTGTGCCCGTCGAGACCATCGCTCCGGCAGACCAGGGGATCGACGGTTCCGTGCGGGAAACGTCGGTCAGGCCACCGTCGAGATCCTGATAGCCCGTCAGGTGATCGCCCCTGATGTCGAGCTCACCGGCCGGCGGGAGGTACGTGTCTTCCAAGTCCAGCGGATCGAGTATCCGAGACCGGAGTTCATCGGCGTAGCTGCGGCCGCTCACGGATTCGACGAGCATTCCGAGAACGATGTAGTTGGTGTTGGTGTAGACGAACGACGTTCCGGGGACGAATTGCGCCGGTTTGCCGAGGGCGATGGCGACCGCGGCGGACGGCGTCAGCGTTCGGTTCTCGTTAGCTGCAATCCATTCGTCGGCGCCGGGTTCTCCGGCGAACTCGGGAAGGCCGCTGCGATGTTGCAGCAGTTGCCGCACGGTGATCGCGCTACCGTCGATGCCACTGCCGTCCATGTCACTGCTGTGCAGTAGGCCCGGGAGATACCGCTCGATCGGTGCGTCGAGGTCGACCTTGCCCTCGGCGACCAACTGCAGAACGAGTGAAGCTGTGAATGTCTTTGTCACACTTCCGATCCGGACGCGATCATTCTTGCTGATCGAATCGCCGTTGGTCCGGTTGGGCACGCCGCTGGTCATGACAGCCGTCGTGGTGCCGTCGTCGAGTGTTGCGATCGACCCGACGACACCCGACCTGGTGAGTCCGTCGAGATCCGATTGAATCTCCACTGCGCGCTGGAGCGTCGAGCAACCGACGAGTGCCGTGGTGGCTCCGATGATGACCGCGGCGACGAGCAGGTATGGGCGCATGAGTCGAATCTATGGACCTTGTCGTGCCGCGGGATCCAGGAAATCCCCCATCATTCCCTGATCTTCTGCCAGCCCGGGACGTAAGGCCCGTTTGTTCAAAACCGACAAATCGGATCAATCATTCCTGTCCGAACACCACGTCCACGCAGTTAACATCCGAACGAAGTGTTTGTTTTCACGTGTCTTACCAGTTCACGGCTATCGAGGTGCGCTGCCGCGCGCCGAAACGACTCCCACGAAGGACGGATGCATGAAGAAGTCGACACTCCGCACGGGAACGGTCGCGGCTTTGCTGACCGGAAGTGCCCTGTTGCTTTCCGCTGCCCCTGCCTCAGCCGACCCGGGAAGCCTCGGTAGCGGTGGCAGTAGCGGGAGTTCCGGAAGCGTGGGAAGCACGGGCAGCATCAGCAGCGGATCAGCCGCCCTTCCGATTCCGAGTCCGGCAGGGCTGATCGCGCTGGCAGCGGCGAGCACTCAGACCGGAAAGCCCTACCAGTGGGGCGGCGTCGGGCCGAACTCGTGGGACTGCTCCGGGCTGGTGCAATGGGCGTTTCGGCAGGCCGGCGTGAATCTGCCACGGACCAGCCAACAGCAGGCCAACGTCGGACAGCCGGTTCCCCGGTGGGCCCTCGCCCCCGGCGACGTCATCACCTTCTACCCCGGTGCGACGCACGTCGGCATCTACGCTGGGTTCGGAATGGTGTTCAACGCCTACGGAGTTGGTGTTCCGACCGGACTGACGCCCCTGGCGGATCTGCCGATCAACAACATCCGCAGGTTCTAGAACCTGCACAGAACCTTCACAAGTCCTCCCAGGTTCATCCACGAGGGCCGAATACAGTCAGTTCCATGAGTCAGCGAAGAGTGCTCGTGGTCGACGACGAGGTCAGCATCTGCGAGTCCATCGCGGCGAGGCTGCGTGCCGAGGGCTACGACGTCGAGCTGGCGTTCGACGGTCCCAGCGCGGTGGCCCGCTGCGAGCAGATGGACGCAGACCTGGTGGTACTCGACGTGATGATGCCGGGATTCGACGGACTCGAAGTCTGCCGCCGCATCCAGGCCGTGCGCCCGGTGCCTGTGCTGATGCTGACCGCTCGCGCCGATGAAACGGACATGCTGATCGGTCTCGGCGTCGGGGCCGACGACTATCTGAGCAAGCCGTTCAGCATGCGTGTGCTCGTCGCCCGGGTGCAGGCTCTGCTTCGGCGTGCGGATCGCGCGGAGCACGCTGCTCGCCCGGTGGCCGACCTCCTCGAGTTCGGTGACGTCGTGATCGACCTGACCGAACGTCGAGTGCGCCGTGATGCGCAAGAAGTTCACCTGACTCGCACCGAATTCGATCTCATCGCCTATCTGGCGGAGCGGCCGCGAGCCGCGATCCCGCGGGAGTCGCTGCTCGAGGAGATCTGGGGCTGGGGTGAGGGAGCGGGCAGTCGGACCGTCGACAGCCACGTCAAGGCACTGCGACGCAAGCTCGGACCTTCCGTGATCCGGACCGTTCACGGGGTCGGGTACGCCTGGGACGTGCCGCGATGAGCGTCGTCGACCGTCTTTTTGCACGGTGGCCGCGGCCGCTGGACCCGATGCGGTCCTTCAAGGTGAAGGTCGGCCTCCTGGTTGTCGCAGCACTGGTGTTCGCCGCGGGTGGTTTCTGGCTGACGTCGCAACAACCGTTTCGTTTTGCTCTACTGACGGCGTTGGTTGTCGCTCTCGGCGTTACGCAGGTGCTCGCACACGGGATGACGTCACCGCTTCGCGAGATGACGGCCGCGGCGAAGGCGATGGCGCGCGGCGACTATTCGCGGCGAGTACGAGCGACTTCCAGAGACGAAGTAGGCGAACTCGCCCATGCGTTCAATCGGATGGCCGAGGACCTCGGGGCCGACGACCGGTACCGCCGCGAGTTGATCGGCAACGTCTCCCATGAACTGCGCACGCCCATCACCGCTTTGCAAGCCATGCTCGAGAACGTCGTCGACGGTGTCGAAGAACCGGATCCGGCGATGATGAAATCGGCGCTGCGGCAAACGGAACGACTGGGCGCGCTGGTAGCCGACCTTCTCGATCTCTCGAAACTCGAGGGTGGCGCAATGCCGTTGAAACGCCGCCGTTTCGAGGTCGAGCCGTTCCTACGCGAGCTGTCGAGTGTGAGTGCGGGCGACATCGAGATAGACGTCAAGCCTCCACAATTGTCCGTGGTCGCCGATCCGGATCGCCTCCACCAGGTGGTGACCAACCTGGTGGACAATGCGGTTCAGCACGGGAACGTCGACACCAAAGTTGTCATCCGAGTACGTACCGGCAGCGCGGGGGAATTGGTGCTCGACGTCCACGACGACGGCCCCGGCATCGAACCACAGGCCCGTGAGCGAGTGTTCGACCGCTTCATCCGCGGCGGCTCGACCGACGGGGGTACCGGGCTCGGCCTCGCGATCGCGAAGTGGGCGGTCGAATTACATGACGGCAGGATTGCCGTCGTCGATGCCCCGTCGGGTTGTTGCATTCGAGTAGTGCTGCCGCAGAACTGAATCAAAGTCCCTGACGAGATCGAGAGATCTCGCGATGGCGCATGTCTTCATCGGCATTCGTCTGTACTTCCGACCCTGAAAAATTGAACCAGACACATAGGAGATCACATGAGCGCTCCGATAGTAATTCCACCGAAACCGCCGATGCCGGCCGTAAAACCCAAGCGTTCCAGCCGGTTCTGGCGTCCCGATCGCACTTCGATGGCCACCCGCTCGATGCTCCTCGGCGCGGCCGCAGTAGGGGTGCTTGCGGCCCTGATCCTCGACCCAGGGTTCGCGAGTATCGCGTACGTGATCGTGGGTGCCGGTGTGGTGATCGTCTTCGGGATTCTGACGCCGCCGCGGATGACCGTGACGCAGTGGGTCGCCGCCATCGGGATGCTCGCACTGCTGGGTGTTGCCGCCGTTCGCGGTGCGGAGTGGTTGGTGTTCCTCTGCGTCGTAGCTGCGTGGGTTCTGTTCACGTGGACTCTGATCGGCGGGCGGACGTGGACCGGAATACTTCTGGGAACGGTCGCTCCCTGGCGGGCACCGCACCGGACGGTCAACTTCGTTCGTCGTCGAAAACTTGCTACCCGCTCTGCTCCGCGGGTGCCGGCGGCGCGAGTTGTCGTCGTAAGCGCAGTATCGATTCTTCTCCTGCTGATTTTCGGATCTTTGTTCGTGAGTGCGGATCCGGAGTTCGCGAAGATCTTCGACGGCTTCGCTCCTGCCATCTCGGTGTCGAACCCGGGAGCACGGATCTTTGCCGGCGTCGTGATGGCGTTCGGCACGCTGGTTGCGGTGTATCTGCGCCGCAGAACGCCGACGGTGGACGCGTTTGCACCTGCGCAGGCGACGCCGTTGCCGATGTGGGAGTGGGCGGTCCCGCTCGGAGTACTCAACGTGCTGTTCCTCGGTTTTGTTGCAGTACAGACGAAGACGCTGTTCGGGGGAGACGAGCACGTACAGGTGACCGATGGACTGACCTATGCGGACTATGCGCGTGAGGGTTTCTGGCAGCTCATGGCGGTTACCGTGCTGACGCTGCTCGTCATCGCCGTCGCAGTGCGGTACATCGACCGCCGCGACGCTGGATCGAGGCGTCTTGCCCGCGGACTGCTGGGTGCCCTGTGTGTTTTCAGCCTGGTGATCGTGGCGTCCGCTGTGCACCGGATGTGGTTGTACGAGAATCAGTACGGTTTCACGGTGCTCCGGGTCAGCGTCTTCGCGACAGAGCTGCTTCTTGGCTTCGTGTTCGTGTTGTTGCTCGTCGCAGGTATTCGGATGTCCGGGAAGTGGCTGCCCACAGCTGTTCTCGCCACTTCGGCCGTCGCGCTGCTGGCCTTCGCGGTGTTCAACCCCGGCGCGTACATCGCGCAAAAGAACGTGGAACGGTTCGAGGGCGGCAAGAGCATCGACGTTTCCTACTTACGCGGGCTCTCCGTCGACGCGGTACCTGCCTTGGATCGTCTACCGGAACCGCAGCGTTCATGTGCCTTGAGCAGATATCGATTCGGAGTGCCGGGCACCACTGCACCCTGGGAGTTCAACGCAGCGCGTGAGAAGGCCCGCGACATCCTGGAAGCTCGCCCGGTGGGGCCGTGCCTGCCGATGTACACGGTCGGATAGACGCAGGGCGATTGTGCAGCCGCACGGCAGATATCGCGCGCGGCTGCACAATCGGCGAGCGTCGCCTGGTCGATCAGTGCACGGCGAGTGAGATTTTCTCCCGTTCCTCTGCGGACACCACATCTCGGGTGGATCGTAAGTCGACGGTCACGCTGTGGAGTTTGCCGCCGTAGCGGAACGTGCCCTTGTCCGCGAACTCTTCCGCGACCGGGCTTCCCCGGTTGATGCCGACGTCGAGCTGTTCGTTCATGCTGAAGATCGCCCGAGTGGTCTTCTCGATCCGGCCTTCGGAGACCACCTCGTCGTCGACGCTCAGGGTTGCGGTTCCACCCTTGCCGATTCCGCCGCCGTCGTACTCGAAGTGGACGGACACCTCGCGTGCATTGGGTGCCAGCGGGTTGCGCCCACGCACGAAGGTCCGACCACCGCCGCTGAAGTTGTAGCAGTAGACGGGGACGGAATCGAGTATGTACAAAGCGAATCCGCCGAACCGGCCACCGAGGCTGACCAGCATGCCGTCGGCGACGCTACCCAGACTTGCGGTCAGCGTGTACGAGCGGTTGAAGAACGTCGGCGCGGCTTTCTCGACCAGACCGTTCATGTGTGGGTACAGCGTGAGGGTCTTGCGGCCCATCATCGGATGCGGGGGTCGTGATTCCGCGGTGGCGTGGCGACCGACCGTTCTGTCGTCCAGCGGCAGCACCTGATATTTGGCCGCCTCGACGAGGAACTTTTCCTTGAGCCGGGCGAGGATCTCGGGATGCTCGTCCGCGAGATCGCGGGCCTGCGACCAGTCGACCGAGGTGTCGTACAGCTCCCAACGGTCCTCGCTCATCGGTGTGAGCTCGAGGCCGTGAGTGGCCATCAGCCAGGGTGCGCGGTGGGCCGTGACTGCGGTCCAACCGTGATCGTAGATTCCGCGGTTGCCGAAGATCTCGAAATACTGTGTGGTGTGGCGCTCTTCGGCGTCGGGCTCGGCGAAGGTGTAGTTCATCGCCACGCCTTCCATCGGTTTCTGGGTGACCCCGTCGACGCTGGTCGGTGCCGGAATGCCGGCAGCTTCCAGGATTGTCGGCGTGATGTCGACGCAGTGATGCCACTGCTCCCTGATTCCTGGCTTGTCGATCCCCTTGGGCCAGTGGGCGATCAGACCGTTTCGGGTACCGCCGTAGTGGGACGCAACCTGCTTGGCCCACTGGTAAGGGGTGTCGAGAGCCAGAGCCCACGACGCCGGATAGTGCGGGTAGCTGGTTTCGGTCCCCAATTCGTCGTAGCGCGCCAGTACGTCGGATGTCGCACTCTTGTAACCGTTGAGGCCGGCGAGGTAGTTGAACGAACCCTCCATTCCGCCTTCCGCGGAAGCGCCGTTGTCACCCATCATGTAGAGCACCAGAGTGTTGTCGAGTACACCCATGTCCTGCAACCGGTCGACGAGCCTGCCTACCTCGTCGTCGGTGTGCTCGAGAAACGCCGCGTACAACTCCATCAGACGGGCCGAGACCTTCTTCTGGTCGTCGTCGAGTTCGTCCCAGTGTGGGAGCCCCGGAGCCCACGGGGCCAATTCGGTGTCAGGAGCGACGACGCCCAGTTCCTTCTGCTTTTGGAGGGTGATCTCGCGTTGGCGATCCCACCCGTGATCGAATTCGCCGACGTACTTGTCCAGGTAGCGGTCCGGGACCTGGAGTGGAGCGTGGCACGCGCCGAAGGGGAGGTAGCAGAACCACGGCTTGTCGGGGTCCATCGTGTTGACGCCCTCGACCCATTCGATCGCGTGGTCGACGAGATCCTCGGACAGGTGGTAACCCTCCTGTGGTGTCTTGGGTAAGTCGACCATCGTGAAGTCCTCGTAGAGAACCGGGGTGAACTGGTCGGACTCGGCACCGAGGAAACCGTAGAACTTGTCGAAACCCTCACGGACCGGCCAACGATCGAACGGCCCGGCAGCGGTGGTCTCCCACGTCGGGGTCTGGTGCATCTTGCCGAAAGCACCTGTCGCATAGCCGTTTCCCTGTAGGACGCGTGCGACCGTGGCGGCAGAGGCGGGGCGGGTCCCGTTGTATCCCGGTGCCGCGTTGGCCATTTCGGAGATGACACCCATACCGACACTGTGGTGGTTGCGCCCGGTCAGTGTGGCGGCACGCGTCGGCGAGCACAGAGCCGTGGTGTGGAATCGGCTGTATTTCACGCCGGTTTCGGCCAAACGCTCGGCGGTGGGGGTGCGGCACGGGCCACCGAACGCGGAGGGTGCGCCGAATCCGACGTCGTCGATCATGATCAGCAGCACGTTCGGGGCCCCGGCCGGCGGGCGAAGCGGTTCCGGGCGGGTGTACGGGGGATTCTGATCGGGGTAGTACACGGCGGCCGCGACGTTCGGCGTCTCGGGAATGATCGGAATGGAATGGCGATTCACCAGCAGGCTCCTTGGCGTGTGCAAAACCGGGCGGATTAAGCAGTCGTCTTAATCTGGAGCGTATCGATCGGAATTCAGTTGGCGGCGTATGTCTCGTTGACTGGGACAACTACCCCCGTGAGTGGTTAAGGAGTCCCTGCACTCCCTAACCGCGCACAGGGGATGGGGCTTGCGGAATTAAGACAGTGACTTATATGGTCGGTGTATGCCCGCCTCGTTGGATGCCAAGAACGCCATGATCGCCGTCGCCGAGCGGATGTTCGCCGAGCAAGGTATTCACGAAGTGTCCATGCGGGACGTGGCGACTGCGGCCGGGCAGCGCAACAACTCTGCAGTTCAGTATCACTTCGGTGGGCGAGACGGTCTGGTGCTGGCCGTATTCCGGCATCGGATGGATCAGATCAACGCAGCGCGACTGACGTATCTCGACGACATCGACGCCAGTGGGCGGACCGACTTGGTCCGTGCTTTGGTCGAAGCCTTTCTGTACCCGCTGGCAGATTTTCTGGCGACGGTCGACGGTTCCAACTATGCGAGGTTCATTGCCCGAATCTCACCGTCGGTGGATACGCAGAGTGCTGAGTTCCGCGAGGTCAGCGAGGGGATCAACGAAGTTGTCGTCAGGTTGACGCGGGCGTTGCCGCATCTGCCCCGCCGCGTCGCGGTTGAACGGATCGATCTGACGTTCAACATGAGCGTCTCTGCTCTGGCCATCTTCGAGCAGCGCCGCGAAGACGAAAACCCCGTTGTGCAGGCAGATTTCGATACGACGGTGGATCATCTGGTCGATCTCGCGGTAGGAGCACTGACCGCGCCCCAAAGCGCACACAAACGCACACGAGCAAAGCGGGTGGACGCGTCGATTGACGTGTGACCCCGCGACACGACACGACAGGACGGAGTCATTCGATGGCTACCCTTACATCATCACGAACAGTCCAAATCGGCAATCACACAATCGAATTCGGACCGCGCGGAATGAGGCGCAATCCGGAAGGCGTTGAATCGAGGCCGTACGAGCGGTTCACTCTGACACCCGTCACACCGTTCATCGGTGCCGAGATCAGCGATATCGACTTGCGTGATCCGTCGGAGGAGCAGATCGAGGACGTGCGCCGGGCCCTCCTCGAATGGAAGGTCGTGTTCTTTCGGGACCAGCCGATTTCGAGCGTGAATCATCGTGACTTCGCGGCCCATTGGGGTGAACTCGAGGTTCATCCACTTCTCCCGCAGGGAGAGGTCCCGGCAGTCGTCAGATTCGAACGCGGAGAGGACAGTCCAGGAACGGAGAACATCTGGCACGTCGACGTCACCTGGACGAAGACGCCGCCGCTCGGTTCAGTACTTCGGGCGATCGACGTACCGCCTGCCGGTGGTGACACGCTCTGGGCCGATATGGGTAACGCCTTCGACTGCCTCCCCGACGAGATCAAGGAATTGATCGACGGCAAGGACGCCATCCACGATTTTGTGCCGTCCTTCGGACGCGGCATGAGCCCGGAGAAGTTGGAACAGATGAAGGAGCAGTACCCGCCGGTTCTGCACCCGATGGTGCGTAAGCATCCGGAGACCGGGCGGAAGACGCTGTTCGTCAACAGCCTTTTCACCACCCACATTCCGGATATGGATTCTGTCGAAGGCAACGATCTGCTCAATTTGCTGTTCGCGCAGGTCAAGGTCCCGGACTTTCAGTGCCGCTTCAAGTGGGCGCCGAATTCCATTGCCTTCTGGGACAACCGGGCTACCCAGCACTACGCAGCGAGTGATTACTTCCCTCATCGCCGCGTCATGGAGCGGGTGGCCATCCTGGGGGACGTGCCCTTCTGATCTACTCCTGCGGAATGCGGATGATGCACCGGAAGCCGACGTGGCAGGTCGAGGACTCCTCGGATTCGCCCTGCCGCGCGGCGGGGCGGTATCGCAAGCAGTAGTTCGGTGCACACAGATGTGAGCCGCCTTTGATCACCCGTCGTGCGTAGGGTTCGCCCACCAACGCCTCCGTGGCGAACTCCGCTCGGGGATTACGAGGAATGCAGCACGACGAGGCCGGCGCGACGTTCTTGGAACTGTGGGCGTGGTCCGATGTGTAGTGATCGGCCGTCCATTCCCACACGTTCCCGGCCATGTCGAACAGTCCGTAGCCGTTGGGCCGGAACTTTCCGACCGGAGCAGTGCGCTCGTAACCGTCCTCGAGCAGGTTCTCCCAGGGGAACTGGCCTTGCCACACGTTGCCACCGGGCCGCCCGCCCGGAGAGTCGTGATCGCCCCACACGTAGGCCTGGCGATCGAGTCCGCCGCGGGCGGCAAACTCCCACTCGGCCTCGGTCGGGAGTTCCTTGCCGGCCCACGCGGCGTAGGCCTGGGCGTCGAAGTGCGACACGTGGGTGACGGGGTGCCGTTCACGTCCCCCGATGTTGCTGTCAGTTCCCTCGGGATGGCGCCAGTCGGCGCCGGGAGTGAACGACCACCACTGGGTGTAGTCGTCGAGTGAGACCGGGCCGGGTGGCGAAGTGAAGACCAACGATCCCGGAACGAGGAGGGCTGGATCGGCATCGGGATAGTCGGCGGGATCCGGGGCGATTTCCGCAGTGGTGACGTGGCCGGTTGCCTTCACGAAGCGTCGGAACTCGGCGACCGTCACCGCCGTCGTGTCCATCCAGAATCCGTCGACGGTGACCTGGTGAACTGGGCGTTCTTCCGGATAGAAATCTTCGGAGCCCATCCAGTACGTCCCACCCGGGATCAAAGACATGTTCTTCGGGGGAGTAGCCGTGGAGTGAGGCGTCGTCATGAATTCAAGAATGGCACGTTGGTCGCGCCGATGTGGGGAGAGTCCCACCTGGTGCCCTCGGCAGGATTCGAACCTGCGACCCTTCCTTTAGGAGAGGAATGCTCTATCCCCTGAGCTACGAGGGCGGGGAGCGTACCGACAAGCGCTGAAAACCCTGTGCTGCCGGGGTTTTCGCTTCCCGATACTGCTGTTGCATCCGCTCGACCTGTCGGCACGAAGCCTCGGGCGTCACAGCTGCGCTAGTCAGTGTAGCGGCCCGCCGACGAGGTCGCGAAGTCGACGGTATCGCCGGGTGCAAGCAGGAGCCGAACCGATCGCACTGATCGCAATGGTGTTCACCGCGGAGCAGGCACGGCATCGTGCGGGAATGACCCGCAGAATCCGATTCAACGCCTTTGCCATGAACTGCGTCGCCCACCAATCGCCAGGTCTGTGGCGCCACCCGGAGGATCAGTCGTCCAGGTACACGGATCTGAGGTACTGGACGGAATTGGCGAAGCTCCTCGAGCGCGGACGATTCGACGGGCTGTTCCTGGCCGACGTGTTGGGAACGTACGACGTGTACGGCGGCAATCACGACGCAGCGCTGCGGCAGGGCGCGCAGGTACCGGTCTCGGACCCGCTACTGCTGGCGTCGGCGATGGCTGCCGTGACCGAGCACTTGGGCTTCGGGATCACCGCAGGTACAGCTTTCGAGCATCCCTACCCGTTCGCTCGGCGATTGAGCACCCTCGACCACCTGACGAACGGGCGAATCGGGTGGAACGTGGTCACCGGATACCTCCCCTCGGCCGCACGGAACATGGGCGAGGACGACCAACTCCAGCACGACGATCGCTACGACCACGCGGACGAGTACCTCGAAGTTCTCTACAAGTTGTGGGAAACGTCGTGGGAAGACGACGCGGTGGTGCGTGACAGAACCACCGGGGTCTACACAGACCCCGCCAAGGTTCATCCGATCGAGCACGAAGGCAAGCACTTCACCGTTCCGGGCATCCACATCTCCGAACCTTCTCCGCAGCGGACGCCGGTCATCTTCCAGGCCGGCGCGTCGCCTCGCGGGGTTCGGTTCGCCGCCGAGAATGCCGAAGCAATTTTTGTCGGTGCACCGACAAAGGCGATTCTCAAAGACACCGTTGCCCGAATCCGAAACGAACTGACGAAGGTCGGGCGCGATCCGTACTCGGCCCGCATCTACACACTGTTGACGATCATCACCGACCGAACCCCCGAGTTGGCCCAGGCGAAGCTCGAGGACTACCGCAGTTACGCGAGTAGTGAAGGCGCGCTCGTTTTCACCTCGGGGTGGATGGGAATCGACCTCTCCGGATACCGAGCGGACGAGCCGATCGGGAACGTCGAGAGCAATGCCATTCAATCCGCGGTCGCATCGTTTCGTCAGGCCGACGAGAAAGGTGGCGAATGGACGGTGGGGGACATCGCGGAGTGGGCGGGCATCGGCGGGCTCGGCCCGATCGTTGTCGGTTCCGGCGCGGAGGTCGCCGACGAATTGCAGGAGTGGGTGTCCGAGACCGACGTCGACGGTTTCAATCTCGCGTACGCGGTGACTCCCGGAACCTTCGAAGACATTGTGGAGCATGTGATTCCGGAGCTGACCAAACGAGGTGCCTACCAGAGCGACTACGACGAGGGAACGCTGCGCAACAAACTGTTCGGGCGAGGGGACAGGCTGCCGCTCGAACACCGAGGCCGGAGCTTCGACCGGATCCGCACTGCCGGCTGAGCGGGGACCTCAGGACCAGCCGGACCCGGGTACGTGAACCGAGGTGGTGAGGTCGACGGCCTCGATGTCCGAAGACCTCGGTTCGTTTCCGAAGGTGCTGTGCCGTAGTGGTGGTAGCGGTGCGGTTTATTGGGCGCACACCGCTTCTCCCGCGATTACATGGTGATGAGGACGGGCCAGATTGACTGCCCTTTGCAAGTGACCGAATACTCGTGTCTCGGTGGGTTCTGTTCATATTCACGAGGCTCGCGCATTTCCGTCGGCCGTCAGGATTGCCAACCGTGCGGACAACACGGAGTTGGAGATTTCCCCCGCGCCAGCCAGACGTTGTAGCGCCGCGACCCTAACTAGGCGAACGGGCGTGGACACCGTTGTGGCCGTGCCTTCATCCACTGATTCGGATCCTGCCGGCAAAGTGACCATGGAACTTCTTGCCGAGATGGCATGACGAATCCCCGGGGAACTTACTCTCAGGTAAGTTCGTCGGGGATATGTCGAATCGGAGGAGTTGCCGTGAGTGATCGTGTTCGTGTCGAGGTAGTGCAGTCGGTGGCGTACGTGACGCTGAACCGACCGGAGAAACTCAACGGTCTCGATCTGGACATGCTCGACGCGCTGGTGAATGCCGCTCGAACGATCGAAACCGATCGTTCGATTCGGGGCGTGGTTCTGCAAGGCGCGGGTGACGCATTCTCTGCCGGGTTGGACTTCGCTTCTGCGGGCAAGCAGCCGAGGCGGATGGCAAAGGCCTTCGCGAAGTTTCCCGGTCAGAAGACCAACCTCTTCCAACGCGCGTGCTGGGTGTGGCGCGAATTGCCCGTGCCGGTCATCGCGGTCGTTCACGGGCACTGCTTCGGTGGGGGACTGCAATTGGCGCTCGCCGCAGACTTTCGATTCACCACCCCCGATTGCACGTTCTCGGTGATGGAGGCGAAGTGGGGATTGATCCCCGACATGACCGGAACGGTCACGATGCGCGAACTCGCGGCAATGGACGTCGTGAAACGCCTCGCCATGACTGCTGAACTGTTCGACGGAAATCAGGCTCTCGAGTGGGGGTTCGTGAGCGGAGTCAGCGACAATCCGATCAAGCCGGCACAGGAACTGCTGTCGCAGATCGCGGTTCGCTCGCCGGACGCCGTCGCAGCGACGAAGACGTTGCTGCACAAGACCTGGAACCGCTCGCCTCGCGGCGCGTTCTGGATCGAATCGCGGATCCAACTGGCGCTGATGCGAGGCAAGAACCACAAGATCGTGCGTACAGCGAATGCTGCGAAGAAGTTGCCGGAGTTCGCCTTTCGAAAGTTCGGCTGACAAACTCCGGCATCGCGACGCCGTTGGGCGTCCACATTCAGGTCGATTACACCATCAGGTCTCGTCCTGATCGATCCTTGATGAGCATCGTGGCGACGAACGAGACCGCGGCCAGCAGGGCGAGGTATATCGAGATGGCAAGGGTGCCAACGGTCTTGCCGAGGAGCCACTGTGCGACGGTGGGAGCAAAGGCGCCGCCGAAGATGGTGCCTACCGCGTAGGAGATCGACGCACCGCTGTAACGGATCGAAGCCGGGAACAGTTCGGCGAACAACGCGGGTTGAGGTCCGTACGACAGCCCGAGTCCGACCGAGAACAGGATCATCGCCACGTAGATCCAGCCGAGATTCCCGGTGTCGATGAGGAGGAAGAACGGCACCGCGAAGAGGACCATTGCGAGGTTGCCCACGTTCATCACCGTGGTGCGGCCGCGTCGATCCGACCAGTAGGCGCCGATCATGGTGAAAACGCCCCACGTGACGGCACTTGCGAGCGTGGCAATCAGTAGTTCGGTCTTACCCAGGCCATAGGTCTTGGTTGCGTACGCGACGATGAATCCGCCGATCACCATGTAGCCGTTGCCGTTTGTGCCGATGAAGGACAGCGCCGCGAGTACGACCTGCTTCGGGTGTTTCTTGAACAGAGTTCGGATAGGCGTGTTGCTCTCGGTGCGGCGTTCCTTGAGTTCGGCGAATACGGGTGACTCGCTGACCTTGCTTCGAATGTAGAAGCCGACGCCGATCAACACGACGCTGAGCAGGAACGGCACTCGCCATCCCCAGGTGGTGAACTGTTCGTCCGTGAGGGTGAACGTGCACAGTGCCAAAACGCCGGTGGCGAGCAACATTCCGAGCGGTACTCCCATCTGTACGAACGCTCCGAAGAATCCTCGACGCTTGGTGGGTGCGTGTTCGACGGCAAGAAGAGCGGCCCCGCCCCATTCGCCGCCCGTCGAGAATCCTTGGACGACGCGAAGCAGGATCAACAGGATCGGTGCCCAGATTCCGATCGAGGCATACGTCGGCAGCACGCCGATGAGAACCGTCGCGGCACCCATCATCGCCAACGTCGCGACCAGGACACGTTTGCGGCCGAGCCTGTCGCCGAGATAGCCGGCCACGATGGCACCGAGAGGACGGAAGACAAAGCTGATGCCGACCGTGACGTAGGAGACGATCTGGCCGGCCGAGCCCATCGGCTTGAAGAACAGGTCGGCAAAGATCAGGGCTGCAGCTTGGGCGTAGATGAAGAAGTCGTACCACTCGACGGTGGTGCCGACCATCGACGCCATCGCGGCGCGGTCGTATTCCTTCGCGGCGGGTTTGGTGCCAGTTCTGGTTGTGGTCATCGAGCTACTTTCTGCCAGTCACGTGGTTCACCGACACGGTGAAACTGCGAAGTCGGAACAGGGGAGAAACGCTGTTCGATCTGCGACGTTGCCGGTGTGCTCGGTGCATGCTTTTGGCTGACTCGGAGCGTTCCTGCGCGATCTCATCGTCGATATCGGCAACCGAATGATCGGTAGGTAATGAATTATGCAGAAGTGTGAGCGTCAACACAAGCGATGCCGGAAAAGTCTGATTGTTTGATGCGGAGCGTGCGAGAAGTCAGCGACTCACGTGTGGAGTGACGCCGCGATCCGCAGATCGATTTCCCTGGCGCTGAGCAGATGGTCGAGGACGAGAACCGCACAACCGAGGATGCCGGATTGTGCGCCGTGGCTGACCGAAGCGATCTGAAGCTTTCGGGTGGCAAGCGCCGTTGCGTTGCCGTAGACGGACTCCCGAAGCCCGGCGAGGAAGAGTTCGTCCGCCTCGGCCATGTCGCCGCCGATGATCAGGACCTCGGGATTGAGGAGATTGACCGCGCCGGAAATGACGTCGCCGATCAGTCGGCCGCTGCTTCTGATGAGCCGGCGGGCTTCGCTGTCGCCGTCCAGGGCGAGGCGGACGACATCACGCACGTGACCGACGCTTCGGCCCTGATCTCGGAGGGCATGCACGAGAGCCCAACCGCTGGCGACAGTTTCGACGCAGCCGACGTCGCCGCAGCGACACTTCATGCCCCGCGCTGCAGCGGTTTTGGTATGCCCGATCTCGCCGGACGCTCCGAGTGAACCGCGTTGGAGGACTCCGCCCATGACGATTCCTGCGCCGAGGCCGGTTGACGCCTTGATCATCAGGAGGTTGGGCGCACTCTCGCGTCGCTCGCTCAATTCGGCCAGAGCCATCACGTTGGCATCGTTGTCCGCGAACAGCGGAGCCGTGGTCACCGATGCCAGATAGGGGGCAAGCGCGACTCCGTCCCATCCCGCCATCATCGGAGAGTCGAGGCTTGCTCCCGCGGCGACGTCGACCGTTCCGGGAATGCTCAGTCCGATTCCGATGACCTCGGTAGACGCGCGGTGGACCTGGGCCAGTAGTGACGAAAGATGCTCGGCAATTTCGGGCATCAGTTCGTCGGGGCCGACCCCGACCGACTTGTCGATGTCTTCTGCCGCGAGGATCGTGCCCGCCAGGTCGGTGACGGCAAGTTGTGCCCGCGATCGACCGATTGCCACGACGAGAACCACGCCGGACGAGTTCGCGAAGGTGAGAGTGGACGGCGGCCGGCCGCCCGTCGACGGGCCCTCGTCGTCATCGGCGATCAAACCAAGCGATTGAAGTGCTGCAACCCTGGCCGATACCGCCGTCCTGGACAGGCCGGTGAGCTTCCCGATCTCGCTGCGCGTGGTCGCGGAACCGCTGCGTATCAGCGTGAATACCTCTCCCGCGGTAGCCGGAGTCGTGGACGGTCGGGTCATTGTCCTATTCAAGCATTCCTCGTCGGTAACTTCAGCGTGCGAAAGTTCGCATACTTTGTCCACAAAAAGACGTAAGTAGGTCTTGTGAAAAAGCAGAAGTAGGCATAGTCTGTGTCTTGACTCACTGCCACGGGCGTCCGAGGAGACGAGTCGCAGTTTCTGTGAAGCAGGGCGCACAAACAGGGGAGAACCTGATGAGCCGCACGGATACACAAGAGATCGTCGAGTTCGCACGTAAGTGGCAGCAGTTCGACGGTGGACCTGACGAAGAGATCTTTGTAACCTTCGGCCTCGCCCCGGACGAGTATTTCCGCAGGCTGCAGGCAATTCTCGACGACGGCGTCGTAGCGCTGACTCCGCCGGTCACCGGCGAACTCGCAACGGTCTGTGCACATCGACTCGGCCAATCGGTCAGGCGTCGATAAGTCCGACCCGGCGTCAGCCCAGAGTCACCCGAATCCGTGTCACCCGAGTAAGGAATTGAGGTCGCCATCATGCACAAGCACCTTCCGATGCCGTACCCGACCGCCGAAGTGTGGGACTGGCAGCTGCAGGGAGCGTGCCGCGGGCACGATTCCGCGGTGTACTTCCATCCGGACGGCGAGCGTGGACACGCCCGCGAGAACCGTGAACGCAACGCCAAGAAGGTCTGCGCGACGTGCCCTGTACTCCAGCAGTGCCGCGAACACGCACTCTCCGTCCACGAGCCGTACGGCATCTGGGGTGGAATGACGGAGACCGAGCGCGCAGAATATGTGCGATCGCTGCGTAAGCGCAGCAACCGGATGCCCGCGGTCGCCAACGCGAGCTGACGGTCCTTCGGAAAGGACGCCAGTGTGACCCTCGTAGCCGGTATCGATTCGTCTACCCAGTCGTGCAAAGTCATTGTCCGTGATGCCGATTCGGGAGAGCTGGTACGAGAAGGGCGGGCGGCGCACCCCGTCGGTACCGAGATAGATCCGGCATGCTGGCTCGAGGCGATGGACAGTGCAATCGCCGCGGCGGGTGGGCTCGGCGACGTCGCAGCCGTATCGGTCGGAGCTCAACAGCACGGCATGGTGTGTCTGGACAGTGGCGGCGAGGTTGTCAGACCGGCGTTGCTGTGGAACGACACTCGGTCGGCGAAGGCTGCGACCGATCTGGTCGAAGAGTTCGGCGGACCCAAGGCGTGGGCCGACGCAGTTGGTGTAGTTCCGGTCGCCGCGGTCACGGCAAGCAAGCTTCGATGGCTGGCAGATCACGAACCCGGCAATGCCGATCGCACTGCCGCGGTGTGTCTTCCGCATGACTGGTTGTCCTGGAAGTTGGGTGGGTCCGGCTCGATCGAGGAGCTTGTTACCGACGCGGGCGACGCCAGTGGAACCGGCTATTATGCTGCCTCGACGCGCGAATATCGTAAAGATTTGCTGGCGTTGGCATTTCGCGGTCGAACCCCGCATGTTCCCCGAGTTGCATCGCCGAACGAAAAGATCGGAAGTACACGTTCCGGAGGTATTGTCGGGCCTGGCACCGGTGACAATGCCGCAGCCGCACTGGGTTTGGGAGCAGTTCCCGGTGACGTGATCATCTCGATCGGAACATCCGGCGTCGTCTCGGCTGTATCGGCCACCCCCACGCACGATCCCGGCGGGAACGTGGCAGGATTCGCGGACGCAACCGGCCTGCACTTGCCGCTGGTGTGCACTCTCAACGGCGCGCGCATTCTTGATGCGACGGCGTCCATTCTCGGTGTCGATCACGCCGAACTGTCGCGGTTGGCGTCGACGGCGCCCCTCGGAAACGACGGGCTGGTCATGATTCCGTACTTCGAGGGTGAACGGACGCCCAACCGCCCTGACGCCACGGGGGCCATGCACGGATTCCGGCTGCAGAACTCGACGCCTGCGCACTTTGCACGAGCCGCAATCGAAGGGCTCCTGTGCGGCTTGGCCGACGGCGTCGACGACCTGGTTCGTCAAGGCGTCGAGGTGAAGCGAGTTCTCCTCGTGGGAGGCGGAGCGAAGTCGCGCGCTCTCTGTGAGATCGCGCCGGCAATTCTCGGAGTGCCGGTCGTGATCCCTGCTCCGGGTGAGTACGTCGCCGAAGGGGCATGCAGGCAAGCAGCATGGGCACTGTCCGGGGACACGCAGCCGCCGGTGTGGCCGAAACCGGAAGAGCGACGATTCGACGCCGAACCAGCTCCCCACGTGCGCGAGCGCTACGCGTCGTTGCGCGAACTCACCGAAGGTGTCTGAGCGCTCCCTACAGAAGCCCGAACTTCCGCACTGCGTCGAGTAGCGCGTGCGGGCGTTCGGTCGTCGGCAGGGGATCGACGAGTGCGAACTGGCAACCGACGTCACGGGCAGCGCCGTCGGCGATGTCGCTGTCACCGACCATCAGAGTCTGCGCCGCATCCACATCGAGTTGTGCGAGGGCGTACTCGAAGATCGCCGGTTCAGGCTTGACTGCACCCACCTCGAACGAGAGAACGAACTCGTCGACCCAGACGTCCCAGCCGCGGTCGGCGAACGCCGGACGGATGTCGAAGGCGATGTTGCTCAAGACGGCAGTGCGTATGCCCTTCTCCGACAGTGACTTCAGGACCTCGCCGGTATCCGGGTACGGCGACCACTGATCCGGATCGACCAGCAGGGCGTAGAAAGCTTCGGCCCGAACCGGATCGGGCACCCCGGACTTACTCAACACGTCGAGGTAAGCCTGACGATGCAACTTCGGATCCCGGTCGCGGTTCTCCCACGCGTAGATCTCCGCTTCGTCCATCTCCACGGTTCTGCCCACCGGCGCGGTCATCCGACGCATCAGCTCGGCTTGAGCGTGCACGTCGAGCGGATCGCCTTGGTGATCGACGAGGTGCTCGGTCCAATCGTCGCTCTCCTCCAAACGGAAGAGGGTTCCGGAGAAATCGAACAGCGTCGCGGCGATATGTCCGTCTTGATGGGCCGTGCTGTCAGTGTTCACCTCGACAGGTTATCGGCGTCCGCTTTCCGATGCGTGATGTGAGCCAGTGCACGCGTACTTTGAGAGAGCACATTTTCCGAGGTTCCCCCGACGGGCACGATTTCGATGCCCCGGATGAACCGAACGACGAGGGGGATCCTCCGTGTCCGACCACGCGAATACACCAGACCTGACGAAGCCGTCCGGCGAAGACCCCCACCTCTCACGTCAGCTGTCCAACCGGCATATCCAGCTGATCGCCATCGGTGGTGCCATCGGCACCGGACTGTTCATGGGATCGGGCAAGACGATCTCGCTCGCCGGGCCTTCCGTGATCTTCGTGTACATGATCATCGGATTCATGCTCTTCTTCGTCATGCGGGCGATGGGGGAGCTGCTGCTCTCGAACATGGCGTACAAGTCGTTCTCCGACTTCGCCGCGGATCTGCTGGGCCCCTGGGCGGGATTCTTCACCGGCTGGACCTACTGGTTCTGCTGGATCGTCACCGGCATCGCGGACGTCATCGCGATTTCCGGGTACTTCAAGTACTGGTGGCCAGGGCTCGCGGCGTGGATTCCTGCTTTGCTGACGATCGCGGCGCTGTTGCTCCTCAATCTCCCGACCGTTCGCGCTTTCGGTGAAACCGAGTTCTGGTTCGCGCTGATCAAGATCATCGCCATCGTCAGCCTGATCGTCGTCGGCATCGTCATGGTCGTCTCCGGGTTCACGGCGCCGAACGGTGCCACCTCGGGTATCGACAACCTCTGGAACGACGGCGGGATGTTCCCGACCGGATTCATGGGCTTCGTCGCCGGCTTCCAGATCGCCGTGTTCGCCTTCGTGGGTATCGAGCTCGTCGGTACGACGGCAGCCGAGGCCAAGGACCCGGAGAAGAATCTGCCGAAGGCCATCAACTCCATCCCCATTCGTGTCCTGCTGTTCTACGTCGTTGCACTGACCGTGATCATCGCGGTGACTCCGTGGCGTGAAATCAGCGCAGACAAGAGTCCGTTCGTCGCCATGTTCACACTCGCCGGCCTCGGCATCGCTGCATCTGTCATCAACTTCGTCGTGCTGACCTCCGCGGCATCTTCGGCCAACTCGGGTATCTACTCCACCTCGCGCATGGTGTTCGGCCTTGCGCAGGAGGGCGACGCACCGAGGGCCCTCGGCAAGCTGAACTCACGCAAGGTCCCCGCGAACGCCCTGATGTTCTCGTGCATCTTCCTGCTGGCGTCGTTGATCCTGCTGTTCTCGGGCGATTCCGTGATCGAGGCCTTCACCGTCGTCACGACCATTTCGGCGCTGCTGTTCATGTTCGTATGGACGATCATCCTGGCGAGCTACATGGTGTACCGGAAGCGTCGTCCGCACCTGCACGAGGCGTCGAAGTTCAAGATGCCCGGCGGCATCGTGATGTGCTGGGTCGTGCTCGCGTTCTTCGTCTTCATTCTCTGGGCACTGACAACCAAGGACGACACCCTGCAGGCACTTCTCGTCACGCCGATCTGGTTCGTGGTTCTGGGCATCGCGTGGGCGATCATCCGGCGTCGACCCGCTCACCGGGCACGATACGACGCATTCAAGTCAGAACTGGACGCCAGCCGACAGAACGGCGAGAAATAGTTTTGGTCAAGATCGGGTAACGGTGGCGGCCGCCTTGATCAAACTGTTACATTCTTCGGCAGACAGAGGAGCGGGCTTCATCAGAAGGACGCTGCACGCCGACGACTGACGGAGTACACACTGTGGGAAACCACCACCGCACGGGCAATGACGATGTTGTCTTCGAGATCGATCCCGAGGCAGCAAGCGGCCGCCACCGCACCCCGTCGGCTGGCCCTGGTGCCGGTGTCAAGGCAGGTGTCGTAGCTGCGGCTACCGGTGCGCTCCTCGTCGGTGCAGGCCAGATGGGTGCAGGAACCGCTGCTGCGGCGCCGGCAACACAGACCATCGCCGGCATCGAAATCCCGCAGGGTCTGCTTCCCGAGGGCGTTGTCGTTCCGGCTGAATTGGCGGCACTTCCGGCTCTCGACATCCCCGAGCTTCCCGATTTTGCTGCCGACCTCAACACGCAGGCACAGCAGTTCCTCGCTGGGATCAACCCCGGCACCTCAGCTCGTACCGTGCAGCCGGTGTCCGGAACGCTGACCTCCACCTTCGGTTCGCGCTGGGGAGCACACCACGGTGGCCTCGACATCGCGGCTCCGATCGGTACGCCGATTCTGGCTGCAGCCGACGGCCAGGTCATCGACGCCGGCCCGGCGTCAGGTTTCGGCCTCTGGGTCCGCGTCCAGCACGACGACGGCACGGTCACCACGTACGGCCACGTCAACGACTACCAGGTCAACGTCGGCCAGCGCGTCAACGCCGGCCAGCAGATCGCCACCGTGGGTAACCGTGGCCAGTCCACCGGCCCGCACCTGCACTTCGAGGTTGCCGAGAACGGCGCAAAGGTCGATCCCGCAGCGTGGCTGCAGGCTCGCGGCGTAGCTGTCACCTGGGTCGACAACTCGTAGAAGAAACTTTCGGAGAACTGCGGTGGCGTCGGGAAATTCTTCCTGGTGCCACCGCAGTTCTCGTTTGTCGGTGACACCGGACGGATAGCCTTCAGTGACGTTGATCGTCGAAGGGGGGAATGCGCAATGGGTGCAGAGGTCACGGCGCGAGAATTCACCAGAGCCGACCGTAGGCTCTTTCGTAAGAAGGTGCGCTCGTGCGTCGACGCCATGAAGCAGATGCTCGACGGTGGTGACTTCCGAGACGCCGTCGACAAGCCCGCTCCGCTGTTGGGCATGGAGATCGAGTTCAACCTCGTGACCGGCGACATGACGCCCGCGATGTCCAACCGTGAAGTGCTCGAATCCATCGACGACTCTGCGGTTTTCCAAACCGAGCTCGGACAGTTCAACGTCGAGATGAACGTCGAGCCCGGCCCACTCACCGGTGATGCGACTTTCGAATTGGAGAAGAAACTGCGGGCGTCCCTCGACGTCGCAGACGCGCGAATCCACGCGCACGACGCCGAGATGGTGATGATCGGGATGCTGCCGACCCTGCAGCTCGAGCATCTCGATCGTGAGTGGATCACCGCCAACCCGCGCTACGAATTGCTCAACGAGCAAATTTTTGCCGCGCGAGGAGAGGACATCGAACTCGACGTCGAAGGTGTCGCGCTACCCGGCGGCGACGTGGAAATCCTTCGGGCCGACACCAATTCGGTGGTGCCGGAGGCGGCATGTACGTCCATGCAGTTGCACCTGCGCGTCGCGCCGGAAGAATTCGCAGCGCACTGGAATGCCGCGCAGTGTCTGGCCGGAGTACAGGTGGCGCTTGCGGCCAATTCTCCTTTCCTGGCAGGGAAGGCGCTTTGGCACGAATCACGCATTCCGATCTTCGAACAGGCAACGGACACCCGAACTTTCGAGCTCAAGAACCAAGGTGTGCGACCGCGAGTGTGGTTCGGTGAGCGGTGGATCCATTCGGTTCTCGACCTGTTCGAGGAGAATTCACGGTACTTCCCGGCGCTGCTCCCTGATGTCTCGGACACCGATCCGCTGGAAGTGCTCGCGGCGGGCGGGGTTCCGGAGTTGAGCGAGCTTCAGATGCACAACGGCACGGTCTATCGCTGGAATCGGCCCGTCTACGACTGCTCGGATGGCAAGCCGCACTTGCGTATCGAGAATCGGGTGCTGCCGGCCGGGCCGACCGTCGTCGACATCATGGCCAATGCGGCCTTCTACTACGGAACCGTTCGCGCATTGGTGAACGCGGAGCGGCCACTGTGGTCGCACATGTCGTTCCATGCGGCAGAAGAGAACCTGCACATCGGCGCCAAGTACGGACTCGACGCCACCCTGTACTGGCCGGAGATCGGTTGGGTCGGTGCCGACGAGTTGGTCCTGCGAAGGCTGCTGCCGTTGGCGGACGAGGGTTTGGCCGACTTCGGATTGTCCGCCGCGGCCCGCGATCGGTACCTCGGCGTGATCGAAGGGCGGTGCATGAATCGGCAGACCGGTGCCGCCTGGCAACGCGAGCACGTGGCGCACGCGGAGGCCTCGGGCGCGGACCGCTCGACTGCGCTCACCGGAATGCTCCGCGGTTACGTGGAAAACATGCGGACGGGAGATCCTGTTCACACCTGGTCCTGATTGCTCTGCTAATTCTCCTATCCGTCAACAGTTTCGGGGACCTAAGTCCCCGAAATGAAGAGGGGGCGACCCCAAAAAAGCCGGACAAGTGGGATGGTTAGAGTGAAAGTGGCTCGGTTACTTCTTCAGGAAGGTGGGCACATGAGTTCACGCGAACATAACAGTGTTGTTGTCGGAGTCGAGGGTTCGGACACTGCGTCCACAGCGCTCCGCGAGGCCGCGAAAATCGCCGCCCAGCGCGAATTGCGACTCGACATCATCCACGCTCTCGACTTCGCGCCTTACGGTTTCGGCGGACCGTACGTCGACGCGGGTGGGGTGTACGAATGGGTCGAAGAGGCCGGAAAAGCGATCTTGGCGGAGGCGGAACAGTTCGCCCGTGAGATCGATCCGAAACTCGAAGTTCACACCGAAATCGCCATCGGCAGCGCAACTCAGTGGCTGATCGAGAGTTCGGCACAAGCCAGGCGGGTAGTCGTCGGAGCGTCGGCGTCAGGCAAGGCGGCGACAGCAGTCCTCGGCAATACCGCGGTCGGTGTGGCCAGTCACGGCAAGTGTCCGGTCATCGTCGTCCGAGACCGCGATGGTGCGGTGCCCTCGGAAGGACCCGTAGTGGTCGGCGTCGACGGCAGCGCATTGAGCGCCCAGGCCGTCGGTGCGGCTTTCGAGGAAGCGTCGTTCCGCGGAGTCGAGTTGGTGGCGTTGCACGTGTGGAGTGACCTCGGCAGTGCGGCATTCGAAGACCCGAGGGCCGCTGCGCTTGCCCCGCAGTCTCTCGAAGAGGAAGAGCACGCGGTACTCAGCGAGAGCTTGGCCGGATGGTCCGAGCAATACCCGGACGTGAAGGTCCGGCGCGAGGTATACCTCGACAACCCACGCGGACGGCTGTTGGACTGGTCGGCAAAAGCGCAGCTCGTCGTAGTCGGAAGCCGTGGTCGCGGTGGATTCCGCGGCATGTTGCTCGGCTCGACCAGCAACACCCTGATCGCTTCGGCCAAGTGCCCCGTCATGGTGGTTCGCCCCGAAGAATCCTGACCCTCGACAGGCTCTCCCACTACCCCGTTCATTTCGGTCATCGAATATGAACGGGGTAGTCACATGAATGCGGACTCAGGTTCCGTAGTGTTCGATGTGAGTAAGTGTTCGATGGGAGTACCACTGCTCGTGTGCGCGTCGCACACGGCAGCAATCGTCAGGATTGGGGTTACAACGTGCGTATCGGTATGGGTTTGAACTACAGCGGCGGGTTCGCCGAAACCGTCGAAGAGGTCGGTGACCTGGAGAAGGCGGGCCTCGACATCGCCTTCGTCCCGGAGGCGTATTCCTTCGACGCCGTCAGCCAGCTCGGTTACCTGGCGGCCAAGACGTCGACCATCGAACTCGCTTCGGGAATCTTTCAGATCTACACCCGTACCCCTTCGTTGACCGCCATGACGGCGGCGGGCCTGGACTTCGTCTCCAACGGTCGCTTCGTGATGGGACTGGGCGCTTCCGGACCGCAGGTGATCGAGGGGTTCCACGGCGTCAAGTACGACGCTCCGCTGGGACGCACACGTGAGGTCGTCGAGATCTGCCGTCAGGTATGGCGCCGCGAGAAGGTCGAGTACCAGGGCAAGTACTACCAGGTTCCCCTCCCCGCCGAGAAGGGCACCGGACTCGGAAAGCCGCTCAAGCTGATCAATCATCCTGTGCGTGAGCGCATCCCGATCCTGATCGCTTCGCTCGGACCCAAGAACGTCGAGCTGACGGCGGAAATCGCCGAAGGCTGGGAACCTATCTTCTTCCATCCGGAGAAGGCAGCAAGCGTGTGGGGTGAGCCGATCGCCAAGGGCAAGGCCAAGCGCGATCCGAGCCTCGGTGAGCTTCAGGTGTACGCGTCGCCGGCACTGGCCATCGGTGACGACGTCGACCACATGCTCGACTGGGTACGCCCGAGCCTTGCGCTCTACATCGGTGGCATGGGCGCCAAGGGCAAGAACTTCTACAACGATCTCGCGGTGCGCTACGGCTACGAAGAGGCCGCCGAGAAGATCCAGGATCTCTACCTCGCGGGCAAGAAGGACGAAGCCGCAGCAGCAGTGCCGGACGAACTGGTTCGCGCAGTGTCGTTGATCGGTCCCGAGAGCTACGTCAAGGAACGCGTCGCAGCCTTCGCCGAAGCCGGTGTCACGACGCTCAACGTCACGCCGTTGGCGGCCGACCGCAACGGCCGAGTGCAGCTGATCGAGAAGTTCCGCAAGATTTGTGACTGACCCTGCTGTGCGCCTTTATTAACCGCCGGCGGTTAACAAAGGCGCACAGCAGAGCGGGTGGTTCAGGATCTCCTGCGTACGAAACCCGATTTTGGGCGCTTGTTGACAGGACTTTTTTCACTTCTGACCGGTCGGGTTCTTCACCTAACGTGGATCGAGTAGCCAGGGTTTGCGTGCGAATCCGGCACCGGTGGCCTCGTTGACGCCCGAAAGGGATGTTGGCGGGGCCGTTGCCGCAGTCCACCCGAACACCCAATGTCCGATTCGGGACTCGCGTCGGCTGATGAATCCTTTTTGCCGTCATTGGGCAATAGTGTGAGGGCGAAGAGATTCTGTGGTCGATTGTGGAGGGACGAACATGAGTGCAACCAAACCCGTCGTCGTAGCGGTAGACGGTTCGGAATCGGCGTCGTCGGCTGTCGTCTGGGCGGCGAGGACCGCGGTGGCGCTCGGTCGACCACTCCACATCGCGACGGTGGTGCACATCCCAGCCTTCTACTACTCCGAGCCTTACCTCGCCGAGAGCTTCAAGGACGAACTGCGGCGCACTGCCACCGCTCGTCTGGACAGCGCACAGATTCTCGCGCGGCAAAGCATCGACGACGACCTCGAGATCGTCACCGAACTACTCGACGGCAGCGTCTCCGATCGCCTGATCGAATTGTCCAAGGGCGCGTACATCATTGCGCTCGGCCCTCGCGGGCACGGCGAATTCACCGGATTGGTCGTCGGTTCTGCGACGGTCTCGGTTGTCTCGCACGGCGAATCTCCGGTTGCAGTTGTCCGAGGACGGACGCTCGACGGTCGACCGCCGACCGAGGGCCCCGTCGTCGTCGGTGTCGATGGATCCGAAAGCAGCATCGAGGCAGTCGAGCACGCTTTCGAGCAGGCCTCCGCGCGGGGCGCCACCTTGATTGCCGTCAACGTGTGGAGCGACGTGAGTGTGCAGCCCTCGTTGGGCGCCACCCCCGACGACCCCCTGTGGAGCAGCATCCAGACGGGCGAGGAAGTTGTCCTCGCCGAGCAATTGGCCGGATTCACCGAGCGTTACCCGGACGTCGTCGTCGAAAGAGTCGTCGCGCGTGACCGTCCGGTCCGAGTCCTGAGCGAATACGCGGAGACGGCGCAGTTGATAGTCGTCGGCAGTCGCGGGCGCGGCGGATTCGCAGGAATGCTCCTCGGATCGACCAGTCGGGCGCTCCTGCACACCGCGGATTGCCCGGTTCTCATCGTCCGGCACGTCAGCAAGTGAAGAGAATGCATTCCATGAGTTCTGAGTCCACCGTCTCCGGTACCGTTCGACGTGAGATGTCTTTTGGAGGGGTTCGATGACAACGCGGATATTCCTGGTCGACGATCACGAGATCGTCAGACGCGGATTGTTCGACCTACTCGGTGGGGTCGAGGACTTCGTGGTGGTGGGCGAGGCGGCGTCCGTGGGGGAAGCGCTGGCTGCGGTACCGCAGAGCAACGCCGACGTCGCTGTTCTAGACGTACGCCTGCCTGACGGCAACGGCGTCGAACTGTGCCGAGAACTCCGCTCGATGCTTCCCGACCTCCGCTGCCTGATGCTCACGTCGTACGCCGACGACGAGGCGTTGCTCGACGCGATCATGGCGGGCGCCTCGGGATTCGTCCTCAAGCAGATTCTCGGAACCGATCTGGTCGCTGCAGTCCGCACAGTCGGGCGCGGCGGTTCACTGCTCGACAGTCGTGCAACCGAGGCGCTGATGCAGCGGATCCGCAGCGACCGTACAGCTGATCCGTTGGCCGAACTTTCCGATCAGGAGCGAGCAGTCTTCGACCTCATCGGAGAGGGGCTCACCAACAGGGAGATCGGCGCGCGATTGTTCCTCGCGGAGAAGACGGTCAAGAACTACGTGACGCGTCTGCTCTCGAAGCTGGGCATGCAGCGTCGTACTCAGGCTGCGGTGCTGGCGACCGAAATCCGTAGCGGCAGTCGCTAGGATCTAACGACCGGATTTCGGTCGATTCGAGTTGGTGCGACCGAGCGGTACTCGCCAGAGCAGGCGTGCACCGCTCGGATCGTGATTGACGATCGTGCACGTACCGCCGCAATGTTCGGCGCGGCGCTCCAGATTGTGCAGTCCACTCTTGTGGAAGTCGGAGGGGAGTCCGACGCCGTCGTCCTCGATCGTGATCGCAAATTCGACGTCCGCGGTGACAGCGATGGTGATGTGGCGTGCGTGTGCATGCCGAAGGACGTTGCTCAACCCCTCACGCAGCACGGCTTCGGCGTGCTGGTGGATCCCGGGATTCACCAGAGTGTCGATGGCGCCGGAGAATTGGACGCTCGGGGTAACAGCGGACTGTGCGGTGGCGTCGCCGATGACATCGAGGAGGCGCCGGCGCAGGCTCGACGAATCGGTGGCTGTGGGAGTCTGCAGATCGAAGATGGTTGTCCGGATCTCGCGGACTGTCTTGTCGAGCTGTTCGAGGGATCGTTTGACAATCGCGCGCGCCGACTCCGGGAGGGTCTCGTCCGGAAGCGTGCTCTGCAGGCTCATTCCGCTCGCGAACAGTCGCTGGATGACGTTGTCGTGCAGGTCTCGTGCGATGCGGTCGCGGTCGGCGAGAACGGACAACAGGCGTTGCGCCTTTTGTTTCTCGTCGAACTCGATTGCAACGGAGCCGAGTTCGGCCATCGACTCGATCCGGGTCAGTTCGTCGTGATCCCAGTGCGTGTTGGTGGAATTCGACGCCACGATGACCGCGCCGACTACACCCGAGGCGACGCACATCGGTGCCACGACCGCACTCCCAGCCGACGGCACCAGTTCGGTGAGTGCGCCTAAAGTGGTGAGTACCTGTAGCTTTCGAGTGCTCCGCACCACGTCGAACGGATAAGTGGTCGCCGGGATTCTGACTCCACGTGACGTGGTCCGGGCGCTGGCCGCGGCGTGAACCTGTGCGTAGCCGTTCTCGCAGATCACCACGATCACGTCGTCGACGCCGGTCAGGTCCCGAACGCGACTGGCAAGAAGTTGCAGGCCGTCCTCGAGCGAGTCACCGGCCAGCAACCGCGAGCGGATGGCAGATGTTGCGGTGAGCCATCTTTCACGAGTTCGTGACTGCTCGAACAGTCGGGCGTTTTCCACAGCGATACCGGCTGCGATGGCGAGGGCTTCGAGAATGACCTCGTCTTCCTGGGTGAACTCGGCCTGTCCCCGTTTCTCGGTCAGGTAGATGCTTCCGAACACCTTTCCCCGCATCATGATCGGCGCCCCGAGGAAGCTCTCCATCGGTGGATGATTTGCGGGGAATCCCACCGATTCGGGATGGTCGCCGAGATGGGCCACACGCAAAGTCTGCGGGTGATTCATCAGAACACCCAGCACGCCATGACCTTCGGGGAAATGTCCCATGGTCGCGCGTTGGGACCCGGAGATTCCCTCGTACACGAATTCCGAGAGCCCGCCCCCCGGCGCCGCGACCCCCAGGGCGCCGTAGCGGCAATCCAGAACCGTTGTCGCAGAGGTGATGATCCGTTGAAGCGTCAGGTCGAGGTCCAGGCCGGAGCCGACCACCAGGACCGCCTCGAGCAGGCGGTGGAGTGTCGGTATGTCGGCATTGGAATCGCCCAGGCGGTCGAGCAACTCGCCGAACGTACGTGCCGGACTGTGACCCGAAGCTTCGACCATGGTCGAAGCATATCGCCTCACCGAACGTCAGCTCTCCTGGCGGCGACCTTCCCACCACGACGACCAGTGATGCTTGATCTCGTCGAACTCGTCATCGCTCAGGTCGTAGGTGGTCAGCAGGATGGACATGCCTCCGTCGGGCCGCTGCGCCGTCACCGACTGGGTGGCGACAGACAGCAGGCCAGGGCCGAGATCCTCGACTGTCAACCCGAATTGGTGGTCAGTGACGTAGTCGACGACGCCTTCGAAATAGTCGCCGGGAGCGATTGTCACCGCGTACCGACTTCCCGCTTCCAATTCGATTTCGGTGAGCCCGAGGACGCTTGCCACGTTCTCACCGGGGAGCAGAAGGCCGTCGAGATAAATGGTTTTACGCTCGGCCAGTCCGTGGTGCTCCACTGCGAATCTGAGCAACTGGAGGAATGTCGTCCAGCCCTCGGTGATGTCGTCGTACCAGTCGTCGTCGGCAGATTTGGCCGGCCGATCGATGCGGACGACCGTCTTGCCGTCCTGTTCGCGAAGTGAGAAACGGTCACCGTTTCCGAGTTTCAGCGTCAACGCTTCGGGGTCGGCCTCAGCGGTGGAGTAGATCTGGTTGATTTCGTCGTCGAGTCCGTCGTACTCCCAGCCGAACCAACGTCGAATCAGCGACGGGTCGCGCAGCGCGGGCCAGAGTACGGACGGGGCTGCGACGACGGACACTTCGATCACGGTTTCGCTCACGCGGAAGACGCTACCGATTTCAGCCCTTCATGGCGACGGTCAGTAGAAATGCAACGTCTTCGAGCGCTTCGACGCTGTGCCGGTCGGCCGGGACGGTCAGGAAATCACCCGTGGATCCTTTCCACTGGTCACTCCCACACACAAGATTCAGCTTCCCGCTCAGGACCAACAACGTGGCTTCGCCCGGACTGTCGTGTTCGGCGAGGCTCTTGCCGGCGCTCAGGGCGATCACCGTCTGTCGCAGGCTGCGCTGGTGGCCACCGTAGACGGTTTGTGAACTGCGACCGCTGGTCGCCGAGCCCGCCAGTTTCAACTGTTGGCGAGCGAGAGCGGTCAGTGACTTCTTGTCCATCGAAGACCTCTCGGAAGCGGTGAATGTCCTTCTTGGAGTATGACCGACTCACTCGCGAGGTGCCTCGTTATCGGCGGAAGTCGGTCAGCGCGTGTACTCCAACCAGCGGAAGCGCAGGCCGCTCTTCTCCGAGGTCTGCCAGGGCTCGTCGGATTTCAGGTTCCATTCGGGGCCGATCTCGGGAGCAAAAGCATCACCGGCGATGTCGAGGTCGATCTCGGTCACCAGTAGATGCGTCGCGAATGGCAGTGCAGCCGAATAAATTTGCCCGCCGCCGACGACGAAGACGTCACCGTCCGGCAACGCCAGGGCGTCGTCCAGCCTGTGGACTACCTCGGCGCCTTCGGCGTGCCATTGCGGATCGCGTGTGACGACGATGTTCCGACGCCCGCTGAACGGACGGAACTTCGATGGAATGGAGTCCCAGGTGCGCCGCCCCATGATTACCGGATGGCCCATGGTGACGCGCTTGAAGTAAGCCATGTCCTCGGACACGCGCCACGGGATCGAGTTGTCGGCGCCGATGACGCCGCCGAGGGCCTGCGCCCAGATGAGGGTGACTGTGCGATCGGTCATCGTCAGACCGCTACCGGCGCTTTGATCGCGGGGTGGTGCTGATAATCGACGATCTCGACGTCCTCGAAGGTGTAGTCGAAAATGGAGTCGCGTTTGTTCAGCTTCAGGGTCGGCAACGGAAGGGGCTCGCGACCGAGCTGCTCGGTGACCTGGTCGACGTGGTTGTCGTAGATGTGGCAGTCACCGCCGGTCCAGACGAACTCGCCGACGTCGAGTCCGGCCTGCTGGGCCATCATGTGGGTGAGCAGCGCGTAACTGGCGATGTTGAACGGAACGCCGAGGAACATGTCGGCGCTGCGCTGGTACAGCTGGCAGGAGAGCTTGCCGTCGGCGACGTAGAACTGGAAGAAAGCGTGGCACGGCGCCAGGGCCATCTGCGGAATGTCGGCGACGTTCCACGCCGAAACGATGATCCGCCGCGAATCGGGGTTGGAGCGCAGGGTCTCGACGGTCTGCGTGATCTGGTCGATGTGCTCGCCCGAAGGGGTGGGCCAGCTACGCCACTGGACGCCGTAGACGGGGCCGAGTTCACCGTTCTCGTCGGCCCACTCGTCCCAGATGGAGACGCCGTGCTCGTGCAGCCACGCCACGTTGGAGTCGCCGCGCAGGAACCACAGGAGTTCGTTGACTATCGACTTGAGGTGGACCTTCTTGGTGGTGACGAGCGGAAAGCCGTCGGCAAGATCGAAACGCATCTGGTGACCGAAGATGCTGCGGGTGCCGGTTCCGGTTCGATCGGATTTGGCGGTACCCGTCTCCATGACGAGCCGGAGGAGGTCTTCGTAAGCAGTGGAGACAGTCACGGGAATCAGTCTAGGGCCTGCCCTGCTGTGCGCCTTTATTAACCTCCGGCGGTTAATAAAGGCGCACGGCAATATAGCCTCGGCACATGCGCGAACTCTTGGTGATCGGTATCGGTGCTGGTGATCCCGACCAGGTGACGGTTCAGGCGATCAAGGCTATGAACAGGGCCGATACCTTCTTCATCATCGGAAAGGGTGACGAGAAGCAGGCCCTGGTCGACTTGCGCACCGGCATTCTCGACGAGCACGTTCACCTCGACTACAAGGTGGTCGAGATCACGGACCCGCCGCGGGACCGAACCCCCACCGATTACGAGGGGGTTGTCGAGGACTGGCACGAGCGTCGGGCCGCGAAATTCGAAGCGGAATTCGCGGCCGAACCTGGCGTCGGCGCGATTCTCGTCTGGGGTGACCCTTCCCTCTACGACAGCACTCTGCGGATCGTCGAGCGTGTGCTCGCTCGCGGGAGAGTTTCGTTCGACTACTCCGTCATCCCGGGAATCACCAGCGTGCAGTCGCTGGCTGCACAACACCGGATCGTCCTGAACCGAATCGGCGAACCCATCCACATCACGACCGGCCGCAAACTGGCCGAGGGATTGCCCGACGGCGTGGACAATGCCGTCGTGATGCTCGACGCGCATTGCACCTTCACTCAGGTAAGCGAAAACGACGCCGAGATCTGGTGGGGCGCGTACCTCGGGACCCCGGACGAGGAGTTGATTTCCGGCAAACTGCGTGACGTCGAAGATCGGATCGTCGCTTGCCGGGCGGAGTTGCGTGAGAAGCACGGTTGGATCATGGATACGTACCTCGTTCGGCGCTGACAACCGACCCCGAATTTGCCGCCTTGATCCTGCACTCTTGATCCCGAACGACGGTCTGCGCACCTATGATCTGCGCATGACATCGTTCGGGCAGGACCGACTGCAGTCGATTCTGCCCGCGCCGCGTGGCCGTGAAAAATCAGCTGTGAAGTCGGCTTTCGACCTTCTGGTTCAGTGGTATCGGCGTCCTGATCAATTCGACAGTTTCAATCGATACCTCGCCACGAAGGGCCTGGAGCTAGCTGTCCGATTGCTGGTCATCGGCTCGCTGACGACGGTCATCATTGCGATGACTCTGCTGCGCTTCAGCGACGCGGGCGTGCACAACCACGTCACCAGCGTCGTCAACGCCGTTATCATCGCCGTCACGATTGCGGTGATCGTGCTCTTCTGCCTTCTGCCCGAAATCACGCGTCGGTGGTCGTACTTCTTTGTCGCCTACTGCGAGGTCGGCGTATTCGTCGGTGTGTTCTTGAACAACGACCCTTTCATCGGGTTGATCCAGTGTGTGCTCTTCGTACTGATCGGTGGTTACATCGCGTACTTTCACAACGCGAGACTCCAGGCGGTTCACATCGCGCTGTCCATCGTGGTTCTGGCAGTGGTCGGCCGAAAGGTTGCGGTCTACGCGGATCCTGCGTTGGCCACAGCACTGTGCCTGATCATCGCCACCGGGATCGTGGTCATCCCGTTCGCCTGCCAGTTCGTCCTCTCACTTCTCGGCTCCGACGCGGACAGTTCGGATGTGGATCCGTTGACAGGGCTTCTGAATCGGCGCGGGCTGCAGCGAGCTGTTGTCGAAATGGGGGCGACGGGGCATGCGTCGAGCAAGTCGTCGTATGTCGTCGCGATTGTCGATGTCGATTCGTTCAAGAGCGTCAACGACTCACAGGGGCACGAAGAAGGCGATCTCGTACTTCGCCAGATTGCTGATCGACTGCGGTGGTGCGGCGGCGAGAAGGCGCTCTTCGCCAGATTCGGTGGGGACGAGTTCGTGTTGGTAGACACGATAGACGTCGGCGCAGCGCCTGCGTTCGAAGACAATCTGCGAAGGCACTTGCGAATCGACGATCGTGATCCGGTAGTGACCACCAGCGTCGGAGTCGCGATCACCTCTGCCGAATGGTCGTCGATTATTTCCGACGAGGAGTTGACGGAACTGTTTCGAGTAGCCGATGCCTCGATGTACCGCGCGAAGGCCGCCGGCGGCGATCAGGTTGTGATGTGGGACGGCAAACAGTGAAAATTGTCTGATTGCGGGGAGTTGACTGGATTACCCTGACACTATGGAATCTGCCGAGAGTGTTGAGCGTTCGGACGCCGTGGCGTCTCGACGACCGCTCTCGGGTCCCGCGTTCCGGCTGATCTCTTCTCAACTTGTCGATTGGTATCGGCGTCCGGACCAATTCGACACCTTCAATCGCTATCTCGCGGACAAAGGGTTGACCGTCGCCTCGCGGTTTCTCGTCGTCTGCTCGTTGGTACTGGTCACCGTGATCATGTTCCTCACTCGCTTCAGTCCACAGGGACCGACCACTGCGCACGCGCGCTCCGCGAACGCAGTCATCATGGTCATAACCGTGATGATGGCCGTCGCCCTCTCGACGAGGCGAAATCTCTCCCGTTCCTGGTCTTACGCCTTTGTGCTCTACTCGGAAGTGGGAATAGCGGCCGCAATGCTGCTGTACTCCAATCCACTTGCAGCACTGGCACACGCCGTGATGTTCTCGGTGATCGGCGGATACATCGCGTTCTTCCACAATGCTCGAATACAGAGCCTTCACATGTTGTGGGTATTCGTCGTGGTCATCGGCATCGTGACACGTACGGCCGTGGTCGAAAACGATGTGGATGTTCCGGTTCTGGTCGCGTTGGTAGTACTGGTCGGCGCGGCAATCTACGTGATTCCCTTTGCCTGTCAGTTCATTTTCTCCATCCTCGGCACCGACGCGTTGAACTCGCAATTGGACCCACTGACGGGACTGCTCAACAGGAGGGGACTGGCCGACGAAGTACGACTGTTGCTGGAGCGGTCGTACACGCACTCGGCGCTCTTGGTAGTCGCCGCCGTCGACATCAATCGATTCAAGGCCATCAACGACGAGTACGGACATACCGTCGGTGACGCTGTGATCGAAAAAGTCGGATCGAGGCTGGTCGAATGCGCCGGCCCGGCGGCCTTGATCGCACGGATAGGCGGCGACGAGTTCGTCATCGTCGATTCGGTCGATCAACGCTCGTTCCATCGACTCGAACATGAGCTACTCCGTTCGACGATCACCTCGCCCGATCATCCCGAGGTGGCGATGAGCGTCGGAATCGCGAAGATTGCAGGGCCTTTCGAATCAGCGGATGATGCGCTGGTCGCCTACCCGACTCTGCTGCGGCGAGCGGATCGGGCGATGTACTCCGCGAAGGCACGCGGTGGGCATTCGGTGGTGCTGCAGACGGAAACGGACTGAGCGCGCTGTGAGTGTCCGTGGTCGGCGTTAGTCTGTTGCCATGCCTGAACTACCCGAGGTGGAAGCGCTGGCAGGGTTCCTTCGTCAGCACGCGGTCGGCGCAGTGGTGGGACGCGTCGACATCGCTGCATTGAGTGTGCTCAAGACCTTCGATCCGCCGATCACCGCTCTGCAGGGGCGTGACGTCACGGGCGCCGCCCGCTTCGGGAAGCATCTGGCTCTGGATTGCGACGGGTTGTGGTTGGTCACGCATCTCTCCCGTGCCGGCTGGATGCGCTGGCTGGACAATCCATCGGCGACGCCGCCGAAGCCGGGGAAGGGGCCGTTGGCGCTGCGCGTTCATTTCTTCACACCCGAAGGGTTGACGCCGGCATTCGATCTCACCGAAGCCGGCACCAAGAAACGCCTCGCCGTCTGGGTCGTGAACGATCCGCAGGAGGTTCCGGGCATCGCCCGGTTGGGGCCGGACGCGATGGCCGTGACCGAAGCCGAGTTCGCACAGATTCTGGGCGGAACGTCGGCGCGGATCAAGAACTCGATAGTCGAGCAGTCGTTGATCGCCGGTATCGGGAACGCCTACTCGGACGAGATCCTCCACACCGCGAAACTCTCGCCTTTCGCGACCTCGTCGCGGCTGACGCCGGATCAGATTTCGACGTTGTATGCCGTGATGCGATCTACGCTGGCCGACGCGATCGAGCGTTCGGAAGGTCAGGACGCGGCCCGGCTCAAAGGTGAGAAACGCTCGGGGATGCGAGTGCATGCTCGTACCGGACTTCCGTGCCCGGTGTGCGGTGACGTCGTACGCGAAGTGTCGTTCGCGGAGCGCTCTTTTCAATACTGCGCGACGTGCCAGACCGGCGGTAAACCGTTGGCGGACAGGCGAATGTCGAAACTGCTCAAGTAGCGAACTGCGCTGCGAGTAGTTCGACGAACTCGCGGGCGAGCGCCGACGAATGGGTGGGTTCGGTGATTGCGTGGACGATCCGATGCGGCGCATCGGTGATCGGAATACAGACCAATTCGGGGTGCAGGGCGCTCATGGACTGGGGGAGCAAACCTACGCCCAGGCCGTTGGCGGTCAGTGAACAGATCAGGTCTACCGAGTTGGCTTCAAGTGTTTTTCCCCGAGGGACCTGTGATTCGGCGAAGGCTTGGTCGGTTTGGACACGGGCCTCGCTGCCGGAGGCGAAGTCCACGAGAGTGTGATCGCGTAGGTCTTCGAGCCTGATCGACGAAGCCTGGGCGAAGGGATGGTCAGGAGCAACGAACGCTGCGGTGGGTTCACTCCACAGCGGTGCGGCGGCAAAGCTCTTGGGTAGGCGACCTGCGGCCAATCCGACAATGCCGACGTCGATTGCACCGGACCGGACTCCCTCGATAACTACTTCACTGCCGTACGGTCGCGCGGTGATGTTGATTGCAGGGTGGCGCCGTGTCAGATCTGCCAGCGCGCGTCCGACGTCGACGCGCCCCGCCGAGGTGATGGTGCCGACCGTCAACCGCACTTGCTCGTTGCTCCGTGCCGAGACATCACTGACGAGTCTCGACACGGCGCCGAGTACCTCGCGGGAGCGGGCGACAAAAACCTCGCCTGCAGCAGTCAGGCCGACGTTTCGGCTGTTCCGGTTGAACAATTCGACTCCCAGTTCCTTTTCGAGGTCTCTGATCTGGGCACTCAAGGCGGACTGGGAAACGTGCAACCGCGACGCTGCTCGGCTGAAGTGTCTGTCTTCCGCGACTGCCAGGGCGTAGCGGATGTGACGTAGTTCCATTGCACCAATCTATCGTTTCTGGAGATAGATCATGCATATCTATCTATTGGACGCGCGTCGGTGTAGGCGGTCATGCTTGACGACATGATTTCAAGCGACGCGCGTCCGAGGCTCGGACTACCGATAGTGCTGCTGATGGCTGCAGCGACGGGCCTGTGCGCGGGCGGTAACTATTTCAACCAGCCACTCCTCGATTCCATCGCAGATCACCTGAATGTGTCGGCCTCCGCAGCGGCCGCGACGGTGACCATCGCGCAGGTCGCGTATGCACTCGGATTGATACTTCTGGTTCCGGTGGGCGACATGGTGGACCGACGCAAGCTGACGGTAGGGCTCATGCTGCTGGCGGCGACCGGTCAAGCGGTCAGCGGATTTGCGCCCAACTTTGCCACGCTGGCAGTGGGAATCGCTGTCGCTGCAGTCTTTTCGGTCGCCGCCCAGGTGCTCATTCCGTTTGCCGCCTCACTGGCCGAACCTGAGAGGTCCGGTCAGGTGGTCGGCACGATCATGAGCGGACTGCTGATCGGAATCCTGCTGGCGCGCAGCGTTGCCGGCGTCCTCTCCGGACTGGGAGGTTGGTCGACGGTATACAAGGTTGCGGCGGTACTGATGGTGGTGATGGCCGTGGCATTGTGGCGATCTCTGCCTTCCGATTCCGCAGATCGCCCGAAGGCAAGCTACCGCGCAACGCTCGCTTCGGTAGGGAAGTTGGCTGCGACCTTGCCGCGCCTGAGAACCCGATCGGCCATGGGCGGACTGGCTTTTGCTGCTGTCAGCACCGTCTTCACGACAATGGCCTTTCTTCTGTCCGGCGAATTCGGCTACAGCGACACTCAAATCGGCTTGGTCGGACTACTCGGTGTGGCGGGAGCTTTGATGGCGACGGTGGCGGGCAGACTGGCCGATCGGGGATTGGGTCAGCTGGCGACCGGCGGCGCCATCGCGATTCTCTTGGTGTCGTGGCTTCCCTTTGTCGCCGGTGCCACCCACGTGGTGTGGTTTCTCGTTGCCATCGTCCTTGCCGACCTCGCGCTGCAGGGAGTGCACGTCAGCAACCAGAACGTGATCTACGCCCTTGTCCCCGAAGCGCGTTCGCGTGTGAATTCCGTGTACATGACCACCTACTTCGTCGGTGCTGCCGTGGGCTCGGCGGTGGGGTCAGTGGTGTGGAAGTCGTACGGCTGGAACGGAGTATGCATCGCCGGGTTGGTCTTCTCCGTTGCAACGGCGATGGTGTGGGTGCATGATCGCCGACTGGAGACGGCTGAACTGCGAATCCCGCAATCCCCTGTTGCAGTGGGGTAGGCACCCACACCGTCTCGGCTCCAGCACCTTTCAGATTTCGGCACCGTCCACCAGGATCTTGCCGACGCGTTCGGGATAGAACGACACGTGGTCGTCGATCCCGGACGCTTCGGCGGTAGTGAACGGATAGAACCACGCCAGATCCTCGATCGGAGCGAGTTCGGTTGTGCCGGTGAACGACAGATACGACGCAGTGCCCTTGTAGGGGCAGGCCGTGGTGGTCGGGGACGGCGCAAAGTACTCGCTGCGAACGTCGATTCTCGGAATGTAGTACCGCGTGGGCAGTCCGGTTTCGAAGAGCAGTCTGGGTCGTCTCGTCTCGGCGACCAGTACGTCGCCGACAAAGACCTGGACGTGGCGGGACGAGGGGAGTGCGTCGATACGTACGTATGGATCGCGGGCGTGGACAAAGACCTGTTGATCCTCCTCGTACCAGGCGTCCATGCGATCCCAATAGAATGCGACGTACTCACTCAGATCCAGGGAACCGTCGAACTGTTCAGGGTAGGTCCAGACGGCGTCCTCGGCCCGGCGATCCCCGATCTCGATCGTCCAGTAGGTGGCGTCACCTTTCCATGGGCAATGGGTGGTCGTCGACGTCGGGACGAGGAATTCGGTACGAACGTCCGCGAGGGGGATGTAGTACATCGGCAGGCGGCCGCGTTCGAAAAGGTATACCGAACGAGTGGTGTCTGCGACGGCGTGACCAGCGAAGAAGGCTCGAATTCGGCGGGGGTTCGGCTCCAGTGCGATCCGCCCGTTGGAAGCTGTGATCTGTGTGTCTTCTGCGTGAGTCAGTGCTGTGGACATTCGCGAATGCTCCTGAGATCGGCAGGGTGGTCCTTCCCATCCTGCGCCCGGCAGCAGTTATTTGACAGGTTGGAGTCGAAATACGCGGATCTGGCGCCCGAATGCTCGATCGGCGTAGGTTTCGTACGGCGGCCACGTGGTGGTCGCGAGCTCCCACAGTTTCTTACGCGTGGCGCCCTCCGCCAGACTCGCACCGACCGGTATTTCGACGCCCTTCACTGTCACGATCGCGGTGGGGTTTGCCATCAAATTGAGTGTCCATGCTGGATGCGTATCCTGCCCCCAGTTCGAACCGACGACGACAAACGCATCGCCGTCGGGTGCGTACAGGAGTGGCGTGGTTCGAGAACGGCCGGTCTTACGGCCCGTCGTGGTGAGCAGTAGCTGAGTCACGGTGTTCTCTCCGACCAGCGAGAGCTTGCCTCCCGACACTCTCTGCACTGCTCGATCGAGCGGAACCAGATCCTTGCCGAGATCCGAGAACCATTGTGTATGGCCGACATTGCGCATCAATGACCGGTAGATATTGCGCATCGGACCCCTCGCATTCTCGGCACTGTTTCGAGGCTGGTGCACCTCGACTCGGAAGAGTCTGCCACGTCAGGTCACAGATACCTGAGTCCCAAGGTCCCGAAAGGAATGAAGCGGTCAGCCGAATTCGGTTTTGGTGGAGTGGAATTGGGGCATACCGCCGAAACCGTTCGTTTGTGCGCGTTGGACGGTCGTTGGAAGATCAACCCTCCGAGGTCAAGACATCAGGCTCTAGCCACTCGACGCCGAGCAGTTCGGACAGCGACCGCAGACCGGATCGATCACCACCTTTCAGACCTGTGACCGAATTGAGATTGCGCAACATGACCGTGGCGACGTCCTCTTCCTTGGTGCCCACGCCGAAGGGTATGACCCACGGGCACGTCTGGTAGTCGCGATGCGACCGACCGAACGTCTGTTCTGCCGCGATCCCTGAGTAGCGCGGTTGATGAAAGATTCCCGTCCGTGGCAACGGGGACGCGTGAGTGCCGTCCGGGAGTGCTTCGTTGGCATGGAGCGAGATCGAGGTCGTGACATTGAAGACGATGACCGGTGCGTCCCCGCGTTGAAACCGCAGACGTTGACCCTCCTTGTCCGGCACCGCACCGAACAGTTTTGCCACCGAGATCCCGGCGTCTTCGATCATCTCGACCAGTGGATCACCTGCCGTGGAGACGAATTCGACGGCCACCAACACCTGCTTGCCTGCCTTGACCTGCGCCTGCGCCCACTGGGCCGTCGACTCGGCGCGGATCATGCCCGCTTTCTGTCGGTAGCGCAGAACCAGCGCACGGCCGCGCGCGATGTTGCGACTCTTGCGGGCCAATCCCATTTCGTAGGCGTACTCGGCCCACTCCGTCTCGTACTCGGCGCGCTGGGCATGGGTGAGGTCGATCGGCATACCGTCGAGCGGAACGGGTCCCCACGGAGTCGGTCGATGAATCATCAAGGGCGGTTTGCTGTTCGACATCCACCCACGCACGGTCTCGAGCGCGCGAGATTGCAGCGCAGGTGATTCCTTCGCCTCTGCGCTCCACGTCCACTTCCCGTAGGACTTGTCCAGCGGAAGGCCGGACTCGACCAGCCTGGCGCCCAGGTCGGACCAGTACTCCGAAGGTTCTGAATGCAGCTGCGCGAAAAGCGGTGCCAGGTAACGCTGATCGGCCGGCGTGTGTCCCGGTGTTGCTGTCACGGACAGGACGAACGGCGCTTGCTCGTGAGCATTCGAAAAGCGCGCGACCTTCTCGAATGCGGCCGTGCGCTGTGTGTCGTTGCTGTACAGCTGGGCCTCGTCGGCAATCACCACACCGAACGTGTACTTGGGGCGGCCGTTTCGCGCGATCAGCTTCTTCAATTGGTCAGGCGACATGATCAACCAGCGGAATCCACCGTCGCCCACCGAGGCGATGGAATAGCGCCAATGCGGAATGGTGATCTGTGCGGGTCGATCGACGAGGACGAGGATGTTGGTTTCGCCGCGCTCCTCGGCAATCGTCTTGGCAGACATCACTGCGATCAGCGTCTTACCCAGGCCTGCATTGTCTGCCAACAGAAACCCGCGTTTGCCGGCGCGAGCGGCATCGACGACGGCTGCAGCCCCCGAAACCTGCTCGGGCCGAGGAATTTTGGGTGCAGCAACGGGACGTTCACCGGTGCTGTCATTGATGTCGTCCTCTACCCACTGCTGATAAGAGAAGGGGAGTGCCTTGAATGGAGCGAGTTCTACGGGCAACTCCGTACCGACCCACGCGTAGCTCTTCCATTTCTTGACGAATTGCGCACCAGGCGCCGGCGTCCGAAAGGGAACGTCGAGGAGCCAGACTCTCTCACCAGGGCCGGCAGTCGGCACATCCGGCATCGTCGCGCGTGAGCTCTTCTTTGCGACAGTCTTCTTCGGGGCGGTCTTTCTGGTCGTGTTCCTCTTGGGTGCAGCCTTCTTCGGTGCAGCCTTCTTTGCGGCAGCCTTGCGTGCCGTGGTTGCTTTGCGTGGTGGCATCAGGCGGTTTCTGCTGTGAGGAATTCACGCAGCGTGAGCGCAGGCCGGCCGACAAGGTCCTCCACGGTGCCCGTGATCAGCGCCAATTCACCCTGCGCGATTGCGGTGTACGTCGACACCCATGCGTCGAGTTCCCAAGCGGGTGCGTTGTACGACGCCCGCGATTCGTAAGCTTCCTCGAGCGTTTCCTCGACGTACGTGGTTCGCTTGCCGGTGACTTCGGTGATGATGCTCGCGGCCTCGGAGAGCGTCAGTGCCTCCCGTCCGGTCAGGCTGTACGTCTGTCCGACATGAGAATCCAGATCCTGCAGAACCGACACAGCGACGGCAGCAATGTCGGAGCGCGCTACCGCGCCGACGAGACCGTCCCCTGCGGGTCCGCGGATCACACCGTCTTCACCGGCGAGAGCGGGTAGGAAATCGAGGTAGAAGCTGTCGCGCAGGAAGGTGAATGCGAGCCCGGAAGCGCGGATATGTTCTTCGGTGACCCAGTGATCGCGAGCGAGCGTGAACGTCGCGTCCGGAGCAGCGCCGAGGAAAGACGTGTACACGATGTGCCTGACCCCGGCCTCCGCTGCGGCGTCGATGAAGGTGCGGTGCTGATCCAGACGATCTGCGCTTTCGGCCGCCGAGACCATGAAGAGGGTGTCGATTCCGGCCAGAGCCGCGAGAGCGCGCTTCTGATCCCCATACGTGGTCTCGGCCGAATCGGCACCGGGGAGCTGCGGTAATCGGTTGACCGACCGTGCGATCAGCCGCTGTGGGACACCGGCGTCGGCCAACGACCGGGCCACCAGTCCGCCGATATGACCGGTCGCGCCGGTGACGGCGATCCTCGCAGACCGTGAATCTACGGACATGGTGCCCCTCCTTCGGTCGGTGTGCATCCCATCTTGCCGGAACCCACTCCCACGTCAGGTCACGACGCGACGATTACACCGCGAGCCACCGACAGAGCGTCGGACAAAGCTGTCCTGGTGTTGTCGTCGAGGGACAGCAGCGGCCGGCGGGGAAGGCCGGCGTCGATGCCGAGAGATTCCAACCCGGCTTTGACCGTCGACGGCAGTCCGCGACTGACGAGGACCTTCAGTAGCGGCTCGATCTGTTCGAACACAGCGGCGGCACCCGACCGATCACCGGATTCGAGTAGACGCCAGAAGTGCACCACCTGTTCGGGGGCCAGACACGGGGCTGCCGTGCACCATCCGCTTGCACCGGCAGAGAAAGATTGCAGTGCAAGAGGATTGCTGCCGTTGAAGAAGGGGATCGTGCCACCGCTCAGTTCGTTGATGCGGTTCATCCGGGTGATGTCGCCGGTGGATTCCTTGATCATCGTGATGCCGTCGACGGTGGAGACGAGATCGACGAGAAACTCCGGCGACATGTCGATCCCGGTGGTGGCCGGATTGTTGTAGATCATCGTGGGAATGTCGACGGAATCGGCCACCGCGGTGACGTGTTCACGAATCTCCTGCTCACCCAGATGCCAGTACGACGTGGGGAGGATCATCATTGCGTCGGCTCCGGCGTCTGCCGCGATCGATGCTCGGCGGAGTGCTCCCGTCGTCGTCAGATCCGACACTCCGACGACGGTGGGGACTCGGCGGTCGACGTAGTCGACAGTCTCCCGAGCTACCGTCTCCCACTCTGCATCGTCGAGATAGGCGCTCTCGCCCGTACTGCCGAGTGGGGCTATCGCGTCGACACCACTGCTGATCATGCTGTCGAGGAGCGTGTGTAGCGGCTTGGGGTCGAATGCTCCGGTGTCCCGGTCGAACGGGGTGATGGGATAGGCGACGATTCCCTTGATGGTGCTGCTCATGAGGCTCTCAGTTCTGTTGGTGGGAAACAAAAGTCAGTTGGTCAGTGTGTCGGGATGATTGCGGAGAGCGCGACGGGCGTAGTAAGCGAAGTTCGCCTCGCTGCGCCGAGGAGTCAGTGTCCAATCGTGTGCCTCCTTCGCCAGGCGAGGCGGTAGCGGCTTGATGTCTCCGGCAGCCATCGCCAGCAACTGCAGTCTGGCCGCTCGCTCGATCAGATGCCCGAGAGAGCATGCCTCTTCGACCGTGTTGCCGACGACGAGTTGGCCGTGGTGGGCGAGCAGAATTGCCCGCTTGTCGCCGAGTGCAGCCGAAATGATCTCGCCCTCCTCGTTTCCCACGGGAACCCCGGGCCAGTCGGCGAGAAATGCGCAGTCGTCGTAGAGCGGCGCGATGTCCATTTGGGAGACGACGAGGGGAATCTCGAGCATCGACAGCGCCGTCGCATGTAGTGGGTGTGTGTGGACGATGCAGTTGACGTCGGGTCGTGCGCGGTAGATCCAACTGTGGAACCTGTTGGCGGGGTTCGGCATGCCCTCCCCGTCGAGGACTTCGAGATCCTCGTTGACGAGCAGGAGGTTGTCCTCGGTGATCTCGTCGAACCCGAGGCCGAGTCGCTGTGTGACAAACGTTCCTGGCTGCCCACCGCGGGCGGAGATCTGTCCGGCAAGGCCGGAGTCGTGGCCGGCGTCCGACAGTGCCCGGCAGGTCAGTGCGATCTTCTGTCGAAGAGTCCAACTACCTGTCGTTACTTCGGTGAGCATCTTCGTCTCGGCGGTGGCCATGAGTTCCTGCTTGCTCGCATGCATCGTGTCGGTCATGGGGTGTGCCTTTCTCGGGACCCGGAAATCAATGACATTCAGTCACCTATAAGACACAAAGTGTCATATAGGACGGAAATGTGCAACCCTCGATTCCTGCATCGCTGATCGACGCAGGTCAATGTATTGGTAGGGTGATGACACAAAGTCTCGTGAGGGGAACCGAATGGCAGCGTTTTTGCGAACACATCGGCGTCGCGCCGGTCTGACGCTCGAGGGCCTGGCCGAGCAGACCGGTCTGACGAAGAGCTATCTCTCCAAGGTCGAGCGGGGTATCAGTACCCCGTCGATCGCGGTGGCACTCAAGATTGCGCGTGTGCTCGACGCCGATGTGGGGCAACTGTTCTCGGACAGTATGGAGGGAAATGCCATGACGATCGTGCGCGCGAAGGACCGCGTGATCGACCCGGCCAACTCCGTGCAGTCTTCCGTCTACGATCCGATCGCGCCCTCACTGGTCGGAAAGGCCATGCAGCCGTTCGTGGTTCATCCGGCCTCGGTGATGGGTCCCAAGTTCATGGACCACACGGGAGAGGAGTTCGTGTTCGTACATTCCGGATCCGTAGAATTCGAAATCCCCGGGCAGACGATGCACCTCGACGCCGGCGACAGCTTGTACTTCGACGCGAATACGCCGCACCGGATGCGGTCGGTGTCGGCGGATCGTGCGGTGGTGCTGGTTGTCGTCTACGACAAGCCTTCGGCTGGATCACCCAGCGGTGACTCGCTGGAAACGCACTGCGGGGTGGGCAGATGACGCTGGGGATCGACACGACACTGACGCTTCTCGCGGCCGGTCTGATCTTCCTTCTCTCCCTGTGCCTGGGAATCTGGAAATACCGACAGATGGCCACTTCGGACAATCACCTCGCCCATCCGTATGTCGACATCGCACACCGCGCTGCCCTGATGTACTCGTTTGCGACGCTGCTGATCGCGGTGTTCGTCGAACTCAGTGCGTGGCCGACGTGGATCAACCTGACCAGTGCCGCAGTGGTCGTGTTCTTCTTTCTCGCAGCGATATTCAGCTACATCGCTCACGGTGCGATGAAGGACACCGACAATCAGTTCGAGTCCGCCGGTCCGCCCCTGCACCTCGGGATGTTTCTGCTGATCCTCGGTGAGGTGGGCGGATTTGCCGTCCTACTCGCAGGTTTCGTGAAAGGTCAGTTCTTCTGATCGGGCTTCAGCGCCTGTGCTCGTAGCCGATCCAAGCCCGTCGACGCTCACCCATCGGGTCGTTCTCTACTCGGGACGTCTCGTCGAAGATCATTGTTTGCCGCTCCGGTACGGAGTAGGCGGGCCAATCCCGGTCCGGGACTCCGTGGCGGGCGAAATGGATCCAGTGGCGCTGCATGGTGGAGGTCACCGCAGTCAGTCCGCGGCGCCCACCGACCGCGGTCAAGGCCGCGGTGAGTGCATCCGAACGCCCGAAGACCGCAAGCAATTCGGTGGCGTGGGTAGCGCCCATGCCGACGAGTCTGAGCAGGCGAGGCGCAAAATCGTAGCGGTAACTGTAGGTAGGAGCTACCTGGCAATGACCCTGTGCGCAGAGTATCGCGGGCTCCCAGAACGTGATGTCGCCGCCGAGATCTGCGGCAGCAAACCGGTGCGGATACGTGGGATACGCCGCGAGCGCACGTGCTTTCACTTCAGGGGTGGTGTGGGAGAACATCTTCTCGATCCGAACCGGGTCGGTAGGCAAGATGTCGAGAACGCGCGGGAAGATTCTTCCCTCGTGGAGATTCGAACCGACGAGCAGCGGAACGGGGTGGGCGCGTCCGGCGGCGAACACGTCGAGCGGGTGTTCGGGAAGGACGTCGTCACCCACCACGGGGGCAAATGCCCGCGTTCCGGGTTCTTCGTCCGCGCCGCGGCGCGTAAGTTCTTCGCCGGCAGCGACCAGGTCCTTCACCGAAGCGGAGCGCAGCCACGATCCCGGATCGGTATCCGGAGCCTGTGCGATCTCGAGGAACTCGCGTGCCCAACGGTGCGCTCGCACTTTTCCGTATGCCGAAGCAGCCGGCGGACTTTGAGCGATGGCCCGGGCGAACAGCCCTCGTGCCGCCGGCGTTGCCATCAGAGTGGTGACCGCGTTGGCGCCGGACGATTCACCGAAGACGGTGACGGCGTTCGGGTCGCCGCCGAAAGCGGCGATGTTGCGTTGGACCCACGTCATCGCGGCGATCTGATCGCGCAATCCGAGGTTCGTCTCGAATGATCTTTCCGCAGTGGAATATTCACTGAAATCGAGGTAGCCCAACGCGCCGAGACGATATTGGATCGAGACGTAGACGATGTCGCCACGTTCGACCAGGCTCGTTCCGCGGTACATGGGCGTCGACGGATTCCCGCCGTTGTACGCGCCGCCGTGAATGAAAACCATGACCGGTCGCAACGAATCCGACGGTACCTGCGGAGCCACGACATTGACGAAGAGTGAGTTCTCGTCGAAATTGCTCTTGCGCTGCGGAGACGGAGAGCCGAATGCTTCCGCCGGGCGGACACCATGCCAAGCCTCGACCGGCTGCGGTGCGCGAAATCTCCGAGGACCGGTCGGGGCCGTTGCGTAGGGGATTGCTCGCCAGGTGCGCAGTCCTCGATCGAGGCGCCCGCGTACGACCCCGGAATCGAGAGTGATCTCGAGGGGGCTCGTCACGGTAGGGAGATGTCGGTGCCGTGGCTACGGTAACCGCTGTATCCCGCCCAGGCCAAGCGTTGTTCACGTCTGGGATCGTTCTCGACGCGGACGATCTCGTCGAAGATCATGGTCCGACGCTCCTGCCCCTCGTAGCGCGGCCACGATCCGCGCGGCGAGCCGTGCTCGGCGAAGTGAAGCCAGTGTCCCTGAACAGATTCGGTGACTGCGCGCAGTCCGCGTCGACCGCCGGGAAGGGTGAGGCCGCGCCCGACAAGGGTGTCACCGATGCCGAAGACTGCAAACATCTCGAATCCGTGTGTGGCGTCGAGGCCGAGCCAGCGCATCATCGTCGGCGCGAAGTCGAATCGGTAGGCGTACGTCGGCGCCGATTGTGCGTGCGCTTGCATCAACTCCACGGACGGGTGCCAGAACGTGACGTCTCCGCCGACGTCGATCGCGGACTGCTCGTCCGGGTAGCCGGGATAGGTCGCGAGGATGCGCTTCCCGGCCTCGGGATCGGTGAGGGCAAACATGGTGTCGATGCGCGACGGGTTGGTCGGAAGTGCGTCGAGCACCTTCGGGAACAGCGTCCCCTCCCGTCTGTTGGTGCCGATGATCATCGGCACCTGGTGTGCCGATCCTTCTTTGAATGCGTCCAAGGGGGAGCGGGGGAGGAAGTCGCCGTCGACGACCGGTCCGAAGGGATGTAGTCCAGGTGTGTTCGCGAGTACCTCGGCGCCCAGTCTGCTTCCGGCTCTGCCCAATTCGACGGCTGTCGCCGAGGTCAGGGCCTTCGCGGGTGGTAGGCCGGAATCGAGGATCTCGACGAAACGCGCGCCCCAGGCATGCGATCGCTGCGTGCTCGAGACCAGATCCGGAGCCGAACTCTCGGCGATAGCGCCGGCAAAGAGTCCCTTGGCGGCCGGAGTCGCCATCAGGGTGGTGACGGCGGTGGCTCCGGCGGATTCACCGAAAATCGTGACTTTTTCAGGATCCCCACCGAAGGCGGCGATGTTGCGTTGCACCCACTGCAGGGCCGCGACCTGATCGCGCAGTCCGAGGTTGGAGTCGAATACGCGCTCGGATGTGGAGAACGGGGTGAAATCGAGGTAGCCCAGAGCGCCGAGTCGGTAGTTGATCGAGACGTAGACGACGTCGCCGCGTTCGACGAGGGACACGCCCGAGTACAAGCCGGTGGCCGAGGTCCCGATGGTGTTTGCCCCACCGTGGATGAAAACCATGACGGGACGCGGAGTATTGCCGGTGTTCGCGGGGGCGAGCACGTTGAGCGTCAGGCAGTCCTCGCTGCTCGGCTGGTACTTCCCGGGCGCGAGCAACAGCCCCTTCTTGTGTTGGACAGACGCGTCGCCGAACCTGGTCGCGTCGCGTTCTCCGGTCCACGGCGTGACCGGCTGGGGTCGCGTCAGACGCAGTGTTCCGACCGGCGGCCGGGCGTAGGGAATTCCGCGCCAGGCACGAAGTTTTCCCACCCGGCGGCCGCGCAGGGTGCCGTCGGCCGTGGTCACAAGTATGTCGGACGCCATGTCGCGACTATACGTACTTCGGGAGCGCGTCAGCGGCGAGCCTCCAGCAATCGAAGCCAGACTTCACTGACCGTCGGATACGAGGGCACCGCATGCCAGAGAGTTTCCAGTGGTACGGCGCCGACGACCGCGATTGTCGCCGCATGCACCAGCTCGGATACTTCGGGCCCGGCGAAGGTAGCGCCGAGGATCACGTCGGTGGCCTTGTCGATCACCAACTTCGCGCGCCCCGAGTAGTCGTCGCGCAGCAGCGAAGATCCCGCGACGGCGAGTTCGATCTCCACGACTTCGACGTCGTAGCCGTCGTCGCGAGCTTTCTTCTCGGTGCGTCCCACCCAGGCGATCTCGGGTGAGGTGAACACCACCTGGGGGACCTGTCCGTTGTCCGCCGACGCGGTGTACCGAGGTCCACTGAGCCCGCGACTCTCGGCCCGCGCGGCGATGACGTCTCCGCAGACTCTCGCCTGATACTTGCCCATGTGGGTGAGGGGAGAACGACCGTTGATGTCGCCGACTGCGTAGAGCCATTCACCTTGGGCGCAGAGGTGATCGTCAGTGGTGACGTACTTGCCGTCCTCGAGGCCGATGACGGACAAGCCGAGATCGGCTGAGGTCGGGCCGCGGCCCGCCGCGACGATGACCTCGTCGACTTCGATCACGCCGGACGATGTCTCGATGCTGACGGGTCCACCGTGGATGTGACCTTCGCCGGTGTCCTTGGCATCGGGGCGTGAGACCGAATTGACGGCAGTGCTCAGTCGAACGTCCACACCGCGGGCGCCGAGTGCTTCGGCCACCATAGTTCCGGCAAACGGTTCTGCTGATTTCAACAGAGCATCGCCCCTCACGAGCAACGTCACGCGAGCGCCGAACGACGACAACCACGTTGCGCACTCCGTTGCGACCACTCCGCCGCCGATGACCGCCACTCGCGACGGAACCTCGTGCAGGTTGGTCGCATCGCGCGAGGTCCACGGGAGTGCCTCGCGCAATCCCGGTGTCTTCGGGACGGTGGCGGTCGTTCCCGTGGCGAGTACGACGGCCTGGCGGGCACGGAGCTTACGGGTCCCGTCGACGGTCACTGCTCGCTCGCCGTCGATGACCCCGTGGCCTTTGATCACGGTGATGCCCGCGGAGGTTGCCCAGTCGACCTGGGACGAGTCGTCGTGGTTGTGGGTGAACGAGTCGCGCCGTTTCAGAATGGCATCGACGTCCAGCGGTCCGGCCGGGATCCCGGGCAAGGCGTCGGCCGCCTCGAGGACCTGCCCCGGGCGCAGTAGTGCCTTGCTGGGCATACAGGCCCAATACGAGCATTCACCGCCGACCAGTTCGTGTTCCACGATTGCGGCGGTGCGATTACTTCCGGCGATGGCGTATGCGGCGGCGTTCTCGCCGGCGGGTCCACCGCCGATCACGATGACATCGAATTCGTCGGTCATTGCTCCACGGTATGTCGGATCGGTCCGAGTTCGCTCGGTTACCGCCGGGTACGAGAACTCGATGATGGTTACAGTTGCACTCATGACGCGGCAGAAGATTTTGATCACCGGTGCCAGTTCGGGTCTGGGTGAGGAGATGGCCAGGAGATTCGCCGCGGCCGGTCGCGACCTCGCGTTGTGTGCCCGGCGGACGGATCGTCTCGACACGCTGCGTGGGGAGCTGGTGGCGCAGTACCCGTCGATCAGCGTCGCAGTGCGCGAACTCGATGTGACCGAACACGATTCCGTCGTCCGGGTTTTCGGTGAGCTGCGCGACGAGTTGGGTGGCCTGGACCGGGTGATCGTGAACGCCGGGCTCGGCAAGGGCGCCAAGATCGGAACCGGAAAAGCGCACGCGAATCTTGCAACAGCGCAGACGAATTTTGTCGGCGCGCTGTCGCAGTGTGAAGCTGCGCTCGAGATCTTCCGCGCGCAGGACTCCGGACACCTGGTTCTCGTGTCCTCGATAAGCGCGGATCGGGGGCTACCCGGGCCAAAAGCGGCCTATTCGGCGAGCAAGGCGGGAGTAGCGGCGCTGGGTGAGGCGCTCAGTATCGAGTTGGCGCGCACACCTATTCGGGTCACCACGCTGCTGCCGGGCTTCATCAAGACCGACATGTCCGCCGGCGCCGGCGACGACGCTGCGCTCATGGCCAGTCTGGACGAAGGCGTCAGTGCCATGGTCGACGCTATCGAGAAGGAAACCACCCGAGCGGCGCTACCCGGCCTCAAGTGGCAAGGGATAGATGCGGCCCTACGATTCCTGCCCAACTCCGTGACAGCGAGGTTTGTCTGATGAGCATCCACATCTCGAACGGTAAGCCCCGGGTAGTGATCGTCGGTGGCGGCTTCGGTGGACTGTATGCAGCGAGACGACTCAAGAAGGCTGACGTCGAGGTGGTTCTGATCGACCGAGGGACCAGCCACGTCTTCCAGCCCCTGCTCTACCAGTGCGCCACGGGTCTGCTCTCCGAAGGGCAGATCGCAAGTCCGCTGCGACATCTGCTCGAGGACAACAAGAACACGAACGTCGTTCTGGGCGAGGCCAAGTCGGTGGACGCCGACGCCGGGATACTGACTGCCAGTCGCTTCGACGGGTCGACCTTCGAATTGCCGTACGACTACCTGATCGTGGCGGCTGGAATGCGCCAGTCCTACCACGGCCAGGACGAGTTCATCAAATGGGCGCCCGGCATGAAAACCCTCGACGACGCTTTGGCGATCAGGCGCAGTCTCATTGCTGCGTTCGAGATGGCCGAATCGCTCCCGACTGCGGAAGAACGTCGACCGTGGCTGACATTCGCCGTGGCGGGCGGCGGACCCACCGGCGTCGAATTAGCCGGACAGATCCGCGAATTGGCGATGCACGCGCTCACCAACGAGTTCCGGTCCATCGACCCTGACGAGGCAAGGGTACTGCTCTTCCACGGCGACGATCGGGTGCTCCCTTCGTTCAGTCGCAAGCTCTCGGCCGCCGCCAAACGTACTCTCGACGGGATCGGCGTCGAGACTCACCTCGGCGTGCACGTCACCGACGTGTGCGAGACCAGCATCGAGACGACGGACAAGAAGACAAAAGAGAAGCGGCAGTACGAGACCCGCACGATTCTGTGGACCGCGGGCGTCGAAGCAGTGCCGTTCGCCGAGGCACTGGCCACGGCGCTGGGTGTGAAGCAGGTCGGCGGTGGCCGCATCGAGGTGGAAGCCGATCTGACCGTTCCCGGCCACCCGAACGTCTACGTGGTGGGCGACCTCATGTCGCGGGACAAACTTGCCGGGGTGGCCGAGGTCGCGATGCAGGGTGGTCGGCACGCCGGTGCCCGGATCGCTGCAACCGTAGAAAACGGAGTGCCCAGCCGAAAACCGTTCAAGTACCGCGATCTTGGAACCGCGGCCTACATTTCGCGACGCCACGCGTTGCTTCAGGCAGGGCCGGTCCAGTTGTCCGGGTTCATCGGATGGGTGTCCTGGGGAATCATCCACATCGCGTTCCTCGCGGGGTTCCGCAATCGCGCCAGCACGGTGCTGAACTGGGGTGCAACCCTGGCGTCGAAGACGCGTCGGGAACGGGCAATCACGTACGGCGACCCCGAAACCGCTCGGCAGCCGTACAACTGAGGGTTACTCGGTCTTGAACACGGGGTTTCCGGCGGTGTCGATCATCCACCACAGGCTGCCGACGCTCTGTCCGAGCATGTCGCCGGGAACCTTGTCGTCGAGGTACCGATAGACGGGCTTGCCGTTGACGGTGATCTGGAAAGATCCTTCCGGCCCGTCGATGGTACCGATGACAGCGTCGATTCCTTCGACGATCGGCGAATCCGTGACCGAGGTGACCGCCGGCCAGTAACGCAGGCACGCTTCGTCGCACGACCCGGCTTGTGAGTTCTCCTCGTCCGGGTTGTAGACGTAGACGGTCATGCCTTCGCCGTCGACGGCGATCGTCCCGAGTGGGGAGTCGGCGGTCTTCAGCAGGGGTGCATCAGCGGCGGCGGGTGGCGACAGCGACGTCGAAATGGCAGTGACGTTGTCTGCGCTGTCCCCGGAATCGAGGGCGTCGGGCGAGCAACCGGTGAGGATCAGGGCGGTACTCGCAACTGTCGCGAACAACCACTGTCTGCGCATGACGTCTCCGTTCTGGGCGGGAGTGCTCGGGACAAGCAATCGGGGATACCCGTTGCGGACGAGCTGAAAACGCCGGGCGTCCGGATTCCTCGACAATAGCTCTGTTACAGAGCTATTGTGAGGTTGTGGATGGAAGCGGAGCAAATCTTGCGGATGACGTCCTGGAGACGCTCGGACAATTGCGCCGGGGCACGAGGAAGGCGTCGGGGCGGCCGTTTGCGGAACGACCGCTCGCCGGCGCCCAGATCGAACTCGTCAGGCTGCTACGACGCAACCCGGGTCTGTCGGTGGCCGAGGCTGCCGGGCGATTGGGTGTCGCGGCAAACACGGTGTCCACCTTGGTGCGGCAGCTCGTCGACGAGGGAGTGATCGAACGCGTTGCCGACGAGGCCGACCGCCGCGTCGCGCGATTGGTGCTCGCGGACGAGGCGCGCGCCCGCGTCGAGGTGTGGCGTGATCGCCGGAGTGTGATTGTCGGTCAGGCATTGTCGACTCTGACCGCAGAGGACAGGGCAAGTATCGAGGCTGCTCTACCGGCCCTGTCTCGATTGGCGAGCGCTCTGGCAGCAGCCGGATCGGAAGGCGGGGGGCAGTGAGATGCTGACGCAGTGGTGGAGGAGCCGAGCAGTACACATGCCTGACCCTGACGCACCCGCGGTCGAGATCGACTCGGTCACATACAAGTTCGGCGGTCATCGGGCGGTGGACAACCTGAGTCTGGTCGTCAACGCGGGGGAATGCTTCGGCCTGCTCGGTCCCAACGGTGCAGGAAAGACGACGACGATCAGGTTGCTCAACACGTTACTTCCTCTGCAAGAGGGTGACATTCGAATTCTCGGTCGCTCCGTTCGCAGCGAAGCGATGACCATTCGGCGCTACCTCGGGTACGTGCCACAACAGCTCTCGATCGAAAGCGCATTGACCGCACGCGAGAACGTGACCTGGTTCGCGCGACTGTACGACGTTCCGCGGTCCGAACGACGCGAGCGCGTCGACCAAGCGCTCGAGATGGTGGATCTGCTCGATTCAGGTGAGCGTCTCGCGTCGAGCTTCTCCGGCGGTATGGTGCGACGGCTCGAACTTGCGCAGGCACTGGTGAACCGACCGTCGCTGCTGGTGCTCGACGAACCGACGGTGGGGTTGGATCCCATTGCCCGCGAATCCGTCTGGAAGCGAGTGGCGGAGATGCAGAAGCGATACGGCATGACCGTCCTGCTCACGACGCACTACATGGAAGAAGCCGAGGAGTTGTGTGATCGTGTTGCGTTGATGCATCACGGTGAACTTCGTGCAGTGGGCGAGCCGAGCGCGTTGGCCGCCGAACTGGGGCCGGAGGCCACTCTCGAAGACGTATTCCGTCACTACACCGGCGACGACCTCACCGGCGGCAAGTCAGGAGGTCTCCACGATGTCCGCAGTGCCCGTCGCACAGCGCGCCGCTTGGGCTGATCCCACTACCAACAGTCTTGCTCGATTGCTCTCGAGAATTTACACATTCTGCCTCGTGGAAGTTCAGAAGTTGCGGCACGACCGATCTGAATTGGTCACGCGCGCAATCCAGCCGATCCTCTGGTTGGTGATCTTCGGTCAGACGTTCAGTCATATCCGAGCGATCCCGACTGGCGACGTACCGTATCTCGACTTTCTCGCGCCGGGCATCATTGCGCAGTCCGCGCTTTTTGTTGCGATCTTCTACGGAATCCAGATCATCTGGGAGCGTGACGCGGGAGTCCTCACCAAACTCATGGTGACGCCGACGCCACGAGCCGCGCTGGTCACCGGAAAGGCATTTGCAGCCGGTATCCGTGCGGTCGCCCAGGCCGTGGTCGTAGTCGTTGTAGCGGCGCTGCTGGGCGTGAGCATGACGTGGAACCCGATCAAGCTGCTCGGCGTCGTGGCTGTCGTTGTCCTCGGCTCGGCGTTCTTCGCCTGTCTGTCGGTTGCGATCGCGGGGATCGTGCTCAAACGAGATCGATTGATGGGCATCGGCCAGGCGATCACCATGCCGTTGTTCTTCGCGTCCAACGCTCTGTACCCGGTCGAACTCATGCCGACGTGGGTTCAGTGGCTCAGTCGCATCAATCCGCTGAGTTACGAGGTGTCAGCGCTGCGCGGTCTGCTGATCGGAATGCCGACCGACTACCTCGTCGACTTCGGCGTGCTGATCGGGGCCGCGCTGCTCGGAATCATCACAGCTTCGGCACTATTGGGCCGCTTGACTCGCTGATCTGACTCGCTGAACTTCGCTCCGGACTAGTCGCGAGTGAACGGTGGGGTGTAGGTGCTGCAATCCGGAGGGACGGCCGGGAGTCCTTCGGACGAGCGAAGTTTCTCCGCAATCGATGAGAGCAAGTCCTGCGATTCAGGGGAGAGATCGACCGCTTTTATGGCCAGAGAACGTAATTCGCTGTCGTGGAACTCCTCGACAACCGAACGGTCTTCTTCCGGAATCAGTTCGGGATCTTGGCGAGGTGTCGGGCCGAAGAAGTACTCTGCTGCTACGCCGAAGTAATCGGCCAATGCCAAAACGACTTGCTCCGATGGATTCGTGCGCACACCGCTCCGGAGTTGCGAGAGGTACGGTGTCGAAATCTTGCATCCACGTTGCGAAAGGGCTTCCACAACTTGTGCGTTGGTGAGTCTCGGTGCTGTGGCCGGGTACAAGGCGTTCAAACGGTCCTTGAATGAATCGGTCACAATTCCTCCCTCGAGCGTGACCCAGCGTCACAGCTACTTCGCAGTTTTCACATAGTAGACGACACGGTTATTCTGGACTCTGGTCGAAAGTCCTTTCACCTGCGGATATTTGGCGCAGAAAAATTCCAAAGACTTTGTAAAGTATGTGATTTTCGCCGCGTACTGACCGTTCGTTTTGCCAAGGTGTACGGCGGTAGCGTATAAGCCGAACGGTGGTGGTTACGCCATTGTGCTGCAGGTTCTTTCAGCCGGTCCTATCCATTTTGTGTCGATGCATTCCTGCTCGGTCTGTAACGTGCGAAGCGCTGCCGCCGGGCACCGGGCGTCGTCGTGCCGGCGGTTGGCGCGCCGCGTGTTCGGGACTTCTTCTCGGTGCTCTGCTCGACGCTCGCGCGCAGTGGTGGGCCCGTATTTTGCTGCACTCGAGAGTGAGCGCTCAGGTGTGTCCACCTGCGAAAGTGACGCGCATTGAAGCGGCCGATTGGTATGTCATCGACGTTGGAACACAGTGCTTCTCGTCGGTCCCCATTTTTCATGCGGTGACATAAGGTTCATGCGGTGACATCAGCGCCGCCCGGGCGTGTTGCTGCGGCGGACCGGGCTCGAAGCGCAGCCGGTCGGCCGGACATGTCGAGCGTCGACTCTGCGTCTTTCGGATCGGAATTGCCCGCTGCGCCAGTAGTAGTCGACGTCGTCGCAGTCAGGTGCATGTCAGAACCATGTGGAGGATTACACGTCTTGCACACGGAGGGCGACAGTCCGGGCGGCAATTCTGTCGCACAGATCTACCATCCAGTCCCCGCCGTGCGCTGCTCAACCTGCGGCATGTGTGCCTCGGCCTCGGAAGCGCTTTATGGCACGGGGGTTGCTGACCGGCGCATACTGGTTACAACACAGTGTGTTCGAAGGGCAGGACTGACATGGTCAGTGTCGAGAAGTGGGCGATGTGGGATTCCGCCGTGGAGGTGGACGTCACCGAGGGCGCTGCGCTGCCTACTGCGCACGCGTTGATCGCAGCTGCCATCGACGAAACCGAAGCGGTCTGCGACCTTCGCCGGGGAGACGCCGAGATTCACGCCGTCAACCTCGCTCAGGGAACTCCGGTCAAAGTGACACGACGTATGTCGGCTCTGCTGCGGTCGGCGCTGTGGGCTGCCCGTATGACCGGCGGTGCAGTCAATCCGCTTGCCGACAACTACTCCGAGGACGAATCCATCCCTCCGGTGCACCCGACCCCGACGTTCGAGGACGTACAGCTCGACGGAGACGTGGTGTACGCGCCCTGGGGTGCGTCGTTCGACATCACCGGAGTTGCCAAGGCCGACACCGTCGATCGCGCCGCGCAGATCGTCGCCGCCGAATTACAATGCGGCGTTGCTGTGCGGATCGGCGACGTGATCGCCACGGCCGGCCATGCACCGGCTGGTGGCTGGCAGATTCCGGTGCCGGACAGCGAAGAAGTCGAACTGATCAACGGAACCGCGATGGCGACGGCGCGGGCGCTGGAGCTGCCCTCCTGGGAGCCGAACCAGGAGCGGCCCTCCACGGAATGGGCACAGGTCTCGGTGATTGCTGACGACGCGGTGTGGGCGTACGCCGCGAGCGAAGCTGCGTTGATCCGGGGGATAAGCGCCATCAAATGGGTTGAACAGCAAGAGCTTCGGGCTCGGCTCGTCGACCGATCCGGACGCGTGTACACAACGGAAAGTTGGTTCGGCCCGGCGGCCGCGTGAGTCAGGCCCGTCCGCGCTCTCTGCGGTACCACTGCACCAGAGCATCTGTGGATGTGTCGCCGAGGTCGCCGGGTGTTGCTTCGGAAGAGAGCGCAGGCCCCAGTTCCATGGCTTGTGTCTTGCCGAGTTCGACGCCCCACTGATCGAACGGATTGACACCCCAGACAGCACCTTCGACAAATACCTGGTGCTCGTAAAGTGCGATCAGCTGACCGACGACCGAGGGGGTCAGCTCCTTCGCCAAGATAGTGCTCGACGGTCGGTTGCCTGGCATCACCTTGTGTGGCACCAGCTCCGGAGCAGTGCCCTCTGACGCGATTTCTTCGGCAGTCTTGCCGAACGCGAGAACCTTTGTCTGAGCGAAGAAGTTACTCATGAGCAGATCGTGCATTGATCCCGTGCCGTCCGCAGTAGGCAGATCGTCGGTGGATTCCGCGAACCCGATGAAATCGGCAGGCACCAGCCAGGTGCCCTGATGCAGGAGTTGGTAGAAGGCGTGTTGGCCGTTGGTTCCGGGCTCGCCCCAGAAGATCTCACCGGTGGACGTGGTCACCGGTGAGCCGTCGGCGCGAACCGATTTGCCGTTGGATTCCATGGTCAGCTGCTGCAGGTAGGCGGGAAAGCGCAGCAAGTCGTTGGAGTAGGGCAGCACTGCGCGGGACTGTGCGCCGAAGAAGTTGGAATACCAGAGCCCGATGAGGCCGAGGAGGACCGGCGCGTTCTGCTCGAGCGGTTGGTTTCGGAAGTGCGTGTCGATCTGGTGGAAACCGTCGAGGAACTCCGCAAAGCGAACGGGTCCGACGGCACACATGACCGACAAGCCGATCGCCGAGTCGACGGAGTAGCGCCCGCCGACCCAATCCCAGAACCCGAACATGTTCGCGGTGTCGATGCCGAACTCCGCCACACGGTCACCGTGGGTGGAGACTGCGACGAAATGCTTGGCTACGGCCGAGACGTCTTCGCTGCCCAGACCGGCGAACAGCCAACGCTTTGCCGCTGTCGCGTTGGTGAGGGTCTCGAGGGTGGAGAACGTCTTGGATGCGACGATGAAGAGCGTCGTCTCCGGATCGAGGTCGTCGAGCTGCCCGACCAGGTCGACAGGGTCGATGTTGGAGACGAACCGGACGCTGATTCCGGCGTCGGCGTAATGCCGTAGTGCGCGGTAGACCATCACCGGCCCGAGGTCGGAACCGCCGATGCCGATGTTGACGATGGTGCGGATGCGCTTGCCGGTAGCTCCGGTCCACTCGCCGCTGCGCACACGATCGGCAAAAGCGCCCATCGCGTCCAGAACTTCGTGAACGTCCGCGACGACGTCTTGACCGTCGACGGTCAGAGCAGAATCCTTGGGCAGACGCAGCGCTGTGTGCAGTACGGCGCGGTCTTCGGAAGTGTTGATGTGATCGCCCGCGAACATCGCGTCGCGTCGTGCCTCGACGCCGGCCTCGCGGGCCAGGTCGACGAGCAGCGCGAGAGTCTCGCGGCTGACGCGATGCTTGCTGTAGTCGATGTGAAGATCACCGGCGTCGATCGTCAGCTCTCGCCCGCGGGCTGGATCGTCCTGGAAGAGTTCTCGCAGGTGAACGCCTTCGATGTCGGCGTAATGAGCGCGCAGTTTCTGCCAGGCTGAGGTTCCGGTGATGTCAGTGCTCACGATCATCGACTTTAGTGGCACAAGCTGGAAACTTCCGCGTGAGTCTCGCTCGCGGGCAGACGGACGCGGCTCCGACGAGCATCATGGAACCCATGGACACATTCGAATTCATTCGATCAGTTCCCACCCAGTTGTTCGTCGGCGGTCGGTTCGTGCCCGCGGAGAACAACGCGACCTTCCCGGTGGCGGATCCGGCGACCGGGAAATCGTTGACCGATGTCGCCGATGCGAGCCCCGCGGACGCGCTGCGCGCTCTCGACGAAGCCGTGGCCGTCTCGTCGAAGTGGGCGAGCACACCTGCGCGCGAGCGTGGTGAAATCCTGCGAGCCGTCTTCGAGAAGATCACCGAGCGAGCGGAGGACGTGGCGCTGCTGATGACCCTCGAAATGGGCAAGGCACTCGCCGAAAGTCGCGCCGAGGTGAAGTACGGGGCTGAGTTCTTCCGGTGGTTCAGCGAGGAGGCCGTTCGCATCGGCGGGCGCTACACGCCGGCCCCGGCGGGCAACGGCCGGATCCTTGTCACCAAAGCGCCGGTCGGACCGTGTCTGGCCATCACTCCCTGGAATTTCCCGTTGGCGATGGGTACCCGCAAGATCGGCCCGGCGTTGGCCGCCGGCTGCACGATCATCGTCAAGCCCGCCTCGGAGACCCCGTTGACGATGTTGTTGCTTGCTCAGCTCATGGCCGAAGCCGGGTTGCCCGACGGAGTCCTCTCGGTGTTGCCGACATCGAAATCCGGTGAAGTGACCGGCCCTCTCATCGACGACCCTCGACTGCGCAAGCTCACCTTCACCGGGTCCACCGGCGTCGGCAAGATGCTGGTGGAGAAGTCCGCGAAGCGATTGCTCCGCACGTCGATGGAATTGGGTGGCAACGCACCCTTCGTGGTGTTCGACGACGCCGACGTCGACAAGGCAGTCGAGGGCGCGGTACTGGCGAAGCTTCGCAACGGTGGCGAAGCATGCACCGCCGCCAACCGGTTCCACGTCGCCAACGCCGTGCGTGAAGAGTTCACGACCAAGCTGACCGAGAAGATGGCGACTTTCACGATGGGACCCGGTACCGACCCGGAGACGAAGCTCGGCCCGCTGATCAACCAGAACCAACTCGACACGGTCGCGGAGTTGGTTGCAGATGCGGTGGATGCCGGGGCGAAGGTGCGACTGGGCGGCGAAGCGCCGGGTGGTGAAGGGTACTTCTATCCAGCCACGGTGTTGGCAGACGTTCCGGCCAGCGCGCGGATTCTGAAAGAAGAGGTGTTCGGACCCGTCGCCGCGATCACCGGCTTCGACACCGAAGCCGAGGGAATCGCAGCCGCCAACGACACCGAGTTCGGACTGGCCGCGTACATCTTCACGAGGGATCTCGACCGTGCGCTTCGGGTTTCCGACGCACTGGAATCAGGAATGATCGGCGTCAACCGCGGAGTGATCTCGGACGCGGCAGCGCCGTTCGGTGGCGTGAAGGAATCCGGATTCGGCCGCGAGGGCGGGACCGAGGGGATCGAGGAATACCTGAACACGAAGTACATCGCGCTCGAGAGCTGATACACACGCGAACGGCCACATCGGGACTGCCAGAGGCATCCGATGTGGCCGTTCGCAAGTGATCTGGGTGTGCGCTAGTGGCCCAGGCGTCCGCGGCCCAGGCGCAGGAGCAGCATCGCGAGAGTGTGGCCTTCCTGGCCCAGCTCGTTGAATCGTTCGAGGACCTTCATCTCGCGGCTGTGCACCAGACGCGGACCACCCGATGCCATCCGGGTACGGCCGATGATCTGGGAGACCTCGGAGCGGCGTTTGATGGCCGCGAGGATCTCGGCGTCGAGACGGTCGATTTCTTTCCGTAGTTCGTCGATCTCCGCCTCACTCTGGGGGATCTCGACGTCTGTCGGAGCAGTTTTTACAGTATCGACAGTATTTCCATGGGGGGCTGCAGCCTGGGTGCTCATTGCTATTCGTCTCCTCTTCCTACTGCGTGGATCGTGGTCTCGGCTCGGGTCGTTACCGATCCAGGCACACTGACGAAAATGCCCCGGATCCGATTCGGACCAGGGGCGGGTGAGCTGTTCAGATCACGTGCACCGAGGTCCGGGGCACGTAAAGTAACGCCACAGCGGGCCGACGGGGTCGGCCGTGTTGTCGCGAACGGAAATGCTGAACATAGCGTCCAGTTTGCCATGCTCGACACAGGTAATCCAAGTGCCTCTACCAGCAGGTGGACGCACTGACGACCGTGTCGGTGGACGCCGGTAGCGTGGACAGGCGATGAACACGTACCCAGCACTCGGTGAGCACGACGGACATTCCCAGCACGACGGGGGCGGCGCGCGGGGACACGACGCGGGTTCGGACGCCCTCCTCGAGGGTCTCAACCCGCAACAGCGCGAGGCCGTGGTCCATGCCGGTTCGCCGTTGCTGATAGTCGCGGGAGCCGGCTCGGGCAAGACTGCAGTGCTGACGCGTCGCATCGCCTATCTGTTGGCCGAACGGGGTGTCACCCCCGGTCAGATCCTGGCCATCACGTTCACCAACAAGGCTGCGGCCGAGATGCGCGAGCGTGTGGCAGCTCTTGTCGGACCGCGTGCCAACGCCATGTGGGTATCGACGTTCCACTCCAGTTGCGTGCGGATTCTGCGAGCACAGGCGGCGCTCCTACCCGGTTTGAACTCGAATTTCTCGATCTACGATTCCGACGATTCGCGTCGACTGCTGACGATGATCTCGAAGGACCTCGAGCTCGACACCAAACGATTCTCCGCGCGGCTTCTCGCCACTCACATCTCCAACCTGAAGAACGAACTCGTCGGACCGGAAGAGGCGGTTGTCGCAGCCGATCAGGATCCGGCCGAACTTCCGCGACTGATCGCCAAGGTCTACGGCCACTACCAACAGCGGCTGCGTGCGGCGAACGCACTCGACTTCGACGATCTCATCGGTGAGACCGTCGCGCTTCTTCAGGCGTTTCCACAGATCGCCGAGTACTACCGCCGCCGCTTCCGTCACGTGCTCGTCGACGAGTACCAGGACACCAACCACGCGCAATACATGCTTGTGCGTGAACTGGTCGGTGGAGCCGGCGAGTCCGACCACGCCGTTGCCCCGGCCGAACTGTGCGTCGTCGGTGACGCCGATCAGTCGATCTACGCGTTCCGCGGAGCCACTATCCGCAACATCGAAGAGTTCGAACGCGACTACCCGGATGCTCGGACCATCCTTCTCGAACAGAACTACCGTTCGACGCAGAACATTCTGTCTGCGGCCAACTCCGTGATTTCCAAGAACACCGGCCGACGAGAAAAGCGTCTGTGGACCGATTCGGGTGAAGGCGAACTGATCGTCGGCTACGTTGCAGACAACGAGCACGACGAAGCATCGTTTGTCGCCTCGGAGATCGATCGGCTGGTGGACCAGGGCGAGACCAAGTTCGCCGACATCGCGGTGTTCTACCGGACCAACAACTCCTCGCGCGCGCTCGAGGAGATCTTCATTCGACTCGGAGTGCCGTACAAGGTGGTCGGCGGCGTTCGCTTCTACGAGCGCAAGGAAGTTCGGGACATCGTCGCGTATCTGCGCGTCCTCGCCAACGAGGACGACACCGTGAGCCTGCGACGCATTCTCAACACGCCCCGACGCGGTATCGGTGATCGAGCCGAAGCCTGCGTCGCCGTGCACTCCGAGCATCGCAACATCAGCTTCGCCGCCGCTCTCCGTGACGGCGCGGAAGGCAAAGTGGCGCTGCTCAATACGCGGTCACAGAAGGCCATCGCGTCGTTCCTCGAGATGATGGACGGGCTGCGGGCCCTGCTACCGACAGCGGCCGCCGACGAGGACGAACCGTTCGAGCTCGGTGACATCGGTGAGGTTGCCGAGGCGGTGCTCGAGCGCACCGGCTACCGCGCCGAGCTTGCGGCGAGCAGCGATCCGCAGGATGGCGCGCGACTCGACAACTTGAACGAACTCGTCAGCGTGGCAAGGGAATTCAGTTCCGACGCGCGAAACGCGGCCGGGCTGATCGATCCGGACGACGAGGAAACCGCAGCAATGCGTGAAGGTGAACCCGATCCGGGTTCGCTTGCCGCCTTCCTCGAACGGGTATCGCTTGTCGCCGACGCCGATCAACTGCCGGACTCCGACGACGGCGTCGTGACCATGATGACGCTTCACACCGCCAAGGGCCTCGAGTTCCCGGTCGTCTTCGTCACCGGTTGGGAGGACGGGCAGTTCCCGCACATGCGCGCCCTCGGCGATCCGGCGGAGCTGTCCGAAGAGCGTCGACTTGCTTACGTCGGCATCACCCGTGCCAGGCAGCGCCTGTACCTGACGCGCGCGATCATGCGTTCGGCGTGGGGGCAACCGATCCAGAACCCGGCGTCGCGGTTCATCCAGGAGATCCCGGAGGACCTGATCAACTGGCGCCGTGAGGATCCGGGCACCGGTGGCGGATTCGGAAGCGGCAGGCCGGGTTACGGCAGCGGAAGCCGCTACGGCAGCCAGGGCGGCCAGGGATACGGCGGCGGGCAGAACTACGGGGGAGGGTCCGGCAAGGCCGCGTCGACTCCCAGTTTCGGGGCCGCGCGTGGCCGCAACAACGTTCTGGTCCTCGCCACGGGTGACCGCGTCAGTCACGACAAGTACGGTCTGGGCACCGTGTTGGAAACCAAGGGCACTGGCCCCACCGCGACGGTCACCATCGACTTCGGTAGCGCGGGCAAGGTGCGGTTGATGCTCATCGGCGGTGTGCCGATGGTCAAGCTGTAGAAGACAGGCAAAAACTTCCGGCCCGTACCTGGAAAGGTGCGGGCCGGAAGTTTTTCATCAGAAGCGTTGGGCTTGCGATCAGTCCTGCTCGACGCCGAGGCTGATGCCGCGTGAGGCGAGCCAGGGGAGGGGATCGATCTTGTTCTCGCCGGCGAGATGAACCTCGAAGTGAAGGTGCGGGCCGGTGGAGAAGCCGCGGTTGCCGACAGTGGCGATCTGGTCGCCGGCCATGACCTGCTGACCAACCGTGACGGTGGACGTGTCGATGTGGCCGTAGACGGTGATCGTTCCGTCTGCGTGCTGTAGGCGTACCCACATGCCGAACCCGGAAGCCGGACCTGAATCGATGACCTTGCCGTCGGCGACCGCGACGATGGGCGTCCCGATCGGGGCGGCGATGTCGACGCCGGCGTGCAGGGTGCCCCAGCGGGTGCCGAAGTTGGACGTGAACGTGCCCACTGCCGGCAGGACGAACAGCGGGCGACGGGCAGCGGCTTCGCGTGCTGCGCGCTCGTCACTGAAACGCTGGCCCTTGGCAAGCAGGTTGCTGAACTGGGAGAGGTCGGTCGGCGCTGCGACGTTGAGGACCTGCGGAGCGTCGGCCTCGGTGGTGGCTGCCGTGGAGGTGGCCGGAGCGAACTGAGCGGCCTGCGGTTCTGCGGTGGTACCGATCGCGGAGGACTCGTTGGCGAGTGCAACTTCCGAGTGGTCGGCGGCAGAAGAGGAACCGTCGTTGACAACTGCCTGGCCCGCGGCGACAACCGCGCCGGCTGCAACTGCCAGAACGGCGGCGCGGCCCTTGAGAGCGGAGGGAGGGGTGGGGAGTCGGTGAGCACCGCTGCGGCGAACCGGAGATTCGACATCGACTGTCGGTGCGGAGGAGGCGTAAGTGGGGGTGCTGATCACGTCGGACTCGACGAACTCGTGAGAGTCGGAATCTGACGACGTGGAGGATGAATTTCGAGTGAACATATCGGTAGAGATCTCAGAACTTTTGGTCTCGGTGTAACGCCTGGCCGAGTGCGTTGGATAAGTGGTCGTGACCTCGTCTGGAGCTGAGTTCGAGAACCTACTAGCGGTGAACTGGCTGCGGTGATGCATATGCCGGTTCTCTCCTCGAGTTCGTGATCAGCCCGTGACTTAGACCGACTGACGGTAACGAAATGATTGCGATGGGCGCAAGCCGTAGCGGAAACCTGTCCGATTATGTGACGTGCCTCACAGCTTGACCTGGGAATATGTCGATCCGGGCAAAACGGACGAATCATCTCGTTTCGTGATCGCGCGTGTCACAACCGGATCACCGGTCCATTCAGGCACTACCGTCGATCGAGTGTCCACAACACCTGGAACTACGTCGCAGGCGCGTATCGACGACCCCGGAGTGAAGTCCGGGGCGCCACTCGCGGCGGTAATCGGACTGCTCGGTGCCGTCGGAGTGGCAGCCAGTCCCGTCGTCGGAGTCGGGAGTGGCCGCGGGGTCGACACGACGGGGGCTCTTGCTTCCGCCGCTCTCTTCGCTGCCGTCTGCACGATCGTCGTGCCGCTGGTTGCGGTGCTCACCTCGGGGCGCAGGCCCGCCTTCGCAGGTGGACTCCTGGCAGGTATCGGCGCGGTGTCCCTCGGCGCGGCGATCCTCGACGTTCAGTTGTTCGTCGACGCAATCGATGCAAACCGCTTGGACCTTTTCCGTCCGATTTCGGCGGGTTCGATCGATGCGGGTCCGGGCGCTTATCTCGCGCTCGCGGGCCACGGACTTCTTGTGGTGTCCGGTGTCCTCGGCTTCATGGTCGTCCATCGTGAATCGGAGCGGGACGGATACGGCAGCGCTCGCGCCGCGGAATTCGACGGGCGATCGGTTGGCGGGCGGATCGGTGGGTGGCCGACAGCGCTGCTGATTCTGGCCGCGGTGGTGTTCGTGCTCTCCCTGTTCGGTCCTTCCTTCAGTTCGCAGGATCCGATCTTTCTGGTCAAACCGCTCGTCGACTCGGCGGCGGCCACCGCCGTCGGTACGGGATTGGTCGGCGTCGCGGTACTCGTTGCGGTCGCGGCGGCATTGACGTCCATCTCGCTACCGGTGGGCTGCGGCGCCCTGATCGGTGTCGGTCTCGGCGCACTCGCAGTCAGTGGAACCAGGGTGATGGCTGGGTTCGCGGCCGGCGATCGGATCGGCGTCGGTTCGGGATCGGTGGTCGGGGCGCTGGCCGCCGTGGTCATCGCCGTGATCGGAGTTTCAGCTCCCTACCTCGCATCCAGGCGTGAAAGAGATGCGATTCCCGCTGAAAGTGTGGTTCGCGCACCCGCGAAGACGACAAAGGGTGCGCTGAAAGCGGCGATGGTGGCTCAGTCCCGGGCGGCGCAAGCGCGGGTGAACAGACTTCACCGCGTTGCCGGTATCGGCGCAGTTGTCACCGCAGCAGTGGCGGCCCTGGGGGTGGCACTTCCGGTCCTGTCGTTGCCGGAGAACATCCCCGAACCGTCCATGCTCTCGTCTCGAGTTGTCTTGCTCGCGGCTGCTGTACTGCTGGTCGCCGGTCTGGGCTTGTTCGCCCCGGGCCGCGCCGCGGTGGTGCGGCCGGCCGTCGGCGTGTTGTGGACCACGGTCGTGATGGGAGTCGCCGCTGTCATGCAGTCGGCTTTCATCGCCACGGACGTACCGGGCGTCGGGTTGGGGGCCGGTGCCTTCGTGCTCTGCGGCGCGGCTTTCCTCGCTGCGGCGACGGGACTGCTCGTCTGGCTGGCGGGAAGCGCCGAGCGTGAGGATGTCGACACGTCGGTAGGTGGCGGTTCGCGAGGGCTGGTGCTTATCGTCGGTGGGATCGGCGCCGTCGCTGTCCTGATCGGAACCGCGCTTCCCCTCTATCAGGGCGACGCCTATACGGCGGCCTCAGTTCTGGAGTGGCCGTGGGGAATTGACGTCTGGGGTCAACTGCTCGTCGGCGTCACCGTCGTGATCGCCGCTGTGATCGCAGCGTCCGCGCGGCCGTCGCGGGGCGCGGCATTGCTGATCGGATCTGCCGTGGCAGCTCTGGTGTACGTCGGTGAGTGGCCACTCACGTCATCGCGCATATCGGACGCAACCGTGGGGGTGGGTGCGATCACAGCGGCCACGGGCATAGTGTTGCTTCTCGTTGCAGCGTTCTCGAGCGCAAGAATCAGTGAGACTGATGCTTGACAAATTCGGTGTGGCCACCTTGCCGAATCGGTGAGGCGTGCCTCATCGGGCAATTGCGCGTGACTTGGGCCACATAGCATCAATGCGGGCGCAAACCGAACGCGGCAACTGGTTAAAGTCCAGAACAGACCCGCTCCTACCCCTCGAGCGGGTGACAACGCAGACGAGACGGTGAGCAGATGGATCTCTTCGAATACCAGGCGAAGGAACTCTTCGCCAAGCACGGAGTGCCGACTTCGGCTGGACGTGTTACAGACACAGTCGCCGGCGCACGCGAGATTGCCGAAGAAATCGGTAAGCCCGTGATGGTGAAGGCACAGGTCAAGGTAGGCGGCCGCGGCAAGGCCGGTGGCGTCAAGTACTCGCCCGACGTGGATGCCGCAGTGGCAAACGCCGAGGCAATCCTGGGCCTGGACATCAAGGGCCATGTCGTCAAGAAGCTGCTGGTCGCAGAGGCAAGTGACATTGCCGAGGAGTACTACATCTCCTTCCTGCTCGACCGCACCAACCGCACCTACCTGGCCATGTGCTCGGTAGAGGGTGGCGTCGAGATCGAGGTCACCGCCGAGGAGAACCCCGACGCTCTCGCCAAGATCCCCGTCGACGCAGTCAAGGGCGTCGACCTCGCGTTCGCGCGCAGCATCGCCGAGGCAGGAAAGCTGCCCGCAGAGGTGCTCGACGCAGCGGCCGTGACGATCCAGAAGCTGTGGGAGGTCTTCATCGGCGAAGACGCACTCCTCGTCGAGGTCAACCCCCTCGTTCGTACGCCTGACGATCAGATCCTCGCCCTCGACGGCAAGGTCACCCTCGACGAGAACGCAGCGTTCCGTCAGCCCGGCCACGAGGCATTCGAGGATCGCGACGCTACCGATCCCCTCGAGCTCAAGGCCAAGGAAAACGACCTCAACTACGTCAAGCTCGACGGTGAGGTCGGAATCATCGGCAACGGCGCAGGCCTGGTCATGTCCACGCTGGACGTCGTCGCATACGCCGGCGAGAACCACGGTGGCGTCAAGCCCGCCAACTTCCTCGACATCGGCGGCGGAGCTTCCGCTGCAGTCATGGCTGCCGGCCTGGATGTCATCCTCAACGATGCACAGGTCAAGAGCGTGTTCGTCAACGTCTTCGGCGGCATCACCGCGTGTGACGCAGTTGCCAACGGCATCGTCGGCGCACTGAAGACCCTGGGTGACGAGGCCAACAAGCCGCTCGTCGTTCGCCTGGACGGAAACAACGTCGAAGAGGGTCGTCGCATCCTCGCCGAGGCCAACCACCCGCTGGTCACGGTCGTCGCAACCATGGACGAGGCCGCCGACAAGGCCGCCGAACTCGCTCACGCAGCGAAGTAAGGGACTCACAGAACAATGGCAATCTTCCTCACCAAGGATTCAAAGGTCATCGTCCAGGGCATCACCGGCGGCGAGGGCACCAAGCACACCGCTCTGATGCTCAAGGCCGGCACCCAGGTCGTCGGCGGCGTCAACGCTCGCAAGGCCGGCACCACGGTCTCGCACGTTGCAGCTGACGGTTCCCCTGTCGAGCTCCCCGTCTTCGCGACGGTCGAAGAGGCAATCAAGGAGACCGGCGCAGACGTCTCCATCGCATTCGTTCCCCCGGCCTTCTCGAAGGACGCCATCGTCGAGGCCATCGACGCGGAGATCCCGCTCCTCGTGGTCATCACCGAGGGCATCCCGGTTCAGGACTCCGCTTACGCTTGGGCGTACAACGAGTCCAAGGGCAAGAAGACGCGCATCATCGGACCGAACTGCCCCGGCATCATCACCCCGGGTGAGGCCCTCGTCGGCATCACGCCCGCCAACATTGCAGGCACCGGCCCCATCGGCCTGGTCTCCAAGTCGGGCACCCTGACCTACCAGATGATGTACGAACTCCGTGACTTCGGCTTCTCCACCGCCATCGGCATCGGCGGCGACCCGGTCATCGGAACCACCCACATCGACGCCATCGAGGCGTTCGAGAAGGATCCCGAGACCAAGGTCATCGTGATGATCGGTGAAATCGGTGGCGACGCGGAAGAGCGTGCAGCCGATTACATCAAGGCCAACGTCACCAAGCCGGTCGTCGGCTACGTGGCAGGCTTCACCGCTCCCGAAGGCAAGACCATGGGCCACGCCGGCGCCATCGTCTCCGGTTCCTCGGGAACTGCTCAGGCAAAGCAGGAAGCTCTCGAAGCTGCAGGCGTGAAGGTCGGCAAGACGCCGTCCGCCACCGCTGCTCTCGCTCGCGAGATTCTTCAGTCCCTGTAAGGGGCTTCGCCCCCGTGCGTGGTTAGGGAGTCTCCGGACTCCTTAACCACGCACAGTGGTATCGACCCACATCGACCCGGCAGGTTCCAACTGCCCCGCACCGGATGTGATGGATGCGACGATCGAATCGAGATCGTCGGCGTCACCGGCGGCGAGCGTCATCACCGCCTTCGATCCATACGTAGTTCCGAGCACCGAGACGCCCCGCGCTCTCAGCTCCGCTTCCACCCGACCGGCCTCTGAGTGCCGGATCGCCAAAGTGCGCAGGATCTTTCTCTCCCTGGCCACAAGCTCGGCCGAATCGAGAGCCACCGAGACCGCTCCCGAATATGCGCGGACCAATCCACCGGCGCCGAGCTTGATTCCGCCGAAATAGCGCGTGACGACAACAATCACATCGACCAGATCTCGAGACTTGAGAACTTGAAGCATCGGCACCCCGGCAGTGCCGCCCGGTTCACCGTCGTCGTGTGCACGTTCGACGCGTGAGTTCGCCTCGTATCCGATCACGAAAGCCGAACAATGATGGCGCGCATCGGGATACAGCGATTTCTGCTCCGCGACGAACTCCGTGGCGGCTTCGGCGTCGTCTACTCGGTGAAGCGCGGCGATGAATCGTGAGTGCTTCACCTCGGTTTCGACGACGTGGTCGGCGCCGGGCGCGAGGGTGAAGGGCATCTGCCCATTGTCTCCTGTCGGTGTTAGCGTGCGAAGTCGAGACACATACGCTGGTAACCATCGAAGACCGTCTACGAGGAGAAGTCATGACGTTCACGCCGCAAGGGCCCAGCTTCGGGCCACCGAATCAGCCGGCAGCGGGCGGTGGAACCAAGAATCTCGGATTCATCCTGCTCATCGCCGTCGCGGCACTCGGCCTGATCAATTTCCTGCTCGGTTTTGCGCCCTTCACGTCGATCAGTGGAAGCAGCAGCGGCATCGGTAGCGGCCTGGATACCAGTTCGAGTTTCTTCGAATCGAGCATCTACGGCCTCGGATTCGTTTTCGCCGGCGGTGTGGTTGCAGGCGTCTCGCTGCTCCCGAAGCAGTCGTATGCAGGCATTGCCGCAGCGCTCACCCTCACGGGTTTCTTCGCTTTGGTGTTCGCCGCGTTCTCCGTCGGTACCAGCGACTACGTCGACATCAGCCTCGGTTGGGGCCTGATCATCGTGCTGATCCTCTCGTTCGTGCAGACCGTCGTCGCAGTCGCCGCGTTGTTGTTCGAGATCGGAATTCTGAAGGCGCCCGCGCCCCGACCGGTAGCTCAGCAGTACGGTCAGCAGCAGCCTTACGGCCAGCCCCAGGGCCAGGCGCCGGGGCAGGCGCCAGGTCAGCCACAGGGATACGGACAGGCTCAGTACGGCCAGCCTCAGCAGGCTCAGCAGCCGGGCCAGTACCAGCAGAATCCGCAGTACGGGCAGGCGCAGCAGCAGGGATACGGGGGAGCGCACGCCGCCCCCGTCGACCCGACCGCTTCGCAGCCGCCTTACGGCCAGACTGCGTCTCCCTACGGGCAGAACCCGGTGCAAAATCCCGGACAGACCGACTCGTCGGCCGCGACGACGTCGTCTTACTATCCGCTGACCTCTCAGCCCGGTGGCCAGCCGAACCCGAGTTACTCGTCGGATCAGTTCACCGCTCCACGCGGTTACGGCCAGCCGTACAACCAGCAGCAGACTGGCTCGACCGAGCAGCCGACGGGCTTCGAGCCGCCCACTTTCGAAGCGCCGACGCCGTCTGCGGAACCTGACCAGGGCAGCAGCGATTCCGCGGCCGAGACCAAGGTCTTCGGCTCGCAGAACCCCGACGAGCGTCAGCAGTAGTACTTCTTCGTTTCACGAACATGAATGTGGCCTCCGACCCGCTGCGGGTGGAGGCCACATTCCGTGAGCCCGACGGCGCGCCTGAGTGCGCGGCGCACTGTCGAGTGAAACCCTCGAGGGGATGAGTTCTTTGATTGATGGCACCCGGTCCCGTCCCACGTCCTCACGACCCGGACGTGGTCGTACTGGCAGCGGCCGCGTCGGCGGCGGTCGCCCGGGACCGAACCCGGACCTGGCACGCAAGTTGCTGACTGTCGCCTTCCGACCGTCGGGCCTGACGATGCTGCTGATCGCGGCTGTCGTCGTGGTCACTTTGGTATCGGCGAGCAGCGACCTGACCGGAACCTTCGGCGCCATTGCCACCACCTGGTTGGTCATCCACCAGGTGCCGGCGACTATCAGCGGCGTCCAACTCGGTGTACTGCCATTGCTTCCGACGGCCGTCATGATGTGGGTGGTTGCACGCCGATGCGCGTCGACTGCGGTGCACACCGACTCCCGTGACGACACCCTCCGCCTGGTGGGGGCGGCAGTAGCCGGGCCGTTGACTATCACGGCAATCGCTCTCGCCGTTGTCGCCGACGCCTCCGCGGCAATTCCGCTGTCGAGCCCCAACACGTTGGCCGCTTTCGGCTGGGTCGCCGGGATTCACCTGATCGCCGCGTCCGTCGGTGTTGCTGCTGCGCACTGGGATCGCGTCGTCGCCGAGATTCCGCCGTGGGCATCTGCCGCTGTTCGTCCGGCCGCGGCCGCGTCGGCAGCGCTGCTGGCTGCGGGCGCCGTGGCCGTCGTGGTGTCACTACTCGTGTCGTGGTCGACGGTCGGTGACCTACTCGCACGAGGCAACGGGTTTGTCGGCGTGCTGGGATTGACGGTGTTGTCGCTGCTCTACCTGCCGAACCTCGTGGTCGGTGCAGCCGCGGTGATGACGGGATCGACGGCCGATTTCGGAAACGTCTCCATCAGCGTGTTCGGCAACATCGGTGGAGATCTGCCACCCTTGCCCCTTCTCGGAGCGGTTCCGGAAGGCGTCGCCGGCGGAATCTGGCCGGTGCTGTTGGTCGTTCCGGCTGCGGTGGGTGTGATGCTCGGCCGTGATTGCGCTCGACGCATCGCCGGGCAGGACAGTGTGCTCGCAGTGCTGACGGCAGCTGCCGGTGCCGGCGTCGTCATGGCTCTGCTTGCCCTTGCTGCGGGGGGAGACCTCGGGCAGTTCGGCACCGTCGAGGTCCTGTGGTGGGGCTTCGGTCTTCTGACTTTTGCGTGGCTGGGATTGTTCGGAACCGTCTCGGCGCTGTTCGCGATGTGGTTCTCACACCGCGGACACATGAAGGACGAGGTTGCGCCGCCGACGGCTGAACCGGCTCGAGCATCCGAGCCCGAACTTGCGATCACGGCCGCGGCCACAACGGATGGCGAGGACGACGAAAACGCCGACGAAGTGCTCGCCCAGGAATCTGCGGTGGTAGTGACCAAGGTCGTCGAAGCCGAAATTGTCGAAGAATCAGGCGAACCCGTGCAGGTAGTGACAGAGGAAACCGTCGAGATCGAAGTAGTCGACGCGGAGGTTGTCGCGGCACCCGAGGCGGACCCCACAGCCGGGGCCGAGCCGGAGACCGACCTGCCCTCGAAGCCGCAGGAGTCCAGCGACTAGGCTGTCATGCGGCCGATACTCCGGCCGCATCATCTTCCAGTTCTCAGGAGTAGTGCGCTGACTGCCTCGGCCGACAATCCGCAGCCGACAATGCCCGACAGGGTCCAATTTCGCGACTCGGTCGCGCGGGTAGTCGTACTCGCTTCCGGCGCTGGAACCCTGCTGACTTCGCTGATCGACGCTTCGCATGCCGAGGGATACCCCGCCGAGATCGTTGCCGTCGGTGTAGATCGTGACTGCCTCGCCGCCGAGCACGCTGTGGATTCGAAGATCCCGTCCTTCAAGGTCTCGATCAAGACCTACGAAAATCGTGCCGCCTGGGACGAGGCGCTGACAGCAGCGGTGGCCGAGTACGAGCCCGATCTCGTGGTCAGTGCAGGCTTCATGAAAATCCTCGGCCCCAGCTTTCTCGAGCGTTTCGGCGGCCGAATCATCAACACTCATCCCGCGTTGCTGCCTGCCTTTCCCGGCGCGCACGCGGTTCCCGACGCTCTGGCGTACGGCGTGAAGGTCACCGGTTCCACGGTGCATCTCGTCGACGGCGGAGTTGATACCGGGCCGATCTTGGCGCAGGAAGCTGTGCCGGTGCATGACGACGACACCGAGTCTTCGTTGCATGAACGCATCAAAATTGTGGAGCGACGGTTGTTGGCGGACGTCATCGCCGCTGTTGCTACGCGCGGAGTGGTTTCCGATGGACGAAAGGCCGTGATCCCCAGTGAGTGAACGCAAGGCTGTGCGCCGTGCACTTGTCAGCGTCTACGACAAGAGTGGTCTGATCGAGCTGGCCACGGGCCTGCACGAGGCCGGTGTCGAGTTGGTCTCGACCGGTTCGACCGCGTCGAAGATCGCCGACGCCGGAATCCCCGTGACCCCGGTCGAGGCTCTGACCGGATTCCCGGAATGCCTCGAAGGCCGTGTGAAGACGCTGCATCCGCGCGTCCACGCCGGCGTTCTCGCCGATACCCGCAAGCCGGATCACCTCGCTCAGCTCGAGGAACTCGGCATCGCGACCTTCGAATTGGTTGTCGTGAACCTGTACCCCTTCACCGAGACGGTTGCCTCGGGCGCTAGCCCGGACGAGTGCGTCGAGCAGATCGACATCGGCGGCCCGTCGATGGTGCGTGCTGCAGCCAAGAACCATCCGTCGGTTGCCGTCGTGGTCGATCCGGCTCGTTACGCCGACGTCCTGACTGCCGTTGCCGGTGGCGGATTCACCTTGCGTGAGCGCACTGTGCTTGCGGCGCAGGCGTTCCAGCACACTGCGTCGTACGACGTCGCTGTTGCGAGCTGGATGACGAGCACGATCGCCGCTGACGAAGACGGTTCGCTGTTCCCGGCCTGGGTCGGTGCTACCTGGAACCGCAGCGCAGTTCTTCGCTACGGCGAGAACCCGCACCAGGACGCTGCGCTGTACGAAAACCCGGCTGCGCCTGCAGGTTTGGCTCAGGCGGAGCAGTGGCACGGCAAGGAGATGTCGTACAACAACTACACGGACTCCGACGCAGCGTGGCGCGCAGCGTACGACTTCACTGATCCGGCCGTCGCAATCATCAAGCACGCCAACCCGTGTGGCATCGCCATCGGCACCGACATCGCCGACGCCCACCGCAAGGCGCATGCATGCGATCCGGTCAGTGCTTTCGGTGGTGTGATCGCTGCCAACCGCGAGGTCACCGTCGAACTGGCCGAGCAGATCGCCGACATCTTCACCGAGGTCGTCATCGCGCCCTCGTACGAAGACGGAGCTGTCGAGGTTCTGCAGCGTAAGAAGAACATTCGTGTTCTGAAGGCAGCCGCTCCGACCGCTACCGGAATCGAACTGCGTCCGATCTCCGGCGGTACCTTGCTCCAGCAGCGCGACGTTCTGGACGCTGACGGCGACAACCCGGCCAACTGGACCCTCGCCAACGGTGAGGCTGCCGATGCCGAGACTCTCGCTGACCTCGAATTTGCTTGGCGCGCCAGCCGTTCGGTGAAGTCCAACGCGATCCTGCTGGCCTCCGGCGGCGCGTCCGTCGGCGTCGGTATGGGCCAGGTCAACCGCGTCGATGCAGCGCATCTGGCTGTTCAGCGAGCCGGTGACCGCGTCGTAGGTTCGGTTGCAGCTTCGGACGCGTTCTTCCCGTTCCCTGACGGTCTGCAGGTGCTGCTCAATGCCGGCGTCAAGGCTGTTGTGCAGCCGGGTGGTTCGGTTCGCGACAACGAAGTGATTGCCGCAGCCAAGGAAGCCGGTGTCACTCTCTATCTGACCGGTGCGCGCCACTTCGCGCACTGACTCCTGCGTCGGTAGCGGGCCTCGACTCCTCAACGGGAGTTCGGGGCCCGTTCTGCATTCAGGCCGCCCGGGTCTTTCAGGCGGCGCTGCTGTGGGTGCCCTGGAGTTCGCGCGGTGAGCCGGTGATGACGACGCGTGAGGCTCCGCGACTGCGGATCTCGCTGATCAATGCGCCGAGGGTAGCTTCGTGGGCCGCATCGGAGTGTGAAAGATCCAGGGTGACGGCGTATCCGGTGAGGTCACCGGGCAGATCGACATACGGCGGCGCGATGGACAGTTGGTTGACTCGAAGTTTCATGTGGTGCTCCTGCGTGTGAAAGGTAAAAGAAAAGGCACCCGAGGCGTTTGCCCTGGGTGCCCGAGAAATAATCCGGTGAAACTGGGGATCATTCTCGGGGTACACCGCGCTTGTTGCCCATGTGCTTGGCCGACATTGCGGCCGAAAAAATGTGCTTGTCTGCGGTGCAGCTGCGCCACGAAGGTACGGATACGACGTGCGGGTGTAGCGACATGATGTCCGTTCCTTTCTGTGTGGCGTTGCTGGTTAATGGATGACCGTACAGCACGGATCGAGGGTTCGCACCAATAAAAAGCGCCGCGAACGTAAACTCCGGGTGACTTCTGTCCCCAGGTTCGCTGGATTGAAAGAGTCTTCATTGCAGGTCAGGCGTAGAAAGCAGAATTCCCTCCGCGATGGTTCGCGGAGGGAACTTTCTACCTGAAAAAGAGGACGTTCGGTCTGTACGTGATCAGGAGAACGAGCGGACCCACGCTGTGAAGGGCTCCGAGAACTCTGCCGAGTACGGAAGCGGCGCGACGTAGTCGGCCCCGGTGGACTGTTCGTCGCCGATGTCCTTGAGTACGAAGTTGGCGTTGCGCATCCGCACGGAAGTCAGCGCTGTATGTGAGAGCGCGGCGTCGAGTGCCGCGACATCGGCGGGAATGACTTGGATGTCTTTGTCCGAGCAGCTCGTGAGAACGGGCATGCCCGCCGGTAGCGCCGCCACGAGCGCAACCGGGTCCAATGCGTCTTCCTCGGCGAGTGCCTTGGCGTTGGCGTGTACGAGTCCCGCATTCTGCAGCGGCTCGGGCAGGTCATCCGGAACAGTGCCCTCGGATCGCAGCGACTCGACGGCATCGGCGAGCGCGACGCGCAGTTCGTCAGCCAGTTCGACCGGCAACTGACCGGCGCCGACGACCGCATCGAGCTGGCGGTGAATCTGCGTCGTGAGTAGATCGAGAAGTCTGACGCTCAGTGGCTCGAGCAGTGCGAGGGCACTGACTCTGGCGCCCTCCTTCGCGGTGGCGAGAGCCAGTGCGACTACGGCGCCGTCGCTGTGTCCGACCACGAACAAGCGCTCGGGATCGACACCGGGTTGCCCGGCGAGGTAGTCCAGTCCGTCGGAGGCGGCGTCGACAAAAGTGTTGAAGCCGAGATCGGCGATGTCCTCGATGTCGTAGTCACCGAGGGCGGTTTCGCCACTGCCGAGCTTGTCGTAACGCAGGCTTGAAATCCCTTGTTTTTCAAGAAGATCCGCGATGAACCGCAGAGTTCCGATGTCGCCTTCGAGGAGGGCGCTGTCGCCGTTGCGATCGGTGGGGCCGCTGCCGGCCAGAATCAGCGCGGCCGGGGCAGGGGCGTCGGGTGAGGCGGCCAGGCGAAGACTCCCGTACAGGGTGACGTCGCCGGATTGGAACGAGATCTCGGTGTCGGACATGACGACTTGTCTACCAGGTCGGTGCGGTCAGGCGGTGCGCAGACTCCGGACGCGACGCCAGCCACGCCAGCTGAACCACAAGAGCGCGGCGAGCAGGGGAATGATCAGGAGCGGCAAGATCATCGCGATCAAGGAGGTGAAGAAAGTCAGCACATCCTCGATGACGGAAACGACGGGATTTGCCAGCCCACCGGTAGTGGCCGTACTGACCGCGCGAGTGCCGGTCTGCGCGGCGCTGAACGTCAACGCCGTCGGCGCTCCGACGATGATGCCCGCCAACGCGGCCATCGCAGGGTCGAGATGGCTGAAGGCCGCCCAGGCGGCGATCACTCCGGCAATCGGTCCGGTGACGTTCCCGATCACCGATAGTGCGTTGTCCACGAACGGAATGAGGTCGGCACCCAGTTCGACCACCGCGGCGATTGCCAATGCGACCAGCGCGCCGGTCGATCCGATCCACCGCATCGACTCGCCGACGGTGATCCCGAACAGTTCGAAATGGACGGCAGCGCTGAGCATCAGCAGCGGCAGGAAGGTTCGCATTCCGGACGCTGCGGCGAGTCCGAGGCCGAGCATGGCGGGCAACACCCAGGTATCCATGGGTGGAGTTTAGGTCTACTGTGCGCCTTTATTAACCGCCGGCGGTTAATAAAGGCGCACAGCAAAGTCTCGGAAAGGACCTTTCATGGCGACAAACCCGCAGCCGATGTTCTTCCTCAACCTGCCCGTCAAGGACCTCGGCAAGGCCACCACCTTCTACGAGGGCCTCGGATACTCCAAGAACACGCAGTTCTCCGACGAGAATGCGTCGTCGATGGTCATCAGTGACACCATCGTCGTGATGCTGTTGGCCGAGCCCTTCTTCAAGACCTTCACCACCAAGGGCGTCGCCGACACCTCGACGTCGACGGAAGCGCTGCTCGGTCTCTCGGCCGAGACCCGTGAGGCCGTCGACGCCCTCGTCGACAAGGCGCTCGCGACCGGCGGTTCCGAAGGAAACGCGACGCAGGATCACGGCTTCATGTACAGCCGCAGCTTCCAGGATCCCGATGGCCACATCTGGGAAATCATCTGGATGAATCCCGAGAACATCGAGGGCTGAGCGACCGAACTTCCTCGGCGAGAGGCGAAACCCCGAAAACACTCGTAGCGTGGAGTGGTGACTGTCGCAAAAACCCTCGGAGAGCTACGCGCCTCCGGACACGTACAGCGAAGTGTCAAGGAAGAACTACGAGAGAATCTTCTCGCCGCGTTGCGGGACGGCCGTGACCCCTGGCCCGGGATAGTCGGGTTCGAGGACACGGTCGCCCCGCAACTCGAGCGGGCGCTGATCGCCGGCCACGACGTGGTTCTGCTCGGCGAACGAGGTCAGGGAAAGACGAGGCTGCTTCGCACTCTCGGGCTCCTGCTCGACGAGTGGACGCCCGTCATCGAAGGCTCGGAACTGGGGGAGCACCCGTACGAGCCGATCACCCCGGCTTCGATACGTCGAGCCAAGGAACTGGGCGACGACCTCCCGATCGCCTGGCGCCACCGCAGCGAGCGGTACTCCGAGAAGTTGGCGACGCCGGATACCTCGGTCGCCGACCTGATCGGCGACGTCGATCCGGTCAAGGTTGCCGAAGGCCGGAGCCTCGGCGATCCGGAGACCATTCACTTCGGCCTCGTGCCTCGCGCGCATCGCGGAATCGTGGCCATCAACGAGCTCCCCGACCTCGCCGAACGCATCCAGGTCTCTTTGCTCAACGTGATGGAAGAGCGGGACATCCAGGTCCGCGGGTACACGCTTCGGCTTCCGTTGGACGTTCTTCTGGTCGCGAGCGCCAACCCCGAGGACTACACCAACCGCGGGCGCATCATCACACCACTCAAGGACCGCTTCGGCGCCGAGATCCGTACTCACTACCCCGTCGAGTTGGCGGGCGAGATCGCGGTGATCGAGCAGGAGGCGCACCTGGCCGCGGAGGTGCCCGACTACCTTCTCGAAATTCTTGCCAGATTCACTCGCCTGCTCCGCGAATCCACCTCGGTGGATCAGCGATCGGGTGTGTCGGCACGCTTTGCCGTCGCCGGCGCGGAAACCGTCAGTGCCGCCGCGGTACGACGGGCAGCGGTGCTCGGCGAAGCCGATCCTGTTGCACGGCCCGTCGATCTCGAGTCCGTGGTCGAGGTTCTTCGCGGCAAGGTCGAGTTCGAATCCGGTGAAGAGGGACGGGAACTGGAGGTGCTCGAGCACCTGCTGCGTCGCGCGACCGCCGATACGGTTCGGGTACGTCTCGGCGGGATCGACCTGGGGATGCTGGTTGCTGCGGTGGAGATGGGCAACACGATCGTCACCGGTGAATCTGTCACGGCCAAGGCATTTCTCGACGAGCTTCCGGACCTCGAGGTCCTGGACGAAGTAGCCGAACGTCTCGGTGCGCAATCCGACGGCGAGCGTGCCGCCGGTGCCGAACTTGCCCTCGAAGGGCTTTACCTCGCGCGCCGGATCTCCAAAGATCAAGGCCCGGGCGGCCGCTCGGTATATTCGTAAGGGGCAGTGATGATCCACAATCCGCGGTACGGGCCTTACGACGGTGGTCCCGATCCGCTCGCGCCTCCCGTGGATCTGCGCGAGGCCCTGGCAGCAATCGGCGACGACGTGTTGTCGGGCACGTCGCCGCGCCATGCCCTCCGAGAGCTCCTGCGCCGAGGCAACCGGGACATGCGCGGGCTCGACGACCTTGCTGCCCAGGCGAACCGGCGCCGACGTGAGTTGCTACGCCGCAACAATCTCGACGGAACGCTCGACGAGGTTCGTAAGCTTCTCGACAAGGCGGTGCTCGAAGAGCGCAAAGAACTGGCACGTGCTCTCGACGACGACGCACGATTCAACGAAATGCGGATCGAGGAGTTACCGCCGTCGACAGCTCAGGCCGTGCAAGATCTGGCCGACTACAACTGGCGCAGCGAACAGGCTCGCGCGGATTACGAGAAGATTCGTGATCTGCTCGGACGTGAGGTTCTCGATCAACGCTTCTCGGGAATGAAGCAGGCACTCGAGGGCGCCACCGACGAGGATCGTGAGCAGATACGCCAGATGCTGGCTGATCTGAATCAACTGCTCGACGCGCACTCTCGCGGCGTCGACACTGCGGAGCAGTTCGCGGAGTTCATGGACAAGCACGGGCAGTATTTCCCGGACAACCCGCGCAACGTCGAGGAACTTCTGGATTCTTTGGCGCAGCGCGCGGCGGCTGCACAACGATTGCGGAACTCGCTCTCGCAGGAGCAGCGTGACGAGTTGGATGCGTTGGCGCAGCAGGCGTTCGGTGATCCGAGCCTGATGAGTGAGCTGAGTCAACTCGACCAGTTCCTTCAGGCGGCTCGGCCGGGTGAGGACTGGGAAGGTTCGCAACAGTTCCGCGGCGACAACGGAATGGGGTTGGGTGAGGGGACCGGTGCCCTGCAGGACATCGCCGAGCTGGAATCCTTGGCGGATCAACTGTCGCAGCAATACGCGGGCGCGGCGCTCGACGACATCGACCCCGAGCTACTCGCGCGGCAACTCGGCGACGAAGCCGCCGCTGATGCTCGCACCCTGGCCGATCTCGAAAAGGCTTTGCAGGAACAGGGTTTCTTCGATCGTGCACCGGATGGTCAATGGCGCTTGTCGCCCAAAGCCATGCGACAGCTCGGGCAGACTGCTCTGCGCGATGTCGCCGGGCAACTGTCGTCGCGAACCGGTCAACGCGATACGCGTCGGGCCGGTGCGATGGGTGAACCGACCGGAGCGTCCCGCGAATGGGAATTCGGGGACACGGAACCGTGGGACGTCACGAGAACCATCACCAACGCCGTCCTGCGTGACCCGGGCCGAATGCCGGTGCGGCTGAGCGTCGTCGATGTCGAGGTGGCCGAAACCGAACAGCGCAGTCAGGCCGCGGTTGCTCTCCTGGTGGACACGTCGTTCTCGATGGTGATGGAAGAGCGTTGGGTACCGATGAAGCGCACCGCTCTGGCACTCAATCATCTGGTGAGTACGCGATTTCGCAGCGACGAACTCCAGTTGATCGCCTTCGGACGCCACGCGCACGTGCTGAGCCCGTCGGAGCTCGCTGGTTTGGACGGCGCGTGGGACCAGGGAACCAACCTGCACCACGCACTGTTGTTGGCGGCCAGGCATCTTCGACGCCACTCCAACGCACAGCCGGTGGTACTGATCGTCACCGACGGTGAGCCGACGGCTCATCTCGAAGCGGACGGAGAAGCCAGGTTCGACTACCCGCCGAGTGCGCGAACCCTCGGTTTGACGGTTCGAGCACTCGACGCGGTGGCCAGGCTGGGCGCCAAGGTCACGTTCTTCCGCCTCGGTGAGGATCCAGGTCTGGCCAGGGTGGTCGACCGGATGGCGCACCGTGTGGGTGGACGCGTCATCGCGCCGGACCTGGACGGCCTCGGCGCCGCGGTCGTGAGTGACTACATGCGAGGTCGCCGCTAATTCTGCCGCCGTCAGTCTTGTTCAGCGGGCTGGTGCTGGGTGATGCAGTGGATGCCGCCGCCACGTTCGAACAGTGGTCTGGCGTCGACGGTGACGACGGTGCGCCCGGGGTAGGCGGCCGCAAGGATCCGGGCCGCTTCGGCGTCGGCCGGATCGTCGAAGCTGCAGGCGATCACTCCGCGATTGACCACGAGATGGTTGATGTAGCTGTAGTCGACGAATCCCTCGTCGTCGCGCAGGATCTCGGGCGCAGGTACCCGAATGACCTTCCACGGCCGGCCGCCGACGTCCGTCGAGCTTTCGAACAACTCGATGATCGTCTTGCTGACGGCGTAGTCGGGGTGCACCGGATTGCGTTGGTCATGGACGAGTACCACTCCGGGGGAAGAGATGGCAGCGACGATGTCGACGTGTCCGCGCGTTCCGTACGTCTCCTGATCGCGAGTCAATCCGCGGGGAAGCCAGATCACGTGCTTGGCGCCGATGGTGCGGGCGAGTTCGGCCTCGATGTCGGCCTTCGTCAGGTCGGGGTTTCGTCCCGGATCGAGTTGGACGGTTTCGGTGACCAAGACGGTGCCGAGACCGTCGACCGCAATACCGCCGCCCTCGTTGACGATTGGTGAGTCGATCAACTGGGCACCGGATTGTTCGACGACAAATGCGCCGATCTTCGAGTCCTTGTCCCACTGCGCCCAATCCTGTGCACCCCAGCCGTTGAACACCCAGTCGACTCCGCCGAGACGGCCTTCGTCGGACAGGACGAACGTCGGCCCGATGTCGCGCATCCACGCGTCGTCGAGAGGTGCCTCGACGATGTCGACCTTCTCGGACAGGTACTTTCGTGCTTCTTCGACTTCGGCGGGATCGACGACGACGGTGACCGGCTCGAATTCGGCGACGGCGTGGGCGACGGCCGCCCACGTCGAGCGCGCTTCGTGCTGTTCTTCCGCGGTGTCCCCGAGAGAGTATCCGGCGCTCGGGTACGCCATCCAGGTACGTTCGTGCGGCTCACTTTCCGCGGGCATGCGCCAGGTCATCGGTTGGCTCCTGCAGTGTTCACCGGTGCGGTCAGGCCCGAGTAGGTGTCGGGTCGGCGAGTGGCCAGGAACGGGAACAGCGCAAGCCAGTCTTCACGGTGCTGTAGATCGAGATCTGCGACCAGGACGGCTGATTCGTCGCGCGGAGCCTGAACGAGGATGCGTCCGTACGGGTCCGAGATGAACGACGAACCGTAGAAGGTGATGAGACCTTCACTGCCGTGGCGATTGGGGACAACCATGAAAGTGCCGTTGGCGATACCGTTTCCGACGATCACTTGCTGCCACAGCGGTTGGGTGTCGAAGTTCGGGTGATCGGGTTCCGAGCCAATCGCCGTCGGGTACACCAAGACCTGGGCACCGGCGAGGGAGTATGCACGTGCGACCTCGGGGAACCACTCGTCCCAGCATGTCGGGAGTCCGAACTTGGCGCCGAGTGCCTCGTGAACGGGGTATGCGTCCACGGACGGACCGCCGCGAAAGTACGTGTCCTCGTAGTACCCGGCCGTCACCGGAATGTGGAGCTTGCGGGTACGACCGAGAAGTTCACCCCCGGGCGAGACCAGGATCGCGGTGTTGAAGCCCAGGCCGTCCTCGGCGTCGCTGCGCTCGTACAACGACGCGTGAACGAGAACCTGGTTCTCCGCGGCGGCCTTGGTGGCGAAGGCGAAAGTGGGTCCGGTGAGCAGGTCTTCCGCCGCGCGTCCGGGATTGTCGCCGGCCGGGGTGGAGGCGGGGTAGCGGCTGAGCGTCAGCTCCGGAAGAAAGACCACGGAAGCGCCCAGCTTCGCTGCGGACGCAATGCCTTCGCTCAATTCAGCGTGGAGGTCGTCTTGGTCCTCGTGCCAGCGATGTTGGACGAGACCTACACGCAGAGGGGTGGACGTGGACGGCGAAGTCGCGGCCGGTGACTCGGGTGGGGTGAGGGCGGTGATCGTCTGCATGGGGTTTCCTCGGTGCTCGGGTATTCGACGTTCAACGTAAAACGAATGTGATTCGTTAAGTATGGTGGGTGAGCGCTGATTGATCAAGGACTTTCGAGGAATTGTTTTTTGCAGCGCCCCGAACGGTGTGGATCACTACAGGAGGACATATGCCGCGGCCATCGCAACGACTGCTCTCACCGGCGATCATCACCGAGGCAGCGATCGAGTCGGTGGACGAATCCGGCGACTTCACCATGCCGGGACTCGCCGCAAGACTGAAGGTTCGACCGTCCTCGCTCTACAACCACGTTTCCGGACGAGCCGAGATCGTCGAACTGATGAGGGCGCAGTTGATGGCAGGAATCGACGTCGAGTCGGCCTCGGGGACCTGGAGTGAGACCGTCGCGGCGCTGGCAGCCGAGTACCGGCGAAGCTACGCCGCGCATCCTCGTCTGATTCCGCTCTTCACGGCCCAGACGGTGCAGGCCGGTGTGGCGTTCACCCTCTACAACGCATTGGCGCAGGCATTTGCCGATGGTGGCTTCGACCCGACCGAAACACTGCACGCGATCACGACCGTCGACAGTTTTGTTCTCGGTTCGGCCCTGGACCTGGCGGCGCCGGACGTCCAGTGGGCGTCGGGACCCGAAGCCAACGACGCGATGAAGGCGGCGTTGGCAACATCCGGGAAAAATCCCGAACGTGCCGACGCCGCCTTCGAATTCGGCTTGCGCGTGTTGATGGCGGGCCTGATCGCGCAGGCCCCCGAATCTACTGTCTCCTAGGACACGCTGAGGTCGTTTTCGTCGCGCAGAGCCTCCGTGTCGCGGTTGAGGGTCTTGCCCTCGAAGAACTCGGGATTGCGCACTCGCATGACCATCATCAGGACCGCGCCGAGGATGAGGATCCCGAAGCCGAGGAAGAAGACCAGGCCGATTCCGCCGATGGATGCTCCGCTGGCATTGTCCGGATTCATACTCTCCTGGACCGAAATGACGAACACCGCAAGCAGCATGAGGCCACCGATGAGTGGGAACGCGAGCCGAAAGACGAAGTTTCGTACGCTCTCGAAAAGCGTCTTGCGGAAGTACCACACGCACGCGAATGCGGTGATGCCATAATACCAGCAGATCATGATGCCGAGTGCGGCGATCGTATCGAGCAGAGCACTTTCGGACAGGAACGTGACGACGCTGTAGAACACTGCGGTTACCGCGCCTGCCACGACGGTCGCGTACGACGGCACCAGGAACCGAGGCGAGACCTCGGCGAGCTTCTTGGGGAAAGCCCCGTATGCGCCCATGGCGAGCATGGTTCGTGCCGCGGGCAGGAACGTGGTCTGCAGGCTGGCGACTGAAGAGACGAAGACCGCGAGGAACAGAAGCATTCCGCCCCAGTTGCCCAGGACCGGGTCGGCCAGAGCGCCGAAGACGTTCTCGGAGTTGTCGGGATTGCCGAGACCGAGGCCTTCCTCGCCGACGCCGGCGTACATCATCGCGGCAACGGCGACCAGCAGGTAGGTCAGGAGAATGGTTGCGACACAGAGCAAACCGGCGCGGCCGGGGGTCTTCTTGGGGTTCTTCGACTCCTCGCCCAGCGTGAGACAGGTATCCCAGCCCCAGAACGCGAAGATCGATCCGGTGAGTCCGATGACAAACGCACCGATGGCGAGTCCGCTGAACGGGTTGAACCAACTCAGGTCGAAGGACAATCCGGCCGGGGCGTCGCCGGCGCCAACGTGAACCAGTGCAACGACGGCGAAGACGACCAGCAGCACCATCTGGAAGCCGACGAGTGCGAACTGCACGCGCTCGCTGGTAGTGATTCCCCGACTCGCTATCCACGTGGCCAGGGCGATGAAGACGAGTGTGGTGCCGACATTGACAAATTTGTTGCCCGGCAGATCGGCGATGGAGGGATTGTCGGCCACCCGCGCGATGAACAGATAGAAGAAGTCGACGGCAATTGCAGCGAGGTTCGAGAGCACGATGATGGTGGCGATCACCATGCCCCAGCCGCACATCCAGCCGACGTACGGTCCGAATGCCTTGGTGGACCACGTGAATGACGCTCCGCAGTCAGGAGTGTCGGAGTTCAGTTCGCGGTACGCGTACGCGGTGAGGAACATCGGGATGAAGCCGGCGATGAAGATGGCGGGCATCTTGAGACCGACCGCGGCGACGATCAATCCGATGCTGGCCGTCAGGGTGTAACCCGGTGCCACGGAGGAGATTCCGAGCACCGCGCCGGAGATCATGCCGATCTTGCCGGTGGCGAGGCCTTTGGAACTCAGTTCGGTGCTGGTCATGACAGTGCCTCCGGCTGGGTGAATTCGTGCTTGGGCACTACGACCATGGGTACGGGCAGTACGCGCAGCATCTTGGCGGCGGTCGAGCCCAGGAACAGTTTGCGGGGCTGCGCGAGACGGCTGGAACCGACCATCACGAGGTCGCCGTCCTGCCAGTCCAGTTGACGCACTGCCGATTCCACGGTAGATCCGTCGGCAATGATGACCTCGATGGGGAACTCCGCGGGGAGCGCGGCTCTTGCGACGTCGAGTGTGTCCTGAGCGTGATTTCGTGCACGCTCCCTGGCCGACTCGGCGGTGTCGCGATGATCGCGGAGATCGTTCTGGGGGTCGAGCGCTACCAGTGAGACCAGTCGCAACGGAACCTGCATCAGTTCGCTGGCGCGCACGGCGGTGTTCAAGACGATGTCGGCGCCGACACGGGTGCCGAGTGCACAGGTGACCTCTCGTATCGCAGTGGCCGCCGAGTTCCGCGTTCCTCGAGGCGCCAGTGCTACCGGGACATGGGCGGAGTGAAGCAGTTCGGTCGAGACCGAACCTATCGCGTGACGGCCGAGCAGACCGTCGCCGGAAGCTCCCACCACGATCGCGAGCGCATTCAGTCGGTCCACTTCGTCGAGCAGGCCCTGAGCGAACGACTCGTGGAAGCTCAGGTGTACTTCCACTTGGATGTCCTCGGGCACCGACGCTTTCGCCTCGGCGAGCCAGTCGTGTGCACGCGCGGCGAGGATGTCGTCGTAGCCGGCTTCCGAGGGAACCTTGGCCGGCAGTGTCCGATCCGGTGGGAGGACCATGCAGATGTCGAGTTGCGCGCCGAGACTGCGCGCGAGCTGGGCCCCGAGGACCAGCCCGTCTTTACCGCTGGGTGTGGCGAGGTATCCGACGATAAGGCGCATGGTGGCTCTTTTCCGGATTGGAGGAATCTGCTGTGCGCCTTTATTAACCGCGGGGGGTTGATAAAGGCGCACAGCAGGAGGGGCGGCGACTCAGTCGTGCGAACTCATGACGTGCTTGAGACGGGTGTAGTCCTCGACTCCGTAGGCCGAGAGATCCTTGCCGTAACCGGAATACTTGAAGCCGCCGTGCGGCATTTCGGCGACGAGCGGGATGTGGCAGTTGATCCACACCGCACCGAAGTCGAGAGCAGCGGAGACGCGTTGCGTGACACCGTGATCCTTGGTCCAGATGCTCGAGGCCAGGCCGAACCGAACGTCGTTGGCAAGCGTGATCGCCTCCTTCTCGTCGGAGAAGCTCTGGACTGTGAGGATAGGACCGAAAGTCTCTTCCTGCACGATGTCGTCCGATTGCGCGACGCCGGTGATGACGGTCGGCTCGAAGAAGAATCCGGTTTCGCCCGAACGCTTTCCGCCGGTAACGATCTTGGCCGACGCCGGCAGGTTCGCGATCTTGTCGCTCACGGCGTTGAAGTGATTGATGTTGTTGAGCGGGCCGTAGAAGGCATCAGGATCGGAAGGCGCTCCGGGGCGCAGCTTCTCGGCGTTCCGGACGAGGGCTTCGACGAGCTGATCGTGGATGGACTCGTGAACGATCACGCGAGTGGCCGCGGTGCAATCCTGGCCGCCGTTGAAGAACGCTGCCTCGGCGATGCCGGTGGCGGTCTTCTCGATGTCGACGTCGCCGAAGACGATCGCCGGCGCTTTGCCGCCCAGTTCGAGGTGCGCGCGCTTGAGTTGCTGTGCTGCGGACACGGCGACAGCGATGCCCGCCCGCACCGAACCGGTGATCGAGACGAGACCGAGGGCCGGGTTCTCCACCAACGTCGCGCCGGTTCCGCCGTTGCCGAGCACGACGTTGAACACGCCGTCCGGCAGGATGCCCTTCGAGAGCTTCGCCAGGACCAGCGTGCTGCCCGGTGTGGTGTCGCTGGGCTTGAGGACGATCGTGTTGCCGGCCGCGAGGGCGGGCCCGATCTTCCACAGCGCCATCATGAACGGGTAGTTCCAGGGCGTGACCTGACCGACGACGCCGATCGGCTCACGACGGACGTAGGAGGTGAAACCCTCCATGTACTCTCCGGCCGCTTTGCCCTCGAGAAGTCGTGCAGCTCCGGCGAAGAACCGCATCTGATCGGCTCCGACCTTGACCTCTTCGTCGGCGATCATCTGGTGGGCCTGGCCGGTGTTGGCGCTTTCGGCTGCGACGATTTCGTCGCTGTGCGCTTCGATGGCGTCGGCGAGCTTGAGGAGTGCAGCCTGCCGCACGCTCGGCGTCGTCTTGCCCCAGGTCTCGAATGCTCTCTGTGCGGCTTCGACGGCGGCGTCGACGTCTTCCTTCGTGGAGACCGGCGTACGCCCGACCACACTCTCGTCTACGGGGTTGATCAGGTCGAGTGTTTCCGTCGCGGCTGAGGCGACGAATTCACCGTTGATGTAGTTCTCGAGTACGACGATCGACATCGGTACCGGTTCCTCTCGAGGTCGAACGAGTTCCGGCCGAGGTGATCAGCACGGAACTCGCACTTTGTGGGGCGTGTGTGAGCAAGTGTGCGCTGACTCACAAGTAAAGGCAGCTGCCAAAAAGGTGAAATCTTTGATCGCCGACGCGCCGAGTTGTACAGTCCAGCCCATGACGATCGCTGTGCGGTGGATGTTGGCGCAGCCGGACCTCGCGCTGGAACTCAAAGGCGGCGCCCAGGGCGTCGGTCGCGAAATCACATTTGCGCACGCCACGGAGTTGCTCGACCCTTTCCGGTGGTTGACCGGCGGCGAATTCATCCTCACCACCGGCATCCGATTGCCGTCCACTCAGCAAAAGCGCGGCCGCTATCTCCGAATGCTCGACGCGGCAGGTGTGGCGGCGGTGGGATTCGGAACCGGGCTCTCGTACCCCGAGGTCCCGGCCGATCTGGTGGCCGTCGCCGACGAGATCGGACTCCCGCTGATCGAGGTGCCGCTGCCGACGCCTTTTGCTGCCGTCGTCAAGCGTGTGATGAGCCGGTTGGCAGAGCAGGAATACGAAGCGGTCCTCCGGGCGTCGCGGGCGCAACCGCGAATGACTCGTGCCGTCATTTCCGGCGGAACGGCTGCGACCGTGCGTGAACTGGCGATCGCGACTTCGGCGACGGTGCTTCTTCTCGACGTCGCCGGAAGAGTTCTCGAGAGCTCACCTCAACTGCCGACGGACGACGTGATCGACGAACTGCGAGCAACTCTCGGGGGCGGTGCCTCCAGTAGCGTGACGCTCGCAAGGTCTGGAGCGTCGATCGCGGTGCAGCAGATCAGCGTCGGGCGAACGCCGTACGGATACCTGGCGGTGATCAGTGCTTCGGCGCTCAGCTACGTCGATCAGATACTGCTCGGTCACGCGAACTCGTTGTTGGCGTTGGACTTCGAGAAACCTGCGCGCCTGCGTGCTACTCAGGATCAGTTGAATTCGCACGCCCTCGGGCTGCTGCTCACCGAGGATCGCGACCCGGCGCCGGCGTGGCAACAGATCAGGCAGGCCGCCGACGGCGAGGGAATGATCCGAGGATTGACAGTTCTTGCCGACACGTCCGACGTAGCGGGACGCGTCGGAGCCGAGATTGCCGAGTTCATGAACAAGGCAGGGCGGCAGTTGTTCTCGCGGATCAACGACACTCGCGTCACGGTGCTGCTGCGTGGAACCGACGACGTCGAGTTCGCCCGAGAGCTGCTCGGCGGGGTATCGAGGTCGGATCTTCGCGCGCTTCGTGTCGGCTTGAGCGCGCGACGGGTGGTCGCTGCGCTGGCGGTCGCCGTCGAACAGTCCCAGCTGTGTGCGTCGGCGGCGGAAATCGGTGGCGAACCTTTGGAATTCGCGGCGCTGACCGGAAGTGTGCTGCTGTCTTTCGATTCGACGCGTGAAGTGCTCAACACGCTGGCGGAAACGATGATCACACCGATCGAGGACTACGACCGTGACAACGGCACCGAACTGCTGGCGTCGTTGCGGGCATTTCTCGAGGCCAACGGACACTGGGAAGCGGCCGCCATCACGATGGGCGTTCACCGGCACACACTGCGGAGCCGAATGGCGAAGGTGGAGAGCCTGATCGACTGTCGGCTGGAAGTGGCCAGGGTTCGGGCCGAACTACTGCTCTCGATCATTGCCCGGCAATCGTGACTGCCGGGCAATGATCGAGACTTGGCAAAGCGGCCGTCAGGCCTTGCTGCGAGCGATGATGTCGGCTGCGGTTCGCTGACCCATCCGAACGGCACCGTCGACGTGCTGGTATCCCTCGGCCGCAATGTCGGAGCACGAGAAGTGAATCGGGCCGACGGGCGTGCGGGAATCCGCGCCGTAGCGGTGCAGGCCTCCGAGGTCGAAGCTCGCTGCGTACGCACCGCGGGTCCATTCCTCCGAGCCCCAGTCGGATTCGTAGTACACAACCGGCTCTTCGGCCTTCGGGCCGAGATAGCGGGCAAGTGAGGCCAGAATCGTGGCCTTACGCTCCTCGACGGAAAGCTCGAACATCGCGTCGGCCTTCTCGTCGGAGACGAACGCGACCAGGGTGCCGCGATCGTCCTCGTGGTTGGTGTTGTCGTACACCTCCTGCACTACCTCGGACGCGCCGAAGCCGGTGCCGGAGAGGCCGTCTTCGCGCCAGAAAGGCGTCTCGTACACCGCGTGAACCTTGATGACGAGGCCGAGGGACTGGTGCTGGTGCATCTGGTGCTGACGACGCGGCAGCGGGGGATCGTACGAGATTCGGGAGTAGAGGTTGGGCGGTACGGCCAGGATCACTCGGCTTGCCTCGACGCGAACATCGCCGTCCGCCAACACCGTTGCACCGGATTCGTTCCACTTCACCGTTCGCACGGGTGCGTTGAGGAAGACGTCGTCACCGAGGGCCTCCGCCATGCGGATCGATACCTGCTGCATTCCGCCGATCACTCGCTTGTCGAGGATGAAGTCCTCGTCGACAAGGTGGGAGAACGAACCTGCGGAAGCGGCCATGAGTACGGCCTGCAGGGCAGAGAACGAGTGGGCGGGCTTGGTGAGCATGCCACCGGCGATGAAGAGGCCGATGTTGTCACGTGCCTCGGCGTCGTCGGACTGATTGATCAGCCACTGCTTGAAGGAGACTGTGTCGAGATCGCGGGCGAGGGGATGTGCCCACGGTTCCTCGGCGCCGATCTGTGCTGCGAGATCGTCCATCTCGTCGATGAGACGGTCCATCTCCTTCTTCGTGGTGTCGTTCGTGGGGAAGGAATCACCCGTGTACTGCGTCCGCTCACCTGCCGACGAGATGTAGACGGACTCGCCCTCGCGGTAGCGCTCGAAAGTTTTCAGGCCGAGTTCGTCGAGCAAGGAGATCAGCGCGGTCTGGTCGGGGGAGACCCACTGGCCGCCGATTTCCAGAACTGCTCCGTCGATGGTGTCGGTCCACGTGCGGCCGCCGACGCGGTCGCGCGCTTCGATCACAGCGACGGTCAAACCGGCCTTGCGCAGCGCGGTTGCAGCTGCCAGGCCAGAGGGGCCGGCACCGACGATTGCAACGTCTCTCTGGAGAGTAGGCACTTGCGAGCTCCTTCATGTTGAGCACCGCTCGAGTCGAAAGCTGCCGACGAGCGAGTGAACGGGTGTCGGTTTTCAGTCTGTCCCGAGGAGACGCACACCACACCTGACGAAACGGCGTGTTCGATCGTCGAACTTGTGCCGTTTAGGCGCGCAGCTAGCCGTTGATGACGTGACGATCGCCGAGCGGTCGGCTCAGCGGGACATCCAAGCTGCCGAACACGGCAACCAGAATGCACATCTTGTCCGCGGCCTCGGGCAGTGCCCCGGTTCGGAGCGTGACGATCACCGTCGTATCGGTCTCTTCGACGGTTGCGTACGCGCCGTAGCACTCCGGAGTGCCGGTCACGAAGTGGACGGCCACCGTGTGATCGTCGACCTCGGACCACGATTCGAACATCGTGGCCGTCGCACCCACGATGTCGGTGCGGCTGTCGAACTCCGTGCCCATCTCGCTGTCGTCGACCTCGTCGGGAACGGGGGTTCCGAGCGACCAGTCGGCGGGACTTGCTTCGTTGGCCGCCATCGGATTCGGTGCGGCAACCGGCCCCGTGGTCTGGGCCCCGACGGAGCATCCGGCCACAGCAAGGCAGGCCAGAACGGCGAGGGTTAGTACACGCATGAATCCACCGTAACCCTGCTCAAGCGAGTAGCGCTGTGACCAGCGCAATTGCGGGAATTGACGCCAAAGTGGTGACAAAGGCACTGTCTCGGGCGAGGACCATTCCGCGCCGATAGCGGCTTGCATAGATGAAGACGTTCTGCGCCGTCGGCAACGTCGAGACGACCACGATGGCGAACAACTGATGACCGTCGATGCCGAGGAGGAAATGCGCCATCAGATAGGCCAGCACAGGTTGGACCACGATCTTGAGCGTCGATGCCAGCGCGACGTCGCGGCGTGGACTCGAGCCCTTCTCCAGCACCCGCACTCCGTAGAGCGAGAGCCCGAATGCCAACAGCGCACCGGGTACCGACGTCGCGCCGATCAATTCGAAAGGCTGCATCAGCGGCCGGGGCGGTACCCAACCGATCAACGCGACGATCAACCCCGCAGCGCCCGCGAGCACGATCGGATTCTTGAACGGGGCGGTGACGGTGTCGATCAACGAGAGCTTCTCGGCATCCGCGCCGCGAAGGGCCGTCAGATCGAGGATCGTCAAGGCGATCGGGGAGTACACGACGATCTGAAAGAGCAGGAGCGGCGCGACGAACGTGGCATCGCCGAGCACGAACACCGCGATCGGGATTCCGAGGTTGGCTGAATTCACGTACGAAGCCGACAGCGCGCCGATGGTCAGTTCGGGTAGCGGCCGGTTGAGCCAGATCTTTGCGACGACGACGTACAGAGCGCCGACGGCAAAGGCAGTAGTCGACGCAACGGCGAGCGTCGGCGAGAAGATCACCGAAAGATCAGACGACGCGAGGGTGGTGAACAGCAGGGCAGGCGTCGCGACGAAGAAGACGAGTCGACCGAGAACGAACTGTCCTTGGCTACCGAGGGTGCCGAGACGGCCGAGGAGATACCCAACCGCGATGACAACAAAAATTACGGTGAAACCCGCAACAACTCCCGACACGCTGCGGGCACCTCTCGACTGGAATGAACGACTTCGGGAAATCTTAGTCCGGGCAACAAAAAGGCCGCGCAGTCGAGTGACTGCGCGACCTCTTCGGTACTTCTACGTGTGACTACCGAGCACGTATGACTACCGGGCGGCGGTGAAGGGGAGCAACGCCATTTCGCGTGCGTTCTTCACTGCAACGGCGACCTGACGCTGCTGCTGCGGGGTCAGGCCCGTGACGCGACGGCTGCGGATCTTGCCGCGGTCCGAGATGAACGTGCGAAGCAAGTTGATGTCCTTGTAATCGACATGCGTGATCTTCGCTGCGAACAACGGGTTCTTCTTGGGCTTACGACCCTCTACGGGGCGTGGCTTCTTCGACGGTGAACGCTTGACTGCCATCCGACTTCCTTACCAGCTCGACTTGTGTACGCCAGGCAGTTCCCCACGGTGCGCCATTTCTCGCACGCGAATCCGGGAGAGCCCGAACTTCCGCAGGTGGCCGCGCGGACGTCCATCCGCAGCGTCTCGATTGCGCAATCGTACCGGACTGGCGTCGCGTGGTAGACGTTGCAGGGTCGCTTGGGCCTTCGCGCGCTCCTCTGCCGAGCTTTTCGGGGAGCGGATCGTCTCCTTGAGAGCGGACCGCTGCTCCGCGTACCGCTCGACGACGACCCGTCGCTGGTTGTTCTTCGCGATCTTCGACTTCTTGGCCATGCCTACTTCTCTTCTCGGAAATCGACGTGCTTTCGCAGCACCGGGTCGTACTTCTTCAGTACGAGTCGATCGGGGTCGTTACGACGGTTCTTGCGGGTCACGTACGTGTACCCGGTGCCCGCGGTGGACTTGAGTTTCACGATCGGGCGGATCTCGTTGCGTGCCATCTGCTCAGACCTTCTCGCCGCGCGCGCGGATCCGGGCGACGACGGATTCGATGCCGTCGCGGTCGATCGTCTTGATGCCCTTGGTCGAGAGCGTGAGTGTGATGCGACGCCCCTCGCTGGGCAGGAGGTAGGTCTTGCGCTGGATGTTCGGGTTCCAGCGACGGTTCGAACGCTTGTGAGAGTGCGAGACGGATTTTCCGAACCCCGGCACACGTCCGGTCACTTGGCAGTGAGCCGACATGGGTGTTCCTTTCAACTTGCAGATGACAATCATTTTCGACAATGCGGTGAGATCAATGTACCGTTCAACCTCGGTAATGACAATCATTCCCAGAAAGGCCCGCTGTGAACACGATCTTGGACGGCAGGACTCCGCTGGTCCTGGTCGCCGGCATGAGCGAATCCACCCCACACACCGCACGAGCGTTGCTGCGAACGGGAACTGTTCTGGTCCACCACGACCTGAGCCACGTCCGTGAAGGGGTGGTCCGGCGGACGGTCACCTCGATGACCGGGAGTGCCGGGTCTGCCGGCACTGTGTCCGAGCGCGAGACGATCCTCGAGCTCGCGCACGGCTGCGTCTCCTGCACCCTGCGCGAAGACTTGCTGCCGCTCCTGCGCCGGCTTCACTCGCACAGTTCGGTGCAGCGGATCGTGTTGCTGTTGGACCGGCAACTCGAGCCCGAGGCGCTGTGCTGGGCGATCGAGCACGTCGTCGTGACCGGCGTCGTCGGCCAACTGGACGGACCGGCGCAGCGGGACGTCCGCGTCGACGCCGTCGTGACGTGCATCGACGCGGTGACCTGGCTGGCAGACGCCACCGGCGACGAAGCCCTCGACGACGACCGCACCCTGGCTCAGGTCGTCGTCGGGCAGGTCGACTTCGCCGACGCGCTCGTCCTACGCGGGTCCGATGCGCTCGACGGCTGGCAGCGGTCCCGCTTGAACGCGGTTCTCGCGCGCATCGCTCCGCGGGTACCCGTCTTCGATGAGGGAGACGACATCGAGGCACTGCTCCTCGAGGTGCCTGCGGATGCGCGACGCGGTGAACTGGCCGACGCTCACTCACCGTTGCTGCGTCGCCAGCCGCCGCTCGACGACGACGGCGGAGTGATGCTGGTCGAGTTCACCGCGAACCGGCCGTTTCACCCCGGGCGTCTGCACGAGGCGATCGACGTTCTGCTCGAAGGCGTCGTGTACTCCCGGGGGCGCGTCTGGGTGGCGACGCAACCGGGTGAAGCGCTCTGGCTCGAATCGGCCGGCGGTGGCTTGCGGGTTGCGAGCGCAGACACCTGGCTGGCCGCGATGACGCCGGAGCAACGAGAGCGCGTTCCGGCCGAGCGCCGTGCCCTCGCGGCTCTGAAATGGGACGAGCGTTTCGGTGATCGCGACACCTCGATGGTCGTTCTGACCTGCGGTGCGAACCCGCTCGAGATCGACCGAACACTGCAGCACGCCTTGGTCACCGACGACGAATTGGCGGACGAAGCGTCGTGGGCAACGTGGGAAGACCCGTTCGGCGAGTTTCACGAAGACCCGTGTGACGAATCCGAATCACCTTATGCCGAAACCGAATCAACGCGAGAGGGAAACGAATGAAGAAGCAGATGCACCCCGACTACCACCCGGTGGTCTTCCAGGACGCCAGCACCGGCAAGAGCTTCCTGACCCGATCGACCGTGACGAGTGAGCGCACCGTCGAATGGGAAGACGGTGGCACGTACCCGCTGCTGGTCGTCGACGTCACGAGCGACTCTCACCCGTTCTGGACCGGAGCGCAACGTGTGATGGACACCGCCGGACGCGTCGAGAAGTTCGAGCGGCGCTACGGAAAGCGCAAGGCACTCTGATGGCCGTTCCCAAGCGGAAGATGTCCCGTTCCAACACGCGCAGCCGTCGTGCCCAGTGGAAGGCGACGGCGCCCGATCTGGTCGAGGTCACGGCCTTCGGCCAGACCCACCGGGTGCCTCGGCGACTGGTCAAAGCAGTTCGGCTCGGGGTGATCGACCCGAGCCGCATCTGACCGTGCGATCCTTGGCCGGTGCTGCTGAGGATCCTCGAACTGGTGGGCATCGTGGCGTTCGCGGCCTCGGGTGCCCTGGTGGGCGTCACCAAGCGACTCGACATCTTCGGGGTGTGCTCGGTGGGTGTGTTCACCGGCATCGGCGGCGGTATCGTCCGCGACGTTCTCCTCGGCGTCCATCCGCCCAGCTCTCTGAGCAGTTGGCCGTACTTCGGAACGGCCGCCGCCACCTCACTCGCCGTGTTCTACCTCCACGAGCCGCTCAATCGACTGCGTCGTGAAATCCTGGCGCTCGACGCACTGGGGATGGGCTTGTTCGCGAGCACCGGCGCCGTCATCGCGCTGGACAACAACGCCAGTTCGCTGGCGGCGACGTTGATCGGTGCGACCGCGGCGATCGGCGGCGGCGTGATCCGCGACGTTCTCGTCAACGAGGTGCCACTGCTCCTGCACAAGGACCTGTACGCGGTTCCCGCACTGCTCGGCGCTGCGTTGGTGGTCACAGTCTCGCAAGCCGGACTGTCCACCAACGCCGCGCTGGTGTGCGGCACAGCGTTCGCCGCGGTGTTCAGACTGCTTGCGTTATGGCGTCATTGGAGCCTGCCCGGGCCGAGGCGAACCCGGGACTGACCGCGACACGCCGGAGGCCGGAATCGGACCCTCTCAGCCGCATCTCAGCACTTCAGTCCAAACTGTCGGTATGCGTATTTTGGTGGTCGACGACGACCGGGCGGTTCGCGAGTCGCTTCGGCGGTCGCTCAGCTTCAACGGCTACACGGTCGAGCTCGCGGTCGACGGGCTCGACGCACTCGAGAAGATCCTCGCCAACCGGCCCGACGCCGTCGTGCTCGACGTCATGATGCCGCGACTCGACGGACTCGAAGTGTGCCGTCGTCTTCGCAGTGCCGGCGACGACCTGCCCATCCTCGTGCTCACCGCCCGCGATTCGGTCAGCGAGCGAGTGGCCGGTCTCGATGCCGGAGCGGACGACTACCTGCCCAAGCCCTTCGCTTTGGAAGAGTTGCTTGCCAGGTTGCGTGCACTACTTCGCCGCACCGCGCCCGATCTGGACGCCGATTCCGAAATGATGGCGTTCGAGGACCTCACCCTCGACCCGGTCACCCGTGAGGTCAAGCGCGGCGAACGATCGATCAGCCTGACGCGCACCGAGTTCTCCCTCCTCGAAATGCTCATGGCCAACCCACGCCGCGTGCTGACCCGTGGACGCATTCTCGAAGAAGTGTGGGGATACGACTTCCCGACGTCCGGCAATGCCCTCGAGGTGTATGTCGGCTACCTGCGTCGCAAGACGGAAGCCGACGGCGAACCGAGGTTGATCCACACCGTCCGCGGAGTCGGATACGTCCTGCGGGAGACGCCTCCGTGATCACCGCTCCGTTCGGCAAGAACGCCGAACCGAAGAAATCCTCCACCACCCAAGCGTCCGTCGAAATGCGCCCGCCGATGCCACTGACCCGTTCGGTGTCATTACGTTGGCGTGTGACGCTGCTCGCCGCGTCGGTGGTGGCCATTGCCGTCGCAGTCATGGCGATCGCTGCCTACGCGGTGGTTTCGCGTGCGCTCTACGCGGACGTCGATCACCAGTTGCGTACCAGGGCAGCGGTGCTGATCGACAGCAATGTCGTGCGATTCGATCCTCGCTACATCTCCGGTGCGACGCTGTACACCACCGACATCAGTGTGGCCCTGATCTTTTCGGACCTGAGCACGTACCAGCCGCCCGGTTCCGACGTGCCGATCGGTGAAGCCGAAGACGCCGTAGCGCGTGGTGAATCGGATTCCTCGCTGCGAACCGTCGACGGTCAGCGAGTGCTGGCTCAACGAACCCATGACGGAAGCACTTTGGTGATCGGTCAGCGGCTCGCGCCGACCGTTGCGGTACTGGACCGTCTGGCCTGGGTGCTCTTCGTGGTCGGCGGGTGTGGCGTCATACTTGCGGCAGTGGCGGGTACTACCGTGGGCCGCACCGGTTTACGACCCATTGCCAGGCTGACTGCTGCCACCGAACGAGTCGCTCGGACCGACGATCTGACGCAGATCCCCGTAACCGGCAGCGACGAATTGGCGCGCCTGACAGAGAGTTTCAACACGATGCTGCGGGCGCTCGCCGAGTCCCGTGAGCGTCAGTCGCGCCTCGTCGCGGACGCCGGACACGAGTTGCGGACGCCGTTGACTTCGTTGCGCACCAACATGGAATTGCTGATCGCGTCCAGTCGCCCCGGTGCGCCGCAGATTCCCGACGAGGACATGGCAGAACTTCGTGCCGACGTCGTCGCGCAGATCGAGGAACTGTCGACTCTGGTCGGCGACCTCGTCGACCTGGCCCGTGAAGACGCACCCGAAACCGTGTACGAGCGCGTCGACGTCAGCGACGTCGTCGAGCGTGCGCTCGAACGAGCGCGGCGCAGGCGCAACGAAATCGAGTTCGAGGCGGTCACCACTCCGTGGTACGTCTACGGAGATCAAGCGGGGCTGTCGCGTGCCGTGCTGAACGTCCTCGACAACGCTGCGAAGTGGAGTCCGAAGGGCGAACAGGTACGCGTCGAAATGCGACCGGTGGGTCAAGGATTGTTGGAATTGACCGTAAGTGATGCGGGACCTGGCATTCCGGAGGAGGATCGGGAGTTGGTGTTCGATCGTTTCTACCGGTCGACTGCGGCACGTTCGATGCCGGGATCGGGTCTGGGACTTGCGATTGTGCGTCAGGTCGTCGTCAAGCACGGCGGCACCATCGCGATCGACGAATCCGATCGTGGGGGAGCGCTTGTTCGTATCGTGCTTCCCGGTGAACCGGGGCCGAGTGCCGAGTAGCGTGTTCTGTAGACCCGTTGGTCCCGCGCTTCGGTGACTGACGTCACGGCTTAATGCGTTCGGCCCGAAAGTCTTTCGGGCCGAACCGACAACACCGGTTTTTCACGTCGAACTCTGGGTAAAGTGACAGGCACGTCTCAGCGCCTTCTCAGCAGCGCAAGGCAGCATTGTCGGCAGAACAGTTGTGACTGCCCGTCCGGTGGTCACCGTAGACGAAAGCGAGCCGATGACCGAGGACCGTAACGTCGGGCCGACCCGGCCCGAGCAGCCCAACAGCGAACCCACCACCCAGGCGCAGCCGACAGCACCTCAAGCACAGCCGACGGCACCTCAGGCACAGCCCCCCGTGCCGCCGCAGCAGCCTCAGGGGCAGGCGCCTCAGCAGCCGTACCAGCCGACCGAGTCGTTCGCCCGACCCGCCGAAGCCTTCGGGCAGGCACAGCAGCAGCCCACGCAGGCTTTCGGCCACCCGCACGGTGCCCATGAGGCCGCGTACCAGCAGAGCGCCCCGTACGGCGCACCCAACCCTGGTGGCCCCGGCGGCCCGAACGGCCCGGGCGGCGGCCACAATCAGATCCCCGCACCGCTGCAGGGGCCGAACTCCGGTTCGACCACCACCAAGCCGAAGTCGGGACGCATGGCGCTGGTTGCCGGCGCTCTCGCCCTGGTCCTGGTCAGTGGTGGTGTCGGTGGCGTGGTCGGCGCCGTCGTCGCGGACCGCAACGGTGGAACCGCGACGGTCACCAACTCTCTGAACGCTCCGAAGCCCACTGCGACCAACACGTCCAACGCTCCCGCCGGCTCGGTTCAGGCCGTTGCCTCGAAGGTCGTGCCCAGCGTCGTGCAGATCGAGGTAGCCACCGCGCAGGGACAGGGCGGTGAGGGCTCCGGTGTCATCCTGTCCTCCGACGGTCTGATCCTGACCAACAACCACGTTGCCGGCGCACAGGGAGCGCAACTTCGCGTTGCGTTCTCCGACGGAACCAAGGCCTCGGCCACTCTGGTCGGTGCCGACCCCGTCTCCGACATCGCCGTCATCAAGGTCGACGGTCGCAACGACCTCACGCCCATCGATCTCGGCAACTCCGGCGACGTCCAGGTCGGACAGCAGGTGGTTGCCGTCGGGTCCCCACTCGGCCTGGCCGGCACGGTCACCGAAGGCATCATCTCCGCACTCGATCGCCCGGTCTCCACGAGCGGCGAGTCCGGCAACCAGAACACCGTCATCGACGCTCTGCAGACCGACGCAGCGATCAACCCCGGCAACTCCGGTGGCGCCCTCGTCAACATGGACGGCCAGCTGATCGGCATCAACACGGCGATCGCCTCGCTCGGAGCGTCGTCGGGTACCCAAGGCGGTTCGATCGGACTTGGTTTCGCCATCCCGATCGATCAGGCACGCCGCGTCGCCGACGAACTGATCAAGACCGGCAAGGCGACTCAGGCCATGATCGGCGTGACCGTGCCGTCGCAGGACAACGCCGACGGCGCAACCGTAATGGATGTCACTGCTGACGGGCCGGCCGCCAAGGCCGGTATCCCGAAGGGTGCAGTCATCACCAAGGTCGACGATCGTGTTGTCGCAGATGGTGATTCGCTGATCGCGGCAGTGCGTTCACATGCTCCCGGCGACAAGGTCTCGATCACGTACAGCGACGGCGGGCAGACCAAGACCGTCGACGTCACGTTGGGAACCGCGGCAGCGCAGGGCGGTCGATGATGTTCGGCGATCAGCAGACGATCGACCCGATCTTCGGCCAGATCGCAACGGCGTCGGGATCGGACACTACGGTAGGAGTCATGGAACTCGAAGCCACATCGGCCGGCCGCGCTCTGGTCGTCATCGTCGACGATCGCACAGCCCACGGCGACAACACCGACTCCATCGGTCCACTGGTCACGGAACTGCTGAACGAAGCGGGTTTTCTCGTCGATGCGACAGTCGCCGTCGCCGCCGACGAAGTGGAGATCCGCAACGCTCTCAACACCGCAGTCATCGGTGGCGTCGACCTCGTCATCTCGGTCGGCGGTACCGGGGTATCCCCGCGTGACGTCACTCCTGACGTGACCGCTGAGGTTCTCGATCGCGAGATCCCGGGAATTGCCGAAGCACTTCGTGCTTCCGGTCTTTCGGCCGGATCGCTCGAAGCAGGCTTGTCCCGCGGCCTCGTCGGAGTTTCGGGAAGCACCGTGGTCGCCAATCTGGCGTCGACCAGGCCGGCAATTCGCGACGGCATGGCAACCCTGACGGCTTTGGCGAGTCACGTGATCGCCGAGCTCTCCAGCCTCGAGGGCTGAGACAGCTTGTCGGAGCAACGCGATACCCCGAAGAAGCCGTCAGTCGACAAGAAGCGCCTGGCGCGCATCTTCGGGGACGTCTTTCCCGAGACGACGTCGGACGAGCGGGGTCCCGAGGGATCCTCGCGGTCCTCGGACGACGACTGGCTGCGCAGTCAGCGGCCCCCGCACCACGGGGGTTGAGAAGTAAATCAGGCCCCCGGACAATTGTCCGAGGGCCTGATTTGATCTGTGGGCACTGCCTATTCGAGAGTCTTGGCGTGCGCTCCCGTGTCGGCGCCACCGGCATTGGCCGAGAGGATGTCGCGGATCTGGATGAGCAGATCGGTTTCGCTGGCTTCCTTGTCCTCGGGCTCGGAGACGAACTTCTTCTTCGCCGCATTCGCAGGGACGATCAGCACGAAGTAGACGACCGCTGCGATGATGATGAAGTTGATGATCGCGGTGACGACCGCACCGAAGTTCAGGAACGTCTCAGCGGAGTCACCCGTCAGCTGAATGCCCCACCCGTATTCGTTGGCTCCGCCAATCGAAGCGACAAGTGGGTTGATGATATTGCTGGTGAAGGCAGTCACGATGGCGGTGAAGGCCGCGCCGATGACCACTGCGACGGCCAGGTCGAGCACGTTTCCGCGAAGCAGGAAGTCCTTGAATCCCTTGAGCATGTCGGTGTCCCCTCGAGTCTCCGATGGCAAGTGCCAGATGGTCCGTTGATACCGAACCGACTGGAAAAATCCTAGAGGAGCTTCGGACGCTTTGTGCGGTCAGCGGAATGTCACGGTGATCGCATTGGACAGAGATGCCGCGGCTACGACGTTGGCTGCTGGTGTCGGCAGGGCCAGCAAAATCACCTGTTCCTGCTGGTTACGTGTACTTTCCGACGTGGTGACCAAAGCGACTACTGCTCCCGCTGCAAGAATCTGCGGGGCCTTGTCGGCAATTGATTCGTTGGGTGTGTCGGGGTGGGGTGTGTCTGGGCGGGATGTGTCAGGGCCGACGGTCAGGACGTCGACGACGTCCCCGCTGCGCAACATGTCCGCGACGGCCGCATCGGCCAATCGGACGGGGACGATGCGGGCGTCGTCGGTTCCTACCGACAACCCGGCCAGCCGTGGGCTGAGAACGCGCACGTCGGTGACGGTTTCTCCGGAGCGAATCGGGCCGGCAACGGTTCTCCCGACTACCAGGTCGGTGTCGGAGACAACTCCTTCGGGAAGTTGTTTCGAGTCGATCTCGCGGACCTCGACGTCCGAATCCGCAATCACCTGCCCCGGAGTGAGATCGCGGCTCGAGACAACTACGGCGACGGTGTCAGTCGCGGGATCGCCTCGAAAGAAGAGAACAACGCCGAGTGTGGCCAGGACGACCGCTGCGATCTTGCGGACGGTCGCTGAGCGAAACCGTGTGCCGCGTGTCAGTTCGACGACGCGATCGAAGGTGTTCGGCGTGAGATCGAGCTGGGCGCGCAATGGATGGGAGCGCCTCGGCGAACGAGAACGTACTGACGGCATTCATGCACGTTAGGGCCGGAAGCGGTGCTTCCGGCCCTGACAATGTGAACCTGTGGACAACCCGGAGGTTGTGGAAATCAGCTTGCGGCAGCCTTTGCGGGCGCCGGCGTGCTGGTCGACGAACTCGATGTCGAAGAGGAGTCCGACTTGGACTCGGACTTCGCAGCGGGTGCCGAATCGCTCTTGGCCGGCTCGCTCGCAGTCCCGGAGCCGCCGCGGCTGTCGGTGCGGTAGAAGCCGCTGCCCTTGAACACGATGCCAACAGAGTTGAACAGCTTGCGGAGCTTGCCTGAGCAAGCTGGGCAGACCGTCAGCGAATCTTCGCTGAAGGACTGGACGATGTCGAAACGGTTGTCACATTCCGTACATGCGTATGAGTAGGTGGGCACCGGGCTTCCTCCGCACTGTGATGTTCGAGCAGCCGCGTATTTACACCGCAGCCTTTAGCACTCTACAAGTGACAGTGCCAACAGCGCTAATCAGGGATCTATTCCCGCAGATCAATCGCCTTGGAGCGGCGTGAGACCGCCGCTTGGCGTCAATGCCCAGCCCATGGGAATGTCGTGGTCGTCGGCAGGCAAGGCCTCGACGAGTTCGGAGTCTCTGACAATTGCCACGAGCCGAGTCTGTGGTCCGACCGACCCGAGCGTCCGGTCGTAGAAGCCTGCGCCACGGCCGAGGCGTGTTCCGCGAAGATCCACCGCGAGAGCAGGGACAAGCATGCATTCCACGTCGGACAGGGCCTCCGGTGGCAAGACGGGTCCGACAGGCTCCCGAATGCCGTACTTCGCGGGACGCAAACCGTCCGCGCCGCTGTACTCGACCCAGGACAACGGTCCCGGCTCCCCGGTGATCGGAAGTAGTACACGCTGAGCGATCTCGGCAACGGCGTCGAGCAAATCGGTGGATCCTGGTTCGGTGCGGGTGGGGACGTACGCACAGACGACCGAGCCGTCGACAATCACTGAACGTATGTGCGTGATCAACGCCGCAGTTTCCGTGTTTCGAGTGTGCTCGGAGACTGCATCACGTGCTGCGAGTGTGATTTGTCGCCATTGTGCTTTTGTCTGAGGTGTCACCCCGCAACGATATTCGTCGTGCTGACCGAGCGGTAACAAGCGGCGGCTAAGGTGTTGGCATGACAGACGTTGTCGCTAGCAGCACGAGGGCCTTCCGTACGGCCGTGGTTCCCGCAGCCGGACTTGGTACGCGTTTCCTGCCTGCCACCAAGACGGTTCCGAAAGAATTGCTGCCGGTCGTGGACACACCGGGTATCGAACTGGTGGCAGGTGAAGCTGCGGACTCGGGAGCCGAGCGGCTCGTCATCGTGACGTCCCCGGGCAAAGACGGCGTGGTTGCCCACTTCGTCGAGGATCTCGTGCTCGAAAGCAAGCTGGAAGCAAGCGGAAAACTCGCTGCCCTGGCGAAGGTGCGCAAAGCGCCGGGTTTGCTCGAAGTCGACTCCGTGATTCAGGAGCAGCCCCTCGGCCTCGGGCATGCAGTCGGTTGCGTCGAGTCGGTTCTCGACGACGACGAAGATGCCATCGCGGTCCTTCTGCCCGATGATCTCGTACTACCGCGTGGCGTCCTGGAGATCATGGCGCGAGTTCGGGCCAAGCGCGGCGGATCCGTTCTCTGTGCAATCGACGTCCCGAAAGACGCAGTCAGCGCTTACGGCGTCTTCGACGTCGAGATCGTTCCCGACGCGGTCAATCCCGACGTCCTCAAGGTCGTCGGCATGGTCGAGAAGCCGGCTGTGGAAGACGCGCCGTCGACCTTTGCCGCTGCAGGTCGCTATCTGCTCGATCGTGCGATCTTCGACGCACTTCGTCGCATCGAGCCGGGAGCCGGCGGTGAGTTGCAACTCACCGACGCCATCGCTCTCCTGATTTCCGAGGGCCATCCGGTTCACGTGGTGGTGCACCGCGGAACGCGTCATGACCTGGGCAACCCCGGCGGGTACCTCCGCGCTTCGGTGGACCTGGCGCTCGACAGTGACGATTACGGCCCGTCCTTGCGTAAGTGGCTCGCGGATCGGCTCGACCGCTGAGCGTGTCGCCACGGTGGTTGATCGCCCGATAACGCAGTATCAATGTGCTTGTCCCTTTTCGGCGGCAAGGCATCATGAGCTGACGGATATCACCGAATTTCCAGACACAGGAGGACGCGGACCAGATGCGGTCGGTTGAGGAGCAGCAGACCAGGGTTACCGCTGCTGCAGTGGCACCCCGTCCGGTTCGGGTCGCCATCTCGGAGGCGCAGGGACTGCTGTGTGCCGAGGAAGTGGTGACCGAACGCCCATTGCCGGGATTCGATCAAGCTGCCATCGACGGTTACGCGGTTCGTAGTGTCGATGTCGCCGGCGCCGGAGCCGACCTCCGAGGCGAGGACGGCGAGCCTACCGATCTCACCTTGCCGGTGGTCGGTGAGGTGACGGCGGGCTCACGCCAACCGATCCGGTTGCAACCGCGTCAGGCCGTTCGAGTCGACACGGGCGCGCCGCTGCCCACGCTGGCCGACGCCGTGCTCCCGCTCGAAAACACCGACGGTGGTCGCGCTCGCGTTCGGATCTTCGAGCCGGTGCGTTCGGGCGATTACGTTCGCCGTGCAGGCGACGACGTCCAGCCGGGCGACGTGGCCGTTCGGGCAGGCACCATCATCGGAGCCGCACAGGTCGGGTTGCTCGCCGCGGTCGGCCGCGACAAAGTACTCGTCCATCCCCGTCCGCGCCTCTCCGTCATCAGCGTCGGTGGAGAACTCGTCGACGTGGATCGCACGCCGGGACCTGGTCAGGTTTACGACGTCAATTCGTATGCCCTCGCCGCCGCAGCGCGCGATGCCGGCGCCGACGTCAACCGTGTGGGAATCGCAGGCAACGACTCGCGTCGTCTTCGCGAAGTAGTCGAGGGACAGCTGATTCGCTCGGAAATCGTTGTCATCGCCGGTGCCGTGGGCGGCGGAGCGTCCGACGAGGTTCGTGAGGCGCTTGCCGACCTGGGGACACTCGAGGTGGAGCGCGTTGCCATGCATCCGGGATCGGTGCAAGGCTTCGGAAAGCTGGGAAGGGACGAGGTTCCGACCTTTCTCCTACCGTCCAACCCGGTCAGCGCACTGGTGGTATTCGAAGTCATGGTTCGCCCGCTGATCAGAATCGCGCTCGGACGCCGCCAGCCGATGCGGCGAGTAGTGAAGGCGCGGACAGTGGGAACGATCACGTCGATTGCCGATCGCAAGGGTTTTCTGCGTGGTCAGCTGATGCGTGACGAAGCGACAGGGGAGTACCTCGTGCAGGCCCTCGGGGGTGCGCCCGGTGCGTCCTCACATCTCCTCGCGACCTTGGCGGAAGCCAATTGCTTGGTTCTGGTCGATCGAGACGTCACCGAAGTGCACATCGGTGAAGAAGTCGACGTAGCTTTTCTCGCCCAACGTGGGTAACGCCGACCCGAGTGGGGTGTGATGTCAGTCCATCCAGGATGGCCGGAAGATCTCGGCCCGCTGCGAGTGCCCGCGGGAGTGGTGACCGTCCGCCCCGTGAAGCTCCGTGACGCTGCTGTGTGGAGTCGTCTCCGCATTCGCGATCGCGAGCACCTCGAGCCGTGGGAGCCCACCGGAGAATCGCCCTGGGATGCTCGCCACCACATCACCGTCTGGCCGTCCCTGTGCGGAAACCTTCGCTCCGAAGCGCGCAAGGGCAGGATCCTTCCCCTGGTGATCGAACTCGACGGGAAGTACTGCGGGCAGGTCACCATCGGAAATGTGGTGCGCGGCGCTCTGCGGTCCGCCTGGGTGGGCTATTGGGTCGCCTCGCACGTGACCGGTGGGGGCGTAGCCACAGCTGCCGTTGCACTCACACTCGATCACGCATTCTCGAAGGTCGGTCTGCATCGAGTGGAGGCCACTGTTCGGCCGGAGAACGCGTCGAGTCGCGCAGTCCTACGAAATGTTGGGTTCCGGGAGGAAGGTCTTCTCAAGCGCTACCTCGATGTCGACGGCCAATGGCGTGATCATCTTCTGGTCGGAATGACCATCGAGGAAGTACCCACCACCGTCGTCGACAGATTGGTGCGGTCCGGACGCGCTTCGTGGGTGTGACGAAGACGGCGCCAGAAGCGTGAGAAACGCGAGCTAAACAGCAGTTACCGCTGAGTAGTCCTACTTTCGGTCGGGAAAATGTGGTTTTTGATTCAACCAGAACTTGAGACTTTTGGGACTGAACCGGAAGTTCAGTTCGGTACGCGTGTGACACATGAGTATGGTGGGGTTCGGCGCGTCGGCAACGATGCGAGGGCGTCGGCCGTTAACCTTGACTCGTCAACGGCTGGCATAGGTGCTGGTAGGTGATCGGGAGGAGGCCGCGGCATGCCTAGCTCATTCGTGTGGATCGGGCTGGTGGCCGTGTGGCTGTTCGTCCTGGTGCCGATGCTTGTCAACAAGCGCCCCAGGATCCGGCAGACGAGTGACGCGGCACTCGCGACTCGAGTACTCCACCGCGGCGACAGCAACCCTGTTCAGCGCGGGCCGGCAGCAGGACATCGAAGCGATCCGAACTGGCAACCAGAACCAGTGCGCAGCAGCTACGACGCGGAGGACCAGATGGACACTCACGCAGAAGACGACTACGCCGGCGGTCGTGCACCGGTCGGAGAATTTGTTCCGGTTCGGCGCGGCCGAGGCGGATTCGACCCCGAAGCGGATGCCATCGCCCGGGAGGCGCGGTATGCATTCCGTCAGCGGACGTTGCTGGGACTTGCGTTCGTCGCGATTCTCTCGGGCGCTCTCGCATTGATCATCTCGCCGATGGTGTGGTGGTTGTTTGCGCTGACCGTGTGCGGCCTCGGCGGGTACATGGCGTACTTGCGTCGGCAGGTTCGGATCGAGCAAGAGATTCGCCGCCGTCGTACCGAACGCCTCAACCGATCGCGACTCGGAGTCGAATCGCACACCGACGAAGAGCTTCGCCTGATTCCGGCGCGACTGCGTCGGCCAGGAGCGGTTGTCCTCGAGGTCGACGACGAAGATCCGGTGTTCGATCACCTGGATCACTACGAAGAAGAGATCAGGCACACCGAGATGCGTCGCGCGTCCGGTCAGTGATCTTCTGGGCCGATCTCGTCGGGCCGAAAGTTCGTGTCGGGTGATTCCAACGGGAGTATTCGTTCCTGTTAGAGTTGCCGAGCACCGCTGAGGCGGTGGCACGGGGCTGTGGCGCAGTTGGTAGCGCGCTTCGTTCGCATCGAAGAGGTCAGGGGTTCGATTCCCCTCAGCTCCACCAAGAAGTACCAGCGAAAAGGGTCTTTCAACGAAAGTTGAACGACCCTTTCCTGCATTTTCAGGGCCTGCCCGAATTGCGAAGATTCGATCTGAGTGTGCGCCGTTTCATACGATTGCGACCGCTGATCCGGACCGTTGAGCTTCCAAGTGAGGGATGATCCTTGGGCGGATACATGTTTGCCGGAAATGTAACGAGGGTGTGTCCGGTGCGATAGGCACGGTGAGTCTGCCGCAGTTTTCCGCAGGTCGGACGTATGTGTCGGGGAGGAATGTCGATGAGCCAGCCACGACGGCTAGCGATGATGCTTGTTGCTGTGATGTGCCTGATGGGTATCGGCGTCCTTGCCGTATCGGTCTTCCCCGCCATCGTCGCCGCCCAACCTGGCGGCAACAGCGGTGGTGGCAACAACGGCAATGGAAACGGCAATTACGGCAACAACGGTGGCAATAACAACGGCAACGGTGGCGGTCACAACGGCAACGGTGGCGGCAACAACGGCAACGGTGGCGGCAACAACGGCAACGGCAACTATGGCTGGCATTGTCACCGTCACAACTGCGGCACGACCGTAATTCCGACACCGACCACGACGACTGAGCCGACGACGACTGAGCCGACGACGACGACTGAGCCGACCACGACGACTGAGCCGACGACCACGACTGAGCCGACGACCACGACTGAGCCGACGACCACGACTGAGCCGACGACGACGACTGAGCCGACGACGACGACTGAGCCGACGACGACTGAGCCGACGACGACTGAGCCGACGACGACTGAGCCGACCACGACGACTGAGCCGACCACGACGACTGAGCCGACCACGACGACTGAGCCGACCACGACGACTGAGCCGACCACGACGACTGAGCCGACCACGACGACTGAGCCGACCACGACGACTGAGCCGACGACCACGACTGAGCCGACCACGACTGAGCCGACCACGACTGAGCCCACGACCAACCCTTCGGCGTCGCAACGTCCGAGCAGCAGCGCTTCCCCCGCGACCAACGCAACTTCGCAGACCGAGAGTCCTTCGAGCCAAGCACCCTCCGAGACACAGTCTCCTTCCGAATCGCAGCCGAGTTCCGAGCAGTCGTCCGCGGTAGCCGCTCCGCCGGCTGGACCGTCTGATCCGCAGGGACCGTCAGCGGGCGGCGGAGCGCCTGTACCCTCTGCCGGTGGACCGGCAAACGCTGCGCCGGGCGCAGTCGCAGCCCCTTCCGCACCCGAGGTTCTGGCCGCACCCGCACCCGTAGCTCCGCAGGTACCGTCGAACGTTCCGAACGTCGCGGCTCCGACTGACAACCCGCAGGCATTTCCGACGGCGTTCACTCAAGGGCTTCCGCCGATTCTCAACGCCGCCGCCGTCGCCGGCGGTGTAGGCGGAATGGCAGTGGTAGCGGCCGGTGCGGGAGCACTGACTTTCCGCGGAGCATCGCTGCAGAAGGCACGATTGGCTGCCGCGCGTGCCGAATTCCTGGCACCCGGATCACAGGGAGGTGCGTGAGTCGTGCCGGACAGACGTTCACATCGCCGCGTTCTGGCCGCGGTGGATGCCGTATGCGACGCAGCAGCGTCGTCGGAGGCTGTGTCACTGCTGACGGTAGTGCAGACAGTCGCCCGCGAGCGTGGGCGCCCGATCGAGATCGATCTGGAAACCCCGCTCGCCACCGGAGTGTGCGGTCAGCGCCGAGCCTACGACGACCACGACGTCATTGTCTTGGCCCCCGGACTTCCCAATGTCGAGCGAACTCTGGCACATGAGTTGGGGCACATAGTGTTTCGGCACGAGGGTGCCGAGATCGCCGAGGCGACGCTCGAGGTCAGTGACGATTTGATCGCCTACATGTTGAGTCAACGTTCTCTGCGGCGCAACGAACCCGTGCCGATGGACGACATCGCGGAGTGGGAAGCCGAGACGTTTGCGTCGATGTTGATCATGCGTCTGCGAACGATGAGTGGCCGTGGGACACCGCTGTCGGTGTTGCGGTACGACGAGGCGATCGGATGATCTTTTGGGCTGTGGCCCTTCTCGTCTGGGTTGCAGCCGGCGCGAGACTGGGTCGAGTTGTCGCGCGCACCGCGACGCCGTTGCGAATGTCGATGGTCTTTGCAGGCTTCTCGGTCGCGTTGTCGTCGACGGTCATGGTGCCTGCGGTATGGGACATCGTCGATCGCATTGCGCCGGAGCAGCATGCCGCCGCGATGATCGTCATCGTCTTGTGGACAGCGTTGTCTGCGGCCAGTGCAGTCGGCGCCGTGTCTGCCTGGCCTGTGATGTCACGTCCGGCTATGCGCGGCCTCGCCACCGTGCTGTACTCGGTGGGGCTCCTGGTGGCGATCGCGGTTCTCTTCGGCTACCCGACGCCGGCCCTGATCTTTATCGTCGTCGCTCTGTCCCTTGTCATTTCGACGGGGCTACGGCACGTTGCGTGGGCGCCGTTGGGGCGCGGAATCGCGTTGATCGTGACCGGTTCGTCGATCCTGCTCGTCGTGGTCGTCGTGATGCTTGTCGAATCGATCGGTGGCACCGGCGCACTCGAATCGGATATCTGGACGGGCGCAGGGGTGTGGTTCATCGCTGCCTCGAGTGTTCTGATTGCGCTGGGCATCACGTGGGTGCTTCTCGAGACCTGGTTACGTGCGCGACGAGATCTGTACCGGCTGCGGCGGATGCACGCGCTTCTCGTCAAGCGATTCCCCGAGGTAGTCGACGCGGACAGCGCCGGGAGTACGTCTGTGCTGCGGGCATCGGACATGATCGCGCAGATCATGGATGCGATGTACATCCAGTCCGGCGCCGGGATGTTCGACGTCGGTGGTCAGGAACCGCCGCGGGCCGTCACTGCACACGCGGGGATTTTGGCGGGGTGGATCGCCGATCCCTTGGCCTCGGATGTGTTGGACACCAGGTGGATTGCGCCTCCTGAGAAGATGTCGGCGCGCCGATGGGTGTTGTTGTTGGCGAAAGAACTCGATGAAACGACAAAAGTAGGTCGACGTTCGTAGTCGACCTACTCCATGTCATTGCAGTGCTCGAGATCGAGTCAGTGCTTCAGCACGTTCACATCAGCGTGACGCGTCAGGCGGAACCTCTGGCAAACCTTCACTCGCGCGGAGCTTTTCAGCCATCGTGGTGAGTAGATTCTGCGATTCTTCCGAGAGGTCGAATGCACGGCTCGAGAGGCGGCGAAGCCCGTAGCCTTGGAGCTGTGAGAGCAGTTCGAGATCGTGATCGATCTTGGCTGCGTAGATGTCGTTGAAGAAGTAGTCGGGCTTCACCTTGAAGAACCGGGCGAAGGCTGCGACTGTCTCGTCTGAGGGGTTGGTGCGCTGTCCCGAGCGGAGCTGCGAGATGTACGGCTTGGAGATCTGATGGCCGTCTTCGATGAGCGCTGCCGCAACCTCGGCGTTGGTATGGGGTTTGCGCCCCGGAGGATGAACACTGTCGAACAGTTTGTTCAATCGTTCTGCAAAGTCAGCCATTGTGAACCGCCCCGTAATCCTCTCTAGCTAGCAATTGTCCGTTCAGTGAATCCTACGGTATCACGCGGATAACCGATCGGTAGCTCACCGTAGTCTGTTTAGTGGACTAGTTGTCAAATGTGTCCGAGATTCGATTCGTCCGGCCAATGAGTGCTCAGCTATGTCTCAGCGCACATTGAGTTTCCGCCACACGGAAATGTGCAGCTACGACTGCGCTATTCGAACCTTCCAGTACTTGGCCAATCTGCCCAATATCAAACCTTTTACCCGTTTTGGCGATATTAGCTATGCGTTAGCCTGGTTTTTCACAACTATTTCGATTGAAAAACTGCAGTTCAAGCGATGTTTGAAGGTTTGGGGTCGCGATCAGGGTGGCTGGTTGCGATGTCATGCGGATCACCTCCGGGTTGAACCTTGAACGGTTTGCCGGATTGCGATCTGTGCTAGCTAAACCCTCCGAGTGGGTGCAGAATTGTGACATGAAACACACGATGAGCGATGATGAATTGCGCCGCGCAATCCGTGAAATTCAGGATCGAGCCCACGACGCACGCAAGCGTGGGGACGATGTAGCGGCGGAAGAACTCGACCGTACGGTCAAGGGCTATCAAGAGCAGATGATGCAGCGTCTCTAGTGCTCGCTGCGGTCGTCTCTGTGCGGTGTTTGCGCGGAGTACGGCCGTGCCCCGCAGGTCGCCTTGCGTGTTTCAGGGCGGCCGCACCGTGCGTGCGTAGACTTTCCCGCATGTCCACAGTACGAGTGCGGGGGAGTGTTCATCCATGTCTGTAAGGTCGCTCGACGGCAAGAAATGCCTGATCACCGGCGCCGGTAGTGGAATTGGACGTGCAACTGCGCTGCGTGCATCAGAGGTCGGCGCCGAATTGTTTCTCACCGATATCAACAGCGTCGGATTGGAAGAGACGGTCGCGATGGTCGGCGCCGGCGGCGGCACGGTCAGCATGGCGAAGGCACTCGATATCTCGGACTACGACGAGGTCGTGAAATTCGGTACCGAGATTCACACTCAATTTTCTTCGATGGATGTCGTCATGAATATCGCCGGCATTTCAGCGTGGGGAACTATCGAGAACCTCGAACATCGGCATTGGAAGTCCATGGTGGACGTCAACCTGATGGGGCCGATCCATGTCATGGAGACGTTTGTTCCACCCATGATTCGTGCCGGCAAGGGTGGACACCTGGTCAACGTGTCTTCGGCTGCCGGACTTTTGGCCCTGCCGTGGCACGCCGCCTACAGTGCGAGCAAGTTCGGCCTTCGCGGGGTGTCCGAGGTGCTGCGATTCGATCTGAAGCGGCACGGAATCGGGGTCAGTCTGGTTGTGCCGGGTGGGGTGAAGACGCCATTGGTGGGAACTGTGGAAATAGCGGGTATCGACAGGAACGACCCGCGGGTCGAAAAACTCACGCACCGGTTCGAGGCGCGTGCTGTCTCCCCGGAGAAGGTGGCGTCGTGCATTCTGCGGGGAATCGAGAAGAATACGTACCTCGTATATACGTCCAATGACATCCGATTCGGATACTGGTGGGCGCGCAAATTCGCCCTGCCTTACGAGTTCGTGATGCAAAAAGCGAACGACCAGTTCAGTAAATTGCTCAAGCGATGAGCGTTAACTCCGCCGGGACTTTTATCTAGTCGAATAGGGACCAAAGTCATGCCGAAGAGTTTTCACTTCGATATCGAATTCAAATATCCGATCGACGACGTGCATCGAACTTTGACCGACCCGAATTATTGGAAAGGCAGACTCGGAGACCTTTATGCCACCTCGGACATCGAAGTTCGAGACGGATCGATCGAAGTATCCGTGTCCGAGGAAATCGACTCCGCCTCCCTCCCGAGCCTGGTCGCCAAGGTTGCGCCGAGTCGGCTCGGTCTGAAACGGGTCGATCGGTGGGGACCTCTGTCGGACGGGCGTGCAGCAGGGTCGGTCACCGGAATCGCGCGGGGACTGCCGATCCGAATCGAGACGACGCTCGATCTCACCGCCGCCGAGTCCTGCACGCGGTTGGTCGTCGACGGAACGGCTGAGGTGAAGATGCCGATCATCGGCGGCCAGATCGAGAAGTTGCTGAAGAAGACCGTCGAGGACTTGCTGGGGCGCGATCGGGACGCCGTCGAGTCATTTCTCGCCTGAGCCTGCACCGAAATCTACTTCGAGAACGCGCGCACCCGGGCCGGCGGATGCGAGTTGATCGTGCGGGTTGGCGAGGGCGCACCCCTCCAACGAGAGGCACCCGCAACCGATGCAACCGGTGAGGTTGTCCCGTAGACGTTCCAGTTGCTCGATGCGTAGATCGAGGTGGCGCCGCCACCCGGTCGACAATCTTTCCCAATCTGCGCGGTTCGGGGTACGGCCTTCAGGAAGTGTGCCGAGGGCCTCTCTGATTTCCGACAGCGGAATGCCGACGCGTTGCGAGATTCTGATGAAGGCGACGCGTCGAAGCGTGTCTCGTTGGTATCGGCGCTGGTTTCCGCTGGTCCGGCGACTGACGATGAGGCCTTCTCGTTCGTAGAAATGCAGGGCCGAGACGGCGACACCGCTGCGCTCGGAGAGCTGGCCGGGCGTGAGTTCCTTTGCCTTCCACGACGGCATCTCCATGGCGACTACCGGTCCGTCGCGCGGTGGAGGGTGGCGTGGAGATGATGCGCCAGCGGGGTGTCGCCGTGCGCCATCCACAGGTCGTATGTCAGCGTGTCGCCCTGAACGCGCATGACTCGCCGAACGTCGTGAACCGGTTTTGCGTCGGGTGATGCTGCGAGCGTGAGACGGGTCAAGGCGAGAGTACCTTCGGAGTCGAGGGTGCCGCGATGGATCTCGACGAATCCGGTGGGCTGGCTGACCAGCAATTCGAGCTCACCACCCGGTGTTGGGCGCAGGTATCCCGATTCCATGTGAAGCGGTCGTCCGTCGGGGAGCCCACGAGTGCGCGACGAGTAGGTGAGAAACGGTTTCGGGGTGGGCGCGAACTCGATCTCCTCGGAGTACTCGAAGTCGTCGATGGTGGGGAAATGTCCGGCTCCAGCGCCGACCCAGCGCCCGGTGAACCTCTCGATTCCGGCGCCGTTCAGCGCCGCCTGATCCGTACTACTCATTGCCTGGTCCTCTCGCCTGCGTCGGATCAGAGGTTACGCGGGCCGGTACGACAGCTGCTTATCCCTGCTGGGTGGGGCCTACGGGATTAGTGTTCACTCATGAACGCTTCTGGCTCCGTCCCCCTCGGTGTCGATTCCGAGGTGGGCCGATTGCGATCGGTCATTCTTCATCGTCCTGGCGACGAGTTGAAACGATTGACTCCGCGCAACAACGACGAGCTGCTGTTCGACGCGTTGCCGTGGGTGGACCGCGCGCAGGAAGAACACGATCAGTTTGCGACCGTCCTTCGTGAGCGCGGCGTCGAGGTACTGCTTTTGTCCGATCTCCTCACCGAGGCGCTCGAGGTCAGTGGCGCAGCGAGGATCCAGGGAATCGCGGCCGCCGTCGACGCACGCAAGATCGGCCACGCGCTCGGGCAACACCTGGCCGCCTACCTGCGAAAGGTGGAGCCGAAGGAGCTTTCGTCGATCCTTACTGCAGGAATGACGTTCGACGAATTGCCGATCGATGCCGACTCGACCTCGTTGGTGCGCAGGATGCATCACGGCGGTGACTTCGTGATCGACCCGTTGCCCAACTTGCTCTTCACCCGTGATTCGTCGTTCTGGGTCGGGCCACGGGTCATCATCACGTCCTTGGCGTTGTCAGCGCGAGCTCGCGAATCCTCGATAACGGATCTCGTCTACGCGCATCACCCTCGATTCAAAGGCGTGCGCCGCGCGTACGAGTCGCACACGGCTCCTGTCGAGGGAGGTGACGTGCTGCTTCTCGCGCCGGGGGTGATCGCAATCGGTGTCGGTGAACGTACGTCACCCGCCGGAGCAGAAGCATTGGCGCGTAGCGTGTTCGACGACGGCCTCGCCCACACGGTGTTGGTTGTTCCGATCGAGCAACGCCGAGCGTCGATGCATCTCGACACGGTCTGCACCATGGTCGAGGCCGACGCGGTCGTCATGTATCCGGCCATTCAGGACACCCTGGCGGCGTTCACTCTGCGCAAGGAAGACGACGGGGTGAGTATTCGCGGTGCGACGCCGTTCCTCGAAGCGGCGGCCGACGCCATGGGAATCGGAAAACTGCGTGTGATCGACACCGGACTCGACACGGTGACTGCCGAGCGTGAGCAGTGGGACGACGGAAACAACACCCTCGCCGTCGAGCCTGGCGTCGTCGTCGCTTACGAGCGCAACGTCGAAACGAACGCCAGGCTGGAGGCCTCGGGTATCGAGGTTTTGCGAATCGCGGGTTCGGAACTGGGGTCCGGCCGAGGTGGTCCTCGGTGCATGTCCTGCCCGATCGCCCGCGATCCGCTGTAAGCCGTCGACGCTGTCAGAGAATTTCTTCCACCTTGGCTGCAGGCCGCGCGAGGACGGTGCCTTTGTCGGTGACCACGAACGGGCGTTCGATCAGAATTGGGTGCTCGATCATCGCGTCGAGGATCTCGGATTCGGATGCATCGGCGAGCCCGAGTTCCTTGTACTGCGTTTCGCGCTTGCGAACGGCTTGGCTGGGCTCGAGGCCGGCGTCGGCGAGGAGTTTTTCCAGCTCGGATCGGGTAGGCGGAGTATCGAGGTACTTCACAATGGTCGGTTCGATGCCGGCGTCGCGGATAAGTCCGAGAACAGTCCGCGACGTGTTGCACCGTTGATTGTGGAAGATGGTTGCAGATGCCATGTCCGTCATTCTGCCTCTGTGTCCGAACTCGTGGGACAAACAGGGGAACAACGGACACCTCCGGCGCGCTGCACTTGAAGTACCGACTTGTGAGGAGAAAACGATGACGGAACATCGAAGTGTGGACGAACGGCGCGTGGTCATTGCCGGTGGGCACGGCAAGATCGCGCAGCACCTGACGTACCTGCTGGCAGGACATGGTGATCGGCCGGTAGCGCTGATCCGCAACTCCGCGCACGAGGGTGCGGTCCGCACACTCGGCGCGTTCCCCGTGGTGATCGATCTGGAATCCTCCACGGTCGAGGAAGTTGCGAAGGTACTCGACGGTGCCGACGTCGCGGTCTTCGCCGCGGGCGCCGGACCTGGTAGCTCGATCGAGCGGAAGGACTCCGTAGACCGAGCTGCGGCGGTGCTGTTGGCCGATGCCGCCGAGAAAGCGGGAGTGCGTCGGTTCATACAGATCAGCGCCATGGGTGCTGGTGACGAAATACCGGAGAACACCGACGAGATTTTTGCCGCCTACCTGCGGGCGAAGACGGCAGCGGAGGAAGACCTGAAGACAAGGACTTCGCTGGATTGGACGATTCTTCGGCCAGGACTTCTGACAGACGACGACCCCACCGGTGAAGTCCTTCTTGCAGAGCCACCCGTCGATCGAGGCTCTGTGCCTCGTGCAGATGTCGCCGCAGTGATCGAAGCGCTCATCGACGCGCCGTCCAGTGTCGGCAAGATATTGGTTCTGACCTCCGGCCCGCATACGATCCGCGAAGCGATCGAGGGTTTGTGAGAGAGAAGATGCTGTGACCGAGAAGATACGACGAGGGTGACGATGAAGATCGCGATCGAACACGATTCCTCCACAGCTCCGTACGACCAACTGCGGCAACAGATTATCGAGCAGGTTCACGGCGGCGGATTGATTGCGGGAACCAAGATCCCGACGGTGCGTGCATTGGCCTCGGAGCTGGGATTGGCGGCCAACACCGTCGCGAAGGCTTATCGCGCGCTCAGCGATCAGGGCGTGATCGAGACGAGGGGAAAGCAAGGGACGTTCATCGCTTCGGGGACCGATCCGGTGCAGGCGCAGGCGGAGCAGGCGGCGACAGCGTTTGCGCATAAGGTCCGCTCGCTCGGGTACTCCGACACTGAGATCGTCGCCATGGTGGAGTCGGCATTGAGAGGTGCGTGACACATTGATTAAGTTGACGCTTCAACTTGAAGCTGTCAGTCTTGGCTCATGAATTCGTCGATTGCTCGTGACCTCGGACTCCTCATCGCCCGTGTCGGCCTCGGGATCATCTTCATCGCCCACGGTTGGCAGAAGTTCTTCACCTACAAGATCGCCGGAACGCAGGCCGCATTCGAAGGGATGGGCGCCCCGCTCCCCAAGATTTCTGCAGTTCTGGCAGCATCCATCGAACTCGGTGGCGGCATCCTGCTCATCGCCGGTCTGCTGACCCCGCTCGTCGGCGCACTGCTGTTCCTCGACATGGTCGGCGCGTTCTTCATCGTGCACGCCGACAAGGGCGTCTTCATAGACAACGGCGGCTATGAACTCGTCGTCGCACTCGGTGTCGGTTCGCTCTTGATCGCTGTTATCGGCGCAGGACGCATCAGCATCGACGGATTGATCGGCAAGGGCAACGGTTGGGTTAAAACCCCAGCTTGATCGGGGTGAGAAGGCGGGTTCAACGGCTGTTGAGCCCGCCTTCCAGCTTGCTTTTGGCCCACAAAGTGACGAACGTAGTCATCTATGGTGACGAAATCTGATCGATCCGAACAAGATTCCGGGGCCAACGAAGAGCGCCCGGAAACGGGCTTTACTCGGGTAGGCGTTCGGACCGACTACGTGGTGTTTTCCGTGGCGGCCGCAGCGGTGCTGGCTATTGTCGTGTGGGGTCTCGTAGCTCCCGACAACCTGAACTCGGTAACCGGAAGTGTTCTCGGCTGGTTGGTGACGAACATCGGCTGGCTCTTCGTACTCGCAGCTTCGGCTTTCGTGCTGTTTTCCATCTACCTCGCTGTCAGTCGATTCGGCGACATTCCGCTGGGCAAAGACGGTGAGAAGCCCGAGTTCCGAACCGTCAGCTGGATCGCCATGATGTTCAGCGCCGGCATGGGCATCGGCCTGATGTTCTTCGGTGTCGCGGAACCGCTTGCGCACTACGTGACTCCGCCTCCCGGTACCGACGGTGGCGTCGGAACTGCCATGGCTACCACCATGTTTCACTGGGGTCTTCATCCTTGGGCGATGTATGCCGTTGTGGGCCTTGCCATTGCGTACGGGTCGTATCGCCGAGGACGCAAGCAACTGTTCAGTTCGGCCTTCATCCCGTTGCTCGGTCGCAAAGCCGAAGGGCCGATCGGCAAGGTCATCGACATCCTGGCAATCTTTGCGACACTTTTCGGCACCGCAGCATCTTTGGGGCTCGGCGCACTTCAGATCGGCTCCGGTTTCGAGGTAGTCGGCTGGATGGAAGAAGCCGGCGTATTCCTGCTCGTGGCCATCGTTGCGGTGCTGACCCTGGCGTTCGTCGCTTCGGCAGTTTCCGGTGTGGCCAAGGGAATTCAGTGGCTCTCCAACATCAACATGGTGCTAGCGCTGATCTTGGCCCTGTTCGTGTTCGTTCTCGGGCCGACCGTGCTGATTCTCAATCTGCTCCCGACGACCATTGGTGCATACGTTTCCGACCTCGCCCAGATGTCGGCCCGCACGGGTGCATCGTCGAATCCTGAAACCGGCGCGTGGCTTTCGTCGTGGACGATCTTCTACTGGGCATGGTGGGTGTCCTGGACGCCGTTCGTCGGCATGTTCCTGGCCCGCATCAGCCGCGGCCGCACGATCCGCCAGTTCATCGTCGGCGTCATCGCCGTTCCCACGACTGTCAGCTTGCTCTGGTTCGCGATCTTCGGCGGCGCAGGCATCGGTGAGGAACGCGACGGAATCGGCTTGTCCGGCCGAGGCTCGGAAGAGGCTCAACTGTTCGGCATGCTCGACAATCTGCCGTTGGCCGGAGTGACGACTGTCCTGGTCATGCTGCTCGTCGCAGTGTTCTTCGTCTCCGGCGCCGACGCTGCGTCGATGGTGATGGGGACGCTCTCGCAGCGCGGAACGCTCGAACCGAGTCGCTGGGTCGTGGTGTTCTGGGGCATGTTGACCGGTGGCGTCGCGGCGCTTCTGCTGTGGACCGGTGGTTCCGAAGCGCTCGACGGCTTGCAGACCATGACGATCATCGCTGCGGCGCCGTTCGTGCTGGTCATGATCGGACTGTGCTTCTCGCTGTACAAGGATCTTTCGCACGACCCGATCATCATTGCGGCGAAGGAGCAGAAACGTGCTCTCCTACGCCCGCGCCGAGGACGCCGTGTGGATAAGTCAGTGGAGTAGGACTTGAGCGGAGTAGGACTTGAACCGTGAAGGGGCACCGAACTGCGGTTCGGTGCCCCTTTTGTCGTCCGGTTATTTCCAGCTGGGCAACCACAGATGGTTCTGCCACGATTCCGGCGTGATCGGCATGGCGGTGAGTATCGGCCAGAGGTAGACGAAGTTGGCCACGACCAGACCGATGTACAGACTGACTGCCAGAAGTCCGGTGGTACGACGCTCGACGGACGCGCTCGCCTTGCCCAGTACATCGCCGAGGACCAGCGCAAATCCCATGACCATGAACGGGGCGAGTGCAACTGCGTAGAAGTAGTACATCTGGCGGTCGAGCGTCGCGAACCACGGGAGGTAAGCGGCACCGTAGCCCGTCAGGACCACGGCGTATCGCCAGTCCCTGCGCACGAACGTCTGCCAGATCGCCCACGCCAACATCGGTAGGGCCAGCCACCACATCGCCGGTGTGCCGATCAGCATCACGGCCTTGACGCAGCTGGCGGCCCCGCAACCGGTGACCTGCTCGCCGTCGGCGTAGTAGTAGAGCATCGGTCGTAGCCCCATCGGCCACGTCCACGGTTTCGACTCCCACGGGTGGTGGTTTCCGGCGGAGTTGGTCAGACCGGCGTGGAACTGGAGAACGTTTCCGCTGTAGTACCAGAGTGAGCGCAGCGCGGAGGGAATGAAGCTCCATGTGCCGCCCTCACCGATCTCGTTACCGACGGCGTGACGGTCGACGCCGGTCTCGCTGGTGAACCAGGCCCAGTAGCTCGCGAGGTACACACCGAGCGGAATGATCACCAACGCATACAGAGCAGGCCCGATGTCGCGAACTGCAGTGCCGACCCATGGGCGCTGCACGCGGTAGGCGCGGCGCGCTGACAGGTCGAAGGCAACACTGAGCAATCCGAAGAACAGAATGAAGTACATGCCGGACCACTTGGTTCCGCAGGCCAGGCCGAGCAGGATGCCGGCGCCGAACCTCCACCACCGGAAACCCAGCCGCGGACCCCAGGCAGAGTCGCCGATTCGGCCCTCTTCGTATACCTTCGCCATCCGTTCGCGGACTTGGTCGCGATCGACCACCAGGCATCCGAGGGCGGCGAGAACGAAGAAAGCCAGGAAGATGTCGAGCATCCCCAGGCGTGAGGAGACGAAGGTGACGCCGTCGACGATGAGCAGGATTCCGGCAATCGCGCCGATCAGCGTGGACCGCGTCATGCGGCGCACGATCCGGATGATCAGCAAGACCATCAGTGTCCCGACCAGGGCCGACGAGAATCGCCACCCCCAACCGTTGTAACCGAAGAGTGCTTCGCCGATCGCGATCATCTGCTTACCGATCGGCGGGTGTACCACCAATCCGTAACCGGGATTGTCTTCGATGCCGCCACCGGTCAGAACTTGCCAGCCCTGCGGAACGTAGTGCTTCTCGTCGAAGACAGGTGTGCCGGCGTCGGTCGGGTAGGCGAGCATCGTGAAGCGTGTGATCGCCGCGATAGCGGTGACGAAAGCGGTGACAATCCAGCCGCGCAATCTGTCGGTCGGGCCGAAATCAGGATCCGGTACCAGCGGGCCGGGACTACGCATTACCCGATCGCTCGTGGCGGGCGTTGGCCGCTCGTCCGTCTGCACAGTCACCTGGCAATCGTAGGCTGTCAGGTATGACTGGTCGCTTGGTACTCGCCGCAACACCCATGGGAGATGTCGGTGACGCGTCTCCGCGTCTTCGGTCTGCTCTCGCAACCGCCGACGTCGTTGCTGCGGAGGACACACGACGCACCAAGTCTCTGGCGTCCGCGCTCGAGGTAACCATCACCGGGAAGATCGTCAGTTTCTACGATCAGGTCGAGATTTCCCGGCTGCCCGCGCTGGTCGCCGACGTCGCCGAAGGCAAGACCGTCCTGCTGGTCACGGACGCGGGCATGCCGTCGGTCAGCGATCCCGGATATCGCCTTGTCGCCGCCTGCGTAGCCGAGAACCTCGCCGTCACGTGCTTGCCCGGTCCGTCGGCGGTGACGACGGCGCTGGCACTCTCCGGATTGCCCGTCGAGCGGTTCTGCTTCGACGGGTTCCCGCCGCGTAAGCAGGGGCAGCGCAAGACGTGGCTCTCTGCCTTGGCAACCGAGCAGCGAGCGTGTGTGTTCTTCGAAGCGCCTCATCGCCTTGCCGACTGCCTCGCAGATGCGGTGGAAGTGCTCGGGCCGAATCGCCGCGCGGCCGTGTGCCGGGAATTGACCAAGACCTACGAGGAAGTGAAGCGCGGCACTCTCGGGGAGTTAGCTGCTTGGGCCGCCGAGGGCGTTCGCGGTGAGATCACGGTGGTGCTCGAAGGCGCAGTGCTGGTGGCATCTGATCCTGCCGATCTGGTCGACGAGGTGGAAAGGCTGGTCGAGGGGGGAGCACGATTGAAGGACGCGTGTGCTCTGGTCGCAACGGCCGGAGTCTCCAAGCGTGAGTTGTACGAGACGGTCCTGGCCGCTCGAAAGGACTAGCGGGAGCGGTTCACGGCGGGTGCGCCGGGACGCAGGTTGGCGTCGTCGGCTGCAGCCTGGCCGGCGTGCCAGCCTTCGGCGTCCACGGACCGTCCGCGAGTCTTGCGGGTTGTCGGGAACAATCGATCGAATTCGGCGTCGACGGCCTCGGATGTGGTGGCGAGGATCGGCAGAAGATCCGCGACGTCCATCGATGCCGCGTCGGCCGCTTCGGCGGTGGCTTTGGTGCCGGCGTCACGCAGGCGGTGTCCGATGCGGCTGGCGAACCCGGCCAGGAATCCCTTGCGGAACGAGGTGGTGCGTGAGCCGCCACGATTGCTCGAGTCGGCGAATTGCATTGCACGGGTTGCCTGTACGAGCAGGGAAGTGAACAGCATGTCGACTTGCTGAAGGTCGACCGGAGTGCCGACGACGGTCGCGAGTGCAATGTCGCTGAACCAGACAGTCCTGACACGATTCGATTCGCCGATCTCGGTCAGGAGGTGAACCTTTTCCTTCACGTACGGGTTCTCGATGTGAATGCGTCGGGCATTGACGGATGTGTCGGTGACCCCGGCGCGACTGTGGAGCAGTGCGGAGTCGATGGCGTACCGGGTCATCAACTCCTGGGCCTTCGCGGTGAAAATCTCGGCTTCTTCCGCGAAGTTGGTTGCTTCCGCTTTGGCGAGTAGTCCACGAATTCGCTTGAGTACCTTGGCGTCGACCTCGGTATCGCCGACGCCGGCATAGCTGGTATCGGTGCGTTGCGACGGCCAGGTGGATGGTGGCGCGAGCAACACCGTCCACTGAGGTAGGCGCATCCACGATCGCGCGACGTCGACGATCTGCGAAACGAGGAAGTAGGGATCCTGGAACAGAAGGCCGGCCGCGAGGGAGCGAAAAACGTCGTCGTCCACGGTGATTCGAGAAGCGATGTGCCGAGACTTCGGATACTGCTCGCCGATTGTCTGCAACTGCCCCACCCATTCGAGCGGAGCGCGATCGGAGGCGCGCGACGCCTTCGCGTCGAACAGGATGGTGGTGGCGGCGAGATCGGCGTCGGACGCTTCTTTGCTTCGACGCGCCAGATGAATCAGATCCGCCGGCTGCCATCCGCGGTCGTACGCCGCGGACAGTTCGGAAACGAGATCTCGCACCGCGGAAACGGATTGAGGGCTGACCTCCTGAGTGGACACCCGCGCTCCGTTCCATGGCAGTGTCTGCGCCGAAGCGCTGGTTCGAATGTATGTTCTATTCGTCGTCATGGCTGGAGTGTGCACGTGGGGTCCGACACATCCGCCTGTAACCGGATATCTCGGACCCCACGTGCGGCACTCTCGCTTAGCTCATTCCTCGACGAAGCGGGGGAAAACTGGCGCCGGAGCAGGCAGTTTCCGGTTCGCGTCGATGCGAACCGCAATGTCGGCGAACTGCCGGTTCTCTTCGCTCTGGCCAAGCAGATCGAGGATGCGTGACGCCGCGTCGGGCATCACCGGCTGAACGAGAAGCCCGACGATACGGACCACTTCGAGCGTCACGTACAGAACCGTCGCCATGCGTGCCGGATCCGTCTTGCGCAGAACCCACGGTTCCTGCTTGGAGAAGTACCGGTTGGTCTCGCCGAGAACGCCCCAGATGGCTTCCAGTGCGAGATGCAGCGCCTGCACGTCGAACTCGCTGCGGCACTTGGCAAGCAGGGCATCCGCCGACGCCAGCATCGCCAGGTCGTCCTCGGTGAACTCGCCGGGGGTCGGTACCTGGGCATCGCAGTTCTTCGCGACCATCGTCAGTGAACGCTGCGCGAGGTTGCCCAGTTCATTGGACAGGTCTGCATTCATACGCGTCACGATTGCTTCGTGGCTGTAGCTGCCGTCCTGGCCGTACGAGATCTCGCGGAGCAGGAAGAAGCGGACCGCGTCGAGGCCGTACTGATCGACCATCGCGATGGGGTCGACGACGTTGCCGACCGACTTCGACATCTTCTCGCCCTTGTTGTACAAGAACCCGTGGACGAAGACCCGCTCCGGCAGTTCGATGCCGGCAGACATGAGGAACGCCGGCCAGTACACGGTATGGAAACGCGTGATGTCCTTGCCGATGATGTGCAGGCTCGCGGGCCAGAACTTCTCGAACTCCGCCGAGTCGACGTTCGGGTAACCCACGCCGGTCAGGTAGTTGGTGAGGGCGTCGACCCAGACGTACATGACGTGGTCGGGGTCTCCGGGAACCTCGACGCCCCAGTCGAACGTGGTGCGCGAGATCGACAGGTCCTTGAGGCCGCCCTTGACGAAGCTGACGATCTCGTTGCGACGAGTCGCGGGGGCAATGAACTCGGGATGCTCTTCGTACAGAGCAAGCAAACGGTCCTCGTAGGCCGAGAGACGGAAGGTGTAGTTGGACTCCTCGGTCCACTCCACCGGGGTGCCGGTCTCCGTCGACTGACGGGTGCCGTCGTCCAGAAGCGTGGTCTCGGCTTCGGTGTAGAAGGCCTCGTCACGAACCGAATACCACCCCGAGTACGTGTCGAGGTAGATGTCGCCCGATGCGGCCATCTTTTCCCAGATCGCCTTGCTGGCGACCTGATGATCGGCGTCGGTGGTGCGGATGAACCGGTCGTACGAGATGTTCAGGACCTTGTCGAGGTTCTGGAACACGTCGGAGTTCCGAGCCGCGAGTTCGCGGACGTCGATGCCCTCTTTGATCGCTGTCTGCTGCATCTTCAGACCGTGCTCGTCGGTGCCGGTCATGAAGAACACTTCATGACCGTCCAACCGCTTGAAACGGGCGAGCGCGTCCGAGGAGATGTACTCGTACGCGTGGCCGATGTGCGGAGCGCCGTTGGGATACGCGATCGCTGTCGTGATGTAGAACGGCGATCGTTCCGCGCCTTCCGGGGCAGCGGAGTCCGGGCGCGGGGTCTGGGAGGGTGAGGCAGGCACAGTCATGGTGGGCTTACTCTATCGGGCGTGAGCAAAGACCGTCCCGCCCCCGATGCCCCTGAGCCCTTGTCGCCTCTGATCGACGCACATACGCACCTCGACGCCTGTGGTGCGCACGACGCTGCGACCGTGGCCGAAATTGTCGATCGGGCCGAAGCCGTCGGCGTCGGACGGGTCGTCACGGTGGCCGACGACCTTGATGCCGCACGCTTTGCCGTCGACGCTGCGAACTGGGATTCGAGGGTTTACGCAGCCGTCGCAATCCATCCGACCAGGGCGAACGTCCTCGATGTCGACACCAGAGCCGAGATAGAACGGTTGGCGTCCGATCCGCGGGTCGTCGCGGTGGGGGAGACCGGGCTGGATCTCTACTGGCCAGGCAAGCTCGAAGGGTGCGCCACCATCGAGGAGCAGGTCGACGGTTTCCGGTGGCACATCGACCTCGCGAAGCGTCTCGGCAAGACGCTGATGATTCACAATCGCGAAGCCGATGAGGACCTGCTGCGGGTGCTGCACGAGGAAGGCGCGCCGGAGACCGTGGTGTTCCATTGCTTCTCCTCGGATTCGGAGATGGCCCGTGCGTGCATCGACGCGGGCTACGTGTTGAGTTTCTCGGGAACCGTGAGTTTCAAGAATGCGAAGGCGCTGCGTGAGGCCGCGCTGTTGGTGCCGTCGGATCAACTGATCGTCGAGACGGATGCGCCGTTCTTGACGCCGCACCCGTTCCGCGGTGCGCCCAACGAGTCGTACTGCCTGCCGTACACAGTGCGCGCGCTCGCAGACATCCGCGGTGAGGATCCGCAGGCGCTGGCAGCAGCGTCCACGGCGACAGCGGAGCGCGTCTACAAGCTCTGACGCTATGGTGGTCTGACAGGTAACTCCGCGCCCGGGACGGTCGTGTCCCGGTTCGTCTACTGCGCGGAGTATTCAGATGAATGACTACAACGTGGTCACAGTCCGCATCGAAACGTGGGAATTCGAGTGCTGTGCACCGTTGCCGGTGGTCGGCGAAAAATCTGCGTGGGCTTTGCACCCCACACGTGAGTCGCTGTGGTTCGACGGGACGGTTCATGGAGGAATCTATCCCGACGACGTGGAACCTACGGCCGGGATCGTTCTCTCGATCCGACTCGAGCGCGGCGAGTTTGTCGAACAAGAACCCAGGCACTGGGTATTGGTACCTGGGAGCACCGATCACGTTCGAGTCGAGAAGGTCCCACGGTCTTTTCGCGGCATGTCGTCGCTGGTTGCCGGTCGTCGTGGCTGGATGGAGACGGCCGTTGTCGTCGAGCTTGCTCTTCCCGCGAGGGGATGAGGGCGCACAGCTTCACTGAGCCGACGCCGGTCGACTCTTCGGTCCGGATCGTCAGCGTTCATGTCGACGCGGTCGAAGTCGAGTGCTGCGGGCCGTTTCCGGTGGTCGGTGAACCATGCTCGTGGACATTGACACCGCGATCGCAGGACGACGATTTCGACGGTTGGGTTCACGGCGGGATGCCGGCGTCTGGAGTCGTGACCACCGGTGTGGTGCTCGGGATTCTCGTGGTCACGACGACGTACGAGGAAGTCGGAAGTCCACGCATGTGGTTGCCCGTCGAAGGTAGCGAGACCTATCGAAGGGTCGAGGCCAGTCCTCGGTGGTTCCGAAGGTTCGGCGACTTCGACTTCGAGCCGCAGAATCGGATCGAGACCGGGCTGGTCGTCGAATTGGCCACCACCCGTGCGCCTTTCCGGTAGTCCCCACTACCAAAAAGGCGCACAGGGGGCTTGCCCCTAGAGAACCTTCGCCAGGAAGTCCTGGGTGCGCTGCTGCTGGGGGTTGCCGAACAGACTCTCCGGCTTACCTTCTTCGACGATGTATCCGTCGGCCATGAAGATGACTCGGTCGGAAACCTCACGGGCGAAGCCCATCTCGTGGGTCACGACGACCATGGTCATGCCCTGCTTGGCGAGGTCGCGCAGCACCTGCAGAACCTCACCCACCATTTCGGGGTCGAGGGCGCTGGTGGCCTCGTCGAAGAGCATGATGTCCGGACTCATCGCGAGTGCGCGGGCGATGGCAACGCGCTGCTTCTGCCCACCGGACAGGCTGGCGGGCTTGGCATCTGCCTTCTCCGCGAGACCGACCTGGCCGAGCAGTTTGACGGCGATCTCGCGAGCCTGCTCCTTGGTCGATCGCCCGGTCTGCACCGGAGCGAGCATCACGTTTTCGACGACGCTCATGTGAGGGAACAGGTTGAAGTGCTGGAACACCATCCCGATGTGCTGGCGCACCTTGTCGATGTCGACATCCTTGTTCGTGAGGTCGAACTGGTCGACGCGCACGGATCCGGCGGTGATGTCTTCGAGGCGGTTGAGGCAACGCAGGAAGGTCGACTTGCCGGAACCGGAAGGCCCGATGACGCAGACCACTTCACCGCTCTTGATGTCGACGTCCAGGCCCTTGAGGACCTCGTTGTCGCCGAACGACTTCTTCAGTCCCTTGACCGAAATCTTGACCTCGGTGGCGGACTTGCCCATGTTGACGGCTGTTTCGGTCACTTGTTGATCCTCTTCTCGAGGCGGTTAGACAGCTTGGTGAGCGCCATGATGATGATGAAGTACATGACGCCGATGATCAGCCACATGTTGAACGACTGGAAGTTGCGCGCGATGATGATGCGCCCTGTCTGAGTGAGCTCGGCGAGTCCGATGACCGACAGGATCGACGTGTCCTTGAGGGTGATCACGAACTGGTTGATGTACGACGGGATCATCGTGCGAATTGCCTGCGGCATGATGACTTTTCGCATCGACTTCATGTAGCTGATGCCCAGGCTTCGTGACGCCTCCATCTGTCCCTTGTCGACGGACAGGATGCCGCCGCGGACGATTTCAGCCATGTACGCGCCGGCGTTGAGCGAGAGCGTGATGATGCCTGCGGTGAAGGCGGACATCTGGAAATGCAGGGCTGCCGGGATGCCGAAGTAGATGAAGAATGCCTGCACCAACAGCGGTGTGCCGCGGAAGATGTCGACGTAGGTTGTGCCTATACCTCGGACGAACATGTTGGTGGACACGCGGCAGAGACCGAAGATCGCGCCTAGGACCAGAGCGATCGCGATCGAGACGACGGAGAGAACGATCGTCAACCACAGGCCCTTGAGAAGCTGCGGGTAGGTGCTCTTGATCAAGCCGATGATGGAGTTGTCCGACGTCGACGCGCCCTGACCGAGGTAGGTCGAGACGATTTCGTCGTACTGGCCGTCGTCGCGCAGGTTCTGCAGTCCGGCGTTGAACATCTGGAGCAGTTCGGCGTTCTGGCCCTTGTTGACTGCGAAGCCGTAGCTCGCGCCCACCTCTTTTTCGGTGACCGTCTTGAGGCCGTTGCCCTGTGTGATGCCGTAGGCGAGGACGGGGTAGTCGTCGAAGACTGCGACGGAGTTCCCGGTGCGGACCTCGTCGTACATGCTGGCGGAGTCGGCGAAATAGACTGTGGTGAAGCCGTATTGGTCCTTGATGGACTCGGCGAAGCTGGCGCCCTCGGTGCCGTTCTTGACGGCGACGCGCTTGCCCCTCAGATCCTCGTACGACTTCACGTCGTTGTCGGTCTCGAGGACCGCCATCTGCACGCCCGACTCGAAGTACGGGTCGGAGAAGTCGAACACCTGCTTGCGGGCGTCGGTGATGGACATGCCCGCGATGACGCCGTCCGCCTGCCCGGCCTGCACGGCCTGAAGGGCCGCGTCGAAGCCGAGCTGCTTGATGTCGACCTTGAAGCCTTGGTCCTCGGCGATCGCATTGAGTAGGTCGATGTCGATGCCGACAAGTTTGCCGTCTTCGTTCTCGAATTCGAACGGCGCGAATGTCAGATCGGTGGCGATCGTGTAGGTGCGGCCGGGTTGCGCGCTCGCGATTCCGGGGGCGAACAGCGCTGCGATCAGCGCCAGCAGGATGGCCAGGATCGGCCACCTGGCATTACGTGGTCTGTCGAATCTTCTTCGCACTATCGCCCAGCTTTCTTCTGTCGCGCCCGGGATCGCCGGACTGCTTTGAACCAGACGAGAACATACTGCGCCCAGAGCTGAATCGATACACGGGTATCGGAGCCGGAAAGTGCAGAACACACGACACGCCGTTGCCGTTCCGTGACAAAAGTCGCATTTCGTTGTGATTTGGTTGCCGATACAACGCTCGGTCGTTACCGTATTGTGATCGAACGTCGTCTGCCTTGGGATTTCCTGTGTCGCCTTTTGCCAAGATCAACTCCACGAAGTCACCACTTCTCTATTCAGTGGTGGGTGCGTTGCTTCTGACGCTCATCGTCGGGGGTGCGCTCGCCGTGGTTCGGCACAAGACGATCACCCTCGATGTCGACGGCGACATGATTTCGCTGTCCACGATGTCGAGCAGCGTCGGTACCGCTCTCGAGGACGCCGGATACCCGGTCGATCCCAAGGACGCGCTCGCACCCAGTGCCGATTCCTCCCTGTCCGATGGCGATACCGTCGTACTGCGCCGTGCCCGTGAGTTGGCTCTGACCGTCGACGGTCAGCCGACCACCATCTGGACCACCGCATTGACGGTCGACGAGGCATTGAAGCAGGTAGATGTTTCCGACGACTTCGCAGTCTCGGCTTCGCGCTCGCATCGTCTGCCGCTCGAACGGACCGAGCTCGACGTCGTCAGCCCGAAGACCGTCAGCGTCAGCGACGGTGGCGCTCCCGCGGCGGAGGTCAAGCTCGCCGCCGTGACCGTCGGTGATCTTCTCGCGGCCAAGAATGCGCCGCTCGAGCAGGCCGACTCGGTGGTTCCCACCGCCGACACACCCGTTACCAACGGCCTGACCATCCAGGTCACTCGCGACCGCACGGACACTCGCGTCGAGACGCAGCCGATCGCGCCGCCGGAGAACAAGGTCGAGGATCCCGAGCTAGAGAAGGACAAGACCGTCGTCGAGAACCCGGGTGTTCCGGGTGAGCGCACGGCCACTGTCGAGGTCAAGACCGTCAACGGCGTCGAGGCCGGACGAACCGAACTGTCCGCGACCGTGATCAAGGAACCGGTCGCAGCAGTGGTGAAGGTCGGTACCAAGCAGGCTTCCGCTCCCGCTGTGTCCAACGCGTCGACGTGGGATGCCATTGCTCAGTGCGAGGCGACCGGAAACTGGGCCATCAACACCGGCAACGGTTTCTACGGAGGACTTCAGTTCACCCAGAGCACCTGGGAAGCATTCGGCGGCGGTCAGTACGCAGCTCGCGCCGACCTCGCATCACGTGAACAGCAGATCGCGATCGGCGAGAAAGTCCGCGCCGGTCAGGGCTGGGGTGCTTGGCCGTCCTGCACCAGCAAATTGGGCCTGCGCTGACGCGCTCACACCTCACAGAACACAGGAACCGATGTCACCGTTCGCCAAGATCAACTCGACCAGGTCGCCGTTGTTGTACTCGGCGATCGCCGCTCTTCTCCTGACGGTTCTCGTGGGTGGTGTTCTGGCCGTCGTCCGGCACAAGACCATCACTCTCGATGTCGACGGTGAGCAGATTCGCCTGAGCACCATGTCGACCAACGTCGACGGCGCTCTCGAGGACGCGGGTTACCCGATCGGTGACAAGGATGCAGTTGCTCCCGCGGCCGACGCTACGCTGTCCGACGGCGACACCGTGGTGCTCCGTCGTGCCCGTGAGATCACGCTGACGGTCGACGGTCAGCCGCAGAAGCTCTGGACCACAGCCTTGACCGTCGACGACGCGTTGAAGCAGTTGGACGTCGCGGCGGATGTGCACGTGTCGGCTTCGCGCTCGCAGCGTCTTCCGCTGGACGGCGCCGCGCTCGACGTGCTGACACCGGTCGTCGCAAAACTGGTCGACGGCGCAAACGCGGCAGCAGACGTGCGTATCGCGGCGCCGACGGTCGGGGAGTTCCTTACCGCCAACGGCACTCCGCTCGAGCAGTCGGACACGGTGGTTCCCGCCGCCGACGCTCCACTGACCGAGGGCCTGGAGGTCACGGTGACGCGCAACCGCACCGAGAACAAGGTCGAGACCTTGCCGCTCGATCCGCCGGATCAGCGCATCGAGGATCCGACGATGAACCAGAGCCGCACGATCGTCGAGAACCCGGGCGTGCCCGGCGTGCGTGACGTGACGTTCGCCGTGAATCTCGTCAACGGTGTCGAAGCCGGACGTACCCAGGTCTCGGAGACGATCACCACACCGGCGCAGCCGAAGGTCGTGCGTGTCGGAACGAAGCCGGGCACCGAGGTGCCGCCCGTGGAGAACGGTTCGACGTGGGATGCGCTCGCACAGTGCGAGGCCACCGGTAACTGGGCCATCAACACCGGCAACGGTTTCTACGGCGGCGTGCAGTTCGACCAGAACACCTGGGAACGACAGGGCGGGTTGAAGTATGCGCCCCGCGCCGACCTCGCCACCCGTGAAGAACAGATCGCGATTGCGACACAGACCCAGCGCACTCAGGGCTGGGGCGCATGGCCGTCGTGCTCGGGTCGCCTCGGACTGGGATAAGTTCTACTGGTGTCAGACGCCGAACAATCGAACGAACCCATCGCTACTCCGCGCGGGCAGGCGGCCCTGCTCGGTCCGGTCGAGGTGCGCGCTCTTGCCGAGGAATTCGGTGTCCGGCCCACGAAACAGTTGGGGCAGAACTTCGTTCACGACGCCAATACCGTGAGGCGCATCGTCACCACGGCAGGCGTGACACGTGACGACGTCGTTCTCGAGGTAGGGCCTGGTCTCGGTTCGCTGACGATGGCGCTGATGGACGTGGTCGATCGGGTCATCGCGGTCGAGATCGATCCCAACCTCGCGGCTCGCCTGCCGAAGACGGTGGCCGAGCGAGCGCCGGAACTGGCCGATCGCCTGACCGTCGTCGAAGCCGACGCGATGCGTGTGCTGCCTTCGCAGATTCCCGGCGAGCCGACCGCGCTGGTCGCGAACCTGCCGTACAACGTCGCGGTGCCGGTGCTGTTGCACCTGTTCGCGTCGCTTCCGAGTCTGCGGACCGCACTCGTGATGGTGCAAGCCGAGGTTGCCGATCGCCTGGCGGCTGATCCGGGAAGCAAGATCTACGGCGTTCCCAGCGTCAAGGCCAACTTCTTCGGCGAGGTTCGCCGCGCCGGTGCCGTCGGACGCAACGTGTTCTGGCCGGTGCCGAAGGTGGAATCAGGTCTGGTTCGTATCGACCGGTATGCGGAGCCGCCGTGGCCGATGGACGAGAAACACCGCAAGCAGGTTTTTGCGGCGATCGACGCCGCATTCGCGCAGCGCCGCAAGACTTTGCGTGCCGCGCTCAGCGGTTGGGCAGGTTCGCCTGCCGAGGCCGAACGACGGCTCCTCGCTGCCGGCATCGAGCCACAGACGCGTGGTGAGATGCTCGACGCAGCAGCCTTCGTTCGGCTGGCTGGAGGCGAATAGTCCCGTGCGCGGTTAAGGAGTGCAGGGACTCCCTAACCGCGCACAGGGGCTTGCCCCCTTATTTGAACCGCCGCAACCTCAGGCTGTTGCTCACCACGAACACACTGCTGAATGCCATTGCGGCACCGGCGAGCATCGGGTTGAGCAGGCCGGCCGCAGCCAGCGGGATCGCAGCCGTGTTGTAGGCGAATGCCCAGAACAGGTTGCCCTTGATGGTCTTGAGCGTCTTGCGGGACAGTCGAATTGCATCGGCTGCCGACCGCAGGTCACCTCGCACCAGAGTGATATCGCTGGCCTCGATCGCAACGTCGGTACCCGTGCCCATCGCCAGGCCGAGATCGGCCTGAGCCAGGGCTGCCGCGTCGTTCACGCCGTCGCCGACCATGGCCACGACGCGTCCTTCCGCCTGCAGTTTCTTGACGGCGTCGACCTTGTCCGCAGGCATGACCTCGGCGAAGACGGTGCTGATCCCGACCTGATCCGCGACAGTGCGAGCAACGGTGGCGTTGTCACCGGTCAGCAGAACCGGTTCGAGGCCGAGTGCTTTCAACTGCGCGATTGCTTCGGCGCTCGTGTCCTTGACCGCGTCGGCGATCACGAGGATGCCGTGCGCCTTGCCGTCCCAGCCCACCGCGATTGCGGTGCGCCCGGCCTTCTCTGCTGCAGCCTTCGCCTCGCGGAGATTTTCCGGCAACGGCATCGACCAGTCGGCGAGCAGCGCGTCTCGGCCCGCGACGACGGCGTGACCGTCGACCATTCCCTGCACGCCGCGCCCGGCGACGTTCACGAAATCCTCGACCGTAGGCAATTCGCCCACAGCTTCGGTCGCACCCTTCGCGATCGCTGCGGCGATGGGGTGCTCGGAGCGATGTTCGAGTGCGCCCGCCAGCCGAAGGACCTCGTCGACGGTTGTTCCTTCGCCCACCACGGTGTCCAGCAATGTCATCTGACCGGTGGTGACGGTTCCCGTCTTGTCGAGCACGACGGTGTCGACTGCGCGCGTCGATTCGAGCACCTCGGGTCCCTTGATGAGGATTCCCATCTGAGCTCCGCGACCCGTGCCCACCAACAGGGCTGTGGGCGTTGCCAATCCGAGGGCACAGGGGCACGCGATGATCAGCACGGCGACAGCAGCGGTGAAGGCCATCTCGATAGGGTTACCGGTGCCGAGCCAGTAGCCCAGTGTCGCAACGGCAATCGCGATGACGACCGGTACGAAGATACCGGCGATCCGATCGGCGAGGCGCTGAACTTCGGCCTTGCCGTTCTGGGCGTCTTCGACCAGTGCCGCCATCTGGGCGAGTTGGGTGTCGCTCCCGACCCGGGTTGCCTCGACGGTCAAGGTTCCACCGACGTTGACGGTGGCGCCGACGACAGTGTCCCCGACACCGACTTCCTCAGGCACGGATTCACCCGTCAACATGCTCATGTCGACGGCTGAGCGGCCCTCGGTGATGATGCCGTCGGTGGCGATCTTCTCGCCGGGCCGGACGATGAAGGAGTCGCCCGCTGCCAGTTCTTCGGCGGGGATTCGTACTTCGACGCCGTTGCGCAATACCGCGACGTCTTTCGCACCGAGCTCCATGAGTGCGCGTAGTGCGGCGCCGGACGTGCGCTTGGACTTGTGCTCGAAGTAGCGTCCGGCCAGCACGAACGTGATGACGCCCGCGGCAACTTCGAGGTAGATGTTGGCGCTGCCGTCCATCCGGTCGACCGTCAACCGGAAGGCGTGCTTCATACCGGCTTCGCCCGCAGTGCCGAAGAACAGTGCGTAGAGCGACCAGACGAAGGCCGAGATGGTGCCCAGCGAGATGAGCGTGTCCATCGTGGCCGCGCCGTGACGCAGGTTCACCCAGGCAGCCCGGTGGAAGGGGAGGGCCGCCCACACGATGACCGGTGCGGCCAGCGTGAGGGAGAGCCACTGCCAGTTATCGAACTGCAGCGCAGGAATCATCGCCATAGCGATGACCGGCACGGAGAGAAGAGTCGAGATGATCAGGCGGGTACGAAGCTCGCGCAGATCACGATCCTGCGGGGTTTCCGCATCCGGGTCGACGGTGTCCGGCGCGCTGGGCGGTTTGGGGAGCGCGGCGGAATAGCCGGCATTCTCGACGGCAGTGACCAGATCTTCGACGGGCACCCCGTCCGGGAAGGTGACCTTGGCCTTCTCCGTCGCGTAGTTGACGGTGGCTGTGACGCCGTCGATCTTGTTGAGCTTCTTCTCGATTCGTGACGCGCAGGAGGCGCAGGTCATCCCGGTGATCGCGAGTTCGACGCTGCTCGAGTTGGCAGCATTGTCGACCGCAGTCGGTGACGTCATCAGTGCCCTCCCTCGTGATTGTCTGGAACTGAAGCCGTGGAAGTGCCTGCATCAACAGTGAATTCGGCGGTCCGAACCACGCCCTCGTGCTGGAAGTCGAGGAACAGCCGGTATGTGCCTTCGCTCGGTGCCTGTGCGTGGAAGGAAATGTCCGGACCAGGAGCTGTGACGCCGTCGCCTGGCTCGCCTTCGGGGTGCACGTGCAGGTAGGCGAGGTCGCCGGTGCGCAGGGCAACGAGGTGACCGAAGGCACCGAGGTACGGATCGAGATCGGTGACCGGGGCTCCGTCGCGAGCAACGCTCAGCGTGATCGGGCCGCCGGCAGTGGTCAGATCACCGTCGAGAGTCACGGTGTATCCGTCGACGGTTGCGGTCGCGCTCTTCGCAGGTAGCGGCGCGGGAGTGAATTCGCCTGCCACGTCGAAGTTTCGGCCGAGTGTCAGTTGGGTGCCGTCGGTGGGATCGAAGTCCGCGAAGACTCGGTAGGTGCCGGCGGCGGGCCAGGCCCAGTCGATCGACCAGGTGCCGTCTGCAGCGAGGGACGGATGTACGTGGCGGAATTCGCTGGTGTCGTTTCGGACGACAATGAGGTGGAGTTTCTTCTCGTGCAGGAGGTCGAAATCGACGACGGGCGTGTTGGTGTCGTCGAGAATCCGGAAGGTCAAGGTTCCCGGCTCCCCAGCTCGACCGGGTGCGGTCACATCGGTGAGTGTGTATCCGCCGGAAGAGACTTCGAGTCCTGCAGGTGTTGCCGAATCCATGCCTGGCATCGATTCGGTGGTTGATTCGTGGGTGCTGTGCTGGGTGGTGGACATGTCTATCGGGCTTCCGATTGCGGCCCCCACGCCGAGGGCGGCGCCGAAGACGGCGACCAGCCCTACGGCGTAGGCGGCAAGTGTTGTCGAGGTGCGCACGGCTGACTCAGCTTGGTACGACTGCGTAGCCGGCTTCGTCGACTGCTGCGACGACGTCGGCTGCGGAGACGGGAGCATCGCTGGTGACAACGACGCGTCCGCTCGCCAGTTCGACATCCACCGCGGTTACTCCCGCGATGTTGCCGATCTCTTCCTTGACGGATCCGACGCAGTGTCCGCAGGTCATTCCGGAAACGGTGTATTCGGCGGTGGTCATCGCAGGTCCCTTCGGTTGTGGAAAGCTTATTTTACGGATACCCGGTGTAGGTATCGCTCTGCAATCGAAGGTACCCCCAGGGGGTATGCATGTCAACGGGCTGGGCAGTGATGAAGGCCTCAGGGAAGACAACACGGCGGATGTGTGGTCTACTTGTGGTGGTCGTAAGTGTTTGTGTTTGTGTTTCCACGCTCGCAAATGGTTAGGTTGCGAGCGTTTGGACATCCTCCACGGATTTGTCTCAGAACGGTCGTAGTAAGTGACCCGGGCGGTCGAAGCGACTGCCTGTTGACACTGTGTTAGAGGAGATTTACATGGCAGAGGGCATCGTGAAGTGGTTCAACTCCGAGAAGGGGTTCGGCTTCATCGCTCCCGAAGACGGCAGCGCTGACGTCTTCGTTCACTACTCCGAGATCCAGAGTGGCGGCTTCCGCACTCTCGAGGAGAACCAGCGCGTGGCGTTCGAGATCGGTCAGGGCAACAAGGGCCCGCAGGCCACCGGCGTTACCATCGTCTAAGACGTCCATGTGAGTCGGGCAACCGACGCATGACGTACTGACAAGACCCCAACTCTTCGGAGTTGGGGTCTTGTTGTATTTGAGTGAAAAACGCTGTCATGCATCCAGATACCGCTGAGTGGCGACTGTCGTTTCCGCCGCGATCGTGCGGCATTCTTCGCGGAGTTCAGGTGGATTCACAACGGTGAAATCGACGTCGAAAGCTCTGAGCCAGTGTGCGATCGATCGCAGAGAAGTGCCCGAAAGCACTATGACGCAACGCCCTTCGTCGGTGGACTCCACCGATCCCCACTGTTCGTTGACCATGGGTGCTATCTGCTCGATGGGTGCATGCAGTAGAACTGTTGCGCGCGTGGAGGAATAGGCCCGAGCGACACCGCGGGACACGAAGTCTGCTGCACCGCCGGCGGGTAGTTCCCGCGGCACGAATCGTGGGCCGGTGGGGATCTTGGGTTCCATTCTGTCTACGCGAAATGATCGCCAGTCTTCGCGAGCGAGATCCCAGGCCACCAGATACCACCGGACACCCGACCGTACGAGCCGGTACGGTTCCACCTCGCGCCGGCTCTGGGTGCCGTCGTGAGTGCAGTAGTCGAATCGCAGGCGTTCGTGGTTGTGGCACACCGACGCGATGGCGGACAAGACCGACGCATCGACTGCGCTCGCGGCGGGCTCGCGTGGCACGACGTCGATCGACAGCGACTCCAGACGGTGTCGCAGCCTCGACGGCATGATCTGCCGCAGCTTCGCCAGCGCGCGCATCGAAGCCTCGCCGATGCCGACCACAGAGCCGGTCGCTCCGGATTGCAGTGAAAGTGCCACCGCGAGCACTTCTTCGTCATCGAGCTGTAGCGGGGGCATCTCCGCGCCGGCACCCAGGCGATATCCGCCACCGACTCCGACTGTCGCGTCGACCGGATAGCCGAGATCGCGGAGGCGGTCCACGTCACGTCGAACCGTGCGCGGGGTGATCGCGAGTTTGTCTGCGAGTTCGGCACCGGACCAGTCTCGACGCGTCTGGAGCAGTGACAGCAACCGCAGTAGGCGAGCCGATGTCTCCTTCATGGCCAGAAGTCTGCCAAACATTTAGGACCGTATGAGTCCTCAATTGAATTTAGGTTGGTCCACATCCGACCAGTCGAGAAGAAATTGGGGCCACGTCATGAGTCGCATCAACGACGGCAGACCGATGATCGAGACGAAGGCGCTCACCAAGCACTTCGCTCAGGGCAAGAAACTCGTGGAAGCAGTCAAGGGAGTCACGCTCGACGTAGCGGAGGGTGAGTTGGTTGCCTTGCTGGGGCCGAACGGCGCCGGGAAATCGACGACGTTGCGCATGCTGACCACCTTGCTCGAGCCCACGTCCGGTACTGCGCGAATCGCAGGATTTGACATCTCCGCGGCGCGGAACGAGGTGCGCTCCAGCCTCGGATACGTCGGACAGGGGAACGGCGCCGGCCACAACCAGCGAGTTCGCGACGAGTTGGTGACGCAGGGGTTGTGCTACGGAATGCCCAAGGGCGACTCGCAGGTCCGGGCCGACGAATTGCTGCGTGATCTCGAACTCACCGAGTTGGGTACTAGAAAGGTCAGTACGCTGTCCGGCGGGCAGCGCCGGCGGCTCGATATCGCCCTCGGCCTGGTCCATCGCCCACCGCTCCTGTTCCTCGACGAGCCGACCACGGGCATGGACCCGCAGAGTCGGGCCAACCTCTGGGACCACATCCTCCGGCTGCGGCGCGAGATGGGCACCACGATCGTGCTGACCACGCACTACCTCGAAGAAGCGGATTCGATGGCAGAGCGGGTCATCGTCATCGACGAGGGCACCGTTATCGCGGACAACACCGCTGCCGCACTCAAAGCGGATCTTGCCGGGGATCATCTTCTGCTCACCTTCGACAACGCCGAAGCGGCTGCCATCGCGGCGTCGGTGGCCGAGCGACTTGTCACTGTGCGTGGGGTCACCGTCGAGGCAAGTTCGGTGAGTATCCGTGCCGGCGAGGGTGATTCGACGCTACCGGTGTTGCTGCGTGAAGCCGATGCCCGCGGTGCCCTCGCACTCACTGCCGACATCACCAGGCCGACTCTCGACGACGTCTTCCTCACTCTCACCGGCCGCAGTCTGCGCGAGAGCGCCGCTGCGGTCGCTTCCTGAAACACGACAAAGAACTTCGACGAACAGGAATCCGCCATGACAATCACACTCGATACCCCACTTACCGTGCACGGCAACATCGTTCGAGACAGCTCAATCGTGATGGGCCGTGAGCTGCGACCGATGTTGCGCGACCCGGTCAGCGTCATCTTCAGCCTCATCCAGCCGCTGATCCTGTTGGCGTTGTTCGGGCCTCTGCTCAAAGGGGTTCCGGGTACCGGTGACGGCGTATGGAATTGGTTCATTCCCGGTGTGTTGGTGATGATCGCGATCTTCGGAACGACGATGACCGGGTCCAACCTCTTGATGGAGATGCAGCAGGGATCGCACGAGCGAATGTTGGTGACTCCGCTCCGACGCTCGTCCTTGTTGATCGGGCGAGCGTGCAAGGAGATGGTTCCGCTTGCCGCGCAGGCGATTCTGATCATTCTGGTCGCACTTCCGCTCGGATTGGACGTCAATGCAGCGGGAGCCGCGCTCGGGATAGTCCTGCTGGGAGTGTTCGGCGTCGGACTCGGTGCGCTCTCGTACGCTCTCGCTCTGGCTGTGCGGGAGCAGGATTGGATGTTCTGGGTCGTTCAGCAGACGCTGATGTTCCCGCTCCTGATCCTGTCGGGAACCATGCTTCCACTCGAGGACGCACCAGGTTGGATGAAGGTCCTCGTGAACATCAATCCGCTCGGCTACGTCGTAGACGCCGAGCGGGCACTCTTTGCCGGAGACTTCGCGTCGAGCAGCGTTCTGGCAGGAATCGTCGCCGCCTTGGGCGTGGCGGTGGTCGGTCTGGGCGTAGGTGTGCGCGCGGTGAAATAGCGTGGGTGTGCTGGCTGTCGGACGGGCTGCTGCGGTCGCAGGTTTTCGCCCAGGTGTTCGCAGCGCCTATTGTTGTTCCTTGTGCTCTCCGTCGTTCCACGCCCCGTAGTCGTCCGGGCCCCGTCCAAGGTGAATCTCCACCTTGCCGTCGGGGACCTGCGAGACGACGGCTATCACGAGCTGACGACGGTTTTTCAGGCATTGTCGCTGGCAGACACCCTCACGGTGGCGCCTGCGGACACCTTGACCGTGCGGGTGATCGGCGACGACGCCGCGGCCGTGCCGACCGATCGCACCAACCTCGTGTGGCGTGCCGCCGAGATGCTCGCCGTCGAGGGTGGCGTGGCCCCGAACGTCGAGATAGTCATCGAGAAAGGCATCCCCGTCGCAGGCGGAATGGCCGGCGGGAGTGCCGACGCAGCCGCCGCTTTGGTTGCGCTCAACGCTTTGTGGAAGCTCGACTTCTCGCGGCCTGATCTCGACGCTTTTGCGGCACGCCTCGGGAGTGACGTTCCGTTCTCGCTGCACGGTGGCACTGCCCTTGGAACCGGCCGCGGCGAACAACTTGTCCCCGTGTTGACCCGCCACACTTTTCACTGGGTGTTGGCGCTGGCGAAGGGTGGCTTGAGCACACCGGTCGTGTTCCGCGAGCTGGACAAGCTGCGGGCAGAAGGCTCCCCGAAACGGGTGGGGAGCGCCGATGCGTTGATCCAGGCACTGACCACGGGTGACGCTCATCTGCTTGCGTCGCTGCTCGGCAACGATCTGCAGGCTGCGGCACTCTCACTCAACCCGGATCTACGACGGACGCTTCGAGCGGGCGTCGAAGCCGGAGCTTTGGCCGGCATCGTCTCCGGCTCCGGACCGACATGCGCCTTTCTCTGCGCCGACGCACAGTCCGCGGTGGAAGTGAGCGCAGAACTTGCGGGAGCGGGGGTGTGCCGCACCGTTCGCGTGGCGAGCGGACCCGTTCCCGGAGCACGAATACTCGACAATGCGGCAAAGGGACAGCACTGATGGCGAATCTGATCAATCTGGAAAACGTGTCGAAGTCTTTCGGCGTCAAGCCGTTGCTCGACGGGGTCTCCCTGGGCGTCGAGGAGGGCGAGCGCATCGGCGTCGTCGGTCTCAACGGTGGCGGTAAGACGACCATGCTCGAAGTCCTCGCGGGTGTGGAGCAGCCGGATTCGGGACGCGTCAGCCGCGTCGGCGGATTGCGTATGGCCGTCGTGACGCAGCGCGGTGTGCTGCCTCCCGGCTCCACTGTCGGTGAAGTGGTCCTGGGGCCGCTCGGAGTGGCGCAACACGAATGGGCCGGCGACGCGCGCATCCGTTCGGTGCTCTCGGGTATCGGCATCGACAACTTGGGCGCCGGTGGCGAGCGGTCCGCATTGGACGCCAAGGTCGACGGCCTGTCCGGCGGTGAGCGTCGCCGCGTGGCTCTCGCTGCGGCTCTGGTTCAGGACCTCGACCTGCTGGTGCTCGACGAGCCCACCAACCACCTCGACGTCGAAGGTGTTCAGTGGTTGGCCGAGCACCTCGTCTCGCGTCGCAGCGCGCTTGTCGTCGTGACCCACGATCGCTGGTTCCTCGACACCGTCGCCACCCGCACCTGGGAGGTTGTCGGCGGCGGCGTCGAAAGCTACGAGGGTGGCTACAACGACTGGGTGTTCGCTCGCGCCGAGCGCTCGCGTCAGGCTGACGCTTCCGAAGAGCGTCGACGCAACCTTGCACGCAAGGAACTCGCATGGCTGCGCCGCGGTGCGCCGGCCCGTACGTCCAAGCCGAAGTACCGCATCGAGGCCGCAGAGGCCCTGATCGCCGACGTTCCGGCACCTCGTGACGCGGTCGCTCTTGCGTCGTTCGCGCAGCGTCGGCTCGGCAAGGTTGTCATCGAACTCGAAGACGCGCGTCTGGAGACTCCGGACGGTCGTGTACTCGTCGAGGATCTGACCTGGCGTCTCGCTCCAGGTGAGCGTGTAGGCCTGGTCGGTGTCAACGGCTCGGGCAAGACGACTCTGTTGCGGACTCTGGCCGGCGAACTCGAGCCTGCCGCCGGAAAGCGCATTCAGGGGCAGACCGTCCACATCGGTTGGCTCAAGCAGGAACTCGACGATCTACCGACCGACATGCGCGTACTCGACGCGGTCAAGGATGTAGCCGAGCGAATCACGCTGGGAGACAAGGAAGTATCGGCGGGTCAGCTGGCTGAGCGGTTGGGCTTCACGCCGGCGCGTCAGCGCACCCCAGTCGGTGATCTCTCCGGTGGTGAGCGCCGACGTCTGCAGTTGACGCGTGTCCTCATGGCCGAGCCCAACGTCCTGCTTCTCGACGAGCCGACCAACGATCTCGACATCGACACGCTTCAGCAACTCGAAGATCTGCTCGACGGCTGGGCGGGCACCATGGTGGTCATCTCGCACGACCGGTACCTGATCGAGCGCATCTGTGACACCACCTGGGCGCTCTTCGGTGACCGCAAGCTCACCAACCTGCCCGGTGGTATCGAGGACTACCTGCGTCGGCGCGCAGCAATGGGGGATGGCGACAACCCGTCGGTGGCCTCGACGGCGAGTGGTGCGTCGAAGAGCAAGCAGGTCCGCGACGGCGCCGCGGATCGCGCTGCACGCAAGGAACTTTCGAAGCTCGAGCGGTCCATTGCGAAGTTCGACGACCGAGAGAAGAAGCTGCACGCTTCCCTCGCCGACGCGGCCACCGACCCGGACAAGCTGCAGAAACTCGGCGCAGAACTCAAGCAGGTCATCGCCGACAAGGAAGCCGCCGAAGAGCAGTGGATGGAGCTCTTCGCCGAGCTGGACGGCTAGGGGAACTTCGCTGCGAACCTCTTGAAGATTCGCTCGGGATCCAGGGTTTCCGGAGCATGCCTGCGCAGCAGTGCGTCCAGAACGAGCCCGTCCAGTGCTGCGACCAACTCCGTTGCATCGGACGAGGTCATGCCGCGTTCGACCAGGATGTCGACAAACCGATCCCGACCACGCACCAGTTCCACTGCGAGGTCGGGATCGTGGAATGACGCGATGATCAGTTCGTAACGCGCCCGAGTGCGGCCGGATTCAGGCCCCAGCCACCGGGCCACCTGTTGCTTCGGCGTCTCGCCCGGGCGAGGAAGATCACCGTCCAGAAGATGCCGCACCACCTCGACTATCAGTCCACGCTGGTTTGCGAAGTAGTGCCGTGCGCTGCCGTGTGGCACGCCCGCCTCGTCTTCGGCGCCTCTCATCGACCAGGCTCGAAACCCAACCCGGCCCGTCTTTTCGACATCCTGCTCGTGCTGTGCGTTGTTGCGATTGCGTGTTTCGCGGGATACGTCCTCTATCGCGTGATATTGGACGACTAGGCGAATGTTTATGTACTTCAACAGGTCTCGAGACTTCATGTTCCCGAAGTTGTCCGGTTTGTCTCTGGTTATCGAAAGTGTGTTCGATTAGACTTTGGGCATGGACAGTCGGGAAGCGTGGCAGCTGGATGGTGAGGGCCTCAAGGGTGAGGTTTTGGATCTGGTGCGTGTCCGGCACGAGTTGCAGTCGCGGATGGTGTTGCTGATCGTGGAGATGTTTTCCCGTGAGGTTCTCGGCGGGAAGGGTTTTCGGGCGATCGCGCAGTGGTTGCATGGTTCGACGAATCTGGAGATCGGTGAGTGCAGCCTGCTGGTCGGGTTGGCGCGGTTGTTGATGCTCGAACCTGTTGTCGCGGATGCATTCCATCGCGGTGACGTGGATGCGTTGAAGGCGCGTCAGGTGGCGTCGTTCTGTCAGCATCCGCCCAAGAACATGACCCTGGCGGATGTGGACAAGGCCCGCGGGATCTTGCTTGGCCTGGCGTCGCAGAACATCGCGGATTGTGATGCGGTGCGGGCGGCGATCCGGCGGATCGAGAAGCAGTACGGAAAACGCGAGGACGGCGTTCCGGTTGGTGAGGATTCGGAGCGTAACGAGTTCTACGCCTCGAAAGGTTTGTACGGGCGGGTCACTGTGAAGGGTGACTTGGATGCGATCAACGGGGCCCGTCTGATCACGTTGCTGTCGAGCCTGTCTGCGCCGACGCCGGAGAAAGACGGCGTCAAGGACACCCGTACGCCGGCGCTGCGGCGCGCGGACGGGTTCTGCGAACTACTGCGCCGGTACGAGCGGGCGGGGCTGGGTCCGATCGAGGGCGGAGTGAAACCGCACATCACAGTCACCGCCAGTGCAAAAGACATGACCGACCTCAAAGCCTTGAAGGATCTACTGCCGTCGACTCAGGAACTGGGTTTCGCGTGGGCGGATTGGGTGGGTCCGATCAGTATCGACACGGCCCGGATGTTGGCGTGCGACTGCACCGTGACGCGGATCCTCCTGGATGAGAGTGGTGTTCCGCTCGACTGCGGTAAGGAAGCGAGAACGGCGACCGTTCCGCAGCGGCGGGCTCTTGCGGTTCGGGATGGTGGGTGTGCGTTTCCGGGGTGCGGGACTCCGTCGGGGTGGTGCGATGCCCATCATATTGTTCACTGGAACGATGGTGGCCCAACAGATCTCGACAACCTGATCTTGTTGTGCGGTCATCACCACCGGACGATGCACCACACGGAATGGCGGGTGGAGATCGGACCGGATCGGAAGACGGTGTTCTATCCACCGATGTCTGTTGATCCGTATCAGCAGCCGATCGGCGGGAACAGCCCACCCACCGCGGCGTGAATCGCGACAACTGAAGACGTGAGCACCGGGGCATCACCATGCCCCGGTGCTGACGGCTGTCTACTGTCAGAACGCTACTGTCAGAACGTGAGCGTGAGTCGCCCGTTCTCGTCGCTGATGTGAACAGTTCGCCCGATCGACGGAGGGTTGTCACCGCGAAGCTGGGTCAGTTCGGAGGCATTCTCGGGACCGGTGTGACCGGCGACGCGGCGGCCGTCCGGCGTTGCCGCGATCACGAACCCGATCTCAGGCTCCCCGGTGCGACCGTATTCGACAGAGGTAGTGACAATTTCTGCAGTGCCCTGGTAATCGGTGATCAGTTCCGGAGCCTCCGGGGTCAAAGCGCGTGCGTCGGGATCACCGACGTACCCGTCGGCATGAGCGGCGGACGACAGCAGTACGCAGTGCTGGTAGGTGAGGAATCCACCGTTGCCGTGGACGAGGGCAAGGTTCGCGCCGTCGCGAATTCGCCTGGTGACTTCAGCGACGGAATGCAGGGTGTAGCTGTTGAGCGGTCCGCCGAAGAACGAGTGTCCTCCGGTGACGCTTGGGATCGCGGTATCGGGAAGTCCGAGTTCGCGGATCAACAGCTTGGGCACGATCGGGAAGCAGCTGTAGGCATCGACGATGTCGAGTGCGTCGGCGCCGACTCCGGCACCGTCGAGTGTGCGATGTACGGCGTCATGCATCGCGGCCGAGCTGTCGAAGCTGTTGCGGCTGAGTATGTCCAACGGATCACTCGCACCTGCGCCGCCCCAGAGGTACACCAGCTTGTTTTCATCGATCCCGAACTCGCGGGCCGTCGACAACGAGCAGACGACAACGGCCGCAGCCTGATTGACGAAAGGCATGGCGTTGAGCATCAGCGGGTACGGCTCGGAGACCATCCGATTGCCGGGGCCGACGGTGCCGATCTCGTCTGCCGATCGGATCTCCGACGTCCAGGAGGCGGGATTCTTCGAAGCCAGTTCCGAGAACGCGGCGTACATCCGCGCGGACCAGTCGAGCGATTCACGGGCGTCGTGGCCCTCGGCAGCACTGAAACAGTTCTCGAAGAGCGGGTAGACACGAGTCGGCACGATGAAACCGGCGCGCTGCATTTCGGGGCTTCCCAGGTCGGTCGGATCGAATCCGGGAGGCCCACCGGGCGCGGCTGTCCACCCGATCGAGTCGGGGGCGACTCCGGACTTTCGCAGCGCGGTGCTGCTGGCGTGCGATTCGCCGCCCACGAGCAGAGCAGCCGAGGATTCACCGCGAGCGATGGCCGCGCCGATCCGATCGAGGAGCGCCGCGGGCCAGTGGCCACCGATCGGCGAGGTAGAGGTGACCGTGGGGGTCGCGCCTAATCGTGAGGCAAGCAGCCCGGGGAGATCGTCGTACGACCAGCTGACTGTCTTGATCGCGAACACGGAATCGATCTGTGTTCCCAGTTCAGCGTGTCCACTGTCGTTCAACGCGCCGACGGTGGCGTCGTGAATCAGATCGAGGGGTTCGCGGTGCCCGTCGGCAGGATTCCAGCGCAGATCGCCGACGCCGACGATGACCGGGATTCGTGATGCGTCAACCATCATGTACCTCTCGTTGCCGACCCGTAGCCGGGAGTTGCAGTCACGATATCGGGGACCCTGGTATGTGTAACTCTGGGGTCACAGTCAACGATTTTCGGGTTCCTATTTAGGTATGCCTAACGAAAGTCCTATACTCGTCTTCATGACAGCTGTGGCAGAGAGAGTTTCGGTGCCCGTGGGGCCGCGTTCCATCGATCACCCCTACTCGATGACAACGGTGACTCTGAAGCTCTCTCATCAGCGGCAGTGGGCCCCGCATCGTCATCCTGAACATGAGCTGATCTGGGGAAACTCCGGTGGAATGCTCACGGTTGTCGCTGACGGCATCACTTGGGAGGTGCCGCCTTCGGCCGGACTGTGGCTGCCTGCCGGGGCGTTGCATGCCGTGAAGGCCGGTCCGGGTACGGAGTTCTTCTGCACCTACTTCCGGCCCGAGGCTCACGAGGCGCCGTCGGGTGTTCCGGGCTTGTTCGGTGTCAGCGCTCTCCTGCGTGAGGTACTCCTGCACATGCATCGGCGGAACATGCCCGACGAGGCGCGCAGTCGCGCCGAGCGGGTGGCCTTCGACATGTTGCAGCCGCTCGAAGTTGCTGCGGTGGAGGTTCCGATGCCGACCGATCCGCGAGCGTTGTTCGTCGCCGAAGCGTTGGTCGCCAATCCGGCAGACCAGCGGTCGCTGTCCGAATGGGCGCTGACGGCTGGCGGTAGCGTCCGTACGCTGACGCGTGTGTTCGCGCAGGGCACTGGAATGACTTTTGCGCAGTGGCGAATTCAGGTACGTGTCCGCGCAGCATTGACGTATTTAGCTGCTGGAGTGCCGGTTTCGGTTGTCAGTAGGCGGGTCGGATACGAAACTCCGAGTGCCTTTGTCGCAGTGTTCCGCCGGGTCACCGGCCGCACACCCGGCAGCATGATGAACAAGGGGAGTGTGGCGCCCGAATCGGTGCCGTACCTTCTGCACGCTTGAGTTGGGTTGCACCGGGCGGAAGTGCTCGGTGCAACCGTCGCGGTCAACTCCGCGGCGCGGACCACGCTTCCCACAGCTCCGCGTACCGACCCCCGAGGTTGACCAACTCGTCGTGAGAGCCGTGCTCGACGACGCGGCCGTCGTCCATCACCAGGATCTGATCGGCGTCGACGGCCTGTGAGAGTCGGTGTGCCACTGTGACAGCAGTGCGACCCCGGGTCAGAGCGAGAGCGGCATCGTCGAGGACCCTGGCTCCGGCGCTGCCCGCTTCGGCGGTCGCCTCGTCGAGAATCAGCAGCGGCGGATCCAGTAATTCGATTCTTGCCAACGCAAGTTGTTGTGCCTGTGTTGCGGTCAGCCGGTGTCCACCGTCTCCGACCACGGTTTCGAGTCCGTCCGGGAGAGCCCGCAGCCAATCCGACGCGCCGACGGTATCGAGCGCCGCGGTGATGTCGTTGTCGGTTGCCGACGGGTCGGCCAGCCGCAGATCCTCGGCCAACGTGCCGGCGAAGACGTGGACCTCCTGAGTCACGAGGGCCACCGCGCTCCGAGATGTCGACGGTGGCAGTTCGTTCCGGGGCACCGTCCCGATCTTCACGACGCCTTCGGTCGGTTCGTAGGTTCCCGCGATCAGCTTTGCGACTGTAGATTTTCCGGCTCCGGTAGCGCCCACCAGTGCGGTGACGGTTCCTGCCGGAATGGTGATGTCGATGTCTCGCAGAACAGGAGCGTCGCCGCTTCGGTACGAGAATGTGACGCGTTCCAAAGAAGCTGAGCTGTCGACAGGTTCCTGCGGATCGGTCGGTGCAGATGGCACGGGCGCAAGCGTGACTCCGACCAGGCGAGCCAACGCGATTGTGCCTTCCTGCAATTCGTCGAACACGCTGAGAACCGCGCCCACCGGATCGAAGAGGCGGTGGAAGAACAGGGCTGCGGCGGTGGCGGCACCGATGCTGATCTGACCGTCCTTCACCAGCCAGAAGCCGGTGATCAGCACAGCGGACAGGCCGATGAACTCCGCGATGTTGAGCCGGCCGAAGAACCTGGTGCGTAGACGCGTGGTCAACAAGCTCAGCCGGACGGCCGTCATCGATCGAGATTCGATCTGTTCGAGATGCGGCTGGGCCAGGCGAAGCGATCCGACGGTGTCGGAGTTGCTCAGCGAGTCCAGGAGCTGTTGCGCACGTGCACCTTCTGCCTCCCGCTCCTCGCGGTAGACCGGTGCCGACCTCGAGAGGTACCAGCGCAGCGCCTGGATCTGGATGGGTGCCGCGATCACCGCGGCGACGGCGAATCTCCAATCGAGGCTACCCAATCCGATCAGGGTCAACACGATGGTCAGTGCCGCGGTGGCAAAAACCGGAAGTGCTTCGGATACGGCCCGGGTCACCAACCGCACGTCGCCGGTGATGCGGGAGACGAGATCTCCGCGCCCGGCCCGTTCGACGTCGCTCTGCGGAAGGTCGAGAACCCGGACGACGACTTCTTCGCGAAGGTCGGCGACAACGCGCTCGCCGACGCCGGCGAGCAGGTAGTTGCTCACTCCGACGAGAAGGGATGAGGCAACCGCGATACCGACCAACGCGAGAGTCAGTGTGCCGATGCGAGAGACAGCGTCGCCGTCTGCGTCGGTCACGGCGTCGACCATGGCGCCGAGGACCAGCGGTGTGAGCAGACCGATCGCGGTCGCGGCGGTCAGGGTGACGACTGCTGCGATCGCGGAAATTCGGTGGGGTCCCATCAACCGAAGTGCCGCGCGCCGCGCCTGTTTCGGTGTTGCGGTGGGGAGTAGTTCGTTCACAGCTCGATCACCCGATCGCAGATATCGAGCAGCACGGGGCTGCTGGTCAGAAGTATTGTGGCGTGTGCCCCGCGTACCTCGGCGATCCCGCGAGCAATGCGCGCTTCGGTGACGGAGTCGACGGCAGTGGTGGGATCGTGCAGCACCAGGACGGGAGCTTCGCTCGCCAGTGCCCTCGCCAACGCGATGCGCTGACGCTGACCGCCGGACAAAGAATTCCCTTGCTCGGTGACTCGGGTTGCGAGGCCGAGCGGCAGTGCCGAGATCACTTGATCTGCCGCAGCAGCGGCGATGGCCTCGTCGTTGCGGCTGCCGATCGGTGCGAGGGCGTCGATGTTGTCGCCGACTGTGCCGATGAACAGTGCCGCGTCGTGCGGTGCTGCCAGAACGTGAGTGCGAAGTTCGTCGATGTGCAGCTCGTGAATGGCGTTGTCGCCGAGATGAATTGTTCCGCTCGAAGGCTCGATTCGACGCGCCAGTGCGTCGACCAACGCATCCGCCCAGGCGGCATTCTCGGTGACGATGCCGATGATCTCGCCGCGTTTGACGTCGAGATCGACTGGTGACGCTCCGGCCAACACGACGTCGCGCAGCGTCAGGAACTCGGAGTGATTCAGGGACACAGGTTCACCCGCGGGAGTCACAGCCTCGGTGGTCCCGAGAAGTGCTGCGACGCGGTTGGCGGAAGCACGCGCCCGTGCCAGACCGGCGCCGAAGTAGATGATGTCGATCAACGGACCCCGAAGGAACTGTGCCAGACCAACCACGGCAACGAATTCACCGACCGAGATGCTCCCGGACGCTGCCATCCGTCCGCCCACGTACGCGATGACGGCGAGGAAAGCGCCGGCGATCGCAACGTTGGCGGCGGAGTACATCGCTTGGTATCTCTGTGCGCGAAGGGTTGCTCCCAACGAAGTCCGGCTGGCTCCCCGATACCGCTGCGCTGCAGCATCTCCGGCGCCGATTCCGGAGAGGATTCGGAGTCCGGAGAGTAGATCCGCGGCTAGCGCGCCGGCCTTGGCGCCCTGCCACTGATCGGTTTCGGCTCGGCGTTCGAGCGGCCGACTGACCACCTGCATGAGAGCCAGCACCGGGGGAGTGCCGAGGATGACGAGCAGCCCGAGTGGCACCGAGATCACCAGTAGCGAAATCGCGGCGGTCAGCACTCCGCAGGCGGCCGCAAGTTTAGTGCTCAGCGTGTGCGTGAATCCGGCCACCGAACCCGCGTCGGATGTTGCAATCGAGTAGACCTCGCCCGGCATACGCCGCGGCGACATGCCGTGCGGATCGAGGCCTCGGCGCGCGATGTCCATCCGCAAGCGATGTGCTCCGTGCTCGGTGACGGAATCGGAGATGCGCGCCGCGAAGCGCCAACTGAGCAACAAGCCGGTGAAGAGAATTCCGAGAACGAGGATCCACTTTCCGAGTGCGGCGGCATCGCTGGTCGCCACAGCACGGTCGATGACCGCACCGATCACCACCGGCACCAACGCTTCCGCGACCTGGTGGCCGGTGAAGCCGACGGACGCGGCCGCCAGCTTGGCTCCGCGACCTTCGGAAGCGATCGCGCGTGTGATTACCTGACGCGGCGTGATCGCCGGGCTGGTTGGGGGACCGTTTGTCTCGGCCGAAAGAAGTGGTGTCGAAGGCACTGGGTCCACGCTAGGGATCGTGGGCGGTAGTCAGAAGTCACACCGGTGCCAATACTTGTCGTGAACAGGCCATACGTATTGCGTTGGCCGAATTGCGATAGTAGTTGGCCCCGTTGCAGCGGAGAAGGCATCGACTCATCGACGACACTGCAATAAATTAAGGTCTACCTTACTTAGCGCGGGTTAACTATGTCCGGAAGTCGGATAGATCCTCGTGTTCGGGTCCGGTTCATGTTCCATCGATGTTGGAGATTGTTGTGAGTCTTGTGTTCGGCGAGGTACTTCACAAGGAGTACGTGACCCCGGGAATGGTTCGTATCGTGTTCGGTGGGGAGGAGCTGACCGCCTTCGAAACCACCGGTACCGGTGACGAATACCTGCGCCTCCACTTCCCGGTCCCGGCTACAGGCAAGTTCGTTCTACCGGCGGAAGATCCGGATGCACCGCGCGGTTGGCGATACCCGGAGGGAGAGGAACCGTCCCCGTGCCAGCCGTACACCGTGCGACGGTTCGATTCCGAAACCAGCTGCATGACGATCGACTTCGTCGTTCACGAGGGTGGTATCGCCAGCGACTGGGCACAGAAGGCCGAGATCGGTGACAAGTTGGCGATCGGCGAGTCTCGTGGCCTCTACGAGCCCCCGGCCGACGCACGCTGGCAGGTGTTCGTCGCCGACGCGACTGGACTCCCCGCACTCGGGCGCTTGATCGAACAGTTGCCCGCCGGGATGTCGGCCAAGGCGATCGTCGAGGTGGTGGACGAGTCTCACAAGCAGCAGATCACCTCGGACGCCGACGTCGAGTTCATCTGGCTGGTCGGCAGTGGCAACGGTGTTGCACCGTCGAAGTTGCCGGACGCGGTTCGCGCGATGAACCTGCCCACCGAACTCGGATACGTGTGGGTTGCAGGCGAGAGCACGATGCTCCGTGACATCCGCAAGTACCTTCGCCACGAACTGAAGTTGCCGGGTGAGCAGTACAAGGTCATCGGCTACTGGACGTACAAAGCCGAGGTGTGGAACGCGAAGTACGAGGCCCTCGACGAAAGTGTCCGCGCGGCACTCGATGCGGCCTGGGAATCGGACCGCGACGAGGAAGAGATCCGCGACGAGGTCGAGAAGACTCTAGAGAGCGCCGGCTTGTGACCGTTGGATTCGACAAGAGTGCTGTCGACAGCGGTGCGGCGGACAAGAGCGCAGTCGACAAACACACCGAAGAACTGATCGACGAGTCGCTGCACGAGAAGCAGAAGCAACCGGACGGGCTGGTATCGACCAACTCTCGTCGTATGGCGGGTCTTCTGGTGTGCCTGGTGGTGCTCGCCGCCGTGCTCCTTCTGAGTATCGCGGTGGGATCGAAGACCATTCCGTTCGGCACCGTGATCGACGCGCTGGTGAACTACGACGATTCCAATGATCACGTGATCATCCGTGACCTGCGACTACCGCGTACTCTGCTCGGTCTGATAGTCGGTATGGCACTGGGTGTGGCCGGTGGCCTCATCCAGGCGATGACACGAAATCCCTTGGCTGATCCCGGAATTCTCGGTGTCAATGCCGGAGCAGGCTTCGCGATGGTCGTTGCCGTCGCGGTCTTCGGCCTGACCAGCATCTGGTCGTACATCTGGTTCGCGTTCCTCGGAGCGGTGATAGCCACGGCGATCGTCTACACGCTGGGCTCGATCGGTCGAGGTGGTGCGACGCCCATTCGGCTGACGCTTGCCGGTGTTGCCATCGGCTCCGTGCTCGGCGGCATCTCGTCCGGGATCACCTTGCTCAACCCGACCGCCTTCGACCAGATGCGCCAGTGGAATGCCGGCTCACTCAGCGGGCGTTCGTTGGAAATCGTTCTGGCCGTTGCCCCATTCATTCTCATCGGGCTCTTCCTGGCGCTCGCGTTGGCGCGCCAACTCAACGCGGTGGCCCTGGGTGACGATCTGGCACGTTCGCTCGGTGCCAACATCACTCGTACTCGCATCCTCGGTGTCATCGCGGTGACATTGCTGTGCGGCGCGGCGACAGCTGCGGCCGGGCCGATCGGATTCGTCGGTTTGATGGTTCCGCACGTCGCGAGATGGTTCGTCGGACCGGATCAGCGATGGATTCTCCCGTACACGTTGGTGTGCTCGCCGATTCTTCTTCTCTTCTCCGACGTCGTCGGCCGAATCGTGCTGCGCCCGGGTGAACTTCAGGTCGGTATCGTCACGGCCTTCATCGGCGCTCCGGTGCTGATCATGCTGGTGCGTCGAAGCAAGGTGAGCGGTCTGTGAGCATCGATTTCGGGCGCGCCACCACGGTGGTGCGCTCACCCAAAGAAGGCTGGTCCGCGCGGATCGACGTCCGCACGGTCACAATCTGCCTCGTCCTCGTTGCGCTTGCATTGGCCATCGGTGTCATCGCGCTCGGTAGTGGTGACTACCAAGTGCCGATCGGGGACGTCCTCGGTGCACTGTTCGGCGAAGCCCCCGCGCGTATCCACATGGTCGTCGTGGAATGGCGTCTGCCCCGAGTTCTGTTGGCGCTGATGCTCGGTGCGGCGCTCGGTATGAGCGGTGCGATCTTCCAATCGCTGACCAGGAACCCGTTGGGTAGCCCGGACATCATCGGCTTCAACTCCGGTGCGTACACGGGCGCTCTGGTGGTCATCCTCCTCATCGGTGGTACTTACTACGAGATCGCAGTCGGTGCTCTGGTGGGCGGAATCGCCACCGCAGCAGTTGTTTATCTCCTTGCGTACAAGCGAGGTGTGCAGGGATTCCGGTTGATCATCGTCGGTATCGCCATCAGCGCGATGTTGGGCTCGGTCAACACCTGGATGATCCTCAAGGCGAAACTTGACGACGCCATGGCTGCCGCAGTGTGGGGTGCCGGTTCGTTGAACGGCCTCGGCTGGACTCAGGTGTGGCCGGTGGTCGTCGTGCTGGCCATCCTCGTTCCGCTGATCCTGGTGTTGGGCAGGCGGATGCAGATGCTCGAGATGGGCGACGACGCCGCCAAGGCGCTCGGCGTCCGGGCCGAACCCACGCGGCTATCCCTGGTTGTTCTCGGCGTCGCCCTGACGGCCATGGTGACAGCAGCGGCCGGTCCCATCGGGTTCGTCTCGCTGGCGGCTCCGCAGTTGGTGAGGCGATTGACCGGTAGTGCCGGAGTGACCCTGCTGCCGTCGGCAGCAATGGGTGGCGCGTTGCTGATGGTCAGCGACTGGGTGGCGCAGCGAGCTTTCGCGCCGACACAGTTGCCGGTCGGCGTCGTCACCGTCTCCATCGGTGGCATCTATTTCGTATGGCTTCTCGCGCGAGAGGCACGTAAGCAGTGATCGGTGAAGGAACGAGGAACAGCGTGAACGAGACAAGTACGGCCGCCGTCGTGGTCGAAAGGACGAATCGGCTTCGCGCCGAGGACGTCACGATCGGTTACGACAAGCGCGTCATCTCGGAACACCTCGACGTCGAAATCCCCGACGGTGGCTTCACCGTCATCGTCGGTCCCAATGCCTGCGGCAAGTCGACGCTTCTGCGTGCGCTGTCCCGGTTGCTCAAGCCGACCACCGGCAAGGTCCTTCTCGACGGTAAGGCGATCACGTCGTACCCGGCAAAGGAAGTTGCGAGGCGACTCGGGCTTCTGCCGCAGACGTCGATCGCGCCGGACGGAATCAAAGTCGCCGATCTGGTTGCGCGAGGGCGTTATCCGCACCAGAAGCTGATCCGCCAGTGGTCCCGAGAGGACGAGGCCGCCGTCATCAAGGCGATGGAAGCAACCAAGGTCACGGATCTGTCGGCCAGGCCGGTCGACGAACTGTCCGGTGGTCAGCGCCAACGTGTCTGGGTAGCTATGGTTCTCGCGCAGCAGACTCCGTTGGTGCTACTGGACGAGCCGACGACGTTCCTCGACATCGCGCACCAGATCGAGCTGCTGGAACTCTGCCGCGATCTGAACGAGAACGACGGACACACGCTGGTGGCGGTGCTTCACGATCTCAATCACGCGTGCCGCTACGGAACTCACATCATCGCGATGAAGGACGGCGCGGTGGTCGCCGAGGGCCCGCCCGCGGAGATCATCACCGAAGAACTGGTGCAGGAGGTGTTCGGCATGGCGTGCCGCATCATCGACGATCCGGTTTCCCACACACCGCTGGTCATTCCGCTGGGACGCGAGCGTCAGCGAAACATCGAAGGAGCAAAGGTATGACACTCGTCCTGGATGCGCAGGTTACCGACACGGAGTGGGCTCAGATCGTCGACCGCATTTCGCGACGCCGATTCTTCGGTGGCGCAGCTGGTGTGGCTGCAGCATTGGTGCTGAGCGCCTGCGGAAGCTCCGATGGCGAATCCGACTCTGCCAGTGACACTCTCCCGTACACGTGGGCCGAGTTCAGCGGCGACGTTCCGCGCGACCCGAAGCGTGTGGTGGTGCTCGACGGCCGCGTCGACCTCGAATTCGCGATGATGATGGACTACCCGATCGTCGGATCGGGCAACTTCTGGTTCCCCGACGCCAAGGCAGGATTCCAGTTTCCCGGCCGCACCATCGAGGACGCGAGCTTCGTCAACGTCGCCGGCGACTTCTCCACCAACTTCGAGGCTCTGCTCGCTCTCGAGCCCGATCTGATCGTCATCACTGCGATCGGATACACCAGTGACTGGTACGGCACCGAGCGCTTGTCTTCCATCGCGCCGCTGTTGGTCGTCGGCGACGACGTCGAACCGATTGCCGGGCACCCGGTCGACTGGCGAGGTGCTCTGATGGCGCAGGCGAGCCAGCTCGACCGGGTGACGATCGCCGAGGCTTCCATTGCGGAGTACGACGACAAGCTCGCGAGACTGCGACCGATGTTGCAGGAGAAGCTGGGCGGAAAGAAGATCGTGTTCGGCGTTCAGACGCCGACGGGCTTCCTTGTGCATCAGCGGAATCTGCGAATCAGTGTTGCACTCGATGCCGGCCTGGACGTGCTTTTCCGTGACGACGACAATGCAGAGAACTCGTTCGAGTTGTCGTTCGAGCAACTCGACACCTTGGCTCCGGCGGATGTGATCATCGCCCAAGCACGCGATCAGGAAGCGCTCGACGCGATCAAGTCGCAGCCGACGTGGCAGCGGTTGCCTGCAGTTCAAGCGGGCAACGTGTTGACCAGCGACGCGCGATACAACCAAGGATTTGCGCTCACCGCGGCCATCTTCCTCGACGTTCTCGAGGAAGCGGCCGGACGAATCACTGCTGGGCAGTAATTCAGGCGACGTTGCGGGCCTGGTCGAGTAGTTGTGCAACCTGCTCGAACCAGGCGCCGTAATTGGCGTAGGTGTTGGGACGCTTGTCGTCGAAGTCGATCACCTGGTTCGCGGTCACCGCGGGCAGCTTGACGAACACGGGTGATGCCGCGAATGCCTCTGCCGACTTCGCGAACTGGAACACGATGTCCGCCGGATAGTCCGGTACCTGTTCCCAGCTGAGATCGGTCCAGCCCTTGTCGCCTCCCGGACCGGTGAACTTCACGCCCAGTTCCTTAAGGTACCCGAACTGAGCGAGCGCCGTTGTGCCTGCGTACAACTCGGAGCTGTCACCGTTCAGGGCGAGGACTTCGATGTCGTCGACCTTGGCCGCAGCAGTTCGGATGCGCTCTGCACCGGATTCGAATGCTTCCTTGCCCTCGCGTGCTGCGGCTGTGTCGGTGTTCCCGCCGAGTACTTCGGCGAGTGAGGCGTACTCGTTCAACACGTCCGGTGTCGAGGCTCCGGAGAACTTGACGCCGACAAACGGTGCAACATTGTTGACGGTCTTGCCCATCGGCTCGTCCCACCAAGTCCATCGTGTCGGGTCGTCGCTGTTGCCGTACCCGATGACCAGGTCTGGGTCCAGCGCCGCAAGAGCTTCCGCGCTGAGTTCACCTTCACGGCCGACGACGGTCATCGTCGACTCGTCAGCGCGATCGGTGACGTCTGGATTGCCGACGCCGTAACCGAAGATGCCGACCGGCCGAATGCCGTAGTCCCACAGAGCCGCAGCGGAGTACGCGTCGACGACGATCCGCTCCGGGGCGTGGTCGAGGGTGATCGTGTTTCCGTATCCCGTTGTGTAACTCCAGGACTGGTCGGCAGACCTGGTCTCGGTAGAGGGCGCTGCGTCGCTACTTCCGCAACCGGCGAGTAGGAGCGTGGCGACGGCGGGTAGAGCGGCGAAGCCGGCGAGCCGGCGATTGATTTTCATGAGAACCTTCCGAACATGGCTAACTAAGCTAGGTAAGCCTAACCTGACATGTCATTCGGGTGTTCTCGGGGTCAGTTGCCCTGCCACATCTGAAGCCATTCGCTCCAGGACGGGGGAGTGATCGTTGGTCGGGGTGTTCCACCACGAAGTCCGTCGAGCATGAAGTCGAGATAGCGCGTGTGTATTTCGGTGGCTCGATCACCCTCGATCGGCAGAGTCGGCCGCAGATGCACTGTCATGAGCATGACGTCTGCAGCAGTGAAGTCGGGCGGGACTTCGCGAGCGTCGATGCAGACGTCGACCATCGATTGCAGTGCGGCCTCCAATTCTTCGGCGGCACGAGTGACTTCGGCGTGTTCAGGTAACTTGCCGCCGAGGACCGGAATGAGCGGTCCCACCGATTCGGTGAGATATCGCGAGAAGAACGTCTTCAATACGGCTTCATCGGTTTTCGCGGTGCTCATGCACTCTCGGGCGAGGGTGGCGAGGTGGTCGATCGCCCAGACGCGCAGGGATTGCGCCAGTTCCTCCTTGCCTCGGTATCGGCGATAGATGCTGCCTACTCCCACTCCGGCCCGGGTGGCAATTGCCGATACCGGTGCATTCCAACCCTGTTCGGCAAAAATCTCGCGCGCTGCTCGCAGTACGGTGACGTCGTTGTCTGCGGCTTCTCGGGCGCGTCCGGGGAGGCTCGCATTCTCTTTCGCCATTCCCACAGGCTAGCAATGCATGGTTTACTCAATCGGAACGGAGTGTTCCGTTCCGATTCGATTCATGATTGGAGGAAGGTGTCGATGACAACCTTGGCGGAGGCGCCCACGCGATCCGGGAGCCGGGTGATCGCCGCGCTTGCGGGGGCGGTACTCGTCTACTCGCTCATGCAGACCATGCTGGTACCGGCGTTGCCGGTGTTGGGTGAGCATTTCGACACGTCCGTGGCGGTGACCGGCTGGATCCTGACGGCGTACCTGTTGGCGGCCGCGGTGATGGCTCCGATAGTCGGCGCGATGGGTGACCGATTCGGCGACAAGCGAGTCCTGGTGATCGTCCTGATCATCTTCGCTCTCGCGACATTTGCCGCGGCAGCCGCCCCGAATATCGGGGTGCTGCTTGTCGTTCGAGCTGTCCAGGGAGTGAGCATGGCGAGCTTCCCGCTTGCGATGGCAGTACTGCGGAGAACGGTAGTAGGTCCCGAGTTGTCTTCAGGGATAGGTTGGCTCGCTGGGACTTTGGGAATCGGTGCCGGAAGTGCACTGGTGATCGGCGGTGTCATCCTCGAGTATCTCAGTTGGCAGTGGTTGTTCGTGATCACCGGGATCTCGATCGTGCTCGCATTGGTCGCAGTGGTGGCCGTGGTTCCGGGCTCGCATCGCCGCACGGGTATGCCGACGGACTGGGCCGGTGCCGGCGCTCTGGCGTTCGGATTGGTGAGCCTGCTATTGGCGATCACGAAAGCCTCCGACTGGGGAGTTTTGTCGCTCGGATTCTGGGGTCTGGTGGTAGTCGCGTTCGTTTCGTTCGCGACACTGATTGCCGTCGATTCCCGCCACGACGCGCCGATCGTCGACATGCGAGTTTTTCGGGACAAGCCGATGATGATCACCAGCGCACTCACCCTGGTGTTCGGGTTCGTGCCGTACATTTTCTATCTCTGTCTGCCGCGGATCCTCCAGGCGCCGGAAACGTCCACGTATGGAAGCGGATTCACCGTTGTGCAGACCGGCTTGGCGCTCTTGCCCGCCGCTGTCCTCGTCTTTCTCGGTGGCCGCTTGACGCCGGCTCTCGCGCGGCGATTCGGGCCGCGGGTGCCCGCTGTCATAGCGCTGGCCCTCATGGCGGCGGGCGCAGTCGGACTCGCGATCTGGCCGAGTTCGGTGGTTGCGATCGTGGCGTTCTTTTCCCTCGTCGGATTGGGGAACGGCGTGGGGTTCGCGGTCTGTGCTCTGTTGGTTGCCTCGATCGTCCCGCCATCGGAAATGGCAGCAGCCAGTGGAGTCAACAGTGTGATCAGAACCGTCGGTTCGGCGGTGGGCGCCCCGGTGACCACAGCGGTCCTGGCGATCGGCATTTCCGGCGACTCGTTCGCGCTGGCGTTCGTGATGGGTGCCGTCATCAGTGTTGTCGCCTGTCTGCCGGCGATTGCACTTCCAGCGACGAGGACTGCACAAAAGGCGTGACTTATTGTAGGCTCCCCTAATCGAGACAGCATGTAACTAAAGCGGGGAGAGAAGGATGCGGCAGCAGTGGGGCCTGCGAGCAACGGCACTCGCAGCGACAGCAACGGCGCTTGTCGGTTGCTCCGTGGGCGGCGATGACGCAGACGCATCGGAAACAGGCGAGTCGTCGGCCGTACCTGCACCTCAGAAACTGCTCGCACTGGACGAGTTCGCAGCGCTCAACGCACTCACGCTCGGGGTCAAGCCCGATACGGTCTTCGCCACGCTGCAGTCGCAGGCGGCGAAGGAGATATTGCAGAGTGAGGGGATCGAGGTCGTCGACAAACCGACGTTCTTCCAATCACCAGATGTGGAGCAGATCGCGGCCGTTCATCCTGACCGAATCCTGCTCAGTGATGTCGGCTCGTTGACGTCGATCACCGTGCAGGCCAACGAGATTGCCCCGACGACGGTGCTCGCCTATGCGGCGCCGTGGCGCGAAGTTCTGAATACCGCGGCGACTGCACTGGGTCGAGAGTCCGAAGCTCGCGAAATCGTGTCGAGGCTCGAGGCCAAATTTGCCGAAGTATCCGGAACGGTCGAGGCGCAACCGCAGACACTGTCAGTGCTGGTGGGATTCTCCGGCGGCATCTACACCGTCATCCCACAGTCGCCGATGTCCTCGATCATCGAGGAAGCCGGTTTCGGGCGCCCGCAAGCCGAACTCGACGCGAAGATCGGCCCCAACACAGGTGTTGCCACGTCTTCGGTGTCCGGCGAGGAGGTCGGACAGCACGCGGCGGACGCGATGGTCGTGACCTCGGGCAACATCTACGACGGCGCTCTAGTTCACGCAAATCCACTGTTCAACGAGATCTCCGCAGTGAAGGCCGGACGCACGGCGGACGTGAGCGGTGAACTTTGGTTCGGCAGTTATCCTTTCGCGGTCTACTGGATCCTCGAAGACCTCGAGGCTCTTGCCGATCGCACTCTCACCGGCGCGGAACTCCAAGGCCGCATCGCATCCGACGCCGACGCAGTAACCCGATGGAAGGCGTTCTCGAAATGACGACGACACAGGCTACGAAAGCAGACATTTCATCTGAAGAGGCCGACGCATCACAAGCAGCGACGGCCGAAGCCTCGCAAGCCAAAGCTGAAGCGGCGGCGCACAAGAGCGCGCTTCGCGAACTCCTTGCGCCAGTTCGTACACGGACCACCATCGCGATGGTGATGCAGGTGATCGCCGCGGTCGCGGCCATCGTGCCGTACGTGGCCATCGCCGAGTTGGGTAAGACGCTGATCGTGGGCGGCGACATCGACTCGTCTCGCGTCTGGACGATCGTGTGGGTGGTCGTCTTCGGTCTGGGTATGCGTGCGTTCTTCGGAGGCGGTGCATTGATCGTGACGCACTTCGCCGATGTCAATCTTCAAGCTGTGCTTCGGCGTCGAATCGCAGCGACACTGGGTCGACTTCCACTGGGCTGGTTCACCTCCCACTCGTCCGGAACCGTGCGAAAAGCCGCGCAGAACGACATCTCCGATCTCCACTACCTGGTTGCGCACAGCGCCGTCGAGACCACCGGCGCCATCGCGGTGCCGCTCGTCGGGCTCGGCTACGTGATCTCGATCGACTGGCGTCTGGGACTGGTCGCGATTGCCACCCTCCCGATCTACATGATCGCCTACGCCATGATGACCAAGGACATGGCCGTCAAGATGAGCCGGATGAATGAGGGCATCGCGGCCATCAGCAACACCATCGTCGAGTTCGTCACCGGCATCGCAGTGGTCAAGACCTTCGGTCAGGACAAGCAGTCACATTCTCGATACCGCGACGCTGCCAAGGCGTTTGCCGTCTCGTACGAGGGCTGGGTTCGCCCGATGCTCCGGACCGAGGCGCTGGCCTCGATTGCGTTGAGCGCACCGGTTGTGCTGGTGGTCAACCTTGGCCTCGGCTCGTGGTTCGTTCACTCCGGATGGGTGTCACCCATCGATGTGCTGACCAGTTCTCTTGTCGCGATGGTGATTCCGGTGTCGGTGACGACCATCGGTTTCGGTATGCAGGCACGCCGTGAGGCAGCCGCCGCTGCGGCGCGACTGATCGCGCTGTTCGCAACCGACGCTCTGCCGGAAACCGATCATCCGAAAAAGCCTGTGGGGAACGAAGTTCGATTCTCCGGAGTTTCCTTTGCATACGACGACGGCGCCGACGTTCTGACCGACATTGATCTGACGCTGCCGGAGGGTACGGTGACGGCGCTGGTCGGACCTTCGGGTTCGGGTAAGTCGACGCTGGCAACGCTGGTTCCGAGGTTCCACGACGTGCGTGCCGGATCCGTGGCCATCGGTGGTGTCGACGTCAGGGAAGTCGCTACCGACGAGCTGTACCGCCACGTCGGATTCGTTCTGCAGGACGTGCAGCTGGTCGAAGCGACCGTGCTCGACAACATTCGGCTTGCCCGACCGCAGGCGACTTCGGCCGAGGTGAAGGCCGCTGCCGCAGCCGCGCAGATCGACACCCGAATCGAAGCGCTCCCGAGGGGGTACGACTCGGTGGTCGGGGTCGACGCCAGATTCTCGGGTGGTGAAGCCCAAAGAGTCTCCATCGCGCGTGCGATTCTCGCGGACACTCCTGTTCTCGTGCTCGACGAGGCAACCGCGTTCGCCGACCCGGAGTCCGAAGCCGATATCCAAGAAGCGCTGTCGCGTTTGACGGTGGGGCGCACCGTGCTGGTGATCGCGCACCGGTTGGCTTCGATCGTGAGTGCCGATCAGATCGTGGTCCTCGACGCCGGACGGATCGTGGAGAAGGGCACGCACGATCAGCTTGTGGCGAGTGGTTCAACCTATGCGCGGATGTGGGCGAGTCACAGTCGGGCCGACTCGATTGAACACAGTCGGGCCGACTCGATTGAACGCAACACCGCAGGTAAGTCTGACGCAGCAGGAAAGGCCAACTCATGATTCGCGACCTCTTCCGGATACTCGGCCCGCAGAATCAGGGCCGTTATCGCGAGTTCCTGGTGTGGGCAGTGTTGTACGGCGTGATGCAGGGTTTGGCAGTGGCGCTTCTGGTCCCTGCGGTGCAGGCACTGTTCGATCAGAGCTGGGGCAGTTTCGTTCGGTGGCTCGCCGCCATGGCCGTATGCGCTGTGATCAGTTCGATTGCGCACTACCTGCAGGCGATGAAGGGTTTCGAGTCGGCCCTCACTCTGCTGCGGACGATGCATCTGCGCCTGGGAGATCATCTCGTCACTCTGCCGCTCGGCTGGTTCGGCGCCGGCCGACTCGGGCAGGTATCGCAGGTTGCCAGCAAGGGCACCATCTCGGTGATGGGGGCCGCTGCGCACCTGATGACACCGATCATCTCCGGAATTGCCAGCCCGGCAACCATTGTCGTGTGCATGTTGTTCTTCGACTGGCGGCTCGGGCTCGCGCTGGTAATCAGCGTTCCGATTCTCTTCGCGGCAGCACGATTTGCCTCGACGATGACTGCCAAGGCCGACGATCGGGCTCATGCAGCGGCCGTCGAATCGAACAATCGAGTGCTCGAATACGCGCGTTGCCAACCGGTCCTGCGTGCTTTCGGACGCACCCACGGGGTGTACGAACCGCTCGACGACGCGATCGAAGCGCAACACACTGCGGGTCGTTCACAACTGTGGTTCGTGGTGATCGGGTCCGTGGTCAACGGGATCGCCCTGCAATTCGTGTTCTCTGCCGTGATCATCTTGGGCGCGTTCCTCGCGCTCGGCGGCGACATCGATCCGGTCACGTTGATCGCGCTACTCGGACTGACCGCACGGTTCATCCAGCCGCTGGGTGAGATCGGCGAGTTCGGCGGTGCAATCAGAATGGCACGCAATGAAATCCGGCGAATGTCCGAGATCCTCGAAGTTGAACCAATGGTCGAACCCGATACCAGCGGGACGGCGACGGGGGAGACGGCAGTGCAGTTCGACGCCGTCGACTTCGGATACGCGGACGGTGGGCAGGTTCTGCGAAACATCTCCTTCGACGTGCCACGGAAGTCGTTGACGGCGTTGGTCGGTCCGTCAGGGTCCGGCAAAACCACCGTCACCCGGTTGATCTCGCGCTTCTACGACGTCGACTCCGGTGTGGTGCGTGTCGGCGGCGTCGACGTGCGGGACCTCACGAGTGCCGACCTGATGTCGCAGCTGTCTCTGGTCTTCCAGGACGTGTACCTCTTCGACGACACGTTGATCGCGAACATCCGCCTCGGCCGCCCCGAAGCCACGGACGAGGAAGTCTTCGACGTGGCTCGGATCGCGGGCGTCGCGGAAATCGTCGAGCGGCTTCCGCGGGGTTGGGACACCCGTGTCGGTGAGGCCGGGACGGCACTGTCCGGTGGAGAGCGGCAGCGGGTCTCCATTGCGCGCGCACTCCTCAAACGCGCACCTGTCGTTCTGCTCGACGAGGCGACGGCCGCGCTCGATCCCGAGAACGAGGCACACGTGCAGCGTGCGATGCAAGAACTCGTCAGGGAAAGCACACTGCTCGTGATCGCTCACAAACTGTCGACCGTCGTGGCCGCAGATCAGATCATCGTGCTCGGTGACGACGGATCGATCGTCGAAGTGGGCACCCACGAAGTCCTGCTCGCAGCCGGTGGGAACTACGCCGCGTTCTGGAATCAGCGCCACCGTGCGTCGGGATGGCGGTTGGTGGCAAGCTGAGCAGAATGCAGACCGGAAAGAAGACGGGGCGGCCGCCGACGTTGTCGACAGTGGACATCGTCGAGGCCGCCCTCGCCGGTGATCTGAGTGAACTGACCATGCCGAGCGTGGCAAAGCGGCTGGGCGTCAGTCATTCTGCACTTTATCGCTACTTCGCAGACCGCGAAGCGCTGCTGCGTGCCTGCTCGGATCATGTTGTGCGTCAGACTGTATGGCCCGATACGAATCGTCCGTGGCGCGAATTCCTGAAGGATTTCTGCGACGTTCTGTGGTCCTCGTTCGAGCGCTATCCAGGTCTGGCCCAGGTCGGTCTCGCAGTTCCGGGCACGCCGCCGGCGATAATCGAGATCGTGGAGAAACTGGTCGGTTCGTTGACTGCGCAAGGCTTCACACCCCACGATGCGATATTGGCGGTGGACTTCATCTCCGAGGTGACGATGACGCAGTTCGCAATGATGGCGGCGATGGACAAGACCGTCAGCTCCGCCGATTCACGTTCCGCGCGAGAGGCGTATCAGGAAAGTTGGAATGCATCGGAGTCGTTGATCGAGGGAATCGGCGACGAATCGACGTGGCACGGGCGAGGTTGGTTGGACGAGAAGATCACGATCATGCTCGACGGCCTGGAAAAGCGTGTTATCGGCTGACATTTCTACTAGCTTTGAGAGTAATGCCCGTTTCGGCGTGATACAGGCTAATGTGCACACATAGGACGGGTGGTTGCTGCACCGGGAGGCGGGGATCATGGATCTCGAAGCGATTGTTCTCATCCAAAGACTCAAGTACCGATACGCACGCGCCTTGGACACCAAATCGTGGGTCGAATTCGCCGACACTCTGACCGTCGACGCCACCGCGATCTACGGAGAACAACTCAGTTTCGATTCCCGAGATTCGTTCGTCTCCTTCCTCGAGAATACTCTCGGATCACACATCATCACCGAACATCAGTGCGGGCAACCCGAGATCGACGTCGACGGAGACACCGCAACCGGGATCTGGTGCCTCGCGGACACAGTGGTAATCCCCGAAGACGGCATGCTGCTTCGCGGATCGGCCTTCTATCACGACAGATACACCCGCTGCAGCGACGGTGAATGGCGAATCTCCCACACGAGCTACGAGCGGACCTGGGAATCGGTGGTGGCGCTCGCCGACATGCCGAGTTTCCGATTGACGTCCAACAAGTGGGCGCTGCTGCAGCAACCGTCGTTCGGCGACTCGGTCGTTCGCAACGTCTCCTGAGGTCGCCCGCGATTAGAGTCGGCTCATGGTTGATGCAGATTTTTCGCTGCCTGACGTACGGACGTGGATTCGCGGTATCCCCGCGCTGACCGGAACTCCGCCGCCCGCGCCCGAGTGTTTTCCGGAAAAGCCGGGGGAGTTGTTCCTCGACTGGCTCCGTGCGGCCGTGGCCTTCGGCGTCGTCGAGCCACACGTGTGTGCGCTCTCGACCGTGGACGGCGACGGTATGCCTGATTCTCGCTTCCTCATCCTCAAGGACGTGACCGAGGGTGGGTTCTGGTTCTCTGGTTCAGCTGCTTCGCCGAAAGGTGTTGAGCTGAAAGAAAATCCGCGAGCATCGCTCGCCTTCTACTGGCGCGAGACGGGTCAACAGATCCGGATTCGCGGAACGGTTCGCGAGGGCGACGACGCACTTCGACGCCGAGACTTCGTCGAACGCTCCGTCACGGCGAGAGCGGTGGCGACGGCAAGTGAGCAGAGCGAGGTGCTCGAAGACTTAGGGGCGTACGACACGTCGGTGGCCGCTGCGGAAGCAAGAATCAGCGACGACCCAGGGTTCGTGTCGGAGGACTGGCGTGCGTGGTGCCTCCAGCCGGAGTCTGTCGAGTTCTGGCAGGCAGACTCCGGGCGTCGGCATCAGCGGTGGTTGTACCGGCGCGGCTCGGACCGAGCATGGACACGAGCAGTGCTGTGGCCCTAAGGGGCAGCTGGGCCCAGATCAGCTCGCGCTGATCTCCGGCGATACGAGGTTGACGACGATCGACTGTCCGCCCAGCTTGGCGTGGATTTCGGGATGTTCGAACCCCGAGGACAACAGGTAGCTGCCGAGCATCGTGAGCAACTCGTCCAGATCCGTCGTGGGATCGGAGGAATGTGCGCTCGAGGGTGAGGCCTGATTTGCGATGAGTTCGGTGTGGGTGAGTCGACCGGCCACTCGAACGGCGGCTACGCCCATCGCGTCGCGACGTACGACGGTACGACTCCGAGTTTCGAGCGTCCTCGATGATTCGCGTGTTGAAGCTGGCACTGAAAGGTCCTCTCCGCTGCTGTGTGCGGCCGTGGTTCGGGCAGGAAGCGGAAACGTGAATGCATCGGATTGCTTGGGTGCGGTCGACAGAAAATCCGCTGTGGCGGTGGCACTGCTGGAACCGTTACCCGTGGAAAGGTTGCTCCCAGAACCATTGCTTGCAGAACCATTGCTTGCAGAACCATTACTTGCGGAACTATTGGCTCTCGATCCGTTGCCGGAACCGTTGGGGCCCGCTATTCCGTGAGAATTCTTGTCTTCCATTGTTTCGCTCCTGATGCCCGTAAACAGACCGCCGGTTTGCTTAATCGACGCAAACATACCAGGAGTTGGTTTACGGTCACACCCCTTGTGGAGTTCGGCGTTGAATGCGCAGCCACATTGCGAAGCCCCACAGGACGAAGAATGCATAGACCAGATAGAGGATCGCCGAAGGGTAATAGCCGGCTCGGAAAAGAAGGGGAACACCAACGGCGTCGACGCCGATCCAGATGAGCCAGAATTCGGTCCAGCCGCGCGCCATGCCGTATGTCGCGAGGATGGAGCCGGTGAAGATCCAGGCCTCTGCCCACGCTCCGTACGAGCCGAGGAGGTCGAAGATCCAGGCGAAAGCGATTGTGCCGCTGGTCATGACGGCGATCATGGCGACGCGCTCGCGAGTTGTCGCCCAATGGGGCAGGACTGCGCGACCGGAGTCGCGTGCCCCGCGTCGCCACTGAGTCCACCCGTAGACGCTGACGGTGATGAACAACAACTGACGGCCGGCCTGGCCGTAGAGATTGAGCTCTTGCGGCGTGTGGAAAAGTGCGCCCATGAACACCGTGAACAACAAGGCATTTCCGGCTATGCCGACGGGCCACGCCCATACCGAGCGTCGCGCGCCCGCGATCGCGGAGCCGATTCCGAACGCGTTTCCGATGATCTCTCGCCAGAGAATCGTGGCGCTGCCGATGTGCAGTTCGGCGTCGAACAGCGCCTCGATCAGGCTCATCAGTCCGCAGCAGCGACGAGGGGTTCGAGCGTCAGATCCGGGAGTTCCTTCTGGATGTACTGCAGGCGCCACTTGTCACTGACCAGGGCGAGCAGAACACCGTCGGAACGGGTGAAGACCTCCACACCTCGTTGACGGTTCAGTTCGACCTCGGACGCGGCGTCGGTACGGCGAGCCAATGCGTAGCCGAGCGGTTCCATCTTGGCCTCGACGTTGAACTCGGCCTTCATGCGCGCTGCGACGACCTCGAACTGCATCGGGCCGACAGCCGCCATGACGGGGGAGGCGTCGCCGCGGATGTCGTTGCGGAGAATCTGGACGACGCCCTCGGAATCGAGTTGGTCGACAGCACGGCGGAACTGCTTGTACTTGCCGGCGCTTTCGGCGCGCAGGATCGAGAAGTGTTCCGGCGCGAACGACGGAATCGGCGGGAACTCCACCTTCTTCTCGGTGTACAGCGTGTGGCCGGGTGCGAGTGCGGTGGCGTTGACGAGGCCGACGACGTCGCCGGGGAACGCGGATTCGACGGTGGAACGTTCACGTCCGAATACCGTCTGGGCGTACTTGGTCGTGAAGGGCTTGCCGGTTTGGGCGTGTGTGACAACCATGCCGCGCTCGAACACGCCGGAGACGATGCGCATGAACGCCAGACGGTCGCGGTGCGCGGTGTCCATACCGGCCTGGACCTTGAAGACGACCGCACTGAACGGATCGGTGACCTCGCGCGGCTTGCCGCTGAGGTCTTCGCGCCCACGCGGCGGCGGCGCCAATTCGACGAGGGTGTCGAGGATCTGGCGGACGCCGAAGTTGAGCATCGCGGACGCGAAGATCACCGGGGAAGTCTGACCGGCGAGGAACATCTCCTGATCGTGGTCCTGGCCGGTAGCGGAGAGCAGTTCACTCTCCTCGGCCGCGGTCTCCCACTCGGAGCCTTCCTTGGCGAGCGCCGCGTCGGCGTCCATGACCTCTTCGGGGGCGATCTTCGCGCCGCCTGCGGTGCGGGTGAAGCGGACGTATTCGCGAGCCTGACCGTCTTCACCGCGCCGCAGCAGTCCGCGGAAGTCGCCGGCGATGCCGACCGGCCAGTACAGGGGGGTGGGCGTGAGGCCGATCCGTTCGCTGATCTCGTCGAGCAGTTCGAGAGGAGTCTGACCGGGACGGTCCCACTTGTTGATGACGGTGATGACCGGAATGCCGCGGTGACGACACACCTGAAACAGCTTGAGCGTCTGCGGTTCGAGGCCCTTGGCAGCGTCGATGAGCATGACCGCCGCGTCGACGGCGGTCAGGACGCGGTACGTGTCCTCGGAGAAGTCGGAGTGACCGGGGGTGTCGACGAGGTTGATGACGTTGATCTGCTCGTCCGGGGTCTCGGACGAGTGGTAGTTGAACTGCAGTGCGGTGGAACTGACGGAAATGCCGCGGGCCTTCTCCATCTCCATCCAGTCCGAGACCGTCGACTTGCGGCCTGCCTTGCCGTGGACGGCTCCTGCCTCCGAGATCTTCTTCGCGTGCAGTGCCAGCGCTTCGGTCAGCGTCGACTTTCCGGCGTCGGGATGCGAGATGACGGCGAAGGTGCGGCGACGCTCTGCCTCGGCGGACAGGCCCTTGGTCGTCGTCGTGACCGCGACCGACCCGCTCTCGGTTGAATCGGGGCCTTCGGTGTCGGACTGGACAGTCGAGTCGGAAGGGACGGTCGAGTCGGACGGGGTAGTCAACGAAGAACCTCTCGAAGTGGGCGTCGGTGCCGGCGACGTGCCGGTGCGCGGACAGGTGGAGAGTGCGGCAGCACAACAGAGAAAGGATACTCGCAGACCACGATGCAATAGCCACTGCGGCGTAACACTCGGCGAACGATCGCTGATTATCCATGTATGTGTGTGTTCGAACACACAGCCATTTGTGTCCTGCGAAGAGTTGCACTGATCGAAGAGTGACACTGACCGAGGAGTTGCGTTGAGCAAGTTCACCGAAGAGATGTATGCGACCGCCGCAGTCACCGACCGCGGCCTGGTGACGGGAGAGCCGGACAACGCTTTCCGTCAGACCTGGGGCGACATCCACCAGGAGGCTAGGCGCATGGCCGGCGGCCTGGCCGAGGTCGGTATCGATCGCGGCGTCGCGATCGGCATTCTCGCCGGACAGCCCGTCGACATCGCACCTGCCTGCCAGGCGACGTGGATGCGCGGTGCGTCGGTGACGATGCTGCATCAGCCGACCCCCCGAACGGATCTGGGCGTCTGGGCTCAGGACACCGAGACTGTGATCGACATGATCTCCGCGAAAGCCGTCATTCTTGGTGCGCCCTTCGACGCGGCCAAGCCGCTCCTCGAAGAGCGTGGCATCACCGTCGTGACGGTGGACGAGCTTCGCAGCGGAACGTCGATCGATCCCGTGGAGACGGCCGAATCGGATATCGCACTCCAGCAGTTGACGTCCGGTTCCACCGGTTCGCCCAAGGCCGTGCAGATCACGCACGAGAACTTCTACACAAATGCCTACGCCATGATCAACCGCATCAAGTTCTCCATCGAAGACGACGTGATGGTGAGCTGGCTTCCGCTCTTCCACGACATGGGCATGGTCGGTTTTCTCACGGTTCCGATGCAGGTGGGCGCAGAGGTCATCAGCATCACGCCGATGGATTTCCTGCGCACCCCGGTGCTGTGGGCCGAACTGATGGGCAAGTACGGCGGAACCGTCACCGCCGCACCGAACTTCGCGTACTCGCTCTTGGCTCGTCGACTCGCACAGGCGGAAGACGGGGCAGTCGACCTGTCCAGCGTCCGATACATGTGGAACGGCGCCGAGCCGGTGGATCCCGAAACGATGGATGCACTCGCCGAGGCAGGTGCGCGTTTCGGTTTGAACCCGACTGCGCTGGCGCCCGTGTACGGAATGGCGGAAACCACGCTCGCCGTGTCGATTCCGGATCCCGATCAAGGTCAGGTCCTCGACTACGTCGATCCAGACTTTCTCGAATCGATGTCTCGAGCGGTGCCGTCCAATCGCCCCAACGCTCGTGCCCTCGCCACACTCGGCAAGATGGTGCCTGACCTCGAGGGACGCATCGTCGACCGTGACGGTCAGGTGCTTCCGGCCCGCGGTGTCGGAATCATCGAGGTTCGCGGCAAGGCAGTCACCCCCGGGTACGTCACGGTCGACGGACACAAGCCGGCCCAGGACGCCGACGGTTGGCTCGACACCGGTGACGTCGGGTACTTCACCGAGGAAGGACTGGTCGTGGTGTGCGGGCGTGTCAAGGACGTCATCATCATGGGCGGCCGGAACGTGTACCCCACAGACATCGAACGGGCGGCCGGAACCGTTGCCGGTGTGCGTCCCGGAAACGCCGTCGCGATTCGTCTCGACGCCGGCCAGAAGCGTGAGAGCTTTGCAGTCGCCGTCGAGACCAACGCTTTCGAAGATCCGGAAGAGGTCAAGCGTATCGAACGCGAAGTGGTCCACGCCGTGGTTGCCGACGTCGGTGTCCGACCTCGCGCCGTTGCGGTCCTGGGTCCCGGCAGTATCCCGAAGACGTCGTCGGGGAAGCTCCGCCGCGCGAATTCGGCTGCACTGCTGGGTAACTGACCGTCAGTGCAGGCGGTTCTGTGCGGCTTCCAACCCGAGTTCGAGCAGTAGCTCCACTGCATCCGCAGCCTCTTCGCATACGAGATCGAGTTCTTTTCGCTCCGTGGACGAGAACGGCTTGAGAACGTAGTCCGCCGGGTCCATGCGGCCCGGCGGACGACCGATCCCGACGCGCGTGCGCAGGTAGTCCTTGGTGGTCAACGAACTCGAAATGGACCGCAGGCCGTTGTGGCCGCCTTCGCCGCCGCCGAGTTTGAGTCTGATCGTCCCGAAATCGAGATCCAGTTCGTCGTGGACGACGATGATGTTCGCGGCGTCGACCGAGAAGAACCGTGCGAGACCGGCGACAGCGCCACCCGAGAGATTCATGTACGAGCGTGGTTTTCCGAGAATCACGCGCCGGCCGGCGAGGCGACCTTCGACGATTTCGGCACCACTCTTCTTGTGTACGTTGAACTTTCCGCCCATGCGCCCGGCAAGGGTGCCGGCGACCATGAAGCCGACGTTGTGCCGGGTCTTCTCGTACTGGGGGCCGGGATTACCCAGGCCGATGACGAGGGCGGTATCTGTGCTCAACGGACGCTACTTTCTGGCTTGATTTTTCCTGCTACGCACGAACGGCGCGTCACTCCGAATCGGAATGACGCGCCGCGCGCAGTGAGTTCTGTTGGAACCGAGAGGATCAGGCCTCTTCTGCAGCCTCGTCGGCGGCGGGAGCTTCTGCGCCCTCTTCGAGGTCTGCCTCGGTGGGTGCAGCAACGACGTTGACGATCAGGGTGTCGGCGTCAGCCTGCAGGGTCGAGCCCTTGGGCAGTTCGAGCTGGCTGGCCAGGATCTGGGTTCCGATCTCGAGACCCTCGACCGAAACCTCGATCTGCTCGGGGATGTGAAGCGCGTCGGCCTCGATGGAGATCGTGGATGCGTCCTGCGCGACCATCGTGCCTGCAGCAGCATCGCCGACGACGATGACGTTCACGTCGATCGTGACCTTCTCGCCCTTCTTGATGACGAGGAGGTCGGCGTGCTCGATGTAGTTGCGGATGGGGTGCACGACGACCGACTTGGTCAGTGCAACCTGCTCCGTGCCCTCGATGTCGAGGGTGAGGATGGCGTTGGTGCCGTGTGCACGGAGGATGGCGGCGAAGTCGCGAGCCGGCACATTGAGGTGGCGGGGATCTTCACCGTGGCCGTACAGAACCGTGGGGACCTGGCCGTCACGACGTGCGCGGCGAGCTGCGCCCTTGCCGAATTCGGTGCGGACGACGGCGACGAGGTTGTTTTCTTCAGACATGATGAAACGGCTCCTACAACTCACGGGGTTCGTGCTCGGTTTACTGACGTGTGGTTTTGCCTGCGGCAAGGCGGACAGGCGCGCACACGGCCAGGAGCGAAACGCTCGAGCTGAGCCGTAGCCGCGTCGATCACGGTAAACCTGCAACGTGTGGAACTGCTGCGATTCACCCTCGCCGAGACAACTTTGGATACGTTACCGGAGTTTGCTCCCGGCCGCTAATCGCAGGTGGTGGGGACCTGGCCGTGTGGACGTGGTTCGCGTCACATCGAAAGCGGTAGCCTGACGGAGTGACCATCGTGGGGAACGCTCCCGAAGGCAGTCGGCTCGGTGCCGTCGTGCCGGGTACCGACCTGTCGCAGCATGCTCGCCTACTCAGTCGGGTGCACGACGCAGTTCTCTCCGGCCAGGAACCACCGGCGCAGCCGCGGACCGTCGTGGCGCGGTCGTGGTCGAGGGTGGCCGCCGGCGGGCTCACGCCGGATCACTGCGGTGCGTCTACTGTCGCCGATTTCTCCGAGTTGGAGGCGAGGCGTTCGCGTACCGCGCTGCGAAGCGTTCTGCCCGAACTGCGAACCACGCTCACCGAGGTCGCCGAGGACGCGGGCTTCATCGTGGTCGTTGCCGACGCCGACGGTGTCCTGCTCTGGCGCGAAGGGGCGAAGACCGTCAAACGTGCGGCGGACGCTCTCGGGTTCGCGGAAGGCGCACGCTGGTCGGAGCAGTCGGTGGGGACCAACGCGATAGGTACCGCGCTGATCGAAGACTCTGCGGTGCAACTCTTCTCGGCCGAGCACTATGCGCCCACGCATCACAATTGGTCGTGTACCGGCTCGCCCGTGCACGACCCACGGACGGGCGAGATCCTGGGCGTGGTGGACATCAGTGGATCCGCAGCTTCGGTTCATCCCACCACCGTCGCGCTGGTGCGCACCGCGGTTCGCCTCGCGGAGGCGACGCTGTGGCGCGAGCACGCAGCTTCGCTCGAGCGCCTGCGCTCGCGCGCGGCGCCGTTGTTCGCGGCAGGCACAGGTCCGGCATTGGTGGTCGACGAGTTCGGCTGGGTAGCCGGCGCCAGCGGGATTGCCGCGCCCGACCGTGTGGCAGCACCCAGTGCGGGAAAGCCCGTCATCGTGCCAGGTCTGGGGATGTGTCTGCCTGAGCCGCTGGGAGACGGCTGGCTGTTGCGCACCGGCGTCGGCGGGCCGTTGATCGAGCTGGAGCTGGCCCTCGGAGCATCGCCGCAGGTGACGGTGCGTGGTGACGCCAACTGGACGCGCGCGCTTTCGCCGCGTCACGCCCAGATCTTGCGGGCACTGGCAGCCGTCGGTTCGGCAGGTGTGGATGCCGCAGGCCTGAGCGAAGTGCTCTTCGGTGATCGCGAGCATGTCGTGGCAGTGCGCGCCGAGGTGTCCAGACTGAGGAAACACCTCGGCGCGGTCCTGCAGACTCAGCCGTACCGCTTTGCCGAGGGCGTGCGAGTTGTGGTGATCTAGCGCGCCGCGCTGATTCCGGCACGACGTCCGAAGAAGCTGCCGTCGCCGAGACTTGTCCCGCTGGCGTAACCGCCCGCACAGACACCGGACGTGCAGCGACCCGCTGCGAAGAGTCCGAGGATCGGCGCACCCGAGACGTGCAGAACCTCGGAATCGACGGTGGTCTTCAATCCTCCCAGCGTGAATCCGCCTGTGCGGCCACGGAGATCGATTGCCGCGAACGGGCCGACGATCGGCTTCACCCACTCGGACTTCTTGCCGAGCACCGGATCCGAACCTTCAGCCGCGTGCCGGTTGTAGAGGTCGACGGTGGATTGCAGCGATCCGACGGGCAATCCCATCTCGCCTTCGAGTTCCTCGACGGTCTCCGCCACCCAGCTCGGCTGCGCCCGCAACTGTGCACTGGACGATTCGGCATTCATGCCTTCCTCGTACGCAGCTTCGTCGATCACGAGGAATGCCTGGTTGTCCTGCTGGAACAGCGTTGCCTGGCCGATGCGGCCGGGGTAGGTGTCCTCGGGGATGTATCGCTGACCGCGGCCGTTGACAAGAATGCCGCGCACCATCAACTGTGGGTCGCAGAAGAACGCGACCTCGGTGGCGTCCATGTGTGCGGTGTCGGCGCCGAGTGCCTGACCGATCTGGATTGCGCGGCCGTCGTGCGCCTCGATGGAGGCCGCCGGGTGGCCGAAGATGCGCGGTGCGTTCGAGCGCACCATCTCGTTGTTGTACGCGAAGCTGCCCATCGCAAGCACTACGCCTTTGCGGGCACGAATCGCGACATCCTTGCCGTAGCGCTTGGCGACGACGCCGACAACCCGATCGCCGTCTACCACCACAGTTTGGACGCGCAGATCGTATTCTGCTCGGACGCCGAGCTTTTCGGCCGTCTCGACGAGTGGCTTCATCAGCATGTAGCCGCCGCCCTTCTCGCCGGTGTTCTTCTCGGACATCTGCGGAACGTGTCCGCGGGGCGCGGGATCGACGAGGGTGTTGAACGGCGCGGCGTTCTCGCCTCCCGAGTACATCAGGCCGTCGTCGTACGGCGGTTCCCAGCCGGGCTGACCCCAGAACGATTCCTTGAACGGGACCCCGGCGTCGACGAGCCAGTTGTAGTGATCGACGCTGCCCTCGCAGTACGCGTCGATCTTCGTATCGTCGGTTCCGGGGCCGAGCGCTGCCTTCATGAACGTCTTCATGTTCTCGACCGAGTCCTCGAACCCGCACGCCTTCTGCAACGGCGTTCCACCGCCCAGGTAGATGAATCCACCAGCCAGTGACGCGGCTCCGCCCCAACCGCCCGTCCGCTCCAGGACGAGCACCTCGGCGCCGGCACGAGCTGCTTCGATCGCAGCGGTGACGCCGGCGATGCCGTATCCCGCGACGACGACGTCGGCCTCGTAGTCCCAGGTGGTGATGTCGGCAGCGGAGATCGGTCTGACGGTGGGGTCGGCCATGCGAATAGTCCTCTCGGAAGGCGAAACTGCTGATCACCCCACAGTTGCAGTTTCGACTTCCGCAGATCAGGCATGGTCCCGGTCAACGGGAGGTTTGCAAACTCCTCACCGCGCCCAGAAATGTGTCCAGGTCGGCTTCGTCGACGAAGTAGTGCGGCGATGCGCGAACCACGGCGTCGAGTCCGCGGGCATCCATGTCGAGGAGGGTGGACCCGCGACCGCTGACGGTGACGGTGATGTTCTGTGCTGCAAGCTGATCCCGAACCAGGTGCTCGGAAATACCGTCGACGGTGAAGGAAACGATGCCGCTCAGATGGGTTCCTCGATCGCGGACTTCGACTCCGGAAATCGCTGCCAGACCTTCCCTCAGCGTGACTGCTCGGGATTCGATCTGCTCCCACGCCGTGTCGGTGCCGATCGAGAGCAGATAGTCGGCGGCGACGCCGAGACCCAGGCGCGCCGCGACACTCGTTTCCCAGAGTTCGAATCGTGTTGCATCCGGCGCAGGGACGAAGCTGTTCTCGCCGGTCCATTCCGCTCCGTGCAGGTCCATCGCAGCGGGTTCGAGTGCGTCGACGAGTCCGGGGCGGACGTACAGGAATCCGGTTCCGCGTGGCCCGCGGAGCCACTTGCGGCCGGTTGCGCTGAGGGCGTCGACGCCGAGTTCGGTGACGTCGATGGGCAATTGGCCGACGGACTGGCATGCGTCGAGCAGAACGAGCGAGCCGTAGGCCCTCGCGAGTTCGACGACCTCGCGGACGGGGTTGATCAGGCCGCCGTTGGTGGGGACGTGGACGACGGAGACGACGCGAACACGATCGTCGAGCATGTTCTCGAGTGCGTCGAGGTCGATGCGTCCGTACTGATCGCTCGGGATGATCTCGACGTGGGCACCGGTCGAACGCGCCCGCCCCAGTGCAGCGATGGCGTTGCTCGCGTATTCGACTCCGCTGATGAGGATTCGATCACCGGGTCCGAGCGGAACGGCAGCGAGGAAGTCGTTCCACGCACGGGTCGCGCTGTCCGTCAAAGCGATATCGGTTGCCTGAGCACCGATGACCCGGGCCAGCGAATGGGGAACAGCAGCGAGGGCGCCGCTCTGACGAGCAGCTGCGACGTATCCGCCGACGTCGGCTTCACGTCTCAGGTGCTCGATCATCGTGGTCAGCACCGGCTCGGGCGGGAGCGAGGATCCCGCGCTGTCGAGGAACACCTTGTCGAGGCATCCGGGAGTGTCGCGGCGGATCGTGTCGAGATCGAACATGGCACCTTCCGTTCATGTCGGTGTGGTTCAAACTACCTGTGAACGAAGCTGTCCCGATGGAGCGAAGACTGGGCACGGCCGATGCCGTGGTGATCGGCCTCGGCGCGATGATCGGCGCCGGAGTCTTCGTGGTGTTCGCGCCCGCTGCCGCAGTAGCCGGTACCGGGTTGCTTGTGGGCCTGGCGATTGCAGCGTTCATCGCATTCTGCAACGCGACGTCGTCGGCGCAGCTTGCGGCCAGATACCCCACTTCAGGCGGGACCTACGTCTACGGACGTGAGCAGCTCGGACCCTGGTGGGGGTTTGCCGCCGGCTGGTCGTTCGTGATCGGGAAGACCGCGAGCTGCGCGGCAATGGCTCTGACTTTCGCGACGTATGTTGCGCCTACGGCCTGGCGTGTCCCCGTCGCGGTATTGGTGGTGGCAGCGCTGGTTGCAGTCAACTACCGCGGAGTCACGCGGACGGCGCACATGGCCAGGGTGATCGTCGCCGTGTCGACGACGGCGCTGTGTGTAGCGCTGGTGGTTGCCGTCGTCGGTCCTGGTGCGGTGCGCGGGTTCCCGGATCTCGCATTCGGGTCGTGGTACGGCATTCTGCAATCGGCGGGACTGCTGTTCTTTGCCTTCGCCGGGTACGCCAGGATCGCGACGCTGGGGGAGGAAGTGCGTGATCCGCGTCGAACGATTCCGCGGGCGATCCTGATCGCACTCACCGTCGCCGTCATCCTCTATGCGCTGGTAGCGGTGGTGCTGTTGGTGACGCTGGGACCTGATCGGCTGGCGAATTCGGCGCGACCACTGGCAGATGCGGTGGGCGCAGTCGGTTGGAGTTGGGCCGTTCCCGTAGTGGTGATCGGTGCCGCGGCGGCGTCGGCGGGGGCGCTGCTGGCTCTGATCGCCGGCGTGAGTCGTACGGCGATGGCGATGGCCCGCGAGCGCGATCTGCCAGTGGCCCTCGCTGCAGTCCATCCACGGTTCGGGGTCCCTCACCATGCGGAACTTGTGGTCGGTGCCGTTGTGATCGCCTTGGTCTCGACAACCGATCTTCGTGGGGTGATCGGCTTTTCGTCGTTCGGAGTGCTGCTCTACTACTTCGTCGCGAACGTGAGTGCGTACAGCCAACGCGGTGTGGACCGGATGTATCCGAAGTGGCTGCAAGCGGTCGGCGCGGCTGGTTGTGTCGTTCTGGTGGTCACACTTCCGTGGATCGCGGTTGTTTCCGGCGCAGGTGTGGTTCTGGCCGGTTGTGGGTACCGGTGGATACGACTGAAGAAATTCAACGACACGTAACACCACAAAGGGTGCATCTCGGACGTTGGCGTTCTATCGTCGGTAGCGACCGCGAAGACCGCCCGAAGGGGAAGTCGAATGGTGACAGCAGCGTTGACAGCAGCACAGACCACGCAGGTGGATTCACGTCCTGCGGCCGAGGCCTACGTCGGTGGTGTGTGCTTCAAACAGGGGCCACCCCGTTTGGTCGGAGCTGAGCTCGAGTGGCTGACCAGCCAGGTTCCCGGTGGGGAGCGGCCGTCAGCAGCGACTCTGGCAAAGGCACTCGGGCGATACGCGCCCACCAGTATCGACCCGGATTCACCAGCGGTTCCGCTTCCTCGTGGCAGCCTCGTCACCGTAGAACCTGGCGGACAGATCGAACTCTCGTCAGCGCCGCGGACGTCCGCCCGAGAACTGTGTGACTGTCTCGACGAAGACCGTCGTACTCTCGAAACACTCCTCGCGTCGTACTCCATCGAAATCAGTTCTGCCGCGGCCGACGTCGCCCGCCCACCTTCCCGGATTCTCCGGTTGCCACGCTATTGCGCTATGGAATCCCGCTTCGCCGGGATAGGACCGTACGGCACCTTGATGATGTGCAATACAGCAGCAGTGCAGGTCAGTGTCGATGCCGGCGGCAGCCCGGAGTCCATTGCCCAGCGTTGGCGGCTCCTCGGGGACATGGGGCCGGCGCTCATCGCTGCGTTTGCGTGTTCTCCACGCTTGCAAGGGGTTCCGAGAGGGGATTGGGCGTCCCAACGCATGCGGACGTGGCTCGAACTCGATTCCTGGCGAACGGTCGCAGTCCCGGAAGTGCAGGACTACGCCGGCTGGGCGCTCGATGTTCCGCTGATGTGTGTGCGAAACGAGGGCGACGATTGGACGGCTCCGCGGGGTGCCACTTTCGGGGACTGGATAGACGGCGCTTTGGATGCCGAGATCGGACGCCGACCCGTCTGGGCGGACTTGGACTATCACCTGTCCACGCTGTTCCCGCCGGTTCGCGCTGTCGGCCATCTGGAGGTTCGCTACATCGATGCGCAGCCGGGAGATCTGTGGCGAGTACCGGTAGCAGCGATCGACGCGTTGCTGTCCGGGCCTGCCGTGATGCGTGAGGCGAGTGATGCCGCAGCGTCGACGGCCGGGAGATGGCGGGATGCGGCAGAGTACGGTTTGGACGACGTCGAACTGCGTTCGGCGGCAACCTCTCTGATGTCGCTTGCCGCGTCGTACGCGCCGGAGCCGCAGTTCGTCCGTCTTCTCGATGCCGCAGCCGAACGGTGTTGTCGCGCAATTGTGCCCGGTGAGAGCGACACATGACGGGGGAGATCACCAAGGAAGCGGTCGAGGCCGTACTTCTGCGAGCGCGTGAACGGTCGACGCTGCTCACCGACTGCGTCGACGATACCGAATTGGTCGCTCAGCATTCCCCGTTGATGAGTCCGCTCGTGTGGGACCTGGCGCATATCGGCAATCAAGAGGAACTCTGGCTGGTGCGAGATGTCGGTGGCCGCGATCCGGTGCGTAGCGACATAGACGAGCTGTACGACGCGTTCAAGCATTCGAGATCGTCGAGACCCACACTTCCCCTGCTCAACCCGGCCGAGGCGCGCGAATACGTACGTACGGTTCGCGGGAAGGTCTGGGATGTGCTCGAAGCCAGCACCTTCGGGCGCACAGAACTCGACATGGACGGTTTTGCCTTCGGGATGATCGCGCAGCACGAGCAGCAACACGCCGAGACCATGCTCGCGACCCACCAATTGCGTTCGGGGCCCACGGCACTCGTTGCGACTCCCGCTCCGCAAGCGGCCCGCATGCCGGAACTCGACGAGGTCACCATCGCGGCCGGCCCCTTCGTCATGGGGACCGACGACGAACCGTGGGCACTCGACAACGAGCGCACTGCGCATCAGGTCTATCTCACCGACTTCGCGATCGACAGATTCCCGGTCACCAATGGGCAGTTCGTCGAATTCATCGAGGACGGCGGCTATTCCCGACCGGAACTGTGGTCCCGTGACGGTTGGCGGCATCGCGTCGACGCGAAACTCCGTGCACCGCTGTTCTGGGAACGCGACAGTTCGGGTTGGTGGCACGAGACTTTCGGCGTCGAGGCGCCGGTCCCACCGGACAAGCCCGTCGTGCATGTGAGCTTCTACGAAGCCGAGGCCTACGCGAGTTGGGCAGGCAAACGGCTTCCCACCGAGGCGGAATGGGAAAAGGCCGCGCGGTGGGATCCGGAAACAGGGAGATCACGACGGTTCCCGTGGGGGGACGTGTCCGCAGACGAGAATCTTGCCAATCTCGGTCAGCGCCATCTCGGTCCAGCGGGCGTCGGCTCGTACCCGGCGGGTGCGTCGGCAGCGGGTGTCGAGCAGTTGATCGGTGACGTGTGGGAGTGGACGTCTTCGGGTTTCCATCCGTATCCGGGTTTCCGGGCCTTCCCGTATCGGGAGTATTCGGAGGTGTTCTTCGGCGGCGACTACAAAGTGTTGCGAGGGGGATCGTTCGGGACCGACAGCGTTGCCTGCCGGGGGACGTTCCGCAACTGGGACCATCCGATCAGGCGCCAGATCTTCTCGGGTTTTCGCTGCGCCAGAACGATTTCGGGTAGATCCTGACATGTGTCGACACCTCGGGTATCTCGGGCCGCTGCGTTCGGTTCGTGAACTCATCCACGACGGCGAGAACTCACTGATGCGACAGTCGTGGGCACCTCGCGAGATGCGTGGCGGCGGGACCATCAATGCCGACGGATTCGGCGCGGTGTGGTGGAACGGTGGAAGGCAGGGACGGTACCGCAGTATCTCGCCGATCTGGTCGGACCCGACAGTCGACGAGACGTTGTCCCACATCGTTTCCGGATCCGTTCTCGCCGCCGTACGTTCCGCGACGGAGGGGATGGCCGTCGAGATCGGTGCCTGCGCACCGTTCGTCGACGGAACCTACGCTTTCAGCCACAACGGAGCGGTATCCGGTTGGCCTGGCTCACTCGCCGACTTGGCAGCAGAAGTTCCGGCCGTCGAATTGCTGAAGATGCCCGCGCCGACGGATGCTGCCTTGTTGTGGACAGTGCTTCGGCATCGGTTGAAGTCGAAGCCCGCGGAAGCCGCCGTGACGAGCCTGGTTCACGATGTGGCTGCGGCGGCACCGGATTCACGATTGAACCTCCTGTTCGGCGACGGGCAGGAACTGTGGGCCACGGCGTGGGGCCACACGTTGTACACGCGGGTCGACGAGTCGCGGGCACTGATCGTTTCCGAACCGTCCGATCGTTCGCCGGACTGGGAGCAGGTGCCGGACCGGCACATCGTCTGCGCGCGTCCCGGCCATTTGATCGTCACCCCGATACCGATGGGAGAACAATGAAAACCCCTACGCTCGAGGTTTATCTGACACCGGCCGAATCGGTCGACGCATTGCGAGCCGAGGCCAGGGAGGGCTTGACCGCTACGCCGAAGTGGCTCTCGCCCAAATGGTTCTACGACGCGCGTGGAAGTGAACTGTTCGAGGAGATCACGGCCTTACCCGAGTATTACCCCACCCGTACCGAACGCGGCCTGCTCGCTCGGTACGCCGACGAGATCGCGGCGTTGACCGAACCCGAGATCCTGATCGAACTGGGTTCAGGTTCCTCGGAGAAGACGCGGTTACTCCTCGACGCGATGACGGCTCGCGGAACTCTGCGAACGTATGTACCACAGGATGTTTCGGTGACGGCCCTCGAAGGTGCGGCGCAGCAAGTCGGTGCCGAGTTTCCCGGAATCGACGTGCTCGGAGTGGTCAGCGACTTCACCGGTTCGCTGCATCATCTGCCAGGTGGTGGACGGCGGGCGGTCGCGTTTCTCGGTGGAACTCTCGGCAATCTCGTTCCGGCAGAACGAGCCGAGTTCCTCTCGGGGATCGCAGCGGTGCTCGCTCCGGGGGAGAACCTGATCCTGGGTGTGGGATTGGTGATCGATCCCGCAGTTCTCGTGCCCGCCTACGACGACGCTGCCGGTGTGACTGCGCAGTTCAATCTCAATGTTCTCTCGGTCCTGAACAAGCAACTGGGAGCGAACTTTCCCTTGGAGGACTTCCGTCACGTCGCGCTCTGGGATGCCGAGAACGAGTGGATCGAGATGCGCCTGGAAGCACTTCGTGAAGTCTCGGTGCACATCGACGACCTGGATCTGGAGATCACCTTCGCAGCGGGCGAGCAGCTGCGCACCGAGATCTCGGCGAAGTTCACCGAGGACGGGATTGCCGCGGAACTCGCGTCCGCGGGCTTCGGGGTGCGGAAGGTGTGGACGGATCGGGATCAGCGCTTTGCGCTGTTGTGTGCGCAGCGGGCGTGAAGTGGGCGCTTGTCAGAGGATGCTGTCTCCCCCTAGAAGTGTCTCAAAAGTTCTGTAGGCGGCAATATTTGAGAAGTGTCGAGAGTAGAGATCTGCGGTGCCAGTATGGACAGCGTCCGACACCGGCGCAAGATCCACGAGATGCGCGAGTTTTACATAGGACTGGTCATCGCTCGCGCCGAGCGGATACTCCTGCTCGCCGGCCTTGCGCTCGAATTTTGACTGCGCCTCAGCGGGGTCGCCAGCCCAGATGAGATAACAGTCCTCTCGGTGGAAGCACCCGACCCCGTCATTCTTCCCCAACTCGAATATCGCTATGCCGAAGTACGGTTGATCTCGTGTCGGATGCTGAGTCATGCGATTGAACGTAGTGACATCGGAGCGCAAAAGGTATCGGTGAATACCCCGGGATTTCGCAAAAACTTGTCGGTGGGCGCCCGTAGAATCGCTCATATGTTCGAATCGAAGACTTCCGCGGACGCGCTGTTTCGGCAGCATGCGGAAATCGCGCGCGCCCACTTCCTCGAGATCGACGCGGTCACTGCGCTGTACTTGGACCGTTGTGAGGAGGATGCCGCGGTTGGAGTCAATGAGGCTTTTCGGGGTCAATTCGCGCACGTGGAGATCGCGTCGATACTGAGCATTACGGAGTACGCCGCGCAGAAAATGATTGCACTGGGATGTGACCTGCGCTGGCGACTTCCGCGGGTGGCGGCCGCTTTTGCTTGCGGTGACATCGATCTGGCCAAAGCGATGGCACTGTCCGAAGCTCTCGCCAACGTCTCCGAGCACGCGCTCGATGACATCGAGCGACTCCTCGTGGACGGTGCCTGCCGTGTAACCGGTAACAAGTTGAAGGCGCGCGCACGAGGTCTCATTGCTCGGCACGACCCTGATGGGGTGCGTGCCAGGCGAGTTCGTGCGGAGGCGGATCGGGACGTTCGGACGTGCGCGTCGCACGACGGTATGTCGACTCTGGACGGAATGCTTCCAGCGGTCGGCGCTCAGACTTTGGCCACGAGGCTCCGTGCGATGTCGATGCAGGTCTGTGGTTCCGATCCGAGAACTTTCGGGCAACGGCGTGCCGATGCACTGATCGCATTGGCGGAAGGAAAGACGTCGTTGGATTGTCAGTGCGACGGCGATTGCACCCGTAGGGATGATACGAAGACCTCCGCGCTCCCGATTGCGACAATTCTTGTGGGTGTCAACGCCTCCACCCTGCTCGGATTCGACGACCTGCCAGGCTATTTGCAGGGGTACGGCCACATCGATGCCGACCATGCGCGCGCGATCGCCGCGGACGCCACGTGGCAGAGAGTCCTCACCCTTGCACCGTCCGAGGTGCAACATTGTTCGACTGCGGGGGGCAGTCGGACCGGTGCTCGGCGTGGGTCGGTCGATGCGCTCACCGGAGATATTGCCCGCTGCGGCAAGGGATAATCGCTCGAGAAGGAACAGTGGTTCGCGGCGCGGTGAATCCACGTACCAGCCGTCCGCGGCGTTGGTGACGATTGTAAGGACGCGAGACGGTACGTGCCGCTTTCCGAATTGTGTTGTGCGTTCTGATAGTTGCGATATCGATCACACGGTGCCGTTCGATCACGGCAACCCCGCTCAGGGAGGGCCTACTGCAGAACGGAACTTGGCCTGTCTGTGTCGAAAACATCACCGACTGAAGACGTTTGGCAGGTGGACAGTGAAGCAAATCGGAGGTGGTCTTCTGGAGTGGAAAGATCCGTCAGGACGACGAACGGTTACCGCGCCCGTAGGCCCATTCTGTGACCCCGAACTGAGAGTGCCCGACGCGGCGAGACTGCATTTGACGGACGACGATGCGCTGGAACGACGTTTCGGACTTCGGGACAGGGGAGTGGAAGCGGATCTCGAATACCTCCTGGACTGGAGTGTGCCCGGCTGGCGGAAGGCACGATCTGCATCAAGACGTAACGCATCCCCACTGGCGAACGCTTTGCCGGAGTTTGCCGACTTCTGAAGGGGTTTCGTTTCTCCTGTGGCCTGCGGGTATAGCGAGAGGGCCCGAAAAATGGTGTTTGTCTGTTTATAGTGAGGCGCAGAACGGTTTCCGACCCGAGGAGAACGCGTGCGTCATCCGAAGCTCGCCGCATTGACCGTGGCCCTGACTGCAGTACTGGTGATGCCGGTAACGCAGAGCGTGGCTCAACCATTCCCCTTCGACCCCGGCAGTTTCGGCAACGGAAGCACCGGATCGTTGGGGAGCGACGACCCGGACATACCCATCGAGGACACCCTCCCGCAGTTGTCGGTCACCACACTGGTCGACGGACTCGACCACCCCTGGGACGTGGTGGCGGCCCCGGACGGTGCAATCCTGACCGGACAACGATCCGGCGGATTCTTCGTTCGCCGAGGCGACAACACGACAGGTCCAGTCGCTGCTGACCTTTCGGATCTCTACGCGCAGTCCGAAACCGGCCTCATGGGTATCGCGCTTGCCCGCGACTTCGCTCAGTCGCGCACCCTCTACACCTGCCAGGGATTCAGCGCTGGGGGAGTCACGGACGTTCGAGTGATCTCGTGGACCGTCGACGCCGGATGGACCGCACTCACGCGAACCGGAACTGTACTGCCAGGAATCCCGGTCTCGTCCGGGCGTCACGGGGGTTGCCGAATTCTTGCGGCGCAGGACGGAACGCTGTTCGTCGGGACGGGTGACACCGCGACGCCGAGCGTCCCCCAGGATCCGAATTCGCTGGGCGGCAAGGTCTTGCATATCAACGCCGACGGAACTCCGGCGGCGGGGAATCCGAATGCTTCCAGCCCGGTCTACACGCTCGGGCACCGCAACGTCCAAGGCTTGGCCGTGCAACCCGGAACCGGCCGGGTGTACTCGGTTGAACAGGGCACAAGCGTCGACGACGAAGTCAACCTGCTTACCCCCGGCGGAAATTACGGCTACCGCCCGGATCGGCTTCCCGGAACGTACGACGAATCCGTGCCGATGACCGATCCCGTGCGAGTGCCGGGAGCGATTGCGGCGGTGTGGCGTTCGGGTAGCTCGACGTTGGCTACCGCCAGCGCTGCCTTCACCGGTGGAGCTGCATGGGGTGCCTGGGACGGTGCGCTCGTAATGGGTGGCCTCAAGAGCAAGGAACTGATCTTCCTCCGCCTGAGTGCCGACGGACGCTCGGTCGACGCGCAGACCTTCGGGTTGGAGAACCAGTTCGGTCGCTTGCGGTCTGTGACCCCGACGCCCGACGGCTCGCTCCTGGTGACCACCGACAACGGCGCCGGCGACAAGGTGCTGCGGGTGACGCCTACGCCCTGATCTTCAGTACCAGGCGATGACCCGGCACGGACCACCCGAACCACCCGCATGCGTCGGCGCTCCCACCATCACCGTGGCGCCGACGGCCGGAAGTGCGGACAGATTTGCGAGGGCTTCGACTGCGTACTTTCCTGAGCCCAAAGCGCTTCGGTGAGCCCCGTGGGTGGTGCTTCGGCCCGCGTCGATGCTGAGGGTGTCCGAGCCCACGGCGACGATGTTGCGCTCGCGGACGAGAAAGTCGATCGCCTCGGGGTTGAATCCCGGTGTGTGTTGCACGCCGAGTGCATCTCGATTCGTGAAGGCGCCACCGGCACCGGCCCGGGTATCCCAACCCGAGTTCATCGCAACCAGGCTGCGGGGAGCGATGGTCCCGTGGAGGGACTCCCAATCGAGGATGTCCTGGCGGGTGAGCAGTGTGTCGGGGTCGACGGAGGCTCGGGCACTGATGTCGACGACCGCAATCGGCACGACGAGGTCGGCGACGGGAATCTTCTCGACGGTGATTCCGTCCGCACTGGCGTGTGCGGGAGCGTCGATGTGAGTACCAGTGTGTTCTTCGAGGCGGAGTTCGTTGAGGTAGAAGTTTCCACCTGACTCGGCGGAGCCGAGCGAGCCCAGAGATCCGGCGGCGTCGGCGATCTTCGCCAGGTTCCTCATCTCGAACGAGCGCGCGCCCGGCCACACCGGGAACTCCGGCGTCAGTACGTGGGTCAGATCGACAATGGTCCGACCCGATGGCGTTGCCGACGCAGTGGGCTGTACAGCGCCGGCCATGACGGTCGCGCCGAGGGCACCGGTGCCCAGCGCCGCGAACATCGATCGACGGCTGATCTTCCTGCCTTCGCGTCCGATCGATTCGTAGACCTCCGACAAGACCTTCGGTGAGCACATCAGAAACTCCAGATCACTGGGATCAACACCGTTGCAACTATCAGGAACCACAACAACATCGGGAGTCCGAGCTTCCAGTAGTCGCCGAACTTGTAACCACCAGGGCCCATCACCATCATGTTCGCGGGAGTGGCTACAGGCGTCAGGAAGGAGGCCGCGGCAGCGACGGTGACCGTCATCAGAAGGGGCAGCACCGAGATGTCGAGTTCGATGGCGACCGAGATCGCGATCGGCGTGATGATCAACGCGGTTGCAGTGTTGCTGATCAGCTGGCCCAGAGTCGCCGTCACGACGAAGAGTCCAGCGACGACGACATACGGGCTTGCCCCACCGACGACGTCGACAAACGCATGAGCGAGCTTTTCGGCCGCGCCGGTCTGCTGGATTGCGGTCGACAGCGGGATCATTCCGCCGACGAGAATCAACGTGGTCCACGAGATGGACCGATGCGCCTGCTCGACGCTGATGACTCGTAGCAGCACCATCGCACATGCCGCGAGGAGTCCGGCTATCGCCGACGGCACCAATCCGAACGTCAGCATCACTACCATCGCCGCAACGACGACGAGAGCGATGACTGCGCGGGTTCCCAACGGGGCTGCCTGCTTACGGATCTGGGCAGGTGCGTCGACCACGAGGACGTTCGGATCGACGGCGGTGTGGGTGTCGAGATCGTCCCAGCTTCCTTGCAGGAGAAGCGTGTCACCGGCCGCCAACTTGACGCCCTCGGGGCCGCAGTCCTCACCGGCGCGCTGGACTGCGAGTATCACCAGATCTCCACTGTCGGTCACCATGCCCGGAAAAGCCCTGTCGCCGATCATTTCCGAGCGCGGCGGGATGATCACTTCGACCACGCCGTCGTGCTTGGTGATCAAGGGCTCTGCGGACGGCGCATCCTTTCCCATGAGCTGATACTGCTTCGCGAGGGTCTTGGCATGCCGGCTCAGGTCGGGCGACATCGACGTCCCCGCACGATGGGGGAGGACGTGAGGACCGAGAAGTACGGCGATCGCAATCGTTCCCAATACGAGCGGCGCACCGACCAAGGTGAAACTGAAGAACCCGAAAGCACCGGCCCCGGATTCCTCGGCGGCTTCGGAAACGATGATGTTGACCGGTGTTCCGGTCAAGGTGAGCATCGATCCGGCATGGGCGGCAAATGCCAACGGCAGAAGCAGTTGTGACGTCGATTTACCGAGACGTACCGCCAAGACGACCACCATCGGTACCAACGCGGCTACGGCCCCGTTGACGCTGATCAATGCGGTCAACGCGGCAACCAGCAACATGATCGCACTCACTAGACGGACTCGGGATTCGCCGACTTTCGCCAGCAGTTTCTCGCCCGCCCACGTGGTGACACCGGTGGCGTCGAGGGCTTCGCTGACGACAAAAAGCGCGGCGATGAACACCACCGTGGGATCGCCGAATCCGGCGAGCGCCTGCTCCATCGTGATCACACCGGTGGCGTACAGCGCCAGGGCAGTGCCGATCGCGATGATGCCGACCGGGATTCGGCCGATCACGAACAGCGCCACGACCAGTGCAAGCACGACGAAAGTGATGGTGATGTCATTCACGATTCGTAAAGGTACCTGCTCATACAGAACGGCCCCGTCTCGCAAGTGAGACGGGGCCGTGGGACGGACGCGAGGAGAATTAGTTGGAGGCGGCGATGCGGGCCTTCTCGAGAGCGGCCAGCGTGCGAAGAACCGTGGCCTTCTGCTTGTTCAGATCGCTCAGTCGTGCGCGAGCCGGCAACCCTTGTGCGAGTTCGGCGACCTTGATCTGCTCGTCGATCGAACCGAGCTGATCGAGAAGCCCTAGGACGCGCGTCTGGAGCGTGTCGATGTCCACGGTGTCGGTCTTGACCGGAGCAGCAACACGCGTCGCTGTGCCCGTGCTGGCGGGGCGGGAAGCGCGTGCGGGTGACGTGTCGGCGACAACCGTTGCGGCGCGGGGCCGAATTGCCTTGCGAACAGCGGCCGCATCAGGAAGGACGTCCATACGGATCTCGTTCAGGACTCGGCGTGCCTCGCGTGCGTTGACGCGGTACTCGCGCTCTTCGTCGTCGTCGGACTGCAGCGTGCCGCCGAGCGGGCGCAGACCGTACATGCCGAGGAAGCGCTTGGCGTCGTCGATGATGCCTTCGTTTTCACGGCATTTTCCGCAGCGGGGTTCGTTGCGGAACATGTCCACGGAGTTGTCGTCTCCGCACCAGACACAAGATCCTGGGCGCCACCGCCGGATCGTCGGAACTGATGAATTCAGGGAATGAGATTCGGGCCGGGATTCCAGGGTTTGCGCGTCGATCACGACGAGCCACACTAGGCGAAGATTGCGGCGCGGTGAACACCGCCCCAACATCGACCTGGGTTTCTCGACGGTAGCGTGATCAAGATCATGTCAATCGTCGCATTCGGCGGTATTCGTGTGTCCCACAGGTGGTTTCATGATGACCGGGTGGTCTGTTTCTGAGACCTTCACGAAGACGACGACGGGCGCGTACCGGTGACCGTGAAGTCACAGGTACGCGCCCGTAGTGCGGCGCGAGACTAGGCGCTGCCGTTGAACAGCGAAGTCACAGAACCGTTCTCGAAAACTTCCTTGATGGTGCGAGCGAGCAGCGGTGCGATGGACAGCACCGTCAGCGTCGGGAACTTCTTCGACTCGTCGATCGGAAGTGTGTTGGTGACAACAACTTCCTTCGCGCCACACGTCGACAGACGCTCGGCCGCAGGGTCGGAGAGGACGCCGTGGGTTGCAGCGATGACGACGTCACCTGCACCGGCCTCCTTGAGCACCTTGACCGCGCCGGCGATGGTTCCGCCGGTGTCGATCATGTCGTCGATCAGGATGCAGGTGCGACCTTCGACCTCACCGACGACGCGGTTGGACTTGACCTGGTTGGGTACCAACGGGTCGCGCGTCTTGTGAATGAATGCCAGCGGTGCTCCGCCGAGCGAGTCGGCCCACTTCTCGGCGACACGAACGCGGCCCGAGTCGGGGGACACCACCGTGATGTTCTCGAGGTTGTAGCCCGCGCGAATGTGGTTGGCCAACTGGCTGTGTGCGTGCATGTGATCGACGGGGCCGTCGAAAAAGCCCTGGATCTGATCGGTATGCAGGTCGACCGTGATGATGCGATCGGCGCCGGCGGTCTTGAGCAGGTCGGCAATCAGGCGAGCGGAGATCGGCTCGCGTCCGCGATGCTTCTTGTCCTGGCGGGCGTACGGGTAGAACGGAAGAACGGCGGTGATGCGCTTTGCCGATCCACGCTTGAGAGCGTCGATCATGATGAGCTGCTCCATCACCCACGTGTTCAGCGGTGCCGGATGACTCTGCAGGACGAACGCATCGGAGCCGCGAACCGACTCTTCGAATCGAACGAAGATCTCACCGTTCGCGAAGTCGCGCGCGGTCTGCGGGGTGACGCGGATGTCGAGTTCCTTCGCCACCTGCTCCGCCAACTCGGGATGTGCGCGACCCGAGAACAACATCAGGTTCTTCTGGTTGTCGATCCAATTCGCAGTCACTGGTTCATGCCGTCCTTTTGTACTTGCCGGTCGATCTGGTGGTGATCTGTGCTGTCTGTTGTGCAGGGCTGTCAGGTTGTTGCAGGGCCGTCAGGTTGTGCAGCTGCTGCAGCGGCATCGGCCGCGGGTGTGCCGGGACGATTCTTCTGGACCCAGCCCTCGATGTTGCGCTGCACCCCACCCGAGACGGCGAGCGCCCCAGGCGGTACGTCGTTCTTCAAGACCGTGCCCGCACCCGTGTATGCGCCGTCTCCCACGACGAGAGGGGCGACGAACATGGTGTCGGAGCCTGTTCGGACATGCGACCCCACCACAGTACGGCTCTTGTTCACCCCGTCGTAATTGACGAAGACGCTCGAAGCTCCGATATTGCTGTGATGGCCGATGGTGGCGTCGCCGACGTAGGTAAGATGCGGAATCTTCGAATGCTCGCCGATATCCGCGTTCTTGGTTTCCACGTAAGCGCCGATCTTGCCGTGTGCCCCGAGGCGGGTACCAGGCCGGAGATAGGCGAAGGGGCCCACAGTCGCGTCCGCGCCGACAACGGAGTCGGTCCCGTGCGAGCGGACGACTACTGCGCGCTCACCGACGGTCACGTTGTCCAAGGTGGTATCCGGGCCGATCACGGCGTCTTCGCCCACCGAGGTTGTGCCGGTCAACTGAACTCCGGGCAGGAGCGTCACGTCCTGTGCGACGTGCACGTCGCAATCTATCCATGTGCTCGCAGGATCGACGACGGTGACGCCGGCACGCATCCACTTCTCGAGGATCCGACGGTTCATCTCGCGGGCGAGCGTCGAGAGCTGCACGCGATCGTTGGCGCCCGCGACGAGAACCGAATCCGCGATGTGCTGAGCACGAACACGCTTGCCCGCGCGACGGGCGATCATGATCACATCGGTGAGATAGAACTCGTGTTGTGCGTTGTTGGAGTCGAGGGACGCCAGCGCGTCGCGCAGAGTTTCGAAGTCGAAGGCGTAGACCCCTGAATTGACTTCGGTGATCGAGCGCTGCGAATCGGTGGCTTCCTTCTCCTCGACTATGGCGTTCACCTCGCCGTCCGTCGTACGAAGGATTCGCCCGTAGCCGGTGGGGTCGACGGCCGTCGACGTCAACACCGTCACCGCGGCCGCGGGAGCAGCCGTGTGCTGGGCGAGGAGGTCTGCGATGGTCTTTCCGTCGAGCAGAGGCACGTCGGCGGCTGTGACGAGTACGGTCCCGGAGAAGTCGGCCGGCAACCCCTCGAGCCCACAACTGACAGCGTGCCCGGTGCCCTTCTGCTCGTCCTGAACAGCGACGGTGACGGAACGGTCCAGTTCCCCGGCGACTGCGTTCACGGCTTCGGTGACACGCTCACGATCGTGACCGACGACGGTCACCAGGTGCGTGGGATTCAGTGAGGTTGCCGCGTGAAGCGAATGTGCCAGCATGCTGCGTCCGGCGAGAGTGTGGAGGACCTTGGGAGTCTTCGACTTCATTCGTGTACCGGCACCCGCTGCGAGAACGATCACGGCGGTCTGCACTGGTTTGAGCTCCCTCTGTCGATCAAACTGTCGATCAAGACATACATTCCGCTCGGGAAAGCATGTTGTTCACCAGCTCCGCCGCCAGGACTCGAACCTGAACTATCTGAACCAAAATCAGAGGTGCTGCCATTACACCACGGCGGATTGCCACGCATTGCCGAGCCTTGCGGCCGAACGCGCGAAAGAATAATCGCATGCCGACCCGCCGTAGGTCGAACCGCTCCTCCGATCGGGCCCCCGAAGTCCCGATAGGCTGAGCGTCCACAGCAGTGATTTGTGTGTCGGCGAGAGGAAGACAATGGCGACGGTGTCCGGTTCGGGTGGCGGGGATCCAGTTCCCGAACGAGTGACACGGATCCGGATGACCGGTACCCAACGTCGGCAACAGCTGATCGAGATCGGGCGGGCATTGTTCGCCGAACGGGGATACGAAGCGACCTCGATCGAGGAGATCGCCCAGCGCGCGAACGTGTCCAAGCCTGTCGTGTACGAGCACTTCGGCGGCAAGGAGGGGCTGTACGCCGTCGTAGTGGACCGGGAGATGTCGCGACTCCTCGAGATGATCACGTCTTCGCTCTCACAAAATCGCTCGAGAGTTCGAGTCGAGCGGGTTGCGTTGGCTTTGCTCACCTACGTGGAAGAGCACACCGACGGATTTCGGATACTCGTGCGCGATTCGTCCGTTGTCGCGCCCAGTGGGACATATTCGAGCCTCCTCAACGATGCGATCAGTCAGGTGGGCTACCTATTGGCGGGGGACTTCTCCAGACGCGGTTTCGACCCCGGACTAGCAACGATGTACGCACAGGCGCTTGTCGGCATGGTGTCCACTACGGCTACTTGGTGGCTCGACGAACGGACTCCGTCGAAGGAAGTTGTCGCCGCTCACCTCGTGAATTTGTGTTGGAATGGGCTGACGAATCTGGAAGCCGATCCACAATTGGAGGGTTAACCAGGCGCGCCTGCCGCGCAGAGATGGATCGCGGTCTAAGCTGTGTTCGCTGTATCACGATCGTTTGATGGGCAAATGTCTCATTTGTTTGCAGGGTGGGTTGAATGCCGAACCGTGCCATCCATTTTGACGCTGTGAACGGGTAAGACCAAGAATTCGTTCGATGTGTGGTGATTGGAGGCCGGATCGATGGTGAGGCAAGAGCGGGCAGAAGCCACCCGTGATTCGGTGCTGCGCGGAGCAGCGGGTGTGTTCTTGCGCCTGGGCTATGCCAATGCCAGCTTGAGCGAGATCATCGCCGAGTCGCAGGTGACCAAAGGCGCCCTGTACTTCCATTTCGGGTCCAAGGAAGAACTCGCGCGGGCGGTGATCGACGAGGGTTCGGCACGTTTCGACGCAAAATGTGAGCTCTGGTTGGACCGTCGAACTCCCGCGCTCGAGTCACTGATCGGTATTTCGTCGGTCATCGTCGACATCGGTGCGCATGACGCCATGGTTAGAGCTACGTTCCGCTTGTTGGTCGAGATCGGGGACTATCGGGGCTCCGGGCCGGCGACTCTGGACGTGTGGCTCGACATTTACCGTGAACTTGCCAGCCGTGCGGCCGACGAAGGTGATCTGCGTTCGGACGCGGATTCTGCTGACATTGCTCGTTTCCTGTTGGAAGTTGCGTCGGGAGTTCGGCTGATGGCAGCCGCGACCGGGACCGTTCGTGAGCTTTCGGACTCCATGAAGGCATCGTGGAACTTGATACTGCCGATCGTGGTCCCGGAATCGAAAGTGGAGTACTTCAGGCAATTCGCGGCCCGTCGCCTTGCCAGTGATCACTGAAATCACTGGCTCTCCGCACTGCTCCTTGGTCAATTTGCTGCAAATGTCCTGGTAGGGACATTGTTCTCTTTGTTCTGCATTCGAAACAAACTAAGAGTATGTTTATAGTGTTGATGGGAATCTGGAAGTCCGATCTTGCCGTCAATCTTCGGATTGCGGTATGTTCTATCGGTAGCTGAAGAATTGCTGAGAATGAAGGTTTGTCAGGGCAGGGTGACGGCGTCGGCGCACCGGGCAGCATAGGGGGCTGCCCGGCGTGTACGACCCCAGATGGGGAGTCAACAGATGGGTGACACTGCGCCGACGCCGATGCTCGACATCGGCCCGCGGATCGGCTGTGACGTAGTGAACGTCGTGGATGTCACTCGAAGTATCGAACTCTTCGGGCGGAGGTATCTCGATCGGACCTTCACCCCGCACGAATTGCAGACCTGCACCGGGCCGGCGCGGGATCAACGATTGGCTGCACGTTTCGCCGCCAAAGAGGCTGTGGTGAAGGTACTGCGGCCTGGTGACGTTCCCGTTCCGTGGAGTTCCATCGAAATCACTCGGGCCGAGTGGGGTGGCTGTGGGGTGACACTGTCCGGTAATGCCGCGGAACTCGCGCGGGCCCAGGATCTGCACGATTTTCAAGTATCTATCTCGCACGAAGCGGACGTGGCCATCGCAATGGTGATCGCAACACGCTCGGGCGCTCGCATCGAAAAGAAGGACGACATCGCTGATGATTGATCAGGCAATTCGGAAAGTGCTCGTCGAGCACGGTCGGCTGGCAGTCGACGTGAGCACGATCGACGGAGAGGCCGATCTTTACGAGTTGGGTTTGACGTCGCACGCGAGCGTGAATGTCATGTTGGCGCTGGAGGATTCGTTCGACATCGAGTTCCCTGACGAGTTGTTGCGGAAGAGTACTTTCGCAAGCGTCAAGGCGATCGAGGGTGCGTTGACGGAGTTGGGTGCTGCATGAACGCTCCGCAATCGCAGTGCTCCACCGGAACGGCCCTCGAGCGGGCCGCACGGTTGGCCGACGAAGTTGCAGCGGTGTGGGCCGACGAAGTCGATGCAGAAGCAAGGTTTCCGCGTGAAGCTGTCGACGCCATGCGAAGCGAACGGCTGCTGTCCGTAGCTGTGCCGAGGGAACTAGGCGGCGAAGGGCTCTCGCTGCAGGAAGTGTCGCAGATCGCCCGTGTGATCGGAACACGCTGTGCAGCAAGTGGAATGATTTTCGCGATGCATCAGACGCAGATATACTCGTTGGTCAAGCACGGCAACACCGAAGCACTACGCGAGTTTGTCGAAGAAACGGTCGACAAGCAATTGCTGTTGGCATCGGCAACCACTGAGCTGGGAATCGGTGGTGACGTCAGCCGGAGTTACTGCGCGGTGGAAGACTTGGGCGGTCACCTGCTGTTGATCAAGAACGCGCCTGTCATTTCGTACGGTGAACACTCCGACGCGATAGTCGTGACGGCTCGGCGAACACCGGAGAGTCAGCCGAACGATCAGGTTCTCGTGGTGTGTCGTACCCCAGACCTGACGCTCGAACGCACCACCGAGTGGAACACACTGGGGCTGAGGGGAACTTGCAGTCTCGGTTACATCCTTCGGGCCACCTCGACGCCGGAGATGGTCGCCGACGTACCGTATTCCGATATCTCCACCCACACGATGCTTCCGGTCTCGCACGTCGTCTGGAGTTCGGTGTGGTTGGGAATTGCCGACGCTGCAGTCGAGAAGGCGCGCAAGTACGTGCGTGCCGCCGCCCGCAAGCAGCCCGGGGTCACTTCCCCCGGAGCGCTGCGGCTCGCCGAAGTTGCCGCTTCGGCACAACAATTCGCCGATCTCGTCGGCGCCTCTGCACGCAGGTACGACCGCGCAGTCCACGCGGAGGAAGGCGTTGCCGATTTCGAGGCGACGGGAGCGGTGGGATTTTCGCTCGCAATGAACAACCTGAAAGTCACAGCGTCGACAGCGGTGGTGGAAATCGTGGGGCAGACAATGTTGATCTGTGGAATCTCGGGATATCGCGAGGACACCGAATTCTCGCTCGGTCGGCACCTTCGTGACGCGCACGGCGCAGCGGTGATGGTGAATAACGATCGAATCATGGCAGGTTCAGCGCACATGGCTATCGGATACCGGGGAACGCTATGACGAACGAGACTGTGACGACCGAGACTGTGACAGGCGAGACCGATCTGGATCGGGCCCGGGCTGCATTTCAACGTGAACTGCTCGTCGAAGGACTTCTCGTCGAGACGGAGGTGCCGGGACTCTACGGGCGTTCCGGAGTGTTCGAGGACATCGTCGACGGTATCGACCGAGTGGTGATTGCAGCGGGGCCAGGCGACGCCGCGACTCGGCTGCGGTTCCCGCCGGTGTTCCCGCGGAGCAGTTTCGAGCGCACCGACTACATCGCTTCGTTTCCCAACCTCACCGGCGCCATCAACACCTTCGCTGGTTCCAATCGCGATCACGCGCGACTGCTGGCCGATCGCGCCGAGGGACAATCGTGGGACCGCCACCTCGAGCCGACCGAGACCATGCTCGTGTCCGCAGCGTGCCATCCTGCCTATGCGCGGTATACCGGAGTTCTCCCCGAAGGCGGAGTGCTGCTGGACATCTACGGTTTTTGCTTCCGGCACGAACCGGCGATCGATCCGGCTCGCATGCAGGCGTTTCGGATGCACGAGTTCGTGACGATCGGTGACGCCGCGGCAGCGCGAGCGCATCGCGAGCACTGGATCGAGCGGGGGCTCGAGGTGCTCGGCCGGCTCGAACTCGACGCTACCCCGGTGATCGCCAATGATCCTTTCTTCGGGCGCGCCGGAAAGATGCTTGCAGCCAACCAGCGTGAAGAGAATCTCAAGACGGAACTGACGGTTCGGCTCTACGGAGATCTCGACGAGGGCACGGCGATCGTGTCCTCGAACAACCATCTCGACCATTTCGGTGTCAACTTCGACATCCGAACGGCGGAGGGGGAGGTGGCACACAGCTCGTGCGTCGGCTTCGGGATGGAGCGAATCGCGTTGTCCTTGTTGCGGACTCATGGTCTTGACGTGGCTGCATGGCCAACCTCCGTTCGTGAACGAATGGGCATCTGATGTCACGGCTCATCGACATTTCACCTGATCGCTACAGGCCCCATTCGTTGCATCAGGACGACCGCGTGTGGGCGCAGACCAACTGCTACACGGATCTGTGGATCGAAGTGTTGCATTCGCTGGGATTGGACCCCGTCCCGGCATTGGCATGTGCCTTCTCATCGCGGTTCGACGGGACTCAGTGGACGTTCCTCAAGCTCAAGGCCGAGGACATCTACGCGCTGTACGGAATCGAAGTCGCCGAGATGAACGTCTGGCGGGCACCGCTGATCCATGTCGAGGACAACCTCGCGGTTGGGATGCTGTCGACGGTTGAAGTGGACGGATACTGGCTTCCCGACACTCTTGGAACGAGCTATCACGAGGGGCACACCAAGACCACGATCGTGCCCAATCGGATCGATCGCGTTGCCGGCGAGCTCGAGTACTTTCACAACAGCGGCTACTACTTGCTGCGAGGCGACGATTTCTCCGGCGTCTTCGATCTCGATCGTTCCTCACTTCCTTCGTTTGTGCCCTATGTCGAACAGATCAGGTTGAATCCGGTTCACGCGACCAACGCCGGAAACATCGCCGAAGTGGCTCGGCGGAATGTAGCGGTTCGAGCGGTGGGTAATCCGGTGCGAGAGCTGGGACGCAAGGTGATCGACGACCTCGAATGGGTGCAGGGGGCGGGTATGGATGCGTTTCACCTCTGGTCCTTCGGGCTACTTCGTCAGTGCGGGGCCAGCGCGGAGCTGGCTGCCGACGCCAGCGAGTTCTTGGACACTGCAGGTTTCTCCGGGACAGGCGAAGCTGCGCCAGATTTCCGCAAAGTGGCATCCGGTGCCAAGAGCGTGCAGTTTCAGATGGCGCGTGCCTCCAGGGGCCGCGCGGTGGACCCGCGTGAGCAACTCGACGAGATGGCCGTGTCGTGGAAGAGGGCGATGGAAATCGTTGCCGACACAGTCGGCGTCGACTCGCATCGACACTTGAGGTTGGTCTAACAGTGCCTCGTTCGTCAGCAGACCTGCTGGCCGGCGCGATATGGCGATGCGCTGCAACCGAACCCGGATCCATATCCGACCCGGATGCCCTCGAAGCCGTGACCGAGTGGGTCGCAGCGTCCGTGCCTGGAACAGTCGTCGGTGCGTTACGTGCGGAGCAGACGGACGCCGGACGCACGAAGTCCGTTTCGTCGTCGTCTGTTTCAGAATCGTCCGTTTCATCGTCGGACTGGTGGTTCGTGACTACCGTGGCCACGACCGGTGAGGGGTCGTGGCTGCTCCAGTTCGACGGTATGACGGCGTTTGCGGATGTCTGGATCGGCGGTGTCCGTGTCGCGTCCACTGAATCCATGTTCACACCTGGGGAAGTGATCATTCCGGCCGGAGTCGGAGCTGGTAAACGTGTCCAGGTGGCTGTTCATTTTCATTCTCTCTCCGCGATTTTGAGATCGAGGCGTCCCCGAGGGCGTTGGCGCTCGTCGATGGTCCGTGAACAGGGTCTTCGGTGGATCCGAACCACGATGCTCGGTATGGCTCCCGTGTTCAGTGGTGTACCGGTACCGGTGGGTCCGTGGCGGGGTATCCGCTTGTTGGACAAGGGGATTGCCGCCGTAGTCTCTGCTGTCAAGCATGCGAGTATTGACGGCACAACCGGTCGCGTTGCCGTCAGTGCTCGGCTCACCGGATTGCCGGCCTCGCTGGAGTACGTGACCGTGCGCGTCGGCGAACACTCGCGGCAATTGGCTGTATCCGCCGGACCGGATGGATTTCTCGAGGTGTCCGGCGTCGTCGAAGTGCCGGACGCGCAGTTGTGGTGGCCGCACACTCATGGCACCCCGCGCACTTATCGGGTGACGATGGAAGCGCTCGGAGTCTCCGAGCATCTCGGTTCAGTTGGCTTCCGGACGGTGGAGGTCGACAGATCCGATGGTGGATTCCGTTTGTATGTCAACGGCATCCGGGTGTACTGCCGTGGTTCGGTGTGGGTGCCGACCGACCCGATCTCGCTTCAAGGCGACGCCGGCACCACTCGTGTCTTGGAACGCCTGGCAGAGGCGGGCCTGAACATGATTCGAATCCCGGGGACGATGGTCTACGAGAGCGACCACTTCTGGGAGGAATGCGCGCGTCTGGGCATTCTCGTGTGGCAGGACATGATGTTGGCGACGCTCGATCCGCCCGACACCGACGAATTCTTCGAACTCGTTGCCTCCGAGGTCACCGAGTTCTTGCACAGAGTGCGCGGAAATCCCGCTTTGGCAGTCTTCTGCGGCGGCAGCGAGACCGAACAGCAGCCGACCATGCTGGGCTTGGTCGATCAACACATCCCGCTCATTCATTCGAGACTGCCGGAGTTGATCTCGACGGTGGCACCCGAACTCGAGTACGTGACTTCGTCCCCCTCGGCGCCTCGCGGGGGCGAGCAATTGGCAACGCATGTCGGAAGCGGGGTCGCTCACTACTTCGGGGTGGGTGCCTATCGTCGTCCACTGGCCGACGTGCTCAGCGCGCGAGTACGTTTTGCGACCGAATCATTGGCATTTTCGATTCCACCGTCGAATGCGGTGATCGAGAACGAATTCGGTTCACTCGCCGTCGCGGGGCACCACCCGGCATGGAAAGCCGCGGTGCCTCGGGACAACGGATCGTCGTGGGATTTCGAGGATGTTCGGGACCACTACGTCCACGCGCTTTTCGGCGAAGACGCTCGTGAAGTCCGGTGGTCCGACCCGGAACGCTATCTCGACCTGGGGCGAGCAGCTGTATGTGAGGCGTTCGCATCGACGCTCGGATACTGGCGTCGCCCGGACTCTCGGTGCGACGGCGCCTTGACACTCGCACTGCGAGACCTGGAGCCCGGACCGGGATGGGGGGTCCTCGATTGGAGCGGCAGCCCCAAAGCTCCGTGGTTCGTGCTCCGTAGGAGCGCCAAACCGATCGCGCTCCTCGTCACGGACGACGGTATGGACGGATTGAGGCTCTACGCGATCAACGAGACCGCCGAACCTGTCGTCGGCGAGATCAGGTTTCGAGCGCACAGTCGGTCAGGTGTCGTCCCGGTCGACGTCGCGCTACCGGTCAAGGTGGAAGCGCATTCAAGTCTGACCTGGTCCGTGAACAGCCTTGTCGGCCGTTTCACCGACCTCACTCACGTCTTTCGGTTCGGGGCGCGGACATACGACGCCGTCACCGTCACACTCGAAGACGAAGACGGCGAGATGGTGGACGAAGTGGTCCACCTCCTGGGTGGCTCGGCGCGGCCTCGCGAGCGATCGGTCGGACTTGTTGCCACAGCGCGCAACGTCGGTGACGAAGAGTGGGTAGTCGACGTCTCGACGGATGCTTCCGCCCAATACGTTGCCCTCGAACTGCAGGGCTTCGAGCCCGAAGACTCCTGGTTCCACCTCGCGCCGAACGGTCGCAGGACTGTACGCCTACGGAGAACCGGTCAGGCGACGAAGGTGATCGGTCGCGTTCGGGCGCTCAACTCATACGTGAGTGCGGCCGTGGCGCCGCCGATCACTCCGGTCACACAATCCTCGCCGTCCAAGCGGACGTCGAAGAAGACGAGTGCTACGGGAAACTGAACGGATCGGACTGCGCTGCGAGATCGCACACCGATAGAATCGAACCGGCGCACAACTCTGCCTCGGTGGGGATATTGCGCTCGGGCTGTGCGTCCGCAACCCGTCATCACTGTTCAGGAGCGCGTTCGTTGACTTCCTTGTCCTCTGCCCAGACTGCGCTCGCTGGACTCGCCGAGGTCGCCCTCGCAGATGCCGCGTTCACTCCGGTGATCGAATCCATCGGCTCGGCCGCCTTGGACATCGTGGCTCCGAAGCCGGCTCGACCGTTCATCGCCGCTGCACTCGCCGCTCGCACGCCGGTGCTGCTGGTGACGGCCACCGGTCGTGAAGCCGACGATCTCACTTCGGAACTCACCGAGATGCTCGGTGGAGGCGTGGCGCAGTTCCCGTCGTGGGAAACATTGCCGCACGAGCGATTGTCGCCGAGCGCGGATACCGTTGGGCGACGGGTGGAGGTACTGCGCAGACTCGCCAGACCAGACGACGCCTCGTACGGATCGCCACTTCGGGTGATCGTCACCACGGTGCGCTCTCTCGTTCAGCCGATGGCGCCAGGCCTGGGCGAGATAGAACCGATCACGTTGCGCGTCGGCACCGAGATCGATTTCGATTCCGTTCTGGTTCGTCTGGTGGAGATGGCGTACAGCCGCGTCGACATGGTGGGAAAGCGTGGTGAGTTCGCGGTCCGTGGTGGCATTCTCGACCTGTTCTCGCCGACGGCGGATCATCCGGTCCGTATCGAATTCTGGGGTGACGAGGTATCGGAGCTTCGCTACTTCTCAGTTGCCGATCAGCGTTCGCTAGCGGACGTCGACGTCGATTCCGTGATCGCGCCGCCGTGTCGTGAACTGATTTTGACAGCTGATGTTCGTGATCGAGCTGCCGCACTCGCTGCTGAGAACCAGGCTGACGCGTCGTTGGTCGAGATGCTGGACAAGATCTCGGCAGGTATCCCCGTCGAGGGGATGGAAGCTCTGCTCCCGGTTCTCAAACCCGGTGAACTGCAGCTACTTTCCGATGTACTTCCTGAAGGGGCGCACATTCTTCTGTGTGATCCGGAAAAGGTGCGCACCCGCGCCACCGACCTGGTGCGCACCGGCCAGGAATTCTTGGAAGCATCGTGGACGGCGGCGTCGATCGGCGGCGCTGCACCGCTCGACACGTCGATCCTCAACGGCGGAGGAGTCGATCTCGGTGCCTCCGCGTACCGGTCGCTTCGTCATGTTCGCGAATCTGCCGAAGCTGCCGGCCGACCCTGGTGGACAGTCAGCCCGCTGGCGTCGGGAAACGGTGAAGAACTCGAACTCCCGGTGCATGCGGCACCGCAGGTGCGCGGTTCCGACGACCTGTTGGCCGAGCTGTTCGTCAGCCTTCGGGCGCACGTGAGCACGGGCGGTCGCGCGGCGATCGTGGTGGCAGGTGCCGGAACCGCAAGCCGCGTCGTGGAGCGACTCGGTGAAGCCGAAGTGCCCGCCAAGATGCTCGATGCCGGCGCTACCCCCGCCCGTGGACAGGTCGCGGTGCTCCGCGGATCACTGCACGACGGACTGGTACTCGCCGGCGACGACTCGACGCCTGGGATGGTGATCGTCACCGAGTCCGATCTGACCGGCAACCGCGTTGCTGCGGTCGGCGACGGAAAGCGCTTGCCGGCCAAGCGCCGCAATCAGGTTGATCCCCTCGCGCTGTCGGCAGGGGACATGGTCGTGCATGATCAGCACGGTATCGGCCGGTTCGTCGAAATGGTCGAACGCACCATCGGTGGGGCGCGTCGTGAATACCTGGTCATCGAATACGCGCCGAGCAAGCGCGGTCATCCGGGCGATCGTCTGTTCGTCCCGATGGAATCGCTCGATCAACTCTCCCGATACGTCGGTGGGGAGTTGCCGGCGCTGAGCAAGCTCGGTGGATCCGACTGGGCAAACACAAAGCGTAAGGCCCGCAAGGCAGTTCGTGAGATCGCGGGCGAGCTGGTTCAGCTCTACGCAGCGCGTCAGGCTGCTCCCGGGCATGCGTTCGGCCCGGACACACCGTGGCAGAAGGAACTCGAAGACGCATTCGCGTTCACCGAGACGATCGACCAGTTGACCGTTATCAGTGAGGTCAAGGCCGACATGGAGAAGCCGGTTCCGATGGACCGGGTGGTCATCGGTGACGTCGGGTACGGCAAGACGGAGATCGCCGTCCGCGCCGCGTTCAAGGCAGTGCAGGACGGCAAGCAAGTGGCGGTGCTGGTGCCGACGACTCTGCTTGCACAGCAACATCTTCAGACCTTCACCGAACGAATGGCGTCGTTCCCGGTGAAGGTGCGAGGGCTGTCCCGGTTCACCGACGCCAAGGACTCGAAGGAAATCATCGCCGGCATGGCGGAAGGTGAGATCGACATCGTCGTCGGTACTCACAGGTTGCTGCAGACCGGTATTCGCTGGAAGGACCTCGGGCTTGTGATCGTCGACGAGGAACAGCGATTCGGAGTCGAGCACAAGGAACACATCAAGGCGTTACGCACCCACGTCGACGTCCTGACGATGTCGGCTACCCCGATTCCTCGTACTCTCGAGATGAGCATGGCCGGGATCCGCGAAATGTCCACGATCCTCACACCGCCGGAAGAACGTCATCCTATCCTCACGTACGTCGGCGCGTATGCGGACAAGCAGGTTGCCGCGGCCATCCGGCGTGAACTTCTGCGCGACGGTCAGGTCTTCTACGTTCACAACCGTGTCAGCTCGATCGACAAGGCAGCCAAGAAGATCCGCGAACTCGTCCCGGAGGCTCGCGTCGTCGTCGCGCACGGTCAGATGAACGAGGACACTCTCGAAAAGACCGTGCAAGGATTCTGGGAACGCGACTTCGACGTGTTGGTCTGTACCACGATCATCGAAACCGGTCTGGACATCTCGAACGCGAACACACTGATCGTCGAACGCGCGGATTCGCTGGGCCTCTCGCAGTTGCATCAGCTTCGCGGACGCGTCGGGCGTAGTCGTGAACGTGGATACGCCTATTTCCTGTACCCGGCCGAAAAGCCTTTGACGGAAACGGCATACGACCGACTGGCAACGATTTCGCAGAATTCGGACCTCGGCGCGGGTATGGCCGTCGCGATGAAGGACCTCGAAATCCGTGGAGCCGGAAACGTTCTGGGCGCAGAGCAGTCCGGCCACGTCGCGGGGGTCGGGTTCGATCTGTACGTCAGGCTGGTCGGTGAGGCGGTCGAAGCCTTCCGGGCTGCAGCCGACGGCAAACCGATCACCATGGACGAGGGCACGAAGGAAGTCCGGATCGACCTACCGGTGGACGCACACATCCCGCCCGACTACGTCACCAGTGACAGGCTCAGGTTGGAGGGGTACCGCAAGCTCGCTGCGGCAACTGATTCCGACGGCATCGCTGCCGTAGTCGAAGAACTGGTCGATCGCTACGGCCCACTGCCCGAAGAGGTTCGACGGCTGATCTCGGTGGCCAAGCTTCGACTGCTCTGCCGCGAGTATCAACTGGAGGAAGTCGCCGTCACCGGAACTCAGCTCAAGATCTCGCCTATGTCACTGCCCGATTCCAAACAGATCAGGCTCAAGAGGATCTATCCGAGCGCGCAGTACCGGGCAACGACCGGGCTCGTGCAACTCCCGCTGCCTCGCACCGGCGGAGTCGGCTCGGATCGCCTGCGGGACGTCGAATTGCTCCAGTACATCGTGGACTTCATCCTGGCGATTGACGGGCGCGCCGCCGGTGCCGTCCTGGTCGAGGCGTGAGCACACGGTGAACGAGATATCAGATGGCGACCACCAGCCGACTGTGGTCGTGCTCGACCCGTTTCGCCCCATGTCCGTTCCAATTGATGCCTTGACTGCCCTCGCCGGTCCTGTCGAGATTGCCGAAGATGTGCCATCGCAGGTTCGGGACCGATTTGCCGAGTCTGTACCCGGCGCCCGGGTATTGGTGACGACCGACCGCGAGTGTGAGGCGGCGCGCAGCAGGCTCAAGGATGGTGCACGTTTGATTGCCGCTGAAAGCGTGAAGGGCGACGGACTTGTCGCAGCGAGTGCGTTGATGGACCGGATGTGGAGTTTTGGCGGCTGGGAGGTTGCTCAGACTCACGAGAGCTTGTCGAACTACCTCCTGGAAGAGACGTATGAGGTGCTCGATGCGATTCTGGCCGGCGACCGCGAGGCGCTGAACGAGGAACTCGGTGACCTTTTGTTGCAGGTGTTGTTTCATGCACGGATAGCGGAGTGCGAGCCAACTGCACCGCCAGTCGACATAGACACGATTGCCGGCGCATTGGTGGCGAAACTCTGCCACCGGAGCCCACACCTGGCCGGCGAACCGTCGGAGTCGGTCGACATTGCGGCGCAGGAGCGAGCATGGGATCAGCGAAAGGCGGAGGAGAAGTCGCGTGCCTCAGAGCTCGACGGCATTGCACAAAGCCAACCCGCAGCGATGCTGGCTGAGCAGTATGTGAAGAGGGCTGTCCGTGGAGGGTTCCCCGAGGACCTGGTACCGGTTGAGTTGCGGGACGCGGTTGCGCGGTCCCTTGACGCCGACGAGGCTCTTCGCCTCGAGGCTCAGCGCTTTGCTGAACACTTTCGTGATGCGGAGTCGATGATTCAGTCGTCGGCGAGAAATTCGGTGAATGTGCAGGGCGAGGAGCCTTCTGCTCGTTCGACCGCACGGTGGGCTGATGCTTGGCGAATTCGGCGGCTCCCGTGATTTGATTGCCGTTCTGTAGCTGAGTGGAAGGTCACCTGAGTTCGAGGCTGCGAAATAAACAAACTCAAGGTATGTTTATCTCCAGACAAGCAAACCGTGCCGCTCTACGTGCAGGGTTGGGGGTACCAACCGTTGGTTCGGTACAGGTCAAGCGAGAGGCGAGCCAGTCTTCGTCGGACGGTGGGGCGTTCGGCGGTTGGCCAACTATTTGCTTGAAGCCAAAGGTTCACCGTTTTTGATATCTGGCGGGGGACGCAACCGGGGAGACAGAGGACCAATGAGCGTGGACACAACTGACCGCATCCAGATATCCGAGCAGGAGCATGCACCGGCTTCACAGCGTCCCTCTGTGACGGTGGTGGTGCCGGCGATGAATGAGGCGAAAAATCTGCCTTACGTTGCAGAACGGATGCCTGACGGAATCGATGAGATCGTTTTCGTCGATGGCCATTCGGTCGATGATTCGGTGGATGTTGCCAAGCGGTTGTGGCCGAAGGCGACGATCGTAACGCAGACGAGACGAGGGAAAGGCAACGCACTCGCATGTGGATTTCGGGCGGCAACGAGTGACATTGTCGTCATGATCGACGCTGACGGTTCGACGGACCCTGCGGAGATTCCTTTGTTCGTCGATGCGCTTGTGCAGGGGGCCGACTTTGCCAAGGGGACACGGTTTGCGCAAGGAGGGGGGAGCGATGACATCACTTTTTCTCGTAAACTTGGAAACAAAGCACTGAATGGAATCGTAAACATCAAGTTCCGTGCGTCTTTCAGCGACCTATGCTACGGCTACAACGCGTTCTGGCGTCGCCACATACCTGTCATGAACCTGCCGGAGACTGGTACCGCGGAGGCGCAATGGGGCGACGGTTTCGAGATCGAAACCTTGATCAATGTTCGGGTAGCCAATGCAGGACTGAAGATATCCGAAGTGCCGAGCTACGAGCGCGACCGTATCTATGGCGAGAGCAATCTCAACGCAGTACGTGACGGATTTCGAGTACTGCGAACCATCCGGAGTGAGCGTCGGGTTCCGCTACGGGAAGCGGCTCGCGCAAAGTAGTCGGTGACTGGCGAAGGCCCTCCCACCTGTCCGGCGGGAGGGCCTTCCTACGTTCAATCCCCGCACGAGACGATCTCGATGTGCCAACATTGTTGGATGTCGACATTTCGCCTCACCGGTTCGAATCTGCAGTGTCGCTGCGGACATGCAAATGACGCCCACCGGCACTTGCGGTCGGGGAGTGATTGTGGCTTATGTGAATGCACTCGATTTCGCCGCAGCAGTGGTCTCCTGAGCCGAATCACTCAAAGCCTCCGGCGGCACTGAGAGTAGTCGTGAACTCGGGATTCCAAACGTCGTCAAGATTGAATTCTTCATTTCCTTGTGAACCGAGGCGCGAATCCTTGGTCCGATCAACGCGTGATCACCCTGCGAAAGCTGTCGAATCTCGATGGTGCCGAACGCTTTCCGTAGGCGTTGGACTCCGCTGCGACCGCGATTCTCGTTAAACCATTCCTCATCGGTTGGTGATACAAGCACTGTCGTTGCGACGCCTGCTTGGACCAACGGCGCGAGAAGCACCTCTGGGACCTGCACGAGACCAATCCGACCCAATGCGAGCCAGACGCGATACGGCAATCGGTCACGAAGCTTGTCCTTGAACCTGACGGCCCAGTTGTGTGCTCGAAGCGCGAAGGTTCCTCGCGAGCATTCTGCAGGCGCGAGAGACTGGCTTCGCGTGAACTCTAATTGTCGCGTAGTCCACCGAAGGGGGTTGACTAGTATTGCGCGATTTGCTCCGAGTTCTGCGGCAGCGATTGCGGCACTCCACGATCCGGAGCACAAGCCGGCAACTACCAGGTTTTCTGGGCACACGCCAGCGTTTCTGGCCGCCTCTACGCCATCAGCGCGTTGCTCGGGTGTGTAGATGGTGCTGATTTCTCGATCCTGCGCAGCGGTCGTTTCGCCGGTTGAAGTGCGGTCGAAGCGGATAGTCGTGATTCCGTAGCCTGCCAACTCTCTTGCCAACTCAACCCAAAGGCGACTGGGACCGATCCGGTGTTCGGACGCGGTGCCATATAGAACTAGAGTCGGGCCGCCGGGGATGCTCGAGGCCGGCGCTGTGCGGATAGTCAGCATACGGTTCGTGCCGGCGTAGGAGATGTATTCGGTGATCGGGATTTCGAACTGAGAGTTCAACAAGGTCGTGGAATGACGAAGATGTGCGGTGACACTTGTGCGTGGCGAGCGCGTCGAATCGCCAATCCATTGCGCCAGAGAAGACACTGTATGCCAGGGTATTTGGACCGCGAAGTCGGCTGGCTCGATGAAGGGGGCCTGGCCGTCGATGTTCATGTGGTCAGCTGACAGTGATTCTACGAGTTGTCTTACTCGTGCAGTGTCGGCGTGCTCTGGCCGCGACGCAACTAGGACCTTAATTGAAGGGTCGATGGGGAGCGCAGTGAGATTCATACCCGAAAGACGTTGTGCAGCAAGTGGGTGCACCGACATCCCGACGAGCGGGATGAGTGGATCGTCGGCATCGGGGGCCGCTGTGAGCCGATTCAATGCCTTCTGCTGCTGAACGAACGTGCGCCCACGGATGACGGGGTCCCAAAGTACCAGCGTCGTCATATCTCGTATCCTCGACGCCGCGGAAGTTGCGACCAACGCGCCTACTCGCAGCCCGACCAGTGTGATCTCGCGAACTCCGCAGGACTGGAGAAACTCAGCAGCCTCCACGACGCTCGACTCCCATATCTGGACAGCGTCTTCTCGGGTCTGTTCACCGGACGAGTCACCTGTGCCTAGATAGTCGAACCGAAGGACTAACATGCCCTGCGCGCAAAGTTTTTGAGCCAGGAGCATCAGGCCGCGATAAGAATCGACATGCTCCTTTCCGATCGGAGGGCACAGCACGACCCCTCCGCGTGCTGTGCCCCCAGCCGGAACGTGCAGTGTGCCGAACAGTGGCGAAGCCTCGTTGCCGAACCAAGTCGTGAACTTTCCGCCATCGGTGGCCACATGCGTTGAGGATGCGCTCTTGTTTATCTCGATGGTGTTCCCAGCAGTGCTCGGTGACGCTCCGAAATGACATGTCGAGCTTGCCGGTTCGACGTGACCGCGCGCTAACCGCATCTGAATCCTTCGACATCCGATTGGACTGAGAGGATGTCCTCAGTCGAGAACGTACTCATCGACAGCTGATCTGCCCCAAAACAATCTACAGGTTTGTTTTGGAAATTGCCAGACAGTTGCGGAAAGTTGACTTTCGTCAGCGCTGAACGAGTGTGCTCACGATTGCGAGGTGGTCGGAGCCAGCGATCTCGACGGTATCGAACGTTGTCGCCGTCAGTTCGGGCGGGACGAGAATATGGTCGAGAGCGGCGAATGGCGGCCACGACCAGTTCGCGGGAAAGGTGTTCACGTAGAACCGACCAGCCTGCCTCGCGGCATCCTGCGTTCCACCATGCAGTAAACCTCGAAACTGTCTGTGATCGACGGTTGCGTTGAAGTCGCCGGCGATAACGAGTGGGTTGAGATTCGTGTCCAATAGTGCGCGGATTTGTGCGAGTTCATTGATCCAGTTCGTGGAATCCTGATCTTGTATCGGGGCTGTGATGTGTGTCGCCACCAGGTCGTATTTTCCGCCTTTGAATTCGATTGTTCCTGCGACGCAGGCAAACCCGAACCCTTCCATTTGACGGGGTTCGCTGATCGGGAATCGGCTCCACAGTCCGGTTCCTCGTGCGTCATTGTCTGGCCGGATGACGCTGAACGGGAAGATCCCGGGCATTCCTGCAACTTCCAGTGCGGCCGCAAAGGCCGGGGTCAATTCCTGTACCGCGACAGCGTCGACGTTGTGAAGTCTCGCTGCATCGACGACTGCGTCCACGTCGGCCGCACCCTTTGCGACATTGATCGACATGATTCGCATGGCCTCGCCTGTCCGAGGCGGGGTGACGGGCACCGCGACCTGTGTGCCGATTGCAAACATGATCATCGCCAGCCCGATGATCGAGCCGACCCACTCGCGAGTGGCGAGCAATGTCAGCGTTGCAGGCACCATTGCGAGCGGTAGGTATGGCACTGCGATCACCAGTGAAAGCAGTGCGGGGTTGCGTAGCGGCAAGTATCGAAGGACGAGCAGTCCTGCGCCCACGACGAGGGTGGTCCAGCATGCCCATTTCAGAAACGTCACAACCTCGGTTGTACCGCATCGGTGAAATGATCGCTGGGACGTTACTGGGGTACATTGGTCCACGACAGTCGGCGGGGGAACCGTCAAGTAAATAGCCAAAGAACAGACCGATAGTCTGTCAATCTGGGCTTTTGTGGCGACTGAGATGTTTTGGTCTGTGTGTCCAGGCGGTGGTCCGGACGCGAGCGGGACGGGAAATCGGCCGGCACGATGATTGGAGACGTGACCATGGTCACACGACATGACCTCAATTCGAATAGCGGTGCGGTAAGCGTCGTCATGGCTTGTTATTCGATGGAGCGGTTGCGGGGGATAGTTGCTGCTGTTCATTCGATTGCAGCGCAGACCTTGCAGCCTGCCGAGATCATCGTTGCGGTCGACCACAATCGCTCGCTCGCGCACACCTTGCGCCGCGAAATGCCGGGCATCTGTGTGATCTCCTACGAGGACGGGCCTCGAGGTGCGTCTGGCGCTCGCAACGCTGGAGTTGCTGTCGTGTCGACGCCCTACACTGCCTTCATCGATGACGACGAGATTGCTGACAGCAGCTGGTTGTCGGAGCTGATCAAACCGTTCGCGGACGAGCGGGTCGTCGGGACGGGCGGACGGTACAGGGCAGTATGGCGATCACCCAAGCCTAATTGGTTTCCGGACGAATTCGGGTGGGTCGTCGGAGAATCGTTTCACGGAATGCCGATCGAGACCTCCCGTGTTCGCAACGTCTGGAGTGGCAGCATGGCCGTTCGTACAGCGGCTTTCCGCGCGGTCGGAGGATTTCGAGTCGGGTTCGGCAAGAGCGGCGAGCGATCGCAACCCGAGGATACCGACCTGTGTATCCGAATGGCGGAACTTGGCAACGACTTTCATTGGATGTACGTGCCGACATCGGTGATCGATCACGATATTCCTTTGGAACGCAGCACGTTTCGCTTCTTCCTGGCCCGCTGCTATTCCGAGGGGAAGGGAAAGATCGAACTGCGAGACGACCGGAACGGCTCGGAGGAACTCGACGATGAGCGTGACTACGTGCGCAGTGTTCTCACCAGCGGGCTTCGGCGATACGTCTTGGGGGGTCGGGTGTCCCTGTCGAGGGCAGGGGCCGTAGTTGCCGGAATCGTTTCGGCGGGTATGGGCGCCCTGTCCGCCATCATGTGCAGGCGTCGGCACTTTGTAGGCCCGTGATGACGAACAAGGGGCCGCGAATCTACGCGGATGCAGCGTCGATGGCGTCGTCCCAGGTCATCAATGCCGCACTAGGCATGGGATTTTGGGCAGTCGCGGCTGTAGTTTTACCGCCGGCACAGCTGGGCGTCATGACAGCGCTGCTTGCGCTCGTTACCGCTCCGGCAATGGTAATCGGTACCGGAGTCGGCGATGTCTTCAATTCGATGATGCCCGCAGCAGGTGCAAGCCTCGGCGCCGTGCACCGGCGAGGTCTGCGGGTGTTCTACATGTTGTCGGTTCCTGTGGGCGTCATTGCAGCAGTCGCGGCGGTTTGGTTCATTCCGGAAGTGAGGGGCTCGATTCCGGTTGCCTGCCTAGTGTTTGTGGGTGTTGTCGTCTGGGGCATGTTCATTCTGCAGAACAGCACTTTGACCAGTTTGGACGAGTCCCGGAAGCTGCCCTTGATCAACGGGATCGTCAGCGCTGGTCGCATTGGTGTTCTTCTCGCGTTGGTGTGGTTAGCGAATTGGCAACCGGTGGTCATGTCGACGGTCGTGGTAGGCGGAGCGTCGGTTGTGTTCATGCGGTTGATGATCGGCCGTATCGTCGAACGGCGATCGGCTACCTCGCCCCCTGGCCTGTGGACTGAAGGCAACGCGTCGGCTGAGGTCGTGAGAATGTGCAGGCAAGCTGTCCCGACCCAAGCCATGGGTGTCGGGGTGATCCTTCTGATGCCATTTCTCGTCACCGCCTATTCCGGTCCAGTTCAGGGCGCAGTTTTCTCTCTTTCGATGAGCATCGCACAGACCCTCGAATTCGTCGGCTCTGCCATGGGGACTTCCCTCGTGGTTCACGCCTCGAAGAACCCGAAAGATGGTTCCAAGATGGCGTTGGTTTTGTTTGTGAGGGTTTCTGTTCTGGTCGCTGTGGGCGGGGTATTGGTCTCGCTGGGTGCACCGATTATCTTCGGAATACTCGATCCCGAGTATCTGGATTTGGATGCCGAACTTGTCGTGATCATCCTTGCGATCGGGTCGTTGATGAGAACGATGTTCGTGGTGTGGTCTGCGTTGCAGCGAGCGAGGCGCGAGATCGGACCATTGGTGGTCATCAACGGTCTGTTCGCCGGACTTCTCATGGTGGTCTTGCCTTTCGCGTGCTTTCTCTGGGGAGCTGTGGGTGCTGCGGTTGCGGTCGGTGTGGCCCAGACGGCGGCTAGCATCGCCGCAGTCTTCGGGATAGCTCGGCGTCGAGATGCAATAAGAAGGCGGGTGTTTCAGTATGAGGTTTGAAGAAGATGTCAGAAATCAGGACGCCGGTGAGCCAGCCGCACAGGGCCTTCGGCGTGATGGACTCACGAATCTCGATCCGGTGATGACGCCGACGGCCGGAATCGAATTGTGGGCAGGGGCCATTTGGATAGGTCAGGTGGACGAGTGGGAGCTACTTGCATCGAGTGTCATCGAATTGACCGGGGGAACAGCGTACGGACGTGCTCGCCTGCTGGTCGCCCGACTCAACGGATCATTTGCCTTTGTCGAGGTTCAAGTCGCGAACGGAATGATCAGATCGAAGGAAGTACTGGCCTACTTGCCGGATTCCGAGCCTGTAACCACTTCACCGGCTCCCGAAGTGCCTGTCACATTGATCATTTGCACGATGAATCGACCGGATATGCTCCGTGAAGTTTTGACTTCACTCGCCGATCTCGACTACCGAAACTACGACGTGCTTGTCGTGGACAACGATCCCTCGTCCGGGTTGACACCGCCGATAGTGGACGCTTTTGCCGGAGTTCGGATCGTTGATGCGCCGGAACGTGGCCTGTCCAAGGCACGAAACATAGGCCTAGTTGCGGCCACTGAAGAGTTCGTGGCATTTACGGATGACGATGTCGTGATTGACAAGGACTGGCTCCGTGAGTTGGTCGGCGGATTCGCAGTCGCGGAGGACGTCCACATCGTCACAGGTCTCGTGCCGACAGGTGAGGTATCGACTCCTGCTCAAGCCTTTTTCGATCGTCGCGTGAGTTGGTCGAAGAATCTTGTGCGAACGACGTACCGCTTGTCAGCTCCGCCTGAGAACGACGCTCTGTTCCCTTTCCGTGTGGGCGATTTCGGGACGGGTGCCAATTTCGCGGTTAGACGATCCGTGATGCTCGAACTCGGCGGATTCGACGAGGGGCTAGGGGTGGGATCGCCGTCAGGCGGCGGTGAAGATATCGACATGTTCGTCAGGGTCATTCTCGACGGGGGTGCGCTGGTCTACGCGCCTGCTGCGCGAGTCTGGCACCGCCATCGCATCGATTCAGCGGGATTGAGTAAACAGATGGCCGACTACGGCCTCGGCTTGGGAGCCTGGTTGACGAAACTCGTTATGGATCCGCGAATAGCGATGATGTTGGCGACGCGTATGGTCAAGGGACTTTCGCACTTCGGGAGCGTCTCCCAACCTGAAGAAGGTCAGATTCGACTTACACCCGATCTTGACAAATTGCCTTGGATCGAGCGGCGCGCATTGTTGCGAGGCCCCGCAGCGTTGGTGCGCTCGCGTTTGGGGGGATTGCGGGGGCGACCACTTCTCCCGAAGGGAACGCGCCCGGTGCGCAGTTCGATAGCCGTCGAATTTCCCGGCGCTAGGTCGATTCGTCGGGCGACTGCGATGGTTGACGCGCGGTGGCCGACCGACGAGCACAGACTGGCAATTCTGGGATTGGTCGGTGGAGTTTGTGGTCTGGTCGGCGCCGGCCTGGGCGCGATCGGCGCTCTCACCGGTGTAGCCGTGATCGTTTTTGTCGCGGTCGGCCCGGGTGCGGCAATTATGTCGTACATGCCTGATCAACCTGGCTACGTACGGGTCGCAGCTGTTCCGGCCCTGGGGATCTCGATCGTCGTGCTGATGACATTCCTGATGACCACAATCGAGGAGTACTATCCCTTTTCGCAGCTCGTGATTCCCAGTCTCGCTACCATCGGAGCATCTCTAGTTCGACTTCTCACCCTCGATTCTCGCCCGGAAGTTTCCGGTCGCGAAAACCTCAAGCGACGTATCGGGGCTGTCCTGTCGGGGTTCCGGCGGTTATGACGAGATTGAAGGAGCGTAACGAGCTGTCGTCGACGAAGTCATATGATGCTCCGACTGACCGGCTGACGATTGCTGTCGTATCCGACAGAAAGAGGCGCGATTGGATTTCGTGGGGGATTCTCGTTGCAGCACTGGTGAGTTGGTGGATCGCTGCCCCTTCGCTGTCGACTGCACAGGCGTCGGATTTCGGCCTGCTGTTCGCGGCGTCACCGTTCTTCGCCGGTGCAATCACTTTGTCGGTGATCGGCTTCGCAGTCGCAATGTCACGAAGGAACGACCGTGCAGCGTTCGGCGCGGTGGTGATTGTTGCGCTCGTGCAGAGGACTGCGACACTCATGGCGTCCGATGTGCCGCTGTATACCTGGACGTACAAGCATCTTGGGGTCACGGATCTGATCCAGCGAAGCCATTTCCTGGCACGAGGTGTCGATGTGTACAACGGGTGGCCTGGCCTCTTCACGGCAACGGCTTGGTTCTCTCGCGTTACCGGCGTGCCGGACATAACCGTTGCGAACTGGTTCGCGATCGCTGCGCATCTCCTCATGGTGATTCTGTTCTACTGCATGGCGAGGGCGTGGAGGCTGGATGTCCCGACCGCTATTTCCGCCACGTTTCTCTTCGAGGTGCTCAATTGGGTGGCGCAGGATTACTTCGCCCCTCAATCGCTGGCTCTGATCCTAGTTCTTGCATTCTTAACCCTGATTGGATCCTCGCGAGACCGACCTAACCTTGTCGTCGTCATGATCGTGGTCTTCTGCGCGATAGTAGTCACTCACCAACTCACTCCGTATTGGATGGGATTGATCATGTTGGCGCTCATGATCTTTCGAATGCTTCGGCCGTGGTGGTTGACATTCGTGTTCGCTGCAATAGCCATTGGTTTCCTCATCTACAACTGGGACAGTGCAGGTGACTTTGCGAAATTCTCTTTCGACGTGACGTCGAACGCGAAGTCCAACCTCGCCGGAGCGAATCTCACGCCGACTGCAGGACAGGCATTTGCAAGTAAGACGATGCGTTTCTTGACTGTCGGACTGTTGGTTTCCTCCGCGGTCACGGCAATTATCATGTGGCGCAAGAAGATGCCGGTACTTGCTCTCGCGATTGTCGCGTTTTCTCCGCTCGCCATTCTGGCCGGGCAAGGCTATGGTGGTGAAGCGATCTTTCGTGTCTATCTTTACTGTTTGGTGGGTTGTTCCCTGCTGCTTGCATTTCCGGTCACTGCGATGCTCCGCGCGTGCCGAGCCTCGAGGATGAAGCTAATAGCGGCGGGCATCCTGCTCATCGGTGTCACGCTGTCTTCATCAGAAGCGTATTTTGGTGCGTGGTTCGCCTACTTGACGAAACCTGCAGTAGTCAAGGGCGCTTCCGAGGTGTTGGAGTCGGCGGATCCCTATGGTGTACTGAGGGTTCCGTCCCCGGCGTGGCCTGATCGGCCAACTCAGGCTTATCTGCGGTTGGCCGGCCTCGATCCGAAGTTCGATGTGCAACCGGAGGCCGCGACTCTTTTCTACGGTGCAGACTTTGCGACTGACGAAGAGTACGCGAAGTTCAATGAATACTTCGTCGCTGACCACCGGACAACGTACTTCGCGATTTCCGATCAAATGGTTTTCTACAATTGGTACTTCGGGCTCTCCCCACGGGAAGCATTGCCGAATCTGGAGGCACGAATGCGGTTGGACCCGATGTGGAAAGTCTTCCTCGAAGGTAGTGGATTCGTAGTCTTCGAGCGAGTGGCCGTTAAGGATGAAAGTGGTAACGATGGCTGATCGCAGGCTGCGAATTCTTGCGTCGACGCTGACTCGCGATGTCACGGGTATCGAGCACAGTGTTATTCGGTTGCTCCCACGTCTCGGTGAGCAAGGTGTGAACGTTGTCATGGCCGCGCCCTCTGGTGGTGAGCTCGAACAGACGTGGAACGAGATGGGACTCGAATTCATACCGATGCCAGACGGGGCGCGTGTCGGTCTGCGTGATTCCTCTGGCGCTTCTCAGACTCCGGCGAAGTTGTTGTCGCAGATCCCGCGGTCTGCGACGTGGGTTTCAAAGCTTTTGGTACATGCTCGGCGTGCTGATGTCGTCCACTCGAATTCGCTCTTGTCACATCTGGATTGCGTTGCGGCTGGCAGGTTGGCGCGAACACCTGTTGTGCTCGAGATTCACGACATACTCGACCCGGGGCGAGGTCGGAGTCTGCTGAGTTCGGCCGTTCGTGGGGCCTCAGCCGCGATCGCAGTGAGTAATGCTGCACGGCAGCAGCTTTCGAAGGCGGCTCAGGGAAAGACGACAGTAGTTCCTCAGGGCGTCGATTCGGCGGTCTTTGCGCCAGGACCAGCTACGGTGCGAGCTGAGCTCACCGATGCCCCCGATTCTGCATTGGTCGCAGTCATTGGACGGGTCGACCCTGTCAAAGGAATCGACACCTTGATCGAGGCAGTATCCCAGATCCGTTCCTGCGGCAAGGACTTACATCTGGTCATCGTTGGCAGGTCGAGCCCGGGGAACGAGCGCTACGGCGAGAATCTTCGCCGAAAAGCTGCGGAATTGGCTCCTGGTGCTGTCAGATTTGTCGGACAACGGAACGATGTTGCGGCCATTTTGCGGTCGGTTGACATCCTGTGTGTTCCCTCCGCGCGAGAACCCTTCGGGCTCATAGCGATCGAAGCGATGTCAGTTGGTACTCCGGTGGTGGCCAGTCGGACCGACGGTTTCCTCGATTACGTCGTCGATGGTGAAAACGGACTGCTGTCCGTACCGGGTGATTCCGCAGACGTGGCCGGGAGAATTCTGTCCCTTCTGGATGACAGGCAGCTTCGCGCTCGGTTGGTGACCGGTGCACGCAGGTCGGTATTGGAGGACCACGCGGTCTCAGCGCGAGCTGATCGACTGATTGACGTCTATCGAAGGGTTGCGAAATGAGTGGGAGTACGCGTGTCGTGGTGCGGGCTGGGATGATTCTCTCGGTGGCCTCACTACTATTGGCTACTTCGTGAACCACCGGTGAACCCCCGAGTCCAATGATGCGAATGGTCTCGAGCGATTTCGGCACAGACGAATTCGATGGTGCTGCAGGGGATTCTCCTGACGCGGCGATGTGGGGATTCGATGTCGGGGGCGGAGGTTGGGGAAATCAGGAGAAGCAGATCTATACCGACAACGCCGAAAACGCGCGTTTGGATGGAAACGGTAATCTCGTGCTCGAAGCTCGTCGGGTCCTGGGGGGATTCACTTCGGCGAGGATCGTGACAAGGGACAAGTTTTCGTTCACCGAGGGCACGATTTCTGCCCGCATAAAGTTCCCGATGGCGCAGGGAATCCATCCGGCATTCTGGTTACTCGGCGAGAATTTGGCGACGGTGGGCTATCCGGAGAGCGGCGAGATCGATGTAATGGAGTTGGTGCACAATGCCACTGAGTATCACAACGCAATCCACGGTCCGTGGTCCGATCCTTCTGCACACACAGAAGGCAAGTGGAAGATGTCGTCGGATGGTTATCTCGGCGGTGATGCCTCGGACACCTTCCATGTCTACGAGGTGACGAGAAGATCTGACTCCATCTCGATCTTCATCGACGGTGTAATGGTGGGCGAGTATTTGCGCAGCGAGTCGCCGGACGGCTCCAAATGGGTATTCGACAAGCCGTTCTATGTCGTAATGAACATAGCGGTGGGCGGAGAATGGCCCGGGCCGACGGATGCAACCACCCCGGAGGTGTCGACCTTGACCGTCGACTGGATTCGATTCACGCCTTGAAAGTGAATAATGTCTAGGTACAAAATTTCTGCAGTTGATCAGATGCGGGTTCGTGATCGTGCGCTCGTCATCGGCGGACCAGTTGGTGTCATCTCGTCGAGTGATCTGCGGAGCGCGCTGATCGAGATTGCTCGGATCGGTCCGCAGACGAGGTTCGGATTGCGCGCGGATTCCTCTCGCCGTCGTTGGCTGTTCGATCCGGATGCTGTTGGCGCGGCAGTCGAAGAAGTTCCGCCCACCGACGCGGCGGACATTTCGAGATTTGCGACCGCCGTATTCAATTCGGATTTGACGCACTCGTCGATCCGAATCGTTGCGTCGGGGGAATATGTTGCATGTTTGGGTTCGCACGGCATCTCCGACGGGATCGGTGGTTCGCGATTGTGGGCTGCCCTTGTCAGCACCGCTCAATCAGGGCAACTACCCTCATCTCTGCATACAGCGGAGTCGAGACTTCCTTTGTCGCGCACAATTATTCGGTCTTTTGCAGCTGATCCTCGGCGGCTCGGAGCGGCCGTTCGATGGCATTCTCACGTGCGTGGAACACGGATTGAGGCGGTTTCGGCGACTCACCGAACGCCCTGGCGGCCCAACCCGGTCAGTCTTTCGCTCCCGATGGATCCGCAAGTTGCACGTCGACTAGTGTGCTGGCGCGACGAGCACGCACCGTCGGCGTCTCTGCGCGCGATAACACTGTTTGTTTTTCTTGCTGCCTTGCGAGGTCATGGAGTGGAAACCGCGTCCAATGCGCTCGTGTTGATGGACGCGCGCAGATATGCGCATCCGTCGACCGTGGTCAATGGTAATTTTGCTGTGGGGCAATATGTTCCGGTGGGTGAATCCGTGACTTTGTCGGAGGTCAGTCGGGGTATCGCGGGGGCACTCGTTTCGGGTCACCCGTTGCTGACCCTTTCAGCGATCAGCGCGAAGGCGACTGTGGCTTCGGTCCTCGGGAGGTCCCACGCCACGGTCGCCGAGGCGAGCGTGAGCATCAAGCCTCACGCCTTGGTTTCATACTCGGACATAGGTCGTCTTCCCAATTCGGATGAAATCAGATGGACAGGCGATCCGCTGTGTGTGGCGGCCACCGATCCATATGGAGCGGAAGGAATCGCGTTCCTCGGTGCAGAGATCGATGGGCGACGTCACTTTTCAGTTACCTTCCACAGCAACGTATTCGATACCGAAATGATCAGGAGGGTGCTTCGAGCGGTCGCTTGCGATCCCACCGCACTGCTGGATGAATGTCGGTAACTCCGCGTATCAGTTCTCGTGGAACCAACGTACGTAGTCGACAGTCATCGTGGATGGCCAAGGTGTGGTTGAATCGGTTAAACCTGGCCAGGTTCCACCAACGGCAATATTCAGTAAGGTGTATGCGGGAGCGTCGAACACCCATGCCTCCGCTCCGGATACCTGTGACCGATCGAGGTACAGCATTCGAACGCCGTCGATGTAGGTCTCGATTCGTCCGGGCCGCTTGAGTATCCCGTAGGTGTGGAATGCGGTGAAGTCGGTGCCGGGTCGTGCGCCGCCGACACTGCGGTCCCAAACTCCGGTCACTCGTGTTCCTGATTTGGTAGGGCCGTGCACGGCGCTCGTGTATGTCTTCGCATCGTTGATGGTTTCGATTGCGTCGATTTCGCCACAGCCGGGCCAACCGGCTGTATATAGATTCGTGCCGAGCGTCCAGAATGCCGGATGCATGCCCTTTCCTGCTGGCAGTTTTATTCGCGCCTCGACTAGTCCGTAAGTGAAGTCGACCTTGCCGAAAGTTCCAAGTCGTGCGGAAGTGATTGTGTTGCCTACTTTTTGGGCCTGAATGAGGAGATTTCCTTGCCCATCCAGTCTCGAGTTGGACCGCGAGTCGGTGTACACCTGCTTTTCGTTGTTCCCCCAACCTCCGCCGGTTTCGTAGCGCCAGATGGCTGGGTTGGGGGCTGAATTTGCAGGGCCATTGAACTCGTCGTATGCATAGACCGTAAAACGATCTGCTGCGCGTGCTGGCGACATAAGAGGAGGCAAGCTAATCGTTGCCGTCGCCAGAGTCGTTGAAAGAAGGGCAATTCGAAGAAGTGCTGAAATTCTCATGCGCAGATCGTATGGGCGAGATATCACCTTCGGGACCATTGATCCCAAGATTGTTATCAGTTCGATATATAAAATTACTCGAAGTTTGTTAGCAAGTGTGGTATCCAACCAATTGATCGACTATTTGGGGTTGAACAGTGTTTCGCCCCAGTAGCTCCCGTCGGCGAGACCGCCGGGGCAAGCGAAGACCGCAGAACCGACGTGCTGGATGTATTCGTTCAGCGCATCGTGTCGTGAAAGGTTTTGCTGCATCGGAACAAACTGCTCGACCGGATTCCGGCAGTACGCAACGAAAAACAGTCCCGCGTCCAGGTGGCCGAAGCCATCGGAGCCGTCCGTGAAGTTGTATCCGCGGCGCAAGATCTGAATCCCACCGAGTTCCTCGGCAGAGGCCAGGCGCACGTGTGAATCCTCCGGGATGACGAAGTCGTGTCCCATTTTGGAATCGAGATCGAGCTCGTCGAACTCGTCCTTGCCGCCGAGCGGCGCTCCGCTGCGTTTGGAGCGGCCGATGACAGCTTCCTGTTCCTTGAGTACTGCGCGATCCCACTGCTCGATCAGCATGCGGATTCGTCTGGCGACGAGGAATGATCCGCCCGCCATCCAGGCCTGATCGTCAGTGGGATCAACCCAGACGTGCTGGGCGAGTGCGTTTGGATCTTCCGCCTTGATGTTGGCTGTTCCGTCCTTGAACCCGAACAGATTTCGTGGTGTCGCCTGCGTCGTCGAGGTCGAGGATGTTCGTCCGAACCCGAGTTGCGACCATTTGACCGACGCGGTCCCGAACGCGACTCGCGCGAGGTTGCGGATCGCATGGACGGCAACCTGGGGATCGTTGGCGCACGCTTGGATGGCGATGTCGCCCCCGCTGCGATTCGGATCGAGGTTGTCCGCACGGAAGTGGGGGAGATCGAGCAGGGCAGCAGGTTTCTTGTCTGCGAGACCGAACCGGTCGTCGAAAAGTGACGGTCCGAATCCGATGGTCAGGGTGAGTTGCGACGGCGCGAGATCGAGTGCCTCACCCGTGTCGCTCGGTGGTGCATACGGACCGTCGCCGGTCGCTCCGTCCTCGGTTGCTTCCTGACCCGCCGTCATTCGTTCGGCCATCGCCGTCCACGTCTGCAGCAGCGTGATCAGTTCGTCGCGCGACTTCGTCGTCACATCGAAAGCGACGAAGTGCATACGATCCTGGGCCGGCGTCGTGATGCCTGCCTGATGCTCGCCGCGAAAGGCGACCACGTCTGCGTGATCGGCGCCGGAACTCTCGTCGGCGGTCACCCGCCCGATGACGGCACCGGCACCGGCCAGGACGGCGCCGACCCCCACGGCGCCGAACAGTCGGCGTCGTGAGACTGCGTGCGGTGCTGCGTTTTCCGCAGCGGGTGTGCCTTCTGGTGAATCAGTCATCTACTGTCCCGCGACTACTTCCTGGACCTGGCTGACCTCGGCGGACAGTGCATCGATTTTACGCGAGAGTTCCTGACGCTGCGCCTCGGTGACGGTGTCGTAGTACACGAATCCGTCGCCGACCCGGAACTGCGCCAGCGCAGCGTCGAGGTCGGCGAATCGGTCAGCGATGCGCTGGGCGAGCTCGGGATCACGTTCCTGCAGAATCGGGTTCAGTGCCGCGATCGCCGCTTGCGAGCCGTCGACGTTGGCCTGGAAATCCCACAGGTCGGTGTGCGAGAAGATGTCTTCCTCGCCGGTGATCTTGGAAGTCGAGATCTCGTCGAGCAGTCCTTGGGCGTCGCCGGCGATCTTGGTTGGATCGATCGTGTAATCCTCGGCATTCAGCTGGTCGGCAAGATACTGAATGTCTTCGAGCAGTTGATCGGCGACCGCGTTGGTATCCGGCTGAAGCCCGGTCACCCACAAATCCTTCTCGAGGCGGTGGAATCCCGTCCAGACCTGACCGGGCTCCAGATCCGCTTCGCGCAGGTCCAGCTTGGGATCGAGTTCGCCGAAGCTCTCGGCTTCGGGTTCGATGCGCTCGTAGTAGGTACGTGCGATCGGGAAGAGTGCCTTCGCCTGGTCGACGTTGCCGGACTGGACGGCGGCGACGAACTGAGCTGCGGTGTCCTGCAGCGCGACGATCTGGCTGCGGATGTACCTCCGGTAGCCGTCGGCAGCTTCGGCGAGTTGGCCGCTCCCGTCGGTGGCCGCCTGCGAATCGCCCGTGACGACGAAGTCCTGACGGATGCCGGTTCCGACCATGCCCGGCTTGCACGCGAGTTGATAGGTCGCAGCCTCGGGGAGGGAGACGATCAGCTGCCGGGTAAGGCCGGGGCCGATGTTCTCGACTTCGCCCATCGCTCGATCGCCCTCGGCGAAGACGTAGAACTCGGTGACCTTCGAGCCGTTGTTCGTCACCTGGAACGTCGAACTGCCAGTGGTTCCAGTGGTGGCACTGACGTCACACGAATCGTCGGTGGCCGTGACGACGATGTCGCCGTCGCTCGCGGTCGTCTTCTCGGTGCATGCGGCGAGGGAGAAGGGAAGTACCGCGGCCGTGGCCAGTACGAGGGTGGATTTACGCATGTCGGCAATGCCTCTCAGGATTTTTCGGGAACGTGTGTGTCGTGCGCAGGCGGGGTTGTCGGTTCCGATGGGCTCGACGGAAGGGGACGTAGGAAGAGCGCGAGGACGACTACGAGGTAGACGACCCATGCGACGGCTTGCAGGACGGTCGGGTCCGGGCGGAAGTTGAAGATTCCGGCGAGGACGGTGCCGTACCAGGTCGACGGGTCGTAGCCGGGTGTCAGGTTGAACGCGAGATTCGAACCGCCCGGCAGGACGTTTCCGGTCTGCAGAGCGCGAACACCGTACGAGAGGATTCCGGCGGCTACGACGATGAGGAAGATCGCCGTGTACCGGAAGAAGGTCGTCAGGTTGAGACGGAGGGCGCCGAAGTACATGGCGACGGTCAAGACGGCGGCCAGGAGAATTCCGAGGAGCAGTCCGACCAACGGCCAGGAGCTGCCTGCGGTGTTCTCGGCGTAACCGACCATGAGCAACGCAGTCTCGACGCCTTCACGACCGACCGCGAAGAACGACAGCGACAAGATGGCGACGGGTCCGGCGATCAACGCCTTCTCCATCCCCGCTTTCAGATCTCCGGAAATGTTTTTGGCGGCCGTGCGCATCCACAGGACCATGATCGTGACGATGACGACGGCGATCAGGGAGGCAACGCCCGCGATGATCTCCGCGGTCAGGCCGTCGACCGTCGACGTTCCGTAGTGGATCGCGAAGAAGATGATCGCCACCATCGCGACGGCGATCGCGACGCCGAGCCACACCCATTTCAGTGCGTCCTTGCGCTGGGCCTTCACGAGGTAGGCGGCGAGAATCATCACCACGATGCCCGCTTCGAGGCCTTCGCGCAGACCGATCAGGCCACTGCCGAATAACTGGGTGGCAACTGATGGTGTGCTCGCGGCAGCGAGTACCGACACGGGCACGGGCGACTCCTGACTGAGTGAGTGCAACAGCTTCTGACGAACGCATGAGGCTAGGCCAGCCTTAACTCAGAAGAAGATACTCCATCATCGACGGCGAACCATGCTCTCACCTGTACTTTTGCTGTTCTTTACTAATGGATTCGGGAGTAGTTCACTCGCATGTGGATGATGGAGGGGTGTACCGAACTCCCGCAGCCCGCAGAAGTCCCCGGCGTCTCTCGCGAGCCGTAGCAGCAGTAGCTGCCGGAACAGCTTTGCTGGGCGCAGGCATCGTGGCGTGTGGATCGAACGAACCGAAAGTAGCCATTCCGGAGGGCATACCCCCAGGTACCGGCTCTCCGACGCCGCCGATCGACATCAATGCTCCCGGCCGCAGTGCTGATCAACTCGCCGACTGGGCAGCGGGATTGTCGGACGACATCGGGATCGGGACGACGGCACTCGAGGCCTACGGGTACGCCGCTGCGGTCATGGCCGAGACGCTTCCCGGCTGCGGAATCGGGTGGACAACTTTGGCCGGTATCGGCAGCGTCGAGAGCCGCCACGGGACCTACGACGGCTCGTCGGTCGACGCGTTCGGCCAGGTTGCTCCGATCATTCGGGGAATCCCTCTCGACGGTGGCCCGGGAGTTGCCGAGATCCCCGACACCGACGGCGGGGCGATGGACGGCGATCCAGTGCACGACCGTGCGATGGGGCCCATGCAGTTCATCCCCGAGACGTGGCTCAAATGGGGAGTCGACGCCAACGGCGACGGCCGGGTGGACCCCGACAACATCGACGACGCTGCCCTCACGGCCGCCCGCTACCTGTGTGCACGCGGGGGAGACCTCACTTCCGCTGCCGGATGGCAGCAGGCACTGATGGCGTACAACCTCTCGGGCGACTATCTCGCGCTCGTTCGTGATCGTGCGTCGGCGTATTCAGTCGGGGTACGGCCGGACTGACGGTGATCGATCCGCAGGTCGGACCCGTGACCGCGCGTCGATAAAGAAGCCTTCGGCCCGTGCGGTTAGGCTGTGTGCTGGCACTACAGAGGTGCTGGCACTGCAGAGGCCCAGCCGCGATCGTGGTCCTCTTTCGACCGGAGGGGTCGGAGCCCAAGTGTCAAGCACGCAGAGCGTGCCCCAATGCGAAGCCCATTCGAAGGAGAACCACACAGTGGCCAGTATTGAGCAGGTCGGAGCTCGCGAGATCCTTGATTCCCGTGGTAACCCCACGGTTGAGGTCGAGGTTCTGCTCGAAGACGGAAGTTTCGCCAGGGCTGCGGTGCCGTCCGGCGCTTCGACGGGTGAGCACGAAGCCGTCGAACTGCGCGACGGTGGCGCACGCTACGGCGGAAAGGGCGTCGAGAAGGCCGTGGAGGCTGTGCTCGGCGAGATCGCTCCTGCCATCATCGGCATCGACGCAACCGAGCAGCGCACGGTCGACCAGGCGCTGCTCGACGCGGACGGCACCCCGGACAAGTCGCGTCTCGGCGCAAACGCTCTGCTCGGTGCCTCGCTTGCCGTGGCTCGCGCCGCCGCCGAGTCCTCGGGCCTCGAGCTGTTCCGCTACGTCGGTGGCCCCAACGCTCACGTTCTCCCTGTCCCGATGATGAACATCCTCAACGGTGGCGCGCACGCAGACACCGGTGTCGACGTCCAGGAGTTCATGGTTGCTCCCATCGGCGCACCGAGCTTCAAGGAATCGCTGCGCTGGGGCGCCGAGGTCTACCACTCCCTGAAGTCGGTTCTCAAGGAGAAGGGCCTCTCCACCGGTCTCGGCGACGAAGGCGGATTCGCGCCCGACGTCGCAGGCACCAAGGAAGCACTCGACCTCATCACGATCGCCGTGAACAAGACCGGCCTCAAGCTGGGTACCGACGTCGCGCTCGCTCTCGACGTCGCTGCCACCGAGTTCTACACCGACGGCACCGGCTACAAGTTCGAGGGCAAGAACCGCACCGCGGCCGAGATGGCGGCGTTCTACGCCGAGCTCATCGACGCCTACCCGCTCGTTTCCATCGAGGATCCGCTCGACGAAGACGACTGGGACGGCTGGGTCGCACTCACCGATCAGATCGGCAACAAGATCCAGCTCGTCGGCGACGACCTCTTCGTCACCAACCCCGAGCGCCTCGAAGAAGGCATCGTCAAGGGTGCGGCCAACGCACTCCTGGTGAAGGTCAACCAGATCGGCACCCTGACCGAGACCCTCGACGCCGTCGATCTCGCTCACCGCAACGGCTACAAGACGATGATGAGCCACCGTTCCGGCGAGACCGAGGACACCACCATCGCCGACCTCGCGGTTGCCGTCGGCAGCGGCCAGATCAAGACCGGTGCTCCGGCACGCAGCGAGCGCGTTGCCAAGTACAACCAGCTGCTGCGCATCGAGGAGAACCTCGGCGACGCAGCACGTTACGCCGGCGAGGTTGCGTTCCCGCGCTTCGCTTTCGAGGCCTGACGGAAATCTAAGATTCAGTAGTGTCTGCACAGCGCGGTAAGCCACGATCCCCCGGCGGAAGTCCGGGGGGTCGTGGTTCCCGTCGTGGGGACACACCGTCGCGTGCGCGTCGGGACAGTGCCCGACGCCCACGCGTGTCGGAACCTTCGGTAGATCCGGAAGCAGTCGATTCCGCTGTGACAGACCCCGCGCAACCGGGGGTCTCCGCCGAGAAAGCGTCGGCGCGAGGGTCGAAGTCGGCCCTGGGGAAGAGCGGAACCAACAAGTTCTGGTCTCGGCTTCCGAAGTCGGACAACACCATTTTCGGCTTGTCCACCAGTCGGGCAGTTGTGCTCGCGATGGTTGTGCTCATGCTGGCGCTGACACTGGCAGTGCCGCTCCGTACTTACATCAGCCAGCGTTCGGATGCCGCGCAGGTGGCGGCGGAACGTCAGGTACTCGAGGAAGAGCTGCGAAAGCTGCAAGGGCAGAACGCGCGCTTCGACGACCCTGCGTACATCGAAGCTCTTGCACGAGAACGCCTTCGGTACGTCAAACCGGGCGAGACCCCGTTCCAGGTTCAGCTTCCCGGTGACTACAAGGAACCCGAGAAGAAGCAGGAAAAGGAAACACCGCTCACAGGCCCGTGGTATCGCGATCTGTGGCAAACGATTTCGGAACCGCCAGTGGTTCCCGAGACGACGACACCGGCCCCGATGCCGTTGGCGCCGATAGAGCCAGAAGAACAAGGAGTACCCACCGGGTGAGCAACACGTCCGAAAATTCCCCACAGGTTTCACAAGCGGATCTCGACGCCGTTGCCGCTCAATTGGGCCGTGAGCCACGCGGAGTGATCGAGATCGCGTACCGCAGCCCGGACGGTCAGCCGGGCGTGGTCAAGACCGCCCCCAAACTTCCGGACGGAACACCGTTCCCGACGTTGTACTACCTCACGGACCCGCGACTGACTGCCGAAGCGAGCCGTCAGGAATCCGCCGGCGTCATGCGTGAAATGACCGAACGCCTGACCCAGGATCCGGAACTTGCCGCGGCCTATCGACGGGCATACGAGTCGTACCTTGCCGAGCGGGACGCGATCGAATCTCTGGGAACCGACTTTGCCGGCGGTGGGATGCCGGATCGTGTCAAGTGCCTGCACGTGCTGATGGCACATTCGCTTGCCAAGGGACCCGGCGTCAATCCGCTCGGTGACGAGTCCGTCGCGTTGGCCGGTCACGGAAAGCTGCGCGGCACTGCAATTCCCGCGGACTGGCCTGGCATCGACGATGCCGACAACACCGACCGGTGACTCGCCGTGTCGCCGCAGTCGATTGCGGTACCAACTCCATTCGACTGCTGATCGCGGACGTCGGCGCCGACGGTCGTCTGGTGGATGTCCGGCGCGAGATGCGCGTCGTGCGACTCGGTCAAGGTGTTGATGCGACAGGGACATTCGCGCCCGAGGCCATCGAACGCACCCGGGTCGCGCTGGTCGAGTACGCGTCGATGATCGCCGATGCCGGAGCAACCGCCGTTCGCATGGTCGCCACCTCGGCTACTCGCGACGCTGCGAATCGGGAAGAATTCTTCACGATGACGCGGGACGTGCTCGGCGCGGTGATTCCCGGATCCGGAGCAGAGGTCATCACCGGCGACGAAGAGGCGCGCCTCTCGTTCAGCGGTGCTGTGGGAGAACTCGATCCGTCCGAGGGCCCCTTCGTGGTGGTCGATCTCGGCGGCGGATCCACCGAAGTTGTCCTCGGCGACACGTCGGGCGTCCAGGCTGCGTACTCCACCGACATCGGCTGTGTGCGCGTCACGGAGCGGTGCTTACCGTCGGATCCGCCTACAGCAGAGCAGGTTTCCGAGGCGACGGCTTTCGCGACCGCGAAACTTGCCGAGGCGTTCGAGGCCGTACCCGTCGAGAAGGCGCACACGTGGGTGGGTGTCGCTGGAACCATGACGACGCTGGCCGCGATCGCGCAGGATCTTCCGGAGTACGACGCCGAGAAGGTGCACCTGTCGAGGATTTCGTTCAATCAACTGTTCGACGTGTGCGAGCGTCTCATTGCTATGCCTCGGGTTGATCGTGCTGCCTTCGGCCCGATGCATCCGGGGCGGGTGGACGTCATCGGCGGCGGAGCGATCATCACCACGGTGCTGGCTCAAGCGTTCGAAGCCAAAGCCGGGATCACCGAACTGGTTGTCAGCGAACACGACATACTCGACGGCATCGCGATGTCGGTAGCTCAGACCGACCCGATAGTCTGATCCCTGCCGCACCCGACCCGTCGGGTGCGGCAAGGCCCCCATAGCCCAATTGGCAGAGGCAACGGACTTAAAATCCGTCAAGTGTCGGTTCGAGTCCGACTGGGGGCACACGAAACTACAGGTCAACGGCCAGGCAAGTGTGCGTCGAAGTGTTGGCTGAGGATCCGTCTGCAGAGCGTCCGCAGTGATTTCTCGAGAGCCGTCACTGCAACTCCAGGGCATTGGCGACAGCGTCGAGATCGTCCGTAAACAGATGTCCGTGTAGGTCGAGCGTGAGCATCGGAGTCTTGAGTTGCGAACACCTACCTCAGCGTCATCTGACCGGTATGACGTTTGACGCTCATCCTCGTTGCGAGGGTGGTCCTTGTCGCTTCAGAGGTAGATCACACGCTGGCGGACACTGCCGGTGAGTCGCCCGATCAGGAGCCCGGTATGTGCAACCCACTTGCCCCGCGGCATACGTGTAACTGCTTGCGGCAAAATTGGATTGAGAAGCAGTAGTCCGACGACTTGGGTGGCGACAGATTTCTTCGACGAGCGGCGGAAACCGTGCTGGCGATGTTTGGCGTAGAGGAATGCATCGGCGGCGCCGAAGGCCTTGGTCTGCCTCCACGCCGCCTTGAGTCCGCTGCGCAGTCGGTATGCGACGAGGGCTTGAGGCTCGTAAGTGAACGTCATCCCGGCTTGTTGAATTCTCCACGAGAAATCGACATCTTCACCGATGCGCATGTTCTCGTCGCATCCGCCGACCGCCTTGTACGAGGACTTCCATACCCCGAAATTGCATCCCATCGCGTGGGGCAGGTAGGTCGTGTACGAGTGTGGCTCTTCTCGTGGTTCGATTCGACGCCAACTCTGCACCTCGCTCGAATTGATCGAGGCAGTTTCGAGGGCCCCGCTGACAAGGTCAGCGTTCTCGGCTGCGCCGACCATTGCACTCAACCAGTCGGGGTGAACTCGATCGTCGGCATCGCAGAATGCGATGAAGTCGCCGGTTGCTTCATCCACCCCGACGTTGCGGGCGTGGGAGACGCCCTGCTTGAGTGACGCTGAAACCCACCGAAGTTGCAATTGGTCGATGAGAGGGTGGTCTTCGATGAGATCGCGGATCCCATCGCTGGAGTTGTTGTCACTGACTATCACCTCTATGGGGCCTTCGTAGTCCTGGGCGGCGAGCGCTTGCAACTGTTCGTCAATAGTGCTGGCGGCGTTGTACGTGGGGATGACGACTGAAACTAAGCGAGGAGACACAGACCAAACGTACCGATTTGTCCGGAATGTTGCTTGGTTGAGTGTGCGCGGGAGAGTCCCTACGTCAATTGTGTGAGGTTCGTTTGGTCTGGCGATGCCCGAGACGGCATTAAATAGAACATGTGTGCGAAAATGTGGAGATGCGGTTGACCGAGCAATCCCCGGACTGCTGCCCCAACGCACACCGGCTCACGGCGAACACATGCCTTGTCGGTTGGGAGGTCTGCGGGTGTGCCTCGGCGGAGAATGGCGGACACAGGACCCATTACTGCAGGCGATGTGGTGAAACTGTCCGGGCGCCGGAGTGTGTCGGCGTGAATCCGCAGAAAAGTCGGTGGAGTTGAAGTGCTGTTACGTTGTGTTTCAAAGAGATTCGCGAGAGCCTCACCCGGCGGATCGGTGCCGGGTGAGGCTTGTGGATCAGGTAGGCGGGGCGACGGGTGCGTCGCTGCTTCCTCCCGAGCTCCCGCTCGACGAGCCGGTGCCGAACAGTAGACCGAAGAAGCCGGAGATTGCGCCGAAGAAATCGAACATGGGCGAGCCTTTCGCGAGGACGAATGCGGTCACGACAAGTGGCCGACTTGTGGTGGTGTTCAGAGAAGTTCCGTCGACATTGACGGCAAAGGCGTCGGACGAAGGCCGACTGCCGGATGAAATGTACGATTCGCCCCGGTTTGATACAAGTCTTTCCCGAGTAACAGTTACTTGAGGCTTAAATTATCGGGGGTGCCTGCCTGATCTGGGGTGCCTGCCTGATCTGGGGTGCCCTGCCTGCTTGGGTGGGGCAACCAGGCAGGGCAGTGGTTGGCCGTCCCTCTCAATACCGACCTACGGCGAACCATCGGCGTTGAAACTACCCACAGTTCGTGACGTGCGCCACTTACGTACCGGTACCTTCGTTAGCCGAGGTCGGACGTTGCGGCGAAGGCGGTCGTCGACGTCCCCGCGGGGACGTGGTTCATCGAGAAATCGCGGTCCCGATCAGGGTTGACGACGCTTGCCAACAGGAGCATGGCGGCGACAAAGAGAACTCCTGCGGCGAGGTAGGCGATTCTCACGGGCAGGCGCGGGCGTCGATCTGAATTCGTGGACATTCACGTTCTCCATCGGTGCATGTTGGACGAACGCCTAGTTTAACGATCAACTAATGAAAGGGTGCGAACAGTGACGCAAGATACGAAAAGGCCCTCGATCTCGGGGGAAATCGAGGGCCTTTCCGGTCGAACGTCGGCGCCGCCAAGCACATAGCGTCACCGACCCACTATCGGTGTCGAGCGTGACCCCTCATGTCCGACCCACTTCTCGACACTATCCAGTAACTTGCGACATTGTGGATGATTCGGACATTGTCGTTCGGATGGGGGAGATCCCGTCCGCAGCCCCTACTTTCGTCCGGCAGCCCATTTCATTCCCCAGTTGTAGGCCCGATCGAGATCTGACTGACTGCCGTTGATGTACTGAACTTCGCGCGTCACCGTCACGCCTTGACCTGAACTCTGGATGAGAGCGATCGCGCACAGTCGCTCCTGGTTGCTGGCGGAGTCGAGTCGCACTTCCACCTCCGGCCCGTTGGTGGGATACAAGGTGACGACGCCGTCCACCGCCGCCCAGTTGGGAGCGCCGTCGTAGATCATCGCGAAGATCAGGATTCGCCGGAAAGCGCTTGGGTCACCAAGATTGACGTGCATGTTCTCGCCGCCGGTGTTCGCACCACTGCGGTCGTCGCCGTCGAGGGAGATGTAGGGCGGAGAAGTCAGTGAACCGAAACTGTTACCCAAGGCCTGAACTACTCCCTTGGACCCGTCGGCAAGTTCGTAGAGGCATCCGAGGTCCAGGTCGACCGCACCAGAGCCCGCGCCGGCGAGCTTGGCGAGAAAACCGGTCTTCTTCGGTGGTGCCCCCTGTGACCAGTTGAGGTTCACGCGCATATTGCCTTGTCGTTCACCCGCCTTCGCGAGGTTGACCGTCGGCGCCGATTTTGTGAGCGTGATCTTGCTCAAGCTGACCGGCGCTTGCGACGGAGTGGACTCGCCGGAACGTCGGGTGTAGTCGATTGCCATCGTGATAGTCCTTGTCTGAACTCGAATGAGTCCGATCGTGTTACCCGTCGAGGAATCTCCACCGACGTGATCGGCGATCTCCGGCCATTGTCCCTCATGTCTGATTTCAACCCATGGGCATCAAACTTGCGGCGCCAACTTGCGGCAGACCAGCAGTTTGCTGATTACTGTGTCTGTGGGCAGACGCGACTCCGAAATAGGGTGGACGCACTGGTTGACACGGCAACGTCCAATTACGGAAGAATTGCTGAGTCGGACGTCCGATTCAATTGCGTCGTGGGAGCGGGAGGTAAGTGATGCCAGTCCTGTCGCTTCTGCAACCCCGCCAGAGAGAAAGACTGACGCCCGCCCAACGTGATGACGTAACTCGTGAGCAGATAGCCGTTACCTTCGGCGTGCTGCCATGGGCCGCTGCCGTCCACCTCGTCGTCACACTCGGGCTGACGTTGTATGTAATTCCCCCGGACGGCGGACCGCTGCCGCGTGTGTGGCCATTGCTGTCCGGCGTGATCGGGTTGGTGGGGATGTGCGTGGGTCTCGCCATTCATTTCAACCTGATCACACCCACGTACCGGATGTCCTACGCGTTTCTCATCGTCGAATTTGCTGTAGTCGGGATCCTGTATTCCTCGCTCGCCCTGGCCCTGTACCCGATCCTGGACGATTCCGGCGATCTGATCCTGATAGCGGTCACCACATCGATCACCGGTGCCGGAGCCGTGGCCACCGCGATGTTGCGAGTGGTGGGGGTCACCTGGGTCCTGTCCAATCTGATAATCCTCGGGGTGGCATTCTGGCTTCAGCCGGGACCCGAGTTCGAACGAATTCTCACACACCGTTGGCGACGCGGTTCTGCGAGAGGTCGCGGATCGCCTGTCCGAAGCCGGCGGGGTGTCACAGTTGTTCGCACGTCTGGGGGGAGACGAGTTCGCGGTTCTTTTCACCGATGTGGGTGACAGCTCACAAGTTCGTACTCTGCTCGGCCGCTACATCGAAACTCTGCACGAGCCGATCACAGTGGCTGGTACGCGGTTGGAGATCGGATGCAGCATCGGGTACTACCTCCCCGACGAGCTGCCGTCCTCCGCCGACGAGATGATGGGCGCTGCGGACCTGGCCTTGTTCGCGGCAAAGGAATCCGGGCGCGGGGCCGTACGTGAATATCGAGACTCGATGAAGTCCGTGGCCGATCGGCGGGCCCGCCTGCTCGAAGATCTGGGAAACACTGTCGCGGAGAAGGACCTCGAACTCGAGCTGTTGCCCAGGATCGACGTGGTTTCCCGCGAGATCGTGGCCGTGGAAGTCCGCGTGATCTGGCACAACGCCCGCCTCGGTGCCGTTACGTCCGCCGAATTCATGAGCGTCGCAGACGACACCGGTTTGGCGTACTCACTGGGGACTACCGTCTTCGAGTTGGCCTGCGAGGCGGCGTCCCGCCTTCCTGATCACCTGCGGGTAGCCGTCGCGGTATCGACGCGTCAGCTCGAATCGGATTCCTTTGTCGTCTCGATAGGGGATTCGCTTCGACGATCAGGTGTCAGTGCACATCAGCTCGAGCTCCAACTCAACGAATCATCGGCGATCACCGACGAGTCCAAGTTTGCGTTGCACGCCATCGCGGACATGGGAATCGCGCTGACCGTGGACGAGTTCGGCGCCGGATTCTCCTCGCTCGCATCACTGTCCGGCCTTCCGTTCACCCGAGTCCGGATAGAACGCTCCATTTCGGGTGCAGTGCCTGGTGGACGGTCGATCCTCGAAGCTGTCGTGGATCTGGTCGACGCATTGGGAATGGAGGTCGTCGTCTCGGGAGTCGACGGTGAGGAAGACTTGAAGTCCGTGGCCGCTGCAAGGGTGAGGACTGTTCAGGGATACATCGCCGGCGGAGCCATGTCGGTCGACGCGGTCGCAGCGGCGGTAGCAGGCCGACGTGGATGACCCGGCAGTACTCCGTAGGCGTCGCGTCGGGACGTCGGTGCGCAAACTCGGTCGCAGCGGCACGGAACAATACCTCTCGGATTACGATCGCCGTCGCCTACTCGATCGACGACTGCGGTTCACCGCGCGCGTACTGCCGTGGTCGTTTCTGACCGCGGCGGTTGCCTTGTCAGCGATCGTGGTGCTTCTGCCGGTGGATGCCGGATGGTTCACCTTCGCCTGGTCGAGCGTCATGCTGTTGTCGAGCGCTGGATTCAGTGTGTATTGGCTCCGGCGCTCGCGTCTCGGCGTCTCCGAGTCCCAGACCACCGAACTGGTGGTACTCACAGTCGAAATCATTGTCTGGGGAGTGCTCCTGGCGTGCTTGGCTCTCGTTCTCTTTCCGATGCTCGATCCTCGTGACGAGTTGGTACTGAGCTCGACCTTGATCGGTGGGATCGCGGTCGGCGTGTTTCCCACCATGATGTTTCGCGGAATCACTGTGGTCTGGATCAGCCTGGTGGGAGTCGGGTTGGCCGGGGCGTTCTGGACGGAACCGGGCACATCGCGTTTCGTGCTGATCGGGGTGCTGGTCGTCTTTGTAGGTTCGCTCTACAGCGGAACTTTGCTGTTGGCCAAACTTTTCGAGAGACGGCTACGCGCCGAACTCATAGCCGAGGACGAACGAGATCTCGTCGAGTTGTTGCTCAACGATCTCGAAGACGGAGCACAGGATTGGCTCTGGGAGACCGATTCGCGCGGTATCGCCAGTACCGTGTCGTATCGATTCGCCGAGCAGGTCGGTTTGCCGGCAGCACAGATTCGGGGCCGCACAATGCACGAGATCCTGATCGGGATCGGCGCGTCCCGAACAGATGTGGGCAGGAAGTCCCTTGATCTCCTCGCCGCGAATTTTCAAGCCGGGACGGCGTTTCGGGACCTCACCATGCAGGTCGTCGTTCGGGGCGATACTCGCTGGTGGTCGATGTCAGGTCACCCGGGCAGTGGCGATGGGGCGACCTACGGGTGGCGCGGTGTCGGATCCGATATCACGCACTCGTATCACCAGCGCCAGAACATCTTGCGATTGGCAGAGATCGATTCGTTGACCGGGCTCAGAAATCGGTACAGCTTCAACGCTCAACTGTCTTCGCGGATTCGGGACGGACACAGGGTGTGGCTGGCAATTCTGGATCTGGACAACTTCAAGTCGATCAACGACCGGTTGGGACACCACATCGGAGACGACGTGCTTCGCGATGTTGCCGGCAGACTGCACAGCGTTCTGCGATCGAACGAGATCTGTGGCCGACTGGGGGGTGACGAGTTCGCCATCGCCTTCGACGACCTAGCCTTCGACGACATCGGGAGTGCAGATGAGGTGGAGAAGAGATTCCAAACGATTCTCGACTCATTCGAACGACCATTTTCACTGGTCGGCAACCAGATTCGCATTCGTGCCAGTCTGGGGTACGGCTCGATGCCCGACGACGCCGACAGCCTCGAAGACCTGGTGATTGTCGCGGACCTCGCGCTTTACCACGCAAAGGAGAGCGGTCGGAACCAGATTCGCGCCTTCGATGCGACTTTGCGGGATCGTGCGACGGGTAGGGCCAGGGCATTGTTGGATCTTCGTCGTGCGTTGATCGACGAAGAGTTCGAGTTGGTTTATCAACCACAGGTCTCGGCCGCGACGGGAGTTGTTGTCGGATTCGAGGCTCTGCTGCGGTGGAACCATCCGACTTCAGGTCTCGTCTCGCCGGGAGACTTCATTTCGGTCGCCGAGGAAACCGGCTTGATCGTGCCGATCGGTGCAGGTGTTCTGAGGGCTGCCTGCACGGCGGCGACAACGTGGCCGGAGGACATTCGGGTTGCCGTCAATGTTTCTCAGGTGCAACTGCGTTCGAGTCGATACGTCGACTCGGTACGCCGGACACTGATCGAGGTGAACCTCCACCCGAGCCGACTCGAGATCGAGGTGACCGAATCGTTGGTCATCGACGACGCCGACCGAGATGTGTTGGTACAGCTCTCGGCGCTCGGCATCGCCATTGCGATGGACGACTTCGGCACAGGGTTCTCCTCGGTTGCCAGCTTGGCCCGGCTGCCGCTCGATCGGTTGAAGATCGATCGGGCGTTCGTCGCACCGCTGGACGCGGATCCCTCGAATTCGAGGTTCGCTGTCTTGCGAGCCGTCATCGCGATTGCCAAGTCTCTGGGGCTGGACACCGTCGCCGAGGGCGTGGAGACGGAGAGGCAGCGCGCGATAGTGACCGAGTGCGGATGTGACGTGATCCAGGGGTACCTCGAGGGAATGCCGATACGGGCAGCCGAGATTCCGCACTATTTGAATGGGCGACTCGGCGGTTCGAGCAGGTGGGGCGTCGCGGCTACCACTGAGTGAGAACTTTGCGCCCGTTTTGCCGTTCGATGTGTGACGGTACGCCGAAGTGCTTCACATCGAACTGCAGAAGGGTGTCTTCGTGGTGGTCGGATCGGCGTACTCCCCAGGGCCGATGTTGGTGGGTAAGAAGGCAGTGGTCACAGGCGGTTCCCAGGGAATCGGCGCAGCGATTGTTCGAGCATTTGCATCGCATGGCGCGTCAGTTCTGGTTGTCGACGTGGCTCCTCTTGGCGACGTCGAATTCGACTCGGCTGCAGGTGGTTCGATCAACTATCTCGAGTACGACGTGCGGACGCGGGAAGTCCCCGTCGCGTTGACCGAGTTCGCCCCGGACGTCCTGGTGAACAACGTGGGTCATTTCCTGAACCCGCCGACAGAGTTCACCGGTACGGATCCCGGTTTCTGGTCCGAGGCCGGCAGCATCAATTTCGATCACGTCGTGCGTCTGACCCATGCCCTGCTTCCCGGCATGATCGACCGCGGTTTGGGTGGATCGATCGTGAACCTGACGACGGTGGAGGCGCATCGAGCGATCCCGGGCCACACGATGTACTCGGCATACAAGGCCGCGCTGACACAGTTCACCAGGAGCCTTGGTGTGGAGATCGGTCGAACCGGAGTGCGCGTCAACGCCATTGCCCCGGATCTGATCGAGTCGGTACAGGTGCCGTATCGCACGATCGTTCCTGCCGACGACTGGGACAAGTGGCCGGGGTGGGCACCGTTGGGCGGACCGGGCCAGCCGGTCGACATTGCCGGCCCCGCACTGTTCCTGGCTTCCGACCTGGCGAGATACATCACCGGAACCGTGATCCACGTCGACGGCGGCTCGCACGCTGCCGGAGGCTGGTTCCCCACAGAAGAGGGTGGCTGGACCAACCGGCCCCGAAAGGCTTGACACATGACAACTTTCAGTCTGAACGTTCCCAACTTCGGCACCACTCTCGCGGAGGACTCCTACGCGAAACTCGTGCAGGTCTGTCAGAGCGCGGAAGCTGCGGGCTTCGACCGGGTCCTCGTCACCGATCACGTGGTGATGGGCTCGGACAACTCGGCGTACACGTGGTCGGCGTTCCCCACCGAGCCCGACGCCAACTGGCTCGAGCCGCTGACCGTCCTGGCTTTTGTTGCCGGACAGACGAAGACAATTCGCTTGGGGACCGGAATCGTCATCGCGGCGCTGCGCGGGGGAGCGGTACTGGCCAAGACGGCCGCGACACTCGATCTGCTCTCCGGGGGCCGACTCGACCTTGGCGTCGGAACAGGTTGGCAGGAACGTGAATACGAGGCGGCAGGTATGGACTTCGGTAAAAGGGGACCACTGCTCGACGACGCTCTCGCAGTGTGCCGGGCCCTGTGGAGTTCGGCGCCGGCGAGCATCGACACCCCTCGTCTGAAGTTCGACGACGTGTACTGCGCGCCCCGTCCGGCCGCTGGAATCCCGATCTGGGTGTCCGGTTCGCTCTCCAAGGCCGTTGTACGACGCGTCGCAACCTGGGGTGACGGGTGGATTCCGATCATGGGTGCCGCGGACGACGACCTACGTGAAGGGATCGACGTCATCGGCAAAGCGATGGCGGATCTCGGACGCGATCCAGCGGAATTGCAGGTCCGTGGGCGACTGACCGTCGTACGCGGGTCCGACGGTTCGATCGACCTCCCGGCGACGATGATCGGCGCCGAGCAACTGCTCGAATCCGGTGCCACCGATGTGCTGGTTGCGCTGGCGGCAGTAGATCCGGATCCGGATGCGGCGATGGCAGAGTTCGGCGAGCTGGTGGCGGCCTTCGCAAAGGTGACCCGCTGACGATTGCGTCGAGGCGGTAGTTCTATCGTGCGAAGTGTTGTAGTGCAGCCTGATCGAGGAGAGAACACATGACCGAGAGCATCGTCGTGGATACGAGCCTGGAAGCGTTGCTCGACGCCCGGATCAGCTGCCGCGCCTACGAGGACCGTCAGGTGCCACGTGAGGTGATCGAGGAGATCCTTCGGCTGGCGCAGAAGACGCCGTCGTGGTGCAACACGCAACCGTGGCAGGTCGCGATCACCGAAGGGGAGGGCACCGAGCGATTCCGCGCCGGCCTCGGTGAGTACGTGATGGCCAACGCCCAGGAGTCGGACTTCGAGTTCCCGCGCGCGTACCAGGGCATCTACAAGTCGCGTCGGTTCGACTGCGCGATGGCGCTGTATTCGAGCGTCGGAATCGAGCACGGTGACCGCGCCGGATCCGCGGCACAGACGATGAAGAATTTCGAGCTCTTCGGCGCTCCCCACGTCGCGATCATCACCACCGACGAGGCATTGGGCACCTACGGCGCAGTCGACTGCGGGTTGTACGTGAACAGCTTCCTGCTCGCGGCCCAGAGTCTGGGGGTCGCCACCATTCCGCAGGCGGCGCTCGCGGGCAGCTCCAAGTTCATTCACGAGCATTTCGGTATCGACGACACTCGCAAGGTTGTCTGCGCGATCTCGTTCGGATACCCCGACGCCGACCACCCGGTGAACGGATTCCGCACCGAACGCGAAACCGTCGACAACGTCGTGCAGTGGATGTCGAACTGACAGGGATGTCGAACTGATCACCTGCTGGTCGGGGGATTGAGTGTTGCGTAGTTCCACCTGAAAGACTGGTGGCATGTCCGACACACCCGAACTGTTCGATCGTCTGCGCCGATTCCCCGATGTCGAGGCACCCAATCTCTTTGCCGTCGATGCGGCTGATCGTCTGATCCTCGACGAGGCCGCCGACGCTCTCGCCGCGGCACCGGCGGGCACCGTCGTCGTGATCGGCGATCATTACGGTGCGCTGACTGCCGGTGTTGCGCTCGTGCACGGAATCGCCGCCGTGCGCGTTCACCAGGATCCGCTCACCGGAGAGCTGGCCCTCGCGAACAATGCGCGCGAACTCGGATTCAGTGACGCCTTCACCTCGCACGGACTGGACGAGGAGTTGCTCAGCGGCGCCCGCGTCGTGCTCATGCAATTGCCGCGTAGCCTCGCCGAACTTGCCGAGATCGCCCAGCTGATCGCGCTTCACGCCGACCCGGCGGTTCGTGTCTTCGCCGGTGGGCGTGACAAGCACATCACCCCGGCGATGAACAAGGTTCTCGGCGAATCGTTTTCCGACGTCAGCGCCTCGCGTGGGCGTCAGAAGTCCCGCGTACTCAAGGCTTCGGAACCGAAGCCCGATGTTGCTATCACGTTCCCGGTGACCGAACGCCTCGACGAATTCGACCTCGACGTCGTTGCTCACGGCGCAGTGTTTGCCGGTGCGAGCCTGGACATCGGCACCCGGTTGCTCCTGGAGAACCTCGGAAAGATTGCGGTCGATCCGCTGAGCGACGTGATCGATCTGGGTTGTGGCAGCGGCATTCTCGCGGCGGCGATCGCGCGGAAGTTCCCGGACGTGCACGTGATCGCAACGGATCAGTCCTCGGCAGCCGTCGCTTCGGCTCTGGCGACCGCGTCCGCAAATGGCGTCGGCGATCGAGTGAGCGGCCTGCGCGACGACGCCGTGAGTTCGTTGCCCAGTGCGAGCGCGGATCTGGTTCTGTTGAACCCGCCGTTCCACGTCGGCGCGGCGGTCCACACCGGCGGAGCACTCAAGATGTTCGAAGCTGCCGGCCGTGTCCTGCGTCCCGGTGGCGAGTTGTGGACTGTTCACAACGCGCATCTGGGGTATCGCGAACCGTTGAAAGCCGCGGTGGGTCCGAGCGAGGCGATGGCGAAGAACGCGAAGTTCATCGTGATGAAGTCGGTCAAACCGTCCTAGTATCGAAAAGGGACGAGTGTCGAAGAGTGTTGATCTTCTGGAAATGCGCCGGGAACTACAACCGAAGCTTCGACGTTGTAAATTACGAGTGCTTTACTTTTAGTCAGGTACACGGACCGTGTCGGAAACTCGGATCCGTCCGGCGAACCCGCGACGCACCCGTCGTAGGCCACCACGATGAAGGGATGATCACGGTGCGCACCACCAGCAACCCGGTGTTCCGCAATCTGCCCAAGCAAGAGGGCAACGGATACGCCTCGTTCGGATCTGCGACGGCGGGCGCCTCGCAGGCAACCCAGCAGTTCGGTCAGCCGCAGTACGCTCCGGCCGAGCCGTACCAGACCGGTCCCACCTCGCGGGCCATGACGATCGACGACGTCGTCACCAAGACGGGCATCACGCTCGGTGTGCTGACGATCTCGGCACTGGTGTCGTACTTCCTGGTCAACAACAACGCCGACCTCGCAGCCCCGCTGGTCATCGGCGGCGGTCTCGTCGGCCTCGTTCTGGTTCTGGTCGCGACGTTCGGTCGCAAAATGGACAACCCGGCAATCGTGTTGGCGTACGCCGCGGCCGAGGGCCTGTTCCTCGGTGCGCTGTCGTTCATGTTCACCTTCCAACTCCAAGGCGCTGACGCGTCGATGCTGATTGCGCAGGCGGTCCTCGGAACCTTCGGCGTGTTCTTCGGCATGTTGGTCGTCTACAAGACCGGTGCGATTCGGGTGACACCTCGTCTGACGCGAATGATCATCGGTGCGTTGATCGGTGTTGTCGTTCTGGCGCTCGGTAACCTCGTCGCGAGCTTCTTCACCGAGGGCGGACTGGGACTGCGTGACGGTGGAACCGTCGCCATCATCTTCAGCCTCGTCTGCATCGGCATCGCAGCCTTCAGCTTCCTGCTCGACTTCGACGCCGCTGATCAGCTGATCCGCGCACAGGCGCCCGAGAAGGCAGCCTGGGGCGTCGCATTCGGCCTCACCGTCACCTTGGTCTGGCTGTACGTCGAGATCCTGCGTCTGCTGAGCTACTTCAACAACGACTAGTTCTCGAGTCGATCCGTAACACGAAGAAGGGCCCCGCGAGGGGCCCTTCTTTTGTCGTCTGTGGACGGTTACGGTGCTTGGATACCTAGCAACTGCTTGGTTTGGAACGAAGGGGAGCGAATGTCGACAAACACCTCTGAACCCATCCTGGTCGCGGATGCCGGAGCAGTGCGAACGCTGACCTTCAATAATCCGAGTCGCCTGAACGCATTTGATGCAGCCGGTTTTCGAGCGTTCACCAAAGCGCTCGACGACGCGGCGTCGGACGAAGCCGTGGCCGTGGTGATCGTCGAGGGCGCAGGCAAGGCATTTTCCAGTGGCGTCGACCTACGCGCACTCGCCGAACCAGGCGCAGACAACGCCGACTTCGGCCACGCATTCGCGCCGCTGATCGTCGCGCTGGTGGAGTTCCCGAAGCCATTGATCGCCGCGGTACACGGCGCTGCCGTCGGCATCGGCCTGACCATGCTGCTTTACTGCGACGTCGTCTACGTTGCCGAGGACGCACGTCTGCGTGCACCGTTCACTTCGCTGGGTACCGCTCCCGAAGCTGCCAGTAGTTGGTTGCTGCCCAAGGTGATCGGAACGCAGCGAGCCGCCGAGCTGATCCTGTCGACCCGGTGGCTCAGCGGCGTCGAAGCTGCCGCCTACGGACTGGCGACAGCCGCCGTGCCGGCCGACCAGGTACAGGCACGCGCCCGCGAGAGTGCCGAGCAGATTGCCGCCAACGTCGGACCGGCAGTCCTTGCCGCCAAACGACTGCTCCGTCACGGATGGGCGGACGAAGCTCACGCTGCCGTGCAGCGTGAGGACGACGCTGCGCGAGAGTTGATTCGCGAGTTGGGGAGTTTTGCTCGGAAGTTCACGAATACCTGAAACCCGACCACACGAAAGCGGCCGCCCGGCAGAAGCCGGGCGGCCGCTTTCGACGTGCTCAGGGGATCAGCTGAGGCGCTCGATCACCATTGCCATGCCCTGTCCGCCGCCGACACACATGGTCTCGACGCCGAAGGTCTTGTCCTGCTCCTGCAGGTTGTTGATCAGGGTGTTGGTGATACGGGCACCGGTCATACCGAAGGGGTGACCCAGCGCGATCGCGCCACCGGAGATGTTGAGCTTGTCCTCTTCGATGCCCAGTTCGCGAGCGGATCCGAGGACCTGCACTGCGAATGCCTCGTTGATCTCGAACAGGTCGATGTCGGAGATCGACTTGCCGGCGATCTTCAGGGCGTTCTTGACGGCCTGGATCGGGCCGAGGCCCATGATCTCGGGGGACAGGCCCGAGACGCCGGTGGAGACGATGCGAGCGAGCGGGGTCAGGCCGAGTGCCTTTGCCTTGGTGTCGGACATGATCACCAGTGCGGCTGCGCCGTCGTTGAGCGGGCAGGCATTGCCGGCGGTGACGGTGCCGTCGGGGCGGAAGACGGGCTTGAGGCCGCTGATGCCCTCGTAGGTGGTGCCGGCGCGGGGGCCGTCGTCCTTGGAGACGACGGTGCCGTCGGCGAGCGTGACGGGCGTGATCTCACGCTCGAAGAAGCCGCGCGCGATGGCTTCCTCGGCGCGGTTCTGGCTGCGAACTGCCCAGCGGTCCTGGTCTTCGCGGGTGATGCCGGTGGCCGAAGCGACGTTCTCGGCGGTCTGGCCCATGCCCAGGTACACGTCGGGGATCAGGCCCTCTTCGCGAGGATCGGTCCAGGCGACTCCACCTTCGGCGAGCTTGGCGCTACGGGCCTGCGCTGCGTCGAAGAGCGGGTTCTTGGTGTTGGGGAGGCCGTCGGCGTTGCCGGTGATGAAGCTGGAGACGGACTCGACGCCGGCGGAGATGAAGACGTCGCCCTCGCCTGCGCGGATGGCGTGCAGCGCCATGCGGGTGGTCTGCAGCGAGGAGGAACAGTAACGGTTGACCGTGACACCGGGGAGGAAGTCGTAGCCGAGCTGGACGGCGACGACGCGGGCGATGTTGAAGCCCGACTGACCGGCGGGCTGGCCGCAACCGAGCATGAGGTCGTCGATCTCGGTGGGGTCGAGCTCGGGGATCTTTGCCAACGCGGCGGCAACCATCTGAGTTGCGAGGTCATCCGGGCGGATGTCCTTGAGCGAACCCTTCATTGCGCGGCCGATGGGCGACCGTACTGCTGAGACGATTACTGCCTCGGGCATGAAAACTCCTTTTGTGTACTGCTCGAGGGCGGCTTGAAACGCCGTCGAGCAGGGCAAGTTGAATGCAGCTTCGACTTACAATTTACGTTGCCGCTCCCAGATGGTGGTCACGCAGTCTCACTCAGTTGACGTCGGAGCGCTGACCTGCAGGTTTGGTGCGTCTCGCGAAGGCTTTCCACTGGGTTGCCGCCGCCGTCAGTCGGGCCGCGACGGTGCGGGCTTGCGCCGCCTCCGAGACGTGGGGGAGTTCGGGTAGCGGGCCACCCTGCCATTCACCCAGAGCCGACGCGAGAACCGGGACGATCTGCTTCGCCGCGAGTTCGTATCCGGCCGCGGACGGATGGAAACGGTCGGCCGAGAACATCGTGTCGGGCGAGGCCAGGAATTCCTTGGCCAGCAGGTCGGCCAGTGGAACGGGATGACCCCCGGCGTTTCTGGTCGCGGCCGCCTGGGCGAGTGCGAGGCGATGGCCCCATTCGCGCACCACGGAGCGCAGAGGTTGCGGGATCGCCGTGACCACCCCCAGATCCGGGCAGGTGCCGACAACAACGACGGCACCGCTCTCGCGTAAGCGTCGAACCGCGTCGCCGAGGCGTTTAGCCGACGCGTGAATCGCGTTCTTGGCGGTGACGTCGTTGGCGCCGATCAGGATCACCGCAGCGTCCGGGGGAGGACCGGCGACGAACATGGCGTCGACCTGCCCACTCAACCCGCGGGAGGTGGCGCCCCCGATGGCCTTGGTGCTCAAACGGATTCGCTTCCCGGTTTCACTCGCAAGCAGCTTCGCGACCTGAACACCCGGTACTTCCGAGGCCGTCAGCGCGCCCACGCCGGCCGCAGACGAATCGCCGAAGATCATCAAGTGGAGATCGAAGGGCACGGCCCGCCACCAGAGTTCCGGGTTGTCGGCGCCGGGCGCGTACACCCCGTCCGCCTCGGGTGGCTTGGCGATATTGCGACCGATCACCCCGCGGGCCGCCCCCGCCTGCGACATCAGATAGTTGTAGCCCAACCAGGAGAGCGTGCCTGCACTCGATCCGGCCACCACCGTGGCCACCGACGCTTTCAGTCCGGTTCGACTCACACTTGCCAATCTAGCCGGATTGCACCACCTTCGCCCGACGTCCGCGCGCACCGTTTTCTTTCATCTGGGAACATGGACGAATGCGCATCGCGGAACACGTCGTCGACCTCATCGGCAACACCCCACTCGTCAAGCTCACGTCCGTCACGGGCGAAAACTTCGGCACGGTGGCAGCCAAGGTCGAATACCTCAACCCTGGCGGTAGCTCCAAGGACCGCATCGCCGTCAAGATGATCGACGCAGCCGAGGCTTCGGGTGAACTGAAGCCGGGCGGCACCATCGTCGAGCCGACCTCGGGCAACACCGGAATCGGCTTGGCGCTCGTGGCGCAAAAGCGTGGATACAAGTGCGTTTTCGTCTGCCCAGACAAGGTCAGCGAAGACAAGCGCAACGTCCTGCGCGCCTACGGCGCCGAGGTGGTCGTGTGCCCCACGGCCGTCGCGCCGGACAACCCGAACAGCTACTACAGCGTCTCCGACCGCCTCACCCGTGAGATCCCCGGCGCCTGGAAGCCCAACCAGTACTCCAACCCGGGCGGACCGGAGAGCCACTACGAGACCACCGGCCCCGAGATCTGGGCCGACACCGACGGCAAGATCACGCACTTCGTCGCGGGCGTCGGCACCGGCGGCACCATCACCGGCACCGGCCGCTACCTCAAGGAAGTTTCGGGCGGCAAGGTCAAGGTCATCGGCGCAGACCCCGAGGGCTCCGTCTACTCCGGCGGCACCGGTCGTCCGTATCTGGTCGAAGGCGTCGGCGAAGACTTCTGGCCGTCGGCATACGACCCGTCCATCCCGGACGAGATCATCGCCGTCTCGGATGCCGATTCCTTCGAGATGACGCGTCGCCTCGCCCGCGAGGAGGGACTGCTGGTCGGCGGTTCCTGCGGTATGGCCGTCGTCGCTGCCCTCGAAGTAGCCAAGCGTGAGGGCCCCGACGCCCTGATCGTCGTCCTCCTCCCGGACGGTGGCCGCGGCTACCTGTCCAAGATCTTCAACGATCAGTGGATGGCGTCGTACGGATTCCTGCGCACCCCACTCGACGGCAAGACCAACGTCCCCACCGTCGGCGACGTTCTGCGTGGCAAGTCGGGCGAGCTGCCGGACCTCGTTCACACCCACCCGTCGGAGACCCTGCGCGATGCGATCGAGATCCTGCGCGAGTACGGCGTGTCCCAGATGCCCGTCGTGGGTGCGGAACCGCCGGTCATGGCGGGCGAGGTCGCCGGAAGTGTGTCCGAGCGGGATCTGCTGAGCGCGGTCTTCGAAGGCCGTGCGCACCTTGCGGATTCCGTCGAGAAGCACATGAGCAAGCCGTTCCCGCTCATCGGTTCCGGCGAGCCGGTCTCGGCTGCCACGAAGGCGCTCGGGGACACCGACGCACTCATGGTCGTCGACGACGGCAAGCCGGTCGGTGTCATCACGCGCCACGATCTCCTGGGTTTCCTGAGTTCGGATTCCTGAGTTCGGATTCCTGCGCCGGCACCGGCGCCATTAGGCTGGGGACCATGAGTGAGCAACGCAGCAAGGCCGACAACATCAGCTGGCAGGGTTTCTCCACGAAAGCGGTGCATGCGGGTTACGAACCCGATCCGCTGACCGGTGCGGTCAACGTGCCGATCTACGCGAGTTCCACCTTCGCCCAGGACGGCGTCGGTGGAATGCGCAGTGGCTTCGAGTACGCGCGAACGGGTAACCCCACCCGTCGCCCACTCGAGGCGAACCTCGCCGCGCTCGAATCCGGAACCTACGGCCGAGCGTTCAGTTCGGGAATGGCGGCCACCGACTGCCTGCTCCGTTCGGTACTTCGACCCGGCGATCACCTGGTCATCCCCGACGACGCGTACGGCGGAACCTTCCGTCTCATCGACAAGGTGTTCACGCAGTGGGGGATCGAGTACACCCCGGCTCCGGTGTCCGACGTCGATGCGGTGCGCGCGGCGATGAAGTCCAACACCAAGCTGGTCTGGGTCGAGACGCCCACGAACCCGCTGCTCAATATCGGTGACATCGAGCTCCTTGCCGAGGTCGCCCACGAGGGCAACGCAAAGATCGTGGTGGACAACACCTTCGCCTCGCCGTACCTGCAGCAGCCGCTGCAGCTCGGTGCCGACATCGCGCTGCACTCCACGACCAAGTACATCGGCGGACACTCCGACGTGGTCGGTGGCGCTCTCGTCTGCAACGACGAAGAACTGGACACCGCGTTTGCCTTCCTGCAGAACGGATCCGGCGGCGTTCCCGGCCCCTTCGACGCGTTCCTGACGTTGCGCGGAATCAAGACACTGGCGCTGCGCATGGAGCGTCACAGTGACAACGCGGAGAAGGTCGTCGAATTGCTCGACGGCCACCCCGCGGTTGCCAGCGTCATCTACCCCGGACTGGCTTCGCATCCGTCGCACAAGGTCGCGGCCAAGCAGATGCGACGCTTCGGCGGCATGATCTCCGTCCGCCTCAAGGGCGGCAAGGCGGCAGCTCTCGACCTGTGCTCGCGCACCGAGATCTTCACGCTGGCAGAATCTCTCGGCGGAGTCGAATCCCTCATCGAATTCCCCGGTGCGATGACCCACGCCTCGACGGCCGGTTCCGCTCTCGAGGTTCCCGACGATCTGGTTCGCCTGTCGGTCGGCATCGAAGACGCCTCAGATCTGGTCGGCGACATCGAGCAAGCGCTGTCCTGATCTTCGCTCTACAGTAATTCGACTTCGAATCTGCAGTGCGCCTTCACACCTCACGAGGGTGTGGAGGCGCACTTTCTGGAGGCATGCGTGAATCTCGAACAGATAAAGGCTGCACAGCAACTGCTCGCCCCGGTCATGCGACGCACCCCGGTCGTGGCCTCGCGAGTGTTGTCCGAAACCACCGGCTTCGCCGTGAGTTTGAAATGTGAAAATCTGCAGCGCACCGGCTCTTTCAAACCGCGCGGTGCGTACAACCGCATTGCCAATCTTTCCGCAGAGGAACGGGCAGCGGGCGTGGTGGCGGCCAGTGCCGGTAACCATGCGCAGGGAGTTGCCTGGTCTGCAACAGAATTGGGAATCAAGTCGACCGTCTTCATGCCGACGGGTGCGCCGCTGCCGAAGTTGGTGGCCACCAAGGCATATGGAGCTCAGGTCCACCTGCACGGTTCGACTGTCGACGAAGCGCTCGTGGCCGCTCGCGAATTCGCGGACCGAACCGGAGCAGTTCTGGTCCACCCGTTCGACCACGAGGACGTCGTGGCGGGGCAGGGGACTGTGGGGCTCGAAATCCTCGAGCAACTGCCTGAGGTCGGCACGATCCTCGTTCCCACCGGCGGCGGCGGTTTGATCGCGGGAGTGGCTGCAGCCGTCAAAGCTGTGCGCCCGCAGGTCCGCATCGTCGGAGTGCAGGCCGAGACCGCGGCTGCCTGGCCGGCGTCGTTGGCAGCCGGGAAGCCGACCGCCTTGGCGTCGATGTCCACGATGGCAGACGGTATCGCCGTTGGCTGCCCGGGCGAGGTTCCGTTCGCCGAAGTTGCCGCCCATGTCGACGCCGTGGTGACGGTCAGCGAGGAAGCGCTGTCCAAAGCGCTCCTGCTGTGCCTCGAACGCGCCAAGCTCATCGTCGAACCGGCCGGCGTCGCGGCCGTCGCGGCCTTGATGACCTGTACTCCGGAGGAGCTGGGACTGACAGGGCCGGTGTGCGCCGTGCTTTCCGGCGGCAACATCGATCCGCTACTTCTCACGCACGTCATCTCGCACGGTCTGCGAGCGGCCGGACGGTTCCTCGGCGTTCACATCACCATCGACGATCGGCCGGGCGCACTGGTCTCGTTGCTGGAAGTGGTTCGAGCGAACGGCGCCAGCGTGGTCGATGTCATCCATTCCCGTACCGGTGGCGAACTCGCGCTCGACGAAGTGGAAGTCTTCCTCACCGTCGAGACGCGTGGTCCGGACAACAAGGCGGAACTTCTGACGGCCTTCGACGGCGCCGGTTACGCAGTACGACTGCAGAACTGAGGCGAGTTACTCGTCAGGCCAGCCGCCCAGAACCGTCACGCGGTACTCCTGGTCGACCAGCCTGGCGGGTACGTCGAGTTGATGTAGCCAGTCGATGGCCGAACCGCCCATGCCGACCGCAACCCGACTGAATGCGGCGGCCTGGGCGCAGGAGGATGCAATCACCGACACCGTGCGCCACATCGGCGTCGCCGTCGATTCGCGGTGCAGTGGCTTGACGGTGCTGGCCGTGGCGATCCCGCAGTCGGACGGAAGTGCTACCTGGCAGGTCGGGTCGCCGGGCAGGTCTTGCACCTGAATCTGCCAGCCGTCTTCCGGCGCCGGGCCGGCAACCGCGATGTCCCCGCCGAGGCCGACCAGCACGCCACACCCGAGAAGAGTTGCAGTGGACGCGGCACAGTGGTCCGCTGAACTGGCGCGGGCCGTCGCGGACAGATCGAGAACGACGTCGTCCGGGCTGTACACGCGGTTGTTCTCGACGCGAATCTTCCACCAGGAGTGAGGGTCTGCCGACCCGGCCGTCGGCGTGAGTTTGCCGTCGGTCAGTCGTGCGACAGCCAACGCGTCTTCGAGGAAGTGCGCGAACATCGGGGTCACGGCGACGCCGTCGACGTTGCTCGCGGCGCTGACATAGGTACGAATCTCGGAGTCGGCACGATCTCGATTGGTGGCGGCGTCGGCAGCGGTGAGGTACCCGCGAACCAGGCTGGCCGCGGAGGGAAGGACTTCAGGGTCGGTGACGACGACCCGGGCCTGAACCCCCCACGTGAGCCACTCGGAGGCCGAGCGCGGAGTACTCACGAACCGTTGGAGACGGCGTCCGGGGTTCCGAATCCGGCGACCACGACGGGCCGCTTCGCTACGGGATCCTTGGTGTGAGAAGCCGACGTGTCCGGCGCGAGTGCCGTGGCAGTGGGAGAAGAAACGAGTGAAAGTCCGCCGCTTGCGAGTGCTCCCGCCACAGCCGTGGCTGCGAGGGCGAGGCGAACGGGTCGATACACCGTAGTGCGTCCCCGGGCGGGTCGTGGCCGATCGTCGCTCATGGACTCAGCTTGCACGCCGAACCTGAGAAAAGCCTTGGCGTCTGTAGTCATTTGCGTAACGCCCGCCGAGATAAATGAGACATTGGTTACAGGAGTCGCGAGACTGAGCCGTGTCGAATGCATGTTCGAAAGAGTAGATGTTCACACCGACAAGTTTCGGGTACGACCACGTACATGGATTTTCAGAGGTTTATCGGAGGTTCGGATGGCAGTCGGTGTCCTGGCGATCGCTGTGTCGATCGGCACCGCACTGGGCGTGATGAGTGGAACTCTCGGAGCGCCCGCACAAGTCGAGAAGAACGAGTCTTCGAATGCTGCAGTCTCACTTGCAGCCTGGAACGGACCGGCACGAACTCAGGACACACCTGAGGGAATCGTGCCTTCCGTACCCTCCAACTTTCCGGGAGCGACATTGGCGCCCGTGGGAGCGGTGGCAGTGTTCGCGCCGTGGATCAAAAAGGCCGGTGCTCTTTGCTCGGAGATCACGCCCGCGGTGATCGCCTCGCTGTACTCGGTCGAGAACGGATTCAAGTACGGACCCGATACCGACATCTCACCGGAAGGTGGGCGCGGGCCTGGCCGCTTCACCACCGCAGCGTGGACGGCATACGGCAAGGACGGTGACGGCGACGGAAAGATGGACATCCTGGGCGTGGCCGATCCGGTGATGACAACCGGATACCGGTTGTGCGATCTCGTGAAGCAAGCGCAGTCCTGGCAGAAGTCCGGTGAGGTCGAGGGCGATACCGTCGACCTCGCGCTCGCTGCCTACGACGTCGGGCCGGATGCAGTTCGCGAAGCGGGCGGCGTTCCGGCAGACAAGTCGGGCGAGGTTCCTGCGGAGCAGGCGGTCGCCGCTCCGTTTGTCGCCCAGATCAAATCGTTGCAGGACTCGTTCGCCCTGATGCTTGCGCCCTTCGACTACAACAACCTCGCCGCAGCGGTGGGCGGCGTCGTCGAGGCCGGTCTGAAGTTTCTCGGATTGCCGTACGTGTGGGGTGGCGGAAACATCAACGGGCCGTCGATGGGCGGGTTCGACTGCTCGGGGCTGACGTCGTACGCGATCCACGCGGCCACCGGGGTGACTCTGCCCCGGACCTCGGAGACGCAGTGGGGTGTCGGCGTCGAGATCCCGCTGGATCAGGCGCAGCCCGGTGACCTGTTGTTCGGCAACTGGCAGGCAGGCGGCCCCGGCCACGTGGCGATCTACGTCGGCAACGGTCAGATGCTTCACGCACCCACGTTCGGCGACGTGGTGAAGGTCGGCCCGATCTTCGCCGGCATGAAGGCTCGCCGCGTGGTGTGAGTGGGCAGGAAACAGCGAGCGCCGACAGAGCAAGAAGCGCCACCCGACCGAGTCGGGTGGCGCTTCTTTTCAGAGCTGGTACAGCCGATCAGCTGTGGTAAGGCTCCGCGCTCAGTAGCGTGACCTTCATGGTGCTGCCGTTGGGCAGGTTGTACTCACGCGTGTCGCCGACCTTGGCTTCGAGCAGCGCGCCGCCCAGCGGTGAGTTCGGCGAGTAGACCTCGAGCTTGGCGTCACGTGCGCCTTCTTCGCGGGTAGCGATCAGGAACGTCTCGGTGTCACTCTCGTCGCCGTCGTAGTAGACCTTGACTACGGATCCGGGCAGTGCGACACCGGACTGAGTGGGGGCCTCGCCGACCTTTGCGCTGTTCAGCAGCTCCTGGAGCTGGCGAATGCGGGCTTCCTGCTGACCCTGCTCTTCGCGGGCAGCGTGGTAGCCGCCGTTCTCTTTCAGGTCGCCCTCTTCGCGACGCTCGTTGATCTCGGCGGCGATGACCGGGCGATTGGCGATGAGCTGGTCGAGTTCGTTCTTGAGCCTGTCATGTGATTCCTGGGTAAGCCAGGTCACCTGGGTCTCGGTCATCTCGATCACTCCCTAGTAGTCGGAGCCGGGGGCTCCCTCGACGATCGCTGCAACAGCAGCGAACAACGACGCAGAAGCACCACCAGGGATGCAACCTTGCCGTCAAACCTTGCGTCAATGCAGCAATACACGGTTCCACCCGGAACCGTGTATCGGGCAATTCTATCACGCATGACTACCCGCCCTGTCCGGCGTCAAACGTCCGGCAGGGTGGGTGCGTTCCGAGGTCAGCTCTTGGTCAGGTACTCCGGAACGTCGAAGCTGCAGCCGTAGACGTCGGCCATGCCTGGCGGCTGGGACGTCTTGACCTCGGTGTTGAACTCGAGGGTCTGATGTTCCGACGACGGGACGTAGACCTCACGTCGACCGGTTTCGGAGCCGTCCTTCGAGCGTGCGCGCACGATGCACATCGCTTCACGCGACGAGTCGTCGCGTGTGACGGTGAAACGGATCTTCACCGTGGAGTCGTTGGCGATGTCGAACGAGATGGTCTCGGTCTCGATTTCCTTGACCGCAAATTTTCCGTACGCGTAGTACGCGATTCCGCCGCCTACGACGATGACGAGAGCGGTCAGAGCCCACACCATCCACTTGCGGGGACTGCCCGTGCGAGTTGTGCTCGGGTACCGATCTTGGGGAAGCGGTTTGCTCATCACTCTGCTCTCGAAGACTCGAGTTCGCGTGTCGTGCAGCAACTGACTGTGTCCCGCCGGATTACCGAAGGGGTCACGGCTGCGCCAGGAACTCTCGGGTGGAACTATAGAGGACGTATCCCGTCGCGCCGTCGGTAGGTTTGTCGGCAGTCGGTACGTTTGACGGCAACGGCCCGGAGTAATCCGAGCGGTGCACAGCGTGTGATTCGAAGACTGCCGGTGACGGCTACAGGTGAACTGCCGGCAACGGCTACAGGTGAAGTTGAGGTGAACGAACACGTGAGCGGATTCCGGCTCATGGCCGTCCATGCCCATCCCGACGACGAGTCGAGCAAGGGTGCGGCCACCACCGCCCGTTATGCAGCCGAAGGCCACGAAGTGATGGTCCTGACGCTCACCGGGGGTGAGCGTGGCGACATTCTCAACCCGGCCATGGACGTTCCCGGTGTCCGCGATCGAATCAGCGAAGTTCGCCAGGAGGAGATGGCCGAGGCCGCTCGCATCCTGGGCGTGAAGCAGCGCTGGCTCGGTTTCGTCGATTCCGGGCTTCCCGAGGGCGACCCTCTTCCGCCGCTGCCCGAAGGGTGCTTCGCCCTCGTTCCGCTCGAAGAGTCGACGCGCGCTCTGGTCAAGGTGATTCGCGAGTTCCGTCCCCACGTCGTCACGACGTACGACGAGAACGGCGGATACCCGCACCCGGATCACATCCGGTGCCACGAGGTGACGATGGCAGCCTACGAAGCCGCCGCCGATCCCGAGTACTTCCCCGAGGACGGTCAGCCGTGGGAAATCAAGAAGGTCTACTACTCGCACGGATTCATCCGTAAGCGCCTCGAACTCTTCCAGGAGGAGTACGAGCGTCGCGGAGAGCCGTTCCCGATGGCGGACTGGCTCAAGAAGTGGAAGACCGAACGCGGCGACATGATGGTCCGGGTGACCACTCAGGTCACGTGCGGCGACTACTTTCCCCAGCGTGACGATGCTCTGCGCGCACACGCGACGCAGATCGATCCCAACGGTTCGTTCTTCGCTGTGCCGCTCGACATTCAGCAGAAGATCTGGCCCACCGAGGAATTCGAGCTCGCCAAGACGCGGGTCACCACGTCCATTCCGGAAACCGACCTGTTCGCAGGTCTCGAAGAGGACGCTCAGAAGTGAATGCTCTGTCCGCCGAGGTAGTTCTCGGCACCACACAATTTCTTGCTCAGACCCCGAGTAACCCATCCGGCCCGGAGTTCGGAAAGTCGTCTCCGGTCGGCCTGCTGGTGATTCTTGCGCTGCTCATCGGTGTGATCCTCCTGGTTCGGTCGATGAACCGCCAGCTCAAGAAGCTGCCGGAGACGTTCGAACCGGATCATCCCGAACTCGATCAGCAGGCAGACGAAGGCACCGACCGGGGAGCTATCACTGCTCCGAGCCCGGCGGAACCCAACGTCTCTACCGAGAAGAAGCCCAAGCAAGAATCCTGAGACGAACGAGGTAGCGGCGATGGACCCACGGATGCGGAACAACCTGGGTGGGTCCTCGAGCCCTTACCTGCGTCAGCACGCCGACAATCCGGTCCACTGGCAACAGTGGGGCGAAGAAGCGATGGAGTGGGCGCGCGAGCGCAACGTGCCGATTCTCCTCTCGATCGGATACTCGGCGTGCCACTGGTGCCACGTCATGGCGCACGAGTCGTTCGAGAACGACGAGATCGCGGCCGTCATGAACGCGAACTTCGTCTGTGTGAAGGTGGACCGAGAAGAACGTCCCGACATCGACGCCGTCTACATGAATGCGACGGTTGCGATGACCGGCCAGGGCGGCTGGCCCATGACCTGTTTCCTGACTCCCGACGGTTCACCGTTCTACTGCGGCACGTACTACCCGCCGACGCCTCGCGGCGGAATGCCTTCGTTCACACAGCTTCTCGAAGCGATAGTCGACACCTTCACGAATCGGCGCGACGAGGTCGACAACGCGGCGCAGTCGATCGTCACGGAACTTCAGCGCGCGTCGGGCGGGATTCCGTACGGGGGAGCACCCATCGACGCCGAGCTGCTGAACGCGGCGGGCCGGTCGATCCTCGGCGACGAGGACGTCCCGCGCGGGGGATTCGGTGGGGCACCGAAGTTTCCACCGTCGGCACTACTGGAGGGGCTGCTCCGACAGTACGAGCGAACGGGTTCGGGCGAGATCCTCGGCGGCATCGAGCGCACCGCCGAAGCAATGGCACGTGGCGGGATCTACGACCAGTTGGGTGGCGGTTTCTCGCGGTACTCGGTCGATGCCGAGTGGGTGGTTCCGCACTTCGAGAAGATGCTCTACGACAATGCGCTGCTCCTGCGGTTCTACGCGCACTGGGCGCGGCGCACCGGATCGGACCTCGCCACTCGCGTCACCGAGGAGACCGCAAGGTTCCTGCTCTCCGATCTGCTGACCGAGAACGGTTGCTTCGCTTCGGCTCTCGATGCCGACACCGACGGCGTCGAAGGCCTCACGTACGTATGGACGCCGACGCAGCTGGTCGAGATTCTCGGCGCGGAGGACGGGCAGTGGGCGTCGGAGTTGTTCCGGGTCACCGATACCGGAACCTTCGAAGAGGGTGCGTCGGTACTGCAGTTGCTCCGTGACCCCGACGACTGGTCGCGCTGGCAGACGGTCTCCGACGCTCTCCGTGCCGCCCGGGCTCAGCGTCCACAGCCTGGCCGCGACGACAAGGTGGTGACGGCCTGGAACGGGTTGACCGTCACGGCCTTGACGGAAGCCGGACTTGCCCTGGACCGACCCGACTGGATCACCGCGGCGGCCGAGTGCGCAGGCGCTCTTCTCGACCTTCACCTGGTGGACGGTCACTTGCGTCGCGCTTCCCTCGGCGGGGCTGTCGGCGCCCCGACGGGCGTGCTCGAGGATTACGCAATGTTGGCCACCGGCCTCCTGGCTCTATACCAGGCAACGGGATTGGCGCGGTGGCTCGATGCGGCACAGCAGTTGCTCGACGTCACTGTCGACCACTTCGCTGATCCGGCCGAGCCGGGAAGCTGGTTCGACACGGCCGATTTCGCGGAGTCGCTCGTGACTCGGCCCCGAGACCCGTTGGACGGCGCGACGCCGTCCGGTGCGTCGAGCGTCGCGGAGGCTCTGTTGACCGCAGCGGCGTTGACCGATGCCGAGCGCTCTTCTCGTTACGCCCAGGCCGCGGCGGACGCGCTGGCGAGGGCCACGCTGCCGCTCGAGCGTGCGCCTCGGTCGGCGGGGCACTGGCTCGCGGTGGCGGAAGCGTCGTTGCGTGGTCCGATACAGGTGGCCGTCGTCGGGGAAGGTTCGCTGTTGGCCGATGCCCGCCGGCTTGCCCCGGGTGGTGCAGTGGTTGTCGGCGGAGCGCCGGATTCTTCACCGCTGCTTGCAGATCGACCCCTCGTCGACGGAGGTGAAGCCGCGTACATCTGTCGGGGATTCGTGTGTGATCGGCCGGTGACGACGGTGGTGGAACTGGCGAGTCAGTTGAACACGACGAGCCATACCGCGATGTAGTGGCAGATCGCTGCGACGACCGTCGCGGCGTGGAAGAACTCGTGATGCCCGAACGTCGTGGGCCACGGGTTTGGCCATTTCGTCGCGTACAGAATTGCGCCGACGCTGTAGAAGATTCCGCCGACGAGCAGCAGCACCATCGGCGCCACACCGACCTGGTGCGTCAGTTCACCGACCACGGGAACGATCGCCCAACCGAGGAGCAGGTAGAGCGGGACTCCCACCCATTTCGGGGCGGTGGGCCAGAGCATCTTGAGTGCGACGCCGGCGAGCGCGCCTGCCCACACGATCGCGAGGATGATCTTGCCGGTGTGAGTCGGGAGGCCGAGCATGGCGAACGGTGTGTAGCTGCCGGCGATGAAGAGAAAGATCATCGAATGGTCCGCACGCTTCATCCACGTACGGCCCTTGACCGTCTGCCACTGGATGCGGTGATACGTCGCACTGATGCCGAAGAGGCCGCAGATCGTGACGCTGTAGATCGCGGTTGCCCAAGCCGCTTTGGCGCCGACCTGAGCGCCGGCTACGGAGACGAGAACGATGCCCGCGACGACGGAGACACCGAGCGCCCACAGATGGATCCAACCGCGCATGCGTGGTTTGACCGGAAGCTCGTCGAGCCCGAATGCCGTCATGTGCAACCCCTCTCGTTCCGTACTGTTGCGAACCGCGTAACCTACGGTACCGTAGGTTACGCATCAGTAGCATAACCTACCTGCGGGTTTTCGACGCGTACAAAAAGCGTGACGGCGCTCGCATGTGGCTGTCACTGCCGGGCGTAGTCTTTGACACCATGGTGATGTCACGGTGAATCTGCGCGGACTGCTGTACAGCATCTACGAGCGACGACTCCTCAGTCATCTCGACGGTCTCGCGCACCCACGGCACGTAGCCGTGATGTGTGACGGAAATCGGCGATGGGCTCGCGAGAACGGCTTCACCGATGTCAGTCACGGGCACCGCATGGGCGCGCTCAAAATTGCCGAATTGCTCGAGTGGTGCGACGCCGCCGGAATCGAGATGGCAACCATCTACCTGCTCTCGACCGAGAACCTGCGCCGCGAGCCGGAAGAGCTCGACACCCTCCTCGAAATCATCACCGACGTCGTCGAAGAGATCTCCGGGCCCGGCAAGAACTGGAGTGTGCAGATCGTCGGGGCTCTCGATCTTCTGCCTCCCGAGCAGTCCAGGCGCTTGCGGGAAGCGGCGGCGGGGACGAGCGGCCGAACCGGGACACATGTCAACGTCGCGATCGGATACGGCGGGCGTCAGGAGATCGCCGACGCCGTCCAATCGCTCCTGCGCGACAAGATCGGTGCGGGCCTGAGCGGAGACGAACTGATCCAGGCCGTCACGGTCGACGGCATCGACGGGCATCTGTACACGTCGGGACAGCCCGATCCGGATCTGGTGATCCGCACCTCCGGCGAGCAGCGGCTCTCCGGATTCCTGTTGTGGCAGAGCGCCTATTCGGAGATCTGGTTCACCGAGGCGTACTGGCCCGAGTTCCGTCGAGTCGACTTTCTTCGAGCCTTGCGCGATTACGCGGCGCGCCACCGCCGGTTCGGTGCCTGAGCCGTCTCAGAGCTTGCGCAGCCGCAGCCGGTTGATCGTGTGATCGGCGTCCTTGCGCAGCACCAGGGTTGCGCGGGGGCGGGTGGGGAGAATGTTCTCCACCAGGTTCGGGTGGTTGATCGAGTTCCAGATCTCCTTCGCCGCGATGGTCGCGTCACGGTCGGAGAGGCCGGAGTAGTGGTGAAAGTGGGCGTTCGGATCGGCGAACGACGTGTTGCGTAGCGCGAGGAACCGCTGGATGTACCAGGCTTCGATGTCCTCGATGCGGGCGTCGACGTAGATCGAGAAGTCGAACAGATCGGAGACCATCAGACGCGGGCCGGTCTGCAGGACGTTGAGGCCCTCGATGATGAGGATGTCGGGCTGGCGGATCAGGTGGTACTGGCCCGGGATGATGTCGTACGACGTATGCGAATAGACCGGCGCCGCTACCTCTTCCGCCCCGGACTTGACTTCGGTGACGAAGCGCAACAGCTTGCGGCGATCGTAGCTTTCGGGAAAACCCTTGCGGTGCATGATGCCCCGACGCTGGAGTTCCCTGGTCGGATAGAGGAATCCGTCCGTGGTGACGAGGTCGACGCGCGGATGGTGATCCCAGCGGGCCAGGAGAGCTTGCAGCACACGAGCAGTCGTGGATTTTCCGACCGCGACCGAACCGGCGACGCCGATGACGAAGGGCACCTGACGGTCGGGATGCTTCTCGCCGAGGAAGGTCGCGGTGGCCGCGAACAGTCGTTGGCGTGCCGCTACCTGTAGGTGGATCAGACGTGCGAGGGGGAGATAAACCTCGGCAACTTCTTCGAGATCGATCTGCTCGCCGAGACCACGCAAGCCGTACAACTCGTCCTCGGTCAACACCAGTGGCGTCGACTTACGCAGTGTCCGCCACTGCTTGCGGTCGAACTCGACGTAGGGACTCGATTCGTTGGTGCGCGCCATCAGCCCAGCTCACCGGCACGTAGTGAACCCGGGGCCCGGCGGACGAAACAGCTATGCGAGCAAGCCAGGCGCGTGTGCGCACGATCCGAGTGCATAGTCGGATTGTGCTCGGTGCCACGTCCGGGACTTTCGCCGGGTGGCATTCCGGAGCGAGCGACTAGGCTCGGTGGTTATGGATCCAGACACACTTGTTCGCCAATACCTGCTGCTCGGACTGGGTTTCGACCGTCTCGAAGACGGGTTCGTCGACGCGTTCACCGGTGACCCGGTGCTGCGTAAGCAGATCGAGAGCGCCCCGAAGCCCCATCCGCGTGAACTTGCCCGCACGGCACGTGAATTGCGGGGCGAGTTGGCCGGAAGTGGTCTGAATGCCGAACGCTCCCACTTCGTCGACGTACACCTTCGCGCCCTGGAATGCTCCGGGCGCAAGTTCGCGGGTGAGGACATCGGCTTCGTGGACGAGGTCGAGGCGTACTTCGACGTACGAATCGAAAAGGGAAACGAGGACGCCTACAGCGACGCTCACCGGTTGATGGGTGAAGTTCTGCCCGGTCCGGGACCGCTGGCGCAGCGGGTGCAGGCGCATCGCAAGGCCGACGAGATCCCCGCGGCGAAACTGAACGAATGCGTCGAGGCAATGTCGAGTGCGCTGCGCGATCTGGTCCGCGGCACGTTCGGGCTTCCCGCGTCGGAAACCGTCGAATACGAAGTGGTGGGGGACAAGCCGTGGTCCGGCTTCAACTACTACCTCGGTGACTACCGCTCCAAGGTTGCGATCAATTCGGATCTGCCGCAGTTCATGGCCAACCTGCCGCGGCTGATCGCGCACGAGTCCTACCCCGGCCATCACACCGAGCATTGCCGTAAGGAAGCCGGTCTGGTCGGTTCGGGCCAGCTCGAGCAGACACTGTTCCTGGTCAACACGCCGCAGTGCATCATGGCCGAAGGCCTCGCGGATTTGGCGCTGGAAGCGATTGTCGGCCCGGACTGGGGTTTGTGGGCGCAGGACATCTACGCCGACCTCGGCTTGTCTTTCGACGGGGAAAAGGCGCAACGGCTCTCCGCCGCGTCGGGGCAACTGCTGAGTGTCCGGCAGGATGCGGCGCTGATGTTGCACGACGAGGGGCGCAGCCTCGACGACGTGGCGCTGTTCCTCGAACGGTGGTCGCTGTCGACGCCGGAACGCGCTCGCCAATCGCTCAAGTTCCTGTCTTCGCCGCTGTGGCGGGCGTACACCAGCACGTATGTCGAGGGATACCGGCTGCTCGGGGGCTGGCTGGACGAGGTGCCGGTGGGCGCGGAGCGCACCGAACGCTTCCGCAGGCTGCTCGACGAGCCGCTGGTCCCCAGCTCTCTGCGTGCTGCCTAGTGCCGGGTGGAGACGGCGGGAGCGAACTTCGTAGACTGGACGCATTCGTTTCCGCATCCAGCTTGGAGATTCCTCGATGACCGCTGTGCCCGGCTCCGACGTCAACTCTGCATCACTCGCCGAACTCGACCCCGAAGTCGCCGAGGCGATGGCTGGTGAATTGGCTCGTCAGCGCGACACGCTCGAGATGATCGCGTCGGAGAACTTCGTTCCCCGCTCGGTTCTGCAGGCTCAGGGCAGCGTCCTGACCAACAAGTACGCCGAGGGCTACCCGGGACGTCGTTACTACGGCGGTTGCGAGCACGTCGACGTCATCGAGGATCTGGCGCGCAACCGTGCGAAGGAACTCTTCGGTGCAGAGTTCGCGAACGTTCAGCCGCACTCGGGCGCACAGGCCAACGCTGCTGTTCTGATGGCACTGATGAACCCGGGTGAGAAGCTGCTCGGCCTCGACCTTGCACACGGCGGTCACCTCACGCACGGCATGAAGCTCAACTTCTCCGGCAAGTTGTACGACGTCGCGTCCTACGGCGTCAGCAAGGAAGATCACCGCATCGACATGGACGAGGTGCGCTCGATCGCCCTCGCCGAGAAGCCGAAGGTCATCGTTGCCGGCTGGTCCGCGTACCCGCGTCAGCAGGACTTCGCGGCGTTCCGTGCGATCGCCGACGAGGTCGGGGCGTACCTGTGGGTGGACATGGCTCACTTCGCCGGACTGGTTGCGGCAGGCTTGCACCCGTCGCCCGTCCCGTACGCAGACGTCGTCTCCTCGACCGTCCACAAGACCCTCGGTGGTCCGCGTTCGGGCCTGATCCTGGCGAAGAAAGAGTGGGCCAAGAAGCTCAACTCTGCTGTCTTCCCCGGTCAGCAGGGTGGACCGCTCATGCACGCCATCGCGGCCAAGGCAGTCACCTTCAAGATCGCTGCCGGTGAAGAGTTCAAGGATCGTCAGGCACGCACCCTTTCCGGTGCGCGCATCCTTGCCGAGCGTCTGGGCAACAAGGACGTCGCAGACCAGGGCATCAGCGTCTTGACCGGCGGCACAGACGTCCACCTCGTGCTCGTGGACCTGCGTAACTCGCAGCTCGACGGCCAGCAGGGTGAGGACCTTCTGCACGAAATCGGCATCACGGTCAACCGCAACGCTGTTCCGTTCGATCCCCGCCCGCCGATGACCACCTCCGGTCTGCGTATCGGTACCGCAGCGTTGGCCACTCGCGGATTCGGCGATGCCGAGTTCACCGAGGTCGCCGACATCATCGGTACCGCTCTGGCCGGCAACGCGGATCTGCCGGCGCTGCGTGCGCGCGTCGCCAAGCTCGCTCTCGACCTTCCGCTGTACGACGGTCTCGAGAACTGGGGCCTGCTCAGCAAGAACGTCTAGGAATTCCTTCACCGACGGCCCGGTCCCTTTTTAGGGGCCGGGCCGCTGGTTTTTTGCCAGTCGCGGATTGTGGCATCGGTCACATGACCGATGGTGGCCGAGTTCGGTGCTTCCTAGCCTGAGAGCATCACCCCTCCGGCGAAGGAAACCCCATGACCGAACAGAATCTGCATTGGCTCTCCGCTACCGAGATGGCGGCGTCGGTCGCGTCGAACAGTCTCTCGCCCAACGAGATTGCCGAAGCGATGATCCAGCGCGTCGACGCCGTCAATCCGTCGATCAACGCGATAGTGCAGTTCGATCGCGAGCAGGTGACGCGCGATGCGGCCGAACTCTCACGGCAACAGGAAGCGGGCGAGAAGCTCGGCCCGCTGCACGGCGTTCCGTTCACGATCAAAGATCTGACGGCAGTCGACGGGCTGCCGACCACGTTCGGGATGAAGCCGATGGCCGACAACATCGCGACGGGAAATGCCGTCGTCGTGGACAGGCTGCGAGGCGCCGGCGGACTGTTCCTGGGAAAGACGAACACTCCCGAAAGTGGTTACTACGGTGGCACGGACAACCACCTGTACGGGCCGACGCACAACCCGTGGAAGCTCGGCAACAGCGCGGGCGGGTCCAGTGGCGGTGCGTCGGCTGCCGTGGCTGCAGGCCTCGGGCCACTCGCCGAGGGCAGTGACGGCGCGGGATCGGTGCGTATCCCGTCGGCGCTCTGCGGGGTCGTCGGGTTGAAGCCGACCACCGGCGTCATCCCGCAGACCATCCTGGCCGGGCGCTTCTACAACTGGGCGTATCACGGTCCGATCACCCGGACTGTTGCCGACAACGCGCTGATGCTCGACATCATGGCCGGGCCGGACAATGCGGACCCGCTCTCGATCGAGCGTGCCGAGACCTCGTACGTCGAAGCCTCGAAGGGTGACGTGAAGGGCCTTCGCGTGGCGTGGTCGACGAATCTCGGTCTCGGCCATGTTGATCCGGAGGTGCTGGCGGTGTGTCTCGACGCGTTGTCGGCATTCGAGGAATTGGGTGCCCGGATCACCGAGGCGACCCCGCAGTGGGGAAATCCGTCGGCGTCGATGTGGAACGGCATCTGGGTTCCCGGTTTCGCTTCCGAATACGACTTGCTCGACTGGGAGAACCAGCGCGGCGAGGTCGACGACAACCTGATCGAGATCATGCACGAGGCCGAGCGGCTCACCGGTGTCGACGTCGGGCGGGCCGACGCCTTCCGCGGCGTCATGTGGGACACGTGGACGACGTTCATGAACGACTACGACGTGTTGGTCTCGCCGACCCTGGCTTCGGCCACGTTCCCGCTCAGTCAGTTCGCGCCGTCGTGGCTCGAAGGTGCGTCGCTGCGTGAGCAGTTGCTCGATTGGCTCTTCACCTACCCGTACAACATGCTCAACAATCCGGCGATCACCGTGCCCGCTGGATTCACAGCCGACGGTCGACCGGTGGGGCTGCAGATCGCCGCACGTCACCGCCAGGACGCACTGGTCCTGCGGGCTGCCGCGAACTTCGAAGCGGCACGTCCGTGGGCGGGCAAGAAGCCGGCCGATTCACTGGTCGTGGCCTAGCTCACACGATTGGCTAGATTGGTGTGATGACGTCTGTACTGCCTGATCGCGGCGCTGGACCTGACATGTTCGCGCCGCGATCGCCGGCGGCCGGGGCGTACGGCATTCTCGGCCTGTGCGCCGAAGAACTCCGCGCACGTGGACTCGCGTACTCGGCTGCGGCGGTCACGTACCGAGACCCGTCGAGCGGAAGACATCGGGCTCTGGCGAGTTCCGGATACGACGCCAGGGTGCTCGAGTTCCTGCTCGAGGACTTCGTCGCCGATCGCAATCTCTTCGGCATCATTCGCGAGGCTTCGGGCGTGCCCGTGTTCTGGCAGGACGTGCCACGATTCGAGCAGGTCGAGATGGTCACCGATGTTCTGCGGCCGTCCGGGTACGCCGAGGGTGCGTCGGTCGCATTGGGGTTCTCCGGCCGTGAGGTGACCGGATTGCTGCACATGAGCTTCGCGGATTCCGGCGTCGTCGATCGCGTACGGGAGGTGGTGGCGGCGTCCAGCGCAGCCTGCTCGCGCGTCGTGGGGGACCAGGTGGCGCTCGATCGTGTCCATCTGAGCCCACGGGAGATCCAAGTACTGCAATTGGTGGCCAGGGGCGCGGGCAATGTCGAGATCGCCGAGGAGTTGTTCGTCAGCCGTCGCACCGTCGCCACCCACCTCGAGAACATCTTCGTCAAGACCGGAACCAATTCGCGGGTTCAGGCAGCGGTGCGCGCCGCGAAGTGGGGTCTGATCGAGTCCTGAGTGACGCTGAATCACACGAGTGGCATTTTGTTACCTGGCGTTCACCAGATGTGCGGCTCGTTCCGTGGCGCGAGTGTCCGATCCGCAGTACCGTCGGCAGTAACGAGTAACCAGAAGTTACTTGTGCGGGAGGTTCTGATCGTGACTGAAACACTCAGTACGAGAGGGCCGGCGCCCGGCCCTTGTTTCAGCTGACACAGCGTCACCTGACACCAGAGCCGTCCGGCCCAGCGAGCTGAGTTTGCGCGGGTGCCGCGCAGACCTAGGAGCCCAACGTGACTGCATCACGCTCCGTCTCTGCCCACTCGGCCCGGGCTGATCTATCAGCCGGGAATCATTCGGGAGATGCACTTCGCACGTACGTCTTGGATACCTCGGTACTACTGTCCGATCCATGGGCTGTCACTCGATTCGCCGAACACCACGTGGTACTGCCACTCGTCGTGATCAGCGAACTCGAAGGCAAGCGACACCACCACGAACTGGGATGGTTCGCCCGAGAATCGCTCCGCATGCTCGACGATCTCCGGATCGAATACAGCCGCCTCGACCGTCCGGTACCGATCGGCACCGAGAACGGGACACTGCAGGTCGAACTCAATCACACCGACCCTGCGGTCTTACCCGTCGGATTCCGCACGGACAGTAACGATTCGAGGATTCTGGCGTGCGCGCTGAACCTTGCGGCGGAGGGTAAGGACGTAGTCCTCGTCAGTAAGGACATTCCGCTTCGTGTGAAGGCAGGCGCGGTGGGACTACCTGCCGACGAGTACCACGCTCACGACGTCGTGCCATCCGGATGGACGGGCATGACTGAGCTGGACGTCGCCTCGACGGACATCGACGAGCTGTTCAACGAGGGTTACCTGGACCTCGACGAAGCGCGAGATCTGCCGTGTCACACGGGTCTTCGCCTGCTCGGTGGTTCGTCGAGCGCCCTCGGTCGGGTGACTCCCGACAAGCGTATCCAGTTGGTGCGCGGTGAGCGCGAGGCGTTCGGGTTGCACGGCCGCTCCGCCGAGCAGCGCATTGCGCTCGATCTCCTCATGGACGAGAGCATCGGTATCATCTCTCTCGGTGGTAAGGCGGGCACCGGTAAGTCGGCCTTGGCTCTGACGGCAGGTTTGGAAGCCGTTCTCGAGCGCCGCACTCAGCGCAAGGTTGTCGTCTTCCGTCCGTTGTATGCCGTTGGCGGACAAGAACTCGGCTACCTTCCCGGTAGTGAGAGCGAGAAGATGGGCCCGTGGGCTCAGGCCGTTTTCGACACTCTCGACGGGTTGGCCTCGCCAGAGGTTCTCGAGGAGGTTCTCGCCCGCGGAATGCTGGAAGTGTTGCCGCTGACGCACATTCGCGGTCGGTCGCTGCACGATTCGTTCGTGATCGTCGACGAAGCGCAGTCGCTCGAACGAAATGTTCTGCTGACAGTGCTTTCTCGTCTGGGAACCGGCTCGCGAGTGGTCCTCACGCACGATGTCGCGCAGCGTGACAACCTGCGAGTGGGCAGGCACGACGGAGTTGCGGCCGTCATCGAAAAGCTCAAGGGGCACCCGCTTTTTGCGCACATCACACTCACGCGCAGTGAGCGTTCGCCGATCGCCGAGTTGGTGACCGACATGCTCGAGGAGTTCGGCCCCACTTCCTGAGAAGTGATCTCCCCGTGCGGACTTCGGTCTGCACGGGGAGATGCCTGGGTTTGAAGTTGTTCAGTTTTGCAGCGGTCCCAGTTCGTTGTCGAGAACTTCCTGCACGACACGCATCGCCGCCAGTCCGGCCGGCGCGCCGCAATACGCGCTCGCGTGGATCACGGTTTCGACGATCTCGGTGCGCGTCAATCCGTTTCGCAATGCCCCACGTACGTGGCCTTTGAGTTCGTTCTCGGCGCGCAGCGCGATCAGCATCCCCAGATTGATCAGACTGCGACTGCGGCGATCGAGTCCGGGACGCGTCCATACCGAACCCCAGACGTTGGCCGTCACGAAGTTCTGCAGTTCTTCGCTGTCCGTTCCCCGGGTGCGCTCGAAGGCGGCGTCGACGAAATCGGCCCCCATGACTTCGGTGCGCACAGCCAATCCGGCGTCGAAGGAGTCAGGCGTGGTGTTTTCGGACATGGCAGGTTCGCTCGCTTTCGGCAGGTGATTTCAGGCCGGAGCAAGCCTACTTCGTGTCCCGGTCCCGACGACTGCGCGGCCGACCGCGGTCACCACGCCCCACGCGACGTCTCGCAGACTGAAGTAGTCCCGCCAGACGCAGACCTTGCCGTCGCGCAGTTCGAAAGTTCCGCATACCCAGAACTCGATGCGCAACGGTCCGACGGTGAGGATGTCGGTGCGTTCGGTGAGCACCGTGGACTCGTCGCCGACGATGTGGTGCATCTCCGCCTCGAATTTCAGTGAAGGCTTCGTGACCAGACGAAGCGCTCGCACGACGGTCTTCTTGCCTCGCAGGGTGGGGAGCGAGACGTTCTGCCAGACGATGTCGTCTGTCATCAATTCGGCTGCGGCGTCCACGTCGAAATCGGTGAGGGCCGCGAACATTGCGTTCACCGTGGCTGTCGAACTACTCATGGGGTGTCCTTGGCTGATTATTCGGCCGGTGTTGCCCGGATGAAGGTACCGAGATGATCGTGATCGAAGTACTCCAAGGTTAGCGAGTTTCCGTCGAAGGTGGCCTTCGAGACCGTCCCGGCCGGTGCGTTCTCGCCGCTGAGCGGGAACGTGAAGGTGTTTCCGTCCCAGTGGGTCAGAGGGTACGTCGCGGCCGCGGGACCCATGGTCAAGGTCAGCGCACCGTTCTGCTGCGTCACGAGCGCGGGACCCCAGTACGGATTGCCGTAGTCGCCGGTCAATTGGTCTGTCGGTGGCGCGGGAGCGGGGGAGGCCGGCGGCGTCTTCCCGGCAAGTTCGCCCTCAGGGTCGGCTTGTGAGGCAAAGGACGCTTCGTACAGCGGGCGCCACTCGCGGGTGATCTTCCCGAACTGCACCAGATCGGCGAATTCGGCGGTCAAGGTCTCTGCGACGCCGGTGGGCGTGCCGTTGGTCAGAACGACTATGCCGACGTCAGCGGAGGGAATCGTGACGAAATTGGTCCCGGCACCGAGCAGGAAGGCGCCGGAGTGGCTGGCGGTCACACGGCCTGCCGCGCTGTCGGAAACGTTGAACCCGTAGCCGTAGAAGCCGGAACGTTCCCCGATTTCCTGCGCATGGCGCGAGACGATTTCCGGGTTGACTGCTGGCACGAGCGCCTCCGTCTGAACGACCTGCTGCCCCTGATACCGGCCGCCCGACAGCACCATGTCCAACCACTTGGCCATGTCGTTCACCGAGGAGCTGACTCCACCGGCGGGGGATTGGGCGTCGGCGTCCCGAACCGGCCCTACCTTGTACTTTCCGTCTTCGAGGATGTGGCCGACTGTTCGATTTTCTCGGGCTTGGTAATCGGCGAACCGCGAAGACGTCGAAGTCATACCGAGCGGACCGTAGATCGTGTTCTGCGACAGCGTTTCCCAATCGGTGCCCGCCGCGGCTGCAACGGCCTCCGCACCGGCAGTGACGCCGAAGTTCGTGTACTCGTATGTGATTCGGAATGGATTGAGCGGTAGTTGGCGAAGTTTTTCGAGCACCTGGGCCCGGTTGTAGCCCAGGTCCTCCAGCCCGTCGCCGGCGTGGTCCGGTAACCCCGACCGATGCGTGTAGAGATCGGAGATCGTGAGGTGGTCGGTCACCCACGGATCGGCAAGCGCAAACCCCGGCAGTTTCGAGATCACCGGAGTGTCCCAGTCGACGGTCCCGATTCCGACTTCGTGGGCGACCACCGTGGCCCCGACCGATTTCGACACCGATGCCAGTTGGAACACGGTGTCGGCATCGACGGTGGCGCTCTTACCCAACTCGCGAACCCCGAATCCCTTCGCGTACACAGTCTTACCTCCGTGCACCACGGCCACCGCCATACCGGGAACACCGGAACTTGCCATGAGGTCGTTCGCGAGGCCGTCGAGCTTCCCGACCGCGTCGTCGATTTGCCCGTCCGGGATCGGCACCCCGGCGTCGAGACCCGGGCTGGCGTCGCTGACGACCGGCCCGGGCGCCGAGGTGGTGTCTGAATCGGACGAGCATCCGGCGAGCAGGGCGACCGTCAGTACTACCGGAACCGCCGCTGCCGACAGTCGCGAGCTGTTTCTACTGGTGATGGACACGAGATTCTCCCTAGCAGGGTTGTCGTCGGTACCACTCGGTCAACCCAGTATCGGGGAACGGCGGGCTGATATTGGGACAAATCGGGAAACCTTGTAGCTACTTCGGGGTCTTGGTTGTCAGACTGCCGAGAATGGAGCCTTCCGTGACCGGCTTCCAAGGGAGCAACAACGCGACCATCAGAGCGGTGATCAATGCTGCTCCGACCGTGAAGTACGACGCGATGGCGAAACCTTCCAGGCATGCGGTCTTCATCGTGTAGATCAGACTGTCCTTCTGCTGCTCGAAGAGCGGACTGATGTCGCGGGAGCGGATCTCGATGACGCTGAGCACGGACTCACGAGCGAAGCCTTTCTCCTGCGCCGACATCACGGCGTCGGGAATGGCGTCGACGATCGGAGCCACCTTGGACGTGTAGTACGAGGCGACGATCGAACCGATGACGGCGACACCCAGGGTCCCGCCGAGCTCACGCGTCGTGTCGTTGACTGCCGAACCTGCGCCCGCTTCGTCGAGGGGCACCGAGGACATGATGGAGTCGGTCGCCGGTCCCTGGACAATTGCGAGGCCCAGACCCATGAGGACCATCGAGATCACGACGGGTCCGAGGTAGGGCGTCTCGACGGTCGTCCGACCCGCCAGGAACATCCCGCCGCTGAGTACCAGGAGGCCGAACACCATCACTGCAGTCGTGCCGAGTTTCTGTGCCGCCAAGGTGGCGACTGGGGCGCCCACGGCGACAGCTGCAGCGAAAGGCAAAGAGTGGATGCCGAATTCGAGCGGCGAGTACTCCCGAACGCCCTGGAAGTACTGCGTGATCAGGAACAAGAATCCGAACATGCTGAAGTAGCTGACAGCAATAGCCAAGGCGGGGAAAGAAAACCGCCGGATTCGGAAGAGATTCATGTTCAGGATCGGCGCGTCGGTGCGCAGTTCCCATGCGACGAATGCGGCCAAAAACACTGTCGCAGAGAGGTATCCCGTGATGCTGAATGTCGACACCCATCCGCGATGTGGTGCGTCGATGATGGTCCACACCAGAATGACGATGCCCAGTAGCGACAAGATTGTTCCGACGAAATCGAATCGGCCGACGTGGAGCGCCTTCGATTCCGGAACAACCAGCAGCACACCCACGATGACCAACAATGCTGCCGGAACGTTCATCCAGAACACCGAGTGCCAGGAGAAGTGCTCGAGAAGCCAGCCGCCCGCAGTCGGGCCGATGGCAATCGCGAAGCCGGCCATTGCGGTCCAGGCCGCGATGGCGATGGCTCGTTCTCTGGCGTCGGTGAAGATGTTGGTGATCATGGCCAACGTAGCCGGAAAGACAGCTGCGGCAAAGACACCCATGGCGGCTCGCGCCATGATCACCTGTTCGAGGTTGGAAGCCAAGGCGCCGACGAGCGACATCGCACCGACGCCGATCAAGCCGATGATCATCACTCGGCGGCGTCCGAAGCGGTCACCCAGGTGGCCGAAAGTGAGTAGGAACCCGGCGAAGGTCAACGTGTACGCGTCGACGATCCACTGCAGGTCGCTGACGCTGGCGAACAAGTCGACGCTCATCGTCGGCAGTGCGACGTTGACCACTGTGTTGTCCAGCACGACAAGGAGTTCGGCGAGGCAGATGAAGATCAGCGCAGTGAATCGACGGGACTTGGTCATCATGGGCGCCGAGGGCGCCGGTGCAAGTGTGTGAGACATGTTTGTACGCCATCTCTGCTCCTGCGCGGACGGCAGCAGCGGTTGGAAGAAAGAGGGTTGGTCAGCTCGGGGCCGAGACCAGAGCCTTGAGGTGAGCGCCGATGCGATCGAGAGGCGCCGTGGTGTGCTGAGCTTTTGCCATCAGCGTCGCGCCTTCGATTGACGCGATCACGACGGTTGCCCACTGTGCTGCAGTCTCGGACGGCTGTCCCTGCTGCCAGAAGAACGATGTGAGAAGCGATTCCCACGAGGTGAAGGATTCGCCCGCAGCAGTTAATGCCGCCGGCGTCGACGCGCCCTCCACTGCCGCGGCTGCGACCGGACAGGAGGAGGTGAAATCGCTCTCTACCAAGCTGTTTCGAAATATCGTGACAACCGCGTCGATGATCTCCGGTGGGGAAGACTGAGCGATCATCGAACTGATCGCGGCACTGACGCCCCGGCCGAAGTAGGCAACTGCTTCGCCGGCCAGCTGTCCTTTGCCCTCGGGAAAGTAGTGGTACACCGACCCGCGGGGAGCTCCCGAGCGTTCGACGATCTCGGTGAGCGAGGTCGTCGCGATCCCGTGTTCACGGAAGGCATTGATGGCGCCGACCAGCATCAGAGTGCGGGAATCGGAGTCGGCCATCCCGCCATCGTATGCAATCGCAGTGCTGTTCGAATCATCTGGTGCCGCTGATTCTCTTGGTACTCCCCACTTGCGACGCGCTGCGGCGATCGGACAACGCGTCTGCGGGCCGGTCATGGCAACAAGGCGTCTCGAGGTGTGTTCATCACTGCCTCCCAGTATGTCGATCGGTATAGGAACGAATCTGAGACTAGATGTAACCGACAGACACAGTCAAGTGTTGTGTGCAGGTGGTGGGTATCGACGGAGATTCTTGGTGGCAAAACTCCCCGAACAGTGGTTATATCGTGCGGTATAGAGCTGTTGCTTCGAGCACCAGCTTCGGAGGAGAGGAAACGACATGCCGGTACCGACGTCAGTTGCACGAAAACGAAGAATCGAAGTCGCAGTCGGGAAGTATTTCGCCAATCCGCTGGTCACCGGATTGAATCGGATCGGTTTGATGCCGTCGTTGATGACCGAGATCGAGACGGTTGGACGCCGAACCGGTCTGACCCGCCGAGTGCCCGTTGCGATCACCTACGACGGTGACGAGGCGTGGGTCATTGCGCAGCATGGCACCGGCACGGGGTGGGGTGCCAATATCTCTGCGACGCCGAAGGTTCGGATCCGTCGCCGCGGCGAGTGGGTGGACGGACAGGCCCAGATCATGCCGGACGACGACGTGCCGGCGCGGGTGAAGACATTTGCGTCGGGGAAGATCAGATCGGCGCTGACGGCCTCTGCCTTTCGTGGATTGCAGACCGACCCGGTCAGTGTTCGCATCAAACTCGCACTCGATTCGTCAACCGATTGAATCAACGGGAGTTGAAATGGCCGGTGCGGAATGACCCGGTGCGTTCTCGTCGTTGACGAATGCAGCGGTGGCGCGATCGCCACTCCACACGACGAAGGAGCAGGATCATGCGCATCGGAATCATCGGAGCCGGTCAGATCGGTGGCACGCTCACACGTAGGCTCGCTGCGCTCGGTCACGACGTGCGCGTCTCGAACTCGCGGACACCGGACACGCTTGCAGAACTGGAAGCCGAGACGGGTGCGAAGGCAGTCCGCAGCACCGAGGCCGCCGAGGGTGCCGAGCTGGTCATCGTGAGCATTCCGCAGAAGAACGTGGTTGATCTACCGGCGGGGATTCTCAGCGGTGCGGTCGCAGGTGCCCCGGTCATCGAGACCAACAACTACTACCCGCAACAGCGTGACGGTCTGATCGCCGCCATCGAGGACGGACAGACCGAAAGCGGATGGGTGCAGGAACACCTGGGTGTACCGGTGTTCAAGGCGTTCAACGGAATCTGGTGGAAGCATCTCCTCGAGAAGGGGCTTCCCGAAGGTGCAGAGGGGCGCATTGCGCTACCCATCGCCGGCGACGACGACGCGAACAAGCAGGTCGTCTTCGATCTGATCAATCAGTTGGGCTTCGATCCCGTCGATGCGGGAACGATCGACGATTCCTGGCGTCAGCAGCCGGGAACTCCCGTGTACGGCAAGGATTTCGATCGCGAAGCGACGCTGAAAGCATTGGCCGAGGCGAGCCCCGATCGCACCGACGAGTGGCGGGCAACCACTACGGTGTAGGGAAAAGTGTGGCGGTTTCCGAAGTGGAAACCGCCACTCTTTTGTTTGTTCAGTCCTTGACCTTCGCCATCGCCAGAACGTCGAGACGCTTGTCGAGTTCTTCCTCGCTCAGCTTGTCCGGGACGAGTCCGCGCTCGATGACGACCTGACGGATCGTCTTCTTCTCTTTGAGCGCCTGCTTCGCGACGGCTGCGGCTTCCTCGTAACCGATTGCCGAGTTGAGGGGCGTCACGATCGACGGCGAAGATTCGGCGAGTGTCTTGAGGTGCTCCTCGTGCGCGACCAGTCCGCTGACGCACTTGTCGGCGAACAGTCGAGAGACGTTGGCCAGCAAGGTGAACGACTCCAGCAGGTTGCGGGCCATGACCGGGATGTAGACGTTGAGTTCGAAAGCTCCGGCGGCGCCACCCCACGCGATGGCGGCGTCGTTTCCGATCACCTGAGCCGCAACCTGAGTGGTTGCCTCGGGCAGGACCGGGTTCACCTTTCCGGGCATGATCGAGCTTCCCGGCTGCAGATCAGGGAGTGCGATCTCGCCGAGTCCGGTCAGCGGACCCGATCCCATCCACCGAATGTCGTTGGCAATCTTCGTCAGTGAGACGGCGATGGTCCGCAGCGCGCCCGATGCCTCGACCAGTCCGTCACGCGCGGCCTGCGCTTCGAAGCTGTTCTTCGCCGGAGTCAGCGCGTCGACACCGGTCGACTTGACCAGTTCGGCAACAACTTTGGGGCCGAATCCATCCGGAGCATTGAGACCGGTGCCGACTGCTGTTCCGCCGATCGGCAGCTCGCCGAGGCGGGGGAGTGTTGCGTTGACGCGCTCGATGCCGGCCTCGATCTGACGTGCGTAGCCGCCGAACTCCTGACCGAGCGTGACCGGCACAGCGTCCATCAGATGGGTGCGTCCGGATTTGACGACGGTCTTCCACTCGGTCGCCTTCGTGGCAAGCGCAGCATGCAGATGTTCCAGTGCCGGAACAAGATCGGTGACCGCTGCTTCGGTAGCTGCGACATGCGTGGCGGTGGGGAAGGTGTCGTTGGAGGACTGCGACATGTTGACGTGATCATTGGGATGTACGTCCACACCGGCGGCCTTCGCGATGGATGCGATGACCTCGTTGGCGTTCATGTTCGAACTGGTTCCCGAGCCGGTCTGGAAGACGTCGATGGGGAACTGATCGTCGTGCTTGCCTTCGGCGATCTCGTTCGCGGCGGCGATGATTGCGTCGGCCTTGTCCGCGTCGAGGAGTCCGAGGTCCTTGTTGACCTGCGCACACGCTGCTTTCAGCAGGCCCATTGCGCGGATCTGGGTGCGCTCGAGCGGGCGCCCGCTGATCGGGAAGTTCTCGACTGCACGCTGGGTCTGTGCTCGCCACAGTGCGTCGATGGGCACCCGAACTTCGCCCATGGTGTCGTGTTCGATTCGGAACTGTTGATCGTTGCTCTCCGTCATGGCTCCACATTGCCACTTTTCGAGAGCTGGTAGGGGACTACGTCCCCCGTGAGCGGTTAAGGAGTGCAGGGACTCCCTAACCACTCACGGGGCGGAGCCCATCAGAACGTCGGGGGAACCGCGCCCTCTTCGCCGTCGAAGTCGACGGAGCTGTACTCGCGCAGCTTCTCGAGACGGTGGTACGCGTCGATCATGCGAACGGTGCCGGACTTGCTACGCATCACGATGGACTGCGTGCTGGCGCCGCCGCCGTAGTAGCGGACGCCGCGCAGGAGGTCACCGTCGGTGACGCCGGTGGCGCAGAAGAAGACGTTCTCGCCCGAGACGAGATCTTCGGTGGACAGGATCCGATCGAGATCGTGACCGGCGTCGATGGCCTTCTGACGCTCTTCGTCGTCGGTGGGGGCCAGCTTGCCCTGCAACGATCCACCCATGCAGCGCATGGCTGCTGCGGCGATGATGCCCTCTGGCGTTCCGCCGATGCCCACGAGCATGTCGGTGCCGGACTCCGGACGCGCTGCGGCGATCGCGCCGGCAACGTCACCGTCGGAGATCAGACGGATACGAGCGCCGGTGTCGCGAACGTCCTGGATCAGCTGGTTGTGACGCGGGCGGTCCAGGATGCAGATCGTGATGTCGGAGACCGACGCCTTCTTGACCTTGGCCACGCGCTTGATGTTCTCGGCGATCGGTGCGCTGATGTCGATGACATCTGCGGCATCCGGCCCGACAGCGATCTTCTCCATGTAGAACACGGCCGACGGATCGAACATCGCGCCGCGCTCGGCAACAGCCAGAACAGAGATCGCGTTGGGCATGCCCTTGGACATCAAGGTGGTGCCGTCGACCGGGTCGACGGCGAAGTCACAGTCGGGGCCGTCGCCGTTTCCGACCTCTTCGCCGTTGAACAACATCGGCGCTTCGTCCTTCTCGCCTTCACCGATGACGACGATGCCGCGCATCGAGACTGAGGAGACGAGCTGACGCATGGCGTCGACGGCTGCTCCGTCGCCGCCTTCCTTGTCGCCGCGGCCTACCCAGCGGCCGGCAGCCATAGCACCGGCTTCGGTGACTCGGACCAATTCGAGTGCGAGGTTACGGTCCGGGGTCTCACGATGAGTGCTGCTGGCCGTCATGTGCGGTGCCTCCTGGCGCGGTCGCGGTCGACGGGGTGTGTCGACGCAGTGGTTTCTTCAGGCGTCATTGTCCCAGATGGGAGCGGCTACGTGCGCTGTCGGGTCGCCGCAGAGACGTTTTGTCTCGCTCGAGGGGGACCGGGAATCGTATCTACTGCGGAGTACCTGGATACTGGAGGTGTGGCATCGAAGAAACCCCGCATTCTCGAAGACAACAAAGACATGGTCTGGTCTCTCGTACCGTTGGTGCTGTTCTGCATCATCATTGCGGGCATCGCCAGCCAGTGCACGTTCAGTCCTGGCGGCCCGACACAGGGGCCTATCCCGAGCGTCGACGTGGACGCAGCTCTGAACTACGACGCGAAGGAACTCGGATTTCCCATCCGTAATCCCGGTGTTCCGGACGGGTGGACTCCGAACTCCGGCAGTCGCAAGATCATCTCCGGCGACGGCGGCGGAGATTCGAGCACTGTGGGATTCATCACGACCAGTGGTCGCTACATCCAGCTGACACAGAGCAACGCCGAGGAATTCCCGTTGGTGTCACATGTTGCCGGTGGACAGCGATTCGCGACCGGAGTCGAGACCGTCGGTGCCGATACGTGGAACGTCTTCGGCGGCGAAGGTGTCGAGTCGATCTGGGTCACGGACGTCGGGGATGTTCGCCTGTTGCTCACGGGCGCGGCGACGCCGGAAGAGTTCCGGATTCTTGCCGAGAAGGTCGGCGCAGCGCAGCCGATCACGCCATAGGATTTGCGGTCGGAGCGGACGCTACTCGTCCGCTTCGGCCAGAGCCTTTTCGACGCGGGCCCTCGCGCCGGCCAAGTGCTCTTCACAGCGCTTGGCCAACGCTTCGCCTCGCTCCCACAGTGAGAGTGACGCGTCGAGGTCCAGACCGCCCTGTTCGAGAATCTTCACGACGCTCACCAGTTCGTCCCGGGCTGCTTCGTAGCCGAGTTCGTTGATGTCGGTGTCGGTGGCGTTGCTCATTTTTCTCTTCCCATCACTGCGGCGCGAACGGCGCCGTCTGCAAGTCGAACTCGAATCTGGGTACCGGGTGGCGCGTCCTCGACCGAGCGCAGAACCTCCGGATCGCCTTCGGCGACAACACGTTGCACGACTGCGTATCCGCGGGCCAGCGTCGCGGCGGGGCCCAGCGTGGTGAGCCGGGCGCGCAGATGCTCGATCGTTCGGGACTCGGAGTCGATCAACCGAGTCACATCGCGTCGTCCGGCGGCTTGGAGCCTTTCGACCTCCTCGGCGCGACGGTCCACCGCGAGCAGCGGCGATGCCATGACCGGTCGAGTGCGCAACTGTTCGATCAGATGAGACTCACGCTTGACCCAGCTGCGCAGTGCCGCAGCGCTGCGGTCACGCAGATCCGCAACCAGGGCAGCTTCCGCAACCGCGTCGGGTACGACGCGCTTGGCCGCGTCCGTGGGTGTGGCTGCGCGCAGGTCGGCGACGTGGTCACTGAGCGGGCTGTCCGGCTCGTGTCCGATGGCACTGACGATCGGCGTCGTGCAGGCCACGATGGCGCGGCACAGCGCTTCGTCGGAGAACGGCAGGAGATCCTCGACGCTACCGCCGCCGCGAGCGAGGATGATGACGTCGACTACCGGGTTGGCGTCGAGTTCCTTCAGCGCTTCGATGATCTGGGGAACAGCAGTCGGACCCTGAACCGCGGTGTTACGCACTGCGATGGCAACTGCTGGCCAACGACGATGGGCGACTGAGACGACATCCTTCTCGGCCGCACTGGCTCGGCCCGTGATCAGGCCGATCGTGCCGGGCAGAAACGGAAGCGGCCGTTTGAGCCGCGGATCGAACAAGCCCTCGGCGGCGAGCAAGGCGCGCAGTCTCTCGATGCGGGCAAGCAGCTCACCGATACCCACGGCGCGAATCTCGGTGACACGCAACGACACCGTTCCGCGTCCGGTGTAGAACGAGAGCTTGCCGAACATCACGACTCGCGAGCCCTCGGTCAACGGCACCGGGGAGTTGTGCAACAACTGCGGTGAGCACGTGATCGACAGCGACATGTCTGCCGACGGATCACGCAGGACGAGAAAGGCCGTTCGGGTGCCGGGGCGTGCATTGATCTGGGTGATCTGACCTTCGACCCAGATACTGCCGAGCCGATCGATCCAGCCGGCGACCTTGGCGGAAACCGTGCGGACCGGCCACGGCTGCTCAGCGCTACTGGCGCCGGACGATCGCTGCGATGAAGCGGGGGGCGTTGCGGAAGTCACTTTGCCTTGGCTGTGGTGATGCGGTTAGTGAGCATGGTCTGGAACGGTGCCCGGGCGAGCGTCGCATTCTCGTAGTCCAGGACTGCGGTCAGCTCGTCGATGCTGAGCGTCCGGATGCGCGCACGGAGCTGTGCGAGTGTGAGGTTGGGGTAGTCGAGTTCGGTGACGATCTCGGGCTCTTCGGCAGGTCCGTCCGTCGTAGCTGCCGTGGATTCGGACTCGGCGACGGGTGCGGGTTCCTCGATGGGGGCAGTCGGCTCGAGCGAGTAGAGCGCGAAGCGACCGGCGTTGGTCGGGGTGTCAGCGGTGGTCGATCCGGTGGAAGGCGTCGGGTCAGCAGGCGCATCGACGTCTTCGTCGAAGACCGCCCACTCGGGCTGTTCGTCCTCGGAAGACCAGTTGATCAGTGCAAATGCCTGATCGCCCTTGATCGCCAGCGAGGTGATCGACTGCTGCACGCGCATGCTTGTCTGCAGCATCTGGCTCACGGCGGTCATCGGCAGGGCGACGGCGGTGGTGGGCAACTTCTTTGCCTCTTCCATCGCGGTGACGGCGAGTCCCGCGGCAACGCGCGCCACGAACGGTGGTCGGATCATTCCCACAGCTTGCCGCAAAGCTCCGACAATCGGTAGCCGACTTGCCTGTGACGGCTGTACTCGTTTACTTCGGAACCTTCGATCGGAGCCCGAAACCGAGGTGTTCACGTTTGCCGGAGTGTCTCACGTTCGAGGTGCCAGTAGGCTGATCACATGTCTTCGGCTGTTCCTCTCAATCTCGGTATCGCGCACTCGGCTGATTCGCCGTCCACCCGCAAGGGCAGCGCCAAGCGCGTGCTCCTCGCCGAGCCTCGCGGCTACTGCGCCGGCGTCGACCGCGCGGTCGAGACCGTCGAGAAGGCCCTCGAGAAGCACGGCGCACCCATCTACGTGCGTAAGGAGATCGTCCACAATCGCCACGTCGTCGAGACGCTCGAAGATCAGGGCGTGATCTTCGTCGACGAAACCGACGAGGTTCCCGAGGGATCGTTGCTCGTGTTCTCGGCGCACGGTGTGTCGCCGGCCGTCCACGACTCGGCTGCCGAGCGGAACCTGCGCACGATCGACGCGACGTGCCCCCTGGTCACGAAGGTGCACCAGGAAGCGAAGCGATTCGCCCGCGACGATTACGACATTCTGCTCATCGGCCACGAAGGCCACGAGGAGGTCGAGGGCACCGCAGGTGAGGCTCCCGATCACGTCACCATCGTCGACGGCCCGGATTCGGTCGACGCGGTCACGGTTCGTGACGAGTCGAAGGTCATCTGGCTTTCCCAGACCACACTGAGCGTCGACGAGACGATGCAGACCGTCGCGCGCCTGCGTGAGCGCTTCCCCAATCTGCAGGACCCGCCGTCCGACGACATCTGTTACGCCACGCAGAACCGTCAGGTCGCGGTCAAGGCGATGGCTCCCGAGTGTGATCTCGTGATCGTGGTGGGTTCGCGGAACTCGTCCAACTCGGTTCGCCTGGTCGAGGTCGCGCTCGGGGCGGGCGCTGCCGCGTCGTACCTGGTCGACTACGCCCGTGAGGTCGATCTCGCGTGGCTCGAGGGTGTCCAGACCGTCGGCATCACGTCGGGTGCATCGGTACCCGAGGTGCTCGTGCGCGGCGTGATCGAACTTCTTGCCGAGCACGGATACAACGACGTTCAACCCGTCACCACTGCCAACGAGACTCTGGTGTTCGCCCTTCCCCGTGAATTGCGAGCAGCGCGCACGTCCTGAAACAAGAAAATGCGGGGCACCTTCCATCTGGAAGGTGCCCCGCATTTTTGTGCTACCGGGCGCGTCTGTTCAGGGCTCTTCGCGATCGCGGTACCGAACTCGCGGCGGCGGATACGCCGGAAGATCGACTCCGGGTGGGCGGCGGCGAGGGGGCAGCGGCGGCGATACGTCGTCACCCGAAGCGAAGAAGGGCTCCATCCGCTCCTCACGTCTGGGCGACGGAGTGGGCTCGGGCGCCCGGCGGCGACCGTACGACGGGTAGTCGTCGTCTGCCACGGGCCGACTGTCGGGCTGGGGGCGACGCGTAGGCGGTTGGTGCGTGCGATCGACCCTGGGTGGCTGAGGGCTTCTCCGAGGCGGCAGCGGACGCTCGTCCTGGATCGGCTCGCGCCTGGGGGTGCTTCGGTAGGCGGGCTGCTCGTCCACCTCGGGGGCGCGGCGACGCGGGGGCCCGGGGACGGGCGCGTCCGAGACTCTGCGTCGACGCCCGGTCTCGGGTGCGGGTTGTTCTCGCGTGGCAGCCGCAGAGGAGTCACGAGTGGTGGCCGCCGAGCGGCGGGAGCGGGTCGAGCGCGCGGGCCCGGTGGGGCGCTGATTGAGCAGGAAGTACCGGAAGCCACCGATGATCAGCACGACCACGGTTGCGGCCAACATGATCGGAAAGCGGTTGACCAACGGGTACGCGATGTTGATCGCGATATCGCGCAGCGCGGTGCTGTTGTCCTTGCCGATGAGCGTGTGCCCGATCGGCACCGCAGCGAAGAGCAGCAACGGCGGTTGGGCCATCGCGGTGAAGAGGGCCTTGTTCGAAGCGGCAACCACAGCGAAGAGACAGCCCAGGAAGTAGAACGTCGAGAACACCGCGGTGAGCTCTCCGCCGCCTCCGGTGGCATCGATCAGTACGCCGACGGCGGTCACACCGGCAGCAAGCAGGATCACTCCCCACCAGGGCAGGCCGGGGACGGTCACGATGAGCGATCGCTTGTCCAGCGGTACCCCGGAGCGAGCACGTTGGGTTGCAGACACATAACGACATTAGCGGTTCTTGCGTTGTCGGCCGTGTTTGTGCGGGTCGTGGCTGGCGCATTTATCGACGCGATGGCGCGATGGTTTCGGGTTCTTCGCCAAACGAACCGGACGGATTGTGTGCAGGGTCACCGGACTCTCGTGGATTGGGGCACACCGCCGAAGCCGTCAGCGTGGGAGATCGGCGGTGTCGGTGGGCTGCTCTACCGTCGGATTCATGAAGATTCTGCACACCTCCGATTGGCATATAGGTCGCACCTTTCACGGCGTCGATCTGTTGGCCGATCAGGCGAGTGTGCTCGGTTCCATCGCAGATTCCGTCCGCGAACACGGAGTCGACGTCGTGGTCGTGCCGGGGGACATCTACGACCGCTCGATTCCCAGTTCCGACGCGGTCACCGTGTGCAATCGAGGCTTCGAGGCAATCCGGGCGGCGGGGGCGGTCATCGTCGCGACGTCCGGCAATCACGATTCCGCGGTGCGGCTCGGAGCCGGGGCATCCTTTGCCGCTGCCGGCGGCTTGCACTTGATCACTCGCGTCGGCCAGATCGGTACTCCGGTGATGCTGAGCGATCAGTTCGGTCCTGTCGCCTTTTACGGGATTCCGTACCTCGAGCCGGAGATCACGCGCGTCGAGTTGGACGTGCCCCGGGCTCGTACTCATTCCGACATCCTCGGAGCGGCCATGTCGCGTGTTCGGCGAGATCTCGCCGAACGAACGGCTGCCGACCCCGCGACTCGATCGGTATTGCTCGCCCATGCCTTCGTCGTGGGCGGTGAGGCCTCTGAATCGGAACGCTCCATTTCGGTCGGCGGAGTGGAGACCGTCGCAGTGGGAGAGTTCGACGGCGTCGACTACGTCGCCCTCGGACACCTGCATTCTCCGCAGATGCTCTCGGAGAGTGTGCGGTACTCGGGTTCACCGTTGCCGTATTCGTTCGGTGAACGCAGCCACCGTAAGGCGGCGCTTTTGATAGAACTCGACGCAGCCGGCCTGTCGTCGGTGCAGCGCCTGGATCTCCCGGTCATTCGGGGGCTGAGCCAGGTGACGGGAACTCTCGAGGAACTACTCGGTGAGTCGAAGTACACCGATTCCGAGCAGTGCTACCTCTCCGCATTGCTCACTGATCCGGTTCGTCCCGTCGATGCCATGAGGCAACTTCAGGCGCGTTTTCCCTTTGCCGTTCATCTCGAATGGCAAAGGCCGGAAGGGCAATCGGATCTCAAGTACCGTGACGCGGTACGGGGTCGATCCGACATGGAGATCGCCCGCGGCTTTGTCTCGGCAGTGCGTAGTGACCCGTCCGAGCGTGAGGTCACATTGATGGCCGAAGCGCTCAGCGCTGCCGCGCGCGCCGAGGAGTCCACGGTAGAACTGAGTGAAACCGCGTGAGGCTGCACAAACTCGAAGTCAGCTCTTTCGGGCCCTTCGCCGACACGGTCGAGGTCGACTTCGACCGTTTGGGTGCAGACGGGCTGTTCCTTCTGCACGGTGACACCGGGGCAGGCAAGACCACGATCCTCGACGCGGTTGCGTTTGCCCTGTACGGGCGGGTGCCGGGTGCGCGCAACGAGGGCAAACGGCTACTGTCCGATCACGCGCCCGCCGGTTCGGTGCCGCGCGTGGAACTCGAAGCGACCATCAGTGGTCGCAGAATCAAACTTGTTCGTAGTCCAGAGTATTCGCGCCCGAAGAAGCGTGGCACCGGTTCGATCACAGAGAATGCAAAGGCCACACTGACGTGGTTGGACGGCCGCGGCGAGAATCTTTCGCGCATCCCTGACATCGGTGACGAGATCAACCGCCTCATGGGCATGAGCGCTGATCAGTTCTTCCAGGTGGTGCTCTTGCCGCAGGGTGAGTTCGCCAAATTCCTGCGTGCCGAGAGTGACGAGCGAGGCAAACTGCTCGAGCGTCTGTTCGACACCAAGCGTTTTGTCTCCGTCGAGGCATGGTTCGACGCCAAGCGAAAGGCAAGTGCGACCGCGCTCGCGGCCAGGGAGCAATCCGTGCGGCTGCTGCTCGCGAAGGTCGAGACAGCTGCGGGACTCGAGGTAGGCGCCGAGGCACACCCACTGGAATGGTCGCGCAAACTCCTCGCCGAGGCTCAGGACACCCGCGATGCAAGTCTTGCGGAGCTGGTGACCGCGAAAGATGCAGCAGCCGAGGCTAATCGGGTTCTGTCGGCGGCGCAGCGAACCGCAGATCTGGTCGCTCGCCGTAATCGTGCGACCGCTGAACTCGCAGCATTCAATACGGGCGCCGCCCAAAGAGCTGTGATCGGCGCTGAAATCGAGACCGCCAAGCGCGCACTGCCGGTGGCCGCTGTCGCCGGCGATGTGGACGCTGCCGGCTTGCACCTCGCTGCCGCACTCGAATCGATGACCGCAGCGATGTCGACCTACTCCGCACTCGACGGTCCGGAGATTTTTGTGCCGGAGGTGTGGCCACCCACCGACGACGAGCGTCAACGCGTCGTAGCTCGGATCCGGACCTGGCGTGACGAGATCGTTCGCCTGGACGCAATGGCGGAGGATGCTCGCAGAGCCGATGCGGCAGAAGCCGAGATCGAGAAACTCGGAGTTCGGCGAGACGCTCTGTCCGAGCGCATCGATGCCATCGCGGTTGAACGCACTCAACTGCCAGAAATGGTGCGCTCGGCCGGCCAACGACTGGAGGATGCGCAACGCGCGCACGCGGCTCTGCCCGGCCTCGAAGCTGCACTGGCCAAAGCATCGGATGCTGCGGCAGCGGCTCATGAATTCGTCTCTCTGCGTGCGCAAGCCGAGAAGATTCGTGTGCAGGTGTTGGATGCGCGCGACGCCCATCAGAGTGCTCGCGGGCGCTGGCTCGACCTCGTGCAGAAGCGTATCGAGGGCATGGCTGCGGAGTTGGCGAGTTCACTCGCGCCCGGTGACCCATGCCAGGTGTGTGGTTCGCGTGAACACCCTGCGCCGGCGCAGTCTGATGTCGTGACGGTCACCGAGCCCGATCTGGAAGTCGCGTCCGCAGCCGAGCGTGCGGCCGAGAAAGCCCTGAGCAAGGTAGTCGACCGCCAGGTAACCGTCGACCGTGACATCGACCGGGTGATCGCCCGCGGCGGGGACGGCGACGTCGCAGAACTCGACAGGCTCCGCGCCGCGGCTCGGAACGCCGTTGACGAGGCGACCCACTCTGCCGGTCAGGTTGGAGGGTTGGCCGACAAGCTCGGGCATCTCAACGAGCGTGACGGCGAGCTGCAACAGGAATCCGCTTCTCTGACGGCCGAATTGGCGGCACTGACCGAGCGTACGACGACTCTGTCGGCCACGGTCGAGCAGATTCGAGCGGCGATCGTCGCTGCGGTGGGAGAAGATTCGACCATCGCTGCTCAGCGCTCGCGGTTCGAAAGGCTTGCCTCCGCTGCCTCGGCGGCGTCTGAGATGCGTGACGACGCCGTTCGTGCGCAGGCGCGATCGGCGGAACTGTCGACCAAACTGGCCGCTGCGGCGGCCGCTGCTGGATTCGATTCGGTCGAGGCTGCGATCGAAGGGGTGAGATCGCCGGCCCGAATCGCAGCGATCGAAACGGAACTCGCCAAAGCACGCGACCTCGAGGTGGCCGCTCGGACGGTCCTCGACGACCCCGAGGTCGTTGCGGTGAGCGAAGTCGAGACAGTCGACGTCGACGGTCCTCGCGAGCGTGCTCTTCAGTGCGCCGAGGTGGTGAACTCGGCTGTTGCAGCTGCTTCCCTGGCCGAGAACCGTGTGTCGGATCTCGAACGGTTCAGCGGACAACTCGAGAAAGCATACGAAGCGGTTGCACCTGAGCGGGAACTGCACGACGAACTCGCTGGCCTCGCCGACGTGATCGCCGGCAAAGGTCAGAACAGTCGCAAGATGTCGCTGCGAGCGTATGTGCTCGCGTCGCGGTTGGAAGAGATCGCCGTGTCGGCATCGGTTCGGCTGCAGCGGATGTCCGGGGGCAGATACGAGTTCGTGCACAGTGACGAGGCAGGTTCTCGGGGTCGCCGCGGCGGTCTGGGACTCGACATCCGGGACGACTTCACGGGTGTGGTTCGCTCGGCGAAGACGCTCTCGGGCGGTGAATCATTCTTGGCGTCATTGTCTTTGGCCCTCGGACTTGCCGATGTGGTTGCGGCGGAGTCCGGCGGAATCGTTCTCGACACGATGTTCATCGACGAAGGATTCGGCACTCTCGACGCCGACACCCTCGACTCGGTGATGGCTGTGTTGGACGAGCTTCGCGACGGTGGACGAGTGGTGGGCATCGTCAGTCACGTGGACGAGATGAGGCAGCGAATCCCGAGTCGCCTGCACGTCATTCGCGGACGTGCAGGCTCCTCGGTGAAGGTGATCGCGGGCTGATCAGGCCTTTTTGTTCTCTACCTCTGACTCGGCGTCGTCGTCTTGATCCTCGAGGATGTCCGACGCATCGCCGGCGGGCATCGGCTCGTTGTCGCTTGCGCGTTCGTCGATCTGCTCGCCGATGTACCGGATGACAACTGCTGCCACAGCGGCGACGGGCACTGCGAGGAAGGCGCCGACGATGCCGTACAGCGAGCTACCGGCGGCCACGGCAAGCAGCACGATGACGGCGTGGAGTTTCATCGACTTGCTCTGCAGCACAGGCTGAAGGACGTTTCCTTCGATCTGCTGAACGGCCAGGATGATGATCAACACGATGATGGCGGTGGTGAGACCGTTGGCCACCAGCGCAACCAACACGGCCAGGGCGCCGGCGACAAAGGCACCGACGATCGGGATGAAGCCACCGATGAACGTGAGAATTGCCAGCACCGGTGCCAGCGGGACCCCGAGTATCAGCAGTCCGGCGCCGATGAAGACCGCGTCGATCAGACTCACCAGTGCTTGTGTCCTGATGAATCCGCCGAGCGTGTCCCACATGCGGGTGAGGACCTCTTCGAGATGCCGACCGGCACGGCCGCCGCCGACAGCGTGGAGCCAGGGGATGAACCTCGGTCCGTCCTTGATGAAGAAGAAAGCGAGAATCAGGACCAAACCGAGCGTGACCAACAACGAGCTCGCTGTGCTCACGCCGCTGAAAACGCCTGAAGCGATGGCGGTTCCGCTTTCCTGCACCTTGGTGATGACGGCATGGACGGCGTTGTCGATCTGGTCGTCCTTCAGGTTCAGCGGCGGACCCTGGAGCCAGTCCTGAACCTGGTTGATGCCCTCGGTGGTCTTGTTCGCGAGCTCGGGGGCCTGGCTGACCACTGACGGAACGATGCCGGCGATCACACCGGCCAGGATTCCGATCGAGAGCACCAGGGTGATGCCGGCTGCCGCGGCCGGTGGCATCCCGCGCTTGATCATGCCGCGGGTCGGCGGCCACATGACTGTCGCAACAACGATAGCCAGAGCCACCGGCAGGATGATGACCCAGAGCTTTTCGATCAGCCAGCCGAAAATCCAGGCGCCCAGCGAAATCGACGCCAACACCAACGACCATTTTGCGAGCCACATACCCCCTTGCCCGATGATCTCGCCGCGGTCGCGCTTGCGCACCCCTGCGGACGTCCCCTTGTCTTGCTCGCTCACTGATCGTCCTTTCCGTCGGCGCAGGGATCTCCTCGCCGATGTGCGAATCCGGTGATCTAGCTGAGCTGATCGTAACGACTGCATGCGATAACTCGTGTGTTGCGCTGCAATACTGTGTTTTGAAGCATGCTGATCGGACTAACATTTCCGTCATGAGAATCGCAGCAGCAGTCGGGGCAGCAGCAATCGTCGTTCTCGGGCTCACCGCGTGTAGCACCGAGGATCAGGACAACGCGCAGAACAAGATCAGCGAGGCAGTCACGAGCGGGCAACAGGCGCTCGAGACGGCGAAACAGTCAGCGGGCAACGCCATCGATCAGGGCAAGACGGCGCTGTTCGTCGCCACGTTCCGTGGGGCTTACGCACCGTTGGCGGAGAACCGCGACGACGCAGACATCGAGGAGATCTTGACGACCACGTGTACCGAGGTCGCCAACGGCACGGACGAGGCGGAGGTCAAGACCAAGATCACCGACCTGGCCGAGAACAACGGCAACAAGCCCACCGACGAGCAGGCCGGCCACATATACGAACTCGCGAAGGCCACCTGCCCCTGACCGGATTCAGCAGCAGCGGGCGCCTGGGTTGGCGTCGGCTGCTGCGTGTCGGCGGCGCCAGAACTCTCGTTCGCTGATCACCGGTGAGTCGGCGTGGTGGCGTCGGGTGTGCTCGACGTAGCGCTGATAGTCGAGATCACCCATCACCGAGCGAACCCACCACAGCGTTCCGCGGAACGCTGTGGTGAGTTTTGCCGTCATGGTCGCCGTCGTCATGGTCAGTGCCCACCTCCGTGTGCGGCGCCGGGCGCCCGGACTTTCCCGGCTTTGATCAGCTCGTCCCATTCTTTCTGGATTTCCTTCTCCGCGGGCGTCGGAATGAAGCTGGCGGGTCCGAAGATTTTCGACGGTTCTTCCGGGGACTCTGTGGTCGGCAGCCCGCCCGCTCGGATTGCCTTGGCACATACGATGATCCCGGCGATGACCACGACGATCACCAGTGACGCGAAGATGATCGACAACGTGCCCTGGATGAAGGTGTTGCGAATGACGGCATCGATGGCCTCCGGAGTCTTCGCGGAACCGTGCGCCGTCTCGCCGGCAGCCTTCGCGTCCTTGAACACGTTGTGCTGAGCCCAGTACCCGATCGCGGGGTTGTCGGAGAAGATCTTCTGGTACGACGCGGTCATGGTTACGACCAGGTCCCACACCAGCGGCACGCCGGGAATCCAGGCCCATTTGAACAGGCCCTTCTTCATGACGATCGTCATGACCACCGTCAGTGCGATCGCGGCGAGTAGCTGGTTGGCGATGCCGAAGAGCGGGAAGAGTGTGTTGATTCCGCCCAGCGGATCGGTGACACCCATGAGCAGAATCGCGCCCCAGGCAGCGACGACGATCAGCGAGCACAGCCACGCGCCGATGCGCCACGACGGGTCCTTGAACTTCTTCGCCGGACCGCCGAAGTTGCCGAGCGAGTCGGAGAGCATGAATCGAGCGACGCGGGTGCCGGCATCGATCGTGGTGAGGATGAAGAGCGCCTCGAACATGATCGCGAAGTGGTACCAGAACGATTTCAGCGAGTCGCCGCCGAAGACGTCGCTGAGCACTTCGGACATTCCGAACGCGAGCGTCGGGGCGCCGCCGGTTCGCGAGATGATCGATTCTTCGCCGACGGCCTCGGCTGCCTGAGTCAGCACGTCCGGTGTGATGGGGGCAGTGCCGAGGGGCAGATTGTTGACGTATTCGGCTGCGGTTTCCGGTGTTCCACCGGTCAGTGCCGCGGGAGCGTTGAGTGCGAAGTACAGGTGCTGATCGAGGATGCAGGCGGTGACCAGAGCCATGATCGCGACAAACGATTCGGTCAGCATGCCGCCGTACCCGATCATCTTGGTCTGGCTTTCCTTCTCGAGCAGCTTTGGCGTCGTACCGGACGCGATCAGTGCGTGGAAGCCCGAGAGTGCGCCACAGGCAATGGTGATGAACAGGAACGGGAACAGTGAACCGGCAAAGGCCGGGCCTTCGCCGTTGGAGGCGAATGGCGTCACTGCCGGCATGTTCAGAGCGGGTCGTGCGACCAGAATTCCGATGGCCAGCAGCGCGATGGTGCCGACCTTCATGAACGTCGACAGGTAGTCGCGCGGTGCCAGGAGCAGCCAGACCGGCAGCACCGATGCGGCGAATCCGTACGCGATCATCAGCCACGCGATGGTGACCTTCGAGAGTGTGAACCAGTCTGCGCCCCAACCGGTATCGGCAACCCATCCGCCGGAGACGATGGCAAGGAGAAGCAGGACGACGCCGATCAGGGAGACCTCGGAAACCTTGCCCGGCCGCAGATACCGCAGGTACACGCCCATGAACAGCGCGATGGGGATGGTCATCGCGATCGAGAACACTCCCCACGGGGACTCGGCGAGCGCATTGACGACCACAAGTCCGAGCACCGCGATGAGGATGATCATGATGACGAACACGCCGATCAGTGCGGCGACGCCGCCGACAAGGCCGAGTTCTTCGCGGGCCATCTGACCGAGGCTGCGCCCGCGGCGCTTCGACGAGATCCACAGGACCATGAAGTCCTGCACCGCCCCGGCGAACACGACGCCGACGATGATCCAGATCGTTCCCGGAAGATATCCCATCTGCGCGGCCAACACGGGTCCGACCAGGGGACCGGCACCGGCGATTGCCGCGAAGTGGTGACCGAACAGCACCCGACGGTCGGTCGGCATGTAGTCGGCGCCGTTCTCCATGATTTCGGCGGGAGTTGCGACGTCGTCGCGGGGCTTGACGATCTTGCGTTCGATCAACCGCGCATAGAAGCGGTAGGCGATCAGATAGGTACAGATTGCGGCCAACACGAACCACACAGCGCTGATGTGTTCACCGCGGACGATCGCAATCATGTACCAGGCGCCCGCGCCGACCAGTCCGAGAACAAGGAAGACGACGCGCGCAGTCGTGGAGATGGGTGTTTTGTCGATGACGCCGACAGGTGGCAGGTCAGGATCGGTTTTCAGGTACTCGACATTTGGTTCCGGCGCAGTCGTCAAGCTCATCGTCGAACTCCGTCCACTAGTGCACGTGTGGCCGCCGTCACAGCGGGCCATCTGTCACTGTAGGACCAGGAGGGTGAATCCGCGCGATCTGAAACGCGGGAGTCGACCGACGTCAGAATCGGTGAGCGTCGGCGTCGATCCAATCGGTGAGCCAGCTCTGCGGCGGGGAGTCGAGCAGTTCGCCCGGCATCAGCCAGTCGAACAGGTCGGCATAGGTGCGAGTGGTGAGACCGTCGACGCGGCGGTTGAGCATTCCCGGTTGCAGTTGGTCGAAGGAATCGATGCCCATCGACGCGATCATCTGTTGCGCGCTGGCGACGGTTGCCTTCTGGAATCGGTAGACGCGCTCGCTCTTGTCGGGGATGTCGAGTGCGCGGGTGCGTGCCGGATCCTGAGTGGCAACGCCGACCGGGCAGCGGTTGGTGTGGCACATCTGGGCCTGAATACAGCCCACTGCGAACATCATTGCGCGGGCCGCCATCGTGAAGTCTGCGCCCTGGATGATGCGTTTGACGATGTCGGAACCGCTCGCCACCTTTCCGGAAGCGCCGACTTTCACGAGAGGGCGCAAACCAGTTCCCACCAGAGCGTTGTGCACCAGCATCAGGCCCTCGGTCAACGGCATGCCCATGTGGTCCTCGAACTCCACCGGACCTGCGCCGGTGCCGCCTTCGGAACCGTCCACGATGATGAAGTCGGGCGTGATGCCGCGTTCGATCATCGCCTTGCAGATTCCGAGGAATTCACGACGCGAGCCGACACACAGTTTCATCCCGACCGGCTTGCCTCCCGACAGTTTTCGCAGGGTCGCGATGAAATCGACCAGTTCGACCGGGGTGCTGAACGCGGTGTGCGCGGGTGGCGAAATCACAGTCTGGCCGACGGGTACCCCGCGGGTTTCGGCGATTTCGGGGGAGACCTTGACTCCGGGAAGCACGCCACCCAACCCGGGTTTCGCACCTTGCGAGAGCTTGATCGAAATGGCCTTCACCTGGTCGGAGCCTGCGCGCTCGGCAAAACGGTCAGGATCGAATCGGCCGTCCTCGGTCCGGCATCCGAAGTATCCCGAAGCGATTTCCCAGATCAGATCGCCGCCGTGTTTGCGGTGATACGGACTGATCGCGCCTTCACCGGTGTCGTGAGCGAAACCGCCTTTGGCGGCGCCGGCGTTGAGGGCCTCGATTGCGTTGGCGGACAACGACCCAAAGCTCATCGCGGAGACGTTCAGGAGAGCGATGTCGTACGGCTTCGTGCAATCGCGTCCGCCGAGGCGAACTCGCGGAACGGTGTCGGGGGCGGTCCGTGCGCGAATCGAATGCGTCATGAACTCGTAGCCGATCGCATTGACGTCGCGCTCGGTCCCGAAGGGCTCTTCCGCCAGTGTTCCCTTTGCCCGCTCGTAAACCAGATCTCGCGTTTCGCGATCGAATGGCATTCCATCGGTGGATGATTCGACGAAGTACTGCTGGATCTCCGGTCGAATCTTCTCGAGGAGGAATCGCGCGTGCCCCAGGACCGGATAGTTACGGAGGATGCTGTGGGACTTCTGAGTGAGGTCGTAGGTGCCCATGGCCGCCAGCGCGAGTGTGACGACAGCGATCACCCACCATCCGGGCGAGGCGACAATTGCGAGCGCGGCGGTGCCGAGACCCACTATCCATATCAAGAGCACGATCAGCATCCGAGTCACCTCGAGAGCGTAGGCGCTCACTGTGACACGGCAGCGGTAAGTCTCCACTAGGTTCTGCGATAGAGAACCGAATCCGACTCTTTGGGGGAATGATGACCGAACCGCAATATCCGACCGACCCGCAGGATCCGAAGGAGCAACAGTATCCGAAGGAGCAACAGTATCCGAAGGAGCAGCAGTATCCGGCAGGCCAGCAGTATTCAGCCGGTCAGCAATATTCAGCAGGCCAGGAATATCCGACGGGTCAGCAGTACCCAACCGACCCGCAGTATTCAGCCGGACAGCAGTATCCGACCGGTCAGCAGTACAGCGCAGCCCAGCAGTACAGCGCTGCTCCCACGTACGCGGCGCCTCAGTACGGTCCGCCGAAGTCCAACGCGGGATGGGCCGTCGCGTCGATCATCTTCTTCTGGCCTATCGCGTTCGCCGCGTTCAACCATCTCCACGACATCTACCCGAAGTGGGCGATGGGCGATCACCAGGGCGCGCAAAACGCGTCCGAGCGGGTGAAGAAGCTCGGGCAGATTTCGCTCCTGATAGCCGTCATCTGCTGGGTGCTGTTCATCGCGTTCTACGTGATCTTCCTGGTTGCGATCGTGTCGTCCGTCGATTCGTATACCTACAACTGATCACCTGCCGCGACGTGACGGTGGGGCGAGTACCCGTCACGTCGCCGCGAGGCCGTAGAATCCACAGACCGTGAGCCTTACCCTCGGAATCGTCGGACTGCCCAACGTCGGCAAGTCCACCCTTTTCAATGCACTGACCAACAACGACGTGTTGGCAGCGAACTACCCGTTCGCGACCATCGAACCCAACGTCGGTCTGGTCGAGCTGCCCGATCCGCGGCTGCAGAAGCTCGCCGAGATCTTCGGCTCCGAGCGCATCCTCCCCGCGACCGTGTCGTTCGTCGACATTGCCGGCATCGTCAAGGGAGCGTCCGAGGGCGCAGGCCTGGGTAACAAGTTCCTGGCCAACATCCGTGAAGCGGACGCCATCTGCCAGGTAGTTCGCGTCTTCGCCGACGACGACGTCATCCACGTCGACGGCAAGGTCGACCCGGCCTCCGATATCGAGGTCATCGAGACCGAACTCGTGATCGCCGACATGCAGACCTTGGAGAAGGCTCTCCCGCGTCTGGACAAGGAAGCTCGCAAGAACAAGGAGCTCAAGCCGGCCCACGACGAGGCACTCAAGGCTCAGGCCTTCCTCAACGAGGGCACGACGCTCTTCAGCGTCAAGGACAAGCTCGACTTCTCGTTGCTTCGTGAGCTGAGCCTGCTCACCACCAAGCCCTTCCTGTACGTCTTCAACGCCGACGAGTCTGTGCTCACCGACGCAGCGAAGATTGCGGAATTGCGCGCATCCGTCGCACCGGCCGACGCTGTGTTCCTCGACGCGAAGGTCGAGCAGGAACTTCTCGAGCTCGACGAGGAAGACCGCCAGGAGATGCTCGACTCGATCGGTCAGACCGAGCCCGGCCTGCACGCTCTCGCGCGCACCGGCTTCCACACCCTCGGACTGCAGACTTACCTGACGGCTGGTCCGAAGGAAGCTCGCGCCTGGACCATCCACAAGGGTGACACCGCTCCCCAGGCTGCCGGCGTCATTCACACCGACTTCGAGCGCGGCTTCATCAAGGCTGAAATCGTGTCCTTCGACGATCTCGTCGAGGCGGGTTCCATGGCCGCAGCCAAGGCTGCCGGCAAGGTCCGCATGGAGGGCAAGGAATACGTCATGGCCGACGGCGATGTGGTGGAGTTCCGCTTCAACGTCTAAATCCGCGGCTTCTGGTCGTCACCCCACGGGCATCTCGCTGAGCGTCCGACGGGTGACGAACCGCCGCGCTCTCCCCGACAACGGGTCGGTGAATTCGAGTTCCCTCGCGAGCAATTGGAGTGGGAGAGAATGATCGTCCGGGGCGTCGGGAAGCAGGTCGGGGTATCGCCGGTCGCCCAGGATCCCGGCGCCGAGAGCTGCCAGATGCACCCGCAACTGGTGCATCCGTCCGGAGCGCGGACGTAGAACCGTGTGCAGCACAGCACGTCCGGAGGCGCTCACGCCCGTCCCTCGTGCCTCGATCATGGTCTCGGAGTTGGGTTCACGGCTGTCGTCGACGACGACTCGCAACTCGCCGCGTCGAGCTTCGATGTGGTTGCGGTAAACGAGAGGGACGTCGAGCGCTGGTGAATCCTGGCCCCGCCGGGTGGGTCGCGCCGACACCGCCTCGTAGACCTTCGTGACCTGACGCTTCTCGAACAGTGACTGATACGCGCCGCGCGTCGCGGGGCGGGCCGAGAACATCACCACGCCTGCGGTGCCGCGGTCGAGTCTATGGATCGGAGTCAGATCTGGGTTGTCGAGGCGGACGCGCAGTCGGACTAGTGCCGACTCGCGCAGGTAGCGCCCGCTGGGGGTGGTCGGGAGAAAATGTGGCTTGTCGATGACGACGAGATCGTCGTCGATGTGCAGGATCTCTTCGTGGAACGGCACCGGGTCCTCCGCCGGCAACTCGCGGTAGTACCAGACGAACCGGTGCGCACTGAGTTCTGTGCTCCGGCAGAGCGACTGGCCGTCGATACCCACGAACTCGCCGTCGTCGAACCGCCGATACAGGTTCTCGGCGTCCAGATGGTCGAACTTGGCCACGACGTACTCGGCGATCGTCGCCCACGGCCCAGAGAGCGGGATGCGTAGGCGCGTCGGGCCAACCCCGTTCTTGACGGGCAGCGGTGGGGACATGGACACGCAGGTCATCATCCCATCGACTACTGGTCAGCGGTGATTCGGTGTGGCCTCGACGGGGACGTCCCCGCGGGGACGCGGAAACCGAACTCACAGCGGTGGTCGGTGTAGATCGTCTACTCGAAAATCAGTAGCGCGCACGAGATGCGGGCCCGTATGGTTCGGCAGAGAAAGATCGCAGTCGAAAAGCACTGCGGGCCATACCTTCTGTAGCTCAATTGGTGAGAGCACCCGACTGTGACTCGGGCGACGGCGGATCGTAACCGCCCAGAGGGACCAGCTCAGATACGGTTGAGGTCGGGCCTCTAGGCGCAGAGGCCGGCGGCCCTTTGCCTGCACAGTTGTCGAACGAGCCTGAGCCGGTATTCCCTGAATCGCCGGACAGCATTCCAGTCGCCGGCCATTTCCGCGTCGGCAAGTAGGTATTCGCAGTTGTCCAGTTGATCCTTCAAAGACATCATCAGAATTCACCTCCGATCACCCGAGCAAGTACCTGTCCAGGATGCGGCCGACGGGACCCCGGGGACATCGGCCGTAGTACCTGTTCAGGTACCTGCTTCGGTGCGCGGTGGAGGCTACTTCTTGACCGCAGGTGCAGGTAGTGGCATGCCTCGCTCGGCCAGAACGGCTCGGAGACGATCGGGGTAGTCGGTGATGATCCCGTCGACACCGAGGTCGATCAGGGCGTGCATGGTGGCGGGATCATCGACGGTCCACGGGATGACCTTCATGCCACGCGCATGTGCGCTCGCGATCATGTCGGCTGTCGGATAGAGGGTGAAACCGGGATCCCCGACCTTTCCGCCCTGCGGAGTTCCTTGGACGGGGGAGTAGGCGGAGGCACCAAAGGTTGCTACCGCCGCGATGCCGTCGCCACCGAAATCATCGATGTCCAGACCGCCGAGCCACGGTGACGCTCCGTCCTTGCCTACCTGGAGAAAGTCGCCGTTTGTGAGCGCAACGACGGGGACACTCGGCGCGAGTTGACGGGTGAGCATGAGCGAGCCCCAGTCGAAGCTCTGAATGGTGACGCTGTCCAACAATCCGGCTGCCCGGATCGTATCGAGGACTACAGAGACGAACTGCTCACGCGGGGCGGTCTCGTGAGGCGCTCCCGCTTCCACCTTGGTCTCGATGTTGAGCTTGATTCCGGGTGCGTTGTACGACTTCACCAGGGCAAGCACTTCTTCGAGCGTCTGCATTTTCGCTCCCGGAACATTCTGCTGTTCAGGGTATCCGGCAAGGGGGAGAGTGCCGCAGTCCATGGTCTTGATCTGCTGCAGGCTCAGCGTGTTGACGAATTTGCCGACGTACGGGAACTCCGGGTCACCCGCAGTTGCGGGCTCGGTGTCGAGGCATTTCTTGTTCGAGATCTTACGATCGTGCGTGACGACAGCGATCCCGTCCTCGGTGATCTGGGTATCGAGTTCCAGTGTGCTGACGCCCATTTCGAGGGCATTCGCGAACGCGGCCAGGCTGCTTTCCGTGTACAGGCCGAGCCCGCCGCGGTGGGCTTGGACGTCGAACGTCGAAACCGGCTGGGGTGCTGAACTACCGAACGAACCGGACCAGTCGAGACTGCCGGTTGGCGATGCGCCGGCCGGGGCCGCCAGGGCGGTGAGGGGGAGTGCGACGGTCACGGCGGCACACGACAATATTCTGCTCAGTTGCATGAAAGGAACGTAGAGGCGTCGAATGGCTCCCCGGGGTTCGTTAGGTAAACTAACGGTAAAGGTCAGGCCGCGTGAATGCGCTGCCCGACGCCGCTCGCGTGGACCTTCATCCACGACGCCAGAAGCTCACACCCGGTCAGTCCGCTCTCGTCGAGAGGTTCGATCGCGTAGCTGATGTGTCTACCGCCGCGAGGGTTCTTGAGCTGAAATCGGTTCAGGTTCAACTTCGTCGGCAGGTAACCAAGTACTTCGAGGAACGCGGTGCGAATACGTCGTAGATCGGTACGCCACTGTTTCGGACTGAAACGAGTCTTCTGCGCATTTTGGAAAGCATTGCTACGAAGTAGTTCCCAAACCTTTCCTGCCCACACGCGTGCCTGCGAGAAGGACATCCAGCGCGTCAAGTCTGCGATGTCGCGAATGTAGCTGTCGTCGCTGGCATTACAGATCATGTCCTGCGGGTGCCCGATCCACTTGACCGGAATCCACGGCTGGATCTCGGGTCCGTCGCCGGCAACTCCGTGTCCCTCACAACCTTCGATCACGCCTGCCGGTTGTTGAGGATCGGAGATCAGTCCGACTCCGATGACGTTGGCGCGGTTCAGCGTCGGAAGAGCCGAGCGGATCACGGTGCATCCCTGTGAGTATCCGATCAGCATGACCGGGCCGTCTGTCTGTGCGATTTCGGCGGTGAGGGCCTTCACACCCATCGCGGTGCTGTGCCGAAAGCTCAGGCCACCGTCGGCGACCGGACCGTACGATGCGGGATAAGCGACCCAGCGAGAATCGAATCGACTGTCGAGTTCGTCGGTGACGGCACTGAGGAGTCCGCGCACACGGGCGCCGTGGTCGCCGACGTGGGATTCGCCGGTGCCGCCAACTGCAAGAACGGTTACCTCAGCCATGTCAGCGATCATCCACGTCGATTCTGAGAGGTCTGCATCCAAACCCTGAGAAGAGACTGGCAATCCGTTGTACTGCGAAATCGTTATCGAGCGAGCACCATTTACCCATGACGACGCCGAATCGTTCATCCAGACGAAAAGTGTCCGTTGTCGGTGCGGGAAGCGTCGGCACCGCAATTGCGTATGCGTGCCTGATACGCGGATCGGCCGACGCGCTCGCCCTCTACGACACCAACAGCGCAAAGGTCCGGGCCGAAGTTCTCGATCTCAACCACGGCACCCAGTTCACACCGCCGTGCACTGTCGACGGAGGCGATGACATCTCGGTCACCGCGGGATCCGACTTGGTCGTCGTCACCGCGGGCGCCAAACAGCATCCCGGTCAGTCGCGGCTCGAACTTGCCGCGGTGAACGTCAAGATCGCGCAGACACTGACCGAACAACTGTTGGCGGTGTCACCGGACGCGGTCCTTCTCTTCGTCACCAACCCGGTCGACGTGGCGACCTACGCAGCGATCCAGGCCGCGGGACCGTCGTACCGCGGCCGAATTTTCGGATCTGGGACCGTGCTGGACACGGCCCGATTGCGATTCCTGCTGGCTACCGAACTCGGAGTCGCGGTGGAGAACGTTCATGCCTTCATCGTGGGCGAGCACGGGGATTCCGAGATTCCGCTCTGGTCGAGCGCAACCATCGGCGGAGTGCCGGCAACCTCGTTCGTGGGACCGTCGGGTGGCGTCCTCGGCCCCGACCTACGCGCGAAAGTAGCGAAGTCTGTAGTCGAGAGTGCTTACGAGATCATCGAGGGTAAGGGCGCGACCAACCTCGCCATCGGATTGTCGAGCGCATTCATCGCGGAAGTCGTGTTGCGGGACGAACAACGGGTTCTGCCGGTATCGACTTTGCAGAGCGGCGTCCACGGACTCGAGCACGTTTGCCTGTCCCTTCCCACGATGGTTGGTCGCGCTGGTGCCGGCCGAGTCCTCGAAGTACCGCTATCGGAAAAGGAGGCTTCGGGGCTCCGATCTTCTGCCCGGACATTGCGAGAGGTGCAGGAATCTCTGGGATTGTGAATATCTGTTCTCCTCGATATCCGACATATAGGATCAACAAATGATCAGCTTCCTGATTCGCGCCGCGATCTTCCTGGGTTCTGCCGCTGTCGGGCTTCTTGTTGCGTCGTTGATTCTTTCGGGCTTCTCGGCGCCCACATCCGGATTCATCGTTGCGGTCGTGATCTTTGCGATTGCGCAGTCGGTCCTGGCGCCGTTCATCGCCACGGTGGCAAAGCGCCATGCACCGGCATTTCTCGGCGGAATCGGATTGGTGTCGACATTTGTCGCGCTGTTGGTGGCGTCGCTCTTCTCCAATCTGTCGATCTCCGGTGTCTCGACGTGGATTCTGGGAACCGTCGTCGTGTGGCTGGTAACCGCCGTTGCGACGCTGGTTCTTCCGTTGTTGTTCGTGCGTAAGAAAGTTCAGGAGAAGAAGGCACAGTGACGCGCCCGAACATCGGTATGGACTACGCAGTCCTGGACTGCCCGGATCCGGCTGCATTGGCCAACTTCTACGTCCAGGTCCTCGAGTGGAAAAGTGTTCGCGACGAGGATGATTGGCACGTGATCGAAGGACCCGGCGGGGAGCGGCTCGCGTTTCAGCTCGCTCCGGATTTTGTTCCGGTGGACTGGCCGACCTCCGGTGTCGGGATCCATCTGGATCTGTTCGTGGATTCTCTCGACCCCGCCGAGGCTTGGGTGACGAACCTTGGAGCGCAGCGGGTGACCGACATTCCGGAGCATCAGACTTTCCGCGTGTACCGCGACCCGGTCGGTCACTATTTCTGCCTGTGCCTGCGGGACTGAGTGTCGACTCGCTCCGATCTCGTCGACCGTGGATAATTCCGAACACTTGTCACGCCCGAGAATTGGAGATCGACGATGGCTTCGCAGAATTCCAACGAATTCCTGGTAGAACGTACGAAGATCGTCAAGGCAGAAGCACCGGTCGTCTTCGCGTTGATCAACGATTTCCATCAGTGGACTCAGTGGTCGCCGTGGGAAGGTCTCGACCCGGCGATGCAGCGGACGTACGCGGGGCCTGACGCGGGCGTCGGGGCTTCGTACGCCTGGGCGGGAAACAAGAAGGCGGGCTCCGGTTCGATGGTGATCACCGAATCCGTCCCGAATGAACGAGTAGTTTTGGACCTGGCCTTCCTCAAGCCGTTCAAGGCGCAGAACGTCACCACGTTTCTCATCTCGCCGAATTCCGGTGAAGTTCAGGTGACGTGGAAGATGACCGGAAAGAAGAATCTGTTCTTCAAGATCTTCGGTTTCATCTTCAGCATGGACAAGCTTGTCGGAAAGGATTTCGAGAAGGGCCTGTCCCAGCTGAAAGCTGCTGCAGAAAAGAGCTGACAAGCCGGTGGTACCGTCTCCCGGTGTTACGGATGACGCCCACCGATGCCCAAACCTTCTGGATTTCGGAGAAGATCCCGAACGATCAGCTGCTGCTCTACTGTTTCGACGGGCAGAGCCAGCACATGGACGAGCTACGACGCTCGGTGGTCGAAAGAGCGTCGCTCATTCCGGATCTCAATGTTCGGATTCGTGAATCGCCGTGGCACCTCGACTATCCGGTGTGGGAGCCCATGCCGGTCGACGCCTCCTTGGTGAGAGTGCATGAGCTGCCCGAAAACTCGTGGCTCTCGTGCATTCACGGAATCGAGAAACTACTCGAGAACCACGTCGACCCGCGCGAGTCCCCGTGGACGCTGCACCTGTTTCACGGCGTCACCGGCGTGCCGCGCTGCAGTGGCCCGGCGCTGATCGCAGTTCTGCAGGTCGCTCATTCTCTGGCGGACGGCAAACGCGCGTCGGCGATTGCTCGCCAACTGTTCTCGCCGCAACCGCCCGCGAAGCAGAAGACGGACGTGCGGCGTAGCGGATCAGCCGAGATTCTGGGCCGCGCCGCCCTGCGCCTTCCGGGCCAACTCGTTTCGCTGTTCCGCGACGGCCGGGCGGGGCACCGCGCGCAGTTACAGCTGCAGGCGGACACCGAATCGGGAGTTGTTGCGCCGCAGGCGGCGAGCCGTCCGAAGGTGCGCTCGAACATCCCTCCCGGACCGCACCGACTGGTGCGCATGGTCGTGCGGGACAGCGCCGATTTCCGTGGCGACGGCGTATCCGTCACAGTCGGAGCGATGACAGCCATCTCGGTAGCGATGGCGAACTACCTCACCGAGCGAGACGGCTCGGTACCGCCCGAATTGGGAGCTGAGGTGACCATCGCCAAGGCAGGTACACCCACGGCGCGCAATCACTTCCGCAATGCAGGTGTCGGGCTGTTCCCGGAAGTCGATGATCTTCGTGAGCGAGCCCAATTGATCAGGGAGTCGATGGACGAGCGTCGCGCACGTGCGTCCCATCCATCCAGCGCAGCGTCGGATCTCGCGCTGAACGCGGTTCCCGGCCCGCTGGTCCGTTGGGGCGTGCAGCAATACGATTTCACGGCAGTACCCGACGAGGTCACTGGAAACACCGTGGTGTCGAGTGTCGCGCGCGGTGACGCGGATCTGGTGCTCGGAGGCGGCGTCGTTCGGTTCACAGCGGGCTTCCCGAGTTTGTCGCCGGTCATGTCGTTGACCCACGGCGTACACGGGATCGGGGACACTGTGACGATCAGCATCACCAGCAGTCCGGCCTCGATTCCGGACATCGATGTGTACGAGCAGATGATGCACGACGCGATCGACGAGGTGCGCGAAGCGCTGTCGTGACGGCCTGATGTACTGGCTGCATGGGATTCACGCGCGCCGAACTGGAATCGTTCCGAGACGCCGAGATCGAGGATCTGATCGGGCCGGATTGCCGGCTGTTGTTCGTCGGTATCAATCCGGGACTGTGGACGGCGGCGACCGGCGCGCATTTCGCCAGACCGGGTAATCGGTTCTATCCGGCACTGCTGCGGGCAGGCATAATCGAGCATGCGATCGATCCTTCCGCGGGTATGTCGGACGCTGACACACAGCATCTGATCGATCGGGGAGTGGGCATCACCAATTTGGCGGTGCGGGCAACTGCGCGCGCCGATGAATTGACGTCGGAGGAACTCGCAACTGGCGGAGTTCGGGTCCGAAACATCGTGCGCGCAACCAATCCAGTAGTCGTTGCCTTCGCCGGAATCACCGCCTATCGAACAGCTTTCGGTGACAAGAAGGCGAAGGCCGGGCGTCAGGACCGTGATTTCGAGGGGGCAAAACTGTGGATCGTGCCCAATCCCAGTGGTCTCAACGCACACGAGACGGTGGACACCTTGGCAGCGAAATATCGTTCCGCCGCATCCGAAGCCGGAATTCTCTGAGAGAAGTCGCAGTTCCGTTCGGCCAGAACAAGGTACAAGTTAAAGTGCTTGTATGTCTGTTCTATACAACGTCTTTGTAGTGATTCACCTACTCGGCATGGCTGCCCTGGTCGGTAGCTACTTCACCGTCCTCAAGGCTCCTTCGATCACCGAGGTCATGGTGTGGGGTGCCAGGATGCAGTTCGTGTCCGGCCTGATCATCGTCGGGTTGGGCGAAGGCGCCCTGGACAAGAACTACATTCACGCGAAGATCGCTGTGAAGCTGGTGCTTTCGCTGGTCATCGTGGCGCTTGCCGAGATCACCCGGGCGAAGCAGAAGAAGGGCCAGCCCAATCCGAATCTGGTACACGTCGTCGGCGGGTTGTCGATCGTGACCGTATTCGTGGCCGCGCTCTGGACCTGACAAAGACACAAAAGAGCCCCGGCGATCGAAACTCGCCGGGGCTCTTTGCTGTTGACGTGTCTACAGACCCGGGCGCTTGCCGATCGTCAGGGTCACTTCACCGGTGTGCGCAAAGAAGTCGTTGCCCTTGTCGTCGACGACGATGAAGGCGGGGAAGTCCTCGACGTCGATCTTCCAGACGGCTTCCATTCCCAGTTCGGCGTACTCGAGGATGTCGACCTTCTTGATGCAGTCGAGCGCCAGGCGAGCGGCCGGTCCACCGATCGACCCGAGGTAGAAACCGCCGTGCGAGTTGCAGGCGTCGGTGACCTGCTTGGAGCGGTTTCCCTTGGCCAGCATGATCATCGAGCCACCGGCGGCCTGGAACTGCTCGACGTACGAGTCCATACGGCCGGCCGTGGTCGGGCCGAACGAACCGGACGCCATGCCGTCGGGCGTCTTGGCGGGGCCGGCGTAGTACACCGGGTGATCCTTGAGGTACTGCGGCATCTCTTCGCCTGCGTCGAGGCGTTCCTTGATCTTGGCGTGCGCGATGTCGCGTGCCACGACGAGCGGACCGGTCAAGGAGAGACGAGTCTTCACCGGGTGCTTGGAGAGCTCGGCGAGGATCTCCGACATCGGCTTGGTCAGATCGATCTTGACCGCAGCGCCCTTGCCGGTACCCGAAATGCCATCCGTCTCTTCGTCGAGCTGAGCGTCCGTGACCTCGGGCAGGAAACGGCCCGGGTTGAATTCGAGCTGTTCCAGGAACACGCCCTCCGGGGTGATCTTGGCCTTCGCCTGTCGATCTGCCGAGCAGGACACCGCAATGGCGACGGGCAACGAAGCGCCGTGGCGGGGGAGTCGGACGACGCGGACGTCGTGGCAGAAGTACTTGCCGCCGAACTGTGCTCCGATACCGATCTTCTGCGTCAGCTCGAAAACCTTCTTCTCGAGCTCGTGATCGCGGAAGCCGCGACCCGTGATGGCGCCTTCGGTGGGCAATTCGTCGAGATAGTGCGCCGACGCGTACTTCGCCGTCTTCATCGCGAACTCGGCCGAAGTACCGCCGACGACGATTGCAAGGTGGTAGGGCGGGCAGGCTGCGGTGCCGAGTGAGCGGATCTTCGCCTCGAGGAACTGCATCATCGAGTCGGGATTGAGGATCGCTTTGGTTTCCTGGTACAGGTAGGACTTGTTGGCGCTTCCGCCGCCCTTGGCCATGAAGAGGAACTTGTACGAGTTCTCATGTCCGGCAGCAGTATCGGCGTACAGCTCGATCTGCGCGGGCAAGTTGTTGCCGGTGTTCTTCTCGTCCCACATCGTGATGGGGGCGTTCTGCGAGTAGCGCAGGTTCAGACGCGTGTAGGCGTCGTAGACACCGCGGGCAATGGACTTCTCGTCGTCGCCGGGGGTGAGCACATGCTGTCCACGCTTGCCCATGACGATGGCGGTTCCGGTGTCCTGGCACATCGGCAGAACGCCGGCAGCGGCGATATTGGCGTTCTTGAGCAGATCGAGCGCGACGAACTTGTCGTTGTTCGACGCTTCGGGATCGTCGAGGATGCTCGCGAGCTGCGTCAGGTGATCCGTGCGCAGGTAATGAGAGATGTCGTGCAGCGCCGTTTCGGTCAGCAAGCGCATCGCTTCTGGCTCGACCTGCAGGAAGGTGCGGCCGTCCGGTCCCTCGACTGTCGACACCCCTTCGGTGGTGAGCAATCGGTACTCGGTGGTGTCATCACCGATCGGCAACAGGTCCTCATAGAGGAAGTCGGCCATCATCTCTCCTGAACAAGGGTGCGTGCGAAGGTCGCATTCAGGTTATCGTTGGGGGTTTCCTTCTCCGAATCGGGGCGGGTGTGAGCTGGAATTATCCGGATGCCACTGGCTCGATCAAGATACTTCGACCAGTTCGGAGAGCTCGACGCCGCGAAATTCGGCAAGTATTTCGGCCTGCTCGGCCACTGCTGCGCGGGCCGATCGTGACCACGTTCCCCACGGGGTGATCGCGACCTTCAGCGTCTTTCCGGATGCTCGTGGTCGCCACAATCCGGTGATCGTGCCACCGACTACCACCGTGCCCGGTCGCCCGAGGGTCGGCCACACCGTCTTCTGGGCGGTCGGATCGGGAACCAGGGTCTCCCGATCCTTGAGCTGTACATACGGATCGAAAGGCCCGAGCAAGCGCGTATTTGAATCGGTGGGGGAGCCGAACAAGTCTTCGCGGTCCTGTTCGAGAATCCACCGCTTCTCGCCGTTCACCTCGATCTCCTCGGCATCGATTGGCCAGTGGGCTTTGACGTCCCTGACCGGAGCATCGAGAAACGACGCGACGTGAGCAGGTGTCGCGGGGCCGTAGAACCGCAGATAACCCCGGATCACGTCGAAGCGGGAATCTGCGTCTGCGCCCGTGGCGCTGAATGGGCGTCGGCGCCAACCCGGAATGCGTTCGAGCACTGGGGGAGATGTGTCCGGCTGTAGCTCGAGGCCTGCCTGGAGTGCCGCGAGCCGGAACGGCATCTCGTACAGATGAGTGGCGTTGCACGGGCGGCAGAATCTCAGATAGGGCTCGGTCACTCGGTTGGTCAACTGCGCGGACATCTCGCCCTTGACGGTTGGTTTCGAGACGATGTCCCGCATCGCAGCAGCAACTGTTTGCAGGGCAGTCAGCGTCGGGATGCCGGCGGCCTTCAGGGGCCGATTCGCGTCGTAAATGCGCTTGGCTGCATCGGCTTCGCTGAACGGCGACGTGGCGGCGGCGACGGCAGGCAGGTCGCCCCGACGGTAATAGTGGGGGGCTCCGCGCAACGTCCAGGCAAGAGCGAGCTCAGTGGCGTCGACGCGGACGCCGCGGATCCGCAGGGCCCAGGCGGCTCCGTCAGGTCCGGTGTTCTGAATCCCGAGATCGAGAATGCTGCAATCGCTGTGATCGGCGTCACCGACAACCGCTCGGTCGAGTTGATGGCGGTGCCACCGGAAATTAGCTACCTGCGTGAGTGAGGTTGCGCTAGACATGATTTCAGTTTACTGATGGGTAACCGCAGGATTTGGGGCGGTTGATCAATGCGGCGACAGAATTGGTCAAATTCGACCGATTGGCCGGAATTTTTTCAGTAGCAGACCTTATTAGTCGAAATAATGACCCCATTGTCGGAATCCTTTGCCAACTGGTCGTTCGTATGATTACTGTTACCCACGTCACGGATACATTACAGATGTGACGCAGCTGTCACAGCACTGTCGGGTGCTTTTGGCAGCTGACCTCTGACCTCTCAAGGAGATTCACATGGGTTCAATGGAAGGAATTCTCGGCGCTGTTGTTCAGGGCCTGGGATCACTGTTCAGCGCTGACGGTCTGCTCAAGACCTTCATGGGATCGGTAGAGACCATCTCCAAGGACCCCACCCCCTAATTCAGCGCGACATTGCCACGCCCGCTCCGGGTGTAGTTACTTCAATTTCGACAAACTGCAGGAGGAAACTCATGGGATCTCTCGGTGAAGCCATCGGAAGCGTCAACAACCTCGGTCAGCGTCTCGTCGACGCACTGACCACGCTCAGCGGCGGCACGGTTACGCCCAAGTAAGCGTCGTCTGACGAGAAAGGCTCACGCACTCGGTGCGTGAGCCTTTCCGTGTCGACCGGATCGAGTATTTCCGATCACGTCGGGTTTGCCTGTTTCAGGCGGTACCGTTCGAAAGGTTCCGCTGCCGAAGAGAGTGACCCGGATGATCGAGACTCGTGCGTTACGAACGGTTTTCCGTGTCTTCGTGGCGTTGGCCACGGCAGTGTGTGGGCTCCAGCTCCTCACCGCACCGGGTCACGCTCAGTCGGCGGACAGCAGGCTGGTCGACATCTCGGTGTACTCACAGTCGATGGGGCGCGACATTCCGTTGCAGGTCTTGCGGCCGGCTGATACTTCGACGCCTGCTCCGACGCTCTACCTACTCAACGGAGTAGACGGAGGAAAAGACGACGCGACGTGGTCGGTGCGGACCGACGCACCGAAGTTCTTCGCGGACAAGCACGTCAACGTGGTCACGCCTCTCGGTGGAGCATTCAGCTATTACACCGATTGGGAGCGGCCGGACCCCGGCCTCGCGAAATCCGGCAACAACAACGGGGTCAACATGTGGACCACGTTCCTGACGGAAGAACTACCGCCAGTCATTGATTCAATGTTCGCGACGACCGGCGAGAACGCACTGGCAGGCCTGTCGATGGCAGGCACGTCGGTACTGGATCTGGCTATGGCGGCGCCCGCGCTGTACAACAGTGTCGGGTCCTTCAGCGGGTGCGCGATGACGAGTCCGGGCATCGGGCAGAACTTCGTGAAACTCGTGGTTGCCGTGGGTGGGGGTGACGCGGAAAAAATGTGGGGTCCGTACGATGGTCCGGGTTGGCCGGCTCACGATCCGGTTGTCAACGCGGACAAGCTACCTCGAGTCCCTATGTACATCACAACAGCAACCGGAATTCCGGGTCCGTACGACACACTTGCCGATCCGCGGATCGACAACGACGTCACAGATTTGGCGTTGCAACTTGTTCTCGGTGGCGGAATCGAGGCGGCAACTCACTACTGCACCACCCAGCTTGCGGACAGGACGAACGCATTGGGTATGAACAACATTCGCTACAACTTCAAGCCGGCAGGAACGCATTCATGGGGATACTGGGAAGACGACTTACACGACTCGTGGCCGATGATCGCCGCGTCGCTCGGCGTGTGAGGCCCCATCGAGCAAGCCTTCGAAGCGTCGTTCTCGTCGGCGCGCTCGCCTTGATTTCACTACTTGCGTTGCCCTCGACCGCGCTCGCCGACGAGACCCCGAAGATAACGAGTGTCACCGAACTGTCTTCGCGCTTGGTTCTTCTCGACGTCGCGAGTCCCGCCATGGGGCGCACCATGCAGGTGAAAGTGCTGCTTCCTGCCGACCGCTCGGAACCGCGCGGGACGCTGTATCTCCTGGACGGCAATTCCGGGCAGATCGAAGAGAACAACTGGCTGGCTCCGGCTAACGGCGATATCGTCCCGTTCTTTGCCGACAAAAACGTGAACGTCGTACTCCCCATCGGTGGAACCGGCACCATGTACACCGATTGGCAGGAAGACCACCCGAAATTCGGTCGTCTGAAGTGGGAGACATTCCTGACGAAAGAGCTTCCCCCACTGATCGACACGAGGTTCGCCACCAACGGGCACAACGCAATCGGCGGGATCTCGATGGGTGCAGAAGCCGCGCTGATTCTGGCCCAACGCTCGGCCGGGTTGTACGACGTGGTCGCGGGCTACAGCGGCTGCTACACAACCGTCGGAGGATTCGGCAAGGCGTTGACCGATCTTGTGGTGATCAACGGAAATGCCCGTTCGGAGCAGATGTGGGGTCCGGCCGGCAGTGAGGCTTGGCAAGAGCACGACATTTTCGCCAATGCCGACAAGCTGCGCGGCACCAAGGTGTATCTCGCCTCGGGATCGGGACTACCAGGTCCGCACGAAACTCTCGATACTCCTGCCCTGGGCCGGGTATTGGTCGTCGGCGGGGTCATGGAACTGGGATCGAACCTGTGCACCGACCAGATCACTCAGGTGTTGCGTGATCGCGGAGTCGATGTCACCCGCAGCGCTCAACCGGTGGGGACGCACGGTTGGCCGTACTGGCGCGACGAACTCGTTCGCTCCTGGCCGATGTTTGACTCTGCGTTGTCGGCTTGAGTAATTCCTTGCGATGAGTTTCCGGTTCGGGCCGGGTCTATAACCCTGTACACCTGTTTCGTAACCTCTCCGACAAGGACAGAACATGCCTTCCATCACTCCCTGTTTGTGGTTCGACAACCAAGCAGAAGAAGCAGCCAACTTCTACATCTCGGTGTTCGGTTCCGGGCAGATCCTGGGAATCGAAAGATACGTCGAGGGATCGCCTTCCGGAATGCCGGCGGGATCGGTGATGACCGTCAGCTTCGAGCTCGACGGTCAGCGATTCACCGGATTGAACGGCGGACCGATGTTCACGTTCTCGGAAGCAGTGTCTTTCGAGATTCCGTGCGTCGATCAGGCTGAGGTCGATCATTACTGGTCCAGGCTGACCGAGGGTGGCGAAGAGGGCCCGTGCGGATGGGCCAAGGACAAGTTCGGATTGTCCTGGCAGGTAGTCCCGAATCGCCTTCTCGAACTGATGAAGGATCCGGATCGGGCCAAGGCGCAACGCGCCACGGACGCGATGATGAAGATGAAGAAGATCGATATCGCGGAGCTCGAACGGGCCGCAGACGCGTCCTGAACACGATCTGGCCGATGGGCGACAGCCTTCGTTAGCTGATGCTAGCCTTCCCTAATTCTCGCTGGAGCGTTGGAGGAGTGCTGGTAACCATGCGAATCAAAGTCTCTCGAATGAAGATTGCAGTCACCGCCTTGGCCGCCTCGCTCGCCGTCGCCGGACTTGCCGGCTGCAGCAGCGACAGCGCTGACGCACCCGCGGAGGCGGGAGCAACCGTCTCGACCATGTTCGGCGACGTCGAGGTCCCGGCCAACCCGGAGCGCGTCGTCGCGCTCGGTTGGTCGGATGCCGAGACGGCACTCGCTCTGGGCACTCAACCAGTGGGCGTCGCGGACTGGATGGCGTTCGGCGGCAAGGGCGTTGGACCGTGGATTGCGGACGAGTTCGCCACCGACCCGAAGATCCTCGGAACGATGGACTTGAGCGTCGAAGACGTCATCGCGCTCGAACCGGACCTCATTCTGTGGACGCGAAGCGACAACACGCAGGCCACCTACGACAAGCTCAGTGCCATCGCACCGACGGTCGGGCCGCCGCCGGGTCTCGCCACGGCCTACGGGACGACGGTCGAGCAGCAGACCGAACTCGTCGCCAAGGCACTCGGCAAAGAATCGGAAGGCAAGGCGCTACTCGACGGCCTCGACGCCAAGTTCGAGGCCGCGATTGCCGCCAATCCGAACTTCGCGGGCAAGACCGCGGCGGTCGGCGCCTACAGTTCCGACGGCTACGGCGCCTACGTACCCGGCGACGCACGCGCAGACTTCATGACCCGCCTCGGCTTCACGATCCCGACGGCGATCACCGAAAAAGCCACCGGAAACTTCTACATCCCGGTCGCCAACGAGAACCTGAACCTGTTCGACGCGGATCTCACGGTGCTGTTTCCGATCTTCCTCGACAGCAGTGCGTTTGCGAACGATCCGCTACTGCGCGCAATCCCGTCGGCTCAGGAGGGACATCTGTTGATCCTCGATGACCCGGCACTCGTCAATGCGTTCTCGAGTGGCTCGGTACCGGGGTTGACCTACGCAATCGACAACGCCGTTCCGAAGTTTGCGAGCACGCTCGGCGCCTGATCAGAGCTGTTTCGGGACCTGCCCGTCACTGTGAGCGTGTTCGCAAACAGTGGCGGGCAGTTCTCGTGCGCCGGTACACTGGACAAAGTGAACTTTCAGCTAACGAGCGGCGGCCCAGTGGAGATCGGTCCATTGGAGATCGAAGCGACCGCTCCTCGTTTTCCGCGGATGCATGCATACGTGGATATCGCTGTTGTGATCGTGGTGCTGGTGGGAACCAATCTGATCGCGCATTTCACCACCGCCTGGGCAAGCATCGCGACGGTACCCATCTCTGCTCTCGTCCTGTTGGCGCTCACCAAGCGCCGGGGAATGGGGTGGGCGGAATTGGGGCTGTCCCCTCGTGACCTGCGGCGAGGTTCGAAGTACGCGCTTGCTGCCGTCGGCCTGGTCCTGACGGTTGTCGCCGTCGGCGCTCTGCTTCCGCTCACACGTCCTTTCTTCATGGCGGATCGCTACGCCACTATTTCCGGCGCGATCGTCGCGTCGATGATCGTGATCCCGCTGCAGACCGTCATTCCCGAAGAGTTGGCTTTCCGTGGCGTCCTGCACGGCACGTTGAACCGGGTCAGTGGATTCCGCGGCGTCGCCGCTGCCGGTTCTCTGATGTTCGGACTGTGGCACATCGCGTCGTCGATGGGTTTGACCAGCGGTAACGAAGGGCTGTCCGGCTTTCTCGGTACCGGAGTCGTCGGCCAGGTCGCCGGCATCCTCGGAGCCGTTCTCGCCACCGCTGCGGCCGGTCTCGTATTCACCTGGCTTCGTCATCGCAGCGGCAGCCTCATTGCGCCGATTGCTCTGCATTGGTCGTTGAACGGTGCCGGTGCGCTGGCTGCGGCTCTTGTTTGGCATGCAACTCTTGCTTGATCCCGATATCTGACAAAAAGGACAGCATTCGCCGCGCGACGCCGGGTAGTTTTGTGCTTTGCTCAGTAAGTGACGCACCTTCATCGAGGCCATGTCTTCCACATCTCCGGTCGTCCGACGGTAGAGGATGCGGCGCAGTCGCTCGTCTCGATCCCCGACGGCGTCTTGGCGATCGACGATGCCGGAACGATCGTCTACTGCGGAGAATTCGGATCACTCCCGAGCGGTCTCGAAGGCGCTGAAACCCACGACCACCGACCGGGTTTCCTGCTGCCCGGATTCGTCGATGCACACATTCATTTCCCGCAGACCTACGCCGGCGACGCATACGGCGGCGGCCAACTCCTCGAGTGGCTCGACCTGTGCGTCTTTCCCTCCGAATCGAGATTCGCTGATCCGGAGTTTGCCCAGCACGCTGCCGAGGCCTTCTGCGCTCGCCGAATCGCCACGGGAACCACGGCCGCGATGGTGTTCGGATCGGCCTTCCCGCACGCGCAGGACGCCCTGTTCTCGGAAACTCTGAAACGCGGCCTTCGGGTGGTCAGCGGACGTGGGATTCAGACCACCGGCCCGGCCTCCGCCGCCGCGCTGATCACCTCGGAAGAGGACGCGATCAGACTCACCCGCGAGGAGATCGACAAGTGGCACGCGGCCGACACCGGCGACGTGAACACTGCGCTCGTTCACGTCGCAGTGGTTCCCCGCTTTTCTCTCGCGGTGACAACACGGACGCTGAAGGATTTGGGGGAGTTGTACGACTCCGTCCGTGACCGGGGCGTCTACTTCCACAGTCATCTCAACGAGAACAATCGGCCCGGAACCGGCGAGGTGGCGACCACACTCGCCGAGTACGAGGTCGAGACCTATCTCGACACGTACGACGGCAAGTTCCTCCCCGGCTCACAGGTCGGCGGAAAGAGCTTCCTGGGTCCACGCGCGATACTCGCGCACTCGGTGCACTGCCAGGACTCCGAACTCGCACGAATGGCCGAGACCGGAACCTCGATCGCACATTGCCCTACTTCCCAGCAGTTTCTCGGCTCCGGCACCATGCCGTGGAAACGAACCGTTGCGTCAGGGGTCAACATCGCGATCGGATCGGACTTCGGTGGCGGCGACGAGTGCCTGCTCACCCGAGTCCTCGGCGACGCCTTCAAGGTTCACATCTCCGAAGCCGGCGACGACGGAGTGTCGATGCACCCTGCCGAACTGCTGTTCACCGGAACACTCGCCGGTGCTCGCGCGCTGGACATGGAGAACCGGATCGGCAACTTCGACGAGGGCAAAGAGGCCGACTTCCTGGTGATCGATCCGTCCGGGTGGCCGCCGCTCGCCGGGCTCGTCAACTACGGAACGCGTTCGGATGATCCGATACTCGCCCGCGACCAGACGCTCTTCGGGCTCCTGATGGCGATGCGCGAGCCCGCGATTGCGCACGTGTACGTGCAAGGGCGCCGGATATCGGGCTGACGTGTCCGCAACTGCCATCACCGGGTACCACCGAACGAGTTCGGGATTCCGGGCGTGGGTCGAGCGTGCGGCCGAGACCGCCGGTCGATTCGACGGCTACCTGAGCTGTGGCATCAGTGATCAACCGGAACCGGTGTCGCACGGCGTGTCCGTCACTTTCGACAGTGCCGACGATCTTCATCGTTGGCTGGAGTCGACTGATCGCCGCGATCTCGAAAGATCAGCTGCTGCAACGGGAATTCTGGCGCAGACGAGTGATCTCGTTCTGATCGACGGCGTGCTGCCGCCGCCCGGTATCGGTGTGTACGACCACGCCGTCGTCGTGGGTAAGGAGAACGAGTTTCTGCGAACGCAACGACACCTCATCGATCTCAGTTCGCGATTCTCCGGCTACGAGTCGGTGATGTTGTTGCGGTCGGTCACCGACTCCACCCAGTGGAAGTCCGTCCTTCGGTTTCGGACAGAGCAGCAGTTGGCGGTGTGGATGGCGTCGCCCGAGAGGGCCGCAGCACTACCGAAACTGCGGGCCGAGTTGGCCGAGGACTTCACCGAGACCACGCGGTCGACACCGTTCGGCACCATTCTGCGCACGGAGAACGGGCAGACTCGCGCGACGCCGAATTGGAAGACGGCGATGATCATCCTGCTCGTCCTCTATCCGACGGTGATGACGCTGTCGAGGTTTCTCGGGCCGCTGCTCGACGGGATCGGAGCGCCGCCGTGGCTGTCGATGTGGTTGAGCCAGATAGTCAGCGTCGGCGCCATGACGTGGTTCCTGATGCCGACGGTCACCAGGTGGTTCCGCCACTGGCTCGACCCGGTCGACGGCGCCGTTCCCCGCACCAACTGGCGCGGTGGCGCAGCGGTAATTGCGGTGTACGCAGTGACTCTGACGCTCTTTGCGTCGGTGAAGTGGCTGCAGTTCTGGGACTACTTCGACTGAATCCGGCCTCGGCGGAAGTAGGTGAGTGGCCCGAAGAAGTTGACGAAGATGATCGCCGCCCACTTCTTCTTGCTGCCGTTGACCGTATTGGCAGGGCGTCGCGCCAGGTCTGTCCACGCGGCGATCGCCAACAGGGACTGAATCGTTGCGAGCACGGCGACGACGCGGCGTTGCGCGGGTGACAGCTCACTCCAGGACTTCTTCTTTATGAGGTTCATGAACTCCACTGTGCCCTCGAACGTCCAATCGGTGTCGAGATCCGGTTGTTATCGGTGCCGGGAGTTCCTCAAATCAGTGTGAATAGCGTCACCATGACGACCGATAGGTACGGTCTCGCGGACCGTCGGGACGGTCGTGTTCGGCGTAAAGATCTCGCTAACTGAAGTTATGGCTGAAAAATTGCGCACACGCTCAGGATGCAATGTGCCCTGGATGGGGAGATTTGGCATCGATTCGCAAGTAAGAGACTTTGACGGCGAATCTCTCAGGGTGGGGAAGTCGAGCCCTCTGTTCTTGCCGCACCGGTACAGCGGTGATGCTGCACGATAACTGCTCTCGGCAACCATGTTCGAATTTTGTCAGGAATGCGCAATATGGTGACAAATTGTTCACCGTGACTGGTTGTTACCTGTGGATATCAGGTCAGTCGAGCGGGCCTGAAATGTAACGTCCCGGACACATTCGGTGTCGTAAAAGTAACGGAAGGGCTCTAGTGTTAGCCCCGGCAGCCAGCCAGTGGCCCGCCATCACGGACAGTTCATCACTGACAGGAGCAATATCAATGCCTACTATCGGTTTCGGCGACATCTCAGACTTCCTCGGCGCTTTCGCTGACCTCTTCGGATTCCTCGACTTCATCTCCGGAAGCGTTGAAGGCCTGTCGGCAGAGTAAGTCCCGCAGAGCAAGAAGTGCCCCCGAGCCTGTGGCGCGGGGGCACTTCTCTGTTTCGTCGAGCTGCGCGGTGGAGTGGGCACCGAGCCCATTTGTCGCAAATGTGGCTCATGTTGGCCAAGTGCATGGCGGGGATGATGTGACTGTGGTGGAATGCGAGCGAAAGAAGATAGCTTGCCTGCCCGCCACTTCGAGCGGGACACGCCGATGATCGGAGCTTTGTGCACGTCTCGCGAAGAAACCTCTTCAAGTACGCAGCGGCTGGATCGGCGGCTGCCGGACTCGCTGCATTGAGCGGTACGACGTCGGTGGCCAATGCCGGTTCGCTCGGGACCCTGCTCGATTACGCCGCCGGTGTGCCGTCCGCTCAGGCAATCAAGGCCGCCGGGTATGCGGGCGCCATTCGATACGTCTCGGACAGGCGCCCGGGCGCCGATTGGATGGTCGGCAAGCCCGTACTGGCGCGGGAAACCGACGCGTTGACCGCGGCCGGACTTCAAGTCGTTTCTTGCTATCAATTCGGCAAGGGCGGAACGGCGGACTGGCGCGGGGCCCGCGAAGCGGGCAAGCGTCATGCTGCCCGTGGCCTCGAACTACATGCGGCGGCTGGTGGGCCGTCCGGTCGGCCGATCTACGCGTCGATCGACGACAACCCGACCAGTACTGAAATCACTACGCTGATCGCGCCGTACCTCGAGGGGTGGGCCTCGGTTGTCGGCAACGGAGCGCTCGGCGTCTACGGAAACACTCGCGTGATCGACGCAATGATCAGTGCCGGCGTCGGAACCTGGTTCTGGCAGCACAACTGGGGCTCGCCCGCAGGGTATGTGCACCCGCGGGCAAACCTGCATCAGTTCGAGATCGACAAGCGCAAGGTCGACGGCGTCGGCGTGGATCTGAACTCGATCCTCACTCGGGACTACGGGCAGTGGTCGTTGGCCGGTGCGGTCGGTCCGGCCCAGCCGGTCGGATCCTCGTTGCCGACAGGATCTATCGCACCATAGCGCCGAATTTGGCGAGCCAGGCCTTGGCGTCGTCGGGGAGGGTGCCCGCCGCTTCCGCGGCGAGGCACCATGATTTTGCCATCGACAGGAAGTTCATCGGGTTGTAGGCGTCTTCTTCGCGAGACCACAGTCCGTTGCCGGCGTAGTGCAGGATCGTGATGTTGGCGGCTCCGTGCTTGGATCCGTCACCCGGATCCTCCATCGGGTTGTCGATCTCGCACACGATCCATCCGCGCTGCTCGTCGACCACGAACCAGTTGGCCGGGAATTCGGTCATGCGGTGCCCCGGGAACTCCGTCATCGTGCGAGTGACCCACTTGCGTACGGCCTCTCGGCCATTGAGGGTGCCGAAAGCGTGTTCCACGTAGACGACGTCCTCGGTGAACATGTCCGCGAAGGCGTTCCAATCGTCGGAACGAGTGCACTCGACAACGGTGTTCTGGTAACCCGCGAAGGCGTCTTCGAGTTCGGTGCGTGTCCAGGTCATGAAAGGCTCCTCGGGTAGTCGTCGCCTCAAATTAGAACACGTTGCAGAATTGATTGTCGGCGATTCGATGGAGAAGAGTTCTGCGGTACCGTCGTTGTCGGGTCGGGGACCCGTTATGTGAGAGGGCACCACGTGGATATCATCATCAATTTCATCTACACACTTCTGTCGAAGTTGCAGACGGGCAGCATCGAAGGCTCTTCGGAGAAGTGAGTCCTCCGCCGGGTTGATTCCCTTACGAGACTTTCTGTTTGGGAATCAACCCGGCGAACACCATCGTCACGACGGCGGCGGCGATGGAGATCAGGAACGTGGCACGAAACGCCTCGAACGAGGGGATCACTGCGGTGCCGACGGTGATGGTCATTCCGGCCAGGACGACGCTCACGATCGCGGCAGACGTCGACGTGCCGATCGATCGCATCAGTGAGTTCAGTCCGTTCGCGGCTGCAGATTCCGTGATGGGGACTGCGCCCATGATCAAGGCCGGCATGGCCGAGTACGAGAGCCCGACGCCCGCTCCGATGAACATTCCGGCCACCGCGACCTGCCAGACGCTCGACACCGTGAAATATGCGAAGGCGTAACCCAATCCGATGACGAGGGCGCCGAGCATCAGCGTGATTCGTGGGCCACGCCACGCCGAAATTCGAGCGGAGACGGGCGAGAGCGCCATCATGACGAGTCCGCCGGGGGCCAGTGCGAGTCCCGCTGCAACCATGGACAGTCCGAGTCCGTAACCGGTGGACGTCGGTGCCATGAGCAGTTGGGGGAGCGTCAGAGAATTGCCGTACATGGCAAAACCGACGGCGATCGACGCGAAGTTGGTGAAGAGAACTTGCGGCCGGGCCGATACGCGGAGGTCCACCAGCGGTGCGTTGCGTCGAAGTTCCCACCATCCCCACATCAGGAAGCTGAGCGCGGAAACCGCAAGGAGCCCCAGGGTTTTCGCGTCGCTCCATCCCCAGGTTCCGCCCTTGGTGATGGGGAGTAACAGGGTGATCAGACCAACGGTGAGGCCGAGCGCACCGACGAAGTCGAAACGTCCCGGGCGTCGTACGGTCGATTCGGGAATGACGAACGCAACCAGTGCGATGCAGATCAGCCCGAACACTGCCGATGTGACGAAGAGGAAGTGCCAGTTGGCATTCTGGGCGATCACCGCGGCGATCGGCAGTCCGATCGCACCGCCGACGCCGAGGGTGGCGCTCATGACCGCCATCGCGCCGGCCACTTTCTTCGGTGGAAGAACGTCACGAATGATGGCTATGCCCAATGGAATTGCCCCGACCGATGCTCCTTGAAGTGCACGGCCGACAACGAGCACGATCAGTGAAGGTGCGATCGCGCAGATGGCCGAGCCCAGAACGACCATCGCGAGACTGACCAGCAGCATTCGTTTCTTGCCGAACATGTCGCCGAGGCGCCCGCTGATCGGCGTGATCACCGCGGCGGCGAGGAGTGTTGCGGTGACCGCCCACGAGGTGTCGGCGGGAGTGGAGTTCAACAGGTGCGGCAATTGCGGAATGATGGGGACTACCAGCGTCTGCATCAAGGCGACGACGATTCCGCACAGTCCTAGAACGGTGAGCACTGGACCCGAGGATGCGTAGTTCGTGTCGGGGATTTTCTCGTCGACATTGGACGACCCTGCGTGAACGGACATGCGGCTCCCGCCATGGCGTGTTCTGATTGGTGCGTTCGCCCCAGTGTGCACGCTACACATCGTGTGTAGTCTGCACAATATGAGGATGGACCGGGACCCTGATCTGGTGAATATCGAGTACGAGTTGACTCTGCTCTCGCGTTACCACGCGCTCGCACAACGGGCCGAACTTCATCTGGACCGGTCGGCGTATCTACTGCTCGGTCGACTGGAATTGCAACATCCCATGAGCCTCAAGGAGCTCTCCTGCGCTTTCTCGCTCGACATCTCCACCATCAACCGGCAGATCGGCGCGCTGAGGCGTCAGGGCTTGGTGGAGCGAGTGGAGGATCCGGACGGAGGGCTCGCGCGAAAGGTCCGGCCGACGGCGCAGGGGCTGTCGAAACTTCGTGCTGATCGCGAACATTCGACAGCCGGTGTCGAAAAGGTCCTCCGCGAGTGGACGCCGGAGCAGCGTCTCGCGCTCGGTGACCTACTGCGGCAATTCAATACCTCGGTCGAAGCGCTGGAAGGCCGCGAATGGCCGCGACCGAATCAGGTCTGAGAGTGCGAGACGGATCGTAGTGAGCGGTCCGGATCGCTCGAATCCGATTCCGGCGCAATGACAACAAGTTTCGGGTGTTCTTCGGGGGCTGCATGATTTCCACGCCAGGAGAGCAGTGACCAACGTGAGAGACCGGACAGCGCGGACCCGAGACTGGCGAACGAGCCCGAACTCAGGACCGACGCCGTAGACCCGATGCTTCCGATCGAAAGAAAAGAGCCGACGCTACCGATCGACAGGATCGAGTACGCCGATCCGATCGAGAGAATGGACCCCTCGGATCGGATGGACAGTATCGATCGCGTCGACTTGTGTGACCGTATCGACTGGTCTGGGCCGGATTTCTTCTCTGGACGACCGTGCGTGATGTCCACTCGTAGATGTCCCATCTATCGGGTCTATCACGGTGATCGGAGATGCAAAAGGGACCCACCGAAATTCGGTGGGTCCCTTTCACAAGACTTCGATCAAGCTACCGCGAACATGCCCACGGTCGGAAGGAAGCTGCAGGTGATGCGATCTGCGCCTTCCGGCTGGGTGGTCAGCGAACCGCTGATCACCGAGAGAACGCGTCCGGGGCCGGTATCGGCGATAGCCGACAGAGTGGCTGGGCCGTCCGGGTTGATGCGTGCGGCGTTGGTCAAGTTCTGGGTGGCGCTGCGCTGGTTGTCGATGTTGACCCAGGTGACGGTCATCGGCACCGGCTGGTCGTCGACGGCGGGAGCCGTACCGAGAGCGGTGAAGACGAATCCAGCCTGACCGGCAGCGGGACCGGGAGGAGGCAGGTGAGCCGGGCCGGGAACGGCAAGTGCGGTTCCGACCGAATCGGCGGTGGCCGAGATGCAGCCCTTGCCAAGCGTCGGGTAGAGGAACTGCGCGATGACGGGGGCGTTCTCGTCCGGGATCGCCGGTCCGCCGCCGCCGCTGCCGTCGAGGAAGGTGATGACCTTCTCGAGGGTGGCCTTGATCTCGGGCGGAATGCCGGGGGAGTTCAGGATCGCGCGAGCCTGGTCGAGCAACGCTTGCTGCGGTCCGCCTGCAACATCGGCCGGACCTGCGGCGGCGCCGATGATGGCGGGCGCAAACGATGCGAGGAACTCGATCGGCACACTTTCGGGTGCGGGCGGTGCTGCCGGATCGGCCATTGCCTGTGCCGGCAATGCCAGTCCTGCTACTGCGGCAATAGCGACGGCGGTGAACGCCTTTCGCATACCTCGGGTTCGAAGCACTGTTTCCCCATCCTTAGTCATACCGCGCGGGCGCCTAGGCGAGCTCCGCGTTTGACGGCTCGAGGGGTCACTCTATGTACAGAGCCCCCGGGTTGTACAGCTGTTCAGTTGCTGAGCAGCTACGCACCGGGGGGAGTCTATGGCATGACCGGCCTCGATCGTGATTTACGGCGACCATACCTGTGACTGAAGTGATCTATGTGAAAGTTGATGCAACTGTTACGTCAGATTGCGAGGTTTGTTCACTCGAAGATCAGTCGAAACGGACCGAATCGTCGACGAGTACGTCAATTCGACGGGCAAGGTCGAAGTCCAGTTCCGTGAGACCGCCCGCCGAGTGTGTCGAAAGCGTGTACGTGACCTTTCGCCAGCGAACGTCGATGTCGGGATGATGATCCGCGGCCTCGGCGACTGCCGCGATGCGTTGAAGAAGTGCGATGGCGTCCGGGAATGTCGCGGAGTCGACCGTGCGAGTGATCGACCCTGGCGACAGTTGCCAGGCGGGCAGTTCGTCGAGAGCGTTTTGGATCGCGGAGTCGGACAACAAAGTGGCCATACTCCATCATGGTGCGATGAGTGATGCACCTGCAAGGGATCGGGAAGTTGTCGCCGGTGCGATCTTCCGCGAGGGAAGGCTGCTCCTCGCGCAGCGGACGAGTCCGCCGGCTTTGGCCGGTCGTTGGGAGCTGCCGGGCGGGAAGGTCGAAGAATTCGAATCGCCACAGAACGCGTTGGCGCGGGAGCTGCTCGAGGAACTGGCGGTCGAGGTGAGATGCGGCGCCAGAATCGGCGTCGACGTGCCACTGTCGCCTGGGTTGGTCCTGCGGGCCTACCGGGCGGAGTTGGTGTCGGGAGAACCGGTCGCGCTCGACCATGCTCAATTGACATGGGTCGACGCCGAAGAACTGTTGTCGATGGATCTGGTGGACAACGATCGAGCCTGGATCCCCGAGTTACTCGCGGAATTGAGCGCGCTTACGCCGCACGAGCCTTCTTGAGACCCGCTTTCAGTTCCTTCTTGGATGCGCCCTCGTTCTCGAGCTTCTTCATCCGCATGATGACGACGGGACACTTGATGCACCGCGTCTTCTTGCGGCAGCACTTCTTCTTCGGCTTGAGCTGCGAGACCTTGCTTGCCTTGACTTTTCCCATGTGACGCTGCGGCTTTCCTGTTTCACTACGGCGGAGAGCCCGCTCTTGGAACGAGGTTAGCGTACCCTTAAATGACCTGTTTCTCCAGGTCGTAATCCTACGCGCATCGGCGTGGTGCAGATCACTATTCGCTGGTGGGGGCGGTGATAGAGGCCGCACAATGCAGGAGTATCAGCCCGGAGCGAGTAGTATTTACTAGGCCGCGGTGCCTTCTCAGGCGATTCGTGCCCTGATTCGGATCACACACTCGTGCAGCGGCCACCAGAAGAGCCGTGCGACTTGACTTTCGCGTGGCCGAATCAACTCAGCCAGGAGAGCCATCGCGTGACCATCACCAGCTTCCGTAACGTTGCCATCGTCGCACACGTCGACCACGGCAAGACCACCCTCGTCGACGCCATGCTTCGTCAGTCCGGCGCGTTCGAGGAGCGCGCCGAGCTGGTCGATCGCGTTATGGACTCCGGCGACCTCGAACGCGAGAAGGGCATCACCATTCTCGCGAAGAACACCGCAGTACATAAGGTCAACGAAGACGGTTCCATCACCGTCATCAACGTCATCGACACCCCCGGCCACGCCGACTTCGGTGGCGAGGTCGAGCGCGGCCTGTCCATGGTCGACGGCGTCGTCCTGCTCGTCGATGCTTCCGAGGGACCCCTGCCGCAGACGCGTTTCGTGCTGCGCAAGGCACTCGCCGCTTCGCTGCCCGTCATCCTGGTCGTCAACAAGACGGACCGCCCCGACGCCCGCATCGAAGAGGTTGTCACCGAGGCTCAGGACCTGCTCCTCGACCTCGCATCGGACCTGTCCGACGAGGCCGCCGAAGCCGCTGAGCTCGCACTCGAACTTCCCGTCCTCTACGCGTCCGGTCGCGAAGGCAAGGCATCGACCGTGCAGCCCGAGAACGGCAAGGCTCCCGACGCCGAGGACCTCACCGCACTCTTCCAGGTGCTGATGGAGTACGTCCCCGCGCCGAAGGGCTCGGTCGACGCACCGCTGCAGGCTCACGTCACCAACCTCGACGCATCCGCATTCCTCGGTCGCCTCGCACTCGTTCGCATCCACAACGGCGAGCTGCGCAAGGGCCAGACCGTGTCCTGGTGCCGCGAGGTCGACGGCGAGCCCGTCGTCACGAAGACCAAGATCACCGAACTCCTCACGACCATCGGTGTCGAGCGCGTTCCCGGTGAGGTCGCCGTCGCCGGTGACATCTGCGCCGTCGCAGGATTCCCGGACATCATGATCGGCGACACCCTCGCTGATCTGGAGAACCCGGTCGCACTGCCCCGCATCACCGTCGACCAGCCGGCAATCTCGGTCACGATCGGCACCAACACGTCACCGCTCGTCGGTCGCGTCAAGGGTCACAAGCTGACTGCACGCATGGTCAAGTCCCGCCTGGACCAGGAGCTCGTCGGTAACGTCTCGCTCAAGGTCCTCGACATCGGTCGCCCCGATGCGTGGGAGGTCCAGGGTCGTGGAGAGCTCGCGCTCGCCATCCTCGTCGAACAGATGCGTCGTGAGGGCTTCGAACTCACCGTCGGTAAGCCGCAGGTTGTCACGCAGCTCGTCGACGGCAAGGTTCACGAGCCTTTCGAAGAGCTGACCATCGACAGCCCCGAGGAGTACCTCGGCGCCATCACGCAGCTCCTGGCCAACCGCAAGGGCAAGATGGTCCAGATGTCGAACCACGGCGCAGGCTGGGTTCGCATGGAGTTCATCGTTCCTTCGCGTGGCCTCATCGGCTTCCGCACGGACTTCCTCACGGAAACCCGCGGAACCGGTATCGCCAACGCCGTGTTCGACGGATACGGCCCGTGGGCCGGCGAGATCCGTGCGCGCCACACCGGCTCGCTCGTCTCGGACCGCTCCGGCACGGTGACGCCGTTCGCCATGATCCAGTTGGCCGACCGTGGAACCTTCTTCGTCGAGCCCGGCGCAGACACCTACGAGGGACACGTCGTCGGTATCAACCCGCGTCAGGAAGACCTCGACATCAACGTCACTCGCGAGAAGAAGCTGACCAACATGCGTCAGTCGTCCGCAGACGTGATGGAGACCCTCGCAAAGCCGATCAAGCTCGAACTCGAAGCAGCGATGGAGTTCTGCTCCAGCGACGAGTGCGTCGAGGTCACCCCGGAGGACGTTCGCGTCCGCAAGGTGCACCTCAACGCAACCGAGCGCGCTCGCGAGCGTTCACGTAGCAAGGCACGCGACAAGGCTGCTCTGTAGTCTTTCGTCGGTTACAACCTGACAGGCGGATGTGCCTTTCAGCCGAGTTTTCGGCGGAAAGGTACATTCGCCTTCATGGTTTCCGGGCAAAGTTCTGCCTGGAAATCGAGTGCGAAGGGGCGACGCGGCCCCGTACGGAAGGAATTGTCTGTGGCCTCAGGACGTCGCTACCTGGCGTTGGCAGTGGCAGTGACGGCGTTGTCACTGACTGCATGTACAGCCGATCCGCCGCCTCCGGTCGAGAGCACCGAAACCGTCAAGCCCACACCGACTCCGGTCGTTCCGGCGATGAAGCAGGTCACTGTGGCAATCGACGAGGTGGGAGGCGGATTCAACCCGCACCTGCTCGCGGATCAGTCGCCGGTCAACTCCGCAGTCGGCAACCTCGTACTGCCCAGTGCGTTTCGCCCGATCAATTCGCCCACACAACCTGGCGCGACGGAGTGGGCGATCGACGATTCTTTCCTCGTTTCCGCTGAAGTGACGTCGGAGGCCCCGTTCACGATTCGCTACCAACTGCGCAACGAAGCCCAATGGTCGGACGGCGCTCCCATTGCGGCAGAAGACTTTCGCTACCTGTGGCAGCAGATGATCTCGGTTCCCGGAGTGGTCAATCCCGCGGGCTATCAGATGATCGACGACGTGAACTCGTCCGGCGGCGGCAAAACGGTCAACGTCGTGATGCGTGCGCCGTATCCGGCATGGCGAGAGTTGTTCACCGATATTCTTCCGTCCCACCTGATCAAGGACACTCCCGGCGGTTTCAGCACCGGCCTGAGTGAGGGGATTCCGGTGTCGGGAGCCCACTTTCACGTGCGCTCGGTCGACCGCGGCCGGGACGAAATCGTGCTCGAACGCAACGACCGATTCTGGGGCAAGCCTTCAGACCCGGATCAGATAGTTCTGCGACGCGGAGGAACGGCTGCACAGTTGGCGGATGCGCTGCGTACCGACGATGCCCAAGTGGCGCAGGTTCATTCGGGTAGTGCCACGGATATTCAGCTGTCTGCAATCCCGGGTGTCAGGACGGCATTCTCCTACGTTCCGCGCACTCTCGACATCAACGTGAACGGGCGAAGCAAGAACTTCGCGGATGTTCGGGTGCGTAAAGGTGTTCTGGGACTGCTCGATCCGGACCTGCTCGCCGTGGTGGCGGCAGGGAGTGAATCGGCGTCGGCCCCGGTGAAAGCTCAGATCCTCGCTCCGTCGGATCCGGGATATGCGCCCACCGCGCCGCCGAAACCGACCAGGGAGCAGGCGCTGGGCGAGCTGACCGCAGCCGGCTACCTGACGGCACCGCCCACCGGAATCGTCACGGGCACTGGAACGGTCGGATCGATCGTCCGTGACGGCGCCCAGTTGACGCTGCTGATCGGCGCTCCCGAAAACGACGACATCGCGATCGCCGTGGCAAACACCGCTGCCGACGAATTGCGTGACGTGGGAATCCTGGCGACCGTCGAATCGGTGGCGCCGGAGGAACTCTACGGCGAGGACCTGACGACAGGACGCGTCGACATGATCGTCGGTTGGAGCCGGGCAGGCGCCGACACGGCCACTTCGCTGGCCTCGCGGTTCAGTTGCCCGAGCGCACCTTCCACTCCGGCAACAAGTTCGGCAGTGCCCGCACCGACGCCGTCGCAGACACCGGAGCCCATCCGAACAACAAGCGTCGAGGCTCCGAGCAACCTGTCCGGGCTGTGTGATCCGGCGTTGCAAGGTCGGATCGACGAAGCGCTCAGTGGCATCGGGGATCTGGGGTCGTTGATCGCCGATGCGGAACCCAAGCTGTGGGATCTTGCGGCGGTTTTGCCGATCGTGCAGAGCCGAGCGCTGGTCGCGGTCGGGACCGGAGTCGAGGGCGTGGTCCTCGACGGGCCGGTGCAGGTGGGGATATTCGGAAACGCTACGGACTGGGTGAGGGTGGAAAAGTGACCGCGTCGGCGAAGCGACTTCTGTTGGTACACGCACATCCGGACGACGAAACGATCACCACCGGTGGCACCATCGCGCGATACGCGTCCGAAGGCGTCGAGGTCACAGTCCTCACCTGCACGTTGGGGGAGGAAGGCGAAGTGATCGGTGATGCGTGGGCCGGGCTCGTGGCTTCCGAGGCCGATCAACTCGGTGGCTACCGGATCGCGGAACTGAGCGCTGCTTTGTCGGCTTTGGGCAGTGCCGCTCCTCGCTTCCTCGCCGGTGCCGGTCGGTATCGCGACTCCGGAATGATCGGCACACCTTCGGCCGCCAATCCCCGTGCTTTTGTCAATGCTCGACTCGACGAAGCAGTCGGCGCGGTGGTCGCCGTCATTCGTGAGATTCGGCCGCACGTCGTGATCACGTACGACCCCAACGGCGGCTACGGGCACCCGGATCACATCCAGGCGCACGCGATCACGACAGCGGCCGTCGAAGCTGCAGGAACGACCGCGTATCCCGAGACCGGCGAGCCGTGGTCGACTCCGAAGTTCTACTGGACCGTGACCGAGCGCAGCGGACTCGAACGCGGCATCGCGGCGATTTCCGAGTTCCCGGAGAACTGGCGTCTGCCCGAGCCCGGGGAATTGCCGAGCGTCGAGGACACAGACGTGACGACGGCAATCGACGTTCGAGGCGTCATCGATGCGAAGGCGAGGGCATTGAGCGCCCACGCCACTCAGGTGACGGTAGCCCCGAGTCGAGCCGAGTTCGCATTGTCGAACAACGTGGTCCAACCGATCCTGACGGTCGAGCATTTCGTATTGGCCGCCGGCGCGCTCGGTCCGGTGGGTGAGGACGGCCGCGAGCGCGATCTGTTCGGCGGGCTGCACAGCTGACCTGGGCGTCGGCTCACAGGCATTGCGATCGACGCCGTAGTGGTGTGTGATGCGTGTCACCGGATGGGTGGTCCTTTCGGTAACAGCAAAGCCTGGGGGCTGAAGAAATGTACAACTGGGACCTGCAGAACCAGATCGTCGCCTTCGTCGATTCGTTGCGTCCGATGGCTGGTTATTACCACGACTTGTATTACGGGTCGCTCTACGCATTCGCAGATCAGCAGAGTCATTTGCTGACTCTGCTCGGGTTCCCGCCGGTTCCCTGATCAGCTTCGTGCTTTTCGGGCGCGAGCCGGGGTGCTTGTCGGGAGGGACCCCGCGCTCGCGCGATGACGACCGATAGACCACTATCAAAACCATGACGACCGTCGAGAACAACACGGACGCCTCGACAGGAACGTCGCTGTCGTGGCTCGACCCTGTCATCCTCGGCGTCCTGATTTTCGACGGATTCTTGTGCGCGGTGTTGTCCGTCCTGTTCTTGCCGACTCATCTCGGTACGACGGCATTTCCCATCAGCATTCTCGTAGCCGCAACCGCGAACCTCGTATTGGTGATCGCCGCCCGCACGGTTACGACGCCGGGTAGGGCCGCATTGCCGCTCGCCGGTTGGATCGTCGGGTTCTTGGTGTGCATGGTGGGCGGCCCCGGCGGCGACGTACTCGTGCTTTCGTCCCCTCTGACCTTCCTGCTGCTGGTCGGTGCGATCGCTCCGGCCGCCGTTTTCCTCTTCAAAGTGGCGATCAACAGACTCGCCACCCTCAGCTCGCAATAGTTCTCGGCGCGCGCGTAGGAAACTGACCCGTGCATAAGGGACACTCAGCCTGTGGCTGAACATGATTTGGCGGGTGCGACTATCGCCTTGACCGCAGAACGGCGTGTCGAAGAATTTGCGACGCTCCTCGAACGTCGAGGCGCGGAGATCGTGCGGACACCGGTGATCCATGTGCTGCCGTTGGTGGACGATCGAGACCTGAGGACTCAGACGTCCGCTTTGATTGCCGATCCTCCGGAATTGGTCGTGATCAGTACCGGGATCGGCTTCAGGGGTTGGCTCGACGCCGTCGCCTCGTGGGGTTTGACCGAGGAGTTCCTCGGGGCTCTCGCCCACACGCGCATCATCGCCCGCGGCCCCAAGGCGACGGGTGCCATCCGAGGCGCCGGACTGCGCGAGGAATGGTCGCCTTCGGGTGAGTCGTCCGAGGAAGTTCTGGCACATCTCGGAAGCGAGGGAGTGGCAGGCTTGCGCATCGCAGTCCAGTTGCACGGCACCATCACCGAATGGGAGCCGTTGACGGACCTGAGCGCCTCCCTCGCCGACATCGGCGCGGTTGTCACTCCGGTATCGGTCTATCGGTGGATCCGGCCGCCGGATCAGTCGCCGGTCCGCGCGTTGGTCGCTGCAGTTCGTTCCGGTGCGATCGACGCGCTGACCTTCACCAGTGCCCCCGCGGTCTCCTCGATGCTCAGCACGGCAAAAGAAATGGGCGAGCTGGAGCGGTTCGTCGCAGCTATGCGCGGACCGGTACCGACCTACTGCGTCGGACCGGTGACGGCCGCCCCGCTGGAACTCCTCGGTGTTCCGACCATCCAGCCGGAGCGATCGCGTCTCGGTTCGCTGGCGCGGCTCATCATCGACGACCTGCCCACACGTCGCCACCGCCCGGAGTGACGGCTTCGATCAATGCCCACGCGTTCTCGGCGGGGAGATCGATCACCTCGTAGCTTCCGGTGCCGGCGGGCGTCGCGGCGACGACGGTTGCCACTCCCGCGCGTCGTTGGAAGAACGTCTCGCGCACCGTCCATCCGATGACACCTTCGGATTCGAGACTGTGACGCTGGCGATCGAGCGAGCCGTTTCGGGTGATCAACCATCCGGGTAGTACTGCGTGGCCGAGGCCGTTGTATCGGTCGAAGGCGAGGGCAGTGCCACCGATGGCGAGTACGGCGACCCCGAACCACGCGTAGATCGGTACATCGAGTCCAGAAGCCGCGCACGCCACACAGACCAGGAACGCCACCGCGGCGAGGAACAGTGCTCGGGTGTACCGGCGACGCCGCGCGGCCGGGCCGTGCGGGATCAGCGGGGCGGACGCCTGGCGTGAGTCACCGATCACGGTGGCCATCACTCGCTCGGCTTCCCTGCGCGGTCCCTGCGGGAGCAGTAGCGAAGATTCCTTCTTCTCGGCGCTGACCCCGGTCATGATGGCGTCGAGCCGCGCGCCGCGAGCCAATCGCAGCAGGAGCGGTTCCTTGAGCGTCGTGCCGCGGAGGCGGGCGCGGTCGAGTGTGGTTTGCCGAGTCTTCAACAGGCCGTGACTGACATGCAGGATGCGGCCGTTGTCGGTGAGTTTCATGTTGCCGAACGCGATCAGGTACTGGACGCAGGCGAGTGCACTCGACAGCACCAGCAGCACGACGAGTGCGATGACGACCATCAGTGCGATGCCGAGGCTCTCGAGTGAGTCGAAGCTGTCGCTCACTGCCGAGGATTTCGCGACGGCAGTGCCGATGCCGTATTGGAACGAGATGCCGATGATGGCTGCGATGATGGCGATTCCGGTGAACGAAAAGGGGGCGTAGCGAACCCAACTCGGTTCCCAGTGACCGATTTCGGTGTCGACCGGTTCGGTGATGCTTTCGACCGGCGTGCCCGGGGTTTCCAGTCGCCGTGCTTGCTGGGCGCCGGCCAACAGTGCGGCGCGTAGGTCCGGAACCAGGGCGGTCGACAGGGCGTTGAGCTCGAACTTGTTCGAATCGTGGCCGCTCCCGGCGCGCTGGCCGGTACCGATGCGCACGATCGACAGTCCGAGCAACCGGTGCATGACCCCGGCCTCGACGTCGACGGATCGGATGCGGCTACGCGGGACGGAGAGCAGCTTTTTCTGGAAGACCCCGGTGCGCAGTTGAACGTGGACGGGTCCGATTCGGTACGTGGTGGTGAAATACCGCAACAAACCGAAGATGACGAGCAGAGTGACGACGCCGAGTCCCCACCAGTGGTTTCCGGATTGGCTGCCGAGAACTACGGAGACGAGTAGGACCGGGAGCAGTTTGACGACTTCGTTGACGGGGTGGACCAGAAGCATGCGTCGGTCGAGGCGGAGCCAGGGCTGTTCCTCTTCCGCGGCCTCGGCAGCTGCCGTTTCCGCCTCTACCGGGATCTCGATCGCGGTCGGGTCGCCCAACTGTTTCTCGTTCACGTCGCGTCTCCCACGTTGGTACCCGCGATCTCCGTCAGTTGAGCCACCGTGCGGTCGGCGACTTCCTGGTCGAGTGCGGAGATCTTCACGGCCCCGGCCGACGACGCTGTCGTGACCGTGACGGTTGCCAGACCCAACATGCGGTCGATCGGTCCGCGCTCGGTGTCCACGGTCTGCACGCGCGAGATCGGTGCGATGCGTCGCTCCTGGGTGAACCAGCCGGTGCGGGTGTATACCGCGGTGTCACTGATCTCCCATCGGTGGACCCGATACCGCCACGCCGGGACCATCAGAATGTAGGTGGCAGCGAAGAGTACGGTGACTGCGAATACGGTGCCGACCAACCAGGACGGGATTCCGGGTACCAAGACGGCACAGACGATTTCGGCGACGATGACGGGTACCCAGAACAGTGAGGCAGTGATTGCCCACAGCCTCGGGGCTTTGGTGCTGGGTCGCCATAAGGGGTCGGCCATGGTCAGCGGTTGCGGCGCAGTCATGGGCACTACTTTGGTCGAGTGAGGGGCGATCTGTCGACATCGGCCCTATCGTGGAGTGTGGCGACCGCGAAGGGAGCACGTGATGACCGAACAAGATGCGACATTCGACCCGGAGGCTCCGGAATCAGATGCGCTCGAACAATCGACACCCGTAGATCCGAACGCCCCTGAAGAACCCGATCTGACCGACATTCCGCTCGACGCGCCAGTGGCTGACGTGGTGGATCAACGAGTCGAGGTTGCGGTCGACGACGACTACCGGCCGTCGTGATCGAGGCGGTGTCGGGGCGGTGAGGCCTCCTACTTCTGGCACCGGGTGGCACTAGTCGTCCCACATGGCGCATGATCGCTAGGTGAACCGAACTGGTGATGACTCCGGCAAACCCACCATGCTTCCGATGCCAGGTATTTCCGCGTCCGCCTCGTCCAGTCCGTCGCCCGGCCCGTCAGCGTCGGCGATGCGGCGAGTTCTCCGTCGTGCACGCGACGGAGCGACCCTGAACGTCGACGAGGCGGCAACGCTGCTGCAGGCACGGGGAACCGATCTGACCGATCTGTGTTCTTCGGCGGCCAAGGTTCGCGATGCCGGTCTGCTGGCAGCGGGTCGGCCGAACACCGTGACGTATTCGCGAAAAGTTTTCATTCCGCTGACCCGTCTGTGCCAGGACAAGTGCCACTACTGCACATTCGTCACGGTGCCGGGGAAGCTGCGTGCCGCTGGGCACGGCATGTTCCTGGAACCGGACGAGGTTTTGGACATTGCCAGGGCAGGCGCCGAATTGGGCTGCAAGGAAGCGTTGTTCACGCTGGGGGATCGCCCCGAGGCTCGCTGGCCGGAAGCCAAGCAATGGCTGGACGAACGCGGCTACGACTCCACCCTCGACTACGTGCGAGCGATGTCGATCCGGGTACTCGAGGAGACAGGCCTGCTCCCACACCTCAATCCCGGTGTGATGAGCTGGCAGGAACTCTCGCGGCTCAAGCCCGTTGCGCCGTCGATGGGCATGATGCTCGAGACGACCGCTACCCGGCTGTTCACCGACAAGGGTGAGTGCCACTACGGCAGCCCGGACAAGGACCCGGCGGTTCGGCTACGCACCCTGACCGACGCAGGCCGACTGAACATCCCCTTCACCACGGGAATTCTCGTGGGCATCGGGGAGAACTTCCTCGAACGTGCCGAGTCGATCTTGGCGATACGCAAGTCGCAGAAGGCGTTCGGCCACATCCAGGAAGTGATCATTCAGAACTTCCTGGCCAAGCCCGATACCGCGATGCGCAATACGCCTGATGCTGGACTCGACGAGTTTCTCGCGGCCATCGCCGTCGCACGCCTGCTGCTCGGGCCGACGATGCGGATCCAGAGTCCGCCGAATCTCGTCTCGAACAGCGAGTGCCTCGCGCTGCTCGGCGCAGGCGTGGACGACTGGGGCGGGGTATCACCGTTGACCCCCGATCACGTCAACCCCGAGCGTCCCTGGCCGAATCTCGAGACCTTGGCCGAGATCAGCGCCGAGGGCGGCTTCACGCTGACCGAACGCACTGCGGCTCAGCCGGCATATGTCCTGGCCGGGGCTCCGTGGATCGATCCGCGTATTGCGGGTCACGTGCAGGCGCTGGCGGATCCCAAGACCGGTCTCGCCTTGCCCGACACCAAGCCGGTGGGTCGGCCGTGGCAGGAACCGGACGAGTCGTGGGAATCGAGCGGACGCGTCGATCTCAATACCGAGATCGACACGGACGGGCGCAACACCGAGACCCGCAGTGACCTGGGCAGTGCGTTCGGCGACTGGGAGACCGTGCGCGAACAGGTTCTCGAGCTCAGTGCTCCGATTCGCGTCGACACCGATCTGCTGGCTGCGCTCCGCAGTGCCGAACGCGACCCGGCCGGATGTTCCGACGACGAGTACCTGGCCCTCGCCACGGCGGAGGGCCCGGGCCTGGAAGCCGTTGTGGCACTGGCGGATGCGCTGCGCAAGGATGCCGTCGGCGAGGACGTCACCTACGTGGTGAACCGGAACATCAACTTCACCAACATCTGCTACACGGGCTGCCGATTCTGTGCGTTCGCGCAGCGCAAGGGTGACGCCGACGCGTTCACGCTGTCGGCAGAGCAGGTCGCCGACCGTGCGTGGGAAGCGCACGTCGCCGGCGCAACCGAGGTGTGCATGCAGGGCGGTATCGATCCGGAACTTCCCGTCACCGGTTACGCCGACCTGGTCCGGGCCGTCAAGAAGCGCGTGCCGTCGATGCACGTCCACGCGTTCTCTCCGATGGAGATCGTGAACGGTGCATCGCGCAGTGGTGAGAGCATCAGGGATTGGCTGACGGCCCTTCGTGAGGCGGGCCTGGACACCATTCCCGGTACGGCAGCGGAGATCCTCGACGACGAGGTGCGCTGGATCCTCACCAAGGGCAAACTGCCGACGGCGGAATGGATCGAAGTGGTCACCACGGCCCACGAGGTGGGGCTGCGGTCGAGTTCGACGATGATGTACGGGCATGTCGATCAGCCGCACCATTGGGTCGGGCACCTGAACGTTCTTCGCGGAATCCAGGACCGTACAGGCGGATTCACGGAGTTCGTGCTGCTGCCGTTCGTTCACCAGAGCGCGCCCCTGTACCTGGCGGGCGCTTCACGGCCAGGGCCGACTAATCGGGACAACCGCGCTGCGCACGCGTTGGCACGCATCATGCTGCACGGCCGCATACCCAATATCCAGACCAGCTGGGTCAAACTTGGCATCACCGGAACGCAGATGATGCTCAACGGCGGCGCCAACGACCTCGGCGGAACGCTGATGGAAGAGACGATCTCGCGGATGGCCGGCTCCGAACACGGTTCCGAGAAGACCGTCGCAGAACTGCGCGCCATCGCCGAGGGAATCGGACGTCCGGCACGCGAACGAACCACCACACATGCACGACGCGAAGGAGCGATTGCCTGATGGCTGACGTACTGGGGGACCGCAAGGTCGTCGAGGTTCTCGATCGAGCGGTGTGGGGGATCAACCCGGTTCTCGACCTCGCCTACAGCGATCCGCTCGGTATCAAGCGTCGGACGTTCGAGCCGACCGATCCCGAGCGAAACGCTGCTGCGATGGTGTTGGACGCGGCCGCTTGGGTCCTCGACGTCGTCAAGTTCCCCGGGACGGCGGCGTGGTCGGTGATGACCGACGAGCAGCGCTCGAAGTGGTGGACGACCCGGTTGGGTGCACTCAACACCGTTGCCGTCGCGTTTCCCGGCATCTTCGGTGTCCTCCTCAATCGGTTGCCGATCCAGGACCTGCTGGCCTTCGCGAATCAGGCCGTTGTGCTCGTTGCGGTTGCCCGTGAACACGGAGTGACCGAACGGGATCAGCAGGTGGACCTCCTGGCGTCGGTGCTGTGCCGGCGTGAGACGAAGTCTCGAGAGCTTCTCACCGGAGTTGACTTCGCCGAGAAATCAGCCAGCGGCGCCGACGAGACCTGGCGCCCGTTCGCGCTCATCGGAACGTTGTGGCGCACGTCCAAGACTTTTCGTGCCATCACGGACGAGTTGCACAAGCGGCCGTCTCGGACAAAACCGTACGAGATCATCGGCAAGATTCCGGTGGTCGGCGTCGTGGCGGATTACCTCGGTGAGCGGGGCGCACTGGTACGCGCGGCCGCTCTGGGGGAGAAGTGGATCGCGATTCGGTCGAGGAACATCACCGCAGTAGGCTGAAATGTGTTACCCCCGCCTGCTCAGAGTCGGTCGGCAGGGGGATAATAGGCTGTTCCCGCGGTACGTGAGAGTCGTATCGGATTTTCGGCCCCTTGCAACTGCGTGTTGCGGCGGCGATGCACGACAGGAAGGCAGGGAGATCGGCAGTGACCTACACGATTGCTGAACCGTGTGTAGATGTGATGGACAAGGCGTGCATCGAAGAATGCCCTGTCGACTGCATCTACGAGGGTGGACGCATGCTTTACATCCACCCCGACGAGTGTGTCGACTGCGGCGCGTGTGAGCCTGTCTGTCCCGTCGAAGCCATCTTCTACGAAGACGACGTCCCGGACCAGTGGAACGCGTACATCAGCACCAACGTCGATTTCTTCGACGATCTCGGCTCACCGGGTGGAGCGGCCAAGCTCGGCAAGGTCGACTACGACACGCCGTTCATCAAGGCGCTGCCTCCCATGGGTGAGGAATAGCGATCTTGTCTCGTACTCCGGTGGCCGCTGGGCTTCCTGATTTTCCGTGGGATTCGCTCGCCGACGTCACGGCGAAGGCGCACTCTCATCCCGACGGCATCGTGAACCTGTCCGTGGGGACGCCGGTGGATCCGGTGGACCCGGTGATTCAGGAGGCTCTGGCCTCTGTTGCCGAGGTGCCCGGATACCCGACGACTCATGGCACGCTCGCGCTTCGCGAGGCCGTGGCGGAGTCACTGGATCGCCGCTACAACATTCCCGACGTCGATCCGGCAGCGGTGCTGCCGGCCATCGGTACCAAGGAAATGATCGCGTGGCTGCCGACATTGCTCGGTCTCGGAGCCGACGATCTAGTGGTCATTCCGGAGTTGGCGTACCCGACGTACGAGGTCGCAGCGAAACTGGCAGGTGCTCGCGTCCTGCGCGCCGACGGCTTGAACAAGCTCGGTCCCGAGTCGGCGGCGATGATCTTCGTGAACTCGCCCTCGAATCCCACCGGCAAGGTGCTCGGCCTCGAGCACTTGCAGAAGGTCGTGGCCTGGGCGCGCGAGCGCGGCGCCATCGTCGTCTCCGACGAGTGCTACCTCGGATTGACGTGGGAAGCCGATGCGCTCTCCATTCTCGATCCTCGTGTCAACGACGGTGATCTGACCGGTTTGCTTGCGGTCCACTCACTTTCGAAGACGTCCAATCTCGCGAGCTATCGCGCCGGGTTCGTCACCGGTGATCCGGCTCTGGTGTCGGAACTGCTCGAGGTGCGCAAGCATGCGGGCATGATCCTGCCGCTACCGATCCAGGCGGCGATGACCGCAGCCTTGGGCGACGACCAACACGAGAACATCCAGCGCGAGCGGTACCGCGAGCGTCGTAGTGTGTTGATCGAAGCTGTTCGAGGCGCCGGATTCACCGTCGACAATTCCGAGGCAGGTCTGTACCTCTGGGCGACGCGCGGCGAGGAATGTCGAGCGACGGTCAGTTGGTTCGCCGATCGTGGGATCCTCGTTGCCCCCGGTGAGTTCTACGGACCGAGCGGGAGCAAGCACGTGCGGATCGCGCTCACTGCAACAGACGAGCGAATCGCCGCGGCAGCAAAGCGCCTCTCCGCCTGAATCGTGTGCTTTCCCAGGTGTCAGGTTCCCTGATGTCGGTATCGGTCCGATGTAAGGTCGCGCTGTGACCACCTCAGGGACCGGCGGCTTGGACGCGGTACTGATTGTCGCCGTCGTTGTTGCCTCGATCGCGCTGATGCTCGCGTGGCTGAAGGATCGTCGAATACTCGGAGACCTACCTCTTTCGGCCGTTGTGCTTTGGCTCGTGGTGGCAGTGCCGTCAATTTTGCAGGCGCTGATGCCGGGACTGTTGGACATGTTTCGCCGTGATCCCACGTTGATCCGCGACGGTCAGTGGTGGCGGATCCTGACGTCGGTGTTCGTCCAGGACGGCGGCCTTGCCGGGACGGTTGCCAACCTTCTCACGTTGGCAGTGGTGGCGCCGCCTGCTTTTCGGCTCTGGGGCGCCGCACGCGGTTGGGCACTCTTCCTGCTCGGTCAACTGTTGTTCGGTTTGCTCACCACCGCAGTCTTCCCGTCGACCGGCGCAGGCAACTCCGGTGCCACGCTTGCTCTGGCAGCGGCGGCCGCGGGCATCGGCGTTCTGGTGCGCCCGCGAATGCCTGAGATTGTTCTGACGGTCGTGATTGTCGTCGGCGGCGCAACATTGGTGACGGTCGACGACGCACACGGATTCGCGGTGCTTTCCGGGGCGCTCTTGGGGGCTGCGCTGGTGACGCTGTTCCCTCCGCACTCGATGGACGCGCGTCGGGCAGGAGAAAGTTTGCGACCATCCGCGCTGTGAGATGCTGTCGTGGTGCTGCTGAGATCCTTGAACCCCCTTGCTGTTGCCCGCGGTGACGACCTCGACGACGCCGTGACGATCGGTGACACGGTTCTCTCGCGGAGTGCCATTCTCGGTGCCGCGACCTCGGTCGCGGAGCGAGTGGCGCAGGCCGATCGGGTTGCCGTATTGGCAACTCCCACAGCAAAAACGATTCTCGCCGTCGTCGGGGCGTTGATTGCCGGCGTCACCGTTGTGCCGGTCCCGCCGGACTCGGGGAAGGCTGAGCGAGAGCACATTCTGCGTGACTCCGGTGCCCAGGCGTGGCTCGGCGAAACGGACGACCACTGCGAAGGCCTGCCCGTGGTTCCCGTCCGATTGCACGCTCGCTCGTGGCACAGCTATCCCGAACCGGCACCGCAGTCCACAGCATTCGTCCTGTACACGTCCGGAACTACCGGCCCACCGAAGGGCGTTCTGCTCAGTCGCTCGGCTATCGCAGCCGGGCTCGACGCGCTCGCCGAGGCCTGGGACTGGACGTGGCGAGACACCCTCGTACACGGGCTTCCGCTCTTCCACGTGCACGGACTGATTCTCGGAATCCTCGGCCCCCTCCGGATCGGCAGCCGGGTGATCCACACCGTCAAGCCGACGCCGGAAAACTACGCAAGGGCCAAAGGCTCCCTCTACTTCGGTGTCCCCACCGTCTGGTCGCGTATCGCCGAAGACGAAGAAGCTGCCCGCGCGTTGTCCGGTGCCCGACTTCTGGTCTCCGGTAGTGCGCCGCTTCCCGTGCCGGTCTTCGAAAAGCTGCGGGAGCGAACAGGATTGACGCCCATCGAGCGTTACGGCATGAGTGAGACGATGCTGACCCTGAGCACGCGTTTCGACGGCGAGCGACGCCCGGGGTGGGTCGGCGTGCCGCTGCGCGGAGTCGAGACTCGTCTTCGTGACGAGAAGGGCAACGATGTGCCGCACGACGGCGAGAGTATCGGCGGCCTACAGGTACGTGGGCCGATGCTTTTCGACGGCTACTTGAACCGTCCGGACGCAACCGCCGAGTCCTGGACGGAGGACGGCTACTTCAAGACCGGTGACGTCGCCGTCATCGACGAGGGTGGGTTCCACCGAATCGTCGGCCGCGAATCCATCGACTTGATCAAATCCGGTGGATTCAGAGTCGGCGCCGGCGAGATCGAGACCGCCATCCTCGGGCACCCTTCGGTGTCCGAAGTTGCGGTGATCGGTGTCCCCGACGCCGATCTGGGGCAGCGGATCATCGCCGTCGTAGTCCGTAAGCCCGGGACTCCCGAGGTCACCGAAGCCGAATTGGTCGAGTTGGTCGGGGCGGAGTTGTCGGCGCACAAGCGTCCCCGTGAGGTTCGATTTGCCGAGACTCTGCCACGTAACGCGATGGGCAAGGTTCAGAAGCGTGAGCTGCTCTAGGCAAGTCAGTTTGCTGAAAAGTCGCTGCGACGCTTGAAGGTTCGTGAATTCGGCCGGCCTGTCCCGAAATGTGGGCTCGCCGGTTCTCCGACGATTCAGCGCTAGTTGGAATTTCTGTGTTCTTGGCTACACTACCGCCCGGTAGGGACAGTTCCAGTCGCGCGCATACCGTCGGTATGCCTGAGTGCGAGTGGCCTCGGAAGGGCAGATTTCATGGCGGGCGGACGGCATTCGAGTCCTGACAGCGGGCGGTCGATCGGGTTCTACGCAGTGGGTGGGTTGGTTGCCGTCGCGGTAATCGCCACCGGGGTGGTGGTCTTCAAGGCAACACAGTCCGATTCCTGCGAGAGCGTCGACGAGTACTCGCTGGCAGCGGATCCTGCGATCGCGCCGGCAGTCACAGAGATCCTCGCAGAATCGTCGCCGGAGCAGGCAGGCTGTTCGCGGATCACGGTTACCTCTGCGCTGCCCGGGGACGTTGCGGGAACCCTGGGTAAGGGCGTGGACGCGCCGGACATGTGGATACCGGATTCGACAGCGTGGGTGGGCAAAGCTGCATTGACGGCCAAAGGGCCGGTCGCTGCCGCCGGCGGTTCGATCGCCACCTCGCCTGTCGTTCTCGCCTCCGGCGGTGGCGAACAGTTTGCCAGTTGGCTCGCGGCGCTACAGGTTCCCGACCTGGCGTTGGGCAATCCGTTGTTCACAGGGGTTGCGTCGGCGCCCATTCTCGGAGCTCTCGCGGAGACCGGGGCCACCTCCGAATCCGTTCGAGCGGCACTCGTACCCCATGCGCAAGCGGAGAGTGTTCGTACCGAAGATCAGCCGGTAGGACAGAAGATGCTCACCGAATTGGTCAGCTCCGGAAAGGTCGGTGTTTCGACCGAGCAACAGGTCGTCGAGTTCACGAAGGCTGAGTCGAAGATTTCCGCGACAGTACCGGCGACGGGAACCATGATCATGGATTACCCCCTGGTGGTCAGTGCTTCGGCACCGGACCGGCACTACGCCGCAGCCAAGAAGAGTGACGCCATCGCCGAGCTGTTGCACAGTGAATCTGCTCAGGAAGTGCTGACGCGCAGCGGGTTCCGTACTTCCGGCGGTGGAGCCGTCGAAGGTGGAGTCGGTGACGTCACGGCACTGACCGTGTCCGAACAGTCGGTGGCCGATCAGACACTGGGCGCTTGGGCTCTGATGGCCAAGCCGATCCGGACACTCGTTGCGATCGACGTGTCTGCGTCGATGGACTACCCGGCGGCAGGCGGCAAGACGCGCATGCAGTTGACCACTGCTGCTGCTCTGGCCGGCAATCAGGTCTTCCCAGACAGCGTCGCTGCCGGTCTCTGGGCGTTTTCCCAAGGTATGAACGGAACCCAGGACTTCCAGGAATTGGTGCCGATCAGGCGCTACGACACGATCGTCGACGGTGTGACTCAACGAAAGTTGATGGCAGATCAGGCGAACCGGCTCACCGAACTCAAACGTGGCGCCACAGGTTTGTACGACACGACGCTGGCCGCATTCCGTAAGGTTCAGGAATCGTACGATCCGCGAGCAGTCAACAGCGTCATCATCTTGACCGACGGCGCAAACGAAGATCCTGACAGCATCAGCCGTGAACAGTTGCTCGATGTACTTGCACGCGAGCAGGATCCGGCGCGTCCGGTCATCATCGTCACCATCGGCATCACCGATGACGCAGATGCGGCGGCGCTCGCCGATATCTCCCGCGTGACGGGCGGTTCGACGTACATCGCTCGTGACCCCTCGGAGATTTCCGAGGTGTTCGTGAACGCATTGGCTCACCGAGGAACTTAGGCCGCATCCGGACTGGTCCAGGGTGCCGGAAGTGGCGGAGCCTCAGACGAATACCGGTGCCCGGTAGGTGTCGTTGTGGTGAAGGTGTGCCGGTTACCTGGTACAGGTTCGGCAGTCCAGTCCGAGCCCTGTTTCGCGTAATTGCATGCCGCACACAACCCGGCACCGTTGGCTGCGCTGGTGAGTCCACCCCTCGAGTGATCGCGAATGTGGTCGCGGTGGCGAACCGGCGCGTCGCACCACGGAGTACGGCAGCTTCGATCACGGAGTTCGATCAATCGCGCCAACCCCTTCGGGAAGGTTCTCGCCGTGGATTCCATTGCGGTCAGCGCGCCCGTATCGGGGCGTGCGTAGAGCTTTCGGACCGTTGCCACCGTTTCGGAGTCTTCGCTGGCCTTGGTGATCCATTCGCGTGCAATAGCGGCTGGTACAGGTCCGTACCCGTGGACGTACGCCGGGGCGGAATTGTCGCCCAACAATGACTGGTCGGAGACAACCAGATTCACGGTGACGGGTGTCGGTGTGGCGCGGCCGATTCCGGTAACCCGCTCGACCAGGAGATCAGCCATGATTTGCGCTCGGGTGCGCTTGTCCCCGCCGGCAAGTACGGAATCTGCGTCGCGCCTGAGCGTGGCGTGCACGGCGATACCTTCGGCCGCGGGAAGAAACACATTGAGCCAGCACATCGTGTCGGGCGCAGGCCGTGACGTCACTCGTCTGTCTCCCACGGCTTTGCGTGCTCGTCTGGCAACACTGTCGGAGTCTATTTCGGCAGCGCGTGCGCGGATTCTTTGTGTCAGTTGATGGTTGCCGCATCCGTCCAAGATTGCAGCGTCGCAGCAGAACTCGCGATCCAACGTAGCGCGATCCTGGGCGGTGAGACATGAAGTCTCGCGCATGAGGATCGTCGCCTGATGCTCACTGATGGAGCCGTCGACGAGTAGTCGAAGTGTGTGCGGCATCTCGTCGTTCAGTGCGCGGGCCAGGTTCAGATGCTGAGTTCCGAACCAAGCCGACTCTCGCCGTGCGAGGGCAATCTGCGCGTTGATTCCACGGCTTTGGTATGCGCGCGGCACTCCCCGTTCGCTGCGGTCGTTGCGGGTGAACGCGTCGAGATCGGCAGCCAGCAATGCCTGGGCACCAGCGCAACTGGCCTTCAACTCTTCCAAAGCGCGCAGAAGATCCACGCGTGCTGCGTTGTCGATGGATCGATCCATGCTGACGAGTGATGCTCGGAATTGTCCGATGGTCTCTTCGGATATCGCCTGTTTGGATATGGCCTGTTCAGATACTTGCGTCGTCACTTTTACCCCCCGGTAGTGTCGAACATACATTCGATACTAGCCTCGACAGCGAACGGACGCAACGCCTTTCTCCGTTGGCGTCTGAAAGTTCCGACAGTTCGGTTTTCATGGTTGACTGGTCCTCATGATCGAGCTGAGGGGATTGACCAAGGTTTACGGACCGACGAAAGCGGTGGACGATTTGTCGTTCACGGTCAAGCCGGGCATCGTGACGGGCTTTCTGGGCCCGAACGGTGCAGGTAAGTCGACGACGATGCGGATGATCCTGGGTTTGGATCAGCCGACGTCGGGTGCGGCGTTGATCGAGGGCAAGCCGTATCGAGAGCTCAAGACGCCGTTGCGGACGGTGGGTGCGTTGCTGGATGCGAAGTGGGTGCACCCCAATCGCAGTGCGCGTGCGCATCTGCAGTGGATGGCTGCTTCGAACGGGATTCCGAAGTCCCGCGTCGACGAGGTGCTCGGGTTGGTCGGGTTGTCCGAGGTGGCGGGCAAGAAGGCCGGCGGGTTCTCGTTGGGTATGTCGCAGCGTCTGGGGTTGGCGGGTGCGTTGTTGGGGGATCCGAAGGTGTTGTTGTTCGACGAGCCGGTCAACGGTCTCGATCCGGAGGGCATCGTCTGGATTCGTAAGTTCATGCAGCGGTTGGCGGCCGAGGGCCGCACGGTGTTGGTGTCGAGTCACCTTCTGTCGGAGATGGCGCTCACGGCGGAGCAGTTGGTGGTGATCGGTCGGGGTCGGTTGATTTCGGATTCGACGGTCGCGGAGTTCGTGGATCGTTCGTCGGAGTCGACGGTGCGGGTGCGTAGTCCTCAGCTCGATGCGTTGCGCAGTGTGTTGCTCTCGCAGGGGCTGACGGTGCGTGAGGACGGTTCCGGTGTTGCCCCGGCATTGGTGGTGGTGGATTCGACCACCGATGTGATCGGTGGTTTAGCTGGTTCGCAGGGGATCGTGTTGTACGAGTTGGCTTCTGTGCAGGGGTCGCTCGAGGATGCGTTCATGAAGTTGACCGGGGACGATGTCCAGTACCACGCATCCGGTATCGATCCGGGTGTCGGTGCACACCACGCAAATACACAGCAGGCAAACACGCAGCAGGCTATGGGAGGTGCACTGTAATGGCTGTTCTCAGTGCTGAACGTATCAAGATCACCACGACCAAGTCGCCGCTGTGGTGCACGATCATCATCATCGTGCTCGGGTTGGGACTCGCTACCGTTTTCGGACTGAGCGCCAAGTCGTCGCTCAGCAGCCCCAACGGTGCAATGATGCCGACAGTTTCGGGGGCACTCAGTGGAGTGACCGGCTTCGGTGTGTTGGTTCTGATGATCATGGCGGCTCTCGCGATCACCAGCGAATATCGTTTCGGGACCATCCGCACCACCTTCCAGGCAGTTCCGAACCGCGCCTCGGTGCTCGTCGCCAAAGCGGGCCTCATCGGTGGGTTCGGAGCGGTGCTGACTCTCGTGTTGTCGTTCGGCGCCTTCGCCCTCACGAAGGCCACGGCAGGTGACGCCGGAAGATTCTTGACTCTGTCCGGCGACGAGAACTGGCGGGTCGTCTACGGAACACCGATCTACGCGTTCTTCTGCGTAGTTCTAGCAGTCGGAGTGGGCGCGTTGCTCCGGCAGTCTGCAGGTGCGATCGCATTATTGCTGTTGTGGCCCTTGCTGATCGAGAATCTTTTCAACCTGTTCGGAAGTATCGGCGAGAAGATCATGCCGTTCCTGCCGTTCATGAACGCCAACAACTTTCTCGGTTCCAGCGGTGGCGTCGATTTCCACTGGGGACCCTGGGGCAGCCTGATCTACTTCGCCCTCTTCGTGCTCGTCGTATTCGGTCTCAGCATCGTCGTCGTGAACAGGCGGGATGCATAGGCACACGGATCAGACGGGCTGATTCTGCTTACGCCAACGGGCGTTCAGGAAACCCAATGCCGCGATCACGAGGAACAACACGGTGGTCGAGATCAACTGTGCACGGGCATCGGCGTCGAAGAGCATGAGGACGACGAACACACCGAGCATCGCGAGTGTCGCGTAGCTCAGATACGGGAACAGCCACATCCGAACCGTCAGCTTGCCCGACGCTTCGAGTTGTTTTCGCAGTCGCAGATGCGAGACGACGATGAAGATCCAGATGACCAGCAGCGCAGCGCCGACTGCGTTGAGCAGGATGCCGAGCAGGTCGTCGGGGAGCAGCCAGTTGAGCAGGACGCTGACGAAACCGAAGAACACCGACAGCAGAACGGCATTGGTCGGAACTCCGGTGCTCGACAGTTTCGCCATGAAGGCGGGTCCGTCGCCGCGGCGCGAAAGTGAGAACGCCATGCGAGAGGTGCCGTAGATGTTGGCGTTGAAGGCGGAAAGCAACGCCACCACTACGACGAGTTCCATGAACCCGGCAACGCCTGGAATGTTCGCCTTGTTCAGGACGGCCACAAACGGGCCGCTCTCGAGTTCGGGGTCGTTCCAGGGCAGCACCAGAACCATGATCGAGATGGCGCCGATGTAGAAGACGCTGATGCGCCACACGACGCTCCGGACAGCGACGGCGATGGAGCGTTCCGGATTCTCGGATTCGGCTGCGGCGATGGTGACGATCTCGATCCCACCGAAGGCGAATGCCACGACGAGAAGTCCTGCGGCAATGCCGGACAGCCCGTTGGGCATGAAGCCGCCCTGGCCGAACAGATTGCTCGTACCGACCGGGTCGGTATCGGGGAGGATGCCGAACACCAGCAGGACACCGATGATCAGGAAGCCGATGATGACGGTGACTTTGATTGCGGCGAACCAGAACTCGAACTCACCGAAGTTGCTGACTTTCGCCAGGTTCACCACGGCGAAGAACACCACGAAAACCAGGGCGACAACCCATTGCGGGATCGACGGCACCCAGTCGTTCACGATCGCCGAAGCCCCGGTGATCTCGGCGCCCAGCACCATGATCAGCATGAACCAGTAGAGCCAGCCCATCACGAAGCCGGCCCACTCGCCGATCCCCAGGCGCGCGTAGTGAGAGAAGGAACCGCTGGCCGGGATCGCGGCGCCCATCTCGCCGAGCATGCGCATCACGAACACCACGACGGCGCCCGCAAGGATGTAGGAGATCAGGACGGCCGGCCCGGCCTTGGCGATACCGACGCCGGTTCCGAGGAACAGGCCGGCGCCGATGGCCGAGCCCAGGCCCATCATCGTCAGATGGCGGACCTTGAGACCGTGGCCGAGAGCAGTGGTTGTTCCGTCGGAGACGTCGGTGCTACTCATCAGTCGTTGGCGTGCAAAGCAGCGTTCAGTTCGACGCCGGTGCCCTTCCACGGCACGACCTCGACGGCACCCGAGACCGAGTTACGACGGAAGAGAAGGTTCGACTTGCCGCTCAGTTCCTTGGCCTTGACGACGGTTCCGTCCGGGCCGGTGACCTTGGTGCCGGCGGTGACGTAGAGGCCCGCTTCGAGGACGCAGTCGTCGCCGAGCGAAATGCCGAGGCCGGCGTTTGCACCGAGGAGGCAGCGCTTGCCGAGGGAGATCGTTTCCTTGCCTCCACCGGAGAGGGTGCCCATGATCGAGGCGCCGCCGCCCACATCGGATCCGTCGTCGACGACGACGCCCGCCGAGATGCGACCTTCGACCATCGAGTTGCCGAGGGTGCCGGCGTTGAAGTTGACGAAGCCCTCGTGCATGACGGTCGTTCCGCTGGCGAGGTGTGCACCGAGTCGGACACGGTCCGCGTCACCGATGCGAACTCCGGACGGCACGACGTAGTCGACCATGCGGGGGAACTTGTCGACGCTGAACACGGTCACGACGCCGCGGATGCGCAGACGCGAGCGAACCTGCTCGAAACCTTCGACGGCGCACGGGCCGAAGTTGGTCCACACGACGTTGCTGAGCAGGCCGAACTGGCCGTCGAGGTTGACACCGTGGGGTGCGACGAGACGGTGCGAGAGGAGATGGAGGCGCAGGTAGACGTCATGTGCGTCGACCGGCGCCTTGGAGAGATCGGCGATGGTGGTGCGCACGACGACCTGCGATACCTCGCGAGCGTCATCAGTGCCTGCCAGCAGTGCAAGATCGGAAGGAATATCTGTTCCCTCGACGTTCTCGGTACCGGTCTTGTCGAATGTTCCCAGCTCCGGTGCCGGGAACCAGGTGTCGAGGACGGTTCCGTCCGCGGTCACGTTGGCGATACCTACTGCTGTTGCTCCCTGTGCGCTCACGGGACTAGAGATTACTGGGTGGTGGGTGCACCGGCCTAGGCTGGTGCGTGTGAGCATCCTCGATCTTGCTTCGGACCCCATCGACTTGACGGCCGCCCTGGTCGACATCCCCAGCGTCTCGCACGACGAATCCGTCATCGCGCAGGCTGTCGAGGATGCGCTGCGTGAGCAGACTTCGGGCTTCGAGATCATCCGCAACGGCAATGCCGTGTTGGCGCGTACGTCGCGTGGTTTGCCCAGTCGGGTCATGCTCGCCGGACATCTGGATACGGTGCCGATCGCGGACAACGTTCCTTCGCGGCGTGACGGCGACATCCTGCACGGCTGCGGGACCGTGGACATGAAGTCGGGCGACGCGGTCTTCCTGCACCTTGCGGCCACCATCGAGAACCTGGCCCACGATCTGACCCTCGTCTTCTACGACTGCGAAGAGATCGCCGCAACGTACAACGGCCTGGGACGGATCGAACGCGAGATCCCGCAATGGCTCGCGGCGGACGTCGCAATTCTCGGTGAGCCGACGGCCGGTTTCATCGAGGCCGGGTGTCAGGGCACGATGCGGGTGCGGTTGACGGCTTCGGGAACTCGCGCCCATTCGGCCAGGTCCTGGCTGGGGGACAATGCCATTCACAAGTTCGGCGGAGCGTTGGAGCGGTTGTCGGCGTACCAGCCGCGCTCGGTCGACATCGACGGTTGCGGCTACCGCGAGGGCTTGTCGGCGGTGCGGATCTCCGGCGGTGTCGCCGGAAACGTCGTCCCGGACGAAGCCGAGATGGACGTCAACTTCCGATTCGCACCCGATCGCAGCGAGGTACAAGCCGAGGCGCACGTGCGCGAAGTGTTCGACGGTCTGGGCCTCGGATTCGAGGTCACCGACTCCTCGCCCGGCGCGCTGCCTGGCTTGGCGAACCCGTCCGCTGCCGCCCTGATCGAGGCGGCCGGTGGTCAGTTCCGTGCGAAGTACGGGTGGACCGACGTGTCCAGGTTCTCGGCGCTCGGCATTCCTGCCGTGAACTACGGACCGGGTGATCCGAACCTCGCGCACAAGCGCGACGAGCACGTTCCGGTGCAGCAGATCACCGACGTCGCGGCCGTGCTGAGGAAGTATCTGTCGGCCTGACCGTTAGCCTTGCCGCATGGCACCAGAGAAGAATTCGGCTTCGAAGAAGCAGAGCTCGTCGATCAAGCACCGCGGGCCGGTTCAGCTTCGACGCAAGCGCAAGGACGAGAAGACCACGACGGATCAGCGCTTGCTCGACAAGCGCGGACCCACGGATTGGGTACACACCGATCCGTGGCGTGTGCTGCGTATCCAGAGCGAATTCATCGAAGGTTTCGGCGCACTCGCCGAGGTCCCGCGTGCGGTGACGGTGTTCGGTTCGGCCCGCACCACGGTCGATCATCCCGAGTACCAATCCGGGCGCGAGCTGGGAACGGCGTTGGCCGAGGCCGGGTACGCCGTCATCACCGGTGGTGGGCCAGGAGTGATGGAAGCTGCCAACCGCGGTTGCAGCGAGGCCGGCGGGTACTCGATCGGCCTCGGCATCGAGTTGCCGTTCGAGCAGGGACTCAACGAGTGGGTGGATCTCGGAATCAACTTCCGGTACTTCTTCGCACGCAAGACGATGTTCGTGAAGTACTCCCAGGCATTCATCTGCCTGCCCGGCGGCTTCGGAACACTCGACGAGCTGTTCGAGGCACTCACCCTGGTCCAGACCCACAAGGTCACGCGCTTCCCGATCGTCCTGTTCGGTACCGAGTACTGGTCCGGACTCGTCGACTGGATTCGCGGCACCCTCGAGCGGGACGGCAAGATTTCCGAAGGTGACGTGAATCTGCTGCACGTCACCGACAGCGTGGAAGAAGCAGTACGAATCGTCCTCAACGCCGACAAGGGCGTCGACGAGGCCGCAGATCTGGGGAAAGAAGAAGAATGGTGACCGATTCCGACAAGAAGTACTCGATCTGCGTCTACTGCGCGTCGGGTCCGGTGGACGAATCGTTCCTGGCGTTGGCTGCCGAGGTGGGAACCGCGATCGGTCGACGCGGATGGCAGTTGGTCTCGGGTGGCGGCAACGTGTCGATGATGGGCGCTGTCGCCGAGTCCGCTCGCGCGGCGGGTGCCTGGACCGTCGGCGTCATCCCGAAGGCCTTGGTGCACAAGGAAGTTGCCGACGTCGATGCCGACGAGCTGATCGTCACGGACACCATGCGCGAACGCAAGAAGCTGATGGAAGACCACGCCGACGCGTTCATCACGCTGCCCGGCGGAATCGGGACGCTGGAAGAGTTGTTCGAGACGTGGACAGCCGGCTACCTGGGAATGCACGAGAAACCTGTCGTGATGCTCGATCCCGTCGGCCACTTCACCGGCCTGCTCGAGTGGTTGAACAAGCTCGACGGGACCGGCTTCGTCGGGCGTCAGGCGCTGGACACTCTGCTGGTGAGGACGGACGTCGAGGCCGCGCTCGACGCGTGCGTCAAATCCTGATCAGACGCGTGCGTGAAACCCTGACCTGGGGCATGGCGGGCTTTATTACCGTGCAGTAAGGTGGCCGCAGACTGGGCGGCCGAATGGGCGCCGGATACGTGTTAGGGGAGCCATGAGTTCGGAAGCCCGTTCGACCGTCGGCCTGCTCGATCTGGCGGCAAAACTGCCGTCGATGATCACCGAGGTGCCGATCCTGGCGCGGGGGGCCGCCGGGCTCACCCGTAAGCCTTCGGCCAAGGAATCGATCGGGTTGATCTTCCAGAAGGCCGCGCACGCGCACCCGTCGCGCCCGTTCATCCGGTTCGAGGGCCACGCGACCAGTTACGCGGAGGCCAACGAACTGGTGAACCGCTACGCCGACGTCCTCCGCGGACGAGGAGTCGACCGCGGAGACGTCGTCGGAGTGCTGGCAAAGAACACTCCCGAAGCGCTGCTGATCGCCTTGGCCGCGGTAAAACTCGGCGCGGCAGCGGGCATGCTGAACTACAACCAGCGCGACGACGTTCTGGCACACAGCCTTACGCTCCTCGACGCGCGGGTCCTGGTGGTCGCCGACGAGTGCGAAGAAGCCCTCGAATCGTTGCCCGCCGGATTTAGCGGACCGAACCAACTTCTCGTCAGCGAACTCGCGGATCTGGCGAAGACGGCTGATCCGTCCAACCCCGCGGTCACCGCCGAGGTGCTGGCAAAGGAGAAGGCGTTCTACATCTTCACCTCGGGCACCACCGGAATGCCCAAGGCCAGCTTGATGACTCACTTCCGTTGGCTGAAGTCGATGTCGGGCCTCGGGTTGATGGGCGTGCGCTTGCGCGGCTCGGACACCCTGTACTGCTGCCTGCCGCTCTACCACAACAACGCGTTGACGGTCTCGCTGTCCTCGGTGCTCGCGTCCGGTGCGACAATCGCGATCGGACGTCAGTTCTCGGCCTCGCGGTTCTGGGACGACATCGCACTGAACAAGGCGACCGCGTTCACCTACATCGGCGAACTGTGCCGCTATCTGCTCAACCAGCCGGTCAAGCCGACCGACAGCGACAATGCTGTTCGGCTGATGGTGGGTAACGGTCTGCGCCCTGAGATCTGGGCCGAATTCACCCAGCGGTTCGGCATACCCCGCGTCGCCGAGTTCTACGGTGCGAGCGAATGCAACATCGCGTTCGTCAACGCACTCAACGTCGACAAGACAGCAGGCATCTGCCCGTTGCCGCACGCCGTCGTGGAGTTCGACGAGGACACCGGAAAAGCGTTGCGTGGAGCCGACGGTCGACTCCGCAAGGTTTCCACGGGTCAGGTCGGACTCCTGCTGTCGAAGGTCACCGACCGGGCGCCTTTCGACGGTTACACCGACGAAGCGGCGAGCAACAGCAAACTGGTACGCGGCGGATTCAAGGACGACGACACCTGGTTCGACACCGGAGACCTGGTGCGCAAGCAGGGATGGGGCCACGTCGCCTTCGTCGACCGTCTCGGCGACACCTTCCGTTGGAAGGGAGAGAACGTCGCCACCACGGAGGTCGAGGGCGCGCTGAGTTCGCACCCGGCCGTCGAGGAAGCAGTTGTCTACGGCGTCGAGATTCCGGGCACCGACGGTCGCGCGGGCATGGCGGCGGTCAAGCTGCGGGACGGTCAAAGCTTGGAGGGAAGTGAAGTCGCGGCACACCTCTACGGCAAGCTCCCCAACTACGCGGTCCCGCTGTTCATCCGCATCGTCGACTCACTCGAACACACCAGCACTTTCAAGTCGCGCAAGGTGGAATTGCGCAACGAGGGCTACGACGTCGGCGCCGACACTCTGCACGTTCTCGAAGGCCGTGAGGGTGGTTACGTGGACTCGTACGACGAATACGTCGGAAAGGTCGCGGCGGGCTCGGTACCCAAGGGCTAGACCGAGTTCCGTCATGCCAGTATGAGTGGCATGTCTTCACTCCCCGGTTCTACCGCGCAGCCAGGTCCGGCGCCCACCCTGTGTGGGCGTCCGGTCGCGGTCGACCGTGCACTGGTGATGGCCATCGTCAACCGCACTCCCGATTCCTTCTACGACCAAGGCGCGACGTTCTCGGATTCGGCAGCGATGGCTGCCGTCGACAGGGCCGTCGACGAGGGCGCCGATCTGGTGGACATCGGGGGAGTGAAAGCTGGGCCCGGTGACCTCGTCGACGCCGACGAAGAGGTCAGGCGAGTCGTTCCGTTCGTCGCCGCGATCAGAGCCAAGTACCCCGAGCTGATCATCAGCGTCGACACCTGGCGGAGCGGCGTCGCGCGGTTGGCACGCGCCGAAGGCGCCGACCTGATCAACGACACGTGGGCGGGTGCGGATCCCGACCTCGTCCTGGTTGCTGCCGAGACTGGTGCCGGGATCGTCTGCTCGCACACGGGTGGCGCGGTTCCGCGCACCCGCCCGCATCGTGTCCGCTACGACGACGTCGTCGCAGATGTGGTCACCGAGGTCGTGTCGGCGGCAGAGCGCGCCCTGGCACTCGGGGTTCCGCGGGACGCGATCCTGATCGATCCCACCCACGATTTCGGTAAGAACACCTTTCACGGGCTCGAGTTGTTGCGGAAAGTGGACGTTCTTGTAAACACCGGGTGGCCAGTGCTGATGGCGCTGAGTAATAAGGACTTCATCGGGGAGACTCTTGGTGTGGAGCTTTCCGAGAGGTTGGAGGGAACATTGGCAGCGACAGCAATGGCCGCGGCGGGCGGCGCCCGGGTGTTCCGTGTTCACGAGGTGGCGTCCACCCGTCGAGTCGTCGACATGGTGGCCGCGATCCAGGGACGCCGTGCCCCGGTACGTACGGTTCGAGGTCTGGCATGAGCATCACCGGTGCGGGCCCGACCCGCGTATGGGCAGACGCCAACAGTTGGGACCATCCGAGTTGGACGGTCGCCGAGCTCGAACGGGCGAAGGGTGGCCGAACCGTCTCGGTGGTGTTGCCCGCACTCAACGAAGAGGACACCGTTGCTGCGGTGGTCGACACCATTCATCCGTTGCTCGGAGGTTTGGTCGACGAGTTGATCGTTCTCGATTCCGGTTCGACCGACCGTACCGCCGAGCGTGCTCGCGCGGCTGGAGCAACGGTGATCAGTCGTGAGAGCGCAGTCCCGTCCATCCCGCCGACCGCGGGCAAGGGCGAGGTGCTGTGGCGTTCGGTCGCCGCAACGACCGGCGATCTGATCGCATTCGTCGACTCCGATCTCATCAATCCCGATCCGGCGTTCGTGCCCAAACTGCTGGGGCCGCTGCTCACGGTTGACGGCATCCATCTGGTGAAGGGCTACTACCGCCGTCCGCTGCGCGTGAGCGGCACGGAGGATGCCAACGGCGGCGGGCGAGTCACGGAATTGGTTGCGCGGCCCATGTTGGCCGCGCTGCGGCCGGAACTCACGTCGGTACTGCAACCGCTTGGCGGTGAATACGCGGGCACCCGTGAGCTGCTGTCCGCTGTCCCGTTCGCGCCCGGCTACGGCGTCGAGATCGGCCTTCTGCTCGACACGTACGACACGTTGGGGCTGGCGGCGATCGGTCAGGTCAATCTCGGTGTGCGCAAGCATCGCAACCGGCCGCTCGCCGACCTCGGTGTGATGAGCCGGCAGATCATCGGAACGATGCTCCGGCGGTGCGGGATCGAGGATTCGGGTGCCGGGTTGACCCAATTCCTGGTCGACGGCGATTCTTTCGTGCCCGAGACCACCGAGGTTTCGCTACTCGATCGACCCCCGATGAATTCGATAGTGCGCACCGCGGGGGCCTGACCGCTCACACTCGGGTATGGGAGTATCGGTCCATGATGACGATCCTCCTGTACCTGATTGTCATGGCACTGGTCGGCGCGATGATCTTCCTCGCCGCCAGCGCTGTGTTCGGGCGCTCGGAAGAGCTGCCGCCGCTGCCTCCTGGCACGACGGCGACCGTACTCCCGGCAGAGGACGTCACCGGGGCGGATGTCGACGCGCTGCGTTTTCAGCAGGTGCTGCGTGGCTACAAGGCGAGTGAAGTGGATTGGGCCCTGCATCGCCTCGGGTTGGAAATCGATTCTCTGCGTGCACAACTGGGCCGTGACGAGCGGTCTGAGGTCCTGGTGAAAGCGGATGCTCCGGACAAGGCCGAAGCATCGCAGGAGGAGCCTGAGACCGTATCCGAATCGAAGGATTCCCAGGGCTGATGGCCGACGGACTCGTTCGGTGCGGCTGGGTGGTCGAGACGCCCGGCGACACGCTCTACCGCGACTATCACGACGAGGAGTGGGGGCGTCCGCTGCACGGGCGCGACGAACTGTTCGAACGACTCGCCCTCGAAGCATTCCAATCGGGACTTTCGTGGATCACGATTCTGCGCAAACGCGAGGCGTTCCGCGAAGCCTTCGACGGGTTCGATCCGGACAAGGTCGCAGCGTACGGAGTTGCGGATGTCGAGAGATTGCTCTCCGATGCCGCGATCGTCCGCAATCGCGCGAAGATCGAGGCGACGATTTCCAACGCCCGAGTGCTCGTGAATTCGCCCGATCTGGACCTCGATTCGTTACTCTGGTCGTTCTCGCCGCCTCGACGCACCAGAAGACTGACATCAATTGCAGAGGTTCCCGCGGTCACTCCCGAGTCGACTGCCATGGCTAAGGAACTCAAGCGGCGCGGGTTCAAGTTTGTGGGTCCTACCACGGCTTATGCGCTCATGCAGGCCACCGGAATGGTCGATGATCACGTGGCTGATTGCTGGGTTCCGGCGCAGGTGTGACGGTCGACTGAACACCCCTAAATGTGACTCAGATTCCCGGTTCCCGCATCCATAGGGAACAATGGAGGGTACGAGCCTCGCTGATTGTTGGCGGGGCGCACCGTTAGTCGAGGCGCAGAGCAATGCAGCGCAGATCTGGAGGGAGCAGAGGATGGCGGCCATGAAGCCCCGGACCGGGGACGGTCCCCTCGAAGCAACCAAAGAGGGACGAGGAATCGTCATGCGGGTTCCACTCGAGGGTGGCGGACGCCTCGTCGTCGAGCTGACCCCGGATGAAGCTGCAGCGCTCGGTGTGGAACTCACGAACGTCACCAGCTAGTCGGGTCCAGGTTGTAGCAGTACGAACAACAGCACGTGATTGCACGCAGGCTCCGTATCCGTTTCGGTACGGGGCCTGAAGTGTGTGCGCACCGCCGGTAGCCGAAAGGACGGATCAATGCTTGCCGCCGTGATCGATCTTCTGTCCTGCCCGCAGTGTGCTGCTGATCTGGAATTGGTGGACGGCGCCGCCGAGTGCGACCGCGGACATCGATTCGATATCGCTCGCCAGGGTTACGTGAGCCTGATCAGTGGCGGTGCCACGAAGTTCACCGGCGACAGTGCCGAGATGATTGCCGCGCGTGCACGATTGCTCGGCGCCGGCCACTTCGGCCCGCTGATGGATGCCGTCACCCGGGCCTGCGCGACGACGGCGGGGTCGGACCCCGCGCGGATCGTCGAAATCGGCGCAGGCACAGGACAATACCTCGCACACGTCGTGGATTCGCTGCCTGATTCTCGGGCGATAGCGTTGGACGTGTCCAAGTTCGCGGCCCGACGTGCCGCGAAGGTCCACGAAAGAATCGGTTCGATCGTCGCAGACGTCTGGCAACCACTGCCCATTCGCGGCGGAGCGCTCTCTCATGTGCTCTGTGTGTTCGCTCCTCGTAACGGTCCGCAGTCCCATCGAGTTCTCGCCGAAGACGGCGTTCTGGTGGTCCTGACGCCCACCGACAGGCATCTGCGCGAGCTGATCGACATTCTCGCGATGGTCCGGGTCGACGACCGCAAAGTGGAACGTCTCGAATCGTCGATGGCCGGATACTTCGAGCGTGTGAGTAGCGACGAGGTCGAGTTCACGATGTCACTCTCACACCAGGACGTCCTCGACTTGGTGGGGATGGGACCGTCGGCGAGACACCTGACGCCCGCCGATCTGGCTGCCGCCGTGGCGAAGCTGCCGCAGCCGAGCACCGTCACCGCGTCGGCGACGGTCTCGAGCTATCGCAAGATCTGACGCGGATCAGCGTCTCGTGACGGCGTCCGCGTAGACCTCGAGCGTCTGCTTGGCGATTTCGGCCCAGGAGAACTCGTCGATCGCACGGATCCTGCCCGCACGACCCATCGCGTCGGCGCCTTCTCGGTCGGCGACAACGGCATTGACGGTGGCCGCGAGCGATTCCTCGAATGCGTTCGGCTCGTAGGCGTTGTAGTGCACGAGTCGACCGGTGACGCCGTCGGCGACCACCTCGGGGATGCCGCCGACGTCGGAAGCGACCACGGCGGTCTCACACGCCATGGCTTCGAGATTGACGATCCCGAGGGGTTCGTACACCGAAGGGCAGACGAATACCGTTGCTGCCGAAAGTATTTCCCTGATCTGCTCGGTCGGGAGCATCTCGCGCACCCAGTAGACATTGCCCCGGTGCCGGGCGAGTTCGGCCACCGCCTTCTCCGTCTCGGCGGCGATCTCCGGCGTATCGGGAGCGCCGGCGCACAGCACGAGCTGAATCTCCGGGTCGAAGTGGTGGGCTGCCGCGACGAGGTGCCCGACGCCCTTCTGCCTCGTGATGCGTCCGACAAAGGCCACGATGGGTTTCGCCGGGTCGACGCCGATCGACGCGAGTGCGGACTGTGCTCCCGGCGCAGATCCCCCGGGATGCCATACCTCGGTGTCGATTCCGTTGCGGACTACGTGAACGCGACTCGGATCGACAGCGGGGTACGCGTCGAGGACGTCGAGTCGCATACCGGAACTGACGGCGATGATCGCGTCTGCGTGCTCGACGGCGTTGCGTTCGGACCACGACGAGATCCGATAGCCGCCGCCTAGCTGTTCGGCCTTCCACGGGCGTCTGGGCTCGAGTGAGTGCGCGGTGAGGATGTGCGGCACGTCGTAGAGAGCCGACGCGAGATGCCCGGCCAGTCCGGTGTACCAGGTGTGGGAGTGGACGATGTCGACACCGGCCGCGGCGTCCGCCATGCGCAGTTCGGTGGAGAGCGTCGTCAGGGCCGGGTTGGATCCGGCGAGAGCGGGGTCGGGAGAGTGGACGATCGCGCCTTCGCGCGGGGCGCCCATGCAGTGCACGTCGACCTCGCACAGCCGTTTCATCCGAGCGACGAGCTCGGTTACGTGTACTCCTGCGCCGCCGTAGATCTCCGGCGGGTATTCCTTGGTCATCATCGCGACTCGCACGCGCTAAACCTAACCGCCCGTGGTCGATCCGGCTACCGATCACGTTATCCCCGGCCGTTCGGAGGGGGACACGATCGGACCTCTCGGACTGCTTCGCTAGCGGGAGTTCACCAGTGCGGATAGGTTAGCGGTGTGAGAAGCCAGCCGCATGTGCTTGGAATCGTGCTCGCCGGGGGCGAGGGCAAACGCTTGTATCCGCTGACCGCGGACAGAGCGAAGCCCGCAGTGCCCTTCGGAGGTGCATATCGACTTATCGACTTCGTGTTGAGCAACCTTGTCAACGCGGGATATCTGCGTATTTGTGTGTTGACGCAATACAAGTCACATTCACTCGACCGCCACATTTCGCAGACGTGGCGATTGTCCGGGTTCGCGGGTGAGTACATCACCCCGGTCCCGGCCCAGCAGCGGCTCGGGCCGCGCTGGTACACCGGCAGTGCCGACGCAATCCTGCAGTCGCTCAATCTCGTTTACGACGAGGACCCCGAGTACATCGTGGTTTTCGGTGCCGACCACGTGTACCGGATGGATCCGGAACAGATGGTTCAGCACCACATCGAATCCGGGGCAGGCGTGACGGTCGCGGGTATTCGTGTACCGCGAAGTGAGGCTTTTGCTTTCGGCTGCATCGACAGTGACGAGTCCGGACGCATCACCCAGTTCCTGGAAAAGCCCGCCCATCCTCCCGGGACACCGGACGACCCCAATTCGACGTTCGCGTCCATGGGTAACTATGTGTTCACCACCAAGGTACTCGTGGACGCCATCCGCGCTGATTCAGAGAATTCCGATTCCGATCACGACATGGGCGGAGACATCATTCCCGCCTTGGTCGCCGCGGGTGAGGCGTCGGTCTACGACTTCAAGGACAACGTCGTTCCCGGCGCCACCGATCGAGACCGCGGTTACTGGCGTGACGTCGGTACCCTCGACGCCTTCTACGACGCTCACATGGACCTGGTGTCGGTGCACCCGATCTTCAATCTCTACAACCGTCGCTGGCCCATCCGCGGCGCCACCGAGAATCTCGCGCCCGCAAAGTTCGTGAAGGGCGGACTCGCGCAGGAATCGGTGGTCGGTGCTGGGTCGATCCTGTCCGCGGCGACCGTGCGCAATTCGGTACTCAGTTCCAACGTGATGATCGAGGACGGTGCGACCGTCGAGGGCAGCGTGCTGATGCCGGGTGTGCGCATCGGCAAGGGTGCCGTCGTACGGCGAGCGATCCTCGACAAGAACGTCGTCGTCGGTGACGGCGAAATCATCGGCGTCGATCTCGAACGTGACCGCGAACGATTTGCCGTCAGTCAGGGTGGCGTCGTCGCCATCGGTAAGGGCGTCTGGATCTAGAGCTTGCTCGCGCAGAGGAGGCCGTCACCGAGGGGGAGGAGGACTCGAATGAGTCGCTCGTCCTCGGTCACGGCCTTTGCCGCTTCTCGGACCGCAACCGTTGTCGCGTCGCGTGCGGAGCTGTCGGCAACGCGGCCGTCGGCCAGGGCGTTGTGCAGTACGATGACACCGCCGGAGCGCAGCAGGCGGACACCTTCGCGGACGTAGTGCGGGTGGTCGATCGCGGCGCAGTCGACGAATACCAGGTCGTAGCCGCCGTCGGCGAGCCGGGGAAGCACGTCGAGAGCCCGTCCGTTGATCAGGCGAGTGCGTGCCGGAGCGATTCCGCTTTCGCGGAAGGTCAGCTTGGCGGCCCGCTGATGTTCGGGTTCGCTGTCGATCGTGGTCAGGACGCCGTCGTCGCGCATTCCGTGCAGAAGCCACAGGCTGCTCACGCCGGCTCCGGTACCCACCTCGACGGCCGTCTTCGCGTCGAGCATCCTCGCGAACATCGCGAGCGTCGCACCGACGGCGGGCGTCACCGGATGGGCTCCGAGATCCAGCGCTCGATCTCGCGCCGCGGTCAAAATCTCGTCCTCGGAAACTACGTCCTCGACGTGGCGGAGTATCTGTTCGGCGTGGGTCACGCTCATGAGGTTATCGGGCGGTTCGGATTGTCGCTGCAAGGCGCGCAGTCACCAGGATTCTCAGGAATCCCTCAGGCTCCTCATATGGCGTGCACACCGCGATGAGAAAAGGTGTATACATCGCCGGATCGAAGATCGCACGGCGGTATCGATTTCTACCAAGTTGATCTTTCGCAGCTCGGTGATCGGGAACAAATCACAGCATCGGCTGGTTCTCCCGAATATCGCGCATCACGTGATTCGGACAACGCGGTGATCGAACTACGCGATCCCGAGCAGGAGGATCAACTTATTTACCAGGTCAACGACGAGCCTCGCCCTCGAGAGTCGGAAGTTTTGACGACGGAATCGGCTGTGGATTCCGAATTGATCGGCACTGCTGTGTTCGATGCAACTGGTGAGAAGTCCTCCATGCCGTCTTGGGACGAACTCGTGCGTCAGCACGGTGACCGGGTGTACCGCCTGGCCTACCGGTTGTCAGGCGATGCCCAGGACGCCGAGGACTTGACGCAGGACACCTTCATCCGGGTGTTCCGCTCGCTCTCCGATTATCAGCCCGGAACTTTCGAGGGCTGGTTGCACCGCATCACCACAAACCTGTTCCTCGACATGGTTCGCCGACGCAATCGCATCCGTATGGAAGCGCTGCCCGAGGACTACGACCGCGTTCCCTCGCCCGGTCCCGACCCCGAGCAGATCTACCACGACGCGCGCCTCGACGCAGGTCTGCAGGCCGCACTGGACTCACTCGCACCTGAATTTCGTGCCGCTGTCGTGCTCTGTGACATCGAAGGTCTGTCGTACGAGGAAATCGGTGCCACACTGGGAGTGAAGCTCGGAACGGTTCGTAGCCGTATCCATCGTGGGCGACAGGCGATTCGTGATCATCTGGCAGCGCAGCGCGCAGCCGAATCCGAACTCGTCGGTTTCTGACGGTCGGGTTCGAGCTACAGAGCGGGACGTGGTCAATCACCTGGAGGGACGAATGACGGAGGCGCGGGCACATCGCCAGTTCGGTTCGACCGAACATCTGGCCAGCGAGGCAATCGCTGCCTACGTCGACGGAGAACTCCGAATGCAGGCCTACTTGCGGGCCTCGCATCACATCTCGATCTGTGCCGAGTGCGCTGCGGCCGTCGATGCTCAGCAGCAGGCACGTGGTGCGCTGCGTCGAAGCGGCGAGATGACGATGCCGTTGTCCCTGGTGGGACTTCTCAGCCAGATTCCTTCGTGCAACAGTCCGACTACCGGGCCGAATTCGGAAAACGCCGACAGTTCCGTCGGTAATCAACCCGCCGGCTTCTCCACCATCAGCAAGAGGTTGTCCCGTCGCTGGCGCAAATGACGCCGCGCGCCAGCTTCCCGGCGCGGATCAGTGATACTGGACCATGTGACTGACGGAAAAAGGGGGCACTCCGGAGTGAGTTCGGATTCTTCGGCAAACGGTTCGGTGGACAGACCGGCAGATGCGCCGGTTCTCGACCCCCGTCCGGTCTATCGACCCCAGATCGATCCGGCCTCGCGCCAGGTGTTCGGTCGGCCGAGTGGAGTCGAGGGCTCGTTCACTCCGGTGGCCGCGCGATCGACTCCGTCCTCCGATGTCGTGATCGGGACTCCGGACCCGGTTCTGGCCGAAGCGTTCGGTCGACCCGCAGACGCCACCGAGTCGATCGGTCGCGATCCCGAGGCGACGGCGAACAACACGCCCGACGAAGAACCGCCGCGTGATCCGTGGCGTGATCCTGAATCCGCCGTCTCGCTGGGCAAGCCCGCAGAGTCCGAGGCGCCGGTGCAGTTGCCTCCCGCGCAGAAACTCGACGTGCGTGAGCTGTTGTTCGGTCGCAAGGTCGCCCCCTCGGCGCTGGCCGCCCTTGCGGGCATTGCGCTTGTCATCGCTCTCGTCGGTGGGTTGCTTGCCACTGTCATCACTGCCGATCGCAGTTCACTCACCAGTTCACGTGTCACGCTCGTTCAATCCGGCGGTGGGGAACAGCCGGAGTCTCAGGTGGCGAAGGTCGCCGACGCGGTACTGCCATCCGTGGTGTCGATTCAGGTCGCCGTCGGTGACCAGGGCAGCACGGGTTCCGGTGTGGTCATCTCGGGTGAGGGATACATCGTCACCAACAACCACGTGATCTCCTCGGCCGTTCCGCCCGCTCAGGACGCGAAGATCCAGGTGATCTTCTCCGACGGAACCAAGACCGACGCCCAGATCGTCGGACGTGATGTCAAGACAGACCTCGCAGTGCTCAAGGTGTCGGCGAACAATCTGACGGTCGCTCAGCTCGGAAAATCCGAGGATGTACAGGTGGGCGACGACGTCGTCGCCGTCGGCTCACCGCTCGGATTGAGCAAGACCGTCACCCGCGGAATCGTCAGTGCACTGAACCGGCCTCTGCGGTTGTCGGGTGAAGGCACCGACACCAACGCCGTCATCGACGCCGTCCAGACCGACGCGGCGATCAATCACGGCAACTCCGGTGGTGCGCTCGTCGACGACGAAGCTCGCGTCATCGGCATCAACACCGCAATGCTCAGTGAGTCCGGTGGTTCGGTCGGGCTCGGCTTCGCGATTCCGATCGACACGGTGACCGAGGTGGCGCAGACCATCATTCGCGACGGCAAGGTTCATCACCCCGACATCGGCGTGAATGCCCGCACCGCGGTCAACGACGCGACCAGTGGTGCTGCGGTGGCCAATGTCCGCGACGGCAGCCCAGCGCAACGTGCGGGGATCGTCGAGGGTGACGTCATCGTCAAGGTCGGTGACCGACCGGTGACAAGTGCCGACGAATTGGTGGTTGCGGTCAACGCGACGACCGTCGACCAACCCGTCAACGTTCAGTTGATCCGGGATGGACGGCAGGTCGACATTTCGGTCACGCCGGTGTCGGACTGATCGGACCCTGCGATCTTCCTGTGAGGTTGATCCGGACATGCGCGCACCGAGCGAGCACACAGTAGGCTGACCCTGTGTTTGGCAACATCGGTTGGGGCGAGTTCATGATCCTCCTCGTAGCGGCTCTGGTCATCTTGGGACCTGAGCGGCTTCCTGGTGCGGTCTCCTGGGTCACGAAATCCCTGAGGCAGGTGCGCGAATATGCTTCGGGCGCTTCCAATCAGCTCAAGGAGGAACTGGGCACCGATTTCGAGGATCTGCGTAAACCGCTCGCAGATCTGAACAAGCTGCGCGGAATGACGCCGCGCGCTGTGATCACCCAGCACCTCCTCGACGGCGACGACTCCATCTTCACGGGCAACTTCGACAAGAAGCCGCAGAGCGGAGTACAGGAGCCGAAGACGCTGTCGAAGGACAAGCCACTCACCGCCGGCGAACGTCCTCCTGTGGACTTCGACGCCACCTAGATTCGACATACGGAAGGGCGCCTGTCACCGATCGGTGACAGGCGCCCTTCCGTATGAGGGGGTTCTACAGGTTGCGAACCGTGTTGATACCGAGCGACATTCCGGCCAGCCCGCGCTGACGGACGGCCAACTTGTCGGCGATGTCCTTGAGTGCGACGGCTGCGGGTGAATCGGGAGCGCTGAGGACGATCGGCGTCCCGGCGTCGCCTGCCTCGCGGACGGACGGATCCAGCGGGATCTGTCCGAGAAGCGGAACCTTGGCGCCGACGGCCTTCGTGAGGCGATCGGAGACGGTCTGCCCGCCGCCTTCGCCGAAGACGTCCATACGGGTGCCGTCGGGAAGTTCGAGCCAGGACATGTTCTCGACGACGCCGGCGACGCGCTGGCGGGTCTGCAGGGCGATCGCGCCCGCGCGCTCTGCGACCTCGGCAGCAGCCTGCTGCGGTGTGGTGACGACCAGGATCTCGGCGCTCGGGATGAGCTGAGCCACAGAGATGGCGATGTCACCGGTGCCGGGCGGCAGATCGAGCAGCAGCACGTCCAGATCGCCCCAGAACACGTCGGCGAGGAACTGCTGGAGCGCGCGGTGCAGCATCGGTCCGCGCCAGACGACAGGTGTGTTGCCCTGGGTGAACTGCGCGATGGAGATCATCTTCACGTCGTGGGCGACGGGCGGCATGATCATGCGCTCGACCTGAGTCGGCTTGGCGTCGGTGCCGAGCATGCGGGGGATCGAGTGGCCGTAGATATCCGCGTCGAGTACACCCACGGACAGTCCGCGCGCGGCCATTGCTGCCGCGAGATTGACTGTCACGCTGGACTTTCCGACGCCACCCTTGCCGGAGGCCACGGCGTAGACGCGGGTGAGTGAACCTGGCTGGGCGAACGGGATGACGGGCTCGGCGGAATCACCGCGAAGCGACTTGCGGAGCTCGGTTCGCTGAGCGTCGTCCATGACGTCGAGTTCGACGCGAATCGCACCGACCCCGGCGACATCGGCGACGGCCTTGGTGACGCGTTCGGTGATCTCGGTGCGCATCGGGCAGCCGGCGGTCGTGAGATAGATGCCGATGTCGACGCTGTTGTCACTGGAGAGGGAGATCCCCTTGACCATCCCCAGTTCGGTGATGGGTTTGCGGATCTCTGGGTCCAGAACTCGCGCGAGCGCGGAGCGAACGTCGGACTCGGTCAGTACAGACATGACTCCATGGTAAGTCCAGGTAGGTCAGTGGATGCGCGGCAGGTCCGATGCGGCGGGCACGATGCCGGTGGAGTACCCGAGCGACCAGGCCAGAACGTTGGCGACGTAGGCGGCCGAGTTGTTGTAGCGGTGGATCGCGGAGGCAACCTGCGTGACGTCCTGCATGTTGAGTCCGCCGTCGCACAGGTACTTGCCGGTGGTCAGTGCGGAGTCGAAAAGGTTCTGCGGGTCGGCGATTCCGTCACCGTTGCCGTCACCGGCGTATTGGTTCCACGTGGACGGGATGAACTGCATCGGGCCGACTGCGCGGTCGTAGACGGTGTCGCCGTCGAGGGCGCCGCCGTCGGTGTCCATGATGACGGCCTGGCCGGGGAGGCTGCCGTTGAGTGGCAGGCCGATCACGGGCTTGTAGAGGTTGCCGTTCGCGTCGGCGTCCTTGCCGTCGTTGGCGTGGCCGGATTCGACGCGGCCGATACCGGCGAGGAGCGTCCAGTGCATGTTGCAGCTGGGCTTCTCGACGGCGAGGATCCGCTCGGCGTTCTGGTAGGCGGCGACGCTCACGCTCGGGATTCCGAGTGCTCCCTCGGCCATGGACGCGGGGAGCGGGGGAGTGGCCTGCACGGGAGCCAGCGGCGCGGGTTCCGGCGCGGGGGCGGGAGCCGGCTCGGCGATTGCTTCGACGGCGGGCAGAATCTGCGCCTGCGGCTCCTGCGTGGCTTGTGCGGCGGTGTCCACCGTTTCGGCGGAGCTGGTGTTGAAGAACGGGACCTTGGGAGCGGCGCCGGCCGTGTTGGCTGCGGTGACGAGTCCGATAGGGATGAGTCCGGTGAGCGCGATGACCGAATTTCGACGGATGTGCGAATCTGTCTTCTTGCTGTGCCGACCCACTGTGTATGCCTCCTGAACCTCCGCGAGGAGGTTTTCCGTTCAACTGACGGAGTCGAGGCTACCTGATTTGTTGCGTTTCCGTTATTCAACCGTGATCTAGAAGGGCAGTTTGGGGCATATGCACTGTTCTTTCGTGATTTTTCGGTTACAGAGCGGGCATGCCGGGCAGGCCCGGGAAGAACGGCACGAATGCCGGAGCCGGGGCCGGAGCGGGCTCCGGTGCGGGTGCGGGTGCCGGTGCCGGTGCGGGCTCCGGAGAGGGGGCGGCGGGTGGAGAGGATTCCGCGGGAGCCGCGTCGGTGGTGGCGGGTGCCGTGGCGGCCACTGCCATGCCCGGGATCGTGCACGGCAGAAGGATGCCGTCCTGCAAGGCGTCGAGGGCTGCGGGGTCCGGAAGGATCACACACATGTCGTCGGGCCAGCGCCATCCCTCGGCCGTCAGAATCGGCCACACGAGACCCCGTGAGGTGAGGACGGGGAGCGGGATGATCGGACCGGGAGCCGCATTCCGGGCGGCGTTGGGTCCCGGAGCGGGGCTGGTCGGCATGACGCCCGGCGGGATCAGTGCCTGGATCTCGGGTGAGAGTGCAGGCATGTCCGGCAGACCCGGGAAGAGGGGAGTGGTGGTCGGGGTCGGCGTCGTCGACGCTGATTCCTTGTCGCCGGCCGCCGGATCGGTAGCCGCAGCCGCGGCGAGTACGGCCGAAGCGGCGGAGTCTGCCGAGGCGGCGGCGTTGATCGCGGAGCTGCCGGTGTTGATGCCCGAGGTGTACGGCAGCTGACCGGAAGGAATGACACCGTTCTTGTATGCCGTCGACCACATGATCACGTTTGCTGCGTAAGCGGCCGAGTTGTTGTATCGCAGAACAGCTTTGGTCTCCTGGGCGACATCGCGCAGGTTGAGTCCGCCGCTGCAGAGGTACTTCGCTGCCGAGAGCGCCGCATCGAAGACGTTGTTGGGGTCCTTGATTCCGTCCCCGTTGCCGTCGCTGGCATATCCGGCCCAGGTGGCCGGAATGAACTGCATCGGCCCGACGGCGCGGTCGTGAGTGGGGTCGCCGTCGATCGCGCCCTTGTCGGTGTCCCGAATGACTTCGTTGCCTGCCAGCCGTCCGTCGAGGACGGGGCCGAGGATCGGGGTGACTGTCGTACCCACCGAGGTCGTCTTGCCGCCGTTGGCGTGACCGGATTCGATGCGTCCGATGCCGGCCAGAAGATGCCAGGGGATTCCGCATCCCGGTGCCTCGGTCATCATCACCAGCTCCGCGGAGCGGTACGCGTTCAGGACGATCTCGGGGATGCCCAGAGAGGTGAGGACGACGGCCGCAGCGTTAGGCGCTGCCGGGGCGCCGGCGACCGTATCGCTGGGCGGGGCCGATCTTTGCGTTCGGACCGTGCGGGGCGTCGGGAGGAAGTCGACAGAGTCCGGCTGCGCAATCGAGGCGGAGCCCGCCAGTGCGATCGGAACCTGTGACCCTCCGGTCGGTGCGCTTCCGGCAGTGAGGGCCGCTGGACCTGTGACGACGAGCAGTCCCCCCACCAGTGTGGATGCTGCAATCATTCCGCGTACTCGCACGATTCCCCTTTGCTGGCGCTCCCGCTCCGGAGTACCCACCGTGATATCCATATTGCTGTGACTTACGTTACATATCGGTCACGGTGCGTGCAGCAAAACTCAGCGAACGCTCAGCTAGTTGTGACTTTGTTTCGCAGTATTCGAGTCACGGTGCTTCTTCTTCGGGGTCGGTTCGCCGTCGGCAGCAAGGATCGACTTGATCTCCTCGAGCTCCCGTCGCAGGTAGTCGCGGGTGGCAACCTCGCCGACGGCGATACGCAGAGCTGCGAGTTCTCGGGCGAGGAATTCGGTATCCGCCTTGGTTTGCTCGGCGCGTGAGCGGTCCTCCTCGAGCGAGACCCGGTCGCGGTTCTCCTGACGGTTCTGGGCCAGCAGGATCAGCGGCGCCGCGTAGGCGGCCTGGGTGGAGAAGGCCAGGTTGAGCAGGATGAATGGGTACGGGTCCCACTGCAGGGCCACCGCGAACACGTTGATTAGGATCCAGACGATCACGATGATCGTCTGGATTGCGAGATAACGCCCGGTACCGAGGAAGCGGGCGATGCGTTCACTGACGCGCCCGACAGCTTCGACGTCGAAATCGAGATTGAACCGGCGGCTTCCGCGGGGCGTTTCCAGTCGTTGCCGTGCGGTCGTGCTCGACGCCCGTTCGCTCATCGGAGTAGTTCCTCGTCGTCGGAGTAATCCTCACGCCAGTCTTCCGGCAGGAGGTGATCGAGCACGTCGTCGACCGTCACGGCCCCGATCAGGTGGTTCTCGTCGTCCACGACCGGCCCGCATACCAAGTTGTACGTCGCGAAATACCGGGTGACCGACGCCAACGAGTCGTCCGGGGCCAACCGGGGCATGTCGGTGTCGAGTAGTCCGCCTACCAGGCTGGCGGGAGGCTCGCGGAGAAGCTTCTGCAAGTGGACGCAGCCGAGATACCGCCCGGTCGGAGTCGCCGTCGGCGGACGTACGACGAAGACCATGCTCGACAGCGCCGGGGTCACGTCGTAGTTGCGGGCGCGGGCAAGGGCCTCCGCGACCGTCGTCGAGGCCGTCAGTACCACCGGTTCGGGCGTCATCAGACCACCGGCAGTGTCCGGGGAATGCTCGAGCAGGCGTCGAACAGGTTCGGAATCCTGCGGGTCCATCAACTGAAGCAGTGACTCGGCCTCGGTTTCGGGCAGCTCGCCCAACAGGTCGGCGGCGTCGTCGGGATCCATCGCTTCGAGTAGATCGGCGGCGCGTTCGACTTCCAGGTGCATCAGCAGATCGGTCTGGTCGTCCGCCGGCAGTTCCTGCACGACGTCGGCGAGGCGTTCGTCGTCGAGCGCCACGGCCAGTTCGTGGCGGCGCTTCTCCGGCAGTTCGCGCATGGCGTTGGCCACATCGGCGGGTCGCATGCCTTCGTACTGGAGAAGCAGGTGAGCTACGCCCTGGCCGGGGAGTGAGAGGTCGCTCTGGGTGAGGCCGGCGACGTGCTGCCAGTCGACGATGTGAATCGCCGCGCGTCGACCGAGGCGTCCGCGATGGCCGCGAACCGCGACCTTGGAGACCACCCAGTCTCGCGTCCGCGTCGATTCGATTCCGAGATCGACGACTATCGTGTCGACGCCGTGAAGCTCCTCGAGTTCCGGGTCGTCCACGCGCACATGCGAATCGAGTACCTGCGCCAGAGCGAGCACTTCGCCCGGGCGCTGGTTGAAGCGCCGCAGACTGACGTTGCCGGTGGTGAGGGTGACTGCACTCGGTTCGATTGCTGTCACACGCAACATCGGAACGAAAATACGTTTGCGCGTGAACATTTCGATCACCAGACCGAGAACCCGCGGTTGCTGGCGTCCGATACGGACCGTGATGACGACGTCGCGCACACGACCGATCGATTCGCCGTCCGGGCCGAGTACAACCAGGCCGGCAAGCCTGGCTGCAAATACCTTGCCTGCTGCTGCCATGATTGCAAGGCTAATTCGTCCAGCGTCAAAATCTGCAACGGCGCCACCGAAAATCGAGAAGGGCAGTCCGCAATGACTTCACGCAACCGTTCCCGTCGATCGGTATTGGCAGTTCCCGGCAGCAGTCGGAAGATGATCGACAAGGCGAAGGGATTGCCCGCCGACGAGATCTTTCTCGACCTCGAAGATGCGGTGGCGCCGCTGGCGAAGCAGGCGGCCAGGGAGTCGATCGGCGACGCGTTGGCCGAGGACGGGTGGGGCAAACAGGTCAAGGTCGTCCGGGTCAACGACTGGACCACCGAATGGACGTATGCCGACGTCGTGGAGGTGGTGGGCCGCGCCGGAGCGCATCTGGACGCCATTTTGCTGCCCAAGGTTCCCGATGCGAGTCACGTCCAGGCGCTCGATTTGTTGTTGACGCAGGTCGAGAAGGCCAACGGTCTCGAGGTCGGCAAGATCGGGATCGAACCGCAGATCGAGAACGCGATCGGCTTGACCAACATCGACGCGATCGCCACCGCGAGTCCCCGCGTCGAGGCGCTCGTGTTCGGCCCGGCCGACTTCATGGCGAGCTTGAACATGCGAACTCTGGTCGTCGGTGAGCAACCGGACGGCTACGACCGCGGTGACGCGTATCACCACATCCTGATGACCATCTTGATGGCCGCGCGGGCGCACGGCGTCCAGGCCATCGACGGGCCGTACCTGCAGATCCGCGACGTCGAGGCTTTCACTCGGTCGGCTGCGCGAACGGCAGCGCTCGGTTTCGACGGCAAGTGGGTTCTGCACCCCACGCAGATCGAGGCGGCCAACGAGGTGTTCAGTCCGCGCCAATCCGACTACGACCGTGCGGAACTCATCTTGGACGCGTACGCGTTCCACACCTCGGCTGCCGGGGGAGGGCGGGGCGCCGTCATGCTCGGCGACGAGATGATCGACGAGGCGAGTCGCAAGATGGCACTGGTGATTTCGGCCAAGGGCCGCGCCGCGGGGATGACGCGCACCTCGGAATTCACGCCGCCCGAACACGCCTGACGCTCGCATAGCCGAACGAATCAGGTCTGTAAAGGGCACAATAGGGGGTAGATGTACTTGCGTCATCCGCGTGGATGACGTGCCCGAAAAGAGGAGCGCAGCCAGCCATGTCCAATCCGCTCGGTCAATCGTCGAATGGGTCGCGCCGTGGAGCGTTGCCGACACCGCCTTCGGGATGGCCCATCGGGTCGTACCCCACCTACGCCGAGGCGCAGCGCGCAGTCGATTACCTCTCCGATCAGGAATTCCCGGTTCAGGACGTCACGATCGTCGGCGTGAACCTGATGCAGGTCGAGCGAGTTCTCGGTCGGTTGACGTGGGCCAAGGTGATCGGTGGCGGCATCGTCTCCGGTGCTTGGCTCGGTGTCTTCTTCGGCCTGGTGCTCGGAATCGTCACCGGTGGTTTCCTCGCTCCGCTGATCGCGGGCATCGTGGGCGGCATCATCTTCGGTGTCATCTCCACGACGATTCCGTACGCCGCGACGCGTGGGCAGCGGGACTTCGCCTCGACGATGCAGTTGGTCGCCGGACGTTACGACGTACTGTGTGAGCCCAAGACGGCGGAGTCGGCGCGCGACCTGCTCGCCAAGCTCGCCATCTGACATTCTCGCTCGGGCTGCCAACTTGTGTGATCTCGGTTACTTTATGTACACGCGGGCGAGGTAGTACTCGCTTCCCGTGACCGTTTGCCGGACAAGGAAATAGGTCCCTTCTCCGGCAAAAGTGCCGATGTGTGGTGCGTCGGCCAGCCGTAACGACTGCGCCGTCTCGCCGCCCGAGGAGGACGGCTGTGCAGAACAAGAGATCGCGGGCGGGGCAGAACGAGAGATCGCGGGCGGGACAGAAGAAGAAATTGCGGGCGGGGCTGCTCGGCGCGGCAACATTGTTGTTGGCGCCCTTGCTCAGTGCGTGCGGATCGGACAATGACGACGGCGTGGTGCTGTCCTTCTACACCGCTGCCGACGGCGCCGAGCAGTATGCGGAGGCCGCCGCCAATTGTTCGGCGGCGTCGAACGGCGCGTACCGGGTCGAGCAGAAAACTCTGCCCAAGGGTGCCGACGACCAGCGACTTCAGTTGGCCCGGCGTCTGACCGGCAATGACAAGTCACTCGATCTGATGACGCTCGACGTGGTGTGGACTGCCGAATTCGCCGAAGCGGGATGGGCATTGCCGCTTCCTGACGACGTGGCGGCCGAGGTCAGCAACGGGACGCTCGAGGGTCCGCTGGAGTCGGCGAAGTGGCAGGACCAGCTCTATGCGGCGCCATTGAACACCAACACCCAATTGCTCTGGTATCGAAAGGATTTGATGCCGGACGGGCAACCACCCCAGACCTGGGATCAGATGATCGACATCTCCGAAGGCCTGGCCGCGGAGGGGCGCCCCAGCTGGATCGGTGTGCAGGGCAAGCAGTACGAAGGATTGATGGTCTGGTTCAACACCCTTCTCGCCAGTGCCGGCGGATCGGTGGTGGGGCCGGACGGAACAACCGTGACGGTGGCCGACGGTGATGCTGCCCAGCAGGCGCTGACCGTCATGAAGCGCGTCGCTACCGCCAAGGGTGCGGATCCCTCGATCTCGCAGGGGGATGAAGCGTCGTCGCGACTGGGTATGGAGAGCGGCAAATCTGCCTTCCAGGTCAACTGGCCGTTCGTGCTGCCCGGCATCATGGAGAACGCCGAGAAGGGCGATCTGCCGTACATCGACGACAAGGGCAACGTCACCAGTGAGAACACCGGAAACACGGTGCTCACGGTGAACGGAGAACGGAATTTCCTTGCCGCTCCGTATCCCTCGGTGATCGAGGGTAAGCCGGCCGAGGTCACGATCGGCGGCTTCAACGTGGCGGTGGCCAAGACCAGCCAGCATCCGGACCTCGCGTTCGAGGCGCTCACCTGTCTGCGTAACGAGGAGAATCAGCGCAACAACGCGGTAGCCGGTGGCGTTCCGCCGACTCTCGAGAGCCTGTACGACGACCCGGCGTTCCAGGAGGCGTACCCGGCGTGGCGTGAGGTTCGCGACAGCCTGGACACCGCTTCGGTTCGTCCGGTTTCTCCTGCCTATCAGAGTATTTCGACGCTCATCACTGCCACGCTGAACCCTGTGGGAAACATCGATCCGGAATCGACCGTGAACGATCTTGCCGAGCAGGTACGCAAGGCAGTCAATTCCGAGGGGCTGATTCCGTGACGATCGACAGCGAAAATTCGGGAGCTGCACCAACAGTCGCGACGGCGTCGCCGGAGCCGAAGCACTCCGCGAAAACGAAGATATCCGACGGAAAGGCGGCCGAGCGTCGCCTCGGTCTCTGGCTGGTGGCCCCGGCCGCGATTCTCATGATCGCGGTGACCGCGTATCCGGTGGTCTACGCCGTCTGGCTGAGTTTGCAGCGCTACGACCTGCGCTTCCCGGATCAACGAAAGTTCGTGTGGTTCGACAACTACGTGTCGGTGCTGACCGACGGTTACTGGTGGCAAGCGTTCGCGGTGACGACGTCGATCACGGTTGTCTCGGTCGTCATCGAGTTCGTTCTCGGACTGACCATCGCACTGGTGATGCACCGAACGATCGTGGGTAAGGGGCTCGTCCGCACCGTTGTGCTCATCCCGTACGGCATCGTCACCGTCGCGGCGGCATACAGCTGGTACTACGCGTGGACGCCGGGGACCGGCTACCTCGCCAATCTCCTGCCCGACGGCAGTGCGCCGCTCACCGACCAGATCCCGTCGCTCGCGATCATCGTCCTTGCCGAGGTCTGGAAGACGACGCCGTTCATGGCGCTGCTCCTGCTCGCCGGCTTGGCGCTCGTGCCCGATGACCTTCTCAAGGCGGCTCAGGTGGACGGCGCCGGCGCGTGGACCCGGTTGGTACGCATCATCCTTCCGCTGATGAAGCCCGCCATCCTCGTCGCTCTGCTGTTCCGCACACTCGACGCATTCCGCATCTTCGACAACATCTACGTGCTCACGAAGGGAGCGAACGACACCGGGTCGGTGTCGATTCTGGGTTACGACAATCTGTTCAAGGCATTCAACTTGGGCATCGGATCCGCGATCAGCGTGTTGATCTTCGTGTGTGTGGCCGTGATCGCGTTCATCTTCATCAAACTTTTCGGTGCTTCGGCTCCCGGATCCGATACGGAAGGACGCTGACATGACCGTGACTCCCAGACTCAAGATCAGCTGGTCCGTCGTCAACCTTCTGGTCTTGCTGTACGCGCTGGTTCCCGTCCTGTGGATCGCCAGCCTGTCATTCAAACCGGCCGGAACGATCAAGGACGGCAAGTTCATTCCGGAGAAGTGGACCCTGGACAACTACCGAGGAATCTTCGACACCAGCGCCTTCACCAGTGCTCTGATCAACTCCATCGGCATCGGACTCATCTCGACGGTCATCGCCGTGGTGATCGGAACCATGGCTGCTTACGCGATTGCGCGCCTGGATTTTCCGGGCAAGAAGCTGCTGGTGGCTGTTGCCCTGCTGATCGCGATGTTCCCGCAGATTTCATTGGTGAGCCCGCTGTTCGACATCGAACGACGGCTCGGGCTCTTCGACACCTGGGCCGGACTCATCCTGCCGTACATCACCTTTGCGTTGCCGTTGGCGATCTACACGCTCTCCGCGTTCTTCAAAGAGATTCCTTGGGAACTCGAAAAGGCGGCGCAGATGGACGGCGCGACGCCGGGGCAGGCGTTCCGGAAGGTGGTGGCTCCACTGGCCGCGCCCGGCATCGTCACTGCGGGAATCCTGGTGTTCATCTTCTGCTGGAACGACCTGTTGTTCGCGATTTCGCTGACGTCGACCGAACGCTCCATCACCGCCCCCGCGGCCATCGCGAACTTCACCGGCGCTTCACAATTCGAGGAGCCCACCGGGTCGATCGCCGCGGCCGCCATGGTCATCACCATTCCGATCATCGTCTTTGTTCTGTTCTTCCAACGTCGTATCGTGGCCGGGCTTACTTCCGGCGCAGTGAAGGGATAAGCCTGTGGCCGAGATCGTGCTGGACAAGGTGACCAAGCTGTACCCGGACGGAGCCAAGGCGGTCAGTGATGTCGACATCACCATCGCCGACGGAGAATTCATCATTCTCGTGGGCCCGTCCGGTTGTGGAAAATCCACGACTCTCAACATGATTGCCGGGCTGGAAGACATTTCGACCGGTGAGTTGCGGATCGCGGGTGAACGCGTCAACGAACGCGCCCCCAAGGACCGCGACATCGCGATGGTGTTCCAGTCGTATGCGCTGTATCCGCACATGACGGTGCGCCAGAACATCGCGTTCCCGTTGACCTTGGCGAAGATGTCCAAGGACGAGATCAACGCCAAGGTCGACGACGCTGCGCGGGTCCTCGACCTCACCCAGCATCTCGATCGCAAACCGGCGAACCTGTCGGGCGGTCAGCGTCAGCGTGTCGCGATGGGACGCGCAATCGTGCGCAGCCCGAAGGCGTTTCTCATGGACGAGCCGCTTTCCAACCTGGACGCCAAACTGCGCGTGCAGATGAGGACGGAGATCGCCCGTCTGCAGCAGCGACTCGGTACGACAACGATTTACGTGACCCACGACCAGACCGAGGCGATGACGCTCGGCGATCGGGTAGTCGTGCTGCGCGGCGGAATCGTGCAACAGATCGGTGCGCCGCAGGAACTCTACGATCGTCCGAACAATCTGTTCGTGGCGGGATTCATCGGGTCCCCGTCCATGAACTTCTTCCCCGGACAGTTGACGGCCGACGGTGTGAGCACGCCGATCGGCGATGTTCGCCTGCCAGCGGCGGCGCAGTCGAAGATCTCGGGCAGCGGTTCGGGCAAGGACGTGGTGGTCGGTATCAGACCGGAGCATTTCGAGGACGTGGCGCTGGTCGATGCAGCGCAGAAGCCGCACGGCGGTACGTTCACCGTCGACGTCGACGTGCTGGAATCGATGGGTTCGGACAAGTACGCGTATTTCCTCGCTGGTGGCCCCGCCGTCAATTCTCGTGAACTCGAGGAACTCGCCGCCGATTCGGGAACGGCCGTCGCTGGTGGCGGTCAACTGGTTGCCAGGCTCTCGTCCGAGTCCACGGTGGCCCAGGGCAGGTCTGTCGATCTGTGGTTCGATCCCGCCAAGATCGCAGTGTTCGACGGCGGTACGGGAGCCAATCTGCTGCTGTGACCTTTACCCGGGCAAGGTGACCGAATACGTCGCGTCCAGGGGGAGCGGTACCTGTTCGGGGCCGGGCGCTGCGTCGGCCGGCTCGGGTAGGGGGACCAGGCGGCCGAATTGTTCGTGATGGGTGGAGGCCGGGGCGGCTTGCGCTGTCCCGGCGACCACGGCGATCGGCGCCGCTGCCAGGGCGCCGGCGACGGCAAATCGAGTGGCGATGCGGCGCTTGCTTGCTCGGGTCGAGATCATGAGCACTCCTGCGTGGTTTCGAGGTTCGGTGAATGCTGTGCCATTCACGGTATTGCGGGTTGATTGTGAAATCTCGTGTGCGAAGCTCATTCACAGGGAACTGGGATGGGCGGCACAGGAGGACAGATGAACGAATCCTCGGTACGAACCGAGCACCTGCCCGGTGGCCCGGACCTCGAGCGGATCATGCGCGAACACGCCTACCGCGGTGCGTACCTCCAACTGACGGTGCGCGGCGCTCTGGTGCTGTTCATCGCCCTGACACTGATCTTCGTCCCGCCGATGAACGACGCGGGATGGTGTTTCGCGATTCTGGGCGCCTATGCACTCTGGTCGGCAGCCGTGGCGCTGTGGATCCGCAAGGGCGGCACCGGCCCGGTGACGATGATCTGGCTCGGCTTGTTCGTCGACCTTGCCGTGCTCGCAACTCTGACATTGCTGACCGGTCTCGCGGCCGAGCAGAGTTGGACCGCCGACATCTTGAGCAACGGGCTCTTCGTCATTCCGGTTCTGGCGTGTACGCAACTGCGGACGGACGTGTGTGTCGGCGTCGTTGCCTGCACGATCGGGGTGTTCTTCGTTTCCAGCTGGGCAACGATGACTTCGAACTCCGAGCCGTGGCCGTCGATCCTGCTGAGCACCATGGCCTTGGCCGGAGTGGGCGCAGGCGCAATCGGACTGACTCGGATTCAAAGATCACGCGTGTTGACCATCGGACAACTCGTCGGGCATCGAACCAGCCTTCTGGCCGAACTCATGGGGCTCGAGCAGCGAGAGCGCACGGAACTGTCCGAGCAGTTGCACGACGGGGCGCTCCAGTACGTTCTCGCCGCGCGGATGGATCTCGACGAATTGGCAGACAGTGCGGAGCCTGTCGCGTTGGCGCGAGCCGGAAAAGCGCTCGGTGAAGCGACCACGCTGTTGAGATCCTCCGTTTCGGAGCTGCATCCCACAGTCCTCGTGCACGTGGGTCTCGCCCGTGCAATCGGAGACCTCGCGCGCTCGGCGCAGGGACGCGGCGGAGTGGTGGTCGACGTCGACACTTCGGGCTGGAACGACGATCTACGCACGTCTGCCGACGAGGTCTTGTTCGGCGCCACCCGAGAGCTTCTGGGCAACGTCGTCAAACATGCCGGCGCGCAGAACGTCCGGATCGAGCTTGCACGACTGGACCACCGTGCGGTGCTCGTGGTCTCGGACGACGGTCGGGGGATCAGCGCCGATCGGATTGCCGAACGACGGGCCGCCGGGCACATCGGACTGCTCTCGCACGAACTGCGGGTTGTTGCCGCTGGTGGCTCGTTCTCGGTCGGACCGGGTGAAGAGTCCGGAACACTCGCACGAGTGGAGATACCGTTCGAGATCGTCACCGCCACTGACCACGATCGTTGAGGAGTTGTCGATGGCTGCACTGATCACCGATCGCGAGCTCAACCTGGCGACACTGGCGAGGCAGTTCCTGCTGCGGCGGGCCGAGGTCAGCGCGTTGGATGCGATCGAGCACCTGGCAGGTCTGCAGGCCCAGGCGCCGAATCCGCCCTACCTGGCACTGTGGGCGCGGCTGAAGAACTTTGCGGCAGAAGACCTCTCCACCCTTGTCGAGAAGCGTCACGTGGTGCGGCTGGTTGCCATGCGGGGCACGGTCTTTGCCCTCTCGGCCGCGGATGCGGGTCCCTTCCGGGCCACGGTTCAGACGATCATGGAACGCGATCTCCACACCAACAGCACTCAGCGTGCTGCGCTCACCGGGTTGGATCTCGACGCGCTTGCGCGGGCGGGGCGTGACCTGGTAGCGGACGGGCCGCTTACTCAGATGCAGATGAGACCGTTACTGGCAGAGCGCTTTCCCGGCCACGCGGCCGAGGGACTGGCGCACGGCGTTCGAGGGCTTCTGCCGATGGTGCAGGTCCCACCGCGAGGTTTGTGGGGACGATCCGGAGCGCCGGCACTGACGACCTTGCAGAATTGGCTTGGCGCAGAGGTGAGTTCATCGCCGGATCCCGACGCGATGGTGCTGCGCTATCTGGCTGCCTTCGGGCCCGCGAGTGTGAAGGATGCGCAAGCGTGGTCGGGACTCACGAGACTCGCCGAAGTCTTCGAGAGGCTGCGTCCCGGCCTGATCACCTTTGTCAACGCGAAAGGGGCCGAGGTGTTCGACCTGCCGGATGCGCCACGACCGAACTCCGGAACACCGCCGGTCAGAATCCTTGCTCCGTTCGACAACATCCTGCTCTCGCACGCCGACCGCTCGCGAATCATGGACGAGCAGTATCGAACTCGCGTCTTCACCGTCAACGGCATCATCAAGCCCGCCATCCTGGTGCGCGGAAAGGTGGTGGGATTCGCGACGGTGACGCCGGCCAAGGAGACGGTCGAGTTGAGCGCGACTCTGTTTGCACAGCAACCGAAGACCGCGCTCGCATCCATCGAGAAGGAAGCGCGTGCGTTGCTGAAATTCATGCACCCGAAGATCCCGAACCGAGAGGTGCGGTTCGCTGTCGCTACGTAGCGGGCTTGTGCTTTCGCGGTGCTCGATCGCGTAGTTCGGCCACGATCTCGTCGTTCCACATGTGCCGCCGCACCAGTCGGTACCGCTCCCGGGCGATCCACAAGTAGGCCTCGGCGTCGGTGTGCTCGGGCAACATGTCGGCGCCCCGCAGCATTCGCACGACCGGGAGAAACTCCTCGCCGAACCAGCGGCGGGCGACGGTGTCTCGGCCGAGGAACTCACCCTTTTCCTGCATGAGCCGAAAACCCCACGCCTCCACACACTCACTGAGTTCGGCGTACTCCCACGGGTCGGTGACCTGGACGGCTTCGCGTTGTGAACCCTGCAGCGGAACGCGGGTGAGGAAGAGTCGACGATGATCCTTGATGAGCAGATCAGCGCGCTGAGTGATGCCTTCCGGCGAGATACGCGTGATGATCTCGGTGACGTACGCGTCGATTGTCTTCTGGTGCATCGCACACGCAATGGACACTCGGTGGTGCCCGTCGATCACGAAATGCATGGAGCCGACGCGATACAACTGAACAGGTGGTACCGATTCGCCGCGTCGTTGCGCCACCGCAAGTCGCTCCCAACGAGCGCGCGAATGAGTGGACGTCGGACGGAAGTACCTGTCGAAATCACCTGTGCGGTCGACACTTCCGACTATCGATTCGATGGTGACGACCTGCAGACCCAGAGACTTCTCGCCGACCTTGCCCAGAGCTGCGACAACCTCGTCGAACGGCAGGATCGCGTTGACGTCGTCGGGTTCGCGTCGTAGCCAACTGACCAGACGGGCAACGTCGGCACGTCGACGCTGACGGGCGAAGTCGTTTTCCGCGTCGGCTGTGGGAAATCCGGTGTCACGAGCCATGTCGGCGCCTCACGATCGTCGGCGGAGTACCTGGGGAAATCTCCATCAGCGTGAAGCCGACGGTATTGAGCACGATAGTCCGGCCTACCTCCAGATCGAGAGGGGTTCGCCCGTGCGGGTGGATGTGTCCGTGGACCATCACCGTCGGATCGAGGTTGTGAATCAAAGGCGTGAAGCATTCGAACCCTCGATGTGGCCGATCCTCGGCGTCGCCGACACCGCGGGCGGGGCTGTGGGTGAGCAGCACATCCACGCCCGCCCGGCTGCCGGGAAGCCGCGATTGCCAGGCGTTTCGCCAGGCGAGCGAGCGAGCGCGTCGGCTCTGCTGGCGCTCGGACCACTGATTGGGACCCGTGTTGTATCGGATGGAACCGCCGAGGCCGGCGATCCGCAGACCGGCGACGGTCACGATGCGTCCGTCGGCGTTGACTGCGCCGGTCGGCCCTGGCCACTGCGCCGGCATCCCTGCCCGCGTCCAACCGGATCTCTTGTTCGAATATCCGGACAGATCGGCGTCGTGGTTGCCGGGAACGAACACGCACGGCGCATTCAGCTGATCGGACAGGTACTCCAGATACGCAAACGGCAGATCGCCTGCGCCGAGGATCACGTCGACTCGGAGTGAACGAACCTGACTGCTCCACAGGAATTCGACAGTCTCGTCGCTGACAGCGAGAACGGAGACCATTTCGACGACGCTACCGCCACCGCGAGGTATCTGCGCTGCGAACCTCGCGGGCACGGTGTTTAGATGGACGAGTGTCAGACAGCGTCGTATCTTCCGTCCGGGCCCATCTCGTCAGCAGCATCGAGGGGCCGGACCCCACCGCGGCCTCAGTGACGTTCCTCGGTGTCGAACCGCTGGACGTGCTGCGTTTCGAATCACCCGACGGCCTGGTCCGCTACGTCACACTGGGGTGCTCGCGTCATCCGATGGGCGACCCCAACGAACTGGTCGCAGACCCCACACGCGGACCCCGCGCCGAGTTGGTACTCACGCTGCGCGGTGGCACCGGTGTGGCGTCAGGTGTGGCCAGGACGCTCGCGGTGCTGGCCGCGGCGCCGTCCGTCGAAGGCGTCGTGCTGCTCGAGGACGCACTGTTGGACCTGGGCGAGCCGCTGTGGAAGGACACTGCGTTCACGGCGGTGCTTCTCGGTGACAGCGGGATCGAAGACCTGACGCTGCCGGAGCCGTTCGACCCGGTGCGCTTCCTTGGTGTGGTCCCCCTGACCGGTACCGAAGCCGCCTGGGTGCGTCTGCGCGGCGCGGAGGCACTGAGGGAAGCGTGGACCGAGGCGGGGATCGACATCCGCGATCCGCACCGTTCCGCTGCCTCGCTCTAGCTGCGCTGGCGCTTTGTCCGTCAGATCATTCGGCGTGCACGAGGATGTCCGCCAAGTTCTCGAGACTTACCCGAACCGTCCGTGAAAATGCTTTCGTGACGATCGGGTCGGCCATCTTGCCGAATACTCCTCCCAGGCCGCTTTCGCTGTCGAGTCGGTAGGTGACCCGAGTGCCGTCACCGACTTCTTCGCAGGTCGTGGTCTGCGAGAAGCTGACCGGACTTTCGACGGACGTCGATTTCGACGATCTCGGTGGGTCGTACTCGGTGAATTCGGATGTCCACTCGAGACGCTTGCCCAGGATTCGCGAGACACCGTGCCAGCGGCTTCCCACGCCCATCGGGCCGTCGGTGATCTGTTTGCACTCGACCATCGAATTCTCCCAGTTGGGCCAGTTCTCGGCGACGGCGATGTACTCCCAGACGTCCTTGGGTGGCAACGCGATCTCCACGGATTGCTCGACTGTAGGCATGGTTGCTCCTCCACTTCTCCTTGGATCTGAATTTGCTTGTCGCAAAATGGATTTCGGGAACGGAATGAAAATGCGTACCCACATCCATTGTCCGCCTGCGACGGTGGCAAGTACAGGGAGTCAGCGTGCGAGGTTCACAGCCAGTTGTTGCGACGGAAGAGAAAGAACAAGCCGACACACACCGACGCGATGAGGAACAGGATGGACTGATAGCCGTACTTGTAACCGAGTTCCGGCATGTTCTCGAAGTTCATCCCGTAGATACCGGCAACGCCGGTCGGCACGGCGGCGATAGCGACCCACGCGGAGATCTTGCGCATGTCGGTGTTTTGCTGCACCGCGATCTTCGCGAGTGCGGCGTCGACCAGCGAACTCAACACCTCGTCGTATTCCGAGATACGTTCGGCCACGATCGTGTGGTGATCTCGTACGTCACGGAAGTATCGCCGGATCTCCTTCGGGACGAGGCCGCCCGCGGGCTGGGTCAGCTGGAGCAGTGGCAATCCGAGTGGAGTGACCGAGCGTCGTAGTTCGACGATTTCACGTTTGAGCAGGTAGATGTGCTCGACGGCAACGGTGTTCCGCGGGTTGAACACCAACTCTTCCATGCTGTCGACGTCCTGTTCGACGAGTTGGATGACGGAGAGATAGCTGTCTACGACGTGGTCGGTGATCGCGTGCAACACCGCGAACGGGCCCATGGTGAGGCGCTCGGGGTTCTGCTCGAGTGACTTGCGCACGCTTGCCAGTTCGGAGTGATCCCCGTGCCGGACGGTCACCACGAAGTCGGGGCCGACGAACACCATGATCTCGCCGGTTTCGACGATCTCGCTCGCCGTCGCGACGGACTCGTGCGGCACGTAGACGACCGTGCGCAGCACCAGGAACATGACGTCGTCGTAGCGTTCGAGTTTCGGGCGCTCGTGTGCATGGACGGCATCCTCGACCATCAGCTCGTGGAGTCCGAAAGTTGCTGCGACATCTTGCATCTGACCTTCGTCGGGAGCGTGCATTCCCACCCAGACGAACGCGTTGTCGCGACTACGAACCTCGGCCAACGCGGCGCGGTGCGTGTACTTGCCCGGCAACCGCACGCCATCCACGTAGACCGCGCAGTCGACGATCGCGCGGGCAGCCGGAACGGGGATCTTGGGCGCATCGGCTTGCGTCGATTTGCCGTTCGACCAATTCGGCAGTGACGGCATGGTTGGCACGCTCGCTCCTTCTCGGTCTGTAATGCAGTGGAACGGCAGGGGAACGGCACTACAGAGACACCTGATCGAATTGCGCTGCCGCTGCGGCGTAATCGTACGTCAGCTTCCGGCTCGCCCACCGGAGCGCGATGAAGTTGCCGATTGCTGACACACTGGAACAGTGCGAATAGACCTTCACACCCACTCCAACGCATCGGACGGCACCGACACCCCGGCTGCCCTCATGCGCGCCGCAGCCGACGCCGGACTCGACGTCGTCGCCATCACCGATCACGACACGACTTCGGGCTGGGCCGAGGCGGCGCAGGCCTTGCCGGCCGGCGTCAGCCTGGTTCGTGGGATGGAGATGTCGTGCGAAGGTCGAAGTGAGCGTGGTTGGCCGGTCGCTGTACATCTGCTTGCGTACCTGTTCGATCCGACGCACCCCGAATTCGCAAAAGAACGTGAGCGACTGCGCGCCGAACGCGTCGAACGTATCCGGGTGATGACGACCATGATGGCGCGTGACGGTCTGCCCGTCGATCCCGATCAGATCCTCGCCGACGCCGGTCCGTCCGTCGGACGCCCGCACGTCGCAGCGGCCTTGATGCGAGCGGGAGTGGTGTCGAGCATCAGTGAGGCTTTCTCCGACCTGTTGTCCAGTCGAGGACGATACGACGTTCCCAAGTACGACACTCCGCTCGAGTACGCCGTCGAACTGGTGGCAGCGGCCGGGGGAGTAACTGTCCTCGCGCATGGACGGGCGCGTTCGCGCGGCGGATTGCTTGCGCTCGACCACATCCGTGATCTGGCCGAGCTGGGTCTCGGGGGTCTCGAAGTCGATCACCCGGACCATCGCAGCGACGATCGTGACGTCCTGCGCCGCCTGGCTGTCGACCTCGGTTTGGCAGTCACCGGATCCTCTGACTACCACGGCGAGAACAAGACGATCGGACTCGGCGACGAGCTCACGGACGAAGCCGAGTTCGACAAACTCGTCTCGGCTGCCACCGGCGTGGAGGTACTGGGGCGCTGATGCTCGACACCACGCTCTACCTCACCGTGTTCATCACGCTGTTCGTGATCATGGACCCGCCCGGAGTCATCCCGGTGTTCTTGTCACTGGTCGGACGTAAAAGCCGTGAAGATCGCAATCGAGCGGCATGGCAGGCCCCCGCCGTCTCCCTGGCGGTCATCTCGGTCTTTGCCATCGGCGGTCAGGCGATCCTCAACTACCTCCACATCGGCATTCCGGCGTTGCAGGGCGCCGGCGGATTGCTGCTGCTTCTCATCGCACTCGAACTGCTGACCGGCAAGGCCTCCAACCGTCCGCAGGGAGCCGACGACGTAAACGTCGCACTCGTTCCTCTGGGAACGCCGATGATGGCCGGTCCCGGTGCGATTGCAGCCGTCATCGTCTTTGTCGCCCAGGCCGACGGTGAAGCGGCGTCGTATCTGGCGATCGCGTTGGCGATTCTGTCCATCCACCTCGTGCTGTTTGTGGTCCTGCGCTTCTCGACCGCACTGATCCGGATACTGGGCGAGGGTGGCATCAGTCTGCTGGCACGCATCGCCGGTCTTCTGCTCGCCGCCATCGCGGTTCAACTCATTGCGGAATCAGTCCGCGGATTCGTCGCGGGAGCGTAAGAGATGACATACGACGACAGGTACGACCGGAACGACAGGTACGAGGACGACTACCAGTACCAGGAATATCAGGACTATCAGTACGAAGACGATTACGACTATCCCGCCGACAAACGACAATGGCTGCTGGTCCGCGCTCTACGCGCCCTGAGTGGCACCGTGGCGGCCGGAATCGTGGTCTTGACACTCGTGATCATCGGTTCGGCATATCTGGGCGGCAACCGCGGATTCCCGGGTCCGGGAACAACGTCGATCACCGCGCACATTGCGGCCTCGGTGGTTGCTCTCGCCGCGCAGATCTGGTGCGACCGCAGGCGGGGTATCGCGGCGGTTGCCGGATCGGTGGTCGTGCTCGTGGTGGCAGGGCTGTTGTTGGTGACGCAGTGGTGGGGATGACTGGGTGGGGATGACACGGTGGGGATGACTGGGTGGGGATGACTGGGTGGGGATGACACGGTGGGGATGACGGCTCGGGTTCGAGTGTGGTGAGGAATCCGACCGCTTGGAGGATTTGATTGTGATCCGACTCTGGTGGCAAACTGGAGTTACTTCGAGGCGGCGCCACAGCCCGGCCCCGAAGTGCAGGTTTCGTCAGAATTTCTCCCGAAACCTAGATTGCATGGATACGCCAGGGCTCACCCGCCCCACACCATGACGCTTCGGATGTATTGCGGCCCACTTTCTCGCGCACGCCGAATGCTCTTCTTCTCAGTAGTCGTTCGCGGAAGAAATGATCTCTGACCGTTGTGAACGTAGTTTCGCAGCGGTCCGAAGGATTACTTCCCAGTAACCCAGCCCCGCTTGAGGCTGGACTAATCAGGAGTGTCATCGTGTCCCTCGTGACTGAAGCCATCAACGTACCCAAGGTCGAGTTGACCGACGAAGAAATCTTTGCCGCTCACGTCGGTGGCAAGCTCTCGGTCGAGACCACAGCACCGCTCGATACGCAGCGTGCCCTCTCGATCGCCTACACGCCGGGTGTTGCTCAGGTGAGCCGCGCCATCGCTGCAGACGAAACCCTCGCCGATCGATATACGTGGACCAACCGACTCGTCGTCGTGGTCAGCGACGGCACCGCGGTTCTCGGACTCGGCGACATCGGCCCTCGCGCGTCGCTGCCCGTCATGGAGGGCAAGTCGGCGCTGTTCAAGAACTTTGCCGGACTGAACTCCATTCCGCTGGTTCTCGACACCAAGGATCCCGACGAGATCGTCGAGACACTCATCCGACTGCGTCCGAGCTTCGGCGCGGTCAACCTCGAGGACATCTCGGCGCCGCGTTGCTTCGAGATCGAGAAGCGCGTCATCGAAGCTCTCGACTGCCCCGTCATGCACGACGATCAGCACGGGACCGCCATCGTGGTCCTCGCGGCACTCAAGGGCGCCGTGAAGGTCCAGAGCCGCGACATCACCACACTCAAGGTCGTCATCTCCGGCGCCGGCGCTGCGGGTGTTGCCTGCGCGAACATCCTGCTCGCCGCCGGAATCAGCGACGTCATCGTGCTGGACTCGAAGGGCATCATCTCGGGTGAGCGCAACGACCTCAACGACGTGAAGGCAGAACTCGCGGCCCGCACCAATCCCCGTGACCTGCATGGTGGTGCCATCGAGGCTCTCGAAGGTGCTGACGTGTTCCTCGGTGTCTCGGCGGGCAAGATCCCCGAGGAGCTCATCGCTTCGATGGCTCCCGAGTCGATCGTGTTCGCACTCTCCAACCCGGACCCGGAGATTCACCCCGAAACCGCGTCGAAGTACGCGGCGATCGTGGCGACGGGCCGTAGTGATTTCCCGAACCAGATCAACAACGTCCTTGCCTTCCCCGGTGTCTTCAAGGGCGCGCTCGACGCCGGCGCCCGTCGCATCACCGAAGGTATGAAGCTCGCTGCCGCCGAGGCAATCCTGTCGGTGGTCGGCGACGAGTTGGCGGCGGACAAAATCGTCCCCAGCCCACTCGACCCTCGCGTGGCACCCGCAGTAGCGGAAGCCGTCGCGGCCGCAGCGCATGCTGAGGGCGTGACCAGCTAAGAGGGACTACGAAAGCCCCGATCGGAACCCGCACACAAGGTTCCGATCGGGGCTTTTTCGTGTGTACCGAGAGCTACAGACGAGTGAGGTCGGGTGTTCGGCGCAGCCTGCCGGTGCCGGGAACCGATGCCCAGACCACCAGCGCCAGTAAGCCGTCCACGACGAGAGCCACAACCGCGACCAGGATTGCGCCGACGACCACTCGGTCGTACTTGTAGAGCGCGAGACCGTCGAAGATGTACCGGCCGAGGCCGCCGAGGTTGACGTAGGCGGCGACCGTTGCCGTGGCAATCACCTGCAGTGTCGCGTTACGCAGTCCGCCGAGAATCAATGGCAGCGCATTGGGTATCTCGACGCGGAAGAGCACTTGGAGTTCGGTCATACCCATCGCCCGTGCGGCCTCGACGACGCCGCGGTCGGCGCTGGCGATTCCGGCGTACGTGCCGGCGAGTAGTGGGGGAATACCAAGAATGACGAGGGCGAGAATCGGCGGCATCACTCCCAGACCCATGAGAAGAACGAGGAAGGTCAGCAGGCCGAGAGTGGGCAGTGACCGCAGTGCGTTGACCAGACTGACGACCACGATCTCACCGCGACGCAGATGGCCGATGAGTAATCCGATGGGCACCGCGATCACAGCCGAAAGTGCCACGGCCAGAACGCTGTACCAGAGGTGCTGGAGGATGCGGGTGCCGATTCCGGTGTCGCCGCTCCAATTTCCGGGATCGACGATGAAGTCCCAGGCCCCGGTGAAGATGCTCATACGGGTTCCCCCTCGGCTGACAGGACGGCGGGAACCTTCGACGAGGTCGACGTTCTGGTCCACGGGGTCAGGAATCGGCCGATCAGATACAGGATCAGATCGAGCGCCAGTGCCAGCACGACGATCGCGACGATGCCCGCAACGATCTGGTCGGGATAGTCGCGGTCGTAGCCTTGTTTGAACAGGACTCCAAGCCCGCCGATTCCGATCAGAGATCCGACTGACACCAGCGAAATATTGGTAACGGCAATAACTCTGATGTTCGCGATCATTACCGGCAGCGCCAATGGCAACTCGACCGTCAGAGCGCGTCGTAGTGGTGTGAAACCGACGGCGGTGGAGGCGTCGATGACGTTGTCCGGCACCGAGTCGAGTGCTTCGGGTACAGCCCGGATGAGCAGTGCCGTCGCATACACGCTGAGTGCGATCACGACGTTGAGAGGATCAAGGGTCTTGAGTCCGAACAACTGGGGGATGGTGACGAACAGCGCGAGCGACGGAATCGTGAACGCAATGCTCGCCAGGGTCAACGTGATTCGGCGCAGCCATCTGACGTTGCGGATCGCTGTTCCGACCGGAACGGCAATCAGGAGACCGATCAGCAAAGGAAGCAGTGCCAGATACAGATGGGTCTTCGAGTAATCCACGACCGTCGAGAAATTGTCGATGAGCCAGCGCATGCCGCTACGACCCGAATCCCTCGGTGAAGGCGACGCGGTTGCGTTCCTCGTCCTCGCGTCGACGCTGATCTGCCAATTTCGCCACGACTTCGGAACCGAGGATCCCGCCGATGACCGCTCCCTCGCCGTCGACGGCAACGCCGATACCGGAAGGCGACGAGATTGCCGCATCGAGTGCTTGGCGGAGATCGCCGCCGGGGGAGAACAGCGAACCACCGGCAGACGTCGACTGAGCAAGGGTTCGTCCCGAGCGCAGGCCTTCGACGCCGGTCACGTCGATCCATCCCTGCGGAGTTCCGTTGTCCGTGACCACGAGAACCCATTCGCCCAATTCGAGACGCAGAGCCTTCAATTCGTTCTCGACGGCCGTGCGTACAGGGTGCAACGGAACCTCGTCGGCAGCGCGGAACGACAATCCCCGATAGCCGCGATCGCGTCCGACGAATCCGGCGACAAAATCCGTTGCCGGTGCGGCCAACACGTCGCGAGGTGCCGCAACCTGCTGAAGCCGCCCGCCGGGACCGAAGACGGCAATGTGATCACCGAGTTTGACTGCCTCGTCGATGTCGTGGGTGACAAAGACGATCGTCTTCTTCAGTTCGCTTTGAAGACGGAGCATTTCGGTCTGCAGATCCTCACGCACCACCGGGTCGACGGCGCTGAAGGGCTCGTCCATCAACAGGATCGGCGGATCGGCAGCCAATGCTCGCGCAACTCCCACACGTTGTTGCTGCCCACCCGAGAGTTGTCCGGGATAGCGGGTGGCAAGGGAGATGTCCAGACCGACTCGTTCGAGTACCCCCAACGCGGCTTTGCGCGCTGCGCGGCGGGACTCACCGCGCAGTACCGGAACTGTTGCGACGTTGTCGATCACGGTGCGATGCGGAAGCAAGCCGGCGTTCTGGATGACGTACCCGATGCCGAGACGCAGCTTCACCGCGTCGGTCTGGGCGATGTCACGACCGTCGACGAAGATCTTGCCCGACGTCGGTGTGATCATCCGGTTGATCATGCGCATCGACGTCGTCTTGCCGCACCCGGACGGCCCCACGAACACCGTGAACGACTCGGCCTCGATGGTGAGATCGAGACGGTCGACGGCGGTGGTGCCGTCCGGATACTGCTTGGTGACGCCCTCGAAGGTGATCACGTGACTACGAGACCGGCTTGTCGAGGCCCTGCGCCGTCACCCACGCCTTGGCCGCCGCTGCCGGCTCCGTCTTGGTGTCGCCGGACACCTGGACGTTGAGTGCCAACAACTCTTCGGTGGTGAGCTTGGCGGACACCGCATCGAGGACTGTCTTCAACTTGTCGGAAGACTTCGACGCGCGCAGCACCGGCACCACGTTCTGAGCCGGGAAATTGTTCTTCGGGTCTTCGAGAACCACGAAGTTGTTCTCCGGGATGGAGGCCGACGTCGTGAAGATGTTTGCCGCGGTGATGTCACCGGAGGAGAGAGCCTTCACGGTTGCCGGTCCACCGCCGTCGGCGATCGGAACGAAGTTGGCTGCCGAGATGTCGAGGCCGTAATTGGACTTCAAACCGGGCAATCCGGCTGGACGTTCCTGGAACTCGGCCGGAGCACCGAACTTGACCTCGGCGGAATGCGGAGCCAGATCGGCGATCGTCTTCAGGTTCCACTTGTCAGCGGTTTCCTTCGTGACGACGACGGCGTCCTTGTCCTCGGCGGATGCAGGCGTCGCAATTGCCAATTCCGACCCGAGAGCTGCGGGAAGAGCAGCGAGGACGTCAGCGGAGCTGGTGGCCGTGCTGTCGGGATCCAAGTACTGCAGGAGATTTCCCGTGTAATCCGGAATGACACTGATGGACCCGTCCTTGAGTGCCGGAATGTACGCCTCGCGGCTGCCGACGTTGAACGACGTGGACACATCGAACCCGTTGACACGCAGTGCTTCGGCGTAGATGTTGGCGATCGTCTCGGATTCGGTGAAGTTGGCGGAGCCGACGACGATCGCGTTGGGATCGCTGTTGGAGTCACCGTCGCTGCTACCGCACGCTGTCAGTGCAGTCAGAGAGACAACGGTTGCCGCGGCTACGAGCCAACGGTTGGAACGAAATCGTGAGGTGCGCATGAGCGTCCTTCCGGTTTTTCGGGCGTCCCGTGTTTCGGGCGTCGGAAACCATTCCCTTGTGGCGAAGCCACCCGAGTGACTCCGACGGCGCCGCCACCGAGTGGCTGCGTCAGGACTGGTTACCGCGCATCGCCCGACAAGTGTAACGATAGGTACCGACATGGCACGGTTTTCGATCCATGGGATTGGATGTGAGGATTTCGGTGAAGAGCACACGCACGAAGTATTCGACTGTTGTTGCAGCACTGATGGTCCTGCCGATTCTCAGCGGATGCGCAAACGGTGATTCGGTGGTAGAGGGTGCCGAAGCGAAGTCTCGTGACCAGATCGTGGTGGCTGCTGACGCATCGGTGGAGAGTTCGGTGTTGGCCGAGGTGTATTCGACGGTGCTCTCCTCCTCCGGCCTGTCGGCTCGCGTCGAATCGGTGGGTGGTGGCCGAAACCAATCACTCGAGGCTCTGGACGCAGCGCGAGTCACTTTGGTGCCCGAGTTCACCGGCGCGCTGCTCGATCACTACGACCCTTCATCCCCGGCCCGCAAGGCCGACGACGTCTTCGAAGCCTTGAGTCGCTCTCTGCCGGAGGGTCTTTCGGTCTCCGACTATGCGATGGCCGAAGATCGTGCGGTCCTCGCACTCGACACCGGATACGCACAGTCGTTGGGAGCGAAGACGATAGAAGCCTTTGCTCCTTCGTGTGCCGCGGCGACGCCGCTCGTCTCCGCGAGATTCGTCGAGGACGGGGCAGTGGAACAGTTGGCCGAGGGCGCCGAGTGTGTCTTCGCCGGTGTCGATCAGGCAACGCAGGCAGACGTACCCGGTGCACAAGTATTCGGAACCACGACGCTGTCGGCGTTGGCACAATCCGATGCCGTCACAGTGCTCGCTGATTCGAATCACGTTCTGGCTGCGCAGAATGTCGTTCCGCTCTTTCGAGCGGGCGCACTGGGAGATTCGGCTGTCAAGGCGCTCAGCGTCGTTGCCGGTGAACTGTCCACCACCGATCTCGCCGCAATGATCGAGCAGGTGCGGACCGGCAAGGCGTCAGCCTCGGAAGTCGCCCGCACCTGGTGGGACACCCGTCAGTGACTGTTCGAGCCCACTGCTGAACTCGAATCATCCTTGGCACGAATCAGTTTCGATGCGATGAACTGGCCGAGGTCGGAAACGGCGTCTGCTGCTTCCTTCACCAGTGACGCCTGTGCGTGAGCCACGTGCCACAGTCGCGCGTACTCCACCAGGGACACGTCGACGCCGGCAGCGGAGAGCTTGTCGGTGAACGTCATGATCTGCGGGTAGAGGACTTCCTCGGAACCGACGTGAATCCTGGTGGGCGGCAACCCGTCGAGCTTGCCGTGCATCGGCGCGTAGCCAGGATCAGTACGGTCGCCTCCGGCAAGGTAGGCGTCGGCGGCGTCGAAGGACCACGCTGTGTTGACCACCAGGTCGGCCTTTTTGGTGGCACCCCGATCGCCGGGATCGACCCACGGTGAGATCAGTGCAAGCGCGCCGGGGGTCACGCCGTGACGCTCGATCAGACGGATAGCGGTCGCCGCGGCCAGGCCGCCACCGGCCGAATCGCCGGCGATGGCAACGCGGTCTTCCGAATAGTCGAACTCGGTGACCAACTGCATGAAGGCTGAGACCGCGTCGTCGAGAGCGGCGGGATACGGATTCTCCGGCGCGAGACGGTAGTCCAAGGTGAAGACCGCACTGGACGACTCACGGGCGAGATGAGCTGCGAGAGAACGGTGTGTGGACAGCGAACCCAGCGTGTACGCCCCGCCATGCAGGTAGAGAACTGCGGTGGGGCGCTCAGTTGCGCCGACGGTGATCTTCTCTGCCGGTCGGCAAGCCAGCTCCAGCGGGCGCACGACGGCGCCCGCTGGAACCTGCTGTAGCGGTGCCCCGGCCTCGAGCAACAGACGTTGAATCCGATACGGCAGCCGCGAGTTGAAAGCCAGACGGAAGTACGGCTTCAACAAGAATGCGACCACGGGCAGCGGAAGGGTGAACGTGCTCACCGGCAGGGCTCCTGACTCTTTGTGCGAACTGCGCTGTGAAACGAACTGCGCTGTGAAACGAACTCAGCTGGACTTGGGCATCATTCGGCCGGCGACGATCGCGACGATGCGCTGGTAGCCCGATCCTACGAGGCGAACCCAGGCGTCGAGTGCGATTGCGTCCATCCCGATGAGAACTCGCGGCTTGCTCTTCCGAACACCGTTGACGATCGTCTTGGCGGCGTCCTCCGGTGTGGTGCGCGCGAGCTTGCGGTCGAAGAACTCGGAGAAGACCGCAAGATCTTCACCCGGGCCTGCGGTGGCGTTGCGTGCGATGGCGGTCTTGATTCCGCCCGGGTGCACACAGGTCACCTTCACCGGGTGCTTGGCGATCAGCATTTCCTGGCGAAGCGACTCGGTGAAACCGCGAACGGCGAACTTGGCCGAGTTGTATGCGCTCTGACCCGGCATCGACAGCAGACCGAAGAGGCTCGACACGTTCACGATGTGCCCGTCGCCGGAGGCGATGACGTGGGGGAGGAATGCCTTGGTGCCGTTGACAACTCCCCAGAAGTCGACGTCCATGACACGTTCGAAGTCCTTGAATTCGGACTTCTCGAAAGTGCCGTGGTAGGCGATTCCGGCGTTGTTGTAGATCTGGTTGACCTTGCCGAAGTGGGCGACAACCGCGTCGGCGTACTCGAGAACCGCTTCGCGCTGGGTGACGTCGAGATGGTCCGACTTCACCTCGGCGCCGATGGCTTCCACCAGACGCGTTGTCTCGGCGAGCCCGATGGTGTCCACGTCGGAGATTGCCAACTTGGCGCCCTGGCCGGCCAGGTTCAGTGCTAGTGCGCGACCGATGCCCGATCCCGCTCCGGTGATGACTACGACCTTGCCTGCAAAATCACTCATTGTGCTACTGCCTTCTCGTCGTCGAGGTCGATCTGTGAAGTGGTCGCGGTGCCGACGGCGCCGAGATCCGAGGTGGCGACGCTGCGGTATGCCGCGAGGTCGAAATGCTTGGTGGCGTTGCGGAACTGGAAGGTGAAGCCAGGCCACAGGGTGGTGTTGTTTCCGTGCTTGTCCATGTACCAGCTGGCGCAACCGCCGTTGTTCCACACGCTCTTGGACATAGCTGCCTGCAGGTCCTTGTTGTACTTGTCCTGCTTGTCCTTGCGCACCTCGATGGTGCCGATGTCGTACTTGTCGATGGTGGCGATCGCGTCGACCAGGTAGTTGATCTGCGACTCGATCATGAAGACCATCGACGAATGTCCGAGGCCGGTGTTGGGTCCGACGAGGAAGAACATGTTGGGGAAGTTGGCAACTGCCGCGCCCTTGTATCCCTGCATGCCGGTCTCTTCGAAGACCTCGGCGAGCGAGCGTCCGTCCTTGCCGAAGATTCCCGCGAAGGTGGGGGAGTCGGTGACGTGGAATCCGGTCGCCACGACGATGGCATCGATCTCACGGGTGGTGCCGGTCTTCGAGACGATCCCGTTGGCGGTGACCTCCTCGATGCCTTCGGTCACCAGGTCGACATTGTCCTGGGCGAGGGTGGGGAAGTAGTTGTTCGAGATCAGCATGCGCTTGCAGCCGATCTGGAAGTTGGGCATGACCTTCTTGCGAAGATCCTTGTCCTTGATCTGGGCCTTCAGGTGACGCTCGGCGGCGAACTGCAACGGCTTCATGAAGACCGGCGCCTTGGCCAGGCCGACGACCTGCGTCTCTCGCATCCAGTAGATACCGGTGCGGCACAACTTCTGGAAGCCGGGGAGGTACTTGAACGCGAGGTGCTCGATCTTGGTGTACTCGCGGTCTGCGCGGGGCAGGATCCACGGCGCCGTGCGCTGGTACACGTCGAGATGCGAGACCTTCTTGCCGATGGCCGGCACGATCTGGATGGCCGAGGCGCCGGTTCCGATGACGGCCACACGCTTGCCGGTCAGATCGGCGTCGTGGTTCCAACGCGAGGAGTGGAAGATCTCGCCCTTGAAGCCGTCGATGCCCTTGATGTCCGGAAGTGAAGGCTCACACAATGCGCCGACGGCCGAGACGACGATCTTTGCGACGAATTCGCCCTTGTTGGTGCTGACGTGCCACCGAGCAGACGCCTCGTCCCAGCGTGCGGAGAGAACATCGCAGTCGAAGATGTGCTTGTCGAGCACCTTGTGGCGGTTGGCCACCGACTGGATGTACTTGTAGATCTCGGGCTGAGTGGAGAAGGAGCGCGTCCACTCCGGATTGAGTGCAAAAGAGTACGAGTACAAATGCGACGGCACGTCACACGCGGCGCCCGGGTAGCTGTTGTCACGCCAGGTCCCGCCGACGTCGTTGCCGCGCTCGAGAACGACGTAGTCGGTGATGCCGGCCTGTGCCAGTTTGATCGCCGCACCGAGACCGGCGAAACCACTGCCGATGATCAGTGTGCCGACGTGGCGAGTATCCGCGGCAGGTGCTGAGGTATCTGTAACTGGAAGACTCATGTAGGGAACGATATGCCTTTATTGAGTCACGGTCAATAGCTTATTGACGAATATTCAGTAGTCTATTGGGCATGGACGCAGTAAAGCGAACGCGGCTCGACCCTGCGCAACGCCGAGCGCAACTCATCGACCTCGGGGCGCGGATGCTGGCCGAACGGCCGCTCGAACAGATTTCCGTCGAGGACATCGCCGATCAGGCTGGTGTCTCGCGGGGGCTTCTGTTCCACTACTTCGCGTCGAAAAGCGAGTTCCATCTGGCGATCGTCCGCCACAGCAGTGAACAGATGCTCCAGCGCACGGAGCCGAGCGAGTCGGACGATCCGATGCTCACCCTCCGCTCGGTGCTGGCGTCGTACGTCGACTACGTGACCGAGAACCGCAATACCTACGTCTCGCTGCTCCGGGGGACCGCCAGCGGGGATCCGCAGATGCGTGAGGTGTTCGAGCAGACTCGCGACATCATGGCCAAGAGAACCCTCGATCAGCTCCCGAAGATCGGCCTGACTCGAACACCTCAGGTGGAGTTGGCCGTTCGCGGTTGGATCGCGTTCGTCGAGGAAGCCACCATCAGTTGGCTCCGAGCGCCCGCCATCACCCGCGAGGAACTGATCGACCTGACGGTTCAGTCGTTGCCCGCGTTGGCACTGGCCGCCGTCGGCTTCGATGCCGGGCCGGATCTGGGTCTGCTGCAATCGAATTGACGTGAACGCAGAAAGGCCGGGCCCCACACTCCTTGCGGAATGTGGGGCCCGGCCCTTGTCAAATTACTGAGATCAGTTGGTCGGCAGGAACGCCTCGTCCAAGATCTCCTGCTGCTCCACCGCGTGGACCTTGCTCGATCCCGAAGAGGGAGCGGACATCGGACGACGCGAGATGCGCTTGATACCGGTCAAGGTCTCCGGCAGAAGGTCCGGCAGAGCCAGCCCGAGGAACGGCCACGCACCCTGGTTTGCGGGCTCTTCCTGGACCCAACGGAACTGATCCGCATTCGGGTAACGGTCCAGGGTCTCCCTGAGGCGACGCTTCGGCACGGGGTAGAGCTGCTCCATGCGCACGATGGCGATGTCGTCACGCTCGTCCTTGTGCTTCTTCGCCAGGAGTTCCCAGTACAGCTTGCCGCTGACCAGCAGAACCCGCTTGACCGATTCGCGTGCGCTTTCGCCGCTCTCGTATGCCGGCTCCTCGAAGACCGAACGGAACTTGCCCGTCGTGAAGTCCTCGACGTTGCTGACGGCAGCCTTGTTACGCAGCATCGACTTGGGCGTGAAAACCACCAGCGGACGGCGGATGCCGTCGAGGTGATGGCGACGCAGCAGGTGGAAGTAGCTGGCCGGAGTCGACGGAACCGCAACGGTCATCGAGCCTTCTGCACACAGCTGAAGGAAACGCTCGATGCGACCGGAGGTGTGGTCCGGACCCTGACCCTCGTGACCGTGCGGCAGGAGCAGCACGACGTCGGAGAGCTGACCCCACTTGGCCTCACCCGAAGAGATGAACTCGTCGATGATGGTCTGCGCGCCGTTGACGAAGTCACCGAACTGCGCTTCCCACAGGACCAGAGCGTCGGGGTTACCGACCGAGTAGCCGTACTCGAAGCCCAGACCTGCGTACTCGGTGAGTGCGGAGTCGTAGACCATGAACTTGCCGCCGTTTTCGGCGTCGGCAGCGATCTTGGCGATCGGGCTGTACTCGTTGCCGGTCTTGCGGTCGATGAGGACCGAGTGACGCTGCGTGAACGTTCCTCGCTTGGAGTCCTGACCCGCGAGGCGGATCAAGGCACCCTGCTCGGCCAACGAGCCGAACGCAAGCAATTCTGCGAACGCCCAGTCGACATGTCCCTCACGGGCCATCTCGCGGCGCTTCTCGGCAACCGGCTTGACGCGCGGGTGAACGGTGAAGCCGTCGGGGACGTTGACGAACGCATCACCGATGCGCTCGAGGACCTCGGGAGCGACAGCCGTGGTCAGGCGAGCCGGGGGAGTCTGGTCGAGTTCGACGGACTCGGACGGTTCGGGCTGGAACTTCTCGAGTTCACGGACCTCGTTGAAGACCCGTTCGAGCTGGCCCTGGTAGTCGCGAAGTGCGTCTTCGGCTTCCTTGAGCGAGATGTCACCGCGGCCGATGAGGGACTCGGTGTAGCTCTTACGAACGCTGCGCTTGGTGTCGATGACGTCGTACATGGCCGGCTGGGTCATCGACGGGTCGTCGCCCTCGTTGTGACCGCGACGGCGGTAGCAGATGAGGTCGATGACAACGTCCTTGCCGAACTTCTCACGGAAGTCGACGGCCAGCTGAGCAACCCAGACGCAAGCCTCGGGGTCGTCGCCGTTGACGTGGAAGACCGGTGCGGCGATCATCTTCGCGACGTCGGTGCAGTACTCGGACGAGCGTGAATGTTCCGGAGCGGTGGTGAAGCCGACCTGGTTGTTCACGACGATGTGCACGGTGCCACCGGTGCGGTAACCGCGAAGCAGCGAGAGGTTGAGCGTCTCGGCGACAACGCCCTGACCGGCGAATGCAGCGTCACCGTGCAGCATGAGCGGCAGGACGGTGAAGCCTTCTTCACCCTTGTCGAGGATGTCCTGCTTGGCGCGGACCAGGCCTTCGAGAACCGGGTCGACGGCCTCGAGGTGCGACGGGTTTGCGGTCAAGGAGACAGCGATGTCGTTGTCACCGAACATCTGGATGTACGTTCCGCTGGCACCCAAGTGGTACTTCACGTCGCCGGAGCCGTGAGCGGCTGCCGGGTTCATGTTGCCCTCAAACTCCGTGAAGATCTTGGAGTACGGCTTGCCGACGATGTTGGCAAGCACGTTGAGACGGCCACGGTGCGGCATGCCGATGACGACCTCGTCGAGCTGGTGCTCGGCGGCCTGGTCGATCACGGCGTCCATCATCGGGATGACGGCTTCGGCGCCTTCGAGCGAGAAGCGCTTCTGGCCGACGTACTTGGTCTGCAGGAACGTCTCGAAGGCCTCGGCGGCGTTGAGCTTGCTCAGGATGTACTTCTGCTGAGCGACCGAAGGCTTGGCGTGATGGCCCTCGACGCGGTCCTGGATCCACTGACGCTGATCCGTCTCGAGGATGTGCGTGTACTCGACGCCGACGTGGCGGCAGTACGCGTCGCGCAGCACGCTCAACACGTCGCGCAGCTTCATCTTCTCTTGACCGTGGAAGCCGCCGACCTTGAACTCACGGTCCAGATCCCACAGGGTCAGGCCGTGGCTGATGACGTCGAGGTCGGGGTGGCTGTGGAACTTGTCCTTGACGAACTGCAACGGGTCCGTGTCGGCCATGAGGTGGCCGCGGTCACGGTATGCAGCGATCAGTTCGAGAACGCGGGTGTTCTTGTCGACAGCGCCTTCCGGCACGTCCTTGCGCCAACGCACCGGCTCGTACGGGTTGCCGAGCGCGTGGAAGATCTCGTCGTAGAACTCGTCGCTGATCAGCAGGTTGTGGATCGTGCGCAGGAAATCGCCCGACTCGGCACCCTGGATGATGCGGTGATCGTAGGTCGAGGTGAGAGTCATCAACTTGCCGACGCCCATCTCGGCCAGCTTCTCGTCGCTGGCGCCCTGGAACTCGGCGGGGTATTCCATCGCGCCGGCACCGATGATGGCGCCCTGGCCCTTCATCAGGCGAGGAACGGAGTGAACCGTGCCGATACCGCCCGGGTTGGTCAGCGAAATGGTGACGCCGGTGAAGTCTTCGCCGGTGAGCTTGCCTTCACGGGCGCGTCGGACGATGTCCTCGTATGCCGCGTGGAACTGGACGAAGTTCATCGACTCGGTGTTCCGGATGGCGGCAACTACCAGTGAGCGGTTGCCGTCCTTTCCGGGAAGGTCGATCGCGAGTCCGAGATTGGTGTGCTCGGGCGTGACCGCGTTCGGCTTGCCGTCGATTTCGGCGAAGTGCCGGTTCATGTTGGGGAACGCGTTGACTGCCTGGACGATCGCGTAACCCAAGAGGTGGGTGAACGAGATCTTGCCGCCGCGGGTACGCGCGAGGTGGTTGTTGATGACGATGCGGTTGTCGAACATCAGCTTCGCGGGGATGGCACGCACGCTGGTTGCAGTCGGGATCTCGAGCGAGAGCGACATGTTCTTGACGACTGCGGCTGCGGCGCCGCGGAGAACCTTGGTTTCCTCGGCTCCGCCGGCAGGGGCGGGCTTCGCAGTAGCGGCCGCGGGCTTGGCTGCTGCGGGCTGGGCCGGGGCGGCCTTGGCGGCGGGCGCTGCCGTCTTCGCGGGGGCCGGAGCGGCAGCCTTGGCAGCCGGCGCAGGAGGTGCGGTCTTGGGGGCGGGAGGCGTGGCCTTGGGAGCAGCAGGCGGAGCTACAACAGCGGCGGGTGCAGCCGCGTTGCCGTTCGAGGCAGTCCCGTTTCCACCTCCCGTGTTCGCCGAGTCCGGCGAGTAATCGGTCAAGAATTCGTGCCAACTGGGATCCACGGACGACGGATCGTCCTGGAAGCGTTGGTACATCTCGTCAACCAGCCACTGGTTCTGTCCGAATTGGGATGTAGAACTGCTGCTCACGGCAGGTGTTCGCCTCGTTTCTATTTCGGTACCCGATCAGAGCGCCTATATACATGAGATTAGCCCGAGCGTGTGACGAGCAATTGTGCGGCACACAATTTGTGAGCTGTCTCACGGAAGTCCGTGATCTTGCGATCGCGCACTACCTCTCGGCGGTACAAATCCGTGCCGACTGTCACGCGACGGGGTTGCCTTCGATGACAGTTCTCGACGTCAGATTATTCCCCTCACGCGCCTGCGATGCATCCCAGAGTCCCGAGTAGTGACCACCGGCATACCGCAGAACATCGTGCGGGCCGTATTCAACGATACGTCCCCGGTCAACTACGACAACGAGGTCCGCTCGGGCAGCTGTCGCGAGGCGGTGAGCTACGACGACGGAAGTCCGTTTCCGGGTGACCGACCGACTTGCTTCGAGCACCATTCGTTCGGTCGCGGGATCGAGCGTCGCGGTCGCCTCGTCGAGGAGCAGAAGGTCCGGGTCGACGAGTTCGGCACGGGCCAATGCGATCAGTTGGCGTTGGCCCGCCGAGAGCCCCTGGCCGCGCTCGCCGACGGGATGATTCATGCCTCCACGCATGTCGGCTATCGAATTCAGTGCGCCGACGGAACGTGCCGCTTCCTCGATCTCCGCGTGCGACGCCGACGGCCTGCCGTACGCGATGTTGTCGGCGACCGTGCCGGTGAACAGATGGGCTTCTTGTGGGACCACGCCGAGGCGACGTCGGTACTGCGAGAGGTGGAAGTTCCGGATGTCGGTTCCGTCCACGTCGACCGATCCGGACGTCGGGTCGTAGAAGCGGGCGAGCAACTTCACGACCGTCGACTTCCCGGCACCGGTTCGGCCGACCAGAGCGACGGTCGTGCCCGGCGGGATTTGCAGATCGAAATCGGAGAGGGCGTCGACGTCCGCACCCGAGTACCGGAACCCGACCCCGTCGAGATGGACGGCGCCGTCGAGTCGTCCGGAGATCGCGATCAAATCCTCGCTGTCGGCAGTCTCGATCGAACTGCGAGTGCGCAGCAGGTCGCCGATTCGTTGCAATCCGACGTTTGCCTGTTGGTAACCATCGAACACTTGTGAGAGTTGCTGAATCGGTCCGAACAGCAGACCGAGGTAGAGCACGAAAGCGATCAGTACGCCGGGCGAAGTCGATCCGTTGGCGATCTGGTGCGCACCGACGAACACGACCGCGGCCAACGCGAGGTCGGACAGGAACGAAATGAAAGGGAAGTAGATCGAAATGGCTCGCTGCGACCGCATCCGCGATCGGCGGTAGCTCTCGGAGCGTTCTGCGAACCTACGCGCAGCATCTTCTTCGCGGCGGTAGGCCTGAGCCGCTCGCAGACCGGCGATGTTCTCCTGGAAGTCGGCATTGACGAGCGAGATCCGTTCGCGGGACTGGCTGTAGGCAACCGAGGAGATCTTGCGGAAGACCACGGTCGCGACCACGAGCGGTGGGATGACGGCCAGCGCCACCAGGCCGAGCGTCACGTCGGTCGCCAGGAGGGCGATCGAAATTCCGCCGACGGTCAGGACGCTCACGATCGCCGTTGACATACCGGTTTGGATGAACGACGAGAGCGCGTCGACGTCGGTGGTCATACGCGTCATGATGCGGCCGGACAATTCCCGTTCGTAGTAGTCCAGACCCAGGCGCTGCAAGTGTGCATAGCTGCGGACGCGGAGCCCGAACAGCACGCGTTCACCGGCTCGGGCCGTGAGCACCGTCATGACCGCCACGATGACCCAGTCTGCGGCGACCAGGAGCGCGCCGAACGCCGTCGCGATCCAGAGTGTGGTGCTGTCTGCGGTCACGACTCCGTGGTCGATCGCATATCTGACGAGGGAGGGAAATGCGATCGCCGCGGCGGAGTCCAGGGCAAGGCACACGACAACCGCCAGTAGAACCCAGCGGACCGGCCTCAAGATCTGTCGGAGTGAGAACTGTGGATTCGATTCGCGCAGGCTCTCAGGAGCGATTCCGGGGTCTTCGCGTGCGGGTGGGAGAGCGTCGACTGCTGCCCGCAGGGACGGCGTCACCGCGATTCCGCTGAGCGCTCCGGCCATCGGTCCGCCCGCACCCTGCGTCGTAGCGGCTGTGCTGTCGGCTTCGGATTCCGGTGCCTGCGGCCACAACTGCTCGGTTGTCGGCTCGCTGCGGTCACGTCCGAAAGCATCGGAGTCGACGTCGTCGAGTTCGGCCGGTAGTTCCGGCGGCGAGGAGAACAGGGCACGAAAGAGCGGACATCGCGCTTCCAGTTCGTCCACGGTTCCGGAGTCGATGATCCGTCCGCCGTCGAGAACCGCGACCCGGTCTGCGAGCGTCAGGGTGGACCGCCGGTGAGCGAGGATGAGCGTGGTCTGGCGCCGTCTGGCCCGGAACGAGTCGAAGATCGCGGCTTCGGTAGCCGCATCGACTGCGGAGGTCGCGTCGTCGAGGACCAGGATCCGTGGGTCGACGAGCAGTGCCCTGGCAAGTGCGATGCGCTGACGCTGGCCGCCCGACAGCGTCAGACCTCGTTCACCGACAACGGTGTCGTATCCGTCCGGGAGTGCCTCGATGAACGAATCTGCCTGTGCCAATGCAGCTGCGTCGCGGATGTCCTCGTCGGAGGCGTCCTCGCGACCCAGTGCGATGTTGGCGGCAATGGTGTCCGAGAACAGGAAAGGTTCGTCGAAGACCAGGCTGACGGCGGCACGAAGCTGCTCACTGCGCAGTTCGCCGATGGGGAACGTCTCGCCCGCGGTATCGACGGTCACTACACCCGAAGTCGGGGCGTAGAACCGGGGGAGAAGCAAGGACAACGCGGTCTTGCCCGACGCGGCCGGCCCCACGACGGCGACGGTCTCGCCCGGTTCTATGCGGAGGTTCAGCCCGGTCAGGACGTCGCGTTCGGTGTCGAACCCGAATGCGACGTCTTCGAAAGTGACGCCGAGCGGACCGTCGGGCAGGTCCACCGGATGGTCAGGATCGGCGATGTCCGGCTGAGCGTTGATGACGTCGTAGACACGCTCGACAGCGGCGCGCGCAAGCTGCGCCATGACGATGACCGACGACAGAGTTCGGGTGACGCCGGTCATCGTCACGATGTAGGTGGCGAACGCGAGAAACGTTCCCACGGTGATCTTGTCGTGCAGTGCGAGATACCCGCCGAGGGCGATCACTCCCACCTGCCCCAGCTGGGGCAAGGCGGCCATGGTCGGCGCGAATTTCGCGTTCAACCACGCGGCGCGAAGACGCTCCGAATACAGCGTGCGGCTGTGCTTTTCGAGTTGGTCGACGGCTCGTTGTTCCTGCCCGAATCCCTTGACGACGCGCACGCCCGTGACGGTTTCCTCGACATGTTGGGCGAGGTCGGCGGCCCGCTGCTGCGCGGACCATGTTGCGGCGAAGAGCATCGGTCGCATCAGGAACACCACCAGCCCTACTGCGGGGATGACGGCGACAGCGACGAGAGTCAACAGCGGCGAGAGCCACGCCATGATGCCGATCGCGAGCACGAATTGCAGGAGCGCACCCGCGGACATGGGCACCATCGCGAGCAAACCCTGGACGAGTTGTAGATCGGTGATGGACCGGGATACCACCTGGCCTGTGCGGATCTGATCCTGCCCGCGTCCGTCGAGGCGTTGCAGCGAGCCGAGCAGGGCGAGCCGCAAGTCGTGTTGAACATCGAGCGAGAGTCGGCCGGCAAGCATCCGTCGGCCGTACTGGCACGCGAAGCGCACGACCGCGAGCAGCGCGATCGCCAGCGCGGCGAACCCGATCACCTTGCCTGGGTTCTCCTGGCTTGCGGCGTCGAGCGCATAGCGGGTCAGAAGAGGAAACGAGATGTCGATCGCCGAAGCGATGACGGTCACCAGAAGCGCGCCGATGGCAACTCTTCGGTGCAACCAGCATGCGTGCGCCAAGCGGCGGATCCAGCCCGGAGCTCGATCGTCCTCTCCAGCTACCGGACTGTCCGTGTTGATCGTGTTCATCGAGATCCACGGTAGACCCGGCCCCAGACAGCCTTTTCAGGTGATGTCGCGGGTCCTGGTCCGCAGCCAACCGAGCCCGCAGAACAGAACCACCCAAGCTGCCAGCATCATCGGGCCGCTCGGCCAGGACGCAAACGCGTCGACGTCGATCGACGGGGCCGCATTGACTATCGTGCCGATCGTGGCCGACACCGGAAGCGCGGCCCCGACCCCGCCGAGATCCATCGCGAGCAGCACTGCGCGGACGATCCATTCACCGAAGACGAACCACAGGATGACCGAGAGGGCACCGGCCATCGACGAACCGGTGAGCAGTGCCACCCCGGCGCCGAGCAGTGCCCACAGAGCGCACGCCAGAATGCCTGCGGCGCAGATGGCGAAGAGATCGGTGGTGAAGCTGAAGTCCCGGCCGAAGAGCAACATCGCGCCGATGCTGACTACTTCGACCGCCAATGCGTAGCCGACGGCGAATACCGCGACGACGGCAAGTTTTGCGCCGAGAACTCCGTCACGGCCGCGAGCTGTGAGGAACGTCGTGGTGAGAGTTTTGTAGCCGAATTCGGATCCGGCGGTGAGTGCTCCGAAGACAGCCGCGAACACCAGGACAAGCGTGTTGGAGACACCGAGGCTGACGCCGGTGGACACGACATCGACGTCGAAGGTGGTGTCAGCCGAATCGGCCACGACTTCGACGAACGTCCGAGTCGAGGCAGCAATCAGCACGGCCACGACGACCGGTGCGATGGCCAGTGCCCACCAGTAGCGCAGGGTGAGAACTTTGAGTGTCTCCGCGCGCACGAGCGTGGTCATCGGTGTCCTCCGGAAGGTCCGTATGCGGCAGGGCCGTAATAGCCCGGTCCGGAACCGGGACCGGGTGGGCGGTGGTATCCGACCTGGGGGACGGCATATTGCGGCGTTGTCATGGCCAGGAACAGTTGCTCGAGATCTGCGCCTTCGGTTGCGACACCGAAGATCGTGACTCCGGCGGCGGATGCCACCGGTGGCAGTACCGACGTGTCGGTGCCGCCCACGGCGAGCCGTCCGTCCTGGGTGATCTGGGCGTCGATGATTCCGCGAGCGGCCAATGCCGTGGCGAGGAGCGCTGGGTTGGAACACGAGACGAGCAGTCGACTGCGCTGCGAGCGGCGAAGTTCGTCCATGGTCCCTTGGTAGACGAGTGAGCCGGCGCTGACGATGACCACGCTGTCGACGGTCGCTTCCACTTCACGAAGCGCGTGACTCGAGATCAGAACCGTTCGGCCGGAACCGGCGAAGGTCTGCAGGAACTGACGAAGCCACGCCATGCCCTCGGGGTCGAGTCCGTTCGCGGGTTCGTCGAGCACGAGGATCTCGGGATCACCGAGCATCGCGGTGGCAAGGATCAGGCGTTGGCGCATCCCGAGCGAGAAGGTGCCGGTCTTGTGGGCTCCGACCGATCTCAGACCGACCATGTCCAGCACCTGCGCCGCGCGCTGAGTCGGCATGCCGATAGCGGCCGCGTAGATCTCGAGGTGTCCGAGGGCCGTTCGTTTCGGATGGAGACTGCCGACGTCGAGTACTGCGCCGACGGTCCGAGCCGGGTTTGGCAGCAAACGCATCGGGGTGCCGTTGATCGTGGCCGATCCCGACGTCGGTGACACCAGTCCGAGGAGCATCCGCAACGTGGTCGTCTTGCCCGAACCGTTCGGACCGAGAAACCCGGTGATCGAGCCCGCCTGAACGTCGAAGCTCAGGTCGTTGACCGCGCGCGCCGCCTTGAACGTCTTCGTCAACCCACGAATCTCGATGGGGGCAGAGAAGGATCCCATTGCGGTGTTCGTCAATGCTGCTCCCGGGTCGGCGGCGAATACGTGATGCGAGCCTACGGCCCGGACGGCTATCTGCGGATGGCCCGGCGTGTCTCCGTCTGGGGAAGCACTGCGGCATCGTCGGCAGGCATCACGATCAGGTGGTCGGTCCACCTGGCCGGTGCCGGTCCGAAGGCTTCGCGCGCATTCTTGACGACGCCCTTGCCGATTGCACGGTTGCCCGCACCGCCGATGACCGCACCGATTCCGGCCGGAACGAGCTTGCCGAGGATCAGTGCGCTGCGCTTCGCGGCGTACTTGGTCACGAATTTCCGCACGAGGGTGCTGTTCATTCCCCTCATCGTGGGTCCGGGAATCTTGCTCGTGATTGCCGTTCCCCAATTCTTGGCTGTGATTCCGGTGGCCTTCTGCACGATCTCCATACCGGATTCGCCGAGGGCGACTGCCAGGACCAGGGCACGTCGTTGCTGGTGATCCTGTACGGAGATTCCATGCACTGACGCAATTGCCAACGTCAGCAGCGCTGACGCCTCGAGGAAGAAAGCCGATTCCGCACCGACGGCAGCGATGGACGCGACCGTTCCGACGCCCGGCACGGCGGCGGTGGCGCCGACGGCACTGCCGCTTCCGGTCACGGCGAGAATGAACATCTTCTCCATCCGCTCGACGATCTGAGCAGGTGACTCGTCGGGGTGGGCCTTACGGACATGGTTGACGTATTTGGCCACTGCGGGCGCTTGCAGGCGGCTTCCGTTGTCGAGAACGGAAACGAGGACCTTCTCGATACGCCCGCTGTCGTTGTTCGTCGACTTGCTCATTGCTGCCCCTCCACAGTTGTCCTCCTCTGAAGCGAGGTGGACCGTATCTCGAGAATAGGTGAAGTTTTCGCTGGCGGCGGTGATCACCGGGGCCATAGGCTCGTACGAGACTCGGTTTTCTTCGTGAGTTTTCCCAGGCAGGAGTTCGAGTGTTATGACCGCCACTTCGGAATCTCGTTCGACGACCATCTGGCCGACGCTGCGCTACCTCGACGCCCGTGCGGAAATCCACTTTCTGGTGAGCACCTTCGGTTTCGTGGAGAAGGCCGTCTACGGAGAGGGAGACGTGGTGGACCACGCCCAACTCGACTGGCCGGGCGGTGGCGGCATCATGTTGGGTTCGCCGCGCACCGATTCTGCGATCGCCGGCCTGCCGCCTGGAATCGGTTCGGTGTACATCGTCGTGGACGACGCGGACGCCGCCGATGCACTCCACGAACGCGCTGTCGCGGCGGGCGCCACGATCACGCAGGGATTGCGCGACGAGGACTACGGTTCGCGGGGGTTCACCTGCCGTGATCCCGAAGGTGTGTACTGGAGTTTCGGCACGTACGCAGGGGAGTAGCCCCCCGCGACCTACCTGGTGGCCCAGTGCTCTGCCGGAACCACTTCCGACGGGATGGGCGGATGAGGTGGTGTGCCGTCCCCGAACGGTCGGCCACCCAACTGTTCGCGTCCGTGCGGTTCGAGCCAGTGTGTCAATTCCGGTCCCTTGGGCACGATTCCGGAGGGATTGATCTCGGAATGCACGATGTAGTAGTGCGCTTTGATCTGTGTGAAGTCGATGGTGTCACCGAATCCGGGAGTTTGGAACAGATCGCGCGCGTAGTCCCACAGCACCGGCATCTCGCTGAGTTTGCTTCTGTTGCACTTGAAGTGGCCGTGATAGACGGGATCGAACCGCGCCAGCGTGGTGAACAGGCGCACATCGGCTTCGGTGATGGTGTCGCCCACCAGGAAACGTTGCCGGGCAAGACGTTCGGTGAGCCAGTCGAGGCGAGCGAACAGCGTGTCGTATGCCTCGTCGTACGCCTGCTGTGAACCGGCGAAACCGCAGCGGTAGACGCCGTTGTTGACGTCGCGAAAAACGTACTCGGCCACTTCGTCGATTTCGTTTCGCAATGGCTCCGGGTACAGATCCGGCGCGCCTTCGCGGTGGTACTTCTTCCATTGCGTCGAGAAGTCGAGGGTGATCTGTGGGTAGTCGTTCGTGATCACCTTGCCCGTGGCGATCTCCACCATGGCGGGCACCGTGATTCCCCTGGGGTAGTGGGGATCTCGGGCGAAGTATGCGTCCTGCAGTCGCGGGATCTTCAGTACGGGATCGACGCCGCCCGGGTCGAGATCGAAAGTCCAGCTTCGCTTGTCGTGAACCGGACCGCAGATGCCCATCGACAGTACGTCTTCGAGGCCGAGTAGGCGGCGGACGATGATGGCGCGGTTTGCCCACGGGCAGGCACGTGCCACGATCAACCGGTATCGCCCGGGTTCGACGGGGTACCCGTCGCGGCCGTCCTCGGTGATCCGGGTCGGGATGTAGTTGGTGTCGCGTTTGAATTCACGACCCTCTTCGACGAATGTCGGTTCGCTCGCGCCGTCTTCCGTACTCATCTGCGGTCCCTCTCGTTCGAGTGTCAACTGGGCAGGTGCACGTGTACCCGAGCGTATGCCCCCAGAACGTCGAATTTGGCTTTACGTGGAAGCGTCGCTCCGATCGCACTGCCGCGACTTGTGCGTAGCTGCGGGATCAATCCGGAATCGAGAGCGTCCTCCGCAGCGAGAAGCGTTACTGCGCAGCCGATTCCGTGACGGCGATGCGCTGGAGCAGTCAGGGTCGTGAGATCTGCCACGAATCCCTGAAATTCGGAGTATGCCGCGCATCCGAGCACCTCGGCGGAATCGGTGAGGGCGGTGAACCACCGCGTCCGGTTCCCGAGGTCGGCTGTGGTGCTGTCGTCGGGTGGGCACAGCGCAGCGACGGCGAGGGCATCGTCGATGTCGTGGGAAATCAGTAGTTGCTCGTCGGGTGGCGCGTCCGTGTAGTCGCCGAGGAAAGCGAGATCGACGGGGCCGGTGATTCGGCCGCCGTGATCGCCGGCGATCTCGAGCAGGCGCGCCGGTTGCAGCAGGGCGTCGACGGAGATGTCCTCGGTGCGCTCGATGAACCACTGCGGCCCGACGATCGCACCTGAGCCTGCCAGATCGAGAACGTGGATGTCGTCGCCGACGACGCGGGCCGTGTGTGCCGGCCGAAGTGCCGAGTCGCCGAGGCCCAGTTCACGTGCCCAAGCGAGTCGGATGATGTCGAGGTGATGTTCGTCCACTCGCTACAGGCTAGTCCGATTCGAACGGGTTGATCGAGATGGACAGAGGTCGTATATTCCATGTGGACTATTTCAGGTGGAATAGTCAAGAAATAGTCAATTGCGGCTTGTCAGGGAGGGGGACTCATGGGTGACGTGTCTCTGACGCCTCTGGGAATCACCGTTCTGGGCCTGCTGTCCGAGCGTTCGATGCATCCGTACGAGATGTATCAACTGGCCTCGGTTCGCCGGGGCGATCAGTTGGTGAAGATCAAGCCGGGATCGCTCTATCACACGGTTTCCCGGTTGGAGAAGCAGGAACTTCTGGCTTCGATCGGGACCGATCGTGAGGGCAACCGGCCCGAACGGACGACGTACGAGATCACCGCCCGGGGCCGTGAGGCCCTCGAGCATCAACTACGTGAGATGTTGGCGGTTCCGGTGCGGGAGTATCCGCGGTTGCCGCTCGCGCTCGCCGAAATGCACAACCTCTCCGCGTCCACCGCGTGTCAGATGCTTCGAATTCGTCTCGCGCACCTCGACAAGACGATCGCGAAATTCGAGGCCGACTACGAAGCGCTGAAGGCGGCGGAAAAACCACGAATCTTCACGGTGGGCGCGGACTACGCCCACGCACTGACCGTCGCCGAAAGAGAGTGGATCGGCGCGTTGGTGACAGACATCGAGAGCGGCGAAATGCCCTGGCTCTCACAAGAACTTCTCGACCGGCTGGCCGGCTCCGCAGGCTCGTCCGCACTACCTAAGGACTGAAGATGGAAAAGCAGGTCAATCCCTGGCACGCGCTGTGGGCGCTGTGTATCGGGTTCTTCATGATTCTGGTGGACAGCACCATCGTCGCTGTCGCCAACCCTGCGATCATGGAGGACCTCGGCACCGACATCAACAAGGTCGTCTGGGTCACCAGCGCGTACCTGCTGGCGTACGCGGTGCCGCTGCTCGTCACCGGCCGGCTCGGTGACAGGTTCGGACCGAAGAACCTGTACATGATCGGCCTCGTACTGTTCACCGGCGCTTCACTGTGGTGTGGTCTGTCCGGCAGCGTCGAGATGCTCATCGTGGCAAGGGCTTTCCAGGGGCTGGGCGCCGCAATGATGACGCCTCAGACGATGGCCGTCATCACACGCACGTTCGCGCCGAACAAGCGTGGCGCCGCAATGGGCCTGTGGGGCGCGGTTGCCGGTGTTGCGACGCTGGTCGGTCCGCTTGCCGGTGGTGTGTTGGTCGACAATCTCGGCTGGGAATGGATCTTCATCGTCAACGTCCCGGTCGGTGTCATCGCCTTCCTCCTCGCGTGGAAGCTTGTTCCGTCGTTGCCGACCAGCGAGCACAAGTTCGACATCCCCGGCGTGATTCTCAGCGCCGCAGGCATGTTCCTGCTCGTGTTCGGAATCCAGGAAGGCAGTTCGTACGACTGGAACGGATTCGTCTGGAGTCTGATCGGCGCCGGTGTGGTGTTGCTCGCGGTGTTCGTGTTCTACCAGTCGCGCAACAAGAACGAGCCCTTGCTCCCACTCGAACTCTTCAAGGACCGCAACTTCTCGCTCGCCAACGTCGCGATCACCGCGATGGGCTTCGCGATCACGTCGATGGTCCTTCCGCTGATGTTCTACACCCAGGCAGTTCGCGGACTCTCCCCGACGCAGTCGGCGCTCCTCCTCGTTCCGATGGCCGTGCTGACCGGCATTCTTGCGCCGATCATCGGCAAGCTCGTCGACAAGACGCATCCGCGCTACATTGCGGGCACCGGCTTCCTGCTGTTCGCGATCGCCCTGGGCTGGCTGGCATTGGTTATGTCTCCCGACGTCGCGATCTGGGAACTGCTCCTGCCGATCGGCCTGATCGGCTTCGCCAACGCATGCATCTGGTCACCGCTCGCGGCCACCGCCACACACAACCTGCCTCCGATGCAGGCCGGCGCCGGCGCCGGCGTCTACAACACCACCCGGCAGGTGGGTGCGGTTCTCGGCAGTGCCGCGATCGGAGCACTGATCACCGCACGATTGGCGGCTCAGGGTCTGACCGGCGGCAGTTCCGAAGCCGGAGTGGGTCACCTACCCGAGTTCGTCCGTGAACCGTTCAGCACGGCGATGTCGGAGTCGATCTGGCTGCCCGCCGGCGTGCTGCTCATCGGCTTCGTCGCTTCGGTGTGCTTCGCTCGGCCTCTGCGCGGCGACGCACACGACGACGCGATGGCCGTCAGTGCCGAAGCGCGTCGGGAAACATCACTGCACGATTGAGATAGTCGCTCGGGTCCAGGGCTCGCTTGATCGCCCACATCGTGGCTATGTCCTCCGCAGAGAGGGCCAGGTCCAGATAGTTGCGTTTGAGCGAGCCCACCCCGTGCTCGGAACTGACGTTTCCGCCGTGATCGCGAACCAGTTCGAGGACGCTGCGGTACACGGTGTCGGCGTTCGGGCAGTTCAGGACGTTGAGGTGGATGTTTCCCTCGGCGACATGTCCGAAGAGGATCGGAATTGCCTCGGGGGCACGACTTGCGATCACCGCCGCGGCGTCCTCGGCGAAGGTGGCAAGCGAGTCCAGCGGCAGCGCCGCGTCGAATTTCAGTGGGGGACCGAACAGTCCGACCACTTCGGCGAAACACTCCCGCGCCGCCCACAAACGCGTCGAGCCGGGATCGTCGACCGCCACTGCCGGGGTCTGCGGTGGGTCGATGCGTTCGAGCAGCTCGGCCAGGTCTTCCAGCGGATCGTGGGCCGCGGACACCTCGGCGAGCAGGTACCACGGTCGCCCCGTCGGCACCGCGGCGTTCAAATGGCGTGCGGCCAATTCGAGTCCACGGCCGTCCACCAACTCCAGTGCGTCGACGCCGTCGAGAGTGCGCAACGTACGCCCCGCGTCCACGACGTCTTGCAGTCGGTCGAAACCGGTCAGCGTCGTGACCCGGTGACTCGGTACCCGTCGTAGTTTCAGATCGACTGCCGTGACCACACCAAGAGTTCCCTCGCTGCCCACCCACAGTGCGGGCAGGTTGTATCCGGAATTGTCGGACAACACTTTCGGTGACCGGCGCACATGAGTTCCGTCGGGGAGTACCACCTCGAGTCCGAGCACCTGTTCGGCCATGTTCCCGTATCGAACCGTGTGCAGGCCACCGGCATTGGTGGAGACCATGCCGCCGATCGTCGCCGTATCCCGTGAAGCTATGTCCACGCCGAATTTCAGGCGGGCGGCGGCGGCCGCCGAATGTACCTGCGCGAGTGCCACTCCCGCACCGACGGTGATCCGACCGGCGGCAACATCGACTTCGCCGATCGCCTCGAGGCGTTCGGTGGAGAGCAGGACGTCGTCGTGCTCGGGCACCGTCCCGGCGACCAGACCGGTTCGCCCGCCCTGAACGGTGACCGGTACGCCGCGCGAGCGGCACACGTTCAGCACTGCCGAGACTTCGGCGGTATTTCCGGGTCGGACCAGAGCGCTGGCGCGCCCGCTGTAGCGCCCTGTCTGGTCGGTGGAACGGGTCGCCAACACGTCGGCGTCGTCGACGACGAACCGGTGTCCCACAACGTCCGCGAGTGCATTTCTCAGACCCTCCACCCGACGATCGTAGGCCGGTTCGATGTGGCAGTGTGGCGGCATGACTGCTCCCGAATCGCATCCCACCCGCCTCGAGCGCTTCACCACCGATGGTGGTGCCGAGGTGGCTGTCCTGACGTTCGCGCACGGACCACTCAATCTGTTCGATCAGGCCATGTTCGACGCGGTCATCGCCGATGTTGCAGCGCTGACCGAAAACCCACCGCGCGCTGTGCTTCTGCGCGCCGAGGGCAAGGTCAACTCGGCCGGCGTCGACGTCCATGTGTTCGACGGACTGAACCCGGAGCAGGGAGCGGAATTGTGGCGCGAACTGTTCGCCCAGATCTGCCATCCGCTCGAGGCGTTGCCGTGCCCGGTCATCTACGCGGCGCACGGGCTGACGCTGACTGCTGCCTTCGAGATCTCCTTGGCCTGCGACATCATCCTCGCGGCGCCGAAGGCGAAGTTCGGACTGGTCGAGACAGTGGTCGGTCTGACGCCGTCCATGGGTGGACCGCAGCGTTTGGCCGAGCGCGCCGGTTCCGGACGGGCTCGGGAGTTGGTCATGACCGGCGATCTCTACGACGCCGCAACTCTGCACTCGTGGGGCGTCGTCAATGCCGTTCACGACGATGTCGATGCTGCGGCGCGTGCCCTGGCGGCCCGGTTGGCGGACGGGCCCACGCGAGCCCACGACGCCACCAAGCAGATCGTGGCGGCCTGGCGTTCCGGCGGGATCGCCCACGCGGATTCGGTGACTCCCGGGGTGTCCGGTGCGCTGTTCGCCACCGATGACCTACGCGGCGCTGTCCGCAGTTTCCTCGAGGTCGGACCGGGCAAAGCGGTCTACTCCGGAAAGTAAGTTTGCGACGATTATCGCCAGAGACCTCCACGAACTGTGATCCACGTCATATAGTCGAATGGCCGGTGGGTTGTCAGTGACGTGGAGGTATCGATGCGGTCGACGCTTGTGGAATACCCGTGTTCGACTCAGCTCCTCGCCGACGCCCGTGTCACCCGTGCGGGTGACGGGGTGCTTCGGTACAGCCAACTCGACCCGTCGCTGTCCGAACTCCTCGATATCGCCGTTCATCGATTCTCCTCACGCATCGCGGTGGAGGAGGTCGACGGCGAGCAGGTCACCTTCGCGGAGTTGTGGGCCGAGGCGTCGCGGGTCGCAGGCGGGCTGAAGTCGCGAGGCGTCGAGATCGGTGACCGTGTGGCCATTCGCGTCGCCGCCGGGGTGAGGTGGATGGAGGCGTGCCTCGGCGTCATTCTCGCCGGCGGTGTTCCAGTCTCCGTGGGTGTTCATCTGAGCGACGACGCGGCGGACTTCGTCATCGCGGACAGTGGCTCGGTGTTGGTGCTCGACGGGGAACTCCCACACGGTGTTCCGTTCATCGACGACGGTGCCGCCCCGGAGGAGATGGCGATCCTCGCGTACACCGCCGATTCTTCGGGTGAAATGCTGGGCGTCGAGTTGAGCAACGAGAACGTGCTCTCCGCCATCGTCGGCATTCTGCACTCGCGCGATTACGGCGTCGAAGGTGTGCGCAATCTGTTGGTGGACAATGACTTCAAGTCGGTACGGCAATTCGTGCACGTGCTCGCGACGTTGGTGGTCGGTGGAACGGTGGTCCTCGCCGGCGACTTCTGGCGTGAGAGTGTGCATACCGTCGACATCGTGACCGGGCGGCCCGAGGACCTGCTCGAGCCACGGTTGCTCACCCTTGGACCGGCGGCGCGTGCCGGTTCGAGGTCGGTTCAGTGGATCGATTGCAGCGGGTCGCCGATCACGGCCGAACAGGAATCCAAGCTGCTGACCCTGTTCCCGGCCGCTCGGCATGTGATCGGGTGGGGCAAAACCGAGACCTGTGGGGCTGGTCTCATTCTGCCAACCGAGTCGGCGCCCACCCACCTCGGAAGCGTCGGAATCGCTTTCGGTGGAATGGAAGTGGCGTTGTACGGCCCGGATGCTCCAGGTGGTTTCGGTGAGTTGCTGTGCCGTGGACCGAGTGTCACGCGTCGGTATTGGAACTCGCCGCAAGCGACCTCGACGAGGTTCACCCAGGGGTGGTTCTGCACTCACGACACCGCGCAGATCGACCCCGATGGCTTCGTCCGTATTGTCGAACGCAACGTCGCGTAGTCACGCGAGCGTGGTCGACAAACGAGAGGGACATCATGGCGGACGAGGTTCTCACCGAGCGGCGCGGGCGGACACTGATCATCACCATCAACCGGCCCGAGGCGCGTAACGCCATCAACTCGGCGGTCAGTCACGCATTGGCCGCTGCGGTCGAAGAGCTCGATGCGGACGACGATCTGTCCTTGGCGGTGCTGACAGGAGCCGGCGGAAACTTCTGTGCCGGTATGGATCTGAAGGCATTCGTGGCCGGCGAGAACGTACTCGTGCCGGGACGCGGTCTCGGATTCACGGAAGGGCCGCCGCGTAAGCCGATCATTTCGGCGGTCGAGGGCTTCGCGTTGGCAGGCGGCACGGAACTCGTGCTTGCCACCGACCTGGTGGTCGCGTCGTCCGAAGCGAAGTTCGGTATCCCGGAGGTCAAGCGAGGGCTGGTCGCGGGTGGAGGCGGATTGTTGCGCCTGCCCAAGCGGATTCCGTACCAGAAGGCATTGGAACTGGCCCTGACCGGTGACAGTTTCACAGCCGAGGAGGCCTACCGCTACGGCTTCGTGAACACGTTGACCGAGCCAGGTAAGGCGCTCGAAGGCGCGCTGGAGCTGGCTGATCGCATCACCCGCAACGGACCGCTCGCGGTTGCGGTCACCAAGGAGATCATCGTCAAGGCCGGCGGTTGGTCCGACGACGAAGCTTTCGCGAAGCAGTTGCAGGTCATGGCGCCGGTGTTCGCGTCCGAAGATGCACGCGAGGGCGCGACGGCGTTCGCCGAGAAGCGCGCCCCGGTCTGGAAGGGGCGGTAACACCGACATGGCTACACCTGTCGCAGAGCTGCACATGCACATCGAGGGTTCTCTGGAACCCGAACAGATTTACCGACTTGCCGAGCGCAATCGAATGGACTTGCCGTACAAGGACATCGACGATCTGAAGTCGAGGTACGAGTTCACCGATCTGCAGTCGTTCCTCGATCTCTACTTCGCCAACATGGCCGTCCTGCGCACCGCGGAGGATTTTGCCGACCTGACGCGAGCGTACTTCCGCCGCGCGGCTGCCGCCGGCGTCGCGCATGCCGAGTTCTTCTTCAATCCACAGGCGCACGTGGTCCGTGGTGTTCCGCTGACCGAGGTCCTGGACGGGATCATGGATGCGGTGGCATCGAGTGAGCGCGAGTTCGGGCTCAGCAGCGCGGCAATCGCCGCCATCCTCCGAGATCAGCCCGTCAAAGACGCCGAGGAGATCTTCTCCGAGATAATTCGCCTGCAGGCTCCAATCGTCGGGCTCGGACTCGACTCCGCGGAGGTCGGCAACCCGCCGTCACTGTTCGAGGACGTGTTCGCTCGCGCGCGTGCCGAGGGTTTGCACGTTGTGGCTCACGCCGGTGAAGAGGGACCGCCCGAGTACATCTGGCAGGCGCTCGACATTCTCGGTGCCGAGCGGATCGACCACGGAGTCCGGGCACTCGAGGATCCTGCCCTGATCGAGCGTCTGGTCGACGAGGAGATTCCACTGACGGTCTGCCCATTGTCGAACGTTCGTCTGCGGGTGTTCGATTCGCTGTCGGATCACCCGCTTCGATCGATGCTCGAGATGGGTTTGATCGTCACGGTCAACTCCGACGACCCGGCCTACTTCGGGGGATACGTCGACGACAATTTTACCGAACTGGGCCGAGCCCTGGGTCTGACCGAGGCCGAGCGAGACACCCTCGCCCGGAACTCGATCAAAGCCTCGTTTGCGAGCGATGCGCGAAAAGCGGAACTGCTGCGGCACTGACCGTCAGTCGCCGAGTACCTGACGCAAGTATTCGTTGTCGAACACACGATTCGCGTCGTACTTGTCTCGAACGGCGACAAAGTCGTCTAGTCGGTCGTACGTAGGACGCAGGTCGTCGACGGTCCGGTTGTGCATTTTTCCCCAATGCGGCCGGCCGTCGACGGCGCGCGCGATTGCCTCCACTGCGGCGAAGTATTCGGTTTCGGGGCGTCGGTGGTACTGGTGTACGGCGATGTATGCGGTGTCGCGTCCGTGAGCAGTGGAGAGCCAGAGGTCGTCGGCGGCAGCAAAACGTACTTCGACGGGGAATGCGACGTTAGTTCCGGACTTCTTCATCCAGCGGTCGATTTCGTGGAGTGTCTCGGTGACGTGTTCGCGGGGAATCGCGTATTCCATCTCCTTGAACTTCACCCGGCGCGAAGACGCGAATACCCGGTAGCTGCGATCGGTGAACTCGCGGGCGCCGAGCAATCGGGACGACACGTTGTTGATTCTCGGGATCGCGGCCGGTGCCAGGGTGGCAACGCGGTTGACACCTTCGAAGAGTGTGTTCGAGAGGAGTTCGTCGTCGACGAACGCGCGGACCTTGCCCACCGGATCGGGTTCGGTATCTCCGGGGAGTCGCGTATTGCTCTTCGTCAGGACACGATCGGTGTGCGGGAACCAATAGAACTCGAAGTGATCCAGGCCCAGGCGATCGCCCTCGAGGGTGTCCAGTATGTGAGACAGCGTGTCGGGTTCCTCGATTGCGCGAAGTGTGAATCGCGGAACGCAGGCGAGAGTGATCTTCGAAATGATGCCGATTGCGCCCAACCCGAGGCGGCCCGCTTCGAACAACTCGACGTTTTCGTCGGCGCTTGCGGTAACGACGGATCCGTCGGCGAGAACGATCTCGATTCCGCGAATCTGTGTGGCGATACCGCCGAATCGTGCGCCGGTGCCGTGCGTGCCGGTGGACGTCGCGCCGGCCAGTGACTGGACGTCGATGTCACCGAGATTTGCCATCGCATATCCGCGGTGCCACAAGGCGTCGTTGAGAGCATGAAGGCGAGTGCCTGCAAAAACAGTGACCAGGGCACCGTCGTCGGTCGGTGTGATCGAGTCGATTCCGCTCAAGTTGTCCAGGCTGACGAGGACACCGTCAGTGACCGCGACACCGGTGAACGAGTGGCCGGCGCCGACGGCCTTCACACGTTGGCCACGCGAGGCGGCCTCGGCGACCAACGACGAAAGTTCACGGGTATTTGTCGGCGTCGCAAAGCGACGCGGCGCGGCGCTTTGAGTGCCCGCCCAGTTCTGCCAAGTGTCCGAAGCCATTACGCAATAATGTACTTGGACGGTCGTCCAGGCAAGTATTGCGCGAAGATTTTGTCATTTGCGTTCTACGATCATTGGATGCTGAACAGGCTCCCGGCGGACGAACGCCGCACACAATTGGTCGAGTCCGCCTTGTCTATTGCGGAACAGCGCGGTGTCAGTTCTGTGACGGTAAGGGCGGTGGCAGAGGAGGCCGGGGTATCGCTCGGCGTCGTTCATTACTGCTTCGAGAGCAAGGAAGCGCTGATCGCGGCAATGGGTGAAACGCTCATTCTGCAACTCAGTGCGTCGATGCAGTATGCGTTCGCGCAGGTCCGCCACGCGCCGGATCTCAGTGGCGTGCAGGGGCTCAGGGAATTGCTGCACATCGGCCTGACCGGAATGTGGCCGACTATCGAGGCAACCCCGGATCGTCAGTTGTTGACCTACGAAATTACCGCGCAGGCACTGCGTAGTCGCAATCTCGGAGCCGAACGTGCTGGGGCGGTTGCATTTGAGCAGTACCGAATAATGGATGAGCTCGCGGTGTCGTTTCTCGAAGAGTGCGCCAAGATATCGGGCACGGTGTGGACGGAGCCGTTGAGTTCGATTGCGCGACTGAGTCTTGCAATGATCGACGGCCTTGTTCTGCGATGGCTGGTCGATCGTGACTCCGACGCGACTATTGCCGAGTTCGGAGAAATGGTTCAGGTAATCGCCAACAAAGCCGTGGTCGCGCCTCAGTAGAACCGCAATCCTGGACATACGTCCAGGATTGGTGATTGACTGGTCGCACGCCGCGACGATTGGATCATCTGTGACCAGGACCCTTGATCGACTCACTGCTGCCACGCGAGAACTCGACCCGCCTCTGGCTGCTCTGGATCTGACCACACTGCGCAGTAATGCAGCCGACCTGGTGCGCCGCGCCGGTGGAACCCCGGTGCGAGTGGCGAGCAAATCGGTTCGTTGTCGGACGGTTCTGGCTGAAACTCTCGGCGACACACTGACCGCGTCCGGCGGATTCCGCGGAATCATGGCGTACTCACTGCGCGAGGCTCTGTGGCTGGTCGGGCTCGGCGCACGGGACATCCTGATGGGGTACCCGACTGCCGATCGTGGCGCCATCGCGGATCTCGCTGCCGACGACACCGCTCTCGCATCGATCACCTTGATGGTCGACGACGATGCGCAGTTGGACCTCATTCGTTCGGCGTCGACGGGGGATGCGCCTGTCCGCGTGTGTCTCGACGTCGACGCGTCACTGCGGATCGGCCCGATCCATCTGGGCGTACGACGCTCGCCACTGCGCGAACCTGGCGCGGTCGCCGCACTCGCGGCGCGTGCGCGCCAACGCGGATTCTCCGTCGTCGGAGTGATGTTCTACGAAGCCCAGATTGCCGGCCTTCCTGACACCAGTGCTCCGATCGGTTGGGTCAAGAAAGCCTCTGCCCGCGAATTGGCGTCCAGAAGGGGCGCTGTGGTCGCGGCCGTCACCGATGCCGTGGGTGCACTCGAGATCGTCAACAGCGGCGGTACGGGGTCGCTGGAGGTCAGCTCGGCCGATCCTGTGGTGACCGAGGTAACAGCAGGCTCCGGACTGTACGTACCGACCCTGTTCGACCGCTACCGTGCCTTCCGTCCCGATCCGGCGCTGTTCTTCGCGCTGTCGGCCGTGCGCAAACCGACGCCGTCGGTCACGACCCTTTTCGGCGGCGGATACATCGCGTCGGGACCTGCCGGAGCCACCCGCGTTCCGTCACCGGTCTGGCCCGCTGGTCTCAAACTGCTCCGCAACGAAGGAGCCGGCGAAGTCCAGACGCCGGTCACCGGGAAGGAAGCCGGAAACATCGCGATCGGCGACCGCGTGTGGTTCCGTCACGCCAAGGCCGGCGAGCTGTGCGAGCGCTTCGACCGCGTGTACGTGGTCGAAGCCGACGGCACCCGAACCTCGGTTCCCACCTATCGCGGCGAAGGGCAGTGCTTCGGGTAGGGCAGTGCTTCAGGTAAGACAGGCTTCGGCTAGCTCGTCAGCCTCATGAATGCACCCAGTTCGACCAATCCCGCAGGCGTACTGGGCATGTACTGCGTCAACGCGTGCGATCGAACGATGATCGCGCACCACTTGCCGCGTGAGACAGCAACATTGAGACGGTTTCGCGACAGCAGGAACGACATCCCTCGCGGGACGTCCTCGACGGCAGATGCGGCCATCGACACGATTGCCACCGCAGCCTCGCGGCCCTGGAACTTGTCGACGGTCCCGACCTCGACCTCCGTGAGACCGGCCTCGGTGAGATCGCGCTCGACGGTGCCCACCTGGGCGTTGTACGCCGCGACCACGAGAATGTCCGACTGCTCCAGCGGCCTGGTTCCCTCGAACTCGCTCGGGTCGGTCCAAGGCGTACCGAGAAGGCCCTGGATCTGGCGAACGATTTCCTGGGACTCTTCCGGGGAGTAGGTGGAATTGCCGCGGTGATCGACGAACACCGTGTGTACTCCGGCAGCGAGTCCGTCGAGCTTTCTTGCCGCACTCACGGTTTCCTGGGAATGCAGCTTGCCCTCGTACGACAATGCGGACACGGGCGCACACAGATCCGGGTGCATCCGCCACGTTTTCTCGAGGAAGTAGCCGAGTTCGGGTGGCAGTGCGCCGTGTCCCTCGGCGAGCCAACCGAGTGCCGATTCGTCGACCGGTTCGGGGTGAGTGCCTTGGCTCACCTGCGGCAACTGCTGCGGATCGCCCAGCAGCAACAGGTTTCGCGCGGAAATCGCGACGGCAATGGTGTTCGCCAGCGCGAATTGGCCTGCTTCGTCCACGACGAGCAAGTCCAAGCTGCCCGCTGGAACACGATCGGTGTTCGAGAAGTCCCACGCAGTGCCGCCGATGACACAGCCGACGCCTTCGGCCTCGGCGATGAATCCCGCATATTCTTCGGATGCGATGTCCTGCCATTCTGCGGTCTTGCTCCGGCTGCCCTTCTTCGCGACCAGTGCAGGGTCCACGCCGGCCTTCAGAATGCCGCCGAGCATGTTCTCGACCACCGAATGTGATTGTGCCACCACGCCGATTCGCCAATGGTGTTGTTCGATCAGTGTCTTGACGACACGAGCGCCCGTGTAGGTCTTGCCCGTACCAGGGGGACCCTGTACTGCCACGTAGGAATCATCGAGGTCGAGAAGTGCGGCGGTGATGGCGTCGGCGTAGTTGTTGTCGGTGCCGACAGGTGGCAGCGCTGAACCCGAGAGGGTTCTCGGGGTGCTGCGCCTGAGAATGTCGACTGCCGCGATGTGTGGCAGTTCGGGCAGGCTCTCGCTGGCGTCGGACGCGGCAGCGGCGATGGACTTCTCCATGCGTCCGGTGGGAATCGGACGACCAGGTGCCAACGCGACAGGGGAATCGATGTATTCGTCACCGCTGAGCAGTTCTTCCACGGTGACCACGTCGAGCCCTTCGGACTTGACGACGGCGGTGACCTTGACGCTGCTGGTGCCGCGCTGGGTGGGGTTCTCGCTTGCAACGGCATCCGGGGAGGGGGTTGCGTAGAGCGCGAAAAGATCACTGCCCGGGCTCAAAGACGTTCCGGTGCCGAAACTTCCGGTCAATTGGATGTGGCGACGAAACTTCTTCTGCCGCGCGGTGCTCTTGTGCCAGTCCGTTTCGATTTCGGACTGCTCGACCACCATGACGTCGCGGATGTCCACGAGGTCTTCGATCGGTGTGACCAATCGGTCGAAGTGGGCCCACCAGTACGGCTTCCGCTCGCGATTGTGGTAACCGACTGCTGCGGCCAATAGAGCAGCAGCCTGCTGATCGGAGGTGCGTGTCGAACCGGCCTTGTGGCCGGCGAAGTCGCGGAGTGCGATTTCCGATTCGGTGAGTTCTTCGAGTGGAATCTTGATCTGTCCGGTCGGCTCTCGAAGTTCGACACCATGTTCTGCGGCGCGCTCGGCGAGCCAATCGCGCAGGCGGAGAGTGGATTCGCAGTCGTACTCGTTGTAGTCGGAGATGCCCTGAAGAAGTTCCCTGGCCTGGTCGGCTTGTCCGCCGTCGCGCAATTCGCAGTAGTCGGCATAAGCGACGACCGAGGCGGCGGCGTTGGTCACGTCACCGTCACGGCCGTGCTCACCCATGTAGAGCGGCTCGAGTTTCTTGATGCTGTACGAGCGTTGTCCGATCCGCAGGCACGCGCGGACGATCGGGTACAGGTCTACGAGCACGTTCTCGCTGAGCAGGGTGTCCACGGTCTGCTCGCCGACACCGTGACGTGCGGCCAAGCGCAACAGCGCCGATTTCTCGTACGCGGCGTAGTGGTAGATGTGCATGCCTGGATGAGCTTCTCGACGCGCGGTGACGTAATCGAGGAAGTCGAGGAGCGCCTGGCGCTCACCCTCGCGATCGTGTGCCCAGAACGGCTTGAACACGTAGTCGTCCGCAGGCCCTTCGACCACACCGAACAGATACTCCAACCCCCAATCGGTGGACCCGTCCTCGGCCCAGAGCGGATCGCCCTCGAAGTCGAAGAAGATGTCGCCGTCGTCGGGGATGGGGAGTCCGCCGAGCGCCGAGGGTTCGTAGACCTCGAATTCGGCGTCGCCGGACAGTTCCTGGCGTAGTTGAACCGCTGCCTGTGCACGGAGCTTGTCGAGTGTTTCCCGGCGGATTCCCTCGACTGGGCCGGTGCTCGCGGCGAGTTCGTCGATTGTCGTGATCCCCGAGACGATCAGCTGTTCACGCTGATTGCCGCGGACACCCGCAACCAGCAGCAGGTCTCGATGGCTTTCGACCTCGACGCTGCAGGTGTCGCATCGACCACAACGCAGGTACCGATCGTCGAGCCACTGTGTCGGTTTCCCCTCGGCGCGGTGCTCGTCGAGGACTCGTTCGAGTTCAGCTCTACGTGCCGCGAATACCGGCGCGATGTCTCCGATGTCGTGCGACGACGTGCTGCCGTCGCCTAGCAGTAGATGAACTTGATCGGAGGCGGCAATTGCATTGCGCTCCAACGCATCCGCGTATGCGGCGAGTTGTAGAAGTGCCGACACCTTGGCGTGCCGGGAGAGCTTGCTGTCGTAGACCGCGTAGGTGTCGCCTTCGCGGACGAGGAAATCGCAGAACCCGAGGAATCGGCCGTCGAAAAAGGTTCCCTGATAAATGACTGGCGCGCCCGATCGTGCTGCCTCGACGGTGGCCAACGTGGCAGCGGTCAGGCCTGCGCGTGAGTGTTCCGGTCGCGGCATGACGACGACGCCGTCTCCGTGCTGATCGATGAACTTCTGAAGCTGTTCGCGCTCGTGCGAGTCGCCGAGGCTCGACGTCCGTTCGAGCATCGGATCCGCCTCGGCGGCCTCGGCCGCGATCAGACCGGTTCGGGCGTCGAGTTGCCGCAGCAGTGCGAACTCGCACAAGGCCGCAGCCGAGAGGTCGCTGGCGCTGTAGACGATCTGATCATCGAGTAGGAACACAGGGCGATTGTGCCATCGCTCACCGACAAGGCAACCCACCAGTAATCGCTCACGAGCCGCGGATATCGGTAGCGGCGTGCAGAATGACGATCATGCCTTTCTTCGACGGACGAACCGGTCAGGTGCACTTTCGGCATTGGCCGGCGGCAGGGGGTGCGGTGCCCACGGTGTCACTGGTCTTTCTGCACGGTCTCGGCCAGCACAGCGGCCAGTATCACCGCTTCGCGGGCGCAATGACGGCGTCGGGGATAGACGTGTGGGCGATCGATCACACCGGGCACGGTTTGTCGGAGGGTGATCCGGGAGTCGGGGCTCCGCTCTCCGATCTTGCTGCCGATGCAGCCGCGCTGGCTGACATCGCCTTGGCGGAACTGCCCGAAGTTCCGCAGGCGGTGATGGGTCATTCGTTAGGTGCCGTGACGGCGCTGACGATGCTGGCTCATCGCGATCACGATTTTGCCTCCGCAGTGCTGTGCGGCATCCCGCGCAGCGCGGTCGAGCAACACGGGTGGGCGGAACTCTCCGACGCGGGCATCCCGGTTTTGGTCGTTCACGGTACCGACGACCGGATCGCCCCGGTCGATCCCGTCCGGGACTGGGCGCGGACGCTGCGCAACGTCGAGATGCGTGAGTTCGAGGACGCCGGTCACGACCTGCTGCACGAGAAGGTTCACGCCAGTGTCACCAACGTCAGCCGTGAATTCCTTCTCGCGCATTCCAGGTAGTCCTCTCAGGAGAGCGCGCCGAGCACCTCTTTCGACGTGACGGGATGCGAGAACATCGGGTAGTCGTAGGTGATCGCGTTCTCGTGTTCGGCGACCGAAGTGCCTGCCACGCAATCGGTGAGTGTGATGACCCGGTAACCGTTCTCGTATCCGGTGCGCATGGTCGATTCGACGCAGCAGTTGGTCAGGAAGCCGCCGAGAAGGATCGTGCGAATTCCTTTGCTGCGCAGAATGAAATCGAGGTTGGTGCTGGCAAAAGTGTCGAGTCCGCGCTTGCCCTCGATGACGATGTCGCCGTCTTTCGGAGTGAGGTCGTCGACGATAGCGGCGCCCCACGAACCTTTCACGAAAGCCTTTCCGTCGACGACGCCCTTGAGGATTCCGTACGGATGCGAGGTGATTTCGTTGTACCCCTCGGCGAAGGTGATCGGTGCGTGCATCACGGTGACACCCGCCGCCCGGGCCGCATCGACCAGCGCGGCGGTGTTCGCGAGGAGTCCGTTCGATTCCATGACTGGTGCGACGGCCTCGTGGAGGACACCGCCCTCGGTGGTGAAGTCGTTCTGGTACTCGATGAGCACGACGGCGGTGGTCGCGGGATCCAATTCGAGCTTGTCGGTCATGGTCGGCACCTTCTCTGTTGTGGTCCGGGTCACGAATTTCCTCAATTAAACAGTTTGTCAGACAAGCAGGCAAGGGGTGGTAGCGTCGCGGCATGGATACGACTCCGTTGTCGCGCATGCCGCTCAGCCTTGCCGTGTCGGGAAGAATCCGTGCTGCCATACTCGACGGCTCGCTTCCCGTCGGCGAGGCATTGCCGACCGAACAGGAACTCGCGCAGACGTTCTCGGTGGGGCGATCGACGGTCCGTGAGGCCCTTCGGGTCCTGCAAGCGCAGGGATTGTTGACCGGCGCGGACACCACTTCTACTGCCAGGCCTCGGGTGACGCACGAGCATACGGCCGATTCCGCAGCCACAGCTCTCAGCACGGCGTTGCAGGTGGGTGCAGTTCCATTGGGCGATCTTGTCGAATTGCGAGTGCTGCTCGAAGCTGCTGCGCTGCGCACTGTCGTCGCGGTGCCGAACGGCGCCCGGGCTGCGATCGAGCGGATGCGCGTCGCAACCCTTGCCGACGACTCGGTCGCATTCCACGACGCCGATGTCGACTTTCACGTTGCGCTGGCCGGAGCCGGCGGGAACAAGGCGTTCGGGTTGGTCATGACGGTTCTCCGCGACAGCATCGCCGGCTACCTGCTGAGTGAACTCGACTCGCGCGAGAACTCGGCGGCCACGCTCGGCGCACTGCTGGCAGAGCACGAGGGTATCGCCGACGCGATCGAGCGCGGTGCAGTTGACGAGGCTGCCGTTTTGGTCGAGCGCCATGTGCGCGGATTCTACGAAGGACGAACGCAATGACCACGAGTATCGATCTGTTGGGCGAGCGTCTGCAGAAAGCGGTGGGGGACAGGGCGACAACCGATCCCGACCGAATGGGTGCGTACGTCCGGGATCAATCACTGCTCACCGCAGCCGGAAGGCCCGCCGCGCTGGTCAAGGCGAAGACGGTCGACGACGTCGTTGCGGTCATGACGGTGGCCCACGAACTCGCCGTTCCGGTGGTGACACGAGGGGCAGGTACCGGGTTGGCCGGCGCCGCCAACGCACTCGACGGATGCATCGTCTTGAGCGTCGCGGGCATGGATCGCATTCTCGAGATCGATCCTGCCGCGCGCACCGCCACGGTGGAGCCCGGAGTGATCAACGGTGACCTGGCGGAAGCTGCTGCACAGCAGGGTCTTTGGTACGTACCGGATCCGGGAAGCCGGTCCATCTCGAGTATCGGCGGCAATCTGGCGACAAATGCAGGCGGCATCTGTTGCGCCAAGTACGGCGTCACCGGTGATCACGTTGCGGCCCTGACGGCGGTACTCGCCGACGGGCGTGTGATCCGTACCGGTGCACGGACGCGCAAGAACGTTGCGGGGCTGGACCTGACACATCTGCTCGTCGGGTCGGAGGGCACTCTCGCGGTCATCGTCGAAGCCACGATGCGGTTGCGTACGGCGCCCACTGCCGCGACCACTGTGGTCGCCTTCTTCGATTCCGCGGAGTCCGCGATCGATGCCGTCCTCGCCGTGTCGGCAGTGGCCGAACCGTGTCAGATGGAGTTGATGGACGACGTCACCATCGGCGCCGTCAATCGGCTGACCAAGATGGGGCTGGACGAATCGGCCGGGGCGATGCTGCTCATCCAGTGCGACGGTAGGTCGGCGGCCGCCGAGGCAGCGGACTGCGCCGCGGCGTGCGAAAGTGCCGGGGCCCGAGAGGTTTTCCACACCGACGATCCGGTGGAAGGTGAAGAGTTCACCGCCGCGCGCCGCATGGCCTTGCCGGCTCTCGAGGCGTTGGGCACGGTACTTCTCGACGACGTCGCGGTGCCGGTGCCGGCGTTGCCGTCCATGTTGGAATGCATTCGTGAAGCGGCCGATCGCCACGGCGTCACGATCGGAACCTTCGGTCACGCCGCCGACGGCAATCTCCACCCGACCATCGTGTTCGACGCTGCCGAACCGGGTGCGCAGGATCGTGCGCGCGGAGCTTTCGACGACATCGTTGCCGGCGCACTGGCGTTGGGCGGAACGATCAGCGGTGAACACGGTATCGGGGTTCTCAAAGCGCCGTACATGGCGGACATGGTCGGCCAGACCGAACGCGAAATGATGCTTGCAGTCAAGGCCGCATTCGATCCGAAGAACGTTCTCAATCCCGGACGAGGTATCTGAGCGGTTCGTCCGTGCCCCAGTCGCCGGAAATTGCGCTACCAGACGAACGTGTTGCCGCACGACGCTTTTCAAGTGACGATGGCCCTCATGAAGCTGTTGATGCTCGGAGGAACACGGTTCCTCGGCCACGCTCTCGTCGATGCCGCTTTGGCTCGGGGCTGGGAGGTGACAGTGCTCCATCGTGGGCTCACCGGAGCGCCACCACCTACAGCGGAGGTCCTGTTCGCGGATCGCACCGATCAGCGTGCGATGGTTGATGCGCTCGGTGATCGTCGATGGGATCTTGTCGTCGACACCTGGTCGGGTAGCCCCCGAGTGATCGGGGAAAATGCGCGCGTCTTACTCGGTCACGTCGACCGGTACGCATACATCTCCAGTGGATCCGTCTACCAATGGGGCTTGCACGTAGACGAGACCTCACCAGTGGTGGCCGCATCTGCGACCTCCGATGACTACAGCGATTACGCGTCCGCCAAACGCGGGGCCGAACTCGCTGTCCTGGAATCCTTCCCGGACGCGTTACTCGCGAGGGCAGGGTTGATCCTCGGCCCGCGCGAGGACATCGGGCGGTTGCCGTGGTGGCTGCAGCGTATCGCGGCGGGCGGACGTGTCGTTGCTCCCGGAGTGCCGACCAGACCGTTGCAGTACGTCGATGCCCGCGACATCGCAACCTTTGTCTTGGCCGGACTGGCCGCCGGGATCAGCGGGGCATACGACGTCATCAGCCCGTCCGGCCACACCACTACCTCCGGACTCCTCCAGGCGTGCGTGGTTGCCACCGGTTCGGACGCTGAACTCGTGTGGATCGACGAGGACAGGCTGGCGGCCGCTGGAGCGCAGCCGTGGACACAACTTCCGTGTTGGGTGCCGCAGGAGGGTGAGTTCGCGGGCTTCCTCGAAGCCGACACCGCCAAGGCGGGGCAAGCAGGGCTGCGGTGCCGGCCCGTCGAAGACACCGTGCGCGATACCTGGGAGTGGATGCAGCGGGAAACTCTGCCGACTCAGCGGGAGGATCGTGCGGTGCACGGCCTTCCATCCGAGATCGAAAAGGAACTACTCTCCGCCGGACAGTGAAACGAGTCTGGCCCGGTTCGCATTCGAACCGGGCCAGACTCGTGAAAGACGATCGATCAGGCGTACAGGTCGCTGATCTTGGTCTTGTGAGCTTCGTGAATGATGTTGCGCTTGAGCTTGAGCGTCGGCGTCAATTCACCGGTCTCCTGGGTGAAGTCGACCTCGAGGATCGTGTACTTCTTGATCTGCTCGGGGTTGGAGACCTTCTTGTTCGCGTCGGCAACGGCCGAGTCGATCTCGGCGATCAGGTCGGCGTTCTTCACCAGATCGGCAATCGGGGTGCCGGCGGGCAGGCCGTTGCGCTCGACCCAACCGGGCAGAGTCTCCGGATCGAGGGTGATCAGTGCACCGATGAACGGCTGACCGTCGCCGACGACGAGGCACTGGCTGATCAGAGCGTGCGCGCGCAGGGAATCTTCGAGGCCTGCCGGTGCGACGTTCTTGCCGCCCGCGGTGACGATGATTTCCTTCTTGCGTCCGGTGATGGAGACGTAGCCCTCGTTGTCGATCGAGCCGAGGTCGCCGGTGTGGAACCAGCCGTCGACGATGGATTCGGCAGTGGCCTTCTCGTTGTGCCAGTAGCCGGCGAACACGACCGGGCCCTGCAGGAGGAGTTCGCCGTCCTCGGCGATCCGTGCTGCATGGCCGTTGATCGGCTTGCCGACGGTGCCGACGCGCTGCGCGCTCGAGGTGTTGACGGTGATTGCGGCGCTGGTCTCCGTGAGTCCGTAGCCCTCGTAGATCGGGATGCCGACGCCGCGGAAGTAGTGGCCGAGGCGCGCGCCGAGGGCTGCGCCACCGGAGACTGCACGCTCGCACTCGCCACCCAGAGCTGCGCGCAACTTCGAGTAGACGAGCTTGTCGAATACCGCGTGCTTGAGCTTGAGTGCCAGTCCGGGGCCACCCTTTTCGAGGGATTCGCTGTATTCGATGGCGGTGGCAGCAGCCTTGTCGAAGATGCTGCCCTTACCGCCGTCGACTGCCTTCTGGCGAGCCGAGTTGTACACCTTCTCGAACACGCGGGGCACCGAGAGGATGAAGTTGGGCTTGAAGCCGGCGAACTGCTCGAGCAGCGTCGTCAGGTCCGACGTGTGGGCGACGGTGACCTTGGCGTCGAAAGCGCCGAAGGAGATCGCCCGCGCGAATACGTGGGCAAGCGGCAGGAACATCAGAGTCTTCTTGCCGGGGACCATGGACTCCGGCATCGCCAGGCGGCAGGCGTTGGACTCGGCGTAGAAGTTGGAGTGCGTCAGCTGGACACCCTTGGGGCGTCCGGTGGTTCCGGAGGTGTAGATCAGGGTCGCGGGCGAGGCAGCGGTGACCTGGTGACGACGAGTGTGCAGTTCTTCGTCGGTGATTGCCGAACCGCGACTGGACAGCTCGTCGATCGCACCCGACTCGATGACAAGAACCTCGCGGAGGGCTTCTGCGCCGTCGGTGACTTCCTTGTGAGTCTCCGCGTGCTTGGCCGTTTCGACGACCAGAAGTGTCGTCGCTGAATCCTCGAGGATCCACTGCGCCTGATCAGGGGAGGAGGTCTCGTAGATCGCGACGGTGCATCCGCCGGCAGTCCAGATGGCGTAGTCGAGAACGACCCACTCGTAGCGAGTCGCGGACAGGATAGCGACGCGGTCGCCGAGCTCGACACCTGACGCGATCAGGCCCTTGGCAACTGCGGAGACCTGCTTCGCGAATTCAGCTGCAGTGACGTCGACCCATCCACCGTTCGACGGCCTCTTGAACGGCACGAATGTGGGGTCTTCTTCGGCGTGACGGAACACGGAGTCGGCCATGGATACGTTCTCCGGAATTGAGAACGACTGTGGAACTGAGAACTCGCGCACTATTGACCCCTCCAGTGACTACTGACATTTCTGATGTGCATTGCATCACATTAGTCGTCATTTTGCACTGTCGTTACTATTCGGTAGAACTGGTCGGGCGCTGACCTGCAGTTTAGTGTGACCGCCTGTTTACAGGTACTCAGGCGACGTGTTGGAGCGTGCGACCGTGCACGGACAGCCACCGCCGAATTGCGTAGTCCAATCGGTCCGGATCCACTCCGAGTTGCTCTGCAGTAGCTGCAAGGATCTCCGAGGTGTCTCCCGGCAACTCGGTGGTGCCGAGTGTCGCGCTGATGAAGGTGTCGGCAGCGGTCCCCAGATCGGTGTGCGGAATTCCGGCCAACATCAACAGGTGGGCCCAGGTCACTTCGGAACCGTCTCCGCACGCGTCCACCCAGGCATGGTGAACGGCTTCGAGAGCGTTGTCGGAATCGGCGGCCGACAGCAGGTCCTCGACGCTGTTGATCCGCAAGTGATGGAGTTTCTCGGCGACCTGTTGGATGTGCCGTGCCTCGATCGGGACACCCGTCGCCGTGTAGCGACGCTTGTACGAGCCGATCTTGCCTGCCCACTGGTCCGAACTGCCGGCTTCCTCGAAGGTGCGGAGTAGTTCGCGTGCGCCATCCGTGACGGGTTTGTCCTCGCGGGCTTTCCGGTACGCCAGGTAGCGATCGACGACGGTCACTTCGCTGTGGCCCGACGTGGACTGAACGGATTCGATGATGCACAGGGCGAGGCTCTGTCGATAAGCGTCTGACGCAACCCAGGCGGAAGGGTCGCCCAGGCGGTCACGGCACGCAGCTGCGACGGCGTCGACGGTATCGGTCGAGATGGTCACGGTTCCTCCAGAAAGCCGAATTCTTTTTGTTCCATTTGGGCTATCGGCACCGAGGAGCGAAATGTTGCACACATCACAAATTCTCAGAGATCTCTTGGACTGTGCTCAGGCTGGAGAGGTGTGCACTCAGGCGAGGAAGGACAGCACTTCGTCGTCGCTGAGTTGATGAAAGTCCTCGAATGCAGCACCGACGCCGCCTAACAGGGCAGGAACGAAGGGGCAGACGACCCGATCGGCGGAGCACGCGATCACTCTCATGGCTTCGGGGGACGCTACTGGGACAGCGACGATCACGGAGGCAGCACCCGCGGTGCGCGCGCATCGGCAGGCAACGGCGGCACTCGCGCCCGTAGCCATTCCGTCGTCGACGATCACCGCAGTGCATCCGTGGAGGGAAACCGGGGTCCGCCCCTCGCGCAGGAGATGCGCCCGCCGTTCCAATTCGGTTCGCTCGTCGCGTTCGACGGCGACGAGTTCTCTTTTCGAGACGCGAACCGCTGCGATGACGTCGTGGTTGAGGACCCGCACGCCGCCCTCACCGATAGCGCCCATCGCCAGTTCCGGGTTGTACGGACTGCCGAGCTTGCGCACCACCACGATGTCGAGCGGAGCGTTCAATGCCGCAGCCACCTCGGCTGCGACCGGAACTCCGCCGCGCGGGAGTCCGAGAACGACGGGCTTGTCGATACGCAAGGTCTCGAGCCGCCCGGCCAGAAATCTGCCGGCGGAAGATCGATCCCGATACTGGGTCACTGCGTTGTCCTCGAGAAGCTCGAACCCCGACCAGTTCGACGCTACTCGCTGCAGGTCACCGCGACGAGACTGTGAACCTCCGCAGCGCGAGAGCGGGATTCTTCTCGCGTACCTCGGCGATGCGAGCAGCCGAAACGAGTGCGGTGGCGACCCCGACCTGCTCGCCAAGTGAACACATCACGACGCCCATCGGGTCGACGATCATGCTGGCACCCGCGCCGCCGCGCGCGCTCTGATCTGCCGCTGCGATGTACATCGTGTTCTCGATGGCCCGGGCGCGCACGAGAGTGGTCCAGTGGTCTTCCTTGAGCGGCCCCGGCACCCACTGGGCGGGCAGGAGCAAGATGTCTGCGCCGACGTCGACGATGCGCCGGGTGACTTCCGGGAAGCGCAGGTCGTAGCAGGTCTGGAGGCCGAAGGTCAGGCCGTCGCACCCGAAAGTCTGCGGTTCGGTGATCTCGCCCGCGCGGATCACGGCCGACTCCTGGTAACCGAAAGCGTCGTAAAGATGCAGTTTCCGGTAGGTCGCCACCAGTTCGCCGTTCGGGTCCATCGCGACGAGGGTGTTGGAGATTCTGCTCACGTCGTCGATCCGCTCGTTCATTCCTGCCACGAGGAAGATTCCGAACTCCGCGGCGACCGACGCCAGCGCCGAACCGAATTCGCCGTCCAGGTCCTCCGCGGACTCGATCAAACGCTCATCCGTCTTCGGTGCGGTGAACATCGAGTATTCCGGCGCCACGACAACTTTCGCGCCGCGTGCTGCTGCATCGGAAGCCAGTGATCGCAGTGATTCGAGGTTGGCTTTCTTGTCCGTCCCCGGGGCGAATTGGGCAATCGCGACAACGGTCTGGGAGGGGGTGGCTGCGGTGGCTTCGGTCATGCTTCCTACGCTAGGCGAAACCCGCTGGGAGGGTGGATCTGTCGTAAAAGCACCCCCGGTATGTCGTCGTGTCTATACTCTATCCGCTAAACTGCTGGTCAAATGAGTGATATTGAGCGTGACCCCGAACCCCCAACATTTGCCGACCTCGACATCGATGATCGGGTACTGAAGGCACTGTCAGACGTGGGCTACGAGTCGCCCTCGCCCATTCAGGCTGCCACCATTCCGCCGCTGCTCGAAGGCAAGGACGTCGTCGGTCTCGCACAGACCGGTACCGGCAAGACCGCAGCCTTCGCAGTTCCAGTCCTGTCGCGGATCGACACGTCGATCAAGCAGACCCAGGCGCTGGTGCTTGCTCCCACGCGTGAGCTGGCGCTTCAGGTTGCCGAGGCATTCGGCAAGTACTCCGCGCACATCCCCGGACTCAACGTGCTGCCGATCTACGGTGGCCAGAGCTACGGCGTCCAGCTGTCGGGCCTGCGCCGCGGCGCACACGTCGTCGTCGGTACCCCGGGTCGTGTCATCGACCATCTCGAAAAGGGCACCCTGGATCTGACCAATCTCAAGTACCTCGTTCTCGACGAGGCCGACGAGATGCTCAAGATGGGGTTCCAGGAGGACGTCGAGCGCATCCTCCGCGACACCCCCGGGGACAAGCAGGTCGCTCTGTTCTCGGCAACGATGCCCGGCTCGATTCGCCGGATCTCGAAGCAGTACCTGAACAATCCGGTCGAGATCACCGTCAAGTCCAAGACGTCGACCGCCTCGAACATCACGCAGCGCTACATTCAGGTTGCTCATCAGCGCAAGCTCGATGCACTGACCCGAGTCCTCGAGGTCGAGGCATTCGAGGCGATGATCATCTTCGTCCGTACCAAGCAGGCCACCGAAGACCTGGCGGAGAAGCTGCGGGCCCGCGGGCACTCGGCTGCCGCGATCAACGGCGACATCGTCCAGGCACAGCGTGAGCGGACCATCGGTCAGCTCAAGAACGGCGCCCTCGACATCCTCGTCGCGACCGACGTTGCCGCTCGAGGCCTCGACGTGGATCGAATCTCCCACGTCGTCAACTACGACATCCCGCATGACACGGAGTCGTACGTCCACCGCATCGGTCGTACCGGCCGCGCCGGTCGTCAGGGTGACGCGTTGCTGTTCGTCGCCCCGCGTGAGCGTCATCTGCTCAAGTCCATCGAGAAGGCGACCCGTCAGCCGCTTGCGGAGATGCAGCTTCCCAGTGTCGACGACGTCAACGCCCAGCGCGTGGCCAAGTTCGGTGACTCCATCACCGAGAGCCTGGCCTCGGAGAATCTCGCGATGTTCCGCAAGATGATCGAGGACTACGACCAGGAACACGACGTTCCGCTCATCGACATCGCTGCCGCTCTGGCGTTGCAGTCGCGCGACGGCGAAGCATTCTTGCTTTCTCCCGAGCCGCCGGCACCGCCGCGTCGTGAGCGCGAGCCTCGTGAACCACGTCCTCCCCGTCGTTTCGACGATGGCCCGGCCCCGCGCTCGCGTGGGCCCGAGGGCCAGGAGCTGGCCGCGTACCGCATTGCAGTCGGCAAGCGTCACCGCGTCGTTCCGGGTGCCATCGTCGGTGCCATCGCCAACGAGGGTGGGCTTCGTCGAAGCGACTTCGGGCACATCAGCATTCGCCCGGATCACAGCATCGTCGAGCTGCCGGCCGACCTCTCCAACGAGACTCTCGAAGCTTTGCGTCGCACACGCATCTCCGGCGTCCTGATCCAGCTGCAGCCTGATTTCGGGCCGCCGCAGGGACGTCCGAGTGGCCGTGGCGACCGTGGTGGCCGGGACGATCGTGGTGGACGTGACGACCGCCGCGGTGGCGGACGCGATCGCTACAACGACTGACATACAGCTTCAACGACTGTCATGAAGACTGAAACAGGCGCTGCCCTCCGCGAGGAGGACAGCGCCTGTTTTCTGTGTGGGGGGCAAGGCTTTTCTGTGTGGGGGGCAAGGCGCTGCGCGGTATCAGATCGGCGTCGGTGCGAGGGCGCCGTTCTTCCGGGCGTTGGTGTCGAACTGCGTGCGGTACAACTCGGCGTAGCGGCCGCCGCGCGCGAGCAGTTCCTCATGGTTGCCGCGCTCGACGATCTGGCCTGCCTCGACGACAAGGATCAGGTCCGCGGAACGGATCGTCGACAATCGGTGAGCGATCACCACCGCAGTCCGCCCGGCGAGTGCTTCGCCGAGTGCTTCCTGAACCGCAGCTTCCGACGTCGAGTCGAGATGCGCGGTGGCCTCGTCCAAGATGACGACGCGAGGCTGGGCCAGGAGCAGGCGTGCGATGGTCAGGCGTTGACGCTCGCCGCCCGAGAGGCGGTAACCGCGTTCACCCACCACGGTCTCCAGTCCGTCGGGCAGCGACGCAACCAGGTCGGTGAGCCGTGCGCGCTCCAGAACCTCACGCAGATCTTCTTCGGTGGCATCCGGTCGCGCAAGGAGCAGGTTGGATCGAAGGCTCTCGTGGAACAGGTGCCCGTCCTGCGTGACCATGCCGACGGTCTCCCGGATGGAATCGGCACTGAGGTCGCGGACGTCGACGCCGCCCAACTCGACCGAACCGGAGTCGATGTCGTAGAGGCGCGGAATCATCTGCGCCACGGTCGACTTTCCGGCACCGGACGTGCCGACCAAGGCGACCATCTGTCCTGCTTCGGTGCGGAACGACAGGTCGTGCAACACGTCCTCGCCGCCGCGGGTGTCGAGGATCGCGACTTCCTCCAGGGACGCGAGAGACACCTTGTCCGCGGATGGGTAAGCAAAAGTGACGTTCTTGAACTCGACGGACACCGGGCCCTGCGGCACCGTGCGTGCATCGGGCTTCTCGGTGATGAGCGGCGCCAGATCGAGAATCTCGAATACCCGCTCGAAGCTGACCAGGGCGCTCATGACGTCCACCCGGGCGCTGGCCAGTGCGGTCAACGGTGAGTACAGCCGCGTCAACAACAGTGCCATCGCCACGACGGCGCCTGCGTCCAACTGTCCGCGCAGCGCGTAGAAGCCGCCGAGTCCGTAGACGAGGGCGAGAGCAAGGGCCGAGACCAGCGTCAGTGCTGTGACGAAGACGGACTGCAGCATTGCGGTCCGGACTCCGATGTTGCGCACACGCCTGGCGCGAACCGCGAACTCCGCAGATTCTTGCGACGGGCGGCCGAACAGCTTGACCAGAGTCGCGCCGGGAGCGGAGAACCGCTCCGTCATCTGGGTGCTCATGAGCGAATTATGGTTGGCTGCTTCACGATTGAGTGCTGCAAGTTTTGCGCCCATGCGCCGTGCGGGGATGACGAAGATCGGGAGAAGTAGCAGCGCGAGGACGGTGATCTGCCAGGAGATCCCGAGCATGACGATCAGCGTGATCACCAGGGTGACCAGATTGCTGACCACTCCGGACAAGGTGTCGCTGAAGGCGCGCTGAGCGCCGATGACGTCGTTGTTGAGACGGCTGACCAGTGCTCCGGTTCGAGTTCTGGTGAAGAACGCGATGGGCATCTTCTGGACGTGATCGAAGACGGTGGTGCGCAGATGCAGGATCAGGTCTTCGCCGATGCTGGCCGAGAGCCACCGGGTCAACAGTCCCAGAGCGGCTTCGAGAAGTGCAACCAGTGCGATCAGGGCGGCAAGTTTGACGACCACGTCGACGGCGTCGCCGCCGACTATCGCGTTGACCACACGCCCGGCCAGGACAGGTGTTGCCACGGCAAGCGCAGCAGTGACGACACTCAGTACGAGGTACCAGCTGAGGTTGCGTTTCTGTGGAACTGCGAACGTCGCGATCCGCTTCAGTGTCGCCTTCGAGAACGGGCGCCGATCTTCTTGCGCGTGCATCGCGTTGTACATCGCGTTCCACGCGGTGACTTCCATACTCATGACTTCGCCCCTCCGGTCGCCGGCCACGAAGATTACGTGGCCGGTACGACACGAAGGTAGAACCTCAACCAAACTTCAGGTCAAGTGCGGCCTCAGCGGGCCACGTCGACCACCACGCGAGGAGGGTCGCTGAGCGTCGTGACCGTGAACGGCTGCTTCTCGGTCACGCCGATGAACGACTGCGTGACTCCCTCGAAGACGTTGGACCCGTTGACCTCGGTCACGACTCCGCCGACGCCGGGGACCGGGTTGGGGCCGGAGTACTGCTCGACTCCGCTGTCGAAGGGATATGCGGAACCGTCGATCAGGACCTGGATCACTGCGGCACCCTCGATGTCCACGGGCTTACCGCTGCCTTCCTGCGTCGCCGCGTCGACGTACTTGACGCGCCAACCGGGTGTGCCGGTTCCGCCCATTTCGTAGACGACACGATCGAATCCGTCGTGCTCGCCCACTCGGATGTCGACGACGGTGAGCTTGGATTCGGTGCCCGCAGCCGACGTCTTGTCGGAGCTGTCCGTCGGGACTGGTTCTGTGGTCGACGCTGCTGCACTCGAGGTCGAGGTCGAGGTGACGGCCGAGGTGGCTGCCGTGGGAGTGGTCTCCGCGTCCTGCGAACAGGCAGTCAGGCTCACGCCCACTGCGATGGCAGCGACAGCGGCAAATGATCTCGTCCGGTTCGTTGTCATGACTCGATCGTAGGGCTCGCGTTATCGGGATCCGCGGCGGCGGTGCCCGGAGTTACCTAACCGATATCGCCGTCGACATAGAGCCACTTACCCTCTGTTCGCGCAAATCGACTGCGTTCGTGGAGCATTCCCCGCTCGCGTCCGAATGTGCAGTGAGCGCGAAATTCAACGACGCCGTCGGAATCGAACAGCCCGCCCCGTTCGATGTCCAGGATCTCCAACCGGAGCCATTTCTGGTCGGGGTCGAGATCGAGTTGGGCTGGGCGATGGTCGGGATGCCAAGTCTGCGTGAGATATTCGTCGTCCATCACAGCGAAAGCCGTGTAACGCGAACGCATCAGGGTTTCGGCGGTCGGTGCGTGCGCTACTCCGCTGATGTACTTGCCGCAGCATTCGGCCAACGCGTTGCCGCTGCCGCACGGGCACGGATCGGTCGGATTGGGTGTGGTGGGGCGGCGCGAAGTCACCGCCCCATTACAGCACGCGAACTCAGACCAGTTTGTGTTCGCGGTTCTCCCAGTACGGTTTGCGGAGGTCGCGTTTGAGGATCTTTCCGGTGGGATTGCGGGGAAGAATCTCGACGACGTCGATACTGGTCGGGCACTTGAACTTTGCGAGGCGTTCCTGTGTATAGGTGATCAGTTCGGCTTCGTCGATCTGCGCTTCGGCAGTGAGAACCACGACAGCCTTGACGGTTTCACCCCAACGGTCGTCGGGAACGCCGATGACCGCGACCTCGGCGATTGCCGGATGCTCCACCAGTACTCGTTCGATCTCGGGGGAGTAGACGTTCTCGCCGCCGGTGATGATCATGTCCTTGAGGCGGTCCTCGATGAAGACGAAGCCGTCGGAGTCGGCGCGGCCCATGTCGCCGCTACGTAGCCACCCGTCTGCGGTAATCGTTTCGGCCGTCGCCTCAGGCTTGCCCAGGTATCCGGGTGTGCACTGTTCGGATCGCCACCACAGTTCACCGGTCGTTCCGGTGGGCACGTCCTCGAGCGTGACGGGGTCCACCACGCGCATCTCGACGCCGGGGATCGCCGTACCTGCTGATGCCATGCGCTCGACCTGCGACTCGTCGCGGTGAACGTCCGGCATCAACGCGGTAATGACGCCTGCCATTTCGGTCATGCCGTAGACCTGCACGAATTCGGTGTCCGGCCACGCTGCGAGTGCCGCGCGCAACAGTGGGAGCGGCATGGGGGCGGCGCCGTAGGTGATGCGTTTGAATGCTTTGAAGGCGGCGACCGCCTGCTCGCCTGCGGCCAGGACTCCGGCAATGACCGGTGGGACGAGAAAGGCGATGTTGGCTCCGGCGGCGAGACCGGCGAAGATCGACGGTCCGTCGGCTTCTCTCGTGAAGTAACAGCGGCCACCGGTGTGAATTGCCATGATGGCGTAGCACGTTCCGCCGACGTGGAACATCGGCATCGCGATCAAGAATCGGTGATCCTCGTGGGCCGGCAGGATTTCGAGGACATTGTTGCTGTGCGCGAACAGGTTTCGATGCGTGAGCTGGACACCTTTGGGGCGACCGGTCGTCCCGGAACTGTAGAGAACCAGAGCGGTGGCATCGGGGCTCACCTCGGGGCGGGAGTGCAGCGGTGTGACCTCGTCGATCCACGGCTCGAATTCGTCGTGTTCACCGCCGACGGCGAAGATCGATTCGACGGCCGTCAAGCGGTCTCGCATCGCGACGACCTGGGGGAGTAGTTCGCTGCCGACGAACAGAATGCGAGCGCCACAGTCCGCGAGGACGTAATCCAGCTCTTCGCTCGAAAGTCGCCAGTTGGGAACGACATTCGCGGCGCCGAGTAGTGAGGCGGCGTAGGTGACTTCGAGACAGGACAGATGATTCTTGTCGACGAACGCGACAGTGTCGCCGGCACCGATGCCTGATTCGGCGAGGGCGGCGGCGATACGCAAGATGCGGTCCCGCCACTGAGCCCACGTGAATTCGGTCCCTTGGAAGGTCATCGCTGCTTGATCAGGCTTGACCGTCGCCCAGTGCTCTAGCCGATCGAAAATGATTCCAGCGGTGGCGTCGGACATTCGGCCGCCTCTCTCGTGTGATTGGTGTCACAAGGTTAATGTGCGCCCGGTCTTCGTATCGCTGTTTCCAGTCAATGCGCACAAGCAGGAGGGGTCGCATTCCCCCGACCCTGACCGGCTCGGCCGCAGATATCAGGGTGGTCCCCGATGGCGGGCGCGCCCGCCACCCGACAGGATGGAACCAACCATTGCGGGCGTCCGTGTTTTCACGGGCGCCCGTCACGCCCGCAAATTAGCACCGAAGTGAACAGGAAAGGCGATCATGAGTTCGCACGCCCAGGATGTCGCGGCCCGCGCAGTCGGCCTGTCCAAGACCTACGGCACCGGAGATACCCAGGTGCACGCCCTCAGTTCGGTGTCCGCAGATTTCGCCCGCGGTGAGTTCACGGCGATCATGGGGCCGTCCGGTTCCGGTAAGTCGACGCTGATGCATTGCCTCGCCGGTCTGGATTCCGCAAGTTCGGGTTCCGTTCTCATCGGTGACACGGAACTCACGACGCTTTCCGACAAACAGATGACCCAATTGCGACGCGATCGCATCGGTTTCGTTTTCCAGGCGTTCAACCTGGTGCCGACCCTGACCGCGCTCGAGAACATCACGTTGCCGCTCGACATCGCGGGACGCAAAGCGGACCCGACCTGGTTGAACAGCGTCCTGACCAAGCTGGGTCTCGGGGATCGCCTCGATCATCGGCCGGGAGAGCTCTCGGGTGGTCAGCAGCAGCGTGTGGCGTGTGCGCGTGCGCTGGCGGGTCAGCCGGAGATCATCTTCGGCGACGAGCCGACCGGAAACCTCGATTCGAAGTCCTCCGGTGAGGTGCTCTCGATCCTGCGGGCGGCCGTCGACGAGTTCAACCAGACCGTGGTGATCGTGACGCACGATCCGCGGGCAGCGGCGTATGCCGACCGGGTGGTGTTCCTCGCGGACGGCAAGATCGTCGACGAATTGCGCGAGCCTACGGCGGATTCGGTCCTCGACCGGATGAAGCGTCTGGACGCTCCGCAGGCGGTCGTGAACGTGGAAGCCGGGGCTTGAGCACATGGCTTCGGTAAGCAACTCGCCGATGCGCAAGGTTTCCCTGCGCAACTTGGCGGCACACAAGGTGCGACTTGCGCTGACGGTTCTCTCCGTGGTGCTTGGCACGGCTTTTGTCGCGGGGTCGTTCGTTTTCACCGACACCCTCCAGAAGACTTTCGATTCGATCTTCGAGAACACCGCCCAGGGCGTCGACGTCCGGGTATCGATGGAAGAGCGCAACACCAGTGGCGTTCCGGTCGAGGATGTCGACAAACTTGCCGCAGTCGACGGCGTCCGAGCGGTAGCCCCGGCCGTCAGTGGACAGATCGTCCTGATCAACGCAGACGGCGGCGCTGTTCAGACCGGCGGCGCGCCGAGTATCGGTCAGTCCTACCTACCGCCGGGCCAGGCGATTGCCGAACCCGACACCTTCGTCGAGGGCGCGCCTCCGACGCAGACCGGTCAGGTCGCGCTGAACACCAGCGCCGCCGAGCGAGCCGGACTGAAGGTGGGGGACTCCGCCAAGGTTCTGGCACCGGCCCGCGGAATCGTGGACGTGACGTTGTCCGGTATCTACGAGGGGGCGGGCAGTGACACCGGCGGGTTCATCGGCGCGCTCTTCACCGACGAGCAGGCCCGTGGACTCTTCACCGACGGCCAACACGTCGAGTACATCGACGTCGCGGGCGACGGGGTGTCGCAGACGGAACTGCAGCAACGCGTCGAGCAGGTTTTCCCCGATCTCAAGGTGCAGACCGGCGACCAGGTTCGTGAGGAGACCAAGGCCGAGGTCGACTCGGCGCTGAGCTTCATCAACTACTTCCTGTTGGCGTTCGGCGCGATTGCTCTGCTCGTCGGAACGTTCATCATCTACAACACCTTCTCGATGATCGTGGCGCAGCGTCTTCGTGAGCTGGCGCTGCTGCGTGCGATCGGTGCGAGCCGAGCGCAGGTCGGCCGTTCGGTGGTCACCGAGGCGCTCGTGGTCGGACTCATCGGCAGCATCATCGGTCTGCTCGGCGGTATCGGTCTCGCCTACGGATTGCGCAGTCTCCTCAACACATTCGACGTCGGTCTGCCGGAAGGCCCGCTCCAGGTGGGTGCCCGCACGATCATCGTCGCGTTGGTGGTCGGCGTCGTCGTCACGACGCTCAGCGCTTACGCCCCGGCTCGTCGTGCGTCGAAGATCCCGCCGGTGGCGGCCATGCGTGAGGAGTTCGCCTCCACCGGTGACTCACTGCGAGTGCGGACGTTGATCGGTGCGATTCTCGGCGTGATCGGTGTGGCACTGCTCGTGTTCGGCTCTCGCGGTACCGGTGGTGGCGCGGCGCTGATCGTCGGCCTCGGTGCGTTCTCGTTGATCATCGCGGTGCTTCTCGGGGCTCCCGCGCTGTCGCGGCCGATCGTCGGCGCGCTCGGTGCCGTGTTCGCCAAGCCGTTCGGTGCCATAGGGCGATTGGCTCGTACCAATGCGGTGCGCAATCCCCGTCGCACGGCCGCAACGGCATTCGCGTTGACTCTCGGTCTGATGCTGGTGACGGTCATCGGAGTGTTCGGTTCCTCGGCCAAGGCGAGCATCAATGCTCTTGTCGACGTGGGTGTTTCGGCCGACTACATCCTGACCGGTCCCAACGCGATCGGCGTGCCGCGAGGTGCGGCCGACGCGGTCCGACAGGTGCCCGACGTGCAGAGCGCGACGTCGTTGCACGGAGTGCGTGCGAAGGTCGACGGTGAGGACGAGCAGGGCGCTTCGTTCGACGGCCCGATCGAAGGCGTGCTCGAGTACAAGATCCTCGAGGGCACGGTCGATCTGACCGGCAACAACATGCTCGTCTCGAAGTCGACTGCGGATGACAAGGGCTGGACTGTCGGCTCGACCCAGACGTTGACCGGTCCTGGCGGCGTCGAGTACCAGACCGTTGTCGCGGGAGTGTTCGAGGACAACCAGCTGATCGGCTCGTGGATCGTCTCGGACGAGGCGTACAGGAAGCTGATGCCGGCCGAGAGTCTGCCGGACTTCGTGGTGCTGGTGAAGGCGAAGCCTGGCGCGGATCTGACAACGCTGCGATCCGAGCTCGAAACGGCCACGGAGAAGTACGTCGTCGTCCAGGTGCAGGATCGTGAGGAGTTCAAGGGAACTCAGGGCCAGCAGATCAACACGTTGTTGGCGATCCTCTACGGACTGCTTGCACTCGCGGTCGTGATCGCGATCCTGGGCATCATCAACACCCTGGCACTCTCGGTGGTCGAGCGGCGACGAGAAATCGGAATGCTGCGAGCTGTCGGCATGCAGCGAGGACAGATGCGACGCACGATCTACCTCGAGTCGGTCCTCATCGCGGTGTACGGCGCGGCGGTCGGAGTTGTTCTCGGCATCGCGTTCGGTTGGGCCTTCGTGAGCACTCTCGCGGATCAGGGCCTCGACAAGATCACGATCCCGTGGGGTCAGGTGGTCGGAATGCTGATCGGCTCGGGTGTGGTGGGTGTCTTGGCGGCGCTGTGGCCGGCCAACCGAGCGGCCAAGACAAAGCCGCTGGAGGCGATTGCAGACATGTAGGGCCTTCGGCCCCGTGCGCACTTTTGGTAGCGGAAGCAGCCGAAAGTGCGCACGGTACCGTTGCCACATGAGCACCCTTCAAGAAGTCGGCGAACGTGAATCCTGGCGCTGCTGGCTGTGTGACGAACCGGTCGATCCCGATATGTCCGTCAATGATCCGCGCGGCCCGAGTATCGACAGCATCAACACCGCAAAAAAGGGTGGCAAGACCAAAGGTGGCGTCGAACGCTTGGCGCACCGCGCATGCAACACCAAGAAGGGTGCGGTCAAACCTGTTGTGGAATGGCCGGATCGGCTGTTCGTCGTGGATCCCGCCCCGATCATCGGGGTCGTGGAGCAGCTTGAGCGAAAGGGTGGCCGCGTCGCCGTCGCTCGCTGCCCCGGCAAGGACGACGCCCAGGAAGCGTCGGATTGGCTGATCGATCGGTTGTCGCGTCTGGCTCCCGCGTTGAATGTCGAAACAAGCATCGACGCCGCGGGCGGGGGTTACCTGTTGGTCCTGAAAACCGTGTAGGAGGTCGGCCCCGAGTGCCGTCTTTTGCGGTACCTGTTCCGCCTCCATAGCTGTCGGGGTACGGTCGAACCGAACATGAATCCGGTTTCGAGTGCGAAGGAATCCCGATGAACCTGGCATTGACCGACGAGGAACTAGCGTTCCGCGACGAGATGCGGACGTTCTTCCGTACGCAAATCCCCGCGGACATCAGGGAGGCGTACGCCCACGGCGAGGAGTTGGGGCGCGACCGTATGGTCGAGGCGCAGCAGATCCTCAACGCTCACGGTCTGGCGGTACCGCACTGGCCGGTCGAGTGGGGCGGCAAGGACTGGACCCCGGTCCAGCACAACATCTGGCTCGACGAACTGCAGCTTGCGTCGGTTCCCGAACCTTTGGCGTTCAACGCCAACATGGTCGGTCCGGTCATCGCGGCCTTCGGCTCGCAGGAGCAGAAGGAGAAGTTCCTTCCGGCGACTGCGAACCTCGACATCTGGTGGTGCCAGGGATTCTCCGAACCCGAGGCCGGTTCCGATCTCGCTTCGCTCAAGACCCGTGCGGTCCGCGACGGCGACGACTGGGTCATCAATGGTCAGAAGACCTGGACGACGCTGGGACAGTACGCCGACTGGATCTTCTGCCTCGTGCGCACCAATCCCGATGCGCCCAAGCGTCAGGCCGGCATCTCGTTCATCCTTGTCGATCTGAAGACGCCTGGCGTCACGGTCCGCCCGATCAAGCTGATCGACGGCGGCTACGAGGTCAACGAAGTGTTCTTCGAGGACGTCCGCGTTCCGGGAGAGAACCTGGTCGGTGAAGAGAACCAGGGCTGGGGCTACGCCAAGTTCCTGCTCGGCAACGAGCGCACCGGTGTCACCCGCGTCGGTTTCTCGAAGGTTCGTCTGGCCCAGGCCAAGGCCCGCGCTGCCGAGGTCAAGGTCGGCAACGGAACACTGCTCGAAGATCCGCTCTTCGCTGCTCGCCTCGCCGAACTCGAAAACGAATTGCTTGCCCTCGAGCTCACTCAGCTCCGGGTGGTCGCCAGTTCCGCTGACGGCCAGCCGAACCCGGCGTCGTCGCTGCTCAAGCTTCGTGGCTCCGAATTGCAGCAGGCGAGCGTCGAACTGCTGATGGACGTGGCCGGCCCTGATTCACTGCCGTACGACGCGGGCAGCGACATCGCCTCCGCGAGCTGGGCGCAGCACACTGCCCCGACGTACCTGAACTACCGCAAGGTATCCATCTACAGCGGATCGAGCGAAGTGCAGCGCAGCATCATCGCCTCCTCGATCCTCGGATTGTGAGGCGTGGCATGGACTTCGAACTCAACGACGAACAAAAACTTCTCCGCGACACCACCAAGGATCTCCTCGCGCGTAGCTACGACGCCGAAAAGCGCAACGCGATCATCGACTCCGATCCCGGGTGGAGCCCGCAGGTCTGGAAGCAGTTGGCCGAGGTCGGCTTGCTCGGCCTGACATTCTCCGAGGACGACGGCGGCATGGACGCCGGCCCAGTGGAAATCGGCGCGGTCATGACCGAGATCGGTCGACGCTTGGCACCCGAGCCGCTACTCGACGCGGTCGTGACGCCGGGCGGGCTCATCTCCGAAGGGGGCAGCGCAGAGCAGCGCTCGTCGATTCTTCCCGGAGTGGCCGAGGGCACCACGTTCCTCGCGTTCGCCGACCAGGAACCCGGAATCCGTTGGCCGGCAACCGAACGGGCCACCGCGGCGGCCCAGGTCGACGGCGGCTGGACCATCACCGGTATCAAGAATCCCGTCGGCCACGGCGCGACGGCGGACATCTTGGTCGTGAGCGCTGCGCTCCCCAGCGGTGGCGTCGGACTGTTCCTCGTCAAGAGCGATGCCTCCGGTTTGGTACGCAAGTCCTACGCCACTCACGACGGGTTGCGCGGGGCGCAGATCGAGTTCACCGATACGCCGGCCGAAGCACTCGGTGAGGGCGGTGACGCTACTGCTCTGATCCAGGCCGCGCAGATCCGTGAGCAGGCCGCGCTGTGCGCCGAGGCTGTCGGAGCGATGGAAGAGGCGCTACGCCTGACCACCGAATACCTCAAGACGCGTAAGCAATTCGGGGTTCCCCTCGCAAAGTTCCAGACACTGACACACCGCGCCGCCGACCTGTACGTCTCGCTCGAGTTGGCACGCAGCATGAGTCTGTACGCAACGATGTCCCTTGCCGACGGCGTCGTCGATCCAGTGATCGCTTCGCGGGTGAAGTTGCAAATCGGGCGTTCGGCTCGGCTCATCGGCCAGGAGGCGATCCAGATGCATGGTGGTATCGGTATGACCGCCGAGTACCCGGTGGGGCACTACGTGAGCCGTCTCGTCGCCATCGAGCACACCCTCGGCAGCACCGAAGATCACCTTCGGGTGTTGGCCGCCGGTGTGGCTGATCACGAGATGGTCAGCGTGGTCTGATCTTTCACGAACGACGAAGGGGCCGCATTCCGTTCCAAGGATGCGGCCCCTTCGTCGTTCAGCGGTGATTGCGCAGGACGTCCAAGCGGAGTCGGCGCTGCTCGATGTTGACGGCGCTGTCGGTGAACGCTTGTTGCCACCCGGGGTCGCTCGTTCGTGCCGCCGCGTCCTGCAGAAGCGGTACGGCGTCGAAAGGGAAGCGCGCCTGCACGCTTCGCAGGGTGGAAAAGTGACTGTGACGCGAGTGGATGCCCAAGTCCTCACCCGTCGCAGCATGCTCCATCGCTTCGTTCTCCAAGGCATTCAACAACTTTTCGGCGACGGCCAGGGGCCATGGGCGGTCGATGCCGTCGAGTAGTGCGCTGCCGTCGACGCCCAGAAGGTACTCGTCCGCGTGGCCGGCAACGATGTACTCGACGCGCTCGCGTGGGTCCGCGATGGCGACGATTCTCCGGTCGGTCGTGCGCCCGTCCCGCTCCAGAAATGCCGACGCCCACGCGGTGTTCTTCTGGAGAACGGTTGCGGCAATCCATGATTCGATCATCACCGCGCGCCATTGCTTCTCGATGGGGATGGTGAGGGCCTCGCGTGGCGAACCGGCCATAGATTCCCACAGCGTCAGCGGAGTGGCGGTCACGACTTGCCGTAACCACCAGCGCCGGATGCCCTTGTTCTTGTAGTGGACGTCTTCGATGCCGTCACGAAATGCGAGGTCGTCGAGCGAGCCGGGCAATCGGACGGCAAGGCGCGGCCGCAAGGGCTTCGTCTCGAGCCGCACCCAGGACCGAGCCCGAGTGACCATTCGAGAGGCAAACGGAGATCGGGGGAGTTGCCGTAGTAGTTGAATTGCACGCTCACGGACCCGCACGGCTGGATCGTCGAGTGCACGCTCGAGGAGCGCGTAGTCGTGTTCACCCAGCCCGACGTCGAGATGGTCGAGGAAGTGCAGCCGGCTTGCCGTGGCCTCGTCGTCCCAAGCGATCTCGAGCTCTTCGCTCGCCAGTTCCGGGTCGACCGTACGTATGTAATCGAACCAGGCCGTACGGTCGTCCCGATCGGGCGAAAGCCACAGCTCGTCCCGGCGTGATCCGATTCGTCGTAGCTGGGCCCAATCCGGGTTCTGCTCCGCCAGGTACTGCCCGCGTCGACCGGCGAGGCGAAGTAGCGCCTCGCGGTGCTCGGGATACTTCAGCGCGGCTTCCATGAAGAGCGGGACACTGGCCGCGGGCGCGAGGAATCCGCGTTGGTCGGCCATCGCGAACCATTCCGCGAGAGTCCAGGAACGTACATGCAACAAGGACTGAAGTTGTTCGATCGCGAGGTCGGGAAGCAGCGGTTGAACTGCTGGATCAGTCTTCGATGCGCGCGAGTGACCTGCGTGCGCGTCTGATCGCAGGGAGGTCACCCGCCTACGGTATGGCAGGGGTGCGTCGAGCTGGGTCGCAGGGGTCGGGCGCGTGTCGGCAGATTCTGGAACAGTGGTAACCGGCACCCAGCAGGAGGCGTGAGATGACGGATGGCCGTGAGATGAGAGACGGAACTGACGACGTCTTTGTCGTGGCATCGGTGACCGAACGGCGAACGCTCATCTCCACCCGAGTGAGGGAGTGGTGTGCGGCGGGAACCGTCGAGTCGAACCGGCCGGAGTTGTCCGATGATGTCGCGCTGCTGATTGCCGGGGGGTATGGGGACGAGTCGACGCGATCGATCCTGGCGAACCGGCGCAGTGTCGGACGTTCGTTCCCGGAGATCGGCGGCTTCTCGGAGTTGCGGTATCTCACCGACGAGCTGGCCCGCACCAGACGTCGACTGCTCGCGACTCGCATCGGCCCTGTTCAGGTTGTCCTCGAACGACGGGTGCAGGCGCTCGACAAGCGCGTTCAGTCGATGCGATCGGCGATCGTGCATTCCAATCGTCACTTCGCGAGCAGTGTCCGTGCCATCCGCAAGGACCGGCGCGACGGCCTGCATCTCGACGTCGAGCAACGCGAGGCTCTCTTTGCCGGGCTCACCCGTACACCGGTTCCAGCCAAGCTGCCGGTGGGGCTCGGTGTCGTGGCCAGCAGTGGAAACGCAGCACTCGACAAACTTGCCGCCCAGTTCGGGAAGGTCCAGGGAACCGGTGTCATCGCCGATGCCGGAAGGCGCATCGCGGAAGTCCTCGACGGACTGGTCGATTCAGAACCCGAGGGACGCGCCGGTGAGTACGACGCCTTGCTTTACCTCGCCGGGAATCTGTTCGACCGGATCGAAAGCTCCAGCGCGTGGCATTCCGACCACTTCGTCATTCAGCGCAACCAACTCGACCTGGCCGACGAGATCACCCAGATCGCGGTCGACACCGTCGCGCTGCGTTCGATTCTTGCGGAGTTGGACGACGCGGCTGCACTGGCACGCGACGAGGGAACCCGAGCTGGAATCGCTTCGCGCAGGGAAGCGCTCGGCGCGGTCTGGGACCAGCTGGTCGAGCGCGTCGCGGCCCTCGCGCGGATCGGTGACCTGGTCGCACGGGCCGAGGATCAGTTGAGTTCGCAGCGCGCGGTTGCGCATGCAGCGAGCCTCGACAGCCGGATCGACGACCTACTCGCGCGCTCGGGCTCACGTGAACTTTCGGCTGCAAACACGCACTACGTCGGGGATCAATTCGACGGTGTGGAAGAGCTGATGTTCGCTCACCGGGCGGCGCTTTACGGGGACATTGCACTGCTGACCTCTGGGAACGAGCGTCGGGCGCCGTAGTCAGGCCGTCGCCGGAGCTGTAAGGTCGGGGGTACTGACCGGCCACACGATCGAAGTAAAGGCCGGGATTTCGCTCAATGCTCGACCCCGATGCCGATCCGGTGATGCGGGCGTACCCGCTCGAGACAGGTCGATCATGGAAGACACCGCAAGCCGCGGCATCAATGCGTTCATTTCCGAAGCTACGCAGCGTGGGGGCAAGGCTGTCCGTCTCACGCACTCACGTCGTAATCCCGTCGAGGTGACGGGCGCTGACGGTGTCAGCCGAATCGTCCGCGTGCGGTCCAAGCTCGACGGTGACTGGCAGGCCAGGCGTCAGGACGAGTCGCTCGAGAGTGACGACACCCGCTCCGAGTTCTGGGTGTTCGTCGACCTGGCAGCAGATCCGCACGAGTTCTACATGTTGCCCTCCAACGAGGTCGCCGACGACATCCGCGCCGAGGTCGACCTGTGGATCATGGACAGCCCCGGACGTAATCGCACCGGCCATCACGCGATTCCGCGTGGGCGCGTCGTGCACGGTCACGATCGTTGGGATGCGCTGGGCTTGGCCGCGGTCAAGGATCCGAGCATTTACGTCGAGACCCCGGTTGCGACCAAGCGTAAGACGTCGCCAGTCGCCGCGAAGAAGCGTCGCGCCAGCGGTGTCGAGGAGATCGAAGTCGTCGACAATCGCCTCGAGATGACAGCCGATTGCCACGGATATCGCTGGGTCGGGCGCTTCGACGAAACCACCGAGGTCGTCGAGATCATGCGCGGACCGATGGAAGGCCGCCGATTCCCAGATCCGACCGCGGCCGCAAATGCCGTCACCGGTCACATCTCAGGCGACACCGAGAGCCATGACGGTTGGTCGTTCTGGACGATCAACAACACGGCCCTCGGCGCTCATCTCAAAACTGCCTGATCTCAGGCTCCGACTGCCGCCGACACCCGTTCGAGAGTGTCCAGTTCATTCGACGAGAGCACCAGATTCGGGGCGTCCAGTAGCGCCGGGAGCTGCTCGGGCCGGCTGACGCTCGCGATCGGTGCGGTGATGCCCGGTCGAGTCAGCAGCCAGGCCAGCGCGACGGTCGAGATCTCGCTGTCGTGTGCCTGCGCGATTGTCGCCAGTTCCGCGACGACGTCGAGTCCGGCGTCGCTGAAGTATCCGGCCGTCAGTCGTTCGCGGGAGCTGCCTTCGATGTCCGCGCGGGTCTTGTATTTTCCGGTCAGGAAGCCGGAAGCGAGAGCGAAGTACGGGAAGACGCTGATGTTGTTGTCGGTGGCGATCTGGGCAAGTTCGGGTTCGTACGACTTGCGGTGAACCAGGTTGTAGTGCGGTTGCAGCGCGATGGGCGCGGCGTAACCGTTCTCCTCGGTGATCCGCAGCCACTCCCGGACGCGGTCGGGGCTGTAGTTGGAGATTCCGAGATAGCGAACCTTGCCCGCGACGACCAACGCATTGAAGGCTTCGAGAGTTTCCTCGAGCGGAGTCTGCGGGTCGTCGAAATGCGCGTAGTACAGATCGATGCAGTCCGTCTGCAGGCGCTGCAGCGACGCCTCAGCTGCGGCCGCGATGTTGTCGGCCTTCAGGCCCTTGAAATCGGGATGGCTACCCACCTTGGTGGCGACGACGATGTCGTTCTGCAGTCCCCGATCGGTGATCCATTTCCCGATGATCGTTTCGGATTCCCCGCCGGAATTGCCGGGAGCCGACGCCGTGTACGAGTCGGAGGTGTCGATGAAGTTTGCACCGGCTTCGGCGAACGAGTCGAGGATCTCGAAGGACGTCTTCTCGTCTGCTGTCCATCCGAAAGGGTTGCCGCCCAAGCTAAGTCGGAAGATGTCGAGGTCCGAATTTCCGATGATCGCCACTGTGTGGAACTCCCGTCGATGAAGGTGGTCGCTGCATCCCGCACCGTACCCTCTCACGGCGCTGGCGATGGCGCGCCCTCGCCAGGTTCGCCGAAAAATGTATCGGATCGTGATTGCCGCCGTCGGTGTTGGGTATGGCCTCAAATACTGAATTCTTCGATGGACTGCTGATAGGAGCGTCCGATGATGATTGTGGACGAAGCCACCCGCGTCGTTCGTGGTGTGGCAGACGCAACGACGACGGTGGCCGGAGCCGTCGGCGGTGGAGTGATCGGTGGAGTGACGGGCGGGATACGCGGATCGGCGGAGGGTGTCCGAGACGGAATTCGTGCGGGTAGTTCCTCGACGCCGACGGCGGTTCTCACGATGGCGGCCGTGGGTGCGGCGGGATTGGTGGAATGGCCGGTGCTCTTGGCAGTCGGCGGCACGGCCCTGGTACTCCACGAATGGGATCGCAAGAGCGGTCGGCCGGATCGCCAGGTCAAGGCGGTTGGCCGCACGAGCAAGCCGGAACAGGTAAAGAAGGAATCGAGCGGAAACTCCCACAAGGCGGCCGGCCGGTCACAGGATCGAACTCACAGTTCTTCGCACACTCGATCCACTCACTGATGTTCTCAGCGATGGCCCGGCGTGCGGTGTCGGTGGCAACTTTGCCGCCGCGCCTGGCGTTGTCGGGACTCGCGTTGGTGGGCGGTTCGACGATTCCGCGAACCGCTGTCAGTGACGTGGCGTTGCGGACCGGCACCCTCGCGTTGGCGGGTGTGGGGATGATTCCTGCAGCAGCGGGATCGATATTCGGTGCCCCGCGAATCCCAGGTTCCGCCTATGTCTCGGCGGCCGCGTCGGCGATCAATTATCAACCCCGGGTGCGTCGGCGAATCGAACAGCGCCTTGGCCGTTCGCTCACCGACTTCGCATTGGAGTCGGCGACGTCGTTCGCGGATGTTCTGACCTATGCGCCTGCGTCATTGGGCGTGGATTTCGGGCTGCGGACGATGCTGCTGCGCGAAACTCTGGCGGCGCGAAACTCTCGGCGGGTGTGGTCATTCGAACCTGGCGGTCGCGGTGCTTCCACGAGGCCTGACCCGAGTGGTCCGGGGGAGCGTTATGCCGACAGGATCGCTGGGGTTCAGCTGGCGGCCGGGGCTGCACTGGCTACCGTGTCCGCCGGCGGTGACACCGTCGCGACGAGTATCAAGGTTTCGGCGCCGCGGCCGCTTCGGATGTCGCGCGAATCATTCGCTGCTGGTGTGTCATACGGTCTGTGTCGGACGCACCACACCGCCGTTTCGGACTCTGCGGCTCTACGCATGCTCGATCGTATTGACACCGTCCTCGTCGATCCGAGCGTCCTCTTCGACGACTCGCTCCGGGTTTCCGACATACGAGAGGTGGCCGAGTCGGATCGCGTCGCAGTGTGGGAACAAGCCAGGAAAGCTCTGAACGACGGAACTGTCGGAGTGGGAAGGCACCGCATCGGCGGCGCCGAAGTGGTCGTGCGACCCGTGCGAAAAGGTCTGGCGGAAACACTGATAGGCGAAATACGTGCGGCCGGGGTCGCAGCCGTCACGATCGACGACGACGGGCTCGGATCACTGCGAAGTGGATTCGACGAGCTCTATCCGGCGCAATCGACTGCCGAAGCCGGCCTGCGCGAGGCTCTCTCGGCGTTGGTGGCCGAGGGTCGGACAGTTGCGATCGTGTCGAGTAGGGCGATATCGGGACAGGCAGTGCTACGCATCGGGATTTCACCACCGAGTGGCGAGCACGTGAGTGCCGACATCCACACCGACTTGGCCGGGGCGTGGCGGGTTGTCCATGCGCTCCCGGCTGCTCGAACAGCGACGAGGCGCGGTGTCGAACTCTCCTCAGGTTCTTCGGCATTGGGTGCCTTGATCATGCTTCCGGGAGTTCGAGGGGCAGGGCCGGGGCCGGTCACGGCTGGTTCGGCCGCGGGACTGTGGACCGGATACACCTTGTCCCGATCTGTGATTAAAGCGCCCGTCCCTGTCGGTGCTCCGAGCGATACCTGGCATGAGATGGACGGTGATGCTGTCGTTCGCGAACTATCCGAATCCATCCGACATACACCGCACCGTGCGGAAGCTCGTGTGCGAGCGCCCGCACGGTTCAGGTTGATCCGTGACGGATTGTCGGCGTTGCGAACAGAATTGGCGGATCCACTGACGCCTGTGTTGGCGACCGGCTCCGCTGCCAGTGCAGTCCTCGGTTCACCGGTAGACGCCGTCCTGGTCGGCTCGGTCTTGGTCGGCAATGCCGCGATGTCCGCTGTTCAACGGCTTCATTCGGAGCGGGCGGTGCAGCGGCTCTTGCGGACTCAGGAACCGGTAGCTCGGCGAGTAACCAACGACGGCACGGTCGAGACAGCGGCCGACGCGCTCGAACTCGGTGACGTCGTGGCAATCGAGTCCGGGGACATCGTGCCCGCAGATTGTCGCCTGTTGAGCGTCGAATCACTGGAAGTCGACGAGTCGTCGTTGACGGGAGAGTCCCTGCCCGTCGACAAGCAGACCGACCCGACCCCTGGGATGCCACTGGCCGAGCGACGGTGCATGGCCTACGCAGGGACAACAGTGCTTGCCGGATCCGGTCGTGGCGTGGTCACGGCCATCGGAGCCCGAACGGTGACCAGGCGTGCCGATGTCGGTGTGTCCCGATCCGGACCTGCTGTGGGCCTGACCAACAGACTTCGCGAACTCACGAGGGCGACCCTGCCGGCCAGTATCGGCGGTGGGGCGTTGGTGACAGTCGCGGGTCTGCTTCGTGGTACCGGTCTGCGCCGCGCCGTCACCGGAGGTGTGGCCGTGGCTGTGGCTGCCGTGCCGGAGGGGCTGCCTCTGGTTGCCACTCTGGCTCAGCAGGCCGCAGCGCGAAGGCTCACTGCAGCAGGAGTGTTGGTTCGTGCGCCACGATCGATAGAAGCGCTCGGTCGTGTCGACGTGGTCTGCTTCGACAAGACCGGAACCCTCAGCGAGAACAAGCTACGGGTGGCCGCGGTCGAACGCGTCGACGGCTGGGACGAAAGCGAGATTCTGGAAGTTGCGGCGCGCAGTGCCTTGGGAAGTCGCGACGATCGCGTGTTTCATTCGACGGATGCCGCCGTCGTCGATGCAGCCCAGCAAGCTCTGGACGATGCTTCGGTTTTCGGTGACGTCGAGGCGAACAACCTCGTTCCGTTCAGGTCGGGGCGGCCGTACTCGGCAGCTTTGCTCGGCAGGCGGATCGCACTCAAAGGTTCGCCGGAATTCGTGACCGAAGCAGGACGAGATCCGAATGCTGTGTCGGCGAAGCACGTTCAAAGCATGGCCGGACGCGGACTGCGGGTGGTTGCCGTCGCCCAGCGCGAGTTGTCGGAACACGACGCGCGACGCGCAGGCGAAGACTCGCAATTTCTCGAACAGTGTTGCTCCGAGGGGTTGGAAGCGGTCGGCCTTCTCGGACTCTCGGACACGCTCAGACCCGAAGCAACGCAACTTGTTCGAGAACTTCGAGGCGACGGACGGCAAGTGCGCGTGCTGACCGGGGATCATCCGACAACAGCGGCCGCGGTCGCCACCGAACTGGGGTTGGACGTCGCACGCGAGGATGTTGTCACCGGTCCTGACTGGGAGAACTTCTCTCGCGCCGAAAGACGGGATGCGGTCCGCGGCAGCAGCGTCTTTGCGCGCGTGACACCCGAGCAGAAGGTCGAGATCGTGCAAGCGTTGGAGACCGACGGGCGGGTGTGCGCCATGGTCGGTGACGGCGCGAACGATGCTGCGGCGATCCGAGTTTCCAGCGTGGGAATCGGGGTGGCGTCGACCGACAGTGATCCGGCGCGCGGCGCCGCAGACATCGTGCTCCTCGACGGCCGTGTCGGCGGACTGACCGACGCATTGGACGAGGGCAGTCAATTGTGGCGGCGGGTCAGATCAGCGGTAGGGGTTTTGCTCGGAGGCAACGCGGGTGAAGTCGCATTCGCGCTGATCGGTTCTGCGTTGTCCGGCGAATCACCGCTCAACGCAAGGCAGTTGCTACTGGTCAATCTGATGACGGACGCCTTGCCCGCTGCCGCGCTTGCGGTGAGCACCCCGTCCGAGAACGGATCCGAGAAGTCCGAACAGATGGACGCTCATGCGTTGTGGCAGACGATCGCTGTCCGCGGCGGTGCCACGGCAATCGGTGCGCTGGCAGCGTGGCTTCTGGCCCGGGCGAGCGGTAGGAGGCGGCGAGCGTCGACGGTGGCGTTGGTTGCCCTGGTGGGCACCCAACTGGGGCAGACGCTGCTCGAATCACGCAGTCCGCTGGTGGTCGCAACCGTTGCCGGATCCGCTGCGGCGCTGGCGACGCTCGTCAGCACACCCGTGGTGAGCCAATTTCTCGGTTGCACGCCGCTCGGTCCCATCGCCTGGGGCCAAGCGGTGGGCTGCGCGTCGGCGGCGACGCTGCTCGCGGCGCTGGCCCCGCGGGCGTTGGAGCGGATTGCCGCAACTGAGGAGAACGCGAACGGTCAGTCGACGATTCGCAAGATCCCGACGCGAACGAGCACTGCGTACACCTCCCGAACCGGGGGAGTCAGCGCCCGCGACAGCGTGGAAATCAGCGACGTGGAAATCAAAGAAGCGGAAACCGGTGAATCGGACACGCTTGTGAGCGTCGCTGCTGGAAGTGACACGTCGCCGAACTCCCGGGCGACCCGAGATGAATCCTGAGGAATCGTGACATGTCCCAGAACACCGTCGACCACACGAACCCCGTCGATCACCGCGCGGTAGTCGAATCCGTCCGTTCGGCACGGAGCTTCGAGTTGGAGCTACCGATCGTCGGTGCCATCCCTGTTCCGAGACCCGAGCAGATCGCCTACTTTGCGGTGATGGGACTGATGGTCGCCTTCGAGATCATCGAGTGGCCCGTGGCAGTCACCATTGCAGCGGGGCATCTGCTCGCAACAGAGCAGCACAATCACGTCCTCGAAGAGATCGGAGAGGCGCTCGAGGGCGTCTGACGCAGGCGCTGCCTGGACACAAATCGAGGCCTGGACACAAATCGAGCGGCCCCGCATTTCGCGGGACCGCTCGACGTGCGGAGAAACTTACTGCGCGAGTGCGCGCTTCATGCCGCGTTCGACTGCTGCGATGATCTGCGGACGCAGTTCTGCGGCAGGGACGATCTCATCCACCGAGCCGACCTCTCGGGCCCGCTGGATGTTGTGGATCGCTTCGAATTCGGATGCCACTTCGCCGAGCTTGTCGGAGCGGACGGCGATGCGCTGAGCGTTCAGTTCTACGCGCAGATGTGCTTTCTCCGTGTCATCCTTGGCTGCTGCCAAGTCTGCCTCCAGTTGCTGCACCTTCGGGTCGTTGTTGGTGCGGGTGTTCACCTCACGGGTGAAGACCACTGCGGCGGCGGGGGCGCCGCCGAGTACCGACGCGAACGAGCCTTCGACAGCAAGAACTTCCATGTTGTCGTTGAGCGCACCGGAGAACACGACGAACGCGCCGCCGTGGTAGCGGGAGACGACGCAGAACACGATCGGTCCGTCGAAGTTGACGATGGCGCGGCCGATCTCGGCGCCGTACTCGAGCTGGATGTTGCGCAGCGACTCCGGGGAACCGTCGAAGCCGGACAGGTTGGCCAGCACCACGATCGGACGGTTGCCGCTCGCAGCATTGATCGCGCGGGCAGTCTTCTTCGACGAGTTCGGGAACAGCGTTCCCGACGTCCAGGTGTCGGGACCGTCGGCGGGGAAGTGCCCCTTACGTGGGATCGCGCGGGATTCGATGCCCACCACTGTGACCGGATGTCCGGCGAGGTGCGCGTCCAGAACGACCGAGGTGTCGGCGCCGGCCATGTCGGCCCAACGCTCGAGAACAGAGTGGTCCTGGTCGACCACCGAACGCATTACGGTGCGAATGTCGAAGGGCTTCTTGCGATCCGGGTTCTTCGCCGAGGAGAAGATGTCGCCGACCGTCTCGAAGTCGCTCGACGGGTGGGTGTGCGGGAAGCTACGCACGTCGCGATCGACAGGGTCCGTCGTCGCTGCGCGGCGCGGGAACCGTTCGCCGGGAGCGAGGTACGAGTGTGCGTAGTGACGGAACAGGATCTCGCACGCCGCAGTGAGGTCGGGGGCCCAATACTGTGCCTGGCCGTTGGGGCCCATGACGCGGTCGTAACCACCGATACCGAAGTTGTCCTCGGCCGACACACCACCGGAGTAGTCGAGAGACTGCTTGCCGGTCAGCACCATCGCGCTGTCCGGGGTCATCACCAGAATGCCCTTGGTGTGCATCAACATGGTGGCTTCGGCGTTCCAGTAGGGCTGAGCGCCGACGTTGATTCCCGTGACGACGATATTGATTTCACCGCCGTTCTGGGTGAAGGTGATGATCCGGCGCAGGCCACGGGAGACCCAGTCCATGTTCTCGGTGCCGCTCTCCATCGAGATGGTGGCACCCGAGGACAGTGCAAACCACTCGACCGGGGCGTTCAACTTCTCGGCCAGGTCGATGGCAGCGACCACGCGTGAGCATTCGGCCTCGGCCACGGTACCGAGCGCCTTGGTGGGGTCACCGAAGAGCGCGACACGGGTCATTCCCTCGGGATAGCGCGGCGTCGGAGTGTTCACGAGGCCGACGACGATGCCGGCCTTGTTGAGCCCGTACGGACGCTCGACAGGTGAGAGGACGCCCGCTTCGTCGAAGTCGTGCTCGACGAAGGTGCCCTTGGTGCCGGTCAGGAGCGGAATCAGCTCGTACGGGTACACCGTGCCGCGTGCCCGCGAACTCTGGACCTTCTGGGCGTACGCGTCGAGGGGGAGCAGCGGTTCGGTGGGAGGCGTGGTCTTGTTGATGACCACACCGGCACCTGCGCGGTAGGAGAATCGCAGCGCAACTTCCTTGGGCGCGCCGCCCTTTCGGTCCTTCAGGCGGGTGATGAGTGTGATCTCTTCTAGCCCGGCGCCGACGGTCAGTCGGGCTGCGTTCTGAGCGATCACGGAGAAGCGTTCGCTGGGAACGTCGGCGACCGGCCACACGTACAGCACGACGCGGTTGGCTGCCAGTCGACGCTTGTCTCCGCGCTGGGACTGCGCACGGCGGATGCCGTCGAGGCACGCGGCAAGTGTGCGCTCGATGGCCGGAAGCGCAACCATCTGGCCTTCGTCGTCGAGCTGCGGTGTCACGTCACGGATTTCCGCGAGAGCGATCAGGCGCTCGTCCTTCGGGTTCTCCTTGGCGGAGAGGTGGAACAGGTAGGTGTTCTCCGGAGCCGGCAGACGCTTGCCGTTGAAGTTCTTCAGACGCCACATGTCCAGACGCTGACCCGTGAGCGGATGCATGTCGCGGATGATGTGGTCCTCGACCAGTTCGCCGTCGACGGGGCGGAAGGTGACCCACCGGACCGGATCCCCGTTCGGGTTGCAGATGATCACCGTCGCGCGGCGAGACCGTGTGATCGTCTCGTTGCGCGAGAGTTCGGTGCGCAGCGTCTCGACGAGCGCGTCGCCGTCGGCGGGCTGATCAGGCCAGTCGAGGTAGATGTCGACTACCAGCCCGCGACCGGATGGAGCATCCTGCGCGATCGTGGCGACATCGTCGAGAGCCGTTCCGAGAGCGTCGAATTCGGCCACCGTCGAGACCAGATGCAGCCCGTCGCCCTTGAGGTCGAAGTTACCGGTTACGAAACGGCGGTCGACGTGCTCGAAAACGCGGACGTCTTCGAACGAGTGAATCTTGTAGTAGCGACGCGTGATGACCTCGAGCAGAGGGCCGCCATCGCGGTTGCCGAGGCCGATCTTTCGACCCAACAGGTCCAGGAGTGGTTCGGGAGTGGCGACGAGATTGGCGATTCGCTCGTCGAAATCTGCAGCGTCCGGCTGCTCTTCGAGGTAGGCGAGGTTGCCGCGTACTCCGTCGTAGACGTCTTCGCGAACTTTGCGGATGCGCGGCTCGTCGAAGAACCGGAAGCGAAGGTTGCGGGCGACGTCGCCGATGACGGGGTAGCGGACCTGCGTCGCGACGATGAGTCGATCGAGAACCTCGTTGAGCTCCTGCGCCGAGCAACCGGGAGCCTTGTCGCCGACGAGCCAGCCTTCGAGAAGTGCTGCAATGACCGGGATCTGGGCTTCCATGCGCTGCAGAGCCAGGAAGAGTCGGTACACCGCTTCCTCGACGGCCTGGCGATCTTCCAGATCGGTGACGTCGTAGTGGCGAAGTGCCCGTTCGAGTCTCGTGCGGAACGACGCCGGCAAACCTTCGCGCTCGGAGTCGAGTGAGTGCAGGAAGGTGTGGAAGTGCTCGCGGGGGCTGTGGACGGACTCGTCCTTCGCGGACTCGCCCGAGGTGGGCTTGTTGCGCGAGAGTTCGCAGATGTCGGCGAAGGTGGTCAGCACAGCCAGTTCTGCCTGGACCAGTTCGCGGTCCTCGGATTCGAGTGCGCTGCGAAGTGCGTCGTATTCGGCCAGAACAGCGTTTGCGTGCTTGCCGCTGACGTCGTAGCCACTGATCATCGCGGTCAGTGCTTCCAGCTGTGCCAGTGCATCTGCGCGGGTATCGGACCCGGAAGTTGCTGCGGGAAGATCGAATTGGACTCGCGGAGCCTTCTCCGTGACAGCTTCCTCACTGACCTGGTCGACGCGCAGGAGCGGTGCGCCGGCATCGACCTGGGAGTTGACGGTAGCGAGAACCTCACGCACTTTGCCCGCGTACGGAGCGCGAACCGCGGTCTCCATCTTCATGGATTCGAGCACGACCAGAGTGGATCCGGCTTCGACGTCGTCGCCGACCGCGACCGGTACTGCTACCACTACGGCGGGAGCCGGCGCGCGGACTACGCCGGCGTCGTCCTGGCTGATCTGGTGGCTGATGCCGTCGACCTCGACGAGATAGCGAGCCGGGCTCACGACGGAAACGACGTGGAAGCGGCGATCACCGATCACCAGCCGTGACTCGAAGTCACCGAGACGATCGACGTCGACCTCGATGTCTCCGGCGTCTCCGTCGACGCGGTAGCGGTGCGGGCCGATACGCCCGACAGTCAGTTTGTATGCCTGACCTTGGTAGTTGAGCTCGACGGTACGGCCGATCGCGTGATTGGCGCGTGGGCGGCCGCCACGTGCCGAGGCGAGGAAGGCCGCACGCTCGAGGGACTCCTCGGCGTCGTAAGCATCGATGGCGGTGGCGATCAGCGCGACGTCCGCGCGGCGAGTGGTGCCGGTGAGGGCGCCCGTGCGGTCGAGCCAGCCGGTATCCGCGGATGCCGAGATGACCTCGTCGCGATCGAGTAGATCGAGGAGGAACGACTTGGTGGTAGTGCCGCCGTCGAGTACAACGGTGGTTTCACGAAGGGCAGTGCGCAGACGCGCAAGTGCCTCGGAGCGGTTGCGGCCCCACGCGATGACCTTCGCGACCATCGAGTCGTAGTCGGGCGGAATCACGTCCCCGGCAGCGATGCCGGTGTCGACCCGGATGCCGGAGCCGAGCGGGAACTTGAGGAGCTGAACGGTGCCGGGTGCCGGCGCGAAATCGTTGTCGGCGTCTTCGGCGTTGAGGCGGGCTTCGACGGCGTGGCCGAATGCGGGCGGGCAGTCACCGACCAATTCGTCACCACTGGCGACCAGGATCTGCAGTTTGACGAGGTCGATTCCGGTGGTGACCTCGGTGATCGGGTGCTCGACCTGCAGGCGGGTGTTGACCTCGAGGAACGTGAAGAGCTTGTTCTCGGGCTGGTAGAGGTATTCGACCGTGCCTGCGCCCTGGTACCCGGCTGCCTTGACCAGTTCGGCGGAAACCTTCTTGAGGTGGTCCGACTGTTCTTCGGTCAGGACGGGGGAGGCGGATTCTTCGATGACCTTCTGGTTGCGACGCTGAATCGAGCAGTCGCGAACGCCCGGAGCCCAGACATTGCCGTGGTTGTCGGCGATGACCTGTACCTCGACGTGGCGTGCATCGGTGACAAGGCGTTCGAGGAAGACGACGGGGTCGCCGAAGGACCGCTCTGCTTCGCCCTGCGTGCGCTCGAGTGCAACTTCGAGTTCGTCTTCGGCCCAGACCTTGCGGATACCGCGTCCGCCGCCGCCGCTTCGGGCCTTGATGATCAGGGGATATCCGATGGACTGAGCATGACGACGAGCGTCGGCGCGCGTTTCGACCGGTCCGCCGCTCCACGGGGCGACCGGTACGCCGACCTTCTCGGCCAGGATCTTGGCGGCAACCTTGTCGCCGAGCAGGCGCATTGCGTCGGCGCTCGGGCCGATGAACGTGATGCCCAGTTTCGCGACGATCTCCGCGAAGGCGGGATCCTCGGCCACGAAGCCCCAGCCGACCCAGACTGCGTCAGCCTTGGCTGCGAGGAGTGCTCGCTCGAGTTCGGCGTAGTCGAGATACGGGCTACCGGTGCCGGTGCTGCGCAGGGTCACGCCCTCATCGGCCTGGCGGACGAACATGGCGCGGCGCTCGGCCTCGGTGTGCAGTGCAATGACGCGAATGCCGTAGTCGTGTTCGGCGTTCAGTTCGCGTACAGCCCTGATCAGCCGGACCGCGGCCTCACCTCGATTGACCACTGCGATTCGTTTGAACATTGTCACTGCCACCGTCCTTGATGAGATTCTTCGTCACGTACGTTGCGATATGAGCCGACCGTGTCCCACATACCCGGATTCCCCGGTTCGTGAACTACGCCGCGATGCGCTGTGTTTCCCCCGGTTGCGCGTCGGCAAGTGATTGCCCTTCCGGTTCGTCGAGTCCCCTGCGCTGAAGCACTGTGTGCACCGAAGCGCTGTGTGCGCTGAGACACTGTGTGCCTTGTGCGCCACCCTGCAGGCGTGGACTCAGAACCGCTCCAATCACGAATCAGCAACATATTGTGTCTGCTTCCAGGGAATCCCTGGTTTATCTAAGAATGCAGTATGTCGACGCTCATGTCACCTGGGCGAATTGAAGAATATTAGTCAACGTGAACCACGGTTACACATATGGCGTTAAATCATTGCGGTGCAATGGAATTCGGACTTGTGACACGGATCACGATGGTTATGAAATCGGCAAGAAAGTGAATACTCACTGGTAACAAAATCGCATATTCGGAGAATTCTCTGGGTTGCTCGATTATTACTGATCGGTACTACTGGCGAGTATTTTTTATGTCCGGTCGGACCGTATGCGAGAAATCGCCTTCGATGGTTGCGATGTGCTTTGCGATCGCGTCGAGTCCTGAGGGAGGGAGGTGCAATGCGTTGCCGAGAGCAAGTGAAGTCCGCTTGAAGTGCTCCACGAGTGGTTCGTATTTCGTGACCAGTCTCAGTCTGTCGGTCCCGTTCAGGTACTTCACGCTTCCCGCGTTGTCGACGAAGTCGCTGAACTTCACGAGGAACACTGCGGGATCCGCTATCGCGCGGATGACGTGATCCTGATATCCGGCGGTGGTGTTGTCGTGTGGGTAGTCGATTGGATTGGTCACTGCCTCAACAAGTTCGGAGATTCTGTGGCCGAAGCGCGAGGCGATGAGTGTTGACGCACGTTCCTGCGCTTCGGATGCGGACATGTCGTCTGCAGTCTGGCCACCGAGGAGCGCGATGACGGCGTGTGGTCGGTCCTCGACCGTGTCGTGAAGCGCGGTTGCGCTCAGGATCTCGACATCGGAGCACCCGTACCGAAGCAGCCGCAATACATTTCGTAGGGGATGAACGATGTAGGGATCCTCGTCGGACTTGATCCCGTTCTTTCTGAACTGATCGAGGTGCGCAAGGGTCGCGACCTCCATGGCGAGCCGTAGGGTTTCACCCGAGATCGCCAGCTCGTCGACGGCGCTCTCGATGGCGAAGACCAGCGTTGCAGCGTCCATCTCCTTCAGGGGCAACTGGTCGAATGCAGACCTGATCGGGTCGGAGTTGCTCATGCCAAATAGCCTTCCGGTTGGTGAGGCGTCGCGACGAATGTCCTGGTGCAGATCTGCAATCGAGCCCTGATTGACGCCGGAAATACAGGTCGAGGTCAGAATCATCTTGATTCTATCCGGCGACTACGACAGCAAGTGTTCCTAGCGTTGTCATAGAGGTGGGCGGGGAGGTTCGTTCGCCTCCATCACAGGCAAATAGGGCAGGAAGAGGTTCGATGACCACGGAGGCGACCCTGGCGTCGTTTGTCGAGACAGTTGACACGGATGTCGGCACCCATCCGCTGGACGATCCTGTGCGACAAGGACTTCGCGGACATCATGCGCAATTCGCTCGCTGGGCAGGGAGAGTTGCGCGATACGACCCGACGGTCGCGCCGTTTGTCGGTCATCCGCCCGAGTTGGACGCCGAGGACTGGGAGAACCTACGCACACTCGTAGGTCCTGGCGGCACAGTAGGTTTGCGAGGATTTGATCACCGCCCGCCGGAAGGGTGGCGCGTTGTGGATCAGTTCGGCTCGGTGCAGATGGACGGATCCGCACTCGAAGTCTCCGTTGATCCGTCGGTCGAACTTCTCGGAACGGGCGACGTTCCCGAAATTCTGGCATTGATCGAGCGCACCAAGCCAGGACCGTTTCTTCCTCGTACCGTCGAGATGGGCAGTTACTACGGCATTCGCGTCGACGGAAGACTTGTTGCCATGGCGGGGGAGCGGTTGCACCCTCCGGGATGGACGGAAATCAGTGCGGTGTGCACTGACAGCGACTTTCGGGGTCGAGGCCTGGGTACGACGCTGATCCGTGCCGTCGCTGCCGGGATTCGCGAGCGCGGCGAGCTGCCATTTCTCCATGCAGTGCAATCGAATACGAATGCGATCAGACTCTACGAATCACTGGGGTTCGTTCTCCGGAAGAGATCCAGGTTGACTGCGGTGCAGGCGCCTGCCTGATCGAATTCTCGCCGACGCCTGTGTTTCGGGCGCTCGGCCACTAGTCTGAACAAATGACAGTCGATCAGGCGTTGGACAGTGATTTCCTCACTCTTGCCGATCCGTACCGCCGCGAGTTGCTGGCGCACTGCTATCGCATGATGGGGTCGATTCACGACGCCGAAGACCAGGTCCAGGAGACGTTCATCCGGGCTTGGCGCGGGTTCGACGGTTACAAGGGCCAGTCATCTCTCAGGACCTGGCTCTACCGCATCGCGACGAATACCTGCCTGACCGCGCTGGAGGGGAGATCGAGGCGTCCCCTCCCGACCGGCCTCGGCGCACCTAGTTCGGACCCGGCCGACGATTTGATCGAGCGCAACGAGATTGCCTGGTTGGAACCGATTGCCGATTCTGCGTTGGGCGACGTCAATGATCCGGCCGTCATGGTCGTCAATCGCGATTCGGTCAGGCTCGCCCTTGTCGCCGCTTTGCAGCACTTGTCCGCGCGCCAACGTGCGGTTCTGGTTCTGCGTGACGTTCTCCAGTGGAAGGCGTCGGAAGTTGCGGAGGCGCTGGACACCACAACCACTGCGGTAAACAGCCTGCTGCAGCGGGCTCGCGCGCAGATCAATCACATCGGACCCACCGAGGACGATCTCGTGGAACCGACTACCGAGGCTGCCCGGAAGTTGCTTCGCGACTACGTGCACAGCTTCGAGAGCTACGACGTCGAGGCCATCGTCGAACTGTTCACGCGCGAAGCCATCTGGGAGATGCCTCCGTTCGAGGGTTGGTACCAGGGCCCCGAGGCAATCGGGCAACTCATCGGAACCAAATGCCCGGCCGACGGACCAGGAGCGATGCGCCTACTTCCGACCGCTGCGAACGGTCAGCCGGCGTTCGGCCTCTACATGCGCGAGCCCGATGGTGTTCACCGCGCTTTCCAGTTGCACGTTCTCGATGTCACCGAGTCCGGGATCTCGCACGTGACGTGTTTCTTCGATCTGATTCTGTTCGCACGGTTCGGATTGCCTGCCGAGCTGTAGGGGCCCTGCCGAGTTGTAGGGGCAAGGAGTTGCGCGAGCCCTCCGGTATGGAGGGACCCGCGCGACTGCTCGTTACTGCTGTTGCTGTGCGTTACTGCTGGGGAACAATCGCAGCCGGGTCCATCCACATGACCTCCCAGACGTGATTGTCGAGGTCGCGGAATGCGCGTCCGTACATGAAGCCGTGATCCTGGGGCTCCATCCACTTGCTGCCGCCGGCAGCAATCGCTGCGTCGACGAAGGTGTCGACTTCCTCCCTGCTGTCGGCCGACACACACATCAGTGCTTCACGAGCTTTCGACGTGTCGCAGATGTCGTCGGCGATGAAGTCCCCGAAACGCGGTTCGTTCAGGAACATGACGGTGGCGGAATCGCTGACGATCATCGAGACAGTGTTCTCGTCACTGAACATGTCGTTGAACTCGAAGCCGAGGCCACTGAAGAATGCACGGGTAGCGGCGACGTCCTTGACCGGCATGTTGACGAAGAGAAGGCGAGACATTGGGTGCTCCTTGAACTCGGTTGATTGATTACTGAACGCTTCGGTTCCTGTTGGTTCCTGCTCATACAGACCGCAGTGGGCGCAGAAAGTCATCGCGAGAAGCAAAAATTCGAGAAAAGTATCGCCTGTTAACCGACTGCAGTGCTCTGACCTGGTGATTTGGTGTTGTGTTGATCTTCGCGTAACTTTGTCCAGGTCAGAGCGACACGGACACCGACTCCCACCTGCGAGGGTGAGTGACACGAGGTTGTACGAAGTGCCTGGCGAACACAATCCAGTTTTTCTTCACGGGGTTCCGGTTTGCGCCGGTGACTTGGTTGGGATAGGCTGGAAAAGTTGCCCCGGAGCGGCGGCCATAGGGTCGTGGTGATGGTGTGTGCGTGTTCTTTGAGAACTCAACAGTGTGTCGATGAATGTCAGTGCCAAAATTTTTTTGGTACTTCACATCCGCGAATGATCAACCGCCTCTTGGGGTTTGGTTGGTTTGTGTGTGGTGTGAGTATTTTTCGTCGGTGATTGTTCATTCTTCCGTCTGAATGGTTGCCGACACATTTTTTGCTAGTTGAGTTTTTTGCTAGTGATTTGACTCTTTTTGTCTATGACTGATTAGCCGGCCTTCGGGTTGGTGATATCTAGAGTCTTCAACGGAGAGTTTGA
>NZ_CP078080.1:4087500-4252500 GCF_020809065.1 Rhodococcus sp. C1 | reverse complement strand
CCTTTTGAAGAATGAGCCTGCGAGTTAGTGGCATGTCGCGAGGTTAACCCGTGTGGGGTAGCCGTAGCGAAAGCGAGTCCGAATAGGGCGATCGTAGTGGCATGCTCTAGACCCGAAGCGGAGTGATCTACCCATGGCCAGGTTGAAGCGACGGTAAGACGTCGTGGAGGACCGAACCCACTTAGGTTGAAAACTGAGGGGATGAGTTGTGGGTAGGGGTGAAAGGCCAATCAAACTCCGTGATAGCTGGTTCTCCCCGAAATGCATTTAGGTGCAGCGTCGCGTGTTTCTCACCGGAGGTAGAGCTACTGGATGGTCTAGGGGGCCCACAAGCTTACCGAAATCAGCCAAACTCCGAATGCCGGTGAGTGAGAGCGCGGCAGTGAGACTGCGGGCGATAAGGTTCGTAGTCGAGAGGGAAACAGCCCAGATCGCCAGCTAAGGTCCCTAAGCGTGTACTAAGTGGAAAAGGATGTGGGGTCGCGAAGACAACCAGGAGGTTGGCTTAGAAGCAGCCACCCTTGAAAGAGTGCGTAATAGCTCACTGGTCAAGTGATCCTGCGCCGACAATGTAGCGGGGCTCAAGTACACCACCGAAGCTGCGGCATTCACGCAATAGCCCCCAGTTGATCCAAGGATTTTCTGGCAGGTGTGTGGATGGGTAGGGGAGCGTCGTGTGGCCATGGAAGCGGCAGGGTGACCTAGCCGTGGAGGCCACACGAGTGAGAATGCAGGCATGAGTAGCGAAAGACGAGTGAGAAACTCGTCCGCCGAATGACCAAGGGTTCCTGGGCCAGGTTAATCCGCCCAGGGTGAGTCGGGACCTAAGACGAGGCCGACAGGCGTAGCCGATGGACAACGGGTTGATATTCCCGTACCCGTGTGAACGCGCCCATGGTGAATCAGTGATACTAACCATCCTGAAGCCACGAGAAGACCTTCGGGTCTCGAGTTGGTGGATGCATGGGACCTGATCTGGTAGTAGCCAAGCGATGGGGTGACGCAGGAAGGTAGCTGAGCCAGTCAGTGGTAATACTGGTGTAAGCGTGTAGGGCGTGACCTAGGCAAATCCGGGTCGCATACAAGCCTGAGACGTGATGCGTAGCCGATTGAGGCGAATTCAGTGATCCTATGCTGCCGAGAAAAGCCTCTAGCGAGCTTTCACACGGCCCGTACCCCAAACCGACACAGGTGGTCAGGTAGAGAATACTAAGGCGATCGAGATAACTATGGTTAAGGAACTCGGCAAAATGCCCCCGTAACTTCGGGAGAAGGGGGGCCCTGTCTGGTGACGACATTTACTGTCTGAGCTGGGTGGGGCCGCAGAGACCAGTGAGAAGCGACTGTTTACTAAAAACACAGGTCCGTGCGAAGTCGTAAGACGATGTATACGGACTGACGCCTGCCCGGTGCTGGAAGGTTAAGAGGACCGGTTAGTTCCTTCGGGAGCGAAGCTGAGAATTTAAGCCCCAGTAAACGGCGGTGGTAACTATAACCATCCTAAGGTAGCGAAATTCCTTGTCGGGTAAGTTCCGACCTGCACGAATGGCGTAACGACTTCTCAGCTGTCTCAACCGTAGACTCGGCGAAATTGCATTACGAGTAAAGATGCTCGTTACGCGCGGCAGGACGAAAAGACCCCGGGACCTTCACTACAGCTTGGTATTGGTGTTCGGTTCGGTTTGTGTAGGATAGGTGGGAGACTGTGAAGCGGTGACGCCAGTTATCGTGGAGTCGTTGTTGAAATACCACTCTGATCGAATTGGACCTCTAACCTCGGACCATGATCTGGTTCAGGGACAGTGCCTGGTGGGTAGTTTAACTGGGGCGGTTGCCTCCCAAAATGTAACGGAGGCGCCCAAAGGTTCCCTCAGCCTGGTTGGCAATCAGGTGTCGAGTGCAAGTGCACAAGGGAGCTTGACTGTGAGACTGACAGGTCGAGCAGGGACGAAAGTCGGGACTAGTGATCCGGCACCGGCAAGTGGAAGCGGTGTCGCTCAACGGATAAAAGGTACCCCGGGGATAACAGGCTGATCTTCCCCAAGAGTCCATATCGACGGGATGGTTTGGCACCTCGATGTCGGCTCGTCGCATCCTGGGGCTGGAGTAGGTCCCAAGGGTTGGGCTGTTCGCCCATTAAAGCGGCACGCGAGCTGGGTTTAGAACGTCGTGAGACAGTTCGGTCTCTATCCGCCGCGCGCGTTAGAAACTTGAGGAAGGCTGTCCCTAGTACGAGAGGACCGGGACGGACGAACCTCTGGTGTGCCAGTTGTTCCGCCAGGAGCACCGCTGGTTAGCTACGTTCGGAAGGGATAACCGCTGAAAGCATCTAAGCGGGAAGCCTGTTCCAAGATGAGGTTTCTCACCCCCTCGAGGGGGTAAGGCCCCCGGCAGACCACCGGGTTGATAGGCCAGAACTGGAAGTGCAGTAATGCATGCAGGTGACTGGTACTAATAGGCCGAGGACTTACCACAAAGAAGCTACGCGTCCACTGTGCGGTATCTGAAACAACACACAGATACTGATGAGAAACCCTGTTTTCTCCATCCCCCAACACCAGAAACTGGTGTTGACGGGTGGTGAAACCAGGTGATCAGAAGAAGGTTACTGTGACAGTTTCATAGAGTTACGGCGGTCATAGCGAAGGGGAAACGCCCGGTCCCATTCCGAACCCGGAAGCTAAGCCCTTCAGCGCCGATGGTACTGCACTCGACAGGGTGTGGGAGAGTAGGACACCGCCGAACACACATTAGAGAAGCCCCCCAACCAGTACTGGTTGGGGGGCTTTCTCGTACCCAAAACACCCCCACCATCACCCGAAAGTACCTTCGCCGGCCCCGACTTCGAGCGAACGGCACTTTCGTCGCCTCAGATCGACCCAACGCACCGTTCACACCATCAAGGGCGGGCACGCCGCCGACTCACCACCCCGTCCGGGACCGAGCGAACGACACTTTCGTCGCCTCAGATCGACCGAACGTGCCGTTCACCATCAGGGCAGGGATTGGGCCAGGAAGATGCCGTCGCCGACGCACGTAGCGACTTGTTAGCCAAGGTATAGGTTGTGAACCGTCTCATAAGTCCGAAGTACTCTCCGATTTTGTGCCTTCGTCCCTAGCACTTTGGCCTAGGCTGAGTCTCATGGTGGGGTTGAGCAGCTCGAGGGTGTCGCATTTGCGACTCGTTCCGACGGAACCTGAAGAACTGCAAAGGTTTGTACTAGAAGCTGGCGGAGGGCGTGGGGGCATTCAGATTGCGCGATCGTTGCGTTCGAAGAGGCGCGCGGTACCGGCGCAATACGCGATACGTATCAGTGTCGACAATGTTTCCACTCAGATCTGGCGACGAATCCTCGTCGCGTCGGATCTGAATCTGGATGACCTGCATTCGGTGGTTCAACGGGCAATGGGGTGGAGTGACCGTCAATCGCACGCGTGGTCCAAGTCCGGCAGCCGATTTCCCGGCGAGGTCGAAGAGTACGTAGCTTCCGGGAGCAACGCAGAGCAGCGTCGGGCCGGCCGAGCGGCGATCGTAGAGTCCGCGGTACGCCTGGACGAGGTCATGGTCTCGCCTGGCGATGAAATCAGTTATCGCTACGGACGCTTCGGGAACTGGCGCCACACGCTGACACTTGAATCTTCCGAAGTACTGCCCGAAGGGTTCCAAGTTGTGTGTGCCGCGGGTCGCGGTGCTTGTCCGCCGGAGGAATGCGTCGGACCTGACGAGTACGAGCAGCTCCTCGGTGTTCTCGCTTCGGAGAAGCTGCGCTCCCATGAATGGACCCTCGAATGGCCACAAACTGATTTCGAGCCGACACGATTCGAGATCGCTGAGGTCAATAATCGACTGCATAGTCCTAGACCGGACGAGATCGCTGCGTCGTACGACATTGCGAAGCTCGTCGAATGCCTGGGACCCTCGCGAGTCCCGGAACTGCACGCGGTCCTAGCCCGAGCAGGCATTGACGATCAGTCGGCAATCGGGGAGTTGGTCCACGTCGAGGCGGGCCAACGCATTCAAGCGGTTCTGGCTCTGATCGGTGTCGAAGGGATCGGTGCCGATGATTTCTTCACGACGGTCGACGCGATGCTCGACGAACCTGAACTGGGACCTGTAAACCTTCCACAAGGGCGATCACTCTTCGCAGTGCTCAAGAAGTTCGGCCTGGTGCGAAAGCACAAAGGGCAGATTGTACTGACGAAGCGGGGACAGTCGGCAGAGCGGGACGCGTCAATGACGTGGTCGGTGATCGTCGAGGGAGTTCCGGTTGCGCCCGGCGGCTCGCAGAGAGCGGTGGAACTCCTTGTCCTCCTTGCCGTAGCCGCCGGCATGTCGCCGGCGGATCGTCATCGTTTCGTCGCGGGAGCGCTGGAGTCGATTCGGTCGTCGAGCATCCTGATGGCTGGGGCTCAGACTCCCAGACGTGACACGTCAGGGAGCACCGTAGAGGTGCTCGGATTGATCGGCGCTACGGGGTACGAGCTGGGGAAGTTCGGCAGCAAAGCGGACTCGCCCTGGGCTGTTCACCTCGCGAGGGCGATCTTGCGGCGTTAACTCGCGCGTCGACGCAGACAACCGAAACGGGGTTCGATCCGGCAATGCCGAATCGAACCCCGTTTCGTGTACCGATAGAGATCAGATGTTCACGCCGTAGTCGCGGGCGATTCCGGCGAGTCCGGATGCGTATCCCTGTCCGACTGCACGGAACTTCCATTCGCCATTGTGGCGGTAGAGCTCACCGAAAAGCATGGCTGTCTCCGTGGATGCATCTTCGGAGAGGTCGTAGCGTGCCAGTTCGGAGCCGTTCGACAGATCTACGACGCGGATGTAGGCGTTGGTGACCTGTCCGAAGGACTGGAGTCGCGCATCGGCGTCGTGAATCGAGACGGGGAAGAAGATGTTGGTGACGTTGGGCGGTACAGCCGGGAGGTCGACGTTGATGACCTCGTCGTCGCCGTCACCTTCACCGGTGAGGTTGTCGCCGGTGTGCTCGATGGATCCGTCGGGCGAGCGAAGGTTGTTGTAGAAGACGAAGTGAAGGTCGGAAAGGACCTTGCGTTCCGGGCCGGTGACCAACGCGCTGGCGTCGAGGTCGAAGTCGGCACCACTGGTGCTGCGTGCATCCCAGCCGAGACCGACTGCGACCTTGGTCAGATTGGGTGCGGCCTTCGACAGAGATACGTTGCCGCCCTTGGCAAGTGTGACGCCCATTCAGGTTCCTCTCGTTCGAACGAAGTGGATTTCTTCGTTCGGGAGTTCTGTGTTGTCCGTTCGCGACTCACATTACCGTGAGCGGGTAGGTGCGGTTCGACCGAATAGGCACCTCACTCGAACAGCGCGCGAAGATCCTCGGCGTCGAGTCCGGTGCCCAGTGTGCCTTCGGCGTCCATGACATTCGAGAACAATGCCGACTTCTTGGCTTTGAGCGCCATGACCTTCTCTTCGATGGTGTCTTTGGCAATGAGGCGGTAGACCATGACGTTTCGTGTCTGCCCGATGCGGTGAGTACGGTCGACCGCTTGTGCCTCGGCGGCCGGGTTCCACCAGGGGTCGAGAATGAAGCAGTAGTCGGCCTCGGTGAGATTGAGGCCGAAGCCACCAGCCTTGAGGCTGATCAGGAAGACGGGGACTGCACCAGACTTGAACTCCTCCAACACTTCACCGCGATTGCGCGTCGAACCGTCGAGATAGCTGTACGGAATTCTTTCCTCGTCGAGTCGGTTGCGGACAGAACCGAGGAACCCGGTGAATTGGCTGAAGATCAACGCACGGTGTCCGCCGGCAATGACGTCGTCCAATTGCTCGACGAGAGCGTCGACCTTGGCCGATGGGACGGGTCCGCTTTCCTCGTCGACCAGCGAGACGTCGAGACTGAGTTGGCGTAGCAGCGTCAGCGATTGCAGGATCGTGAATCGGTTCTTGTCGACGTCGTCGAGCAGTCCGAGAATCTTCTGCCGTTCGCGTTGCAGGTGGGTGTCGTATATCGCGCGATGGCTCGGATGCAACTCGATCTCGAGTACCTGCTCCTGCTTGGGCGGCAAGTCCGCAGCCACCTGTTCCTTGGTGCGCCGCACCATCAGCGGTTTGACGCGTCGTCGCAGTTGCGCCAATCGTTCTGCATCACCGTCTTTTTCGATGGGAGTGCGGTAGAAATCGGTGAAGGTGGTGGGGCTGGGAAACAGTCCCGGTGCAGTGATCGCGAGCAGCGACCACAACTCCATGAGATTGTTCTCCATGGGTGTTCCGGTGATCGCGAGTTTGAACGGTGCGTTCACCGCCCTCGCGCACTGGTGGACCTTGGACTTGTGGTTCTTGGCGAATTGGGCTTCGTCGAGTACCAGTCCGGACCAGCGGCCCGCGGAATACGCATCGGTGTCGAGGCGGAAGAGGGCGTACGACGTCACGACGATGTCCGCCCCGTCGACGAGTGCGGCCAGATCGGTTTTTCTGCGGCGCAGCGTGTCCGTGATGACAGCGGTGTGGAGGGTCGGTGCGAACTTCGCCACTTCGGACTTCCAGTTGGATACGACGCTGGTGGGTGCGACGATCAGAAAGGGAGGCGCGGCTGGATTCGATTGCCTTGCAGCGCAGATCATTGCGAGGGTCTGCAGTGTCTTGCCCAGGCCCATGTCGTCGGCGAGTATGCCGCCCAAGCTGTGCTGGCGCAGGAAATTGAGCCAACGGAATCCGTCGACCTGATAGGGACGTAGCGTTGCCGTCAACGTGTCCGGGACTTCGACCGGATCGATGCCCGAACTGCCGAGCAATCCTGCGATCTGCTTCTTCCATGCTGCTGCTTGATGTTCGACTCTTCCGAGCGCCGTCAATTCTTCCCACAGTCCGGCCTGAAATTTGCTGATCCCGAGTTTGCCGGTAGGCCGATCGAGTAGCGACCGCGCTTCGGTGATGAGACGGTGCAGGCCGAGTAGTTCAGGTGCGTCGAGCCGAAAGAAGGCGCCGTCCGGTAGCAGTACGTGAGTCTCGCCCTTGCTCAGAGCAGAGAACAGTGTTGTGAACGGAACGCTTTGTCCCGCAACATCGACGGTGACATCGAGGTCGAACCAGTCGGATCCGCTGTGCCCGTCGGGGGCTGATGTGCTGAGGCCGATCACGACAGCGTCGTCTGCAGGCCGGTAGTCGGCGGGGGTTCCTGCAACCGTGAGGTCGATGGCGTCGTGCGCTTCGAGTTGGGGCAGGAGGTCGAGTGTGAACTGCATGGAATCGAGGCCGGTCAAAGTTCCCGCGAGAGTGGCCTTCGCCGCGGCCGCGCCGAGGCTGTTAGTGATGGCATCTTCGGCAGCGTGATTGCGGACCTCGGACTCGTCGGTGGTTGCATCGGCGGTAGAAATGATCAGTTCGTCGGCATCGACGGTGTACTTCCATGCCGACTCGATGTCGATGCGGTGGTCGCCTTCGTAAGTGGCCATCAGTTGTAGCCGAGGACCGGACACAGTCGGTGGGTTGTAAGCACCGTCGGAAGATAGGACGGGAGCGAGGCTTCCGAGTTTGAACACGAACCGCGAAGTGAACGTATCCCGATGCTCGGCGGGTATGTCGACTGACTTTCCGGAGTCGATCAACTGCCTGAATTGGTGGGTGACCGGCGTGTGCAGTGGTGCGAGCGTGATCGCGTTGGCGGCGTCGAGCGCGAAGACACCATGTGCCGGTGTACCGACAAGTCCCCAGTCGGAATGGGTGATGATGTGCCCATCGGTCTGAATTCGGGGAGTGAGACGGAGGTTGTTGTCTTCCGCTCCGTGGACGTCGAGGCAGATGCTGGCATCGTCGAGTAGGGAGATGTTGCCGAGGCCGGCCTTCGAGTGAACGAGTGAAACGCCGACGCTGATGGCCTCACGAAGAAGCGACCAGAGTTGCGGGCTCGCGAACCCGGCAAGATCGATTTCCGCGGCATTTTGATTTCGGTAGAAGTTGCCGGCGCTGTGGAGGAGATGTATGTCGCGTAGAACCCGGAGGTGATCTGCGGGGAACTGAAAAGTGCTTCCGAGTTTGTTCCAGGCGAGCCCGCCGGAGATCCACCCTCTCGCTCCTGGTTGTACGGGTTTGATGATGAGCCGTGTCGATGCGCCCTTGGTTCGGGTGGTGAATTGAATGCCAAGTCCACGTGTAGTACGGCCGGCCGGGTCTGGTCGGAGCAACTCCTCGAGCGCGCTGTCCCATCCGAGGTGTTGTGGAGTCTTGTTCGCCTCGGCAACCGCTGCGAGCACCAACGCGACTACGTGCTTGCAGTTCATCCGCACGGGACACGTGCAGAGGCCACGCGTGAACGTTGCTGTACCGGCCGCGCTGCGACTTACCGAAATCGTGCAGGTGTACGGCTCTCGCGCAGTTCCCGATACAGCGCCGGTCAAGGTGTCAGCGGTGTCGTTCCATCCGATGGATTCGACTGCATTCTGCCGCAGGTAGACAAGTCCACGTTCGTAGGTGGTTGTGCCCACGACAGCGCGAATTCGGTCGAGGTCGAGGGCCCTGACTGAATCCGGTTGCACGGGGGCCAGCCTAGTAGCGGCGACCGACAGATCTTGTCGTGGTCGTTTGTCCAAGAAAGTCCGAACTGCACGGTATGTTCACGGAAACATCTTTGACTGGTTTGGGAGTTTCATGAGGACTGAGCGGCGTGCGTGGATTCGATCTGCGCGCACAGGTGCGGTGTGTTTGGCCGTCTGTGCACTTTCTTTGCAATTGGGCGGACTGTCGACGGCAGCGCCGAGTTCCGGAAGCTCGGGTAGTTCGGGAAGCTCGGGAAGTCTGGGCAGCGTCGAGGGAAGCGTGAGCTCGGGGTCGACGATCCCGGGACCACTTCAGGAGGATCCGGGCCCCAAACCGGACCTGCGCGACGACATCGTCGTCCCGGCCATCGTCGGCGAGAAGGTGACCGCACCACAGGCGGTCAGGCTGACGGTGGCGTCGCCTGCACTTCGACGGGAGGTCGGCGTCGAGATTTTGCTACCCGCTGACAATTCGGTTCCGCGCCCAGCGCTGTACATGCTCGAGGGTGTCGACGCCGGAGAGAAAAGCAGCGGATGGATGACGATCGGCGGCGCCCCGGCGTTCTTCGCCGACAAGAACGTCAACGTCGTGATGCTCAATGGCGGAATCGCGAGCCTGTACTCGGACTGGGAGAATCCGGATCCGCGGCTGGGACTGCACAAGTGGGAAACCTTCATCACCGAGGAGTTGCCACCGCTGATCGACGCGCGACTCGAGACCAACGGAATCAACGCGATTGCCGGCAATTCCATGGGCGCGATGGGTGCAATGATGCTCGCCCAACGCTTTCCGGACATGTATCGCGGCGTTGCCGTGTTCAGCGGCTGTTATTCCACGATGGATCCGCTCGGCCGAACTGCCGTCCAGGCCACGATTTCTTCTCGAAGCGGAGATCCGGCCAACATCTGGGGTGTGCCAGGGGGCCCGGAATGGGAGGCACACGATTCGTTGATCAACGCAGAGAAGTTGCGTGGCAAGGAAATCTACGTGTCGACTGCAAACGGTCGTCCCGGGTCCGACGAGACGCTGCAGACTCCTGAACTGCTCGAGCGTCTGGTGATCGGCGGCGGCATCGAGGTTGCCGCCCACGCCTGCACCAAGATGTTCGACGCTCGGTTGCAGGAGCTGAAGATTCCGGCGCAGGTGGATTACGAGCCGAACGGCACACACGCGTGGGCGTATTGGCGTGAACGACTGCCGAAGGCGTGGCCGACTCTGTCCCGGGCATTGGGCGTCTGACGGTTCGACAACACTCTGTGCAGTTCCGGTTGAAAAGCAGCGTCCCCGCACCGTATTGCTCGGGTGCGGGGACGCTGCTGTTGTCATCGAGGATTACGCGTCGACAAGTTCCTCGGCGAAGGGATCACCGTTGCGGGGAGCGTCGAAGCGCTCCTTGTCGAGGATTCCCTCACGCTTTGCGACGATGACCGGAACCAGAGCCTGGCCGGTGACGTTGACTGCGGTGCGGCCCATGTCGACGATCGGTTCGACTGCGAGGAGCAGTCCGACGCCGGCCAGGGGAAGACCCAGGGTGGAGAGCGTGAGTGTGAGCATGACTGTCGCACCGGTGGTTCCGGCCGTTGCTGCCGAGCCGATGACCGAAACGACGACGATCAACAGGTAGTCGGTGAAGGTCAACGGAACGTCGTAGAAGCCTGCGACGAAGATCGCCGCGATCGCGGGATAGATTGCGGCGCAACCGTCCATCTTCGTGGTGGCGCCGAGCGGAACGGCGAATGAGGCGTACTCACGCGGAACACCGAGGTTGCGTTCGGTGACGCGTTCGGTCAGAGGCAGAGTGCCGATCGACGAGCGCGAGACGAATCCGAGTTGAGTTGCAGGCCAGACACCGGAGAAGAAGCTTCGGACCGAGAGGCCGTGCGCGGCAATCAGGATGGGGTAGACCACGAAGAAGACGATGGCCAGACCGATGTAGATGGCCGCGGTGAATACGCCGAGCGAGCCGATTGCATCCCAGCCGTAGGTGGCGACAGCGTTGGCGATCAGTGCGGCCGTACCGATTGGGGCGAGGCGAATGATCCACCACAGGACCTTCTGGACGATCGCGAGCAGCGACGCGTTGAACTCGAGGAACGGCGCAGCCTTGGGGCCGATCTTCAGTGCAGCAATGCCGATTGCGCCGGCGATGACGAGCAGCTGCAGGACGTTGAAGCTCAGCGATGTAGTCGCCACGCCTTCGGCGACGGAAGTCTTTGCGCCCAGCCCCAGGAAGTTGTTCGGAACCAGTCCGGTGATGAACGCCCACCACGAGCCGGAGCTCTTGGGTTCCTTCGCTGCTTCGGCGGCGACATCGGTCCGTGAACCGGGATCGGTGATCAGGCCGACGATGATGCCGATGATCACAGCAATGAAAGCGGTGATCGCGAACCAGAGCAAGGTCTGCACGGCCAGGCGAGCTGCATTGGCGACCTGGCGCAGGTTGGCGATGGAGCTGACAATGGCGGTGAACACCAGCGGGATAACCGCAACGGTGAGCAGCTTGACGTAACTCGAACCGATGGTCTGCACGGTGCCGACCAACCAGTTGACGTTGCCGTCGGCCGCATCAGGCATTGCCCGGGCGACGAGACCGATGATGACACCGAGTACGAGACCGGCGACGATCTGCGGTCCGAATGCCGTCGCCCAGGACGGAAAACGGGACGTGGACTTTTCCGGCACGCCGGTGGAGGTGGAGCTGGGCATGACTATGCCTTTCGAAAATCAAGGGAGCGAAACGCAGCGCGGCACCAGAGGCCGGGCAGATTCGAAGAAATGTTTCCTGGTACGCGTCAGGTCAGAGCGAGCGCGTACACATTGCGCTCGCCTGCAGGCGAAGGTCGACGTAACGCCGACTGGTCAGGAACAACACTGTCCACACACTACTCGCAGCTTCAACTACTCGATCCCGAGGGTCGCCGCGGGAGTTCGCTTCGTGTTCGTCGGGCGTGCCCCGATCAGTCACTGTTGGTCGGTTGACTAGTCTCGACGATCAGTAGGTGCCGCACCGGCGCCTACGCGTCGGCAAGCGGAAGCGAGAGACCGATGAGCGTTCGGAATGCCGAGTACCCGCGTCCGAAGCATTTCCTGGTGCACCTCAGTGACACGCATCTGGTGGCTCAGGGGGAGTTGTACGACGCCGTGGATGCGTCGACGAGATTGCGGGAAGTGCTCAGCGGGATCGTGGCCTCGGGCGCACGCCCGGATGCACTGATATTCACCGGCGACCTGACCGACCAGGGACACCCCGACGCATACGCGGAACTGAAAGCCATCGTGGAACCCGTGGCGGCCGAGATCGATGCGCAGGTCGTCTGGGCGATGGGCAACCACGACGACCGCCCTACGTTCAGATCTCTGCTGTTGGGCGAGGACGCCACCGATCATCCCGTCGACAACGTCTACGACCTTGACGGACTGCGGGTGATCACCCTGGATTCGTCGGTTCCCGGTCATCACTACGGTGAGATCTCGGATCGTCAATTAGACTGGCTACGAACAGAATTGACGGTGCCGGCGCCCGACGGAACAATTCTGGCGCTGCATCATCCGCCGGTTCCGTGCATTCAGGATCTCGCGGTTCTGGTGGAGTTGCGTGATCAGTCCCGGTTGGCAGACGTCTTGCGTGGCAGCGACGTCCGGGCGATTCTTGCCGGGCACCTGCACTATTCGACGACGGCGACGTTCGCCGGCATTCCGGTTTCCGTGGCGTCGTCGACGTGTTACACCCAGGACTTGAACGTGGAAGTCGGTGGTCAGCGTGGTCGTGACGGGGCTCAGGGGTGCAATCTGGTGCACGTGTACGACGAGACAATTGTTCATTCGGTCGTTCCACTCGGTGCGCACGTGACGGTCGGTGAGCCCGTCGACGCGGCCGAGGGTGCCCGGAGGCTCAGTGCTGCCGGCATTCGAATCCTCGAGAGCGAAAAGGCGGCACGCTCGATCATCTGAGGTCGCAGGCGGTTTCCGGCACCCACGCGCAGTTCCGGGTGATTGCCGGGCGGTCGCGTACTCACTACCGTCGAGGTAGGTGCAGAGCTCCAGCAACAAGGACCGGCTAGCTGGACGGCAACCCTTCATGCCGATGGGGTGCCCCGGAATCACACCTGGCGATACGCGCGGTGCGTGTCGCAAGCGGCAGTCGCCACGAGAACCGTCAGTCGGGTGCTGACGGTTTCTGCGGTCGGCACTGTGCGCTCCCGAGTAGTTCTCGAACAGGAGTATGCGCCGATGACCTCCACCCCTTCTTCTCATCTTGCTCCGTTGCATCTCGCCGTAGCGCTGGACGGTGCCGGTTGGCACCCAGCGGCCTGGCGAGAGCCACACTCGCGCCCGAGTGAGCTGTTCAGCGCGTCGTATTGGACTGACGTGGTGACGACCGCCGAGCGTGGTCTGCTCGATTTCGTCACCATCGAGGACAGTCTCTCGGTGCCGGCCAACCCACTCGAGCCCGTCGACGACGCGGTTGATCGGGTGCGCGCTCGGCTCGACGCGCATCTCGTGGCCGCCCGACTGGCACCGATCACGAGCAACATCGGCTTGATCCCGACCATCACCACCATTCACACCGAGCCGTTCCACGTGTCCAAAGCCGTTGCCACGCTGGATTACACCTCACGCGGTCGCGCCGGATGGCAGGTGAAGGTTTCGGCGTCGGAATCCGAGGCAGCACAGTTCGGGCGTCGCGACATCCCAGCGCTCACCGATGCCGACCGTCAGTCGATCGTTTCAGGCGTCCTCCCGGACTTCGTGCGCGACCTGTTCGACGAAGCTGCGGAGGCGGCTGACGTAATCCGGCGACTCTGGGACAGTTGGGAGGACGACGCCGAGATCCGTGATGTCGAACAGCGTCGATTCATCGACCGGGACAAGTTGCACTACATCGACTTCGAGGGAAAGTACCTCTCGGTCCGTGGACCGTCGGTGACCCCGCGCCCGCCGCAGGGGCATCCCGTCGTTACCGCGTTGGCACATCAGCGGGTCGCGTACGAACTGGCGGCGCGGACGGCCGATCTGGTGTTCGTGACGCCGTTCGACGAGGAGCAGGTCACGGCAATCCTGGGTGAAGTGCGAGCAGCCGAAGAACACGTGCAGCGCACCGGCGAACCTCTTCGGGTCTTCACCGACATCGTCGTCTTCTTCGATACGCCGGAAGAAACCGGAAAGGAACGGCTCGCTCGCCTCGACGCGCAGGCCGGCGCCGAATACCGTTCGGACGCACTGACCTTCACCGGCTCTGCTGCGGAGTTGGCGGATCTTGTTCTCCGGTGGCAGCAGTTGGGAATCGACGGCTTCCGTTTGCGGCCGGGCGTTGTCGTGGACGACCTCGACGCCATCGCAGGTGAGCTGGTGCCTGAATTGCAGCGACGCAACGTATTCCGCACCGAATATCCGCAGGCGAATCTTCGCGGACTCCTTGGTCTACCCATCGACGTTCCCAACCGCTACGCCGCCGGTACTCCGGCCGCCTGACAGACGAGGAATAGATTCTCATGAGTTCTCAGAAGCGTAAGCAGGTCATCCTGGGTGCCTACCTCGGCGGCGTCAACCATCACACTGCGTGGTGGGATCCGCAGGCGGGCAGCCAGATAGAGTTCGATACCTTCGAACACACCGCTCGAACCGCCGAGCGTGGGAAGTTCGACTTCTTCTTCCTCGCCGAAGGCCTCGCCCTTCGTGAGCGTGCGGGACAGATTTTCGACCAAGACATCATCGGTAGGCCGGACACCTTCACGGTCCTTGCATCGTTGGCGGCGGTAACCGAACACCTCGGATTGGCCGGCACTATCAATGCCACGTTCAACGAGCCGTACGAACTGGCCCGCCAATTCGCGACGCTCGATCAGTTGTCCGGAGGGCGTGCCGCCTGGAACGTCGTCACCTCGTTCGACGCATTCACCGGCCAGAACTTTCGCCGCGGCGGATACCTCGACCGCGCGCAACGATACGAGCGTGCGGAGGAGACCGTAGCGCTGGTGCGTGAACTGTGGGATTCGTGGCGAAGCGACGACATCGTGGCAGACAAGGCATCAGGGCGCTTTCTCGCGCGACCGGATGCCGGTGAATTCGTCTTTCATGGATCGCATTTCGACGTGAACGGCCGATTCACAGTGCCGCGTAGCCCGCAAGGGCGCCCGGTTATTCTGCAGGCCGGGGTGTCGCCGCAGGGGCGCGATTTTGCTGCCGGCAATGCCGACGCGATCTTCTCACCGTACGGTCAGTTGCCCGAGGCGGCCGATTTCTATCGCGATATCAAAGCACGTGCCGTCGCGGCCGGACGTGACCCGGGTGACATCAAGATCCTGCCGTCGGCGAGTTTTGTTCTCGGCACCTCGGAGGCAGATGCGATCGAGAAGTACCGAGAGATTCGCGACCAGCAGGTCACCGGCCAGACCGCTTTGGTTCTGCTCGAACAGATCTGGAATCTCGATCTGTCGAAGTACGACCCCGAAGGACCACTACCCGATATCGCTCCGGATCCCGAGGCTCCGCCGATCATCCAGGGCCGCGCCTTCATTCACCAAGATCGTTTCGCGACCGTCGCAAAACTGCGCGCGGTAGCGGAGAGCAAGAAGTTGAATCTGCGCGAAGTGGTGATCGATCAGTTCGAGCGTGGACCGATCGTCGGTACACCGCAGCAGGTTGCCGAGAAAATAGATTCGTTTGTCAGCAACGACGGTTCGGATGGGTTCATCCTCGGGTCGCACCTTGTGCCGACCGGCCTCGACGAGTTCGTCGACGACGTGGTGCCGCTGCTGCAGGATCGAGGTGTTCTCCGCAGTGACTACGAAGGAACGACGTTGCGTGACAATCTCGGTCTGCCCATTCCGGTGCAACGGGAGCATGTGACAGCACGCTGATCGACCGAAGTAGCAAGGGCCCAGCCGAAATCGGCTGGGCCCTTGTTTCGTCTAGGCTTCCCAGGGCGCCGGGATGGGGTAGTAGCTCTCCAGGAACTCCGTGATCTTGCGTGTCCGAAGTTCCAGATCGATCTCCGGAGCGCTGCCGTCGTTGAGGCAGAAGAAGTCCATGGAGCGCTTGGCGAGCAGTGAGTCCATGTCGCGCAAACCGGCCTTGACCGTCGTGTCGACGTATTTGACGGCGGCGGACTTCTGCACCACCGACCGTCCACTCATGAGCGTGTAGTAGTGGTACAGCGAATTGGTCACCGAGATATTGGAACTCGCGCGGAAGGTGCTTGCTGCAGTGGCCGCGAAGTCTTCGGCGAACTCGCGTTCCATCTCGGCCATCACGCTCTTGCGTAGTGGCGTCGCTGCGTGCTCCAGATGTCTGGTGGTCATCAGACCGAAGCGGTCCTGTAGCAGACGGCGGTTGACGCGAGCCGCATTCTCGAACCCGCTGCGGTCGTTGTCGTTGTGTCCCAAACCGATTCTGGTGTCGGCCTCGATGAACATGCTGATCCCGCCGGGGGAGAAGAACATATCGGGGCCGACGGGGCGACCGAAGAACATGTCGTCGTTGGAGTAGAGGAAATGCTCCGCCAGACCCGGAATATGGTGCAGCTGGCACTCGACAGCTTGAGAATTATGGGTGGGCAACACACTTGGATCGGCGAAGAACTTTTCGCTGGGCATGAACGTGACTCGCGGATCGTCCGCAAGCCAGTCCGGACGATCGGAATCGGTTGCGACGAAGATCCGCCGGATCCACGGCGCGTACATGTGGATGGATCGAAGCGCGTATTTGAGCTCGTCGATCTGACGGAAGCGCGCTTCTGATTCGTCGCCCTCTCCGACGATGTAGTTCTGCATGCGCTTGGCGCGCTGAGCCTGAAACTCCTTGGAAGAGCCGTCGACCCAGGAAAAGACAAGATCGATATCGAAGCTGATATCGGAGGCATGATCGGCGAACATGTTCTCGATGGTCGGCCAGATCCGGCCGAATCGCTCGACGGTTCCTCGGACCGCTTCTTCAGGGAGGACGGTTCGTCGTGTCAGTGAGTTCTCGACGGGTAGGACGATTTCTTCGTCGGAAATCGACCACAATTCGATTTGAACGCCGATGTTCGCGCCGTAGTTCATACCGCTTGCGACGTGAACCCTCGGACGGAACAAGCGGAAGATCCGTGACTTGTTGGTTTTCGACAGGGCACCGTCCGCGACAAGGAGAGCTGGGCTCTTCTTCGCGTCGACGGTTTTGGAATAGAAGGGTGCGTTTGCGCATCCCTCGACAAGTGCCTGCCGCAGGTTTTTGCGCTCGGTCCAGCTCACCGCGATCACGGGGCGCTCGTCGTTTCCGCGGACGAGTAGATACTCGATTCCTGCGGCGTCGAGGATGTCGCGGATGAAGAGGAGATCTTCGACCATCGCCTCGAGCGGCGTGGTGGTCGTGATCGCGAGGGCAAAACGATTCTTGAATCGGACGGTCTCGGGTAGCTCGCCCATCCGTGCGCGTGACGCGGCCGACGCCGGCTCCACAGGATTGGGGCTGTCCTGCTCCGGGGGTACGAAGTAGATGTCGTGCGGAGCGGGAGATTCTGTAATGGGATGCCTTCCGATTCTGATCCAGCTGTGTATCTGTCGCCCCGACGCTGCGAGAGCGTGGTGGCGACGAGCTCAGTCTATGCCGTCGGCGCCGAAAGTCGGACATGAGTGACGGCGATGGGTAGGGCGGGCCGAGTCGGGTACCCCGAGGACCGAAGCGAGAGTGAAGGAGGAGAACCGATGCGTGTGAAAGCGATGGTCGGAACAGGCGCGATGGCGGTTGCGCTGGCCGCCGGCCCAGTTGCGACAGCGTCTGCGGAGGGAACCGAGGCAGCGGGGTCGGAGGGTTCACCGGAGATGCTGACCTGCGAGGTGGTCTTCGATGCACTCGAAGACATGAGCCCCGAATGGACGGAAGAGGGGATCGATCAGGTCGAAGACTGGTGTGAGGCGATCACCGGCGAAGAAGACTGAGCGTCAGCCGCGCGAAATCACCCGTCGCGAGAGTCGCCACCGCCCATCTTCGAGTTCGAACTCGTCCGCGTAGCTCCCGACGCCGCTGAGCTTGGGGGTTGTGGTCGTGTCGACGTAGAACGTCCACACCGCATCCGCGCGGGCTGTCGTTTCCGAGGTCACGTCCACGGCGATCGCCGTGGTGACGTGGCGTGTGAATGTGCCCGGGCCTTGTATGCCGGCGGCTCGACGCTCGACTACTCCAGCAGCAATTTCTTCGCGGCCACGTCGTACCTGTGCGGGGATACCGCGATCGGGATTGGCGGGCATGTTCCATTCGGCCTCGCGGGTGAACTGCTCCACGTAATCCTCGACCGAGCCGGTGTCGGCAAGATGCGCGATGCGAGCGAGCGTTGAACGAATCTGTTCGGCAGGGCCCTCGGGTTGCATGCTGTCCTCCGTAGACGTGGGTGCGGCAGATCGCACGCTACAGCTCATGACGACAACGACGACGGCCTCGTCCCAGTGAGCGGCAGTATTCTCCGACGAGGGAGCGGTGAACTTTGAGATCACCTCGAGTTCAACCGTATTCGAGCCCGCAGCGTAAATGATTGAGTGTTCACAGTAGGCGGCGCCATGACGACTGCCGCGCCCGTAGGCTTGACCGACTCACAGGAGATCGCCATGTCCGTCACCGAACTCGAACGTGTCACCCAGACCCCGGAGCAGATCTACGCTGCCGGCGGAATCACTGTCCACAAGGTCGGTGAGCTGATCGGCGCCCGCATCGACGGCGTACACCTCTCGGGGGATCTGTCCGAAGAGACCGCCTACGCGATCAACTATGCGCTGGCAGCGCACAAGGTTGTGTTCTTCCGTGGGCAGCATCATCTCGACGACACGTCGCAGTACGAATTCGCCGGAACCCTCGGCACCCAGACCACCCCGCATCCGACGGTGAAGTCCAGGGGCGACAAGCTGTTGGTGCTCGACCGAGCCGCCAACAGTTGGCACACGGACGTGACGTTTGTCGACCGCATCCCGAAAGCCTCGATTCTGCGAGCGACGACCATTCCCGAGTACGGCGGAGCGACCACGTGGGCGTCGACCACCGCCGCGTACGACCAACTGCCGTCTTCACTCAAGGTCTTGGTCGAGAATTTGCGGGCCGTTCACACCAATGCCTACGACTATGCCGAGGTTGTCGATCAGGCGAACCCGGTAGACGCGCAGCGCCAGGCCTACTACGCCGAATTCACCCGTGAGATCTACTAGACCGAACATCCGGTGGTGCGTATCCATCCGGCGACGGGGGAGAAGACCCTCCTGCTCGGTCACTTCTTCAAGGAGTTCGTCGGGCTCAAACCGTCGGAGTCGGTAGCTCTTTACCAGATCCTGCAGGCACGAATCATCAAGTTGGAAAACACTGTTCGATGGAACTGGTCGGCCGGCGACCTGGCGATCTGGGACAACCAGGCGACTCAGCATTACGGTATCGCCGACTACGGGACTCAGGCGCGCAGTGTGCACCGAGTGACATTGGCCGGCGACGTCCCCGTCGACGTCCACGGCGAGCAGAGTCGAATCCTCCAGGGTGACGCCGCGGAGTATTCGATCATCGCGGACATCGATCGGCTTCCCGGCTTCGCCGCGAACTGATCAGTCGTGCTGCGGGTGATCCGGCGGGAACATCTGTCCCCATGAGTGACTGCACGCTCGGCACGTCCATTCCGGGGTGTCCGGTCCCACGACGCAGCCAGTTACGGCGAGCCACGGTAGGTGATCGAACGGATGGACCGGCATCCCCGGTGCACACTGAGCGGTTCTGTGTGCACCGCAGAGTGGGCACGACGGATTCTTCGCCAGCATGTAGTCGATGAAGTTGGTGTGCCCAGACGTGGCCATCCTTCCGGTGCACTTGCGGCACAGGACGGCTGGGTAGTCGTCACCAGGTTCAGCCTGCCTGAAGATCCGTGATGCGGAATGAAAGTGAAGGCGATCGCTGCTGTTGAACTTTCGCAACGGCATCGGTGAGCTGCAACCTGTGCAGTTGCCCCGCTCGTTCATCAACGTTCGGGCGTGGGCAGCTGTGGACGTCGGATCCAGCGTGTCGATGTCGCCGAAGTAGTGCGCATAGTGTGACTGGCCGGCCGTGAGAATCCGGTCGGCCAGTGCGTCGTCGACCGGCCCAGGATCCGTGGGAAACGTGATGGACCATCGTTGTTCGAGTTCTGGAACGGTGGGCAAACCGTGGAGTTCGTACGGGCGTTCATCGACTTCCATCGGCGACGTGCCGTCGAAGGGCGCAGCCACGGTCTCGATGCAGAGCACCGCGCGAGGAGTGGTGTCGAGAACCGTGACCAGCAGGTCACCGATGGCCATCTTTCCGCGCATGATCCAGGGATCGACACGGGCCCGGGGTTCGAGAAACGCGACCACAGCATCGATCCATGGCGTGCCGAGTGCGATGAATACGTGCTGACCGGGGCTCCGCATGATCATCGAACGATTCTCGCAAGGGCTGCCGACAACGTCAGGCTTTGACCACCTTGCGCCCGAGCAGCGATGCAACCAGTCCGTCGACGAAGGTCGCCTGACGGCCGAGAGGATCGGAATCCGCTGCCGCGACGCTGCCGATCGAAATCGATCTCGTCAGGCCGGTCTCGCTGATGAATTCGGCGGCGAGGTGAGCCTCTCGGAACGTGAGGCCGCCCAGATGTGTCGTGTCGTCGACTCCGAGAACACGTCCGTCGATGATGTCCATGTCGAAGTGGACGTGGACGCCGTTCACACCCTGTCCCGCCGCGGCGAGAACGCGAGGCATCAAGGCCGCCATGCCATGGCGATCGATCTCGTCGATCGTCACCAGCAATACCCCGTACTCGTCGAGTGCGCGCTTGTGATCGACCGTGGCGTCCTTGACGCCCACCAAGACGGTGTTCTCCAAACTGGGGCCGTGCAGATCCGCCGCCGACGACAGCAATTGTTCGATATCGCCGTGGGAGGCGAAAATGATTGCACCCAAATCGGTTCCAGGTTCGGTGGCGATCGGAATTCTGGTGTTCTGCCAGGCTTCGGCAGTGAGCCACAGCGGCAGCGTTGTGAGATCCGCAGCGGCATTCTCGGCTTGAATGCAGTCGAAACCGATTCCGGACATGTCCTCACGTAGGCCGTGATCGAGGAGATGGCTTGCCAGCCCGGTAGTTTCGAGGTCGATCAATTCGACGGTCGCATTGGCATCGATCGGTTCGGTGCCCAGGACGTAGCGCTTTTCGACGTAGGGCGATGTCATCGCCATCAAGAGCGCGCCGTAATCGATCGTGAAGTCGACGGTGCCACCCAGTCGGTATTCGTCGCCTGTTTCTCCGGCGTCGACGAGGAGGTGATCGCTACTGGCGCTGATCACCTTCAGACGCGGATCGATCGGGGTCAAGCCTTCCGGCGAGATGTCCTCGCGGCCGATGGACAAGATCAGGCGTCGGCTCGGCTTGTCCTCGTTGTCGAAGACGGGGCGTCGGCCGAATGCGTCTTCGCCTGAGACGCCGTACGGCCGCGACGGCTTGACCTTGGCCTCGATGATGTCCGCGGTGAGAGTGAAGGCATCGTTGTTCAGCAGTTCGTACAGTCCGGGGGGAGTGGGTGATTCGGCCAGTACGATGCTGGCGCCCAAACGCAGATGGTTGATCCCCTCGGGCATCGTGCCCGTCTCGAGTAGTGGCAGCGAGAACGTATTGCCGCCGGAAACGATCGGCAGTTCGATCGAGAACCGCTTCGTGATTTCGTCGGCTAGGTAGACCAGATTCGACAGGTTGTCGACGGTCGGTTGGATGCCACCGACGCACGCGAGGTTCGCGCCGATTCCGATCAGTCTGATGCCCTCGATAGGAAGGATTTCAGCGACTACGTCCAGCGCCTCCGCCGGCAGGATTCCTTCGCGGAGATCTCCGAGGTCGATCATCAGCACGATGTCGTGGACTACGCCTCGCGTTTGTGCTGCTCTGCCCAGAGCAGCAATCGTCGTCAACTCGGAGTTGAGGCTGATGTCCGCGTAGCGGATCGTGTCGTCGATCTCGTTCAGCGACGGTGCGCGGATCAGCATCAGGGGAACGGTGATGCCGTCGCGGCGAATGCGGGCCAGGTTGTCCAGGCGGGAGTCGGCGATCTGCGTGACGCCGCCGCGGACCATTGCTCGTGCCACCTTGGGGGATCCGCACGTAGATTTGCTGACACCGGCCACCGATATACCGTGAGCGCTGGACGCCTCGACGAGGACGCGCGCATTCTGTTCGATACGACGCAGGTCGACGGTGATGGTCGGTCCGGTCATGATCTCCCCGTTTTCTCCGAAGGCGGTTCACGATCCGGGCTTTCCAGACCGGACGGTTGGCGTGAGCTGGACAACTTTGCTCCAACAGTTGTGTCGCAGGACACTTGCGTGCAGTATGAGGATACAACAGTTTCCTACCAGGCACTCTAGAGGAGCGTCGATGGCTACTCTCGTCAAACACGTACTTCGGCGCAAGCCGGCTTTGCAGATAGACCAGGAGACCGGCGCAGATACCAACGGCGGCGAGCTGACCCGCAGTATCGGTTTGGCGCAGTTGTCCATGTTCGGCATCGGCGCCACGATCGGCACCGGTATCTTCTTCGTCCTCTCGCAGGCAGTCCCGGTTGCGGGTCCGGCGGTCATCATCTCCTTCGTTGTTGCCGGTGTCGTCGCGGGACTCACGGCGATCTGTTACGCGGAGTTGGCCGGAGCTGTCCCGGCGTCGGGCTCGTCGTATTCCTACGCTTACGCGACGCTCGGAGAGCTTCCGGCCATGGCCGTCGGAGCGTGTCTGCTTCTCGAGTACGGAGTATCGGCCGCGGCGGTGTCCGTCGGATGGTCGCAATACTTGAACCAGCTGCTTGGCAACCTCTTCGGGTTCCAGATTCCCGACGCGTTGTCACAAGCGCCGGAGCAGGGCGGCATCATCAATCTGCCCGCAGTGATCCTGGTGTGCCTGTGCGGTGTTCTGCTCATCCGCGGCGCCAGTGAATCGGCCAAGGCCAACGCCATCATGGTCTCGATCAAACTCGCAATTCTGTTGCTCTTCATCGTGGTCGGCATCGCCGGATGGAACAGCAATCACTTCGCCGACTTCGCACCGTTCGGATTCAGTGGCGTCATGTCCGCCGCCGGAATCATCTTCTTCTCGTACATCGGCCTCGACGCTGTGTCCACCGCCGGCGAAGAAGTGAAGAACCCTCGTCGCAATCTCCCTCTCGCGATCCTCATTGCGCTCGTGTCTGTCACCGCGATCTACATCGCTGTTGTCGCCGTCGCGATCGGTGCACAGGATTCCGCTTCGTTCGAAGGTCAGGAAGCCGGACTGTCCGCCATCCTCGAACAGGTGACCGGATCTACCTGGCCGGGAACACTTCTGGCCGCCGGTGCGGTGATCTCGATCTGCAGCGTCACGCTCGTGGTCATCTACGGTCAGACCCGGATCCTGTTCGCGATGTCACGCGACGGCATGATTCCGTCGATCTTCCACAAGGTGAACCCGCGGACTCTGACGCCGGTGCCCAACACCATCATCGTCTGCGTCGTCATCAGCATTCTGGCCGGTTTCATTCCGATCAACTTCCTCGCCGAAATGACCAGCATCGGAACTCTGGTGGCCTTCCTCGTGGTCTCGGTCGGGGTCATCATCCTGCGGCGCAGTGACCCGGACCTGCCGCGCAGCTTCAAAGTTCCCGGCTATCCGGTGACGCCGATCCTCTCGATCCTGGGCTGCCTGTGGATCATCAAGGACCTCCGAACCGTCACGATCTACGTATTCCTCGTCTGGGTGACCGTCGCGATCATCTGGTACTTCGCCTACGGTATGAAGCACTCGCGCCTCGGGGCGAAGAACCGCGCCGAACTGGGATCGGAGTCCGAGTCATGACGTTGCTCGCGGGATACGCACCCGACGGTGACAGCTCCGGAACCGTCCATCTGGCAACGCTGTTGGCGCGCTCGTCCGGTGAACCGCTGGTGATCTGCGCGGTGATTCCCTCGCCGCCACCGCCCGGGATGGCGCGTGTCGACGCCGAATACCACCAGCAATTGCGAGCCGAAGCCGAAGCGGCACTGGCGAAAGCGCGGGCAGACATGCCCTCCGACGTCGACGTAACCTATGTCGTGCATGAGGCTCAGTCGACGTCGAGTGGCCTGCTCGATCTCGTTCACGAGCACGAAGCCAAGATGATCGTCCTGGATTCGTCTACGGCCGGGGTGTTCGGTCACGTGGCTCTCGGCAGTGTCACCTCACGCTTGCTGCACAGCTCCGACGTTCCGGTCGCCCTGGCGCCGAGGGGATTTCGAACCAAGCCCGGTGAGGTGGTTCGCCGCGTCACCGCCGCATACTCGGGCACACCCGATCAAGACGATCTGGTGCTCGCCGCCGCGACCGTGGCTGCGCGTGTCGATGCCGGACTCAGACTGGCGGCGTTTGCAGTTCGCGCAAACGCGCAGTACACGACCACGCTCGGGACCGAGGGGGATTCACCGATCATCTCTGAGTGGGCCGAGGTGGTCGAGCGCGAGACCAACGCTGCCTTCGAGCGCGTGCGTGCACTGCCCGAAATACCCGACGTCATGGAATCGGTTATCAGCCATGGTCGTAACTGGGCCGAGGCGCTCGAGGGCGTCGAGTGGGACCGAGGTGACGTTCTGACTGTCGGCTCGAGCAAGGCAGGTCCACTGGCGCGGGTGTTCCTCGGCAGTCGGGCGGCGAAGATCGTGCGGTACTCACCGGTTCCGGTGGTGGTGGTGCCGCGATCGGCGTCGACCCGAATAGTCGATCAGGCCGAAGCGGAATAGAGATCATGGCCGACGAGCGGAGTGCTTGTCGGCCCTGATCTTTCAGACGGAGCGAGCGAAGAGCGCTGGCTCGGAGCCGGGAACCTGAGAGACCTGCTCTCGGGCAACCAGATGGCGAAGGTGAGCTGCGCCCTCGGAGAGCGCCATCGTCTTTCCCATCGGGGAGATCTCGGCCCACGGCTTGTACCACTTCATCTTTGCCGCGACGTCCCACACCGTGAGCTTGTCGTCGGCGAACTCCTGCAGCAGGTGATCGAGTCGCTCCTGGTGATGCTCGATCAGCTCGCCGGCGCGACCTCCGACGTCGTCGATCGGAATGCCGTGTGCGCCGAGACCGCGGGTGATGTTCATGTTCTGCACCCGTGCGAGCGAGTCGAGGAAATCGGCGAGGGCATCACGCTCGTCGAGGGGGTACACGAAGTTGCCGACGTGTGGTGTGGTCTTCTGCAGGACGTGGTCGCCGGTGAACATGACGTCGGCGTCGTCGAGGTAGAAGCAGACGTGACCAGGCGTGTGGCCGGGGGTGTAGACAACGCGGAGGCCGCGGCCGGTGAGCGCGATGATTTCGTCGTCCGCGAGAAGGCGGTCGGGAGCGGACTCGGGGCCCACCGGAGACTCACCCGCGGCAGCCAGTCGGAATGCATCACGGTCAGCTGCGGGCGCTCCGGCACGTTCCATGTTGTCGAGCTGGTACGCCATCCACTCCTCGTTACGCGCAGTGGCCATCTGATCGAACAAGTAGTGGTCGTCCTCGTGCATGGCGATCCAGGCGCCGGATGCCTCGCGGACCCGTCCGCACAGGCCGGTGTGGTCCGGATGGAAGTGCGTGACCACGACGCCCTCGATGTCGGTCACCGAATGCCCGATCTCGGCGAGCCCGGCGTTGAGGCCCTGCCAGCCGTTGTCGTCGCCCCAACCAGCGTCGACCAAGATCAGTCCGCCGGGGGATTCCATGGCGTAGACGAGCGTGTGCCCGAGCGGGTTGTCCGTGATCGGGACAGGAATCTGAAATATGCCATCACCGATGGCTGCCGCACCGTTCATATCAAGTACCTCTTAACGATAAGGGAACGCACTCTTAGTACTTCATGTTTACCGTGCGCTCGTTTGGTTGGTGACACAGGTCCTGCCTGGCGGGAGTGCGGCATGTTTTCGGTCGACTTCGGATCGGGGAGAGTTTTATCGACCGAATGATGCCATTGAGTCGAAAGTAGTTGTTGAATAGGGTTTTTCGTGATTTCGCCGTGTCAGGGGCGTCCTCGGATGGCGGATCCGTCGACGAGTCGCGCACTAGCCTCCGAGGGACAGGCGCGCTGTGCGGTTATCGAGAAAGACGGGTCATGCGTTTTCAGGTTCTGGACATCATTTTCAACCCACCCCATCCAGTGACCGGCGAGGAAGTTGCCCCGTCCGATCGGCTCAACCGCGTCGTCGAACTGGCGGTTCTCGCCGAAGAACTGGGTATCGATTCGTTCTCGGTGGGTGAGCGCCATGCCGGGCCGGTTCTTTCGTCGGCGCCAACCGTCGTTTTGGGGGCGATTGCGCAGGCCACGGACAGAATCCTGCTCTCGACGGGTGTCACGGTCCTTTCGCTACTCGACCCGATCCGAGTCGCCGAAGATTTCGGAACCATCGATCAACTCAGCCGGGGACGCCTCGAGATCGTGATCGGCAAGGGCAACGAGGTTCTTCAATACCCGCTCCTCGGTCTGGACATCGCCAAGCAGTACGAGTACCTCACCGAGAACTACGAACTCCTCAAACTGCTGATCAGCGAGGAAAACGTCAAGTGGGTGGGAACGCACCGGCCTTCGCTCGAGGACGCGACGACGCTACCGCGTCCTTTCGACGGCCCGTTCCGTATCTGGCACGGATCGGCTACCTCGTTCGAGGCCGTCGAACTCGCGGCGAAGTGGGGTGACCCCATCGTCACCGCCAACGCCTTCCAGCCTCGTGAGAACTACAAAGTGCTGATCGACCACTACCGCGAGCAGTACCTGGCGTACGGACATGACCCGGCCAAGGCGTATGTCGGTTCGGGTTCGGGCGGATTGTTCCTCGCCGACACGACCGAGCAGGCCATCGAAGAGTTCCGTCCGATCTACGAAGGCGCCGTTGCGCAGGCCGACAAACGCAAGCACGATCCCAAAGCGGTCGGAAAGTCGACAAGCTTCCGGACCATCGAGGAAGCCGTCGACCGTGGGCCGGCATTGGTCGGGTCTTCGGAGCGAGTCGCCGAGAAGATCCTCGATTATCACGAGAGCTACGGCCACGATTTCCAATCGGTGTCGGTCAATCACGTGCTCGACTTCGAGCAGCAGAAGGACACCCTGCGCCGATTTGCGGAAGAGGTTATCCCGCTGGTGAAGGCCGAACTGTCGACGACGCTGTGGACCTCGGCCGACAAAGATCGGGCGAAGGGTTTCACCGCCGTCGACTGAGCGGAGAAGTCTGACTGTCGGGTAAGCGGGTCCGGCGCTGCGACCGCTCACGAGCTGCAGTAACTTGTTACCGACATCGCGGTCGGTTTTGACCGCAATGAAGGTATCCGTGAGTGGGAGTAGTGCGTTGACGTTGGGTGTGAACTCGCTTCCCGCGAACGAGCTGAGTCAGACGCTGTGGGTCGATCTGTTTCCTTGGCTGGACGACTACGTATCCGATCGTGCTGCGCTGCTCGAGCCGCTGGCACCGTCACCTGATTGGTGGTTCAGCGAAGCGCCGTCGTTCACTGTTCTCGAGGTCGATCTCGAGAAGGTTCTCTCCGAGCTGGCGTCCCTCTACATCGCTCACCACGCGGCAGCGGTATTGAGAGCGAGCTTTCCGCTACTTGGTGAAGATCTCCCGCTGGAGGTGTTGAGTCTCGATACTCGCGCAGTGACTGCACTGTCTCGGCTCACCACCGACAAAGCAATCGGCGGACTGCTGATGCACACGACCGCTGAGATCTTCGGCGTGCGCGGAACGAGCGAACAGACGGTGCACGACATAGTGCTCAACCTGTTGGTCTGTGCGGTCATGACGACTCCGCTCGCCCGCGTCGAGGCCAATGAGGAAGCAGGTGCCCCACCCGCGATCACAGCGCTGCTCGACGATCTCGCTCAGCTTGCTATGTGGCGACGGGTCCGAGGTCAGGACAGCAGACCACTCGTCACCGTCGAGATCGACGACGAATCTCCGGCCTCGATTCAGGAAGTCGCCGCCCGGATCTCGGCTCTGACGCCGAACGACTTGCCCGACACCGACCGTACCGACGCGATGGACGAAATCGACAATCTCTTCTCCCAGTTGGACGAGCGGGAGTCGTTGGTGTTGCGTGAGCGGATCGTAGCGCGAGTGCCGCAGCGTAGGGGAGCGATCGGAGCCAAGCTCGGAGTGGGCTCGGGGCGGGTCGGGCAGATCGAGGCCGACGTGAAAGCCAAACTCAACGCGGCGTGCGGATTCGGGACAGCCGTGGGGAACCTGCTTGCCAGCCTGCGCGTCGAGATTCAGCCGGTAGCTTCGCTTGATCGCCTCCTCGACGTGCATCCGAGCATCGCGGCGGAGGTGCCTGGTTACGGAGTTCCGCTGTGGTTGGTTCTGGACCGTCTCGACGACTACTTCGAGGTGACTGACGGTTGGGCAGCCGCTCCGGGCGTCGCGGCGGCCAAGAAACGCACTCAGACCTTGCTGGAAGACTTTGAGTCCCCCAACGGTGTGGTTGCACTCGACGACGTCGCCGAAGTTGTGTCGATGTCACGCGGCGAACTGGAGAAGTGGCTTGCGTGGTGCGGCGTTGTCGTAGTGGCGGATTCTGCGCTGACGCGTGCGCGTCGGATCTCCGATCTGGCAGTCGGCGCGCTCGAAGCCGTCGGATCGCCGAAGTCCGTCGTCGAGCTTGTGGAGTTGCTGAAGTCCGATCGCAGTGACCGGTCGATCGAGCGCGCGCTCGAGGCCGACGATCGCGTGGCGCTCGACGGCGCAGTGTGGCGGCTGCACGCCTGGGGAAGCGCGGATTCCGTTGGGGAGGAATCGGTTTCTTCGGGAGAGGCTGAAGAAGCCAGTGAGTTCAACATTGGTGGTGACGGGATCGTCCGGCGCAAGCGGACACGTAAAACTGCGAAGACGCCAGAGTTGACTCGCCGCCTGTACCGGTCAGGTAGTACGTGGCGGTATCGACTGACCGTGACCTCCGATCATCTACGGGGTTCCGGGTTTGCGGTGCCCGCCGGTGTTGCGGTCGCTGCGGGCTGTGTTCGCGGTGAGACCATCGAGTTGGAGAGCCACCTCGGCGTTCAAGCAGTTCGGTGGACCGGAGCGCAGCCGACGTTCGGCACTATCCGCCGATTCCTGCGTGAACTCTCCGCTGTCGAGGGCGAAGACGTGTTGCTCGAGCTGTGGCAAGACGGAACCTTCCGCGTGGTCCGACCGGCGATTGTCCACTCTGACATCGACCCACTACGTCAGGCACTCGCAGAGGTTGGCAATCGCGAGCCATTGCGAACTGCCGAGAGACATGTGGTGCGGATTCTCGCCGAAGCCGTGTGTCTGGACGGCGAAGACCGTCCACGAAAGATACTGCGCGCGTACGAAGATCGTGGTGAAGACGTGGTTTTGGACTTCCTGGAGGCGGCATGGAGGCGCGGCGAAGCATCCGAAATCGACGAGGTAGAGGGTAAGGATGCATCCCATGACTGACGTCGCGGACACCCGCATAGTGGGCACCAAGATCCTTGCTGCGGACGAGTCCCTCGCCGGCGCCATCGGCTTGCACCACACCATCGCGACAGCGCTCGCCGATCTGATCGACAACAGCCTCGACGCCGAGGCCTCCCACGTGCTGATCAGGTTCGTTCAGGACGGCACACGGATCGTGTCGATGATGGTGATCGACAACGGCTCCGGCATGGACAGTGACACCATTGATTCCGCGATGACCTACGGCCGCCGACGCGACTATGCCGCCGGGGACCTGGGTCATTTCGGTGTAGGGATGAAGGCGGCGTCGTTGAGTCAGGCTCGGTTGCTCCGAGTGTGGTCTCGAAAGTCCGGGCACCCGACGCAGGGCCGCGAGATCGACTCGGCCTCAGTGCAGGGGCGTCAGTCAGTTTCGGTGATCGAGGACCGGCAAGCCGAAGAATTCTTCGACGCAGTCACGCCCCGCTTTCCCTTCGACACCGGAACTGTTGTCGAATGGCGCGGCATCACAACATTTCTCATGTCCGCGCACGCGGACGAGCAGACCAGCTGGCTCGAACAGACCATCAACGACGTGCGCAGTCACCTCGGCGTCGTATTTCACCGTCTCATCGAATCCGGCCGGATCGCTCTGACTGTGGATGTCTTCGACGTCGAAGCGGGACGCGCCGGCGCGCTGCGCACAGTCAGTGCCATCGACCCGTTCCGGTATCCGCGCACCGGCGACCCCAACTACCCTCGGACACTTACCGTGTCGATCGCCGGTGCCACAGTAACCGCCGAAGCTCACATGTGGCCCGCCCGGAGCAATGCACCGGAATTTCGCATCCACGGCGCCCCCGGCCGCGACCAGCAGGGGCTCTACTTCTATCGGCACGATCGACTCCTGCAGATCGGCGGCTGGAACGCGATAGTGCGGGGCCGACCGGACTACGGATTGGCACGAATTGCTGTCGATCTGAACGATTCTCTGCTGCAGCACATCACCATCAATCCCGAGAAATCGGGGGTGACGCTCGACGCCACTGCGTCGGCTGCCGTCGACGGGGCCGTCTTCACGGATTGCAACGGTGGATTCCGTTCGTATCTGACCGATGCCGAGCGCGTCGTGCGGGCAGCCCGAAGTTCTGCACCTCGGCCGATCAGCGTCATCGAGCCGGCATCCGGCTTTCCGGAAGACGTGCTCGATTCCTTCAGCGACGCCTTCGAATTCAGCGTCGGTGATGATCCTGTTGCTGTGGGTTGGCGAGCCTTGGCGCGTGATCAGTTCTTCGAAGTTGACCTCAAGACTCGGACTTTGTGGATCAATGCGCGTTTTCGGCGTGATCTGCTCGGACGTCGCAGTCTCGACCCGGCTGATGCTCCGGTGCTCAAGACGCTTGTCTTCCTGTTGGTGAGTGAGATGTTCGAAGGAACGAGAATCGGCGCTCGTCAGAGGGAAAAGATGCAGGCGTGGCAGGAAGTGTTGATTTCCGCAGTGGCAGCGCACCGGGAGCAGGTAGTGCAGTGAGTGATGAAGTATTCCGTGCGGTTGCGCGTGAACTCGGTGACGGGTTTCCGCCCGAGAACGTGCTCTACCCGGTCAACGCGCGCCTGCGAGCGAGCTATCCGGATGGCCTGACCATCGCGGACATCATCGATGTGTTCCTCGATGAGAGTGCTGTCGGTGTACGAACGGCGCTCACCTCGCGTCTACGGCAGTGGGATGCGGAAAGTGTTGAGACGTGGGTAGGCTCGACTGTTCCGCAAAGTCCGGAACGGCGGGCTCGGATCTACGACTTGTTGGGATTGCCGGTCGACGCCCACGCCGAGATGGATGCGCACTTCCCTCGCGAAGGTGGGCCCGTTGTCATTGCGGCTCAGCAGCCGTGGGACCCCTGGTACACCTCCGAACGCCGCCGCGAGCACGACTTCTATTGGCGCGCTTACAAGCGAGGTCTAGCCGACAAGAACTGGGACGAGGCGACAATCGGAAAGCTGGACATTGCAACCACTGAGGTTGTGCACCGGCTTGCGGATCCGACGCGGCCCGAGCCGTATCAGTCCAAAGGTTTGGTGGTCGGCTACGTCCAGAGCGGGAAGACGGCGAATTTCAGCGGCGTGGTGGCCAAGGCGATCGACGCTGGGTACCGCTTGGTCATCGTGTTGACCGGCACGATCGAGATTCTCCGGAGCCAGACTCAGCGACGCCTCGACATGGAATTGGTCGGTCGTCAAAACATCAGTGCCGGTGTGGACGACGACTACGCCAACGACGAGGACTGGCGGGACGGGAACTTTCTCGAACACGAAATCGATCCGAACAAGACCAATGAAATCCCGGCTATCCGTCGACTCACCACCTCGACCTTTGACTACAAGAGCCTGCTCGCGGGCCTGAGCGCACTGCACTTCGAAACCGTGGATCACTCCCTTCCGCTGAATGATCCGAAGAATCTGTACCCCAGCAATATTCGCATCGCGGTCGTGAAGAAGAACGTCTCCAGCCTCAAGAAGCTGGTGGCCGATCTGAAGAAAGTGCCGACCGAACTCGATCAGATTCCTGCCCTGATCATCGACGACGAAGCCGATCAGGCATCGGTGAACACGATCGATCCGAAGAAGATGAAAACCGAGCAGGTCGAGCGGACGGCGATCAACGGTCAGATTGCCGAGATCCTCGGTCTACTCGAGCGTGCCCAGTACATCGGTTACACCGCAACACCTTTTGCCAATGTGTTTGTCGATCCGGAAGACAGCGTCAACGTCTTTCCTTCGGACTTCATCGTCAGTCTCGAGCGGCCCGGCCCGTACATGGGTGGTGCGGACTTCCACGATCTAGACGATCTCGAAGACGACGACAAGACTCCGGCCAATTCGAACCAGAAAGCGTACGTACGGGATCTCCGGGCCGAGTGCGACGAGGATCGCTCAGCCGAGCAGTTGCGAGCGCTCGACTCGTTTGTCCTGACCGGGGCGATCAAGCTATTCCGGGAATCGAAGGGCGCCAAGCCGTATCGGCACCACACGATGCTGGTGCACGAATCGGTGAAGCAGGCCGAGCATGACGCCGTAGCCGACGACTTCAAGGCCTTGTGGAAATCGGCCGGATACAGCCAGGCCAAGAGTCTTTCCCGGCTGGACAAGCTCTGGGCCGAAGACTTTGCGGTGGTGAGTGCGGCTCGGGGCAGTGAACTGGAGAATCCTGGTTCGTTTGCCGAGTTGGAGGAATTCATCGGCGCTGCCTACGACAAGATTTCCGAGGGAACCAGCCCCGTTATCGTGGTCAACGGTGCGGCCGAGAAGGACTACAAACAGGATTCCCTCGATTTCCAGGAACGCGGCGTGTGGAAGATTCTGGTCGGCGGCACGAAGCTGAGTCGCGGCTTCACGGTCGAGGGCCTGACCATCACTTATTATACGCGTCGAACGGGCCAAGCTGACACATTGATGCAGATGGGACGATGGTTCGGATTCCGCCCCGGGTACCGAGACTTGGTGCGCCTGTTCATCGGCCGCACGGTTGGCGGACCCGCCGGCGCGGACTACGACATGTACAAGGCGTTCGAGGCGATCGTTCGGGACGAGCAGGAGTTCCGGAACGAGCTCACTCGGTTCAGCGGCGTGAACGAGAAGGGCGAACCGTGGGTCACTCCACGCGATGTGCCGCCGATGGTGTTTCAGCAGCTGCCGTGGCTGAGGCCAACGGCTCGAAACAAGATGTTCAACGCCGATCTGGTTTATCGAGGCATGGGCGGTGAAAGTTTCAGCTTCACGATGCAGCCCCCGCGAGGTGACGGTTCGATCAACGCTCGGCACTTCGACGCGGTTGCACCATTATTGAAGTCGTTGGGCGAAACAGGGTCCTTCAATTTCGTTGACAAGGATGATGTTTCGCGATCGTTCACTGCGCGATACGGCATTGTCCCTGCCCATGTGGTGTTAGAGGCCGTCGACCAGTTCGAGTGGGCGAACGGGTGGGATTTCGGTCCCCACCGCGAAGCGCTTTCGACCGCAATCGAATCCGGATTGCTCGAGGATTTTGCAGTTCTGCTGCCGTACCCCAAGACCCGGGAGCCGATCGAGATCAAGGGTTGGCACGAGAAACTTCCGATCGTCAATCGCAAGCGTCAGGAACGCGAGTACCGAACAGGTTTCACCGGTACGGCCGTCCGTGAGCGCGATGCGATCGAGCACATTGCGGGCAGCCCGAAGAAGAACGGTGGACCGCTTGCGGGTGCTCTTCATCGGAAGACTCGCGGTGCATTGATTCTGGTATTGGCGAACGATCCGGCTCCTCGTCAGTTGAAACGGGCACAGGCTGGTCCCGTGGACTCGCGCGATTTTGCGACGTTGTTCTCGTACGCGCTTCCGCACGCGGCGGAGCCGTTGGGGCGAATCGGTTTTCGGGTGAAGCAGTCAGGGACAGGGGCGATCGTCGATGCGAACTAGGTGTGTTGTGGTGGGAGACAGGAATGGGTTCTGATGGCTAAGACGATTGCGACGATCAACCTCAAGGGCGGCGTCGGTAAGACGACGATCACCGCGGGGTTGGCCGAGTTCATGTCGCTCGAATTCGGTCAGCGCGTGCTGTTGATCGACCTCGATGCGCAGATCAATCTGACGACGATGATGATCAGTGAGGATCACTGGCTCGAACTCAACAAGCAAGGGCTGACCAGCGCAACCATTTTCCGCGACGCCGTCGATGGCACGTCGAACTTCGATCTTGAAGCCTCGATTCAGCGCGGAGTTTCTCCGGTCAAGCGAGTGACGGGTGTGGATCTGCTTCCCTCATCTCTCGATTTGATCGAGCTACAGGAGGAGATCAGTGCCCTTCGGGTTGCTGATCGGAACTCCACCAAGCCGGTTGAATTGTTGAGGGATGCCGTCGCCCCGGTGATGCCGTACTACGACTACGTTCTGATCGATTGCCCGCCGAATCTCGGGCCGATCACACTCAACGGATTGGCCATGGCTGACGGCTACGTGATCCCCACGATCCCGGATGTGCTCTCCACGTACGGCATTCCGCAGATCCAGACGCACATCGCGAAGTTCGGCAAAGAACTCGGCCGTGAACTCTTCGAACTCGGGTTGGTGATCACCAAGTACAAGTCCAACTCGGCGGTGCACCGCACGACTGTGCGAAATCTTCGACGCGATCCCAACGTCCCTCACGTATTGCCGGAGTATCTCGCGGAGTCGAATCAGATTGCCGCGTCGGCGGAGTTTCACCCGTACAGCACTTTGAAGGTGAAGTACGGCAATGCAGGTCAGTTCGATCAGATGCGTGCAATTACGCAGAACATTCTCACGGAAGCGCAGGCGAAGCTATGAGTGCGGGTATCGATGAGGCGCGTCGTCGCGTGCAGGTGCAGGAAACCGGTGCAGCGCTCCTCAAGTTGGGAGCAACCAATGCCTCGGCATCGGTGTTGCTGGCCAAACTGGTTCAGGTAGTTGCAGAGGAAGCTGCCCGTACCCCGCGCTTCGCGAAGGCAATCGAAAGCGCTTTCGTAGTTCCGTCGGATGGATCCGCCGTTGTGGTACCTGCTTCTGCGCCGGCGCCGCGTCGTCGTGCTGCTGTACCGAAGGTGAAGCGGGAGCCGGGGGCTTTCGACCCGTTCGATGTCTTCAAGGTCGATGGGGAAGCAGCGCTGCTGGAGCGTCTTTCAGCCCTCGATGCAGACGGGATCAAGGACATCATCGCGGAGCAGGAGATCGACACGCACAAGGAGACCGGCCGTAAACGGAAGGTCGATGTGCTGGCGGTCTGGACCGTCGAGCGGGTGAAGGCACTGACCTCGAAGGGCAGTGCGTTCCGGTAGGGGCTCCTTCTCTCAGCGCGCCGTTGTGGTCCTTGGGGCCGCCAGATTGGCGCACTGGTTCGCCGGACTCCTTCATCAGTGGATGGCGATACCACACGAGTGGCTTCGAATGATTCCGCGCGGCGCCGGCTAGTGTGTGAACTTGCGGGTTGGACGCTTACCAGGAAGGCGCATAGTGGCACCTTCGGTGATCTCCGAGTTTCTTGACCCATCGCCCGCCGCGCTGGAGGCGCAGTGGAAATCGGTACTCGCACGTCAGGAGGTACCGAAGGGAAGCCGACAGGTGCCGTTCGTTCCGAGCGAGGTCGTGTTGTCGCTCTGCGCATCGCTGTTGGTTGACCATCGCCGGTTCGGTAGCTCTTCTGCACATCGAGCGGGAATGCCGGTCCAGCATCTTGCGAGTTTGTTCAAGCGTCCGCCCACGAGCTTTATCGCAAAGATGGCGAACCTGGATGGAACACGTAGTCATGGCGGGCGATATGAGGTCGAAGTCGCGTCGTTGATGCTTTCGGACAGCGTGTTGATGCAGGACGTATACCTTCGAATTCTGCGGTCGGCGCGTTCCCACGGAATTGACGAACATGCGTTGCCAGACTTCCTCGAATTGGAAAACGGCGAAACGCTGTGGTTGGCGGGACAAGAAGAGTTAGTCCAAAGTGAGATCGAGAGATCCTTGGAGCAGTCGCTCGAAAAGTGGTCTAGCGAGCGTAAAGATATCCCCATCGCGACCACCCAGCGATTGCTGACCTCGAGGGTTCGGATCGGCCAGCATCGGTTCGCCGCTGGCGTACTCAGCAATCACGAGCACCGCTGCGTGTTCTGTGGCCTTAGCGCGAACATCGGTGGCCGACGCCGGCCGCGCCTCCTTACTGCAAGCCATATCAAGCCCTGGCGAGACAGCACTGACAAAGAGCGACTTGACCGTCGCAACGGCTTCACCGCGTGTCCGACACATGACATTGCCTTCGATACGGGGCTCATCACCGTCGATGAGGACTTGAACCTCCATTACGCGCCCGGCGTCGAGAGCGATATGGAGATCGAAGGTCCGCTTCGCGCCGCACTCGGGAAGCCACCTCTGAGAGACCGATTGATCTTGCCGGACAAGGCGGAGCGTCCGGATGTTGTCTATCTGGACTGGCACCGCACGCAGATCTATGTCGCTTCGTGACTTCGCCAGCGAGCGCTCTGCGGAGCAGATCGAAGATGAGCCAGACTACTTAACTTGTGTAATACCAAGATCACCGTCGACGCCGTCTGCATCATCGCCGCACGCACAGTCACAGTCACCGCCGCAACCGCCGGGATTGCAGTCGCCGGCGTAGCTGTCGTCATCGGCGTCGCAGTCGAGGGTGCCGCCGAAGGACTCAGCAAAATCGTCGTCGAGTTCGTGAGTGAAGTCGTGAACCTCGTCGATCAGGTTCAGCAGATGCTGCGGCGCGAAGGGATCGGCGTCGAGCATCGTGGAGACCAGTAGGTGGTCGCCGCTGAAGGCGAAGCGCAGGCGCGGCCATTCCTGCGCGAGTTCGATCAGTCGAGTCGCAGCATGCGAGGGATTGCCGAGGCCGGTCAGAACCGAAGACCAGACGTTGATCTGAGGGCCGTCATCCGCAACTGTCACGTAGACGACAAATCCGTGAACCGGCACGACGATGTCGCCGTCGTCATCGGTGGCAGGCTCACTACCCAGTAGTTCGGCGAGGGTCTGGACGCACAGGCGAACCAATTCGTCGCGCTCGTCCGTCACCAAGGCAATTGCGCCGTTGATGTGGAGGGGCTGGTCGGCGGTCGTGTCGTGGTCGCTCATGGATCCTCATGTTCTGTGCCAGTCCGAGCAGGCGCTGGGCACTGTTTTCGTGCGGTAGCTGTCAGGTCTACGGTAATCGGCGCACACTGTTGTCCGCGCAGTGGATGATCAAAGATGCCTGGGTAGGTCCGTGTTGATCTGGACTTGACAGCCGACCAGCGACGAGATGCGAGCCCCGACAAATCGGGCAACCTTGTGGCAGTGAGTATCTCGGCTGTCGGTAGGTAGATCTAGCCTCCATACATGACGGGTCAGCGAGTTCGGCGAGCTTCACATCTGCGTTTGGTACCTGCATATCAAGCGACCCAAAGCCAGATGAAGGTCCTTACGCCGAGGCAGATGCGGAATCAGCGTCGACGGCCGGAGGTGGCGAACTTTGTCATGCGGATCGAACTCGATTGCATCACGCCGCCTATTTGGAGACGGTTTTCGGTCCCGTCGAATATCGAACTGGACCAACTTCATTCGATTGTGCAGGCGGTGATGGGGTGGGGAGATCAACACGCTCATCAGTGGGTGAGTGTCCATCATTCAACGGACAATGGCCCAGATCGGTATATCGCGCCAGAGGTGATCGAGCGCGACGGATACCAGGAAGACGAGTTTGGTGAGGACGAAGTCCGGATCGACGAGGCAGTTACCGCGGTCGGGGAGTACGTCCGTTATGAGTACAATGCCCGCGCAAGGTGGAGTCACACGTTGGTTCTCGAGCAGATTGTCGAAGACCAGCCGATTTCTGAGCCATCCTGTCTCGACGGCGAGAGAGCGTGCCCGCCGGAGGATTCTGGCGGTCCGATCGGGTATCGCGAGTTCCTGAACGTGCAGGCGAGTACCGGACTGTTCGATCCCGAACGTTTTGTTCCCGCAGAGTCCAATGCAGCAGTCACCATTGCAGTGGCACTGCATAAGTCACCACCTGTGGGAAGCTCGGTATTCGAGAAGTTCTTGCGCCGCCTGTCGGTTCATTCCGCGCCGAAATTGTTTGCCGCAGTTGCCAAATCGGAGCTTCGTGGCGGATATGACAACTATTTCGAGGTGATGCGTGAGGGAGCAACCCGCCAACTGCTGTGGCTGCTGAACTCCGCGCGAGGTGGTGGGATTGTTTTGACGGCGTCCGGGGCACTTCCTTCGGACCATGTTGCGGACGCCCGAGACGAACTCGATTGGGGCAGTGACTGGATCGATGTCACGGCAGGGAGTGACTCGCAATTGGCAGTACTCGTTGAAGCCGCCAAGACACTGGGATTTGTCCGGAAACTCCGAGGCACTTTGATTCTGACTCGACTCGGCGCGTCAGTGCTTGCATATGAAGGCGAGCTGTGGCGTCACATCGTGACGGCCATGCCGTTGGGAAAGGGTGAGTTGGCGCAGGAAGCCGGCCGAATTCTGTTCCTTACGTTGGCTGCCGGCTTGTCGGAGTCCGAACGTAGTGAAGTGATGATCGAAGGCCTCACGGCATTGGGTTGGTCGGCAACAGACGGAACACGACTCGGGGACGACGATTGGACGTGGATGGTGCGAGACACTCTCGTGTACCTGCGAATGATCGGGGCGATTGTCTCCAATCCGCTGGACCAGCATGTTTCCGCCGATCCCGAGTGGGGCCGACGGTTTGCCAGGATGGTCCTGTCGATGTAGGTACGCGATCGAATCGAGCATCGATTTCAATCGATGCGGAGTTGTTATATGCGCTGGAAGCGCACGATATTACTGCGGCGGAAACATGAATATTTTCGGGTGGGAAAATATCGGAGTTTTTGTTCGAAATTGCCATCATGCTATGGTCGATTCTCAGTTGTTGAATTGCGTGGTAGAGCCAAAAGCTTGCGCAGAAGATTTATTTTGTGGAGGTTGGGTTTCCGAAAAGACGAAGTGCGTGTTGCTAGTCAATTGAATATGTGACCGGTGTTGGTATGGCGGTCGCTCCGAGGGCGTGCAGAAACGAAGCGCAAAAATCCTGAACAGGGGTTTTGTGCTTTGCTCTGCCGATTATGTGCGAAGGATGTGGCATGTGACGGGGTCCGACATGGTCCAGTTCAGTACCTTGGTAATTGTTTCACTGCTTGTTGCTTTTTATGGTGGAACATTTCTGATTTCTCTTCGTATTGGTAAGAAACAGGAAAATGCCGACGGTTTTATGACCGCCGGAAACAAATTAGGATTTGGTGTTTCGGCCGCGAGCATGACGGCCACCTGGATTTGGGCGTCGTCGATGTACGCATCTGCCACTTCTGGCTACACCTACGGAATCTCCGGCCCCATTCACTACGGTTTGTGGGGCGCGTTGATGATTCTCTTCATTTATCCGTTCGGCCAGCGAATTCGCAAAGTAGCGCCGAAAGCCCACACCCTGGCTGAGGTCATGTACGCGCGGCACGGACGCTCGAGTCAGCTGATGCTCGCGGGCTCCAATATCGTCGGCAGTCTCATCAGTTTGATGTCGAACTTCCTCGCTGGTGGTCTGCTGATCGCGTTGCTTTCGCCGTTCAACTTCATCCAGGGTGTGTTCATCGTTGCGCTGGGCGTTTTGCTGTACACGTTGTGGTCGGGCTTCCGCGCTTCGGTGTTGACCGACTTCGTTCAGCTGATCGGAATGCTCGGTGCGGTAGCGGTTTTGGTGCCGTTCATCTTCTTTGTGGCAGGGTTCCCGGCAGCCTTCGAATCCGGGGCAGGCAACCTTACTGCTGAGCAGGGCAACTTCTTCTCGAGCGTTGCCTTCTTCGAGCAGGGCGCGCCGTACATCGCGGCAGTTCTTGCCTACGCAATCGGCAACCAGACCATTGCCCAACGTCTGTTCGCGGTCCACGAAGACCTGATCAAGCCCACCTTCATCACCGCAACCGTCGGATACGGCGCAACGGTCATTGGTGTCGGAATGCTGGGTGTTCTCGCTCTATACCTCGGAATCGAGCCGATGGATGGTGACGTCAACAATCTGATTCCGCAGATGGCCGCGTCGTACCTGCCCGGAATTTTGCTGGCTGTCTTCTTTGTCATGATCATCGGCGCGCTGTCATCGACGGCAGACTCGGACCTTGCGGCGCTCTCGTCCATCGTGATGACCGACGTTTACGGCCAAGCCGTCGCAGGCAAGGCCAATGCGAACCCTCGACGGATGCTGCTCATCGGCCGAGTAACGATGATAGTTGCCACGGCGGCGGCTATCTCCTTGGCAAGTCTGCAACTGAGCATTCTTGATCTGTTGGTGTTCGTCGGCGCGCTGTGGGGCGCGCTGGTGTTCCCGGTTATCGCGAGCTTCTATTGGGGAAAGGTCACCAACAAGGCCTTCACTGTGTCGGTGCTGGTGGCGCTTGCCGCCTTCTTGCCCGTCCGATTCAGTTGGGTGCCGATGGATGGGATGTTCGGGATCTTCTCCGACATCGTTGCCGTTGTCGGTATCGGAGTGGTGCTGGGGCTCATGGCATTTGGATTCTTCGGCCTGAAGGTTGCGCAGATCGTCGGTGGCCTGGCGATCGTGCTGTCCGCGCCGTTCGCAATCGGCTTCCTCCACGACTACCCAACGCTCAGCGGATCTTTGGTGGCCTATGCCGTCAGTACCGTCGTGTGCTTTGCGATGTCCGTCAATCAGCGTGAGACGTTCGATTTCGAACTGATCAAGCAGCGGACCGGAGACTTCGACGATGACGAGCTTTCTGCCGTGGGAGCGTCCGGAAAGTAACCGTCGAGACAAGTGGAAGGGATACGAATGAGTACAGCTCTACTGACCATTTATGTTCTGATCTGGCCGGCGTTGGTCTTGGTCGTGCTGGGAGTCATCAGCAAGGGATTCTTCAAGGATTGGGCAACTGCTCGCCGCAACGGTGAGGATCTGGTCTAACTTTTCACGCCGCCACCGACGGACTTCTTGTCGGTGGCGGCGGTCATATTGCAATCGGGACTGGGGGCAGCGTTATAGTTGCCCAGTGCAACACGACGGAGCAATGGCGCTCACCGGTCCACCAGCCGTTCATGACGAGCTGGTGCACCTGACGCGGCAGTTGATGACGGGGGATCGGCATTCCGATGACCACCCGTCGATCGCCCAGCATTCGTTCCTCTCCTTCATCGGCCGCAATGACGGATGCAAGGCCACGGAGATCTCCGAAGTCTTCGGCGTCAACCGCTCGACCATCTCGCGCCAAGTGCGCGGGTGCATCGAGGCAGGCTGGGTATATGCCGATCCGGGATCCGTTCGTCAGGGCAATCCGCTGCACCTCACGGAGGCTGGCCGCAAATACCTCGACGCCGCCGACGCGCGTCGGCTCGACCAAGTCGCCGGCAGGCTGCACGATTGGACCGAGTCCGAGGTCGCAGAATTCGCCCGCGCACTCCACCGCTTCAGAATCAGCATCGAATCGCAGACCAACGGAGATGACACCCTGTGAGTGAGTACAGCGCCAAAGCCCAGTTCACCATCTCCGACAATGAGTCTGTGGTGCACACCGTCTTCACTCACGCCGAGCGCACGCCAGATCTGACGGTGTTCTCCCGACCCAAGGGCGAGGGTTGGGTAGATGTAACGGCTAAAGAGTTCGCCGAGCAGGTCACCGGCGTCGCAAACGGGCTCATCGCCGCTGGCGTGCAGGCAGGCGACCGCGTCGCACTCCTCTCTGCGACCCGATACGAGTGGACGCTGTTCGACTTCGCCATCTGGGCCGCCGGCGCGGCTACCGTTCCGATCTACGACTCGTCGTCTCAGGGGCAGGTCAGCTGGATCCTCGAAGACTCCGAGGCCGTCATCGCGATCGTCGAAACCGGCGCGCACGAGCAGCTGTTCCAGGACGCGCCAAGCTCTCTCAAGGCCGTCATGCAGATCGACGACGGAGCAGTCGAAAAGCTGACCGCACAGGGTGCCGACGTTGACGACACCGAGCTGAAGAAGCGACTCGCGGGCATCAAGGCCGACGATCTTGCGTCACTCGTCTACACCTCCGGCACGACAGGCCGTCCCAAGGGATGCATCCTCACGCACCGCAACTTCCTGTCCGAGGTGCGCGGGATTCTCACGGCATCGATCGGCAAGGTGGCGGTTCCGGGAAACCGAGTCCTGACCTTCCTGCCGCTGGCTCACGTGCTGGCTCGCGCGGTTTCCCTCGCGACGTTCGAAGCTGGCGCTTCGCAGGCACACTGGTCCGACTTCGCCACCATTACAACTCAATTCGAGCGCTACAAGCCCAACACCATCCTCGGTGTTCCGCGTGTCTTCGAAAAAGTTCGTGACGGCGCAGCACGCAAGGCGGAGTCCGGTGGAAAGATTCCGGGCGCGATCTTCGCTTTCGCAGAAGTCACTGCAAAGGAATATAGCCAAGCCCTCGACAAGGGCGGTCCCTCGCTGATCTTGAAGGCGAAGCACGCAGTGGCAGACAAGCTCGTGTACTCGAAGCTTCGTGAGGCTCTCGGGGGCGAGTGCTGGTTCGCGATCTCCGGCGGCGGCGCCCTCACTCCTGAACTGGGGCACTTCTTCCGTGGGCTCGGAGTTCCGATCTACGAAGGCTATGGCCTCACCGAAACCACAGCAGCGCACTGCGTCAACGTCCCGGGTGCTCAGAAGATCGGAACCGTCGGACAGCCGATGGGCGGCAACGGGGTTCGCATCGCCGAGGATGGCGAGATCGAACTCAACGGTGGAGTCGTCTTCAAGGGATACTGGAAGAACGACAAGGCCACCGAAGAGACATTCGTCAACGGCTGGATGCGAACCGGTGATCTCGGTGAACTCGACAGCGAAGGTTACCTTTCCATCACCGGACGCAAGAAGGATCTTCTGGTGACGGCGGGCGGCAAGAACGTCTCGCCCGGCCCGATGGAAGACCGTATCCGTTCGCATTCCATCGTCTCGCAGGCAGTCGTCGTCGGCGACGGGAAGACCTACATCACGGCGCTGTTGACCGTCGACCCCGAGGTGTTCGAGAAGTGGAAGGCCGAGAACGGCAAGCCTTCTGGTGCCACCGTCGCCGAACTACGTGACGACAAGGACCTTCGAGCGGAGCTGCAGAAGGCCGTCGACGACGCCAATGCCGCTGTCTCACATGCAGAGTCGATCAAGAAGTTCGTCATTCTCGATCGCGATCTGACCGAGGAAGACGGTGAGATGACAGCGACGCTCAAGATCAAGCGCAATGTCGTCGTCGATCGGTTCTCGAAAGAGATCGAAGGAATGTACGCGAAGAGCTAGGCGCGTTTGGGGAACTGCTCGCGGTAAGCCATCACGTCGTCGAGGCGGAACCTGCGGTGGGTGCCGCGTAGTTCGATCGGGAGTTTCCCGGCGTCGGCGAGTTTGCGCACATACGTGTCCGAAACGCCGAGGATCTCTGCTGCCTGCGAGGTGGTGAGGAGCTCTGCGACTGGCCCGAGGGCGACGCTGTCCCCGGCAGCGAGGTAGGTCAGGAGCTGCACGACGGCGTCGCCGACCGACGGTGGAATCTCGATCCGGACGCCGTCGAACACCAGCGTGGTCGTGTCCGTCGAGGTTGCGGCTCTCTGGGTCAGGGCCGTTTTGATTCGCTCGGCAGCATCGCCGTCGACTGCGGAAACGATGTGGTCGATGCTCACGCGATGTATCTCCGATCGAAGGCAGTGTTTCGCAAGCATAGACAGCGACAGTGTCCGTCGGCACGCTGGATGGCACTGTGTGCGTTGCATTACATGAGTGCCCTGAGTGGAAAACTATTTACCCACGTAGATCGGAATTCGAAGGTTTTGGCGCCCAAAGATATTCGACTCGACGCATATGTAACTCACCAAATTTGGTGTACCCGCAAGTAACATCCTGAGCGTGGCTAGACGATCGGTAACGGTGAGATTCGACGTAGAGGAACTGAGGGCCCTAGAGACCCTCCAAGAGCTCACGGGCGCGGACATTTCCAGCGTCATACGTGAAGCTGTGATCGAACATGCGCGTCGATGTGTCGCGCAGGGAAAGCCCCGCGACATCACCGAGCGACGCAAATCGCTGACCTTGCAGGAAGCCTTCGCCAAGTATTCCGCGTTGTGCACCGGTGAGGAGCGGGAAGCGTCGTAGCACATCTGTTGATGCGATGGTGACCGGTTGAGTTCACAGTGATTCTGACTGTGGCGCTGGGTAGTTCGTTCGAGGAATATTGCGGCAACAGAAGTGTTGCGTAGACCTCTGACAGGAGCTGGCCAGTGACGGACGTCCTCGAACTCTCCACCGATGTATTGGTGATCGGTGGTGGTCCCGCCGGCGCGTGGGCAGCGTTGCGCGCGGCCAAAGCCGGTGCAGACGTCGTCCTGGTCGACAAGGGCTACTGCGGAACGAGCGGCGCAACGGCCCCCTCCGGAACAGGTGTTTGGTACGTCGAACCGGATACGACTGCCCGTGAGCGGGCGAAGGCCGGTCGTGAGGCGCTCGGCGGATATCTTGCCGACCACCATTGGATGGACCGCGTCCTCGAGCAGACCTACTCCAACATGGATCTCCTCGCGGTGGAGGGCAGATATCCGTTCCCCGTCGACCCCAGCACGGGCAAGCAGATCCGTACCGGCTTGCAGGGACCTGAGTACATGCGACGGATGCGCACCTGGATTCGTCGAGCCGGTGTGCGGATCCTCGATCATTCGCCGGCGCTGGAGCTGTTGGTGGACGGCGAAGGACGAGTTCGCGGAGCTGCGGGCTACCAACGCCACGAACACCAGGACTACCGAGTCTCGGCAGGCGCGGTAGTGGTCGCCAGCGGAGGTTGTGCGTTTCTGTCCGGTGCGCTGGGCACCAACGTCGATACCGGTGACGGTGCATTGATGGCAGCGGAAGTCGGAGCCGAGTTCTCCGGGATGGAGTTCTCGAACGCGTACGGGATCGCGGCGGCCGGATCGACGATCACCAAGACGGCTTACTACGCGTACGCGACGTTCTTTCACGCAGACGGAAGCGTGCTCGAAGGGGCCGGTTCGGCGAAGGGGAGGTCCGTCATCGCCAGCACGTTGCAGAACGAGCCGGTCTTCGCGCAGATCGATCGGGCCGACGCTGATGTACAGCGTCGAATGAGGCTGGGGCAACCCAACTTCTTCCTGCAATTCGATCGCCGCGGAATCGATCCCTTCACCGACAAATTCGAGGTCGGCATGCTCGCTGAAGGCACGGTGCGCGGCACTGGGGGAATCAACGTCGTCGATGACGATTGCGCGTCATCCGTTCCAGGACTGTTTGCCGCCGGGGACGCCGCGACCCGAGAGCGAATCTGCGGAGGGTTTACCGGCGGGGGAAGTCACAACGCCGCGTGGGCGATGTCTTCTGGTTCGTGGGCGGGAACCGGTGCTGCGCGCTATGCGCTGTCGGTCGGACGTGGGTCTACCAGTGGTCTTCGCGGAGCCGGAACCGTCGGATTGCGTAATCCGGTACGAACCGGGTTTGCTGCCGACGATGTGGTGAAAGCTGCTCAGGCGCAGCTGATTCCCTTCGACAAGAACTACCTCCGCAGCGGTGATCGAGTATCCGCAGCGCTCGGTGAGCTCGAATCGCTGTGGGGTGCAGTGAGTGCGGATCTGGGCGCGGATCCAGCAGGTCGGATGGCGGCGCGGCAGGCTGCCGCGATCACGGCCGTCGGTCGCTGGATGTACCACTCGACGTTGGCGCGGACCGAGACTCGGGGAATGAGCAAGCGGGACGATTATCCCGAACTCGATGTGACGCAGCACCATCACGTCCTCACCGGCGGTTTGGATTCGGTGTGGACCCGGACTTCTGAATCTGTCGGGTTTGCACTGGTGGCGTCATGATCGAGCTGGTTTCTGCGCCTGACTGCATCGGCTGCGACAAGTGCGTAGACGTTTGTCCTACAGATGTTTTCGATCGGACGCCGTCGGGCGTCCCGGTGATTGCGCGCCAATCGGATTGCCAGACCTGCTTCATGTGTGAGGCATATTGCCCGACGGATGCGCTGTATGTGCATCCGCAATCCACGCCGTTGGAAACGGCCGATGTGATCGAGGGCGATCACATCGGCCGCTACCGAGAGAAGATCGGATGGGGCAAAGGGCGGGCACCTGGGTCCCTGACTGCGGTGGGCCCGGAGGTGCCCCGTCCGGTTACGACCTGACGAGAATCTTGACCGCAGTGTCGTTGTGCTCGATCAGAGTGGTGAATCCTTCGGAGATCAATTCTTCGAGCTGAATACGACCGGTGATGAATGGCGCCAGATCGACGACACCGTCCTGGACCATCTTGATGACCGCTTCATGGTCGCGTACGTACGCGATGGTTCCGCGTAGGTCGATTTCCTTGAGGACCAGCTTCTGCATGTCAATGGTCGCGGGCTTGCCCCAAATCGACACGTTGACAACAACTCCAGCAGGCCTGACCGTGTCGAGCATGGTGTCGAGTACTGCGTTGACGCCTGCGCACTCGAAACCGATGTCTGCGCCGATGCCTCCGCTGAGTTCGAGGACGCGCGCTTTGACGTCTTCGGTGGTGGGATCGATGACGTAGTCGGCGACTCCACTGGAGAGGGCCTTGGCCTTGCGGGCCTCGCTGAGTTCGGTGACGATCGTCGTGACACCCAGACCCTTGAGGACTGCCGCAACGAGGAGTCCGATCGGTCCGGCTCCGCCCACGATGGCGACGTTGCCGCTTTCGGCTCCACTGCGTACGACGGCGTGATGGGCGACGCTCAACGGTTCGATGAGAGCTGCCTCGTCGAGCGGGATGTTGCCGATCTTGTGGATCCAGCGACGGTCGACGACGACCTTCTCGCTGAGTCCGCCACCGCCGCCGGCCAAGCCGATGAACCCCATCTTCGTACACAGGTGGTAGTTGCCCGCCTTGCACGGGGCGCACTCGTTGCAGACGAAGTACGGCTCGACGACAACATTTTCACCGACCTCGACGTCCGTGACACCTTCGCCGACCTCTTCGACGGTGCCGGAGAACTCGTGGCCCATCGTGACCGGCGCATTCTCGTGTGAGAGTGGATGCGGGTGGCCCGGTGCGGAGATGAAGATCGGTCCCTCGAGGTACTCGTGGAGATCGGTGCCGCAGATTCCGCACCATGCGACCTTCAGCTTGACTGTTCCTGGCCGCAATTCGGGCTCAGGGATCTCTTCGATCCGGATGTCTTTCTGCCCGTGGAACCGTGCTGCCTTCATTGATCCGCACCTCACTTCGTTGTGAATCCCCTGGTAGATCGACGTTAGGCCGATTATCGGCGTGGGTGAAGGGTTGCAACGGAATGCAATGGGGTGGAACCGATCGGTGCTGGCGAGCGTCCAATACTGTGAGCGGGCCGCGAACGAGGGGGAGTGCTGTGGGAGTGAGGGGTGCAGTGGTCCTGGTCGCGGCCGCGCTGTTGGTTGGGGGTTGTTCCTCGACCGTAGAGGGCGAGGCTTTCCCTGTCGATGTGATTGGGATGTTTGATCCGTGTGAGGTTCTCAGCAATGAGGAATTGGAGAGAGTCGGAGTTGACCCGGCAACAAAAGAGGTTGACATAGTCAACACCCATATCGATGGGTTCAATATATGCAAGTGGGAAGGATCTTGGTTCTTCCTCCGTCTGACTTCCACAACACACTCGCTTGCGGAAGTCGAAGCAAATCCGGTGATGCGCGATCTACATCGAATTCAACTCGCCGGCCGACAGGTCCTGATGTTCCAGGAACACAATGACAAGGCGGACACCGCGTGCAATATCGCCTTCGCGACTGCTCAGTCCACGGCGATGATTCGAGTGGGTGCGAAAGTCGGAGACCAGCGCCCCGAAACTCCGTGTGAACTGGTTGAGCGGGTCGGTCTGACCGTGTTACCGCTGCTTCCCGAATAACGCTCGGAAGAGATTCGACTCGTAGTGAATTGGAGTATGTGATGTCCGGTTTGTATCTGGAGAAGAGGGTCGCAGAGGATCTGGCGAAGGCGTGTGATGATCTAATTTCGCTGTTCAGGTCACTGTCGGACGATGCGAACTATCTCGGGCAAGTGGGAGGCTTCGGCACTCTCGGATCCGCCCGGGCACTGCAGGTTAAGTTCGAGGAAAAGGCGGTTGGCGGCCCGGATGCGCTCGTCGATGTGTTGGCGAGTCATATCGCGGTCGTGGAGGCAATGCAGGCTCAGTTTCAAGCCTGCATCGACAACGCATTGGATCAGGAGTCGTCGAACGTCTCGACTTTGAGGTCGATCGACCAACCGAACTGAGTCAGTGGATGTGTTGCTGCCAATCGGCTGGGACACGACCCTTAGGTCCCGGCGTCGGCTGATCTACGGGATGTGAAGTGGGCGCCGCCAATTCAGGTCCGTCGTACGCCTCGTTGGTTTCGAAGCTCCAGAACCAATCCTCACCGGGTTCGTAGCTCTGCATGAACGGATGCTTTGTCGAGGCCGCATGCTTGCTCGCGTGCTGTGACGGTGAGGAGTCGCAACACCCCACGTGACCGCATTGCGCGCATCGACGCAGGTGCACCCACCAACCGCCGCTCGCATCGCATTCGACGCATCCCGCGCCACTGGGCGGCACGCTCGGATCGATCCCCGCTGGAAGTCCGTCGGTCATGGTCCACCCTCTCGCTGACTGAAGTCGGTCATTTCATCGTGCGCTTTGCCTACCGGCCGTGCAAGGTGGCTAGTCGTCGCGCGTATCCCGCGGTGGGCCCGCGATTGGCAACAAAACTCTGAACCGGGTGTTACCGGGCTCCGACGTGACCCGCAGCTCACCACGATGCTTGCCGACCACAATTCGCCACGAAATATCAAGGCCGAGACCGGTTCCCTCACCGACAGGCTTAGTCGTGAAGAAGGGTTCGAAGATCCTGTCGATGACGTCATCGGGAATCCCGGCGCCGGTGTCGCAGATCTCGATGCACACGCGGTCACCGTCGCGGCTTGTCCGAACGGTGAGTGTTCCCGATCCGTCCATGGCAGACACCGCATTGTCGATGAGGTTGGTCCACACCTGATTGAGTTCGGCGGCGTAGGCGTCGATCGGTGGCAGCGCGAGGTCGTATTCCTTGACGACTTCGATTCCGCTTCCGATCTTTTGCCCCAACATGATCAACGTGCTGTCGAGCAATTCGTGGACATCGATGGTCTGGAAGGGAGCGCGGTCCATCTGAGAATACTGTTTCGCCGCACCGACGAGCGTCGAGATTCTCGTTGTGGAGTCGGCGATCTCGTTCATCAGTAGTTCGGATTCGATGGTGTAATTCAGCCAGCGAATTGCGCCCTCGAGTACGGACTCGTCAACGGCTGCAGCAACGTTCTCGAGCCAAGCGGTGTCGAGTCCAGCCTGCACGAAGGTCGGAGCCAGGTCCCAACCTTCTCGAATCGAATGATCCTCGAACCATTCACCCAACGAATCCTCCCGATCGGAGGCTTCGAGGGGAGTGAGCGTCGGCGCCTTGGCGACAACCTCTGCAACTTCCTCTTGAAGTCGCATGAGAGTGACGAGGGCATCGCGGTCGTAGGTGCCCGATGCAACCATCCCCAGTTTGTGACGCATGCCTGCAACACGCTCGCGCAAAGAGGCTGTCGCTCGAACCGCTGCGGCTGCAGGGTTATTGAGCTCGTGAGTCAACCCGGCCGACAGTGATCCGAGTGCAAGGAGTCGCTCTCGCTGGTCGATGATCTGCTGAGTGTTCTTCTTGCCGAAGAAAACACCTTCGAGTAGATGAACCGCCATTGGAAACCACTCGCGCATCGCGTTGCCGAACTTGTCGGCGTCCAGGACGAAAAACGTCGAAGGAGTCGTCACTCGCATCGACCCCGCGTAGACCTGCGGTACACGATCGCCGAGATACGCCGTCCAGCCTCCCGAGTAGACGCCGCGCTGGGTGGTCCTGTTGATCTCGATGTCTTCGCCGCCCGACAGCTTGGACAGCACCACCTCGCCCTCGATGAGGACGTAGAAGCAGGTGGCAGGCTCACCTTCGAGGTAGACCTGACCTCGATCGATCTCGGTGATATGGCCTGCCTGGCAGAGTGATTCGAGCTGATCGTCGGTGAGCTTCTCGAACAGGAACAGGGTGCGAAGCAAGTCTGGGCTGCATTCAGGAATGGACATCGAATCTCCCTATTGTTGAGCGAGATAGCGGTGGACGAACATCACGGCCATCGCGCCCTCTCCGACGGCCGACGCGACGCGCTTGGCCGATTCGGCGTGTACGTCCCCGGCGACAAACACTCCAGGGACACTGGTTTCGAGATGATGTGGTGCGCGATCAAGCGGCCACCCGTCCGGGGTGACGCCCTCGGACGGAAGGTCCGGGCCGGCAAGAACGAAGCCATTTCCGTCGCGGACCACCACGTCTCCGAGCCAGTCGGTCAGGGGAGCGGCACCGATGAAGATGAACAACCACTGAGCATTGACAGTGTCTTCTTCTCCGGTGGCTCTGTTACGCAGTGTGATTCGTTCGAGATGATCGTCACCCTCAGCGCCGACTACCTCCGTGCACGTGCGCACGGTGATCTTCGGATTCTTTTCGATCTGCTGAATCAGGTAGTAGGACATCGAGGCTTCGAGCGAGTTGCCGCGAATGAGAATGGTGACGGACCTAGCTCCGCGGGAGAGATAGACCGCAGCTTGCCCTGCCGAATTGGCGCCGCCGACTATGTACACATCCTGCTCGCTGCACCGTGCAGCTTCGGTGACGGCCGATCCGTAGTAAACCCCTCGGCCGGTGTAGGTATCGAGCCCCGGCGCCGACAGTTGGCGATAGGAAACACCGGTCGCCAAGATGACCGAATGGGCGTCGACCGACGAACCGTCGTCGAAACGCACGGTGCGGGCCGAGCCGTTGATTTCCAAACCGGTGACGTCTCGCGCGGTGATGACCTCGGCGCCGAACTTGGTTGCCTGGCGTCTTGCGCGATCGGCCAACTGTGCGCCGGAAACTCCGTCGGGGAAGCCGAGGTAGTTCTCGATTCGTGAACTCTGGCCGGCCTGACCGCCAGTCGCCCGCCGTTCGATGAGAACCGTCCGAAGCCCCTCCGAAGCGCCGTACAGGGCAGCCCCCAGACCCGCAGGGCCGCCGCCGATGACAACGAGATCGTAAAAGTCTTCGGAGAGGGTGGTACTCAACCCGAGTTTGTCGGCGAGTTCGGCGTCAGTGGGCTCGACGAGTACATCCCCATTGGATGCGATGACGACGGGAAGTCGCAGGTCGTCGGTACCGGCAGCGGAGAGCAGCCGTTGTCCTTCGGGTTCGTCCGACATGTACCAGCGATAGGCAAGTTGGTTGCGTGCCAAGAACTCTCGGACGTCGGATGATCGCTCGGACCAACGATGGCCGATCACCTTGGTTTCCTCGGCGGGGTGATGACTCGAACTTGCCCAGGCATCGAGCAGCGCATCGATGACGGGGTACAGCTTCTCTTCCGGCGGATCCCAAGGCTTGAGGAGGTAGTGGTCGAGGTCGACGACGTTGATGGCGTCGATCGCAGCATCGGTGTCGGCGTACGCGGTGAGGAGAACGCGACGAGCTACGGGATACAGGTCCATTGCCTGTTCGAGGAACTCGATTCCACTCAAACCGGGCATGCGGTAATCGGCGACGATCACAGCGACTGCATCGCCGCGAAGTTTCATTTCACGCAAGGTTTCGAGAGCCTGGTCGCCGGACTCCGCACGAATGATTCGGTACTTCTCTCCGTACCGTTTGCGAAGGTCTCGAACGACGGCACGCGAAACACCAGGATCGTCGTCGACGCTGAGGATTGCTGGTTTGGCCGGGGCTTTCGGTGCGCTCACTCGGTGCCTTCCCGAAGTCGTAGTCAACCTCTCCAGTATGCGACTGCTGAGCTGAGCGTCAATCGCTGAAGATGCGCTCTGAGTGAACCGGCGAACCTGAACTGGGAATTTCTTGATTGCGGGAACCGATCGAGCCTCCGGTGCATCCAATACAGTGGGTCCACATCAACAGGGGGTGTCATGCGGGGGTCGGTGGGGGTTGGGCGACTGCTCATGGCTGGGGTGTTGGTGTGGGCTGCGGCAGGATGCAGCTCAGTCGTGGAGGGGGCGGCTGAGCCTGCATCCGGCGAAGAGGGTCTGTTCGATCCGTGCAAGGACATTCCGGACTCGGTGTTGGAAGAAGTGGGGCTTGATCCGGCTACCGAGGAAGTTGATATCGCGGGAGTTGAGCAGCCTGGATGGAGAATTTGCTCATGGACGGGAACGTGGTTCTTCGTGTCAGTTCTCTCCAACCGATACACCCAGATTGAAGTGACCCGAAACCCGGAATATGCGGAGTTTGTTGAAATGACTATTGGCGATCGCGCGGGTATCCGGTTCCAGCGAGGAAGCGATGCAGCAGCCGATGGGTGCTACGTGGCTTTTGCGGCAACGCAGGGTTCGGTGTGGGTAAATGTCGAAGCAAAGGCCGGGGTCACGCACCAAGAGTCGGCGTGTGAATTGGTTGCAGACGTCGCAGAACACCTCGACGGGGACCTCCCGCGGTGAGCACGGCGAGGGGGCTTGTGATTGTCGAGCCCGATGTTGCGAAACCGATTGTATGTGCTTGTAATTCGTTGCTCGACGAGCTGCGAGCGATGGTGCTCATGTGTGAGCGAATCGGAGACGTGAAGGGGATGGGAACACTCAAGTCTGGGCAGGACCTCGCCGCGAAGTTCTCCAAGAAGGCCGTCGGCGGTGAAGATTCGTTGGAGAAGTCGTTGACCAGCCACATTCAGGTGGTCACCGAGATGCGGGACTTCTTCCAGCAATGCGTCGACCGCTATGGCGAAGTCGAGGGCTCGAATGCCTCCGCACTGGCAAGCGTCGACACCCCTCGATAGACACAAAAAATCTCGCTGAGTCGATGGCATTCGACTCAGCGAGACTTGGGTAACGACTAGCTGGTGGGCAGGGCCTTCAACGACTTGACGGTGGCGTCGACCGCGCGAGCAGCCTCGGCGCCCTTCTTCACGAAATGCGTGCTGAAGTAGTCGACGTGCTCGGCGTGCTCGTGGAAGTGGTGCGGCGTCAAAACCACCGAGAAGACCGGAACATCGGTGTCGAGCTGCACGCGCATCAGACCGTCGATAACGGCCGTTGCCACGAAGTCATGCCGGTAGATACCGCCGTCGACGACCAGACCTGCGGCAACGATCGCCTGGTAGCGGCCGGTCTTGGCCAACCGCCGGGCGTGCAGCGGGATCTCGAAAGCTCCCGGTACCTCGAAGAAATCAACCGTGTCCTTGGGGTAGCCGAGCTCGACGATCGCGTCGGTGAATCCGTCGCGTGCACGGTCGACGATGTTGCGATGCCACGTCGCCTGAATGAACGCGATGCGCTGTCCCTGGATCTCACTCATAACCATGAAACTAGCGCACTTGGAAGCATCGACGCGACCACCCGTCCTAGTCCTGCTGACGGGGGAAGGCGGTCGAACGACCCCAGCCGGCGTCATTGGTGAGGTGCTCGAGGAGAGGCTGAATTCGATACGGAAGGGGATTGGTCAGAGCGATGGTCGTGGTCGAATGCGTGACGCCTGGAAGTGACACGATCTGCTCGGCCAACTTCTGCAGGGCCGCGTGCGTCGAGGTGGCGACGCGAACGAGCAAATCCTCGCGACCGGTCGTGGCGTGAATTTCGATCACCTCGGGCAACTCGGTCAGACTCCGAGCGACTGCACTGATCTTGCCCTGCTCGAGTTCCAGACCGACAAATGCCTGAATCGGGATACCGACCTCGGGGAGATTGAGATTCGGCCGAAACCCGGTGAGAAGTCCGTTGGATTCCATGCGCTTCATTCGCGACTGGACGGTGTTGCGGGCGACGCCCAACGAGTTGGCCAACTCGGCCACACTCATCCTCGAGTCCTTGCTGAGCAGACCGAGCAACTGGACGTCGAGCTTGTCGATGCTGAGCACTTTGTGAACCTCTCCTCAGTGATATGAGTCACTGGATGATCGAATTGACTAGTTCAAGAGATTTGCATTGACCAAATCGTAACTCAGGCAGAGCATTGGTTCCACGAATTGCTCAGCGGGATTCTCTTTGGGTTATTTGTCCCTAATAGTACCCAATGGCCAATTCGCCCCAATATTTCGACTGCGCCCCGTTTATCCTTCGGAAAGGTCTATCCCACAATGACTCTCACCGCCGAGCCCGTGAACTCCGTTGTTTCCCATGACGACACTGCGGGCGTGTTCGATCGCGCCGACTACCTGCGCGATTACCCCCACGAGCAGGTGAGCTTCTTCCAGGATCCCGCGAGCGGCCTCAAGGCCATCGTCGCCATCCACTCCACGACGCTCGGCCCCGCGCTCGGCGGAACGCGCTTCTACCCGTACTCCGACGAATCCGCCGCAGTCACAGACGTTTTGCGCCTCTCGCGCGGCATGACCTACAAGGCTGCGGTTGCCGGCGTCGACCTCGGCGGCGGCAAGGCTGTCATCATTGGCGACCCCGCAACGGCCAAGACCGACGAATTGCTCGGCGCCTACGCAAAATTCGTCCAGACCCTCGGCGGCCGCTACATCACCGCTGGTGACGTCGGAACCAACTCCAACGATCTCGACATCATCGGTCGTAACACCGACTTCGTCGTCGGCCGCAACGCTACGGTCGGCGGTTCCGGCGACAGCGCTCCGATGACGGCCCTCGGCGTATTCCAGTCGATGCGCGCCGCGGCGCAGTCGCATTGGGGCACTCCGTCGCTCGCAGGCAAGACTGTTGGTGTCGAAGGCACAGGCAAGGTCGGCTACGAGCTGATCAAGCTCCTCCTCGCAGACGGCGCGACCGTTCTCGCGACCGACGTCAACGCCGCAGCGCTCGACCGCGTCAAGGCTGACTTCCCGCAGGTGAGCATCGTCGACAGCATCATCGACGCCGATCTCGACGTTTACGCACCCTGCGCGATGGGCGCAACCCTCACCGACACGACCGCACGCTCGATCAAGGCCGAGGTTGTCTGCGGCGCTGCCAACAACCAGCTCACCGTGCCCGAGGTCGAGAACATTCTCCGCGACCGCGGCATCACCTGGACCCCCGATTACGTCGCCAACGGCGGCGGCCTCATCCAGGTTGCCGGCGAGCTGAAGGGCAACTCGGCCGAAGAAGTCAAGCTCAAGGTCGAGAAGATCTTCGACACGGTCACCGAGATCTTCGCGAAGTCGAAGAACAACGGAATCCTCGCCGGCGAGGCTGCTGACGCGGTCGCCGAGGCTCGGATCGCCGAGGCAGCTCGCGTCGCCAAGGGCTGACATCCCTCTCGCAGTCATGTAGCGCGGCCGGTCCCGACTAGTGTGGACACCAGACGAGCAGATTTTGCAGATCTGGACCACATCAGCCGGTAGACCGGCCGCTATGCGTCGGACGCCGGAAGGGCTTACATGACTGAACAATTCGCAGTGTGGACCGAGAACGACGTCGAGCAATCGGCCCGTTGGGGTTCGACGAGCAACGCCCCGGTGCCCAAGCGCATCGTCGTCGCCGACGACACGATGAAGGCCGACGACGCCTATCGCTTGGCATGCGAAGGCACGGCGTTGTTGTGGCGCGGAGATTTTCAGAACGCTCGCCAACTGTCGAAGGCCGTCGCGTCGCGCATCGACCGCAAGCCGCGCCGAGCGTCCGACGACCCAGCCAAAGCCTTCCATCTCCACCGGCAGACCCAAGGACGCCGCGCGCAGATCCTCGGCATGCTGCTCATTCCCTTGGATGCAGATCTGTCGATTCCACTCCGGCGAGCCCCGGACGCGCAAGTCGCGTTGACCGAAGCTTTCGGGATTACCGGTGAGCCTTCGGTTCGCTCGTTGCGTGACATCCTCGGCGCGATCGGCGCTCACGAGTGGCACCGCAAAGGTGTTTTCATCGAGGCTCTCGACGCACGAGTGCATCCCGCCTTCGGAGTGTTCTCACCCGTCCGCGGGGAGTATGTCGATCTTGTCGCGTCTGCGCCACTGCCGTCGACGGAATCGGCTTTCGACATCGGCACCGGCACCGGCGTTCTTGCTGCCGTACTGGCGCAGCGCGGTGTCAAGGCAGTGACGGCCACCGACCAGGACCCCCGGGCACTGCAATGCGCTCGTAGCAACCTCTCGCGGCTTGGCTACGGCGATCAGGTGACCGTGGTGGAAGCAGACCTCTTTCCCGAAGGCACCGCTCCGTTGGTGGTCTGCAATCCTCCCTGGATTCCGGCCAAGGCCACCTCGCCCATCGAATACGCCGTCTACGACCCCGCTGGAGCGATGCTGAAGGGCTTCCTGACTGGTGTCGCAGCGCATCTGGACGACGGGGGAGAAGCGTGGCTGATCCTCTCGGACATTGCCGAACACCTCGGTCTCCGAACGCGATCCGAACTACACGACCTGATTGCGGCCGGTGGACTCACTGTTGTCGATCGCATGGACGTCAAACCGACGCACGCAAAGGTCAGTGACCGAACCGATGCGCTTCACGCTGCCCGGGCACGAGAGACGACCTCGCTCTGGCGGCTTCGCCGTCGCTGAATTCATTCTCAGTCAGCGGTATTTCCTTGCCATGAAATGGTAATGAACGAGTAACAAATCGGGTCTAGCTTTCTTCGCAGTCGCACATCGTCACGCACTCCGGAGGAATCTCGATGGAATACACTCTTGCCCGCAACGCAGCCGAAGACCTGACGAAAGGTCTTGGCCGACGCGGATTCATGAGGGCAGTCGCTGCCCTCGGTGCGGGCGTAGGAGTTGCCGGTGTGGCTTCGGGATGCGCGCACTCGAACGCGTCACCGGCTGGATCGTCCTCCTCTGCACTACCGTTCGCCGATGGCATTCCGATTCTGCAACCGGGCAGCGGAAACGTCAGTGGCGATCACTATCTGAGTTCGGATCCGTCGGACGTCATGTGGGGTTATGTGCCCAACATCCACACCCGCGAGGTGATGCGGATGAAGTCGGGCCAGACCGTCACGATCGACGCCCTCTCGCACGAGGGAATTCTCGAGGATCAAGGGCGCAATCCTCTCGAATACTTCGGTAGCAAAGGCGTTTCCGATAAGGACGTGCTCGAGGATGCGATTGCCGTTGCGGCCGAATACAACCGAACCGAACGAAACTTCGACAAGGACGGACCGCACGTCGTCACCGGCCCGGTCTTCGTCGAAGGCGCCCAGCCTGGAGACGTACTCAAGATCGAGACTCTCGAAGCCATTCCCCGCGTGCCGTACGGCGTTGTGTCGAGCAGACACGGCAAGGGCGCTCTCGCCGTCACAGCAGACGGAACCGCTCCAGCGGGAATCACTCTGGACGAAGTCATGCCGCCGGTCGCCACAGACGGGCGCGCAACAAAGGACCCGTTGAAGTACGGCGGTGTTTCCACTTTCACGGCGATCGAAGACGGCAAGGGCGTGATGCCTTTCGGACAGTCGAAGGTGCGGTTTCCCCTGCGGCCCTTCATGGGAATGATGGGAGTTGCCTATTCCTCGGATGCCGACCCGACATCCCCGTCGTCGAACTCCATTCCTCCGACGCTGGGCGGCGGAAACATCGACATCAGGCATCTCGGTGTTGGATCAACCTTCTATTTGCCGGTCTTTGCCGAAGGCGCCCTGTTCTACGTCGGTGACCCCCACATGGCGATGGGAGACGGTGAGGCAGCGTTGACCGCGATGGAAGGATCGCTGCGCGGCACGTTCCGACTCAGCGTGTGTAAGAAGGATTCCGGTGACGCTCCATCGGTGGCTTTCGGATACCCGTTCGCCGAGACCGAGGAGGCCTGGATTCCGATCGGCCTGTCCGACCCCAACGGTTCGGTCGATGGGCAGAACAGTGACCTCAACGGCGCCATGCGGCGCGCGGTGGTCAACGCGCTCGACTTCCTCGAGCATGATCGCGGAATGGATCGAGCGACGGCCTACGCCTATCTTTCTGCCGCAGCCGATTTCACGGTCTCGCAGGTAGTCGATCGAACCGTGGGCGTCCACGGACAGATCGTCAAATCCCACTTCGAATAGCGGGAAAGGCGATCCGTGTTATCAGGACGGATCGTCGAAGAGGCTCTGTTGCAAGGGATCGGCAAACAAGCCCATCTGCTCAGGTTGCGGCTTTGCCGGCGTCTCGGTCCGAGAATTGGGCAGGACCACCAGTCGCAAAGCCCCGCGCAGACGGTCGACCATGAGTTCCCACCCGCCGACCTGATCCTCGTAGCCCGCCGCCTCTTCGGCGTCCCCGCGACTGTGGGCGTCCACAGCCTGACTACGCAGCTGAATCTGCCATTCGTTGCTGATGTGGAGGAGCTGAAGAATCAGATCGCGATCACGACCGCAGACATCGGCTACCGCGTCGAGATCCTCGGCCACATCCAGATCGAGGTGCAGCAGGGTCTCGAGTTCGGGAGGCAGGTCCTCGGCTGTCAGATCGGGCTGCAGCGAGGAGGAATCACCGCTCTTGTTCGCGAAGAAGAGGTCTCCGCCGACGCGTGCGGCGAACTCGTCGTCCACGGTACGCAGGAACGATGTCAGGGCGGCGCACGTATCGGTGAGTTGCTTGGGAACGAATGGTGAACCCGCCACCTCGAGGAACACCGACAGACGGTCGTCGATCAAGACGAACTTGATGCGCGACCACTTGCGGTTGAGATCGGCGATGACCTCGGCTGCACGGGTGCGGTTGCTGATGTCCTGAACGAGCGGCGAGAACAACTGCACGTCCATGGACTCGGAAAGTGGACCGACGAACATGACAGTCGAACCGACACGAATGGGTATGTCGCCGTCGCTGTCTCGCTCGGGAAGAGTGCCGAGCATGGGAAGCAAAGCGAGAGTGACCAACTCCTTGAGATGGTCGATGTCGTTGGGCATGTAGGCCGCGGTGGGGTCGAGGGTCGGAAGTTCTGTCGACTCGACGACCGACGGATCGAAATCCGGAGTCTGCTCGTTGCCGGTGAGATCGCTGGATAGAAAAGCCGGGTGCTGCACACCGAACACATCACGGAATGCAGCGACAGTCATCGCTGCGAGCTGATCGGCCCAGTTCTGTGCCTTGTCGACGCAGAAGGCGGGGGAGTTGTTCGGATCCTCGAGATTCTCGGAAGGCGGATTCCAGCCGAGTGCGATCAACTTTTGTTCGTCGGCATCTTCGAGTCGATAGCGTGGATGAAGGAAGTCGTTGGAAGGAACCTCGCAGCGGACTGTGTTCTTGTCCCACACGAGGAACTGAACGCATGGCGCTGCGCCGTCAGCTGGATCGAAGTCGCCGGTGGACGATTCCACGGCAAGCACGTCGCCGTCGACCATGATGGAAATGTGATCGCCGAGGCGACGTTGAAATTCTGCCCACGCCCGGTCGACACTGACATCGAGATCGAAGCCCATTGCGCTCATCAGCCACCTCCTTCCGCAAAAGCTCAGACCTATACGGTATCGCGAGGCTCCGACAATGCTGCTGTCCTTTTCCGGTCGACCGGATTGCAGCGGACCACGAACCGTGACGGCGAGGAAGGTAGTCGCAGGTAGATCGGTTATTCGAGAGCGGCGACTGAAGTGTGCCTGTAACCGCCGTCACGCCAGGCGGTGTGCGGGCGAAAGGGCGAGGGTTATCCGGCGAGAACGGGCGAGACCTCGACGACGGGCGGCGTGGACCCGGTCGTGACAACGGGGGTGGTGCTGGTCTTGGTGGTTGTGGCCGTCGCGGTCGGTGACGAGGTCGCGGTAGCCGACGCAGTTGTGGTGGATGAGACGGGTGTTGTCGTACTGGTGGCCGTCGTAGTCGAGGTGGCGGAGCTCGTGCTTGTCGCGGTCACCACAAGCGGCTGATTGCGAGGAGCGGTCGTCTCGTCGGCGATTCGCCAGGTCGGCGTCGGCGGGATGACAACCGTGGGGACTGCAACCGAGCTGTAGAACGCGGCCGGTTCGATCCCGGCGACGGACTCCACGGAAACCGACGAGACCAGAGTGGGAGGCTTCACCACAGGGCCGCCGGCACCGAATGCGCCGGCTGCTCCGCCGAAAACGAGGCCTGATGTCAGAGAAAGAGCGGCCACTGCGACAGCGCCGATCATGACTGTTCTGTCTTTCATGCACACCTGTCCTTCGGGAGCAGTACGGAAGTACTGTAGGCGAAAAGATGCCGCAATGGAGTATCAGGGTCTGCTGGGCGGGACGCGAATCTGTGTGGCGTAGAACACAAAAGGCCCTGGGTGTCGACGCGGACGTCGGCACCCAGGGCCAGGTCAAGCAGTGAATCAGGCGGGGATCGTCAGTACCTGACCGGCGTTGATGAGATCCGGGTTCGGGATGCCGTTTGCATCCGCGATGCGCTGGTACTGGTTGCCGTCACCGTAGAAACGCTCTGCGATCGCCCACAGGGTGTCGCCGCTTTCGACGGTGTAGCTCTGCGCTGCCGGAGCGGCGGGGGCAGGCTCGGGCTCGGGTGCCGGAGCGGGCTCCGGGGCAGCCTCGGCGGCCGGCGCTGCGATTGCAGTGTCCGACGACCACAGAGCATTTCCGCCGGCGGACAGAACGACGTTGCGATCGTCCTGAACCGAGAGGGAGGCACCGTCGTTGCCTGCGGTCTGCGATGCCCACACGGCGTCGGAGTCCTTGTAGATGACGAAGTTTCCGTCAGCCTGCACCTCGGCGCGGTTGGCGCCGGATCCGTTGGTGCCTGCGGCCCAAACAGCCTGTCCGCCCTCGGACAGAACCAGGTTGCCGTCGTCCTGCAAGGTGAGGGTGTATGCGCCGTTGTCGGACTTGAGTTCCTGGCCGACTCCGAGGCTCTGACCTGACTGCAGTGTGCTCACGCTGTCCCTTTCCAAATCTGTTGCGATGACTGTGCCTCCACGATTCCGCTTTACCGTCCAGTTACCTTCTGGCCGTTGGTCTCGTAGGCGACCGAGTGTACGTTACCGAAGAGTACAGAGAATTGTGCAGCGTTGACGGATTGCGTGTCGAGCGTTCGGATCTTGCTGATATTAAGGCGTTTTGGGCGAAAGCGCCGCGACATCCTACGCGAAGTTGCACCGTTGCGATGCACTTTCTCTTGAACGGCAGGTGAAATCGGCGCGCTCTCAGCGCATTGTCAGTAACCGCTAGGGGTGTAGCGACTTGCGCGTCTCGTCGTGGAGAACGGCAAGCAGTTCACGCTCGACGTCGGCGAACTCGGGCGAGGTGATCATGTCCAGTTCGCGTGGCCTCGGCAAGGGAACGTCGACGACGCACCTGACCGTTGCCGGCCTCGCCGACAGAACGACCACGCGATCGGACAGATAGATCGCTTCACGAATATCGTGGGTGATCATCAGCACGGTCCACCGGTACTGCTGCCACACGTCTTGCAGCCAGGCCTGCATCTCGGTGCGGGTCAACGAGTCCAGTGCGCCGAACGGCTCGTCGAGCAGCAGGACAGGTCTGCCCTGAACAACGGTGCGCAGCATCGCCGCTCGCTGGCGCATGCCGCCGGACAGCTGTGACGGCCGGGCGTCCTCGAATCCGGACAGTCCGAACGCCGGGAACAACTCGCGAGCGCGCTCGCGTGCTTCCTTCTTGCCGACTCCCTGCACTTCCAAACCGAGGGCCGTGTTGTCCAGTACCGAGCGCCAAGGGAACAGAAGATCTTTCTGCGGCATGTACGCGGTGTGCACCTCGGCGGCTGCTTCGGATTCCGTTGCGCGCGTGCCCACACGGACCGAACCCGCGGTCGGGGATTCGAGCCCGGCCAGGACGTTGAAGATCGTGCTCTTGCCGCAGCCGCTCGGCCCGATCACCGACACGAATTCGCCCGCGTCGGCGCCAAAGGACACCGAATCGAGCACGAGACGCGATTCTCCGGCCGTGTCGAACCTCTTGGTCAGGTCCTGGATTTCGACCATTGCATCCTCGACCATCGGGTCAGTCATGTCCGCGACCTTTCGTTCATCGCCCATGGTGCAACGATGCGCTCGATGGCGAACGTCAGCAAGTACAGCGTGACACTGATCAACGCGGTCACCAGTACGGCCGCCAACACCAGGTCGGTGCGGAAGGAGTTCTTCTGGGTGCTCATGTAGATACCCAAACCGGAAGTAGCGCCGACGTATTCGGAGAACACCGCACCCACGACCGCATACGTGATGCCGATGCGCAGGGCAGTGAAGAATCGCGGAATTGCCGAAGGAAGGCGAACGTATCGGAACTCCTGCCAGCGAGTGCTGCCCATACTGCGCAGGAGAGCGCCCGCTTCCCGATCGGCCGCGGCAAATCCCTCGATGAGTCCGATGGTCATGGGGAAGAACGTCGCAAGGGCGATCACCAACACCTTCGGCAACAGCCCGAAGCCGAACCAGATGATCATCAGCGGCGCGATGGCGATGATCGGCAGCGTCTGCGAGACGACGAAAAGTGGTACCAGCGCGCGTGACAACCACGGCGAAAAGTCCACGACCACAGCAAGAATCCAGGCCAACACCAATGAAACAGTGAAGCCGACCAACGTGACCTGCAATGTCGACCAGGCGTGGCCGGAGATGATCTCGCGGTTGTCCCACCCCTGGGACAGAACGCGCCCCGGAGACGGAAGTACTTGCGGCCGAATCCCACTGATCTCGACGTAGACCTGCCACGCCGCCACGAGGAGCACCACCACGGCGAGCGCGGGAAGCGCCCGCCGCATGGTCGAGACCAACCGTCCGCTCACGTCAGGACGCGTCGAGATACTCATTGGTGAAGTACTCCGACCAGTCCGGCTTCTGGGTCAACGGCTTCCCGTCGGGTCCGGCGAGCAATCCGTTCTCGAAGAGGAATCCCGAATAACCCGACCAGGTTTCGAGATTCTGGGCGCCCACAACGCCGTTGACGTCTTTCATGTAGTCGGCGGCGAGCATCCGCTGACTCTCACGCACGAGGTCTTCGTCGGTGAAAGCTCCGGGGTTCGCGTCGATGAGATCCTGCGCGGCCTGGTCCGGGTTGTCGGCAGCAGTCTGATATCCGCGTTGAACGGCTTTGACGAACTTGCGTGCCTCGTCGGGATGGTCCTTCAACCACTGCTGGTTGCCGTTGATCACGATCGAATACGCATCGGGGAAGCCGTAATCGGTGTACTGGAAGTACCGCATCGGAGTTCCGTTTCGCTCCGCTTCGAGGCCTTCCCAAGCAAAGTAGGAGACGGTGAAGTCTGCCTGGCCCGAGTACACGGCTTCGTACGCGGAAGTTCCGAGCGTGACCGTCGTGAAGTTCCCGGTCCCGCCGTCGTTGCGGATGATCTGCTGCAGCGTTTCGACTTCGCCGGGATCACCGAACCCGGCGTACGTCTTCCCGTCGAGATCACGTGGGCGCGTGATGTCCGCACGATCCGCCTTCACGCCGATGCCGGTGGCGCGGTGCTGAAGTGGCGCGATGACGGACGTCGTGGCGGCGCCGGCTGCACGGGCGAACGTGGCCTGACTCTGTGTGCTGATGCCGAACTCCGCATTGCCGGCATCGACCAGGGTGTCGGGCGAGGTGTTGTTGTACGGCAGGATCGAGACGTCCAGGCCGGCGTCCTCGAAGTAGCCCTCTTGGAGTGCTACGTACAAACCGGTGTGGTTCGTGTTCGGTGTCCAGTCGAGTGCGAACCGAATGGTCCCGTCGGAAGAGCCGGTGTCAGAGGCGCATCCGGTCAGAACTGTGAACGCGGCTGCGATCGCGGCAGACGTGGCAAGCGTGCGGCGCAGCGCCGCAAACGACATCACGACGCCGGCCAAGGCTGCTGGTGGAGTGCGGAATCCCAGAACATCAGCTCATAGCGGCTGGCGATGCGGAATGCTTCACTCATCGCCTCACGCTCTGTCTCGGTGGCAGCTTCGGCCGCAGCATCGACCAGCACGCGGGCCTGCGCCACCGACTCGTGGAATTCGGGTGCGTCGTAGGTCGTGACCCACTGTGCGTACGGATGCGACGGATCGGCGTCGAGTACCTCGCGCGCTGAAGCGGCAAGATCGCGGCCGACCTCGGCGTAGATCCAGAAGCAGGGGAGTACTGCCGCTGCGGAGACCGGGTAAGGCGCAGTTGCTGCAGTCGCCGTCAGATACGAGACGTATCCCAGGCAGGCCTGCGAATGCTCGAGCCTTCCCGATCCCGCTGGAAGAATTCCACCGGTGAGAAGTCCGTCGTGAAGCGCAGATTCCACTGTCGCTGCCGTGGACGCGGAATTCGACCAGAAGCCCGCGGACTGCGGATCCGGGGCATGGGCCGCGACCAGGGACAACGCTTTCGAATACCCCTCGAGATAAAGCTTGTCTTGCTCGATGTACGTGCGGAACGCGTCGAGAGGCAATGTTCCGTCGCCGAGGCGGCGGAGGAACTCCAGTGAGTCGATCGACTCGCGGAGGGCCTTCGTCTCGGCCCAGAGTCGATCTGTGAACCGATCCGTCGACGGCGCTGTGGCCACCGAGTTTTCGGCAGAATTGTATGCAGGCTGCGTAGTAGCCATGACATCCCTTCGTCAGCATTACCTGATCAGGTTCCCGGGTGTGTTCTCAGCCCCGCCCATGCGGAGCACCCCGTGTCAGAACTAGGCGACCTTAACACCGAGGGGTTGCGTACTCGGCGCACACCCGTCCGAGATTGGTAGGTTTGGTCTTGATTGCCACACGCGCGGGTCGGGAGGGGATTCAGACATGGAGACCGACGTTCGACCAAATCTCGGCGAGGACGGAACTCTGGTGATCCGGGCGCGAGGCGGAGAAGCCCGCGGGTATCCGGATGGCGGTGTATTCGCGTGGAAGGGCATGCCCTACGCAGCGGCGCCGGTGGGTGAGCGGAGGTTCCGAGCGCCACAACCCGCACAGCCGTGGGACGGGGTGCGCGACTGTCGTGAGTTCGGGCCGATCGCGCCGCAAGGCCAGAGTCCGGCGGTTCCGATCGATCGGGCCTTCAAAATCGACGAGGACTGCCTGTCGATCAACGTCTGGGCCCCGCGACCCGACGGCACGCCGCGACCGGTGATGGTGTGGATTCACGGCGGCGCCTACTGCCTCGGATCCGCCGCCCAAACGATCTACGACGGCCGTCATCTGGCTGAAACCGGCGACGTCGTTCTCGTCTCCTTCAACTATCGCGTCGGCGCACTCGGATTCCTGGACCTGTCTGCATTCTCCACCGCGGATACTGTTTTCGAATCGAACTGTGGTCTGCGAGACCAGATTGCGGCACTCGAATGGGTTCGAGACAACATCGACGCCTTCGGTGGTGACCCGAGTGCGGTGACCGTGTTCGGGGAGTCCTCCGGCGCAGGATCCATCACGACGCTCATGACCTGTCCGAGCGCCGAAGGTCTGTTCCATCGTGCGATTGCCCAGAGTCCGCCCGCGACCTCCGTCTACGGGGCCGAGCGCGCCAAGACCGTTGCAGAGCGGTTTCTCGAACTGCTCTCGATCGACCCCGAAGACGCAGGCGATCTGCTGACCACGGATCTGGAACTGCTCGTCAAGGCAAGCGATGATTTGGTCAACGAAATTCCGACCCGGATTCCGGGAACTTTGGCGATGGCACCCGTTGTCGATCGCGATCTGGTGCCGCACTACCCGGTTGCGGCTTTCCAGAAGGGTTACGCGCACCGAATCCCACTGATCATCGGTTCCAACAAGGACGAGGCGTCGATCTTCAAGTTCATGAAGTCTCCGCTGATGCCGGTGAGTGCGCAGTCCGTCGAGGCAATGCTCCAATTACTGGCCGACGATCACCCCGACATCTCCGCGACCAAACTTGCCGAGATCATGTCGGCTTACCCTGACCATGCGAAACCGAGTGGCGCGCTGGCACTGTCACGGGACGCTGCGTTTCGCATGCCGACCCTCTGGATCGCAGACGCGCACTGCAGGCATTCCCCTACATGGGTCTACCGCTTCGATCACGCGACGCCGATGCTCAAGGCGGCGCGGATCGGCGCGGGCCACGCGACCGAATTACCTTATGTATTCGGCAATTTCGGAACCCTGAACGTCGACCCCACGTTCTGGCTCGGCGGTCGGAAGGCCGCGATGGAGGTGGCCGGCCGTATCCAACGGCGATGGTTGGCCTTCGCCAGGCATGCAGTGCCGGCGGCCCTCGACGGCTCGAAGCACTGGGCGCCGTACGAGGAAGAGAAGCGGTCGACGCTGTTGATCGACTCCGCCGACACCCTCGTCAGCGACCCCGATCACGGATTGCGCGTCGCCTGGGGCAACGACGTGATGGGGTTCAACTGACGTCGGTCGAGTGCCGCGGACGATCCAGTTCGCGAAGCACCGGCAGAGAGGCACAGACTGCGGCGATCAGGATGATCGGAATCGACAGGGCCACAAAGGTCGACGCGATTCCGAGTTGATCGAGCAGCGGGCCGACCGCGAGGTAGCCGAGCGGGCCTGCGGCGTAGGCCGTCGACGTCATGACACCGACGACGCGTCCACGCATGTGCTCCGGGCTGTGCGTCTGCATGGCGTAGTTGGCGATCGGGCCGACTGGTCCGTAGACGAGGCCCTGCAGTCCGGCAAGTACGAGGATCACCCACAGTGGAGGTAGGAGCGCCATGGCCAGCATCGCTATGCCGAGAACGGCGACGGCAAAAATCATGATCAGCCGCCGGGACATGATCGGCGCCAGTGGGGCGTAGGCGAGAGAGCCGATGATGCCGCCGATCGCCAAGGCCATCAACACCGATCCGAGTTGGGCCGGTTGATCCAACTCTGTGAAGTACACCGGGAACACGACACTCTCCACAGGCATGTAGAGCGCGACGACTGCCATGTCGATCAGCGCCAGGGTGCGCAGCAGTTTGTTGTTCCAGACGAACCGAAGACCGTCGAGTGTGCCGTGCCAGATCGATTTCGGACGGTGTTCGTGTTCGGGCACTCCGGCGCCGGGAAGCCGGATGAAGGCGACCACGACTATCGAGAACACAAAACCTGCCGCCGTGACCCAGAGCGTGTTCACCGCTCCGATCGTTGCGATGAGGACACCGCCGATGCCAGGGCCGATCAGATACGCGACGTTGAAGTTGGCCTCGTACACACTGTTGGTTCGATCGAGCTTCCACTTGGCGGTCCGAGTCGCTGCAGGCAGCATGGACTCCCTCGCCGCCATTCCGGCGGGGTCGAACACGGCGCCGAGTGCGGCCAACGCCGCGATCACCGGGATCGTCAAGCCCGCGGTGGCCGCGATGATCGGAATCGCTGCAACGGACATCGCGGAGAGAGCGTCGGAAATCATCGACGTTCGACGGCGTCCGAACTTGTCGACGAATGTCCCCGAGAACAGGCTCGACACGAGTAGCGGAATGGCTGCTGCGCCGGCAACTATCGCCGCGTCGGTAGCCTTACCGGTTCGTTCGAGAACCAGCCAGGGGAGCACGACGATGGCGATACCGTTGCCGATCGCCGAGAACAGCGTCGCGAGATTGATCAGTGCGAGAGGGAGATAGCTGGGGATAGCTACGTCCGTGGACGCAGGTGGACGCCGATCTGCTGAGGCGACCACGTTCTTTCCTTCCCCGAGATGGTGCCGCCCAGGATTTCGACGACGGCACCATCGACGCTAGCAGCGGGGTCTGCAGGTTCGCGACTGGTTTTTCCCTGGCCGTTCTCGTTCGGTTATGCCTGGTAGACGGGGTTCTCCGCAACAAACTTCTCGACGTACGAGCACGTCGGAAGGATCTTCAATCCCTCGTTCCGGGTCTGATCGAGCGCTTCACGCACCACGATGGCGGCAAGCCCGCGCCCACGAAACTGCGGATAGGTCACCGTGTGGTGGAAATCACGGACGCCGGAATGGTCCGAGTACTCGGCGAAACCGGCGAGTTCGCCGTCGACTCGGATCTCGAAACGCGTTTCCGCGGGATTGTGCGCCACTGTCTCGGTCATCTTCGGGCTCCGTTTCGAAAGGGCGGCCGGTTGCGCCGCGCCGCGTCTACGTTCTCTGGAGCACGCTACCTGGCAGGCCGTCCGCAATATCGGTTGCCGACGTGGGATCCGTTACTTAGCGCAACTACAACTGGACGACCGTTCAAGGGACCTTCGTCGCCATGGAGAACGAACAAAACTGGTCTGTACGTGCCGATTTGCCCGTACTTTTGTGCCCACAACGGGTGATACATATGCATCACGATCGTAAACATCCCAATATGTGGGACTGGTCACAAAGTTTTTTGTCGTCTGTTCGGATGGATTAAGTGGAGGGCCTGAAACGGGCAAATTGCAGGTCAGCGGCGCGCTGGTTGCGTGTCGATGATGGGTGCGAGCGGGCGGAAACCCCAGGGGTATTGCGTTGGTCATCAGATCGTTTCTCGGACGTGATCCCAAAGACCCTCTCGGGGGGTTAGCGTTTGAATCGTCGGGGATAGAAGAAGCGTTACAACTTCGCCAAAAAAACTTTGGCGTCGCTGCTCAACGGTTCGATTTCGAGTCTTCGTCGGACAACTTCGAGGAAGGAACGCACATGATTTTCGGGCAGCGTGAGTCGAACAGTTACTTTGCCGCAATTTTTTCGTACGACTTCCTTGACGAAGGTCTGGGATACGAGACCATCGCACGGATTCACCGAGGCGAGATCTGCGAATGGATTCGTGATCTCGAGGCTTCCGGGTTGTTCTCGGCTGCGGAAGTTCATGCCGCTGAACTGGCATGGCGCGAAAATCCACGCCTGCTCCTCGACGCCCTTCTCGAGGACGCTGACGAGGTCTCTGTCAAGCGCTGGGAGATCGCGTGGACGAGGCTCGAGCGTCAGTCGCCGGCAGCCGGAACCGCGGTGGCAGAGCACGGCTGATCCGGTCGGGCCGAGTCGACTGCTCAGTCTGCGTCAAGATCAACCGTCTGCGTTACATCAACGGTCGACGAGTATCACCTCGTAATCGGTGAGCACGGTGAATTGCACGCCCGCCGTGGTCAGGGTCGCAACCGTCCGCGCAGTCACCTGTGGATCTTCGAGTAGCGAATCGCCGCCGTGCGGCACTATCGCGAAGTCGATCAGCGCGAGCCCGGACCAGATCGGGTCGATACCGCACGTTGGCATGACTTCAGCGGGGTCGTCCGACGCGTCCAGCCCGATCAGAGTCGGAGTCGCCAGGCACGCTCCGGCGCTGTATCCCGCATAGGCCACGACGCCTGAACGAACCAGTATCTCGATGACCCGGTCAGCGCCACTTCGAGCTAGCTGAGCTCGCAGGACGAACGTGTTTCCGCCGCGAACCCACAGGCAGTCGAAATCGCGGAGCCGGAGTTCCAGTGCTTCCGGTGCACCCAGGAAGTCTCGGACATCCACTTCCTCTGCGGTGAAGCCCGCTGCCCGTAGCAGAGTCAATTCGCTGGTGACTGCTGAACTGCGGGCATTGACGGGCCACGAATCTGCAGCCGCGGCGATGACTGCGATGCGAGCGCCGCGGCCTACGAGATCGACAAAGGCCTCGCGGTGGTCGCCGAATCGGTAGGACGAGAGAAACAGTTTCACTTCTCAGTACCTTCGCGACGTACCCACCCAGCCCTCAAATCGTGAACGCCAGATTGTCGACGACGCGTGTGCCCACCGTGGTGTCACCGCGAAGCGAGATGTCGGTTCGGTGATCCGACGCGTGGACACGGCCACCGGCAATTCGGGTGAAGAGCGGTGAGCTCATCGAGATGGTCGTGGTCGCCGGACCGTCCAACTCCGGGACGAGTGTTGCTCGCGCGTCGACCGAGACGTGAAGTGAACGGGCAAGTGGCCCTTCGAGTTCGAAAGTGATCCGTGCTCCCTCTGGCGCCTTTCCTCGTTTTCCGACGACGAATCCGAGCGCGCTGGTGATTTCGCCGAATGCAGTCTCCGCGCGCAATCCGCCTTCCTCACCCGGAATGCCAACTGCATCTCTGATGTCGAGTTCGTGCATCCAACAGTCGAAGGTCCGAATACGCATGAACCGGCCATAGGGCGCAAGACCGACCGGTGTTTGTGTCTCGGCGTCCCAGTCCGCGCTGGTCATCGAGCGCAGCGCTTCGGTTCGTTCGGCGGTGATCTCGCGATATCGGGTCAGCAGGTCCGAGTGCGGTGTCCGCCGCAGGCCTTCGACCCAGCGCTCGTTGAACGCCGCAATCTCGTTGTGGACGTGGGGCAATGCGTGCACGTCCAGATTGATCGACGGCGGATTGATGCCCGAGAGCAGTGATTCCGTACCGATCAGATGGGACACGATGTCGTGAACCGTCCACCCCGGAAGGTTCGACGGTGCCAACCACTGATCGCCGTCGAGTTCGGCCAGCAGTGCGTCGATGACTCTCCATTCCTCGGTCAATGCGTCGACTACTGAGTCCTGGGGCCAACCACTCATGTGGACATCTCCTGTTTCGGACGGTGCGGTTCTCCTCACTGTATGTCCCGGCGGATAAGTGAGCGGGCATTCCCATGCTTCGAGTCGGTGTCGCCAAACCTCCGAGGGTGGCAGAGTTCCTGTGGTAGACCAGGATTGTCGACGCCGAATCAGGCTCACGCGGCGTTGTCGTCACCGACAGAGGAGTCTTCGTGTTTCCAGGAAATTTTGTCCAGTCCACACCGGACAAGCCCGCCGTCATTCGCCCTGCGACGGGTGAGTCCATCACCTATCGGGAACTCGACGAACGGTCGACGCAGTTGGCGCGATACTTCCGAAGTGTCGGTGCCAAGCCTGGGGACCACGTCGCTCTCATCTCGAACAACGATCTCCGGGCGTTCGAGGTGTACTGGGCAGCGTTGAGATCCGGCCTCTACATCACCGCGGTGAACTGGCATCTCACGGCTGCGGAGGCTGCCTACATCGTCGACGACTGCGAGGCGACAATTCTGGTGGCGTCGGGGCAGGCGTCCGCAGCAGTTCCGTTGGACGAGAAGCTGATTCCACGCGTGCGGCACCGATTGGTGTACGGCGGCGCCCTCGAGGGCTTCGACGACTACGAAGAAGCGGTCGATGCGCAGTCCACTGCTCCACTCGACTCGCAGCCGCGTGGGGCTGACATGCTGTATTCGTCGGGAACCACCGGCAGGCCGAAGGGGATCAAAGGAGATCTCCCGGAGGGTGAGGTGAACACCACCATGGATCCGTACACCGCGGTGTTCGCACCGATGTACGGGTTCGATTCCGACACAGTCTATTTGTGCCCGGCTCCGGTCTATCACGCGGCGCCCCTGCGTTTTTGCGGCGTGATCAATTCGGTCGGCGGAACCGTGATCTTGATGGATGCATTCGAAGCCGAAACCGCGCTGGAGTTGATCGGTAAATACGCTGTGACGCACAGTCAGTGGGTACCGACGATGTTCGTTCGAATGTTGAAACTTCCGAAGGAGACCCGTGATCGTTACGACGTCTCGACGGTGAAGGTCGCCATTCACGCTGCTGCTCCCTGCCCGCCCGAAGTGAAGACGGCAATGATCGACTGGTGGGGGCCGGTGATCTACGAGTACTACGCCTCGACCGAGGGTTCGGGCGCTACCTTCATCAACAGTGAGCAGGCCTTGTCGCATCCGGGTTCCGTCGGGCGTGACGGAGTGATGGGGATCGTGCACATCTGTGACGACGCCGGGCGCGATCTTCCGGTCGGCGAGATCGGTACCGTGTTCTGGGAGCGGGAGACTTTGCCGTTCCGGTACCACAATGATCCCGAGAAAACGGCTGCCGCGCAGCATCCGGATCATCCGACGTGGACGACGAGTGGAGATATCGGCTATATCGACTCCGAGCGTTTCCTTTATCTGACCGACCGCGCCGCGTTCACGATTATCTCCGGTGGTGTGAATATCTACCCACAGGAGTCCGAGAACATCCTTACTTTGCACCCGAAGGTGTTCGACGTGGCGGTCATCGGTGTTCCCGACGAAGAAATGGGTGAGCAGGTCAAGGCGGTTGTCCAACTAGCGGAGGGAATCGAGCCTGGTGCCCATGTCGCCGAGGAATTGCTGGAATACGTTCGCAGTCAGGTCGCACATTTCAAAGCACCGAGAAGCATTGACTTTGCCGACGAATTGCCTAGGACCGCTACAGGAAAGCTCGTCAAGCACAAGTTGCGGTCTCAATATGTGAGCAATTGATGCTCTAGTGAAATGCTAGGACATCAGAGTAATTCTGCGAGATAGTCGGCAAGGACCTGCGCGTGACCGTATGGCAGGTCCTTGCTTGCTGTCAGTAGAACAACGGGTCGAGCATCCGAGGCCGGTGCGAGGCGTACTGCAGGTTTTCGCGTTTGAGGCCGCGTGGCCGGAGTCGGTCTACACGGAGTCGGACGGCGTTACATTCGGAAGCCGGTTCGTAAACTCGCTCGACGGTGATTATTCGGCGCGTCATTCTGATGCCTTTACGTCTTTCGGCCGTTTCAAATAGTGGAATAGTCCGCCATTCCGGTGTGATCGGCCTCACAGTAGGCTTCTTCAGGTATGTCCAAACATACTGTTCGGACTCGATTCAGATGGAGAAAGTGCGTCGTCGGTTTCCCTACGCCGCGTTAACTCTGGCTACTATCAGTCACCATTCACCCAAAAGCGGGTCATCTTCCGCTCATCACATGCTGGTTGCCGCTCGTCGCAGCAGGCGAACCACCAACCGCAGAAGGTAATGGAAAATGGAAACATCGAAGAGCGCACAAGTGCGTCCGTCGGTCGGCGTCCCTCGGGAATCGAGTGATGGTGAGCGTCGGGTCGCATTGGTGCCGAAAATTGTGTCCGCTTTGATCGGCAAGGGTGTCGACGTGGTCGTCGAGTCCGGGGCCGGTCTCGGGGCGTTGATTCCCGACGAGTTGTACACCGCTGCCGGCGCGAAGATCGGCGATCCGTGGACTGCTGACGTGGTGGTCAAGGTTGCGCCTCCGTCGACAGAAGAGATCGCCCGGATCAGTACCGGCGCGAAGCTCATCGGTTTCCTGAATCCGCGTAATGCGGACAACCGCATCGCCGAGTTGAAGGCCGCCGGCATCGAGGGATACGCCGTGGAGGCGATTCCTCGTATCTCCCGCGCGCAGGTGATGGACGCGTTGTCCTCGCAGGCGAACGTGTCCGGGTACAAGGCTGTTCTGTTGGCAGCATCGGAGTCGACGCGGTTCTTCCCGATGCTCACCACCGCTGCGGGCACGGTGAAGCCTGCGACGGTTCTGGTCCTCGGAGTGGGTGTGGCAGGTCTGCAGGCGCTGGCGACAGCCAAGCGTCTCGGTGGCCGCGCTACCGGGTACGACGTGCGTCCTGAGGTCGCCGACCAGGTGCGTTCGGTGGGTGCACAGTGGCTCGACCTCGGAATCGATGCGGCGGGCGAGGGTGGATACGCCCGCGAGTTGACCGACGACGAGCGAGCGAAGCAGCAGCAGGCACTCGAAGATGCGATCAAGGGCTTCGACGTTGTGATCACCACAGCTCTGGTTCCGGGTCGTCCCGCGCCGCGCCTGGTGACCGCTGCCGCGGTCGAAGGCATGAAGCCGGGCAGTGTCGTGGTCGACCTCGCGGGTGAAACCGGTGGTAACTGCGAGCTGACCGAGCCGGGTCAAACCGTCGTCAAGCACGGCGTGACCATTTGCTCTCCGCTGAATTTGCCGGCGTCCATGCCGGAGCATGCGTCCGAGTTGTACTCGAAGAACATTTCCGCGCTGATCGAACTCATGTTGGTGGAAGGTGCCTTGGCGCCTGATTTCTCCGACGAGGTTCTGGCCGGTGCGTGCGTCACCCGTGAAGAGAAGGGCGCCTGATGTACACATCACTTCTGGCGAACATCGCGATCCTGGTGTTGTCCGGGTTCGTCGGTTTCGCTGTGATCTCCAAAGTTCCGAACACCCTGCACACCCCGTTGATGTCCGGTACGAACGCCATCCACGGCATCGTCGTCCTGGGTGCGTTGGTCGTCCTGGGCAAGGTGCACGATCCCTCGATCGGGTTGCAGATCATCTTGTTCGTCGCGCTCGTCTTCGGAACCGTGAACGTTGTCGGTGGTTTTGTGGTCACGGACCGCATGTTGGCGATGTTCAAGGCCAAGCCGGCTGCCAAGTCTGTGTCGAAGGATGGTGACCAGTAATGGAATACCTGGTCAATGCGCTCTACATTGTCGCGTTCTCGATGTTCATCTACGGCCTCATGGGTCTTACCGGCCCGAAGACCGCAGTCCGCGGCAACCAGATCGCCGCGGTCGGCATGCTCATCGCCGTCGTTGCAACTCTGATCTCCATTCGTGATGCGGAGATGGGGAACTGGATCCTCATCGCTGCCGGCCTTGTCATCGGTGTCGTGCTCGGCGTTCCGCCGGCGCTCCGGACGAAGATGACGGCCATGCCGCAGTTGGTGGCACTGTTCAACGGTGTCGGCGGCGGCACAGTCGCGTTGATCGCGTACGCGGAGTTCCTGGACTCGGACGGTTTCACCGCATTCCAGCACGGCGAATCGCCGACGGTACACATCGTCATCGCTTCGCTCTTTGCCGCGGTGATCGGATCGATCTCCTTCTGGGGCAGCGTGATCGCGTTCCTGAAGCTGCAGGAAACTCTGCCTGGTCGTCCGATCGGAATCGGCAAGCTCCAGCAGCCGCTCAATGCTCTGCTGCTCATTGCCGCCGTCGCGTTCTCGGTGATCATCGGTATCAAGGCGATCTCACCGGAAGGCCCGACCAGCTCACTGTGGATCGTCGGCGTGCTCGTGCTCTCGGGCATCCTCGGACTGATGGTCGTGCTGCCCATCGGCGGCGCGGACATGCCCGTCGTCATCTCGCTGCTCAACGCTCTGACCGGTTTGTCAGCTGCTGCTGCAGGTTTGGCGCTCAACAACCAGGCGATGATCGTCGCCGGCATGATCGTCGGTGCTTCGGGCACCATCTTGACCAACCTCATGGCCAAGGCCATGAACCGGTCCATCCCGGCCATCGTTGCCGGCGGCTTCGGTGGTGGTGGCGGTGAAGCCGCATCCTCCGACGGCGTCGTGCGCACGGCAAAGGCGACCTCGGCCGCCGACGCGGCCATCCAGATGGCCTACGCCAACCAGGTCATCGTCGTACCCGGATACGGACTTGCCGTCGCGCAGGCTCAGCATGCCGTCAAGGACATGGCGAAACTGCTCGAGTCGAAGGGCGTCGAGGTCAAGTACGCCATTCACCCGGTCGCCGGCCGTATGCCCGGTCACATGAACGTCCTTCTCGCAGAGGCGGATGTCTCGTACGACGCGATGAAGGAAATGGACGACATCAACGACGAGTTCTCTCGTACCGATGTCACCTTGGTGATCGGCGCGAACGACGTCACCAACCCGGCGGCGCGCAACGATCCGAGCTCACCGATTCACGGAATGCCGATCCTCAACGTCGACCAGTCGAAGTCCGTCATCGTGCTCAAGCGCTCGATGAACTCCGGTTTCGCCGGTATCGAGAACCCGCTCTTCTTCGCCGAGGGCACCTCGATGCTCTTCGGTGACGCCAAGAAGTCGGTCTCCGAAGTAACCGAGGAACTCAAGGCGCTCTAGCGCTGGTACTCGGAAGGGGCGTCCACTCGCAGCTGCGAGTGGACGCCTTTTTCGTGGCCGTGTGTTGCAAAGATGTCGTGTGTTGCAACGACTTCTTGTGCTGCAACGACTTCTTGTGCTGCAACGACTTCTTGTGCTGAAACGACAAAGGCGCCTGGTCCGAGACGAAACTCGGAACAGGCGCCTCTGGCGACGTTTTACGGAACCTCGGGGGTTTCGGGGTCGGAAGAGAAGCCGGAAAGTAGTTCGATCAACTTCTGGATCAGTTCGAGCGGGTTCAGATCTTCGAGGCTCACGGTAAAGACTCCTTCGCTGTGGAACTACTTGATTCGGACATTTCAGAACATACGTCATGTGCAACCGTGGCGGGCGAGCTATCGGCGAAAATCTCTGAATCCCAAAGATTTAGGACTAAAGTCGGATGCTCCGGTGCCTGGAGAACGCGATGGCTGCCGTATCCGGGCGTAGCTCTTCACGTTTCGCGGCGATGGGCGATCGTGCCATCAAAATGGCTGCGGCACAGGCCCATACCAGGGTGATCAGAATGCCAGCTATCACTCCGAAAAGGCCGCTCAGCTCGGCGGCGAGCGCGCTGGCACCGATCGCAGCAACTCCGACGAATCCGAGCCCGGCGACCACCGGACGCCACTGCGGGGCGGAGATCAAGATCGCCGAGCAGTACAGCGCGGTCGCCGCTGCGACGTGACCGCTGGGCAATAGGTCCTGGGGCACATCGGGGAGCCAGGAACCGAATGCCGCGTTGGTGAGATTGGCGCCCATTCCGAGGAGCAGGATCGCGCCGATGCCGTATGGCAGTCCGCGGACCATCGAGACGACGGCCAGAGCGGTAGTGGCTGCGAGTACAGCGGTGACGTCGAATCGGCCTACCGTCCACTCGGCAAGTGCGCGCACCTGTTCCGGGACGCTCAAACCGGGCGAGGTGGGTCGCACGAAATACAAGACGCCCAGCGCTACGACGGCGATCGCGGCAAGGACGAGGAAGCGAGTGGTTGTGGAGGGAGCGGGGTGCTGGGTGGAGGTCGAGACGGTCACGAGTACCAGCATCCCTGTTGAGTCTGTGCCGATCGTGAGGATCAGCTGTGAGGTCTGTAGGCGGTCGGAGAATCGCGCCGAACGACACCCGCACAACCCGCTGCGACCAGGACGCATGCAAACGGGATCAACATTGCTGTGGTGAGAGGCACAAGCTTGGTGACCCACCCGATGGTTGCCGGCCCGGCGAGGAATCCGATGTATCCCATGCCGACGACGCGAGACATGTTGGTACCGGCCGAACCTGAGCCCAGATTTCCGGCCGTGGTGAAGATCTGCGGAATACATCCCGACAGGCCTGCGCCGAACAGCGCCCAACCGAGCAACGTCAGTGGTAGCCAGCCGGATACCACGACGGTCAGCATGCCGACGGACGACAGCAACGCGCCGTAGCGAACCACGGCCACCGGGCCTACCGCCGCGCTGATCCGATCCGCGGTGAACCGGCCGACGGTCATCGTGGCGGAGAATGCGCCGAACGACAGTGCGGCAACGGCATTCGAAACACCGAGATCTTCCTTGACCTGCAGCGCGCTCCAGTCGTTTGCCACTCCCTCGGCCAGCATCAGAACAAAGGCGAGGGTTCCGAGGGCAAGTACGCGAGCCGAGAATCTGCCGTGTGTCTTTCCGGTAGTCGACGCGGTTTCGGCATGCACGTCGACGTGAGGGAGAAGGGGTCGCGAGCACAACCAGACTGCCAGCAAGCCGATTGCCGACGCGATGCTGAGCGTGACATACGGCGGAAGATCCAGTGCGAGAGTGCCGAATCCGATGACAGAGCCCAATACGCCACCGACCGAGAACATGCCGTGAAAGGCCGCCATGATCGGGCGCCGGTACAACTGTTCGGCCTCGACGGCCTGCGAGTTCATCGACACGTCCAACGCGCCGTTCGCAAAGCCGAACACGACAAGTGCAGCGCCCAGCTGCCAGGTGTTCGTGGCAAACCCCGGGCCGAGAGTGGCGAATGCCAGCCCGCTACCCGCCAGGACGACCATGCGTCTGCTGCCGTATCGATCTGCGAGCGGGCCGCTCAACTGCATGCCGGCAATGGCTCCGACTGCAAGAAGGAGAAGAAGTGAGCCGAGCGTCGAGTGACTGATCCCCACTCGGTGTTCGATGGACGGGATGTGGACGACCCACATCGCGAGGAGAAATCCGTTGATGCCGAAAATGCCGAAGATGCCGGCGCGGGCGCGCACCAGGGCGGAGGTGGGGACTGCGCGGTCGGTGGGGTTGACGCTCACTCGTTCCTTTCTACAGGTGAGTCAGCAACAGGTCCGGGTCCGCGAGCATCTGTGCGACAAATGAGAGGAATCTCGCGGCCTGCTCACCGGTCAGCACGCGGTGGTCGAACGTCAACGTCAGTGTCACGACGCTCCGCACTTCGATCTTGCGCTCGATCACCCACGGACGCTCGCTCACCGAGCCCAGACAGAGAATGACGGCTTCTCCCGGATTGAGAAGCGGAATGCCGCCGTCGACGCCGAAGACTCCGACATTGGTGATCGTGACGGTGCCACCCGTCAGATGACGGACGTCCGTCTTTCCCTCACGGGCAGCGACGGTCAGTTCGGTCACCGCGCGTGCGAGCTGGACCAGGCTCAGGGTCTGGGCGCTCTTGATGTTGGGCACGGACAGTCCACGTTCGGAGGCGACGGCGATGCCGAGATTCACGTCATCGTCGACGGCGGCGTCGCCGCGGGCCTCGTCCCAATGCGCGTTCACCATCGGGTGCGAGGCGACGGCGGCCACCATTGCCTTGGCAGCGAGAGTCAGCGGAGTGAGGGACAGTCCGGTGAACGCCTCCGAGGAACGGAGCCTGCCGAGCAGTTCCATCGAAGGCGTGACATCGGCGGTGAGGAAGACGCTGGCCTGCGGAGCACGGGTGCTGGCAACCATCGCCGACGCCATCTGTTTTCGTATGCCGGACGAGGCCAGGCGTGTCGCGTTATCCGAAGGCGACTGCACGGTAAGCGCGTCTGCGACGTCAGCTGCGGTGACGGCACCGTCGAATCCGCTGCCGGTGATTTCGCTCAAATCGATGCCGGCTTCGCGGGCCGCGCGCCGCGCCGCGGGGGTTGCGGGCCGACGCTCGGTACTCGCCGCGGATTGCGAGTACGGCGTGATCTTGCTCCGTCGGCGGCTCGGTCTCTCGGTCGCGGGTCCGTATCCGACCAGCACGCTCGGAGACTGAGAATTACTTGGAGACGGTGAATTTGAAGACTCCTCGATACGGATGATCGGAGTACCCACCGGAACGGTAGTGCCAGGTTCGACGAGGAGTTCTCTGACAACACCGACGTAGGGCGACGGCAGTTCGACAAGAGCTTTGGCTGTCTCTACCTGGGCGAGAACTTGATTGAGTGCCACCGTGTCGCCGACGCCGACCGCCCACTCGACCAGATCGGCGGACGTCAGGCCCTCGCCGAGATCCGGTAACCGGAATTCGTGTGCCGTGCTCATGCTGCCAGCGTTCGGTCGAGCGCCGCGAGGATCCGGTCGGCGTCCGGAAGGTGAAAACGCTCGAGCTTGGCGGGCGGGTAGGGGATGTCGAATCCGGTGACCCGCAGGATCGGTGACTCCAACTGATAGAAGCAGTGTTCCGCGACGTGTGCTGCGATTTCGGCGCCGACGCCGAGAAACTTCGGAGCCTCGTGGACAACGACCAGCCGGCCTGTCTTGTTCACCGACGCCTCGATCGTGTCGAAGTCGACGGGGGAGAGTGAACGCAGATCCACCACTTCCAGATCATGGCCCTCTTCTTCGGCGATCCGCGCGGCGTCGAGTGCGGTGGTGACCATGGATCCGTACGCAACCACTGTCGCGTCGTTCCCCGAGCGGGCGACGCGAGCACGGTGGAGCGGAAGCTCGGGCGCGGCATCGGTATTCACGTCGGCGGTATCCCAGTAGCGCCGTTTGGGTTCGAGGAATATCACCGGGTCGTCGGCCGCAATGGATTGGCGGATCATGTGAAAACCGTCGCTCGGATTGCTCGGGTACACCACCCGCAGCCCTGCGGTGTGAGCGAAGTACGCTTCCGGCGACTCCGAATGATGTTCCACCGCACCGATTCCGCCGCCGCTGGGAATCCGGATCGTCAGTGGTGCGGTCACAGTGCCTCGGGTGCGGTAGTGAATCTTTGCCACCTGGCAGACGATCTGGTCGAAGGCCGGGTAGACGAAACCGTCGAACTGGATTTCGCAGACAGGACGATATCCGCGCAAGGCAAGCCCGAAAGCTGTTCCCACGATCCCTGATTCGGCGAGGGGCATGTCGATCACCCGAGTGTCGCCGAAGTCCTTCTGCAGGGCGTCGGTAACCCGGAATACGCCGCCGAGACGGCCGACGTCCTCGCCCATGATGACAACGCGACGATCGTCTTCGAGTGCGCGTCGAAGGCCGGTGTTGAGCGCGGTCACCAGATTCATGACGGTCATGACGAAGCCCCTTCCAGGCTACGGAGATACGCGCGATGCTCTTCGCGTTCAGCGTCGATCAGTGGGTGTGCCTCGGCGTAGACGTGATCGAAGAGCGCTGACGGGGGCGGATCGGCGAGCGCGATGGTTGCGCGTCGCAGTCCAGCGGCGACGTCGTCGGCGGCTGCCGCGATGGTGCTGAGTTCGTTTTCTCCGAGAAGATCGCGACGGCCGAGGAGCAGACGCATTCGCTCGAGCGGATCGCGGCTTTTCCACTCCGACATATCCGTATCGGTGCGGTACCTGCTCGGATCGTCGGAGGTCGTGTGCGGGCCCATCCGGCAGGTGATCGCCTCGATGAACGTCGGGCCGCTGCCTTCGCGTGCGCGATAGAGCGCCGAGCGCGTCACGGCGAGCACGGCAAGGACGTCGTTACCGTCGACGCGGATCGCCGGAATACCGTAACCGATCGCCCGATGCGAGATGGGTGTACGGGACTGCAGGGATACCGGTTCACTGATTGCCCACTGGTTGTTCTGGCAGAAGAAGACAACGCCGACACGGAAACTGGCGGCAAATCCCATCGCCTCGGCGATGTCACCCTGACTTGTGGCGCCGTCGCCGAAGTACGCGATCGTTGCGATCTCGGCGCCGTCCAGGTGTGCGCCGAGTGCGTATCCGGTGGCGTGCAGCCCTTGGGAGCCGACGACGATCGCCGGATTGGTGACGTTGAATTGTTCTGGATCCCAACCGGAATGGGAGATTCCTCGCCACATGGTGGTCAGCAATTCGGGGGGAACACCCCGGCAGTACGCGACGGCATGTTCGCGGTAGCTGGTGAACGCGAAGTCGTCTGGGGCGAGCGCTCTCGCGGAACCGACCTGGGCGGCTTCTTGGCCTAGCATCGGAGCCCACAAACCGATTTCGCCTTGACGCTGCAGGGCAACAGCTTCGGTGTCGATTCGGCGACTCACGACGAGATCGCGATACAACGACAGCAGTTCGTCAGGCCCGATGTCCGTTATCAGGCGGTCGAATTCGGGACGGCACACCCGTGCGCCGTTCGGTTGGATGAGTTGGACCGGATAATCGAGGTTGTCGATCATCTTCGCTCACCTCGGTTTCTGCTCATGCCCGGCGTGCCTCGTGAGTACGCCGCACAATCCCGATGTGTCGTATGCAGTTGTCGCTCTACCATCAGGATCCCCCTGATTGGGAAATCCGCAAGTATTTTCACTGCCGTATCAAGACCTGAACTGCGAACTGGCGAGTAACAAACGTGTCGGTACGGCCAACCGATCGGACTTCAACCGCTAGCATCGGTGCGGTGACTGCAGTCGGTTTGAACGAAGAAGCTGTTTCCGCGTGGATCGCCGAACTGGGGGTCGGCGCCACGACACCACTGACTTTCGAGAGGATCGGTAACGGGCAATCGAACCTGACCTACTCCGTGACGGATGCGGGCGGAGGACGGTGGGTACTGCGCAGACCTCCACTCGGCACGTTGTTGGCGTCCGCGCACGACGTCGTTCGCGAGCACCGCATCCTGTCCTCGCTCCAGGGAACCAAAGTGCCGGTTCCGAAGATCCTCGGCATCACGGAAGATCCGGAGATCACGGACGCTCCGCTGGTCCTCATGAGCTACATCGACGGCGTTGTGATCGACGGCGTTCCGGTGGCTCAGAAGTTGACCGAGGACGAGCGTCGCGCGGTCGGCTTGGCGATGCCCAAAACCCTCGCCAGCATCCACGGAGTTGACCTGGAAGAGACCGGGCTGGACGACCTGGCCAGCCGCAAGCCCTTTGCCGAGCGTCAGCTCAAGCGGTGGTCGGCGCAGTGGGAGAAGTCGAAGACCCGCGATGTTCCGGATGTCGACCGATTGGCCGAGATTCTGCACCGAAACATTCCGGAACAGAACGAAGTGACGTTGGTTCACGGCGACTTCCACCTCAACAACGTCATCACCGATCCGGCCGAGGGGCGCATCGTTGCCGTCGTCGACTGGGAGCTGTGCACGTTGGGGGAGCCGCTCGCGGACCTCGGTGCGCTACTCGCGTACTGGCCGGAAGCCGGTGACAAGGTTGCCGGTCCGTTCATGGCGTCCACGCTGGAAGGCTTCCCGAACCGTGACGAGCTGGTCGCTGCCTACGTCGAGGCGACTGGCCGCGACGTGTCAGCGGTCGGATACTGGCACGTACTCGCTCTGTGGAAGCTCTCGATCATCGCGGAGGGCGTGCTGCGACGTATCCTCGACGATCCGCGCAACAAGGCCGAGCACGGCGGCCCGACGGTCGCGCTGATCGACGGAATCGTTGCACGCGCCGTCTTGACGGCAGATCAGCTCGGTCTGAGCTAGTTTTCGGTCAAGGTCCCGGCTGCAGATCTGATGGCCGCCGGGATCTCCACCGGCTTACGGGTGTCGGCGTCGACGTAGACGTGGACAAAGCGGCCGGTGGCAGCGGGTTCCCAATTGCCACCGTCGACCTCGTGGAATATCGCCAGGGCGTAGACGATGCTCTTGGTGCCCAGCTTCTCGACGGAGATACCCACCTGCAACTGCTCGGGGAACGACAGTTCGCTCAGGTACCGGCACGACGTCTCGGCGACGACGCCGATGGCAGGCAGGGTGCGGATGTCGGTTCCAGTGGAAGACATCAGCCAGGCGTTGACCGCGGTGTCGAAGTACGAGTAGTAGGTCACGTTGTTGACGTGGCCGTAGTGATCGTTGTCGTCCCACCGCGTCGGGACGGGCCAGAGAACGGGAAACTCGCTGATCGACGGGGGCGTCTGCGCTGTGCTCACGGCTTCGACTGTAGTGAGGACTTTCGCGAGAGTGAGGGCAGGGTGGTGCCCTGTAGGACTGCACGCACGATCAGCCCCACCAACAGTGCCCAGAATGCCGAACCGATTCCCAGGATACTGACCCCGGATGCGGCGATCAGAAACGTGACCACGGCGCCTTCACGTTCACTCGCCTCGCTCAGCGCCGACGTGAGGGCGCCGGCAAGCGTTGCCAGGAGCGCCAGTCCGGCAACAGTTTCCACGACTCCGGCCGGTGCGGCGGCTACCAGAGCGGCCACCGCGGCCGCGCCGGCAGCGAGAACGAGATACGCCCAGCCTGCGGTGAAGGCAGCGATCCATCGACGTTTGGGATCCGGATGTGCGGTGGGGGCGGCGGCCAGGGCTGCGCTGATCGCCGCGAGGTTGATCGCATGGCCACCGGCCGGTGCGCCGACGATGGTGCCGATACCCGTCACGATCATCGACGGTCGCCAGGGAACGGTGTATCCGAACGAATTCATCACGGCCACACCGGGAATGTTCTGCGAAGCCATCGTGACGATGTAGAGGGGAATCGCAATGCCGATCATTGCCTGCCAGGTCCACGACGGCGCGGTGAGATCGATGCGGGGAATCATGGCGCCGGCGTCGAGCACTCGATCCGACGTGACGAGGCTGATCCCGATCACGACCGCGGCGGTGAGGAACGCGAGCGGAACCGCCCATCGCTTGGAGAAGCGCTGCGCGGCAAGCCAAACCAGGATGACGGGCGCGACCGCTGCGGGGGCGTCCCGGACGGCGATGATCGGCGCCAGGCACAACGGCATCAGAACCCCGGCGAGCATCGCCTGCGCGAGGGGCGTCGGGATTGCCGAGATGATCCTTCCGAGCGTCGGCCACAGTCCGGTCAGAACAATCGCGATTCCGACGACGATGAATGCTCCGACCGCCGCAGGCCACCCACCCTCGACGGCTCCGGCGCCGGCGAGCAGAGCGGCACCGGGAGTCGACCAGGCCAGGGTGATCGGCATCCGATACCGGCGTGAGAGCCAGAGCATTCCCAACGCTTGGGTCACACACAGAACCAGCAGTCCGGACGCCGCCTCGGTCGCGTCCGCGCCGACAGCGGCGAGGCCGGTGAGGACCACCGCGAACGAACTGGTGAAGCCGACGAGGGCCGTGACGATGCCTGCGCTCATCGGTTGCGAGTTGCTGCGAACGGCTTCCGGTTCGGTGGTATCTGTGGAGTCCGACATGGTCAGTGATTCTGCCCGACCCGCTCGAGGCCCGATTTACCTGTCCGGTCGGATGGGTGAGGTGACCGCTTTGCCGTAGATGAGGTGCGTTTGGGCGTGCCAGACCTCGGGATGTGCGGCGAGGTGGTCGATCAATACCCGTTGTAGATGAGCGCTGTCACGGACCGCGACGTGGAGGAAGAAGTCCTCGGGCCCCGAGACGTTGAAGAGCGCAAGCGTTTCCGGCAGCGCTAGCGCGTCGGCGGTGAACCGGTCGACGAGGTCGCGGCGGTGTGGTCGCAATTGAACGGCGATGATCGCCTGCATCGACCGGCCAACGGCTGCCGGATCGACAACCGCATGGATGCCGCTGATCGTGCCGTTGGCGCGTAGGCGTCGTACGCGCTCGTGGCACGAGGACGTCGCCAAGCCGACTCGATCGGCCAACACCTTGTTGGTGATCGACGCGTCGTTCTGCAATTCGGCCAAAATCTTCCAGTCCACCGGATCCAGAGGCTCATTCTTCGTCATCTGCCGAACTATATCCGGAGTCGTTTTGAACTTCCCGGATCCAGTTGCACACTCCTGGCATGAACATGTGTCTCGAATCAGCTCGGGTGTGAGGTATTTCGGATGAGTGTCGGTCAATGGCTCGCTTTCGGCTCCCTGCTATCCATCGTCCTGTTCACGCCGGGACCGGATTTTGTCCTGATCCTGCGTCATTCTCTAGCAGATCGTCGGACCGGCGCGGTGGTGGCCGCCGGTGTGATTTCCGGGCTCTTCGTTCACACCGCTGCCGCGTCACTGGGTCTCTCCGCACTTGTGGCGACACGGCCACAGTTGCTCTCCGCGCTCACCTACGCCGGGGCGGCATATCTGACCTGGCTCGGCATCTCCGCGATTCGAAGTGCTTTCAAAGCCCGCGCCTCGGACGAGGGAATTCCGGCAGCGAAAGAACCGATCGCGGTCACCACGGCATTTCGCTACGGCTTCCTCTCGAACCTGCTGAACCCGAAGGCGTTGTTGTTCTTTCTCGGGCTACTCCCGCAATTCATCGAGCCGGGTGAAGGCGCAGGGCTGCGGACGTTGATGTTGGCGGGCGCGACGGTGGTCGCCGCGGCACTGTGGTGGGCGATCGTGGTGGTGTTGGCGGCCGGAGCCGGCAAGAAGCTGCGTCGCCCTGGCGTCGGGAAGCGAATCGACGTGGTGACGGGAGTGTTGTTGGTGGGCCTCGGTGCCTTCTTCGGGGTTGCATGAGTGGTCGTGTCAGGATGGGCTCATGACACTTCCCGTGCTGATCGACGTCGAAGAACTGTCCGCTCTCATCGAGGCCGGCGCTGCGCCGCGATTGCTCGATGTCCGATGGGCGCTGGGTGATTCGAACGGCGAGCAGCATTTTCGCGACGGCCATATTCCCGGTGCGGTATTCGTGAACCTCGACGAGGAACTTGCCTCGCCGCCGTCGCCGGACGAGGGGAGGCATCCGCTGCCGAGTCTCGAAGACCTGCAGGCCGCTGCGCGTCGTTGGGGAATCGACGACGGTGATTCGGTGGTGCTCTACGACGCCACCGGCAACACGGCCGCGGCCCGTGGTTGGTGGCTGCTGCGGTGGGCCGGGCTCTCGGACGTCCGACTGCTCGACGGCGGGCTGCAGGCCTGGGAGTCCGCAGGACTGCCGTTGGCGGCCGGTATCGGCGAGTCCGTCAGCCCGGGCAACGTGACTGTCACCGGCGGCAACATGCCGACTGTCGACATCGACGGTGTCGGCAACTGGACGAGCGAGGGCGGTGTCCTTCTCGACGCCCGAGCCGGGGAGCGGTACCGCGGCGAGGTCGAGCCGATGGATCCCGTCGCAGGGCACATCCCCGGTGCGGTGAACGCGCCGACCGCCGAGAACATCACCGGCGACGGGCGATTCCTGGATACGACCCACCTGCGTGAGCGATTCGCCGGACTGGGCGTCGGAGACAAGGTGGCGGTGTACTGCGGATCCGGAGTGACTGCAGCGCACGAGATCGCGGCGCTCGCGATCGCCGGCTACGACGCGACGCTGTTCCCGGGCTCGTGGTCACAGTGGTCCAACGACAGCACTCGCGCCGTCGACACCGGAGCCTGAGTCAGCTCTTGGTGCGATCGATGAATGACGGCACGAGAAACCACAGCGCCGTGAACATGATCGCGGCGCACGCTGCCAAAACCTTTGCGGCAACTCCGCCGACGGCGACCTCGGCGATCAACAGGACCGTGCCGGTCATGGAGGCGGCCAGAAAGGCTATGCCGCACAGGGCGAATCGGTTGGCCACGGGCAATATGTTCTCGCGGTGCCCACGGCGGAAAAGCATGCGATGCCAGACCGCGGGTGCCATCAGGAACCCGAACGAGATGGCAACAAGGATCACTGTCACCAAGTGGATGCCGCGGATGTACGCCGACGCTTCCTCGTAGCGTTCGGTGAATGCCACGGCCAGCAGGAAGGCAAACAGGATCTGCACACCAGAGAGCGCGACGCGCAGCTCTTGCAACAACTCGTTGAAGTTCCGCGCGAGTTGTTGAGGTGGAGTCTCCCCGGTCTCGTTCACGGCGACGTGGTTCCTACGCCCGTGAGTATTCCGACGCTCGCTGGATCTGCTCCGCGCTCGGGCGCACACCGGTGTAGAGAACGAACTGCTCGGCGGCCTGAAGGGCAATGACCGACGCTCCTGTGATCGCCGTTTTGCCGAGTTCGGTCGCCAACGCGATCAGTGGCGTCTTCGAAGGCATCGCGACGACGTCGAAGACGACATCGGCTGCGCGCACTGCGTGCTCGGGGAACGACAGTGCATCTGCTTCTGCGCCGCCGGACATACCGATCGGGGTGGCGTTGATCAGCACACCGGGACGAAGCTCACCGAGTTCGGCCTGCCAGTCGAAGCCGTACTGCTTCGCAAGCGATGACCCCACTTGCTGGTTGCGGGCGATCACGGTGACGTCGGTGAATCCGGTGTCGCGCACCGCGGCGACGACTGCTTTTGCCATGCCACCGCTGCCGGCGACAGCGACGGACAGGCTCGTGTCGACGTTGTTGTCACGCAGTAGATCGGCCACCGCCTGATAGTCGGTGTTGTAGGCGTGCAGCACTCCGGACTCGTTGACGATCGTGTTGACGGAGTCGATGGCGCTGGCCGAATCATGCATGACGTCGATGTGCTCGATGACCTGTTCCTTGAACGGCATCGACACCCCGCAGCCTCGAATCCCGAGTGCTCGGATGCCGCCGATCGCGGCTGGCACGTCTTCGGTGGTGAAGGCTTTGTAGACGAAGTTCAGGCCCAATTCCTCGTAGAGGTAATTGTGAAATCTGGTGCCGATGTTGCTCGGTCGCCCGGAGAGCGACATGCACAGGAGCGTGTCCTTGTTGAGGTCGACGGTCATCGTTCCCACTCTAATCGCGAGTTCGGAGTAGTTCTTGATGGAGGAGTGCACCCATCCGGATGGCCCGCAGCGCCGAATGTCGGGTATCCGATCGAAGCACCACTCGCACCGACAGAGCCGAGACGACATGGTCACACAGAACATCGACGAGCACCCGAGCACCGAATCTCGTCCACCGCGTCGTAGATGGGCTGCTCACGCGATCTCCGGGGTCTTGGCCGCGGCTGTCGTCCTGGGCGTCGGTGAACTGGTTGCGTTGCCGATCAACCCGGACGCGTCGCCCTTCTACGCGGTAGGTGCGACTACCGTCGACCGAACGCCGGCGTGGGCTCGCGAGTTCGCGATCGACACTTTCGGTACCAATGACAAGCCGGCGCTGTTCATCGGAATGTCGATCTTGATCGTTCTGCTCGGTGCGGTGGCCGGGCTCCTGGAACGGCGACGCCGCCCGATCGGCAGTGTCATCCTTGTTCTTCTGGGCGCGGTTGGTGTGTATGCGGCGATGCAGCGCCCGACTGCCGACGCGATGTACGTGTTCCCGACACTGGTCGGTGTGGTGGCGGGCGTCGCAACCTTGCGGTTGCTGATCACACAACTCGAAGTGCCGCTCTCGCCGGGCGTCGCCGACTCGTGGTTGCCTCGTCGTCAGTTCCTCCTGCTTGCGGGTGCGGCGTTGGCAGTGGCTGCGGCAGCGGGTGCGGCCGGGAAGTTCGTGGGGCAGAGAATCGCCGGAGCAGTAGCGAATCGTGAAGATTTTGTCGTGCCCACCGCCGCTGACCCGGCGCCGCCGATTCCGGCGGGTGCGGACATCGCGATTGCGGGTGCGTCGACGTACATCACGCCCAACGACGACTTCTACCGAATCGACACTGCACTCCTCGTTCCGCAATTGACAACGGATTCGTGGGAACTGCGGATTCACGGAATGGTGGACCGCGAGATGACGTTGTCGTTCGACGATCTGGTGGCGCGAACGCCCATCGAGCGAGTCATCACGCTGACGTGTGTCTCGAACGAGGTGGGCGGCGTTCTGGCCGGGAACGCGAAGTGGATCGGTTATCCCATGAAGGACCTGCTCGACGAAGTCGGTGTCCATCCCGACGCCGACATGCTCCTCTCGACCAGCGTCGACGGCTTCACAGTCGGCACCCCGGTCGAGATAGTCACCGACGGCCGTGACGCGATTCTCGCCGTGGCGATGAACGGTGAGCCGTTGCCGTTCGAGCACGGCTATCCCGTTCGGCAGGTCGTTCCCGGTCTGTACGGTTTCGTGTCCGCCACCAAGTGGGTGACGGAGTGGGAACTCACGCGTTTCGACAAGGTCGAGGCCTATTGGACCCAGCGCGGTTGGGGTGCGCAGGCACCGATCAAGACGTCCTCGCGTATCGAGGTGCCGGCAGCTCTGGCTCCCATCGAGCCGGGCCAGGTGCTGGTGGCGGGAACGGCCTGGGCGCAGCATCGCGGGATCGAGAAGGTCGAGGTTCGCGTCGACAACGGTGAATGGCAACCGGCGACACTGGCGCAGGAGTACTCGATCGACACCTGGCGTCAATGGTCGTGGATGTGGGATGCAGGCTCGGGTTTGCACACGGTGCAGGTCAGAGCGACGGATTTGGACGGGAACGTTCAGGTGGAAGAGCGCACTCCGCCGATTCCCGGTGGCGCCACGGGATGGCACACCAGGTCGTTCACCGTGAAGTGACGTCGGAATCCGAATGAGGTTCGGTATACAGACGAACAACGCGCTGAGCCATCCATCCGGCGATCAGGGTTCGCAGGCCGAAGTCGAACGTGTCGTCGGTTCGCAGCGGGGTCGTGGCCTCGCGCGTGACCTCGCTCGGGTTGGAGGATTGAGTCCACGCGACATCCGGCGTCGAGAGTTTCACGACGGATCCGAGAACCAAACTGTCCAGCGTGGAGATTGCGTGACGAGTGTCGGTCGGATCGAAACCGCCGTCCGAAAATGCTTGAACCAGTGCAGTATCGATATCAAAAGTCACCTCGGTGCGGACGCTGCGTGTCATGAGTAGCGGGATGAGGCGCCAATGTTCGACGGCAGCTCGGCGATAGGCCCACCCCCACGCGCTGATCCGTTCGCTCCATCCTGGGGGTGGGTGGGGGACAGAGATCGACGACATCACGCGGATGCGCATGAGTTCGACGATCTCGGACCGACCCGAAATATGTGTGTAGAGCGAAGACGGAGTCACGTTCAGTTGCTTGGCGATCCCGGGCATGGTGAAGTCGCCGGTTGCGTCGACAGCATCCAGAGCCGCGTCGGTGATGTTTCGCGTGGACAGTATCGGCTGAGTGGGACGCGGCATCGATTCTCCTGGTGAGGGATTCGTCAGCAATCTCGGACTTCATCGAGTGATGACAACTCCTTGATTTCGGGAGCCGGTATGCATCATACTAACCGAACCCTATTCGGTATGTCGGCGGAATCTTCCGGCGATCGGTACACGTCGGAGGAACATTCAAAATGTCTGTCGTATGGCTGACCGGTGCAACGATCATCGACGGGACGGGCGCCGACCCGATCGAGAACTGCGCTGTTGCTGTGGAAAACGGGCGGATCAGTGCACTCGGTGGCACGCCACCTGCGGGGGCGGAGGTGTTGGACTGCACCGGGCTGACAATCACGCCCGGCCTCATCGACGCGCACGTTCATCTCGGTGGATCGAGCGATCTCGCACCGAGTCTGCGGCGTCAGATCTCGGTAGCGGAGCTCGCTGCAGACATGTTCGCGACCTGCGCATCGACCCTCGACGGGGGATTCACCACTGTTCGTGACTGCGGCGGAATCGACGGTGGACTCGCCGGAGTTGTCGCCTCGGGCAAGATTCCGGGTCCGCGGATCATTCAGTGCGGCCCGATCCAGTGCCAGACCGGTGGACACGGACACCTGGCGGCCGAATGGGAGCCGACTTCGGACTGGTCCGATCATGACATCCCCGGATTACGGTGTATGTCTCTGCTTTCCGACGGTCCGCACGAAATGCGAAAAAACGTTCGCGAGACGTTCCGCAGGGGCGCGGACTTCCTCAAACTGTGTGTTACCGGGGGAGTGGTATCCACTCATGACAAGCTCACCGATACCCAGTTCACGGTCGACGAGATCGAAGTTGCCGTCGAGGAAGCCAATGCGCGCGGTACCTATGTCACGGTGCATGCTCACAACAACGAGGGAATCCGTAACGCTGTCACAGCCGGGGCAAAATGCGTCGAGCACGGCTCCGATATCGACGACGAGACCGCCAAGTTGATGGCCGAGCACGACGTCGCCTTGGTGCCGACGTTGGCTGTGGTGCAGGCGCTCTCGGACAGTGCGGCGTCGGCGGGTCTACCCGAATCGATTTCGGCTCGGATCGGCCAGATGATGCAGGGTCAGATCGACGGGCTTCTTGCTGCTCGAAATGCCGGCGTCAGAGTGGGCTTGGGATCGGACCTCATCGGTACCGATCAAACGGGCCGGGGAATGGAGCTGGTCCTGCGCGCCAAGGTCGAAACCCCGATGGACGCATTGGTTTCCGCTACCCGGATCAACGCCGACATTCTCGGTATCGCCGACGAGGTCGGCACCATCGAAGTCGGCAAGTTCGCCGACCTCGTTGCATTCCGCGGCAATCCGTTGACGGATCCGTCCATCTTTGCCGATCGTGAGCGCATCGCACTCGTCATTCAGAGCGGTCGAGTGGTGAAGGACGGCCGGTAGCTCAACAGCGAGTGGCGAGTTCTGTCAACGCCGAGTGATCCGCCCGGCTGACCGGTAAGCCGTAGGAAATCGCGACGGTCAAGTACTTGCCGGCGTAAAAGCATCGGTATGCAGGATCGGGCGGCAACCACTCACTGGGCGTGCTGTCGCCTTTCGACTGGTTGTCGGGGCCGTTGACGGCCAACAGGTTCAGAGACATGTCGTTCGCGAACCTCATCCGAAGCGCGGGCGTCCAGGAGTTCGCGCCGAAGTCCCAAGCCGCGGCGAGTGGGAAGACGTGGTCGATCTGGACGGACTTGGCCTGGCTGCGTTCGAATTCGATGCGATCTCCGGAGTACGGGTCGGTCATCGCGCCCGACAGTACGACGCAGTCACGTGTTCCCGGTTTGAACACCACGTCCGAGAGATCTTGGGCCAGAACGTTGTTGCGGGTATCGCACCCGTCGTGGCCACCAGGTGCGTCCTGGTCGTCGGACCACGCGGGGCCGAAGACGCAGGCCTCGCCGTTACCGCAGCCGCGCTCGTATCCACCCGGATGTGGGCGGTTGTCGACAATCGCGGTCCGGGACAGCAGCGATTCGAGCTCCGATCGTGTCGGGCTGCCCGGGGCCGACTCGAGACGCTCGTCCCCGACCCATCCGCAGGACGCGACGAGACATACGAGCACGAGCGTCGACAGGATCGCAGATAACCGTGCAACCACCTGTGCCCCCGTCCGTCGTAGACGGTGATTCAACGCCGTCCGTCGTAGACGGTGATTGAACCATCGGGGTCCGACAGGAATCAGCCGAACTCGATCACCACTTTGCCGGCGGCATGGCCGTCTTCGACTGCAGCGAGCGCTTCCCCAGCGCGGGAGAATGGGTACCGCCCGGACACGGACGGGTCGAGGATCCCGTCGGCCACGAGCGCCGCGACCTCCGTGAATACTGCTGTAGTTCTTCGGCGTTCGACACCACCGCCGCCGAGTCGGCTCGCCGCCAGAGGATCGGCGATGCTCAGGATCGGTGCGTCCGGTCGGGCGAGCTCAGCGCCGCGAGTGAGAGTGTCCCCGCCGACCAGGTCGAAAACCGCGTCCACTCCGACTGGGGACAACGCGGACACGTCGTCTGCGAAGCCGTCCCCCGACGCAACCCAACGTGCTCCCGCTTCCTCGATCGCGGTTCTCTTGGACTCGCTCGCGACACCGATCACGTTGATACTCCGCGCCAGAGCAAGCGCGATCGTGCTGCGACCAACGCCGCCGCCGGCGCCGAGCAGCAGGAGTGTCGCCCCGGGTTTCAGACCGAGATCGTGGAGTGCGTCGTAGGCCGTTCCTGCCGCAACCGTCAGCACTGCGGCATCGGCCCAGGACACGGTAGGCGGCTTGTGTGCTGTCGAGGAGACGTTGAGCAATGTCGACGCGGCGTAGCCGCCGAAGCCGGTCGCGGTAGCGCCGAACACTTCGTCGCCGACCTCGAACTCGGTGACCCGCGGACCTACTCCGATGACAACACCGGACACTTCGCGGCCCAGAACCGCAGGCAGCGTCACCGGGACAGTATCTTTTCGAGTACCCGCGCGAACTTTCCAGTCAGCGGGGTTGACGCCCGCCGCTCGGACCGACACCAGCAGTTGGCCGGCACCGGGCGGGGGCAAGGTGACGTCGAAGTAGGACTGTGTGTCGGGTCCGCCGTACTCGGTGAAGCCGTATGCCGTCGTCATGCCTGCCAGCCTATTGCCCGGTAGGCCGGAAGTGGTGTCGGTGGCACCTGATTGGATGGTCTGATGCTGCATGGACTCTGGTCACCGGGATCGGGGCTCAAACTGTGGGTCGACGGGCACGACGGTGCCGGGACCGACGATCCCCGTGATCCGGTCAGTGCTGTCCTGCATCGTAAGTTCCGTCATCGTGTGAATATCGCTATGCCGCCCGTACCTGGCGGACCTTTGCAGAGTGAGTACGCAGCTGTCGCGTTGGCGCCGCCGGACGCAGTCGATCTCCTGCTGCGGTTCAAGGCCGACGACCAGCGAATCGCGGGAGACCTGCACTTTCTCGTGCACGTGACGCGAGGAATCGACCGGTGGGTGCGCGCCGGACGGGTGGTCCCCGCACTGACGCGGGCTGAAGGAAGTTGGTGGCCACGCTGGCAGTTGTCGGTGGGGGAACGCCAGCGCGCCTGGATCGGCGAACTGGTCGTGGCGATGCCGCCGGTGCAGCGGGCGGTCGGTTCGCCGAGGGCGACGATCGAAGACATCACGAACGAACTCACGGACCCGATCGTTCGTCGTGCTCTCGGGGACTCACATCCGGTGGTGCAGACCCCGCTGTGGCAGGCCGTGTTGTCCGGGGACGCTTTCGACGACGTGTCGGTACGAGCGGCCGAGGGACTCGCCGAATGGGGGTCGACGTTCACCGCCGGAGAGCCGGACTTGGTTCTGCGGCTGATCGAGCCTGAACTCGACGACAATTCCGATCCCGACGACGATGCGCTGTGGCGTCTGCAAGTGTGTTTGCGTCCTGAAGGTGAAGCGCCCGAACGTGTTCGACTGCACCGGGCAGATCCCAAACGTATCCAGCTCGGCAGCCGCAAGCTCGAAGACGCAATCAAGGCTTACCCACGTTTTCGCGACGTGCCGCGTGACGAGGACAGCCTCGACCTGTTGCTGCCCACACCTGTCGTGATGGACCTGGTCGGACACGGCGCGATTGTCCTGCGAGAGCGAGGGATCACGCTGCTGCTTCCTCGCGCATGGAACGTGGTGTCTCCATCCCTGCGTGTGCGCGTGACCTCGGCAGCATCTCCGATCGTTGCGGAGAATCGTACGGTCGGTATGGACCAATTGCTGGAATACGATTGGGAATTGGCGCTCGGAGACAAGGTGCTCACCGCCGAGGAAATGACCCGACTCGTCGATGCGAAGTCCGATCTGGTCCAGTTGCGCGGCGAGTGGGTTCAGGCGGACAAAGACGTCCTGGCCCGCGCGGCTCGTTTTGTCAGTCAGCGGCACTCGAGCGGGGACCGAGCGATCGTCGATCTGATCAAGGACTTGATCGCCGACGACCTCAAAGACCTGCCGGTCGAGGAAGTGAAAGCAACTGGATGGGCCTCTGCACTGCTCGACCAGTCGGTGGCTCCGCGGCAGGTGGCGGTACCGTCGACGGTCAACGCGACTTTGCGTCCGTATCAACGACGCGGTCTCGACTGGTTGGCGTACATGAGTGCTCTCGGGCTCGGCGCTGTTCTGGCCGACGACATGGGTCTGGGTAAGACGCTGCAACTGTTGGCGTTACTTGCGCACGAGAAGTCCAAGACAGCAACCCTTTTGGTGTGCCCGATGTCGGTTGTGGGTAACTGGCAGCGTGAATCGGCGCGATTCGTGCCGAGCTTGCGCGTCTACGTTCATCACGGTTCGGATCGCGCTACCGGGGCGGAGTTGGAACAGGCAGTTCGTGAGAGTGACCTCGTGATCACCACCTACGCGCTCATGACCCGCGACGTCGCGGCGCTCAAGGATCTCGACTGGCGGCGCGTAGTGCTCGACGAGGCTCAACACATCAAGAACGCCAAGACATCTCAGGCGAGAGCTGCTCGCAGCATCCCCGCGGATCATCGCGTTGCTCTGACCGGAACGCCGGTGGAGAACCGACTGGACGAGCTGCGGTCAATCCTCGATTTTGCCAATCGCGGTGTACTCGGCTCGGAGCAGATGTTCCGCAAAAGGTTTGTCGTACCGATCGAGCGGGAAAAAGATCAGCTTGCCGTCTCGCGACTGCGAGCCGTCACGTCCCCCTTTGTGCTGCGGCGCGTGAAGACCGATCCCGCCGTGATCGCGGATCTCCCGGAGAAGTTGGAGATGACGGTTCGAGCGAATCTCAGCGAAGAGCAGGCCGCGTTGTACCGCGCCGTGGTGGACGAGATGATGGCGCAGATCAAGGGGACGGAAGGGATGAAGCGCAAGGGCGCCGTCCTGTCTGCGCTGACCAAACTCAAACAGGTGTGCAATCATCCCGCGCACTTCCTGCGCGACGGTTCGCCGGTGATGCGCCGCGGGCAACACCGTTCGGGAAAGCTCGGACTGGTCGAGGACATCGTCGAGTCGGTCATCGGCGACGACGAGAAGGTTCTGTTGTTCACACAGTTTCGTGAGTTCGGCGAATTGGTGGTGCCGTACCTGGCCGACCGGTTCACCACCGAAGTTCCGTTTCTCCACGGCGGAGTGTCGAAAGCCGGGCGCGACGCAATGGTCGAGGCATTCCAAGGTGAAGGCGGCCCGCCCATCATGGTGCTCTCGCTCAAGGCCGGCGGCACGGGTCTGAATCTCACGGCGGCCAACCATGTGGTTCACCTCGACAGATGGTGGAACCCGGCGGTAGAGAACCAGGCGACGGACCGTGTCTTCCGCATCGGTCAGAGAAAGAACGTTCAGGTACGCAAGATGGTGTGCGTCGGAACCTTGGAAGAGCGAATCGACACGATGATCGCGAGTAAAAGTGAACTCGCCGAACTTGCAGTCGGGACGGGTGAGAACTGGGTGACGGAGATGAGCGTCGAGCAACTGGACGAGTTGTTGCGACTCGGCGACGACGCGGTGGGCGAATGAGTCCGCGCGGTAAGGGCCCCGATTTCAGTGAGTACACCGGGCCTCGACGGCGAGCACCCGCGCCGGTCAAGCCTCGTCCAGCGTTCGGGAGGACATTCTGGGGCAAGGCTTTTGTCCGCGTCGTCGAAGAGATCGGCGACAAACCTCGTGTCACGCGTGGGCGAACGTATGCGCGTTCGGGTCAGGTTTTGGCGCTCGACATCGAACCGGGAGTGGTGACGGCCGAGGTTCAGGGCAGCCAACTTCAACCTTTCGTTTCCACGCTGTCGATCGACACCCTCGATCAATCGGATATCGACGACATCATCACCAAGATCCGCCGAGTGCCGGGAAGTCTTGCCGCACTGGTGTCCGGCGTTGTGCCGGACATGCTTGCTGCTCAACTGATACCGGACGGTCCGTCGGCGTTTCGCTTCGACTGCACCTGCCCCGATGTCGGTTGGCCGTGCAAACACGCTGCGGCCGTGGCGTTCTTGACCGCGGAGCGAATCGACACCGATCCGCTCAGGTTGCTGAGACTTCGCGGGGTCGACCTGGAGCAGTTGATCGGGGGAGTGGAAGACGAGTCGACTGTTTCGGTGGACGTCGAGAATTGGTTCGGAATCGCGGCTGCCCTCCCTGCGCTACCGAAGGTGCCTTTTCGCGCGGCGATCGACGATCTGGATATCAGGCGGTTGCGCGAGGCGGTTGCGGCATTGGGATTGGACATGGCTCAGCAGAACGTCGCCTTGGACGAAATACGGTCCATCTACCGACGGTTGGACGGTTGAAATCGGACAACTCCGGACTGGTGCTAGTTTCCTGTCGTAAATTCCAGTATCGTTAATTGGACCGGTCCGGTCGGGACCTGCCTGCGATTTCAGGTCGTTGTCGTCGGCGAATAGACGACTATTCATTTCTCGGAGGGACAGTCGCTGTGATGCCCGTTCATTTGCGCGACAGCGCAATACCCAAACACGAACAGTTGCGCACCATTCTCCTGCGCAAGTGCACCCAAGAACTCCAGCCTGGCGACTTGATGACCAGCGAGCGAAACCTGATGCAGGACTACGGCGTCAGTCGGATCACCGTTCGCGAGGCAATCGGGCAACTGGTCAATGACGGACACCTCGTTCGCGTGCGTGGCAAGGGAACCTTCGTTGCGCACCGTGCTGTCCAATCCAAGCTGCACCTTGCATCCTTCACCGAGGAAATGCGCGCCCAGGGGCATCACCCCACGACAGTGGTCCTGGTCAGCGAACAGGGGCCGGTCCCCGAAAACACTGCTGCCGCACTGAATATGCGACCGGGTTCCGACGGTTACCACGTCAAGCGCTTGCGCCTTGCCGACGGCGAGCCGGTGAGCGTGGACGACGGCTGGTTCAATCCCGAACTGTTGCCGGGTTTACTCGACATGGACTTGACCGGTTCGATCTATCGGGCAACCGCCGACAAGTACGACAAGCCGATCGATCGGGCAGAGCAGACAGTCAGTGCCGATGGTGCCAGTACGGAGATCGCGACTCTCCTGGGCACTCGTAAGGGCGCTCCGGTTCTGTACTTCGATCGAGTGTCGTTCAGCGAGATCGCACCGGTCGAGCACACTCGCAGTTGGTACCGATCCGACCGCTACCAGTTGCAGATGGAAGTCCAGGGCCAAGCGCGGCCCAAAACGCGCGGCGACCAATAGTCATCGTTCGAAGCGAAAGGGCGAGCACACCTTCCGGTGTGCTCGCCCTTTGCGTTACGCCGACCAGTCGAACAGAGTGTCGCCAGTGGCGACGTCCCCACCGACGGAAGGGGATTCGACGGTGTCCGGTTTGGAATCCATCACGACTACCGGGCAGATCGCCGAGTAACCGGTCGTGTCGATGTGCGCTGGATCGAAGCTGACAATGGGATCACCCGCATCGACGGTGTCACCCTCGGCGGCGATGAGGGTGAATCCGTCGCCTTCGAGCTTGACCGTGTCGATGCCGATATGGACCAGCACGCCGGTGGCTTTCTCGCCGAAGATCACGAACGCGTGGGGGTGAAGTTTCAGGATCTTTCCGCTGATCGGCGCCACGACCGTGAGTGGGCCCTGACCGCGAGCGGGTTCGATCGCGACGCCCGAGCCGACCATCTGCTGAGCGAACACCGGGTCCGGTACGTCAGCGAGTGCGACGACCCGACCGGGGAGCGGGGCGAGGACGACCGTCACAGGATGTCCTCGATGTCCTCGGCAAGGGTGTCGGCCTCGGGCCCGACGATGACCTGGACAACCGTTCCGGCCTTGAGTACGCCGTGTGCGCCGGCAGCCTTGAGAGCGGACTCGTTCACCTTCGCTCCGTCCTTGACCTCGGTACGCAGGCGGGTGATGCAAGCCTCGATCTCGACGATGTTCTCTGCGCCGCCGAGGCCCTTGATGATTGCTTCCGCTTTCGACATTTGCTGCTCCTGATTGTCGGGTTGGTCGTGATCGTTGAACGGTCGTGCAGGTGGGCTGACTAGTTGCTGGTCAAGGCTATCCCGGTTACGTATGTCACATTTGGGTGTTGACAACTCGCCTCCACCAGGTAAAACTACAACTGGTTATGACCGGACAGTACCCGTTGGAAGTCCGGCTCCACAACAGTTTCGACAAAACGGTTTCGGCCTCACTTCCGAGCAAGAACCGTGACCTGCATTTTCACGAAACCTGCACGTGTACGACACCCGAATTTCCAGAACCAGCGGCCGATCGCGACGCGGCCCGGCGAACGAAGAAGGTCCTTGATGACTCTCGAAGACACCCCGAAGAAGGAATCGAAAGTGTTCGCCGGGGTTCAACGCCTCGGCCGAAGCTTGATGCTTCCGATCGCCGTTCTGCCGGCTGCGGGAATCTTGCTCCGCCTCGGCCAGGACGACCTGCTCGGGCGATTCAGTTCGATGCACAGTGCTGCTGCAGTGATCTCTGCGGCAGGACAAGCAGTCTTCACGTGGCTGCCGCTGATCTTCGCCGTCGGTATCGCGATCGGCTGGGCCAAGAAGGCCGACGGATCGACTGCCTTGGCAGCCGTCGTCGGCTACATGGTGATCGACGGCGTGTTCAAGGCGATGTCGCCGATCGTCCTCGAAGGGAAGACGGACCCGAACGGGGATCAATCCCTGATCAACTACGGTGTGCTCGCCGGTATCGTGATGGGCTTGCTGTCGGCGATCTTGTGGCAGCGGTTCTATCGAACGAAGCTTCCCGATTATCTCGGGTTCTTCAACGGGCGCAGGCTCGTTCCCATCCTGACAGCGATCACCGGTCTTGTGGTCGGTGTCCTGATGGCATTCGTGTACCCCTTGTTCAACTCCGGCCTCAACTGGGTCGGTGAAGCAGTTGCTTCCAATACTGTTGTGGGCGGCGGCATTTACGGCGCAGCGAACCGCCTCCTGATCCCCACGGGCCTGCACCACATCTTGAACTCCGCCGTGTGGTTCCTGATCGGCGACTACCAGGACGCGAGCGGTCAAATCGTTCGCGGTGACCTCAACCGGTTCTTCGCCGGCGACCCCTCCGCCGGTACGTTCATGACCGGCTTCTTCCCGATCATGATGTTCGCCCTCCCCGCTGCAGCCTTCGCAATCTGGCGTAACGCCAAGCCTTCTCAGAAGAAGCTCGTCGGCGGCATCATGCTCTCCACCGGCCTGACCGCATTCCTCACCGGTATCACCGAGCCGCTCGAATTCTCCTTCATGTTCGTCGCGTGGCCCCTGTACGTCATCCACTCGCTCCTGACCGGAACGTCGATGGCCTTGGTCAATGCGCTCGGGATTCACGACGGATTCACGTTCTCCGCAGGCTTCTTCGACTACGTGTTGAACTTCGGCAAGGCAACCAACGCATGGATGTTGATCCCGATCGGACTCGGCTACGCCGTGATCTACTACTTCCTTTTCAGCTTCGTCATCAAGAAGTGGAATCTGCGCACGCCAGGACGAGAAGAAGAGGTCGAGGTGGCTGCAGGTGAGCCCGACCCAGCGCTGCTCGAAGCCGAACTGGCACTGGCTGCCGAAGGTGACAGCCGCACCGACGCCCCGCTCGTCGCCGAACTGGAAAACAAGCTCGACAAGGAACTGGAAGGACGCTGAACATGGCGATCGCAACCACGACAATCGGATCCCGCGTCGGACTCCACGCACGACCCGCAGCGCTCTTCGCGCGCGCCGCAGCCGATCTACCGGTAGACGTCACCATCGCGCTCGGCGACGGCGAACCCGTCGATGCCTCCAGCATGTTGTCTGTCATGACTCTCGGTGCAGCATTCGGGGATTCGGTGACCTTGCGTGCTGACGGTGACGGCGCCGACGCTGCGGTCGGTTCGCTCGCAGAGCTTCTCGCATCCGAACTGGACGAAGCCTGATGACGGCGAGTGTGGACAACCGCATCGCGGGTATCGGAGTGAGCGCGGGTTCGGTCTGCGCGCCGTGGTTGCGATTCTCCACGCCTGAGCCGACCTCGGCGGCGGACCCGATCACGGGCAGTCCCGAGGCGGAGCTGATCAGGATCCGTGAGGCACTGGACGCCGTCGCGGAGGAACTGCTCTCGCGTGCAAAGACAGTCGAGGGCGTCTCCGCGGAGATCCTGACGATGTCGGCTGCGATGGCGCGCGACGCGGGCATCGTGAAGGCGGCCAAGGCGAACCTGGAATCGGGGCTGCCGACCGCACACGCCGTCGCAGTCGCCTTCGACGCCTTCTGTGAAAAGCTCACGGCGCTCGGCGGGTACATGGCCGAACGGGCAACCGATCTGCGCGATCTCGGGCAGCGAGCCGTGGCCGTTCTTCGAGGGGAGCCGATGCCCGGAATCCCCACTCCCGGTTACCCGTACATACTGGTGGCGCGCGACCTCGCTCCGGCGGATACGGCGACGCTGGGCACCAGTGACGTGGTCGGATTGTTGACTGCCGAAGGAGGTCCGACCAGCCATACGGCTATCTTGGCGAAGTCGCTCGGAATCCCGGCCGTGGTCAACTGCTCGGGAACCGATCTGCTGGCGGAGGGGAAACTTCTCATCCTCGACGGCACCACCGGGACGGTCACCATCGATCCCTCGGCAGAAACGCGCGAGCGCGCAGTCCTCGAAGCATCGTTCGTGGCAGAGCAGTCGGCTTCGGCACAGGGTCCAGGACGCACGCGTGACGGGTTCGCGGTGAGGTTGTCGGCCAACATCGGAACCCTCGAGGACGCCGCGCGGGCCGGAGCGGCGGATTGCGAGGGCGTCGGACTGTTTCGTACCGAATTCTCGTATCTCGGGCGTCACGACGCACCGTCGGTGGAGGAGCAAGCACAGACGTACGCGTCGGTGCTCGGGCACTTCGCCGGACAGAAGGTGGTGGTCCGCACTCTCGATTCGGGTTCGGACAAGCCGTTGCCGTTTCTCGATCTCGGGGTCGAGGAGAATCCGGCCCTTGGTATCCGCGGGCTCCGTGTCGGCACGGTTTATCCCGACACACTCATCAGCCAGCTCGACGCCCTCGCGGCGGCAGGCAATGCGACGGGCGCCGATCTGTGGGTCATGGCGCCGATGGTAGCTACGGCCGACGAGGCGAAAGACTTTGCAGAACTTGCGCGTTCGCGGGGGATCGGCAAGGTCGGAGCAATGATCGAGGTTCCAGCTGCAGCGTTGCGGGCGAAGGATATCCTCGAGCACCTCGATTTTGTCAGTATCGGTACCAATGATCTGAGCCAGTACACCTGCGCCGTGGATCGTATGGCCGGAGGCCTGGCGCAACTGCTCGATCCGTGGCAGCCGGCGGTCCTCGATCTGATCGCGATGGTCGGTCAGGCGGGCGCCGATGCCGGAAAACCTGTTGGTGTGTGCGGAGAATCCGCGTCGGACCCGCTGTTGGCTCCGGTTCTGGTCGGTTTGGGCGTGACGAGTCTGTCGATGTCGGTCCCGGCATTGGGCGCAGTTCGCGCGCAACTGGCCTCTCTCGATCTGGCGGTGTGCAAGGACATGGCCGCGGCGGCGCGGGGCGCGCGAAATCCGATCGAGGGTAGAGCGGCCGTCGCGCGGATTCGCGAGTCGGCATGAGTACATCAGGCTCGGCTACTGTCGGCGATCCGATCGTATTGCGGGGAACTGTGATCGGATCTCCGGCCGGGAAGATTCACGACGGAGTCGTCGTCGTGGACGGCGAAAAGATCAGTTGGGTCGGCTCGGCTGCGGACTATGTGGCGTCCACACCCGTCGTCGTCATTCCGGAACGCACCGACGCGGTGATCATGCCCGGCCTGATCGATGTCCACAGCCACGGCGCCGCGGGTGCTGGTTTCCCGAACACCGACGCCGATGGAGCGAGCCGCGCGGCGGCGCATCATTGTGAGCACGGCACGACCGGAATGCTGGCCAGCCTGGTCTCCGCACCGCGCGCAGATCTGGTGCGACAAGCAACGATGCTCGCCGATCTGGTCGAACGCGGAGAACTTCTGGGTATCCACCTCGAGGGGCCGTTCATCAACGGCGTCCGCTGCGGTGCCCAGGATCCGGCAGCGATCATTCCCGGTGATCCGGATCTGCTCGAAGCCGTGTGTGACGCTGCGCGGGGGACCGTGCGGTCCATGACCTTGGCGCCCGAGACCGAGAATTTCGAAGAGTTGCTCGCGATCATGCGTCATCGCAACATCGTGCCGAGTTTCGGTCACACCGATGCCGACGCGGCAACGACGTCGGCGCGGATCGATGCTGCGGTGCAGGGGGATTGGGCCGGACAGATCAGCGCGACCCACCTCTTCAACGGGATGCCGCCCCTGCACCATCGATCTCCGGGTCCCGTCGCGGCGTGCCTGGCGGCTGCCGCGAGAGGCGAGATGGTGGTGGAACTGATCGCAGACGGTGTGCATCTTGCGCCCGAGACCGTGTCGATGGTCTTCGACGCTGTCGGACCGGACCAGATCGCCTTGGTCAGTGATTCGATGGCCGCGGCGGGAATGGACGACGGCGACTACCAACTCGGTGCGCTCGACGTCACGGTTGCCGACGGAGTGGCAAGACTCGCGACCACCGACGGCAGTTCCGGTGCCATCGCCGGAGGGACTGCAAGATTGCTCGACGTGCTTCGCAGCACTGTCTTCGACGGCGGCGTCGCGCTGGAAGACGCTGTGGCAGCGGCAACTCGGAGCCCAGCGCGTCTGCTGGGACTTGGCGACCTGATCGGATCGCTAGCCGTGGGCTGCCGAGCCGACATCCTGATCACCGATCGTCACTTGCGCCTGGGGCGTGTACTACTCGGCGGAAAAGTCGCCGGAAAGGAAAAATCATGGAAATCGTAATTCAGCCGACACCCGCGGAGGTCGACTCGACCGTCGCGGACATCGTCGAAGGCTACGTCAGAGCCGGGGCGACGACGCTCGGTCTCGCAACGGGGTCGTCGCCGATCGGAACCTATCGTGAACTGGCAGCGAGGCATCGCGACGCCGAACTCGACTTCTCGCTGGCTCGGGCATTCCTGCTCGACGAGTACCTGGGATTGCCGAAACGCCATCCGCAGTCGTACTACTCGGTGATTCGGTCGGAGTTCGTCGATCACGTCAACCTGGATCCCGCGATGGTGTCCAGTCCCAACGGTGAAGCGCCGTGCCCGGAGCAGGAGATCGCCCGGTACGACCAGAGCATCGCGGCGGCCGGGGGAGTGGACGTGCAGTTGCTCGGCATCGGTACCGACGGCCACATCGGCTTCAACGAGCCCGGATCGTCGTTGACCTCGAGAACCCGCGTGAAGACGCTGACCGAGCAGACCCGGATCGACAACGCACGCTTCTTCGACGGTGTGGACGACGTCCCACATCACGTGCTCACCCAGGGGCTCGGAACCATCAGCGATGCAAGGCATCTGGTGATGATCGCGACCGGAGAAGGCAAGGCTGACGCGATCGCCGCTGCCGTCGAAGGTCCGTTGTCTGCTTTCTGCCCGGCTTCGGTGATGCAATTGCATCGCCATGTCACCGTCGTCATCGACGAAGCTGCGGCCAGTTCACTCAAACTTGCCGACTACTACCGGTATGCGCTCGAACACAAGCCGTCGTGGCAGTCCTTCTGACATGACGGTTCTGGAGCTGGCTGTGCAGGACGTGCGGGGGGCGAGGATCGCGCGTTCGGTGGGAGCGACTCGAGTCGAGTTGTGTGCGGCACTCGGCCCGACGGGGGGATTGACGCCCAGCATCGGAGTGATCGAGGCTGTGTCGGAAGTGGGGATCGCGGTTCACCCGCTGATCCGTCCGCGCGCCGGAGGTTTTGTGTTCTCACCCGACGAAGTGTGGGTGATGGAGCACGACGTACATGCTGCTGTGGCCGGTGGAGCTTCCGGCATCGTGATCGGCGCGCTGACAGAAGACAATTCGATCGACACCGTCGTGCTGCGCCGCATCATCGGATGCGTGGACCGGGCGAGAGTCGAGGTGACAGTACATCGTGCGATGGACGTGGTGACCGACCGTCTGACTGCGCTGGACGAACTGATCGACCTGGGCGTGACCCGCGTGCTGACGTCCGGGGGTGCGGACACTTGCAACGAGGGACTCGACGAGATCGGTCGAATGGTCGAACATGCCGCGGGCCGGATCCAGATCATGGCCGGTGGCGGAATAACCGTCGACGAGATCCCGGCAATCGCCGCCGTCGGCGTCGATGCGGTGCATCTCTCGGCACGCAAGGTTGTCGCAGTTTCCGGCGGACCTGGTGGGGGATCGGACGGATACGACGTCACCGATGCAGTAGTCGCGCAGGAAGCGGCAGCCGCGCTCCGCGCTGTGCGCCTTTATTAACCCCCCGCGGTTAATAAAGGCGCACAGCCCTTGGGCTCTAGACATACATGGACATCCAACTATAGGATGGTAGACATATTCACTGCTGCCTCCTGGGCGGTCCATACGAGCAAGGAACGGGTTAGCACAATGGTTGAAAATGCGACGGTTCACGAGTTGACGCACTTCGTCGGTGGCAAGCGTGTTCCCGGGACATCTGATCGATTTGCGGACGTGTTCGATCCCAACACCGGCAAGGTGCAGGCCCGCGTCCCCCTCGCGAGCAAGGCTGAGACCGAAGCCATCATCGCCAATGCCGAAGAGGCGCAGCAGGTGTGGGCAGCGTTCAACCCGCAGAAGCGCGCCCGCGTGCTGATGAAGTTCCTGCAGCTCGCTCAGGCCGAGATGGATTCTCTGGCCCGCCTCCTCTCGTCCGAGCACGGCAAGACCGTCGCCGATGCCAAGGGTGACATCCAGCGTGGCCTCGAGGTCATCGAGTTCGCCGTCGGCGCTCCGCACCTGCTCAAGGGTGAATTCACCGAGAGTGCCGGCACCGGCATCGACGTGTACTCCATGCGTCAGCCGCTCGGCGTCGTCGCAGGCATCACGCCCTTCAACTTCCCCGCGATGATCCCGCTGTGGAAGGCCGGCCCCGCCCTCGCCGCCGGTAACGCCTTCATCCTCAAGCCCTCCGAGCGCGACCCCTCCGTGCCGCTGCGCCTGGCCGAGTTGTTCCTCGAAGCGGGACTGCCCGCGGGTGTGTTCAACGTGGTCAACGGTGACAAGGAAGTTGTCGACGTTCTGCTCACCGACGATCGCATCAAGGCCGTCGGCTTCGTCGGCTCCACGCCGATCGCTCAGTACATCTACGAGACGGCCGCAGCTCACGGCAAGCGCGCACAGTGCTTCGGTGGCGCCAAGAACCACGCGATCGTCATGCCGGACGCCGACCTCGACGAGGTTGCCGACGCCCTGATCGGTGCGGGCTACGGCAGCGCCGGCGAGCGTTGCATGGCCATCTCGGTTGCCGTTCCCGTCGGCGAGGAGACTGCGGACGCTCTTGTCGCGAAGCTGAAGGAGCGCGTCGCGAAGCTCAAGATCGGTCGCAGTGACGACGAAGGTGTCGATTTCGGACCGCTCGTTTGCCAGGATGCCCTCGACCGCGTCAACAACTACGTGCAGATCGGCATCGACGAGGGCGCAACGGCAGTCGTCGACGGCCGCGGCTTCACCCTCGAAGGCCACGAAGGTGGATTCTTCGCCGGCGCAACCCTGTTCGACAACGTCACCTCGGACATGCGCATCTACAAGGAAGAGATCTTCGGACCCGTCCTTCAGGTGGTCCGCGCTGCCGATTACGAAGAGGCACTGCGTCTTCCGACCGAACACGAGTACGGCAACGGCGTCTCCATCTTCACCCGCGACGGCGACACCGCGCGTGACTTCACCGCTCGCGTCAACGTCGGCATGGTCGGCGTGAACGTGCCGATCCCGGTCCCGATCGCGTACCACACCTTCGGTGGCTGGAAGCGCTCCGGATTCGGTGACCTGAACCAGCACGGTCCCGACTCCTTCCGCTTCTACACCAAGACCAAGACCGTGACGCAGCGCTGGCCTTCCGGCAAGAAGGAAGAGACCAACCACTTCGTCATCCCCACGATGAACTGATCGGAACACTTCCATGTTTACTCTGACCGATGACGAGCGGGCGATTCGTGACACTGCCCGCGACTTCGCGGCCGAGCATCTGGCGCCCAACGCAGTGGAGTGGGATCAGACCAAGCATTTCCCGGTGGACGTCCTCCGTAAGGCGGCGTCCCTGGGGATGGGCGGTATCTACATTCGTGAAGACGTGGGTGGCAGTGAGCTGAGCCGCGTCGACGCTGCACGGATCTTCGAAGAGCTGGCCAAGGGCGATCCGTCGATCGCCGCGTACATCTCCATCCACAACATGGTCACGTGGATGATCGACCAGTTCGGCAACGACGAACAGCGCCACAAGTGGGTTCCCGGACTCTGCTCGATGGATCAACTGGGCAGCTACTGCCTCACCGAACCCGGCGCTGGCTCCGATGCTGCGGGCTTGAGCACCAAGGCCGTTCGCGACGGTGACGACTACATCCTCAACGGCGTCAAGCAGTTCATCTCCGGCGCAGGCACTTCCGACGTGTACGTCGTGATGGCGCGCACCGGATCTGCCGGCGCCAAGGGGATCTCGGCGTTCATCGTGCCCAAGGATTCGCCCGGACTGTCCTTCGGTGCCAACGAGGTCAAGATGGGCTGGAACGCGCAGCCCACCCGTCAGGTGATCTTCGAAGACGTGCGAGTCCCTGCCGCCAACATGCTCGGTGAAGAGGGCAGCGGCTTCCGCATCGCCATGAAGGGTCTCAACGGCGGCCGGCTGAACATCGCCGCCTGCTCGGTTGGTGGGGCCCAGGCAGCGCTCGAGAAGGCAGTCGCATATCTGGTGGACCGCAAAGCTTTCGGTTCGGCACTGATCGAGTCGCAGGCCCTGCAGTTCCAGCTCGCCGACATGCGTACCGAACTCGAAGCGGCCAGGACGTTGCTGTGGCGCGCCGCTGCCGCACTCGAAGACGGAGCGTCCGACGTCGTGGAGTTGTGTGCGATGGCCAAGCGCTTTGCCACCGACACCGGATTCGACGTAGCCAACAAGGCCCTCCAGCTTCACGGCGGGTACGGCTATCTTGCTGAGTACGGGATCGAGAAGATCGTCCGCGATCTTCGGGTTCATCAGATCCTCGAAGGCAGCAACGAGATCATGAGGGTGGTCATCGCCCGCAGCGTGGTCGCATCAGGTCAGGGAAAGCAGGGAGCAGCATGAGCGACGAGCTCGAGGTATTGATCGAAAAGCGTGACGGACTGGGGCTCATCACTCTCAACCGTCCCAAGGCGATCAACGCCCTCAACCACTCGATGGTCAAGGCGATGGCCAAGGCCCTCGAGGAATGGAAGTCCGACGAGGACGTCAAGGCAGTCGTACTCACGGGCGCCGGCGAGCGTGGTCTGTGCGCCGGCGGCGACATCGTCTCGATCTACCATGACGCCAAGGACGGCAAGACCGGTTCGCTCGACTTCTGGCGTGAGGAGTACATCCTCAACTCCGAGATCGCGAACTACCCGAAGCCGTACGTCGCGATCATGGACGGGATCGTCATGGGCGGTGGCGTCGGAGTGTCCGCACACGGCGACATTCGCATCGTGACCGAGCGCTCGATGATCGGAATGCCCGAGACCGGAATCGGTTTCATTCCAGACGTGGGCGGAACTTACCTGCTCTCGCGTGCTCCCGGTGAACTCGGGACGCACATCGCGCTCACCACGGCGCGACTGAGCGCCGGCGATGCCATCGCAGCAGGTTTCGCTGACCACTTCATCCCGTCGGAGAACATCGAGACGTTCATCGTCGCACTCGCGTCGTCTTCGGTTGCCGACGCCGTGGCGCAGTACGCGGAGCCGGCTCCGGTGTCGGAACTGTTGGCCCAGCAGAGCTGGATCGACGCCGCGTACTCGGCCGACGACGTATCCACGATCGTCGAGCGTCTTCGAGCGAGTGGAATCCCCGAAGCGGAGAAGGCAGCGGAGCAGATTCTCGGCAAGTCCCCGATTGCACTGTCGGTGACCCTGCGATCCCTTCGACATGCCAAGGAAGCAGCAAGCTTGGAAGAAGTCCTCAACGAGGAGTTCCGGGTCTCGACCGCTGCGCTCGCCTCACACGATCTGGTCGAGGGCATTCGCGCCCAGGTCGTGGAGAAGGACCGAAACCCGAAGTGGTTGCCGGCAACTCTCGACGACGTCACGGCAGAATCCGTCGACGCCTACTTCGCCCCGTTGGGCGACAACGAGCTCGGACTCGCCCCTCAACCGCAAGGCAACTGATCACCGCCGAAGGAGCATCACTAATGAGCACCATTGGATTTATCGGACTCGGTCACATGGGTGGCCCGATGGCGGCCAATCTCGTCAAGGCCGGACACAAGGTCGTCGGTTTCGACCTGGCACCTGCGGCGCTGGAGCAGGCAGTCAAAGACGGTGCATCGGTAGCGGATTCGGCGGTCGACGCCGTTCGCGGTGCCGACGTCGTGATCACGATGCTGCCGAGCGGTAAGCACGTTCTGGGTCTGTACGAAGAGCTGCTGCCGGTGGCAACACCGGGCACGCTGTTCATCGACTGTTCCACCATCGACGTCGCCGACGCCCGCGAGGCACACGACAAGGCCGAAGCGGCCGGTCACCGCAGCGTCGACGCTCCGGTCTCCGGTGGAGTCGTCGGGGCTACCGCAGGCACGCTGGCATTCATGGTCGGCGGTTCCGAGGCTGACTTCCAAGCCGCGTCACCGTTGCTGGACGTGATGGGCCGCAAGGTCGTTCACTGCGGCGACGCCGGTGTCGGCCAGGCAGCCAAGATCTGCAACAACATGATCCTCGGCATTTCGATGATCGCGATCAGCGAGGCGTTCGTGTTGGGCGAAAAGCTCGGACTGAGCAACCAGGCGCTCTTCGACGTGGCGTCCAACGCCTCGGGACAGTGCTGGGCACTGACCACCAACTGCCCGGTACCGGGACCTGTGCCCACCAGCCCGGCCAACAACGACTACCAGCCTGGCTTTGCTGTTGCACTGATGGACAAGGACCTCGGTCTGGCAGCAAATGCGCTGCGCAACAACGGCGTCGATGCGGAGATCGGACTCAAGGCCGCCGAACTCTACAGTCGCTTCCATGCCGCGGGCGGTGGCGGTCAGGACTTCTCTGCCATCATCAACGACATCCGTGACCGTTCGACCGAAGGACAGTAGTGACCGACTTCAACACCATCATCCTCGAGCGTAAGGGTCGCGTCGGCGTCATCACGCTCAACCGCCCGAAGGCTCTCAACGCGCTGAACTCCGAGCTGATGAACGAGGTCGTCGCCGCGGTTGCCGACCTCGAAGCGGACAACGGCATCGGAGCCATCCTGATCACCGGTTCCGAGCGCGCCTTCGCCGCCGGTGCCGACATCAAGGAAATGCAGTCCAAGACGTACATGGACGCATACGTCGAGGATTTCTTCACCCCGTGGGACCGCGTCGCAGCAGCTCGTAAGCCGCTGATCGCCGCCGTCTCCGGATACGCGCTCGGTGGTGGCTGCGAGCTTGCGATGCTCTGCGATTTCATCATCGCTTCGGATACCGCGAAGTTCGGCCAGCCCGAGATCAAGCTCGGTGTCATTCCGGGTATCGGTGGCTCGCAGCGCCTTACGCGCGCCGTGGGCAAGGCCAAGGCCATGGAGCTGTGCCTCACCGGTCGCAACATGGACGCAGAAGAAGCCGAACGTGCAGGCCTGGTTGCCCGGATCGTTCCGGCCGCCGATCTGCTCGACGATGCCCTGAAGACCGCAACCACCATCGCCGAGATGTCGCTGCCGATTGCGATGATGGCCAAGGAAGCAGTCAACCGGTCCTTCGAGACCACCCTCGCCGAGGGCGTCCGCTTCGAGCGTCGGGTGTTCCACTCGACCTTCGCGACGGAGGATCAGAAGGAAGGCATGACCGCGTTCGTGGAGAAGCGGTCGGCAGAATTCAAGCATCGCTGAATTTCAACAGCGCCGAATTTCAACAGCGCTGAAACTGCCCTCACACTCGTCGAGAGTGTGAGGGCAGTTTCTTTGTGTGTACGGGTGGTCGGTTCACCACTTGGTCGGTGCGCCGCCGGTGTCGAAGTCACCCGCAGTCTTGCGAAGTTCAGTGAGGATCGTCACCAATTGCTCGAGCTTGTCCTGCTGGAGTCCGGGGTGAGCGAACACCTTGCTGTTGAGCATTTCGGTGGCTTCGAGGGCCAGTGCGCGACCGGCGTCCGAGATCTCGATGAGCGTTGCACGGCGATCGCTGGGATGCGGGACCCGCCTGACCAACTCCGCTTTCTCCAAACGGTCGACGGCATTGGTGACGCTGGTGGGGTGAACCTGGAGTCGGGCACTTGCCTTGGCCATCGGGAGTGCGCCCGACCTGGTGAAGGTGAGAAGCGTCAGCAGTTCGTAGCGGGCGAAGGTCAGCCCGAGAGGCTTGAGTACCTCTTCGACCCGCGCCATCATGATCTGCTGCGCACGCATCACCGACGTGACCGCAGCCATACCGTCGGCGACATCGCTCCAACCGTGCTTCGTCCACTGACGATGCGCCTCTTCGATGGGGTCGAGGGGGAGCGGCGCGGGGGGAGACATAAGTTCGATCATCCCATGCTGGCAAGCGGTCGGGTGCCTTGTCTGATTGTGTGTCGCAGCCGCTTACGTCTGTAGAGTCCCACGGGTGATTTCAATCCTCGTAGCGGGTGGCGTCTCGTTGTTCGTCGCGCTCTTCCTGACTCCGTTTCTCATTCGTGTGCTTTCGCGGCAGGGGCTCGGGCACGAGATTCGGATCGAGGGTCCGCAGAGTCATCAGGGCAAGCGTGGCACCCCGTCGATGGGCGGGATCGCGATCATCGCCGGCATGTGGGCGGGCTACCTGGCGGCACACATCATCGGATTCGGCTCGCGGCTACCGCGGCTGTCTGCATCCGGTTGGCTGGTTCTCGCGCTCGCCACGTCACTGGGAATCGTCGGCTTTCTCGACGACTTCATCAAGATCCGTAAGAAGCGCAATCTCGGGCTCAACAAGACAGCGAAGACCGTCGGTCAGCTGGCGAGTGCCATCATCTTCGGCATTTTGTTCCTGCAGTTCTCCAACAACAACGGAGTCACTCCCGGAAGCCAGTACCTGTCCCATGTTCGTGACATCTCGGTGTTCTCCATGGGTGCCATCGGCTTTGTGGTCTTCTTCTGCATTCTGGTGTTCGCCTGGTCCAACGCCGTCAATTTCACCGACGGCCTCGACGGTCTCGCGGCCGGTTCGATGGGCATGATCCTGGGGACCTACGTCGTCATCGCCGGTTGGCAGTACCGGAACTCGTGTGTCCTCGAGCCTGCCGCCGGTTGCTACGACGTTCGTGACCCTCTCGATCTAGCGATCGTCGCTGCCGCAGCAGGCGGGGCGTGCCTCGGCTTCCTCTGGTGGAATGCCGCCCCGGCTCAGATCTTCATGGGCGACACCGGCTCCTTGGCACTCGGCGGCCTGGTTGTCGGCCTGTCCGTCACGACGCACACCGAGCTGCTGATGGTCATCATCGGCGCCCTGTTCGTCGCTGAGATCCTGTCGGTGATCATCCAGGTTCTGGTCTTCCGATCGTCCGGTCGACGCGTATTCAAGATGGCCCCGATCCATCATCACTTCGAGTTACTCGGTTGGCCGGAAACCGTCGTGATCGCAAGATTCTGGATCTTCGTCGCGATCTCGTGCGTCCTGGGACTTGCCACCTTCTACAGCGAGTGGTTCTCCGCTGCCGGTTAGACCGATTCACTCTTTCGGGTCGTAGCCAGAAGAGCGATCAGACCGAGCGACACACACGCCGTCATCGTGACGGCCAGGGCTGTGCTCGTGTTTCCCAGTAGGCCGACGGCCGGCGCGATGGCCGCACCGACGCCGAACTGGAATGCACCGAGCATTGCGGCGGCAGTACCGGCCGCTTCGCCGTGACGAGCGAGCGCCAGTGCCGGGGCGTTGGGCAGAACGAACCCGATGGCGCCGGCCATGACCCACAGTGCGATCACGAATCCAGCGAGCCCGCCCAGTTCCAGGACCGCGACAGCAATGACGACGGCCCCGGAGACAACGGCAGCCACGAGGGCCCACTTGGTGATCTGCTGAGGAGTCCACCGGTCGAGCAGTCGGACGTTTACCTGCGAAGCGCCGATCAACGCAATCGCGCCCGCACTGAAGAGCAGTGCGAACTCCTGCTGATTGAGGCCGTACTGATCCTGATAGACAAACGACGCGCCGGAGACATACGCGAACAACGACGCCATGCCGACGCTGGAGACGAGCGTGAGGACCATGAACGTGCGGTCGCCGAGCAGCGAACCGTAGGTACGGAGAACCGACGTCAATCCGCTCGGGCGACGCTTTTCCTTCGGCAATGTTTCGGACAGTCCGAACGCACCGATCATCGTTGTGCCGACGCCGATCAGTGCCAGTACGACGAAGATCCCGCGCCAGTCGAGGGCGACGAGGAGGGCGCCACCGATGCTGGGCGCCAGGATCGGCGCAACGCCGAGCACGAGCATCAGCCGGCTCATCACGACGGCAACGGTGTTACCGCTGTAGAGGTCGCGGACGATCGCCATGGTGACCACTGCCGCGGCCGCCGCGCCCATGCCCTGGAAAACCCGCAGGATGCCGAGGACAGCGATGCTCGGTGCGAAGACCGCCAGCAGCGAAGCCAGGATGTGCACACCGATCCCGGCGAGCAGCGGCTTCTTGCGGCCGAGAGTGTCCGAAAGCGGCCCGACCAACAGCTGTCCGAGTGCGAGGCCGATGAGGGTTCCGGTGATCGTCAGCTGAACCGTTGACGACGAGACTCCGAGATCGGCACCGATATCCGGCAGCGCGGGCAAGTACATGTCGATGGTGAAGGGCCCGAGCGCCGTCATGGAACCGAGGGCAAGAATCTTCCCGACGCTCGGCTTACGGTCGATACTGCTCGTTTCCAGCGGGGCTGCCTTCACGGGCGGGGCGATGGCGGTGTTCTCGGCACTCATGAAACCTTCTGGGTTGTCTGGGTCTGGCGAACTGCTCGGTCGTTCGGGCGAAATTCGTATGACCTGCGCCCACCGAGGGAGTCAGCATCGAGACTGACCGATTTGTTCCCGAAGGGCCCGCACTTTTCCCAGAGACTGGAACGCTTGGTGAGAATGCACTCGAATCATGCTGAGCGGAACTGTGGTTCGAGATCGTCACTCAGGGCAGAGTTACTCACTGACGCGGGTGTGGCTGAGTGGCTAGGCACCGGCCTGCAAAGCCGTTCACACGGGTTCGAGTCCCGTCATCCGCTCGTGTCGGAGACCGGCAGGCATATCGCCTGCCGGTCTCTCTTGTGTGGTCCCGGTTCGCGGGGTCGGCTGCGATAGTCTGGGCTGCCGGAGCGAGCGGACCACATGAGTGAGGCACTGAATTGATTTCGGGACAGGACCTGCGATCGCGGCGCTTGCACGTGGGGATCAGTCAGTTCCAGTTCGCCCGCCAGGCGGGAGTCTCGTCAGCCGTCGTCTCCGCGTGGGAACTCGACAAGGCGTATCCGAAGCCACCGGCGGAACGAGCAGTTCTCACGGCCCTCTCCGCGCTGGAAGCGGCCAAGCGTGAGGGCACGTACGCGGCCCCCCGGAAGCGATCGAGCGGTAGTACCCGTGCGCGTCGAGCGACACCGGTCAACGACCCCGCCTCGGTGGCCAGGCGTGCGGTCGCGGGGGCAGGAAACGGTGGCCCCACCGTATTGACGGCGTTCTCCGGTTGTGGCGGTATGGCCGAAGGCTTTCGGATGGCGGGGTTTTCGGTGGAGGGATACATCGAAGTCGTGCCGGAGGCGCGCGCGACCTTCGATCGGAACTTCCCCGGCGCGAAGTGCCTCGGTGAGGACATCCGGGCGATCGACGAAGCCCGGGTGAAAGATCTTCTGGCACAGGTGAATATCGATGTGTTGGCCGGGGGACCGCCGTGTCAGGGTTTCAGTCTCGCCGGACGGCGAGACCGCGACGATCCGCGTAACCATCTCTTCCGGAACCTACTCGAGCTCGCCGATCTGGTGAGGCCGAAGGTCGTGGTGATGGAAAATGTTCGGCTGCTGCTGAGCATGAAAGACCCGGACGGTGGGATGGTCGTCGACCGGATTCTCGGCGAGATGGCTGCATGCGGTTACGACGCGTCGGTCAACACGGTCAATGCGCAGGATTACGGCGTCCCGCAGTTCCGGGAACGAGTGTTCATCGTGGCGACCTGCCGCGACAGTGGTATCGGGCCGCTGCGTTTCCCGCCGAAGACTCACGGCGTGAATGATGTTGCACCGCTGAGGACTTTCCGCGACGCCACCGTCGACCTGGCCCCGCTGGAATCCGGGCAGGCCTGCGAGACGGACCCGCTGCACTGGGCCGTCGAACATCCCGAGCACGTCTTGCGGTGGCTGCGCGATGTGCCGGAGGGAATGTCGGCTCACGACAACGAAGATCCGGCCATGCGACCGTCGTCCGGATACAACACGACGTACAAGCGATTGCGGTGGGACGAGCCGGCGTCCACGGTCGGAACCACTTTCGGGATGATCTCGGCTTCACGCAACGTGCATCCGAAACACACGCGATCGTTGACCGTTCGAGAAGCTGCTCGCCTCCAGACCTTTCCCGACGACTACGTCTTCGAGGGCAAGTGGGGAGCGGTGCGCACGATGATCGGCAATGCGGTGCCGCCGCAACTGGCCTCGGCGCTGGCAGGAGAGATCAAGAAGGCACTCGGCTGAGATAGAGCACCTACGGAAAATGGGGCCGACATTGTCGGCCCCATTTCGAGTTACGCCCTGGCAGGGGTGTGGTGCAAGTGATTCAGCTGAGGTTGAGCTTGGCGATCAACGGCTGGACGACCTTGATGATGTCGATGACGGCGCTGAGGGTGTTGATGGAACCCATGTTTCGGTCCTCCGTGTCGTATGTACAGGTGTGTATGTACAAGGTTGTGTCTGCGTGGTGTTTCTGTACGACCTTGTGTCGCAGACACAAGTTAGCAAACTGGACGCTTGTTTGGGTCGAAATGACCGCTTTGCGCTGAAGTTGCTGAAAAGTTCACGGATTGTTCAGGAACGTAAACAAAAAACAGGCCGGACTCCCCGAAGTCCGGCCTGTCGATGACGCTTTGCGATCAGCTGAATGCCGAAAGTGCGCTGATGAGGCCGATGCCCGCAACTGCGACCTTGAGGACACTCAAGACGTCTTCGAGCTTGACACCCTCGGGCAATACGTTTTCGACAGACTCCATGTTGGATCCTTCATGTGTTGGGGTCGTGGTCCAGTGCCACTGCAAGCAAGATACCCAATCGTGACCACCTGTGAAACCCCGGCACGAAGATCACAGTTGTGTTGCGCCGGACTCACTGGCCGTCGCGACAACGGTGGCTGCCACTATTTGCTCCACGCTGATGCCCGCTGCCGGTAGGCAGTGGTAGAAGATTCGTTCGCAGAGGTCGACCATTTCGCCTCGCTCGAGCGTCGGCTCGTCGATCCAGTTGACGACGATTTCCTCCATGAATGCCTGCCACCCGGCGATTGTCGCCTCCACGGTCGCATTCGATTCGATGCCTAGATTCGTCAGCGCAGCGACGATCCACGTGGTGAAAGTGCGGCGCATGCCTCGGTAGATCGTGCGCATTCGAACGTCGCCACTGCCGGCCATACGCATCACGGCGAGGTAAATGGTGGGGTGCTCGATAACGGCGTCGACGAATGTCTCGATACCTGAGCGCAGCTGGGACGTGATGGGTAGCTCGGGATCCGGTCGCATTCGATCTTCGAGATCGGCCGAGGCGGCCTCGAGGATGGCGTTCTGGAAACCCTTCTTGTTCTTGAAGTAGTGGAACAGCAGTGGCGGCGAGACACCGGCCTCGGCTGCGACGCGATCCATCGACAGTTGGTCGAAAGGCTCGGTCCGCAGCATCTGTACTGCCACCTCGAGGATTTGCCTCTGACGGTCTTCGGGGGAGCGGGGGACTGCAGCCATTCCGTCATCTTATGTATTGGTTCGGAAGGTTCATTGACTTTTACTCAACGCTGTCTATAACGTGAGGTAACACATACGTGAGGCGAGGAGTCCGACAGTGTCTGCTTTCGACATCGTGGTCAACGACGGGTTGTGGTTCGACGGGACGGGGGCTCCAGGTCTGCGTCGTAATCTCGGAATTCGAGACGGCGTGGTCGCGGAGGTGTCCACGACGCGCCTCGAGATCGGGCCGGACACAGAAGTGATCGACGCGGCCGGCAAATGGGTTCTCCCCGGCTTTGTCGACGTCCACACGCACTACGACGCCGAAGCCTTGGTCAGTCCAGGGCTTCCGGAATCGGTTCGCCACGGCGTCACGACGGTCGTGCTCGGCAATTGCTCGCTGTCGACGGTGTATTCGACGCCGCGCGAGATCGCGGATCTGTTCAGCCGGGTCGAAGCAGTTCCCCACGACGCGGTGCTGCGCATCCTCGAAGCGAACAAGACCTGGACCGGTCCCGCGGCGTACACCGCCGCCCTCGAAGCCCTTCCCCTCGGACCCAATGTCGCGGCCTTCATCGGTCATTCCGACATCCGCACGCACGTACTCGGACTGGGGCGCGGCACCGACAAGAAGGTCAAGCCGACTCGCTCGGAACTCGGCCGGATGGGCTCGATGCTCGAGGATGCCATCGACGCTGGGATGCTCGGCCTGTCGTCGATGACCAATGCCCTCGACAAGATCGACGGCGACGAATATCGTTCTCGCTCTTTGCCGTCTACGTATGCACGGTGGAAAGAGTTCCGATTCCTCAACCGCATCCTTCGCGATCGCGGTAAGATCTTGCAGAGCGCTCCGACCATCAACCTGCATCCGAACGTCGCGGCGTTCTTCGCCGAAAGCTCGGCGATCGGACGCAAGAAGCCGCTCAAGACGTCGCTGCTCTCCGGTGCGGATTCGAAGGCCTACCCGGTGATCGTGTACTTCATGCTCGCTGCGGCCCCACTGCTCAATCGCTTCGCGAAGACCGATTTCAAGTGGCAGCACCTTCCGGTTCCCTTCACCGTCTACGCGGATGGAATCGACCTGGTCGTGTTCGAGGAGTTCGGTGCCGGCGCCGCCGCTTTGCACCTCAAGGACCAGGTGGAGCGCAACGAACTGCTCCAGGACGAGTCGTACCGTCGCGCATTCCGTAAGGACTACGACAACAAGTTCTCACCCCGCATCTGGCATCGCAATTTCTACGATGCGGTCATCGTGGGATGCCCGGACGAGACGTTGATCGGCAAGAACTTCGGTCAGGTCGGTGACATCCGCGGAGTGCACCCGGTGGACGCGTACCTCGACCTGGTGGTGAAGTACGGGCGAGATCTTCGCTGGCGCACCACCATTGCCAATCACCGGCCCAAGTTCGCGAAGAAACTCGCCGCGAGTTCCGGTGTGCAGATGGGCTTCGGCGATGCCGGCGCGCATCTGCGCAACATGGCGTTCTACAACTACCCGGTGCGACTCCTCAAGCGCGTCAAGGACGCTCAGAGTGACCGCAAGCCGTTCCTCACCATCGAGCGCGCAATCCACCGTCTGACGGGCGAACTGGCGGACTGGTACGGCATCGACGCCGGGCATCTACGCCAGGGTGACCGCGCGGACTTCGTTGTCATCGACCCGGCCGGGCTCGACGAGTCGGTGGACGGGTTGTTCGAGGCAAAGGTTCCCGAGTACGGCGGGATCAGCCGGATGGTCAACCGCAGCGACGACGCAGCGGTCGCTACGGTGATCAACGGCCGACTCGTCTACCGCGACGGCGAATTCGCCCCCGGATTCGGAATCGAAAAGACAGGTCAGTTCCTGCGTGCCGGTGAAAAGGCTCCGGTTACCAGGGCCGCGAAGACTAGCGTGGCGCTATGACTACACCGGCGGATCGCCTCACCTCGTACTCCCGGTCCGGGCTGACCTTCGACGTACGCGACGAAGGTCCGGCAGACGGTCCGGTGGTGGTCCTCCTGCACGGTTTTCCGCAGGATTCGAGCTCGTGGGATCAGCTCGCACCGCTGCTGCACACCCGCGGCTTCCGCACGGTGGCGCCGGATCAGCGAGGGTACTCACCCGGCGCCAGGCCGAAAGCGCGCTGGGCGTACCGCGGGTCCGAACTCGCCGCTGACACTGTCGCACTGATCGACGCGCTCGCAGTGGGCAAAGTGCACCTGGTCGGCCACGACTGGGGTGCCGCAGTCGCATGGCAGGTCGCTGCCGAGCGGCCGGATTTGCTCAACACCGTTACCGCGGTGTCGGTTCCGCACCCACTGGCGTTCATCAAGGCGATGGTGACCAGCACACAGGGACTGAAGTCGTGGTACATGGGGGCGTTCCAATTGCCCTTCGTCCCCGAGAAGATTCTGTCCTCCACGTCGGCGGGTGAAAAGTTCCTGATTTCGAGCGGGCAGACGCCGGAGAACGCGCGGCGCGATCTGAACGCCATGCTGGCTCCCGGTCGGCTACGCGGCGGTCTGAACTGGTACCGCGCGATGTGGATGACCAAGCCGAACCCCGCAACTGCCAGGGTCACCGTGCCGACCCTGCACGTCTGGAGTGACGGCGACGCCGCCATCGGACCCAAAGGGTCTGCGCTCACCCCCGCGTTTGTCGACGGTCCGTATCGGTTCGAAGTTCTCCGGGGTGTGAGCCACTGGATCCCCGACGAGGCGCCGACGGAGTTGGATCGGTTGCTCGGTGAGCATTTCAGCAGCTGACCGAGTTTCGTACCGAAGCCCCCGCCGTTCGGCGGGGGCTTCAGTCGTCAGCAAGGTCGTCGACCAACCGTGGTCAGCGAGCTCCGAATCGCTCTTCCACCTGCTCCTTCGTCAGGCCGAACTCCTCGAGCGTGTACTTGTGCGACGGTTTGCGAGCACCCGAGCGGCTTTCCTCGTGCATGGCCTCCATCGACTGCTGAGCGGTAGATGTCAACGGGATGTCGAAATGCGTGTAGATGTTCTCGACGGTTCCCAGTGGATCGGTGACGAAGTCCTGATAGTCGACGTCGATGAACTGCGCGGGATTGTGGTGTGCGCGTGCACTGTCGAACTGCTCGAGCCCCCTGGCCCACAATTCGAGCTGACTTTCGCCGATCACCTTGTCGGTGAACGTGTTCGACCAACCCTCTGTCGCCTGGGCGGCCAGGCTGCATACCGACGGAATGATCGTCGTAGGGGAGCGGTGAGTCTGGATGACAAGCGCGTCGGGGTACGCCTCCATCAATTCATCGAGCGCGAACAGGTGGCTCGGGTTCTTGAGGACCCACCGTCGATCCTGATCGGGCAGACCGATCAGCTGCAGGTTCTTCTTGTGTCGTGCATAGGCGTTCGACCACCCCTGGTCCTTCAGCCATGCGGAGTACGTGGGTAGATTTGCCAGGCACTCGTACGACACGGACTTGAACGTCTGACGCAAGAGTTGCCAACATTCTTCGACTTCGCTGGCCGACATGTAGTGCACGCCCATGAATTCGGGATGCTCGACGTGGTGTTGACCGAATGTCTCCTCGATCTTGGCGAAGACCGGGTTCGATTCCCACGTATCGCGAGGCGGGCGAGGCTGAGGGAACTCGGTCAGCCACATCTCGAGGCCCTGGTGAGCCGGGTCGACCGTGAGGAGGCGGTGTAAGGCAGTGGTGCCCGTCCGTGGCAATCCGGTGACGAAGATCGGCCGCTCGATCTTGACGTCGGCGTGTTCCGGATGCTCCTTCCACGCCGATTCGCTGAGCAGACGGGCCACCAGGGCGCCGCGAAGGAATACCCGAGAGATCTTGCTGCCGAAGGGCGTCAGATCCTCGTCGCGGTCGTAGGACTCGAGGAGGACCGACAGAGCCTCGGTGTAATCGTCGGCGCCGAAGTCCGTCAGGCCGGTCATCCGCGTCGCCGAGGCATGGAGATCCTCGACGGTGCCGACGTGAGTGCGTTCAGTCATGGTGCTCCTAGTGATGGAATTCGCCGCAGTTGACGTCGATGCATTGGCCGGTGATCGCGCTGGCCATCGGGGACGCCAGGAAGATCGCCGCATCGGATACTTCATCCGTCGTCGGCAGGCGCTTGAGGTCGGTGTTCGACGCAGTGTGCTCGTAGATCTGCTCGACAGTCATGCCGAACTTCTCCGCCTGGTGCGCGAAGTATCCCTTGAGGGTGTCGCCCCAGATATAGCCGGGTGCAATCGAATTGACACGAATTCCCTGCGGGCCGAGTTCGGTGGCCAGGGACTGCGACATGGCGAGCAGGGCCGACTTCGCCATCTTGTAGCTGCCGTAACGCTCTTGCGAATGCCGCAACACCATCGAATTGATGTTCACCACGGAGCCGTCCGACTCGGCAAGTGCCGGCGTGAACAGCTGAGTCAGGCGCAACGCCCCGAGAACGGTCAGTTCGATGCTGTCGCGGATGTGCTGGTAATCGGTGCGAGCCAACGGTTTCATCGACGGAATCGAGAATGCATTGTTGATCAGAGTGTCCACTTTGCCGTAGGCGGCAATGGACTCGGCCACCAGATTCTCGGCGGAAGCCTGGTCGGTGATGTCGGTGGCAACGGTGACGGCGCGCCCACCGGCATCGACTATTTCCTTCGCAACGTCGTCGAGTCGCGATTGCGTACGTGCTGCGAGAACAAGACTCGCGCCGGCCGACGCACATCGAAGGGCCAGAGCGCGGCCGAGTGCCGGGCCGACTCCGGAGATGACTACTACACGGTCTTCGAGCAAGGCGGTCATGATTACCCCAGCATTCGGTTGTCGATGGCGGCCTGGCGCTGGGCAATGCGTGCTGCCCAGTCCTCGGCGGTGATGGCGTTGGTGTCGAAATGCGGCAGGTGCTTCGCAATATCTGCGACGGCGACGATGTCGACGGTGGGACCGTCCTGCGGCGTCAACTCGCGGGACACGCGCTGCCAACGGAACTGCAGAATGCCGCGCGGATGTCCGACGGTTTCGATCCAGTTGGTGACACCGGGGTTCTTCTCGCTGACCACCATTCGGACCATCCCGTCCGGATCGACCTGTGCCTGGCCGTTGTTGAGGGAGGTCTGATGATTGACGTAGTCCAGTGAGATGTACCAGAGGCTCCCCAGTTGGAAGCCGAGATACGGTGCGTCGGAGGCGGGAACGGTGATGATCATCGCCTGCTCGTCGGTGAGTTCGTAATGTCCCACCGACGAGTACTGCGTTGCCAGCCCGCCCGGTGTCAGGCGTGGTTCGGTCATGGTGTTGACCGCGAGCTTGAGGTAGAACCACTCCGGGAACTGGAGCCACGTCTTGACCCGCGTGACCAGTGCCTTCCCAGCCCGGGCGTAACGCTTCTCGGTCTCTTCGGCGGTGAGAGGTGGCGGCGCGATCCCGATCGAATCGGTGCGCTCGATGCGGATCACGCCGCGCTGCTGACTCCAGTCGCTGTAGACCTCGCGAACGACCAGCTGCGAGGATCCGGGCGCCAGGGTGTAGTAGTTGGCTCGGCCGTCGGCGGGGCCGGGGCCGAACCAAGCGACGAAGTTGCTGTCGTCGTCTATCTCCAGCTCGCGGTCGTCGAAGGCAATTTCGCTTCCGGGAACGTTCGAGTTGGTGTAGTTCCCACTCAACACTTGGAAGCTGAGATCGGCTGTGGTGCCGCGCTTTCCGGTGACCTTGTATTCCTTGTCGTCGTTGATTCGGGCGCCGAAGTACAGAGTGTCGGGGTTGTCGAGGCCCATCTTGGTGAATGGTCCGGTGCCCTGGATGAAACTCGGATGGGTCTTTTCGCCGGCCCAGGCGGCATGCGTCGTCGCGATGATTCCGCCGGCCAGATATTGGTATCCCTCCAGTAGATCCTGTTCGGATCTGATGTGCGGCGCAGTCTCGATCAATTTCTCGGCTTCGGCGATCGCCTCGGCAAACGGGTCCGTCAGCACGCTGGCTCCTCACAGTTCCGACTATGTCGCCGGTCCAGAGCGTCGTGGTACAAATATGTACCTATTTGGTAGATGTTGGGTATTTCGACAATAGAACGCGTTCTAGGGAGTGGTCAATGGGTGGACCGGAGAAGACGCCTGAAGAGGGACGCCCGAGGGGGAGACAATCGCCTCCCACCGAACGGGTGGTTCAGGTGCTCGACTACCTCGTCGGCCGCCCTGATCAGCGGTTCGGGCTGTCGGAACTGGCCCGCGCGCTCGAGATCAGCAAGCCCACCTGCTTGGGAATCCTCACGGCGCTGGCTGATCGTGGATACCTGACTCGGGACGAGGTGTCGAAGACCTATGGGCTCGGTCCGGCCTTGATCGCGGCCGGACGTGCAGCTCAGCGAGGATTTGCCGTCGGACCCATTGCCCGCACCCATCTGGAGAAAGTGAGCACGGAGTTCGGGACGACGTGCACGGCGTCCGGTGTGATCGGTGATCAGATCAGCGTTCTCGAAGTGACCGGACCGATCGGCGCGCGTCGCGCTGCCAAGGTCGGTCAGGTGTACCCGTTCGCTCCGCCGGTCGGGCTGATGTACGTCCTCTGGGGTTCGGATCACGACATGGACAGTTGGCTGAGCAAAGAGCCGAGCTTGCCGGTGCGCTTGGATCGCGAGCGTCTGTGGAACGTGGTCCGCGAGTGTCGGGCTGCGGGGTATCTGGTCGAGAGTCTGGATCCCGTCGGGCAGCGACTGCACACGCTGATGGCGGGCGTTGCGACGCACGATCTTCCGCCGGAGGTGCGTGAACTGCTCGGTGAGATGGTGTCGAGCCTGGGCGAGAGGGTGTATCTCGGGCGCGACATCAGCTCTGACGACGAGCATCCCGTCAGTCTCATCGCGGCCCCGACCTACGACGCCGAGGGGCATCAGGCCCTTGTGCTGACACTTTATGTGGGTGGGGCGATCACGGGCGCCGAGATCGAGCGCCGCGCCGCGGTGCTGGTTGCGGCGGCGGATGCGGTGACGGCGGAAGTTGGTGGCAGGAGTCCGGTTCGCGGTCTGTGACGTCTTATTGCCGGTCATTGACCTTTGGGTAGAACGAGTTCTATTCTGTGATTGCGTTCAATTTAGAACCAGTCCGGTACATAAATGTACCGATGCGGAAATGGTGTTCCGCACGGAGTACGTGATGCTCAGGAGCGAAAGACATGGCAACACTCCAGACCCCGCCCGCCTACGAGTTGTCGCATCTGCGAGCACTCGAAGCGGAGGCGGTCCATATTTTCCGCGAAGTCGCAGCGACTTTCGAAAAGCCGGTCCTCCTGTTCTCCGGAGGTAAGGATTCCGTCGTGATGCTGCACGTAGCGGCCAAGGCATTCTGGCCTGCCCCACTGCCGTTCGCTGTGATGCACGTCGACACCGGTCACAATTTCGACGAGGTGATCGAATTCCGCGACCAGACGGTCGATCGCTTCAACCTGCGTCTTGTCGTCTCCAGCGTGCAGGACGACATCGACGCCGGACGCGTCATCGAGGACACCGGAGTCGGTTCCAGTCGCAATCGCCTGCAGACGCACGCGTTGCTGCGCGGAATTCGCGACAACAAGTTCGACGCCGTGTTCGGTGGTGCTCGCCGAGACGAGGAGAAGGCGCGCGCCAAAGAGAGGGTGTTCAGCTTCCGGGACGAGTTCGGGCAATGGGATCCGAAGGTGCAGCGACCTGAACTGTGGAACCTGTACAACGGCAAACACCGTAAGGGCGAACATATTCGGATCTTCCCGCTCTCCAACTGGACAGAGCTCGACATCTGGCAGTACATCGAGAGCGAGCAGATCGACCTCCCCGGCATCTACTACGCCCATCGTCGCGAGGTGGTTCCACGCGACGGAATGTTGTTGGCACGCACCCGTTTCCTCGAGCTTCGCGCCGGCGAAGAGTCCTACGAGGCGTTGGTGCGCTTCCGTACGGTCGGCGACGCAACGTGTACCGGATGTGTCGAATCGTCGGCCGAAACACCGGGCGCTGTCGTGGAAGAAGTTGCGGCGAGCCGTATCACGGAGCGTGGCGCAACCAGAGCTGATGACCGGATTTCCGAAGCTGGCATGGAAGATCGTAAGAAAGAGGGGTACTTCTGATGCCGCAACTGCTGAGAGTCGCTACAGCGGGCAGTGTCGACGACGGAAAATCGACACTCATCGGCCGGTTGCTCTACGACTCCAAGTCGATCTTCGAGGACCAACTCGAGGCCGTGGAACGGAGCAGTCGAGAACGCGGCGACGAGTACGCCAACCTCGCGCTACTGACCGACGGATTGCGCGCCGAGCGTGAACAGGGCATCACGATCGACGTGGCCCACCGGTATTTCGCGACCCCTCATCGGAAGTTCATCATTGCGGACACTCCCGGGCACGAGCAGTACACCCGCAACATGGTGACCGGCGCGTCGACGGCCGATCTTGCCCTGATCCTGGTGGATGCTCGCAAAGGGGTGCTCGAACAGACGCGGCGGCACGCCTTCTTGTCCACTCTCCTGGGGATACCCCACCTCGTGCTGTGTGTGAACAAAATGGACCTCGTGGGCTGGTCTCAGGAACGGTTCGAGGAGATCAAGGAAGAATTCCGACAGTTCGCGATCAAACTGGACGTCCACGACCTGACGTTCATTCCGGTCTCGGCGCTGTTGGGGGACAACATCGTTGCCCGGACCGAGAACATGTCCTGGTACGACGGGCCTTCTCTGCTGCACCATCTCGAGCAGGTGCACATCGCGTCGGATCGCAATTTGATCGACGCGCGTTTCCCGGTGCAGTACGTGATCCGTCCGCAGAAGCAGACCGACGCCGACCTCCACGATTTCCGTGGATACGCCGGAACGGTGGCCAGTGGCGTCTTCAAGCCCGGCGACGAAATCGTGGCTTTGCCTTCAGGATTCACCTCGACGGTGAAGGCAGTCCACGGGCCGGGCGGTGACGTGATCGACGAAGCGTTTGCGCCCTCGGCCGTATGCATCGAGCTGACCGACGATCTCGACGTCAGCCGCGGGGACCAATTGTGTCGGCTCAACAACCGGCCGCAGGTCGGGCAGGAAATCGATGCGATGGTCTGTTGGTTGACCGAACAGACAACTCTGTCGGAGAACAATCGCTACTCGTTGCTGCACACCACGCGCTCCACGAAAGCGGAGATCGTCAAGCTCGACTACCGGCTGGACGTCAATTCTCTGCACCGCGACGAGAAGGCAGAATCTCTGTCCCTCAACGAGATCGGCCGCATCTCGATCAAGACGCAGCAGCCGTTGATGTTCGATCCCTACCGCCGCAACCGCGTGACGGGCAGCTTCATTCTCGTGGACGAGACCACGGGCAATACCGTCGCCGCCGGAATGATCAACGGTCCGACGCTCAAGGAATCGCGCGTCGTCTGGCACAGTTCGGAGGTTTCTCGCGAGGAACGTGCGACTGCCGGCGCCACCGTGTGGCTCACCGGTCTCTCGGCCTCGGGTAAGTCGACGATCGCGGTGGAACTGGAGCGGCGGTTGGTGGCCGCGGGTATCCCGGCGTACCGCCTCGACGGCGACAACCTCCGGCACGGATTGAACGCGGATCTGGGATTCAGTGCCGATGACCGCGCCGAGAACGTCCGCCGAGTCGGCTCGGTGGCGCAGTTGTTCGCTGATTCAGGTGCAGTGGCAGTGGCCTGCCTGATAAGCCCGTACCGCGAAGATCGTGATCGAGTGCGGGCGGCGCACGAGGCCGCCGGGCTGAAGTTCGTCGAGGTCTACGTCGACACCCCGATCGAGCAATGTGAAGCCCGAGACCCCAAGGGCATGTACGCCAAGGCCAGGGCCGGGGAAATCACGGGATTCACCGGAGTCGACGATCCCTACGAAGCTCCGACAAGTCCCGAGCTGGTGATCAGACCCGAAGACGGAACGCCTACCGAACTTGCGCTGCGAATTATGGAAGTGTTGGACCGGTGAGCGAATCCACACACAGCAGAATCGCCGACGAGGCACTCGCGGCGGAATTGGCGCAGGCCGCCGGTGCGATCCTCCTGGGGATCCGAGCCGAGGGTCTGGGTGTCGACGACGGTCGTGAACTGGGTCGCCGGGGCGACAAGGCCGCCGATTCCTACATCCTCGACCGGTTGGCTGCCGAGCGGCCGGGCGATGCCGTGCTCTCTGAGGAATCTGCCGACGATCGCAGTCGTCTGGATGCAGCTCGGGTCTGGATCATCGATCCGCTGGACGGCTCCAAGGAATACGGCTTGCCGAATCATGCGGATTGGGCAGTGCACGTGGCGCTTTGGGAGAGCGGTAGCGGAATTACCGCAGCCGCGGTTGCTCAGCCGGCGCTCGGAGCGGTGTACTCCAGTGGCGACGAGGCAGCTTCGGTTGCCGCCAACTCGCCGCTCCGCGTAGTAGTCAGCGGATCGCGACCACCCGCATTCACCGAAGCGGTGGCAGCCGAACTCGGCGCCGACGTGGTGCACATGGGATCGGCCGGCGCCAAGGCGATGGCGGTGGTGCGCGGCGAGGTCGACGCGTACCTGCACGCCGGTGGGCAGTGGGAATGGGATTCGGCTGCGCCCGTCGGCGTCGCACAGGCGGCGGGACTGCATTGCAGCCGCATCGACGGTTCGCCGCTGCTCTACAACGAATCTCATCCGTACCTGCCGGATCTCGTGATCTGCCGACCGGAGTTGTCGGAGTCGATCCTGGGCGCAATTGCCAAGCACTCCACGGAGTCTGCGGTCAGCGGACGCGTCGCCATGGCGCGTGAATACGTGAACGCATTGCTCACTCATGACGCAACGAAGGTCCGCTTCGCCGCCGACGCCTGGCGGGTCGAGAACGGTCAGCGAACCGGTGACAGCGGCGCCTTCATCAGCAACGAGCTCGAACAAGGCCAGCAATATCGCGGAATCGTGGCGATACGTGAACTCGCGCTGCGTGAGTGGGGCGAGAGCGTAGTAGCCCGGTATCTGCTCGACCTCGGAACACCTGGCCAGGCACCGGCCGTCACGGTTTTCGTGACCGAGTACTTCGGGATACCGGCAGGCGAGATCGAAAGCATCCTGGCAATCATCGAACCCCACGAAGACAATTCGAAAGAGGCTGGCACACAATGACATCGGACAAACTGATCACCGATTTCTGCGCGCTGTGGGCGGCCGCCGATGTTGCAAAGATCGTCGACTACTTCACCGATGACGTCGTTTATCACAACATTCCGATGGAGCCCGTGGTCGGTCGCGAGGCCGTCCGGGCGTTCATCGAGCAGTTTGTCGGTGCCTTCGGCAACATCGACTTTCAGATCAAGCGTCAGGTCGCGGACGGCAACACCGTCATGAACGAGCGCGTCGACGTCTTCACCATCAACGGCGCCGAGGTAGCGCTCCCGGTCATGGGGGTATTCGAAGTCGAGGACGGAAAGATCAAAGCCTGGCGCGACTATTTCGACATGGCGCCGATCAATGCGGCAGCCGGCCAGGCCTGATCGGGGCGCCTACTCCGCGATGACAGCGTGCGGGTAGTCCGACGAGCGGTGCTGGAAACGTGTGATGGCGGGATTCACGATGACGCCGTCCCGGATTTCGATGGCCCGATCGACGGTCTCGTCTGCCTTCCAGGCCGTCTCTCCTGCCATCACAGTGGGCAGGTAGGGAAGAAGTGATTCGCTGATCTCCCACGACGCGGAGTTCCACAGGTACGACGGGCTGTGATCGACGCCGTAGTAAGTGATGTTGTCGCCGACGATGAAGGTCGGATCCGCGAACGAGGTGGGACGAGCCCAGCTGAACCCCATGCCTTCGTCGCACGAGACGTCGACGATGAGGCTGCCGGGTTGGAAGTCCATGAGGTCTTCCTCGGTCAGGAACGTCAGTGGGGCGTCCGTGTTCTGCAGTACGCAGTTGACGACGATGTCGTGCTCGGCCAAGAAGCCGGGCACCGGCACGCTGTGGTTGTCGAGCATGACGTGGCTGCCACGGACGTCACCGTTGTTGTTGTCGAACGAGACCATGCGCGCCGAGTGGATGGGGGAGCTGACGGCGGTGACTCCACGCTGGGTGAGGACGTCCACTTCGTGGATACCGTGCGCCTTGAGTGCTGTGACCGCGCCGCGTGCAGTGGCTCCGAAACCGATCACGGCAGCGGTGAGACGCCGGCCGTAATCACCGGTGGAACCGATCAACTGCAGGGCGTGCAGTACCGAGCAATAACCGGCGAGCTCGTTGTTCTTGTGGAACACATGCAGATTGAACGATCCGTCGCTGTGCCAGAAGTTCATGGCCTCGAAGGCGATGAGAGTCAGTTTCTTGTCGATCGCGATCTGTGTCAGTTCGGTGTCCTGGACACAGTGCGGCCAGCCCCAGAGAACCTGACCTGACCGTAGTTCGGCGAGGTCACGCACCAACGGCTTCGGTAGCAGAACCACATCGGTTTCCGCCAAAATCTGCTTGCGCGTGCGGATTCCGGCAACGAGGCGCGAGAGGTAGTCGTCGGAGTAGCCGAAGGGGTGGCCGTAGCCTTCTTCGAGGTAGATCCGAGAACGTAGTTCGGCATCGATGCGATCGAAATGCGCAGGATGGATCGGCAACCGGCGTTCTGCCGGTTTGCTCGACTGTCCGATGACTCCAAGGGTGCGTGCGTTGTTCAATTGTGTATCTCTCGATAGGAGCAGGTAGAGATGTCAGGCAGGAGCCTGAGGGACTAGCAGAAGCCGCAGGAACGCTGGCAGATTGCCTCGGCCAGGACCGCGTGAAAGCGTGCTGGCTGCGCTGCTGTCGATCGCCGACGGCAACAGAAAGGCGCGTCGGTATGTGCTCAGTCTAGTCCGGAACGGCCCTCACCCGGTGGCCGGGCGCTGTGTCGTGCTCCGCTGACGTGTGGCTACTGCTCGCGCAGGCGTGAATCCAGTACGGCCAGTTGGATTTTGCTGGCGTCCGCGTGTACCTGACGTCCTTTGTCGGTGACGTCGACGAAGACTCCGCGCCGGTCGGCCTCGCACAGTGCTCGCTGAACCAGTCCGGCCTTCTCGAGACGGGCCACGCTACGGGAGAGCGCGCTGGGACTCAGGTACATCTCCGAGGCAAGCTCCTGCATGCGTGGACGTTCGCACGTGGCGTCCATGAGTCGGTCGAGAGCCTCGAAGTCGCTCATGCTCAGCCCATGCGCCGACTGCATCTGGCGATCGAGTTCGCACGCGATGTCGTTGTAGCTGGTCGACAGCGAGCGCCAGGTGTTGCGCAATTCGGATTCCGACGTCACGACCGCATTCTAGTTGAAGACTCGATTACGTGCAATTGCATTAAATGCTTGTGCATTATGTGCATGTGCATCTATTCTCGCTGACGTGACTTGCACAGACTCGACACTCAAACCATTCGATTCGCCGGAAGCCCCGGTTTCTACGGAATCCTCGGATCCGGCCACAGGGGAGGGCTGGTCCCTCAAGCTGTGGGGCATCCTCGCGGTGCTCTGCCTCGTGTTGTTCCTCGACGGTCTCGATGTGTCGATGGTGGGCGTCGCGCTTCCGTCCATCGGCAATGAACTGGGCCTGTCCACTACCTCGCTGCAGTGGATCATCAACGGCTACGTCCTCGGATTCGGCGGCCTGTTGCTACTCGGTGGACGTACCGCCGATCTTCTCGGGCGCAGGAAGGTCTTCCTGATCGCACTGACCGTGTTCGCAATCGCCTCGCTGGTCGGTGGCCTTGTCGACAACGGAACACTGCTGATCGCATCACGATTCGTGAAGGGATTGGCCGCGGCCTTCACCGCTCCGACCGCAATGTCCATTCTCACCACGACGTTCAAGGAAGGTCCGGCCCGTAACCGTGCGCTGTCGGTGTTCTCCGTGTTCGGCGCCAGTGGTTACTCGTCCGGTCTGATCCTCGGTGGGCTGTTGACCAGTGCCGGTTGGCGATTCACGTTCCTGATGCCGGTTCCGTTTGCCGTCATCGCGCTGATCGGTGGGTACTTCCTCATTCCGCGGGACCGTCCCGCAGATACCGGGGGACACGATCTCGTCGGCGCCGTCACCCTGGTGACGGGAATGCTTCTCACGGTGTACACGATGGTTTCGGCTCCGACCCGTGGATGGGCACACCCGATGACGCTGGGTTCGTTCGCCGTCGCAGCCGTGCTTCTGGCGACGTTCTTCTTCGTGGAGAAGAAGGTGGCGCATCCGCTTGTGCGACTTGGGCTTCTGCGCGTCGGCACTATCGTTCGTGCGAATCTGGCCATCATCGCGCTCTTCGGTTCCTACCTGAGCTTCCAGTTCATGATGACGATCTTCCTGCAGTCGGCCCTCGGCTGGTCGCCCCTGAAGATGGCGATGGCACTGCTGCCCGCGGGCATCATCGTCGCCTTCGGATCACCGTTCGTCGGACGGCTGGTCGACCTGTACGGCAGTGCCAAGCTCATCATCGCGGCACTGACGTCGCTCAGCGTCGGGTACCTCTGGTTCCTCTTCGCGGGCAGCGATTCACCGTCGTACGTCGTGGCGATTCTGCCGAGCGTCATCCTGCTCGGACTCGGATTCGCGCTGGGGTACACCTCGATCATGGCCCAGGCCACCTCGGGTGTCGACGACTCGGAGCAGGGTTTGGCGTCCGGGCTGGTGAACACCTCCGCTCAGGTCGGTGCGGCGCTCGTGCTCGCTCTGACCACTGCCCTCGTAACCGCTGGATCGCACACCGCGTCCGGCGCCGGTACCGCCGGATTCGAGCAGTTCCATCCCGGACTGATCCTGGTCACCGGGGTCGCGCTGGTGGGCTTGGCGATCACCGTCTCGCCGCTGGTACGTGGAAGGTCGCAGCGGGGAAGATCCGTGCGTGAAATGCGCGCTGAGGAAGAAAAGGAATTGGCCGAGGTCAACTGAATACTCGCTTCATCCCCGAATGCGCTCGGCCGCGTAGGGGACAATCCTGCGCGGCCGAGTTGCTGTGTCTGAACTATCGGGTGGCAGATTTCAGGGCTGCGTCTTTCAGGGCTGCGTCTTTCAGTGCTAGGTCGAAGCTCGTCGACGTAGCTTGCGAACCGAGAATCAAGGCAAGGCGCACCAACATGGCTTCGCGGTCGGACGGATCAGCCTGATCCAGTGCGTTCGACAGTGCCAACCAGACGTGTTCGCGATGGCCCTCGTCGTCGACCACCGCAGTTGTCGCCGACTGTGCCGTATCGAAGTGCGTCGGCGCAGTGCCGGCGGTGAGGTGTTTGGCCACGTCGTTCAATTGCGTGGGATCGCTGATGCGGCACAGCAACAATCCGTCGGGCCGAATCACGAAGATTTCGCCGACACGAGCGCCGAGGGCAGATGCGAGATTGCCTTCGGCATCGGGAACCGTGGAGTCGGTAGTTCCCACGGTGATCACGCGTACGGTTTCCGGTGCAAGGGCCTGAGCAAGGATTTCGGCTTGCGTGTCGAGTTCGGATACCAGCTCAGCTGACAGTCCGAAAGCCAGCAGGCCGAATCCAGTACCGCGCAGACTGTTCAAGGAGGTAGATGAACCGTCCGCCGAGACCTGGACGACCCTGTCTTCCAACGGATCGCCGGGTAGTACGCCCTCGGCGCCCGCAGCTGTCGGCCACGTCAGCGGGGAGAGCCGGGCGTGCGTCGCACTCGACTGGCGCGGGTTGATGAGGTGCGCGAATTCGCTTCGCTTGGTGGCGAGTTCGAGTACGGCATCGCGGGTGGTCCGGTAGCCGTGACTTCCCGGCGACATGATGAGCGTCGACTTGCCTGCGTTGTCGACGTTCTGCTGCCACGCGCTGCGACGTTCCTTCGAATACGCGTCGAGGATGGTGGAATCGGCAGCTCCGTTGATGACGGCGGCTAGTTGCCACACCAAGGTCTCGGCGTCTTCCATGCCCGAGTTCAGGCCGCGAACACCGAAGATCGGAACGAGATGCGCGGCGTCGCCGGCAAAAAGCACACGGCCGTGAGTGAAATCTTCCAGAGCGAGTGCGTGGGCGCGGTAGAAGCCGAACCATTCCAGGGTCCAGGGGATGTCGCTCTGGAGCCATTCGAGGTGACGCGTGATGCGGTCACGGATGCGATCTTCTTGCGTCTCCGCTTCCGGATCGTCCGAGGCGTCGAGCTGGTAGTCGATGCGCCAGATGTCCCGTGGTTGGCGATGCATGATGATCGTGGACCCCGGGTTGCTGGGTGCGTCGAACCACACCAGACGCTCGGCCGGGAGTTCCGATTCCCAATGAATGTCGGCAATGACGTAGTTGCCCTCGTAGCTGTTGCCCTGCAAGCGGATTCCGCTGAGTTCGCGCATCTTGCTGCGTCCACCATCGGCGGCAACGACCCACGCCGCGCGCAGTTCGCGGGTTCCGAACGCGGTGTCGACGGTCAGAGTCACCTCGTCGTCACCGACGGAGATGCCGGCGATCGACGACGACCAGTGGAAGTTCACCAGTGGGTAAGCGAGCAGCTTGTCGGTCATGATCTGCTCGAACTCGGATTGCGAGACGTTGACCATGGGTCCACGCGCGTCGTGCTCGGCGGATGCCATGCGGAACTGCAGTACTTCCTGATCGCGGTAGTAACTCCGACCACCCACCCACGGCAGAACGATGTCTTCGAGCTCGGCACCGAAGCCGAGGCGTTCGGCAACTTCGAGGCTGTGGCGTGACACGCAGATCGCGCGACTGCCGAACGAGACCTGATCGGCTGCTTCGAGAATCGTGACGGCAATGCCGCGCTGCGCCAAGCCCATGGCTACGCCCATGCCGACGGGGCCGGCTCCGACGATCACGACGGGAAGTGCGTCGGCCGAAGGCGCCAGGGAAGCGAAGTCCTCGGGTGCGTACTTCTTCGGATGAAAGTAGGTCGACATGGTCACGAGGCTTTCTGTGCGGCAGTGTTTTTCGGGATCAATTGAGGTTCCGGGAGCAGCAGGATGGAAACCAGGCTGATCACGGCAATGATCACGAAGTACACGGTGATGGCGAACGAGGTGTCGAAGGCGGCGTAGAGCGCGGTGGCGATCATCGGGGCCAGACCGCCGCCGAGGATTGCGCCGATCTGGTAGCCGAGTGACGCTCCGCTGTAGCGGATGTGTGCGGGAAACAATTCGGCGAACAGTGCCGCTTGTGGGCCGGCGCAGCAGCCGAGCGTGAAGCCGAGGGCGATCATCGATACGAGCATCACCGGAACGATCGCTGTGTCGATCAGCGGAAAGAACACCGCTGCCGCCACTACCAGGGTGATCGAACTGCGGATGTAGACGGTCCGGCGTCCGAGAGTGTCCGACTTGTGAGCGCTGAAAGCCATTCCCGCCATCCAGAACGGGCAGGATGCGATGAGAAGAAAGAGCATCGTGGTCTTGCTGAAGCCGAGTTCGGTCTCGCCGTACTTGAGGACGTAAACCATGTACGCGTACGCGATTCCGTTGGTGGCGATGAAGGTTCCACCGGCGAGGAGCACAGTCTTCCAGTGTCTGGTGAGAACCTCGAGAATCGGCATGGACTCCGCCGGTGCCTCGGACTTCGACGCGGTGAACTCGTCACTTTCCTCGAGGCCGAGACGGATCCACATCGCAACGCCCACCAGAACTGCGCTGAGCAGGAACGGGATTCGCCATCCCCAGGAGTTGAATGCATCGTCGTCCATGAAGGCGGCGAGGGGGAGATAGACGAGATTGGCCACCAGTACGCCTGCGGGAACACCGATTTGTGGTGCGCTGCCGTACAGCCCCTTCCTGCCCTCGGGTGCGTTTTCGGTGGCGACCAGAACTGCGCCGCCCCACTCGCCGCCGACACCGAGTCCCTGAACGAATCGCAAGGTCACCAGGAGTATGGGGGCAAAGACGCCGATAGCGGCGTAGTTGGGTAGCAGCCCGATGGCAACGGTGGCGCAGCCCATCAGCATCAACGAGGTGACCAACATGGATTTGCGTCCGATGCGGTCGCCGAAGTGGCCCATCACGATTCCGCCGATGGGACGCGCGACGAATCCGACGGCGAGGGTGGCGAAGGCGGCGAGGGTGCCGGCCAGATCGGACGTGCCGGGGAAGAACTGCTTGCCGAGTACGAGCGCGGCGGCGGTGCCGTAGATGAAGAAGTCGTACCACTCGATGGCGGTGCCGACAAAGCTGCCGAGGGCGGCCTTACGCGCCTTGACCGTCGCGGCGGCGCGCGTTGCGGTCGGTGAGGCGATGGAGGTCATGAAGTGCCTTTCGAGATGAATGTGGCTTGAAGAAACAATGACGTGCGCCACAACAATTGAAAAGCGAAAGAATTGGAGGTTCTTGCACGGAAAATGCGTGGAACCAGCTCCGCTGCCTGGTAGCGGGACTATTGGGCAGGTTCTGAGGGTGAAACGAATTCTATGAAAGCGCGTGCGACGCGGCTGAGGCGAGTGTTCTGGTGCCAAGCGAGAACTACGTGCACCGACGGCACGGCGGGGGAAGCGATGGTCTTGACGACCACCTCGAGCCCCTCGTACGTGACGTCGATCTTGGGCCGCTGGAGTAGCAGCGTCCAGCCGAGGCCACGGCCGACAAATGCCCTCGCCGTCTCGAAGTTCGCAGTTCTGTAGGCAACCTTCGGGGCGAATCCGCCTGCGCGACAGACGTCGAGCGCGTGTTTGGTGCTCGGCGGCGCGTCGAGGAGAACCATCGGGTGTTCCGCCAGGTCCGGAAGATGGATCGGTCGCTCGGACCGCGCGAGTGGGTGTTCTGCACCCAGGACGATCAAGGGTTCGCGGACGGCCAACGGAACTGTGCGCAATTGTGGAGACAGGTCCAGGTCGTAAGCGATCGCGAGGTCCAACTCGCCGTTCTCGAGATGTGTCTGGAGCCGATTCTGAGTGTCCTCGCGGAACTCCACCTGCGCGTCAGGATTCTCACGGGTGAACCCGGCGATCATCGACGGCAACACCGTCGGCCCCAGAGCGGGATAACAGCCGATCGCGATGGGCCCCGACACGCTTCCGCCGGTTCCGAGCGCATCGGATTCGAGTTCCCCGGCTTGCTGAAGTAGCGCCCGGGCGCGCACCAGAACCGCTTCACCGGTGCGGGTCAGTTGAATGCCGAATGAGCGACGGCGAACGCACAGTTGAACTTTGAGCGCGCGTTCGAGTTCGGTGAGCGCCGCGGACAGGGCGGAAGGAGAGAGGTGCAGGCGCTCGGCCGCGGCACTGATCGTTCCGGTCTCGGCTACCGCGACAAACGCGGCCAGCTGACGCATCGTGTACGTGGGAGCAGGATCGATGCGAGGCATGAGATCGACAGTAGTCGGGTAGATTGCCCTGAATATTTTGGTGTGGCACCGTGAAGAGGTCGACGATCAATCGCTGACCTGCGTCTTCGTGGTGCCCCCGGCAGGATTCGAACCTGCGACCTTTCGCTCCGGAGGCGAACGCTCTATCCCCTGAGCTACGGGGGCGCACCGAATACTCGGTGTGCCGATTGGGCTGCGTTAGCGTAGCGCATCACGGGGGGACAAGACCAAACCGGCACCCGTCTCGGCATGGCGTCCTCGCGTGAGGTAGTCGAGGATGCGGCCGGGGACCATGGTCGTCGAATCATCTGTACCGACTGACTCGGATGCTTTTTACGCCTAGGCTCGGCTCTGAGCACAGGCTCGGGCGGACTGCTCGGGCACCCTCGTGAGGTACGGGAGTCGTTGATGACCGATCACCACTATTCCGAAGACCAGCTCGCGCTCGACCTGAAGTGGTGGGCAGCGGCCAACTACCTGACCGTCGCGCAGATCTATCTGAAGGACAACACGCTTCTGCGGGAACCGTTGCGTGCCGAGCACATCAAGCCCCGACTGCTCGGGCACTGGGGGACCAGCCCCGGCTTGTCGATGATCTACACGCTCCTCAATCGGCACATCGTCGCCACCGGCGCAGACTGGCTTTACGTGACCGGTCCCGGGCACGGCGGTCCGGCGCTGGTCGCGTCGACGTATCTCGAGGGAACGTACTCGGAGATCTATCCGGAAGTCTCGGACGACGCCGAGGGCATCCACCGGATGTGTCGGCGATTCTCCGCTCCCGGCGGAGTGCCCAGCCATGTGAGTGTGCAGACACCCGGAAGCATCCACGAAGGCGGCGAACTCGGCTACGCCCTTGCCCATGCGGCCGGCGCTGCCTTCGATCATCCGAACCTCGTGGTGGCCTGTGTGATCGGCGACGGCGAAGCGGAGACCGGGCCGTTGTCCGGTTCGTGGAAGCTCCCGGCGTTCCTGAATCCACGACGCGACGGCGCGGTGTTGCCGATCCTGCACGTGAACGGTGCCAAGATCGCCGGGCCGACGGTCTACGGACGCAGCAGCGACGAAGACATCCAGGCCTATCTTGGTGGACAGGGGTGGGCGCCGATCGTCGTCTCCGGTGACGACCCCGACGCGGTGTTTCCTCAGCTGTATCAAGCGATCTCGCAGGCGCACGAGAAGATCCGCGAGATGCAGGGTGCCGCACGCCGCGGAGAGGAGTGGACGGGTTCGTGGCCGGCAATCGTGTTGCGGACGCCAAAAGGATGGACCGGTCCACACACCGTCGACGGAATTTTGGTCGAGGGCACACATCGTGCGCACCAGGTGCCGTTGTCCGGCGTGCGAACCAACGAATCGCATCTGCGGCAACTCGAAGAGTGGATGCGGTCGTACCGTCCGGACGAGTTGTTCGACGCCAACGGATCACTGGCCGCGGAACTGGCGGCGCTCTCGCCGACGGGGGACAAGCGCATGGGGAGCACTCCCTACGCGAACGGTGGACGACTTCGCGTCGATCTCCCGATGCCGCCGCTCGAAAAGTACGCGCTTCCCATCCAATCGCCGGGTTCGACCTTCCACGAGACGACGCGAGTGCTCGGCGAGCTTCTGCGCGACATCTACGCCGCCACGGAAACCGAGGACAGCGGCGGGATCTTCCGACTCTTCTGTCCGGACGAGACGGCTAGCAATCGCCTCGGCGCCGTATTCGAGACAACCGATCGCTGCTGGCAACTGCCGATCACCGACTACGACGACGGGCTGTCCGCGGACGGTCGTGTCATGGAGGTCCTCAGCGAGCACCTCTGCGAGGGTTGGCTCGAGGGCTATCTGCTGTCGGGCCGACACGGGATGTTCGCGAGCTACGAAGCATTTGCCATGGTAAGTGTCTCGATGCTCATCCAGCACGCCAAGTGGCTCCAACATGCCGTCGACCTGCCGTGGCGGGCGTCCGTCGCTTCGCTCAACGTGCTGTTGACCAGTACGTGCTGGCGCAACGATCACAACGGATTCAGTCATCAGGGCCCCGGCATGATCGACGCCGTTATTCCCTTGGCACCCAGTGTGATCCGCGTGTGGCTGCCGCCGGATTCCAACACCTTGCTCTCGATCTCGGACCACTGCCTGCGTAGTACCGACCACGTCAACCTGATAGTCGTGGACAAGCAACCGCACCTGCAGTACCTCACGCTCGAGCAAGCGCACGAGCACTGCGCGGCGGGCGCTTCGGTCTGGGAATGGGCCGGAACCGAGGCTCGCGGACAGGAACCGGACGTGGTCCTGGCCGCCGCGGGAGATGTGCCGACGCAGGAGATCCTGGCTGCTGCACAGTTGCTGCGCGATCACACACCCGAACTGATCACCCGCGTCGTCAACGTCGTCGATCTGATGGCCTTGCTGACGCCAACCGAGCATCCCCACGGATTCGGGGAGCGGGTCTTCCTCGATCTGTTCTCCGCGCAGACCGACGTCGTGTTCGCATTCCACGGATACTCGCGTGCCGTGCACGAACTGATTCACGGGCGTCCGAGTCCCGAGCGCTTCCACGTTCGCGGATTCAGTGAACAGGGAACAACCACAACACCGTTCGACATGGTTGTCCTCAACAAGATGAGCCGCTACCACCTGGTGATCGAGGCGTTACGACGCTCCAAGCGTCGGCCGGCCGGGGCATCCGAGTTGGCGGAGTTCTGCCGCACACAACTCGAAAAGCACTCGCGTTACATCGTCGAGCACCTCGAAGACATGCCGGAAGTAGAAAACTGGACCTGGTCCTGAAATTCAGGACCAGGCCCAGTTGGGTCTGAACAATTTCGGCTCAGTTCAGTTCTGCTCAGTTCATGGGCAGTGGCACTGCGCCGCGAGCTGCCAACATGTCGGTCATCAGCTTGGACTCGCTCTGCTGCGTGTTGACCATCGTCTGCGCCAGGCTGCGCACCGGCCCCTCGGTGGCGTCGGCTGCTGCGTACTCCATCATCGGAAGCCCACCTTCGTGGTGACGAAGCATCAGCTGCAGGAACAAGGTGTCGAGTTGCAGACCTTCCGCTGCGCGGAGAGCCGCAAGGTCCTCGGGGGACGCCATGCCGGGCATCGTGTCGACCGGCCCGGAATGACTCATGTCCATCGTGGCCGAAGTCCCGTGCGATCCATGGCCGGAGCCCGAATCGGACGACATCCACTCCATGTACGGGCCCACCTTGGACAGCGGCTGATCCCACATGGTCAGCCACGCCTGCATCTGACCGAGCTGGTTCTGCTGCGTGGTCAAGATGTCGAACGCGAGCGTGCGTACGTCGTTGTCGGTGGACTTCGTCAGGGCGATGGCCGCCATGTCGACGGCCTGGCTGTGATGCACGCTCATGTCCTGCGCGAAGCCCACGTCCACCGAATCCGAAGCCGGAACGGTCAGTGACGACTTCGCATCGGGTCCGAGGAGGTTGGTCAGTGCGCCGAGCGCAAAACCGACGGCGATCGCGCCGATCAGACCGATGATCAGCAGTGCGGTGCGCTGACTCGGCTTCGAAGACTGATCGGTGTTCGTCGAACTATCCACCGGCGGGAATCTGTTCGTCGGTGGCCGGGGTAGCGCCCGTGCCGTCCATCTGGATGGCGTCGGCGCCCGGAGGTGTCGGATCGAACGGCGACGTCGACGGAGTGAACAGCGGGTTGGTGCAGCTCGCGCCGACCTCGGGGTAGACGTTCGGGTTCTGGTTCAGCGCAGTGATGAACTGATCGATGCGATCGTCGTCGGCCTTGTCGATCTCGAGGCGATGGCCCCACGACTGCAGAGAAATGGGGCTGCTCTGACCGGGGTACGGCGACATCAGCATGTAGGACTTGCCGTTCACGCGTCCGGCGAGACTGTCGATCTGGTCCTGGTCGACGAGATCGGGGTTGTACGTGATCCAGATGGCGCCGTGCTCGAGCGAGTGGACGGCGTTCTCGGTGCGAATCGGGTCGGCGTACACGGTTCCGGTGCAGTTAGCCCAGGTGGCGTCGTGCGGGCCACCGAACGGCGGGGTCTGGTCGTACGCCACGCGCTGAGTGGAATCGACGTGCTGGCCGGCCGGGTACTCGATCTTGAGGACGCCGTCGATCTTGTCGGACGGATCCTTGTTCTCGGAGCTGTACTTGTACGGCTCGAGGGCCTGCCGCTCCTCGACCTTGGGCCACAGATTGATACCGAGCACGGCGATGAGTGCGAGCACAGCCACACCGGCGCCGATCGACAGCCAGGGGATCTGGCGGGGAGCGGGGACGCCGCCCTTGCCCTTCTTGGCCGGCCGACTGTTCTTGTTGGCGGCCTTGATGGCCTTGGCTGATTTGGCCCCGGAGTTCTTGTTGGGACCGCGACTATCGGAACCGCTTGGCATCGATTGGGCTCTTTCGGTGTGTGGGCTTGAGGTGTGGCGCGCCCGCGCATGAAGGTACGCGGTGGTAGCTCGGGCATTACCACTGTACTTTCCGAGTCTGAGGGCAAACTTTGAGAGTGGCGTGCGACACGCCACAGCGGCCCCGCGCACGTTCACGGAGAGCGAGGCGTGAGGCGAGTCTCCACTTCCGGTGTGCAGGCAATAGGATGAATACCTGTGACTCCAGCTGACCTTGCCGAACTGCTCCGCGGAACCGCAGCGAGCGTCCTTGCCGATCGTGGCCTCGACGTATCCGTGCTACCCGAAACCCTCACCGTCGAGCGACCACGCAACCCCGAGCACGGCGATTACGCCACCAACATTGCCATGCAGGTAGCCAAGAAGGTCGGCACGAATCCCCGCGAGCTGGCGGGCTGGATCGCCGAAGCCCTCACCGCTGCCGACGGAATCGAATCCGCCGAGATCGCCGGGCCCGGCTTCCTCAACATTCGGTTGGACAAGGACGCCCAGGGCGGGATCGTCGTGTCGGTTCTCGAAGCCGGTGCGTCGTACGGCTCGGGTGACTCCCTCGCCGGCAAGAAGATCAACCTCGAATTCGTCTCCGCCAACCCCACCGGACCGATTCACCTCGGTGGAACCCGTTGGGCCGCAGTCGGAGACGCGCTCGGACGCATTCTGTCCGCGCAGGGTGGTTTGGTAACACGTGAGTACTACTTCAACGATCACGGTGCCCAGATCGACCGCTTCTCGCGTTCGCTGATCGCTGCAGCGAAGGGTGAACCTGCTCCCGAAGACGGTTACGCCGGTGCATACATCGCCGACATCGCCGCCTCGGTTCTGAAGCAGCGTCCCGACGTCATGGATCTGCCTGCCGACGAGCAGCAGGAAACCTTCCGCGCCATCGGCGTCGAATTGATGTTCACGCACATCAAGCAGACCCTGCACGACTTCGGCGTCGACTTCGACGTCTACTTCCACGAGAACTCGCTCTTCGAATCCGGTGCGGTCGAGAAGGCCGTCGAATCCCTCAAGGGTTCGGGCAACCTCTTCCACGAAGACGGTGCGTGGTGGCTCAAGAGCACCGACTACGGCGACGACAAGGACCGCGTCGTCATCAAGAGCGATGGCAACGCCGCCTACATCGCCGGTGACATCGCCTACTTCCAGAACAAGCGCGCCCGTGGGTTCGACCTCTGTATCTACATGCTCGGCGCCGACCATCACGGTTACATCGGCCGTCTCAAGGCTGCCGCTGCCGCATTCGGCGACGATCCGGACACCGTCGAGGTGCTGATCGGCCAGATGGTCAACCTCGTCAAGGACGGCACTGCCGTCAAGATGAGCAAGCGTGCAGGCACCGTCATCACCCTCGACGACCTGGTCGAGGCAATCGGCGTCGACGCCTCGCGTTACGTCATGATCCGCTCGTCGGTCGACTCGAGCATCGACATCGACCTCGACCTGTGGACCAAGACCAGCAGCGAGAACCCCGTCTACTACGTGCAGTACGCGCACGCACGCCTCTCGGCGATCGCCCGCAACGCCGCAGACCTCGGTCTGTCCGCCGACGCGAGCAACCTCGCCCTGCTCACCGTCGAGCAGGAGGGTGACCTCATCCGCACGATCGGCGAGTATCCACGCGTCGTGTCGAGCGCTGCGAATCTGCGTGAGCCGCACCGTATTGCCCGCTACCTCGAAGAACTCGCGGGTGCGTACCACCGCTTCTACGGCGCGTGCCGCATCCTTCCGCAAGGCGACGAAGACGCCACCGACGTGCACCGCGCGCGTCTGGCTCTCTGCGCCGCCACCCGACAGGTCCTGGCCAACGGTCTCGAACTGCTCGGCGTCACCGCACCGGAGCAAATGTGAACGCGCACCCCGCCGGCCCCAAGCACGCCGAGCAGTTGCAGGCCCCCGGCTTGCCCGACCGTCCGACCAGCCCCGAAGCCTTCGGCGAACTCTCACCGCAGGTGTGGCCGCGCAACGCTTCTCGTGGCGACGACGGTGAAGTGACCCTCGCGGGTGTCAAGGTCGGTGAACTTGCCGAGAAGTACGGCACCCCGCTGTTCGTCATCGACGAGGACGACTTCCGCTCGCGCTGCCGTGACATGGCCCGCGCCTTCGGCCCGGATGCCAAGGTGCACTACGCATCCAAGGCATTCCTCTGTGGCGAGATCGCACGCTGGGTCGCCGACGAAGGCCTCTCGCTCGACGTCTGCTCCGGCGGCGAACTGGCGATCGCGTTGCACGCGGACTTCCCGGCCGAGCGAATTGCCATGCACGGCAACAACAAGTCAGTCGCCGAACTGGCCGCTGGTGTCGCCGCGGGCGTCGGACACGTCGTGCTCGACTCGTCGATCGAGATCGACCGACTCGATCGTGTCGCCGGTGAGGCCGGTGTCGTTCAGGACGTGTTGATCCGACTGACCGTCGGCGTCGAAGCGCATACTCACGAATTCATCTCCACCGCACACGAGGACCAGAAGTTCGGTTTCTCGCTGGCCGGGGGAGCGGCGATCGACGCGGTCCGTCGCGTCTTCGCTGCCGACAACTTGCGCCTGGTCGGCCTGCACAGCCACATCGGTTCGCAGATCTTCGACGTCGACGGTTTCGAGGTGGCAGCGCACCGCGTGATCGGTTTGCTCCGCGACGTCGTCACCGAGTTCGGAGTCGAGAAGACCAAGCAGATTTCGATCATCGACCTCGGCGGCGGCATGGGGATCTCGTACATCCCCTCCGACGACCCGCCGCCCGTCGACGAACTGGCAGCAAAGCTCGGCCACATCGTGCGCAACGAGTCCGCACTGGCCGGATTGCCGGAGCCGACGCTTGCCGTCGAACCCGGCCGCGCCATCGCCGGACCTGGCACGGTGACGCTCTACGAGGTCGGCACCATCAAGGACGTCACGGTGGGTAGCTCGCTGACACGCCGCTACATCAGCGTCGACGGCGGGATGAGCGACAACATCCGCACGTCCCTCTACGGTGCGGAGTACGAAGCCAAGTTGGTTTCGCGAACTTCCGAGGCTGATCCCGTCGTTGCACGTATCGTCGGTAAGCACTGCGAGTCCGGTGACGTGGTCATTCGGGACACCTGGATGCCCGAGGACGTCGGGCCCGGTGATTTACTAGCGGTAGCAGCGACCGGTGCATACTGCTATTCGATGTCGAGCAGGTACAACCTGCTCACCCGCCCAGCCGTGGTGGCGGTGCGTGACGGAGTCTCACGCGTGATTCTGCGGAGGGAAACAGTGGAAGATCTGCTCAGCTTGGAGGTATCGCAGTGACGAGCGAATCGGCGCATCGCGCTATCGGTGTGGCCGTTCTCGGCCTCGGCAACGTCGGGAGCGAGGTCGTCCGGATCATTCGTGAGCAGGCCGAGGAACTCGAAGCTCGCGTCGGCGCCCCGTTGGAACTGCGGGGGGTTGCCGTCCGCCGTATCGGCTCGGACCGCGGAATTCCCGAGGAACTGCAGACGACGGACGCCGAGTCCCTGGTCGGTCGTGACGACGTCGACATCGTGGTCGAGGTGATCGGCGGAATCGAGCTCCCTCGCAAGCTGATTCTCTCTTCCCTCAACTCCGGTAAGTCGGTCGTAACCGCCAACAAGGCGCTGCTCGCGGACCACACCGGTGAATTGGCGGAGGCTGCAGAGGCCAACTCTGTCGACCTGTACTTCGAGGCCGCTGTTGCCGGCGCGATCCCCGTGATCCGCCCGCTCACACAGTCGTTGGCCGGAGACCGTGTCAACAAGGTCGCCGGAATCGTGAACGGCACCACCAATTTCATCCTTTCGGCGATGGACGAGACCGGCGCCGACTACGAAGAGACCTTGGCCGAAGCCGGACGCCTCGGATACGCGGAAGCCGACCCGACCGCGGACGTCGAAGGCTACGACGCCGCGGCGAAGGCAGCGATCCTCGCGTCGATCGCGTTCCACACCCGCGTCACTGCCGCGGACGTGTACCGCGAAGGAATCTCCACGATCACCTCCGCCGACCTGGCTTCGGCGAAGGCACTCGACTGCACGATCAAGTTGCTCTCGATCTGCGAGCGCATCGTCACGCCCAAGGGCAAGGAGCGGATTTCCGCTCGCGTGTACCCGGCGCTGGTTCCGCTCAGCCATCCGCTGGCCTCGGTCAACGGCGCGTTCAACGCCGTTGTCGTGGAAGCAGAGAACGCCGGCCGGCTCATGTTCTACGGCCAGGGCGCAGGCGGCGCCCCCACCGCTTCCGCGGTGATGGGTGACCTGGTGATGGCTGCGCGCAACAAGGTTCACGGCGGCCGCGGCCCCCGCGAGTCCAAGTACGCCAAGCTCAAGGTCGCCCCGATGGGCGACATCCTCACGCGCTACTACGTGAACATGGAGGTCGCGGACAAGGAAGGTGTGCTTTCCGCAGTCGCCGCCGAGTTCGCCAAGCACGGCGTGAGCATCTCCGTCGTCCGCCAGGAGGGCGCCGGCGCCGGCGCGCGTCTGGTGGTCGTCACTCATGTAGCAACCGACGCGGCTCTCTCCGAGACCGTGGCGGCCCTCAACGAACTCGAATTCGTCACCGCTGTGACCAGCGTGCTGCGACTGGAAGGCACTGAACAATGACCGGCATCGTCAACCCCGTCCACAAGGCATGGCCGGGTCTCATCGAGGCATACCGGGACCGTCTCGCGATCGGTGACAACTGGAAGACCGTCACCCTGCGCGAAGGCGGCACCCCGCTCCTGCCGGCCGGCCACCTCTCCGAGATCACCGGCTGCGACGTCTACCTCAAGGTCGAGGGCCTCAACCCCACCGGTTCCTTCAAGGACCGCGGCATGACGATGGCCGTCACCGACGCCTTGGCCCGTGGCCAGCGCGCAGTTCTGTGCGCGTCCACCGGCAACACCTCCGCCTCGGCCGCTGCGTATGCAGCCAAGGCCGGCATGACCTGCGCCGTGCTCATCCCGCAGGGCAAGATCGCCATGGGCAAGCTTGCGCAGGCAGTCATGCACGGCGCCAAGATCATTCAGGTCCAGGGCAACTTCGACGACTGCCTCGAGCTGGCACGCAAGACCACGGCCGAATTCCCCACCATCGGTCTCGTCAACTCGGTCAACCCGGTGCGCATCGAAGGCCAGAAGACCGCGGCATTCGAGATCATGGACGTCCTCGGCAAGGCTCCCGACGTGCACGCACTCCCGGTCGGAAACGCCGGTAACATCACCGCGTACTGGCGCGGATACTCCGAGTACTACGCGGACGGTCTGACCACGGTCAAGCCCCGCATGCTCGGCGTCCAGGCAGCCGGAGCGGCTCCGCTGGTCAACGGTGCACCCGTCAAGGATCCCGAAACCATCGCCACCGCAATCCGAATCGGTTCTCCCGCTTCCTGGAACGGCGCTGTCGCCGCGAAGGAAGAGTCGAACGGTGCATTCCGTGCCGCCACCGACGAGAAGATCCTCGAGGCTTACCGTCTGATCGCCGCCACCGAGGGCGTCTTCGTCGAACCGGCGTCGGCAGCCAGCGTCGCCGGCCTGCTCGCCGCACGTGCAGAGGGCTGGCTCGAGCCGGGCCTGACCGTCGTGTGCACGGTGACCGGTAACGGTCTCAAGGATCCTGACACGGCTTTGAAGGGTATGCCGAACGTCGAGCCGATCGGTGTCGATCCCGTTGCCGTCGCGGCTGCCCTCGAGCTTGCATAGTGTCCGTGGATTCATCGACCACTCCGCGGAATCCGGTGTCTGACATGACTATAACCCTGCCTATCGGCCTTTCGGTGACTGCTCGCGTCCCGGCCTCGAGTGCAAACTTGGGGCCGGGGTTCGACACCCTCGGTCTGGCGTTGGGGTTGTACGACGAAATCGTGGTCACCACAACGGATTCAGGCCTTCAGATTCGCGTCGAAGGTGAAGGCGCTGCCGACGTGCCCTGGGGTCCTTCGCATCTCGTGGTCCGCGCCATCGAGCGTGGTCTCGAGGCGGCCGGAGTGTGGGCCAGTGGCCTGGACGTGTTGTGCCGCAACGCGATTCCACATTCGCGCGGGTTGGGATCCTCGGCTTCCGCGGCTGTCGGTGGATTGGCAGCAGCCAACGGTCTGGCGCGCGCTCTCGATGCCGAGATCGGCTTGACGGAAGAGCAGTTGGTTCAGCTCTCGTCCGAGTTCGAAGGTCACCCGGACAACGCGTCTGCCAGTGTTCTCGGTGGCGCAGTCGTCTCGTGGAGTTGCCCACCGGCCGTCGAAGGCGACGAGCCGATCTACTCCGCGGCCAAACTCGACGTCCATCCCGACATCCGTGCTGTGGCACTGGTTCCCGAGGAGCGGTCGTCCACCGCACACACTCGCGGGCTCCTGCCCGAATTGGTTCCGCACCAGGATGCCTCGTTCAACGCGAGCCGCAGCGCGCTCGCCGTCGTTGCGCTCACTGCTCGGCCCGATCTGTTGATGGCGGCCACCGAGGATCGCCTGCATCAGGCACAGCGCGCACCCGCGCTTCCGCTCACGACGCGATGGATCGGGATCCTGCGCGAGGCGGGTATTGCTGCGACCGTTTCCGGAGCCGGCCCCACCGTGTTGGCGCTCAGCACAGAACCTTTCCCCGTCGAACTCGCGGAAGCGGCGCGGGCAGACGGACTACGTGTGCTCGAATTGGACATCGCCGACGGCGTCGAAGTATCCACGACGACGGTCTGATCCCTGCCTTGGTCCTGGTGATCGCCCACTACCGATCGGTAGTGAACTGACACACCCAGTCGTCCAAATTCTTGCCGGACTCAGGTTTGGGCGCTATCCTGGGCTATGTCCGTACATCGTGCGCGTCAGTCGCCGGTGCATCACCAGGGGGCAAAACTCCTTCCCAATCGGGGTCCACAGTCCTTGGCATGATTCTCGCAGGCATGATCCTCACGCTTGTACCTTCTCCGAAGGTTTGAATCCTCCGCGGATCGAACACTCAGAGGTTCCATCACTCTGGGGTTCAACACACGGGGGAGTGAATCGTCGACGAAGGCGCGTTGGGCAGGTTTGCGAGCGCATGAAAAGTTTGAGGCGAGAGTTTCCGACAATCATGTGACGGCGGACAAGCCGGCAGTTCTGGACAGCAACCACGTACGGCACCACCGAGTTCGGTATTCAATCGAACTGCGGGACGAACCCTCGACTTTGCGCAGTGCGAGTGAGGGAAGGAAAGGACCTCCGTGACCGATACGGACCTCATCGCCACTTCTGCACCCGCCGGGTCGGAATCAGGCGACAATTCTCAGGCGTCATCTTCAGCATCGAACGGTGCGGTGGCGACCTCCACGAAGCGTGCCGAAACGCGCCGTGGTGCCGGACTCTCCGGCATGGTGCTCACCGAACTCCGCACTCTTGCGGGTGAACTGGGCATCAAAGGCACTTCCGGCATGCGCAAGGGTGACCTGATCGCAGCCATCAAGGAGCGCCAGGGCGGCAGCGCGAAGGCTGCACCCGCACAGAGTGAACTCACTCTCGACGACGCACCCGTTGCGCGCACTCGTGCCAAGAGCACTCGCGCCGCACGCACCGAAACCCCCGCAGCCGAAACGGCTCCGGCAGCCGAGTCGGCTCCTGCCGAGGCCGCGCCTGCGCGTACCGAATCCGCCGAGGATTCCGATCAGAGCGCACCCCGTCGCGGACGTCAGCGTCGTGGCGCCGCTCGTCGTGCAGGTTCACCCGACCAGGGCGAACTGAGCATCGAGCAGGGAGCTCCTTCGGTGAAGTCCGACGCGGACACCGCGAAGGCCGCCGATTCTTCGAAGGTCGCCGAGACCGCCAAGGCCGAGGCTCCGGCCGAGCGTCCTGCGCGCACCGAGGGCAAGTCCGACGCTGATCAGGCTCCCGCCGAGCAGGGCAACGAGCGTCCCCGCCGCGAGCGAAACCGGGACAACCAGGGCCAGCGGGACAACCAGGGCCAGCGCGAGAACCAGGGCAACCGGGGCAACCAGGATCGCCAGGATCGCCAGGACCGTCAGGATCGCGGCAATCAGAACAACGCCGGCCAGAACAACGCCGGTCCTCGCACGGACAACCGCAACAACGGGCCGGACGACGACGAAGAGGGTGGACGCGGACGCCGCGGACGCCGTTTCCGCGAGCGCCGTGGCCGTGGTCGTGACCGCGGTGAGGGTGGCGCACCCAACGATTCACGCGAGACCGAGATTCGTGAGGACGACGTCCTTCAGCCGGTCGCCGGCATCCTCGACGTCCTCGACAATTACGCCTTCGTGCGTACGTCCGGGTACCTCGCCGGTCCCAACGACGTCTACGTCTCCATGAACCTGATCCGCAAGAACGGCCTTCGCCGTGGCGACGCCATCACCGGTGCCGTCCGCGTCTCGCGTGACGGTGAGCAGGGCAGCCAGCGCCAGAAGTTCAACCCGCTGGTTCGCATCGACACGGTCAACGGCGGCGACGTCGAGGCCGCGAAGAAGCGCCCCGAGTTCAACAAACTCACGCCGCTGTACCCGAACCAGCGTCTGCGCCTCGAGACCGAGCAGCACATTCTCACCACGCGTGTCATCGACCTGGTGATGCCCATCGGTAAGGGCCAGCGCGCCCTCATCGTGAGCCCGCCCAAGGCAGGTAAGACCAGCGTGTTGCAGGCGATCGCGAATGCCGTCGCCACCAACAATCCTGAGTGCTACCTGATGGTCATCCTCGTGGACGAGCGTCCCGAGGAAGTGACCGACATGCAGCGCAGCGTGAAGGGTGAGGTCATTTCCTCCACCTTCGACCGCCCGCCGGGAGATCACACCGCAGTTGCCGAGCTGGCAATCGAGCGTGCGAAGCGCCTGGTCGAGATGGGTAAGGACGTCGTCGTACTGCTCGACTCCATCACGCGTCTGGGTCGTGCGTACAACAACTCCTCGCCGGCGTCGGGACGCATCCTCTCCGGTGGTGTCGACTCGACGGCGCTCTACCCGCCGAAGCGTTTCCTCGGTGCTGCCCGCAACATCGAGAACGGTGGATCGCTCACCATCATCGCTACCGCAATGGTCGAGACCGGATCCACCGGCGACACCGTGATCTTCGAAGAGTTCAAGGGCACCGGCAACGCCGAGCTCAAGCTCGATCGCAAGATCGCCGAACGCCGCGTGTTCCCGGCCGTGGACGTCAACCCGTCCAGCACGCGTAAGGACGAGTTGCTCCTGAGCCCGGACGAAGCTGCGGTGCTGCACAAGCTCCGCCGCGTCCTGTCCGGTCTGGACTCGCATCAGGCCATCGATCTGCTGATCGATCGACTGAAGAAGAGCAAGAACAACCTCGAGTTCCTGATGCAGGTCTCCAAGACCGCACCGGGTGCGATCGACGACTGATCGATTCGACGTCAAAAGGCCCACAACCAGCTGGTTGTGGGCCTTTTGCGTGGGCGGAACAAAACCGAGCGACAGTGCGTTGACAACTTCGTACAGCCACCCCGAGGCGTGCGAGACGCGGATTATCCGGTGAGGTACCGCATCTGGCATACTGAACGGCCGAGTCCGGTTCCGGTTCACGATGTCGATTGGCGACGTCGACCCGGCGACCATTGAAAGGGACACCATGAAGGCAGGAATCCACCCAACCTACGTAGCGACCACCGTCGTCTGCGGTTGCGGTAACACGTTCGAGACCCACAGCACCAAGGAGTCCGGACGCATCAACGTCGAGGTTTGCTCGCAGTGCCACCCGTTCTACACGGGCAAGCAGAAGATTCTCGACACCGGTGGACGCGTCGCTCGCTTCGAGGCTCGCTACGGCAAGCGCGCAGACAGCAAGGTCCCGGCCACCGAGTCCTAGCTGTTCCGCCGACGCCCGATCTGCCATGCGCAGATCGGGCGTCGGCTTTTTTGTGCCTGCACTCGGTTTGCGCGTTTCCCGGGTCCCGGCGTCGAAATACCTTCAAGCGCGCACCGTAGGAATCGAAACTCAGAGCGGAGCGAACCATGGCAGGCGCAACCCAGCCCTCGGCCATCGACGACATCTTGGCGGAGCACGCCGGTCTCGAAGCACAGATGTCCGATCCGGCGCTGCACAACGACCCTGCCGCTGCCAGGCGCGTCGGTAAGCGGTTCTCCGAGCTCTCGCCGATCATGTCGACGTACAACAAGCTCACCGCTGCGCAGGACGATCTGGAAGCCGCGCGCGAACTAGCCGCCGACGATTCCAGCTTCGCCGCCGAGATCCCCGATCTCGAAGCCGAGGTCGCGCAGCTCGAGCAGACGCTTACCGATCAGTTGGCGCCGCGTGATCCGCATGACGGCGACGACATCGTCCTAGAAGTGAAGTCCGGTGAGGGCGGCGAAGAATCCGCGCTCTTCGCCTCGGACCTGGCCCGCATGTACGTCCGCTACGCGGAACGGCATGGCTGGCGCGTCGAGATTCTCGACGCGACGGTCTCCGATCTCGGCGGATACAAGGAAGCCACGCTGTCGATCAAGAGCAAGTCGGACACCCCGGACGGAGTGTGGGCGCGGCTGAAGTTCGAGGGCGGCGTTCACCGCGTCCAGCGAGTGCCCGTCACCGAATCCCAGGGGCGCGTTCACACTTCGGCTGCCGGCGTTCTGGTCTACCCGGAGCCCGAAGAGGTCGAGCAGGTCCAGATCGACGAAAGTGACCTGCGTATCGACGTCTACCGTTCGTCCGGCAAGGGCGGTCAGGGCGTCAACACGACCGACTCTGCTGTCCGAATCACGCACCTTCCGACTGGCATCGTCGTCACCTGCCAGAACGAGCGTTCGCAGCTCCAGAACAAGGCGCGCGCCATGCAGGTCCTTGCAGCCCGTTTGCAGGTAGTCGCCGAGGAAGCCGCGGACGCTGAAGCGTCGGCAGGTCGCCAGAGTCAGGTTCGGACGGTGGACCGTTCGGAGCGCATCCGCACCTACAACTTCCCCGAGAACCGCATCACCGATCACCGCATCGGATTCAAGTCGCACAACCTCGATGCGGTGCTCGACGGTGAGCTCGACGCACTTCTCGATGCATTGGGCAAGGCGGACCGAGAGGCGCGTCTCGCGGCCGAGTAGATGCAGACCATGACTGACCTCCATCCCGCCGGGAACTCGGTGAACCGCGTGTCGGTCGAGCGTGGCAGGCTGTACCCGTGAGTCGACTTCCACTTCGTTTGGCGCTGATCGAAGCTGCAAAACAGCTCGACGCCGCAGGTGTGCCCAGCCCACGCACCGACGCCGAGTTGTTGGCATCCCACCTTCTCGGGGTCGAACGCACGCGTCTCGGACTGATTCCGTTGGTCGATCCCGAGGTCATCGCGGCCTTCGACGAGTTGGTTGCCCAACGCGTGAAGCGGATTCCGTTGCAGCACATCATCGGAGTCGCGTCGATGGGCAACATCGACGTCGCTGTCGGGCCGGGTGTCTTCATTCCGCGGCCGGAAACCGAACTGCTCATGGGTTGGGCACTCTCGTTCCTCGAAGGTTGCGGAAGCAAGCCGCCGGTAGTTCTGGACCTGTGCACGGGATCGGGTGTACTCGCGCTGTCCATCGCCGAGGCCCGTCCGGACGCCGTCGTTCACGCCGTGGAGAAGGAGCCCGCCGCGTTGGCGTGGGCGCGTCGTAATGCTGCCGACCGCGAGGCCGCCGGTGATACACCGATCCATCTGCATCAGGGCGATGTCACCGATCGGAACCTGTTGCCGGGGCTCGAGGGCGGCGTCGATCTGGTCGTTTCCAATCCGCCGTACATCCCCGAAGGCGCGCAATTGCAGCCTGAGGTCATGGATTACGACCCGCACACCGCGTTGTTCGGTGGCGTCGACGGTCTGTCCGTCATCAAACCCATGATCAGCAACATCGCGCGGTGGCTTCGAATCGGCGGCGCGGCAGGCATCGAGCACGACGACACCAACGGGGACGGCGTCGCTGCGCTGTTCTCGGCGCGCCGGGTATTCGGCGAGGTCGCGCAGCATCCAGATCTTGCCGGTCGTCCGCGATTCGTCGTCGCCAGACGTGTCGCCACCGACGTCGAAGCACAGCGGAATCGAACGCCCGAAGCGCAGAGTGAAAGGATGGCTGAGTGAGCACCGTGTACGACTGCAGTCAGACAGATTCCCGAACCGCAGGCTTGGCCGCCGCGAAGAACGCGCTCAAGGCCGGCCGACTCGTAGTTCTCCCCACCGACACCCTTTACGGACTCGCCGCCGACGCGTTCGACAGCGAAGCTGTCGCGAGTCTGTTGCGCGCCAAGGGACGCGGGCGAGACATGCCCGTCCCGGTACTGGTCGGATCGTGGAACACCATCGACGGGCTCGTCTACAGCGTGCGCCCGCAGGCACGGGATCTGATCCGCGCATTCTGGCCCGGCGGACTGAGCCTGGTCGTCGAGCAGGCGCCTTCACTTGCCTGGGACCTCGGTGATACCCGCGGAACCGTCATGCTCCGCATGCCCCTCCACCCGGTTGCCCTCGAACTGTTGCGCGATGTCGGACCGCTTGCCGTCTCGAGCGCCAACATCTCGGGGCGTCCGCCGGCAACTACCGTCGAGGAAGCCCGAGATCAGCTCGGCGGATCTGCCAGCGTGTATCTCGACGGGGGCAAGGCCGAACACGCCGTTGCTTCCACGATCGTCGACCTGACCGGCAATTCACCGCGTATCTTGCGAGTGGGTGCCGTCTCGGCAGAATCCATCGCCGAGGTATTGGGCACCAGTCCGGAAAGTCTCGTAGAGGGAGTTTCGTAACGATGGTCGGCGCCGGCGGCGAGCGCGCGGGGGAATCCACGTATTGGGGACCGGATTTCGGTGAGCTTGCCACGGCAGACCCCGAGATCGCGGCTGTTGCGCTGGCCGAACTCGAGCGTCAGCGCGACGGACTTCAACTCATCGCGAGCGAGAACTTCACCAGCCCCTCGGTACTGGCTGCCTTGGGTTCGACCCTGAGCAACAAGTACGCCGAGGGCTATCCGGGTCGGCGTTACTACGGCGGGTGCGAGTACGTCGACGTAGCCGAGAATCTGGCGATCGATCGGGCAAAGGCGCTGTTCGGCGCCGAGCACGTCAACGTCCAACCGCATTCGGGGGCCACTGCGAATCTCGCGGTGTACGCCGCATTCGCCAAGCCCGGCGACACCGTATTGGCGATGAGTCTGCCGCACGGTGGGCATCTGACTCACGGGTCTCGCGTCAGCTTTTCTGGGCAGTGGTTCACCACCGTTCCCTATCACGTCGATTCGGCCACCGAATTGATCGACTACGACGAGGTTCGCACCCTGGCTCTGGCGCACAAGCCGAAAATCATCGTCGCCGGCGCGACCGCGTACTCCCGCACCATCGACTTCGCAGCCTTCCGCTCGATCGCAGACGAGGTCGGTGCGATCCTGTGGGTCGACGCCGCCCACTTCATCGGACTGGTGGCAGGCCGGGCGATACCTTCGTGCGTTCCGTACGCCGACGTCGTCTCCGCGACGACGCACAAAGTCCTCAGAGGCCCGCGCGGCGGAATGATCCTGTGCCGCAGCGAGCATGCCTCGGCTGTAGATCGCGCGGTGTTCCCCTTCATTCAAGGCGGCCCGATGATGCATGCGATCGCCGGGAAAGCGGTTGCGTTCAAAGAGGCGTCGACGCCGGAATATCGTTGGTATGCACAGGAAGTGGTTGCCAACGCATCGGCGCTCGCGCTGTCGTTGGAAGCTCGCGGTCTGCGCACCGTGTCCGGTGGAACCGACACACATCTGGCGCTTCTCGACCTGCGCGCAAGCGGTGTCACCGGCGTCGACGCCGAGCGTAGGTGCGGACTGGCTTCGATCACGCTCAACAAGAACGCGATTCCGTTCGATCCGCAGTCGCCCGCCGTCACGTCCGGAATCCGCGTCGGGTCCGCGGCCGTGACGACCCAGGGTTTCAACCGCTCCGACATGAGCGTGGTGGGGGAGTTGATCGCGCGCGCAGTTGTCGCGGACCCCGCCACCACGTCAGGAGAGGCCGAGTTGGCAGCAGTTGCCGACGGCGTTCGCGAACTGGTCCGGGCAAAGCCTGCCTATGCCCGCCAGACGGGTGATCTCGAGCAGTGATCACTTCCTACGAGGCGACCACGTATCTGGCACAGGGTGGCGGGGGAGCGGGTGTTCCCATCCGTGAACTTTTGCTCGTGCTGTGTACGGCGGCGGTGGTGACCTACCTGGCGACTGGCGCAGTCCGGTTGTTGGCGCTGCGGTTCGGCGCTGTCGCGATTCCTCGTGATCGGGACGTTCACGTCGAGCCGATTCCGCGCCTCGGTGGCGTCGGAATGTATATCGGCATGGCTGTCGGTCTGCTGTTTGCGCAGCAATTACCCGCGCTCACAAGAGGTTTCGGCTTCGGCAGTCCTGACGTACACGCTGCGCTCGTAGCTGGCGCCGTCATCGTCCTCGTGGGTGTGATCGACGACAGGTGGGGCCTCGACGCCCTCACCAAATTTGTCGGTCAGGTGACTGCTGCCGGCGTTCTCGTGGTGATGGGCGTCAGCTGGTTCATCATCTACAACCCGTTCGGCGGTGACGGTGGGTCCACCATCATCCTCGATCAGATTCAATCCGGACTGTTCACCGTTGCTGTTGCCGTCGCGACCATCAACGCCATGAATTTTGTCGACGGTCTCGACGGATTGGCCGCCGGGTTGGGTCTGATTGCGGCGCTCGCCATCCTCATCTTCTCGATCGGTCTTCTCCACGATCAGGGCGGCGACGCGAGTGTCTACCCGCCGGCGATGATCGCGGCGGCTTTGGCAGGCGCTTGTCTCGGTTTTCTTCCGCACAACTTCAATCCAGCGCGCATTTTCATGGGCGATTCCGGGTCGATGTTGATCGGTCTGATGCTGGCTGCGATCTCGACCAGTGCATCCGGTCGTATTCCACTCACTGCCTACGGAACCCGCGACCTCGTCGGCCTTCTCGCGCCGTTGTTGCTGGTCGGAGCTGTGATGTTCATCCCCATGCTGGACATGCTCCTGGCCGTGATCCGCCGGACGAAAGCGGGCGTCAGTCCGTTCAGCCCGGACAAGATGCACCTGCATCATCGCCTCCTGCAAATCGGACACACGCACCGACGGGTTGTGCTGGTCATCTACCTGTGGGTCAGCGTTCTGGCTTTCGGTGCCGTCGGATCCTCGCTGCTCAATCGACAGCTGGTTGTCGTACTGGTTGCGGCCGGGTTGGTCATTGCCTTGTTCTTCACCGCGGTGCCTTCCCTGATCGATCGCAAGCAACAGCGTCGGTAGCCAAGTTTTCCGATCCATTACCCTTGGGCATCGTGACGAACACGCCGCAGCCTGTACCTGCCTCGCAACCCATCCCTGATTCGACCGCCGCCATGAAGTCGGCGGTGAAGTGGGGTGTGATGGGGCTGATCGCGCTGGCCGTGGTCGGCGCGCTCCTGGGCGGGCTCTTCGCCGGTAAGGAAGGCGTCTACGGCGCTTTGATCGGCGCAGCCGTAGGCGGCGGGTTCATCCTGTTCACGGCGTTGGGCGTGCTGCTCACAGCGAAGCTGCCTGCGCTCACGGCCGGTGCAGTTCTGCTCGGTACCTGGCTGCTGAAGATGATTCTCGCGATGGTGGTTCTCTTTGTCCTCTCGGACATGGATTTCTACAACAAGACCGCCCTCGTCCTGGTCATCATCATGTCGCTGGTCGTGGTGCTCGGTGCGGAGACTTACGGCGTCCTGGGAACCAAAACTCCGTACGTCGATCCCACTCCCAGCAGCAACGTCGACGACGACGAGTAGTACTACAAGAGGTAACTGATCGGACTTCCAGGTACCCCATCTACACAATGTCGTAGATGACTTGATAAGGTTCGGTTCAAGCGAGAGCAATGGTGGGCCGAGTAACACTCAGCCGACGATGCCATGTGCTCGCAGGTGGTCGAAATTCTGACCACTGAGTCGACGAGAGTCGCCGACACCGACAGACGCCAGGCCCCTCTAGGGTTCTCCAGCTGCTGACGAATGCGCGAGTCGAACTTGTCGACTTGTAGATCGTCAATGTCCGATCGAACCGCAGTCAATGATGGCTGCGGACCGACTACGGGAGAGAACGCTGAGCGTCACCACCCTGGCCGCGGATGAATTCCATGCGCCGTCACTAGACGATTTTTTCCCGCCCTCCGTGTTGATCCACGCGGGCCCCTTCGAGCTCGACCGTCTGATGCTGATTCGTCTGCTGATGTCGGTGCTGGTCGCAGCCTTCTTCGTGATCGCGATGCGCAGCCCTCGATTGGTTCCCCGCGGACTTCAGAACGCCGCTGAGCTTGCGCTCGACTTCGTTCGGATCAACATCGCCGAGGAGATCCTGGGCAAGGAACAGGGCAAGCGCTTCCTGCCGGTCATCACGACGATCTTCTTCATCGTGGTCGCCAGCAACCTGGCCAGCATCATTCCTTTCCTGAACATCTCGCCGAACGCACGAATCGGTATGCCCCTGGTACTCGCGGCGCTCGCCTACATCGTGTTCAACTACGTCGGAATCAAGAAGTACGGCTTCTTCAAGTACGTCAAGAGCAGCATCGTCGTTCCCGGCGTCCCGCTGCCCCTGCACTTCTTGTTGGTGCCCATCGAGTTCATCTCGACCTTCATCCTGCGCCCGTTCACGCTGATGGTTCGTCTCATGGCCAACATGTTGGCCGGCCACATCCTGCTGGTGCTGTTCTTCAGCGCGACGAACTACTTCTTCTTCGTGTCCGGCGGATTCCAGGCGATCTTCGGTGTTCCGTCGATCATTGCCGGTATCGCATTCACGTTCTTCGAGCTGCTGGTCATCTTCCTGCAGGCTTATGTGTTCGCGCTGCTGACCGCGGTGTACATCGATCTGGCGCTCCACGCCGACGAGCACTGACCTTTTACCTCCTCACCAGCTACACCAAGAACTGAGCCTCTTGCCGAATCCGGCGGAGGTCAACAGAAAGGGAATGGAACACCATGAGCATCGCTTACCTCGCTCAGGAAGTTGTCGAGACCAAGTCGCGCGGCTACGGAGCCATCGGCTACGGCCTCGCAGCAATCGGCCCCGGCATCGGCGTGGGCATCGTTGTGGGCAAGGCAATCGAAGGCATGGTCCGCCAGCCCGAGATGGCCGGCCAGGTTCGTACCACCATGTTCCTCGGTATTGCATTCACCGAGGCCCTCGCGCTGATCGGCCTCGTCGCCGGCTTCATCTTCTAAGACCGACATGGCAGCCACCATCGCAATTCTCGCGGCGGAGGGGACGACTGAACACAATCCCCTCATCCCCGAGACATACGACATCGTGTGGTCCGCGGTCGCGCTCGTAGTAGTTGGTTTCGTCTTCTGGAAGCTCGTTCTTCCGAAGTTCCAGAAGGTCTTGGCCGAACGCACCGAGCAGATCGAGGGCGGCATCAAGAAAGCCGAAGACGCACAGGCGGAGGCAGCAGCAGCGCTCGAGCAGTACCGCGCGCAGCTCGCCGAAGCTCGTACCGAGGCAGCGCAGATCCGTGAGGAAGCGCGTACCCAGGGTCAGCAGATCATCGCTGACATGAAGGTTCAGGCGCAGGACGAGAGCGACCGCATCGTGGCCGCAGGCCACAGCCAGCTCGTCGCCCAGCGTCAGCAGATTGTCGCTGAGCTCCGCTCGGATCTCGGCAAGACCGCTGTAGACCTGGCCGAGAAGGTCATCGGGGAGTCCCTCGCCGACGACGTGAAGCGCGCCGGAACGGTTGATCGTTTCCTCAACGAGCTCGACACCGTCAGCGCTGATTCAGCCAGGAAGTGAGCAACATGTACGCAGCGAGCCGTGAAGCCTTGGCGCAGACTCGTTCTGCGCTGAGCAGTGCCCTGGGCGCCGTCTCTGCAGGAGCCGCAACTGCTGCTTCTGCTCAGGCTGGGTCCGAGCTCTTCTCGGTGGTCGAGGTACTCGACGGCCAGCGCGCTCTTCGCAGCGCGCTGGCTGACGCTTCGGCACCGGCCGCTGGTCGCCAGGCTTTGGCAGAGCAGTTGTTCTCCGGAAAGGTCGGCGCCGAGGCGCTCGCCACCGTGAAGGCAGCTGCAGGCCAGGACTGGTCTGCGGCCCGCGACTTGGTCAACTCGCTCGAACTGCTCGGACGCGAAGCTCTGCTCCGCGCCGCAGCCGATCAGAGCCAGTTGGACACCGTTGAGGACGAGCTCTTCCGTCTCGGTCGCATCGTGGCAGGGGATCCCAGCCTGGAGCAGACGCTCTCGGATCTGTCGGTTCCCGCAGCCCGCAAGCGTGAGTTCCTCTCCCGCTTGCTCTACGGCAAGGTCACCGCGGTCACCGAGGCACTCGCCGGACAGGCTGTCGGCCGGTTGAAGTCTGCACCCGCAGACACTTTCGATCAGCTGTCGAATCTTGCCGCAGCGCAGCGCGATACCACCGTTGCTCACGTTCGCAGCGCCTCGGCGTTGAGCTCGGAGCAGTCGGATCGCTTGGCGAGCACTCTTACCCGCACCTACGGGAAGCCGGTAGCAGTGCACGTCGAGGTCGATCCAGAACTCCTCAGCGGCTTGGTCGTCCGGGTGGGCGACGAGGTTATCGACGGCAGCGCAGCGGGTCGACTCGCAGCACTGCGGAAGAACCTCAAGTAGTCCTTCAGCCGAACACATACTCCAGATCTTTTCGAAGACCAGACACCGAGAGCAGGAAAAACATGGCGGAGCTGACGATCTCCTCCGACGAGATCCGTAGCGCGATCGACAACTACACCGCGAGCTACTCCCCGGAGGCCTCCCGTGAGGAGGTCGGCACAGTGACCGACACCAGTGACGGCATTGCGCACGTCTCTGGCCTGCCTTCGGCTATGTCCAACGAGCTGTTGGAGTTCCCCGGTGGAATCGTCGGCGTCGCGCTCAACCTGGATGCCACCGAAATCGGTGCCGTCATCCTTGGCGATTACCAGAACATTCAAGAAGGCCAGGAAGTAAAGCGCACGGGCGACGTTCTGTCGGTTCCCGTCGGCGATGCTTTCCTCGGCCGCGTCATCGACCCGCTGGGTGCGCCCATCGACGGCCTCGGCGAGATCGAGAGCACCGAGAACCGTGCACTCGAGCTCCAGGCCGCTTCGGTGCTCGAGCGCCAGCCGGTCGAGGAGCCGCTCCAGACCGGTATCAAGGCTATCGACGCCATGACCCCGATTGGCCGCGGCCAGCGCCAGCTCATCATCGGCGACCGCAAGACCGGCAAGACCGCGGTCTGCATTGACGCCATCCTGAACCAGAAGGCCAACTGGGATTCCGGCGATGTCAACAAGCAGGTGCGCTGCATCTACGTTGCCATCGGTCAGAAGGGTTCCACCATCGCGGGCGTCAAGGCTGCCCTCGAGGAGAAGGGCGCGATGGAATACACCACCATCGTTGCTGCTCCGGCATCTGATTCCGCAGGCTTCAAGTGGCTCGCACCGTACACCGGCTCGGCCATCGGCCAGCACTGGATGTACCAGGGCAAGCACGTTCTGGTCGTGTTCGACGACCTGACCAAGCAGGCAGAGGCGTACCGCGCCATCTCGCTGCTGCTGCGTCGCCCGCCGGGACGCGAGGCTTACCCCGGTGACGTCTTCTACTTGCACTCCCGTCTGCTGGAGCGTTCGGCGAAGCTGTCCGACGCACTCGGCGGCGGCTCGCTGACGGCTCTGCCGATCATCGAGACCAAGGCGAATGACGTCTCGGCGTACATCCCGACCAACGTCATCTCCATCACCGACGGTCAGGTGTTCCTCGAGTCCGACCTGTTCAACAAGGGCGTTCGCCCCGCGATCAACGTCGGTATCTCGGTCTCCCGCGTCGGTGGCGCTGCACAGACCAAGGGCATGAAGAAGGTTTCCGGTTCGCTGCGTCTGGAACTGGCTCAGTTCCGTGAGCTCGAAGCGTTCTCCGCTTTCGCATCCGACCTCGACGCTGCCTCCAAGGCTCAGCTCGAGCGCGGTGCCCGTCTGGTCGAGCTGCTCAAGCAGGATCAGTACAGCCCGATCCCTGTCGAGGACCAGATCGTCTCGATCTACCTGGCCGGCGAAGGCATCTTCGACAGCGTTCCGATCGGCGACGTCCGTCGCTTCGAGAAGGAACTGCTCGAAGACCTCAAGCACTCGGCTGCTGGCGTCTACTCCAGCATCAACGGCGGTAAGGCACTCGATGCCGACAACGCTGCTGAGCTGATCGCCGCGACGAACAAGTTCAAGGAAGGCTTCATCGCATCCGACGGAAGCCGGGTCGTGAACGAAGCCGAGGCTGACGCTTTGGGCGCCGACGAGGTCGCGAACGAGCAGATCAACGTCAAGCGCAAGACCGTCAGCAAGTGACGTACGCGCCCATGACACTGCGAATTCCGAAGGGAGAGTGATTGATCGATGGCGAGCATTCTCGAATTGCGGTCTCGTATCAAGTCGGTCAACTCGACCAAGAAGATCACCAAGGCACAGGAACTGATCGCGACTTCGCGTATCACCAAGGCTCAGATTCGCGTCGCCGCGTCCAAGCCGTATGCCGAGGAGATCACGAAGGTACTCACCGAATTGGCGAGTGCGTCTGCTTCGCTCGATCACCCGTTGCTCAACGAGCGTCCGGAGCCCAAGCGGGCAGCGGTCCTCGTTGTCACCAGTGACCGCGGCATGTGTGGTGGCTACAACTCCAACGTCCTCAAGCAGGCAGAAGAGCTCATGGCTCTCCTCCGCAGCGAGGGCAAGGAGCCGGTCGTGTACGTGCTCGGTTCCAAGGGGCTCGGCTACTACACGTTCCGCGGCCGCGACATCGGTGCTGCGTGGACCGGCTTCTCGCAGGATCCGGGTTACTCGGATGCAGCGAAGGCCAGCCGCCACCTGGTGGAGCTGTTCATGGCTGGTTCGGGTAACCAGGTTGCCGCTCCGAACGGTGAAGGCACGATCGAGGGCGTCGACGAACTCCATATCGTCTACACCCGCTTCGTGTCGATGCTGACGCAGACTCCCGAGGTTCGCCGTATGGCTCCTCTCGAGGTCTTCGTGTCGGAAGAGCGCATCGAACTCGGTGACGACATGCTGACCAACGGCCACGACGACGACCATGACAATGGCCCCGTCGCGGACTTCAGCTTCGAGCCCGAGCCCGAGAAGCTTCTCGGCGCTCTTCTCCCGAAGTACGTCAGCACTCGTATCTTCTCGTCGCTTCTCGATGCTGCGGCATCGGAGTCGGCAGCCCGTCGTACTGCCATGAAGGCCGCGACGGACAACGCAAACGAACTGGTGAACACGTTGAGCCGTCAGGCCAACCAGGCTCGCCAGGCCCAGATCACCCAGGAAATCAGCGAGATCGTCGGCGGCGCCAACGCGCTCGCCTCGAGCGCAGGAAGTGACTAGCACATGACCGCAGCAGTAACCGAAAACAACGGGGCAGGTTCGGCTTCGGCCGTAGCCGGCCGCGTCGTGCGGGTCATCGGTCCCGTCGTGGACGTTGAATTCCCGCGTGGCGCTGTTCCTGAACTGTTCAACGCCCTGAACGCCGAGATCACGCTTCCCTCGGTCGCCAAGACGCTGACGCTCGAGGTTGCACAGCACCTCGGTGACAACCTGGTCCGCACCGTCTCCATGCAGCCCACCGACGGCCTCGTCCGCGGCACTGCAGTGACCGACTCGGGCAAGCCGATCTCGGTTCCCGTCGGTGACGTCGTCAAGGGCCACGTGTTCAACGCACTGGGCGATTGCCTCGACACCCCGGGCCTCGGCCGCGACGGCGAGCAGTGGGGAATCCACCGCAAGCCACCAGCCTTCGATCAGCTCGAAGGTAAGACCGAGATCCTCGAGACCGGCATCAAGGTCATCGACCTCCTCACCCCGTACGTCAAGGGTGGAAAGATCGGCCTGTTCGGTGGCGCCGGCGTCGGCAAGACCGTTCTGATCCAGGAAATGATCACGCGTATCGCTCGCGAGTTCTCGGGCACCTCGGTGTTCGCAGGCGTCGGTGAGCGTACCCGTGAGGGCACCGACCTCCACCTGGAAATGGAAGAGATGGGCGTCCTCCAGGACACCGCCCTTGTCTTCGGCCAGATGGACGAGCCCCCCGGAACGCGTATGCGCGTCGCCCTGTCCGCACTGACGATGGCGGAGTACTTCCGCGACGTTCAGGGCCAGGACGTTCTGCTGTTCATCGACAACATCTTCCGCTTCACGCAGGCAGGCTCCGAGGTTTCCACCCTCCTCGGCCGTATGCCTTCGGCAGTGGGCTACCAGCCCACGCTGGCGGACGAGATGGGTGAGCTCCAGGAGCGCATCACCTCGACCCGTGGTCGCTCGATCACCTCGCTGCAGGCTATTTACGTGCCCGCCGACGACTACACCGACCCCGCGCCGGCTACGACGTTCGCGCACCTCGATGCCACCACCGAGCTTTCGCGCCCGATTTCGCAGATGGGTATCTACCCCGCTGTGGATCCGCTGAGCTCGACCTCCCGCATCCTGGAGCCCGGCATCGTCGGTGCCGAGCACTTCCGCGTTGCCAACGAGGTCAAGCGCATCCTGCAGAAGTACAAGGAACTGCAGGACATCATCGCCATCCTCGGTATGGACGAGCTTCAGGAAGAGGACAAGGTCCTCGTCGGCCGCGCCCGTCGTATCCAGAAGTTCCTCGGCCAGAACTTCATCGTTGCCGAGAAGTTCACCGGTGAGCCCGGCTCCGTCGTGCCGCTCCGCGACACGATCGAAGCCTTCGACCGCGTCTGCAAGGGCGAGTTCGATCACCTGCCCGAGCAGGCATTCAACAGCTGCGGTGGACTCGACGACGTCGAGGCTGCAGCCAAGAAGATGGCCGGGAAGTAGTCCACGATGGCTGAGATGACCGTAGAACTCGTTGCCGTCGAGCAGCGCTTGTGGTCTGGTTCGGCGACGCTGGTCAGCGCTCAGACCACCGAGGGTGAAATCGGAATCATGCCTGGGCATGAGCCGGTCCTCGGCCAGCTGATCGAGGGCGGAACCGTGTCGATCACCTCGGTCGACGGCGAGCGTATCGTTGCTGCGGTACACGGAGGATTCCTCTCCGTCACTGCGACGACGGTGACGATCCTTGCCGAGTCCGCGGACATGGCACAGGACATCGACGTCGAGGCAGCCAAGGCTGTCTTGGCCGAGAACTCGGGCGACCTCGAAGCGATTGCGGTCGCCAAGGGTCAGCTCCGGGCCGTCGAGCGCGCGTAAGTTACTCGAGTAAAGCCGCGACGGGAGCCGACGAACAGTGACATTCGGAATGACTGTGTTGATCATTCTGGTTGTGCTGCTCGCGGTTCTCGTCGCGGCTTTTCTGTATCGTCTGCTGGTTCTGCGTCGCGGCGGTACCGCTGCACTGCTTCGTGTTCTGCCATCCCCGGGGGACAGCGGGTGGCGTCACGGAATCATTCGCTACGGCGAAAGCACCTTTGTCTTTTTCAAACTGTCGAGTCTGCGGCCGGGCCCGGACTCCAGGATCGATCGTCAAGGTATCGAGGTCGAGAGCCGTCGTTCTCCCTCGGGTACCGAATTCGACATCATGAGCGACGACATCGTCGTGGTCAAGGTCAATGACGGCTCGTCGGCCTACGAAATCGCTTTGGACAGTGGAGCATTGACAGCGTTCCTGTCCTGGGTGGAATCGCGGCCGGACGGGCGCGCCCGTAGGCGACGCACCGCCTGACCGGTCCCGCTCAAGCCCCGGCGCCGGGCTTCCAGAGCACGTCACCTTCAGGATTTGCCACTCTTCCCATGATGAAGAGCAGATCCGACAATCTGTTGAGGTATTTCGCGGGGAGCACGCTCGTGTCTTCCGGGTTCGCATCGATGGCGGACCAAGCCGCACGCTCCGCACGCCGCGAGACGGTTCTTGCTACGTGAAGCAGGGCCCCCAAGGCGGTACCGCCCGGCAGAATGAACGAATTCAACGGTGCCAGTTGCTCATTGAGCTCATCGCACCATCCTTCGAGTCGATCGATGTAGGACTGAGTCACTCGTAGCGGCGGGTACTTCGGGTTCTCGACCACGGGGGTGGACAAGTCGGCCCCTGCGTCGAAAAGGTCGTTCTGGATCTGGCGCAGCATTGCGAGGAGATTCTCCGGGGGAGTGGCGAGGGCAACGGCCACACCGATCGCTGCATTGGTCTCGTCGCAATCCGCGTATGCGATCAGACGCGGATCGTTCTTGGACACGCGGGAAAAATCGCTGAGGCCCGTGGTCCCGTCGTCGCCGGTCCGGGTGTAGATCTTCGTCAGGTGAACAGACATAGGGCTACGGTACCGGCGCGGTGCCGACGAGGTTGTGGCTCTAGGCTGTGAACCGTGAGTGAGCACTTTCTTGTGACCGGGGGTAACCGCCTCGAAGGTGAAGTACTGGTGGGAGGGGCCAAGAACAGTGTGTTGAAGCTGATGGCCGCGGCGCTGTTGGCCGAAGGCACCACTGTCGTGACCAACTGCCCGGACATTCTCGACGTACCGCTGATGGCGGACGTTCTGAGAGGTCTGGGCTGCGAAGTCGAACTCGAAGATTCCGAAGTGCGGATCACGACGCCGGCCGAGCCGAAGTATCACGCTGACTTCGATGCGGTGAAACAGTTCCGAGCGTCAGTGTGTGTTCTCGGTCCGCTGGTCGCGCGTTGTCGACGCGCTGTTGTTGCCTTGCCTGGCGGTGACGCCATCGGTTCGAGGCCCCTCGACATGCACCAATCCGGGCTCCGCCTGTTGGGTGCGTGCAGCGAGATCGAACACGGATGTGTAGTTGCCGAGGCAGACGACCTGCATGGAGCGAACATCCGCCTGGTCTTCCCGTCTGTGGGTGCAACCGAGAACATCTTGATGGCAGCGGTCCTCGCCCGTGGTGAGACAGTGATCGACAACGCTGCACGTGAGCCCGAGATCGTGGATCTGTGCAACATGCTCAACGAGATGGGCGCCAAGGTATCTGGCGGCGGAAGTTCGACGCTCACCATTCAAGGCGTCCGCAAGTTGGAACCGACTACGCACCGCGTCATCGGTGATCGGATCGTTGCCGCAACATGGGGTGTCGCTGCCTCCATGACCAGGGGTGACGTCCGCGTTCGCGGGGTGAACCACAAGCATCTCGGACTGGTCCTCGACAAGCTTCGGACGGCCGGCGCGGAGGTGACTCCCGAGGTTGACGGTTTCCGCGTCATTCAGCGTGAACGGCCTAAAGCGGTCAATTTCGCAACGTTGCCGTACCCCGGATTCCCGACCGACCTGCAGCCGATGGCAATCGGTTTGGCTGCGGTTGCCGAAGGCACGTCGATGATCACCGAGAACGTGTTCGAATCGCGCTTCCGATTTGTCGAGGAAATGATCCGACTCGGCGCCGACGCTCGTACTGACGGTCACCATGCGGTGATCCGCGGAGTTCCGGTGTTGTCGAGTGCACCGGTGTGGTCTTCGGACATTCGGGCCGGCGCCGGGCTCGTGCTTGCGGGGTTGGTTGCGGACGGAACCACCGAAGTTCACGACATCTTCCACATCGACCGTGGGTACCCGCGATTCGTCGAGAATCTCCGTGGACTCGGGGGAGTGATCGAGCGGGTGGGCTCCGAATAGCTTCGGTGCTCGGCGTCACACTCGGGCCTATTCGCAGTTGGCGGAAAAGCTCAACGGTCTGACCTGGCCTTAATCGGCCAATTCGGTGTGGTGACCAGGCGATTTGTGAATTGATTGAAGGTTCGCGTAACTTATTCCAGGTCAGAGCGACACGGACACCGACTCCCACCTGCGAGGGTGAGTGACACGAGGTTGTACGAAGTGCCTGGCGAACACAATCCAGTTTTTCTTCACGGGGTTCCGGTTTGCGCCGGTGACTTGGTTGGGATAGGCTGGAAAAGTTGCCCCGGAGCGGCGGCCATAGGGTCGTGGTGATGGTGTGTGCGTGTTCTTTGAGAACTCAACAGTGTGTCGATGAATGTCAGTGCCAAAATTTTTTTGGTACTTCACATCCGCGAATGATCAACCGCCTCTTGGGGTTTGGTTGGTTTGTGTGTGGTGTGAGTATTTTTCGTCGGTGATTGTTCATTCTTCCGTCTGAATGGTTGCCGACACATTTTTTGCTAGTTGAGTTTTTTTGCTAGTGATTTGACTCTTTTTGTCTATGACTGATTAGCCGGCCTTCGGGTTGGTGATATCTAGAGTCTTCAACGGAGAGTTTGATCCTGGCTCAGGACGAACGCTGGCGGCGTGCTTAACACATGCAAGTCGAGCGGTAAGGCCTTTCGGGGTACACGAGCGGCGAACGGGT
>NZ_CP078080.1:0-4085000 GCF_020809065.1 Rhodococcus sp. C1 | reverse complement strand
CCGAATAGGGCGATCGTAGTGGCATGCTCTAGACCCGAAGCGGAGTGATCTACCCATGGCCAGGTTGAAGCGACGGTAAGACGTCGTGGAGGACCGAACCCACTTAGGTTGAAAACTGAGGGGATGAGTTGTGGGTAGGGGTGAAAGGCCAATCAAACTCCGTGATAGCTGGTTCTCCCCGAAATGCATTTAGGTGCAGCGTCGCGTGTTTCTCACCGGAGGTAGAGCTACTGGATGGTCTAGGGGGCCCACAAGCTTACCGAAATCAGCCAAACTCCGAATGCCGGTGAGTGAGAGCGCGGCAGTGAGACTGCGGGCGATAAGGTTCGTAGTCGAGAGGGAAACAGCCCAGATCGCCAGCTAAGGTCCCTAAGCGTGTACTAAGTGGAAAAGGATGTGGGGTCGCGAAGACAACCAGGAGGTTGGCTTAGAAGCAGCCACCCTTGAAAGAGTGCGTAATAGCTCACTGGTCAAGTGATCCTGCGCCGACAATGTAGCGGGGCTCAAGTACACCACCGAAGCTGCGGCATTCACGCAATAGCCCCCAGTTGATCCACGGATTTTCTGGCAGGTGTGTGGATGGGTAGGGGAGCGTCGTGTGGCCATGGAAGCGGCAGGGTGACCTAGCCGTGGAGGCCACACGAGTGAGAATGCAGGCATGAGTAGCGAAAGACGAGTGAGAAACTCGTCCGCCGAATGACCAAGGGTTCCTGGGCCAGGTTAATCCGCCCAGGGTGAGTCGGGACCTAAGACGAGGCCGACAGGCGTAGCCGATGGACAACGGGTTGATATTCCCGTACCCGTGTGAACGCGCCCATGGTGAATCAGTGATACTAACCATCCTGAAGCCACGAGAAGACCTTCGGGTCTCGAGTTGGTGGATGCATGGGACCTGATCTGGTAGTAGCCAAGCGATGGGGTGACGCAGGAAGGTAGCTGAGCCAGTCAGTGGTAATACTGGTGTAAGCGTGTAGGGCGTGACCTAGGCAAATCCGGGTCGCATACAAGCCTGAGACGTGATGCGTAGCCGATTGAGGCGAATTCAGTGATCCTATGCTGCCGAGAAAAGCCTCTAGCGAGCTTTCACACGGCCCGTACCCCAAACCGACACAGGTGGTCAGGTAGAGAATACTAAGGCGATCGAGATAACTATGGTTAAGGAACTCGGCAAAATGCCCCCGTAACTTCGGGAGAAGGGGGGCCCTGTCTGGTGACGACATTTACTGTCTGAGCTGGGTGGGGCCGCAGAGACCAGTGAGAAGCGACTGTTTACTAAAAACACAGGTCCGTGCGAAGTCGTAAGACGATGTATACGGACTGACGCCTGCCCGGTGCTGGAAGGTTAAGAGGACCGGTTAGTTCCTTCGGGAGCGAAGCTGAGAATTTAAGCCCCAGTAAACGGCGGTGGTAACTATAACCATCCTAAGGTAGCGAAATTCCTTGTCGGGTAAGTTCCGACCTGCACGAATGGCGTAACGACTTCTCAGCTGTCTCAACCGTAGACTCGGCGAAATTGCATTACGAGTAAAGATGCTCGTTACGCGCGGCAGGACGAAAAGACCCCGGGACCTTCACTACAGCTTGGTATTGGTGTTCGGTTCGGTTTGTGTAGGATAGGTGGGAGACTGTGAAGCGGTGACGCCAGTTATCGTGGAGTCGTTGTTGAAATACCACTCTGATCGAATTGGACCTCTAACCTCGGACCATGATCTGGTTCAGGGACAGTGCCTGGTGGGTAGTTTAACTGGGGCGGTTGCCTCCCAAAATGTAACGGAGGCGCCCAAAGGTTCCCTCAGCCTGGTTGGCAATCAGGTGTCGAGTGCAAGTGCACAAGGGAGCTTGACTGTGAGACTGACAGGTCGAGCAGGGACGAAAGTCGGGACTAGTGATCCGGCACCGGCAAGTGGAAGCGGTGTCGCTCAACGGATAAAAGGTACCCCGGGGATAACAGGCTGATCTTCCCCAAGAGTCCATATCGACGGGATGGTTTGGCACCTCGATGTCGGCTCGTCGCATCCTGGGGCTGGAGTAGGTCCCAAGGGTTGGGCTGTTCGCCCATTAAAGCGGCACGCGAGCTGGGTTTAGAACGTCGTGAGACAGTTCGGTCTCTATCCGCCGCGCGCGTTAGAAACTTGAGGAAGGCTGTCCCTAGTACGAGAGGACCGGGACGGACGAACCTCTGGTGTGCCAGTTGTTCCGCCAGGAGCACCGCTGGTTAGCTACGTTCGGAAGGGATAACCGCTGAAAGCATCTAAGCGGGAAGCCTGTTCCAAGATGAGGTTTCTCACCCCCTCGAGGGGGTAAGGCCCCCGGCAGACCACCGGGTTGATAGGCCAGAACTGGAAGTGCAGTAATGCATGCAGGTGACTGGTACTAATAGGCCGAGGACTTACCACAAAGAAGCTACGCGTCCACTGTGCGGTATCTGAAACAACACACAGATACTGATGAGAAACCCTGTTTTCTCCATCCCCCAACACCAGAAACTGGTGTTGACGGGTGGTGAAACCAGGTGATCAGAAGAAGGTTACTGTGACAGTTTCATAGAGTTACGGCGGTCATAGCGAAGGGGAAACGCCCGGTCCCATTCCGAACCCGGAAGCTAAGCCCTTCAGCGCCGATGGTACTGCACTCGACAGGGTGTGGGAGAGTAGGACACCGCCGAACACACATTAGAGAAGCCCCCCAACCAGTACTGGTTGGGGGGCTTTCTCGTACCCAAAACACCCCACCCCGCCAACACCCGAAAGCACCGCCGCCGGCACCCCCGACTTCGAGCGAACGGCACTTTCGTCGCCTCAGATCGACCCAACGTACCGTTCACACCATCAAGGGCGGGCACGCCGCCGACTCACCACCCCGTCCGGGATCGAGTGAACGACACGCTCACCCTCTTCAACGAGATGAACGGTACGTTCACACCATCAGGGGCGGGAACACGACTGAGGACGACAGGCGCTTTGCCCGGATCAGTCGATGCCGTCGGCGGTGGCAGTCGCATACTTCGGCCGGCCAGCCGGCAGATACCTCTGAATCGTCACGCCCTTTGATGTGGCTCGCGATTCGGCCAGCTCGAGTGCGATGTCCGGTCCGGAGTCGGGAAACAGTCGCGTGCCCTGGCCTACCACCACCGGAACGATCAGCAGGATCATCTCGTCGACAAGATCGTTCGCGAAAAGCCAGCGGCACAGGTTGCCACTGCCGTGCACCTGAAGCTCACCGCCGGGTCTGGCTTTCAGTTCGCCGAGAGCGATGGCGGTGTCACCTGAAAGGGCTGTCGTGTTCTTCCATTCCGGATCGGTGAGCGTCGTCGACGCAAGGTACTTGGGCCGCGAATTCAGTGCGCTTGCAATGGGGTTGACGTCGGGATTCTCGAACGCGCCCCAATAGCCGGCGAAGATCTCGTACGTGTGTCGCCCGAACAGGAACGCGTCAGCTCGCTGGTAGACCTGGACGAGATAGTCCATGGCTTCGGTGTCCACCAATGGCGCGGACCAGCCGCCCCGCTCGAATCCGCCACGGCGATCTTCGTCCGGCCCACCGAGTCCTTGCATCACTCCGTCGAGAGTGACGATGGTAAAGGTCGTCAGTTTCATAGTCGTACCCATCTCCCAGGCGTCGTCGGATTTCCGCTGTGCCGATATAGACCGTCGAGAAGCGGGAAAGTCATCGAGCGAACGTGGCGTTGATCGCCTTGGATCGACCGAACGTGCCGTTCGCTCAGGGGGGAGGTGGGGTCAGGGCTGCACGGGCACGGAGTCTGACGGGCTGGTCTCGGACTCCAGAGCGTCGCACGGAATCGCGAGCTCGGTCTGTTCGAGGCGGCCGCGAAGGGTGATGTTCTCGGTGATCGACCACTGTGCAGCCTCGGCGCTGTCAGCGGCAGCCACAGCCCGACCGGATGCGGCGACGTTACCCGGAACCGTCTTGGCGACCTCGGACAGTCGCGCCGCTTCGTTGACGGGATCACCGATGACGGTGTACTCGAATCTCTCTCGCGCACCGACGTTCCCGGCTACGGCAACACCTGCGGCGACGCCGATTCCCGCGCTCACTTCCGGAACCTCGGCACGCAGGCGCTGCTGAATCTTGCGGGCAGCGGCGAGTGCGCTGCCGGCGTGATCGTCGAGTGTCGTCGGCGCTCCGAAGATCGCCAGCGCTGCGTCGCCCTCGAACTTGTTGACGAATCCGCCGTGTGCGTCGACCTCGTCGACGATGACGTCGAAGAAACGGTTGAGTAGAGCGACCACAGCCGTAGGGGAGTTGGTGGCCGCGATCGTGGTCGATCCGATGACGTCGACGAAGAGAACGGCAACGTCACGTTCTTCACCGCCGAGTTCCGGGTTTCGGCGAACCGCGTTTGCGGCAACCTCGTGTCCGACGTGGCGCCCGAAGAGGTCGCGTATCCGCTCTCGCTCGCGCAGACCCTCGGCCATGCGATTGAAGCCGGCCTGCAGTAGTCCCAGTTCAGTTCCGTCGTACACGACGACGGACGCGGTGAGGTCGCCACGGGTGACTTGTTCCATTCCTCGTCGCACGGACCGAATGGGGGCCGCGGCGGACCGAATGTTGATGTATGTCAGCCCGAGTCCGACGCACAGGGTGATTCCGCCAATGACGAGGATGGCGATCGCGAGGGCTTGCCACGATGCAGGCCGGATGAAGCTGAAGACCGCCACGAGCATCAAGCCGGTGACGGGGACTCCGCTTCCGAGCAGCCAGACGAGGATTGTCCGGCCGGTCAGTCCGAGAACGGCAGCCTTGCGGGGTGCTCCGGATTCGAGTGCACGCGCAGCAATCGGGCGGAGTGCGAACTCGCTGAGCAGGTAGCAGAAAGCGCACGTGGTGATACCGCTGAAAGCCACGGTGAACAGAACTTTCGGAATAGTGTCGGGGTCGACGATTCCGTACATGGTCGTGAAGGTGATGAGCGCGGCCGTCCACAGGACGGCTTGCACTCGGGTCAGTCGCCACGGCCCGCGCAGCGCCGCGCGTTGATTCTGCTCTGTCGGTGGGTGATCCTCGGTGGCCCATCGAAGATCCCGCATCAGCCGTTTGGTGCCCCACAGAAGTCCGATGAGAAAGACACACCCGATGAAGACGGGCACGGCAATGAAGTTGATCCATGCGAATTCGGGGTGGATGATCTCGGGTCCGGGAACCACGAATCCGATGAGCACGATCGCCAGTACCGCTCCGATCAGGTTTGTGACCAGGAGGGGCGCGGTGAGTAGTGCCTGGACGCGGATTCGGCGGCGCCTGGGGCTTTCGTCGGTGGATCCGAGCAGCCACGACCCCAGGGGCGCACTCGGGACACGGCTTCGCTGCATAGTGTGTCGAGAGTAGTCGTAATGATCGCTTAGGGTGGTCCGGTGCGCCTAGTTATTGCTCGTTGCCGTGTCGACTATGTGGGACGCCTGACCTCCCACCTCCCTACCGCAAGACGACTGCTGTTGGTCAAAGCCGACGGCTCGGTCAGTATCCATGCCGACGATCGGGCGTACAAGCCGCTCAACTGGATGAGTCCGCCGTGCTGGTTGGTCGAGACCACCGGGGACGGCGACGACATCCTGTGGGTCGTCACCAACAAGGCGGGCGAGGAACTGCGGATCACTCTCGAAGAGGTCGAGCACGATTCGTCGTATGAACTCGGTCTCGATCCGGGATTGATCAAGGACGGTGTCGAGGCACACCTTCAAGAACTTTTGGCGGAGCATGTCGAGACACTCGGCCCCGGCTACACGTTGGTGCGGCGTGAGTACATGACGGCCATCGGGCCGGTCGATCTTCTGGTCCGAGACGCGGACGGTGCATCGGTGGCGGTGGAGATCAAGCGTCGCGGCGAGATCGACGGCGTCGAGCAGTTGACGCGCTACCTCGAATTGCTCAACCGCGATCCGCTGCTCGCGCCGGTCACGGGAGTTTTTGCAGCGCAACAGATCAAGCCGCAGGCAAAGACTTTGGCCAACGACCGTGGGATCCGTTGCCTGGTCCTTGACTACGAGGCCTTGCGGGGCACCGAAAGCACCGAGTTCCGCCTCTTCTGACGCTGTTTAGACTCGAACCATGCCGCGCCGCAAACCTTCGCCGAAGCAAACCCGTCGAACGGATACTCGGCGTGCGCGGGATTCGAGCGCGGAGTCGGCGTCACCAAGCGGTGTGTTGTTCGGCGGGGCGCTGGTCCGGGAGGAACCCGGTCCGGGCGGTGAAATGTACATGGTGAGGCCGATACCCGGCTCCAACGCGACGAAGTTCTATCGCTGCCCCGGTTGTGATCACGACATCAGGCCCGGCGTCGCTCACGTGGTGACGTGGCCTTCGGAACCGGGCGGCGCGAACGAGCGTCGACACTGGCACACCGGATGCTGGTCAGGCCGCGGTACGCGCAGCCTGACCAGACGGTGGTCCTGAGCGTCGATCAGTTCCTGGACTGGGCTCGCTGCTCGACGGCGCGGGTGTCGATCTCGGCGGTGTTCGTCTCGTCCGAGTCCTCGAGAACGTCGTCTTCGTCGATACTCGGTTCTGATTTGACCGGTTCTGCGTCGACCTTATCTGCGTCGGCCTTCTTGTCTTCGATCTCGAGATCTTCCTCGGCTTCGACGATGACCGGAGCGGGCGGTGCATCGAGGAGTTCGCTCTCCCGGTTGACCGATGCGAGCATAGCCGGAACCGAATCGAGTTGTCCGCGAATACCCAAGAGCTGAGCCAGGATTCGGCCACGGAGAACACGCAGTTCTTCGGTGAGTTCCTTCGCGTGAGCGATCTTGCGCTCGGACTGATCAGTGGCGGCCTGCAGCCTGCGCTGAGCCTCGTGCGACGCATCGGCGAGTCGACGCTCGGCCTCTGCTTTGCTCGACGACTCCAACTCGTTGACGGCGGCGACGACCTTGGCGCGGCGCTCCGACATCGAGATGTCGAAGTCTTCGCGGATCTGAGTGCGCTTGGCCTCGGACTCGGCAGCCAGTCGATCCCGCTCGGCCTGCGCGGCTTCGACGATCCGGGCGGCTTCGGTACGGGCCTGCGCCATGGTCTGCTCGTGCATGGTTTCCATCGCGTTGCGACGGTCCTCGAGTTCGGCGATCAGCGACTCGTAGTGCCCACGTAGGCGAGCGCCGTCCTGTTCGGCGATGGAGGTCATCTCGGCTGCGTCGGCTTCGGCCTTCGCGCGCACTTCCGAGGCCTCGTCGGAGGCAAGGCGCAGCATGCGGCTGATGCGATCGCTCATGCCCTCCGCAGTGGTGGGCGGTACCGAGAGGCGGTCGACGTCCTTGCGGAGGTCGTCGATGTCGTCGCGTGCATCGTCGAGCTGCTTGGCGAGGTCACGGGCCTGCGCAGCGGCAGCATCACGATCAGCCGCGGTAACTCGCAGCTCCGCGTCGAATCGCTCGAAGTAGTTGCGTACCTCGTCGCGGTCGTATCCCTTCCGTGCGATCTGGAACGGAAGTTGGATCGAACCGCGGTCCTGCTCGTATGCCATGGCGACAATCTACCTGGCATACGAGCTGGAGTCGGGTCTGCTAGTGGCTCGCGTCGGGTTCGACCAGTTCCACCAGGACGCCGCCGGCGTCCTTCGGGTGAATGAAGTTGATGCGCGAGTTGGCCGTACCGCGTCGGGGAGCGTCGTACAGCAACCGAACCCCGCGGTCGCGAAGCTCGGCGGAGATGGCGTCGATGTCGGTGACCCGGTAGGCGAGCTGCTGGAGTCCGGGGCCGCTTCGGTCGATGAACTTGGCGATGGTCGAGTTCTCGTCCAGAGGCGCGAGCAGCTGAACGGCAGTGGATCCGGCGGGGGAGCCGACGACGGAGAGCATGGCCTCACGCACGCCCTGCGATTCGTTGATTTCCTCGTGGGTCGACACCATGCCCAGGTGCTGCGTGTACCACTCGATTGCCACGTCGAGATCGGGCACCGCGATTCCGACGTGATCGATCGCGACGACGAGGTCGGACGACAAAGGTGCGAGTGCAGAACTGGGGGAGGTCTGTGTCATACCTTTCACGGTAGCGCTACCGTTTGAGGAGTACACGTCGGGATGTGACTTGGCTCTTAGGCCGCACGGAACCGACGACTATCTCTCTTTTGCAGCCGGAGGAAATCGTGACCAGTTCTGTGATTGTTGCGGGAGCTCGGACCCCGATGGGTCGACTCCTCGGATCGTTGAAAGACCTCTCCGGGTCCGACCTCGGCGGCATCGCCATCAAAGGCGCCCTCGACAAGTCCTCAGTCGCACCCGAACAGGTCGACTACGTCATCATGGGACAGGTCCTCACCGCCGGCGCCGGCCAGATGCCCGCCCGCCAAGCCGCCGTCGCCGCCGGCATCCCCATGAACGTCCCCGCCCTGAGCATCAACAAAGTGTGCCTCTCCGGCATCGACGCCATCGCCCTCGCCGACCAACTCATCCGCGCCGGCGAATTCGACATCGTCGTCGCCGGCGGGCAGGAATCGATGTCCCGCGCACCCCACATGCTCGAAAAAAGCCGCGAAGGCTTCAAATACGGCGACGTCACCCTCCGCGACCACATGGCCTACGACGGCCTCCACGACATCTTCACCGACCAGGCCATGGGCCTGCTCACCGAACAGGTCAACCAACAAGAAACCGCCCACATCACCCGCGCCGAGCAGGACGCCTTCGCCGCCGCCTCACACCAGAACGCGGCCCGCGCCTGGAAAGACGGCCTCTTCGACAACGAAGTCGTCCCCGTCTCCATCCCCCAACGCAAGGGCGAGCCCATCGTCTTCGCCCAGGACGAAGGCATCCGCGCCGACACCACCACCGAATCCCTCGGCAAACTGCGTCCCGCGTTCAGCAAGGACGGCACCATCACCGCCGGCTCCGCCTCCCCGATCTCCGACGGCGCCGCCGCCGTGATCGTGATGAGCAAAACCAAAGCCGAAGAACTCGGCCTGACCTGGATCGCGGAAATCGGCGCCCACGGCGTCGTCGCCGGACCCGACTCCACCCTCCAGTCCCAACCCGCCCGGGCCATCGCCAAAGCCTGCGCGAAGGAAGGCATCGACCCCACCGACCTCGACCTCGTCGAAATCAACGAAGCATTCGCCGCCGTCGGGATCGCCTCCACCCGCGAACTCGGCCTCGACCCCGCCAAGGTCAACGTCAACGGCGGCGCCATCGCCGTCGGCCACCCCCTCGGCATGTCCGGCGCCCGCATCGCCCTGCACCTCGCCCTCGAACTGCAACGCCGCGGCGGCGGCATCGGCGCAGCCGCACTCTGCGGCGGCGGCGGACAAGGCGACGCACTCATCGTCCGCGTCCCCAAGGCCTGAGTGTCTAAATACACCTGAACGAGCGCTCTCGCTCGGCGACGCCCCGTGGTTTTGCTCACACAACTACGGGGCGTCGTAGTTGTTCGGGCACAATGGCCTCATGGCGAACATCTTTGACGTATCCACTCCCGCGAAACGCTTCCGTCTGGTGGCGTGGTGGGAAGCTGTGACCTGGGCGGCCTTGCTGGTTGCCATGTTCTTCAAGTGGGTCCTCGGACACGAAGAAGCGATTCGCATCCCCGGAATGGTCCACGGAACCGCCGGCTTCCTGGTGTTCATCGTTGTTGCACTCCTGACCGCGTGGTCGCTCAAGTGGGACGTCAAGACCACGATCCTTGCGCTGATCTCGAGCGTTCCCCCCTTCGGCACCGTCATCTTCGAACGCTGGGCAGTGCGAAACGGCAAGCTCGGTGAGCTGTCCACGGAGTTCGAGTCGTCCAAGGGCAACGCGGCGCTCGTCTGAGTGCTGCATCCCTCTACGTAGCTTCTCGCAACTCGTGACAAACTGGGAGCCGTGACTCGACCAGGTTCCAGGCCCCCCGCGCGTTCGTCCGCAGTTGCTGCCGCCATGAGCGGCGCAGTCGACTTGTCCGCCTTCAAAGAGCGGGCCACGGCCCCACCACCGCCGCGTAACACCAGCGGCGACGGGGCCGTTTCTGCTGTCTCCGGGGCAGTGATCGAGGTGACCGAGGAGAACTTCGAAAGCGAAGTCCTGCTGAAGTCGAGCCAGGTGCCGGTGATCGTCAACATCGGTGGCCGCGCATACGAGCCCTCGGTCGTATTCACCGAAGTTCTCGAATCATTTGCAGCGCGAGCCGGCGGCAAGTGGATTCTTGCCAACGTCGACGTCGACGTGAGCCCTCGTATCGCGCAGGCATTCGGTGTCCAGTCGGTTCCGACGGTTGTTGCTGTCGCGGCTGGTCAGCCGTTGGCCGATTTTCAGGGCGCTCAGCCAGAGGCGCAGCTCAGCCAGTGGTTCGACGCAGTCCTCCAAGCTGTCGAGGGCAAGTTGAGTGGGCCGGTCTCCGACGCGGACGAACCGGTGGAGGAGGTCGAGGATCCTCGCTTCGTGGCCGCTGAAACCGCGCTGGACGAGGGCGATCTCGACGCCGCCATCGCTGCGTACCAGGAAATTCTCGACGCCGAACCCAACAATGCGGAGGCCAAGAGCGCTGTCCGCCAGGTGAAGTTCATGGCTCGGGTTCAGGGTGTCGATCCCGAGTCGATTGCGGCCGCGGATGCTGATCCGTCCGATCTCGAACTGCAGTTCGCTGCGGCCGACCTGGAAATGTTCGCCCAGCAACCCGAGGCGTCGTTCGCCCGCTTGATCTCGGTGGTCTCGCGAACTGCCGGCGACGACAAGGCTGCCGCTCGGACGCGCCTGCTCGAACTGTTCGAACTGTTCGACCCGGCAGAACCGATCGTCATCGCGGCCCGTCGTAAGTTGGCTTCCGCTCTCTACTGACGTGTGGACCGGCAGTCGCTACTCCGTGTAGCGGCTGTCGCACACTTCCCGGCCACCGAGAACGCCGGTCCGGAACGCGTCGACACGTGCGAACCCGCTCGGAACCGTCTCACCGTTGACGTCACTGGCAGCCAGGCCGTCGGTCAGCAGCCCCGATACGGCTTCGTCGAGGTCGCCGGGGGAGAGTGTGACCTGTGCTCCGGACGCCGCGGCGTTGGTGGGACTGAGTGCTGCGGTGATGACGCCGGACAAGCAGGCCGCGCGCAGGGCAGTCTGCGGAGTGTCGAGCGATTGGCCGTTCTCCTTCTGCATCGCGAGGGTGTACCGCGACGCGAGCAGGACATAGGCATTGTAGTCACCGGTGATGTTGGTCTGGATCAACTCGCGTCGCCCGACGCGACCCGGCGTGCCGCGCTCGGCAAGGTCGTCGACGCTGATTCCGATGGTGTTCGTCGACGGGCAGTACGAGACGGGTTCGGTCGCAACGGCATCGCTGCACCCGGTGTCTGCGCCGGTGAACACGACCTTCGGTGGCTGCGGTAGATCGAAGATCGCTTGGAAGGTCTTCACGAACTCGTCGAGAGTTGCCTCGGTGACGGGCAGTTCTCCGGAATCGTTGCCCTCGGCGAACTGCTGCGGGAGGTCTGCACGCCGTGACTCGATTTCGTCGGCGTCCATCTTCGCGCACGCACCGGCGCCGTCGGTGAAGCCGATCTGAGTGGCGGTGACGCGCTCGAACGCCGAACCATGGTGGCTCTCAGGATCATTAGGGTCTTCGTCGCGGATGGCGACCGCCGACGCCAACACCTTGTTGAGGCCGTCGGAGGTGTTCATCGTGAAGTGCGCGGCCTTGTCCTCGGCGACGTGCCGCAAGAAGGCGCCACCGAAACAGTCGGCTTGCTGTTCGCGCACCAGGGCTGCGTCTCGTTTACCGCCGACGATCCCGGCCTTGCGTTGAACGGCATGGCCGTACTCGTGCGCAAAGATGAACGCGACGGCCACTTCACCGAACTTCTCCCGCACCTCGGGCAGCAGCAATTCACGATCCCAACCGATGGTGTGATCGATGCTGCAGTACCCGGCGTTGATGAGTTCTTCGGTGGTCTCCTCACAGAAGTCCGGGCCGTTCGATTCGGTGGGGTCCCACGAGATCAGCTCGTCGACCGGTTCGAAGGGCTTGTCGAACAGAGCCGGGTACTCGGCGGCCCAGTAGGTTTCGATGTCTGTGATGGCGTTGGCTGCCAGCGCGTCGATGTCCCCGCCGTCGGTGCCGGTGATTGCTCGGTCGGCGTTGGGGGCTCCCGGACGCAACCCACTTGGTCCTGCCGTTGCGTCGAGTCCGGCGACGCGGAAGGGATCGTGATAAATCGAGACGGCGTGGCCACTCGTTCCCTGGGCACAACCGGCGAGCAGTGCTGCCACTGCCAACAGTGACGACGTGACAATGACTACTCGCCGGCCGACCATCAACGCTCCAGACTTATCCAAATCGCTCCAGCAGCTGGCAGCGCCACCTGTGCGGAGGCTGGCCGACCGTGCCACGAATGCGACGTTGCTGTGACCGCTCCGAGGTTCCCGACTCCGGAGCCGCCGTACACCTCGGCATCGGTGTTGAGAATTTCCACCCATCGGCCGGGCTCTGGTAGCCCGACGCGGTAGCTCGAGTGCTCACTGCCCGAGAAGTTGAACAGGCAGGCGACAATCGAACCGTCAGTACCGTAACGCAGAAAACTGAGGACGTTGTTCTCGGTGTCGTTGGCGTCGATCCAGGAGTATCCACCGGGCGAGGTGTCGAGGGTCCACATGGCCGGATGACGTCGGTACGCGGAGTTGAGATCGCCGACCAGTCGCTGGACGCCGCGATGGAGAGTGCCGGTGTACTGATCGTCGAGCTGCCACCAGTCGAGGCCGCGTTCTTCGGACCATTCCGCACTCTGACCGAATTCCTGTCCCATGAACAGCAGTTGCTTGCCTGGATGCGCCCACATGTATGCAAGCAGTGAGCGCAGGCCGGACGCCTTGGCGAAGTCGTTGCCGGGCATCCGGGTCCACAGAGTTCCTTTGCCGTGCACCACTTCGTCATGGCTGATCGGTAGCAGGTAGTTCTCACTCCACGCGTACATCAGTGAGAACGTGATCTCGTGATGGTGGTAGGTCCGGTGTACCGGGTCGTGACCGAGGAACCCGAGGGTGTCGTGCATCCACCCCATGTTCCACTTCATGTTGAATCCGAGGCCGCCGACATTGGTCGCCCGAGTGACTCCGGGCCACGCCGTCGACTCCTCGGCGACGGTGACGACTCCTCGATGGTTCTTGTGGACGGTGGCGTTCATCTCCTGCAGGAACGCAACGGCTTCGAGATTCTCGCGGCCGCCGTGAATGTTGGGAGTCCATCCACCTTCCGGGCGTGAGTAGTCCAGGTACAGCATCGATGCGACGGCGTCGACGCGCAGTCCGTCGATGTGGAACTCCTCGAGCCAGAAGAGCGCGTTGGCGACGAGGAAGTTTCGGACCTCGCGGCGACCGAAGTCGAATACGTATGTGCCCCAGTCCAACTGCTCGCCGCGACGCGGATCGGCGTGCTCGTACAGGGGAGTTCCGTCGAAACGAGCCAGGGCCCACTCGTCTTTGGGGAAGTGTGCAGGCACCCAGTCGACGATGACACCTATCCCTGCGGCGTGCAGGTGGTCGACGAACCAGCGGAAGTCGTCCGGGGTGCCGAAGCGGGAGGTCGGTGCGTAGTACGAGGTGACCTGGTATCCCCACGATCCACCGAACGGATGCTCGGAGACGGGCAGCAGTTCGACGTGGGTGAATCCGGTTTCGGTGACGTAGACGGCGAGTTGCTCGGCCATCTGCCGGTAGTCGAGCCCGGGACGCCACGATCCGAGGTGCACCTCGTACACGCTCATCGGGGACTGCGAAGGATCGACACCGGCGCGGGTTTCGAGCCAGGCCGCGTCGTTCCACTCATGCGAACTGGTGGTCACTCGCGATGCAGTCGCCGGCGGGACCTCGGTACCGAATGCCATGGGATCGGCCTTGTCGCGAACGGAGCCGTCGTGGCCGTGGACCCGGAACTTGTACAGCGAACCGACTGCGATGTCGGGCAGGAAGATTTCCCAGACCCCAGTGGATCCGAGGACTCGCATGGGGGCGAATTGCCCACTCCACCCGTCGAAGTCGCCGACGACGGTCACGCCGCGGGCGGCCGGAGCCCAGACGGCGAACGAGGTGCCGTCGACGGGGCCGTCCGGTGTCTCGTACGAACGCGGATGTGCACCGAGGATGTCCCACAGTCGTTCGTGCCGACCTTCGCCGAACAGGTGTAGGTCGAGTTCACCGAGAGTAGGCAGGAACCGGTAAGGGTCGGCTGCGAGAACCGTGTGTCCACCCGGGTACGTCACGGAATACCGATAGTCGATCAGGTCGGGGTAGGGGACCAGAGCCGCGAAGATTCCGTTCGAAACATGTTCGAGAGGAAAGTTTTTGCCGCCGATGACGGCACTGACGGACTCGGCGTTGGGACGCAACGCTCGCAGAACGGTGCCGTCGGCGTGGGGATGGGCGCCGAGGACACTGTGCGGATCGTGATGTTCACCGCGCGCCAACAGCTCCAGATCGTGATTGTCCGGTGCGATACCCGAAGGGAACTTCTCGGTTGACATCACTTGCCTCCACCTGCGCGGTGCGCATTGCGTGCTTGGTAGGCCAGAGAGATCCGGGCCGGATACGGAACGGGTGGGAGCGCGAGGATGTGCGCCACCGAACGCCAGGGCTCGAGGCGGACGAAATTGGCTTGGCCCCAATTGAACTGCTCACCGGTTACCTCGTCGAGCACGGTCATGTGGTCGTGCCATTCGCGTCCGAGCGCCGGCATGTCCAACCAGACGGTGCCCTCTTCTGCAGCGAACGGGTTGAGGTTGATCACCGTCAGGACGGCGTCACCGGTCGAGGCGTCGAACTTCGAGTAGGCGATCAACGCGTCGTTGTCGATGTGGTGAAAGTGCAGGTTCCGCAACTGCTGCAGGGCCGGGTGTGCACGCCGGATGCGATTGAGTGCGGTGATCCACGGCTCGAGAGACTCGCCTCGCGCTGCTGCTTCGGCGAAACGGCGCGGCCGAAGTTCGTACTTCTCGGAGTCGAGGTATTCCTCGCTGCCGGGGCGAACGGCTTGGTGTTCGTAGAGTTCGTAACCGGAGTAGACGCCCCACGTCGGCGCCAGGGTGGCGGCGAGAGCTGCTCGTAGTGCAAACATTCCGGGCCCACCGTGCTGGAGGGACTCGTGCAGGATGTCCGGCGTGTTCACGAAGAGGTTCGGTCGGGCTTCGTCGGCCTTCGCCGCCAACTCGTTACCGAATTCGGTGAGTTCCCACTTCGCAACTCGCCAGGTGAAGTACGTGTACGACTGCGTGAACCCGCGCCGGGCAAGGCCGTACATGCGCGCCGGACGAGTGAATGCCTCGGCGAGGAACAGGACGTCGGGGTCGGTTTTCTTGACCTCCGAGATGAGTGTCTCCCAGAAGTTCGGCGGCTTGGTGTGCGGGTTGTCTACCCGGAAGATCTTGACGCCGGCACTGATCCAGTGTCGGACGACTCGCAGGATTTCCTTGTCCAGACCGCGAGGATCGGTGTCGAAGTTGATCGGGTAGATGTCCTGATACTTCTTGGGCGGGTTCTCGGCGTAGGCGATGGTGCCGTCGGGAAGGACGTTGAACCACTCCGGATGCTTCTTGGCCCATGGATGATCCGGGGCGCACTGCAGCGCGAGATCCAGTGCCACTTCGAGATCGAGCCTGCGGGCCGCAGCGACGAAGGCCTTGAAGTCCTTGAGCGTGCCGAGTTGCGGGTGAACAGCGTCGTGCCCGCCGTCGACCGAGCCGATGGCCCACGGCGAGCCGACGTCACCGGGTTCGGGAGTGAGAGTGTTGTTGCGTCCCTTGCGGTTGATCTCGCCGATGGGATGGATCGGCGGAAGGTAGACGACGTCGAAACCCATTGCGGCGATGCGGGGTAGGTCTTCGGCCGAGGTTCGGAAAGTACCGTGTTGCGGCACCCCGTTCTCGTCCCAACCGCCCGTCGAGCGGGGGAAGAACTCGTACCACGATCCGAACAGTGCACGGTTGCGATCGACGACGACGGGGTGGGACTCGCCCTTGGTGACCAGTTCACGGAGCGGAGTGGCGCGGAGCAGTTCGGCGACGTCGGAGGCGAAGGCCGGCGCGACGCGAGCAGTCAGCGCCTGATCGCTGCGCAGCGACGCCGTGACGGCCTCGAGCCTGGACCTGTTGCCCCGCGGTACCTCGTGCGCGGCCTGTTCGAACAGGCGCGCACCGATTTCCAGGTCGTTGGCCAACTCGGCCGCCCCTTGCCCGACGGCGAGTTTCGCTTCCACGGCGTGCTTCCAGGTGGCGATGGGATCGCTCCACGCCTCGATCCGGAACGACCACATACCTTCGGCGGACGGTGTGAACACCGCGTCGACGGTGTCCGGTTCGGTGCCGGGGTCCATCGGAATGCGCAGCGGCTTGGCACCGCGCGGACCACGCACGACCAAAGTGGCGGAAATGGCGTCGTGGCCTTCTCGCCACACGGTGGCGTGCACTGGGAAGACTTCACCGACCACGGCCTTTGCCGGATAGTTACCCGAGATCTCGGGTACCACGTCGTCGATACCGAGGCGTCCTGACACGGGAAGCTCCATTTCTGGTGATGGATCGCGGTAAAACTTTCTTTCGCCGGGTTCAACCGTAGTGGGTGCGGCGCTGGAGTGCTGATAACGACGAATTCGGGTCTGTCGGTGGTCAGGTCGGCTCGGGCGTTCGGGTTCCACCGGACAGAGTGCAAGGAACTCGACTAGGGTTCGCGGGGTGAAAGCCTTGCGTCGGTTCACTGTCCGAGCCCACCTTCCGGAGCGCCTTGCCGCGCTCGGCCCCCTGTCCACCAACCTTCGGTGGTCGTGGCATCCCGAGACACAGGATCTGTTCTCGCGACTCGACCCCGAACTCTGGCAAGCAGTCCAGTTCGATCCGGTCCGCATGCTCGGGGAAGTCGACCCCACCCGTCTCGACGAACTCAGCAGTGACGAGGCATTTCTCGGTGACCTCGACACTGCAGCAGCCGATCTCGATGCTTATCTGAGCACCCCGCGCTGGTACCAATCCCAGCAGGCCAAGGGCACATCGTTAGCCGGCGGAATTGCGTACTTCTCCATGGAGTTCGGAGTCAGCGAAGTTCTGCCCAACTACTCCGGTGGATTGGGCATCCTGGCGGGCGATCACCTCAAGGCCGCGTCCGACCTCGGGCTGCCGCTCATCGGCGTCGGACTGCTCTACCGATCCGGCTACTTCCGCCAGTCGCTGACCGCCGACGGTTGGCAGGCCGAGCACTACCCGCCGCACGACCCTCAAGGGTTGCCTCTTCGTTTGCTGACGGACGCAGGCCCGGCTTCCGAAGACGGATCGCCGGTCGTCATTCACGTCGCCATGCCCGGTGGCCGGGTGCTGCGTGCGCGAGTGTGGATCGCTCAGGTCGGACGAGTGCCGTTGCTGCTGCTCGATTCCGACATCGCCGAGAACGACGCGGATCTGCGCGGCGTCACGGACCGTCTCTACGGCGGGGACCAGGATCACCGCATCAAGCAGGAGATCCTCGCGGGTATCGGCGGCGTCCGCGCGGTGCGCGCCTACACCGCGGCGTACGGATTGCCCGATCCCGAGGTGTTCCACATGAACGAGGGGCATGCCGGATTCCTCGGCATCGAACGGATTCGGGAACTTGTCACCACCAGCGGTCTGGACTTCGATTCGGCTCTGGCCGCGGTCCGCGCCGGAACGGTCTTCACGACGCACACTCCGGTTCCCGCCGGAATCGACCGCTTCCCGGCGGATCTGGTCCGTCACTACTTCGGCGGAGCGAACGGCGAGAACGAATCGAGTTTGCTTCCCGGCCTGACCGTAGACCGCATCGTCGGGATGGGGCGCGAAGCCGATCCGTCGATCTTCAACATGGCGCACATGGGTCTTCGCCTGGGCCAGCGAGCCAACGGCGTCTCGAAGTTGCACGGCATCGTCAGTCGCGACATGTTCAACGGTCTCTGGCCGGGCTTCGACGCCGACGAGGTGCCGATCGGTTCGGTCACCAACGGTGTTCACGCGCCGACGTGGGCGGCGCCGGAGTGGATGGACGTGGCCAGGCGGATCGTCGGTCAGGAGCAACTCGAAGAAGCACGCGGGTGGGAGCGCCTGCACGAGTTGTCGGCAACCGAACTGTGGGAAACACGTAATGCGTTGCGCCGCAAGTTGGTCGACGAAGTTCGTCGTCGCGTCCGAGCGTCCTGGCTCGAACGCGGCGCGACCGAGGCCGAACTCGGCTGGACCACTGGAGTATTCGATCCCAACGTCTTGACAGTCGGATTCGCGAGGCGCGTTCCGACGTACAAGCGGTTGACGCTGATGCTGCGTGATCCCGAGCGTCTGCGTGCGATGTTGCTCGACGAGAAACGTCCGGTGCAGTTGGTTGTGGCCGGCAAGTCGCACCCCGCCGACGACGGCGGTAAGGCACTCATCCAGCAGGTCGTGCGGTTCGCCGACGAAGCGGATGTGCGTCACCGCATCGTCTTCCTGCCTGATTACGACATGTCGATGGCCCGCTACCTGTACTGGGGCTGCGACGTGTGGCTCAACAACCCGCTTCGCCCCCTCGAGGCGTGCGGTACTTCCGGCATGAAATCCGCGCTCAACGGCGGCCTCAACCTCTCCATTCGCGACGGATGGTGGGACGAGATGTACGACGGCGAGAACGGGTGGGCCATTCCGACGGCCGACGGTGTTCTCGACGACGTGCGGCGTGACGATCTGGAAGCCAGCGCCCTCTACGAACTTCTCGAGCACGCGGTACTGCCGACGTTCTACGACCGTGATGCAGCCGATCTGCCGACGCGCTGGGTCGAGAGGGTTCGCCACACCCTCGAGAATCTGGGCCCGAAGGTGTTGGCATCACGCATGGTTCGTGACTACGCCGTCGACTACTACGCCCCTTCGGCGGAATCAGCTCGAGCGGTAGTGGCGGACGATTTTGCCGGCGCGCGTGAGGTGGCCGAGTTCCGTCGCCGTATCGAGTCGCAGTGGCCGTCGGTCGCCGTCGAGCAGGTTGACGGTTCCGGCCTGCCGGACACCCCGGAGATCGGTGCGACCATCTCTTTGAAAGCCAAGGTCCGCCTCGGCGGCTTGTCGGTCTCGGATGTGGAGGTTCAGGCAGTCCTGGGACGCGTCAGCCCAGGCGAGGAACTCACCGACGTGGTGACGTTCCCGATGACACATTTCGGAACCGAGGACGGTGCCGAGATCTTCGAAGCCGAGGTTGCGCTTCCGGTCTCCGGCTCCGTGGGTTACACCGTGCGGGTGTTGCCGCATCACCGGTTGTTGGTCGATGCCTCCGAACTCGGGTTGGTGACCACTCCGAGCGTCTGACGTAATACATCTGCCCCGGTCCGTTCGGTCGGTACCGGGGCAGAATTGTGCCCGCGTGAGAACTGGGTCAGGGACGTGAGTCGCGGATGCGGGTGAGTGCCTTGCGGACGACTTCGGGGTTGGTCGTCTCCCAGAACGGAGGCAGCGATGCGCGAAGGTAACCCGCGTATCTCGCCGTGGCCAGACGCGGATCGAGCACGGCCACCACACCTTTGTCGTCGGTGCTACGAAGCAGGCGACCCACGCCCTGTGCCAGGAGCAGCGCCGCGTGATTGGCCGAGACGCTGAGAAAGCCGTTACCGCCATGGGATTCGATAGCCTGCTGGCGAGCCATCAACAGTGGATCGTCCGGGCGCGGGAACGGAATCCGGTCCAATATGACGAGGCTCAGTGACGGACCCGGAACATCGACGCCCTGCCACAGGGACAACGTGCCGAACAGTGACGTGGGTTCGTCCTTGGCGAAGGCCTTGACGAGGGTGCCGGTGGCGTCGTCGCCCTGGCACAGGATGGGGGTGTCGAGGCGTTCACGCATCGCCTCCGAGGCGGCTTTGGCGGCGCGCATCGACGAGAACAGGCCGAGGGTGCGTCCGCCCGCAGCCTCGACGAGTTCGGCGATCTCGTCGAGATAGACCGGGGAGAGGCCGTCGCGGCCGGGCGTGGGCAGGTGGCGGGCAATGTAGATGATGCCGGCCTTTGCATGGTCGAAGGGCGACCCGACGTCGAGTGAGTTCCAGCGGAAAGCCGAAGCGTCAGAGGGTGCTTCGGTGCCGATGGCGGTACCCGAGTCGGGGCGCGCGGACGATTCCGCAGGAAGACCCCAGTTGACGGCGAGACCGTCGAACGATCCGCCGACGGTCAGTGTCGCGGAAGTGAGAACGACGGTGGATTCGGCGAACAGTCGCGAGCGCAGCAATCCGCCGACCGAGAGCGGAGCCATCCGGACGGAGCGCCGCACCGATCCGCGGAACTCGTCCGAGGACAGCCAGACGACGTCCTTGCGCTTTGCCGGGTCTGGTTCGTCGAAAGCGGTGAGAATACGCACGGCACTGTCGTGGACGTCGTCGACGGACGAGAGTGCGGCGTTGCGGGCCGCAGCGGCTTCGGGATCTGCAGCAGCCATACCCGGTTTGGCCGGACCGATAGCGGTGCGCAGCGACCAGGCCGCGTCGCGGATCGCAGCCAGTGCGGGTGCCGCCCCGTCCGGGAGGCCTTCCCAGCGACCTGGCCGTAATTCTTCGAGGAGCCCTGCCCACCCCTCGCCGGCGGCTTCGAGGCGATCGGCATCCTGTTCTTCGGCGATCTTGCCGCAACGCCGGGCCGCGGCACTGATCGAGGTGGCAGTGAGATCGGCCGTGGCGACGCCGGTGACGCGGTCGACCAACTCGTGGGCCTCGTCGATCACCACGACGTCGTGGTCAGGCAGGATCTGGATGCCGGTGATGGCGTCGATCGCGAGCAGTGCGTGGTTGGTGACCACTACGTCGGCCTTCGACGCCTCGACTCGGGCGCGCTCGGCGAAGCAGTCCTCACCGACCGGGCACTGGTTCTTACCGATGCATTCGCGGGAGGTGACACTGACCTGCCGCCACGCCTGATCGGATACGCCCGGCACCAATTCGTCCCGATCACCGGTTTCGGTGTCGGAGGACCATTCGGTGAGGCGGACGACCTCCCTGCCGAGACGCGAGACCGTGAACGGATCGAACAACTCGTCCTCGGGTGGCTGCTCGGACGCGCCGGTATGGATCTTGTTCATGCACAGGTAGTTGTTGCGGCCCTTGAGGATTGCGAACTCTGCGCGTCGGCCGAGTGGCTTCTTCAGGGCATCGGCGAGCCGAGGCAGATCTCGGTCGACGAGCTGACGCTGCAGCGCGATGGTGGCGGTGGACACGACCACGGTGCGTCCCGATTCGACCGCGTGGCGCAGGCTCGGAACGAGGTAGGCGAGCGACTTACCGGTACCGGTGCCGGCCTGGACGGCCAGATGCTCGCCGGTGTCGATCGAGTGCGCCACGGCGGACGCCATCGTCAGCTGACTGGTTCGTTCGGCACCGCCGAGCGACCGCACCGCTGTCTGGAGCAGTTCGGGAACGTTCGGGAGTTGATCGGCCACCCACGAAGGTTAATGGATCCCTACGTCAGAAACGTCCACGGATGATTCCCGGGGTAGTTCACCGGCATTCGAGTCTTCTTCCGGCGACGCCTCGTCTCGCCCGATCAGCTGCACTCCCGCCTCCCGCATCTGCACCAATGCCGACTCGATCGTGGCGGTCGACACACCAGCGGTGAAGGGGAGAAGGACAGTCGTGGCGAACCCCGCGCGCGCGGCATCGACGGCCGTGGCCTTGACACAGTGATCCGTGGCAATTCCGATCACGTCGACGTCGGTGATCTCGTGGGCGCGGAGCCAGTCCTCGAGCGTCGTTCCGTCCTCGGCTGCTCCTTCGAAACCGGAGTAGGCCGCGCTGTAGGCGCCCTTGGAGAAGATCGCCGACCCGGCGACGGAAGCGTCGAACGCCGGATGGAACTCGGCGCCGGCTGTCCCGGCGACGCAGTGAACCGGCCAGCTGTCGATGAAGTCGGGATTCTCGGAGAAGTGCGCCCCAGGGTCGATGTGGAAATCGCGAGTCGCGACTACGGCGTCGTACTCGTGGGAGTTGACGAAATCGTTGACGGCTCCCGCAACCGCAGCACCGCCGTCGACTGCAAGAGCGCCACCTTCGCAGAAATCGTTCTGAACGTCGACAATTATCAGTGCTTTTGCGCTCACTGGTGCTCACCTCCGGTGAATCGAACGGGCACAGCCGAGTCTCCGCGCGAGAGTTTGAGGCCTTCCCACGGCAGGCTCACGAGCCCTGCCTTCAGAACCGCTCTGCTCTCTTCGAGCGTCGGCGCGCTGTCGACGACCTTGCCTTCGCGAACCAGCGGGATCAGCAGTTCGGTCGCTCCGTCCGCCTCGGAGACAGGTGACGGTGATCCGGCGGGGTAGATGACTTCTTCGACGATCGTGCCGGTCGGACGCACTACGCGCAGTGCCTTCTTGGCGCCGCCGCGAGATGCCTTGTTGGTGCTTCTCTTCTCGACCGCGATTCCGTCGACCTCGACCAGCTTGTAAACCATGCCTGCGGTGGGGGCGCCTGATCCGGTGACCAGGGAAGTACCGACGCCGTACGAGTCGACGGGTTCGGCGCGCAGAGCCGCGATCGCGTACTCGTCCAGGTCGCCGGAGACGACGATGCGTGTCTTGGGAGCGCCGAGATCGTCGAGTTGTTGGCGTACCTGACGAGCAAGAACGCCGAGATCGCCGGAGTCGATGCGAACTCCACCCAGTTCGGGACCGGCAACGGCGACAGCCGTTTTCACGCCCTCGGTGATGTCGTAGGTGTCGACCAGCAAGGTGGTGGATACGCCCAGAGCGGCGACCTGACCGCGGAATGCCGCGGCTTCGTCCGGACCGTCCTCGGTGGTGTGCAGGAGCGTGAAGGCGTGCGCGCTGGTACCTGCGCTGGGTACGTCGTGACGCCGCGCGGCTTCGAGGTTGGAGGTGGCGTCGAAGCCGGCGAGATAGGCGGCACGTGAAGCGGCGACGGCGGCCTGTTCGTGTGTACGACGCGAGCCCATCTCGATCATCCGTCGACCGCCCGCTGCGCTCACCATGCGGGCTGCGGCCGAAGCGATCGCGCTGTCGTGGTTGAGGATCGAGAGAATCAAGGTTTCGAGGATGACGCACTCGGCGAACGTTCCGCGGACCGAGAGGATCGGTGATCCGGGGAAGTAGAAATCTCCCTCGCGGTAGCCGTCGATGTCACCGGAGAATCGATAGTTGCGCAGCCACTCGACGGTCGTGTCGTCGAGAAATTTTGCAACGATCGCCAGTTCAGGTTCACCGAACCGGAACTGCTCGAGTGCGTCGAGAAGGCGCTCGGTACCGGCGACGACGCCGTAGCGACGACCGTCCGGCAGCCGCCGTGCGAATACCTCGAAACTGCAGTTGCGGAAGGCAGATCCGTCGGCGAGAGCTGCCGAGAGCATGGTCAGTTCGTACTGATCGGTGAGCAGTGCGGTGCTGGCACCGGCGTCGCGGATGTCGGAAATTTGCGTAGGCACGCACACAACTCTATGCGCGAGACGACGTGGGTGGGTGTTGTCGCCTCTCGTCGCGCCGTACCCTGGATACATGGTTTTCGGCGGCGCGACCGTGTCCGGCACTTACTCGGCGAACGTAACGATGAGAGGCGCTACGGCTTCTTCTCCTCAAGCCACGCCCGAGCAGTCGGAGGCTGTTGCGACCATCGAAGCCGCAGATCGGCCCTGGGTGACCATCGTCTGGGACGACCCGGTCAATCTCATGCATTACGTGACTTACGTGTTCCAGAAATTGTTCGGTTACAGCAAAGCCAAGGCCACCGACCTGATGATGCAGGTCCATTCGGAGGGCAAGGCCGTGGTCTCGAGCGGTTCGCGCGACAAGATGGAGGCCGATGTTCGTCGCCTCCACGCTGCCGGTCTCTGGGCCACGATGCAACGCGACGACACCTGAGAAAAGCACTTTTTCGACCGATTTGTTCGCCTAACTCGTAGACGGGAGTCCGACGCGTGCGGACGTGGAGTAGGAAGAGTTCACTCGGCGGAGTGAAGTTCAAGTCCGAGATGGACGGCCACGAGGCGGCGGTTCTGCGCTCGCTCGTGGAGTCGGTGACCGGGCTTCTCGACGAGCGCGCGTCTTCGGCGCCGCAAGACGAGCTCGCCGCGCTGACGGGTCTTCGTACCGGAAATTCGGAGACGCCCGACAATCCGGTGTTGGCGCGATTGCTTCCCGACTTCCAGCGCACCGATCCGGACAAGGTCGCTCCGGACAGTGACGATCTCGACGACGCCGGCGCCAATGTCAACGGCGCGCTGCGCAGTTTGCACGAACCCGAGATCATCGACGCCAAGCGTGAGTCCGCTCGCATGTTGTTGGCTTCGCTTCCGGAGGCCGGCGGCAAGGTCGTTCTCACGCAGGAACAGGCCGACGCCTGGCTGTCCTCGCTCAACGACGTCCGTCTCGCGCTCGGAACCAATCTCGGCATCGACGCCGACACACCGGAAAGCCTCGAACCCGACGACCCGCGAGCCCCGCATCTCGACGTCTATCACTGGTTGACGTGGATGCAGGACTCCCTCGTCCAGGCGCTCATGCCATGACCACAACGCGGACCGGGCCCACTGATTCACTGACAGATGTCGCCGGCCTCGCCGTCGGTCATCACCACAAGCTCGACGAGGGAGCCACTCTCGGAAGCGGCGCAGCCACCGGCTGCACGGTCGTGCTCGCGTCGGCCGGTGTGGTCGCCGGAGTCGACGTCCGGGGCGGCGGTCCGGGTACCCGCGAGACCGATCTGCTCGACCCGAGCCATTCGGTCCAGCAGGTCAATGCCGTGCTGTTGACCGGCGGTAGTGCCTACGGACTTGCCGCGGCCGACGGAGTGATGCGCTGGCTCGAGGAACACGATCACGGGATCGCGATGGGCGCTCCCGGCCAGGTGGTACCGATCGTGCCCGGTGCCGTGATCTTCGATCTGCCGGTGGGGGACTGGACCGTTCGTCCGACCGGCGATTTCGGATTCCTCGCTGCCGACACTGCTTCGCGCGAATTCGCCACGGGCACGGTCGGCGCGGGGGTAGGTGCCAGAGCCGGAGCGCTCAAGGGTGGGGTGGGAACGGCCAGCGTCGTGATCGCCGACGGCCCCGCCGAGGGGACGACGGTCTCCGCCTTGATCGTGGCGAATCCGGTGGGTTCGGTCTTCGACCCCAGAACAGGCCTGCCGTGGGGCGTCGGCTCGGACGGCGCGGAGTCGTTCGGCCTCAGGCTCCCCGACGCGTCCGAACTCGCGTCGGCCAACGCCGTTGCAGCCAAGGGAACCGTCCTCAACACCACGATCGGTGTGGTCGCCACTGACGCCGCCTTGACGAAAGCCGGGTGCCGACGCGTCGCCGTCGCAGGTCATGACGGCCTGGCCCGAGCAATTCGGCCCGCACATTCGCCGCTCGACGGCGACACGATCTTTGCGCTCGCCACCGGTGATCACACTCCGAATTCGGAGATCACGGTTCCGGACGCTTTCCCGAACGATCTGCCGATACTCGACGCGGTGTGCGCGGCTTCGGCCCAGGTGGTCGAACGTGCGATCGTCACAGCGATTCTCGACGCCACGTCGGTAGCCGGAATCCCGAGTTACCGCGAACTCTTCCCGTCCGCATTTCTCTAGGCAGCACTCCTGGAATCGGCGGTAATCTCGAATTGAGCCTGGTCGCGAGTGACCGGATCAGAAAACCGGATCGACGGTGGAGGACGCACACGATGACGATGGATTTCAACAATCCGGACTTCGGCACCCGGACGCCGGCACCGAAATCCGGTCCGCCCTCGGTGTGGAAGCAGTCGGCCGTGTTGGTGGGCGGCTTCGCGATCCTGCTCTACGTGATCGAGATCGTGGATGTCATTTCTGGTCAGAACGTCCAGAACGCCGGCGTCACCCCGCGCACGCTCGACGGCCTGTGGGGAATCCTGTTCGCCCCGGTGCTGCACGACGACTGGGGTCATCTGATCGCCAACACCATTCCGGTGCTGATCCTCGGATACCTCGTGCTGGTGTCGGGAATTGCGCGGGGACTCGCGGCGACCGGCATCATCTGGGTGATCGGCGGCGTCGGGACCTGGTTGTTCGCCGGCTCGAACTCGAATCACGTCGGTGCGTCCGTGCTGATCTTCGGCTGGGTCACCTACCTGCTGGTGCGCGGGTTCTTCACGCGGAGCTTCACACAGATCCTGATCGGCGTTGCCGTCTTCGTCGTGTACGGCGGAGTGCTGTGGGGCGTTCTGCCGAGCGATCCACGGGTTTCCTGGCAAGGACATCTGTTCGGAGCGATCGGCGGCGTGGTTGCCGCCTGGGCGTTGACGTCGGGGGAGAGGGCCAAGCGCGCCGGGTCGGCGCCGGCCGTTCGACCACCGAGTTTCTGAACGGACGTGGGTCACACCCTCACTGCGGTGTGACTTCGACGCGCCAAAACCACCAAGAGCTTTTTCCCAGACGGGTAGACGTGGCAGCATGACCGGTATGCGCATGACCGTCCTGGGGTGTTCCGGCAGCGTCACGGGTCCGGATTCACCGGCTTCGGGATACCTGCTCACGGCACCGGGAACTCCGCCGCTCGTGATCGACTTCGGCCCGGGAGTTCTTGGGGCGTTGCAGCGATACGCCGATCCGGGCGAGGTGACGATCCTGCTTTCGCACCTTCATGCGGACCACTGTCTCGACATGCCCGGCCTGCTCGTCTGGCGTCGCTATCACCCCAACCCGCCGGTCGGCCGTGCTCTGGTTTACGGCCCCACCGACACCGCGTGCCGCATCGGAGTGTCCTCCGCCGAGTGCGCCGGCGAGATGGACGACATCTCCGACACCATCGACGTCCGGCTCTGGGCCGAGAACGAGCCGGTGACGTTCGGTGAACTGAGCGTCGTCGCCCGCCGGATGAATCATCCACCCGAGGCTTACGGTTTCCGGATCACCGGCGCCGACGGCCGCGTCCTCGTCTATACAGGCGACACCGGAATGTGCGACAACGTCGTCGAACTCGCGCGTGGTGCAGACGTGTTGCTCTCCGAAGCGTCGTGGACCGACAGTCCGGATCGCCCCGAGGGAGTTCACCTCTCCGGTAAGGAAGCCGGCCGTGTGGCTGCGCTCGCCGGCGTCAAGGAACTTCTCCTCACGCACATCCCGCCGTGGACATCGCGTGAAGACGTGATCGCCGAAGCGAAATCCGAATTCTCCGGACCGGTCCATGCCGTCTCCGCCGGAAGTGTCTACGACATCTGATTCCCCTCACATTCGGTGCAGCGCTCACCGGGCGACCGCTAGGCTCACGAAGGTGACTACACGAGAAGACGGTAGGGCGGACGACGAGCTCCGCACGGTCAAGATCACCCGCGGGTTCACCAGTCACCCGGCCGGATCCGTTCTGGTCGAGTTCGGGAACACTCGCGTCATGTGCACGGCCAGCGTCGAAGAGGGTGTACCCCGCTGGCGCAAGGGCTCCGGCTTGGGTTGGCTTACAGCCGAATACGCGATGCTTCCCGCCGCCACGCACACACGCAGTGGCCGCGAATCGGTCAAGGGCAAGGTCGGCGGCCGCACGCAGGAGATCAGTCGACTCATCGGCCGATCACTTCGAGCGTGCATCGATCTCGCGGCAATCGGTGAGAACACCATCGCCCTCGACTGTGATGTCCTCCAAGCCGACGGTGGCACTCGCACCGCGGCAGTGACGGGGGCATACGTGGCCCTGGTCGACGCCGTGACGTACCTGCGCGCAGCCGACCTGCTCTCCGACCCACAGCCCATCTCGTGTGGCATAGCGGCCGTCAGCGTCGGCGTCGTGGACGGACGAGTGCGTCTCGACCTTCCGTACGAAGAGGATTCGCGTGCCGAGGTAGACATGAATGTCGTGGCCACCGATACCGGCACGCTGGTGGAAATTCAGGGAACCGGTGAGGGCGCCACCTTCCCACGCTCGACGCTGGACAAGCTGCTCGACTCCGCTCTGGCTGGTTGTGAGCAACTTTTCGAGATCCAGCGTCAAGCGTTGGCCGAGCCGTATCCCGGGGTGCTACCCGAACCGAAGAATCCGGAACCCAAGAAGAAGTTCGGTGCCTGAGCTGTGAGCGTACGAGTACTGGTTGCCAGCCGAAATGCCAAGAAACTGAAGGAACTTCACCGGGTGCTCGACGCCGCCGGAGTGAGCGGAATCGAACTGGTCGGGCTCGACGAGGTCCCGCCGTTCCCCGAAGCCCCCGAGACCGGAGCTACGTTCGAGGAGAATGCGCTCGCCAAAGCGCGTGACGGAGCAGCTGCAACCGGAATTCCCTGCATCGCAGACGATTCCGGTGTCGAGATCGACGCACTCAACGGTATGCCCGGCGTGCTGTCCGCGCGATGGTCGGGCACTCACGGAAACGACGGCGCCAACACGGCTCTGGTCCTGGCTCAGCTGGGAGACGTGCCAGACGAGCGTCGAGGCGCGGCGTTCGTCTCCGCCTGTGCACTGGTGATCCCCGGCGGCGACGAGACCGTCGTGCGCGGCGAATGGCGCGGGGTGATCGGCCGCGAACCAGCCGGCGACGGCGGCTTCGGATACGACCCCATCTTCCGTCCGGACGGCGACACCCGCTCGGCCGCAGAACTCACCCCGGCCGAGAAGGATGCGGCGTCACATCGAGGGCGCGCGCTCGTACAGCTCGTTCCCGCGCTGGCGGCACTGGCCGGCTGAACCGAATCCGAAAAGTAGAGCCCTGAACGCGTCTGCGTTCAGGGCTCTACTTTTTGAAACTCTCAGAGCTGGTAAGCCTGCTTCACCTGGGCAGTTCGCTTGTGCTCGAACACGAACGACAGGAACGGGATCGTGCCGGCGAGCGCGGTGGCAACCGTCGTACCGGGCTTCCACCGGGCCTTGATCGCCAAGTCGATCGTGAACACGAGATAGAGCATGTAGAACAGGCCGTGGATCTGGCCGATGTAGAACAACCACGACGGTGCGTCCGCCGAATTGTCGAGAATCAGGTACTTGTAGACCATCTCACCGGTCAGGAACAGCAGCCAGAGGCCGGTGATCCAGGCGAGAACGCGGTATCGGACCAGCGCCGACGCAACCTTCTTCTGCTTTTCTGCGTTGACTGCGGGGGTAGCGATGCTCGCTTCCGAACCGGTACTCACGTCGTGCTCCTATCGGACTCGCGAGCGGCGAGCTGCGCAAGGTAGTCGTTGTATTCCAGCATTTGGCGGGCTTCAGGGTCGTCGACGTCGAGGTTCACATCGTCGAACTCGGCCCGCGGGCGTTGCGGCAAGAGGTCGGCGGGAATCTCACGCGGCTCCGCGGCGGCTTCCTCGGCTTCGGCCTCTTCGGGGTCCACGTCTTCGAGCTGAACGAACTTGCGATACGCGTACACGACAAACGCCGCGAACAGCGGCCACTGGAACGCGTACCCGAGATTCTGTCCCGAGCCTCCGACGGCTTCGAAGCGCTCCCACTGCCACCAGCCGAGCGCGAGGCAGCCGGCAGCTGACACGATGACCAGCAGAATCAGCGCAGGTCGGCGTTTAGTAGCGTTCTTGGACACACTAAGACGGTACCTGAGAGCTATAGTGCCTCGCCCTGCGATCTCCGACACGGTGTCGTAGAAGCCGTGCCACGGCGTGTCGTAGAAGCCGTGCCACGGCGTGTCGTAGAAGCCGTGCCACGGCGTGTCGTAGAAGCCGTGCCACGGCGTGTCGTAGAGGCCGTCCCGCAGCACCTGTGCGCTATGCCCATCCTCACCCGCAACGCCAGGGCACTGAACACATTCTCCCGGCTGTGCTGCATCGATAACCTCGGCGCGTATCCGAAAGCAGGGGAGTGTTTCATGCACATCAGAGTGATTCGCCCGGTCATCGACACCACACTGACTCCGGCGGTGACAGCCGAGGTGGAGCACTGGGCGGCGCCCGGTACGACGGTCGACGTCGTGTCACTGCTCTCTGGCACGGCGAGCATCGAGTCCGAGTACGACGAGGCACTTGCCGGCCCCGGGATCGTGCAGCGGGTCGAGGAGGCGGCAGCCGACGGCGTCGACGGTGTGTTCATCACGTGTTTCGCCGATCCCGGAGTGCATGCCGCCCGAGAGGTCATCGACGCTCCGGTGGTCGGCGGCTTCGAGCCGTCATTTCTGACAGCGATGAGTCTGGGCGATCGCGTCGGTGTCGTGACCATCCTGCCGAATGTCGTGCCGATGCTCCGATCGCTCACTCGGCGGTATGGGCTGGACAATCGGCTGGGCAGTATTCGAGTCGTGGACATGCCGGTGCTGGGCCTCACCGATCGGGAGGAACTGATCGATCGACTGGCCGCTCAGGCGTCTGCGGCAGTGGAGAACGGCGAGGCCGACACCGTCGTTCTCGGTTGCACCGGGATGCTCGGTGTGACCAGTGCGGTCCGAGACAGGCTGCATGGCAAAGGGATTCACGTTCCGGTTGTGGATCCGACGGCCTCGGCGATCACCTGGTTGGAGAGCTCGGTCCGTCTGGGGCTGACACCGAGTCGGACGACGTACATGACTCCACCGGTCAAGGATCGAAAGCGCTGACCTTGCTCACGAGAACCGAAAAAGCCCCGCCGGATCAGATCCGGCGGGGCTCTTCGTTGTGCGCGAGGGGGGACTTGAACCCCCACGTCCTGAGACACTGGAACCTAAATCCAGCGCGTCTGCCAATTCCGCCACTCGCGCGCGGAATTCAAAGGATACGCGAGTGGAATCGCTCGCGGGCACACCACCCTGGTCGGGATGCGCCCGCCCGCTCTCAGGCCGTTTCGGCGAGTGGATCCGCTGCGGGCGGCATGGTGGATTTCTTCGACCGGCGAGGTTGCTCGGCCGTGCGTTGATACCGCCACGCAGCGTGGGTGAGCGTTTGAACATCGACATCGAGATGTTCGGCAACCGCAACGAGCAACTCGGCTGCGTCGGTGCTCGACAACAATTCCTCACCACTGCTTGCTTCGGTGGCGAACCGTGCAAGTAGATCTATCGAAGTTACCGTCAACTTCCCGGACAGGAACACCAGCGTCTCGAAGGTCCTGGGGCCGAGCCCCGGAACGGAGACAACTGCCGAACGGAGGCTTTCGGTGTCCTCGACGTCGGCACTGGACCTGCAACCGGATTCGACGAGCGCCTTGGCCGCGCGAGCCGCACCCTCGGCTTTGGTGAAGTAGTTGCCCGGCACGCGCTGGCGATTGCCGAGAATCGTTGCGAGCTCGTCGCCACGGTCGGTGAAGGCGGCGAGAGCGGGCAAGCTGTCGAGGCGATCGTCGGCGGCTACCGAGCGGTGTGTGCGCCAACGGTCGACGACGGCGCGGACTCCGGTCTTCGGTGTTCCATAGGCGGCGCGCGACGAGAAGATCGCATCGAGAAGGGCGGCTTCGGACTCGCGCGGCCATCCCTGATTCCAATGCGGCCACGCCTCGCGCGGAAGCTCGGCGCCGATGAATTCGGCCGCTCTGACTACGTCTGTGTCTTTCATGATTTCTCCCCCCGAGAAGTTGTCCCGTGTGGACGCGCTGAACGTAGCGAGGGAGTCCGACAGATTGTGGCCCGGAACGCACGGGATCGACCGTCCGTCAAGGAGGTCACGAATTGGTAACAATAAATATGAGGGGTTCCTCAGGTTTCTGAAAATCCCGGTAACAGTCCCAGGCAGGGCGTTCGCGACCTACTCGCGAGTCACTTTCTCGAAGTCTCGTGAGGAAGATCACGGCCCCGAAAGTCCAGATTTCCAGGGTGCCGACAAACGTGAGGAAATCCTCATGATTCTGTGTAAACCTTGTCTTGCACGAACGCCCTGACTCCGTCGATTCTCTCGACGAATTCGCGAGCACTTCAGCCGGGCAGCACACCGCAAATCCCACCTCGCCGCAGAGGTGACCAGGAGAGGACGTACGCGTGACGATCGATGACACGACACCTACAGGAAACGGACGCGACTCGAAGGGTGGACGCCGTTTCGGCGTCGATGGGGGACAGTCCCGCACGACCAGCAAAGGTGCCCTCGTCGATTCGCTGAACAACGGCGTTTCCTACGCAATCGCTTTCGGTGGACAGGGCGCTCCCTGGCTCACCTCGCTCGAGGAGCTCAGCCGTGACAACGGCCTGGAGCCCGTTCTGACCGATCTGGTCAATGACGCAGCCGCACGCCTCGCGCCCGTCGCACAGGATCTCCTCGTGGTTCGCCCGGTCGGATTCGATCCGATCGCGTGGATGCTCGAAGCCGAGATCGTCGACGAAGAAGAAGGTGAGAAGTCGGCCGGGCCTTCCGCTGCCGCGCTCACCGCAGCTCCGGTGTCACTCCCCGGCGTCTTCCTCACGCAGCTTGCGGCGTTGCGTGCACTCTCCGCTCAGGGTCTGGATGTAGCCGGTAACCCGCCGGCTGCCGTCATCGGCCACTCGCAGGGCCTTCTGGCCACGGCTGCCGTAGCCGCGCAGGGCAACGACGACGGTGAACTCCTCGCCGTCGCACAGCTCGTCGGTGCTGCTGCCAGCTTGGTCGGCCGTCGCCGCGGCGTCATCGCCGGCGCCTCCGCGAAGCCGATGGTTGCGGTCTCGGGCGTCGATCCCGAGCGTCTCGCCGCCGTCGTCGCCGAGCTTGCCGAGGGTGTGGCGCCTGAGCGCGCGGCTGTCCTCGCCATCCGCAACGGCCGTCGCCGCGTCGTTCTCGCCGGGCCGCCCGCTCAGCTGGCACGCGTGCAAGAGCGTTGTGAACAGATCGAAGCCGAGGAAGCCCGCGAGCGTGAGGGTAAGAAGCGTGGCGGTTCCGTCTTCGCGCCGTCCTTCGATCCGCTCGACACCGAAATCGGCTTCCATCACCCCGCATTGACCGAGGCCGTCGAACTCGTCGGCAGCTGGGCGACCCGTTGCGGTCTCGACGCGGACCGTGCGCGCGAACTTGCGCAGGGTGTCCTCGTCGATCCGGTCGACTGGGTCGAGGCTGTCGACGGCGCAATCTCCGCCGGCGCCAAGTGGATTCTCGATCTCGGACCCAGCGATCAGCTGACCCGTATGACGTCCTCTTCGCTGCGTGGACAGGGCATCGGCATCATTGCCGCAGCCACCCGCGGCGGACACCGCAATCTGCTCACACCCGGTGCAGCACCTGAGGTCTCACGTTCGTGGTCCGAGTTCGCGCCGAAGCCCGTTGCGCTTCCCGGCGGCCGTATCGGCGTCGAGACCGCGTTCACGAAGCTGACCGGTCGTTCACCCATCCTGCTCGCAGGTATGACGCCGACGACGGTCGACGCCAAGATCGTTGCCGCGGCAGCCAATGCCGGTCACTGGGCCGAGCTTGCCGGTGGCGGGCAGGTCACCGAAGAAATCTTCGAAGACCGTGTCGCAGAGCTGAAGATGCTGCTCGAGCCGGGCCGCGCGGTCCAGTTCAACTCCCTGTTCCTCGACCCGTACCTGTGGAAGCTGCAACTCGGTGGCAAGCGCCTCGTGCAGCGTGCCCGTACCGCCGGTGCTCCCATCGACGGCGTCATCGTCACCGCCGGTATCCCGGAACTCGAAGAGGCTGTTGCTCTCATCGACGAGTTGTCCGAGATCGGCATCACCAACATTGCATTCAAGCCCGGCACCGTGGCGCAGATCCGCTCCGTGATCCGCATCGCCAACGAGGTTCCGAACTTCCCGGTCATCGTCCACATCGAAGGCGGCCGCGCCGGCGGACACCACTCGTGGGAAGACCTCGACGACCTGCTCCTCGACACGTACGCCGAGCTGCGTACACGCCCGAACCTGGTCATCTGCGTCGGTGGCGGCATCGGAACACCCGAGCGCGCAGCCGATTACCTGACCGGTCGCTGGTCTGCCGCAGCCGGTTTCCCGGCCATGCCCGTCGACGGCATCCTGGTCGGCACCGCAGCCATGGCGACTCTCGAGGCCACCACCTCTCCCGAGGTCAAGCAGCTCCTCGTCGACACACCCGGTACGCCGGACTGGGTCGGTGCAGGTACCGCTGAAGGCGGAATGGCCTCCGGCCGTAGCCAGCTCGGTGCCGACATCCACGAGATCGACAACGCGGCTTCGCGTACCGGTCGCCTCCTCGACGAGGTTGCCGGCGATTCCGAGGCAGTGGCCGAGCGCCGCGACGAGATCATCGCCGCCCTCGACGTCACCGCCAAGCCGTACTTCGGCGACGTCGAGACCATGACGTACGCACAGTGGCTGCGCCGCTACCTCGAGCTGACCGTCGGCATCGACGCGGCGAAGGAATTCGACTGCGGCGCCGATCTTCAGGACGCCATCGTCGAGGCGACGTCGAGCCCGTGGCTCGACATCACCTGGCGTGCTCGCTTCGGCGAGATGCTCCAGCGCACCGAGGCGCGTCTGCACCCGGTCGACCGCGGCCCGATCCCCACGCTGTTCGCTGACGCCGAGACCCTCGAGCGCCCCGAGGCTGCAATCTGCGCACTGCAGGCGTCGTACCCGGACTACTCGACCACCGTTCTGCATCCCGCAGACGTCTCGTTCTTCATCTCGTTGTGCAAGACGCCGGGCAAGCCGGTCAACTTCGTTCCCGTCGTCGACGGTGACGTGCGTCGTTGGTGGCGCAGCGACTCCCTGTGGCAGGCACACGACCCCCGCTACACCGCCGATCAGGTTTGCGTCATCCCCGGCACCGTTGCCGTCGCCGGCATCACCCGTGCCGACGAGCCGGTCGGTGACCTGCTCGATCGCTTCGAGAAGGCGACCTACGACGAATTGGTTGCTGCCGGAACCACTCCGGTTGCACTCGCGAGCCGTCGCCACCAGGATTCCGCACCCGGACTTCTCGACGCCGTTCTCTCGGCTCCTGACCTCCAGTGGGCCGGCCGCCTGACCCAGAACCCCGTCCGTCGTCTCGGCGACCTCGACGAGTGGAGTGCAGAGTCTGCCGACAAGGCAGTTCACGGCACCACCGGTTCCAGTCTGACCGTCGTCGATTCCTCGCACGTGCTGCTTTCGGTTCCGTTGGTGGCAGGCAAGTCCGTCGACATCACGATCACGATCCCCGAGTCCGTCGTCGACGGCGGCGCTCCGGTTGTCACCGAAGCCGATGCCGAAGGTGCGATGTCCGCGCTCCTGGCAGTTGCTGCCGGACAGGAACTTCCGACAGTCAAGAACGGCAAGGCTCGCCTCAACGTCGCGTGGGTTCCCGATCGCATCGCCGATCACGCCGGTGTCACCGGTTCGGGTCTGCCCACCACGCTCAGTGTCAGCGGCAAGGCTGTTCCGGACGTCGTCGTCGGAGCATGCTGGCCTGCAGTGTTCGCAGTCCTCGGCGCAGCCAAGCTCGACAGTCTTTCCGTTATCGAAGGCATGCTCGACCTGGTCCACCTCGACCACACCGTCGACTTCGTCGGTGAACTTCCCTCCGAGACAAGCATTCTCGTGGTCAATGCCGAGGTCGCCTCGGTTCTCGACACCGACCTCGGTCGTGTCGTCGAGGTCAAGGTCGAGGTCGGTGCCATGCTCGGCGAGGGCCTCGACGCCCCCGCAGTCGTCACCATGACCGAGCGTTTCGCGATCCGCGGACGCACCGGTGCAGGCGAACTCGCCGACCCGGCTCGCGCCGGTGGATCGATCAGCGATGCGGCTGTCGACACCTCGCGTCGTCGTCGCCGTGACGCGAAGATCCTCGCTCCGGTCAGCATGGGCGCGTTCGCTCAGGTTTCCGGTGACCACAACCCGATTCACACCTCCGACAACGCCGCTCTGCTGGCCGGCCTCGGAACCCCGATCGTGCACGGCATGTGGCTCTCCGCCGCAGCGCAGCAGGTAGTCACCGCAGTCGACCCGGCCGAGACCCGCGTCCCGCCGCGCCGCCTGACCGCCTGGACCGCCCGCTTCCTCGGGATGGTTCGCCCCGGCGCCGAGATCGACGTCCGCGTCGACCGTGTCGGCATCGACCAGGGCGCAGAAATCGTCGAGGTCGGCTGCCGCATCGACGGCGAACTGGTCATGGTCGCCACCGGCCGCACTGCCGCACCGAAGACCGTCTACGCCTTCCCCGGCCAGGGCATTCAGCGCCCGGGCATGGGCCTCGACGCTCGCGCACGCTCCAAGGCCGCCCGCGACGTCTGGGAGCGCGCGGACAAGCACACTCGTAAGGCACTCGGATTCTCGATTCTCGCTGTCGTGCGCGACAACCCGGTGACCGTCAAGGCCCGTGGTGTGGAGCACAGGCATCCCGACGGTGTCCTGCACCTGACTCAGTTCACCCAGGTGGCCATGGCCGTTCTCGGTGTTGCCCAGGTTGCCGAGCTGCGCGAATCCGGAACCTTCATCGAGGATTCCCTTCTGGCCGGTCACTCGGTCGGTGAGTACAACGCACTCGCTGCTGTCGCCGAGGTTTTCCCGCTCGAAGCACTTCTCGAGGTCGTCTTCCAGCGTGGCTCCGCCATGCACCAGCTCGTTCCCCGTGACGAAGCCGGACGCTCCGACTACCGCATGGCCGCTATCCGCCCGTCGCAGATCGGTGTTTCCGACGACGACGTGCAGGGCTTCGTCGCCGGTGTCGCCGAGACCTCCGGTGAGTTCCTCGAAATCGTCAACCTGAACCTGCGCGGCAGCCAGTACGCCATTGCCGGTTCGGTAGCCGGTCTCGACGCACTCGAGGTCGAAATCGATCGTCGCCGAGCAGAATTCGGTGGCAAGCGGGCATACATCCAGGTTCCCGGCATCGACGTGCCGTTCCACTCCACCGTCCTTCGCGGTGGCGTGGCGGACTTCCGCGTGTGCCTGCAGGACTTGCTCCCGCACGACATCGACCCGGACATCCTGATCGGCCGCTACATCCCGAACCTGGTTCCGAAGCCGTTCTCGCTGCGTCGTGACTTCGTTCAGGAAATCGCCGACCTGGTGCCGTCCGAGCCGCTGCAGGAAGTCCTCGCAGACTTCGACAGCTACGCAACGCGCACTCACGAGTTGTCCCGCATCATCCTGATCGAGCTGCTGGCTTGGCAGTTCGCCAGCCCGGTCCGTTGGATCGAGACGCAGGACCTGCTCTTCGGTGACGAGTCCGAAGGTGGACTCGGGGTCGAACGCTTCGTCGAGATCGGTCTCGGCGCTGCCCCGACCGTTGCAAACCTCGCGTCGCAGACCCTCAAGCTGCCGGGCCGCTTCGGCTACCCGGTCGAGGTTCTCAACGTCGAGCGCGAAGCCGCGATCGTCTACGGCACCGACGTCGACCCCGCTGTCGATGACGACGACGAGATCGAAGCGCCTGCCGCGCAGGCTGCTCCGGCCGCCGCGGCCGTTGCTCCGGTTGCCGCTGCCGCGCCGGCTGCACCTTCGGGTGGACCGCGTCCGGACGACCTCACCTTCAAGGCGCCCGACGCCACGAAGGTCCTGATCAGCCTGTGGACCAAGCTCCGTCCCGATCAGGTCGGCCCCGCGGACACGATCGAGGCACTGTGCGACGGCGTTTCCTCGCGTCGCAACCAGCTTCTGGTCGACCTCGGCTCCGAGCTCTCCCTCGGTGCCATCGACGGGGCCGCAGACGCCGACATGGGCTCCCTGGGGGCAACCGTCGACAAGCTCGCCCGTACGTACAAGCCGTTCGGACCGGTGCTCTCCGATTCGATCAACGATCACCTGCGCAAGGTCTTCGGCCCCTCGGGCAAGCGTCCCGGCTACATCGCCGACCGCGTCAAGAAGGTCTGGGAACTGGGCGACGGCTGGGCACACCACGTCACCGCAGCAGTGGCTCTCGGTACCCGTGACGGCGCCAGCATCCGCGGCGGCGACCTCGGTGGCCTGAGCTCCGGCGCACTGGCCGACGCGGCAGCAGTGGACGCAGTCATCGACAGCGCAGTTGCCTCGGTCGGGTCTGCTCGTGGAGTTAGTGTCTCGTTGCCCGCTACCGGCGGCGGAAGCGGCGGAACTGTCGACGCAGCTGCTCTGGGTGAGTTCACCGAGAACATCACCGGTCGCAACGGCGTTCTGGCCTCGGCCGCACGCCTGGTACTCGAGCAGCTCGGACTGAACGAAGAAACGGCAGTCGCGACGGTCGAGGACACCGAACTGGTCGACCTGGTCTCGGCCGAACTCGGCTCCGACTGGCCGCGTCTGGTTGCTCCGGCATTCGACGCGCAGAAGGCCGTTCTGCTCGACGACCGCTGGGCAAGTGCGCGTGAGGATCTCGCTCGCATTTGGCTCGGTGACACCGCGTTGTCGGTCGAGAACTTCATCGGTGCCGGCTCCACCGTCGCCGCACAGGCGAAGTGGTGGGCCACCCGTGCAACCGACGAAGGCCGCACCGCACTCGCCGAGGTCTACACCCGCATCGCTGATGCGGCTGCTGCGGCAGAATCCGACGCACCCGAGTGGGCAGGCGAGGTCGCAGTAGTGACGGGCGCCAGCAAGGGTTCCATCGCGGCAGCGGTCACGGGCAAGCTCCTTGCCGGTGGCGCAACGGTATTCGTGACCACCTCGCGACTCGACGGTCAGCGTCTGGGCTTCTACCGCGACCTGTACCGCGAGAACGCTCGCGCCGGTGCAGCCCTCTGGGTGGTTCCCGCGAACATGGCGTCGTACACCGACGTCGACGCACTGATCGACTGGATCGGCAACGAGGCCACCGAGAACGCAGGCGGCGCAAAGAAGCTCATCAAGCCGGCCATGACGCCGACGATGCTCTTCCCGTTCGCAGCTCCCCGTGTCGGCGGTGAACTTTCCGACGCCGGCGCTCGCGCCGAAATGGAAATGCGCGTGTTGCTCTGGTCGGTGGAGCGCCTCATCGGCGGTCTCTCGAAGATCGGTTACGACAGCGACGTCGACACGCACCTGCACGTGGTGCTGCCCGGTTCGCCGAACCGCGGAACATTTGGTGGTGACGGTGCTTACGGTGAGGCCAAGGCTTCGTTGATCGCCGTGGTGAACCGTTGGAAGGCCGAGCGCAACTGGGCCGAGCGGGTCACGTTGGCACACGCCGTCATCGGTTGGGTTCGCGGAACCGGACTCATGGGTCACAACGATCCGATCGTCGACGCGGTCGAAGCAGCGGGCGTCCGCACCTGGTCCACCCAGGAGATGGCGACCCAGCTACTGAAGACGGCAACGCGTGAGTCGCGTCGCGCTGCTGCAGAGGCTCCGCTCGAGGTCGACCTGACCGGCGGACTGTCCGAGGCCAACCTGGATCTGGGTGCTTTGGCCAAGGAAGCCGCCGAGGTTGCCGAGATCGCCGAAGCTGTCGACGAGGCAGTCGACGAGTCCAGCATCCTGGCACTGCCCGCGCCGGCTCGCATCGACGACTCGGTCAAGGCTCCGAGCTGGCCCGAACTGGACGTCACCCCCGCGGACCTCGTGGTCATCGTGGGTGCCGGAGAGCTCGGACCCTACGGTTCCTCGCGTACCCGCTTCGAGATGGAGGTCGACGAGCAGCTCTCTGCCGCAGGCGTTCTCGAATTGGCGTGGAACACCGGACTCATCGTCTGGGAGAACGACCCCAAGCCGGGCTGGTACGACGTCGAATCCGGTGACCTGGTACCCGAGGCGGAAATCGCCGACAAGTACCACGACGCAGTCGTCGAGCGTTGCGGCATCCGTCGCTACGTCGACGAGGGCGCGATGATCGACAACACCGCTCCGCTGCTCACCTCTGTGTTCCTGGACAAGGATCTGAGCTTCGTGGTCGGCAGTGAGGCAGAGGCTCAGGCCTTCGTCGAATCCGATCCGGAGAACACGACGGCGACGGTTTCCGCCGAGTCCGGAGACTGGACGGTCACCCGCCGCGCAGGCACCGAGATCCGCGTCCCGCGCAAGATGAAGCTGACTCGTAGCGTCGGCGGCCAGATTCCGACCAACTTCGACGTCACCAAGTGGGGCATCCCCGCCGACATGGCAGATTCGGTCGACCGCGTCGGACTCTGGAACATCGTCGCAACGGTGGACGCCTTCCTGACGGGCGGCTTCACTCCGAGCGAACTGCTCCGCTGGGTACACCCGAGCCTGGTCGCCAACACGCAGGGCACCGGCATGGGCGGCATGACCTCCATGAGGAGCCTGTACATCGACACGCTGCTCGGCGAGAACCGTCCGAACGACATCCTGCAGGAAGCGCTGCCGAACGTCATTGCAGCGCACGTCGTTCAGTCGTACGTCGGCGGTTACGGCGCGATGGTTCACCCCGTCGCCGCCTGCGCCACGGCAGCGGTATCCGTCGAAGAAGGCGTCGACAAGATCCGACTCGGCAAGGCGCAGTTGGTTGTTGCCGGCGGGTTCGACGATCTGAGCACGGAAGGCATCATCGGCTTCGGCGACATGTCGGCCACTGCCAAGACCGAGGACATGCATGCCAAGGGCATCGAGGATCGCCGCTTCTCGCGGGCCAACGATCGTCGCCGCGGCGGATTCGTCGAGTCGGCCGGCGGCGGAACGATTCTCCTCGCTCGCGGTGACCTGGCACTCGAGATGGGTCTTCCCGTCCTCGGTGTGGTCGCCTGGGCCGGATCGTTCGCCGACGGTGTCCACACCTCGATCCCGGCACCGGGACTCGGAGCACTGGGCGCCGGACGTGGGGGAGCGGATTCACAGCTTGCACTCTCGCTCAACGCTCTCGGCGTGAGCGCCGACGACATCGCCGTGATCTCCAAGCACGACACCTCCACTGCCGCCAACGATCCCAACGAGGCAGAGCTGCACGAGCGCCTCGCCGGGGCATTGGGACGCAGTGAAGGCGCGCCGATGTTCGTGGTCTCGCAGAAGAGCCTGACCGGTCACGCCAAGGGTGGTGCCGCAGCCTTCCAGCTGATCGGGCTCTGCCAGGTACTGAGCCAGGGCATCGTCCCGCCGAACCGCAGCCTCGACTGCGTCGACGACAAGATGGCCGAATTCGAGCACCTCGTGTGGGCACGTCAGCCGCTCAAGTTCGGTGAGCATCTTCCGCTGCGCGCGGGCCTGCTGACCAGCCTCGGCTTCGGTCACGTCTCCGGACTGATCGCAGTCGTGCACCCGCAGGCATTCGTCGAGTCGGTTCCGGCCGACAAGCGTGACGCCTATGTTGCTGCGGCCCAGCAGCGGACGATCGACGGTCAGCGTCGCCTCGCGAAGGCGATGTGCGGTGGCGACAGCCTCTACGAGCGCCCGGCGGATCGTCGCCTCGGTGCCGACGGAACGCCGGCCAAGGCGTCGCGTCAGCTCGAAGCGGACATGCTGCTGAGCGAGGACGCACGACTCGGCGCAGACCAGGTGTACCGCTCGAATCTGCCCGGCTGCAAGTAGTAGTCACGGTATGGGAGTTCTGGGTATCGGCTTCGACCTCGTGACGGTGTCGGAGTTCGCCGAGCAATTGAACAGGCCGGGAACGGCAATGCTCGACAACTTCACACCGGGCGAGCGTCGAGACGCCGTTACCCGGAGCTCCGAACCGGCACGACATTTCGCCGCCCGGTGGGCTGCGAAGGAAGCAGTGATCAAGGCATGGTCAACTGCTCTCTTCGCCGGCCCACCGGTGCTGGGGGAAATGATCCACAATCAGATCGAGGTCGTCTCGGACGCCTGGGGGCGCCCCGGCATCCGGCTTCGCGGTGACGTGGCCAAACACCTGACCGGAGTGAAGATTCATATCTCGCTCACCCACGACGGGGACATGGCGGGCGCTTTCGCGGTCATCGAATCCGACCCGGAGTAGCACTGCCGGACACGAAAGAGCCGGTCTCCCAAGGGGAGACCGGCTCTTTGTCGCTCGACTAGTCCTTCGTGCGGGATTCCTTCTCGGCGACGAGGAGATACGCGATCATCAACCTTTTCAGTTCGGCGACGGCGTCGGCATGCGACTGACCGTCCTGAACCGAGAAATTGAGCATCGAATACACCACGTGGACAAGAACTTCCGCCATCATCAGGCGACGATCTCGCCGCGTACGAGGCGTCAACGGGCCGAGCATTTTCGCTACGGTCTCGGCGAACTGCTTTTCGTGAATGACTCCGGTTGCCCGCGTGGACGGCGTCGACTGCATCGCCAGCCAGACCTCGCGGCGCGACGGATCAGACGTCCACAGCCCGGCCATGTGATCGACGAAACTGTTCAGGAACCGCAACCAGTCGAGCGAGGGTACTTCGCCGCCGAACTGAGCAAGCTCGTGCTGGACCCCGACGAGGTCCTGGCGGTTCAATTCGCACACGATGACGTACTTGTTCGCGAAGAACTGGTAAAGCGTCCCAATCGGGACGTCAGCACGTGCCGCGACTTCTTCACAGGTGAACGATTCGAAACCGACATCGGTGAGGAGTTCCCGTGACGCAGCCAGGAGTGCGTCGAATTTACGCTGGCTGCGCTCTTGCGTCGGACGCTTGCGCGGCAGCAGTTCCTGCGGTTCTTCGAGGCTCTGGGGATTCTCCAGTGCTGGGTCGACTCGTCGCCGCGCGCGGTGACGAGTCGTGGGCTGCACGTCTTCCAGGCTATCGGTGTTTTCTGTCGAATTTGGGACTTGTGCATTATCCGGTGTCATCGGCCACCTACTTCGGCGGTCGTGATCGGTCGAAACGCACCGCGCAGGTGCGCGCACACGAGTCCCGATGCTGTTGCCACACCTCGATACTAGGTGACCAACTGTCCAGTAGCCGAAGAGGTTGCTGCGCGGTGTGGCGCAACGGCGATCCTGGCGCCCGCCTACGTCCGATTCGGGCAGACTGAGATTCTTCGGGCACACCGAGATTCGATGCCGAGGAGAGGGAGACGATGACGGAAGAACTGCGAACCGCGGTAGGTGAACTCATGCCGCGTGCCCGTGAGGATCTGAGTGCACTTGTGGCGATGAAGTCCGTTGCCGATGCACGGCAGTACCCGCCGGAAGAATGCGCGGCCGCTGCGCATTGGGTCCTGGAGGCATTCCGGGCTCAGGGTTTCGCCGATATCGAGGCGATCGAGACCTCCGACGGTTCGGCCGCGGTTGTCGGGCGTCGACCAGGCCCGGGCGGTGCTCCGACCGTTCTGCTGTACTGCCACTACGACGTTCAGCCGCCCGGAAACGAAGAGCTCTGGGGCTCCCCGCCTTTCACGCTCACCGAGCGCGACGGACGGTGGTACGGACGGGGCGCTTCCGACTGCAAGGGCAACGTCGTCATGCATCTGACAGCTCTGCGAGCGCTCGCCGCAGCCGGCGTGGATCCGAGCGTCCACCTGACGCTCGTCGCCGAAGGATCCGAGGAGATGGGCACTGGCGGTCTCGAGGATCTGGTGCGAGAGCGGCCCGAACTTTTTGCAGCCGACATGATCCTGATCGCCGATACCGGCAACACCGAAGTCGGGGAGCCGACGATCACGACGTCATTGCGCGGGATCGCGAACGTTGTGGTCCAAGTGTCGACGCTCGAGGGTGAGATTCACTCCGGTGTCTTCGGTGGACCGGCGCCCGATGCGATCACCGCGCTGGTGCACATACTCTCGACGCTGCACGACAGCGCCGGAAACACCACTGTCGAAGGCTTGACCAACGACCAGGAATGGGCGGGTGTCAGTTATGACGGCGATCAGTTCCGCTCCGACGCCGGGGTGCTCGAAGGGGTGCAGCTGACTGGTTCCGGTTCGGTCGCCGAGCAGGTGTGGGCTCGTCCGGCGCTGACCATCCTGGGTATCGACTGCCCGCCGGTCGTGGGCTCGGCGGCGGCGATCACGCCCCGCGCGTCGGCACGCCTGAATCTTCGTGTCCCGCCTGGCACGGATCCGGCGCAGGCACAGAAGTTGTTGACGGACCACCTCCGCGCGGCGGCGCCGTGGGGCGTCCACATCGAGGTCGTTCCGGAATCGACGGGATCGCCGTTCTCGTCCTCGACGGAGGGTGCAGGTTTCGCGCAGCTGAAGTCCGCGCTCACCGATGCCTACGGCCGCGAAGTCGGATTTGCCGGCCAAGGGGGATCGATACCGCTGTGCAGTGCACTGGCCGAGCAGTTCCCCGACGCGGAGATCGCGTTGATCGGCGTCGAGGAACCGCAATGCCGCATTCATGCGCCCGACGAAAGCGTCGACCCGTCGGAGATCGAGAATCTCGCTTTCGCGGAGGCTCTGTTCTTGAGCCGGTACGGGAGTTAGACCGACAGATCGCGTCGTAGCTTGGCGACGTGGCCGGTGGCCCGGACGTTGTACTGGGCCACCTCGATCTTGCCTTCCTCGTCGACGAGGAACGTCGAGCGGATGACGCCCTGGACGGTCTTGCCGTACATCTTCTTCTCACCGAACGCGCCCCAGGCTTCGAGCGTCGCCTTCTCGGGATCGGAGAGCAGCGGGAAGGTCAACTCTTCGGTATCGCGGAACTTCGCGAGTTTTGCGGGCTTGTCCGGCGAGATTCCGATGACTTCGAGGCCGGCGCCGTTCAGCTCGGCGAGGCTGTCACGGAAGTCGCAGGCCTGCTTGGTGCACCCCGGGGTGCTGGCCGCCGGGTAGAAGTACACGATGACCTTGCGGCCGCGGTAATCGTGAAGGGAAACCTCGTTGCCATCGGCGTCTGGGAGCGTGAAATCCGGCGCGACGTCGCCGGCGGACAATCTACTGTTCTCGGTCACGGGAATCGAGGTTAGTCGAGAAATTGCGCGGCAGGTGGGCGCGAGGGCATTCTGCTCCTCTACGGTAGAGCGAAGTGTCGGCGCGCTGCGTCCGCACAGCAGACCCGCACACAGAGCAGCAGAACACAGACAAGTTGGAGGACACGTGCCCAGGGACACCGAGAGCATCGAACGCGAGATCGAGAAGGCGCGTAACCAGCTCGCGAGCACACTCGACGAACTGACGGTCCGCACCAACCCGAAGCGGCTGGTCGAGAACACCAAGAAGACGGTGCTCGCCAAGCTCAACGAGCCGGCAGTGAAGTACGCGCTGATCGCAGTCGGTTCAGTGGTGGGAATACTCGTGGTCCGGAAGATCATTCGCTGACCCGAGTTGTCGAAGACAGAACATGAAGAAGGCCCCCACCTGGTGAGGTGGGGGCCTTCTTGCAAGTGCGCCCACAGGGACTCGAACCCCGGACCCAGTGATTAAGAGTCACTTGCTCTACCAACTGAGCTATAGGCGCTCGCTCTTGCGAGACAGAACATTAGCCGACAGGCTCAGGAGTTTGCAAAACGCGTGTTCATCGTGGTGACGATGGTTACATCGCTTCCGGAATTCACGAGTGTGGAGGGTGCGAATCCGGCCAGCGGACGGTGCTTTCCAACTGCTGTGCGACGGCGAGAATGGTCGGTTCACCACCGCTGCGCCCGACCAGTTGGACGCTCAGGGGGAGTCCGCGTTCGGAGAACCCGGCGGGCACAGCGGCCGCCGGGTTGCCGCAGACATTCCAGATCGAACAGTAGGCGGCGATCGGCAACGCCTTGCGGACTGCTGACAGAAGGCCGGTTCCTTCGAGTTGTCCGATCGGGCGTGGCAGCGCGGGCGTGGTCGGCATCAGGACCAGGTCGAAGGTGTCGAAGACCTGGTTGACCGTCGCTGCGATTCGCTCACCTTTGCGGTAAGCGAATTTCCCGACGCGCGCGGGAGCGGCTATCCGGCCGATCGACGCGAGTGCTCGTGTGCGCTTCTCGAGGAGCGCCGGATGATCGACGCGCAGTGCTTCGTCGCGGACGCCGCCGAGCACCTGGGGGAGAAATGCTGCAGTTGCGTCCGGGTACTCGGGATCGTGCTCTTCGACGTGATGTCCCAACGCGCTCAACATCTCTGCGATCGAATGCACCGCGGCAACGACCTCCGGGGACGGGCGGACGCCCCGGACCGGACTCCGGGTGGACACTGCAATGCGAAGCGGCCCGGGCGCCGACGCGGCTGACTCGGCAAAGCTGGTGCGGAGCGTTTCGGCTGTGTAGTCGTCGATCCCGGTGGTACCGGTTATCACGTCGTACACGAGCGCGCTGTCCTCGACGGAACGAGTGAGAGGGCCTAGCGTGCCGAGTCCGCGCCAGAGGTTGCGGTTCGGCGCGGTGCTCACCCGACCGCGCTGCGGTTTGAGTCCGAACAACCCGCAGAACGCCGAAGGCAGTCGGATGGAACCGCCGCCGTCGCCGCCGATTGCCGCTGCGACCATGCCTGACGCGACGGCCGACGCAGATCCTCCGCTCGATCCGCCCGTGGATACGCCGGTGTCCCAAGGGTTTCTGGTGTAGCCGTTTGCAGCAGTCTCCGTGAAGGGCCAGATGCCGAACTCGGGCATCGTCGTCTTGCCGACGATCACCGCGCCGGCGTCGCGCAACCGCCGGACGACCTCCGAGTCAGCAGAGGCGATGCGGGTTGCCGCCGCACCGCCGTACGTCGTCGGCGTTCCGGCGACGTCGTTCTCGTCTTTGATCGCGATCGGAACTCCGTGCAGTGGGCCCAGGCTGTGGCCGTCGGCCTGGCGCTGATCGAGACGTGTCGCTTCGTCGAGCGCTTCGTCTGCGAGAACTCGCACAAAAGCATTGAGCGTCGAATCGAGGCGTTCGATACGGCGAAGTGTGTTCTCGGTGAGCTCGCGGGCCGATATTTCTCCGGACCGGATCAGAGCGGCCTGACCCGCAACCCCGGCAAATGCCAGCTCGCTGCCCGGTGTGGTTTCGCGCTCGGTCATCAATCCTCCAGGCCGTGGTTCCGATAACTGTGAAGTCTATTCACCACAACCTGTTCACCACGACACAAAGAAAAATCCCCACCTTCCGAAGAAGGTGGGGACCTTTGCAAGTGCGCCCACAGGGACTCGAACCCCGGACCCAGTGATTAAGAGTCACTTGCTCTACCAACTGAGCTATAGGCGCTCGCTCTTGCGAGACAGAACATTAGCCGAATCGCCGGTTCGGGAGCAAATCGCCAGGTGGAGGCGTCACCGCTGTAGTCCGATCGGAGGAAATCAGCTGAAAGCGGTAACAAAACGGACGGTTCGGAGCGATTGATACTTGAACGTTACTGACGGCGTGGCCTTTCATGACCGTTGGTAACGAGCGCGCCTGGCATCATTGGTGCAGCGCAGTCATACCGCAAGTCCCACTTGCCTTCCGGTAAGTGGGATTCGCATGTGACGCGGAAGTTAGTCGGAGAAATTGTGAAGCGGAGTCGAACGATGAGTCGTCAAAGGTGGGGTCTGTCCGTGCGCGGGGGGAACGGTCGAGCGTCGAAGGGCGCGGCGATGATCGCGGCGTCTCTCGGTGCTCTCGTTCTGATGACCGCGTGCACGTCGGGCGGCAAGGACGTCAGTACCGAAGGGTCGGCGCCGATCGATTCCAATCCGCTCACCGAACTCATCAAGCCGAAGCTCACCTCGACCGCTGCCGACGGCGCTGTCGGCTTCTCGCCGGGCGACCCGGTCAAGATCAACGTCGCTGACGGCGCTCTGTCCGACGTGACGATGGTCAATCAGGACGGCAAGGCAGTTGCCGGCGCGATTGCTGCCGACGGTGCGTCGTGGACCACCACCGAGCCACTCGGCTACAACCGCAAGTACAAAATCGAGGCCCGCGCATTCGGATTGGGTGGCGCCAGTACGACGGTCACGTCCTTCACCACCAGCGCACCCGGCAACGTCACCAAGCCGTATGTCTTGCCCAACCAGGGTGACGTGGTCGGCATCGGTCAGCCCATCGCGGTGCAGTTCGACGAGAACATCCCCGATCGCAAGGCTGCCGAAGCTGCGATCACCGTCACCACGACTCCGGCCGTCGAAGGTGCGTTCTACTGGGTCAACAATCGTGAGGTCCGTTGGCGTCCGGAGAACTACTGGGCACCGGGCACCAAGGTCGACGTGAGCGTCAACGTGTACGGGCGCAATCTCGGCAAGGGAGTCTTCGGGCAGGAAGACGCGAAGAGTTCCTTCACCATCGGTGATGCCGTCATCGCCACGGCGGACGACAACACCAAGCAGGTCACTTTCCAGGTCAACGGTGAGACTGTCATGACCATGCCCACCTCCATGGGCAAGGACAGCACTCCTACCGACAACGGCGTCTACATCATCGGTGACCGCTTCGCGAACATGATCATGGACTCGTCCACGTACGGCGTCCCGGTCACCTCGGCGCAGGGTTACAAGACCCCCGTCGACTGGGCGACCCGAATGTCCTACAGCGGCATCTTCTTCCACTCGGCGCCGTGGTCGGTCGGGCAGCAGGGCTACTCCAACACCAGTCACGGCTGCCTCAACCTGAGCCCGTCCAACGCCAAGTGGGTCTACGACAACACCAAGCGTGGGGACATCGTCGTCGTCAAGAACACCGTCGGCGGCACTCTCTCCGGCACCGACGGCCTCGGTGACTGGAACATCCCCTGGAGCGTCTGGAAGACCGGCAACGCGGACGTCTGAGTGCGTCCCTGAAGCGCTGAACGCCAGAATGCCCCCGACCGTCCGGTTGGGGGCATTTCTGCATCTGCACACCTTTTGTGAGCGAAAGTGCCTCTCGGTCTATCTGAGGCGACGGGAGGTACGTTCGCTCGGTGTCAGCGTCGACCGAACGCGTCCACTCCGGTCATCTCAGCGGACAGTGTCCACAATCTGCGTGCGTCGGCGGGATCGGTAGCCCAAGGTTTCACTCCGCCGACGCTCATGTCATCAGTCTGCGCGACGTCCGCGATGTTGCAGTCCTGGAGGTACGCGCCGGAGTGATCGGCGAGTTTCGGTGCCGTCGCTGCCCACACCGTTGTAGCGGCGCCCTGGGAGGGAGTCTTGAACCCCGGCACGGCGTCGCCATTCGACGTCGTCCATCCGAGATCGTGTTTCTCTGATGCAGAGAAGTGACGTTGAAGGGGAGTGAGGATGCTCCCGGGATGGACGGAGAACGCACTGATACCGCGTGAAGCACCGGAGCTCGCCAGCTGTACAGCGAATAGAGCATTGGCAGTCTTGGCTTGACCGTACGCAAGCCAGCGGTCGTAACCGTTGCGGAAATGTATGTCATTCCAACGCACTCCCGACAGAAAATGTCCCGCCGACGAGACCGCTACGACGCGAGAGCCGTTTGCGGGCATGGCTGGCACAAGCAGGTTCACCAGTACAAAGTGCCCGAGGTGATTGATCGCGAATTGTGATTCCCATCCGGAGCCGACACGGAGTTCCGAGCAGGCCATGACCCCCGCATTGCAGATGATGATGTCCGGAGTGATCCGGGATTCGAGAATTTCTCGCGCACACGATCTGACACTGCTCGGGTCCGACAGGTCGCACGCTCGCACTTCGATACCCGGAATGTCGGCCACCGCGCTCCGTGCCTGTTCTGGTCGGCGGGCAAGAACTACAACTCGCGCGCCGACCGAAGAAAGTGACTGCGAAACCTCATATCCCAGTCCGGAGTACCCGCCGGTGACCAAAACCGTAGTGCCTGTTAAATCTTGTCCGGCAAGTACGTCGTCGGCAGTGGAGACTCGGGAGTATCCGGTGTTGATTTTGCGCTGGATGGAATTCATGGCTGCGACCGTAAAATCTGGAGTGCACTCCAGGTCAAGGAAAGGTCGCCAGGCAATGCGCGAACTGTCAATCGGTGACGTCGCTGTCCAGACCGGAATCAGTATCGATTCCCTTCGATACTTCGAACGTGAGGAATTGCTCGTTCACGAGGTGGCGCGCTCGGCAGGTGGGCGTCGGGTCTACTCCGAAAGCGATGTCTCTTGGTTGAAGCTGTGCAATCGCTTCCGAGACTCGGGTATGCCGATCGCCACGATCCGCGAATTCGCCGCTCTCGTCAGGTCAGGGCCGGGAAACGAGAAGGAGCGGCTTTCACTTTTACAGTCGCATGAGGAGTTGATTCGATCCAGGATCGCTGCGATGCAGGAAAACCTGAACGTCATCCACGACAAGGTTTCGGCGTACGAGCGACATGTTCGCGAGGGGACCGTCGTAGGTGTCTGGAAGCCGGAACCGTCGCCCGAGTGATCGTCGGGTGGGTGATTTGCGGCCATTCCGGCCGCCCCGATGTGAGCGAAAGTGGCTTTCGGTCTATCTGAAGCGACCAGAGGTACGTTCGCTCAGCTCGGGCACGGGTTGCTCGGGAGCGCGCGATTTGTCGCGGTCGCCACCCCACCCACTTCGGGTGAACGTATCGCTGCCCCCGTCAGAGAAGGGGAGCGATACGTTCACCCGGCTGTGGAAGGGGAGATTGGGGCTGGCGCACAAACCAAAAGAACCCCCGAAAATGTCTTTCGACATCTTCGGGGGTTCCGCTTGGGTGAGCGACGGGACTCGAACCCGCGACAGCCAGGATCACAACCTGGTGCTCTACCAACTGAACTACGCCCACCATTGCCTCGGCCACCGGTTTGACCCGGCTGCTTTGACGAAAGAGATACTAGCGCGAAAGTCGGTCAGGAAGCCAATCGGCAGGTCAGGCGGGACCCAAGCCCTCTACGACGGCTGCAATCTCCGCGCTCGACGGTCCGGGCGCCGCGACGAATGCAGTGCCGCGGTAGTACTTGAGTTCGCGGATGGATTCCTTGATGTCGGCGAGTGCCCGGTGGGCGAGACCTTTTTCGGGCTGGCCGAAGTAGATTCGCGGGTACCAGCGGCGGGAGAGTTCTTTGATGGAGCTGACGTCGATCATCCGGTAGTGCAGGTATGTGTCCAGTGCCGTCATGTCCCGTGAGATGAATCCGCGGTCGGTGGCGATTGAATTGCCTGCCAAGGGAGCCGTACCGGCGACGGGAACATGCTTGCGGATGTACGCGAGCACCTCTTTCTCCGCCTCGGCGAGGGTGACCGTCGACTTACGAACCTCTTCGGTCAGTCCCGACTTCGCGTGCATCTTCTTCACGACGTCGGGCATTGCAGCCAACGCGTCGTCGTCGGCGTGGATGACGATGTCCACACCTTCGCCCACGATGTTCAAGTCGCTGTCGGTCACCAGAGCCGCAATCTCGATGAGTTTGTCCGACTCGAGTCGCAGCCCGGTCATTTCGCAATCGATCCATACCAATTTGTCCTGCACCAGGAACACAGTAGTGCGCGCGGGAGCGGGATAAGGTCTGCGGTGGAAACTCGACGTGTGTGAGACGGCGTTCGGGTGATGACAAGAACTTCGCCGCATTGCAACGAGGAGGGCTTTTCGATGACCGTGGATCCGAAGGACGGAGCCGCGCCGCTGACGCCGGCGGAGAAGGCGAAAGCTGCCAAGGCTGCCGCTGCCGAAGCCGCTCGGATTGCAGCTGAAGCCGCTGCAGCAGCTGAGGAAGCCGAGAAGGAAGCGGCTGCCGCCGAGGCCGAAGCATCGGCCGGAGCCACCCCCGCTGCTCAAGTGCCCTCGGGTGCTGCCGCTGAAATCGCGGCGGGCTATTCATCCGAGGGGCGGGCACTCGAGCTCGGCTCAGTGGTGATCGACGGGGTGGCAGATCCCACCGCACGGGTGCGGATTCCGTTGGCGACGATCAACCGTCACGGTCTGATCGCCGGTGCGACGGGTACCGGCAAGACCAAGACGTTGCAGGGCATCGCCGAGCAGCTGTCCGCCGCGGGTGTGCCGGTTGTGATGGCCGACGTCAAGGGCGATCTCTCGGGTCTGTCGAAGGCGGGGGATCCGAGCGAGAAGATGAAGTCTCGCGCAGTCGAGACGGGCGACGATTCGTGGACTCCCGCTGGGATGCCGGTCGAGTTCTTGTCGTTGGGTACCGACGGAATCGGTATCCCGGTGCGCGCGACGATCACCAGTTTCGGACCGATCCTGCTCAGTAAAGTGTTGGGCCTCAACGAGACCCAGGAGTCGACTCTAGGGCTGATCTTCCACTGGGCCGACACTCAGGGCCTCGCCCTGCTGGACCTCAAGGATCTGCGTTCGGTCATCGCGCACCTGACGAGCGCTGAGGGCAAAGCGGATCTGAAGGGTATCGGCGGAGTTTCCTCCGCGACGGCGGGAGTGATTCTGCGCGCGTTGGTCAACCTCGAAGCAGATGGTGGTGACACCTTCTTCGGTGAACCGGAACTCGAAACCGAGGATCTGCTGCGTGTCGTCGGCGGTGCCGGTGTGATCACGCTGTTCGAACTCGGTGCCCAGGCGGCGCGCCCGGCAATGTTCTCCACCTTCCTGATGTGGGTGCTCGCGGACCTGTTCCAGACGCTGCCCGAAGAGGGAGATCTGGACAAGCCGAAGCTCGTGTTCATCTTCGACGAGGCGCACCTTCTGTTCGCGGACGCGTCGAAGGCCTTCCTGCAGCAGGTGGAACAGACGGTCAAGCTCATTCGTTCCAAGGGCGTCGGCGTGTTCTTCTGCACGCAACTTCCGACCGACATTCCGAATTCGGTGCTGTCACAGTTGGGTGCGCGGGTTCAGCACGCCCTGCGTGCCTTCACGCCCGACGATCAGAAAGCCCTCAACAAGACCGTCCGCACGTACCCGAAAACCGAGCACTACGACCTGGAAAAGGCACTGACTTCACTCGGCATCGGTGAAGCCATCGTGACCGTACTCTCGGAAAAGGGTGCGCCGACGCCGGTGGCCTGGACCAAGATTCGTCCTCCGAGGTCGCTGATGGACACCATCGGCAACGACGCGATCAAGGCGGCCGCGTCGTCGAGTCCCCTGAATCAGAAGTACGGCCAGACGATCGACCGCGAGTCGGCGTACGAGAAGCTGACGGCCAAGGTGGCCGGTGCTCCGACAGCGGATCAGTCCCTGGATCTTCCGTCGCTGCCCGATCTGCCGCCACCGCCGCCGGCCGAGCCGGAGGGCCCCAACATCGCCGAGCAGATCTTGGGCAACTCGGCTGTCAAGAGCTTCCTGCGCTCGGCGGCTTCGGCTGCGGGACGCGAGATTTCGCGGAACATCTTCGGCACCGGTAGTCGCCGCAGGCGCTGAGGCTCAGGCGCCCGCGAGGTCAGATGCCGACCTCGCGGGCCAGCAGGTCGTTGATCGATTCGCGCCTGATCAACGGCCGCGCGATCCCGCCCAGCACGGCGACGACCGGCGGCCGGCCGACGCTGTTGTAGGTGGAGGCCATGCTGTGGTGGTATGCGCCCGTACACGGCACTGCCAACAGGTCACCTTCATGTAGGTCGGCGGGAAGCCTTGCTCCGACGGCAATTTCGTCGCCCGATTCGCAGTGGCGCCCGGCGACGGTGACTTCCTGGAGCGGTGCGCGCGAATGTCGGTTCACCAGTTCGACGTCGTAGTGGCTGTCGTACAACGACACCCGAGGGTTATCGCTCATCCCGCCGTCGACGGAGACGAAGGTTCGTCCCCCGCTGATCGACTTGATGTTCTGTACGCGATAGAGCGTAACTCCGGCCCGCGCAGCGATCGCTCGGCCAGGCTCGAGCACGATTTCGGGGCGAGGGAAGCGGTTTCGGGTGCACGCGTCGTCGAGAGTTTCGTCGATGACGTGAGCGAGGCGGGTCAGATCCAATTGGGCATCTCCCGGCACGTAGGCGATCCCATGGCCACCGCCGAGATCGAGTTCGGTGAGGATGATTCGATGCGTGCGTCGTATGTCGTCCATCTGTGCGATCATCGTCTCGATCGCGGGGCGGAAGAGTTCGGGATCGGTGATCTGGGAGCCGAGATGGCAATGCAGGCCGATGAGCTGCAGGTGCGTCGCGTTGGCGACGACGGATACCGTATGTTCCAGTTCTTCGGAAAACGCTGGTAGGCCGAACTTTTGGTCCACGATGCCCGTGGACACTGCCCTGTGTCCGTGTATGTCGATGCCGGGTGTGACTCTGACCAACACCTTCTGTCGGTGGGTGCACACCGACGCGAGCCGTACCGCTTCGCTGGGGGAGTCGAGGACGATCCGGCCGACACCCGCGTTGACCGCCGCCCTCAGTTCGGAAACCGATTTGGCATTGCCGTGCAGGATGATTCGGTGGGGGTCCACGCCCGCGGCAAGCGCGACGGCGAGTTCACCGGCGGAACAGACATCCACCCCGAGTCCCTCGTCGGAGACCCAGGTAGCCATCGCTCGAATCATCAGTGCCTTGCCGGCGTACACGATCTCCGAGTCGGGGAAGATCTCTCGATACGTGCGGCAGCGGTGCCGCACGTCCGCCTCGTCGACGACGTACGTCGGTGTGCCGTACTGGTCCGCGATCTCTTCGAGGGAGACGTCGCCGATGCAGACACGCCCGCTGTGGTCGTGGCGAGTACTGATGGGCCACAACGCAGGATCCATACGCGGTGTCATTGCGCCGCGTAGGGAGGGGAAGATTTCGAGTAGCGTCACGTCGATCTCCTGAAGGTGACCCGCCGTGTTGCGGGCTACCTTCAGATCTACTCCCGAAGATCACCGGTGGGGTGGTTCTTGACGCTTACTTGACGCGCCGCCGAACGAGGTTGACGCGGCCCTGACGGGCTCGACTCACTGTGCCTGTCGACTCACTGTGCTCGCCGCCGCTTCCATCCGAACCAACCGAGCACCGCGAGCAATGCCACCGCGGCGCCTCCGCCGATGACCGTCGATCGGTCGGCGGACACACCAGCGGACGGAGTTCCGCCGGGGCTCGGGGCGTAACCGGCGCCGTACACGGACTCGACCGCCGCTTGGATGTCGAACCCGGTTTCGGTAGCCGGCCCGCAGCTGTGCCCCTCGTGCTCGGCGTCGACGTCGTACGGCGCAGAAACGAACATCAGCTGCTCGGTGCCGAGCACGTAGCTTGTGCCACAACCGTTCCCGTTCGCGAGTGTCCCCACCGACGTCACCGATGCCAGATCGCCTTTGTAGACCCGGCTGACGTCGAACAGGTAGGTGTCCTCGAATCCGTCCGAAGTTTTCTCCGTCGGAGTCCCGAGGAAAACGGTGCTGGAGACGCTCACGGCTTCTTCCGGGGTAGCCGATGATGCGCACGAACATGCCTTCGCTGCCGTGGGCAGCAGTAAGGGCAACCCTCCGGTCAAAAGAAGGATTGCCCCGACTGCCAGTGTTCTTCGCATCGCCATTAACCGACTATACGGTCTGCTATGGCCTGCTCTGAGAAGTTTGCGTGAATCAGCCGCCGAGCTTCTTGTAGAACGTGCCCACGATCGGCGCAACGACCGCACGCGGGCTGTAACCGCCCGCGACGGACATCGCCTTGCTCAAGATGCCCGGTACGACGCGCATTTTGTTCTCGGCCAGGCCGTCGAGCGAGACCTTGGCGGTGTACTCGCTCGAGATCCAGAAGAAGTCCGGGACGAGCTTGTCGACGATCGACGCTTCGGCCGGGTCCGGGGTTTCGGTGCGTACGGGGCCTGGGGCGAGCAGGGTGACGTTCACTCCGGTGCCCTTGAGTTCACCTCGCAACGATTCCGCAAAGGTGTTCACGAACGCCTTGGTGGCTGCGTACGTCGCGTTGTTGGGGATCGGCATGTTGCCGGCCGCGGACCCGACCATCAGGATGGCTCCGGACTTGCGCGCGAGCATGCCGGGCAGCACGGCCAGCGTGAGATCGTGCACTGCAACGGCGTTGAGCTCGACCTGGTCGCGCTCGTAGGCCGGGTCCAGCTCGGCGATCGGCCCGAAGGTGGCGATACCGGCGTTGTTGCACAGGATGCTGATGTCGCGGCCACCGAGTTCCTCGACCAGAACGGCACGCGCCGCGCTGTCGGAGAGGTCCGATGCACGGACCTCCACCTCGACGCCGTGCGCGGCGCGAAGCTTCTCGGCGAGGGCCTCCATGACCTCGCCACGACGGGCAACGAGGATCAGGGAGTGTCCGCGTGATGCCAGATCAGCGGCCAGTGCCTCTCCGATGCCGGAGGAGGCGCCGGTCACTACGGCGCGGGCTGTGGTTGTGGGTGTCGGCAGGCTCACGATCAGTCAGCGTAGCCGGTCAGATCTTCGCGGCCAGTCGTGTGCCCTGTTCGATGGCACGCTTGGCGTCGAGTTCGCCAGCGACATCCGCGCCGCCGATGATGTGGGTCACCACACCCGCGACGGTCAGTTCGTCCACCAGATCGCGAACCGACTCCTGCCCGGCGCAGATGACGATGGTGTCGACCTCGAGAAGTCGGGGCTTCTCGTGCTTCTCACCGAAGGTGATATGCAGGCCGGCGTCGTCGATGCGCTCGTAGTTGACGCCCGAGAGCTCGTGGACGCCCTTGTTCTTGAGGGCCGCCCGGTGGACCCAGCCGGTGGTCTTCGCGAGGCCGGCGCCGATGCGTCCTGGCTTGCGTTGGAGGAGATAGACCTCCCGCTCGGAGAGCTCTGGTACCGGAGTGGTGAGAGCGCCCGGGGCCATTTCGGGTTCGGTGACGCCCCATTCCTGCTTCCACTCCTTGAGATGAAGAGTGGGGGAAGTGGGGTGCGTGAGGAATTCGCTCACGTCGACGCCGATGCCGCCGGCACCGATGACGGCGACGGACTTGCCGACGGGCTTGCCCTCTCGGACGACCTCGGCGTAGGTCAGCACCTTCGGGTTCTCGATGCCGGGGATCTTGGGAACCCGCGGCGTCACGCCGGTGGCAACCACGACTTCGTCGAAGGAGCCGATGAGATCTGCCGGTGCGACGCGGGTTTCGAGCTTGACCGTCACTCCGGCCACGTCCAGCATGCGGGTGTAGTAGCGAATGGTCTCGGCGAACTCTTCCTTACCCGGAATGAGCTGTGCGATCCCGAATTGCCCGCCGATCTTGTCCGAGGCCTCGAACAACGTGACCGAATGACCACGCTGAGCAAGATTGAGTGCTGCGGAAAGTCCGGCAGGACCGGCGCCGACGACGGCGAGATTCTTGGTCCGCCGAGTGGGGGAGAGGATCAGCGTGGTCTCACGGCCCGCGCGCGGATTGAGCAGGCAGGAGACCTGCTTGTGAACGAAGGCGTGGTCGAGGCAGGCTTGGTTGCAGGCAATGCACGTGTTGATCTCGTCGGACGCTCCGCGTTCTGCCTTGTTCACCCAGTCGGGATCGGCGAGCATCGGCCTGGCCATCGAAATCAACTGCGCGTCACCGCGGTTGAGGATCTCTTCGGCAGTCTCGGGCATGTTGATCCGATTCGAGGCGGCTACCGGAATGCCGACGTGCTTCTCGAGCTTGCTCGTGATGTCCACGAAGGCTGCTCGGGGAACCGAGGTGACGATGGTGGGCACCCGTGACTCGTGCCATCCGATGTCGGTGTTGATGATCGTGGCGCCGGCAGCTTCGACTTCCTTTGCCAATGAGACGATTTCATCCCAGGTCTGACCGCCCTCGACCAGGTCTGCCATCGACAACCGGAACACGATGATGAAGTTCGGGCCGACGGCCTTGCGTGTGCGTCGCACGATTTCGACTGCCATGCGTCGACGGTTCTCGGAACTGCCGCCCCACTGGTCGGTGCGCTTGTTCGTGCGCTCGCAGAGGAACTGGTTGATGAAGTAGCCCTCACCGCCCATGATTTCGACGCCGTCGTAACCCGCGGACTTGGCCAGACGCGCGCAGCGAACGTAGTTGCGGATCTGCCAACGCACCCCACGGCCGGTCAGCTTGCGCGGACGGAACGGATTGATGGGGGCCTTGATCGACGACGCGGAGACACTGAACGGCTGGTAGCTGTAGCGGCCGGCGTGCAGGATCTGCATGGCGATCTTTCCACCCGCGTCGTGAACCGCCTTGGTGATCCGGCGGTGACGGCGCGCTTCGATGCGGTTGGTCAGCTTGGCGCCGAAGGGTAAGAGCCAACCGGTGCGGTTGGGCGCGTAGCCGCCGGTGATGATCAAGCCGACTCCGCCACGGGCACGTTCGGCGAAGTACTCGGCCAAGCGGTCGGTGTCCTTCGCGCGATCTTCGAGGCCGGTGTGGATCGATCCCATGACGACGCGGTTCTTCAGCGTCGTGAATCCGAGGTCGAGCGGTTCGAGCAGGCGGGGGAACTGTGTATCCGTCATGACTGAAGATGTCCTTCCGTGGCGTACTCGCCAGTGTCTTCGGTGGCGGGCTCGCCAGTGTCTTCGGTGGCGTACTCGCCGGTGTCTTCGATGGCGTACTCGCCAGTGGGCAATGCGTCCAGAACTTCCTGGCACCAGTCGGTGAATCCTTCTTCGACGCGGATGCCGCCGCGAAGTACGAGGTACTGGTGCAGTGAAGAGCCGGAAAGCGCTGCTGGATTGGGGAAGTCACGCTTTTCGATGAGTCGGTAGACGTCGAGGCGGGCGGCGTGGCCGTCGCGGTGGCGAGCGACTTCGCGTCGTAGAGCGGGGAGATCGGCGTGCGCAGCGGCCCTGATCTTGATGGCCAACTCGTTGCGCAGGTGGTTCGGTTCGGACGGCTCTGCGATCCATCGGGTCAGTTCGGCGCGGCCGGCATCGCTGACGCGGTACATCTTCTTGTCCGGTCGGCCGTCCTGCGCGATGGCCTCCACCTCCACCCAGCCTGCCTCGTCCATTCGCTTGAGGACTCGGTAGATCTGCTGGTGCGTCGCGCTGTGGAAGAAGCCGATCGACTTGTCGAACCGGCGTGTGAGGTCGTATCCCGACGCATCCTGTTCGGAAAGGGAGACGAGCAACGCATGTTCGAGTGCCATGGAAAAAGTATCTATGCACTCAGGTGCGTATGCAACTAAGTGCGTACTAACTCGGGTGCATAGAGCGTCTTGTATGTCGACTTCGGAGAGAGGCGCCGAGTCGCCCGCGCGCAGTTAGGCTTCGCCGTATGAGCGCCGAGTCCACGAGCACGCAGGCAGAGCCACCCGCAGGCATCGGCGGTGCGGCCACGAAGAGTCAAGTGTTCGCATGGGGGCTGTGGGATTGGGGATCGGCCGCATTCAACGCAGTGATCCTCACGTTCGTCTTCTCGGTTTATCTCACCGACGCGGTCGGTGACGACCTTCCCGGCACGATTTCGGCAACTACGTGGCTCAGCTGGGCACTCGGAATCGCCGGCTTCTTCATCGCGATTCTCGCTCCGATCACCGGACAACGTTTCGATGCGTCGGGTAAACGTAAACTCTCGCTCGCGATACTGACCGGCATCACCGTGCTCTCGATGGCGGGCCTTTACTTCGTCGAAGACAACTACCGCTATCTGTGGCTCGGATTGGTTCTGCTCGCAATCGGTTCGGTGATCTTCGAACTGGCCGGCGTTCCCTACAACGCCATGATGCGGCAGGTGTCGACACCGGAGAATCTGGGTAGAGTCTCCGGCTTCGGCTGGGCCATGGGATATTTCGGCGGAATCGTGCTGCTGTTGCTGTGCTACTTCGGGTTCATCGTCGGCGACGGCGACACTCGGGGATTCCTCGGATTGACCACCGACGGTGGCATGAACATCCGGATGGTGGCACTGCTGGCTGCAGTGTGGTTCGCGGTCTTCGCGATTCCGGTGTTCTTCAAGGTTCCCGAGTTGCCCAGCCCCGCGGTCGATCCGGGAGCGTCCAAGGCCGGGTTCCTCGACTCCTATCGGGTGTTGTGGCGCGATCTGCGCGAACTCTGGAACGTCGACAGGCGCACGATCTGGTACCTGATCGCGAGCGCGCTCTTTCGTGACGGTCTCGCGGGCGTGTTCACCTTCGGAGCCGTGCTGGCTGTCAACGTCTACGGAATCAGTGCGGCCGACGTGCTGTTGTTCGGTGTTGCGGCCAACGTGATTTCCGCAATCGGTGCATTGGTGGCCGGACGTTTCGACGATCGGATCGGACCGAAACAGGTCATCACCGTCTCGCTGGCGTCGATGATCGTGGTCGGCGCGATCCTGATCGCGGTGTCAGGGCCGGTGATGTTCTGGATCTTCGGTCTCGCGCTCTGCCTCTTCGTCGGGCCCGCTCAGTCTTCGGCACGAACCTTCCTGGCGCGCATCACCCCGCCTGGTCGTGAAGGTCAGATGTTCGGCCTGTATGCGACCACAGGCCGAGCAGTGTCGTTTTTGGCACCGACACTGTTCGGCCTGTTCGCATGGCTCTTCGGTGCAGACCGTGCCGGCATCATCGGACTGCTGGTGGTTCTCGGCGTCGGCCTTGCCGCATTGTCGATGGTGAAGGCGCCGGAAGGGGACAGTGCGCTTCCCGTCAATCCTTGAAGTAGACCAACTGGTGTGTCGTAGCGAGCAATGCGCCGTCACTGCCCCAAATTTCGGCCGACTGATCGAAGTACCCGTTGCCGAACCGTTGGGTCCGCGCGGTTCCCAGCACGGAATTGTCTGCTTGTTCGGTCAGCGTCTGAGCGTCGGCGTGGAAGTAGATGGTCATCGAGACCGTCCCAGCCGGAGCCATCTTGCCTCGGCGCAAGAAAACTCGTGGGAAGAAGACATCGCACAGTGCGGTCAGCGACGTGAAGTCGAGAGCGCGTGCCGGTTGATCGCGCACCCAGAGCGTCGTTGTCGAGTCGGGATGCTCGCCCGACTCCAGGTCGGGGATCGCACCCTCGACAAAGCGCATCTCGTAGTTCTGTGCCCAGGCGATGAACTCGGGGAACGGCAGCAGCGTAACGTCTTCGGCCGACGGAACTTCCGGCATCGTGATCTCGGTAGACGACCAGGTTTCACGCCTGGTACCGAACACTGCCGTCGCGGTAGTGGCGACGGTTCCGTCCTGAGACAGTTCGATGGACCAGTGCTGCGTCGAGCGGTTGGTGCGCACCGGCCGGGCGGAGATCTCGAAGGCGCCCTCGGTGATCGGACCGGCAAAGTTGACGGTCAACGACAGCGGATCGCCGAGGCGTTCGGGGTGCTTCAGTACGGATTCGAGCAACGTGGCAGCGGTGACGCCGCCGAATGGCCCGACCATGTTGTTGTACGCCGGATTGGTCTCGCCGGTCGACAAGCCGGCGGTGAGTGGCGTCAATCCGACAGCAGCGTCGAAAGGATGGGGTGGTGCAACGGTCTCGGTCATCGCAGAACTCCTGGTGATGGAATCAATTCGGCTCTATGTATGACAACATACATAGAGCCGAATTCGTCGCGGCGATCAGGATCCTGCACGTGCGAGGATCGCCTCGGCCAACTCTTCGGCTCGCTCTTCCGGAATCCAGTGACTTCCGCCGTCGAGCACGACGAACTCGTAGGGGGCGTCCACGAATTCACCACAGCGTTCTGCGCCTGCGCGGCCGAGCGCTGTGTCGCCGGTGCTCCAGACATACGTGGTCGGCACGGTGGTGCGATCGATGTCGCCGAAGTCGCGGGTCATCGCGCGGTACCAGTTCAAGGCGCCGGTCAGCGCGCCCTCCCCGCTCAGGACACGAATGTGCTCGTCGGCGAATTCAGGATCGATCTGGCCGTCGAACATGGCGCGCAGCCGGCGAAAGTTGTCCTCCGACAACACTTCCTCGGCTTTTCCCTCCTGTCGGAGAAGTCCGATGTAGGACGAGCGTTGCTTCTGGTCCTCGTCCTCGCGGAGTGCCCAACCGAAGGCGGTGGGGTGGGGGACCGAGATCGCCGTTAGGCTGCGGATCCGGTTCGGATGGCGACCGGCGACCTGCCAGGCGACCGCCGAACCCCAGTCGTGACCGACAAGATGCGCGTCGGACAGGCCGAGCGCGTCGAGCAATCCGACGACGTCGGCTACCAGGTGCTCGATCTTGTAGGCATCCACCCCTTCGGGGCGCGCGCCGGCGGAGTAACCGCGCTGATTCGGTGCGATAACGCGGTAGCCCGCTGCGGTGAGCAGTGGTGTGACCTTGCCCCAGGATGCGGCGCTCTCCGGGAAGCCATGCAGCGCTACCAGCGGAATGCCGTCGTCCGGGCCCGAGATCAGTACGTCGAAGGTGAGGTCGCCAACGGGGATTTCGTATGTACTCGTGGAAGACATGACTCTCACCGTACGTCGAAAAGGTGAACCCGAGGTCAGTTTCGAGGTGGATTCCAGGTGGCCATTCCGAGCATGATGACTCGCAGTTGCTTCTCGGCTCGTGTGATGACGGCGGCTTCGTCGCGATACCCGGCCGTCCCGGCGTCCAGCAGTTCGACGACAGCGCTGAACATCGTCGAGACGATCAGGTCGGCAGCCATTTCCAGATCGTCCGACGACCAGCTTTCCAGTCCGGCAATTCTGGAGAGGTCGATGGTCAGTTCGCTGACGAACAACCGCATTTCAGTGGCTATCGCACGTCGTACCTCACTGACGCCGCTGTAGCGTTCGCGGCAGAGGAACCGAAACTGTCGCTCGTGTGTATGCACTTGTCGCACAAGGATGCCCAGTGACGTAGCGGCGTCCTTGGTGCTGGGATTACGCCTTGCGTCGCGCAGCATCTGGCGCAACATGCGCATGCTCTCTTCGACGAGGACGACACCGACGTCCTCCAGTGAAGCGAAGTGGCGGTAGAACGCCGTCGGAACGATCCCGGCTTCCCTGGCTACCTCTCGCAGGCTGATTCCGGCGAAGCCGCGATCGGCCGAGAGGTCCATGGCAGTGTCCAGGAGTGCTTGGCGTGTGCGTTCCTTCTTTGCGGCACGACTTTCCGGCTCCCTGTTGTCGGGTTCCCTGCGCTCTGGGTTCACCGGTCCGGCCTTCGTCACGACGTCGAGTGTAGGTACAGGCATTCCGGCTCCTTTCGGCAACTCGTGTAACTCGGATCACATTCTTGTTGACATGTACTTGTGTGCACCTGTCACACTATCTTCGGTGAACATTTGTACACTGAATTCACGCAGTCGGGGGAAGCTAGCCCAGCAATCGATACACCCGGCAATCGAAGTACGAGGAGGGTCATGACAATCGCATCTGCTCCTGAGAACACGACACCGAAGTCCACACCTCGGCGCGGACTGTCCTTGGTGGGACTGATCGAAGCCATGGCTGCTCCACATCAGATCGATCGGTACCTCGAGTTGGTCAACCCGATGGCGACCGTTCGTGACATCCGCGCGCAGGTTGTCGCCGTCGACCATCCGACGGCTGACTCCGTCACTCTCACGCTGCGCCCGACTCGCCAGTGGCGCGGTTTTCAGGCGGGCCAGTTCGTGCAGTTGGGCGTGGTGATCGACGGTGTTCGTCACACTCGCTGCTACTCGCCGGCCGGGGGCGCGTCTACGCGCAGCGGGCTGATCGAGCTCACCGTCAAAGCGCATCCGGGTGGCTTGGTGTCGCAGTATCTGTACGCCAACGCAGCGCCCGGGCTCGTTGTCAGCCTCTCGCAGGCAGACGGGGTGTTCTCCCTTCCCGTCGACCGCCCGCGTCGGGTGTTGTTGATCAGTGGCGGCAGTGGAATCACCCCGGTCATGTCGATGCTTCGGACGCTGGTGGAGGAGCAGCACTCGGGCGAGATCGTGTTCGTGCATTACGCGAACACCGATGCCGACGTGGCGTACACGCGCGCGCTGAAGACCATCGCCGAGCAGAACCCGAACGTGAAACTGGTACTCGTGTACACCGAAAGCGGTGGAGGTGACCTCGAAGGTTTCTTCGATCGCGGGCACCTCGACGCGGTGGCTCCTTGGATCGCCGATCCGGACACGATCGACGCCCAGGCTTATCTCTGCGGACCTCCCGGACTGATGCGGGGAGTGCGTGAGGTGTTCCGTGAGGTCGACGTCGAGCACTTGCTCAACACCGAGGAGTTTGCGCCGGCGGTGGCCGAGCCGGGGGAGGCCGGCGGCGAGGTGTCATTCACCAAAAGTGGGGTGGCGGCCGAGAACTCCGGCGAAACACTTCTCGAACAAGCAGAAGCTGCGGGCCTCAATCCCGAGTACGGATGCCGGATGGGAATCTGCTTCTCCTGCACCTCCGTCAAGAAGGCGGGCCGTACCCGAAACGTGCGCACCGGTGAGACAGACGACGAGCCGGACAAGAAGATCCAGCTGTGCGTCAGTGCTCCCGTCGGCGACGTCACCGTCGACATTTGAAGTCCCATTTTCCACACGACTGTCTGGAGACCGACATGTTTGGACTTTCACTTCCCACCCTCCCGTTCCTCGGCAACGGTTCCGATGCGAAGGACGACGCTCCCGTCGTCCTGACGTACGAGCAGGTCGAGGAGATCGGCCGCGAGTTGGACGCATTGCGCGATCGCACCGTCGCCTCGCTCGGGGCGGAGGATCGGGAGTACATCTACAAGATCATCAAGGCTCAGCGCGGGTTCGAGGTCGCAGGTCGCGGCTTGATGTACCTCGGCTTCCTGCCTCCGGTGTGGCTCGCGGCAGTCGGTGCATTGAGCGTGTCCAAGATCCTCGACAACATGGAGATCGGCCACAACGTCATGCACGGTCAGTACGACTGGATGCGTGAACCAGGGCTCAATTCCGAAGTCTTCGAATGGGATACGGTGTGCCCGGCCGACCAGTGGCGTCACTCGCACAACTACATGCATCACACGTACACCAATATTCTCGGCAAAGACCGTGACATCGGATACGGCATCCTGCGTATCGACGACGCGCAGAAGTGGAACCCCTATTACCTCGGTAATCCGGTCTGGGCCTTTGCCTTGATGATGCTCTTCGAGTGGGGCGTGATGATGCACGACCTCGAGATCGAGAACGTCATCCAGGGCAAACGCAAGTGGCACGACGTCAAGCCGCTTCTGAAGGGCTGGTGGAACAAGGCGGGCAAGCAGGTCCTCAAGGACTACGTCATCTTCCCGGTTCTCACGGGGCCGCTGTTCGTGACCACTCTCGCGGGGAATGTCACCGCCAACCTGGTCCGGAACGTGTGGACGTACTCGATCATCTTCTGTGGCCATTTCCCCACCGGTGTCCAGAGTTTCACCGAGGACGAGACGGCCGACGAGACTCGCGGGCAGTGGTACGTGCGTCAGATGCTCGGCAGCGCCAACATCGAGGGAAGCCCGCTCTTCCACATCATGTCCGGCAACCTCTCGCACCAGATCGAGCACCACCTGTTCCCGGACCTGCCTGCGCATCGTTATCCGGAACTCGCTCCCCAGGTGAAAGAATTGTGTGGGAAGTACGGTTTGCCGTACAACACCGGTGGGTTCTTCAAGCAGATCGGTTCGGTATGGGGCAAGATCTTCAAGCTCGCTCTTCCGCCCGGTTTGGTCAAGTCGACGACCCCTCCCGGTGTTATCGTCGAGCGCCAGCGAACTGCAGCCTGAGAGGCACACACTGATGGTCGGGAAATTCGAACGCCGCAAGGACACGGTCCAGGAACTGACCGAAAGTGCAGCCAACCACGTGGGCTCGATCGCGATGATCATCGCCGGGGCCGTTCGAGACGTGACGCGCGAGATCGGCGACTGGGTGTCCGACGGAATCGAGATGCGTGAAGCAGCGAAAAAGGCTGCAGCTGACGATCGTTCGGAGTCCGTGACCATCGAGCACGACGACAGCGATCCACCTGAAGACTGGCGTTGATTCACCGCGGCGGACGGCCTGATCGCGCAACCGCGAGCCGTCTCGCCTGAACGACCACGTTGCCCTCCGTCACAGATGACGGAGGGCAACGTGGGTTTCGTGGACTGTTTCGGCGGCCGAAGACGCGGATCGAACACCGATCACAAGTGAGGTCCTAAGCAGCGCTGCCGAGGCTCGCCGAGTCGAAGCTGCCGAGCCCGGTGCTACCGAGACCGCTGCTACCGACTCCGCCCAGTGCGAGTGCATTGCTGCTGCCCGCGCTCAGTAGCTGGACGATGATGTTGATGACGATGGGGTCGCCGGTGAGCGGAATTGTAGGCACAGGGGGACCTGCTTTCTGTTTCGAGATGTGGTGAGAAGGTGAGCGGCGACGGGATCGTCGACGTGGTCAGGCGGGCTGTTTCAGCCACTTCCGGTGCTGCCGAGCGACACGATGGAGCCGTTGCCGAAGCCGAGTGCTCGGGAGAGTGAGCCGAAGTCGATGACCAGGCTGCCCAGGGTGTGCTGGTTTATCACGGTGGTTCCTGTCTGTGCCGCGACTGTGTGATGCGAGCGGGTAAGTCGATCAGGGAGCAGGCGTCGTGGGAGTTTCGCCGCCGCCGCCAATCGGAGAGTTGTCGGTGTAGAGGAAACTGCTGCCGGCGTTGAACATCTGTAGGACGGTGTTCAAAACGACGGCCAAAGCGCCTGTGGTTGGTGCGGCGATCATGTGCTTGCTCCTGGTTTCAGCGGTGGCGACGTGGTGGTCACCGTGGTCACCGCCATCACAGTGTCAGGCGGCTTGGAGCGGGCCCTGTGCGAGAAATTCTCTCGCACAGGGCCCGAGATTCGTCCTAGGAGACGCCGCCGCCATCCGTCGAGCCCGTGCCGGTGCTGCCCGCGTTGAAGAGCTGCAGGATGGTGTCGAAGAAGGCACCGAGGAGAGCGTTATCCTGGCCGTTGATCATGTGTTTCCCCTTAATTGTTACTGGTTTGCGCGGTGATTCGCACCACACTTTTATAGCCCGGTTCGGGGCGGAAAAGTGGGGTCCAGGCGCCACACGTGGACAGCTAATAGCGAGGATGTGAGTGTTCACATTTTCGCTGGACGATTGTCCACATCAGTGCTTGCGAAGGTCAGCGAGATCATGGCAGCGCGCAGTTTGAGCAGTTCAGAGGGCAGGGCCGGATCCAATCCGGTCAGGGTTGCGATGCGCTTGATTCGATTGTCGACGGTGTTGGTGTGCAGGCCGAGCGCCGACGCGGTGCGCTGACGATGCTGGCCGTTGGCGAGATGTATGGACAATGTCTGCAGCAGTTCCGGATTGCCGTCGAGTGGCTTGAGAAGATTGATCAAGCTGTCGCGGCCTGCGCCACCCCGAGTGAGTTGATACTCGAGCGCGAGGTCTTCCATTCGGTACGACCGCGCCGGCAGTCTCAGGCGCCGCACGAGTTGTGCCAATTCGTGAGTGGTTGCTTGGGCGGCGGCGATATCTCGTACCGCGGCGTTCTCGGCGATTGCTGTGATCTCCACCCCGACCGTTGCGCGTGCACGTTGGATGACCTCGCACACTGTTCCCCAGTCGGGTGTGCCCTCGATCAGGACCAGACCACGTTGCGGTGCAGGAGCTTCGAGCAGCGCCGACCCGAAGTGGGCCGCGATTTTCGATTGAGCGACGGAGAGGTCACGGTAGGCCTGTATGCGCTGGTGGTTGCCGTTGCGTGCTCCCGGGCGGATGGGCGGCAGGTTCACCAGGAGCCGCAGGACGAGATAGCGGGGTGCGAGTTCAACGCCCATCTGCAACGCAAGCTGGGTGGGATCGTCGCCGTCCAGCATGGCCTTCACGAGGGCGCCGGCGGAGTATTCCCCGAGTTGGGAACCGGCTGGAAGAGCCGAGAGATAGCTGATCGAGATGAACGAGTGAAGCCGCTGCGCAAGTGCGAACAAGAACTCGTTGAGATCCCCGAGATTGGCGGAGTCCTCGGCGTCGGCCCGGCTGAGGATGAGGGTGCGAAAAGTGCTGATGCCCTCGTTGGTCAAGTTGAGGATCGCGCTGAGTGGCACGCCTTTCAATGCTTGTTGGACGGTCATCGTGTGAATGCCGTCCAACTCTTGGTCGGTGGGAAGTTTGCGGTGATCCAATAGCTGGATCCCCACTTGGAGCCCCTGCACGATCACCGCAATCAGTTCCCGACGTACTGCCTCCGTTTGGAGGGAAGTCAACGTCGGGTTGGCACGGGACAGGTGATCTACGAGATCGCTTGCCAGTGGGATGACGTCGTTGACCGCTGTGGAGGCGGGCTTGCCTCCCAACATGAGCGGTCCCGGGTTGTTCAGCAGCGCTGGGGACATGGGTGGCCTCCTCTAGACAGGTGCGTCGCCTGGCACAGGCACCCGGAGGCTCGGCGCGTTACGAAGCGGGGTACACGCTGAGGCCTTGTTCGGGGGCATACTCGCCGCTGAAATTTGCGGATCGAATTGCGCCAGGCGTTGTGATTTCTACCACATGAACGATCGTCCAACTGTGAAATGGACAAATGTGAAGATAAGTCCATATGCCCCACGCGCTGCGGACCTAAACAATCGTCCACTTACGGTGTTTTTCGACGTCAGAGCGGAAAACGGTTTCGGAGGACACCACGAGTTCCGTCTGGGATCATTGCCGCGCCTACGGTGCTCGTCGCGGGCGATTTGCTCGGAGCAAGCTCGAGGGCCCTGGGTCCTCGCGGACCCAGGGCCCTCGAGGCCTAGGTATTGATTCGACCAGTCCGATGTACGGGAACCGGTCCAGGGTGAAATCACCCTTTTTGTACTGCTGTCTGTGGTGCGGAAATCTCTAGATGACGCCCAGTGAAATCATGGCGTCGGCCACCTTCACGAAGCCGGCAATGTTCGCGCCGTGCACGTAGTCGCCGGGCTTTCCGTACTCGGCAGCGGTGTTGATGGTGCGCTTGTGGATGCCGCGCATGATTCCGGCGAGACGCTCGTCGGTGTACTCGAAGCTCCAGGAATCACGCGAAGCATTCTGCTGCATTTCGAGAGCGGAGGTTGCAACGCCACCGGCGTTGGCCGCCTTGCCGGGTGCGAAGGCTACGTTCGCGTCACGGAAGAGCTGGATGCCACCGGGGGTGGTGGGCATGTTCGCGCCTTCGGCAACGGCCTGAACGCCGTTGGCGATCAAGGTCTTTGCGGCATCTTCGTCGAGCTCGTTCTGAGTCGCGCAGGGGAGTGCGACGTCGCACGGCACGTCCCAGATGGAACCGTCGGCGATGAACTCGGCATGCGGAACTGCGTCGGCGTACTCGCTGATGCGGCCGCGGCGAACTTCCTTGATCTCCTTGAGGAGGTCGAGATCGATGCCCTTCTTGTCCACGATGTATCCCGAGGAATCCGAGCAGGCGATCGCGACGCCGCCGAGCTGGTGGATCTTCTGGATTGCGTAGATGGCGACATTGCCGGATCCGGAGATCACGACGTTCTTGCCTTCGAGGCCTTCACCCTTTGCCTTGAGCATTTCGGCGACGAAGTACGCGACGCCGTAGCCGGTGGCCTCGGTGCGAACCTGCGATCCGCCCCAGGTGATGCCCTTGCCGGTGAGGACGCCCGACTCGTACGTGTTGGTCAGCCGCTTGTACTGACCGAACAGGTAGCCGATCTCGCGACCGCCGACGCCGATGTCGCCGGCCGGAACGTCGGTGTATTCACCGATGTGACGCTGCAGTTCGGTCATGAAGGACTGACAGAAGCGCATGACCTCTGCGTCGGAGCGGCCCTTGGGATCGAAGTCCGAGCCACCCTTGCCGCCGCCGATGGGCAGGCCGGTGAGTGAGTTCTTGAAGATCTGCTCGAAGCCGAGGAACTTCACGATGCCCAGGTTGACGCTGGGGTGGAAGCGCAGGCCGCCCTTGTAGGGGCCGAGTGCACTGTTGTACTGCACGCGGAAGCCACGGTTGACGTGAACGTTGCCCTGGTCGTCGGTCCACGGCACGCGGAAGATGATCTGGCGTTCCGGCTCGCAGAGCCGCTCGATGAGTCCGGCGTCGGCGTAGCGGGGGTGGCGTTCGAGCACTACGTGAAGAGACTCGAAGACCTCTGCGGCGGCCTGATGGAACTCGGGCTCTCCTGCATTGCGAACCAAAACCTGATCGTAAATCTGCGCTACGCGGTCACGTACGGACACCGCTCACCTACCTCGTTGTGAGAACTCTTTTACATTTCCGTTACATACTAGGCGCCTTTATTGCTGTATCGGACAACTGTCCTGTGAAGGTGAAATCGGACACAGCTGTCACTTGTGTCAGTTGAACGGGCGATTTATAACAATTTGCTCAGCTTTCACTCTCTTAACACAGTCCAAATGGTTTGCTTCTGCGGTCGGGGATCACTGTGCCTGTGGTCCGAACGGGAGTCGAAATGATCAGAGGGGCTGCACGTGCGTAAAAAACACTCCATGTCGGCGATGTTGTCGATAGGCGTCGTCACGATTGCCGCGACGATTGCCGCAGCACCGTCTGCGTCGGCGATCGGCGGACCGTGTGGGTCGGGAGGAAGTGGTTCCGCCGGATCGATGACGGGTTCGCTCGGCTCGCTGACCGGATCACTTGGCAGTGGTTCCGCCGGTACCGGCTCCCTCGCCAACGCGTTGCCGTGGATTACCGGCGCCCCCAACGGTGCTCTGCCGGTGCTGACCGGCCGGACCAAGGCGATCGAAATGGTCACTGGCCCAGGCAGTCCCAACAACACCATCGAGCGGTTCAACGTGTCGGGTACCGACCTCGGAATCATGTGGGACAACGGTCTTTCGGGGCCGGATCACGACGTGCTGATGGCATTCGGCGACACGGTGGGCGACTGCGACACCCCGGGTGACGACTGGCGCAGCAACGTATTGTTCCGCAGCAACGACACCGCCATTGCCGACGGGATGAAGATCGACAGTTCTCCTTTGGACGGCCCCAATCATTCCAAGGAGATCATTCCGGGATTCGGCATTCCGGGTGAGTTCACCACCATCCCGACCGCTGGAATCTCTCACGGTGGTGTGCAGTACATCAGATTCATGTCCGTTCGGTCGTGGGACGAACCCGGAGCCTGGACCACCAACTACTCGGCTCTGGCTTTCTCCACGGACAACGGTGAGAACTGGGAACTCGATCCGGCGACAGTTCGCGCCAATACCGAAGGACTTGGCATTCCGGGGATTCCGGCAGTATCGCCGATCAATTCCAACTTCCAGCAGAGCGCCTTCCTCGACGGTCGGGACGGCTACATTTACGAATACGGAACTCCCTCAGGTCGTTTCGGTAAGGCGATCCTGGCGCGAGTGGCCGGCGCCGACATCAGAAATCTCGGTGCCTACGAATACTGGGACGGCTCCGGTTGGAGTCCGCGAGATACCGATGCCGTTCAGGTCATCAAGGCACCGGTCAGTGAACTCGCAGTGCAGTGGAACGACTACCTGAACAAGTTCGTTGCCATGTACACCAGTGCCGAGGGCAACCTGGTGATCCGTCAGGCCGACCAACCGCAAGGGCCGTGGAGTGGTACGCAGACCCTGTTGAGTGGAATCACGTTGCCCGCGTTGTACGGCGGATTCATGCACCCGTGGGCGAGCGGACAGTTCCTCGAATTCGTCGCCACCACGTGGGACCGTTACAACGTCATCTACATGCGGACCGATTTGAACGGACTCCAGATGGCGTCGTCGGATTCGCGCGATCGTCCTGACCCCGCGACCACCGGTGAGGCTCGCGTCCTCGAAGTCACGATGCCGGAAGACCGCTAGCCGAGCAAGATTCGACAACTATGGCCTGCAACTCGATCGAGTTGCAGGCCATAGTTCTGTGGGTAGTGATATTCGGGTGATGCTCAGAGAATGAAGAGCATTTCCTGATACGTCGGGAGTGGCCAGTGATCGTCGGCGACGATGGTTTCGAGGAAGTCGGCCGCTGCACGTACCTCTGCCATGGCGGGCAGGAGTGCGTCCTGTGCGTGCTTGGCCTGATCGAATGGCGACTCGCCGGCGTCGGTGTCGATTGCTGCGCGCAGGGCCGCGAGCGCTGTGCGCAGAGCCGCAACGGGCGCCGACACTTCTTCGAGCGGTGCTGAATCCGGTTCGAGGCCGGCAGACTTCAGTGCGACGAAGTTCTGCGCAACTTCCGTCTGGTGGCGCACTGCGGCCGGAAGGATCAGCGTCGTACCGATTTCGGCGGCCAGGCGTGCCTCGACGCCGATGCTCAGTGCGTACTGTTCGAGTCCGACCTCGTAGCGGCTGTGCATCTCCCGGTGGTTGAAGACCTTGTACTTCTCGAAGAGTTCCATCGAGGATTCGGTGATCAGTTCAGGAAGGGCGTCCAGCGTCGTGCGAAGGTTCGGCAGGCCGCGAGACTCGGCCTCGATCTGCCAGTTCTCCGAGTAACCGTCGCCGTTGAAGACAACCGCACCGTGGTTGGTGATGATCTCGGTGAGCAGATTCTGGACGGCGGTGTCGAAATCGGCGCCGTCGGCGACCGCGGCCTCAAGTTCGGTGGCCATGTAGTCCAAGGCCTCGGCCATGATCGTGTTGATGGTGACCATCGGGCCGTTGACTGTTTGCAGCGATCCTGGCGCGCGGAACTCGAAACGGTTGCCGGTGAAGGCAAATGGGCTCGTACGGTTGCGATCGCCCGGGTCGGTCGGTAGGACGGGAAGGGTATCGGCGCCGATCATCATGGTGCCCTTGTCCTTCGACGATGTCGCGGCGCCCTTGGCGATCTGCTCGAAGACGTCGGCCAGTTGATCGCCGAGGAAGATCGAAATGATGGCCGGGGGAGCCTCGTTGGCGCCGAGGCGGTGATCGTTGGTTGCCGATGCGACCGACGCGCGCAGGAGGCCCGCGTATTTGTGGACGGCCCGGATGACTGCGGCGCAGAATACGAGGAACTGGGCATTGTCATGCGGATTGTCGCCGGGGACAAGCAAACTGCCGAGTTCGGAGTTGCCCAGCGAGAAGTTGACGTGCTTGCCGGAGCCGTTGACACCGTCGAACGGCTTCTCGTGGAACAGACATTCCATGCCGTGCTTCTTGGCGATTGTCTTGAAAGTGGTCATCAGCAACTGCTGGTGGTCCGCGGCGATGTTGCCTCGCTCGAACATCGGCGCGATTTCGAACTGGCCGGGCGCAACCTCGTTGTGCCGCGTCTTGGCGGGGATACCGAGTTTGAAAAGTTCCCGCTCGGTGTCCATCATGAATCCGAGCACACGTTCCGGGATCGCCCCGAAGTAGTGGTCGTCGAACTCCTGGCCCTTGGGCGGCTTTGCGCCGAAGAGTGTTCGGCCGGCGTTGAGGAGGTCGGGGCGGGCGAGGAAGAAGTGTCGATCGATCAGGAAGTACTCCTGCTCGGGACCGCAGAACGATACGATGTGCTCGGGGTCGTCGTGGCCGAACAACTTCAGGATTCTTTCGGCGTGGAAACCCATTGCCTGTTGTGAACGCAGCAGGGGAGTCTTGTGGTCGAGCGCTTCGCCGGTCATCGAAACGAACACGGTCGGGATACACAGTGTGTTGCCGTTGGGGTTTTCGAGAACGTAGGCCGGGCTCGTGACATCCCAGCCGGTGTATCCGCGAGCCTCGAATGTGTTGCGCAGCCCGCCGTTCGGGAAACTCGAAGCGTCGGGTTCACCTTGGATCAAGGTCTTGCCGGCGAACTCCGCCAGTGCACTGCCGTCGCCGACCGGCTCGAGGAAGCTGTCGTGCTTCTCGGCCGTCAACCCGGTCAGTGGATAGAAGACGTGGGCGTAGTGGGTTGCGCCTTTTTCCAACGCCCAGTCCTTCATCGCCGACGCGACCGCATCGGCGACCATGGGATCAAGCGGTTTGCCTTGCTCGATCGTCGCCATCACCGACTTGTAGACGAGCTTGGGCAGTCGCTTCTGCATGACCACCTTGTTGAAGACGTTGGCACCGAACACCTCGCCGGGTGTCTCGTCGGTGGTGAAACTGACCACCGGAGGTGTGTAGGCCTCGACGTCCTTGATCGCTTGCAAGCGAACTGCATTTCCACTCATGTGCTTACCCCTCGCCCGGGCCCAGGGCTGCGCTGCTGATTGCGAGCCCGACTTCGGCAAACCCTACGAACCTCCGGTATCGGGGGTGTTTCGTAGATATTGCGCCTGTCCGCAAACTTCGAGTCACAACGGAAATGTCGATCTGTCGGAGGTCTACGGCAGAATTCGAGCGGAGGGGTCAACGCGGGTCAGACGAATCGGAGAGTCTTTGTGATCAGGGTGTTGGTGCCAACCACAGTGGAGCAGGGCGATCTCGCGGAAGTGCTTCGGTTGTACGAAGAACTTGTCACCGAGACCCGAAAAGAGGTCGGCTGCATCAATTACGAGTTACTGCAGCGCACCGACAATCCCTGCGAGCTCGTGTTGGCGGAGGAATGGGAATCGCAGGAGCACCTCGACGCCCACACTCATACCGAGCACTTCGTCAGGTTGGTTGAGGCGCTGGACAAGCTCGAGACGGCAGCGCCGGCGCAGATCTTCACGAAGGTTCTGTAGCGGCGGAGTCAGGTTTCAGTGCTCGCTCAGGCGTCGAACAAACATTCCGGAGAGCCCCGAGCGTCAACTAGGCGACCCGTTCCGACACACGCGGAAACTGGTTTGCATCGACACGCCAGAATCATCGTAGATCCGTCGAGTCCGATGTAGGACAGCACCTTCGGGCTCCAGCCGGGCTTTGTGCAGGTGTCGGCCGACCTGCACGGGCGCTCTATACGGTGACGTCGGAGTAGGGCATATGCTCTGACACCCAAGGAAATACGAATTCCATGAGTAGCAGCACCACCGCGACCACGAGAACGATCGCCAGCAGGGCCTTCACTGGTCGGGGGCCGGGGAGCGCTCCCCAGAGGTATCCGTACATTCATTGCTCCTGGAATGCCGCGGGAATGGTGCCCGAAGTCTTCGAGATTGTTTCGACGAGAACCGCGTGGACGATCAAGCGTTCGCTGTTCGAGTAGAGCGGATGGCACGTGGTCAGTGTCAACATACTTTCCAGCGTGGCGTCGGGCTCGGCCCAAGGGCTTCCGGGCAGCGGGTTGACGACCGCAACATCCCCGGGCACGGTGATGCGCCGCCCGAGGAGATGGACGTAGTCGCCTTCGGAAACACGATCGGCTTGCTCGGGATTCAAGCAGGCTTTCGCCGCAGCGCGACGTTCGGGCGAGGCCTGGTCGAGTGGGAGCAACCGGTACGTCATCCATTGGAACTCGGTCTCCACGACGACGGCATCGCATGCATCGAGTCGATCCAGGTGTTGGAAGACTGCGCCGGAACCATTGCGGTGCCCGGCGAGCGCGAAGTTTCCGGCTTCGCCGGGCATCTGCGAGTCCGGGTAGTGGCCGGGGCCGGCCCGCAGGTCCTCGTTGCGTGTGCCCTCGACGATTGCGTACGCGGCGCCGAGTGTGGGGAAATGCACGCGCGCGAATCCCTCGCCGAGCACAGGGATCAGCGGGGACACCGGCTGACCATCGATCGCTCCTGAGGCTTCGGGGACTTCGGCCCAGGATTCCTCCAGACTGTTGTTGAGCTCGTCCTGCAGCCGCCCTGAGACGATATTGGTCCAGAACGCCTCATAGATGACGAACAGCAGGATGACGACCCCGGCCGTGAGGAGCAGTTCGCCGATTACCTGGCCTGCGCCCGGCCGACGACGCCCTGGAACTTCGGTATCGCTCACGGACCGGGGTCTCCTCTTCACAGATCTACCGAGCTAGCTGATGGGTCGAATTGGTGCCGTATCGAACTAGCTGCCCGCGTTGATCGTGGCGCTTCCGGTACCGCCGAGGAGATCGTAAAGGAGTACGGACAGGCGACCGAGGCCGTCGATCGCGGCAGAACCAGTGGTCTCGATGCCTTCGATGACGATCGGGAACGGGAGGAATGACATGGTGTTTCTCCTTCGAGGGGTGGGCCGCGGCGGCGGCCGCGAGATAGATACGTCGTGACGGTGAAACAGGGCGGGTGCGACCAGGTGTATGTCGCACCCGCCCTGTTTCGGTATTTCTGGTTGGGAGTTACTCCTGGCCGGGTGCACGCTTGCGGTTACGCAGGGTGAGCCATGCGCCACCGCCGATCAGTGCCAGCGCTAGACCGGCGAGCCAGATGACGTTCGCGCCGGTTACCGGCAGGGACGAGGACTGGTCCGGTTTGGCCTGAGCAGGATTTCCCGGAGCAGGTGTGCCCGGAGCACCGTTGTGTCCACCACCGTTATTGCCGGGAGCGTTGTTGCCGGGAGTCGACACGTCAGTGCCTGATCCTCCGGGTACTTCAGAGCCCGGCCATGTCGGGATTTCCCACGGCGGCAGCGGGATCGGGATCGGGATGATGATCAGCCCATTGCTGCTGGTTTTGTTCTCGAGTCCCAGGACCACCGACTTGTTTGCTTCGCCGGTGAGCTTGACGGAAGTTGCGGTCGGTTCGCCGTCGATCTTCGAGACATCCGCCTTGCCTTCCTTGACGCCCCAGATCACGTCACCCCACTTGACGTTGGTGACGTCGGTGTGAGCACCGGTTTCTGTGAAAGTGATGTCGGTGTTCAGCGGGAACTGGACCCGGCCGTCGATGACGGCTGCGTCGCACTGGGCGGTCGGAGTGACCGAAGCGCCCGGCTTGACATCGAGAACACAAGACCGCGCCTCATTGTCGATGTCCGTCCACGTAGCCGTGACCTGGAAGATCGTGGATCCGTCCTTGGCCACCTGGCTGCCCTTGGGGCCGGTCACGATCTTGTCGATATCCACCTCGGTGGTCGGGATCGGGCGGTTGTGGATCTCCACCACAGCCTTCTCACCGGCCACCGCCTTGACGGTGTCGCGGTAATCGGCGTCACCGGCATCCGCGGAGACGTAGTAGTACGGCCGCGCCCAGTCGATACCGGCCAGTGGCTTGGGGTCGACCTCGGAGAAGGTGATCACGGTGTTCCGCGGCACAACCTCGTCGGACGTCCAGCTCCAGTCGTTTGCGGCATCGAGGGTGATGGTCTGGCCCACTGCCGGGAAATCAGTTCCAGCGGGGAGTGCCGGATCGATCCCGTCGATACGGACCTCGAACGTCGCGCTGTCAGGCAGGTCGGCCTCGGGTGCGCGGACGGGGTTGCCGTCAGCGTCGAGGATGAACTTCGTGAATTCGACCGATCCGAATTTCCACAGCGCCTCGTTCGACAGCGTGATCAGTCGACCGTTGGTCGGGTCGTCGGAGACTATGCCCGTCGCGGTGCCGTCGAGGTTCGAATGCAGCCACGATTCGCCTTCCGGGCTGGTGCCCCAGGAGATCGTGCCCCACTCGACTCCGTCGACATCGGGACGGCCGGTCTCAGTGAAGGTCACCTCGGTGCCGACAGGGAGGTCGACGCCGAGCGGTGTGGTCTGTCCCTGCTTGACGCTCAGCACCTGGGTGCGGTACTCCACACCGTCGCGCCAACGCGCCTCGACCGTGAACTCCACGTCGTCGCCGACGGCCTCGGCGGCCTCACCGCCGACCTGCTTTGCAATGCGCAGAGTGCCGTCGTTGACGTCGACGAAGTTCGACACCTCGATCTTGCGCAGATCCTTGCCGATGGTCACCACGGCCTCGTTGTCCGGACTGATCCTGACATTCCCGGAGTATGCGGGCACGCCATAGGCGAGACCATCACCGTTTGCCGGAACCAGCTCTGTCAGTGTGACTTCGGTGCCGCCCGGCAGGTTCTCGCCGAACGGAACCGTGGTGCCGTCGGACGGAAGAGACAGCGTCTTGCTCTGCGGGTTGTCGTCCGTATCGAGCCAGGTGGCAATCACGTCGAAGCTGGCCGGTACGGCCTTGTCGGAAGCCTTCGGGCCCGTGAGCTTTTTGCTCACTTCGAAGGTGCCTTGCGTGATCGTGGCCTCGTTGGTGACGGAGACCGTGTTCGCCGACGCGTCGGTGCCGATGGTGAGCGTCTTCGGGCTGATCACCGGCAGCGACCACGTCACGAGGTCGGTGTTCGTCGGTTGGACCTCGGTGAAGGTGACTTTCGCTCCGATGGGCAATTTGCCCAGGTCGTAGTGCTGACCGTCCTTCAGGGTGAATTGACGCAGCTCGTTGCCGGCGGCGTCGTCACCAAAGGCGATCTCTGCGTTGACGACGAAAGCCTCGAGCCCCGTGCGCGCTCCGTCACCGATGACGGATTTGGTGATCCTCGCCGATCCCAGGCTCGCTTTGTTGAGCAGTGTGACACCGACATTGCTCTTCGGCGTGATGGTCACCAGCGCCTCGGTGCGGTCCCCGTTGAGCGTCACACCCTCCGACGGGCGGAACGTCCCTCTCTCGAAGTACACACCGTCAACGGTCGGGAGGTTGATCTCGGACAGGCGGATCTGCCAGCCGGTTCCGCGGGGGTTGATCCCACTGACGGGTGTCCCGTCAGCCTTCACCTTGATCTCGTAGGAGCTCACCGGGGCGTCGGTCGCTGGATCTTGCCCGGGGGCGAACTCCTCGACTTTCACAGTGAACTCGGTGTCTTCCGGGAATTTCTCGGAGAAGGGAGCGATCTCCTTCAGAAGCGAGAACGAGCCCCGCGACACACCTTGGCCGGTGCCGCCGCCGCCCCATTCCTGCTTGACGCTCTTCGACAGCGTCTGCTTGCCGGCATAGGTGAGGGTGTTGGAGTATTCCGTGTCGCGCTGGTCCAGTCCGCCGCTGCTGGTGCACAGGGTGTAGCTGACGAGGTACTTCGTCTGACGGCTGTAACCGTCCGCGTCCCGAGGGAGGGTGAGATCGAAACCGCCGTCGGCGCGCGCCACCGAGGTGGCGTCGGTTATATCGCGTTTCTTGTTGCCGTCGAAGAAGTCTTGCGCGACGACCTTGAGATTGAGGTTGCTCTTGAGATCGCCGCCGATTTCACACACCGTCATGTTCGGTGAGAACCTGTCGTTGATGACCGCCGGTTCCGTAAGGCCCTCGAGATCGTGTCCGGAGATTTCCACGGTCCAATTGAGGGTGGTGCCTGCCGGCTGCTCCACACCGCCGATCGTCTGCGACGTGGTGTTGATCGCGCCGTTCTTGCCGCTCGTGAACCCAGGTCCCTCAGTCTTTCCCGTGATCGACGTCTTGTTGACGACCGCCGAGTTGGTGAGATGGTCCTCGGAGTCCGGCACCTCGGTGGTGGTCAGGCAGGTCCGGTACGTGAAGTAGTAATACTGTTCTTCGTTGAATGTGTCCGGGTTATCCACAGTGATCGCCGCGGTGAAGGTACTCGCGCCGGCTACTGCGCCGATGGGAGCAATGGTGAATCCTGCGGCAGGAGTGCGGTAGTTGGGTTCGTTCTCCCGCCCTGGGAGGTAGTCAGACTTCTCGATGACTACCTGCACGCCCGAGGCACAGACCGCATGGGGGCCGCCGAAGGTGTCGGTGATGTCGATCTTGTGGTTGTTGGCGGCAATGTCGGTGCCCGGAACCACAATCGTCCAGACGGCTTCCATATTGCGCTTACCACCGTCGAGGTAGCCGCCCTTCCAGGGCTCGGTCTGCGGCGCGTAGTCCTGTCCCACGCCATCCGAAGCCACCGTGTTGTCACCGATCGTCACGGAGTTGGTGTACTGAGTCCCCTTGAGATCCACAACGCCGCTGGTCGTGCATGAGGTGTACTCGATGCGGTAGAGCTTGCTGCCCTCGAAGGGCCCGCCGTTGTTGATGTTGATCGTGACCTGATCACCCGCGTCGGGTTGGGTGACGGTGACGCCGCCAGCGGTCTCTTTGAGATCGCCCGGGCGACCGGACCACAGCTTCGCGTTGAGCAGGCTGCCCGCACACACCTTCATGTTGTCGGAGAGCTCGTCGCTCAGGGTCACCGAACCGGTGTTGCCTGTGTCCAACTTGGCCAGATCTGCGCCGGGGATGTCGATGGTCCACCGCACTGACTGCTTGTTGTCCTGGAGTTTGCCGGACTTCGTCGACTCGCCGATTACGCGGCCGTCGGTGATGCCGCCCGTGCCGGGCAGGTCGACCTGCGTGACCTTGTTGTTGATCGTGAAATCCACAGTCTCTGACGTGGTGTACTCGACTGCCTTCGTGTAGACGAAGAAATCGCCCTTCACCTCGTCCGGCCGATCCGCCACAGCGTCGGAGAGCACGCAGGTCATGAGATTGGTGGAAGCAGCCAGATCGCATGTGCCCCAAACCGTCCCATCGTCGCCCTCCAGCGCGATCGTCGGGTTGGACTGAAGCTTCAGCTCGCCAGGGAATTCAATGGTGAACTGGTCGCCCGGCTGCGGACTCGCGCTTGACGCGTCCCAAATGCCCTTCACCGTGACGGAGTCCCCGACCGTGATCTGCTGGTCGTTCTTTCCTTCGACCTGGACGTCGGTGATTTTCACATCGATGCCGGGATTGACTCCGCGTGCGGCCAGTCGCTGCGCCGCCACAGGAGTCGTCGACGAGGACGCCGTCGTGATCGGCGGTTTCGCAGAAGTGGGTGACTCCGACGTGGAAGTAGGCGGTGCCGTCGTCTTCAGTGGCGCCTCCGTCGTAGTCGCGGGCGGCTTCGGTGTGGTCGGAACTATTGTGGTCGGAACTATGGTGGTCGAGGTCCCGACGTCATCGGCCGAGGCAACCTGGACGAAAGAGAACGACGATACGACCAGCGCCAGGACCGCAACGATCATCCCCAAAGCTGCCCACCGAGACACCACCCCCTCCCCGGCACGGCGTGGGAAGACACGGTTACGCATGACGAACACCTTTCGTTCAGAACACATGATTTAGGCCCCGTTTCCGGGGCCGTCGAATAGGGAAACGGGACCTTTGAGCCGCTCTGGAGCCTGGTTGCGAGCGTTGGTGATTCTCAGGCGACCTACTGCGGAGCCGAACAGTTGGTAATCGGACCTGGTTGGCGCCAGCGCAGACCGACGGCCGGCTCTGGGTAGGCCAGGAAATTCCAAGAAAAATCGACCGCCGGTATTACCTAACGCGACGACCTTCGAGGTACTAAAGGCTGCGGCCGAGGATCTTTCCTGCGCGATTCATTGCAGTTCGAGCATGAGCACCATCCCGGATAGCAAAAGCAACAGTGCGATGGCTCCGAGGGGGGAGTCTTCGTGCTACGTGCTTCGCTGCCGTGACGGTTTTCATGAAATTCCTTTCTTTGGCACAACGTAAAGAAATGTGCGCGGGGCCGTTCGCGAGAAGATGCAAATTCCGCGCAAACAACGCAGAAGGCGCAAACCGGGCGATGCGCAATCAGGAATCTAACACGAGCAAATCGCATAGCTGGACACACCATGGACGTGCGTCCATGCAAGAAAAACTGCGCTTACCTGGGTATATCAATCTTCCGTTGATTTCTTTCAAGTTAACTGGCTGGTTCATCACAATTCGATCTCGACCATCGTTTGCATGCCTGCCTTGGCCCTTGTCGACAATCGGTGAGCGGCCGAGCCGAGTCGGCGCTGCTGTACCGAATGAGCCTTTATGCAGTTCACTGCCCCTTATTTGCTGTCGGAACGACAAGGTGTGGAGCGAATTATCTGTGCACACACGCTCGACGCAAATGCAAATCATTTTTCTGTGTGTAGGAGGAGGGTGAATTAGGGGGTGAATTCAGTCGAGGGTCATCGAAACCCCTGTTCTGAAATGATCCAGAGATAGGGGTCACATTAGATTCGTTTTTCTTAGCAGATTGGATTCCGGCCTGAGTTAACTGTCGATAATGCTTCGGGGGCCGACATGGCATTTCGAGACAAAGAATCGCCCAGCTTTTCGTAGAAGGCCTTCGGTACGGTTACGTCAGTCCAGCTGATCACGCGTCGCAGCGACTGTGGGCGACGCTCTTGTGCGCACGGATGAGGCACTGCCTGGGATGTGTGTGAATCTCGGAAAATGCCACGTCGGAGGCTTCTTCGAAGATCGCGAGACCTCGCAAGTTCAGGTCGTTCTCGCGCGGCTCGGCACGATGAACTGGCTTACTTTTCAAGCGCTTTCGATGCCCGGAGTCAAAAGGTGACGGTCGTTGAGTAGTTGCTGATGGTGGATGCGACCGGTTCGATCGGTGCGCAGTCGCCACATCCGAGCAACCGCACCGAGTGGCCGCGAGGTCCCGCAGACGGTACTTTTCGCAGCTCTCTGGACACTTCGCGAAATCGGACCTTCGAATCAAGTTCTCGCGCAACCATTCTGACGCAGCTTGTGTCAATGGCGCTACACCCACGGCTGCCCGCAAGGTTTGACCGCCCCGGTTGCTGTTACGCCTTGGGATCCGGAGCCCAGAGATTCTGTGACACTCGCGGGCCGCTCCGCACAGCGTGTTGCACGCGACTCAGCCGCCATTGGTGGACTCTTGCCTACCGACTCGTCGTCGCAGAACTTCGTCAGACGACCTTTGCCGCAACGGAAGAGCTACAACGATTGGTCGGGCCCGGTCAACGACGCGGGACCGGTCGTCGGTTGGTGTGCGCCGGTGAACCGCTCGACGACGGATACCACGACGATCGCGAGTGCCAGGATTCCAACGGTCCGGGCGAGTGACTTCAGGGTCTTCGGAAGCGCCTTCTTCATGCGAGGCAGATTACTGCGGACGGTACGCAATTTGTGGGCTAGGTTTCGGTCCGGATCGGATCGGTCTGAAGAGAGATCGCTTTATCCACGCAGCGTGACTATTCGTGATGCAAATCTTGTGGTGCCCCGGCAGGATTCGAACCTGCGACCAGCTGGCTCTACACCTTGCCCCACGGAACCGCCGACATCGTCCGGGCGTCCGACGTGTTCGCCGCTATGCACGGTGCGAGCACGGTGATCCCGATGACGTGGGACGGTGAGCATCCCAGTTTCGCAGGGATTCTCGCGCTTGCGGGCAAAACCACCATGACGTTCCCGCCACCTGGCCGGGCGGCTGACGCCCCATCCTCATCGGGAGGGCGCGGCGTCTTTTTCGTCTTGGGCCGATAAACGTGTTTTCACCTGCAGGTTTCGTGCAGTGTCATCTATTTGGATGACTGCCCAGATTGGTTTTTCCTCGGTAACGTCTGCCACTTCCATGCCTACAGGTGGAAAACGACGAAGGGAAAGCTATGCGCGCAAAGGGATTGGCCAAGAAGGCTGCGATTGTTGGGGCCGTGACGGCAGCTAGCGTGATGGTTCTTCCGGGACTGGCTGGCGCCGATGACATTGTCACCCCGACTGCGACCGATGTGTCCTTTTCGGTCGTCGACAGGACGGCCACACTGAAGTACACGACTCCGGAGTTCGCGAACTGCACTACAGCCGTCCATACCCCGGAAAATGTTGAAGCAATCCGCGAATTCACCGAACACAATCCGGTATGGTTCGCCATCACCTTCATTTATGGGCACCCGAATCTGGAGGCCGATCCCGTGTGGAAGTCGCCCAACCCGGCTTCCGAAAACAGTTCGAAGATTACGGATACCATCGCAGGACTTCCGGATGGCAACTACGTCGCCGGAATCTACTGCGTCAGCGACGGACCCACCCCGGCCGGATACAACCAGACCCACAACTTGCAGGAGATCCCGTTCACTCTGCCGCAGGCGCCCGTGAACCCGGGCGGGGGATTCGGATCCATCCAATTCCCCGCGTTCGGATCGTAGAAACTCACGACAAAGCCCCCAACTTCGCAAGGAGGTTGGGGGCTTTCGTCATCTGCAGAAGAACTTCTGCTGCTAGCTGCCGAAGATGTTGCCGAGTGAACCGAGCGAACCGGTGCCTGTTTCCGGCTTCGGATCGTTCTTTGCGAAGTTGGTGGTGCAACCGTTGAACTTCACGGCGTCGACGAAGACGCTCGAGGCCGCCGAGCCGGTGCCGACGCTCACACCGTAGTGCTCGACCTTCGCGCCGGGGTTGGCTGCCACGATGGCATCGAGTGAGGTGGGCTCGCCCTTTACTGCACCGCCGATGGTACGGGTGCTCCACCAGAGTCCGTCCTGGATGTTCTCGTGCTTGACCGCAACGTCCGTGACAGGTGCGTCGTTCTGGCTCGGCACCCACACCAGAGTGGTGAAACCGTTGTCTTTCGGATTCGTGGTACCGGTCAAACGCAGCTGGAACGCAGCGCTGGTGGTTACGGCGCGCTCGGAGAACCCGATTTCCTTGGCAACCGCGTCGGCGAGCTTGATGCTTCCAGCCGCGTGGTAAGACACGGAGCGGTCCTTGACGTCGGTGACTTCGAGTTTGAGTGAGCCGTCCTTGTCGAAGACATTATCGGCCGCGTAGGAGGCGGTCTGGTCCTTCTCGTCGGTGAACGGGATTCCCCAGCCGTTCGCGGTGGTTTCGGTAGACGTTGTGGAGCAGGTGAAGCCCGCTTCCGGCTCTGCGGAACCGAGTGAACCGGTGGGCGCTGCGCCCGCGAAAGCCGGTGCAATCAATGCAGCGGAGCCGACAAGTGTGGCAACGATTCCGGCGCGGCGGGTGGCTTTAGACATGCGTGATGAACCTCTCGGAGGGTAAAACGGGGGTGAAGGTCTGTAAAAATTAGCACAGACTGTCCGGTTTGTGAATGTTGAGGATGGGGAACGATTGCCCAAGGTTGTCCAAGGAAAAAGGCTGGCAAGTAACGTATTTCGGTTTCCCGCGCGAATTACGATCAAGGTTTGTGTGAATCGGCACTTGTGATTTCTCAGCGAGTGAGAACGAGCTGCCTTGTGGCTGCCCCTTGTAGTGGGGTCGCCTGCCGGGGTGGCCCCCGCGTGCACTCCGGCAGGTCGGCGCACCTGAGCTGTCGGGAACACGTGCACCCAGGATGACCCACCGGGCGACCGGCCAGGTCGAGGCCGGTGGATCAATGCAGGGCGAAATGACGAATCGCGACGTGCGTTTGATCGGCCACCGCAGCGTCCGACTCAACGAAAGTAATTCGCGATCTACCGATTAGCGTGCGGATCGTACAGAGTTCCACCATTCGAACGAACGCTGCGCCCAAACTTCAGGGGAGGGTCGGGTGCCGCGCTTGACACCACGGGGGTTCCTGTTCGGCGCCCACGCGAGTACGACACTCTTGCGCCAGACGTGCTGGCGCCCGAGCTTGAATCTGAGAGGCCCATTACTGATGTGGGCCCAAATAGCCTGGTTCCCTTTGGAGTTCCGGGTGTGACAGAAGCATTGCAGGGCTTTCCAGAACTCGTCTTCCGTACCAATTCGCTCCGCCGCTGGACAGCAAGATTGTCGATGACAAGCCGGGATTCGGCGCCCAACTTATGGTGTATCCACTGGACTCACCTGAGAACCGCACAACAACACTTACTCAACACTTTGGCCGCGATTGAGTGGGATAACGCAGGAATGCCGCGTCGGTCATGGCTTCGTACGTGCAGGTGTAGAGGGTATTCGTTGCTGGGAAAACGATACAAAAGTGCCCCCGGCAGGATTCGAACCTGCGACCAAGAGATTAGAAGGCTCTTGCTCTATCCCCTGAGCTACGGAGGCGCGTGGAACATCATACTCGAGGGTTCGGGATGTGACGCGCGCCGCCCAACTCCGACGCGTTGTCGTAGTCGGTTCGCGAAGGTCCTACCCTTGAGGTATGGCTACACCCGACCTCGCGCCGACAGATTCCCCACCGGAGTCCACACAGCACAGCGGTGCACCCGCTTCTTCGACCGCGATATTCGTGGTCAGCGGACTCATCGCAGGGCTCACCGCAGCCATCGTGGTGGGATTCTCCGCGTCGCAGGCACTGACTCTTCTGGGTATCCCGGATCCAGGCCCGATCACCACGTACGGCCTGCCCGCGATGCGGGCACTGGGGGAGATCGCCGCGGTCATTGCGATCGGGTCACTGCTGCTGGCCGCGTTCTTCGTGCCGCCGCAGAAGTCGGGCGTCCTCGACGTCGACGGCTATCGGGCAGTCCGAACTGCATCGCACGCCGCGATCGTGTGGGCGATCTGTTCGTTCATGATGGTGCCCCTGACGCTCTCCGACACATCGGGTCAGCCGTTCGCCGAAGCGATCAAACCGGCGAACCTCTGGTCGGGACTCGATCAGGTCGAGATCGCCGGCGCCTGGCGCTGGACGGCAATCATTGCGGTTGTTCTGGCGATCCTGGCCCGACTGACACTGCGCTGGTGGTGGACCCCGCTACTGCTGCTGGTCGGTCTTCTCGGACTGATGCCGCTCGCTCTCACCGGTCACTCGTCTTCGGGCGGGTCGCATGACATCGCTACCAACAGCCTGATCCTGCACCTCGTGGCGGCTTCGCTCTGGGCCGGCGGCTTGTTCGCGCTACTGGCACACGCGCGGCGCGGCGGCGATTACACCGACGTAGCAGCCCGACGCTTTTCGACGGTCGCATCCATCTGCTTCGTCGTCATGGGATTCAGCGGCGTCATCAACGCGATTGTCCGTCTGCCTCTCGACGACGTATTCACCACGACGTATGGACGATTGATCGTCGCGAAAACCGTTGCACTGATCATCCTCGGGTTCTTCGGTTGGGCTCAGCGGAGTCGGGCGCTACCGGCGCTGGCGGAGAACCCCAAGAGTCGCTCTGCCCTGATTCGATTTGCCGGCGCTGAAGGCATCGTGATGGCGGCAACCATCGGTCTCGCGATCGGCCTCGGTCGTACCCCGCCGCCCCCGCCGCTGTCGATTCCCTCGATCCCCGAGGTCGAACTCGGTTACAACCTTCCGGACCCGCCGTCGTTCATGGCCTTCGTGACGGACTGGCGATTCGACCTCATGTTCGGCACCGCCGCCGTTGCTGCGGCGGTTCTGTACGGCATCGGCCTGCGCAAGCTGGCCAAGCGTGGGGATTCCTGGCCTGTCGGCCGAACCATCGCCTGGATGAGCGGTTGTGCGGTGCTCCTGATCGCCACGTCGTCGGGCGTCGGCAAATACGCACCGGCAGTCTTCAGCGTTCACATGGGTGCGCACATGGCGCTGTCGATGTTGGGACCAGTCCTGCTGGTTCTGGGTGCGCCGATCACTTTGGCTCTGCGGGCGCTCGATCCGGCAGGCAAGGACGGCGTGCCCGGCATTCGCGAGTGGATTCTGACCGCTCTGCACAGCCCGTTCTCGCGATTCATCACCCACCCGATCGTGGCGGCAGTTCTCTTTGTCGGCGGTTTCTACGCGCTCTACCTCGGCGGAATCTACGGTGCGACGGTCGACTCGCACAGCGCTCACCTGCTGATGAACCTGCACTTCATCCTCAGCGGCTATCTCTTCTACTGGGTGGCGATCGGAATCGACCCGTCACCACGTCAATTGCAGCCAGTGACCAAGCTGGCAATGGTCTTCGGCTCACTTCCGTTCCACGCCTTCTTCGGCGTGGCACTGATGAGCACTACCGCCGTCATGGGCGGCGCGTACTTCCGTTCGCTCGGCCTCGGCTGGAACAACGACCTGATCGGCGATCAGCAGCTGGGCGGCAGCATCGCGTGGGCGACCGGCGAGATCCCGCTCATGGTGGTCATGCTCGCGCTACTGGTTCAGTGGTCGCGCAGCGATGGCAGGACAGCGCGCCGAACCGACCGTGCGGCCGAGCGTGACCACGACGCCGACCTCGCTGCTCACAACGCCATGTTCGCCGAATTGGCCAGGCGGGACCGCGAGGGGTGGAAACCGCGTGAGGCTGCTGACGCGGAGACTGCAAGCGAGGACTCTGCGGACGAGACACCCAGCGAGAAGAAATCCGACGAATCCTCCACTAGCACTTAGCTCCGACACTGCCCGGGCCGTTTGGCTCGGGCAGTGCTGTTTCTCCACAGCTGTTCCACCGATGCACAGGTGGAAATCGAAGATCCCGAGCCACGCGTTTGTCGTTCCACAATCGAAACTGCCGACGCAATGATCGGCCCCGCGGCAGTTGGCGGGTTCTGGAGTTCGAGGGGGGATCGGACATGTACGAAACGCATGCAACGGTTGTCGGAACCGTCATCACCAATCCGGTGAAGCGGCAGACCACCAATGGCGAAGAGGTGCTGAGCTTTCGGATGGCGAGCAACACGCGTCGCAAAGACGCGGTGACCGGAGAGTGGACGGACGGAGCGACCCTCTATCTCACGGTGAGTTGCTGGCGGCGGTTGGTCACCGGCGTCGGCGCATCCATCATGAAGGGTGATCCGGTCATGGTGGCGGGGGAGTTGCGCACCAACGAGTACACGACCAAAGAGGGTGTGCCTCGTTCCGATCTCGAGCTACGGGCGACTGCGGTAGGCGCGGACCTTGCTCGTTGCATCTCGAAGATCGAGCGTCAGAGTAAGCCGACGTCGGCGGAGAATGTCGAGGACGCAGTCGACACCGTCGCTGCGTGAGGACTCAGACCGAAGGTTTCGGGCAGTCGCGGGGCCGCGAGTCGTGCCCCGCGTCCACTCGCTCGAGAAGTTCGGTGAGAGTTGCTCGCTCCGATTCGTCGAGGTCGTCGAACACATCCGAAGATTCGCGTCGTTGAGCTTTTGCGACGTCGGCAGCGAGGGTAGCGCCGGCGTCGGTGAGCTCGAGTAACACGGCTCGCCGATCGTTCGGATCGGGAGTGCGGCGCACCCATCCGGCCTCTTCGAGGGAATCCACGACGTCGGTCGCCGACCGCGGAACGATGCGCAATCGCTCGGCAAGAAACCCGAGTCGAACCGGCTCGCCCACTCGGGTCAGTACTCGCAGCGCTCGGCTTTGCGACGGCGAGAGACCGAATGGTTCCAGCGCTGCCACCTGACGTCGGCGGATGAGCCGTGCCACGGACATCACGACGTCGGTGAGTTCGCGCTCTCGGGAATGCATGGCGTCAGTCTAGCGTTGTTGGTGTCAGCCTCATAGTGAGGTAACCTCATCAATATGAAACTAGGGTGAGAAAGCCTCCAGGAGGTAGAACGTGAAACCAGATCACATGCGAAACATCGAACGATCCGCTGTCGAGATCACTCCGGCGGAATCCGTACCGGCAAAGCGCGTACTCGGACTGTTCGCGCCGTATCGAACTCAGATCGCCATCGTCACCGCGGTCATCACACTCAGCGCGATCGTGGCGCTGGGCAGCCCGCTGCTCCTACGCGAAATGCTCGACAAGGCGATCCCGGACAAGAACCTCGGACTCGTGAGCGTTCTGGCCATCGGCATGATCGCCATTGCCGTGATCACGAGCTGTCTCGGCGTGGCCCAGACATGGATGTCCAACAGCATCGGCCAGAAACTGATGCACCAACTGCGCGTGCGGGTCTACTCGCATCTGCAGAATCAGTCGCTCGGATTCTTCGCTCGAACCCGAACCGGAGAAGTTCAGTCGCGTATTGCCAACGACATCGGCGGTATGCAGTCGGTGGTCACCAACACGGCAACGTCCATCGCGCAGAATGCAACGACCGTGGCAGCCACCATTGTTGCTCTGTTCCTTCTGGATTGGCGGCTTGCCATCTTCTCGCTGGCGATCTTGCCGGTGTTCATCCGTATCGCACGCAAGATCGGTGACGAGCGCCGCAAGATCTCTGGTAAGCGGCAGAAGCTACTCAGTGATCTGTCGGTCCAGGTGGAGGAATCTCTCTCCGTCAGCGGCATTCTCCTCGGCAAGACGACCGGCGCGAAGTCGGCTCTGACGGATCGATTCACCGAGCGTTCAGCGGAAGTCGCAGACGTCGAACTCCGAGCCATGATGGCCGGCAAGTGGCGCATGGCGACCATGTCGATCACCTTCGCAGCCATGCCTGCACTGGTCTACTGGTTTGCCGGTTTCACTCTCGATCACGGCAACACCATCACCGTCGGCACCCTCGTCGCATTCACCACGCTGCAAACACAATTGTTCCGCCCCACCATGATGCTGCTCAACACGGGCGTCGAGGTGCAGAGCTCGATGGCACTGTTCAGTCGCGTGTTCGAGTACCTGGATCTGCCGATCGACATCGCGGATCCGGAAGAGTCGAAGAGCTTCGACCGCACCAAGATGTCCGGCGAACTTCGGTTCGACCACGTCGACTTCTCGTATCCAGGAACCGACAGCAAGACCCTCGACAACATCGACCTCACGGTCCCGGCCGGCGGAACCTTGGCGCTTGTCGGCTCCACGGGTTCGGGCAAGACCACTCTCGGATACTTGGCCGCACGTCTGTACGACCCGACTGCGGGATCGGTGAGAATCGACGACGTCGATCTGCGGGACCTCGATCTGGCGACGGTCTCCGACCTGGTAGGTGTGGTGTCGCAGGAGACGTATCTCTTCCACACGACGATTCGTGAGAACCTTCGGTTCGCGAAACCCGACGCCACGGACGCCGAGATCGAGCAGGCAGCGCGCATCGCGCAGATCCACGAGTTCATTTCCGGTCTCGACGACGGGTACGACACCATGGTCGGCGAGCGCGGCTACCGATTCTCCGGCGGTGAGAAACAGCGCATAGCGATCGCGCGCACAGTCCTGCGGAATCCGCCGATCCTCGTCCTCGACGAGGCGACGAGCGCCTTGGACAATCGCACTGAACGTGCGTTGCAGGACGCGCTCGACGAGCTGATGGTCGGACGCACCACTCTTGTTGTGGCGCACCGACTCTCCACGGTTCGAGATGCGGATCTCATCGCGGTCCTCGACCAGGGCGTGGTTGTGGAAAAGGGCACCCACGACGAACTGGTGAAGCAAGGCGGGCGGTACGCGCAGCTGCTTGCGGCTTCGGGTAGCGACGCGGTCGAACTGCCTGCGGAATTGCAGACTGTGTGACAGTGCATCCATCGCGTTGGCGAGTCACCGAGCACCGACCAGAGGTGGCATGGATGTTCGTCCAGGCCACCTCCGCGTGGTTGTACGTCGTGCCGACGGGAACGGGAACGACTCCGATCTATCGCGGGTCCTGTCGGCGGTCAGCTGCGTGGCGCGCCGCGATGTATCCGAAAACCATCGCCGGCCCGATGGTCGCGCCTGCCCCGGCGTAGTCGTTGCCCATGACCGCGGACGAGGTGTTGCCCGTCGCGTAGAGATCTGCAATCGGTTCACCGGAACAGTGCATGACCTGTGCATGTTTGTTGTAGACGAGCCCGCCTTTCGTTCCCAGATCGCCGGTTCGTAGTCGAATCGCGTAGTACGGACCTTCGTCGATCATGTCCATCGAGGGGACTGGCAATGTCGGGTCCCCGTAGTAGTTGTCGTACGCACTTTTTCCACGCTCGAAGTCTTCGTCTACACCGTTGTGCGCAAACCTGTTGTATCGATGCACAGTGAGAGCTAATTGTTTCTTCGGAAGTCCGAGGCGGCCGGCCAACTCGTCGAGCGTGTCGCCGGTGTAGAGGAGTTCGTTGTCGAACCAGGATTTCGGGAACTTCTGCCCCGGCATGATCGCTCCGATCTGATAGCGACTTTTGGCCTTCGCGTCGAAGATGAACCACGCTGGGTCGTGACCCCCGGCAATCTGGTTGTGGACGAATGTCACGTAGGGAGCGGATTCATTGGTGAACCGAACTCCGTTCTGGTTCACGATGATCGATCGGGGAACCGACCGTTCGGAGACCAATCCGTGCATGATCCCGTCAGGTCTCTTGAACGAGGGCATCCACCACGCGTCATCCATCAGGTCAACTGCGGCACCGATTTGTTGTCCCGCGCGGATGCCGTCTCCAGTGTTGTCGACCGAACCGAGGCTGTAGTTGGCGCTGGCGTTTTCCGGGAGATACTGCCGACGCATCTCGTCGCTCTGTTCGAAACCGCCGCAGGCGAGCAGTACGCCTTTGGAAGCTCGGATTCTGACAGTGCGGCCGTTGCGCTCGGCCACCACACCCACCACGCAATCATCGTCGTCCGTGATCAGCGATTCCATCGCAGTGTTCAGCCAAAGCGGAACGCCGGCTTGTTTGATCGCCAGGCGCAGACGGCCGACCAGGGCCTGCCCGAGTGTTTCCATGTGCCTTCTGGTCAGAACACTCTTCGCTGCACGCCACCCGGTTGCCAGCGCGGCACGTCGCCCTGCCCAGGTACGCATGACCATGTTCAGTTTCACGAACTCTTTGGATGTGATGTACAGACCGGCGGGAGTCGGAAGTGCGCCGGGGCGCAGACCGGACTCGTCGGTGCCGAGCATTTTCAGGTCGAAAGGAAGCGGTTCGATAGTACGTCCACGTGGGCGACCGCCCGGCTTCTCCGGGTGATAGTCCGAATAGCCCGTACACCATTGGAATCGCATGAGCGGGCTGGTCTTCTCGAGGAACTCGAACACGCGTGGACCTTCGTCGACGAACGCGTCGATGTTGTCCTCGGGAACTCCATCACCAACGACAGCTCGCATGTACGCCCGGACGTCGTCACGGCTGTCCGAGAGCCCTTCACGGATGAGAGTTGGATTGTTGGGCACCCAGATGTTGCCGCCCGACAGCGCGGTGGTGCCGCCATAAACGTCTGCTTTTTCGATGACGAGGGTGTTCAGACCATTGGCGGCGGCTGCCAACGCCGCGGTCAACCCACCGGCACCGCTGCCGACAACGAGGAAGTCCACTTCGTGATCGAAGGACACTTCCCTTGATTTTGACGCGCGAGGCATTTGCCTCTCCTATTCAATTGGTTGAGGTTTTCTCTTCACGGGCCGCAGCCCGAAGGGGTTGACCGAGGTCAACCATGCGCTCGAGCGGACGAAGGCTGATGATTCAGCAATACAACGGCTTTCGCGGGCCTCGAACACCGATCGCCGTCAGCGGTGCTTGCGCAACTCGTGGCGTGCGACGCTCCTGATATGCACTTCGTCTGGTCCGTCGGCGATACCGAGGATCCGGGCACTCGCCCACATTCTCGCGATCGGGAAGTCGTCGGTGACACCGCCACCCCCGTGGCACTGGATCGATCGATTCAGGACGTTGCGCGCCACACGAGGACCGATGACTTTGACTGCCGCGATCTCGATCTGAGCGCCCTTGGCTCCGACCTGGTCGATGAGCCATGCTGTCTTCAGCACCAGAAGGCGGGCCTGCTCGATTTCCATTCGCGATTCGGCGATCCAGGTCCGGACAACTCCCTGATCCGAGATCGGCCCGCCAAAAGCGTTACGAGACTGGGCACGTCGAACCATCAAGTCCAATCCGCGCTCCGCCATGCCGATACAGCGCATGGCGTGGTGAATTCTGCCTGGACCCAGGCGCGCCTGTGCGATGGCGAACCCGTCTCCTTCGGACGCAAGCATATTTGTTGCCGGTACTCGAACGTTATCGAACCGAATTTCACAGTGGCCGTGTTGGTCGTGGTATCCGAATATCGGTAAACTGCGCACGATTTCGACTCCAGCGGTGGCGACGGGCACCAAGATCATCGATTGCTGCTTGTGGGGCTCTGCCTCGGCATTCGTCTTCCCCATGACTACCAGAATTTCGCACCTTGGGTCTGCTGCACCGGTCGTCCACCATTTTCGACCGTTCACGATGTATTCGTCGCCGTCCCGAACAATCGACGTCGTGATGTTTCGGGCATCGGAGGACGCAACATCGGGTTCAGTCATGGAGAAGCCCGAACGCATTGTGCCGTCGAGCAGTGGTTGAAGCCATCGCTCCTTCTGCTCGCGGGTTCCCACCAGGTGCAGGATCTCCATGTTTCCGGTATCGGGCGCCGCGCAGTTGAGGGCTTCGGGGGCAATGTAGGGCGAGCGTCCCGTCACCTCGGCGATGTGGGCGTAGTCGAGGTGAGACAGTCGTGAGAGCGCCGGCATGAACAGATTCCACATGCCCTGGCGTCTCGCTTCCAACTTCAGCGACTCGACCACGGGTGGCAAGACGTGACTGCGAGGTCCTGCGGCCTCGAGTTGTTCGGAGTAGACCGACTCAGCTGGGTAGACGTGTTCGTCCATGAATGCTTCTAGACGCGCGATGATTTCGCGCGCGGCGGGGCTCGGAGCTAAGTCCATTGACGGCACCTTTTGTCGTGAATTGTCATTCGGGGTTGGTTGAGAGGATGACTTTGCCCAGCGCTCGTCGACTCATGACTTCCTCGAGTGCGGTAGGAGCATTGATCAGCGGGTGGATGCTGTTCACATGAGGAGACAGAGCGCCACCGTCGTACATGTCGAAGAGCGCTCGCATGTTGTCCGCGTTGCACTCCGGATTACGCTTCGCCCATGCGCCCCAGAGAACTCCATGTAGCGCCCCGCCAACGACGAGGAGGCGATTCATGCCGATCTTCGGAATCTGCCCCGAAGCGTAGCCAACCGTCAAATATCTTCCTGCGGTGGATAATGCGCGCACCGCTGTAGCGGCGTGATCTCCACCGACCGGGTCGTACACCACGTCTACACCGGACGGTGCGACCTGTGCGACTCGTTCGCGAAGGTTGCCCGTTGTGTAGTTGATCAACTCGTCTGCTCCATGTTGCTTACAGACCTCGAGTTTCGCTTCGGAGGACGCCGCCGCCACCACGCGTGCACCCAATGCTTTGCCGATCTCGATTGCGGTGAGCCCGACGCCCCCGGAGGCACCCAGGACGAGCAATGTCTCTCCTGGTTGGATCGCAGCTCGGTCGACGAGTGCGTGGTAGGACGTTCCGTAGGTAACCACGAATCCGGCAGCGTCGGAGAAACTCATGGAATCAGGGATGACAAAGACCTTGTCACTGGTGACCGCCACGAGTTCCGCGTATCCGCCCATGCCGCAGAAGGCCATGACTCGCATCCCCGGGGTGACCCCTTGGACGTCCGAGCCGACACTGTGCACTACACCCGCGACTTCCGACCCTGGAATGAAGGGGAGTGGGGGTTTAGTTTGATACGTTCCGGCGACGATCAACCCGTCGGGAAAATTGACACCCGCCGCCTTGACCGAGACGAGAACTTGGTTCGGTGTCGGCGTGGGATCGTCAATTTCTGTGAACTGCAGTTGATTCGGCAACCCCAGCTGGGTACATACGTGCGCCTTCACGGCCGCTCCGAAGGTACGAGGGGCGTCCGCACGAAGGTTGCCCACGCCTTGACCGCCAATCCGCCGGTCTGCCGCGTGCAGGCGAGTTCGACGTCGATCTTGTCACCTTCGTCGTCCGCATAGGTTCGTTCGACAAGCGCTGAGCATGTCAGAGTGTCTTCGGGCCAAACCTGTTCGAGGAACCGAACTCGTATCGCTCGGATGTTCTCTGCACCCAGCCAATCGGTGGCGAAGGTGGCCAGGAGCCCAGCTTGGAACATCCCGACCGAAAACGGACTCGGGTACCCCGCCGCCTCGGCGAAAACCTGGTCGTGATGAATCGGATTCATGTCTCCCGACGCACCTTGGTACCTGACGAAATCGGTGCGGGATACCGGACCGACAACCCACGGGGTCGGGACTGACACTGTGTTGATCAAGATTCCTCCACAGTCGGTCGAGCAGTTTCCACTCCGGTCATAGTTGCCCGAGCAATGAGATTTCCCTGTTCGTCTTCGAAATCCGTTGTCATCACGGCAAAAGTCATCTCGCCGCCCTTCCGTCCCTGCTTCGTGTAGATGTCGACGATCCGCGAAGTGCAGTTCAGACGAGTACCTGCGCGGGGAGGTGGACCGAAGAACTCGTACTTCTGTTCGGCATGGAGTCCGCGTTTGCCGTCGAGTTCTACCTTCCGCCACGGATCCGAGCCCTCTGTCTGCCAGAGGAGGGTCGTGGTGAGAAACGTCGGGGGCACTACCGGGAACTCGTCTTCGACATAGTTCCGATTGCTCGAATACGTGGCAACGGCGAACTCACGAATCTTGCCGCGCTCGATGTCCATACGGAACGGGGTGCCCGTGATACCTAGTGACTCTTTGTCGACCACAGCTTCTCCTTCAGAGCCCATGGGTGGCTATGCATGTTGGCTACTTACCGAAACGACTTCGCCCGTCATGTACGACGAGTAGTCGCTTGCAAGAAAGACCATGACGTTGGCGACCTCCCACGGCTGTGCCGCACGACCGAAAGCCTCACTCTTGCTGAGCTGTTCGAGCAGTTCGTCGCTGGTCACCTTGGCAAGGTGAGGATGCATCGCGATGCTCGGTGCAACCGCGTTGACCCGGATTCCGTGCGGTGCCACGTCGAGGGCAGAGCATCGTGTGAGCGCCATGACGCCGGCTTTCGCTGCGGCGTAGTGCGACTGCCCTTCCTGCGCACGCCAGCCGATGACCGACGCGTTGTTGACGATCACCCCCGACCCTTGTGGAATCATGACTCTCAACACTGATCGTGTGGTGCGGAAAGTGCTCGTCAGGGTCACATCGAGTACCGAACACCACTGCTCGTCGGTCATACTTTGAATGCTCGCCGTCCCGCCGAGGCCTGCGTTGTTGATGAGGACGTCGATGGATCCATACTCGGCAACCACCCGATCGACCATTGCGTCGATCTGCTGATTGTCCGTGACATCGCAAGGAACAGTGAGTGGGCGGGTGCCGAACTCGGACTCGATGCGGTCGGCGGCCGCGATCAATCTGCGCTCATGCCGGTCACTGATCGCCAGTCGGGCACCTTCGGCAGCAAAGCGTTGTGCCGCTGCGAATCCGATTCCAGTTCCCGCTGCTGCTGTCACCAGAACGGATTTGCCTTCAGCAAGGCCGTGTCCCGGACCAGGGATCGGCGCAGTCGTCTCAGACAATTTCACTCATCGCCTCTGTCAACTCTTCCACCGTCCATCGCGAGTCTCTGGCGATGGTCTTTCCGTACTGCCACCCGAGAAACTGGCGGACTTCGCCGCCTTTGGCGTAAAACACCTGACCAGTGGCGGGGCACTTCTCGGTGAGCAGATAGGCCACAACTGGCGAGACGTTGCCTGGATGATAGGTGTCGAATGTACTCGGATCGTCAGGTGCTGCAACAAGTTCCTTGATACCGGGAACGTTCTCGGTCATCCGTGTCCTGGCCACAGGCGTAATTGCGTTGACTCGCACACCGTATCGGGCGACCTCCTGTGCGAGGATCGTTGTCAACGCTGCGATCCCGGCCTTCGCGGCGCCGTAGTTGCTCTGACCGACGGCACCGAGCAGCCCGGAGGTGCTCGATACGTTCACGATCGACGCCGCGACGGTTTCGCCCGACTTCGAACGCTCGCGCCAGTAGTTGCCGAATACAGTGCAGGGCGCGAATGTAGCGCGTAGTTGTCCCGAGATCACGTCGTCCCAATCGGCCTCGGGCATGTTCAGAAACATTCGATCACGCAGGATGCCGGCATTGTTGACCAGGCCGTCGACCGAGCCGAATGCCTCGAGGGCCAGGTCCAGGAGTTCGCTCGCGCCGTCGATCGTCGTGACGTCCGCGACACTGGCAACTGCGATTCCTCCGGCCGCGACGATTTCGTCGACGACCGATGCCGCAATACTGATGTCGTTTCCGTGCCCGTCCGGTCCGGCGCCGGTGTCGTCGACAACCACTTTTGCGCCTTCGGCCGCAAGTAGCAGGGCGTGCTCCCGGCCCAAACCACGACCGGCGCCGGTTACTATGATTACTCGATCTTTCAGCTGATTCATTTCAGTTCGTTGTTCCTTTCACGTTTTCAGTTGACAAGACTCGACTGTCCAATTCGGGTGCGGGTGTGAGTCGAGCAAGGACGGCCTCCGCGTCCTGCATGATGCGTTCGACGAGTTCTGCGCTACTGGGGATGTCGTCGATCAGTCCGACGACCTGCCCGGTCGCCATGACTCCGATATCCGTGCGGCCGTCGAGGAGTGCGGATCGGTACAGCATCGGTGCGTTGGCGGCCATCACAACTTGCCGCCAGCCGAGTTCGTGGCTCTTCCGCATTTCCAGGCCTTCACGTATCAACTTCGGCCAGGGTGTTCCCGAGAGACGTTGGAAAGCAACAGCATTGCGGGCAGCACGTAACATGCGCGTCGGTCCGTGGCTTGATTCGAGTTGATCGATCGTTCCTGCGCGCAGCACACGCTGAGGAACCCCGTCGATCTCGAGTGTGACCACGGTGTCGTTGACCGACTTCGAGAGATAGACATCTTTGACTGCCTGAGACACCGGCGAATCGCTGGTGAGCATGAAGCGAGTCCCCATCGCGATTCCGTCTGCACCGTAGGCGAGTGCTGAGACGAGACCTCGGCCGTCGAAATATCCGCCTGCCGCGATAACGGGGATGTCGACGGCGTCGACTACCTGTGGCAGAAGCAAACTCGTGGGAACTGCGCCTGTGTGTCCGCCGCCCTCGCCGCCTTGAACGACAACTGCGTCAACTCCCCACGCTGCAACTTTCTCGGCATGTCTGCGAGCTCCGATCGACGGCACGACAACAAGGCCTGCATCTTTGAGTCGGCCGATCAGCGCCTGGTTCGGTGCGAGCGCAAAGGAGGCGATCTTGACCCCCGATCGAATGAGAAGTTTGATTCTGCGATCGATGTCGTCCTGGTTGGCTCGCAAGTTCACGCCGAATGGTTGGTCGGTGCGGTCTTTGACGTAATCGATGGCGCTGACGAGTTCGTCGTAGGTCAGCATCGCCCCGGCGATGATTCCCAAACCGCCGGCTTTGGTTGTGGCCGCCGTAAGTCGGGCGTCCGAGACGTACCCCATGCCGGTCTGCACAATCGGATACTTCACACCGAAGAGTTCGCAGATACGGGTGTGCAGTGGCCCGGTACCTGAGTTCAGCACGGTCATGCCGGTACTTCCTTGTCACGTAGGTTCCGTGGATCGATGACGTTGCGAATCAGGTCGAGTTCCTCGCTTGTGGGGGTTCGAGTAGTGGGTACGGCTTTGGGCAGGTGGAGTTCGAACCCGGTTGCGGCTACTACTTCGTCGACGGTTACGCCGGGGTGAGTCGACACCAGACGCAACTGTCCGCTATCCGGCTCGAAGTCCAGAACTGCGAGATTTGTGACAACTCGTCGTAACTCGTGGTATCGGCTGGCCGACGGTCCGGCCTTGCGTGCATTGTCGTTTCCGACACCGGAAACCATGTCGACCTGTGAAGTGAGAACGCGTGCACTGTGTTTCGGCACCCAGTAACTTGTCGGGTGATGCACGGTATTGCTCGGCGCTCCGCGGACTCCCAAGAGTTGCACTGTCGGCCGCGAATGATCACCTATCGCGGAGATGTTGCAGTTCCCATAGGAATCGAGCTGCGTGGGAATCATCATGATGTGCCGTTTGCCATTCCAGACGAGATTGAAGATCTGGTTGAAGGGCAACCACGATTCGACCTCGCCTGCCGGAGTTCGGTCGACGGCCCACGTGCCGCGCACGGCTGACGCTTCTCCGTCGGACAAAACGAGATCGGGTTCGAAAGTGTGACGCGCCAATCGCACACCGATTGCAGGTATCACGCCGAATGCGCTCGCGATCATTTCACCGTTGCCTCGGTACGCCTCGGCGCACGCGATCGCGCAGACCTCTGCCCGAGTGGCGTCACTCATGCCGGCACTCCTTCGAATTCCGCAGCGACGAGTCTCTGGTAGTCGGCCTCGGAGCCGGACAGATATCGGTCCACGAAGCGTTGCCAAGCTTCTGGATCTTTTGCTGCAGTGGCATATTCGAGTTGGAAAGCCTCGTCACGATCGTAGTCGGGTACGCAGGATGTGAAATGCGCACCACCTGGAGCGTGAACGACTCCCGATACAAGCAACCGGGGAATTCGAATCGTCGACGGATGTGCATCCGCGGTCAACTCCGCAGTGGGAACCACTTGTTCGCAAGAGACATAGACCGATTCGGCAGCTAGGCAGAACAGGTCGTCGAAGTACAGGTCCGGCCCGAGGTATTGGGCATTGCCATGCATGTCCGCGCGGTTCATATGTACCAGCGCGGCATCGAGGGGGAGCGCCGGCATCGCAACCAATGATTCGCCCGCATAAGGATCGACGATCGTCTGCAGTTCCGGATTCACCCGGAGGACGTCGGAACCGAGTCCCGCGCGAGTCGGCAGGTAGGGCATACGGATCCCGGCCGCGTACAGGCCCCATTGGAGCATGCCCTCGTCGTATTCGCTGACCTCGATACGACCAGCCTGTCGGGCTGCTCTGAAGTGAGGGTCCAGGGGGATCGAGTCCAGCGAGACGAAACCGAACACAACCTTTCGAACCTTTTCGGCTGCGCACAACAACCCCACATCAGCTCCGCCGTACGACACAACGGTCAGATCGGTCAGTTCTGACTTGAGGATCTCTCGGATGAGTGACATCGGCTTCCGGCGCGAACCCCACCCGCCGATTCCGATTGTCATTCCCGATCTCAGTCGACTTACGACATCTGCTTCCGACATTGTCTTGTCCGACACGCGTCCGTCCTCTCCTGGTATTTCACGAGCGCTCAAAGTTCCGTATCAAACGTTTGCTACGCGGTACGGAGCGACTGTAGCAAACGTTTGATTCGCGGTATAGAGTCAAAATTGCAACCTCGTCAGAGGTGACACGTGAAGACTCGTCAGGAGGACTTGAATGGAATGGTCGGATCGTCACGACTTGATACTCGAACAGGCTGCAGAACTGTTCGCCACCAAGGGGATCGCGGGCACCAAAGTTCGCGATATCGCTGATGCGGTGGGAATTCTGTCCGGAAGCCTTTATCACTACTTCCCATCGAAGGATGCAATCGCGAATACGATTGTCACACAATATCTTCAGGCGCTCACGAGCGCATACGGGTCGATCCTGGAATCTGCCGGTGACCCACGTACTCGCCTCGGTTCGCTGGTTCGAGCTTCGTTTCAGGTCAGTCAGGCGCACCCACACGCCTCCGAGATCTATCAGAACAACAGCACCTATCTCCGGAAACTTGACTCCTATCACGACATCCGTGAGGCCGCCCGTAGCACCAAGGACGCCTGGATCGCTGTTATCGAATCCGGAATGAGCGCAGGCGAGTTTCGATCGGACCTGCCGGCGGAGATTCTCTACGGACTGATTCGCGACGCTGTGTGGTTGTCGCTCCGATGGTTCAGCCCCACAGAGGAGTTCGGTCTTTCAGAGCTCGCCGATGCCGTCGTTTCGGTGTTTCTCGACGGCATCGATGCGCCGCTGAAATCAGCATCTGTCGGAAGTGGTCCCGCGCGAGAGGGTGTGAGGTCGTGAACCCGGCACCGCAGGGCGACAACGGTTTGTGTGAGCCCCTGGTGGCGGCGTGGTTCCGTGAGTATCTGCCCGATGCCACGCAAGGATTGCTCGAATTCGAACGGATCGCCGGTGGACGCTCGAACCTGACTTACTCGGTGAGCGACGAGGCAGGTTCTCGATGGGTGCTACGTCGACCCCCGCTCGGAATCAGGCATGCATCCTCCCATGATGTAATTCGCGAAGCTGACATTCTCGAGCGACTGCAGAACGTGCCGGTTCCGTCACCGATCGTTGTAGGCAAGTGCATTGACGAATCTGTGACTGGTGCTCCGTTCTTTGTCATGGACTTCATCGACGGCGCAGTCCTGCGTGATCCGGAGGTAGTACGCGCGAAAATCCCGTACGAAACGCGAGCCGGATTGGCCGCGGAACTGGTTCGCAATCTTGCCGCCCTGCACTCGGTCGACCCTCGTGAGATCGGATGGAATGCTCTGGCCGATCGGACGGACTACATCGATCGTCAGTTGAATCGGTGGTTGCGGAACTGGAAGGGTGATCGTGTGCGAGATAGCCTCGACCTCGAACGCACACATGCCAAGTTGTCTCGAAATATTCCCCCTCAGTGCAGTAGCAGCGTCGTGCACGGTGACTTTCGCCTTGACAACTGCATTGTCGGCGCCGACGGCGTGATCGCCGGAATACTGGATTGGGAACTGGCCACGGTGGGTGACCCCTTGGCAGACCTGGGCCAACTGTTGGTCTATTGGGCCGAACCCGATGACGATGTTTGTGCATTGGAGAATGCTCCGACTCGAATCGAAGGGTTCCCGTCGCGCGATGAGCTGTTGGACGTCTATATCTCTGCGGCCCAACAAGATGCGGACTTCAATATCGACTTCTACATTGCGTTCAACTGGTGGAAGATCGCATGCATTGTCGAGGGTGTGTACAGCCGCACGCTACGTGGCGCGATGGGCGAAATCGAGCGGTCGGCGGAATCGTTCGGCGCCCAGGCGGACAGGCTTGCGGCACAAGCGTGGCGAATGGCCCAACGGATTTGACGGAAATCTTCCGTGCGACTTTCTGGTCTAGTGGAATATGCCTCCGGGGCAACGTATTTCGTCCTTCTCTGTTCATGTTGCGGCGTTAACGTCCACCGTGATCCTTCTGTGAATGCTCCTGAGGTTTTTCTCTTCACACCCGATGTCAACATGGCACAATTTGTCACACTGAGATCGTTCGAACATCCGACGGTGACGGACGGCCTGGTGTCGCGGTGCTGTTGCAGCGGGCCGTAACCAGTAAGCCCGATGTCGGCAACAACGGCCACGGCGACAACACCGTTGCCGACGGTAGCGCTTTTCGGCTCCACGTGCCCCACATGCACCATAAATTGTGGGAATGACTTCAAGGAATTCGCATGCAAGCTTCCGCTCGTGCAGACGCTACGACCCCGGCGGGGTTCCTGGATCGACTGGCGTCGGTCATGGATGCTTTCGAAGTGTCCGGACAGCTCACTCTCAGTCAAGTTTCGCGAATTACCGGCTTGCCTCGTTCGTCGGTGCATCGCATGCTCGAGCAGCTCGTCGCCAAGAAGTGGCTCCGGCGGGATGGCACTGATTACTGCCTTGGAATCAGATTGATGGAGCTGGGAAGCCTTGCAATACAACAGGATCGATTGTATTCGGTCGCTTTGCCCTTCCTCCGCGAGTTGCATCGAGTGACCGGACTGGTAGTGCAGTTCGGAGTGCTGGACGCGCCGGATGTCGTTTACCTCGACAAGATCGGCGGAATGCTGTCCGGTGTAGTTCCTACTCGTGTCGGCGAACGTTCTTCGGCCGACAGGTCGGCTCTTGGACGTGCGCTCCTTGCGTTCGGAGGCTCCCCTGTGGGCGCTGAAGCGCCGATGACTCTAAGGCAGGAACTCAGTCGAATACGTGATACCGGCGTAGCGTACGGCGCGGGGCTGTTGAGTCCCGGCCTCAATTGCGTTGCTGCACCGGTTGGGCCGCAAGGAAACGCGATTGCTGCCGTTGCTGTTTCCGGTCCGTCCGCGATGCTCAAACTCGACTACCGAAGTGCGGTACCTGTCCGCCTTGTAGCGTCATCGATTTGGGGGGCGGTTGGCCAAACTGCGACACATTTCGATGTTCAACGCACCATGCGTGAACTGCGAGCGTTGCCGTCGGCGGGACCCAGGCGTATGCGTTCGTGAACGTCGATGATCCGTAGACTTGGTCCTGCGCTGCCGCCTCGAATCGCGTCAAATGGCGATGGGGGTGAGACGAGGCTGGCCTGGCGTCTCGATGTCCAGTCGGTGGCGGAACTGATCGAAGGCGAAGTGGACGGTTCATGGCTTCCGCAGCCGATGCCAGGGTTCTTCCTGTTCAACTCCGAAGCACGGTGGCGCACCGTGCGATACTGGCATGAGCATGGTTCAGTGTCTAACTCCCCGTCGCTCACCCAACGGCGGAAGGAGCAGGCAAAGTTGGAGATATCACGTTGTGCTGCAGAGCTTTTTGTCCTTCGCGGCGAGAATCCGGTGACCGCCGAGGGCATTGCACGCGCAGCTGGAATCGGACTTCGCACGTTCTATCGATACTTCGGACGAAGGAAGATGCGGTGAGGCCGATACTCGCCAACGGGATCGACGAATGGCTCGGGTATATCGCGTCCAGTTCGCCGGGTACGCCTGTTGTTCAGGTGCTGGCATCCGCCGCCCGCGTCGCACTGAATTCACCTGCCGCAACACCCGATGCGATTGCGTTGATTCGCCGACTTCAAAGGATTGTTTCTGGCGATCCGGCGCTTCGGAACGCGTGGTGAGCTTGGTCAACGACACCGAGACTGCTTTGGTGCTCGTACTGCGTGATTTGATGGGACCCGGCGCAGAGCAACTGGAAGTGCGTTTGCTTGCAATTGCAGCGAACACGGCCCAGCGGATGGCCGTTGTCGCGTGGGTTGACGGGGACTCCCCGGCGTATGGCGACGGCTCGCCTGCGGAAGTTGCGATGAGGTGTATTCGCATTCTGACCGCGGGACTGGGGCACGTGTCGACCTGAACGCCACTGGCCTTGTCGCATTCGTATTGATCGGCGCTGAACGAACTGGCCGTTCTACTTCCGCATTTTTCTAGAACGTGTTCTACTTTATTGAAGGTTGGCGGGCTATCAATGGAGGCGGAAGATCATGGGTCAGGTTCTGGACAACATCTCACAGTTCGCCGACGAGATCCGCGCCGACGGGGTCGAGGGCGACAAGCTGATGCGCTTGACGGACGGCAGCGCGAAGCGTTTGCGCGACGCCGGCGTCATCCGGATGTTGCAGCCGAAGGAGTTCGGAGGCCTCGAGGCGCATCCGCGTGAATTCGCCGAGACGGCAATGGCTATCGGCGCGATGGACGGTGCCACGGGCTGGGTCAGCGGCATCGTCGGTGTGCATCCGTGGGAGCTTGCGTTCTTCGACCGCAAGGCTCAGGAAGAGGTGTGGGGAACCGATCCTGATACGTGGATGGCGTCGCCGTATGCGCCGATGGGTGTGGCGAGGCCGGTCGAGGGTGGGTACATCCTCAACGGTCGTTGGTCGTTCTCCTCGGGTACCGATCATTGTGACTGGATCATGATCGGTGCGATGGTCGGTGACGAGTCCGGTAAGCCGTTGATGCCGCCGAAGATTCTGCACGTGTTGTTGCCGCGTTCGGATTACGACATCGACCAGGACAGCTGGAATGTCGTGGGTCTGCGCGGTACGGGGTCGAAGGATCTGATCGTCAAGGATGCGTTCTTGCCGACGTACCGCACGATCGACGCCGGAAAGGTTTTCGACGGGACGGCGTGGAAGGAAGCGGGTCGTACGGAGACGTTGTACAAGTTCCCGTTCTCGTGCATTTTCCCGTTGGGGATCACTTCGTCGTTGATCGGTATCGCCGAAGGTGCGTTGGCGTGCAACATGGCGGCGCAGCGTGAGCGTGTGACGGTCAGTGGTGTTCCGATCAAGGAAGATCCGTACGTGCTGTTCGCGATCGGTGAGGCGGCGGCCGAGATCGCTGCTTCTCGGGCTGCGATCTTGGAGACGGTGGATCGTTTCTGGGACATGACGGAGAAGGGGCAGGAAGTTTCGTTCGAGCTTCGTGCGATCGGTCGGCGTACGCAGACTGCTGCTGCGTGGCGGGCGGTGCGGGCGGTGGACGAGATCTTTGCTCGTTCCGGTGGTGGGGCTTTGCAGTTGAGCACGCCGATGCAGCGGTTCTGGCGTGATGCGCATGCCGGTTTGGCGCACGCGATCCATGTACCCGGTTCCATTTTCCATGCGTCGACGCTCTCGCAGCTCGGTGGCGAGCCGAAGGGCATCCACAGGGCAATGATCTGAGCCGTCCTGGGGACACCCGGAGGTGTCCCCATCGCGGTTTTCGTGGGGGTCGATGAGCATGTCGGTGAATCTGGTCGATGACCTCGGACTGTCCGCAGAACCCGCATCGGAGTGACGGCCAACGCGCAATGTGGGTTATAGGGCAAACACCGATAGGCTGGCGGTCATGGCTGAGTTCATTTACACGATGAAGAAGGTGCGCAAGGCGCACGGTGACAAGGTCATCCTCGATGACGTCACGATGAGCTTTTACCCCGGCGCGAAGATCGGTGTCGTCGGACCGAACGGCGCTGGTAAATCCAGCATCCTCAAGATCATGGCCGGACTGGACCAGCCGGGCAACGGCGAGGCATTCCTGGCTCCGGGCGCGACCGTCGGCATCCTCATGCAGGAGCCGGAGCTCGACGAGACCAAGACTGTTCGCGAGAACGTCGAGGACGGTCTCGGAGAGACGATGGTCCAGCTCAAGCGGTACAACGAGATCGCCGAGCTGATGGCTACGGATTACTCCGACGAGCTCATGGAAGAGATGGGCGAGCTGCAGGAGAAGCTCGATCACGCAGATGCGTGGGAGATCGACTCGCAGCTCGAGCAGGCTATGGACGCCCTGCGCTGCCCCCCGCCGGAAGAGATGGTCACCCACCTCTCCGGTGGTGAGAAGCGACGCGTTGCGCTCTGCAAGCTGCTGCTGAGCAAGCCCGACCTCCTGCTCCTCGATGAGCCCACCAACCACCTCGACGCCGAATCTGTCCTGTGGCTCGAGCAGCATCTCGCTGCTTACCCCGGCGCAATCCTCGCCGTGACTCACGATCGCTACTTCCTCGATCACGTCGCGCAGTGGATCTGTGAAGTCGACCGCGGACGCCTGTACCCGTACGAGGGCAACTACTCCACCTACCTGGAGCAGAAGGCTGCACGCCTCGAAGTTGCCGGCAAGAAGGATCAGAAGCTGCAGAAGCGCCTCAAGGACGAGCTCGCATGGGTTCGTTCCGGCGCCAAGGCCCGCCAGGCCAAGAACAAGGCTCGTCTCGATCGCTACGAGGAAATGGCGAACGAAGCCGAGAAGACGCGCAAGCTCGACTTCGACGAGATCCAGATCCCGGCACCGCCGCGCCTGGGTGACGTGGTCGTGGAGGTCTCGAACCTCGACAAGGGCTTCGACGGTCGCGTTCTGATCAAGGATCTCTCGTTCACGTTGCCGCGCAACGGAATTGTCGGCGTCATCGGCCCCAACGGCGTCGGTAAGACGACGCTGTTCAAGACCATCGTCGGTCTCGAGGAGCCTGACGCCGGTGAGGTCAAGATCGGTCAGACGGTCAAGCTGAGCTACGTCGACCAGAACCGTTCCGGAATCGACCCCAAGAAGACGGTCTGGGAGACCGTGTCGGACGGGCTCGATTTCATCGTCGTCGGCCAGACCGAGTTTCCCTCGCGTGCGTACATCAGCTCGTTCGGTTTCAAGGGTCACGATCAGCAGAAGCCGGCCGGCGTCCTCTCCGGTGGTGAGCGCAACCGCCTGAACCTGGCGATGACGCTCAAGCAGGGCGGCAACCTGATCCTGCTCGATGAGCCCACCAACGACCTCGACGTCGAAACCCTCGGCTCGCTGGAGAACGCTCTCGAAGAGTTCCCCGGCTGCGCCGTCGTGATCTCGCACGATCGCTGGTTCCTGGACCGGACTTGTACCCACATCCTCGCGTGGGAAGGTGGCTTCGGCGACAACGAGGCAGCTTGGTACTGGTACGAGGGCAACTTCGAGGGCTACGAGGCGAACAAGGTCGAGCGACTCGGCCCCGACGCCGCACGCCCGCACCGCGTGACTCACCGCAAGCTCACCAGGGACTGATCCGGTGTCCGACGTATACACAGCGCAGATCCAGGTCCGGTGGGGCGATTCCGACCGGTTGGGTCACGTCAACAACACGCGTTACGTCGAGTACATGCAGGAAGCGCGCATCCAGTTCCTGGAAGCGAAACTGGCGCCGCTCGGCGGCCGGCCGGGATACCTCGTGGTTCGAAAGATGACCGTCGAGTTCCTCAAGCCGGTCACCGATCGGTCCGGTCCCTTGAATGTGGAGATCTTCACGACTCACGTCGGGACTTCCTCGTTCACGGTTCGGCACGTCATCCGTGACAACGCGGGTGTCGAATGCGCTTTCGGCGACGCGTTGATGGTCGGATTCGACACGGTGTCCGAAAAGTCCAGACCGCTGGCGGACAGCGAACGCGCGGTGCTCGAAGCATCGCTTGTTCAGATGACGACATCGTAGATTTCGTTTCTCAGTTCACCCTAGGTACTGGTTGCCGCGGCTAGTCTCGAGTCAGAGATTGGTCGCGGCGATCAGAACCCACAAGGATGTGAGCCAGGAATGACAGACCGTGTACGGCAGCAGGGCACAGGCCTCGACGAAGCGACGTTGTTGACGCGTCTTCGCGAGGCCTTTTTCACGCATATCGACGAGGGTGACAGCGACGACGTCATCAACGGTCGATCGGATCGAGTCCTGCTCGCGCATCTTGCGCTCGGGAGGCAGCGGACCCCGGGCACGGCCGTATGGCGTGTGTACCGCCCGTCAGGATCCGAGGGTCTCGGCGCTGCCGTCCAGATCGTCACCGACGACATGTCGTTGCTCGTCGAGTCCGTTACCGCGATGCTCAACCGACAAGGTGTGGGAATCAGTCAATTCGCCCATCCGATCCTGACGGTTGAACGCGATGACTCGGGCAATCTGATGTCCTTGGGCGACAGCGGTATCCAAGAATCCTGGATGCACGTCCAGTTGGACTCCGAAGTCGAGGATTCCGCTCTCGACGCGATCGAAGCACACCTCGGCAAGGTGCTCGCAGACGTCCGCCAGGTGGTTGGTGACACCCCGGACATGAAGGCATTGCAACTGCGCGTTGCCGACGAGTTGGAGAGTGCCGCAGAAACTGCCTCCGGGAGGATCACCCCCGAAGAATTCTCCGACACCGCTCGGCTGCTGCGGTGGATGGCGGACGGAAACTATGCCGTGCTCGGATACCGGCGATTCGAGGGTACGAAGGACGGTTCACGCACGGTAGCCGGCAGCGGGCTCGGCGTGCTGCGCTCCGACGCGGTCACCGAAGGCCCGATGAGTTTGCCTCCCGTCGCAGATCTCCCGGATCGACCGCTTCTGGTCCTGACGCAGGGATCGTTCCCCGCCACGGTGCACCGCGCTGTCTACCCGTACTTCGTGGGTGTCTCGATCCTCGACGACGAGGGAAACATCGTGGGGGAGCACAGATTCCTGGGTGTGTTCACCGTGGTCGCACTCCACGAGAACGTCCTCGCGATTCCTCTGATCGAGCGCCGCGTCCGCGAAGTCATCGCGCGTGCCGGTGTCGACCTGCATTCGTACTCCGGTCAGGCGATGCTCGAGGTCATCCAGTCGTTCCCACGCACCGAGTTGTTCTCGAGCGACGCCGAGACCTTGTTCGAGACCGTCCACGCCGTGCACAGCATCGGGCTGCGTCGACAGGTGCGACTCTTTGTCCGCGAGGACACGTTCGGACGCTTCGTGTCCTGCTTGGTGTACCTACCCCGCGACCGGTACACGACGCGGGTGCGACTGGCGATGCAAAACCTGCTGTGGCGCGAATTCGGACCAGGCACAGTCGATTACACCGCCCGGGTTACCGAGAACGATCTTGCGCTGTTGCACGTGACGATCCGGCGCGATCCGGACAGTGAGCCGGTTCATCTGGATGTCTCCGAGGTCAACCGCGAGCGAGTTCAGGCTCTGTTGACCGAAGTCAGTCGTAGCTGGGACGACCGCATCAACGACCTTGTTCGTGAAAGTCCGGGTGTGGATCCGGAACTGGTGCAGCGGTATTCGCGGGTGCTTCCCGATGGATACAAGGAGGACTTCGAACCGTCACGCGCGTTGGCCGACATCGCCCGACTCGAGGCGTTGGCGCCAGGCGCGATCGACGTACTGCTCTATCGTGCTGTGGACTCCGCGCCCGGTGCCTGGCGCTTCACGCTCTTCGTCGGCGGCGACGGTATCTCGTTGAGCCAGGTGCTACCGGTGCTGCAGTCACTCGGCGTCGAAGTTCTCGACGAGCGGCCGCACGTCGTGCAGCGACTCGACGGCGTTCAGTGCTGGATCTACGATTTCGGATTGTCGGTACCGGCGGATCTTCGGGCGTCGGTCGAGATCGACCTCGATGCGCAGGTGCCGCTCGAGACCAGTACCGCCCCGCTGACCGAGGTCCAGAAGCGATTCACGGCTGCATTCGGTGCAGTCTGGTTCGGCCGGGCCGAAGCTGACCGATTCAACGAGTTGGTGCTGCGGGCCGGAATGTCCTGGCGGCAAGCCGTGGTGCTGCGTGCTTACGCAAAGTATCTGCGCCAGGCCACATTTCCATACAGTCAGTTCCACATCGAAGGAATCGCGCTTACACACCCGCAGACCGCGTTTGCATTGGTGCAGTTGTTCGAGGCGATGTTCGACCCCGAGAAGCAGGACGACATTCGCGTCGCCGAATTGGACGAGCAGTTGCGTGCGTCCATCGACGAGGTACTCAGCTTGGATGCCGATCGCATTCTGCGTGGAATGTTCTCCTTGGTGAAGGCGACCTTGCGTACCAATTTCTACGTCGTCGACGCCGATGGCCGCTCTCGCGACTACCTGTCGGTCAAGCTCGATCCCTCACGGATCAGCGAGTTGCCCAAGCCGCGGCCGGCTTTCGAGATCTACGTGTACTCACCCGAGGTCGAAGGCGTCCACCTGCGATTCGGCGCAGTCGCGCGCGGCGGGCTCCGCTGGTCCGACCGGCGCGAGGATTTCCGCACCGAGGTGCTCGGCTTGGTGAAGGCTCAGGCCGTCAAGAACGCGGTGATCGTGCCGGTCGGCGCCAAGGGCGGCTTCGTCGTGAAGAATCCGCCTCTGCCGACGGGCGATCCGGCCGTTGATCGAATGGCGACGCTGGAAACCGGCAAGGCCTGCTACACCACGTTCATCTCCGGATTGCTCGACATCACCGACAACGTGCACGCGGCTACCGGCGAAGTTGTGACGCCGGATCGAGTGGTGTGCAAGGACGATCAGGATCGCTACCTGGTGGTCGCCGCGGACAAGGGCACGGCGACGTTCTCGGATCTCGCCAATTCGGTTGCCGCCAAGTACGACTTCTGGCTCGGCGACGCGTTTGCCTCCGGTGGCTCCGTGGGATACGACCACAAGGGCATGGGTATCACCGCTCGCGGCGCCTGGGAAAGCGTCAAGCGGCACTTCCGCGAACTCGGGGTCGACACGCAGACGCAGGATTTCACGACGGTAGGCGTCGGCGACATGAGCGGAGACGTGTTCGGCAACGGAATGCTCCTCAGTCGGCACATCCGTCTGGTGGGCGCGTTCGATCATCGACACATCTTCCTCGATCCGAACCCGGATGCAGCGAGCTCGTTCGTCGAACGTCAACGACTGTTCGAGTTGCCACGGTCGTCATGGGCCGACTACGACAAGAGCCTGATCAGTGAAGGTGGCGGCGTATGGGACCGCACGGTCAAGTCGGTTCCGATCGCCGAAAGCGTCCGGATCGCACTGGGTCTGGCCGAGGGGGTCACGAAGCTCTCGCCGCCGGAATTGATGCAGGCGATTCTGTCGGCACCGGTGGATCTGCTGTGGAACGGCGGAATCGGTACATACGTCAAAGCGTCGACCGAGACCAATGCGCAGGTTGGCGACAAGAGCAACGACGCCGTGCGTGTCGACGGTCAAGATCTGCGGGTCAAGGTGATCGGGGAGGGCGGCAACCTCGGCGTCACTGCTCTGGGAAGAATCGAGTTCAGCGCCAGCGGCGGTCACATCAACACCGACGCCATCGACAACTCGGCCGGCGTCGACTGCTCCGATCACGAAGTGAACATCAAGATTCTTCTCGATTCGCTCGTGCGTTCGCAGTTACTGCCCACGCAGGAACGGAATCCGTTGCTGGCGTCGATGACCGACGACGTGGCGGCGCTGGTGTTGGCGGACAACATTGCTCAGAACGCGCTGCTCGGAATCTCCCGCGTGACCGCTTCTCAGATGCTCGGTGTTCACCGCCGTCAGTTGACGGATCTGACCAAGGCACGTGGCCTTGACCGCAAACTCGAGGCGTTGCCGACCGACAAGGAGATCGAGCGTCGACTCGAGGCCGGTGTGGGTCTGACGTCGCCGGAATTGGCGACGCTGACGGCGCACGTGAAGCTTTCACTCAAGGACGATCTGCTCGCAACCGAGTTGCCGGACAACGATTTCTTCGCCCAGCAGATCCCGCAGTACTTCCCGACCGCTGTTCGCGATCGGTTCGAAACGGAGATCAAGGCACACCCGTTGCGGCGGCAGATCGTCGCGACGATGCTCGTGAACGAAGTGATCGACAACGGCGGAATCACGTACGCCTACCGCTTGGCCGAGGAGACCGGAGCGAGCAGTACGGACTCGATCCGTGCCTACGCCGCTGTGCGAGAGGTGTTTGCGCTCGACGAGGTGTGGTCGCGAATCCGCTCGGCGGGCGTCAGTGCAGAGATCGAAAACGAGTTGATCGTTGAGTCGTGCCGCTTGCTCGACCGCGCGTCGCGGTGGTTCCTGGCCAATCGGCCCCAGCCGATCGCCGTCGGCGCCGAGGTTGCGCGTTACTCGGCGGCGTATCGGGCTACGGCACCTCTGGTCCCGGGGCTGCTTGCGGGCCATCAACTCGACGATCTGCTGGTGCGGGCTCAATCGGTGATCGATCGCGGGGCTCCGGAAGCGTTGGCGCTGGACGTGTTCCGACTGCTGGATGTCTACTGCCTGCTCGACATCGCGGATATCGCCGACATCGCAGATCACGACATCACCGAAGTCGCGGAGCTGTACTACGCCTTGGACGCGCATCTGGGAATCGACTGGTTGCTGAGCGCGGTCTCGGGACTCGAGCGCGGCGATCGATGGCACTCGCTCGCGAGGCTCGCGTTGCGAGACGACCTCTACAGTTCGCTTCGGCAGCTGACGATGGAGGTTCTGGCCGGCGGCGAGCCGGGGGAGTCGCCGCAGGAGAAGATCGACGAATGGGAGTCGACCAACGCCTCGCGTCTGAGCCGGGCGAGGGCAGCTCTCGTCGAGATCTTCGAGTCTGGGACGCTTGACCTCGCGACGCTCTCGGTGGCGGCGCGTCAGGTTCGTAGCATGGTGCGCAGCATGGGCACCCGATCGGAGGTAGGACGTTGAGCGAAGGATTCCACGCCGAAGTTGTGGTTCGGTGGTCCGACATGGATGCCTTCCAGCACATCAACCACGCACGGATGGTGACGTTGCTCGAAGAGGCGCGGATTCCTTGGTTGTTCGAAGACTCGCGCCCGACGGTCACCCTGCGTGACGGGGCCGTGATTGCCGATCTCCATGTGCGGTACCGCGGCCAACTGCGGCACGACGATTCGCCGCTCGACGTCTTCATGTGGGTGGAAAAGGTGCGCGCGGTGGACTTCACCATCGCGTACGAGGTTCGCCCCCGCGGTGCGGATCTCAGTGTCCCGCCGTCCATCGTGGCGTCGACTCAGATCGCGGCCTTCGATATCGACACTCAACGTTTGCGTCGCCTCAGCGGGCCCGAGCGCGAGTACTTGGAGAGCTGGCAACGTGCATGAACGTGTACTGACCGTGCCCGAGGAAGCCGAGCGAAAGAACTTGGCCGGCTTCATCGGTCATGCCTTGCGTTTGGACGAGTCCACGGTCATCCGGATGCGTCGACGCGGAGATGCTCACCTGAGCGTTTGGGCGTCAACGGGTTTCGACGCTCTCGCTACGCGAACCGTGGCGGGCACCATCAACCCTGACGACACCTCGGCTGCCGGCGATCAGTTGCTCTCGGCGGTGGAGCAGGCGACAAGTGAGCTGATCGATCCGGGGTTCGCCATGGATTCGGCGTGGCGTGGGGCGTTGCCGCCGATGGACGGCTTCGAGCACCTGGACGACGTACCCGCCCGGGTGCTGATCGAACTGGCGCAGCGGGGCAACGCCTTGGCACTGGAGCATGGAAGTAGTCACGGTCCGCCGGCGTCGTTGCTCGATCAGGACGTGCTCGAGGTCAGTGGTCCGTCCGGCACGGTCGGGATCTCGATGCGGGTTGTTTTTGCCTTGACCGCAATGGGATTCGTTCCGCACGCCGGGTCCGAGGCGATGACCGCCGACATCGACCTCGAGCAGATCGACGCCTCGGAACTGGTTCGGGTGCGGGCGAGTAGATCGTGGGTGCGGCTCGATGCACGGTTCGGTTCGATCTACCGTCACCGCGGTGGTTCGATACCGCTGATGGTCGCACGATAGGAGTTCAGGTGGCGGGTGCGGTGTTCTCTCAGATCAGCCACGCCGCAGCGTTGACGGGTAGTTGACCGTCGACGAGTGGTGCGCTGCTCAACAGTAGCTGCCCGCTCGGCAGTGCGATCGGCACCTCCGTGGTGTTGAGAGCACAGATCAGACCACCGCGTCGACGGAAAGCGAGGCAGCCGGGGGGACTGCCGTACCAATCGATGTCGGCGCCGGAGAACTCCGGCCTGGCGCTACGAAGTTCGAGGGCGGCGCGATAAAGCGAGAGCATCGAGTCGACGTCCTCGATCTGCGCCTCCACCGTGAGTGTCGACCACTCGCGTGGCATCGGCAACCAGGTGCTCGCACCGGTGGTGAATCCGAACGGGGGTTCGCTTCCTTCCCACGGAAGGGGCACTCGGCAGCCGTCGCGTCCTCGCTCGGCATGTCCGGATCGTTCCCAGACCGGGTCCTGTAGTGCCTCGTCGGGCAGGTCGACGTTCGGCAGGCCGAGTTCGGCTCCGTTGTAGATGAAGCTCGCGCCCGGAAGCGCCAGTTCGACGAGGATCATCGCCCGTGCGCGTTGCGTTCCGATCTCACCCCCGCCGTAGCGCGTGACTTCACGTTCGACGTCGTGATTCGACAGCGTCCACGTGGGCACACCCCCGACCTCGGCGACGGCCGCAAGAGAGTTCTCCACGGCCTCCCGGACGGACTCGGCGGAGAATTCGGTTTCTGCAAGTCGGAAGTTGAATCCGAGATGCAGTTCGTCTGGCCGGATGTATTCGCCGAACTTCTGGTTGTCCTTCACCCAGATCTCGCCGACGGTCATCGCCTCCGGGAACTCGTCCATGACCTTGCGGATGCCGCGGTGGATTTCGTGAACTGCCGGGTTGTTGAACCGCGGGTCGTCGTCGGAATTGCGCATGAGCTCGTTGAGCTCCCAGTCGTGGTCCGGCAAACCGTCGGGCTTGGCCATTCCGTGGGCCACGTCGATGCGGAATCCGTCGATTCCGCGCTCGAGCCAGAACCGCAGAGTCTTGGCGAGGTCGTCGAAGACCTCGGGGTTGTCCCAGTTCAGGTCGGGCTGTTCCTTGGCGAAGATGTGCAGGTACCACTGGCCGGGTGTTCCGTCGGCTTCGGTGACGCGGGTCCACGCCGGGCCGCCGAAGATGCTCGGCCAGTTGTTCGGCGGTTCGTTGCCGTTCTCACCTTTGCCGTCTCGGAAGATGTAACGGGATCGCTCCGCAGAACCGGGCGCCGACGCCAGGGCTGCCTTGAACCACTCGTGCTGATCACTCGTGTGGTTCGGGACCAGGTCCATCGTGACCTTGATTCCGCGTTCGTGGGCTGACGTGATCAGTGAATCCATCGTCGCCAGATCGCCGAACAAGGGATCGATGTCGCGAGGATCCGAGACGTCGTAGCCGTGGTCTGCCATCGGTGACTTCATCACCGGGCTCAACCAGATTGCATCGATGCCGAGCAGTTCGAGGTAGCCGAGTTTCTCCTCGACTCCGCCGAGGTCGCCGATACCGTCGCTGCCCGAATCGGCAAAAGAACGCGGATAGATCTGATAGAAGACCGCCTCGTTCCACCACGGGGCTTCGGGCCGGCTTACAGAGGACGAATCCGCGGGGGTGCTCACAGCAGTTCATAGTGCCAAACGTCTGGCACTCTCACGACTTGGACACGGCAAAAGCGTGACTCTTTACCTAGCCTTGGTGTACTTTGCATTCACGCGGTGACACCATGTGGCAACTTTGGTGTTACTGCCGGGGGAGAAGTATTCGGGAATTCAACCAAGGGGGCTTGGCCTTGACTTTGTCGGCAATCGAAGCGGTCAGTTTGGATCATGTACTGCTCGAGGATGATCCGATCAACCGCGACTGGATAATCTTCGGCACACCGGTTGCACGGTCGGCGCAATGGTCGGCGAGTAAAGACGGGACCACGACTACACACGTCTGGGATTGCACGAAGGGGCGCTTCCGCTGGTACTTCCACGCGGACGAAATCGTGCACATCATCGAAGGGTCGGTCACCGTTCAGGCCGACGGAATCGCCGAGCGAACCCTGAGTGTCGGCGATGCCGCACTCTTCCGTGCGGGCAGTTGGTCGGAGTGGGAGGTCGAAGAGTACGTGCGCAAGCATGCAATCTTGAGTTCGCCCCTGCATCCCACGGTGTCGTTCGGGGTACGAGCAGTCCGCCGGGTCGCGCGCGTGTTCAGGCCGAAGGCTAGGTAGACGGTCAGATAGCGGAGTTCACCATGGACGCGGCAGCCATCTCCATGTAGTCGATCAACTGCTTGCGGTGCACCGGGCTCAGAGTCTTCTCGTCGATGGACGCGATGGCGACGTGCATACACCGCAGCCACGCATCACGCTCGATCGGGCCGATCACGAATGGATTGTGGCGCATCCGCAGACGCGGGTGTCCACGCTCCTCCGAGTACGTGTGCGGTCCGCCCCAGTACTGCTCGAGGAACATCCGCATCCGCCGCTCGGCCGGGCCGAGGTCGGCCTCGGGGTAGAGCGGGCGCACAACCTCGTCCTTCGCTACTTCTTCGTAAAATCGCGCGGTGAGCTTGTGAAACGTCTCGGCTCCGCCGACGGCGTCGTAGAAGGTCTGCTGCACGTCGTGCTGTACGTCATTCATGGCAAGTTCCATTGTGCCTGACGGCCGTAGTGGTCGGTTTCCGGGTCGACGACGGTTGTATCGAGTCGGAGTGCGTACCCATTCACCGGAAATTCACCGGCCGTCCTGGCAATTTTGTTCGAAATGAGAGTGCGTAACGCGATCATCCGTGGTCAACTTGGGGGCAGTCTCCCGGAGGTCGTATGAAGAACCGACATGCTGCACGCAATCACCGACAACTCCAGCCCACTAGCGCGCGGAACGACCACGCGTTAGGGGCTGTTCTGGAAGTTGTTCCTGACGGGTTCGCGCACACTGCCGACCCACTCTTTTCCGACGAGCATTCTCACCTCGAGATGTTCCCTCCCGATCGCGTAGTCCCCGAGTGGGTGAAACGTCGGGTGCTACTGCTCAACGTCACGTACGAGCCGCTGACCGCCCTTCCTGCCAGGCGCGCGGTCGTACTGATGGCCTGCGGCAAGGCCGATACCGTCCACGAGGACGAACAGGGCCCGGTAGTCCATTCCGCGGACTGGTCGGTGCAGGTTCCCTCGGTCATTCGATTGCGCACCTACGTGCGCGTTCCGTATCGCGCCCGCATCCCCATGACTCGTGCCGCGCTGATGCATCGTGACCACTTCCGATGTGCGTACTGCGGAGCCAAAGCCGAAACCATCGACCACGTCGTTCCTCGCAGCAGAGGTGGCGGGCATTCGTGGGAGAACTGCGTCGCGTGCTGCGCCCCCTGCAATCACCGCAAGGCCGACAAGATGCTCAGCGAACTCGGATGGACCCTCCGTGCGGAATTGGTCCCGCCGTCCGGACCGCACTGGCGTCTGCTCGCGGCGACCAAGGAATTGCATCCGGCGTGGATGCCTTATCTCGGCGTGGGCGCAGCCTGAGCTATGTGTCGGCGTGGGCGCAGCCTGAGCAATGTGTCGGCGTGGGCGCAGCCTGAATTGAGTTCTAGCGTCACCGAAACGAAATTGCCCGAGAATTTGTGGCCCTGACGCTTTCCTTCCTGGCGTTCTGGGCTACGTTATCTGGTGTGAGCATTCTCGAGGTAGTACTGATATACGTTGGGATTCCGGCCTTGATCACCGCGTTCTTCGCGGCTGCGTCCTTCCTCGGGAAGAAGACGCCGGGACCGGTTCCGCCGGCGTTCCATCTCGGTGAGTCGTGGGATCACGCTCCCGTGCTGTGGAGTGCTGTCGACGAGGTCACCGTTCGCGGTGGCCATCACGGCAGTGCACACGCAATCGAAGCCGGTTCGGCTGATCTGATCGGAGGGTCCGCAAGTGGCAAGTGGTGATCATTCGACCGCGCTCGCAGTAGCGCCCGAGGACCTGCCCGTCGGCAGCGTCGTCACGTCCAGTGGACGCGTATCCGGTGTGCATCGCATCGGCGAGCCGTTCACCGACGATCTTCCGTTCGAGACCATGGATCTGGTCGCGCTCGACGTCGCGATGACCGAAGCGACGCGGGCCACCAAGGTGCGGTTCAACGCGTACGTCGGTGATCTCGGTTCTGATCCGGCAGCGGGTGCCGACGCATTGTTCCCGACCACGCCCGAAGCCGAGCGTTCCGTCCTGATTGCCGTTTCGCCCAACCAGCGCACCGTCGAGGTTCGCAGCGGTCGGGCAATCGCCGATCGGGTCACCGATCGTGTTACCCAGCTCGGAGCAACGGCAGCTGTTGCATCCTTCAGTGAAGGCAACCTGATCGACGGACTGATCAGTGCCATCCGCGTTATGGCAGCCGCAATTTCAGCGCCGTAACTGTTTGTCAGACACAGGCCGGTGCCCGCTTCGATTCGTGAGAATCGACGCGGGCACCGGCCTTTCGCATGTCAGCTCGCGTCGAACTTTCGTGCTGCGAGTGAACGAACCACGCCGGCCTGGCCTTCGACGACCAGGCGACGCAACGCGGGAGGGATGTCGCCTTCGAGGAACCGGTCTGCTGCCGCTACGGATTCGTCCGAGATCGACCACGACGGGTACAGCCCGATGACGACCGTCTGTGCCACTTCGCTCGAGCGTCGTTCCCACACCGCCGCGATATCGGCGAAGTAGCGGGAGACGAAGGGCTCGAGCAATTCGTCCTGGCCTTCGCGAGCGAACCCGCCGATGATCGATCGCGCGGTGATGTTGGGCACGGAGTCGTCGCCGACGACCTTTGCCCAGACCTCTTCCTTGACAGCGACCTGCGGACGTCCGGCCGCGGCCGCCGCGGCTTGACGAGCGCCCGCAGCGGTCGGGTCACGCTGAGCTTCGGCGTCGATGAATGGAGTTGCGGTTCCTTCGGCGTCGATCTCACCGGCGGCCGCGAGTGCCCCGACGATGCGCCAGCGCAGGTCCGTGTCGACGATCAGGCCGTCGAGCCCAACGGTGGAGGGATCGGCGTCGAGCAATTCGCGCAGTACCTCGGTGTGCCACGGGGAGAGTGCTGCGCCGGTGAGTGCGTTGACGAATGCCAGCTGGTGGTCGGACCCGGCCTCTGCCTCACGTGCGAGTTCGAGCAACCGATTGGCGAAGCTCGCCGCGCCTTCGGGCTCGGCCCAGGCCGGATCTGCGTAGGAGCCGATGGCGGTTTGGGCTTGGAGCAAGAGACGTTGCACCACACCGACTTCGGTCTCCGAACTGATGCCGCGCTCGACCAGCGCGACGAAGTCGCGTGCCTTCAGTTCGGCTTGACGGGTCATTTCCCACGCCGCCGACCAGACCAGGGTGCGGGGGAGTGAGTCGGTGATGTCGCCGACCCGCTCGATCGCCGTCGCCAACGATTCGGGATCGAGTCGCACGGAGCCGTAGGTGAGATCGTCGTCGTTGACCAACACGAGTGCACCGCGGGCGACGCCGACAAGTTCGGGGACATCCGTGCTTTCCACAGCATCGAGGTCGAGTTCGACGCGATGGCTTCGTACCAACTTGCCGTCGACGTCGTCGTAGATGCCGATGGCGATCCGGTGGATTCGCCGCTCGCCGGCGCCTGGTGCAGCACCGTCCTGCAGGACGGCGAAGCGGGTGAACTTTCCGTCTGCGTCGACATCGAAGTCGGGGCGCAGGATGTTCAAACCGGTGGTCTTGAGCCACTGCCGACCCCAGTCGGAAAGGTCACGGCCCGAGGACTTTTCGAGTGAGCCCAGCAGATCGTCGAAGGTTGCGTTTCCGAATGCGTGCTCACGGAAGTACTCACGCAGTCCGGCGAGGAACGGCTCGAGTCCGACGTATGCCACCAACTGCTTGAGGACGCTGGCGCCCTTCGCGTACGTGATGCCGTCGAAGTTCACCTCGACGGCGGCCAGGTCCGGAATGTCCGCGGCAATCGGGTGCGTCGACGGCAACTGGTCCTGGCGGTACGCCCACGACTTCTCGACGTTGGCGAACGTCGTCCAGGCGTTCGTGTACTCCGTGGCCTCGGTCTGGCACAGGACCGAAGCGAAGGTCGCGAACGACTCGTTGAGCCACAGGTCGTCCCACCACGCCATCGTGACGAGGTCGCCGAACCACATGTGCGCCATTTCGTGCAGGACCGTTTCGGCACGACGTTCGTACGAGTAGCGGGTCACCTTGGAGCGGAAGACGTAGTCCTCGAGGAATGTCACGGCGCCGGCATTCTCCATCGCGCCGGCATTGAATTCGGGGACGAAGAGCTGGTCGTACTTGCCGAAAGCATAGGGAACACCGAAGTTGCGGTGATAGAAGTCGAATCCCTGCTTGGTCTCGGTGAACAGTCGCTCCTCGTCCATGAACTCGGCCAGCGAAGCGCGGCAGAAGATTCCGAGCGGGATGTCGCCGTGCTCGTCGGAGTAGTTGTCGGTCCACTGCGCGTAGGGACCGGCGATGAGCGCCACCAGGTACGTGCTCATCTTCGGGGTGGTCCTGAAGACGTGCTTGCCGGGATCGGCGGCAAGGGTCTCGACGACCGCGGAGTTGGAGATGACCTTCCACGACGTGGGAGCGGTGACGCGGACGTCGAACGTGGCCTTGAGATCAGGCTGATCGAAGCACGCGAACATGCGCTTGGCGTCGGCCGTCTCGAACTGTGAATAGAGGTAGACGGAGTCATCGGTCGGGTCGACGAATCGGTGCAGTCCCTCGCCGGTGTGGGAGTAGATGCAATCGGCCTCGATGACCAACTCGTTGTCGGTAGCGAGATCAGGCAGGCTGATGCCAGTCGACTCGTCGTAGCCGGAGACGTCGAGCGCGGTGCCGTTGAGGACCGCGGAATGGACTCTGGCCGCGACGATGTCGATGAAGCTGCTTGCTCCGGCCGTGGCGGTGAACGTGACGGTGGTCTTCGAGGAGAACGTCTCCTCGCCGGGTGCGTCTTTGCCGTCGGTGAGATCGAGTTCGATCAGGTAGTTCTCGACGGTCAGGATTGCTGACCGTTGCGCTGCGGTTTCGCGTGTCAGGTTCGGTGCGACCACAAAGATCTCCTCGTAGATGGTGCGGATCTATTACGTCCATCCCATCACGAAGAGAACGACTTCACTCAAGCGGACACTTCTGCCAGCGGAATCTCCGGATCGGCCAACCGCTCCGGATCGACGGGACGCGAAGACGCGACCAATTCCTTGATGGCGTCACCGGCATCCCAGATGTTCACGTTCATGCCGGCGAGCACCTTGTTCGCGGAATCGAGCCAGAATGCCAGGAACTCGCGCTTGTCGACGTCGCCGCGAGTGACGACACGGGAGTAGCCGCCGTGCGGTGCGTGACCTACGTATTCCATTCCGAGGTCGTACTGATCGGTGAAGAAATACGGCATGCGGACGTACTCGGCGGGCCGTCCCAACATGGTCTCTGCGGCCGTCTCGGGTTGGTTGAGTGCGTTTGCCCAGTGCTCCACCCGAATTCGTGCATTCAGAATCGGATGCTGTGCGGCCGCGATGTCACCCACTGCGACCACGTCGGGGTCGCTGCTCTGCAGACCGGCGTCGACGAGAACCCCGTTGTCGACGTCGATACCCGCCTCCGATGCCAACTCGGTGTTCGGCAATGCGCCGACAGCGATCAACACGGCGTCGGCCGGAATCACGGTTCCATCGCTCAAAGTGACGCCCGAGGCGTGACCGCCGTCGAGAGAGATTGCGGTGACGTCCGTGCCGGTGCGTAAGTCCACCCCGTTCTGGCGGTGCAGCGCGGCGAAGACCTCACCCATTTCCGGGCCGAGGGTCGATTCGAGCGGAAGGCCGGCATGTTCGAGCACGGTGACCTCGACGTCGAAACCGCGAGCCGACGCGGCAATTTCGAGGCCGATCCAGCCGGCACCGACCACGACGAGCTTCTTGTCGGCGGCCAGGGTGCGCAGCAGCGCGGCGGCCTGATCGACTGTTCGCACGTAGTGAACACCCTCGGCGTCGGACCCCGGGATGTCGAGGCGCCGCGACCGCGAACCGGTGGCCAAGGCGAGCTTGTCGTAGCTGATCGTTGAACCGTCCGGAAGTGACACGGTGTGCGCAGCGGGGTCGATGGCCGTTGCCGTCGTTCCCGGGCGAAGATCGACGCGATGGTCGCGAAACCACTCGCCGTCGTGGACGGTGAATTCGGGGAGTGTCTTCTTGCCTGCGAAGAACTCTTTCGACAGCGGCGGACGCTCGTACGGGAGGTGGTCTTCTTCACTCAATACGGTGATCTCACCGTCGAAATCTCTGTCACGCAGGGCTTCTGCGATCTTTGCGCCCGCGAGCCCGCCGCCGACGATCACGAATCTCCGGTTGGTGCTCATTACTGAACCACTCCTTCGTACTCGTTTCTTTTCGACACTACTGCGATCGGGAGGTGGTTCGGGGGAAAGCGCGGGAAGGATTGCGGGTTCATGATTGTTGGCAGAACGGGAGTATGTCCCCGAACTGATATGACCTGACCGACATGAACTGATAGGGAGTTTCTTCGTGAGCGCAACCTCGAGCAAGACCACGGACACTGCTGACTTCTGGTTCGATCCGCTCTGCCCGTGGTGCTGGATCACCTCACGCTGGATTCTCGAGGCCCAGCAGGTACGCGACATCGAGGCCAAGTTCCACGTGATGAGCCTTGCGGTTCTCAACGAGGGCCGTGACCTTCCCGACGAGTACCGGGAGATGATGACCAAGGCCTGGGGCCCGGTCCGTGTCGCCATCGCTGCAGCGCAGCTGAAGGGCGACGATATCCTGCTGCCGCTGTACACGGCGATGGGGACGAAGATTCACAACGAGGGAAACAAGGACTTCGCCGACGTCATCAAGTCGTCCCTTGCCGAGGTCGGCCTGCCACCTGAACTGGCCGAGGCCGCCGACACCGACAAGTACGACGAGGCTCTGCGCGAGAGCCACCACAAGGGCATGGACGCCGTCGGACCCGACGTCGGAACCCCGACGATCCATGTCAACGGTGTGGCGTTCTTCGGCCCCGTGCTCTCACGCATCCCGCGCGGCGAGGACGCAGGCAAGGTGTGGGACGGCGCAGTCGCGCTGGCCGGCTACCCCCACTTCTTCGAGCTCAAGCGGACCCGCAACGAGGATCCTCAGTTCGACTGAGCGGCAGTGAGCGCCGGATTTCGGTAGAGCTGACCCGGCCGGAAGAACAGATGCCCTGAGTGCGTGCGGTTGCGAAGCGCAGCCGCACGCCAGGTCAGCACCGGATGCGACGACAAGATGTTGACGAACCACGGGAAGAACCCGGATTCGAGTGTCGCCCGATCGGCCAGTTCGTCGAACCCGACCAGACCCACCAGATACTTTCCCGCGCCTAGGACGCCCATCGCGCCCGGTGCACCCTGCGGACGCATGTGAAAGCCGAAGTTGTCCGCCGTGTACTCCATGGAACGCGACAGCGAAGACCCGATCACCGGAATGTAGTTCGACGCGAACTGTCCCCACTGGCGCCAGTACGACGCATGCCCGGCAGCGATGTGGCCGACCTCGTGGCCGATGATGAATGCGAGCGCATCGGGCTCGCGTGCCTGCCCACCGACTTCGAACAGGTCGCTGTAGACGACGACGAAACGGCGAAATCCGTGCCCCGACGCGAACGCGTTGATCCGTCCGTTCCCCAGCACGACGTAGGCATCCGGCGGAGTTTTCATGCCGAATCGTGCCGCAGCCTCGGCAACCAGCTGATACCCCTCCGGAAACTGTGAAGGCGTCATCTTGATTCCGTTGACCTGTTGCGATCCGTACAGCTGACCTCGCGCGAGGAACAGCAGGATCGGAGCCGCGAGCACCACGAGGATCCACGTCGACAGATCACCCGCAGCGATCAGAACGATCGCCACCACATAAGTGACGACCGTCGTCAGTACCGCGAGCACGAGTAGCGGGATTTCCCACGGGTGGCGAACGGCGTCACTGCCCGGTGACATACGAAGGGCGGGTGCAGCGGCCTGGCCGTTGACGGGGTACATGGGCACCACGATAGGTGTGCTCGCGCGGCGATGCGTGTTCCTGAAAGTGTGACGTCGACCCGGGTGCGCCCGGCTGGTCGGGCCTGAGAGAATTGTCGCCATGCGCGTATACCTGGGTGCCGACCATGCCGGATTCGAACGTAAGAACGAGATCATCGAACACCTGAAAGCGAACGGCCACGAGGCCATCGACTGTGGTGCTCACGAGTACGACGCCGTGGACGACTACCCGGCTTTCTGCATCGAAGCCGCAAAGCGCGTCGTCGCCGACGAGGGCAGCCTGGGAATCGTCCTGGGTGGCAGTGGCAACGGCGAGCAGATCGCAGCGAACAAAGTTCCCGGCGCACGGTGCGCCCTCGCTTGGAGCGTCGAAACGGCGAAGCTGGCACGTGAGCACAACAACGCTCAGCTGATCGGCATCGGCGGACGTATGCATTCCCTCGAGGAATCGCTTGCCATCGTCGACGCTTTCCTCGCCACCGCATGGTCGGGTGAAGAGCGCCACCAGCGTCGTATCGACATCCTGTCCGAGTACGAGAAGACCGGCGTCGCACCGGCTCTGCCGCAAGCCTGATCCGAAAGTTGTTCCGTGCCTGAAGGTCATACCCTGCACCGGCTGGCACGGTTGCATGCCCGCAAGTTCGTCGGTTCACCGGTCCGCGTCCTCAGTCCGCAAGGCAGATTCGCCGAGGACGCGCGCCTGGTGGACGGACACGTACTCACGTCCTCGGATGCCTGGGGAAAGCACCTCTGGCACACGTACGACAACGGTCTGACAGTTCACGTACACCTCGGGTTGTACGGAAAGTTCACCGACGCCGCCCTGCCGATGGAAGAACCGGTAGGTCAGGTCCGGATGCGTATGGTCGGTGCCGATTTCGGCACCGACCTTCGTGGTCCCACCGCCTGCGAAGTCCTGCTACCTCCTCAGGTCGCCGCGATCGAGGCCAGACTCGGGCCGGACCCACTGCGCCGCGACGCGGATCCAGAGAAGGCCTGGTTGCGAATCTCCAAGTCCAAGACGGCAATCGGCGCCCTGCTGATGGACCAGGCGGTCCTGGCGGGTGTCGGCAACGTCTATCGCGCCGAACTTCTCTTTCGTCACGGAATCAACCCTGAACGACCGGGGAATCTCGTCTCTCACGGCGAGTGGACCGCCATGTGGGCAGACCTAGTCGAATTGATGAAAGTCGGCGTCAGACGGGGGAAGATGCACGTCGTTCGCGCCGAGCACGACAACGGAGATCCGGCGTACGCGAAGGATCGTCCGCGTACCTATGTCTACAGAAGAGCAGGATCGCCGTGCCGCGTGTGCGGCACACCGATCCTGCATTCCGTCATGAAGGCACGAAACCTGTTCTGGTGCCCTGTCTGTCAGTCGGCTTAGAAGTCGAAGCCGCCGAAGTCCCCGCCGCCCCCGAAATCCATTCCGCCTCCGTCGCCACCAGACCAGTCGCTTCCGCCGTCAGCGGTGTAGTCCGTGTTGTCGATACTTCCTTGGTCGGCGCCGGGATCACCGGCGTCCATACCCTGATCTCCCGAGTCACCGGAGCCTGTGTCGGCGCCGGGATCGCCACCCTGGGCGAAAGCCTCTGCGCCGTAAGGAACCCCGGCCATGCCGGAGAACATGGTCGAGAACAGCATCATCGAACCCAGACCCCAGGCGCCGGCGACGAGTGCAGGCTTCCACCAGGGTTCGGAGTACCAGCCGGCCGGGACCGGGCGTCCGGCGACTCGGCCACCGGGGTAGTAGTTGGGTGTGTGCGACGACGGATTGGGTGATGCGGCGACCTTGCGGCCCTCGAATTCGACCTCACGGTCTTCGGTGACCGAACCGGCAGCCTTCTGTCCGTCGATGGAAGGAACTTCCGGTCCCGGATCCATGCCCATCGCCACCCGTGCCGCGCGGATGTAGTAAAGCCCTTCCAGTGCAGTCTGTTTCGCGAGACGTGCTTGGACCGGCGTTGCGGCCTGATCGATCTGCGAGCCTGCGGCGTTGTACCGTTCGGCCGCGTCGGCGAGGGCTTGGCGCGACGCGTCGTCACTGCCGGTCAGGTTGTAGACCTGACCGCCGAGGCGTTCGATCGACTGCCGGGCATCGGCTTTCGCATCGTCGAGTTGTGTTGCGCTGTGGCCGGAACCGCGTTGCTGGCTTTTCATGACCAGGAATACGACTACGGCCAGAACGACGAGTATGAGAAGAATCGTGGTCACGTGGCCTCCCGAGCAGAATCGATCCGGACAACTCCAGGATACGGACCGCAGGGGAGTGGTCTGAGTGGACAAAGTCGGAATACAAAAAATCCGCACCGGCTGGGCCGATGCGGATCTTTTGTGGAGTTTCCCTCCTGATGGAGGGGATGACGGGAATCGAACCCGCGTGATCAGTTTGGAAGACTGAGGCTCTACCATTGAGCTACATCCCCGTGCATACGACAACTCGGGATCGCCGTGTTCGTCGTCTGCGATACGAAACTGTACCCAATGCCCCACCGGATTTCATAATCGGGGGGTCGGAGAAGTTCGAGACCGTCGTTCACCTGGGGAATTGGCGAATTGCTCGGCGAGTCGGGGTGTCTCGGCCGCAGGCGCGGCTTCTGATTCCGGCTCTGAATGGCAGTTGAGGCAAGGCTGTATGTGGCTCCCGTATGTGGCTGCCGTCGGATGACATACTGACGGGGTCGACAGCCGGGCCGTGTACAAATGGCGGTCGGGTTCGTGAGAGAGTAGTGAGCGCGATAGGGTTGTGCGCGGTCACCGATGGTGGCTGCCTTTGTGGCCCGCTGTCTTAGCGGCCTCGGATGGCCGTATCGTGTGTTTCATGTGATCGGAAACGGGATGTAGCGCAGCTTGGTAGCGCATCCGCTTTGGGAGCGGAGGGTCGCAGGTTCAAATCCTGTCATCCCGACAAGTACGTACATGGCACTTCACCTCCAGTAAGTCCGGGAGTGAAGTGCCGCGCCAGACAGCAGTACCGATTCAACACAAGTTGTGAGCAAGACCAGACGAAGGAGCGAAGTTTCGTGAAGAGCACCGTCGAGCAGCTCAGCCCGACGCGAGTCCGTATCAACGTTGAGGTGCCCTTCGCGGAACTCAAGTCTGATTTCGACAAGGCCTACAAGGCCCTCGCGCAGCAGATTCGTCTCCCCGGCTTCCGTCCCGGCAAGGCTCCGGCCCGCCTCCTCGAAGCGCGTGTCGGTCGCGGCGCGGTGCTCGAGCAGGTCGTCAACGACGCTCTGCCGTCGCGTTACTCCGAGGCTGTCACCAGCGCCGGCGTGAAGGCCATCGGCCAGCCCGAGATCGAGGTCACCAAGATCGAAGACGGCGAGCTCCTCGAGTTCACCGCCGAGGTCGACGTGCGCCCGGAGATCGCGCTCCCTGACTTCAGCTCCATCAACGTCGAGGTCGATCCGATCGAGATCACCGACGAAGCCATCGAAGAGCAGCTGCTTTCGCTGCGTCAGCGTTTCGGCACCCTCACCGGCGTCGACCGCGCAGTCGAGGACGGCGACTTCGTCTCCATCGATCTGTCGGCCACCGTCGACGGCGAGAACGTTGCCGAGGCAACCGCGAGCGGACTGTCGCACGAGGTCGGTTCGGGCCAGCTCATCGAGGGCCTCGACGAAGCCATCATCGGCCTCAAGGCGGGGGAGTCCAAGGACTTCACGTCGACGCTGGTCGCCGGCGAGTACGCAGGCAAGGAAGCTGTTGTCACCGTGACCGTGCAGACGGTCAAGGAGCGCGAGCTTCCGGCTGAGGACGACGAGTTCGCTCAGCTCGCCAGCGAGTTCGACACCCTGGAAGAACTGAAGGCTGACCTCCGTGAGCGCGTCGCACGCGTCCGCAAGGTCGAGCAGGCCGGTCAGATCCGCGACAAGGTTCTCGAGCAGCTGCTCGAGACCGTCGAGGTTCCGTTGCCGGAGGCTGTCGTCAAGGCTGAGGTCGACGCTGCACTGCACGACGCCGTTCACGGTCTCGATCACGACGAAGAGGCACTGAACAAGCTCCTCGAAGAGCAGGGCAGCAGCCGCGAAGAGTTCGACAAGGATGCACAGGAAGCCGCTGAGCGCTCCGTCAAGACGCAGCTCTTGCTCGACTCGATTGCCGATGCGGGCAACGTCACCGTCGGTCAGGACGAGCTCACCGAGCGCATCCTGTTCCAGGCGCAGCGTTACGGCATGGCTCCTGAGCAGTTCATCCAGCAGATCCAGCAGGCCAACCAGCTCGGCGCCGTCTTCGCAGACGTCCGTCGTGGCAAGGCTCTCGCGTCCGTCGTCGAGTCGGCCGGTGTCAAGGACACCTCCGGCGCAGTTGTCGACACCGCAGAGCTGTTCGGCAGCAGTGAGGCCGAAACCGAAGCGGACGAGTCTGATTCCGCCGAGAGCGAAGACAAGTAAAAACGCAGGCGGACGGGTGTTTTCACCACGATCGACTGCACTGAGTTTTCCGCTTTGAGCGAAGTAGGGCGGCACCGGGACTCCGGTGCCGCCCTACTTCGTTACTGTCTGTGTCAGTAGAAGTGTTTCGCATAGACGATCCACCGCACAAGTAGATCCACATAGAAGGCAGGTACCGTGACTTCCAATCACCTGGAGACTTTGCAGAGTCCCGCCATGACTTCAGCGACCGCTGGGTTGAACCTCAGCGACTCGGTGTACGAGCGCTTGCTGCGAGAGCGCATCATTTTCCTCGGTACCCAGGTCGACGACGACATCGCCAACAAGCTGTGCGCACAGATCCTGCTGCTCTCGGCCGAGGACCCGACGCGAGACATCTCGCTCTACATCAACTCGCCCGGTGGATCCGTGACCGCAGGTATGGCGATCTTCGACACGATGCAGTTCGCCGAGTGCGACATCGCCACCTTCGGCATGGGCCTTGCGGCGTCGATGGGTCAGTTCCTGCTCTCGGCAGGCACCAAGGGCAAGCGCTACGCGCTGCCTCACGCCCGCATCATGATGCACCAGCCGTCCGCCGGCATCGGTGGTTCCGCCAGTGACATCGCGATCATGGCCGAGCAGTTCAAGCACACCAAGCGCGAAATGGCCGAGCTGATTGCTCAGCACACCGGCCAGACGGTCGAGCAGATCACCGCGGACTCCGATCGTGACCGTTGGTTCACGGCGAAGGAAGCTCTCGAGTACGGCTTCGTCGACCACGTCGTCTCCCGTGCGAATCAGGCCGGCGGCACCGGCAACTGAGCCGGTTCGCCCATCCTTTCGCTGCCCAATTCATACTTTGGAGAACTGATGACCAATCTTTTCGGAGCTAACTCGCTGGGCGGCCAGGCGCCGTCGGGCCCCCAATCGCGTTACATCCTGCCCCAGTTCACGGAGCAGACCAGCTACGGCGTCAAGACGTCCGACCCGTACAACAAGCTGTTCGAGGAGCGCATCATCTTCCTCGGCTCGCAGGTCGACGACGTGTCCGCCAACGACCTCATGGCGCAGTTGCTGGTTCTCGAATCGCAGGATCCGGACCGCGACATCACGATGTACATCAACTCGCCCGGTGGTTCTTTCACCGCGCTGATGGCGATCTACGACACGATGCAGTACGTCCGTGCCGACATTTCCACCGTCTGCCTCGGTCAGGCTGCTTCGGCAGCTGCCGTGCTTCTGGCCGGCGGTACGCCGGGCAAGCGCTTCGCGCTCCCCAACTCGCGCATTCTGATCCACCAGCCGGCTACGGGCGGCATCCAGGGTCAGGTTTCCGATCTGGAGATCCAGGCTGCGGAGATCGAGCGTATGCGTCGGCTCATGGAGAGCACGCTGTCGCTGCACACGGGTAAGGATCCGGAGACCATCCGCGTCGACACCGATCGCGACAAGATCCTCACGGCCGAGCAGGCCAAGGAGTACGGCATCATCGACGACGTGCTGGCTTACCGGAAGCTCAGCGCACAGAAGTAGTCGATTTCCGCCTCGTGTCGAGGACCTGTATCCCGATTCCCGACACGAGGCGGACACGTCGAGAAGTGCCTGGTGGAGCGCTTGCCAGGCTGAAATCTCGACTCTTTTCTTTTTTATCCGCAGGCGAAACGCCGAGAACAGGTCGACCCCGTTCGGGATCTGCGGGTACCGTCACTTCACGGGCTGGTTCTCGACCGGCGTTCTGCGATTGTTCGACCAGATTTGTTCGATCAGTTTGTCTGATCTGACAACTACCGAAGTACTGCGGAGCGTCTCGACCGATCGAGTGGCGGCGAGTGCACGTACATGATGGAAAGTAGGGACCTCACGAGATGGCACGCATCGGCGACGGCGGGGATCTGCTCAAGTGCTCTTTCTGCGGTAAGAGTCAGAAGCAGGTCAAAAAGCTCATTGCAGGACCCGGGGTGTACATCTGCGACGAGTGCATCGACCTCTGCAACGAGATCATCGAAGAGGAATTGGCCGAATCGAGCGAGGTCAAGCTCGACGAGCTTCCCAAGCCTGCGGAGATCCGAGAATTCCTCGAGAACTACGTCATCGGTCAGGACTCCGCCAAGCGGACGTTGGCCGTGGCCGTCTACAACCACTACAAGCGCATTCAGGCCGGCGACAAGGGCCGTGATGCGCGGGGTGAGACGGTTGAGCTCGCGAAATCCAACATCTTGATGCTCGGCCCCACCGGCTGCGGCAAGACGTATCTCGCTCAGACTCTCGCGAAGATGCTCAACGTCCCGTTCGCCATCGCTGACGCGACGGCGTTGACCGAGGCCGGTTACGTCGGTGAGGACGTCGAGAACATTCTGCTCAAGCTGATTCAGGCTGCCGACTACGACGTCAAGCGCGCCGAGACCGGAATCATCTACATCGACGAGGTGGACAAGATCGCCCGTAAGAGCGAGAACCCGTCGATCACGCGTGACGTGTCCGGCGAAGGTGTTCAGCAGGCGTTGCTGAAGATCCTCGAAGGTACGCAGGCGAGCGTCCCGCCGCAGGGTGGCCGTAAGCATCCGCACCAGGAATTCATTCAGATCGACACCACTAACGTGCTGTTCATCGTCGCGGGCGCTTTCGCAGGTCTCGAGCGGATCGTCTCCGATCGTGTCGGTAAGCGCGGTATCGGATTCGGTGCCGAGGTTCGGTCGAAGGCCGAACTGGATACGGTCGATCGTTTCGCCGAGGTCATGCCGGAGGATTTGATCAAGTTCGGTCTGATTCCGGAGTTCATCGGCCGACTGCCGATGATCGCGTCGGTGACCAACCTCGACAAGGAATCGCTCGTTCAGATCTTGTCGGAGCCCAAGAACGCTCTCGTCAAGCAGTATCGTCGCCTGTTCGACATGGACGGCGTCGAACTCGAGTTCACCGAAGAAGCGCTCGACGCTATCGCCGATCAGGCGATCTTGCGTGGAACCGGCGCTCGTGGCCTGCGCGCCATCATGGAAGAGGTTCTTCTTCCGGTGATGTACGACATCCCCAGCCGTGACGACGTCGAAAAGGTGGTCGTCACCGCGGAGACCGTCAACGACAACGTACTTCCGACCATCGTTCCGCGTAAGCCGGAACGTGGCGAGCGTCGCGACAAGACGGCGTAGAAAACTCAAAACGACTGTGGCCCGGTATCTCTCGCGAGATGCCGGGCCACAGTCGTTCGCGCAACACAGTCGTTCGTGCAGGGTGTCTGTGGGGTGGTCGGCTAGATCGGGTTGCCGAGCTCCTTGAGGGGGGTGCGGAAAGTCTCCTTGGCGGTGAACGCCGAGATCGCGCAGATGACGCAGGCCACCGAAGTCAGAATGGCAACGGGCATCCAGTGTGTCTTGTCGCCGCCCATGAGGGCGTTGCCGATGGCGGGGGCAAAGCCTGCGAGGGCGAAGCCGACCTGGGTGCCGATCGCAATGCCCGAGTAGCGGACCTTGGTGTTGAACATCTCGGAGTAGAACGACGGCCAGATGGCATTCGGGGCAGCGTAGAAGACGGACATCAATCCGATTGCGGCGAGGAAGATCAGGGGAACGTTGCCGCTGGCGATTGCGCCGAAGTACACGTAGATGAACACCGCGCTACCGAGGGCGCCACCGATGAACAACGGCCTGCGACCGATCCGGTCGGAGAGCATCGCCCAGGCGGGCTGACTGAGCAGGGCTACGGCGTTGGCTGCGATGGCAACCCAGAGCATGGTCGACTTCGGAATCCCCACTTCTTCGGTGGTGGCGAAAGCGAGACCGAAGACGGAGAAGATGGTCGAGACGACGGCGATGAAAGCGCAGCAGATCACGCGAATCAGATTTGCGCTGTGGGTGCGAAGAAGATCGGCAACAGGCAATTTGGCGACGGTCTTGGATTCCTGCTGCTCGGTGAACTCTTCGGGCTCTTCGAGCTTGAGACGCATGATGTATGCCGCGACCAGAACGATCAGGCTGCCCCAGAACGGGATTCGCCAACCCCACGTGTAAAGGATGTCGTCGGGGAGCGCGGCGATGGGCAGGAATACGAGGCTGGCGAGGATGAAGCCGGCCTGGGTGCCGTTGAGGGTCCAACTGCAGAAGAACGCGCGTCGGCCTTCGGGGGCGTGTTCGAGCGTCAGTGAGCTGGCACCGCTCTGTTCACCGGCAGCGGAGATGCCCTGGGCGATTCTCATCAGGACAAGAAGGATCGGTGCAAGAACTCCGATCGAATCGGCGCTGGGAATACATCCGATGAGGAAGGTGGCTGCGCCCATCAGAATGAGCGTGAGCAGCATGATCTTCTTGCGGCCGACGCGGTCACCGAAATGGCCGAGGACTACAGCGCCGAGGGGACGCGCGACGTACGCGACACCGAAGGTGGCCAGCGAGAGCAGAGCCGCATGTCCGCTGTCCGGGAAGAACACCGTGGGGAAGATGAGCGCAGCGGCGGAGGCGTAGATGTAGAAGTCGTAGTACTCGAGCATGCTGCCGAGAAACGACGATGTTGCGGCGCGCTTGACCTTGGTCGTATCCGGCCTTGCCAAGGATCCCGCCTCGGGCTCGGACGGTGTAACCGTGCTAGCTGACATGCTCATCTCCTGGGTGGAAGCGTCGTGGAGGCTCTACATCCGCCGATTGTGTTCGTATCAAGAACGTCTGTGCGGAGAGCGATACAAGGAATGTAACCGACGCCACAGCAACTACACAAGATTATTAACCAAATAGTTCATAAAAATCTACTGGCGGTCACGCTGCTCGTCGAAACCGCAGTTCAGAGAGTTAGGAGGCCGGCTGTGCTGCGGCCGCCACCAACTGCTCCACCTGTTCCTCGGTGATCCCGAGGCCGAAGGTGGCGAGTTTTCCGAGCGGCATCGAGCCTGCGAGTGCCATCATCTCGGGGCTGACCGCCTGTGCACCGTCGCCCGCTGCGGCAGCCATGGCGGCGCCGAGAACTGCGCTGCCGACGGGATGGGCGAGCCATTCGCCGATGGTCGACATGGCGTCGAGCGTGCCGACGCCGACGTTCCCGGCCAGGGTGATCGTGTCGGTGGTTGCGATGTCCCGAGACGAGAAGCCGACGCGGATCTCGTAGTCGCCGGCCTCGATCGCCCAGTCCTTTTCCGTGACAGACCAATAGGCAAATGCCCTGCTGTCGAGCGTGATGGTCACAGTCGCGGATTCGTCGGGGTCGAGGTGGACCTTGGCGAAGCCTTTCAATTCCTGCGCGGGTCGATCGATGCTTGCCGAGGCGTCGTGGACGTAGACCTGAACGACGCTGCTGCCCGATCGGTCGCCGCTGTTGCGCACGGTGACGGTCACTTCGGCGGAGTTCTCACCGGCCTCGACGGAGGTATCGGTGATGTCGAAGGTGGTGTAGCTCAGCCCGAACCCGAACGGGTACGCCACTTCGCGCAGCGCGGAGTCGTAGTAGCGGTATCCCACGTACAGGCCTTCGCCGTAGCGGACGTGCTGCTGTGATCCCGGGAAATGCAGATACGACGGATTGTCTTGGAGGCGAAGCGGAATGGTCTCCGTCAGGCGGCCGGACGGATTCGTGATGCCGAACAGAAGATCGGCAATCGCCGAGCCGCCCGCCTGGCCGAGTAGCCAGCCCTCGAGGATTGCGGCGGCATGATCCTTCCAAGGCTCGATCGCAACCGCACCGCCGTTGGCGAGCACGACGACCGTGTTCGGGTTCGCGCCGTGGACCGCTTTCAGCAGGGCGATCTGGTCAGCCGGCAGTTCGATGTCGGTTCGGTCGAATCCTTCGGATTCCGTGGCGGACGGTAGTCCGAGGAACAGCACCGCGACGTCGGCGCGGCGTGCGGCGTCGACAGCCTCGGTGACCATGTCGTCGTCCGGAGTGCCGTCGAAGGTGAAGCCCGGTGCGAAAGTGACGCGGTCGGCGCCTTCGAGGTCGAGGATCGCGTCCAAGGCATTGTCGAGCTTGGTCGGGACCACCTGTGAACTGCCGGCTCCCTGGTACCGCGGGCTGCACGCGAATTCGCCGATCACCGCGACGGTTTGCCCGCCGGGGGTCAGCGGCAGCAGTTCTCCGTCGTTGGCCAGCAAGACAGCGGACTCCGCTGCAGCGGTCCGTGCCAGTTCGTGGTGACGCTCGACGTCGTACGTGTGGCCTTTGGTGCGCGCGGCGGCGGTGCGTGCCACCAGCGTCGCCAGGCGCTCGGCGGCAGTGGTGAGCACTGATTCGTCCAGGTCGCCGCCGCGCACGGCGTCGACGATCTGGGTATCGGTTCCGGTCGGCGGCATTTCCAGGTCGAGGCCCGCGGCGAGTGCCGCCACGCGGTCGTTGACCGCTCCCCAGTCCGAAACGACGAGGCCGTCGAAGCCCCACTGTTCGCGGAGTACCTCGGTGAGCAGCCAATGGTTCTGGCTCGAGTACACACCGTTGATCTTGTTGTACGAGCACATGACCGTCGTCGGGGCCGCGGTCTTGACGGCGTATTCGAAGCCGGCCAGATAGATCTCGCGCAGCGTCCGTTCGTCGACGTCGGCACTGACTCTCATCCGGTCGTGTTCTTGGTTGTTGGCAGCGAAGTGCTTGAGCGAGGTTCCGACGTCGCGAGACTGGATGCCGGTGATCAGCGCTGCCGCGACGCGGCCGGAGAGGAATGGGTCCTCGGAGACGTATTCGAAATTCCTGCCACACAAGGGTGATCGTTTGATGTTGATGCCTGGGCCGAGGAGGACCGAGACCTGTTCGGCTTTGGCCTCGTCGCCCAGAGCCTCACCGACCTGGCGGATGAGGTCGAGGTTCCACGACGAGCCCAACCCGACCGCCGGTGGGAAACATGTCGCTGGAATGCTGTGGCCGAGTCCGAGTGCGTCGCCGCCCTCGGGTTGTTTCCGGACTCCGTGCGGACCGTCGGTCAGGAGTATCGATTCGATTCCGGGAACGGACTGGCTGTGCCAGAAATCCGAGCCCGACGTCAACGACGCCTTCTCCTCGAGTGAAAGCCCGTCTACGTAATTCTCGGTCACGTCATTCCTCCCGGTGGCAGCTGTGAGTTCCACTCACCACCGTAGGGGGATTTTTCGGACTTCGGGGTGGGTCAGGACGGCGCCTTCGAGGTCAAGAACGCAACAACCATGTCGCCGAGCATTGTTCGAAGATGCTCACGATGCGTCGAGTCGGTCAGGTCGCGGTCGAAGAGCGCTTTGAAGGTGTAACGATTGGCGATACGAAAGACGCAGTAACTGCTGATCAACATGTGAATATCGAGAGCATCTACGTCGGAGCGGAATGCTCCCGACTGCTGTCCGTCGTGGAGGATCTGCGAGACCAGGTCGGCGGCGGGGGCGCCGAGACCGCTGAGTAGCTCGGATTTCTCGATGTGCTCACCGCGGAGCATGTTCTCGTTGGCTACCAGCCGAATGAAGTTCGGGTGTTGTTCGTGGTGGTCGAAGGTGAGTTCGGCCAAGGCGCGGACTGCTGCCGTGGGTTTCAATCCCTCGAGGTCGAGTTCACGTTCCTGCGCACGAATGACGCTGTACGCGTGTTCGAGGACGGACTTGTACAGCCCTTCCTTGTCGGTGAAGTAGTAGTAGATCATGCGCTTGGTGGTGTGAGTCTTGGTTGCGATCTCGTCCACTCGGGCGCCGGCAAAGCCTTTGTCGGCAAACTCCTCGGTGGCGACGGCGATGATGTTCACCCTGGTCAGATCGCTGTTTCGGCGTCGTTTCTCCGGCTTCGACACCACGGAGTTCACTGACTGCTCGGAAACCATGTGCTCACTCTATCTGTCAGCAGTTTGTCGACTTTGCTTGTCGAGTCCGCGTCGGGGGAGTAACGTCCAGTGAACTAACTCACTAGTTCGTACATTAGTTTCGAGCGTCAACCCCGAGGTGCCCCTGATGACTTCATCTCTACCGATTCTGGTCCTCAACGGGCCCAACTTGAATTTGTTGGGCCAGCGCCAACCGGAGTTCTACGGGAGAGACACGCTGGACGACGTAGTTTCCCGCTGTGAAGCGGCGGCCGCGAAGTTCGGAGCGGTGGTCGAGGCAAGGCAGTCGAACCACGAGGGCCAACTGATCGATTGGATCCACGAGGCCAGGGGAAACGTTGCGGGCATCGTCATCAATCCCGGTGGGTACTCGCATACCTCCGTTGCGTTGCGTGACGCTCTGGTCACACTCGATGCCCCCGTCGTGGAGGTGCACATCAGCAACATCCACAGTCGCGAAGAATTCCGTCACCACTCGTATGTCTCCGGGATCGCCGACGCTGTCATCTGCGGATTGGGAATCGACGGTTACAGCGCCGCAGTCGAATTCGTCTGCGTCCGAGAAGGGAAGAACTGATGAGTGATTCGATGCTCTGCGGTCTGATCGGCACCGGAATCGGAGCCTCTTTGACTCCGATCATGCACGAGGAAGAAGGGCGCAGACAGGGTCTTCCGTACGTCTACCGCATCCTCGATCTCGACGTGATGGGCATGGCGCCGTCGGACATCGGTGAACTTCTCACCTATGCACGACGTTTCGGGTTCCGCGGCCTCAACATCACTCACCCGTGCAAGCAGTTGGTGATCGAGCACCTCGACGAGCTCTCGCCCGATGCGAGCCGGCTCGGCGCGGTGAACACGGTCCTCTTCGACTCCGGCAAGGCGATCGGACACAACACCGATTGGTCGGGCTTCGGCCGAAATTTCGACGACGGACTTCCCGGAGCACAGCTCGATCGTGTCGTGCAGCTCGGTGCCGGCGGAGCCGGTGCGGCGGTTGCCTATGCCGCGCTCACCCGTGGCGTCGGGACACTGACGTTGGTCGATTCGAGCCTGCCTCGCGCGCAGGAACTTGCACAAACCTTCGCGCAGCAGTTTCCGGCGCAGGTTGTCGAGGCGCGGCATACGAGCGACCTCGCCGAAGTGCTCGGCAAGGCAAACGGATTGATCCACGCGACGCCGATGGGAATGGCGGCTCATCCCGGAATGGCGTTCTCGCCAGATCTGCTTCGCCCTGATCTGTGGGTGGCCGAAATCGTCTACCGTCCACTCGAAACCGAACTGTTGCGTCAGGCAAGGTTGATCGGAGCCCCGACGCTCAGCGGAGGCGGAATGACTGTCTTCCAGGCCGTCGACGCGTTCCGGATCTTCACGGGCATCGAGCCCGACAGTAAGCGCATGCTCGCGCACATGACGGAACTTGTACACGGCGAACAGACTGCGGCAGCGCTGTGAGTGCCCCGGTCCGGACGTCGATCGCGACGGTATCGCTCAGTGGCACTCTCGAGGAGAAGCTCGACGCCATCGCTGCTGCCGGCTTCGACGGCTTCGAGGTGTTCGAGCCGGATTTTGTTGCTTCGCCGTGGTCCCCGAAGGAATTACGAACGAGGGCTGCGGATCTGGGCTTGACCCTCGATCTGTATCAGCCGTTCCGTGACTTCGACACGGTGGACGAGGCCCAATTTGCTCGGAATCTTGTTCGAGTGCAACGCAAATTCGAGCTCATGGATCAACTGGGGTGCGAGACGCTCCTGGTGTGCTCCTCGCCCCTGCCGACCGCAAGTCACGATGACGGTCAGTTGACAGAGCAATTCGGAGCTCTCGCCGAACTGGCGTCCGAGCACGGCAAGAAGGTTGCCTATGAGGCGCTCGCGTGGGGTGCCCACGTCAACACGTACGGCCATGCGTGGCAGATCGTCGAGGGCGTCGACCATCCTTCGCTCGGTACCTGTCTGGACAGCTTTCACATCCTCTCGCGCGGTGACGATCCCGCCGGAATTCGCGAGATTCCCGGCGAGAAGATCTTCTTCCTCCAGTTGGCGGACGCTCCGTTCTTGGCGATGGACATCCTCCAGTGGAGCCGGCATCACCGAAACTTCCCGGGGCAGGGCAGCTTCGATCTCAATGCGTTCGCTCAGCATGTCTACGCCACCGGTTACGACGGACCGTGGTCGCTCGAGATCTTCAACGACGTATTCCGCCGCGCCGACACCCAGCGGACGGCAATCGACGCTCATCGGTCGCTCCTGCATCTGGAAGAACAGGTCGCCGCCGCGAACCCTGCCGCCGGTGGACCCACGCTGTTCACCGCCCCGGAGCGCACACCGCTCGAAGGAATCGTGTCTCTGCGAATCGCGGCGGGTCCGGCGAAACAGGACCAGGTGCACTCGATGCTCTCCCGCGTCGGTTTTCATCTTGTCGGACGGCACCACGATCACGATTTGCAGTTGTGGCGGCACGGACCGCTCACCGTTGCCGTGGATGCGACTGCGGGCACGGTGTGGACGGCGCCCGGGCTGCCTGCGGATCTACCGGTTCTCACTCAGATCGGCATCCGGGCAACCGAACCCGAGGTGTGGGGAGAGCGCGCTCTGGCTCTCGAAGTGCCGGCGACGCGCGTGCAGTTGCCGGGGTCGAGCGACGAGAACTCCGAGGTACCGGACGTCGTACGCCTGAAGGTCACCGATGCGACATCGATCGACCTTCGTGGCCCCGGCAGCGCTGCAGCGTGGGAATCGGCATTCGAGATCTACCCGCTACCCGCCGAGCGCAATCGTGAACAGGGCGCAGTGTTCACCGGGATCGACCACGTGGCACTGGCAGTTCCGGCGGAGAGTTGGGACGGCATCATGCTGCTCCTGCGGTCCGTGTTCGAGATGCAACCGCACGAGGGGCAGGACGTCACCGATTCGGTCGGACTCATGCGGAGCCAGGCACTCACGCTCGTTCAAGGCGGTGACGGACATACCCTGCGCATCTCGCTGAACATGGTGGAGGGAAGTCGAAGTGGGCTGCCGACGGTCCGTCGCGGCGGCGTCAGCCACGTCGCCTTCGCGTGTGAGAACATCTTCGGTGCCGCTGCGTCCATGCAGGACTGGGGATTTGCTCCGCTACCCATTTCCCCGAACTACTACGACGATCTGGACGCGCGTTTCGGACTGAATCCGGAACTGCTCGACCGGATGCGCAGCACCGGAATTCTTTACGACGCGGACGCTCACGGCGAGTTCTTCCACCTGTTCACCCCGACCGTCGGGGGAGACCTGTTCTTCGAGGTCGTGCAGCGGGTGGGTGGATACGAGGGCTACGGGGAAGTCAACTCCGCTGTGCGACTGTCGGCTCAGTTGCGTGCGAGTTCGACGTGACCTCGACTCGGTGCGGGTGCGAGTAGACGTTCATCGAATCGCCGCGGATGAAACCGGCGAGAGTCAGCCCGGACTCCTGCGCTAGTTCCACTGCCAGCGACGACGGCGCGGAGACAGCACCGAGGATCGGAATGCCGGCCATGACGGCCTTCTGGACGAGTTCGAACGACGCCCGCCCGCTGACGATCAAGATCGTGTCGTAGAGGGGCACTCGGCCGTCGGTGATGGCCCAACCGATCACCTTGTCGACGGCGTTGTGACGGCCGACATCCTCGCGCAGTGCAAGGAGTTCGCCGGTGGCGGTGAACAATCCGGCCGCGTGCAGGCCACCGGTGCGCTCGAAGATCCGTTGGCTCTCCCGCAGTGTGACCGGCATGGCCGACAGGATGGTCGAGGTGACGGAAGTCGTGTCACCGACCAGCGGATGTCGCGTCGTGGTTCGGACGGCGTCGAGCGAGGTCTTGCCGCACACTCCGCACGCGGAACTGACGACGGTGTTGCGGTCGGTGGTGTGGTCGGGCAACGGCACTCCGGGAGCGAGAGCGATGTCGAGGACGTTGTACGTGTTCGCACCGGATTCGTCGACGCCGTCGCAGTAGCGGACGACGCTCACGTCGTCGCGGGTGGCGATGACACCTTCGCTGAGAAGGAATCCGTGCACGAGATCGACGTCGTTGCCGGGGGTCCGCATCGTCACTGCCAGCACCTGACCGCCAACTCTCATTTCGAGTGGTTCCTCGACGGCCAGCGTGTCGGGGCGCGTGACGACCCGATCACCCGAGATTCGAACGACCGGTGTTCGTGCGGTGACTCGTCCCATCTCAGGCGCCCGATGCTTCGAGTCGAACGGTGACGGCCTTCGACACCGGCGTGTTCGACTTGGCTGCAACGTGTTCGAGGGGAACGAGCGGATTTGTCTCGGGGTAGTACGCCGCAGCATTGCCGCGCGGGGTGTCGTAGGAGACGATGCGGAATTCCGTGACCCGACGCTCTTCGAGTGTGCCGTCGGGTGTTGTCCACTCGGACACGATGTCGACGAGATCGCCGTCACGGAATCCGAGCGCGGTGATGTCTTCGGCGTTGACGAGGATGACTTTGCGTCCGCCCTTGATGCCGCGGTATCTGTCGTCGAGGCCGTAGATCGTGGTGTTGTACTGGTCGTGGCTGCGCATCGTCTGCAGAATCAGGCGCCCACTCGGAGTGGGTATCCAGTGCAGGTCGTTCACGCCGAAGTTGGCTTTGCCGGTGTGCGTGCGGAACTCACGCGAGTCACGCGGCGGGTGGGGGAGTTGGAATCCGTCTGGCTCTCGAACGCGGGAGTTGTAGTTTTCGCAGCCTGGCACTACCCGTGAGATGGAATCGCGGATCAGATCGTAGTTGCCCTCGAAGGCCGACCAGCGGACGGAGTGATCGTTGCCGAGTAGTTCGCGGGCGAGTTGGCAGATGATGGCGACTTCGCTACGCAGGTAGGGGCTGACCGGTGTGAGGCGTCCGCGCGACAGGTGCACCATGGACATCGAATCCTCCACGGAGACAAGCTGCTTTCCGCCGGCTTGGACGTCGAGGTCGGTGCGTCCGAGGGTGGGGAGGATGATCGCGGTCTGCCCGTGGACCACGTGACTGCGGTTCAGCTTGGTGGACACCTGCACGGTGAGTTCGCATTGACGCAACGCTGTTTCAGTCGCTGCGGTGTCCGGGCTTGCCTGGATGAAGTTGCCGCCCATCGCCATGAAGAAGCTTGCCTTGCCTGCGTTCATGGCGCGGATCGCGTCGACGGTGTCCCATCCGTGCTTGCGGGGACTCGAGATCGAGAACTCGGTATCGAGCGCGGCCAGGAACTCTTCCGGCATCTTTTCCCAGATGCCCATCGTGCGGTCACCCTGGACATTGGAGTGTCCTCGCACCGGACAAACGCCGGCACCGGGTTTGCCCATCATTCCACGCATGAGCAGCAGGTTGACTGCTTCTTCGATGGTGGCGACTCCGTGTGTGTGCTGAGTGATCCCCATGGCCCAGCAGGTGACGGTTCGCTCGGATCGGGCAAGTGCGGCAGCCGTTTCCTCGAGCTGTGCCATCGACAGACCCGTTGCCTCGAGTACCGTGTCGAGATCGACCGCGCGGATGTGCTTCTCGTATTCGTCCCAACCGGCGCAGTACCGGTCGACGAAAGCGCGGTCGACGACCGTCCCGGGAGCGCGATCTTCCTGCTCGAGCAGCAGCTTCCCCAGGCCTTGGAACAGCGCCATGTCGCCGCCCAGCCGGATCTGCAGGAACTCGTCCGCGATGTCGACTCCGTGCCCGATCACGCCGGACACCTTCTGTGGATCCTTGAACCTGCGCAATCCCGCCTCGGGCAGAGGATTGATGGCAATGATCTTGGCGCCGTTGCTCTTTGCCTTCTCCAGCGTCGAGAGCATTCGAGGGTGGTTGGTGCCGGGGTTCTGTCCGGCGATGAGGATGAGATCGGCGTTCTCGAGGTCGGGAACCGTCACCGAGCCTTTGCCGATGCCGATGGATTCGGTCAGTGCGCTTCCGGACGACTCGTGACACATGTTGGAACAGTCGGGCATGTTGTTGGTGCCGTAGCTGCGAATCATCAACTGGTAGAGAAACGCGGCTTCGTTGGACGTGCGACCGGAGGTGTAGAACACCGCTTCGTCCGGCGATGCGAGGCCGTTCAGATGTTCGGCGATCAGTGCGTACGCGCCGTCCCAGTCGATCGGCCGGTAATGGGTTGCTCCCGGCGTCAGGACCATCGGGTGCGTCAGTCGCCCCTGCTGTCCGAGCCAGTAGTCGGTCTTGCCTTCGAGATCGGCGATCGAGTGCTCCGCGAAGAATTCGGGTGTGACGGTGCGAAGCGTTGCTTCCTCGGCAACAGCCTTCGCTCCGTTCTCGCAGAATTCGGCGGGCTTGCGATGTCCGGGAGTCTCCGGCCACGCACACCCAGGGCAGTCGAAGCCGTGTCGCTGGTTGAGTCTGGTGAGCGTTCGGGCGGTCCGCAAGGCTCCCATCTGCTCGATTCCTCGTTGCAGCGACACCAGAACGGCCGGAACTCCGGCGGCGTAGTCCTTGGGGTGCGTGACTTCGAGATCCGATTCGTCGATGTCCTTCGAGGGGCCCTGGCGCGTCATGTCTCCATAGTGGCCCGAACGGCGCGGTACTGCCATCGAATGGGCCGGTCGAACTAGCCGGAATGAAGCTTCCATCGGCTAGCCTTACCTACCGAACCAGCAGACTTTAAGGGGTAGGAACATGGATCGAACGGACGCAGGTCGGCTGACCCGGCGCGGATTTCTGATCGGCACGTCGGGAGCGTTGCTGGCATTCGCCGCAGCCTGCTCCAGTTCGAACGACGAGGACACACCTCCCAGCGGTGACTCTGCGGAATCGATCACCCACAAGTTCGGGGCTACGGAGTTGCCCAAGGATCCGCAGCGGATCGTCAGTGTCGGATACAACGATCAAGATGCGATCCTGGCGCTCGGTGGGACCTTGGTCGGAACCTTCGACTGGTACGGCGATTACCCCTACGGAGTGTGGCCCTGGGCGCAGCCGCTGCTGAACGGGGCGACTCCCGAGATCATCGGAACTGCGGGCACCACCATTCAGATGGAGAAGGTCGCTGCCACGACACCCGACCTCATTGTCGGCACCTACTCCGGGCTCACTCAGGCGCAATACGACAAACTCAGTGCCATTGCGCCGACGGTGGCGCAGCCCAAGGAGTTCGCGGATTACGGAATCCCCTGGCAGAACCAGACGACCATCATCGGCGAAGCGTTGGGGCAGCAGGGTAAGGCCACCGAGCTGATCGCCGGCGTCGACCAGAAGTTCGCCGACGTGAAGACGGCCAATCCGGCGTTTGCCGGCAAGACCGTTCTGGTCGGCGCGTTGAAGGGGCCGGGGCAGTTCGGGGTCTACGGACCGGAAGACCCGAAGGTGCGGTTCTTCACCGAACTCGGATTCGTGAATCCGCCTGTCACCGATCAGATCACGGGTAACTTCGCCGAGATCAGCACCGAGCAACTCTCGCTCGCGGACGTCGACGTACTCGTCTGGTACGCCGGTGGCGGCTACGGCGACAAGCTTCGCGCGGAGCTGGACAAGACCCCGATCTACCAGGAACTCGACGTCGTGAAGGACGGCCGCGCGATCATTCTGGAAGACGCTGCTGCCGAAGCCATGACGTGGAGCACCGTACTGAGCTTGCCGTACGCGCTCGAACAGATTCCGCCGCGGATTGCGGGCTTGCTCGTCTGATCGGTTCAAGGACAGCGCTGTTCAAAGTCCAGTGATTCGGACCGTCGGCGGTACTCTCGCCTCATGGGTGTACACGTACGGCCGGCTGTCCGATCCGATATTCCGGCACTGTCGGCAGTGTTGGCCGAGGCGTTCGAAGATGATCCCTTGATGGCGTGGATGTTGCCGGACGAGGCCACCAGGGCTGATCGCCTGACGAAACTGTTTGCCGCAGAGACTCGTTACCACCACCTCGCCGGGGGCGGCGTCGAGGTGGCCACCGGCGACAACGGCCTGATCGGCGGGGCAACTCTGTGGGATCCGCCGGGGCGGTGGAAGCAGTCGTGGATTTCCGGGCTCGTGAGCCTGCCCGCAATGGTGCGTGTCTTCGGCAGGGGGCTACGACACGCGGCCGAGGTCAGCTCCGTTCTCGAAGGAGCACACCCGAATTCGCCGCACTGGTATCTCGCGACCGTCGGGACCGGCAGCGCGGCGCGCGGTGGGGGATACGGCAAAGCGCTCCTGAACTCTCGGTTGGAGCGTTGTGACCGTGAACATGTCGACGCTTACCTCGAGAGCAGCAAGGAATCGAACATCCCGTACTACAACCGCTTCGGTTTCGAAGTGACCCGTGACATCGTCATGCCAGGCGGCGGGCCGACGATCTACGCAATGATGCGTCAACCGCGGGGCGCGTGATACGAACTAGTGGTGACCCAGATTCCCGAGCTCCACGCAGGCACACCGTTCGACGAACTCGACGACTACATCGCTCTGGCCAGGTTGTCCGGCCTGGTGTTGTCACCTGACGGCTCGCTGCTGATCTGCGCGCGCGCCGTTCTCGACGACAAGAGCGCCGAATACGTGTCCTCGTTGTGGGAGATCGACCCGGAAGGCCGGCGTCCTGCGCGTCGGTTGACCTGGGGTTCGACCAGCGAGTCCGGTGCTGCCTTCGCATTCGACGGCGACGTGCTCTTCACTGCCACGCGAGCCGTGCCGGGCGAGAGTGATCCGCAACCAGCACTCTGGCGCCTACCAGCGGCGGGCGGAGAAGCTCAGCTGCTGATCTCGCGTCCCGGTGGTGTCTCGTCGGTATCAGCGGCGAAGGCGGCGCCGACGTTCGTGGCCCAGACGTCGGTCATGGCTTCGGCGATCAGCCTCGACCAGGACGATCAGGTGCGATCGGCGCGCAAGGACAAGAAAGTCACGGCGATGCTGCACACCGGTTATCCGGTGCGCCACTGGGACCACGACCTGGGCCCCGATCATCCGCATCTGGTTGTGGCCGAGACGGATTCGAAGGAATCCGTCGAGTTGCGGGACATCACACCGACGGCAGGCGCAGCGCTGCGGGAGACGTCGACCACGATTTCCGACGACGGTCTCTTCGTCGTGACCACGTGGACTGTCGGCGATGCGAGTGCCGCCCGCCGATCGACGTTGGTTCGGATCGACACGGTGACCGGTGACCGAGTCACGCTTGTCGACGAGGCCGACGCGGACGTCTACAACCCGGTGCTCTCGCCGGACGGAACCAAGCTCGCGTTCATCCGGGAGACACTCACCACACCGGAGTCCGCACCACGAATGACTCTGCAGCTCTACGACTTCGGATCCGGTGCCGTGACCGGCGTCGCCGACGGCTGGGATCGCTGGCCTACCTCACTTGCCTGGCTACCCGACGGATCCGGGCTGGTCGTCACCGCTGACGACGGCGGCCGCGGTCCGATCTTCACCATCGACCTGTGGGGCCAACCAGTGCGCCTGACAGCCGACGACGCGGCGTACACCGACCTTCGAGTGGCGCCGGACGGTGAGTCGATCTACGCGTTGCGAGCCTCGTACGAAGCGCCCCCGCACGTGGTGCGGGTCGATCTGCGATCAGGTGAGATCACCGCACTTCGTGGGCCCGACACTTTGCCGGAGCTGCCGGGAACACTGACCGAGATCACCGCGCGTGCCGAGGACGGTTCGACGGTGCGTAGCTGGTTGGCGCTGCCGACGGGCGCCGCGCCGCATGCACCGGTGCCATTGCTTCTCTGGGTCCACGGCGGCCCACTCGGTTCGTGGAACACCTGGTCCTGGCGGTGGAATCCGTGGCTGCTCGTCGCCAAGGGCTATGCAGTACTGCTACCAGATCCCGCGCTCTCGACCGGATACGGCCAGGACTTCGTCCAGCGGGGGTGGGGTCAGTGGGGCAAGGCGCCCTTCACCGATCTGATGGCGATCACCGATGCTGCTGTCGCCCAGCCCGAGATCGACCCCAAGCGAACCGGCGCGATGGGTGGTTCGTTCGGTGGTTACATGGCCAACTGGATTGCCGGACATACCAACCGTTTCGACGCCATCGTCACCCACGCGAGTCTGTGGGCACTCGATCAATTCGGCCCGACGACGGACGCTGCCTGGTACTGGCAGCGCGAGATGTCGCCTGAGATGGCCGTCGAGAATTCGCCGCATCTGTACGTCGCGGACATCACGACTCCGATGCTGGTCATCCATGGCGACAAGGACTACCGGGTTCCGATCGGTGAGGGCTTGCGACTCTGGTACGAACTGCTTGCCGAGTCAGGTCTGCCCGCCGACGACGACGGGAAAACGGACCATCGCTTCCTCTACTTCCCCGACGAGAATCATTGGGTGCTCAAGCCGCAGCACACCAAGATCTGGTACGAGGTGGTCACCGCGTTCCTCTCCGAGCACGTTCTCGGCGAAGATGTCGCGCTACCGGAGATTCTGGGCTGAACCCGCGCGTGCCTCGTTCGGATGAAACACCGAACGAGGCACGAGCGTCTTCGCGTGGATCCGGACCGGAATCAGGCGCCGGGGCAACGAACGGTGTACGACCACTCGGTGTGGTCAGGGCCCGTGACGCGAACCAGAACGGACGACGCCCCACCGGCGGGCACGTTGACGACAGCTGAACCAGTTCCCTCGTTGATGTTGTCGCCGATGTATCCGGTGCTGTGGATCAACCGACCTTCGTAGTACACCTCGATCAGGTCCGGGACGTTCTCGGTCTCGTAGCCGAGCACGAACGAGGTCGGGCCACCGCGGCCGAGTTCGTGCTTGGTGCTGGTGATTCCTGCGCCGCCCGAGACGGTCGAGGCGTCGCAGCGCTGCGTGGGCGCAAACGATCCGCCGCCGCCGCTGCCGCTGGCCAGGCCACTGAGAATGTCCCTGACGTTGCCACTGGCCAGGCCGTTGACGATGTCCGTCGCGCTGGTCGAGCCGGCGTTCAGGCCGCCGAGGACGTCGTTGAGGTTCCCAGTGGCGATCCCGCCGACGATGTCACCCACGCTGCCGCTGGCGATGCCGTTTGCGATGTCGTTCCCGATATCGCCGACGCTTCCGTTGATCGTGGCGCTGCCACTGTCGATGCTTCCTTGCACACTTTCTTCGATGCCGGGGGCAGCGGACGCAGTCGCCGGAAGCACGAGGGCAACCGCCGCTCCGATCGTCGCGGCCGCCGCCAAGGTTCGAACGCCGGGACGGCGAGAACTCCAGTTGTTCAACATATTTGCTCCACGGGTAGTTGGTCGGTCGTCCTTCAGAGCGATCCTGTCAGCCGAGCGGATCGGTGAATATCGTTTGTTCGGCTGACCCCGGACCGCGGGGCAGTCGTTCGTGTGCGCCGCGGCGGCCGACGGGCGAATTCGTTCACGACGGGGGAGTCATTAGGATCAAGTGGTGACCAGTGCAGCTCCAGAGAACCCCCAGACCCCCGCCGACGCCCTACCCAAGAGCTGGGACCCCAGCGCGGTAGAGGCCGATCTGTATCAAGGCTGGGTAGACGCCGGGTACTTCCAGGCCGACGCGACCAGCGACAAGCCCGGCTACTCCATCGTGCTGCCGCCCCCGAACGTCACCGGCAGCCTGCACATGGGCCATGCCCTGGATCACACCCTCATGGACGTGCTCAGCCGTCGCAAGCGGATGCAGGGCTACGAGGTGCTGTGGCTGCCAGGCATGGACCACGCCGGTATCGCCACGCAGTCCGTCGTCGAGAAGCAACTCGCTGCCGACGGAAAGACCAAGGAAGATTTCGGCCGCGAGCTGTTCATCGACAAGGTCTGGGACTGGAAGCGCGAATCCGGTGGAACCATCGGTGGCCAGATGCGGCGCATCGGTGACGGCGTCGACTGGAGTCGTGATCGTTTCACGATGGACGAGGGCCTCTCCCGCGCCGTCCAGACCGTCTTCAAGCGCATGTTCGACGAGGGCCTGATCTACCGCGCCGAGCGTCTCGTGAACTGGTCGCCGGTGCTGCAGACCGCGATCTCCGACATCGAGGTGAAGTTCGAGGACGTCGAGGGTGAGCTGGTTTCCCTGCGCTACGGCTCGCTCGACGACAACGAGCCGCACGTCATCGTCGCGACCACTCGCGTCGAGACGATGCTCGGTGACACCGCAGTAGCGGTCCATCCCGAGGACGAGCGCTACAAGCACCTCATCGGCACCACTCTCGATCATCCGTTCACCGGGCGTCAGATCCCGATCATCGCCGACGACTACGTCGACCCCGAGTTCGGAACCGGCGCTGTGAAGATCACGCCGGCTCACGATCCCAACGACTTCGAGATGGGCCTGCGGCACAACCTGCCGATGCCCACCATCATGGACAAGACCGGCAAGATTGCCGACACCGGAACCGAATTCGACGGAATGGACCGCTTCGAGGCTCGCGTCAAGGTTCGCGAAGCTCTCGACGAGCAGGGACGCGTCGTCGCCGAGAAGCGCCCGTACCTGCACAGCGTCGGGCACTCCGAGCGCAGTGGCGAGGCCATCGAGCCTCGTCTCTCGTTGCAGTGGTGGGTCAAGGTCGAGACGCTCGCCAAGGCTGCGGGTGACGCGGTTCGCAACGGGGACACCGTCATTCACCCGGCGAGCCAGGAGCCACGCTGGTTCGACTGGGTCGACAACATGCATGACTGGTGCATTTCCCGTCAGCTCTGGTGGGGTCACCGCATTCCGGTCTGGTACGGCCCCGAGGGTGAAGTTGCGTGCTTCGGTCCTGACGAAACGGCGCCGGAAGGCTGGGTCCAGGATCCCGACGTCCTCGATACCTGGTTCTCCTCCGGACTGTGGCCCTTCTCGACGATGGGCTGGCCGGACAACACGCCCGAACTCGAAAAGTTCTATCCCACCAGCGTTCTCGTCACCGGCTACGACATCCTGTTCTTCTGGGTCGCCCGCATGATGATGTTCGGCACCTACGTGTCCGAGGACGAGTCGATCACCGCCGGTCCGGGTAAGTCCGGCGCGCAGATGCCGTTCAAGGACGTGTTCCTGCACGGACTGGTCCGCGATCAGTACGGCAAGAAGATGTCGAAGTCTCGCGGCAACGGTATCGACCCACTCGACTGGGTCGATCGTTTCGGCGCCGACGCCCTGCGATTCACACTTGCACGCGGCGCCAACCCGGGCAGCGACCTGTCCGTCGGTGAGGATTCGGCGCAGTCCTCGCGCAACTTCGCGACCAAGTTGTTCAACGCGACCAAGTTCGCTCTGATGAACGGCGCTGCTCCCGCGCCGCTGCCCGCTCGAAGCGAACTGACCGACGCCGATCGTTGGATCCTCGACCGTCTCGACACGGTCCAGGCCGAGGCGGACGCCGCATTCGATCGCTACGAGTTCAGCAAGGCGTGCGAAGGCCTGTTCCACTTCGCGTGGGACGAGGTCTGTGACTGGTACCTCGAACTCGCCAAGGTGCAGTTCGCCGCCGACGAGGCCGTCGCCGCGAACACCCGCGCCGTGCTCGGCAACGTTCTCGATGCACTGCTCCGCCTCCTGCACCCGGTCATTCCGTTCGTGACCGAAACCCTGTGGAAGGTGCTCACCGGCGGCGAGTCCGTCGTCGTCGCCGAATGGCCCACGTTGTCCGGTGAGGCAGTCGACGCCCAGGCCGCAACCAGGATCGAAGACACGCAGAAGCTGATCACCGAGGTGCGACGATTCCGAAACGATCAGGGACTCAAGCCTTCCCAGAAGGTCCCGGCTCGTGCGTCCGGGCTCTCGGAGGCCGGCATGGACGGCCAGTTCGCCTACGTGGCGGCGCTGGCCAAGCTGACCGAACCCGAAGAGGGATTCACCGCGTCGATCTCCGTCGAGGTGCGCCTGAGCCAGGGCACCGTCACTGTCGACATCGACACCTCGGGCACCATCGACCTCGGCGCGGAGAAGAAGCGGCTCGAAAAGGACCTCGCGGCAGCGCAGAAGGAGCTCGTCACCGCTGACAACAAGCTGGCGAACGAGGCCTTCCTGGCGAAGGCGCCCGACGCCGTCGTCGACAAGATCAAGACACGTCGCCAGATCGCCGTCGAAGAGATCGAGCGCATCACGGGACGTCTGAAGGAGTTGGCCGACAAGTGAGTTCGTACGAACCGTCCCAATTCGACGCTCAGAGTTCGGTTCCGACTCCGGTCGACATCGCCGAACTGGCGCTGGTGGAAGCAGAACTCGACAAACGTTGGCCCGAGACCAAGATCGAGCCGTCACTGACTCGTATCGAGGCGCTCATGGATGTCCTGGGCTCGCCTCAGCACAACTATCCGTCGGTGCACGTCACGGGAACCAACGGTAAGACGTCGGTGACGCGCATGATCGATTCGTTGATGACGGCTCTGCATCGTCGCACCGGGCGAACCACCAGCCCTCATCTGCAGATCGCGACCGAGCGGATCAGCATCGACGGTCATCCGATCTCGCCGCGGCTCTACGTGGACACGTTCCGCGAGATCGAGCCGTACGTGCAGATGATCGACGCACAGTCGGAGGAAGCCGGGGGACCGGCGATGAGCAAGTTCGAAGTGCTCACCGCCATGGCCTATGCGGCCTTCGCGGAGGCGCCGGTCGACGTCGCCGTGGTCGAGGTCGGCCTCGGCGGACGCTGGGACGCCACCAACGTGATCGACGGACAGGTTGCGGTGATCACCCCGATCAGCCTCGATCACGCCGAGTACCTGGGCACCGACCTGGCCGGGATCGCGGAGGAGAAGGCCGGGATCATCAAGAAGGGCCGCGAGGACCTGGTTCCGGTGGACACCGTCGCGATCATCGCCGAGCAGACTCCCGAAGCCATGGAGGTATTGCTGCGGCGTGCTGTCGAGGTGGAGGCCGCGGTCGCTCGTGAAGGCTCGGAGTTCAAGGTGCTTGCTCGCCAGATCGCGGTGGGCGGACAGCAGCTCGAACTTCAAGGCTTGAGCGGTGTGTACACCGACATCTTCCTCCCCCTTCACGGTGAGCATCAGGCGCGCAACGCCGCGCTCGCGCTCGCTGCCGTAGAAGCGTTCTTCGGTGCCGGTCCGGATCGACAACTGGATCAGGATGCAATCCGCAACGGGTTCGCCTCGGTCGTCAATCCCGGTCGCCTCGAACGTGTTCGGAGTGCGCCGACGGTCTTTCTCGACGCCGCCCACAATCCAGACGGTGCCCGCGCTCTCGCGGCCGCACTGGCCGCCGAGTTCGACTTCCGCAAGCTCGTGGGAGTGGTCAGCGTCATGGCGGACAAGGACGTCGACGCCATCCTGACTGCATTCGAATCCGTCTTCGACGAGATCGTCGTCACCCACAACGGGTCACCCCGGGCGATGGACGTCGAAGAACTGGCGAACATCGCCGTCGCGAAGTTCGGCGACGAGCGCGTCGTCGTTGCGCCGGTGCTTGCCGACGCCTTGGAAGTCGCGATCGAAATCGCCGAGCAGGTCGCCGAACCCGGTGAGGCCGTATCAGGGGCGGGTGTGGTGGTGACGGGATCCGTCGTGACCGCAGGCGCCGCCCGCACGCTGTTCGGAAAGGGCCCCGCGTGAGTACCCCGTCAGATGCCAATCCCGAGTCCGGAGACCACGAGCCCGGAGACACTGCCGGCGAGTTCGGGCCGCCGACCAAGGACCCGTGGAAAAGCTTCCGCGGAGTGATGGCCGGAACCCTGATCCTCGAGGCGATCGTCGTGCTGCTGGCTTTGCCGGTTGTCGCGGTCGTCGGCGGAGGACTCACCGCGGCCTCCGCGGGATTCATCATCGGGTTGGCGGTACTGATGATTCTGGGTGCGGGCATCCAGGGCAAGCCGTGGGCGATGGGGTTCAACGTCGCGCTGCAGGTGATCCTTCTGTTCGGTTTCTTCGTCCACCCGTCGATCGCCGGTGTGGCGATCACCTTCGGGATCGTCTGGGGATACCTCGTCTACCTGCAGAGAGACATCAAGCGCCGGATGGACAAGGGCCTGCTTCCCGGTCAGCGGGACTGACCATTTAGGCTGTCCGCTGTGACTGAGCGCACCCTCGTACTGATCAAGCCCGACGCCGTTGCCCGTGGATACGTAGGAGAAATCCTCAGCCGTATCGAGCGCAAAGGCCTGACAATTGCAGCACTCGACCTCCGCGTAGCTTCCGAAGAGGTGGCTGGTAGCCACTACGCAGAACACGCCGAGCGTCCGTTCTACCCGAGCTTGTTGGAGTTCATCACCTCCGGTCCGCTGGTGGCCGCAGTGCTCGAAGGCCCCCGAGCCATCGCTGCTTTCCGTCAGTTGGCCGGCGGAACCGACCCGGTCGACAAGGCTCTTCCGGGTACGATCCGCGGCGACTTCGGACTCGAAGCGCAGCAGAACCTCGTTCACGGCAGCGACTCCGTGGAGTCGGCAGAGCGTGAAATCGCTCTGTGGTTCCCCGCGCTGTCGTCCATCTGAATCTCCGATCGGGCCTCTGGCCCACATGAACGGGCCTTCGGCCCACATCTCCACAGCGAATTCTCGGCACGTATCCCACATCGGTGCGCCCTTTGCAGTTGCAGGCGCGTTGGTGTGGGATACTGCTTTCAGTTGAACCGCAATTTGTTTTACGCACGTTCAACCGGATGACACCTAGGTTCGATGCCCTTTCATCGCTGCTCCAGGTCAACAGGAAATCCCTGGACCTCTGCACGCTGGATGATCAGGCGCTCGCGCACAGGACAACGGCCATCCAGCCAGGCACTTCATGTGCTCGCAGTGAATAACGGGCATTGCGGACCATGCGGAGCGAGACCTTACAATCTCGTACTCACTTCTGAGTGCGAGTACACACAGCACGCTCCCGCGTGGCCGCGTGACAACTCGACTTCTGGGTTGGACGCGCCCGGGGGCTGAGGAGACTTACGTGGCCGATCAATCCCCAACCGAATCAGATTCCAGCACCACCCCGGAATTTCCCGACAAGATGCGCGTACACGCGCTGGCGAAGTTGCTCGGCGTCACCAGCAAGCAGGTCCTTGCCGAAGCCGCAGCGCTCGGTACCGAATTGCGCAGCGCGCAGTCGAGTCTCCACCGTGACGTCGCTCAGCGGATTCATGCCTCGTTGACTTCCGCGGCCGAGGCCATCGAGCCCGTCGTCGCCGAGCTCGACACACTCATCGACCCGGTTGTCGAGGCGCCGGTTGCCGAGGAGCCTGCTGCAGAAGCTCCCGTGGAGGCTGCTCCTGTTGCAGAGGCTCCGGCCGAGAAGCCTGTCAGGGCTCGTCGCACTCGCAAAAAGGTCGTCGTCGAAGAACCTGCAGCAGAAGAAACAGTGGATCCGGCTGTCGCCGAGATCAGCGCTGGACTCGACGCCGCAGCTGCGCTGCAGAGCAAGGAAGCCGAGCAGTCCGATCTGTTCACTTCCTTCGAGGCGCCGCAGACCCATCAGCCCGAGGTGGCTCCCGCCGCGCCGCAGGTCCCGCTGTTCCTGCAGCCGGATCTCGAAGCCGCCGAGGTAGCTCCGCGTCGCCGTCGCGCACGCCGCGAGCCTGCTGCACCGGCGGTCGTCGAAGAGAAGCAGACAACCGCGGAAGCCGAAACCGTCGTTCCCGAGGCAGCGCCGGTTGCAGTTCCTGCCGTCGAAGAGCCGGCTGTGACCGCACCGCAAACCGAGGGCGAGAGCGCCGAGTCCGAGGACGAGGACGACGATCAGCCGCGTCGCCGTCGTCGTGGACGCCGTGGACGTGGACGTGGTCGCGGTGAACAGGGTGGCGAGCAGGGTTCGGACGAAGAGTCGGATACCGCTACCGAATCGGAGCAGGAATCTGCCCCTGCGGCAGTCGAGAAGCAAACCGGCGACGCTGCCGGCGAAGACTCCGGTGAGAAGTCCGAGTCCACCGCGGATGCGGATTCCGAGAACGCCGACGATTCCGATCTCGATGCCGACGGATCGAGCCGCCGTCGCCGTCGTCGTCGTCGTCGCAAGACCGGCACCGATGGCGCCACCGACGCGACTGCGACGTCCGAGGACGATCCGCCGAACACCGTCGTTCACGAGCGCGAGCCGCGCAACAAGACCCGCGTCAAGGACGAGGTCCAGGGCATCAGTGGTTCGACACGTCTGGAAGCGAAGCGCCAGCGTCGCCGCGACGGTCGTGACGCCGGCCGACGTCGCCCACCGATCCTGACCGAGTCGGAGTTCCTCGCGCGTCGTGAGGCCGTCGATCGCGTCATGGTCGTGCGCGATCGGGCAGACAGCGGTCAGCCGCATGCGACTACACAGGTAGCAGTCCTCGAAGACGGAGTGCTGGTCGAGCACTTCGTCACCAACTCGGCGTCCGCGTCGATGGTCGGCAACGTGTACCTCGGACGTGTCCAGAACGTGCTCCCCAGCATGGAAGCTGCGTTCATCGACATCGGACGTGGCCGCAACGGTGTTCTCTACGCCGGTGAGGTCAACTGGGAGGCTGCCGGTCTCGGTGGCAACTCGCGCAAGATCGAGCAGGCTCTCAAGCCTGGCGATCAGGTGCTCGTTCAGGTCAGCAAGGATCCGGTCGGCCACAAGGGTGCTCGACTGACGACACAGATTTCGCTTGCCGGTCGTTTCCTCGTCTACGTGCCCGGTGGTACGTCCACGGGTATCAGCCGCAAGCTTCCGGACACCGAGCGCAAGCGTCTCAAGGAAATCTTGCGCGACATCGTGCCCGCCGACGCGGGCGTGATCATTCGCACGGCGTCCGAGGGCGTCAGCGAAGAAGAGTTGGCGCGCGACGTGACTCGTCTGCAGGCTCAGTGGGCCGGCATCGAGGAGCAGGCTGCGGCTGCGGACACCGGTAAGTCCGGCAACCCGCAGGCGCTGTACGAAGAGCCTGACATGCTGGTCAAGGTCATTCGTGATCTGTTCAACGAGGACTTCTCCAAGCTGGTCATCGAGGGCGAGAAGGCGCACACGACGGTCGAGAACTACATCAACTCCGTTGCGCCCGACCTGCTTCCGCGGCTCGAGAAGTACACGCCGAACAACGGTATCGACGTCTTCGCGGCTCGCCGTATCGACGAGCAGTTGGCCAAGGCACTCGATCGCAAGGTGTGGCTGCCGTCCGGCGGCACCCTGGTGATCGACCGCACCGAGGCCATGACCGTCGTCGACGTCAACACCGGCAAGTTCACCGGAGCCGGCGGAAACCTCGAAGAGACCGTCACCCGTAACAACCTCGAAGCGGCCGAGGAGATCGTTCGCCAGATGCGCCTGCGGGACATCGGCGGAATGATCGTCGTCGACTTCATCGACATGGTTCTCGAATCGAACCGGGACCTGGTCCTGCGTCGGCTCACCGAATGCCTGGGTCGCGATCGCACGCGCCATCAGGTGTCGGAGGTCACGTCACTCGGGCTCGTGCAGATGACGCGCAAGAAGTTGGGCACCGGATTGGTCGAGGCCTTCTCGACCACCTGTGAGCACTGCCACGGCCGCGGCATCATCGTCCATTCCGAGCCCGTCGAGGTGAAGTCCTCGGACGACGGAGGATCGCGTTCGGGCTCGCAGCGCAGTGATTCCGGTACCTCGCGCAAGAACAAGCGTGGCCGCGGAGACAAGTCGGCTTCGACCGAGTCCAACGGACAGGAAGCTCCGGCGCCGGAGGTTCCGGCCGTCGACGCGACGGTCAAGCGGGCTCATCCGGTGGCATTGGCGATGGCCTCGCATCACCACGACGACGACGAGACCGTCGCGGCCGACTCGACCGAGTCTGATTCCGCCGGTGTGTCTTCGGGGGACGATGCATCCAAAAGTGCCGATCGGCAACAAGATCGGCCGATACATACTCCTGCTGCTGCTGAGCACCATGACGTTCCTGTTGTGGACTCTGCTGCGGAAGAAGTATCCGCAGTGGACAACGAGTCGGCCGCAGCTTCGACCGAAGCAGCTCCGCGCGGTCGTCGGCGTAGTCGCCGGGCGTCGCGGGCAGCGTCGGCACCGGTTGCCGAGGCAGCTCCCGAGGTGGGCACGGTCTTCGTGATTCCGACTCCGGAACCCGTGGTGGACGCGGTCGCGGAAAACGTTCCGGCTCCGGCCACCGAAGTTCCGGCTGAGGAAGAAGTTGTCGTCGTCAAGAGACCCCGTCGCAGGCGTGCAGCAGCACGTCCCGCAGGTCCTCCGGTAGACGGAGAGTAAGAACTACTGGCTTTCGGTCGGTTGGATGACTTCGCGATGAGCGAGGACATCCAACCGCTATCCGAAGTTTCAGCTGGTAGAAGCAGTACAGAGTAGTAAGCACCACCCCTCGGCGGGGCGGTTTGACCCTGACGGTTGCTTTCCCGTAACCTTGGAGGGTCGCCACCCGGCGGTAGAGATTCCGTGTGCCTAGAGTGCGCGTGAATGTCCCGGTACGTCAGTGCCGAGCCGAGGTGACATAAACCAGACCAGTCGCGATGCATTTGAAGCCTCAGGCAGCAGCGCGAGCAAGTTCGAAGAAGCAAGGGGTAGCCCTCCGATGGCAACGTACGCGATCGTCAAGACCGGCGGAAAGCAGTACAAGGTCGCTGTTGGTGACCTCGTCAAGGTCGAGAAGATCGAGGGTGAGCCCGGCACTGCTGTCTCGCTTGCTCCCGTTCTCGTGGTCGACGGATCTGACCTGACCACCGACGCGGCCAAGCTGGCCAAGGTCGCAGTCACCAGTGAGATCGTCGAGCACACCAAGGGCCCGAAGATCCGCATCCACAAGTTCAAGAACAAGACCGGTTACCACAAGCGTCAGGGCCACAGGCAGCCGATCACGGTGCTCAAGGTCACGGGCATCAAGTAACCAGTTCTTTCTAGCTAATTTCACCCGAGGAGGGTCAATAGCATGGCACATAAGAAGGGTGCATCCAGCTCCCGTAACGGTCGCGATTCAAACGCCCAGCGCCTCGGCGTGAAGCGCTTCGGCGGCCAGTCGGTCAGCGCAGGCGAAATCCTGGTTCGCCAGCGCGGCACGCACTTCCACCCCGGCGTCAACGTCGGCCGTGGCGGCGACGACACCCTGTTCGCTCTCGCTGCCGGCGCAGTCGAGTTCGGCCAGAAGCGTGGACGCAAGACCGTGAACATCGTTCCGGCCGTCGTTGCGGCTGAGGTCTAGTCTTTCTCGCTAGTTGTGCGTCATCGGTTCTACTTCGGTAAGCCGGTTCTGCTTTCGGTAAGAGAGTGACGCGTTCCAAGCTCCCGATAGGGGCGGACCAGGGTTGAAATAACCCGGTCCGCCCCTATCGTTTGTTTAAGCAGTACCCGTTTTGCCCCGAGCAACCCTGCTCACCAGAAGTTCAGCTCATCGCGTGAGACCCGCAATTGACTGAGGAAGGATCCGGCAGTCATGTCCCGATTCATTGACCGTGTTGTGCTGCACGTCAGCGCTGGAAAAGGCGGCAATGGTTGCGCCTCCGTACACCGCGAGAAGTTCAAACCGCTCGGCGGTCCGGACGGTGCCAACGGAGGTCGCGGTGGCGACGTCATCCTCGTGGTCGACGAGAACATCCACACCCTCCTCGACTTTCACTTCCATCCCAACGCGAAGGCGACCAACGGCAAGCAGGGCGCCGGCAGTAACCGCGAGGGTGCAAACGGTGAAGACCTCATCCTCAAGGTTCCGGATGGAACTGTGGTTCTCGATACCGACGGCAACGTGCTTGCCGACCTCGTGGGAGTCGGTTCACGCTTCGACGCCGCTCAGGGTGGCCGCGGCGGACTCGGCAACGCAGCACTCGCCTCGAAAGCCCGCAAAGCTCCCGGTTTCGCACTCCTCGGTGAGGACGGTGTCGAGCGTGACCTGGTTCTCGAACTCAAGTCGGTAGCCGACGTCGGTCTGCTCGGATTCCCCTCCGCCGGTAAGTCTTCGCTTGTGTCCGTTCTCTCTGCGGCTAAGCCGAAGATCGCCGACTACCCCTTCACCACTCTGGTCCCCAACCTCGGCGTCGTCTCGAGCGGTGACACCACCTTCACCGTCGCCGACGTGCCCGGGCTGATCCCCGGTGCAAGCGAAGGCCGCGGTTTGGGCCTGGACTTCCTGCGCCACATCGAACGCTGCGCCGTATTGGCGCACGTGATCGACTGCGCCACCCTCGATCCGGGACGTGACCCGATCTCCGACATCGACGCCTTGGAAGCAGAGCTGGCCGCGTACACGCCCGCGCTCTCCGGCGATTCGGGACTCGGTGACCTCGACAAGCGCCCGCGCGTCGTCATCCTCAACAAGACCGACGTTCCCGAGGCCGCCGAATTGGCCGAAATGGTCACGCCTGAGATCGAAGCTCGCGGATGGCCGGTCTTCACCATCTCGGCGGTGAGCCGAGAAGGATTGCGACCGTTGACATTCGCGCTGGCGAAGATGGTCCGCGACTACCGCGAAGCTCATCCGAAGCCCGAGCCGAAGCGCCAGGTCATTCGCCCGGTCAAGGTCAAGGATTCCAGCTTCACCATCGAGAAGGATCCCGATATTCCCGGTGGGTTCGTCGTCCGAGGCACCCGCCCGGAGCGGTGGATTCGTCAGACCGCCTTCGACAACGACGAGGCCGTTGGCTACCTCGCCGACCGTCTTGCTCGATTGGGCGTCGAGGACGCATTGGTCAAGAAGGGCGCTCAGCCAGGAGCTTCCGTCACCATCGGCGACGTCAGCTTCGAGTGGGAGCCGATGACGCCGGCCGGTATCGATCTGACCCGCACGGGCCGTGGAACCGACCCGCGTCTCGATCAGGTGGAGCGCATCGGCGCCGACGAGCGCAAGCACGCGCGTCGTGTCCGCCGCGGCTTGCTCGACGAAGACGCCTGACCCACGCGATTTCAGGACGAAAACCGAAGAGAGGGAACGGGACTGTGCTCGGGTCCACCAGGGAGTCGATAGCGTCGGCTCACAGTATCGTCGTGAAGATCGGGTCGTCTGCGCTCACCAGTCTGGTGGCGGGACTCGATACTCACCGACTCGATCTGTTGGCCGACGCCATCGAGGCTCGCATGCGTGCGGGTTCCGATGTCGTCGTCGTCTCGTCCGGTGCCGTCGGCGCCGGACTGGCGCCGCTGGGACTGACCAAGCGGCCTCGCGATCTCGCGACCAAGCAGGCTGCGGCCAGCGTCGGTCAGTTGGCTCTGGCTCACGCCTGGGGTACGTCGTTCGCCCGTTACGGCCGTACCGTCGGGCAGGTTCTACTCACGGCTGACGACATCGCTCGACGGACGCAGCACCGCAACGCCCAACGGACACTCGATCGTCTACGGGCATTGCACGCGGTGGCGATCGTGAACGAGAACGACACCGTTGCCACCACCGAACTTCGATTCGGTGACAACGATCGGCTGGCTGCACTGGTTGCTCATCTGGTCGGCGCCGACGCGTTGATCCTGTTGTCGGATGTGGACGGACTGTACGACGGGGATCCCCGAAAGGGCGATGCCACACTGATTCCCGAGGTCAACAGTCCCGAGGATCTCGACGGTGTGGTTGCCGGTTCGGGTGGCGCCCTCGGTACCGGAGGCATGGCGTCGAAGCTCTCAGCAGCACGCCTGGCCGCTGATTCCGGCGTGCCGGTTCTGCTCGCGGCAGCATCGGATGCTGCGCAGGCACTCAGTGGTGCCGATGTCGGAACGGCATTTGCGCCCCGGCCGACGCGATTGTCGGCCCGCCGATTCTGGGTTCGTCACGCCGCTGACACATCGGGTGACCTCCACCTCGACGAAGGCGCCGTCCGCGCGGTCGTGTCCAAGCGTCGAAGCCTTCTGTCCGCTGGCATCGTCGGTGTATCCGGTGACTTCCACGCCGGCGACGTCGTGTCCCTGATGGGGCCGGGGGAGAAGCCCGTCGCCCGGGGTGTCGTTGCGTTCGACGCTGCGGAGATCGAGGAGATCCTGGGGCGCTCCACCACCGATCTACCGGCCGACATGCAGCGTCCCGTGGTTCACGCGGACGACTTGGTGGCGCTGTAGCTTTCGTGCTCGACGAGGGCGGAAAGTGCTTCAGCGCAACCGACTTCGAGCTTGAGGTCGGCGAATTCGTCGCCGCGAGTCGTGCCTCGATTGACGATGGCGATCGGCTTCCCGGTCTTGGCGGCATACCGGACGAAACGTAGGCCGGACATCACGGTCAACGACGACCCGGCTACCAACAGAGCGTCGGATTGGTCGACAAGGCTGTATGCACGGGCGACGCGTTCCTTGGGGACGGATTCGCCGAAGTAGACGATGTCCGGTTTGAGTAAGCCACCGCACACGGCGCAATCCACGACGCGAAAGTGTGCGGTGGATTCGATCACGGCATCTGCGTCGGGTGCGATTTCGACTCCTGTTGCAGCAGCGACTGTTTCGGCGAATCCAGGATTGGCTTCTTCCAGTCTCTCCGCGAGAGTGGTGCGGGAGATCAGCCGCTGGCAGCTCAGGCATCGAACCTGCGCGTAGGTGCCGTGGAGGTCGATGACGTTTCGCGCGCCGGCCTTGGTGTGCAGGAGGTCGACGTTCTGGGTGATCACGCCGACGGCTCGCCCTGTTCGTTCCAGCGCCGCGACGGCCCGGTGGCCCTGGTTGGGGCGGGAGCTGTCCATGTATCGCCAGCCGATGTGGTTGCGCGCCCAGTAGTGCCGCCGAAACGCCGGATCGCCGATGAACTGCTGGAACGTCATCGGATTGCGCGGGGGTGAATCAGGTCCGCGGTAGTCCGGGATTCCGGAGTCGGTGGAGATGCCGGCGCCCGTCAGAACTGCCAGGCGACGGCCGGCCAGGAGTTCGGGAAGGGCATCGAGGCGGCTGTTGTCGGTGGGCACTGCTCCAGGATAGGCGCGTGTGCGAGACGGAGGCGCGGAGGAAGTCCGAAATGTTCAATAGAACACGTGTGCGATCGCCGATACTCGTAGACATGAACACAGTGAACCCAATCCCCGCTGGTTACCGCACGATCACTCCCTACCTCGCGGTGCCGGACGGTCATGCCGCACTCGACTACTACAAACGAGCACTTGGAGCTGAGATAGTCGATGCGATGAACGCACCTGACGGCTCCCTCATGCATGCGGAGATCCGGATCGGCGATTCGATGCTGCAGCTTTCGCAGGAGATGCCGGACTTCGGACTCAAATCACCACAGGGCGGCTGGGTGCATTCGTCGATCGTCGTCTACACCGAGGACACGGACGGGTTTGTCGCTCGGGCAGTCGCCGAGGGAGGCACGCTGGTCACGGCTGTGGCCGATACATTTTCGGGCGACCGGCATGGAGTGTTTCTCGATCCGTTCGGCCACAGGTGGACAGTATGCACGAAGGTCGAGGATGTACCTGCCGAAGAGGTCGCTCGCCGGGCGCGGGCGCTCTTCTTTCCGGAGACGCAGTCGCCACAGTAATTTGTGGCAACCGTGGTCCGAGCATTCGAGCTTCGGCGGCGTACTCAGTATCCGGCTACTGGGTCCACGAGGGCAGCCAGCGCCTCACCCTTCGCGAAGCGGGTCACGTTCTTGGAGACGTGATCCGCGAAGGCAGCGGGGCGAACGCCTGGCGGGTTGGAATCGTGGGGTGTGATGATCGCATTCGTCAGATCCCACAGTGGGTGACCGTCCGGGAGGGGTTCGGGATCGGTGACGTCGAGACCGGCGCCGCCGATCTGTTCCGACTCGATGGCCTCGACCAGTGCGTCGGTGTCGACCAGTGATCCGCGCGCGACATTGATCACCCAGGAATGGGGTTGCATCGCCGCCAACTGCGCACGGCCCACGAGGTGACGGGTGGCCGGGGTGGCGGGTGCAGCAATCACGAAGTGATCTGCGCGAGAATAGATTTCATCCATCCTGGATGCGGGGTACGTCGAGATCGCCCCGGGGACCGGGCTACCGGAACGATTGACTGCGATGCTGTCCGCCCCCTGCGCGGCCAGCATCGGAATCAGCGCGCGGCCGATACCGCCTGCGCCGATGATCGCAACCGTCGAGCCACGAAGGGTGCCGATCTTGGGAAAGAACTCGAACTGACGCCACGTTCGAGCCTCGATGTGTGCAGGCAAGTGACGAACTCCGGCCAAGAGAAGCATGAGTGCATGCTCGGCCACCGACGCCGAAAACGCACCGGCCGCCGAGGTCCACGTGATTTCTGTGTCCCTCGGAATCACACCGGAGTCGAACCAATCCTCGATTCCCGCCGACGGAAGCTGCACCCACCTGACCGACGCCGGTAACTCCGACGGAAAGGTCTCGGGTGAGCCCGCCCAGATCAGGGCGTCCGCAGTGTCGATCGGACTGATCAGACCACCGCCCCGAAGCACCGCGCTGTCGAGCAGTGCATCGGGGACGGGGCCGATCGCTACGCGTGGAGAGGTGTCAGTCGCCATGACTAGACGCTACGCGGGGACCTCCACCAGTGGGTAGACACCGTTCTCGTCGTGCACCTCACGCCCGGTGACCGGCGGATTGAACACGCACAGCATGCGCATCTGCGTGTCCGGCTCGACGCGGTGACGCTCGTGGCCGTTGAGCAGGTACATCGACCCCGGTGCGAGATCGTATTCCTTGTTGTTGTCGAGGTCGATCAGCTTGCCGGTGCCCTCGACGAGCCAGACAGCCTCGACGTGGTTGGCGTAATGGAACTCGTTGACCGAACCCGCCTTGATGGTGGTCTCGTGGAACGAGAACCCGACGCGGTCGCCGCCGAGGACGATGCGCTTGCTGCGCCAGTTTCCGTCCTCACTCGTGATGTCGCGGTCGGTGTCGGTGATCTCGGTGGTGGTGCGAACGATCATGGGAGAGTCCTTCCTCTAGCTGCAGACCTTGAGTGTCGCCTCGGCCAGAATGGAGAGGCCGTGCTCGAGCTCGTCGTCGGTAATCGTCAGTGCGGGAAGCAGTTTCACAACCTGGTCGGAGGGTCCGGAGGTCTCGGCGAGCAATCCCTCGTCGAATGCCAACTGGCAGACCTTGCCGGCGCGCTCGGGCTGTTCGAACACGAGGCCCTGAACCAAGCCACGCCCGCGGTGCGAGACCTCGCCGGGGAACTGATCGGAGAGGTTGGCGAAGCATTCGCTGATGCGTGCGCCCTTCTTCAACGTCGTCTTGGTGAGGGCGTCGTCGGACCAGTAGTGGTCGAGTGCCACCTTGGAGGTGACGAACGCCGGGTTGTTGCCGCGGAAGGTGCCGTTGTGCTCGCCCGGTCCCCAGACGTCGAGTTCACGCTTGAACAGCGTGAGCGCCATCGGCATTCCGTAGCCGCTGATCGACTTGGACAACGTGACGATGTCGGGAACGATTCCGGCCTCTTCGAAGGAGAAGAACGGGCCGGTACGGCCGCAACCCATCTGGACGTCGTCGACGATCAACAGGATTCCGCGATCCGAGCACAGTGTTGCCAGCGCCCGAAGCCATTCGGGGCGAGCGACATTGACGCCACCTTCACCCTGCACGGTTTCGACGATCACTGCCGCGGGGCGGTTGATTCCACTGCCGGAATCATCGAGAACGCGGGAGAACCACTGGAAGTCCTCGGTGACGCCGTCGAAGTAGTTGTCGAAGGGCATCGGTGTCGTGTGCACGAGGGGGACACCGGCGCCCGCGCGCTTCATCGAGTTACCGGTCACGGAGAGTGCACCAAGTGTCATTCCGTGAAATGCGTTGGTGAAGTTGATGACTGCCGAACGTCCGGTGACTTTGCGGGCCAGCTTCAGTGCAGCCTCGACGGTGTTCGATCCGGTCGGGCCGGGGAACTGGACCTTGTAGTCCAGGCCGCGTGGCTCGAGGATGTTGCGCTGAAAGGTCTCGAGGAATTCGCGTTTGGCGACTGTCGACATGTCGAGGCCGTGCGTGATGCCGTCGCTCATGATGTAGTCGACCAGTGCGGATTTGAGCACCGGGTTGTTGTGGCCGTAGTTGAGGGCGCCGGCACCGGCGAAGAAATCGAGGTAGTCGCGCCCGTTCTCGTCACGAATCCAGGATCCGGATGCGCTGGTGAACACTGCGGGCCAGTCACGGCAGTAGCTGCGAACCTCGGACTCGAGGGTTTCAAAAATGCTTGCTTCGTTGATATTCATATCTTCTTTGTTCCTCCGGGGCATGCTGTATGCCGAGCGCGAAGTGCGCTAGGCGCCGATCGTGTAAAGATCTTCGGCTTCGTGTCCATCGGGAAAATCGTTGGGCGAGAACAAGGTCTGCCTGGTTATCGGTACTTCGCGTCGACGTGCGAGCGCGGTGAAGAGTGCGATCGAAGCCTCGTTGTCGGGGCTGATCGTGGTCTCCAGATGTGTAACACCCAGTGGGGCAGTGCGATCCATCAAGTCGGACAGCATGCGGGCAGCAATTGCCTTGCCGCGCTGGTCTTCGTCGACCGCAACTTGCCACACGAACAGGGTTTCCTGCGCGCTGGGACGGGTATAACCGGAAACGAATCCGACTACGCGGCCGTCTACCTCCGCGACGATGGACGTCGCGCTGAAATCCCTGCACCACAACAGGTATGCATAACTCGAATTGAGGTCGAGCACCTTCGAATCACGTGCGATCTCCCAGAGCCGGACTCCGTCATCGATCTGTGGGCTTCTGAACAACACCGCGTCCGGCGCGGTGGTCGGGATAGCTCTCGTATCAACAGGCTTCATCGGTCATCTGAACGTAACAATCATTGCTGTCGAAGTCATGCAGATGTCCGTTTCGGGCCGTGTGGAACCCGTTGCGCCCCAGGTGAGGACATGAATGTGATGGTGCTCACATTATGTAACTTTTGCCGTTGTCGGAGCGACTATTTCGGGCAAAAACTCGCTATTTCGGGCTTGCGAGCGCCAACGGAAGTACAGAGTGAGCACCAGCCTGTCGAAGTGCGCGCGCGGCCATCGTGAAAGTCCAACCGGTATCGGCGATTGCGTCGACAAGAAGTATCGGTCCCTGGTGGATGCTCATGTCCGGGACTTCCCAAACATCGACCAGTCCGGACACGCGGTAGGCGGAGTTCGCTGCCGACACCGGAGGGTGGTCGGGGCGCAAGCGAAGAGTGCCCAGGTCGGTCAATCGCCCGACCTCGGCCAACTTGGCAGCCAGGCTCGACACCAACAAAGGATGCGTCGTGGATTCGAGGGCCATGACACCGGTGGGTCGCTCGGCCCAATTCCAGGCGGCCAGAACGCTGATACACGCGCTGACCACCGCATCGGGTACCTCGGCGTCGGGACCGTCGAAAAGCGCGCGGAGACGTTGACCCCAGCCCAGGTCCGACATCCGTCCGAGAATGCGCCCGGTTTCGGGCCCCTCGGTGATCTTCCCGGACAGCTTGACGCCCAGCTTGCTCAGGCCGGTCGGCCACATCTTGCGCGGCTCCAGGTCGAATCCGGGGCGCTGCAAGCGCGCCCGAGTCTCGTCGAGGGCGGCGGTGTCGACAGTGGTGTCGTAGCGATTGCCTGTGCAGTTGTCACAGCGACCGCACTGTGAGTTCTCCGAGGTCAGACCAGGATCGTCGAGTTGTTCACGCAGGAAGGTCATTCGACACGTCGTGATGCTCTGGTACTCGACCATTGCGGCCTGCTCGGCCTGGCGGGCGTCGTCGAGTCGGCCGTAGCGCTCGGCGTCGTACACCCAGGGTTCGCCGGTGCTGATCCACCCGCCCTTGACGCGTTTGACCGCGCCGTCGACGTCGAGGACTTTGAGGACCATCTCGAGACGCGTGCGATTGAGCTCCACCAGAGGTTCGAGTGCCGGTGTCGACGTGGCCTTTTCGGTGTCGAGGTGTTCGATGACGCTGCGGACCAGGTGCTCGCGGGGGAAGGCGACCGAGGCGAAGTAACTCCAGATCTGCTTGTCCTCGGCGCCAGGCAGGAGGATCACGTCTGCCCTGTCGGTGGAACGACCGGCGCGGCCCACCTGCTGGTAGTACGAGATCGGCGACGACGGTGCGCCGAGGTGGACGACGAACCCGAGATCAGGCTTGTCGAAGCCCATCCCGAGTGCCGAGGTGGCCACCAGAGCCTTGACGCGATTACCCAACAAGTCCTGCTCGAGAGATTCACGTTCAGTGGGATCGGTCTGGCCCGTGTAGGCGGCGACGGTATGGCCGCGCTCGGAGAGCAGGCTTGCGAGGTCGCGCGCGGCCGAAACCGTCAGCGTGTAGATGATGCCCGAACCCGGCAGCGTCTCGAGCATGTCGGCAAGCCAGGCAGCGCGCGCCGTCGCCTCCGGAATGTGGACTACAGAGAGGTGAAGCGATTCGCGTTCGAGCCCGCCGCGAAGGACGAGGGTTTCCTCACCGCCGACGCCGAGTTGGGCGGACACGTCCTCGACGACGCGGTTGTTGGCCGTCGCCGTGGTTGCGAGGACGGGAATGCCCTCGCCGAGTTCGGCGATCAAGGTCCTGATGCGGCGGTAGTCGGGACGGAAGTCGTGGCCCCAGTCGGAAACGCAGTGAGCCTCGTCGACTACGACCAGGCCGGCATCAGCTGCCAGGGCCGGGAGCACCTGATCGCGGAAGTCAGGGTTGTTCAGACGCTCGGGGCTGACCAGAAGGACGTCGAGATCATTGGCTGCGACGCGGGCATGGATGTCGTCCCATTCGGTGACGTTGCCCGAATTGATGGTTGCGGCGCGCACTCCGGCACGTTCGGCAGAACTGACCTGGTTTCGCATCAGGGCCAACAACGGAGAGACGATGACGGTGGGGCCGTGGCCCGTTGCCCGGAGCAGCTTCGCCGAGATGAAGTAGACCGCAGATTTGCCCCAGCCGGTCCGCTGTACGACGAGCGCGCGTTTGCGCTGCACCACCAGCGCCTCGATGGCCGTCCACTGGTCCTCGCGTAGGCGGGCATCCGGCCCCGCGAGTTCGCGGAGCAGCCGCTCGGCTTCGTCGCGCATGGCTGGGGCAGTGGCGGTGGTCATGGACCCCATGGTGCACGACCCTGCCGACACGTGCGGGCTTCAGGCCTTGGCAACAGGTTCCTGCAGTTCGGTGACCCAGCCGTCGACATCCTCCGGGCACGCCAGCGTCACCTCACGGCTGGGGCCGGCATTGCGGTATCCCGCTGCGTCGATCCATTGGGCCAACGCCTGATAAGCGGGCAGGCAGTTGTCCATCGAACCCTTGTGCAGCAGCGAGGCCACGTGCTCTTCGGCCCGCAGGTCTACCACAGCGAACTCGTAGTCGCCATCGGGATTCGCGTCTACCGGTAGCGCCGCATGGACGACGACGTTCTCGTCGTCACCGGCATCCTCGTAGTAAGCGACAGCGGGTCCGATCGCGGCGATACCGGCACGATCCAGACCGGTACAAAGGCGCTCGTACAACCCGCGAACCACCGGGCCGATCGACGACGGATCCATCGTCTTGGCGGTACCGGTCAACTCCGCGACCCGCAGCGCCGGAACTGACTTGATCACAACCTCGTATGCGGACATCTGTCCCTCACTTTCGATGATCCGTAGGCGCGCCTGTACATGCGCCAGTCGCGCGGTGTCTTCCTGGATTCGGGTTTCGAGTTCTGCTCGGCGAAGCGTGAGCATCCCGCGGATCTCGTCGACGGTGACCGCCGACTCCACCACTTGCTGGACCTGGGCCAGAGTCAGGCCCAACTCCTTGAGAGCGACGATGCGGTTGAGCAGCGCCAACTGGCCCGCGGTGTACGAGCGATACCCGGTGGATGCGTCGACCCTCGCGGGTCTGAGCAGACCGATGGCGTCGTAGTGGCGGAGCATGCGCACCGACACACGACCGGCTCTCGCGAAGTCTCCGATGCTCAACATCCTTGATCGTCCCGTTTCTCTCTCACAAACCCGATACCTACAGGTTTACGACCTCACACGGTGTCAGAGTCAAGCTGTCGGTTCAGGACTTTTTCGATCGCAGCGCGAGTGGGTGACGACACCGACGCGCCGCGGACCGTCGTCGCCAGACTTCCCGCCGTGGCAGCGAACTGCAGGGCGCGGTCCTGGCCCTGCACCCACTCCACGGCGAAGGCGCCGGTGAAAGCATCGCCTGCGCCAGTTGTATCCACGGGTGTCACGGCCGGGGAGTCGGCGTGGATTGTCTCCTCGCCCGACCGGAGATCCGCGCCGCCGGCCCCGAGCGTCGTGACGAGGTATCGGACGCGACCGGTGACCGCGGCCAACTGCTCCGACTCGGTCTGGTTGACGATCAGGATGTCGACAGACTCGATCAGGGCGCCCGGAAGGTCTTGTACCGGTGAAGGATTGAGGATGACAGTTGTTCCGTTGGCACGCGCGTGCCGGGCCGCTGTGGTGACCGTGTCGAGGGGTATTTCGAGTTGGCACAGGAGAACGTCGGCGTGTGCGATCGCGTCGAGGTCTACTTCGGACAACGAGGTGACCGAGGAATTGGCGCCCGGGACGACGATGATGTTGTTCTCCGCGTCCTCGCTCACGGTGATGGCGGCAACGCCGCTCGGGCCGTCGACACTACGAAGCAACGCGGTGTCGACCCCGGCGTCTTGCAGGGTCTCGCGCAATTGGGTGCCGAAACCGTCGTCGCCGACCGCGCCGACGAACGACACGTCCCCACCGGCTTTCGCGGCGGCGATGGCCTGGTTGCTGCCTTTGCCTCCCGCCGCGGTGGCAAAGGCAGTGCCGAGTAGCGTTTCTCCCGGAGCGGGGAATCTGGACACTGACGTGGTCAGATCCATGTTGATACTGCCGACGACGACGATTCGAGGCGTGCTCATACCTCGAGGTTATCGGCCTTCATTCTCTTTCGACGAACCTTGCGGATGATCCGACGTGCTTCCTCGTCGGTGGCGACAGAGGGCGGAGAGCCGTCGAGTGGCTTGCGTGCGGTCTCGGGGATCATCAGGACTGCGATACCGCCGATCACGGCGGCGATCATCATGTACATCGGTGCGACCAAGTTGCTGCCCGTTGCACTTTCGAGGGCGGTGAGCACCAGGGGAGTGGTCCCGCCGAAGATGGAGACCGCGAGGTTGTATCCGATTGCCAAGCCGCCGTACCTGATTCCGGTCGGAAACAGTGCGGGAAGCACGGACGGGAACACTCCGACGAACAGCAGGAGCAAGCCGCCGAGAATTGCGAGTCCCAGGAAGACCGTCACGTAGTTGCCGACGCCGATCAGCAGGTAGGCAGGCAGGGACAGGACGAAGAATCCGATGAAACCGCTGAGCAGCAAGGGTTTACGCCCGACGCGGTCCGAGAACTTTCCGACGTAGCTGATTCCCATCATCATCACGATCATGACGATGATCATCAGAACGAGTCCGTGGGATTCGTCGTAACCCAACGTGTTGGTCAGATACGTCGGCATGTAGCTGAGCAGGCCGTAGTGAGCGATGTTGTACGTGGCCACCAGGACGATGCACAGAACAAGCGGACGCCAGTTGTCGACGAGAGTTTCGCGTAGTTTCTTGCCTGTGGATTCATCTGCGAGGGAGCGCTCTTCGGCCTGCTCCATCATCTGGAATGCGGGAGTTTCCTCCAAACGCAGACGGAGGTACAGGCCGATGAGACCCAGAGGTCCGGCGATGAGGAAGGGGATGCGCCAGCCCCACTGGAGGAGGTCCTCGGCACTGACGACGGTCTGGATGATCGTCACGATGCCCGCTGCCGCCACATATCCTGCCAGAGTCCCGAATTCGAGGAAGCTGGCGAAGAAACCCCGGCGCTTGTCCGGTGCGTATTCGGCGACGAACGTACTGGCTCCGCCGTATTCGCCGCCGGTGGAAAAGCCCTGCAGTAGGCGTAGGAGTACCAGCAGGATCGGGGCGGCGATACCGATGGATTCGTAGCTCGGGATGAGGCCGATGGCGAAGGTGCTGCCCGCCATCAGAATGATGGTGGTGGCCAGGACTTTCTTGCGTCCGATGCGGTCACCGAGTGGACCGAAGAACAATCCGCCGAGTGGGCGGACGATGAAGGCTGCCGCAAAAATTGCAAAGGTAGAGAGGAGTTGAGCGCTGCCGCTCGCGTCCGGGAAGAACACTTTTCCTATGGTGGTAGCTAGATATGCGTAAACGCCGAAATCGAACCACTCCATGGCATTTCCGAGCATCGTTGCCTTGACAGCGCGCTTGACGGACGCATTGTCGGTGACGCAGACATCGGGTGATTCGGCCACTTCGAGAGCGCTGATCGAGTTCTCTGGTGTAGTCATGACATGCGCTCCCCAGCGCAATCATCGAACCGAGCGGGGCACGTACCTGATGCACGCATCTTTTCGTTGCCCACTCGCCGATGAGCCGGTCGGGAAATCGAGCGTCCGCGTGCCCTGTGGCTCGTTGCGACCCCCGTCGCACGGCTCTGGCCCGCGGCAGTGTCCGGAGCCCACAGGGCTCCGGACTACCGGCAAGTAAGACGCTTACGCTATCAAAGTTGTGCGCGGGAGCCGATTTTCGGGCTAGAAGGCGCGGGCGTACTGCGACGGGATATGCGGTCCTACCTCGGCGTTCAGTTCACGGGCCGCCCGGCGCGCCCAGTAGGGATCACGCAACAGTTCGCGGCCGAGGAGCACCGCCACTGCGCTTCCGTCTTCGACGATCTTCTCGGCCTGTTCGGGTTCGGTGATGAGGCCGACGGCGGCGGCCGGTAGCAGGCTCTCGTTCTGCAGGCGACGGGCGAACGGAACCTGGTATCCCGGCTCCACCGGAATCTTGGCCGCCGGTGAATTACCGCCGGTGGACACGTCGACGAGATCGACGCCGTAGTCGGAGAGGATGTTGGCGAGGGCAACGGTCTGATCCGCGGTCCAGCTGTCGACCTCGAGCCCACGCTCTTCCGTCAGCCAATCGGTCGCCGAGACCCGGACGAAGAGCGGTAGCTCGGCCGGCCACACCTCGCGGACTGCGCTCAGGATTTCGAGGAGCAATCGGATGCGGTTCTCGAAGCTGCCTCCGTAGCGGTCCGTTCGCTTGTTGCTCTCGGGGGAGAGGAACTGATGGATCAGGTATCCGTGGGCCGCGTGAATTTCCACGACCTTGAATTCGGCCTTCAATGCGCGGGTAGCCGCCGCTGCGAAGTCCGCGACGACCTTCTCGATGCCCTCCGTGGTGAGCTCGACCGGATCGGCAAGGTGACCGAACGGAACCGCGCTCGGGGCAACCGTCTGCCACGAGAGTCGGTCGTCGGCGGGCAGACTCTTGCCGCCGCGCCACGGAACCTGCGTCGACGCTTTGCGTCCGGCGTGCGCCAGCTGAATTCCGGGCACTGCGCCGAAGTACGCGAGTTGCGCGTTGATCTCGGCGAAGGCTTGCGCCTGCGTGTCGTTCCAGATCCCCAGATCAGCTGCCGATATGCGGCCTTCGGGATTGACGGCCGTCGCCTCGGTGAGAATCAGGCCGGTGCCGCCGATTGCACGGCTCACCAGATGCGTGCGATGCCACTCGTTGGGCACTCCGACCTGGTCGCCGATGACGTCAGCGGAGTACTGGCACATCGGTGCCATCCAGACGCGGTTCGGGATGGTGACGCCGCGCAGGGTCAAAGGCTCGAACAACACACTCACGGATGGCTCCTGACTCGAAGAAGAAGGTCGGTGGGTGCAACAGTGTCGCGCGCCGGAATTGTTCCCCGGCGGTCCGCCGAAATGTTCGCAGGCGGTCCGCCGAAATGTTCGCAGGCGGTCCGCCGAAATGTTCGCAGGCGGTCCGCCTAAATGTTCGCAGGCGGTCCGCCGGAATGGTCCCGGGTGGTCACAGCCTCGTTCCGCCGAGCAGGCCGTCACGGTGGGTGGTTAATGTGTATTCATGACCGCTGTGACTTCCAACGCAGAAACCGTCGACTCGGACGCGTCCGACACCAAGTCCGTCGTGCACGACGCCGCACGCCGAGCCCGTAAGGCTTCGCGTGTCCTGGCTCTGCTGACCACGGCGCAGAAGGATGCTGCGCTCCACGCCGCAGCCGACGCGGTACTCGCGGCAAGTGATCGGATTCTCGCGGCCAACGCTCTCGATATCGACACCGCGAAGGCGGGCGGCACCGAGGAATCGCTGCTCGACCGTCTTCGTCTGACCGCTGACCGGATCGAGGGCATCGCGTCGGGTTTGCGTCAGGTTGCCGGACTACCCGATCCGATCGGTGAAGTGCTTCGTGGATCCACTCTGCCGAACGGTTTGGAACTACGTCAGCAGCGCGTTCCGCTCGGTGTCGTCGGTATGGTGTACGAGGCTCGTCCTAACGTGACCGTCGATGCCTTCGGGCTGACTCTCAAGTCGGGAAATGCTGCGCTGCTTCGTGGTTCGTCCTCGGCGGTCAAGTCCAACGAAGCGTTGGTGGCGGCTCTGCGTGCGTCGTTGGTTGATCAGGGACTGCCCGAGGATTCCGTTCAACTTCTGCCGAGTGCGGATCGCTCCACGGTCACTCATTTGATTCAGGCCCGTGGCCTCGTCGACGTCGTCATCCCGCGCGGCGGTGCCGGCTTGATCAGCGCCGTCGTGCGTGATGCCACCGTGCCCACCATCGAGACCGGTGTCGGTAACTGCCACGTCTATGTTCACTCGGCCGCCGATCTACTGATGGCCGAGAAGATTCTTCTCAACTCGAAAACCCGTCGGCCCAGTGTGTGCAACACGGCAGAGACGGTGCTGGTCGACGCCGCTATTGCCGAGACGGCCGTGCCGAAGCTGCTCCAAGCGCTCCAGATGCACGACGTCGTCGTGCACGGTGATCTGCCGGGACTGGTTCCCGCGACCGAGGACGACTGGTCGAAGGAATACCTCACCCTCGACGTCGCCCTCAAGGTCGTCAAGGACTTGGACGCTGCCGTCGAGCACATCGACCAGTACGGGACCGGCCACACCGAAGCCATCGTGACGTCCGATCTCTCGGCTGCCCGCGAGTTCACCGCTCGAGTCGACGCTGCGGCAGTGATGGTCAATGCGTCGACTGCCTTCACCGACGGTGAGCAGTTCGGGTTCGGCGCCGAGATCGGCATCTCCACCCAGAAACTGCACGCGCGTGGCCCCATGGGGCTACCGGAACTGACGTCCACCAAGTGGATCGTCTGGGGCGACGGGCATACCCGACCCGCCTGAAAAGTTCACCAGACTTGCCCCACCTCTCAAGGAGTTAACCGTGGACCGAGCACTTCCCGACACGACGCCGTTCTTCTCGACCGTCGACGACGTGATCGAACGGCTGGCCGAAACTGGCTATCTGTCCGACAAGGCCACCGCGACGGCAGTCTTCCTGGCCGATCGTCTGGGCAAGCCGCTGCTCATCGAGGGCCCGGCCGGTGTCGGAAAGACGGAACTCGCCCGCGCAGTCGCCCAGACCACGGGCGCAGAACTGGTGCGTCTGCAGTGCTACGAGGGCGTCGACGAGGCTCGTGCGCTGTACGAGTGGAACCACGCGAAGCAGATTCTTCGGATTCAGTCGGGCGGGGCGAGCGGAGCGAGGGGTGATGTCGCGGTCGACCACAGCTGGGATTCGACGAAGGCGGATGTGTTCTCGGAGGAGTTCCTGCTCGCTCGTCCACTGCTCAAGGCCATTCGCCGCGAGGACCCGACGGTGCTGTTGATCGACGAGACGGACAAGGCCGACGTCGAGATCGAAGGTCTGCTCCTCGAAGTGCTCAGCGACTTCGCGGTCACGATCCCCGAGCTCGGAACCATTACCGCCACCCGCAAGCCGTTCACGGTGTTGACCTCGAATGCCACTCGCGAACTCTCGGAGGCTCTGAAGCGTCGTTGCCTCTTCCTGCATCTCGACTTCCCGGACGCCGACCTCGAGCGTCGCATCCTCGCAAGCCGCGTGCCGGAGCTTCCTGAAGCGATTGCCGAGCAGCTGGTCAACACCATTCGTGTTCTTCGCGGAATGCAGCTCAAGAAGGTCCCTTCGGTATCCGAGACCATCGACTGGGGACGCACCCTTCTTGCTCTGGGCATGGACACTCTCGACGACGATGCCGTTCGCGCCACGCTCGGCGTGATCCTCAAGCACCAGTCGGACCAGGTGCGTGCCGCCGCTGAACTTCGGCTGAACTGAGGTCTGACATGGCTCCCGCAGCATCGACGTCGCCGCTCTCACCTGGCGGCCTGGCAGCGCCGCACGGGATTCCCGGTCACCTCGTCGATTTTGTCGAGGCTTTGCGACGACGCGGAATCATGGTCGGCCCGTCCGAGACAGTCGACGCCGGTCAGGTCATGTCTGTTCTCGACCTGCTCGATCGTGAAGCGCTTCGTGAAGGGCTGGCATGCTCGCTCCTGCGCAGGCCGACCCACCGGGCGACGTTCGACGCCGTCTTCGACCTGTGGTTCCCCAAGGCGATCGGTGACCGTGCGGTCGGCGACGTCGACGTCACACTGCCGCGCAAGCCAGACGGCTCGATCGACCTGCAGGCATTGCGTGAGCTGATCGCCGAACTGCTGACAGACGGCAGTGACGAGGCGATGGAGATGACCGAACTCCTGACCGCCGCGATGGTCGAGGAACTCGGGCAGTACCAGTCGAGCAACGGCCCGTCGTTCTCCGCCTATCAGGCGCTGCGTGACGTCGCCCCGGAGACGTTGCTCAACAAGATCCTGCAGGGCCTGCTCGGCAACCAGGAGGGTTCCGGGTCAGAGGGCAAGGACAACTCCGACTACCAGTCCGAGGTCGCCAAGCGCACGGCAGCGCAGCGCATCGCGGACTTCCGCAAGATGGTCGAGAAGGAAACGCGTCGACGCACAGCCGAGAATTTGGGCAAGGAGCGGGTCGCCACGTACGGCGTTCCGAAACTCGCCGAGGAAGTCGACTTCTTGCGAGCGTCCGATGCCGAACTCACCACGCTGAAGAAGAACGTCGCACCCCTGGCTCGCTTGTTGGCCAGTCGTCTCGCCGTGCGTCGTAGCCGCTCTCGCGCGGGTTCGATCGACCTACGTCGTACGTTGCGCAAGTCCATGTCGACGGGCGGAGTGCCGATCGATCTGGTGCAGCGCAAGCCGAAGCGGGCGCGGCCCGAACTTGTGGTGATGTGCGACGTGTCCGGCTCGGTGGCGGGGTTCAGCCATTTCACTCTGCTGCTCGTGAACGCTTTGCGTGAGCAGTTCTCGCGCGTGCGGGTGTTCGCGTTCATCGACACGACCGACGAGGTCACGCGGTTCTTCGACTCGAACGCAGACCTCGGATCAGCGATGTCACGGATGGTGCGTGAGGCCGAACTGATCACCTACGACGGCCACTCAGACTACGGACACGCCTTCGGAGTGTTCCAGGAGAAGTTTGCGCAGTCGATCACCAGTCGCACGTCGCTACTGGTACTCGGCGACGGTCGCAACAACTACCGCGATCCCAACCTTCAGTCGCTGTCGCAGATGGTGGCAGTAGCCAAGCACGCGCACTGGCTCAACCCCGAGCCGAAGGGGCAATGGGGAACGGGTGACTCCGCGGCGAAGGTCTACAACGAGGTCATCAGCATGCACGAGTGCCGCTCGGCCCAGCAGCTTGCCGACGTCGTGTCCCGTCTGCTGCCGGTCTGACCCGTAAGCTCGACACTCGTGCAGAAGGGACTATCGGTGGAACGTGCTCGACGCCTAGGAGTGATGGGTGGCACCTTCGACCCCATTCACCATGGCCACCTCGTTGCGGCCAGTGAGGTCGCCGACCGGTTCGGACTCGACGAAGTGATCTTCGTCCCCACCGGGCGGCCCTGGCAGAAGCAGGGGAAGGGCGTCAGTCCTGCCGAGGACCGGTACCTCATGACGGTCATCGCCACCGCCTCCAACCCGCGGTTTTCCGTCTCTCGGGTCGACGTCGACCGTGAAAAAGTGACGTACACCGTGGACACGCTGCGAGACCTCCGGGCCTACCACCCTGACGCCGAACTCTTCTTCATCACCGGTGCCGATGCGCTGGCCAGCATCCTTTCCTGGCAAGATTGGGAAGAGTTGTTCGCATTGGCGAAGTTCGTCGGGGTATCGCGACCGGGTTTCGATCTCAATGCAGAGCACCTGGCCGGTCACCTCGACACCATGCCCGCCGACGCGGTCACGTTGATAGAGATTCCGGCACTTGCCATTTCGTCGACCGAATGTCGGCGTCGGGCAAGTGAAGACCGCCCCGTCTGGTACCTGGTGCCGGACGGAGTGGTGCAGTACATCTCGAAGCGGAACCTGTATCGACCTGTCGACGCGGAGCGCCGCGACGGAGCTACAACGATGTCGGAGCCCGCACCGGGGAAGTCGGAAGCCGTCCCGGGCGCCGAATCGAGCTAGCCGAGAACAACAAGTACTTTCTGAAGACGAAACTGGAGAACATCGAGTGAGCGCAAACACCGAAGCCATCGACATGGCACGCATCGCGGCCTTGGCAGCCGACGAGAAGCTGGCCACCGAAGTGGTGGTGCTCGATGTGTCCGAACAGCTGGTCATCACGGACTGCTTCGTCATCGCATCTGCGACGAACGAGCGTCAGGTCAACTCGATTGTCGAGAACATCGAAGACCGTCTCCGCGAAGCGGGACACAAGCCGGTCCGCCGTGAAGGCACCCGCGAGGGCCGCTGGGCACTGCTCGACTACGCCGACATCGTCGTCCACGTCCAGCATGACGAGGAGCGCAACTTCTACGCTCTCGATCGTCTGTGGAAGGACTGCCCGACGGTCGAGGTCGAAGGCCTCGGACAGAACCGTCCCGGCCCCGCCGACGCCAACACGGTGTTCGAGACCGACACGGTTTCCGAGCCGGACGCGCAGGATCCCTCGCTGTGACTTCGTCGGCGCCCAGTGCGGCGTCGAACCCTGTCCGCCGGCTCATCCTGCTGCGTCACGGACAGACCGAATACAACGCCGACTCTCGGATGCAGGGGCAACTCGACACCGACCTGTCGGAGTTGGGACGCACGCAGGCCAAGAGTGCAGGTCCGGTGATCGCCGATCGCAGGCCGTTGACGATCGTGTCCTCGGATCTGCGTCGGGCGTACTTCACGGCCGTCGCAGTCGGTGATGCCGCCGGACTTCCGGTCCTCACCGACACGCGTCTGCGTGAGACACACCTGGGGGAATGGCAGGGCCTGACTCATCATGACGTCGACGAGCGCACTCCCGGTGTGCGATCTGCGTGGCGAGCGGATGCCACGTTGGCGCCGCCCGGCGGCGAAAGCCGAATCGACGTCGCGAATCGCAGCCTCCCCGTAGTTCACGAATTGCTCGACACGCACCCGGACTGGGCCGAGCGGCCCGTGGTTCTGGTGGCGCACGGAGGCTTGATCGCGGCACTGACAGCGGCATTGCTCGACTTACCCGTCGATCGCTGGGCCGTCCTCGGCGGATTGGGAAACACCAGTTGGGTGCAACTCAGTGGACATGGTGACGTCAAGTCGATCGAGTGGCGACTCGACGTATGGAATGCTTCTGCGAGTGTCGCAAATGACGTCCTCTGAAAGTGCCGACGGGCAGCGCCCCGTCCTCCTCGTACTCGCGGATTCGCTGTCGTATTTCGGCCCCAAAGGCGGCCTCGCGGCAGATCATCCACGCATCTGGCCCAACATCGTGGCCGACGAACTCGGCTGGGACGTCGAGTTGGTCGCCCGTATCGGATGGACGTGTCGCGACGCGTGGTGGGCACTGACTCAGGATCCTCGTGTGTGGGCGGCGGTGCCGCGGGCCGGCGCCGTCGTGTTCGCGGTCGGCGGGATGGACTCGCTGCCGTCCCCATTGCCTACCGCGCTCCGCGAGACCATCCGCTACGTTCGGCCACCCGCGCTTCGACGCGTGGTGCGCGAGGGTTATCAATGGCTGCAGCCGCGGCTTGCACCTCTGGGCCGCCCGGTCGCACTTCCGCCCAAGCTGAGCGTCGAGTATCTGGAAAGCTCGCGAAATGCGTTGGAGTACATGCGGCCGGAACTGCCGATGATCGCGACCCTGCCGTCAGTGCACCGCAGCGATGCCTACGCGAGCGTGCATGCCGGACGGCCTGCCGCGGTGTCCGCGATCACCGAGTGGGCTACGGAGAAAGACGTTCCCGTAGTCGACCTTGCGGATGCAGTGCGTGACAACGTCTTTTCCGAGAACGGCAATCCTGACGGCATTCACTGGGGTTGGGACGGTCACGTCGGCGTAGCCCGCGCGATGATCGCTGCGATTCGCGGGGTCGAGGCGCAGAAAGTGGTTTCGCCGGAACTGGTAGCACCGCCGAGCGAAGTCGGGTAGCAGAATGCCGGTCGTCGTCGTCACGGATTCCTCCGCCTGCATTCCGCAGGAGTCGGCCGACGCATGTGGCATTCAGGTTGTTCCGCTCCACGTGCTCCGTGACGGGTGCGACTTGCGAGAGGGCGTCGACGCAATGCCGAACGATCTGTCGGGAGTGACAACGGCCGGAGCGTCGCCCGCCGAGTTGTCCGAAGCGTACGCACGCGCCCTGGAGATGAGCGACGGTGACGGTGTCCTCGCCGTTCATATTTCACGCCAACTGTCGGGAACGTGGGAAGCCGGACGAGTCGCGGCCCAGGAGTTCGGTGGCGCTGTTCGGATCGTCGATTCACAGTCCGCCGGAATGGGTTTGGGATATCCCGCTCTCGAAGCTGCGCGCTTGGCCGAGAAGGGCGCTTCACTCGAAGAGGCATATGGCCGGGCGGTCGACGTTGCAAGTCGTGGGCGCTGCTACATCGTCGTCGACAAACTTGATCAATTGCGCCGGGGCGGACGAATCGGAACCGCAGCAGCGTTGCTGGGCACTGCATTGGCGATGAAGCCGATCCTGCATCTGGTGGACGGCAAGCTGGTGCTCGGCGAGAAAACACGTACCACCACCAAAGCGCTTGCACGCTTGGTGGATTCGGCCGTCGAGCGCGCTGGTCTCGGTCGTGTGGCGATAGCCGTGCATCACATGCGAGCGCGAGAGCGTGCGGACGGGATCGCGGAACAGTTGGCCGAGCGCATCCCCGATGTAGCGGAATCCGTGGTCACTGACTTCAGCGCGGTCATCGGAGCGCACGTCGGTGTCGGCGCGATCGGTGTGGTGGTGTGCCCGCTGCCGGACATCGACACGAGCGCCTGAGCGGTCTTGAACTATGCATTGTGGCTCGATCACTGTGCTGATGTCGATGCATCAAAACAAATCGATCGCGGAGAAGTTCGTTCGCTCGTATCATTCTCGATCGTGACCCGATAGCTCGAACTTCATGGTTACCGCTGTCGGAATGGGTCGGGGGACGACTCTTCGCAGAGCATTCGGGGCGCAGGGGGAGAGAAGTCGCATGCAGATTGGCAACCTGGCGAGTTTCGCAGTTCTTTGCCTGGCGTTGTCGATATCGCCGGGTCCCGATTCACTACTGGTGATCAAACTTGCGCTTGAACGTCGATTGTTCGGGTTCATGGTGGCTGCGGGATCCGCAATCGGATCGATTGCATGGGCAGCACTTGTTGCGGTGGGAGCGGCAAGTTTCCTGGCGCACACTCCAATGGCGGCAGCAGCACTCCATGTCGCGGGTGGTCTGTATTTGATGTACCTGGGTGTCCGGGAGTTTCTCTATCGGGACACTTCCGACATCGAATTGGATTCAATTGCTCTGCAGGCACAATCAACTGGATGGCGTGCATTCGCTCAGGGCTTCGTTTCGTGCATCCTCAATCCGAAGGTCGGATTGTTCTTTCTACTCGTGGCGCCGCAGTATGCGCAGCCATTGACGGTGTACTCCGTTCTCAGTCTCGGAATTGTCGATGCCGCGGTGGCATTCGGATGGCTTGGAATTCTTGCATTGGGCGCAGCCTTCATGTCGAAGAAACTGAGCGACGCACGAATTCGACAGCGTGTCTTCAGGTCGATGGGCCTGGTGATCACAGCCGTCGGCGTCTATGTAGTACTGAGCGCTTTCGCCTAGGCATTCTCCAGCCGGATCACTCGGTGACCACAACCAACCGCGAGACGAATTCTCCACAACCCTCGAGTTCTCCACAGCTTGAAATTGTTCGTCGTTGGCGGCGAGGTCTCTCGTTAGCGTCCAGTCATGAGGATCAGCGAGGAGCGCGAGCGGGCGCGTGATCGCCTCGCGGCGATGGACGGCAACTACAGGCGGCGACATGAGGACGTCGACGAATTCGAGGATTCAGCGTCTTTCGAGAGGTCCCCGCAGCCATTCGAGAGATCCCCCGAGTGGCTTCAGGACTTCGACGAGGACGAGTACGAAGCTCAACTCGACTCGTCACGGTTCGATCGACTGCCCGAGCGTTGGCGCGGAACGCGTTGGCGCCCGAGTCGATCGGCGACCTGGGTGTTGGCGATCGTCGCTGCACTGGCCACGGCTATCGGCTTGTTCACCGTGTGGTGGGATTCTCCGAGTATGCAGGCGGTCCCACCGCTGCCCTCGCCCCAGAATGTCACGGCGCCGACTGTCGCTGCCGACGATGGTGAATCAGCCAGTCCCGTACCTTCCGGTGTCGTAGCAGAGCAGCGGCCTGAGGCTCTGGTGGTCAGTGTTGTCGGACTCGTGCGCACGCCGGGTCTTGTCAACCTACCTCCGGGCTCGCGCATTGCCGACGCGCTCGCCGCGGCAGGCGGCGTGGTCGACGGCGCGGAGACGGTGGGCCTGAATCTGGCGCAGAAGCTTGCCGACGGTGATCAGATATTGGTGGGTGCGGCCGATCAGCTCGGCGGTGTTTCGCCGAGTTCGAGCACCACCGCGGGAAGTACCGGCGTTGCCGCTGCAGGTGAAACGGGCGGGGCCGGCATGGTGAACCTCAACACCGCTACCGAGGCCGAATTGGACGAGCTTCCCGGGGTGGGGCCGGTAACGGCTGCGGCGATTGTTTCCTGGCGCACCTCCAACGGAAAGTTCACGGACATCGAGCAATTGGGGGAAGTCGACGGGATCGGCCCGGCAAGGTTGGCAAAGCTGCGAGTGCTGGTGTCGGTATGAACGAATCGGAGGTCCGGCCCGTTCTCGACGCTCGACTGCTTCCGTCTGCCGTCGCAGTGTGGGGGAGCAGCGCGGTGGGGACCTTGTACGGTGCGACCACTGCGTGGGTGCTGGCGGCATGTTCGGTTCCAGCGGCAATCCTGACTGTCGTGGCTGTGCGCCGGACATCTGCGGGGTGGGCACGAATCATGTTGGCGGCATTACTGTTCGGTGCCGGATGCAGTGTCGTCAGCGGATGGCGGGCGTCCGAGGCGGAGAGTCACCCACTGGCCCGAGCTGCCCGCGAAGGAGCCTGGGTGAGTGTCGAAGTGGAACCCACTGAGGATCCGCACGTGGTCTCCGGCGCGGCGGGTCAAGGTCAGGTCTTCTTTCGGGCAACCGTCAATTTGGTGACTGCACACAACGACAGCTACTCCGGAGGCGGCTCGGTCACCATCCGGGCGCCCAGTTCGTCGTGGCTCGAAGTTGTTCCAGGGCAGAGCCTCACGGTTCGCGGCCGGGCGGGTCAGCCCTGGCGTAGCGATTCCACGCTCGCCGTGATCACGTCCGAAGGGCCTCCCGTCGCGGTGGGAGAACTGCCCTGGTACCAGCGATGGGCGAGCGTGGTGCGCACTCGTTTCGCGGCCGCGTGCTCGGCTGCACTCCCGCCGGATCAGGCAGGTCTGCTGCCTGGCCTCGTCGTCGGAGACACGTCGGCGTTGTCGCCGGTGGTGAAGGATAACTTCACCGTTGCCGGGCTTTCCCACCTCACCGCGGTATCCGGCGCCAACATCAGCATTCTGCTCGGGGCCGTTCTGCTGTTGGTCAGAGCAGCGGCGCTGAGTCCGCGGGTCGGCGCCGTCTTGGCACTGATGGCCCTCGTCGCTTTTGTTGTCGTCGCGAGGCCGTCGCCGAGTGTTCTGCGTGCGTCGGTGATGGGCCTGATCGGCCTGCTCAGTTTGGTCACCGGTCGTCGCAAACAGGCACTGCCTGCTCTTGCCGCCGCCGTCATCGTTCTGGTTGGCGTGATGCCCGAGCTTGCCGTCGACTGGGGATTTGCGCTCTCGACCACGGCCACCGGAGCACTGGTGGTCATTGCCCTCGTGTGGGTGGATGTTCTCCGTCGACGAAGTTGGCCTCGATGGCTCGCGGAGATGACAGCCGTCTCGAGTGCTGCGTTTGTCGTGACTGCACCGTTGGTGGGCGCCATGGCGGGAACAATCAGTGTCGTCACGATTGCCGCGAACATGGCAGTAGCTCCGGTGATCGGAATTGTCACGGTGTTCGGTGCGGTGATTGCTCTGTGCGCGCTGATCAGTCCATCGATTGCCGTGTTCATTGCTCCGCTCGTCCGGCCTCCGATGGGGTGGCTGCTGTACGTGTCCGAGCGAGCGGCGGCGCTTCCCGGAGCGTCGGTGGTGGTGCCGTCAGGACTCATCGGCGCTCTCGTCGTCGTGGGCGTCTTACTGGTCGTAGCACTGACGCTGTGGAATCGGATCTCGAGATGGGTGGTCGGCGTCCTCGTTCTGGGAGTTGTTCTAGCGCTCGTCTTTCAACACGTGTTCGGGGGTGGTCGTATTGCTCCGGGGTGGGTACTGGTGATGTGCGACGTCGGTCAGGGGGACGGTCTTGTGCTCTCGACCGGCGACGGCAGGGTGATCGTCGTCGATGTCGGTCCTGATCCCACGTCGATGGATCGTTGCCTGAACATGTTGGACGTCAGCGACATCGCGTTGCTCGTGATCAGTCATTTTCACGCCGATCACATCGGAGGATTGGAAGCAGTTCTGGGTGGGCGTTCGGTCGCTGCGATCGGAGTCGGGTCGATGTTGTTGCCGGAGTCAGGTTTTCGGTCGGTGAAGAGTGCTGCCGACTCGCAGGCCGTTCCGGTTGTCTCGTTGCGGGCGGATGCAGAGTTGACGTTGGGATCGGTGCGCATGGAGGTTCTCGGTCCGTTGGTTCCGGCTCCCCGCGATTCCGTCTACGCCGCGGATGCTGCCAACGATCAGTCGCTGGTGGTGATGGCGCACACGGGCGCGGGTCGAATTCTGTTGACGGGCGATGCCGAAGTTGCGGGGGAGGAGGCCATCCTCCGATCGGGAACGGACGTGAGGGCCGATGTGTTGAAGCTGCCCCATCACGGTTCCCGGACCACGTCGTCGGCATTTCTGGAAGCGGTGCGTCCGAGGTTGACGATGATCAGCGTCGGCGCCGGCAACGGTTTCGGGCACCCGAATGCTGAGGTTCTCGACGAACTGGCGTCGTTGGGTGGGGCGGTGGTTCGGACGGACGTCGACGGCACTGTCGCGGTGTACGGCGGGGGCGGCGGGTCTGTGTCGATCGTGTCGGTTCCTCGTGGGACCATCTTCGGGTGAGTAATCCGTCTGGAGTCGATCCGCTGCATCTTGTTCTGGGGGACGACGAGTTCCTCATCGACCGCACGGTATCGCAGCTCATCAGAGCCGTCCGCGGTGACCGCGGCCAGGGCATTTCGGATCTCCCGGTAACCAAGATGCGTGCCGGAGACACCAATGCTCCCGAGTTGGCTGAGCTGCTCAGCCCTTCTCTTTTTGCCGAAGATCGTGTGATCGTCTTGGAATCGGCAGCAGAAGCAGGCAAGGATGCCGTAGCTCTTGTACTCGAAGCGGCGCGCGAGCCTGCGGAAGGTGTGGTTCTGATCGTCGTGCACTCGGGCGGTGGTCGCGCGAAGGCGTTGGCACCCGCGCTCGAGAAGCTCGGTGCCACGGTGCACAGCTGCGGAAAACTGAACAAGAGTCAGCTGGTCGACTTCGTTCGCGGTGAGTTCCGGACCGCCGACGTCAGGGTTGCGCCCGACGCGATCGCAGCGATGATCGAAAGTGTCGGCTCCAACCTCCGCGAACTGGCATCGGCCTGCTCACAATTGGCGGCAGATACCGGCGGCAAGATCGACGTCGAAGCAGTCCACAAGTACTACTCGGGCAAGGCCGAGGTCTCCGGCTTCGACGTGGCCGACAAAGTCATCGTCGGTGATACCCGGGGTGCACTCGAGGCTCTGCGATGGGCCGATCAGATCGGAACTGCCCATGTTCTGCTCGCTGATGCCCTCGCCGACGCAGTCCACACCATCGCGAAGGTCGGCCCGTTTGCGCGGGGCGGTGACCCGTTCCGGCTGGCGTCGGATCTCGGGATGCCGCCGTGGAAGGTCAAGAAGGCGATCAAGGAAGTCGGCGGCTGGGATCCCACGTCGATCGGCGCTGCAATGCAGATCGTCGCCGCCCTCAATGCCGACGTGAAGGGCGCCGCAGTCGACTCGTCCTTCGCGCTGGAGATAGCAGTGCGGAAAGTGTGTGCACTGCGGAAAAACTGAGGACACGATGTCTCAGAACGAGGTTGGTCGGCAGTAGTCCCGCGACCGCCGAGCCACCCGTCCCTTCAGCCCGATCGAGAACGCAAAATAGCCGCCTGGTCTTTCGACCTGGCGGCTATCGAGACGAACCAGTATGACGGCGAACCGTCACAGTGGAAACGTCAGAGCTTGTTGGCAGCCTGCGAGAGTGCAGACTTCTTGTTGGCAGCCTGGTTGGCGTGAATGACGCCCTTGCTGGCTGCCTTGTCGAGCTTGCGGCTGGTGGAGACGAGGAGCTCGTTGGCCTTGTCCTTGTCACCGGCTGCCGCAGCCTCGCGGAATGAACGGATCGCGGTACGCAGCGAGGACTTCACCGACTGGTTACGGAGTCGGGCCGCCTCGTTGGTACGGATTCGCTTCACCTGGGACTTGATGTTGGCCACGCGTAAAATCCTTGTCGTCTTTAGCTGGTTACGGTCGAGAAAGCTGTGGGCGCACTGATGCACCGACTGGCAAGATTACCAGCCGAGGGCCCAAGAACCCAAACCGTCGCACGTTGCGTCTGTCGAGAAGGGTACACCGAGCGCCCGATTTCTCGCCGCGCTGCCGAATAGCCCCACTTGTAGCAGCATGTTGCCCTATGACGCCGCCGCCTTCGAAAAGTTCGAGTAAAACAGGTTCGACCACCACCCGAGCGCGTCCTGCCGCAGTGTTCGACGGATATTCAGACATCGGTCGCTACGAGTTGGCTTTCGACGAGATGTTCGAGCCCGACGGCTCGGTGCGTGGTCCGTACAAGGGTGTGTACAAAGCCCTGGCGCCGACGAGCAGCGCCGACCTCGCCGCGCGTGCCGACGCACTCGGACGCGCATTCATCGACCAAGGTGTGACGTTTTCGCTGTCCGGGCAGGAACGACCCTTCCCGTTGGATCTGGTGCCACGCGTCATCGCTGCCCAGGAGTGGTCGCGGCTGGAAAAGGGCATCAAACAGCGGGTGAAGGCGCTCGAGTTGTTTCTCGCGGACATTTACGGAGAGCAGCGAATCCTGCGCGATCACGTGTTGCCGCGCCGCCTGGTCACCTCGTGTGAGCACTTCCACCGTGAAGCGGCAGGCATCGTGCCGCCCAACGGTGTGCGAATTCACGTCGCGGGTATCGACCTGGTCCGAGACGAGGCGGGAGAGTTCCGAGTTCTCGAGGACAATCTGCGATCTCCGTCCGGTGTCTCCTATGTGATGGAAAACCGTCGCACCATGACTCGGGTGTTCCCGGATCTGTTCATGTCCCACAAGGTGCGGGCGGTCGGTGATTACGCAACACATCTGCTGAGGGCGCTGCGTGCGGGTGCTGCACTCAACGAAGCGGACCCGACAGTGGTTGTTCTCACACCGGGTATCGCCAATTCCGCCTATTTCGAGCATTCGTTGCTCGCTCGTCAGATGGGTGTGGAACTCGTCGAAGGTCGCGACCTGTTCTGCCGCGACAACATGGTGTATATGCGCACGACGGAAGGCGAGCGCCAGGTCGATGTCATCTATCGCCGCATCGACGACGAGTATCTCGACCCGATGCACTTCCGTCCGGATTCGATTCTCGGCGTCGCAGGCCTACTGAATGCGGCGCGGGCGGGCAACGTGGTGATCTCGAGCGCCGTCGGCAACGGAGTCGGTGACGACAAACTCGTCTATACCTACGTTCCGCAGATCATCGACTACTACCTCGGTGAGAAGCCGCTCTTGCAGAACGTCGACACGTTCCGCTGTTGGTTGGACGAGGAGTGCGAGCAAGTCCTCGACCGCGTCGCCGAACTGGTCATCAAGCCGGTGGAAGGGTCCGGCGGCTATGGAATCGTCTTCGGACCCGACGCGAGCCCCAAGGAACTGGCCGCGATCACCCGCAAGATCAAGGCAGACCCGCGCGGGTGGATTGCGCAGCCACTCGTGCAGTTGTCCACGGTGCCGACCAAGATCGACGATGTTCTCTCGCCGCGCCACGTGGACTTGCGGCCCTTTGCCGTCAACGACGGTGAGGACGTGTGGGTGTTGCCCGGCGGCCTGACCCGGGTGGCACTTCCGGAAGGTTCGCTGGTGGTCAACTCCAGCCAGGGCGGCGGAAGCAAGGACACGTGGGTGCTTGCGAGTCGCACCTCTGACGAAGACCCAGAGTTGTCAGGCGAGGAACTGGTGTCCGAGCCCCCGGAATCCGCGGAGCCGGTGCAGGGTCCCGAACTGAGCACCTCGCAGCAACAACAGCAGCAGCAACAGTGAACACCTCGGAAGTGCCCAGCTACCAAGAACTATCAGTGAACGGAGCGTGGTGACCGATGCTTGCTCGCAACGCAGAGTCCCTCTACTGGATCGGCCGCTACGTCGAGCGCGCCGACGACACTGCTCGGATCCTCGACGTCGCCGTCCATCAATTGCTCGACGACGCCACCGTCGACCCGGACCGCACGTCGCGTCTGCTCCTGCGTGTCCTCGGCATCGAGGCGCCGGAGGGCAAGCTCGACGTGCGCTCGCTCACCGATCTGGTTGCGTTCAGCCGCAACCAGGTTGGTTCGATCGTGGACTCGCTGGCAAGTGCTCGTGAGAATGCTCGCGGGGCGCGTGAGGTCACGTCGAGTGAGATGTGGGAGTGCCTGAACACCACGTACAACGGACTGGCCGAGCGTGAACGTGCCTCACGCAGGCTGGGGCCACACGAGTTCTTCCGCTATGTGGAGGAACGCGCAGCGATGTTCGCGGGCCTGGCGGATTCCACGCTCAGTCGCGACGACGGCTATCGGTTCCTTCTGCTGGGCAGGTCGATCGAACGTGTCGACATGATCGTGCGGATGCTTCTGGCGCGCGCCGGTGACCGCCCGTCGTCGCCGGCATGGGTCAGTGTTCTTCGCTCGGCGGGCGCACATGACACGTATCTGCGTACGTATCGCGGAGCGCTCGACGCCAATCGCGTCGTCGAGTTCATCTTGTTGGACAGGCTCTTTCCGCGCTCGGTGTTCCACTCGATCAGGCAGGCCGAGAAGTGCCTGCAGGAGCTCGACCCGCAGCCGGGCAGTCGCGTCGGAATCCGGGCGGAGGCGCCGCGGCTTCTGGGCCGCGCACGTAGCGAACTGGAGTTCCTGCCGCAGGGCGTGTTGCTCGAGGATCTGCAGGGACGGTTGCTCGGTTGGCAGGAGACCTGCCGCGAACTGGGTGAGGCGATTGCATTGCAGTACTTCCACGCTGCGCCGTGGGTCGCGTGGACGGATGCCGGCGCCGCGTATGCGGAGTCGACGGTGGAGGGAGAGCTGTGAGCTGGCGAATGAGGGTCGTGCACACCACGGGATATGCGTACGACGCCCCGGTGACGTCGTCGTACAACGAAGCGCGATTGACACCTCGCGGCGACACCAGGCAGACGGTGATACTCACGCGCGTCGAAACCCAGCCGGCAACGCGTTCCTACCGATACACCGATTACTGGGGCACCGCGGTGACCGCCTTCGACTTGCACGCGCCGCACACGGAGCTGGAAGTGACCGGGCTGTCGGTGGTGGAGACGGAACCGTTTGTTCAGCCCGAGGAAACCGTCGACTGGGATGAATTGTCGGGAAACGCGATTAAAGATCGATTCAACGAACAACTGAGTTTCACGAGATATGTTCCGCGTGATCGTAAGCTGGCGACAATTGCCAAGGAATTGCGCAAAGATAAATCACCTGAAGATGCAGTAGTGGCTGCGTCGCAATGGGTTTACGGCGAAATGTCATATGTGCCGGGTACGACCGGAGTGCATACGTCGGCGGTGGAGGCCTGGTCGGCCAGGAAAGGTGTCTGCCAGGACTATGCGCATCTGACCTTGGTGTTGCTTCGAACGATGGGGATACCGTGTCGATACGTTTCCGGCTATCTCCACCCCAAACGTGATGCGGCAGTCGGGGACACGGTGGTCGGGGAATCGCACGCGTGGATCGAAGCGTGGACCGGCGCGTGGTGGGGATACGACCCGACCAATGCGATAGCTGTGAATGAACAGCATGTCTCGGTCGGAATAGGAAGGGACTATTCGGATGTGCCGCCTTTGAAGGGAATCTTTTCCGGTGGACGTTCCACAGATCTCGAAGTTGTTGTGGAGATCACCAGGCTTGCGTAAAGTCCGGCAAATCTAGGCGCGTGAGCATTACTACCGTTCGATGAGAAGAAGGTGGGAATATGTCTCCAACTGCACAGGAATTGACTGAGATCGAACCGATCTCGGATGTGAAGAAGTATGCGGCCGAAGCGGTGGGAACATTTGTTCTCGTGTTCTCCGCAGTCGGAACTGCCGTCTTTGCAGGTGCGAAAGTCGGCAATCTCGGAGTTGCCTTCGCATTCGGCCTGACCCTGCTGTTCCTCGTATATGCGATCGGCCCGATTTCCGGTTGCCACGTCAACCCAGCCGTGACTCTCGGCCAATTCGTGATCGGGCGAATCTCAGCCGTCAATGCGGCGATTTACGTTGTCGCGCAAGTGATCGGCGGCTTGGTCGCAGGCGTCGTGATCTACACGGTGGCCAACAGTCTCCCGGCGTACAACCGTGCTGCTGACGGTTTGGGTGCAAACGGTTGGGGCGCACACAGTCCGTCTGCCGAGAAGAATCTTCTCGGAAATGTGGTTTCCGACGGCTACGGCATCGGTGCCGCCATGATCATCGAGATCCTGCTGACAGCACTGCTGGTATTCGTCGTTCTCGCGTCGACCGACCAGATCTCCGACGTGCCGCTCGCCGGGGTGTCCATCGGCTTCACGCTGGCCGTCATTCACCTGATCTCGATCCCGATCGACAACACCTCCGTCAACCCCGCTCGAAGCCTCGCTGTCGCACCGTTCCAGGACGGTGCATTAGGTCAAGTGTGGTTGTTCATCGTGTTCCCGCTCATCGGCGGTGCGCTCGGTGCACTCATCTATCGAGCACTCTTCGGACGGTTCAACCGTCTGGACAGCTGATCGACACTGTTTCCATCGTCCGGGTCGGCTTCAGCTCCAGCTGAAGTCGGCCCGAAGTTTTGCCGCGACCGCGTCGAACTTTTTGTGATCCATGACGGCGCCCTCGCGCCGGATCCCGCTCTCGGGAACGTCGAGCACCCGGTCGAGCCGGACCCAGCTGGGCCTTCCCTCGCCGTCCCATGGACCCGAACCGATTGCGAGCCAATCACGCTCGCCTTCGCGTTTGCTCTGCGAGGACAGCATCAAACCGAGCAGCGTGTTGCCGTCGCGGCCGACAACCAGCACCGGGCGGTCTTTGCCTTGGGTCGGATCCTCCTCGTAGGCAACCCAGGTCCAGACGATTTCGCCCGGATCGGCCTTGCCGTCGAGGTCGGGGGAGTACTCGACCTTGCGGGCGCGATGTGCGGTCGGAGACGTCCGCGCGGCGATCGGGCGGCCGGACGGACCCGGCTTCGAGGCAGACGACTGGGACGTGGACGACTGCAGCTGGCGCAGCAACGCAGGGCCCTTCTCCACCGCGAGGGCGCCGAGGGTTCTGCCGATCTGCTTCCACATGCTTGCCATAGCGTTCGAGCATAATCACCCACCCGTGGGAACCCCTGGTACGGCGGCGCCGAGACTTGGATATCCTGAGGGTTGACAGTGGCCCGGATCCGGGCCGGTGCCGGTCCGACTAAGGGGTCTCCCATCAGCAGCTTCGCCGACAAGACGTTCACGGATCCTGCGCAGATCCGGAACTTCTGCATCATCGCGCACATCGACCACGGTAAGTCGACGCTGGCAGATCGCATGCTTCAGCTCACCGGTGTGGTCGAAGAGCGGGCGATGCGTGCGCAGTACCTGGACCGCATGGACATCGAGCGTGAACGCGGCATCACCATCAAGGCTCAGAACGTTCGTCTGCCCTGGACCGTCGACGGCGAAGAGTTCGTCCTCCACCTCATCGACACTCCCGGCCACGTCGACTTCACGTACGAGGTCTCCCGTGCGCTCGAAGCATGCGAGGGCGCAATTCTGCTGGTCGACGCTGCTCAGGGCATCGAAGCTCAGACGCTGGCGAACCTCTACCTGGCGATGGAGAAGGATCTCAAGATCATTCCCGTCCTCAACAAGATCGACCTCCCGGCCGCGGATCCCGACCGCTATGCCGAAGAGATCGCGCACATCACGGGCTGCGAGCCCGGTGATGTCCTGCGCGTCTCGGGTAAGACCGGTATGGGCGTCAAGGAACTGCTCGACGAGGTGATCAAGCAGGTACCTGCGCCTGTCGGCGATGCTGACGGTCCCGCCCGCGCGATGATCTTCGACTCCGTCTACGACGCCTACCGCGGCGTGGTCACTTACGTGCGTGTGGTCGACGGTCGGATCCGTCCCCGCGAGAAGATCACGATGATGTCCACGGGCACTACACACGAACTGCTCGAGGTCGGCATCATTTCCCCCGAGCCGAAGGCCAGTATCGGTCTGGGCGTCGGCGAGGTGGGCTACCTCATCACCGGTGTGAAGGACGTCCGTCAGTCGCGCGTCGGTGACACCGTCACCACCACCCGCAACGGCGCGACCGAACCGCTGGTCGGCTACCGCGATCCCAAGCCGATGGTCTACTCGGGCCTCTACCCGATGGACGGCTCGGACTACCCCGTGCTGCGCGATGCCCTCGACAAGCTCCGTCTCAACGACGCGGCCCTGGCGTATGAACCCGAGACGTCGGTTGCCCTCGGATTCGGCTTCCGCTGCGGCTTCCTCGGCCTGCTCCACATGGAGATCACCCGCGACCGCCTCGAGCGTGAGTTCGGCCTCGAACTGATTTCCACCGCGCCCAACGTCGTCTACCGCGTCGTGATGGAGGACGGGGCCGAGGTCATCGTCACCAACCCGTCGTACTGGCCGGAAGGCAAGGTTCGCGAGGTCTACGAGCCCGTCGCCAAATGCACCGTCATCGCCCCGAGTGAGTACGTCGGCGCCATCATGGAGCTGTGCCAGTCCCGTCGCGGTGAGCTCGGCGGCATGGACTACCTCTCCGAGACTCGCGTCGAACTGCGCTACGAACTGCCCATGGGCGAGATCATGTTCGACTTCTTCGACGCCCTCAAGTCCCGCACCAAGGGATACGCCAGCCTCGATTACGAGGAGGCCGGTGAGCAGCAGGCCGACCTGGTGAAGGTCGACATCCTTCTGCAGGGCGAGGCCGTCGACGCGTTCTCGTCGATCGTGCACCGCTCCAACGCTGGTGCTTACGGCGGACGCATGACGTCGAAGCTTCGCGAGCTGATTCCTCGCCAGCAGTTCGAGGTTCCGATTCAGGCCGCGATCGGCGCGAAGATCATCTCGCGCGAGAACATTCGCGCAATCCGCAAGGACGTTCTTGCCAAGTGCTACGGCGGCGACATCAGCCGTAAGCGCAAGCTGCTCGAGAAGCAGAAGGAAGGCAAGAAGCGCATGAAGACCATCGGTCGCGTCGAGGTGCCGCAGGAAGCATTCGTGGCGGCCCTGACATCGGAATCGGTCGGCGAGAAGCCCAAGAAGTAGGAGCGCATGGTCACCACCTGGTTGTCCCGAGAGTTCGGAATCGAAATCCCGGTTCTCGGGGCGCCCATGGGTGGTCGCGCGGGCGGCGCGCTCGCCGGAGCTGTATCGGCGGCCGGCGGGTTGGGTCTGCTCGGCGCGGCTCGGTACAACACACCGGAGTGGATCGAGGCCGAAGCTGAAGTGGCCCGCTCGATCGGCGGAAAGTTCGGCGTCGGCCTGATGACGTGGTCGCTGCCCGAGAACGAGTTGATGCTCGACGCCGCGATTGCCGTCGAGCCGACCATGATCACCTTGTCTTTCGGTGATCCCGCCTCGTATGTCGGACGAATCCACGATGCGGGCATTCCCGTTGTGTCACAGATCAATACGCTCGAAGACCTTCGCATTGTCGAGGCCGCGGGTGTCGACGGCGTGATCGCGCAAGGCGGTGAGGCAGGCGGTCACACGGGCCGAATCGGAACCTTGCCGCTGCTGCAGGAGATCCTCGAAACGACATCACTTCCAGTACTGGCGGCCGGCGGAATCGGGACCGGCCGCGGTTTGGCCGCAGTCCTGGCAGCCGGCGGGGAAGGCGTGATGATCGGAACGGCGCTGCTCGCCAGCCCGGAGACGGTCGGGCCGGACTATGCCCGCGACCGCGTCGTCGAAGCCGGAAGTGCCGACACGATTTACACCTCGGTGTTCGACCGAGCGCGCAGTCAACCGTGGCCGCAGCGGTGGGGTGGCCGCGCGGTGGCCAACGAGTTCACTGCCGCCTGGCACGGAGTCGACGCCGATGAGGAAATGCTGGCGAAGGCGTACGACCCGTCGGATCCCCACAGCGGAGTCGTCTACGCCGGAGAAGCTGTCGGACTCGTACACGGAACCCATCCGGCCGGCGACGTGGTTCGACGCATCGGCGCCGATGCGGAGCGCCTGCTCTCTCGTTTCGCCTGAAAGCAAGGTCGGACACAGCCGGGTCCCATATGAGAAGGTAAGCCTCTGCTAACTAGTGGAGGAGTATTTTCGTGCGTGCGATGAAGTTTTCGGCGGTGGCTCTCTTGGGAGCGCTGGTCGTAGGTATCAGCGGATGTTCGTCCTCGGACGCCGACGAGATCGCGGGCGGTCGGGTCACCACGATCGACCACAAGTTCGGCGCCACCACGATCACCGGGACGCCGACGCGCATCGTCGCGGCCGACACCCAGTGGCTCGACGCTCTGCTCGAACTCGGAATCCAGCCGGTGGGGTACCTGGCTGCCGGCCCGATGGGCGACGAGCGTGGTCTGTTCCCGTGGGAGAGTGGCGTGGACGCGTCGGCGAAGGAACTCGATCGCTCGGCGATCCAGCAGTTCGGTGTCCCGCTCAAAGCTGAAGAAATTGCAGCCTTGGATCCCGATCTGATTCTCGGCGGGTTCTCCGTCGCCGATCAGGACGATTTCGACCAGTTGAGCAAGATCGCTCCGACAATTGCCGGTCTGTCCGACGTCCAGGTCGATCCGTGGCAGGACCAGGTGGAGATTCTCGGCCGGGTTCTCGACAAGGAGTCGCGAGCCGACGAGATCGTCGAGGCGACAAACGGGCAGATCGATGCGCTCGCGCAGCGGTTGCCGGGGCTGAAGGGTAAGACCGCTCTTTTGTCGCAGTACGTCTTCCCGACGTCGCAGTTGGTGATCGTCGCTGATCCCAAGGACGGTGCTTCGGGACTGTTCACGCGTCTGGGAATGTCGTTGCCGCCCAAGCTGGTCGACGAGGCCGGTGTGACCGGTGGCCGGCTGATACTCAGCCCGGAACGGGTCGACGCTCTCAGCGCCGACGTCGTGGTGCTGCTGCCCAACGGCGGGTCGCTCGACGACATGATGAAGCTGCCGGGGTTTGCCGACCTGCCTGCAGTCAAGGGTGGCGGATTGGCCATCGTCGACTATCCGACTGTTGCCGGCCTGAACACTCCGTCGTCGCTGTCGCTGAAGTACTCGCTCGAATCGATCACGCCGCAGCTCGAAGCGGTGGCCGGCTAGACCTGCTGTGCGCCTTTATTAACCGCGGGCGGTTAATAAAGGCGCACAGCAGGGGGTCTAGGTCGCGTTGTGCGCGGGCTGGAAAGCTCCGGCTTCGGCAGCTTCCTCGGCGCGGATCACGTGGACCACGGCGTTGATCAGCGCCAGGTGTGTGAACGCCTGCGGGAAGTTACCCAGATGGCGACCGGTGTGCGCGTCGATCTCCTCCGCGTACAGCTTGAGCGGGCTCGCGAACCCGAGCAGACGCTCGCAGAGATGCTTTGCCCGATCCAGTTCGCCGATCTCGACGAGGGCGGAGACGAGCCAGAAGGAGCAGATGGTGAACGTGCCCTCTTCTCCGCTCAATCCGTCGTCGGTGGTGTCGACGCGATAGCGCAGGACCAACCCCTCTTCGGTGAGCTCGTCGGCGATCGCCAGCACCGTCGCCCGGATGCGCGGATCGTCGGCCGGCAGGAAGCGCAGCAGCGGTGCCAACAAGAGCGACGCGTCGAGTGAATCGTGGCCGTACCGCTGCGTCAGAACTCCGCGCGAGTCGACACCGTGCGCGAGGATGTCGGCCTTGATCTCGTCCGCGATGGCTGTCCATTGCTGTGCAAAGCTCTTCTCGCCCTGCATCTCTGCCAGCTTGGCGCCGCGATCGAGAGCGACCCAGCACATGATCTTCGACGACGTGAAGTGCTGCGGTTCACCGCGCACCTCCCAGATCCCGCGGTCGGGCTGGCGCCAATGCTTGATCGCTTCCTCGACCTGCTTCTTGAGCAGCGGCCACAACGCCTCGGGGACGCGCTCGCGGGTACGGATGTGGAGGTACACCGAGTCGAGCATGGTGCCCCAGATGTCGTGCTGCTGTTGATCGAACGCCCCGTTGCCGATACGCACCGGACGGGCGCCGTCGTAGCCGGACAGATGGTTGAGTTCGGATTCCTCGAGCGTGCGCTCGCCGCCGATGCCGTACATCACCTGCAAAGGATGCGGCTGACCGTTGTCCGAACTCGACACGTCGTAGATGAAGTTGAAGAAGTCGTTGGCCTCACGGTCCAACCCGAGCGTGTAGAGGCCCCACAGCGCGAAGGTGGAATCGCGAACCCACGCGTAGCGATAGTCCCAGTTGCGTTCTCCGCCTGGTGTTTCCGGTAGCGAGGTCGTCGAAGCCGCGAGTAGGGCTCCGGTCGGTGCGTAGGTGAGCCCCTTGAGTGTGAGCGCACTGCGCTGTAGGTATCCGCGCCACGGGTGATCGGGGAACTTGCCGATCGTCACCCACTCACGCCAGGACTTGGACGTCTGCCACATCTTGTCGGCGGCCTCGTCGAACGTCTGCGGCGCGGGAAGATCCGACCACGAGAGCGCGACGTACACGTTGTCGCCTTCGACCAGTCGCGTCCGCGCTCGTGCTTCACGACCTTCCAGACCCAGTCGTAGGTCGGTGGTCAAGCGCAGAGTGGGATGGTCTCCGGGCTTGGCGGAGCGACACGTTGCCGTTGCTTCCTCGTAGACCTTTCCGGTGTACTCCCAATTCGCCGTGCCACGGTGATAGTCGAACGCGGGCTCACAGCTCATCTCGAGTTCGACGGTGCCGCTGACGCATTTGACCGTACGGAGAAGGGTGTGTTCGGCATCCCAGTCGGTCGGTGTGCGCTTGTGCGTGTTCGATCGCTTGTCGACGTTGTGCCAGGGACCGAGAACCAGGGCGTCGCGGACGACGAGCCAGCCGGTCTCGGTCTGCCAGGTGGTCTCGAGAATGAGTCCACCCGGCAGATAGCGCCGAGCGGCCGGCACGTTCTGGCCGTAGGGGCCGATACGGAAATGGCCTGCGCTGCGGTCGAGGATGGCACCGAACACGCTGGGGGAGTCCGGGCGGGGAACGCACATCCACTCGACAGATCCGTTACGGGCAATCAGGCACGAGGTTTCGCAATCGGAAAGAAACGCATAGTCGTCGATCGGGGGAAAGTTGCTTCGATGGTGACCCGTGGAGGCGGGAGGAATCGTCTGCACCACTTCGTCGTCAGCACTCATTCGGCCATCATCCGGCCAGAATCGGCACACGTCCAATCCACACGCTGTCGGGACCGTATCGTCCGAAGGATAGGGTGTTGGCGTGGATCGGATTGCGGATTGGTGGGACAGCTTCGAGCTGTGGATGGCGGGGCTCCCGTTCATCCCGCAGGTCGCGTTGGTCCTGATCGTCGTCGTTCCGCTGTGCCGCCTGGTGGCCATCGGTCTGGATCGCGTGTTGGCCGCCGTTCTCGCTCTGCCGCTCTTCGGCTGGTTGCGTAGGAATTCTCGAGAAGTAGAGGAAAGCTGATGCCCCGCTCACGGGTCACTCTCGCCCTGATAGCCCTGATTCTCCTCGTGATCGTCGCGTGGCTTCTCACCCGTTAGTTCTCCCGATTAGAGCGGGCGCCGGTGCTCTGCTAAAGTCCACCGCGTGTCCGAAGCAACAGCTCCCGTAATCCGCCACCAGTTGGCGTTGATTGCTGTCGGCATGCTCGACGTCGCTGACGTCGCCTGTTGTTGATTTCCTGAGTTCGACCTCTCCGGTGGTGCTGCGCACCCCACTCGAACTTCTCTGCGCGTAACTCGCGCCCCCGATTCAGGGCTCATCGCCCGTCGGCTCTCCATGTCTGAACATCCCGATGGAATCAGCCCCAGAGGTCTCGGACTTGTCGTTTGACCAACCCTCGTTTGTCAGTCCTTTCAGGAAGGTATCTGCAATGAAACGCCGTTCCCGCACACTTCTCACTGCTATCGCGACCATGGGGGCCGTGGTACTCACAGCGTGCAGTGGTGGCTCGAGCGACACCGTGGGTGGTGACAGCGCCGCCAGCGACGGTAGCGCCGGCACGATCAACCTGTTCGCCTACGCCGTGCCGAAGCCTGGCTTCGACAAGCTCACCGCAGCCTTCCAGGCGACCGACGAGGGCAAGAACGTCAACTTCAATCCTTCCTACGGCGCCTCGGGCGACCAGTCGCGCAAGGTGAAGGACGGTGCCGAGGCAGACTTCGTCAACTTCTCCGTCGAGCCCGACATCACCCGTCTGGTCGATGCCGGTCTGGTAGATCAGAACTGGAACCAGGACGCCTACAACGGAATTCCGTTCGGATCGGTAGTCACCATCGTGACGCGTCCGGGCAACCCGAAGGGCATCAAGGACTGGGACGACCTGCTTCAGCCCGGCCTCGAGGTCGTCACGCCGAACCCGTTCAGCTCCGGCTCGGCCAAGTGGAACCTCTTGGCGCCGTACGCCGCCAAGAGCGACGGTGGCAAGAACCCGCAGGCGGGTCTCGACTACGTCACCGCCTTGGTCAACGACCACGTCAAGATCCAGCCCAAGTCGGGACGCGAGGCTTCGGAAGCCTTCCTGCAGGGTAGCGGTGACGTTCTGATCAGTTACGAGAACGAGGCACTGTTCATCGAAGGCAACGGCGACCCGGTCGAGCACGTCACCCCGCCCACGACCTTCAAGATCGAGAACCCCGTTGCCGTGATCTCGAACAGCAAGGTCCTCGACAAGGCGACCGCGTTCAAGGACTACCTGTACACGACCGAGGGTCAGACGCTCTGGGCCGAAGCAGGATTCCGTCCCGTGGATCCCGCCGTCGCTGCCAAGTTCACCGACAAGTTCCCCGAGCCGACCAAGCTGTGGACCATTGCAGACCTCGGCGGCTGGAAGGCCGTGGACAGTGCTCTGTTCACCAAGGACACCGGTTCGATCGCAGTGATCTACGACAACGCGACCAAGTAAGACTGACGTGACTGACACTATTGACCCCACCCCCGTGGCTCGTCGGCGAAAACTCGCGCGGGTCACGGGGAGTGTGGGGCCGCTCGGAATCGGAGTGGCCACCCTGTGGCTCTCCGTCATCGTTCTGCTTCCGCTCGCCGCGTTGACCGCCACCGCGTTCGACGAGGGGATCTCCGGATTCTGGGACGCCGTCACCGCACCCGTCGCCTTGGCGTCGTTGCGCGTGACGTTGTTGGTCTCGGTGATCGTGGCATTGATCAACGTCGTGATGGGCACGATCATCGCGTGGGTGCTGGTCCGGGACGACTTCCCGGGCAAGCGCATCGTCAACTCGATGATCGATCTGCCGTTCGCGCTACCGACCATCGTGGCATCGATCGTGCTGCTGTCCCTCTACGGCCCGCAGTCACCGATCGACATCCATCTCAATGCAACTCAGCCCGGACTGATCGTGGCATTGGCCTTCGTGACCTTGCCGTTCGTCGTCCGTTCCGTGCAGCCGGTGCTGATGGAGGTCGACCGCGAAGTCGAGGAAGCCGCTGCGTCGTTGGGAGCTTCCAACTGGACGATCTTTCGCTCGGTTGTTCTCCCGACGTTGGCGCCTGCCGTCATCTCCGGTGCGGGCCTCGCGTTCGCCAGAGCGATCGGTGAATACGGCTCGGTCGTTCTGATCGGCGGCAACATCCCACGCGTGACACAGATGACGTCGCAGTACATTCAGCAGCAGATCGAGATCGATCGTCCGACCAACGCCGCTGCCGTCTCGGTAGCGTTGCTGGCCATCGCATTCGTGACGCTGTTCGTCCTGCGAATCTTCGCCTCGCGGGGACAGCGACGTGAGGAGAGTTCCCGATGAACGTGTCCAGAGGATCGAAGATCGGTCTGCGGACCATCGCTCTCGTCTACCTGTTCGTGTTGCTGGTCGTGCCGATCGGTGTGATCCTGACGCGAACGTTCGAGAACGGAATCGGCCCGTTTCTCGAATCGATCACGACACCGGCAGCGATTTCCGCGCTGAATCTTTCGCTGATCATCGTGGCGATCGTGGTTCCGATCAACGTGGTGTTCGGTGTCGTCACGGCTCTGGCACTCGTGCGTGGGCGTTTCCCGGGCCGCGGAGTTCTGCAGTCGGTGGTCGACCTGCCCTTCGCGGTCTCGCCCGTCGTCGTCGGTGTGTCGTTGATTCTCCTGTGGGGTGCCAACGGTTGGTTCGGCGGCATCGAATCGTTGGGGTTCAAAGTCATCTTCGGGTTGCCAGGCATGGTGATCGCGACGATTTTCGTGACGCTGCCCTTCGTCGTCCGGGAAGTCGAACCCGTACTTCACGAGATCGGCGACGAGCAGGAACAAGCAGCCGCGACGCTCGGTGCCTCGGGCTGGCAGACGTTCTGGCGGATCACATTGCCCGCGATCCGTTGGGGCCTGACGTACGGAATCGTGTTGACGGTGGCGCGTTCGCTCGGTGAATTCGGCGCAGTCATCATGGTCTCTTCCGGCTTCCCGGGGGTATCCCAGACACTGACATTGCTGGTGCACTCGCGATACATCGACGACCACAACACCTTTGGTGCGTATTCGGCGGCAACGCTGCTGATGGGCATCGCCATCATTGTCCTGTTGCTGATGACGCTGCTGGACCGTAAGAGGAGCACCACATGATCACAGTGACCGGGGCCCGCAAGAACTACGGTGATTTCGCGGCGCTCGACGACGTGACGGTCAACATTCCCTCGGGTTCGTTGACGGCATTGCTCGGGCCCAGTGGCTCGGGAAAGTCGACGTTGCTGCGTTCGATCGCAGGGCTCGAAGAACTCGATTCGGGAACCATCACCATCGCAGGCAAGGACGTCACCGGCGTCTCGCCGCAGAAGCGTGACATCGGTTTCGTGTTCCAGCACTACGCGGCGTTCAAGCACATGACCGTGCGGGACAACGTGGCGTTCGGGCTCAAGATCCGCAAGCGCCCGAAGCCGGAGATCGAGAAGAAGGTCAACGAACTACTGGGGATCGTCGGTCTCGACGGGTTTCAGCATCGGTACCCCGCGCAGCTCTCCGGCGGTCAGCGTCAGCGCATGGCGTTGGCGCGCGCTCTGGCTGTGGATCCACAGGTGCTCCTGCTCGACGAGCCCTTCGGCGCGCTCGACGCGAAGGTGCGTGCCGACCTGCGCACGTGGTTGCGTCGCCTGCACGACGAGGTGCACGTCACCACCGTCCTGGTCACCCACGACCAGGAAGAGGCTCTCGACGTCGCCGACCGCATCGCGGTGCTGAACAAGGGGCGGATCGAGCAGATCGGTGAACCTGCCGACCTGTACGACCGCCCGTCCAACGACTTCGTGATGTCCTTCCTCGGATCCGTCGCGAAGCTCAACGGGCAGTTGGTCCGTCCGCACGACATCCGCCTCGGCCGCGATCCGAGCATGGCTCTCGCGCAGGAATCCGGAACGGCCGAGTCGCTCGGCGTCACACGCGCAACAGTCGAGCGCGTCGTGTACCTCGGCTTCGAGGTTCGAGTGGACCTGCGCAACGAGGCAACCGGCGAGCTCTTCTCGGCTCAGGTCACGCGCGGTGACAGTGCAGCGCTGCACCTCGAGGCGGGGGAGACGGTGTACGCGCGTGCTACCCGGGTGCCGGATCTGCCGGAGACCCCGGTGTCGACGCCGGTGCAGGAGCCGGTCACGGTGAGCGTGGTCGGCCAGGTATGACCCGCTCGCCCTGTTCGACCTGTTGTACCCCCACTCCTGTTTGAGCGAACGGCACTTTCGGACTCCTGATGGCGCCGAAAGTGCCGTTCGCTCAGAGGTGGGGGTCGGGCAACAGCGAGACGAGTTCAGCCCTCTCGGCAGACGAGGACCGGGCACTGGGCGTGGTGGATGAGGCTCTGACTGGTCGATCCGACTATCGACGCCATGAACGGGCTGCGGCCGTGGCTACCGACGACTACGAGTTGCGCTTCCGCCGAGTGCTCGAGCAGTGCCTTCATCGGTCCGCTGCGCTGGACACTCCGGGTGACTTCGACATCGGGGTACTTCTCCGTCCAGCCGGCGAGGCACTCGGACAGCAGTGCATGCTCATGCTGTTCGTACGGTCCCCAGTCGACGAAGCGCCTGGCTTCGGAGTACCCGCCCAGCGAGGCGTGCTCGTTCCACGTGTGGACCGCAACCAAAGGTGCGCCGAGGAACGCGGCAAATTCGAAGGCATGCGCGACGGCGAGTTCGCTGAGCTTGCTCCCGTCGACGCCGACGACGATGGGCCTGGTGTCGGCCATCGCGTGATCACCCGTACCGCGGAATACGGCCACGGGACAGTGCGCGCGGTTGACCACCCGAATGGTGTCGGATCCGAGAAACACGGACTGCATTTCGCTGGTGCCGGCCTGACCCAGTGCAACGATGCGAGCCGACTTCGAGAGTTCGACGAGTGTGGTTGCGGGAGTACCGGTCACGAGGCCACGTTCGACGGTGACGTCGGTGTGATCATCGCGGATGGCGTCCTCGGCCTCGTCGAGCAGTTTTGCACCCTCGACGCGAAGGTGGTGGTCGAACATCTCTTCGTCGGTGACGTTGGTACCGCCACCGGACTCGGGTTGTCCTGGCAGCACGTGGGTCAGGCGAAGTGGTTCGTCGAATCTCTTTGCAGCCGAAGCTGCCCACCTCGCGGCGTTGACCGCGCTTGCCGAGCCGTCGATACCGGCCACGATTCCGTGTCGAACAGATGCACTGGTCATGGAAGTCTCCTCGCGTCGCCTCCTTACCAGTGTGTCCCTGCTCACCCCCGGTTCGCTACAAACCGGTCAGCTCCCGTGGTGCGAGAACGTCGGTGGGCACTGCCGCGCGAGATCGACGCGGGCGCAACGACAACAGAGCGGTGATGAATCCGTTACCGGACAGTGTCAGTTCCACGTTCTTCAACACGGTTCGGCGCATCAACGCGAGCAGGGCCGCGACGCCGGTGACGGCCATCCACATAGGCAGCGGGTACAGCGTCAGGCGTTCACCAAGGCCGAAAGTGAGGGTTCGTCCGAGAAGCAGTACGGCACCGACGATTCCGGTAGCCGCGCACAGCCCTGACCACACTGCGATCCATTTGCTGTGCTTCCAGAATTGAATTGCCATGAGGACGAGAACGGCATGACGTGCGACGAAGCCGGGAAGTACGGCGGTCCAATGAACGAAGGTCCCGTCGTTCGCCGGGAAGAGGCCGGTGGCCGCGGTGCTCAATGCAACGACGACGGCAAGACCGAGAATCCACTTCTTCGCACGACCGTCCGGAATGTACTTGTGCAGCAAGGCCGCACCGAGGATGGTGAGCGCACCGAGGATCATGAAGGCCGCGTTCATCACGTCGTGCATCGGCGAACATGAATCCACGCTGCATGTCGTCACGCCCAGCGAACTGATGGAGTCGCGCGCGAAGCTGTACGGCGTCTTCCATGCTCCGGCTGTGAAGATTTCGACAAGCAGGTAGAGCACCGACAGGACCCATGCGATGCCGGCTGTGCCGAGGCGAAGATTGTGAGTGATGGTGTTCCCTCTCGCGGCGCTCTGAGGGGATTGCACCCAAAGATCTGTTTCGCAGGCGAAGGAGGTACCTTCGCGAGCTGGACAGATCCAACACTACGGTAACAATCTGATAACGGCCTGTGAAACCGGATCAGGCGGAGCGGACCAGACGGCCGGGTAGTGTATCAGCGACTTGTCGGTAACGGTCGATCATCGTTTCGATCAGTAGAGAGTGCCCACCGATCGTGTCGGCGAAACGCGCGCGCGGACATGCAGTTGCTGCGGCAGCGCTGAGTCGATCGGTCAGTAGGCCGGGAGCCAAGAACCACGGCGCGACGACAACACGTTCGGCGCCGTCCTGCTCGAGTGCGGAGATCGCCTGGGTAACTGTCGGTTCCGCGGATGTCGCGAAACAGATTCGAACGCCCGACCAGTTGGTTCCGCCGAGGAGAGTGGACGCCAATTCTGCGGTCGCGGCATTGGCGCGCGCGTCGGACGAGCCGACTGCCGCAAGAGCGACACCGACCGACGGATCGTCCGGCCGGGCACCCACTTCGAGAATTCGCTCGCGTACTGCCTCGATCAGCCGAGCATCGCGACCCAGCACGTCTGCTTGGAACACGGTCAACTGGGGGTGGCGTGTCGCGGCAGCGGCCAAGAGTCCGGGCAGATCTACCCGGGCGTGGAAGGCATTGCCCAGCAGCATCGGAACAACAACGGCGTGAGTGTGGCCGTCGTGTGCAACTCCGTCCAGGACCTGATCGATGGACGGTGCATTGAGGTCGAGGAACGCCAGCCGGACATCGAGGTCTGGCCGGACTTCACGAAGAGCTGCCACAGCAGCCGCGATCACCCGAGCAGAACGGGGGTCACGGCTGCCGTGCGCAACAGCGATGAGCGGAACCATCGACTTAGACGCGCTCGCCCAATTCGACAGCGGAAATGACGTCGCCCACCAGGCCGGCTGCGAGAGTGTTTCCACCAGCGGGATCGATCAGCAGGAAGCTGCCGGTGTGGCGGTTGACGGCGTAGTCGTCAGCCACGATCGGCTCGGCCACCCGGATCGAGATCTTGCCGATCTCGTTGAGCTCGAGAGTGTCCGGGCCCTGATCCGTGGTGAGGTCCTGCTCGTTGAAGCGTTCCACCAAGCTGCCCACGATGGCCTGCGTCGTTCGCGTGCCGTGCTTGAGCAGCAGACGTGCACCGGGGCGCAGCGACTTCTCGGCCAGCCAGCAGACAGTGGCGTCGAATTCGCCGATCGGCTCGGGTGCGTCGGACGGCGATGCGATGGTGTCGCCGCGTGAGACGTCGACGTCGTCGGCCAGGATCAGCGTGACGCTGCGTCCGGCGTGGGCGACGTCCAGTTCGCCGTCGGCCGTGTCGATACGTGTGACGGTGGTGCGCGTACCCGAGGGCAGGATCACCACTTCGTCGCCGGGCACGACGGAACCGGCAGCGACCTGACCGGCGTAGCCGCGGTAGTCGAGGAACTCTGCGGTGCGGGGGCGGATCACGTACTGCACCGGGAAACGCAGACCGACGCGATGTGGCTCGGCGTCGACCGGAATCGACTCGAGGTGCTCGATCAGTGTGGGGCCGGTGTAGTACGGGGTCTTGTCGGAGCGGATGGCGACGTTGTCACCGTGCAGTGCCGACACCGGGATCTCGACGACGTCTTCGCTTGCCCAGCCAAGTGAGCTGGTGAGTTCGTTGAACTCGGCGGAGATCGAGGTGAAGACCTCTTCGGGGTTCTCGACGAGGTCGATCTTGTTCACGGCGAGAACGAGCTTCGGGACACCGAGCAACGCGAGAACCGCTGCGTGCCTGCGAGTCTGCGCGATGACGCCCTTGCGAGCATCGACCAGCAGGATCACGAGCTGAGCCGTCGAGGCACCGGAGACCGTGTTGCGGGTGTACTGCACGTGGCCCGGTGTATCGGCGAGCACGAAGGTGCGCTTGGGGGTCGCAAAGTAGCGGTACGCCACGTCGATGGTGATGCCCTGCTCACGCTCGGCGCGCAGTCCGTCCACCAGGAGCGAGAGGTCAGGGGTGTCGAGACCGCGGTCCACCGACGCACGGGTCACGGCGTCGATCTGGTCGGCGAGAACGGATTTCGTGTCGTACAACAGACGGCCCACGAGGGTGGACTTTCCGTCGTCGACGCTGCCGGCAGTTGCCAGTCTGAGCAGATCGCTCATCAGAAGTAGCCCTCTCGCTTGCGGTCTTCCATGGCCGCTTCGGAAACTCGGTCGTCGCCACGGGTCGCGCCGCGCTCGGTCAAACGTGATGCCGCAACCTCGGCCAGGATGGCCTCGTTGTCAGCGGCATCGGAGAGGACTGCGCCGGTGGTCGAACCGTCGCCGACGGTGCGGTAACGCACCGAAAGGGTCTGCAGCTCTTCGCCGTCAGCCGGTCCACCCCAGACGCCGGGCGTCATCCACATGCCGTCGCGCTGGTACACCGGACGCTGGTGGGCGTAGTAGATGCTGGCGAGTTCGACGTTGTCGCGGGCGATGTAACGCCAGATGTCCAGCTCGGTGAAGTTGCTGAGCGGGAAGACGCGCACCTGCTCGCCGGGGGAGTGGCGACCGTTGTACAGGTTCCACAGTTCCGGGCGCTGCTTCTTGGGGTCCCACTGACCGAAAGCGTTGCGCAGCGAGAAGATCCGCTCCTTGGCGCGGGCCCGCTCCTCGTCGCGGCGAGCGCCACCGAAGACGGCGTCGAAGCGGTTCTCGGAGATCGCGTCCAGCAACGGCACGGTCTGCAGAGGATTGCGGATACCGTCGGGACGCTCGGTGAGGCGGCCGTCCGCGATGTACTCCTCGACGCTGGCCACGTGCAGGCGCAGGTTGTACTTGGCCACCACGTGGTCGCGGAAGTCGAGGACTTCCTGCAGGTTGTGGCCGGTGTCGACATGCAGCAGGGTGAACGGCAACGGCGCAGGCCAGAATGCCTTGATCGCCAGGTGCAGCAGCACGGTGGAGTCCTTACCGCCCGAGAAGAGAATGACCGGGCGTTCGAACTCGCCGGCCACCTCTCGGAAGATGTGGATCGCTTCGGACTCGAGGGCATCGAGAGTATCGAACTGTGTGCCGTCGAGCTGAGGCCGCGAAGGTGTCAAGTCAACTGTCATGATGCGTGCAACCCGCATTCTGTCTTGGAGGCACCGGCCCAACGACCGCTACGCGGATCGCTGCCGGGGGCTGGCTTGCTGGTGCAGGGTGCGCAGCCGATGGACGGATATCCCTCGTCGACAAGGGGATTGACGAGGATGGAATTGGTATCGATGTAGTTCTGCATCTCCTCGTCCGACCAGGGAGCGATCGGGTTGATCTTCACGAGTCCGAAGGCTTCGTCGAAGGAGATCAGGGGAGCGTTGGCGCGGGTGGGCGCTTCGACGCGGCGGATGCCGGTCACCCACGCGCTGTACCCGGACAGTGTCTGCTTGAGCGGCGCGACTTTGCGTAGTGCGCAGCAGCGGTTGGGATCACGGGCGAACAGATCCTTGCCCTCGGCGACATCCTGCTCGGCGACGCTTGCCAGCGCACGAGCGTTGATGACGTTGACGCCGTACACCTGCTCGACCGCGTCACGCGTGCCGATGGTTTCCGGGAAGTGGTAGCCGGTGTCGAGGAAGAGTACGTCGACGCCCGGATGCACCTGTGCGGCAAGGTGAACCAACACCCCGTCCTGCATGTTCGACGCCACGATGTACGAGTCACCGAACGTGTCCTCGGTCCACTGCAACAGTTCCTGTGCGCTGGCTCCGTCGAGTTCTATTGCACCGCGCTCGGCGATGGACCGAAGCTCGTCGGCAGTTGCTCGCGAAATGTCCACTGTCATCGCAAATCTCCTTCGTCTGCGCGCACTGCCCATTCGGCGAACCGTTCACCTTCGTTGCGGTTCTTGACGAACTGACGTACGACGCGGTCGATGTAGTCACCCATCTCGACGCTGGTGACCTTGTGCTGGCGCAGCTTGCGTCCGAAGGCGCTGTCGAATCCGAGGCTGCCTCCCAGGTGAACCTGGAAACCCTCGACTTGATTCCCCTCACCGTCGTCGACGAGCTGGCCCTTGAAGCCGATGTCGGCGATCTGCGAGCGAGCGCAGGAGTTGGGGCAACCGTTGATGTTGATGGTGATCGGCACGTCGAGCTGGCTGTTGATGTCGGCAAGACGCTGTTCGAGTTCGGGCACGAGCACCTGCGAACGCTTGCGGGTCTCGGCGAACGAGAGCTTGCAGAACTCGATGCCGGAGCAGGCCATCAGGTTCTTGCGCCAGTGCGACGGACGGGCGGGAAGACCCAGCGCGTCGAGATCGGCGATGAGCGGCTCGAGCGTCTCGTCGGCGACGTCGAGGATGATCAGCTTCTGGTACGGAGTGAAGCGGATCCGGTCGCTGCCGGCCTTCTCGGCGGCGTCGGCGACCTGAGCCAGGATGTCTCCCGAGACGCGGCCGGCGATCGGAGCGAAACCGACTGCGTTGTGGCCGTTGCGGGTCTTCTGGATACCGACGTGATCGATCGGGCGCTTGGGCTTCTCGGGCGCGGGGCCGTCGATGAGCGGACGCTTCAGGTACTCGGTCTCGAGAACCTCGCGGAACTTCTCGATACCCCAGTCCTTGACGAGGAACTTGAGCCTGGCCTTCGCGCGCAGACGGCGGTAGCCGTAGTCACGGAAGATCGAGACGACGCCCTCCCAGACATCGGGGACCTCGTCGAGCGGAATCCAGGCGCCGACGCGCTGCGCCAGCATCGGGTTGGTGGACAGTCCGCCGCCGACCCAGAGGTCGAGGCCCGGGCCGTGCTCGGGGTGGTTCACGCCGATGAAGGCGATGTCGTTGATCTCGTGAACAACATCCTGCTGACCGGAGATAGCGGTCTTGAACTTGCGCGGCAGGTTGGAGTACTTGGGGTCGCCGATGTAGCGGCGCACGATCTCGTCGATCGCCGGGGTGGGATCGAGGACCTCGTCGAGCGATTCGCCGGCCAGGGGAGAACCGAGGACGACGCGAGGGCAGTCACCGCACGCTTCGGTGGTCTTGAGCCCGACGGCTTCGAGGCGCTTCCAGATCTCCGGGACGTTCTCGACTTCGATCCAGTGGAACTGAACGTTCTCACGGTCCGACAGGTCGGCGGTGTTCCGGCCGAATTCCTTCGAGATACCGGCGATGGTGCGCAGCTGCTCGACGTTCAGAGCGCCGGCGTCGCAACGCACGCGCATCATGAAGTACTTGGCCTCGAGCAGGTCAATGTTCTCGTCGCCGGTGAAGGTGCCGTCGTAGCCTTCTTCGCGCTGGGTGTAGAGACCCCACCAGCGGAAGCGGCCGCGAAGGTCGCCCTTGTCGATGCTGTCGAAGCCCTGCTTGGAGTAGATGTTCTCGATGCGGGCCCGAACGTTGAGCGGGTTGTCGTCCTTCTTGGCCTGCTCGTTGGCGTTGAGAGGCTCGCGGTAACCGAGGGCCCACTGACCTTCGGCGCGACGCTTGGCGGGACGCGCAGCGCGTGCAGGCCGGGCTTCGGCAGCTGCTGCCGAATCGGCGGGTGTGGCGGCGTCGGTGGTCGACGTCATCGATGAACTCCTGGATCTGGGCGGTTGATCGGCACGCGGCACGCACTATCGATGAACTGTGGCGGTGTCTGATCGGGACGCACCGGTCCGTGTCGGAAATCGAGGGGGCTGTCCTCGGTCTCGGAAAGCTCGCGGCCGGCAGGTGTGCTCACGAAAACGAACAGCTGGAGAAGCTGCGTCCCTGAAAAGGCATGTCTCTGCAGAGAGTGTTTCGGTGAAGCAGATGGAGATGAGCGGGAAAGGCTGGAAGATCAGTGAAAGATCAACAGCTACACAGGTGCAGACACGACGAGCTGCACACACGCTTGAAGTCGACATGGCGACGCGCCACAAGTCGCACTCCGAGTCCGGTCATGCGGTCCATTGTGCCACGTCAACTCGATAATTCCGACTCGGGCGCATATTTCCACGAAAAACGGGGGAAATATCGAGTTCAAGCCGTACGCCGACCTGCATCGCAGGCTGAATAGGTGTGCGTTCCGGATGCTGGGACACTGGAGGTGTGAATGCCACCAGCACGACTCCCACTCGACAGAGCGAGGCGACGCCCTTCGCCTTGCCCGCGCGATCGCTCGAGGGTGTCGGGAAACGGCCGTTCGGGATCTACATCCACGTCCCGTTCTGTGCCACCAGGTGTGGGTACTGCGATTTCAACACCTACACGGCCGGTGAGCTCGGAACCTCGGCGTCGCCGCAGTCGTGGCTGGAGGGTCTGCGGCGCGAACTCGATCTCGCGGCCGAGATGACGGGCGCCCCGGCGGCGGAGACGGTGTTCGTGGGCGGTGGAACGCCGTCGCTGCTCGGTGGCGACGGATTGTCCGACGTGCTGTCGGCGGTGCGGAGCAGCTTCGGCTTGGCGTCCGGCGCCGAAGTGACCACGGAATCGAACCCCGAATCGACGTCGCCGGAGTTCTTCGGTGCTCTCCGCAGTGCGGGATTCACCCGGATTTCCCTCGGCATGCAGTCGGCCGCCCAGCACGTTCTGAAGATCCTCGACCGCACCCACACTCCCGGTCGCGCCGTCGCTGCCGCGAAAGAGGCTCGCGCAGCTGGTTTTTCGCACGTGAACTTGGATTTGATCTATGGAACGCCAGGGGAGCGCGATCAAGATCTGGACGCCTCTCTCGATGCGGTTCTCTCCGCCGATGTCGATCACGTCTCGGCCTACGCGTTGATCGTCGAGGACGGCACCGCCATGGCTCGCAAGGTCAGGCGCGGCGAGCTGCCCGCCCCGGACGACGACGTGCTGGCCTCGCGGTACGAACGAATCGATTCACGCCTGTCCGAGGCAGGCTTGCGGTGGTACGAGGTCTCCAACTGGGCAAAGGCGGAAACCGCGGACTCCGGTGACACCCGGTGTCGTCACAACCTCGGCTACTGGGACGGCGGTGACTGGTGGGGTGCCGGTCCGGGCGCGCACAGCCACGTCGGCGGAGTGCGGTGGTGGAACGTCAAGCACCCGGCGCGGTACGCGGAACAGTTGGCGCTCGGCGAACTTCCCGTCGGCGGCAGCGAAGAACTGACCGCCGAGGACGAACACATGGAGCGAGTCATGCTGACCGCACGGTTGCGTACGGGACTTCCGTTGTCGGAACTGTCTGCATCCGAACGTCTTTCGGCCGAACAGGTGGTAGTCGACGGGTTGGCCGTGATCGAGAACGATCACGTGGTTCTCACCGACCGTGGTCGCCTGCTCGCCGATGCGGTGATTCGCACGATCCTGACCTGACGCGCAACCATCCTTCGCCGCGTAACGTGGCCGTGGTGGCCATCATTCATCGTGCGCAGCTGAATCCGTCCAAGAACGACCTGCTCCGAGCGTGGGTGCCCAAGCAGCCGTGGCTCGGGTCGGTCGACTGTTCGACGCTCGAACGCGTCGACGCCTATCGTTTCGACGACCCGGACGGTGAGGTCGGAATCGAGACGCACCTGATGCGCTCTGCCGACGGTCGAATTCTTCAGGTCCCGCTCACTTATCGTGGTGCTCCGCTGGACGGGGCGGAGACCGCGCTGATCGCGACCATGGATCATTCGGTACTCGGCGAACGGTGGGTGTACGACGCATGCTGTGATCCGGTCTACGTCAGCGCGGTGGCGACCGCGATTCTGACGGGTGGGGCCGGAGTCGAACTGGTCTTCGCGGACACCGCCGATCACATCCCCGTGACGGCTCACGTAGTAGGCAGCGGTACGGCCGGCGCTTCCGTACCGGCAGTGGAATCCGTGACCTGCTCGACAGTCGGCACCGACACGATCATCCGCGCGGGAAGCCTGGAACTGACTGTGGCGAGAGTGATCGACGCAGATCGAGTGTCAGGCTCGGCAACGCTCACCGGAACCTGGCCGGGGCAGACGAATCCCGCACTGCTCGCGTTCGTCGGTTGAGTCTCGGTACCCGAGTCGCGTGAGCGTCAGCGGACTCCCTCGATGACACCGGGCATCGCGTCGAAGTCGAAGACACGCGCGTGCAGCACGACGCGGTTTCGCAGGGCCGAACGAACCGCTCGGTGCAGACCGTCCTCGAGGTAGAGAGTGCCGCGCCACTGCACTGCGTGCGGGAACAGATCGCCGTAGAAGGTCGAGTCCTCCGACAGCAGGCGATCGAGTTCGAGGACCTTCGTGGTGGTCACGATCTCGTCGAGTCGAACCTGACGTGGAGGGAACTTCGACCAGTCGCGTAGAGACAGTCCGTGATCGGGATACGGTTTGCCGTCCATCACGCCTTTGAAGATCATGTGCCGCCTTGTCCATGGTTGTGCGATCGACCTTTCGCCGATCTCACTCCACAGTAAGGGCAACAGCCGTCTCTGGCGCTCGGGCGATTAGACTGCCAGTGGAAACCGATGTGTAAATGTCGGCGTTCGTTCTTTTCAGGAAACGGAGGTGGCAACGATGTCGAGTACCGACGACAGGCGTTTCGAGGTCTTACGTGCAATCGTGGCCGATTACGTCTCCACCCAGGACCCGGTGGGATCCAAGGCACTGGTCGAGCGTCACAACCTCGGAGTGTCGAGCGCCACTGTGCGCAACGACATGGCATTCCTCGAGGCCGAGGGCTACATCGCCCAACCGCACACCAGTTCCGGCCGCGTCCCCACCGACAAGGGATACCGCGAATTCGTCGATCGCATCGCCGACGTCAAGCCCATGTCCGGGCCCGAGCGTCGAGCGATCCTCGAGTTCTTGGAGTCGGGTGTCGACCTCGACGACGTTCTGCGTCGTGGTGTGCGACTGCTCGCGCAACTGACCCGTCAGGTCGCGGTTGTCCAGTACCCGTCGCTGTCCGCGTCGTCGGTTCGCCACCTCGAGGTGGTCGCTTTGACGCCGGCGCGCCTGCTTCTCGTTCTCATCACCGATTCCGGCCGCGTCGATCAGCGAATCGTCGAACTCGGAGACGTCCTCGAAGACGAAGACCTTTCCCGGTTGCGCACGCTTCTCGGCGGAGCACTGGAAGGAAAGCGCCTGGCCGCCGCGTCGATTGCCGTGGCGGAACTGGCCGACGAGTCTCCGGCCGACCTTCGCGACGCCGTGATCCGCTCGGCAACGGTTCTGGTCGAGACCCTGGTCGAGCATCCGGAAGATCGCCTCGTTCTGGGCGGAACCTCGAATCTCACGCGCAACGCCGCCGATTTCTCCGGTCTGGCCGGCTTCCCCGGTTCGCTGCGCGCAGTGCTCGAAGCACTGGAAGAGCAGGTAGTGGTCCTCAAACTGCTCGCTGCGACGCAGAACTCCGGCACGGTCACCGTTCAGATCGGTGAAGAGACGCAGGTCGAACAGATGCGCGGAACCTCCGTGATTTCGACTGGCTACGGCGCGGCCGGTACCGTTTTCGGTGGTGTCGGTGTGCTCGGACCCACTCGGATGGACTATCCGGGAACAATTGCATCGGTTGCCGCCGTTGCCAGATACATCGGCGAAGTTCTCTCCGAGCGATGACGGACGTCGACATTCGTCGGCACGCCTCCTCGCGAGGACTGAGGAAAACCTAGAAGTAAGAGAAGGACGAGAGACTCAACGTGGCACGGGATTACTACGGATTGCTCGGCGTCGACAAGAACGCGACAGACCAGGAGCTCAAGCGCGCTTACCGCAAGCTGGCACGCGAACTGCACCCGGACGTCAACCCTGACGAGGCGGCGCAGGCCAAGTTCAAGGAGATCTCGACGGCCTACGAGGTCCTGACCGACCCGGAGAAGCGTCGCATCGTCGATCTCGGCGGAGACCCGCTCGAGTCCGGTGGTGGCGGCGGTGGTGGCTTCGGCGGCGGATTCGGTGGCGGCGGCCTCGGCGACGTCTTCGAAGCATTCTTCGGCGGCGGTGGCGGCGCAGGTCGTGGGCCGCGCGGTCGCGTTCAGCCCGGAGCCGACTCGTTGCTTCGCACCAAGCTGACCCTCGCAGAATGTGCGACGGGAGTCAGCAAGCACGTGACCGTCGAGACGGCCATTCTGTGCGACAGCTGCACCGGAGCCGGAACCAACGGCGACTCCAAGCCTGTCCGCTGTGAGACCTGCAACGGTGCCGGCGAAGTTCAATCCATCCAGCGCTCGTTCCTCGGTCAGGTCATGACCTCGCGTCCCTGCCCGACGTGCCGCGGTGCCGGTGAGACCATCCCGGATCCCTGCCACAAGTGTGGCGGCGACGGCCGAGTTCGGGCCAAGCGTGACATCACCGTGAAGGTTCCCGCGGGCGTCGCCGGTGGCATGCGTATCCGTTTGACCGCGCAGGGTGAAGTGGGCCCGGGCGGCGGACACCCCGGCGACCTCTACGTCGAGATCGTCGAGCAGCAGCACGACGTCTTCGTTCGAGACGGTGAAGACCTGCACTGCACGATCCGCGTTCCGATGGTCGACGCAGCGCTCGGTACGACTGTCACCGTCGACACCATCATCGACGGCCCCAAGGAAATCACCATCGAGCCAGGCACCCAGCCCGGACACGTTGCTGTTCTTCGCGGTCATGGCATGCCGAAACTGCGGTCGGGAGTGCGCGGCGACGTGCACGCTCACCTCGAGGTGGTCATCCCGAGCCGTCTCGATCACAAGCAGTCCAAGCTGCTCAAGGAATTCAAGCTGCTCCGCGATCGTGACGAGGCCGAGGTTGTCTCGACGGCCTCGCAGAACAGCGGTGGATTGTTCTCGCGTCTTCGCGAAGCATTCAGCGGCCGCTGACGGTGGCCGCAACGGTCTTCTTTCTCGACCCGGTTCCCGGCGTCGGTGAAATCGCAGTTCTGGACGGACAGGAGGGTCGCCACGCGGCCACTGTCCGCCGGATCGGCGTCGGCGAGCGATTGGTGTTGGCCGACGGCCGTGGCCGGGTGGCCGACGCCGAGGTGACGAGCGTCGGCAAGGACCGCCTGGAACTGTTGGTCAGTGACGTTCAGGTTCTCGAGCAGCCCAAGCCGTTGGTGACCCTCGTTCAGGCACTTCCCAAGGCCGAGCGTTCCGAGTTGGCCGTCGAACTGGCGACCGAGGCGGGGATCGACGCGGTGATCCCGTGGCAGTCCTTGCGTTGTGTCGCCAAGTGGGAGGGCCCCAAGCTCGCCAAGGGCGTCGCACGCTGGCGAAGTGCGGCAGTGTCTGCGGCAAAGCAGTCCAGACGCGCGTTCGTCCCGGAAATTGCGGAACTGCACAAGACGCCGGCGGTGATCGCGTTGGTTCGTGACGCCGTTGCCCGTGGCGCTGTGGTTGCGGTGCTTCACGAATCGGCGACGACGCCGTTGGCCGGTTTGCCGCTGGCGAGCGCGGACGAGGTATTTCTGGTTGTCGGTCCCGAAGGTGGGCTGGACGATTCGGAGATCAACGCGTTGTCGGAGGCCGGGGCCACTCCGGTGCTTCTCGGCCCGACGGTCCTGCGCACGTCGACCGCCGGGGCTGTTGCTCTGGGCGCGATCGGAGTGCTGACCGATCGCTGGGGACCACGGCCACTGCACTGATCTTGTTGTGATCCCGAGCTGAATCGGATCCGGCGCTCAGCGAAGTGTCAGATTTGCGCACTATCGTAAGGACGTCGGGGGTCGCCTTCGGCGTGAGTTGGTTCGGGGATTTCAGGAGGCCAGATGTTGTCACGTGCGCATATGCGAATCGTTGGAGCGGTGTGTGCCGCGGCGGCGTTGATGCTCGTCGCGGGGTGCACGGTCTCCACCGGAGACAACACGGGTTCCTCCAGCAGCGCCGTCACCACTACCCCGACCAGCGAGGCGCTCGTCACCGTCACACCGGCGGACGGCGGAACTCCGGTGAGTCCACTCGACCCCATCGAGGTCCAGGTCGCGAAGGGAACACTGACGACCGTCGCGCTGACCAATCCCGAGGGTAAGGAAGTCGCCGGTATCACCACGCCGGACAAGACGTCCTGGAAACCGAGCGAACCACTCGGATACGGCAAGACTTACAAGCTGGTCGTCGACGTCGTCGACGCGAATGGTGTTGCCACGACCAAGAACACGACGCTGACCACCGTCGCGCCGAGTAACCAGACCCGGGCGTACATCAACACCACCGGTGGCGCCTCGATATCGGACGGTGGCACGTACGGTGTCGGCACCGTCGTCGCCGTTCATTTCGACGAGTTGATCGGTGACAAGGCCGCGGCCGAGAAGTCTCTGCTGGTCACAACCAATCCGCCCGTACAGGGATCGTGGTACTGGGTCGACGGTCAGAACGTTCACTGGCGACCGCAGAACTACTACGCACCAGGCACGACGGTCTCGGTGAATGCGAACATCTACGGCAAGCAGCTCGGCAACGGACTGTACGGCCAGCAGGACGACACCGTGTCCTTCAAAATCGGCGACTCCCACGTCTCGGTCGCCGACGACAACACCAAGATGGTGACCGTCTACGAAAACGGTCAGGTGATCAAGGAAATGCCGACCTCGATGGGAATGGGCGGCACCGAGACGATCGGCGGCACGACGCTCTCGTTCTGGACCCAGCCCGGCACGTACACCGTGATGGACAAGGCCAACCCCGTCATCATGGATTCGTCGACCTACGGTCTGCCGATCAACTCGCGCCTCGGCTACAAGGAATCCATCAACTGGGCCACCCGCATCAGCACCGACGGTATCTATCTTCACGAGTTGGAGAGCACCGTCTGGGCGCAGGGAAACACCGACACCTCGCACGGTTGCCTCAATCTCAGTGCGGCCAATGCCAAATGGTTCTTCGATTTCTCGCAGCCGGGAGATGTCGTCGAGATCAAGAACACCGGCGGCGCTCCGCTGGAGGTGTGGCAGAACGGCGACTGGACCCTTTCCTGGGCAGACTGGGCCGCAGGCAGCGCCCTCGCCTGAGATAGATTTCCTCGGTGCCTCGATTCAAGATTCCGTACGGCCGACACGAGCAGCAGTTCGGGCATCTCTACGTTCCCGACGGAGTCGCTGACGGCCCGATCCCGGTCGTCATGCAGATCCACGGCGGCTTCTGGAGCGGGCAGTACGGATTGACTCTGGGCACCGCATTTGCCGTCGAACTCGCGCGGCACGGCGTCGCGGTGTGGAACATCGAATACCGCCGTCTCGGGGCGGGCGGTGGTTGGCCGGAGATGTCCGCCGACGTGAAAACGGCGTACGACGAAATCCCCGGACTGGTTGCCGGGAAGTCCTCGGCCGAATTGGATCTGAATCAGATTCGCTTGCTCGGGCATTCGGCCGGAGGACATCTTGCAGTGTGGCTGGCGGGGGAGAAGGACACGTTCACCCGGCCTGAACGGGTCATCGCACAGGCGGCCGCACTCGATCTGGCGTCGGCAGGCGAGCGTGGACGACGGATCAGCTTCATCGAGGATCTGTTCGGCGTTCCGTTCGACGCGGACCCGGATCTGTATCGCAGTGCGTCGCCGCAGCATCGATTGCCGATCGGCGTCCCCGTTGTGTGCGTCACGGGTGCGGAGGATCTGCAGGTGCCGGCCAAGGTGAGCTCCCGGTACGCGAAAGCCGCGGAAGCGGCTGGTGATCCCGTGGCACTGCGTGTGATCGAGGGCGAAGGACACGACGCATTTCTCTCACCCTCGACCGAGTCGTGGCGGGTCTCCCGCGAGTTGGTTCTCGCCGAAGACCCGCTGGCTCCGAGCACGTCAGACTGACGCGGGGTCCACTTCCACAGGGGCCTTCTTGCCCGGCAGGATGAACGCCACGACAACTGCCCCCACGAACAGTGCAAGACCGCCCGCCCAACTGGCCGCCGAAATCGCGTCGGCGTAGGCACTGCCTGCGGCGTCGAGCAACGGCCCTGCCTGAGCTGCAGCCAACGGGTTGCCTGCCATCTCTTCGGCGACCAACGAAGCGCCGCCGACGGATTCGCCCGACACCTCCATCGCGTACGCGGCCTGTTGTGCAAGTTCGCCCGTCAACTGCGGAACCTGCATTCCATCGATGAATCCGGCAATCGAATCCTTGTAGCTCGCAGCGAGGATCGAGCCGAGGATCGCGATACCCAGCGAGCCGCCGAGTTCGATGGCGGTGTCGTTGAGGCCACCCGCAGCACCGAGATCGTCCTCGGAGAAGTTGTCCATGATGGCGTCGGTGGCCGGCGGTTCGCTGAGACCGATGCCCAGGCCGAGCAGGATCAGTGGGACTGCGAACATCCAGTAGCCCGAATCGCCGTCGACCTGCGTGAGAATCAGAACGCCGATCGCGGCGACCACCATGCCGCCGACGATGGATGCCCGGACGCCGATCAGCGGAGTGATCCGCCCACTGACAACGGCGCCGATCGAAACGGCAATTGCCAAGGGCAGCAGACGAACACCGGTTTCGAGTGCGCCGTAGCCGAGGATGAACTGGAACTGCTGTGAGATGAAGTAGATGGCGCCGAAGGCGGCCAGGAACAGCAGAAGTACGGCGAGCGTCGCGCCGCCGACCATGCGCTGGCCGAGCTTACGGACGTCGAGCAGTGGCTGCGGGTGACGCAGTTCCCAGACGACGAACGAGACGAGGCCGATCGCAGCGAGTACGGCGGCACCGATGGGTCCGCCGGTCCACCCGAAGTGGAATCCGTTGATGATCGAGTACACGAGCGAGCCAATGGTGACCACCGAGAGTGCGCCGCCGATCCAGTCGATCCGGCCCAGGTGCTCGGCCTTGCTCGGCGGCACCAGAATTACGGCGGCGACGGCAGCGACTGCGGCGATCGGGACGTTGATCAGGAAAGTGATGCTCCAGGAATGACTGTCGAGAATCCATCCGGCCAACAGCGGACCGAGTGCAATCGCGAGACCCGATGTCGCCGCCCACGCCGCGATGGCGCGTGATCGCTCCGCTTTGGGAAAGGTAGCGACCAGAAGCGAAAGCGTCGCGGGCATGATGATCGCGGCGCCGACGCCCATGATCATTCGTGCCGCGATGACGGCGTTGGTGGTGTCCGCGATGCTGCCGAAGACGGCGCCGCCGGCGAACACGGCGAGTCCGGCGAGAAGTGCGCCGCGGCGACTGTACTTGTCACCGATCACGCCGAACAGCAGCATCAATGCGGCGTAGGGGACGGTGTAGCCGTCGATGACCCATTGAAGTTGCGTGCTGGTGAGGCCGAGGTCTCTGGTCATGTCCGGCGCCGCGACGATCAGCGCGGTATTCGCCATCACGACGATCAGCAGACTCAGGCACAACACCCCGAGCGCGGCCCACCGCCGTGAGTACGGCTGGTCCATCTCCGAGACAGGTTTGCTCATGAGTGTCGTCATGACGCGACTCCGTTCCTGATGATCGAAGACACTCCTCGATCTATTTGCACACTGATGTGTAAGTTAATAACTTGCACACCGATGTGCAACTATGATTGACCTAGATCACAGTTGGGCAGTCGAAAGAGGTGGAACGCGCGTTGACGCATTCGGGCACAGTCGTTTCGGGAACTGCCGAATCGGGCGGACGGCAGCGTCGTAGTCAGGCCGCGGCCAATCGCAATCGCATCATCGAGGCGGCGATCACGGCGTTCGCTGCTGATCCGGATGCGAGCATGGACGACGTCGCAAAGGCCGCCGGTGTGGTCAGGCGAACCGTGTACGCGCATTTCGACAGCCGAGAGGCGCTGATCAACGGCATCGTGGACGAGGCGTCGACCGATCTCGTAGCTGCGCTGAGCCAAGCCGGCGAGCCGCCCGAGCGCCCGGATCTGGCGACTGCCGTACTGGCATTGCTGTCATGGCCGGTCGGTGATCGCTTCCGGATGCTGCTCAGCTTTGCTCGCAAAGAGTTGGGGGAGCAGCGGATTCTCGATCTGATGGAGCCCGCGCGCGCCGTGAGTATCAGCGTCGTCGAGCGCGGTCAGCGTGACGGAACCTTCTCGAAATACCTGCCGGCCGAGACTCTGGTAGCGATGACCGAGGCGATCACGATCACTTTGTTCGATCAGGCCAACAGTGGGCTCATCACGGACTCGGGCGAATCCTTTGCCGCCGTGTGCCTGGTCATCGCGGGTATCAGTCCGGACAGAAGCTCCGAGATCGTCGCCGAAGCGTCGGAGTGGATCCGCGAATCGCTGCCGTCCGGTCGCCGCGAGGATTAGGCCGGGACGATTAACAAGTGGGCCGTGTCCGACTCTGGCGCTAGACTTCGAAGTATCGAGGCTCACGAGTCGAGTGGGCTGATCGGACCAGAAAGCAGGCCATATTCACCACGTGAGTGAACACAGTGAACTCGACGGGAACCGTGTAACCACCATCACCGAGCGCGCTCTGCCCGCAGAGCGCACCGTCCGTTCGAGTATGGATCTGGCGCCGGAGACCGTGCGTCAAATCCTGGGGGCGACGGACGAGAATCTCACCGCGATCGAACGTGAGCTTCGTGCCGACATTCATGTACGTGGCGGAACCATCTCCTTATCGGGGACGGCTGCAGACGTGGCGCTGGCAGAACGTGTGTTCAGTGAATTGGCGTCGCTGGCCGGTCGGGGGCAGCCCATTGCTCCGGACGCTGTTCGACGAACCATCGGCATGCTCACCAACGAGGTCGGCGAGTCTCCGGCCGAGGTGCTCTCCCTCGACATTCTTTCGCGTCGGGGCAAGACGATTCGGCCGAAGACCCTCAACCAGAAACGCTACGTCGACGCCATCGACGAGAACACCATCGTGTTCGGAGTCGGCCCGGCCGGTACCGGCAAGACCTACCTCGCCATGGCCAAGGCCGTTCAGGCGTTGCAGGCCAAGCAGGTCTCTCGGATCATCTTGACCAGGCCGGCAGTCGAGGCCGGGGAGCGACTGGGCTTTCTGCCCGGCACGCTGCACGAGAAGATCGATCCGTATCTCCGCCCGCTGCACGACGCATTGCACGACATGATGGATCCCGAGGCGATTCCGAAGTTGATGCAGGCCGGAGTCATCGAGGTCGCTCCGCTCGCCTACATGCGTGGCCGGACGCTCAACGACGCCTTCATCATCTTGGACGAAGCGCAGAACACCACGGCCGAGCAGATGAAGATGTTCCTGACCCGCCTCGGGTTCGGTTCCAAGATCGTGGTCACCGGAGACGTGACCCAGGTCGATCTGCCGGGCGGGGCCCGTTCGGGTCTGCGCGCGGCATCCGAAATCCTCACCGGGATCGACGATATTCATTTCGCCACTCTCGACAGCAGCGACGTCGTACGTCATCGGCTGGTCTCTCACATCGTCGACGCTTACGAGCGTCACGAATCGGATCGGTCCGGCGAGTTGGCGGTCGGAAACCGGGCGCAGCGCCGCGCTGCACATGCTCATTCACCGCGACGGTAGGCTGAGCGACGCATCAACCCCTACTTTTCCCAGGAAAGAGCGTCGCACATGAGCATCGAGGTCTCGAACGAATCGGGCATGGACATCTCCGAACCGGAGTTGATCAGCGTTGCCCGTTTCGTGATCGCTCGGATGGATGTCCATCCGGCGGCCGAGCTGTCGATGGTTCTCGTCGACTCCGCGACGATGGCGGATCTGCACGTTCGCTGGATGGACCTGCCGGGTCCGACCGACGTCATGTCGTTCCCGATGGACGAACTCGAGCCGGGTGGCCGTCCCGATTCCCCCGAGCCGGGGCCGTCGATGCTCGGCGACATCGTGCTGTGTCCGTCTTTTGCCGCGGATCAGGCTGACAAGGCCGGGCATTCACTGGCTCACGAACTTGCCCTCCTGACCGTCCACGGTGTGTTGCACCTTCTCGGCTACGACCATGCGGAGCCGGAAGAGGAGAAGGAGATGTTCGGCTTGCAGAACAGCCTCCTCGAAGAGTGGTACGAAGACCTTCGCCGTATCGACCGCGAAGCAGCACTGGCCGAACGCGATCAGAAGCTGCTCGGTAAGACCGGTTTCGTCGACGGAGTGGACCGATAACAGTTATCCGGGGGTTCTGTAGTGAGTAGCGCCATAGCGCTCTTTGTTCTGGCGATTGCTCTTGTCCCGGTCGGTGGTGTGTTCGCGGCCGTCGACTCGGCGCTCAACACCATTTCGTCGGCGCGGATCGACGAGATGGCAAAGGAAGAGCGAGCCGGCGCCGCGCGAGTGCAACGCATCCTGACCGATCGTCCGCGATACGTGAATCTGATGGTCCTGCTTCGCATTTTGTGCGAGATCACGGCCACCGTCGTACTCGTGGGCGGCCTGATCGACGTCCTCTCGCTGGGCTGGGCACTGACCGTCACCGCGGTGATCATGGTTCTCGTCTCGTACGTGGTCATCGGCGTCGGACCGAGAACGCTTGGGCGCCAACATGCGTACTCCATCGCGATGGCCGCGTCGCTGCCACTGCTGTGGATCGGGGTTCTGCTCGGGCCGATCAGTCGCGTCCTGATCCTCGTGGGTAACGCATTGACCCCGGGTAAGGGCTTCCGCAACGGCCCGTTCGCGTCGGAAATCGAGTTGCGTGAACTCGTGGACATGGCGCAGGAACGTGGCGTCGTGGCCGACGAAGAACGCCGAATGATCCAGTCCGTCTTCGAGCTCGGAGACACGTCGGCACGCGAGGTGATGGTGCCGCGCACCGACATGGTGTGGATCGAGAACGACAAAAATGCCGGGCAGGCGACGTCGTTGGCCGTCCGCAGTGGTCACTCGCGCCTGCCGGTCATCGGGGAGAACGTCGACGACGTGCTCGGTGTCGTCTACCTCAAGGATCTGGTCAAGCAGACCTACCACCTGCCCGACGGCGGCCGGAACGTCAACGTCTGCGACGTCATGCGGCCCGCCGTCTTCGTTCCCGACTCGAAGCCGCTCGACAGCTTGCTGGCCGAGATGCAGCGCGACCGCAACCACATGGCGATACTCGTCGACGAGTACGGCGGAATCGCCGGGCTCGTCACGATCGAGGACGTCATCGAAGAGATCGTCGGTGAGATCGCCGACGAGTACGACGAGGACGAGACGCCGCCCATCGAGGATCTCGGTGACGGAATGTTCCGCGTATCCGCGAGACTTCCCATCGAAGACCTCGGTGAATTGTTCGATCTCGAACTCGAACTCGACGAGGTGGAGACCGTCGGCGGGCTGATCGGATACGTACTCGGCCGAGTGCCACTTCCCGGTTCCGAAGTGGAGTACGACGGTTTGATCCTGCGCGGCGAGGGAACCAATACGGGCCGAGGCCGGGTACGCATCAGCACGGTGTTCGTGCAGCGCATCCCGCCGTCCGAAGACGAAGAGACAGAAGACACCGATGACTGAGCGAGAGTTCAGCGAGGAGCAGTTATGAGCAAGAACGAATTCCGGTCAGGCTTCGTGTGTTTCGTGGGTCGACCCAATACGGGCAAGTCCACGCTGACCAACGCGTTGGTCGGCAGCAAGATCGCGATCACGTCCTCGCGCCCGCAGACGACGCGCCACACGATTCGCGGCATCGTTCACCGCGAGCATGCGCAGCTGATCCTGGTGGACACCCCTGGACTGCACAAGCCCCGCACTTTGCTCGGGCAGCGCCTCAATGACCTGGTTCGCGACACGTACTCCGAGGTCGACGTCATCTGCCTGTGCATCCCGGCCGACGAGGCCATCGGGCCCGGAGACCGCTGGATCGTGCAGCAGGTCCGTCAGATGGCGCCCAAGACCAAGCTTGTCGGCATCGTGACCAAGATCGACAAGGTCAGCCGCGACGCCGTCGGAAAGCAGTTGCTCGCGCTGTCCACCCTGCTCGGCCCCGAATCCGAGGTCGTTCCGGTGTCCGCGAAGTCGGGTGAACAGGTCGAGATCCTGGTCGACGTCCTCGCCGGTCTGATGGACGAGGGCCCGGCCTTCTACCCGGACGGGGAACTGACGGACGAGCCCGAAGAGGTGCTCATGGCCGAACTGATCCGTGAGGCTGCGCTCGAGGGGCTCGGCGAAGAATTGCCGCACTCCCTGGCTGTGGTGATCGAGGAGGTCATCCCGCGCGAGGGACGCACCGAGAAGCAGGGCGAGATGCTCGACGTGCATGCACTGCTCTACGTCGAGCGGCCCAGTCAGAAGGGCATCGTCATCGGTAAGGGCGGAGCGCGTCTGCGGGAAGTCGGTACCAGTGCGCGCCTGCAGATCGAGAAGCTGCTCGGTGTGCGGATCTTCCTGGAGCTGCACGTCAAGGTCGCCAAGGACTGGCAGCGCGACCCGAAGCAGCTCGGCCGGCTGGGCTTCTAGGGCCGGAGGACCCTGAGGATTGCCGCGCCGATGTCCTGCTCGTCGACGCCGGTGGCCAGGCGTCGGAGTTGGAGGCCGGTGATGACGGCGACGAGCGTCGATGCAATCGACTCCGGATCAGGTACACCGAGTGCCGTCAGAATCGTGACGGTCAAATCGTCGTAGGCGGCGAAGCATTCGACGGCGACTTCGTGGAGTTCGTGGTCGCGCCCGGCGGCGATGTACATCTCGAACGGCGCGATCCGCTCGGCCGAGAACGAAAGATCTCGCGTCACCTTTTCGGCTATTGCCGCGGCGTCCTCGACGCTCAGACCTTTGTCGCGGTACTCCTCGGCCAAGGCGCGCAGGCGCGTCGTCTCGTCGGTCACGAAACGAGACAGCGCGGCCCGCAGCATGTCCGACTGGCTGGCGAAGTGATACGTGATCGATCCGAGTGAGACGCCGGCCTGCGCGGCGATGCGCCGGTTGCTCACACCCGGGATGCCGTCGGTACCGACGACGTGCAGAACGGCGTCGAGTATTCGCTCGCGAACGTCCCGGTTACTCATCGGGTCACCACCACGGCTCGGGTCGGACCTGATCCCAACGCAGGACCGATTCCAACTGTGAAGCGAGGGAGACCAACAGAGGTTCGGTGTTCTCGTTGCCCATCAACTGCGCACCGATGGGCAGGCCGGCCTTGCTGAATCCGGCCGGCACGTTGACCGAGGGCCAGCCGAGGACGTTCCACGGCCACGCGTAGGGGCAGGCGCCGGTCATGACCTTGTCGGTGTCCCAGCCACCGATGCCGTCGATCGCGGTCGCCATGATCGGTGGAGTTGCCGTCGTGGGTGCCAGGACGACGTCGTAGGTGTCGAAGATCGCTCCGATCCGCTTTCGCATCCGCGGCTCGGCCGCGCGGGCCGCGCGCAGAGGTGCGCCGCGAAGTAGCTTGCCGTTCTGGGCATTTCCGCGTGTTCTGGCATCGACCAGTTTCGGGTCGGGAACGCGTCCGAGCCAGTCGTGGACCCCGACGAGCGAGCGGGGCAGAAAGTTCAGGCCGAAGATCAGGCCGTATGCGGGATCGTCGACGACGACGTGGTGTCCGAGCTCCCGCAGCGTTTCGGCGATCGAATGCACGGCCAGGCGCACTTCCGGGTCCAGCTTCACGGGAGTGGCGGTGAACGGATTACGAAGGGAAAGAGCGATTTTCAGCTTTCCGGGGTCGCGTCCCACCGCGTCGCTGACCGTCACCGGTGTCGGCTTGTGGAGGTCGCCGTCGTGGTTGCCGGCAGCGACGTCGAGCAACAGTGCCGCGTCGGCGACGGTGCGAGCGAGCGGTCCGTTGACCGTCAGGCCGTAGAACGCTTCGGCGTCGGGCCAGGTTGAGATGCGCCCGCGCTGCGGTTTGATTCCGACGAGGTTGGTCCAGGCCGCGGGGATTCGGATGGAACCGGCTCCGTCGGAACCGATTCCGGCGCTGACCAATCCGGCGGCGACGGCCGCGGCGGTGCCGCCCGACGATCCGCCTGGAGTGTGGTGACGCGACCACGGATTGCGCGTGTAACCGAAGGCTGAACCGCTCGTGAGCGGCCACTGGCCCAATTCCGGGCTGTTGGTCTTGCCCACGATCACTGCGCCGGCGTCGCGGAGGCGTCGAATCATCTCCGAGTCCTCGGTCTTGGCCGGGAAATCGCCAGGGCAACCGAAGGCCGTGGGTTCGCCGGTGATGTCGACGTCGTCCTTTACTGCGATCGGCACACCGAGCAGCGGCAGACGCTCGCCGCGTGCGAGACGTCTGTCGGCCTCGGCAGCTTCCTCGAGTGCCTTCTCTCGCCGCACGATCTTGAACGCATTGAGGTGAGGCTGAGTGGCCTCGATCCGGCTCAGCGTTGCCTCGGTGGCCGCGACGGACGAGGTAGCGCCCGAGGCCAGGCTCGCAACCTGGTCGACAAGACCGGGGGCGAGATCGTGGTCGGTTCGAGAAGTCATCAGGTTCCCTTCGCAAAACTGTTCGTTCGAACGAACAGTAACTTGTTTCAGTATTAGTGAACTTCGGTTTCGCGTCAAGATCGCGTCAAGACGCCAGGTCAGTGCGTAAGCGGATCGTCAGAGACGCGGAATCGGCCTTTCCGGAGGTCGAAGCTGAGAGAGCGCATCCGGTCGAGGGCGACCGCGCGTCATGGCTGCGATGCACAGCAGCACGGCAAAAGATTTCGAAGAGGGAAGCTCATGGCCGATCTGGCCTACGTTGCTCTGATTCTCGGCGGTTTTCTCGTGTGCGCGCTGGTACTGCGCGCCCTACAGGCGAGCGCTCCCAAATGACGGTTGCCGGTGTGGTCAGCGTGGTTCTGATCGCCGTCGCCGCGGCATTGGTCATTTACCTGCTCGTTGCACTCGTAGATCCTGAGAGGTTCTGATGTCGCCCGCTATTGCAGCCGGCCTGCAGATCGCTTTTGTCCTCGTCGTTCTGGCAATCGCCTACGTCCCGGTGGGCGACTACATGGCGCGTGTTTACTCGTCGACGCGAGATCTTCGGGTCGAGAGTGTGATCTACCGCGTCGGTCGGATCGACTCCAGGGCCGAGCAGACGTGGTACGGCTACGCCGCAAGCGTTCTCGGATTCTCGCTGGCCAGCGCATTGTTCCTGTACTTCCTGCAACGGATTCAGGGAGTACTGCCGCTCAGTGACGGTCTGTCCGGGGTCAGTCCCGCCGTAGCGTTCAACACCGCGATTTCGTTTGTGGCGAACACCAACTGGCAGTCGTACACGCCGGAAACGACGATGAGCAACTTCGTTCAGCCCGTCGGTCTGGCGGTGCAGAACTTCGTCTCGGCAGCGGTCGGCATGGCGGTGGCCATCGCATTGGTTCGCGGCTTCATTCGGGTGGCCAGGGGCGGCGAGATCGGCAACTTCTGGGTCGATCTGACGCGTGGTTCTCTGCGCATCCTCCTCCCGTTCGCCTTCGTGATCGCCCTGATCCTGTTGAGCCAGGGTGTGATCCAGTCGTTCCACAGCGGTTTCGCCTCCACCGGCCTCGACGGCAATGCGGTGACCAATGCACTGGCCCCCGTCGCGTCCCAGGAAGCGATCAAGGAACTCGGCACCAACGGTGGCGGGATCTTGGCTGCCAACTCGGCGCACCCGTTCGAGAACCCCACCCCGTTGAGCAATGTCGTCGAGATCCTGGCGATCCTGTTGATTCCGGTCTGCCTCACCCGAACGTTCGGAACTCTCGTCGGGGATCGTAGGCAAGGCCTCACCTTGCTGGCAGTGATGGGAATCCTGTGGAGCGGGCTGCTCGCAGTCACGCTCGCTGCCGAATCCGGCGCACGCGGTGTTGCCGCCACAGCAGCTGGTTCGATGATGGAGGGCAAGGAAGTTCGCTTCGGAATCCCCGGATCGGCGTTGTTCGCGGTGGCGACCACGGGAACGTCGACGGGCGCGGTGAACTCGGCCCACGACAGCATGTCACCCCTTGGCGGCGGCGCGGTCCTGCTCAACATGTTGCTCGGCGAAATTGCGCCAGGTGGAGTCGGAACCGGCCTCTACGGGATTCTTGTGCTGGCATTGATCGCAGTGTTCGTCGGCGGACTGCTGGTCGGTCGCACGCCCGAATATCTCGGCAAGAAGTTGGGTCGACGCGAGATCACCCTTGCGGCGCTGTCGATTCTGGTCATGCCCGCGCTGGTCTTGATCGGTACCGCCATCACCGTCATCCTCGGTTCGACCACCGGTTATCAAGGCAATGGGGGAGATCCGGGCACGCCGGGATCGATCCACGGGTTCAGTGAGGTGCTTTACGCCTTCGCCTCCGCCTCCAACAACAACGGCAGCGCCTTCGGCGGTCTGACGGTCACCAGCGACTGGTTCCAGTCGTCTCTCGGAATCTGCATGCTTCTCGGCCGATTCCTGCCGATCATCTTCGTTCTCGCTTTGGCCGGTGCTCTTGCCTCGCAGAAGAAGGTGGCGCCGACGGCCGGCACCCTCCCGACGTCCGGACCGATGTTCACCGGTTTGTTGACCGGCACCGTCGTTCTTGTTGCTGCACTTACATTCTTCCCGGCCCTCGCGCTGGGCCCGCTAGCGGAGGCTCTTCAATGACCGTGCGTATCAGTGAGAAACCCGTGGTAGCGCAAGACGCCGCCGACAAGGCTGATCCAGGGCAGTCCCGTCAAGTACACGCAGGCGTTTTCAACCCGCGGCAGATGATCACCGCGTTGCCGGGGGCCGTGCGCAAACTCGACCCACGCCACCTCGCCCGCAACCCGGTCATGTTCGTGGTGTTCGTCGGTTCCGTCATCACCACTGTCATGGCGATCGCCGATCCCTCGGTGTTCTCCTGGGTGATCACCCTGTGGCTCTGGTTCACGGTGATCTTCGCGAACCTCGCCGAATCCGTGGCCGAAGGGCGCGGCAAGGCGCAGGCGGCGAGCCTGCGAAAGGTGAAGCAGGACACCACAGCACATCGGATCACGATGAGCGGTGCGATCGAATCGGTTTCCGGCACCGAACTGGTGGTCGGCGATCGGGTGATAGTGGTTGCCGGCGAGGTCATCCCCGGCGACGGCGACGTGGTCGAAGGTATTGCCTCCGTAGACGAATCGGCGATCACCGGTGAATCCGCGCCGGTGGTCCGTGAATCCGGTGGTGACCGGTGCGCCGTCACCGGTGGTACGACGGTTCTCTCGGACCGCATCGTCGTGGAAATCACCGCAGCACCGGGCAGTTCGTTCGTGGACCGGATGATCGCGCTCGTCGAGGGTGCTTCACGTCAGAAGACACCCAACGAGATTGCGCTCAACATCCTGCTCGCGTCGTTGACCGTCATCTTCCTCCTCGCCGTCGTAGCCATCGGCCCGATGGGCTTGTACGCGGGGCACGAGCAGGATCCGATCAAGCTGATCGCACTTCTCGTCTGCCTGATCCCGACGACCATCGGAGCGCTGCTCTCGGCGATCGGTATCGCGGGCATGGACCGCCTCGTCCAGCGCAACGTTCTCGCGATGTCGGGGCGCGCGGTGGAAGCTGCGGGCGACATCGACACCCTGTTGATGGACAAGACCGGAACCATCACTTTCGGTAACCGCCGGGCCACCGCACTCCATCCGGCGCCCGGTGTATCCGCCGACGATCTTGCTGCGGCAGCTCGCTTGTCGAGCCTTGCCGACGGAACTCCCGAGGGACGGAGCATCGTCGAGCTGTGCGCAGCGGAGTTCGGTCTCGCTGCCGAGCCGACGCTGGACGAGGAACGCGCAGAGTTCGTTCCGTTCACGGCACAAACCCGGATGAGCGGACTCGACCACTCCGGACGCCAAATCCGAAAGGGTGCAGCAGATGCGGTGATGAACTGGGTCGTCAGTGGCGGTGGACACGCGGAGAGCGCGGTGACCGACACCGTGAACGACATCGCCCAAGCGGGCGGAACGCCGCTGGTAGTTGCCGTCAAGCATGGTGAGAGTACCTCGATCCTCGGCGTGATCGCGTTGTCCGACGTCGTCAAGCCGGGAATGGCTGACAGGTTCGCCGAACTCCGGGCGATGGGTATTCGCACGATCATGATCACCGGCGACAATCCGTTGACCGCGAAGGCGATTGCCGACGAGGCGGGCGTCGACGACTTCATGGCGGAGGCCACCCCGGAAGACAAACTGGCCCTGATCCGGAAGGAACAGGAAGGCGGACGTCTCGTCGCGATGACCGGTGACGGGACCAATGATGCTCCCGCCCTTGCCCAGGCGGATGTCGGGGTCGCGATGAACACGGGAACCTCGGCAGCCAAAGAGGCCGGGAACATGGTCGATCTCGATTCCGATCCCACCAAGCTGATCGAGGTGGTGGAAATCGGCAAGCAATTGCTGATCACCCGCGGCGCGTTGACCACATTCTCGTTGGCGAACGACCTGGCGAAGTATTTCGCAATCCTGCCGGCCTTGTTCAGCGGCATCTACCCGCAGCTGGACGCGTTGAACATCATGCGTCTCGCCACCCCCGAATCGGCGATCGTCTCGGCCGTGATCTTCAACGCCTTGGTGATCATCGGTTTGATTCCGTTGGCACTCAAGGGTGTTCGATACCGACCGTCGACGGCATCGCAGTTGCTCGGACGTAACCTGCTCGTCTACGGTCTCGGCGGTGTGATCACACCGTTCGTCGGTATCTGGTTGATCGATCTCGTCGTACGTTTGATTCCTGGAATTGGGTGACCTGACATGCGTTTCACTATCGGTTTTGCCAAACAGGTGTGGGCGGGTTTGCTCGTATTGCTCGCGCTCACCGTCGTTCTCGGTGTGGTCTATCCCGCCGCGGTGTGGGGTGTCAGCCGGATCAGCTCCGGATCTGCCGAAGGCTCACCGGTCACCGATGCCGCCGGTTGCGTGGTCGGCAGTGCCTGGGTGGGTGTCGATCCGCAGGTCGCCGAAGGGCAGCAGGACCCGTTCTTCCACAATCGTGTTGTCGGATCCGTTTCGGACGAGGATCCGTTTGCCACCGGTGATCCCGCTGCGGCACTGCCGTCCAACCAGGGGCCGAGCAGCGAGATTCTGGCCGGATTCGTCATCGAGCGCCGGGCAGCCATCGCGGCACGTGAGGGTGTCGACCCGGCATCGGTTCCCGTCGACGCAGTCACCGGTTCGGGCTCGGGTATCGATCCCCACATCAGTCCGGCGTACGCCGAACTGCAGGTCGCGAGGGTGGCGGCCAACAACGGCATCTCGGAAGACCAGGTGCGGGACTTGGTGGCCGAGCACACCGACGGTCGGCAACTCGGATTTCTCGGAGCCGAGCGAGTCAACGTACTGGAATTGAACCTGGCACTCGGATTGACGGCACCTACGTGTGCTGCACCGACGACTGGTGGATGATTGTCACGTGAGTTCTTCGGAGAAGGTCGGTCAATCTTTCGGTAGGGCACGCAAACGTGGTGAATTGCGTATCTACCTCGGCGCTGCGCCCGGCGTCGGAAAGACCTTCGCGATGCTCGGTGAGGCTCATCGGCGTCGAGATCGTGGCTGTGACGTGGTCGCGGCCGTCGTGGAGACACACGGCCGCGCCCGCACCGCGGCGCAGATCGGAGACCTCGAAACAGTGCCGCCCAAGCTGGTGGATTATCGCGGAACACGGATGCCGGAACTGGACGTCGAGGCCGTGTTGGCTCGGCGTCCGGCCCTTGTCCTGGTGGACGAGTTGGCACATACCAACACGCCAGGGAGCAAGAATCACAAGCGCTGGCAGGACGTACAGGAACTGCTCGAAGCCGGGATCGACGTTCTGTCCACGGTCAACGTGCAACACCTCGAAAGCCTCAACGACGTTGTCGCGCACATCACCGGCGTGGTTCAGCAGGAGACGGTTCCGGACGCGGTAGTGCGTAGTGCGGCGCAGGTCGAGCTGGTCGACATCACCCCGGAGGCGCTGCGCCGCAGACTTTCTCACGGAAACGTGTATTCACCAGAACGGGTCGATGCGGCCTTGGGCAATTACTTCAGACGCGGAAACCTCACGGCGCTACGCGAACTGGCTCTGCTGTGGGTGGCCGATCAGGTGGACGCCGCACTGGCGAAATACCGGGCCGAGAACAAGATCACCGATACCTGGGAAGCGCGCGAGCGTGTCGTCGTTGCCGTGACCGGGGGACCGGAGTCGGAAACCCTGGTACGACGCGCATCTCGAATCGCGTCGAAGTCGAGCGCCGAGCTGATGGTGGTCCACGTCGTACGCGGTGACGGACTCACCGGCGTCTCGGCCCCCGAGATGGGCAAGGTGCGCGCGTTGGCTGTCGGAGTCGGCGCCACGCTTCACACCGTTGTCGGTGACGACGTACCGTCGACGCTCCTCGAGTTCGCGCGTGAGGAGAACGCCACACAGTTGGTGCTGGGAACGTCGCGGCGTTCCCGCCTGGCTCGCATCCTCGACGAGGGGATCGGCGCTGCGGTGGTTCAGCAGTCCGGTGGTATCGACGTTCACATGGTCACGCACGAGGAAGCGACGGCGCGACGACGCATTTCGGTGCTGGGGCGCTCGGAGCGCCGGGTCCTGTCGTGGATTGCGGCGATCGTCGTGCCTTCGCTCGCGGCCGCGATCATGGGTCTCGTCGACCGAATCTCCGGGGTCAACGGCGAGAACGCGCTGTTCTTCGTCGTGGTCGTTCTGGTCGCCCTCCTCGGCGGCGTCGGCCCGGCGATATTGTCGGCCCTGATCTCGGGACTGCTGCTCAATTACTTCTTCACCGATCCGCGGTACAGCTTCACCATCGCCGAACCTGACAACTTCATCACCACTGTCGTGCTGTTGATCGTGGCTGTGGCAGTTGCCGTTCTGGTCGACGCCGCAGCAAAGCGCGCCCGCGAGGCGAAGCGCGCATCCGAGGAAGCCGAACTGCTCACACTGTTCGCGGGATCAGTTCTCCGCGGAGCGGATCTGTCGACACTTCTGGCGAAGGCACTCGAAATCTATCGCCAGCGAGGGGTTTCCGTCATTCATCACGACGACGGAGTCATCGCCGCCGTGGGTACGCAGCCGCCGACCACGGACGACGAAGCGGATACGGTCTGTGAGGTCAACGACGGGGAATACGCGCTGTTGTTGGCTGGGCCCGACCTGAGTGCGCGGGATCGACGAGTGCTGACGGTGGTGGCTCACCAAGCAGTTGGGATGATCCGCCAGGAGAAACTGACAGTCGAGGCGAGCAAGGCTGCCGCGCTCACCGAGGCTGATCAACTGCGTCGAGCCCTGCTGTCAGCGGTAAGCCATGACCTGCGAACGCCTCTCGCCGGAGTGAAGGCGGCGGTGTCGAGTCTGCGCAGCGACGACATCGAGTTCTCGCCCGAAGACACCGCTGAATTGTTGGCAACCATCGAGGAGTCGGCGGATCAGTTGACGGCGCTGGTCGGGAACTTGCTCGACTCGTCCCGACTTGCCGCCGGGGTGGTGAAACCCACGCTGCGGCCGGTGTATCTGGACGAGGTGGTTCACCGCGCGTTGCTGGGCCTCGGCATCGGTGGACGCTCGGATTCGCGGGCTCGAAGTGTAGTCGTCGACGTGGGTACCGTTGCAGTGCAGGCAGATCAAGGTCTGCTCGAGCGGGTGATTGCGAACATCGTCGACAACGCTCTGCGCTACGGGGGAGAAACCCCGGTGCGCGTCGGGGCGGCGCAACTCGGTGATCGTGTGGTGATCAGTGTTGCCGATACGGGCCCAGGTGTTCCGCGAGGTGAGGCCGAAACGATGTTCCAGCCGTTCCAACGGATGGGAGATCGCGACAACACCGGCGGAGTGGGCCTCGGACTTTCCGTGGTGCGCGGATTTGTCGATGCGATGGGCGGAACGGTCAGCGCCACAGACACACCTGGTGGGGGATTGACGATGATCGTGGAGTTGGCTGCGGCCGGTACGAATGGGAATGGATCATGAGTCGAATCCTGGTAGTGGACGACGAACCGCAGATTCTGCGAGCTCTGCGTATCAATCTTTCGGTGCGCGGGTACGAGGTGGTGACCGCGTCGACGGGCGCCGGTGCCTTGCGGGCTGCTGCCGAGCGTCCACCGGACGTCGTGGTACTCGATCTCGGACTGCCCGACATGGACGGCACCGAAGTGCTTGCCGGCCTGCGTGGCTGGTGCACGGCGCCGGTCATCGTGCTGTCGGCGCGCACGGATTCCGCGGACAAGGTCGAGGCTCTCGACGCCGGTGCGGACGACTACGTCACCAAGCCCTTCGGGATGGACGAGTTTCTGGCCCGCGTGCGCGCTGCGGCGAGGCGGGGAACCTCCGCGGCGGACACTTCGGAACCGTCGGTCGAGACCGCGTCCTTCACGGTGGACTTGGCTGCGAAAACAGTGAGTCGGCGCGGTGAACAGGTGCACCTGACTCCGACCGAGTGGGGCATGCTCGAGATGCTTGTGCGCAACCGCGGAAAGCTGGTCGGGCAGAAGGAGTTGCTTCGGGAAGTGTGGGGACCGGCGTACGACACCGAGACCCACTATCTACGTGTCTACCTGGCTCAACTTCGTCGGAAGCTCGAGGATGACCCGGCGAACCCCAAGCATCTGATCACCGAGGCAGGAATGGGTTATCGATTCGTGGTGTGAGAAGCCAGGTCAGAGCACAACTACCAATTTGCCACGTGCCGTACCGGCTTCCATCTTGGCATGTGCTCGCGCGACGTCCTCGAACGCGAACACCTCGTCGATCGGTACCACCGCCTCGCCTGACGCCACAGCGGAGAGGAAGTCTTGCAGTACGCCGGCAGGCAGGTCGGACGCGTCCCCACCGTACGAGGTCAATCGCACTCCGCGTGGAATGTAGTCGATCGGATAAAAGTCTTTGACTGTCCACTCGTTGGACAGCATTCCCGTGAAACACACGGTGCCGTGAACGCGGGTCGCGCGCAACGTGTCGGGAAGTGTTGGTGTTCCGACCAATTCGAGGGCCAGATCAACACCGCCCGGGAGGATGTCTCGAACCTGGCCGGCCACAGCACCGTCGTCGACGATAACGTGGTCAACCCCGATCGCGGTCAACGACGACGCTTTGTTCGCATCTCGGGTGGTCGCAAGGACAGTGAGTCCCCACTGCTTCGCCAGGACTGCGGTTGCCATGCCGACCGAGGAGGTTCCTCCCCGGATCAACAGGGATTGACCGGATTTCGCGTCCAGTCCTACCGTCAGCGAGCCGCAGGACGTCTGCAGCATCTCGGGAACAGCTCCCACTGTCGACCAGTCCAGTTCGCTCGAGAAGGGAACGACCTGACTGACGGGAACGCACGTGTACTCGGCATAACCGCCGTCGAACGTCCTCCCCATCCCACCCATCATGGCGGCGACTTGCCGGCCTTCGGTGAGCTCCCCGCCGGGGCAGTTCACCACTTCGCCGACGGCCTCGATGCCCAGCACCCTCGGGAATGTCACGCCTTCGGCGAGGCCGAGGCGGGTGTGAAGTTCGGATCGATTGAGGCCGAAAGCCTTCACCCGGACCAGTACCCAGCCCGCAATCGGCACGGGTATCGGAATCACTTTGATAGTCAATGCTTCTGGCGGGCCGGGGGCGTCGAGCACGATTGCGCGCATTGTGTCGGTCATGCTTTTTCCTTCGTGGTCGGTGTCAGGTTTCGATTGGCTTCACGCAGCGTGGCCAGTGTGGCGCCGAATCGATCGAGAGCGTCGGGCGTCAGCACGGAACCGAGACGGCGCTCCAATTCGCCGTCGAACGTTGCCTTCGCCCGCCGCAACAGCTCATTGCCCTCGGGAGTCAACTCGATGAGTGAGGATCGTTTGTCGGTGGGATTGGATTTTCGACGGCAGTGTCCAGCCGCTTCGATTCGATCCACCAGCTTGCTCGTGCCACCGACGGTGATCGCGAGGGCCTCGGCGATGTCGAAGACCCGACAGGAGCCGAGCCTGTCGATGATCTGCATCGGCTCGAATCGACTCAGTGGCAGGTCGTGCTCGATTCGGAGTCGCTGGTCGACGGCCGTCCACAGTTCGGTTTCGAAGCGGACGAGGTTGTCGAAGTGCCTGCTCAGGGCTGATCTGGTCACGAGCAGACTCCGAACCGATATGCATTCCGTGGAATCATTTTCTCACCGTACGCCCGATTCGTGATTAATTCCATGGAATCTATTTGCGGCCTTTCATTGTGTCGGTGGCGCATGGGAACATATGTTCGTGTCGCATGAACCGCTGGATCAAGAAACGCCAGGTAATCACCCTGGCGGTGCTCGTTCCGGCGGTAATCATTCTGGCGGTAGTCGGTCCACAGGTGACGCAACAATCCTGCATGCGGACCTCGATTCGTTCTACGCATCAGTCGAGCAACGCGACGACCCGACTCTGGCCGGCAGGCCGGTCATCGTCGGTGGTGGGGTGGTCTTGGCGGCAAGCTACGAGGCCAAGGCGTTCGGGGTTCGCACAGCCATGAGCGGTGGTCAGGCCCGATCACTGTGTCCTCAGGCGATAGTCGTCCCTCCGCGAATGTCGGCGTACTCGCAGGCGAGCAAAGACGTGTTCGACGTCTTTCACGACACGTCGCCGCTGGTCGAAGGAATCTCCATAGACGAGGCCTTTCTCGAGGTCGGCGGGCTCGCCAAGATCGTGGGAAACCCGCTGCAGATCGGAGCCAACCTCAGACGCGATGTGGCCGAGCAGGTCGGACTACCGATCACGGTCGGAATCGCACGCACCAAGTTCCTGGCCAAGGTCGCCAGTGCATTCGCGAAACCCGACGGATTGCTGCGAGTGCCGCCGGAGGGCGAGACCGAGTTCCTGCATCCCTTGCCGGTCGAGAAGCTGTGGGGCGTCGGCAAGATCACGGCCCAGAAGCTGCGAAACTTCGACATCGTGACGGTGGGTGACATCGCTCGGCACGACGAATCCTCGATCGTCTCGATTCTCGGGGGCGGCGCCGGTCGCCATCTCTACGCACTCTCACACAATCGAGATCCGCGCCCCGTCCGCGCCTATCGTGGCCGCAGTTCGATGGGTGCTCAGCATGCGCTGGGTCGCGGATTCCATCCCCGCGCAGAACTCGATGCGTCGTTGATGTCCCTTGTCGACCGTGTCAGTCGACGCATGCGTTCGGCGCAGCGGACGGGGCGCACGGTCACGCTCCGGCTCCGCTTCGCGGATTTCACGCGGGCAACTCGATCTCACACGCTGCGCCGGTCCACCGCCGACACAGCGGAATTGCTGAGCGCCTCGATGGTGCTGCTGGACGAAGCGATACCGATGATCGCGGACAAGGGCATCACGTTGATCGGTGTCGCTGTCTCCAACCTGGATCGGGACGGCGCCGAACAACTCGAATTGCCCTTCGACGGTCCAGGATTCGCGGGTCCGGACACTGCCGCCCTCGACTCGGCAATGGACAGTGTCCGGAAGAAGTTCGGCTCCGCGGCCCTCACGAGGGGAGTGCTCCTGGGACGCGATCCGGACCTGTCGGTGCCGCTACTGCCGGACTAGGTGAGGTTTTCTCGCAGAGTCGCTCCCTCGTATTCGCGACGGAACAACCCACGCGCCTGCAGCACCGGAATCACGTGATCGACAAAATCTTCCAGACCCTGCGGATAGGTCGGCGGCATCAGATTGAAACCGTCGGCACCGCGGCCGTTCAACCAGGATCCCATCTCGTCGGCAATCGACTCCGGTGTTCCGATCATCGTTGCGTGACCACCACCCGCAGCGAGCGTCCCGAGGAGCTCCCGCACAGTCGGTGCGTCCTTCTCGACGATCCGCAAAATAGTGGCGTAGCGTCCCTGCGGCCCTGTGAACGCTTCGAGTGGAGGCAACGGGGGCACGGGCCCGTCGAGATCCCAGTTCTCGCAATCCTGTCCGGTGAACAACGAGAGTTGGCGTATCGACTGTTCGGTGGGCAGCAGGAGATCGAGTTCGGCCTTCTTCGCCCTGGCCTCGGCGACGGTGCTGCCGACGTAGGTGACCAGTCCCGGCATCACGGCGACCGAACTCGAATCCCGGCCGGCTCGCTCGATTCTCGATTTCACGTCCGCGTAGTAGGCCTGTGCGCTGGGTAAGTCGTAGGCAACCGAATAGATTGCCTCGGCGCGACGCGCCGCCAGATCGCGGCCCTGCTCGGACGCCCCGGCCTGGAACAACACCGGCCGGCCTTGCGGGGAGCGCGGAACCGTCAACGGCCCGTCCACCCGAAAATGTTTGCCGTCGTGATCGATTCGAGAAATCCTGTTTGCGTCGGCAAAACGCCCCGACCGGTCGAGAATCAGCGCGTCTTCCGACCATGAATCCCACAATGCGAGGGCCACTTCGACAAATTCGTCGGCTCGTTCGTATCGGGATGCATGATCGGGCATCGCCTCGAGTCCGTGGTTGCGCGCCTCCTGGTCGAACATCGAGGTCACGACGTTCCAGCCGGCCCGTCCGCCGCTGATGTGGTCGAGCGAGGCCAACAGTCGCGCCGCGTGAAACGGCGTGTAGAAAGTGGTGGAAATGGTGGTCACCAGGCCGATGTCCGCTGTCGCTCGTGCCATGGCAGTCAATGCGGTGATCGGCTCGAGAAACCACGACGCACCCGACTCGGGTTCGCGAACACTGTGACCGTCGGCGAAGAAGACGGCGTCCAGCTTGCCGCGTTCGGCGATCTGGGCGAGCGACTCGTAATACGTTATGTCGCCGAGACTTTCGACCGGTGAGTCGCGATGACGCCATGCCGCACTGTGATGTCCGCAACCGAGCAGGAACGCACCTATCCGCAGCTGTGCGCCCATCAGTTCTTGACGAGTCCGCCGTCGACAACCAGGTTCTGGCCGGTCACGGCCCGCGACCATGGGGAGGCGAAAAAGAGTGCAGCGTCGGCAAATTCGTCCGGCGTGGTGACTCGGCGCAGGGGAGTGCTTGCCGCGATCATGTCGAACACGGCTTCCGGTGTTGCGGCGCTCGCATCGGTGGTGCGGAGCAAGCCGCCCGAGACCATGTTGACTGTGATCCCGTCCGGACCGAGGTCGGCGGACAGCGTCCGTGTCAGTGCCAACAGTGCGGCCTTGGCAGCGGTGTAGTCGTGGTACGGAACTACCGGATTCTGGACCAGATTGGTTCCGACAGTGATGATTCGGCCGAAGCCGAGTTCGCGCATGCCTGGTAGCGCTGCCTGGGTGGTATTGAGTGTTCCGGCAACAGCTCCGCGTAGTTGAGAGTCGAAGTCGGCCCAGGTGATCGTGTCCGCGTTCGGCCGTGCATCGCCGTTGAACGAGAAGTCGACCAGTGCATTGTCGACCACGGTCGAGATCGGTGCGTCGAATCTCTCGCGTGCAGCGGAGAACAACTGGTCGACGGAACTGCGGTCCGTCACGTCCGCCTGGACTGCGAAGGTGCGATCCTCACCCAGTTCGGCGACCAGGGCCTCGGCGGCATCGCGGCTCTTGTTGTAGTTCACGATTACGCGGGCGCCCGAGCGGGAGAATGCTCGGCTCAGTGCGGCGCCGAGCCCGCGGGCGCCACCGGTGATCAGAACGATCTGCTCGTCCAGGCTGAGTGCGCGCTGAAATTGCTGTTCGGTCATGTCGACATCCCTCCGCCAGTGCTAACTGGTCAGGTTCATCGGGTCTGATCTCAGCCGACTTTTTCGGCACCCCGTGTCACCGTCCATCAGACCACGTGAGGTGAATCGTCCTGAACGCCGGGTGCGTTGTAACGGCCGGCGCGATGAGTTTTCGATCGCTCGGGAGTCGTAATTGCAAGCGAAGTGGCAACCGGCCGCTCGCCTTCGCCCCAGGAGATTCCGATGACCACCCAGCCCGTCCACAACAAAACTGTTTCCGGTAACGCCACGACGACGACACCTTCGGCCACGGCTCGCAAGCTCGGATACGTCCTGAGTGGGCTGTTCGTCGTTTTCATGCTCTTCGACGGCATCATTCACATTCTCAACCTTCAGACAGTCAAGGATGCGTCGGCTGAACTTGGGTTGCCGGACTCGCTGGCATTGACGGCTGGGGTGGTGCAACTGATCTGCCTTGCGCTGTACGTGATTCCGCGAACGTCGATACTCGGCGCGATTCTGCTCACCGGTTACCTGGGGGGAGCGGTGTTGACCAACCTTCGAGCTGAACAGCCTCTGCTGAGCACGACCCTGTTTGCCGTCTACACCGGAATCGTCATGTGGGCGGGACTGTATCTCCGGGACGAGAAGGTTCGCGAGATCATCCCGCTGCGTCGGGCCTGAAATAGGCCCCCGAGGGGGTTGCGTGGGACGCGGTGTCCCATTATGTTTGACCTCATTCAAGTCCGTCGACTGCAATCGACGGACTGGCCGTGAGGAGACACCGATGGCTCGGTCAGCGTCGATCGAAGTGGAAAAGCCGTACCACCAGGTACTGCAGACTTTGTCCGAGGGCTCAGTTGCCCGCAGTTTCGATCCCTATCTCGACATCGACTGGGATTCACCAGAGTTCGCGATCGATCCGCATGATCCGAGATGGGTGCTCTCGTCCGTGTCGGACCCCCTCGGGGCGACGCAGTGGTACCAGGATCAGTCGTTGGAGCGTCGAATCGCCATGGGAATGTGGCGTCAGGCGAACGTGACCAAGGTGGGTTCGGCCTTCGAGAGCATCTTGATCCGGGGAATGCTGCAATACATCATGGCGCTACCCAACCAGTCGCCTGAGTTCCGGTACTGCCTGCACGAGATGACCGAAGAGTGCAATCACATCCAGATGTTCCAGGAACTCGTCAATCGCATGGACATCGACGTGCCGGGTATGCGTCCGATGTTCCGGCGGCTGTCGCCGATCATCGGAGTGCTGGGAGCAAAGTTCCCGGTCATCTTCTTCATCGGCATTCTGGCTGGTGAAGAACCGATCGACCACTTCCAGAAGGATCTCATCCGTGAGGGTAAGGACACGCCGCCGGCGATGCTCCGCACCATGGAGATCCACATCGCCGAAGAAGCGAGACACATCTCGTTTGCTCACGAGTTCCTGCGCAATCACGTCCCCAGACTCAGTCGTACGAGTCGAGCCATCACATCGGTCGCCTTCCCCGGCGCGATGCGTTGGCTTGCGGGTGAAATCATGTCACCGCCAAAGGAATTCGCCGAAGAATTCGGAATCCCGGACGAGGTGATGAAGAGCGCCTTCTGGGGGAGCCCGCATTCACGCCGCATCCTGGGTAACTACTTCGGCGAAATGCGAGCCCTGGCAGACGAACTCGGATTGATGAATCCGGTGTCGAAGCGTGCGTGGCGAAGGCTGCGCATCGACGGCGACTACGCCCGCTACCGCGGCGAGCCGAAGCGTTCCGACAAGACCCGGATCTAGTCCGGCCGCGAAGTTCCTCCGTCGGAGGACACCAGCTCGGCTATGAGCGTGGACAATTCGACATGGGGATCGATCTGTAGTCCGCTCGAGCGGGCAACGCCGTCGAACATGTACCAGGTGTATTTCGCGAGGTCGGCGACGATCTCTTCGCGGCTCGGCTTCGGATCGGTGCTTCGGACCCAGTGGGTGAGCGTGCCCTCGACCATTGTCACCACTGCGAACGGTAGTGAATCGAAGGGTGAGGAGTCGATCCCCACGGATCGACCGACTTCGGTGATAGTGGTGCGGGCGGAGTCGGCGATTGTGGCCTTCAGACTGCTGATCGCGTCGATGCTCTCGTCGTCGTAGTCGGTGGGGCCGGTACCCATGAACTCGTGAATCCGCGGATGCTCGGTGATCCACTCGGCGACTGCGCTGATGGTTCGGGTCAGGATCTGGTCGAGAGTGCCTACCGAAATGCTCATCGACGCGTCCAGGGCCGCCGCAAATTGTCCGAGCACAAACGCTCGGACTCGTCGATCGAGGTCGTCTCGGCCGCTGAATTGGCGGTACACCACCGACTTGGCGAGGCCGGCACGATCGGCGATCTGCTGGACGGACACCTCGGCACCTGCCGCACGCTCTTCGATCAGTTCGACCGCCGAGGTGAGTATCCGTTTCTGACGCTCGGAGTTGTGTCGCTCCCACCGCGCTTCGCGACCGGTCAACTCTGCAGTGACAGGTTGCGCAATTGCGTCGCTCGGCATCGCGCCAGTCTATCCGGACGGACCTGCCGTGTTTCCGACTTGATCATCGGGCGCGGCATCGGGATCGGTCGTCGGTACAACGTGGGACACTGGTCGAGTGAGGTTGTATCGAGACACGGCAGTGGTGCTGCGCCTGCACAAACTGGGCGAAGCCGACCACATCGTCACGTTGCTCACCCGTCAGTTCGGGTTGGTACGTGCCGTGGCCAAAGGTGTCCGCCGAACCACCTCCAAATTCGGTGCCAGACTCGAACCGTTTGCTCACATCGACGTGCAACTACTTCCGGGCAAGAATCTCGACATCATCACTCAGGTGCAGACGGTCGACGCATTCGCCACCGACATCGTCGACGACTACAGCCGGTACACCACGGCCTGCGCCGTACTCGAAACTGCCGAGCGGTTGGCCGGCGAGGAACGCGCGCCGGCCCCGCAGCTTCAGCGATTGACGGTGGGAGCGCTGCGTGCGATTGCCGAGCAGGCACGACCGGTCGAGTTCGTGCTCGACGCGTTCTTGTTGAGAGCCATGGGCTATGCGGGTTGGGCGCCTGCCCTCGAAGAGTGCGCCCGCTGCAGTGCTCCTGGACCGCACCGGGCCTTTCATGTCGCCGCAGGCGGAGCCGTGTGTACCTATTGCCGCCCGGCGGGTGCTGCGACGCCGTCGCCCGGAGTGCTCGACTTGATGGAAGCCCTGCTCCGAGGGGAGTGGGAGGGTACCGATTCGGCGCCCGCGACGCTGCGGACGCAAGCCAGCGGACTGGTCGCGGCACACCTGCAGTGGCATCTCGAGCGCCAATTGCGGACGTTGCCGCTGATCGAGCGTTCGAGGCCGCATGCAGCCGTCGAGGTCGACTTGCCCGTGAGGCAGGATGGAACACGTGATTCGACGACGCGAACCGCGAACTCCGCTTGATTCTGCTGCTGACCGGGTGATCCGACCACCGGACCCACATCCGTCCGGGGCGACCCCGCCGATCCTGCAGACCGAACTGATCCCGCGCCACGTCGCTTTGGTGATGGACGGCAACGGACGATGGGCGCAGGAGCGCGGTCTGCCCCGAACCGCCGGGCACGAACGCGGCGAAGCTGTCCTGATGGACACCGTCTGCGGGTGCATCGAGATGGGTGTCGAGTGGCTCTCCGCTTACGCCTTCTCCACCGAGAACTGGAAGCGCAGTCCCGACGAGGTTCGATTCCTGATGGGCTTCAACCGTGATGTCATCCGCCGTCGACGCGACGAGATGAACGAAATGGGTGTGCGTGTTCGCTGGGCCGGTCGTAAGCCACGCCTGTGGGCCAGCGTGATCAAGGAACTCCAGATCGCCGAAGAACTGACCAAGAACAACACCGTCATGAACTTGACCATGTGTGTGAACTACGGCGGCCGGGCCGAAATTGCCGATGCGGTAAAGGAAATCGCGAAGCGTGTCGCGGCCGGTGAGATCAATCCGGACAAGATCACCGAGGCGACCGTTGCCAAGTACCTCGACGAACCCGACATGCCCGACGTCGATCTCTTCCTGCGTCCGTCGGGGGAACAGCGGACGTCCAATTTCTTGATCTGGCAATCCGCCTACGCCGAAATGGTGTACCAGGAGAAGCTGTTTCCCGATTTCGACCGCCGCGACCTTTGGGCCGCCTGCGTCGAGTACGCCTCACGTGACCGTAGATTCGGTGGCGTCAAATGACAGGGGAGAACATGACCGACACCACCGACGAAGCAGCCCGCCTACAAGAACGCGCGGCCGCCTCGCTGGCGCATTTCGTGACGGTCGATGTTGCTGCCGACGGATCACTGGGTTTCCAATACTCCGGCGCGCTGTGTTCCATCCAGGCGATGAATCTGTCCGAGGGTCTGGACGTGCTGTCCATGACGTGCGTTCTCGCATGGGACCGACCGGTGAGCGCGGCACTGCATCGCAAGGTGGCCGAGCGGAATCGCACCATCCAATTCGGCTCCATCGCGGTGTTCGGCCACGGCAGTCTGGCGGACGTCATCCTGCGTTACACGTTCCCTGCCGCCGGACTGGACGACGAGGCACTGACCACGATGTTGCTACTGGCGCTCACCGGTGCCGATACCGCCCGGCAGGGTTTGATTCCCTGACGCTCTCAGGCGGCGGCGCAGTCGCGGCAGGTGCCGAAGATCTCGACGGTGTGACTCACTTCGGTGAAACCGTTGTCCTCGGCGATGGTCTGTGACCACTGCTCGACCGTCGGGCCCTCGACCTCGACGGTGAATCCGCAGTTGCGGCACACCAGGTGATGGTGGTGCCCGGAGGAGCAGCGTCGGTAGACGGACTCACCTGTGTCGGTGCGTAGGACGTCGATGGTTCCGGCGTCGGAGAGTGCCTGCAGCGTGCGGTAGACGGTGGTCAGGCCGATGCCTTCACCTCGCTTGCGCAGTTCGTCGTGCAATTCCTGTGCCGACTTGAATTCGTCGATGTCGTCGAGCAGGGCGGAGATGGCGCTGCGCTGTTTCGTGGAACGAACGCCGACTGTGGCCGGTCCACGTTTCGAGGTCGTACTGCCCGGGGTGTTCATGCGGTGGAATCTCATCCTTCTTCGGCGTGGGCGACAGCGTCGACGACGATGTGTGCGAGGTGATCGTCGACGAGTCGATAGAGAACTTCTCGTCCGTTGCGCTCGCCGCGGACGACGCCCGCTGCTTTGAGTACGCGCAGATGCTGGCTGATGAGTGGCTGAGTGACACCGAGAGCTCCGACGAGTTCGTGAACGCAACGCTCCGACTCGTGCAACTGAAGCACGATCGCGATCCGAACGGGTGCAGCGAGCGCCCGCAGAATTTCGCCGGCGGCCGCCAGGGTTTCCTTGGGCGGCACGGGCGCGGGCGGTGCGGCTTCGAACGGGTCATGCGTGTGTCCGAGGTCGGAATGATCATGGCTTTTGTGGAGATCGCCGGTATCCGCAATGCTCACAGCGAGGCTCCTTCGAGGGGTAGATCATGATGTCCGGGCATAGCCATCTCACCACATTATTGCAAATCACTTTCATTTTGATATGCACAAGTATGCATGTCAACCTTGGACGGAAGTGCGTGGCAGCCGCCAGATAGGCTGATGGTGCGAAAAGCGCACGAAAATCATGCATCTATTACCCAGATGGAGAGCAATCGAGTGGCACCCAAGTCCAAGATCGAAGCCGTTGTCAATCTCGCCAAGCGGCGAGGCCTGGTCTACCCGTGCGGTGAGATCTACGGCGGTACCAAGTCCGCATGGGACTACGGCCCATTGGGTGTCGAGCTCAAGGAGAACATCAAGCGCCAGTGGTGGCGCAACATGGTCACCAGCCGCGAGGACGTCGTCGGCCTCGACTCGTCGGTGATCCTGCCCCGCGAGGTGTGGGTCGCGTCCGGTCACGTCGGTGTCTTCAACGACCCGCTCGTCGAGTGCCTCAACTGTCACAAGCGTCACCGTCAGGATCACCTGCAGGAGGCGTACGCGGAGAAGAAGAAGCTCGACAACCCGGACGACGTCTCGATGGATGTCATCGGTTGCCCCGACTGCGGCACCGTCGGCCAGTGGACCGAGCCGCGCGACTTCAACATGATGCTCAAGACGTACCTCGGCCCCGTCGAGAGCGAAGAGGGTATGCACTACCTTCGCCCCGAGACCGCTCAGGGCATCTTCGTGAACTTCGCCAACGTGCTGACCACCTCGCGTAAGAAGCCGCCGTTCGGCATCGGCCAGATCGGCAAGAGCTTCCGCAACGAGATCACCCCCGGCAACTTCATCTTCCGCACCCGTGAGTTCGAGCAGATGGAGATGGAATTCTTCGTCAAGCCGGGCGAGGACGAGCAGTGGCATCAGTACTGGATCGACTACCGCCTTGACTGGTACACCGGCCTCGGTATCAACAAGGACAACCTGCGTCTGTACGAGCATGCGCCGGAAAAGCTTTCGCACTACTCGAAGGGCACGACCGACATCGAGTACCGCTTCCACTTCCAGGGCAGCGAATGGGGCGAGCTCGAAGGTATCGCGAACCGTACCGACTTCGATCTCTCGACGCACTCCAAGCACTCGGGCACCGAGCTGAACTACTACGACCAGACGACGGGCGAGCGGTACACGCCGTACGTCATCGAGCCGGCGGCCGGTCTCACGCGTTCGCTGATGGCCTTCCTGGTCGACGCCTACACCGAGGACGAGGCGCCCAACTCCAAGGGCGGCGTCGACAAGCGCACAGTGCTCCGCCTGGATCGTCGACTCGCTCCCGTCAAGGCTGCCGTTCTGCCGCTCTCGCGTAACGCGGACCTGACGCCGAAGGCCAAAGATCTTGCAGCGCAGCTGCGTCAGAATTGGAACGTCGAGTTCGACGACGCCGGCGCCATCGGTCGTCGTTACCGTCGCCAGGACGAGATCGGCACACCGTTCTGCATCACGGTCGACTTCGACACTCTCGAAGACCAGGCTGTGACGGTGCGTGAGCGTGACTCCATGGCGCAGGAACGCGTCGCCCTCGATCAGGTGGAAAGCTACCTGGCCGCACGGCTGATCGGCTCCTGATTCTCGTTCGAAGCTGACGGGCGGTCCTTCTCAATCGAGAAGGACCGCCCGTTTTCTCTTTCCCCGATGGTCCTTCAGGCGCAGGATCGAAGTTATGAGAAAACTCAGCGTGACCAACAGCGTGACTCTCGACGGTGTCATGCAGGCACCTGGTGGGCCGGACGAGGACCGTCGTGGCGGATTCGAGCACGGTGGGTGGGCAGCACCCTTCAACGATTCCGTCATGGCGCAGAAGATGGGGGAGGGGATGGCGAAGAAATCGGAGTTGCTGTTCGGACGCAAAACCTACAAAAACTTCGCCTCGTACTGGCCGTTTCAGACCGACAATCCGTTTACCGAGGTGCTCGACAACACGCAGAAGTACGTAGCGTCAAGGACTTTGGGTGAACCGCTGCCGTGGAAGAACTCGACCTTGTTGAAAGGTGATGCCGCCGACGCGGTCGCCACGCTCAAGGAAAGTGAGGGCCCGGATCTGGTGATTCTGGGCAGCGGCGACTTGATCACGTCCTTGGCCGAGCGACGTCTCGTCGACACCTACACTCTGCTGATACATCCGCTGGTTCTCGGAACCGGGCGCAGATTGTTCCCCGACGGAGCTGCGCTCGCTCAGTTCACCCTCACCGACAGCGTCCCTACGACAACAGGCGTCATCATCGCGACGTATCAGTTGAGCTGAACGCAGTTGAGCTGAACACAGTCGAGCTGAGTACATCAGGGAACTCGCCGAAATGCCGAATCTGCCAGCGCTGAGTTCTGACTGCTTGCGCGCTGGTCGGCGTAACCCAGGGCGCATAGACCCGGACAGCGCGCTTACCGCCGGAGAAGTTCGTCGAGACGATGTCGTGTTCGACGAGGGTTTCGACGGGAAAGACGAAGTGCCCCGAATGCTCTTCGTCGTATACCTTCACCACGAACAGCATCACGCGGTCGCCGATGTCGAAGGGGCGGATGGGCCCGGCCGCGGAACGGCGCCACAGTGTGACGAACTGACCGAGCTTGGTCGGCGTCGTCTTGGCGGTTCGATAGACGGTGGGAAGGCCGTTGACGGTCAGCGTGTGAGCGTCGTACTCAGCACCCTCGGACTCGGGAATCGGTGTGGACCAGGTAAATCCGTCGGCGTTCATCGGCACCGATGATGCCACGAACCACCGACAGCCTTCGTGACGAACGCTGTCGGTGGTAGTCCCGATTCAGGCCGAAGGCACCTTGTCGAGGAACCCGAGGACAAGCGTCACCCGGCCGTCGTCGTCGCGTTCGAGTACGTCGAATCCGTCGATCAGTGACTCGGCCCCCGACGGGCCGAGAGTCCAACCGAATCGAGCCTGTCGGTGATGCGCGTCCACCGGTCCGACGAGGGTGAAGTGCATGCCCGGAAATTGTTGCTGCACAGCGTTGATCATCGCGTCGATCTGATCGTGTCCGGTGACGTCCGCGAGCGGATCGGTGTAGCGACCGCCGGGTGCGAACAATTGCTCGACCCGTGCTTTACGGGCGGTGGTATCGGTTTCGTTCCACATGTCGATGTAGGCGTCGGCGATTGCGTCGAAGTCGCTCATGGTCGCTCCCTTGATCAGTTTCCGGTGGTGAATGTCCGGCGGCCTCGCCGGCTGAGACCACTGTTCCTCCGAAACTGCTTCGGGTCGATTACCTCTGAGGTCATGGCCTCGGCTACCTCGGGTCGCTAACTTGAAAGAATGACCTTCGAGACGATGGACGTGGGCTCCGAACTCAAGCGGTGGCGGGAGCGGCGAAGGCTCACTCAGTTGGGTCTCTCGGCCGCGGCAGGAGTGTCGACCAGGCATCTGAGCTTCATTGAAACCGGCCGCTCCAAGCCGAGCCGGGACATGATTCTTCACCTGTCCGAATGTCTGGATGTTCCTCTACGACAACAGAACACGCTTCTGCTGGCAAGTGGCCACGCGCCGGAGTACTCGCAGAAGTCGTTGGCAGAAGCGCCGATGTCAGCGGTGAGTGAGGCCATCGATCGCATCATCGACGCGCATGACCCGTATCCGGCCGTGGTGGTCGATCAGCAGTGGGAGATGGTCGCCGGGAACCAGGCCGTGGGAATTTTGACCGCGGGCGCCGCTGATTTCCTCCTGGAACCACCGGTGAACGTATTGCGTCTGAGCTTGCATCCTGAGGGCATGGCGCCGCGGATCGTGAACCTCGCGCAGTGGCGGGCCCACCTGCTCACAAGGCTGGCTCGGGAAGTGGAGGTCAGTGCGGATGCGCAGCTGTCGTCGTTGCTCGACGAGCTGCGCGCCTATCCGAGCGGCGGAGACTGGCACGACGACCGCGCGAATTCCCTGCTGGTTCCGTTGCGTGTACGCGTCGGCGATACCGAACTGGCGATGTTCAGCACCACCACCGTGTTCGGTACGCCGCGCGACGTCACGCTCGCAGAGATTGCGATCGAATCGTTCTACCCGTCGGACACGCAGACGGCCGACTACTTTCGATCGGCCGCCGAGGTCACAGGGACTTCTTGCCGAACTTGAGCTTCCACGGCACCAGTGCAGACTCCAACTGAACCGAGAGACTCATCTTGGAGACGCCTTCGGTGCGCTCCTCGAAGCGGATGGGCGTTTCGGCGATCTTCATGCCGCGCTGAACAACTCGGTAGTTCATCTCGACCTGGAACGCGTAGCCGTTGCTCTGCACCGATTCGACGTCGATGTCGCGCAAGGTCTTTGCATGCCACGCCTTGAAGCCGGCGGTCGCATCCTTGACATGCAGTCGCAGAATAGCGTTGACGTAGAAGTTCGCCCAGGCGGACAAGGCCTTGCGGTGCCACGGCCAGTCGCCGGCGACTGCGCCGCCTTCGACGTAGCGGGAGCCGAGAACGACTGCCGCGTCGGTAGTGGTGAGGATCTCGATCATGGCGGGGATCGCTTCGGACGGGTGCGAGAGATCTGCGTCCATCTGAATGACGATGTCTGCGTTCTCTGCCAGAGCCCGGCTCATGCCCGCGACGTAAGCACGGCCGAGTCCGTCCTTGACCGTGCGGTGAAGCACTCCGACCGGGATGGGACCGTCGATACCCAACTTGTCCGCAACCTCGCCCGTTCCGTCGGGGGAGTTGTCATCCACCACGAGGACGTGCAGGTTCGGGATCTTCAACGCGGCGAGGCGATCGACGAGCTTTGGCAGGTTCTCACGCTCGTTGTATGTAGGTACAACGACGGTTATCTGCGGGGCGACGCTTTCCATAACACCTTCGTATGATCTGTGATCCCGACTTGCCGGATGAAGCGTACGACGAGTGCGGTCGTGAACAAAGTAGGGATTTTACTACCTCGACGGGATCCGTCAGAACCGGCCGCCGCCGCCTCGACTGGTTCGGCCGCCGCCCCCGCCGCCGAAACCACCGCCGCCGCCACCGCGACCGGAGCGTCCGCTGCTGCTCGGTCCGCCGTACGAGCGGGGCCCTCCGCCACCTCGCAGAATGCTGTTGATCAGGATGCCGCCGAGGATCGCTCCCGTCGCATCGCCGCCGCCACCGCGGGGTCGTTGGTTTGCTTCCCAGGTGTTGACGTCGTTCTGCGCGGCGCGAAGTGAGTGCGTCGCCAAGGTGGTCGCGGCCTGGGCGTGTTGCAGTGCCTTCGACGGATCCGAGGCCTGCAATTGCTGGGCCGCCTGCAGGTGCCGCTGAGCCTCGGCGTAGCGAGTGCGCGCCTCCGCCCCGATCGCGCCGCGCCTGGTTCCGAGGAAGTCGCCTGCAGCGGTCACCTGAGCCTGTGCGGCCAGAATGTCCTGGGCGAGGCGCTGCTGTGCACGTTCGAGCTGCTGCTTCTGCTCCTGAGCGTCGGCAAGAAGCGCGTCGAGTTGGGCGTCGGCTGCGACGATCTGGTTGAAGGCTGTCAGCGGATCGCTGTCCTTCGACGTCTGAGCATTCGCCAACGCTGCCTGGGCTGCGGCCTTCGCGTCCGCCAACTTCTGCCCGCCTTGCGCCAGGTAAGCGTCCGCAGCGGTGATGCCCTGCTGGACGTCGTCCATCGCGGACGGAAGTGTCGCGATGGCGTTTCGGATGTCGTCGGCGGCGTGATCGACGCCGTCGAGTAGCTTGCGTGCCTGATCGAGGGCGGCTTCGGCGGTGCGAATCGCAGTGACGGCAGCGCCTTGCTTACCGGCCGGCAGTGCCGTCGCGTCTCGTCCTTCCTCGATCGACTTCTCGGCGAGCGTCAGGCGCTCACTCGCCATCGTGACGTTGTTCACGACAGATGCCAGCGTCGGCGCGGGGAATTGATCCTTCAATTTGGTCAGAATCGCCTCGGATTCGGGCAAGCGCACGCTGAGAGAAACAACACTCTGCGTCAACGCATCGAGACGGGCGGGGGCGTTGATGAGAAGGTCGCGAAGCCCGTCGAACTCCTCGACGCGAGCTTCGAGTTCTTGGTCGGCTCGACCGCACGAGGAAATGATGTCGATCAGCATCTGGCGGCGTTGATCGGGAGTTTCCGGGATGGCGTCGTCGAGTCGCTGCCTGATCGCGAAGGCTTCGGCGAGGGTGGCCTTGGCCTTGTCGAATGCTGCCGAGAAGGGTGCGACGGCGGAATCTCCGAACTCGCTGCGGGCCAGATCGAGTTCCTCCTGGCTGCCGGCGATCGCGTTGTCCGTCTCGACGAGGATCTCCTTCGCGCGTTCGTCGAGCGTCGGCAGCGGGAGTGCGTTGAGGCTGGCGATGTCGTCGGGGGAGATGTTCTTCGCGGCTTCGACGCTTGCCTTGTTCTTGTCGTTCTTGCGCTTGCGTGAGTACAGGACCACGCCGCCCGTCCCGACCACCACAGCGCCGCCCGCGATGAGGAGTGTTCCGACTCCCATTCCGCCGCTCGTGTTGTTCGCGTCGCCGAGTGCGCCGGCTGCGGCAATTGCCGCGCCGGTCCAATCATCCTCGGCAAGAGCCGGTTCCACCGCGTCGGTATTGATCGATTCGATGTCGGAATCCGTGATGTTGCTCAGCTCAGCGGGCACATCGAGGTAGTAAGCACGCTCCGCCGTGGCAACTGCAAGCAGGACGGACTTGGTACTCAGCGTCGACTTCGTGGCTGTCTGCTGTGCCCACGCCTGGCCACCCAGGTTGTTGAAATCGGGGACGAACGCGACCCACAGATCGATCTGGTGGTCTTCGCCGAGTTGATCGATCGCGGCTTGTATATCGCTGCGTTGCCCGGAATCGAGGACCCCGGAGGTGTCGGTGATGTGATTCGGCAACACCATCGGGGCGTCCGCCGAGGCGAGCGCAGGACTGAAGACGAGCGCCAGCAGAGCGAAAATCGCAGCGACGGCGGCGGCGCTTCCCCGACGCCGAACGGGTCGGGTGGTTGTCCGACTCTGCTCTACCGAGGACAACTGCGCGAAGTGTGGTGCGAGGGCCATGACGCAAATCTATCCGTTGTGGCGCGTCGGCATCGGAGGTGATCGCTGCGAACTGGCAGAATTGCGGGAGTGAAACCTGCTTTCGGTAACCGCCCCCACGACCCATCACCCTCGCGGGCGGGCGGCTTCGGGGCAGGATTGGCTCGCTGGACGCGCCGTCTGATCGCCGGTGCGGTGTTGATGGCCGTGGTTCTGGTCGGGGGTACTGCGTTCCGGGTGTGGCAGGTGGCGCGCATCGACGACACGCGGCCGGCCGACGCGATAGTCGTTCTGGGCGCGGCTCAGTATTCCGGCACTCCGTCGTCCGTCTTCGAGGCCCGACTCGAGCAGGCGTACAAGCTGTACAAGCGCGGAGTGGCGCCGCAGATCATCACTGTCGGCGGCAAACAAGAAGGTGACGAGTACACCGAAGCGGCGTCGGGAAAGATGTATCTGACCGATCGCGGAATTCCTTCGAGTGCGATCACCGCGGTGGAGACCGGTTCGGACACACTGCTCAGTATCGACGCGGTGAGCGCCGAGATGTCCTCGCAGGGAATCAATTCCGCTGTCCTGGTCAGTGACCCGTGGCACTCCTTGCGAACGCGGACGATGGCCCGCGACACAGGACTCCAGGCGTGGACCGCACCTACTCGTCAAGGCCCGGCTGTGTTCACCCGCGAATCCCAGTTACACGGAATCGCTCGCGAAACCGGCGCACTGCTCTGGTATCAGCTCACGCACTTCTCGGCAGACTTCCCCTACACGGCAGGGCAATAGAGACCATGACAGCTCACACCACCTACGGAGGCGGCACCTACTCCGAACACGACCTCGAACGTCGTGTTGTCGAGGCGCCGAAGCGAGCGGGGTTGCCGGGTTCGCAGATCGCAGCGGCGCAGCATCGTTCGGACTTCTCGCGAGATCGGGCCCGCGTCCAACACTCCGCGGCTTTGCGGCGGCTGGCCGACAAGACCCAGGTTGTCGGCCCGCGCGACGGAGACACGCCTCGTACGCGGTTGACACACTCGATGGAGGTTGCGCAGATCGGGCGAGGGATTGCCGACGGACTCGGTTGCGATCCGGACCTGGTGGACCTCGCCGGTCTCGCGCACGACATCGGGCACCCACCGTACGGTCACAACGGCGAGAAGGCCCTCGACGAAGTCGCCAAGGACTGCGGAGGTTTCGAGGGCAATGCGCAGAATCTGCGGATCTTGACCAGCCTCGAACCCAAGATCCTGCGCCCCGACGGTCTGAGCGCAGGCCTCAATCTCACCAGGGCGTCACTCGACGCAGCCATCAAGTATCCCTGGACCCGCCCTGAGCCCGGCGCGAAGTTCGGGGCATACGACGACGACGCAGAGGTGCTCGCCTGGGTTCGCGAGGGAGCGCCCGAGCGTCGGCAATGCCTGGAAGCTCAGGTCATGGACTGGGCCGATGACATCGCCTATTCCGTGCACGACGTGGAGGACGGGGTGATCGCAGGCCGCATCGACCTTCGCTCGCTTGCCGATCCGTCCGAGCAGCGCGCACTGGCAGAACTCGGGGCCTCCGAGTTTCGCGGATTGGTAGTCGACGATCTGATCGAAGCCGCCCAACGGCTGTCCGAACTCCCCGTCGTACGCGGGGTCGGAAGTTTCGACGGAACGCTAGGGAGTTCCGTCGCATTGAAGAATCTGACGAGTGAATTGGTGGGACGCTTCGCCACCGCGGCGATCGCCAGCACCCGGCTGACACACGGTGACCGACCCCTCTCGCGCTATCAAGCCGACCTCGACATACCCGAGGCCGTCGCATCCGAGGTGGCGTTGCTCAAGACCGTGGCGCTGTACTACGTGATGTCCGACGCCGGACACAAGGCGCGTCAGGATCGGCAGCGTGATCGTGTTCATCGCGTCGCGGAATGGCTGCTGGCAACTGCGCCGGCCGGGCTCGATCCGATCCTGCTGCCCGCGTGGGAACGCGCCGCGGACGACGGTGCCCGGGTCCGGGTGGTGGTGGATCAGATCGCGTCGTACACGGAGAGTCGGCTGGAACGGGTGGACAAAGCGAGCCTGGGCGCGCAGGCCAGCTGGGGCTGAGCCACTTACGCCCTCAGCAAGTCATCCGCGTCGACGGGTCGGTAGTGGTATCGAGCCACTTGCCGTAAGCGTCGCCACCTGCTGCGCGAACGTCCTTGCAGATCTTCGACTCGGTGTTCCCGGATTCGCGATACACCGTGTAGATCGCCGTCCCCGAATCGGAGACTTGACGCAGTGACGGGCAGGACTGGTCTGTGCGTAGGTATTTCGAGCCGGGGAACGCGTCGAGGTAGTTCTGGATCTCGCTGGCGTACGTTGCCGGATCGGTGGCATTGGCCAACACCACGATTCCGGTTCCTTTGCATGAGGGGACGGTGATCGGCTTGCTCACCCCGAGATCGCCGTTCTTCGTGGCGGAGTTCGGCGCCCGCGTGGTCGTGGTTGCCTGCTGTCCGGCGGTGGGTAGCGGCTCGAGCATCGGCGTTCTGACCGGATCCTGAATGGGTGCCGGTGCCGACGTGGCGGTGGAAGCTGCTACAGCGGTTAGTGATTCGGGGCCCGAATTCCCCAGCGTCACCCAGGCCGCCGTGCCTCCTGCGGCCAGAACGAGTGCAATTCCAGCCGCACCGATCGCGATCGGTGCTCGGTTTCGCTTGGTCTTTGTCACGATGTGCGTGTAGTTCCCGTGAGCGGGATTCGCCGTGGTGTAGGTGGGCTGCCCGACGATCGTGGGTTGCAATCCGCCGGCGGCACCGGGGGTGTGGGTCGTCGAGAGGGCCTGCCGCGCTTGGAGTGCGAGCGCTCCCGTAGTCGGATAGCGGTGTGCGGGATCCTTTGCCATGCCGCGAGCCACGATGGCGTCAAGGCCTTGCGGGAGCGACGGAACCGCCAGTGTGGGGCGTGGCGGCGGAGCGTTCAGGTGCGAATTGACCAGATGCTCGATGCTTGTGGTGTTGAAAGGTGTTGTTCCGGTGAGTGATTGGTAGAGGACACAAGCCAGGGAATAGACATCCGCTGCGGCCGTCGGCGTTTCGATTCCGAACCGCTCCGGCGCCATGTATGCATACGAACCGACTGCGCTTCCCTCGGTGGTGATCTTCGTGTCCGTCTGTGAGTATGCGATTCCGAAGTCGACGAGGTAGGCGAAGCCGTTGTTCGTGAGAATGATGTTGTCTGGTTTGACGTCACGATGGATGAGCCCGCGGGCATGGGCGGCGTCCAACGCCGACGCGATTTGCGAGACGATGTCGACGGCTCGTACAGGCGTGAGTCGGCCGAATTCGGTCAACTCGGCTCGCAACGTATGACCTTCGACCAATCGCATGTCGATGAAGAGAACTCCGTCGATCTCGCCCCAGTCGTGCACAGGGATCACGTGCGGTTCGTTCAGGGCGGCGGTGGTGCGAGATTCTCGGCGGAAACGAGCTTGGAATGACGGGTCGGCCGCAAGCTCTCGATGGAGCAACTTGAGAGCGACCAGGCGATCCTTCGAGGTGTCGTACGCCTCGTACACTTCACCCATTCCGCCTCGGCCGAGGAGGCTACGCAACTCGTACACGCCGAATCGGGTTCCTGATCGCCCTTCGTGCGAGCTCGAGGCGTTTTCAGTCATCGTCGGTCCCATCGCTGCGGTGCAGAGTCGGCCATCAACATATCGTTGTCAGGAGGTGCCGGGGGACCGCCTAGACTGATGTACGTGGCGGGCCGAATTTCTGACAGAGACATCGCGGCCATTCGCGAACGCACTCGCATCGAGGACATCGTCGGTGAATACGTTTCACTCAAGCGTGCCGGTGGCGATTCGATCAAAGGTCTGTGTCCCTTTCACGACGAGAAGTCGCCGTCGTTCCATGTGCGACCCAACCACGGCCTCTACCACTGCTTCGGCTGCGGTGAGGGTGGTGACGTGTACTCGTTCCTGCAGAAGATGGATCACATCAGCTTCGTAGAGGCCGTCGAGCAGTTGGCGGATCGACTCAGCTACACGATTTCGTACGAGGGCGGCGGACCGTCCGTTCAGCGCGATCGCGGCACCCGTGCACGCTTGATCGCAGCAAACGCGGCGGCTCAGGAGTTCTACGCCGCTCGTCTGCGCGAACCCGATGCCCAGGCGGCTCGCGACTACCTCACCGAGAGAAACTTCGACGGTGCAGCGGCCCTGCAGTTCGGGTGTGGATACGCGCCAGAAGGTTGGGACACTCTCACAAAACACTTGATGTCCAAAGGTTTCGAGTTCAAAGAACTAGAAGCAGCCGGGCTGTCCAAAGAAGGCCGGCGAGGTCCGATCGACCGGTTCCATCGCCGACTTCTGTGGCCGATCCGCAGCGTCGCCGGTGACGTCATCGGCTTCGGTGCCCGCAAGCTCTTCGACGACGACACCATGCCGGGTAAGTACGTCAACACGCCGGAAACGATTCTCTACAAGAAGTCTCAGGTCTTGTTCGGCTTGGACCTCGCCAAGCGCGACATCGCCAAGGGACACCAGGCGGTAGTCGTCGAGGGCTACACCGACGTCATGGCGATGCATTTGGCCGGCGTCAAGACCGCCGTCGCTTCGTGCGGAACCGCCTTCGGTGAGGAGCACCTTGCGATGCTCCGTCGACTCCTGATGGACGACAGCTACTTTCGCGGTGAAATCATCTACACCTTCGACGGTGATGCCGCGGGGCAGGCCGCTGCGATGAAGGCGTTCGAGGGTGATCAAAAGATGGCCGGGCAGACGTTCGTCGCCGTCGCGCCCGACGGAATGGACCCGTGCGATCTGCGACTGAAGTCTGGTGACGCCGCCGTTCGCGACCTCGTGGCACGGCGCACTCCGATGTTCGAGTTCGTGGTGAAGTCCATCCTCACCGAACACGATCTGGAGACCGCTGAAGGTCGTGTCGAGGCACTGCGTCGTACCGTGCCCGTCGTTGCGCAGATCAAGGAATCAACTCTGCGCGACAGCTACGCGAATCTGTTGTGCGGATGGGTCGGTTGGGACGATCTTCCGTCGGTTCGACGACGCGTGCGTGACGAAGCTCGCAAACGGGCGTCGACGCGTGGATCGTCACCGGCGCCCAAGCGTCGTCAGGTTGTCGACCAACCTGCTGCCGATGCGCTTGCGCTGCCGATCGGAATCTCCAGGCCCCGGCCCAACGATCCCGCGCTCTCGACGCAGCGAGCTGTCCTCAAGGCCGCATTGCAGCACCCTGGCATCGCCGGCAGTGTCTTCGACTCGTTGCCGCCCGAGACGTTCACCCACCCCGCCTACGTTGTCATCAGACAGGCAATGGCTGACGCCGGTGGAACGAGCAAGGGACTCGGCGGCGCCGAGTGGATCGAAGTCGTTACCAAGGGCGTCGAAGACATGACGGTGGCCTCGGTTGTATCTGAGCTGGCCGTCGAACCGATGCCGTGTGACGAAGACACGGTTCCGCGCTACATCAACGGAGTGCTCGCACGACTACAGGAAGCGTGGGTGGGCGAGCAGGTTGCCGACCTCAAATCCAAGCTTCAGCGCGTTTCACCTGCTGCAGCCCCCGAGGAGTACAACTCACTGTTCGGCGACCTAGTGGCGCTGGAGCAGTATCGCCGACAGCTGCGTGAGCAGGCTGTCGGCGACCAAAGCGTCTGACCTAGCGGTTTTTCTTCAACTGGTCGTGGGGGACCAGAATCGTAGTCTCCTCGTTGATCGGCTTCATCGGCTCGAGCTTGGGCTGAGTACTCAGTGAGTCGGCCAGCTTCTGCCGTGACGCGTCCAACACCTTCTTGGTGGCCGGACTGGTGGCCACCGCCTTCGCGGCCCGGCTGATCTGCTCGTATCGTGCGCGGCCCGCTTTGGTTCCCAGGACGTACCCAGCTGCAACACCGATCAACAAACGCATCATTCCTGCTTCCCTCCAGCACCGATCGTCCTGACTCCATCCTGCCTGATGACTCGCTGGGCAGGCGATTTGGTACTTCGGTGAAGGATTCGCTACAGTTTCTCAGGCAACGCCGGAACGGGCGAAGCGAGCAAGACAATCCCCTGTAGCTCAATTGGCAGAGCTTCCGACTGTTAATCGGACGGTTGCTGGTTCGAGTCCAGCCGGGGGAGCAGCGAAGCCCCTCACCTGAGAAATCGGGTGGGGGGCTTTCTTGTTTCGGTCTGACCGCGTTTTGGTCAGACCTTGTTTTTGTCTGACCTAGTGCGCTCGCAGCAGACCCACCGATCGAAGTGTCGATTCGACGTCTGCCGCCTTGTTTGCTTGTTCGCCGCGAATTCCCAGCCGTCGAGCGCTGAGGACGTTCACCGGGTTGTCGTCGACGAAGAAGGTCTGCTGTGGACGCGCATCGAGCAACTCCAGCGCAGCCAGGAAGGCCGCAGGTTCGGGTTTGGTAGCTCCGAGCATGCAGGAGAAAACATGCTCGTCGATTGCCGATGGAGTTACGACACTCTCGATGGCGGCCAAGAGAACAGGTCCGTTGTCGGAGAGTGTGGCGACCACGACCCCCTCGCTTCGAAGCGCGATTGCGAGATCGATGACCGCGCGGTCCGGGATGAAGGCCTTGGCCCAGGCTCGGCGTAGCTCGTCGCGGTCACCAGGAAACCCGAGCCGTCGAAAGCGTTCCAGGATCGCGGTTTCGGAGTGAATGCCGAGATCGCATTCCTGGTCGAACCCGGACGCGAACACGAGGGCATGAATCTCGTCTTCCGTGACGCCGATGGCCGCAGCCAGTTCTGCGGCGCGACGGTCAGGCTCGAATCGACACAGCACGCCACCCAAGTCGAACAACACGAGTTCAGGTGGTCCGCTGTCGTTCGCCATGTCGCAGAGGATAGGCGGCATCAGCATCAGTGAACGCGAAGCGAAGATGATGGCGGCGGAGATGCGAAAAGCCCGACGCAATACCTGCGTCGGGCTTTCGGCGGAACCGTCGAACTGTTCGGCCGGTGCGCCTACTTCGCTGCGCGATCCGACGGCTCGAACAGTCGGACGATGTGGCTGGGGTTGATGTAGTAGACACCATTCGGAGAATTGAGAACGAGAGTGTCTTCGGTGAAATCGGTGACGGTGCCGTTCAGCTTCGCGCCGTCGGACATGATGATCCGGATCGTGGCCTTCGAGTTCTTGAATTCGGTCAGTGCAAGCTTCATGTGGTGATCCTGTTCCGTGGGGTGTGCACTCCCACGGTATCGGCTCATCGCGCCTGTGCCGACCAACCTTGGAAGACTCGACTCGAAAGAGTGCAACGCGTCACCGCCTGCCCGATTGTGATCCGCGTCGGATGTGCCGGTAACATTCGGATTCGCCGCGATGCATCGCATCCGGATGGGGCGGTAGCTCAGTCGGTTAGAGCCGTGGACTCATAATCCATTGGTCGCGGGTTCGAGCCCCGCCCGCCCCACGTTCAGTTGCCGTGAGCCCGCAGGTCAGACCCAATGACGTTTGTCGAAAGTCATGCTGCCGACGATCGCAACGGCGACAAGTGCGCAGAGTGCAATCAACAGGGCAGTTGCCCACAGGTAGTTGGTGCAGTTGCCCACACGTAGTTGGTATTGAATCGCACGCAACGCGCATGCGGGTACGGCTGAGTTGATCCTTCGTGGCTACACAAGTAAATGTCGTACCGCGATCGTCGATCTCGGACGAGGTGAAAGTCTCGGATCCGGATACCCAATCCTCGACAAGTATCGGGAGCGCAGTGCAATTGGGCGCAACCGAGCGAGCGACGTGCCGGACGTGAAGGAAAAGTAGGTACCTATCCGGGTATTTCAGCGTATGTGCTCGACGTACAGAAGTGTCACGCTTTAGACGTGCCTACCGGTGTAGGTACAAGGCAGTCGAGCCGTCCCCCCCCCCCCGCGGCTCGGCTGCACCCAAATGTTGACGCGCTGACCGGCAGCCGACTGTCGGAAACGACTCTACGCAAGGAACGGCAACGATAGTGGGCCCCGCAACTGCGGGGCCCTTTCCCTGTCTGAAAAGCGCTGTCGGACTTGGGTCATCACCATTGAGGACTTCGTGCTCGATCACTGGAAATGAGAGCCAACGAGGGCTGTCTCGCCGTCCTTGTCTGCGTCGGATCCATTTTGCCGAGCTTCGTGAATTGCAGAATCCGCAGCCCGCGAGAGCTCAGTAGTTGCCTCGATCGGGTGCAAAACCGGGCAATCGGAACAAAACACTTGTCGATGCGTTACAAATATTGTTAAAGTGTAACGACGAACTGCAAGTGAACAGCAACTTCAAGGTCTCGCTACCGGAAGCCGATGGGCGCCGGGGGAGATTCGTCTGCTGTCGATGGACGCGACGCCGTTGGGCGGCACGGATAAAGGCTCTGCGAATTGCGCCGGGTCGCACCCCTGATCAACCTGACAGACCAACGTAACGGAGAACATACTGTGACAATCAAGAACTCGATCGGGCCTGGTGTCGAAGCCGATCATGGAAACAGGCTGTTCGGCAACACTATTCGATCAGCTGAAGGTGAGGAACTGGTCCAGCGGCTGAATGCCATGTTCGAGCGAGCGAACAGCGCAGGTCAGGTGGTGAATCAACGAGAACTCTCGACCGTGCTTTCTGTGCGGAGATCCGAGGGTTCGCCGGTCGACCGGTCGATTCCGGCGCCTGACAGGCTGATGCATGCGATCGAGGGACTCTCGTACGAATCCCTTTCCCTGTTGATTTGTGCGGCCGAGCATTTACTGCGTTCGGAAGGGGTACATGTCGACTCGACGCCCTTCACGTGAGGGGCGACGAGACCCGTCGAGGAAATCGAAGTGATCGGTCCGTCGCCGACGAACGAGTATTTTGTCACGAACGGAATGACGTAGTTACGTCGTCGTTTGTAATTCTGTTGTGCGACCGGCGAATCAGGCCTCCGGCGTTGCTCAGTCGCACGATCCCGATTCCGCTGCTTCGAAGGCTTCTTGGTGCGCTCACGCGCCTCAGCGTCGAATCCTCTCCAGTCGTCGTGCGGTCCGCTCATGTCATCGCGGATTCGATCGATCGGCGACGTGGAATCAGTCGGAGTATGTCCAGTTCTTCGGCCGATCCGAGTATCGACCGGCAAATCTTGTCGACGGAGTCAGATGCCGGATACCGGCACCGAAATACGGATCAACATTCACCTCGGGAAGCCGCATGAAGTGAATTGACTATCGCAGTCTGCTGTTGTGGTGTGAACGCTGCCCAGGCGCTGGCGGAACCCACGAGTTCAGGGACATCGTTCCATCCAGGGCTCTGTAGCCGGGCCAACGCCGCCTCGACCGTCCCGAAAACTTCGAGGTACGCATGTGCGTCGTCGCATGTGAAGGCGAGTTCGTGGGGTTCCGCGTCGCCCACGTCCCCGCCACACGAAGTAAGCATCAGCACGAATGGAGTCGCAATAGCGATCATGATTCGCTTCATCGGCCAATCGAAGCAGACTGACCCCGCCCTGGCGGACTATTCTCGATCCATGCCGATCACCCCGGATACAAAGAACTGGACCTGGGTCCTCGAACGCCCATGCGCCGAGTGCGGGTTTGATTCGTCCGCTGTGGCGTTCGCGGATGTTCCAGATCTTGTGCGTAGCAATGCCGTCTCGTGGGCCGAGGTACTGGAGCGCGAGAATGTGACGGAGCGGCCGGACAGCGAAACATGGTCAGCGCTGGAGTATTCCGCCCACGTACGCGACGTGTTCCGGATCTTCAAGGTGCGGTTGGAACAGATGCTCGAATTCGACGATCCGCGATTCGAGAACTGGGATCAGGACGCAACAGCCGAGGCCGAGCGGTACAACGACCAAGATCCGGCAAAGGTGGCATCGGAATTGTCCGACGCCGCGGCGGAGGTCGCGAATGCCTTCGAAACCGTGCCAGAGGGTAGCCGCCAACGACGGGGTCTCCGCAGTGACGGATCGGCGTTCACCGTCGAATCGTTGGCGGCCTACTTCATTCACGATCCGATCCATCACCTGCACGACGTCTCGGTGTAGTCAGAGCCCGCGCACCTCCTCGAGGGTTCTTCTGGCTCCGACGGAGTGCAATGAGTCGAGGGTCTTTCGGAAGCTAGCGACAAATCGGCGATCGTCCACGAGATCGCCGAACACTTGGCGGTACCCGATGAAGGCCAACGGGTCGCTCGACTGTTTCTGGGCGAGCGGCACCAGAGTGTCCGACAGCTGATCGACGACGGTGATGGGATCTCCGTTCTCGTCTGTGCCCTCGGCGTAGCGGGCCCAGCTAGCGACAATTGCGGTGGACAGGTTGATCGACCCACCGGTGTCGAGTTGGTTCCGGATGACGGGCAACAGCCACTTGGGAATTCGATCGGACGACTCGGCACACAGACGTGCAATCGTGTCGCGGATCTGGGGGTTCGAGAATCTTTCGATGAGGGTCTTCTTGTACTGATCGAGGTCGACGCCGGGTACCGGGTCAAGGGTCGGCGTCGCTTCGAGATTCATGTAGTCGAGCAGGAACCCCGACAAGAGTTCGTCCTGGCATGCCTCGTGGACCAGGCGGTATCCGGCAAGGTAGCCGAAGTACGCGATGCCTTGATGGCCGGCATTGAGAAGGCGCAGTTTCATCAGTTCGTACGGGCGAACATCCGGCACGAGATTGACGCCGGCATTCTCCAGAGGTGGCCTGCCTGAGGTGAACTCGTCCTCGAGGAACCACGCGGTGAACGGCTCAGCCGCGACCGGCCACTGATCTTCCACGCCAAACGTCTCGGCGATCTCGGTGGTCACCTCGGCTGTCGTGACGGGTGTGATCCGGTCGACCATGGAGTTGGGGAAGGCGCCGTTCTCGTCGATCCACTCCGCAAGTTCGGGATCCTTCAGGGCGGCGAACGCTCCGACTGCCGTCCTGGCGACCGATCCGTTGCCTTCGATGTTGTCGCAACTCATGATCGTGAACGGGGCGAGGCCCCGGTCGCGACGGAGTGCGAGTGCCGCACAAATCAGACCGAAGGTGGTGTGGGGGAGTGTTCCCGGCTCGAGATCGTGCATTACAGCGGGATCGGACGCGTCGAACTCACCCGTAGTGTGCGAGATGTTGTATCCGCCCTCGGTGATGGTGAGAGATACGATTTTCGTCGATTCGGATGCCATCTTTTCGATCACCGCCTCCGGATCCTCCGGAGCGAACAGGTACTCGACGATCGACCCGATGACCCGGGCCTCGAGGGTTCCGTCAGAATGCTTGAGCGCCAGCGTGTAGAGGCAGTCCTGCGCGCGGAGAGCGTCTTTCATCCGCTTGTCCGACGGCATCACTCCCACTCCGCAGATTCCCCAGTCGAAGCCCTCACCGCGTCGCAGGAGATCATCGATGTACATGGCCTGGTGTGCACGGTGAAAGCCTCCGACACCGAAATGCACTATGCCAGTAGTGACTTTGCTCCGGTCGTAGTTCGGCACTTCGAGTGCAGCATCGAAGTCGAACAGGGTCTTCGTATTGAGTTCCATGAAAGTACTAGTCTCCTTCGGCGACGATGACTACGGCTTTGATGCTGCCGAGAATGCAATCGGCCACCAGGGCCTCTTGCGACTGTTCGAGTGAAAAGCGTGCTGTGACCATCGAGTCCAGATCGACGCGCCCGGCAGCGACCAATGCGGCGGCGATCGGCCACGTGTTGGCGTACCGGAACACTCCGGTCAGCATCAGTTCGCGATTCTGAATGATCGGGACCGGCAACGGTATCTCGTCGGCACCCATTCCGACCAGAACGACGGTCCCAGCGGGCCGAACTGCGTGAATCCCGTCGATCACCGCGGCCGTGGCACCCGAGGCGTCGATGAATGCGTCGACGGCCAGCGAGCGTACGTCGCTCTCACGTGGATCAACGACGGTTGTTGCGCCGAATTTCAGTGCCACATCACGTCGGGCCGCATCGATGTCCGAGACGATGACTTCCGTCGCGCCGAATGCCTTGGCCACCTGCGTCGTCACGATTCCTACCGGGCCGGCGCCGGCGATCAACACCCGAGAGCCGGCAGTGATCCCCGCCTTCTGGGCTGAGGCGATCCCTACGGAGAGTGGCTCGAACAGCGCAGCTGCCTCGTAGGACACGGAATCTGCGATGGGATGGGCGAAGTCGGCACCGATCGTGACGTAGTCGGTCAGCGCACCGTCGATCGGCGGCGTCGCGAAGAACTCCATATGAGGGCAGAGGTTGTATCTGCCTGCCTTGGATTCGGGACTTGTCGGATCGGGCTTCTGAGGCTCGATGGAGACACGCTGCCCGATGCGTGTTGGGTCGACGCCGTCACCGACCGCGGCGATGCGTCCCGATGCTTCGTGTCCGAGAACGAGCGGTGAGTTGACTACGTAAGGGCCGATGCGACCTTCGTGAAAGTAGTGCGCGTCCGACCCGCACACGCCCACGGCATGGATGCGAACGAGGACTTCACCCGCCTTCGGGGACGGTCGTGGTCTCTCGACCATCTGCATCTTTCCGGTCTCGACGAGGACATTTGCCCGAATTGTCGCAGGTAGATCGACGGATTCTCCGGAAACTGTTGTGTGGGTCACAACGTAGATGTTAGCTTAATGAGCATAAGAACATCTAGTGAGCATTTGCTCACGATCGAGAAACTTTGAACCTGATGCACAAGGAGACCGTGTGAACCAGTCGGCTCAGCCCACAGGACTCAAGTCGTCGAAGTTGCCCGCTTCCGAGGATGTGCGGCTCGCCTTGCGGGCGGCGACGATGTATCACCTCGAAGGCGCCACTCAGGCGGAGATTGCAGCGAAATTGGGCGTCTCGCGGCCGACAGCCGGGCGACTGTTGGCCAGGGCGCGGACGCAAGGTTTGGTCAGGGTCGAGATTTTGGTACCGCCGGAGCTCGAAGGTTCGGTGAACACGGAGTTGGAATCGAAGCTGGAGAAGCACTTCGGGTTGGCCGAAGTGTTGATCGTCCCCGAAGCGATTTCGGATGCGGACGACCCGGACTTCGACGCACTCGGTCGACGAGCAGCGGAAGTTCTGGTTCGTCGTCTGCAGCCTTCGAGCGTTCTCGGGTTTACCTGGGGTCCGGAAACCGTTGCGGTAGCAGGATCTTTGCCGGACAAGGCCGCGAAGTGCTCGGCTGTGGTACAACTTGACGGCTCCATGACGGTGACCGACTACCAAACCGGTGTCGACTTCACCATCGGCCGATGTGCACAACAGTTGCAGGCCAATCCTATTCGTCTCAACGCTCCGCTGTATGCCGACCCGGCGACCGTGGAGTCGATGCGAAACGACTCGGTGATCTCGAAGGCGCTGCAAGCCGGAACTGATTCCGACATCATGGTTTTCGGAGTCGGTGCCGTCTCGACCGCGACGACCTTGTTTGCCGGTAGCTTCGTCGACTCGACCATGCTGGACGAGTTGGAAAGTCGAGGCGCTGTCGGTGAAATCGGCGGCCGTTTCTACTCGGTCGACGGCAATCCAGTGGAGGGGCCACTACCTGAGCGAACGGTCTCCGTATCGCTCGACGCAGTGAAATCCTGCGATCAGACGATTCTGATTTCGGGAGGAACACACAAACGCCAGGCCGTTCTGGGCGCATTGCGCGGAGGTTTGGCAAACGTACTCGTCACCGACGTCGAGTGCGCCCAGTGGCTGCTCGAAGGCTAGCGATCTCACGAGTTTCGCGGTCCGAGCGCGCGACTGACACGCAAGTGTGAAGGAAGGTAATCCGTGAAAACAGGAAGACGAGTGTGGGGCGCTGCCGCGGCGGCGCTCTGCCTCCTGGTGTCGGGATGTGCGGGCGCTGGTGCGCTCGGTGGTTCCGGCGAACGAACAGTCACCATCGCGATGGTGTCGAACTCGCAGATGCAGGACGCCATCAAACTGGCGCCGGCTTTCGAAGCCGAGAACCCTGGCATCGACCTCAAATTCGTCAGCCTTTCCGAGAACCAGGCGCGCGCCAAGATCACGGCGTCGACGGCAACCGGCGGCGGTGAGTTCGACGTCGTGATGATCAGCAACTACGAGACACCTCAGTGGGCCGCCAACGGTTGGCTCACGAACCTGTCCGACTATGCAGACACGACGCCCGGTTACGACGAGGACGACTTCGTACCGTCGATCAAGACTTCTCTGTCGTACGAGGACAGTATGTACGCGGTCCCCTTCTACGGGGAGTCGTCGTTCCTGATGTACCGCAAGGATCTGTTCGATCAGGCGGGGATTACAGTTCCCGAAGACCCGACGTGGCAAGAAGTTGCAGGTTGGGCAGCACAGTTCGACAACCCGGACGCCAAGATGGCGGGAATCTGCTTGCGCGGAAAGCCTGGCTGGGGTGAGGTACTCGCACCGCTGAACACCGTGATCAACACCTTCGGTGGACGCTGGTACGACGAGAATTGGAATGCGCAGCTGACCAGTCCGCAGGTCGAGGATGCGGTTCAGTTCTACGTGGACACGGTCAAGGAGCACGGTCAGCCGGGTCCTGCCACAAGCGGATTCGGTGAATGTGCAACACAATTCGCGCAAGGCAACACGGCGATGTGGTACGACGCGACGTCGGCTGTGTCGGTTCTCGAGGACCCTGCGTCGTCGAAGGTAGTCGGCAACATCGGATATGCGAAGGCCCCGAAGGTCGAGAAGTCCGATCCTGGTTGGCTCTACACGTGGGCGCTCGGAATCCCGGAGTCGGCAAAGAACAAAGATGACGCCTGGAAGTTCATTTCCTGGATGACGAACAAGGACTACATCCAGAAGGTCGGAACCGAACTCGGCTGGTCGAGAGTTCCTCCGGGAAGTCGCCTATCGACCTACGAGATTCCGGAATATCAAGAGGCCGCACAGGCATTCGGTCCGATCACCCTCGAATCGATCAACAATGCAGATCCGAAAAACCCGACAGTGCAACCGGTTCCGTACACCGGCGTCCAGTTCCTCACCATCCCTGAGTTTCAGGACCTGGGCACTCGCGTCAGCCAGCAGATCAGTGCGGCCATCGCGGGTCAGAAGAGCGTGAAAGAAGCACTCGAACAATCCCAGCAGTATGCCGAGGTGGTCGGCAAGACCTATCAGGAGAACCGATGACTACGGTTGCCGAGCCCAGAACTACGGTGGACGACGCGCCACCGGTCCGGGTCGAAAAGAAGATCTCCCGCGCCGAGGGTTGGCGTCGTAGAGGTCCCCTGTTGCCGGCGTTGATCTTCTCGATCGTCGTCACCCAGATTCCGTTTCTGTTCACCCTCTACTACTCGACGCAGTCGTGGAACCTAGTCCGGCCGGGATCGCGGCACTTCAACGGGTTCGACAACTACATAGAGGTTTTCAAGGACAGTCAGTTTCGGGAAGTCGCGGTCAACACGGTCATCATGATCGTGGGAACCGTCATCGTTTCCGTGATCCTCGGACTCGCGCTGGCGCTGCTACTCGACCGCGCATTCCTCGGTCGGGGGATCGTGCGGACACTGCTGATCACGCCGTTTCTCATCACTCCCGTCGCCGGCGCATTGCTGTGGAAGACAACAATGTTCGACCCGGTGTTCGGTATCGTGAACTTTGTCCTCCAGCCTTTCGGCGTCGGCCAGGTCGACTGGGTCAGTAAGTTTCCGCTCGCCGCCGTCATGATCAATCTGATCTGGCAGTGGACGCCCTTCATGATGCTGCTCATTCTGGCCGGTTTGCAGTCCATGCCCCGAGACATTCTCGAAGCCGCACGAGTGGACGGAGCCAAGCCGTTTGCGATGTTCCGCGAACTGACGTTGCCGCACCTGCGCCGCTTCATCGAACTCGGTGCAGTTCTGGGTGCGATCTACCTCGTGAACACCTTTGACGCGGTGTACATGATGACCTCGGGTGGGCCCGCCGTGGCCAGCTCGAACCTGCCGTTCTACATCTACCAGCGCGCGTTCCTCGGCTTCGACGTAGGTCAAGCTGCGGCGATGGGTGTCGTGACAGTGATCGCGACGATCATCGTGTCGACACTTGCGCTCCGATTGATCTTCAAGAGCTTCACCGGCAACGAGGAGGCGGCGTGATGACTGCCGTAGAGACGACAAGCGCGACGACCGACAAACCCGTCGTCAAGAAAAAGAAGAGCAGTAAGTTCAGTCCGTGGTCGGTCGTGGCGTGGATCGCCGCTCTCGGATTCTTCTTCCCGGTCTTCTGGATGGTCCTGACCGCGTTCAAGACCGAGGCAGACGCCTACACGGATCCGCCGAAGCTGTTCTTCACTCCCACCCTCGAACAGTTCCGTGCCGTCCTCGACTCCGGTCTCGGCACGACGCTGGCAAACTCCGCATTTGCGACGGCCATGTCGACGATTCTTGTTCTGCTACTGGGTGTTCCGGCTGCGTTTGCATTGTCGCTTCGCCCGGTAGCCAAGACTCAGGACGTTCTGTTCTTTTTCATCAGTACCAAGATGCTCCCAGTCGTCGCTGCAATCGTGCCGCTGTACGTGATCGTCAACGACATCGGATTGCTCGACAACATCTGGGCGCTGGTCATCTTGTACACATCGATGAATCTGCCGATCGCAGTGTGGATGATGCGTTCGTTCTTTCTCGAAGTCCCCGGCGAACTTCTCGAAGCTGCCAGCATGGACGGCGCGAGTTTGTGGACCTCGGTTCGCGAGGTGATCCTCCCGCTGATCTCGCCCGGAATTGCTGCGACTGCGCTGATCTGCGTGATCTTCTCGTGGAACGAATTCTTCTTCGCCGTCAACCTGACAGCTGTTCAAGCACAGACGATTCCGGTCTTCCTGGTCGGGTTCATCACCGGCGAGGGCCTGTACTGGGCTCGGCTCTCCGCGGCAGCGACCATGGCGGCATTGCCCGTCATCCTGGCCGGTTGGTTCGCCCAGAACAAACTGGTGCGCGGCCTGTCCTTCGGTGCAATCAAATAATTCTCCTCACCCTCTCAGGAGTTCGTCATGGCTGAAATCTCGTACCAGAAAGCGTCTTGCATCTACGAAGGTGCCGGGACCCTCGCTGTCGATTCACTCGATCTCGACATCAACGACGGGGAGTTCATCGTGCTCGTCGGTCCGTCAGGTTCCGGAAAGTCCACGGCCCTGCGCATGTTGGCAGGGCTCGAGGACATCGATTCCGGCGCGATCACCATCAACGGCAAGGACATGACCGATGTCCCGTCCAAGGATCGCGACATCGCAATGGTCTTCCAGAATTACGCGCTGTACCCCAACAAAACCGTCGGGGAAAATATGGGGTTCGCGTTGAAGATGCGCGGTGTGCCCGTCGAGGAGCGTAAGAAGAAAGTGGCCGAAGCGGCTAAACTGCTTGACCTGACTGACTATCTCGACCGCAAGCCGGCCAAGCTTTCCGGTGGTCAACGGCAGCGAGTTGCCATGGGCCGAGCTATCGTTCGTGAACCGCAAGTGTTCTGCATGGACGAGCCGCTCTCCAACCTCGACGCAAAGCTACGCGTCCAGACCCGCACGCAGATCGCGGCGTTGCAGCGTCGTCTCGGAACCACCACCGTCTACGTCACGCACGATCAGGTGGAAGCGATGACGATGGGTGATCGAGTGGCAGTGCTCAAGGGCGGCAAGTTGCAACAATTCGCCTCTCCGACCGAACTTTACGATCGGCCGGCCAATGCTTTTGTTGCCGGTTTCATCGGATCTCCAGGTATGAACTTGGTAACGGCGCCGGTCAGTTCGGGTGGGGTGCGTTTCGGTGACGTCGAGGTTCCGCTGGACCGCGAGCAGATGGCGGCAATCGCCGCGGCCGGTCTGGACTCGGTCACAGTAGGAATTCGACCCGAGCAATTCCAGGTGGTTGCCGCTGGAGACGGAATCGCAGCTCAGATCGACCTGGTGGAGGAACTGGGCAACGAGTCGTACATCTACGCGCACGTACCCGGCACGGAATCCGATCCGATTTCGCTCGTCGCACGCACCGGCGGGCGATCGAAGCTGCAGTACGGCCAGACGCTGGGCTTCGAGCGGGTGGACGGCCTCGTTCACCTCTTCGACCCGGCTACGGGCGAGCGTGTGGGTAGCTGAATCCCATCGCATTCGTGACCTGCTCGGCACCCGAACTCGTTCGTGCCGAGCAGGTCACATCCATCTTCGACTGGTGAGAAGGTTAGGGTCTACCGATGAGTGATACACGCGAACGATCCGTCGTGGTGTGTGGTGAGGGACTGGTTGATCTGGTTCCGGTGGGGGAGAACTTCTCACCCAAGTTGGGCGGTGGACCGTTCAACGTTGCGATTGCACTGGGTCGACTCGGATCCGACGTGGGATTCGTCTCTCGCTTGTCCACCGACGCTTTCGGAGATCGGATGATCGACTCGCTGGCCGCGTCCAATGTCGACACAACTGGGGTCGAACGTGGGCCCGAGCCGACAACTCTGGCCGTCGTGAACCTTGCAGCGGACGGAGGTGCGCGGTATTCCTTCTACCTCGAGGGAACGGCGGATCGACAGTTCGCGCTGCCGAAACTTCCCTCTGCCCGGGCATTCTCGTTCGGAACGCTGTCGCTGGTGCTCGAGCCCGGGGCCTCGGCCTACGAAGCTTTGCTGCACGAAGCACACGCCCGCGGTCGACTCACCATGGTCGACCCCAACATTCGTCCGGCGGTGATCTCCGACCCGGACGCGTATCGACGACGGTTTCGTTCGTGGTTGCCCGCCATCGATATTCTCAAAGTGAGCGACGACGACGCGAAGTGGTTGGGTTCGGTCGACGGCGCCGAGTGGCTCGACGAAGGCGTCGGCGCCGTACTGCTCACCCGTGGTGGTGACGGGTTGCGGTTGATCACCAAGGAACTCGATGTTTCGGTGCCGGCGCCCGCGGTCGACGTCGCGGACACGATCGGTGCGGGCGATACCGTTCACGGAGCCCTGTTGGCCTACCTTGATCGTCACGATGCACTCGACGTCGCTGTTGTGCGCGGGTTCTCCGAGGCAGATTGGTCGGCCGCGTTGACCTTTGCCGCACGCGCGGCAGCCGTCACCGTGTCACGTCTCGGGGCGGATCCGCCGTGGTCAAGGGAGTTGGGCCTGCCCGTCTAGCACTGGGGACCACCGCCCTACTGCGAGCGCAGTACGTCGAACTGCCTACCTGTGCACGATGTGCGACGGGGTCGTGTATCGGCACAGTGACACGCATGTCGATATTCCTGTACAAACTCTCGCGACTCGCGTTTCGGCGCCGTTGGGCAATGGTGGGCTTCTGGGTCGTCCTGCTGGTGGCGGGCGGAGTAGGCGCAGCAACGCTGTCCGGTCCGACCGTCAATACGTTGTCGATTCCGGGCACCGAATCACAAGCGGCGCAAGATCTTCTGGCTGAAAGATTTCCGCAATCGTCCACCGACGGAGCCAGTGCTCGCATCGTCTTCGAATCTCCGGCGGGCACGACGCTCACCGATCCGGCGATTCGACAATCCGTCAGTGACTTGGTCTCTGCGCTCGGGAAGGATCCTGAGATTGCAGCGGTATCGGATCCGTATGCCTCCGGCGGAGTGTCGCCGACTGGGACGATCGGATACATGCAGGTCTCCTATACCGCCGACTCGATGGACTTACCGGACAGTTCGAAAGAACTGCTCGAGTCCGCCGTCCACGACGCCGCGGATTCAGGGCTGGCAGTCGATGTTGCCGGCAACGTGCTGATGGAAAGCAGCGCCGAATCGATGGGAGAGGTGATCGGAGTCGCGATCGCCGCGGTGGTGCTGACCGTCACCTTCGGTTCCTTGGTTGCGGCGGGGCTTCCCTTGATCAGCGCGTTGATCGGCATCGGCATCGCGATCTGCACGATCACAATCGCAACTGGTTTCATCGAATTAGGTTCGAGCACAACCGTCCTGGCAATGATGCTGGGGCTCGCCGTGGCGATCGACTATTCGCTCTTCATCGTCTCGCGCTACCGCTCCGAACTACGTGACGGACATGATCCAGAAATTGCTGCGGGCCGCGCAGCGGGGACTGCGGGTTCGGCCGTAGTGTTCGCGGGGTTGACGGTGCTCATCGCATTGGCAGGACTGTTCGTCGTGAACATCCCGTTCCTGACGAGCATGGGTCTGGCTGCAGCATTCGCAGTTGCTGTTGCAGTGGTGATTTCACTGACGCTGCTGCCCGCCACACTCGGATTTGCAGGGTCGCGCGTCATGAGTCGGTCTGATCGTCGACTGCTGGCGTCCGGCGGTGAACTGACACACCGGAAACAGTCGGAGGGGGCGGGCTCGCGATGGGCCAAGTTCGTGATCCGGCGTCGAGTTCCGGTTTTGCTCGCGTCAGTCCTCGGGCTGGGATTGCTGGCGATCCCCACATTCGGAATCAACCTGAGTTTGGCGAGCCCACCAGTGCCCGACACAACTTCCGCCAGGGCTACCGACCGACTATCCGAGGGGTTCGGTGCCGGGTTCAGCGGTCCGCTCATGGTGGTCGTCGACGTTGCCGACGCCGCAGATCCGGCAGCGGCATTGAGCGGCGCCCAGGAAAAGCTCGGTGCTCTGCCCGACGTAGCGGCAGTGACGCCGCCAGCACTCAATCAGGCCGGCGATACAGCAGTCATCACGGTGGTTCCCTCGAGTGGCCCGGAAACCGAGGCAACAAAGGCGCTCGTCGCAGATATACGTGAGGTCGCCGGATCACTGACCGACGAGACCGGAGCCACGATGTCGGTCACCGGTCAGACAGCGTTGACGATCGACGTTTCGGATCGCCTGGCCGACGCCCTGGTTCCCTACCTCGCATTGGTCGTCGGCCTCGCCTTCATCCTCCTGATGTTGGTGTTCCGCTCGATCTTGGTACCACTCAAGGCAACTCTCGGATTTCTGCTCTCGATCGGTGCGACGTTCGGTGTGCTGGTCGCGATCTTCCAGTGGGGTTGGTTCGCCGGCATTCTCGGAATCGAAGGTCAAACCGGATCAGTTGTGGCGATGTTGCCCATCTTCATGATTGGCATCGTCTTCGGGTTGGCGATGGACTACCAGGTGTTCCTGGTGACCAGAATGCGTGAAGCGTTCGTCCACGGTGACGGACCGGATGAAGCAGTCGTGAAGGGCTTCGACCAGGGCGCGCGAGTGGTCACGGCCGCGGCGCTGATCATGATCGCCGTTTTCGCGGGCTTCATCTTCGGCGGCGACGCCTTCATCATGCAGATCGGACTCGGACTCTCGTTCGCGGTTCTGTTCGACGCCTTCGTGATTCGTATGACCGTCGTACCGGCCGTCATGTCCCTGTTGGGCTCGAGGGCATGGTGGTTCCCCTCATGGCTGGACCGGTTGGTCCCGAACGTCGATGTCGAGGGGGAGCAGTTGACTGCGCTGCTCGCAGATTCGAAGGAATCCAGTGAACCCACGAGCGACAAGTTGTCGGTGTGACCCGGATACGGTAGATCGATGACTTCGACATCGACGTGGGGTCGATGGTGTGCGGAACACCCGCGCACCATCGACCTGGCACTGGCGATTCTCGTGCTCCTTGCCACGTGGACGGCGCACCGCATCGCGCTCGACGGCAATGACACCCGCGAGGTCACGGTTGTGGGAGTGCTTGTAACAGCGATCGCAGCGGCAACCATCGTGTTCCGAAGGCGCTATCCGTTCTCGGCACTGGCGGTGGCAGTACTCCTCGGCGTATTGATGATTGCACTGTCAGCGCCGCCGAATGCCGGCACAGGTTCCGCAGCGATGGTGTGCCTCTACTACGTTGCCAGCACGAGTGACCGCCGGAGGACCTTCTTCGCAGCGGCGAGCACAGTCAGCTCGCTGATGCTCGTCACGATCTTCCTGGGAGTGGGGAACAATCTCCTGCAGGAGGCACTGGGGTTGTTGGCTTGGTTGCTGATGGCAAGTTTTGCCGGCGCCGAGGTCCGTTCTCGCCGAGCCTATCTGGAGTCCGTCGAGGCGCGCGCGGTGCAAGCGGAAAGAATGCGCGAGGACGAGGCCCGACACCGCGTCGTCGAAGAAAGGATGCGGATTGCGCGAGACCTGCACGACGTTGTCGCGCACCACATTGCCTTGGTCAACCTGCAAGTCGGGGTCGCGTCGCACTTGATCGGGAAAGACCCGGAGAAGGCGACGACTGCACTACGCGGAGTGGAGGAAACGTCCAAGGCGGCACTCGATGAAATTCGGGCCACGGTCGGAGTTCTCCGTGATGCTCAGGACGGTGATCGCTCGATGAAGCCGGCTCCGGGGCTTTCGGATCTACCGGCACTGGTGGATCAATTCGTCAGTGCAGGAATGGAAATCGATGTGCGCGCTGTGGGTTCGCTGCGCCCACTCGGGCCCGCAGTAGATCTCACAGCGTACCGAATTATCCAGGAGGCACTCGTGAATGCGAGCAAGCATGCGCTGCCAGGAGCCGTCACCGTGTCGTTGTCATACGAAGCCGAGGTTCTGATGCTGTCGGTCGAAAACGCCGGAACGGCAGTGCCTTCGACGTCACCACCCGGGTACGGACTGCTGGGAATGAAGGAGAGGGCACAGGCGATGGGAGGCGAGGTCTCAGCAGGATTCCGCGCCGACGGGGGATTTCGTGTGGACGCCCAACTACCGCTTGTCTCGGTGTCCAGGGGTTCGGAGCGTGAGGAGTCGTGAGTATTCGGGTGGTAGTGGCAGACGATCAGGCGCTCTTCCGTCAAACGCTTGCGCTGCTGATCGGTTCGGAAGAGGACATGGAGGTGGTCGCCGAGGCGGCAGACGGAGAGCAGGCATTCCAGGCGGCGCTCGAGCATCGACCCGACGTTGTATTGATGGACATTCGAATGCCAGGCACCAGCGGAGTCGAAGCGACCGCCATGATTGCCGATCATCCGGATTTGACCGACGTGCACGTGTTGATTCTTACCACCTTCGAAGTGGATGAGCATGTGGCACAGGCGATCCGGGCGGGAGCCAGCGGCTTCATCGGCAAAGGAATCCGAGCCGAGGATCTACTCGATGCTGTTCGGACGGTCGCAGGTGGGAACTCTTTGCTGTCGCCGATTGCGACCAGCGCGTTGATTTCTCGGTTCCTTTCCACTCCGTCGCGGGCCGACTCGACTTCTGGGATTTTCGGTCAGTTGACCCCACGCGAACTCGAAGTGGTAACCCTCGTTGCCCTCGGGATGTCCAACGACGAAATCGCTGCGGAATTGGTGATCAGCGCGGTCACGGCAAAAACGCACGTGAACCGGGCGATGACAAAACTGGATGTCCGCGACCGCGCGCAACTGGTGGTTCTCGCCTATCAATGCGGTGCGGTGATTCCGGGACGCTCGGTGGATTGACTCGAGAAACTCTTGACTCGAACGGGTGTTCGAGTATTGTTTGGGGAGGGGATCGGGGGATTCAATGAGTGTCTTGTTGTCGGATGTGGTGTCTGGTTCTGCGGTGGGGTTGCGCGGACGGTTGTGGCAGTTGACTGCTGCTGAGTTGCGTGCTGCTGCTGTCGAGGCGAGTGTGGAGATTCTGCGCCTCGAGGCGGTTCGAGTGGCCGTGGTGGACGAGTTGTCGTTGCGCCCGGATGATCAGGTGATTGCCAGCCGCGGTGTGGGTGCGTGGTTGGCGGCGAACACGATGCTGCAGGTTCGGGACGGGAAGAAGATCGCCGCCCTGGGTGCAGCTTTGCGGCCGTTTCCGGCGGTGGCGGCTCGGTTCGATGGCGGGGACTGCTCCTTCGAGCACGCGGTGTTGATCGTGGCGTTCTGCGAGTCACCACCTAAAGGCATGCCGGAGGAGGCACTCCCGAAGTGTATCGATTTGTTGTTGGCTGCTGCGTCGGGTGTGGAGGCGACGACGACGAAGGTGCGGAACGTGATCGCGACGTTGGAGAGGTTGTTCGAATCGGATGAGATCCCGCCCGCCGAAGACATCGACCGGAACGAGTTGCGGATCGCCTCGACATTGAACGGTCGAGTGGTGGTGCGCGGCGATTTCGATGCCCTCACCGGTGAGATGTTGCTGTCGGCGTTGTCGAAGCTGACGATGCCAACCCCAGCACCGGATGGGACGCCGGATTCTCGGTCGGCGGCGAAACGCACCGCGGACGGGTTCACCGAACTGATCCGGCGTTACCTGGACTGCGCCAAGACCGGTACCGATGGTGGTCAGCGTCCGCACGTGAATGTGCACATCAACGCTCGGGATCTGGCGGAGCATCGGGACTGCGCCGCCACACCAACTGATGGTGGTGGAGTGGCTGTGTCTGATCTTGATGTCGGGCACATGCCGTGGCTGGGACCGCTGTCGGTGTCGCAGAGCAGGCTTCTCGGGTGTGACTGTTTCCTGTCCAACGTGCTGCTCGACGGTCACGGCGCGCCGCTCGATGCGATACCAGGGAAGAGGTTGGTGACCGCCGAACAACGGACTGCGTTGATTGCCCGCGACAGAGGCTGCGCGTTCCCGGGTTGCACATGTGTACCGGCGTGGACGGATGCGCACCATATCCGGCACTGGGCGAACGGTGGCCCGACGGTGATGAACAATCTGGTCCTGCTGTGCCGTTCACATCATCGGTTGATGCACCGGAAATCCGGGTTCGTCGGGAAGTGGGCGATTCGGATCGGTGTCGACAATAGACCCTGGTTCATTCCGCCGCCCTCGATCGACCCGCAGCAGCACCCACGGCCGGCGAACACCACCTTCAAAACCTGAGGGGCCAAACCTCAGATGCACCAGAACATGCCCAGGCCTGTTTCAGACCCGCTGCTCTGTGTCCGACCGATTGGTGGGAGGTGGAGTCGAATGGTTGCGTGCTTTCGGGGCGGCTCTACTTTCGGGTGCCCGTGTGGCCTGTCCCACTCAGTGGGTCATTATTCCGTCATTGCCGCGCCGGTTGTGCCAGGTCATTTGGACGTCTGACCTGCAGTGCAAAATCTTTCGTTAGAACACGTTCCAATTTCGCAGATTTGTGGCTATGGTCACAGAGATAGATGCGGGTGTGCGAATGAAAGGGTGAAGTGACGTGAAGACCAAGGGTGCAATCCTGTGGGGCCTCAATGAAAAGTGGTCCGTCGAGGAGATCGAGATCGGTGAGCCGGTAGCCGGCGAAGTTCAGATTCGCATGGAAGCGGCCGGAATGTGCCACTCCGATCACCACATCGTCACCGGCGCGACCCCGATGCCGTCGTTCCCCGTCATGGGTGGGCACGAGGGTTCGGGCGTCATCACCAAGCTCGGCCCGGAGGTCAAGGGTCTGGAGGTCGGCGACCACGTCGTTCTGTCCTTCATTCCGGCTTGTGGAACCTGTCCGGCGTGTTCGGCCGGTCATCAGAACCTGTGTGACCTCGGGATGGGCCTCCTCAGCGGCCAGGCCATCAGTGACGGCACTTACCGGATCCAGGCTCGCGGCGAAAACGTGATCCCGATGTGCCTGCTAGGGACGTTCTCGCCCTACATGGTCGTGAACCAGTCGTCAGTGGTGAAGATCGACAAGGACATTCCGTTCGAGGTTGCCGCACTCGTCGGTTGCGGCGTTCCGACCGGTTGGGGATCGGCAACCCACATCGCCGATGTGAAGCCCGGCGAAGACGTTGTGATCATGGGTGTCGGCGGCGTCGGTATCAGTGCGCTACAGGGTGCAGTTGCATCGGGCGCCCGGTACATCTTTGCCATCGACCCCGTGCCGTGGAAGCGTGAGCAGGCTCTGAAGTTCGGCGCAACGCACGCTTTCGAAAGCGCTGCCGCTGCCATTCAGCCGATCATCGACGCTACGTATGGCCGCATGGCGCAGAAGACGATCATCACCGTCGGCGAAATGAGGGGTGAGTACGTCGAAGAAGCGATGATTCTGACGGCAAAGGCCGGCCGTTGTGTCGTCACCGCAATGGGGCACCTGACGGACATGGATGTGAAGCTGAACCTGTTCCTGATGTCGATGCTTCAGAAGGACCTTCAGGGCAACATTTTCGGCGGTGGCAACGCTCGCCAGGACGTGCCGAACCTCCTCGCGATGTACAAGGCAGGCAAGCTGAACCTCGACGACATGGTGACTCGGACCTACACGCTCGAAGGCGTGAACGACGGCTACCAGGACATGTTGGATGGCAAGAACATCCGCGGCGTCATCCGCTACACCGAAGCTGACTGGTGATCGGAAGCGCAACTCTTGTGCCAGTAGTCTGATCGGGTGCCCAGTACTCACAGTCTCGACGTAATCCAGCAGTGGCCGGTCGACAATGCGGCAGCGGTCGTCCTCTCCGGGAAGAATCCCGGTGAGGGCGACCGCATTCGTGGTTTCAGTGGCGACCAGGCACATGTTTTCCCCCTGGCTTCGGTGACAAAACTGTTGTGCGCCTACGCGATTCTCGTGGCAGTGGAGGAGGGGGCGGTCGAGTTGGATGGGCCGGCCGGGCCTGAGGGGTCGACCGTTCGTCATCTCCTCGCACATGCTTCGGGATTGGCATTCGCCGAACGTGTTGTTCAGGCGCCGGTGGCGTCGAAGCGGATCTACTCGAGTGCGGGGTTCGAGGTGCTTGCCGAGTTGGTTTCCCGGGAGACCGAGATCGAATTTGCCGACTATCTGGCCGAGGCGGTGTTCGCGCCATTGGCGATGACCAGCGCGGCTCTTGTCGGTCCGGCCGGTCACGGTGCGCAGGCATCGGCAGACGACTTGGCCAAGTTCGCGGCTGAACTGCTCTCGCCGACTCTGGTCTCGGCGCAGACGTTCGCAGAGGCGACAACTGTGCAGTTCCCGGGGCTCAACGGAATTCTTCCGGGCTACGGCTCTCAGCGCCCCAACGACTGGGGGCTCGGATTCGAAATTCGGGGCGACAAGCGTCCGCATTGGACGGGTCTCGAGAACTCGGCCGCTACCTTCGGTCATTTCGGCCAGTCCGGGACGTTCCTGTGGGTCGATCCCACGATCGATACTGCGTGCGTCGTGCTTACCGATCGCGATTTCGGTGATTGGGCCAAGCCTTTGTGGACCGAATTGTCGGATGGCGTGGTCGGTGAAGTTTCGCGGTAGAGCACAATTTTCTCTCCTTCCACTGGCGCAACACGGGTAACACAAGGCACACTGTTCAATCGAGCGTGCTGCACGAACTCGACAGAGGTCGTTGGGGAAGACGTCCCTCGTCGAAGCAGGAGGCTCGAGTGCGCGAAATGAATCAATTCGCGGACGTGACGACTGGTGTGGTTTACATCCACTCGTCGCCCGCGGCGCTGTGCCCGCACGTGGATTGGGCTTTGTCCGCCACGTTGGACAGCCCTGCCAAGCTCAGATGGACCTCACAGCCTGCCTACGACGGGCTTCTGCGTGCGACGACGGACTGGACGGGTCCCGTCGGAACCTGTGCCCGCCTGGTCGACTCGCTACGCGCGTGGCCGATGTTGCGGTTCGAGGTCACCGAGGACCCGAGCCACGGCGTCGACGGCGAACGGTACAGCCATGTGCCCGGTCTGGGCCTGTGGCGCGGATCCACCAGTGCGAACGGTGATGTCGTCGTAGGGGAGATGAAACTGCGGTCCATCATGAATTCCGGTGGAGACATCGCCGCGGAGATCGATCGGGCGATAGGCGCACCGTGGGACGAGGAACTCGAACCCTTCCGGAGTTCAGGCGAAGGTGCCGAAGTGACATGGCTGCGAAGGCGTGTCAGCTGACCGAGGTCCATCCTGAACCCTGAGCGCTCTCGCGGCTTGAACGACAAAGACTCGAATGACAAAGGTGGGCCCCGCCGTATCGGCGAGGCCCACCTTGCTGTCCCGGGTTGTCAGAGCGGAATGTTCTTGTGCCGCGCGCGGACAGATGGTGCAGACGCGAGGGCAGCGGTCACGATGCTGCGAGTCTTCGCCGGGTCGATTTCCTCGTCGACGACGCCGATTTCGACAGCGCGGTCGACGCCGCCTGCGATCGCCTCGTGTTCGGCGGCGAGACGGTCGTGCAATGCTTCACGCTCGTCGTCCGGTGCAGCTGCGAGGGCCCGCTTGTGCAGGATGCCGACAGCAGCCTTCGCACCCATCACGGCTACTTCGGAGTTGGGCCAAGCGAATACGGCAGTGGCTCCCAGTGCTCGCGAGTTCATCGCGATGTAGGCGCCGCCGTAGATCTTTCGAGTGACGACGGTGACGCGGGGGACCGTTGCCTCGGCGAAGGCGTGAAGTAACTTCGCTCCGCGTCGGACAACGCCTTCCCACTCCATCGAGACGCCCGGCAAATACCCGGGAACATCGACGACGACCACGAGCGGCACGCCGAATGCGTTGCACAGTCGCACGAATCGAGCGGCCTTCTCTGCACTTTCGGAGTTCAGGCACCCCCCGAGTCGCAGTGGGTTGTTCGCAATGACGCCAACGGTGCGTCCGGCCATCCGGCCGAAACCGGTGACGATGCTCCGAGCGTAATTGCCTTGCAGTTCTTCGAAACTCGACTCGCCTTCGACGTTGTCGAGCATTTCGTGAACGATCGGACGAACGTCGTACGCGCGTTTCGCGGAGGCAGGCATCATGGCGCGCAGATCGCTGTCGCCGAGTTCCGCTGCCCGCTGATCGAATTCGCCCTGCTCGCACATCATCGAGACCAGGCGGCGCGCGCGGTGCAATGCGTCGGCCTCGTCGTGTGCGGCGATGTGCGCGACACCCGACTTCTTGGTGTGTGTGTCCGGACCGCCGAGTGACACCATGTCGACCTGTTCGCCGGTGACACTACGAACTACGTCCGGCCCGGTGACGAACACTCGGCCTTCCGGCGCCATGATCACGACATCGGTGAGGGCTGGACCATACGCGGCTCCGCCAGCGGCAAAGCCGAGCACGACGGAAATTTGAGGTATGAGACCCGACGCGCGGACCATGGCCTCGAAGACCAGTCCGACGGCGTGGAGCGCCTCGACGCCTTCAGCCAGACGCGCGCCACCGGAGTGCCAGAGGCCCACGATGGGGGACTCTTCCTCGATAGCGGTATCGATGGCTTTGACGAGGTGTTTGCAACCGTCGACGCCCATGGCGCCACCCATGACAGTGGCGTCGGAGCAGTATGCGATGGTGCGGACGCCGTCGATGTTTCCGGACGCGGCGAGCACACCGGACTTGTCACGGGCGTGGAGCGGCACTGTTGTGCCGGGGTCGAACAGATTTTCCAGGCGCGCAAGAGGATCGCGCGGGTCTGTCGATGATTCGGACTTTGTCACGGGGGCCAGGATGGTCATCGCGTCCTCCTTCAGTACGAGCCTTGGGTGGAACGAAAGGTCGGTGTTGTCCGCGGGTGACGTTGTGTTGCAACGACACCCGCGGACAGGTGCAAACCGCGGTTCGGGCTAGGCCCGACCGAAGGCGAGCGCGACATTGTGCCCACCGAAACCGAACGAGTTGTTCAGTGCGAAATCGAAAGAGCCGGTTCGGGGTTCACCCTTGACGACATCGAGATCGATTTCTGGATCCTGGCTGTCAACATTGAGCGTGGGCGGGATGATCCCGTCACGCACTGCCAGAACCGTGAGGACTGATTCGAGGGCGCCGACAGCGCCGATCGAGTGTCCCAGCGCGGATTTCGGGCCGTACACCGCAGCGTGATTGCCGACCGCTGCGTTGATTGCCTTTGCCTCTGCGATGTCACCGATCGGCGTCGCAGTGGCGTGGGCGTTGATGTGCTTGATGTCGGACTTCGTCAGTCCGGCCATCTCGATTGCTCGGGTCATGGCTCGCGCCGCGCCCAGGCCTTCCGGATGCGGTGCCACGATGTGGTACCCGTCCGAAGTGATTCCGGAACCAAGCAGGCGGGCGTGAATCGTTGCCCCGCGTGCCTTTGCGTGCTCCTCGGTTTCGAGGATCATCAAGGCGCCGGCTTCGCCGAAGACAAATCCGTCGCGGTCCTTGTCGAAAGGACGTGAAGCTGCGGCCGGATTGTCGTTGTTGGTGCTCATCGCACGCATCATGGCGAAGCTCGCGATCGGAACGGCGTCGATGAAGCTCTCGACTCCACCAGCCACAACCATGTCCGCGTCACCCATGACAAGCATGCGGTGAGCGTGAGCAATTGCCTCGGAACCTGATGAACATGCCGACACCGGAGTGATGACGCCACCGCGGGCCCCGAGTTCGAGTCCGACCGTTGCGGCCGGTCCGTTGGGCATGACCATCTGCACCGAGAACGGGGACACCTTGCGGTATCCGCCGCCACGGAGCTTGTCGACGGCGTCGATGAGCGTGTCGCCGCCGCCGAGTCCGGTGCCGATGACAACGGCCAGGCGGTCCTGATCGACTTCAGGGCTGCCGGCGTTGCTCCAGACCGTGCGACTCAACGTGAGGGCAAGGCGTTCCACCCAGCTCATCCGTCGAATTTCGACGCGGGACAAGCCCTCGTCCGGTGAAACCTTCAGGTGCCCGCCGATGCGAATGGGAAGGTCGAACTCGTCGATGAACGGGTCATCGAGGATTCCGATGCCGCTTTCGCCGGCGAGTAGCGCCTTCCACGTGCCATCCACATCACCAGCCACCGAGGTCGACGTCGCGAGGCTCGTGACGACGATGTCGGGGAATTTCCCTTTGCGGGTAGAAGCGGAAGTCACGGTCGGCTCACTCTGCGTTCTTGGCTTCGGCGCCTTCGGCTTCGAGCTTCTGGATGTACGCGACGATGTCGCCGACGGTGCGCAGACCTGCAAGATCCTCGTCGGGGACCTTCACGCCGTACTTGTCTTCGGTCTGAACGGCGATCTCGACCATGGACAGGGAGTCGATATCGAGGTCGTCCACGAAGGACTTGTCAACGGTGACCTCGGAAGGCTCGATACCGGTGACCTCCTCCACGATCTGGCCGAGTTCCGCGATGATTTCTTCCTGAGTGTGGGCCACTGGTGTGGCTCCCTTCTTGATCGATTGAGGTGGGGTGAAACGTCCGGCCGCCGTTCGGGCTGATCGGCCGGGTGGGCGTCCGAGCTAGGTCAGCTCGGACAGTGCGGAGATATCCTCCGGGTTCTTGAGGGCCACCGTCGGTGTGCCACGCATTTCACGCTTGGCAATTCCGACGAGGGTTCCGGCCGGCGGGAGTTCCACGATCGCGCTGACTTCTGCTGTCCGCAACGACGCGGAGCAGAGGTCCCAACGAACGGGGCGGGTTACCTGCGCGGCAAGCTTGGTGAGGGCGTCGGCGCCCGAGGAGACGGGTGCGCCATCCGAGTTGGAAAGCAGCGTGCGCGTCGGATCGGAAGGGGTGATCTTGGCGGCAGCAGCTGCGACGGCGTCCTGCGCCGGCGCCATGAAGCGGGTGTGGAAAGCTCCGGCGACGGGTAGTGCGCGGACTCGGGCCTTTTCGGGTGCGTTTGCTGCGAGTTCTTCGAGCGCGGTGAGCAGTCCGGCCGCCACGATCTGGCCGGCCGCATTGCGGTTGGCTGCTTCCAGCCCGAGTTCTTCGATTCGTGCGAGCACTTCGGCTTCGTCTCCACCGAGAACGGCTGACATGCCCGTGGGCTCGAGCGAACAAGCCTTGGCCATCTCGGCGCCACGGAGGGCGGCAAGCGCGACCGCGTCGTCAGCGGAGATAACACCGGCGACCGCAGCAGCGGCAAGCTCACCCACCGAATGGCCGGCAGCGATGACGTCGGCGCCGAGGAGCCCACGTGATTCGATTTCCTCGTATGCCAGCAGAGCAGCGGCAACGACGAGGGGCTGGGTTACCGAGGTGTCGGTGATTTCTTCGGCGGTCGCGGTCGTGCCGAGTCGGACGAGGTCCAGGCCGGCTGCCTTCGACCACACTTCGAGGCGGTCTTGTGCTCCGGGCAGTGCCAGCCAGGGGCTGAGCATGCCGGGTGTCTGAGAGCCCTGTCCCGGGGCGAGCAACGAAATCACTTATTAAGAGAACACCGCCGCGAGCGACCTGCGAGATGTCGGTCGCGATGAACTCTGGCGAAGTGTTTTGTAGGGTTCCCACAAAATCCCACGTCGCGCTCGGCCATCGAAATTGGACGCTCAGGGGTTACAGGTTTGTTTGTCCGGATGTTAAAGATGTGACTGAAGTAACCGAATTGTTCGATTTGAGATCGATTTGTGTCAATCGGCCCACGGTAGCGGCGATCCGTAGTACATACGCGTCGCGTGGATTCGTTGGATCCCGGCCGGTAACTTCGGCGATTCGCTTCAAGCGGTACCGAACGGTATTTGGATGAACAAACAGAAGACGTGCACAAGTCTCAACCGCACCTCCACAGTCGAGATAACTGTCTAAAGTATCGGTCAAGACTGTGCCGGATTCAGCTAAAGGTGCGACGAGGAAATCGCGAAGAGCCTTCACGGCAGCGGCGTCTCCCAGTAGTGCCCGTTCCGGGAGCAGTTCAGTCGCGAAAACGGGACGAGGTGCGCCGCGCCACCCGGCAACAGCCTTGATTCCCGCCAGAGCTTCGGACGCACTGAAGTGCGCTGCGCTCAACGAGGGTGTTGTCGGGCCGATCACCACCGGCTCGTCGGCGAAACTCATGAGCAGGTCTTGAAGGAATTGGCTGCCTTCCGTCTTACTGCTCAGCTCGCCGCTGACGATCATCACCAGTCGCGGACCCTGCACCACGGCGAGAACAGCGCGCCCGTGCGCGGCGGCAGTCGCGTGGACGGTGCCGGCAACCGAGACCCGCTCGTCCGGCGGGGGAGACCCGACGATGACGGTGGCCGGAGCCGTGGCATCCCAGTTCAAGGTGGCGGCGCGAGAGAGCATGTCCGAGCCGGTGTCTCCCTGCACGACGGCGTCGACGACGAGCGCTTCCAGTCGCGTGTCCAGGGCACCCCGCGACTCGGCAGCGCTTGCGTACACCGTCGCTGCTGCGAAACCGAGTTCACGCCCGTAGCGCAGGACGGCTTCTGTCAGCGCGATCAGCTGCTGATCGTTGCGGGCGAGAGCCGGCAGCCATTTCTCGAAGAACTCCATCGCCACCCGGACCATGTCGACGGTCTGGCGCAGCGTGAGCTGTCGAGCAAGATCCTGAGGGATGACCGGAAACGACTCGTATCCGAAGCTGATCTCCGAGTCGAGTTGCCGCAGCCATTCCAGGAAATTCACCACCGACGTCTGCACCAACAGTTGAACGTCGGCGCGTTGCGAAGCGTCGAGACTGTCGAAGAACGGAAGCTGCTCCTCCATCACGGTCACGGCCTCGGTGGAGAGCCGGCCGGAGAACTGTTTGACGCGACGGAGCAAGGCTTCTGGAAGTGGATCGCGAACCTGACGACGGCGGGCGAGTACAGCCTGCAACCCGGACGACTGTGGTCGAGTGCGGCGTACGCCCTCTTCGGGTTTCTCGGGATCAGGTTCGGGCATGAGAAAAACCTACGCCCATCGCCGCAGCGGATGTCGAGATGACACCCGCGGCGATGGGCGTAGGTCTGTTTTCGATCGCTGGGACTGTTGCCCTACGACTTAGGCGCTACCGGTGTCCCCGGTCTGCTCGGGAGCAGCATTCACGTCGTCGATGCGGTATCGGCTCGCTGCTTCGACGGCCTTCGACCGCTCGATCGATCCTTCCTTTGCCAAACCGATCAGCACGGCAACGACGATGGACTCGGCATCGACGTTGAAGTAGCGACGCGCTGCAGTGCGGGTGTCGGAGAACCCGAACCCGTCCGTGCCGAGCGTGGTGTAGTCGCCGGGAACCCACTGACGGATTTGATCCGAGACCGCCCGCATCCAGTCCGAAGCCGCGACGACGGGGCCTTGGGCCGAGGACAACGCCGTGGTGACGAAGGGAACCGGAGCATCCTCGGACGGATTGAGCAGCGCCTGACGTTCGCACTCGACGCCTTCGCGGCGCAGCTCACCCCAGGACGTGACCGACCAGACGTCGGCCGAGACGCCCCATTCGTCGGCAAGCAGCTTCTGCGCGCGCAGCCCCTCGGGCATCGCGACACCGGAGACGAGGATCTGTGCCTTCGGGCCCGATGCTTCGGACGTCTTGTAGAGGTAGATGCCCTTGAGCAAGCCCTCGACGTCGAGACCTTCGGGCTCCGCCGGCTGAACGTACGGCTCGTTGTAGATGGTCAGGTAGTAGAAGATGTTCTCGCCACCGAAACCGTCGACGCCCTCGGTGCCGCCGTACATGCGGCGCAAGCCGTCCTTGACGATGTGCGCCAACTCGTACGAGAACGCGGCGTCGTACGTGACAGCTGCGGGGTTGGTGGATGCCAGGAGCAGCGAGTGTCCGTCGGCGTGCTGGAGACCTTCACCGGTCAGAGTTGTACGACCGGCGGTGGCGCCGAGAACGAATCCCCGAGCCATCTGGTCGGCAGCCGCCCACAGGCCGTCGCCGGTGCGCTGGAAACCGAACATCGAGTAGAAGATGTACAGCGGAATCATCGGTTCACCGTGGGTGGCGTACGACGTGCCGACTGCGGTGAACGAAGCCGTCGAGCCGGCCTCGTTGATGCCCTCGTGCAGGATCTGGCCGATCGGGCTCTCCTTGTAGGCGAGCATGAGTTCGGCGTCGACGGAGGTGTAGAGCTGCCCGTTGCGGTTGTAGATCTTCAGCGACGGGAACCACGAGTCCATACCGAACGTGCGAGCCTCGTCCGGGATGATCGGTACGATGCGCTTGCCGATCTCCTTGTCGCGCAACAGTTCCTTGAGGATGCGCACGATCGCCATGGTGGTGGCGACTTCCTGCTTGCCCGAACCCTTGCGGATGACGTCGTACGTCTTGTCCTCGGGGAGCTTGAGCGGCGCCGCATCGGTGTTACGGGAAGGCAGGAACCCGCCGAGTGCTTTACGACGGTCGAGCATGTACTTGATCTCGGGAGCGTCCGCGCCTGGGTGGTAGTACGGAGGCAGGTACGGATCCTTCTCTAGCTCGGCATCCGAGATCGGGATGTGCTGCATGTCGCGGAACGCCTTGAGATCGTCCAGCGTCAGCTTCTTCATCTGGTGTGTGGCGTTGCGGCCCTCGAAGTGCTTACCGAGGGTGTAGCCCTTGATGGTGTGCGCCAGGATGACCGTCGGCTGGCCCTTGTGTGCCATGGCCGCTGCGTAGGCGGCGTGGACCTTGCGGTAGTCGTGGCCGCCACGCTTGAGGTTCCAGATTTCCTGGTCTGTGAGGTCCTTGACCAGTTCCTTGGTGCGGGGGTCACGTCCGAAGAAGTGATCGCGTACGAACGCGCCGTCGTTGGCCTTGTACGTCTGGTAGTCACCGTCCGGCGTCACGTTCATCAGGTTGACCAGTGCGCCGTCGCGATCGGCGTGCAGCAGCGCATCCCACTCGCGACCCCAGACGACCTTGATGACGTTCCAGCCGGCACCGCGGAAGAACGATTCCAGTTCCTGGATGATCTTTCCGTTGCCGCGGACCGGGCCGTCGAGGCGTTGGAGGTTGCAGTTCACGACGAACGTGAGGTTGTCGAGGCCCTCGGTTGCCGCGACGTGAGCGAGGCCGCGTGACTCGGGCTCGTCCATTTCGCCGTCGCCGAGGAACGCCCACACGTGTTGATCGGTGGTGTCCTTGATGCCGCGGTCGTTGAGGTAGTGGTTGAACCGGGCCTGGTAGATGGCGTTCATCGGGCCGAGGCCCATCGAGACCGTCGGGAATTCCCAGAAGTCGGGAAGCAGCCGTGGGTGCGGGTAGGACGGCAGTGCGCCGCCGAAGTCTGCGTGCGACTTCTCCTGGCGGAATCCGTCGAGCTGTTCCGCGGGGATCCGGCCCTCGAGGAAGGCGCGCGCGTAGATGCCGGGGGAGGCGTGACCCTGGATGAAGATGTGGTCGCCGCCGCCGGGATGGTCCTTGCCGCGGAAGAAGTGGTTGAAGCCGACCTCGTACAACGCTGCCGAGGATGCATAGGTCGAGATGTGACCGCCGACGCCGACGCCCGGTCGCTGAGCGCGGTGGACCATGATCGCGGCGTTCCAACGGATCCAGGCGCGATAGCGGCGCTCGACCTCTTCGTCGCCGGGGAACCACGGCTCGTTTTCGGTCGGAATCGTGTTGACGTAGTCGGTCGAAGTGAGCGCGGGGAGTGCGACGTGCTTCTCGCCGGCGCGTTCGAGCATGCGGAGCATGAGGTAGCGGGCACGCGTGGGTCCGGATCGATCCAGAAGTCCGTCGAATGATTCGAGCCATTCGGTGGTCTCGTCCGGATCGATGTCCGGCAGGTACGACGCAACACCTTCGCGAATGACGCGAACGCGACCGTCGGTTCCCCCCGGCGTATTCGACGCGGGCGAACCCGACTCGCCGGCGGCGCCGGAATCGGCGTTCTGCCCGGACGCGGGACCCTGGATCAGGTCAGACAACGTGTGCTCCTCATTGGTTTGGGGACGCGTGGTGGGGCGTCCTTACATAGGTGATCGAGGCCTTGTTAGGTCCGACGCACTTCCATCGTGAATATGGCGCGTACCTCATCTTTCACCATCCCGGTCGGTCCGGCACACCTCGCCTCTGGTTACTCTCGGGTAGCGTTTTTCGGCGTGACGCAGGGGTGTGATGGTTCCCCGTAGTCACAGGCTTGGGGGATCGATCGGAACGTATGAAGGGGTGGGAAAAAATAAACAAAGAAATCAATTACGGCAGGGTCGGGGCGTGGGTCTCGGTCGGATCGATCGCAGTGGGACTGTCGGTGATCGTGGGATGTTCGGCGGCGGTGACCGGATCGGCAGTACCCAATGAAGCGCACGTGGCTGCATACCAATCCGAGGTGAGTATTTCGATGGCCGCCGCGTCCTCGTCGAAAGCGGCGGCAGATGCGGCAGATGCGGCGTTCGCGATCTGTGAGGAAGCGGTCTCTCGATCGAAAAACGACGTGGTTGCGTTCAATGCCTACGTCGACGCCGGAAATCATGGTGAGACCGACCTGAGAGCCGAAGCAAGCGCTGCTGCTTCCTCGGCAAGGGAGACGGCCTCGTGGTTCGACTCGGTCTCGAGTGAACTTCCGACGCAACTTTCCGGACTGTTCGCCGAATTGGCCGCGAACCTACGTTCATCTGCTGTCGTGATCGAGAGTGATCATTCGGCCGATGAAATCAATTCGATCAGCGATACGAGCAATTCGATTCGCAAGTCGATCTTCGATGAATGTGGATCCCTGTGACCTGCGGTAATCCGCAGGCGTAAGGTTCGCCGTGTGTCAGAAGACGATCTTTGGTGAAAGTTTTCGGCGTGGTCGGCTTGCGCTAACGCCTCAGACCATGTTCGCTTTCCCTAATTGATCGTCAAACGGTAGGTGTGCGGGGTCGCCACACACCATCAACAAAAGGAGGACCCCACCGTGGTCGCCGCGGCGGATGCCCAGAACTACGCTCAGAAACTCGGGATTACCACTGACATGGTGGTGCAGGAACTGGGCTGGGATGAGGATACCGACGACGGCATTCGTGCCGCGGTTGAGGAAACCATCGGCGGGGAAATGCTCGACGAGGATTCCGACGAGGTCATCGACGTCGTGCTGCTGTGGTGGCGCGACGAGGACGGTGACCTGGTGGACGCCCTCATGGATGCCATCGGGCCCCTCGCCGACGAAGGCTTCGTGTGGGTTCTCACTCCCAAGACCGGTCTCGACGGACACGTCGAGCCCAGCGAGATCGCCGAATCGGCGCCGACTGCCGGCCTGACGCAGACATCGGCAGCCAACCTCGGTGACTGGTCGGGAAGTCGACTGGTTCAGCCGAAGGCTCGTCCGGCCAACAAGCGCTGACCCGGTCCTTTCCGCACTTTCCCAAGGAATCGCACATGCCTCTCGAAGTTGGTGCCCAGGCACCGGATTTCACCTTGAAGGACCAGAACAACCAGGAAGTTTCGCTCGCAGATTTCCGCGGTAAGAAGAACGTTCTGCTGGTCTTCTATCCGTTGGCCTTCACCGGGACTTGTCAGGGGGAACTCTGCAAGGTCCGTGACGAGCTTCCGAAGTTCGAGAACGACGACACCGCCATTCTCGCGATTTCTGTCGGTGCTTCGCCGACTCACAAGATCTGGTCGGCCGAGCAGGGATACACATTTCCCTTGCTGTCGGACTTCTGGCCGCACGGTGAGGTCGCTCAGAAGTACGAGGTGTTCAACGACAAGTTGGGCTTCGCGAATCGTGGCACCTTTGTCATCGACAAAGACGGAATCATTCGTTTTGCCGAGATGAACGGCCCCGGAGAAGCCCGTGACCACGGACTTTGGGCAAATGCGCTTGCCGCGCTAGAGTCTTAGAGCACTCCCGGTGAGGGTCTCACCGGGAGTTCGGGCGTGTAGCTCAGTGGTAGAGCTCTGGTTTTACACACCAGCGGTCGGGGGTTCGAAACCCTCCGCGCCCACCGAAGAATTCAAACCCCGATCTGCATGTCGATGCAGATCGGGGTTTTTCGTTTTCGGCAACGAATTGTCCGCAATACGCCATTCTGGACGCATGTCCAGTTCTGTGATCGAAGTAGCCGTCGACCCGACGCGCGTGCATCCCACCCGTCCGCACATACACATCGCCGAGATGCCCAGTCTCAGTGTTGCGTTGTTCGCGGGGCAGACGATCCGGGTTCGTTCCCAGAGCGACGCACTCGCGACCGGGATTGCCCGTGTCTGGGAAATCAACCGAATGCACCGCTTGATCTACCTGACGATCGACTGGGACGGGTAGAGATCGGCTCGTGCAGACACGTGACGGTTGGCCAGAGAACGAGCGTCGCTGCTACAACTACGCTCGTGCAGATTTCGGTTCGTTCGTCCCAGTCTCGATTCAATGCGCGAGCTGCCGGGCTTCTCCTCGGCTTCGTCGCGGATCGGGTCTTCGCCGATCCGGGGCGGTTCCATCCGGTTGCCGGCTTCGGAACCGCGGCCATCGCGCTGCAGAAGATGTCCTACCGGGACTCGCGCGCGGCCGGAACACTTCATGTCGCCGTGCTCTTGGCCGGCACCGCAGGACTTGGGCTCGCAGCCGAAACAGCGTCGCGCCGGGCCGGTTGGGTGGCCGTCACGGGTACGACAGCGATGGCTACCTGGGCTGTGCTCGGCGGGACGTCGCTTGCACGCACCGGCATCGACATGGCCGCTCGATTGGAGGCGTCACAGGTCGATGGTGACCTGACGAAAGCGCGCGAGCTTCTCCCTTCACTGTGTGGACGCGATCCCTCGGTGCTGGGCGAGGAGGGCCTCACGCGTGCAGCGCTGGAGTCGGTCGCCGAAAACACCTCGGATGCAAGCGTCGGTGCAATGTTCTGGGGTGCAATTGCGGGCGTGCCGGGTCTGTTCGTCTACCGCGCCGCCAACACCCTCGACGCGATGATCGGCTACCGCTCCGAGAAATACCGCAGATTCGGGTGGGCTGCGGCGAGGTTCGACGACCTGGTCAACATCGTCCCCGCTCGGCTGACAGGTGCGCTGACGGCTGCGTGTGCACCGGTGGTAGGCGGCTCGGTTCAGGAATCACTGGCAGCGTGGAAACGCGACGCAGCGGCTCATCCAAGCCCCAATGCGGGCGTCGCGGAAGCGTCGGCGGCAGGGGCGTTGGGCATTTCGTTGGGTGGTCGGACCGAGTACGCGCACGGGGTGGAGATGCGTCCCGTCCTCGGCCGCGGGACTGTGCCGACGCCGAACGATCTGCGCCGCGCGTCGAGGCTTTCGTCGGCGGTGCAGATCAGTGCAGTTGTGGTGTCAGCGGGTATTTCAGCGGGTATTGCCGTATCGATCGGCAAGTTTGGCTTCCTGCGCCGTCAGCGGCACTGATTCCGGCTCCGGCTTCTTGCGACGGCTGAAGGTAGGAGCCGGTTCGGCGGGGTGTGAGGCAGGCGCGGACACCGGCGCTTCCGGGGTCGTCTCGGTAGCGGCGTCGTCCGCTGCGAAGCCGTCGACAGCTGCTTGAGCTGCCTTCTCCTTGCGACGTTCGCGCCACTCCGCGCGAATGAAGTAGGCCAGTCCGAGCGGCGCCATGATGCCGAACGCCAGCCATTGGAACCCGTACGAGAGATAGGGGCCTGCATCGAGTTGGGGGAGAGGGATCGTCCCCAGGCCGCCGGGCTGGTCGGGTTCGAGTTGGATGTACGCGTCGATCAGGTCCGTTCCGATGAACTCGCCGATAGGTTGTGCGTCGATCGAGTAGACCTGTTTCGCGCCGTCCTCGAACATCGGAACTCGGCCGGGCGCGGTGCCTTCCGACAGACGCACGCGACCGTTGAGAGTGACCGGATCGGTCGGCGGCGCGGCGATGGGCGGTGCCTCGGCGCCGTTGATCGGCCGAACGTATCCGCGATTGACGAGGATCGTGCGGCCGTCGTCGAGAAGGAAAGGCGTCAGGATCTCGTACGACGGTGCGCCCTCGATGGACTGCAGTCGAACGAGGATGTCGGCGTCGGGCAGATAGGTGCCTGCCGCGGTGATGTTTCGCCATTCGTCGTCCGGTGCGATCGTCGAATCGGCGATGACGTCACCGATCGGCACGGTCTCCGCGTTGATCGAGTTCGAGATCAGATCATTGCGGTGCTCGGTCTTTGTGTTCTTGCCGAGTTGCCATGGGGCGAGCACGGTGAAGCACAGGTAGGCGAAGAGCCCGACCACAGCTGCCAGTACCAACCAACCGGGCCGCAACAGGAATTTCAGTCTTCGCACACGTCCACGGTATCCGTTGCCCGAACGGGAGTGAATTTTGCTCCGGGTTCAGGCCCGCTCGCGGATCCAGTCGAGTATGTCGGGAATGGCTGCTTCGATCTGGTCTCGCACCAGTTCGAAGTCCTCCTGATCCCCGTAGTACGGGTCCGGAACCGATTCTCCGTCAGCCTCGGGGTCGAACGATCGCAGTAGGCGCCGACGCTCGGTGGGCACGCCGAGATGAGCAAGCTCACGTTCATGGCCGGTGTCGAGGGCGACGACCAGATCGGCCGCGAGATGATCTGCATTGACCTGCGCGGCACTGTGGCCCGTCGGATATCCGGCCGCTCGGAGCACGACGTTGGTCCGCTCGTCGGCCTCGCTACCGGTGTGAAACCCCTCGGTACCTGCACTGCTGACACGGACTCGGTCGGCGAGGCCTTCACGGTCCAGATGCGCGAGCAAGATCTTTTCGGCCATCGGTGACCGGCAGATATTGCCGGTGCACACAAACGTCACATGAAGTGGTTCAGTCACGTGGAGTGGTTCAGTGGCGGCCATCGAGAAGTCCTCCCAGTTCGGATGCCGACGATACGGAGCGAAACGCTTGCCGCGCTTCCTCGGCGGAACCGTAGCCCCATTCGACGACGACGGTGGGGATGCCGTACTTCGCGGCGCCGAGCACGTCGTGATCACGGTCGCCGATCATGAGAACGTCGGGGGTTCCGCCGTCGGATGCGAGGACGGGAGTGATCCCGAGTGAGGTCAGCGAATGCGCGATCACATCGGGTTTCGCCCGACGAGTTCCGTCGTCACTCGCGCCGCCGATGAACTCGAAGTGCTCGGCCAGGCCGAAATGCTCGAGGATTCGAATGGCGAATCGCTCCGACTTGGAGGTGGCGACGGCCAGTCGGGTGCCGCTCGCGCGAGCCTTACCCAGGACGACGTCCATGCCTTCGTACACCGAGTTCTCCTGCCACCCGGTCGCGTCGTAACGCTCGATGTACGCGGCGATCGCCCGATCCACGTCCGCCGGGGCCATACCGAGTGACCTGAAGGTATCGACCATCGGCGGGCCGATCACCGATGCCAACATCGCTTCCGTCGGCTCCGGATGGCCGACAGTTGCCAACGCGTGTCGGAAGCCGCCGTGAATGCCGGGAGCGGAATCGGTGATGGTGCCGTCCAGATCGAACAGAACTACGGGAAAGCGGTCGAGCGGTGGTGTCGTCACGGCACTCATTGTCCCGGACGGCAGGGGTGATGTCCGCGCACGGTGCTCGACCGTAGGCTGACCGGGTGAGTACCGGAACGTTTGACCTGGAGAGCTTGCGACATCACGGCGATGTCGAAGCGGAGCCCGGGTTACTCGATTTTGCCGTCAACGTTCAAGGCTCCGGCCCGCCGAAGTGGTTGCGGGATCGGCTGGCCGCAGGGCTGGCGACGCTTGGTTCGTACCCGTCGGCCGCAGCGGAACTGAAGGCTCGCGAAACGGTCGCGCAGCGGCACGGGCGCCGGCCCGAAGAGGTGTTGTTGCTCTCGGGCGGTGCCGAGGGATTCGCGATGCTGCCGCGCCTGGGCGCTCGTTCGGCAGCGCTGATCCATCCGTCGTTCACCGAGCCGGAACTGGCACTGCGAGAGGCCGGTGTGCCGGTGACTCAAGTGATTCTGGAGCCGCCTTTCGAGCTTCGGACCGCGCAGGTACCCGAATCCGCGGACCTTGTCGTTCTGGGCAATCCGACCAACCCGACGTCCGTGCTTCACCCCAAGGCCGATGTGTTGGCATTGCGTCAGCCGGGCCGGATCCTGGTGGTGGACGAGGCCTTCGGCGACGCGGTCCCCGGCGAAACGGAGAGCATCGCCGGTGTCGAGTCGGCGGATGTAATGGTCCTTCGGAGCCTGACCAAGACGTGGGCGCTCGCCGGATTGCGGTGTGGATACGCGATCGGCTCTCCCGATCTTCTGGCTCGACTCAGTCACGGCCGAGCCCACTGGCCATTGGGCAGTCTGCAGATCGAGGCCATCACGGCGTGCTGCGAACCGTTTGCCGTCGAGCAGTCGAGGATCAAAGCCGACGCGATTGCCGTGGACCGCCGAGACATGTCGCGGCGACTGACCGAGATCGGGATTGCCGTGCACCAACCCGCTGCGGGGCCGTTCGTGCTCATCGATGTCCGTGACGGCGCCACGATGCGAGAGCACCTGCGTGCCCGCGGAATCGCCGTCCGCAGGTGCGACACCTTTCCCGGACTCGGCCCGGATCGGCTGCGCGTGGCCGTCCGTCCAGCCGAGCAGGTTGCGGTACTGATCGAAGCGATGAAGGAGATCTTGTGAGTGGCCCCACCCTTGCGGACGTCATAGCCGTGCTGGAATCCGCGTATCCGCCGGCCCTGGCGGAATCGTGGGACTCGGTCGGTCTGGTCTGCGGCGATCCGGCCGACGCTGTGACGAGAGTGGTTTTCGCGGTGGATCCGACCGAGGCAGTGGTCGACGACGCCATCGCCTCCGGTGCCGACCTTCTGGTCGTTCACCATCCACTTCTGCTGCGTGGGGTGGACACCGTCGGTGCTCACACACCCAAAGGTGCGTTGGTTCACAAGCTCATCAAGGCGGGATGCGCACTGTTCTCGGCGCACACCAATGCGGACTCGGCCGACCCCGGAGTGTCCGACGCGTTGGCGCAGGCTCTGGGCCTGACCGTGCTTCGCCCGATCGAACCCAAGCCGACGCAGCCGCTCGACAAGTGGGTCGTCATGGTTCCGGTGGAGAATGCATCGGCCGTGCAGGATGCACTTTTCGAGGCCGGGGCTGGGCGGATCGGTGACTACAGCCAGTGCAGTTGGACCGTCACCGGTACGGGTCAGTTCCTGCCCGCCGACGGAGCGAATCCGACGATCGGGACCGTCGGCGCTGTGGAGCAGGTTCGCGAGAATCGTGTGGAAGTGATTGCCCCTCGCGGAAAGCGAAGCGCAGTGCTGGGCGCATTGCGTGCCTCCCATCCGTACGAGGAACCGGCCTTCGATGTCTTCGAACTCGCAGCGTTCCCCAGTTCACTCGGACTGGGGCGGTTGGGTGAGCTCGACCACCCCGAAACCTTGCGGGAATTCACCGCGCGAGTGGCGCGCTCACTGCCCTCGACCGAGTGGGGTGTTCGCGCGGCCGGAGATCCAGACGCGACCGTTCGTACCGTGGCGGTGTGCGGCGGTTCCGGCGACTCGTATCTCGACGTGGTGGCGGCACTGGGCGCCGACGTCTACGTCACTGCGGACCTGCGGCATCATCCCGCGGACGAGCATCTACGCGCCGGTGGCCCGGCTCTGGTCGACGTCGCGCACTGGGCGAGTGAATACCCGTGGTGCGCACAGGCGAAATCGGTGCTCGACGCCGCGTTTGCCCACAATCCGGAGTGGGAAAGCCGGGTTTCGACAATTCGCACCGATCCGTGGTGTTTGAGTGCGCATTAGTGCAGCGCACTGCAAGGTACGGTTGCACGAACAATTCAAGAGCAGTTCTTCGAGAGCCGTCCTTCGCGAGCACTGCCGACATCGGACTTACAGCAGGAGTTATACAGCGTGAACGTCGAACCACAGGTGCAATCCAAGCTTCTCGACCTCGCCGGGGTGGATGCTGAGCTCACTCGGATCACCCACCGACGCGGAGCGCTTCCCGAGCAGCAGGAAGTCGAACGTCTCGAGGCCGAGCGAATCAGCCGTAAAGACGCGTCCGTAGCCGTCGAAATCCAGATCGACGACATCGATCGCGACATTCGCAAGCTCGAAGGCGAGGTCGACGCGGTTCGTCAGCGCGAGGATCGTGACCGCACACTCTTGCAGAGCGGGTCGGTCGGGGCGAAGCAGCTCACCGAACTCGAACACGAACTCGGCAGCCTGGTCCGGCGTCAGGGGCTCCTCGAAGACGAGTTGCTCGAAGTGATGGAGCAGCGTGAGGCGTTGCAGGCCGATCACGATCACGCCGGTGCCCAGCTGTCCCAGGCCGAAGAAGAGCTGATCGACGCCAAGCGTCGCCGCGACGATGCCGTCGCTGATCTGGACAAGGCGCAGGAGCGTTGCGCCGCCGATCGTGAACGACTCGTCGGTGAATTCCCCGCCGATTTCCTTGCTGTCTACGAGAAGCAGCGCAGCCTGGGCGGACCGGGCGCGGCGCTTCTGCAGGCACGCCGATGCGGCGCTTGCCGGATCGAGATCGACCGCGGCGAGATCTCGCGAATTGCCGCGACACCGGCCGACGTCGTCGTTCGTTGCCCAGAGTGCAATGCAATCATGGTGCGTACCAAGGAGTCCGGTCTGTGAATCCCACGCAGGTCATCGTCGAGGCCGACGGTGGATCGCGGGGCAATCCCGGTCCGGCCGGCTACGGAGCGGTGGTGTTCGACGCCTCGCGCTCGGTGTTGGCCGAACGCAAGGAAAGCATCGGTATCGCGACCAACAACGTCGCCGAGTACCGCGGACTGATCGCCGGGTTGACCGCTGCCGGTGAACTCGGCGCGTCGACGGTCGACGTCCGCATGGATTCCAAGTTGGTCGTCGAGCAGATGTCCGGGCGCTGGAAGGTCAAGCACCCGGACATGATTCCGCTGCAGCGGCGCGCTGCCGAGCTGGCGACGCAGTTCTCGCGAGTGACCTACACGTGGATTCCTCGCGGCGAGAACTCTCATGCCGATCGTCTTGCCAACGAGGCGATGGACGCGGCTGCCGGCATCGAAACCGCAGCCCCCGCACCCGCCGCGCCGTCCGAAGAGACGTCGGAGCCGCAGATCGCCGGCTCTCCGGGATGGATCGCCACCACCGGCAAGCCGACACGAATGTTGTTGCTACGTCACGGACAGACAGCGATGTCGGTCGATCGCCGGTACTCCGGACGCGGGAATCCGGAGCTCACGGAACTGGGCCGCGCGCAGGCTGCCGGCGCAGCCGGACGCTTCGGGAACCGAGGCGGTATCGACGCCATCGTCTGCTCACCCCTTGGCAGAACCCGTGAGACGGCAGAGGCATCGGCCCGCGTGCTCGGTTTACCCGTCGTCGAGCACAAGGGTTTGATCGAAACTGATTTCGGCGACTGGGACGGACTCACGTTCCGCGAGGCAGCCGAGCGTGACCCGGACCTGCATCGCGAATGGCTCTCGGACACTTCGGTGCGTCCACCGGGCGGCGAGAGTTTCGACGAGGTACGCGAACGAGTCGTCGCCGCGCGTGACGACCTGATCTCGACCTACGGCGGCGCGACGCTGTTGGTCGTCTCTCACGTCACCCCGATCAAGACTTTGGTGCAGCTGGCCCTCGATGCCGGGCCGTCGTTGCTGTATCGGTTGCATCTGGATCTGGCGTCGCTGAGTATCACCGAGTTCTATCCCGACGGGGGAGCCTCGGTCCGGTTGGTCAACGACACGTCACACCTTCGCTGAAAGAGCCCCGACGGCTGATCAGCCTCTGATCAGATCACCAACCACAGGGCACTCACGGCGGCGAGCAATGTCAGTGGCGTCGTGATGACCCCGAGCAGAGTGAATGTCGCCAGCGTGGGCGGTGCGCCCGCGCTGGTGGCGACTCGTCGCCAGAGCATCGTTGCCAGTGAGCCCACGTAGGTGAGGTTGGGGCCGAGGTTGACGCCGATCAACATTGCAAGCACCAGAGCTGGAGGTGCCGCCGTTCCGAGCGCTGCGATCATCAGCAAGGTTGCCGGCAGGTTGTTGACGAGATTGGACGCAACCGCCGCTACCGCGGCGACAAAGAGCAGCGAGCCGTAGCTGGTGTCGCCTGGCAGGATCTGCGCAATCCATTCACCCACCGGCCCGTTCGCGACTCCGGCGACGATGATTCCGAGAACCAGGACGAACGCGCAGAACCAGAGGTCGGCAGCGTAGAGCATCTTGGCGGCGGTCGTACGGTGCCGAGACAGAGCGATCGCTCCCAGGACACTCGCACCCACCACCGCGATCCAGGCGGGCTCGATCCCGAAGAAACCCGAAACCGCGAAACCGAGCAGCGTCATTCCGATCACCGTCAGCGGCAGAATCGGCGCAGGCGCAGATCTGGCTGCCACCGGCGGTTCGGCGCTGTCGCCCCGCGCGAGTTCCGAACGGAAGAACAGTCGAAAAATCAGGTACTCGACAGCGATCGTCACAACCCACGGCAACGCCATCAATGCGGTGAAGTGCAAGAACGTCAAACCTGTTGCAGCAAACGCGATGAGGTTGGTCAGATTCGATACCGGCAGGAGCGTCGACGCCGAGTTCGACAGGTGCGCACTGGCATAGGAATGGGGCCGCGTACTTGCTCCGATGGATCGTGCGGCCGCGATCACCGCGGGTGTCAACAGCACGACGGTGGCGTCGAGGCTCAGGACCGCCGTGGTCAGGGCAGCGGCGCCGAAAACGTAAATCAGCAACCGGTGTGGATCGGCGAGGGATTTTTGCTGCAGGATCTGGCTGACCCAGCGAAAGACGCCGAGAGCGTCCGCGGCATGAGCGAGAACCAGCACGGCAACCAGGAAGACGACGGTGGGTGCCATGCTCGTCAGTTCTTCGCGGGCTTCGTCGAGAGTTACGACGCCGGTCAGGAGAACGATGACGGCTGCCGGCCCGGCGATGACGATCTCGGGAAGCCCGCGTGGACGCACTATCGCAAAGACGAGTACGGCGGCGACGAGCAGGATGGGAAGAAGAGTCACGCGTTGGTGCTCCGTGTCGGGGCGAGCGTCATTTGAGCAGTTTGTAGAGCGTGTTCAGGTTTCGGGTTGTGGTGAACGCCTTGAACTTCGGTTTTCCGGTGTTCCTGCCGAACGCGCTCTTGACGGTCTGCCCCTTCTCGACCTCCCAGTACAGGACTCCGTCGCCTGCCGCCACACGCTCGACCGAGGCATCGAGTTGCGCTGCCGCAGTGCTCAATTCCTCCAGGATTTCCGGCTCGGAGGCAACCATCGCATAAGCATGCCAACCCTCGCGTTCGCGCTCGAACGGGTAGTTGTCCACGATCGCCTGCAGTGTCGGAAGGTCGAGGACGAACACCCAAGCCTCGTAGCCGAACTCGCGGGCAAGGGCGGATTCGATCTGTTTCTTCAGCGTCGGGATGTCGGTGCTCGGACTGTCGAACAGAACGTTGCCTGAGGCCAACACGGTTTTCACCCCTTGGAATCCGAGGTCACCGAAGACTCTCGCCAGGTCCGCCATCTTGATGTTGATGCCGCCCACGTTGATACCGCGTAGCAGGGCCACGTACCGAGTCATACGGTGACCATAGTGCCGGCCACCGACAGGCGCCCGGTAGCATACGGGGGCGGACGAGTTGGCCGGGCGGCCGCGGCTTCTGGAACCAGCGCGTATCGCGCACAGGCCTGGGGCCGAGGAAAGTCCGGACTCCACAGAGCAGGGCGGTTGTTAACGGCAACCCGAGGCAACTCGCGGGACAGTGCCACAGAAAACAGACCGCCTGCCTTTCGAGGCAGGTAAGGGTGAAACGGTGCGGTAAGAGCGCACCAGCACCTCGGGTGACCGGGGTGGCTAGGTAAACCCCGCCCGGAGCAAGGTTGAAGGTCGCATCGCTCGCGGTGCGGCTGCGCAGGTGTTCGAGGGCTGCTCGCCCGAGCCTGCGGGTGAACCGCTCGAGGCACCCGGCGACGGTGTGCCCAGATGGATGGTCGCCACTCGGCACTTCGGTGCCGCAGGACAGGATCCGGCTTACACGCCGACTCGTCCGCCCGCGATCTGCAAGAGAGCACAAAGAAGACCCCCACCGGATCGGTGGGGGTCTTCTCTATGGTCGAAAGCTGTCAGACAGGCTTGATGACCAGCAGCGTAGCCCAGTACGTTGCCGCGTCATGGCCCATGAGCGGGAGGAGGTAATCGTAAAGAATTGCGGACATGCGCACTCCATTTTCTGTTCGTAGCTTGTGTTGGGCATTCAAGCAGAACTCACCGTTCGAATGTCCGGTTCTCACCTGCCAGGCCAAGTAGAAAGAATATCAGTCTCACAGCGATCTACAAGCTTCTATCTCACTCTGATGTCACACTGTGGATATGACTGATGAAGATCGACTCTGGTACTTCGACGTGTCCGACGGTTCCGTCACGCAGGGAAAGGGTGCGTCCTCGCTGACGAGGATGGGGCCGTACCCTGATCGGGACTCTGCCGAGCATGCATTGAAGATCGCTGCCGAACGCAACAAAGCCGCCGATCGGGCAGACGAAGACTGGAACAACTGAGCCTTGGAATAACTGAGCCTTGGAACGGCCGGGACTCGAACAACTGGGACCGGTACTGCTGCTACACCGGCCCGAACCGATCATGGAGGATGCGTGCCCGCAAGTCGAATGATGGTGCAGGGAATCGACTTCGGAGTGGTTCGGGCGGAGTTCGACTTGCCAGGAGCATTCTCGGCTGCGGCGCAGGCCGAGGCCGAGAATGCCGTGGATCGTTTCGGTGCCGGGCGTGTCGACGAAACGGGTATCGCCTTCGTGACCATCGACCCTCCCGGATCGATGGACCTCGACCAGGCAGTGCACATCGAGAAGATCTCGACCGGGTACGTCGTGCACTACGCGATCGCCGACGTCGCGGCGGTGGTGACGCCGGGTGGCGCTCTCGACATCGAAACCCGCAAGCGGGGCCAAACCTTCTATCTCCCGGACGGTTCCGTCCCGCTGCATCCCCGAGCGTTGTCGGAGGGATCGGCGAGTCTGCTGCCGGACGTGGTTCGTCCCGCCGCGCTGTGGCGGATCGAACTCGACGCGCAGGCCGAGCCGACGTCGTGGCAGGTGAGACGCGCTCTAGTGAAATCGGTGGCACGTCTGGACTATTCGACCGTGCAGCGCGATGCCGACGCGGGAACCTTGCATCCGTCCATCGCCGCACTACCGGAGTTCGGACGATTGCGCAGTGTCTCGGCGGTTGCCAGGGGTGCCATCGAGCTGAAACTGCCGGAGCAGTCAGTGGTTCGGGATCAGCCGGAGGACGAGTCCTCGGCTCGCTGGCGGATCGAACTGGAGCCACGTACCGAAGCGGACGACTGGAACGCAGAAGTGTCGCTGCTGACCGGGATGTGTGCCGGCCGCATGATGATCGACGCAGGTATCGGGTTGCTTCGCACGCTGCCGCCGGCCGAGGAGTCCGCGGTTCGGACCTTGCGGAGAACTGCAGTGGCGCTGGGTATCACGTGGCCGGAGGGGCAAAGCGTTGGGCAGATTCTTGCCGGACTCGATTCCAACGAGCCGTCGACTATGGCGCTGATGTCGGTTGCGCCGTCGTTGCTGCGCGGGGCAGACTACGCGGCCTTCGACGGCCGACTACCGGAGTTGACGGTGCATGCGGGGATCGGAGCGCCCTACGCTCACGTGACTGCTCCGCTGCGCCGGCTGTCCGATCGTTTCAGCACCGAGGTGTGTCTGGCGATCACAGCTGGTACGCCGGTACCGGAATGGGCGCGCACTGCACTTCCCGAGCTGCCCGACATCATGAGTGGGTCCGACTCGCTGGCGAACAAGGTCGACCGTGCGTGCATCGATCTGACCGAGTCCACGCTGCTCGACGGCCGGGTCGGCGAGGTCTTCGACGCAGTGGTGATGCGCGTCAAGGACGGAAAGCGCTCGGCGGAAGTGTTTGTCCCGTCGGTCGCCGTGATTGCGAAATGCGTCGGAACGCCCGACGACGGTGAGCGCGCAAAGGTGCGACTCACCGCCGTCGACACCGTCAAACGGACGGTGGAGTTCACGTTCCCGGCGTAGCGAGCTACCGGTAAGAATCGGTGGCTTCCACCAAGTGATGTGCGATGCCGGGCTCCATCGCGGAGTGTCCGGCGTCGTCGACGATCACGAGCTTGGATTCGGGCCACGCCTTGTGCAGCGCCCAGGCGCTGGTGGCGGGGCAGACGACGTCGTAGCGGCCCTGGACGATCGTCCCCGGAATGCCGTGCAGTGCGGAGCTTTTGCGTAGGAGCTGACCCTCGTCGAAGAATCCGCCGTTGACGAAGTAGTGGTTCTCGATACGGGCGAAAGCCAAGGCGAATCGGGTCTCGGAGTTCTGTTCGATCTTGTCCGCCTGTGGGTACAGGTAGCTCGTCGATCCTTCCCAGGCCGACCAGGCGATCGCTGCCCGGGCTGCGACGTCGGGGTCTTCGGAATGGAGCAGTTGGTGATAGACCGCGACGAGGTCTTCGCCGCGCTGCGCCTCGGGTACCGGTTCGAGGAATTTGTCCCAGCGCTCCGGGAAGATGTTTCCCGCGCCGCCGTTGTAGTACCAGTCGATCTCGCTACGACGCAGGAGGAAGATCCCGCGCAGGACCAGCTCAGTGACGCGCGTAGGAAACGTTTCGGCGTAGGCGATGGACAGCGTGGAACCCCAGGACCCGCCGAAAACCATCCACTTGTCGATCGAAAGATGTTCGCGCAGGGCTTCGATGTCGGCCAGCAGCTTGTCCGTCGTGTTCACCGACAGGTCGGCGCCGTCGGCAACGTGAGGGGTGGACCGCCCGCAGCCGCGCTGGTCGAGTAGAACGATGCGGTATGCGGCCGGATCGAAGAACTGGCGTACCGCCGGTTGCGCACCACCGCCGGGGCCACCGTGCAGGAACACCACCGGCTTGCCGTCCGGATTTCCGCTGACTTCCCAGTACATGCTCTGGCCGTCACCGACATCGAGGAAGCCGGTGACGAAAGGCTCGATCGGGGGATACAGACTCCGGAGAGTCGACGGCTGCCCTGAAGTGGCTGACGTGTCGGTCATCAGAAGCCCACCAGGCCGGAGGCGAGATCGGGGATCTCGAGTGCGGAAATCGCGCCGCTCCGGACGTCGGGGCACGCGGCTGAGGTTGCCGCGTCGATGCTTTCGCGGTTCTGAGCGAGATCGAGCAGGTTGATGCCGTTCTGCGTCGCCCACGTGATGACGATCGTGTTCAGTCCGCCCTTGCCGAGCGTCGGGGTGACGGTCCGCCAGTTCTGCAGCTGCCCTTCCATATCCGAGCACAACTGCTGGACTTGAGCGTCGGTGAACGTCGAACCGGACGCGGTTGTTGCCGGCGCCGTCGTGGTGGAACTCGCGGGCGTAGTGCTGCTGGGCGCGGGAGAGTTGGTGGACCCTCCCGCGCATCCGCTCAGCACCGTGACGAGAGCTGCCGCGCCGACTACAGCTGCGGCAGTAGAACTTCGACGGTTACCGATCATTGAACGCACCCCTGGCTGGTTGAGAGACAGGCGGCGTTCGCCGGTCTCGGATCAGAAACTGTGTTCTGCGGCCGGGAAAGCGCCAGTGCGAACTTCTGATGCATAGGCTGCGGCTGCGGAACGCAGTTCGTCACCGACGTTACCGAAACGCTTGACGAACTTGGCTGTCTTACCACTCGTGTAACCCGCCATGTCCTGCCAGACGAGTACCTGAGCGTCGCATTCGGAACCGGCCCCGATGCCGACGGTGGGGATGGTGAGTTTGCGGCTGACCTGGCCCGCAATCTCGGCCGGAACCATTTCCATGACGACGGAGAACGCCCCGGCTTCCTGGACTGCAATGGCGTCCGCCACAAGTTGCTCGGCCGCGTCGCCACGACCCTGGACGCGGAATCCGCCGAGCGAGTTCACGCTCTGCGGGGTGAATCCGACGTGAGCCATGACGGGGATGCCGGCCGAGGTGATAGCCGCGATCTGCTTACTCATCCGCTCACCGCCCTCGAGTTTGACGGCGTGCGCGAGGCCTTCCTTCATGAACCGTGTCGCAGTCGCAAGGGCCTGCTCGGCGGAACCCTCGTAGGTGCCGAAGGGGAGGTCGGCGACGACGAGTGCGTGCGGCGCGCCGCGAACCACGCCACGCACGAGCGGGAGCAGTTCGTCGACGGTGATCGGCACGGTGGTGTCGTAGCCGTAGACGACGTTGGCGGCAGAGTCGCCGACGAGCAGCACCGGGATGCCTGCGTCTTCGAAGATGCGTGCCGTGGAGTAGTCGTAAGCGGTGAGCATCGACCAGCGTTCGCCGTTCTGCTTCATCTCGGCGAGGTGGTGAATGCGCGTCTTACGCTTCGGTGCATCGGTAGAGCTTGCAGTGGGTACAGAAACTGCACTGGGTACAGAACCGTAGAGAGGTGTTTCGGACATCGTTGTCCCTTTCTGGCCTCGAGGCCCTGAGCGTTGATCGCCTTCGGGTCCCCGGGTGTGGGTGATGACGTGTTCAGTCTGCCACCGGACATCGCCGACACGAATAGTTGACGGGGTGCAATGGGTCACATCACCGCGCGCGTATCAGGTAGGTGCCGAGACGAGGCGAACCGCTGGCTATCGCGGTTTCCTGGCACCATCGATGGCATGTCGAAGTTCGTTCGCCTCTCCGGTGCCCTCGCCGGAAGCGCAGCAGTGCTCGTGTTGGTTGTCGGTTGCACCAGTTCGGAAGGCACGCCCGAATCAGTGGAACCTGCTGGTTCTGCCGCGTCCGCGGTGCCGTCCGGCCTCGAGAAATTCTACGAGCAGACGCTCGACTGGGGTTCGTGCGACCAATTTGTCGAAGAAGGAACTGCGCCGCTGGGGCGTGGGATCGACTGCGCCGAGGTGAGCGTTCCCGTCGACTACGCGAATCCGAACGGCGACACCGCGAAGGTGGTGATCTCGCGTTCGAAGGCAACCGGCGACCGCATCGGCTCACTGTTGCTGAACCCCGGCGGGCCGGGTGGGTCCGGGCTGTCGATGGCGACCTCGGGTTCGGGCACCGAATTGCAGGAACGTTTCGACATGATCGGCTTCGATCCGCGGGGGATCGGGGCGTCGACCCCGCAGGTTCGGTGTTTGACGCCGGAGGAGACCGACGCGGAGCGTGCGGAGGTCAACGTCGACATGACGCCGGAGGGCATCGCTCTCGCCGAGGCGGACAGCAAGGACTACGCCGCCAAGTGCGCTGAGCGGACCGGTACGGAGTTCCTCGCTCATGTCGGTACCTACGAGGTGGTGCGAGATATGGACGTCATTCGGGGCGTTCTCGGCGATCCGAAGATGAACTACCTCGGGTTCTCGTACGGGACCCGGCTCGGATCCACGTACGCGGAAACCTTTCCGCAGAACGTCCGAGCGATGGTCCTCGACGGCGCGCTCGACCCCGAGCAGGATCCGGTCGACGAAGTGGTCTTGCAGGGGCAGGGCTTCCAAGGCGCGTTCGACGCCTTTGTCGCCGACTGTGTCTCGCGAACGGATTGCCCGCTGGGTGATGATCCGGCGCAGGCGCAGGCACGCTTCCAGGCACTCGTCGATCCGTTGATCGAGAAGCCGGCACAGACCACCGATCCGCGCGGGCTGAGTTATTCCGACGCGATCACGGGCGTGCAGCAAGCTCTGTACTCGCCACAGTTGTGGACGCCGCTGCGTGGGGGTCTGTCGAGTCTGGCCGACGGACGCGGCGACTCGCTGCTCAATCTCGCCGACATGTACGAAGGCCGTGAGGATGACGGCAGCTACTCCAACATCAACGACGCGTTCAACGCCATTCGCTGCGTGGACGATCCGGCAACCACCGACCGCGCCGAGGCCGGCGAATCCGACACTCGGTACCGCGAGGCGGCGCCGTTCCTCGACGACGGCCGCGGGACGGGTCAAGCGCCGCTCGACCTGTGCGCGTTCTGGCCCGTTCCGGCTACCGGCAGCCCTCACGCGCTCGACCCCCAGGCACTCGCTGACGCCGGTCTGCCGCAGCTGGTCGTCGTGTCCACGACGCAGGATCCGGCGACCCCGTATCAGGCCGGAGTGGATCTCGCGAAGCAGTTGGGCGCTGCTCTGATCACGTTCGACGGAACCCAACACACGGTGGTTCTGGACGGAAACTCCTGCGTCGACGATGCCGTCGTCGACTACTTCGTTTACTTGAAGGCTCCGGAAGAGGGTCTGACATGTTAGCCGGCGCGACGCCGTACGCTGCGCCTATTCGATGGTGACCAATCACTCTGTTAACCGGGACCACTGATGTAACACAGATTTAACGTGGCTTGCTTAGTCTCGCGTGCATGGATCGCCAAAAAGAATTCGTGCTTCGTACCCTGGAAGAGCGCGACATTCGGTTTGTCCGCTTGTGGTTCACCGATGTTCTCGGGTACCTCAAATCGGTGGCGATCGCCCCCGCCGAACTCGAAGGCGCCTTCGAGGAGGGAATCGGATTCGACGGTTCCGCCATCGAGGGATTCTCTCGAGTCTCCGAAGCCGACACCGTCGCTCGGCCCGACGCCTCGACATTCCAGATCCTGCCGTGGGCCCACAAGGACGGTGCGCAGCATTCCGCTCGCATGTTCTGCGACATCACGATGCCCGACGGTTCGCCGTCGTGGGCCGATCCGCGCCACGTACTGCGTCGCCAGCTGAGCAAGGCCAGCGACTTGGGCTTCAGCTGCTACGTCCACCCGGAGATCGAGTTCTTCCTTCTGGAGAACGGCCCGATCGACGGCACTCCGCCGATCCCGGCCGACTCGGGCGGATACTTCGACCAGGCCGTGCACGATTCGGCTCCGAATTTCCGCCGCCACGCCATCGACGCACTCGAGTCGATGGGCATCTCGGTCGAGTTCAGCCACCACGAGGCCGCGCCGGGTCAGCAGGAGATCGATCTGCGCTACGCCGACGCACTCTCGATGGCCGACAACGTGATGACGTTCCGGTACGTCGTCAAGGAGGTCGCGATCGGTGAAGGCGTCCGGGCGAGCTTCATGCCCAAGCCGTTCAGCGATCAGGCCGGCTCCGCGATGCACACCCACATGAGCCTGTTCGAGGGCGACACCAACGCCTTCCACAATCCGGACGATCCGATGCAGCTCTCCGAGACCGGCAAGGCGTTCATCGCCGGCATCCTCGAGCACGCCAACGAGATCAGTGCGGTCACGAACCAGTGGGTCAACTCGTACAAGCGACTCGTCCACGGGGGAGAGGCACCCACTGCTGCGTCGTGGGGCCCGTCCAACCGATCGGCTCTCATTCGCGTCCCGATGTACACGCCCAACAAGGCGTCCTCGCGCCGCGTCGAGATCCGTAGCCCAGACTCGGCTTGCAACCCGTACCTGACTTTCGCGGTCCTGCTTGCTGCCGGTCTTCGCGGCATCGAGAAGGGCTACACCTTGCCGCCCGAGGCAGAAGACGACGTGTGGTCGTTGACCTCCGCCGAGCGCCGCGCCATGGGTTACAAGGAACTGCCGAGCAACTTGGACAGCGCTCTGCGCGAGATGGAGAAGTCGGAGCTCGTGGCCGAAGCACTCGGCGAGCACGTCTTCGATTTCTTCCTGCGCAACAAGCGTCGTGAGTGGGAGGAATACCGCAGCCACGTGACGCCGTTCGAGCTCAAGACCTACCTCGGTCTGTGACGGTGAAACCGCCCGCTGCGAGATCAGCAGTTCCAGGACCGGGTCGACTCGGGCTGGTCGAGCCCACCGCTGCCGACGAGTTGCGTCAGCTCGGTTGGGTCGACGCCGAGAGCATCGAACTCTTGTGGTCGCTGTCGCGTGCCGCGAACGCCGACCTCGCTCTGCGCACCCTTGTGCGGATCAAGGACGGGCTCGGCGACGGGTGGCGCGAACTCGATCAGGTCCTGCGCAAGGACAAGAGCCTGCGCGGCCGTTTGTTCGCACTGGTGGGTGCGTCGTCGGCCTTCGGCGACCACCTGGCCGCGGATCCGATCGGCTGGAAACTGCTCGACGGCACCGCTCTGCCGACCAAGGACGAGGCGACTGCAGCCTTGCTGGAGGTCGTGGGTGCAACTGTCGACGAGGGTGCCACCGAAGGTTCCCTGACCTACCGCGCCACGGTGACCGGGCCGGAAGCTGTTGTTGCTCTGCGTAAGAGCTACAAGGACCAGCTGATGCTGCTGGCTGCGGCTGATCTTGCGGCGACCGTCGAGAACGAACCCGTAGTTCCGTATCAGACTGTGGGGCACCAGCTTTCCGATCTGGCCGACGCCGCGCTGACCGCTGCACTTGCGGTGGCCATCGCAACGGTGTGTCCCGAGGGCAGCTGTCCGATCCGGCTCGCCGTGATCGCCATGGGCAAATGTGGTGCGCGCGAGCTGAACTACGTCTCCGACGTCGACGTGGTGTTCGTCGCCGAACCGGCCGATGCGACGGCCAGTCGCGTTGCCGGTGAGATGATGCGTATCGGTACCTCCGCATTCTTCGAGGTCGATGCTGCGCTGCGGCCCGAAGGCAAGCGCGGAGAACTGGTTCGCTCCCTCGAATCCCACATCACGTACTACAAGCGCTGGGCCAAGACCTGGGAGTTCCAGGCACTGCTCAAGGCTCGTCCGATGACCGGCGACATGGAGCTCGGTCGCCAGTACTCCGAGGCGATGAGCCCGATGGTGTGGATCGCCTCCGAGCGCGAGGACTTCGTCCCCGAAGTCCAGGCCATGCGTCGACGCGTCGAGGAAATGGTTCCCCCCGAACTGCGTGAGCGTGAACTCAAACTCGGCCGCGGAAGTTTGCGCGACGTCGAATTCGCCGTCCAACTCCTGCAATTGGTGCACGGGCGCGCCGACAGTTCGTTGCATGTCCAGAGCACCGTCGATGCACTGACTGCATTGGCGGCGGGTGGATACGTCGGCCGCGACGACGCCGCCAACCTGACCGCGTCGTACGAATTCCTGCGTCTGCTCGAGCACCGTCTGCAGTTGCAGAAGCTCAAGCGCACACACACCCTGCCGCCGCCGGACGACGAGGAAGCGCTGCGTTGGCTGGCCCGCGCCGCGCACATGCGACCCGACGGTCGTCTGGATTCCCTGGGAGTCCTGCGCGCCGAGATCAAGCGGAATTCGCATCGGATTCGCCGCCTGCACGCCAAGTTGTTCTACCGCCCGCTTCTCGAATCGGTGGCTCGGATGGACAAGGAAGCACTGGTCCTGGGGCCAGAAGCCGCGGTTCGCCAGTTGGCCGCTCTCGGTTACACGGCACCCGAGCATGCTCTCGGGCATCTGACTGCACTGACGAGTGGCGCTTCACGCAAGGGTCGCATTCAAGCGCTCCTGTTGCCGACTCTGCTCGAATCACTCGCGGACACACCGGATCCCGATGCCGGGCTGCTCGCTTACCGCAGGCTCTCGGACGCGCTCGTCGACCAGACGTGGTTCCTGCGCCTGCTCCGTGACGAGGCTGCGGTCGCCGAGCGTCTGATGACCGTGCTGGGCTCGTCCGCGTACCTACCCGACCTGCTCATCAAGGCTCCCGACGTGATCCGTTTGTTCGCGGATTCACCGAGCGGGCCGCGCCTGGTCGAGCCGAAGCCCGAGGATGTCGCTCGCGGAATCCTCACCGCCTCCGGCCGACACAGTGATCCCAATCGTGCTGTTGCTGCGGCCCGCTCGCTGCGGCGACACGAGCTTGCGCGCATCGCTTCGGCCGACATCCTCGGCATGCTCGATGTTCCTGCAGTCTGCAAGGCGCTGTCCTCGGTGTGGGCCGCGGTGCTCAATGCATCGCTCTCCGCGGTGATCAAGGCCAGCGTCACCGAACTCGGGACCGAGGCGCCGGCCAGTTTCTCCGTCATCGGCATGGGTCGACTCGGCGGCGGCGAACTGGGCTATGGATCCGATGCTGACGTGCTGTTCGTGTGCGAACCTCGTGAGGGCGCCGATGAGACCGTTGCGGTCAAGTGGGCCAACAGCATTGCCGACAAGGTCCGCAAGCTCCTCGGGGCACCGAGTACCGATCCGCCGCTCGAAGTCGATACCGGACTACGTCCGGAAGGCCGTAACGGTCCGATGGTGCGCACTCTCGAGTCTTACGACGCGTACTACGCGAAGTGGGCTCAGGCGTGGGAGATTCAAGCGCTGCTTCGTGCGCACCCGGTTGCCGGTGATCCTGAATTGGGACTGCGGTTCCTGCACATGATCGACAAGACCCGCTACCCCGAAGGCGGCGTCAGTGATGCGGCGGTGCGCGAGATCCGGCGCATCAAGGCGCGAGTCGATTCCGAAAGGCTCCCGCGCGGAGCCGATCCGGCGACGCACACGAAACTGGGTCGCGGCGGCTTGGCCGACATCGAGTGGACTGTGCAATTGCTGCAGCTGCGCCACGCCGACAAGATCGAGTCGCTGCACAACACGTCGACCCTCGAGACTCTCGACGCCATCGGCGCCGCGGAACTGCTCAGCGAAGGTGACGTCGAACTGCTGCGTGACGCCTGGATCACCGCGACGAAGGCACGCAACTGCCTCGTTCTGGTGCGGGGGAAGCCGACCGATCAGCTTCCCGGCCCGGGCCGTGTTCTCGCGGCGGTGGCGCAGGTCGCTGGATACGGCGACGACGCAGGGGAATTCCTCGACAATTACCTGCGCATCACGCGTCGGGCAAAAGCAGTGGTGGAGAGGGTCTTCGGCGGGGAGTAGCGTTTTTGCTCAGTCTTGGCGAACCGGCGCATTCGCGGCGAACTTGCGGACTTCGGCGTCCTGCCACACGTGGGCGGGAACTCCGCCGCCGAGTAGCTCGCGCGCGAGCGCGGGTTGCCCGCCGATCGGTACGTCGCTGCCCGCGATGATCATGTTGCCGTAGCGGCGGCCCTTGAGCATCGCGGGATCGGCGATGATCGCCATGTGTTCGAACTGTGCGCCGATGGTTGCGGCCTCGCTGCGCGCGCCCTGGAGATCCGGGGTGTCGCCGCAGTTGACGATGTAGATGCCGCCCGGTGCGAGCACGCGTCGTACGTGGGTGGTGAATTGCGCCGTCGTCAGTGGTGTCGGAGTTGTGCTGCCGGCGAAGACATCTCGAATCACGATGTCCCGGGTGGACTCGGTGAGAGTTTCGGTGACGGCGCGGGCTTCTCCGACGCGGATGCGCAGAAGAGGCGCGCGCGGGAGGTCGAACCAATCGCGTACAAGTTCCGCCAGAGCACCGTCGATTTCGACCACCACTTGACGCGCGTCAGGGTAGGTGGCGGCGAAGTATCTGGCCATGGAGCAGGCGCCACCGCCGAGATGAAGCACCCGCAGGCGCTCGGCCTTGTCACGTTCGGAATCGACCAGATGCGCGATCCACCGCATGTACTCGAAATCGAGCACCGTGGGATCCGCGACGTTCACGTGGGAACTGGGCACTCCGTTGATCTGGATGATCCAACTGTCATCGGAGTACTGATCGCGGACTAGTTCGCACGTCCCGGTATCGATCGGAAAAGTGCCGGCGACGGGACCGGACTCGCCTCGCTCGGGAGTACTGCTGCGAGTTCTGGTCTTGCGAGTTCCCTTGGCCACTGTGTCCATGTTAGTCGTGCGCCTTTCTGGTAGAGGCGGCTACCAAAAAGGCACACGGACCGACGGTATTCTCGGGCTACTTCAGGCACACTCGTACATGGAGTGTGATCGGCGACACAAATGCCGGCGCGTTCTTTCGTCGTCCGTGCATCACGAAGAATTTCGAGGAGTGCAGGTGAAGGTCAAGGCAGCGGTAGTCAAGGCGCCAGGTCAGGCGTGGGAGATCGAAGAGGTCGAGCTGGGGGACCCGGTCTCGGGTGAGGTGCAGGTCCGACTCGCCGCATCGGGGCTGTGCCATTCGGACGAACATTTGCGTACGGGCGCCAGCCCGCTGCCCTTCTACCCGGCCCTGGGCGGGCACGAAGGAGCCGGAGTGGTGACGAAGGTCGGACCGGGTGTCGCGAGCGTCGAAGAAGGCGACCACGTGGTTCTCGCCTTCATCCCGGCGTGCGGACGTTGTCCGTCCTGTGCGAAGGGTCTGCAGAACATCTGCGACGAGGGCGCCGGCCTGTTGACCGGGCAGGCGATCTCCGACAAGACGTACCGCGTCACCCTCGACGACGAGCCGGTCATCCAGATGTGTCTGCTCGGAACATTCTCGCCGTACGTGACCGTCAACGAGGCGTCGGTGATCAAAATCGAGAAGGACATCCCGCTCGACAAGGCGGCCTTGCTCGGCTGCGGTGTTGCCACCGGTTGGGGATCGGCCACCGCGATCGGTGGAGCCAAGGTCGGCGACACGGTGGTGGTCGTCGGCGTCGGCGGCGTCGGAATCAACTCGGTGCAGGGTGCGGCGTCCGCCGGAGCACGATTTGTGATCGCGATCGATCCCGTCGAGTTCAAGCGCGACAAGGCAAAGGAATTCGGCGCCACACACACTTTTGCCTCCCTCGAGGAAGCGCTACCGGTGATCGGCGAGATCACCTGGGGCAAGATGGCCGACGTCACCGTGATCACCGTGGGCGAGATTCACGGCGACATCATTCAGCCCGCGCTCAGCGCGACGGGCAAGGGTGGCCAGGTCGTGGTCGTCGGAATGGGGCATTACGCAGATTCGCAGGTGACGCTCAGCCTCTTCGAGCTGACCCTTCTGCAGAAGCGTTTGCAGGGAGCCATCTTCGGCGGGGTAGGGCCACGGTCCCAGATTCCCAAGTTGCTCGATCACTACCGAAGCGGCGCACTCAAACTCGACGAGTTGGTGACCAAGACTTACAAGCTCGAGGAGATCAACGAGGGGTACGCCGACATGCTCGAAGGAAAGAATCTGCGCGGGATGATCGTCTACACGGAGGACGATTACTGATCGTTTCCCTTTGACTGAAGGCTCCGGCCCGGCACCACGCTTCGTGGTGTCGGGCCGGAGTCTTCTGCCCCCACGCACATTTCTGTCGATCGATGAGTCGACTGCCCCCGTAGTGGGCACTCGCAGAGTGAGGAAACCGGGCACCGTGTCCGGATCTCAGTCCACGACTCGACAGAGAAGAGCAGAGCATGCCCTACATCACCACCTCCGACGGAACCGAGATCTACTACACCGAGCACGGCGTCGGTCGGCCGATCGTCCTCAGCCACGGGTGGCCGCTGAGTTCTGACGCGTGGCAGGTCGAGATGAAGTTGTTCGCCGACGCCGGATACCGGACCATCGCGCACGATCGTCGAGGACACGGTCGCTCGTCGAAGACGTACACCGGCAACGACATGGATACATATGCCAAGGACCTCGCTGAGCTGATCGACACACTCGACCTGAAAGACCTGGTCCTGGTTGGCCATTCGACCGGCGGCGGGGAAGTGGTCCGGTACGCGGCGCAGCACGGCAAAGGGCGCGTGGCCAAGGTGATCACCGCCGGCGCCGTACCGCCGATCATGGTCAAGTCGGACGGCAACCCCGAAGGCACACCGATCGAGGTCTTCGACGGCATCCGTGAGGGAGTTCTGCGAGACCGATCGCAGTTCTACAAGGATCTCAGCGAGAGCTTTTACGGCGCGAACCGCGAAGGTGCCGACGTCTCGCAAGGGGCGAAGGACGACTTCTGGCGGCAAGGTATGTTGGTCAACCTCGCCGCGGCCTACGACTGCGTCAAGGCATTCTCGGAGACTGACCAGACCTCCGATCTCGAAGCCATCGACGTTCCGTTCCTCATCGCTCAGGGCGACGACGATCAGATCGTGCCGATCGGCGCAGCGGCCGAGAAGGCGATCAAGCTGGTGAAGAAGGGCACGCTGAAGGTGTATCCGGGCGCACCTCACGGCATCTACGGCTCATATCAGAAGACACTGGACCAGGACATTCTCGCGTTCATCGAGGACTGACGTCAGCGAGGCGGAAGGACCGGAGTCGAAAGGACCAGAGTGGGAAGGATAAAATTGCCATGTCTACACACGTTGCCTCACTATGCAATGGCCCCAGTGTCTTCGAGAACGAACTTGGGTCGATCTCGCAACTCGACACGAGTTCGTTGCCGATCCTGTCCGGTCTGTCGATCAAACGAATTGTTCTCGGTCCCGGCGCGATCCGTGAACCACAATGGAACGTCAACGCGAACCAGATCGCCTACGTCACCAGCGGAACCGTGCTCGTCTCGATGCTGGGCAATGCTGACGAGTTCGCCAGCTTCGTGGTGCGAGCGGGGCAGATCTATCACGTCGAATCCGGCGCGATTTATCACATCGAGAATGTCGGAGAGGAGGAGGCGGAGATCATCGCTGCCCTGCGTACTTCACTCCCGCAGCACTTTTCGTTGCAGAGTAGCGTCAGCGCAATGTCGAACGCGGTGCTCGGCAATACCTACGACCTCGCCGCGTCAGCCTTCGACGTCTTCGGTAGGGCCGATGCGTCCCAGATAGTTCGGCGGGACGGCGCCGCCGTCGTTCCCGATACCGCCGGCTTTCCCAACGCGCATCTCTTCGATCTCGAAGGCCAGATCGCGCCTCTCGCATATCCGTACGGACAGGCGAAAGTGGCGCGAAAGCAGTATTGGGCGGCGCTGGAAGATCTTTCGATGTACTCGTTGACTATTCGCGAGAGTGGAATGCGTGAGCCACACTGGCATCCCGTCACTGCCGAAATGGGATACGTGCATCGTGGTCATGGGCGGATGACGGTTCTCGATCCCGACGGATCACTCGACACCTACCTACTGGAGCCCGGTCAGGTGTATTTCGTTCCGCGTGCCTATCCCCATCATATCGAGGTTCTAGGCGACGAGGACATCAATTTCCTCATCTTCTTCGACCAGCCGACACCGGGCGACATAGGCTACCGTGCAACGGCTTCCGCGTTCTCGCGCAGCGTTCTCTCGGCCTCGTTCGGCGTTCCGGAGCGGGAGCTGCCGCACTTCCCTTTCACCCCGATCGATCCGCTCATCGTCTCGCGGATCAATCCGATCGACCGCCAGCACTGACCGGCAAGGACGCCCATCATGACCACCACGCTCACCGTGACCGATCACGGGACGACGCTCGACTTCACGTACGAGGACGCCCTCCGCTATCACGGTCCGCAGGCCCCGGGCGGCGTGGCCCATGCCTACAAGGTTCTCGAGCGTGCTCTCGGTGTGTTCGGCGCGGAGGGCTCCGTCGAGCGTCGTGACCTGGTCGTGGCCACCGCACACGGCGGACCAGGAGTGCGCGATGCGTTCGAGTTGGTCACGCGCGCGGTGACCGAAGGGCGGTACACCGTTGACAGATCCTTGGCCAGGCGTGAACGTGGAAACACGCTCGCGCTGTATGTATTTCGGATCACCTATCGCGGCGCGGGCGTCACGCTGACTGTTCGGGAGGGGTTCGTCGTCGACGAGTTCATCACTCTGTCCCGTAAGTCCGACCGGACGGCCGAAGACGAGTCACGGCTGACAGAGCTCAAGCAGGAGATGGCGGATCGAGTGATGTCGAGCCCGGCCGAGAGCGTGTACGACGTCGACACCGGCACGCTCCCCGTCTGAGCGACGGCGGCGCAGGCGTCGGCGTGCAGAAATCTGGGCTGTCTGAAGTCAGCGGCTGGCGAACATCCTTATTCGTTGGTCGCGGCTGCGCTCGAGATGGTTGCGCATGTGACCACGTGCGGACGATTCGTCCCGGGCGCGGATGGCGTTCAGGATCTCTTGATGCTCCGAATTGAGCAGGTCAGGTTCGCCGTAGTTCGACGGCGGGCCGCTGTCGTAGATTCGCAGTTGGGTGGTGAGGCGGATCAGCAATGAGGTGATCGTGGAATTGTGGGCGGCCTGCCAGAGGGCCTCGTGAAACTTGAAGTTTCCGGCACGAACCTCGGTACCTTCTGTTGCAGTGCAGCAGAACTCGTGCAATCCGTCCAGGCGGGCAAGGTCGAGATCGCTGTGGCGGAGTGCGGCGGCGCCGGCGGCTTCCGATTCGAGGGCAACCCGCGCTGCGTAGATTTCGATGACGTCCTCGGGTGTGCCGGAACGGACACGAAAACCGCGGGCGGCTCGTTCGAGTAGACCGTCGTGCGCGAGCCAGTTGAGTGCCTCGCGGATCGGGGTACGCGATGCGCCGTACGATTCGCACAATTGAGTCTCGTGCAGCGGAGAGCCCTGGGGGAACTTGCCGGCCAGGATGTCGGCTCGCAGGCGCAGGTACTGCCGCGAGGTCTGATCGGACCGGCCCAGCGCAGCCTCCGGCACCAGCAGATCGGTGGTGCTCGTATCGGCGTCGAGATCCATGTGTCCTCATTCCTGTGCATGCAAGTAGAGCGCGTTCGATTATGCCATCGGCGACGAGTGAGTACTTGCGTATACGCTAGTACTCATTTAGGTTCGTGCTTGTTCGTTTCCGAGGGAGAGGGTCTGAAGTGGCTGGAGAGACCGCGTCGCCGCTGGTGAGTGCTGCTGAACTCGACGCGATGCTGCGCGAGGGAGGCGTCGCTGTGCTCGACGCGACAGTTCATTTTCCTCCCGCGCGATTTGACGGCGACTATCGCCCGGAGTCCGGGTACGACGGCTGGGTTTCCTCGCACATCCCGGGTTCCCGACACGTCGACCTCATGGACGTCTTTTCCGAAAGGGAAGCGGCGCTGCATTTCACACGCCCGTCAACGGAGCAGTTGATTTCCGATCTCCAATCCAGTGGTATCGAACCGGGTGCGACAATCGTGATCTACGACCAGGGTTCGACCACTTGGGCATCACGGCTCTGGTGGGTGTTTCGCAACGCCGGCATCGAAGCAAGGGTCCTCGACGGTGGCCTCGCCGAATGGACTCGATGCGGCTTCGCCCTCGCGAGCGGCGACGACGTCACCCACGCGTCGGCGTCGAAGCGTTGGGGTGTGACGGACCTTGGCCTGTGGGTCGATCTACCTCGCGTTGCCTCACTGTCCTCAGGAGGAGAAGCCGGAACGCTGGTGTGCGCGCTGGCGCCTGAGCAGTACGAGGGAACGGAGAAGACGCGATATTCGCGACGCGGACATATTCCGTCAAGCGTGAATCTGTCCGCGAAGAGTCTCCTCGACGCCGATGCCCGGATGCTTCCAGTCGAGGAAGTGTTGTCGAAATCGGCCGACGTTCTACCAACCGCCGCCGACCCTGTCGTGATCTATTGCGGCGGTGGAGTTTCGGCGTGCCTGACAGCACTTGCGCTGATCCGCGGCGGTTATGAGGACGTCAAGGTCTACGACGGCTCGTTGGAGGAATGGACTGCAGATCCGGTTTTGCCGATGGTTGTCGGCGGTGAGCCCGGCGGCGCACTTGCGGATGTTCGATGTCCGCGGTCCTGAATCGCCGCAGTCCTCAATTACCTCCCGTCCTGAAGGAATTCTCATGTCTGACACTGTCTCTGTCGAAACCGTCGCGTCGGCGATCGACGCACTCCGCGATCAGGTACCGCTCGTCCAGTCGCTGACCAACATCGTTTCTGCGAACTTCTTGACCAATGTTCTGCTCGCCGCCGGCGCAAGCAACGCTCACATCGACAACGTCCACGAAGCGGGTGGGTTCGCTGCCATCGCCGGGGGAGTGCTCGTCAACCTCGGAACGCCGGACGACGGGACAGCCGAAGCTTTCCTGATAGCAGCAGAAGCGGCCCGAACTGCCGGTACGCCATGGGTTTTGGATCCCGTCGGTGTCGGCGGACTACCCTGGCGGAGCGGTATCGCTGTGGACTTGTTGCGCTTTCACCCCAGCGCAATCCGGGGGAACGCGTCGGAGATCATCGCTCTGGCCGGACTCGGCGGTGACACCCGCGGCGTCGACAGTGCCTCCGATTCCGCCGACGCAGTGCCCGCCGCTCTGTCACTCTTGAAGCATGCAGATGCCGTGTCGGCATCCGGACCGGTCGACTACATCGTCGGCCGCGATGCGGGCGGTGACGTTCGGGGCATCCGAGTCTCCGGTGGCAGCGCACTGTTGCCGCGCGTGACCAGTACCGGTTGCTCTCTGGGCGGTCTTGTCGCCGCCTACCTCGCCGTCACGTCGACCGCGCTGGACGGATTGGTTGCCGCGCACACGCATGTTGCCGTGGCATCGGAGATCGCCGAGGAAAATGCCTCGGGCCCCGGTTCTTTCGCGGTCGCGTACCTCGACGCGCTCTACAACGTGAATGCGGACACCATCCGCTCACGTGCCCGAATCGAATCGTTCGACCTGCCGGCTGGAGTGCAGAACTGATGGGCATCAAGACATTCTGGTATCTCACCCAGGCCGACGGGGACTACCCGTGGAGCCCCGGTGGGTTGTTCCCCGTGGACGGGGCCAGGCAGATCGAGCTCGCGAAGACCATCGACGACGGCGGATTCGAAGGTGCGCTTGTTGCCACCTGGCCGAACGATCCGTTCATCTCGGCGACGTGGGCGGCAGCGCACACCACGCGCATGAAGTTCCTCGTCGCCGTCTACGCGAACATGACGCCGGCGCGACTGCTGGCGGAGAAGGCATTGACTTTCGACGCCTTCAGCGGCGGCCGACTGTTGATCAACTCGGTCAACGGACGCGAGAACATCCTGACCAAGTACGACATGAACGTGCCCCACGACGAGCGTTACGAGTTGGGGGAGCAGTACTGGGCGGACTTCCGCCGCATCTACGCCGAAGGCACGGAGTCGAACTTTCCCAACACACCACTGCGTATCGATGCGCCCGCTGGGCATCAGGTTCCGCTGTGGGGTACCGGTGATTCGCCTGCAGGCCTGGCGAATTCAGGCAAGGTGCTCGACACCTACTTGGCGATGCTGCGCGAGACTTCGTTCATCGAAGACAAATTCTCTGCCGCACGGGCGGCGGCGGAGGCAGCCGGGCGCGAGTTCACCGACTTCGGTGCGCTCACCGGTGTGATCGTTCGCCCCACCAAGGCGCAGGCGCACGACCGGTTCCGTTCGTTGTTCGAGAAGACGGGCGTCGAGCAGATCGCTCATGTCTTGGACAACGCAGTACGTCGTCGCACTCTGGGGAAGCAAGACCTCAAGACTTTCACCGCTCGCGACGCTCAGCGGCAGGGTTGGGCGGACAAGATTGCTTCCGGCCGACTTCCGGAACCGGAGGAGTTGTACGTCGGTGACGGGCTGTACGCGGGTATCACGGCGTGGTCACCCCTCGATATCTTCGGCACCGGGTCATCGGCGGTGTACTACGTCGGTGATCCGGATTCGATCACGGGCTCGGTACGCACGCTTCGCAGCCGAACCGGTTTGACTGCACTGATCCTGGCAGGTTGGCCTCTGATCGAGGAAGCGAAGTGGGTTGCGGAGCATCTTGTTCCGCGATTCGACGAACTCAGCTGACGGCGCGCCGCAAGACAGTGGCACCGAGACCTAGAACGTCGCGGAGAAATAGTGTGGCAGTGTCGATTTCAGGCGCAGTACATTCGAGAAGGATCTTGACTTCCACGTCCTTCTTGACGATGTCGGCAATAACGGCCGCGGCGACAACACCGTTGCCGACAGCCGAGCCTCGGAACAGATCGATCCCGTCGCCGTCCGCGCTGACCGTGCCGTCGAGATAGCCGTAGTCGAGCGGATAGATCGCATCGGGGTACCGCGGGTGTGCCGACCCTCGGGGGCGATCGATCACGACAGCTGACGTGGCAGCCAGGTGATCGAGGGCGGCGAACAGGTCTTCGCTCATCGTTACCGGTGCTCGCGCAGTAGCTGAGTCGGTGTCAGGCCTGACAGCGCTCGCGTATCGCGCGCGAGGTGGGCTTGGTCGGCGTAGCCGGCGCGACCGGCCAGCGACGACAGCGTGAGTTTTGCGCCGCGGCTGAGAGTCAACACGTCCTGCATTCGTTGCACCTTCTGAATCAGTTTGGGGGACAGCCCGACTGCCGACGTGATCGATCGTCTGAAATGACGTTCGGAAACACCGAGGTCTGCAGCAATCTCTCGTATCGGCGTCGAAGGGGAGGAGATGAGCGCGGAGTAACCACGCTCGATTCCGTGGTCGGGTTCCAGTCCGCGCCACAACTGGCCCAGTAGGTGAGCGTCGACTGCCTCGTGGCTAAGGGCGTCGGCAAGTACCCGCGCTTGTCTGGAAGTGAGGATGTCGTCGAAGGCGATCTTCGAATCCTGCACCGCGTCGGCAGCTGTGCCGAGCAGGCTCCGCAGAGCCGGTGGATTGATCCGGATGCCCCACATGGTTGTACCGGCGGCGACCGAAACCAGATCGGCACCGGTGGCAGGTCCGACGAGCCACGACTTTCCGGTGCTGTCGACGATGAAGTCGGCGCAGAGATCGGGAAGAATCCGCTTTGCTTCCGTGGGCGTATGGGCTTCGCTGGTGCTTTTCCACGTGCAACTGAAGACGCCGGCCGAATCGGTGATCTGAGTCTCGATATAGGTGTGGCCGTTTTGTTCAAGACTCGACGCTACCGTCCGACTACCGTCGAGAGCGAGGGTGTCAGCGCCGGTCATCAGATCATCGTCACACACTCGCCGATCACTTCTCGACCTGAAACAGGAGAAATACCGTGTCCGTCTCTCCGAGACTCGATCTCGTCGGAATCGTCACCAACGATCTCGCTCGTTCCCTCGCGTTCTACCGAACCCTCGGGCTCGGCATTCCGGAAACACCCGCTGACGCTCCGCATGTGGAGTTCACTTTCGACGGTGGGCTTCGGCTGGCCTGGGACGCGCTGTCCACCATCGCGAGCTTCGATCCTGACTTCGCCGTCGGGGAAGGTCGACACCCCGTCGCCTTGGCCTTCGATTTCGGGACTCCCGCCGCAGTCGACGAGGCGTATCAGCGCATAACAGCAGAGTTCCCCGGGCACAAGGCGCCCTTCGACGCCGTGTGGGGCCAGCGTTACGCCGTTCTTCTCGATCCGGACGGCAACACCGTGGATCTCTTTGCCACGCTCTGATTTTCGAACGGCGCAGGCCCCGAACGAACATCGGTCGGGGCCTGCGATTGTCGTTGATCCAGTTGTCAGTTCACCAAGCGTCGAGGGTGTCGAGGATCTGGCCTCGGGCCTTCCACAATTCCGCACCCCAGTACGGCCACGAATGCGTGCCGTTGGCCGGGAAGCTGTACGTTGCCGGAATTCCCAGCGAGTTCATGCGCAACTGGAATGCGCGTGAGTTCATCAAGGCCAGTGCTTCGAGGCCGATTGCACTACCGGTGTTTACGAAGTCGACGGGACGACGCGGTTGATCGAACTGCCCGGGTAGGCCGCTCGCAGCGGATATGTACAGCGAGAGCCCAGCCAGTTCGGGTGCAAACACGAAGGGATCGTTGCGGAGCCAAGCGGGGTTCCACGGCGGTCCCCACATTGCATCGACATTGAAGGACCCGGCGCTGACCATGGCCACCCGGATCGCCTCACGCATGCCTGGAGCTGAGATGTTGAGGTATCCCGAGAGCGAACCGGCGAACTTGAACTGATCGCGGTGGTAGGCGGCTAGCGTCAGTGCCGCGCTGCCACCCATGGACAGTCCGAGCACGCCGTTGTTGGTTCGGGAGACGCCGCGCGATTCCAGATAGGCGGGAAGTTCCTGGGTGAGGAAGGTTTCCCATTTGTACGTGACCGGCTGGCGATTCAAATTGCTGTTCGCATACCAGTCGGAGTAAAAGCTGGACTGCCCGCCGACCGGCATGACCAGCGTGACGTTGTCGCCGCGATACTGCTCGAGAGCGTTGGTCTCGAAACTCCATGCGTTTCGGTCGTCGCGTGCTCGTAGGCCATCGAGAAGATAGAGCGCCGCGTTGCCGCCGCGCGAAGCCCACTGGATCTGAACCTTGATCGGTCCCATCGACGAGTCTACGAACACTTCCTCGTAGCCACCGGCCGGGGCGGTACGCGCGGGCGCTGCGGTCGCTACCGATCCGCTGATCAGGCCTGCGGTCAGGGGGAGTGCGAGTGCTGTCGCTGCGAGGCCCAGGATCCGACGCTTGATTCGTTTCGAAATACGGTTTCTCGAAAGATCCGGGTTCGAAATATCTGGGTTCTTCGCCAAATCTGTGTGAGCCTCGTGCATGTATCACTCCCGCCCCAAAGGTGCTTGCACACCGAAATCCGACCGAGCCCCCCGAGGCGCGGAATTCCTTATGACACTAAGTGGTCTGTATTGACCTCGACGGCACCGTTACCGGTTCGTTATCAAACTGGTCCGATTTACCGTAATGCCGTCAGGCGTCGTCGACCGGAGGTTGTGCCACGATTTGCCAACCTCCACGAATCAGGTGTTCACGTACCCGAGCGACGTCCGATTCGTGCGGAATATCGTCGGTGACCTTGGTGATGAGGACGCCGATGTCGATCGGATCGACCGAACCGGGAAAGTCGATCGGATCGACCGGAAGCGGAAAGCCGGCGACGAGATCGTCAGCAAGAACGGCGATCTCGTCGTCGGACAGTTGTCGCCGGAGCAGGGCCATCAAAGGGACGTAGTCCTGCTCCGGCACACCGTTCGGATACCCGGCACGCAGCCAGCCGAGTATCGAAGCCAGAAGTGGTGGAAGACTCAACGAATCGAGCTTCAGTGGTTGTCGAGATCAGCGAGGGGCCACCCGGCGGCAGCAAGGACGGAGGCAACGCGCGCGATGTCCTCGTCCGAGGGAGTCTGGCTCGTCAGATCGGCGATCTGAGCGCTGATCTCGTCGCTCGAGATCACCTGGTCGCTGTTGACGTCGCTCAGTTCTGCGAGTGCAGCGCCGATGGCAATGTCTCGAATTTGCGCGTCCGAGAGTTTGCGTCGTAGCAATGCGACCAGCGGAATGCGGTCCTTGGGCGGTATGCCTTCGGGGTAGCCGGCGCGAAGCCAGTCAAGAATGGATTGAGGAAGGGATGGAGTCGGTGCAGTCACGGTGATGTCTTTCCGCTCGTGAGGGCGCACGGGATCAGAAGATCTCGATGCCGAATGTGTGGCTGAGGAAGCCCTGCATGATGAAGAGGATTCCGGTGACGATCGCGATGAGCACGACCGCGAAGCACACCACTGCGCCTGCCACGGCCAACGGACTGCGAGCCGCGACGGCAGTGCTCCCGCCGCCACTGCCACGTTGTCCGGCGTCGAGCGACTTCAGGCCGATTGCGAAGATCGCCGGTAGTCCGGCGCCCAGCAGGAGGCCGACCAGTACGACCTGCCAGAGCGAGTCGACGGTGTTTTTCAAGATATCCATGTCGATTCCCTCTTTCAGGCTTTGGCGTCGGTGGTGACGCGGGCGTCCGGACCGGGGACCTCTGCAGGCACCAGGCCGCCGTCCCACTCGGCGTTGACGTTGCTCGGATCGATGGGCTCCTTGCGGGAGCGCAGGTACATCCAGCCGGCCAACGCGATGAGCACGGCGAAGACGACCAGGACACCGGGCAGGCCGCCGACGATGTCGGCCAGTCCCCAGCACAGAGCGCCGACGATTGCAGCGGACGGAAGAGTGATCAACCAGGCGACCGCCATACGTCCGGCTACGCCCCAACGAACTTCGGCGCCCTTGCGTCCCAGACCGGTTCCCATGATGGAACCCGTCGCCACATGGGTGGTGGAGAGCGGAAGGCCGAGGTGGCTGGAGGTGAGAATGATTGCAGCAGAGGATGCTTCGGCTGCCATGCCTTGTGGTGCGGCAATCTCGACAAGTCCCTTGCCGAGAGTGCGGATGACTCGCCAACCGCCGAGGTAGGTTCCGGCAGCGATCGCGAGCGCACAGGTGAGCTTGACCCAGAACGGCATGTCCGCGTCGGCGGAAATGGTTCCGTGGGCGACCAGGGCGAGGAAGATGACGCCCATGGTCTTCTGAGCGTCGTTGGTGCCGTGTGCGAGGGAAACGAGTGAAGCCGAACCGATCTGGCCGAGTCGGAAACCTTTGTCCTTGGTTTCTTCTCCGACGTTGGAGGTGATGCGGTAGATGAGCCAGGTGCCGGCCGCGGCAACCAAGCCGGCCACGACGGGCGCGAGAACTGCGGGGATGACAACCTTGCTGAGGACGCCGCTCCAGGCGACACCGCTCATTCCGAGGGACGCGATTGCGGCGCCGATCAGTCCGCCGAACAGCGCGTGTGAGGAACTCGAGGGGATGCCGAGCAACCACGTTGCCAGGTTCCAGATGATGCCGCCGACAAGGCCGGCGAAGACGATGGTGAGCAGCGCTTGGCCACCCACATTTCCGAGGTTCACCACACCCTTGGCCACAGTGGCAGCAACCTCTACCGAGAGGAAAGCTCCGACCAGGTTCAAGGAAGCAGACAGAGCGACTGCCACCTTGGGCTTGAGGGCGCCGGTTGCAATCGACGTGGCCATAGCGTTGCCAGTGTCATGAAAACCGTTGGTGAAGTCGAACCCCAGAGCGGTTACGACGACGACGAGGAGAACGATGAGTTCCGCATTCACGAGAAGTCATGTTCCAACACCTCCGGGCCTCAAATCGACCTCAGACGTGGTCGTTCCGCGACATTTCCACCACTCGGCACCTGTTGTTCACCTTCGTCCGGATAATTGTCCGTTTTGAAACTCCTGGGGTAGAGAAAATTCATTCGCGTGCATGGTCGTGGAGTTCGTGGAGGCATACGCTCGTCTCATGTCCCTGGGCGAAGAGAAGACGATCTCGGTCACCACATTTCGTAAGAGTGGTGACGGCGTAGCCACGCCGACGTGGGTCGTGCCTCTGCCTGACGGACGTATCGGCTTCTGGACTTCCTCGAAATCGGGTAAGGCCAAGCGGCTGCGCAACAACCCACGCGTCACCGTGGTGCCGTGCAACAACCGCGGAAAGGTTGCCGACGGTGCGTCGCCGGTCACCGGGACCGCTCAGTTGGTGAGCGGTGGAGCTGAATTCGACGAGATCCGCAGCAAAGTCAAAGCGAAATACGGTGTGATGGTGCCTATTTCGAAATTCTTCAACACCCTCGGTCACATCGGTAATGGTCCGTTCCCGTACGGCGACACCGGCGTGATCATTTCCGTCGATGCGTAGTCGGGATTGCGTAGCGGAGTAGTCTGAAGGTATGGAACCCACGACCGGGCACCTTTGCCTGACGGTTCCACGAATCCTCCGTCAAGGAGTCTCGTCATGGCGCACATCAGCACTCTCGACTATGCAATGGAAGCGCCGCAGCGCCATGTCGGGCAACCTTTCCCGTCGCCGACGCGGACTCCGCGATTCCTGCTTCGTGGGCAAGGTGCCGTCAGGCATCGGTTGACGGCGCGTGGTTCCCGTGGGCCACGAACGTCACGGCGGAGCTTCACGATCTGATATCCGCACTTTCGCTGAGGTTGGGGCCGATCGCGCGGGTTGCGTTCGACTGGAACACGATCAGCAGCGCGCAGCGTCGTATCGACGAGGTCGACGGACTGGAAGTGCGGGGTCCGTACCCTGGCCAGCCCCACGATTTGATGTATCTCGACGACATCTATGGTCGTCAACTCGTTTTGATGATGATTCCGCCGTACACGGATCCGGACCGCGCGTACGAGGTCATGCGGCGGTTGGTGGATCCTGTCCGCAGTGAAACCTATCGGGTGCAGTGAGATCTTTCTGACGTGCGGGGGTCGAATCTCTTGATTACTGAACATGCGTCCAGTTTGTCTGGTTTGATGGTTCTCGTAACCACGATCTCAGGCGCATTCCTTCAGGTCAGCGCTTGGGCGCGGCAGCTTGACTCCCTGCCGTGTCGTCGGTCCGGCATGTCCACCACCCTCCCACTGTGCGTGAGCGCCGGACCGAAGGAAGCCCCACCCTCCCCACGGGGTGGGGCTTCTACTCTGTTCGGGCTGAGCGGCGTTCGCATCGCCGAATCCGCCCGCTTGTTCGGCAGTTCGGGACGCCCTGGCCCGTAGCATCGCCACCGTGAACATTTCCCTACTCGGTGCGGCTGGGCTTCAGGACTGCGCCGACAGTGGAATGGACTGCATGGACGGATTCGAAGCATTCTTTCTTCTGTACGGCGGCGGATTCATTCTCGCCTTGATTTGGCTTTCCCTGTGTCTTGTCGGAACGGCCGATGTGGTTTCTGTGTCCGGGCGAGTCGGTGTGTGGCGCGCTGTCGCCTTCTCTGTCGGGATTTGGCTTGTGCCCATCGTCGGGTTGAGTGCATGGTTTGTTTACCGCCGCTCTCGCCAAATCTCGAAGACGGTCGGTCCGGATCAAGCCCCCTACTGGACTTGAATGAGACTGACATTTTCACTGAGACCGCACCTAGCCTTGAAACTATGTGGCATCCTGCCGTTCCAGCCAGTTCAAGATCGCTTGGTTGGTCTCTTCGGGTCTTTCTTGTTGGATCCAGTGACCGCAATCGAGATTGACTACTTCCACATTGGGCACGAACTCTGTCAGGTTCTCAGCTCTCGCGATCGCGTCACGGTCGCCGTAGATCATGAGTGTGGGCTGTTGGATGATCGGGTCCACCTCCGCCAGCAGATGCCAGTTGCGGTCAAGGTTCCTGTACCAGTTCACACTGCCCGTGAATCCTGTCGATTCGAAGGCGGAGACGAAAACGGCCAATTCTCTATCGCTCATCAGGGGCTCACCGAGTGGTGTCTCTGCTTTGGCGAGATCGATCAGCGCCATACCCGGCTGAGGTTCCCTGAGGGGTTCGTTCTTCCGGTACAGGTTGCGGAGGAACCGGAAGGTGTTGTCTTCGAACACCGCGTCCGCGACGCCCGGCTGTCGATTGAAATGGACGAAGTAGAAATCACCGCCAAGCACGGCTTCCATGAACTCAATCCACGGCTGCTCTCCGCGATCCTGGTAGGGCAGGCTCAGGTTGATCACTTTGTTTACCCGGTCCGGGTGCAACAGGGTAAGGCCCCACACGACAAAGGCACCCCAATCGTGACCGACAAAGGTGGCATCGTCGTAGCCGTAGTGATCGAGAAGTGCGATGAGATCACCCGCCAAATGTTCGATGTCATAGTCCGTCACTTCGGTCGGACGTGACGAATTGCCGTAGCCGCGTTGGTTCGGGACGATGACGTGGTAGCCCGCCTCGACAAGGGCGGGCACCTGGTATCGCCAGGAATAGGCGTGCTCTGGCCATCCGTGACACAACACGATGGGTTTCCCGGCATTGTGTCGCCCTGCCTCGAAGACTTCGAGTTCCACGCCGTTCACTGGGATGAGGACGGGCCTGGGGAAGTCGGATGGATTCACGGATGCTCCTTTGAGTCGAGTACCGATCTCGTGTCTGGATCGACCGGTTGCTCCGACGATAGGGAGCATCGTGGACACATAAAGTCCTAGATCGCTGGCAATCTGAAGAAATGCGGAACGATCCCACAGGCCGAGCACTGCAACTGCTCTCGCTCCTTCAGACTCATCGCTTCTGGCACTGTGCCGAACTTGCCGCACGACTCGATGTCACGCAGCGGACGGTGCGCCGCGACATCGATCGCCTACGCGACCTCGGCTATCCGGTCGATTCCACGTCCGGAAAATACGGGGGCTACCGACTTGCAACGGGGGCGCACGTGCCGCCCCTGATCCTCGACGATGACGAGTCCGTGGCGGTAGCCGTCGGACTGCGCTACGCCGCCGAGGCCGCCATCGGAGGCATCGAAGAAACGGCGCTGCGCGCGCTGACGAAGATCGAAACACTCCTGCCCCATCGACTACGCCGACGTGTGTCGGCACTGCATTCGAGCGTCAGTTCCATGCGGCGGGCAAATGACGACATCGTCGATCCCGAAGCACTCAGTGTGCTCGCTGCGGCATGTCGCGACCACGAGCACGTTCGTTTCGACTATCGGCGAGGTGATGGCGAGAGCAGCAGACGACTCGTCGAGTCGCACCGCCTTGTCACGGCGGGGCGTCGTTGGTATCTCGTAGCATGGGACCACCATCGTTCGGATTGGCGAACATTTCGACTGGACCGGCTCTCGGAGCCCTGGCTGGCAGGCAGTCATTTCACGCCACGCGAGATCCCGGGCGGTGACGCGGCAGGCTTCGTCGCGAGATCAGTTGGCTCGCCACCCCGTCACCACGATGCAAAACTCGCCATCGAAGCTACGTTCGCCGACCTCGAGGGCGTACTCAGATGGATTGACCACACACCGATCGAGGTGGCAGCGGACCGCTGCCTTGTCGAGATCCGCAGCGAAGATCTCGGCAGGCTCGCCATGACGGTTGCGCGCATTGCGCTCACCGCCCCAGTGGTCGTCATCGAACCAACCGAGCTTGCCGACACCGTCAGTCGGCTCGCCCTTCACCTCAGGGTCTCGCCACCATGACAGTCAGAAGAGGATTGCGCGACAAGACCATTCACGTCCAAGTTGCCGCGGGGACGTGTTCCCTGCGCAGGCCCCTCGTCTATCGAGACACGTATCCGATTCCCTCTAGGCTGGAGAGTAAGTGACCGATTCGAAATCATCGCCGCCGGCTTCCGTCCACCCTCAGACGTGGAAGTTCGACTACCCGATCATCCACGCCGAGACTCGCGAACAGTGGCGAACTTGGTTGACGGACAATCACACGTCAGGCCGCGGAGTGTGGTTGTGCTCCTGGCGCACCACCACCAGCCGACCACGCTGCCCCTACCCTCAGGCCGTTGAGGAAGCGATCTGCTTTGGGTGGATCGATTCCACCAACACCGTCTTCGACGAAGAGCGCAATTTGCAACTGTTCACACCGCGGAGACGCAAGAGTTCCTGGACCCGACTCAACCGCGAACGCGCAGCTGATATGGAGGCGCGTGGCCTCATGACCGCTGCTGGTCGTGGTGCCATTGCTGCCGCGAAATCCACTGGTTGGTGGACGATTCTCGACCAAGTCGAAGACCTCGAGGAACCATCTGACTTGCAGGCGGCGCTGGACCTGGACACGCAAGCGCGAAGCAACTGGGACAGTTTTCCGCCCAGCGCCCGCAAACAGATGCTGTGGTGGATCGTCAGTGCCGCTCGAGACGCAACACGGGCAGGTCGAATCGCCCATATCGTCAACAATGCGGCCATCGGTCAACGTGCCCGCGGCTGATCCGCGATTCGACCGCGTCCGGTATGAAGGCCGGTCATCATCTGTCCGAGGGGTTTCCCTCGGACGAAACAAGTCCACCCGCCCCGCAGAAGCGGGACGGGCGGACTCGGTACTCGCAGGTCTGACTTACGTCAGGATGCGGATCACACGTCGTAGTAGAGCTCGAACTCGTACGGGTGCGGACGCAGGTTGACCGGAGCGATTTCCTGCTCGCGCTTGAGCGAGATCCAGGTCTCGATCAGGTCGGTGGTGAAGACGCCACCCTCGGTCAGGTACTCGTGATCGGCTTCGAGGCGGTTGATGACCGTCTCGAGGCTGGTCGGAGCCTGCGGGATGTTGCGAGCCTCCTCCGGGGGAAGCTCGTAGAGGTCCTTGTCGACCGGAGCCATCGGCTCGATCTTGTTCTTGATGCCGTCCAGGCCGGCCATCATCTGTGCAGCGAAGTTGAGGTACGGGTTACCCGAGGAGTCGGGTGCGCGGAACTCGAGACGCTTTGCCTTCGGGTTGTTGCCCGTGATCGGGATACGGACAGCTGCCGAGCGGTTGCGCTGGCTGTACACGAGGTTGATGGGGGCTTCGTAGCCCGGCACCAGACGGTGGTACGAGTTGATCGTCGGGTTGGTGAAGGCCAACAGCGACGGAGCGTGGTGCAGGATGCCGCCGATGTAGTGGCGAGCCATGTCCGAGAGGCCCGCGTAGCCGGACTCGTCGTGGAAGAGGGGCTTGCCGTCCTTCCACAGGGACTGGTGGACGTGCATGCCCGAGCCGTTGTCACCGAAGAGCGGCTTCGGCATGAAGGTCGCGGACTTGCCGTGCTGCCAGCAGGTGTTCTTGACGATGTACTTGAACAGCTGCAGGTCGTCAGCAGCTGCGAGCAGCGTGTTGAACTTGTAGTTGATCTCCTGCTGTCCGCCGGTACCGACCTCGTGGTGGCCGCGCTCGAGCTCGAAGCCCGCGTTGGTCAGGTTGGTGGAGATTTCGTCGCGCAGGTCCACGTAGTGGTCGTACGGAGCGACGGGGAAGTAGCCGCCCTTGGCGCGAACCTTGTAGCCGAGGTTCGGGGAGCCGTCGGCGTTGGTCTCTGCGCCGGTGTTCCAGGAACCGGAGATGGAATCCAGCTCGTAGAACGCGGAGTTCATGCCGGAGTCGTAGCGAACCGAGTCGAAGATGTAGAACTCGGCCTCGGCGCCGAAGAATGCGGTGTCCGCGATGCCGGTGCTGACCAAGTACTCCTCGGCCTTGCGGGCAACGTTGCGCGGGTCGCGGCTGTAGGACTCACGGGTGAACGGGTCGTGCACGAAGAAGTTGATGTTGAGGGTCTTCGCCTTGCGGAAGGGGTCGATCTGCGCCGTGGTGACGTCGGGAAGCAACATCATGTCGGACTCGTGGATCGACTGGAATCCGCGGACCGAAGATCCGTCGAATGCGAGGCCGTCCTCGAACACGTCCTGGTTGAAAGCAGACGCCGGGATCGAGAAGTGCTGCTGGACGCCGGGCAGGTCGCTGAACCGAATGTCGACGTACTCGATGTTCTCGTCCGCGATGTACTTGATGACCTCTTCGGCCGTGGTGAACGCCACGCTTGTGCTCCTTAAGTCGCTTCAGCCAAGTGATGTCGGTTGAATCCGTCGAGGCAGACGGTAGGGAGCTGGTGTTGCCCGCTCGTCAACCCTTTGTTTCGGCAGTGTTACGCGTCGCAGCATCCTGGGGATTTCCGAAGTCCATGTGACCGGCCACACAGTTAAAACCCGGCAAATCTGGACTACGGTGCTGCGACGCCTATCCTGGACAGCATGGCACGTATCACCGGAACTTGGCTCTCTGGGCCGCAAGCAGCTTTGCCGAAGAGCGCGGACGGCCGTGAGCAGTCGTACCGTGGCGAGCTCCTCGGTTTCCCTCAGGAGGGTCCGGGTTCGCTGGTCGGTTCGGGCCGTCGTATCGCGGCACTGTTGGTGGATTGGGTGATGGCTGTGGGAGTGGCCTCGCTCATCACCGGCGACTTCTTCGACGGTATGACCTCGACTGTCACGCTGATGGTGTGGTTCGCAGTCGGCGTCGTCACGGTGGCGCTGTTCAACTTCACACCGGGGCAGTTCGTCCTCGGACTTCAGGTTGCACGAATCGAAGGCCCGATTCGAGTGGGCTTCGTGCGCGCGCTCGGACGTCAGGCACTGCTTGTGTTCGTGATTCCCGCGACCATCACCGACATCGACGGTCGCGGTATGCAGGACCGCGCGACCGGCACTTTGCTCGTGAAATCGCGCTGACACAAATTTCTCGAAGTAAAGAAAGACCCGGGTCCGTGTGGGCCCGGGTCTTTCGTTTTGCTGTGGGGGAGTGTCAGCGACGACGAATGGTTCGCTGCATTCCCTTCATCTTCGCGCCTCCGGGCATCGGGCCCTTGGGAAGCGCTGCTCCGCCGCCGCGTGCGCTCAGTGCAGCGAGGCGACCTTCGATGTTGTCCATGCGCTTGGTGTCGATGTTGCGGGGCAACTTGTTCAAGTAGCGCTGGAGCTGCGAGAGCGGAACCTGGCCCTCGTCGTTGCCGATGATGATGTCGTAGATCGGGGTGTCGCCGATGAGGCGGGCGGTCTTCTTCTTCTCCTGCGCGAGGAGGCCCTTGACGCGTTGCGGCGAACCTTCGGCGACGAGGATGACACCCGGCCGTCCGACGACGCGGTGAACGGCATCGAGTTGGGTAGTGCCGGCGACGGCATTCGTAACGCGCCACGCACCCTGCATGTTGTCGAGCGCCCACGCAGCGGCACCGGCCTGACCTTCAGCCTTCTTGTACACCGATTTCTGGACGCGACGACCGAAGATGATGAAGGCGCCGAGGAGACCGAGAACGATGCCGATCGGCAGTAGGAACCACTGAAGGCCCCAGATGAGGCCGACCAGGAAGAAGACCAGAGCCGCACCGACGAGGGTGCCGATCATCAGCGGCAGGAGGAGCTTGTCGTCCTTGCGCTGCATCTGGAATGCCTGCCAGAGCTGAGTTCTACGTTCCTTGGAAGCCTGCTTGCGGGCAGCCTTCGCTGCAGCCTTTGCCTCTTTGGTGGGTTTGCCCTTACCGGATTTGCTGCCGTTCGCCATGTACCCAGGATACGTCCATTGCTGTGCGCCTTTACTAACCGCCCGCGGTTAATAAAGGCGCACAGCAAAAAGTGGATCAGCGATTCAGGCGCGCCATGAGTGAGCTGGCTTCCTGGGAAGCGTCGCCGCCCTCGGTCAGATGACGCTGCGCCTCGGGAAGTTCGCGGCCGTGATGTGCCATGGCCTGCGCATACAGGCGGCCGGCGCGGTACGACGAGCGAACCAACGGACCGGCCATGACGCCGGCGAAGCCCATCTCTTCTGCAGCCTTCGAGTGTGCGACGAACTCCTCGGGCTTGACCCACCGCTCGACGGGGTGGTGCCGGGGCGAGGGTCGCAGGTACTGGGTGATGGTGAGGATGTCGCAACCGGCGGCGTGGAGATCTGCCATCGCCTCGGTGACCTCTTCAGGGGTTTCGCCCATGCCGAGGATCAGGTTGGACTTGGTGACCAGTCCGTAGTCGCGTGCTGCGGTGATGACGTCGAGGCTGCGCTGGTACCGGAATGCCGGACGGATCCGCTTGAAGATGCGGGGGACGGTCTCGAGGTTGTGTGCGAGTACCTCGGGGCGTGAGGCGAAGACCTCGTCGAGCAGTTCGGGCTTGCCGTTGAAGTCCGGAACCAGGTTCTCGACGCCGGTGCCCGGGTTGAGTTCGTGGATCTTGCGGACGGTCTCGGCGTAGAGCCAGGCGCCGCCGTCGGGGAGGTCGTCGCGGGCGACGCCGGTGATCGTGGAGTATCGAAGGCCCATGGCCTGAACGCTTTCCGCGACGCGACGGGGCTCGTCGCGGTCGAGGGCTTCGGGCTTGCCGGTGTCGATCTGGCAGAAGTCGCAGCGGCGTGTGCACTGCTCACCGCCGATCAGGAACGTGGCTTCGCGGTCTTCCCAGCACTCGTAGATGTTGGGGCAGCCCGCTTCCTCGCAGACGGTGTGCAAACCTTCACGCTTGACCAGGCCCTTGAGCTCCGTGTACTCGGGGCCCATCTTTGCTCGGGTCTTGATCCAGTTGGGTTTGCGTTCGATGGGCGTCTCCGCGTTTCGGATCTCGAGACGGAGCAGCTTACGTCCTTCTGGGGCGATAGTCACGACAGTGATCCTACGCCCGGTGATTACTGCAACGGGGTTCGGGCGAGCCCGTCAGCTGTACTGAACGGTAGTAAAAGTCGGAATAGGCGAGGCGCTTTCGAAGGTGACGCGCTCGACGTTCCGTTCGGTGACGGGCATGGTTCCGTCGAGAGCAGCGATCACTGCCTCGGTCACAGCGGGAGTGACTTCGTCCACGGTGACGTCGCGACCGAGTTCATGCGACAGCGTCGTGACCCCGGCGTCACGGATGCCGCAGGGAATGATGTTGTCGAATCCGGTCAGGACCGAATTGCAGTTCAGGGAGAAGCCGTGCAGTGCCACGCCCCGTTGGACGCGCACGCCGATGGCAGAAACCTTGCGCTCGGGCTTCCATTGCCCGTTTGCGAGTTCGGCAGGCAGCCAGACGCCGGAGCGGCCGTCGATGCGCCCGCAGTTCAGGCCGAGGTCCGTGCACACCGTGATCAGTGCTTCCTCGATGCGTCGGACATACCGCACCACGTCGATGGGCTCGGCCAGTTTCACGATCGGATATCCCACCAGCTGGCCGGGGCCGTGCCAGGTGATCTTCCCGCCGCGGTCGACGTCGATGACAGGCGTGCCGTCGACGGGACGATCTTCGGGTTCCGTGCGTCGTCCTGCCGTGTACACCGGCGGGTGTTCGAGGAGCAGTAGCGTGTCCGGTCCGATGTCGTCCGCCCGCGCTGCCGCGAGCTCACGCTGGCGGTCCCACGCGGCGTTGTAGTCGATCGAACCGAGTTGCTCGACGGCGATCGGCAGTTTCGAGAACCGGGCGGAAACGGCAGCGCTGCTCATGGACGTAGAGATTACGCCCGACTTCGGAATCAACCGAGTGCGGCCGCCAGCGCTTCGCCGATCGTGTTGTGGCGGAAAGAGAATCCCGCCTTTTCCAAAGCTGCGGGAATGGCGCGCTGGCCACCGAGGATGCCGCTCTTGGCGAATTCTCCGATCAACGCTTCGAGTGCGAACCCGGGAACGATCCAGGGAGCCGGGCGGTGGACCGCACGGGACATGGCGTCATTGAACTGGGCATTGGTGACAGGGGCCGGACCGGTCAGGTTGACGGGACCGGAGAGTTCGGAATTCGTGAGCGCGAACTTGATCGCGTCGCACTCGTCCTCGAGTGAGATCCACGGAAAGTACTGGCGACCGTTGCCCAGTCGCCCGCCGAGGCCGAACGAATAAAGGCGCCGAAGCCGACCGAGCATGCCCCCATGAGGTGAAATCACGACGCCGGACCGCAGATTGACGACGCGGGCACCCGCCGCACGCGCCGGTTCGGTGGCAAGTTCCCAATCGCGACACGTCGTGGCGAGAAAGTCTGTGCCTGCCGGCGAATCCTCGTCGACGATCTTGTCGCCGGTGTCGCCGTAATAGCCGACGGCGCTCGCGTTGGCGAGGACGGGAACCTTCTCACTCGCGACCGCTTCGGCCAAGACGTCGGTCGCGACGATGCGGCTGTCACGGATCGCTTGCTTGTAGGAACCCGACCACCGTTTGTCGCCGATGCCGACGCCGCAGAGGTTCACGACGGCGTCGGCGCCCTGCAGGACGGAGAGGTCCAGACGGTCGTGGTCCGGGTCCCAACGCGATTCGTCGGGGCCGGCAGTCGAGCGTCGCACCAGACGCACCACGTCGTGGTTGTCGGAGCGCAACGATGACACCAAGGCCGTTCCGATCAAACCGGACGAGCCGGCGATGACTACTCGCATTCGGAAAGCCTCCTTCGATTCAGCGTGCTTCGATATCCGAACGTATATCTCCGACCGTACTGAAAAAGCCGGGGCGCCACCTCCTGATGGAGATGACGCCCCGGCCGGCCGAGCAGTTGCTTACAGGCCCAGATCAGCTTCGAACGAGGCTTCTTCCAACCGCTGCTTCACAGTGGTGAGGAATCGGCCGGCGTCGGCGCCGTCGACCAGCCGGTGATCGTAGGTCAGCGGCAAGTAGATCATCGAGCGAACGCCGATGGACTCGTTGCCGTTCTCGTCGGTGACCACCATCGGGCGCTTGACGATCGCGCCGGTTCCGAGCATGGCCGCCTGCGGCGGTACCAGGATCGGGGTGTCGAACAGCGCGCCCTGGCTGCCGATGTTGGTGATGGTGAAGGTGCCACCCGAGAGCTCGTCCGGCTTCAGGCCACCCGAGCGTGCACGCTTGGCGATGTCGGCGATGGCGCGGGCCAAGCCGGCCAGGCCGAGATCGCCGGCGTTGTGGATGACGGGGGAGAGCAAGCCCTGATCGGTGTCCACTGCGATGCCGAGGTGCTCAGCGTCGTAGTAGGTGATCTGCTTGGCAGCCTCGTCGTAGCTGGCGTTGATGTTCGGGTGCGACTTCAGCGCCTCGACGACTGCCTTGGCGAAGAACGGAAGGAACGTCAGGTTGACGCCTTCGCGCTCGATGAAGCCGGCCTTGGCACGGGCCCGCAGGGCGACGATCTTGGTGACGTCCACCTCGAAGGTCTGCGTGAGCTGAGCGGTGTTCTGCAGCGACTCGCGCGTCTTGGTGGCCGTGATCTGCCGAATACGGTTGGCCTTCTGCGTGGTTCCACGCAGGTGTGCCAGTTCGGGTCGGACGCCTGCGGCTGCGGTGGCGGCCGGTGCGGCCGCGGGTGCTGCAGCAGCGGGAGCGGCGGCGGGAGCCTTCTTGGCCTCCGCAGCGGCGAGCACATCCTGTTTGCGGATGCGGCCGCCGACGCCGGTGCCGGTGACGGTCGCGAGGTCGACGCCGTTGTCCGTTGCGAGCTTGCGCACGAGCGGGGTGACGTACGGGCTGCTGTCGCCGGAAGCTGCGGGGGCAGCCGCCGGTGCGGGAGCCGCAGCAGGCTTCGGAGCGGGGGCGGCCGGTGCGGCAGCAGGCTTGGGTGCCTCGGCCTTGGGTGCCTCAGCCTTCGGTGCTTCAGCCTTGGGGGCAGGGGGTGCGGCCGGTGCTGCGGGAGCGGCCTTGGGTGCCGGAGCCGCGGCGGGTGCGCCGGATCCGACGACGGCCAGCTGGCCACCGATCTCGACGGTGTCGTCTTCCTGCGCATTGATCTCGAGCAGGATTCCGGCGACGGGGGACGGGATCTCTGTGTCGACCTTGTCGGTCGAGACTTCGAGCAGCGCCTCGTCGACGGCAACCTCGTCGCCGACAGCCTTGAGCCAACGGGTGACGGTGCCTTCGGTGACGGACTCGCCGAGGGCGGGCATCGTCACGGCGGTACCTTCAGCGGAACCGCTCGAAGCGGCGGGTGCCTCGGCAGCGGGAGCTTCTTCAGCGGGAGCTTCGGCAGCCGGCGCTTCCTCGGCGGGAGCTTCCTCTGCGGCGGGGGCGGGTGCCTCTGCCGCGGGTGCTGCGGCTTCGCCGGCTTCACCGATCTGGGCGAGCTCGCCACCGATTTCCACGGTGTCGTCTTCCTGCGCGACGATCTTGGTCAGGACGCCGGCGACGGGAGACGGAATCTCGGTGTCGACCTTGTCCGTGGAGACTTCGAGCAAGGGTTCGTCGACTTCGACCGTGTCTCCTTCCTGCTTGAGCCACCGTGTGACAGTTCCCTCGGTGACGCTCTCACCTAGGGCTGGCATCTGGACGGAGAAGGCCATGTCTTTTGACTCCTCGACAGTTGTGTTCGGGTTGTTGAATTTTGTCGACTTGTGGTCGTAATGCATTGTGCTCGAGTGGCGCGCGACGTGCGGCTACTTGTAGCTATTTTGCCGATGTCGACGCGCGGGCGCGGCGTCACCGTCGTTCATCTTTCCATTGATACGCCGGGCGTGTCCGATGAGGGGGATGCCGTCCGTTTCGGGTGTGTCGGCTACTGGCGAGTAGGTATGCGTCGGGGGTCCGGCTGTAACGTCGTAAGCGGACCAAACGGTATGTCGTGCGCAGGCACAACGGACATCGCCTGGCAAACTTGACATATCGCCGGGGTGCATCCGCGGCGTCGGTACCGAGGAGGGTACGACCGTGGGACTGTTCGATCGTTTCAAGCGTCCGCCAAGTGCGGCTCAGGCCGCAGCGCAAAGTGATGCGGATCATCTGGCGAATTGGGCGCACTCGCACGAAGGCGTCGAGGCCTATGTGGAACCGCAGACGACGGTGACCGAGGTGACCGTCGTCCTGGTTGCGAAGGACGGGGAGTGGACTCGTCGTCGTGTCGGCGGCGAACGTGGTGCCCGCAAATTGGGACAGGACTTGAAGATCCCGGTCTACGACGTCCGCAAGACGGGATATCCGCAGCGTATGCGCGATCACGACGAACGTAAGCGAATCGAACGCAAGCGGGCCCGAGAGCAGGAATTGCGCGACGGCGCCTGAACTGCTGTGCGCCTTTATTAACCGCGGGGGGTTAACAAAGGCGCACAGCAAGGGGTCAGCCGTTGACCGCGATGTCCTCCAGGACCGAGATCATCGTGCGAACGGGAACGCCGGTACCGCCCTTGCCGGTGTAACCCCACGGCCCTGACGTGTTGTAGGCCGGCCCCGCGACGTCGATGTGCGCCCACTGGACACCCTCGGGAACGAATTCCTTGAGGTAGTGGGCTGCGACCAGCATGCCGCCCCAGCGGTGTGGGGTGACATTGGCCATGTCGGCGACCTTGGAGTCGAGATCTCCGCGCAATTCCTCCGGCAGCGGCATGGCCCAGCCGTTCTCGCCGACGCTCTGCGAGATGGAGGCGACGCGGTCACGGAACTCGTCGGTGCCCATGACTCCGGGGGTGCGGTTGCCGAGCGCGACCATCTGCGCACCGGTCAGGGTGGCGGTGTCGATCATGTAGTCGGGATTGTCCTCACCCGCGCGAACCATCGCGTCGGCAAGAATCAAACGGCCCTCGGCGTCGGTGTTGACGACCTCGATGGTGATTCCGCCGTACTGGGTCAGCACGTCGCCGGGACGCTGGGCGGTCGCGGACGGCATGTTCTCGGCCATCGGTACGTATGCGACGACGTTGACGGGCAGGCCGAGCTTGGCGGCAAGCACGACGGTGGAGATGACGGCTGCGGCGCCGCCCATGTCCGAGGTCATGTTCTCCATACCGGCGGCGGGCTTGATGGAGATTCCGCCGGTGTCGAAGGTGATGCCCTTACCCACCAGTGCGACCTTGCGGGCACCACGCTTCTTCGACGCGTATTCGAGGCGGACGAGACGCGGCTGGCGTGACGAGCCCTTGCCGACGCCGATGATTCCGCCGTAGCCACCCTTCTCGAGTGCCTTCTCGTCGAGAACCTGGACGGTGAGCCCGGCCTCGACGCCCAGTGCTTTCGCGCGCGCGGCGAACTCGGCGGGGTAGAGGTGGCTCGGGGGAGTGTTGACGAACTCGCGTGCGGTGGCGACGGCCTCGGCGATGGCAGCCGACCGTGCCAGCGTCGCTTTGGTCTCCTTCGTGCGCGGCGACGGCACCAGAAGTTCGACGCGGGCCAGTGGCTGCGAATCGGGACCGGGAGCCGTCATGGACGACTTGAATTCGGTGAAGCTGTACGCGCCCAACGCAAATCCCTCGGCGGCTGCACCGAGGTCGAGGATCGAGAGCGTGGTTGCGACGGTGTCGATGCCGGACAACGAGCGAGCTGCGGCGCCGGCGGACTTACGGATCTGCTCGCTGCCGAGCTTGTCGGCAGAGCCGAGTCCGACGGCGAGAACGCTGGTGACCGACAGTTCGCTCGGTGCCGGGACACGAGTGAGCTGCTCGGGCTTGCCCGTGGCGCCGACGGCGATGAGGCTGTCGAGGATCTCGGCGAGTACGTCTTCGGCGACGATGCCTTCGCTGAGTGCGATTTCGGGGCCGTCCGGGCCCGACGTCAGACCGACGACCAGTATCTCTGCGCGCTTGGCGACTGTGCCGGCGAGAACGAGGTCCGGTCCCAACGATCGGGCTGTGCGAGTGCTCAAGGTGTCTCCTGTGAGGTGAGTGTGCGATGCGTCCGGTTCTGGCGGATGCCTGAGTCGATGTTAGGCCCTTTGCAGTTTGCGGACGGGCGATCGTCACGGCCGGGTGAGCTCTCGCTGCGGACATGTTTCGATCGGCGAAGTCCGATAGGTTGTGGGCCATGACCGACGAACAACTGTTGCAGGGCCCGATCCACCCCGTCCACGTCGAACTCGGCGCGACGTTCGCGCCGTTCGGGGGGTGGCAGATGCCGGTTTCGTACGCCGGCGTCGTGGCCGAACACACCTCTGTGCGTGAGAATGTCGGACTCTTCGACGTCAGTCACCTCGGCAAGGCCGTCGTGCGTGGCGCGGGCGCCGCGGAATTCGTGAACTCCGCACTGACCAACGACCTGAACAAGATCGGGCCGGGTAAGGCTCAGTACACGTTGTGCTGCAACGAGTCCGGTGGTGTCATCGACGACCTCATTGCGTACTACGTCAGCGACGACGAGATCTTCCTCGTCCCGAACGCAGCCAATACCGCGGACGTCGTTGCGGCTCTGGTCGCTGTGGCACCGGACGGAATCACCGTCGAGGATCAGCATCGTGCCTACGGTGTGCTGGCTGTGCAGGGTCCGAAATCGGTGGCGGTTCTGACCGCTCTGGGACTTCCCACCGAGATCGAGTACATGGCGTACGAAGATGCGGAATGGAACGGCGTGCCTGTTCGTGTGTGCCGCAGCGGTTACACCGGTGAGGTCGGCTACGAACTCCTGCCGCGGTGGGACGACAGCGAGCCGTTGTTCCGCGCGCTTCTCGAGGCAGTGCGCGCCGAGGGTGGGCAGGCCGCCGGACTCGGCGCCCGTGACACTCTTCGTACCGAGATGGGGTATCCGCTGCACGGGCATGAGCTTTCGCTCGAGATTTCTCCGCTCGAAGCGCGCTGCGGATGGGCGATCGGTTGGAAGAAGCCGACATTCTGGGGCAAAGAGACCTTGACCGACGAGAAGGCTGCCGGCCCGGCTCGCAAACTCTGGGGGATCAAGGCTCTCGATCGCGGCGTGCTTCGTGCCGGCCTCGGTGTTCTGCGTGACGGCGAGGCAATCGGCGAGACCACCTCGGGGACGTTTTCGCCCTCGCTCAAAGTGGGAATTGCGTTGGCGCTCCTCGATTCCGGTGCCAATGTCTCGGCCGGCGACGAGATCGAAGTCGACGTCCGTGGTCGTGCTCTTCGGTGCGTCGTGGTGTCTCCTCCGTTCGTGGAGACCAACACCAAGTAGAGAGCTTTTTCACGTTCGATAGGATTGCGCCCATGACAGGTGCCGCCGATTTCGTTCGTGTTCAGAGCTCGTCCCCGAAGTCCGACGCCGAGCGCCGTGACATTTTGGCGGCGCCCGGCTTCGGGCGGCACTTCACCGACCACATGGTCTCGATCGACTACACCGCGGGCAAGGGCTGGCACGACGCCCAGGTGTTGCCGTACGGAAACATCGAGCTCGATCCGGCCGCAATGGTTTTGCACTACGGACAGGCCATCTTCGAGGGCCTCAAGGCATACCGTCAGCCGGGTGGCGAGATCAGCTCGTTCCGCGTCGAGGCCAACGCCGAGCGTTTCGCGGCATCTGCGCGCCGTCTGGCCATGCCGGAGCTCCCGTCGCAGATGTTCATCGATTCCATCACCGAACTGATCGACGTCGATCTCGACTGGGTTCCCGCAGCCGGTGGCGAGGACGCGCTCTACCTCCGTCCGTTCATGTTCTCCACCGAAGCCGGACTCGGTGTCCGTCCCGCCGACGAGTACCGCTACCTGCTGATCGCCTCGCCTGCCGGTGCGTACTTCCCGCGCGGCGTCAAGCCGGTCAGTGTGTGGCTGTCCACCGAATACGTTCGCGCGGCCCCCGGTGGTACCGGCGCGGCCAAGTTCGCCGGCAACTACGCCGCTTCACTCCTCGCCCAGGCGCAAGCCGCCGACGAGGGTTGCGACCAGGTGGTCTGGCTCGACGCCATCGAGCGCACGTACGTCGAGGAAATGGGTGGAATGAACCTGTTCTTCGTCTTCGGCTCGGGCCCCGACGCTCGCCTCGTGACGCCGTCGCTGTCCGGTTCGTTGTTGCCAGGCATCACGCGCAACTCGTTGCTCGCCCTTGCCGCCGATTCCGGTTTCGCCGTCGAGGAGCGCAAGATCAGCACCGACGAATGGCGCACCAAGTGCAAGAGCGGTGAAATCACCGAGGTCTTCGCTTGCGGCACAGCAGCAGTCATCACCCCCGTCGGACGCGTCAAGTCCGCCGAGGGCGAGTTCACCATCGCCGACGGCGAGCCGGGTGAGGTGACGATGGCACTGCGCGACACCCTCACGGGTATCCAGCGCGGAACCTTCGCCGACACCCACGGCTGGATGACGAAACTTCACTGATCGCTGGTTCGTTCCGCGAGCAATCGCTCCCGGAAGAACTGCAGAATCTCGTCTCGTGCGACGGTGGTGGGCGATCCCGCCTCGTCGACGAGATGAGCCGTCACCACGCTGTGTGGATTGGCAATGACGTGTTCGAAGAACGGCGACGTTGTCGCGTTGGCCGCTTCGTCGGGTAGTACCTTCCCGACGAAGCGCTCGCCCAATGCTTTCGAGTAGGCGGCGAATCGTTGTGCGCGGCAGAACGAGTCACCTCGAAAGCGGTATGCAAGCACCGTGAGGTCTTCGGCCTCGAGTCTCGAGCGCACGGCTTCGAGTTCTTCGGGCCCGCTGTCGGTTTCGTCCGGTCGATCGAGCGGTAACGACGGTTGGGCGAGAACCGGCGCGATGACCGAGGGTTCGAGCATCATCGACAACGCGAAGTTACCGGTGAAGCACATTCCGATCACGCCGACGCCAGGTCCGCCGCTCTCCTCATGGGCGGAAGCGGCGAGTGAACGCAGCCAACGGACCGCCGGACTCGGTTCGTTGGCAGCGAGGGCGCGGAATTCTGCACTGACGCAGGCTCTCTTGAACACCGTCAGCCCCTCGTTCACTGTGGGGACCGCGCCGTCGTGCCCGAACAGTGACGGAACGAAGACAGTGAAACCGGCGTCGCGCACCCAGCGGGCGAATCGCGCTACATGCGGGCTGATGCCCGGCATCTCCGGCATGACGATTACTGCGGGACCGGTGCCGGCCACGTACACGGACTTCGCCACTGCGTCGATGGTGATCGTTCGACGGTCGAAGTCTTCGAGCGGATCGTCTTCGGTCATGCTCCGGTTCGGCACGGTGAGCCCTCTCAGTAGTCGAAACAATTCCTCTGCACAGTCTTTCGGCGCGGGATCGACTACAGAAGAGGGCGGTTCGCCATGTTTTCGGGCGGGCTCGCCTCGCACCTATCCGGCGCCGCCGTTGCGGAATCGCTTTCGGTAGTCGGCCGGGCTGATGCCGACGCGGTCGGTGAACAGGCCACGAAAGGTTCCAGGATCCTGATAGCCGATGTGCCCCAGGATCTTTCCGAGAGGCCAGTCGGTCGATTCCAACAACCGTTTCGCTTTTCGGATCCGTGCACGCTGCAGATAACTGCGCGGCGATTCCCCGGTCTCGTCCTTGAACTTCCGAAGCATGGTTCGGGTGCTGAGGTGAAAAGCACTCGACAGCAGATCCAAGTCGTAAGGTTCCGCCATCCGTTCGACCAGCCACCTTCCGACGTCGTCGGCAAACTGTGTGTGTTTGGCGGGCAGCATCGAGTCGAGGATGTACGGAGCTTGACTGGTTCGGTTTTCGGGCGCCAGCGTAATTCTTGCGGTCGTACGCGCAATCTTGTCGCCGAGATGCTCGCGCACGAGTGCTGTTGCGAGGTCGAGCGCGGCGGTGAACGCAGCAGTGGTGGTGACGCCGTCGTCCTGGACGATCAACGAGTCGGTTCGAACCGTCGCACCGGGGTAACGACTCGCGAGGTCCGCACCGTACAGCCACGACGTCGTACATCGGCGTCCGTCGAGCAGTCCCGCCTCGCCCAGCAGATACGCGCCGACGCAGACCGACGATACCCGAACGCCGCGCGCCTCGCACGCACGGATGAACTCGATTTCTCTGTCCCACAGCGACAAACGCGTCGCAGGGTCTTCGGACGGCACGAGTTCGAACCCCGGCACAACCAGGTGATCGATGTCGTGATGCCCCTCCTGCACGCCGAGCGAAAATCCACCTGCCGCAACGACGGGCGTGCCGGACGCTGCGATGACCGATACCTCGAAGGGGTCGGCGGGCGCTCCATCAGCGACGCGATTGGCGATCAGGAGAAGGTCGGTGAAAACGAAGATCTCGGCCGCGAGGCAACCTTCGTACGCAAGGACACCTACTCGCACGACGTCGGATCACAGTCCGAGAGTGAGGCCGACGGCCGTAAGCGTCACAGTGAGTTCGAGTGCGAATCCGAGAACGTCTCCGTTGAGTCCGCCGAATCTACGGACGCAGTGACGCACGCACAGCACACTGATCACCAGCGCCGACGCGGTCACGAGAGGGCCGAGCCACCACCGGCCGGTGGCAAAGCCGGAAGCGGCGATCAGCGGAACCGACCACACGATTGCGGCCCACAACGGTTGTGAATCGGCGACGAGCGCACCGAATCCGCTCGGGCCAGAAGCGAGAATACCTCGGCGGCAGGCAAAAACGACGGCCACACGACCCGCAGCGACAGATACGAGAACGGCGATCCACTGCGTGGGGGAGTCGGCAACAGCGAGGACGCCGAAGGAGACCGATTGCAGCCCAAGGAAGATGAACAGCGCCGCGACCCCGAACGGTCCGGCACCGCCGCTGTGCATGACCTCGCGGGCGCGCTCCGGTGGACCGTAACAACCCAGTCCGTCGACGGAGTCTGCCAGTCCGTCCACGTGCATCCCGCGTGTCCCGAGAGCGAGCGCACCTACCGTCAGCAAGCCTGCGAGATAGGGATTCAGGCCGATACTGGTTGTGCCCCAGAGCAGAAACGTCGCGGCAATGCCGAGAGCGATCCCGGTGAGCGGAGCTGCCGCGATGGCGCGACGGCCGGCAGTTCGGTCGATGTCGGAGGGACCACGAACCGGAAGGACCGTCAGCCACGAGAAGGCCAGTGGCACTCCGGACAGCGGGCCCGCCACGCTCACTCCGCCGTATCGGTCTTGGTCAGGTCGATCGACTCGGGTTCGTCGACAGGTGCGCTGCCCTGAGTGCTGACACCGGCTTCGGAGAATGTCGCCATCTTGCCCAGGATTGCCACTGCGCCCTGAAGAATCGGGAGCGCTGTGACTGCGCCTGAACCTTCACCGAGACGCATGTCGAACTCGACGATCGGGTCGAGACCCATGCGGGTCAATGCGATGGTGTGGGCGGGTTCGGTGGAGCGGTGTCCGGCGACCCACCATTCACGTGCGCCGAAAGCCAGTTCGTCGGCAACCATGGCGGCTGCGGTGACCACTACGCCGTCGAGGATCACCGGCGTGCGACGCGAAGCTGCCTGGGCCAGAAAGCCGGCCATCGCGGCGAGGTCGGCACCCGAAGACGTGCGCAGCAGCGCGACTGTGTCGCGAACGTGCGGACGGGCACGCCGGAGAGCGTCGCGAATCGCTGCGGTCTTGCGGATCCATCCGGCGTCGTCGATACCGGTACCTCGACCCACGACCGCGACGGGTTCACTGTCCGTGAGTGCGGCGATGAGTACGGTTGCGGGCGTCGTATTGCCGATGCCCATGTCGCCGGCGATGAGAAGATCTGCGCCCCCGTCGATTTCCTCGTCCGCGATCGCTCGGCCGGCGGCGATGGCCTGAAGGGTTTCCTCGTTCGACATGGCGTCTTCGCGGTCGATGGACCCGGAAGACCTGCGTACCTTGTGGTTCGAGACGGACGGATCGGTATCGCCGTCCACTGCGATGTCGACGACGCGTACCGTGGCGCCGGCAACCTCGGCGAGGACGTTGACCGCCGCGCCGCCCCCGAGGAAGTTGGCGACCATCTGTGCGGTCACTTCCGGCGGATAGGCGGAGACGCCGTTGCGGGCGATTCCGTGATCACCCGCGAACACGACGACGCGAGGCCGAGCGAAAGCGTGTGGGGGACAAACTCCTTGGCAGCCTGATGCCCAGCCGGCGAGAGCCTCCAGTCGGCCCAGCGAACCGGCCGGCTTGGTCAGATCACGCTGACGCGCATCGGCCTGCGCTCGCACCTCGCGGTCGGGCGGGGTGACGGGTTCGAAGTCGGCGCTACTGACTGGCGCGACGTCAGGGTTGGCATCTGGATTCGCCCCTGAAATGGCCCCTGGATTGGCCTCGGTACTCACATCGTGCCTTCCGGTTGTGCAGCAGTATCTTTCAAGATGAGCGGTAACCCTGCAACCACTAGTACGACACGATCGCACACCGCGGCGATACGAGCGTTGAGAGTGCCGATCTCGTCGCGGAACAATCGTCCGGACCGCGTCTCGGGGATGACGGCCAAACCCACTTCGGGGCTGACCAGCACCAGGTGTCCGCGGTAGTTCTCGACACTGGCGACCAGGCTGTCCGCCGCGGGCGTGACGGTGCCGCGCGGTGCGTCCCAGGCGCCTTGCCGATCGAGTTCCGCGGTCAGCCACGTTCCCAGATCGTCGACCAACGTCGCTGTGTGTGAATCGCTTTCGAGCTGCGCCGCGAGGTCACCGGCAGCTGCGGTTTCGACAGTCGACCAATGAGAAGGCCGTCTGTTGCGGTGCTGGTCGATCCGGCTTTCCCAGTCTGCGTCGGAGACATCACGTCTGGCTGTCGCCAGGTACCGGATCGGTGCCGAACTTTCGGGTAGGTGGCCTGCACAAACCAAATCCTCGGCGTGCGCGGACTTACCAGACCGCGCGCCGCCGAGGACTAAAGTTCTATACGTGTTCGTCACGCTCAGATTGCGTCGCCCGGCCCCACACGAGGCTTCGGTGCGCGCAGCTTACGGATCTGCGACGCGCGAACGAACGCGTACCAGCCGAGCTTGAATCCGCCGTCGGTGCTGTCGGGGAAGCGCTCGGCGACGCGGTTGTTGATCATGCGACCGAGCCAGATGCCTTCACCGACCATGAAGAGCATCATCACGAGCATTGCCAGCGTGACGATCTGCTGGAGCGCGGGCGTGACGAACATCGTCATGATGAGGATCAATGCGAGCGGCATGAACAGCCCGACGAGGTTGCGGCGAGCGTCGATGAAATCACGGACGTAGGCGCGAACCGGTCCCTTGTCGCGGGGGAGCAGGTACTTGTCCTCGCCGGCGAGCATGCGGGCGCGGCGGTCTGCCGACGATGCGCGACGCTCGGCGGCTTCGGCCTTGCGGTCCTCCTTGGAGCCGCGGGTCGCCTTACGGCGGGCGCGGGCTTCCTTCGCGGTCAGCGGGGCAGGGGCAACGGGGCCACGCCTCTTCGCCTCGGCGTCACGACGCTTGGGTGTGGGGCGGCCCTTGCCCACCTGCTCGATGGGCGCCTCTTCGGAGGCCGAGGATGCCTCAGTGCCCTCGACGTCACGTTTGTCGGAGTTGTCTGAGTCACCGCGGCGTAGCAATTTCACACCTCCAGGCTATTGGATAAGTGCACGGTCTGGGAAACCGACCTCGGTCTTTCTGAAAAACCCGATCGCCCGAGGCACTGAAACGCGCGAGATCGTGAAACATCGGGGTCATTCGGGACTCTTAGACTTCGGCTATGCGGGTAATAGTTGCTCCAGATTCGTTCGGTGAGACGTTGACGGCCGTCGAAGTGGCCGAATCCATTTCTGCCGGTTGGCGACGTGGCCGACCCGAAGACGACGTCGTCACCGCGCCACAATCCGACGGTGGTCCGGGATTCGTCGACGTCTTGGCCACGGCCGGGGGCGACATCCGGACTGCACGGGTGTCCGGGCCTTTGACCGCCGCCGTCGACGCCACGTGGCTGTTCGATTCGGACACGGCATACATCGAGTCCGCCGAGGCCGTCGGGCTCGGCCTGCTCGGAGGTCCGCCGACGCGGGACACTGCACTCGCCGCGCACAGTCTCGGTGTGGGAGAGCTGATCGCTGTCGCGCTCGAGGCAGGCGTGAAGACGGTTGTCGTCGGACTCGGTGGGAGTTGCTGCACCGACGGGGGACGTGGACTGGTGGAGGCGCTGGGCGGCCTGGAGGCTGCAACGGCGGCTACGGCTGGCATTCAGTTGGTCGCCGCCACCGACGTCGAACACGTACTTCTCGGCGAGCACGGTGCGGCAGCGGTGTTCGGCCCGCAAAAGGGCGCCGACGCCGAAGCCGTCGCAGTCCTCGAAGCGAGCAACGCGAGATGGGCCGAACAGTTGGAGTCCGTCACCGGAAAACGAGTGTCGAATTTTCCGGGTGCCGGCGCCGCGGGTGGTATCGGTGCCGCGCTCTTTGCGCTCGGTGCACAGCGGCGATCCGGGGCCGACGTCGTCGCGGATCGCACCGGACAGGCCGCGCTACTGGCTTCCGCTGACCTGGTGATTACAGGCGAAGGCAAGTTCGACCACCAATCTCTGCGCGGCAAACTCGTCACAACGCTCGCTTCGGCGGGGGCAGCGCACGGCGTTCCGACGCTCGTCTTTGCCGGCCAGGTGACGCTCGACGAGGCGGACTATGCGTCGACCTCGATAGTCGCGGCGAAGTCGGTGACGGATTTCGCCGGGTCGGTGGAACGTGCGATGGAGGAGGCGTCGGCGTGTCTCGAGGGACTCGCCGAACACACGGCGCGCGAGTGGAACTTCTGGCGCGGCGTCCGGAGGTGAGGATCCACAAGCGCCGACGCGCCGTTGCCGTGTCTGGAAGACCGGATAGGATGAAGACGAATCGCACCCGGTAAAGGACTGGCGGGAATAAGTCGGCAGCGGCGTACCGTTGAGGCGTTCACGGGTTGGTACGAACATTAGGGAGAGCCCATGACTGTGCAGAACGAGACCGCCACCCACGGCGTCAAGATGACCGAGGCCGCGTCCGCCAAGGCGAAGGCACTCTTCGATCAGGAGGGTCGCGACGACCTCGCGCTGCGTATTGCAGTGCAGCCCGGCGGCTGTGCCGGACTGAAGTACCAGCTGTTCTTCGACGACCGCACGCTCGACGGTGACCTCACTGTCGACTTCAACGGCGTCAACCTGGTTGTCGACCGGATGAGCGCGCCGTACGTCGAAGGTGCGTCCATCGACTTCCTCGACACCATCGAGCAGCAGGGCTTCTCGATCGACAACCCCAATGCAACAGGCTCCTGCGCCTGCGGTGACTCGTTCAACTGAGTCTGTCGATCACAACTCAATTCACGAACAACTGACGCGGAACCGACATTCGGTTTCGCGTCAGTTGTTTGTGGTGACTCGTACGTAGACCGTTCCGATCCGACAGCTCGGGCGCCGATGACGGCGCTACGGGCGGTAACGTGAACTTTTGCTCCTCTTTCATTCATATACTCACTTCGCTGAAAGGCCACGATCCGTGACTATTGCGGTAACCGGTTCCATCGCCACCGACCACTTGATGCGCTTCCCCGGCCGCTTCGCCGATCAGCTCCTCGCCGATCAGCTCGCCCACGTTTCGCTGAGTTTCCTGGTCGACGATCTCGTGATTCGCCGCGGTGGTGTCGGCGGCAACATCGCTTACGCCATGGGCGTGCTCGGTGGGTCCCCGCTACTCGTCGGCGCAGTCGGTGCCGACTTCGCCGAGTACCGCACGTGGCTCGAGGACAACGGCGTCGACTGCAGCGCGGTCCGTATCTCGGACAAGGCACATACGGCGCGTTTCGTGTGCACCACCGACGAGGACATGGCGCAGATCGCGTCGTTCTACCCCGGTGCGATGAGCGAGGCTCGCGAGATCGAACTCGCGGCAGTGGCCAAGACTGCAGGCGCAGTCGAGTTGGTGCTGATCGGCGCCAACGACCCCGAGGCCATGGTTCGCCATACCGACGAATGCCGTCTGCTCGGGATTCCGTTCGCAGCGGATCCGTCGCAGCAGCTTGCCCGCCTGTCCGGTGACAAGGCCAAGGCGCTCATTCACGGCGCGAAGTACTTGTTCACCAACGAGTACGAGTGGGGTCTGCTTCAGCAGAAGACTGGTCTGAGCGAGGAAGAGATCCGCGCGCAGGTCGGCATCCGTGTCACCACCCTCGGCTCCAAGGGTGTGGAAATTGTTGACGCCGAAGGTAATTGGGTGCGCGTCGACGTAGTGCCCGAGACCGGCAAGGTGGATCCGACGGGCGTTGGTGACGGCTTCCGCGCCGGGTTCCTGCTCGCACACGGCGCCGGTCTGAGCTTCGAGCGTGCTGCACAGTTGGGATCTTTGGTCGCTGTGTTGATTCTCGAGACCGTGGGAACGCAGGAGTGGGTGTTCAATCGCGACGAGGCACTCAAGCGCCTTACCGACGCATACGGCAGCGCGGCAGCGGACGAGATCGCGACGATCCTGCCGAAGTAGGGCTCCGCCCCGTGAGTGGTTGAGGAGTCCGGAGACTCCCTAACCGCTCACGGGGCCGAAGGCCTAGATATTGACCGGGTACACCGGTTCCTGGATCTGCGGCACGATGCGCTTCTCCACGAAGATTCCGTGCCAGACCATGAAGGTCAGGACGGTCCACAGGCGTCGGCTGTGGTCGGACACGCCCTCGCGGTGATCGTTGAGCATCTTCACGACGGCCTGCTTGTCGAAGATGTGGTCGGTACCCGACTCCTCGATCTGCAGATGTGCCCAGTCGAAGAGTTCGGTGCCGCGCAGCCAGTGGCGTAGGGGAACCGGGAATCCGAGCTTCGCACGGTGCAGAACATGGTGCGGCACAATGCCTTCCAGGGCCTGGCGCAGTGCGTACTTGGTTGTGTCCTTCGTGATCTTCTGATCGAGCGGTACGCGTGACGCGACGTCGAAGACCTCGGGATCGAGGAACGGCACACGCAGTTCCAGCGAGTTGGCCATCGTCATCTTGTCTGCCTTGACGAGGATGTCGCCGCGCAGCCAGGTGAACAGGTCGAGATGCTGCATCCGCGCAACCGGATCCCAGTCCCGTGACTGCGCGTAGATCGGCGCAGTGACGTCCTGGTGAGTCCACTCGGGGCGGAAATCGCGCAGGACGGCGCGGAGCTGAGCGTCGTTGAAGCTACGAGCATTTCCGTAGTAGCGCTCCTCGAGCGTCAAGGAACCGCGGTTGAGCAGACTCTTGCCGCGAGTGCCGTCCGGGATGCGTTCGGACAACTTGCCGGCAGCCCGACGCAGTCCCTTGGGGAGGTACTCGAAAGGCTTGAGCGACAACGGCTCACGGTAGATCGTGTAGCCGCCGAACAGCTCGTCAGCACCCTCGCCGGACAGCACGACCTTGACGTGCTTGCGCGCTTCCTTCGCGATGAACCACAGCGGAATCAATGCCGGATCGGCTACCGGGTCGTCGAGGTACCAGACGATCTCGGGAATGGCAGCGGCGAACTCGGCGGGGGAGACCACCTTGACGACGTGCTTCGCGCCGATCGCTGCGGCAGATTCTGCAGCGACGTCGACCTCGGAATAGCCCTCACGTTCGAAACCGGTCGTGAACGTGATCAGGTTGGGGTTGTGGCGCATCGCCAGCGCCGCGATCGCCGTGGAGTCGATACCACCGGACAAGAACGAACCGACGGTGACGTCGGCGCGCATGTGCTTGGCGACCGAATCCTCGAGTGCCTTGGCGATTTCCTGGTAGCGCGCCTTCTCGGTGCCAGGTGCAAAAGGCTTGGCCGGGAACTTCGGCGTGAAATACCGCGTGAACGTGGGCTCCTCGCCCGGACGCACCCGAGCGAAGCTGCCCGACTCCAGGCGTCGGATCTGCTTGTGCAGTGTTTCCGGCTCCGGTACGTACTGCAGAACGGTGTAGTGCTCGATGGCACGCGGATCCAGCTCGGTACCGATGCCGATCAGATCGGTGAGTTCGAGCAGGCTCTTCTTCTCGCTGCCGAACGCGGTGCCGCCGGCGCCGGTCGCGATGAACAGCGGCTTGATCCCGAATGGATCGCGCGCGATGAACAGCTCGCGTGTGTCGGTGTCCCAGATCGCGAACGCGAACATTCCGCGCAGGCGCCGGACCGCGTCCTCACCCCAGTAGTGGAATGCAGCGACGATGGCCTCGGAGTCGCCCTCGGTGAAGAACTTGGCGTCGTGGTCCTTGACCAGTTCGGCGCGGATCTCCAAGTAGTTGTAGATCTCGCCGTTGAACGTGAGCGCATAACGCTCCGGGTTCTCCGGTGGGCCCCAACGCAGCGGCTGGTGGGAATGAGCGATGTCGATGATCGCCAGGCGGTTGAACCCGAAGACGAGGTGATCGTCGTTCCACGTCCCGTGTTCGTCCGGCCCGCGGTGACGAAGGCAATGCATCGCCTGGTCGACCCGCGAGACGGCGTCCTCGCTGGTTCCGCCAGATGTCAGTAGCCCGAGCAGTCCACACACAGCGTCCGGTTCCTCGATTCAGAATTTTTGTACAGAAGGCTCCCGGACACGAGTGTCGGGGAGAGGTCAACGAACTCTTGACGAAAGTATGCCGCAGATCGACGTCCCTGCCGATCGCGGCGGAACCAATCGACGTGATGTGCGTCGCCGAAACGACCTGAGCCGTTCCTGAGCAGCACCTGAGAGAGCTGTGTGACGTCCGCCGCGACACGGGCGAGGACCCGAGGATGGATAGCGCCCGGCTTTGGTCTACGCTGCGTAGTAATTGGGCCTTCCCTCCGGGCATGCCCTAGTTGAATTTTGTGGCGATCAGGAAGGCGTGAACGTGGCGCAAGGTCGGATCCTTCGGCGAGCGGGGCTGGCAGTATCTCTGGGCATTGCTGCCTTGCTGCTGTCGGGTTGCTCCATCGACAACGAAGTGCTTCGTTTCGGGTGGCCTTCGGGCATCACCCCGGAGGCGACGCGCATGCGTGAGCTGTGGACGTGGTCGGTTGTAGCCGCCCTCGTCATGGGTGTGCTGGTGTGGGGGTTGGTCTTCTGGGCCGTCATCTTCCACCGTAAGAAGAAGGACTCGCCGGAATTCCCGCGTCAGACGGCATACAACGTGCCGCTCGAACTCGGTTACACGGCAGTTCCCTTCGTCATCATCGCGGTTCTCTTCTACTTCACCGTCATTGTTCAGAACCATGTTCTGGACAAGACGGACAATCCTGACGTCGTCGTAGACGTCACGGCCTTCCAGTGGAACTGGAAGTTCGGCTACCGCTCCATCGAGTTCGGTGACGGCTCCGCCAAGTACAACGGAATCGACGTCGAGGCCGAAGAGGCTGCAAAGACCGAGGGTTCCACCGTGAACGAACACGGGGAAGAAGTTCCCGGCCCGATCCACGGCAACAGCACCGAGGACCTGAGCTACCTGCACTACGACAAGATCGAGACCGTCGGTTCCAGCCAGGAGATCCCGATCCTCGTTCTGCCCACCGGCAAGCGGATCCAGTTCGAACTTGCTTCCTCGGACGTCATCCACGCTTTCTGGGTGCCTGAGTTCCTGTTCAAGCGCGACGTTCTCCCGAACCCCAAGGAGAACCACTCGGACAACATCTTCCAGATCAGTGAGATCGAGAAGGAAGGCGCGTTCGTCGGGCGTTGTGCAGAAATGTGTGGCACGTTCCACGCGATGATGAACTTCGAGGTTCGTGCGGTTTCGCCCGAGGACTTCGCCAAGTACATCGAACTGCGCAAGGGTGACGCGGAGGGCAAGGGTGGTCTGACGACCGCCGAGGCTCTGCAGGCAATCGGTCAGTCGCCGGTGGCTACGTCGACCACGCCGTTCAACACCGACCGCGAGTACCGTCAGGCAACCGTCGCCACTGCAGGCAACTGAGCCGGCCAGCCTCTTCACTGAACAAGGACAAGTGCTGATATGAAGATCGAAGCCAAGCTCTTCGAGATCCTGACGATGTTCTTCATTCTCGTCGCGATCATCTACGGAGTGTTCACCGCTCTGTCACGCACAGGTATCGAGTGGGCCGGACTGACGGCCATCGTCCTGTCTGCAGGTCTGACGCTCATCGTGGGTACCTACTTCCGCTTCGTCGCCCGTCGTCTGGACACCCGTCCCGAGGACTACGACGACGCTGAAATCTCGGATGGTGCAGGAGAACTGGGCTTCTTCAGCCCGGGTAGCTTCTGGCCGATCCTGCTTGCCGCTGCTGCTGCACTCGCGGCAGTGTCGCTGGCGTACTTCCAGCCGTGGCTCATCGCAGTCGCAGTTGTCTGTGTGCTCGCCGCAGCCGCAGGCCTGGTGTTCGAGTACTACACCGGACCCGAGAAGCACTAGTTTCACCCGCACTCGAACAGAGGCGCCGCACCCACCCGGGTACGGCGCCTCTGTTGTCGTTTATGTGAGTTTCGGTGGTAGGAGGGTGCCTGTCAACAACCGCTCTCTGTCAATCGTGGAGCGAGTATTCGAGGTCGTAGCGGTGCAGACCGTCGACGACCTCCAGCTCGAGAGTGCCTGCGATGCCCTTCAACTCGCCGGTTCCGGACCCCGGCACGATCTCGTACAGAAGCTTCTGCGTTCCGTCGATCATCTGACCGAACTGCTGCAGGGCGAACGATCCCACAGCTTCGTCGACCTGCCCCGTGACAAACTCCAAAGCGACATAGCCCGCTGCACCGGCTGTCGGATTGCCCGCAGACAGCATCAGGCCGGACGACGTTCCTTCGACGCCGCCGATGAACGTCTTGTCGAACTCGAAGCGTCCGACGCGTCCGGAGAGCTCAGGATCGGCGGGGCGAAGATCGATCTCGAAGGTGCCGCGTGCATGGGATGTCATGGTCCGAGTATCTCACCAGGCGACAACGCCTCGAGGGGACTCCCGAGAACGTGCAACACTCCGTAGATGATTCTCGAACATGCCGTCCTGCAGGTCGATCCGTCGCAGTCAGCGCGTTTCGAGGCCGCATTCGACGTGGCCCGAACCATCATCTCCGAGGTTCCCGGATTCATCAGGCTGCGGCTCTCGCACTGCCTGGAATCACCGGAGCGATATCTCCTGCTGGTCGAGTGGGAAGACGTGGAGTCACACACCATCGGCTTCCGTCAGTCCACGGGATACGAGAAGTGGCGAGAACTTCTCCATCACTTCTACGAGCCGTTCCCGACGGTGGAGCACTATTCGACTGTGCTCGAGGTCTAGCAAAGCGTAGTGCCTGCTGTTGTCGGCGCTCAGACGACGAACCGGGGGAGTGGTGCCCACTTGGAGGTTGTCCATATTGAATCGCTCAGAGAACGAGTGAGGCCCCGAACCGGAATCCGGTTCGGGGCCTCACTGGTCAACTGACGTTCTTAGTGGAGTTCTCCACTTGAACCATCGGACTTGCCGTTGGTTCGGTTCTGGTAGTCCAGAAGGATCTGAAGCTGCTCGTGCTCAGCTTCGTGATGAGCGGCTTCGAGAGCCTCGCTCTCCTCGACTGGGTCAGCGGTGATCAGGCTACCGCTACCGGGCTTGCCGGCGAGGCCGAGCTTGTTCATCTTCTTCGGGACAGCAGCACCCTGGTACTCGAGCGGGATCGGGTGTCCGTGCTCGTCGACGGGGCCGAGCGGCTGGTGGATCTCGATGTACTGGCCGTTCGGCATCCGCTTGATGATGCCGGTCTCGATGCCGTGTTCGAGGACTGCACGGTCACTGCGCTGCAGGCCGATGCAGAACCGGTACGTCACGAAGTACGCGATGGGCGGAAGGATGACCATGCCGATACGGCCGATCCACGTCATTGCGTTCAGCGAGATGTGCAGGTGGTACGCGATGATGTCGTTGATGCAGGAGATCGTGAGCACCAGGTAGAACGCGATGGACATCGCACCGATAGCGGTACGGACCGGCACGTCGCGCGGGCGCTGCAGGATGTTGTGGTGAGCGTCGTCTCCGGTGAGACGCTTCTCGATCCACGGGTACGCGATCAACAGTGCGAAGACGAGGCCCATGATCAGGGCGACGGCGAACACTGCAGGGATCGTGTACCGGTTGAACAGGTAGATCTCCCACGCCGGCCACAGTCGAGCAAGGCCGTCCGTCCACATCATGTAGATATCGGGCTGGGAACCTGCCGAGACCTGTGACGGGTTGTACGGACCGATGTTCCACACGGGGTTGATCTGGAACAGACCACCGAGCAGTGCGAGCACGCCGAAGGTCATGGCGAAGAACGCGCCACCCTTCATCGCGAAGACCGGGAGGATGCGGACGCCGACGACGTTCTGTTCCGTACGGCCGGGGCCGGGGAACTGCGTGTGCTTCTGGTACCAGACCAACGCGAGGTGGCCGGCGATCAGAGCCAGGATGATGCCCGGGAACAGCAGCACGTGAGCGACGTAGAGACGCGGGATGATGAGGTCGCCGGGGAAGTCGCCGTCGAAGATCAGCCAGTGCATCCAGGTACCGACGATCGGGATACTCATCGTGATACCACCGAAGGCGGCGCGGAGGCCGGTGCCCGAGAGCAGGTCGTCGGGGATGGTGTAACCGAAGAAGCCTTCGAACATCGCCAGGATGAGCAGCAGGCAGCCGATGACCCAGTTCGCTTCACGTGGGCGACGGAAGGCGCCGGTGAAGAAGATGCGAGCGAGGTGAACGATGATCGACGCCGCGAACATCAGTGCAGCCCAGTGGTGAATCTGGCGAACGAAGAGACCGCCGCGCACCTCGAAGGAGATGTTCAGGGTCGTCTCGTAGGCGCGAGACATCGTGACACCGCGAAGCGGCTGGTATGCGCCCTGGTAGACGACGTGTGCCATCGACGGATCGAAGAACAGCGTCAGGAACACACCGGAGATCAGCAGGATCACGAAGCTGTAGAGCGCGATCTCGCCGAGCATGAAGGACCAGTGCGTCGGGAAGACCTTGTTGATCTGCCGGCGCATGCCTGCGGCGAGGTGGTAGCGGGAGTCCATAGCCTCCGCTTGTCCAGCCGCTGCCGCGCTGATCTTGGACGGTTTGGTTGTTGTTGTGGTCACGGTCGACGCTCCCAAAATGCCGGGCCGAGTGCTTCGATGAAGTCACCGTCGGCGACCAGGAAGCCCTCTTCGTTCACTGTAATAGGCAACTGCGGAAGTGCGCGAGCAGCGGGACCGAAGATCGGCTTGCCGTAGGTCAGTGCGTCGAACTGCGACTGGTGGCAGGGGCACAGAATACGGTTGCTCTGCTGTTCGTAGAGCGAGGTGGGGCAACCCAGGTGGGTGCAGATCTTCGAGTAGGCGAAGTAATCGCCGTAGTTGAAGCTTTCCTGGCCCTTACGCTTGGTGACACGCGCGGTGTCTTCCGTGCGGAGGCGGATGAGCATCACCGAGTTACGAATGCCGCGCAGTGCTGCGAGCAGAGCGTGCTCGTCGCCACGGTCGGACTCGCGGAACGGGAAGACCGTTTCCATCGAACCGGCATCGAGATCTTCCGGGCGAACGAGGACGATGTCCTCGGGACGGCCGGTGTCACGACGCAGGTAGATGGTCTCGCCCGGGTAGTTCGGGGTCCAGCCGGACACCCACAGAGGTGAGTCGTCGCCCTTGGCCCACGGGTTCTTGATGAGTCCGCCGAGGGGCATGACCATCATGACGCCGAGTGCGCCGCCGCCGAACATCAAGCTGCGCTTGATGGCCTTGCGGCGGGGGAGGGTGGACGTCTCGAGGGTGTCGCCGAGCTCGGCGACGATCGTGCGACGATCGACCTCGGTGGAACCACCGTCGTGGCGGTCCTGGATCGAGACCTCTTCGGGGATGAACTTCTTCGTGAACTGAACGGCACCGATGCCGACGCCGAGGATCGCCAGACCCATGGTCAAGCCGATCAGCGGGGTGTACAGGCTGTACTTGCCGTAGTTCTCGTCACCGGCGCCTGCGTACTCCCAGGGCCAGAACAGGTAGATCGCGATGAACGCGATCGCCGAAACGCCGGCGAGGCCGAACCAGAAGGCGACGTTGCGCTCGGCGCGCTTTTCCGCCCTGGTGCCCTTTACCGACCAACGATCACGGCGGTAGACGACATCGACGCCATCGAGATTGGTACCCAGCTTGACCAGGTCGTCGCGTGACATCGCGTCGAGCTCTTCATCTGTGTACTTCTTAGGCGTATCGCCGCCATGCTGGCCAGCGTCGCTCATGACCTTGCTCCGATCCACAATGCTGCACCGACGACAGCGATGATTCCGACGGCCCACATGGCGAGACCCTCAGAGGCCGGACCGAGGCCACCGAGCCCGTACCCACCGGGGTCCTTCGACTCGCCCGACGACTTGACGTAGGCGATGATGTCCTTCTTCTCCTCGATCGTCAGCTGACGATCCGAGAACTTCGGCATGTTCTGGGGACCGGTAACCATGGCAGCGTAGATCTGCTGCTCGCTGGCCGGATCCAGGACCGGGGCGTACTTGCCCGAGGACAGTGCGCCACCGCGGCCGGTGAAGTTGTGGCACGACGCGCAGTTGAGCCGGAAGAGCTCACTGCCGCGTCCGACGTCGCCACCGCGCAGCGAGGACTGGGCGATTTCGCCGTTCTCGTCGCGGATGAGCGTCGGGCCGCCGCCGTTGGCCTGGATGAAAGCGCCGAGGGCGTCGGTCTGCGCAGCATCGAACTTGGGGTCCTTGCGTGCAGCCTGGGCCTCGTTGCGAGCTGCCGGCATACGACCAGAGGAGACCTGGAAGTACACGGCTGCTTCGCCGACGCCGATGAGGCTGGGACCGCGGTCCTGCACGCCCTGCAAGTTCGCGCCGTGGCACGTGATGCATGACGTGTCGTACAGCTGCTTGCCTTCACGAATCAGGGCTGCTGAATCGTCACTGGCGGTCGCAACCTGCGGAGCTGGTGTCAACGCCGAAGCGAGGAAACCTGCGCTGATCAATCCCATCATCAATACGAGCGCGCCAGTGACGCGCCGGCGGATTTTCCGCTGGCGACGCGACTTCGCGGCATTCGCTGAGTTATCGGATGCGGGAGGGGGGGATGAACTCATCTGTATCCCTTTGGTATGTCGGGACGGAACTGGACGTCAGGGGCTGCCTGGGGCGTACAGCTGATTAACGGATGAAATAAATCGTGGCAAACAGCGCGATCCACACGATGTCGACAAAGTGCCAGTAGTACGAAACAACGATCGCGGCGGTGGCCTGGGCGGGCGTGAACTTGCTGACCCGGGTACGTGCGATCAAGAAGACGAAGGCGATGAGACCGCCGATGACGTGCAGACCGTGGAAGCCGGTGGTCATGTAGAACACCGAGCCGTACACGCTGCTCGAAATCGTGGTGCCCTCGTGCACGAGGTGGTAGTACTCGTAACCCTGGCCGGCGACGAAGAACGCCCCCATGACCAAGGTGATGGTGTACCAGCGACGAAGTCCGAAGACGTCGCCACGCTCAGCCGCGAAGACACCCATCTGGCAGGTGAACGAAGATGCGATAAGCACCAAGGTCACCGGCACGGCCAGATAAAGGTTCAATTCGGTTGGCTCCGGCGGCCAATTTCCGTTCGCCTGAGCTCGTGCCACGAAGTACATGGCAAAGAGCCCTGCGAAGAACATGAGCTCACTTGACAACCACACGATGGTGCCAACGCTGACCATATTCGGCCGGTTCAGCGAGTGCACGCGTTGGGTGATTGCCGATCCTGAAGTCCCTACTGCGCTCGTCACAGACAGAAGTATGACGCTTCGTCGTAAGAGACGACCACTCGGGTCCACCATCGGCGCGTCGCTCGGCTCGAGTTCGCGGGATCGGGCGGCGAACGCGCTGGTGGCGTGGTCGGAATATGCTGGCGCGATGGCAGCTACACACAAGAGTAGACCGTGGTTCCTGAGAATTTTCGGCACGAAGATTCCGACACCGCTCGATGCAGGGCGGTCGGATCTGGTCGTCGTTGCCGAAGGCTTCGACGACGCCGAGGCGAGCTCGACGGCTCTCGAACGTGCCGCCTCCACCGAGCCGGAGTTCAGGGCGGAGTCCGAAGTGGTTCTGCGGCATCATCTCGACCTCCCGGAGGGCTCGGTAGCCGATGCCGAGAGCATCGTCGCCCAGGACGGATATGTGCGAGGCTCGAGTCGGCCCGAGGACGTGACTCCGGTGGTCGAGAATTCGGTTCGCGTCGTCTTCGAGCGTGTCCAGGTGCTTGACGCCCTGCATTGCTCCCAGGAGCGGTCACGAATGGCTGGTCTGGCGCAGCGACTCGGTGGTTCGGTCGCCGGGTGGGACGCGCTCCAGCCCCCGATACTTGCGGAGGCGCCGCCCAAACGCGGTCGCAGAAAGTCCTGAGCGGCCCTATTCGGTTTCCTCGTTACCTCACTGACTAGGCTGCGAGGGTCATCGGCAGCACAAAATGGCAGCGCGAAACGACAGCTCGAAACGACAGCTCGAAATCCAGCCCACTTGAACGACAGGGGACCAAGGCACTATGGCCGGCACCGACGCATCCAACGCCGTGAACGTCGATTCGAGTGCAGTGGTGCGGTCCTGGCCGATGATTCTCGGTTTGCTCACGGACGGCAGTGACTTGTCGGAAGCCGACAGTCGCTGGGCTATGGGCGAGATCATGTCGGACAACGCCACCTCCGCTCAGATCGCTGCTTTCGGGGTCGGTCTGAAGATGAAGGGAGAAACCCCCGCGGAGTTGGAAGGGCTCGCCGCCGCGATGCTCGAACACTCCAGGCGCGTGCCGGTCGATTCCGACGTCGTCGACATCGTCGGCACGGGTGGTGACCGCTCCAACACGGTGAACATCTCGACGATGGCCTCGATCGTGGTTGCCGCGTCCGGTGTGCGAGTTGTCAAGCACGGCAACCGCGCTGCTTCGTCCAAGAGCGGTGGCGCCGACGTGCTCGAGGCGCTCGGCGTTCGCATCAACCTCGGGCCGGAGCAGGTTGCGAGGTGCGTCGAAGAGGTCGGCATCGGCTTTTGTTTCGCGCCGGTCTTCCATCCCGCACTGCGCTTTGCGGCGGTGCCTCGCAAGGAAATCGGCATTCCGACGGCATTCAACGTGCTCGGTCCACTGACCAATCCGGCTCGTCCGCGTGCCGGGCTGATCGGGTGCGCATTTCCGAAACTGATCTCGGTCGTCGCGGGAGTCCTTGCGCAGCGCGGCAATTCGGCGTTGGTGGTACGGGGAGACGACGGACTGGACGAACTGACCACATCGACGACGTCGACAGTTCACATCGTCGGGGGTGGAAGTGTGCGAACTGTCACGCTGGATCCGCGTGACCTCGGAATCGACCGCGTTCCTCTCGAAGAGTTGCGTGGAGGCGACGCCGAAATCAACGCCACCGTCGCCAGAACGCTGCTTTCCGGGCAGAAGGGGCCGGTCCGGGACGCGGTCCTGCTGAACGCGGGAGCAGCCATCGCGGCATTCAACGGTGTCGGCGACGATCTCGAGAGTGCGATCTCTGCCGGGATGACTGCAGCCGCTGCCGCGATCGACAGCGGCGCGGGCGCTGAACTGCTTCACAAGTGGGCGGCGCTGACCGCCGAGCTGGCCGACCAAGCCTGATCGAGGGGCTATTCACCCAGCGAGAAACCGGCCTCGACGTCTGCGCTGGAGAATGACTGGAACGCAATGTGTGTGGCGGTTCGGAGAACGCCGGGCACCTTGTTGATTCCTCCGGTGACCACGTCGGCGATCTGGGCGTGGTCACGCACTTTCACGATGGCGATCAAATCGACGTCACCTGCGCACGAGTAGACCTCGGTCACTCCGGACAGGTCGGCGACGGCCTGCGCGGTTTCCGGGATCCGAGCGGACTCGGCGTGAATCATGACGATGGCGTTGATCATTTCTCTCCTCGATTTCCCTGCGGGTTGTGATGACCCGGTGGTTTCGATCGAGCTTAGGGGTGCCGCCCCGCCGTTACGTCATCGATGTTCGGATTCGGTTCCGGCTCGGGCGAGTCGGCACCAGGCTTCCCACTTGCCGGCGCCGCTCACAGGTTCGACGTATCCGGATGTCGCCGACACGATTCGGACACCGTCCGACGAGAGCCACCTTGCGATCAGTCCCAGTTCTTCGGGTGACGCGCCGCGGAACGGGGCGTCGTCCGGTAGGACGGTTTCGGCCGCCGCGGTGATGGCGTCGACGACGGGCATCGGGTGAGTCCCACGTCTGGCGAGCCCGGCGGACGCGAGACGCCCGGACCGGATCACCGACAGCTCCCAGCCGCCGTCTCCGGTGGGGCGGGCGAGAACGAGTTGTTCGATCGCCGCGACTGCAGCGAGTCGCTGAGTGCGCCGCACTGCGGTGGCGACTGCGACCGTTCGGTCACGCAGACGAGCAGCATTCTCGAACAACGCGTGTGCGGACAGCTCGTCGATCCGGGCCTGCATCTGTTGGAGGGGAGCGTCGTTGGTTCCTCGGAAGAATCCACGCACGGCCTCAGGGGCGGCCGCGTAGTCCTCTGCGTTGATTTCCGGGGTCCAGGAGGCTGGACACGCCCCCAGTTCGCGAGCGGGGCAGTCAGGGCCGTGAACGGCGCCGCGTCCGAGACGCTTGGTACACGTGCGCAGACGACTGAACTCTGCGACGGTGTCGGCGACGTCGACTGCGTCGCCGCGAGAGGTGAACGGGCCGATCGAATCGGCCGTGGGCGTGCGAACCACGGACAGTCTCGGAAACGCCTCGTCGGTGAGGGTGATCCACCAACCTCGCTTGGGAAACTTGGAGCGACGGTTGTACGGCGGCGCATGCGCGCTCAGCAGTCGTAGTTCACGCACCCCGGCCTCGAGAGCGTGCGCGCACTCGACATGGTCCACGCGGGTGGCCAGCGCGACCATTTCCTTCATCCGGCCGCGGGTCTCCGAACCGGTGAAGTAGTTGCGGACGCGGCGTCGAAGGTCGGTAGCAGTTCCTATGTAGAGGGCTTCGTCGGAAGGACCGCGGAAAAGGTAGACACCGGGGCTTCGCGGCAGGTTTGCGGCGAAGGACCGTTTGGCCCGTTGATGCGAGGAAATGTTGGGCAGGTAGTCGACTAGTTCGCTGTAACTGTGGACACCCTGGTTTCCGACCCTGTCGATCAGTCCGTGGAGGACGTCGACGGTCGCACGCGCGTCGTCGAGAGCCCGGTGCGTCGGCTGGGTGGTCACTTGGAAGAGATGGGCGAGTGCGGAGAGCTTCACCGAAGGTGCTTCGTCGCGTGTGAGTACGCGCCGGGCGAGTTTGACGGTGCACAGGACACGGAACGCAGGCCACGGGCGCGCGCTGCGTGACGCCGCTGCTTTGAGGAAGCCGATGTCGAACGGCGCGTTGTGTGCCACCAGCACTGCGCCCTCGGCGAACTCGAGAAAAGCAGGCAGGACACGTTCGATGGGAGGTGCACCGATCAGCATGGCTGTGGTGATTCCGGTCAGTTCGACTATGTACGGCGGAATCGACCGGCCGGGGTCGACGAGTGTTGCCATTTCGCCCAGTACCTCGCCGCCGCGGATCTTGACGGCGCCGATCTCGGTGATGGAGTCCTGGTCGGCGCTGCCCCCTGTGGTCTCGAGGTCGACGACGACAAATGTTGTCTCGCTCAGCGGTGAGTCCAGTTCGTCGAAGCTCAGTTGCCGCCCGACGTCGAACTTCTCCCCGTCGGAGAACGGGGGCGGAGACGGAAATTCTCGGGCCGAGGCGGGACTCACACCGCAGACAGTAGAAGTACCCCCCGACACGAATTCGAGAGTGCAGACACGGAATCCGACCCGCACGGACTTCCATTGCGAAATCGGTGGATGAACGCCCGACAAAAGTAGGAGAGACGAGGATCACACTTGCGGTGGGAACTCGCGAATGTGGACGCGCGCCTACTTGTGAGTAGGGCGAGTCGAGGGGTCTTCGGTGCGTCTGTCGACGGCTGAAACCGCGTCCGTGATCGGAACAGGTTCTAGTTTCAAGTAATCATCGTTGAACTGCATGGAAGATCGGATTGTCGGGTTTGGTGAGCCTTGGCAGTGGGTAGCGGGCGCGGGTTTGACGTCCAGGAGTGGGTCGCCGAACCGACCTGTTGTTATCTCCCCGTGACCCGCCGGGCGTATCGCGGGCGCGGCACCACGATTTCCGGCGAATCGGGCGCGATTGTCACGAAGCGGTCGACATCGTCGCGATCATTTCGTAACCTTCCTGAGACCTAACGAAGTCTTGCCGGACCAAACAGGACCGGCATCGTCAGGAACCGCCTAATCGGGATCTCCGCGAGGAACCCGAACCGGGAACCCAAGTTTCCACTGGGGTGAATCCCGCCTGGGGTGCAGCACGCAGGATCGCTGCAGACCACGCGGGTAGGGCTGATCTTCCCAGCCCGAACCCGTCAGCTAACTCGGTCGGCGGATGAATGGAAGAAATGGAGCACCCCTTAAGTGGCGTCACAGAGTTTCAAGCGTTCAGCGCAGTTGGCAGTAGCCGGCGCGCTCGCAGTCGGAGCATTCGCTGCAACCGCTGCACCTGCCTCGGCAGACCCCATCACCATCCCCGGCGTCGGCACGTTCGAGGTTCCGGGCGTTTCTATTCCTCAGTTGCCGGTCATTCCGGGCATCACCGACATCGCACCGGCTGCACCGGCCGCTCCCATCTCCAGTGTTGGTGAGCAGGCAGTTCGCGCCGCAGAGAGCAAGCTGGGCTCCCCGTACGTGTACGGCGCAGCCGGCCCGGACGCATTCGACTGCTCCGGTCTCGTTCAGTGGGCATACAAGCAGGCCGGTCTCAACCTGCCTCGCACGAGCTACGACCAGGCTGCAGCCGGCGTTGCCGTCGCACAGTCCGATCTTCAGGTCGGCGATGTGATCTCCTTCTACGGCGGATCGCATTCGGGCATCTACGCCGGTAACGGCAATGTCATCCACGCGTCGACCGCTGGTCAGCCCGTGAAGCTCGCTCCGGTGTCCTCGATGCCGTACGACGGCGCTCGCCGTTACTGATTTCTGAACACGCTCGACGGCTGTCTCCGGTAGGCAGTCGGAACGATCCGCCGCTGTGATGCGGCGGAGCTCGGGGGAGCTCCGGATCTTCGAATGTGGGCCTCGAATCTTCGATTCGGGGCCCACATTTTCGTTTCGCGACAATTCGCCCGGTACTTCACCCCGACACGCCTACCGGCGAGTAGACACAAACGTATGCCGTTCCGTAACCTTATCGAGACATTGCGCGGCCGAGACAGGTACTGTGGATAGTTGACAGCCAGCTAACAGATCGTCGACCGGTCCCGGTCGGCGTCGCTTCACCGAGACGGAGAGTTGCATTCCGTGGTTTCATCGAAAAACAACAGTCGAGTACGGGCCGCATTGACAGTGGGAGTGCTGGCGTTCGGACTCGTTGCAGGGCCTTCGATGCAGGCCGGTGCCGACCCCGTCATCACCAACCCCACTGAGGCGCTCGACAAGCTCGGTGAACTCTCCCGGGTTTCCGAGCAGACCAACGAAGCGCTGCACAACGCGCAGATCGACCTCGACGCGAAGCTGGCAGTCGCGAATGATGCGGACGTGCGATCGGCAGCCGATCAGGGTCTTCTCGACGCGGCTTCGGCGCGCGTCGCCGAGTTCGCTCCGGCGGTAAACCGTATTGCCACAGCGAATTACCAGGGTGCGCGAACCAATCGCCTCTTTGCGTTGATGGTGAGCGACTCGCCGCAGCAGTTGCTCGACCAGATGTCTGCGCTCGACGTGATTTCCAACGACGCGGCAGTACAGGTCTCTCAGTTCAACCAAGCCACTGCCGATGCGCGTGCCGCCTCGGAAGCGTCGAAGCGATCGGCCGAAGAAGCGCGAACCGCCGCCGATCAAGCCCGCGCGCTCAGTGACGATTTGCAGCGCAAGCAGAGTGAACTGCAGACGCAGATCGCCGACGTGACCAAAGCCTTCCAGAATCTCACCGACGACGAACGTAACCAACTGAGCGGTACGCCTTTCCCGCCGGACGTCGATCTCAGCAAAATTCTGGCTAACTTGACCCCTGGCTCGGGTGCTGCTGCTCTGCAGGCAGGCCTCACGCGGATCGGTGACCCGTACGTCTGGGGCGCGACCGGCCCGAACGAGTTCGACTGCTCAGGTCTGGTGGTATGGGCCTACAAGCAGATCGGAAAGACTCTGCCGCGATCGAGCCAAGCGCAGGCGCAGGGCGGTGTACCGGTGTCGAGGGACCAACTACAGCCCGGCGACGTCGTGACCTTCTACAGCGACAACTCGCATGTCGGCATCTACGCCGGCGACGGAAACATTCTGCATGCGTCGACGTTCGGCGTACCGGTGAAGGTCCAGTCGATGGCAGGCATGGAGTTCTCCACTGCGCGTCGTTACTGACGGCTTGCTGCGCCCGAGCGGCGTGTGGCCAGCCGCCGTGAAGCGTCGAGTCGAGTTCTCCTACACTCGGCACCGTGCCGACTGAACCGATGACGACGCCCGACGTCGGCGCAGATCGACCACGCCGTTGGGAGTATCCGGCCCTCGTGGCGCTCGGTGTAGCCATGGTGCTCGTTCTGGGCCTGACGATCTTCCTGACGAACAGGTCCGATTCCGACGAAAATGCCGCCGCCGAACAGGACGCGGAACGCAGCGCTCAAGTCCAGAGCTTTCTCGATGCATGGGCCGCGGCTCAGATGTCCGACGATCCGTCGGGGCTGGCGAAGTTCGTCGACAGTGCCGCCGCACCCGGTGTGCTCGAGGCGGAAGTTCGACGAGCCACTGCAGCGGGAGCGCTCGAATTCTCCGACTGGGGATACGAGATTCCCAGCGGCGGCCTGACTCCGGCGCCGCGAACCGGTGCACCGGACGGAGACGTCGAAGTATGGAATGCGCAAGTTCTGTTGCGGTACGCCCTCGACGGCGTCGACGCATTGCCCACGCGCAAGGCAGTGTCCATGACGCTCGCGAAACGCGGCGATCAGTGGTCGGTTCTTGCGGACGGGTCGATCGTCGGACTGGACGGCGCCCGAACGGCGGGCGAATCCTGGAACGGCCCCTGGGACTTCGGCCCGCTTGCCGTCGCCGAGAATTCTGCGGGTAACGCGCTGGTGATCGGCCACCCGGGTCAGCAGGCGTTCGTCGACGCTTTGGCTGCCGATGTGGACTCAGCCATCGAGAACACGACGCAGCTGTGGGGGCCGTGGTGGTCCGAGCGCGCGGTGCTCATGGTGGCGGGGTCCGCTGAGGAATTCACCGCACTGGTCGGCTCCCATCACGACGGCGCTTCGATTGCCGCAGTGTCGGTCGCGGATGCGACGGCGGACGGGTCATCCGACGTGAGCGGCCAGCGAGTGGTCTTCTCGCCTGCCGCGGCTTCGAGGTTGACCGACATCACCAGGCGAACGGTGTTGCGCCACGAACTGATGCACATAGCCGCCCGATCGAAAACCCGTGACGGGTCGCCGATGTGGGTATTGGAAGGGTTTGCCGAATACGCGGGAAACCGTGGATCCTCGCGGGCCTGGGGTGAGATCGCGCCGACTCTGGCAGCAGCGGTACGCTCCGGCGATACTCCGACCGAGTTTCCGGACGACACGCAGTTCAGCGGTGTACCGGTCGTGAGTTCACTCGCGTACGAATCGGCGTGGTCGATCAACGCGTATATCGCCGATCGATTCGGAGAAGCAAAGCTGACCGACCTCTTTCGCGCTCTCGCCTCCGGAAAGATGACGGCCGAAGACCTCGATTCGCGGATCCGAGCGGTCGTTGGCGTCGGAACCGAGGAACTGCGAACCGGATGGATCGACTGGACCAACAGCCATCTGGGCTGAGTAGTTCGCGGCTGGGTCGATTGCAGCGGCGAGGTGCCCTTCGCACGTTTGAAGCACCGAGTGCCCTACGGTGGACGGATGCGCCGGACCCTCTTGGTGACCAACGATTTTCCTCCTCGCCCCGGAGGTATCCAGTCGTATCTCCACACGTTCGCCGGGCATCTGCCGCCGGACAAGTTGGTGGTGTACGCACCGCGGTGGCGGGGCGACTCGCACAAGAAGTTCGATGCGGCACAGCCTTTCGAGGTCGTTCGGCACCCGACGACGCTGATGCTGCCGTCGCCTTTTGTCGCTCGTCGAGCCGCGAAGTTGGTCAAGAAGCACGACTGCGAATCGGTCTGGTTCGGTGCGGCAGCACCGTTGGCGTTGTTGGCACCGGTTGTTCGACGCGCCGGAGCGAGCCGAGTGATCGCGAGTACTCACGGCCACGAGGTCGGATGGTCGATGATTCCCGGTGCGCGGCAGTCGTTGCGTGTGATCGGTGACCACACCGATGCGGTGACGTTCGTCAGCAAATACACCCGTGGGCGGTTCTCGGCGGCCTTCGGCCCGCAAGCGGCGCTCGAGCACCTTCCTTCCGGAGTGGACACGTCAGTGTTCCACCCGGACTCGGTCGCCCGCGCGGAACTGCGTAAGCGATACGGGCTGGGCGAGCGGCCCACGATCCTGTGCCTGTCGCGGCTCGTGCCACGCAAGGGGCAGGACATGCTCATCAAGGCGCTGCCGACCGTACGCAAGAGCATTGACGGGGCGGTACTGGTGATCGTCGGAGGTGGGCCGTACGAGGACCATCTCCGCCAATTGGCGCGTAAGACCGGGATGGACGATCACGTCGTCTTCACGGGCACGGTGCCCGCCGCAGAGTTGGCGGCGCACCACACGATCGCCGACGTGTTCGCCATGCCGTGCCGTACCCGAGGCGCCGGATTGGACGTCGAAGGACTGGGAATCGTCTACCTCGAGGCCTCGGCTACCGGTGTGCCGGTCATCGCCGGGCGCAGTGGTGGCGCTCCGGAAACGGTGCAGCAGAACAAGACCGGGCTCGTGGTCGACGGCACCTCTGTTCGCGACGTCGCCGAATCCGTGATCGAGGTGCTGTCCGATCGTGATCGCGCGGCCGCGATGGGAGCAGCCGGCCGGGCATGGGTTGCCGAAGACTGGAAGTGGGACACGCTCGCTTCGAAGCTGCGTAATCTCCTCGGCTGAGCTACCGGGACTCGAACGCGAACGGCCCGCACCGAATTCGGTGCGGGCCGTTCATGTCGGCACGTTCGTGTCGGCAGAGGACTGATCGGCGAAAGACTACTTGGCGTAGATCTTTTCGATGTCGGCGGCAAAGCTCTCGTGCACGACGTTGCGCTTGAGCTTCATCGTGGGCGTGAGTTCGCCTGTGTCCTCGGAGAAGTCGACCGGAAGAATGCGGAACTTCTTGATCGCCTCGGCGTGTGAGACGAGCTTGTTGGCCTCGTCGATGGCGTCCTGGATTTCGCCGACCAGTTCGCCGTCCGAAACCAGGTCGGCCGCTGTGGTTCCTGCGGCCTTGTTGTTGCGCTCGTTCCAGGCGGGAAGAGCTTCGGCGTCGATGGTGATGAGGGCGCCGATGAAAGGCTTCTGGTCGCCGACCACGATGGCCTGGCTGATCAGCGGGTGCGCGCGAAGGGAATCTTCGAGCTGAGCGGGGGAGACGTTCTTGCCGCCTGCCGTGACGATGATTTCCTTCTTGCGGCCGGTGATGGTGATGTAGCCGTCCTTGTCGACGGTGCCGAGGTCGCCGGTGTGGAACCAGCCGTTCTCGATCGACTCGGCGGTGGCCTTCTCGTTGCGCCAGTAGCCGGTGAAGACCACCGGTCCCGAGAGGAGGATTTCGCCGTCTTCTGCGATACGAACGGAGTTGCCGGCCAACGGCTTTCCGACAGAACCGACCTTCTGTGCGCCGATGGTGTTGACGGCGAAGGCCGCGGTGGTCTCGGTCAGTCCGTAGCCCTCGTAGATCGTGACGCCGATACCGCGGAAGAAGTGGCCGAGTCGAGCGCCCAGAGGTGCACCACCGGAAATGGCCAGCTGGCACTGCCCGCCGAGCGCTGCGCGCAGCTTCGAGTACACGAGCTTGTCGAAGAGAGCGTGCTTGGCCTTGAGAACGATGCCGGCGCCGCCCTTGTCCTGCGCCTCGCTCCACGCGACGGCGGTGTCTGCGGCCGCGTCGAAGATCTTTCCCTTGCCGTCGCCGTGCGCCTTGGCGCGTGCGCTGTTGTAGACCTTCTCGAACACGCGCGGCACCGAGAGGATGAAGTCGGGCTTGAACTCGCCGAACGTCGGAACGAGGTTCGGGATGTCACTCGTGTGCCCCAGCGCTGCACCGGCGTCGAACGACGCGATGCTGACTGCGCGAGCGAGAACGTGCGCGAGCGGCAAGAACATCAGCGTGCGGACGCCAGGAGTCTTGAGCAGCGTGCCGAGGTTGGAGTCGAGGATGCCCTTCGACTCGGCAATCAGGTTGGAGTGCGTCAGCTGGCAGCCCTTGGGTCGGCCCGTGGTGCCCGACGTGTAGATCAGGGTCGCGGGATCGGATGCCTTCAGTGCCGCGACGCGGGCGTGGACGTCCTCGTCGGAGATGTCGGCGCCCAGTGCGGTCAATTCCTCGACGACACCCTTACCGCCCGCCGCGGCATCGATCTGGTAGACCGTGCGCAGCGCGGGGGCGGCTGCAGCGACGTCCTTCACGGTCGCGGCGTGAGTGTCGTTCTCGACGATGAGGTCGATTGCTTCGGAGTCCTCGAGAATCCAACGAACCTGCTCGGCTGCGGAGGTTTCGTAGATCGGAACCGTCACGCCACCGGCTGCCCAGATGGCGTAGTCGACGAGCGGCCATTCGAAACGCGTCGCCGACATGAGGCCGACGCGGTCGCCCTGCTTGACGCCGATCGCGATGAGGCCCTTGGCGACGGCAGTCACCTGAGCGGCGAAATCGCCTGCAGTGACATCGACCCATGCATTTCCGACTTTGCGCTTGTAGACAACCGCCGCCGGCTTCGTCTTCGCGAAGGCGAAGACCGAGTCGACCGCGGAGGCATCCTCGGGAATGGTGAACGTCTGGGGTGCGCTGAACTCAGGCACGAAATACCTCCGACACTGCGAAATACTGACGAGTAGGGTTTTCGTCTCCTACTGTAGTCGCATGTCCGACGCAGTTGTGGCCAGGCTTACAGTCTGTCCGGTATGTAGTGTTGCGACACCCCTCGACGCTTCGCGGACGCGATATGTGAAGCTACTTCGGTGAGCAGCATTCAGGTCGCAGACCAGACTTTCATCGCCGCCCCGCCCGAGCGGGTCGCCGAACTGTTGTCCTCGCGCGCGCAGTGGCGTCGCTGGTTCAGTGATCTCGAGCTCGAAGTCCGGGAAGATCGCGGTCCCGCAGGATTCCGTTGGGGAGTGTCCGGTCAGCTGGTCGGCACCATGGAGGTGTGGCTCGAACCGGTCATGGACGGGACGATCGCGCACTACTTCCTGCACTGTGAGCCGGTCGGCGTATCGCCGTCCGATCTGGCGACCCTCGACCTCGCCGGGATGAACCGCAAGCGTCGGGTCGACGGCAAGGTCATGTCGTTCCAGCTCAAACGCGAACTCGAAGCGGGACGTGCCGCCGGAGTAGCACCGGACTGATAATCGAAGCACTGCACGTTGTGCAGGTTCTGGACTTTTGACGAAGGAAGGTAGCGCAGTCGTATGGCCGAGAAGACCAAGGGGTTGATCAGCATCGACGCTCCTGCCGACGCCGTGATGGACGTCATCGCCGATTTCGAGCGGTACCCCGAGTGGGTGGCCGCGGCGAAGTCCGTCGAGGTGACGGCGCCGGGACAGGGCGGCCGCGCGGACCGAGTACTTTTCGTCCTCGACGCGGGGATGGTGAAGGACACCTACGAACTGCAGTATTCGTGGGCACCGGACGGTATGGCGGTGAGTTGGGAGCTGATCTCGGGCGAGATTCAGAAGTCCCAATTCGGTTCGTACACACTCGAGCCCGGCCCGAACGGCACCACGTCGGTCACCTACGAGTTGACGGTCGACCTGACGATTCCGATGATCGGACTGTTCAAGCGCAAGGCCGAGAAGATCATCACCGACACAGCTCTGAAGGAACTGAAGAAGCGAGTCGAGGGCTGAGTGCCGGAGCAACGATCGCGCGTCCAACTGTTCGTCGGTAAAGGCGGAGTAGGCACGACGACGCTTGCCGCAGCGACTGCTGTGTCGGCTGCGACCGATGGGGCGAGAGTGCTGCTCGTGTCGATCGATCAGGCAGGTTCTCTTGCAGACGTCCTGGGCGTGCCGAATCCGCGAACGACCACATCTCTCACCGAGCGTCTCGACGTCCGGCAACTCGACACGTCAGCGCTCCTCGAGGACAAGTTCCGAGGATTGTCGGGGTTGATCGACGCTGCAGGAACTTTCGGAGCGGGAGATCACGAACACGGTTCGTCGTTCGAGGGCTTGGAACCGGAAGAGTTGACGGGATCCCTGGGCATCCAAGACATGCTCGGGCTCGCCGAGATCGTCGACCTCTCGGACAGCGGCGACTACGACGTCGTGATCGTGGACTGTCCGGCCGCAGCCGAAGCGCTGCGGATACTCGGCTCGCCGTCGATGGTGTCGGAGTATCTCGAGCGATTGTGGCCGCGGCACAGGCGGATGGTCGCTGTGACAGGTACGGACATGCGGCTGCTCCTGCTCGTGTCCGTCATCGAACGCGTGCTCGCGTCGGTGGATCGGATCGCGGTTCACCTCTCGGATCGGGAGAACACCGGCGTGCGTGTGGTGACGTCGGCCGACGGCGTGTCGGTCGCGGCGACTCGTCGGACGTTGTCCGGGCTGGCTCTGGCCGGGTTGCGAGTTGACGGGATTGTGGTCAACAACCTTGTCCCGCAGTTCAACTCGTCCGCCGGGAAGGGTGTCGACGATTCACCGGCGGCGCAGTGGCTCGCGTCGATCCGGGCGGCTCAGGCACTCGTCGTGGACGAACTGCGTGGATCAACCGATGGAATGTCCGTCACAACGGTCGAACGCGCTTGCGCCGAACCGGTAGGGTTGGCCGCTCTGGGCGAGATCGCGGCCATGTTCGAGGGTGGAGCGGGCACGGATTCGGGCACCGTCGGTACCGCGGACAACATCGTGGTGTCGTTGGAGTCCGGGACCGGAGTCGATTCGGTGTACGTGATGCGGATGTACCTTCCGCTCGTGGATCCGTCGTCGTTGTCGTTGGGCCGGGTGGAGGACGATGTGCTGGTGGGAGCAGACGGCGTACGACGCAGAGTTCGTTTGGCGTCGGTGCTGCGTCGTTGTGTCGTGAACGGGGCGGAGTTGGACGGCAGTTACCTGATTATCCGGTTCAGCCCGGATCCCGCGGTGTGGCCGGTATGAGCGAAGAGCACGAGCGCCTCGTCGCGGAGTTTCGCGCGCTGGCGGAAACCGTTCTGACGCGCCTGGAACCGGTGCTGCAGAAGGCCGCAGCAGCGACGGCAGACGTTGCGAGTGACTCGGCGTCCACGGACACGCAGCCGGTGTTCACCGGCTGCAGCTGGTGCCCGGTGTGCGCCCTCGCCGCACTGGTTCGCGGTGAGCACCACGAATTGTTGGCATTCCTCGCGGGTCAAGCAGCAGCATTCCTTGCGTTGCTTCGTGAGATTCTCGACGAGTTTCTCGGGGGGCCGTCAGGTCCCGATCGTGGACCGGACGGCGGTCCGACGACGCCAGGTGCGGAGCGAACTCGCACGGCGGCATTTGTCCCGATCAACGTGACGGTCAAGGACTGACTCAGTACCCCGGGTAGAGCGAACGGCCCGAGATGAGCACAATCGACACAATGGTCACCGACGCACGAGGCACCGATTCAGGGTGCGCACTCCAGCGGACGCCGCTCGCGCGGGAATCGTCGCGATGAGCGCGCGCCGCTTGAAAGCGGTCTCCGACTCCACCATGGACGACATCTTGACGGTCGGCATCGACGTCGGCGGGACGAGTATCAGGGCCTCCGTCGTGGACGTCGACGGACAAGTGCTCGAGATGATTCAAGCCCCGACCCCGCAGTCGGCCAGGGCACTCGAAGACGGTCTCGATCGCGTCGTGCGCGAATTGGTCACCAGGCACGAGGTATCGGCCGTGGGGTTGGCGGTCGCCGGCTTCATCACCTCCGATCGAAGCTCGGTTCGGTTCGCTCCGCACTTGCCGTGGGTGGACGCGCCGGTCGGAAGTGACTTGAGCAAGCGGCTCGGCTTGCCGGTCGTTCTCGAACACGACGCCAATGCAGCGGCGTTCGCGGAGCACCGATTCGGCGCGGCCGCAGGTGGCCGCAATGTCGTGATGGTGGCAATCGGGACCGGAATCGGTGGAGCGCTGCTGATCAACGGTGAGCTGTACCGGGGGAGTCACGGCGTCGCCCCCGAACTGGGCCACATCCAGGTCGTTCCGGGCGGGCGTCAGTGCGCGTGTGGCAAACGTGGGTGTTGGGAGCGCTATTGCAGCGGAACGGCGCTCGTCGACACGGCAATCGAACTGCTTGCCGCCGACCCGGCCGCGTCGACGGTCCTGGCGCGCGAGGTAGCGGTGGATCCTGGTTCGCTCACCGGTCGCCGGATCGCCAACGCCGCGCAGGACGGTGACCCACTCGCGCTGGCAACGATCGCCGAGTTCACCCGTTGGCTGGCCGTGGGTCTGGCCATGGTCGGTGACGTCTACGATCCCGATCTGGTCGTGATCGCCGGCGGCGTCGCGAGTTCTGCCCCACTGTTTCTCGACGACGCCCGCGAGCAATACGCGACATTGTTGACCGGGGCGAAGCACCGCCCACTGGCCCGCATCCGTTCCGCTCAGCTGGGCGAAGCTGCGGGCATGGTCGGCGCCGCCGCATTGGCCCGATCGGTAGTGCCTCAGGATCTCGGTGGGGTCGACGGCGCTGGAACCACGTCTGCCGGACTGTGATCGGGTCGATCCTGCAGGGGCGTGTGTAGCGGGGGTTACCGGTCGGCAGTAAGGTCGTACTCAGCGAAATTCAGCTGTGAATGGGAGGGACGCCGTGTGGTATTGGCTCTTCAAGTATGTGTTGCTGGGGCCGATTCTCTGGCTGCTCGGGCGTCCGACGGTCAAGGGTCACGAGAACATTCCGACTGACGGGGCGGCCATTCTGGCCAGCAATCACCAGGCGGTTCTGGACTCGTTCTACCTTCCGCTTCGCGTCAACCGCCGCATCACGTTCCTTGCCAAGAGTGAGTACTTCACCGGTTCCGGTCTGAAGGGCGCTTTCCAGAAGTGGTTCTTCACCGCGGTCGGTCAGGTCCCCATCGACCGAACCGGTGCAGACGCGGCGCAGGATGCACTCAACGCCGGTCTCAAGGTCCTCGGTTCGGGCAGCCTGCTGGGTATCTACCCCGAGGGGACGCGCTCGCCTGACGGTCGCCTCTACAAGGGCAAGACCGGAATGGCGCGCCTCGCACTTGAATCGGGCGTCAAGGTGATCCCGGTAGCGATGGTCGGCACCGACAAGATGAATCCGATCGGCTCACGGATGTGGCGTCCCGCCAAGGTCACCGTGATTGTCGGCGAACCCATCGATTTCTCCCGCTTCGAAGGCATGGGCGGAAACCGCTTCGTCGAGCGCGCTGTGACCGACGAGGTGATGTACAAGTTGATGAAACTCTCCGGCCAGGAGTACGTGGACATCTACGCGGCAAGCCTCAAGAACCAGGCGCCCACGAAACCCGAAGCTGCCGTCGACGTTCCGGCGGAAGGCGGCGAGTCGGTTGTCGATCTCGTGGCCTCGGCCGAGTCGAAGGAATCCGCGAAGTCCGACAAGGATTCGCTCCCGGACGCACAAGCCAGCTAGAGATTTCCCACACCGGCCGCACGCGCATTGGCTCCAGAGCCTGCGCGTGCGGCATAGTTTTCGGACGTGCGCTACTTCTACGACTGTGAATTCATCGAAGACGGTCGAACCATCGATCTCGTGTCCATCGGCGTTGTCTGTGAGGACGGCCGAGAGTATTACGCTGTCTCGACGGAGTTCGATCCCGCCCGTGCCGGTAGTTGGGTGCGCAAGAACGTGCTGCCGAAGTTGCCGCAGCCTTCGTCGCCGCTGTGGAAATCACGCGAGAAGATCCGCGACGATCTTCTGAAATTCTTCGTTCCGCGGCCGATGGTGGTTCCGGAGCTCTGGGCGTGGGTCGCCGCCTACGACCACGTCGCGCTGTGCCAGTTGTGGGGCGACATGACGGAACTACCGCAGTCGATGCCGCGGTACACCCGCGAACTCCGACAGTTCTGGGAAGACAACGGCAGTCCTGCCCTCCCGTCGGCGCCCGCCGACGCACACGACGCACTTGCCGACGCCAGGCACAACCTCGTGAAGTTCGACGCCATTTCGGCTGCACGGTCACTTCGCTGACCCAGGTTTCGGTGCGCGGGAAGTGTTCCGATTGGGCTGCGATCGAGAGCCTGTGTGACGCGCCGACGAGCGAGCGAATATCCTGTAGAGGTGAACTGGACTGTCGACGTGCCGATCGACCGCTTGCCCGAACTCCCGCCGCTGCCTGCCGGACTGCGTAAGCAGCTCGACGAGGCGCTCGCGAAGCCCGCTGCTCAGCAGCCCTCGTGGCCCGCTGACCAGGCGGCCGCCATGCGGACTGTGCTCGAGAGCGTGCCTCCCATCACGGTGGCCAGCGAAGTCGAGGCGCTGCAAGAGCGTCTCGCGCAGGTCGCGCGTGGTGAGGCATTTCTGCTCCAGGGCGGTGACTGCGCCGAGACCTTCGCGGACAACACCGAGCCGCACATCAAGGGAAACATCCGCACGTTGCTGCAGATGGCCGTCGTGCTCACCTACGGTTCCTCGATGCCGGTCGTCAAGGTCGCTCGCATCGCCGGCCAGTACGCCAAACCGCGCTCGGCCGACATCGACTCGTTGGGTCTGAAGTCCTACCGCGGCGACATGATCAACTCGCTCGTCGCCGACGAGGCAGTCCGCGCCCACGATCCTTCGCGACTGGTGCGTGCATACGCCAACGCCAGCGCCGCGATGAACCTGGTTCGCGCACTCACCGGCGCCGGCATGGCCGACCTGCACAAGGTGCACGATTGGAACCGCGAATTCGTCGCAGCGTCTCCCGCGGGCGCACGCTACGAGCAACTGGCAGCCGAGATCGACCGCGGCCTGCAGTTCATGAACGCGTGTGGCGTCACCGATCCGAGCCTGCACCAGGCACAGATCTTTGCCAGCCACGAGGCCCTGGTTCTCGACTACGAGCGCGCGATGCTGCGTCTCGACAACGACAGCGATCACCCCAAGCTCTACGACCTGTCGGCTCACTTCCTCTGGATCGGTGACCGCACTCGTCAGCTCGACGGCGCGCACATCGCCTTCGCCGAGTTGGTGTCCAACCCGATCGGCCTCAAGATCGGCCCGAGCACGACGCCGGAAATGGCGGTGGAATACGTCGAGCGTCTCGACCCCACCAACAAGCCAGGTCGTCTGACTCTGATCTCGCGCATGGGCAACGGCAAGGTCCGCGACCTGCTGCCGGCGATCATCGAGAAGGTCCAAGCCACCGGTCACCAGGTCATCTGGCAGTGCGATCCGATGCACGGCAACACCCACGAAGCCTCCACAGGGTACAAGACGCGCCACTTCGACCGCATCGTCGACGAGGTTCAGGGATTCTTCGAGGTCCACAACGGTCTCGGCACGCATCCGGGTGGCATCCACGTCGAGCTGACCGGTGAGAACGTCACCGAGTGCCTCGGCGGCGCGCAGGACATCTCCGACCTCGATCTCGGCGGTCGCTACGAGACGGCGTGCGACCCCCGATTGAACACCCAACAGTCGTTGGAGCTCGCGTTCCTCGTGGCCGAGATGCTGCGAGGCTGAAACCTTGCTTCGCCGAAGCTGATTCGCGCCCGGCATCGATTTCCGGCAAACGCCCTCACCCGCTCGCGCAGGTGGGGGCGTTCGCTATTGCGTGAATCGTGTGACGAATCGGCGCTGCCAGGGCATTTCGACGGCGCGAGGTGAGTAACGTGCGCGAACGTACGCGGTGGCGTCCTTACTGGGCACTCCGTCCATGACGGCAAGAGCGGCCAACGCTGTTCCGGTGCGGCCGTATCCACCACCGCACGCGATCTCGACTCTTTCGGTTTCCGAGCGCACCCACACTTCGTGCAAGGCCCTGCGCAGCGCATCGGGATCGCTCGGCAACCAGAAATCTCGCCAGCGGACCCACTCCGACTCCCACTCGGTGTCGGGAGGTTCTTTGCCGGTCAGATAGACGCCGAAGGTGGGGAGAGGTCCGGAAGGAAGTGGATTGCGGAGTCCTCGACCCCGAATCGATCTCCCCGACGGCAAGTCGAGTATCCCAATGCTCTCGGGTTCCCACGTGGCCATGAATTCAGATTAGGCCGAAGGGGACTGTCAGGGAATTGCGACGACGCTGATGTCGGTGCCCTTGGCAACGAGGTCGTTCTTGACGCTCTGGCTGATGATGACCGAGCTGTCGTTCTGGGTGAGCTGACGCACGGTGATCTCGAGGCCGAGGCGGCCGAGTTCTTCGCGTGCTGAAGAGACGGAGCGGCCGATCAGCGAGGGAACCTTGACGGAATCGGAGATGAGCAGAACCACGGAGGTGCCGGCGTTGACGGAGGACCCGACTGCGGGATCGGTGCCGATCACGCTACCGCCCTCGACGGCGTCGTCGAACGTTGTTCTGGTGGTGCTGACTGAGATGCCTACCTTGTCGAGGGCGGCGCGCGCAGCGTTCTCGGACATGCCCTTCACATCGGGAATGTCCACGGGCGGTGACCCTTTGGATGTGATGACCTTGACCGAGGAGCCCACGGCAACTTCGGTTCCCGGTGCCGGGTCGAGCGCGGCCACGCCGCCGATCGGGATCTTGGAGCTGAATGTGTCCCCGCCGTCGACCGCGACGAGAGTGCGGTCGGCGAGTTGTGCGCCCAGGGCCGAGACGTCGCCGCCGGCCGGAATGGGCGGGACAGTCGGACGCCCGAGCGAAGTCAGCAGCGCGACGGTCGAGCCTTTGGTAACCCTCGAGCCGGAGGCCGGGTCTGTCCCGATCACCGTGTCGATGGGTTGGGCGTCGGAGTACTGACCCTGGACGTCGGGGGAGAGCCCGGCGTCCTGCAGAGCGGTGACCGCAGTGTCCTTGGTCAGCCCGTCGATCGAGGGAACGGCTGTATAGCGGCCCGAGCCCATCCACCATCCGCCGAAGCCCAACGCGAGCGCGAGGACCGCGATGACGAGCAGCCAGATCAGGGTGGCTCGTCGCGATTTACGACGTGCCTCGACAAAATGAGCATGCGGATCGTCGTGCCCCGGGTGGTCGTCGCCGAAATCGGAACCGTCGTCGAAATCCGAGTCACCGTCGACCGTCGCCGGACGAGCAGTTTGTGTGGTGACCGCGCGAGTGTGCTGGATACCGCCAGGGGGAGGAGAGCCCGTGCCGAGCGCCGTGGTGGCTGCCACAGCCGGGGCCACGCCGGATGCCAATACCGTCGTGGCAGCGGGGTTCGGTCGCGCAGCAGAGTTCGGATGTACCTCCGTGGGAGGCGCAGGCGCCGGTTGTGGCCGGGCCGGGGCAACTTGCGCGCTCTGGTGCTGGGCGCTTCGACGCGGAGCGGGAACGCGGTATGACGGAAGTTCCAGTTGCTCGCTCACACTGCGAAGTGCAGCTGCCATCTCACCGGCGTCGGCGAAACGATGTGCGGGCTCGCGGTGAGTGGCTTCGGCGACCAGACGATCGAACTGCGCCGGTACACCGGGGATACGTGAACCTGGGCGCGGGACATCGTCGTGGATGCGTTGGTAGGCGATGGAGAGTGACGTATCGCCGGTGAACGGTGTTGTACCGGTGAGAAGTTCGAACATCAACACGCCGGTGGAATAGACGTCGCTTCGAGTGTCGGCAATCCCTGACGTCACCTGTTCCGGCGACAGATAGGCCGCGGTGCCGAGGATCACGCTGTTGGAGGTGGTGGTTGCTGCCGCAGCTGCACGCACCAATCCGAAGTCGGCGATCTTCACTTCGCCGGTGTCCGAGATCAAGATGTTCTCGGGTTTGACGTCACGGTGCACCAGTCCCGCTCGATGCGCCACCGCCAACGCGTCCAGGACAGGTGCCACGACTGCAGCGACTGCGTGTGGCGGCATCGGTCCGCGCTCACGAAGGAGTTCACGCAAGGTTCCGCCGTCGACGAGTTCCATCACGAGGAACACGTGATTGCGATCGCTGCCTTGGTCGTAGACGGCCACAAGGGCCGGATGCTTGAGTCGGGCCACGGCCCGGGCCTCGAACTCGAAACGAGTCAGGAACGCTGGATCGCCGGCGAATTGCGGGTCCATCACCTTGATCGCGACAGGTCGATCCAACCGTGTATCGAGGCCTCGATACACGGTCGACATACCGCCGCGCGCGATCGGTGCGTCCACTCGATAGCGGCGCTCGAGCATTTCGCCGATCAACCCTCGACCTCCGTAATGACTGTTCCTCCGTGCTTGCGATCTGTCTGCTTGCGGTCTAGGTGGTAGCTGTCGGCATGTGGGTGGTTGTTTACCGCGTACTGGCTCCCGCAGTGAGGGCACCCATTTACATCCACCGCGAAATCCCGGTTACTGATACGCCGCATCCCGTCCATCGTAGCCAGCGATACCGACGCGGAAGTCTCGAGAACGTCACAGAGCGCTGTGACCTGAGCGGAGCGGCAGTTTCGAGCACTGCACCGGGCGGTACACAGCGGGCTCGCCGGACCGGATAAACTTCTCGCGGTGAGCGCGATTCCTTATTGTGATGATGTCCTGGATTCTTCGGTTTCCCTGTTCCAGCTGGTGGATGTGGCGAAGAACGTCGGGTTGCCGGTGAGCAAGGTTCACCAGTTGCTTCGCGATCACAAGATCATCGCAGTCAAGCGGCATGGCGTTCTCGGTGTCCCCGAAGTGTTCTTCGGCGAGGACGGCCAGATCGTCAAGTGGCTGCCCGGTCTGCTGGCGGTGCTGCACGACGGCGGCTACACCGATGTCGAAATCCTCCGCTGGTTGTTCCTGGCCGACGATTCCCTGCCGGGGCGCCCGGTGGACGCACTGCATGGTGATCTCGCGCGTGAGGTCATCCGCCGCGCACAGGCCATGGCTTTCTGAGCTGCCGGCCTTCTGACAACTCACCGCATGCGGTTTTTCGCCGCGTAGGTTGCCGACCGGACCAGACCCGGCGCAGCGACTCGAAGTCGCGTGCGTCCTGGAACGGACACACGTCGATGCAGTATCCGGAAGTCGGCGCGCTCGACCTGGTCGAGAATTGCTCCGTACAACACGAAAGCCGTGCGGATCGACGGCTGGACCCGCCGATCGAGCATCGGGATGCCAGATTCGGCAGACCGATACCGCCCCCGCGTCACGGCAATGAAGTGTGCCAGCGCGCGCTTGACCCGAACGTCCACCGTTCCGGTTCTGCGCCCGTGCTCGAGCATCTCGATGTCGACCCCGAATGCGGCGAACTCGCCCGCCGGTAGATACAGACGTCCCCGGTCGAGGTCTTCACCGACGTCGCGGATGAAGTTGGTCAGCTGAAACGCCTCACCGAGATTCGACGCGGGCACTACCGCTTCCTGCTGCGGAACGCTCACTCCGAGAATCGGGAGCATCTGCAAACCGATGACGACGGCAGAGCCGTACATGTACTCGCTGAGTTCGTCCATCGTGTTGTAAACGGGTCGAAACTTCGCCGTGTCGGGGGCGTCCATCCGCATGGACTCGAAGAAGGCGTCGAAATATGCGCGCGGGATGTCGAACGTCTTCACAGCATCCGCGAAGGCCGGGAGTACGCGTGTCAGGTCGAGGGGAACCGTCGACGGGAAGCCACCTGTCGCAGTGGGGTTGTCGAGTGCGTTGACGGCTGCACGTTCGACGTCGGCGAGCACCGTGCCTCGTTCATGCGGACCCGAGGGTTCGTCCACGATGTCGTCGACGACGCGAGCAAATGCGTAGAGCGCGTGAACTGCGCGGCGTCGAGGTACGGGCAACAACCGGGTGGCCAGAAAGTACGTTCGGCCGTGTTCCCTCGTCACGTCCTCGCAGAATTCATAGGACGCAGGCAGTGCGTTCATGACACGCGGATCACGCAGATCCTGACGTCGAGGGCGCCGAGGCGGCTGACGTCATTTCGATCGGTTTCTCGTGTTTGCGTCCACGAAGTCGCAGTGGGTCTTCCGTCTGCAAGGACATCGCCGCGATCACGGCAGCGACGATGGCCAGAGCCACGTGCGGGAAGGTGTACAGGCCGATCGATCCGTCCGGCTGGAACACCAGCATCAGCCAGGTGGACAGCCCGGTCAGTACGGCGAGAGTCGTCGGCGACATTGCGAAACCGGCCGCTACTGCCAGCGGCCAGGAGTAGTACCAGGGGAGTGCTGCGGGGGACAGAACGACGATGGCGACCATCACGATCACGATGCCCATGACGGCGTCGCGTTCGGTCTTGCGGTAGCGCCACCACACGACGGCGATGATCGCGATCAACACAACCGCCGAGATGGTCCGGGAGACTTCGAGGATGTCGTTGAAATGGTCGCCGGCGAACCAGGAGGTTGCCATGGTTCCGATGTGCGCCACGATCGTGGGCAGCGAGAGCCAGTTGATGATCTTTGCCGAACCGGAGAGTGCCGTCGTCCAGCCGAGGCCGACTCCGGCGATCAGTGAGGTGGATCCGAGTACCGCCACGAACACCGCGAAACCTGCGCCGGCTGTCTTGACGAACGATCGGATCGGTGACGCCGGTTCTCGCCCGGCCGCTGCGGCGTCCTCCCGCTCGTGGATCATCCAGATCCAGACTATGAAGGGAAGTGCGACGCCTGCGGTTGCCTTGATCGCGACGGCGAGCGCGATCAGCCCGATCCCGAAGAGGTGCTTGCGTTCGAGAGCGAGCGCAATGCCTGCGGCCATGAGGCCGACCATGAGCATCTCGTTGTGAACGCCGCCGATCAGGTGGATCAGGACGAGGGGATTGAGTACTGCGAGCCACAGGGCGATCGAGGTGTTTCCGCCGAGCTTCGTCGCGAGATGGGGAACGGCCCACATCATCAGGGCGAGTCCGGGCAGCATCGTGATCCGCAACAGCATCGTGCCGGCGATGACGTTCTCGCCGGTCAGCCGAACGATGGCGTCGGCAAGGAGAAGGTGAACCGGACCGTACGGGGTAGTTGTCGTCGTCCACACGTTGGAGACGTTGTCGAGCAGGATTCCCGGATTGACGACGGGGCCGACGGCATACGGGTCGAAGCCGTTGCGCAACAACGCGCCTTGCGCCAGGTAGGAGTAGGCGTCACGGCTGAACATGGGCACCGCGAACAGCAGCGGAAACGTCCAGACCGGGACGACGTAGCGCAGGCCGCGCAACGAGACGTCACCGCGCAGAGTCGAGCGGCCCAGTCGAACCCAGGCGGCGATCATGCACAGGACACCGATCCAGACGATGGCCGCCGACAGAATCGATCCGTGGCCGAAACGGAGCCAGGACAGATGCATCGACTCGAGCAGCGGATCTTGGCGCCGGACGCTACCGGCACCGAATCCGCCGAAAGTGATCATGACTGCGCCGAAGAAACCGAGCAGTGCACTGTGACCTTCGGGAGTCCGAAGGAAATTGGCGGCCCTTAGGTGCCACGGTCTTTCAGTGGCTGCGGCAGAGGACGTCATCGGTGCAGGTTCCTCCCCCGAGGAGATCGGTGTCGATCGGCGCGTGCAGCGCCCGAGTCGGTGAATCGTGGATGAATGGTCGGTTACGAGGGGCCAGTTTAGTTGCTCGCACGAGTGCCCACCGCGCTGGCTCGCTCGCGTGTACCGGTAATACGTTCGGCGGCGAGCCGTCCGGACAGCAGAACGGTCGGTACTCCCACCCCCGGAACGGTTCCCGATCCGGCGAGAACGACGTTGTCGAAGCCGCGGGCGAGGTTCTTGCGTCGGAACGGCCCCGTCTGGGTGAAGGTGTGTGCCGCTGCGAACGGGCTACCCGCGGCCATGCCCTTCTCGAGCCAGGTCTGCGGGGTGTCGACGTGATCGATCTCGAACCCTTCGACCAGTCCCGTGTAGCCACGTTCTTGCAGCGTGAGGATGATTTCGCGCACGTAGGGCGGGCCGAGAGTCGACCAGTCGAGACTTGCACTGTCCAGATTCGGACACGGCGCGAGGACTGACAGCGGTTCACGGATTCGGCCGTCTCGCGAGAAGGCCAGGCTCGGATCGGTCTGTGCCGGTCGGGTGACGAGCAGTGACGGATCACTCATCAGTCGCCCGCGGCCGCGGCGTGCCGTGATCTCGGCGAAGGTACGCTTCCACGCCTCGCCGAAGTCGATCATGTGGTGTCGCTGCGCGGGCCATTCGTCGGCGACCGCGGAGGAAACAGTGCCGTGAATCACGACAGCGGACGGCGATGTACGCACCGGGCGCGGACGCAATCGCGTATGCGGGCGCAACAGCGAGTCCGTGACGGCCATGTCGGGAGTGAGGACGGCGGCGTCACAGTCGAAGCGCTCGCCGTCGCGTGTGTGAACGGTGTGCACGCGCCGATCGCTCACCTCGAGGCGTTCGACAGTGCGGCCGAGATGCAGAATTCCGCCGGCCTCGGTGAAGGCGTCGGCCATCGACTCGGCGATCGTGCGCATCCCGCCCTCGGGGAAGTAGACGCCGAGTGAGGTGTCCATGTGAGCGATCGCCCCGTACACCGCGAGGGCCCGAGACGGAGCAACGCCCGCATACAGCGCTTGGAAGGTGAAGATCCGCCGGAGGCGAGGGTCGCGGATCTTGCGATCCACCTGCCCGCCCAGTTTCCCGAATCCTCCCAGTGCGACGAGCCGGCTCAGATCTTTGACTGCGTCACGCGAATTGACCAGTCCGAGGGGAGAATCGAAGTCGGCGTCCATGAAGCGGTCGAATTCCGCGTCGAAGATCCGGTTCAGCCATCGCCGCAACGCACGGTATCGCTGCGCTTCTTCCGGCCCGCAGACACGGGAGACTTCGGCAGCCATGTCTTCTGGGTCGGCGTGGACATCGAGAGCGGTGCCGTCTGCGAATCGCGCGTGGTACGTCGGATCGAGCTTGTGCACAACGAATTTGGGGTTTGTCGAGGCTGGGTCGGCGCCGACGGCCGCAAGGGCGTCTTCGACGAGTTCGGGCATCGTGAGCACCGTTGCGCCGTTGTCGATGCTGTAGTCATTGCCCTGGTAGACACCGACTCGCCCACCGACCGAGCTGTTGCTCTCGAGAATCGTGACGTCGCGGCCGGCGCCACGCAGATACAACCCCGCAGACAGTCCGGCAAGTCCCGCGCCGACGATCACGACTCGATCGGTCGGCGAGCTGACGGTTCGAGTGCGGTGCACGTGTGCCACGGTCAGTAGCTTCGCTTCGTGGCCGCGATCGCCATGTCGGTCAGGCGAGCCTTGGACTCTGCCGTTGCCGTGCTCGAGTCGAGGGCGTTCGCAGCTGCCTCGACGAGGGTGTCGATCTGCGTTTCGACGTCGGTGACGGCGCCCAGATCGGTGATCACCTGGCGCAGAGTGTCGACCTCGGTGTCGGTCAGCTGCGTGCCGATTCCGTTGCGGAGCAGTTCTGCTGCCGCCGGATCTGCGGCGTCGGCGCGGGCAAGCGCCATCGCGAACAGGACAGTTCGCTTACCGGCGATGAGATCGTCGCCCGACGGTTTGCCCGTGACGGACGGATCTCCGAAGACACCGAGCAGGTCGTCGCGAAGTTGGAAGGCGATACCGATGTCCGTGCCGAAGGTCCGGTAGGCATCGACCAACTCGGCGTCCGCACCGAACAGCGCGGCGCCGAGGTGCAGTGGGCGTTCGATCGTGTACGCGGCGGTCTTGTAGCGGTTGACCCGCATGGCTGCCTCGACGGTCTCGTCGCCTCGGGCTTCATTGCTGATGTCGAGGAATTGGCCACCGAGCACCTCGGTGCGCATTGCCGACCAGACCGGGCTGACACGTGCGGCCGCCTCGGGGCTGATCCCGGATTCTCGGATCATGTCGTCCGCCCAGGCCAAGGCCAGGTCGCCGAGAAGAATGGCGACGGCCTCGCCGAAGTGCGCGGAATCGCCGCTCCACTCCTCGTCTCGGTGCTGGTCCTCGAATTCGACGTGAACGGTCGGGAAGCCGCGCCTGGTCGTGGATGCGTCGATGATGTCGTCGTGGACGAGCGCGCAGGCCTGCACCAGTTCGAGGGCGGCGCACGCACGAATCACCGCGTCTGCGTCCTTACCGTTCGGGTCGCCTCCGGCGCCGAGCCATCCCGTCCAGGCGAACGACGGTCGGACGCGCTTTCCTCCGCGCAGGACGAAGGCCTCGAGGGTGCTGACGGCCTCCTCGTATCCACCGCCGATGTTCGAGACGAGTTCGCGGCGTGAAGCGAAGAAGTCGCGGAGCGCTGCTTCGAACAGACCTGGCAGTTCGAGTGAGGTCGGATGCGGTGCGGTGTTGGTCGAACTCTGTCCAACGCGCGCGGTTCCTGCGGACAGGGTGGCCTCCAAGATCGGTATGTTCTCGCGCCGGATGGTTACACGGAAGCGAGCTTGGGGCCCAGCTTAGTAGGGGTTGGAATCAACGGCGGGTCGGGCCGTGAACTGCGCGATCCTGACATTCGGGATACGCAGTACTGGGCGATGAGCTTGTTTGCAGCTGGAAAACATATGCTTGACCGGTGACATTCGATCCAGTCAGGGGCCGCTCCAGCGAGGGGTGGGCCACCCGAACACCGTCGATCGTCGATCGGATCGCTTCCTCGACAGGTAGCCGTATTCCGTTCTCGGTCGAGTTTTCGCCGCCGCGTGACGCGGACGCCGAAGCGCGCCTGTGGCGTGCGGTGCGTACCTTCGAGCGGCTCGGACCGGCGTTCGTCTCGATGACCTACGGCGCAGGTGGCTCGACGCGCGATCGTACGGTGCGTGTCACCGGCGAACTTGCCGAAGAGACGACCCTGCTGCCGGTTGCTCACCTGACTGCTGTCTCACACAGCACCGAAGAGCTTCGCGCCATGGTCGGTGCCTACGCCGATCGTGGGATCAGCAACATCCTCGTATTGCGCGGCGATCCGCCCGGCGATCCGCTCGGCGAATGGAAGAAGCATCCCGAAGGCGTCGAGTACGCCGAGGAACTCGTGCGGATGGTCCGTGACCTGGGCGACTTCCACGTCGGCGTCGCGTCGTTCCCCGAGGGGCACTACCGCGCTCCGGACTTGGCATACGACACGAAGTACCTGGTGTCGAAGTTGCGTGCCGGCGCCGAGTACTCGATCACACAGATGTTCTTCGACGTGGAGGACTACCTGCGTCTTCGTGACCGGGTGAGTGCGTACGACGCAGAACAGGGCGCCAAGCCGATCATCCCGGAGATCATGCCGGTGACGTCGCTGCGCTCGGTGCGGCGCATGCTCGAGCTCTCGGGCTCGTCGTTGCCCCCCGCTCTCGAGCGTCGATTCGACGCCGCGGCCGGAAGCGGTCCGGACGAGAACCGTGCAGCGGTCCGCGAACTCGGCATCGATCTGGCCACCGAGATGGGTGAGCGGTTGATCGCCGAAGGCGCTCCGTGCCTGCACTTCATCACGTTGAACTTTGCGCGCGCCACCAGTGAGGTCCTCGAGCGACTCGGTCTCACTCCCGACACTTCGGTCGGGACAGCACAAGCCGTCTGATCTCCGGTTGCCCCGCTCGACGACAATCGAGTGGGGCAATCGAGTGGGGCAATCGCCAGGCGCTACTTCGTGGTGTTTTTCGGATTCCTGTTGTCAGCTTGCTTGCTGGCAGGTGATTTCGTGACAGGCGTCTTCATGACCGGTGCTTTCGCGGCGGGCGCGCGCTTGATCGGTGCTCGATTGCGCGCCATCCAGGCCATCGCACCGACGACAATCGCGACACCGAGCGCCAGCCCGGCCATGATTCCTGCCCACCCGGCGAAGCTTCGGGTGCTTGGGTCCGCGTAGTTGACCTCGGCGCGCATTGTCGACACCTCGCCGGCGGGCAAGGTCCACGACACCCGGGAATCGCCGTCTCGTGTTCCGTTGGTCGTGCCGACCCGTGCCGGGAAGGCGATGCTGACCTGGACGTCGGCGCCCTGAGTTGGAACCGTCTTCAGGTCTGCCTTGCCGTCGAGCGTGACGGTGTCCCCGGATCGCTTGAGGGTGATCTGGAACGACCCGGACCCCTCGGCGTACATGGAGCCCAGTTGGGCGACGTCACCGAAGGACAAGTCGCTGAAGAACGCCTGGCTGCCGACGTACCCGTCCTTCTTGTACTCCTGAACCCGTATCTTGTCCTCCAGCGACGAAGGTGGGGTCAGCTGCGGACCCTTGTCCGCCTCGTTCGCCGGAATAGCGGCAGCTACCACCTGTCCGGTCACACGATCGTTCGCGGACACTCCCATCGACACCTGCACGCGGATGCACCCGGCAAGCAAGGGAACAAGCATGAGGGCGAGCGCGGCAACCGTCAGGAAACGTTTCCGACTGGTCGGCTTGGCGGCGGGATCGGTGGACTGTTGCACAGTGGTCATCGTGCCAGCCGTGGCGTAGCCAGTCATCGAGGCGGGGGCGTGTCGGCGGGTGAAGTTCGGCGGGTGACCTTCACGACCTGCTCGAACGACGCATCCAACGACGAGTCGCGCCCCGGCGGCTGTCCGACAGTGCGATTCGAGCCGCACTGCGACCGCTGGCTCCGGACACACCGCCACCGGGATGAGTCGATGCTCCGGTCAGATACAACCCGTCTGCTCCCGGAACACGATGGCCGGACAGTTCCGGAAGCGGTCGCCACAACATCATCTGATCGAGTGACATCTCGACGTGCATGACATTTCCGCCGATCATCCCCAATTCCGACTCGATGTCCCGGGGAGTCTGAATGAACCGGTCGAGGACGGAATCGGCGAACCCGGGTGCGAAAGCCTCCATCTCGCCGACGATCCGGTCGGCCTCCGCCTCGGCGACCGATGCCCAATCGCGATGTCCGCTGAGGCGATACGGTTGCCACTGCGACCACAGTGTCACCTGATGCCGACCGGCCGGGGCGATCGTGGGATCGATTCCGCTGAAACTCATTCCGAGAACCGCAGGGCGAGGAGGAAGTTCCCCCGCCAGTGCTGCGCCGTGTGCAGTGCGCAAGTGTGCGCGATCGGAGACGAGTAATTGCAATCCCGAGGTACTTTCCCGTGTCGTGGCGTCGCCGCGGTACGACGGAAGCGCGGATGTCGCCAGTCGAAGTACCGCGCCGATGCCGGGGCCGACCCTGATTTTCCGCCGCCAGTGATCGAGCGTGGTTCGGTCGAAGCCCCCTCGGCCCAGGAGGTCGAGCGTGGTCAGGATGTGGCACCCGGCGATTACCTTGCGAGCGTGAACTTCTCGACCGCTCTCGGTTGTGGCGGTCCAGTGACTCGAGTTTCGACGGATCGACGTCACGCCGTCACCGAGCGCGACCGTGGCGCCGTCGACAGCCATCCGGGAGGCCAACGCAGCACTCAGTGCGCCGCTTCCACCGACTGCTCGCCCTGGCGGCAAGACGTGCATGAGGGCCGCGAAGCCGACCATCGGAGCGGTTCCCGGTTCCGACATCGCAGGCCCGGACTGGGCGCCGAACCACGCAAGCGCTGCTTTGAGTGCCTCACTGTCGAAATACTCGTCGAGCAGTGCGTCGCCAGGCGCGAGGAACTGCCGAGACAGTTCGCTGTTGCCGCGTGCGGTGGCGAGACCTCCGAACGCACCGATCAGGTTCGATCCGGTGGGCGGTGCGGAAAACGCTTTCATGACATGTCGACTGCGCTCCGACCAGACCGCGACGAATCGCCGGTAGGAGTCGGCGTCCTTTGTCCCGCATGCTCGTTCGATGGACCAGCAGGTTGCGTCGAGGTCGCGGTGAAACACGATGCCCGGCCCGTCGGTGCCCGGGGCGGGCGGCGCGAACGCCCACGGGTCACAGTCGATGTAGCGCAGTCCGTGCGCGCCGAGTCCGAGTTCCTCGATGATGCCGCTGTGTCGGATCATGAGGTGTGCCGACGACCCCCGGTCCACCTTGTATCCGGGAAATCGCTCGACGGTCGAGACGGCGCCGCCGAGAACCGTGTCCTTCTCCAGAACCTCGACCGACCAACCCTCGCGTGCGAGGTAGGCGGCCGATACGAGCGCGTTGTGTCCGGAGCCGACGACGACGGCGTCGAGAAGCGCGCTCACAGCGGCAGTCCACGGCCGAGGACTGCGAACGGCCGGTTGTCGCCGGCAAAACGAAATCTGCGGAGCACGTCACGAAAGCCGAGGCGACGGTACAGCCGCCAGGCTCGGTTGTCCTCGTCGTACACCTCGGGTGTCGACAACAGCACACTACGTTCGGGTCGATCGACGAGGAGGTGACGCAAGAGCGATTCGCCCAACCGGTGACCTTGTCCGTTCGGATGCACGTGGAGTTCGGTGAGTTCGAAGTAGTCGCTCAGAATCGCGTCGATCTCGCTCTGGGGACGACCCGAGCGCCGAAGCCCGTGCAGTACCTGTTGATGCCACCACTGGTCCGGGCTCCCGCGATACCCGTAAGCGATCCCCACCAGCGGCAGATTTTCGTGTGACGGTTGCTGAGGAACCGCCAATGCGCCGACGGCCTTCCAGCCAGGCCGGTTCGCGTGCTCCTGCCACATCGGTGCGCGATGGAACTCGGTTCCTCGCGGATAGTCCATCGCGGTGACGTACACGGCCAGTGCCTCGTGGAGTCGACTCGCGAATTCTGCGCGATCGAGGTCGACCGTATGTGGTGTCCAGGCGATCTGCGGGTCGACCGGTCTCACCTCTTCTCTTGACGGCGTGTCGGTGGGTGCAGTTATATTGAATAGGTCGAACAGATGTTCGATGTGGGTGATCCGGAGATGCCCGAAGGGAAGCGGGCATCTCCGGCCCACCTGGTCTTGGATCCTCACGGTGCAGGAGGTGCCCCGATGTCCGAGCGTGTGAAGCCTGAACGTGTGAAGTGCCAACGAACTCTTCCTGCCGAGTTGTCGAGTCCGTCGGATGCCGCAATTTCTCGATTGCCGATGTCGGCGAGGCGGTCCTTCGGCGCGACGGACGCCAGCCACCGCACTGCTCGAGTGGGAAAGTCCGGTGTGGCGTGGGGGCTGCTCCGGAAGGCGGATGCGCTTCTCGAGGAAGCGATTGGGGCGGGCGATCCTGCCGACCGGTTCCGGTGTGCCTACCTGGCGGCCCTACGTGGTGCCGGGGCAGTGTTGGCCGCAGCTCCTGCCGGTGCCGGCTCGAAGCGCAAGCGAAGCGGAAACGCGTGGGTTCTGATGGACGCCGCAGCGCCCGCGTTCGGAGCGTGGTCGAAGTTCTTCGCAGGGTGGTCCTCTACGCGTGCGGCCGTGGAAACCGGCGTGTCGATCGTGATCACGGACTCCGATTCCGACGCATTCTTCGCCGAGGTCGGCCGTTTTCTCACGGCGGTCGAAGATTTCATCGGTCAGGACGCGTCCGAGCATTTGCGAGCGTCGTGAACAAATGGTCCGTGTCGGCAGTTGTTTCCGGGGAATTTCCTGGTCCGCACAGGCAAATGGAGCCGAATCGGGGCCCTTCGGCACGAATACGTACGCTTGTGGCGGAACTCGTACCCGGAGTTGGTGGTCCGAGACCTAAACTGCTCGTATTATGAAAACAGGTAATCGTCCAACTTGATTACCCGCCGCCTCACACCGTGGGGTGGTTGCCAAACTTCCAGTGCCGGGGGAGGTACCGTGCCACTCTCCGAGCACGAGCAGCGCATGCTCGATCAGATCGAGAGCGCTCTCTATGCCGAAGACCCCAAGTTCGCCTCTAATGTGAGGGGCGGCCGTATGCGGGCGCCGTCGAGTAGACGGCGGTTCCAAGCAGCGGCTCTATTCGTGCTGGGTCTGGTCCTGCTGATCGCGGGGGTTGCACTCCCGCTCAAGCCGGGCGGTTTTCCGATCATCAGCCTGTTCGGTTTCTTGTTCATGTTCGGCGCAGGGGTGTTGTTCCTCTGGGGTGGTGGACGTAAGTCTGCGCCGGCCGCCGACTCCGCTTCCGAAGGTGGCAATCATCCCTCCGGTCCGCCGGGTAGGGGTAGTGCCGGCGGATCCGGGCGGGGACGCGGCCGGAAGTCTGGCGGCGGATTCTCGTCGCGGATGGAAGATCGATTCAAACGCAGGTTCGAGCAGGACTAGCTCTCCCGCCCTTCTTCGGGCGTACTTCGAGAGTGATGCAGTTCGGACGTGACGCCCTCTTCAGGGCACGGACGACCACACGTGTGGCGGTCGGCAACCAAGGTTGCCGACCGCCACACGCCGTTGCTGTGGGTGTTGTACGTGTGCGCCGGCAATCCATCGAGTGAATCAGTGACGTGCGAGCGAATCACTCGCCACTCCTGCTGCCTCAGGGCATGCCCGCGGGCTTCCTCCACTTCGCTCCACTCGGCCCTCCACTTTCCTCCACCCTGGTCGAACTGCAACGCACGACCAGACCTCGTCCCGCTCACGTCTATTCGAAAACCGCGCTTGTACTGCGATTTTGTGTGGGGGAGCAACAGATCGTGGCGTAAAGGGTCGATCTGACGGCGGTGTGGGCCGGGACACGGTTACAAATTTCCCCCACGTCTCCCCACCTGCGCTGACCTGCTATTTATCAGCAAATGATGCTGAATAGGGACCATGTGCTCCTTGTTTGTGGGGGAAAGTGGGGTACTGTGGGTTCGGGCGGAGAGCTGAAGCACGATCCGCTCGATAGGGAGGGTTTCAGCGCAAGCTCGCAGGAGGTGTCGAGTGTTCCTCGGTACCTTCACGCCGAAGCTCGACGACAAAGGTCGGCTCACGTTGCCGGCAAAGTTCCGAGACGAACTGGCAGGAGGATTGATGATCACCAAGAGTCAGGATCACAGCCTCGCCATCTACCCCCGGGACGAGTTCGTCAAGCTTGCTCGAAAGGCAGCGGCAGCTCCACGCAATGATCCGGCAGCTCGGGCGTATGTCCGTGCCCTGGCCGCCGGCACAGATGAACAGCACGCCGATGCCCAGGGGCGAATCACCCTCTCGGCTGATCATCGGCGTTACGCAAACCTGTCCAAGGAATGCGTAGTGACCGGCTCCGTCGATTACCTCGAGATCTGGGATCTAGCAGCCTGGGAGAGGTATCTCGGAGACAACGAAGAGGACTATTCGCAGGCAACAGGCGAATCTCTCAGCGAGATCGTCTAGGCGAAGAGCCCCCGGCGAATGCCGCGAGGCCTCTGCCCGGAAAGACCCTGACGCACTTCCCCAGCGCCAGGTTCTCCTTCGGGCAGGGACCTCGAAGCATTCGCCTTCTCGAACAGTCATCGCCTTCTCGGAAAGTCAGCACCTTTTCGAAAAGTCATCGGAAATCATGAAAGTAGGAGCCGGAGCAATCATGGTGGATCACGAGGTGAACGAACCCTCGGATGCCGATGGCTTCGCGCACGTCCCTGTACTTCTGCACCGCGCCGACGATCTTCTCGGCCCTGCCATCACCGCCGTCGGTGACGGTGGAGCGGGCGCATACATGATCGATGCGACGTTGGGGCTCGGTGGCCACTCCGAATTCTTCCTGGGCAAGTACCCGGGCCTTCACCTCATCGGTCTCGATCGCGACACCAACGCACTCCGGATCGCTTCCGAGCGTCTGGCGCCATTCGCGGACCGAACGACGTTCGTGCACACCACGTATGACGGGATCGAGGACGCGCTCGAACAGGCAGGTCTGCCGTCGACGGAGTCGGTTCACGCGATCCTTTTCGATCTGGGTGTGTCGTCGATGCAGTTGGACGAAGCCGACCGAGGTTTTGCGTACTCGATCGACGCTCCTCTCGACATGCGGATGGATCAGACGGTCGGGCTGACCGCGGCAGAGGTCCTGAACACCTACAGTCACGGCGACCTTGCTCGCATTCTGAGCACGTACGGCGAAGAACGGTTCGCGGGAAAGATTGCGTCCGAGATCCTTCGGCAGCGTGAGCGTGAACCCTTCACCACCAGTGCAGCTCTGGTCGAATTGCTGTACCGAACAATCCCGGCAGCCACGCGGCGTACGGGGGGACACCCGGCCAAGCGCACCTTCCAAGCGCTGCGGATCGAAGTCAATGCCGAGTTGGATTCGCTTCGTGCAGCCGTTCCTGCCGGGCTCGACGCACTGGCAGTCGGTGGGCGAGTGGTGTTCATGTCCTACCAGTCGCTCGAGGATCGAGTTGTGAAGGCGGAGTTGGTTCCCCGCTCGAAGTCCACCAGTCCTGAAGGACTACCGGTCGAGTTGCCGGGTATGGGACCGGAGTTCCGCATTCTCACCCGTGGCGCAGAACGTGCGTCAGAGCAGGAAATCGAAGAGAACCCACGATCAGCTCCGGTGCGTTTGCGTGCCGCAGAACGCATTTCCAGGAGGCGGGCATGAGTCGTCAGGGCAAATCCGGTGCAGCGCAACGTGCATACGACAAGCGCACCGCACGGGCGGCAGGCCGGACCGGAACTGTCGCTGCTGCCGGCCCGTCTATCTCTCCTCGGGCGATGCTCAAGGGGAGAGTGCCGTTCGTCGCCTCCGTCATCGGACTTCTGTCCATCGGTCTCGCGGTGACTCTGCTGCTGACCACTCGCGCTGCCGAGGATTCGTACCAACTCAGTGATGCACGTGCATACAACCAGTCTTTGGTCGAGCAGAAAGCAGCGCTCGAACGTGACTTCCAGTCGCGTAACTCGGCTCCGGAGTTGGCAAATCAGGCAAGCGCTCTCGGCATGGTCCCCGCCAAGGACCCTGCACGACTGGTAGTTCATCCGGACGGTTCGGTCGAGGTCGTCGGAACGCCGACTCCCGCGACTGCCGGAGCTATGCCTCCGCTCGATGCGCCCACATCGGTGCCCGCACCGACTGCGACACCCCCGCGCACCACAACGCCGGTTGCTCCCGGAGCCACGCCGAGCGTTCCGAATAACACGCGAAACCTCGCGCAGAGTGAACAATTGGTTCCTGTGATCCCCACGACGACAGCACCCGCCACCACGACGGCGGTGCCTGCTCCGCCTGAGGAACGTCGGTGAGTCAGAACTCCCGTAACAACCCCGGTCGGCGTCCGCGCCGCTCGGCCACCGCCTCATTTCCGTTTCGTCAGCGAGTCGGTCGTATCACCATGTGTGGTGCGCTCGCCGTTGCGGCATTGCAGCTCTTGTGGATTCAGGGAATCGACGCGCCGAGTCTGGCTGCGGAATCTGCCAATCAACGAACCACGACCCAGGTCGATCCGGCTGTACGTGGCTCGATAACCGATCGCAACGGAAACCCCCTCGCCTTCACCATGGAAGCCAAGGCGCTGACTTTCCAGCCGGTGCGGGTACGCAAGGAACTCGAGGAAGCGCGCGCCAAGAGCATCGAGCAGGGCGCCGAGGGTGACAAGCAGGCGCCGGAAGTGAGCGATCGCCTCGCCGAGATCGCCGCCGGAATCCACGCCAAGCTCGGCGATACCGTTCCGGAAAAAGATCTGCTTCAGAAGATGAACAGCAACGAGACTTTCACGTACCTCGCGCGCAGCGTGGATCCGGCGGTTGCTGCCGAGATCTCGGACAAGTTCCGGGAGGTCGGCCTCGAGCGTCAGGACATCCGCGAGTACCCCGGTGGCTCTCTGGCCGCGAATCTCGTCGGCGCGACCGGCTGGGACGGGCACGGTTTGCTCGGTCTCGAAGATTCGATGGACTCCACGCTCGCCGGAACCGATGGATCCGAAACGTATGACCGCGGTTCCGACGGCGCTGTGATCCCCGGTAGCTGGCGTGACAAGCAACCGGCAGTCAACGGTTCGGGTGTCGAGCTGACCATCGATTCGGACCTCCAGTTCTACGTTCAGCAGCAGGTCCAGATCGCCAAGGACAAGTCGGGCGCAAAGAACGCTTCGGTTGTGGTCATGGACTCCAAGACGGGACAGGTGTTGGCCATGTCCAACGACAGCACCTTCAACCCCGCAATCGGCATCGACAAGAACGCGCCGACAGCCGAAATGGGCAATCCGTCGGTCAGTACGCCGTTCGAGCCCGGATCGGTGAACAAGATCGTCACCGCAGCAGCGGCCATCGAGGACGGTAAGACAACTCCGGACGAAGTTCTGCAGGTCCCGGGCAGCATCACGATGTCCGGTGCCACAGTCAAGGACGCGTGGGATCACGGTGTGGCCCCGTACACCTCTACCGGTGTGTTCGGAAAGTCCTCGAACGTCGGCACCTTGATGCTCGCTCAGCGAGTGGGCGAGGATCGCTACGCAGACATGCTGAACAGGTTCGGCCTCGGACAACGCACCGACGTCGGACTTCCCGGCGAGAGCGCGGGCAGCGTTCCGAGTCGCGACCAGTGGTCGGGCGGAACCTTCGCGAACCTGCCGATCGGGCAGGGTCTCTCGATGACAACCCTGCAGATGACCGGGATGTACCAGGCCATTGCCAACGACGGCGTGCGAATTCCTCCGCGGATCGTGAAGTCGACTGTCGATTCTTCCGGCACGCGGACCGAGACGCCGCAGCCCGAGGGCGTCGAGGTGGTCAGCGCCCAGACAGCGGCGACCGTTCGGGACATGTTCCGGTCGGTCACTCAGGAAGACACCGGCAACCAACGAGGAACCGGTGTTGCCGCGGGCGTCGAGGGATACCAGGTCAGTGGAAAGACCGGGACCGCGCAGCAGGTGGATCCCGCGTGCAAGTGCTACTCCAACTCCAACTACTGGATCACCTTCGCGGGAATCGCGCCTGCGGACAATCCTCGATTCGTGATCGGAATCATGCTCGACGCACCGGTTCGCGGCGTGGACGGCGGCGGCGGTCAGTCGGCGGCACCGTTGTTCCACAACATCGCGTCGTGGATGCTCCAGCGTGACAGTGTCCCGATGTCGCCGGACCCCGGTCGCAAGTTGGTGTTGCAGGCGGACTGATTGCGGTGTGTCGGTTTCGACACGGTCTTCGGGTGAATCCCGGACACGGTAATCTCAAACGTCGCAGTAACCTCATTCATCGCAGTGCGCCGAACTTTGCTTGCGTTGCGACCGCCATAGACAACGACCGCCATAGACAACGACCGCGATAGAACAACGACAATTGCCAGGAGTCGAGTGACAGTGCCGAATCGTTTGCAATCGTCGAACTCGGACGGGGCTCCCGGGACGCGTCCGACACAACCGGTTGCTACCGCGATCACGGCGCTCTCCGAACTGTCCGGGGCTCGCCTCGAATGGGTGGGGCAACCGGGATCACAGTCCTCGGAGGTCGTCGTCAAGGGCGTCGACCTGCGTGCGCAGGGAATCGTGACCGATGACCTCTTCGCCGCTCTGCCCGGTGCACGGACCCATGGCGCTCAGTTCGCCGTCGACGCTCTGGGGCGCGGTGCGACCGCGATCTTGACCGACGAGGCCGGCCTCGAACTGATCGAGGCCGCGGACAAGGCGCCTGACCGGTCCGTCCCAGTTCTCGTTCATCCGAACCCGCGGGATGTGCTCGGTGAGATCTCCGCGGAAATCTACGGCCGGCCCTCGGAGAAGATGCAGGTCGTCGGCATTACCGGTACATCGGGCAAGACCACGACGTCGTACTTGCTCGAAGCTGCGATTGCCGGAGCCGGCCGCAAGCCCGGCCTGGTCGGGACCATCGAGACTCGAATCGACGGCCGCCGGGTGCCCAGCGCTCTGACCACGCCGGAAGCTCCGCAACTGCATGCTCTGTTCGCCGTGATGGCAGAGCAGGGGATCGATACCGTCGTCATGGAGGTCTCCAGTCACGCTCTTGCTCTCGGACGCGTCGACGGCATCCGCTTCGACATCGGCGCGTTCACCAATCTTTCGCAGGACCACCTGGATTTCCATCGGGACTTCGAGGAGTACTTCCAGGCCAAGGCTCGGTTGTTCGATCCTGAGTCGACGGTGCGAGCCGAGCATGCCGTCGTCTGCGTCGACGACGTGTGGGGTCGACGGATGGCCGAGTTGGCCGCGACCGACGAGAGCGACGCGGTGACCACGGTCTCGACCTCGACGGCCGAGGCCGAGTGGACGGTCGGCGCAGTCGAGGTTGCCGAGGACGGCTCGCAGACCTTCGAGTTGGTCGGGCCGGACGGACAGTCGTGGCCAGTCTCACTTCGTCTCCCCGGGCGATACAACGTGGCCAACGCTGCGCTGGCGTTGACCGTCAGTTTTGCTGCGGGACTCGACCCGGACGCGGCTGTTCGAGCGCTCGGGACCGTGGACGTCCCGGGGCGAGTTCAGCGGATCGACCGGGGGCAGAGCTTTCTCGCCGTGGTCGACTACGCCCACAAGCCGGCAGCGCTCGAAGCCGTGATCGCCACGCTGCGCAACCAGGTTCCCGGCCGAGTGGCCGTGGTGGTCGGTGCGGGCGGTGACCGCGACGCCGGCAAACGGGCACTCATGGGTGAAGCGGGTGCGCGAGGCGCAGACCTGCTGATCGTCACCGACGACAACCCACGCACCGAGGATCCGGCGAAGATTCGCGCTTCGGTGATGCAAGGCGCCATGGACGTGCCCGAATCCGAACGCGGCGAGGTTCGCGAAGTGGGGGACCGGGCCGCCGCGATCGAGCAAGCAGTCCGGTGGGCACAGCCAGGAGATGTCGTCCTGGTGGCAGGCAAAGGCCACGAAGTAGGTCAAGAAATCGACGGGGTCAAACACCCGTTCGACGACCGCGAGGTGTTGGGCGAAATGATCGGCCGATTCGCGATCAACACAGCACATGGAGGCAAGCAATGATCCCGATGACGCTCTCTCGGATCGCCGAGATCGTCGGAGGAACCCTGCACGACGTCGACGATTCGTCGACGCAGGTGACTGGAACCGTCGAATTCGATTCGCGCAAAGTAGCTCCAGGTGGGCTCTTCCTCGCCCTACCCGGAGCGCGTGTCGACGGTCATGATCACGCGGAAGCGGCGGTGGCAGCGGGCGCTGTGGCGGTGCTCGCGGCGCGGCCGGTCGGAGTTCCGGCAATCGTCGTTCCATCGGTGCCGAACGACGGTCCCAGTGCAGTGATGCTGCTCGAACACGACACCGACGGGTCCGGAGCCGCGGTCCTGCATGCCCTCGGCCTTCTGGCCCGAGCCGTCGTCGACGAACTGGCAACTAACGGCGCACCGACCGATGGTGGACTGACGCTTGTCGGTGTCACCGGTTCTGCCGGCAAGACCTCGACCAAGGATCTGATAGCAGCGCTGCTGCGCGAGTGCGGCGAGGTGGTTGCGCCCCCCGGGTCGTTCAACAACGAATTAGGTCTGCCGTGGACAGTGCTCCGCGCCGACGAGAGGACCCGCTTCCTCGTTCTCGAGATGTCGGCCCGTGGGGTCGGTCATGTCGGCGAACTGACGAAGATCGCGCCGCCGAAGATCGGCGTAGTTCTCAATGTGGGCACTGCCCATCTCGGTGAGTTCGGTTCGCGTGAAGCGATCGCGGTCGCCAAAGGTGAACTGGTGGAAGCACTCCCGTCGGCAGCCGACGGTGGAGTTGCGGTCCTCAACGCCGACGACCGCATGGTCGCCGCAATGGCGAGTCGAACCAAGGCCCGGATCGTATTCGTCGGTCAGTCCGAAGACTGCGACGTTCGGGCGACCGACGTGGTTGTCGACGACCAGGCCAGGGCTTCCTTCACACTGAACTGTTCACAGGGTTCTGCACGTATTCGCCTGGCCGTTCACGGCGAACACCACGTGAGCAACGCCCTGGCCGCGGCGGCCGTCGCACTCGAGAACGGCCTCGCGGTTGCAGACATCGCGCGTGTCCTCGAGGGCACGAAGGCAGCGTCCGCGAGGCGGATGGAAGTCACCGAGCGCGCCGACGGCGTCACCGTCGTCAACGACAGTTACAACGCCAATCCCGATTCCATGCGCGCTGCGCTCAAAGCGTTGGTGTCCATGGCGCGATCGGATCGGCACTTCGGTCGCCGTAGCTGGGCTGTGCTCGGAGAGATGGGTGAGCTCGGACCGGAATCAGTTGTCGAGCACGACGCGATCGGTCGCCTGGCCGTCAGACTCGATGTCAGCAAGTTGATCGTCGTCGGGACGGGCCGCACCTCGCGTGCGATGCATCAAGGAGCAGTGATGGAGGGGTCGTGGGGTGACGAGTCCGTCGTCGTGCCCGACGCAGCTGCGGCAATCGCCATTCTCGAAGCGGAACTCGAACCGGGCGATCTCGTCCTGGTGAAGGCGTCCAAGTCGGTGGAACTGTGGACGGTCGCCGAAGCGATACTGGCCGCAACGCCCAGCGACAACACCGGTGACGCGAACACCGATGGCGAGAACGGCGGGGATTCGCAGTGATCCAGATTCTTCTCGCCGCAGGCATCGCGCTGGCGGTCTCCATCATGCTCACGCCGATCCTGATCAAGGCGTTCTCGAAACAAGGTTTCGGGCAGGAGATCCGAACCGAAGGTCCAGCCAGTCACCAGGCCAAGCGCGGCACTCCCACGATGGGCGGCGTCGCGATCCTGACCGGAATCTGGGCCGGCTATCTCGGCTCACACCTCATCGGTCTCGGCATGGACAACGCGGAGGGACCGTCGGCGTCCGGCCTACTCGTTCTCGGTCTGACCACCGCGCTCGGTGGAGTCGGTTTCCTCGACGACTTCATCAAGATCCGCAAGCAGCGCAATCTGGGACTGAACAAGACAGCGAAGCTGGTCGGCCAGTTCGTCGCTGCCATTGCCTTCGGAATTTTGGCCCTTCAGTTCCGCGGTGACGACGGGCTGACTCCGGGCAGTGTTCATCTGTCGTACGTCCGCGACATCGCCACCGTCTCACTCGGGTCCGTGGTCTTCATCGCCTTCTGCTACCTACTGGTCAGCGCCTGGTCCAATGCCGTCAACCTGACCGACGGCCTCGACGGATTGGCCGCCGGTGCGATGAGTTTCGTTCTCGGCGCCTACGTCATCATCACGTTCTGGCAGTTCCGCTACTCGTGCGAGACGAATCCCGGTAAGGGTTGCTACGACGTCCGAGACCCGCTCGATCTCGCGGTGCTCTGCGCGGCCGGCGCCGGCGCGTGCATCGGTTTCCTCTGGTGGAATGCCGCACCCGCCAAGATCTTCATGGGCGACACTGGTTCACTTGCCCTCGGCGGCATGCTCGCCGGATTGTCGATCACCACCAGCACGGAACTGTTGATGGTGGTCATCGGTGCACTGTTCGTCGCGGAGGCCGCGTCGGTGGTGATCCAGGTAGCGGTGTTCCGGTCCAGCCGACGGCGGGTCTTCCGAATGGCGCCGTTCCATCACCACTTCGAACTCGCCGGGTGGGCTGAAACCACGGTCATCATCAGATTCTGGTTGCTGGCGGCTATTGCGTCGGCTATCGGATTGGCACTCTTCTACAGCGAATACCTCGCAGCGCTCGGAGGCTGAAAACCATGACCAGCTCAGCGGATTCCGAGAACGACCTGTCCTGGCTCCGCGGTACGCGAGTGCTGGTCGCCGGTGGGCGGGTGTCCGGTCAAGCGACCATCGAACCTCTCGTCGCCCTCGGTGCTGTCGTGACGGTTGCCGATTCGACCTTGGACTTCGCGGAGCGCTGCGCGGAGCTCGGCGCGGACATGGTGACCACCACCTCGATCGAGGATGCTCCGGATTCGATCACCGAGTACGGGCTCGTAGTCACCAGTCCGGGCTTTCGGCCGGATGCACCGATCCTTGCAGCCGCCGCGGGTCACGGGATTCCCATCTGGGGAGACGTCGAGTTCTCCTGGCGCGTCGACCACAGCGGGCACTTCGGCACACCCCGTAAATGGCTCGTCGTGACGGGGACGAACGGAAAGACCACGACGACGTCGATGCTGGCCTCGATTCTCGACGCCGCCGGAGTTGTCGGCCGAGCCTGCGGAAACATCGGGCTGCCGATACTCGACGCACTCGCCGAGACGTCGCCGCGCGTGGAGTACCTCGCTGTCGAACTGTCGTCCTTCCAATTGCACTGGGCGCCTTCGGTGCGTCCGGATGCCGGCGTGGTCCTCAACGTCGCCGAGGATCACCTCGACTGGCACGGCGGAATGAGCGCGTACGCCGAGGCCAAGTCGCGGGCGCTGAGCGGAAAGGTCGCGGTGGTCGGCCTCGATGACGCGATCGCTTCCGAACTGGGAACTCGCGCAACTGCAGACATTGTCACCGGGTTCAGATTGGGTGAACCGGGCGAAGGAGAACTGGGTGTCGAAGCGGGACACCTCGTGGACAACGCATTCGGCGATCACGTCCGCTTGGCCGAAGCAGCGTCGATAGATCCCGCCGGCCCGGCAGGCGTCATGGACGCGCTGGCCGCCGCCGCGTTGGCGCGGGCACTCGGATTCGAGGCAGACGTCGTCGAACGCGGTCTGGCCGCACACAAGGTCGGCCCACACCGAGGGGCGCTGGTCGGCCGTGTCGGGTCCGTTGTGTACATCGACGACTCCAAGGCCACCAATCCGCACGCAGCCCGACCGTCGATACTCGCGCACGATCGCGTCGTCTGGGTTGCAGGCGGTCTGCTCAAGGGAGCCAGCGTCGACCAATTGGTGAGCGAAGTCGGCCCTCGACTCTCCGGCGCTGTCCTTCTCGGGCGTGACGCTGGTGTGATCGAGGACGCGCTCGCGCGACACGCGCCCGATGTTCCCGTGGTGCACGTGATGTCGGGGGACGATGCAGTGGTGAGCGAAAACAGCAGCAACTCGACTCTCACCATCCGGCTGCCGTCGGGTGCCGACGCGGATGCCGTCATGGCCGCAGTGGTAGTCGAAGCTGCCGAGTTGGCGTCCCCCGGTGATGCAGTTGTACTCGCCCCGGCCGCCGCGTCCTTGGACATGTTCGCCAGCTACGGACATCGTGGTGACAGCTTCGCCGCCGCCGTCGCCGAATTACCCGATCCGTTCACGGATTCGCCTGGCCAAGCCGGGAACTTGCTATGACCAAGGGTCCCAAGACCCGAATCGGTGCCTGGTTGGCGCGGCCGTTGGCGTCGTTCCACCTGGTGGTGACGATTGCCACGATGTTGACTGTCTTGGGGCTCGTGATGGTTCTGTCGGCGTCGAGCGTCGAGCAGTACGTGTCCGGTGGCTCGGCGTATTCGTTGTTCACCCAGCAGTTGATCTTCGCGATTCTCGGAGCTGTGCTCTTCTACGTCGCGCTGCGGATCCCGGCGAGAGTGCTCCGGCAGTATTCGTTTCCGCTGTTCGTCGTCGTGCTGATCATGCTGGTACTCGTCCTGATTCCGGGAATCGGCACAGAAGCGCAGGGCGCGCGTCGCTGGTTCAACGTCGGCGGGTTCTCGGTGCAGCCCTCGGAAATCATGAAGGTCGCGTTGGCGATCTGGGGCGCCCATCTGTTGGCTTCGCGGCGGCCGGACGACCGATCCGTGAAGTCGATCCTGATTCCGCTCGTGCCCGCAGCAATGCTGGTCTTCGCGCTGGTCGTCGCGCAACCGAACCTCAGTACGACCATCGCATTGGGAATCATCGTCGGGGCCCTGCTGTGGTTCGGTGGGCTGCCACTGAAGCTCTTCGGCTCGATCGCGGTGACGGGCGTCGTCGTGGCGGGCGTGCTGGCGATGACGGCCGGTTATCGTTCCGATCGAGTTCAAGCCTTCTTCAACAAGAGCGACGACCTGCAGGGCAACAACTATCAGGCCAAGCAGGCTTTGTATTCGCTCGCCGACGGGGGCCTTTTCGGACGCGGACTCGGTCAGAGCGTCGCCAAGTGGAACTACCTACCCAACGCGCACAACGACTTCATCTTCGCGATCATCGGCGAAGAGTTGGGATTTGTCGGCTGCGCAGTGGTGATCGGTTTGTTCGCTGTATTCGTCTACACGGGATTGCGGATCGCAGCCCGCAGCATCGATCCGTTCTGGCGGCTCCTGTCGGCCACTGCAACTACCTGGATCGTCGGCCAGGCAATGATCAACATCGGTTACGTCATCGGACTGCTGCCGGTGACCGGACTCCAGTTGCCCTTGGTCTCCGCCGGCGGTTCGTCCTTGGCGATCACATTGTTCATGTTCGGTGTCATCGCCAATGCAGCGCGCCACGAGCCCGAAGCAGTTGCCGCTCTGAACTCCGGGCAGGACGGCAAGATCTCGAAGTTGCTCAGACTGCCGAAGCCCGTGCTGTACCACCCGCCGTCAGGGGGCCGGCCGATCCGTCGACCGAAGCCCGCACGGCAGATCGAACCGGCACGCGGACGCGACGGCCGGCGCGCGATCGAGACGGGCGATCGACGCAAGCGGGCAGATCAAGGTGCTCGCCCTTCCTCGGATTCCAACCGAGGTGCGGCCGCTGGGTCACGGAAGCGCACCGCGGGAGGGCAGAATGGTCAGCGTCGGCAGGCGCCGACACGTAGGGCACAAGATCCACGAGAAGTTCGAGAGCGAGGAATTCGTAGGTGAGCGGCAACAAATCGGCTCTGTCGGTAGTGGTGGCAGGGGGAGGCACGGCTGGTCACATCGAACCCGCACTTGCTGTCGCGGACGCGGTCAAGGCCGCTGCGCCCGACACCAGAATCACTGCGCTCGGGACGGCGCGTGGTCTCGAAACCACCTTGGTGCCGGCTCGCGGGTACACGCTCGAGCTCATTCCCCCGGTTCCGCTTCCTCGTAAGCCCACGATGGATCTCGTCAAACTGCCGACACGCATCCTCGCCTCGGTGCGCAAGACCCGTGAGGTACTCGATTCCGTCGACGCCGACGTGATCGTCGGTTTCGGTGGTTACGTCGCGCTTCCGGCGTATCTTGCCGCACGTGGCGGTGTTCTTCGGCGCCGCCGCAAGATTCCGATCGTCATCCACGAGGCGAACGCCAGTGCCGGCATCGCGAACAAGATCGGTGCTCGCCTGGCGACGCGGGTGCTTGCTGCTGTTCCGGGTTCCGGAGTGAAGAACCGCGGCGATCAGGACGCCGAGATCGTTGGCATCCCGGTTCGCGCGTCGATCGCCAATTTCGATCGAGCGGGACTCCGCTCGCAAGCTCGCGAGTACTTCGGACTACCTCAGGACGGTCCCGTTCTGCTCGTCTTCGGCGGATCGCAAGGCGCGAAGTCGCTCAACGACGCGGTGTCCGGAGCAGCGGATGAACTGGCGAAGGCCGGGATCTCGGTCCTTCACGCACACGGACCCAAGAACTCCCTCGAGGTCACGCAGTACTCGGAGACGGCACCGTATGTGGCTGTTCCTTATCTTTCGCGGATGGATCTCGCGTATGCCGCAGCCGACGCGACTATCTGTCGTTCGGGCGCGATGACGGTCGCCGAGGTCTCGGCGGTCGGGCTTCCGGCCGTCTACGTTCCGTTGCCGCACGGCAATGGTGAGCAGGAACTCAACGCGAAACCCGTTGTCGCAGCGGGCGGCGCGATCATCGTCTCCGACAACGAGCTCACGCCGCCGTTCGTCGCCGGTACCGTCGTCCCGATGCTGAGCGACAGCGCGCGCCTCGACAAGATGAGCAGTGGTGCTGCCAACGTCGGGCACCGCACCGCGGCAACCGAGATCGCACGGATCGTGCTCGACATCGCGGCAAAGGAAAACGCCGTCCAGGAAAACGCAAGGGGAAACCGATGACCGCGCTGCCCGCCCACCTCGAGCGAGTACACATGGTCGGAATCGGCGGCGCCGGTATGTCCGGCATCGCGCGAATCCTGCTTTCCCGCGGGGGTCTTGTCTCGGGTTCGGACGCCAAGGAGAGCCGAGGAGTCCTGGCGCTTCGTGCACGCGGGGCGCAGGTCCGGATCGGCCACGACGCCGATGCTCTCGACCTGCTGCCGGGTGGTCCGACCGTCGTCGTGACGACGCACGCGGCTATCCCGAAGGACAACCCGGAACTCGTCGAGGCCGCTCGCCGCGGAATCCCGGTGATTCTTCGGCCGGCTGTCCTTGCATCTCTGATGCAGGGCAATCGCACGTTCCTGGTTTCGGGTACACACGGCAAGACGTCGACGACCTCGATGCTCGTGGTCGCCCTGCAGCACTGTGGTTTCGACCCTTCGTTTGCCGTTGGCGGCGAACTCAACGAAGCGGGAACGAATGCCCATCACGGCAGCGGTGACGTCTTTGTCGCCGAGGCGGACGAGAGTGACGGGTCGCTGCTGCAGTACGACCCCAACGTGATCGTCGTGACCAACATCGAGGCCGATCACCTCGACTATTTCGGCAGCGTCGAAGCGTATGTGAAGGTGTTCGACGATTTTGTCGACAAGTTGCGTCCGGGTGGGCTCTTGATTGCTTGCCTCGACGACCCGGGATCGGCGGATCTCGCGAAGCGAATCGTGGCCTCGGGCCGTTCGGACATCCGGGTACTCGGTTACGGATCGGCAGACGCGCAGGAAGTGGAGGCGGGCACCGCCTTCGAGCCTGTCGACGGTGTCGAGGTCGGAGTCCGACTACTGGGCTTCCATGCGCACGACGTCGGGGGAGTCCTGCAGTTCCACCTGGCGGGCGAGAGCGCCGCGCGAACCGTGCGGATGGCAGTGCCGGGTCGTCACATGGCGCTCAACGCACTTGCGGCTCTACTGGCTGCCCGTGACGCCGGCGCCGAGACGGAGGAGATCGTCGAGGGGCTCGCCGGATTCGGTGGCGTACACCGCCGGTTCCAGTTCACCGGCCGCGAGCGTGGTGTCCGGGTGTTCGACGACTACGCCCACCATCCGACCGAAGTTCGTGCGGTTCTCGGCGCGGCGGCGGATCTGGTTCGACCGGAGGACGATTCGTCGTCGACCAATTCGGCGGCCGGACGCGTGATCTTGGTCTTCCAACCTCATCTCTATTCACGCACCGCCGCGTTTGCCGAGGAGTTCGCGCAGGCGCTGGACTTGGCCGACGAGGTTGTCGTTCTCGATGTCTACGGCGCGCGCGAAGAGCCGATGCCGGGCGTCAGTGGTGCGCTGGTCGCTCAGTCGGTCACGAAACCTGTTCACTATCAACCGGATCTGTCACAGGCGCCGAAGCAGGTGGCGGCGTTGGCTCACCCCGGCGACATCGTCATCACGATGGGTGCGGGTGACGTGACCATGCTCGGCAAACAGATCCTCGATGCTTTGCGTTCGGCGCCGCATCCCGCGCCGCGATGACACCCGACGCACGAAGTCGGCGCGGGCGTCGAGATCCTCGAGCCAGACAAGCCACCAGTACGCGTCGGCGCAGTACTCGCACCGAATCGCGATACTCGACGCGGTCGACGGAGCCGGCTCCCGAACCCACACCGACTCGTAGGTGGTTCAAGCGACCGCTGATCGTGGCACCGCTGGCAATCGTGCTGGTGGTGGGAATTGCGTTGACGGCTTGGTTGTCTCCGGTGCTCTCGGTCCGGGGCACCGAAGTTCTCGGTGCGACGACCGTCAGTGAGGAACAGATCCTTTCGCTCCTGGCCGTACCGACCGGTCAGCCGTTGATGCGGGTAGACACCGGCGCCGCCGCCGCACGTGTGGCGACGATTCCGAAGGTGGCCTCGGCTCGTGTGCAGCGGATGTATCCGTCGACTATCCGCGTCACCGTCACCGAACGGGTACCGGTCGTCTTCGTCGACTCACCCGAGGGTGCACACCTGCTGGACGAGAAGGGCGTCGACTTCGAGATGGGCGTCCCGCCGCCCGGGGTTCCGCGTCTGGTGACACCGACGCCCGGGTGGAACGACGAGCCGACGCTTGCCGCGCTCGAGGTGTTGTCGGTGTTGCCGCCGGATCTGAGATTTCAGGTGGGAGAGGTTGCCGCTCGGTCGATTTCGAGTGTCACGCTGACTCTGCTCGACGGTCGCGTCGTAAACTGGGGCGGTGTCGAGCACTCGGATCGTAAGGCTGCTGTGACGCTTCCGCTGTTGACCCAACCGGGGCAGACGTACGACGTGTCCAGTCCTGATCTGCCGACGGTGCGATAGCGCCCGGTGCAGCCGTGCGTCAGTGCGCAGCAAATACTTCGGTGTGTCTCGGCGCGCCTAATGGCGGAACGCGACGACGGTGCATAGCGTTTCGTTTCAGATCGAATACTTGACATAACTCTAACCCTATGGTTGAGGTTTAGGGTTTATCTCGAACACCAGCAGTGACAAATACAGCAGCAGTAAAAAGACAGCAGCACTGACAAGCAGCGTGAAACACGACACGGAAGGCGAGAGCCGATGACGCCCCCGCACAACTACCTCGCCGTAATCAAGGTCGTCGGCATCGGCGGCGGCGGCGTGAACGCAGTCAACCGCATGATCGAACAGGGACTCAAGGGAGTCGAGTTCATCGCGGTCAACACGGACGCGCAAGCCCTTCTGATGAGTGACGCCGACGTCAAGCTCGACGTCGGTCGTGAATTGACCCGTGGCCTCGGCGCCGGTGCCGACCCGGAAGTGGGTCGCAAGGCAGCCGAAGATCACAAGGACGAGATCGAAGAGGTCATCAAGGGCGCCGACATGGTGTTCGTGACCGCAGGCGAGGGTGGTGGCACCGGAACCGGTGGTGCCCCTGTCGTGGCAAGCATCGCCCGGAAGCTGGGCGCACTCACCGTCGGCGTCGTGACTCGGCCGTTCTCCTTCGAGGGCAAGCGTCGTGGGGGACAGGCGGATACCGGAATCCAGGCGCTCCGCGAGTCCTGCGACACGCTGATCGTCATTCCCAACGATCGCCTGCTCCAGCTGGGTGACGCGGCCGTCAGCCTGATGGACGCGTTCCGCAGCGCGGACGAGGTTCTCCTCAACGGCGTCCAGGGCATCACCGACCTCATCACCACTCCGGGTCTGATCAACGTCGACTTCGCGGACGTCAAGGGTGTCATGTCCGGTGCCGGTAGTGCGTTGATGGGAATCGGTTCCTCGCGGGGTGAGGGACGCGCGATCAAGGCGGCGGAATCCGCGATCAATTCCCCGCTCCTCGAAGCTTCGATGGAAGGCGCCCGCGGCGTGCTTCTGTCGATCGCCGGCGGTAGCGATCTGGGCCTGTTCGAGATCAACGAGGCGGCTTCGCTGGTGCAGGAAGCTGCCCACATCGACGCCAACATCATCTTCGGAACGGTCATCGACGATTCACTCGGTGACGAGGTTCGTGTGACGGTCATCGCTGCGGGATTCGACGGAGGAGCTCCGGCTCGTCGTCCCGTGGAGTCGACCGCGCAGGGACGTGGAGCTATCGGCGCCGGGCGCGCGGGTGAGGTCGGCCGGTCGCCGGTGGCCGCCGAACCTGCTGGCGAGCAGCCGATTTCCGCAGCGCGCGAGACCACCGGTTCGGGCAGCTTGCCTCCGATCGGTGGCCCCCGCCATGCGCCGGTCCAGGAAGACGAGGGCGACGACGACGTCGACGTGCCGGTCTTCATGCGTCGCTGACGTAGGGCTACAAACAGTTTCGAGAACAGGGTGCCCGGAATTTCTGGGTACCCTGTTCTTGACTGGATGTCCGGTCACGTCTGAGCCGGACGACAACTTTCGACGTTTGTGAGCACACTTATCTTGAGTACCGAGAAGTCGACCACCCGCACCCGCATTCGCCGCGTCGTGACCAGCCGAGCCGGTGGTGTTTCCGCGTCACCGTACGAGTCGTTCAATCTGGGCGATCACGTCGGAGACGATCCGGCAGCCGTCGATGCGAATCGCCGACGTCTGGCACGCGAAATAGGCGTCGAGCCTGACCATCTCGTGTGGATGGAACAAATCCATTCGCGCAACGTCACTGTCGTGACGGAACCGACCGACGAAGTGATTCCGGTGGCGGATGCTCTGGTCACCACTGTTCCCGGCCTGGCGCTAGCCACCCTCAGTGCAGATTGTGTTCCCGTTCTGCTCTCCGACGAGGAGGCCGGTGTGATCGCGGCCGTTCATGCCGGACGGATCGGTGCCCGCATCGGTATCGTCCCGCGCGTCCTCGCGGAGATGGTGCGTCAGGGCGCGGACGTTTCGCGTATCGGCGCCTTCCTCGGTCCGGCTGCGAGCGGACGCCAGTACGAGGTTCCCGCTGCGATGCGCGCGGACGTGGAAAAGCACTTGCCGGGCAGCGCAACTCGCACCGAGAAGGGCACGCCGGGGCTCGATCTGCGTGCGGGACTGCGTAAGCAGTTGCTCGCCGCGGGTGTGTCCGGTGTCGCCGAGGACCCGCGGTGCACGATCGAGGATCGCGCGTTGTTCAGTCATCGCCGAGAATCTCTGACCGGGCGTCAAGCTGCAGTGATCTGGATGGAAGCGCCCGCAGCGCAGGAAACCGTCTAGGCAGAAATGCGCGAGACGGAAATGCGGCTGACAGAAATATCTACGGCACTCGACTCGGTGAGGGCGCGATTGGCGGCCGCCTGCCTTGCCGCCGGTCGCGAGGTTTCCGACGTAGCACTGCTGCCGGTGACCAAATTCTTTCCGGCGTCCGACGCTCGAATCCTGTACGAACTGGGTTGCCGTGAATTCGGTGAGTCTCGTGAGCAGGAAGCAGTGGAGAAGGTCGCGGACTTCGACGGCGCTGCACAGACGGGCGCGATCGATGATCCGGTTCGCTGGCACATGATCGGACAGTTGCAGCGCAACAAAGCTCGGTCGGTAGCGAAGTGGGCCTATGCAATTCACTCGGTGGACAGTGCGCGACTGGTCGATGCACTCGATCGGGCTGCGCTGAGTGCTTTGTCGGACGGTGAGCGCACGGAGCCGCTCCGGGCGCTCATCCAGGTAAGTCTCGACGGAGACCCCGCGCGTGGCGGAGTTCCGACGGGCGAGCTAACGCCTCTCGCCGAGCGGATCGAATCAGCCGAAGGTCTCGAATTCGCGGGACTGATGGCCGTCCCGCCGCTTGGATCAGATCCGGACGAGCAGTTCGAAATCCTCCGCAGGGCACATCTTTTGATCCTCGAATCGCATCCCCGGGCAACCGAACTCTCGGCCGGTATGACCGGCGATCTGGAGGCTGCAGTGCGCCACGGATCAACCTGCGTGCGTGTCGGAACCGCACTGCTCGGCTCACGACCAGTAATCTCGAGGTGATCGCTCAGGTGATCGCCCAACCCGTCCACACCGCTGCGACCGGTCGCAGTCGGATTGATTCCGCCGCGCCAAGGAAGGTCGATCAATGAGCAACCTGCATAAGTTCAAGGCTTACTTCGGCATGGTTCCCCTCGATGACTACGAGGACGAATACGTGGAGGAGCCCGATCAGGCTCGCCGCGCACCCCGTCGTAGTCACGACGGCTATGCCGAGCGCGACGACCGCGAGTTCGTCGAACCTGCCTTCTCGAAGGCGAGCTACGCGCCCAGTCGTCGTGACGAAGAGGACGCGGAGTTCGATCGCTACGATTCCCGGCCCCGCGTCGACACCGTTCCCAGCCGCAGCAGCCGCCCGGCGATGGCGCCGCGCCCGGCAAGCCGTGGCAACCTCGCGGTCGACGCGCGCGCAGAGCGACCCGAAGCGCGACGTGCGCCGGTTGTCGACGACGGCGGCCCGCTCGCCAAGATCACGACACTGCGTCCGCAGAGCTACGCAGAGGCCCGCACGATCGGTGAGCGGTTCCGGGACGGCACTCCCGTCATCATGGATCTGGTCGACATGAGCAACGCCGACGCGAAGCGTCTGGTCGATTTCGCGGCCGGCCTGGCGTTCGCATTGCGTGGTTCTTTCGACAAGGTAGCCACCAAAGTGTTTCTTCTCTCACCGGCCGACATCGACGTTTCCGCCGAGGAGCGCCGTCGGATCGCCGAGACGGGTTTCTACAGCCAGAAATGATGGTCTCGACCGCAGTCCGGCCCCTGAGCAGGGGTGACGTGAGCACATTCGAACGGCGGCCCGCCTCGGCGGACGCCGCATTCGGACCCATCGCCGGCCGTTACAAGACGGACTCGATGCGGACCGGTTCCGGAATTGCTGCGGTGTGTCTGTTTTGGACACACCGCAGAAGTCAGGCAGAGTGAGGGTGTGGACGCGCTTCTCTCTGTGATCTATCTGGTGCTGGTTGTCTTCTGGCTGTTGCTGATCGGCAGAGTGATCGTCGAGTTCGTTCGTTCGTTTGCCAGAGATTGGCGACCGACCGGATTGGTCGCAGTCATTCTCGAAACCATTTTTACGATCACCGATCCTCCGGTGAAACTGCTCCGCAGGTTGATCCCCCCGATCAACCTCGGTGGAGTTCGCTTGGATCTATCCATCATGGTCTTGCTTTTCATCGTCATCATCCTGATGTCGGTTGTTCGCTGAGCGCAGTCCGAGTGAGTGGTATGCCAGAATGGATGCCATAACTCATCCAGTGGTTCGCCACTACGTAGACTGTGTTGCAACTGAATGCTTGCTAGACCGCCAAATGACGCGTGAAGGGATCCTTCCATGCCGCAACTGACTCCAGCTGACGTGCACAACGTTGCGTTCAGCAAGCCGCCTATCGGCAAGCGTGGCTACAACGAGGACGAGGTCGACGCATTCCTCGACCTCGTCGAGCAGGCGCTGTCGCAGCTCATCGAAGAGAACGCGGACCTGCGCCAGCGCGTAGGTGAGCTGGATCAGGAGCTCGCGGCTGCCAAGAAGTCGCCGGCACCTGCTCAGCAGGCAGCACCCGTCGCAGCGCAGCCCAAGCCGGAGCCCGCTCGGGTCGTCGAACCGCCCAAGCCTGCACCTGTTGCAGCGCCGGTTCCCGCCGCCGCTGCCGTTGCAGCGCCGCAGAGTGGCGACACCCACATGCAGGCCGCAAAGGTCCTCGGACTGGCTCAGGAGATGGCGGATCGCCTCACCAACGATGCCAAGACCGAGTCCGAGCAGCTGCTCGGCAGTGCCCGCACCAACTCCGAGCAGCTCATGAGCGAGGCTCGCAGCAAGGCTGACGGCATGATCGCGGATGCGCGCAACAAGTCGGAGGCGATGCTCACCGACGCTCAGACTCGCTCCGAGACCCAGCTTCGCCAGGCTCAGGAGAAGGCAGACGCTCTCAAGGCGGACGCCGAGAAGAAGCACACCGAAATCATGGCGACCATCAACCAGCAGCGATCGGTCCTCGAGGGCCGTATCGAGCAGCTCAAGACGTTCGAACGCGAGTACCGGGTGCGCCTGAAGTCCTACCTGGAATCGCAGCTCGAAGAGCTCGAACAGCGCGGCTCGGCCGTTCCGGTCGACGGTGGACAGGATTCCTACAGCCCGTCCTTCGCCAAGGGAAACAGCTGACCGAGAGCGCCCCGTCGGCTCAGCTATCGGACCGGACAAAGGTTGATACGTGCTGGTCGTGACGTTGGTTCTCGCGGGAGTTGGTTTCGCTCTCCTGATCGTCGCCCTGACCACAGGGTCGCTGATCTGGGCGTGGGCATGTATCGCGATTTGTGTAGCAGGTGCCGTCCTCCTGCTGGTCAGTGCGCTGACCAGCAGGAAGGCGGTTCCTTCGTTGGATGACCCGGCATCGGGCAGCGGAATGTCGTCGCCTTACGGTCGAGTCGAGAGTTCCTCGAATTCGTCGATCGACGATGCAGCCACCGCCAACGATGACAATCAGAGAAATCATGGCGAGTCGCCGGGTGGCCCCGACAAGTCCTAGGGCGAGTTCCGACAAGGTCCAGGACGAGTATTAGACTGTCCAACACGAATACCAGGCTGTGATCCGGCAATCACCGGGGAGCTTTCGGAAGAACGGTTCTTGTCGCTTCAGGCGCCCAGAACTCAGTAGAACCGAACGGGTGAGCCCGTCACAGCTCGATCGAGTGGCACCTCGGGATCCAAGCGCGGATCTACGGGGTGCAAACGGGGTGGTACCGCGGTGTCGGCGCACAAGCGCCACGTCGTCCCCGTGCCGAGTCCGACTGGCACGAGGAGATCGCCATGGCGAGTAACGGGTATCCCAAAGTCGACTACGGTGTCCCCGCCGACACCGGAGTCAAGTTCCCCGAACTGGAACAGAAAGTCCTGAAACAGTGGGACGACGACGACACCTTCCGTGCGTCGGTTTCCAATCGGGACGGCAGCGAAGAGTTCGTTTTCTACGACGGACCGCCCTTCGCAAACGGTTTGCCGCATTACGGTCACCTGCTGACGGGGTACGTCAAGGACCTGGTGCCGCGCTTCCAGACCATGCGTGGACGCAAGGTCGAGCGACGCTTCGGCTGGGACTGCCACGGACTGCCCGCAGAACTCGAAGCGGAGAAGCAACTCGGCATCAAGGACAAGGCCGAGATCGAAGTCATGGGTCTGGCCAAGTTCAACGAGTACTGCAAGGCCTCGGTGCTCAAGTACACCGACGAGTGGCGCGACTACGTCACCCGCCAGGCACGTTGGGTCGACTTCGACAACGACTACAAGACCCTGGACGTCGACTTCATGGAGTCCGTCATGTGGGCCTTCAAGGAGCTGCACGACAAGGGCCTGATCTATCAGGGCTTCCGCGTGCTGCCCTACAGCTGGTACGAGCAGACTCCGCTGTCCAATCAGGAGACTCGTCTCGACGACGCGTACAAGATGCGTCAGGATCCTGCAGTCACGGTCGACATGCCGCTGGTCGCTCCGGGTTCACCATTGGACGGCGCAAACGCGATCATCTGGACCACGACTCCGTGGACACTGCCGTCCAACTTGGCCACTGCGGTTCATCCCGAGGTCGACTACGTCCAGGTGCTCGGCGAGGACGGAAAGCGGTACGTGCTCGCGGAAGCACGGGTTGCTCATTACGCACGTGAGCTGGGGGAGGACCCCGAGGTCGTTTCCCGTCACAAGGGCGCCGAGTTGGTCGGACTGTCGTACACACCGCCGTTCGACTTCTTCCTCGGACATCCGAACGCGCACGTCGTGCTTTCGGCCGACTACGTGACAACCGATTCCGGAACCGGAATCGTCCACCTCGCACCGGCTTTCGGTGAGGAGGATATGGATGTCGCCACGGCCAACGGTATCGAGGTCGTGCAGCCGCTCGATCCGGGTGGAAAGTTCACCTCGATGGTTCCGCCGTACGAGGGCTTGATGGTCTTCGACGCCAACCCGGTCATCATCAAGGACCTCAAGGCCGCTGGAAAGCTGCTGCGGCACGAGACGATCGAGCACTCGTACCCGCACAGTTGGCGCAGTGGGCAGCCGCTCATCTACATGGCGGTTCCCTCGTGGTTCGTCGCGGTCACCAAGTTCCGCGATCGCATGGTCGAGCTGAACAAGGACATCACGTGGGTGCCCGAGCACATCCGTGACGGCCAGTTCGGCAAGTGGCTCGAAGGTGCACGCGACTGGAACATCAGCCGAAACCGCTACTGGGGCAGCCCGATCCCGGTGTGGGTGTCGGACGATCCGCAGTACCCGCGTACGGACGTCTACGGATCGCTCGATCAGTTGGAGGCAGACTTCGGTGTGCGTCCGACCGATCTGCATCGCCCGATGATCGACGACCTGGTCCGCCCGAACCCCGACGACCCGACCGGGAAGTCGATGATGCGCCGCGTTCCCGAGGTGCTCGACTGCTGGTTCGAATCCGGTTCGATGCCGTACGCGCAGGTGCACTACCCATTCGAGAACCGTGAATGGTTCGAGGGCCATTTCCCGGGCGATTTCATCGTCGAGTACAACGGGCAGACTCGCGGCTGGTTCTACACGCTGCACGTGCTGGCCACCGCACTCTTCGATCGTCCGGCGTTCAAAACCGTTGCTGCGCACGGCATCGTGCTCGGCGACGACGGACTCAAGATGAGCAAGTCCAAGGGCAACTACCCGGACGTGAAGGAGGTGTTCAACCGCGACGGCAGCGATGCCATGCGATGGTTCCTGATGTCTTCGCCGATCTTGCGCGGCGGAAACCTCATCGTGACCGAGCAGGGCATCCGCGAAGGTGTGCGTCAGGCATTGCTCCCGCTGTGGAACGCCTGGAGCTTCCTGCAGTTGTACGCGCCGGAATCCGGTGTGTGGCGTACCGATTCGAAGAACATCCTCGATCAGTACATCCTGGCCAAGCTCGCTACCACCCGCGACGTGATCACCGAGGCCCTCGAGGTCAACGACATCGCCGGCGCGTGCGACGAGCTTCGGTTGTTCTGTGACGCACTCACCAACTGGTATGTGCGACGGTCGCGTTCGCGGTTCTGGGACGAGGATCGCGACGCGATCGACACCCTGCACACCGTGCTCGAGGTCGTGACGCGTCTCGCTGCGCCGCTGTTGCCGCTGGTGTCCGAGGTGATCTGGCGCGGGCTGACCGGGGAGCGCTCGGTTCACCTGGCTGATTGGCCCGAGGCGTCGGAGCTCCCCGCGAACCCCGAGCTGGTAGCGGCGATGGACGACGTCCGGACCGTGTGCTCCACGGTGCTGAGCCTGCGCAAGGCGCAGAATCTGCGTGTTCGTCTTCCGCTGCCCGAGGTCACGGTTGCGGCGCCGGATGCCGAGCGTCTGCGTCCGTTCCTCGGACTGATCGCCGACGAGGTCAACGTCAAGAAGGTCGATCTGACCGATGACGTCGACGTGCACGGGCGCTTCGAGATCGCGGTCAATGCGCGTGCTGCAGGACCGCGTCTGGGCAAGTCCGTTCAGACTGTCATCAAGGCGGTCAAGGCGGGCGACTGGACCGAGAACGCGGACGGCGTCGTGGTTGCGGCGGGCATCGAACTGCTGCCCGAGGAGTACACGCAGAAACTGGTTGCGGCCGAGCCGGATTCGACGGCAGCACTGCCGGACGGTGCGGGACTGGTCGTACTCGATTCCGCTGTGACGGAGGAACTCGAAGCCGAGGGATGGGCCAAGGACCGTATCCGTCAGTTGCAGGATGCGCGCCGTGCTGCCGGTTTCGACGTCTCGGACCGGATCAACGTCGTGCTCGAGGTTCCGCAGGACTGCAAGGAGTGGGCGGAGCGTCATCGCGAATTGATCGCCGGTGAGGTTCTGGCCACCTCCTTCTCGGTGGGTGAAGCGGGAGACGACGCCGTCGATCTCGGTGACGGTATCCGCGCCGCGATCACGAAGGTCTAATACCGCCATATCTACTCCGGCTCCCCGATGAATGTCTGTATGTCGGGGTGCCGGAGTAGTTTGCTCTCATGAGCACGAGCAAGGAAACCGTGGCGCGCATTCTCGAGCAGTTGGAACCGCTCGACGTGCGGGCAAGGGCGATGTTCGGCGAGTACGGACTGTATTGCGACGAGAAGATCGTGGGCTTGATCTGCGGAGACGTTCTGTTCGTCAAACCCACCGAGGTCAGTACGGAGTTCGGATCAGAGGCCGATCTGGCTCCGCCGTACCCGGGAGCGAAGGATTATTACCGGGTGACGGAGGAACGGTTGCAGGACCTCGATCACCTGCACGCCTTCATTCAACGGACTGCCGACGTATTGCCCCTGCCGAAGAAGAAGTCGCCGAAGAAGAAGGCGCGGACGTAAATTCTGCACCTACTTTTGAGAGAACCGTAACGCCCGATGAATCAAGGTGATCCCACACGAAGTCGTAGGTGGGTGCTGCATCTCGACATGGATGCGTTTTTCGCTTCCGCCGAGCAGTTGACGCGTCCCACTCTGCGAGGTCGCCCGGTGCTGGTCGGCGGCTTGGGCGGGCGCGGGGTGGTGGCCGGGGCAAGTTACGAAGCGAGAGTTTTCGGTGCGCGATCGGCAATGCCGATGCATCAAGCACGCCGGATGGTCGGTGGTGGAGCGGTGGTATTGCCGCCACGGATGTCCCTGTACTCGGTTCTCAGTAAACGCACGTTCGACGCGTTGCGCCTTCGTATGCCGATCCTCGAGCAACTGTCGGTGGACGAGGCTTTCGGGGAACCGGTGGAGTTGGCCGGTGTCGGAGCTGACGAGGTCCGCGCGTTTTGCGAGGACCTGCGGGCGTTGATCAAAGCCGAGACCGGGTTGGTCGCTTCGATCGGGGCCGGCGCAGGTAAGCAGGTCGCCAAGATCGCGTCGGGACTGGCAAAGCCCGACGGCGTCGCAGTGATTCCTCCCGGGATGCAGCACGAGTTGCTCGATCCACTGCCGGTGCGAAAGCTCTGGGGGATCGGCCCTGTTGCCGAGGAAAAGCTCAAGCGTCTCGGCATCGAAACCATCGGAGGGTTTGCCCGCACTCCCATAGCGGAGGTGGCGTCGATACTGGGAACCACGGTCGGTCCGGGGTTGCATCGGCTTGCGCAGGGGATCGACGATCGACCGGTCGCGGAGCGTGCCGAATCCAAGCAGATCAGCGCGGAATCCACGTTCGCCGCAGACATCGTCACCATGGCGCAACTGCGCGCGGCCGTCGAAAGTAGTGGTCGCGCAGCATTTTCCAGGCTGGAGAAGGACGGAAGAGCTGCTCGCACCGTCGTACTGAAGCTCAAGAAGTCCGATATGAGTATCTTGACTCGATCCGTGACGCTGCCGTTTGCCACCATCGACCGCCAAATCCTCATTGCGACTGCGCAGAAACAGGTCATCGATCCACAGGAATTGGGGCCGATTCGCCTGGTCGGTGTGGGATTCGCCGGTTTGTCCACCGTTCGGCAAGGATCACTTTTTCCCGAGTTGGATCAGGATGTTCCCGGCTATCCGGTCGAGACTCTCACGGGTGCCCTCGATGAGGCCGAACTCGACGTTCCGGTGGCAGCACGTGTCCCTCAGCGCTACTGGCACCCCGGTTTGGACGTGAAGCATCCAGAATACGGACACGGTTGGGTGCAGGGCGCCGGGCACGGTGTGGTCACCGTTCGCTTCGAAACCCGTTCCAGCGGAACGGGAATCGCCAAAACCTTTGCCGAATCCGATGAGGTGCTCGAGGTAGCAGATGCGGTCGACAGCCTTCTCTGAGGATGTCCTTAGACTTTTTCCGCTTACCGTTGGGTAATGTTGTCGACGATCCTCGAGCAAGCACGATGTTCGACTGACGCTCGAATGTGAACACCCGAATGGATAGGACTGAGAAGTTGAAGCTTCAGAAGATGACCGTTGCAGCCGTGGCGATCGCAGCAGCCCTGACGATGACCGCTTGTGGCTCGGATGACAAGACCGACTCGCCCACCACGACGTCGAAGACCACGACGTCCACGACGGCCTCGGACTCGACAGATGCGCCGGTCGCGTTGCCGACCGCCCCTGAGCTCAACGCCAAGGTCGCCCAGGCACTCGACGAAACCGTTCCGGCCGCAGACAAGGTCAACCTCGTCCAGGGCGCCGAGGCTGATCCCGAGCTCATCAACCAGGTCGCTGCTGCCGCCAAGGCTGCCGGCGCGCAGGTCGAGATCCTCGACCCGGTCACCGACACAGGCAGCGAGACGGCAGCAGCTTCGCTGAACATCGTCGTCAACGGCCAGCCGCTGCAGCAGGGCCTGCAGGCGTCGTTCGTCTACGAAGACGGCGTCTGGAAGCTCTCGAAGACCACCGCTTGCCAGATCGTCGGCGTTGCAGGTCTGACCTCGCCGGCTTGCGCTGCTTGATCTCTCGGTAACACCTGAAACACCAGAGCGGCCGCCGACTCCCGAAGTGGAGTGGGCGGCCGCTCTTCACGTGGTAAGCGACGTCAGTGATGGAATCCCTCGGTGACGCGCGGCCGCGGCATCGGGCTGTCCAGTTCGTCGAGGAACGCGGTTTCCTCTTCGATGATGCGCAGCAGATTGGCCGCCAGGTCCATGCTCAGTCCGTTACGAACCACGATGCGCTGCACTGTCAGATCCGCGAGATCGTCCGGCATGGGGTAGGCCGGCACCAACCAGCCCTTGCCTCGCAACCGGTCCGAGAGGTCGTACAACGTCCAGTTGGACGTGTGCCCCTCGGCGAGGCGCCACGCGAAGACCGGGATGTCGGAACCGTCGTTCCACAGTTCGAACGCGTCGAGTTTCCCGATCCCTTCGGCGAGAAATTTCGCCACGTCCTGGGAGGACTGCTGGATCGCGCGATAGCCGTCGTGGCCGAGACGCAGGAACAAGTAGAACTGCAGGATCACCTGAGCGCCGGGACGCGAGAAGTTCAGTGCGAAGGTCGGCATACTGCCGCCGAGGTAGCTCACCTTGAAGACGAGGTCGTCGGGAAGTAGATCCTGCGATCGCCAGACCACCCAGCCGAGGCCGGGGTAGACGAGCCCGTACTTGTGCGCCGAGGTGTTGATGGAGTGGACGCGCGGTAGTCGGAAATCCCATTCGAGTTCGGGCTGAAGGAACGGTGCGATCATCGCACCGGAAGCGCCGTCGACGTGGATGGGGACGTCGAGTCCCGTCTTCGCCTGGATCGCATCGAGTGCTTTCGAGATTTCCAGGACCGGCTCGTACATCCCGGTGTACGTGACGCCCATGATCGCGACGACGCCGATGGTGTTCTCGTCGACATACTTGTCCAGATCGTGACCGTCGAGGGTGCGGTGTTCCTCGCTGATCGGCACGTAACGCGCTTCGACGTCCCAGTAGTTGCAGAACTTCTCCCAGCACACCTGGACCGCGGAACTCATGATGAGATTTGGCTTTTCGGTGGACTTGCCCGCGGCTTTTCGTGCGTGCTGCCAGCGTCGTTTCATCGCCAGGCCGCCGAGCATGCAGGCTTCGGACGAACCGATCGTCGAGGTGCCGATTGCGTCCTTGGGGGAGGGCGAGTGCCAGAGGTCGGCAAGGATGCGCCAGCAATAGGTTTCGATCGCGGCGGTCTGCGGATACTCGTCCTTGTCGATCATGTTCTTGTCGAACGACTCGGCATACAGTTTGGTGGCGTGATCGTCCATCCACGTGCTGACGAACGTCGCGAGATTGAGCCGCGCATTGCCGTCGAGCATCGTTTCGTCGTGGACGATCTGATACGCGGTCTCGGGAAGCATGCCGTCGGGTTCGAGTGTGTACTTCGATGCAACCGAATCCTCGCCAGGCCTCGAGAAGATCGGATTGACGGCTACGTAATCGGTGTGATCTGACCTTCTGGGTTCCGGCATGAACTCTGGCTCCTCACATCAGTGTGTCGCGTTGGTCTGTTTCGTACCTACTCTCACCGTTCAGTGTGGACGGGCAGTTGTCAAAGGGTCTGTGGTCCCGAATCATTCGCGTAAGGCCGAGACGGGACCAATCCGCTCGTTGTCAGGGCGTTTGTGCGCGCAGGCGATCGGCGGCGGCCGATGCCATCGAGTGCAGCACGTCGGGGGCGATCGGACTCGGCGCAGTTGCGGACACCTGGGTCAACGTGGTCCCGACTGCGGCCACGATCGCATCGGCGACCAAGGTGAAACCGCCACTCTCCGTGATGATTCGGAACGCGAAAGACGCGTCGCCGACGTTCGGGTCCGACGCTCCGCCGACGCGATAGGTGATTGTCGTTCCGTCGGCATCGGTTCCTGAATATTCCGCGCACCCGGCCAGCGTGGTCTGAAGTTTCTCGAAAGCTGCTGCTGCCGCGGTGCCGTCGGCGTACGAAGCAGAGTCCTGATCGATGCTCGTGAAATCGGGGCCGGTGAACATGTCGGAGAGGTCGGCGACCGATCCGGGAGCCTGGGTGGCTATCGGCGCCAGAACCTGGGCGCAGACGGCGGGGTCGGTGCTCGACTTGTCCGCCTCCGAACTCTCCGGCGCCGGTGCGAGGCCGAGGTCGTCGACCGGGTCGGGAACTATGTCGAAGTCCGCAGGTAGCTCGGACAGGGTGAGCGCGGCTCGTTGCAGGCCGTCACGGTCGAGAGGCGCCCCGCTCAGCGGTGCGGCCGGAGCAGCCGTGAACGGCGCCAAGCCGACCTGTGGGGCGGAAACCTGCGTAGTCGTGTCGGCACCAGGCGAGTCGTCCGAGCCGCAACCGGTCACGACGAACAGTGCCGCCGTTGCGGTCAGACCAAGTGCGAGAAGCGACCGGCGTGTCACGATTCCCACCGAATGCTGTTGGAGATGGTCTGCCGGATCACCGAGGAGCTGTCCGGGTCGCCGTATGCCTGGTCGCCGCCGACGGTCATCTGTCCGTCGATCGGCAAGGGGAGTGAGAGGTCGACGGTGAGGTTTCCGGAGCCGGCCATGACGTACTGATCGATGTTCAGCGTTCCGGCGTCACCGGCCAGGTTCCAGACCGGGCTCTGCGGGGTCTGCGATACGTCCACCGCGAGCGAAAGCCGATTGCCCTCGCGCGCGGTGAGCGTGACGGTGGTTGTCTGATCGAGCAGGATTTCGCTGCTGACTTGCTGCCGAACCACCCAACGTGCGCCGACACCGACCGGAGCGTCGGGGAGTGCGACGGTCCGGTAGACCGCTTGGCCCAGCGCTTGTTCGATTGCAGCGCGGGCAGCATTGGCCGAGTTGGCGGAGGGCTTCAACCGTAGGGCGGTGATGGCGCCCGAATCCGTGACCGACAATCCGGCCGCAGACCCGTCGGCCCCGCTCAGCGCAGCCTGCAGCGTTGCATCGGGCGAGGTCATCGACGACAGCGTGAGGTCAACGACTGCGGTGGGATCGTCAGCGGTCACGTTTGCCGAGAGCGGGATCGTGATCTCCGGCGAAGAGAAATCCTGCGCCGGTTGTTGATCGATCTGCTGACTCACGACGGCCTGGGTGACGAGCGTCGCCGTCTGCGTGGTGCCGACAGGCAAGTTCGTACGCAAAACCTCGCGCGGCTCGCTTCCCGCCTCGAGAACTTCGACCGTCGCGGCGGTCACCGGAACAGTCACCTCACTCGGCGAGGAGGTCGGGGTGTTCGGAGGTTGATCCGAGTCGCCGCAAGCGGTGAGAACGGTGGTGAGAGCGAGGGCAGCGAGGGCGAACGGAACGCGTCGGCCGGTCGTGGACAGCAGTGGCACGCGCTCCAGGCTAGCCGCAGTTGCAGAGTGCGTGACCCGGTGCGGTGAACATGAGGGATGATGGTTGCGTGAGTACAGACCACCCAGACCGAGATGTCAACGCGGAGGATCAGCCGATTACCGAAATCTCGAAGGCCGACGAGCCCGAAACCGTGAAACCGGAAGCCGTGAAATCGGAAGACGGTGACCTGGCGGTTGCGCCGGTCGAAAAGCCCCGCCGGCTGACCATGCTCATTGCCATCGCCGCTGTCATCCTGCTCTCGGACATTCTCACGAAGGTGTGGGCAGTCGCCGCGGTCAAACCGGGGCAGCCGATCGAAATCATCGGTGACGTGGTCACATTCACGATGGTGCGCAATCCGGGGGCAGCGTTCTCGATGGCGACGTCGATGACGTGGATCCTCACTCTCGTCGCAATCGGTGTGGTCATCGGTGTGATCAAGATCGGTCGCACGCTCCGATCACCGTGGTGGGCGCTCGGTCTCGGCCTCGTTCTCGGCGGCGCGCTGGGTAACCTCGTCGACCGATTCTTCCGCTCTCCCGGAATCATGCGCGGACATGTGGTGGATTTCGTCTCCGTCGGCTGGTGGCCGGTGTTCAACATCGCGGATTCCGCGATCGTCTGTGGCGCGATTCTGCTCGTCGTCCTGACCCTTTTCGGCTTCGAACCCAACGGTGAACGCCTGCGTGATCACAAGGCGGACGACAAGAAGCTCACCGAATCGAAGGCTGCAGCCGAGGGAGAAACCAAGTGAGGGAATCCCGTTCGATGCCCGTGCCCGACGGTCTCGATGCCATGCGCGTCGATGCCGGCCTCGCGCGCCTTCTCGGACTCTCGCGCACCGTGGTCGCGACACTCGCGGAAGAAGGCTCGGTACTCGTCGACGGTGTGGCCGTCGGCAAGTCCGATCGTCTGACCGCAGGGTCGTGGCTCGAGGTAGTCCTGCCCGAACCGCCGCGGCCCCTGACCATCGAAGCGACACCGGTCGAGGGAATGGAGATCCTCTACGCCGACGACGACGTCGTGGCAGTCGACAAGCCCGTCGGAGTTGCCGCGCACGCCAGCGTCGGGTGGACGGGACCGACCGTCATCGGCGGACTTGCCGCGGCCGGTTTCCGCATCTCGACGTCCGGTGCCCACGAGCGTCAGGGCATCGTCCACCGCCTGGACGTCGGAACGTCGGGTGTCATGGTGGTTGCCACATCCGAGCGCGCGTACACGTTGCTCAAGCGCGCTTTCAAGCAGCGGACCATCGACAAGCGCTACCACGCTCTCGTGCAGGGACACCCCGACCCGAGCAGCGGAACGATCGACGCGCCCATCGGACGCCATCACGGGAACGACTGGCGATTCACGGTCACGGCCGACGGCAAGCCCAGCGTCACGCACTACGACACCATCGAGGCGTTCCAGGCAGCGAGTCTGCTGGACGTGCACCTCGAAACCGGTCGCACACACCAGATCCGTGTCCACTTTTCGGCGTTGCGCCATCCGTGCTGCGGCGACCTGACTTACGGCGCGGACCCTCGACTTGCCGAAAGGCTCGGCCTCGAGCGCCAGTGGCTGCACGCCGTGTCTCTTGGATTCGCACATCCGGCGGACGGTCGCTGGGTCGAGATCAAGAGCAAGTACCCGAAGGATCTCGAACACGCACTCGAAGTTCTCCGGTCCTCATGACACCGCGCGGGCTTACCCCCGCGCCGGCCGTCGTCGCGGTGGTGGTCGGTGTGGCGGCGGTGGTGGGCGTGGGGTTCGCGAATCCCGTGCCGACCCCGCCGATCCGGACGGACACTCTGGGTCCGGACAGTGGGGAAGCTGTCCCGGACTACCTCGACCGAGCGCGAGATTCTGTTGCGTCGGTCGACGGGCCGGTGTGGGCGTTGGTCTCGTTCACGAAGGCACTCACCGTCGACGAGGTCATGACGACGACCAGCAGTGTTCAGATGCCGGGCGCTGAGGTCTCGGGCGTTCGCGTGTCCAGGGTCATGTTCCGAGTTCCGATCGAGCGCGTCCAGACGCCGCTCATGTCGGTGCCCGTTCCCGACAACGACGAATCAGTGCGCAGATCGCCCGGGGTTGCAGCCACGCGACTGGTCTCGCTCGGCGGCGACACCGATCGTCAGCAACAGGTGGCGCTCGCGTCGGCGAAGCAATTGTCCGCCGGGTGCGCCTGCGCAGTGGGCGTGCTGGTGCGAGCGACTCCCGAAGGACTCGAAGCGATCGAACATGACTCGAACGTCCGTGCAGTGGAAGCGTTGCCGTCCGACGCCTCGCCGTGGTTGGCAGCCGTCCGTCCCTTGCTGCCGGAGTACGTGGACGTCGTTGCTCCCGGCCCCGACGACGGTCCGGTCCCGTGAACTCCGGTTCTGTGAACTCCGGTTCTGTGAACAAGGACGAACGCGCTGAGTCCCGTTCGTCCTCGGGGATCTTCTACGGTGTGGCGGCTTTCCTGTTGTGGGGAATGTTCCCGGCCTTCTTCGGATTACTCGACTTCGCCGATCCGGTCGAGATCCTGGCGCACCGGGTGGTGTGGACCCTTCTGTTGATGCTGATCGTGTTGGCCTTTGCCGGCCGCCTCGGATCGCTTCGCGGAATCAGCGCACGCACCTGGCTGCTGGTGACCGCGGCGTCTGCGGCGATCGCCGTGAACTGGGGGACGTACATCTATGCCGTGGTGTCAGGCCGCGTCGTGGAGGCGGCTCTCGGGTACTTCATCAACCCGCTGGTCACCGTTCTGCTCGGCGTCGTGATCTTCCGCGAACGATTGCGTCCCGCCCAGATCGCCGCGCTCGTTCTCGCTGCCACGGCAGTTGTGGTGATCACGGTCGACTTCGGGAAACCTCCGATCGTCGCTTTGCTGCTCGCCGGCTCGTTTGCCACCTATGGGTTGGTCAAGAAGGTGGTTCCGCTCGATCCTCGAACCAGTTTGACTGCCGAGGGAGTCGTTGCCGCACCGTTCGCGGTCGGCTACCTCGTGTTTCTCGGCCTGACCGGGGCCGGTGCATTCATCAGCAGCGGTACCGGGCACAGCCTGTTGCTGCTTGCCGCCGGCCCGGTCACCGCGCTGCCGCTGCTCCTGTTCGGCGTCGCCGCTCAGAGAGTTCCGTTGGCGACGATGGGCATGCTGCAGTACCTCACCCCGGCGCTCCAGATGGCGTGGGGTGTGGCCGTCATGCACGAGGACATGCCGGCGTCACGGTGGATCGGCTTCGTTCTGATCTGGGCTGCACTGGTGATCTTCACGACAGACACCTTCGTCGCCGGTCGACGTTCGCGGCGTTCGGTGAGGTCGAGCGCCGAACCCGAGGTTCCGGTCACGTGACCGGAGGCGGCGCACGGCGACTCCGCTACGTCGGTCGCCGGTCGTGTCGGCAGCGCGGCATACACTCGATCTCGCTCCCAGACCTTCAGAGAGGCGCACGTGGCTGACTCGTTCGTACATCTTCACAATCACACCGAGTACTCGATGCTCGACGGTGCGGCCAAGGTCGGCGCCATGTTCGAGGAGGCCGCTCGTCTCGAAATGACCGCAGTCGGCATGACCGACCACGGAAACATGTACGGCGCCAGCCAGTTCTACAACGAGGCAAAGAGCGCCGGCATCAAGCCGATCATCGGCATCGAGGCCTACATCGCACCCGAGTCTCGCTTCAACACCAAGCGAGTTCTGTGGGGCGATCGCAGCCAGAAGTCCGACGACGTCTCCGGTAGCGGTGCGTACACCCACATGACGATGGTGGCCGAGAACGCGACCGGACTCCGCAACCTCTTCAAGCTGTCGTCGCTCGCGTCCATCGAGGGCCAGCTCGGTAAATGGCCACGGATGGACGAGGAGCTCATCGCCGCGCACGCCGAGGGCATCATCGCGACCACGGGTTGCCCGTCCGGTGAGATCCAGACCCGCCTTCGTCTCGGTCACGATCGCGAGGCTCTCGAAGCTGCCGCGAAGTGGCAGGAGATCTGGGGCCCGGACAACTTCTTCCTCGAACTGATGGATCACGGTCTCTCGATCGAGCGCCGTGTGCGAGAGGGTCTGCTCGACATCGGCAAGCAACTCGGTATTCCGCCACTTGCCACCAACGACTGCCATTACGTCACCAAGGACGCCGCCGAGAATCACGAGGCGCTGCTCTGCATTCAGACCGGCAAGACGCTCTCCGACCCCACTCGCTTCAAGTTCGACGGCGACGGCTACTACCTCAAGTCCGCTGCCGAGATGCGCGCCATCTGGGACAACGAGGTACCGGGGGCATGCGACAACACCGTTGCAATCGGCGAGCGTGTGCAGTCGTACGAGGACGTGTGGGCGTTCCACGACCGCATGCCGATCTTCCCGGTCCCGGAGGGACACACGCAGCAGACCTTCCTGCGCGCCGAGGTGATGCGCGGACTCGATCGCCGATTCCCGAGCGGACCGCCGCAGGAGTACCTCGCCCGCGCCGACTACGAGATCGGCGTCATCAACGAAATGGGCTTCCCGGCCTACTTCCTCGTGGTCGGCGACCTGATCAACCACGCCAAGGACGTCGGGATCCGTGTCGGGCCCGGCCGTGGATCGGCTGCCGGTTCGTTGGTGGCCTACGCGATGGGTATCACCAACATCGACCCCATCCCGTACGGGTTGCTGTTCGAGCGATTCCTCAACCCCGAGCGTGTGTCCATGCCCGATATCGATATCGACTTCGATGATCGCCGTCGCGGCGAGATGGTTCGCTACGCGACGGACAAGTGGGGCAACGACAAGGTCGCCCAGGTCATCACCTTCGGCACCATCAAGACCAAGGCTGCCATCAAGGACTCGGCTCGCGTCCAGTTCGGCAAGCCGGGCTTCGCCATCGCCGATCAGATCACCAAGGCACTCCCGCCGCCCATCATGGCCAAGGACATCTCTGTCTCCGGTATCACCGATCCGAAGCACGAGCGGTACAAGGAGGCCGTCGAGGTTCGAGCACTCATCGACTCCAGCCCGGACGTCGCGAAGATCTACAAGACTGCGGTGGGTCTGGAGGGGCTGATCCGTAACGCCGGTGTGCACGCCTGCGCGGTCATCATGTCGTCCGAACCGCTCACCGACGCAATCCCGGTCTGGAAGCGCGCCCAGGACGGCGCAATCATCACCGGGTGGGACTACCCTTCGTGTGAAGCCATCGGCCTGCTCAAGATGGACTTCCTCGGTCTGCGAAACCTCACGGTCATCGGCGACACGCTCGAGAACATCAAAGCCAACCGCGGCATCGACCTCGACCTCGACACTTTGCCGATGGACGATGCGGCAACATACGAACTGCTCGCCCGCGGTGACACTCTCGGTGTGTTCCAGCTCGACGGCGGCGGTATGCGCGAGTTGCTGAAACTGATGCAGCCCACCGGATTCGGCGACATCGTCGCCGCCTTGGCGCTGTATCGACCGGGACCGATGGGTGTGGACGCCCACATCTCGTACGCCAAGCGCAAGAACGCCTTGGAAGACGTCAAGCCGATTCACCCCGAACTGGAGGAGCCGCTCGCGGAGATCCTCTCCGAGACCTACGGCCTGATCATCTACCAGGAGCAGATCATGCAACTGGCGCAGAAGGTGGCCGGGTACACCCTGGGTCAGGCCGACTTGCTGCGTCGCGCGATGGGTAAGAAGAAGCTGTCCGAGCTGGAAAAGGCCTACGCCGGCTTCCGGCAGGGCATGTTGGACAACAACTTCAGCGAAGCCGCCATCAAGGCGCTGTGGGACACGGTCCTTCCCTTCGCCGGCTACGCGTTCAACAAGTCGCACTCCGCCGGCTACGGACTCGTGTCGTACTGGACTGCGTACCTCAAGGCGAACTACCCGGCCGAGTACATGGCGGGTCTGCTGACCTCCGTCGGTGACGACAAGGACAAGTCCGCGATCTATCTCGCCGACTGCCGCAAGTTGGGCATCACCGTTCTCCCGCCGGACGTCAACGAGTCACGCGTCGACTTCGCGACCGTCGGCGACGACATCCGTTTCGGTATGGGGTCGGTGCGCAACGTCGGCGCCAACGTCGTCGCCTCGATCATCAAGGCGCGCACCGAGAAGTCGAAGTTCACAGATTTCTCCGACTATCTCGGCAAGATCGACGCGATGGCTTGCAACAAGAAGGTCACCGAATCGCTCATCAAGGCCGGTGCTTTCGACTCGTTGGGTCATCCGCGCAAGGGCCTGATGTTGGTTCATGCCGACGCCATCGATTCCGTGATGAGCACCAAGAAGGCAGAGGCGATCGGACAGTTCGACCTCTTCGGCGGTGCCGAGGCGGACGAGTCGATCACCTCGGTGTTCGACGTCAAGATTCCTGACGAAGAGTGGGATTCCAAGCATCGCCTGGCGCTCGAACGAGAGATGCTGGGGCTGTACGTTTCCGGTCACCCGCTCAACGGCGTCGAGCACATTCTTCGCCAGCAGTCCGACACGTCCATCGCTGCGATACTCGAAGGCGGCGTTCAGGACGGTGCCCAGGTAACTCTCGGCGGCATCATCGCCTCGGTGGACCGCCGGGTCAACAAGAACGGTCTGACCTGGTGCATCGTGCAGCTCGAAGATCTCGTGGGTGGAATCGAGGTGCTGTTCTTCCCACAGGCGTACGCCGTGTACGGAATGGACATCGCCGAGGATGCCATCGTGTTGGTCAAGGCTCGCGTTTCGATCCGAGACGATCGGATGTCACTGATCGGCAACGACCTTGCGGTACCTGATATTTCGGCGATCGGGGTTGCGCGTCCGCTGTCGGTCTCGCTGCCGCTTCGGCAATGCACCAAGGACAAGCTCAGTGCTCTCAAGCAGGTGTTGACCAGGCATCCGGGGACGTCCGATGTCCATGTCCGACTGATCGGCGGAACCGAAATCAGCTTGTGGAAGGTCGACGACGTCCTTCGGGTCGAACCGTCCTCGGCACTGATGGGCGACCTGAAGGCATTGCTCGGACCGAGTTGCCTGACGGTCTGACCGCCGAGCGGACCTGAACCGAACGAAGGGACCTTGCTGCTGATGCAGCAAGGTCCCTTCGTGGTTCGCGGGAGTTCGGGGGAGTGCGGTGATCAGGTGGTGCGTGAGTAGTGCACGCGCCGTACCCACCACGTGACTACAGCGGCCGTTGCGGCAGTCAGTACGGCCACCTGCATCGACTGCGTGACGGCACCGGCGACGACGAACAGCACGAACCCGACCACGAGAGCTTCGATCTTGTACAGCGGCCACCGAGTTCCGGCCAGATCGACGCAATAGTCGGGGGAGGGGCGTGATTCGCGAGTGGAGATATCTGCGGTGGTCATCTCGTCCCTTTCTGATACGGCTGTTCGAAGCTGTGGTTTCAGAGTAGCCAGAGATGAGAGTTCGGGCAAGCAAACTTTATTGATCGGCAGCTCACTTAATCGATCAACCAGGGGAGTGCGCGGGCGACAGGCCTGGTCGGCGTGGTTCGGTGGCCAAGGTGCTCGAGTGGGTGTTCACTGGTACACATGCCAATCACAGGTGAGTACGAACCCAGTCCAGCGTCGTGGGCCGCCGATCAGGTCGCACGCATCGAGAACTCCGGTGGCACCGAGGGAAACGACATGAACGGCATGCCCGTCGTCGTTCTCACGACCATCGGGGCAAAGTCCGGCAAGGTCAGGAAGACGCCGCTGATGCGCGTCGAGCACGACGGCTCGTATGCCGTTGTGGCTTCGCTCGGTGGCGCCCCGAAGAATCCGGTCTGGTACTACAACGTCAAAGCCGACCCGCACGTCACGCTGCGTGACGCGACGCAGGTCTTCGACCTGGTTGCTCGGGAAGTCACCGGCGACGAGAAGGCGGTCTGGTGGGAGCGCGCTGTCGCTGCGTACCCCGACTACGCCGATTATCAGACGAAGACCGATCGTGAGATTCCGGTGTTCGTGCTCGAACCCAAGTAACCCCGCATTCCACAAGAAGCGCTGCATCAATCACAAGTAAATCGTCACTCCCGGGGGTCGGCGATCCCGACTCCCGTGAGTGTGTCATGGAGGTCTGATGAGTCCGAAAACCGTTGCAGATCAATTGGTTCAGCAGCTCGTTGACGCGGGTGTCAGTCGGATCTACGGCATTGTCGGTGACAGTCTCAATCCCATCGTCGATGCGGTTCGTCGCACCGGTGGTTCCGAGAAGGGCGGAATCGATTGGATACACGTCCGGCATGAGGAAGCAGCCGCCTTTGCGGCCGCAGCGGATGCCCAGATCACCGGAAAACTCGCAGTGTGTGCCGGATCCTGCGGTCCCGGAAACCTTCACCTGATCAACGGCCTGTACGACGCTCATCGTTCGGGCGCGCCGGTCCTCGCGATCGCCTCGCACATCCCCAGCGCCCAGATCGGAATGGGCTACTTTCAGGAAACGCATCCCGAGCGGATCTTCATCGAATGTTCGAGTTACACCGAACTCGTCAGCACGGCAGTCCAATCACCTCGCGTGGTGCAGTCGGCGATTCAGCATTCGGTGGCTCGAAACGGCGTCTCGGTGATCGTGCTTCCCGGGGACATCGCCGATTGTCCGGCAGAAGGCACCCCGCCGACGCTCGTCGAAACCCGAAGGCCGACAGTCGTTCCGGATGCCGGTGACGTCAAGGCGTTGGCAGATGTGATCAACGGCTCGCGTAAGGTTGCGATCTTCGCCGGCGCGGGCGTGCGAGATGCGCGCGCGGAGGTTCTGGCGTTGGCCGAAACCGTCGGCGCTCCCATCGGGCATTCACTGCGTGGCAAGGAATGGATCCAGTACGACAATCCATACGACGTCGGGATGACCGGATTGCTCGGTTACGGTGCGGCGCACGACGGTATCCACGGCGCCGATCTCCTGCTCCTGATCGGTACGGACTTTCCCTACGATCAGTTCTTGCCCGACGACGTTCGTACCGCTCAGATCGACATCGCGGCCGAGCGGTTGGGGCGTCGAACCAGCCTGGACCTGGCTGTGCACGGCGACGTAGCGAGCACCTTGAGCGCACTAATTCCGCAGCTCGATCGAAAGACCGACCGCGGGTTCCTGGAGGACACGCTCGCCAAGCACAACACTCTGATGACCAAAGTGGTTGGTGCATACACGGATCCGGTCAAGCAGCGCACGCCGATTCACCCCGAGTATGCGGCCTCGATCTTGGACGATCTGGCAGCCGACGACGCAATCTTCACCGCCGACACCGGGATGTGCAACGTGTGGACGGCGCGCTATCTCAATCCGAACGGATCGAGACGCTTCATCTCCTCGGCGCTGCACGGATCGATGTCCAATGCGCTCCCACACGCGATGGGTGCTGCATGGTCGAGTCCGGGGCGTCAGGTCATCTCGGTGTCGGGCGACGGTGGATTGTCGATGCTGCTCGGTGAGTTGGTCACCGTCGCGATGTACAAGTTGCCGGTCAAGATCGTGGTGTTCAACAACTCGACGCTCGGAATGGTCAAGCTCGAGATGCTGGTCGACGGCCTTCCGGATTTCGGGGTCGACGTGCCCGCGGTCGACTATGCGGCGGTTGCTGCTGCGCTCGGTATCTTTTCGCGCCGAATCGAGAATCCCGCGGATATCGAAGCGGGCCTACGCGCCGCGCTCGATCACGACGGTCCGGCCTTGGTTGATCTGGTGACCGATCCGCTGGCATTGTCGTTGCCGCCCACCATCACCGGTGGTCAGATGAAGGGCTTCGCTTTGGCGATGTCGAAGATGGTGATGAACGGCGGCGTCGGCGAGGCAGTACAGATGGCCAAGTCGAATCTGCGGAACGTGCCACGTCCCTCACAGTTGGATCCGCGCGGCTGACCTACCGCCACCCTGCCTCGCAGACCATGCGGGGCGGGGTGGTGGGAAGGTTGATCTCCGACGTGCGAAAATGGCGGGGTGTCTAACTCGCCCGATGTCGTAGTAACGAAGTCCACCGTCCCCGCGCTCGACGCGCAGGAGATCGACGCGGCCATCGAGCGAATTCAGCACGTCATTGCGGCGACGCCCCTGCAGTACAGCGATCGTCTTTCGGCGTTGACCGGGGCACACGTGTATCTCAAGCGTGAGGACCTCCAGGGCGTTCGTTCGTACAAGATTCGTGGCGCGTACAACCTGATCGCTCAGCTCAACGAGGCCGAACGCGGTGCCGGCGTAGTGACTGCCAGTGCCGGTAACCATGCGCAGGGTGTTGCTTTCGCGTGCCGAACGATGCAGATCAAGGGTCGGATCTACGTTCCGGCCAATACCCCCAAGCAGAAGCGTGATCGCATCCGCGCGCACGGTGGAGCGTTTGTCGAACTGTTCATGATCGGTGAGACCTATGACGCCGCCGCTGCTGCGGCCGCGGAGGACGTAGCCGAAACCGGCGCAACCATGGTTCCGCCGTTCGACGACGTGCGCACCGCTGCGGGGCAAGGAACCATTGCAGCGGAGATTCTCACGCAATTGGACGCCCCTCTCGACACGATCGTCGTGCCGGTCGGCGGCGGCGGTTGCATTGCGGGCATCGCCACCTACCTGCACGAACGGTCGCCGAAGACGTCGATCGTCGGGATCGAGCCGTCCGGTGCGGCGTCCATGACGGCCGCTCTTGTTGCCGGGGGCCCGGTGACTCTTCCCGACGTCGATCCATTTGTCGACGGAGCAGCGGTCAAGAGGATCGGCGATGTTCCCTACGAGGTCGTCTCACGTCTGGGTGCCGCCGTGGTGTCGCACGCGTCGTTGCCGCTCGTGGCTCGTCAACTTCAGACACGGTCCGGTTCGGGATCGTTTGTCGTCAATCAGATCGACGAGGGCGCTATCTGCACGGCGATGCTCGAGCTGTATCAGAGCGAGGGCATCATCGCCGAACCCGCGGGAGCGCTTTCCGTTGCGGCACTTCAGAATTTGACGTTCGAGCCGGGTTCGACCGTCGTGTGCCTGATCTCCGGTGGCAACAACGACGTCTCTCGTTACGGCGAAATCCTCGAGCGTTCGCTCGTTCACCTCGGGCTCAAGCACTACTTCCTGGTCGACTTTCCGCAGGAACCGGGAGCGCTCCGTCGCTTCCTCTCGGACGTGCTCGGGCCGGACGACGACATCGCGCTGTTCGAGTACGTCAAGCGAAACAATCGCGAGACGGGTGCCGCGTTGGTGGGTATCGAACTCGGTTCCGCCGACGGGTTGGCGGCGTTACTCGAGCGGATGGAGCGCGCACCGATGCAGTCCGAGAGGCTCGAGCCGGGAAGCCCGGCGTACCGCTATCTGACGTAAGGGACGCCCCCCGGTCAGGGCCGCAGTCGCTCGACTACCTGTCGATGCAGTTCGGGATCCGGCTGGGGGAGTCCGAGCATGGCCGCCAGATACAGGCCGTCGCCGACGAGTCGGATGATCTCGGCCTGCACAGGGTCGGCGATCTCGGTCTGAAGGCCCTTGTCCCAGCTCCGCATCACATGTGTGACGGCCTTCTGGATTTCGTCGTGTTGTCCGTCGACTGTTCTCAGTGCCGCGATGATCGACCGGAAGAGTGAGAGTTCTTCGCTTTCGTTCGCATCGGGGATCTGCAGATAGAACTCGGTGACCGTCGTACCGCCGGCTACGGCGTCTTCGAGTTGCTGATCCGAGCGTTCTCCGAGTCTGCGGACCATCGCCGCGAGCAGTGCTTCCTTGCTGGGGAAGTGATAGAGAAGTCCGCCCTTGGAAACCCCGGCTTCGGCGGCAACGCCTTCGAGCGTGACTTGGGCGACGCCGCTGACCAGCAGCAGCTTCTCCAGTGCGTCGAGAATTCGATCGCGAGTGTCGGCAGCCATGTGATGTGACCCTACCCGGAAATAACTTTACCGCTCGGACGGTTCACTGTTACCGTAGACCTACTGTACCGGCTGGACGGTGCAGTGAAGTCTTTTCGAAAGAACTCAGAGAAAGTCGCAGGGGAGCAATGTCAGTGTCGGCAGATCAGACGTCTGCAATCAATCCCGACGAGGTTCGGGCGACAAAGCGTGACTGGGCGGGCTTGATAGTCCTTGCCTTTGCTGTGTTGCTCATCGCGGTCGACGGCACGGTGCTCGATCTTGCGCTTCCGTTCATCAGCGCCGACCTCGAACCGAGCAGCACGCAGTTGCTGTGGATCATCGACGTCTATTCGTTCGTGCTCGCCGGTCTGCTCATCACCATGGGTACGCTCGGCGACCGGATCGGTAGGCGAAAACTGCTCCTGATCGGCGCAGTCGGCTTCGGTCTCGCCTCGATCATCGCCGCTCTCGCTGTCAGTCCCGAGATGCTCATTGCCGCCCGCGTGCTGCAGGGTATTTCCGGTGCAACGCTGATGCCGGCCACCCTCGGTCTGATCCGCACGATCTTCGTCAACCCGCGTCAGCGCACCGAGGCGATCGGTGTCTGGGGCGCGATGGCCGGTGGCGGTACCGCGGCAGGCCCTTTGGTCGGTGGTTGGTTGCTCGAGCACTTCTGGTGGGGTTCGGTCTTCTTGATCAACATTCCGGTCATGATCGCGCTGGTTGTACTCGGCCCGATCCTGATCCCGGAGTCGAAGGACCCCAATCCGGGTCGATTCGACCTCATCAGCGCTGGTCTGTCGATGGCGACCATGTTGCCGCTGGTGTACGCGGTCAAGGAATCCGTGGTGCACGGCGTCAGCATCACGTTGCTGGTGATCGGCCTCGTTGGTCTCGCGGCGGGTTACGTGTTCGTGCGTCGTCAGCGGATGCTCAAGGATCCGATGTTGGATCTGAAGCTGTTTGCCAACGCGTCGTTCTCCACCGCCGTCATCACCAACCTGCTCTCGATCTTCGCGCTGGCAGGTGTCCTGTTCTTCGGCTCGCAGTACCTGCAGTTGGTGCTGGGTAACTCGGCGCTCGACGCCGGGCTGCTGATGCTCCCGGGTATGTTGCTCAGCGCATTCACCGCGGTTGCGGCGGCCTGGTTGATTCGCCGGTGGTCGGTGTCTCACGTGCTCAGCGCGGGCCTCGCGGTTGCCGGTATCGGTGCTGCGATGCTGCTCGCGCTCGGCGTCGACAGCGGCCCGTTGATGTTCGTGCTCGGCTTCGGTCTGGCCGGTGCTGGTGTCGGTGTCGCGTTGACGTTGACATCGGATCTCGTGGTCAGCTCGGTGGAACCCGAACGCGCCGGCGCTGCGTCCGCTGTGTCGGAGACCGCGTACGAACTCGGCATCGCGCTCGGCGTGGCGATTCTGGGCAGCGTGGTGATGGCGATCTTCCGCAAGGGAATCGACACCTCGATGCTCGAAGCAGATCAGGCGCATGCTGCACAGGGCACACTCGGCGGTGCCCTGCAGGAAGCAACGTACCTACCTGGTGAACTCGGTTCGGTGCTTGCCGATTCCGCGAAGTCGGCGTTTGTCGACGGTATGCACGTTGCTGCCGGTGCAACAGCTTTGGTTCTGTTCGTCAGTGCCGCATTGGTGTTGAGGATGCTGCGGAGTACACCAGAGAACGCGAAGCGTTAATACCGGAATTTCGAGAGTTAGTCAGCTTTCGAGTACGACGAACGAGTGCCCCGGCACCACTGTTGCGGACGCGGTCTCGTCCTGTGTCGGCGGATCCCACCAGAGGATGGGGGTTCCGCCGGCCGGGACCGAGGCCGCGTCCGTTCCCAGATTGCACACGATCTGTAATGCGCCGCGGCGCAGGGTGATCCACTGGTCGTCCTCGTCGTAGTCGACGTGCAGGTGCCCCAGCCAAGGGTCGGTGATCTCGATTCGCTTCCTGCGCAGGGCAAGTAGATCGCGATAGCAGGCCAGGACGCGAGCGTGTGTCTCGTCGTCTCGCTCGTCCCAGTCCAGTTTCGATCGCAGAAATGTCTGTGGGTCTTGCGGATCCGGAATGTCGTCACTGTTCCAGCCGTGCGCCGCGAACTCCGCTTTGCGGCCTTTGGCAGTGGCCTCGCCGAGTTCCGGTTCCGGATGCGAGGTGAAGAACTGGAACGGAGTGGTCGCTCCCCATTCCTCGCCCATGAACAGCATCGGCGTGTACGGCGAGAGCAGGACCAGCGCCGCCTTGATCGCCAATTGTCCTGGCGTCAGATAGGCGCTCGGGCGGTCCCCGATCGCGCGGTTGCCGATCTGATCGTGGGTGCACGTGTATGCGAGCAGGGCGCTGGCGGGCTGATGCGTGATGTCGATCGGCCGGCCGTGAACCCGTCCACGGAACGAGGAATACGTTCCGGCGTGGAAGAAACCGCGCCGCAATGTATTTGCAAGGGATTCCAAGGATCCGAAGTCGGCGTAATAGCCCTGGCGTTCGCCGGACACGGCCGTGTGAATGGTGTGGTGGATGTCGTCGTCCCACTGCGCGTCCAAGCCGAACCCGCCGGCCGCTCGTGGCGTGATCAGAGTGGCGTCGTTGAGATCGCTTTCGGCGATCAACGTGAGCGGTCGACCCAGATGGGCCGACAGTGTTTCCGTTCGGACGGCGAGTTCCTCGAGGATGTGCGTTCCGGTGTGATCGACCAACGCGTGGACGGCGTCGAGGCGTAGACCGTCGATGTGGAAATCGCGCATCCATCGCAGGGCATTGCCGATGATGTACTCGCGAACCTCGCCCGACTGCGGACCGCCGATGTTGATCGTTCGGCCCCAGGTGTTCGCTCCATCGGCAATGTAGGGGCCGAACTTTTCGAGGTAGTTGCCCGACGGGCCCAGGTGGTTGTAGACCACGTCAAGAATCACGCCGAGTCCGCGTTCGTGGGCCGCATTCACCAAGCGTTGCAATCCGTCCGGGCCACCGTAGATCTCGTGGACCGTGTACCAGAGCACACCGTCGTAGCCCCAGTTGTGAGTTCCGTTGAAGCCGTTGACCGGCATGATTTCCACGAAGCCGACGCCGAGGTCTACCAGGTGATCGAGACGTTCGATCGCGGCGTCGAATGTTCCTTCGGGGGTGAACGTTCCGATGTGCAGTTCGTAGACCGATGATCCTGGGAGTTGTCGTCCGGTCCACTGAGAGTCGGTCCAGGACGCCTCGTCGAGCTGATGCAACTGGGAGCGAAGGTGCACGCCTTCGGGCTGGCGTGGTGAACGCGGATCCGGGAGTGTTTCACCGTCGACGACAAAGCCGTAGCGAGCGCGGTTGTCGCAGTCGACCTCGGCGCGCCACCACCCGTCGTCGGTCCGGTCCATCTCGTGCGTGATGCCGTCGACTTCGACCCGGACCGATTCCGGAGTTGGCGCCCAGACCTCGAATGTATGCACACGATCAGCATGCCTTGTTCGGCCGGATGTGGCAGCCCGGCGGGCTGGATCCATCGTCAAGGACTGTTTCTATCCGCAGGTGTTGCCGGACGGTGCAGACAGCGTGATCAGTTTCGGAGCGGGGGCGCTGCAGCATCCGCCCTCGGCTTTCCCTGTGTCGGTTTCTGCTGTGTCAGGTTCGTCGAAAATGCCTGCGCCGCCGCAGACTCCGGTCTCCGGAAGGATCAACTCGACACGGGCCGCTGCCTCGTGATCGCCGGCGAGCTCGGCTGCGATGCTGCGAACCTGCTCGTAGCCGGTCATCGCCAGGAAGGTGGGTGCTCGGCCGTAGCTTTTCATTCCTGCCAAGTACACCCCCGGCTCCGGATGGCGAAGCTCCTTCGCGCCATGCGGGTAAACGGTGCCGCACGAGTGGACGTTCGGGTCGATCAGCGGAGCAAGCTCGACCGGTGCTTGTAAGACCGGGTCGAGGCCGAGTCGAATTTCCGAGAGCCAGGACAGATCGGGGCGGAAGCCGGTCAGCGCTATGACGTTGTCCACGTTCTCGATGCGATCACCCGCATCGGAGGCAAGTATGAGTTGTCCCGAAGGGGTAGTTGTCACCTCTGCGGTGCGGAAGCCGGTGACGACTCTCAACAGGCCATCCTCGACGGACTTCTTTGCACGCAAGCCCAGGGCGCCGCGCGCGGGCAGTTCGTCAGCGTCGCCGCCTCCGAATGCAGAGCCGATGTTTCCTCGGCGGACCGCCCAGGTGATGCGGGTGCTCGGAGCCTGCTCTGCCAACCCTGACAGCGCAACGATCGCCGTCAGCGCGGAGTGGCCACTACCTGCGATGACGGTGTGCGTTCCGGCGAACTGTGCCCGCACTGCCGGATCGTCGAGATCAGGAACCCGGTACCGGATCGCAGTACCCACAGCGCCTTCGCCGAGTGCAGGAAGACCTTCACCACCGAGCGGGTTCGGGGTGCCCCAGGTGCCGGACGCATCCACAATGGCCTGGGCGAACATCCGATCCTCGGTTCCGTCCCGGCGCCGCAGGTGAATCGAGAGGGGTTCGCTGTCGCGTCCGGCGTCGACGACCAGGTCACGTCCGCGTCGAGCGACGCCGATCACCTCGGTGTCGAACTGGACCAGGTCGGCGAGGGCCGAGGCGAGTGGTTCGAGGTAGAGCTCGCGCCATTGCCGGCCGGTCGGATAGGTCTGCCCGTCGGGTGAGCTCCATCCATTCTGGTCGAGGAGTCGCCGCGCGGCGGGGGAGACGAGTTCGGACCACCGGGAGAACAGTCGAACGTGATTCCACTCGGAGATCGCAGCACCGGCTGTGGTTCCGCGCTCGAATACAAGGGGTGTGAGTCCGCGCTCGCGCAGTTCTGCTGCGGCTGCCAGGCCGATCGGGCCGGCCCCGATCACGACAACGGGTAGGGGGTTCATTTTCGTGCCTTTCATCGACGATTATCGATCTACGGGGAACTGTATCGACGATCATCAATGTAGGCAACCATCGACAGCTGTCGATATAATGGAGAGATGACTTCGCTGCAGACTCCGACGGTGCGAGTCGGCGATTCGGACCCGGATCAGATCCGTTCTTCCGTCCTCGCGCAGGGCGATGCCGATACCTACGCGCAGTGGTTCGCCTGCCTTGCCGAGCCGATGCGCGTCCGATTGCTTCACCGGGTAGCGAGCGCGGTCGGTGGTATTACCGTCGGAGCGCTCGCCGAGGCGTTGGGGATCGGGCAACCGACGGTGTCGCACCACCTGCGCAAGCTCGCCGATGTGGGTTTTGTGACCATGCGTAAGGAAGGGACGAGCACGGTCGTCGCGATGAGTCCGACGTGTTGCGTTGCCTTGCCGCAGGCGGCGGATGTGGTGATGGGAGTCCTTGCTCCGCGTCCGTGCTGCCCGAGTGATCTGCCCGACGATGTCTCTGTCCGGGCCATGATCGACGACGACTGGGATGCGGTTCGCCGTATTTACGGCGAGGGTATCGACACCCGAAATGCCACCTTTGCCGCTGAGGTCCCCTCGCGTGAGCATCTCCACGAACGGTGGCTGCCGCAGCATCGATGGGTGGCGACTGTCGGGGGTGTTGTTGTCGGATGGGCTGCGTTGAGTCCGGTTTCCGAGCGTGACTGCTACCGCGGGGTTGCCGAGAACTCCGTGTACGTTGCGGACGGCATGCGTGGTCGTGGCGTCGGAAAGGCGTTGTTGCGCAAGCAAGTCATGGCCGCCGACGCCGACGGACTCTGGACTCTGCAGACGTCGATGTTCCCGGAGAACCGTGCCTCCATCTCGCTGCATCATTCGGCCGGGTTTCGAACGGTCGGCCTTCGCGAGAAGATCGCCGAACTCGACGGCGTGTGGCGCGACACTGTTCTGCTCGAGCGTCGAACGGCGATCGCCGAGGGATGAGTCCGGGATCCGGCTGACCGGATGCCCGATTGCGCGTTGATTCGATATCTGTCAATATCGAAGAATGTCGAATCAAGAGCTGCCGGACTCCGAGGCTTGCTGCACCCCGCTCGTTCGTGAACCGTTGACCGAGGATTGGGCCGGCGACTTGTCTCGGATGTTCAAGGCCCTCGGCGATCCGGTTCGTCTCCGCTTGCTCAGCTTGGTGGCAAGTCACGAGGGTGGTGAAGCCTGCGTCTGCGACATCTCCGACTCGTTCGATCTGTCTCAGCCGACTATCTCGCATCACCTCAAGGTGTTGCGCCAGGCCGGGTTACTCGATTGTGAACGACGCGGGACCTGGGTGTACTACTGGGTTATTCCGGCTGCGCTGCAACAGCTTTCCGCCGTTCTACTGGTTGAAGGTACGAGCGTGAGTGTCGCGGACGCGTGCGTAGAGGTCACCGCATGAGCAACACCGCTGCCACCACCGAACACCCCGAAGTCGTCGGAAAACTCTCCACCCTCGACCGCTATCTGGCGGTCTGGATCGGCGTGGCCATGGTCGTCGGCCTGCTGGTTGGACGCTGGATCCCCGGTGTGAACACTGCCCTGGACAAGGTGCAGATCGACGGCATCTCGCTACCGATCGCCCTCGGTCTGCTGATCATGATGTACCCGGTCCTGGCGAAGGTCCGCTACGACCGCCTCGACACAGTCACCGGGGACAAGAAACTCCTCGCCGGCTCCCTGTTCCTGAACTGGGTTCTCGGCCCGGCGCTGATGTTCGCCCTCGCCTGGCTGTTTCTGCCTGACCTGCCGGAATACCGAACCGGTTTGATCATCGTCGGTCTCGCTCGCTGCATCGCGATGGTGATCATCTGGAACGACCTGGCCTGCGGAGACCGCGAAGCCGCCGCGGTGCTGGTCGCCATCAATTCGGTGTTCCAGGTGATCATGTTCGCCGTGCTCGGTTGGTTCTACCTCTCGGTCCTGCCCGGGTGGCTCGGCCTCGAACAGACCACCATCGACACCTCGCCCTGGCAGATCGCCAAATCCGTTCTGATCTTCCTCGGTATCCCGCTGCTGGCAGGTTTTCTGTCCCGCTTCTTCGGCGAACGCGCCAAAGGCCGCGACTGGTACGACAACAAGTTCATCCCCAAGATCAGCCCCTGGGCGCTCTACGGTCTGCTGTTCACCATCGTCGTGCTCTTCTCGATGCAGGGCGAACAGATCACCTCCCAGCCTTGGGATGTCGTCCGGATCGCGCTGCCCCTGCTCGCGTACTTCGCGCTCATGTGGGGCGGAGGCTACATCCTCGGCGCCGCAATCGGATTGGGCTATGAACGCACCACGACCCTGGCGTTCACCGCCGCGGGCAACAACTTCGAACTCGCGATCGCGGTAGCCATCGCCACCTACGGCGCCACCTCGGGGCAAGCTCTTGCCGGTGTCGTCGGCCCGCTGATCGAGGTACCGGTGCTCGTCGGGCTGGTCTATGTCTCCCTTGCTCTACGCAAACGCTTTGCAGTCGAAGAGGTTTCATCCAGTCGAGAAAGAGCGAGGTCATGAGCAAACCATCGGTGTTGTTCGTCTGCGTCCACAATGCCGGTCGATCTCAGATGGCCGCGGGATTCCTGAGCCATCTCGCAGGCGACGCCATCGAGGTCCGTTCCGCCGGATCCGCACCCGCCGAGACCGTCAATTCGGCAGCGGTCGAGGCGATGGCAGAGCGCGGTATCGACATCTCAGCGCAGTCTCCGAAGATCCTCACTGTCGACGCCGTCCAGGATTCGGATGTCGTCATCACCATGGGCTGCGGCGACACGTGCCCGATCTTCCCCGGCAAGAGTTACCGAGACTGGGTTCTCGACGACCCGGCCGGACAGGGCCTTGAAGCAGTTCGCCCGATCCGTGACGAAATCGAGCGTCGCGTTCAAGCCTTGATCGCTGAACTCACCACTGCAGCGAAGTCTCCCTGACCGATCGGGGAATCGACAGGATCATTCGCCCGCGGGCTCGATGTGTTCGGCACCGAGGACGGAGAGTCGGTATTCCTGTGCGTCCTGCTCGGTTTCGAAATCTTTCTCTTCGAGGAGATTCCGGTCGGCGTCGAGGTATCGGTAAGTAGTCATTCCTCCACCGTGTCACTGATGAACGATTCGTGCTCGGATACCGGTTCGATTTCGTCGACGGCTATTTGAATCAGCCTTCCGTAGCGCCGGATCAGATCCTCCGACGACAGTGAATCCTCACGGAGGAGTTCGAGCGTCCGCATGCCGGTGGCCAGTCCGAGCAGCAGTGAGACGACGATCTGGCTGCGTACCAAACCGGGCTCCGTGTCGCCGATGCGGCGCGCGATCCCGTGAACGTATCGTTGCTTGATCTCGGCCCGAGCGGCGGCCGGATCTGGCGCCTCGTGAACGTGTACTGCGAGCATTGCCCACGGATCGGTTTCATCGGATTCTCTACGAGCGACAAGTTTCTCGACCAGTTGACAGCTGATGTCTCCGGTGGCGTCGGCATTCGGATCCTCGTCCATCGGAGGTGCGGACGGGATCGCAGCCGAGTACAGCCGAGCTTTGCTGCCGTAGATCTTCATGACCAGGGCAGGGGAGTAACCGGCCGCGACCGCGATGTCCTTGATGGTCGTCGATGCGTAACCTCGTTCCGCGAACAAGGCTTTCGCTGCTGTGAGGATGCTGGCTTCACCGCTGCTCATGCCGCTCGCCTCCGCCTCGATACCCGATCGCCATGCGTTCGGTTGCTCATACTGGCGTTCATACTGTCGTCAACGGCTCGGCATCGACGGGTACGTCGAAGTCGACGACGGTGGACTGCGCGATGACCGCTATCTGACGAGCCAATGTGCCGTGTCCGCTCTCGGTCAGCGCGGTCAGGATGTACCGGCCGGATGTGGGAAGTGCGATTCCGTAGTGCCCGGTTCCGTCGGTGACCGTGGATGCGACGAATTCGCCGGTCGGTTTCGTGAGTGTGACGACGGTTCCCGAGGTTGTTCGGCCGTCGACTCCGACCTTGCCGGAGATGGTGAGGCGGTCGCCGAGTTCGACGGTGTGCGTCGATTGCGCGCTGTCGAAAGCGATCACCTGCGACCGAGGGGACCAACCGTCGGCACTCGTCACTACCAAGTACCGTCCGGGCCGGGGTAGTGCGAGGGAGAAGTTGCCCTCGTTGTCGGCGCGACTCCAGTCGATCGGTCGCCCCTCCATGTCCATCACGGTGACAACGGCCTGCCGGATCGGTCGGCTGTCGGCCCGGACCACACGACCGGCAACCACAATTTCCGTTTCGGACACGGCGGCGTCGGGAAGCTCGAACCCTTCCGGGGTCACCGGGCGAAGTGCCGCTTCCGGTTTTGCGCCGCGGCGAGGAATGAACGCAGCGGCAGCGGCAGCAGCCACGGCGGCGAGGGCGGCCAGCCAGAAGATGTTCTTGAAGGCGTCGATCGACGGAAGGCCCTCGCCCGGCCCGGACGGGATAACCATCGACGTGAGCATGGCGGCAACCACCGCGCTGGAGGTCGACGTACCGACCGAGCGGAGCAGCGAATTGAGGCCGTTCGCCGACGCGGTTTCGGTGATCGGAACCGATCGCATGATCAGCATCGGCATCGCGGAGTAGGCGATTGCAGTTCCGATGCTGACCACCGCCGCGCTGATGATGATCAGTGCTATCGAACCGGTCAGGAACACTCGCGCGATGTAGGCGAGCGCGAGCACCGTGCCGCCGACGATCAGGGTGATCTTGGCTCCGAATCGCTTCGTGATGTTCGCGGAGACGGGCGCGAAGAAGACCATCGCGAGGCCTGCCGGAATCATGCACAGTCCGGCCGCCATCACGCCCAGTTCGAAGCCGTAGCCGGAGATCTTCGGCATCTGAAGTTGTTGGGTGGTGGAGAGGTTGTTCGCGTACATCGAGAAGCCGACGAGGATCGAGGCGACGTTGGTCAGCAGAACAGGCCGCTTGGCCGACGTTCGTAGATCGACCATCGGCTGGGTGACGCGGAGTTCGTAAGGGAACCACAATGCGAGAGTCACGATTCCGGTGACGAACATCAGCAATGTCAGTTCGCTCGTCCATCCCCAACGGGCGCCCTTGGAGATGGCGAGGAGGATCGCCGTGAGTGCTGTCGAGAGCATGACCGCGCCCAGGAAGTCGAATTTGCCGCGGGTACGAACACTTGATTCCGGGACGACGACGGCTACCGCGATGATCAGCAGGACGCCCACGATCGCCGAGAGCCAGAAGATGGCGGGCCAGCCCAGATGCTCGAAGATCAACCCGGACAGCGGGAGCCCGAGTGCGCTGCCGATTCCGAGAGTGGCACTCATCAACGCTGTTGCCGACGCCACCTTCTCCTTGGGCAGTTCGTCGCGCATGATGCTGATTCCGACGGGGATCATCGAGATCGCGAAGCCCTGGAGACCACGTCCGATCAGCAGGGCGACAAAGTTGCCGCCGATCGCCGCGACCAGTGATCCGACCACGATCATCGTCATCGAGATCAGCATCATGCGTCGTTTTCCGAACATGTCTGCCAGGCGGGAGACGATCGGAGTGGCGACGGCACTCGTGAGGAGCGTGACGGTGACGAGCCAGGAGGCGTCGTCAGCGCTGACGCCGAGGATCTTCGGGAAATCGGGCAACAACGGAATGACCATCGTTTGTTGCAGCGCGACCACGGTGCCGGAAAGACAGAGAATTGCGGTAATGAGCCGACTTGAACGGCGAGTGGTCGGAGACGAGTGCAATGCCAAGAGACGGTCCTTCACGCGGCGATGGTGAACGGGAATTCACCCATGAGTGAACCACTGTTCACCCGTCGGTGTCACCTTCGGTGAATATGCGATTTCTCACGACGGCAACTCGCCCCAGGGTTTCCGAGTCGGCATGGCGGGAACAACGTCAGTGGTTGGTCTGCGCCTGCGCGAGCGGGCAGCGAGGAGGAGTGATGCATGCCGAAGTGGGTGACCGTCTCCACGTCCAGGGGCGCGTGGTGGGGCAGGCGGAGGTAACTGCCGAGGTTCTCGAGGTGCACGGCGAGGACGGCGGTCCTCCCTATCTGGTCAGGTACGACAACGGCCACGAGGCGTTGGTGTTTCCCGGTAGCGACGGCTGGATAGACCACCCCGGAAAAGGCTCCTGAGCTGCACGATTCTTTCCATGCATGGTCGTTGCATCGAATGCGGCTAAAGTGTGCGCAATGGAGGGCAGACGCCAGTACCACTCCCGCGTGCGTGAAGCTTCCGCGCAGCGAACGCGTGAACTCATTCGTGATGCGGCGACGGCCTTGTTTATTCGAGACGGGTATGTCAGTGCCACCGTCAAGCAGATTGCCGCCTCGGCCGGCGTCGCCGATCGGACGGTGTTCACAGCCTTCCCTGGCGGGAAACTCGAGATCTTCGAAGCGGCCCTCGCTGCGGCGCTCGATGCCGAAGAGGTTCCACTCGGCGCGCCGAACCTGGCCTCGGACCCCGATGACGTTCGCCGGATCGTCTCCCAGATCGTGGCACAGGGCATCGGACTGCTCGAACGTGCCGGCGCTCTGATGATGGTCGCGGTCGAATCCTCGGGTGCGGATGCCGACATGCGTCGACTATCCGAGGAGTCGTCGGATCAGTCGGCCGTCAATGCGATGTCGATAGCCGAGGGTCTCTCCGAGCATGGCTTGTTGAGGCCTGAGATTTCGCTCGAGAAAGCCGCGGGCATACTTGCCGCTTTCGTCTCGCCTCAGTTTCATCAGCAATTGCGTCGGGTCAGTGGATGGGACGTCGATGCGTACCGAGGATGGCTCGAGTTCAACATTCGCCAGAATCTAATGTACTAATTGGTCTGTTTTCGTTAGCATGGCGAGGGTTTTTTATTCTCGGGAGGAATCGCCAGCGTGCCCTATGCCTTGTTCGGCCTCATCACGATGTTGCTGTGGATTTTCTGCATCGTCGACGCCATCACGAGAGATGACGCCTACATCCAGTACCTACCCAAGGTCGTCTGGATTCTGATCATCATCTTCCTTCCTACTTTGGGATCGGTTCTGTGGCTGGTGGTCGGGCGCGGACAGAACGCGCCCCGCGGTTACGTCGGCCCAACCGGTTACGGCGAATACGAGCGCCCGGGACGTGCCGTTGCGCAGGATCCGGCGGCGGACGAAGCCTTCTTGCGTCAGTGCCGCGAGCGGGCGGAAGAGCAGCGTCGAATTGCCAAGCAGCAGCGCCGCGACGGCGACGCTGATCGGATGTGAGTTATCGGTAGGCCGTGAGTCGGTCCAACACGAGCCGAAGCGGCGGCCACGACGATCGGCCGCGACGCGTCACCGCATAGGCAGTGAGGATGACGGGCGGATCGACGAGTGGTTCGACGCGCACGCCTTCGCGAGTCTTGCGTTCGAGCGGCATCAGCCCCACGCCGTAACCACTGAGGATCAAGAGTTCGACCAAGTCGAGACTGTCGATCTGGTGAGTGATCCGAGGGGTGAACCCGGCCAGCGACGCGAGGGTTCGCACAGCGCGCTCGTCTGCCGTGTTGCGTGAGTTCACTATCCATGACGTGTCGGCGAAGGCGCGGAGATCGATTCCGGATTCTGTGGACTTGTCGGGAGCTTTGGCGTCGTCGGGAGCACACAGTCCCCAGGGCGTCGACCAGAGCGGAATTGCTTCGAGTAGTGGGCTCGGCGACGCGGGGGCAAGGTTGTAGTCGTACGTCAGTGCGAGGTCTAGATCGTCGCGTTCGAGGAGTGCAAAAGCCTCGACGGGTTCGTATTCGTAGATCATCACGTCCACCTGCGGGTGACTGCGTTGCAGGCTTCGAGCGACGGGGAGCATCGCGGTTCTGATCGCAGTTGCGAATCCGCCGACTCGCAGGGTCCCCACCGGTTCCGCGTCCGGATCGAGGTCCAGGCGAGCTGCATCGACGGCTGCCAGGATGGTGACGGCATGATCGGCCAGTCGTTGACCGGCCGGCGTCAGCCGCACCCGGCGACCGTCGGGCTCGATCAGTGCGGTACCGGTCTCCGCGGTCAAGGCCGCGAGTTGTTGGGACACTGTCGACGTCGTGAGGTTGTGCGCTTCGGCGACCGCACGCATCGAACCCAAGCGGGAGAGTTCGAGGAGGAGATGGAGTCGACGGGTTTCCATCCTTCGATCATTCACTAATCGTGAACATAATGTAGGTCAAAATCGCGTGGACACGAACGGTTGGCCTCCCGTTCAATTCAGCTATGGATACGAAAGCGCGGGCCGGAGTGGGCCTGGCTGTTTTGGCGATGTTGTGCGTGCAGCTCGGGCTCGCCGTGTCGGTGGGCCTGATCGATCAGCTCGGCGCAGACGGAGCGGCGTGGCTACGACTCGCCTGGGCAGGCATCATTCTTCTGATCATCGTCAGGCCCCGCCCTTCGGCGTTCACTCGCAAGGCGTTTCTGGCTTGCGTGGTTCTGGGTGTGGTCACCGCAGGCATGACGCTCCTGTTCATGGCAGCGGTGGAGCGCCTTCCGCTGGGAACAGCAAGCGCATTGGAATTCTTGGGTCCGCTGACGGTTGCTTTGCTCCGGGGGCGTGGCCGCGTTCTGTGGCCGGTTCTGGCAGGCGTGGGCGTCGTGCTTCTCACCGAACCGTGGGCCGGGACAGTCGATCTGGTCGGTGTGGCGTACGCACTCGGTGCGGCGCTCTGCTGGGCGATGTACATTTTGCTCACCCAGCGCGTCGGCGACGAGGTTGCCGGTATCAACGGGCTGGCGGTGTCGATGGCGGTAGCCGGGTTGGCCGCGACAATTGCCGTAGGCCACTCGGCTATCGGGCGGCTGACTCCGCATCTGATTCTCGTGGGCCTCGGACTCGCGATCTTGCTGCCCGTCGTGCCGTTCGTTCTGGAGATGGTCTCGTTGCGAAGGCTGTCCACGGCGGCGTTCGGCACGCTGATGAGTCTCGAGCCTGCTTTCGCGCAGCTTATCGGTCTGGTTGTGCTGCAACAGGTTCCGAGTGTTCTGGCCGTGGCAGGTATCGCGTGCGTCGTCGTCGCAGGGATCGGCGCGGCCCGCGGTGGTGCTCGAGGTGGCGCCCGGAAGCCGACTGAGCCACCCTCCGATTCCGAGCGAACGTACCTTTCGGCGCCTTCATGAGACCGAGAGTGCCGTTCGCTCAGGTCGCGTTCGCTCAGTGCGAGTGCGCCGCGGCGATTGCTCCGTCGAACACGTCGGCGACCTCGCCGAGGGAATCGAGAATCGGCTGACCGGATCGTTCGACGCGAGCCCGCACCAGCGAGCCCTCGAGCGCGGACACTGCCAGGACGGCAAGCCGTTCCGCTCGCGCACGTCCGACCCCGGACGCGATCAGTGTGTCGCGCAGTAGCGAAGTCCACTGTCGATACACCGCCTGTCCGGCGGCTGTCACGCTCTCCGAATCGGGGGCAAGTTCCAACAACACCGTCGTGATCGGCGAGCCTTCGTGGAAATCCGAATCGCTCACCCATCCGGCGAGCAACCGCGCGTACTCGCGCAGCAGCGACCCGGCGTCCGATTGGCTGTCGGCGAGTTCGGTCAGGGTGTCGGTGACCAACTGCCCGCCGACGCGGACGACCTCTTCGCCGATCTGCTCTTTGCCGCCGGGAAAGTAGTGGTACAGCGAACCTTTCGGCGCCCCGCTCGACTTGAGGATCTCGTTGAGGCCCGTTGCCGCATACCCCTGGCGGCGAAACAGATCGGCCGCAGCTCGTACGAGTGCTTCGCGGTGTTTCGGGGGAGTCGCCACGAGTTGGAGCTTAAACACCCCAGCGATCCACCACAATCTATGTAGACTGGTCTACATGGGAAATTCTGAAATGCTCGAACAGTTGCGGGCGGTCAACGCCTCGGCGGCCTTCAACCGGTGGGCCGGATTCGAAGTCACGGAGGCCGAACCGGGTCGCGTTTGTCTGCGGCTCGAATGGCGTGAGGATCTGGGCCAGTACTCGGGACACCTGCACGCTGCGCTCGTGGCGGGACTCGTCGACACCGCGTGCGGATTTGCTGCTTTCACCCAGGTAGGTGTCGTGGCGGCGTCCAACTGCGCGGTCAATTTCGTGAGTCCGGGCGTCGGAACCGCATTTGTCGCTACGGCGCGCTCGGTCAAGGCCGGGCGCAAGCAGGTGTTCGTCACTGCCGAGGTACATGCCGAACGCGAAGGCGAATCGGTGCTCGTCGCGTTCGGCACCACCCTGTTGGTTCCACTCGCCCCTCAGACACAGGGAACCGCAAGCAACGTCAGGGAATGAGGATGAACTTCCCGGCGGGATGGGAGCTCTGCAACTCGGTGTGAGCGAGCGCGACGTCCGTTAGTGGGAAGGTCTTGGCGATCTTGACGGTGAGATGTCCGGAACCGGCTTGTTCGACCAGTTCGGATCGAGCCTTCAAACGCGCTTCCGCACTTGCCGGATTGCCTCCGCCGACGGACGCGAAGCCGTCGGTCTGGGCGCGTCCGAACGCGACGATGGTGACGATACGGCTCTTGTCGGAGACCAAAGCCAGCGAAGTATCGACGGCTTCATCTGTTCCGGCGGTGTCGAAGGCGGCGTCGACGCCGTTCGGCGCGAGTTCACGGACACGCGCTTCGAGGCCGTGGCCGTAGAGCACAGGCGTCGCGCCGAGCGAGCGCACGTAATCCTGATTCGAGGCTCCCGCGGTGCCGATCACCGTAGCTCCGCGACCAACTGCCAGCTGAACAGCGATCGCGCCGACGCCGCCAGACGCGCCGTGGATGAGAACGGTGTCGCCGGAGCGGACCCGAACGGTGTCGAGGGCGTCGACTGCAGTTCCGCCGACCAGAAGGAGGCCGGCTGCCTGTTCCCAGCTGATGCCTGCGGGCTTCGCGGTCACCGAGGAGACCTGCACGACTACTTGTTCGGAGTAGAGGCCGTTGCCGGGGCTGACGATCACTTCGTCGCCGACTGTCACATTTGTGACGCCGTCGCCGACGGCCGAGACGACGCCCGCTGCCTCGCCGCCGAGGCGGATGGGAAGTTTCTCGGGGTCGGTGCCGAAAGCGCCGCTGTAGAGCTTGAAGTCGAAGGGATTGACGCCGATCGCCTTCACGTCGACCAGGACTTCACCTGATTTCGGTGCCGGTAAATCGACGTCCACCAGCTTCAGGACCTCGGGCGTGCCGTACGTCTGCGCTACAACAGTTTTGGTCATGTCTCGCGCAACCGTCCTCGGGGAAGCGATATTCCCCGAGGACGGGAAAAACTCGAGAAGATTCGATCAGCGGATCAGGGTGCCCAGATCGAGCGGCATCGCGATGCCGGTGATGTGATGGGCCTCGTCGGAACCGAGGAACGCGACGGCGGCGGCGATGTCCTCCGGCTGGCTGACCGGGTCGGGCAAGGTCTGCATGAAGATCGGACCGAGTGTGTGGGCGTTGGCGTCGATGAGCGGCCGCATGTCCGTCATCTGCATTCCGGTTTCCACGCCGTGTGGGTGGATGGTGTTGACCCGAATGTTGTACTGCCCCAACTCCGAGGCCATCGTCTTGGCCAGACCGGTGATGCCGTGTTTGCTCGCGACGTAATGGCCGAGGAAGGGGAGGCCGCGCAGGCCGGCGACGGAGCTGGTGAAGATGATCGAGCCACCGGTGCCTTGCTTGATCAGGTGCGGGATCGCTGCCTTGGCGGTGTGGAAGACGCCGGTCAGGTTGACGTCGAGCGTTTCCTGCCACTGCTCGGGCGTGATTTCCCAGGACATGTTGGCAGAACAGATTCCGGCGTTCGCGACGACGACGTCAAGTCGCCCCAATTCGTCGATGCCGGCCGCGAGCGCCGCGGACAGCGCAGAGAAGTCGCGAACGTCGGTCTTGGTAGCGACAATTCGACGGTCCAGGGCCTTGACCAGTTCGACTGTCTCGGCCAGGTCGTCGTCGGTGGCGCCGGCATACGAGGTGGATTCGAATTGAACACACGCGTCGACGGCGATGATGTCTGCGCCCTCTTCTGCCAGCCGGACAGCTTCGGCGCGCCCCTGACCACGGGCGGCTCCGGTGATGAAGGCAACTTTTCCGGTGAATCGACTGGCGGCCATGCTCAAACCTCCGACTAGTGGTGACGATCTGCTCTTCGGAAGTTAGCGCGACGAAGTTCTTTTCGGGGGTGAATGCCCAGTCAGCGGAAACCGCTCAGCGCACCCTGGTCAACAGGGCACATGGCCCGGCAGCGAAGATGTCCCGCGCATCCGAAGACAAGACGGGTTGTCCGCTCAGTGCGTCGACCCATTCGCCATCTGGCAGGTCCACTCGCGTATCTCTCCAACCGTGCGACGAGAGTCTGAGCGAATGTCGCGTCGCCAGAGCGACGACCATGGGCGGATCACCTGCCGGGCCGCGCGAGAAGCCGACCAGATGACCGGATCCGGAACCTGAAGCGAAGACCGGCCGGTACTCACCGTGATCGAACCACGAGGGGTTCTCCCGCCGCAGTGTCAGTGCCGTGCGAACGAGGTGCAACTTTGCGGTTCCTGTTGCGTCGATCGGCGCGGCGCCGGAATCGAGCAGTGATCGCCTCGTTCCGTAGTCGACAAGCCGCCGGTTGTCCGGATCGACCAACGAGTCCTCCCACAGCTCAGTGCCCTGGTAGACGTCGGGAACGCCGGGCCCGAGAAGTTGGAGCAGCTTTTGGCCCAGAGAGTCCGACCAGCCGTGACGCGCGATCCTGCCGACGAATTCGCTGACCGAATCACCGACCGGGCCGTCGATCACCTCGTCGATCCAGCGGTGCACTGCCGACTCGAAGTCGACGTCCGGATCGTTCCAGGAAGTTCTGGCGCCGGACTCGCGGACGGCTTTCTCCGCATAGGCGTGCAAACGCTCGCGCAGCTCTGGAACCGAGGCTGCCGAGCGGCCGTCCGCCGGCCACACACCGATGATGTTCTGCCACAAGAACAATCCGGTAAGCGGATCAGGGCTGGGGCACACGTCTTCCCACTCGCGAATCAGCCGGGCCCACAGCGTCGGCACCTGAGACACAACACCGATCCGTGCCCGCACGTCCTCGCCGCGTTTGGTGTCGTGAGTGGACAGACTCGTCATCGCGCGCGGCCACCGCTTCGCTCGGTCCGCGTTGTGGAGATGGAATTCGGCGACGGAGACGGCAAGCGATGCCGGGTTGCCGCCGACTTCCTGACGTGAGACCAGGCGCGCCGTCCGATAGAAGAGTCGATCTTCGACGGACTTGGCCATGACAGCGCCACACACCTGCTGGAAGCGAACTGAGGCTTCACCGCTGTTCACCAGGGATTGCGCCAACACGTTGAACGATGGTTCATGTCCGGGAGCCAATTCGTGCATGTCGCCGACGATCCGAGCGGCCAAACCGGCGAGGGGACTGTAGTCGGATCGGTACACCGGCATCCGAGCGATCGCGACGACAACTGCGTCGTTCAGTTCGGTCTCACTGCAACGACTTCCGGTTTCGCGTCGGATTGCACGTACGAGCCTGCGAACCTCCGGTGCCAGGTCACCGCGCCCGGTGTCGCGTTTGAACTGACGTTCGGTGTGATGCAACCACGTACTGTCCCCGTCGTCGCCGGTCAGATCTGCCGAGAGTTCGGTCAATTCGAGTTCGGCGGCGGGATCGACGAAAATGCCGCCCAGCTGATTGAGGGCGTCGTATCCGGTGGTGCCGTCGATCGGGAGCATCGGATCGAGTGGTTCCGTATGGCCGAGGATCTTTTCGATCACGAGCCACTGATCTGGTCCGATCAGTTCTCGCAGGCGCCCGAGATATTCCGCCGGATTCGCGAGTCCGTCCGGATGATCGATGCGAACGCCGTCGATCAGTCCTTCGTCGACCCACGACTTCACTTGCCGATGGCAGAGTTCGAAGACGTGGGGGTCCTCCTGGCGCAGCGCAGCGAGTTCGTTGACGGCAAAGAACCGTCGGTAGTTGACGATCCCGGCGTTCCACGGTACGAGTCGGTACGACTGCCTGGAGTGCACCTCCTGTGGAGATCCGAATTCAGTACCGGCAGCGATGGGGAAGCGGTGCTCGTAGAACGCGAGAAGTGTTTCCTCGCCATCTTTCTCGACAGTCAGTGCGTCGAGATCGTCCGGGCTACCCAGTACCGGGAGTGAGAGTTTGCCGTCGGCGCCGTTGGCTCCGTTGTCCTCGGCCCAATCGATGTCGAAGAAATGCGCGTACTCCGACGACTGCCCGTGCGTGAGAACGTCCCACCACCAAGCATTTTCGCGAGGTTTGGCGACACCGACGTGGTTGGGGACCAGATCGACGATCAGGCCCATTCCACGTGATCGAACGGCGCGCGAGAGCTCCACCAGGGCCTCGCGGCCACCAAGTCCTTCGGACACGGTTGTCGGATCGGTGACGTCGTAGCCGTGCGTCGATCCGGACGTCGCAGTGAGGATGGGGGAGAGATAGAGATGTGAGACCCCCAATGCCTCGAAGTAGTCCACCTGTGCGGCCGCATCACGAAGAGTGAATGCATCCGGTCGCAACTGCAGTCTGTAGGTGCTGGTTATCGGGGCCATGTGCACGTCTCCCTCAAGCGGTTCTGCGAAGTACCGTCAATGCTCGCGCTTTTACATCCAATGTTGTTCCGGCTTTGATCACGGTATCGCTCTCACCGGTGGGGACCGAGGTGTCGAGTACGACGGTCCACTCCGAGGCGTAGTCCGCGTTGGGGGTGGAGAATTCGAGATCTTCGTAGTGGGCGTTGAAGCAGAGAAGGAACGAATCTCCGGTGACGCGCTCGCCACGGTAGTTCGGTTCCGGGATCGCGTCACCGTTGAGAAAGACAGCCAACGACTTGCCGAAACCGCTGTCCCAGTCGGCCGGAGTCATCTCTTCGCCAGACGGCGTGAGCCAGGCGATGTCGCGACTCTGATCGCCGCTTCGAATAGGTCGCCCCTCGAAGAATCGACGACGCCGGAAGACCGGGTTCTTGGCGCGCAAGGCAATTGCGCGCTTGGTGAACTCGACGAGGTCGGCGTTGGTTTCCGCGAGAGTCCAATCCATCCATGACAGTTCCGAATCCTGGCAGTAAACGTTGTTGTTACCCTGCTGAGTTCGGCCCATCTCGTCGCCGTGAGCAAGCATCGGGGTGCCCTGGCTGAGCATCAGCGTAGCCAGTATGTTCCGGCTCTGACGGCCACGCAGTTCGAGGATTTCCGGGTCGTCGGTGGGGCCTTCGACTCCGCAGTTCCACGATCGGTTGTGCGATTCGCCGTCGTTGTTGTTCTCACCGTTGGCTTCGTTGTGCTTCTCGTTGTACGAGACGAGGTCGTGCAGGGTGAAACCGTCGTGAGCGATGACGAAGTTGATGCTCGCGCCAGGGCGACGTCCGGTGGCCTCGTAGAGATCAGAGGATCCGGTGAGACGGGAGGCGAACTCCCCCAGCGTTGCCGGCTCACCACGCCAGTAGTCGCGGACGGTGTCGCGGTATTTGCCGTTCCATTCGGTCCACAGGCCGGGGAAGTTGCCGACCTGGTAACCGCCTTCGCCGACGTCCCACGGTTCGGCGATCAGCTTCACCTGACTGACGATCGGATCCTGTTGCACGAGATCGAAGAAGGCCGAAAGGCGGTCCACGTCGTGCAGTTCACGGGCGAGTGTCGAGGCGAGGTCGAAGCGGAAACCGTCGACGTGCATCTCCGTGACCCAGTACCGCAGAGAGTCCATGATCAATTGCAGCGTATGCGGATGACGGGCGTTGAGGCTGTTGCCCGTTCCGGTGTAGTCCATGTAGTGCTCTTCGTCGCCGTCGACCAGGCGGTAGTAGGCGGCATTGTCGATTCCGCGGAAGCTGATGGTCGGCCCCATGTGATTGCCCTCGGCGGTGTGGTTGTAGACCACGTCGAGGATCACTTCGATACCCGCCTGGTGGAAGCTGCGCACCATGGCTTTGAATTCCGCTACGGCCGCATCGGGTTTCGTGGCCGAGGAGTAGTCGGTGTGTGGAGCGAGAAAGCCGAAGGTGTTGTAACCCCAGTAGTTTCGCAGACCTTGGTCGAGAAGCACCTGATCGTGCATGAACTGGTGGACCGGCATCAGTTCGATCGCCGTGACACCCAGATCGGTGAGGTGCTCGATGATCACCGGATGAGCGAGCCCCGCGTACGTGCCGCGCAATTCCTCCGGAACTCCGGGATGCGTCGCGGTCATACCCTTGACGTGCGCTTCGTAGATGACCGTCTCGTGATACGGACGCTTCGGCGAGTGGTCGGACGCCCAATCGAAGAACGGGTTGATGACGACGGTCGACATCGTATGGCCGAGCGAATCATGTTGGGGGAAAGGGATGGTGGCGGGTTCGTCGACGAGTGGTTCCGGCTCGAAGGGTTCGGGCTCGAGGATCTCGTCCGATTCCTGATCGCCCGTGGGCGAGTCGTCTTCGAGGCCCACCTCGTCCGATTCGGCTTCCGAACTCGTTTCGTCGATAGCCTCTTGCGGCTCCACGGCGGGAGATTCGTCGTCTCCTGAAGGTTCGGGGTCCGCCGCCGATTCGACGTCGTACGAGAACAGCGAACGGTCTCCGTCGAAGTCTCCGTCGAACGCTTTTCCGTACGGGTCCAGCAGGAGCTTGCTCGGATCGCATCGCAGACCTGCAGCCGGATCGTACGGCCCGTGTACGCGGTAGCCGTATCGCTGGCCGGGGGATACCGACGGAAGGTACGCATGCCAGACGTAACCGTCGACCTCGTCCATCCGAATGCGGGTTTCGGTTCCGTCCTTGGCGATCAGGCACAGCTCGACGGCCTCGGCGACCTCGGAGAAGAGCGAGAAATTGGTCCCCGCGCCGTCGTAGGTGGCACCGAGTGGGTACGCACTGCCAGGCCATACCGGGATGGGAGTGGCTGAGGTCTCGCTCGGCGGTTGATCCATGAATCAGACCCTATCGGGTGCAGCCGATCGAATCTCGTCGACTGTCTACGGTGCCGATCACCGTTTCGCCTGGCTGCGGGCGGTTGCAAGCATTCCGGCTGTGATCTGTTCCACCTCTGCCTCCGAACACAGGTACGGAGGCATCGCGTATACGAGGTTGCGGAACGGCCGGAGCCAGACGCCGGCGTCGACGGCTGCATCGGTCGCGCTCTGCATGTCGACCGGCTGTTCGAGTTCGATCACTCCGATTCCGCCTTTGACGCGGACGTCGACGACCCCGGGAATTGTGACGGCTTCGGCGAGGCCTCGAGCGAGGCCACGTTCGAGGGTTGCGACGTCACGCCGCCAGTCCATCGCAAGCAGAAGTTCGGTCGACGCCACCGCGACGGCGCACGCGAGTGGATTGCCCATGAAGGTGGGGCCGTGCATCAGCCCGCCGCCCTCACCGGCAGTGATGGTCTCCGCGATCTCCGTGGTGCACAGCGTTGCCGCCAGACTCATGTACCCGCCGGTCAGTGCCTTGCCGACGCACATGACGTCGGGACTGACGCCGGCGTGATCGGCGGCGAACAATTCTCCGGTGCGTCCGAATCCGGTCGCGATTTCGTCGAAGACCAGGAGGACTTGGTACTTGTCGCAGAGGTTACGCAGGTCGATCAGGTACGCGGGATCGTGGAAACGCATTCCGCCGGCACCTTGGACCACTGGTTCCACGATCACCGCTGCGAGGTGCTCGTGATGCTCGGCCAAGAGCGATTCCAACTCCTGCACGTATTCGGGGAGATAGCCCGCCGGGGGAGCCTGCGCGAAGACCTGAGGGCGCAGGACGTCGGTCCAGAGAGAATGCATGCCGCCGTCGGGATCGCAGACGCTCATGGGGGTGAAGGTGTCACCGTGGTATCCGCCGCGCCAGGTCATCAAACGATTCTTCGACGGCTTTCCGAGGCTCCGCCAGTACTGCAGGCACATCTTCACTGCGACTTCGACGGCCACCGAACCGGAGTCGGAGAGGAACACCTTGTCGAGGTGAGGTGGTGTGATGTCGACGAGCAGTCGCCCGAGGCGAGCGGCGGGTTCGTGCGTCAGTCCGCCGAACATGACATGGCTCATTTTGCCGAGCTGCCGTGCGGCGGCGGTGTCGAGCACGGGATTGCGGTAGCCGTGAATGGCGGCCCACCACGAGCTCATCCCGTCGACCAATCGGCGGCCGTCGGAGAGCGTCAGGGTAGCCCCCTGCGCAGAGTCGACGATCAGCGGACGAGTCGACGCGGGAAACGATCCGTACGGATGCCAGAGGACATCGGCATCGATGGCGGAGACGTCATGGGGATCAAGTCCGGTTGTGAGCACGGATGCACCCTAACCATTGAGTTGAACGGTGTTCAAGTATGGTCGGAAAAGTGAACACCTCGCTGAATTGGCTGACGGCCGTCGAAGCGGACCGCAGGGCCGCTGGACTGCGTCGCGAACTCCGTCCTCGCACGGTCGACTCCCCGTTGATCGACCTGGCGTCGAACGATTACCTCGGACTCGTGCGGCACCCCGATGTGATCGAGGGTGCCGCGGCGGCTCTGCGCCGTTGGGGCGCGGGCGCCACGGGCTCGCGTCTGGTCACCGGCACCACCACCGAACACGAACTGCTCGAAGTCGAACTGGCCGAGTTCGTCGGGGCGGACTCCGGACTTGTCTTCTCCTCCGGTTACACAGCCAATCTCGGCGCGGTGACGGCGCTCTCGGGTCCAGGGTCGTTGATCGTCTCCGATGCGGGATCGCATGCCTCGCTGGTGGATGCCTGCCGCCTGTCACGTGCTCGGGTCGCCGTTGCTCCGCATTCGGACGTGGGCTTTCTCGCCGACACGTTGCGCAGCAGAGTGGAAGAGCGAGCGCTGGTCGTCACAGATTCGGTCTTCAGTGCCGACGGAGACCTCGCGCCACTGCGGCAGATGCATCAGGTGTGCCGCGAGTACGGGGCGATCCTGTTGGTCGACGAGGCGCATGGCATCGGTGTGCGCGGTGCCGGTGGACGTGGACTCGTCCACGAGTCTGGCCTGGCCGGTGAACCCGACGTCGTCGTGACGGCAACACTGTCCAAGTCGCTCGCCAGCCAGGGCGGAGTTGTGCTCGGTGACAACAAGATCCGCGCGCATCTCATCGACGCGGCAAGAACGTTCATCTTCGACACCGGTCTCGCACCGGCCGCCGTAGGCGCGGCCAGGGCTGCACTCGCCGTACTCCAGCGTGAGCCGACGCGAGCGCTCGACGTCCTGGCCCGGGCATCCGAGTTGGCGGACGTCACCGGTGCTCCGTCGCCTGAATCTGCTGTCGTCTCAGTCGTTCTCGGTGATCCGCAGCGGGCGTTCGATGCCGCGTCGGCGTGCCGGGATCAGGGGTTGCATGTCGGTTGCTTCCGCCCGCCGTCGGTTCCGGAAGGAACGTCACGGCTGCGTCTGACCGCACGAGCGACGCTGTCCGCATCCGAGATGGAGCAGATCGCTCGCGTACTGCGCGAAGTATTGGCCGGAGCCCGAGCATGAGCATTTTCCTGGTGACCGGAACGTCGACCGACGTCGGAAAAACAGTGGTGACAGCCGCATTGGCATCGGTGGCCTTGCAGTCGGGAAAGTCGGTTGCAGTGCTCAAACCGGCCCAGACCGGCGTCGACGTGGACGGTGCGGGTGATCTGGCCGAGATCGAGCGTCTGACCGGCGGCGGCGTGACGCTGGTCGAGTTGGCGCGGTATCCCGAACCTTTGGCGCCGGATACTGCTGCCCGTCGAAGTGGTCTGCCGTTGTTGGCGCTCGACGAAGTAGTCCGAGTTGCTCGCGACCTGGACACCACCCACGACTTGACCCTGATCGAAGGCGCCGGCGGCTTGCTGGTCCGCTTGGGCGTCGACGGGTTCACCGCTCGCGATCTTGCCGCGGCTCTGGCAGTGCCAGTGGTGCTGGTGGTTGCGTCCGGCCTGGGCACGCTCAATCACACCGCACTGACCGTGGAAGCCCTACGTGCATCCGGCGTGGACTGCGCCGGGTTGGTGATCGGTTCGTGGCCGCAGGAACCGGACCTCGCCGAGAGATGCAATCGCGAGGATCTGGTTTCGGTCAGCGGTGTTCCCCTTCTCGGGGTAATGCCTGCCGGAAGTGGAGGCGCGAGTGTCCGAGAGTTTGCTCGCACCGCTTCGATCACGCTCGGTGAACTTCATTTGACCAACTGACGACGTAACATCCGATTTGTCCGCATCGATAGCCAAGGCACAGTGGGGCGCCTTGGGTTTCGACGTCTCTCGCGTACGATTCCGGTCGGTATATTTCGACGGGTGTCTTGCGGCGACCCTGCATCCGGGGCGCCTTGGTCACCGACAGTGGTTGTCGAATTGTGAGTAGGTCAGTCGAATGTAGGTGGTGAGCACGGTCGAAAAGTCGTTGTCGTCATCGGCCGTACGTCGCGCACTGCTTATCGGCGTAGTCGTCTTCGTCTCGTGCCTGGTCGGAATTCTGAGCCGTCTGCCGGGCACGCTTGCAGTCTTCTGGCCGGCGAACGCGCTGCTACTCGGGATCCTCTTTCGGTCGCCGCGTTCCGCCACACTGCTCACCTGGATCTGCGTCGTAGTCGGTTATGTCGGAGCCGACCTGATCACCGGTGGGGCATGGGAGTCCACGGTGTGGCTCAACGCGGCCAACATCGTCGGGGTTGCGAGCGGCTTCTACGCCTTTCGCTGGGTCGACAGTGAGGACCGTCGACTGACCAGTATTCAGTCCGTCGGCTATCTCGTGTCGATGACTGTCGCCGCCGCGTCGATGGCGGCGCTCGTGGGCGGAATCGCGAACCGCGTGCTGTTCGGCGGGCAGTGGTGGGACGGCTGGTTGCTCTGGTTCTCGAGTGAGTTCGTCAACTACATGACCATCGTCCCCTTGGTGCTGACATTCCCTTCGCTTCGACGAGTGGATCGAGAACCGAAAGCTGTTGCCACGCTTGTGCGTCGATCATTCGTTCCGACGGCGCTGCTGGCCGTCTGCATCATCTTGGAGTGGGTGATAGGCGGTGCCGGAGCGATCGCGTTTGCCATGCCGGCGCTGGTGACTGCAGCCTTGCTCACCAATGTATTTGTCACGTCGGTGCTCACCGCTGTGTCAACTGCCTGGACGTTGGTACTGACGGCCGACGGCCATCTCGGATTGTCCAGCGAGGGCGTCTCGCCGGTCAGCGCGTCGGTCCAGATCGGATTGTCGCTGCTGGCGGTAGCGCCGATCGCGGTGGCCTGCGTGATCCTCGAGCGTCGCCGCGCGCTCGAGGCACTCACCCAGGCCGTCACCCACGACGATCTCACCGGTGCGTTGCGCCGGGACGAATTCTTGCGGCGAGGCGGCAGCGTGACGGGTGCGACCGATCCGCGTCGCCACTCTGGACGTCCGGTCAGCGTCCTGATGATGGATCTGGATCACTTCAAGATGGTGAACGACAACCTCGGTCATCGTGCCGGCGATACAGCGTTGGTGAGTTTTGCCGATCAGGTGCGGCGGCACCTCGATGACAAGCATCTCTTCGCCCGATTGGGCGGCGAGGAGTTCGTCGTACTGATGGCCGGCGTCGATCTCGAGGGTGCGACCGAAACAGCCGAGATGATTCGACGCGCGCAAGCGGAGAATTCGTCGGCAGTATTGGGCGACTTCGGGCCGACGGTCAGCATCGGTGTCGCGTGTTCACCCCACGGCGACGCAGACCTGACGCAATTGGTCGATTGCGCTGACGAGGCGTTGTATCGAGCGAAGAAGTTGGACCGCAATCGAACCGTGGCGCTCACGGTCGGTAGCTGAAGAAATACGTGCGGACCCGCAGTTTGTTGCGGGTCCGCACGTGGTGGTGGAGTAGACCGATTCAGAACAGATTGATCAGGGCAGGAACACTGAACAGCGCTACGTAGTAACCCATGAACAGAACTCCGCCGTGAATCTTGAACAGGCGCCCGAGAAGGCCACCGACCAGGCCGACCGTCACGGTGATCAGAAGCCCGAGGACGCCGCCCTCCCAGATGCTGATGACGACGACGAGTCCCGTGAACACCGCGATCACAGCTTCGTGACTGATGTGCTTGACCACCGCTGACGCAGCGCGGTACGCGTAGTTCATGGCAAACGGGTATGCGATGACCGTTGCCGTGACCACTGCGAGCAGTCCGTAGAGCAGGAACTCCCACTGCGTCAGGTACGTGGAGAGATTGTTGATCACTCCGGTTTCCTGATTGGTCTCGAACACCGGTGGAGCGTTGAACAGAGGGGCTGCGGGGCCTGCCGCGAGCGGGCTGAGCGGAAGGCCGAAAGCGACGAGTGGGATGAGGGTTTCCGCGATGTAGGTGGATTCCGTCGTACCGTTCTTCGCCGAGACCATTGTGGTCAGTCGGTGATAGCCGTTCTTGATCCGCGCACCTACCAGCTCACCCATCAGAACAGTCATGGCGACCGGGCTGAAGACGAAGGTTGCGCTCGACACCGTGGAAGCGGCGGCGGTGTAACCGATCTGCTTGCGATCGAGGACCTTCAGAGGATTGGGGAAGTATCCCTTCCATCCTTTGATGTCCGGGGCCAATGCAACGGTTTTGGGTTCACTGCGTTCCATGTCCTTACGGCTCGACGGGCCCAAGGTCAATGCGAGGTCCGCGATCAGCGGCCCGACTGCGATCGCAAGGAAGTAGCTGATGTTCAGCGACACATCGTAATTCGACGTCAACGCGCGGGCGCCGAGGATCAAGATGACGAAGGGAACGAGGGCGACAACCCCGGCCCAGCGGCCTGGTGAGGCGTAGGCGATGCCGATGGCGGCGACCAGGAACAGCCACGGTGCTATCGACTGAACGGTGTCCGCGAACGGCGCGAGGATGGTCGCGAACAAAACGGCAACCGGCACAGCGACGAACGCCGAGATCACTGCTCCCGAGATCGCCTTGCGGAGTGCGATGTGCGGGATGCCGAGTGAGCGCATCATCTGCGCTTCCGGCAAGAGTGGAATCGCCATCGTGTCGCCGGGAATGCCCAGCAGCATCGTCGGCACCGCGTGCGTCATGTGTTTGGCGATCGCACCGGAGAGGAAGAACGTGAAGACCGCCGCCGGGGGAGCGCCGAGCAGAATCACGAGCAGAGTCAGCGGTGCGATCGTGGCGGTCTCGTCCGTGCCGGAAATCAATCCGATGAACGTGAACGCGACCGCACCGATGATGCCGAAGAGAACGGCAATCAGAATTTCGTTGGTCAGAACCGAACTCATGCGCGCCCACCGTCCTTCGGTGTGTTCGAGACCCGTGCGTGCTCGGCCTCGGCAGCGGCGAAGTGGTCGTACAGACCCAGCTCGCGAAGTTCCTGTCGGCTCTGCTCCGGAATGTCGGCGAGAGTGCCCAGACCCTGGCGCTGTTCACTCATCGTCGTGATGACACCGTCGATCGACTCCGCGTCGGCGGCGGCCAAGGCGACTATCCGCTTCGGCTTGATGAAGATTCCGCAGACCACGCCGGCGAGCAGGCAGGCCGCGATGCCGACCAGAAGGCTGTACGCCTGGGCCAAGGACGGTTCGCTGACGACCCGTTCGAACAGTGCCTGGGCCGCGAGAAGGGCCGAGGCGCCGACGACACTGCCGACTGCAACGGAGATCGCGAGGTGTCGACCGTTTACGGTGTCACCCCAGACTTCGAGGTATGTCTGCTGCTCGGTCGGCTCGGTCGTGGTGGTCGGCGTCGTTGCCGGCTGCGGTGGTGACATCAGTCTTCTCCAGTGTCATGCATGGCGGGGTCGTACAGGGAGGGGCTTGCGAGATGAGGGGCTTGCGTTGCGGGTGTCAGGTGCGTGCTGCGCGGAGGGCGGTGACAACTCGGGACGGGCTCGAGTGGCCGATCTGTTCGGCCATCCAGCTGCTTGTATCGGTGAGCGAATCCAGGTCGATGCCGGTGTCGATCCCGAGGCCGTGGAGCATCCACACCAGATCCTCGGTGGCGAGATTTCCGGTCGCGCCCTTGGCATATGGGCACCGTCCGAGACCACCTGCGGAACTGTCGAATTCGGATACCCCAGCGGTCAACGACGCATAGACGTTCGACAGCGCCTGGCCGTAGGTGTCGTGAAAGTGCATGGCGATCTGCGATGTGGGGATGCCACGTTCTCGGAGGGCGCCGAGCAAAGCGAGCACATGGCCAGGTGTGCCGACGCCGATGGTGTCGCCGAGTGAGAGTGACGTGACACCGCTGTCGATCAGGGTTTTTGCGATGTCGGCGACACGCTCGACGGGCACGGAGCCTTCCCAGGGGTCACCGAAGCACATGGAGATGTAGCCGCGGACGGGAAGTCCCAGGGCTCGGGCGGCCGTAGTGACCTCGGCAGCCGCGGCGATCGCGCCGTCCACCGTGGAATTGAGGTTGCGTTTCGCGAATTCTTTTGTGGCGCTGACGAATACTGCAACCTCGCTTGCTCCGGCGGCGACGGCCCGCTCGAGACCCTTGCGGTTCGGGACAAGAACGACCGTACGTACCGAGTCCGGCAGGTGCAGCCGACCCATCAATTCTTCCGCGTCCGCAAGTTGCGGGATCCATCGAGGTGAGACGAAACTCGTCAATTCGACAGTGCGGGAGCCGGCCGCGACCAGGCGTTCGATGAACTGGGCTTTCGTCTCGGTCGGGATCACCGCTGTTTCCGCTTGAAGTCCGTCGCGTGGCCCGACTTCGTAGATCCGGACCGAGGTCGGCAGCCCCGGCGCCGGCACTCGATGAGGCGCCGGCTTCCACACCGGTGATCCTGCAACTGTTTCGGTCATTGTCGTCAGTTTCCGCCGCGGATCTCGGCGAGAACCTTCTCGGCATGCTCGACGCGAATGCTCTTGTCCGCGATCAGGCGTGCCACCACGGCGTCGATCTCGTTCTTCTGCGCTCCGGCGGTGGCAGCGATGTTGCGGGCGTGCAGCCCCATGTGTCCGCGCTGGACACCCTCACTGGCCAGAACGCGGACCGCAGCCAGGTTCTGCGCCAGGCCGACTGCCAGGATGATGCCGGCGAGTTCCTCGGCGCTCTCGACGCCGAGCATCTTGATTGCGGCCTGCGCTACGGGGTGCACTTTGGTGGCCCCGCCGACGAGGCCGACCGGCATGGGCAGTTCGAGGGTGCCGACGATGTTTCCGTCGGCATTCTTCTCGAAATGCGAGAGCGACGAGTAGATTCCGTCGGCGTTGACTGCATGGGAGTGGCACCCGGCTTCGACTGCGCGCGTGTCATTTCCGGTCGCCAGCACCACGGCGCTGATGCCGTTCATGATGCCCTTGTTGTGCGTCGCGGCGCGGTAGGGATCCAGCTCCGCCAAGCGTGCGGCATGGATCAGGTTGTCCACAACCTCTGCGCCGCCGATCAATTCGGCATCGAACACGGCGCGAACGCGTGTCAGCCGCAGATCGGCCTTGTTGGTGAGGATGCGCAGGACGACGTGTCCGCCGCCGATCTCGGCCACTCGATCCGCGATTGCCTCGGCCATCGTGTTGACGGCGTTGGCGCCCATGGCATCTCGTACGTCGACGTGAAGGTGAAGGACGACGTAGGTGGCCTTGTCCGAAGAAACGATGCGTACCGAAATGTCCTTCACGCCACCGCCGACACTGACCAGCTTCGGGTCCTGTTCGTTGGCGAGTGCAATGATTTCTTCACGTGCCTCGAGGAGTCGGATACGGGCGGCTGCCGGATCCACGACGTCGACGAGTTGTATCTGGGCCTGCATGATCGGCGGGGTACTCGAGACGTGAAAGCCGCCGAGTCCGCGTGCGATGCGAGCAGCGTTGCTTGCGGCTGCGACTACCGACGGCTCCTCGGTGGCGAGCGGGATCAGGTAGTCCGTGCCGTTGACTGTGAAGTTGGTGGCCACGCCGACCGGGATGCCGATGACGCCGAGGACGTTCTCGACCATGCGATTGGCCTGATCGATGGTGAGGCCGTCGGCAGCGTCGTAGACCGCGATGTCTGCTTCGGTCAGGTCGGTCTGGCGAACGATCTCGGCGCGCCGTGCGGCGACGTCGTAGGACCGGAAATCGGCGATGCGGCTGTTGGTTGATCGGCTGCTGGTTGATGACACGGGGGGTCGTCCTCCTGAAGTGGTTCTGTGCTCCGCTTCACAGTAGGGAGGTCGATGCTTGCCAGGCCACGTGCTCACGACACATCGATCGGTCGAAATTGTAGTGTCATGCACCATCGGCGCTGTCGGTGATGCCGCTTCCGGCCTCTTCGGTTCCCACGTCCCGAAGTTCGTCGAGCCTCGTCGCCATGGACACCCGGAAAAAGTTCTCGTCTTCCCGCCACGATTGACCGAGGAGCGTACGGATGCGGTCGAGACGCTGAACGACGGTGTTGGGGTGATAGTTGAGTGCGCGGGCAGCCTTGGTCGGGCTCCCGTCGTTGCGTACCAGGGCACGAAGGGTCGCGGTGAGATCGGTGTCCTTGTCGCGGTCGTACGCGAGTACCGGGCCGATTACTTCGTCGATGAACTGATGAAGTGATTCCGGATTTTCGCCGAACAGAACGGTGTACGGCAGATATGACGCCGTCGTGACCGCGCCGTCGGTCTTGCCCAATGCCGTGAGTAGGCGGGCCGTGCGCAGCGCCGAGGTGAAGCGCGCCGGGAGCTCTTCGGGGCGTTCCGCCGTCGCCGGCGCAATGACTACTGCGTGCGGTCCTACCGAACCGGTGATCTGACGGTGAATGACCGTCGCCGCGGCTGCCGGGTTTCCCGAGCGCGAGACCACCGCGATCAATCCGGCATGCTGCGCCGCCAACCCCGCTACCGGCAGAGACTGCCCGATTGCGCGGAGCGCGGCGGTGCGGAGTTCCGGAGCGACCGACACCACGAGGACGGTGTCCAGTTCGCCGAGTGAGATGCCGAGGTTTCGGGTCCTACGTTCGAGATCGCGCCTGCGCTCGGGGGCAGTGCTCAGCAAGTCGGCGACCAGTTCGTCACGTGCACGCCGGTCCGCTGCTGCCGCCGCCGAGTGTTGCAACACGAGGATGGCAGTGACCTGAGCTGCCCGTTCCACGGTCCGGAGTTCGACGGGGCCGATCGGCGCGTCCGAACGATTCAGCAAGATGGCCCCGAGGAAAGATTCTCCGGCGGTGACGGCGCTGACGAGTTGGATCGCGGTCTCACTGTCATCGGCGACAAACGTGCATCGGCCGCTTCGGCGACTCTGGTCGATGGCCTCGGACACGGCGGGAGGAAGAGACAACGGCACCGTCGTGATCTGCTCGCCAGAGGATTTCACGAGAGGGCGTAGCTCACTGTCGACGACGACGGTGCTGCGCTCGAGCGAGCTGCTGAGAGTTCGTGCAACCTGGGCGTATCCGCCGCCGCGGAGAACGGCGTGGATCAGATCCTGGTGGACGATGTTCGATTTGTCCCGCGCGGACACGTGCTCGCGCAGCTCGTCGAGTGCTCTCCCGGTCTCGGCAGCGGATTCCTCGGCGCGGTCGAGTGCCCGCGCGGTTTGCAGGACCACCGAGGCGTGATCAGCCAGCGCCGAGAGCAGGGCGATCTGATCTGCGGTAAAACGCCGTTCCCGACGGTCGGCGGCAAACAGGACTCCGAGGATCTGGCCGTCGGAGAGCATCGGCACGCCGAGAATCGCCACCAGACCCTCGGCGACGATCGCGGCATCGACCACTTCGTCATGGCGCGACTGCGTGTAGTCGCTGTAGTTCTGAACCCATTGGGCTGCTCGAGATTCGGCAATCGCGCTGACCAGTCCCGCGCCGGCAGGAACTTGCAGATGCTGGAGTTCCGGCGAGACCGCGCCGGCCGTCTTTCGAACATTCAGGTCACGAGTGATCACGTCGAACTCGGACAGGTACGTGACGTCGGTGCCCATGATGTCGTGTGCGCGGTTGACCAGCCTCTGCAGCAGTGTGTCCACGTCGCGAACCTGCGCGAGCTCACGTGCACTCGAATAGAGAACCGCCAATTCGTTCTCGCGACGGCGAAGTCGCCGAAATTCCGACCGACTGGCCCGGATGCGGGCCGCGGTCTCCGCGACCTCCGTTGCGCCAAAGCCGAATTCGGCAAGTACCTGTTCGACATGTTCGTCGCCGACTGCATCGGACGTCACGTCGAACAGCGCGGCAATCACGTTGGGCGCTGAGTCGGAGTCTGAATCAGGGGCGGTCACACCGAACAAACTACAGACCGGTGGATCCACCGAATTCGTCGAGCGGTGTGGATATGTGATTGTTGTTTGTTTCCAATGCATTCCGAGTCGTGCTCGTGTCTCCCGTTTCCCGTCTCAGTCTGTTCACGTCCTTCTCGAGCGCACTGACTTCTGTCTCGAGGGCACTGATTTTGCGGTTCAACGCTTGGATGCTCGCCATGCAGACGCCGTTCGCGTCGACGGCGGAGATCCGGCGGGCGTTGGATCCCAAGCCGAAAATCGCCGCAAAGTCTTGCGCCATCGGACCCAGGTGACGGACCGACTTGTGGTCGAATCCGTAACTCCACGTACTTATTCGGAGTGCCGTCAACCGGTCGAGCACGTCCTGCGCGCTCGTCGGAACATCTACGCCGGTATGCACGCCACGTCGATGCGCGGCCCGTGCGAACACCCACTGCGCGGGGTGTCGCATCGCGGCGTTCACCCGAATACCGACCCGAGTGCCCAAAAATTCAGTGCGCTCGCCCTCGTCAGGCGGTGAGTTCACGTCGTGCGGTTTTGACGGTCTTGTCGCTCAGCAGAATTCCCGCTCCTGCGCCGAGCAGTCCGAGGCCGATTCCGACAGCGGCGCTGCCGAGGCCCAAAGCAATTCCCAACATGATTCCTCCAAAAATTGTGCGGTGAATTGAGGGGCCAGGTGTCCGACGAAAGTGCTGCCGACCTGCTCCGCGCTCATCTTTCACATTGCTCCGCCGTGCGGGCGATGACAACCCGTCTGGACCGAATTTCTCGTGGAAAACACAGGCGTGCAACACTGGGTGAAGAACTGCTGAGTCATCGGCGTCTTGTCGGCGCCGTACGGGCGGCAGTAATTGAGTAGCCATCGACCGATCTCTAACGCAGGTTTATCTGCGCGCGGCAACGATGACCAGGCAAAAGGGTGGCATGTGAACGAATCGAGCAGTGGCTTGTTTTCCGACCTCAGCGCGTCGGAGCCCGTTGTCGACGCGAAAAGCGCCGAGCAACTGGCTGCCGAGCGTGAAACTGCGGCAGCAGAACGCTCCAACACCGACACCGCTGAACAGCGGCAGTCGCAGCTGTTCAGCGGTTAAGCGCGTCAGGACTCCTTGATCACCGACAGAACATTGCCGGCGGGATCGGTGAACCAGGCGATGTCGGGGCCGTTGCCACGCATGATGCCTCGCGCATCCTGGGGGAATCCGTCGTATTTGAGAAACTCCACGCCACGTGCGGTCAGTTGGTCGACGGTTGTGTCGATGTCGTCGACGACGAAGTTGAGAATCGTGTAGGTCGCCGCTTCGTGATTCGGCTTCGGATAAACGAGGATCTCGGTTCCGCCGGCAAGATGTAGGCGAATCAGTCCCATGTCTCCGTCGGTTACCTTCAACCCGAGTGTTTCGCCGTAGAACTTCTTTGCAGAGTCGATGTCTGTCACCGAAAATCCGCTGAATGCTTTCGTGTCTGTAAGCATGACTATCTCCGTTCCCAGCGGTTGCCGGACTAGGTGGTTTGGGAATCCGTCATTCCGGATTCCATCTCGGCCCTGGCTTCCTCGCTGAACTCGATGATCTGAACGTAGTTTCCGTCGGGGTCGATCGCAGTGGCGAACAAACTGCCCCCGCGGTCTTCGAGTGGAGCGTGCCAGTTTCCGCCGAGCGCATCGATGCGCTGTGCGATCGACCGGGCGTCGTCGGTCTCGACGTTGAGGAACATGCGACCCGGCTGGGGGTTGGTCTCGCCGACGTCGTCGCGTCTGTCGAGCATCACGTAGAAACCGTTGAAGTCGAGCACGTCGTAGCCGGGTTCGCCGGGAGTCCGGTCGACCTTCGGGGCGAACGCCTCGGCGTACCAGTCGCGCAAGCGTTCGGGGTCGGTGCTCGAGAGCAAAATGCTGCTGATGCTGGATCCGGACATGGGTCCTCCTGCTGTCGGTCGTTACTGTCGTCGGCAATCGAGGCTCTGGCCACATCACCTCCCAGATACAGACTTCCCGCAGCGGCGAAACTCATCGCGGCTCAGGTGTGTTCCGACACCAAGATCGCTGTCGTCCCTGGTTCGAGCGCCCGAAAGATGTGCTCCTCGTCGCCGGGATAAGCAAGATAGTCGCCCGGTCCGAGTTCGATCGGATTTGCAGTGGGCCCGACCTGCGCCCGTCCGGTGCCGATCACGACGTGTTCGGTGGTGCCGCGTGCATGCGGAGTCGAAATACGCGGCTCGCCCGGTTCGGCGACTATCCGATACAGATCGCGTCGTGCGTTCGGTGGGCTCGGCGCCAAGAGTGTCGCGATGTACGACGCGTTTGCCGACGCAATCGCCGGACCTTCTCCGGCTCGAATCAACTGAACGGTCTGTGCCTGAGAGTCGACGAGTTGTGAGAACGGCACGCCCAATGCGTTTCCGAGTGCCCAAAGTGTTTCGAGGCTCGGATTTCCGAGTCCGGATTCGAGTTGGGAGAGTGTGGACTTGGCGATATCGGCGCGCCGGGCGACCTCCGAAAGGCTCAAGCCTGCTCGGGCACGTTCGCGTTTGAGTGCGACGGCGACCAGTTTCTGAGGAGTCTCCGCTGTATCCGTTTCATTACTGGGCATCGTTCGATTCTCCGATCGATCGTTCTACTTGACGAACGGTGTCACTTCGTTCAACATAGAATACATGCGTTCTTTATGGCGAACAGTTGATCGAGACACGGTTCGGGTGAGCGTGCTGATCTGTCTCTCCGTGGCCATCGTCGGTGTGTCCTACGGTGTGACGGCAGGATCGGCTGGATTCTCGTTGTGGCAGCTTTTGGCGTTGGCTGTACTCGTTCTGGGAGCGTCTTCGGAGTTCTTGTTCATCGGAATCATCGCAGCCGGAGGCAGTGCCACCGCTGCTGTTGTGGCGGGCTTGTTGATCAACTCCCGTAACTTCGCCTATGGGATGTCGGCAGGATCATTCCTCGGCAGGGATCGCTACAAAGATTCAGGCTGGCGCAGGGGCTCGGGCTGGCGCAAGTTGGTCGGCGCGCACCTGGTCAACGACGAAAGCGTCGCGGTTGCCATGGCGCAGGGCTCGGTGAAGCAGAAGCGTGCGGCCTTCTGGTTCTGTGGGATCGGGATCGCGGTGTCGTGGCCGATCGGAGCTCTCCTGGGCGGGCTGCTCGGCAGAGTCGTCCGAGACCCCGGCGCGTTGGGATTGGATGCCGCGTTTCCGGTTGTCATTCTGGCCCTTGTCCTGCCTGCGCTGAAGGAAAAGGTGACGCTGCTTGCCGCCCTGATCGGTGCAGCAGTCGCGGTGGCCACGTCGCCGTTCCTGCCGTCGGGTACCGCTCCGCTCGTTGCGCTGCTGAGTATCGCGGTGACGATACCGTTCCGGGAGAAGGTTCGATGAATACCGCGTCGGTCTGGATCGGTATTGTCGTGTTCGCTTGCGGTTCTTACGCTTTGCGGGCAAGTGGCGTTCTGCTCCGCGCTCGGGTGAAGCTTTCGGTTTTTGCCGAGAAAACCCTCGATCGTGCTGTCGTGGTGCTGCTGCTCGCAGTGGTTGCGACATCGACGGTCTTCACCGGGCATGACGTTGCGGGGCCGGCGCGGATGCTCGGCGTGGTGGCCGGAGGCATCTGCGCCTGGTTCAAGGCGCCGTTGGTGGTCGTGGTGATTGTCGCGGCCGGCACTACTGCAGTACTCCGACTGTCAGGAGTGTCGTAGAGCCGATTCGATGGGCGTTGAATCGGGGATCGAATTCAGGCGAGTGCGAATGCCGTCGATGAACAGGTCCAGGCCGAACTGGAAGCGCACTGTCGGATCGCCGTCGAGGAGGTCCTCGTCGGAACCGCCGCCGATCACCTCGGGGGAGTCGGGGGAAATGGGTGCTCTGGTCAGTGCCCCCATTTCTTCCATCTGCGCTCGGGACTGCTCGTCCACGGTATGGCCGAGTACGTAATACAGCAGGGCGTACGCCGCGAGTTGGGCGTGCTCGCGTGAGAGACCGGATTCTTGCCCGGCTTGTACGAAATGCTCGCGCACCTTGCTGTTCGTCATCCGCGAAGCGAAGGTGGCGCTGACCAACTCGGCGCCATCGCGGTGCGCCAGTAGGGCAGACCGAAGTCTGTGTGCCAGTTCGGAATACGCTTCTTGCCACGTGTCTGCGTCGACGGGGGCGTCGAGGTCTTCGAGGATCTTGTCGACGACCGCGCCGAGCAAGGTCTGCTTGTTCGGGAAGTGCCAGTACAGGGCGCCGGGTTGGACGCCCAGTGAGGTTGCGAGCCTGCGCATCGTGAGGTCGGCAAGTCCGAACTCGTCGAGTATCGCCATGGCGCCGTCCAGCACGTCGCCGCGTCGCAACTGCACTTGTTGTTCCCCTCGTTTCGTCCCGCTGTGGAGCGCTTTCGATCGAATGTCGATCGGACCCGCCTTTGACAGTATTCCACCACGTCTCTAACGTGAACACCGTTCAACTTGTACGGTGTTCAATTTTGCTGGTTTCGAAGGAGACGTCTGTGACCCCGCCCCCGATTAGCACGGCCCCTGCGACGGTCGACATCCTCGACCAGGCGCGCGAGCAAGTTCTCGAAAGAGGAGTTGGCCTGACCGAAAGCCAGGTGCTCGACGTACTCCGACTCGACGACGACAGGCTCGAAGACCTGCTGGCTCTCGCCCACGATGTGCGTATGAAGTGGTGTGGACCGGAGGTCGAGGTCGAGGGCATCATCAGCCTGAAGACGGGCGGCTGCCCTGAGGACTGCCATTTCTGCTCGCAGTCCGGACTCTTCCAGTCGCCGGTTCGCGCGGCGTGGTTGGACATCCCGAGCTTGGTGGAAGCTGCCAAGCAGACTGCGAAGTCGGGCGCTACCGAGTTCTGCATCGTGGCTGCCGTCCGCGGACCCGACGCCCGGTTGCTCGCTCAGGTTGCCGCAGGCATCGAGGCGATCCGCAACGAGGTCGACATCCAGATCGCCTGCTCGCTCGGCATGCTCACCCAGGAGCAGGTCGACCAACTGGCCGCCATGGGTGTGCACCGGTACAACCACAACTTGGAAACTTCGAAGTCGCATTTCCCGAACGTCGTGACCACGCACTCGTGGGAAGAGCGGTGGAACACGCTTCGGATGGTTCGTGAAGCAGGCATGGAAGTGTGCTGCGGCGGAATCCTCGGCATGGGCGAATCCCTGGAGCAGCGCGCAGAATTCGCGGCCAACCTGGCTGAACTGGAGCCGGACGAGGTCCCGCTCAACTTCCTAAACCCGCGTCCGGGTACCCCGTTCGGTGATCTGGACGTGCTGCCCGCCAGCGAGGCGCTCAAGTCCGTGGCGGCATTCCGTCTCGCGCTGCCTCGCACGATCTTGCGCTTCGCGGGTGGACGCGAGATCACTCTCGGCGACCTGGGTGCCAAGCAGGGCATCCTCGGCGGAATCAACGCCGTGATCGTCGGCAACTATCTGACGACCCTCGGACGTCCCGCCGAGAAGGATCTGGATTTGTTGGTGGATCTGCAGATGCCGATCAAAGCACTGAACGACACTCTGTGAGCACTCCGGTGACCGAGGAGCGGTACAACCCGTTCACCGGGCGTCGGATCGTCGACGGCGTCGACGATCCGACGCCGCCTGCGGCGTCGATGGGGCTCGAGCCTCCTCGCTTCTGCGAGCAGTGCGGGCGCCGCATGATCGTTCAGGTCAGCCCTGACGGATGGTGGGCGAAATGCTCCCGACACGGTGTCGTCGACTCGATCGACGTCGCCCGCAGGTAGCGTCACTCTGTGTGATCTCTCTTCGGCAGATTCGTCTGCGCACCGCGATCGTGATCGCCGCAACCATTGCGGGCGTGAGCGTGCTCGTCGGTGTGCTGTGGGCGTTCTTGGCTCCGGCCGAGCACCTGTTGGTGGTGTCCGAGGGGCGCGGCGTCGCGTTGACGGGTGAGAGCCTTCATCAGTTCGACGCGAGCGCCGTGTTCATCTGGCTGGCACTGATCGTCGGTGTGCTGTCGGCGGTGGCGGCCTGGTTGGCACGCCTGAGTCGAGGTCCTTATGCCCTGGGCGGGTTGATAGTCGGTTCAGTGGCAGGTACCGGACTGATGGCACTCGTGGGTTCGGGCGTGACAAAACTGCGTTTCCCCACGGCCGACAATCCGGCGGTCGGGGAGATCATTGCGCGGGCCCCGAACGTCGGAACTTTGCTCGTGCTTCTGTTTCAGCCGCTCGCGGCGTGCGTCGTGACATTGGTTCTTGCAGTGCTCAATCCGTACGACGACCTCGGGGTGGGGGACCACCCGGAATCCGGGGATCCGGAATCTGGGGATCCGGCCACCGACACCGAACAGGCCGAAGTCGAAAGCCAGCCGAAACTTCCGTAACTGTTGCGTCGCTACGCCGCAGAGGTCGACGAGCGCTTGGTTTCGGCTTTCATTCGCACGTCACCCAACAGTCGCCCGGAAATCAGCGCGCCCAACCGGCGGGTTGCGAAGCGAGTGCTGATCGAGGACACCCAGTTCGGCAGTCCCGATACGACGGTCGGCGGCGCGTAGCGTCGATCCAGTGCTCGGAAAGCGGTGTCCACCACCTGAGTTGCCGTCTGCATTCGCCCGACCGCCGCGTCTTCGGAGCCGACTACGTCGAAGAACTCGGTGCGCGTCGGACCGGGGCACACCGCCAATACAGTCAATCCGCTGCCGCGAGCTTCGGCCCAGAGTGCTTCGGTGAAGTTGAGTACGAACGCCTTGGACGCGCCGTAGACGGCCATGCCCGGTGTCGGCTGGAACGACGCTGTGCTGGCGACGTTGACCAGTGCTCCGCGGCCGGTGAGAAGGTCGGGCAGGAATGTGTGTGTCAGCTCGACCAACGTGGCGATGTTGAGCTGAATCTCGGACGTGACGCGCTCGAGATCTTCGTCCACGAATGCCCCATGTGTTCCGAATCCGGCGTTGTTGATCAGCGAGTCGACGGTGATGCCACGGTTTGTCAGCTCCTGGTGCAGCGATGCACCGACGCCGGGTGCGGCCAGGTCGGCGGGCAGGACTGTCACGATGATGCCGTGGGCGCCACGGAGTTCGGTGGCGAGTGCCTCGAGGCGGTCGGCCCGCCTGGCGACCAGAACCAGGTTTGCGCCGCGAGCGGCAAAGCGATGAGCGAATTCCACTCCGAGCCCAGCGCTGGCTCCGGTGATGAGGACGGTGGTTCCGGCTACGTCGATGGCCATGGTGGCTCCTTCGGTTCGGGTGATCCCAAATGTAGGCACTGACACCATAGTTGTCAATGACAACATTTTGATATGGTGCCACCATGCCCGTTCACGAACAGCCGTATCATCACGGCAGCCTGCGACAGGAACTCCTGGCGTCGGCCGAAGCAACACTCGAACGAGATGGCGTCGACAAGTTGTCGCTGAGGCAACTCGCGCGTGAGGCGGGCGTGAGCCACGCGGCTCCGGGCAAGCACTTTCGTGATCGCCAGGCTTTGCTCGATGCCTTGGCCGAAAGTGGATTCCATCGGATGACCGGTGCGCTCGAGCGGGCAGTCGCGGATGCTCCACCGACCGCGAGGGCCCGGTTCTCCTCGCTCGCCAATGCCTACGTGGATTTTGCGCTGGGGCATCCGGGCCTGCTCTCTCTGATGTACAGCAACAAGCATGCGCCGGGCGCCGCCGAAACTGTCGTCAACGCGGGGCACGCGACGATGGACCTGACCGTCCGGCTCGTGTCGGAGGCTCAGGCCGCAGGTGACATTGCCGCCGGTGATCCGGAAAGCATTGCGCTGGTTGCCTTTGCGACGTTCCACGGCGTCGCGACGCTTGCTGCGGGCGGAATGTTGGGCGACGTGCCGGTGGGTGAGGTGGTGAACGCGGCCTCGACGGTCTTCTGGGCGGGCCTTTCCAGGGCTGTCTGAGGTGGGGCGCGCAATTCCCCAGAGTTCTCACAGAACCAGCACAAGGGAAGCACAAGATTGCGGACTTACATAGGAGTCAAGAAGTTTGATTCCGAGTGGAGGTTCGGCAATGAGTGTTTCAGAGATCGCCCCCAACAGGGGAGTTGTACTTGTCACGGACATCGGATTCGAGCACGGTGCGCGCACGGCCGCCGAGTTTCTCGACGCTGGTTGGAGCGTGGCGGTCACGGCGCGGACGGTCACCGAATTGGTTCGCGTCATGGCGGGAAAACCTGCCCATCGCTTCTTTGCGATTGTCGCCGATCCGACGGATCGTTGGCAGGCCGATCGGATTCTCGATCGGGTGACGACTCGGTTCGGTGTAATCAACCGGGTCATCGATCCGGCCGGCGCCGTGACCTCGGTGTGGTTGCAGCGCGGAAGTCTCGAAGCTGTTGCCTGACAGTGCGATCGGTGTCAGCTTGGCGGCCGTAGTGCGGCGAATTCGTCGGTGACCCGCAAGGTGGAGTCGGTGAAACGGTACAGGGCGGGTGGACGTCCACCCGACTTGCCGGACGGTGCGGTGTTGCCGGTGGGAGTCAGAACGCCTCGACGCCCCAGCACGCGTTGCAAGTTGGTGGCATCGACCTGGTAACCGAGGGCAGCGCAGTAGATTTCGCGCAGTGTCGACATCGCGAACTCTTCCGGGGCCAGCCCGAATGCGATGTTGGTGTACGAGAGTTTCGCGGCAAGTCGATTGCGCGCGTGCCGTACGACGGTTCCGTGGTCGAACGACATCTCCGGCAACTTCGAAACCGGGTGCCAGGCCGTGTCCGGTGGCAGTTGTGGGTCGGCGCTGAGGGGAACGAGTCCGAGGAAGGTCGACGCGATGCGGCGCGGACCCGGCACGCGCTGTGGATCACTGAAGACGGAGAGCTGTTCGAGGTGGGCGACCTTTCGTAGGTCGACCTTCTCGGCGAGGAGTCGTCGAGCGGAGGTCGTCAGGTCCTCGTCGTCGCGCAAAGTGCCCCCGGGCAGGGACCACGTGCCCTTCTGTGGGTTGAGTGCACGCTGCCACAGCAGCACGGCCAACTCTTCACGCCCTTGCGGGCAGTGATCGCCGTCACCTGCGGCGATGCTTGCGGGGAAGGTGCGAACTTGGAACACCGCTGCAAGCACTTCGTGGGTGGTGTTACTATTGGGCACGTTTTCGATCCTAAGTCGAAAACCTCGAATACGGAAATCCGGGCCAGCCCGTCCGGATTTGAACTGGGTGACGAGCCCGGGTTCACGGTGAAGGAGAACGCCATGACGACCACGACGTTATGGGAGGGATCGGCCTCGCAGATTCACGACGGCCCCGGCGGATACAACGGAGTCGAAGCGACCCCCGAGTGGGCCGCCGAGATCAAACGTCTGGCTCGCGAACGCGGCGCGACGATTCTTGCGCACAACTACCAGCTGCCTGCGATTCAGGACGTCGCTGATCATGTCGGTGACTCCCTGGCGCTGTCGCGAATCGCTGCCGAGGCGCCCGAGGACACGATTGTCTTCTGCGGTGTGCACTTCATGGCCGAGACCGCGAAGATCCTGTCGCCGTCCAAGACCGTGCTGATCCCGGACGAGCGAGCCGGCTGCTCTCTGGCCGACTCGATCAATGCCGAGCAGCTTCGTGAGTGGAAGGCCGACAACCCGAACGCGCTGGTGGTGTCGTACGTGAACACAACCGCAGAGGTGAAGGGTCTCACCGACATCTGCTGCACCTCGTCCAATGCCGTCGACGTGGTCAACTCGATCGATCCCGACCGCGAGGTTCTGTTCCTGCCGGACCAGTTCCTGGGAGCGCACGTCAAGCGCGTGACGGGCCGTACCAACATGCAGATCTGGGCTGGTGAGTGCCACGTGCACGCCGGCATCAACGGTGACGAGCTGACGGCCAAGTCCAAGTCGCACCCGGACGCCGAGCTGTTCGTGCACCCTGAATGTGGTTGCGCTACTTCGGCTCTGTACCTAGCCGGTGAAGGCGCGGTCCCCGCGGACAAGGTCAAGATTCTCTCTACCGGCGGAATGCTCGACGCTGCCCGCGTCACCAAGAGCAAACAGGTTCTGGTCGCGACCGAGATCGGGATGCTGCACCAGTTGCGCAAGGCAGCGCCCGACGTCGATTTCCAGGCCGTCAACGACCGCGCGTCGTGCCCGTACATGAAGATGATCACGCCTGCCGCGTTGCTTCGCTGCCTTCTCGATGGCAAGGACGAGGTCCACGTCGATCTCGAGATGGCCAGGCGTGCACAGAAGTCGGTGCAGCGCATGATCGAGATCGGTAATCCGGGCGGCGGCGAGTGACCAGCCCTGCCGGGCGTTTCGCCTGGGAGGCTCATGCCGACCTGGTCGTCGTGGGAGGCGGTGTCGCGGGCCTCACCGCTGCGCGCACCGCTTCTCTGCGGGGACTGAAAGTACTCACGGTCAGCAAGGGCGGTCCGACGGACACCGCGACTCAGTACGCGCAGGGCGGCATCGCGGTCGTCGACGATCTGAATACGGATTCCGTCGAGTCGCACGTTTCGGATACGTGTGAGGCCGGCGTCGGTTTGTGCGACGAGGAAGCCGTCTATTCCATCGTCGAAGCTGGTCACGACGCTGTTGCTGCGCTGGCCGCGTTGGGAGCGGTCTTCGATCGCGGGCGAGACGGCGAGGTGTCGCGCACCCGCGAGGGTGGGCACAGCACGCGTCGGATCATCCATGCCGGCGGCGACGCCACTGGCGCGGAAGTGCAGCGGGCTCTCAATGCTGCCGGGCTCCCCGTTCTGTTCGGTGCAGCGGCAGTCCAGGTGGTGACCAACCGGCGTGGGGTGTGCGGACTCATCGTCTCCTCGCCGGAAGGCCTCGGAGTGATCCATGCGCCCGCGGTGCTGCTCGCTACCGGCGGACTCGGTCAGCTGTATGCCTGCAGCACAAATCCGCCCGGAGCGACTGCCGACGGAATCGCGTTGGCACTCGAAGCCGGTGCGGCGATTGCGGACCTGGAGTTCGTTCAGTTCCATCCGACGGTGCTCTTCACTCCGGGCGGGGTAGGCCGCCGACCCCTGATCAGTGAGGCGGTCCGCGGCGAGGGCGCGATTCTTGTCGACACCAACGGTGATTCGGTCACCGCAGGTGTTCATCCGCTGGGTGATCTCGCCCCGCGTGACGTGGTCTCGAGGGCAATCGCAGCACGCCTACGCGATCTCGGCACTGATCACGTCTATCTCGACGCTCGCAAGCTCGACGGTTTCGATTCGAGATTCCCGACCATCACGGCGTCCTGCCTCGAAGCGGGCATCGATCCACGCACCCAATTAATTCCGGTCGCTCCGGCCGCGCACTATTCGTGCGGCGGAGTCGCCACCGACGTCCATGGACGAACGGGAGTGCCTGGTCTCTACGCAGCAGGCGAAGTGGCTCGCACGGGATTGCACGGCGCGAATCGTCTTGCGTCCAACAGCCTTCTCGAGGGTTTGGTAGTCGGGGAGCGTGCAGGAATCGCAGCTGCCGAGCGTCGCGAGGTTCATGCCGAAGTGGTCAACGTGGTGCGCAAGCCGATGCCGATCCTGCCGCGAGAGACCGTGCAGTCCGTCATGACGGCACACGCGTCGGTGGTTCGCGACGGAGGCGGTCTCCAGATTGCGCGAGCCGCGCTTGCCGACGCCGAACAGACAGTGGCGGTGGCTGCTCCGGACCTCGAAGACGCGGCGCTCACGTTGACCGCGACTGCATTGGTCGACGTGGCCGTGGCGCGAACCGAGAGCCGTGGCTGCCATACCCGCACCGACTATCCTGAAACAGATCCGAATCAGCGTCGCAGCACTCGGATCAAGATGGGTGCCGATGGAGCGCTCGAAATACCCGACATGTTGTTGACAGGAGTTCATTGATGACCGAGCAGAAGATCCTGCCCGCGCCGCTCGACCGTGACGAGCTGCTCACCTTGGTCAGGCTCGCTCTGGACGAGGATCTGCGCTATGGACCCGACATCACTTCTACCGCAACGGTTCCCGCCGATGCGGTCGCGAAGGCGTCGGTCGTCTCACGCTCCTCGGGTACTGTCGCCGGCATCGACGTCGGACTGCTTGTTCTCGACGAGGTGATCGGCGCGGGTAACTACGAGGTCGTTGATCGGGTGGCCGACGGAACTCGGGTTGCGCCAGGTCAATCGGTGCTCACCGTTGTCGCGCCCACCCGCGGACTTCTCACGGCAGAGCGCACGATGCTCAACCTCGTCTGCCATCTCTCGGGAATCGCCACGGCGACATCACAGTGGGTCGACGCCATTGCCGGCACTCATGCCAAAGTGCGGGACAGCCGAAAGACGCTGCCCGGACTGCGTTCTCTGCAGAAATATGCAGTCCACGTGGGCGGAGGCGTCAACCACCGTATGGGATTGGGCGACGCGGCGTTGATCAAGGACAACCATGTTGCTGCTGCCGGTTCGGTGGTCGCAGCACTTCGTGCGGTCCGTGAGCTCGCCCCGGACATCGAGTGCGAAGTTGAGGTCGACAACCTCACTCAGCTCGATCAGGTGCTGGCGGAGAACGTGGAACTTGTTCTGCTGGACAACTTCCCGCTGTGGCAGACGCAGATCGCGGTCCAGCGCCGAGACGCTGTTGCTCCAGAAACCAAACTCGAGTCATCCGGTGGTCTCACCATCGACGTTGCCGCAGAGTACGCCCGAACCGGCGTCGACTACCTCGCTGTCGGTGCCTTGACGCACTCGGTGACGGTCCTCGACCTCGGGCTCGACATGTAGGTGTCGCTATTGCTCGGCGTCCAGCAGTTGCGGGACGGCCGAGCGAAGCGCGTTTGTCACGGTTGCGACCGCCGGGTGAGCGTCGGAGCCCGCTCGGTGTGCAATCTTGGTCCTTCGTCGAATGGGCATCGGCGTCAGGCGCACACCTAGCGGCGGATGGATTGCTCCGAGTTCAGGAACCAGCGAAACACCCTGTCCCGCAGCGACGAGGGCGAGAACGGTGGCGAACTCGTCGATGTGGTGTCGCACTTTCGGGGTGAATCCAGCTGCATGGCATGCGCGAATAGTCATTGCATGACAAGCAGTTCCGGGAATTGCGGTAATCCAGGGACGTTCTACGCAGTCGGTCAGCGATGCGACAGCGTCGTGGGGATCTGACTCGATGTCACTCGATGCGAGGTACACGGCTTCGCTGCACAGCGGCAATGTCGTCAGGCCCGGTTCGGTGGGGCGAGGGACGAAGTCGTAGTCGTGAATCAACGCCAAGTCCAGAGTCCCAGCTCGTAGGTCGTCGGCGACGTCCGCCGGGTCGATCTCCGAAACCATCGGTTCCAACCCGGGATGCTCGCGAGACAGGGCGATCAATGCCGCCGGGAGGATCGCCCGTGCCGCGGTCGGGAACGTTCCGATGCGCAGCGGCCCCGCCAGTCCACGACGTGCGTCGACCAATTCACCTGACGCCTGCTCCAGGCGTTGCAGGATGGCTTCGGCATGACGTGCGAGGTTCTCACCGGCGGGTGTGAGTCGGACGCGACGGCCTGTTCGTTCCAGCAGCGGCACGCCGGCTTCATGTTCGAGGACGGCCAACTGCTGTGACACCGCGGAGGGGCTGAACGACAGCGCCTCGGCAACGGCAACGATGGTTCCGCGCAGCGCTAGTTCGCGCAAGAGCTTCAGTCGGCGAACATCGAGCATCAGCTCAGCTTACGCTCGACGATGGAAATGCGAACTAGACCTACAAGGTTTGTTCGGTGAGGCTGAGTTCTATGACTACGACTCGAGTTGACCTGGCCGGAATCCATGTTCCACTGATCACGCCCTTCGAGAGCGACGGTCGTATTGCAACCGATGCACTCGAACAGCTTGCGCACCAGGTCCTCTCCGAGGGTGCGGTCGGACTCGTTGCGCTGGGGACTACAGCGGAAGCCGCAACACTCACCGAACAGGAGAGAGTGACCGTTCTGGATATCTGTGCGAATGTGTGCCGTGCGAGAGGTGCGACGTTGATCGTCGGCGCGGGCAGTAACGACACGGCGGGCAGTGCGCAGGCGCTCGGGAGGCTGGCACGGTGGCCTGAGGTCTCGGCGGCGTTGGTGCCGGTTCCCTCCTTCACGAGGCCGTCGAAAGCCGGTGTGGTGGCGCATTTCGCGCATCTGCAGTCGTCGAGCCCAGTGTCGCTGATCGTCTATCACGTGCCGTACCGGACTGCGTGCGATCTGGACAGCGGCACTTTGCAGGAGGTGGGTACCTTGCCCGGGGTTGTTGGTGTGAAGTATGCCGCGGGCGGTATCGACGCAGCTGCCGTCGAACTCTTCGCGGACCTTCCAGGCGACTTCGCCGTACTGGCGGGGGATGATCTGTTTCTCGCGCCTTTTCTGGCCTTGGGTGCGGCCGGTGGCATCTTGGCGTCCGCTCATGTGTCGACCGCTGAGTTCGTCCGCTTGGTAAAAGCTTGGGACAGTGGCGATGTGGACGGCGCCCGTGACCTCGGGCGGAGTTTGTCGAAGCTGTCCGGAGCTCTGTTTTCCGAACCGAACCCGACTGTGATCAAGGGCGTATTGCATGCGTTGGGACAGATTCCGACTCCCAATGTTCGACTGCCGTTGCTACCTGCGGGTGACGAATCGGTAGCGCGGGCGCTCGAGGTTTACCACTCTTGACTCGAACGGGTGTTCGAGTATTGTTTGGGGAGGGGATCGGGGGATTCAATGAGTGTCTTGTTGTCGGATGTGGTGTCTGGTTCTGCGGTGGGGTTGCGCGGACGCCTGTGGCAGTTGACTGCTGCCGAGTTGCGCGCTGCTGCTGTCGAAGCGAGTGCGGAGATTCTGCGTCTCGAAGCCGTGCGTGTGGCCGTGGTCGACGAACTCTCGTTGCGCCCGGATGATCAGGTGATTGCCAGCCGCGGTGTGGGGTCCTGGTTGGCGGCCAACACGATGCTGCAGGTTCGGGACGGGAAGAAGATCGCCGCACTGGGTGCAGCTTTGCGGCCGTTTCCGGCGGTCTCGGCTCGGTTCGATGGCGGGGACTGCTCCTTCGAGCATGCCGTGTTGATCGTGGCGTTCTGTGAATCACCACCTAAAGGCATGCCGGAGGAGGCGCTACCGAAGTGCATCGATCTGTTGTTGGCTGCTGCGTCGGGTGTGGAAGCGACGACCACGAAAGTGCGGAACGTGATCGCGACGTTGGAGCGGTTGTTCGAATCGGATGAGATTCCGCCCGCCGAGGATGTGGATCTCAATGAGTTGCGGATCGCGTCGACGCTCAATGGCCGGGTGGTGGTGCGTGGTGATTTCGACGCCCTGACCGGTGAAATGTTGTTGTCGGCGTTGTCGAATTTGACGATGCCGACCCCGGCACCGGATGGGACGCCCGATGCTCGGTCGGCGGCGAAACGGACCGCGGACGGGTTCACCGAACTGATCCGCCGCTATCTCGATTGCGCCAAGACCGGAACCGATGGTGGTCAACGCCCGCACGTGAACGTGCACATCAACGCGCGGGATCTGGCCGAGCATAGGGACTGCGCCGCCACACCCTCCACTTCTGATGACGGAATGGCTGTATCGGATCTTGATGTCGGGCACATGCCCTGGCTCGGACCACTGTCCGTATCGCAGACCAGACTCCTCGGGTGTGACTGCTTCCTCTCCACCGTCCTGCTCGACGATCACGGCGCGCCCTTGGATGCGCAACCAGGGAAGAGGTTGGTCACCGCCGAACAACGAGTGGCGTTGATCGCCCGAGACAAGGGCTGCGCGTTCCCGGGCTGCACATGTGTACCGGCCTGGACTGATGCGCACCATATCCGGCACTGGGCGAACGGTGGCCCGACGGTGATGAACAACCTGGTCCTGCTGTGCCGTTCACATCATCGGTTGATGCACCGCAAATCCGGGTTCGTCGGGAAATGGGTGATCCGCATCGGTGTCGACAACAAACCGTGGTTCATCCCGCCACCCTCGATCGACCCGCAGCAGCATCCGCGACCGGCCAACACCACATTCAAAACCTGACTGAGTGGTGACACCCGTTCAGACGCATAACTTCACGCCGATAGGCTTCAACTCGTAGATACACCCGGGTTGGGGCCTGGAGGCCGTGTTGTTGTGAACGGCTGCAGATTTGGGGGAGGTGGTTGTGGACGTTGTGCAAGCGGTCGAGACCGATGGGCCGGAGATTCTGGCGCTGCGGCATGCGGCAGAAGACTGGTTGGCAGAACGCGGAATCATCCAGTGGCGCCCGCGTGAAGTGTCTGTCGAGCAGGTCGAGCAGCAGATTTCGAGAGGGGAGTTCTTTGTTGCGCGAGACCGGGAGCAGTCGAGGATTGTCGGCGCCCTGCGGTTGATCTGGTCGGACCCTGTGGTCTGGCCCGATTCGAACGAGCGTGCTGGTTACGTGCACGGATTGGTCATCGATCGAGAATTCTCGGGAACCTCGATGGGCGAACGCTTACTCGTCTGGGCCCATCGACGGTCCGCGCAGGAGAACGCGCAGTACCTGCGGCTCGATTGTGTAGAAACCAACGTGCGGTTGCGCCGCTACTACTTGGACGCCGGTTTTACCGAGGTAGGGCGTCGTGACTTCGGAGACGATGCCGACACCGGTTGGTTCAGCGTCGTGCTGTTCGAGCGCTCCCTGACCTGAGCCATTCACAGCAACTTTCCAGCCGGCTCCCAGTGCCGCCAGGGTTGGAGACGCGATCGTTGGCAGGACAGTAACTCGTGAAGGGACTTCCTGATGACCGCCGTTCTGCATCCGGCGCCGCGTCAGCGGCCGGCACCAACTGCCCGTCGCGCGGAGCCCTCGCCGTCGTGGTTCCGCACGCGCAGTACAGGATTGGCGCTGACGATCCTGTTGGCAGCAACGGCAGTCCTGTATTTGTGGAATCTGACCGCGAGTGGCTACGCCAACACCTTCTACGCTGCAGCGGCGCAGGCCGGCTCCCAGAATTGGAAAGCGTGGTTCTTCGGGTCCCTCGATACCTCGAATTTCATCACGGTCGACAAACCGCCCGCTTCATTGTGGGTCATGGGTGTGTCCGGGCGAATCTTCGGATTCTCGAGTGCCAGTCTTCTAGTTCCGCAGGCATTGATGGGCGTCGGATCAGTAGCGCTCGTATACGCGGCCGTCAAACGAGTGGCGTCGCCCGCTGCGGGTTTGGTGGCGGGAGCTGTTTTGGCAGCTACGCCCGCTGCCGCCCTGATGTTCAAGTTCGACAATCCTGATGCACTGTTGGTTCTGCTCATGACTCTTGCGGGCTACTTCGTGATTCGGGCTATGGGCACGGCGATCGGTCGTCGAGCCGCGATGTGGGTGGCGCTCGCAGGAGTAGCGCTGGGGTTTGCCTTTCTCACCAAGATGCTGCAAGGGCTGATGGTGTTGCCTGCATTCGGTGCCGCGTATTTGATCGCCGGACAGGTGCGCTTGCGGATTCGCCTGGTCCACCTGGTGATCGGTGCTGCGTCCGTTGTCATATCGGCTGGGTGGTGGGTGTTGGCAGTGTGGCTGTGGCCCGCTGATTCTCGCCCGTACATCGGCGGATCGACCAACAACAGCGTCATGGACTTGGTACTGGGATACAACGGATTGGGTCGACTTTTCGGGAGCACCGGTGGCGGTGGCGGAATGGCCGGTGGCAGTGCAGGTTCGAGCTTCGGGGGAAGTGCCGGACTCGAACGGCTGTTCGGCAGCGAGATGGGTATCCAGATTTCCTGGCTTATTCCTGCGGCTTTGATTGCGTTGGTGTTCGGCTTACTCGCCTGTGGGCGCGAACCGCGCACAGATCTTGTCCGTGCGTCGTTGATCCTTTGGGGTGGCTGGTTTCTCGTTACCGGCCTGATCTTCAGCTACATGTCCGGCACGATCCACCCCTATTACACAGTTGCGCTGGCGCCCGCCGTCGCGGGGATGATCGGGACCGGTGGATACGCTCTGTGGTTGGTCCGTGCCCGTTGGATCGGACGTTGCGGCTTGGCTGCGACGATGCTGGCCGCAGGAATCTGGAGTTGGGTGTTGTTGCACCGCAATGCCGACTGGCTGCCGATGCTGAAGTGGATTCTGTTGGCGGGCACTGTCGTCGGCGCGATCCTGGTTCTCGTGGGAGCCAAGGATCGATTCCGAAGGCTTGCTGTTGCTGGATTGATCATCGGCTCGTTGGCAGGGATAGCAGGTTCGGCGTCTTACGCGATTGCCACTGCCGCAGCCGCGCACGGCGGATCCATTCCGACAGCCGGACCAGCCGGTGCGGTGTCCGATTCCGGAATGGGTGGGGGAGGAGGTATGGGTGGGGGCCCAGAGCTGCAAAACGGTGACGCTCCGCCGAATTCTTCTGACGCGACTGTAAATCCGGCGTCGAACGGGCAAGAACTGAGTAGCGGCAGCGAAAGTGCTTCCGAGTTGACGGCAATGCTGGTCAATGCGGGCACCACGTGGTCGGCCGCGACCAACGGTTCGCAAAGCGCAGCGACCTACGAGTTGGCCAGCAATACCGCGGTGATGGCGATCGGCGGTTGGAGTTCCGATCCCGCACCGACATTGGATCAATTCATCCAGTACGTGGCAGACGGAAAAATTCACTACTACATTGCGGGTAGCCAGGGCGGAAGCCAGAGAGAGGGCCAAAGCGGGGACAGCACGTCGAGTGCCATCCAGGAATGGGTCGAAGCCAATTTCGCATCGACGACCGTGGGAAATTCCACGGTTTACGACCTCACTGGGTATGTCGGATAGTGACGTAGTTGTTGCCGTAGGCAATGATCGAGAAATGTCTGGGCGCACCGCACACGAGTCGAACCGTCGCCGCGAGCAATGGACCTGGCGTGACGGGCTGGTGATCGTCTCGATCGTCGCCTTGGGAACTGTTGTCGCGGCGGTGACGAACGAGGACACGGGCACGTCGATTCCCGGCTGCGATTCGGTGGCATCGCCGGGTCCGCCGGTGCGTATCAACTACGGTTTTGCCGGTGAGCCCGGTTATGACGACCCGGACTATCCATGGTTCTCGGGACCGAAGGCCACCGCCATGAGCGACGCACTACTCGAATCGCTGCCTTCCGATGTCGACGTTGCATTTGCGAGTCCATCGAAATCGCTCGAGTTTGCGCCGATCCAGAATTACCGGGGTGCCTCGTTTCCTGACGGGGTCGACCCGATCGAGTTCAGCGGTTCTACGTCGGCGAAGGGAACCTTGACTCGCGTCGGGCGGACTGCGGATATCTCGGTTCAGGTGCGTGCATGGGATCAGCCGGTGCCGCCGTGCTTGGAGGGTCTGGTGGATCGGCGGGAGCATCTCGAAAACGGAACAGTGCTCGACATCGCCGATTTCGAGGACAGAGCCGATTTCGAAGACAAAGACGGTTCGGAAGTCGGGGGCGAGCGCGGAGTCGTCGCGTATCTCGGTGATGGATCCCGGGTTGTTGCCAGCGTCGACACGTCGACCGGAACTTCGTCGGATGCTTCCCCGCTCTTGACGATGGACGAACTGATCGCGTTAGCGACCGCGCCGGGGCTTGCGGTGACTGCGCCGGTTCCAGACTCGACGCCGCCGCCGATGGCATCCTGCTACACCGATTCTGTGAATGCCGGTCCACCTGCGTCGCGCATGGATATCGACCGACTGAATCAGTTGCTCGATGCACGTTGGAAGGATCTCGGCGCGGCAGGCGTCACTTTGGAGCGCCCGCTCGGTTCGTTGGTTCCAGATGATTACGGACAGGGAGGAGTGTGCGAGCGGATCGTCGCCTCGACAGCGGACGGCAGCAGCGATGTCGAAATATCAGTTGGTAACGCTGTGCCGGAACCGGGTGACACACTGACGTTGCCAGGCTCCACCACCGTGACTCGCCTGGTCGATCCCGATGGCTCGGGCGATGACACGGTCCGGGTTGTTCACCCCTCCGGCGAAACAGTAGTGGTGACCCAGTTCGTGACATCGGCTGGCTCCACATCGGCGTCGCCTTTGACAATCGAACAGCTCGAGTTCATCGCAACCACTCCAGGGCTGGTGATTTCGGCTCGGTGACGGTGGTGCTGGCACAATAGTGGCGAATTGTTCGTACCCAGAGACGTCGGAGGCTCAACGAATGGGCGATGCCAGCCCTGCTCGCGGTGACGATTTCTCCACCTGGTTCATCGATCAGTTCTCCGTGTACTGGCAGTCCGGCGGTGGGGCCCGCATCGAAGGACGTATTGCGGGCTATCTGTTGATCAGCGAGTCGCCAGGGGTCAGCGCCGAAGAGTTGGCGAAGGCACTCGGAGCAAGTCGCGGATCGGTGTCCACCTACATTCGTCGGTTGATCGACCGGGGGTTCGTCAAGCTCACGCGCAAGCCTCGGGATCGGACTCACTACTACGTCATGGATTCCGACGTGTGGGGCGGATTCCTCGAAACAGAGCACGTGTATCTCGAGAATCAACGCAAGCTTGCGACCGAGGCCCTGCAGTACGCAAATCCCAACGGTCCCGCGTACATTCGTGTGCTCAACATGCGCGATTACATGGGGTGGATCATCGACAATCGCATGCTGAGCAGTGAGTGGATGCGATTCAAAGCTGAACGCGACGGCAAGAAACCCGCGTCCGAATAGGACGCGGGTTTCTCGATCGCACGATGCTGATCTACATCACTTGTTCAGCTTCGCGATTACCTCGTCGATCATCGGCACGTAGCGCTCGAGCGACCAGGGCACGGTCAGAGGGTTGATCATCGAGGAACCGGTGACGAAGGGCTGTTCGGTCGGAGCGATGACAGTTCCCCGAGCCACAGCGGGGATTGCCTGGTAAGCGGGCTGCGCTTCGATCTCGGCCCGATTGGCCGGGTCCGAGTAGAAGGTGAAGAGCAGGTCGGACTTGTCGAGGAGGTTTGCGTTCTCGAGGCCGATGACGGCCGAGTCTGTTCCTTCAGATTCCGTCAAGGTGTAGACGACGGGATCCACCTGCAGGCCAAGTGCGCGGACCATGGCCACACGCTGCTCTTCGGCGAAAAAGACGCCGAGGGTTCCTGGGCCCGTGTTGTAGATGAAAGAGAAGCTGACGTCGGCGTAGTTCGGATGTGCTGCAGTCGATTCCGCGAACTGCGACTTGATCTTGTCGATTTCGGCTGTCGCCTTCTCGGATTCGCCCATGGCTTTGCCGATGACGCTGATCTGGTCTTCCCACGTGATGGTCCAGGGGCTCTCGGCGTAGGCGACGGTCGGCGCGAACGCGTTGAGTGAGTCGAACTGCTGCTGAGTGATGCCGGACCAGGGGGCGAGGATCAGGTCGGGTTCGAGAGCGATGATCGCTTCGATGTTGAGATCGGTTCCGCCGGTGAACTGCTCTGGCAGTTCGCCACCTTGCTTCGTGACCGCTTCGTGCACCCACGGCAGATACCCGGTGTCGTCGCTGCCCCATGCGTACTTTTCGACGCCGACCGGGATCGTGCCGAGCGCGATTACGGTCTCCGCCGACCCCATGCCGAGAGTCACGATTCGCTCGGGCTTTTCGGTGATGACGGCGTTTCCGAGCGCACTTTCGATGGTGACGGTTTCGAAGTCGCTGCTGCTCGATTCGGTTGCGGTGTCGTTGTTACTGCATCCGCCGATTGCCAGGGCGGCAATGACCAATCCACTCAGCGCCACAGTTCGGCGAAGTGAGCGCACACGGGCGTATCGCATGGGGAACCTTCCGTTGTCGATGCGCCGAGGAGTGAGACTCCGACGGATCGCAGCCGACGGCCGGTTCCAGGCGCGTCAGGAAGCATAGGCTAGCCTTCGCCAAAGTTTCAAATCTGCTGAAAGTTCACGAGCCCGACAAACGTCGACATGCCAGGGGCCTCGTCGACGTTTGCCGGTCAAGCTCAGCAGGTAGGCACGTCGACGGTAATCTTCGGGTCGTCGACCAGCGGCTGGACCGGTACGCGAGCTTCGCCCTCGGCTGTGGGCTCGGTCAGATCGAACTTCAGCTCAACCGTCTGGCCTCGCGGAATGACGGCCCTGGTCATGTAGGCCGGGTGACCCTGTTCAGTTCCGTTGACGGCAAACGAAATCTGTCCACCCACGGAGACGGCATCGAGTTTGGCGCCGGCTGTCGCAAGCAGAGTGACTGCAGCCACATTGGTGCCATTGGGCAGTCGTCCGGGGTTGTCGACGATCCCGCTGACATATTCGGTCAGGTCGGCGTCGGGCGCGTTGTTGGTCAGTCGAACGGTGACCGTTGTCTTTCGGGTGTCGCCGGTGCACGTCTGGGCTGTGTAGTCGATTTCTCGTGTGAGGTAGTAGTCGAGCTTGTTGCCGGCTTGGTTGTTGATCACCACACCGGCGTACGGAGCGGCATCATCGGGAATGGTATGCCCGAGGACGGTGTCGGCAAGAACCGATTGTTCGTCGGGGTGAGAGCTCCACACTGCGATTCTGCCCTCGCTGACACCTCTGCCCAGAGCCTCCAGTAATGCGCTCGGCGACTTGATGTTCCCGGTCATCTTCGCCACGACACGGGCCGCGATTGTCTGCAGATACTGCTTTCGTGCCTTGTTGTCGGAGGGAAAGCGTGCGTACGCGGTCGACTCGGTCAACTCAACGACGTTGTCGGCGGTGACCGACTCTCCGTCCGGCATCTCTACTGGTCCCACCGCCGCGAGGAGGTAACTCAGTGCTATCGGATCGGTCGCTATCGCGCCGTCGACCAGCTCACCCCCGGACTCCTGTGACCACAGGGACTGCCAGATCTGCGCTGCGTAGGGAAAGTGCGAGCTGAGGTTGCTGTTGCGAAAATCGGTGGTCGGTCGACTGTTTCCGTACAGCTGGTTGAAGTCAGGACCAAGGTCTATCGGTTGATTGTCCAGTGTTAGTTCGGAGTTGGGGGAGAGTGTGTCCACCCGAGCGGCGCCGTTGTCGACTCGGACGATGCCGTATCCACCCAACAGGCCGCCGGTTCCTCGCGCTTCCGCATTGGTCTGGAAACCGATGAAGTAGTTGCGCGGTCCGTCGGTGCCGAGCATCGCCGGTGCGATGCGCGCCGCGGTGGCGGTGTTCGTCAGGAGGGTAGCCAGTTCGCTTGTCTGCGACTGTAATTCTGCTCTGGCATCGTTAACTCGGCCCAGGTACTTCGATTCGGGAACTTCCTGTGCCTGCGACGACAGCAATTCCGCGGCGATAGCTGTTTCGGCCAGTTTCGGTTCCGCTTCGCGTAACGGTGCGAGTGCCAAGCGCCCACCGGGCTGCACCAATTCCGTTGGTGCGAGTGAAGTTCCGGTAGTCACGGCAGGGCCGAGAACGTCACGCGTAAGCCCCTGAACGACCTCGGTCATCTGGCGCGTCGACTCGAACGGCGACCCGATGACGGGAATTGCGGCGGTGATGTTCCAGGGGAGTGAATGGGTGTTGTCGTATGCGGCCGATGCTTCGCGATCGGCTTCCGCCGCGGCAGACTCTGCGACTCCCGTATCTCCGGCCAGGAGAGCGCTCTTCGCCGACTGTGCGTGGTCGCGAGCCGCCTCCAGGTTGTCTTTCGCTTCGTATGCCGTGTACCCGAGCCATGCCACGAAACCGCCCACTACCAGCGTCGTTGCGGTGATCGCGACTGCCGTTCTACGGCTTCGGAGAAAAGCGGCCGCCCCCTTGGTTTCGCGCTCCGGGCCCCTCGGTGGGATGGTGTTGGAGCCGCTCGGTTCAGCCCCGGAATCGTCGTCGGACTTTGGTCCCACCGTGTCGTTGTTCATCCGCTGAAGCTCCTGACGTTTGAGTGCGTGAAAGCTGCGTCGACATGTCTAGCAGTGTTGGCCCAGTGGTGAAAACTTAGACGAGACAGTAGGGTTCGGTTCGGCCGTTCGTGGTGTTCGCTCCCATGGATTCACGTGATCAGCCACCGAACGTTCGTGAAAAACAAGGCTGGTGAAATGTGAGGTGACGGGTTGAGTGCTTTTCCGTTGTCTCGGGCTCAGCTCGCGCTGTGGTTCGCGCAGCAATTGAGTCCGTCAACTCCGTTCGTGGTGGCTCAGTACGTGGAACTACGCGGACCGGTTGACGTCGACGCGCTGATCGAGGCAACGAATACGGCATGTCATGAATTGGAGTCGCCGTTCGTTCGCCTCGTCGCTACCGATGCCGAGCCGGCACAGGTCGTCGATCATTCGATCGTCGACGATCTCGTATACCTCGACTTACGCAGCGACCGCGACCCGGTTCGGCGCGCGAACGAGTGGATGACAGCGGAATACTCACGGCCACTTGACGTGATGTCTGACCGCCTGATCTCGGCAACCTTGCTTCACCTGGCAGATGAGCACTACTACTGGTACTCGCACGCCCATCACCTCGTGCTCGACGGACATGCGGCGATGACACTCACCGCTCGGGTGGCCGAGCGCTATTCGCATCTGGTTCATGGCAAGACGCTGACTCCTTTCGGTGGTCTCGGGGTACGTGCACTGCATGACCTCGACGTCGATTACCGATCCTCGTCGCGGTATCGATCGGACGAGCAGTACTGGACGGAGATGTCCGAAGGCCTGCCCCGCCCGGTTCGCCTCGCCGACGGCGCCGGCCTGACGTCCATGCCGCAGCGCATGATGGTGCGGACACTGAATCCAACTCTTGCAAAACGGCTTTCGGATGTCGCGACCGAGTGGACTACCTCCGAGGTGGCGGTCCTCGTCGGTGCATTCGCGTCCTATCTCGGTCGCATGACTGATTCCGATGACGTAGTCCTCAGCTTGCCGGTGTCCGGCCGCACCACGGCGACGTCGAAACGTTCAGGTGGGATGCTGTCCAACATCGTGCCTGTTCGTGCGCAACTCGAACGGGATCTGTCGCCACAAGAACTGGTGCGTCAGATCTCGGTTCAAATGACCGGTGCGCTACGCCACCAGCGATTCCGCTACGAGGACATGGGCTTCCAGGAGGGTCAGGGCGGATCCCGTGAGGCGGCGGGCCCGGCCGTGAACGTCATGATGTTTCACGAAGCGATTCGGCTCGGTGACGTCGTCGGCGAATTTCACGTCCTCACATCCGGACCCACCGAAGACCTGTTCTTCAGCATTTATCCGTCGATCGCGGGGGAGAACGTTCGCCTTTCCTTCGAAGCCAATCCGCACCTCTACAGCGAACGTGACTTGGCGATGCATCATCGTCAGTTCGTTCGGCTACTCGAGGGGTTCCTCGACTCGGCTACCCGTGCGCTCGGTGACCTCCCCATCCTCTCGACGGATGAAGTGAAGGATCTGGTCCCTGCGCTAGGTCAGCGGACGGACGGATTCGCGACGCTCGATTCGGTCATCAGAGGCGGCGCAGGGCAGGGGAGTGCCGTCGCGATCCGCGAGCAAGGTGTGGACGTCACTTACGACCAGCTCGGCGCTCGCGCGGATGCACTCTGCGCCTTGCTCGTGGAGAACGGAGTCGGACGAGGCGACGTCGTCGGGATCCTCACCGGGCGCTCGACCGATTCCGTAGTTGCATTTCATGCAGTAGTGCGGGCTGGTGCTGCCCTTCTCTTCGTGGATCCTCAAACACCCTCCGAGCGTGTCGCTTTCCTTCTCGACGACGCCGACGTGTCCGTTGTGGTCGGTGGCGAACTCGTGAACGTGCCGGCCTGGGTCTGCGTCGTCAACCCCAGGGAAGACGAGACCGTCGAAGGTCCGGTGGATCGACGCGTGGGGGCGGGTTCATCTATCGCCGACCTGTCTCTGGACGACACCGCCTACGTGGTCTACACCTCTGGTTCTACCGGGCGACCGAAGGGTGTCGCGGTCACGCACCGAGGCATTGTGCCGTTGCTGCGTTCTCACACACGGCGTCTGAACATCGATAGTTCCTCCCGCGTCGCGCTCCTTGCAAACACATCGTTCGACGTGGCGATCCTCGAGATTCTGCTTGCACACGGCTGCGGCGCGACCGCAGTGATCGTTCCTCCCGGATTGATCGGCGGAGTGGACCTCGAAGACTATTTGCGACTTGAAGGTGTCACGCACCTGAACTCGACGCCATCGGTTCCGTTGACGATGGATCCTCGGGCTTTGCCGGAACTTCGAGTCTTGAACGTCGGCGGCGAGCGACCGCCGGGAGCGCTAGTGGATGCGTGGTCGAGTCACGTCGACATCGTGAATTCGTACGGGCCCAGTGAAGCAACCGTCGCGGCATTCATGAGCGAGCCGCTCGCGCCTGGTGGTGATACTCCGATCGGGCGCCCGATCGACGGCGTTTCCGCTGTGGTGTTGGATTCGTCGTTGCTGCCCACTCCGGTCGGCGCCGCGGGGGAGCTGTACGTGATGGGACCAGGACTGGCGCGCGGGTATCTTTCCGCGACGCTGACCTCGGAGCGTTTCGTAGCGGCGCCCTTTGGTGCCACTGGTGCCGGCGAGCGCATGTACCGCACCGGGGATGTCGTGCGATGGAACGATGCCGGTCAACTCGAGTTCTTGGGTCGCTCTGATCAACAAGTCAAGATCCGTGGAGTACGCGTCGAACTGGGCGAGATCGAGGCTGTGCTCCTGTCGACTCCCGGCGTTGCGCAAGCAGCGGTGGTCGAGCGATCCGGGTCGCTTGCGGCGTATGTGACCGTGGCCGAAGGTGCAGCTCATCCGTTGAGCCAGACGATGGTGCTCGATCATCTGGCTACCCGACTTCCTCGTTCCATGCTGCCGAGTTCGGTGACTATTTTGGCAGCATTGCCCGTCACGAGCCATGGAAAGACTGACCGTTCAGCGCTCCCTGAACCGGCGTCGTCCGCGCCGGCCGAGCAGCGCGCGGCGGTCAACCGTCCGATCGAGTACGACGAGGAATTGATTGCCTCGGTGATGGCCGAGGTCCTCGGCGTCGGAGTTCTCGGACCGCACTCCGACTTGTTCGCCTGGGGCGGTAGTTCACTCGACGCCGTGTATGTTGCCGCGCGAGTGAGTTCCGCTCTCGGAAGACGGGTTGGTGTCAGGGACGTGTTCGGTGCCCCGACGCCGGCGCGCCTGGCCCGGGTAATCCGTGCGGGGCGGGCGGAGTGGATGGTGGAACCCCAACGCATTTCGGACGACCTCGTCGTGGAAATCGCACCGGCGCAACAACGCCTGTGGTTACTCAACCGTCTGGATCCCCAGTCGTCGGCGTACAACATTGCGTTCGAGGTCGCGTTCAGTGGTGCTCTGGATATCGAGGCGATGAGGGCGGCGGTAGGTGACCTGACCGATCGCCATCTCGTCTTGCGTACTGTTTTCTCGTTCGACCAGAATCACGATGCGTGGCCGATCCAGGTTGCGACCGCGACTCCGGTGACTCTGATCGAGGTTGCGTCCGAGGATTACGAGGCTGCGTCAGCGGATTTGGTTGCGGCGGGTTTCGACCTGGCGACCGATGCGCCTCTTCGCTTGATCCTCGCCTCCGGCAGCGACGCCGACCACCGCATGACCGTGGTTGCCCATCACATCGCCCTGGACGGCCTTTCGTTCGCGACGATCGTCTCGGACCTCGTCGCGGCGTACGACGCTCGCGCCGACGGACGGTCGCCGATCTGGCCTTCGCCCGCTCTCGACTACCGCGACTATTCCGCTTGGCACAGAACCATTCTCGGTGATCCCGCGGATCCACAGAGCTTGGCAGGACGCCAGCTGGAATTCTGGTCCGACACACTCGCCGGTGTTGATCCGACTCTTGCGCTTCCCGTGGACAGATCCCGCCGGCCGGACCAACCGTCGTCGGCTCGGGACGTGACGTTCGAGTTGCCCTCACCCATCCATGCGGCGCTGAACGAGATCGCTCGCGCGCACGACTGCACAACCTTCATGGTGTTGCACGCCTGCCTTTCGATCGCACTGAGCAAGATCACCGGTGCGTCCGATGTGGTCATCGGGACCCCGACCTCCGGACGAACGCATCCTTCGTTCGACGGTGTCGTCGGTATGTTCGTCGGGACCGTCGCGCTGCGAACGCTCCTTCGCGGCGGAGACACGTTCGGTGAGTTCTTGACTCAGGTGCGCGAGGTTGATGTGGCGGCCCTGTCCAATGCCGACGTTCCGTTCGACTGGGTGGTCGACCGTGCGGTCGGTGGGGGCGTAGGTGAGAAGAATTCCTTCCTCAGAGTGGTTCTCGCTGTCGATCCGGTAGCGCCCGACTCCGCGATCGCGATGGGAACTCTGACGGTGCACGGCACTCCGCTACCTCCGGTCCACCCTCGCTTCGACCTCGAAGTGACTGTGCGCGAGGATCGTACGATTGACGGCGACGCGAGCGGTGTTCGCGGCACTTTCCGATATGCCGCCGATCTGTTCGATGCAGGCACCGTGCAGAGCTGGGTCGAGCGGCTTCGTCGAGTGTGTGGCTCGATTACCGAGAACTCGTCAATCATGCTGCGTGACATCGATGTTCTCAGTGTTGCGGAACGCGAAGAATTGTCGGCTCGGGTGCCGGCGCCGTCGATTGTCGCGCAGTCGCTGCCTGACCTCTTCGGGGCCGTCGCAGCCCGGCATCCGAATGCAATCGCGGTGTCGAGTGGCGATACTCGTTTCACCTATGAAGAGGTGCGAGTTCGTTCGGAGGGCCTTGCCGCTGTCTTGATCGATCGAGGAATTCGAGTCGGTGATCGCGTGGCGGTCGCCCTGCCTCGATCGGTCGACCTCGTCGTAGCCATCATCGCTGTCGTTCGCGCGGGCGCGACGTACGTACCGATCGACTTGCAGTATCCCGACGCTCGTATCCACTACGTACTTGCCGATGCAGGCCCGAAAGCGATTCTGTCGACGGACGAATCTGCTGGGCGGTTCGTTGGGTACGAGCAACTTGTCATCTTCGTGGACGAGACGACTGACGCTACGGCCGACTGGCCCGTTGCACAGTCGGAGTCCGCCGCCTACGTGATCTACACTTCCGGATCAACTGGAGCTCCCAAAGGCGTAGTGGTGTCTCAGGACAACGTGTTGGCGCTGCTCGCCTCGACCCGAGAGATCTTCGACTTCAACGCCGAAGATGTATGGACGATGTTTCATTCGTACGCATTCGACTTCTCGGTCTGGGAGATGTGGGGTTCGTTGACCACTGGCGGATCCCTCGTGATCGTGGACGGTGATGTCGCGCGCTCACCCGAAAGATTCGCGGATCTGATTGTGCGGGAACGAGTGACCGTTCTCAATCAGACCCCGGCCGCCTTCTATGCGTTGGCGGAAGTCACGCAGGAAATGCTGCTTCCGCTCCGGACGATTGTTTTCGGCGGTGATCGCCTCGACGCCGGGCGCGTGGAGGCTTGGTTCGATCGGCACCCGGACGTGCGGGGCGTCAACATGTTCGGAATCACCGAAACCACAGTCCATGTCACCAGTTTTGATCTTGTCCCCGGTGACGAGACTGTCTCGCCGATCGGGTCCCCACTACCAGGGTTGCGCAGCTACGTACTGGACGCGTCGTTGAAGCCCGTCCCTCCGGGATCTGTCGGCGAACTGTATGTTGCGGGTCCGCAGGTGGCCGAAGGCTACTTGGGTCGACCCGCGATGACGTCTTCGCGATTCGTGCCTGAACCCGGATTCGATGGATCACGGATGTACCGCAGCGGCGATCTGGTCCGTTGGCGAGCCGGCCGACTCGAATATGTTCGCCGCGCCGACGGTCAGATGGCACTGCGCGGTTACCGCATCGAACCGGGCGAGGTCGAATCCGCGCTGTTGGCTCACACGTCGGTGGAGCAGGCCGCGGTAGTGGTGAGAGAACTCGACAGCGGGCCGACTTTGGTCGGTTACATCACCCCGGGGAGCGGACACGACCTCGACGGCGTCTTGCGGACTGCTCGTTCGTTGCTGCCCGCGCACATGGTTCCGTCGGCTTTGATGGCGCTCGCGTCATTACCGGTCACGATCAACGGCAAAATCGACCGAGCATCGTTGCCGACCCCGGTGTCTCTCACGCAGCCGACTCGGCAGTCGCGAGACTTCTTCGAGCAGACAGTCGCAGCCATTCTGAGCGATTTGATGGAAGTTCCGCATGTCGATCCGGTCCGGAACCTCTTCGATCAAGGCGCCAATTCCTTGATCGCCACTCGTCTTTCGTCGCGTCTGAACTCCGCCCTGGGCTGTAACCTCGACGTCCGCGATGTGTTCGAGCACCCATCCGTCGATCAGCTCGCAGACATCGCTGCTGCGCGGATAGGTGTAGGGCGAACCGGCGCGGAGCACGCGTCTGACGTGTCCTTGGGGCCTCGTTCGGACAACACGGAAGTGCACCTGTCAGCTTCCCAGCATCGAATGTGGATTCTGAATCAGTTGGATACAGACTCCGCCGGATACAACATCCCGATCGTGCTGCGCTTGGCAGGCGAGCTGGACGTGGTTGCGGCCGAACTGGCAATTCGTGACGTGATCAATCGCCATCGCACTCTGCGGACCGTGTACCCGGTTGTCGGCGGCGGCCCGGTTCAGACGGTGCTCGACGCCGAGGATGCGCTTCCGGCCTTTCAGCTCGAGGCACTCGACGGCGGCGACGCCGAGAATTGTGTAGCAGAACTGGTGGGTTCGGGCTTCGATGTCACCGTTGATCCGCCCGTACGTGCGGCACTTCTCCAGGTTTCACCTGTCGAGCACATCCTGGCTGTCGTCGTCCATCACATTGCCGCCGACGCTCGATCACTCGAATTGTTGGTCCGCGACTTCACTGCGGCGTACATCGCCCGCTCGGCGCAGCACGCTCCGCAGTGGTCGCCGCTCGCGCTCGAATACTCCGATTACAGTGCATGGCAAAGGGAATCGGGGATTCCCGAGACGGTACGCAGCTACTGGATGCAGGCTCTCGAAGGACTTCCCGAGCAGGTGACGCTTCCCCTCGATCGTCCACGTTCGACGTTCGCCCGTGCGTCGAGCTGTCGGGTGGAGATCTCAGGTTCGGTACGAACGGGCCTTCAGACACTCGCACGATCGAACAACGCGACCATGTTCATGGTTGTACACGCCGCTCTCGCGGCGCTGTTGGCGAGGTACAACGGTAGCGATGACGTAGCTGTCGGCACTGTTGTGTCCGGACGCGTCACACCTGAACTCGACGAGCTGGTCGGCATGTTTGCCGGCACGATTGTTCTTCGAACCGAAGTCGATCCGTCGAACTCGTTCGGCCGGTTGGTCGAGCAGGTTCGTCAGCGTGACGTAGCGGCGTTCGCGCACGCAGAGATGCCCTTCGAATCGCTGGTCGATCTGATCGACCCACCGCGATCGCGTTCGCGACATCCGTTGTTCCAGGTGGCGCTCTCGTTCCGAACTGCTGAGACCGCCGCGTGGTCGATACCAGGGCTGGACATCACACAGATTGCTCCTGAAGTCAGGCACGCAAATTTCGATCTGCAGGTCAACGTCACGGACGAGGGGGTCGGGGGCGAACTCGGTCTCGAATTCGTCTACAACGCTGATCTATTCGATGATCTGACGGTATCGAGCTTTGCGGGCCGGTTCGAGCGCTTCCTGAATCAAGTGTCTGTCGACCCGAATGTCGCCGTAGGGCAAATCGACCTGTTGGACAGTGCGGAACGAGCTCTTCTCGTCCCCGCACACGGCGCGGTCGACCGGCCTGATCGATCTCGACTTTCCGGTACGACACTTGCCTCCATGCTGCGCTTCGGCGTCGAATCCGCCCCGGACGCTGTGGCGGTCGAGGGTGAGGGCAACACACTGACTTACCGGGAACTCGATGCCCAGTCGGATGTCGCAGCCGACGAGTTGCGCTCCCGGGGAGTTGGAGTCGACCAGGTCGCTGCTTGGACTGCAGATCGGTCGATTGCGTCGATCGTGCAACTGTGGGCAATCGCGAAGGTCGGTGCAGCTCCGGCATTGACGGACCCGGAACAGCCGCAGGCGCGAGTACGCGATGTCCTCGAAACACTGGGCACCGGAGCGATCGGCGGCCGCAACGCTGGTGGTGAAGACGCTGGTGCTGAAGACGCTGGTGGTGAGAAAGTCACCGACTCGGTGCGCGAATATTCCGAGAACCTGGCGGCCTACGTAGTTTTCACGTCAGGAACGACCGGAACCCCCAAGGCTGTGGTCGTGACCAACGGCGGGCTCGGTGTGATCGCCGAAGACCTGCCCGGTCGATTCTCGGCTGGGCCAGGTTCTCGCGTATTCCATCGCGGAGCGCCAGGATTCGACATGACGTTGCTCGAGGTGCTCATCGCGAGTGCGTCCGGGGCCACGCTCGTTCTGGCGAAGAACGAAGAACTGTTCGGCTCGGGACTCGCATCAGCACTGAGGCGCGAGCGAATTACTCATCTGTGCGCCACACCTACTGTCGTCGCCTCGATCGGCGATCCTTCGCTGCCGGACCTTTCCACGGTGATGTTCGGGGGCGAGCGACTCGGCGGCGCGTTGGCGAAGCGCTGGCAAGCCGGACGCCGAGTCATCAACGGATACGGACCTGCCGAGTCGACGATGTATTCGCTTGCTACCGAACCACTGTCGATCGAACAACTGTCGGGTGACACTCACGACGGATCGATCGGGTATCCACTGGCCGGGGTCGACGCCGTCGTGCTCGATGATCGACTCGAACCGGTGCCGCCGGGAGTCGCCGGCGAACTGTATCTCTCAGGTCGAATGCTCGCTCGCGGTTACGCCGGCCAACCGGCCCGAACTGCGGAACGATTCGTGGCAACCGGTTCAGGCGCCCGGAAGTACCGGACGGGCGACCTGGTGATGTGGAAGCCGGAAAGCCCCAAATCCGAGGGAAATACGTATCGCCTGCATTATCTCGGGCGAACCGACGTGCAGGTGAAGGTCAACGGTGTCCGGATCGAACCGGGTGAGATCGAGGCAGTCATTCAGTCTGTCGCGAACGTCGACTTCTGTGTCGTCGGGGTTCGGTCGGCCGAAGGTGGAAGTCCTCTGTTGGTCGCCTACGTGAGAAGTTCAGGTGCCGAAAGAGTTGACACTGGTCAACTTCGCGCTGCCGCCGCAGAAGTCCTTCCGACGTACATGGTTCCGCATGCCATCGTCGACATCGAGGGCGAGCTTCCGATGCGGAACGGCAAGGTCGACTTCGCCCGTCTCCCGTCTCCGACACTGGATGCTTCCCGTGCAGAGGGGCCGGCCACCGCCACCGAACGTGTTGTAGCCGGAGCTTTTGGTTCCGTCCTCGGTGGGAATGAGGACGACCGCGACGCAGACTTCTTCTCGCTCGGGGGCAACTCGCTGTCGGCCGCGGAGGTTACCTCGCTCTTGAGTAGTACTCTGGGGCTGGTTGTTCCGCTCAGGACCGTATTCGAGCATCCAACAGTTGCGGCGTTGGCAGCCCGGCTCGATTCGCTCGAGCAGAACGACTCGGTGACCGATCTTGTCCGACTGGAACCGCGCCGCGACCCCACGCCCGCACCCCTGTCACGAAACCAGCGTGCGATGTGGGTACTGAATCAGCGGAACACGGCGAGCGGCGCGTACAACCTGCCGATCTGCATCGAGATCGACGGTGAACTCGACGCGGCGGCGCTGCGTCAGGCAGCAACGGATCTTGTCGGTCGTCATGATGTCCTCAGAACCCGGTATCCGGGCACTCCACCGGTTCAGGTCGTGGATCCTCCGACCTCCGTGACAATGGAAACGCGGCTGGTCGCCGACATCGAGGTCGAGGTGCTGCTGCGAGAGTTCGGCTCGCGTGGTTTCGATGTAGCGGCAGACCTGCCGGTGCGCTGGATGCTGCTCCAGGTGTCACCGGTCAGGCACGTTCTGGCAGTGAGCTTTCATCACATCGCAGTCGACGGGGTGTCGATGCGAACGGTGGTCGGCGACCTGCTGACCGCGTACGGCAAGCGACGAGCTGGACTGGATTCGCAATGGTCTCCGTTGCCGATCCAGTACGGGGATTTTGCCGCGTGGGAGGCAGCACGTGACGTTTCCCCTGGCGTCGAGCAGTTCTGGCGCCGAACGCTGGACGGTGTGACATCTGTGTCTCCGCTGACGGTGGATCACTCCGATGGCGGGCCGGATACCATAGCGCAGCGAGTGAACTTCGTGATACCAGCCGTCATCACCTCGGCACTGCAGGCGCGAGCCGACCGATTGAAGGTCTCGCTGTTCGCGGTGGTTCATGCGGCGTTGTCGGTGGTGCTTGCCAAGCTGAGTGGAAATCCCGATGTCGTGATCGCGACAGCTGTCGACGGACGGCGGGCGCCTCAGCTCGACGGCGTGGTCGGCATGTTCGTGGATACGGTGCCTCTTCGCCTTCGGATCGACGGGGACGTGCCGATCGATCTTCTGTTGGGTGCAGCTTTCGATGCTGATGTGGCAGCGTTCGAAAACAGCTCTGCTCCTGCCGAGTTGGTTGGTGAGCTGCTCGGTGGACGAACTCCCCAGATTGCGCTGGGTCTGCAGAACTTCGCGATCCCTGCCGTGGAGGTTTCCGGCCTCACGATCGAGGCTCGCGAAATCGAGACCGCGACAACGAAGTTCCCCATGCATGTCTCGCTCGCACCCGCTGACGACGGTTCATTGACCGGAGCGCTCATCTATGCCGCGAGCGCATTCGATCCTTCGAGCGCCGACGCGGTTACCCGACAGCTGTCGAGAGTGCTCACCTCGATTGCCGAGGATGTACCAGTACTCGTTTCGGATCTCGTGGTGGGCGCGGCGCCCAGTTGGACTGCTGCCGAGGTCGATTCGTCCCGCACACTGACCGAGATCTTCGCCGCCACCGCGGCGCGATTCCCGAACAACATTGCTCTCGACGACGGACACCGCACGGTGACGTATGCCGAACTCGACTCTGCCTCGGATGCCCAAGCCTGGGAACTGGTGGCTCGGGGAGCAGGACCGGGTGCCGTGTACGAGATTCCGGCGGTGCGGACTATCGCGTACCTGGTCCGAATGTTGGCGATCTCGAAAACGGGAGCGGCATTCGTGCCGATCGACCCCGACCTGCCACCGGCACGTCTGAAGCAGCTGCGCACAGTCCTCTCCGATCGCAGCCCTGTTCCCGGTCGGCAGTATCCGGATTCAGTCGCGTACGTTGTTCACACGTCCGGGTCGACCGGTGAACCGAAAGGCGTTGCAGTCACCCACCGAGGACTGGGCCTGCTGACCGACGATGCTGTCCGCAAGTACGGCGTGACCTCGGACTCGGTTGTGCTGCACGGTTACAAACCGACGTTCGATGCAGCAATCCTCGAGATGATGTTGGCGATCGGCGCCGGGGCTACCTTGGCGGTCGCTCCTCGGGAGGCTTTCGGCGGAAGGGCACTCGAAGAATTCGTCGCAGAACGCGGCGTCACTCACATGTTGTCCACTCCAGCCGTACTCGACACGATGGCTCCAGAGCGGTTCGATTCGCTCGAGGTGGTGGCAGTCGGTGGCGATGTGCTCTCACCTTCCACCGCGCGTGCGTGGAGTCGCCGCGCGCGAATGCTCAATGCGTACGGACCGACGGAATGCACGGTGGTCACCACTGTCGCCGAGGTGGATCATCGGGTCACCATCGGAGTCCCGCTCGCCGGAATCGGTGCAGAGGTGCTCGATACGCGACTGCGTAGGGTGCCGTGGGCCGGGATCGGTGAGTTGTACGTCAGCGGGCCCGGGCTTGCGATGGGCTATGCCGGAGATCCTGCCGGCACCGCCACGTCGTTCATCGCAGCACCCGGCGGGCACCGCCGTTATCGGACCGGTGATCTGGTTCATCGCCGCACGGATGACAGGCTCGGATTCGTCGGACGCTCCGACCGTCAGATGAGCGTGCGAGGAATCCGCGTCGAGCCCGCCGAAATCGAATCAGCTCTGCGTCGGTGCACGGGCGTCGAGGCTGCGGCGGTTGTCCTCGTCGACGACATCGCCGTTGCGTGCGCGGTCGGCGATGGTGTGGAGGCGGATCAGCTGACAATCGAGTTGGCCGCGATGTTGCCTGCGTATCTGATGCCCGGCCGCGTGGTCGTATTGGAGTCGATCCCGCTCACGACGAACGGAAAACTGGACGCAGATGCGTTGCGGCGCCATGTGTTCGAGAGCCAGGCGCCCGATGCAGCAGTGACGGTTTCGGAGGAACTCGTCACCGCTGTCATGTCGGAACACGTGTCCGGAAGTTTCGGCGCTCTGCACAACCTGTTCGAATCAGGTGGTGATTCGTTGGCTGCGGCAGCGGTGGCAGGTCGACTCGCCTCGATCTTCGCGCGAGATGTGCCTGTTCGCGCCGTCTTCGACAATCCGTCGCCGCGAGCGATGTCTCAGTGGCTGTCGGCGAGCGCGTCCGATGGCAAACGCCGCGAACTGACTCGACGTGATCCCGGCAAGCCGGCCCCGCTGGCGCCCTCGCAACAACGACTCTGGCTGATCAATCAGCTTCAGCCGGAATCGACTGCGTACAACCTGACGTTTGCAGCGGTCCTGGCAGACGACATCGATCGTTCGGTCTTGAGCAGCGCGCTCGGCGACGTCGTCGATCACCATGCCGTATTGCGAACTGTCTGTGTTCCGGGTGAATTCGGTCCGCAACAACTTGAAATGGACTCTGTTGCATTCGATCTCACTGCGGTACACGTCGGCGATATCCGTGCGAGCGCTTCGGCATTCGCGACTGTGCCGTTCGATCTCGAACGAGATGTTCCGTTCCGTGTGCGTGTGTTCGCCGAAAAGGCAGGAGTCGACTCTGCAGGACTGACGGTCCTGGTCATCGTTGTTCACCACATCGCGATCGACGGAGCGTCGATGGGCCCGATCCTGACCGATTTCGTGGCAGCCTTCGAGGCCAGGTCGGCAGGTCTTCCCTGGGATCGCTCGTCGGGGGAGATCAGCTACGGCGACTACAGTTTCTGGGCGAGAGAGAGCTTGGGTGACCCCGAGGATTCTCTCAGCATGGCTCACCGGCAACTCGACTATTGGTCGGACGCACTTTGTGGCGTCGAGGATGTGTTGGCTCTACCCGTCGACAACCCCCGGAGTCCCGTGTCTTCACGATCCGAGGAGATGGTGACGGAAGTCCTCGACGGCGCCACCTACGACGCGTTGTCGGCGTTGGCTCGTTCGCATGGCGTCACGGTATTCATGGTCGTCCACAGCGTGATTGCCGTGCTGCTCGCTCGCGAGTGCGTCACGGACGACGTCGTGGTGGGAGCAGCTGTGAGTCTGCGGAACGATCCGGCGCTGCTGAGCGTCGCCGGAATGATGGTGGGTACTGTCGCATTGCGCACGAGGATCAACTCCACCGATCGCTTCGCTGCTGTTCTGGACGAGGTTCGCCGTGTCGATCTGGAAGCAATGGCGAACGCGGACGTCTCGTTCGACGACGTCGTTGCGAAGGTCGATCCGCCGCGCAGGATGAACGAGCATCCGCTGTTCACGGTCATGCTGGCGTACCGGCGAGCGCTGGAGTTGCCGCAGATCGACGGCATTACCGTCTTCGACATCGACAATTCAGGGGCGTCGACCGGTTACGACTTGACGTGGGACCTGGTCGACACCGGTGACAGTCTGACTATTCGATTGCTGTATGCGACGGACAAGTTCCGCGAGTCGACCGCGGAACTGTTCATGCAGCGGGTGAGACGTATCGCCGAATCAGTGACCGCGGAACCCGAGATTGTGATCGGGGAGATCGAACTGCTGTCCGGACTCGAACGCTCGGCGCTGACTGCTGCGAATCCTCGCCACGTCGAACCTCTGACGATTGCCGACATTTTCGAACGCGCTCTGCGTCAGGCGCCCGACGGCGTCGCGCTGGAAGAGAACGGCAGACGCTGGACTTACCGCGACCTGCACGAGGAGTCGTCGCACTGGACACGCGAGTTGGTGGTCCGAGGAATCGGACCCGACGACGTGGTGGCCGTTGCGCTCGGGCGCGGGCATCTGTGGATCGTTGCGTTGTGGGCAGTAGCGCGTGCAGGCGCAGCGTGGCTGTCGCTCGATCCGGCGCTGCCGACAGCGCGCCGGCAGACGATGGTCGAGGAATGCGGTTCGGTTGTCGGTTTGACAGCGGGAGGTGCATCCGAGAGTTTGCCCGAGTGCGTCGAGTGGGTGGCGATGGACGAATCCCGCACTGCTGGTGGCGCTGCCGAGGTATCGGCAACGCCGGCTCACCCCGACAACCTCGCCTACGTCATCTACACGTCGGGTTCCACGGGAAGACCCAAGGGCGTGGAGGTTTCACACCGCGGAATCATGAACGTCTGCACCGCACACGCCGAGATCGCCGAGCTCGAGCGTGGCCCCCGAGTCCTGCAATTGGCGTCGTCGACCTTCGACGCGTCGGTGATCGAGATCCTTCTCGCGGCTGCAGGGTGTGGAACGCTGATTCTGACTCCCGACTTCGTCTACGGGGGAGAAGAACTCACGAATCTGCTGATAGCCGCCGACGTAACACATCTGATCGTGACGCCGACGGTCCTGGCGACAGTCGATCCGGATGCAGTGCAACCGTTGATCGTCGAATCGATGGGGGAGCCGCTCTCTGCGCGCCTTGCGTCGGCGTGGTCACCCCGACATCGCATCGTCAACGGATACGGACCGACCGAATCAACGATCGCGGCATCGATTTCCGCACGGATCACTGACGCGGACGTCACTGTCGGCACTCCAGTCCCTGGTACGACAGCATTTGTTCTCGATCAGAGGCTCCGACCGGTTCCGGATGGCGTTGCGGGAGAACTGTTCCTCGCCGGTGAGAATGTGGCACGGGGGTACGTCGCTTCCCCGGCTCTGACTTCCGAGCGCTTTGTTGCCAATCCTCATGCGGTGGGGACTCGGATGTATCGCACGGGTGACCTCGTGCGTCGTAGGCGTCACGACCGAGCGCTCGAGTACCTGGGTCGCAACGACGCGCAGGTGAAGGTGCGGGGTGTCCGCGTGGAACCGGCGGAGGTCGACGCGGCTCTGTCAAGCCATGGAGCAGTGGCCTTCTCGGTAACCGTTGTCTGTGACGACGGGCACGGATCCGCTGAGCTCCGTTCGTATGTGACGTTGGCGGAAAACGGTTCGGCGACGGAATCGGAGCTTCGCGGGTTCGTCTCCGGCCTGCTGCCGAAGCATCTGCTGCCTTCGTCGGTGACGATAGTGGGCGAGGTACCGTTGCTCGCTTCGGGGAAGATAGACGCAGCGGCACTTCCTGCTCCTTCACCGCAGCCAGGGTCGAGTGTGGATCGACCCATCTCGGATACCGAACGTCACGTGGCACAGGCATTCGAGGGCGTGACCGGCGCGAAATCGGTCGGCCGCTACGACGACTTCTTCGAGCTCGGCGGGACATCGATGGGTGCAGTTCGAGTGGCTACGCGCTTGCGTGAGAGCCTGAACAGGGAATTCCCGGTTCAATGGATTTTCACCGACCGAACTGTGGCGGAGCTTGCCTCTCGGATGGATCTCGTTCATGCCGATGTCTTCGAGGGTGATTCGCTTCGTTCGGATCCGCTGGACACGGTCGTCATGCTCGGCGGCGACCCCGATGACCAACGGCCGCCGTTGTTCTGTGTGCATCCGGTCAGCGGAATCGCCTGGTGCTACGCCGGACTCGTCGGTCAGCTGCGGGGTCGACGGGTGTACGGCATCCAGGCAACGGGAGCAGGTGAATTGCCAGGCACGGTGGCGGAGTTGGCGTCGGGGTACGTCGATGCCGTACGGACGGTGCAGCCATCGGGTGAATACCATCTACTGGGTTGGTCTGCCGGCGGAACGATCGCGCTCGAGATGGCGAGCCAACTCGAAGAGGCCGGCGATCTGGTCGGTTCGGTTGTCATGCTCGACGCGCTGTTACCGGAGATGATGCCATCGGTACAAGCGGCTCCGAAACCTTCCGAACTATTCGCGCAGATCGGGCTATCCGAGGTTGAAACTGAAACTGCAGCACTGACTTTCACAGACGTTGCGACAGAGATCCGAAGGCAGACCGGTATGGATTTCCTTTCCGATACGGTACTCGAATCCGTAGTGGGTCGGGTGGAAAAACTGTCGCGAATCGTTCGGGACCACACGCCGAGGCACTATTTCGGGTCAGTGGAACTGTTTGTGGCGCAGCATGATCTGCCTGAACATCGTCACCTGGTCGAAAGGTGGTCCGAACTGGTGGGGCCGTTGCGGGCGTACCTGGTCGACTGCTCCCACTCGGAAATGTCGAGCACTGAGGTGTTGGCGGAGGTCGCCCAAGTTCTCGTCGGCTATCTCGAAGGTGTCGATTCGGATTCGAAGGATCGCAATCATACTGGGGTGCAGTAGATCTAACGGGCCGGGACTTTGGTCCGGAATTGTCACTCCCGTGGTCCCCTTGCTTCAGTTCCGCAAGTGGAATCTGTAGCATTTCCCTTGTGGCAGTAAGCCATTCAGAAACTATCTCCGGAGGATCGTATGTTGGGTTCCCTTTTTTCCATCAGCTCTGAAATCGGTGTTCCGTCCGTCGACGCGCTCTTCGAGGCTGCTCGGACCATCATCGGCGCGCTCTTCGGCCTGAGCTGACACGTCGCAGCGACCTTCCCCCGCGGTGAAGAAAGTCCCTGTTCTCCGACAAGGAGGACAGGGACTTTCGTGCAGCCTGCAGGTGCGTTTGCGTGGCGGTGAGTGAGCGACCTACCGGCCGTTCTGTTGATACGCGATCGCTGTCAGCAATCCGACTTCGTCGTTCACGTCTGCGGTGCTGCTGAGCCCGATCTTGTGGGTCGACTGCCCGGGAGCTTTGGCCGGGACAAGAAGTTCGGATTCGGGGGCCTCGACAAAACGTAGTCCGAGGTCGACTCGGGCCTTGGTGGCCGCTGCGATGGCGGCGAATTGGCGAGCGCGAACGAAGGGCGTGTAGGTTCCGCGGCCTTCGACCCGAACATCGGTTCCGAGTTCTTCGATCAGACGTCGGGCTGCATCGAAGATCGGCCGCAGTGCTGCCTTCGGGCCGCTGTACTGCTGGTCGATGTATTGCTCGACGGTCGGCTCCACCCATCCGGACTGTTCGGCAGTCTCGAATGCAATTGCCCACTGCGAATTCTGCGGTACACCGTGCTCTGCTTTCAGCCACTTGCGCACTTCGTTCTGATCGAGCGGGTCGACCCCGGACGTCCGTACGGCCTCAACCCATTCTTCGAGGGTGTGCCCGGTACGGTCGCGCATGGACGAGGTGACTGCGGCCATCATGTCGGAGGGTTCCATGTGTCTGGTCTTCCGGTTGTCACTGGTCTTTCGGTTGTCGCTGCTCTTTCGGTTGTCGCTGCTCTTTCGGTTGTCACTGTGCACGTGGAGCTCGCTCAGTCGATGCCGAGCATCGTCTTGAACGCGCGCACGCCGGTCACTTCGACGGGATACGGCGGTGCGACAAAATCTTCGCGGCTGAGGGTGAAGAGACGACGCACGGTCATGCGACCGTCGGCAGCCAACTCCTCTACTGTGCCGTCTGCGCGGTACCCGACTTTGGTGGACACCGTGATCGAGGCGGGGTTGTCCGTGAATGCCGACGACACGACGCTTCGTGCACCCAAAGAGTCGAATGCGAATGCGCAGATTGCCTGTCGGGCGAGAGTGCCGACACCCCGGCCTTGGAACCCGCGTCCAATCCACGAGCCGGTTTCACCGGTACGACTGGTAGGAAAGTCCGTCGCGGCGAACGCCTGGCAGCCGACGATTTCTCCGTCGACGACAATGGCTGTTTCGAATTTCCAGTCGGTCATGGTCATCGCTCCGCGGACCGACCAGTGGTATTGGATGAATCTTCGCGACACTTCGTCGGGAGTGCCCACCGTCCAGGGGACGAGAAACGGCATCTGTTCGGCAGGGTGAATGCCGGCTCGGACCAGCGCAGTGAGTTCGGGGAAATGATCGTCGCGCACAGGGAGCAAGGTGATGGGCCCACACGTGATCGTGACTCCGTACGGAGGCCAGATCTCTCGCAGTGGGTCAACCATCGTCTTCAGACCTTCGTTTCGTGTGCGAATCGGGTCACAGTCTGGCATGCCAGGCCCGTCCGAGTGAGCGACTTCTGGTCATCGGGATTCTTTTGCCCTCGCGGTACGAAGTCGTGACATTAGTGTGTGGACGGTGACTACAGACAAACCGGTACGTCTTCGTGAAGGTAGATCGCCCGACAGGCTTTCGCGTGGTGTGGTGGCCGGATACGCAGCGGGAAGTGTCGGTACGGGTGGATTCGGTGTTCTGCCAGGTCTGGTACTGGCGTACTACCTGACCGACACGCTCGGCGTTGCCGCGGCGCTCGCGTCGCTTGTGGTCATTGTCCCGAAAATCGCCGACGTCCTGATCGATCCGCTGATCGGGTCGATCAGCGACCGAAGCTCTCATCGAACCGGTACGCGAGTGCCACTCATGCTCGCAGGCGCTCTGGGACTGCCGTTGCTCTTCATTCTCACGTTCTCGGCCCCGGTGTCGGCCGGCCCCGGAGTCGGGGCGATGTGGGTGCTCGTCTTCTTCCTGCTCGCGGCGAGTGCCTACAGCCTCTTTCAGGTGCCGTACATCGCGTTGCCGACCGAGTTGACCGGCGATTACCACGAGCGCACCCGGTTGGTATCGGTTCGAATTGCGGTGTTGGCCCTGACAATTCTGGTCATCGGCGCCGGCGGACCCGAGCTACGCGACGCTGCCGGGGGCGGAGCACGCGGTTATCTGGTCATGGCGATCGGGGTGTCGGCGCTGATGTGCGGGGCAATGATCTGGGCAGTTCGCGGAGCCGCGCGCCACACGGTGACTCACGCGGACGCGCCGGTCGGCTCGTTGCTCACGCAGTACCGGGACGGGTTCGACGCGATACGACGTACCCGCGCGTTCCGATTGCTGGTCATCGTCTTTGTGCTCCAAGCTCTTGCCACCGCTGTGATGTTGGCGGGTGCGCAATATCTGGCGACCTATGTGATGGGCAACGAAGGTGCGCTCACCGGTCTGTTCGTTGCACTCGTCGGACCAGCTCTCGTCGTCATGCCGCTGTGGTACCGGTTCTCGCATCGGTACGGAAAGCTTCGCGGTTACGTGGTGTCTTCGGTTCTGTTCGTCGTCGCCACGGCGTTGTTGACGCTTGCGGCTGTCGACGCGGGTTCGTGGATCTACGGTGCCGTCGCGCTTGCCGGCGTCGGCTACGCCGGCATGCAGGTGTTCCCGCTGGCGATGCTTCCGGACGTCATCGAGGACGACGCGCGAATCGGTGGGCGCCAACGCGGTGGTTCGCTCAGTGGTATCTGGACCGCCGCGGAAACCGCAGGCCTTGCCCTGGGACCCGCGGTGTTCTTGGGTGTACTCGCGGTGACCGGCTTCGTTTCGAAAACTGCGGGCGAGGCTGTCGTGCAACCGGAATCGGCGCTGACCGGAATTGCCCTCGGCTTCTCGGTCGTGCCGGCGATCCTGGTTGCGATCAGCCTGGTCGTATTGCGGAATTACCGCACCGAACAAGAATCCACTCACGAGAACGAAAGGTGAACGATGAGTTCCACTCGGGCCGAGGAACTTCAGGGCAAGATCGTCGAGAGCGCAAACCTCGAGAAGAGGGCGGCCGACATCTTGAGTCGGTTGCGTTCGCTTCGCGAGCAGGACGCTCCGACGCACGGAGGCCGGGTTCTGTCGTACGTGTACGACAGCGGCCTCGCAGCGCTCGACGAGTTGGCAGCGGACGCAGCTCGATTGGTTCAGCCGGTCAACGGTCTCGACCCGACGGTGTTCCCGTCCACCGCGGTGATGGAGCGTGAGTTGGTTGCGTTCGCACGCGAGTTCCTCCATGGAGCTTCAGACCCAGCCTCAGATACAGACGCCGGAGGCGTAGTCGTCGGCAATGTCACCAGCGGCGGAACGGAGAGTTGTGTGTTGGCCGTCAAGGCAGCTCGCGACTTCCGTGGGCTCCCGCCGGGTGAGGGTTCGCTGGTTCTTCCGACCACCGCGCATGCCGCTTTCCACAAGGCAGCTCACCTGCTCGGACTGGAACTGATCCTGGTACCAGTAGATCCCACGTCGGGGCGCGTCGGCGCACAAGATATTGCGACGGCAGTTCGGAAAGACACGGTCTTGATCGTCGTCTCCGCGCCCAGCTACCCGTTCGCGGCGCTCGACCCGATCGCCGATGTCGCGGAAGTTGCTCGTGCACATTCGATTCCACTGCATGTCGACGCCTGCATCGGTGGGCTTGCGTTGCCGTGGTGGGGTGATCTGCCACCCTGGGATTTCCGGGTGCCCGGGGTCACCAGCATGTCGGTCGATTTCCACAAGTACGGATACTCGCCCAAAGGCGTTTCGGTCCTGCTGCACCGAGGGCGAGATCTGCATCGCAAGCAGTATTTCGGACTCACGGACTGGCCGGGGTACCCGGTGGTCAATCCCACGCTTCTCGGTTCCAAATCCGTTGCTGCTCTTGCCGGTGCTTGGGCGATTTCGCAAGTCCTCGGGCAATCCGGGTACGCCGAATTGGTGTCCCGGGCGCAGCGGGCCACTCGTGCACTGATCGGCACGGTCGAGGCAATCGAGGGTCTTCGCGTCGTGGGCTCGCCGGTGGGACCACTGTTCGCGGTCGCTACCGACGATTCCGTGCCGCTCGAACGGCGAGTGGATCCGCATCGCTGGGTGAGCGCTGTCGGTGCTCGCGGCTTCGTCCTTCAAGGGCAGCCGGCGTCGACGCAACCTGACGGGACGACGTTGCCTCGAACAACCCACCTCACCGTCACCCCGGTGACGGAATCTGTGCTCGGCGAGTTGACCAGCGCACTCGTCCTCGGTGCCGACGACGTTCGCGGCTCGGCGGAAGCCGAGGCGCCGCCGGCCCTGGCAGAGTTGGCCGGAGCATTCGAACGTGGCGATGTCACCGTCGCCGATGTTCTTGCGTTGCCCAGTGACGCCGTCGCGGCAGCGTTGACGTCGGCGGGGCTGGATCCTCGGGGCTCTTCCGATTCTCCCTTGGACATGGCGGCCGTCCTCGCGGCAGTGGAATCGCTGCCACGTGAGGTCACGAAGAGACTGCTGGTGGAATTCCTCGCCGGAATGGTGGAACCCTGAACTCGGCGATGAATACCGAAACCGCGATGAACACTGTCCAAAACTCGGACAAATGGCGCGAAAGATTCGCGAATCGGGCGTAAGTTTTCTGTCATCGGCTAACCATCTTTTGTCGGAGGGTTGATCAGTGACTGGTGCCGCGGCCAAGATTTTGACGGTGTTCGAGGAAGTGATCGGGGTTCCGCTTCCGGTTCGCGTGCGATGTTGGGACGGTTCGGAGGCAGGGCCACCGGACGCCGCTGCGCAGGTTCACTTCCGGAATCGGCGTGCCCTACGGCGGGTCCTCTACTCTCCCAACGAATTAGGGCTGGCGAGGGCGTACGTTTCCGGCGATCTGGACGTAGACGGCGATATCTTCGCGCTCCTCGACGTTCCGGAACTGGTCACGCGGCTCGGTGAGAATCGTTTGTCGACGTTGCCGCTGCGCTCGATTGTTCGCGCCGCCGGTACTTTCGCCGGCTTGGGAGCGGTGGGTCCACCACCGTCACCCCCGGCGATCGAGATGCGTAGTAAGCGAGGCAAGCGGCACAGTAGATCACGCGATTCGGCGACTGTCTCCCATCACTACGACGTCGGGAATCGCTTCTACGAACTGTTCCTCGGGCCGAGCATGGTCTATTCGTGCGGATACTGGCCGGAAGGTGTCGAATCTCTCGAAGCTGCTCAGTACGCGAAGCTGGACTTGATTTGCCGCAAGCTCGATCTGAAGCCGGGAATGCGACTGCTCGACGTCGGCTGCGGTTGGGGATCGATGGCATTGCACGCCGCCCAGAACTACGGCGTCGACGTCGTCGGAGTCTCGCTGAGCAACGAGCAGGTCGAATACGCCAAGGGGCGAGTTTCCGACGCGGGTTTGACCGATCGCATCGAGATTCGGGTGCAGGACTACCGCGACGTCGACGACGGCCCTTACGACGCGATTTCGAGCATCGGCATGTCCGAGCACGTGGGCCTGGTCAATTTGCCGGTGTACACGGCAAAACTCTACGACCTGCTCGTGCCGCAGGGTCGTCTGCTCAATCATGCCATCGCCGCGGTGAAGTCGTTGTCGGACAACGTCGATGACGGTCCCAGCTTCATCGACAGGTACATCTTCCCGGACGGTGAGATCCTTCCTTTGAGTAAAACCATTGATGCGCTGGAACTTTCGGGTTTCGAGACGCGTGACAGCGAAGCGTTGCGCGAGCATTACGCACTGACACTGCGCGCATGGGTGCAGAACCTTCGCGAGAACTGGGACGCATCGGTCTTACAGGTCGGTGCTCCCCGGGTGCGTACCTGGTTGCTGTATCTCGCTGCCAGTGCCCTGGGTTTCGAGGAGCCGCACAGGCTTACGATTCATCAGGTTCTGGCCGTGAAACCAGGGGATCGGGGGGCCAGCGGCATGGCCCGCTCGCGTGACAGTTGGTATCGATCGATTGAAGTCCCGCAGATCGAAACCGGTCCGCGCGTCGACTGAGGCCTATACGTTGGATTTCCATGAGCACCCGGAAGGTTGTCCTCGCGGCACTGAAGGTTACGGCCGTTGCGGTATCAGCGCTGTTGCCGACCTCGCTGCTGTTCACACCGATGTCGAACGCCGAACCTGTGAACGATTTCTACGATGCGATTCCGGGCGACGTCGGTGATCCGGGTTCGGTGATTCGGACGGAACCGCTGGCTCTGGCCGGTGCCGTCGGCGGAGTGCCTGGTGTGGGGACCCGGATCCTGTATTCGAGTACCGACGCCCACGGATCCAAGGTTGCTGTGTCGGGCTCGTACCTGGAGCCGGCTGCCCCGTGGTCAGGAGCGGGCCCCCGCCCGACGGTGGTGATCGGTCCGGGTACGCAGGGCCAAGGTGATCAGTGCGCGCCGTCGAGGATGTTTCCCACTGCCGGTCAGCTCCGCCTGGCGGAACCCGGGAATCCGTCGAACTACGGTGCCGGTGTGGACAGTGTCGGTGTCAACTACGAGTCAGCTTTTGCTTTCGCTTTCCTCGCCCAGGGCGTTCGTGTATTCGTCACCGACTACATCGGACTCGGAACACCCGGCGTCCATACCTACGTCAATCGCGCCGAGGAAGCCCATGCGATGTTGGACGGTGCACGCGCTGCCCGAGCCCTCGCGCAGGCAGGAGATGACGATCCGATAGCGCTGTGGGGCCACTCGCAGGGCGGCGGCGCCACTGCCGCTGCAACCGAACTGGCACCCGAATACGCGCCTGCGTTGAATCTGGTCGGGAGTTACGCGAGCGCGCCCCCGGCAGACCTGGCAAGCGTTCTGCGTCATATCGACGGTACCGGCCTGATGGCCGCGATCGGCTACACGATCAACGGCGTCCTCGACCGCTATCCCGCCGCCCGAGAGCCGATCGAATCTCGACTCAACGACTACGGCCGGTCCGTGCTCGCCGACGTCGCCGGGCAATGCCTCATCGATTCCCGAACCAAGTACGGGAAGCAGTCGACGGCGTCGTGGACCACAGACGGACGACCACTCGCCGACGTGGTGGAATCGGTACCGGAGATCCAACAGGTGATCGAGGAACAACGCATCGGGCGGCGAACCCCGGCCTCGCCGATTCTGGTCAACGGAGCGCTCAACGACGATTTCATCCCGTACGAGCAAACCCGGCGCCTGGTTCAGGACTGGTGCGCGCGCGGGGCCGAGGCGACGTTGTTCACCGACACCCTGCCTGCGGTGAATCCGGGGAGCGGCAACAACCACCTCGCGCCGGCCGTAGCGGATTTCGGCGTCGGATTGCAGTACGTGCTGGACAGATTCAACGGCAAGCCGATAGTCGGTGCGTGCAACGCCTGAGTCGCCGTGTCACGTAACCACCGTCTCACTTATAACAGTGGTTGACTGAGCCCGTGAACGATCGACCGCACGACCTTCCGATCAACCCGGTTCCACGGAGCGCCCTGGGTGCCGGGCCGGCGCTGAGAGTGTCGACGGGTCTGCTGCTCGGTGTGGCCGCCGGTGTCGTCACGGCGTTGGTCGGCTACCCCCGATTCGCGTTTCTGATCGGCTGGGATGTGGCGGCGATGGTGTTCACGGTGTGGACGTGGATTCTGGTCTGGCCCTTCGACGCGACGCTCACCGCAAGCCACGCAACGCGCGAAGAGCCGGCCCGAAACGTCGCGCACCTGCTGATTCTCGGTGCCGCCGTCGCGAGCCTGGTCGGTATCGCGTTCCTGCTCCTGGCGGCACCCGACGGACATCACTACCAAGTAGTGGCGGCATCGGTTGCAGTCGGCAGCGTCGTGATCTCGTGGCTGGCGGTCCACACGCTCTTCGCCCTCGGATATGCACGGCTGTACTACTCCGGCCCCGACGGCGGAATCGATTTCAATCAGGAAGAACCGCCGAGGTACAGCGATTTCGCCTACGTGGCGTACACGGTCGGGATGAGCTTCGCGATTTCCGACACCAACTTGAAGTCGTCGGACATGCGCGCGATGGCACTCGGCCACGCATTGCTGTCGTACCTGTTCGGTTCGGTGATCGTGGCGTCCGTCGTCAACTTGATTGCGGGCCTGTGATCTCTCGAGCCGTGTGACCGATCAAGCCGCTGCACGCCCGATGCTCGAGAGGAAGCCGGCGGCTCCGAAGAACAGGCCGGCGAATACTCGATTGGTGGTTCGCTGCTGTTTGGGGGAGCGCATCAAGGTGAGCACCCGGGCGGCCAGGCCGGTGTATCCGGTCATCACGATCACGTCGACTGCGCACATCGTGGCGGCGATGATCAGATACTGCGGCAGCAGGGGCGCCGACGGGTCCAGGAACTGCGGGAGCACTGCGAGCATGAAAACGACGGCCTTCGGATTGCTCGCGTTCACGAGAAACCCGCGAAGCATCATCATCGGACCGGAGCTGCTCGCGGCTGCCTCGTCGGTCTCCACCTCGGTGGGCGTCGATCGCCACTGCCTGATCCCCAGGTAGACGAGGTATGCGACACCGAACCACTTGATCAAGGAAAAGGCCACGGTCGAACTGGCGAGAATTGCACCGACCCCCGCCGCGACAATTCCGATCTGCAGCAACAATCCCAACTGCAGCCCGAAGATGTTCCAGTATCCGCGTCGCAAGCCGTAGGCAAGTCCCGACGACATCGACGCAATGGCGCCGGCCCCCGGCGACAGGCTGATCACCCAACTTGCTCCGAAGAACGCCAACCAGACGTGCCAACTCATGTCGAAAGTCCTTTGATCGGGAAATACTCCCGACAACGAGCACGCACGGGATCAGAAAAGTGTAGACGGACAGTCCTGCTCACTGCTCGCGACAGTGCAATGATCGGGAGATGACGTCGTATCCCGTACTCGACCTGACACCCGACGAATTGCTGACCACAACGCGGACCGTTCGAAAGCGTCTGGATCTGACCCGTCCCGTGCCGTTGGACCTGGTGAAGGAATGCCTCCAGATCGCCCTGCAAGCGCCCTCCGGTTCGAATCGCCAGGGCTGGCAGTGGATGGTGGTGACCGATCCGGCGCTGCGTGCAGCAGTCGGGCAGATCTACAAGGAAGTCACCGACGAGTACCTTGCCTCTCACGGTTCGGCGGCAAAACTCTTCGCCGATGATCCCGATCGCGCGCCGATTCAACAACGCGTGGGCACCAGCGTCGCGTGGCTCGGTGAGCACATGGGTGAGGTGCCGGTCCTTCTCATTCCGTGTATCAAGGCGGGCAAGACGCTGCCGGAGGGGAACCAAGCCGGCCTGTGGGGTTCGCTACTCCCGGCTGCGTGGAGTTACGCGCTGGCCGCGCGGGCACGTGGGCTCGGTACGGCGTGGACGACATTGCATTTGCAGCGTGAAGCGGAAGTTGCGGAACTGCTGGGCATTCCGGCCGGATTCCATCAGGCTGCGCTCATCCCGACGGCGTACTTCACCGGCGAGACGTTCAAACCCGCCGCCCGTGAACCGGTCGACAACGTGCTGCACGTGGACCGATGGTGAGCCTGATCTACTCGGCGATCTGCTCGATCGACGGGTATGTGGCTGATGAGCAAGGAAACTTCGACTGGGCGGTTCCCGACGCGCAGGTCCATGCGTTCGTCAACGAGCTAGAGAGGGGAGTCGGCACGTACCTGCTCGGGCGCCGGATGTACGAGACGATGATTCCCTGGGAAACAATGGCATCCGAGGATCTCGAGCGTTCTTCGGTGGCAGGAGGACCTTCGGCTCCGGACGAGTTTGCCGGAATCGAGGCGGCGACCGCCGAGTTCGCTCAGATCTGGCGTGGAATCGACAAGATCGTGTACTCCACGACGCTGAACGAGGTGTCGACCGCACGTACCAGGATTGTCCCGAGCTTCGATGAAGACTCCATCCGTTTGCTCGAGAGTGAAGCGGTACAAGATATCTCGATCGGTGGACCGACGGTTGCGGTTAGTGCTTTCGCGGCGGGTTTGGTCGATGAAGTCAGACTGTTCCTGTGTCCGGTCAATATCGGTGGCGGATTGCGAGCTCTCCCGGAAAGCCGGCTTGATCTGCAACTGCTCGAGGAGAAAACCTTCGACGGCGGCGTCATCTATCTGCGATACGCCGTTCGCTAAGCAATCACCATCACTGCCGTGACGACGCCGAGTAGAGCGATGTAGGCGGCGGCATGGACTCGGTCCGGTATGGCACCGACGATTCGTCGGCTCAGCGCGATCGCCGGTAGGGAACCGGCGAGTAGTGCACAGACGGCCAGAAGGTCGACAGCGCCGACTCTGCCCGCCGACAGATCCGAGGCAGAACTGTGCCCTGATGAGACCGCATACACCGCCGTCGCGACGACGGCGACAGGCAAGCTCAACGGGTTGGCGCTCGCGGCGGCGTCGGCCATCGGAACTCCGCCGCGTCGCATCATCGGAACCGTCATGACGCTCCCGCCGACTCCGAGGAAACTTGCGACGGCACCGATGCCTATCCCGACAGCGCGGACGCCGTGACGGTCAAGATGTTCGCGAGGTTCAGATGGTGTCAGAAACCCTTGTCGCAGAAGACTGTCCAGGATTGTCACCAGCAGGTAGAGCACAAACAGAATCCGGACGACACCGTCGTCTACGTGGCCCGCCGCAACCGCTCCGAGCCCGGCTCCGAGTGCGACGGGACCGATCAGAGGTCTGATGTACTCCGTCCGTAGCCGTCCTGACTTCCTGAATGCGACTGTGGCACCGAGTGAATTGACCACCATCACGGCCGCCGAGGATGCTACGGCGACATGCATCGGATCGATGACGTCCGGCCGCAGCGTCGATGCAGCGTAAACGACTGGGACAGTGACGAACCCGCCACCGAATCCGAAAAGAACGGTGGTGACTCCGGTCAAGGCGCCGAAAGCGAGCAGGATGAGGAAGTAGTGAAGCACTTGATGAACGTTAGCGATTTCTCCGTTGGCGCACATTCGAAGGTTCGCCACGTTCCATTGTGAATCGGACACAGACTCGGTAGGTTCCTCCGGTGCGCAACATCTCGATCAACGACGTCGATCACTCACCCCGCGGTGTTCTCGCAATCGGAACCGACTACCCACCCGGTCACGTGCTGGCCGCCCACGAACATCGACGAGCCCAGTTTCTCTTCGCTGTGAACGGTGCGATGAACGTCGAAACCGAAGACGGTGAGTGGACGGTTCTGCCGTCCAATGCGGTCATGATTCCCGCCGGTGTCGCTCATGCCGTGACAATGGACGGCGTCAGCACGCGAAGCCTCTACATCGAACCGTCCGCAGCGCCGTGGTTCCCGGTCAGGTGCCGAGTCGTCGCAGTATCGTCGCTCCTGCGTGAGTTACTTGTCGCTGCAGTCGACATGGATGTCGAGCTGAATGTGGAGGACGACTTCCCCGCACACGGACGCAGCGCCGCGGTATTTCAGCTGATCCTGCACGAACTTCGCGATCTTGCGCCCCTACCTGTGGAACTCCCGCTGCCTCGGCACCCGGGATTGCGGGCGTTGTGCGCGCAGTATCTCGCAGCCCCGTCGATCCATGACTCGCCCACGCGGTGGGCTGACCGACTCCACGTCAGTGAACGGACACTGCACCGCTTGCTGATCTCGGAAACGGGGATGAGCGCGTCGTCGTGGATGCAGCGTGCCTGCATTCTTCACGCGCTTCCGAAACTTTCTGCCGGGGCCAGTGTGACGGCCGTTGCGTCTGAACTCGGATACTCGACGCCGGCTGCCTTCGCAGCGATGTGCACCCGAGTCTCGGGTGCACCGCCCAGTAGCTATCGGGCGCGCGTCACGACACAGACACAGGGATGATGTCGGCGACGACGTCGTGGATGAGACCGTCACGGACTTCGAAGGTTTCACGAATCTCCACGGTCATGAGGCGAGTGCCGCCGATTCCCGCGTCCAGCAGGTAGGTGGTCGAGACGATGTCCCCGGCCTCCGACATCTCGAGGTCTCGGACGCCCTGGATAACGCGGTATTGGATGCCGTTTTCGAGGTCGGCGGACATCTGTGGTCCGGAGAACCCCGTCTTGAGTCCGGCTTCGACGCGAGTCGCATCCGGGGCGAAATGAACATCGGAGACGTCATGGGAGACGAGGGCGTCGATGTAGGCGCGTGCTTGCGCCTCGCGGGGTGAATCGGCCGGGTTGGGGGCTGCTGTCGCAGCGCCTCCGGCAACCAGGATCAGGGCAGCCGTGGCAGCGGCAGTTCCGGCGATATTTCGCAGTGTTCGCATGGGACATCCTAACGACGAGGAGTGGAGGAATTTCGGAAAACGGCCGTCATCGAGTAGCCGTACAGCTGCGGGGAGGATCGACGAGCGAGCAGAAAGCCGGGGCCATGACGGGCACGTAGTCGGCCCCGACGCCGTTCTCGTGAATGATCCGGCGGTAGGCGTCGACGCCGTCGGTCGGGATTCGCGCCGCAGTGGGATCGCCGAGAACATCGACCGTGTAGAGGCCGAATCGAGGTCGGTACGAACCCCATTCGTAGTTGTCGGTGATGGACCAGTAGTTGTAGCCGATCACGTCGGCACCGTCTTCTCGGGCGCGTTCCATCCAATAGATGTGATCGCGTAAGTGATTCGCGCGTGTGTATCCGTCGGCGCGCGGCGCTCCGTTGTCGGTGGGCATGCCGTTCTCGACGATGTAGAGGGGGAGTTCCGGATACTTGCCCGAGTACCGCATCAATGCGTCGTACAGGCCTTCGGGCTGCGGCGTGACGTTGTAGAACTCGTCGAGTGCGGCGTACGCGGCAGTCGGATTGTTCAGGGCCACACCGTAGTAGTAGTCGATGCCGAGAAAGTCGAGCTTGTCGCGCACTCGATCCGTGAATACCGAATCGATCGCCTCGGACACGCCGGGAATGAAGGAGAAATTACTGCTTACGCGGGCACCGGGATCGAGAACATGGATGCGGTCGTAGATCGCCCGGTGGACTCGGACCAATGAGTCGAACATCGACGGCGCCTGGGTGAGTGCGATTCCGCCGTAGGTCAATTCGCGCTGAACGTACACAGTCGGCTCGTTGATCGTGATCCAGAGCGCCCCGATTCCGGAGTACCGCTCGACTACCTTCTCTGCGTTGACCAGCCAATCGGCTTCCGTCTTCGGATTTGTCCAGCCGCCTTGATCGACAACCCATCCCGGATACACCCAGTGGTCGAGTGTGATCATCGGAGTCATGCCCCGCGCGCGGATGTGAGCTACCACGTCGTCGTAGTAGGCGAATTCGGTCTCGTTCCAGCTCCCGGCGGCGGGCTGAACTCGCGCCCACTCGACGCCGAATCGGAAAACCTTCGATCCCAGATCGGCCGCCCGGTCGATGTCCTCGGCGTAGCGATGACGGAAGTCGACCGAGTCACCGATCTTGTCGTGGGTTCGTCCGGAATCGGAGTATCGAGACCAGTTGCTGTCCGGCGACGAACCTTCCGATTGGAACCCGGAGGTGGCAACGCCCCAGAGGAAGTCATCCGGTACCTCAGCCGAGGCGTGAGCGGGAAGGGCCAGCACCCCGAACAGGCACGTCAGTGCCATCAGCGCAGGCGCGATAGACCGTGACAGGGCTCCCATGCCTGGGAGACTAAGTCATACAAGTGTCCAGTCGCAGGCGTTTCGTCCGATCCGCCCGCGGCTGGACCGTGTCACTCAGTGACCCAGCCGCTCAGAAATTCCGCTCAGAAAACCATGGTCATCGATCCCGGGTTCCACGTCCCGGAGCGCTGAACGGTCGTTTCGTCGACCTGGGCAGGTACTGCACTCGGATCGATCGGTGTGTACTTCTCGATCGAACCCCAGTCGCGAGCCCAGTCGTTGTCGAGATACGACGGAATGGTCTGCGCGGTCAGGAGCAGATCGATCCACCCCAACGGTCCACCACCGTAGTGGTCCTGCCAGGCACTGGTCACGAGCGCACCGGAATGGTCGGGAAGGATCCGATACTCGGGGACCTCGGCGATACCGACCCGATGATCGAAGGGGCGTTGGCATGGGAATGCCAGTCCGACAGCCCAATCCAGCATGACGGGCGCCTGTGAACCGACGACGTCGTTGAGCTTCTGGGTCTTCGGAACCCGCGGCGGGGTGACGGCCACCCATTGGTCGGGCTTGCTGTCGTAGTCGCTGACGACCAGTCGAATGCTGTTGGCTTCGACGGGAATCTGATCCAACGGCACACGCAGGTTCCGCCATGACGGCGCCGGGCCGATGTCGAGGGGCGCGATCTTTCCGAGTGTTTCGACAGCGTCTGTTTCGGCATCGTCGACGCCACGCGCTGTTCCGTACTCGACCTCGACGTTCTGGCCGTAGGTGACGATTCCGTCCTTGTCGACGGACCGAACACGACCAGCCGCGGCAATCGAGATGATGTCGCCACGTGTGGCGTTCTCGCCCACGTCGGGGAGTTGGTACCAGTCACTGGTCAGAGTGCCGGGGGAGGGCTGACCGTAACTACCCATGACGGGTGTTGTCGCCGGGTCGAGACCGAACGGCAACGCGACCGAACTGCCGTTGACTCCGGTCTGTCCGGCGCCACCGCCGGTTCCGGCCGAGTTGCCGGCGGTGTCCTCGGAGGTGTCGACGGTGTTCGCGCCGCCGGTAGCCGTGGCTTCCTTGTCTGCTCGAAGGTCGGAAGCGACGCCATTCGGATCGAATCCCGTAGCCCCACCGGCGGACAGTCCTGTGGCGACGCTGCCCGAGAGGGGCGTCAGCATCGAGGCGTTCGGATCGGTCTCGAGCAGAACGTCGTTGGCGAGACCGCAATGTTGGCCGAGAACGGCGTCGACGTTTGCACGGCCCACCGAATAGGCCGGGTACTGGGTGACCGCGCCCTTGGCCATGGACAGCACCTCGAAGAGGACCATGGCACCTGCGGCAACCGTCAGTGGCGAGATGGCAAGCAGTCGAGCGTGCTTCGCGGACGGTTCCTTCCCCGCGGTGTACGGCTCACGGAAGAAGTACCACGCGGCGACGCCGAGCATCAGCACCGTCAGCCCGAGGAGGACGGTGCTCGCGCCGAGTCCGCTGATGGACACAGGCTTGTCCCACCACGGAACGCTGTAGCTGGACACGTAGTAGTAGCTGTTGCTGCCGGTGAATGCCACCGCGAGGAGGAACAGGACGGCCGCCGCGAAGAGGGCCCGATTGCGCGGCGAGCGCAGGAGTTTTGTTCCCACGGCGACGGCCGTCATCATCGCCAGAACGGCGGTGAGTCCGGCAAAGATTCCGAAGTGGTGCGTCCACTTGGTCGGCGAGAACATCAGCAGTGGCAGTGCGCCGATCGTCAGCCCCACGACGCGGCGTGACGGGCCGGCGGCCAAACCGGGAATCCGGCCCCCCTTGCGCAGCATCATCGCGGTGCAGACGCCAAGGCACAGAACCATGACGAACACACCGAATCTGCGAGTCAGGGAACCGTCGACGGAGATGTTGAAGAGGTACTGATAGCGGAGGTACTCGTCGAACCAGGGCTGATTCGGTGAGATCGAGTGGACGCGTTGCATCTCGATGACGGCGGCCAGACTTTGATCGCCGAACGCGGGGATGAGAATCGAGAGTCCGGCAGCTAGCAGTGGCCCGACAGCCGCGACGTAACCGGTGGTGCGCGCACGTTCGATGATGATGCGCATGATCGGGCGTATTCCGGCGATGAGTGCGGCAAAGCAGATGAGGCCGGAAGGGCCGGCAGTCAAGGTGAATCCGGCGATCAGGATCGCGACTGCGACCGGCAGAAGTCGTCTCGTCGCGACGGCGCGTTCGATCGAGCACCAGGTCAGCAGCACGCCGAGGGCAACGATCGGTTCGGGGCGCAGTCCGTTGTTGAACGGAAGCCAGAAAGCGAGGAAGACAAGCGCGCCGGTCCAGAGGGCGAGTCGATTTCCGCGAATGGCGGCGCCCAGCCGAGGCGCAACCTCCCGGCTGATGACGAGCCAGGTGATGATGCCTGCCAACAGAGCAGGCAGACGGACCCAGGGGCTTGCGGTGCTGACGTGGGCCAGGAGTCCGAGGATGTTGTAATACGGCGTTCCGAACGGGGTTTCGGGGACCGCGAACCACCGGAAGTAGTTGGACATGTAGCCCGATTGCTCGGAGGCTCTTGCCATCGTGAACTGGTAGCCGTCGTCGGTGGTGGTAGCGCCGATGAAGTGCCACAGCACCAGAGTTCCGACGACGACCCCGTCGAGGACGGTGAACTTCCACCATCGGGCGGGCAGAAATTTGCGTGTGCCCCGGCCGTCGCGGTTGTCGAGGCGGTGCAGCGCGAAGAGGGACACGAGAGCCGTGAGTGCCCCGAGAATCATGGCGAGAGTCTTGATCACCGACGGGCTCGACGTGAAGCGAGAGTCCGCCTCGATCGAGACGTTCAAACCGGCTGCCGCCGAATCGAGGTCGCTGAAGACGCCGACTACCTGTGGCCGGCTGTCGCCCTCGATGACGCGCGGTTCGGAACCGGTGGCACTGAAGGTGGTTCGGGTCGGCTCGGCGGCGAGCGTGAGTGCGCATCCACTCGGCAGATCAGCGACGGGTGTCGAGAGCAACACTCGATCGCGTAGGACAACGTCGACCCGAGCGGGAGCGTCGGAGGATTCGGGGGAGACAGTGGCAACAAATCCGTAGCGGCGCGCATCGGCGGCACCCGGGGGAGCAGTCGAGACGAGCGTTCCGCCGGTGGCGGCCAACTCACTGATCGACGCGCACGGAATCGATGCCTCCATGCGCAACGGTGTGTACGAGACCAATGGCGCCTCGACGCTTGTCGTCGACCCGGCCTGCGGCCAGTTGACGACGGCGGTGTCCTGCTCGATCGGCAGGAACGGCACTGATCCGCACAAAACTATGCCGAGGATCGATGCGACAATCGCAACGATCCGTGCTCGGGTCGGTCCGCTGGATCGCTGAGGGGTCGGCAAGGCCGGAGGTGCGGTCGTGGCCACGTCACTGTCTGTCACGACTTTGGACCCTAGCTGTGCGTGACGTGTTTGTTATAAAAGCGCGAGTAATGGGATGGTCGTGTTCCCGGTGTCATTCCTCGGGGTGGGGTTGTCGGCGATCGAGGCGGGGGGTGCTGTGCGCGAATTTCACGAGTCCATTCCCCTGAGCCCACTACTGCGGCGTTCGGCGGTCGCATTGTGCGTCGTCCTCGGAATTGTCCTGGTAATTGTCTGCGGGTTCGCGGCAATCGTGGATCGCGACTCGGCGGGCTACGTCGGCGCCGTGTTGTCCGCGGTCCTGTCCTTCGGGTTGGCCGCGTACATGTGGAAGGTGCGCGTGATCATCACCACAGACGTCGAACGAGTGTCGATCGCGCTGTCTCCGGGGCTGCGTCAGGTATTTAGGTGGGACGAAGTTGTGTCTGCCACTGCAGTACATATCGGGATGGGCTCCGGAATCGGTTATCGAATGACCGGCCCAGGTATGCGGGTAGTTCTCGCATCTCCCGGCGACGGGGTCCGCTTTCGTCTGCATGACGGCCGTGAAATCTCGGTGGCAACACATCGAAGGGACGAGCTGATCGAACTCGCCCGGCGGCGGGCGCCGGACCTGCAGTGAGCGTTGCAGGTGGACCGGTGAAAAACGGGGTGCGCCTATCCTGGATAATTGTCATCAGTTCTGTGTTTCAGGCGCGCTGTTCAGGGCCTGTGATGCCGGACCGGTTTGCTGCCGCTTGCACAGGCACCCCGTTTGCGTACGAGAGGAACTCTCATGCTTGCCCGCACCGACCTGCGTGGTCGTACCCCATCCACGGCCGAACTTCGCGCCGCGCTTCCCCGAGGTGGAGTGGATGTGGACGCGGTACTGCATCAGGTTCGCCCGATGGTCGAAGCCGTCCGTGATCGCGGGGCAGAAGCCGCCCTCGAGTTCGGCGAGAAGTTCGACGGCGTTCGTCCGGCTTCGGTTCGTGTACCCGCGGCCGAGCTCGAGCGCGCACTTCGTGAACTCGACCCCGCAGTCAAGGAAGCCCTCGAGGTTGCGATCGAGCGCACCCGCACGGTGCACGCCGACCAGCGTCGTAAGGACACCGTCACCGAGGTCGTTCCGGGTGGCACGGTCACCGAGCGTTGGGTTCCGGTCGAGCGCGTCGGGCTGTACGTGCCCGGCGGCAATGCCGTGTACCCGTCCAGCGTTGTCATGAACGTCGTGCCGGCTCAGACGGCCGGCGTCGGATCACTTGTTGTCGCCTCGCCGCCCCAAGCCGACTTCGGCGGATTGCCGCACCCGACCATCCTTGCCGCAGCAGCCATGCTCGGCGTCGACGAAGTGTGGGCCGTCGGCGGCGGGCAGGGCGTCGCCCTCCTTACCTACGGCGGAACCGACACCGATGGAACCGAGCTTGTCCCGGTCGACCTCATCACCGGTCCCGGCAACATCTACGTCACTGCCGCCAAGCGTCTGTGCCGCGGACTGGTCGGCATCGACGCGGAAGCCGGTCCCACCGAGATCGCGATCCTCGCCGACCACACCGCTGACCCGGTCCACGTTGCCGCCGATCTCATCAGCCAGGCCGAGCACGACGTGATGGCCGCCAGCGTTCTTGTCACGACCAGCGTCGACTTGGCCGACGCGGTCGACAAGGCTCTGGCTGCGCAGCTCGAGATCACCAAGCATCGCGAGCGCGTCACCACGGCACTGACCGGTAGCCAGTCGGGCACGGTGCTCGTTTCTGATGTTTCCGCTGGTCTGCGCGTCGTCAATGCGTATGCGGCAGAGCACCTCGAGATCCAGACCGAGGATGCAACCGGGGTGGCAGCTCAGGTCACCAGCGCTGGTGCCGTGTTCGTCGGCCCGTGGGCGCCGGTCAGTCTCGGCGACTACTGCGCCGGCTCCAACCACGTTCTGCCGACGGCCGGGTGTGCACGCCACTCCTCCGGTCTGAGTGTGCAGACGTTCCTTCGTGGAATCCACGTGATCGACTACTCCGAGTCTGCACTGAAAGACGTTGCCGGACATGTCATCACGCTGGCCAATGCGGAGGATCTGCCGGCTCACGGCGAGGCTGTGCGTCTGCGATTCGAGGCTCTGCGATGAGTAGTGCTCCTGGAGAGTCGATTTCGGTCGACGCCCTGCCGATTCGCGAGAACCTGCGTGGAAAGTCGGCGTACGGCGCACCGCAGTTGACGGTTCCGGTTCAGCTCAACACGAACGAGAACCCGCATCCGCCGACCCAGGCGCTCATCGACGATGTGGCCGAATCCGTGCGCGAAGCCGCGAAGGAACTGCACCGCTACCCCGACCGTGACGCTGTGGCGTTGCGGACGGATCTGGCGGCGTACCTGGCGAAGCAGACAGGTGTACCGGTCACCGTCGACAATCTGTGGGCGGCAAACGGATCGAACGAGATTCTGCAGCAACTTCTTCAGGCGTTCGCAGGTCCGGGACGTAGCGCGATGGGTTTTGTGCCTTCGTACTCGATGCACCCGATCATCGCCGACGGTACCGATACCGAGTGGGTCGAGGTCTTCCGTCGGGACGACTTCGCACTCGACGTGGATGCTGCCGTCACCGTGATCGCGGAACGTCGACCCGACGTCGTGTTCGTGACCAGCCCCAACAACCCGACCGGACACAGCGTCGGCATTGCAGAACTGCGACGCATCCTCGACGTGGCGCCGGGCATCGTGATCGTGGACGAGGCGTACGCGGAGTTCTCCGCTGCCCCGAGCGCGATGACGCTGATCGACGAGTTCCCGGCCAAGCTGGTTGTGACCCGCACCATGAGCAAGGCTTTCGCGTTTGCCGGTGGCCGACTCGGCTACCTCGCCGCCGCTCCCGCGTTCATCGACGCACTGTTATTGGTGCGCTTGCCTTATCACCTCTCGGTGGTCACGCAGGCGGCGGCACGTGCCGCCCTGCGTCACGCCGACGAGACCCTCGGCAGTGTGCACGCCTTGTCCGCCGAGCGCGATCGCGTGTCGAAGGCGCTGGCGGACACCGGTTTCCGAGTGATTCCCAGTGACGCGAACTTCATCTTGTTCGGACAGTTCACCGACAGTGCACAGGCGTGGAAGGAATACCTCGACCGCGGGGTTCTCATCCGCGACATCGGCATCCCCGGATACCTGCGGGCCACCGTGGGACTCGAAGCCGAGAACGACGCGTTCATCAAGGCCAGTGACGAAATCGCAGGCACCCAGCTGGTCGACACGAATTCAGGAGAGACGGCATGAGCGATCGCATCGCGCGGATCGAACGAACAACTCGGGAATCAAGCATCGTCGTCGAACTGAATCTGGACGGGACCGGCATCGTCGACGTCTCCACCGGCGTTCCGTTCTTCGACCACATGCTCAACGCGTTGGGTACGCACGCCAGCTTCGATCTCGACGTCAAGGCGAAGGGTGACGTCGAGATCGACGCTCACCACACCGTCGAGGACACCGCGATCGTCTTCGGCCAGGCGCTCGGCCAGGCACTCGGCGACAAGAAGGGCATCCGTCGTTTCGGCGACGCTTTCATCCCGATGGACGAAACGCTGGCGCACGCGTCGGTCGACGTCTCCGGTCGCCCGTACTGCGTGCACACCGGTGAGCCCGACTACATGGTGCATTCCGTCATCGGCGGGTACCCGGGCGTTCCGTATCACGCGGTGATCAACCGCCACGTGTTCGAGTCGATCGCATTGAATGCACGTATCGCACTGCACGTTCGGGTTCTGTACGGCCGCGATCAGCACCACATCACCGAGGCGGAGTACAAGGCCGTTGCGCGAGCTCTGCGTGAGGCGGTCGAGCCGGATCCGCGCGTGAGCGGCGTGCCGTCGACGAAGGGCACACTGTGAGCGTCCTCTTCACCTACTTGCTGTTCATCGGCGCGGGTATTGCCGTGGGCGGCGCCTACTCGATGTTCAAGGTCAACAAGCTTGCGTCGGGAATCCTTCTGGCGTTGGCGGTTCTGGCGGCGGTAGCGGGCGCACTGCGTCTGTGACGCGAAAAGTGACTGTGTCTGAGACGCGAAAAGTGACTGTATCTGAGACGCAAGATCCTGCTCCATCGCCGGGGTTGCTTCGCACACCGGGCATGATCGGTGTCCTGATCATGGCGGCAGCAGCTTTCGGTGGCTGGTCGTTGCTGTTGCCGGTGGTGCCGTTGCTGGTTGCGCAGTCCGGCGGATCGGATGCGCTTGCCGGATCGGTGACCGGTGTCTTCATGGCGGCCACGGTCTTGACGCAACTGCTCGTGCCTCGGTTGTTGCGGACGCAGGGCTACCGGCGCGTGCTGGCGGTCGGGTGTCTGCTCCTCGGCCCACCGTCGTTGGTGCTGTTGATCTCGGCCGACGCCGGCCCTGTCCTGGCGGTTTCCGCGGTGCGTGGCATCGGTTTCGGCATGCTGACGGTGGCCGGCAGTGCACTGGTGGCGGAGTTGGCGCCCAAACGAATTCTGGGCCGTGCCACCGGTGCTCAGGGAATCGCGATCGCAGCGTCACAAATGGCGGGGCTTCCGCTGGGGCTTGCGATCATGGAACGGTGGTCGGCGACACCGGTGTTCGTCCTCGGTGCGCTGATCCCGGCGCTCGCGCTGGTGGCCATTGCCGGGTTGCCGAAGATCTTCGCCCAGCCGACCGGGGAATCCGTTCGACTGAGTGTGTTCGCCGTCTTGGTTCCGGTGCTCGCTCTGGCGTGCGTGTCCGCGTCGTTCGGCGGGCTGTCGTCTCTACTGCCGATCGCAATCTCGGAGCGCGCGGCCGTTGCTGGAGTGGTGTTGGCGACCGCCAGTGGATCGATGTTGATCGGCCGGTACTCGGCGGGCCTGATCGCCGATCGTCTCGGCAGTGGTCGGACACTCGCGCCGGCATTGGCGTCGTCGACCATCGGATTGGTGCTGTTCGCGATCAACGTCGACGGCGGGTCGACGCCGGTCTTGTTCTGCGCGGCGGTCCTTTTCGGGCTGGGGTTCGGGGCGGTGCAGAACGAGTCCTTGGTCATGGCGTTTCAGGCTGCCGGCCCGAGGCAACTCGGATCCGCCAGCGCGATCTGGAACATCGGCTACGACGCCGGCACCGGAATCGGTGCACTGGCGTTGGGATTCGTGGCCACGACTGCCGGCTATGCGTGGGTCTTCGCGGTCTCTGCGGTCGTTGTCGCTCTGCTCCCGGCACTGGCCGCAGGCGGCAAAGTGATCGGCAGCAGGGTTGCCCGATAGAGTTGGGGCATGAGCGCTTCCACGATTGCTGTACTCGATTACGGCTCCGGCAACCTGCATTCGGCTACTCGCGCACTGGCGCGCACCGGGGCGCAGGTGGAGGTGACCAACGACATGAAGGTTGCACTGGCGGCCGACGGTCTCGTGGTGCCCGGCGTCGGCGCGTTCGCGGCCTGCATGGAAGGTCTGCGTGCAGTGCAGGGTGACCGAATCATCGGCAGACGCCTGGCCGGTGGCCGACCGGTGCTGGGCATCTGCGTCGGCATGCAGATTCTGTTCGACCGGGGAGTCGAATTCGGTGTCGAGGCGGAGGGCTGTGGCGAATGGCCCGGCACCGTCGAGAGGCTGCAAGCAGAGGTTTTGCCGCACATGGGCTGGAACACCGTGGAGGCGCCGGAGTCCAGCACCCTGTTCAAGGGCATAGACGCCGATACCCGCTTCTACTTCGTCCACTCCTACGGTGTGCAGAGTTGGGAGCTCGCGCCGTCCGAGCACATTGCACCCCCGAAGCTGACATGGGCCGATCACGGCGGAAAGTTTCTCGCTGCCGTCGAGAACGGTGCGTTGTCGGCAACGCAGTTCCACCCCGAGAAATCCGGTGACGCAGGCGCCGAGTTGCTGAGCAACTGGGTGCAGAGTTTGTGACCGGGGGATCCGGACCGAACCGCGGTGACGATTTCTCCCTCGCCCGTCTGGCGTTGTTCTCGCTCGGCGCCGCTGTGGCTGCGCTGGCGGTCGCAACCGTCGTCATCGTTGTTCTCAAACCATCGCCGGGCGTCGGCCTCGTGATCGGTCTCGTGGGGGTCGTCGCTGCGATTGCGGCAATGGGTGTCGTATCCAAGCGGATGACCCGAAAAGCGTTCGGTGACCCGGAAGACGGTTCGAGGTCCTGACCTACTAGGGTTACCGCACGTGAGCCTGGTCCTTTTGCCTGCTGTAGATGTCGTCAACGGTGAAGCTGTTCGCCTCGTGCAAGGAGAGGCGGGAAGTGAGACCGGTTACGGGTCGCCCCGCGACGCTGCTCTTGCGTGGCAGAACGACGGTGCCGAATGGGTGCATCTTGTCGACCTCGACGCTGCTTTCGGGCGTGGGTCCAACAGTGAACTGTTGGCCGGCGTCATCGGCGACCTGACGGTCAAGGTGGAACTGTCCGGTGGAATCCGCGACGACGCTTCCCTGGAAGCCGCACTGGCCACCGGCTGTGCTCGCGTGAATCTCGGTACTGCCGCTATCGAGGATCCCGAGTGGTGTGCGCGTGCATTGGCCAAGTACGGCGACAAGATCGCTGTCGGCCTCGATGTTCGTCTCGTCGACGGTCAGTACCGCACCCGTGGTCGCGGCTGGGTCACCGACGGCGGCGATCTGTGGGAGACCCTCGCGCGTCTGGACCGTGACGGCTGCACTCGTTACGTCGTCACCGACGTCTCCAAGGACGGCACACTCACCGGTCCCAATCTCGAACTTCTCAGCCAGGTCTGCGCGGTCACCGACGCGCACGTCGTCGCCTCCGGTGGTGTGTCGACCATCGAGGATCTACTCGCCATTTCCAGCCTGGTTGATCAGGGTGTCGAGGGCGCGATCGTGGGCAAGGCATTGTATGCCGGTCGCTTCACTCTCCCCGAAGCACTGGCAGCAGTTTCCGGATAGATTTTCCAGATGACTCCGACGCGTGACCTCGACGAACTTCTCGCGATTGCGGGTCGGCTTCTCGACGGCGTCCACGATCAGTTCGTCTCCGGTGTCGGCGCCCCGAGTGCGGTCCGCAAGGGCTGGGGTGATTTTGCCACCGAGGTCGATCTTGCGCTCGAGAAGCGGTTGACCGCGGAGTTGTTCGAGCAGACCGGCATCGAGGTGCACGGCGAGGAATTCGGCGGTCCCGACGTCGGTTCCGGGCTCGTCTGGGTTCTCGACCCCGTTGACGGTACTTTCAACTACTCGGCCGGATTGCCCACTGCCGGAACGCTGTTGGCGCTTCTCGACGACGGTGTCCCGGTGCTCGGATTGACCTGGCTTCCATTGATCGGTCACACGTACGCGACTCGCGCCGGCGGTCCGTTGTTGGTCAATGGAATCGCCGTACCGCCGCTGGAGCCAACCGATCTGGCGTCGTCGATCGTCGGCTTGGGTGCGCTCAACGTCAACAGTCGAGGGCGGATCCCCGGCAGTTTCCGTCTCGACCTCCTCGCCGAGATCAGCAAGGTGTCCTCGCGGATCCGGATACACGGTTCAACCGGAGTCGATCTGGCCTTCACCGCGGCCGGCATCCTGGGCGGTGCGATCGTCTACGGCCGCAACGCGTGGGACAACGCGGCCGGGGTCGCGCTCGTTCGCGGTGCGGGCGGGGTGGTCACCGACCTGGCCGGCCGCCCGTGGACCGTAGAATCGGAGTCGGTGCTCGCTGCCGCTCCGGGCATCCACGGTGAGATTCTCGATATCCTCAACGCGCTCGGTGATCCGCGCGCTTCGTCCTCAGGAGGACCACAGTCATGACCCTCGCAGTTCGTGTGATTCCGTGCCTCGACGTCGACGCCGGGCGAGTGGTCAAGGGTGTCAATTTCGAGAATCTTCGCGACGCCGGAGATCCGGTGGAACTCGCGGCAGCGTACGACGCTCAGGGCGCCGACGAACTGACCTTCCTGGACGTGACCGCCTCCACGTCGGATCGCGGCACGATGCTCGACGTCGTAAGTCGCACTGCCGAGCAGGTTTTCATTCCTCTGACCGTCGGCGGTGGAGTGCGCACGGTCGCGGATGTCGATCGTCTGCTGCGTGCCGGTGCCGACAAGGTCAGCGTGAACACCGCGGCGATTGCGCGCCCGGAACTGCTGAAGGAACTGAGTGAGCGTTTCGGCTCGCAGTGCATCGTCCTCTCGGTCGATGCCCGCACCGTTCCCCAGGGGCAGCCGGACACACCGTCGGGGTGGGAGGTCACGACGCACGGGGGCAAGCGCGGCACCGGGATCGACGCTGTCGAGTGGGCCGAGCGTGGTGCAGAGTTGGGAGTGGGGGAGATCCTGCTCAACTCGATGGATGCCGACGGCACCAAAGCGGGCTTCGACCTTCTGATGATCCGCGCTGTCCGGGCGGCAGTCCACGTACCGGTGATCGCCAGTGGCGGTGCCGGCCTGGTCGAGCACTTTGCCCCGGCAGTCGAAGCGGGCGCAGACGCAGTTCTCGCAGCAAGTGTCTTCCACTTCGGCGATCTGAGCATCCCGGAGGTCAAGGATGCGATGCGTGCCGAGGGAATCGTTGTTCGCTAGGCGTTCTCGGCGCGGATTCCGTCGAACATGAGGCGGCTGATGGCTTGGTTCAACGCCGTGCAGTCGACGGACGAACCGGCTCGCAATCCTTGAATCGCACTTGCCAGCATCATGCCGTTGACGGCGTGGGCAGTGTTGTCGACATCGAGGTCGGCGCGTAGATAGCCGCATTCGACTCCGTGGTGCAGGTACGCCGCGGTCAACGATGCCGACTGGTCGAGTAGATCGAGCATCCGGCCCGTCAGATCGGCGTCGACGCCCGTCGTCTCGAACAGCAGAACCCGCGGGATGCGGGGGTCGTCGAAGAAGATGCGGGGGAGCGCCTCGGCGATCCGTCCCACTTGGGCGCGGTACTCGTCCAGTGTGCTGGCGGCGTCGGGAGCATTCTCGGTGGCCAGTGCGCTGATGATCTTTGCGACGAGGTCGTCGATGACGTGATCGATGATGTCGCGCTTGTTCTCGAAGTACCGGTAGAAGGTCCCGTGGCCGATTCCGAGAGTTGTTGCGATGTCGGCAATTCCGGTTGCGTGATAGCCGCGCTGGGCGAAGCACTCGAATGATGCGTCGATGATCTCGCGGCGCAATTCCGCCTTTTTTCGTTCCGCTCTGGTCATGGCCTTCGTCACATCAGGAATGATACCGTTCTCAATAACGGAATGACGTGTCAGTTTCTGATGTGCAGTTTTTCTGATGTGCAGTTCACGAGAGGGATTCTCCGATGGCAGTGCAGTACGACGCAGTTGTGGTGGGGGCGGGCTTCGGCGGAATGGGTGCGGCCATTCAACTCAAGCGGCTGGGCCTGAACAACCTGGCGATCCTCGAGCGCGAGGACGATCTGGGTGGAACCTGGCACGTCAACCGCTATCCCGGTCTGGCTGTCGACATCGCGTCGGTCACCTACTCGTATTCGTTCGAGCCCAATCCGAACTGGTCCAGGCTTTTCGCACCGGGCGCGGAACTGAAGAAGTACGCCGATCACGTCGCGGACAAGTACGATCTGCGGAAGCACATGACGTTCGGTGCCGTGGTCAACGGAGCCCGCTGGGACGAGGATTCCTCGCACTGGGTCGTATCCGTCGAAGGCGCGCCGGACATCACTGCCAAGTATCTCCTGACTGCGACGGGTTTCCTCTCGCAACCGCATCGGCCCGACATCTCCGGTATCGACGACTTCGCCGGCAAGATCATCCACACCACGGCCTGGGACGATTCCTACGATCTGTCCGGCACCAAGACCGCAATCATCGGAACCGGCGCCACCGCTGTGCAGTTGATCCCCGAGGTGGCGCGTCAGGCCGCAGAGTTGACCGTCTACCAGCGCACGCCGATCTGGGTGGTTCCCAAGATCGACGTCCCCATTCCGAATGCAGTGCAGAAGCTGTTCTCGCGTATTCCGCTCACCCAGCGAATCGCGCGCGCTGTCAGTTCGTCGATCCTAGAAATGATCATGGTCAGCGCGGTCCTGCACTACAAGCAGGTCAAACTGTTGAACAAGGGTGCGGCGGCCGCATCACGTGCGTTTCTGCGGTCCCAGGTCAGCGACGCCAGCCTTCGCAAACAACTCACACCGGACTACGACTTCGGGTGCAAGCGTCCCACATTTTCCAACAGCTACTTCCGTACGTTCACCAAGGACAACGTGCATCTCGAAACGACGCCGATCGACCACATCGCTGCCGACGGAATCGTCACCGCCGACGGTCGCAAGACCGAGATCGACACCTTGGTGCTGGCAACGGGATTCAACCTCTGGGATGTGAATTTTCCAGCCATCGAGGTTATCGGTCGAGAGGGACGAAACCTCGGTAAGTGGTGGCGCGACAACCGTTTCCAGGCCTACGAAGGGGTCGCGGTTCCGTATTTCCCCAATTTCCTCACGCTCGCCAGTCCGTACTCGTACAGCGGGTTGTCCTACTTCACGACGATCGAATCCCAGATGCAGCACATGGATCGACTGTTCGGCGAGGTGAAACGGCGCGGCGCGGAAACATTCGAGGTCACCGAAACTGCCAACGCCGAGTTTCTCGACCGGATGACCGAGAACCTGGCGGACTCCGTCTTCTACGGCGGTAGTTGCCAGACTGCACGAAGCTATTACTTCAATCAGCACGGCGAGGCTGCGATTCTGCGGCCCACGTCTACACGGAATGCGTTCGTCGAAGCGAAACGCTTTCCGCTCGAGGACTATTCGATCATCTAGGCGGGCTTGTCCCGCGTTCGGCTATCTTGCCGAGCTGACTCCGGTCGGAACCGATATCACGGGATAACGGTTCTGCCGGTTCAGTCGGGAAGTGACCGAGATGTGCATCAGTCGGCTCACCGCGGAGGCAGCGCCTTTTCGCGGAGATCCGATCACGATGGTAAATGCGTCGTATTTGTCCGCGGTTGCGAGAATGACACCGGCCGGGTCTCCATAGGTGCAGTCGTACGTCCAGGTGTCGGCGTGCGAGGCAAGTGCCGAGGTTGTCTGCTCGCGTTGCGACACCATCTCGTCGTGCAGACGCGTTTCGAATTCTGGTGAGTCGGTTTCGACAGGTAGGTCCTCTGACGTGATGCAGTGAACGACGTGGAGGGCTGAATCCTCCTTGGCGGCAAGCGTCAGTGCGTAGCTGAGTACATTCTTGCTGGTAGCACCTGGGCCGATGCCGAGAACGACGTGGCGGGTTCGGACGCGATCGGTACTCAGGTTCGCGAGATGGCAGATGTACTCCGGGTGCGGACCGTCATGACGTTGATGGTTCATGTCGGATCTTCTTCCAAAGCGAGAGAAGCGAAGGAACTTCCATTCTAGGGCGGCCGTGCAGGGGAATTCCACGGAAGTCACAGGTGGAAGGTATAAACGTCATATGAGTCTTGATCCCGCAATCGCGGCGAAGCTGAAGCGAAACGACGCCGGACTGTTCAGCGCGGTTGCGCAGGAGAAGTCGACCGGTGATGTGCTGATGGTCGCGTGGATGGACGACGAAGCGCTCGCGCGAACACTGGAAACCCGTAAGGGGACGTACTATTCGCGCTCGCGGCAGCAGTACTGGGTCAAGGGAGAGACCTCCGGGCACACCCAGTACGTGCACGAGGTGCGCCTCGACTGTGACGGCGATTCCGTCTTGCTGATCGTCGATCAGGAGGGCGCCGCGTGCCACACCGGCACTCACACGTGTTTCGACACCGACGTCCTGCTCGCTGCTGAGCAGTGACGCGAGATGGCCACTGACAAGACTCCACAACCGCTCGATTACTCGTTCACCGCTCCCATCGAGAAAGACGGTGCGTTCGCAACGTTCTTGACCGTGCCCGGCTCGGCGGAACTTCTGGGAACCAGACGCGCTGTGAAGGTGCTCGGAACCCTCGATGGTGAGCATCCCTTCGAGGCGACGCTGATGCCCTCCGGCGACGGACCGCACTGGCTTCCGCTGCGCGTGGCGCTGTGCAAGGCGATCGGCAAGAGCGCCGCTGGAGAAGAGGTAGCGGTACATCTACAGCAGCGCCTGAGCTGAAGTTTTCCCGAACCAAGGAGCGCCGTCGTGCAATTCTGTTCGACTTCGCACACGCCGCGGACGTGGCGCCGGATCGGTGGGCCGAGTACGGTCCAGGTGCCCTCGGTGTCGGGTGGGACATGGGACTGCTCGGGTTGGCTCGACACGTGGAACTGGGGATCGCGACGCCACTCGAGACACCCGAGTGGTCGGCGAGCGACGAGGCCAAGGCATTCATCGCGGGAAGCAGTGAACTGTGGGCCGAAGCTGCGATCGCATCGGGCGACGACCCGGATGCGGCTGCAGCCGCCGCTGCTCGCACGACCGCTGCATACACCGGGTAGATCACCTCTACGAGGACTAACATCGGATTAGTCTGGTTGTTGCGGGACTTCCGCGCCACGAGCGGAGACGACGATGGTGTATCGGCTCATCGAAGTAGTAACGGTGTTCGTTCACTTCGGGTTTGTTCTCTATGTGGTGCTGGGTGGATTCGTGGCGTGGAAGTGGCGTCGTACCATCGGTTTCCACCTACTTGCAGTCGTCTGGGGAGCCGGTTCGATAGCGGTCGGATATGACTGCCCGCTGACCAATCTCGAGAACTGGGCCCGCCGGATGGCCGGGATCGCGGAGTTGCCGTCCACCGGATTCATCTCGCACTACATCACCGGCGTGTTCTATCCGGCGAGTATCGAAGGCCTTGTACAGGCGCTCGCGGCGACAGTGGTTGTCGGATCCTGGGTCGGATACGTGCTGCTCGGACGGCATGCGAAGGGTGAGGTCAAAGCCCCTTCAGCGACCTGATTCCGTACAAACGATCCCAGCCGTTTCCGAATGGAAACGACTGGGAGGTGCTACCAGGATTTACGCGCGAGTCAGGGCTACCACCGGGATTGTGCGGATCCCAGCGGTCTTCTCCGCGTATTCGGCAAATCCCGGGTATCGACTGGCCTGCTCGTCGTAGATGCGGTCACGCTTCTCGCCGGTTACTTCGCTGACGGAGACCGGGTATGTTTCGGTGCCGATCTCGACCTCTGCCTGGTCGGTGGCAACGAGGTTGTAGTACCAGTCGGGATTGGTCGGGGCACCGGCCTTGGATGCAAAAACGTAGATGGTCTTCGGATCCTGCTCGTCTGCCAGATACATCATGGGACTCACGAAATCGCGTCCGGATTTGCGTCCTGTGTGGTGGACCAACACCATGGGCGCACCTTCGAAGGGGCCACCTACCTTGCCCTCGTTCTCCCGAAATTCCGCAATGATTCCTGCGTTCCAATCGTCGGTACTCATCGTTGTCTCCCGGTCTGCGAGTGGCGAAGGGCTCTGCCGCCAAGCTTTGCACAACTGGTGAATCGACGAGAGGTCATCTTCGGCGTCCAGCATGATCTACTATCTACGTATGAACGCAGATAGTGGTGTTTGTCGCCGTAAGCTTCCCGATGATCAGGTCGACCTCGTCGTCGAGGTGTTCCGCATGCTGGCCGACGCAACCCGTGTGCAGGTTTTGTGGGCATTGGTAGACCGCGAGTGCTCGGTGAACGAACTGGCGGAACGCGTCGGCAAGCCGGCGCCCTCGGTGTCGCAGCACCTGGCGAAATTGCGCATGGCAAGGTTGGTACGAACGCGCCGCGATGGTACGACGGTGTTCTATCGCCTGGAGAACGACCATGTGCGCCAACTGGTTACGGATGCGGTCTTCAATGCGGAGCATGCCGGACCCGGATTGCCGGGGCATCACCGTAGTGAAGGTGAGCTTCGGGAGATACACCCGGAGCGCTCGGCGAACGTCGATCGGACCGATCAAGAAGAAGGTGCGTCATGACGCACGAACCCAAGACGTCCCACGGCCACGGCCACCGCCATGTCCACGGGCCGAAGGGATTTCGATCGGCAGTCCGCGAAGTGTTCTCGCCGCACAGTCACGACGCTGCCGACAGTGTCGACGACGCATTGGAATCGAGCGCAATCGGCATCCGGGCGGTCAAGATCAGTCTTGTCGCGCTCGGAGTCACCGCAGTTGCTCAGGTTGCGATCGTGGCGATCTCGGGTTCGGTGGCGCTGCTGGCGGACACCATTCACAACTTCTCCGACGCGCTCACGGCAGTCCCACTCTGGATTGCCTTCGCGCTCGGTCGGCGCGCTGCGACCAGGCGCTATACCTATGGTTTCGGGCGTGCGGAGGATTTGGCCGGACTGTTCGTGCTCGCCATGATCGCACTGTCGGCAGTGATCGCCGGTGTCGAGGCGGTGAGGCGATTGATCAACCCGGTCGAGATCGAGCACCTCGGTTGGGTAGCGGCGGCAGGTTTGATCGGTTTCATCGGAAACGAATTGGTGGCGTTGTATCGGATCAGGGTCGGCAGGCAAATCGGTTCAGCGGCCCTGGTGGCCGATGGATTGCATGCTCGGACCGACGGATTCACTTCGCTCGCAGTCCTTCTGGGGGTGGGGGGAGTTGCGCTGGGTTTCCCGTTGGCAGATCCGATCATCGGCCTTGTCATCACCGTTGCCATCGTGGCGGTGCTCAGGACTGCAGCGCGAGACGTCTTCCGGAGGTTGATGGACGGCGTCGAACCTGAGTTGGTGGACGACGCAGAGCATGCATTGATGCACGAACCTGGAGTCCTCGGTGTTCGTGATCTGAAGATGCGGTGGATCGGACACCGACTGCATGCCGATGCAGAACTCGACATCGATCCCCGGGCAACACTTGCCGAAGCTCATGCGATTGCACACAGCGCCGAGCATTCGCTCACTCACGCGGTGCCCAAACTCGCTACTGCCTTGGTGCATGCGTACCCGGCGCATGACGCGGCCAACTCCGAAGTCTGATACCGGCCGCCTTCCCGGTGATCTGTGCTTGATGTCAAGCGCAGGCGGCTTCCCAGGCGAAACCGTCTGGGTCTGTGAAGGTTTCAGACGCGCCGGCAACGGTCAGACGGTGTGATCCGGTGCCTTCCGGAGCAACCCCGGCATCCTTTGCCAAAGCGCGGCGACCATACAGTGCGAGTGTCACATTGTTTGCTGCACTGGTGAATTCGACGTACTTGCGACCGAAGCTCTTGGACACCTCGAGTCCGCGGTCGAGGTAGAACTGCTTGCTGGCCTTGACGTCTTCGGCGCCGAGCAGCAGCACGAGGCTGTCGATCGTGCGGGTGGCCGGCCCGTCGTTCTTCTTCGACGACGTGGCGATCTTCCAGATCGAACCGTCTGGAGCCTGGACGACTCCGCCGTATCCCCAGAGGGATTTCTTGACAGGCTTCAAGGCGGTGGCACCGGCTGCGAGTGCTGCGCCGACGAAGGCGTCGACGATGTTCGGTTGGGAGACGACGAGCGAAAGGGTGTACCCACGAAACCCTGTTGTCGGTTCGTTCGATTCGCGTAGCTGGATTCGATCTCCGACGCCGAGAGCGTTGTAGAAGGCTTCGGCTGCCGCGAGGTCGGGAACGTCGAGTATCACGGATTTCGCGGTGGTCATCTGGGCGCTCCCTGCTGATGTGTGGATTGGCGACGTGTGGTCGGAAGTGGACTTCTGTGGTGTGTTCATGTGTTTCAACGTAATTGCGGGTCCCGTGGTTGTGCTTCTCGATTTCTGATCGGTTTGCTGAGACTGCTTGCAAGGTGCAGCACTCACGCAGGCCTTAGGTGGGCGATTTGTCGTGAATATCCTGTTCAGCCGATGTTTTCTCGATAGGCTGGTGAGCGCTGATCGGACGTACCTCACGCCACCATGGAACGGGGAAACCAGTGATCGCACTGCGACGAAAGTCGTTAGCCGCAGCAGTTGTGGTGTCCATGACGATGGCGTTGGCCGCGTGTACCTCCGGTGAATCGGCGCCCGAGGTGGGCGGCAATTACGGCTCTGGCGGAACCGCCGTCGACTATCGGGAGCCGGTGAAACTGAGTAGCCGAGATGGTGTTCTCGAGGTGCGCTTGTCCGCTCATCAGGGAGTGATTCCGCTCGATACCGCTTCGGCGCCTGTGTCGAATTTTCTGCTCTTCGGGTACGAGGTCATCCGCGGTACGGCGTCGGACGGATCGACCTCGGCGAGTGACGTCTATCCGGCGCCGACTCTCCGCGTCAATCCCGGAGAGCGATTGATCATTCATTACGACAACGATTTGCAGGATCTCACGATCCAGGACTTCTACGATCCGGCATTCACACCTGCGGGCGGGGGCGTGCCGATCTATCCGCCGGCGCTGACGTCGGCTCCGCTGAATCTGCACACGCACGGAGTGCACGTGAGTCCGGACGGCAATGCGGACAACGTGTTGCTCAACATTCCAGCCGGCCAGGGAAACGTGTACGACTACGCGATTCCGGGGACGATGCCGAACGGTCTGTACTGGTATCACAGTCACCGGCACACCCTCACCGCCCAGCAGACGTACATGGGCCTGGCCGGGCTACTGGAAATCGGCCGGCCGGACGGCAATCTGCCTGTCGTGACGGCAAACGACGTTCCGATTCGCGATATGGCACTGCAGTACAACTTCGTATTCGACCGCAAAGGAAAGGGCCGACAGCTCAACGACGCGAACTGGCCCCAATTCGTCAGTACGTTGACGCCACCCGCCGGTACGGAACTAGCCGACGGGACGTACCGTCCGAGCCTTGCTCCGGTGAATTTCTCGGACACCACCGAGGGCGCGCAGTATTTCACCAACTGGTATACCGGACCGTTGTCCCCGGCCAATCATCGTGGACAGAATCAATTCGTTCCAGGCAATCTGCAGAGCTTCGTGGGTGAATCGACGACTGTACCGGCCGATCCCTCACTGCCGGAGAACCAACGCGATGTGCAGTACACCGTGAACGGTCAGTTCCAGCCGTCGCTGAAACTGAAGCCGGGGCAGACCGAGATCTGGGTGCTTGCCAACATCAGCGACTTTGCCTACATGCCGGTCACGTTGACGGAAACCGCAACCGGCGCCCATCCGAAGTTCGCCATCGTAGGGCAGGACGGAAACCCGTTCGACGAGGTCAGGCCACCCGTGGACGGGGACGGAACCAGGCTGGTGATTCCGCCGGCCTCGCGATACGCAATCGCAGTGACGATGCCGGAGTCCGGCGATCTGGTGCTGGAGATGCCACCGCTCGAAGGTGCAAAGCCGGTGAGCAATCCAGGCATTCTCTACACCAACAACGGTACCGACAATCCGCCCGCCGAACTCGGAACCGTCACCGTCGACCCGTCGGTGATCAGTTACGCGGACGGATTCTTCACGTTCCCGACTCAGCAGTTGATCCGTGCGACGCCAGACGAGGGCGAAGGAAAGACGACTCCCTTCGAGTTCGGACAGAAGCTCGATACCTACACCTCGTTCGTGGATACCGCAGCGATGACGCCCGACGTGACCCGCAACCTCACAGTGTCCGGTGGGTTCGGAAACGAGAAGGCCAGCAACAGTGATCCGAAGGCCTTCACCTACGAATTCGCCGACAACACGTTCCCCAACATTCCGCTGATTCAACCGCGACTGAATTCCGTTGAGGAATGGAAGATCACGAACCTCAACAACGACGAACACCCGATGCATATTCACGTCAACGACTTCCAGGTAACGGAAGTTGTGGATCCCGTCGCAGGTACCACGACAGGGGTTCAGCCATGGGGAATCGACAACGTGAACGTGCCCGCTCCGGTGACTGACGAGAATGAGAATGCTCTCGAGCCTGCGTCAGTGACGTTGCGAACGAAGTTCACCGAGTACACCGGAACCTTTGTGATTCACTGCCACCGACTCAATCACGAGGACAACGGTTTGATGGCGACTGTCAACGTGATTCCCGAGGTATCGACATATGCCGTCGCGATACCTGGTTCGGCCGGCGTGCCCGCCAAGGTGCAGATATTCGATGCCAACGGCGACAAACTGATCACTGCTGTGACGCCCTTCCCGTCGTTCGAAGGCACCCCGAGTGTTGCGATGGCGGACGTGAACGGAGACATGGTGCTTGATCTGGTCGCTGGAACAGGTGCAGGCTCGGCTCCGGAAGTGGTGGCGTACAACGCAGTCGGCGGCGTGCCGTTCACCGACGAGTTGGCAAGATTTGCCCCCTTCGATGTGGGTTTTCGTGGCGGAGTGAACATCGGCGGCGTCGATATCGACGGAAACGCACTGGCGGACAACATCATCGTTGCCTCGGGCCCAGGGATGGAGTCGCAGGTCAAGATTTACTCCACCGACCTTCCGGCGGACAAGAGGTCCGCACCCGCAGAATTCGGTTCGTTCTCGCCGTACCCGGGATCGAGTAGCGGAGTCACGTTCGCAACCGGAATGGTTGACAGTCACTCCGGTCGAGCGAGCATCGTGACCGCACCGGGTGCGGGCGAGGAGCCGTTGATCAAGACGTTCCGCTACGACCTGTACGAACCGACGGCGGCTGCGCAGGGCGGCTCCGATGAACACGCAGGTCATACGGCTGGTCCTGTAATGACGTCGCAGTTCTTGGCATTCGATCAGGGCTACCGCGACGGGGTGTCTCTGTCGACGGGTTGGGTGGCCGGCGCCGAGGGCGGCGCAAAGTCGATAGTGGCAGGCATGCTCGGAGGAGAAGGATCAATCCGCGTCTTCTCGAGTGGATCCAGGCTCGACGGTGCACCCGAGATGTACCTCGAGAGTCCAGATCACCATTCGACGGACGTGGCATTTCGGGAGGTTGCAGCTTTCGACCCGTTCACCGCTCCAGAGTCGGGTGTGGGAGTGGCCACGACGAGCACGACTACCGGCGCGGATCTCCTCGTCAGCGGCAGCAACGGAACGGGTGCCGAAGTTCGGAAATTCACTCTCGGTCGTGCCGATCCGTCTGCGACCACATTGACACCGACGCTTGTGGGAACGCTGCCGCCCTATCCCGTCGGCGGGGGAGTTCTGCCGCTCGGCGGCCGATGATCCGGTTTTGAGAGTTGCTGAAAGTAGTTTCATATCAACGTGTCTCGAGCCTTCCTGTTCTCGAAGTTGTCCGGTTTGTCTCTGGTTATCGAAAGTGTGTTCGATTAAACTTTCGGTATGGACAGTCGGGGAGCGTGGCAGCTGGATGGTGAGGGCCTCAAGGGCGAGGTTCTGGATCTGGTGCGTGTCCGGCACGAGTTGCAGTCGCGGATGGTGTTGTTGATCGTGGAGATGTTTTCCCGGGAGGTTCTCGGCGGGAGAGGTTTTCGGGCGATCGCGCAGTGGTTGCATGGTTCGACGAATTTGGAGATCGGTGAGTGCAGTCTGTTGGTCGGGTTGGCGAGGTTGTTGATGCTCGAGCCTGTTGTGGGCGATGCGTTTCACCGTGGTGACGTGGATGCGTTGAAAGCCCGTCAGGTGGCGTCGTTTTGTCAGCATCCACCGAAGAACATGACCCTGGCGGATGTGGACAAGGCTCGCGGGATTCTGTTGGGGTTGGCGTCGCAGAACATTGCCGATTGTGATGCGGTGCGGGCGGCGATTCGGCGGATCGAGAAGCAGTACGGCAGGCGTGAGGACGGGGTTCCGGTGGGTGAGGATTCGGAGCGTAACGAGTTCTACGCGTCGAAGGGTTTGTACGGGCGGGTGTCGGTGAAGGGTGATCTGGATGCGGTGAACGGGGCACGTCTGATCACGTTGTTGTCGAGTCTGTCTGCGCCGACGCCGGAGAAGGACGGCGTCAAGGACACGCGTACTCCGGCGCTGCGGCGGGCGGATGGGTTTTGCGAGTTGTTGCGCCGGTATGAGCGGGCGGGGTTGGGTCCGGTCGAGGGCGGGGTGAAACCGCACATCACGGTGACTGCGTCGGCGAAAGACATGACAGACCTCAAAGCCTTGAAGGATATGTTGCCGTCGACTCAGGAGTTGGGTTTCGCGTGGGCGGATTGGGTGGGCCCGATCAGTATCGATACCGCGCGGATGTTGGCGTGCGACTGCACGGTCACGCGGATTTTGTTGGATGAGAGTGGTGTTCCGCTCGACTGCGGTAAGGAAGCGAGAACGGCGACGGTGCCGCAGCGGCGGGCGTTGGCGGTTCGTGATGGTGGGTGTGCGTTTCCGGGGTGCGGGACTCCGTCGGGGTGGTGCGATGCCCATCATATTGTTCACTGGGGTGATGGTGGCCCAACGGATCTCGATAATCTGGTCTTGTTGTGTGGTCATCATCATCGGACGCTGCATCACACGGAGTGGCGGGTGGAGATCGGTCCGGATCGGAAATCGGTGTTCTATCCACCGATGTCGATCGATCCGTTCCAGCATCCGATCGGCGGGAACAGCCCACCAACGGCCGCGTGAACGGACATAACTGAAAATGCCAGCGTATGCACCGGGGAAGAATCATGCCCCGTTACATGCGCTGGCTTTTCGTGTTCCGGAGAGTTCAGGGCAGCGACCAGAACTGAGTAGTCACGAGGTAGAAGACGATAACCCAGAACAAGGTCACAGCGGCGACGATTGCCACCCCTTGTGCGTTGGTTTTTGCGACAGGAATCCCCGGAGGCGGACGCAGCCAACGGCGCAGGAGTCGATTCACGTAGTACGGCATCGTGAAGAAACTCATGATGAAGCTCGACAGCAGATTGCCGATCAACAATCCGAGCCAGAGTGGCAGCTTCAGCGGTGACAGCGCCAAAGTAAGCAAGACGACAGTCGGGTAGAGACCGACCCAGACCGCGATCGAGGTTTTTGTCTCCGAAGGTGGAGGGGCCTCGTTTCCGTTCTCGTCGAAGGCAAACCAACTGCCGAACGAATTGTCCACGGTTCGCAGTTCGAAGTCGTGAAACTTGCGGCCCTCGGCGAGGAGTTGTTGTCGCTCAGGGGAAGTCAGCCACGTATCGAGGTGGGCAGCATTGTCGAAGCGATACAGCAGGGTCCATTCATCCTGCACACCGTCGACGGGGCGAAACAGTTCGGTGCCGCGGAATCCGTCGAAAGCACTCTCCACCTCCCGAAGGCGATCCTGCCAGGCAAGGAACTCGTCGATGCTGTCGTCACCTACTCGGTGCGTCACTACGACGGTCAGCAGTGGGTCCGGAGGCCTGATCCCGCCGCTCACTACCTGCTGCGTGGCCGGGCCGTCGAAGAACTGACGACCGCTGTCGAGGTAGTCCTGCCTCGTCGCGCTGTTGATCCACGCTTGAACATGAGCGATGGAGTCGAAGCGGTACACGATCACCCAATCAGGTTGGGTGGGCGTCGGAGCAGCGATTTCTGCCCCGAGGAAGCCTGCATAATCTGCGGCGGCTCGGTTGAGATCTTTCTGCCAGACCTCGAATTCTTTCTCCAGTCCGGCACGCACTCGCTGGCCGATGATGACCGTCGCGGCGCTGTCCGCCGACGTGTGCGCGGTCATCGGTTCAGGCCTGTGTAGATGCGTTCCGGGGTGAGCGGTAGCGACCGGAATCGTGACCCGGTTGCATCCTGCAGTGCGTTCGCCAATGCAGGGGCAACCGGATTGATGCAGCACTCCGCCATGCCCTTGGAGCGGAGAGGACCGACGGAGTCTGATGACTCGACGAGGATCACCTCCGTGCGTGGGATATCTGCATATGTCGGGATCCGGTAGTTACGTAGATTCGGGTTCATCATCGCGCCGTTTGCGTCTACGTGGAAGTTCTCGGTGAGTGCGAAGCCGATGCCCTGGGCGACGCCACCTTCGATCTGTCCCCGCACCTGCGCCGGATTGATGATCACCCCAGCGTCGGTGGCTTGGACGCTGTAGAGAATGCGGATCTCGCCGGTGATGCGATGGACGGCAATCCGGAAGCCATGAGTGTTGGACACCACGCTGCGCGGAGATCCGTATGCCTTCCGCGCCTCGGTGAATCGGATCCCGCGCGGGCGCGCGGCCTCGAGTATCTCTTGCAGTGTTAATCGAGTACTACCGCAGACGATCTTGTCGTCGTCCATCGAGCACTGGTCAATCGACACGCCGGTGTGGTGCGCGGCGAAGGCAAGTAGGCGATCGCGGAGCGCATTCGACGCGCGAAGTACCGCGTTCCCAGCGACAAACAGGCCGGCGCTGGCGAAAGCGCCTGTGTCGAAACCGGTTCGGTCGGTGTCCGACTGAATGATTCGTACACGCGACGGAGTTGTGCCCAGCTGATTTGCGGCGATCTGCACGTGGGCCGTAGAAGTTCCCTCACCGAATTCGACTGTGCCGATGGCAAGTTCGTATACACAGTCTTCGCCGAGGGTGAGCCAAGCCTCGGAAATGTGCTCGGTGGGTGGCGCGGTCTCATGTAGTGAACTGGCGGTACCGGTGCCGATCAGCCAATCGTCTCCGAGCGAGGGAACCTGTTGCCGCTTCAACGCGGTGTCGATCAGATCGATGCATTGCCCCAGTCCGTCTTCGGTGAAGATCACGTCGTCTGGGCCGTCTTCGAGTGCGATCAGCGAATCGCCCGGTCGGACGATATTGCGTCGACGCAGTTCGAGCGGATCCATGTTCAGCGCGACGGCCAATTCGGTCATGGCCGATTCCACGGCAAAGGCCGGTTGCGTCATCCCGTACCCACGCAGAGCGCCGCTCGGGACGTTATTGGTGTACACGGAATACGCATCGAACTTCTTGTTGGCGCAGCGGTAGAGCGATACTGCCGCGCCGCCGGCAAAGAGTGTCTCTCCACCGTGGTTTCCGTACGCACCGGTGTTCGATACGTTGCGATACTGAAAGGCTGTGAGGGTTCCGTCCGACTTGGCACCGAGCTTGATCGTGAGCTTCATCGGATGACGCGGCGACGCGGTGGTGAACTCTTCTTCTCGGGTGAACTCGAGGCAGACGGGACGACCGGTGTCGAGGGTGGCGAGCGCCACCAGATCCTCGCTGATCACTTCCTGTTTTCCTCCGAACCCGCCGCCCACGCGTTTGCAGAACACGCGTAGCTGATCCGGGCGGAGGTCGAAGAGATGGGCGAGTTTGACCTTGGCGATGGAGGGGGACTGCGAACTTGTGCGAACGTGAAGGCGTCCGTCTTCCATCCAGGAGATCGAACCGTGCGTCTCGAGGTGCGCGTGCTGAACCCGCGGCGAGAAGTAGGTGCCTTCGTGGATGACGTCGGCCTCGGCGAACCCTGCCTCGACGTCGCCCACATGACCGTGAAGTTCGAGCAGGATGTTGTGCTCGGGATCTCGAACAAAGGGATCGTCGGATCCGTGCAGGGCTGGAGCGCCGTCGGCCATGGCCTCTTCCGGATCGAACACGGAAGGCAGGATCTCGTAATCGACCTTCACCTTCCGACGGCCTTCTTCCGCAGCGACGACGGAGTCGGCGAGGACGGCCACTACACGCTGACCCACGAACCGCACGACGTTGTCGAGAATGTAGGTGTCGTCCGGATCGACAAGGTGGTCGGTATGTATTGCCGTGGTGAAGAGCTTGCGCGGCACGTCTTTCCAGGTGTAGACGCGATGGACACCGGGGACGGCGAGCGCCTCGGTGGTGTCGATGGAGGTGATGCGGGCATGTGCGTGAGGCGAGTGCAGCACTTTCAGGTGCAGCATGCCGTCGATCGCGGTGTCCATAGTGTATTCGGCTCGGCCGGTCACCACGTCGGTGGCCGCCGGCGCCCCGACGCTGGTTCCGACGGCCTGTCCCGGGAGGGCAACTTCGACAGCACCGACACCGTTGACCGCGTCTTCGATGGATCGGTAACCGGTGCAGCGGCACAGGTTTCCCTTGAGCGCTCGCGGCAAGTCTTCTTTCTGCGCGTCGGTGAGCGCCGCCGAGGTCATGATCATCCCGGCGGTGCAGAACCCACACTGAAAGCCGGGTGCATCCCGGAACTGCTGCTGAATCGGATGGAGATCTTCGGGCGTGCCGAGTCCCTCGATCGTGGTTACCGCGCGACCGTCGGCGCGAAAGGCGGGCGTGATGCAGCTGTGTATCGGTGTTCCGTCGAGCCACACTGTGCACGCCCCGCAGTCCCCGCCGTCGCACCCCTTTTTCACCCCGTGGTGTCCGAGGTGCCGAAGAAACGTCCGGAGACACTGTCCCGGGAACGGCTCCTCGTGGAACTGCCGGTCGTTCACCGTGTAGCTCATGACTGGCTCCCCGTGAGTTCGTTTCGGAGCTCGTCGGCGTAGTGGCGGGCGAGGTGGAGGCGGTGGTCTGGGGTTCCGTTGGGATCGTCGAACCAAATGTCGGCCGAAATGGAGTCGACGGCTCGTCGCAGAGTGTGCTCGTCCGGCATGGTGTCGAACGTCAGCCGGATCGGATGGGTGGTGCCGGCGGTGATGGTGAGGTGAAAGTCGTCGGCGCCAGGAGTCTGCGTCGCGATCATGAAGATCGTCGAACGGCCGAGGTGCGTGAGACTGAAGCGGCGGTGGGCGTGCCGTTTGGTGAGTGCGTGCACCGGGAACTCGATGCTCCGAAGGACTTCGCCCGGCTCCAGGACATTCTGGTGGTCACCGGTCACGAAGTCGCACGCGTCGACGGTCCTCACTGTTCCGTCGGTAGCCCATAGTGTGAACGAAGCCTCGAGTGCAACTGCCAGGGTGATCATCGGTCCGGCTGGAAGTGACATACAGATGTTGCCGCCTACGGTTGCCGAAGTCCACACCTTGAAAGACGAGAGGAAGTACTCGCAGCTGACGCGAATAAGTGGACTCGCACGCCAATTGTCCGGCGGGACAAACGCATACAGTTCGGCAACGGTGCACGTAGCTCCGACACCGAAATGAGTCGGGCCGACCTCCAGTGGTGTCCAACCGAGCGCGGTGAGGTCGACCAGTCGACGCGTGTCGGGTTGTTCTGCTGAGAACAGCCACGTTCCTCCCGCGAGCCAGGCGTCGCCGGGACGCCACACGTCCCCTGGGCGATCCGGTGGTCGGCGTATCACGTCGGTAATGGTGGTGATGTCCATGCGCCTGCTCCCCTCGGGGGATGTGTCTTCTCGGAGTGGGACATTACCGAGGTGACGAGACACATTCACACTTTTAGTACATATCGGGCACGCGAAACATGAGCGATACGTACGTGACATCGACTGGTGGGGCGGTGCATGCGCTTGCCGATTCTGGGTACGACTGCTTGAGAGGCGCGATCAGCCTCTTGCTTTCGCGCTGTTGATTCGGACGCGGCTACGCACTCGGCGGCCGCGGAGATCATGCGGGGCGGGGCGCTGTGAAACCCTTCGAGGTAAGTCGGACCGACCCTTCTGATGAGACGCTCTTTCCGCTCTCGGCCGCCCAACGGGCAACCTGGTTCGCTCAGCAATTCGATCCCGAAGTCCCGATTCTGATAGCGCACTACGTGGAGCTGCGCGGCGAACTCGACGTCGAACTGCTGGATCGCGAAACGCGAGCGGTGGCATACGAGTTTCAATCTCCTTTGCTCAAAGTGATCGAGATCGACGGTCAACCGATGCAGTACGTGGACGAGACATCTGAGATCACCGTCCGTCTTGTCGACCTCCGTGGGTCCCCCGATCCGATCGAGGATGCCCTCGGGTGGATGCGCCGAGATTGCCGGACACAGCTCGACCTGGCAGTTGACAGAATTGTCGAGACCGCTGTGCTGCGCGTGGGCGACGCGCACTATCTGTGGTACAGCCGCATCCATCATGTTGCGCTCGACGGTTTCGGTGCCATGACCATGATGAACCGCATTGCGCATCGGTACTCGGCCTCGGCGGCGAGAAAGGACTCGCAGCCGAGTCGTGCCGCGACGCTGCGCACGCTGTACGACATCGACGAGCGGTACAGAATGTCGGATCGATTCGCCGCCGACCGGGAGTACTGGGCTGAGCGCAATACCACCATGGCCGGATCCAGCCTGGCGGAGGCTTCTGGGCCCGCGCAAACCGAGAGCCGACTCGAAAGCACACTGATGTCGGACCGAAGTTGTGCCCTTCTCTACGAATCCGAGAACCACGCTGCACCGGTCATCGCTGCGCTCGCGTTGTACCTCGCGCGGATGACGGCGAAAGAGACTGTCCAGATTCATGTTCCGATGTCCGGACGGACTACGGCGGTGCTGCGGGACTCGGGCGGCATGATGGTGAACGTCACGCCACTGCTCATCCGTGTCGCAGCGGTCGACACCGTCGGTGAACTGTTCGCCCAGGTCCAACACGAGCTCATGGGTGCATTGCGGCACCAGCGCTGCAGCCTCGACGACATCCGTCGGGACGCAGGCGTGACGAGCGGTCTGGAAGGCGAAGACTCATATGCCGGGCCCATGGTCAACGTCATGCTGTTTCGCCAGGAGGTGCAGTTGGGCGAGGTGGTTGGGGAGTATCACATCGTCACCTCCGGGCCGGTGGAAGACCTTCTGGTCAACGTGTATCCGAGCGGCGACAGGCTGCGTGTCGACTTCCGGGCAAACCCGATCCGATACGAGGAGGCGGGTTTACGCGAGCACCACCGGAACTTTGTTGGCTTGCTGGAAGAGTTGATCGCGTCTGATTCCGGTGCCGAACTCGCAGACATTCACGGCCCGACGGCCCGAGAGGGCGAGCGACGACAACGCGAAGTCCGGCACCTCGAGTATTGGAGACATGAGCTCGCCGGGGCGCCCGAACTTTTGCAACTTCCCTTCGATCGACCCAGGCCTGCAACGCAATCGCTGGACAGTGCACAGGTTGAGGTCCTGATCGCCGCCGACACCCACGCGCGGATCACGGCGATGGCGAGTGATCTCGGGACGGACACTCGTGCGGTCTTACATGCGAGCTTTGCTCTCCTGGTGAGCCGGTTGTCCGGTGCTTCGGATGTTGTGATCGGTACGCCCGCGGGATCCGACGCGAACATCGTCGCCATCCGGAGTCGCGTCGATCTGGTGACGACTTTCACGGCGCTCCTGTACAGCGTCGTCGAGGTCCACAGTAATGCGCGGGCGCACAGCGAGATACGGCTCGAGCAGTTGGTTCAGCCATTGCACGTGGAGGATGTACCCGCCTATGCGCCGGTTGTACAGGTGACATTCGAGTCCGTCGCCGGCGCTGACGAGCACCCTCGCGACATCGGCCGCTTCGATCTCGGAGTGTCTGCGGTCGAGACTTTCGACGAGGTGGGTACGCCGTCCGGAATCTCGGTGAGGCTCGCGTTTGCCACCGACCTGTTCGACGCCGAGACGGTACGCGGCCTCGGTTTGCGGTTCGCGTGCGTCCTGGAATCCGTCACAGCGGATCCGGCAATCATGGTCGGCGACATCGATATCTTGTCCGACGACGAGCGATCCGCGATACGGCCTGTCCGCGGTGACCCGCGCGCTTCGCATCGCACCCTGGCCGATTTGTTCGACGGTGCGGCGCGCACACACCCCGACGGCGTGGCCCTGTCGTATCTCGATGCCGAGTTGACGTATCGAGAACTCGACGAGCGTTCGTCGAAGTTGGCCAGAGAATTGATCGACCGCGGCATCGGTCCGGAAAACAGTGTGGCGCTGGGTTTGACGCGTTCGATCGAATCGGTTGTCGCGATGTTGGCCGTGAGCAAAGCCGGCGCGGCATTCGTGCCGGTGGATCCGACCTATCCGGATGAACGTGTTCGCTTCATGCTGACCGATTCCGGCGCCGTACTGGGACTCACGGTCGTCGCGGAACTTCATCGCTTGCCGGATTCGGTTCCCTGGTCAGCGATCGACGACGCTGAGTTCCGTGGCCGACTTGCACGGTTGTCCGTGCGTTCCATCTCCGATGTCGATCGGGTGCGCCCGATCCGGCCCGACAATCTCGCATACGTGATCTACACGTCCGGGTCCACCGGACTCCCCAAGGGGGTGACGGTCTCGCATCGTGGACTGGAAGCGCTTGCTGCCGAACAGCGTTCGCGGTTCGGTGCGACCCAGGATGCGCGAACGTTGCACTTCTCGACCCCGAGTTTCGACGCCTCGATTTTCGAGTATCTTCTGGCTTTCGGTGCCGGAGCGACCATGGTGATTGCGCCGAGCACGATCTACGGCGGTGACGAGTTGTCTCACTTCCTCGAATCCCAGCGTGTCACGCATGGTTTTGTCACTACTGCGGCGCTCGGAACAGTTTCGCCCGAGGGCCTTTCGGACTTCGGCGAAGTGGTGGTCGGTGGTGAGGCCTGTCCGCCGGATCTCGTGCAGCGGTGGGCTCCCGGCCGACGGCTGTGCAATGCGTACGGGCCGACCGAGACCACCGTCATGTCGAACATCGGCGAGCCGATGGTGTCGTCGGAGGACATCACAGTGGGCGGTCCGCTCCGCGGCTTCGAGGAGATCGTGCTCGATCAGCGATTGCACCCCGTCCCCGACGGTGTTGTGGGCGAGCTGTACATCTCGGGAGACGCGCTCGCACGTGGATATCACCGGAAGTATGCGTTGACCGCAGAACGATTCGTGGCAGACCCCTTCGGCCTCCCCGGGCAGCGGATGTATCGAACGGGGGATTTGGTGCGGTGGCGCCGTGGCCGTGGACTCGAGTACGTCGGTCGTAGTGACTTCCAGGTGAAAGTTCGCGGATTTCGTATCGAACTCGGGGAAATCGACAGCGTCGTGCGGTCGTGTCCGCAGGTCGAGAATGCAGTCACCGTGGCGCGTGCGGCTCCCTCCGGGACAGCGACGATCACCACGTACGTCGTGCCTGCCGGCGGAAGTGCGCTCTCGACGGCCGAGCTGACGCGGTACGTCGCGAGCCGTGTTCCGTCGTACATGGTTCCTGCGGCATTTGTTCTACTCGACGAGTTGCCGGTAACTCCGGCGGGAAAGGTCGATCGCGCTGCCTTACCTGCACCTCGGCTCGATGCTCGGTCGGACGACTTTCGACCGCCCGAGGGCGCTGAGGAACTAGTGCTCGCCGAGATTTTTGCCGATGTTCTAGGCTTCGAGACGGTGGGTGCGGGTGACGACTTCTTCGATCTGGGCGGGAACTCACTGATTGCCACGAAGCTGATCGCTCGCGTAAATGCCGCTGAAGAAATCGATTTCGGGGTGCGGACTTTGTTCGAAGCACCGACTATCGAATCATTGGCCCGTCACGTGCGGGATGCGAAGTCATCCCGCGTTGATCGCACGCGTTCGAAGCGTCCAATCCTGCAGGCACATTCGTACAGGGACAAGATTCCGGTGTCTGTGGCACAACGACGCCTGTGGTTCGTCAATCAGTTCGACACGTCGTCCCCGGCCTACAACATTCCGATGGTGGTCCGACTGTCAGGTGCCTTGGATGTCGCTGCGATGCAGCGCGCGGTGGGAGATGTTGTCGATCGGCATGAATCGCTCCGTACCGTCTACCCGGCGTCGGTCGACGGCCCCCATCAGGTAGTAGTGCCTTCGGAACGCGTGACGTCGAAGATCGCGTGGGAAGTATCCGTGGACGAGGAAGCCTTGGACAGGCGCATCGCCGATCTCGCTCGCGAGGGGTTCGACGTGAGCGCGAACGTGCCCCTGCGCGGCTCCCTTTTTCGGGTCACGCCGGACGATCATGTCCTTGCGCTGGTGGTTCACCATATTTCGGCGGACGGAGCATCCCTCGAGCCGCTGGCCCGCGACCTGACCCGCGCCTACGCGGCGCGGGCTGCGAAACGGGCACCGGACTGGTCGCCTTTGCCTGTGCAGTACGCCGACTACAGCCAATGGCAGATCGAACTGCTCGGCAGTGACGACGATCCGGACACGCTCGAGGCGAAGCAGTTGGACTACTGGACGTCCACCCTGGCCGGTCTACCTGACGTGATCGACCTTCCGCTGGATCGACCGAGACCGGCGGAACGATCCATGCGCGGTGAATCGGTCCGATTCTCGGTGCCCGCAGACGTGCACAGTGAACTCCTCGAACTCGCTCGGAATCACAACACGACACCGTTCATGGTGATGCACGCAGTGCTGGCGGTTCTGTTGGCACGGCTGAGCGCCTCGCCGGACATAGCGATCGGGACTCCGGTAGGAGGGCGCGCCGAGCAAGTCCTCGACGATCTGGTCGGGATGTTCGTCAACACGGTCGTCCTGCGAATCACCGTTGACACCGCCGCGACTTTCGAGGAGATCCTTTCACGAACTCGCGAAGTCGATCTGGCAGCGTTCGGACAAGCCGAGGTGCCGTTCGAGCGAGTCGTCGATGCAGTTGCGCCGGAGCGTTCGTCATCTCGCTCACCGCTCTTCCAGGTTCTGTTGGAATTCCAGAACACCGCAGATCCCCACCTCGAACTACCCGGACTGGGTGTCGATGTTGTTCCAGTCGACGTCGGTGTCGCCAAATTCGACTTGCAACTGTCGCTCTCCGAGCAGCGTGGCAAAGACGGCGTCCCCATGGGTTTCGATGCCGCCTTCACCTATGCCTCCGATATCTTCGAGCGCACCACAGTCGCCGAGTTCGGCGAGCGTTTCGTCCGCCTCCTCCGGTCGGTCGTGTCGAATCCAACAGTGCCAGTAGGGGATACGGAAATTTTGGGCGCGCCCGAGCGTGGGTTGGTGGTGGGTGGTTGGGATGGTGTGGGGGTTGTGGTGGGGGGTTTGACGTTGGTGGATGTGTTGGATGGGCGGTTTGCTGGTGTGGGTGGTGGGGGGTTGGTGTGTGGTGGGGTGGTGTTGTCGTGGGGTGAGTTCGATGTTCGGGTGAATCGTTTTGCGCGGTTGTTGATTTCGTTGGGGGTGGGTCCGGAGTCGCGGGTGTGTGTGGCGTTGTCGCGGTCGGTGGAGTTGTTGGTGGCGGTGTTTGCGGTGGTGCGGGCTGGTGGGGTGTTTGTTCCGGTGGATGTGGGTGCGCCGGTGGAGCGGGTGGGGTTTGTGGTGGGGGTGGTGGATCCGGTGGTGGTGTTGTCGCGGGTTGGTGATGGTGGGTGTTTGCCGGTGGGGGTGGGGTTTGTTGATGTGGGTTGTGTTGATGTTTCGGGGTTTTCGGGTGGTCCGGTGGGGGTGGGGGATCGGTTGGGGGTGTTGTTGCCTGAGCATGCGGTGTATGTGATGTTCACGTCGGGGTCGACGGGTCGTCCGAAGGGGGGGGTGGTGTCGCATGCGGGGGTGGTGAATCGGTTGTTGTGGATGCAGGGGGAGTTTCCGTTGGGTGTGGGGGATGTGGTGTTGCAGAAGACGCCGGTGTCGTTCGATGTGTCGGTGTGGGAGTTGTTTTGGCCGTTGATGGTGGGTGCGCGGTTGGTGGTGGCGGATCCGGGTGGGCATCGTGATCCGGTGTATTTGGTGGGTGTGATCGAGCGGTGGGGGGTGTCGGTGGTGCATTTTGTGCCGTCGATGTTGGAGGTGTTCGTGGGGGAGTTGAGCGTGGGGGAGTTGGGGGTGGGGTGTTCGGGTTTGCGTCGGGTGTTTGTGTCGGGTGAGGGGTTGTCGTCGGTGTTGGCGGGGCGGTTTGCGGGGGTGTGTGGTGCGGAGTTGGTGAATTTGTACGGGCCGACGGAGGCGTCGGTGGATGTGACGTTTCATGTGGTGGAGGGTGTTGTGGGGGTGGGTGTTCCGATTGGTCGGCCGGTGTGGAATACGCGGGTGTTGGTGTTGGATTCGCGGTTGCGGCCGGTTCCGGTGGGTGTGGTGGGGGAGTTGTATGTGGGTGGGGTGCAGGTGGCTCGGGGGTATGAGGGTCGTGTGGATTTGACGGTGGGTCGGTTTGTGGCGGATCCGGTGTCGGGGGTGGTGGGTGCTCGGGTGTATCGGACGGGTGATGTGGTGCGGTGGGGGTGTGGTGGGGTGTTGGAGTTTGTGGGGCGCACGGATTTTCAGGTGAAGGTGCGGGGGCAGCGGGTGGAGTTGGGTGAGGTGGAGGCGGTGTTGGCTGCTCAGGTGGGGGTGGCTGGTGCGGTGGTGGTGTTGCGGTCGGGTGTGGGTGGGGATTTTTTGGTGGGGTTTGTGGTGGGTGAGGTGGGGGTGGTGGTCGATGAGGTGGTGGTGTTGGAGGGGGTGCGGAGGTCTCTTCCGGGGTTCATGGTGCCGTCGGTGGTGGTGGTGTTGGGGGAGTTTCCGGTGACGGTGCATGGGAAGTTGGACCGTAAAGCCCTCCCGGACGTCAACTTCGAACCTCAAGCGCTGCAGTATGTTGCGCCACGAACGCCGGTCGAGGAGACGGTTGCCGCAATCTTCGATGATCTGCTGGGAACGTCGACGGTGGGCGTGAACGACGACTTTTTTGCCCTGGGTGGGAACTCTCTCAGTGCGGCCAGGTTGGTTGCGCGAGTGAATTCTGTTCTCGGCGAACGGATCAACATTCGTGACGTTTTCGATGCTTCTACCGTTGCAGCGCTGGCCGAATTGGCGCAGTGTCGCGGAGGAGAGGGGGCCAAGCCGGCGTTGACGCCGCGGGTTATGACGACAGATATCCCACTTTCACCGGCGCAGGAGCGAATGTGGTTTGCGAATCAGTTCGCCCCCGAGTCCGCCGCCTACAACGTCGCGTGCGCGTTGAGGCTCGAAGGTGCAGTGAACGTGAGTGCGCTTCAGGCTGCATTTGTCGACGTCGTCGAGCGGCACGAGTCCTTGCGCACCGTTTTTCCTCTCATCGATGACGGCCCGCGTCAAGTGATCATGTCCACCTCACAGGTGGTATCGGATCTTGCACCGATACTTGTGCAGGGAGAGGAAGAGCTGCGCGAGCGTAGCCGGCAGATCGCTTCGGATGGTTTCGACGTCACGCAGCAGGTCCCGATGCGCGCCACCTTGTTGCGGCGAGATGACCAGGTCCACTCGCATGTCCTGGTGATCGTGATTCACCACATCGCCGCCGACGGATTCTCGACGGTACCGCTGGCCCGAGATCTCATGAGCGCATACTCCTCCCGAGTGAACGGTGAGGCACCGCAGTGGGCGCCGCTCGGGATCCAGTATGCCGACTACGCGTTGTGGCAACGTGGTTGGTTGGGCTCGGAATCGGACTCTCGGTCTCTGATCTCGAAACAGCTCGGCTATTGGGCCGAGAATCTTGCGGGCGCACCGGAGGTTCTCGACATTCCGACCGATCGACCGCGCGGTGATGTGCGTTCGCTTCGACGCGGACGGATCAGGTTCGTGTTCGGTCCGAAGGTGCATGCCGGTGTGGTTGCCCTGTCGCGCAAACACAACGCCACGGTCTTCATGGTTGTGCACGCAGCCTTGGCAGTGCTGCTGGCGAGGCTCAGTGATGAGGACGACGTAGCCGTCGGAACTCCCATCGCCGGGCGTGGGGAGCGCGAACTCGACGACCTGGTGGGCATGTTCGTCAACACGTTGGTCTTGCGCACTGCAGTGGACCGCGGCGCGACTTTCGGAGACTTCCTCGACCAGGTCCGAAACGTAGATCTGAGCGCCTTCATTCACGCGGACGTGCCGTTCGAAAGAGTCGTCGAGATCGTGAATCCTTCACGTTCGACGGCGTACTCGCCCCTGTTTCAAGTCATGTTGGAGTTCCAAGACATCGAACGGCCTGCACTCGAACTCCCCGACCTGCAGGTGACCGACGTGGGCGTCGAGATCGACACCATCAACTTCGATCTTCAGTTGACGGTGACGCAGAACGCCGGCGCAGCCGGCGAATCGGACGGTCTTCGCGCCGAATTCGGATATGCCACAGATATTTTCGACGAGGAAACGGTAGCGGGCTTCGCCGACCGCCTGCAACGGATTCTCGAGCGCGTTATCACGGATCCGCAATCACGGATCGGAGATATCGAGATCCTCGACGCCTATGAGTCAGCCGAACTGGTACCCGTGCGAGGTGAGATTTCCGCCGCTGTTCAGACCCTTCCGGATTTGCTGACTGCAGCAACAGATATGGCGACTGCCCAGGATCCCGGCGCCGTCGCGCTGGTGTTCGAGGAACGTGAAGTGACCTATCTCGAACTCGACGCGCAGTCGAACCGATTGGCCCGCATGCTGATCGAATCCGGAGTGGGTCCCGAATCGGTGGTGGCGTTGTGTCTCCCACGCTCCATCGAGTCCGTTCTGGCGGTGTGGTCCATTGCCAAGACAGGTGCGGCATTCCTTCCCGTGGACCCGGGACATCCTGCTGCTCGTATCGAGCACATGCTGGGCGACTCCGGTGCAGGGTGGGGGATAACGTCTCGCGCTCACAACGCGGCATTGTCCGGCCTCGTGCCGTGGCTGGTCCTCGAAGATGCCGGTTTCGAGGAACGGCTGCGGGCGTACTCGCCATCGAAAGTCACCGACGCGGATCGGAAGGCACCGATTCGCATCGACAATCCGGTCTATCTGATCTACACGTCGGGGTCGACAGGAATACCCAAGGGCGTGACGGTCACACATCGCGGGTTGAGCGACTTCGCGCTCCAGGAGCGTGAGACCTTCGCCGCCACGACCCGATCCAGAACTCTGCACTTCGCTTCGCCGAGTTTCGACGCGTCGGTTCTCGAGCTCGTGATGGCCGTTGGTGCTGGAGCCACGATGGTGATCGTGCCACCGACCGTCTACGGCGGGTCGGAACTGGCGGCGTTACTGGAGCGCGAGCGCGTCACCCATTGTTTTGTGACTCCGGCGGCCTTAACGTCCGTCGACCCAGACGGTCTCACCACTGTCGGTTGTGTCGTGACAGGTGGGGAAGCGTGTCCGCCGGAATTGGTGGCCCGCTGGGCGCCGGGCAGAAAGATGTTCAACGCCTACGGTCCTACCGAGGCAACTGTCGTGTCGAGCATCAGTGCGGCACTGGCTCCGAACGACCCGGTCACTATCGGCACACCTACTCGCGGATTCAGCGAGGTAGTGCTGGACTCGCGTCTGCGAGCGGTACCGGTAGGTGTCGCGGGGGAGTTGTATCTTGCCGGGCCGGCTCTCGCTCGCGGCTATCACCGGCGATACCCGTTGACCGCCACGCAGTTTGTCGCAGATCCCTTCGGTGCGCCGGGAACGCGGATCTATCGCACGGGCGATCGCGTGCGGTGGACGCCCGACCGACGGCTGGAGTATCTCGGGCGCACCGATGCCCAAGTCAAAGTCCGTGGGTTCCGCATCGAACTCGGGGAAGTCGAGGTGGCACTGCAGACGCACCCGCGCGTGGCCCAGGCGGTGACGGCCGTCTGGAACGGCGACGGCAGGGATCGGTTGATCGGCTACGTGGTTCCCGATCGCGGAGCGAGTGTCGATCCGCGAGACGTCCTCGCCCATGCAGGCAAGCGCCTGCCGTCGTACATGGTGCCGGCGGCGGTGGTGGTGCTCGACGCACTTCCGCTGACGGTTCACGGAAAACTCGACCGCGCAGCGCTTCCCACACCCGATTTCTCGTCCGCCGCCACACCCGACCGGCCACCGCGAACGGAAACCGAGAATCTTCTTGCCGCTCTGTTCGCGCAGGTTCTCGGTCTCGACGCGGTAGGAGTGCATGATTCGTTCTTCGAGCTCGGTGGCGACAGCATCATGTCCATCCAATTGGTGGCCCGCGCTCGCGATGCGGGTGTGATCATCTCACCCCGAGATGTTTTCGACCACAAATCCGTCGCCGCGCTTGCCGAGTCGGCGCACCTTGAGCAGGACAGGCCTGATGTACTCGCGGAGCTACCGGGATCCGCTGTCGGAACTGTTCCACTGAGCCCGGTGGCGCAGTGGATGCTCGACCGCAGCAGTGGCGGGCTGCGTGGCGGCGGAGTGAAACGGTTCTCCCAGGCGCTCTTGCTGACAGCTCCCGCTGATCTCACCCAGGACCTCCTTGTCCGTGGTCTCCAGGTGTTGCTGGACCGCCACGGAATGCTTCGAGCTCGCTTGGTTGAGAGTGACCGGGTCATGGAAGTCTTACCACCCGGCTCGATCTCGGCCGAAGGACTGATCCACCGCGTAGCTGTCGATTCGGTGGACGACGAAGGTTTCAGGGCCTTGGCGTCGGGAGAACTCGAGGCCGTGGCCGACAGCTTGGATCCCGCCACGGCTGACATGGTGCGCGTGATCTGGTTCGACCTGGCCGACAAACCTGACGTGTCGACCAGGCGGGGCCGACTACTTGTGGTGATTCATCACCTGGTTGTCGACGGCGTCTCGTGGCGCATTCTGGTCACCGACCTGGCGTCGGTGACAGCACAACTCCAGGCCGGTGTCACTCCCGAACTGCCACAGATCGGGACGTCGTTCCGGCGATGGGCGCATGGGCTTGTCGAGCACGTGGGCGACCGGAGCGTCGAACTGGACATGTGGAGAACGATCCTGGACGGCGATGACCCGTTGATCGGTTCGCGCCCACTCGATCCCACGATCGACGTCGACGACACGGTCGACACCGTTACAGTGGACATCTCGCCTTCGGCGACCAGGAACCTTCTCACCACGGTTCCTGCGGCATTCCACGCCGGCGTGAACGACGGACTCCTCACCGCTGTTGCGTTGGCCTCGATCGGGTGGCGACGGCGCCGCGGTATGGATACCGCTGCCGCCCTGATCACTCTTGAAGGACACGGCCGCGAGGAAGGGGTGGTTCCTGGCGCAGACCTCGCTCGCACCGTTGGTTGGTTCACCACGCTCTACCCGGTGCGCGTGGACCTCGGCGCAATCGACGTCGACGACGCACTGGCCGGTGGCGCCGACGCCGGGCGGGCCGTCAAAGCTGTCAAAGAGTACTTGCGTGCGATCCCCGATCATGGAATCGGATTCGGGATGTTGCGGTACCTGTCTGGCGAGAGCGACCCACTCGGCCGATTCCGTTCTCCTCAGATAAGTTTCAACTATCTGGGCCGGATCAGCTCCTCTGACGGAACACAGGACTGGCTGCCGGTGGAGGGCAATCGAAGGCTCGGCGGAACCCAGAACCCGTCCATGCCTGTGGCGTCCGTGATCGACATCAACGCGGCGGTTGAGGACCATGTCGACGGGCCCTGCCTGACAGCATCTTTCACCTTTCCCCGCGGAGTACTCGACAGGTCTGACGTCGCGGAGTTCGCGGAACTGTGGCGTCGTGCGCTCGACGGACTCACCGTGCACGCGTCGCGACCTGATGCGGGCGGTCTGACGCCGTCGGACATTCCCCTGGTCTCGGTGGACCAACAACAGATCGAACGCTGGGAGAACCACTTCCCCGGATTGCACGATGTCTGGTCGGTGTCGCCCCTTCAGGCCGGGCTGATGTTCCATGCCTCACTGGCGGCCACGTCGACGGACGTCTACACAGCGCAGTTGTTCGTCGAGCTCGAAGGAGCGGTTGATTCCGAGCGTTTGCGCGGCGCTGCTGCCGGACTATTGGCAAACCACCCGAATCTGTGTGCAGCGTTCGTCTACGACGTGAACGGCCTACCGGTGCAGTTGATTGTCGACGATGCCGTGATTCCCTGGACCGAGGTCGACCTGAGTGATCGCGGATCGGCAACCGACGCAGATCTGGAGCGCCGCCTCGCCGAGGATCGCAGTGCACCCTTCGACCTCGCTTCGCCGCCACTGCTTCGGCTGACGTTGCTGCGAACCTCGCCGACGAGGTGTGTGTTGGTGGTGACGAACCATCACATCGTTCTCGACGGTTGGTCGATGCCGTTGCTGGTTCGCGAACTGTTGATGCGATACGCGGCCGACGGTCTCTCGGTCGAGGGGGCCCCGGCCGATCTTCCCGAGACTCCCTCCTACCGCACCTATCTGGAATGGTTGATGCACCGCGATATGGAGACCTCGCTCGCGGCGTGGGAGGACGCCTTGGAAGGCGTCGACGAGCCGACGTTGTTGGCGCCTTCGACGCCGATCGCGGAGCAGCTGGTGCCCGAAGAGGTTGCCGTCGATCTACCCGATTCGGTGCGCGACGGACTCGGTGCGCTGGTCCAACGGAGCGGGATCACGATGAACACGGTGATCCAGGCGGCGTGGGGTGTCCTACTGTCTCGGATGCTTTCCCGTGACGACGTAGTCTTCGGCGTCACGGTTTCGGGCCGCTCACCCGAGTTGTCTGGTGTGGAAAACATGATGGGGCTGCTGATCAACACGTTGCCTGTCCGAGTGCAACTGGATCCGGACGAGACGTGTACGCAGCTGCTCGCTCGACTGCAAAGCGAGCAGATAGCTCTGCTCGATCATCACTATGTCGGACTCGGCGCGATTCAATCTGTCGTAGGGACAGGCAATTTGTTCGACACACTGTCGGTCTTCGAGTCGTATCCGATCGATACCTCGGGGATGGGCGGGAACACCGACATTGCCGGTATGCGCGTCACCGCTGTGAATGCCCGCGACGCCACGCATTACCCGCTCACCGTGCTGTCGGTCGCGGAACCGACGCTGCAGGTCAGCCTGCGGTACCAGCCGGCGGCATTCGACCGCGCCGCGGTCGACACCATTGCACAGCGAATGTCGCGGATTCTTGCCGCCTTCGCAGCGAACGCGGATACACCGGTCGGTGAGGTCGACGTGTTTGTCGCCGGTGAGCGTGGGTTGGTGGTGGGTGGTTGGGATGGTGTGGGGGTTGTGGTGGGGGGTTTGACGTTGGTGGATGTGTTGGATGGGCGGTTTGCTGGTGTGGGTGGTGGGGGGTTGGTGTGTGGTGGGGTGGTGTTGTCGTGGGGTGAGTTCGATGTTCGGGTGAATCGTTTTGCGCGGTTGTTGATTTCGTTGGGGGTGGGTCCGGAGTCGCGGGTGTGTGTGGCGTTGTCGCGGTCGGTGGAGTTGTTGGTGGCGGTGTTTGCGGTGGTGCGGGCTGGTGGGGTGTTTGTTCCGGTGGATGTGGGTGCGCCGGTGGAGCGGGTGGGGTTTGTGGTGGGGGTGGTGGATCCGGTGGTGGTGTTGTCGCGGGTTGGTGATGGTGGGTGTTTGCCGGTGGGGGTGGGGTTTGTTGATGTGGGTTGTGTTGATGTTTCGGGGTTTTCGGGTGGTCCGGTGGGGGTGGGGGATCGGTTGGGGGTGTTGTTGCCTGAGCATGCGGTGTATGTGATGTTCACGTCGGGGTCGACGGGTCGTCCGAAGGGGGTGGTGGTGTCGCATGCGGGGGTGGTGAATCGGTTGTTGTGGATGCAGGGGGAGTTTCCGTTGGGTGTGGGGGATGTGGTGTTGCAGAAGACGCCGGTGTCGTTCGATGTGTCGGTGTGGGAGTTGTTTTGGCCGTTGATGGTGGGTGCGCGGTTGGTGGTGGCGGATCCGGGTGGGCATCGTGATCCGGTGTATTTGGTGGGTGTGATCGAGCGGTGGGGGGTGTCGGTGGTGCATTTTGTGCCGTCGATGTTGGAGGTGTTCGTGGGGGAGTTGAGCGTGGGGGAGTTGGGGGTGGGGTGTTCGGGTTTGCGTCGGGTGTTTGTGTCGGGTGAGGGGTTGTCGTCGGTGTTGGCGGGGCGGTTTGCGGGGGTGTGTGGTGCGGAGTTGGTGAATTTGTACGGGCCGACGGAGGCGTCGGTGGATGTGACGTTTCATGTGGTGGAGGGTGTTGTGGGGGTGGGTGTTCCGATTGGTCGGCCGGTGTGGAATACGCGGGTGTTGGTGTTGGATTCGCGGTTGCGGCCGGTTCCGGTGGGTGTGGTGGGGGAGTTGTATGTGGGTGGGGTGCAGGTGGCTCGGGGGTATGAGGGTCGTGTGGATTTGACGGTGGGTCGGTTTGTGGCGGATCCGGTGTCGGGGGTGGTGGGTGCTCGGGTGTATCGGACGGGTGATGTGGTGCGGTGGGGGTGTGGTGGGGTGTTGGAGTTTGTGGGGCGCACGGATTTTCAGGTGAAGGTGCGGGGGCAGCGGGTGGAGTTGGGTGAGGTGGAGGCGGTGTTGGCTGCTCAGGTGGGCGTGGCTGGTGCGGTGGTGGTGTTGCGGTCGGGTGTGGGTGGGGATTTTTTGGTGGGGTTTGTGGTGGGTGAGGTGGGGGTGGTGGTCGATGAGGTGGTGGTGTTGGAGGGGGTGCGGAGGTCTCTTCCGGGGTTCATGGTGCCGTCGGTGGTGGTGGTGTTGGGGGAGTTTCCGGTGACGGTGCATGGGAAGTTGGACCGTAAAGCCCTCCCGGACACCGATTTTGCGAGCGCTGCATATCGGATTCCTGCCACTCCTGCCGAAATCGGAATCGCCCGTGCTGTTGCCGACGTTCTCGGTCTCGACCAGGTGGGTGCCGACGACAGTTTCTTCGAACTCGGCGGGGATTCCCTCAGCGCCACTCGAGTCATCGCCCGCATCAACGCCGCATTGCACACCAATATGGGGGTCAATGCACTGTTCGACGCCCCCGTGGTCGCGGACCTGGCGGCCTCGATAGATCCAATCGACTCCGCGCCGGGCGAGCCTGGACTCGAGGAAGCTACTCGTGTGCCCCTCACGAGTAGGGCACGGCCAGAACGTATTCCGCTGTCATTCGCGCAATCTCGGATGTGGTTCGTCAACCAGTTCGACACGTCGTCTCCGCTCTACAACATCCCCGTCGCACTACAACTGGACGGGTTCCTGGATTCGGATGCGCTCCAAGCCGCGCTGGGTGATGTGGTGGAACGGCACGAATCCCTTCGAACGATCTTTCCTGCGTCCGCAGACGGGCCCTACCAGGTGATCGCCGAACCCGCGGTCGCTGCTCCTCGAATCCACCCCGTGCCGATTCCCGGCGAGGGGCTTTTCGCGGATTTGCACGCGTTCTTCGACATCGGATTCGATGTGTCCGAGGAGTTCCCGCTGCACGTGAGGTTACTCCGAACCGGACCGGAGCAGCATGTACTCGCGATCGTTGTTCACCACATCGCCGCAGACGGTTTCTCGATGGCACCACTGGCACGCGACCTGATGAGTGCATATACCGCGCGCACGCAAGGTCGGAGCCCGGACTGGGTGCCGCTGCCGATTCAGTACGCCGACTACACCCTCTGGCAGCGTGAGATCGTCGACGCAGACGTTGGTCCGGAAACTTCGCCCTCGGCCGAATTCGATTATTGGACAGCGAAGCTGTCGGGTATTCCGGACGTCTTGCCGCTCCCTCTCGATAGACCACGAACCTCGAAACGGTCTGCCGAGGGCGGGGTGGTTTCGATGGACTTCTCGCCCGAGATCCATCGAGCTTTGAACGAACTCGCACACCAGAACGGTTCGTCTCTGTTCATGGTGATGCATGCGGCTCTGGCGGTATTGCTGGCACGGCTCACTACAGCGGACGACGTAGTGATCGGGACTCCGGTCGCAGGTCGCGGTGCATCGGTGTTCGACGATGTGGTCGGGATGTTCGTCAACACGCTCGTCCTTCGCACACCTGTCTCATCCGGAGCAACCTTTGCCGAGGTGTTGGCCGCGGTGCGGTCAACGGATCTCGGTGCTCTGGACCATGCAGACATCCCCTTCGAGAGGTTGGTGGATTACCTCTCGCCCGACCGTTCCACCGAGCATTCACCTCTGTTTCAGGTACTCCTCGAATTCCAGACCGATACGGGACTGCGCTTCGACTTGCCGGAACTGACGGTTCGCTCGCTCGACATCGATCTCGCGGTTGCGAAATTCGATCTGCAACTGAGTGTGATGGAGCACGTCGACGAGCACGGTGAGCCCGCTGGTATCAGCGCCGGTTTCCGTTATGCAACAGATATTTTCGATCGAATGTCGGTGGCGCGCATCGCGGCGCGCTTCGAAAGAGTGATCGGCGCCGTGACCGAGAACCAGTCGGTGGTCGTCGGTGATATCGACATGATTCTGGCCGGCGAACTCAGCGGGTTGCTGGTTGCGCCCACGCCCTCCGGCGCCGGAACAGACGAGGATTCGTTGTCGGATCTCTTCGATCGCACGGCGCGGACGTCCGGTGCTGCCGTGGCGGTGCGCTGCGGCGGATTGTCGGTTACGTACCGCGAACTCGACGAGCGAGCAAACCGCCTTGCTCGACTGTTGGTGGCGCAGGGGGTGGGGCCGGAAACCTTGGTGGCAGTCGCGATGGCCCGCTCGATCGACCTGATGGTGGCATTGCTGGCGGTGGTGAAGGCGGGTTGCGGATACGTACCGGTGGACTCGACTTCTCCGGTAAACCGGGTGGACTTCGTGCTGCGTGACGCCCGGCCGAAGTGTGTGTTGACCACTCGGGCCGACGGCGCCTACATACGAGACAGTGACGCAATTGCAGACAGCGAGATTCCAGTGATTGCGGTAGACGACCCGGTGATTCTCGATGCGCTGCACAGGTTTTCTCCGCTTGCGGTGACCGACCGAGATCGGCTGCTACCGCTCCGGCCCGAGTCGGTGGCGTACGTGATCTACACCTCGGGGTCCACCGGGCGCCCGAAGGGGGTGCAGGTTTCTCACCGCAGCGTAGTGACGTTGCTGGCAAACACCAGAGCGCTCTTCGGCTTCGGCAGCGGCGATGTGTGGACGATGTTCCATTCGGAGGCATTCGACTTCTCGGTCTGGGAAATGTGGGGCGCACTCGCACACGGTGGCCGACTGGTACTGGTCGACTACTTCACGGCCCGTTCACCAGAGGCATTCCTCGAATTGCTACGGCACGAACGTGTCACGGTGCTCAATCAAACTCCCACTGCCTTCTATCAATTGGCGGAAGCCGACCGGCTTACCGGGGGTGCGGCCCTGTCATTGCGCTACGTGATCTTCGGCGGAGAAGCGCTCGACTTCGGACAGTTGACGCGCTGGTACGCCCGTCGCGGGACTTCGTCACCAGATCTGGTCAACATGTACGGCATCACGGAGACCACTGTGCACGTCAGCCATTTACCGCTCGATCGTGTGCTGGTGCGTCAACGATCGGCCTCGGTGATTGGTCGGGCGTTACCCGGATTGCGTGTGTATGTGTTGGATCAGCGGTTGCACCCGGTGCCGCCCGGTGTGGTGGGTGAACTGTATGTCTCCGGTGATCAGGTTTCACGCGGATACCTCGGCCGGTTCGGTCTGACGTCCGCGCGGTTCATTCCCGACCTCGCGGTCAGTGGTGCGCGTATGTATCGATCCGGTGACCTGGGGCGCTGGAACGACAGCGGGCAGCTGGAGTACCTCGGACGAAACGATCTGCAGGTGCAGGTGAAGGGGTACCGAATCGAACTCGGCGAGGTGGAGGCTGCACTGCTCTCCGGAGTGGGCGTGTCTCAGTCGGCGGTGGTAGCCCGCAGAGACCGGTTGGTGGGCTACGTGGTGCCGGAGTCCGGTGCCACTATCTCTCCGGCGGCGTTGCTCGAGTATGTCTCACAGAGGTTGGCGCCCCACATGGTCCCCGCTGTCGTGACGGTTCTCGAGGGTTTGCCGCTGACGGTGAACGGAAAGCTCGACCGGAATGCATTGCCTGAACCTGACTTCGGGCGACAGGCAACCGTAAGTCGTGGCCCCGCGTCCGCGACGGAAAACATCCTTGCGAGTCTGTTCGCCGAAGTTCTGGGACTCGAGGAGGTGGGGGTCGACGATTCGTTCTTCACTCTAGGCGGTGACTCGATCATGTCCATCCAGTTGGTGACGCGCGCCAGGTCTGCCGGAGTTCTGATCACACCGCGCGAGGTGTTCGAACGCAAAACTGTTGCGGCGCTGTCCGAGACGGCCGGAACGGCTGGCAACCGTGTCGTCGTCGACGAATTGCCTGGCGGCGGCGTCGGTGAGATCGAATTGACGCCGATCGTCGAATGGATGCTTGACCGTGGTGGAGATTTTCGCCGGTACTCCCAATCTGTTCTGCTCTCGGTTCCTGCCACGCTCGACGAGGTCACGCTGACACTGGCCATGCAGGCTGTGCTGGACCACCACGACATCCTCCGCGCAGGCATCCGGGCGACGCATCATCCTGAATCCGCTCGGCGGATGGACGTTGCGCCTGTAGGTACGGTGCGGGCGGAGACCGTCGTACGCCACGGGAGCCTCGGGGGTTCTGCCGCGGGGACGGTCTCGACAGAACTCGACGCAGCTCTGGGGCGGCTCGACCCGGAGGCAGGTGTGATGGTGCAGGCAGTCCTGCTCGACACCGACGGACAGATTCAAAAGGACCGGCAGAGCCGGAAACAGTTGCTAATCGTGGCGCACCACCTCGTGACGGACGGCGTTTCCTGGCGAATCCTGATCCCCGATCTTGCACTTGCCTGTGCGCAGGTGCAGTCAGGCGTCGACCCGTCACTTGCTCCGGTCGGAACCTCGATGCGTCGATGGGCACATGGCCTCGTCGACGCCGCGCGCGAGCCGGATCGGGTCGCTGAAATCGACTATTGGCGAGAGGTGCTCGAGGGCCCGGATCCGACTCTGGGTGTGCGCGCCCTGACGAAGAGGGACACCGCCTCGGCCACCATTGACATCGAAGTACGAGTTCCCACGGGATTGACCGAGGCCGTGTCGACGACAGTTCCGCAGGCGATTCACGGGAGCGTCGAGGACGGATTGTTGACGGCTTTGGCACTTGCGATGGTCCGCTGGCGCATGGACCGCGGCATCGACAATCCGGAGACATTGATCAGTCTCGAGGGGCACGGACGCGAGGAACAGGTGGTTCCCGGGGCAGATCTCGCTCGCACGGTGGGATGGTTCACGTCGATCTTCCCGGTGCGGATCGATCTGAGCAGAGTGGATCCGAGCGACGCCTTCGCCGGCGGCCCGGCTGCGGGCGTCGCTGCCAAGGCCGTCAAGGAACAACTCCGGGCGGTGCCGGACCGCGGCATCGGCTTCGGGTTGCTGCGCTATCTGAACCGCGAAACGGCACCAACACTTTCGCAACTTCCGGAGCCCCAGATCAGTTTCAACTACCTCGGACGCGTCGGTGGATCCGAGGCCGACGCTACAGCGGGATGGGTACCGATCCGTGACGAGGACCTGCGGACGGTTGCGGCCGTCGATCTTCCACTCGCCAGCGTCCTCGAGGTCAACGTGATGACGGTCGACAGCGATACCGAGGACGGTCCGCAGCTCGTTGCCGGCTGGACGTTCCCACCGGACATTCTGGGTGCGGACGACGTTCGGCAACTGGGGCAGTGGTGGCTCGACGCACTGGCCGGGCTCGCAGAGTTCGCGGCGGGCGGCGGCGGATTCACACCCTCGGACTTCGATCTGGTCGATCTTAGACAGGAGGCGATCGACGACCTCGAAAGTCGGTGTCCCGACCTGAGCGATGTCTGGCCACTCTCTCCACTGCAAGCGGGGTTGTTGTTCCACGCCGAATTGGCCGAACGATCTGTCGACGCATACCTCGTACAAGTGGCTCTCGATCTAGCCGGCGCAGTCGATTCGGAGCGCCTGCGCCGCGCCGCCGACGCGCTGCTCGGCCGGCATGAGAACCTGCGTACCGCCTTCCTTCACAGCGCCGACGGCCGTGCCGTCCAGGTGGTCCGAAGCAACGTGGCAGCGCCGTGGCAGGAAATCGACCTCACTGGTGCACCAGATCAGGAAATTGATCGAGCGCTGGCCGAGGACCGAGCGCGCCCGTTCGACATGGCACGGGCGCCGTTGATCCGATTCACCCTGATCGCTCTCGCCCCCGAAAAGTTCACGCTCGTGCTCACCAATCATCACATCCTTCTGGACGGCTGGTCCATGCCCCTGCTGATCCGGGAATTGGCGACGCTCTATGCCGCCGACGGTCAAGTGGCGGCCTTGCCTCACGCGCGCGCGTATCGCGACTATCTGACCTGGATGAGCCGCCGCGATCAGCAAGCTTCCCGAGCAGTGTGGGCGAGGACGCTGAGCGGAGTCGAAGGACCGACGCTGTTGGCTCCAGCGGTTCGATCGCGTCGACTCTCGACCATGGCGGCCGAGTGGGTGTTCGATCTGGACGAGGAATTCACAACCTCCCTTCGCGGAATGGCGCGTGAACTCGGGCTGACGATCAACACGATTGTTCAGGCATCGTGGGGGATCGTCCTTGCTGCACTGACCGGGAGAGACGATGTGGTGTTCGGAGCGACGGTGTCGGGTCGACCTCCCGAGCTGACCGGGATCGAAACCATGGTCGGGCTGTTCATCAACACAATTCCGGTCCGAATCACGCTGCGCCCGAGTGAAGGTATCGGCACACTCCTCGCGCGGATCCAGGCCGAGCAAGCAGAGCTGTCGGATCACCACTGTCTCGGGCTTTCCGAGATCCACGTAGGCGCGGGGCCGGAGATCGGATTCGACACGTTGACTGTCTTCGAATCGTATCCCGTTGACCGTCAAGGGCTTTCGTCCGATACCGATATTGCGGGGGTCCGGATCACCGATGTCGAAGCCAAGGACGCTGCCCACTACCCGCTTAGCCTCGTAGCATCGGTCGACACCAGGCTCCGCCTGAAATTCGAGTACATACCCGAGGTTTTCGGTGCCGCCGACATCGAAGAGATCGCCGGACGACTGCGGCGCGTACTCGAAGCGTGTACCCAGCCGGATCGTCCCTTGGCTGTGGTGTCGGTGCTCGCAGCCTCCGAACATGCTGAATTGGTGCCAGTCCGTGGCACGGCCGGCGGGTCGTCGCGCGTCTTCCCGGACATCTTCGACGAGGCAGCCCAGCGTGATCCGAACGCACCGGCCGTGGAATCGGCGGACGGCAGCATGACCTACGGCGAGCTGGACATCCTTTCCAATCGCATTGCTCGCATGCTCGTCTCGCACGGCCTGGGAATCGAGGACTATGTAGCGGTCGGTGTCCCACGTTCTCTCGCGTCCGTGGTGTCGATACTTGCCGTCGCCAAGACAGGCGCTGCGTTCGTGCCGATCGATCCCGACTATCCGGACGAGCGGATCAATCACATGCTGATCGATTCGAAGGTCGGCTTCGGATTGACCACCACCGCGGGCCGAGATCGATTGCCCGATATCGCGGAGTGGCTGATTATCGACGATCCGCATTTCACGAAGAAGTGCGAGGGATTCTCGGGGAGCCCGTTGACCGACAACGACCGACTCCGTCCGATCGGGTTGGATTCAGCTGCCTACGTGGTCTACACCTCGGGGTCGACCGGCGTGCCCAAGGGCGTCGTGGTCACGCAGCGAGGGCTCGACAACTTCGCCCGAGACCAGCTCGAACGCTACGGCGCAACTCCACAATCACGCACGCTGCACTTCTCCACTCCGAGTTTCGACGGGTCGCTCTTCGAATATCTGCAGGCTTTCGGAGCCGGGGCGACGATGGTTATCGCTCCACCCGGGATCTACGGGGGCGAGGACCTGGCGCAACTTCTGGCAGAGCACGCCGTCACGCACGCGTTCGTCACCACGGCGGCATTGGCATCGGTGGACCCGGCTGGGCTGGAACAACTTTCGGAAGTCGTATTCGGGGGCGAGGCGTGCCCGCCCGACCTCGTCGCTCGCTGGGCACCTGGCCGCCGCCTGTACAACGCGTACGGACCGACCGAAGCAACGATCATGTCCAACGTCAGCCCGCCGATGACCGCCGGAGAACCAATCACCATCGGTGGACCCGTCAGGGGCGTCAGCGAACTGGTGCTCGACACTCGACTTCAAGCGGTTCCCGTCGGGGTCCCCGGCGAGCTGTACCTGGCCGGACCAGGCGTGGCACGGGGATATCACCGAAGGGCGGGGTTGACGGCAGAACGCTTTGTTGCCAACCCGGCTGACCCAGGAACGCGGATGTACCGCACCGGCGACATCGTGCGATGGACGGCGGACATGTGTGTCGAGTACGTCGGGCGAAGCGACTTCCAGGTCAAGGTTCGAGGCTTCCGTGTCGAACTCGGTGAGATCGACAGTGTGCTCATGTCGGAGCCCAACGTCGGTTTTGCCGTTACGGTTGCCGATTCCGCCCCCACCGGAGACACCCGACTCGTGTCGTACGTCGTGCCCACGGCGGGTCGACTGGACACCAGGATCCTGAGTCGCGCCGTGGCCCGGCGCTTGCCTTCGCACATGGTGCCTGCCGTTCTCACGGTGCTGGAGAACATTCCGTTGACCGCTGTCGGAAAAGTCGACCGTTCGGCGTTGCCAAGACCCGAAATCGAGACGACCACAGGGGATTTCCGTCCCCCGATCGGCCCGGTCGAACAGGCAGTGTCGGACGTGTTCGGCGAGGTGCTCGGCCTCGAACGAGTCGGTACCGACATCAGTTTCTTCGAGCTCGGTGGAAATTCTCTGAGCGCCACTTCGGTCGCGGCGAGGCTACGGTCGGTGCTCGGAGCTACCGTAGGCGTGCGGGATCTGTTCGAGACGCCGACGGTGGCCGAGTTGGCTACGGTGATCGGCCAGTCGGTTGCCGAAGGGTCGGAGCGACTGGGACCGCGCCCCCGACCCGACAACATCCCCTTGTCGTTTGCTCAGCAGCGGATGTGGTTCGTCAATCAACTCGACACCAGTTCTCCTGCATACAACATTCCGCTCGTGGTGCGGTTGAGCGGTGAACTCGACAAACCGGCCTTGAGATCAGCGATGTCCGATGTCATCGCCCGCCACGAATCGCTGCGAACGATGTTCCCGGTCCACGGTGACGGACCGGTCCAGCACATCCTGCCCACCGAGAGCGCCGAGCTGCCGCAACTGACCGAGACATCGGTGACCGACGAACATCATCTCCGTGACGAGCTTGCCCGGATGGTCTCGGCCGGTTTCGACGTCGCCGCACGAATTCCCCTGCGGGCAGCGTTGTTCACCATCGATGAGCGCGAACACGTGCTTGCCGTAGTGGTGCACCACATCTCGGCTGACGGCTTCTCGATGTCTCCGTTGACCCGAGACGTGATGATTGCATACGAGGCCCACGCGTACGGCGGGGATCCCCAGTGGACGCCGCTTCCAGTCCAGTACGCCGACTTCGCGCTCTGGCAACGGGAGATTCTGGGCTCAGTCGACGACCCCGGGTCGGTGATCAGTGAGCAGTTGGCTTACTGGCGACGTGCACTGTCAGGTGCTCCCGACCTCTTGGAACTTCCGCTCGATCGAGACCGGCCGACGCAACAGAGTTTTCACGGCTCGCGGATTCACTTCTCGATCAGCAGTGATCTTCACCGCCGTATTCTGAACGTGTCGCGGCAGCACGAGTCCACTGCATTCATGACTGTGCATGCAGCGCTCGCGCTCTTGCTGGCACGTTTGGGCAGCACCGACGACATCGTGATCGGCACGCCGATCGCCGGCCGGGGAGATCGTGCCCTCGATGATCTGGTCGGCATGTTCGTCGGCACGCTCGCACTGCGCACACAGGTGGATCCGGCTCGATCGTTCCGCGAGTTGGTTGAGCATTGCCGCGAAGTCGACCTCGCCGCGTTCGCTCATTCCGACGTGCCCTTCGAGCGGGTAGTGGACGCGGTCGGGCCGAAACGGTCGAGCGCTTATGCACCGATTTCCTCGGTGTCGCTGGAATTCCAGAACAACAAACGACCGATTCTGAAGCTACCGGGACTGGAAGTCCGCGGGATCGACCCTGAACTCGAGGTAGTGAAGGTAGACCTGGAATTCCTTCTGGCCGAGGAGTACGACGATCGCGGTGAACCGGGAGGGATGAGCGGAGCCGTCGACTTTGCCACTGATCTCTTCGACCCCGGTACGGTCGGCGGTTTTGCCGACATGTTCGTTCGTGTGCTCGAGGCCGTGACCCGGAATCCGCAGGTACCGATCGGTGACATCGACCTACTCGGCGATCCCGAACGTCGCGAGTTGACGCCGGCGCATGGGCTCCCCGAAGTACCTCCGAAATTGTGGCCTGAGTTGTTGGCGGACGCCGTGGCGATCGATCCTGACTCGGTGGCCCTGTCGCTCGAGAACCGGCAGCTCAGTTATCGCGACCTGGACGAGTGGTCGAATCGTGTTGCCCGGGAGTTGTGCGGTCGCGGTGTGGGCCCGGAGACCTTCGTGGCACTGGGAATGCCTCGCTCGATCGAATCGGTGGTGGCGATCTGGTCGGTGACCAAAGCCGGAGCGGCTTTTGTGCCTGTCGATCCGGCCTATCCGCGCGAGCGCGTCGAATACATGCTCGCCGATTGCCGAGCCTCGCTCGGTTTGACTGTTCAGACCAGCCGAACTCACCTACCCGACGTTGTTCCCTGGCTGGAACTCGACGACCCACACTTCGCCCGGCGGGTAGCCGCGCTGTCGCCGGAACCGATCACCGATGACGATCGAACCGGTGAACTGAACCTCGATCATCCGGCCTACCTGATCTACACCTCGGGATCTACCGGGAAACCCAAGGGAGTGAACATTACTCATCGAGGTTTGGCGAGCTTCACGGCCGAAACTCGTGAGAGGTTCGAGGTCACTCACGACTCTCATGTCTCTCAGTTGGCATCGCCGAGTTTCGACGCTTCCATCTTCGAGTTGACGATGGCATTCAGCGCCTCGGCGCAAGTCGTGATCGTTCCGCCTGCTGTGTACGGTGGCGCCGAATTGGCCGATGTTTTCCGGCGCGAGCAGGTCACTCATGCCACCATTACACCGACCGCGCTGGCGGCGTTGGGTGACAACGGTTTCGAGGCGCTCCGTGTTCTCGATCTGGTGGGCGAGGCCTGCCCGCCGGAGGTCGTCGCGCAATGGGCGCCGGGTCGGAGGCTGCACAACGGCTACGGCCCGACTGAAACCACCGTGCAGGCGAGTGTCAGCGATTCGATGAAACCCGGTGCGGGAGTGAACATCGGCTCGCCGGCAGTGGGTTTCGGCTTCCTGGTGCTGGACGAGCGTTTGCAGCCCGTCCCGGTGGGCGTGCCGGGGGAGTTGTACATCATCGGCCCAGGTATGGCACGTGGGTACCATAATCGGGCGTCGCTCACGTCGGAACGATTTGTCGCTTGCTTGTACGGATCGCCGGGGCGCCGGATGTACCGCACCGGAGATGTCGTGCGTTGGCGTGAATCCGGCGGTGACAGTGCCAAAATCGTTGGCTCCGGCGATGGAGTGCATCACACGCTCGAATACATCGGGCGCAGCGACTTCCAGGTCAAGGTCCGTGGTTTTCGGATCGAACTCGGGGAGATCGATGCAGTTCTCTCACGCCATCCGTCGGTGGACTTCGCCGCGACTGTCGGCCACACGGGACCGTCGGGTGAAACGGTCCTGGTGTCGTACGTGCGTGCGTCAGCTGCCGACGCCACCGGCACCGACGAGATACGGGCGTACGCAGCCGACCGACTACCCTCGCACATGGTTCCGTCGGCAGTGGTGCTTCTCGAGCGGATTCCGATGACACCGGTGGGCAAGCTCGACCGAAAGGCCTTACCGGAACCCGAATTCGGTTCGGCTGCAGCCGAGTTCCGCGAGCCGGTCACCGACACCGAGCGCGCCGTGGTCGACTCGTTCGTCGAGGTTCTGGGTGTCGACCGGGTGAGCACTACCGACAGCTTCTTCGACCTGGGCGGGTCCTCCCTGGTGGCCACCCGAATCGTCAGCGCACTGCACTCTCGTTTCCGACGGAGAATCCCGCTTCAGTGGATGTTCCTCGACCCGACACCCGCTGGAATCGCTCGACGCCTCGACATGCCGACTGCCGACGCCGGTATGGAAGAGCTTCTCGCCGTGGTTGTTCCACTGCGGACGAAAGGGACTGGGCGACCGCTGTTCTGTGTGCACCCCGGAATCGGCCTGTCCTGGGGGTATGCCGGCTTGGTGCGGTATCTGCCCGAGGACAGACCCGTGTACGGACTTCAGCTCCCCGCTCTCAGCGACGACGGTGACTATCAGTCGATCGAACAGTTAGCCCATCGCTACGTCGAAGAGGTGGAGGCCGTTTCGCCGGACGGGCCGTACGACTTACTCGGGTGGTCCCTTGGCGGAGTCATCGCGCACGCCATGGCCGTCGAACTGCAATCGTCAGGCCGCGACGTCGCCACACTGGCGATGATGGACAGCTACCCCGACAACGGCGATGCCCCTGCGTCAGCCGAACTCGACGTCCGAGACATACTGCGAGGACTCGGCCTCGAGATCGAGACCGACCGAGATCTGACCTTCGACGAGGCGGCGGCCGTGTTGGCCCGGAGGCTCGGGCCCGAGACGGGAGTCGACGGTCGGGACCTCGAACGGATTGCCCGAGGGTACGAGACTTCGCAGAGAATCACGCACCAGTTCGTTCCCCAGGTCTACGAAGGAGATCTGCTGATCTTCCTGGCATCCGGAGACGACGACACGATTCCGCGCGACAGGTCGCCGCAGGAATGGAGCCCACTCGTGACGGGCCGGATCGTGGAGGTGCCCGTGCGCTGCGAACACAACGAGATGATCGAACCTCCGGCCATGGCGGTCATCGGACCGGTGCTCGCCCGGGTGCTCTCGATGTTTTCCGGATACTCCGAACGGGCATGACAACTTCAAGCCACCAAGCCGCACGCCCGCGAAGCGAGCGCCACCGAGCTGTTGCCGGGCACCGCAATCGAGCACGAGGAGCGGCAATGAGAAGAATCGGACGTACTCGGGCAATGCTTGTCGTCGCCCTCGTCGCGTGGACGGGACTGTTCGGCGAAGCAGCGTTGGCCTCGGCTGACCCGGCCCCGACATCCCCTTCAGGCGGTTCAGCTCTCGATCACGTCGAGGAGATCAACGCCCGTCAGCTGACTATGTACGTCTACTCGGCTGCGATGGACAAGGTGATTCCGCTCGAGGTGATTCGGCCGGCAGACACAAGTGCGCCCCGGCCGACCCTCTATCTACTCAATGGCGCCGGCGGAGGCGAGGACACGGCGACGTGGCAGACACGGACAGACGTCGTCGACTTCTTCGGCGACAAGAACGTCAACGTCGTCAACCCGATCGGCGGTGCCTACAGCTACTACACCGACTGGGAGAAGCCCGATCCTGTTCTCGGACTGAACAAGTGGACCACATTTCTCACCCAGGAGTTGCCACCGATCGTCGATGCCACGCTCGGGACTACGGGTACGAATGCCGTTGCCGGATTGTCGATGGCAGGTACCTCGGTTCTGAGCCTGGCCGAGGCGGCGCCATCCGTTTACCGTGCCGTCGGTGCTTTCAGCGGGTGTGCCGAGACGAGTACTCAACCCGGTCAGGACTACGTGAGATTCGTGGTCGGATTCCGCGGCGGCAACGTGGACAACATGTGGGGTCCTCCCGGCGGTCCGGGCTGGGTAGCCAACGATCCTGTGGTCAACGCCGAGAGATTGCGGGGGGTCGACCTCTACATCAGCAATGGATCGGGCCTGCCCGGCCCACACGAGAATCTGGGCGGACCGATGGTCAACGGCGACCTCGGCGTTCTGGCGAACCAGGTGATCGTGGGTGGAGTCATCGAGGCCGGGACGAACCAGTGCACCCAGCGTTTGGCCGAGCGGCTCGACTCCTTGGGCATCCCGGCCACCTATGATTTCCGGGCAACTGGCACTCACTCTTGGGGTTACTGGCAGGACGATCTTCACAACTCGTGGTCGATGATTGCCGCGTCGATCGGTGCGCGTTAGCCGGCGAACCCTGGGGTCGGTGGCTGAGTTGTTTCTCACTCCGGGACACTCTTGCCGAACCTAGCCGACCGAACTGCAGGTCAGCGGCGTTATAGTCGCCTCATGAGTTCAGAAACACTCGCTCCCCTCGACACCGACGTACTTGCGCGCAGGTTTGCGTGCCTGGGTGATCCGACGCGGCTGCGAGTGCTCCGACTTGCTGCCGGCGGTCCGATCGACGTCGACACGATTGCACACGCCGCATCACTCGAGCCGTCGGCGTTGAGTGCCCACCTCGAGGCCTTGATCGAGGTCGGTTTTGTCGAGGCTTCGGTGCGTGAAGGCACTTCGGTTGTCAGTGTTGCCGGAACGGCATACTCCGATCTGATGGCAGCGGCCGCCGTCGTGGCTGCTCGTGGTCCGGTCGAAGACACACTGGGAGTTCTTCCCGATGACGTGGTGGTGCGCCGCATGGAATCCGGCGACTGGGATGCCGTCCGCTCGATCTACCGCGAAGGAATCGACACCGGAACCGCGACGTTCACCACCTCGGTGCCATCCGCCGAGAAGCTCGACGCGCAATGGTTACCCGATCATCGATGGGTGGCCGAGATCGACGGCCGCGTCGAAGGCTGGGCGAGCCTCAGCCCGGTGTCCTCGCGTGATTGCTACCGCGGGGTCGCCGAGAACTCCATCTACATCGGTAGCGGCGCTCGCGGGCGCGGCGTGGGCAAGCTGCTGCTTCGCCGACAGGTGCAAGCCGCCGACGCCAGTGAGATCTGGACAGTGCAGTCGTCGATTTTCCCGGAGAACCGGGCAAGCGTCGCCTTGCACCAGGCCGTCGGATTCCGAGTCGTCGGCACTCGCTCGCGTATCGCTCAACTGGGTGGGCGGTGGCGTGACACGTTGTTCCTCGAACGTCGCAGCGAGGACGCTGACATCTGAGAAGAGACGCTCAGCCCTTGGCAGCGCTGACTCCGGCGCGTCGCCCGTAGAAGCTGCCGTCTCCGAGGGACGTTCCGGAGGCGTATCCTCCAGCGCAGACGCCGGCGGTGCAGCGTCCAGCGGCAAACAAACCCGGGATCGGTTCGCCGGAGACGTGGATGACCTCCGAGTTGATCGACGTGCGCAGGCCGCCGAGCGTGAATCCGGCGGTGAAATTGCGAAGATCGAGCGCAGCGACGGGTGAGCCGATCGGCTTGACCCACTCCTTCTTCTTACCGAGTACCGGGTCTTCACCACGGGCGGCGTGCCGGTTGTAGACCTCGACCGTCGACTGAAGGGTGCCTTTCGGCAGGCCCATGTCGGATTCGAGTTCCTCGACGGTCTCGGCCACCCACTTGGGCTGGAATCTGAAGAACGGTGTGGAACTGTCGGCGGCGCAGCCCTCTTCGTAGGAAGCTTCGTCGATGATCAGGTAGGCCTGATTCTCGTTGCGCAGCAGCGTCTCCTGGCCGATTCTTCCCGGATACGTGTCTTCGTTGACGTAGCGCTGGCCGCGTCCGTTGACGAGAATGCCGCGGATCATCAACTGGGGGTCGCCGAAGAATGCGACCTCGGTTGCGTCCATGTGTGCGAGGTCGGCCCCGAGTGCCTGCGCCATCTGGATGGCCTTGCCGTCGTGCTCTTCGATAGCCGCACCGGGGCGCCCGATCAGCCGTGGGGCGTACGACTGGATCATCGCTTCGTTGTAGGCGAAGCTTCCCGTCGCCAGTACGACACCCGTGCGTGCTCGAACTGCCACTTCCTTGCCGTACTGCTTGGCGATGATGCCGACCACTCGATCTCCGTCGACGACCAGGCGCTGGACTCGCATGTCGTATTCTGCTCGTACGCCGAGGCTTTCGGCCGTCTCGATCAGTGGCTTCATCAACATGAAACCACCGCCCTTCTCCCCGGTGCGCTTGCCGCTCATCTGTGGAACGTGCCCGCGAGGGGCCGGTGTCGCGATCGTGTTGAACGGTGCCGAGTTCTCGCCGCCGGAATACATGAGTCCGTCGTCGAAGGGTGTTTCCCAGCCGGGTTGGCCGTAGAAACTCTCCTTGAACGGCACACCGTTGTCGACGAGCCAGTTGTAGTGCTCGACGCTGCCTTCGCAGTAGTCGGTGATCTTCTCCTCGTCGGCGCCGGGACCGAGTGCGGCCATCATGAACGATTTCATGTTGGCGGGGGAGTCCTCGAACCCGAGTGCCTGCTGCAGCGGGGTCCCGCCGCCCAGATAGATGAATCCGCCTGCCAGCGCCGCAGCGCCGCCCCAGCCGCTCGTGCGCTCGAGCACCAACACGTCGGCGCCCGCTCGCGCGGCCTCGATCGAAGCACTCACTCCGGCAATGCCGTAGCCGGCGACGACGACGTCAGCCTCGAAGTGCCACTGCTCGATGTTTGCGGAGGACTGCGGACGGATTGAGCTGGCCTCGGCCATGGATTCGGATCCTTCGTTCTTCTGGTTGGTTGGTGGGGGAATCGGTGGGTGTGATCGATGCCCTGATGGCAGTATCTCGACCGAAAGTCAGTCGGTGTCCGTTTTCGCGGAATCGGCCGCGGCCTTCTCCTTGGCGCGCGCGGCTTTACGTCTGTCGGCCTTCACGGCGATCAGCGCATTGTTGAGCCCGGTGGCCAGCGGCCAGCCGACGTAGTGGCACAGGAAGATTGCGGCCTCTTCGAACTGCTGCTCGGTCAACTCCTCGTTGTGGAGAGCAGCGTTGATCTGGATCTTCGCCACATCGTTCTGCCCCTGGGCGGTGATGGCACCGATCAGGAGTAGTCGTCGATCACGTACCGACAGTCCCGGTCGCGTCCAGATGTCGGCAAAGAGGTGGTCGGCGGTGACCGCGAAGAAGTCGCCGGGAACGTCGGCGGGAAGCTCCCAGCCGTACACCTCGTTCATCTTCGCGACGCCACGAGCACGGGCCTCGGAGATGCGGCTTTCGTCGGTTCCACCGGCATCGGTCATGTGAGTGGTGTCGGTCATGCGTGCTCCCGAGTAGTAGATGCCGTTGAAGGTTCGGCCGGCCTGTCTTCGCTGTCATTCCCGACGCCCAGACCGGCACCGAGTCCGGCGAGCGCAAGGTGCGCGAGCGGCAGGTCGAGATTCAGCCGATCACCGAGGTCGATGGCCAAGGCCAAGTCCTTCTCCCCGAGATTGCGAACATGCCGCAGTATCGAGAACCACGGGTCGTCCTCCGAGACCGGTGCGGTGGTGTCGCGGAGCATGATCGCGCCCGCGCCACCAGTGATCGCATCGGTGTGCCTGACGACCTTTCCGAGCGTGCGGAGATCGAGTCCTGCTGCTTCGGCGAGTCGCGCGGCCTCGGTCGTGGCGGTGAACGAGACGAAGTGAAGAAGGTTGCGTGCGAGCTTCATTCGCGTTCCAGCGCCGACGTCACCGGCGTGAACCACCAGCTCGGCCCAGGATCCGAAGGGCTCGCGGACGGCTCCGAACGCCTCGTCGGAGCCGCCGATCATCACTGCCAGCCTGCCCTGCGCTGCGCCGCCGGCACCGCCACTGATCGGCGCGTCGACCAGCAGAACACCACGCTGTTGACAGATGTCAGCGAGTTCCACCGCCGTGGTGTCCGAGATAGTGGAGTGAATCGCGACGACAGTGCCTGGCTGTGCGGTCGACAGAATCCCGTGCAGCCCGCACACAACCTCGCGTACCTGCGCGTCGTCGAGCACCGTGACGGAGATGATGCTCGCCTGCGCTGCAACGTCGGCGGGCGTCGATGCTGCGCTCGCGCCCGCAGCGGTGAACGGTTCGAGCGCTTCTGCGCGGGCATCACACACCACCAGTCCGCCCGGCCAGTCCAGGAGGCGCTGCGCCATCGGCGCGCCCATGTTGCCTAGGCCGATGTATCCCAGTCTGGTTTTCGAAGCGCTGGCTTTCGGCGCCGATTGCGTCATGACCGGTACACCTGGCCTCCGTCGACGTTGAAGATCTGTCCGGTCACCCAGCCTGCGTCGTCGGAGAGGAGGAACAGGCACATGCCGACGAGATCGTCCGGTGTTCCCATGCGCTGCAACGGGATTCGCTTCACCATGTCCTTGACGATGTTGCCGGGGGTGACGGTTCGAGTCGCCTCCGTGTCGATGGGACCGGGAGCGATGGCGTTGATCCGGATGTTCGACCAGCCGAGTTCGGTCGCGAGTTGTTGTGTCAGGCTGTTGACGCCGGCCTTCGCGAGTCCGTAGTAATTCGAGTACAGCCAGGCTGCTGTGGAGGACTGGTTGACGATCGAACCGCCCTTCGCTCGCATGTGAGGTACGACCGCCCGGCACACGTGCAGTGCGCCGTCCATGTTGACGCTCATGAACTTTCGGTAGTAGTCCCAGTCCACCGTCAACAGGGAATCGATCTTCATTCCGCCGTAGATGGCAGCGTTGTTCACCAGATGCTCGATGCTGCCGAACTGCTCGATCGTGAAGTCGGCGAGTGCCGCAGTCGACTCCCCGTCGGCGACGTCGACGTCCTTGAACACGGCACTTCCACCGTCTGCCGTGATCTGCTTGGCGACAGCTTCACCGAGTTCGCGATTGAGGTCCGCCACGACCACGTTGGCCCCCTCCGCGGCCAGAGCGCGGGCATACGCCTCTCCGATACCCTGCGCTGCTCCGGTGACTATCGCGGTGCGACCGTCGAAACGTCCCATGTCGACCTACTTTCGTGGTGATCATTCTGTGGTGAGGGTGTGGGGTGAGGGTGTGGAATGTCAGGAAGGTGAAGCGACGAGCTTGGTTTCGAGGTATTCCTCGAAACCCGCGAGACCCATTTCGCGGCCGATCCCGGATTGTTTGTAGCCGCCGAACGGTGCGTCGGCCGAATACCAGACGCCGCCGTTGACGCTCAGCGTTCCGGTTCTGACACCGGCAACGACGTGCGCGACGCGATCGGGGTCGGTGCCCCACACCGACCCGGACAGGCCGTAGGGGGAATCGTTGGCGATTCGGACGGCGTCGTCGTCGCTGTCGTACGGAAGGATCACGAGAACGGGCCCGAAAATCTCCTCCTGGGCTACGCGAGACGAGTTGTCCAGCCCCGCAATGAGAGTAGGCTCGACGAAGAATCCCCTCTCGCGATCGTCGGGACGGCCCCCACCCGTCACGATCGTGCCGCCCTCTTCGACCGCGAGGGCGAGGTAGCTCTCCACCCTGGCGCGCTGGCGCGCCGAGATGACCGGGCCACACACCGTTCCGCGCGCGCTGGGGTCGCCGGCTCGGATACCCGCCATCGCGGCAGATGCCGCGGCCAGAGCATCGTCGTACCGAGCGCGCGGCACCAGAAGTCTGGTACTGAGCGCGCATCCCTGACCGGCATGAACGCAGACGGAGAACGCGGCAACCGAGCATGCACCTTTGATGTCCGCATCGTCGAGGACGATGAATGCGGACTTACCCCCGAGTTCGAGGAAGACCTTCTTGAGAGTTTGCGCGGCCGTGGCCATCACTGTGCGTCCGGTGGCGGTGGAACCGGTGAAGGACACGAGATCGACGCGCGGATCGCTGCACAGCTGCGCGCCTAGGGAGTGATCCGTCGACGTCACGACGTTGACTACGCCGGCCGGGATCTCGGTTTCTTCTGCAATCACCTTGGCGACCAGCGCGGCGCACCAGGGCGTGTCCGGCGCGGGTTTGAGAACGATGGTGTTGCCGGCTGCGAGGGCGGGACCGAGCTTGGCGAAATTGATCTGGTGCGGAAAGTTCCACGGTGTGATTGCGCCGACGACGCCGACGGCTTCCTTGAGCAGTCGGCGATGGGTCGGAATCCCCATGGGTGACGCGTGCCCGAGATCTTGTTCCCACGAATAGGTTTCGATCAGATCGGCCCAGTAGCGAAGATCTTCGATCGGGCCTTCGAGTTGCGGACCGCTCGTCAGCATGACCGGTGCGCCGACCTCGGCGACGGTGATCTCACGCAACTCCTCGATGTGGGACTGGAGTGCATCGCACAGTTGGCGCAGGCAGCGAGCGCGAAACCCGTGATCGCGTGCCCATTCGGTGTCGTCGAACGCACGGCGCGCAGCGGCGATGGCCGCGTCCATGTCCGCGGCGGTGCCTTCGGCCGCACGGCCGATCAGTTCCTCGGTCGCCGGGTTGAAAACTTCGAAGGTCCCGCCGGATCCGGGAACCAGTTTTCCGTCGACGAGAAGTGCAGAACTGTCTGCGGGTCGAAGCGTCATAGCGCAAACCCTCTCTTTCTGGACATGTGTCTGGACTCTAGTTCACACTTGTGGTTGAGGCAATGGTTTTTGGGGCATAAGAGATTTCGAGAGCCCAGCGGTCTCGAGAGGGTCTCGGATCTGCTTCGACGAAAAGCGCCTCGTGTCCGGTGCGGCGCCGCTACGGTTCACCGCACATTCACAACCACGTCTTCACATCCACAGGAGAGAGGTCGAAATGAACAGAGTTGACGGAAAAGTGGTGTTGGTGACCGGCGCTGCTCGAGGTCAGGGGCGCAGTCACGCCGTCCGTCTCGCGCAGGAGGGCGCGCACATCATCGCCTTCGATCTGTGCGCAGACATCGCCAGCAACGAATACCCGCTCGCCAGTCCAGCCGATTTGGAGGAAACCGCTCGCCTGGTGAAAGAGGCCGGGCAGCAGGTGGTGACGGCGCGTGTCGACGTCCGTGATCGCGCCGGACTCGAAACAGCACTTGCCGAGGCGGTAGGGCAGTTGGGCGGATTGCATGTCGTCGTGGCGAACGCCGGTATCTGTCCGCTGGGCAAACACGTGTCGACCGCCGGTTTCGTCGACGCCTTCGATGTGAACTTTCTCGGTGTCGTCAATACAGTGCACGCGTCGATGGAATACCTCGGCGAAGGGGGTTCGATCATCGCGATCGGCTCTGTTGCCGGTCTGGTACCGCAGACCGGATTCAACGGGCAACAGGCGCTCCAGGGTCCGGGTGGCGACGGATACGGCCTGGCCAAGAAGCTGATTCAGGCCTACACCAGTTCGTTGGCGCTGACCCTCGGGCCGAGTTCCATTCGCGTCAACGCGATTCATCCGACCAATGTGAACACCGACATGTTGCAGAGCATGCCGATGTACCGGACGTTCCGTCCCGACCTCGAGAATCCGACCGCCGAGGATGCGGCTGTGACGTTCCCGTTCATCCAGGCGATGCCGATCCCGTGGGTCGAACCCGCGGACATCTCGCATGCAGTCGTGTACCTGTCCTCGGGCGAGTCGCGATTCGTCACCGGCCAGCAACTGCGCGTGGACGCTGGTGCCGGGATGAAGATCGGTCTGTAGTAGAACTTTTCGCGTCGCTGCTGCCTGTTCGTGGTGAATTTTCCAAGTTTCCCCATTTCGTTGCCCTGGACAGGGCGCTGTAGTAACGTCCAGACACGTGTCCAGCAAACGGGGCGATTCAAGTGGCGGGGGATCGATTGTCTACGAATCCACTCGCAGGCGCCTCACGGGCAAACAGGCGGAAACTGTGGCCAGGCTTGCCGAAGCAACAGTGAAAGTTCTACGCAAACAAGAGTTTTCCGGACTGACTGTCCGTTCGGTTGCGGCCGAAGCGGGCGTAGGAACTGCGACCGCCTACACGTATTTCGCGTCCAAGGAGCATCTCGTCGCAGAGGTTTTCTGGCGAAGACTTCAGAACTCGTCGGCGCCTGATGGCTCAGGGTTGGATCGCACCGCGCACGTGCTGTCTGTACTTCGAAATATCGCGCTGCTTCTCGCGGACGAACCGGAGGTATCGGCCGCCGTGACCAATGCACTGCTCGGATCCGACCCTGAAGTGGAACATCTTCGCGGCCGGATCGGGCTCGAGATCCATCAACGACTCGCCTCGGCGTTGGATCCGAATGGCGAACCCGAAGTGTTGGAAGCGCTCGAAATGCTTTATGCCGGGGCGCTTCTGCGGGCAGGGATCGGCTACGGAACCTACGCGCAAATCGCTGGACGCCTCGAGGCCTCAGCTCTACTGATCCTGGAGAAATCATGACAGAAGCTTTGATCGATCCGGTGGTCTTCAATCCGTACGACTACCACTTTCACGACGATCCGTATCCGACGTACAAGCGTCTGCGCGAAGAATCACCCCTGTATCACAATCCGGACGTGGGCTTTTGGGCATTGTCGCGATATGCGGACGTGGTCGACGGATTCAAGGACAACAAGCGTCTGTCGAGCGCAAACGGAGTATCACTCGACCCCGCTGCATACGGTCCACACGCGCATTACGTGATGTCGTTTCTCGCTATGGATGATCCCCGCCATATGCGGTTGCGCCAGTTGGTTTCTCGCGGATTCACACCGCGGCGTGTTGCGGAGCTCGACGGCCGGATACTCGAACTGACGAAGCAACATCTGATACCCGCGCTGGGCGCGGGGGAGTTCGACTGGATTACGGAGGTGGCGGGAAAGCTGCCGATGGACGTCATCTCCGAACTCATGGGTGTCCCCGAACCCGACCGAGCCGAACTGCGGCGCAAGGCGGATCTGGTGGTGCATCGAGAGGCGGGTGTTCTCGACGTGCCGCAACCTGCGGTGGAGGCTTCGATCAGTTTGATGGGCTACTACAAGGAGATGATCGCGCAGCGTCGCCGATCGCGGACGGACGATCTGACCTCGGCCTTGCTCGACGCCGAGATCGACGGAGACAAGCTTTCGGACCAGGAGATCCTCGGATTCATGTTTCTGATGGTCGTGGCCGGAAACGAGACCACGACCAAGCTTCTCGGAAACGCTCTGTACTGGGGTTCGCACCACCGGGAGCAGATCGCACCGGTCCTCGACGATCCCGAACGAGCCTCGGAATGGGTGGAAGAGACTCTTCGCTACGACACGTCGAGTCAGATCGTGGCTCGGACTTCGGTTGTCGACCTCGAATACCACGGGCGCACCATTCCAGCGGGGGAGAAGGTCCTGCTCCTGATCGGATCGGCCAACCGAGACGCCGACGTCTTCGACGATGCCGACAGCTTCCAGATCGGCCGGAGTTCGTCGGGAAAACTCGCGAGTTTCGGTGGTGGCGTGCACTTCTGCCTCGGTGCCCACCTTGCCAAGCTCGAAGCCAAGATCGCCCTGGCGGAGTTCGGGCGTCGGGTCAGCGACTACGAAGTCGTCGAGTCCGGAATCGAGCGTGTTCATTCGACAAATGTCCGGGGCTTTGCGGCCCTGCCGGTGAAAGTGCAGGTGCGCTGATGCCTCGTTTCGAACCCAATCCTGTTCGCCGGCCGGCACTGATCAGTGGTGCGTCGTCGGGAATCGGCACAGCCACCGCGTATGCCCTGGCCGAACTCGGGCATCCGGTTGCACTCGGTGCGCGTCGAGTCGCCGAATGCGAAGCCATCGCCGAGAAGATCCGCAGCAACGGTGGTGAAGCGTTCGCCCACTTCCTCGACGTCACGGACGGTGATTCGGTCGACGGGTTCGTCTCGGCCGCAGAGGCAGTCCACGGCCCCGCGGAAATCGTTGTCTCCGGTGCCGGAGACCTCGAATTCGGGGCTGCGGACGAGATGAATCCTGAGGCGTTTCTACGGCAGATCCAAGTTCACCTCGTCGGTGCGCAGCGATTGGCGCATCGTGTTCTCCCCGGTATGAGGCAACGACAGCGCGGTGACTTCGTACTGATCGGCTCGGATTGTGCCGAGCGCCAGCGTCCACTCATGGGTGCGTACGACGCGGCGAAGGCCGGGCTCGAGGCAATGGGGCGTCAGATGCGAATGGAGCTCGAGGGAACAGGCATTCGCGCGTCGATCGTGCGACCCGGGCCGACACTGACCGGCATGGGGATGGACACGACGCCGGAGATCATCGGACCGGTCGGGGAATCGTGGAGCAAGTGGGGGTTCGCCCGCCATGGTTACTTTCTGCGCGCCTCGGACATCGCCAATGCCATCGTCGCCGTTGTGTCGGCGCCGCGAGGAGCACACATCGTGCTCGTCGAAGTTCAGCCCGAGGCGCCACTGGACAAACTTCCCACTGCGAACTCACAGGAGACGACATGACGCACGGAGTGCAAGAGACGTCGCGAACACTGCCAGAGCCGCCGCGGGTGTCCGGCGGGGATCTCCCGCACGGGCATCTCGAGGAACTGCGAACCGACCCGATAGCGCTCATGCGCCGGGTGCGTGAGGAATGTGGTGACGTCGGCGCCTTTCAACTTGCCGACCGCACAGTGATCTTGCTGTCCGGAGCCGAGGCAAACGAGTTCTTCTTCCGCTCCACCGACGAGGATCTCGACCAACAAGCGGCTTACCCCTTCATGAAGCCGATATTCGGTGAAGGCGTCGTCTTCGACGCCAGCCCGGAGCGGCGTAAAGAGATGCTGCACAACTCGGCTCTGCGCGGCGAACAGATGCGCGGGCACGCCGCCACGATCGGCCGCGAAGTCGAGGCGATGGTCGCGCAGTGGGGAGACGAAGGCGAGATCGATCTGCTCGACTTCTTCGCCGAGCTGACCATCTACACCTCGTCGGCGTGCCTGATCGGCAAGAAGTTCCGCGACGAACTGGATGATAGCTTCGCCAAGCTGTATCACGAGCTCGAACAGGGAACGGATGCATTGGCTTTCGTGGATCCGTACGCGCCGATCGAGAGTTTCCGCCGCCGCGACGAGGCCCGGTTGGCGTTGGTCGCTCTCGTACAGGACATCATGAACGGGCGCATCGCGAATCCTCCGCAGGGCAAGGATGACCGCGACATGTTGGACGTGTTGGTCTCGGTCAAGGACGAGAACGGCGACCTCCGGTTCAGTGCCGACGAGATCACCGGAATCTTCATCTCGATGATGTTCGCCGGCCACCACACGACTTCCGGCACGGCAGCGTGGTCGTTGATCGAGATGTTGCGGCATCCCGACACCATGACGGACGTCGTCGACGAACTCGACAATCTGTACTCCGACGGCGCCGATATCAGTTTTCATGCCCTGCGCCAGATTCCGGTTCTGGAGGCTGTGGTCAAGGAAACCCTTCGACTGCATCCGCCGTTGATCATCCTGTTGCGGGTGGCACGTGGAGATTTCGAAGTGGGCGGCTTCGAGATCCGAGAGGGCCATCTTGTCGCCGCGACACCCGCGATCTCCAATCGAATCGCCGAGGACTTTCCCCGGCCGGACACCTTCGATCCCGGGAGGTACATCGACCCGAATCAAGAGGACATCGTCAACCGCTGGACGTGGATTCCGTTCGGAGCCGGCCGGCATCGCTGCGTCGGCGCTGCGTTCGCCCAGATGCAGCTCAAAGCGATCTTCTCGATCCTGCTGCGGGACTTCGAGTTCGAGATGGCGCAGCCGTCGGAATCCTACCGAAACGACCACAGCAAGATGGTCGTCCAGTTGCAGCAGCCGTGCGCGGTGAGGTACCGGCGCCGAACACGTCCCGGGCGTGAGGGGTGATCATGCACGTCGAAGTCGACCTCGACCTGTGCCAAGGCCATGCGGCATGCGAGCTGGAGGCACCGGAGATCTTTGTCGTCCCGAAGCGGGGGAAGGTCAGTCTTCTGGACTCGGACCCACCCGAGTCGCTCCGCGGTGAAGCCGAGATGGCGGTCAGGTACTGCCCGACCGGCGCCCTGAGAATTGTCGATTGATTGCAGCGAATTCATGTGCTCGAGGGAGGAAGTTCAGATGACGGGTTTCGACCGCGCAGAGCTCGACGAGATGGTCCAACGCTGGATCGAGGCGAACAAAAAGGCCGAAGCCGCCGGCGATTGGAAACCGTTGGCGGACATGTATACCGAGGACGCCACGTACGGGTGGAACTACGGCCCCAAGCAGGATTTCATGGCGGTGGGGCGCGAGGAGATTCGCGAAGTCGCGCTCGGTCTCGAGATGAAGGGCCTCGAAGGCTGGGAGTATCCGTATCAAGACTTTGTGATCGACGACCGTAGCGGAAACGTGATCGGCTTGTGGAAGCAGATTTCCGATGCCAAGCGCGAGGACGGTAGCAACTACTCCGTCTACGGTATCGGTGGTAGTTGGTTCCGCTACGGCGGGGATTTCCAATGGTCCTGGCAGCGTGACTTCTTCGACTTCGGGAACGTGTCGGCATTGTTCATGGAGATGATCGGCAACAATGCTCTCTCGAAGGGGATGCAGGGGCGGATCCAGCGATCGATCTCGGGCGACCCGCTGCCGGGCTGGTATCCGGTGGGCACCGCGCCGGTTTCGCTGTGGTGAGTCCGATGTCGGTGCGCGATTCCTTCGAGGCACTCTCGCAGCGCGACCTTGCCGTGCTGGTGCCCGAGTTGCTCCTGTGCGGGCAGCTGATCGACCGATCGGGCATGGCGCATCTGATCGTCGAATTCGGACGCGAGGGTATGGCACAGGTGGCCGTCGAGGAGTGGGAGTCGGCCAGCCCCTGGTACACCCGCCGCATGCAGAAGGCTCTCGGATACGAGGGTGACGACGTCGTGACGATCTTCAAAGGTTTACAACTCGACATCGGCGCTCCGCCACAGTTCATGGACTTTCGATACCGGGTCGACGATCCGCTGCACGGTGAATTCTGGCTCGATCATTGCGGAGCACTCATGGACGTCGAGCCGTTGGGCGATGAGTTCGTGACCTCGATGTGTCACGACATCGAGGATCCGACTTTCGATGCAACGGCCATCGCGACCAACCCGCGCGCCCAGATCCGGCCGATTCACCGACCACCGCGCAGGCCCGCGGACCGACATCCGCACTGCGCCTGGACCGTGTCCATCGACCCGTCGCACACGCCTCCCGTGATGACCGCGCACACCGAGCAGATCGGACGCACCGCCGCGGTGACGGTCGAGCTGAGCCCGATCGATCACGGTGGGGACGGTAGGGCGGACTACTCGGGTCCGTTGTTGTCCGACCTGAGGTTTTCCGACTTCTCGCGATCAGCCTTGGTTCGTATCGCAGAGGAGATCTGCGTGCAGCATCATCTGTTGGCGTTGGGCTTTCTGGCAGCGGTTCGCCGCCGTGCCGACGAAGACAAGGCTCGCGAGATCACGCGAAAGCAATTGACCGGAATCGCGGGAGTTGCGGCACAGCGTATTCGAGATGCGCTCGGGCTTCCTTCGACGCTGGAATCGTTGGCATTGGTCCTGTCCGTGCATCCCTTGCTGAATCCGAAGCAGTATGTGGAGAGCGAGATTCGACAGGACGGCGGTGCTCTGGAGCTGCGGATCTCGCGAGAAGCTCTTGTCGACCGCGACGGCGGTTGGCCGACCTTGCTCGGCAGCGAGCACCTTGATCCTCTCCAAGCTTTGGTCCGCGGCGTGAATCCGCACTTCACCGTGAGAGTGGTGGCCGAAGATGCCGCGGGGCTTCTTCTGGCCGTCGACATCACCGAAGCTCCCGCTCCGGAATGCGTCGAAGTCGCCATCACGAAGGTCAGTACCGGCGCGGCATTCGTATTCGAAGATCGCGGAATCCCCTTGCCTCTCTTCGTCGTCTGACCGGCCGAACCCGAAGGACTCAACCTATGGCGTACACGTTTGCAGACCTGTTCGAGCATTCCGTCGATGCGATGCCCGATCGCCTCGCGCTGATCGTTTCAGGCGAGGAGGTGACATACCGTGAGCTCGACGAGCGGGCCAACCGATTGGCGCATTACTTCCAGTCCGTCGGGTTGGGTGTCGGTTCGCACATCGGTATTCAGCTGCACAACTCGATCGAGGCGATGGTTGCTGTCCTCGCGGCCTTCAAGATCCGCGGCGTTCCCATCACGGTGAACTACCGCTACACGAGCGACGAATTGGTTTATCTGTACGAGAACGCGGATCTCACGGCGTTGGTTTTCCATCGTGGTTTCGCTGAGCGGGTCGCCGAGGCCTTGGTGGCCACGCCGCGGGTCAAGTACGTGATCGAGGCGGCGGACGAACTCGCTCTCGGGAACGAACCGTCGATTCCGGGGGCAGTGGCGTACGAGGATGCGCTCGGCAACCAATCCTCGCTTCGCACAGGTGAACATGCATTTCCCGAGCGTTCCGGCGATGACGTCTACGTTCTCTACACCGGCGGAACAACCGGACGACCGAAAGGCGTCGTCTGGCGGCAGGAAGACATCTGGCGCGTATTGGCCGGCGGTTACGACTTCTATTCGGGTGAGCCGATCGCCGACGAGTACCAGCAGTCGCGCGGTGGCGCCGCGGCAGCCGAACCGATGCGGTGGTGCATGCTTCCACCGCTGATCCACACCTCGGCACTGATGCCGACGTTCAACGCTCTGTTCTCCGGAAACACCGTCATCTTCGAACCGAAGTTCGATGCGGCACAGGTCTGGAAAGTCGTCGCCGAGTATCGGCCGCAGGTCATGGTCATCACCGGCGACGCCATGGGCCGTCCACTGGTCGAAGCCCATCACGAATTGCAACCGGATGGGTCGAGCCTGGCTGTGCTCGCCTCCGGCGCTGCGCTCTTCTCCGGATCGGTCAAAGATGCGTTCTTCGACGTCTTTCCGAATCTGATGATCTCCGATTCGGTTGGATCGTCCGAAACAGGCTTCGGCGGAATCGGATTCGCAACCAAGGGGCTCGAGCAGCGTGGCGGACCCAAAGTGGGCGCCAACAGATTCACGGTCGTCGTCGACGACGACAACCGAGTGTTGGAGCCGGGCTCGGGCGCCGAAGGATGGCTGGCGAAACTCGGAAACGTTCCACTCGGCTACTACAAGGACCCGGTGAAGTCGGCCGAGATATTCCGCGAGGTGAACGGCGCACGGGCAGTGGTGACCGGAGACCGGGCGCGGATCGAGGACGACGGCTCGGTCACCCTCCTCGGACGGGGAAACATGGTGGTCAACACCGGCGGCGAGAAGGTCTTCGTGGAAGAAGTCGAAGCAGTGGTGAAGGCCCATCCCGACATCTACGACGCGACAGTGATCGGTGTTCCGGACGAGCGGTGGGGCAATCGGGTGGCGGCAGTGCTTCGCATCCGCGACGGTGTGGAACCGGATTTCGAATCCATCGAGAAGCACGCCCGCAGTCACCTCTCCGGCTACAAGATTCCGCGTTCCTTCTGGATCGCCGACGAGGTCGTTCGAGCGCCGAGCGGCAAGCCGGACTACCGCTGGGCCAAGGAGTTCTCACAGAACAGTGACCCGGTCCACCGGATCGACTAGCGCTCACACGCAACACCCGGCACCCGGCACCCATCCGTAAAGGAGCATCTGCAATGCCTGAGATCGACCTTCCCGACGGGTTCGACGTGACCGACCCACATCTGTACGGCGAGCGCGTCCCGCTTGCCGAGTTCGCCGAACTACGACGATGCGCTCCGGTCTGGTGGAACGCCCAGGAACCGGGTACCGGCGGATTTCACGACGGTGGTTGTTGGGTTGTCTCCCGCCACGCAGACGTCCGCGACGTCTCGTTGCGCAGCGAGGAGTTCTCGAGCAACGTCAACGGCTGCATTCCGCGGCATGAAGACAACATCTCGGCGGAGGAGTTGGAGGCGACGAAACACGTCCTCATCAACAAGGACGCCCCTGAGCACACACAGCTGCGCAAGTTGGTGGCACGCTTGTTCACTCCGCGGTCGGTGGAAGCGATGCGGGCCGGGTTGGAAGCGCGGGCAGAAGACATAGCGTCGGCTGCCGTGGCGGAAGGTAGCGGTGATTTTGTCAGCCAGGTCGCCAGCGAGTTACCCATGCAGGCGATCTCGGAGCTGATCGGTGTACCGCAGGACGGGCGCCGTCAGCTGTACGAATGGTCGAATCAGATGACGGGATACGACGACGAGTCACTCGCCGGCGAGTCTCGGATGGCGTCGGCGCAGATATTGGGATACGCCTATCAACTGGCTGAGGCGAGACGGGAGGAACCGCTCGACGACATCATCTCGCGCTTGGTGCATGCCGACATCGACGGGCAGAAACTCACCCCGGAACAGTTCGGTTTCTTCGTCATCATGTTGGCTGTCGCGGGCAACGAAACGACGCGAAACGCAACGACACTCGGCATGATGGCATTTCTCGAGCATCCGGATCAGTGGGAACTGTACAAGCGCGAGCGTCCGCGCACCGCCGCGGACGAGATCATCCGCTGGGCTTCGCCACTGACGTCGATGCAACGAACAGCAGTGGTGGACACACAGATTGCCGGCACTGCGATTGCGAAGGGGCAGCGTGTCGTACTGCTCTACGGCTCGGCGAACTTCGACGAAACCGTCTTCGGGAACCCCGACGTCTTCGACATCACCCGAGACCCGAACCCGCACCTCGCGTTCGGAGGAACCGGGCCGCACTACTGCGTCGGCGCCAACCTGGCCAGAATGGAGGTCGATCTGATCTTCGGCAAGATCGCCGATCACATGCCCGACATCAGCAAGCTCGGCGATCCGAGCAGGCTCTCGTCCGGTTGGCTCAACGGGATCAAGGAATTCAAGGTCGACTACGGCAACTCCACGTCATGTCCTTCGGGGCATTGACGTGTACAGCGGAAGAGTTGCACTTGCGGGCCCGATGCGCGAACTCGGCCAGTTCTACCGGATGGGCGCCGATGTCGCAGTGGGCTTGTTCCGCACCCGCTTTCAGGTGCAGGAGTTTCTCGAGCAGAGTTGGATGATCGCCCGGGTGTCGATCGTGCCGACCGTATTGGTGGCCGTGCCGTTCACGGTCCTGGTAAGTTTCACGCTCAACATCCTGCTCCGTGAGATCGGTGCCGCCGACCTCAGCGGCGCCGGGGCCGCGCTCGGCGCCGTGACTCAGGTCGGTCCGGTGGTGACGGTGCTGATCGTGGCAGGTGCGGGCGCGACTGCCATCGCCGCCGATCTGGGATCGAGAACGATTCGTGAAGAGATCGACGCCATGGAGGTGCTCGGGATCGATCCGATCACTCGGCTGGTGATTCCTCGGGTGGTCGCGTCGACCGTGGTGGCTTTGCTGCTCAACGGACTCGTCTGCGTCATCGGCATCGCCGGCGGTTACGCCTTCTCGGTGTTTCTCCAGGGCGTGAACCCTGGCGCCTTCGTCGAGGGAATCACGTTGCTGACCGGCCTGCCCGAGGTGGCGTTGTCGATGGTCAAAGCTGCACTGTTCGGGATGCTGGCGGGATTGGTGGCCTGCTATCGCGGACTGTCGGTACGGGGTGGGCCGAAAGGCGTGGGGGAGGCCGTCAACGAAACGGTGGTGTACGCATTCATGGCGTTGTTCGTCGTCAACACCATCGTCACCGCGGTCGGCATCCGATTGACGGCGGGGTGATCGAGGTGACGCTGTCGGATTCGCTGGCGCAAATCGGCAAGTTCGGACGCACGCGGGCGCGGGTGGCTCGAACGTCACGCTCGATCGACGATGTCGGGCGACAAGCTGTCTTCTTCGCGCGCGCCATCGCTCACATCCCGTGGGCAATTCGCAAACACCCTAAGGAAGTTTTGCGACTGGTAGCCGAGATCAGCATGGGCACCGGAGCTTTGGCAGTGATCGGCGGCACGGTTGCGGTCGTGGGATTTCTGACTCTCGCCTCGGGCGGCACCATAGCGATCCAAGGTTTCAGCTCACTGGGAAATATCGGAGTCGAAGCGCTCACCGGATTCTTCTCCGCCTTCATCAATGTTCGTATCGCCGCGCCGGTCATCGCGGGAATCGGCCTGTCGGCCACGATCGGAGCAGGTTCGACCGCGCAGATCGGTGCCATGCGCATCAGTGAGGAAATCGACGCCCTCGAATCGATGGCGATCAGTTCGGTCCCGTACGTCGTCAGCACCCGCGTCACCGCAGGGATGATCGCGATCTTGCCGCTGTACTCACTGGCGCTCGTGGGATCATTTCTGGCCGGACGATTCACCACGGTCGTGCTGTTCGGTCAGTCCTCCGGTCTTTACGACCACTACTTCACGACGTTCCTCGATCCGGTCGACGTCGCATGGTCCTTCGTTCAAGTGCTCGTGATGGCACTACTGGTGATGCTGATCCACACGTACTACGGATACAACGCGTCCGGGGGACCGTCGGGCGTGGGAACTGCAGTGGGCCGCGGGGTTCGGCTCTCGCTGATCTGCGTCGTGGCGGTGACCCTGCTCGTCTCACTCGCGCTCTACGGCGGTTCCGGCAACTTCAATCTGTCCGGTTAGGGGGACTGCGTGCACAGATACGGCTACAAGTTGGCTGCTCTGGGCTTGGCTGCGGCGATCGTCGGGGTCATCGCGTTGTCGGTCGCGTCTTTCAACCAGGTGTTTGTCGCTCGCGTCCCGATCACGGTGATCGCGGAGCGCGCGGGGCTCGTGATGGATCCGGGCGCGCGGGTGAAGATGGCCGGGGTGACCGTGGGCTCGGTGGAGTCCATCACGCCGACTGACGACGCCACCGCACAACTGTCGTTGTCGATCGATCCCGAAGCGCTCGAATCGATTCCGTCAAACGTGAATGTGGCGATCACGTCGAACACGGCCTTCGGCGCGAAGTTCGTCAGCCTGTCCTCGCCGGAGCAGCCGAGTAGTGCGCGACTTGCCGCCGGAGCGACGATCGACGCATCCCGGGTGACCGTCGAGCTGAACACGGTGTTCGAGAAACTCACCACCGTGCTCCGGACGGTGGACCCGGGCAAACTCGATTCGACATTGGGTGCCCTCTCGACTGCTCTGCAAGGACGCGGCGAACGGCTCGGGGTCGCACTCGAGCAAGCAGATTCCTCCTTGCTCGAATTCAACACTGCACGTGAGGCTCTCGATCATGTGTTGACTGACCTGCCAGCCGTCACGCAGACCTACCGCGACGCTGTTCTCGACTTGATGGACACCCTCGACTCGCTCACGACTACGGGAACCACTGTTCTCGACGAGCAGCAGAATCTTGATCTCCTCTTGCTCGACGTGATCGGGGTCGCCCGCACCGGAGAAGATGTACTGGGAGCCAACGCCGACGGTATCGACACCGTTCTGTCGTTACTGCGGCCGACCACCGCACTGCTCGAGGAATACTCCCCGGTGATTCCCTGCATGTTCCACGGACTTCAGGAGAGCAAGAAGATCGGCGACGGCGCCTACAACGGACAACCAGGAATCAAGATGTCGATCGGTCTGATCGCCGGAACCGAACCGTACCGATATCCCGACGACCTCCCGAAGGTCGCGGCAACCGGTGGCCCGCAGTGTATGGGCCTTCCACTGCGCGACCCGAACATCAATGCGCCGTACCTGGTGACCGATACCGGGGTGAATCCGTTTGCGCCCGAGCGTCAGCCGAATGGTGGGCAACCGATGAACACGGTTCCGGATCTGATGAGCTACCTGTTCGGGACGGAGATCCGATGAAAGTTCGTGGGTACACCGTCAAGTTCGGAATTTTTGTTCTGGTGATGATCCTCGTCAACGCCGGGCTGATCCTCGTGTTCGGCCAGATGCGAGGTGGCGAGGCGAGGTCGTACTCTGCGGAGTTCGTCAACGCCTCCGGGCTCAGAGCCGGCGACAAGGTGCGCATCGCCGGTGTGCCGGTCGGTTCTGTCGGCTCCGTCGAATTCGGTGGGAATCACCGTGCCCACGTGAGTTTCAGTGTGGATACGGGTGACACCGTGACCGTATCGACCAGAGCCGCTGTTCGATATCAGGATCTGGTGGGTAATCGATACCTCGAATTGCTCGACGATCCGGGGATCGCGGAACCGCAACCGGAGGGCGAGAGCATCCCCGTCGATCGCACCGCACCGGCACTCGACCTCGATGCGCTACTCGGTGGTTTCAAGCCGCTGTTTCAAGCCCTGGACCCGGAGCAGGTCAACGCGTTGTCGATGTCCTTGCTCGAGGTGTTTCAAGGCCAGTCCGGAACTGTGGCATCGGTGCTGGCGCACACCGGATCGATTACGAACACTCTCGCAGAGCGCGACCAACTGATCGGTCGAGTGATCGGCAACCTCGACGGTGTGCTCAGCGAATTGCGCAGCCGCGGTGGTCAGTTCAGTGACACTCTCGATCACCTACAACAGCTGGTCAGCGGGCTCGCGGCGGACCGGGAGATGATCGGGACTGCCGTCGAGAGTGTGAACACCGCATCAGGCACCTTCGCCGATCTCCTCGCCGGAGTTCGCCCGGACATCGCGGGAAACCTGTCGAAGCTGGACGCAAGCCTGAATCCGCTGATCGAGCAACAAAGTGAGCTCGATCGGATTCTCGCGTCCATGCCCTCGAACTACAAGCAGCTGATCCGAGTCGGCTCGTACGGGTCGTTCTTCAACTTCTATCTGTGCGGAATCGCACTGAAGGTCGACGGTGCCGACGGTACGCCGCTCACTGTCGACCTGGTGGATCAGACGACCGGAAGGTGCGCACCACGATGAGAGAGATGGCACAGCGCCAGGCCGTACGCGTGGGGGTCGTGGGATTGGTCGTCACGGCCGCCGTCGTATTGGCATCGCTCCAGTATCAGAATCTGCAGTTCCTGAAATCGGGTGTCGGGTACAGCGCGGTGTTCGCCGACGCCAGCGGTCTCGCGCCGGGAGACGAAGTCAACGCCGCCGGAGTGAAGATCGGAACGGTGAACCGGATCGAGGTCGAGCACGGACTCGCCCGCGTGGACTTCACACTCGACGGGTCGATCGGTTTGGGAGAAAGCACATCGGCGGCCGTCACCACGATGTCGTTGCTCGGCAAGCGAGCGGTATCGCTCGATCTGGACGGTCCGGGAAGGATCGCGGTCGGCGGCGAGATCCCGGTCGAGCGAACAAGATCGGCGTACTCGCTGCCCGACGTACTCGGTGACCTCACCACGACGGTCGAGGACATCGATCTCGACCAACTCTCCGAATCGCTCGACGCAGTGGGACAGGTGATGTCCGACAGTGCGCCGAACCTGAGGCCGGCACTGGACGGTGTCGCACGGATCTCCGAGAGCGTCAATAGACGCGACGACATGTTGCGCACCTTGCTGTCCGATGCAAACGACGTCGCCGGGACGTTGGCCGAGCGTGGACCACAGGTCAACGCGCTACTCGTCGACGGCAATGCCTTGTTGGGTGAACTGGATCGGCGACACGCGGCGCTGGGGGAAGTGATCACGAACATCTCGGCGTTGTCGACCCAGCTGAGCGGACTCGTCCACGACAACGAGGCGCAGTTGCAGCCGGTCCTCGGCAAACTCGACACGGTTGTCGGCATTCTGCAGAACAACAAGGACAACCTTTCTCAGGGAATCGACGGTCTCGGTACGTACGTGGGCACGCTCGGTGACACCGTGGCCAGCGGCCCCTTCTACTACGCCTACGTCCAGAACCTGGTGCCGGCGCAATACACCCAACCGTTGATCAACGCGATGTTCGGGCTACCACCTGCGCCGCTACCGATTCCGGAGGTTCGATGATGGGTGCTTCACGAGTTCGCACTCCGCTGAACTGGCGTCGAATCGCCGTCGTTGGTGGAAGCGTCATCGGTGCGGCGATCGTCGTCGTGTCGGGATACCTTGCGGTGCAACATCTGCGCTACTACAACGTGACGGCCTACTTCACCTCGACGACCGGTCTGTATGTCGGTGACGACGTTCGTGTCGTGGGAGTCGACGTCGGCCGCGTCACCGCGATCGCCCCACAGGGAGATCGAATGCGCGTCGAACTGAAATTGGCGCGCGAGGTTCCCGTCGCCGAGGACGCGAAAGCGGTGATCGTTGCCCAGTCGCTGGTCTCGGCCCGCTTCGTGCAGTTGACGCCGGCGGTGACGGACGGCGCCGACGCACTGAATGACGGTGCGGAGATCCCACTCGACAGAACGGCCGTCCCGGTCGAGTGGGACCAGATCAAGGAACAGCTGGGCCGGACTGCCGATGCTTTGGGTCCCGTCGGGGACGATCGCGGTCCCGCCGCCAACTTCCTCGACGGTGCCGGATCCGCACTGGCCGGCAAAGGGGAAGCGCTGGGGCGCTCGGTGACCGAACTCTCGGAGGCTATGAGCACACTCGACGAAGGCGGAGCCGATCTGTTCGGCACCATCCGCGGCCTGCAGACCTTCACGACCGCACTCGCCGCAAGCGACGAACAGATCGTTCAGTTCCAAGGACGACTGGCAAATGTCTCGAGTGTGCTCGCCGAGAGCCGGACGCAATTGGCTCCGGCTCTCGCCGATCTGGACGCCGCCGTCGTCGACGTACAGCGGTTCGTCGAACAGAACCGAACCGGCTTGACGGAGCAGATCGCGAAGTTGGCCGACGTGTCCCAGGTACTGGTCGACAAGCGCGCAGGCCTCGAGAAGGTATTGCATCTGGCTCCGACAGCGTTGTCGAACTACTACAACGTCTACCGGCCGGCCCAAGGAGCGATGGTGGGTGTGCCCGCATTCCAGAACGTCGGCAACCCGATCGACTTGATCTGCGGCGGAATCGCCGGCCTGGCCAACGACACCTCGAAGAAGGGCGCGGATTTGTGCATCGAATACCTCGGCCCGTTGCTCAACACGATCAAGGCGAACTACCCGGATCTGAGCCTCAATCCGACCAGGGCACTCGGCGCGTTACCGGATCAGTTGATGTACAGCGAGCCTGATCTGAAACCGACTGCTGCGTTGGGCTTTCCGATCATGCCCCCGGCGCCTGACCTGGCCGGACTGCTCATGCCGTCGACAGGATCACGATGACTGCCCGCTGGTGGGGAACAGTGTGTGTGGCGGCGAGCGCCGTGCTCGTTCTGACGGGTTGTCAATGGAGCGGGCTGAATTCGGTGTCGCTGCCAGGCGCGGCCGGCCGCGGTGAGGGAAGTTTCTCGGTCGTGATCGAGATGCCCGACGTCACGTCGATCAGTCCGAACTCTCCGGTCATGGTCAACGACGTGACAGTCGGGAGTATCAGTGCGATCGAGACCGACAACTGGCACGCACGGGTGACGGTTGCGCTCGACGGCTCGGTGTCGCTGCCCGCCAACGCGACTGCCAAGATCGGCCAAACCAGTCTGCTCGGATCCAAACACGTCGCGCTCGCGCCGCCCACCGAGGTGGCGCCGGAAGGGCGGTTGTCGGAAGGATCCGTGATTCCCCTTGCATCGGCCAGTGTCTATCCCACCACCGAGGAAGCGTTGACGGCACTGTCATTGGTCCTCAACGGCGGCGGGCTCGCTCAGATTCACAGCATCACCACGGAGCTGAACACGGCGCTCGGCGGACGGACCGACGCGGCTCGCGACCTGCTGAGTCAGATGGATACCGTGACCGAAACACTCGACCGCCAACGTGATGCGATGGTCACGACCATGGAGAATCTCGACGTCTTCGCCGGCGAGATCACGGCTCAGCGAGACGTTCTCGGTGAGGCGTTGGAGACCCTTGATCCGGCCTTGGCGGAACTGAGCGCCCAACGCGTCGACCTGACCACCGCCCTCGATGCGGTCGGCAGGTTCGGGGACGTCGGGACCGATCTGGTCGACCGGACCCGCGACGATCTGAAAGCCAATTTGAGCTCCTTGGAATCGACGCTGCAGAAGGTGGTCGAAACAGGACCGGACCTGATCAACAATTTGGGCAATCTGAGTACCTTCCCCTTCCCCCAGACGACCATCGACGACGGAATGCGCGGTGATTACACCAATTTGTGGGCGCTGATCGACCTCACGAGTAATCGCCTCCAGTCAGGTCTCGGCTTCGGTACGCCGTTCGGGGCGCCGCAAACCCCCGTGGAGAACGGAGTACTGGTCGATCCCTTGACCGCCCCACTCGGCACAGGGCAGCCCGGCCCACCTGGCACAGCGCAACCCGCCCAGGGAGGTGGACGATGATTCTCACGAAGTTGGTGCGAAGGCAATTGACGATCTTCGCGATCCTGGCGGTGATAGGCATGAGCGCAGCGGCTATCTCGTACCTGAGAGTTCCGACCATGCTCGGCATCGGGCGCTACTCGGTGACAGTCGAACTGCCCGACGCCGGCGGCCTGTATCGGAACGCGAACGTGACCTATCGCGGCGACACCATCGGTCAGGTCAGGTCGGTGCGTCTGTCTCCGGGAGTGGTACGCGCCGAATTATCTTTGGAGAGTGCGGTTCCCGTTCCCTCCAGCGGGCTCACAGTAGCGGTGCGAAGCGTGTCGGCAATCGGCGAGCAATACGTCGACATGCAACCGAGCACCGCGGACGGACCCTTTCTGACCGACGGAGACGTGATCGGCCCCGACGCTGTCACGATCCCGACCGAGATCGGACCGGTCCTCGATCAGGCGCAGGCGATGCTCGCATCCGTACCGCAGGACAAGTTGCGATCGGTGATCGACGAGTCCGCGGCAGCTTTCGGAGGCAGGGGAGAGGATCTGGCTCGTCTGCTGGATTCGACCACTTCGTTCGTCGATCAGATGTCTGCTGCCACAACGCCGGCTACGACGCTCGTACAGCAGTTGGATCCGCTCCTGCAGACACAGGTGGTGACGGGCGATCAGATTCGCCAGTGGGCGTCCAGTGTCGCTCAACTCAGTGGACAGTTGGCGGTCGCCGACGGGTCCGTGCGCAATATCCTCGAGACCGGACCGGGCTTCGCGACTGAAGCCGACCTGCTGTTTCAAGGCCTCAAGCCCACTTTGCCTGTGCTGCTTGCCAATTTCACCAGCACCGCTCAGGTGGCTTTGACGTACAACGCCGGGTTGGAGCAGGTGCTCGTCATCTTGCCGCCACTGGTTGCGGCACAGGAAACCGTTGTCCAACGCGGGCAGGTGGACGGCGCCGCGAACGTCAACTTCCACCTCCAATCGCAGGACCCCGCGGCGTGCTCGACCGGTTACCTTCCGGCCGATCAGCGACGGGACCCGACCCAGATGAGTGTGCCGGACACCCCGGCTGATCTGTACTGCAAAGTTCCGCAGAACTCGGTCTTCGCAGTTCGTGGATCCCGGAACATTCCCTGTATGGAGGTACCGGGCAAACGAGCACCGAGCCCGGAGATCTGTCGGAGCCCCGAAGCGTACGTGCCGTCGGGGACCAATGCTCCCGGCGAGTTGTACACCGGGCCTGACGGTGTCGACTATCAACACACGGAATTAGCTCCTGCTGCTTCCGATTCGGGGGAGGGTGAGCCGTGGCAACAGTTGCTGACGCCGACGAATCGTTGAGAGGCGAGGTGCTCGAGCCGGTCCTAGGGAAACGCGGTGTTCTCACTGCCTTGGCATGGATCGCACTCGCGGCTCTGAGCGTCGTTGTGGTCTTCGGTGCTCTGGCAGTTCAATCCGACCGGGCGCGCGAGACCCAGCGTCAAGAGTACGTCGACGGTGCGGTCGCAGGAGCCCTCGCTCTGATCGACGTTCACTCTGCCACAGTCGACGAGAATCTCGCGACGCTACAGGCCCTGAGTACGGGAGCCTTTGCCGACGAACTGAAGTCCGGCGAATCTGCGTTCGTCGCGTCCATCCGTGAATTTGCCGTCGATTCCGACGGGCGTGTCGACACCGCAGCCCTGGCATCGGAATCCGGAACCTCGGGGGTGGTACTGATCGCGGCATCGGCTCAGGTCGCTAATTCAGCGGGAGAGTCTTCGGCGCGAACCTACCGTCTGCGCGTCGGTGTCGAAGAGGTCGACGGTCGGGTACTGATGTCGAGTGTGGAGTTCGTCCCGTGAAGCGCGCGGTCTTGGCGTTTGCAGCGCTGATCTTGGTGGGAGTCGGCGGGACTCTGCTCTGGAGTCACCACCGTTCGGCAGAGGCTGAAACCGCACGTGTCGAGGTGATCGGTGTGGCGCCGATGCTCGTCGAGAATCTCTTGAGCTACAACAGCGACACGGTGGACGAGGATCTTGCACATGCTGCCGAGGGCGCAAGTGGAACATTTCAGGACCGCTTCGCTGAATTCGGATCGAAAACCGTTGCACCCCAGTCGAAGGAGCAAGGAATCAGCACGAAGGCGCGAGTAGTCGACGTGGGAGTGCTCTCCGCTGCTGCAGACCGAGCGGAATTGCTCCTGTTCGTCGATCAGATCACGACGAGTATCGCGCGGCCGGCACCAGCGTCGACGTCGAGCCGAGTCGAGGTGACACTCGATCGAGTCGACGGCACATGGCTGGTGAGTGCCATGACCCCCGTCTAGTGAAGGTTGTCGCGGCCCGCCATGATCAGCCTGGCAGTGACTTCGAGCCGGTCTGCGATCTGCGAATAGGACTCGTAACCCATGCCGGCTCGGACAAGCGCTCCGGACCAGGAGATTTCGAGTGCTTCGAGTACGTCGGGATCGTATGACGGCCCCAGCGCCTCGATGAGCCGCTCGCGGATGTTCTTGCCGATACGTCCCCGAAGGTGTTCGACGTCGGGATCGTTGCCCATCATCGCCGTGGTCACTGCCGCCGCCAGCTCCGGTTCGTCGGAGACGAGCAGTGCGACGCTGCGCAGGACCGAACAGACCTGCGCTTCCCGTTCCGCCTCCGGGGAGGGCTCGTGGGGTACCGCGTCGAGGCGACGCCAGAACAGTTCTGCCACAAGGTGACTCTTGGACGAGAAATAGGTGTATGCCGTAGCCGCGGCGACACCGGCTTCTGCTGCCACCATCCGCACGGTCAGATCGGCAAACCCTTTGTCGCGCAGGACCGTGATCGCTGCCGCGGTCAATCGATCGACGGTTTCGGCTTGCTGCTGGGTCAGTCTGCGGCGAGTGGACTCGAACTTGGTCTTACCAGACATGTGTCCAGACACTACGGGATCAGACCCGTGCGAGCAAAGTGTGCGCTATCGCTGCTCGTTCTCGCTCCCGCTCGGCGTCATGTCTCGCTCCCGCTCGGTGGGACAGAATTTCGAACCCCCGCGATCGCTAAGTCCATGTGTTAGAACGATTTCTAGAACATGTTCGGAAACTGTGCCCAGAATCAGAGAGGCTGACGATGACGAAGTGGGACGAGACGTGCGACGTACTCGCTGTGGGATCAGGTGGTGGACTCACCGGCGCGTACACGGCAGCCCGCGAAGGCCTCGACGTCATTGCGATCGAAGCAACCGACAAGTACGGCGGAACAACGGCGTACTCGGGCGGCGGCGGAATGTGGTTCCCGTGCAACGCCGTTCTTCGTCGGGGCGGGGACGTCGACACCATCGAGGATGCGCTGGAGTACTACCGATCAGTGGTGGGTGATCGTACGCCCGCCGACGTTCAGGAAGCCTACGTTCGAGGTGGCGCCGGGTTGATCGACTACCTCGAAGAGGACTCGAACTTCGAGTTCCAGATACTGCCGTGGCCCGACTACTTCGGTGAGGAGCCCAAGGCTCGAGCGAGTGGACGGCACATTGTTCCCAAGCCGATGAACGCGAACAAGCTGGGTGCCCTTCGTGATTCGCTTCGTCCGCCGCTGGCGACGGAACGGCTGGGGGAGAAGTTGCCGAAGTACCTCGTCGGCGGCCAGTCGTTGATCGGTCGATTCCTGTTGGCTCTTGCGGAACTCCCGAACGCCACCATGCACCTGAAGACCACTCTCGAGGAACTGGTTGTCGAGGACGGGGTGGTGGTCGGAGCCGTCGTCGACCGAGATGGTCGGCGTCGAACCATTCAGGCACGCAGAGGAGTGATCCTCGCCGCCGGTGGATTCGAGCAGAACGAGACCATGCGTGCCGAATTCGGTGTCCCCGGATCCGCTCTCGACACGATGGGCTGCCCCGGCAACCTCGGGAAGGCGCACCAGGCGGCGGTCGCCGCGGGTGCCGACACCGACCTGATGGGCGAGGCCTGGTGGTCGCCGGGACTCACCCATCCAGATGGGCGCTCCGCGTTTGCGCTGTGGTTCACCGGCGGAATCTTCGTGGACGACGACGGTCGTCGATTCGTCAACGAATCAGCGCCGTACGACCGCTTGGGTCGCGCTGTCATCGAACGCATGCGGGCAGGGAAAGTAACCACGCCGTACTGGATGATCTACGACAACAGAGAAGGCGCAGTGCCGCCGGTGAAGGCACCCAACGTACCCATGGCCCAGACGGAGCAGTATGTGGCTGCGGGGTTGTGGAAGAGTGCACAGACACTCGAAGACCTCGCTGCCCAGATCGATGTTCCCACAGCGGAACTGGTGGAGACCGTGAAGCGATTCAACGCGTTTGCGGCGACTGGCGTCGACACGGACTTCGGTCGAGGAGACACTGCGTACGACCGCGCCTTCTCTGAGGGGGCTTCGCCGCTCGTACCGATCGATCAAGGGCCGTTTCACGCTGCCGCTTTCAGCATCTCCGACCTCGGGACCAAAGGTGGTCTACGGACCGACGCGACCGGGAGGGTGCTCAAAGCCGACGGTACGGCGATTGCCGGGTTGTACGCGGCGGGGAACACGATGGCAGCGGCCAGCGGGACTACGTACCCCGGCGGTGGAAACCCGATCGGAGCGAGCATGCTGTTCAGTCACTTGGCTGCTCTCGACCTCGCGAAGCTGCCGTCTTGATCATCAGTCGCTCGTCTCGGGGATGTGGTCAGGCCTTGCCGAGTCCGGCGGCGATTCCCTTGTCCAGTTGGGTGAGCATTGCTGTACCCAACGACGAAAGCTGGGCGACCTGGCGATCGTCGAGGCCCTCGAAGAGGAGACCTTGAACTGAGGCGACGTGCGGCGGTGCGGCCGCGACCACCTTTGCCATTCCCTCGTCGGTGAGCACTGCGTTGGAGCCGCGGCTGCCACGAATGACTTCCCGTTTCACCCAGCCGGCCTTCTCCATCTTCGTGATCACGTGCGAGAGGCGGGACAGGGACGCGTTCGCGCGCTGGGCCAGTACCGACAACTGGAGCTTGTGGTCGGGGGCGTCCGAGAGTGCCGCGAGTACGAAGTATTCGAAGTGTGTGAGTGCCGAATCGCGTTGTAGTTGAGTGTCGAGTGCGGCAGGCAACCGTGTCACGAGAGCGATCAGTGTCAGCCATGCTTCTTGCTGCTCGGCTGTGAGCCACTTCGTCTGAGACTGCGCGTCGGGCTGCGCGGTCGGTTCACTCATCGGTGACTTCTCCTTCGGGTCGAGCATTCTTCGTGCACGGAGCGTGCTTGTGTACAGCGTCTCAGACGCATGTCCAGAAGAATCCTGCGGGGAATAGTTGCGGGACGCAAGTGTTGAGTTCTATATTAGGTTGAACCTTCAACTTACGACGAATGTCTATCCCGAGGAGTCCGTATGTCCACCACAACCATGCCTGCGCTGTATCTCAGCCACGGTGCTCCGCCGCTGGTGGACAGCGCGTTGTGGGTCGACCAGTTGGGGGCGTGGGCCGGCGATCTTCCGCGGCCGACGGCAATCCTCGTCGTATCGGCGCACTGGGAATCAGCACCGCTGACGATCGGATCGACGACCACGGGCACCCCGCTCATCTACGACTTCGGTGGTTTTCCCGAGAGGTTCTACCGCGCGAAGTACAACTCTCCCGGCGCTCCGGAACTCGCCGCCCAGGTTGCGGCGTTGATGCCGGACAACGAACGCGTGGTTCAGCAGCCGAATCGAGGCCTGGATCACGGTGCCTACGTGCCGCTCACGGTGATGTACCCGGACGCAGACATCCCGGTACTGCAAATTTCGCTGCCCACCCTCGATCCTGAGCGTTTGCTCCATCTCGGACAGCGCCTACGGCCACTCCGTGAGCAAGGTGTACTGATCGTGGGATCCGGATTCACCACGCACGGGCTACCGTTCCTGCGCGATCCGTCACCGGAGGCGCAGGCCCCGGGATGGTCGGCGGAATTCGACGCGTGGGCAGGGGAGAGGTTCGCTGCCGGTGACGTCGATTCCTTGATCGACTTCCGCGCTCAAGCTCCCGGGATGCCGTACGCGCATCCGACCATCGAGCACTTCGCCCCGTTGTTCGTCACGCTCGGTGCGTCATCCGATCCGGAACAGGTGCCCACCCAGGTGATCGACGGATTCTGGATGGGGCTTGCGAAGCGCTCGATTCAGGTCGCGTAGAGATTCCAAATCGCGCAGAGAATCAGGTCGCCCAGGTGGGTCAGCTTCGATTGCGAAGGAACTCGAGCGCCTGGTCGCCGTGGGTGTTGGCGCGTAGTTCACTCGAGATGACTTTGAGGACGGTGCGGTCGGTGTCGATCACGAAGGTCGAGCGTTTGACCGGAGCCATCTTGCCCAGGAGTCCGCGCTTGACGCCGAACTGTTCGGCTACCTTGCCGTCGGTGTCGGCGAGTAGGGGGTAGTCGAAGGATTGTGCGGTGGCAAAGGTGGACTGAGCTTCGACCGTATCGGTGCTGATGCCCGCTCGCGAAGCGCCCACCGCGGCGAATTCGCTGCCGAGGTCACGGAAGTGGCACGCCTCGGCGGTGCACACCGGCGTCGAGGCTGCCGGGTAGAAGAAGAGGACCAGGGGTCCGTTCTCGAGCAGGCTCGTCAGCGAGCGCGGAGTCCCGTCCTGGTCGGGCAGTGAGAAATCGGGAGCGAGTTGGCCTGGTTTCATTCGGCCGAGGTTACCCGCGCACGACGGCCACATGGGGGAGCCTGGGATGATGGAGCCATGCACGGCGAGCCCACCTCCATGTCCGCACGGTCATCCGACACCGCGATCGTCGGTGACGCGTCCGATTCCACCACGACCCGGGAGCAGTTCCGAGCTCTCGCAGCTGAGCACCGGGTCGTTCCGGTCACTCGGAAAGTGTTGGCGGACTCCGAAACTCCGCTCTCGGCGTACGAGAAGTTGGCCGGCAATCGTCCCGGCACCTTCTTGCTCGAGTCGGCCGAGAACGGTCGTTCGTGGTCGCGGTGGTCGTTCATCGGCGTCGGGAGTCCGGCTGCACTGACCGTCGTGGACGGAGAGGCGGCCTGGTACGGCAACGTTCCGGCCGGCGCTCCGGCCGGCGGCGACCCGATCGACGCGCTCGGTGCCACCCTCGAGCTGCTTCGTTCGGAGCGGCTGCCCGACCTGCCCCCGCTGACCGGCGGAATGGTCGGATTCCTCGGCTACGACGCGGTGCGGCGCCTCGAGAGATTGGGTGACTCCGCGGTCGACGACCTGCAGATCCCCGAAATGGTCATGCTGCTTGCCGCCGACATCGCCGCAGTCGATCACCACGAAGGGGCGATCACCCTCATCGCCAATGCCGTCAACTGGGACGGCACGGACGAGCGCGTCGACACGGCGTACGACGACGCAGTCGCAAGGTTGGACGCGATGACTCGTGCTCTCGCGGCGCCGGCGAAATCGACGGTGTCGACATTTTCGAAAGCGACTCCGAACTACCGTCGTCAGCGCACCACCGAGAGCTTCGGTGTCGATGTCGAAAAGTTGATCGGCGACATCGAAGCGGGCGAGGCATTCCAGGTAGTTCTCTCGCAGCGATTCGAGATCGATTGCACTGCAGCACCGATCGACGTGTACCGGATGCTGCGAGCGTCGAACCCCAGCCCGTACATGTATCTGCTCAACGTGCCGAACGGTGATGGAGAGACGGCGTTTTCGATCGTCGGTTCGAGCCCTGAGGCACTGGTAACCGTCGCCGAGGGCGTCGCGACAACACACCCGATCGCTGGAACCAGATGGCGCGGTGCCACAGAGGAGGACGACATCCTGCTCGAGAAGGACCTCCTCGCCGACGAGAAGGAAAACTCCGAGCACCTCATGCTCGTCGATCTGGGGCGAAACGATCTGGGTCGTGTCTGTCGCCCGGGCACGGTGAAGGTGCACGACTACCGGCACATCGAGCGGTACAGCCACGTGATGCATCTCGTATCGACGGTCACCGGACATCTGGCCGAGGGAAAGCACGCTCTCGACGCCGTCACCGCATGCTTCCCCGCTGGAACCCTCTCGGGGGCGCCCAAGGTCCGTGCGATGCAGCTGATCGAAGAACTGGAACCGACCAGGCGCGGTATCTACGGCGGCATCGTCGGCTACCTCGACTTCGCCGGCGACGCCGACACCGCGATCGCGATCCGAACGGCATTGATCAAGGACGGGATTGGATACGTCCAGGCTGGCGCCGGTGTCGTCGCCGACTCGGATCCGGTCTACGAGGACACCGAGGCCCGCAACAAGGCGATGGCAGTGCTGAGCGCGATTGCGTCGGCGCACACCCTGCGCACCATCGGAGGTGACGATCAGTGAGTGAGAACGAGTCGAGTGCAGCGGAGCCTACAAGCGTTTCTCGTGGCACCGCCGTGCCGAGAACGCTTCTGCTGGCGTTGTCGGCAGCAGCTCTGTGGGGCAGCTCACGAATGACGTGGGTTCATCTGACCTCGAGCGACGGCAAGACGCTGGAGAGGACGACGGATCTCGACGGCAGCACCTGGGCGGCGGCGATGACTCCGCTCGCGCTCGCGCTTCTGGCGGCGATCGCGGCGTCGTTTGCGGTGCGAGGTTGGGCACTTCGGGTAGTCGGACTGTTGGTTGCCCTCGTCGCCGTCGCGGTAGCGGTTCCGGCAGTGCAGTTGTTGGTGTCCGGAGCCTCTGCGGACCGAGCGGTGGAGTTGGCCGAGTTGTCCGGTCACCCGGAAGATCTCTCGACGACTGTTTCGGTACTGCCTGCCTTGCTTGCGTTGGTCGGAGCGGTGGCGGCGCTCGGCGCGGCAGTACTTCTGATGCGCAAACCTCCAGTGCGAGGCGGGTTGTCGTCGAAATACGACAACCCTGCCGCGCGCCGCGAGGCCGCGGCCAAGCTTGGTCAGGGAGACAAACCTGCATCGGACGAGCCTGTGACACAACGGATGTTGTGGGATGCGCTCGACGCCGGAGAGGACCCGACAGCGACTGACGGGGACGACGGAGTTGGGGGAGACAACGGCGCGAAACCGGGGTCGTCCCACTGAGTAAGACTGAACCCTCACCTGCGTGGGTACCCCGACGGAGTAGCAAAATTTCGTCCCACTAGGCTGAGACCACCCTGATGACGTATCTCACATCGGGCTCTTGCCCAGAAAGGATTCGGGCCACGATGACCGTACTCGACTCGATTCTCGACGGGGTGCGCGCTGACGTCGCCGCCCGCGAAGCCGTACTCGACTTCGCTGCAGTCAAGGCTGCTGCGGCCGCTGCACCGCCTGCACTCGATGCTGCAGCAGCACTTCTGGAATCGAGCATCGGCGTCATCGCCGAGGTCAAGCGAGCGAGCCCGTCAAAGGGTGCGTTGGCCGACATTGCCGATCCCGCTGAGCTTGCCGCGGCGTACCAAGCCGGTGGCGCACGCATCATCAGTGTTCTCACCGAAGAGCGCCGTTTTCACGGCTCGTTGGCCGACCTGGACGCAGTCCGTAAAGCGGTCACCATTCCGGTGCTCCGCAAGGACTTCATCGTGGGGCCGTACCAGATTCACGAGGCTCGCGCTCACGGCGCCGACGTCATCTTGCTGATCGTCGCGGCACTCGAGCAGCAGGCGCTCGCCTCGTTGATCGATCGCACCGAATCTCTGGGAATGACTGCCCTCGTCGAGGTGCACACGGAGGAAGAAGCCAACCGCGCGCTCGAAGCCGGCGCCAAGGTGATCGGTGTGAACGCCCGCAATCTCAAGACTCTCGAGGTGGACAAGAACACCTTCGGTCGCATCGCTCCCGGTCTTCCGACCGAGACGATCAAGATTGCCGAGTCCGGTGTTCGCGGAACTGCCGATCTGTTGGCGTACGCCGGGGCGGGCGCCGACGCAGTGCTCGTCGGTGAAGGCCTCGTGACCAGCGGCGACCCGCGCAAGGCCGTCGCAGATCTGGTCAATGCAGGTGCGCACCCGTCCTGCCCCAAACCGTCTCGATAAATCGCTTCACCCGCCCGGCGTGCTTTGATGCACCCGGGCGGTGACCAGCGACACCGTTGGGGCAGACTGGTGGGGTGACTTCACGTACTCAGGAACCAGGCTCCGGTGCAATATTCAAGGGCGGCAATCTGCCGCCGGCCAGCGCGGGACTCACCGAGCGCTCCCACGATCCCGACGCCGGAGGCCATTTCGGCGTCTACGGCGGACGGCATGTGCCGGAAGCCCTCATGGCGGTTATCGAGGAAGTCACTGCGGAGTACGAAAAGGCTCGAGCGGACGACACGTTCTTGAACGAACTCGATCGCTTGCAGCGCGATTACACCGGGCGCCCGTCGCCGATTTTCGAGGCAACGCGAATGAGCGAGTTCGCCGGCGGTGCGCGCATCCTTCTCAAGCGTGAAGATCTGAACCACACCGGTTCTCACAAGATCAACAACGTTCTCGGTCAGGTTCTGCTGGCAAAGCGTATGGGCAAGACCCGCATCATCGCCGAGACCGGAGCGGGCCAGCACGGTGTGGCATCGGCCACCGCCTGTGCACTGCTCGGTCTCGAGTGCGTCATCTACATGGGTGCTGTCGACACCGAACGTCAAGCACTGAACGTCGCACGCATGCGCCTGCTCGGCGCGGAGGTCGTTTCGGTCGAGACCGGTTCGCGCACGCTCAAGGACGCGATCAACGAAGCCTTGCGCGACTGGGTTTCCCACGCGGACAACACCTATTACTGCTTCGGTACCGCGGCAGGCCCGCACCCGTTCCCCACCATCGTTCGGGACTTCCAGCGAGTGGTCGGCCTCGAAACACGCGTCCAGGTTCAGGCACTGACCGGCCGCCTGCCCGATGCAGTCACAGCCTGCGTCGGAGGCGGCTCCAACGCAATCGGAATCTTCCACCCGTTCATCGACGATCTGTCGGTACGGCTGGTTGGCTACGAAGCAGCCGGCGACGGTGTCGAAACCGGAAGGCATGCAGCAACGTTCGCCGGCGGTACCCCTGGCGCATTCCAGGGTGCCTACTCCTACCTCCTCCAGGACCAAGACGGTCAGACCATCGAATCGCACTCGATCTCTGCTGGTCTGGACTACCCGGGGGTCGGACCCGAGCACGCTTACCTGAGCGATATCGGGCGCGCGACCTACGAACCCGTCACCGACAGTGAAGCCATGGATGCGCTGCTGCTGCTCTCGCGCCGCGAGGGCATCATCCCGGCCATCGAATCGGCCCACGCCGTCGCCGGCGCACTCCGACTGGGCAAAGAACTCGGTGAGGGCGCGATCATCGTCGTCAATCTCTCCGGTCGCGGTGACAAGGACATGGACACCGCCGCAAGCTGGTTCGGTCTTTTCGACGGCGCCTCAGGTCAGGCAGCCGCTCCGGATGATGCAGCAGACGAGAACGACAACACGGAAGGCTCGGACAAGTGAGCGAACGACCATCACGCCTCGCACCCACCTTTGCCGCGTGCAAGGCTGACAAGCGTGCCGCCCTCGTCGGTTACCTGCCTGCCGGTTATCCGACCGTTCCCGAATCGATCGACGTGTTCAAGGCGATGGTCGACGGCGGCTGCGACATCATCGAAGTCGGTGTCGCGTATTCCGATCCGGTCATGGACGGTCCGACCATCCAGCGTGCAGCCGAAACCGCACTCACCAACGGCGTTCGCCTTCGCGACATCTTCACCGTGATCGAGCAGATCAGTTCGGTCGGCGGCAAGGCCGTCGTGATGACCTACTGGAACCCGGTACTGCAGTACGGCGTCGACAAGTTCGCACGAGACCTCGCTTCCGCCGGCGGGCTCGGACTGATCACCCCCAACCTCATTCCGGAAGAAGCCGGCGCCTGGATGGAAGCATCCGAGGAGCACCACCTCGACCGGATCTTCCTTGTCGCTCCGTCCTCGACGGAAGAACGACTCGCGATGACACTCGATGCGAGTAGTGGATTCATCTACGCGGCCTCGACGATGGGTGTCACCGGCGCTCGCGACGCCGTGTCTTCGATGGCTCCGGAACTGACCGCACGAATCCGCGCGCATTCCGACATTCCCGTCGGCGTCGGATTGGGAGTTCGCTCCGGCGCACAGGCTGCCGAAATCGCGGCATACGCCGATGCCGTCATCGTCGGCTCGGCTCTGGTCTCCGCGGTCGAGAACGGCCTGGGAGCGGTTCGCTCGCTCACCGAAGAACTCGCCGAGGGCGTCCGCTCGGCTACCGTGGCGTCGTGACCTCAACTGTGGACCTGCTGGCCTATATCCCCAGCCCGCCCCAAGGCGTCTGGTACGTCGGACCGGTGGCGCTTCGCGCCTACGCGCTCTTCATCATCCTCGGCATCATCGTCGCGATCGTGTGGGGAGATCGTCGTTGGGTCGCCCGCGGCGGCGAGAAGGGGACCGTTCTCGACATCGCGATCTGGGCCGTTCCCTTCGGTCTGATCGGTGGCAGGCTCTACCACGTTTTGACCGACTGGCCCGCCTATTTCGGCGAGAACGGTCAGCCACTCGACGCACTCAAGGTGTGGCAGGGAGGCCTCGGAATCTGGGGAGCAGTGTTCCTCGGCGGCATCGGTGCGTGGATCGGCTGCCGTCGACGCGGCATTCCGGTGTCCGCGCTCGGTGATGCGATTGCGCCCGGAATCTTGCTCGCGCAGGCCATCGGTCGTATCGGCAACTACTTCAACCAGGAGTTGTACGGTCGCGAGACCACCGTCCCGTGGGGCCTCGAGATCTTCGAGCGTGTGAACTCTTCCGGCCAGCTCGATCAACTGGCAGGTGTCTCCAACGGAGAAGTCATTCGGGTCGTTCACCCGACGTTCCTCTACGAAGCTGTGTGGAACGTCCTGATCGTGATCCTGCTGGTCCTCGTCGACCGCCGATTCAAGATCGGCCACGGACGTCTGTTTGCTCTGTACGTCGCGGGCTATTGCCTGGGCCGGTTCGTCGTCGAACTGATGCGCGACGATTTCGCCTATGAGATCGCCGGCATTCGCGTCAACACATTCACTTCGGGGATCGTGTTCTTCGCCGCACTGGCCTACTTCTTCCTGGCGAAGAAGGGTCGTGAGGATCCGGCTGATTTGAAGTCGAAGGACTACGTCGCTGCGGTAGCTGCCGGCGAAGCAGGAGTCGCGGCGCCAGTTACCGAAACTGATTCGGCGAAGGCCGATGCTGAAGATTCTGAATCCGATGCTGCTGAATCCGCTTCCAGTGAGGCAAGCGCCTCCACGGCAGCGTCGGATGAGTCGTCGGACGCGGTGAAGCTGTCGAAGAAAGACAAGCCGTGACAGGTCCCTATTCGCAGGGGGGATTCCCCGAGGATCAGGGACCGGTCTACGGCGCGCCCAATCCGTACGGATATCAGCAGCCATTGCCGCCTCCATCGATGTACGGGTTCGGAGATCCCTACGCCCCGTACGGTCGGCACCCGGTAACCGGGGAACCGTATTCCGACAAGTCGAAGGCCACCGCTGGACTGTTGCAGATCTTGCTGGGCTTCTTCGGAATCTGTGGAGTCGGGCGCCTCTATATCGGAAGTGTCGGCATCGGATTGTGCCAACTGCTCGGCATGTTCTTCGCGCTGTTCATGTCGGCGTTCCTCATCGGAATTCCATTTGCGATCGGAATCTGGATCTGGGCGTTCGTCGACGGCATCGTGATACTTTCGGGCAATGCGCGGGACGGTGCTCGCCGGCCATTGCGAGGATGAGTCGCGAGCGCGAACCGAGGAAACATGTGTGGGGGACTGGCCTCGAGAAGGTCGAACCTTCTCGAAGTCCGATAACAAAAGCTATTACGTACCGTCGTCGAATCGAAGGAAAGTACGTTGCCTAACTTGAACAAGAATCCGGAACCTTCCGAGTCGGGGGACTCGTCTGGATCACAGCCGCCGGTTCCACCGCAGTTCGGGTCGCCGTTCGACTACGACGCGACGGCGGATGCGTCGTTGACGGAAACCTCGGCACCCACCGAAAAGACGCCGTCGACGGAGACCACCGGCACCGGTCCAGGCTGGGACACGTATTCGGGAGTCGGAAACGGTCCGGGGTGGGGAAACCACCCCATCTACCCGCCGCCGACCGGAACCGAATCGACCACAGCGTTTCCCGCTGCCGATTCTGATTCCACCCCGAATCAGCCGACAGCGCCGTACACGTCGCAGGAAAGTTACGCCGCCCAGAACTATCCGGCGACCGACTATCCGGCGACCGACTATCCGGCGCCGGACTACTCGAGCCCGACCCAAACCCCGACGGACGGTCCCGTCTACGGTGCACCGGCAGATCAGACTCCGAATCCCTACGCGGCTCCGCCGCAGGGCTACCCCCAGCCGGGATACTCACAGCCGGGATACTCACAGCCGGGATACTCACAGCCGGGTTACGGTCAGCCTCAGGGGTACCCACAAGCTCAGGGTTATCCTCAGCCTGGCTACGGCCTGGTCGACCCGTCCGCACCATACGGACGTGACCCGATGACCGGTGAACCGTACTCGGACAAGTCGAAGACGACTGCCGGATTGCTGGGCATTCTGCTCGGCGGATTCGGTGCAGGACGTTTTTATCTCAACCAGCCCGGCATGGCTGTCGCACAGATCGCGGTCACTTGGTTGACGTGTGGAATCGGTGGCATCTGGCCGCTCATCGACGGAATCATGATGTTGACCGGCAGTGTGCGCGATCAGTACAACCGCCCTTTGCGTAGCTGATCGAAACGACCCTCGGCAAGTGTGACCCCCTGATGCCTCGGTATCAGGGGGTCACCGTTTTGCTCTCGCGACCTGCGGTTATGGGCTGATAAACTAGCGCACGTCGGCTGCATGTCCGCGTGGAGGTCGCCGAGTGCCGTTTTCTCGAATACCTGAACCTAGGGCCCTGTACGACCCCGATCAGGAAACCGATTCGTGTGGTGTAGCCGTGGTAGCAGACACCTCTGGACGCCACCTGCATTCCATTGTCGACGATGCGCTCGCGGTCCTGGGCAATCTCTCCCATCGCGGCGCAGTTGGGCGCGAATCCAACAGCGGAGACGGCGCGGGCATTCTGATTCAGCTGCCGACGGAGTTCTTCGACGCGGTGACCGAGTTCGAGCTTCCACCACCCAACGCGATGGGTGAGAACACCTACGCGGCCGGAAACTGCTTTCTCCCGGTGGATCAGGAAGCACGTTGGCGCGCGGTAGTTCGGATACACCGGTACGCAGCGGCAGAAGGACTGCAGGTTATCGGGTGGCGAGAGGTGCCGGTCGACCGAGACTGCGTCGGAACCGTTGCCGCGCAGTGCGCTCCGTACATCAGTCAGTGTTTTGTGACGTGCGCCGAGTCGCGAGATCGTAGTGTGGGCGGAATTGCCTTGGACAGACGAGTGTTTGCGCTCAGGAGACAAGTCGAGCGAATTCATTCGGCCGATGATGCGGTGTATTTCCCCTCGTTGTCCGCCCGAACCATCGTGTACAAGGGCATGCTGACGCCGACGCAGTTACCCGGTTACTTCACCGACCTACGCGACGACCGAATGCGAACTGCGTTGGCAGTCGTGCACAGTCGATACTCCACGAACACATTTCCGTCGTGGCCACTCGCTCAGCCGTATCGCTGCATCGCCCACAACGGCGAGATCAATACGATTGTGGGAAACAGGAATTGGATGCGCGCTCGCGAGCCGATGCTGCGGAGCACACTTTTAGGTGGGGACATCGATCGCCTGTTTCCGATCTGCACCCCGGGAGGATCCGACTCTTCGTCGTTCGACGAAGTACTGGAGCTTTTGACGCTCGGGGGCCGCAGTGTGCAACACGCCATCGCGATGATGATTCCCGGTGCCTGGGAGAACGATTCTTCGATGCCCGACGAGATAAAGGCCTTCTACCAATTTCACGGTTGTCTGATGGAACCGTGGGACGGTCCGGCGTCCGTGACGTTCAGCGACGGCATTGTTGTCGGGGCCGTGTTGGATCGCAACGGTCTTCGCCCAGGGCGATGGTGGCGGATGAAGAACGACCGTATCGTGTTGGCCAGTGAGAGCGGCGTGTTCGACGCTCCCACGTCCGAGGTGTTGGAGAAGGGGCGCCTCGAACCGGGACGCATGTTTCTCGTGGACACCGCTCGCCATCGCATCGTTTCCGATGCGGAGATCAAGTCCGAACTCGCGAGCACAGCCCCCTACCGGGACTGGGTCGACGGGGGATTGGTCGACCTCGAGGACATCCCCGAGACTGCGCCTGCTCGAGGCGATCCGGCTCCGCTGTTGCAACGGCAGTTGCTCTTCGGATACCACGCCGAGGACCTGCGGGACATTCTTGTCCCGATGGCAAGCTCAGGATCGGAGCCGTTGGGATCGATGGGTGTCGACACGCCTCTCGCCGTTCTTTCGGATCGGCCGAAGCTGTTGTACGACTACTTTATTCAGCTCTTTGCTCAGGTGACCAACCCGCCTTTGGACGCGATTCGCGAGGAAGTCGTCACTACGCTTGGTGTCACCCTCGGCGCTGAGCAGAACTTGTTCGAAGCGTCGGCGCTGTCGTGCCGAAGGATTGTTCTCGACAAACCGGTGATCGGACCGGGAAAGATGGCGAAGGTCGCCGAACTATACGGCGCAAGAACTTCGAGAAGCGCTGTCCTTCGCGCAGGTTTCGATCCGAGGGGCAGTCTCACCGAAGGCGTCGAGAGGCTTCGTGAGTCCGCCCGAACAGCCGCCGCAGCCGGAATCGAGATTCTGGTGATCTCCGACCGTGGATCAGGCCCTGAGCAGGCTCCCATTCCATCATTGCTCGCAGTATCAGCCGTGCACCACGATCTGGTTCGTCATGGCCTGCGGACCAAGGTTTCCCTTGTCGTCGACTCGGGTGACGCGCGCGAAGTTCATCACATCGCGCTGCTGATCGGCTACGGTGCGGCGGCTGTCCACCCGTATCTTGCTCTCGAATCTGTCCAAGCCCTCAGCGAGCAGGACGAACTTCCCGGGATAGATCCGAAGACTGCGTCGGACAACTACCTGAGAGCAACAAATTTCGGCGTGCTCAAAGTGATGTCGAAGATGGGAATCGCTACGGTTCACTCCTACACGGGCGCACAGGTATTCGAGGCCGTGGGCTTGGGTCGAGAGTTGGTCGACGAATACTTCTGCAACACACGGAGCCGGATCGGCGGGATCGGTATCACCGAAGTCGCGCGCGAAGTTCTGATGCGCCACACGGCTGCGTTCTCGTCGTCCGCAGTGCAGCATCGTCAGTTCGACAATCGTCAGTTGACCGACAGCGGACAGTACCGGTATCGCCGCGATGGTGAATTGCATGTGTTCACACCCGAATCCGTGTTCTTCCTTCAGCACGCGACCCGGACGGGGCGAAGTGAAATCTTTCGCCGCTACAGCGATGAAGTCGATCGACTGAGCGCGCAGGGCGGAACACCGCGGGGATTGTTTCGATTTCGGTGTGAGGTTCGTCCGCCGATTCCGCTCGATCAGGTCGAACCCGTCGAGATGATTCTCGCTCGATTCAACACCGGTGCGATGAGCTACGGCTCCCTCTCTGCGGAGGCGCACGAGACGATGGCGGTTGCGATGAATGCTCTCGGCGGGCGTTCCAACACCGGTGAGGGCGGAGAGTCGCCGGAGCGGTTGCGTGACGACAAGCGTCGAAGCGCAGTCAAGCAGGTCGCGAGTGGGCGCTTCGGGGTGACCAGCGATTACCTGGTCAATGCCACCGACATTCAGATCAAGATGGCCCAAGGTGCCAAGCCCGGTGAAGGAGGGCAGCTTCCGGGGTCCAAGGTGTACCCGTGGATCGCGGAAACCCGGTACTCGACGCCTGGGGTCGGGCTCATTTCTCCGCCCCCGCACCACGACATCTATTCGATCGAGGATCTCGCCCAATTGATCTACGACCTCAGATGCGCAAACGATCGTGCGCGGATACACGTGAAGTTGGTCAGCGCAGCCGGAGTCGGGACTGTTGCGGCAGGTGTGGCCAAAGCGCACGCCGACGTGGTGCTGATCTCCGGTCACGACGGTGGGACGGGTGCTGCGGCACTCTCGTCCATCCACCACGCGGGTACGCCCTGGGAGGTCGGGCTGGCCGAAACTCAGCAGACTCTGGTGCTCAACGGGTTACGCGATCGAATCGTCGTCCAGTGTGATGGGGGTTTGCGCACGGCGCGGGACGTCGTCGTCGCCGCGTTGCTGGGGGCGCAGGAGTACGGGTTTTCCACGGCGCCACTCATCGCGGCCGGCTGCGTCATGATGCGGGTATGTCACCTCGACACCTGCCCCGTCGGAGTAGCAACGCAGAATCCCGAACTGCGCGAGCGATTCACCGGCCGGCCCGAGTACGTCGAGAACTTCTTCCGCTTCATCGCCGACGACGTACGACGGCTGTTGGCAGAACTGGGGTTTCGAAGTATCGACGACGCTCTGGGCCACGCAGACGTATTGGAAATGTCTCCGGCGGTGGCGCATTGGAAGAGTCGCACGTTGGACCTCTCACCACTCTTCGACGTTCCGGCCGCGCCGACCGGCGCGGCCTACCCGCCGTGTGTACCTGTTTCGAGCGAACTCGAACGCACCCTGATCGAGTGCGCCGCGAACTCACTCGCGGACGCTCGACCCGTGCATATCGAACTGCCAGTACACAATACGGATCGGGCGGTGGGAACGAGGCTGGGCGCAGAGGTGACCAGACGCTACGGCGCCGTTGGGCTACCTGACGGCACCATCGACGTCGTGCTCCGTGGAACGGCGGGCCAGTCACTCGGTGCGTTCCTGCCACCGGGCATCTCGCTGGTCGTCGTCGGCGATGCAAACGATTACGTGGGAAAGGGGCTCTCGGGTGGACGAATCGCGCTTCGGCCGAGTGAGGACGCACCCTTCGTGGCCGAGGAGCAGGTGATTGCCGGCAATACGCTGCTGTACGGCGCTACGAGCGGTGCGCTCTATGCCCGGGGGCGTGTCGGGGAACGATTCGCGGTGCGAAACTCGGGTGCGGTCGCTGTGGTGGAAGGCGTCGGCGACCATGCGTGTGAGTACATGACCGGGGGTCGCGTCGTCATCATCGGCCCAACTGGTAGGAACCTTGCTGCGGGAATGTCGGGCGGAATTGCCTTCGTACTCGATGTGAAGGCAGAGAAGGTCAACCGCGACATGGTCGTGCTGGAGCGGCCTTCGGCGGAAGACTGTCGTCAGCTGGTCGACATTCTCGGCGAGCATTTGGCTGCGACCGGCTCGCCGGTGGCTGCGAAACTTCTCGACGACTGGGTTGGCCAGAGTCCGAGATTCACCAAAGTCTTGCCTGTCGACTACCGGAAGGTCGTGGAAGAGAACCAACTGGTGGAGCCGGCTCATGCCTGACCCACGCGGGTTCCTCAACGTGAAACGATCCGGCGCACCGACCAGACCGACCGACGTGCGCGTCGGCGACTGGGCGTCGGTATACGAGTCGCTGGATCCCGTCGTGCGAAATCGAGACGTATCTGCACAGGCCTCGCGTTGCATGGACTGCGCTGTGCCGTACTGCCATTCGGCCGACATAGGGTGTCCGCTCGGCAATCTCATTCCGGAATGGAACGACCTGGTTCGGCGTGGACGGTGGTCCGAAGCCTCGGAGAATCTGCATTCCACCAACAATTTTCCCGAGTTCACCGGACATCTGTGCCCCGCACCGTGCGAAACGGCGTGCGTTCTCGCACTCGACGACGAGCACACGTCGGGGGGTGTCACCATCAAGCGCATCGAACAGGCGATCGTCGACAACGCCTGGGAGTCGGGTTCACTGGGACTACGGCCTCCGGTAGTTCACAGCGGAAACCGTGTTGCGGTTGTCGGTTCGGGACCGGCGGGACTGGCCGCGGCTCAACAACTGACACGAGCCGGACACCGTGTCACGGTGTTCGAGCGGAGTGATCGGATCGGGGGACTGCTTCGCTACGGAATTCCGGAATTCAAGTTGCCCAAGGCCCTCATCAACCGGCGGCTGGACCAACTGACCGCCGAGGGGATCAGATTCGTCACCGACTGCGCCGTCGGAGTGAACGTGAGCGCGCACGACCTCTCGACGGAATTCGAGGCGGTAGTCCTGGCGGTCGGGGCTGATCGTGCCAGAGACACCGACGTACCGGGTCGTAGTCTTCGCGGAATCCATCGTGCGATGACGTACCTGCGTGCGGCCAACCGCGAATGCGAGGGTGATGGTGCGTCGAGCATCTCGGCGCGAGGTAAGAACGTCGTGATCATCGGTGGCGGCGACACGGCCGCCGACTGCCTCGGCACGGTGCATCGCCAAGGCGCGCTCTCGGTGACGGAATTGGATTACCACGTCCCACCTCCGGCACGCCGCGATCGAGATCGCGACCCATGGCCGTTGTGGCCGCGGGTCCTGCGCACCTCGCCGGCAGACGAGGAGGGCAGTGACAAACGGTTCCGGTGGGCGGCGCAGGAATTTCTCGACGACGGTGAGGGTGCGGTCCGTGCAATCCGGATGGTTCCGGTAGCCGTGTCTCGAGCGAAGAACGGACAACGGACCTTGGTGGAGACTGGAGACACGATCGATCTCGTGTGTGAGATGGTCCTGCTCGCTCTGGGTTTCGACGGCGTCGAAACCGCCCCACTGCTCACCGACCTTGATGTCGGCACCGATCCACTCGGCAGAATCGAGTGTGATGTCGGGTGGCAGACCCGGACACCCGGCGTATTCGTCTGCGGCGACGCGCATCGCGGGGCATCGCTGGTCGTGTGGGCGATTGCCGAGGGACGGTCGGCCGCACGTGCCGTCGACATGTTTCTCACAGGCGAGTCGGCGCTTCCGGCTCCGGTTCATCCAAAGGCATTTCCGCTGTTCGTGAGCTGACCAACTGAATCGAGTAAGTACAGAAAGTGCAGGTCGCAAATGCCGGATAGAAGTGCGGTGGGGTAGCGACTAGGCTCGAGCCGTGAACCGACGGACAAAAATTGTATGCACACTTGGACCTGCGACAGCTTCTGGCGACCGCATCCGTGAGCTCGTGGAGAGCGGCATGGACGTGGCGCGCCTCAACTTCAGCCACGGCGAGCATGCCGATCACGAAGAAAACTACATTCGCGTCCGCGCCGCGTCGGACGCCACCGGAAAGGCCGTCGGTGTTCTCGCCGACCTTCAGGGGCCCAAGATTCGCCTCGGCCGATTCAAGGACGAGCGGACCACCTGGGCCAACGGTGAAGAGGTTCGTATCACCGTCGACGACGTCGAGGGAACGCACGATCGCGTCGGGACCACGTACAAGGAATTGGCGCGCGACGCCAAGGCCGGCGATCGACTGCTGGTCGACGACGGAAAGGTCGGCCTGGTCGTCACGTCCATCGACGGCAACGACGTCGTCTGTCGGGTCACCGAAGGCGGTCCGGTCAGCAACAACAAGGGCCTCTCACTGCCCGGTATGAACGTCTCCGTTCCAGCCCTGTCGGGCAAGGACATCGCCGACCTCGAGTTCGCTCTCAAGCTGGGTGTCGACTTCATTGCACTCTCCTTCGTTCGCTCACCGGCGGACGTCGAATTGGTTCACGCCATCATGGATCGAGTCGGGCGCCGCGTTCCCGTCATCGCGAAGCTCGAGAAGCCCGAGGCCATCGACAATCTCGAAGCCATCGTGCTCGCGTTCGACGCCGTCATGGTCGCCCGCGGTGACCTCGGTGTCGAGTTGCCGCTCGAGCAGGTCCCGCTCGTTCAGAAGCGCGCAATCCAGATTGCTCGTGAGAACGCGAAGCCGGTCATCGTCGCGACGCAGATGCTCGAGTCGATGATCGAGAACTCACGTCCCACTCGCGCAGAGGCATCCGATGTCGCCAACGCCGTTCTCGACGGCGCCGACGCAGTCATGCTCTCGGGCGAGACTTCGGTGGGCAAGTACGTCATGGAAACCGTTCGCACCATGGCCCGCATCGTCGAGGCCGTCGAGAACGAATCGACCCGTGTCCCACCGTTGACCCACGTCCCGCGCACCAAGCGCGGTGTCATCTCGTACGCAGCACGCGACATCGGCGAACGTCTCGACGCCAAGGCCTTGGTTGCGTTCACTCAGTCCGGTGACACGGTGCGTCGACTGGCTCGTCTGCACACGCCGCTGCCGTTGCTCGCCTTCACACCGCTGCCCGCGGTGCGCAGTCAGCTGACGCTGACGTGGGGAACCGAGACGTTCCTGGTCGATGCGGTGGCCACCACCGACGAGATGGTGCGTCAGGTGGACAGTGCGTTGCTCTCCCTCGGGCGGTACGTCAAGGGCGACCTCGTGGTCATCGTTGCCGGGTCCCCTCCGGGAACTGTCGGTTCCACCAACCTCATTCACGTCCACCGTATCGGTGAAGAGGACCACTGAGTGACCCACGCGAACGCGTCCACCGACCTCGGTACTCTCCTCGGTTTGTTGGATCTGGAGCAGATCGGTGAAGACGCGTTCCGTGGATACCACCCGAAACAGGTAGGTTCGCGGACGTTCGGCGGTCAGTTGGTGTCTCAGGCACTGATGGCCGCCGGGCGGACCGTCGACGGTGATCGCCCCATCCATGCGGTGAATGCCCATTTCATTCGCGGCGGAGATGTCAAGGCGCCCATCGAGTATCGGGTGGATCGTCATCGCGACGGGCGGGCGTTCGCCAACCGTCAGGTGACTGCCTATCAGGGTGAGAACGAATTGTTCGTGATGCTCGCGGCGTTCCAGGACTCCGGCAAGGGGCTCGACCATGCTGTCGAGATCCCGGATGTTCCACTTCCGGAGTCGTTGCCTCCCATCGGCGATCATCTGGTGGGGTACGAGGAAAAACTGCCGCATTTCAGTGCGGCGCTCAAGCCGATCGACATGCGGTACGCCAACGATCCGGCGTGGATCCTCAAGGGCACCGGCGAGAAACTCAACCACAATCGGGTGTGGATGCGCCCCGACGGTGATCTGCCGGACGATTCGCTCATTCACGCTGCGACGCTGGCATATTCGTCCGACACCACCGTGCTCGATTCGATTCTGACCACTCATGGTTTGTCCTGGGGTCATGATCGTATCGTCGCGGCGACGGTCAATCATTCGATCTGGTTCCATCGCCCGTTCCGGTTCACCGACTGGGTCCTGTACGCCACCGAATCGCCGGTCGCCGCAGGTTCGCGCGGTCTGGCAACCGGACGGTACTTCTCGGTGGAAGGACTGCTGTTGGCGACGGTGGTCCAAGAAGGAATGATCAGGCATTTCCCGCGTAAAGGGGAATGAGATGCGGGCCCGAGACTGAACTCGGGCCCAGAATCAAGCAGACTTGCGATATTGCGGTGAGAGTTCGTCGGCGCGGTCCCACGGAGACCAGTCGACTTCGCGTCCATCGAGTTGGGCCGCAACAACTTCCAAGCCCGCGTGCCAACCGGCGGCGTGCGCGTACGCGGACTCTTCGTCTTCCATCGTGTGGGTGAGAGTCAGCCAACAGCCGCCGGTGCCGTCCGGTGCCAGTTCCCAATGCAGAGTATCTGCGTCCCAGAGGAATTCGAGAATTCGGTGCGGGTGGACGCTGATGACCGTCCCGCGCGTCACGTGATCTGCGGGCAGTCCGAAACGCTCGACTTGTTCCGGTGTCACCTTGAACAGTAGATCCGCGCCGGGAGTGAGATCGAAATCGACGTCCGCCGGGAACCAGGCGTCGAGGTACTCGCGTTCCGTTATCACTTTCCAGACCTTGTCCGGTGCGTGCGGAATCGCCAGTTGGAAGCTCAGTGACACCCGACCGTCATAGGTCAGGTTTATCTTGCCGTTGTCCATCGGTGCCTCCAATGCTTGGTGCCCGTGCGGTTGCCCCCATCGTGCCATCTAATTGCACAGGATGGAATAACTGCAGGTCAGATCGTTACCTATTGATAGGTTATGTCGATTTGTCTCGTTTTGTGAGTTGCGTTCTCGATGCGTTTCGTGGCGCTGAAAGAACCGCGCGGTACGCTGACCACGCACGACTGGCGCGGGTGGGGATTACCACCGGGGAGTGCACATCGCGAGGCATCGACCGCCTGGGTGCTTCACACATCTTGTGTGAAGGGGGATCCATGTCTACCGAGAATCGGCCTACCGAAAATCTGTCTACCGAAAATCTGCCCAGCCAGAACGTGGCCGCTCGAATAATCGACGGACGCGCAATTGCCGATGCTGCGCTAGCGGACCTGTCAGTGCGCACCAGGCAGTTTCGTGATGAGGCGGGGCACGTTCCATGCCTGGCCGCCGTCATCGTGGGAGCGGACCCGGCCTCGAAGGCGTATGTACAGATGAAGGCCAAACGATCTGTCGCCGTCGGAATGACGTCGCGGACGGTCGAACTCCCGGTGAGTACAACCACCGAAGAACTGGTCGACGTGCTGAGAGCGTTGTCGGCGGACCCTTCGATCGACGGCATACTGCTGCAACACCCGGTGCCAGGCCACATCGACGAACGGGCCGCGTTCGATGCCATCTCGGCCGACAAAGACGTTGACGGCGTTACCTCGGCAGCGTTCGCGGCAATGGCGTTGACCGGTGGGGGATTCGAATCATGTACACCGAGTGGCATCCTGCGCCTCCTCGACGCCACAGGCGTCGAACTCACCGGAAAGCATGCCGTCGTGGTCGGCCGAAGCCCGATACTCGGATTGCCGATGGGAATGCTCCTCCTGCGTCGAGGCGCAACGGTGACATACTGCCATTCGCGCACCGTCGACCTGGCCGCACACGTCGCCTCGGCAGACGTCGTCATCGCGGCCGTCGGTGTTCCGGAACTGATCAAAGGGGCGTGGATCAAGCCTGGGGCAGTGGTGATCGATGCGGGGTACAACGAGGGCAACGTCGGAGATGTGGAGTACGCCGCTGCGCTCCCACATGCCGGTGCGATCACACCAGTGCCGGGTGGCGTCGGCCCCATGACGGTGGCAGTCCTGCTGGAACAAACACTGGCAGCAGCAGTTCGAGCAGCGGACGTTCGGGCATGCAGTGAGAATCATGACAGTCGTGTTGAACCGGATACCGCAATCGCCTCGGATCGATTGTGAGACCTCGGTTTCGAGACGGAGTATTCATCCGCCCCGCGATAACCGAATTACCGCGTCGAGCACCGCTGCGCTGGAATGGCTGAGCTGAGCGCGCAATTGGGTATTCGACAGTCAGCTGTCTGCCTTGGGGATGTCGATCGTCAACTGGGACGGTGAATCGGATGTCGATACGGTGTATGCCGGACGGATGTCGACCGTGCCGACAAACGACTGCAGGATCGCACTGTTCCTGGCTGCACTGTCTATGCGCGTGATGTTTTCGCCCTCGTGAGATACGGAGTTGAGCGACGAATCCGATTGGACTCCCATCAGGTCGACTTGAAGTATCGATCGACTTCCGACGTCCACGACTGTGCTGTCACCCGCTCGGATTGCTTCACTGACGTATTCGGTTTTCCAGAACACAGATCCGCTTCCGTCGAAGCGATAGGTGATGCGGGTGAAACCATCGTGATCGATCACGTCGATCTCGGTCACGTCGACGCGCGGAGTCGGTGAAGGGACCTCCGTGTCGTTCGGGAGCGGAGCAAGCGTGGAGATCTCGGTGGATGGGGCATCGATCGGGGGAGAGCCGACCTGAAGGGTGCCGGTCTGTGTTGCAGCATCGAGCGCGGCCTGGGTGGAAGATTCGCCGGCAGCGCTGGATTCGCCGGCAGTATTGGATTGGCCGTCTGTTTGACACCCGGTGAGCAGCGCGAGAATCGATATGGCTCCGAGCAGAGCAATCAGCCGGTGACCGTTCATGGATCGAATCTAACGGCGGTCGATCTGGGGTACAGCCGAATGCCGAAACCTTGCAGTGCGGCCAGCTGCGGCAGGTGGTGCCCTCGGTGAGACTCGAACTCACACTGGACGGGTTTTGAATCCGTTTCCTCTGCCAATTGGGATACGAGGGCTTGTTGCGATGACTACATTAGAAGATGCGATTTCAATGTCAAACACCGGTACCCTCTAATCGTTCGCGTCTCGTGTCGGGGCGGTTCGATGGAGGAGGATGGTGGCCATGAATTCGCCGCAGCCGCAAGGCAATCAGCTCGCACCCCGTCGTGTTGTCGTCGCTGAAGACGAGGCGTTGATCCGCATGGATCTGGTCGAGATGCTCCGCGAAGAGGGCTACGACGTCGTCGGTGAGGCGGGTGACGGGCAGGTCGCGGTGGAGTTGGCCGAGTCGCTCAAGCCTGATCTGGTCATCATGGACGTGAAAATGCCCAGGAGAGACGGCATCGACGCCGCTTCGGAGATTGCCGCCAAACGCATCGCTCCTGTTGTCATTCTCACAGCGTTCAGTCAGCGCGAGTTGGTCGAGCGCGCACGCGATGCCGGCGCCATGGCTTACTTGGTCAAGCCGTTCTCGATCAGTGACCTCGTTCCCGCTGTCGAATTGGCGGTCAGTCGTTTCCGCGAGGTGACGGCGCTCGAGCGTGAGGTCGCTGATCTTTCGGACCGGCTCGAAGCACGCAAGCTGATCGAGCGAGCCAAGAGTGTTCTGATGGTTCGCCAAGCGCTCACCGAACCTGAGGCGTTCAAGTGGATTCAGCGCGCCGCGATGGATCGGCGCTCCACGATGAAGGCGGTCGCACAGGTCGTACTGGAAACTCTGGGCGGTGAACCGGACGCTTGAGCAAAGTGTCCGGGTTACCCGGTTGCTGCGTCGACCGTCGAAACGTCGCGCAGCGCTACAGCCGTGTAAACACTGTGCACCTTCAGATAACAGTCAGGTCACAGGGCTTTCTTGAAGGATCGCGAAACGGTTCCAAGGTCTAGCGTCTGATCCCACAGCGAGCGCCAGTTCGGGTGGCGCGAGCACCGGCTGATCTTAGGAGCGTGGGATGGCTAGACGAACACTTGTGCGTACTGCTGCAGTTCTCGGCGCGGCATCACTGGCACTTGCAGGCTGTAGCTCGGACAAGTCGGATGACTCGTCTTCGAGTGGCTCTACGTCCGGCGCTTCTGCCGCGACGACATCCGTCACGACTGATTGCACCCCGGAGCAGGCCAAGGCCGGCGCCACCCCGTCCACGGAAGCGCTGCGCATCGGCACGCTTCTTCCCGATACAGGCAGCTTGTCGTTCCTCGGGCCGCCGATGGTCGCGGGCACCCAGCTGGGAGTCAACGACGTCAATGCAGCCGGAGGCGTTCTCGGCCAACCGGTCCAGCTGATTCCCGGCGATTCGGGTGACACCACAACGGACACCGCCAACACCACCGTCGACCGCGAATTGGCTGCAGGCACTCAGGTCATCGTCGGCGCCGCGTCGTCTTCGGTTTCGCTCAAGGTGATCGACAAGATCGCCAGCGCAGGCGTCGTGATGTTCTCGCCTGCCAACACCTCGGACCAATTCGTCTGCTACCCCGACAAGGGCATGTACTTCCGCACCGCTCCGACGGACGTACTGCAGGCTCAGGCCGTCGCACAGCTCATTTCGGACGACGGTGGTCAGCGCGTAGCGATCATGGCCCTCAACGACCCATACGGGACGGGTCTGGCGGACAACATCGAAAAGAATCTGATCGATTCGGGTGTCCCCTCCGATCAGATCGAGAAGATCATCTACGACCCGAACGCGCAGTCGTTCAACTCCGAAGTCGATCAAGTCAAGAACTTCAATCCGGATGCAGTGGCACTGGTGGGCTTCGAAGAGTCGGCGAAGATCATCACGCGCATGCACGAAGTGGGCATCGGCCCGTCGGACGGAATGGCGATGTACGGCGTCGACGGCAACATGGGCAACGCTCTCGGCGAATCCGTGGCGAAGCCGTTGCTCGACACCATGCAGGGAACGACGCCCCTGACGGACGTCGGAGCTGCCTTCCAGGATCGTCTGAAGGCTGTGAACCCCTCTCTGATCGACTTCAACTACGCCGGAGAGTCATACGACGCGGTGGTGATCTCAGCGCTCGCTGCCGAGCAGGCGAAGTCGACGGCCGGTACCGACATCGCAGCCAACATCAACAGCGTCACCGAAGGCGGCACCAAGTGCACGTCCTACGTCGAGTGCCTGCCGTTGGTGAAGGCGGGAACCGACATCGACTACGACGGCATCACCGGTGAGTTGGACTTCAACGATTCGGGGGAGCCGTCCATCGGTTCGTACGGAAAGCTCAAGTTCGGCCCTGAGAACACCCTGACCACAGAAGGATTCGTGGTGGTGGGCAAGTAAGCAGCCAAGGAGAATGGGCCAGGGTCTCGCGACCCTGGCCCATTCTCGTGTCTGTCCTACTTCTCTTTGCTTCCGGCAAGCGTTCCCAAGTACAGCTCGATCACTTTGGGGTCGTTCATCAGATTGGCGCCGGTGTCGGTGTACGCGTTCTTACCCTGATCGAGTACGTAACCGCGGTCGCAGATCTGAAGGCAGCGGCGCGCGTTCTGCTCGACCATGATGACCGAGACACCGGCAGCATTGATCTTCTTGCAGCGGATGAACACCTCGTCCTGGAACATGGGGGACAGGCCCGCGGACGGTTCGTCGAGCAGCAGCACCGACGGATCCATCATCAGGGCCCGGCCCATCGCGACCATCTGGCGTTCGCCACCCGAGAGTGCGCCGGCCTTCACCTTTCGTCGTTCACTCAGAAGAGGGAACAGTTCACTCACGAAGGCGAATCGTTCCGCGAATGCCTTGGGACGCAGATAAATGCCCATTTCGAGGTTTTCTTCGATGGTCAGAGTCTGAAAGACGTTCTGCGTTTGAGGGACGTACCCGACTCCCTTCTGAACGAGGACGTGAGCGGGCGCAGACGTGATGTTGTCCTCGCGTAGGGTGACCGACCCTTCGCGTACCGGTATCAGTCCGAACAGTGATTTCAGGAGTGTCGATTTGCCTGCGCCGTTCGGTCCGATGATCCCGACGATTTCCCCTTCCTTCAGGAAGAAGTTGCATTCACGCAGGATGTTGACGCCGGGAATGTAGCCCGCGACGAGGCTGTCGGCGCGGAGCAGGGCACCTGCCGACAGTCGCTGATGCTCCTCGGCCGTCGCGGCGAACTCTGCAGGCGTGAGTGAACGTGCGTGGTTCTCGCTCATGGCTTCTCGTGCCTTCCGCGCGGTTCCTCGGGACTCGATTCCAGCGTCGCGGCGAGATCGGCCGGAAGGTTGTCGACGTCGGGTTCCGACAGGTCCCCGCCCGACTCGAGGGTTTCGACCTCGGCTTCAGCCAGGGCGGCGGCCAGAACGGCCGTCTCGCCCACCGGATTTCCGTTGTCGTCGAACTCGAGGGCCTGGTCATGGTGGCTGCCCAGATATGCGTCGACGACGGCTGTGTTGGACGAGAGTTCGTCCGGGGTGGATTCGGCGATGACGCTGCCCTGCGCCATGACCACCACCCAATCGCTGATGTCTCGGATCACGTCCATGTCGTGCTCGACGAACACGACGGTCATTCCGTCGTCGCGCAATGACTTGATGTGTCCGAGCAGGCTTTGCGTCAGAGCAGGATTGACCCCAGCCATCGGTTCGTCGAGCATCACCACCGAGGGCGAGGTCATGAGTGCGCGAGCCATTTCGAGCAGTTTGCGCTGCCCACCGGAGAGTGAACCGGCGAGGTCGTCTGCCTTGGTGTCGAGTTTGAATCGTGCGAGGAGTTCGTTGGCGCGTTCGGTGATCTCGCGTTCCTGGCCTTTCCAGATCCACGGGACGAGAGATGCAAAAATGCGTTCACCACGTTGGCCGGTGGCACCGAGACGTACGTTGTCCAGCACGGTGAGTTTGGAGAGCGCCTTGGTCAACTGGAACGTCCGTACCACTCCTTTCCTGGCTACCTGGTGGGGATACATGCGGCCCAGCGATTGACCGTCCATCGACCACGTACCGGTGTCCGGCCGGTCGAATCCGGTAAGGAGGTTGAAGAGCGTCGTTTTTCCGGCACCGTTTGGACCGATCAGACCCGTGATGCACCCTCGTTGAATCTCGAGGTGATCGACGTCGACGGCCTTGAGACCGCCGAACGTCCGCGAGACGTTGTCAGCGACCAACACCGGATCGGGTTTCGCCGATCCGGGAAGGTGAGGAACGTCGGCAAAGATCTGTGCTCTGGTATCGGCGTCAAGCATTGAGTTGCACCTCCCGCTTGTTACCCAGTATTCCCTGCGGTCTGAAGACCATCAGGAGAGCAATCATCAATCCGAGCAGGACATACCTGGTGGCTCCGACCTGTTGTTCGGTCAGCGAGAGCAGCGGATTCTCGCCGGAGATCGCCTGACGCAGCAAGGCATCAGGAATGGCGAGGAGGAACCAGAACAACATTGCGCCGACCACCGGGCCGAATACCGTTGCCGCCCCGCCCAGAATCAGTGCGCCGAACGCGAAGAACGTCTGCGCGGTCGAGTAGAAGTCCGGGTTGATGGACTTGGTCTGCAAAGCGTTGAACACTCCGGCCAGACCACCGATCACGCCGCCGAGAACCAGCGCCTGCATCTTGTACACGAACACGTTCTTGCCCAACGATCGCGCTGCGTCCTCGTCTTCGCGTACCGCCTTGAGGACGCGCCCCCACGGGCTGTGCGTCAACAGGTAGACAAATCCGCACAAGATCAAGACCAGCGTCCACCCCACGACCATCGACCAGAGGTCGTCTCCGTAGAACTTCACGCCGAGAAATGAGTACTGCTTGGCCGAGTCGAAGGGGCTCAGTGCGGTGAACGGGTCTGCGAAACCGAACAGGCCATTGGTGGAACCGGTCACCGAATCCGACGCGGTCGAGCGGAAGATCAGACGCAAGATCTCCGAGGCCGCGATGGTCACGATGGCGAGATAGTCGGCGCGCAGACGCAGCGTCGGGATACCGAGCACGAGCGCGAGGAGCCCGGCTGCGGTGAGTCCGACGAGGATGCCGAGCCAGAGCGGCTGGTCGTAGGTCACGGTGATGATGCCGACGCCGTAGCCGCCGAGAAGGGCAAAACCGATCTGACCGAAATTGAGCAGTCCGGCGTAGCCGAAGTGCAGGTTCAACCCGATTGCCAACAGTGCGTAGAAGATTGCCGACGGCCCGATCAGCTGGGCGAAGGAAACCTGGAAAGCTCCCATGATGTCCATATTCGTCACCCGATCCTTTGTCTGGATCCGAGGATGCCCTGGGGGCGAACCACGAGGATCACGATCAAGACGAGAAGTCCGCCGATGTATTTGAGGTCTGGGTTGATGATGAGCGTCGAGAGTTGGACCAGAAGTCCGACGATGACGCAGCCGAGTAGCGCCCCGTACGCGGTTCCCAGACCACCGAGGGTGATTCCGGCGAACATGAGCAGCAACAGTTTGAATCCCATTTCCCACTGGACGCGTCCGCCGAGTTCGGAGATGCCGAACAGCACACCGCCGAGGGCGGCCAATCCGCCGCCGAGACCCCAGACGAACATGATCACGCGCTCGACGTTGATTCCGGACGAAGCGGCGAGGTCACGATTGTCGGAGACGGCACGCATGGCCTTTCCGATGCGAGTCTTCTGCAGAAGCAGTGCGACGCCGACCAGGACGACCAGACTGACGATCATGACTATCGCGTTGGCGTCGGTCAGTGCGATCGGGCCCCAGTTCTTCTCGACCTGGCCCTGGTAGTCGTCGAACGGTTCGGCGCGGTCGGAGAAGAAGATCAGGATCAAGTAGCGCAATGAAATCGCGAGGCCGATCGAGACCACCAATTGCGCGATCAACCCGGTCTTGCGCTTACGCAGTGGTTTCCAGACGATTCCGTTGGTCAGCAGGCCGATGCCGATGCCGACGAAGATCGCGAGGATCGTGGCGGGAATCAGCGGAACGCCGAAGGACGTGTTGATCACCCAGGCAGCAACGGCTCCCAACGTCACCATCTCGCCGTGAGCGAAGTTGGTCAGGCCAGTGGTGCCGTAGATCAGGCTCAAACCCACACCGGCGATCGCGATCACGAGGCCGAACCGCAGACCGTCGACCGTCGTGCGGATCAGCTTCTCGCCGAAGCTGACATTCGAGGCGGTACGTACCTCGCCGAACGAGAAGATCACGGTGTTCGCGCGGCCGGCCACCACCTCGCGTTCGACAGCGGCTTGCACACTGACCCCGTCGGGAAGTGTGTCGGCAACGATCTCGAAGGTGTAGGTGCCCGGTGCCACGGCCAGTTCCCAACGGCCGTTCGATGCCGATTCTCCGGTGGCGACTTCCGTGCCGGAAGAATCGAGTGCACGCACGGTGACGCCCTCGAGGCGTGTGCCGCCGTTGTTGAGATTGCCGCTGACGGGGACAGCGTTGTCGGGAACCGGTGCTGTCGGTGGCGCGGATGCTGTCGGGGTCGGCGGTGTAGGGGAAGTGGTCGGTTCCTGAGCCGAAGCAGTTCCGGCCAGGCTGAGTAATGCGAAGAACGTCAGTAATGCAAAGGCCAGTAGTCGGCTGAGTGTCGCGAGGGTCTGCCGTTTCACTACGGGTGGGGCCACGTACGTCCTCCGAGCGGGTCGGGAATAGCGCGTCTGGACAAAGTGCCGCGCAGCAGAGGGATTGTTTCGCTGCTGCGATTTCCGGACTCTAACGGCTCCGTTCGCTTCAAATGGGGTTCTGAGATTTCCGGGATGTTTCGGTTCCGTATCGAAGGCCGAAGGCTGCATCAATTGTCCGATTCTTGTGTCTGTTCCTGCGTAAACAACGGCGAAGGCGTCGATGTCGGTCGCGATCCCTAGACTGATGAACCGTGAGCCCCGCAACCACAACTCGGTCCAGCACGTCCACCGCTCCAGCCGGCACCACCGGCAAGGCGGACGATCGCCCTCTTCTGATGCTTCTCGACGGGCATTCGTTGGCGTTTCGCGCCTTCTACGCGCTGCCTGCAGAGAACTTCAAGACACACAGTGGGCAGGCCACCAACGCGGTGTACGGCTTCACGTCGATGTTGATCAACCTTCTTCGTGACGAGCAGCCCACCCACCTGGCCGCGGCCTTCGACGTGTCGCGTCAGACGTTTCGCGCCGACCTGTTCCCCGAATACAAGGCGCAGCGCGCGAAGGCTCCTGACGAATTCAAGGGCCAGATCGACATCACCAAGGACGTTCTCGGCGCGCTGGGCATCCCGGTCATGGCCGAGGAAGGTTTCGAAGCCGACGACGTGATCGCCACCTTGACCACGCAGGCGGAGGCCCTCGGATACCGGGTTCTCGTCGTGACCGGTGACCGTGACTCGCTGCAACTGGTGACCGACAACGTCACTGTGCTCTACCCGAAGAAGGGTGTCTCGGAGCTCACCCGATTCACGCCGACGGCCGTAGAGGAGAAGTACAGCCTCAGCCCGGCGCAGTATCCCGATTTTGCTGCACTGCGCGGCGACCCGAGTGACAACCTCCCCGGCATCCCCGGCGTCGGCGAGAAGACCGCCACCAAGTGGATCCGTGAGTACGGCGACCTGCAGGGACTGGTCGACAACGTGGACAAGGTCCGCGGCAAGGTGGGCGACTCACTGCGGGAGAACCTCGCGAACGTCCTGCTCAATCGTCAGCTCACCGAAATGGTTCGCGACGTTCCCTTGCCGTACACGCCCGAGCAGTTGGTGTTGGCCCCGTGGGACCGCGAGAAGATTCATGCGTTGTTCGACGATCTCGAGTTCAAGGTTCTCCGCGATCGACTGTTCGCGACCCTGTCGTCGTCCGAGCCCGAAGCAGAGGAAGGGTTCGAGGTCAGCGGCGACGCACTCGCCCCGGGTGCGGTTGCCGCGTGGCTCGACGCCCACGCACGAACCGGTGAGCGTCACGGCGTGACGGTGCTCGGAACCAGAACTCCGTTCGCCGGCGACGTCACTGCACTCGCGATCGCGGCCTCCGACGGTGAATGTGCATACATCGCGGCGTCGACGGCAACACCGGAAGACGAAGCAGCTCTCGGTGATTGGCTCGCCGACGCATCGCAGCCGAAGGCGCTGCACGAAGCCAAGTGGGCGATCCATGCTCTGCGTGGGCGTGGTTGGACGCTCGGTGGACTGACCAGCGACACTGCTCTGGCCGCGTACCTCGTCCGGCCGGGCCAGCGCAGCTTCAATCTCGACGACCTCTCGCTCCGCTACCTCAAGCGTGAACTGCGCGCCGAAACATCCGGCCAGGAACAGCTTTCACTGCTCGACGACACCGAGCAGCTCGATGCCGAAGCGGCCGAGACCGCGATGCTCAGCGCTCAGGCCGTTCTCGACTTGGCAGCTGCACTGGACACCGAGTTGGAGTCGATCGAATCCAAGTCGCTCCTCTCCGACATGGAACTGCCGTTGACGATCGAGCTCGCTCAGATCGAGGCCACCGGCATCGCCGTCGACAGCGCGCATCTGCACGATCTTCAGAGCCGTTTCGCCTCCCAGGTCGCCGACGCCGCAAACTCGGCCTACGAGGTGATCGACAAGCAGATCAACCTGGGTTCGCCGAAGCAGCTGCAGGTGGTCTTGTTCGAAGAACTCGACATGCCCAAGACGAAGAAGACGAAGACGGGCTACACCACCGACGCCGAGGCGTTGCAGGGTCTGTTCGACAAGACAGGACACCCGTTCCTCGAACACCTTCTCGCGCACCGTGATGCGACGCGTATGAAGGTGACCGTCGACGGTCTTCTCAAGGCCGTAGCCGAAGACGGACGCATTCACACGACGTTCAACCAGACGGTTGCCGCGACCGGACGTCTGTCGTCGACCGATCCGAACTTGCAGAACATCCCGGTGCGAAACGACGCGGGGCGCGAGATTCGCGACGGATTCGTAGTCGGGCAAGGGTTCGACGTTCTACTCACTGCCGACTACAGCCAGATCGAAATGCGCATCATGGCGCATGTATCAGGCGACGAGGGACTGATCGAGGCATTCAACACCGGTGAGGACCTGCACAGCTTTGTCGGCTCGCGCGCATTCGGTGTACCGATCGAAGAGGTGACTCCAGAACTGCGGCGCCGGGTCAAGGCGATGTCCTACGGTCTGGCCTACGGGCTCAGTGCCTACGGATTGGCGTCGCAGCTGAAGATTTCGACCGAAGAAGCGAAGCAGCAGATGGATGCGTACTTCGCTCGTTTCGGCGGCGTGCGGGATTACCTCCACGCGGTGGTCGAGCAGGCACGTAAGGACGGCTACACCTCGACGCTCTACGGTCGTCGTCGCTACCTGCCGGACCTCAACAGCGACAACCGTCAGCGTCGTGAGGTTGCCGAACGTGCTGCCCTCAATGCGCCGATCCAGGGCACTGCGGCCGACATCATCAAGGTGGCGATGATCAACGTGCAGAAGGCTCTCGCTGACGCCGGATTGAAGTCGCGCATGCTGTTGCAGGTGCACGACGAATTGGTGCTCGAAGTGGTTGCCTCCGAGTTGGAGGAGGTCACCGCGCTGGTCAAGGACAAGATGGCCACCGCCATCGAGCTGTCGGTACCTCTGGATGTTTCGGTGGGAACCGGTCGAAGCTGGGACAGCGCGGCTCACTAGGCAGCAACGAAAAAGGCTGGGCCGGAATCGACTTCGATTCCGGCCCAGCCTTTTCACGCTATTCAGCAGATGCGGTCTGCTCTGCGATCTGCCTGCGGACCTCGTCCATGTCGAGTGCCTTGACCTGAGTGACGAGCTCCTCGAGCTGAGCGGCGGGAAGCGCGCCGGCCTGGTTGAACACGAGTACGCCTTCGCGGAAGGCCATGATCGTGGGGATGGAGCGGATGTTGGCGGCCGCTGCGATTCCCTGCTCGGCCTCGGTGTCGACCTTGGCGTGAACGACGTCGGCATGCTTCTCCGAAGAGGCTTCGAACGTCGGTGCGAACTGGCGGCACGGGCCGCACCAGGAGGCCCAGAAGTCCACGAGGACGACGTCGCTGCCGTTGATCGTTTCGTCGAAGTTCTGCTGGGTGAGTGTCTGGGTGGCCACAGGGGTCCTTTCCATTGTGCGGGCTGTTGGTGTGTGCAACGCCCCGGAACCGCTGATTCTTCCCTGAGCCGATTTCAGCTTGCGTTCTCGGTCGCCCGAAACGTCCGGCGGTAGGCCTGCGGCGTGGTGCAACGCAGACGAATGAAGTGCTGGCGAAGCACGGCACCGCCGCCGAATCCGACGCGTTCTGCGATGACGTCGACGGAGAGGTCGGAATTCTCGAGGAGATGTTGGGCGGCCAGTACTCGCTGATCGCTGAGCCAGCGGGCGGGGGTTGTTCCCGTTTCCGCTTGGAAACGGCGCGCGAACGTGCGCGCGGACATGTTCGCGCGGGCTGCGACCATGCCCACAGTGAGGTCGAGGGCGAGGTTCTCCGTCATCCAGTCGAGGAGCGGGGCAAGGGTTGCACTCGGCGTCGAGGCGAGGGGAGTGGCAACGTACTGGGCTTGCCCACCGTCACGATGGGGCGGCACCACCATCCTTCTCGCGATGCCATTGGCAACGCGAGAACCCTGTTCTTTTCGGACGATGTGCAGGCACAGGTCAATTCCTGCCGCGGTGCCTGCGCTGGTGAACACCGGATCTTCGTCCACGTACAACACGTCCGGATCGACCTTGGCTTCCGGATACGTCTGGGCAAGCCTCTCTGCATGCCGCCAATGCGTCGTGCATCGCCTTCCGTCCAGTAGTCCAGCCGCCCCGAGGACAAACGCTCCGGTGCACAGACTCGCCACCTTGGCGCCCCGGGCTACGGCCTCGTTGAGTTTGACCAACAGGGGATCGACACTCGAGTCGGGACTCGGTGAGCACATGTACGCGTCGCCGGCGTCGTAGGTTCCGCCGGCGGACACGACGATGAGATCGGCGTCGTCGAGAGAATCGAGGTTGTACGGAACATCGATGTTGTACCCGAACCGCGTTCGGATCGGACCCGGAACTGCGGCGATCAGAGAGAAGTCGTACGTGGGGAGGCCGTCGTCGGATCGGTCGAAGCCGAAGACTTCACATGCCACGCCGAGTTCGAACGCCTCGGTCATCGGCATCAGTGGGACCACCACTTTCGCGAGCATCTTTCGAGTGTGACAGAAAAACAGGAAAGTGGCAGAAAATCGTCCAAGTCTGGCTTTTCTGCCACTACTGCCACGTGGGACATTCCGTCAGGCTGGACACATGGCAATCATCGTCGTCAGCGTCTTGGTCCTACTGGTCCTGAACGTACTAGCTCTTGCCGGCCGAACGCCCGACACTCGTCACGACGTCAGTCCGCACGGAGACTTCACCCTTTGAGGGCAAGTCTTGCCTTTCAATACACCGCAGCTGCGGTGGTGTGGGGAGCTAGTTTCCTCTTCATGAAGATCGGGCTCGAAGGTCTGTCCTTCACGCAGGTAGTTCTGTGGCGCTTGGTCTTCGGTGCGCTCGCGCTGGTTCTCGTGTCAGCGGTCAGCCGGATCGGCCTACCGAGGGACTTTCGCGTCTGGAAACACATGGCTTTTCTCGCAGCGACACAATGCATCGTGCCGTGGCTGCTGTTCAGTTGGGCGGAGCAAAACATGTCCTCGGGACTCGCGAGCATCTACAACGCCACCACACCACTGATGACTATGGCTGTCTCCCTTGCCTTTCTGCCGGGGGAGACGCTGACGCGATACAAATCGCTGGGGTTGCTTCTCGGATTCGGTGGGGTGCTGATCGTATTGGCGCCGTGGAATCTCGGCGTCGGCGGAAGTGTCAGTTCTCAGGTCGCTTGCCTGGGAGCGACTGCGTCGTACGGGATTTCGTTTGTCTACCTCAGACGTTTCATGCTTCCTCTCGGCGTCGACACCCGCACAGTCGCGCTATTACAGATCAGTATCGGAGCTTTCGTGATGGTTCTGGCCTCACCGGTCATCGCGAATACACCGATGCACCTGACGCCGGCAATTGTCCTGTCGATGATCGCTCTGGGCGCACTGGGGACCGGGCTCGCATTCATCTGGAACACCAATGTCGTTCAGGGGTGGGGGCCGACTGCGGCGTCCACCGTCACTTATCTCAGTCCAGTGGTGGGCGTCGCTCTCGGCGCAATAGTCTTGAACGAAAGCGTTGGCTGGAATCAGCCGGTTGGTGCACTCGCGGTGATCGCGGGAATCCTGGTGACCCGACGTGCAACCCGCTCTGTCACAGCGGCGGCGTCAGTAACCATTCCGTCTTCTGTTCGCCGTCCCAGCGCCTGATCGCGCCGCAGCGCCCTTGAATCACGTCGGTGCCCAGCAGGGCGATGGCTTCACCCAGACGTGCAGGTTCGACGCGTCGGGCGAGCGTTACATGAGGCGTCCACGCGCCGGGCTCGACGTGGGCGGGAAGCGCCGTCGAACCAACGGTTGCCTCGGCTATTTCTCGGTGCAGGTGAAGGAGTGCGCGCGAAGGAATGACCGAGCGCGCCAAGACCATCTGCTTGCCGCCGAACACGATGTAGCCACCGAGTCGGACCTCGAAGTCCGGGGCCGAGAAGCGCCGCTTCAACAGTCCGTCGACCTCCGCGGGGATCTCACGGGCGACGAACAGTGTGATGTGCGGACGGTTGGACGGGCTGTGATGAGAGGCCTGACTGGGTAAACCGGCGTCGGCGAGAAGCTGCCACTGTGCTCGGACTGCCGACTCACTCACCGGATCGAGGAGCAATTCCACCGACTGGACCATGGTGAGCAATGATTGCCTGATGACAGGTGCGAGCGCAATCGGTACTTCGGCCATGCGGCTGGGACTCATGCACGGCGACGGAATCGGCCACGAAATCGTCCCGGCGACACGGCAGATCGTGGATGCGGCGTTGTCAGCGGTTCATGCTCCGCCCGTCGAGTGGGTCGAGCTTCCGCTCGGGAGTACGGCCATCGACACTCACGGCACGCCGATTCCCGACGAAACCATCGATGCGTTGGGGCAGCTGCAGGGGTGGATTCTCGGACCCCACGACAGTGCGTCCTATCCGGAGAGGTTTCGCGGACAACTCACACCCGGCGGCGTCATCCGGAAGAAGTTCGAGCTGTTCGCGAACATTCGGCCGGCAGCGGCGTTCCCCGGTGTCAAGGCAATGGTCCCCGACATGGATCTGGTGATCGTCCGCGAGAACACCGAGGGGTTGTACGCGGATCGGAACATGGCAGTCGGCAGCGGCGAGTTCATGCCGACGCCCGACATCGCGCTGGCCGTCGGTGTGTTCACCCGCGCTGCGTGTGAACGGATCGCACGCACTGCCTTCGCGTTGGCGTCGCGACGGCGCAATCACGTCACGATCGTCCACAAAGCCAACGTCCTCACACTGACCACCGGCCTGTTCCGTGACGCCTGCCGAACAGTCGCTGCGGAGTACCCACACGTAGTCGTCGACGACGAGCACGTCGACGCGATGGCGGCGCACCTGGTTCGGCGCGGCGGCGACTTCGATGTCGTGGTGACCGAAAACATGTTCGGCGACATCTTGTCGGATCTGGCGGGCGAGCTGTCCGGTTCACTCGGAACCGCGCTGTCGATCAACGCTTCCGAGACGCAGGTCATGGCTCAGGCTGCGCACGGTGCCGCACCCGACATCGCCGGGAAGAATCGGGCGAACCCGACGGCACTGTTCCTCTCGAGTGCAATGATGCTCGACTGGCTCGGTGATGCGCGTGGCGATCGGTTGTTGTCTGCGGCAGCACGCCGGATTTCAGATGCCGTTCGCACGACCATCGCGTCGGGCATCGCGACCGCCGACCTCGGCGGTTTGGCATCGACCAGCGAATTTTCCGAAGTCGTGTACGCACACACTCTGCGTCGCTGATTCTTGTACGACAGGCCGGAATCTTGCGAAGTCGGCGACGGTGGAACTCCTGCCGTAACCTACCGTTCGACTGAATTTCGGATGGACGTTGCAAGTGCGGCGATCGACGAGTGGAGAGCAGAGTCGTGGTCGATGAAAACGCACGGGCACCAAGGCCACGTGGCGTGAGTTATGGCTCGAGCAGTGGCGGGCGTATCCGCGCCAACGTGGTGCGAGTCCTGTTGGTGGGCTTGATCGTCGCATTGTGCGGCGGATGTGTCACCAACAACGAGGGTCTCGTTCCGGAAGGGCCGCCACTTGATGTCCAGAAGGTGCCCGAGATCGCCGCACTTCTGCCGTCCAAGGTCACGGATTCGGGCAAACTGCAGGTCGGGGTCAACATTCCTTACGCGCCAAACGAATTCAAGGACGCGGACGGCAACATCGTCGGTTTCGACGTCGACCTGATGAATGCCGTTGCCGCCGTGCTCGGGGTCGAAGCTGTCTTCAACCAAGCCGACTTCGACAAGATCATCCCCGCTATTCAGTCGGGAAGCTACGACCTCGGCATGTCTTCGTTCACCGACTCCAAGGAGCGCGAGAAGACGGTCGACTTTGTCACGTACTACAGCGCGGGTATCCAGTGGGCCCAGCGGCCGGACAAGCCAGTCGATCCGAACAATGCGTGCGGGCTTCGGGTGGCGGTGCAGACCACGACCACCGAGGACATCGACGAGGTGCCGGCCAAGAGCGAGGCCTGCGTGGCCGAGGGCAAACCCCCGATCGACAAGATCAAGTACGACAGCCAGGACGACGCGGCCAACGCGCTCATTCTCGGTCGAGTCGACGCGCTGTCCGCTGATTCACCAGTGACCGGCTATGCGATCAAACGGAGCAAGGGCCGGATGGAAGCTGCGGGAGAACCCTTCGATTCGGCGCCTTACGGCTGGCCGATCGTCAAGGGCTCCGCCCTCGGTCCCGCCCTGCAGCAGGCAATGCAGTACCTGATCGACAACGGTGTCTATCAACAGATCGCGCAGACCTGGAGTGTCGAGGCCGGCGTCATCGAAGTATCCAAGATCAACGGCGCGGAAAGCTGATGAACATGACAACAACTGAGACCGGCGATCCGGTGCCGATCAAGGCGATTCCACTACGCAGACCTGGTCGTTGGATTGCCGCGGTCGTCGTCGTGGTCCTCTTCGGACTGTTCGTTTACGGCGCGGCGACCAACGAAGCCTTTGCATGGGGGACTTACGGTCAGTATCTGTTCGACAAACGCATCTCCGCTGGTGCGTGGACAACGATCCAGCTGACGGTGCTGGCAATGGTGATCGCGATCGTCCTCGGTGTGATTCTGGCAGTCATGCGACTCTCTCCCAACCCGGTGCTTCGCGCCGCGGCTTGGGGCTATCTGTGGATCTTTCGAGGAACACCTGTCTACGTGCAGTTGGTCTTCTGGGGCCTGTTCCCGTCGATTTACAAGAGCATCGATCTCGGTATTCCCTTCGTACATCAGTTTGCGCACATCAATCTCCAGGACTTGCAGGCAGCGTTTCTGTTTGCCGTGATCGGTTTGGCATTGAACGAGGCCGCCTACATGGCCGAGATCGTCCGCGCCGGCGTGAGTTCGGTCAACGAGGGCCAGACCGAAGCATCTGTTGCATTGGGTATGACGTGGAGTCAGACGATGCGACGAACCGTTCTACCGCAGGCGATGCGCGTCATCATTCCGCCGACCGGTAACGAGGTCATCAGCATGCTCAAGACCACCTCGCTCGTGACGGCGGTCCCTTACAGCTTCGAGTTGTACGGTCGAGCGCGCGATATCTCGGGCGCCAACTTCGAGCCGATTCCCCTGTTGATGGTGGCGGCGACGTGGTACCTCGCAATCACGAGTCTGCTCATGATCGGGCAGTACTACGTCGAGCGTCACTATTCGAAGGGCGCAACCCGAGCACTGACCACACGCCAACTTCAGGCACTGGCCGACGCGCAAGGAAAAGCTACGGTAGTGGAAACGCTTCCGGATACCCCCGGAGGAGAACGCAAATGACACCCATGGTGAAAGCAGACCGAGTTTGTAAGAACTTCGGCGCATTGGAGGTGCTGAAAGGGATTTCGCTCGAAATCGACCCCGGTCAGGTCCTGTGTCTCGTCGGTCCGTCCGGATCAGGCAAGTCGACGTTCTTGCGCTGCATCAATCACCTCGAGCAGGTCAACGCCGGCCGACTGTACGTCGACGGCGACCTGGTGGGCTACTCGGAGAAGAACGGAAAACTGTACGAACTTCACCCGCGAGCAGCGGCCAAACAACGCCGCGACATCGGGATGGTGTTTCAGCACTTCAATCTGTTCCCGCACCGCACCGCTCTCGAGAACATCATCGAAGCGCCGACGCAGGTGAAGCGCGTCAGTAAGAAGAAGGCTGTCGAACGAGCGAAGGACCTCCTCGATCAGGTCGGGTTGAGCGCCAAAGCCAACGCCTACCCGGCCCAGTTGTCGGGTGGTCAGCAGCAAAGAGTTGCCATCGCCCGCGCACTCGCGATGGACCCGAAGCTCATGCTGTTCGATGAGCCGACGTCCGCGCTCGACCCCGAACTGGTCGGTGAAGTTCTCACCGTGATGAAGCAGTTGGCCAAAGAAGGCATGACGATGGTGGTCGTCACCCACGAGATGGGATTCGCCCGCGAGGTCGCCGACCAGTTGGTGTTCATGGACGGGGGAGTTGTGGTCGAGGCAGGCGAGCCGCGGGAACTCCTGGCCAATCCTCAGCACGACCGGACCAAGGCTTTCCTGTCGAAGCTGCTGTAGCCGTCAGGGTTTGACGGCGCTGAAAATTGCAGTGCCCGGAAAGAGTTGGCCGCGCAGGGGACTCCACTGTCCCCATTCGCGGTCCAACCACTCCGGCCATTCGGGCTCGATGATGTCGCGCACCTGAAGTCCGGCGGCGACGATCTCACGAACCCGGTCGCCGATGGTGCGGTGATGCTCGACGTAGGTGGGGACTCCGTTGTCATCGACCTCGACGTACGGGGTGCGGTCGAAGTAGGGGAGGGTCGCGGTCAAGCCCTTCGGCCCGGGATCGTCGGGGAAGATCCATCGAATCGGATGGTTGACGGCAAAGACCCACGATCCGCCGGGACGCAGAACCCGGGCGACTTCGTTCATCACTCGCTGCGAATCGGCAACGAACGGGACGGCGCCGAACGCGGAACAGACGATGTCGAAACTCCCGCCGGCAAACGGCAGGAGTTCCGCACTTGCCTGAATCAACGGGACTGCCGGTCCGCCGGCATTCATCGCGTCCTGCCCGCGGGCGAGCATCCCCATCGAGATGTCGAGACCGACGGCCCGAGCACCATGTCCGGCGAGCCATCGGGCACACGGCGCCGAGCCGCAACCCACTTCCAATATGTCTTTGTCGACTATGTCGCCGAGCAAGTGGTGATCGCCCTCGTGCAGCCCTTCGGGGCACCAGACGAATTCACCTTCCGCGCTGTTCACGCCCAGAAACTCGCCGTGGGTTCGGTGGTAATCGTCGGCGTCGGCGTCCCACCACGCACGGCTGGCGCGGTCGCTGGAACTCGAATCGACACGGACTCGGCCGACGCCGCTGGTACCGAGAATGGAATTGGCAGCGGCATGGCGCTCGTCAGACATGAACAACACAGTAGAACGGGTGATGCGGGCGCAGGGTACCCGGGTTTGCCCGGCAAGATAGCCGACGCGTAGTCTTACTCACGCGAGTGTCTGTCATCCGACCGATTGTCTATACGAGATCTTTACCAAGGTCTCGGAATCAGTCGGACCGAGGGAGCTCGCGGTGCGCTTCCGCGGTGTGGAATGTGATCCGGTATTCGGTTGTTCGTTATTGATGCAGCTGGGTACTTCGATCTAGTACTTCACAAAGTACTTCCAACATTTGTAGGCCACAGTTGCGCATCTCGTCCGACAAAATCCATCAACCGACCACAACTCGTCCGGAGCAATTCAACATATGCCCTCCACAACCGTCACCTCGCCGCAGGTTGCCATTAACGACATTGGCTCCGCCGAGGACTTCCTCGCCGCCATCGATGCCACGATCAAGTACTTCAACGATGGCGACATCGTCGAAGGAACCATCGTCAAGGTCGACCGCGACGAGGTTCTGCTCGACATCGGTTACAAGACCGAAGGCGTCATCCCTTCTCGTGAGCTCTCCATCAAGCACGACGTCGACCCCAATGAGGTCGTCTCCGTGGGAGATGCGGTCGAGGCTCTCGTCCTCACCAAGGAGGACAAAGAAGGTCGACTGATCCTGTCGAAGAAGCGCGCTCAGTACGAGCGTGCCTGGGGCACCATCGAGGAGCTCAAGGAGAAGGACGAGGCCGTCAAGGGCACCGTCATCGAGGTCGTCAAGGGCGGCCTCATCCTTGACATCGGTCTTCGTGGCTTCCTCCCCGCTTCGCTCGTCGAAATGCGTCGCGTCCGCGACCTCCAGCCGTACGTCGGCAAGGAGATCGAGGCCAAGATCATCGAGCTCGACAAGAACCGCAACAACGTGGTCCTGTCGCGCCGCGCATGGCTCGAGCAGACTCAGTCCGAGGTTCGCAGCGAATTCCTGCACCAGCTCCAGAAGGGCCAGGTCCGCAAGGGCGTCGTGTCCTCCATCGTCAACTTCGGTGCATTCGTGGACCTGGGCGGCGTAGACGGTCTGGTTCACGTTTCCGAGCTGTCTTGGAAGCACATCGATCACCCGTCCGAGGTTGTCGAGGTCGGCACCGAGGTCACCGTCGAGGTTCTCGACGTCGACCTGGACCGCGAGCGCGTCTCCCTGTCGCTCAAGGCAACGCAGGAAGATCCGTGGCGTCAGTTCGCCCGCACGCACGCCATCGGCCAGATCGTGCCCGGCAAGGTCACGAAGCTGGTTCCGTTCGGTGCATTCGTGCGCGTCGAAGAGGGAATCGAAGGCCTCGTTCACATCTCGGAGCTCGCTGAGCGCCACGTCGAGGTTCCGGACCAGGTTGTCGGCGTCGGCGACGATGCACTCGTCAAGGTCATCGACATCGACCTCGAGCGTCGTCGTATCTCGCTGTCGCTGAAGCAGGCCAACGAGGATTACAACGCCGAGTTCGATCCGTCCAAGTACGGCATGGCCGACTCGTACGACGAGCAGGGCAACTACATCTTCCCCGAGGGCTTCGATCCCGAGACCAACGAATGGCTCGAGGGCTTCGACAAGCAGCGTGAAGAGTGGGAGAACCGCTACGCCGAGGCTGAGCGTCGCCACAAGATGCACACCGCTCAGATGGAGAAGACCGCTGCAGACGAGGCCGCTGAGGCTGCCACCGCTGCTGCCGGCTACTCCTCGGAGACGGCTGCTGCAGACGACGCCGAGGCTCCGGCTGCTGCCGGCTCCGCTCCGGCCGAGTCCGCTGGCGGATCGCTTGCCAGCGATGCACAGCTCGCCGCACTTCGCGAGAAGCTGTCGGGCAACGCATAAGGATTACCGCTTGATCTGATCAGGCGAGATCTGTGAAGAACCCCGCCCCTGCACGTGCAGGGACGGGGTTCTTTTCTCTGCCAGGTGTCACTTGCGAGCGAAGAATCAATTCAGTGAGTGAACACAAAAATGACCGGCACCGAGGGGTTGCCGGTCATTTTGTACTTCGTGAAGAGAACTCAGTTTGCGGGAGCAGGCACCCAGTAGGTGGCGGTCGCTTCGGCTGTGCGCTTACGCATCGACGCGAAGCTGTGTCGGCCTTGGCTCACGAGCATCGTGAACCACGTACGACGGTGCTCTGCCAGGGCAAAAGCAACTTCGGGAAACTCTATGCAGTGCACGCCGTTCGGCATTCCGAGGCGGTGCTGACCGTGATGGTCGCGATCTGCTCGCATGGCGTCCACTTTCTCGAGAAGGTGCAGGTACAGGTGCGTTCGCTAGAACATAACCGCACGGTCACCGAAATTGTGGTATTTGAGCCTCGAACGCCCCGGCGTGTTCGATCAGTAGGCGTGTCTGAATCTCTCGGGCGCGGAGATGAGAGACTGTCGAGTGTGTTGAGAGTTGGCCTCACTGGAGGCATCGGAGCCGGTAAGTCGACAGTGTCGAAAATCCTCAGCGAACTGGGAGCCGTCATCGTCGACGCCGACCTAATCGCCCGAGAAGTGGTCGAGCCCGGTACCCCGGGACTTGCCGCTCTGGTCGATGCATTCGGCGACGGGATTCTGTCCGAGGACGGCAGCCTCAACCGACCCGCGCTGGCGTCGTTGGCGTTTGCCGACGACACGTCACGCGGAACTCTCAACGGCATCCTCCACCCACTGATCGGTGCGCGGACGATGGAGCAGATTTCGTCTGCGCCGTCGGATGCAGTGCTCGTTCAAGATATTCCGCTGTTGGTCGAGGGTTCGATGGCGCCGGCATTCAATCTGGTCGTCATCGTTTACGTCGACGAGGAGGAACGAGTTCGACGCTTGGTGGGCTCGCGCGGCATGCCTGAATCCGACGCTCGTGCGCGCATCGCAGCGCAGGCAAATGACGATCAGCGTCGTGCTGTTGCCGACGTGTGGCTCGACAACAGCGGAGAGCCGGGTTCACTCGACGACGTGGTCCGCGACTTGTGGGCGAATCGACTTGTTCCCTTCGAGAAGAACCTCCGCGAGGGCACGGTAGTGCGCGCACTGCCCGAGCTGACTCCAGCCGACCCGTCGTGGCCGGCGCAGGCCGAACGAATCATCGGCCGGTTGTCGTTGGCGTCCGGTGACCGCGCGCGCCGTATCGATCACATCGGATCGACCGCAGTGCCTGGTCTCGATGCCAAGGACGTGATCGACATTCAGATCACTGTCGAGCACCTCGGCGTTGCCGACGACCTCGCGGAAGATCTGGCCGCTGCCGGGTTCCCCCGGATCGAGCACATCGTCGCCGACGACCCGAAACCGTCGTACCTCGGTGGCGAGACCGATCCGGCGGTGTGGGCGAAGCGGATCCACGGGAGTGCCGATCCAGGGCGCCGCGCGAACATTCACATTCGGGTGGACGGTTGGCCAGGTCAGCAGTTCGCGATCCTGTTCCGCGACTGGCTTCGCGCCGATGCGTCGGCGCGTGCCGAATATGCCGAACTCAAGGTCAAGGCAGCCGAGAGTGCCGCAGGCATCGACGACTACGCCGCTGCGATCGACGCCTACCTGGGAGTCAAGACGCCGTGGTTCGACGCCGCTTTCCACCGGGCATGGGAGTGGGCCGAGAAATCAGGCTGGTCCCTCTAACCACTCAGCGCCACGTGACCGGCATGCCCACCGAGGTGAGCCAGGCGTCGAGATCGTGACCGTGGGCGGCGATGCCGTCGATAGCGCGGGCCGCGTTCAGCATCGCACGCTCTGACGTCTTCGGGTCGAGAATCCCGGCGGTGTTCGCCTCGAGCAATTCGTCGACGTCGAGCAATTCGACGCTGCGTCCGGTCTGCACGATCAGGTCGAGGTAGTGGTCCTCGGACGTCCAGACCTGGTCGCCGCGGATGAAGTCGCCGATGTCGACATAGAAATCCCAGTCTCGGATGTGTTCCGGGGTGAAGTGCAGGATCGACGCCCGAATTCCGAGTTCGGGAATGATCCAGGACTCCAGGTAGTGAAACCGGGGATGGTCGGCGTGGCGCGCCATGTACAGCCCCCACGGTTCTTCGCGGTAGTGCTCGACCGGGCGAACGAAGCCCTTGGGATCGACGTTGGTGCGAGCTGCGATGTCGAAGGTTTCGACCTTCGGCCGGTGAATGTGGGGACGTTCCTCGCTCATGGTCGAAGAACCTACCGCCGAACTGCATTTTCGGCTGAACGCGGACGAGCGGGCATTGTGTCGGTAGGTGCGCTTACCCTGGTTTCATGGCGTTTGCTTCCGAACATCCCGTGGTCGCGCATTCCGAGTTTCGGCCGGTTGGTGACATCGAGCGCTCAGACGCGCGCTTCGAGGTCGTCAGCCCGTACGAACCGGCAGGCGATCAGCCGGCAGCTATCGCCGAGCTGGAGAAACGGATCAACGAGGGGGAGAAGGACGTAGTCCTCCTCGGTGCGACCGGTACCGGTAAGTCGGCCACGACTGCGTGGTTGATCGAGAAGCTGCAGCGCCCAGCTCTGGTGATGGCTCCGAACAAGACTTTGGCGGCTCAGCTCGCGAACGAGCTTCGGGAAATGCTACCCAACAACGCGGTCGAGTACTTCGTCTCGTACTACGACTACTACCAACCCGAGGCGTACATCGCCCAGACGGACACCTACATCGAGAAGGATTCGTCCGTCAACGACGATGTCGAGCGGCTGCGCCACTCGGCGACGTCCAGCCTTCTGTCACGACGGGACGTGGTCGTGGTGGCCTCGGTGTCGTGCATCTACGGCCTCGGTACACCGCAGTCGTACCTCGATCGCTCGATTCAGCTGGACGTCGGTGTGGAGGTACCGCGGGATGCGTTCCTGCGTCTGCTCGTCGACGTTCAGTACAACCGCAACGACATGGCGTTCACGCGAGGTTCGTTCCGCGTGCGCGGCGACACGGTCGAGATCATTCCGTCGTACGAAGAGCTGGCGGTCCGCATCGAATTCTTCGGTGACGAGATCGAGGCACTGTACTACCTCCATCCACTGACTGGTGACATCGTTCGCCAGGTCGACACGGTTCGTATCTTCCCGGCGACGCACTACGTCGCCGGCCCTGAACGCATGGAGCGTGCCGCCAAGGACATCGAGGCGGAACTCGAAGAGCGACTCGCCGAACTCGAAGGCAAGGGCAAGCTCCTCGAGGCTCAGCGTCTGCGCATGCGTACGCAATACGACCTCGAGATGATCAAACAGGTCGGATTCTGCTCCGGCATCGAGAACTACTCGCGCCACATCGACGGCCGTGGCCCTGGAACTGCCCCCGCAACCTTGATCGACTACTTCCCGGAAGATTTCCTTCTGGTCATCGACGAGTCGCACGTGACGGTTCCTCAGATCGGCGCCATGTACGAGGGCGATATGTCGCGCAAGCGAAACCTGGTCGAGTTCGGATTCCGGCTACCGTCGGCAACAGACAACCGCCCTCTGACTTGGGAAGAATTCAGTCAGCGGATCGGTCAGACCGTCTACTTGTCGGCGACACCAGGTAAGTACGAGTTGGGTCAGTCCGGCGGTGAGTTCGTCGAGCAGGTGATCCGCCCGACCGGATTGATCGATCCCGAGGTCATCGTCAAACCCACCAAGGGACAGATCGACGATCTCGTTCACGAAATCCGCGAGCGAGCGGAACGTGACGAGCGTGTGCTGGTCACGACGTTGACCAAGAAGATGTCGGAAGATCTGACCGATTACCTGCTCGAACTCGGTATTCGCGTCCGCTACCTGCACTCGGATATCGATACGCTCCGGCGAGTCGAGTTGCTCCGTCAGCTCCGCCTGGGGGAGTACGACGTGCTGGTCGGCATCAACCTCCTGCGTGAGGGACTCGACCTTCCCGAGGTGTCGCTGGTCGCGATTCTCGATGCCGACAAAGAAGGTTTCCTACGTAGCTCCACCAGCCTCATTCAGACGATCGGCCGAGCGGCTCGAAATGTATCCGGTCAAGTGCACATGTATGCGGACAAGATCACCGCTTCCATGGCGCAGGCCATCGAGGAAACCGAGCGACGACGCGAGAAGCAGGTCGCCTACAACGAGAAGATGGGCGTCGACCCACAACCTCTACGCAAGAAGATCGCGGACATTCTCGATCAGGTGTACGAGGAGGCAGAGGACACCGCGGCGTCCGTGGACGTCGGTGGTTCGGGTCGCAATGCGACGCGTGGTCGGCGTGCGCAGGGTGAGGCCGGTCGTGCGGTCAGTGCGGGTGTGTACGAGGGGCGCGACACCAAATCGATGCCTCGCGCCGAATTGGCAGATCTGGTCAAGGAACTCACCGATCAGATGATGAACGCTGCCCGCGACCTTCAGTTCGAGTTGGCTGGGCGATTGCGAGACGAAATCTCGGATTTGAAGAAGGAGCTTCGAGGAATGGACGCCGCGGGTCTCAAGTAGGTCGCCTCGCGTGCGTTCGTGCTTTCGACCGCTACGGTTTCAGGTATGGATGCACAGACTGCAGGCAAGACCGCGCGGACTCTCGAACTTCTCCATTCCTTGGCGTACTTCGTCCCGGAGACGGAGAAGGAACTTGTCGGCGTCGGGTTGGAGCCTGGCCGAATGGTGTACTTTGCCGGGCGATCAGCTCCGCTCGGCGCTCCACCCGCGACTGTCGTCACGGCCACCTTCTTCAACTTCAATCCTGAATTGATCGCCAGTGTCATCCCACGTGCCTGGGAATTGGCAAGGCCCACAGAGGTTGTCGCCGCGCGGTATCGGGCAATCGACGCGGCGTACGTCCGCCTGTTCGGTGCAGACGTGACAGGATCGGCGGACATGGCCGAGGCCGCCGAACTCGTGTCGATCGCTGCCCAGAACATTCCTGGAGTGGACGGCCGCCCTCTGTACGCGGGTTGGGCGTCGCTCGACTGGCCGGCCGAGCCGCACCTGCGTTTCTGGCACGCGCTGACACTGCTGCGTGAGTATCGCGGTGACGGCCACATTGCGGCCCTTCAGACCGCGGGATTGAACGGCCTGGACGCGTTGATCACGCACACCGCGACGGGAATCGGGTTTCAGCGCAAATTCGCGCAGACTCGCCGTGGATGGTCGCAGGAACAGTGGGACGAGGCCGTCGAGAGTTTGAAGGACCGCGAACTGCTGGATCGTTCGTCCGGTGCGCTGACCGAGGACGGGCAGGACTTGCGTGACGTCGTCGAAGACCTGACGGACGACCTCGCTTTGGCTCCGTGGGATGCGCTGGGTGAGGAGGGTGCCAAGCGGTTGCTGGAATTGGCGACGCCGTGGCGTACCGCCCTGGTCGAGCAGGAAGTATTTCCGGCGGCGCTGTTCGGGCCCCGCTTTGGCAAACTTCGCTGAGTGGTCACCACCGAACAAATGTGTCTGTGACGAAGAATCACATTCACTGTGGGCTTGTGGCGTGTACTGCAAATAACACTATCCGCGGCACAATCCCGCTAATGTCAGCGCAGCGGTTGTCGAGCGGGCGCAACAGCGTTGCGCCCGGTGCCGGCCGTACCGTCCGTCCCGTAACCATGGAGGAATGAATGAGTGCCTACCGGACCGTTGTCGTAGGAACCGATGGCTCCGAGTCGTCACTGAAGGCAGTCGACAGAGCTGCCGCCATTGCCAGTGGCTCGGACGCTCAGCTCGTCATCGCGTGTGCGTACTACCCGGCTGATCCCAAGGACGTGAGCGCTGCCGCTGATGCGTTGGGTAACGAGGCCTACCAGGTCACCGGTTCCGCTCCGACCTACGAGATCCTTCGCACCGCTCGTGAGCGCGCACATGCCCAGGGGGCAAAGGATGTTGTCGAGCGCGCCGTCGTCGGCGCTCCCGTCGAATCGCTTCTCGCTTTGCTCGACGAGGTGAAGGGCGACTTGCTGGTCGTCGGAAATCGCGGATTGAACACGTTGACCGGGCGTCTACTCGGATCGGTGCCTTCCGATGCCGCTCGCAAGGCGACGTCCGATGTCCTGATCGTGCACACCGTTCGCTGAACTACCGGCAGTACTCGGCCTCGGCCGCATCGACGAACACTTCAGCCAGCTGATCGGCGCTGGGGGGTGTTGTCGATGCGGCCGAGCCGTTTCCGGAGGTGACCATTGGTTCGCTTGCTCCGTTCAGCGATACCGCCCGCAGATTCGCGATGATCATCGCTCGATCCGTTCCGGCCGCGAGCTGCTGGCAGACGCCGTCACCGAGCGCCTGCAACATGTCGTCGGAAAAGGCGGGCGTGACCCCGGTAGACGCGAGCGCCGCCCGCAGCCTTTCTGCCACGTCTACCGGTTTTTCGGTCGGTGCGGCAGCAACAGCAGCGATGTCGTCGCTGCCTGCAGCAGCCGTCGAACTCGAATCATCCTCTGAGCAACCGGCTGTCACCGCCGCAAGCATCCCGACGCCGATCACCACGCGAGCGATCTTGCGGATGGGTGCGGCGGAACTTGCGGGCAGGCCAAGCACGAGGGGTCATTCCTTCAGTCGTCGACACAAATTGGAGTGACACCACCATTCGTGGTGTCACGCACGAACCTACTCCGTGATGCTCACGAATCGAAGGCCAACTCTGCTGCTTCGACGCCGTCGAGAACCGCGGGGAGCGACTCGACGTGAATGATGCCGAGCCTCTGGGTAGCGCGGGTCAATGCGACGTAGAGGTCGTTCATTCCGCGTGGTGACTCGTCGAGAATGTCGGCAGGTTCGACGATCAACACGGTGTCGAACTCGAGTCCCTTGACGTCCTTGACGGACAGGACGCTTACGGTGTCACTCGCTAGGCCCGCCAGATCGGCAACAACCTCGGAACCGGCGATCACTGCGGTGATACCGGGATGCGACTCGGACTCGATGCAACGGCGCACGGTCGATTCCAATTCTTCGGCCGTGGTCTTGAGCGCCCACGGCGCGAATCCGCTGTCGCGTACCGACCGGGGCACGGATTGCTCCGGGTCGATCTCTTCGAGCACACGGTGCGCGACATCCATGATCTCCGAGGGAGTTCGGTAGTTGACGGTCAGTTCGGTGAGCTTCCAGCGCTTGGCGACGTAAGGCTCGAGAATCTTCTGCCAGGACGAAGTTCCCGCGGGATCACCGGTCTGAGCTGTATCGCCGACCAACGTCATCCAGCGATTCGGTATGCGCCGCATCAGCATTCGCCACGCCATTTCGGAGAGCTCTTGGGCTTCGTCGACGATCACGTGACCGTAGGTCCAGGTTCGGTCGCCGGCAGCGCGTTCTGCCGTGGTCTGGCGCTGGCCCTGATCGTGGCGTTGGGCGAGTTGGCTGGCGTCGATCAAGTCGTACGCCATCAAGATCTCGGGATCCATCTCGTCTTCGAGATCCTGTGGTGCAGACCCGGTGAGGATGTCGAGGGCGCCCTGGGCGTCGGCGATCTGCGCGCGCCATTCACGTTGTGCGCGTTCGCGTTCGGCGGCGTCGTCGACGCCGAGAATCTCGGCCAGTTCGTCGAGCAGGGGAGCATCGGCCGCACTGAAACCCGGTCCGACGCTCTGCAGAAGCTCGTCGCGTTGGGCGTCGTCGAGTTGCGGCGCTGCCTTGGCCAACCTCGCCGGCGACGTCCACAGTTCCGCGAGGATTTGCTGCGGCGACAATTCGGGCCACAGCTTTCCGATGGCGGACATGATGTCCGGGTCCTCACGCATCTCGTCGCGAATGTCGGCGATGTCGTCCCGACTGAGGAGTGACCCACCGTCGACGAGGTTTCCGCCGATGAGTTCGGCCATCTGCAGTGCCAACGCCTCGATGACTGCTGCCACGAAGATCGGGCGCGCCAGGTTGTGTGGGCGACGCGACGACCGAGCACGCCCGCGCGCCTTCGTGACAGTCTTTCGATCCAGCTTCAAGTCGTACGTGTCGAATCGAAGGGTAATCGGCTTCGACGGAACTTCCTGCCGATCCCGGACGGCGTTCTTGAGCACGTCGAGGATCGCGAGGGAACCCTTGATCTCACCGGCGGCGAGGGAATCCGTACGAGTCGCACGCACTCCGGGGTACAGGTCCCCGATCGTCGAGAGTAGAACTCCGGTCTCACCGAGTGAAGGAAGGACCTGGCTGATGTAGTCGAGGAACGTCGCGTTCGGCCCGATGATGAGAACACCGGCCTTGGCCAGTTGCTGGCGGTAGGTGTAGAGCAAGAAGGCGGCACGGTGAAGGGCGACTGCGGTTTTGCCGGTACCCGGACCGCCCTGGACGACCAAAACGCTCTTGTGCTCGGAGCGGATGATGGCATCCTGCTCACTCTGAATGGTCTCGACGATGTCGTTCATCTGACCCGTACGCGCTGCGTTCAGAGCGTCCAGGAGAGCGCTCTCACCGGCGACGCCGCCGGCTTCGGTCACCACGCCTGCGGCGCGGGCCGCGTCGAGGTCCAGGTATTCGTCGTTGATGCCGGTGACTGTGCGGCTCCGACTGCGAATATGGCGTCGCCGCTTCACGCCCTCGGGTGCCGCGGGCGTCGCCAGATAGAACGGGCGTGCCATCGGAGCTCGCCAGTCGAGGAGCAGCGTTTCGTAGTCGTTGTCGGTGTCCAGGATTCCCAGTCGGCCGACGTAGCGTCGCTCGTCGTCGAAGTCGATGCGTCCGAAACACATTCCGTTCTCGGCTGCGTCGTACTTGGCGAGATCCTCGGTGTACATGGCGTTGAAGGATTCGCGTTCGCTGCGTGCTTGCGGGGTTCCGCCGGTCTCGAGGAGGACCGTGCTCAAGCGAGTTTGGGCATACTTTCGAAGATCGTCGAGACGGGAGTACAACATCGTCACGTACTGCTGCTCGAGCTCTTGCTCGTTCAGTGACGGGTCCGCGTCGGGCAAAGGATCTCCTAGGCTTGATGAGAAATTCACGCGCTGCAAAAGCGCCAAGACAGTCTAGTTCCCCCAGATGAACTGCCGCATAGATACAGGTCAGGCCACCCGAAGGTGGCCTGACCGTGTCTTTCGGTGCACTCAGTGCGTCAATTCGTCCTTCTTGGCGCGAGCCTTTTCGAGCGCCTTCTCTGCGCGCTTGCGAGCACGCTTACCCAGCACCTCGGTCTGCTCCGACGCCGTTTCGGCCCACTCGTTGCTCTTCTCGAGGGCGAGTTCGGCGAACTCCGAGCTGCGCTTGCTCGCCAGCTCTGCCAGTTCGGCGCTGCGCTCGCGTGCGGTCTCGGCCAGTTCGGAGCCGCGCTTCTGCGCGACTTCGAGGATGTCCGGGCCGCGTTCCTTGGCGACCTCTCCGAATTCCGCGGCTCGCTTGCTCGCGATCTCCGCGAACTCGGAGCTGCGCTCCTTCGCAAGTTCGAGCCAATCCGTGCCGTGTGCCTTCGCGGTTTCGGCAAGCTCGGAACCGCGTTCGGACGCCACCGACAGAGCATGCTCGACGCGATCGCTCGTGTGATCGGTCTGCGATGCGACCAAAGGAAGTGCTGCGGCGATAGACGCCTGGGCCTTCTTCGCGGCGCGACGGCCGCGCCAGCCGAGCGACGGCTTGCCCTCGGTGTCGACGGAGGCGATCATCAGTCCGCCGAGCAAACTGACGTTCTTGATGAAGTTTGTGCGCTGCATCGCTCGCAGTGACGGATCGGTTTCGTTCCAGAAGTCGTGACCGGCAAGCGTGGTCGGTACCAGGCTCCCCGCGAGCACCAACGACGCGAGCCGCGGCGCCTTGCCGGTGGCCAGCAGCGCACCGCCGCCGATCTGGACGGCGGCGTTGATCTTGACGAGTGTTTCCGGATCAGCAGGCACCTTCTGCGTCACTGCTCCTGGCAGCGTCTCGACGGATTTGTCGATCAGCGGTGACGCTTTGGCTGCTCGCTGAGCAGGGTTGCGCAAAGCATCGATTCCCCCGGCGATGAAGATCGTGGAAAGCAGTGGACGAGCAATTCGACGTACCAGCATGTTTCAAGCCTCCCGATGTAGGTTCGTTTTCCACCCTAGCGATCTCACAAGGAATTGGTCCGGTTCGGCGATCCCGGCACGCCTGACCCGGTTGACGGATTCCTGGTCGCCGAAACGCGCTGTACTGCGACGATGACTTCTCCACTGATCCGGACACACCGTTCTGAAGTATCCGTTACCGCGTATCCGCATACGGCGTGTTCGAAGGTGTCACACAATGCACACCGATCAACCACCATGGAGTGGTTGCCACGAAGATATCGCTGAGCCGACGCCGTCCGCGGTCTTCGATTCGGGTGCGGCGCCAGCTGCGACTCCAGGGGCGTGGGCCGCTCGCGTGGATGCGATCCACGCCGAAGCGCTGCGCTGTTTTGTCACCGAATGGAACGACGATCCCAACTTCGTCGTTCTGGATTGGCAGCATCCGGGCTACACCTTCGACACGGAGGCACATGCTGCTGCGAAGGAGCTTGCGGAGTGGCGTGTCCCGGTCTATCCGAACGGCGACTACTACATATTCAGTCGTGACGACTTCACGGAAGGGACTCTGTCGACCTGGCTTCCGCGACTTCGAGTCAACGGTGAACAGGTCGACAGCCAAGTCGGTTAGCGGGTCCAGTACGGAACAGGTGAAACGTCACCAACCGCGTTCGCGCCACTCCGCCAGGTGCGGGCGCTCGGCGCCGAGCGTCGTGTCCTTGCCATGCCCGGGGTAGACGACGGTCGCGTCGTCGTACCTTCCGAACAGCTTGTTTTCCACGTCGTCGAGCAGAGAAGTGAACTTCTCGGGGTCGGCGGTCTTGCCTACTCCGCCGGGGAAGAGTGAGTCGCCGGTGAAGAGGTGAACCTGTCCGCTCGGTTCGGTGAGAGCCAGCGCGATGGAGCCGGGCGTGTGGCCGGACAGGTGAATGACGTCGAGGCTCAAGTTGCCAACGGTCATCTTGTCGCCGTCTTCGAGGAGCACGTCCGGGGTGACGGGAAGGACCTCTGCGTCGAGGGGGTGCGCGGCGGTCGGCACCTTGGTTGCGGCGTGAACGTCTTCGAGGGCCAACCAGTGATCGCCGTGCTGGTGGGTGGTGACGATGGAATCGAAAACAGGTGCTTCCTGTGCGATGAGCGCGATGATCTTCTCGGCTTCGTTGGCCGCGTCGATCAGGAGAGATTTCCCGGTCGTGGAACAGACGACGAGGTAAGTGTTGTTGTCCATGGGGCCGACCGACATCTTCGTGATGACGGCGCCTTCGACTGTGCGCCGCTGAGGGGCAGAATCGGGGGAGACCTGACCGGTGTAGGAGTCGTCGATCACGATGGGCTGATTCGTCATGAAACGCAGGCTACCTTCGAATAGGGGCAGGTAGAGCGATGGGCTCGCCTGGTGAGAAAAACGTGTCGGTGGCTCGGCCTACGATGACGATCGCTCGAGGACTCGCGTTTGCGAGGCCACTCGAGACTTCTCCGGGGGGACGGCCCCGGACGATTGACAATGAAGGGAATTGGTGTGGCGGATCGCCTGATCGTGCGGGGTGCGCGTGAGCACAATCTGCGAGGAGTCGATCTCGACCTCCCGCGAGACAGCCTGATCGTCTTCACCGGGTTGTCCGGCTCCGGCAAGTCCAGCCTCGCGTTCGACACGATCTTCGCCGAAGGTCAGCGCCGCTACGTCGAGTCGCTCTCGGCATACGCGCGTCAGTTCCTCGGTCAGATGGACAAGCCGGATGTGGACTTCATCGAGGGATTGTCTCCTGCGGTGTCGATCGACCAGAAGTCGACCAACCGCAACCCCCGTTCGACGGTGGGCACCATTACCGAGGTCTACGACTACCTCCGACTTCTCTATGCCCGCGCAGGTTCGGCGCACTGCCCGGTGTGTGGTGAGAAGATCGCACGTCAGACGCCCCAGCAGATCGTCGACCAGGTGCTCGAGATGGAAGAGGGCATCAAGTTCCAGGTCCTCGCACCGGTAGTCCGTACTCGTAAGGGCGAGTTCGTCGACCTTTTCGATCAGCTCAATACCCAGGGCTACTCGCGAGTGCGCGTCGACGGTGTCGTCCATTCGCTGGCGGATCCGCCGAAGCTCAAGAAGCAGGAAAAGCACGACATCGAAGTAGTGGTCGACCGATTGCAGGTCAAGGCGAGTTCGAAGCAGCGCCTGACCGACTCGGTCGAGACCGCACTTCGCTTGGCTGAAGGCATCGTGGTCCTCGACTTCGTCGACCGTGAAGAAAATGCACCTGATCGTGAGCGTCGTTTCTCCGAGAAGCTGGCCTGCCCGAATGGCCACGCACTCGCGATCGACGATCTCGAACCGCGCTCGTTCTCCTTCAACTCGCCCTACGGCGCCTGCCCGGAATGCACCGGCCTCGGTATCCGCAAGGAGGTCGACCCGGATCTGGTGGTTCCCGATCCCGACCTGAGTCTCGAAGAGGGTGCAATCGCGCCGTGGTCGATGGGCCAGAGTTCCGAGTACTTCGGACGGTTGCTGTCCGGCCTCGGCGACATTCTCGGATTCGACATGAAGACGCCGTGGAACAAGTTGCCGGCGAAGGCCCGCAAAGCAATCCTCGAAGGCAGTGAGGAGCAGGTTCACGTCCGGTACAAGAATCGGTACGGCCGTACCCGTTCCTACTACGCGGAGTTCGAAGGTGTGATGCCGTTCTTGCACCGCCGGCTCGAACAGACCGAATCCGATCAGATGAAGGAACGCTACGACGGGTACATGCGCGACACCCCGTGCCCGGCGTGTGGTGGTGCTCGCCTGCGCCCCGAAATCCTGTCGGTAACTATCGCGGCGGGAGACTTCGGCAGTAAGTCCATCGCCGAGGTCTGTGAACTGTCGATCTCCGATTGCGCGGATTTCCTGAACAGCCTCACTCTCGGTTCGCGTGAAGAGGCCATCGCGGGTCAGGTCCTCAAGGAAGTTCAGGCGCGCCTCGGCTTCCTGCTCGACGTCGGCCTGGAATACCTTTCCCTCTCGCGAGCCGCGGGCACGTTGTCCGGTGGCGAGGCCCAGCGAATTCGCTTGGCAACGCAGATCGGATCCGGACTCGTCGGTGTGTTGTACGTGCTCGACGAGCCGTCCATCGGGCTGCACCAGCGTGACAACCGGCGACTGATCGAAACCCTGACGCGCCTGCGCGACCTCGGCAACACGCTGATCGTCGTCGAACACGACGAAGACACGATCCGTACATCCGACTGGGTGGTCGACATCGGACCGTACGCCGGCGAGCACGGCGGCAAGGTCGTCCACAGCGGGCCATACGAAGAACTGCTGACGTGTGAAGAATCTCTGACCGGCGCCTACCTGTCAGGTCGTAGCTTCATCGAGGTTCCGGCCATTCGTCGACCGGTGGACCGCAAACGCCAGGTCACGGTCGTCGGAGCTCGCGAGCACAATCTCGACGGCATCGACGTGAGTTTCCCGCTGGGTGTTCTCACCGCTGTCACCGGTGTCTCCGGTTCGGGCAAGTCGACGTTGGTCAACGACATTCTCGCGACCGTTATGGCGAACAAACTCAACGGTGCACGCCAGGTACCTGGGCGTCACACACGAATCAACGGTCTCGATCAGCTGGACAAGCTCGTGCAGGTCGATCAGTCTCCGATCGGCCGGACCCCACGATCGAACGCGGCGACGTACACCGGCGTGTTCGACAAGATCCGAACCCTGTTCGCGGCCACCACGGAAGCGAAAGTCCGCGGTTACCAGCCCGGCCGATTCTCGTTCAACGTCAAGGGCGGACGCTGCGAGGCGTGCTCCGGCGACGGAACGCTGAAGATCGAGATGAACTTCCTGCCGGATGTGTACGTGCCCTGCGAGGTGTGCCACGGCGCCCGGTACAACCGCGAAACGCTCGAGGTCCACTACAAGGGCAAGTCGATCGCCGAGGTACTCGACATGCCTATCGAGGAAGCAGCCGAGTTCTTCCAGCCGGTCACCTCAATTCACCGGTACCTCAAGACGCTGGTCGACGTCGGCCTGGGCTATGTCCGACTGGGTCAGCCGGCTCCGACTCTGTCCGGTGGTGAAGCGCAGCGCGTCAAGCTCGCCGCCGAATTGCAGAAGCGGTCCACCGGTCGCACGGTGTACATCCTCGACGAGCCCACCACGGGTCTGCATTTCGAGGACATCCGCAAGCTCCTGATCGTGATCAACGGTCTGGTGGACAAGGGCAACAGCGTGATCGTGATCGAGCACAATCTCGACGTGATCAAGACGTCGGACTGGGTCGTCGACATGGGACCCGAGGGTGGATCCGGCGGCGGAACCGTTGTGGCGCAAGGTACGCCGGAAGACGTTGCCGCGGTCCCCGAGAGCTACACGGGCAAGTTCCTCAGTGAGGTTCTCACCGCACAGCACGCGCCGGTCAAGGCCAAGCCGATCACCAAGAAGCGTGCGACGAAGGCAGTTGCCGCAAAGAAGGCCGCGCCACGGAAGAAAGCCGCTTCCGTGAGCTAGTAGAACGTGAGCAAGTAGAAATCGGTCAGTGATGCCGGGTCGGAATCGACCCGGCATCACTGCTTTGTCGATCAGGAAGTGCTGGTCTCGAGAATTACGTTGGCGACCTCTTCGGGGCGCGACCACATCGGCCAATGGCCGGTCGGGAGGTCGACGTACGTCACGGGGAGTTTCGCCAGTTCGGCGGCCATCGGATGACCTCCGTCGGCCATCTGGGCGATCACCGCGGAGGGGAACGTGCTGCAAACGACGGTTGACGGCACCTGGTAGCGCTTTTCGTTCGTCAGGACAATCGGCTCACGCGCGGGCCCAGCCGGTTCGGGTACCGCGTTGGCGCGGAACGTCTCCAGAGCTTTCTCGTCGAGTCCTTCGAGGCTGCTGCCGTCCGCTTCGAGCTCTGCCCACGTGGGGAGCGGAATCTCGATGACATCGGAAGCCAGATCCGGTCGCAGCGCAGCGCCGTCGGGCATGGGGCCCGAGTCGACGTAGACGATCCGAGCGACGCGATCCGGGATGCGATCGGTGACGGCGTACCCCACCGGGCCGGCGCCGCTGTGTACGACCAAGACCGTGCGCTCGTCGGAGTCCGATACGGCGTCGACGACTGCACGGACGTGAGCGTCGAAGGTGACCGCTGATCGATCTGTGTCTACTGCGTCGAGCCCGGGCAGTGTCAGGCTGGTCACGCGGGTGTCGGAACGTTCGAGGTGTGGGAGTACTGCATCCCAAGCCCATGAACCGAGCCAGAATCCGGGAACAAGAACGATGTGAGTTTTCATGTACTCACAGTGCACCCGGGTTGGTGACAACAGAGTGTCACCAATTATGTCACCGTTTGGTATCGGAATCTGAGACACTGGTGAACGTGAATCGAGCTGCGAGATTGCATGCTCTCGTCGAGGAACTTCGGCGACAGGGCGATCGAGGGACTACGTGCTCCCGATTGTCCGAGGAATTCGGTGTCACCACCCGGACGATCAAGAGGGATATCGAGACGCTGATGATGTCGGGTGCGGCGATCGAAGCGCGCTCAGGCCCCGGGGGTGGTTACCGACTCGTAGGTCGCGCTACGCTACCGCCGGTGAATTTCACTGTTCCGCAAGCAGTTTCGATCGCGTTGGCCTTGACGGCGATGGGTGATGCTCCGTTTGCGCCGGATGGGCGAGCAGCGCTGGCGAAACTGCTCGATGTGATGGACGAGGAGAGTCGTCGCAAGGTCGCGGAGCTCGGTGGCCGCGTGTGGATTCGCGGTGACGGCGGGGCTCTGACGGATTCGCGCGCGAACCGGCAGGCCGTCGAGCAGGGTCTCGAGCAGAGTCGCGTCGTGTCGTTGCACTACGTGGATGGGGACGGTGCGGAGACGGTGCGGGCAGTTGAGCCGCACATTCTGGCGCAGGACCGTGGTCAGTGGTTTCTCATCGGCTGGTGTCGCGAGCGCGACGCCGTGCGGTGGTTTCGACTTGATCGAATGCGTCGGGCCACGCTGACGAACGATCACTTCACACCACGCGATTCGACCGTCTTCGGGCAACCGCCCGAAGACGCTCGGCCTGTTTCTCCCCGTAGGTGAGTGTGACTCAGTCGATCATGTTGCGGGCTGCGGCAACGGAATCCGTGATCAGTTCGGTCAGGGCCGTCATATCGACGTCGCTCAGCCGTTTGACGTACAGGCAGCCCTTGCCGATTTTGTGCTTGCCGAGGCGAGCGAGCGTGTCGGTGTAGTCGTCGAAGTTCAGCGACAAGTACAACGTGAGCGCGGTGGCCCTGGGGGAGAACCCGATCAGTGGGGTGGAACCTTCGTGGCCACTCGCATATCAGTAGTGCCGTGCCCCGAATCCGATGATGCTCGAGCCCCACATGACAGCAGGCTCGCCGGTTGCGGCCGACAGCAGGGAGATCAGCTCCACGGCGTCGGCGCGTTTGCGGTCGTCGACGCGTGAAATGAATGCGTCGACGTCCTCGGGCGTCGGTTGAGTCTTGTTGGCGGTTGCCAACTCAGTAGACCGGACCGGTGAACTTCTCGCCCGGTCCCTTTCCTGGCTCGTCCGGGTGCGAGGACGCCTCACGGAATGCGCGCTGCAGGGCTTGGAGGCCTTCACGGATGGGTCCGGCATGAGGGCCGAGGTATTCGACCGACGCAGTCACGAGTCCGGCAAGTGCCGTGATGACGCGACGCGCTTCGTCGAGGTCCAGGTAGGGGCTGGAAGACGGATCGGCGTCGGAGAGGCCGAGTTTTTCGGCAGCCGAACTCATCAGCATCACTGCAGCGCGGCTGATGACCTCGACCGCGGGAACTTCGGAGAGTTCGCGGACGTCGGGGTTCGCGCCGTCGGTGTTCTGTTCTGCCTCGAAGTTCTCACTCATGGATGTAAGGATTCCATCAGGCCGTGACGGTGTTGAATCGGGCCTCTCCCGGCAGCACTGGGAGCGGCACCGATTTCTTTCATCTGTGGCGACCTGTTACTCTTGTTGCAACGACCGCCTCCGACTTGTTCGGGGGCAGCAAGTGGAGTCCGACTCCCACCTCTGCACGGCAGGTGAAACTGCAGTTCAGTGGTTCCGGTCACCTGTTATCGGAGACCATTCTTCGTCAGGTTCCTCGCTCAGTCGAGGAGATAGGTTTCGGCGTGAGCTGGATCCTATGTGATCGGTCGACATCGGGCCCCGCGGATGAGCAATCATCACAGCGGGGCTTTTTTGTTGGGGTGCGGGCGGTACGGGCTGCGTGCGGTCATGAAGACCGCACCGTTCAACCTAGGAGGCCCCATCAGCACTGAGACCCGCATCAACGATCGTATCCGCGTTCCCGAGGTTCGTTTGGTCGGACCTGGCGGCGAACAGGTAGGCATCGTGCGTGTTGAAGATGCACTCCGCTTGGCCCTTGAGGCCGACCTCGACCTGGTCGAGGTAGCTCCTGACGCCCGTCCACCGGTCTGCAAGATCATGGACTACGGCAAGTTCAAGTACGAGGCTGCACAGAAGGCACGTGAGTCACGTAAGAACCAGCAGCTGACGGTCATCAAGGAGCAGAAGCTCCGACCCAAGATCGACGACCACGACTACGAGACCAAGAAGCGCAACGTCGTTCGCTTCCTCGAAGCCGGTTCCAAGGTCAAGGTCACGATCATGTTCCGCGGACGTGAGCAGTCACGCCCCGAACTCGGCTACCGCCTTCTGCAGCGTCTGGGAGCAGACGTCGCAGATCTCGGATTCGTCGAAACCTCGGCAAAGCAGGACGGCCGAAACATGACGATGGTCCTGGCACCGCACAAGGGCGCCAAGACTCGTGTCAAGGCGCAGGAGAGCGCTCAGGCGCCAGTGGCTCAGGCTGCTCCGCGTCCGGCTCCGGCCGCACCGGCTTCCAGTGAAGCAGCTCCGGAAGCACCGGCGACCGGCGATGCCGCTCCCGAGGCTCCGGCCAGCTAGTCGATTTCCCAAGATCCACCACGTAACAAGAACTGAGGACTCCATGCCCAAGATGAAGAGCCACAGCGGCGCCTCGAAGCGATTCAAGGTGTCCGGCAGCGGAAAGCTCATGCGCCAGAAGGCCGGCCGTCGCCACCTTCTCGAGCACAAGTCCAGCAGGGTTACCCGTCGTCTCGACGGTGTCGCTGTTGTCAGCCCTGACGACGCTCCGCGCATCAAGCGCATGCTCGGCATCTGAGTCGCCCCCTTACTGACCACCCGGGGCCGTACTTTCAGCCCCTAGATTGACAGGATTTTTCAAGTGGCACGCGTAAAGAGGGCGGTCAACGCCCAGAAGAAGCGTCGTTCAATTCTTGCTGCATCCAGCGGCTACCGTGGACAGCGTTCGCGTCTGTACACCAAGGCCAAGGAGCAGCAGCTCCACTCGCTCACCTACGCGTACCGCGACCGTCGTGCGCGCAAGGGCGAGTTCCGCAAGCTGTGGATCACGCGTATCAACGCTGCAGCTCGTGCAAACGACATCACGTACAACCGCCTCATCCAGGGCCTGCGTCTGGCAGAGGTCGACGTCGACCGCAAGATCCTGGCCGAGCTCGCTGTCTCCGATGCCGAGGCCTTTGCCGGCCTGGTCGTACTCGCGAAGGCCGCTCTGCCGGCTGACGTGAACGCTCCTGCCGGAGAAGCAGCCTGATTCACGCATCACAGCAACGGCCCGTGGACCCGCTCACCGAGCGGACTCCGCGGGTCGTTTCTGCTGTCAAGCTCCTGCGCACAGCAGAACGACGCAAAGCAGGACGTTTCCTCGTCGAGGGCGAGAACTCGGTCACCGAACTGTTGAACGGTGCACTCTCGAATGGCGAGGCCCGCCCGGTGCACGACCTCTTCTACACCGAGGACGCAGCCGAGCGCTATCAGCACGTCATCGATCGGGCGCTGACCGCTGGAGTTCGTGTTGCTCTTGTGACCGATCGAGCCATCAAAGCTCTCAGCGATACCGTCACGCCGCCCGGACTCGTTGCCGTCAGCGATCTACTGGATGTACCGCTGAGCGCAGCCGTCCATCAGGAGACCCGCCTGCTCGCAGTGCCGGTCGAGGTCAACGAACCAGGTAACGCGGGCACCGTCATTCGCATCGCCGACGCAGTGGGTGCCGATGCGGCAATCCTCGCCGGCGACAGCGTCGATCCGCATAACGGCAAGGTCGTTCGTTCGTCGGCGGGCAGCCTGTTTCACCTGCCAGTCGTCCGCGATCGAGACACAGTGTCGGTGATCGAGCAGATTCGCGCAGCTGGCATTCAGATTCTCGCGACTGCAGCTGACGGCGAGGTCGATCTCGACGAGGCCGACGAGTTGCTGAGCAAGCCGACGGCCTGGCTGTTCGGTAACGAAGCGCACGGTCTCGATCCGGCGATCGCCGCGCAGGCTGATCATCGGGTCAGGATTCCGATCCATGGCCGCGCCGAAAGCTTGAACCTCGCGACAGCGGCGGCAATTTGCCTGTACGCAAGCGCGCGGGTGCAAAATCGCGCCACCGATCACGGCTGAAAACGCACGCGAAGACCTCACGGAATCCCATTTGCGGAAGCCTGAGACAATACAAGAGCAGAGACAATGCTCGAGCGAGTTCGAAAGCTCGCTCGCAGTACAAGAAGTAAGCAGTACAAGAAGCACGCAGTACGAGAAGCACGCAGTACGAGAAGTAAACCGAGAAGCGACAGGAGCGTCACAGCCGTGGCCAAAAATGAGGGCGCGACACCGCCGGAGGTCGACGCGAGTGTACTCACCGAAGAGGCGTTGACCGCTGCGGCTGAGAACGCCGAGAAGGCGCTGGCGGACGCCGCTGACCTGGATGCGCTGGCGCACGTCAAGGTGGAGCACCTGGGGGACAAGTCCCCGATCGCCCTCGCGCGCCGGGGTCTCGGCAGCCTTCCGGGCAAGGAAAAGGCGGACGCCGGTAAGCGCGTCAACATCTTCCGCACTCGGATCAACAACGCGTACGACGCTCGTCGTGAGGTCCTCCTCGCCGAGCGTGACGCCGCGGTGTTGGTTGCCGAGGCAATCGATGTCACTCTGCCCTCCGATCGCCACCCCGTCGGGGCGCGTCACCCGATCAGCCTGATTTCCGAGCAGGTCGCCGACGTATTCGTCGCGATGGGTTGGGAAGTTGCCGAGGGTCCGGAGGTGGAGACCGAGCACTTCAACTTCGACGCGCTCAACTTCTTGCCGGATCACCCTGCCCGCACGATGCAGGACACCTTCCACCTGGCACCCGAGAACTCTCGCCAGGTGCTGCGTACCCACACCTCGCCGGTGCAGGTCCGCACGATGCTCTCGCGTGAGGTACCGATCTACGTGGTGTGCCCGGGCCGCACGTTCCGCACCGACGAACTCGATGCGACGCACACGCCTGTCTTCTCGCAGGTCGAGGGCCTGGCCGTCGACAAGGGCCTGACCATGGCCAACCTGCGCGGGACTCTCGACGCGTTCGCTCGTGCCCTTTTCGGCCCCGAGACGCGTACCCGTATGCGCCCCAATTACTTCCCGTTCACGGAACCGTCGGCCGAGGTCGACGTCTGGTTCGCGAACAAGAAGGGCGGCGCAGGCTGGGTCGAGTGGGGCGGCTGCGGCATGGTCAACCCGAACGTTCTGCGCGCCAGCGGTATCGATCCCGACGAGTACTCGGGTTTCGCATTCGGCATGGGCCTCGAGCGGACCCTGCAGTTCCGCAACGGTATCCCGGACATGCGCGACATCGTCGAAGGTGACGTGCGTTTCACGCTGCCCTTCGGTGTCGCAGGCTGACCGATCCGGTCCGCGGAACCTTCACAAAGACTTATCGACAAACGAGAGAGCTGAGCAGACGTGCGAGTAGCGCAATCCTGGCTGACCGAGATCCTGCAGCGGGCAACTCCCAACTGGGAGGTGACCCCGGAAGAGCTGGACGCCGGGTTCGTCCGGGTGGGACTCGAAGTCGAGGAACTCGACACACTCGAGGCGATCGACGGCCCGTTGGTCGTCGGCAAGGTCGTCTCCATCACCGAACTGACCGAGTTCAAGAAGCCGATCCGCTTCTGCCAGGTCGAGGTCGGCGAACCCGAGCCTCGCGGCATCGTCTGTGGCGCGCGCAATTTCAACGAGGGTGACCTCGTCGTCGTTGCGTTGCCCGGCGCGGTGCTGCCCGGCGGATTCGAAATCGCCACTCGCAAGACGTACGGCCAGGTGTCCGACGGCATGATCTGCTCCGTCTCGGAACTCGGTATCGGCAAAGACCATTCGGGCATCTTGGTGCTCGAGCCCGGCACCGCCGAACCCGGCGCCGACGGCAACGAGTTGCTCGGTCTCGGTGACACGATCATCGAACTGAACATCACCCCGGACCGTGGCTACTGCTTCTCGGTCCGCGGTCTCACGCGAGAGCTCGCGTGCGGCTTCGATCTCGAATATGCCGATCCCGCTTCGGTTCCCGCGCACCCGGCTGAGGGTGAAGCCTGGCCGGTGCGCCTCGAACCGGAGTCCAAGGCTTCGCGTTTCGTGATGCGGAAGATCACGGGTATCGATCCGCAGGCAGTGAGCCCGTGGTGGCTGCAGCGTCGACTTCTGCTCTCGGGTGTTCGCCCGATCTCGCCGGCCGTCGACGTCACCAACTACGTGATGCTCGAACTCGGTCAGCCTCTGCACGCGTTCGATGCGACCTCGGTGCAGGGCGACCTGGTGGTCCGTCGCGCCAAGGCGGGGGAGAAGCTGACGACGCTCGACGACGTCGAACGCACGCTCGATCCCGAAGACGTTGTCATCGCTGACGATTCCGGAGTCATCTCGCTGGCTGCCGTCATGGGCGGCGCAACCACCGAGGTGGGAACGGCAACGACGGACATCCTCCTCGAAGGAGCTACCTGGGATCCGCTCGCAGTCTTCAAGACGGCGCGCCGGCACAAGCTGCCGAGTGAGGCGAGCAAGCGTTTCGAGCGCGTCGTCGATCCGGCGATTCCGCTCGCGGCCGTCGACCGCGCAGCCGCTCTGCTGGTCGAGATTGCCGGCGGACGGATCGAACCGGTCCTGACCGACGTGGGCGATGTTGCCCCTCGCGCTGCCATTCGCATGGATATCGACCTGCCCGACCGTGTCGCCGGAGTCACGTACCCCAACGGCACCGCAGCTCGCCGCCTCACCCAGGTTGGCTGCAACGTCGAGGTCGGCGTCAGCGAAGAAGGACACGGCCAGTTGGTCGCGACGCCGCCGTCGTGGCGTCCGGACCTGGTGCAGCCTGCGGACCTCGTCGAGGAAGTTCTTCGCCTCGAAGGTCTCGAGCAGATCCCGTCTGTGCTTCCCGCCGCTCCGGCCGGACGTGGGTTGACTCCGTCGCAGCGGCGAAAGCGCACGGTCTCGAAGGCCGTGGCTCACGCCGGTTACGTCGAGGTCCTTCCTCCGGTCTTCCTGCCGACGAACGTCTTCGACGTCTGGGGCCTCGACGCGGATGATCCGCGCCGCAACACCAGCAAGGTCCTCAACCCGCTCGAAGCCGATCGTCCGGAGTTGGCGACCACGCTGCTCCCGGGTCTGCTGGAGATCCTGGCTCGCAACGCTTCTCGCGGTCAGCGTGATCTGTCGCTGTACGGCATCGCGCAGGTCGTCCTGCCGGGCCCCGACACCAAGCCGGTGGATGCATTGCCGGTGGATCGTCGTCCGACGGACGAGCAGATCGCGAACCTGATCGCGTCGTTGCCGGCTCAGCCCGTGCACATCGCTGCAGTGTTGAGTGGTTTGCGTGAGCCGAGCGGCCCCTGGGGTCCTGGCCGTCAGGCCGAGGCTTCGGACACTTTTGCAGCAGTGCGGGTCATTGCAGCTGCAGCAGGCGTCGAGGTGGAACTGCGTGCGGCGCAGTACCTGCCGTGGCATCCCGGCCGTTGCGCCGAGGTTGTCGTTGACGGCAACGTAGTCGGTCATGCGGGCGAACTGCATCCGGCTGTTCTCGAGCGTGCGGGATTGCCTGCGCGCACTTGTGCACTGGAGATCGACCTCGACGCTTTGCCGTTGGTCGAGAACCTGCCGGCGCCGCGCATTTCGCCCTTCCCCGCAGTGCTCCAGGACGTGGCGGTTGTTGTCGATCGCGATATTCCTGCGGCGAAGGTCCAGGAAGCTCTGCGTTCCGGCGGCGGCGAACTTCTCGAAGACATTCGCCTCTTCGACGTCTTCGAGGGCGAGCAGGTCGGTGAAGGCCGCAAGTCGCTCGCGTTCGCATTGCGATTCCGTGGTGTCGACCGGACGCTGACCGAGGACGAGGCGAGTGCCGCGCGCGATGCAGCAGTGGAGGCGGCTTCCAAGGCTGTCGGTGCGCAGATGCGTGGCTGATTTCCTCAACTGATCACAGAGCCCACGACCGTTGCCGGTGGCGTGGGCTCTGTCGTGTTATCGGCTTTTCGACTGAGGTGAATCGGAAAGCCACACATCTGGCGCAACGGTGTCCGTCCGTCGCCCTTGCTGGTCGAGCACGTGGCCGAGCAGTTTGCGCAGATACAGCACGATGGATCGTTCCGTGACGCAAAGACCCGGAATCTCCTTGCGCAGACGAGTTTCGAATGCATCGAGTTCTGCAGGAGAATGCAGCCACAACTGAACCACCAGGTTGTCGGCGCCCACCACCGCGAAACAGTTTCGGACTTCCGGCGCTCGGCTCAGCACTCGTCCCGCCGTATCGAGAAGCTCGGGTTCGACGCGGCACCACAAAGTGGCGAGCACGGGAAGCCCGGCCAGCGGCCGCGCGAATTCACACCGCAGCGCCACCAACCCCGAAGACGTGAGCCGGTCGATCTGGCGTTTGCACGCAGCGGGACTGACACCGATCGCGTCGGCCAGTTCCTTCATGGGAGTGCGCCCGTCGTAAGCGAGCTTCGTCAGAACCTTGCGATCCTGTTCGGATATCCCGGTCGGCCGAGCGCGCACGGCAGTACGGTTTTCGCTGGTGGTCAGCACACCCTTCTCGGACGGTGCCAGCGCATTGAGTCTCCATCGCCCACCTTCGGTGAACCAGCGTGTGATGATCGAGGTTCGTGTCGCCAGTACACCGTCGATCGTTGCGACGTCTTCCGAGATGAAGCGCGACATCGACGCCAGGTCCGCGGTACCGGCTGTGACGAGCAGATCTGCTCTGCCCGTTGATGCTTCGATGGTCACGGCGTGAGCCGAGCGAGTCAGCCGTGCCGCGACGGTGTCGAGAAGAGCAGGTGAGCAATCGATTTCGATGATCGCTGTGACGATGCTGCCCAGGACCTGTGGCCCTGGAGTGACCGTGACCCAGGCCAACGACGATTCGGAGAGTCGATTCCAACGACGGGCGAGAGTCGCGGCGTCGAGTTCGAGTGGTCCGGCCAACGAAAGCCACTTCGATCGCGGTGCGAGCTGGAGCGCATTGATTATCCTCAGATCGATTTCATCTATCCCGCGACCGTTGCCGGTATCTGGTGCGCTCATAACGTCATTATCCGGCATATTTCTGCAAGATTCGGACTATCTGCGACGCTCGACGGATGATCACAGAGGAGAAGTACGCGCTGATCGGAGCGGGCCCGTCTGGATTGGCCGGCGCGCGAAACCTCGATCGGGCCGGGATAGCGTTCGACGGCTTCGAGAGCCACGACGACGTCGGTGGGCTCTGGGACATCGACAACCCGCACAGCACCGTCTACGAGTCGGCGCACCTCATCTCTTCGAAGGGCACCACCGCATTCGCGGAGTTCCCGATGGCGGATTCGGTGGCCGACTACCCGAGCCACGTCGAACTTGCCGATTATTTCCGCGACTACGCCGATACTCACGATCTTCGCAGGCACTTTGCCTTCGGCACTACCGTCGCCGACGTTTCGCCGGTCGATTCGCTGTGGCAGGTCACCACGCGCAGTCGCAGCGGTGAGACAACAGTCGCGCGGTATCGAGGCGTGATCATCGCGAACGGAACGCTGTCGAAGCCGAACATGCCGACTTTCCGGGGCGACTTCACCGGCACGTTGATGCACACGAGCCAGTACCGCAGCGCCGAGATCTTCCGCGGGAAGAAGGTACTGGTCATCGGGGCGGGCAACAGTGGATGCGACATCGCCGTCGATGCCGTCCACCAGGCCGAGTGCGTCGACCTGAGCGTTCGGCGAGGCTACTACTTCGTCCCCAAGTATCTGTTCGGCCGGCCCTCGGACACCTTGAATCAGGGAAAGCCGTTGCCGCCGTGGATCAAACAACGCGTCGACACCTTGGTACTCAAGCAGTTCACGGGTGATCCGGTGCGGTTCGGATTTCCGGCACCGGACTACAAGATCTACGAATCGCATCCGGTCGTGAACTCGTTGATCCTGCACCACATCGGGCACGGTGATGTGCACGTGCGCGCCGACGTCGACCGGTTCGAGGGGAGGACGGTGCGGTTTGTCGACGGATCGTCTGCCGACTACGACCTCGTTCTCTGCGCCACGGGGTATCACCTCGACTATCCCTTCATCGCGCGCGAGGACTTGGACTGGTCGGGCGCTGCCCCGGACCTGTTCCTCAACGTCGCGAGTCGCCGCCACGACAATCTCTTTGTTCTCGGCATGGTCGAAGCATCCGGTCTCGGATGGCAGGGCCGTTTCGAGCAGGCCGAGTTGGTGGCCAAATTGATCACCGCACGTACCGAAGCCCCCGCCGCGGCGCGGGAATTCTCGGCGGCGGCGGCCGGTCCTCCTCCCGATCTGTCCGGGGGATACAAGTACCTGAAGTTGGGACGAATGGCCTACTACGTGAACAAGGACGCCTACCGATCGGCGATCAAGCGACACATCGGACTGCTTGATGCCGCTCTGACGAAGGGAGGACAGTGATGCCGATCGACGACGTGGTGCTCAACTTCAACCCGGGATCGTTGATGATCCTCAACGTGGTGCTGGCCGCGATCATGCTGGGGATCGCCCTCGACACCTCGGTCGACGACTTTCGTCGTGCGCTCACCAAACCCAAGGCGATGGCGGTGGGTATCGCTGCCCAGTTCCTGCTGCTGCCGGCAGTGACTTTTCTGCTGACGCTGATTCTCTCGCCCGCTCCCTCGGTAGCGCTCGGCATGATCCTGGTGGCGTGCTGCCCGCCGGGCAATATCTCGAATGTCCTGACTCACCGGGCGGGCGGCGACGTCGCACTCTCGGTGTCCATGACGGCGGTGTCGAACGTCCTCGCGATCTTCCTCATGCCGCTCAATCTCGCGTTCTGGGGGAGCCGACGCCCGGAGACCGACGCTCTGTTGCAGTCCGTGAACCTGAATGCGCTCGAGATGGTCGCGCAAATCGCCCTGATCATCGGCGTGCCGTTCGTTCTCGGCATCTGGGCGGCACAAAAGTTCCCGGAGATCGCCGCGAAAGCGCAGCCTTGGGTGAAAAACGGTTCGTTGGTGGCGTTGTTGATCTTCATCGTCGCGGGTGTGTCGGGGAATGCGTCGTACTTCGTCGACCACATCGGGGTGGTACTGCTCGCGGTCTTCCTGCACGACACGGTTGCCCTCGCACTGGGATACTTCTGCGGCGCCGTCACCGGGTTGAACGAATACAGCCGTCGCGCCGTCTCTTTCGAGGTCGGCATCCGCAATGCCGGGCTGGGGCTTGGCCTGGTGTTCACGTTCTTCGACGGGCTCGGTGGCATGGCCATCGTGGCCGGCTGGTGGGGGATCTGGGACATCATCGCCGGGTTGGCTCTGGCGACGATCTGGTCCAAGCGACGCGCCCGAAAGGCGGTACCGGCATGACCGTCGCACTCGTCACGGGCGGAAACGGGTTCCTGGGTACCGCTGTCATCGACGCACTGATCGCGCAGGGCATCACCGTCGTCTGTGTCGACCTCACGGTCAAGGACACGCCGGACGATCGCATCCGCCGCGTCAGGGTGGACGTCTGCGACCCCACAGAATTGGGGCGGGTGTTCGGTCAGTACCGACCGAACGTCGTGATCCACCTTGCGTCCATCGTGAATCCCGGCAAGAAAACGACAGCAGAGCAGGAGTACCGCGTCGACGTCGACGGGACACGAAACGTGCTCGCGGCCTGCGTCGAACACGGGGTTGGACGGGTCGTCGTGTCTTCGTCCGGAGCGGCGTACGGCTACCACTCCGACAACCCACCGTGGATCACCGAGGACGTACCTGTCCGAGGCAACGACGAATTCACATACAGTCGCCACAAACGCCTGGTCGAGGAGATGCTCGCCGAATATCGCGTCGAACACCCGGAGTTGGAACAAGTTGTCTTCCGGATCGGCACGATCTTGGGCGAGAGCGTCGACAATCAGATCACCGCGTTGTTCGATCGCCGCAAGCTGCTCAAGGTTGCCGGGAGCGACAGCCCCTTCGTCTTCGTCTGGCACACCGATGTCGCGGGCGCTTTTGCGGAGGCCGTGACCGGAAACCAAGTGGGCATCTTCAATGTCGCGGGCGACGGCGTGCTGACCGTCGACGAGTTGGCTTCCCGGATGGGCAAGAGCACGGTGACGCTTCCTGCATGGTTGTTGCGAGGCGTTCTACGCGTCGGACGGCGATTGGGTGTAACGGAACACGGTCCGGAGCGCGTCGGATTTCTCCAGTACCGACCGGTTCTCGACAATCGGCGGCTCAAGGAACAGTTCGGATACGTCCCCGAATATTCGAGCGAGGAAGCGTTTGCCGCGTATCTCGCGTCACGCTGACCCCTTCGACGGACGGTCGTGGAAGGATCGGAATTGTCCGTCGGCGTTTTCGAGAAGGGACTGACAGTGTCACGAAATGATGGGTCCGAACATGATGGGTCCGTGCACCAGGTAGTCGAGGCCGCCAGTGCACTCGACGACAAGGACTTCCTCGCGGTCGTCCGCGCAGTGGTCGAGCGTCGTCCGAGTTTGTCGGTCCTTCTTTCCGTGGTGGACACCGCTGCCGCGAGCCTCGAGCCGAACCGCGTCGAGGACGAGAACGAGATCACCGACGCCGAAGAAGTCGAACTGCCCGACACCGTTGTGGAGGTCGACGAGATCATCGACGTCCCGGTGGTACTTGCGACCGATCCGAGAATTCCCGAACCCGACTACACCGAAGGGGGAGTGCCCACTTTCGACCGCGTTCGGGAGAAGATAGAGGGGCGCTTCGGTACTTCAATAGGTTCGTCCGAACTGGCGCACGAGAGTCCTGTCGGAAAGTCCGTCGACGAGCAGTGGGACGAGCGCCAGAAGGCCGCAAAGGCCAAGCTCGAGGAGATCCGGCGATCCATGGGTAAGTAATTATGCATTCCGATGCACAATGATGCATACTGTGTGACATGACTGAAGGTGGTACGACCGAGAACGCACGCAAGCCGATCAGAGTCGCCGTTGCCGGCGCCAGTGGGTACGCCGGTGGTGAGGTTCTGCGTCTGCTTCTCGGGCACCCCTCCTATGTCGACGGCAGCCTGGTTATCGGTTCGCTGACCGCCGGTGGCAACGCCGGTTCGACGCTCGGTGAGCATCATCCGCACTTGCTTCCACTCTCGTCGCGGGTACTCGAAGAGACCACTGTCGAGATCCTCTCGGGTCACGACGTCGTCTTCCTCGGTCTCCCACACGGAAATTCGGCTCAGTACGCCAAGTTGCTGCCCGAGTCGACGGTCATCATTGACTGCGGCGCGGACTTCCGGCTGCAGGATCCCGCAGCCTGGGAGAAGTACTACAAGAGCGCTCATGCCGGCACCTGGCCCTACGGTCTTCCTGAATTGCCCGGTGCCCGTGAGAAATTGGTAGGCGCAACCCGCATCGCCGTTCCGGGCTGCTACCCGACGGCAGCGAGCCTCGCGCTGGCCCCCGCCGTTGCCGCGGGGATCGTGGACTCACACGTGAACGTGGTTGCGGTCAGTGGCACTTCGGGCGCCGGCCGGGCACCGAAGGCTGATCTGCTGGGTTCCGAGGTCATGGGCTCCGTCCGTGCGTACGGCGTCGGCGGCGTCCATCGCCACACCCCTGAGATCATTCAGAATCTCTCGGCCGCAGGCGGCAAGGACATCAGTGTCTCCTTCACTCCAGTCCTCGCGCCCATGCCGCGCGGCATCCTCGCGACCTGCACGGCAGCCACCACGGCCACCGAAGAGCAAGCGCGCGAAATCTACGACAAGGCATACAACGACGAGCCGTTCATCCACGTACTGCCTGCCGGAGTCTTCCCGCAGACCGGTGCCGTGATCGGATCCAATGCCGTGCAGATCGGGGTCACCGTTGACGCCGACGCCGGTCAGCTCGTTGTCATCTCGGCAATCGACAATCTCACCAAGGGCACCGCCGGTGGCGCGGTGCAATCGATGAATCTCGCCCTTGGCCTACCCGAGACCGCAGGTCTCTCTACCGTGGGAGTAGCTCCGTGAGCACCGACAATCCGCAGCAGATCGACAACGCAATCGAGCCTGACGCGACCGTTGCAGACGTGGTTCACGTCGCCGGGGGACGTCTGCTCCGCACGCAGGGCGTCACCGCACCTGCCGGATTCCGCGGTGCCGGAATTGCTGCCGGTATCAAGAAGAGTGGCAAGTCGGACCTCGCATTGGTGCTCAACGAGGGACCCGATCTGGCCGCTGCCGGCGTCTTCACCCTGAACAAGGTCAAGGCAGCTCCGGTGCTCTGGTCTCAGCAGGTCCTGACGACGGGCAAGCTGCGCGCGGTGGTGCTCAACTCGGGCGGCGCGAACGCCTGCACGGGCGCGGGTGGATTCCAGGATGCACACAAGACTGCCGAGGAAGTTGCTTCGGCACTGAGTAATTGGGGCACCGAGACGGGCGCGATCGAGGTCGCTGTCTGTTCGACCGGACTTATCGGTGACCGCTTGCCCATGGACAAGCTGATCCCCGGTGTCACCGAGGTGGTGCACGAACTGGCCGGCGGAATCTCCGGCGGCACCGACGCGGCATACGCGATCATGACCACCGATACCGTGCCGAAGCAGGCGTCGCTGCACCACGCGAACAAATGGAACGTCGGCGGAATGGCCAAGGGCGCAGGCATGCTCGCGCCTGCGCTGGCCACCATGCTGTGCGTCGTCACGACCGATGCTGTCGCAACGGCGGATCAGCTCGATACCGCTCTGCGCGCCGCCACCCACCTGAGCTTCGATCGCCTCGACGTCGACGGCGCCACGTCCACCAACGACACAGTGCTCCTGTTGGCCTCCGGCGCCAGCGGTGTCACGCCGACGCAGGACGAACTGAACGCCGCAGTGCTGGCCGTGTGTGATGATCTCGCGGATCAGTTGATGGCAGACGCCGAGGGTGTCACCAAGCGGGTCAAGGTGACGGTTCGCGGCGCGGCGTCCGAGTCCGATGCGTTGATCGGCGCCCGGACCATCGCCCGCGACAGCCTGGTCAAGACAGCGCTTTTCGGTTCCGATCCCAATTGGGGTCGCGTTCTCGCCGCAGTGGGTATCGCTCCCATCGAGCTCGATCCCGATCGAATCAGTGTGTCCTTCAACGGGAGTCCCGTCTGCATCGACGGCGTCGGTGCTCCGGGGGCGCGTGAGGTGGACCTGAGTGGGATCGACATCGAACTCGACATCGATCTGGGAATCGGCAACGAGTCCGTGAGCATTCGCACCACGGACCTCTCGCATGCTTACGTCGAAGAGAACTCGGCGTATTCGTCATGACCGAGACGTATCCCGTGATCAGCGAGCATCAGAAAGCGCATGTCCTTGCCGACGCGCTGCCGTGGCTGCAGCGATTCCGCGACAAGGTGGTCGTGGTCAAGTACGGCGGAAACGCCATGATCGACGAGACGCTCAAAACGGCATTTGCCGCCGACATGGCGTTCCTGAGGACTGTCGGCATCCATCCCGTCGTCGTGCACGGCGGTGGCCCGCAGATCAACGCGATGCTGGCACGCCTTGGCATGAAGGGTGAGTTCCGCGGTGGTTTCCGGGTCACGACGCCCGAGGTGATGGACGTCGTCCGGATGGTGCTCTTCGGTCAGGTGGGCCGTGAACTCGTCGGGCTGATCAACGCGCACGGTCCGTACGCGGTCGGTATCTCCGGTGAGGATGCGCACTTGTTCACCGCTACTCGACGCACTGTTGCGGTCGAGGGGGAGCAGACCGACATCGGCCTGGTCGGAGACGTCACTACCGTGAACCCAGACGCGGTACTCGATCTCATTGCGGCAGGACGTATTCCGGTGGTCTCGACCATCGCGCCCGACGCCGACGGCGTCGTCCACAACATCAACGCCGATACCGCTGCTGCAGCACTGGCCGAGGCGATCGGTGCCGAGAAGCTCGTTGTCCTCACCGACGTCGAGGGCCTGTACACCGATTGGCCGGACCGATCCTCGCTGGCCACCGAGATCGACACCGACGCCCTTGCTCAGTTGTTGCCGAGTCTCGATGCCGGCATGGTGCCCAAGATGGAGGCCTGCCTTCGCGCGGTGCGCGGAGGTGTGCCGTCGGCGCACGTGATCGACGGTCGGCTCGAACATTCAGTCCTACTCGAACTTTTCACCGGTGAAGGAATCGGCACGATGGTCGTGCCGGGTTCCTCGGTCGCCGGTCCCCAGCAGGGAGCTATCTCATGAGCACGATCGATCTGCAGCAGCGGTGGTCCGCTTCGCTGATGAACAATTACGGCGTACCCCGGGTTGCTCTCGTCCGCGGTGACGGCGCCGTACTCACCGACGCCGACGGCAAGCAGTACGTCGACTTCCTGGCCGGAATCGCCGTCAACATCCTCGGACACGGACATCCGGCCGTCGTCGAAGCCGTGACTACTCAGTTGTCGACACTCGGCCACGTGTCCAACCTGTACGCCAGCGAGCCGGTCGTCGAGTTGGCGGAGCAGCTGCTCGCTCATCTCGGCAACGTCACCGGGCGCGCGTTCTTCTGCAACTCCGGTACCGAGGCGAACGAGGCTGCCTTCAAGCTCGCTCGCGCCACCGGCCGGAAGAAGATCATCGCAGCCGAAGGCTCCTTCCACGGTCGCACGATGGGGGCACTCGCTCTGACGGGTCAGCCGGCCAAGCGGGCGCCGTTCGAACCGATGCCCGCCGGTGTCGAGTTCGTGCCGTACGGCGACGTCGAGGCACTCGAGCAGGCCGTCGATTCCGACACCGCCGCTGTGTTCCTCGAACCGATCATGGGTGAGGGCGGCGTCGTGGTGCCACCCGAGGGATACCTCGTCGAGGCTCGGCGGATCACCGCCGAGCGCGGTGCACTTCTCGTGCTCGACGAAGTGCAGACCGGCATCGGCCGGACCGGCTGGTTCTACGCCCATCAGGCAGTCGGCATCGTCCCGGACGTCATCACTCTCGCGAAGGGGCTCGGTGGAGGAATGCCGATCGGCGCCTGCATCGCGACCGGGGCAACGGCCGAGTTGTTCGGACCTGGTAAGCACGGTACGACGTTCGGTGGCAATCCGGTGTGTGCTGCGGCGGCACTTGCCGTGCTGAAAACCATTGCAGCGGAAGACCTGATCTCACGCGCCGACAGCTTGGGTAAATCGATCTCGGCGGGCATCGAAGATCTGGGCCATCCGTTGGTCGACTACGTACGGGGATCAGGACTGTTGCTGGGTGTCGTGCTGACCGAGGACGTCGCGCCGGCAGTGGAAAACGCAGCGCGCGAAGCCGGGTACCTTGTGAATGCAGCGCAACCCGGAGTGATCCGGTTGGCGCCGCCGCTCATCCTCACGGACGAGCAGGCCGAAACCTTCGTGGCAGCACTACCTGCCATCTTCGACAGCGCACTATCGGCTGACCAGCCGGGGGAGAAGTGACTACCGTGGTGAAACACTTTCTCAGGGACGACGATCTGACTCCTGCGCAGCAGGCCGAAGTTCTCGAACTCGCAGCGATTCTCAAGAAGGACCCATTCGCTCGGCGTCCGCTCGAGGGTCCCCGCGGAGTCGGTGTCATCTTCGAGAAGAACTCGACGCGTACACGTTTCTCGTTCGAGATGGGCATCGCACAGATGGGCGGCCACGCTGTCGTCGTAGACGGGCGCAGCACTCAACTCGGTCGTGAAGAGACGTTGGCGGACACCGGACGCGTACTCTCCCGTTATGTCGACGCCGTCGTGTGGCGCACGTTCGGCCAGAAGCGCTTGGAGCAAATGGCAACGGGTGCAACGATTCCCATCGTCAATGCATTGTCCGACGAATTTCATCCCTGTCAGGTTCTGGCCGATCTGCAAACGCTGATCGAACAGAAGGGTGAGCTCAAGGGGCTGAAGCTGACCTACCTGGGCGACGGCGCCAACAACATGGCTCACTCGCTGATGCTCGGCGGAGTGACCGCAGGCATAGACGTCACCATCGCAAGCCCCGCCGGCTTCGAACCGGCGGACTGGGTCGTGGCAGCAGCACGCAAACGCGCCGAGGAAACCGGCGCGACCATCACCCTGACGCAGGACCCACAGGCCGGCGTCGTCGGCGCCGACGCGTTGGTCACCGACACCTGGACCTCGATGGGTCAGGAGAACGACGGACTCGATCGGGTCGGACCTTTCCGTCCGTTCCAGATCAACAAGGAGCTGCTCGCAAAGGCAGATCCGAAGGCCGTCGTCCTGCACTGCCTGCCCGCGCATCGCGGCGAAGAAGTCACCGACGAGGTTCTCGACGGGCCGCAGAGTGTTGTCTGGGACGAGGCGGAGAACCGTCTGCACGCCCAGAAGGCATTGCTCGTGTGGCTGCTGGAACAGCGAACCCAACTGGACCCGGCGTGAGCGTCGCTCCCACTCGGGCTGGTCGCCAGTCGCGCATCATCGCGCTTCTGGCGGCTCACCCTGTCCGAAGTCAGACGGAGCTGGCGGCCTTGCTCGGTGCCGAGGGCATCGAAGCAACGCAGGCGACGCTCTCGCGTGACCTCGAAGAGCTGGGAGCGGTGAAACTGCGTGCCGCCGACGGCGGCGCCGGTGTTTACGTGGTGCCGGAGGACGGGAACCCGGTACGCGGTGTGGCCGGCGGCACCGACCGCCTCTCACGGCTGTTGGGTGAGTTGTTGGTCTCCACCGATTTCAGCGGCAACATGGCGATCCTCCGGACACCGCCGGGAGCCGCGCACTACCTCGCGAGCGCACTGGATCGGTCCTCGATGCCGGACATCGTGGGCACGATCGCCGGAGATGACACCATCTTCGTAGTGGCCCGGGAACCGCTTTCCGGAGCGGAACTCGCGGCCATGATCGAATCGCTCGCCTGACCCCTTATTCTTTGATAGAGATTTTCAACCGAAGGAGCACAAAAACCATGGCCGATCGCGTCGTACTCGCCTACTCGGGCGGGCTGGACACTTCTGTTGCCATCAGTTGGATCGGTAAGGAGACGGGCGCTGAAGTTGTCGCCGTCGCCATCGATCTGGGGCAGGGTGGCGAGGACATGGAGGTCGTGCGTCAGCGCGCGATCGACTGCGGCGCAGTCGAATCCGTTGTCGTCGACGCCCGCGACGAGTTCGCGGACGAATACTGCCTGCCGACCATCGCGGCCAACGCCCTGTACATGGACCGCTACCCGCTCGTCTCGGCCATCAGCCGTCCGCTGATCGTCAAGCACATCGTCGAAGCTGCACGCTCGCACGGCGGCACCATCGTCTCGCACGGTTGCACCGGTAAGGGCAACGACCAGGTTCGCTTCGAGGTCGGATTCGGCGCCCTCGCACCCGACCTTCAGGTCATCGCACCGGTCCGCGACTACGCCTGGACCCGCGAGAAGGCCATCGCCTTCGCCGAAGAGAACAACATCCCGATCAACGTCTCCAAGAAGTCGCCGTTCTCGATCGACCAGAACGTCTGGGGCCGCGCCGTCGAGACCGGATTCCTCGAGGATCTGTGGAACGCGCCGACGAAGGACGTCTACGACTACACCCAGGACCCGACGGTCAACTGGAACGCACCCGACGAGCTCATCATCAGCTTCGACAAGGGCCGCCCGGTCGCCATCGACGGCCGCCCGGTGTCGGTTCTCGAAGCCATTCAGGAACTGAACAAGCGCGCAGGCGCACAGGGCGTCGGCCGTCTCGACGTCGTCGAGGACCGTCTCGTGGGCATCAAGAGCCGTGAGATCTACGAAGCTCCCGGCGCCATGGTTCTCATCACCGCGCACCAGGAACTCGAACACGTCACCCTCGAACGCGAACTCGGTCGCTACAAGCGTCAGATGGAGCAGCGTTGGTCCGAGCTGGTCTACGACGGCCTCTGGTTCTCGCCCCTCAAGGACGCACTGGACACGTTCGTCAACAAGACGCAGGAACGCGTTACCGGCGACATCCGTCTCTTCCTGCACGGTGGAGCCATCACCGTCAACGGTCGTCGCAGCCCGGAGTCGCTCTACGACTTCAACCTCGCGACGTACGACGAGGGCGACAGCTTCGACCAGTCCGCATCGAAGGGCTTCGTCGAGATCCACGGTCTGTCGTCGAAGGTCGCCGCGAAGCGCGATCTGGGACTCTGAGCCATGACGGCTCGCGGTGACGGAGACGCTCAAAAACACGGCACCAACGAAGGTGCGCTGTGGGGCGGGCGGTTCGAGTCCGGACCGGCCGCTGCCATGGCGGCGCTGAGCAAGTCGACTCACTTCGACTGGGTCCTCGCTCCGTACGACGTGCGGGCGTCGCAGGCGCATGCGCGTGTGCTGAACAAGGCCGGTCTGCTCAGCGAAGCCGACCTCGCGACGATGCTCGACGGTCTCGACCGTCTGGCGGCAGATGTCGCCAGTGGCGCCTTCGGGCCCAGTGATTCGGACGAGGACGTACACGGCGCACTCGAGCGCGGTCTGATCGAGCGTGTCGGGCCTGAGGTCGGTGGGCGCCTGCGTGCTGGACGTTCGCGCAACGACCAGGTGGCCACGCTGTTCCGCATGTGGCTTCGGGATGCGGTCCGCCGCATCTCCACCGGCGTTCTCGACGTGGTCGATGCTTTGGCGACTCAGGCCGGGGCCCATCCGGATGCCGTGATGCCGGGCAAGACGCACCTGCAGGCGGCTCAGCCGGTCCTGTTGGCGCATCACCTGCTCGCTCACGCACATCCGTTGTTGCGCGACGTGCAGCGCCTTCGCGACTTCGACGTGCGAGCTGCGGTGTCCCCGTACGGTTCCGGTGCACTCGCCGGTTCCTCGCTCGGTCTCGACCCCGAAGCCATTGCAGCGGAATTGAAGTTCGACAGCTCGGCCGAGAACTCGATCGACGCAACCGCTTCGCGTGATTTTGCGGCCGAGGCAGCGTTCGTGCTTGCGATGATCGGTGTCGACCTCTCCCGCATGGCGGAAGAGATCATCATCTGGAGCACACCGGAATTCGGCTACATCACGCTTGCCGACGCGTGGTCGACGGGATCGTCGATCATGCCGCAGAAGAAGAATCCGGATGTCTCGGAACTGACGCGCGGTAAGTCGGGTCGTTTGATCGGCAACCTGACCGGATTGTTGGCGACGCTCAAGGCTCAGCCGCTGGCGTACAACCGCGATCTGCAAGAGGACAAGGAACCGGTTTTCGACTCGGTTGCGCAGCTCGAGATGCTGCTCCCGGCCATCACCGGTCTGGTGCAGACGCTCGAGTTCCACACCGAACGCATGGCGGAACTAGCTCCGGCAGGGTTCACGTTGGCCACCGACATCGCGGAGTGGATGGTGCGTCAGGGCGTGCCGTTCCGGGTTGCCCACGAGGCTGCCGGAGCGTGCGTGCGTGTCGCCGAAGCACGAGGGGTCGGACTCGAAGATCTCACCGACGAGGAACTGGCCGGCGTCGACAGCGCGCTGACACCCGCTGTTCGTGAGGTGCTGACAGTCGAGGGTTCCATTGCTTCGCGCAACGCGCGAGGCGGCACTGCGGGGGTGCGGGTTGCCGAGCAGCTGGACGGAGTCAAAGCAGTGGCGCAGTCACTGCGGGAATGGACCCTGTGACCTCGCGGTCACGAGTGTTGTCGCTCTCTTTTCGGCAGTAGTCCTTCGGTCGTACGCGGTCAGGTAGCAGAATTTGCTCCCTGACCGCGTACGCGTATTCGCCGTCAGTAGGCTTGTCGCGCGCGGGAAAAATGAGACTGACGTCACATGGTGAGTAACTTGGGAGTGAAATGGTGGGATTGAATTCCAAGTCTGTGCTGGGCCCGATTCGTCGGGTGGTTGCGACAGCACAAAACGGCCTCGAGGTCGTCCGGTTGGGTGGGCTGGAAACGGATGCGACCACGTCGCCGTTCGAGATCGTCGAACGCGCAGCGATGTATCGGCTACGGCGCTACTTCCCGGACAGTGACCCGGAAACCGTCGGCGCACCGATCTTGCTGATCCCGCCGATGATGATGTCGGCGAACGTGTACGACGTGACCCGTGACCAGGGCGCTGTGGGAATTCTGCACGAGATGGGCCTTGATCCCTGGGTCGTCGATTTCGGTTCGCCCGACTCCGAAGAGGGCGGTTGGGATCGTAACCTCGCCGATCACATCATCGCTCTCAGCGACATCGTCGATCACATCCACCGTCACACCGGAAAAGATGTTCACATCTCCGGTTATTCGCAGGGTGGCATGTTCGCCTATCAGGCTGCCGCGTATCGGCGTAGTCGAAACATCGCCAGCGTCATCACCTTCGGCAGTCCGGTCGACACACTCGCCGCGCTACCCTTCGGCATCCCGGCGGGATTGGCAACCAAGGGTGCAGATTTCCTCGCCGATCACGTCTTCAATCGCCTGGCGGTCACCGGGTGGATGGCCCGTACCGGGTTCCAGTTGCTCGATCCCGTGAAGACGCTGAAGATGCGCGTCGACTTTCTGCTTCAACTGCACGACCGTGAGGCGTTGCTTCCGCGGGAGCAGCAACGCCGCTTCCTCGCGACCGAGGGTTGGGTCGCGTGGTCGGGGCCCGCGGTAGCCGAACTGCTCAAGCAGTTCATCGTGCACAACCGAATGATGACAGGTGGGTTCGTCATCAAGGATCAATTGGTCTCGCTCGCCGAGATCACCTGCCCCATCCTGGCATTCGTCGGTGAGGTCGACGACATCGGCCAGCCGCAAGCGGTTCGAGGCATCAGTCAAGCCGCTCCGCGGGCGAAGGTCTACGAATCTACCTTGCGTGCAGGCCATTTCGGTTTGGTTGTCGGTTCCACCGCGGCCAATCACACCTGGCCGACCACCGGTGAATTCGTACAGTGGACCGAGACGGGTGGACCCCTCCCGGACCGTATCGCGAACATGGTCTACGGCGCCGACCTCGAAGACCAGACCGGTGTGTCGATCAGCAATCGGATCATCCACACCGTCGCCTCGGTCGCTGAAGTAGGTGCAGGAGTCACCAAGGGAATCAGTGACCTTGCCGCCGGTGCGTTGCGCGGCACTTTCGAATTGTCGGGAGAAGCGGCACGAGCGTTGCCACGTCTGGCTCGACTCAACCAGATTCAGCCGCACACCAAAATCTCGCTGAGCCAGTTGCTGGCGGAGCAGCGTCGAAAGGCGCCGAACGGCGAGTGCTTCCTCTTCGACAATCGCGTGCACACCTATGAAGCGGTCAACGCGCGTATCGACAATGTCGTGCGTGGATTGATCTCCGTGGGAGTGCGTCCGGCAGCGCATGTCGGTGTCCTGATGGAGACCCGCCCCAGCGCACTCGCGGCCATCGCGGCCCTGTCGCGACTTGGTGCCGTCGCGGTCATGCTTCCGCCAGGCTCCGACATCACGGCGGCGGTCAAGCTGGGGTCGGTCGATCGGATCATCACCGATCCGGAAAACGTCGATGCTGCAGTGGTTACCGGTCGGCCGGTACTGGTGCTCGGCGGCGGCGATGCCCGTGGCCTCGAGGTGGATCCGTCACACGACGTGATCGATCTCGAACAAATCGATCCGACGAAGGTCAATCTGCCCGGGTGGTACCGACCGGATCCCGGTGTCGCCCGCGAACTCGCCTTCATCATCTTTGCGGAATCCGGCGGTGTGCTCGAAGCCAAGCAGATCACCAACTACCGGTGGGCACTGTCGGCCTTCGGCACGGCCACGGCGGCAGATCTCGATCGCGGTGACACCGTGTACTGCCTTGCACCACTCCATCATTCGTCGAGTCTGCTCGCGACCATCGGTGGTGCCATGGCCGGTGGCTCACGCATTGCGCTCTCACGTGGACTGAACCCCGCGAGGTTCGTCGAGGAAATCCACCGCTACGGCGTGACGGTCGTGAGTTACACGTGGTCGATGATGCGCGAGATACTCGACGAGGATCTTCTTCTCATCGACGGTAGTCATCCGGTCCGCCTGTTCATCGGTTCGGGCATGCCCCATGGTCTGTGGAAGCGGACAACGGAGGCGTTCGACCCCGCGCAGGTACTCGAGTTCTATGCGTCGACCGAAGGCGACGTGATTCTTGCCAATGTTGCAGGCTCCAAAGTTGGTTCCAAGGGGCGCCCACTGCCGGGTAGCGCGCAGGTGCGGTTGGCGGCATACGACCCGCTGAGTGGTCGGCTCCTCGAGAACGGAAACGGATTTGTCCGTGAGTGCGCCGAAGACGAGGTCGGATTGCTGCTCGGGCGCGCGGGATTCACCGCCGATCTCTCGGGCGGAGCCATGCGAGGTCTCTTCCAAGCCGGCGATTCGTGGATTCCCACCGAAAATCTCTTCCGCCGGGACGCCGACGGCGACTACTGGCTGATCGACCACAAGAACACGGTCATTTCCACGGTCCGCGGTCCCGTGTTCACCCAGCCGATCGTCGACGCGTTGTCGAGTGTGGCGCGGGTGGATCTTGCCGTCGCATACGGAGTCGGTGACGCGCCGCATCAGCTGGCGGTCGCTGCCGTGACTTGGCGTCCGGGGCGGCAGTTCCGTTCTGCCGAGCTTGCAGAGGCCCTCTCGCGCATCGCTTTCGACGCTCGTCCGGATATCGTGCACGTGGTTGACGAGATCCCGGTGGGTTCGTCGTACCGTCCGAGCTCCACTGCTTTGGCTGCGGCCGGATTGCCGGCGCCGGGGCCACGGACCTGGTTCCTCGATTCCGAGTCGCAGTCGTACAAGCGGCTGACCAAGGCAATTGCCGCGCAGTTGATGCCGACGAGGGTGAGCACCGGAGCACGGTAGCCTGAGGACATTCTGTTTGATCGGTTCGAGAGGACACACGTGGCTATTGATTCGACGTTGCTCAGCATTTTGGCCTGCCCCCAGGACAAAGGCCCGCTGCTGCTGGTCGGGGACGAGTTGCTCTACAACCCGCGCCTGCGGCGTGCCTACCCGATCGAGAACGGCATTCCCGTTCTGTTGATCGACGAGGCACGCGATGTAGCGGACGACGAACACGAGAAGTTGCTCGCGCGGGCTGAAGGCTAGATCGGTAATTCACCGGTCAGGTACCGCTGGAGGTTCGGCGCCACCAGCGGTACCAAGGCGTCAACGCTCAATGATGCGAGTGGTTCGAGTCCGAGCACATATCGCGTGACAAGCAGTCCGGCCATCTGAGAGGCCACCAATTCCGCTCTGATCAAGCCGGTACCAGGTGGTGTGTCCACCCGCGGAATGATGTCGCGCAATACGACATCGAGCAGAAAGCTCTGGATCAACTGCGATCCGTCGCCGGAAATGGCTGATCGAAAAGCCGCCAGAATCGCCGGCTGGTGTTCCGAATCCCATAGCCCGATCACCGCCCGGAGAAGGCTTTCGCCGAGGTTTTCGGTCGGGGAGGTGTGAACCGGTCCCAGTACCTTTGCTGGATCGATCGGTAGCGCGATCGCAGCGGTGAACAACTGCTCCTTGCTCCCGAAATGGTGATGAATCATAGCCGGATCGACGTCAGCGGCCGCAGCTATCGATCGAACGGTTGTTCGTCGAAAACCGTTCTGGGAGAACGCCCGTCGCGCCGAATCGAGGATCTGCGCGCGAGTCTCCGACTTGCCCGGTCGTCGCCCCGAACGAATCGGTGCAGGACTCGTGTCCTTGTCGGTCATGGAGTGCGGCGATCGAGTGTGGCCGCGGCCAGCGAGAGTGCGGCGGCGGCGAAGCCCGCCATGACGGCGAGATCACGCCACATCTGACCCGTCGCGTCGGCATGCATCGACACTTGCTGAAGTGCGTCGACGGCGTAGCTCAAGGGGAGGACGTTGCTGATCCATTCGAGCCAGGTCGGCAATTGGTCGCGCGGTACCAGGAGTCCGCAGAGGAAGAGCTGTGGAACCACAACTACCGGCATGAATTGCACCGCTTGGAACTCGGTCTTCGCGAATGCGCTGGCCAACAGGCCTAGCGCAACGCCCAGTATTGCGCCGAGAACTGCAATGACGATGACCCAGGCAAGACTGCCGGCGATGGTGAGTCCGAGGAATCCGAAAGCAACCGCGCACGCGAGGGCTGCCTGAGCGGCGGCGGAGAGCGAAAATGCCGCCCCGTATCCGGCGAGAAGGTCGAGTTTGCCCATCGGTGTGGTGAGCAGGCGTTCGAGTGTGCCTGAACTGCGTTCGCGTTGCATCGCGATGGACGTGACCAGGAACATGACGACAAACGGCAAGATTCCCAACATCGTGATCGCCACTCGTTGGAAGAGCGAAACCTGGCCGGGTGGCGTCGGGACGTCTTGGTAGAGGAAATAGAGCAGAATCATCAGTAACGACGGGACCAACAAGATCATGGCCACCGTGCGGTGATCTTGGCGGAGCTGAAGCAGAATGCGTACGGTCGTAGCACCGAAGATCCTGATGCTCATGATATTTCGCCTCCGACGGGTGAAGTCCGAATCAGCTCGAGAAAGGCGTCCTCGAGCCGTTCACATCTGGTTTTGGCGCGCAATTCATCGGGTGTGAGTTGAGCGAGGAGGTGCCCGTCTCGCATCAGGATCAGCTCAGCGCAGTGGTCGGCCTCATCCATGACGTGGCTGGAGACCAACAGGGTGGTTCCGCTGCGAGCAAGGTCAGCGAATCGTTCCCACAATTCGACGCGAAGCACCGGATCGAGGCCGACGGTCGGTTCGTCGAGGATCAACACATCAGGTGACGCCACCAACGCGCAAGCCAGCGAGACTCGCCCGCGTTGACCACCAGACAGATCGGCGGCGGTCTGGTCGGCGTATCGGCTCAATCCGACGGCGTCGACCGCTGCTGCGACGTCGGCGCCGGACTTGCCGTAAAGAGCGCCGAAGTACTGGACGTTTCGAGTGACCGTCAGGTCGCCGTACACGCTGGGGGATTGGGTGACATATCCGACCCGGTGGCGAAGAGCAACGGAACCGGCGAGATCGCCCAGCACTCTGACCTCACCACTTTCGACGATCTGTGTTCCGACAATCGCGCGCATCAGGGTTGTCTTGCCGCAGCCGGACGGGCCGAGCAGTCCGGTGATCGATCCTGCTGATACCTGCAGGTCAAGCGAGTGAAGAACTTCGTGCTTGCCGCGAACGACTCGTAGTCCGCGGATATCTATTGCCGGCGTTGTGGTCACGGTTCGCCTCGTTTCAATAATTCATCACTTGTTGAATTATGCGACTCGGCCGACCGATGAGTCAACGGCGTGGGCACAATCGAAGGGTGAGCATCGAGACCTTGGAAAATGTGGAGAACCCGTTGGAAGCGGGCCTGACAATTCTCGGCTCGACCCTGACCGTCGACGACATCTCGCTGAGGATCGTCGAGGTCGAGGCGTACGGAGGGGAGAAGGACGGGCCATGGCCGGATCCGGCAGCACATTCGTATCGGGGGAGAACGCCGCGGAACAGCGTGATGTTCGGGCGGGCGGGGCGTCTCTACGTCTACCGCAGCTATGGAATGCACTTTTGTATGAACATCTCGTACGGCCCGGATGGTGTCGCGGGTGGTGTTCTGCTCCGAGCGGCCGAAATCGAGGCCGGTCACGATGTGGTGTCTGCTCGGAGATCGCCGGATCGACCATCTCACCAATGGGCCAGAGGGCCGGGTAATCTCGGTGCTTCTGTCGCAATCACGTTGGCGGACAACGGAACAGACGTGTTCAACCCTGCCTCGCGGATTCGGCTCGAATTGGGGGAGTCGAAGGAATGGGTCAGTGGACCGCGGGTGGGGGTCAGTACCGCGGCGGAGGTTCCGTGGCGCCTGTGGATTCCGGACTCGCGAGCGGTGTCCGCGTATCGCCGAAGCCCGCGAGCGCCGGTCATTTCGTGAAGATGGGATGATCGAGTCCGTGACTGAGAATATTCTCGACGAACTGACCTGGCGCGGGCTGATCGCCCAATCAACCGATCTCGACGCTTTGCGTAAAGATCTCGAGGCCGGACCGGTCACGTTGTATGCGGGCTTCGACCCGACAGGACCGAGCCTGCACGCAGGTCACCTGGTTCCGCTCCTCGCGCTCAAGCGGTTTCAGCGCGCCGGCAACCGCCCGATCGTTCTTGCCGGCGGTGCAACGGGCCTGATCGGAGACCCCCGTGACGTCGGGGAACGGACGATGAACTCCGCCGATACCGTCGCGGACTGGGCAGGTCGCATCCGTGGTCAGCTCGAACGATTCGTGGATTTCGACGATTCGCCGACGAGCGCGGTCATCGAGAACAACATGAACTGGACCGGCAAGATGTCGGCCATCGACTTCCTGCGTGATGTCGGCAAACACTTCTCCGTGAACGTCATGCTTGCGCGTGACACCGTGAAGCGTCGTCTCGAGTCGGACGGGATGTCGTACACCGAGTTCAGCTACATGCTGCTCCAGGCCAACGACTACCTGCACTTGCGACGCGACCTCGGCTGCACTCTGCAGGTCGGCGGGTCCGATCAGTGGGGCAACATCATTGCCGGCGTCGAACTCAACCGTCGTGTCGACGGTGAGAGCGTTCATGCAATGACGGTTCCGCTGGTGACCTCGGCCGATGGCAAAAAGTTCGGAAAGTCGACCGGTGGCGGAAGTTTGTGGCTCGACCCCGAGATGACCAGCCCGTACGCCTGGTACCAGTACTTCGTGAACACCGGCGACGCTGACGTGATCAAGTACCTGCGCTGGTTCACCTTCCTGACTGCGGATGAACTCGCAGAGTTGGAGACTGCAACGGCAGAGCGGCCGCATGCGCGAGAAGCGCAGAAGCGACTTGCCGCGGAGATGACGACCTTGGTTCACGGGGAACACAACACCCGTGCTGTCGAGCTCGCCAGTCAGGCGTTGTTCGGCAAGGCGGAGCTGGCGGAACTCGACGAGTCGACGCTAGCCGCGGCGCTGAAAGAAGCATCGGTCAGCGAATTGGCGCCGGGGGAGCCGCGCACGATCATCGATCTGCTCGTGACGAGCGGCTTGTGCGAGAGCAAGGGGGCCGCTCGACGCGCCGTGAAAGAGGGCGGTGCTTCGGTGAACAACCAGAAGGTGTCGGCCGACGACTGGGAGCCCACCGCATCCGATCTGCTTCACGGCAGCTGGTTGGTCGTCCGGCGCGGAAAGCGCAACTTCGCCGGCGTGAGAATCCTTCCAAACTGACGTGTGTGGGGTCACAGTTGTCTTGCGGGGCTCCTGTGGCCGCTGGTGGCCCGCCTCCGGGCGGGCTACCAGCGGATTTAACCTGTCGAACATCTGCGACCTGCACGTTTGACGCTCAGTTTTCATTCGCGTAACTTTGTCCAAGTCAGAGCGACACGGACACCAACCCCGACCGACAGGCCGGGGAACGCGGTTGGACGAAGTCGGAGACAATCACGCTCAGCGGGAACTTGCTTCCCTGGAGCGAACAAGCTAAGATTGTAACCCTTGCCCCGGAGCTTTCAACCTGGTTGAAGTGATGGTGTGTGCGTGTTCTTTGAGAACTCAACAGTGTGTCGATGAATGTCAGTGCCAAAATTTTTTTGGTACTTCACATCCGCGAATGATCAACCGCCTCTTGGGGTTTGGTTGATTTGTGTGTGGTGTGAGTATTTTTCGTCGGTGATTGTTCATTCTTCCGTCTGAATGGTTGCCGACACATTTTTTGCTAGTTGAGTTTTTTTGCTAGTGATTTGACTCTTTTTGTCTATGACTGATTAGCCGGCCTTCGGGTTGGTGATATCTAGAGTCTTCAACGGAGAGTTTGATCCTGGCTCAGGACGAACGCTGGCGGCGTGCTTAACACATGCAAGTCGAGCGGTAAGGCCTTTCGGGGTACACGAGCGGCGAACGGGTGAGTAACACGTGGGTGATCTGCCCTGCACTTCGGGATAAGCCTGGGAAACTGGGTCTAATACCGGATATGACCTCCTATCGCATGGTGGGTGGTGGAAAGATTTATCGGTGCAGGATGGGCCCGCGGCCTATCAGCTTGTTGGTGGGGTAATGGCCTACCAAGGCGACGACGGGTAGCCGACCTGAGAGGGTGACCGGCCACACTGGGACTGAGACACGGCCCAGACTCCTACGGGAGGCAGCAGTGGGGAATATTGCACAATGGGCGAAAGCCTGATGCAGCGACGCCGCGTGAGGGATGACGGCCTTCGGGTTGTAAACCTCTTTCAGCAGGGACGAAGCGCAAGTGACGGTACCTGCAGAAGAAGCACCGGCTAACTACGTGCCAGCAGCCGCGGTAATACGTAGGGTGCAAGCGTTGTCCGGAATTACTGGGCGTAAAGAGTTCGTAGGCGGTTTGTCGCGTCGTTTGTGAAAACCAGCAGCTCAACTGCTGGCTTGCAGGCGATACGGGCAGACTTGAGTACTGCAGGGGAGACTGGAATTCCTGGTGTAGCGGTGAAATGCGCAGATATCAGGAGGAACACCGGTGGCGAAGGCGGGTCTCTGGGCAGTAACTGACGCTGAGGAACGAAAGCGTGGGTAGCGAACAGGATTAGATACCCTGGTAGTCCACGCCGTAAACGGTGGGCGCTAGGTGTGGGTTCCTTCCACGGAATCCGTGCCGTAGCTAACGCATTAAGCGCCCCGCCTGGGGAGTACGGCCGCAAGGCTAAAACTCAAAGGAATTGACGGGGGCCCGCACAAGCGGCGGAGCATGTGGATTAATTCGATGCAACGCGAAGAACCTTACCTGGGTTTGACATATACCGGAAAGCTGCAGAGATGTGGCCCCCCTTGTGGTCGGTATACAGGTGGTGCATGGCTGTCGTCAGCTCGTGTCGTGAGATGTTGGGTTAAGTCCCGCAACGAGCGCAACCCCTATCTTATGTTGCCAGCACGTTATGGTGGGGACTCGTAAGAGACTGCCGGGGTCAACTCGGAGGAAGGTGGGGACGACGTCAAGTCATCATGCCCCTTATATCCAGGGCTTCACACATGCTACAATGGCCAGTACAGAGGGCTGCGAGACCGTGAGGTGGAGCGAATCCCTTAAAGCTGGTCTCAGTTCGGATCGGGGTCTGCAACTCGACCCCGTGAAGTCGGAGTCGCTAGTAATCGCAGATCAGCAACGCTGCGGTGAATACGTTCCCGGGCCTTGTACACACCGCCCGTCACGTCATGAAAGTCGGTAACACCCGAAGCCGGTGGCTTAACCCCTTGTGGGAGGGAGCCGTCGAAGGTGGGATCGGCGATTGGGACGAAGTCGTAACAAGGTAGCCGTACCGGAAGGTGCGGCTGGATCACCTCCTTTCTAAGGAGCTTCTCCAATGTCAGGGTTCACACAGGTGAATTACTGGTTGGCAGAGACCGTTTCGGACACGATGTTGTCCGGCGGTTGCTCATGGGTGGATCGCTGACAAACTTGATCGTCGTACGGTTTCTCCTCTGTGGGAAACCGACGAACAATATATCGACATACTGTTGGGTCCTGAGAGAACACGCGAGTGTTTCCTCGAAGGAAGTAACGACAAATGACTGCAGTTGTCATACCGGTCCACTTTGGTGGGTGTTGGTGTCAACGTGTGTGTGGTTGTTTGTGTGTTGTTTGAGAACTGCACAGTGGACGCGAGCATCTTTGTTGTAAGTAATGAAGAGCGTACGGTGGATGCCTTGGCACCAGGAGCCGATGAAGGACGTAGGAGGCTGCGATAAGCCTCGGGGAGCTGTCAACCGAGCTGTGATCCGAGGATGTCCGAATGGGGAAACCCAGCACGAGTGATGTCGTGTTACCCGCGCCTGAATATATAGGGCGTGTGGAGGGAACGTGGGGAAGTGAAACATCTCAGTACCCACAGGAAGAGAAAACAACCGTGATTCCGTGAGTAGTGGCGAGCGAAAGCGGAAGAGGCTAAACCATGGGTGTGTGATAGCCGGCAGGTGTTGCATTCGTGGGGTTGTGGGGTTCATTTTGTCAATACTGCCGTGTTGGCCAACAGTAAGAAATCACAGGGTTAGTGGAAGTGGTCTGGAACGGCCTGTCGTAGAGGGTGAGAATCCCGTACACGAAAACTTTGTGACTGTTGTAATGGAAACCCAAGTAGCACCGGGCCCGTGAAATCTGGTGTGAATCTGTCGGGACCACCCGATAAGCCTGAATACTCCCTGGTGACCGATAGCGGACTAGTACCGTGAGGGAAAGGTGAAAAGTACCCCGGGAGGGGAGTGAAATAGTACCTGAAACCGTGCGCTTACAATCCGTCAGAGCCTTCGAGCAGTTTACTGCTGGGGGTGATGGCGTGCCTTTTGAAGAATGAGCCTGCGAGTTAGTGGCATGTCGCGAGGTTAACCCGTGTGGGGTAGCCGTAGCGAAAGCGAGTCCGAATAGGGCGATCGTAGTGGCATGCTCTAGACCCGAAGCGGAGTGATCTACCCATGGCCAGGTTGAAGCGACGGTAAGACGTCGTGGAGGACCGAACCCACTTAGGTTGAAAACTGAGGGGATGAGTTGTGGGTAGGGGTGAAAGGCCAATCAAACTCCGTGATAGCTGGTTCTCCCCGAAATGCATTTAGGTGCAGCGTCGCGTGTTTCTCACCGGAGGTAGAGCTACTGGATGGTCTAGGGGGCCCACAAGCTTACCGAAATCAGCCAAACTCCGAATGCCGGTGAGTGAGAGCGCGGCAGTGAGACTGCGGGCGATAAGGTTCGTAGTCGAGAGGGAAACAGCCCAGATCGCCAGCTAAGGTCCCTAAGCGTGTACTAAGTGGAAAAGGATGTGGGGTCGCGAAGACAACCAGGAGGTTGGCTTAGAAGCAGCCACCCTTGAAAGAGTGCGTAATAGCTCACTGGTCAAGTGATCCTGCGCCGACAATGTAGCGGGGCTCAAGTACACCACCGAAGCTGCGGCATTCACGCAATAGCCCCCAGTTGATCCAAGGATTTTCTGGCAGGTGTGTGGATGGGTAGGGGAGCGTCGTGTGGCCATGGAAGCGGCAGGGTGACCTAGCCGTGGAGGCCACACGAGTGAGAATGCAGGCATGAGTAGCGAAAGACGAGTGAGAAACTCGTCCGCCGAATGACCAAGGGTTCCTGGGCCAGGTTAATCCGCCCAGGGTGAGTCGGGACCTAAGACGAGGCCGACAGGCGTAGCCGATGGACAACGGGTTGATATTCCCGTACCCGTGTGAACGCGCCCATGGTGAATCAGTGATACTAACCATCCTGAAGCCACGAGAAGACCTTCGGGTCTCGAGTTGGTGGATGCATGGGACCTGATCTGGTAGTAGCCAAGCGATGGGGTGACGCAGGAAGGTAGCTGAGCCAGTCAGTGGTAATACTGGTGTAAGCGTGTAGGGCGTGACCTAGGCAAATCCGGGTCGCATACAAGCCTGAGACGTGATGCGTAGCCGATTGAGGCGAATTCAGTGATCCTATGCTGCCGAGAAAAGCCTCTAGCGAGCTTTCACACGGCCCGTACCCCAAACCGACACAGGTGGTCAGGTAGAGAATACTAAGGCGATCGAGATAACTATGGTTAAGGAACTCGGCAAAATGCCCCCGTAACTTCGGGAGAAGGGGGGCCCTGTCTGGTGACGACATTTACTGTCTGAGCTGGGTGGGGCCGCAGAGACCAGTGAGAAGCGACTGTTTACTAAAAACACAGGTCCGTGCGAAGTCGTAAGACGATGTATACGGACTGACGCCTGCCCGGTGCTGGAAGGTTAAGAGGACCGGTTAGTTCCTTCGGGAGCGAAGCTGAGAATTTAAGCCCCAGTAAACGGCGGTGGTAACTATAACCATCCTAAGGTAGCGAAATTCCTTGTCGGGTAAGTTCCGACCTGCACGAATGGCGTAACGACTTCTCAGCTGTCTCAACCGTAGACTCGGCGAAATTGCATTACGAGTAAAGATGCTCGTTACGCGCGGCAGGACGAAAAGACCCCGGGACCTTCACTACAGCTTGGTATTGGTGTTCGGTTCGGTTTGTGTAGGATAGGTGGGAGACTGTGAAGCGGTGACGCCAGTTATCGTGGAGTCGTTGTTGAAATACCACTCTGATCGAATTGGACCTCTAACCTCGGACCATGATCTGGTTCAGGGACAGTGCCTGGTGGGTAGTTTAACTGGGGCGGTTGCCTCCCAAAATGTAACGGAGGCGCCCAAAGGTTCCCTCAGCCTGGTTGGCAATCAGGTGTCGAGTGCAAGTGCACAAGGGAGCTTGACTGTGAGACTGACAGGTCGAGCAGGGACGAAAGTCGGGACTAGTGATCCGGCACCGGCAAGTGGAAGCGGTGTCGCTCAACGGATAAAAGGTACCCCGGGGATAACAGGCTGATCTTCCCCAAGAGTCCATATCGACGGGATGGTTTGGCACCTCGATGTCGGCTCGTCGCATCCTGGGGCTGGAGTAGGTCCCAAGGGTTGGGCTGTTCGCCCATTAAAGCGGCACGCGAGCTGGGTTTAGAACGTCGTGAGACAGTTCGGTCTCTATCCGCCGCGCGCGTTAGAAACTTGAGGAAGGCTGTCCCTAGTACGAGAGGACCGGGACGGACGAACCTCTGGTGTGCCAGTTGTTCCGCCAGGAGCACCGCTGGTTAGCTACGTTCGGAAGGGATAACCGCTGAAAGCATCTAAGCGGGAAGCCTGTTCCAAGATGAGGTTTCTCACCCCCTCGAGGGGGTAAGGCCCCCGGCAGACCACCGGGTTGATAGGCCAGAACTGGAAGTGCAGTAATGCATGCAGGTGACTGGTACTAATAGGCCGAGGACTTACCACAAAGAAGCTACGCGTCCACTGTGCGGTATCTGAAACAACACACAGATACTGATGAGAAACCCTGTTTTCTCCATCCCCCAACACCAGAAACTGGTGTTGACGGGTGGTGAAACCAGGTGATCAGAAGAAGGTTACTGTGACAGTTTCATAGAGTTACGGCGGTCATAGCGAAGGGGAAACGCCCGGTCCCATTCCGAACCCGGAAGCTAAGCCCTTCAGCGCCGATGGTACTGCACTCGACAGGGTGTGGGAGAGTAGGACACCGCCGAACACCCGTTAACCGAAAGGGGACCCAACATATTGGGTCCCCTTTCGTGCGTTGTATGAGAGGAATGACTGTGTCGGAGAATGGCGACGAGCGTCGGTCCTTCCGTGGGGGAGGAGCGCCTCGATCAGGTGGCCCCCGTCGTGACAACGACGGGCGTGGATCACGCGGCGCTGCAGGCGGAGACCGCCGCGGTGGTGCCGGAGACAACAACCGTGGCGGTGCTGGAAACAGTAACCGCGGCGGCGGATTCAACGGCGGACAGCGTCGCGGCGGCGAGGGTGGGTTCACCCCTCGTGGACGCGATGGCGACCGCAACCGTCAGCAAGCACGACCTGACGAACCGGATTTGCCCGACAGCGTAGAGCCCACGGAGTTGGACCCGGCCGTTCGTCGGGATCTGCTCAGCCTCGACAAGGACAACGCCAACACGGTTGCGCGTCACCTCGTCATGGCGGGCAAGCTCGTCGACGAAGATCCGGAACTCGCACTGCTCCACGCTCGCGCTGCCCGTCAGCGCGCCGGCCGAATTGCGGTCGTTCGTGAAGCTGCCGGAATCACCGCGTACCACGCCGGTGAATGGGCTGAAGCTCTCTCCGAGCTTCGTGCTGCCCGTCGAATGGCTGGCGGACCGGGTCTGATCGCTGTCATGGCCGACTGCGAACGCGGTTTGGGTCGACCCGAACGCGCGATCGAGCTCGGCCGTAGCGACGAGGCTGCCCTGCTTTCGGGCGACGAGGCGTCTGAGTTGAGGATCGTCGTCGCGGGCGCCCGCATGGATCTCGGTCAGTTCGACCAGGCAGTTGTCACACTGCAGACCAAGGATCTGGACGCAGCGCGTACCGGTGAAGCTGCGGCTCGGCTGTTCTACGCCTACGCCGATGCCCTCGTTGCAGCTGGTCGTGTCGAAGACGGACTGAAATGGTTCCTCAACGCTGCAGCTGCTGACCTCGAGGGTGACACGGATGCTGAAGAACGGGTGGCCGAGTTGACCGGAGAAGATCAGTGACCGTGCTTCGTACTCAGTACGACGTACTTTTGCTCGATCTCGATGGCACTCTGTACGCCGGAGCTCATGCGATTCCCGGCACCCAGGCCGCTCTCGGTCAGGGCACGCAGGCCTTGTACTACGTGACCAACAATGCGAGTCGCTCGCCTTCGGCAGTGTCGGCGCATCTGACCGAACTCGGTTTCGATTCCGAAGACGATCGTGTCGTCACCAGTTCTCAGACGGCAGTGCGTCTGCTGTCGGAGCGTCTCGAACCCGGTGCCGCTGTGCTCGTCGTCGGTACCGACGCATTGGCCGACGAGGTGACGCGCGTCGGGTTGCTTCCGGTGCGCGAATTCGCGGATTCTCCGGTTGCTGTCGTTCAAGGACATTCGACGGAGACCAACTGGTCGATCCTTGCCGAGGCGTGCTTGGCGATCCGGGCCGGTGCGCTGTGGGTAGCGGCAAACCTGGACACAACACTGCCGTCGGAGCGGGGTTTGGTGCTGGGCAACGGCTCGATGGTGGCAGCTCTACGCGCTGCGACCAAGCAGGAACCGTTGGTGGCAGGTAAGCCTGCTGCACCGCTGATGGAGGACGCGCTCGCTCGCAGCGGGTGCTCGCGTCCACTGGTGGTCGGTGATCGTTTGGACACCGATATCGAAGGCGCACAAGCTGTTTCGATCGACTCGTTGTTGGTTCTCACCGGTGTGAGCACGCCGGGTGACGTACTGCGGGCTCCGGTTGAGCAGCGCCCCACCTACATTGCAGCAACTCTGGATTCGCTCAATCAGCCGGCCGTCGAATCGCTGGTCGGTGCGGACTCCAAGTGGTCTGTCTCCGTGAACGGGTCGGCGCTGGTTGTCGACGGCCCGGTTGTCGGGGACGAGATGTCGCTTCTACGCGCGGTTGCGCCTGTCGCATGGGCTAATCCGTCGTTCCGGACCCTGGAAGCGTCGGATGCCGGCGTGGCGGATCTGTTTGCATCCTGGCTCGTCTGATCTCTCGCAAATGTGTTCGACTCGCGGGGGTGCGGGTGTATGCGTAACCGAGAGTCATGCACTAACGTTGTGCCCGATGAGCACGCCGACACCGCACCCCGGAAACACGAGTAACGGATCTCCGTTGCCCGGGCCACGCCCTTCCGTCGATCCGGAACGCATACGTTCTGACGTCGACGGTTTGCTGGCGCGCCTCGGTGGCATCGAACAGGATCCGAACGATCAGCACGGAGCAGGTGTGATTCCGCAGAAGGCACATATTTTGGAACAGGCACACGAGGTGCTCGTCCAGGCACTCGCCTCTGTAGACAGGGCTTGACGTGGCACGTAGAGCACGGGTGGACGCCGAACTTGTCCGTCGCGGACTCGCACGGTCACGAGATCATGCGCAAGAACTGATTTCCGCCGGGCGAGTTCTCATCTCGGGAGCCGTTGCGACCAAGCCTGCGACGGCGATCGAAGCCGGAACGCCACTTCGGGTCGTCGAGGTGGAGCAGGAAGTTTCGTGGGCGTCGCGAGGTGCTCACAAACTGATCGGCGCACTCGACGCCTTCGGTGCCGAAGGATTGACGGTCGAAGGTCGCCGTTGCCTCGACGCCGGCGCATCCACCGGTGGGTTCACCGATGTTCTGCTGACGCGTGGTGCGAAGGAAGTTGTCGCAGTCGACGTCGGCTACGGACAACTGGTGTGGCGCCTGCAGTCCGATGACCGGGTGCACGTCATCGACCGAACCAATGTTCGTGCAATTGATGCAGAGACCATCGGCGGAACTGTCGATCTCGTTGTCGCGGACTTGTCGTTCATTTCTCTCAAACTTGTACTCGGGGCGTTTGTCGCCTGTACTGCTGACGGCGCGGACCTGGTTCCGATGGTCAAGCCTCAGTTCGAGGTGGGCAAGGACCGCGTCGGTGCCGGTGGCGTCGTACGAGATCCGGAATTGCGAATCTCGGCTGTGCTCGACGTGTCGGAGGCTGCTGCAAAGGTAGGTCTGCGGACGTTAGGTGTTGTGGCCAGCCCATTGCCCGGTCCGTCGGGAAATGTCGAGTATTTCCTGTGGCTTCGAAAGACAGGTTCGCCCGGTGATCACGAGCCGGACACCGAGGGAATTCCTTCGGTGGAGGACATGATTCGCAAGGCTGTAGAGGAAGGGCCCCAGTGAACGCGGTCACGAACGGCGAGTCGCGCGAGATCCTTCTTGTCGCACACCCTGGTCGACGTGACATCACGGAAACCGCCAAACGAGTCGGGAAGATTTTCGAACGGGCGGGAATCGGGCTGCGAGTCCTCGTCGACGAAGCAGACAGCTCGCGCATCGAAGCAATGACGGAACCCGCGGGCTTCTCTGCGCCGGGTCTCGACGTCACGGTTGTTCATCCCGGCCCTGATGCTGCCGTCGGATGCGAGTTAGTTCTGGTTCTCGGTGGTGACGGCACATTTCTGCGCGCCGCCGAACTCGCTCAAGAAGCGTCCATTCCGGTACTGGGCATCAACCTCGGACGGATCGGATTTCTGGCAGAGACCGAGGCCGAGCATCTCGACGAGGCGCTCGCACAGGTAGTTCGCAAGGAATATCGCGTCGAGTCCCGTATGACACTCGACGTTGTGATTCGGGTGGACGACGAGATCATCGATCGCGGGTGGGCGCTCAACGAGGCCAGTATCGAGAATCGTTCGCGTCTGGGAGTTCTCGAAGTTGTCCTCGAAGTCGACGGCCGACCGGTGTCTGCCTTCGGTTGCGACGGTGTTCTCGTGTCCACTCCTACAGGCTCGACCGCTTACGCATTTTCCGCAGGCGGCCCTGTCGTGTGGCCCGAACTCGAAGCTTTGCTCGTCGTACCCAGCAACGCGCATGCGCTGTTCGCGCGGCCGTTGGTCACCAGCCCGAATTCGATCATCGCGGTGGAGACCGTCGCCGGTAGCCACGACGGCCTGGTCTTCTGCGACGGGCGTCGTACGTTGGAACTGCCTGCCGGCGCTCGCGTCGAGATCGTTCGCGGCGCCACTCCCGTCAAGTGGGTCCGGTTGGACTCTGCGCCCTTCGCTGATCGGATGGTTCGCAAGTTCGAGCTTCCGGTTACCGGATGGCGAGGAAGGAAGCCTTAATCGTGCTCGCAGAGATCCGTATCGACAGTCTTGGTGTGATCTCCGAGGCCAGCGCCCAGTTCCACGAGGGCCTGACCGTCCTGACCGGTGAAACCGGCGCAGGTAAAACGATGGTCGTCACCAGCTTGCACCTCCTCAGCGGAGCGCGAGCCGATGCCGGTCGGGTGCGGTTGGGCGCGTCGCGAGCCGTCGTCGAAGGACGATTCATCGCCGACGACGTCTCACCGGCCACCGAGCGTGAGATCGTCCGAATCCTGGAATCGTCCGGCGCCGAGCGCGACGAGGACGGGACCATCATCGCCGTCCGGACAGTCGGCAGCGACGGCCGCTCACGGGCTCATCTCGGCGGACGAAGCGTGCCGGCGGGAGTTCTCTCCGAATTCACGGACCCACTTCTGACTGTCCACGGACAGAACGATCAGCTGCGATTGCTTCGTCCCGACCAGCAACGCAATGCGCTGGACCGCTTCGGGGACAAGGCAATCGGAACGCTGCTGACGAGGTACCGCAAACACCGTCGTGAATGGCTCGATGCTCGTTCGGAGTTGATCGAACGCACGTCGAAGGCTCGTGAACTGGCGCAAGAAGCAGATCAGTTGACCTTCGCGCTCAACGAAATCGACGGCGTGGCACCCGAGCCAGGCGAGGACACGGCGATAGTTGCCGAAGTTCGACGACTCAGTGAACTCGATTCGCTCCGCTCGGCTGCGGAAGAGGCGCACGCTGCGCTCGCCGGTAGTGACGACATGGCAAGCGGCGACGTCGGGGTCATGCCGGCGCTAGACCTGATGTCCGAAGCGCGGGCGCGTATCGAGTCGGTCACCGACGCAGATCTGGACGGCCTCGGTTCCCGGTTGGCCGACGCTATTGCCGTCGTCACCGATGTTGCCGGTGACCTGAACACCTATCTGTCCGGGCTGCCCGCAGACCCGGGTGCTCTGGACTCGCTGCTGTCGCGGCAATCGGAACTGAAGACTCTGACTCGCAAGTACGCCGCCGATGTCGACGGTGTTCTCGAATGGGCAGATACCGCTCGCGCTCGTCTGTCCAAACTCGACGTGTCCTCGGATGCGTTGTCGCTGTTGGCCAAGCAGGTCGAGGAGACGGCTGGCCTCACCGCGGAAGCCGCCACAAAGCTGAGCGCCGCGCGAGTCAAGGCAGCGGCAAAGCTCGCCAAAGCCGTCAGCGCGGAACTCGCCGGTCTGGCGATGGGGCGTGCGGGTCTCGAGGTGACTGTGCGTTCGCAGCCTGCCGGCCCGCAGGACTCGGCGCCGCTCAGCGTCGGGGGAGGAGACCTTCATGCCGGGTCTGCCGGCGTCGACGAGGTGGAATTTCGTCTGTCTGCGCACAGCGGGGCACCGTCACTTCCGATCAGCAAGAGCGCTTCCGGTGGCGAGCTGTCACGCGTCATGCTGGCGCTCGAGGTTGTTCTCGCTGGTAGCGACACCGGCGCGACGATGGTTTTCGACGAAGTGGACGCGGGGGTCGGTGGTCGCGCTGCTGTCGAGATCGGCCGCCGATTGGCGAAACTTGCTCGTACGCATCAGGTTATCGTCGTCACCCACCTTCCGCAGGTTGCTGCGTTTGCCGACACCCACCTCGTGGTGGACAAGGTCGACGACAAAGGCGGAGTGGTGAGCAGTGGCGTGCGGACCTTGTCGGATTCGGATCGGGTGGTCGAATTGGCCCGTATGTTGGCAGGGCTGGACGACACCGAGACCGGTCGTGCGCACGCCGAAGAACTGCTCGAGATCGCGAATGCGGCCCGCGTCACAGATTGAAGGTTCTGTGGTGTTGGTGTGACTGATGTGGTAGTTGTCGGCGCGCCTCCACCGGTCAACGCGGTTTCAGGTTCATCATCGAAGCCATGAAGATGCCCGGATTGCTCTCACGTAACACCGAATCCTTGCCTGGGATCAGTGGCATCGCCAGGGCCGATCGGAACACGGCGAAGCTTCTACGCCGCGTCGGTCCTGGAGACATCGTGATCCTCGACGAAGTCGACATCGATCGCCGGACCGCCGATGCTCTGGTGAAAGCCGGAGTCATGGCCGTGGTCAACGCGTCGCCGTCGATTTCGGGGCGGTACCCCAACCTCGGACCGGAAGTGATCGTCGCCAACGACATCGTTCTGATCGATGCCGTCGACGGTGACGTCTTCAAGAACGTCAAGGACGGCAGCAAGATCCGCCTGCACGAGGGCGAGATCTTCAACGGCGAGAAGAGCCTCGTCAAGGGCGAAGAGCAGACCGAGGCCGAGATCTCCGATCGGATGATCGAGGCCAAGACCGGCCTGGTCGATCACCTGGAAGCGTTCTCGGGTAACACCATCGAGTTCATCCGCACCGAAAGTCCTTTGCTGATCGACGGAATCGGTGTTCCGGACATCGACATCGACTTGAAGGATCGCCACGTCGTGGTCGTCTCCGACGGACCCGAACACGAGGCCGATCTGAAGAACCTCAAGCCCTTCATCAAGGAGTATTCGCCGATCCTGATCGGTGTCGGCGCAGGTGCGGACGTGTTGAGCAAGGCCGGATACCGCCCCGATCTGATCGTGGGCGACCCGGAAGAGATCACCAGTTCCACCCTCAAGTCCGGCGCGGAAGTTGTTCTGCCCGCAGACCAGGACGGTCATGCGGCGGGGCTTTCCCGAATCCAGGATCTCGGCATCGGGGCGATGACGTTCCCGGCGACCTGCTCACCGACCGACCTTGCGTTGCTGCTCGCCGATCACCACGGCGCTTCACTGATCGTGACGGTCGGCAACGTGGTGTCCTTGGACGAGTTCTTCGACCGTGGGCGTCGTGAAAGCAATCCGTCGGCGTTCATGACACGGCTCAAGGTTGGGCCGAAACTGGTCGACGCCAAGGCTGTGGCAACGCTGTATCGAAGTCGAGTGTCCGGCGGCGCGATCGCGCTCCTGGTGCTCGCCGCCCTGGTGGCAGTGATCGTCGCCCTGGTCGTGTCCAATGCCGGTAGTGAAGTTCTCGACTGGGCAATCGCAACGTGGAACAGCTTCGCGCTGTGGGTTCAGGGGCTCTTCAAGTGATTTCGATGCGTCAACATGCAATTTCCATAGCGGCAATCTTCCTGGCACTCGCGATCGGCGTGGTGCTCGGTTCCGGAATGCTGTCCAGTGGATTGCTTTCGGGTCTGCGCGACGACAAGGCGGACCTGCAGAACGAGATCGAAGACCTCAATCAACAGTCCAATCAGCTTCAGCAGCAACTCAATTCCGCGGACGGCTTCGATGCCGCTGTCGGCGGTCGCGTCGTGCGTGACAGTCTCGCTGGTCGCACCGTCGTCGTCATCACGGCACCGGACGCCGATCCCGGTGATCTCGACGGTGTCAACCGACTCGTCACTGCCGCCGGCGGTGCCGTGACCGGACGCGTCTCGCTCACCGATTCGTTTGTCGACGCCACCGGTGGTGACCGCTTGCGGACCGTCGTCACCAATGTCATCCCTGCGGGGATCACCCTCAAGACCGGTGCGGTCGATCAGGGCAGTCTCGCGGGTGATCTGCTCGGTTCGGTTCTGCTTCTCAACGGGCAGAACAGCGAACCGCAGAGCACTCCGGACGAGATGAATCTCGCGCTCGACTCGCTGCGTAGCGCCGGTTTCATCAGCTACGACGACGGAGCGGTCAAGCCGGCTCAACTCGCCGTGGTTCTCACCGGCGACAACAAGAGTGAATCCGACGCAGCCACGGGTAACCGCGGCGCCGTCATCGCCCGGTTCGCCGGTGCTCTCGACGGACGCGGCGCAGGAACGATTCTCGCGGGCCGGCCTGGCTCGGCCGAGGGCAGTGGTCCGGTTGCCGTCGCTCGTGCGGACGCGGCGCTCTCAGCGGGCTTGACGACCATCGACAACATCGATCGGGAGTCGGGCAAGATCACCACGCCGTTGGCGCTGCAGGAACAGTTGAACGGCGGCGCCGGCCGCTACGGCACGGGACCGGGAGCGGCGGCGGTCACCGTCGGCGCACCCACCAACTGAACACCCCGGTATTGATACGCCGGTCACATCGGGGGCGGAAAGTCGGCGCGTTGTAGGCACCGACCCCCGATAGGTGTTACCGTGAAATCCCGTGGGTCGGCAGGCCCCAGCATGCTTCATCAGACCAAGCCCTGCACAGTCGTCACGGGAGCCCCTTTGCCACAGTCACGCACTAACACGCGTACCGCCACCAAGCACATCTTCGTCAGCGGAGGTGTAGCTTCCTCGCTCGGCAAAGGTTTGACCGCCTCGAGCCTGGGACAGTTGTTGACCGCGCGGGGAATGCGCGTGACCATGCAGAAGCTCGATCCCTATCTCAATGTGGATCCGGGCACCATGAACCCGTTCCAGCACGGCGAGGTCTTCGTTACCGAAGACGGTGCCGAGACCGACCTCGACGTCGGACACTACGAGCGGTTCCTCGACCGTGACCTCTCCGGCCAGGCGAACGTCACCACCGGCCAGGTTTACTCGACGGTCATCGCCAAGGAACGCCGCGGCGAGTACCTCGGCGACACCGTTCAGGTCATCCCGCACATCACCGACGAGATCAAGCGTCGCATCCTGGAGATGAGCGGTCCGGATCTGCAGGGACACCGCCCGGACGTCGTGATCACCGAAATCGGTGGCACCGTCGGCGACATCGAATCGCAGCCCTTCCTCGAAGCCGCTCGCCAGGTCCGCCACGACGTCGGCCGCGACAACGTCTTCTTCCTGCACGTCTCCCTCGTGCCGTACCTCGGCCCCTCCGGAGAACTCAAGACCAAGCCCACGCAGCACTCGGTTGCGTCGTTGCGCAGCATCGGCATTCAGCCCGACGCGCTGATCCTTCGTTGCGATCGTGACGTTCCGCAGGGCCTCAAGAACAAGATCGCCCTGATGTGCGACGTGGACGTCGACGCCTGCATCTCGACGCCCGACGCTCCCTCGATCTACGACATCCCGAAGGTTCTGCACCGTGAGGGCCTCGACGCTTACGTCGTTCGCCAGCTCGGTCTCCCGTTCCGCGACGTCGACTGGACCGTGTGGGGCAACCTCCTCGATCGTGTTCACCAGCCGCGTGAGACCGTGCGGGTCGCGTTGGTCGGCAAGTACGTCGACCTGCCCGACGCATACCTCTCCGTCACCGAGGCACTGCGCGCCGGTGGATTCGCGAACCGGTCCAAGGTCGAGATCTCCTGGGTCCCGTCGGACGCCTGTGAGACCGAAGCCGGAGCGCAGGCCGCTCTCGGTGACGTCGACGGTGTTCTGATCCCCGGTGGCTTCGGCATCCGCGGCATCGAAGGCAAGCTCGGCGCGATCCGTTTCGCACGTTCGCGCAAGCTGCCGCTGCTGGGTCTGTGCCTGGGTCTGCAGTGCGTCGTCATCGAAGCTGCTCGTAGCGTCGGCCTCGACGATGCCAACTCGGCCGAGTTCGAGCCGGACACCAAGCATCCGGTCATCTCCACGATGGCTGATCAGGAAGACGTCATCGCCGGTGACGCCGACCTCGGTGGCACCATGCGTCTGGGTGCTTACCCGGCCGTGCTGACCAAGGGTTCCGTCGTCGCTCAGGCCTACGGAACCGAGGACGTCTCCGAGCGTCACCGTCACCGCTACGAAGTCAACAACACCTACCGCGACCGGATTGCCAAGTCCGGCTTGCAGTTCAGCGGAACCTCACCGGACGGCCACCTGGTCGAGTTCGTCGAGTACCCGCGTGAGCAGCATCCGTTCTTCGTTGCCACCCAGGCACACCCGGAGCTCAAGAGCCGCCCGACGCGCCCGCACCCGCTGTTCGCCGCCTTCGTCGAAGCAGCGTTGACGTACAAGCTCGAAGAGCGCCTGCCCGTCGACGTCCACGGTGACGAGAAGATCGACACCGCTGCCACCGAGACGGCGCTCGACGCTGCAGTCGAGAACGTGGAAAAGGTCTAGCCACAGATGAGCGATCCCGGTCGGCACGAATTCGACACCCTCGGCTCCAAGACGGTCTACACCGGCGCGATCATCGCGTTGCGCGTCGACACCGTTGCGATGCCTGGTGGTCAGCGTGCCGATCGGGAAGTCGTCGAGCATCACGGCGCCGTTGCCGTCGTGGCACTGGACGAGCGCGACAATCTGGTGCTGATTCACCAGTACCGTCACCCGCTCGGGCACCGGTTGTGGGAAATTCCTGCCGGTCTGCTCGACGCTGCGGGGGAGAGCCCGGTCGAGGCGGCAGCGCGCGAGCTGGGCGAAGAAACCGGACTCGGCGCCGATCGGTGGTCGGTGCTGGTCGATGTCGCTCTCTCACCCGGGTTCACGGACGAGGCGGTTCGCGTCTTCCTCGCCGAGGGGCTGCACGAGGTGGAGCGCGACGATCCCGAACACGAAGAAGCCGATCTCGAGATTTCGCGGGTTCCGCTCGCCGACGCCGTCGACATGGCGCTACGCGGCGACATCGTCAATGCCACAGCGGTATCAGGCATTCTCGCGATCGCCACCGCACGCGCGACGGGAAAGCCGCTACGCCCCGCCGACGCACCGTGGCCCGATCGTCCTCGCGCATTCGGAGAACGCAAGTCGCGAGCCTGAAGTGCTTGCCCGACAGGTGGACTCGTATCTCGACCATCTAGCGGTCGAGCGAGGATCTGCGCGCAATACTCTACTTTCCTATCGCCGCGACCTGAATCGGTACGCGGAGTACCTGCACGGACGCGGCATCGACGACGTCGCGGGCGTGACGGAGAACGACGTCACCGAATTCGTGACACATCTGCGCCTGGGTGACAAAGATTCCGGCGTCGTACCATTGGCGGCCAGTTCGGCAGCACGCACCCTGATCGCGGTTCGCGGATTCCACAAGTTTTCCGCCGCCGAAGGTCTGGTCAGCGTCGACGTGGCCCGAACGGTCAAGCCGCCGACGCCCGGACGCAAGCTGCCCAAGGCCCTGCCTCTCGACGACGTGATCGCCCTGCTCGACGCTTCGGGTGGCGGTGCGGCCGGTGACGGGCCCCGCGACCTGCGGGATCGCGCTCTGCTCGAGCTCCTGTACTCGACCGGAGCGCGAATCACCGAGGCGATCGATCTGGACGTCGACGACATCGATACCGAAACTCGTTCCGTGCTGCTCAAGGGCAAGGGCGGCAAGCAGCGGATCGTCCCCGTCGGCAGGCCGGCGATCGCCGCCGTCGACGCGTATCTCGTCCGCGGGCGCCCCAGCCTGGCGACGCGCGGTGTTCCTGCCCTCTTTCTCAACGCTCGCGGTGGACGCCTCTCGCGTCAGAGTGCATGGCAGATTCTTCAGGACGCGGCGGCGTCCGCCGGGATCAAGGCGGACGTCTCACCCCATACGCTCAGGCACTCGTTTGCCACACACCTGCTCGACGGCGGCGCGGACGTACGCGTCGTGCAGGAACTTCTCGGTCACGCTTCGGTAACCACGACGCAGATCTACACACTGGTCACCGTCACCGCGTTGCGCGAAGTGTGGGCTCAGGCACACCCGCGTGCCCGTTAGGGGTTGGTTGGCTCATGCGTGTCTGCGAGACCATTCGGTGATGTAAGCGGTAGCGTTCAAGGAGCGCGAGCGGCCTCCACCGCAGTTTCGGGGGTTTGCCGGCGCCGAGAGCAACCGCCGAAAGAGTAGGGGAGCATCGGACCGTGTCGACATCGCAGCCACCAGCGGCGGAGTCCGCGCCGCCGCATGTCAATGCCCAACTCTTCGAGCGCGTGAACGAATCAGCACCAGCTGTACCCTCCGAACCAGAGGCGATGTTCGAAATAGATACGACGCCAGTAGCCTCTCCACCTGCGGAAACCTTCACCGTTTCCGCGGAAGAACTCGGCCCGACAGGTCGACCGGTCCGCGAGGTACCCCAACCGACACCGTTGGCGCACCACGGACCCGCGATGATCATCGCGATGTGCAACCAGAAGGGCGGCGTCGGCAAGACGACGTCGACCATCAACCTGGGTGCATCGTTGGCTGAATACGGTCGTCGAGTGCTCCTGGTGGATCTCGATCCGCAAGGCGCGTTGTCTGCCGGACTGGGCGTTCAGCATCACGACCTCGAACTGACCGTCCATAACCTTCTGGTCGAACCACGTGTGTCCATCGACGACGTGCTGATGCGAACCCGGGTCGACGGCCTCGACCTGCTCCCCAGCAATATCGACCTTTCGGCCGCCGAGATCCAATTGGTCACCGAGGTCGGGCGTGAGCAGACCTTGGGACGCGTGTTGCACCCGGTTCTCGATCGGTACGACTACGTGCTCATCGACTGCCAGCCGTCGCTTGGCCTGCTCACCGTGAATGCGTTGGCCTGCGCCGATTCGGTCATCATTCCGATGGAATGCGAGTACTTCAGCCTGCGCGGCCTGGCACTGCTCAACGACACCGTCGAAAAGGTGCACGACCGTCTCAATCCGAAGCTCGAGTTGGCCGGCATCGTCGTCACGATGTTCGACGCTCGGACCCTGCACGCCCGTGAGGTGATGGCACGCGTCGTCGAGGTGTTCGGCGACGTCGTCTACGACACGGTGATCAACCGCACCGTTCGATTCCCCGAAACCAGCGTCGCCGGTGAGCCGATCACGACGTGGGCGCCGAAATCGGCTGGGGCCGAGGCATATAGAGCATTGGCCCGCGAGGTCATTCACCGGTCTGGTCGTTAGTGGAACTGATTGCATCGCAAGAAGATTCGGTCGAAGTCGAGCCGGATTCGATCGACCCGAACGTGCCGACCGACGCTCAGACCGCAGCCAAGGCTGCCGGTTTCCGAGTCACTCTCCGGAACTTCGAAGGCCCGTTCGATCTGCTGTTGAACCTGATCAATCAACGACAGCTCGATGTCACCGAAGTCGCGCTGCACACCGTCACTGACGATTTCATCGCATACACCAAGGAACTCGGCAGTGCGATGGGCCTCGATCAGACAACAGAGTTTCTGGTCGTCGCAGCCACTCTTCTGGACCTGAAAGCGGCAAGGCTGTTGCCCGCCGGGCAGGTCGAGGACGCGGAGGATCTGGCGCTTCTCGAAGCCCGCGACCTTCTCTTCGCGCGACTGCTGCAGTACCGGGCGTACAAACAAGTTGCGGCGCTGTTCGGTGAGTTGGAGGAAGCAGCGCTGCGGCGCTATCCGCGCTCGGTTGCCGTCGAGGATCAGTTCACCGAACTCCTGCCCGAGGTGTTGTTGGGCGTCGATCCTCAGCGTTTTGCGGAGATCGCGGCGACGGTGTTCACACCGCGTCCGGTGCCGACGGTGGGCCTCGATCACCTCCATGTGTCCAATATCTCGATACCCGAGCAGGCTGAGCGAATTCTCGAGTTGCTGCGCGAGCGAGGCATAGGGGAGTGGACACCCTTCGGGGACCTCGTTGCCGAGTGTGAGATCACCGTCGAGATAGTCGCAAGATTTCTCGCGTTGCTCGAGTTGTATCGCAGGCAGGTCATTGTGTTCGAGCAACCCGAAGCACTCGGACCGCTGATGGTGAGTTGGACCGGAGACGACCCGGCCGCGCCGGTCACAGAGGAGGACTACGGATGAACGCCGAGCCGACGGAATCGGAATCTTCGCAGCTAGACGAGATGATCGAGCCTACCGAACACGCCTCGGAGTCCGAAGATTCCGCCCCCGATTTCGAACTCGACGACGATCAACTCGACGCAGTGCTGGAGTCGCTTCTGCTTGTCGTGGATTCGCCGGCCGAAGTGAACCAACTCGCATCTGTCACCGGAACCGCGCCGGAACGAGTCGAAGAACGCCTGACGTCGATGTCGGCCGCATTGACCGCTCGCGGCAGCGGAATGGACCTTCGCTACGCGGGCGACGGATGGCGTCTGTACACGCGACAAGAGTTTGCCCCGTACGTGGAAAAGCTGCTATTGGACGGCGCACGCACCAAATTGACCAGGGCGGCATTGGAAACTTTGGCCGTAGTCGCATACCGTCAACCGTTGACTCGTGCGCGGATCAGTGCGGTACGAGGCGTCAACGTGGACGGGGTGGTACGCACCCTCCTTGCCCGCGGACTGATCGCGGAAGCCGGGCCTGACCCGGACACCAACGCGACACGGTACTCCACGACCGAACTGTTCCTCGAACGGCTCGGCCTGGCCTCGCTGAGCGAGCTCCCGGAGTTGGCCCCGCTCTTGCCTGATGTCGATCTCATCGACGACATCAGCGAAAGCCTGGAATCCGATCCGCGATTTGCGAGAATGAACAAGGCAGACGTGCCCGCTGACGTAGTGGACACCGAAGTCGACGACTGACCGGAATCCCGGCGCTCGTCAGCACCGAGAAAGACCCGACCACGCTCGGGAAACAGTAGAAAACTGACAGGAAAAAAGTGAACAATCCCGCTCGCCGAGATGGCACACCGGACCGTAACAACTCCCGCGACAACCGCGGCGCACGCAGCGATGCACCCCGTGGTGGTCGCAGCGACGCCCCCCGCGGCGCACGTAGCGAAGCGCCCCGTGGTGGACGCAGCAACACTTCCCGCAGTACCTCCGGATACGACCGCAACGCCGGATCCGACCGTCCCCGCACGGACGACCGTCGCGGTGGATTCAATGATGACCGTCGCCCGCCGCGCAGTGATGACCGTCGCCCGCCGCGCAGCGATGACCGTCGCCCCGCACGTACCGACGACCGTCGTGGTGGCTACAACGACGACCGTCGCGGACCGCGCACTGACGACCGCCGCGGACCCCGCAGCGATGACCGCCGTACCCCCCACGTCGACGCCCGTCGCGCACCGCGTGGCGGCGCTGACCGTCGTAGTGACGATCAGCGCGGCGCACGCCCCGACGCTCCTCGCGGCGGCGCATGGTCGAACGCACCTCGTGGGTCCAAGTTCGACGGACCTCCGCGCAAGCGCCCGGCAGCCCCGACACCGCCGGCGACCAACAAGCGTGGCAAGCCGAAGACCGAGAAGCCGCAGCGCGTCGTCTCTCAGAACCCGTTGGTCTCCAACGCCAAGCCGGCGCGTCATCAGCATGCCGAGATCACCAAGCACGACGGCCCGCCGAAGGGCGACGGCGTCCGCTTGCAGAAGGTGCTGGCTCAGGCCGGCGTCGCATCACGCCGCGCTGCTGAAGAACTGATCGATCAGGGTCGCGTCGAGGTCGACGGCCGCATCGTGGTCGAACAGGGTCTGCGTGTCGACCCCGAGAACGCAGTGGTTCGTGTCGACGGCGTCCGCGTCGTCGTGCAGAAGGACCTCGTCTACCTCGCGATGAACAAGCCGCGTGGCTGGCAGTGCACCATGTCCGACGATCTCGGTCGTCCGTGCGTCGGCGACATCGTCTCCGAGCGCGTTCAGTCGGGTCAGCGACTCTTCCACGTCGGCCGCCTCGACGCCGACACCGAAGGCTTGCTCCTCTTCACCAACGACGGCGATCTGGCTCACCGCCTGATGCACCCGTCGTTCGAGGTTCCGAAGACGTACCTCGCCACGGTTCACGGCGTTGTCGAGCGCAGCACCGGCAAGCAGTTGCGCGACGGTGTCACCCTCGACGACGGTCCGGCCAAGGTGGACGCGTTCACCGTGCTCGAGATCAACGAGGGCAAGACGCTCGTCAAGCTGGTTCTGCACGAGGGTCGTAAGCACATCGTGCGTCGCCTCCTCGATGCCGTCGGTCACCCCGTTGTCCGTCTGGTTCGCACCAACGTCGGAGTTGTCGCCCTCGGCGATCAGCGTCCGGGAACGCAGCGCGTCCTCGGACGTAGCGAGGTCGGTGGACTGTACGAGGCGGTCGGCCTGTGACCGATTCGTCCATGCCGCTGGTAGTCGCTATGGACGGACCGTCCGGAACCGGCAAGTCCAGCGTCTCTCGCGCGTTGGCGCAGCGTTTGGGCGCTCGCTACCTCGACACCGGAGCCACCTACCGGATCGCGACCCTGCACGTGCTGCGTCAGGGAATCGATCTGGCGGATTCCGCCGCGATCACGGCCGCCGTTGCGGCGTTGCCATGGTCCATCGGTACCGATCCGAGCAGCGAGCAGGTGCATCTCGACGGCGCGGACGTCAGCGAGGAGATCCGCGGCGACGCGGTAACCAAGGCTGTCTCCGCGGTGTCGGCCGTACCCGAAGTTCGCGACCTGCTGGTCGCCACTCAGCGTGAGTTGGCGGCGGGTGCGGACCGGATCGTCGTGGAAGGTCGCGACATCGGAACCGTCGTACTCCCCGATGCAGACGTCAAGATCTTCTTGACCGCATCGGCGGAAACCCGTGCGGCACGGCGCAATACGCAGAACATCGGCCAAGGCCGTGAAGACAATTACGAAGCGGTGCTGGCTGATGTGCAGCGCCGTGACCATCTCGATTCGACTCGGGCAGTGTCGCCGTTGCGCCCTGCCGACGACTCCATTCTGGTGGATACGAGCGAATTGGGAATTGAAGATGTGATCGCCAAGTTGCTGTTGGTGGTCAGCGACAGAACTGGAGCAGTGCAGTGAGCGACGATCTGGTAACCGAATATGCCGGTGACGGAACTTGGTCCGAGGAATCGGAGTGGGATTACGCCGATCTCGAAGCGGACGGCGAAGGCGAAGCGCACATTGCCGTCCCGACCTTGGCTGTTGTCGGTCGACCGAACGTCGGCAAGTCGACGCTCGTCAACCGCATCATCGGCCGTCGTGAAGCGGTAGTCGAGGACATCCCCGGCGTTACCCGTGACCGCGTCTCCTACGAGGCGAACTGGGCCGGACGACGCTTCCTCGTCCAGGACACCGGCGGATGGGAGCCCGACGCAAAGGGTCTTCAGCAGGCCGTTGCCCGGCAGGCCGAGTTGGCCATGGGAACGGCTGATGCCATTCTCCTGGTCGTCGACGCTGTTGTCGGCGCTACGGCGACGGACGAAGCTGTGGCTCGCGTGCTTCGCCGCTCGAAGACTCCGGTCATCCTCGTTGCCAACAAGGTGGACGACGGACGCACCGAGTCCGAGGTTGCAGCGCTGTGGTCGTTGGGCCTCGGTCAGCCGTACTCCGTGAGTGCGACCCACGGCCGCGGCACCGGCGACCTGCTCGACGAGGTTCTCGAGAAGCTGCCGGAAACCCCGCGTGAAGGTATCCCCGGCGGCGGTCCGCGTCGTGTTGCTCTCGTCGGAAAGCCGAATGTCGGAAAGTCCAGCTTGCTCAACAAGCTGTCCGGTGACGAGCGGTCCGTCGTGCACAATGTTGCCGGCACCACCGTCGACCCCGTCGACTCCATCGTCGAACTCGGCGGGCGCCCTTGGCGTTTCGTCGACACGGCTGGTCTGCGCAAGCGTGTCAGCCATGCCAGCGGTGCCGAGTTCTATGCGTCGCTGCGTACGAAGAGCGCGATCGAGGCCGCTGAGGTTGCGATCCTGCTGATCGACGCACACGAGCCGATCACCGAGCAGGACCTGCGTGTTCTGAGCATGGTGGCCGACACGGGTCGTGCATTGGTGATCGCATTCAACAAGTGGGATCTCGTGGACGAGGACCGTCGACTCATGCTGGACAAGGAAGTGGACCGCGATCTGGTCCGCGTTCCGTGGGCTCAGCGAGTCAACATCTCCGCCCACACCGGTCGCGCCGTGGCGAAGCTCGTGCCGGCTCTCGACACGGCTCTGGAGTCCTGGGACAAGCGCATCCCCACGGGTCGCCTGAACACCTGGCTCAAGGAAGTTGTGGCAGCAACGCCGCCTCCGATGCGTGGTGGTCGCCTTCCTCGCATCATGTTCGCGACGCAGGCAAGCACACGCCCGCCGACATTCGTTCTCTTCACCACGGGCTTCCTCGAGGCCGGCTACCGCCGCTTCATCGAGCGGCGTCTGCGTGAAGAGTTCAACTTCGACGGCAGCCCGATCCGCGTATCCGTCCGAGTGCGCGAGAAGCGTGATCGTAAGGGCCGCTGATTCTGCGTCCAATTCGGTACTGAAACGGCTCTGACCAGCCGATTGGTACTTCGGCCCGTCCCTGATGTAATCTTTCCAAGCGCCCGAAACAAGGGCGTGGGACGGGCTGTGGCGCAGCTTGGTAGCGCACTTGACTGGGGGTCAAGTGGTCGCAGGTTCAAATCCTGTCAGCCCGACCGAAGTTAGATCAAAAAGGCAGTTTCTCAGAAATGAGAAACTGCCTTTTTTGTGCCTTCAGAGGTTCGGCAACGGATCGCGCGGGAAGTCCTGCGGTGACGTGATCTCCGCGTCGGCAGCGTTCACTACTGCAACATATTCTTCGTCGGTTTCGCGCTCATCAGAACGTCTGCTGGAAATACGTACCGGATCTCGTCATCTGGATGCAAGTGGGAGCGAAGGCGCGCACGGACACTCGCGGAAACCGGCATGCGCGGAAGGCTAGCTCAGGTTCGCTGACTGAGGCGAATATTGTGAACGGCAACGGTTACTCCGAAGAGCGCGATCAGAATGGCGGTAAAGATTGCTGCCAACCACCACGGCGCCGAACCTGCTGTATTCAGCCAGATGGTCAGTGCACCGAAAATTGTAGTGGGAATGCCGACAGCACGAGACAGGTCGACGTTCCTCGGATTGACCGGCGGTGTTCTCCGCCAATGAAGGCGATGTCCTCGATTCTCACGCAGCATTCGCAGGATGGACCAGACAGTAAGCGGCAGACCAATCGCGAGGATGACCATCCCGCCAATGATCGCCAAAGTGCACCCGTCTCGGAAGTACGTCACGGCAGCGCCCACAACACCTGCAAAACCGATGGCCGTGAATACTTTCCACGCCGGGGTTATGGACTGGCCATGCGGTTGTGTTGCCATGCAAGCACCCTTCCACAAAACATAGTTGAAAACTTCAACCCTGTTGCGGCCGTCGATTGTGCATCAGGGTGACAATCAAACTCGGTAAGCCGTTAACTACTCCGAGTACAGCGACTGCGATACCCGCACTCAAGAGAGGTGCTGTCTCCCAATAGTTGTCGACGATGGCAGATGCTCCGATCAAGCTCGATACCCAGCCCGTGAGTTGAGCACGTCGGACATGTTGTGCCGCTCGCGAGGAGGTCGGTCCTACCGAGAGAGGTAATCTCCGCCCGTAGTCGCCGTGAGTTGCGAGGCGAGCGCCATAGATATGGGCACCAGTGGCAAGCGCCAGTGCTCCCCATGCGATCAACATAGTTTGATCCATTCTTTGATTAGCGTTGACGGTATCGACCTTCCACGCAGTTCGAGTCGTAATTGCTTTCTTCTCCGGAGCGCAGTTTCGCCTACTGGCATGATCTCTTCGTATGATTGGGATTCGGATCGCGTGGGTTGTATTGGCGGTCGCCACCGGGATTCTGGGATCCGCGACGGCACAGTGGCCGCTGTACGAGATCACCGATTGCGAAATAGGCCTCGGCCCGCTCAGTTCTGCCGATTGTTACCGCTCGATTCACGACTATTTCGGGCGGGAGCTCTTCTTGGTGCTGGCGTTGCCGGTGGCTCTGTGCGTTATTCCAGCCGTGATCCCACGACCATTAGTTTCCTGGATCGTCTCGGCGACAATGCTTTGCGCTGCAGTACTGGGTTTCTTTACCGCTTTCAGCTCTGGTATGCCTTCTCTGCTGTCGATGGTGGGGAGCCTCCCTGCTGCAGTGCTGGCATTGGTACTTGCTGCGGTGCATCAGGGGATCGCATTGCGCAACAAGGGCGCCATTGCGCGTGCGCGCAGTTGGGTTCGCGATACGCAGCCGAGTGAGTGATCAGTCGGGGCTGAAGAACAGTTCCATCGAGATCCAGAACCACGCCACCATTGCTGCCACAGAAAGGAACGCGAGCACCAATGGCAACGCGAATTGCCTGCCGGTGCGGCTGGGAATAGTCATAAGTCCGAGAATGACGAACACGGCGGCAGGCGCCGCCCAACTTATCCAGTAGGTGAGCGGTGGCGGGTTGGGGCCGAACGACGTGAACGAACGGTTCGGATAAAGCTGCGGCTGCGGGACATCGGCGAAGTGTTGCCACAGGAGTACCAATGGCAGGTAGCCGAACAGTCCCAGTAGGAGGCCGACGACGAGTCCCGCGAAGATTCGTTCGCCCCTCATCTCAACGCACCCGTCCGAATCAATCGTCCCACTGCCTATGCGACTTCTGGTAAGTCACGAGGCTGAATCCGTAGAGCCCACGCCCGGGCCGCAACGAACGTCATGGCCAATACGAGAACGACCAGCAGTACGACCGCGATCCAGGTGGGAGTGGTGGTGGAAAAGCCCAGCCTCCACGCAGTACCGACACCTACAGTCGTCGCCGCCAACGCCCCGACCGGAAGCATCGCCGCCACCGCTCGCGTCGTGCGAACGGTAAGTCGATCCCCGGCAGCGCGGAGGACTCCGAACACGGCGGCGACCGAAATGCCATACGCCAGGAGACCGCTGACGGCATAGACCAGGAGCGGGGACCATCCGATATCAACCGACCCGGTGAATGCCATGCCGATCAGGACCAACAGGGGCGTCAACCCAAGCGTGACGCCTGCGAGGCCTGCCACCACAGTTGGAACCATTCGATTGTCCTGGCCTCCGGAGATTCGCACGCCCGCGAGGCGGAGCACGAACCCGGTCAGCGCGCCCAGAAGGGCGCCGATCACCGCAGCCTCGATGGGCCAGGTCCATTGCGATTCACCCGCGAAGCCCGAGATTGTGGTGCCACCCGAAAAGAGGGTGATCGTGGCGGACGCCTGTGCCGATCCCTGTGTCAGCGCCGCCGTGACGATGGCAACGGTCGCACCGAACAAAGCAAACCCGAGTGCCTGTTTCCACATCTAGCCATCTTGACCCATCCCGCGGGAGAATTCGGCACAACGGCAGTCTCATCCGGATGCCTTCTCACTGTGCAGATTGGGGCGCAGCCGACTTCGGCGATAATTGTGTGAAGGGGCTGGTGGTGACACCCTCGTCGTATCACCACCAGCCACGTTCGACACTCACGACCTGCTGTCACGCACGCAATCGGCGACGTGCTGCCAGTGCTGCCGGAAATCCGAGATCTGCATCGATCACTTCACCGGAGAGACGTTCCGAGATTTCGATCAGTCGACTGCATCCGGTCTCTCCGATCGCCTCGTACGGGTACGACCCCAGCACATCGGTCTGATGCTCAACCCGCTTTCGGCGATCGCGACCCACCTCGTTCAGGTGAAGCTCGGGGCCGTCTTCGAGCCATCCACGCGCCCGCACACTTTCGACGCCTTCCGCCCACTGATCGTTGTCCCATGCCCGGCTCATTTGCAGAGCAGCAGCAGGAACATCACCGGTTGCGGCGTGGACTACCAACGCTTCGACACCGTTGAGTCCCTCGGCGTGAAGAAGTGCGACATGAGAATCTCCGCGAAACTCCCGGAGCAAGGATTGGGCATGCCACAACACGAGATGAGGCTCCTCAGGCCACGGCAATGATGCGTGCCCACCGAACAGGGGTCGCCCTTGTGGTCTGTTGCAGGCGCGTTCCGCGGCTCGACGTGCGAGTTCGGCAGCTTCGCGAACTTCGGTGCCGTCGACATGTTCTCCCCAGGCCTTGCGCAGCGAACGGTCGACAGCGTCGAGTCGAGCGGTGAGGATCTGTTCGGGGGTGGCGATTGTCCAGGCTTCCGGCAGCACCGCGTGTACCAGTTCGGGGTTGAAGTTGAAGAACGTAGCGATGGTGACTTCAGCCGCTACTGCGCCCATGGGCGCAGACCGCGAAGCGAAGTAGCCCATTCGAGGGTGTGTAAAGCCCAGTGCGGCATATGCTTCCGCGCCGAAAGGGGTGAAGTAGATCATGCCGTGTATTGGTTCGGCTCCACGGAAGACGCGGCGCGCGGTTTCTGGTGCGATCGAGGTCATCGATAGTCCTTCATGCTGGTGGTGTGGTCTTCGAACAGTCGAGTCGGATGGTTGTTCTACGCCGGCTATCTCCCTCTGACATACATGCGGTCCCGGACGGCATCACCCACTCGGTAGACGGCCAGGACGACCAATGAAATCAGAATGCCGGAGGGGAGAATCTGTTGTGGTGCACTCAAGATGTGCAGGTACGCATCGGATAGGTCACCGCCCCAACTCGGAGTGGGGGGCTGTATTCCCAACCCCAGGAATGAGAGTGCCGCCTGCGCGAGAAAAGTCAGGCCGGTGAGCACGGTCACCTGAACGACAACCGGCCCGATTGCGTGCGGAAGAAGATGACGCAGGAGCACTACGTGCGGCGGGCATCCTGAGAGTCGCGCGCTCAGAACGAAGTCTCGGTTCCTCGTTTCGCTGACCCCGGCAGCCAGAATTCTTGCAATTGTGGGTGCATAGACGACTCCGAGCGCTGACATCGACGTGATCAGGCTCGGCCCCAGAACACCGGTAATAGCCACTGCGAGAACCAAACCTGGGAATGCCAGCAATGCGTCCGCCACCCGGAGGAGTGACGCGCCGATCCAGCGTGGCCAATATCCGGCGATCAACCCCCACGGAATTCCCAACAGCAGACTGACAGCGACAGCGATCGCGACGCCGAAGAAGGCGGAGCGTCCTCCCCAGATCAATCGACTGAGCACGTCACGACCGAAGCCGTCAGTGCCAAGCAGGTGCTGTGCACTCGGACCGGCGAACGTGTTGGTCAGGTTCTGATCGGTCGGACTGTGCGGAGCCACGAACGAGGCCAAGACGGACGCCGCTATCAGCGTTCCGAGAAAGCAGTAGCTGAGCCATAATCCGGGGTGCAGTCGAGGGAGAGCCCACTTGGAGCGGGTCTCGCCTGCGGTGGTCAGCGCGAGTTGGCTCACGAGATCGTTCCCTTCCTCAATTGTGGGCTGATCATGTTGTTGACGACGTCGACCAGGATGTTCACGAGAAGCACGATCACGACGAACAGCAACACAATGCCTTGAAGCATCGGATAATCTCGCGTGTCGATCGCAATGACGAGAGCGCTCCCGAGGCCCGGCAGCACGAAGATCTGCTCGAGAATGACCGTCGCACCCAGCATCGCCACGGCGAGCAATCCATAGACAGTGACAATCGTGGGAACGATGTTTCGTAGCGCGTAGCGCCACACGATCTTCCGCTCGTCGATACCCATCGCACGCGCAGTTCGTACGTAGTCACTTGACAGTGTCTCGATCATCGCAGCCCTGGTCTGCCGAACCGCAATCGATGCTGCGCCGGCAGCGAGCGCCGTTGCTGGTAGGACCAAATGGCTCAGGTTGTCGATCACACTGTTCTCGAGAGGAACCCAGCCGAGCACCGGTAGAACTCCCAAACCGAGGGCGAAGACATCGACCAGCACGATAGCGAGGAAGAAGTCCGGTACCGCGAGTCCGATCCCCGAAACCGTGCGGGTCAGACCATCGCTGCGTCGTCCCTGCCGCGTCGCGGTCCACACACCGAGCGGTATGGCGACGACGGCGGACAGTAACAGTGCGAGTACAACGAGCTCGGCGCTCGCCGGCAGGCGCGCAAGGATCTGTGGGCCGACGGGGGCGCTGTTCTGTAGCGACGTTCCCAGATCTCCGTGCAGAGCCGACACCACCCAGTTCCAGTACTGGACCAGCAGAGGTTGATTCAATCCGAGGCGCTCGTTGAGTGCCGCGATCGCTTCATCGCTGCCGTTCGGACCGAGAAGTGCCTCGGCTGGTCCACCGGGGATTATCCGGATAAGGGCAAAGGTTATGAAACTAGCGATAATCGCGGTAGGAATTATCTGTGCGAACCGGACGCCGATCATCCGTATGTAAGGATTCACCGGCGATCGGTGAGGGTTTCGGGTCGGAACGCTCTCAGGCTCGGGGGCCAACGAATTCTCTTGCGATACAACGGTCGTCGTCATGACTTCGAGAGGTACGTCAGATTGGGGGAGCCGTTCAGTGCGGGAACGGCCCCGTGGACGTTCTTCGTGTAGGCGACCACGTCGGGAGTGAAGTACAACGGTACGTACTCAGCGGACTTGATCACGACTTGATTGATCTGTTTGACGATGTCGAGCTGAGCGGTTTCGTCATACGTGTTGTTCAGCAGTGCGATCAGCTTCTCCAACTCCTCGTTGGGGACGGAATTCTGCCGGAAGTACGATCGCGAACCCAGAGAGGCTTCGAAATTGAGCGGTGCGGATGCTCGCGTGGGCCATCCCACGCTGAAGACGTCCGCGCTGTTGTGTGCGACGAACTCCGTAATCGCCTGAGGTCCACTCATTTCGACGAAGTCGACCTTGATGCCGACTTTCTCCCATTGTTCTCCGACAAGGACAGCGTTGGTCGAGTACGGCGGTAGGTTGCCTGCTAGTCCGCGCACGGTGACCCCATTCGGATACCCCGCCTCCGCTAGCAGCGATTTGGCCTTCTCCGGGTCGTACGGCCATGCATCTTCGGTTTCCTCGTCGTAGAACTGCGAACCGGGAGGATATTGACCGAACGCCGCAGTTCCTTCCGTGCTGTCCAGCGCGGCTCGCGCAATTGCCTTGCGGTCGAGCGCATACTGCATCGCCAGACGAACCCGGACGTCGTTAACCACAGGGTTCTTGTTGTTGATCACGACGAGCGCAACTCCGAGTCTCGGGTCGTGACTGACGTTCAGGTTGGGATTCCGTTCGAGGATCGGAGCACTCGACGGTGTGAGCCCGTATGCAAAATCCGCAGCGTTCGATGTCAGGGCATTTGTCAGCGCTGTGGGATTGGAGATCACCTGGATCTGGATCTTGGCGAGCTGGGGGCTGGGTGGACCTGCCGGTTTGTAATCGTCGAATCGACTGAATGTGTATGAACTGTTCGGGACTGCGCTGGTGAATGTGTACGGCCCTGCGCCTACAGGCTTGTTGGCGAAGTCTGCCCCTGCTGCTGCCAGCGCAGTGGGGGAGACCACCATTCCCAATCTGCCGTTGAGCCAGCCTGGTAAACCGGAGGTAGGTGAACTCAACGAGATCGTGACGTGATCTGGGGACGTTGCTTCGATGCTCTTGATCGTCGGGACGGAAACGATTCCGAGACTCAAGCAGTGTTCCATGCTTGCCTTGACGGCTGCTGCATCGACAGCTGTACCGTCGTGGAAGGTCAAGCCGTTCTGCAACGTCATCTCGAACGTCAGGTTGTCCGGTCCGGAGAAGCCCCACTCGCTGGCGATTCCGGGCCGCAACTTCTGGGTGGCAGGTTCCGCATCGATCAGTGGTGCATACATCAACTGTAAGTAGTCGATGTCGTATCCGATGTTTCCCGCACACGGGTCGAGCGAGGCGGGCACGTGCGATGTCGCGACCTTGAGTTCGGCGTTCGGATCGGCAGGTCCGGTATCGCCGGCGGTACCGGTGGCGCTGCTCGAACAGCCGCTGAGCACGAGAGCAGAAAGTGCAAACGCAGCTACCAGCACACGTGGGCCACTTTTCCCATGATTCTGGAAGCGTGTGATCGGATATCGGGATCGCAAAGACAGACGCGGATTCATATGGTGGACTTTCGCTTTGGTCTTCTCGGAAGGGGGAGACTGACGCGGCACGCATTTACTGCGGCGGGTTGGAGATTCCGATCGATGTGGCCGGGGACGATAGATGGCAGGCGGAGCTGTGTGCGGAATTCGAGGCCGCGCGAAGTGACGGCGCTTCCGACGCACAGCGATCCATCGCAAACGGGCAGCGGGTGCGGAATCGACAGCCCGAGGGTGGATTCCGTGGGTCGGGTAACTCGCCCCGCACCAATGCTTTCCGACGACTGCGCCGCTCGAGTTCGATGTGCGGGGCCGCGGCGAGAAGTGCCTGCGTGTAGGGGTGCGATGGAGTCCTCAGGACCGTGGCAACCGGTCCGATCTCGACGATTCGGCCGAGGTACATCACCGCGACGCGATCGGCGATCCGTGCCACCGAACCCAAATCGTGCGAAATGAAGATGTACGTGAGGTCATGTTCTTCTCGGAGATCGGCAAGAAGTTGCAACACCTCTTCCTGAAGCGAAACATCCAGGGAGGCAACAGGTTCGTCGCAGAGAATCAGTGGCGCCTTGGAGGCAAGTGCACGAGCGATGGTCACGCGTTGGCGTTGGCCACCGGAGAGCTGGGTCGGGAGGCGGTCGGCAAGCTCAGCGCCGAGACCGACCCGACGCAACAGCTCGACGGCTTTCGGCCGCAAGGACTGTGGGATGCGCAGACGCCCTGGCGCCATCGGCTCGGCTACGCAAGCCCATGAGGCCATCCGATTGTTCAAGGCCGACGTAGGGTTTTGAAAAATGAGATGGGAAGATCCACCCTTGCCGAACGCCGGGTCGTCGAGATTCATAGTGATGGAGCCTGCGGCCGTAGCCACCAGACCCGCGAGAGCGTGAGCCGTCGAGGATTTTCCCGATCCTGATTCACCGATTATCGCAAGGGTTTCGCCCCTCTGTACGGAGAAGCTGACGTCGTCGACCGCGCGAAGAGCTTTGCGTCCGCGTCCGTACTCGACTGCCAGATTCCTAACGTCGACGATGACGTCGGTGTTGCTCATCAGCTCACCAGTCCGAGCAACTCGAGTTCGTCGCTGCGGTGACATCTTGTTGCCGATTCCGGTGATCCGATCAGAAGTGGATGATCGGATATGCAGAGCTCCTCGGAGTAGTTGCACCGGGCGACGTATCGGCAACCCACGCCGTCAGCAGGGGCTTTGGTGGTGAAATCGCCTCGCGACTTGGGCGATTGGGGGGAGACTTCTTCGAATGTCGAGCGTGCCGCCTCGAGAAGGCTGAACGTGTAGGGATGCGCGGGCCGCCGAAGCAGCACGTCTCGTGGCGCGACGTCGACGATCTCGCCGCGAAACATGGTGATGACTCGATCCGCGACCTCGGCGACAACCGCGAGGTCGTGACTGATCAACAACACGGCAAGATCGCGCTGTTCGGCCAGTTCTCGAAGGAGATCGACAATCTGAGCTTGGATGGTGACGTCGAGCGCTGTTGTCGGTTCGTCCGCGATCAGCAACTTCGGACCGCATGCCAGGGCCATCGCGATCATCACCCGCTGACACATCCCGCCGGAAAGCTCGTACCCGAACGACTTCAAGGTTCTGCTCGGGTCGGCCAGACCGACCTGGTGGAGAAGATCTGTAGCCACGTCCTCCGCATCGACTTTCGTGATGTCGCGGTGGGCCTTCAACACATCGACGATCTGGCGACCGATGCTGACGGAGGGGTTGAGAGCCGAACTCGGGTCCTGGAAGACCATACTGACGTCGCGACCGCGTATTTTCCTCAACTCGGCGGCGGGCAGACCCACAAGTTCCTGTCCTTCCAAACGGATGCTTCCGCTGGTTGTTGCCGTACGGGGCAAGAGACCGAGCAGAGCGAGTCCGGTCAGTGTCTTTCCGCTCCCGCTCTCTCCTACGAGGCCGGTGATTTCGCCCGACCCCAACTCGAAGCTCACTCGGTCGAGGAGTCTGTTCGAAATCGATTCTGTCCCAATGTCAACCGTGAGGTCTCGTACTTGCAGAAGTGGGCTCATCGTCGGGTCGTCCACGTGTGATCGTTCATCGCATTCCTCCGTAAACAACTGAACTGTTGTGACTGGAATCACGTACCGGGGAACCATAAACACTCACCTGCAACAAAGTCAATGAATGTTGCAACGATTGCCGGCGATGGCGCCGTCTGATCGCCTCCGGCTACCGACCAGCACGTCGTCAGCGATACATTCACTCCATGGCCGAGACACGTGACATCCGCGCGGAAGCGTTGAGTGCCGCCCGACGACAGTTCGCAGCCGGAAAACCGCTCGATGTGAACGCTTTGGCCACCGAGTTGGGGGTGGATCGGACCACCTTGTTCCGGCGTGCAGGGAATCGCGACACAATTACCGGTGACGTGCTCGATTCGCTGGCGCGCCGAACGTGGCGAATGGGCCTCGAGGAGTGCGGTGGAAGCGGAGCGTCAAGGGTTGTCGACGTCCTCACTTACCATGCACGGGCGACAATCGAGACCGAATTCTTCCGGACGTATTTGACTCGGGAACCGCAAAAGGCGTTGTGCATACTCACAACTGGACTGGGGCCGATTCAGGGCACGATGGTCGAATCCGTGCGAAGGCTGATCGAAGCTGAAATACCGGAGCAGATTCGGCCAGACCTGCCCGTCGAGGACATGGCATATCTGCTGGTTCGCGTGGGTGAGTCGTTCATCTACAACGATTTGCTCACTGGTGGCACTCCGGATACGGAGAAGGCTCGCTTGGCGTTCCGGCTCATCCTCTCGCGTGACTAGTGTGCCGAGTTTCCGTTTTCTCAGTTTTCGTGAAAGCGCTTCGAATGCAAGCTATTTCATAGCTATGCCTGGTTGTATGACCCAATCAGGCTGGTGGGATCGGCACAAAGCTCCGCATCTCGTCCCGTCCGGGCCGGATGACGCCTGCGGCGGATTCGGGAACCTCGTTCCAGGCGCCGGGAAGGTCACGTAGAGGCTCGGAGACGACGATTCGGGTCTCCTCACTCAGATGGTGCAGGGCATCCACCTCAGGATGGAGCTTGCGCAACGTGGAAATCTCGGTGGAGAAGAACAACGACCTCGACTGGTGCTCGCTGGAATAGCGAAAGATCCAGGTGGAGATGCCATCCGACGTGGCGACGGTCATCTGAACCGGATTGTCGATTCCCTGCGAGCGGGCCGTGTGCTCGACGAATCCGACGGCCCTCGCGACACCTTCGAACGGATCGTCGGTCAGGCCGAACGTCAGCGCGAGGAAGAACAAGGTTTCCGAGTCCGTCGATCCTTCGAGATCCGGAAAGAGCGACGGATCAATGGCAGTCACCAATTCCCGTTTCATGTCGTGGAATCCGTGTAGTGAACCGTTGTGCATCCACAACCATTGCCGGTGCCGGAACGGGTGACAGTTGCTGCGCTGCACTGCAGTTCCCGTCGAGGCGCGGATGTGAGCGAACAGCAGAGGGGTGCGCAATTGGGAGGTGACTTCGCGCAGGTTCGAGTCGTTCCACGCGGGTTCGATGCTCTTGAAAACTGCCGGTTGGGGGCCTTCCCCGTACCAGCCGATTCCGAAGCCGTCGCCATTTGTCGTCGTGGCCCCGAGTTGAGAATGCAGGCTCTGGTCGATCAGCGAGTGCTGTGGCCTGAACAGCAAGTCATGGGCCAGTATCGGCTCTCCGGAATACGCCATCCACCTACACATACTTTCAACTCAAGCAGATCGAGTCGGCGTTGACGGTGCATGCGCAGCGGCGTGCGTCGTCTGGGTGGGCTTCCATGTCGACACAGCCCAGATCACGACGATGTTCAGCGCGATGATGAGAGTCGACCACCAGGGGTAGTACGGCAGCCACAAGAAGTTCGCGATGATCGAGATCGCGCAGATCACCACTGCCGACACCCGCGCCCAGGCCGCTCCGGTGAACAGTGCGAGCCCGACGAGAGCGACGAGCGCGCCCAGCACGAGATGGATCCAACCCCACGTCGTCAGGTCGAACTGATAGACGTAGTCGATCCCGACTACGAACACTTCGTTTTCGGCGACGGCAGCGAGTCCTTGGAAGAACTGCACGATGCCGACCGTCACCAAGATGACGGCTGCCCCGATCGATGTTCCTACCGCGAAACCCTGCTTGACTGATGTTGTATCCGACATGACGGTTTCCCTTGATTCGGTGGGGGGCGACCGGACACGTGCCCGGCACGCTCGTTGTAGTGATCGTTGTTCCACCGGCTGACCGCTATGAAACGGAAATACCTGTCCAATGCGGTGAGAAATCAGTGCGATCTGCTCCGATGTGCGGGCGAAATGTAACTTCTGACCCCTGTTGATCCGATGTACCCCTTGCCGGAACGTGTGTGCGGAGAAATTGCTCGTAACCGAAGTTCACAGAAAACAAGAGGAATTCGGCACGGAATTCGACCTATTTGTCCAGCTGTACTGGTATTTTGACTGAATTGACCGGAAGCTACGGTCCGCGGAAAAAAGGTAGCGAGAGAATGACGATCTTCGGCAGGCGTACCGCGGGCATCACCGCGACGGCCTTCGTCTTGGCGACCGTTGTGTCGACAGCACTCCCCGCAGTGGGATCGGCTGCCCCCGTTTCGCTCACCCGCGCGTGCAACTCGGAAATCAACGAAAATTCGATGTCACTCGATCCGGCCGTGATCGACGGTTGGTACGACATCTCGACTGGATCGCCTGGAACGAAAATCAACTCGATCGAGGCGTGGCGGACAGTGCCGGGAGACATCCTCGAGTTTCGCGCATCGGTGACGATCAGAGCCCACGGAAGTCCCGTCCGAGGGACCCTTCGGATCGACGGCGCCGGCTTGACCGGAGATCAGGATTTGATCTCCAAAATGACGTTGACCCAAGATCTCGGCCGGTCAGGGTCAACGGTCACCGACGCTGACGACGGTTCGGTCATCCCCGTACGTGCCAAGCTCGCATTCGACGTCACAACTCCTGGACAAGTCGCGCAGAACCAGACGGTCAACCTCTCGGCAGTCAAGATTGTCTTGGCAGGCGACACCACCGATCCGGGAGGTGAGTGCCCCGGCCCCGGCCCCGGCGGCGGGGGGAATGGAAGCGGTGGCGGAAACGGCAGCGGTGGTGACGGTTCCGGTGGGAACGGTGGGGATTCCGGTGACGCACTTCCCGGTCGTGACGTAGGAAACCGAGTACCAATTGCCCAGATTCCGTCCGGCCCGACTTCTCGTCCGTGACAGCGGCACCTGGATCCACGGCCAGCCGAACGTGGGCCGCTGCAGTAGTGGCGACAATGCTCTTGATCGGCGGATGTTCCGACGACGGTGACTCGCCGACCCGCGTCCTCGCGACCGGCCAACAAGATTTGCCGCCGGCAGTTCGCGCCGCAGTCGACGGTCCGGATGTCCCGACCACGCTGCGCACAGGCAACAGCACCGCTGACATCCTGCCGATCAAGACGACGACGGACGGCTCGCTCATTCCGCCCGAGGATGTCAGTGAGATCGGATGGTGGGCAGATTCGGCATTTCCCGGCTCCGGCGCGGGCACTGTGGTGATCACCGGACACGTCAACGACATCTATCAGGGTGACGGTTTCGGAAAGAAGTTCTCGACACTGGAAATCGGCTCGGTCGTGACCGTGGCGGGCGCCGGGGGACAGACCTGGAACTACCGTATCGATGCGGTCGATCACTACGGCAAGGACGGCGAGCTGCCGGTCGAGCGATTGAACAGCCTCGACGGACCCGAAACCCTCGCGCTGATCACCTGCGGCGGCGAGTTCGTCGGTCCGCCGTTCGGATACGAGGACAACGACGTCGCGTGGGGAACTCCGGTGCCCGCATAGCCGAAAACCAGACGTCGGAACGGTTGATAAACTGGGTCCCGCGTTCGTGGCCATCCACGCACGTTTCGAAAGTCCGAAGAAGGAGATTGTGCTGTGGTTGACCTCGCCTATGTCATCGCTGGGTCCGAAGCGACTGGCGGTGCCGGCCTGCAGGTCGACCTGAAGACGTTCCAGGCATTGGACGTCTACGGCGTAGCGACCACCACATGTATCGTCTCGTTCGATCCCAAGAACAATTGGGGTCATCGCTTCGTGCCGATCGCTCCTGACGTGATCGCTGATCAGATCGAGGCTGCCACGGCAGCTCACGATCTGGACGTCGTCAAGATCGGAATGTTGGGAACTCCCGCCACGATCGAGGTTGTGGCAGAGGGCCTGCGTCGGCAGTCCTGGCGCCACGTCGTCCTCGACCCGGTCCTGATCTGCAAGGGCCAGGAGCCCGGCGCGGCTCTCGATACCGATACAGCACTTCGTGATTCGATCCTCCCGCTCGCCACCGTCGTCACACCCAACCTGTTCGAGGCACGCACCCTCGCCGGAATGGACAGCATCGAAAGCGTCGACGACCTCATCGAGGCCGCACGTCGTATCCATGACCTCGGACCCAAGTACGTGCTCGCAAAGGGCGGTGTCGAACTCGCCGGTGGCGACGCCGTCGACGTGTTGTTCGACGGGACCGACGTGACGGTTCTCTCCGCCCCCAAGGTCGGCGAAGAGCGCGTCTCGGGTGCCGGTTGCACGCTGGCCGCCGCAGTGACCGCCGAACTGGCAAAGGGCGCCGACGTGGGAGAAGCCGTCGCTCTGGCCAAGAAGTTCGTCACGGCGGGCATCGAAGGCCGCGTCTCGGCACACACGCCGTTCGACACCGTCTGGCAGGGCGCGTTCAAGGGATAGGCGCACGGCGGCTCACATCGCCGCGCGCGGCCTGGCAGGATCGAGTGCGTGAGTACTGCGAACCTGAATCGAAGCGAAGTCGCCGAACGATCTCGAGCCATCTCCGTCGCCGGTTACCGGGTGGAGTTGGATCTGCGATCGGCGGTCGACTCCGCCGTGAAGACCTTTTCGACGGTCACGACAATTGATCTGACGTCCTCGGTGGAGTCCACGTGGCTCGATTTCATCGGTGCTGCAGTCGATTCCGTGGACGTCGACGGTGCGTCGATTCCGGTGGAGTACGACGGATCCCGGATCGGGCTGCGCGGACTCGGCGGATCGAACGTCGTTCGGGTGGCAGCTCACGGCCACTACAGCCGTTCGGGCGAAGGGCTGCACCGATTTGTCGACGACGCTGACGATCAGACGTATCTGTACACGCAATACGAGCCTGCCGATGCCAGGCGTGTTTTCGCCTGCTTCGAGCAGCCGGACCTCAAGGCGCCCTTCACATTCGAGGTGACAGCACCTGACGGCTGGGAAGTCCTGTCGAATCAGCCCGCGACCCAGACTCTCTCCGTGGACGGTGCACAACGCGTCACTTTCGCCCCGACGCTGCCGATCTCGACCTACATCACCGCGATCGCGGCCGGGCCGTATCACCGCGTGGCGTCGTCGTGGAGTCGCGGCGAACTCACTGTCGAGTTGGGTGCGCTGTGCCGGGCGTCGTTGGCTCCACACCTTGATGCAGACAACGTTTTCGACATCACCCGTCAGGGGCTGGACTTCTACGCCGAGTACTTCGACTATCCGTATCCGTTCGGCAAGTACGACCAGATCTTTGTCCCCGAGTACAACCTCGGCGCCATGGAGAACCCGGGACTGGTGACCTTCACCGAGGCATACGTGTTCCGCGGCACCGCAACCGACGAGCAGCATCAGCGCCGCGCCAACACGATCCTGCACGAAATGGCGCACATGTGGTTCGGCGATCTCGTGACCATGGTCTGGTGGGACGACCTGTGGCTCAAAGAATCTTTTGCTGATTTCATGGGATCGCTGGTCAGCGCCGAAGCCACTCGCTTCACCGATGCCTGGGTGGCATTCGCCATCAAGCGAAAAGCGTGGGCGTACCTCCAAGATCAGCTGCCGACAACTCATCCCATCGTCGCCGACATCGTCGATCTCGAAGCTGCGAAGCTTAACTTCGACGGAATCACCTACGCCAAGGGCGCCAGTGTCCTCAAACAACTTGTGGCGTTCGTCGGCCGTGACGCGTTCTTCGAAGCGGCACGACGGTACTTCAAGGCCCACGCCTTCGGGAACACCACGCTGGTTGATCTGCTCGACGTGCTCGCGGAGACTTCCGGACGTGATGTGCGCGAATGGGCCCGAATCTGGTTGCAGACCACCGGAGTGTCCACGCTGTCGCTCGACGGAACAGACCTGGTCCAGACGGACCCGAGGCCGCATCGGCTCGCAGTCGGAATCTACGACTACAACGAGTCCGGAGACCTTGTTCGCACCGAACGCGTCGAACTCGACATCACCGAATCACGCACGTCGGTCGACCTTCCGCCCGGAGCACTCACACTGCTCAACGACGAAGACCTCACCTACGCCAAGGTGCGATTGGACGCGGAATCTCTGTCCACTGTCGAGGCATCCCTGGACCGCGTGAGCGATCCGCTTGCGCGCGGGGTGATCTGGTCGTCGCTGTGGAACTCGGTGCGTGATGCGCAGCTCTCGGTGTTCCGGTACCTCGACATGGTGGAACGATTCGCTCCCGCGGAGACAGATCTTGCGATTCTCAGCTCGATCCTGACCGATGCCCAATACGCGGTTCTTCACTACGTTCCGAAAAGCTTGCGGCCCAATGTAAGTGCAGGCTGGTTGGAAACGACCTGGAAGGCGGTGTTCGAAGCCGAACCGGAGTCCGGAAGGCAGCTGGCATGGGCACGGGCTCTGTCGGCCGCTGCAGCGGTCAACGATGCTCGCGCCGACGAGGTGCGGTCGATACTCGACGGCACCTGCCCGGGGCCGGTCGGACTGGCTCTCGATCCTGATCTGCGGTGGGCATTGTGGATCGCCCTGTCGGCGACCGGCCATGCGAGTGTGAGCGACTTCGATGGTGAGCTGAGCAAGGACAGCACGTCAGCGGGTCGAACGGCGTACGTCCGCGCCGCGGCGTCGATTCCCGATGCCGAGACCAAGGCGGCTGCCTGGGCGTCGGCGACCACTGACGGCTCACTCTCGAACGACCGCCTGGATGCGACGATCGCCGGATTCCGTTCGGGCACGGACCCGTCGTTGATCGAGGGATATGCGGCAGAGTACTTCTCGTCCCTGGGGAAGTGGTGGTCCGAACGCAGCATCGAGATCGCCCGACGGTTGGTGAACGGACTCTTCCCGGCAGCTGAAGACACCTCTGCTGTCGATTCCTGGATCCAGGCCAATGCGGAGGCGCCCGCGTCGCTGCGGAGGCTTGTTCTCGAGCGTCGGGATCACCTGGCCCGAGACCTACGTGCCCAGGCGTCGAACGCAGTGATCTGACGCCATCAGCTCCGAAATGTCCTGTTCTTGGATATTGTCTAAACAGGGCTGCGACGGGAGACGACGTGCACACGATCACGGATCTGTCGCTGGTCACGGGCCCGGTTCCGCCCGTGGTGACGGTGCTCGGAATTCTGGCACTTCTGTGGCTGATCTTCTCGAGATCGAGGCGTCACGTCCTGATCTCGATTCCGGTCTGCATCGTCGCGGCAATCGCGATCACTCTCGTGCTGTACTGGCTGATCGAGAAGGTGTGGCACCCGTTCCCCGATCCGATTGCCCGTCCGGTCTACGTGTGGATCGGGTTGGGCATTCTCGGCGTGCTGCTGGGCGTTTCGCGGGTATTTGCGGCGACGCGGATCGACGGCCGCGTGCTCACCGTGGTCTCCGTGCTCCTGGTGGTCGTGTCGAGCGCGGCTCACGTGAATCTGCAGTTCCAGTCGTATCCGACGTTGGGAACAGCGCTGGGACTCTCGGACGCGGAGAAGGTTTCACTCGCAGACCTGGACGACGGCAAGGACGGCGCGGTACCGGTTTCGCAATGGAAGGCTCCCACGGACATGCCGTCGGCGGGCAAGGTCAGCACGGTCACGATTGCGGGGACGGTCTCCGGATTCAGCGCCCGCGACGCCGAGATCTACCTACCGCCCGCGTATTTCACCAACCCACGACCGGAGTTGCCCGTGTTGGTCCTGCTAGCCGGCCAACCAGGCGCGCCCGAGGACTGGCTACAGGGCGGACGTCTCGTCCAGACCATGGACACCTACGCCGCTGCGCATTCGGGCTTGGCTCCCGTTGTCGTCGTTGCTGACGGGACCGGGTCGGAACTGGCGAATCCGCTCTGCGTCGATTCCCAACTCGGGAACGTCGCGACGTACCTTTCGCGCGATGTTCCCGACTGGGTGCGCGGGAACCTCCAGGTGGATCCCGACCCGAGGAAGTGGGCGATCGGGGGACTTTCCTACGGCGGCACCTGCGCGTTCCAGATGGCAACGAACTTCCCCGCGGTCTATCCGACGTTCCTGGATCTGTCCGGTCAGATCGAACCCACACTCGGCGATCGCAAGCAGACGGTCGATGCAGCGTTCGGCGGCAATGAAGCCGCGTTCGTGGCAGTGAATCCGCAGGATCTGCTCCGGGAGAAGAAGTTCCCCGACAGCGCCGGGGTGTTCGTGGTCGGCAAACAGGACAACGACTACCGCCCAGGTCTTCAAACGCTCTACGAAGCCGCAAAAGCCGCAGGGATGGACGTCCAATACGCCGAGGTCGACGGAGGACACAGCTTCCAAGTGTGGTCGGCTGGATTGGCGAGTCAATTAGGTTGGCTGGGAACGCGACTCGGCCTGCCCGGATGAACGATCGTCCGGAAGTTCCGAAGACCCGATGATCAGCGGGTGAATTCTTCCGGTCGCCCCGGCTTCGGAGCCCAATCCCTGCGGATCCGCCACACTCGCGAGCCGAAGGTCGAGTGCGCCGGTCCATTCTCGGTTCAATTGCGCATCGAGTGCGTCGACGCGCTCGAGTAGCGGAGGGTGCTGGTCCGGCGGGCAGGCTTCGAGCAAGGTCGCGAATACCGCGCGTAGACGGCGCTGGACCTGCGCGGAATTGGTACTGAAGTGCCGGATCTCGTCGGTGGCGACGGACACGTAATCGGTCCAGGTGCGTTGCTGCCCTCGGATCAGCGTGAGATCCGAGGTTGATGTGTCGAATCGGACCCGCGGGGCGAGAAGTACCAGAAGATCTTCGATGTGGTCGAGAGCCTGGACGGCTCGGCCCGGGTCGTTGATGGCGGGTGACAGTGCCTTGAGCGCGATGTCCACGATCGACTGAAGCGCTGCACCGGGGCTGACGACCGGGCTGTGCGTGTCACCGAAGATCAAGCACGACATCAAGGTGTCCGGGCGTACCTTCAGCGAGGGTCCGCGTACCTCGAAGAGGGGCGCGTTCTGGGCGACGAACTCGCCGATGCTGGGGACGACTTCGACCGAGACGTCCCAGCGGCCGGCCAACCGCTGCAGTCGTGCGAGATCGATCGCCAGCAGAATCCGGCCGTCGGGTGAGAGGTGGCGCAGGCGAATCACCAGTGCGTCGGCGCTCTCGGAGTTCTCGGACTCGCGCGGTTGGGGTAGGGGGAGCGGCTGACTGGGTTTCGGTGCGCCAGAGGGCAGGTCCTCGTACAGCGGATAGGCACGAATCGTCGCGCTCCGGCCCTGGGCCGCTATCCAACGCAGCAACCGACTGGAATTGAGAATCGACCCGACCTTCGCCACCAACGCGATGAACAGGATCGCACTGGCCAATGCCAGAAGCAGTGCGATCGCCGTGGAGATGGTCGGTGAGGAATTCTCCGAATCGAGCGCCAGATCCAGCGCAATGATCAAGGAGAAGACGAACGTGGCCAGAAACATGCCGATCGACCACCGCATCACCCGCTGTTGCGCAAGCATCGGGACCACCCGCACCGAAATCTGCGATGCGCCGAACTGCATTGCGAGGGTGATGGCGGTGAACACCAGACCGGTGAGAGTGATCATCCCGCCGGCGATGACGCTGAGCAGCGTCGCGGTGGCCCCGGCGTCCACGCCCTCGGAAATGGTACCGACGTCGCCGTCGCTGACGAGATCTCCGTCGATCCCGACGAGGATGTTCGCGGTGACGACGGACAGGACGACGAGGATCACGGGGAGACGCCAGACGGGGACTGTTCGTAGTCGTCGGCGAGTTCGACGCCAGCGAATTCTGTCCGAGAGCCGCCGCGACAATCCGACCTTCGACGTGGGGGTTGTGGTGTCGACGACGGGGAGCGGTGGTGGGGGCGGGGGAGCGGAACCGAAACTTCCCGACACCGTTTCCTGCACGTAGATCTTCGCGTGGATCATCGGCTCGCGATAACGCTGTTCACGGGCCACTGCCCGGCTCATCTTCGCCGGCTTGTCGCGGTAACGCGAGCGCGCCCACGGCGCACCCGGGCGACTCAACCGAATTGCTCCGATCAACAGAAGTGGGGTGAAGAACAGCCCGATCAAGCCGGTCCAGAGTTTGCCCTTCATCAACGTGATCACGGCTAGTCCGAGTTGGATCACGATCGCGACGACAACGCCGATCAACGTCGCCAGGCTCCGGTCCTGCTCGTACGGGTCGAACTCTCCCGCGAACCCGATCGGGTGGACCCCGAGAAGGAAAAGGAACGAGATCGCGATGGCCACGAACACCGCGTCGATGGACGAGCGACCTTCCTCGGCCCAGTAGACATCGCGCAGATGCAACACGAGCGCGTACTCGTCGAGGACCAACGCGCTGCCGATACCGAACACCGACGCGAGAACACAATTGGCGATCGGGGTGTGATAGTCGGCCAGAGCGATGAAGGCGAAGCCGGACACGAGCATCATCATCAAACCGAAAACCATGTGGTGGATGTGCATTCCACCGGGCGTGACATTGCCTGGCCACCACGAGACCTCGGCCCGGATCATCCGGACGCTGAAGCGGATGAACAGGAACGTCAGGACAAAGGCGAGTAGGAGGAAGAACAGCGGGAGCCTGCCGGTGTCGACGACCGTGTGCTCGAACCAGGACCGCACGGCGTCAACTCTTGCTGGTGGCGAGCTTGATCAGCTGAGGAGCCGTTGCGTCGGGCAGGTAGGCACGCGTCAGTGCGATTCCGATCCGAGGCAGGTCGGCCTCGTCGCGGAAACACAGGAAAACGGGTTCGTACCTCGGCTTGAACTTCTTCTTGAACGCGTGAAGAGACCGGAAGCCGTAGAGCGGTTCCATCGCGGCACCGAGCATGTCCAGTAGGCGGTCCATCGATGCGGCGTCGGCGCCGTCGTCGCTGCGGGCGAGCGGTGCTCCGGACAGTGAGACGAATTGGGCACCTTGTTCTTTGAACTCGAGGGCCGACGATGCGATGAGGAACTCGACCACCGGACGGAACCCGTCAGGACGTCGACGCATGACGTCGAGTGTCCAACCCTGAACCACGCCGCCTTCGCCGTACACCGGCAACCACGAGGTGACGCCGTGAATGCTTCCGGTCGGGTCGACGGCCAAGCCGACACGGACGTCGCGATCGAGCGCCTCCTCGACGCTTCCGAGGGTGAACCCCATCTCGGGCAGCCCCTTGTCGCCCACCCATTCCTCGGAGATGGCGCGCACCTGAGCCAATACGGAGAACGGCTCGTCGGCCAATGTTGTCATCCGGAAGGTGATGTCGTCCTTCTTGGCCTTGTTGAGCGCCGAGCGGATGTCCTGCCAGGATTTACCGGTGAACTGCAGTTCTGGTAGGTCGACGATCGTGTCTTCGGCGACCTGAACGGTGCGCCAGCCACGCCGGGCGGCGGCATCGGCTGTCTCCTTCCCCACGGAGAACAAGCAGGGAGTGAGGCCGTTGGCTTCGGACATCGTCGTGAATTCGTCCACCGCTGCGGCAAGTCGGTCGGGGCTCGCTATCGGATCGGCCAGGACCACGACGACACCGACATGCCGTTGGAATGCAACGACGCTCTCACCCGACTCGCCGAAGTAGTAACTGTTGCCGTCCCACGTCGTCATCCACGACATGGTTCCGCCGCCGTGCCGTTTGAGCAGTTCCCGAGCGGCGGCGCGCGGATCGTTCCCGGACAACGGCCCGCCTCGAATCTTGCGCCGCATCGCTACGTGGAAAGCGTGGCGGCCCTTGATCAACAAGATGAGTTCGAGAAGCCAGAGCAGCGCGGTACCGACCGTGACGGCGCCGGCGCTCTCGTAGTCGAAGAAGATGACCGAAACGAGGACGAGGGCGGTGGCCAAGACCGTCAGTGAACCGAACACCACGGCAACCCACCAGGCCCAGCGGCGACCTCGTCGCAACTGGTCCGCGATGAGGGCAACGATGACCACGTCGATCAATGCCGTCCAGCCCGAACCGGTTTCGGCTTCCGTCGGCCCGAACGGTCCGCTTCCGGGGAACAGCCAGACGGCGATCTCGACCACGCCGATCAGGAGCAGGCCGATGAATCCGAGCAGGCGGATCTCGCGTCGCGTTCGGGGGATGAACCCGCGCTCTCCGTCGCCGAAGAACTTCTCGCCCACCGGCAGGAATATCGCGACCGCGATGAGGTGCTGCACGTCGGCGAGGCGGCCTTCGAAGAGGAACGCGATCGCAATGTACGCACACAGAATGGCGCGGACTCGCATTCGCCAGGGCGAGCGGAGTGTTGCTGTGGTCGCGGCGAGTGCGGCGATGATTGCAGTGGTCACGCCGACGTCGCGGTGGGTGGCGAGGTTGCGAGCCCAATCCCAGTCGGTGTGGCTGCCCGCCCAGAGGAGGAGCGATGCACCGAGTTCGCCCGCCAACTGACCGCTGATCGTGACGATGGCCGCGTTCTTGGTTCCCAGGCGCCATTCGCACCAGCCGACCGCGAAGGCAAAAACGACGATGATCGAAACATACTGACCCGGCGTCAATCCGAAGAACCACCCCGTGACGAGAGTCCACCACTTGCCTTCCTGCAAGGCAGGAACTCCGTAGGCGATGTCGTTGAACCACGAGTAGGTACGGACGTGATTCCACAGGGCGCCGGTCGCGATCCCGACGACGGTGATGGTGAGGACGACGATCGAAGTGAACGGCACGCGCCGCAGGACGCTCAGCGTGTCGGAGGCAAAGCGAGAGGCCCGATTCGACGCGCCCGGCGCGCTCTGGTCGGTCTGCGGGGTGGGGGTCTGGGACTGCTCAGCCATCGAGGTTCTCTTCTCGCCATGCCGCACGGTGGATTCTGCCTGTTCAGCATGACAGGAATACAGACCGATAATCAGGCGAAGCGGCCAAAATGGACCAGACTGGCTGAGGGTCTCAGTCTCGTGGCGCTACTGTCGAGCCATGGTGAACGGAGATTTACTGAATCGGGACCACGTGGTCGCCTCACTTGCCGCTTTCGAACCTCGGTCGGTCGAATTGGACGGAAGGCGCTCGGCGTCGGTGGTCATCGTCGTCATGCGGACAGCGGACGGAACACCAGTGTTCCCGGTGACGAAGCGGCCGAGCAAGATGCGCGCCCACCCCGGTCAATTCGCGTTGCCGGGCGGAAGCGTCGACCCGGGCGAGTCGTCCGAACAGGCAGCGGTTCGGGAACTTTCCGAGGAGCTGGGTGTCGACGTTCCCGAGTCGAAGATCATCGGCCGGCTCGACGACTACGTCACTCGTTCGGGATTCGTGATCCGGCCGTTCGTCATGTGGTCGGGCGAGGACATCGGGGGACTGGTACCCAATCCCGACGAGGTGGCCCAGGTGTATGCCGTCACGTCGGAGGAGCTCGACGTGGACTCGCGCTTCGTCACCATCGCGGAGTCACCGAACCCGGTGATCCAATGGCCGTTCCGAACGAGCCTGATCCATGCGCCGACCGGAGCCGTCATCTATCAGTTCCGCGAAGTGCTGAACGGACGGCACACGCGCATCGACAAGCTCGAGCAGCCGGTGTTCGCCTGGAGATAAGGGCAGCTCGACACGCTCGGGACAGTTCAGGCTACGGCGCCTCGGCGAATAGTCCGTCGTGCTGTGGAAAGCTGGCCGCACGGCAATCGAACGACGCGAGGTGTGTGCAGTGAACTCTGGCGAACAAGAACCGATCCCCACGGATCGGATTCTCACTGTTCCCAACGTGCTCAGTATCGTGCGTCTACTCGCTCTGCCACTGTTCGCCTACCTGCTGCTCGTCACGCACTCGGACGGCTGGGCATTGGCGCTGCTGATGCTCAGCGGGTTCACCGACTGGCTCGACGGCAAGCTGGCCAGAGTGCTCGGACAGACCTCGCGTCTGGGAGCGCTTCTCGACCCGCTGGTCGATCGTCTGTACGTCGTGACGACACTGGTCACCTTCGTCGCCCGCGATTTCATTCCCTGGTGGGTCGCAGCGATACTCATCGGCCGTGATCTTCTGCTTGCGTTGACGCTGCCGATCTACCGCAGGCGTGGCCTGCCACCGCCCGAGGTGGTTTATCTCGGCAAGGCTGCGACCTTCCTACTGATGTTCGCTCTGCCGTTGATTCTTGCCGGGCACGGAGACTGGGCCATCGGACCGTTCACCCATGCCTTCGGTTTCGCTTTCCTGATCTGGGGAACCGTCCTGTACGTGTGGACTGCCGCGATCTACGTGCTCAAGGCCGTTGACGTTGCGCGAACCCACGAGGTCGTGCCCCGATGAAGTCGACCGGGGAGGACGTCCGTCGTAACCCGGTACCGTCGCTGCTTCGCTCACTCATGACCGAACATCTCGACCCGGGCTACGAGGCAACTGCATTCGAACGCCAGCACGAGCACACCAAGAACAGATCCTCGAAGACGGGGCCGTGGCTGGCCCTCGGCGCACTGTTGATCGGGTTCATCGTCACGGTCTCGGCTGTTCAGGCGACGAAGCAGGTGACCGGCACCGAAGAGGTTCGAAGCGAGTTGGTGGCGAAGGTCCGTGATGCGGAGGATCGAATCGATTCACTGGCCGCGTCCCGCGATTCACTCGGCGGCGCCGTCGACGCCGCGCGCGGCGTGGCGCTCGAAGGCGATGCACGCGGCAGCGCCGTCCTCGACCAACTGCGAGCGGTCGAATCCGGCGCAGGAGCCGAAGCTGTTCACGGGGAGGGACTGGTGGTGACGTTGACCGACCCGGCCGGACGCCCGAACCTCTCGGATGCGTCGCAACGGAGTGTCGGCGGTAAGACAGTTGTCCTCGATCGCGATCTGCAGACCGTCGTAAACGCCCTGTGGGCTGGGGGAGCGGAGGCGATCGCCGTCGGCGGCGTGCGAATCGGGCCGACGGTGACCATCCGTCAGGCGGGCGGCGCGATGCTCGTCGACAACCAACCTGTTTTCTCCCCGTACCTCGTCGAGGCGATCGGAGACACGCGAGCACTGCAGCGGAAATTCGTCGTCAGCGACGCCTACGTGAGAATGTCTAGCGTCTCGCAACTGTACGGAGTCGGTTTCGCGGTGGCCGAAGACGATTCGTTGACTCTGCCGCCTGCGGCGCCTCGCGCCGTCCGAGTGGCAACAGAACCCACAGAACCCAAGTGACAGAAGGAGTTCGATGAAGGCCGGTTCCGCCCTGTACGGACTCGCAGCACTGGTCGTCGGCATCGTCCTGGGCGTAGTTTTCAGCCCGCAGGTGCCCGACGTGATCCAGCCCTATCTTCCGATCGCTGTCGTTGCGGCGCTCGACGCCGTCTTCGGTGGACTACGCGCGTATCTGGACGAAATCTTCGACGCGAAGGTGTTCGTGGTTTCCTTCGTCTTCAACGTGCTCGTCGCGTCGTTGATCGTCTGGCTCGGTGATCAGTTGGGTGTCGGTACTCAACTCTCGACGGCGATCGTCGTCGTGTTGGGTATCCGGATCTTCGGCAACGCAGCGGCATTGCGACGCCGACTGTTCGGAGCGTGAGTCATGGCGGAACATTCCACGACCGAACCGGAAGAAGAACCTCCCGTCACCACTGCGGGTGAAGGTCGTCACGAGTTGCGTTCACCGTCCAAACACCGCACCAACGTCGTCTTCGCAATCCTCGCTGCTGTGCTGTTGAGCGTGCTCGGCGTTGCGATTGCCACACAGGTACGCAGCACAGTGGCCGGAGATTCACTCGACGCCGCGCGCCCTGCCGACCTCCTGGTGGTTCTCGACAATTTGAATCGGCGCGAAGCCGCGCTGAGGCAGGAAGTCGCGAATCTTCAGGAATCGCTTGCCACTTTGGAAGCCGGTGGCAACACGGGAGCAGCGCTGGACGAGGCGCGGGCGCGGCTGACCTCACTCTCCATTCAAGTGGGGACCGCTCCGGCCACTGGACCGGGTGTGACGATGACCCTGACAGATCCGGCGGGCGGCGTCGGATCGGAAGTGATTCTCGATCTCATCCAGGAACTGCGTGCTGCCGGTGCCGAAGCCATCTCGATCGCAGGTGCGAACGGCGAACCCATTCGTATCGGCGTGAACTCGTGGGTGAGTGGGCGCGGCGGCGAGATCGAATTGGACGGAACCCGGATCGAGCAGCCGTACACTGTGACCGCGATCGGAGATCCGCCGACATTGGCGGCAGCGTTGAACATTCCCGGAGGCGTCTTCGACAATGTCGCACGCAATGGCGGAACGTCGTCCGTCGAGCAATCGCAGCAGGTCACGATCTCCGTCTTGCGACAATTGAATCCGCGCCAATACGCTCAACCCGGAAATTGATCTTTTTGCGTCCGACTTTCGGACGGCCTGTGAAAGGAAGCCACTGTGAGTGAGCTCGATACACCTACCGATCTGCGCTACACCGCGGAGCACGAGTGGGTGAAGCGAACCGGCCCGACCTCAGTTCGAGTCGGTATCACCGACTTTGCTCAGTCGCAGCTCGGTGACGTCGTGTTCGTCCAGCTTCCCGCTGTCGACGAAGACGTGACCGCCGGTGAATCGCTCGGTGAGGTCGAGTCGACCAAGAGCGTCTCCGACATCTTTGCTCCGTTCACTGCGAAAGTTCTTGCAGCGAACGGTGAATTGGACGGACAGCCCGACCTCGTCAACACCGACCCGTACGACACGGGTTGGTTGGTCGAACTCGAGGTTGCCGACGAGGCCACACTCGACGCCGCACTCGCGGCAACTCTGGACGCGGAGGCATACAAGGGACTCACGTCCGAGTAGAAAACCTGCGCGTGGACCGGCCAACTCGTGTTGTGTCGCGGCCTGTCTCGCTGCACACGGCGGTCTGCGCAGGGTACGGTCGTTAGGTACGCATGTGCCGAGTCGGGGCGCAGGGCCGTATCGAACGTGACTGTGAAAGATGCTCGTGAAGAAAGTGCACTGCGTAGTCCAGTGATTCATGATCTGGATGATTGACCCAGGAGGAGAAACAGTGAGCGAGAACGGTAACGACGCGGGCTATGGGGAGTCGCCGGCGGAGACCACTTCGGTTTTCCGCGCGGACTTCCTCAATGAGCTCGACAACACCTCCTCTGCAGCACCGGCCGCCGAGCAGCCGGTTTCGGGCGTGGAAGGCCTTCCCGCCGGAGCCGCACTTCTGGTGGTCAAGCGGGGACCGAATGCAGGATCCCGCTTCTTGCTCGATCAGCCGACGACGTCGGCAGGTCGGCACCCGGACAGCGACATCTTCCTGGACGACGTGACCGTCAGCCGTCGTCACGCCGAGTTCCGTCAGGAAGATGCAGATTTCCACGTCGTCGACGTCGGAAGCCTCAACGGCACCTACGTCAACCGTGAGCCTGTCGATTCGGCAGTTCTCGCGAATGGTGACGAGGTTCAGATCGGCAAGTTCCGTCTGGTGTTCCTCACCGGCCCTCGTGCCGGCGGTTCGCAGGTCGGCGAGTCGTCAGCAGGTGCGGGTAGCTAATGACGGCAGTGCGGCAGCAGAGCCAGCCCGGAATGTCGATTGGTTCCGTGCTGGATCGGTTGCGTCCAGATTTTCCCGACGTGACGATTTCGAAGATCCGTTTCCTCGAGTCCGAGGGCTTGATCAGCCCGCAACGGACACCGTCGGGATACCGCAGATTCTCTGTCGAGGACTGCGAGCGTCTTCGCTTCGTGCTGACCGCTCAACGCGATCAGTACCTGCCGCTCAAAGTGATCAAAGAACAACTCGAAGCGATCGACAGTGGCGCAGCGACGGTGAGTGCAGAAGTTCCTGCGCCTCGTCGTGCTCGCGTCCTGTCGATCGCTACGGGCGATGTCTCACCCGAGGCGTTCCGGGTCGATCGCGAAGTTCGAGTCGGTCGTCAGGATCTTCTCGCGCGCGCTGACATCGACGATCGGTTTCTGACCGATCTGATCCGCACCGGTTTGGTCGTTCCCGGCGCGGCGGGATTCTTCGACGAGGATGCCGTGACGTTGGCGCGCACCGCTAAGGCGATGTCCGAGTACGGCTTGGAGGTTCGCCATCTGCGGGCGTTCAAGTTGGCTGCTGATCGCGAAGCGGGGCTGGTGACTCAGATCGCCGGACCGGTTGCCAAGGGTCGTGACGCCGGAGCACGTGATCGTGCCGAGGAAATGGTGCGGGAGCTGGCCGCTCTGTCACTGACTTTGCACACGTGTCTGGTCAAATCGGCAGTTCGGGGAAGTCTCGATCGCTGAGTTCCTCGATCAGCGGGGCACACTCGAATAGAATTTCAGTACGACCGCATCGGAGTCGGTCGGCTGGATCACGTCAGGTTGGAGGCAAGCTCGATGGGCGAAATGCGTGTGATCGGAGTTCGTGTCGAGCAGCCTCAGAATCAGCCGGTCCTGTTGCTGCGAGAGTCCGACGGCGATCGGTACCTGCCGATCTGGATCGGGCAAACCGAAGCTACCGCGATTGTTCTCGAACAACAGGGAGTCGAGCCGGCGCGGCCGCTGACTCACGACCTGATCAAGATCTTGATCGAATCTTTCGGTCGGAGCCTCAAGGAAGTTCGGATCGTGGACCTGCAAGAGGGCACTTTCTACGCGGATCTCGTCTTCGACGAGCAGACCACTGTCTCGGCACGTCCGTCGGACTCGATTGCATTGGCCCTGCGCATCGGCGTTCCGATCTTCGCGTCGGAGGCTGTTCTCGCCGAGGCCGGTCTGGTCATTCCCGACGAGCGCGAAGACGAGGTCGAGAAGTTCAAGGAATTCCTCGACACCATCTCGCCGGACGATTTCAAAGCCACTGATGGTTAGCCTGAATTGACTGGTTGCGGACTTTAGTCTTCAACTCTCAAGTAGAGGTTGAGTCTCGGTCGGCGTGTTGCGTTGACCATGCACCCTCCTGGACTTACCGTTGCGTGCGGTGGAGATCTTCTCGCCTTGTCGATCGAGGCGTACTCTGGGTAAGTCCACTCATGGAATTACCTGCCTTGGATTCACATCTGAAAGTTCGGTCGGCACGGGATTCTCGTGACTGCTGATAGCACAGGTTGGTTACATGATGGCGAAGCGAGAGGGAGACGGCAGTGGAAGAACAGTCGAATGAGCGCGGGACGGTCATAGCCGGTAGTGCCGCGACTGCAGAAATGTCTTCCGAAGAGCTGCAGCCGGGCCTGTTCCCGGACGATTCCATCCCCGACGACCTCGTCGGATATCGAGTACCCAGTGCGTGCCAGATCGCCGGGATCACGTACCGCCAACTCGACTACTGGGCACGGACGTCGTTGGTTGTTCCGTCGATCCGTGGCGCTGCCGGATCCGGAAGCCAACGTCTGTACTCCTTCAAGGACATTCTCGTTCTGAAGATCGTGAAGCGTCTGCTCGATACCGGCATCTCACTGCAGAACATCCGCGTTGCCGTCGATCACCTCCGTAAGCGTGGCGTCCGCGATCTTGCCAACATCACTCTGTTCTCCGACGGCACCACCGTGTACGAATGCACGTCCCCCGAAGAGGTCGTCGACCTCCTCCAGGGTGGGCAGGGCGTATTCGGCATCGCAGTCAGTGGCGCGATGCGTGAACTCACCGGAACGATCGCCGACTTCCCCGCCGAGCGGGCCGACGGCGGTGAAAGTGATCCCAACCCGGAAGACGAGTTGGCTTCGCGACGCAAGAATCGCGCCAGCCGCAAAACCGGATAACGTACGTCACATCTCTTTGGAGGATGCCACGGTGCAGGTAGGCGTTTCGGTCAACTAGACTGGGCCTGCGTCGCCGGCGTACGGGAGAGCCTCGGATACCGATTCACCGAACTTGTCTTTGTTTCAGTCTTTGTCTCAAAGGTCAGTCGTGAGCGGGATCAGGGCGCCGAAGGAGCAATACCTCCCCGTCAATCTCTCAGGCACCAAGGACCGTACGGGCTCCGACGCCTCTGGAAAGCGGTGGGACAACCCACCCGCCGACGGGGAAAGGCTGTGGCTTCCGCCTTCGGCGGATCACTACCGAATCTCTCAGGCGCTCGGGAATCGAGCATGCGACAGAGGGGGAGGAACACACCGCAGTTCGGTGTGTGTCCTGATCCTCCGATCTGTCTGGGAGTTGTCGTGATCGACGCTGCAAGCCGTATATTTGCCGACCGCCATGTCGGTCCGAACGCCGCGGAACTCGCGCGCATCCTCGAACTCGTCGGGGTCGATTCACTCGACGAACTGGCAACCAAGGCCGTTCCCTCCGTCATCCTCGACGCTGCCCCGAACGGCATCGCTGCCGGACTCGACGCTCTGCCGCTTCCGGTCGGAGAGCACGAGGCACTTGCCGAACTGACTGCACTCGCAGCCCAGAACACCGTCGCGACGTCGATGATCGGCCTCGGCTACTTCGACACGTTGACGCCGCCGGTGTTGTTGCGCAACATCATCGAGAACCCGGCCTGGTACACCGCGTACACCCCGTATCAGCCGGAGATCAGCCAGGGCCGTCTCGAAGCCCTCCTCAACTTCCAGACCATGGTCGCCGATCTCTCCGGCATGGAACTGGCAAACTCGTCGATGCTCGACGAGGCCACCGCCGCTGCCGAAGCCATGACGCTCCTGCGCCGCGCGAACCGCAGCAAGTCCCCACGATTTGTCGTCGACGCCGATCTCTACCCGCAGACCCTCGCCGTCATCGAGACTCGCGCCGAGCCGCTCGGAATCGAGATCGTCTCTGCGGACCTCACCGCTGGTCTTCCGGAAGGTGACTTCTTCGGCGTCATCGCCCAGATCCCAGGTGCCTCGGGACGAGTCGTCGATTACACCTCGATCATCGCGGAAGCTCACGAGCGCGGCGCACTGGTTGCCGTCGGCGCAGACCTCCTCGCGATGACGCTCATCACCTCACCCGGTGAGCTCGGCGCGGATGCGTGCTTCGGAACCACCCAGCGTTTCGGTGTTCCCATGGGATACGGCGGACCGCACGCCGGTTACCTGGCCGTGCACTCCAAGCATGCGCGTCAGCTGCCCGGCCGCTTGGTCGGCGTCTCCATCGACGCAGACGGAGACAAGGCGTACCGCCTGGCGCTGCAGACACGTGAGCAGCACATTCGCCGCGAGAAGGCGACGTCCAACATCTGTACCGCTCAGGTGCTCCTCGCCATCCTCGCTGCGATGTACGCGAGCTACCACGGCGCCGAGGGACTCAAGGCGATTGCGTTGCGAGTCGCTGCCCGCGCACACGCGTTGGCAAACGGCCTGCGCGAAGGCGGCGTGACCGTCGTCCACGATTCGTTCTTCGACACCGTGCTCGCTCAGGTTCCGGGCAAGGCGGCCGACGTCGTCGCTGCGGCCAAGGAATCCGGGATCAACCTGCGTCTGGTCGATGCCGATCATGTCGGTATCTCCTGCGACGAGGCCACGACCGCCGACCACGTCCTTGCCGTGCTCGACGCGTTCGGGATCGAGGATGCTGTTGTCGCCATCGAAGCCGAGGGCAATTCGGTTCCGGCTGCTCAGGAGCGCACCTCCGACTACCTGCAGCACGAAGCCTTCACCCGTTACCGTACGGAAACGGCAATGCTTCGCTACCTGCGCGCGCTGTCCGACAAGGACATCGCCCTCGATCGCAGCATGATCCCGCTGGGTTCGTGCACCATGAAGCTCAATGCGACCGCCGAGATGGAATCCATCACCTGGCCCGCGTTCAACGCGATCCATCCGTTCGCGCCGACATCGGATGCGCCCGGTCTGCTGAAGATCATCAAGGATCTCGAAGACTGGCTGGTCGCGGTCACCGGCTACGACAACGTCAGCCTGCAACCCAACGCCGGCAGCCAGGGGGAATACGCGGGCCTGCTCGCGATCCGCAACTACCACCTCAGCCGGGGCGACGACCACCGCGACACCTGCCTCATTCCGTCGAGTGCTCACGGCACCAACGCGGCTTCTGCCGTCATGGCCGGGATGCGCGTCGAGGTTGTCGCCTGCCGTCCCAACGGTGACGTCGACGTCGACGATCTGCGCGCGAAGATCGCCGATCACGCCGAGCGTCTCGCCGCGATCATGATCACCTACCCTTCAACGCACGGTGTCTACGAGCACGAGATCGCCGACATCTGCGCAGCGGTACACGACGCCGGTGGCCAGGTGTACGTCGACGGCGCCAACCTCAATGCGCTTGTCGGCCTTGCCCGTCCGGGCCGATTCGGCGGCGACGTCAGCCACCTGAATCTGCACAAGACCTTCTGCATCCCGCACGGCGGCGGCGGACCCGGCGTCGGCCCGATCGGTGTGCGCTCACACTTGACGCCGTTTTTGCCCGGACACCCGATGGCCCCCGAACTCGGTGGTGGAGGAACGATCTCGGCAGCGCCGTACGGCAGTGCGTCCATTCTGCCCATCACCTGGACCTACATCCGGATGATGGGTGCTGCGGGCCTGCGCCGCGCCAGCCTGACCGCCATCGCGTCGGCCAACTACATCGCGCGTCGACTCGACGAGTACTTCCCGGTTCTCTACACCGGCGAGAACGGCATGGTCGCGCACGAGTGCATCCTCGACCTCCGTGGGTTGACCAAGGACACCGGCGTCACCGTCGACGACGTCGCAAAGCGTCTGGCCGACTACGGTTTCCATGCACCGACCATGAGCTTCCCCGTGGTCGGCACACTGATGGTCGAGCCCACCGAGAGCGAGAACCTCGAAGAGATCGACGAGTTCTGCGAGGCGATGATCGCCATTCGCGGCGAAATCGATCGCGTCGGCGCCGGCGAGTGGACGGTGGAGGACAACCCGCTACGCGGTGCTCCCCACACTGCCGGAAGCATTGCAGCGCAGTGGGATCACCCGTACTCGCGTGAGATCGCCGTCTTCCCGCGTGGCAAGGCCCGCCCGAAGGTGTGGCCGTCCGTGCGTCGTATCGACGGTGCACATGGCGACCGCAACCTGGTCTGCTCCTGCCCGCCGATCGAAGCGTTCGCAGGCAACTAAGGCGTGTGCCCGCCGGAGATCATCACCTCTCGTGTACGAGTTCGAGAACAGTGATCTCCGGCGGGGCGCCGACGCGTACCGGCGGACCCCAAGCCCCGGCGCCACGCGTCGTGTACAGCACTGTGTTTCCGACCCTGTCCAAGCCTTGCACCGAAGGCTGCTGCAGCGGAACGAGATACCGCAGCGGCCACATCTGACCGCCGTGAGTGTGCCCGGACAGTTGCAGATCGATACCCATCTCGGATGCCTCGATCGCTTGACGCGGTTCGTGCGCGAGAAGCAAGGCGAAAGTATTCGGATCGCGACCTGCGAGCGCGGCAGTCAGGTTCGGCTCGTACGGGGCCGGCGACGTGTAGTCGTGGATGCCCACGATGTCGATGGTATCGCCGCCATGCTGGATCGAGGTGCGGCTGTTGCGAAGTGTGGTGATCCCCAATGTCTCCCACACGTCGAGCCATTTGCCGCCGTCGTCGGCGTAGAACTCGTGGTTTCCGCTGACTCCGAAGATTCCGTCGGGCGCCCGAAGATCGGCGAGCGGAGCAAGATCGGGAGCAACTTTCGCGACGGTTCCGTCCACGAGGTCGCCGCCGATCGCGATCAGATCGACATTCTGCGAGTTCACGATATCGACCACCTTGCGGGTGAAGTCGACCCCGCGGGCCGGTCCCACGTGCAGGTCGGTGATCAAGGCGATCCGGTATCCGTTGAAGCCCTCAGGTAGGCGAGCGAGCGGCACGCGGACGCGGGAAATCTTGGGGCCCGACGCCTCGTAGACGCCGTAGCCGGCGGTGCCGATCGCCGCGAGAGTGACTGCTGCCGTAGCCAACTGCAACGTACGACGCTTGGCTGGGTCGACTTCGGTCGTGGTATCCGTGTGGCGTGCACGTAGTCGACCGATCCCGGCGAACAGGCCGATCACGAGCAGTCCGGGAATCAGATACAGCCACGAAGCCAGCCAGACCCATCCGACAAATCCGATCGGTCGCGCCCACGATGTCGGAAAGACTTCGCCGCTGCCGACCCCGATGAGCGTCGAGACCGCCAAGACGACAAGCGCAGTGTCGGCGAGACGAGCCCATCGCCTCGGGATGCCGGTGGCGCGAACGAGTCGGCGATGCAGGAACCAGGTCAGAAGGGCGAGAAGGACTGCAAAAACCGCGACGCGCCCCATCAGGACAGCATCTTGGTCACTGCGGCCGCGAGAGCGGGGTCGGACGTCGAATCGACCCGAACCAATGTTCCGCCCGTCCGATCCGAGACGTCTTGGAGTGTGGAGACGTCGTCGCCCGCACCGACGACGATCACGTCGACCTGTACCGGACGCGACGGATTGCCCGTAGCGGCGATCGCGCTGAGCAGTTCGGCTCGCGTCGTGGCGGATTCGTCAGGCGTACTCGAGGTGATCAGCAGCACCGAGTTGACTCGCCCCGCGTCGAAACCGTCCACGGCGGCTTTGTAGGAGCTGGCAAGCGCCGGGTACTTGGAGGTCTTTCCGCCGGCCCGAAGCCCGTTGAGGAAATCGGTGATCGTGGCACGCCGATTCGGCTCGGACAGTGAACCGCCCGGAACCAGGATGCGCTCGGACGGTTTTCCGTCGGTGCCCGTGCTGAACTCGCGAAGGCCGATGTCCGAAGCGTCAGGGCTGCGACCCAATTGGGTATTCACCGCCGAGGCAACGTTCGCCAAGCGGGTAGTGCCACCGTCGTCGGTACCCATCGACGCCGACGTGTCCATCAGGATGGTGGCACTACGCGGCGAGACCGGGTTGGCGACTATGTCACCGAGCGCCGCTGCGGTCTCCGCCGAAGCCGGTTTCAACGTGGACGAGATCTTGGCCGGGGACACCGCCCCGAGATCGGGAAGGTCTTGGCCCTCGACCCGGAAACCGGCGCCGACGAACAACTGTGACTGATTCGGCTCACGCATGAAATCGGCAAACTGTGCCGCTGCGCGCGACGCGGTTTCGTCGATCCCGCTGCCCGAGACGATGACCGCCGGATAGTCCGCGACTGGCGTTGCGCCGGCGGGGGAGTACGTCGTCATCGCCGCGTTCGCGCTCTGCGCTATCGACTGTTCCGTGGCCGGAACGGCTTTCACCGAATCCGGTGTTCCGGCGCTCAGTGCTCCGAGGGCTTCGGCGGTGGACGAGGGGGGAGTCGGCAAGGATTGGAACTGCAACGCCCGTGCACTGAGCGCAGCGTTGACCTGAGCGGACTTCGCCTGATCCGTCGTGACCGGTCCGGCACCCGCATCGGCGACGTCGGCAGCGATCGCCTGTGCAGCCATCGAGGTTTCGGTACTTCCGACCGGCAGGGCGACCGTCAGATCGGAAGGCAAAGACTTCCAACTCGATGCTGCGCCGGCCAATGCTGCCGCGGTCTCGGGACCGGCTGCCAGAACGATCGGGGAACTCGCGAGCGAGCGAGGATCACCGTTGATCACGGCCTTGCCCGACAGTGGCGCGAGTTCGAACGAACTCGCCGGGATCCACAGGGAGGGACGTGGTCCCAATGCTGCGTCATCCCAGGGGGCCGCCGGACCGGCTTCGAGTGCCGTCGAGACCGACGCGGACGGCGCACCGTGCACCACGACGGCGATGCAGTGATCACGCACCACCGGCGAGGTCTGGGTGTACCGCTTCGCCAGTTCCTCGACCTGTGGGGCTATGGACGGATCCGCGGTGACGTCGAGTGTCTTGTTGCCCTCGACGCACGTACCGGCTGCCTGCTGTCCCTGATCGTCGATCCGGTTGCTGAGGGCCTTCCATCCGAAGAAGCCTGCCACGATCAAGACGATCAGCACGACGACGAGAATCGGCCCCTTACTGATACCTCTGGCGCCTGACCCGCCGCGATGTTCGCCCACGTACCTTGCCCTACCTTGGTCACTCGAAGAATGTCTGTTGAACGGACTGTGTCCTCGGCCAGTCTAGTGACGAAACTTCGGGGCCTACGCGAACAGCCTCGACACCGGGAGCGGTGCCGAGGCTGTTCGGGTTCAGCTTCGAGTTCGAAGAAGGTGAAATCAGGCGTTGGCGGCCTTGTACTCGCGGCGGCGGCGATGCAGGATCGGCTCCGTGTATCCGCTGGGCTGCTTCGCGCCTTCGAGGATGAGTTCCTTGGCAGCCTGGAACGCGATGTTGGAATCGAAATCAGGTGCCATGTTGCGGTACTCGGCGTCGCCCTCGTTCTGACGGTCGACAACCGGGGCCATGCGCTCGAGTGCACTGACAACGTCGCCCTCGCTGACGATGCCGTGACGCAGCCAGTTGGCGAGCAGCTGGCTCGAGATGCGCAGCGTGGCGCGATCCTCCATGAGCGCGACATCGTGGATGTCGGGAACCTTGGAGCAGCCGACGCCCGCGTCGATCCAACGGACCACGTAGCCGAGGATGGACTGGCAGTTGTTGTCGAGCTCTTCCTTCTTCTCCGCGTCCGTCCAGTCGGTGCTGGGAGCGAGCGGGATGGTCAGGATGTCGTCGACGCTCGCGCGAGGCTTGCCCTTCAGGCTGTCCTGAACTGCGAATACGTCGACGCGGTGGTAGTGCGTCGCGTGCAGCGTTGCGCCGGTCGGCGAAGGTACCCATGCAGTGTTGGCGCCGGCCTTGGGGTGACCGATCTTCTGCTCGAGCATGTCTGCCATCAACTCGGTCATGGCCCACATGCCCTTGCCGATCTGGGCCTTGCCCTGCAGACCGCAGGCCAGACCGGTGTCGACGTTCCAGTCCTCGTAGGCGCCGATCCACTTCTGCTTCTTCATCTCGGCCTTGCGCACCATCGCGCCGGCTTCCATGGAGGTGTGGATCTCGTCGCCGGTGCGGTCGAGGAAGCCGGTGTTGATGAACACGACGCGGTCGCTGGCTTCCTTGATGCAGGCGGCGAGGTTGACCGTCGTACGACGCTCCTCGTCCATGATGCCGACCTTGAGCGTGTTCTCCGGAAGCCCGAGGACCTGCTCGACACGGCCGAACAGTTCGGTGGTGAAGGCAACCTCCTCGGGACCGTGCTGCTTGGGCTTGACGATGTAGATCGAGCCGGTGCGGCTGTTGTCGAGCGGTCCGTTGGCGTCACTGATCGAGAGGCCGTGCACTGCACAGGCACTGGTGATCAAGGCGTCGAGGATGCCCTCGGGGACCTCGTTGCCGTCGGCGTCGAGGATCGCGGGGTTGGTCATGAGGTGGCCGACGTTGCGGACGAACAGGAGCGAACGACCGTGCAGGCTGAGTTCGCTGCCGTCGACTGCGGTGTACTTACGGTCGCCGTTGAGCGTGCGGGTGAAGGACTTGGCGCCCTTCTTGATCTCCTCGGACAGGTCACCACGGTTGAGACCCAACCAGTTTCGGTAGCCGACAACCTTGTCGTCGGCGTCGACAGCGGCGACCGAGTCCTCGAAGTCCATGATCGTGGTGACGGCGGATTCGAGAACGACGTCCTTGACGCCGGCGGCGTCGGTGCTGCCGATCGGGGACGAGGCGTCGATCTGGATCTCGGCGTGCAATCCGTTGTTGAGCAGCAGGATGCTCGTCGGTGCGTCCTTCTCGCCGAGGTAGCCGACGAACTTCTCCGGCTGGGCGAGCGTGGTGACAGTACCGTCTGCCAACGTGATCTTCAGTTCACTGCCGTCGACAACGTACTTGGTTGAATCTGCATGCGATCCCGACGCGAGAGGTGCTGCCGCATCGAGGAATTCACGCGCCCAGGCGATGACCTTGTCGCCGCGGACCTTGTTGTAGCCGGAACCCTTCTCGGCGCCGTTCTCCTCGGAGATGGCGTTGGTGCCGTACAGCGCGTCGTACAACGAACCCCAGCGGGCGTTGGACGCGTTGAGTGCGAAGCGCGCGTTGAGGATCGGCACGACCAACTGCGGGCCGGCCGTCGAGGTGATCTCGGTGTCGACGTTCGCGGTGGTGACCGAGAACTCGGCAGGCGTCGGCAGGAGGTAGCCGATTTCCTGCAGGAACGCCTTGTACGCGGCGGCGTCGATGGGAGCGCCGGCGTGATCGCGATGCCACTGATCGATCTGAGCCTGCAGATCGTCACGCTTGGCAAGCAAGTCGCGGTTCTTCGGTGCGAGCTCGGTGATGACCTTGTCGGCGCCGGCCCAGAACGTTTCGGCGTCTACACCGGTGCCGGGAAGAGCCTCCTCGACCACGAAGTCGTAGAGAACCTTGGCAACCTGAAGACTGCCGACCTGAACGCGCTCAGTCATGAATAGCCTCACTTTTCCGAAAGCGGAGCATCACATATGGATGCCATGAACCAACATCAATGTTACCTGGGAGTATTCCCACCGCTGTCCGCGCCCTGAGCTGCGATAATCGGGCGCGAAGAGCTGAAACGATCAAGTGAAATTCGTTCTGTCTAGAGTTTGCGCGCGGAAATCTCGAAACCAGCCGCGCGTAGACGCTCGACCAGGACGTCGCCGAGCGCTGTCGCTGGAGTCAAAACGCCGGTGGCCGGGGGAAGAGCCTTTTGGTCCTTCGCCAACGACAACGCAGATTCGCCGAGCATTACCGCCGTCGCGCTGTATCCCGGGTCGCCCTTCGCCTTCACTCGTGATGTGTATCGGGCGCCGGTCGTGGTCGTGGTGAACACGTCGAGCGTGAAGTGGCCCTTCTTCTGGGTGCTCTCGCTCGGACCTTCACCGGGAGCCGGCAATACCTTGTCGAGAAGGAAACGTGTCGGAGGTAGAGCGAGTCCGGCGACCAGCGCGCCGAGGCCGACCGCCACGCCGCCCGCAATCACCGGTGACACCACCGATGAGCCGACGCTCATCACCTCGCTGTACTTGAACTTCTTGCCGTACGCCCACTCTCGGAGCGCATTGCTGCGACGGACGACTCGTGTGTTGTACGACGCCATCACGAACGGCGCTTTCCACCCCTTCAACGACGGATCGATCTTCTTGCCGTCGACCACGCTCACGTCGCTCTGGCGTCCGAGTTCGGGCTCCCGATCACGATCGGGGCTCAGCGAGTACGGCGAGGCAGCAAGTTTCCGCAGGCGCGCATCGTCTTTCGACACGTCGATTTGGTTGCGAAGCGAATCGATGGTGCCACCGCTCACGCCGCCGCGCAGGGCCGTGACCACCAGGGTGGTGTCGGTGAGCTCGCCGGCGCCGTCGGCGGCGACCTTCTCGTGCAGGACGTGAACTCCGAGATCGGAAGGGATGGAATCGAATCCGCAGGAATGGACGATCTTGGCACCGGTCGAGACCGCCAGCTCATGGTTGTCGTCGATGCTCTCGCGGTGGAACAGCACCTCACCGGTCAGGTCGACGTAATGAGTTCCGGCGGAGGCGCATTCGTGAACAAGGGCGTGGCCGTACTTGGCATACGGGCCGACCGTGGTGGCGACGACCCGGGTTCGCTGGGCGAGTGCCTTCAGTGCGGTTGCGTCGTCGGCGTCGGCGATGATCAAGGGGAGATCGGCAGCGGCAGTACCCAGATCGGCGCGAGTGGCTGCCAACTTTTCGAGGGAGCGGCCACCGAGGCCGATCTTCGTGCCTTCGGGAGCATGTTTGACGAGGTAGTCGGCGAGAAGCTTACCGACGAAGCCGCTCGCTCCGTAGACGATGATGTCGAGTTCTCGGGCGGGCGAGGTTCCAGTCATGGAGCCAGCCTACAAACGAGTAGTCGAAAGTGATGTGACCGCGGTCACTCGGCGGGGAGGGGCTCCTTGACGACGAGGATCGGAGCCTCGACTTCGAGCAACAGGCGTTGCAGCGGGCGTTCGAGGAGGAACTTGCCGATGGGGGACATCCGGCGTGTTCCGACGATCAGGAGATCGACACCCGCGTCGTGGACCAGGTCGACGAGCGCGGTAACCGGATCGCCGTCGTGCTCTGTGGTGCGCAGATCCCACTTCGTCTCCGAGAATCCACCGGCGTCGAGCGCTGACTGGATCTCGCCGCGAAGAGCGGCCCGATCGTCCTCGGTGTCTCCGAGGTTGACCGTGCCTCCGATGTTGACGTCGTCCAGGACGTGCAGAACCAGCAGTTCCTCGCTTCGACCCACGGATTCCCGTGCAGCGGCCACGATTGCGGCACGGCCTTCCGGGCTGTCCTTGTGTACGACGGCGATCGTCATGGTTCCTCCGAGTCGGTGAGCAGTGTCGGCTCCATTATCGCCTGCAATGCTGTGCTCTACCTGAAATGAGCTACTCGACACGGGGGTTCGGGGGTGACGAGATCGCCACATCGGGGCGGCTGGGTGCTGCCCATCACGAATGCGGCGTGCTGCCGATCACCACGGCGAGGGTTTGTAGTCCTTGAGGAAGCAGCCGTGCAGGTCGACGCCCAGTTCACCCTGAACGATGGGGTCGTAGACGCGGGCGGCACCGTCGACGAGGTCGAGTGGTGCGTGAAAACCTTCGTCGGCCAACCGCATCTTGGTGAAGTGTGGGCGTTCGTCGGTGATCCAGCCGGTGTCGACGGCGGTCATGAGGATGCCGTCGTCGAGCATTTCCTTGGAGCTGGTGCGGGTCAGCATGTTCAGTGCTGCCTTGGCCATGTTGGTGTGCGGGTGGCCAGGGCCCTTGTACGCGCGGCTGAACTGGCCTTCCATGGCGGAAACGTTCACGACGTACTTGCGTCGCGCAGCGGACGCAGCCATCGACGGGCGCAAGCGCGAAACGAGGATGAAGGGCGCGACCGAGTTGCAGAGCTGGACTTCGAGAAGCTCGATCGGATCGACCTCTTCGACGGTCTGAACCCAGCTGTTGGTGTGCGCGAGGTCGGGCAGCAGCCCGCCCGCGTCGATGGCGATGCCCTGCTCGATGCGATCGGGTGACGCCGACTTGGCGACGAGGGCGAGTGAACTGACCGCGTCGGCGGACAGATTTCCGGAGGTGATGCTTGCGACGTCCGACAGCGATCCGGCCAGAGCCGCGGGGTGGGCGTCGCTCGTCTTGCCGAAAGTCAGGACATCAGGCAGTTCACCGGCGGGAAGCGCACCGGACTCGGCGTCGACCAGAGCGCCGTAGGCACCGGGGGAGCGTCGGACGGTTTGCGCGGCGTTGTTGATGAGGATGTCGAGTGGACCCTGTGCGGCAACGGAATCCGCGAGTGCAACAACCTGGGCGGGGTCGCGGAGGTCGATGCCGACGATGCGCAGACGGTGAATCCAGTCGTTGCTGTCTTCCATCGCTTTGAATCGGCGGATCGCGTCGTTGGGGAATCGCGTCGTGATGGTCAGATGTGCGCCGTCACGCAGCAGGCGCAACGCGATGTACATGCCGATCTTCGCGCGGCCGCCGGTCAGAAGTGCGCGTCGGCCGGTGAGATCAGTGCTGGCATCACGTTTGCTGCGGCTGGTGGCAGCGCAATCGGGGCACAGTTGGTGGTAGAAGGCGTCGACTGCGGTGTAGCGCTGCTTGCAGATGTAGCACGGCCGCGCCTTGATGAGCGTGCCGGCGGAAGCGCCCGCGGTGTTCGACTTGATCGGAATGCCTGCGGTCTCGTCGTCGATGCGATCGGGTGAACCGGTGGCAGTCGCAGCGACCACTCGGCGGTCGGCTTCGTTGACGGCTGCGCGCGAGGCGAGGCGACGCTTCTTCTTGAGTCGCTTGAACAGATGGCCGACAGCGCGCTGCATGGTGATCGAATCGGGATGCTCGTCGTCGAGTTCGGCGGCTTCGGAAAGGACCTTCAGGCAGATTTCGAGTTCCGCGGGGTCGAGTCCGGTGAGTTCGGCTCGAGCAGATTCTGAATCGGCTGTTTCCAGCGAATCTGCCTGCAGTGCATCCGACTTCTTGGTGTCTGTATCCACTTCGAACTTCTGTTCCATCTCGATCGCCGCTCGCGCGGACTGTTCCCTGGTGCGGGAACTTCGCCAATTACGAGAAAAGCTCCGGTTCGATGAACCGGAGCTTTTCCTGTCTGTCTCAACACAGAGTGTCCGAGGGGGGACTTGAACCCCCACGTCCGTTAATAGGACACTAGCACCTCAAGCTAGCGCGTCTGCCATTCCGCCACTCGGACTCGGCCCCGATTTCTCGGTGCTGGGAAAGAGTATCCGATGCCATCCCCAGGTCCCAAATCGCCCCACTACTGTGCGCCTTTATTAACCGCCGGGGGTTAATAAAGGCGCACAGCAAAAAGACCCCAGCCTGATCAGGCTGGGGTCTTTTTGCTGTATTCGAGTGTCCGAGGGGGGACTTGAACCCCCACGTCCGTTAATAGGACACTAGCACCTCAAGCTAGCGCGTCTGCCATTCCGCCACTCGGACTCGGCCCCGATTTCTCGGTGCTGGGAAAGAGTATCCGATTAGGTGAGCTGCCCCAAATCGCCAGGTTGCGGGGCATTCCGGTCGCCCGCGTCGTTTGATTCGATGGTAGGAAAGTGGAATGACCACAACCCCGAATAATCCGAATCCGAGCAGAGCCGAAGCAGAAGTAGTCGAACTGGTCAGTTCCCTCATCCGCTTCGACACCTCGAACACGGGAGAACTCGAAACCACCAAAGGCGAGCGTGCGTGCGCGGAGTGGGTTGCCGCGCAGCTTCAAGAAGTCGGTTACGAGACGGAATACGTCGAGTCCGGAGCACCCGGCCGAGGAAATGTCTTTGCTCGTTTGAAGGGAGCCGAGTCTGGTCGTGGTGCGTTGATGCTTCACGGTCACCTCGACGTAGTTCCGGCCGAGCCCGCCGACTGGAGCGTCCATCCCTTTGCCGGCACCGTCCAGGACGGTTACGTCTGGGGGCGCGGCGCCGTGGACATGAAGGACATGGTCGGGATGATCCTGGCCCTCGCCAGACAGTTCAAGGCGGAAGGCGTCGTACCGCCGCGTGATCTGGTGTTCGCCTTCGTGGCGGACGAGGAAGCTGGCGGAAAGTACGGATGCCAGTGGCTGGTCGAGCACCGCCCGGATCTGTTCGAGGGAGTGACCGAGGCCGTGGGTGAGGTCGGCGGTTTCTCGCTGACGGTTCCGCGGCCTGACGGAACCGACCGCCGGCTCTACCTCGTGGAGACTGCGGAAAAGGGCCTAGGTTGGATGCGTCTGACTGCCAAGGGACGCGCCGGGCACGGCTCCTTCCTCCACGACGACAACGCGGTCGCGACACTCGCCGGCGCGGTCTCGAGGCTTGCTGCCCACCAGTTCCCGATCGTGATCTCTGATTCGGTCGCGGAGTTCCTGACCGCCGTCGGCGAGGAGACCGGATTGGACTTCGATCCGGGATCACCCGACATCGACGGGACTCTCGCGAAGTTGGGGACGATCGCCAACATCATCGGGGCGACGTTCCGTGACACGGCGAACCCGACGATGCTCAAGGCCGGATACAAGGCGAACGTCATTCCGCAGACTGCCGAGGCGGTCTTCGACTGCCGCGTGCTGCCGGGACGGCAGGCCGAATTCGAGCGCACGGTGGACCAACTGATCGGTCCCGACGTGACCCGCGAGTGGATCACCAAGCTGGATTCGTACGAAACAACGTTCGACGGCCACCTCGTAGACGCCATGAACGAGGCGATCCTCGCCCACGATCCGGAGGCTCGCACAGTTCCGTACATGCTCTCCGGCGGAACCGACGCGAAGGCATTCGCGAAACTGGGCATTCGCTGCTTCGGCTTCGCGCCGTTGCAGTTGCCGCCCGAGCTGGATTTCAGCGCGCTGTTCCACGGCGTCGACGAGCGAGTTCCGGTGGACGCACTACTGTTCGGGACACGTGTTCTGGAACATTTCCTGCTCAATTCCTGACGAGCACGTAGATAGATCCGTGAGCTCGACGCACATCGAGCTCTCTTGTCACAGAAAGGATTCGCATGGCGCACGATCCGTACGAACCATTGCCGAAGTTGCCGAGTTTCGAGCTGACCAGTGACGACATCACTGCGGGCCAGCCGCTGAAGCTTGCTCAGGCCAGTGGAGCCTTCGGTGTCCCCGGTGGCGAAGACATCTCACCGCAGCTCTCGTGGTCCGGCTTTCCGGCCGAGACGAAGAGCTTCGTCGTGACGGTGTTCGATCCGGACGCACCGACTGCGTCGGGGTTCTGGCACTGGGCCGTGGCGAACATCCCCGCTTCCGTCACCGAGCTCCCCGCCGGTGCCGGCGCGGCGGACAGCGATGTCCTGCCCGCCGGAACCGTCACCCTCCGCCACGACGGTGGTGGGTTCGGTTTCATCGGTGCAGGCCCGCCTCCCGGGCACGGTCCGCATCGCTACATCGTTGCGGTGCATGCCCTCGACGTGGAGGCGCTCGACGGAGTCACCCCTGATTCGTCGCCGGCGTTCCTCGGTTTCAACGTGTTCCATCACGCGATTGCGCGTGCAACCCTGACCGGGACGTTCGAGGTCGAATAGTCACTATGCTGTGCGCCTTTATTAACCGCGGGCGGTTAATAAAGGCGCACAGCACTCTCTAGCGAGGGTTCTCAGCTCCCACAGCCTGGGCGATCGACGAGAAACCCGCTGCGCGGACCCGCTTGGCTATCCCCTTGTGGATGCTGCGAGCCCAGAACGGTCCGCCGTAGATGAAGCCGGTGTATCCCTGCACCAGCGTCGCGCCGGCGAGGATCCGTTCCCACGCCTGATCGGCCGTCTCGATACCGCCGACCGAGATGATGGTCATCTTGTCGCCCACTCGGGCGTACAGGCGCCGAAGTACTTCGAGTGAGCGCTCGGCGACCGGTGCACCGGACAGCCCGCCTGCGCCGAGTGCAGCTACCTCGGCGTCCGGGGTCTTCAAACCGTCGCGACGGATCGTGGTGTTGGTCGCGACGATTCCGGCAAGTCCGAGTTCGATTGCCAGATCGGCGACCGCGTCGACGTCCTCGTCCGAGAGGTCGGGCGCGATCTTCACCAGTACCGGCACGCTGACGGTGTCGAGCACGGCCTGCAGGATCGGGCGCAGTGATTCGACGGCCTGCAGATCACGGAGTCCAGGTGTGTTCGGCGAGCTGACATTCACGACCATGAAGTCGGCCAGCGGACCCAGAAGCTGCGCGCTGGCGGTGTAGTCGGCAGCGGCGTCGGCGGCTTCGACGATCTTGGTCTTGCCGATGTTGGCACCGATCGGCACCGTGACGCGGCGCTGTCGCAGGAAATTCGCCGCGTGACCAGCGCCGTGGTTGTTGAAGCCCATCCGGTTGATCAGAGCGCGGTCGGCCGGAAGACGGAAGAGACGCGGCGCGGGGTTACCGGGCTGAGCCTGGGCCGTCACTGTTCCGACCTCAGCGAAACCGAATCCCAACGGGCCCCAGGCGTCGACTCCGGTGGCGTCCTTGTCGAATCCTGCGGCCAGGCCGAGAGGTGCCGGGAACGTCAGACCGAATGCCTGACTCCGCAGAACCGGGTCGTCGACGACAAGGACTTTTGCGACCAGCCAGCGAAGGGGAGCGAACCGTGTCACCAGTTTCATCGCGGTGAAGGCAATGTGGTGGATGCGTTCCGGTGGGACCCGGAACATCAGGCTCAGCAGCAGTTGGTACACGATTCTCCAGCTCTTCGATGGTGTGATTTTGTCAGCGGTTTCGACAGCGGCGGGCCCTGGTCGTCTGTTGGACGATCAGTGCTGAATGCCGTCCGGATCGGTCACGTGCAGCGGTGTCTTCTTTCGCTTGAGGAGCACGCGACGACTGCCGTCGGGGTAGAGACGGACTCGGGAGAGTTCCCATCCGCCGAACTCGGCGGAGATCGCCAGACGCATCGACGCCGTGACCCGCGAAACGTTCGGCGGTAGTCGAAGGGGCACATAGTCGAACTTGTCGTCCGACGTCTCCCACTGCGCGGGGATCCCGCGCGTACGCTTTTCCATCAGTTCTCCCGTGACGGGATGACCTGCAGCCCGTCACCGGTTGCCGATCCGACGATCAGATTGCCGTTGGAAGAGTCTACGGCCAACGAATTCGGCTGTCGCACCGTCTTGAACCGTCCGGTCTCCACGGGGATGCCGGACGACAGATCGAAGCCGACCACTTCATTGGTCGCGGTCAGTGTCACCCACACCCGATCCGCGGTCTCGTCGTAGGCAACGGCGTACGGCGACTCGCCGACGGGGTAGCGCTGGTGCATCAGGAGCGGATCGGCAGTGAAGACGAGCAGTTCGTTGCCGGTGGTGTCGGTGACCAGAATGCGTCCGAAGCGATCGGTGGCCAGATGAGTTGCGCCCTCACCGGCGCGGAGAGCGACGCCGAGTTTGCCGTCTCCGAGGTTGATCGCCGTCAGCGAGGTCTGACGGTGATCGAGGGCGCTCAGGTTGTCGCCGGTGACCGCGAGTTCGTCGACGGATGCGAATCCCGAAACCGTCTGTGACTGATCGGTCTTCGGGTCGACGATGTGAACTGAACCATTGTCCGTGCCGATCGCGATGCGGCCGTCGTTGAGTTCGACCGCTGAATTCGCCTGCCCGTCTACCGGGATGGACGTCTGTTCGCCCGAAGTCAGATTCAGCTTCACTACCTGGCGATCCATCGACAGAAGAGCGCTACCGTCAGAGCCGATCGAAACGTCGCGTACGTCGGAATCCAGGGCTGTTGGACGACCTGCAGAGGCGGGGTCGGCGCCGGCCAAACTGTCCGAAGGAACGACCAGCACCGAACGGGGGTCGTTGGCAACCACTACAGCCCTGCGCGTGATCGGGTCGAATGTGATGGAATCGATCAGACCTGAATACGGGTGAACCACGCCGTCCGGGGTACTGGTGGTGGCCGGTGAGACCGCTGCCGTTGCGGGATCGATCGTGATGAGGTCGTCTCCGCCATCTCCGGAAGAACATCCTGTGACCAGCAGAACCGCCGCCCCCATTGCTGCTGCAGTGGTGCGGATCCCTAGGCGAGCCATGTGTAGTTCCTCTTTTTCTTGTCATCTGTTCTTCACGCAGTGCGACTGTCATCGATCATCCCTGATCGCAGTCGGGCGCCGTTCATCGCGTCGAGGAACTACCGACCATTCCGCTCACACCCCTGACGCGATACCGTACGAACAGCGGTTGCGGTTGACGCTGCAATCACCGAGGAGATCATTGTGATTCCCACAGAACCCACCGATTCCGGCGCGCAGTCGCCCGAACCGGCGCGGCCGGGCTTCGAGATCGAGGACCTCACCGTCGGCGCTCACGCACACGGTTTCGGCAGGTCCGACGGTCGAACTTTCGCGTTCCGCGTACGAAAGAGCATGCTGTTCGTCGAGGTATACGGCGAATACTGCGAGCACAGTGTGCCGACCCCTGCAGACGTTGTCGCCACCGCGGAGCGATCGGTGACCGACATCGATCTGACCGACGAGCGAAGCATCGCCGGTGTGGTCCGCGACGCAGTTCTGTCCACGGAGGCTGATTGGTCACAGCCCGGTGACGGAGTTCGTGAGGGCGACGGCCGCAGCCTGCCGACGGTGAGAGCCGTCCTGAACAGGCTGGGATCGATCATCGATTCTGTTCGGTGAATTCTCGGCGCGGGATGACCAGCGTTGCTCCGGTTGTCGGATGCGGGAACACCTCGACCGGATAACCGTAGACGCGGGTCAGAAGCTCTTCGTGCAACACCGATTCCGGGGGACCGTCAGCGGCGATGCGGCCGTTTTCGAGCACGACGATCCGATCCGCGTACGCCGCTGCCAACGCGAGGTCGTGCAAAACGACGACGACGGCATCGCCGTCCGCAGCGCGAGCGCGCGCCACGGACATCACCGCCTCCTGGTGTCCGAGGTCGAGAGCTGCAGTCGGCTCGTCCAGCAGGATGGTCGACGTTTCCTGTGCCAGTACCCGGGCCAGCGCGACCCGCGCTTGCTCGCCGCCGGACAGCACGGCGAACGGCCGATTGGCGAACCCCTCGACATCGCAGGTCTTCATCGCCGCGGTGATAGCAGCGCCGTCGCGGTCTTCTCGGCGAGTTCCGGTCCATGGCGCACGTCCCATACGAACCACCTGGCGAGCGCTGAACGAAAATCCGATGGTGTGTTTCTGGGGGAGCACCGCGCGTCGGCGCGCCATGTCGATCGGCGACCACTGAGTGAGGTCGGTGCCGTCAACGTCCACCCGCCCAGCGATGACGGGCTGATCACCGGCCAACGCCGCAAGAAGAGTCGACTTACCGGCGCCGTTCGGTCCGACGAGAACGACTAGCTCGCCTGCCCGGACTTCGATGGACACGCCTTCCAGAATCTGCCGACCACCGCGTTCGACTGTGATGTCGCGCGCCTCGAGGGTGACATCACCGACGGCTGGGCTCTTCGGTTCGGGGGTGACGCGGCCGAACAGTTCGCGCCAGTTTCTTACGAGGCTGCTCATGCCCACCCGCCCTGTTGCGCGCGCGTGCGTCGGAGAAGCCAGAAGAAGAAGGGGCCGCCCACCAGAGCGGTCAGCATTCCGAGGGGCAGGTCTGCGTTGTCGATCAGCGACCGCGAGCCCAGATCTGCGACAAGCAGAACCAGTGCGCCGGCGAGGGCGCTCGCCGGAATCAGCGCGCGGTGGCCAGGTCCGACGAGAATGCGCATCAGGTGCGGAACGACCAGACCGACGAAGAGGATGATGCCGGTGAAGGCAACACTCGCCGAGACCAGGAGAGCGACGATCAGTACCGCGAACTGGCGAAGCCGTTCGACGTTGACGCCCAGATGACGGGCCGCGTGTTCACCGAGCGCCAGCAGGTCGAGACGTGGGGCGATCATCATGGTCGCGGCGATCCCGACGACGGTCATCGGCGCCACGATCAGGACTGCGTTCCAGGAAGCGCCGTTGAGTGAGCCGAGTTGCCAGAACACGATCTGATCGCGAGCGGACGGGCTGGCGACGAAGGTGAAGAACGCGATGAGCCCGCCGGCGAACGCGTTGATCGCGACGCCCGTCAGCACCAACGTCACTACTTCCGTTCGGCCTTCGTGCCGAGCCAGCAGGTAGACCGCCGCGGTGGTGACCAGCCCGGCGACGAACGCAGCCGCAGCAACGGCCCAGCCGGCCACGAACGTTCCCCCGACGACGATGACAGCACTCGCGCCAACTGCCGCGCCCGCAGACACTCCGATCACTCCGGGTTCTGCGAGCGGATTGGAGAACACACCCTGCAGGAGCGCACCGGAACATCCCAGCGCCGCGCCGACACAGATGGCGAGCACGACGCGGGGGAATCGAACCTCCCACAAAGTCACTTCACCGCTGGGATGGGCGGGCATCGGACCGAGGTCGAGCCCGATGCGATGCAGGATGCTGCCCAAAACCTCGAGTGGCGACGTCGGAACTTGACCGATGCACGCCGACAGCACCGCGACGATCACCAGGGCGAGAGTCAAGCTGACCAGAACCGCACTCACCCGCGACCGCGACGCGGGGGCAGACGCCGACTTGTCGGCGCCCCCGACGTCGTGTGAATCCTCGGCCGACACAGTCTTACCTGCTTCGGAACTACCTGTCTCTGTACTCACGAATCAGCACTCACGAATCTTTGCTCACGATCCACCGGGCTCGTAGATCGCTTCGGCGAGTGCCGCCATGACGCGTCCGGTGTTGGGCCCGAAGCTGAGCAGTACACCGTCCGCCATGTCGACTACTCGTTTGTTCTTTCCAGCCGGCGTCTGCGCGATGCCAGGGACCTTTTCGAGGCCGTCGATTCCGCCGATCGATGCCAATCCGTCCGTCATCATCAGCAGGGCGTCAGGCGCTGCGGCGATGAGCGCTTCGCTGGTGATGGGCACGAACTGTTGTGTGATGCCCGAGGCGGTTCCTGCATCGGTGGCGCCGAGTGCCTCGATCAAGGAATCTGCTCCGGACCCTTCACCGCCGATCATGGTGATGGCCGATCCGCGCATGTAGAGGAATGCGATTTTCAGTGGATCGCCCTCGGTGGGGACCAGGTCACGAGCTCCAGCGATTTCCGATTCGGTCCGATCGACCAGCGCCGCGCCCTGGGCGGGGACGCCGAGCGCGTCGGCGACGGCCTGGAGTTGTCCTGGCACACCCTCGAGTGTTCGGGTCGGATCGAAGAAGACGACGGGAACACCGGCGGCGCGCAACTGATCCTGGACGCTCTTGGGCCCGATACTGGTGTCGGTGAGAACAACGGTGGGATTGAGGTCGAGAATTGCCTCGGTGTTGAGCGATTGGCCGCCGACCGTGACAACCGGCACGTCCGCGACTGCGGGGAACTTGGCGGCGGTGTCGCGGCCGACGAGATTGTCACCGAGGCCGAGCGCCACCGTCGTCGTCGCGAGCGTCCCGTAGCGGTCGGCCGCAACGATCCGGCTGTTGTCGGTGATGGTCACGTCGACGCCGTCGAAGCTCTTCACCGTCACGGGCAGTGTCGCGGTCGGGTTGTCGGACACGGGAACCGGGCTGGAATCTTCGAGTACCGCGGTCCTGGCACCCTGAGATGTCGTCGAAGTGTCGCTGGACCCGCAAGCCACCAGACCGAAACCGGCTGCTGCGACCAGAGCCGCCGCGGCCAAGCGCTTCATCATTTGACGAGGTAGCTCTCGATGTCGCCTTCGAGGTCGGCGAACAGGTCGCCGTTGAGGCGGTATGCCAGATTCACCTCGTCGATGAAACGCTGCTGTTCCTCGGCAGGAATCTGCAGTGCATCCAGATTCGAGCGGTAGTCGTCCTTGAAAGGCTTCGGCTTGGGGATGCCTTCGAAGATGTAGAAGCGAAGTCCGTCGGTCTCGAATCCGTAGGCGCGTTCGAGCATCCGGCGGATGATCTGTCCGCCCGAGAGATCGCCCATGTACCGAAGGTAGTGATGTGCGACGAAGCCGGCAGGCCAGTCGAACGCCACCTCCTTCAGGCGGGCGATGTAGCGCTCGGTTGCCGGCAGTGCCACGAGTTCGTCGCGCCAGTTCGGTCCGCCGAGGAACTCGAGATCGGCCTCGAGTGAAGCCACGCGCAACAGATCCTCGGACAGGAACGGGGCGACCAACTCGTTGTCGGCGTGTGTGCGGCCGGCCTCTTCGAGGCTCGTGTAGACGAGGTACGTCTGTCCCAGAAGTGCGGCGTAGCCAGCCGTGGTCAGCTCACCGCCGAGTAGTGCGCCTACGAATCGCGACTGCTCCGTCTCGCGGTGTGCTGCGTCCGTCTCGGTCTTGATTCGTTCGGAGAAGGCTGGGCCTGCGTCTGCGGAAAGGCTGTCTACGTCGAGCGTGGTCATTGATTCTCCTGAGGCTGTAGTCAAGCGTTGCCTACTAGGTTAGCCTGCCCTCGCCAACGCGATACCTCCGGTATTTCGATCAGCGGGACAGATCAAGCGCTCACATCGTCGAGAGCCGCGGCAATCGCTTTCGGAAGTTCCAATTCTTCGGTTGCCAGTACTCCTGTCAACTGGGCGAGATCACGCGTGCCGACGACGGCGCTGGCCACCCCGGCGCGATCGCGCGCCCAGGCCAGTGCCACCGCCAGTGGGGAAGTACCCAGACCGTCGGCAGCGGTAACGACTGCGTCGACCACCCGGATCGAGGAATCGGTCAGATAGCTCTGCACATCCTGCGAATGTGCTTCGTCGGCGCCGCGGGAATCGACGGGAATGCCGTCGCGGTACTTGCCGGTCAGCACACCGCCCGCGAGGGGCACTGCGGCGAACACTCCGACGCCGTGATGGGCCGCCGCTGCGAACAATTCTTCCTCGACGCCGCGTGCGAGCAACGAGTACTCGGCCTGCGTCGCGGCGAGTGTTGTTGCGCCACCGGCTCCTACGGCCGTCGCGAGCTGCCAGCCGAGGTAGCCGCGCACTCCGACGTACCGCACCTTGCCGCTCGAGACGGCGTAGTCGAGGGTTGCTGCAACCTCGTCGACGGGCGTGAGCGGATCCCAGGTTGCGACCTGCCACATGTCGAGGAAGTCGGTTCCGAGTTCACGAAGAGTCGCGTCGAGCTGGCGGAGCAATCCGCGCCGCGAGCAGTCGACGCGGTCGGTGCCGATCGGTGTGGGGTCGATGCCGGCGCTCGAGCTGATGATGAGTTCGTCACGTGGAACGACGTCGTCGAGCAACTCGGCGAGGATTCGTTGCGCCGCACCGGCGCCGTAGGCGGGCGAGGTGTCGACCAGGGTTCCGCCGGCCTCGGCGAACGCGAGTAGCTGCGCAGCAGCCTCGTCGCCGTCCGTGTCGCGTCCCCATGTCAGTGTGCCGAGCCCAAGTCGCGAGACCCGAAGTCCGCTCGTTCCGACAGATCTGTGCTTCATAACCGCCTGCATCTCGCGCCCGACTCGTGTGCGCAAGTGCGGCACCCGAGAGATCTCACCACGTGCAGACTAGTAGGCGCTCGCCTCGAGTCGGGGTATTCGGACACGGACGTGCCGGGCGCGGCGCGGCGCCGTGGGCCCCGGTAGCGTGGCGCCGGTGAAACGTGAACCCGACACACGAAACCTGTGTGCAGTAACCCCATTCGAATCAGCCGGGATCGGTGAGTGATGGGCGAAGCGATGACCTGGCTCCAGGCCGTGATCCTGGGCCTCGTGCAGGGCTTGACCGAGTTCCTGCCCATCTCGTCTTCCGGACATTTGCGAATCGTGTCGGAGATATTCTTCGGCAGTGACGCCGGCGCGTCGTTCACCGCGGTGACGCAGCTCGGCACCGAGTTGGCGGTCCTGATCTACTTCGCACGCGACATCGTGAGGATCATCACTGCCTGGTTCCGAGGTGTGTTCAATGCCGAGCACCGGGGTGATCTCGATTACCGGATGGGCTGGTATGTCATCATCGGCACCATCCCGGTCGGCATCCTCGGGTTCTTCTTCAAAGACCAGATCCGTACCGGCGCACGCAATCTGTGGCTGATTGCCACGATGCTGATCGTGTTCGCGCTCGTCATCGCTGCTGCCGAGTACTACGGACGCAAGACGCGCCCGATCGAATCGCTCACAGCGCGCGACGGCATCATCATGGGTTCGGCTCAGGCGCTCGCGCTCATCCCGGGTGTCTCACGTTCGGGTGGCACGATCAGTGCCGGCCTTTTCCTCGGGCTCACCCGTGAGGCCGCAGCCCGTTACTCGTTCCTGTTGGCGATTCCGGCAGTTCTCGCCTCCGGTTTGTTCAGCCTCCCGGATGCCTTCGAGCCGGCTGGTGAGGGTCTGAACGCGAGCGGTCCGCAGTTGCTGGTGGCAACCGTCATCGCCTTCGCGGTCGGTTACGCAGCGATCGCCTGGCTGCTTCGATTTGTTGTCGATCACTCCATGTACTGGTTCGTCGGATACAGAATCGCTCTCGGCGTAGTCGTCCTTGCGTTGCTGGCCACAGGGGTCGTGTCCGCGACATAGGGCCCGTTTCGACGTCGACCACCCGTCCGTGCGGCCACCGCCCCATTAGGGTTGTGGAATGACAGTTGTCCTACTGCGGCACGGGCGGTCGACGTCCAACACTGCCCATACCCTGGCCGGTCGAACGCCGGGTGTGGAACTCGACGACCACGGCCGGAAACAGGCCGAAGGCGTCGTCGATCGGCTGGTCGGTCTGGACATCGCGGAGATCGTCCGCTCGCCGCTGTTGCGGTGTGAGCAGACGGTCGGCCCCATTGCCGTCGACCGTGGTCTGACGCCGGTGGTCGAGGATCGCCTCATCGAGGTCGATTACGGCGACTGGACGGGTCGCCCGCTCAAGGAACTCTTGGAAGAACCGCTCTGGAAAGTGGTGCAGCGCCACGCTTCCGGTGCAGTGTTTCCCGGCGGTGAAGGGCTGGCCCAGGTACAGGCGCGAGCCGTTGCCGCGATCCGAGAGCACGACGCACGACTGGCCGAAGAACACGGCAAGGACGTCGTCTGGATCGCGTGCACGCACGGTGACGTCATCAAATCGGTTCTCGCCGACGCGTTTGCGATGCACCTCGATTCGTTCCAGCGCATCGTCGCCGAGCCCGCCTCGGTCAGTGTGATTCGCTACACGGCGACACTGCCGTTCGTTCTTCGCGTCAACGACACCGGAGACGTACTCGCCGCGATCGGTGCAGCGAAGGCCGCGACCAACGGTTCGGCTCCCGCGCAGGAGTCCGTCCCCGGCGGAGAGGTCGGTGCGTGACCTGTGACGGATAATGGGTATTCAGTGATGTTCTGCTCGAACTCGAGGAGGTGCAATGTCGCGCGCGATTCACGTATTTCGCACTCCTGACCGATTTGTCGCAGGAACGGTGGGCGAACCCGGTGACAGGTCTTTCTATCTCCAGGCCGTGCACGAATCACGGGTGGTGAGTGTGCTGCTCGAGAAGCAGCAGGTTCAGGTCCTCGCCGATCGCATGGGCCTACTCCTCGAAGAGGTACACCGACGCTTCGGAACCGAGGTTCCGCCCCAAGCCGACGACGTCTCCGATCTCAGCCCGCTGGTCACACCACTCGACGCGGAGTTCCGGGTCGGCACGATGGGGCTCGGTTGGGACGCCGATGCCGGGGCGGTCGTCGTGGAGCTGCTTGCCGTCAGCGAGACGGAGTTCGACGAATCGGTGGTCCTCGACGACGCTGACGACGGTCCGGACGCAGTCCGTGTGTTCCTGACTCCGGAGCAAGCGCGCGAGTTTTCGCTGCGGTCCGAACGCGTCATCGCGGCGGGACGCGCGCCGTGCCCGCTGTGTGGTGAACCGTTGGCGCCCGAGGGGCACGTCTGCATCCGCACCAATGGGTACCGACGCGGCGAGTCCTTCGGTTTCGCGATCGACGACGCAGACGACGACGAGGTCTGACGTCGTGTCCGAACCTGGTGTGCCGGACGTGCTGCTCGAGGGTGATCTGACTCTGATCGGTCAGATCACCACAGCGAGCAACGCCACGCTGGTATGTGAGTCGACTCTGGGGGAGCAGTCCACCCGTGTGGTCTACAAGCCGGTGCGGGGTGAACGCCCACTGTGGGATTTCCCGGACGGCACTCTGGCGGGGCGTGAGGTCGCGTCGTACCGCGTGTCCGAGGCGCTGGGTTGGGGAGTGATTCCGCGAACAGTGTTGCGGGACGGCCCCTTCGGTCCAGGCATGGTGCAGCGATGGATCGACACCGTCGATCGCCGCGCGGATGGATCTGGCGGACTCGAGATGGTGGACCTGTGCAGTCCCGGCAACGTTCCGCCGGGGTGGTTCGAGGTCCTGCAGGCCTTCGACTCGGAGGGTGAACCAGTCTCCCTGATCCATGCGGACGATCCACGGCTGCAGCGAATGGCCGTTCTGGACGTCCTCATCAACAACGCCGACCGCAAAGGTGGTCACGCCCTCGAAGGCGTCGACGGCTCGGTGTACGGCGTTGATCACGGAATCTGTCTTCACTCGGAGAACAAGCTGCGGACCGTGTTGTGGGGGTGGGCCGGGCAGCCCGTACCCGGTGCTTTGATCGCCGACGTCGCCGAATTCGCGACAACTCTCGACGGGGATCTCGGCGACGAGTTGTCCGAACTGATCACCGAAGAGGAAATCGTGGCCTTGGCGGTGCGGGCGATGCAGTTCGCCGAGTCCGCTGTGATGCCTGAGCCGAACGGCCATCGAACGATTCCCTGGCCGGCCTTCTAGTCGCGAGACGTTTCCTGCTGTTCGCGAGTTGCCGTCAATCCGGGTGAGCGAACCAATCGCAGTAGTTGTTCGCGCAGCGCGGCGACATCCCCGACGCCGACGGTCAACGCCGCATCTTCCTTCTCGAGCGTCAGTAGTCGCTCGTACGTCAGTCTTCCGGCGTCGGTTATCGCGATCACGCGCCGACGCTCGTCCCTCGGATCGGTGTCACGAGTGACGTAACCCGCTCGTTCGAGACGGTCGATCGTGCGGCTCATCGTCTGATCGGTGACGCGGGCGTTCTTCGCGATGTCGCGTTGAGACGCCGCCCCACCGGCGATCGAGTGGAGCACGATCAGGCCCGCGTGCGTCATGTCCTGAGACCGCAAGACCTTCTCCCACGAGTGCTCCACCAGGCGTGCAGCGGTGGACAACAGCCGGCCGGTGGGCCAGTCGTCCAGGCCGTCGCTGCTCATTTTTCTGCCTTCCGTTTGCAATTACTCAGCATGCTGAACAAAATAGTCGGCAAGTCCTCTGCTGCCGATCCCTGGAGACCCAGTGAGCACACCAGTACAAAATCGTCCTGTTCGTCGCCTTCGATGGATTGTGCCAGCTCTCCTCGTGATCGGCTGGCTGGCAATCGGAGGATTCGGCGGTCCGTTCGCCGGAAAGCTCAGCACGGTGCAGCAGAACGACAACACGTCGTTCCTGCCCGCGTCGGCCGAAGCGACCGAGGTGGCAAAGCTTCAAGAGAGCTTCACGGACACGCGCTTCGTGCCGGCCATCATCGTGGCGGAACGACCGGGTGGCCTCGAGCCCGCCGACTCCACCTTCCTTTCCCAGACCGTCGATTCGTTCGTCGGTACCGAAGGATTCGGCGACGCCTCATCGCCGCCGATCCCGTCGGCCGACGGCCAGGCACTCCAGATGTTCCTGCCGGTCGACAGCACCCTCGAAGTCAAGGACAGCGTGAAAGCGCTGCGCGCGGCGCTGGAGTCGAGCCCTGACGGACTGACAGTCAAGGTCACCGGCCCCGCTGGGCAGGTTGCGGATCTGTCGGCAGCATTCGCCGGTATCGACGGATTGCTGTTGTTGGTAGCCGGATCCGTCGTGATCGTGATCCTGATCATCGTCTACCGAAGCCCGATCCTGCCGTTCGTGGTGATCTTCTCGGCGATCTTCGCACTCGGATTGTCGAGCTTGCTCGTGTATCTGCTCGCGGACGCGGACGTCATCGCACTGAACGGTCAGAGCCAGGGCATCCTGTTCATCCTCGTGTTCGGTGCCGCCACCGACTACGCGCTACTGCTGGTCTCTCGCTACCGGGAAGAATTGCGGATCGAGAAGGACAAGTACGCAGCAATGCGCACTGCGTGGCGCGCGACGCTCGAACCTGTCGCAGCGTCTGCAGGAACGGTCATCGCGGGCGTTCTGTGCCTGTTGCTCTCCGACCTGAACTCGAACCGCGGACTCGGTCCGGTGGCCGCCATCGGTATCGCCGCGTCCTTCCTCGCATCGATGACCTTCCTACCTGCTGTCCTGGTTCTGTTCGGGAGGACGGCGTACTGGCCGACCAAGCCGAAGTTCGATGCCGACCGCGAGCACCACGACGAGGCGAACGATCACCGGTTCTGGGCCGGGCTCGCTGCTCGAATCGGTAGGCATCCGCGCCGCTTCTGGGTGGCGTCGACGCTGGTGCTGGTGATCTTCGCGATGATGATGCCGCAGTTCAAAGCCAGCGGTGTCTCGTCGTCCGACATCTTCTTGCTCGATGTCGATTCGGTTGCAGGCCAGGAGATTCTCGGCGAGCACTTCGACGCGGGTTCGGGTTCACCGGCCGTGGTCATCGCGAATGCAGACCAAGTGGATGCCGTTGCGGCAGCCAGTCGCGTGGAGGGTGTCAGCGACGTAAGCGTCGTGCAGAACGGGGGAGCGCCTCTGGTTGTCGACGGGCGAGTCTCCCTGCAGGCGACGTTGACTGACGCTGCCGACTCGCTCGAGGCCGAAGACACCATCGTGCGACTGCGTGATGCAGTTCACTCAGTGGAGGGCGCCGACGCATTGGTCGGTGGCGTCACTGCGACCGACCTCGACACGAAGACCACCTCGACACGGGACCGGACACTCATCATTCCCGTGGTGATCATCGTGGTGTTCGTGATTCTCTCGCTCTTGCTGCGTTCGCTTCTCGCACCGCTGCTTCTCATGGGCACCGTTGTGCTCTCGTTTGCTGCGACACTGGGCATTTCGTCGCTGGTGTTCGACCACATCTTCGGTTTCCCCGGCGCGGATCCGGTGGTCCCGCTCTTTGCGTTCGTGTTCCTCGTGGCTCTGGGAATCGACTACAACATCTTCCTCATGACGAGGGTGCGTGAGGAAGCGCTGAAGATCGGCACCAGGGCGGGCGCTCTGCGGGGACTCACGGTGACCGGCGGGGTGATCACATCTGCCGGAGTTGTTCTGGCAGCAACCTTCTCGGCGTTGGCGGTGATCCCGCTGTTGTTCCTCGCCCAGATCGCGTTCATCGTGGCGTTCGGTGTCCTGCTCGACGCTCTGATCGTCCGATCCTTGCTGGTCCCGGCCTTGACCTACGACATCGGTCAGAAGATCTGGTGGCCGAGCAAGCTCGCGTCGACGCCCGAACCAGAGCAGGATCAGCCAGCACCTTCCCAGCCTCAGAGCAGTCTCCACTAGGCTCGGCAGCATGCAGTCTTGGTCCGATACCGCACTCCCGTCCGTTCCCGGTCAGGGGCCGCCGTTGCGGCTGTACGACACAGCCGACCGTCAGGTTCGCCCCGTCACCCCGGGCGAGAAGGCGACGATGTACGTCTGCGGCATCACCCCGTACGACGCCACCCACCTCGGCCACGCGGCCACGTACCTCACGTTCGACCTCGTGAACCGCATCTGGCGCGACGCCGGACACGATGTCCACTACGTCCAGAACGTGACCGACGTGGACGACCCGCTGTTCGAGCGAGCCAATCGCGACGGCGAGGACTGGATCGTCCTCGGCATGCGTGAGACGGCTCTCTTCCGCGAGGACATGGAAGCGCTGCGTGTGCTTCCGCCGAAGGACTACATCGGCGCCGTCGAATCGGTGAACGAAGTAGTCGAGTTGGTGGAGAAGTTCGTGGCGTCCGGCGCCGCGTACATCGTCGACGACGCGGAGTTCCCCGACGTCTACTTCCGTGCCGACGCGACCGAGCAGTTCGGCTACGAGTCGGGCTACGACCGCGCGACGATGGAGAAGTTCTTTGCCGAACGCGGCGGAGATCCCGATCGCGTCGGAAAGCGCAATCCTCTCGACGCACTTGTCTGGCGTGCGGAGCGTCCGGGCGAGCCCTCGTGGCCCTCACCCTTCGGGCCGGGGCGCCCCGGCTGGCACATCGAATGCGCGGCCATTGCACTCAACCGCATCGGCTCCGGCTTCGACGTCCAGGGCGGTGGCAGCGATCTGATCTTCCCGCACCACGAGTTCTCGGCCGCGCATGCCGAATCGGCAACGGGTGATCGCCGATTCGCGCGTCACTATGTGCACACCGGCATGATCGGTCTCGACGGCGAAAAGATGTCGAAGAGTCGGGGAAACCTGGTCTTCGTCTCCAAGCTGCGCGGCGAGGGGGTGGACCCAGCGGCAATCCGTCTCGGACTGCTGTCCGGCCACTACCGCCAGGATCGCGCGTGGACCGATCAGGTCCTCGCGGATGCTCAGTCGCGCCTGAAGGTGTGGCGCGAGGCAGCAGCTCTCGGTTCTGCGCCGTCTGCCACCGACACTGTTGCGCGTTTGCGTCAGCACCTGGCCGACGATCTCGACACCCCGAAGGCGCTCGACGCGCTCGACGGTTGGGCCCGCCGCGCCATCGAGGGCGGCGGATCCGACACGCAGGCACCCGGCGAGTTCGCCGATGCCGTCGACGCCCTACTGGGTATTTCGCTTCGCTGAACCCCTGCTGTGCGCCTTTATTAACCGCGGGCGGTTAATAAAGGCGCACAGCAGTTTCTAGGCGTAGTCCAACGCACCTTCGGCGGGTGTCGGCACCCGGCGCCGTAGCGGCGAGCCCAATGCCCTCGCCAGATCCGTTCCGTCGTGCTCGGCGAGCAGCTCACCGTTCGACCAGACCAGCAGCGCGGCGCTGACCGCTTGTTCGGCCGTGGAGTGCGCGAGGTCGTAGTGCGCACAGCCGGGGACGTCTGCGTACGTGATCCACAGGTCGTAGCCGGTCATGAAGAGGTCCAGGTCGAACTGAACGCTCAAGCCGAGAAGCTCGCTGCGACCGTTGTCGTCGACACCGGCGAAGGCCTCGTCGAGTGCCAGCAGACGCGGGGCGTGCGGGTCGGCCGAGTCCAACATGACGTGCGCCGCGGCGAACAAAGGAAGGTGCAGCGAGACGGACTGCTCGCCACCGGACAGCGCGCTGTGCCGCGCGACGGTAAGACGGTCTTCCTTGCCCTCACCGCTGATGAGGGTGAACGAGAACACGCGCCATTGACGGTAGTCGAGCGCCGAGGACAGAATCTCCGGGTACGAGCGTTCGGGGTGCGCCGCGCGGGCGGTACGGATCTGCGTCGCGAAATGTGCTCGCAGAGTAGCTAGTTCATCGACGCCGAGGGCCGACGCGTCTCGATCCAGCAGCTTGGAGATTGCCCGCGAGCTGTCGTCGAGGTTGTCGGCGAGCACCCAGTGAACGCCGATGGTATTGCCTGAGGACATCCGACGCTCACGCATCTCGGTGCCCATCTGTGTGATCAACTCGCGTGCGTCGACCGTGCGCTCGTGGATCTGCTGAGCCAATCCGGTCAACAGGGCATCTTCGAGAATGCGACGCTCGGATTCGGTGAGCAACTGCTCCTGATCGCCGCGAGCGTCGTGGATCCGCGTTGCGAACTCGCCGATCGACGAATAGCCCTGATCGTCCTGGACTCGTACGACGGTCAGCCCATCCGGTGCATCCCACTGCAGACGGTAGTCCTGTCCGGCTGCTGCGAGTTGCGCGTCGAAGTCCTGCAGCGCCGAGGTCAGTGCCGTGCGGGTTGCCTTTCGGGCGCCGTCGGTGACTCGGACTGCCGAGGTCGCAGCCTCGAGCGCTCGGTACAACTTGTCGACGTCTTCGGGGAGGACAGGCGGGTGGGCTGCGTCCTCGCTGCGATCTTCGTTCTGGATGCGGTAGACCAACTGATCGGGGCTCATCCACGCCGCTGAACTTGCCGGCCAGCTCAGATGTTCCTTGACGCCCAACAACTCGAGAAGGTCCGGGCGCGCGTAGGGTGCGAGTCGCTCTGCATCACTGCGGGTTTCGGTCAGGGTGTGACGCAAGGTCTCCACGGCGGTGTTGTACGCACCCTCCGCCGTGCCGATCTGGAGGACGGCGGCGTCGTATGCCTTTCGCGCCGCACGCTGTTCGACCTTGCATTCTTCGATCTTCGCGCGGGCTTTTGCCAGGTCCAGGTCGATCTGCTCGGCGCTGGCACCGAGGGTGTCGCGCAGCGTCTCGAGACGCTGCACCTGCTGGAGCAGACTCTCCTCGGCGATGGCGGCTTCCTCGGCGAATTCCTCCGCATTGGCGCGTGATTCGTCGAGACGGTCGCGAGACTCGCGTTCGAGTTCGACTTCCTTGGCATGCTCCCGTCGGCAGCGCAGCGCCAGTTCGCCCTGCTTCTCGAAATGACGGATCGCCGCCGCGAGGGAATCGAGTTCACGGCCGATATGCGGCGTCCGGTGCTGCGACGCCGTCGCTCGGAGTTGCTTTTCCTTCGCCGCGAGATCAGCGATCGCCGCATCGAGTTCTCGTTGTGCCGTTTCCGTGGCCTCCGAACGAGTACGGAGTGCGCCGGCGGATTCGGTGACCGTCTTGAGTGCGCGCAGGATCGAACCTGTCTTCGGCAATTCCTTTGCCGCAGAGTTGATCCGGCTCAGTTGCTCGTTGGTCTGCGCCACCAGTGCCATGGCCGTATCGACTGCCGCGGCAAGTTCTTCCAGAGCCGCGTCGATCTCGGTGATCCGAGCCTCGCGTCGACGCGCCCGTGCTGTGGTGCCGATGTACTCGGCGTCGGCCTTGACGTGCCGGCCACGCGCGACGCCCTGCCAGAAGCGGCCGTCGACGCCGATCGCGACGCTTGCGTCGGAGTCGCCCGGCGCCTCGACGAGACTGATCGACGCGAGAATGTCCTGTACCCGAGCGTCGGGTACGTCGGCATTGCCTTCGACCTCGAGGACGTCGGCCAGCGTTCGTCCCTTCGGACGCTGCTTGACGGGCAGAGCCGTCAGGAACTGCTCGCTGACGTGCTCGGGAATCTTCTCGTCCGGGCAGACCCAGCCGTCGAGCAGATTTGCCGCCTGGAGTGCGGATTCGATTCCCGTGGCCACGTCTGGTTCGACGGAATCGGCGAAGCGCACCAACTGCCATAGCGGTGCACCACCCAGTTCACTGCGGTTGTCGGAGCGTGCGTGGAAGGCAGGCGGAGCGTCGTCGTGTTCCGCGGAGACGGCCTTGCGCTCGGATTTGAGAGCCGCGATGGAGGCGTGTGATGCAGATATTTCAGCTTCGGCCTCACGTCGACGCTCGCGCAGCGTCTCGGTGCCGGCCACGGTGTGCTCGGCGAGAACTGCGGACAGCGCCGGAGCGTCTTCGTCGCCGACCTCGGCGAGCGCCGCGTCGAGAGCTTCGAACAGCGACGTGTCGGCGCCGACAGCCGAAAACAGGGAGGAGTGATCGGTCCACCACGCGCGCAGCCCGCTGGCGCACTGACTGCGTGCGAGTTCCACGGCAGCTTCGCCCTCGAGTACCGCGGCCTTGGACGCTTCGAGCAGCTCTTGTCCACGGCGAGAGCTGTTTTCGGCCCGGGTTCGTTCGGTCGCCGCCTTCTCGACGGTCGCCAGTGCGGTGCGGACGACGCGTACGTCACCGTCACGCTCCTCGGCATGGCCACGGACGGCTGCCGTGATCTGGTCACTGCGTGAGCCGTCGGGCAGGGGAGTCCAGACGATGCCGGCGTCCTCGGCTGCTGCCTGAAGTTCGTCCTCGGCGCGCGAGAGTGCTTCGGCCGCACGCTTGACCGACGATGCAGCCTTGTCGGCTTCGTCGCCGCGTTGAGCGAGTGCGGCCTGCGCTTTCCGGGACTTGTCTGCCTGCTGCTCGGTCGAGAGCTTGAGCGTCGCGACGGCCTGGGCGAGGTCGTCGAGTTGCTGTTTGCCTTCGTACGCGCTCGAGCGTTGCAGTGCTTCGACATTGGCGCGCGCGTTCTCGAGTGCCTGCTCGGCCTGGTTGAAGCGCTCCTCGGCTGCTGCCCGCGCCTCACGGCTGCGGGTCTGGGCGAGCGACGACTCGTCCATGGCGGCAACACCTCTGGTGACCGCTGCGAGGCGGGTGCTGACCTGTTCGATCTCTCCGCGAGACTGCTGACGCAGGTACTTGGTGTAGACCCCGATGAAACTCTGGGCTGCCTGATCGGCGGCCGCGAGCCCCTCGAGCGCGCGGCCGACTTCCTCCATGTCGCTGAACGAACGCGCAGCTTCGAGGACCAACTGATCGTCGAGTGGACGGAGACCGTCGGTGAGTGCCTGCGAAAGGCCCTTCGGGTCGAGGTTCTTCGCGAGCTGGGGACGGCGAAGCGTGAGAATGAGATTGATCAGCTGGTCGTAGCGCTGCACTCCGAGACCGAACATTCGCGCGTCGATGGCTGTGCGGTAGTCGAGGGGACGGTCGGTGATGGAATCGCTGCCGAGTTGTTCGGCCAACTGCTTCTTGGTGAGAGGACGATCGTCGTTGCCGATCAGCGAGAAGTCGACTCCGACGCGGCCGTCGGCGACGAAGTACCAGCGGGTGACCTTGTCGTTGGTTCGGGTTGCCCGCATTCCGATTCCCACGGTCACCGACTCGGGATCTTCGAGGGAGCCGCGGCAGAACTCCATCCACACGTAGGAGTGCGCGCTGTCCTGGCCCCGGTAGAGCAGGTTGGACTTCATCGTGCGCTCTTCACCGGCGAACGGGTTGAGGCGCCGCGGTTCGATGCGGCCGTCGAAGACGAACGGGAACAGGACCTCGAGGGCCTTGGTCTTGCCGGATCCGTTGGGTCCCCGCAGAACCAGTCGACCGTCGGCGAACGAGAACTCTTGGTCTCGGTAATCCCAGAGGTTGATGATTCCAGCCCGAGTAGGTCGGAAGCGGGCGTTGCTCATACGTTCTCTACCTCTGATAGTTCGCCGTTGGGGGAAGGTTCGGGGCCGAATTCGTCGACCGGATCCGGTGCGGAGTTGTCCACCGCGAAGTCGATCTGAGGATCGCGTTCGCGCACGGAGACCACGACGTCGCGGTACCGGGCAAGGACGGGCAACACCAGTACGCCGCCGTCGACCGCATGCGTCAGGCGTAGACGTTGCAGCAACCCGAGCGCCTGCTTGCGCAGCCCGTTGTGATCGGCCTGCCACTGCGCCGCGAAAGTTCGCCCGAACTGGTCCACCAACTCGGTGACCTTGTCAGCGAGCCAGTCGTCGTCGATTTTCGGGTACGTGACGGGTGGGGGTGGCTCGGCCGGTTCGCCGGCGGGCAGCACGAAGTCGTCGTCCTCGTCGGCGAGGTCCTCGAAGATCCCGGCCTCGGGGATGGCGGCATCGAGTTGTTCGATCAGGTGATCGTCCGACACGTGCGGGATCGGAAGTATCGGCAGTTCGGGAGCGTCGACGTCGAGTACGCGGTCGGCAATCTCGCCGGCCAGGAGAAGTGCCACCTGAGCGATCGTTCCGGTGCTCGGGAAGCGGACGTCGGAGAGTCGGCCGGTGGGATCGATCATCGCGATTCCCTCGGCGCGACGCTCGGCCACCAACCCCGTCAGTAGTTCGACTTCCGACGCGGTCTTGGGCTGCGCCAACGCGATCAATTCGTGCTGATCGAGTTCACCGGCCAGTACGACCGGGCGCTCGACGAGTGCCCGACGTACTCGGCGTCCGATCTCTTTCGCGTCCACGGGAATTCCGTCGTCCTCGGAGGCGCTCGAGGTCTCGGCGGCCAGGAGTCCGCGGATGGAGTGAAGGTGCTGCAGGGCGCGCGGTGGACGGAACAGCGCTACGACGACGGAACGATCGATGTCGTAGAGCGCTTCTCCCGCTTCGGGATTGGACGCCCAGCCGTTTGCGTCACCGTCGGCGAGGGCGATGGCGCCTCTGACTCCGAGCCAGCCCACTGCGTCGACGAAGGCGTCGCGGTCGGACGCACGATCGGTGGAGAGTTCGACGCCGTCGACCTGCGCGGCGTCGGCCGCCACGTGATCGGCCAACTCTGACAACGTGATCTGGTTTCCGGCGCGGCCCAATGCGGCCAGGCACAACGCCAGGTACGCGTAGCGCGTGCGATCGAAGGTTCGCTCGGAGGCAGTTCTGGCCGGTGCCGACGGGTTGAGCCGATCCGACACCGTGAACAGGCGCGCGGTGGTCTCCGTCACCTCGAGGCGGTAGCCGAACAGTTCGAGAAGGTCGTCACGCAGTTCGGTGGCCCAACGGCGCAAGAGCGGCAACGCAATTCGATCCGGGTACGTCGAGGTGATCAGGTGGTTGGACAGGATCACTCGCGCCGCGCGTTGATACGAGTCGAGGGCAAGGGGCGTGATCTCGCGAGCTCTCATCGAACACTGACCTCGATGCCGTCGAGATGCATTCGTCCGCGAGCAGTCTTGATGGTGGTCGAACCGTCCGAGGGACTGAGTGTCAGCTTCACCCCGTTCTCGCTACCGGTGGAGCTCTTGACGCGTCCCACCACCGGAACGCGCGCGGTCAGTGCTGCATTGAGCAGACTCAGCAAAACTTCGGTCTCCTGCTCGTTGAGTTCGCGCTGATAAACACCGTTCGACGCGAGTGATTGCGCCGCGGCGCTGCGCGTACGTTGCGCCGCCAATTGCTCTTCGCGCAGACGGCGGATGCTGCCGTCGTTGCGGGCGACCTTGCTCGGCAATCCTGGTGAGGGCGGGCGGCCGGTTTCGGCGAGTGTTCGCGCGATCTCGACCGGCGGTGCCTCCCACCACGAGCGTGAGTGAGAAATGATGTCGGCGTCCGGATGCACCATCGAGAGGTGGCGTGGACGGCCGAGGTCGAACACTGCCTGGAACAGAGCATGAGCTGCGTCTTCGGACGGCGTGGCGGCGAACCAGCCGGCGAGGTGCCGGAGCTGGCTCTCACGGCTGACGCCGCCGCGACGGGTTTCCGTGACGCGGCGAAGGAGCGCCAGAACCGCGGCGATCGCGCTCATCGTGCCCTCACGTAGACGCTCGGACTCGCTGATCCCCGATTCCGCGGAGACGAACCAGGCGGTCAATCCTCGCCAACGCGCAGCCCAGTCGTCCTCGCGTTCGGAGATCGGGACGAACACCCGTTCGTCACTGGCGGCGGCGAGGCGGATCATGCGATCGACCCCGGTGGATTCGACGTGCTCGATCGCTTCCTTGAGCTTGGGGGCGTAGCGCGCCAGATCGGAGCTGAACTCCCGCATGTGCGTGAGCAGAGCGTCCTTGTGCGTGAGGAAAGCCTGCGGAGTGATCTCCGTGGTCCGTACGAGGTCCCCGAGGGTCAGATAGAAGTGCGCGGCTCGATCAGCCATGTCGGAGAGTGTCGAGTCGAGGCGCTTGAGCTTGCGGAAGATCAGATCGCCGTCGGAGCTTCGGTTGGCCTCGGCGAGTTCGGACATGTCTGCGAGCAGGTCCGGCAGAGCGAGACGCGAGAGCGACGCCGAGTCCAGGCGTGCGGCGAGAACGTCTTCGACTGATCGATAGACCTGGTATCCGGCCTGACCGAACTGGTAGACGAAGTGGCGATTGCGGTACTCGGCCAGCGTGGCCGCGCGGGTGCCGTCGTAGCTGCGCTCGAGGATCTCCCACACGTGGAGCTGATCCAACAGGGGAGTGACCTCTGCTGCCGACAGATCGGCCGCCGGATCCGATCCACCGATCTTCTCGAGGATGTGCGCGACGGCTCCGGCATGCAGCAGGACGGTGTAGTTGGCGCGAGCATGGTCGAAGGCACGAAGTACCCAGAGGTACTCGGCCCGTTTTTCCGCGATCGTGAACGAAAACAGCTTCAGTCGATTGGTGTCGGCGTACGCGGCGTAATCGGGCGCACTCGTTTCTTCCACCATGACAGGGTAGGCGAGAGACGCCCCCTCTTTTTCCTACGGGCGATCCGTAGCAGGGGATGCGGCGCGTCGCCACTGCGATTCGTTCTCGATCATCCATGTGAGCAGGTGCTCGGCCGCCGCCTCGTCGGAGTCCGGGCCGACCAGCAGATCGGCGAACGCTTGGCTGGGGGCGACGATGCGGATGCCGTCGCGGGTGAGCAATCGGTCGAAGGCAGACGGTGAGAGGGGAGCGGTGATCCACACGTCACCGCCGGATTCCACACGCCGTAGTCCGAGAGCGTCGGCGAACTGATCGACGTTGTCGGCATGGAAGTGGGCACGTCGAGTGGGCGCGTACCGAGCATAGGGTGCGGCGGCCACCGAGGCGGTACCGGCGTAGATGTGACCGCTGAGCTGACGCAGTTGATCGAAGAGTGCTTCCAACCCGTCCGGCGCGTGAAAGCCGTGAGGCGTCGGCGCTTTGGCCCCGGCCTCAGCCGCCCATTCACGAAGCATCTTCGGCCAGCGGACGTCACCGATCCCACCGCGGGGGAGCCTGGTCACCAGTTCACGATCCGACAGTGTCTGAACCACCCGATAGGTTGCTCCCGTCGACGCACCGGCCAGGCGCACCAAGGCAGTGATCGCCAGTGGCGCCGCGAAATCGGCAAGCGCTCGCACAACGCGAGCTGACGGATCGCCCGTCAACTGTCCGGAAGGACGTCCGGGCCCACGCCACGGATCGGCGTCGGCTCCGCGTCCACGCACCCAGACGGCGGGTCGATCAGCGGTCAACGACACGTTGCCCGTGGCGTCTGCGTACGAGATCGCGTGGGAATCGAGCTGCCGGCGAACCGGCTCGGACAGATATTTTGCGCACACGAAGCCCGATTGACCGGTGGGGAAGCGATCGGCGATACCGGGAACGTCGCTGCTCAGGACACCGTGAGCGGCGTACACGCCGAATTTGGCCACCGAGCCGTCAGGGGAGCGGAGGTCGAGTCGGAGTGGCGCCTCGGACAGGTCGGGGGAGCGCTGCGTCGACAAAGACCAGGTAGGAGGCAAATTTTCTTCGATGACGGCAACCGATCGCCGAAAAATGTCGATCGGCCGTTCCGGTTCCGACTCAGATTCGCTCATGTTCCAATGGTATCAATATCTGTCGACGACGGAAACACAAGATTTTCCGAATAATGTTCGCCCTGACAGCCTCGCGACAACGGTGGTCGCTTTCGCCGAGAAACTCACTACCTACACAACTTCAAATTCGAAATTGCCGAGATCGATCAGCGTTGCTTCGGCATGATCAGGGGAGCGACGACGGCGAGCAGTAGTGCGGGGATCAGGAAGCTCGCGGCAGGCGAAGAGTCGTAAATCGGTGTCAGGGCCAGGGGAGCAAGAGCGGCGCCGCCGAAGCGCATCGCTTGGACGACGGACACGGCGCCGCCACGGTTCGGCCCCGCGGATCCGAGGACCGCCGCGTTGACGCCGACCAGCACGAACTGGCTCGCGACGCCTGCGACAAACCATGCGATCGCGATCACCGGCACCAAGCCGGCAAGGCCGACGACGGAGACCAGAACTGCTCCGCCCAGGGCGCCGATCATCACGGAGGAGCGTGCGCCGATGCGATCGATGAGGATTCCGATGCGCCGGGCCGAGAGGATGCCGGCCACGCCGAAGACGGTGAGCAGTAGGCCGCGGACGGTGGGGGACAGCCCGAACTCGTCTTCGAAGCGGAAGGCGAGCAGGAAGCTCAGTCCACCGAGGGCGCCCCAGCCGAGCAATGCAGCGATACCGATGCGGAGCACTTCGGGGCGTAATGCATCGCGGAGACGGGCGGGAGTGGTCGCTGCCGGTGCTTCGGACTTCGGAAGTCCGACGGCTCCCAGAATGCCCGCGACCACTGCGATGACGAGAAAGGCCAGACGCCAGTCGAATTCGGCCGCCAGTCCGCCGATCAACGGAGCCGACGACTGCCCTGCGGCCTGGAAAGCGCCGAAGGCTCCGAGGGCTCGACCCAGCCGTGCCTGCGGTGTTGCGGCCGCCAACGAGGCAAGCAGTAGCGGCGTGGTGAATGCGTTCGCGGAGCCCTGCAGTACCCGGGCGGCAAGGAAGATCTCGAGTGTCGGGGCGAGGAAGCATGCCAACGACGCGAGGACGTAGACGCCGTAAGCGATGCGCACCGTCCGAACCTTGCCCCACCGCGTCCCGAGTGTCCCCGACACCAACATCAGAGCGGCGAAGGGGAGCAGGTACGCGGTGAGGGAAGAGGCGGCCGCCGACGGACCGACCCCTAGATCGTCACCGATCTCGGGAAGGATCGAAGCAACCACGCCGCCGCCGAACGGGCCGAGGAACCCGCCGGCGTACAGCGCGATCAGCTGAAGCCGGAGGCGCAGTGGGCGCTGTGTACTTTCGCCTTCTTCTGGAGTGTTCTTGCTCACAGTCCGAAGCTGCCGGGGCCTCGCCGTCTGAGGTAGCGCTCGAATTCCGCGGCGATGGCATCGCCGTCGATCTTGGAGATTGCTTCGCTGATGTCGGTTTCGGCGTCTCCCCGTTCTTCCAGGGTGCGCACGTATTCGCCGATTTCCTCGTCGTCCGCGGTCATTTCGTTGACCGCTTCCTCCCAATCCTCCGACTGAGCCGGGAGCTCCCCGAGTGGGACCTCGATGTCGAGAACATCCTCGACTCGTTGAAGGAGGGCCACTGTTGCCTTCGGGTTGGGTGGCTGCGAGACGTAGTGCGGAACCGCCGCCCAGAACGAAATAGCGGGTACACCAGCACGAACGCACTCGTCTTGAAGAACCCCGGTGATGCCCGTCGGGCCTTCGTACCGCGTCTGTTCCAGGTTGAATCGGGCGGCGGATTCACTGCTGTAGGCCGTGCCCGTCACCGGGACCGGTCGGGTGTGCGGAGTATCGGCGAGCAGGGCGCCGAGGATGACGACCGTCTTGACGTTCAGTTGGTCGATCAGCTCGAGCAGATCCTCGCAGAAACTGCGCCACCGCATGTTGGGTTCGATCCCGCGAAGCAGGACGATGTCGCTCTCGCTGCCAGGAGGCGAACAGACCGACAAACGTGTTGCCGGCCAAACGATTTCGCGAGTGACACCGTCGACCTGCCGGACCGTGGGGCGGTTGACCTGATAGTCGTAGTAGTCCTCTGAATCGAGTTCGGCGAGCGGCTGGGCATCCCAGATCAGCTCGAGATGTTCGACCGCACCGCTGGCTGCGTCACCGGCGTCGTTCCAGCCCTCGAAAGCTGCAACGAGGATGGGATCACGTAGGACAGGGATGTCGCCCTCGAGGCGGTCGCTGCTGTCGACGGCAAAGCCGTCAGGGCTCTCGAAGGCCGCGGAATCATCGAAATCGACCGGGCCGTCGGGAGTGACGGGGAACTCACTTGGACTCACCCACCCAGCCTACGGCCAGAGCTTGTCGGTGCGCCCACTACTCTGGACGGCATGTCTGCCCCATTTAACTCTGCCCTGCTTGATGCGCTGAAACAGCGCGTTGTCATCGGCGACGGAGCGATGGGCACCATGTTGCAGGCCGCGGACCTCACCCTGGACGACTTCCTCGGCCTCGAGGGGTGCAATGAGATCCTCAACGACACCCGTCCCGACGTGCTCAAAGACATCCACCGTGCGTACTTCGCCGCTGGTGCCGATGCCGTCGAGACCAACACCTTCGGTTGCAACCTGCCCAACCTCGCCGACTACGACATCTCTCACCGGATCCGCGAACTCGCGGAAAAAGGCACTGCTCTCGCCCGTGAAGTAGCGGACGAGATGGGACCAGGCCGCGACGGCATGGCCCGATTCGTACTCGGCTCGATGGGACCGGGAACCAAGCTCCCCAGCCTGGGACACGCACCGTACGCAGTCCTGCGTGACGCGTACACCGAAGCTGCGCTCGGCATGATCGACGGTGGCGCCGACGCCATCCTCGTCGAAACCTGCCAGGACCTGCTTCAGGTGAAAGCTGCAATCCTCGGCAGCCAGCGTGCGATGGAGCAACTCGGACTGCGGTTGCCGATCATCACGCACGTGACGGTCGAGACAACCGGAACGATGCTCCTGGGCAGTGAGATCGGTGCGGCGCTGACGGCACTCGAGCCACTCGGTATCGACATGATCGGTCTGAACTGTGCCACCGGGCCGGCCGAGATGAGTGAACATCTCCGTCATCTGTCCAAGTACTCCACGCTGCCGGTGTCGGTCATGCCCAATGCCGGCCTGCCGCAGCTCGGCCCCAAGGGTGCCGAGTATCCGCTGACTGCCGACGAATTGGCCGAAGCCCTCAGTGGTTTCGTCTCCGAGTTCGGACTCGGCCTCGTCGGTGGCTGCTGCGGTACGACGCCCGAGCACATCAGCGCGGTCGCCGACGCGGTCCGTCAGGTCGAGAAGGCCCAGCGCACGCCGATCCACGAGCCGAGCACCTCTTCGCTGTACTCGGCGGTGCCGTTCGAGCAGGACGCCAGCATCCTGATGATCGGCGAACGCACGAACTCCAACGGCTCCAAGGCTTTCCGCGAGGCGATGCTCTCCGCGGACTACCAGAAGTGCCTGGACATCGCCAAGGACCAGACCCGCGACGGCGCACACATGCTCGACCTCAACGTCGACTACGTGGGCCGCGACGGTGCCGCCGACATGTCGGAACTTGCCAGCCGCCTGGCGACGTCCTCGACGCTGCCGATCATGCTCGACTCCACCGAGCCTGCCGTGCTGCAGGCCGGCCTCGAGCACCTCGGTGGCCGCTGCGCCGTCAACTCCGTCAACTACGAAGACGGCGCCGGCCCCGAATCGCGTTTCCACAAGATCATGACTCTGGTCAAGGAGCACGGCGCGGCGGTCGTCGCCCTGACCATCGACGAAGAGGGCCAGGCTCGCACCGCCGAGACGAAGGTCGCCATCGCCAAGCGTCTGATCGAGGACATCAAGGGAAACTGGGGACTCGCCGAGTCCGACATCATCGTCGACGCCTTGACCTTCCCCATCTCGACCGGTCAGGAAGAGGTACGACGCGACGGCATCGAGACCATCGAAGCGATCCGTCAGCTCAAGGCTGCGTACCCGGAACTCCACTTCACCCTGGGTATCTCGAACATCTCGTTCGGTTTGAACCCGGCAGCTCGTCAGGTCCTCAACTCGGTGTTTCTGCACGAGTGCACCGAGGCAGGTCTGGACACGGCGATCGTTCATGCGTCCAAGATTCTGCCGATGGCCCGAATTCCGGACGAGCAGCGTGAAACTGCACTCGACCTCGTCTACGACCGTCGTAGCGAGGGGTACGACCCGCTGCAGAAGCTGATGGCTCTGTTCGAGGGCGTTTCGGCAGCGTCGGCGCGTGAGTCTCGTGCGCAGGAACTGGCGGGACTTCCGTTGTTCGACCGGCTCGAACGCCGCATCGTCGACGGTGAGCGCAACGGCCTCGACGACGACCTCACCGAGGCGATGACGATCAAGCCTCCGCTGGCCATCATCAACGAGACCTTGCTCTCGGGCATGAAGACCGTCGGCGAGCTGTTCGGCTCCGGACAGATGCAGTTGCCGTTCGTGTTGCAGTCGGCCGAGGTCATGAAGGCTGCCGTGGCATTCCTCGAACCGCACATGGAAGCGAGCGACGAGGACGGCAAGGGTCGCATCGTGATCGCGACCGTCAAGGGCGACGTTCACGACATCGGCAAGAACCTGGTCGACATCATCTTGAGCAACAACGGCTACGAGGTCGTCAACATCGGTATCAAGCAGCCGATCGCGACCATCCTCGACGTCGCGTTGGACAAGAAAGCCGACGTGATCGGCATGTCCGGACTGCTCGTGAAGTCCACTGTCGTGATGAAGGAAAACCTCCAGGAACTCAACGCACGTGGAGTCGCCGAGAAGTTCCCGGTGCTGCTCGGTGGTGCGGCGCTCACGCGCTCCTACGTCGAGAACGACCTGCAGGAGGTGTACGAGGGCGACGTCAGCTATGCCCGCGACGCCTTCGAGGGTCTGAACTTGATGGACCAGATCATGACGACCAAGCGTGGTGGCGGCCCGGCGCCGGACAGCCCGGAGGCCATCGCTGCTCGCGAGAAGGCTGCCGAGCGTAAGGCACGTCACGAGCGTTCCAAGCGCATCGCCGAAAAGCGTAAGGCTGCAGCGGTTCCCGTGGTCCTGCCGGAGCGTTCCGATGTCGCAACCGACATCGCGGTGCCGACACCTCCCTTCTGGGGCTCGCGCATCGTCAAGGGAATCTCGCTGTCCGAGTACTCGGGGCTGCTCGACGAGCGCGCTCTTTTCCTCGGCCAGTGGGGCCTTCGCGGTCAGCGCAAGGGCGACGGTCCGACGTACGAGGAACTGGTCGAGTCGGAAGGCCGTCCGCGACTTCGGTACTGGCTCGATCGGTTGACGTCCGAGGGCATCCTCGCGCATGCCGCGGTCGTGTACGGGTACTTCCCGGCGATCTCGGAGGGCGACGACGTCATCGTGCTCACCGAGCCGAAACCGGATGCACCCGAAAGGTTCCGGTTCACCTACCCGCGCCAGCACCGCGACCGCTTCCTGTGCATCGCGGACTTCGTTCGCTCGCGCAAGGACGCCGAGGCCACCGGGCAGGTCGACGTACTCCCGTTCCAGTTGGTGACGATGGGTCAGCCGATCGCGGACTTCGCCAACGAGTTGTTCGCATCGAACTCGTACCGCGATTACCTCGAGGTTCACGGAATCGGTGTCCAGCTCACGGAGTCTCTGGCCGAGTACTGGCATCGACGCGTCCGTGAAGAGCTAGTGCTTCCCGAGGGTCACACCGTCGCGGAGCAGGATCCCACCGAGGTTGCCGGTTACTTCGATCTTGAGTACCGCGGCGCTCGTTATTCGTTCGGATACGGCGCGTGCCCGGATCTCGAGGATCGAGCCAAGTTGGTTGCGTTGCTCGAACCCGAACGAATCGGCGTCGAATTGTCCGAGGAGCTGCAGCTGCATCCCGAGCAGTCCACGGACGCTTTTGTCCTGCACCACCCGGAAGCAAAGTATTTCAATGTCTGAGTTGTTGACCGAAGTATCCGAATCAACGCTCGGTGGTGTCCTGTGGGACATGGACGGCACCCTGCTCGATTCGGAGAAGCTGTGGGACATCGCGCTTCGTGAGCTGTCCCTACGCCTGGGCGGACCGATGACGGAAGCGACACGCGTTGCCGTCATCGGTGCGTCGAGCCCCTTCGCCCTTGCGACGGTGTTCGACGCTCTCGGCCTGGAGAAGCATCCCGATGCCATCGCCGAGGCGAAGGACTGGATGTACACCCGCGTCGGCGATCTGTTCGAGGACGGCGTGACCTGGCGGCCGGGTGCTCGCGACGCACTGTCGACCGTGCGTGACGGTGGTCTGCGTTCTGCACTGGTCACCAACACCGAGCGAGTTCTGGTCGATCGGGCACTCGGCATGCTCGGCCGTGAGTTCTTCGACCATTCGGTGTGTGGCGACGAGGTCCCCAACGGGAAACCGGCAGCGGATCCGTACCTGCGCGGCGCGCATCTGCTCGGACTCGAGCCGGCGCAGTGCCTCGCGATCGAGGACTCGCCGACCGGCACGGCGTCGGCCAGCGCTGCGGGTTGCGCGGTGCTCGTCGTTCCGTGTGAGGTCGACGTCCCCGCCGGCCCTGGACGCGTGTTTCGAGAGTCCCTGTTGGACTTGTCCATTCACGATCTTCACGACGTTCACTCGAGCGCGGCACGTTAGGCTGGATTTGCTGTGGCTATTCCGAAAATTGTTCTCTTCTACCAGTTCACGCCGTTGGCGGACCCGGAAGCGATCAAGCTGTGGCAGCACAGCCTGGCCGAGTCCAACAACCTGACGGGCCGGATCATCGTCTCGCCGCACGGGATCAACGCGACGGTCGGCGGAGACATCGAGGATGTCAAGCGATATGTCCGTGGTACGCGTGGTTACGAACCCTTCCGTACCGCTGACATCAAGTGGTCGGACGGCCTCGGGAACGATTTCCCTCGTCTGAGTGTCAAGGCACGCTCGGAGATCGTGACGTTCGGTGCCCCCGACGAGCTGAAAGTCGACGAGAACGGTGTGGTCGGCGGAGGAGTTCACCTGGTGCCCAAGGAACTACACGAACTCGTCGACACTCGCGGTGACGACGTCGTGTTCTTCGACGGGCGCAATGCCTTCGAAGCCGAGATCGGCCGTTTCCGAGATGCGATAGTTCCGGACGTCGCCACCACTCGGGATTTCGTCAACGAACTCGACAGTGGCAAATACGACCATCTCAAGGGCAAAGCCGTGGTCACGTACTGCACCGGCGGAGTGCGCTGTGAGGTGTTGTCTTCGCTGATGCGCTCACGTGGCTTCGACGAGGTCTATCAGTTGGACGGCGGAATCGTCCGTTACGGCGAGACTTTCGGCGACCGCGGCCTCTGGGACGGTTCCCTGTACGTGTTCGACAAGCGGATGAACATCGAGTTCTCATCCGAAGCCAAGACACTCGGCGTGTGTGTCGATTGTGGTACTCCGACCCCGCGGTACCGCAACCGGATCGACGGCGACGGCCGAACCCTCGAATTGCTCTGCGAGAGTTGTTCACCAGACCTCGAGCAGGACTGAGCTGTGCCCAAGGCTCCGTTGCCGATCCGAAACGGTCTCGGACCTGACCGGCTGCGGATGCCGGCGGAGTCGTCGGCGCGGACCGTCCTCGAGCACCTGGTCGGCGAGCATCCCGGGGAGCGGGACCTGTGGGCGGACCTCGTCAGCGCCGGGGACGTCGTCGACGAGCACGGGCGGAAGATCACGAGCCGAACGCCCTATCAGCCGACCCGGTTCGTGTACTTCTACCGCGAGCCGGCCCCCGAGATTCCGGTTCCGCACGAGATCGAGATCTTGTACCGCGACGACTCGATTCTCGTGATCGACAAACCGCACTTCCTGGCGACCATTCCACGGGGAGCGCACATCGTCGAAAGCGCAGTCGTGCGCCTGCGTCGTGACCTGGACCTTCCGGATCTTGCGCCAGTTCACCGCCTCGACCGGATGACGGCGGGTGTCATCGTGTTCACCGTGACACCGGACCTACGACGGCCGTACCAGGAACTTTTTGCCGAGCAGCGGATCGTCAAGGAGTACGAGGCGATTGCGGGCTTCGATCCGGAACTGACTTTCCCTCGCACGGTGCGCAGCCGCATCAACAAAGTTCACGGCGAGATGACGGCTACCGAAATCGCGGGCGAGCCGAACAGTGAGACCTCGATCGAACTGATCGAGGTGATCACCGACTCGGCCGGCCGGACGCTCGGGCGATACAGGTTGCTCCCACGGACCGGCCGGACCCATCAGCTTCGGCTGCACCTCAACTCGCTGGGCGTCCCGATCGTCGGTGACAACTACTATCCGGAGTATCTGCCCGCAGTGCCCGGTGACTTCTCGACTCCGTTGCGATTGTTGGCGCGAGCGTTGGAGTACCCGGATCCGATCACCGGGCAGACCCGCAGGTTCGTGAGTTCGCGCAGCCTCGACGCAGGCCTGTGAACACCGCTGTTCGTGGGCGTGTGAAAACCGCTTCCGTCCTCGTGAAAGAATAGCTACCCGTGAAGACCTTCGAATCCTTGTTCGCCGAATTGACCGAGCGCGCTGCTACTCGCCCCGAGGGGTCCGGCACTGTCGCCGCCCTCGACGCCGGTGTGCATGCTCAGGGCAAAAAGGTCATCGAGGAAGCCGGTGAAGTGTGGATCGCTGCGGAATACCAGAGCGATGAGCAGCTAGCCGAGGAAATTTCCCAGCTGCTGTACTGGACGCAGGTGTTGATGGTCGGTCGCGGACTGACCCTCGAGGACGTGTACCGACATCTGTGATCGGAGCTGACCAGCGAGATGTACTCCGTCTCGCTCGTCCAGGGCTTCCGATTCATGTCGTCTCACGTCACCCACACCTTCCGAAAGGACATCCACCATGCTGCGCGTAGCAGTTCCCAACAAAGGCTCACTGTCCGAGTCCGCCGCCGAGATTCTCAGCGAGGCCGGTTACCGTCGACGCACCGATTCCCGTGATCTGACAGTCCTCGATCCGGCCAATCAGGTCGAGTTTTTCTTCTTGCGCCCCAAGGACATTGCGATCTACGTCGGCTCCGGTGAGCTGGATCTCGGCATCACCGGTCGTGATCTCGCCGGCGACTCGGGTGCTCCCGTATCCGAGCGTCTGTCACTGGGCTTCGGCCGTTCGTCGTTCCGTTACGCAGCACCGGCCGGCAAGGACTGGGCCGTCGAGGATCTGTCCGGCCTGCGCATTGCAACGTCGTACCCGAACCTGGTCCGTAAGGACCTCACAGATCGCGGACTCGACGCCACCGTCATCCGTCTCGACGGAGCAGTGGAAATCTCGATTCAGCTCGGCGTCGCCGACGCGATCGCCGACGTGGTCGGGTCGGGCCGTACTCTCCGCCAACACAACCTCGTGGCTTTCGGTGAATCGCTCTGCGATTCCGAAGGTGTCCTGATCGAGCGCACCGGCGCTCCGCAGGACGATCCCGCACGCAACCAGCTCATCGAACGCGTACGCGGAATTGTCTTCGCGCAGCAGAATCTGATGATCGACTACGACTGCCCGCGCACCATCCTCGACGACGCCATCAAGATGACTCCGGGTATGGAGTCGCCGACGCTCTCGCCGTTGGCCGATCCCGACTGGGTCGCGGTTCGCGCGATGGTCCCGATCAAGGGACACAACCAGGTGATGGATGCCTTGGCCGAACTCGGTGCCAAGGCCATCCTCGCGTCGAACATCCGCTCGGTACGCGCTTTCTGATCACTGCCTGAATAGATTTACGCGCATTCGCGCCCGTTCCTGGAAATCAGGAACGGGCGCGAATCTGCAAAGTCTGGGCGATACGGCCCACCGCACCCTGCTCGTCGTAGAGCACGCCCGCACACATGCCGACGCCGTCCGGACCCGTTGTGGTTTCGGCGGCGACACCGACCCACTCTCCCTCGGGCACACGGAAGATATGCACCGTGAGATCTGTGTTGAGGAACGTCCAGTGCTCCGGGGCGAGCTTGGCGCCGACCCCGTTTGAGATGTCGGCCACCGCGAACAAACGCTCGAGAGCAGACATCTTCTCACCCTCGACCAGCTCTGGCTTGGGGCGCGCCCATACCTTCCCGGTTCCCACGCACCCGATCGGAGCAATCCAGGACCAGTCGAGGGTCTTGAGATAGCCGACGCTCCACAGACCCTCGAGAACGCCCGGGGTGCCGCTGTCGCGGGGTTCGAGCGGGGGATCGACTACGTGGACGACGTCGCCGGTATCCACCGTCTCCATCCGCCACGCCGTACCGCGCGCAACCGCGCGTGCAGATCCGTCGGCGGTGGTTGCCCACAGTTCGGCGACGATCAATTCGATTCGGCGACCGGGTCGTTCGATCCAGGACCGGACTTCGAGGTCGGCAATCGGAATCGGTCCGAGAATCTCGACGACGACGCGCGTCAGACGGGTTTCGTCGCGCGCACCGCACCGCTCGAGGGCTCGAACCAATAGCGCCGACGGGGGAGCGCCGTGCTGCAGTGTCGGGCCCCAGATGCTGACAGTTGCCTGCGTGCTCGCGAACCGCTCGTGCCCTTCCTCCGTCGTTCCGAGGTAGCGGTAGTACGAACTGTCCGTCATGTTATGAATTCTCCTTTGCGGCAACAGGTTCGGTGCTCAGCAGGTCCGGCCAACCTGGATAGGGCGGAGGTGTTCCGCCGAACGAGGGGCACAGTGACTTGTGATCGCACCAGTCGCACAGTTTGCCAGGCTTGGGTCTGAAGTCTCCGGTCGCACCTGCTGCGAGGATCGCTTTCCAGATGGCGGAGAGGGTTCGCTCGAATCGGATGAGCTCGTCGTGATCCGGGGCGTACGTGAGAATCGAGCCGGAGGCCAGATAGATCAGGCGCAGTTGTGCGGGAACGATTCCGCGAGTGCGCAGCAGTACGAGCGCGTAGAACTTCATCTGGAAGAGCGCCTTGGATTCGGTGAACTCGCGAGGCGCTTTTCCGGTCTTGTAGTCGACCACCCGCACCTCACCCGTCGGTGCAACGTCTATCCGGTCGACGAAGCCGCGGAGTCGAACGCCGTTCTCCAATTCGGTCTCGACGTAGACCTCGCACGCCTCGGCATCGAATCGAGTGGGATCTTCGAGCGTGTAGTACGTCGCGACGAGCTTGCCGACTTCGTCGAGGAACGAATCCAGCTCGCCCTCCGGAACAAGGTCAGCGGCCTCGGGAGACTCGGCACTGACACGTTCCCACGCGGGACGGACGAGTTCGGCTGCGCGATCGGGAACCCGGTGACCGGTCGGGAGTGCAAACAGTGCTTCCAGTGCCGCGTGTACGACGGTGCCTCTGACCTGGGCTCTGGTTGGCGTTTCCGGAATTCTGTCGACTGCTCGGAAGCGATAGAGCAGGGGGCATTGTTTGTAGTCACCCGCCCGAGACGGAGAGAGCGCCGGCCGACTACGCGGGCGCTCGTGTGATGTTGCACCCGTTGGAGTGGGGGTTGGCAATTCGACAGAGCTCACACCTGGCAGGCTATGCGGTTGGTCCGACAACTCCGTCGGAGCCGGTGGCGAGGACACCGGAAACAAGCGAACAGGGATCATCTGCGCATGGCGAACGAGCTGCAACCAGAAGAAGGCACGACCGAAGTGGATGAGGTTGTGCAGTCCGCTGTCGCCGAGATTCCCGAACAAGAGCTTCCAGAAGCTGATCTCACTGCGCCGGGCAAGCGGCCGTCAGGTCCGTTCCGCGTCGGCGACCGAGTACAGCTGACCGACGGCAAGGGACGCCACTACACGATCGTTCTCGAGGCGAACCGCGAATACCACACCCACAAGGGCGGAATCGTTCACAACGATCTGATCGGTGCCGACGAGGGCAGCGTCGTCAAGTCGGTCAACGGCACGCCCTATCTCGCACTGCGCCCCCTGCTGGTGGACTACGTGCTGTCCATGCCGCGCGGTGCCCAGGTCATCTACCCGAAGGACGCAGCTCAGATCGTCCACGAAGGCGACGTGTTCCCAGGAGCACGCGTGCTCGAGGCCGGAGCCGGCTCCGGCGCACTGACATGTTCGCTGCTGCGTGCCGTCGGACCCGAGGGCAAGGTCATCTCCTACGAGGTCCGCGACGATCATGCCGAACATGCGGTTCGCAACGTCGAGACCTTCTTCGGGGAACGTCCGCCGAACTGGGAACTGACCATCGCCGATCTCGCCGAGTTCGATCCGGAAGCGCACGGAGGCAAAGTCGATCGCGTCGTACTCGACATGCTGGCCCCGTGGGACGTCCTGCCCGCCGTCTCGAAGGCACTCGTGCCGGGCGGCGTGTTGATCGTCTACGTCGCGACCGTTACTCAGCTCTCGAAGGTCGTCGAGGCGATGCGGGAGCAGGAATGCTGGACCGAGCCCCGCTCGTGGGAATCGATCGTGCGCGGTTGGCACGTCGTCGGTTTGGCGGTGCGCCCCGAACATCGGATGCAAGGCCACACCGCGTTCCTCGTGAGCGCTCGTCGTCTCGCCGAAGGAACCGTCACCCCGAAGCCGCAGCGGCGTGCGGGCAAGGGCTCGAACACCGCGGCCAAGTAGTCACACGAAAACAACAAGAGCGGCGATCCGGTATCCGGATCGCCGCTCTTGTCGTAGCTGGAAGTTATGCGGTGCAGGAAGCGCGGCCCATTTCCAGGAGCACGCAAGCCGAGGTGTCGGACAGCTTCCAGGAGCCGTCTTCGAGCTCCCAGGTCCACGGGGTGGCCGGGGCGGCGCCGTGCGGGCTGACGACGGCGACGTCTGCGGTTGCGGTCTGACCGTCGACCTTGACGTTGTCCACGTTGAACGTGATCGCGTAGGCAGGGTTACCGCCCAGCGCAGCACTCATCGTCTCGATGTTGGCCTGACGCTTGGTTCCGTCGACCACCAGAGCGGTCTTCTCCTCGATCGGCTTGGCCGGATCGATCAGAGCGACGAGCGAAGCGTTGAGCCCCTCGGCCGTCGGAGCCGCTGCGGCAGCGGCAGCCGACGTCGTGGCGGAAGCCGAGGCCTTGGCTGTGGTGCTCGAGGCGGCGGCGGAAGTCGAACTTGCAGCCGTCGAATCCTTGTTGTCGTCCGAGCTGCATGCACCCATGGTCAGGACGGCAGCGACAGCACAAGCGCTGATGAGAGTCTTGCGGATGATCACAGCGTTACCTTTCGTTGTAAAGAGAGACAGGCGCTGTCTCCATCTTGTAGGCAAGGCTAACATGACCAAATTCTGGCTCGAGACCAGTCGGCACGGTCCGCGCGCAGGTGTGAATTCGCACTCGCGCACCGTGTCTGGCGACAGTTGGGGCCTTATGCCGGTAGCGTTGATGGATCGCACTGGGAGGAGACGCACATGAGCTCGACAGAGAACCCGGATTCGGTTGCGGCAGCAGAAGAACTCCACGCGCTACGAGTGGAAGCACAAGTATTGCGCCGACAACTTGCACAATCGCCGGAGCAGGTGCGTGAGCTGGAGTCGAAGGTGGACTCGTTGTCCATCCGAAACAGCAAGTTGATGGACACCCTCAAAGAGGCCCGTCAGCAGCTCATCGCGCTTCGTGAAGAAGTCGACAGACTCGGTCAACCGCCGAGCGGTTACGGAGTCCTTCTCTCGGTACACGAGGACAAGACCGTCGACGTGTTCACGTCGGGTCGCAAGATGCGGTTGACGTGCTCACCGAACATCGACACGGACACCCTCGCCCTCGGGCAGACGGTTCGCCTCAACGAGGCACTCACCATCGTCGAGGCCGGCACCTACGAGCAGGTCGGTGAGATCAGCACGCTCCGTGAGGTACTCGACGACGGCTTGCGCGCACTGGTGGTCGGCCATGCCGACGAAGAGCGCATCGTCTGGCTCGCAGCGCCGTTGGCAGCCGTCTTCGCCGACCCCGAAGCCGACATCATCGCGTACGACGCCGATTCTCCGACCAGGAAACTGCGTCCGGGCGACTCGTTGCTCGTCGACACCAAGGCCGGGTACGCCTTCGAGCGCATCCCGAAGGCCGAGGTCGAAGATCTGGTTCTCGAAGAAGTTCCGGACGTTCACTACGACGACATCGGTGGTCTCGGGCGTCAGATCGAACAGATCCGTGATGCCGTCGAACTCCCGTTCCTCCACAAGGATCTGTTCCACGAGTACTCACTGAGGCCGCCGAAGGGTGTACTGCTCTACGGTCCGCCTGGTTGCGGCAAGACGCTCATCGCCAAGGCCGTCGCCAACTCGTTGGCCAAGAAGATCGCCGAAGCCCGCGGTCAGGACAGCAAGGACGCCAAGTCCTACTTCCTGAACATCAAGGGCCCGGAACTTCTGAACAAGTTCGTCGGCGAAACCGAGCGTCACATCCGGATGATCTTCCAGCGTGCTCGTGAGAAGGCGTCCGAGGGCACTCCGGTGATCGTCTTCTTCGACGAGATGGACTCGATCTTCCGTACCCGTGGTTCGGGAGTCTCCTCCGACGTGGAGACAACGGTCGTTCCGCAGCTGCTCAGCGAGATCGACGGTGTGGAAGGGCTCGAGAACGTCATCGTCATCGGCGCTTCCAACCGTGAGGACATGATCGACCCGGCAATCCTGCGTCCCGGCCGACTGGACGTGAAGATCAAGATCGAGCGCCCCGACGCGGAATCCGCTCAGGACATCTTCTCGAAGTACCTGGTGGACGGTCTGCCGATCAATGCAGACGACCTCGCCGAGTTCGGTGGAGATCGCACTGCATGCTTGAAGGCGATGATCGTTCGCGTCGTCGATCGCATGTACGCGGAGAGCGAAGAGAATCGTTTCCTCGAGGTCACGTACGCCAACGGCGACAAGGAAGTTCTGTTCTTCAAGGACTTCAACTCGGGGGCGATGATCCAGAACATCGTCGACCGCGCCAAGAAGTACGCGATCAAGTCTGTGCTCGACACCGGTGCTCCGGGCTTGCGTGTGCAGCACCTCTTCGATTCCATCGTCGACGAGTTCGCCGAGAACGAGGATCTGCCCAACACCACCAATCCTGATGACTGGGCACGTATTTCGGGCAAGAAGGGTGAGCGGATCGTCTACATCCGCACTCTCGTCACGGGCAAGAACGCCAGTGCGAGCCGCGCGATCGACACGGAGTCGAACACGGGCCAGTACCTGTAACGAAACGAACATCGATCGGGCCGGCCACTCCGCGAGAGTTGTCGGCCCGATCTCTGCGTCGCTGCCGTTGACTTCGTTGCGATTGGACCGGTCGGTCGCGCTGGTTTAGAGTCCCGCCGTGCAGATACATCTTCGACACAATCCGTCGTCCACAGTCGCTCGCTGCTACCTCGCGCCCGGCGAACCGCTGCGCGTGGAGAGCGGGGCGATGCTCGCGCATTCTGCCGGCGTAGTTCTCGAAGCGAAGGCGCAGGGCGGCGTCCTGCAGGGACTCAAGCGGTCGATGCTGAGCGGCGAATCATTTTTCGTCACGACGTATACCGCTCCGCCGCAAGGTGGTTGGGTCGACGTGACTGGTGTGCTTCCCGGAGATCTGATCCCGCTGACCATCACCTCTGATCGCCCGTTCTTCCTCAACCGTGGAACCTGGTTGGCCAACTCCTACGGTGTGACGGTCGAGTCCAAGTGGGGCGGCATGTCCAACCTCTTCGGCGGTGAAGGAGGCTTCGGCCTGCGGGCAAGTGGCGACGGTGAAGTAGTGCTGGCCGTCTACGGCGCGATCGACGTCATCGACTTGCAGCCAGGCGAGACAGTCACGATCGATACCGGTCACGTGGTCGCCTACGACCTCGGCATGAATTTCAACATGCGGCGCGCCGTTCAGGGGCGCACCATTCAGTCGATGAAGTCCGGTGAAGGATTTGTCTTCGACTTCACCGGACCCGGTCGCGTTCTCGCGCAGACCCGCAACCCCAGCGCGTTCGCTGCGTGGCTCTCGGCGATCACCCCGGGCTGATCACAGGTCCCACCAGTGTTCAGTCCCAGCGGTGTTCAGCTCCAGCAATAGTCGGCCAGCAGCGCGCGTGAGTCCGGAACGAACGGCCACGACGGGTCCTGCAGGTGGGCGCCGAGTTCTTTCGGCGTCCACCACCAACCTTCGGCGATCTCGCTGGGCTGATGTGCCATCGGCCCGTCGTATCTGAGTTCGAACGCAAACAGGTGACAGTGCAACGGAGAGTTGTTCCACTCGCCGTCCCAGGATTTTCGAGCGATCTCCGTCAGTCGGAGTGGCTGGTCTGCCGTTCCGAAGATTCCGAGTTCTTCACCGACTTCACGGATCGCAGTTTCCTGCGGCGTCTCACCTGGATCGACGACACCTCCGGCAAGACAGTCGTGATAGCCCCCGAACACCGCTTTCGTGTCGGTTCGGCGATGGACGTAGATGCGGGAGCCGTCCCCGGTACGAACCAGGACGCCCGCACTCGCGTGCCAGAGCCCACCCGAGTAGACGACCGAACGTGGTGCTCGGCCGATCGGATTACCCGTCCGGTCGTACACGGCGACTACCTCGTCCGCGGGATTCAGGTCTGCGGTGAGAGGTTGGTGCATTCCTCCAACTGTGCCACGCCTGTGGGTGCCGCGCCGCAATCACATAGGCTCTTGTGTCATGCAGCGGATCATCGGTGTCGAGGTCGAATACGGAATATCTTCACCCAGTGAGCCGTCGGCGAATCCGATTCTCACTTCAACCCAGGCGGTGCTTGCCTACGCCGCCGCAGCGGGCGTGCCACGGGCCAAGCGCACACGCTGGGATTACGAGGTCGAATCTCCGCTGCGAGATGCCCGAGGCTTCGATCTGGGGCGAATGAGCGGTCCCGCGCCGGTGATCGACGCGGACGAGATCGGCGCCGCGAACATGATTCTCACCAACGGGGCACGGTTGTACGTCGATCACGCCCATCCGGAGTATTCGGCGCCCGAGGTCGCCGACCCGCTCGACGCCGTGATCTGGGACAAGGCCGGCGAACGCGTCATGGAAGCGGCTGCGCGGCACGCATCCAGCGTGCCGGGTGCGCCACGGCTGCAGCTGTACAAGAACAACGTCGACGGCAAGGGTGCCTCGTACGGCACGCACGAGAACTACCTCTGCTCACGTGAGACCCCGTTCGCCTCGATCGTGACCGGATTGACGCCGTTTTTCGCGTCCCGGCAGGTGATCTGCGGTTCCGGTCGTGTGGGTCTCGGTCAGTCCGGCGACGAGGCCGGATTCCAGCTTTCGCAGCGATCCGACTACATCGAGGTCGAAGTAGGCCTCGAGACCACTCTCAAGCGCGGAATCATCAACACCCGCGACGAACCGCACGCGGATGCGGACAAGTATCGCCGCCTGCACGTCATCATCGGTGACGCGAACCTCGCGGAGATGTCGACGTACCTCAAGGTTGGAACAACGGCGCTGGTACTCGACCTGATCGAGGCAGGTGTCGACCTCACCGATCTGCAACTGGCGCGTCCGGTCACGGCCGTCCACCACATCAGTCACGACCCCACTCTGCGCAAGACCGTTGCGCTGGCCGACGGACGTGAACTGACAGGGCTTGCGCTGCAACGCATTTACCTCGAACGTGTCTCGAAGTTCCTCGACCGTGAGACCGATCGTGATCCGCGAGCGGACGATATCGTCGCCAAGTGGGCGATGGTTCTCGATCTCCTCGAGCGCGATCCCATGGAGTGCGCGAACATCCTCGACTGGCCGGCCAAACTGCGTCTGCTCGAAGGGTTCCGCAATCGTGAGGGACTCGCGTGGTCGGCGCCGCGATTGCATCTGGTGGATCTGCAGTACTCCGACGTGCGACTCGACAAGGGCCTGTACAACCGCCTGGTTGCTCGCGGCTCCATGGAGCGGCTTGTCACCGAACAGCAGGTTCTCGACGCGGTCACGAACCCTCCCACCGACACTCGCGCATACTTCCGGGGCGAGTGCCTACGCCGATTCGGGGCCGATATCGCGGCCGCGAGCTGGGATTCGGTCATCTTCGATCTCGGCGGTGAATCGTTGATCCGTATCCCCACCCTCGAGCCGCTTCGAGGTACCAAAGCGCACGTCGGAGCGTTGCTCGACTCCGTGGACAGCGCCGCGGAACTGGTTGATCAGCTCACTCACTGAAATCAGCCGATGCGGCTCGCCGTCGCGTCTCTCCACACCTGACGGTGCCGCTCGGTAGGGTGAAGGTCCGAGCGGGATCAGTTACCGACTCTGCTGGGCCGAACAGGATGCTCGCGAGAGCTCCCTTCACACAAGGAGGTCGACGGCGATGGCTCAAGAACAGACGCAGCGTGCCGGTGGCGGCGAAGACGACGAAACCACTGGTGGCGACGGCAGTGCCGGCCAGGAACGTCGCGAGAAGCTCGCTGCAGAAACCGACGACCTGCTCGACGAGATCGACGACGTGTTGGAAGAGAACGCCGAGGACTTCGTCCGTGCCTACGTCCAGAAGGGCGGCCAGTGACGGTGGATCGCGCGCCCCGGATCACAGACGGGGACACACGGTTGAGCTTCGGCTCGAATCTGTCGTCATTCTCGGAATACCTTCGGGTGCATGCACCGGAGCATCTTCCGCAGAACCGCTTCGCCGACACAGGAGGTGTTGTCATGGGCGGGGGAGACGTAGCTCCGCACGGCACCACCATCGTCGCGATCAGCTATGCGGGTGGTGTTCTGCTCGCGGGTGATCGCCGAGCGACGATGGGCAATCTCATCGCCAGCCGTGACGTGCAGAAGGTGTACGTCACGGACGACTACTCGGCTGCGGGTATTGCCGGTACGGCCGGGATCGCAATCGAACTGGTCCGGCTCTTCGCGGTCGAGCTCGAACATTACGAGAAGATCGAAGGCGTCCCACTCACGTTCGACGGCAAGGCCAATCGACTTTCGTCGATGGTTCGAGGAAATCTCGGAGCAGCGATGCAAGGTTTGGCGGTTGTGCCACTGCTCGTGGGTTACGACCTGGACGCGGTCGATCCGTCCACCGCCGGTCGCATCGTCTCCTACGACGTCGTCGGTGGGCGATACGAGGAGCGCGCGGGCTATCACGCAGTCGGATCCGGCTCCCTGTTCGCGAAATCGGCGCTCAAGAAGCTGTATTCACCGGGAATCGACGAGGACACCGCGCTTCGGTTCGCCGTCGAGGCGCTCTACGACGCGGCAGATGACGATTCGGCTACCGGTGGTCCTGATCTGACACGAGGGATCTATCCGACGGCGGTCACCATCACCTCGGCCGGCGCTGTGGAGTTGTCGCCCACCAGGGCTGCCGAGATCGCCCGGGAGATCGTCGCGGCTCGCACGGCGACCGCGAGTCCGGAAGGGGAGTCTGCGCTATGACGATGCCGTACTACGCATCCGCCGAACAGATCATGCGCGATCGTTCGGAATTGGCGCGCAAGGGAATTGCCCGCGGGCGCAGCGTCGTCGTTCTCACCTACCGCGACGGAGTGCTCTTTGTCGCCGAGAACCCGTCGCGTGCTCTGCACAAGGTCAGCGAACTGTACGACCGTCTCGGATTCGCGGCAGTGGGCAAGTACAACGAGTTCGAGAATCTGCGCCGCGCGGGCATCGTCCACGCAGACATGCGTGGGTACTCGTACGACCGTCGGGACGTCACCGGGCGTTCGCTCGCCAATGCGTACGCACAAACCCTGGGAACGATCTTCACCGAGCAGCCCAAGCCGTACGAGGTCGAGATCTGTGTTGCCGAGATCGGTCGCTTCGGAAGCAGTACGCCGGCTCAGCTCTACCGGATCACGTACGACGGATCCATCGCGGACGAGCAGGAATTCGTGGTCATGGGCGGCACGACCGAACCGATCGTGACGGCGATGCGCGAGTCGTACCAGCGAGACCTCGACCTCGAATCCGCAGTGCGGATTGCAGTCGGGGCGCTCCAAAAGGGCGGCCCGGCACCGGCCGGAACCACTGAGGCGGAACCACGAACTCTCGATGTGAGTGCACTCGAGGTTGCCGTACTCGACAGCAATCGTCCACGCCGTGCGTTCAAACGGATCGCTGGAACGGTTTTGGAAGAGATGCTTCCAGCTCCGGCAGCAGTCGAGGATGCGCCGCCGGCAAACGGCGACGCACCCTCGTAGATACTCCGTAGGTATGGGAGTTACTGCAGGTCTGGAGTTACTGAGTGACTCGGTAGACGGCCACCGCGCCCGGTTCGGTGTCGAAATCGAACCGGCGCGCGTCTGCCACCACTTCACCGTCGGTGGCGATGGCTACCGGTGAATCGGCGACTCGGACCGACATCGACGAGACGAGTTCGCGAACGTAGACCCGCGAGCTGCCCAATGTTCCTGTGGCAGCCGCAAACAGCAGACGTGAGCGCGAGAATTTCTTGTCCGCGCGCAGATAGCGGACGTCGAGTAGTCCACGGTTCATCTCCGGACGCGACATCGGCACCTGATCGGCGGGGGAGTATCGCCCGTTTCCGACGAACAGCATCCAGATTGTGGTCCGCTTCCCGTCGATGGTCACCGTCATCGGCTCCGCCGCTGCGAGAACCCGGATCATCGCGGCTCCTGCGGCCGGCCACTTACCGAAACGCGGTTCCCATTTTTCCCTCAGGCGCACAGCATCCGGGTATCCACCGAGGCTGGCTGTGTTGAGAAACCGTGCAGTCACTCCGGAATCCGTGCGCACCACCGCGTGGTCGACGAATGCCGCCTGACCGGACTCGACTGCCTGTGCGGTCTCCTCGACATTCACCGCCCCGACGTCGCGGGCGAAATGGTTCAATGTTCCGCCGGGAAAAACCGCAAGTGGTAGCTCGTGCTTTGTCGCCGCGGTCGCGACCGTGACCACTGTTCCGTCGCCGCCGCATACACCCAACGCTTTCGGCGAGAGCTCGGGGATCTTGGCATCGATCTGCATGTCGAAGTCGATGTCCGCGTCGAACTCGTAGACGATCGCTTCCGGTAGTAGTTCTCGAATCGATTCCACGATCCCGTCGTCCTCGGAGCCTGAACCAGGATTGGTGAAGACCAACAAGCCTTCTCCGCGCGGGAGCGCGGGAACCACGCACTCGGGTCCGAGTTCGGCGGGCTCTTCGTCCCGCACCGCCCACCAACGACGTGTGCCGGCAGCGATAGCACCGCCGACCGCGAGGCCTGCGAAGACGTCGGACGGCCAGTGGACTCCGTTGTGAACGCGTGAGTACGCCACTGCTGCGGCCAGTGGTGCCAGAGCAGCTCCAGCAACCGGGGACTCCATGGCCACTGCCGCGGTGAATGCCGCGGCCGAAGACGAATGTCCGGAGGGGAACGAGGACGACGTCGGAATGTCGACGCCTCGCTTCGGGCTCAGCCAGACGCGTGCCGGTGGGCGTCGGCGGGGAAAGAGGGGCTTGAGTATGCCGTTGGCCAGCGCGCTGGAACCGGCCAGTGCGAGCAGCCCGCGTGCTGCTGCCCTACGGGGCCGCCCGCCGATCATCGCGAGCAAGGCGGCGACAACCATCCACAAAACGCCGTGATCGGCGGCTCTGGAGAGAAACCGCATGGTCGGGTCGAGCACGGAAGGGCGCAGTGCTCCAGTGCTTTCCATGACTTTGACGTCGCTTCGGACAACTTTTCGGCGAATAAGGCTCACACCGTCACACTATGCTGCCGCCCGACGTTGTCGAGTCGTGACTTACGACGCGATCGAAGTACACGGGTGAACCTCGCATTCTGGTTGTACTGTCGAAGTGTGCAGAGACGAATCATGGGTATCGAGACGGAATTCGGCGTTACCTGCACCTTTCACGGGCACAGGAGACTGAGCCCCGACGAGGTTGCTCGTTACCTCTTCCGTCGTGTCGTGTCGTGGGGTCGCAGCTCCAACGTCTTCCTCCGTAACGGAGCTCGCTTGTACCTGGATGTGGGTTCGCACCCGGAGTACGCGACGGCCGAGTGCGACAGCCTCATCCAGCTGGTCAATCACGACCGTGCCGGTGAGCGTGTGCTCGAAGAACTGCTGATCGACGCCGAGGCGAGACTCGCCGAGGAGGGTATTGGTGGCGACATCTATCTCTTCAAGAACAACACCGACTCGGCCGGAAACTCGTACGGCTGCCACGAGAACTTTCTCGTCGCGCGCGCCGGTGAGTTCTCCCGCATTTCGGATGTCTTGTTGCCGTTCCTCGTCACGCGCCAGTTGATCTGCGGCGCCGGAAAGGTACTGCAGACTCCGAAGGCCGCGACGTTCTGCCTCTCGCAGCGCGCGGAACACATCTGGGAGGGCGTCTCGTCGGCTACCACTCGCTCGCGTCCGATCATCAACACCCGCGACGAACCGCATGCCGACGCCGAGAAGTACCGCCGCCTGCACGTGATCGTCGGCGATTCGAACATGGCCGAAACGACGACGATGCTCAAGGTCGGTTCTGCCGCACTGGTGCTCGAGATGATCGAAGCCGGGGTGTCGTTCCGCGATTTCGCTTTGGACAACCCGATTCGTGCCATCCGCGAGGTCAGTCACGACGTGACCGGTAAAAAGCCGGTTCGCCTTGCTGGTGGACGTCAGGCCAGTGCTCTCGATATTCAGCGCGAGTACCACGCCAAGGCGGTCGAACATCTTCGTAACCGCGAACCGGACCCGCAGGTGGAGCAGGTTGTCGATCTCTGGGGTCGCACCCTCGACGCCGTCGAAGCTCAGGATTTTGCGAAGGTCGACACGGAGATCGACTGGGTCATCAAGCGCAAGCTGTTCCAGCGCTACCAGGACCGTCACGGTTTCGATCTGTCCGATCCCAAGATCGCGCAGCTCGACTTGGCGTACCACGACATCAAACGCGGCCGGGGTGTCTTCGACGTTCTCCAGCGCAAGGGCTTGGTCAAGCGGGTCACCGAGGACGAAACGATCGACGACGCCGTCGAGAATCCGCCGCAGACCACGCGCGCCAAATTGCGGGGCGACTTCATCACCGCAGCCCAGGCAGCAGGCCGGGACTTCACAGTCGACTGGGTTCACCTCAAGCTCAACGATCAGGCGCAGAGAACGGTGCTGTGCAAGGACCCGTTCCGCTCCGTCGACGAGCGTGTCGAGCGTTTGATCGCTTCGATGTAGGTCACTCAATTTCGAGATGTACAAGACGGCAGGTCTGATTTGCGGCGACGCGCCGGGCACGAAAGTGTCCGGCGCGCGTTCGGTTATCGGATAGCCACTAGGATTTCGGCGTGGCGACATCAAAAATCGAGCGGTTGATGAACCTGGTGATCGCATTGCTGTCCACCAGACAGTTCCTCACGGCGGAGAAAATCCGTGACAGTGTGGCCGGGTACAACGATTCCGCGAACTACGAAGCGTTCAGTCGCATGTTCGAGCGCGACAAGAACGAACTTCGTGACCTGGGTGTCCCGTTGGAAACCGGTCTGGCAGGACGGTTCTCGACCGTCGAGGGGTATCGGATCAATCGCAATGCCTACGAGCTTCCGGACGTGGACCTCACCAGCGAGGAATCTGCTGCAGTCGCCGTCGCGGTGCAGTTGTGGGAGTCGCCGGAACTGATTTCGGCAGCCCAGAGTGCACTACTCAAACTCCGAGCGGCCGGCGTCCAGGTCGACTCAGAAGTCAGTGCCGCCCCGGTCACCGCGATTCCCGCGCGCACCCGCGGTTCGGAGCCCGCGCTCGGCAAGCTTCTTGCAGCGGTCGACGCCGGCCGAGCAGTTCATTTTCAGCACCGCGGCGCATTGAACGAACCGTTCACCGAGCGCACCGTCGAGCCGTGGGGCGTCGTCACGCACAACGGCAAGTGGTACCTGGTCGGGCACGACGTCGACCGTGATGCGGTGAGGACCTTCCGGCTCTCACGGATCGGTGACGACGTCAGGGAGTTCGGCCCGGCCGGTTCGGTTCACAAACCTGAAGGTGTCGACCTTCGCGAGGTCGTCGATCGCGTGACCGGTTCGGGCGTCGTGACCGGGACGGCTACGGTATGGGTCGCAGACGGCCGCGCCCATGAGCTTCGGCGGCTTGCGACGTCGTCGTCCGAACGGCGGTTGACCGATCGCGACGGCAGCGTGCTGGCCATCCCCGTTCGATCCTGGGAATGGACCGCTCGGTTGATCGCCGGTCACGGGTTGGACGCATTGGTGCTGGACCCACCGGATTTGCGTGCTGAGGTCGTCGCGAAGCTGCGCGCCGCCGCGGCGAGCCCGATCACCGGCCATGGACAGGGGGACCACTGATGAGCAATCGACTGTCGTCGCGGTTGGCACGGCTGCTCAACCTCGTGCCGTACTTCATCGCGAATCCTGGCATCAGTCCCGCCGAGGCCGCCGAGGAGCTCGGTGTCAGCACCACTCAACTGATGACCGACCTCAATCAACTGTGGGTGTGCGGACTGCCCGGTTACGGTCCCGGTGATCTCATCGACCTGTCCTTCTCCGAGGAAAGTATCGAGGTCACGTTCTCGGCCGGGATCGATCGCCCGTTGCGCCTCACCTCGACGGAGGCGACGGCGTTGCTGATCGCCCTGCGGTCCTTGGTGGAAATGCCGGGCATGGTCGATCCGTCCTCGGCGCAGCGTGCCATCGCGAAGATCGAGGACGCAGCAGGCTCGGCCGCGGCACGAGCCATCGGTCAGGACCGGGACACATCGCCTGCGCCGGACATCGCCGAAGACCCGATAGCCGCGACGGTCAGAGCCGCGCTCGCAGACAAGACCGCCCTGCGATTGACGTATTACTCGGCCTCGCGTGACGCGGTCTCCGAGCGCATCGTCGACCCCGTTCGTATCGTGTTGGTCGACAACTACAGCTACCTCCAGGCGTGGTGCCGTCAAGCCGAGGGCGTGCGGTTGTTCAGATTCGATCGGATCGACGCCGCCGTCCAACTCGACGAGCCCGCCGACCCGCCGCCGCAGGCCCTCGAGGAGGATTCGAATCTCGAATTGTTCAGCGGCGACGGTTCCCTTCCGGAAGCGCGGTTGTTCATCACCAAAGAGTGGGTGTGGATGCTCGACTACTACCCGTTGGACGTCGAGCACGTGAACGACGACGGGTCGGTCGAGGCGACGATGAGTTTCGGAACACTTGAATGGATGGCAAGGCTGGTGTTGGGATTCGGTGAGGGCGTTCGGGTCCTTCATCCGCCGGAACTGGTCTCCGAAGTCCATGATCGAGCCGTTGCGGCGCTCGACGCCTATGACGTAATCGGTTCGTAAAACTTCGGGAAACTTCACGTTCAGTGAGTTCGCAGGAAACAAACAGGTAAAAGGTAGCTGAAGTAAGTGCTTTGGCACCTCCGAGCGCCGGTTGTGTCCGGTAGCATCGAGGAATCTGATCATGGGAGGTCGTTATGGGTGCAATGCAGCCGATGCATTGGCTGATTGTCGCTGTTGTCGTCGTAATTCTGTTCGGGTCGAAGAAGCTTCCCGATGCAGCACGCGGTCTGGGTCGTTCCCTCCGCATCTTCAAGAGCGAAGTCAAGGAAATGCAGAACGACGATGCGGCGCCCGCAAGCGCGCCGGTCGCACAGCCTGCTCCAGCACAGTTGCCGACGGCCAACACCGCGGTGGTCGCAAACGGTGCAGCAGCACCTGTTGCGCAGCCGACCGAAGTCAAGCCGCTCTAGTACACACTGCGTTCTAGCCGGGGTGAAATATTCGTTCACCCCGGTTGTCTGCTGACCAAGACCAGGATGCACAGTGCGTATTCCGTTAGACCCGCGTAACCGCAAGCGGAAGGTCAACCCAGACGGCACCATGTCGTTGGTCGACCACCTGTACGAATTGCGGACTCGTTTGTTGTTCGCATTCCTCGGCGTGATCATCACCACGGCGTTCGGCTTCTTCTGGTATTCACACTCGATACTCGGTCTCGAAAGTCTGGGCGATCTGCTTCGCGGACCGTACTGTGAGCTTCCGTCCGAGAGTCGCGCCAACCTCAGCACCGACGACGCGTGCCGATTGCTGGCGACCGGGCCGTTCGAACAGTTCATGCTGCGATTCAAAGTGGCGCTCACCGCCGGCATCGTTCTTGCCTGCCCGGTGTGGCTTTACCAATTGTGGGCATTCATCACCCCGGGCCTATACGCCAAAGAGCGTCGCTACGCGGTCGGATTCGTCACCGCAGGTGCCGCTCTCTTCATTCTCGGCGCAATCCTGGCGTACCTCGTCGTGGCGAAGGCTTTGCACTTCCTCCTGACCATCGGTGACAACGTCCAGATCACCGCGCTCAGTGGTTCGGAGTACTTCGGCTTCATCATCAATCTGCTGCTCATCTTCGGCGTCAGCTTCGAAATCCCACTGCTCGTCGTCGTGTTGAACTTTGCCGGCATTCTGACGTACGAGCGTTTGAAGGCCTGGCGTCGAGGATTGATCTTCGGGCTCTTCGTATTCGCTGCAGTTGCCACGCCAGGGTCGGATCCGTTCTCGATGTTGGCGCTCGCGCTGGCTCTGACGCTTCTCTTCGAGGTCGCGGTCCAGATCGCTCGCCTCAACGACAAACGTAAGGCCAAGCGAGCCGGTGAAGACTGGGGCGCACTGTCCGACGAGGAAGCTTCCTCCATCTCGGCTCCGTCCGATCTGAACGAGGCTTTCGACAATCCGACCAAACCCAAGGCCGAATCGAGTGGATTGTTCGGACGTAAGTCCAAGTCCAAGGCTCCGGTCGCGGAGAAATCCGACACCGCCGGCGACAACGCGCCCGGCCAGGATTTCACTGACACTCTCTGAGCGCCGTGCCACCACGTCGGCGGCGTGTGAAACCCTGACGAGGTGGTTATGAACAAGAGTGAACTGAGCACGTTCGCGTCCAGCCTGAAGTTCGAACTCGATCCATTCCAGGTGAAGGCATGCGTTGCGCTCGAAGCGGGCCACGGCGTCCTTGTCTGCGCGCCGACCGGTGCAGGCAAGACCGTGGTCGGCGAGTTCGCTGTCCACCTGGCTCTCGCGGCGGGCCGCAAGTGTTTCTACACGACGCCGATCAAGGCGTTGAGCAATCAGAAGTACGCCGAACTCGTCGAGCGGTACGGCCCCGGCGAAGTCGGTCTGCTGACGGGTGATTCGAGTATCAACTCCGACGCACCGGTGGTCGTCATGACCACCGAAGTCCTGCGGAACATGCTCTACGCCAACTCCGAGGCACTGCGCGGGCTTTCGCACGTCGTCATGGACGAAGTGCATTACCTTGCCGACCGGTTCCGCGGGGCGGTGTGGGAGGAAGTGATCCTGCACCTGTCCGAGGACGTACGCCTGGTGAGTTTGTCGGCGACCGTGAGCAATGCCGAAGAATTCGGTGCCTGGATGGAAACCGTCCGCGGCGACACCACTGTGGTCGTGGACGAGACTCGGCCGATCCCGCTGTGGCAGCACATCATGGTCGGTAGGCGAATCTTCGATCTCTTCGACAGTCGTAGTCATCCTGCTGCCGGGCCGAAGACCGTGCTCGTCGACCAGGATCTGGTTCGCCACGTCAAGCAGCGTCAGGCTCTCGAACGCGTCGAGAGCTGGCAGCCGCGTGGCCGCGGACGACGCGGCAGCTACCAGAGCTCCAACGATTTCCGGCCCTTGCCACGACCTGACGTCATCGCTCAGCTCGATCAGTCCGGACTGCTCCCGGCCATCACTTTCATCTTCAGCCGCGCCGGTTGTGATGCGGCTCTTGCACAGTGCCTGCGGTCCAGACTGGATCTCACTTCGCCGGAGCAGGTCCGCGAGATCGACACCATCATCGAGAAACACACCGGGGAACTACCCGAAGAGGATCTCGAAGTTCTCGGATATCGGGACTGGTGCAAGGCACTACGACGCGGACTGGCATCTCACCATGCCGGCATGCTGCCGGCATTCCGCCAGACAGTCGAGGAACTGTTCGTCAAGGGGCTCGTGCGGGCGGTCTTCGCGACCGAGACGCTGGCCCTCGGCATCAACATGCCGGCACGCACGGTGGTGCTCGAACGTCTGGTCAAGTACAACGGTGAATCGCACGCCGAACTGACGCCGGGGGAGTACACGCAGCTGACGGGTCGGGCCGGCCGACGCGGCATCGACGTCGAAGGCCACGCTGTGGTCCTGTGGCAGCCCGGGGTCGAGCCGACGGATGTCGCCGGCTTGGCGTCGACACGGACGTTCCCGCTCCGCAGTTCGTTCCGCCCCTCGTACAACATGTCGATCAATCTCGTCGAACGCATGGGCGCGGCGGATTCACGGAAGCTGCTCGAGCGTTCCTTCGCGCAGTTCCAAGCGGATCGCTCGGTGGTCGGCCTGGTGCGTGGCATCGAGCGGAACGAAGAAGCACTGAAGGGTTTGCAGGAGAAACTCGGCGGTGCGGACGGTGAGTACTTCGAATACGCGTCGTTGCGTGAGCGGCTCAGTGCGCGCGAGCGCGCGCTCGAACGTAAGGGCCGCGAAGACCGACGCGGAGATGCGGTGGAGTCCCTCCGTGCACTCGCCCGCGGTGACGTGATCGCAATTCCCATCGGTCGTCATTCAGGGGTGGCAGTGGTCCTCGTCCCGGACAACGATCCGAAGGACCCGCGTCCGCTGGTTCTGACGGCCGATCAGTGGGCCGGCCGACTCTCCTCGGGTGATTTCCCGGAAGCAGCCGACGTTCTGGGAAAGATGCGACTGCCCAAGCATGTCGATCACCACACCGCCCGGATCCGGCGCGATCTGGCCTCGGCGTTGCGTAGTACCGGGATCAGTGCCCCCCGGCGAAAGAAGCGCCACAAGGCGGGCGCATCCGAAGATGCCGAGGTCGCTACTTTGCGACGTGCTATTCGCTCGCATCCGTGCCACAGCTGGCCCGATCGTGAACATCTGAGCCGGATCGGTGAGCGCTGCAACCGGCTGGCCAGGGAAACGCAGTCGATGAGGGAAAAGGCTGCGGCCACCACCAACTCGTTGGCGCGGACGTTCGACCGCATCATTGCGCTACTCAAAGAGCGTGAGTACATGACTGCCGAAGCAGCGCCCGAAGTCACCGAATCCGGACGACGACTCAGCCGCATCTACTCGGAAAGCGACCTTCTGGTCGCCGAATGCCTGCGGACCGGGGCGTGGACAGGACTCAGCCCGGCTGAGTTGGCGGCCGTCGTGTCCTCGGTGGTCTACGAATCACGTCGGGACGGGGACACCGTCGATCGGGTGCCGACAGCGGCGCTTCGTCACGCCCTCAACGACACTCAACGATTGTGGAGCGAACTGCGGTCGGACGAGATTCGCCACAAGCTGCCGCCGACGCGGGAACCGGATCTCGGATTCGTCACTGCCGTTTATCACTGGGCGAGCGAAAACTCGCTTGTCGACGCACTGATCGCGGCTGGAGTGCAGGGTCGTGCGCTGTCTGCGGGTGACTTTGTACGTTGGTGTCGTCAGGTGATCGATCTCCTCGATCAGGTCCGCCTGACTTCGACGGACGCCGACGTCGCGAAGACTGCGGCGCGGGCGGTAGCTGCAATTCGTCGCGGGGTAGTTGCTGTCGACGCAGCATGACCGCAACTATGTGGTTTGATTCGCAGACTGGTATTTCGAGTGGGAGGCGAACATGAGCGGGCCTTACGGACCGAACGATCCGAATCGGCAATGGGGTCCTGGTGATCAGCAGCAGCCGAACGAGCAGCAGTGGGGGCAGAATCCTCAGCAGCCGGGCGGACAACAGCAGCCTGGTCAGCAGCCCGGCCAGCAACAGCCGTGGGGTCAGCCTGGTCAAACACCGCAGCCCGGTCAGCAGCCCGGCCAGCAACAGCCGTGGGGACAACCTGCCTACGGCCAGCCGGGTGGTCAGCCTGCGTACGGTCAGCCGCAGCAGCCTGGACAAGGACAACCCGGCCAGCAACAGCCGTGGGGACAACCCCAGCAACAACCTCCCGCACAGCCGTGGGGTCAGCCCGGGCAACAGCAGTCACCTGACGCAACCCAGGCGTGGGGTCAGCCTCCGGCTGCCGCACCGCAGCAGGCGTGGGGCGCCACGGCCCCCGGGCAGACTCCGGGACAGCAGAACCAGTGGAACCAGGCTCAGCCGTTCCCGAGTCCCGGTGCGCCCGGAAACCAGTCGGGTAAGTCGAAGAAGCCCCTGATCTTCGGTGCGATCGGCGTTCTCGTCGTTCTTGCCGCTGTCGTGGTGGCCCTGGTGTTCGGAGTCTTCGGCAAGAACACACTCGATCAGAGCGCGGCTCAGGCCGGCGTCGAGAAGATCGTCACCGAGTCCTACGGGGCGAAGAACGTGAGCAACGTTCAGTGCCCCGCGGACCAGGAAGTCAAGTCAGGCAACAAGTTCACCTGCACGCTTTCGATCGCGGGTGTGAAGTCGAACGTGACCGTGACGTTTGTCGACGACAACGGCACGTACGAGGTCAGCCGCCCGAGCTGACGCCCTATTGGTCGGAACGGCCTGCCGCCGCAGCCTCGAGCGCGGCGGCAAGCCGGCCGGCCGAGCGCTCGATGTTCAGCGAGGCCGCCACTTCCTCGAGGCGTGCGGGATCGACGGGGGTCGCCGGGAGTCGGTCGTCCTTCGAGAACTGAACGTCCGCGTCGCGAACCACTCGTACGACCGGCAACGCAGCATCAAGGTAAGCCATTGCCTCAGGTGAGGTCAGTTTTGCGCGAATCCCCTTGGCCATATCCGATTCAGGATCAGCTGCGGCCGCCCGAAGTCCGGCCAACGAGCCGTAACGGAGCATCAGTGTCGACGCAGTCTTCTCACCGACACCCTTGATGCCGGGTAGACCGTCGGAGGCGTCTCCGCGCAGTACCGCGAGTTCGGCGTAAGCCTCGCCCGCACGGTCACCGGGGACTCCGTATTTCTCCGCAACCTCGACCGGTCCGAAGAGTTCCGCCTTGGACAGGCCACGGCCCACGTACAGGACACGGACGGGCACGTACTCGTCGGTGACGACCTGCAGTAGGTCTCGGTCACCACTGACGACGACGGTGAGATCTTCGCGCTCGGTGGCGGCAAGCGTTCCCAGTACGTCGTCGGCTTCGAGTCCGACTGCACCCGCCGTCGCGATACCCGCTGCAGCGAGCACGTCCATGATCATGTCGACCTGAGGCGTCAACGTGTCCGGAACTTCTTCGGACGCACCGTCAGAGCCTTCCTCGACGCGATGCGCTTTGTACGTCGGGACTGCATCGACGCGGAACTGCGGTCGCCAGTCCAAGTCCAGGCACACGGCGAGACGACTCGGCTGGTGTTTGGTGATCAGGGAAGCAACCATGTCGGTGAAACCGCGCACCGCGTTGACAGGTCTTCCGTCGGGGTCGACGAATGACTCGGGCAGCGCGTAGAACGCACGAAACCACAGGCTGGCACCGTCGAGGAGAAGCAATGGCCCACTCATGGTCACCATCCTGCCAGTCGGCACTAACCTGTAAGCCATGACGTCTCCAGCCGAACAGGATTCCCGATTCTCCAGCGCCGTGTACGGCGCACGTATCGCTCGCGCCGCGGAGTTGGCTCGATCAGCAGGTCTCGACGGTCTGGTGGTGACTCCAGGTCCGGATCTTCGGTACCTGACAGGTTCTCGGGCTGACTCGTTCGAGCGCTTGACCGCGTTGGTCATCGCCGCAGACACGGCGAAGGCGTCCGTCGTACTTCCTCGGTTGGAGTTGGCGTCGCTGAAGGAATCGGCAGTGGGCGATCTCGGGTTGACCGTCCTCGACTGGGTCGACGGTGTCGACCCGTATGCGATTGTGGCGGCGCAACTCCCGACCGGCGCGAAGGTTGCGGTGACGGATGCGATGCCTGCGCTGCATCTGATCCCGCTCGCAGACACCTTGGGCGCGTTGCCGATTCTCGCCACCGGCGTCTTGCGCGAATTGCGGATGGTCAAGGACGGCGCCGAGATCGAGGCATTGCGGCGAGCCGGTGCGGCCATCGACCGTGTTCACGCCCGCATGGCCGAGTTCTTGGTCGTCGGACGTACGGAAGCTGAAGTAGGCGAAGCGATTTCGGTGGCGATTCTCGAAGAGGGGCATACCGAGGCCGCGTTCGTGATTGTCGGTTCGGGCCCGCACGGCGCCGATCCTCATCACGAGGTTTCGGACCGGGTGATCGAGAGCGGCGATATCGTGGTCATCGACATCGGCGGACCGGTCGAGCCCGGATACAACTCGGACTCCACTCGCACGTACAGCATGGGGCAGCCTTCCGCGGAGGTTGCCGCACAGTTCGCGGTACTCGAGGCGGCGCAGCAGGCTGCGGTCGATTCGGTGCGGCCAGGAGTCTCCGCAGAATCCGTGGACGTTGCAGCCCGCGAAGTGCTTGCCGCACAAGGGCTTGCAGAGGTATTCGTTCACCGCACCGGTCACGGTATCGGGCTGTCCGTGCACGAGGAGCCGTACATCGTCGAGGGCAACACCATCGAACTCGTCGAAGGTATGGCCTTCAGCATCGAACCGGGAATCTACTTCCGCGGCAGTTGGGGTGCCCGTATCGAGGACATCGTCGTCGTGACCGCCGACGGTTGCGAGTCGTTCAACAACCGTCCGCACGGCCTGACTGTCCTCGCCTGATCAGCTTTTCTTGAACGCAGCGGACCCGAGTATGCGTGTGACGTCGATTTCGATGACCACGCGCGCGGGATTGACCCGTGGCTGGCGGTACCGCTCGGCATAGCGCCGAACGGCGTCGGCCACGGAGTCCGCGTCGGTGAGCACGCGTGCCGGCCCCTCGAGCGTGAGCCAGCGGCCACCGTCGACCGAACTGACGGCGGCGTATCCGCCACGCGCTGCGTTGATCGCCTTCTGTGAGCCACCGCTGGTGATCACGCGCGCTTTTCCGGCTTCCTGGTCCCAGGTGAACCCGACGGCAACGACGTGTGGGGTGCCGTTCGGACGCAACGTCGTGAGTGTCGCGAGGTGGTATTCACCGACGAACTTCAGCCCGTCTTCAGTGAGAGTCTGCTGTGACGATGGCGTGGTGGAGGGGGTGAGCGTCATGCCACGACGGTAATCCAGGACACTGGAGCGGTGACTGCGGGTGCGAACGTGAATGACATCGAGACGGTACTGCTCCTCGGCGGACGAAGTGAGATCGGCCTCGAGATCGCGGTCAGGCTCGCGCCGGGCCGCAACATCGTTCTGGCTGCCAGACGCAGCGGAGAGCTGTCGGAGCAGGAGCAGATGCTCAAAAACGCCGGCGCTGTCGACGTCTCCACCGTCGAGTTCGACGCCGACGCCGTCGACACGCACGGAGAGCTCCTGGGCGCCGTAGTCGCCGAGCACGGCCGGATTTCGATTGCAGTGCTGGCCTTCGGAATGCTCGGCGATCAGGCGCGTGCCGAAACCGACTCGGCGCACGCGGTCGCGGTGGTGCACACCGACTACGTGGCTCAGGTCAGCATCCTCACGCATCTCGCGGAGATCATGCGCCGACAGCGAACCGGAAAGATCGTGGTGTTCTCGTCCGTCGCCGGCGTCCGGGTTCGCCGCGCCAACTACGTCTACGGGAGCGCAAAGGCCGGCTTGGACGGTTTTGCCAGCGGCCTCGGCGACGCGCTGCACGGTTCGGGCGTCCAATTGATGCTGGTACGGCCCGGGTTCGTCATCGGCAAGATGACCGAGGGAATGTCGCCTGCCCCTATGTCGAGCACTCCGTCGCAGGTCGCGGACGCCGTCGTGCGGGGACTGAACTCCGGGGCGACGCGTGTGTGGGTACCGCGAATTCTGCAGCCGGTGTTCTTCGTCATGCGGCTTCTGCCTCAGACGATCTGGCGCCGGATGCCGCGATGACCACACACCCGGTGGTGATCGTCGGCATCGGCGCCGACGGCTGGGATGGGCTGTCCGAGAGCGCAAAGGGCGCAATCCTGGGCGCGGAGGTCCTGATGGGGTCGCCGCGCCAATTGGACTTGGTCCCGGCGACACATCTCGGGGCACGGCGTGCGCCCACCAGGCTGACCTGGCCGTCTCCGATGATTCCGGCGTTGCCGTCGATGTTCGCCGAGAACGCGGACCGCAGAGTATGCGTGCTCGCCAGCGGTGACCCGATGTTCCACGGTCTCGGTGTCACATTGGTCAGGCTGCTCGGCGCGGACAACGTGCGAGTGATCTCCCACCCGTCGTCGGCGGCGTTGGCGAGCGCGCGAATGGGATGGGCATCGGCCGAGATCGACGTCGTGAGCCTGGTCAACCGAGACTCGGCGACAGTATTGGCTTCCGTGACTGACGGTGCGCGACTGCTGGTGTTGAGCAACGGGCGCTCGACACCGGGGGAGGTGGCACGTCTGTTGTCCGGCGCGGGCTTCGGTCGATCGATCGTGACCGTGCTGGCCCAGCTGGGCGGGGCCGGGGAATCGCGGACCGTCACGGTCGCAGACGAGTGGGATCACGCGGACGAGGACGTGGACGCGTTGAACGTTCTGGCCGTCGAGTGCATCGCGGCCGATCCTCTCTTGCGGCTGACTCGAATCCCGGGGCTACCGGATGCTGCTTTTGTCGGCGACGGTCAGATGACCAAGCAGGAGATCCGTGCGTTGACGTTGTGCGCGCTTGCCCCGGCGCCGGGAGAACACCTCTGGGACGTGGGCGGTGGGTCGGGAACCGTCGCCATCGAGTGGATGAGAACTCACCCACGTTGCACTGCAACAATATTCGAGAAGGTGGCGAGCCGCGTGTCGCAGATCGGTGCCAATGCACTCAATCTCGGCGTGCCCGCGTTGAACGTGAAAGGGGCCGCGCCGGAGGCGTTTGCGGACGAAACTCGACGTCCCGATGCGGTGTTCGTCGGCGGCGGCGTCACGCAACCGGGAATGCTCGAAGCGTGCTGGGAGCAGTTGAGCGTGGGTGGTCGTCTGGTCGCGAACGCCGTGACCGCCGAGTCCGAATCGTTGCTGCTCGGCTGGATGAGTCGCCATGGTGGGACGCTTCGACGCTTTCAGGTGCAGCGCGCCGAGCCGTTGGGAACGTTCAACGTTTGGCGACCGCAACTTCCGGTGGTCCAATGGTCCGTCACAAAACGTCAGCCGTCTGCAGGCGCAGACACAGATACGCCGGAGGAATCCACACAATGACCGTTCATTTCATCGGTGCGGGTCCCGGTGCGGCAGATTTGATCACTGTCCGCGCGCAACGGATCATCGCTGCGAGCCCTGTGTGCTTGTACGCAGGCAGCCTTGTTCCAGCGGAGTTGCTCGAGTGGTGCCCGGTCGGAGCTCAGGTCGTGGACACTGCTCGGCTGAGCCTGGACGAGATCACCGCGATTCTTGTCGAAGCGGATTCCGCTGGGCTGGACGTCGCGCGTTTGCATTCCGGTGATCCGTCGATCTTCAGTGCAGTGGCAGAGCAAGCTCGTCGCCTGGACGCCGCAGGAGTCGATTTCGACATGATTCCCGGTGTTCCTGCATTTACCGCGGCTGCAGCCGCGCTGGGGCGCGAGCTGACTGTCCCAGGCGTCTCGCAGACCATTGTTCTCACCCGAGTCTCCACCTTGTCGACGGCGATGCCGGAGGGCGAGGATCTGCGGTCCCTCGGCCGCAGCGGCGCGACGATGGTGATTCACCTCGGCGCTCATCGCATCGAACAGATCGCATCCGAGTTGGCCGACAATTACGGCGAGGACTGCCCGGTCGCGGTGGTCGCCTTCGCCTCACGGCCCGAGGAGATCGTTGTTCGAGGCACTTTGAAGACGATCGTCGAACTTGTTCATGCGGCCGGCATCACGAAGACGGCCGTCGTGATCGTCGGCCGAGTGTTGACTGCGGAGGGGTTTCCGGACAGCTACCTCTACTCGGCAGCGCGCGAGAGAAGCACACACTGACCTCGACAGGTACTCGTCGCCGCGTACTCCTGCTCGGCGGCACAGGCGAAGGTCGAGTGATCGCTTCTCGCTTGGCCGGTTCAGCCGACCTCGAGGTTGTCACATCGCTGGCCGGCCGGGTTCGTGATCCTCGATGGCCGGAGGGGGAAGTGCGTATCGGCGGGTTCGGGGGAGCCGAAGGGCTGTCGGAGTGGTTGTCGGCCAATGATATTCGTGCAGTGCTCGACGCCACGCATCCGTTTGCCGCTCGCATCACCCAGAATGCGTTCGAAGCGTGCCTTGCGAATTCCGTGCCGTACGCCATGTACCGACGCCCGCCCTGGCGCGAGCAACTCGGTGACACTTGGCTTTCGGCACACGATCTCGATCACGCCGCAGAGTTGGTGCCGACGGTCGGCTCACGCGCTTTTCTGACGATCGGGAGGCAAGGAGTTTCGGCGTTCGACCGCGTGAAGAGCGTCTCGTTTCTCGTGCGCTCGATCGATCCGCCTTCAGGGACATTGCCGCCTCACTCGCAATTGCTGCTCGCACGTGGTCCATTCGACATCGAAGCGGAAGTCGATCTGATGCGAACTCACAGCATCGACGTCGTGATCACCAAGAACAGTGGCGGCGAGCAGACGTACGCAAAGATCGCCGCAGCCAGGCAATTGTCGATCCCGGTGATCGTCGTCGAACGACCACCGATCCCGGCGACCGTCCCGGCATTCGATACCGAAGCCGAGGCGATGGACTGGCTCACGGCTTTCGGTCGTGGAACGGCGCTGTGAGGCCGACATCGCGTTCGCTTCAGGTTCGTCTAAGGTTCCGTGACCATACTGGAGGGATGTTGGGATTTTTCGACGCCGCACTGCGGGACCGCGCATGAGAGTGTCGGTTCCCGGAATGAGCCGTCGAAAACCATCGGGAATTCACGTGCGGACGCTCCATGCTCGCGTGAAATTGCTGACTGCAGGCCTGGTGGCGATCGCGGTGATCGTGTCGGCGTCGGCGGTGTACATAGTGTTCAACGCGTATTTGCAAGGCAACGTCGATCGACAACTCGAGCGCACGAGTGACGCGATCACCGACACCGTCAATTTCGGCGGTGTCACACCGGTTCTGGGATTGACGGCCGGCGCGGATACAGCGGTCATCCAGGCGGTGGGGCTTCTCACTGCCGACGGCGCCTTGGTGACGGCGACTCCCGGTCTGCCGCCGTTCAGCACGAGCGCAGACGCCATCAGGTCGATCGCAGACGGCAATTCGTCGCAGACAATCGCGACGGTTGATGCGTATCGAATTCTTGTCGAGCCCTCGGTTGCGGGCCAGACTTTGGTTGTCGCGCAATCCCTGGGGCCGACGCGTTCGGTACTCAAGCGACTGGCAGTGGTGTTGGCGGCACTCGGGGCGGCCGGAATCGCCCTAGCTTACGCGGCCGGAGATGCTGTGGCACGCACAGGATTACGGCCGATTGCGCGACTTACTGCGGCGACGCGGCGGGTCGCCGAAACGGATGATCTTGCGCCGATCCCGGTGACCGGTGACGACGAGTTGGCGTCGTTGACAGTCAGTTTCAATCGGATGCTCGGGACGTTGTCGGAATCGCGGGCACGCCAGAGAAGTCTGATCACCGAAGCGGGCCAGGACCTTCTGGCTCCTTTGACTGCACTTCGCACCAATATCGAGTTGTTGATGTCTTTCGATACCAAGTCCGGCGCGATTTCCGAGGCGGATGCAACGCAGCTGCGTGAGGAAATCACCGACCAGATGATGGAGTTGACGCTCCTCGTCGGAGAGTTGGTGGACCGTGCGCGGGTTGACGAAAGCACGTTGGGGAGAGGAGATTCCCTCTAAATCGGACGTCTGACCAGCGACTTTGTTGCATTCGTAATTGAAGCAATGGAAGGAGCGCTGGTAATGTGGGGCAATTGTGAAGTTTTTGGGTATAGCTGGAGTGTGGCGCGAACCGTGGGGTTTGCTGGGCGGGGGCCTTTGGAGGACGAGAGGGATTCAGTGGTCAAGCAAGCACGCGCCGAGCTGACTCGGCAGCAAATCGTTGCCGGCGCGGCCGCGCAGTTCGAGAAGACTGGTTACGGCAGCACCAGCATGGCCGACATAGTCTCGGGGGCCGGTACTACCAAGGGCGCGTTGTATTTCCATTTCGCGTCGAAGGACGAGCTCGCGCAATTCATCATTGCCGAACAGCATCGGCTCTCGATCGAGTCGGTGCAGGCGATTTCCGCGACGGGCAAGGACCCGTTGGAACAGATGATCATGCTCACGCACGAAATGGCACGCCAGATTGTCGACGAGCCGATCGTTCGCGCGGGCATTCGCCTCACGCTGGAACTGAGCACGTACGAGGGGCCGGTGGAACCGTACGCCGAATGGATCTCGGCAATCACCGATCTCACCGCCAGAGCTCAGGCGGAAGGTGAAATCCGAAAATCGGTCAGCGCAGAATCGTTCGGCAGGTTCATGCCCTCGGCATTCACGGGGGTACAGCTGGTTTCGAACGTTCTCACCCGACGCTCGGATCTTCCGGATCGTGTCGACGAGATGTGGCAGATCCTGCTTCCGGGGATCGTCAGCGACGAACTTTCCGGTGACATCGAGCGCCTCGTCAAGTCGCGGTGGACTCCGGCGGCGGCGTAGCCTGCGGGACATGGCCGTCACGCGGATAGTTTCGGATCTGTCGAGTAGTTCGCTCGAGGCCGCGCAGCGCTTCTACACCGAAGTGCTGGGCCTCGAAGTTGTCATGGATCACGGGTGGATCGTGACGTTGGCTTCGCCGACGGATCCGTCATTGCAGATCAGCGTCATGACGCACGACGCTCATGCGCCCGTAGTACCGGACGTCTCCGTCGAGGTGGACGATCTCGACGCGGCGTACGAGGCCGCGGTGCAGCGCGGCGACACCATCGTCTATCCCGTCACCGAGGAGCCGTGGGGTGTCCGCAGGTTCTTCGCTGCCGACCCCGACGGCCACGTGATCAACATCCTCAGCCACCGACGCGAGCAATGATGGCGTCCCGCCCGGGCGGGCTGACGTACCTCGAGGTGGGCGCAACGTCAGGCGTTCTCCCCGCCGGCTATCACCACGTTCACGAGAGCGCGACGGTCGGATCCGGACGGGAGGATTTCGAGGTTGCCGCTCGAACCGTCGCGAATTGGGGAATGCACCGCGGAGCCGGACTGGCCGTACGGACGGCAGCCCCGACCGCCGTGGCGGGTCAGGATGCGACTTTCGGACTCGGTCCGGTAACTATCCCCGTTCGGATCGTCTATGTCGTAGACGAACCCAATCGCAAGGGCTTCGCGTACGGAACCCGCGCAGGCCACCCCGAATGCGGGGAGGAATTGTTTGTCGTCCAGTTCGACGAGACCAGCCAAGCGGTTCGTATCGAGATCGTCGCATTCTCCAAGCCTGGAACGTGGTGGGTACGTCTCGGCGCTCCGATCGGACGTCGAGTTCAGGCGTTTGTGACGCGCCGCTACGTCCGTGCCGTCCGCGCGAGCGTCGACCGATCGCGGGTATGACCGCTGCCGGGCGCGCTGGAAAAATGATTGGACGAGCTTCGGTTCGGGTTGATAGCTTGTGCGAGACCGTGACAACACGCCAGGAGGTGAGACCCATGAACGCAGTAACCATATGGGTGCTCCCACTCGTGTTCACGGATCGGCGATTGACGTAGGTGTCGCCGGGAGCGCCTCGAGTAGGCAATCCCGAAAGGTAACACCATGCAATCCAATTCTCCGACCATCGAATTCACCTCCGAGACAACGTCGAACGGTGTCATTGAACGCCATTTCGTTGTAGACGACATCACCGGCGTGCTCTGGTCACTCGCGTCCGGATCTGTCGAATCACCCCTTCTGCTGTCCGGGCACTCCGGCGGCATGCACAAGAAGGCACCAGGACTGGTTGCCAGCGCACTCCACAGCGTGAGCTCCCACGGGTTCACAGTCGCCGCGATCGACGCGCCCGGACACGGCGACCGGCCGCGCAACGCGCAGGACGAACACTGGGTCGAGGCGATCCACCAGGCCCGGGCGGCTCACGAGCCGATCGCCCCGATCGTCGTCGAGTACAACCGGTCGCTGGCGGAGCGTGCAGTGCCGGAATGGCAGGCGACCATCGACGCTCTGCAAACGCTGCCCGACGTCGACGCCGACGCTCCGATCGGCTTCGGCGGCGTGTCGCTAGGGGTCGTGACCGGGCTGATGTTGGCCCCGGTCGAATCCAGGATCGCTGCCGTGAGCTTCGGTGGAGTTTTTGTGGACGACTCCCTCATCGAAGCGGCACGAAAGCTCACGGCCCCAGTCGAGTACCGGATCCCTTGGGACGACAAGGATTACGACCGCACGTCAGGGGTAGCGTTGTTCGATGCCTTCGGCTCGACGGAGAAGACGCTGCACGCCTACTCGGGCAGGCACTATCCGGTGCCCGACTACGAGCGCGACAGTTCGGCTCGGTTCTTCGCCCGCCACCTCGGCGGGAGCGGTGGCGCTCCTGTGAGCTGACGTGAACACGTATCGGCGTCCGGCCTGTGTCGGACGCCGATACGATCTCGATCCTTCGCTCGCTAGTAGCCGTCCAGCTTGGCCACTTTTGCTGAGGCGCGCGAGGGTGCGCGCAAGCATGGCCCTCGACCGGGGGTGCTTACAGCTCGAGGTGCAGTGCCCGTGGAATAAGGGGCCAGAGTGTTCGATAGCGACAAGTGGTCCTTACGGTCCGCCGGGCGGAATGAACTTGTTCGTGATCCAGTTCGATGCTTCGATCTCGTCGAGGATTGTCCGGAGAACTTCGGTGGCTAATGCTCGTGCTGTGCCGAGTGTTCGGTCAATACCGAACATCGAACATGACTGGAAACTCTTCTCGCGTCCGAGTTGAGGCGACGACATGTCTTTCAACCGCGCATGTCCAGCCATGCGTCGACTAACCGTCCGATACCTGACCTGGGGGCGGTACTTGAGTGGGCCGATATCGCACGGCGACTGCACCCGACTGGAACTCGTGGCGATCGACGAGTTCGAGTTGGATGCGCTCGTGCAGACCGGCGAGCAACGTCGGTCCGTGTCCGGCAAGGACCGGTTGCACAACGAACTCGTACTCGTCGATCAGTCCCAGGTCTGCCAATGCCAGGGGGAGTGTCACGCCGCCAACCCACAGACCTTCGCCGGGCTGCTCCTTGAGCCGTTGAATCGCTGACCCCAAGTCGCCTTGCACGAGTTCGGCATTCCAATCGACCCCGCTCAGCGTGCTCGACACGACGTACTTCTTAGCCCGGTCCATTGCCTCGGCGAACGGGATCTCCCACTCGTCCATCCAGTCAGGCCACGCCCCCGTTGCGGGCCGCCGCCACGCCGACTCCATCATCTCGTAGGTCACCCGGCCGAACAGCAAAGCATCGGCTCGTTCCATCTGAGCGGTCCAGTAGCGCATCGACTCCTCGTCGGGTGGAAGCCCCGCCTCGTGATGGCAGCAGCCGTCGAGGGTGACGTTGATCGAGTATCGAAGTGGTCTCATCTCGTTGTTCTCCCCTGATACGCGCAGAGTGACAGCACCGGACCGTACTCAGACTACTGCCGGGCCGTCGGTGTAGATCAGGTTCGGGACCTGGAGTCACGCGGGGGTCGACCGAACAGTAACCAGACGAGCGCACCGAGTACAGGCACCGCGATCACCAGTGCCGACCACCAGAATTTGCTCCCCAAGCGGTCGAAATCGGTGCGCACGATCGCCACGAGCGCGCTAATCGTGATGAAGATCCAGGCAAGAACGAAGACGGTGAAGGTGATGTCCATCCTAAGCGGAATGGTGGGGTTGGGGGTCGATTCGTTCACGCTTCCAGACCACTTTCGACGACTGTGCCTTGATGAAACAACACGCTCCATCGATTCTCGGTGAACCGCCAGATGGATGATCGCTCGGTAACTCGTTGCGCTTGCGCCAGCCGGTACGTCACCAGATACGTGTCAGGCGCAATCCGGCTCAGCGCTGGCCGGTCAGCCGTCCACCCGAGTTCGGCGGCGTCGTTCACCTCGCCGCGGAGGCGTCGGCGCTCAACTACCGACTGCACGTAGTCGCGGGTGTATCGAGCGCCGGAGGCTCCGATCTCCCGGAACTGCGGGTCGACGACCGCATCGAACTCGTCTCGTGACATCGCTACTCGAGTTCGGTGAAACAGAGGTTCGAACTCCATCAACTCGTCGAGGATCGGGCGAAACTCGTGTGGGGTCGTCACGACTGCTCCGAGAACTGCGCCCTCATCTCGATCCCTATCTCCGCGTGTCGCAGGAAGAAGGCCTTCTCGTCATACCCCTTGCGCCGCAACCAGAGAGTGACCTCGCTGTTGCATTTGCTTGCATTGCACGAGCGGCACGCCGGTGCGATGTTGTCGAGTGTGTAGCGCCCACCGCGGGAGATCGCCAGCACGCAGTCACGTTGCGGCGACTCGTCCGACTCGCCGCAGTACGCGCAGCCACCCCAGGCCGCTTTGAGCGCGGACCACTGCTCGACGGACAGATCGTGCTCCACCAAATCCATCCGGCGTTTCCGTTTACGCGCGTATCTTGCTTTCCGGGTCCGGTTGACGGGCATGACGCCATGCTATCGCCGTGCGGCGTTCACTCCGGGTAGCGCCGCGGGGTGAACACCTGACGGCCCGAACCGGTTTCGACGACGGTTGTCATCGACGAACCGACGATGAGCAGCGTCCGCATGTCGATCTCGGAAGGCTCGAGCTCGCCGAGGGTCACGACGCGAACTGATTCCTCGGCACCGGCAACATCGCGGCCGATGACGACGGGAGTCTCGGGGGAGCGGTGCTCGAGCACGAGGTCCTTCATGGCTTGGACCTGCCACGTCCGAGACTTGGACGCCGGGTTGTAGACCGCAAATGCCATGTCTGCGGCTGCAACTGCCGAGATACGGCGCGCGACGACATCCCACGGCTTGAGGCGATCAGACAACGAGAGCACCGCGTAGTCGTGCCCGAGGGGAGCACCGACGCGACTGGCGACAGCGTTTGCCGCCGTCATGCCGGGAAGGATGCGGACCGGCACGCCGCGCCACTGGTCTTCGGCGGCAACTTCGAGAACTGCTGCAGCCATGGCGAATACGCCGGGATCTCCCGACGAGACGACAGCTACACGGGCGCCGTTCTTCGCCAGGTCCAACGCCATCGCGGCGCGTTCCGCTTCGACGCGGTTGTCGCTGGAATGGCGACGCTGGCCCGGACGCGTCGGCACGCGATCGACGTACGGGCCGTAGCCGACGAGGTCGGTTGCCAACGAAAGCTCATGCGCCACTTCGGGTGTGGTCCAGGCGGTGTCGCCCGGCCCGAGTCCGACCACGACCACCTCGCCGCGAGACTCGGTCGCAGGTCGAGGGTTGTTCGACGGGCTCGGAACGATGGCGATCGAGAAGTACGGAACTCCGTCCGGGTCGACCTCCGCAGCGGATTCGACGCGTTGACGTGTGGTGCTCGCGCGCTCGACGTAGTGGGCCTCGCCGAGGCGACCGGAATCCTCGAGCGATTGGAGGACCGGTGGGAAGGTACGTCCGAGCTTGAGGATGGCCGCGGCGTCGGTTTCCTTGAGCCGCCTGGTCAGCTCGGCCTGCGGCAACGTTCCGGGCAGGATCGTGAGGATCTCTTCACCCTCGACCAGCGGCTTTCCGAGTGCAGCAGATGCCGCGCTGACGGAGGTGACGCCGGGAATCACTTCGGCGTCGAAGCGATCGGCCAGTCTCTTGTGCATGTGCATGTAGGAGCTGTAGAAGAGCGGATCGCCGGCGGCGAGCAACGCGACGGTTCGACCGGCCGCGAGGTGAACTGCCAGCCGTTCGGCAGCTGCTTCGTAGAACTCGTCCATCGCGCCCTGGTATCCGCCGGGATGATCAACGGTCTCGGTGGTCACGGGGTAGACGAGGTGTTCTTCGATCTGTCCTTCGCGCATGTACGGCGCTGCAACTCCGCGGGAGATGCTCTTGCCGTGCCGCGCGGAGTGGAACGCAACCACATCGGCCTCGCCGATGACGCGGGCGGCCTTGACGGTCACCAATTCGGGATCGCCGGGGCCGATACCGACACCCCAGAGCTTGCCTGCACTCATTCGACTTCGCTCGCAATCGCATTGACGACGGCGGCGGTGATCGCGCTGCCGCCGCGTCGGCCGCGGAGAACGAGATGATCGATCCCGCTGGCGTGTTCGATGAGGGCTTCCTTCGACTCGGCAGCGCCGATGAAGCCGACCGGACCTCCGACGATGGCGGCCGGACGGGGCGCTCCGGCTTCGATGAGGTTCAGGAGATGGAACAGTGCGGTGGGTGCGTTTCCGATCGCGACAACAGCGCCCTCGAGCTTGGCTCCCCACAGTTCGAGAGCAGCCGCCGAGCGAGTGTTGTCGATGGTCGACGCCAGCACGGGAACCCGCGGATCGCCGAGGGTGCAGATGACGTCGTTGCCGGCGGGCAGACGCTTGCGCGTGATGCCGGCAGCCACCATCTGGGCGTCGCAGAAAATCGGCGCGCCGTCGCGCAGAGCTGCGCGCGCAGCCGAGACGACACCGGGTGTGAAGGCGACGTCGTCGACGAGATCGACCTGGCCACTTGCATGAATCATGCGCACTACAGCTTGCGAGACATCCGCCGGGAAACGGCTCAGGTCGGCTTCGGCCCGAATGGTGGCAAAGGACTGGCGATAGATTTCCGCGCCGTCACGGATGTACTCGATCATGTGCCACACGATAGAGGCATCACCGATCGGGCGGATTCACCCGGTAACCGTCACCCGTCGCGATCACATCCGCTACGTCCCCGCGGGGACGTCCACAACTGCGGTCGCACCCGGCCCAGTGCTGGCGCCCGACAACGGGAAGTTCTGCCTGCTCGACGGCGGTGATCGCGTCGGCGCGCACATCGGCGAGCGACTTCTCGCATCCCGGACTTCCGGTGCAGGCGGTGACCTCGAGCCACGGTGAGTTCTCGTCGAAGATCAACCCCATGGGTGCCAGCACCCGGACTACCTGCTCGGCTGCCCATTCGTCGAGGTCGAAGATATGCACCGATCGCCACGGTGTCACGACGACGGGCTTGTCGACGGCGGCGAGGAACTCGGCCAGCCGAGCGTCGAGCAGTCCGAATCGCAGGCCGCCGCCCAGAGCTACGGTCCCGTCGCGCTGCTCGAGCCAGCCGATAGTAGGCCGTGCATCCGGCGTGAGGTCCGCAGCACCGGTGGACTCGGCGCTCAGACCCAGCTGCTCGAGGGTGCGTTCGATTCCGTCCGGAACCTCGGCCAGGCGCCAGTGCTTGTCGCGGACGTCGAGGAATGATCGAGCCGCCTCGAGGAGCAATTCGACGGCGTCGTCCGCCTGGACGAGATGAGTGGTGTGGTGACCGGCGAGCACCAGTGAATGCTCGGTGGCGCTGCGCGCATGGAGTCCGAAATCGCCCCGTAGCCCGGTGATGTCTCCGCGCCCGTCGTCGAGGGTGAACAGGGTTCGCCCTGGCAGATCCGCCAATGCTTGATCTGCTTGGATCGCCGAATCGAGACGGTGGACCAGTTCACGAATGTCGGCTACGCCCCCGATACGGCCGGACAGTGGGGACGCGAGGATGTTGCGCACTCGCTCGTGCGTCGCGGACGGCAGCAGGCCGGCCGACGCGATTCGCGCTGCGAAGGCTTCGGGATCCGAGACCGAGCGCAGTTGTACGTTGCCCCTCGAGGTGAGTTCCATCTGCCCGTTGCCGAGATCGCGCGCCGCGTCGGCGAGCGTCTGCAACTGGGTGGGGGTGAGGAGTCCGCCGGGTAGGCGCACGCGTGCCAATGCGCCGTCGGCGGCGTGGTGAACTTGCAGTGCACCCGGGCACGCGTCTGGCTGTGAACGGTCCGTGGGCATGGCTCCAGGGTACGACCTGTCATGAGTGCCTTCTGCGGACCGGTAGCATCACCACCACCAGTGACGGCAGTTGAGGAAACCGGTGAGAGTCCGGTGCGGTCGCGCCACTGTGAGTGTTGCTCGAGCGGGACGTGTTTCCGCTCGGAAACACGAGTCAGACCCTCAACCGCCGTCGATGACAGATCTGTGCCACGGGGCGCGAAACCCCAGGAAGGCTTCACCCGTGATTCTTCTGCTCTCCACGTCCGACACCGATCTGCTGAGCGCCCGCGCCAGCCAGGAAGCCGGCGACGGCGTCTCCTATCGCTGGGCCAACCCCTCACGCTTGCTGGTCTCGGAGGACTTGCCGCCCTTGCTCGACGGCGTCGACCTCGTGATCGTTCGTATCCTCGGTAGCCGTCGCAGCTGGGAAGACGGCCTGGACATGGTCCTCGCCTCCGGACTCCCCGTAGTCGTTCTCGGCGGCGAGCACGCGCCGGACGCCGACCTCATGGAGTGCTCGACGGTTTCCGCCGGTGTCGCTGCCGAGGCTCACAACTACCTGGCCGAGGGTGGCGCACAGAATCTGGCACAGCTGCACCACTTCCTGTCCGACACCGTCCTGCTCACCGGCCACGGGTTCGAACCGCCGGCCCACCTGCCTTCCTGGGGCATCGCTGATTTCGCGCCCGATCTCGACTCGGCGAGCGGTCCGGTCATCGCAGTTCTGTACTACCGCGCCCAGCATTTGGCCGGAAACACCCGGTACATCCAGGCGTTGTGCGACGCGGTCGCCGAGGCCGGTGGCACCGCGCTGCCGATCTACTGCGCATCTCTGCGAACCGCAGAAGCCGAACTTCTGAGCACGCTCCGCCGCGCCGACGCCATGGTCGTGACAGTTCTTGCTGCCGGTGGCACGAAGCCCGCGACCGCGTCCGCCGGTGGCGACGACGAAGCCTGGGATGTCGCCGCACTCGCTGCGCTCGACGTCCCCATCCTGCAGGGCCTGTGCCTGACCAGTAGCCGCGCCACCTGGGACGAGAACGACGACGGACTGTCGCCTCTCGACGTCGCGACCCAGGTCGCGGTGCCGGAATTCGACGGCCGCATCATTACCGTCCCGTTCTCCTTCAAGGAAATCGACTCCGACGGACTGTCCACGTACGTCCCCGACGTCGAGCGCGCTGCCCGTGTCGCCGGGATCGCGGTCCGTCACGGCAAGCTGCGCCACATTCCCACCACCGAGCGTCGCGTTGCTCTGATGCTCTCGGCGTACCCGACCAAGCACGCCCGCATCGGCAACGCCGTCGGTCTCGATACTCCGGCGAGCGCAATCGACCTGCTCACCGAAATGCGTTCTGCCGGTTACGATCTCGGTCCGGTCGACGGTCCGGACGCAGTTCCCGGCCTGGCGGCGAAGGACGGCGACGCGCTGATCCATGCCCTGATCGCGGCCGGCGGACAGGATCCCGACTGGCTCACTGCCGAGCAGCTCGAGGGCAATCCGATCCGCATCTCGGCAGCGAAGTACCGCGAATGGTTCGCCACCCTGCCCGAGGAACTGCGCAGCGGTGTCGAAGAGCACTGGGGCGCAGCGCCCGGAGAGCTGTACGTCGACCGCTCGCAGGATCCCGACGGCGAAATCGTCATCGCGGCACTGCGATTCAACAACATCGTCCTCATGGTCCAGCCGCCGCGGGGATTCGGTGAAAAGCCCGTCGCGATCTACCACGACCCGGATCTGCCGCCGAGCCACCACTACCTCGCGGCCTACCGCTGGATCGCTGCAACACCGGACAACGGCGGATTCGGCGCCGACGCCGTTGTGCACCTCGGCAAGCACGGAAACCTCGAATGGTTGCCGGGCAAGACGCTCGGCATGTCCAGCAACTGCGGCACCGACGCAGCCCTCGGCGACCTGCCGCTGATCTACCCCTTCCTGGTCAACGACCCGGGTGAAGGAACACAGGCAAAGCGTCGTGCCCACGCGACACTCGTCGATCACCTGATCCCACCGATGGCCCGCGCCGAAAGCTACGGCGACATCTCCCGTCTCGAGCAACTGCTCGACGAGCACTCCAACATCTCCGCACTGGACCCGTCCAAGCTGCCGGCCATTCGCCAGCAGATCTGGACGCTGATGCGGGCAGCCAAGATGGACCACGACCTCGGCCTCGCGGAGCGTCCCGAAGAAGACGTGTTCGACGACATGCTCCTGCACGTCGACGGGTGGCTGTGTGAGATCAAGGACGTCCAGATCCGCGACGGCCTGCACATTCTCGGCCGCGCACCCGAGGGCGACGCCGAAATCGAACTGGTCCTGGCTATGCTCCGTGCCCGTCAGATGTGGGGCGGCGAACAGAGCGTCCCTGGTCTGCGCGAAGCTCTCGGGCTCAGCGAAGACGGCGACGAGTCCCGCAACCGTGTCGACGACGTCGAGGAAAAGGCGCACGCACTGGTTCGCGGCATGTACGACGCCGATTGGAACCCCGCTGCGGCAGAACAACTCAGCGACGACGAGACCGTCGTGAAGATCCTTCAGTTCGCGGCCACCGAAGTGATTCCACGCCTCCGACAGACGAACAACGAGATCAAGCAGGTCCTGCACGCGCTCGACGGCGGCTTCATCGCCGCCGGCCCGAGTGGGTCACCGCTGCGCGGCCTGATCAACGTGCTTCCCACCGGTCGTAACTTCTACTCCGTCGATCCCAAGGCAGTTCCCTCACGACTGGCGTGGGAGACCGGTCAGGCGATGGCCGAGTCGCTCGCCGCTCGATATCTCGCCGATCACGGCCAGTACCCGCGCTCGGTGGGTCTGTCCGTGTGGGGTACCGCCGCCATGCGTACCTCCGGCGACGACATCGCCGAAGTGTTCGCGCTCCTCGGTGTTCGCCCTGTCTGGGACGAAGCAAGCCGACGCGTGGTCAACCTCGAGGTCATCGATCTCGAAGAGCTCGGCCGCCCGCGCATCGACGTCACCGTCCGCATCTCCGGATTCTTCCGTGATGCGTTCCCGCACGTGCTCGCACTGCTCGACGACGCTGTTCAGTTGGTCGCCGCATTGGACGAGACGGACGAGCAGAACTACGTGCGCGCCCACGCGCAGGCCGACCTTGCCGAGCACGGCGATGCCAGGCGTGCGACCACCCGCATCTTCGGTTCGAAGCCCGGAACTTACGGCGCCGGCCTGCTGCAACTCATCGACTCCAAGACCTGGCGCGGTGACGACGACCTCGCCGAGGTGTACACCAACTGGGGCGGCTTCGCGTACGGCCGTGGGCTCGACGGAATCCCGGCAGCTGACGACATGCGCAGTGCTTACCGTCGAATCAACGTGGCGGCCAAGAACACCGACACGCGTGAGCACGACATCGCCGATTCGGACGACTACTTCCAGTACCACGGCGGCATGGTTGCCACCGTGCGCGCGCTGACCGGAAAGTCGCCCGAGGCATATATCGGCGACAGCACTCGACCGGAATCGGTTCGCACACGCACACTTTCGGAAGAGACCGCACGTGTCTTCCGGGCGCGCGTGGTCAATCCCCGCTGGCTCGACGCGATGCGCCGTCACGGGTACAAGGGTGCCTTCGAGATGGCAGCCACGGTCGACTACCTCTTCGGGTACGACGCCACCACCAACGTGGTCGCGGACTGGATGTACGAAAAGCTCGCCGAGACCTACGTTCTGGACGAGCAGAACCAGAAGTTCATGACGCAATCCAACCCGTGGGCACTACACGGAATCGCCGAGCGGCTCCTCGAAGCCGCCGAGCGCAACATGTGGGAGCACCCCGAGCAGAAGACACTCGACGGCTTGCGTCAGGTGTACCTCGAAACCGAAGGCGAGCTCGAGGGGGAGTAGACCTCGAGCATCACCGGCAGATCCGGGCGCTGAAGTGAGTCAGCGTCCGGACTTGATGATCTGAGCGATGTTCCGCTCCGCCAGAGCAGTGATGGTCAGTGACGGGTTGACGGTGCCGGTGCTGCCCGGAATAGCGGCGCCGTCCATCACGTACAGGCCGTCGTAGCCCTTGACTCGCCCGTAACCGTCGGTGGCCTTGCCCAGAACCGCACCGCCTAGGGGATGCGCGGTGAACGAGGAATTGACGTCCTTCGCGAACGGCAATGCCGACGGCAGCGTGGTGCCGGCGAAGGCCATCTTGTTCTGGACGGCGCGTAGTGCCTCGACGGTGGCGTCGTTGCCGTTCTTCGGCCAGTTCAGCACCACCCGATCGGAGCCGCCGTCGTAGGCGAAGTCGGCGCGCTGCGAGTCGAGGGTCATCCCCAACGTTCCGAGCATGCCGATGTTGACGGGTAGGCCGGGGACGTACCAATTTTCCAGGGAGAGTGGCATTCCCGACTCGTCGACGATGCGTGATGCCGACGGTGCGGCTTGCGCAGTGCCGTCACTGAAGCCGAACGAGCGCACCATCCCGGCGTCGCCGTTCGTTCCCCAGCCCTTACCGACGTGTTCGTTGAGGTTGGGCAGCGCGCCCGTCGCCTGGGCGCGTACCAGCAGTTCGGACGTGCCGATCGAGCCGGCGCCGAGGAACAGACGGTCACAGGTAAGAGTCTTCCGGGCCAGAACGCCACCCGTCGGATCCGTCGATTCGACGTCGACGACGTAGCGTCCATCACGTTCGCGACTGATCGCGAGCACCTGATGTCCGTAACAGACGGTGGCTCGTCCGGTGGCTTCGGCGGCGGGAATGTAGTTCTGTGTGAGGTCGAACTTCGCGCCGTTGGAGTTACCCATGTTGCTGTCACCGACAGTGGCCGAGGCTCGGGCTCGGCCGTCGAGTTCTGAGCGCACCACGTCCCAGTTCCAGATCCCGTCGATCCGCTGCGGATCGAATCCGGCACGACGAGCGTCCTGATCCCAACGACGCGAGTGACCGAAGTTCGGGGTTTGGTAAATGTCTTCGGGCAACGGGCTCAGACGCAGCATCTGGCGCACTTTGGGGTACCAGGTGGACGCCATCTCGTCGTAGTCGAGGGAGTTGCCGAAGACTGCGTCGAAGAATCGGCGCTCGGGCGCGATCATCACGCCGGTGAAGATGATGGAACCACCGCCGACTGCAGCGCCGCGCCATACCGAGATGTGTTCGTAGTCGGTGGCATCGAGGACGCCGCTGAAGTAGTCGCACGCCACGGGGAGTCCGGTGAGGTTGGTGAACGATGTTCGCCGGAAGACTCCGCGGCCGTCGGCCAGCATGTCGGAGGTGTGAATCTCCCGTTGCGGATCGTGGGGCCACCGAAGTCCGCGTTCGAGGATGGTGATCTGGGTGCCGCTCTGCGCCAGTCTGAGGGCGGTGGCGCTTGCGCCGAATCCGGACCCGATGACGATGGCTTCGGAATGCTCCGGGGGAGTAGGAGAGGGTGCGAACAACTCGGGGACGAGCGCGCGGTAGTGATCAGCACCCATCGGGAGCGCCCGCAGTGGTGCGGGGGTGGCGTGGCTGGTCGACGTCGAGATGAGCGGTGTCGCGGCGGCAACTGCTGCCCCCGCCCAGGCGGCTTTGAAAAAGTCACGACGCTGCATGTCACGGCGCTGCATGTGTAAGTTCGACTCCCCAGTTCGACGGTTTGCCTCAGAATAACTCGAGATGGAGTTCGGGGACGAAACGGCGTGTCCGACGTCAAGAAGAACCGGATAAAACGTGCATAAGTGGCACCTCCTGGGTGGTACTGATCGGTCGCCAGATAGTCGCGGAAACCTGTCGATGTTCAGCGAGAGGCGCTCGCACCTATCCTCGAGGAGTGAACTCCGACTTCAAGCGCGTCTCCGAGGCCAAGTACGTCCTACTCACGACCTTCCGCAAGGACGGAACGCCGGTGGCGACTCCGCTCTGGGCCGCGCCGGACGGCGACAAGCTCCTGATGTGGACCGTCACCGATTCCTACAAGGTCAAGCGGATCAGGCGAAACCCGTCGGTCACCGTCGCTGCGTGTGACGCTCGGGGAAATCCCAAGGGTGAACCGGTGGCCGCCGTCGCCGAGATCCTCGACGGACCGGGCACCGATCATGCTCGCGACGCGATAGCACGTCGGTACGGAATCCTCGGCTGGATCACCATGAAGGGCAGTCTCCTTCGCCGCGGCAAGACCGGAACGATCGGACTTGCCGTCACTGCAGCCTGACCGCGCGTCAGTTGCCGAGCAGATCGTCCAACGCTGAGTCGAAGCGCGGATAGGTGAATGTGAAGCCTTTGTCCGCCAACACTTTCGATACGGCTTGACGACCCGTCAGGCCCAGGGCAGCGTCGCTGCGAAGAAGGAACGCGCCGATTCTGACCATGAAAGCGGGCGTCGGCGGCGCAGGTGGCCGGTGAAGGTGCTTGCGCAGCCCGGCCATCAGTTCTGAATTGCGGACGGGATCCGGAGCCGTCGCGATGACCACGCCCGAGGCAGCCGAATCGGGTTCGAGTGCCCAACGAACGATCGACAGCCAGTCCTCGATGTGAATCCAACTGGTCCACTGCCTACCCGAGGCGACGCGTCCGCCCAGTCCGAGACGCACGAGCAACAGCAATCGCTCGAGCGCCGGTGTGCCCTTCTCCAACACGACACTGGTTCGCAGGATCACCACTCGTGGCGCGTTTGCACCCTCGACCGCTGCCTCCCAGTCCTTTGCGACGTCGGTCATCTGAGGTGGCCCGTCAGCGAGGGGAGAATCCTCGTCCAATCGTGCCTCACCCGCATCGCCGTAGATCGCGAGCGTGCTCGCCTGGATCCACACCGGAACAGGGTTCGCCAGTAGTTTCGACGCTTCGACCAGCGCGCGGGTCGGATCGACTCGGGAGTTGGTGAGTAGTGCGATGTTTGCCGGGGTGGGTCGGCGATCGACCAACTCGCCGGCCAGATTGATCACCGCGGCGCCGCCGAGTTCTCCCGCCCAGTCGCCCACCGTGACACCGTCCCACTGAACCTGCCTGTGCCTGCCAGGTTTCGGTGAGCGAGTCAGGACCACGACGTCATACCCACGGTCGGCGAGATCGTCGCTGATCCGGCGGCCGAGAGCGCCGGTGCCGCCGGCGATCACGACCTTCGTCATCACTGCGCCTGGCTGACCGAGGACATGTGGAAGTCGGGAATCCGCATGGGCGGCATGGCCGTGCGGGTGAACCAATCTTTCCACTCCCGGGGAAGCGTGATCTCGGTACGTCCAGCCTCGGTGACCCGCCGCAGGAGATCGAGAGGGCTCTCGTTGAAACGGAAGTTGTTGACGGCGCCGACGATCTTGCCGTCCTCGATCAAATACACCCCGTCACGGGTGAGTCCGGTCAACAGCAGCGTCGTCGGATCCACCTCACGGATGTACCAGAGGGTTGTGAGCAGTAGACCCTTCTCGGTACCTGCGATCATGTCCTCGATCGAGGTGTCGTCACCACCGGTCAGGATGAGATTGTCGCCGGGAACTGCGACAGGTCGACCGAATTCTCGTGCAGCGTGGCGCGGGTACGCCAGCGCATTGACGACGCCGTCTCGGACCCAGTCGACGGGTTCGATCTCCATACCGTTGTCGAACAGTGAGACGGATTCACTCGACGACGTCGTGATCACGAACGGCGCGGATTGCAAGCCCTCGGCGCCGGGGTCGGAGGTGAGTGTCAGTGGCAATCCGAGCTTCTCGCCGATCCGGGTACCACCGGTGGTGGACAGTGCGGTGTGGCCCTCTTCGGCGCCGCGACCCTCCATGGTCCACATCAGATAGATCATCAGGTCCGCCACAGCCGACGGCGGAAGAATTGTCTCGTAGCGGCCGGCAGGCAGACTGACGGAGTTACCCGCCCAGTCGAGTCGAGTGGTCAACTGCGACAAGAGCTTCGGTATCGAGATATCGCTGAAATCGACAGTTCCGGATCCGACCCAGGCGCTGGCGTCGCCGCGCTTGCCGTTGATCTCCACGGAGCCGGTGGCCTGAGCCGTTCTACGTCGCACGCCCGTCGAGGTTCCGAGCCAGGTGGTGTGCAACTGGTGGTGAGCGAAGCCGAACAACTGGTCGCCGCCGTCGAAGGCCTTCGACAGGTCGGCAGCCAACGGCGCAAAGACACCGATGTCGGTCAGGGCGGCCGGCAGGTCCCAGTCGGTCTCTGCCGCCGACTGCGTGATCAGGTCGGACGCGTCGTCAGCCGGAGTGGCTGTGCGCGCAGCTTCTTCGCTTGCATGTACGAGCGCGGAAATCTGCTCCGGATCGACACTGCTGGAACTGACAGTGCCCACCTTCGCGATGTCACCCTCGCGCACGATCGAGATCACCGTCCACGTCCGGGACAGCGAAACTCCGTTGGTGGTCATCGAATTGTTGGCCCACCGCAGCGACACCTCACTCGCATCGGTCACGATCACCAACGATTCGTCTACCGTCCTCGCGGCCAATGCACGCTCGACGACCTGCTGCGGATCGATCACTGCTGAGCCTCCGAACGAGTATTGAGGATGTTGACTCCGCGGAACAGAGCGGACGGGCAGCCGTGGCTGACCGCCGCAACCTGACCGGGTTGCGCCTTGCCGCAGTTGAACGCGCCCTGCAGGCGCCAGGTCGACTCACCGCCAACGGCTTCCATCGAGCCCCAGAAATCCGTCGTCGTCGCCTGATACGCCACGTCGCGCACCTGACCGTCGAGCTTTCCGTCACGGATCTTGAAGAACCGCTGACCGGTGAACTGAAAGTTGTAGCGCTGCATGTCGATCGACCAGGACTTGTCACCGACGACGTAGATGCCGTTCTCGACTCGCGAGATCAGGTCTGCAGTCGAGGTGTCCGTAGAAGGGTCGGGGGAGAGCGAGACGTTGGCCATTCGCTGGATGGGAACGTGATGTGCGGAGTCGGCGTACGAGCAACCGTTGGAACGCGTCAGCCCCAGCCTCGGCGCGAACACGCGGTCTAGTTGATACCCGACCAGTGTTCCCTCTGCCACCAGATCCCACCGTTGAGAGGCGACGCCGTCGTCGTCGAATCCGACGCTGGCCAGGCCGTGCTCTTCGTTTCGGTCGGCGGTCACGTGCATGAGTGGCGTTCCGTATTTCAGCGTTCCCAGCTTGTCCGGCGTCGCGAACGACGTACCGGCGTAGGCCGCTTCGTAGCCGATCGCGCGGTCGTATTCGGTGGCGTGTCCGATGGATTCGTGGATCGTGAGCCACAGATTGGTCGGATCGATCACGAGGTCGGTCGGACCTGCTTCGACGGTCGGTGCCTTGGTCTTCTCGGCCAGCCACTCCGGGATCTGCGCGAGCTCATCGCCCCAGTTCCATGTGCTCTCCGCCCCGAGGTACTCCCATCCGCGGCCTACCGGCGGCGCCAAGGTGCGCATCGATTCGAAGCTGCCGGCCGACTTGTCGACGGCGGTCGCCTCGAACTCGGGGTGCAGACGCACCCGTTGCTGGGTGATCGACGAACCGGCCAGATCCGCGTAGAAGGTCTGCTCCTTGACCTGGAGGACACTCGCCGTTACGTGATCCACGCCGTCGGCGGCTTGAAGCCGTCCGGAGTAGTCGACCAGCAGGCCTACCTTCTCGGCCGTCGGTGTCGCGAAGGGATCTTCGAGGTACGGCGACACCCACGTCGCGTCGGCGTAGACGGGCTCGTCGGCGAGGGTGACCGGATCCCGATTGAGCGAGCGCAATGCCTTCGCGACCTCGACCGCTTGGCGTGCCAGCGCAGCAGCGACATCGGGGGACACCTCGGCGTGCGAGGCGAATCCCCACGTGCCGTCGACGATCACACGGACGGCGACCCCGATCTCGTCTCCGTCGGACACCGCCTGAACTACGCCGTCGCGCAAGCGGATCGACTGTGTGAGCACGCGGTGGACACGAACATCGGCGTGCTGGGCGCCGGCCGTTCTCGCTGCCGACAGCGCCGCATCAGCGACAGCTCGCAGCGGGAGGGCGAGGAAATCTGCATCGACATCTCGGGTGACGGTCACGCACACGACGCTAGCCGACGACCGCCGATCTCAGCCGAACTGCTGCCATCCGAGGCGAATCACCATGGCGATCACGACCACCAACAGCGTGATCCGCACGAATCCGGATCCCTTGCTCAGCGCCATCCGCGAACCGATGACCGCGCCGAGAACGTTGCACACCGCCATCGCCAAACCCAAACTCCACCAGACATGCCCGGTGACGGCGAAGTAGGCGAGCGCGCCGAAATTGGAACCGAGATTGATCACCTTCGCCATCGCTGCGCTCCGAACGAATTCGGTTCCGAGGAAGGTCGCGAAGCTGATGATGAGGAAGGTGCCGGTGCCGGGTCCGAGCAGACCGTCGTAGAGGCCGATGAGTCCGGCGGAGAGCAGCAGGACGAGGACGGTCTTGCGCTGCGTCGGACGATGGGTCGCGATCGTGGTGCCCAGCGTCGGACGCATGGTCACGAAGACGGCGACGGCGACGAGGACGACCATCACGATCGGAATGAAGTACTTCTTGTCGATCAGCGAAACGGCCGCCGCCCCGCACGCGGCCGTCACCGCAGCCAACGCGGCTGCCGGCGCCATCTGCCGCCACTCCATCGGGATTCGACGGGAGAACGTGTACACCGCAGCACTCGTCCCGGTGAATGCCGTCAATTTATTGGTGGCCAGTGCCGCCTGTGGGGTCAATTGCGGGGCGACCAGAAAGAGCGCCGGCAACAGAATCAATCCACCGCCGCCGACCACGGCGTCGACCCAACCCGCCGCCGTCGCTGCCGTCATCAGCAGTCCCCAATCAGCAATATCCACGGCGGTGACTCTTTCACAGCTGTGACACTCTTGAGCACATGCGGAGGTTCAGCCTGTGGCTGCGAGGAAAGCCGATGATCGCGGACAGCGCGCTGGCGCTCGTGTTCTTCGCGCTCGAGGTAGTCACGTTCGTCAGTTCGCCGCGTGAGGAGCGGTGGCCTCAGCTCGTCGTCGGATTTCTGATCTGCCTTCCCGTCGTGTGGCGTCGCAAATATCCGCGTAAATCCGCCGCGTCGATCTTGTCGATGTCGTACTTCGCGACCTTGATGATGTGGGCGACAGGGGATCCGGCTGCGGAACATCCAGGCCTGTTGGCGCTCGGGGTCTCGCTCTACACACTCGTTGCGTATGTCGATCGACGCACCGGGGCGATTTTTGCGTGCTTCCTTGCCCTGGACATGACACTCTCGTTGCTCGTCATCCGCGAAGACGTGATCCTCACGATCATCATTGCGACCCTGCTCTATGCACTCGCCTGGATCACCGCCGAGTTCTTGAGCGCCCGCCGCGCCTACGACGAGGAAGTGGCCGCCAGACTCGAAGTGGCCGAATACGAACGGGATCGGCGTGCCGAGGATGCGGTGGCCACGGAAAGAACCCGAATCGCCCGCGAACTCCACGATGTCGTCGCCCACGCGGTCAGCGTGATGATCGTCCAGGCCGACGGCGCGTCGTATGCGGTCGATTCCAATCCCGCGTTGGCCAAGAAGGCGCTCGGCAACATCTCCAGCACCGGACGCGACGCCCTTGCCGAGCTTCGCCGTACCGTCTCGCTGCTGCGCACCGAGGTCAGTACTGATGCGATGCCGCAACACGGAACTGCCGGCATCGCCAAGGTCGTCGAGATGATGCGTGCCGCCGGTCTCGGGGTGCGGCTAGAACTGACCGGCGAGCTCGACGACGTCAGTCCTTCAGTCAGCCTGGGCATTCATCGCCTGGTCCAAGAGTCACTGACCAATGTCCTCCGCCACGCCGGCGCAAATCCGAAGGCACGAGTCACCGTGCGCCGCACCGACACCGCGGTGCTGCTCGAGGTCGTCGACAACGGAACGTCGAGTTCGACCTTCTCCCACGGTTCGGGGAATGGACTGGTCGGAATGCGTGAGCGGGTGGCGGTACTGCACGGGACACTCGAGACGGGACGACGCCCCGACGGCAGTTGGCGTGTGTACGCAGAGTTGCCGCTCGAGATCCACGATTGATACCGGCTCGCCGCAATCGCATTGGCACCGACGTCTCAGGCCCGATAGGTTTACGCCGTGCCCATCACCGTGCTGCTAGTCGACGATCAGGAACTCATGCGGATGGGCCTGAACATGGTGCTCGAAGCTCATGAAGACATCTCCGTCATCGGTGAGGCCGGCGACGGGGCCGCGGCGGTCGCAGCGGCGGTGGCGCTGAAGCCTGACGTCGTGTTGATGGACGTGCGGATGCCGATTGTCGACGGAGTGAAAGCGACCGAGCAGATTCTTGCCTCCGGGATCGAATCCAGGGTCCTGGTGATGACGACCTTCGACCTGGACGAACACGCTCTCGGTGCCTTGCGCGCCGGAGCCAGCGGCTTCCTTCTCAAGGACACCCCGCCCGAGGATCTCGTGTCGGCAATCCGCAGCGTGGCAGCCGGTGACGCGGTTGTTTCCCCGAAGGTGACACGTCGTCTGCTGTCGAGGTTCATCGTGGACGGTCCGGCGCCCCGGCGCGATCCGGTAGTTCTCGACGTCCTGACCGAACGCGAACGCGAAGTCCTCGGACACGTGGCCACGGGACTGTCGAACATCGAGATCGCACAGCAGCTGTACCTGTCCGAATCGACGATCAAGTCGCACGTCGGACGCATTCTCACCAAACTCGATCTGCGTGATCGTGTGCAGGCTGTGGTGCTGGCCTACGAGACCGGACTGGTGACTCCGGGCGCGTAGGCCAGCCGCCTGTCAGGGATCGAGCGTTTCGCTCTGCTCAAGCATCAAAAGAGCCCACTGTTGGCAGCACGATGCAGGTCTTCCCGTCTGCGTAATCGACATTGCCGAACAGAGCGGCAAACACCTTGCCGTCACCGGTGTCGACGACCTTCGAGAGCAACGGCGTATCGAGTACGGGCAACTTCTCGTCCAACGGGACGATGCCGCCCTTGAACGTGCCGACGTTGATCCAGGCAACACTCAACCCTGAGGTCTTGGGTATGCCGACGTAACCCGGGATTGCCTGGAAACGGAGATGGTCGGCCTCGACCCACGGCGGCAACGGGAAGTTCGGACCGGCCTGTGCGGAGCTGAGGGTGACGGTGACGGGTTCACCGGCCACGCCACACCCGACCGTCGGTGCGGGGTACATGAACGACTGCGGCTTGGTGACGCCGATGTCCGGGAGATCGAGAGCGGTCGTGATCTGATCAGCGCCTGCCGTGCCGATCAACTGCTGAACAGCAGCAGAGGCTTCGGGGGAGATGGCTGCGGCCTGCGCGATCAGTGCGGCAATTCCTTCGGGTACTACCGGTTCTGCGGCCGCGGTTCCCGCGCTGATCATCGCGCTGCCGGCGGTGAGTGCCACGACTGCGGCAGTGCCGGCGATGGCAGCGGGAATGCGTCGGGCGAGTGTCTTGCCGGGGAGTCGGCTCATGTCGGGCTCCTTCATTTCATGAGGCCGGGAAATGCGGCCCGAAGTGACTTGACCATGCACAGAGTCTCAACGTCAACTTGAGGTTTAGAATCGTTAGCGGAGCGTTAGTTAACGCCAGGCAAGTCGCACGTGCGTGAGAGAAGGCCCGTGTGACTCACGGCACCCACCTGTTTTGCACCTCTGCGTCGTTGTCGGGAGAAAAACCGGCCTCTCGAGCGTTGAACGAATAGACCGTCTGAAAGGGGACGTCATGATCGCCGCCGTATTTCTCCTCTACGTGATCGTCGAGATCGCAGCCTTGGTCATCGTGGGCAACGCCATCGGTGTCGCCTGGACAGTGCTGCTGTTTCTCGCCGGATCGCTTGTCGGATTGATCCTCATGCGCTCGCAGTGGCGACGGGTCATGGACGGGTTCCGTAAGGCCACGCGGGGTGAGGGATCGCCGTCACTGGCGGTCGCCGACGGCGCCTTGGTCGCGGCGGGCTCCGCGTTGATGTTCGTACCCGGACTCGTGACTTCGGTTCTGGGCCTGCTGCTTCTGATTCCGCCGACCCGCTGGGCGCTGCGCCCGCTTGCAGTGCTCCTGGCAGGTAAGCGCGCAGCAGCATTTGCCGCCGGTGGTGACGCCTTCGCCGGAACCGTCGGCTACGCGGCGCGGATGCGCGGAAACGGCGAGGTGATCGACGGCGAGATCATCGTCGAGACACCCGAAACCACCGAGTACGTCGCCAGCAACGGCAAGGAACTCGTCCTCGAGGGTGAGATTCTGGACACGGATACACCCACCCGTTCGCGGGGGCCGCAGTACTAACAGGCAGACTGGGTGCTCGTGACTACTCGTCTGCTGGTCAACGGCCGGATCTACAGTTCATTTGCACCTGACGCGACCTCGATCGCCATCACCGACGGCACCGTCGTGTGGGTCGGCGACGAGCGCGCCGGACGGGCGTTGCACCCCGCCGCGGAGATCGAAGACCTGGGTGGTGCGTTTGTCACTCCCGGGTTCGTCGACACCCACGTACACATCACCGCACTGGGACTCAATCTCGTCGGCCTCGATCTCGTGGGCGCGAACTCTCTGGACGAATGTCTCTCGCGAGTACGAACATTCGCAGCCGCGAACCCCGAAACTGCCCATCCCGACGCAGTCATCTGGGGACACGGTTGGGACGACACCGAGTGGGCCGAGCAGACCCCGCCGTCGACCGCAGATCTCGACGCGGCCGCCCCTGGCCGCAAGGTGTATCTCTCGCGGATCGACGTTCACTCGGCCGCGTGCTCGAGCGCATTGCGCGACGGGATCTCCGGCCTCGCCGACACCGCTGGATACTCAGCCGAAGGCCCGTTGACGTTCGACGCACACCACCTGGCGCGCAATTCCGCTCGGAATCTGCTGACGGAAACTCAGCGCGCGTCTGCTCGTACCGCTGCGCTCGATCTCTGCGCCTCACGCGGAATCGTGGCCGTTCACGAGTGCGGGGGACCGGACATCTCGGGATTGACCGATTTCCAGGAACTGTTGGCCCACGATCACGGCGTGGAGGTTCGGGGCTACTGGGGTGAGCGTGTCGACAGCGAAGAGGATGCTCGCGCGCTCCTCGACAAAACCGGAGCAGACGGACTCGGCGGGGATCTCTTCATCGACGGCTCGCTCGGTTCGCATACCGCGTGGTTGCTCGAACCCTATGCAGACCAACCTGATTCGACGGGCAATGCCTACCTCGACGTCGACGCGATCGCCGCACACATCCGGGCCTGTACCCTCGCGGGCGTCCAGGCCGGGTTCCATGCCATCGGTGACGGCGCCGTCTCGTCGGCAGCTGCCGCGTTCCGCAGGGTCGCCGACGAACTGGGTGGCCCCAAGGTCGCCGCGTTGGGTCACCGCCTCGAGCACGCGGAAATGATGTCTATGGCCGACGCGGAAACCTTTGCCGCCTTGGGTGTCATCGCTAGCGTCCAACCGGTGTTCGACGCACTGTGGGGTGGCACCGACGGTCTTTACGCCACGCGCCTGGGAGTAGAGCGCGCAGCAGCGTTGAATCCGTTTGCACCTGCTGCCGGTAAGGGTGTCTCGCTCGCATTCAGCTCCGACGCCCCGGTCACCCCCATCGAGCCGTGGGCGATGCTGCGCGCCGCTGTCCAGCACCGCACCGACGGAAGTGGAATCTCGCCGCGTGCGGCCTTCTCCGCGGCCACTCGCGGCGCCTGGCGCGCGGGCGGAGTGCGGGACGGCGCCGCGGGAACCCTCGATCCGGGCGCACCGGCCTCCTACGTGTTGTGGGAGGCAGGCGAACTCGAAGTGAGCGCACCCGCCGACTCGGTTCAGCGATGGTCTACCGATCCGCGCTCGCGCGTACCCGCTCTGCCGAGGCTGGCGGAAGATGCGCCGATCCCGGTCTGCATCAAGTCGGTGCATCGCGGACGCGTCGTCTGTCAGCGCGGCTCGTCGAGTGAGTGAGGCCGGCGCAGAGGCGTCTGTCGGTGATCGCTCCCGTGTGAGCGCTGTGCTCACCGGTTCCGCATGGCTACGTTCGCTCTACGCGACCGCTGGTGGATTCCTGATCTTCGCAGGGTTCCCACCCCGCCCGCTGTGGTTCTTGGCGCCCGTCGGGATCGCTCTTCTGACGTGTGTGTTGACGAACTTCGGGCGCGGCGGACTGCGCCTTCGTGCCGGCTTCGGTTACGGATACTTGGCCGGTCTCGGATTTCTGGTGCCGTTGCTTCCGTGGATCGGTGTGTTCGTAGGTGCGGTCCCGTGGATCGCGTTGGCCGCGGTGGAGTCGTTGTTCATCGGACTGTTCGGGCTGCTTGCGGTTCTGGTGGCGAGGTTGCCATGGGCACCCTTGTGGATTGCTGCGACCTGGACGCTCACCGAGTGGCTTCGTTCCAGCGTTCCTTTCGGCGGATTTCCTTGGGGCAGGCTCGCATTCGGTCAATCCGAAGGGTGGCTCCTCCCTCTTGCGAGTGTCGGCGGTGCGCCGCTGCTCAGCTTCGCGGTGGCCCTGACCGGTACCGGCTTGGCAGCAGTTGCAGTCGCTGTCGCGGCCAAACGATGGGACCGAGGATTCTTCGGAGCTGATGCCGCTGCCCTCGTGCCCGTGATCATTGCTCTCGTGGTGTCGCCGTTCTTGTCCACCATGGATTCCGGTGATCGAACGATCACCGTCGCCGCCATTCAGGGAAGCGTTCCGAGGTTGGGCTTGGACTTCAACTCGCAACGCAAGCAGGTCCTCGACAACCATGTCGCCGAAACCGTGAAACTTGCTGCCGAGGTGGACGCGGGCCGCGTCGATCAGCCTGACGTCGTGATCTGGCCGGAGAACGCCTCGGACATCGACCCCCTGCGAAACGCCGATGCCGCTGCCGACATCACCCGGGCCTCCGAAGCGATCGGAGCGCCGATTCTTGTCGGCACCGTACTCGTGAATGCCGATCGTACGACCACCAATTCGGTGATCGTGTGGGACGGCGCCAACGGTCCTCAGGAACAGCACGACAAGAAGATCATTCAGCCGTTCGGCGAATACCTGCCCTACCGAAGCTTCTTCCGGAACTTCTCCTCGTACGCCGATCGCGCGGGCAATTTCGTTCCCGGCGAGGGCAACGGCGTTGTCCATGCAGCGGGGGTACCCATCGGTGTCGCGACTTGTTACGAGGTGGCGTTCGACCGGGCGTTCCAGGAATCGGTGCGCAACGGTGCACAGTTGCTGGCGGTACCGACCAACAACGCCACTTTCGGGGACACCGAGATGACCTATCAGCAGCTGGCAATGTCGCGTGTGCGGGCAGTCGAGCACGGCCGCGCCGTCGTTGTCGCCGCAACCAGTGGTGTCAGCGCCATCATCGCTCCCGACGGTGCGGTGACTTCGCAAACCGATCTGTTCGTGCCGGCGGCCCTGGTGGCGAAGGTGCCGCTCTCGACCAGCTCCACCCTTGCCAGCCGAGTAGGTCCGGTGCCGGAGATCGTGCTCAGCATCATCGCGGTCGGCGCGATTGCCATGGCAGTGCTGGCCCGGCGCCGAGATCAGGCTGAGCACTCACCCGAGGAGACTGCGGCAATCTGAGCCGAGCATCGGATATTAGGGCTGCCGATGTTCCGAGGAGCGCCTACGCGGGTACTCGCTGTGCCACCCGTTCCTGCGTAAGGCGGCTTCTTGTGACCGAGCCTGAGAAAACCGAGCCAGACAAGTCCGAGCCCCGGGATGCAGTTCACAAAACCAGTGTCGTCGACGCGGTTCTGCAGTCACCGCTCGCCGGCCTGTCGCCGTGGATCTTGCTGTCCTTGCTCTCCGGGCCGGGAAGGTTCGAGGAATCCGCGGCCGCAGCCCTCGGGTTGTCGCTGCTGATCTTGGCGGCCAGTCACCGGCGCGGCGGCACCGTGAAGCTGTTGGAGGTCTTCGACGTCGTGTTCTTCGGCGTTCTGGCGGCCATCGGCCTCCTCGCGTCGGCGAACACGATTCGGTGGTTCGAACTCTGGGGAGGCGAACTGACCAACATCGCGCTGGTGGTCTTTGCCTTCGGATCGATCCTGCTCCGCAATCCTTTCACTTTGCAGTACGCGAAAGAGTCGACGCCCGAAGAGTATTGGGCGACGCCTCTGTTTCTGCACATCAACTACGTCATTACGGCGGTGTGGGCTCTCGCCTTCACCTGGTCGGCCGTAGTGGGCCTGTTCGGAGACGCACTGCTGCACGACGGTGACAACTTCTGGACCGGATGGATTCTGCAGTTGCTCGGAACCTTCTTCGCGATCTCCTTCACCGAGTGGTACCCCGAGTATGCGCCGAACAAGGCCGCTCAGGCTCAGGGCCTCGAAACCGAACCACCGCAGTCGATTTTCAGGCTGTTCGACTTTTTGCCGGTGTTCGTAGCCGTGACCGGCATCGCGGGGTTGGTGACCGACTCCGTTTCCGTGACCGCAGGCGTCACGTTGATTCTGGTCGGCGTGTTCGGACATCTGGCGATGCGACGGTTCACCGTCGACTAGGAGCTCTCGGTGATCTCGCGCCTACGGGAACTTGGTGCACGATCGTCTCGATGACCGGCAGGTGCCGGCTGATGCACGGAATTTGTCCGTTTCTGCGATAGTCAGTGCACCTGCCGTGCAATGGAAACGAGGGAAATTGAGCGTTATTTCGAGTACTGCACACAAGCACGAGCCCCTACACGGAAGACGTCCACCAGCGGATCACCGCTTCCTCGGATTCGACACACGAGTCTTTCCACACGCCCTCGCGATCTTGGCGGTGTGGATGCTCTGGACCGTGATCGTGCCCGCCATCGATTCCGCTGTCTCCTCCGAAGATCCAACCGGCGCCGGAGACCGGATGGCCGTGACCGAAACGGTCTCCTTCGCCGCACCTGCGGGCTGGAATGTCGACAGTGGTTTCCGAACCGACCAACATGGCGCGTCCGATTCGCTCCCACGTGTGACGTTGACCGATGGCACCGTCACCGTGAGCGTCGACGCCGACACATTCAGTGGAACTGCCGACGAACTCCTCTCCCAAACAGATGCCGTGAGTCTTGCGACGAACGGCAGTTCCGTGCTTGCGGTCTCCGGTGCGCGCCAGCCGATCAGCACCGCCGGGGGTCTGAGCGGCGTCCAGGTCAGCTTTGACACTCCGCGGTCCGCCGGATCGGTGACCACATTCGTCGTCGACGGCAAGGGAATTCGGGTACAGGTAGTCGGCCCACCCGATCAGATCGCCGCCCGCAGTCGAGAAATCACCGACATGATCGCCTCTATCGGCACACACGAGGGAGACACCAAGTGAGCACCGATCTCCTCGAAACCCGCTCCCGCGCATTCGATACGACGGCCTGGGGCGAGAAATTTCACTTCTTCCAGCCACGCAACGTCGTGTTCTGGATATACCTGTGGATGTGCGGATTCGGCCTCGTCAAAGGCTGGCAGATGTTTGCTCCCTTCGCCGGATACTTCGGGCGCGCACTCCTCGTTGCCGGCATCGTCGGCGTCATCAGCGCCGCGGTCTGGACATGGTGGTTCCGGCACATCGACCGCTACGAACGCCAACCCGTAGGACTAGTGGTCACCGGCTTCATCTGGGGCGCCACCGCAGCAACGTTCACTATCGCAGTACCCGCGAACGGAGCAGTCGGTTCGCTCTACTCGAAGATTTTCGGGCAGGTATGGGCTCAGGACTGGCATGCGGGCCTCTCTGCACCCTTCGTGGAGGAAACCGCCAAAGGCATCGGCATCGTAGTCCTCCTCGCGCTTGCACCACGCCTGGTGCGCACCGCAACCGACGGCCTGCTCCTCGGTGCTTTCATCGGCTTGGGATTTCAGACCAGCGAAGACTTTCTGTACTCGATTGCCGGCGCAACACAGGGCTTCGGCGCCCACCAAACCGACGGCCTGCTCGGTTCCATCGCCACCCGCACCTACTCCGACATCGTCTCTCATCCCCTGTTCACCGCCCTTTTCTGCGCCGGCGTGATCTATCTGATCGGCACCCCGGCCCAGCCCCGGCGGATCGGACGCGGATTGGCGTTGATCGTGGCACCCATCCTGATCCACGGCGTGTGGGATTCCATGCTCGCGATCGCCGGCGGCAGCAGTTCGCTCGTGTTCGTCATCATGATCGGCGACATCGTCTTCGCGTTCACTGCCTTGTGGATCGCGTTCGTCTGGGCGCACCCACGTGAATCCCACTTCGTCCGTGACATTCTCGCCCCGGAAATCGAGTCCGGCGTCCTGACCGACGCCGAGGTGACAGCCGCCGGCGGATGGCGACAACAACGCACTTACGCGAAAGCCGCACCCACTCGCACCGAACGTCGCCAACGACGACATATCGTTCGTGCCGCGCTGGATCTGTGCAGCGACCTAGCTGTCAGCAAGGGCGACGACAGCCCCCAGGTCGTCGAATCACGCAACGAAATCACCCGCCTCCGCCAAGGAACCGCGGCACAGAGCATCACTCGGTGACCGGGAAGTAGCGGAAGAACCGTTCAGCACCGCAAAACATTCACCCACACCCCAGTCGGCCGGGTTGCTTGCCATCGTCACTTGGCAAGCAACCCGGCCGAGTGACTGGGCTACCAGTTCACTCCGTATCGAAGTTTGGTGTACCGAAGTTTGGTGTGTCGCGGGGTGGGGGATACAGCTCACACTGGTGCACGAAGCAGCGCCGATGGTTCTCCAGCGCAAGTCCAGGATTTGCGCACTGTCGGCCCGCGAGTGCGCCTGGATGCTGAATGACGTTGCCCTGAAGTGTCTTTGAGGACCGCGAAGCATCCTGAAGTTGCCACGTCGAAGAAGGGCCGAAGTATGACGTCGACTTGTGAACGATCACTCCCCGAAGAACGAGAAAGACCGCCCGGTGTAGAACCGGACGGTCTTGATCGAAGTGCTAGTTCATGCGCCGCGACGCTTGGCCTTCAGCAAATCGAGACGCTCTTTGAGGAGCTCTTCGAGTTCCTCGACCGAGCGACGCTCGAGCAGCATGTCCCAGTGGGTGCGGGGAGGCTTGACCTTCTTGGCTTCGGGAGCAGTCCCCTCCATGAGGGTGCCTTCGAGGCCGTTTCGGCACAACCAGGTGCCGGGGATCTCGGCTTCGTCCGCGAACGGGATGTCGAAGATCTCGCCGTTCTCGCACTTGTACTTGGCCATACGACGGGGCGCGAGGTCATGGTCACGGTCGGTCTCGTAGCTCACAGCTCCGAGTCGGCTACCTCGAAGTACGCGATCTGCCATGGTGGTGTCCTCTCTTCGTTCGTCACCGCTGGTGGGCGCCCTGACTTGGGGAGTAGACGCTCACACTCATCTACAACGCCACGAGCACCCGATTGGTTCCCGTGTGGCGAGAAGACGCAACCTCTCCATCTTACCGGGTACCGTGCGCGTTCATCGAAGGCGTCCGAATCTCGAGTACAGTGTCGATTCATGGCTGAGAGCACACGCGTCGGATCACCGCAGTCTGCGCGTTCGGGAAACCCGTGTGTGTGGTGTGGTCGAGAGGTCGCGGTGACCGGTGTCGGTCGTCGACGCCGGTACTGCAGCCAGTCTTGTCGACAGCGTGCGTACGAGCAGCGCAATGCCGTCAAGGGCACGTCGATCCCGGCTGACGCCGTCATCTTGACCGCAGTCGAAGCGGTCGAACTCGTGGATCGGATGTTCGAGGTCCGATGCGCTGCCGAAGATGTGGCGACAGCAGTTGCCGAGGGCGCAGAGAGTTCAGAGCTCACACAGTTGTGTGAACGGTTGACCGAACTTGCCCGCGAAGCCGAACGTTTCCGGTAGAGCAGGTGTGGGCAACCGGTTTCTAGCCTTGCGTCGAGCACTGCAACACTGCGGTGCTCCTGACGCCTGACGACGACAAATTTTGATCCTGAGTTCGGACCTTCGGGGAGGTTCGGACTTCGAAGCGACCCTTCGTCGAGGTCGATGACCTTCGGCTGCGCTCTCGCAGGATCGCCACATGGTTTCCACTCGATATCGAGGCGGTGCGATGTTTCTCTTCAATCCCCGAGCCACACTTCCCGGCGCTGATCGTGACAACGCTGATCGTCACAACGCTGTGTGGGGGTGGTCGTGATGGATACCGACAAGAGGATCGACCCGCTCACCGGATCGCGAAGCCTGCCGGCAGGAGCGTTCCCCCTGTCTGCGGTGCAGCGCAGCATGTGGTTTGCGCAGCAACTTCACCCGACGGTCCCGTACTTCATCGCGCAGTACATCGAGTTCCACGGCGATTTGGACATGCAACTGCTCAGTCGCGCCGCGGTGGAGGCTGCCCACGAGTTCGAATCACCGTTTCTACGGTTGATGTACCCGGATGGGGAGCCCTGCCAGATCGTGGACTTCACGATCGACCCGGGCATCGACTACTTCGACTTCCGCGAGCGTGAGAACCCTCGGCAGGCTGCCTCGGAGTGGATGGACAACGATTACGCGACGACGCTCGATCTGACTCGCGATCGTCTCGTCGAGATGACAATTCTTCAAACTGGTGATCGGGATTACCTGTGGTACACCAGGATTCATCACGTCGCTCTCGACGGTTACAGCGGTATGACGATCGTCAATCGGATTGCGGCGATCTACACCGCAGCCGTCGAAGGTCGAGAACCTGCGGTGAACAAGGCGCTCGACGTCACGACGCTGTCCGAGCTCGACCAGAAGTACCGCGAATCGAGCCGATTCGAAGCCGACCGCGAGTACTGGGCCCAGCGTGTGTCGGGCGTCGAACACGGTTCGACGTTGGCCACCCGTGAGGGACCCCCGACTGCACGCAGTGAACTCGTCAGTGCCGCGATGTCGGCGGACAGCCTTGCTGCCTTGGACGAGTGGAATTCACGTTCCGGTGCAACTCCGGCCGCAGTGTTGATTTCGGCACTGGCGTGCTACCTGTCCCGCAGTACCGGCTACGACGACGTGCTGATCAACCTGCCGGTTTCCGCGAGGACGACGGCACCGCTGCAGCGGTCCGGCGGAATGCTGGTCAACGTCGCGCCGCTACACATCCACGTAAACCCGGACGAAAGTGTCGACGATCTGGTCGGGCGCGTGCAACTCGAACTTCTCGGTGCGCTTCGTCATCAGCGATGCAGCCTCGAGGACATCCGGCGTGATGCCGGTCTGACCGTCGGCGACGCGCGTCTGTCCGGCCCGATGATGAATGTGATGCTCTTCCGGCAGGAGATAACCCTCGGGCCACTGACCGGTGAGTATCACATCGTCACGTCGGGTCCGGTCGAGGATCTGCTGGTCAACGTGTACCAGAGCGGCGATCCGGCGCAGACGTTGATCGACTTTCGCGGAAACCCCAATCGCTACGGCCACGACGAACTGGCCGAGCACCACCGGGCGTTCACCGAGTTGGTCGCAGAACTGACAGCAGCACCGGCCGGTACGCCGATGAACCGGATTCATCCGGCAAGTGCCGAGGCAGGGGCGCGCAGTGCACAGCGCAGGGAACTCGAGCGGTTCTGGGCGAGATACCTGGGGGACTCCGACGAGGGCTCCACACTGGACCTCGAGACACTGGGCCTCGAGCGAATCGACGCCGAATCGGAGCCCACCGGTACGAATCGGCTGAGCGTCCCACTCGATCCCGCGGTCGCCGAACTTGCGCGCACGGAAGGCGTCTCCCTCTTTGCCGTTGTCCATGCCGCATTTGCTTCGTTGCTGTCGAGATCGACCGAGCGCCGGGACGTGCTGATCGGAACGAGGACCGAGTGGGGAACTTTGCCCCTGCGCTGCGAGGTCGATCCGGCGGCACCGTTCGACGAGTTCGTGAGTTCTCTTGCTCGAGAACGCGATACGTTGTCGATTCGATCGGCGGCAGGTGTCCCCGCACTGCCCGAGTTGCACGTCCACCTCAACGACGGCTCGCAGGAGACCACGATTGCCGGCCTCGACGTGGCGATCGACGTCCACGCAGATACCGGCGCCCTCGAGGTTGCGTACTCCACGCAGCACTACGCCGAATCCACGGTCCGAGCCTTCCTCTCGCGACTGGTGCGGATCCTTGCAGGCGCAGCAGCAGCCCCGCGAACGCCGGTCGGAGACCTCGATCTCCTCGACGACTTCGAGCGTGAGTCCCTGGTACCGGCGCGGGGAGCGACCGCGTCCTCCCCGTTGACCCTCCCCGATATTCTCCGCCGGGCCTCGGCTGTGAACCCCGATGCCCCAGCGCTCGTATTCGGTGATCGTGAGGTGAGCTACCGGGATCTCGACGCCGAGTCGAACACACTCGCCCGTGAACTGATCAACAGGGGAGTCGGCCCCGGCACCTATGTCGCCCTTGCGCTGTCGAGGTCTCTCGAATCGGTGACCGCGACGTGGGCGGTGGCCAAGACCGGCGGTGCCTTCCTCCCGATCGATCCGCACTACCCCGAGGATCGTGTTCGGCACATGCTCACCGATTCGGGAGCTGTAGTCGGAATCAGTGTGGGGGAGCACCATGGCGGGCTCGCCGATTCGGTGGATTGGCTGCTCCTCGACGAACTGGACACCTCGCACCATTCCGATGCACCGGTCGTCGACGCCGAGCGGCGTACGCGCCTGAGCTACGACGATCCGGCATACCTCATCTACACGTCCGGCTCCACCGGTGTCCCCAAAGGCGTCGTGGTCAGTCACCGCGGGCTGAGCAGCTTCGCCGACGAAGAACGAGTCAGGTTCGGAGTCGAACCTGGAGACCGCACCCTGCATTTCTCTTCGCCGAGCTTCGACGCTTCGGTCCTCGAACTCCTCCTTGCCTTCGGGGGCGCGGCAACGATGGTGATCGCGCCGCCCACCGTGTACGGCGGCGACGAACTGGCACAGGTGATGCGTATCGGACGGGTCACCCACGCTTTCGTCACCCCGGCCGCGCTGGCAACAGTCGATCCCGCCGGCCTACCGGATCTACGAGTGGTCGTGACCGGCGGCGACGCATGCTCACCCGCGCTGGTGGATCAGTGGTCACACGGACGCTCGATGTTCAACGCGTACGGACCGACCGAAACCACCGTCGTCGCCACTCTGACCGGACCGCTGAGCAGCGATGTTCCCGTCACCATCGGGAAGCCGATGCGCGGAGCCGCAACCGTCCTCCTGGACTCGCGGCTTCAACCGGTGCCGATCGGTGTCGCCGGCGAGCTCTATGTGAGCGGTGTCGGTTTGGCGCGCGGGTACCACGCGCGTGCCACGATTACGGCCGAACGATTTGTTGCCGACCCCAACGGTGTTGCGGGAGAGCGCATGTACCGCACGGGTGACCTCGCGCGGTGGAACGGCGAGGGTGAGCTGGAGTACCTCGGCCGGAGCGACTTCCAGATCAAGATCCGCGGTTTCCGCGTCGAGCTCGGCGAGATCGACGACGTGCTGCGCCGCCACCCGAGCGTCGCACAGGCAGTCACCGCCGGAGTTGCGGGCCCGAGTGGGGAAACACTGTTGGCGGCGTACGTCACGGCGGCTGTGGGCACACACATCGACAACTCCGAGCTGGTCGCCCACGCGAGATCTTCGTTGGCAGCCCACATGGTTCCGGCGCGGATCGTCGTCCTCGACTCCATTCCGTTGACTCCGGCAGGAAAGATCGACAGGAAAGCGTTACCGGACATCGATTCTGTGGGCGGGTCGGCTGAATACCGTGCCCCCGAGACCTCGACCGAGAAGCGAATTTCGGCGGTGTTCTGCGATCTGCTCGGTATCACCCGGGCGGGAGCAGACGACAGTTTCTTCGACCTCGGCGGTGACTCGTTGATCGCGACCCGCGTCGTGTCGCGAGTCAACGGAGCTCTCGGAACGACGCTGAGCGTTCTCGACCTCTTCGAGGCGCCGACCGTCTCCGCTCTGGCAGCACGTGCCGACCTCGCGGACTCGCGGAACACACGTGCCCCGGCACTGACGCGTATCGATCGCCCTGACCGGATACCGGTATCTCTGGCGCAGCAACGAATGTGGCTGACCAATCAACTCGATCCGAGTTCGCCGGCGTACAACATTCCGATCGCGGTTTCGATGACCGGCGATCTCGACGTCGATGCACTGTTCACCGCGCTGCGGGACGTGATCGTTCGACACGAGATCTTGCGGACCGTTTTCCCCGAGAGTGCGCGTGGCCCCGTCCAGCACGTTCTCGGTGTGGACGAGATGTTCGATCATCTCGAGGTGGAAACGGTGCCTGCCGCAGCGACCTCGGCGCGGGCGAGTGAGCTCGCGCGAGAGGGATTCGACGTCAGCGAATCGGTGCCGATCCGCGCGACTCTGCTCGAGGTGAACGAACGCGAGCACACCTTGGTCCTCGTCGTGCACCACATTGCAGCAGACGGCCTGTCGATGGCGCCGCTGGCTCGTGACGTGATGGTGGCGTACGCCTCGCGGGCGAGCGGACGCGTGCCGGCGTGGCTGCCACTCGAAGTGCAGTACGGCGATTTCAGCGAGTGGCAACGCGGAGCGCTCGGTGAAGCGTCCGACCCGGATTCTATTCTTGCCGAGCAGTTGCGGTTCTGGTCGCACACGCTCACCGAACGCGGTGAGCTCGCGGAACTGCCGATGGATCATCCGCGCCCTGCGGGTGTCTCGCTCCGCGGTGACGATCTCGATTTCCGGATCGACTCCGCGACGTACCGCCGGGTCGGCGAGATCGCGGCGCGCAGCGACGTCAGCGTGTTCATGGTGATCCACGCCGCGCTGGCCGTCCTGCTCAGCCGAGAATCCGGAGCGAACGACATCACGATCGGCACTCCGGTGGCCGGGCGGAGCGAGCGCGCTCTCGACGACGTCGTCGGAATGTTCGTCAACACGGTGGTGCTGAGGACGGTTCTCGAGGGGGGACTCACCTTCGGTGAAGTTCTCACCCGCGTCCGCGACGTCGACGTGGCGGCCTTGCAGCACACCGAAGTGCCGTACGACGTACTCGTCGAATCCCTCGCAGACAACCAGGCGCCGCTGTTCCAGGTGATGCTGGTGATGCAGGGCGCCGCTCCCACCGAGGTCACTTTGCCCGAGCTCGAGGTCACGGTCGACGAACTGTCGACGGGCGCGGCAAAGTTCGACCTTCAGGTCATTCTCACCGACCGCGGCGACCATCTCGACGGCCAGTTGAACTACGCCAGCCAGCTTTTCGACTCGGACACCATGTCCGGCCTCGCTGATCGCTTCACGATGCTCCTCGACGCGGTAGCTGCCTACCCGGAATCCGTCGTCGGCGACGTCGATCTCACAGCTCCGGGCGAGGCGGAACTGGTCCTCGAGCGTTGGAATGCCACCGAACACGCCGTACCGATCACCACCCTCTCGGACCTGGTGGCGGAGCAGGCAGCCCGGACACCCGAGGGGGCCGCGCTGGTCTTCGGCGAGCGGACACTGACCTATGCGGAGTTCGACGCGAGGGTCGGTGAACTTGCCAGAACCCTCATCGCCCGCGGGGTCGGCCCGGACATGCGCGTCGCGGTGTCGATTCGACGGTCACCGGAACTACTCGTCGCGGTCCACGCCGTGATCCGTGCCGGTGCGGCATACGTCCCGGTGGATCCCGATCATCCCGCCGAGCGCATCGCGTACGTCTTCGACATCGCGGAACCGATCTGCGTGCTGAGCCGGCCCCAGGACCACGGCGCTCTTCCCGCGCGAGTCCCGATCGTGGACGTCGATCTCGATCGTCAGGTGTCCACGACGGCGCCGATCACCGACGCTGATCGGCTCGGACCCCTCCGCCCGGACAATGCTGCTTACGTGATCTTCACGTCCGGATCGACGGGTCGACCGAAAGGTGTTGCAGTATCACACCGTTCGATCGTCAATCGCCTGCTGTGGATGCAGGACACGTACCCCCTTCACGCGTCGGACGTGGTGCTGCACAAGACCCCGGTGACCTTCGACGTCTCGGTGTGGGAACTGTTCTGGCCCCTGCAGACCGGCGCGCAGTTGGTGATCGCGGAACCGGACGGGCACCGTGATCCCGGGTACCTGTCGGCGTTGATTGCCGAAAAAGGCGTCACGACGGCGCACTTCGTTCCGTCGATGCTCGCGGAATTCGTCGCTGCCGCGACTGCCGGGCAGTGCGCGAGCCTGCGTCAGGTGTTCTGCAGCGGTGAAGCGCTCGCGCCTACCACTGCGGAGGCGTTCACCCGTCTGAGTTCTGCGGGACTGTTCAACCTGTACGGACCCACGGAGGCTGCCGTCGACGTCAGCGCCGCCGAATTCACCCCCGACATGACCGTCACCGTTCCCATCGGTGCGCCCGTGTGGAACACCCAGCTCTATGTCCTCGACGGGCGGCTGCATCCGGTTCCGGTCGGCGTTCACGGCGAGCTGTATCTGGCGGGAGTGCAACTGGCGCGTGGATACCTCGGGCGCAGCGATCTCACCGCCGACAGGTTCGTGGCCGACCCGTACGGCCCGTCTGGCACCCGGATGTACCGAACCGGTGATGTCGTCCGGTGGCGCGCCGACGGGCTGCTCGACTATGTCGGTCGACGCGATTTCCAGGTCAAGATCCGCGGGCAGCGCATCGAACTCGCCGAGGTCGAAGCAGCATTGCTCAGGCTGCCCGGTGTCGCGCAAGCTGCTGCTCTCGTCCATCACGACGACGTGGTCGGTGACAGTTTGGTCGGCTACGTCATCGCCGACACCGGCACTTCGATCGACACGGACGGCCTACGCACCGAGTTGAGAGGTCTCCTTCCGGCCTACATGGTTCCCGCTGTGGTCATCGCCCTCGACGTGTTCCCTCTCGGTTCGACCGGCAAGCTTGATCGAAAGGCTCTGCCCGCGCCCAGCTTCGACAGCTCGCAGACGTATCTGGCGCCGCGAACACCGCTCGAAGCGCAGTTGGCGGCGATCTTCGAGGAGCTTCTGGAATCCGGGGCAGTCGGTGTTCACGACAACTTCTTCGAGATCGGCGGAAACAGCCTCGTCGCTGCACGCGCTGTGGCGCGCGTGAACGATTCGCTGTCGTTGAACTTGTCGATCAGAGAGTTGTTCGACGCGCCGACCGTTGCGCAGTTGGCGGTCGAGTGCGCCACGGCACGAGGGGGACCGGCAGTCCTTCCGCTCGAGGCATTGCCGCGGCCACAGACGATCCCGCTGTCGCTGGCACAAAAGCGCATGTGGTTCGTCAATCAATTCGACGTCACGTCCGCGGCGTACAACGTCGCCATAGCGATCAGGCTGAGAGGCCGGTTGGACGTTGCCGTGTTGGAGGGCGCGATCACCGACGTGCTTACTCGCCACGAATCGCTGCGCACGCTGTTTCCCATGATCGAGGGAGTGCCGGCGCAAGTGATCGTCGAACCCGGTGAAGCGTTGGGCGCGCTGCCGGTTGTCGCCGCAAACGCCGAAGCGGTACTCGGGGAGATCGAACGTCTCACCTCGAGGGGCTTCGACGTCACGCAGGCTCCACCGATCAGGGCGGAACTGATCGAGGTCGACGAAGAAGATCACGTCCTGACCGTGGTCGTCCATCACATCTGCGCCGACGGATTCTCGATGGCACCGTTGGCGTTCGACGTGATGAGCGCGTACTCGGCAAGGCATCGAGGTGAGGCGCCCGACTGGTCTCCTCTTCCGGTCCAGTACGCGGACTTCGCCATCTGGCAGGAAAGGGCTCTCGGTCGGATCGACGAAGCGGACAGCACTCTTGCAGGTCAGCTCGAGTACTGGACACGTCAACTGGCGAGTGTTCCCGAACTTCTTGCGCTCCCCGCAGATCGACCGCGTCCGCGTGTGCAGGATCTCTCGGGCGGCGTCGTTCGATTCGACATCGATGCCGGCATCCACCGCCGTCTGAGCGAAACCGCGATCGAACACCGAAGCAGTATGTTCATGGCGGTACACGCCGCATACGCAGTGCTCGTGGCGAGATTGTCCGGCATGGAAGACATCACGATCGGCTCACCGATCGCCGGGCGCGGAAATGCCCTACTGGATCCGATGGTCGGTATGTTCGTCGGCACGTTGGTCCTGCGCGCCGACGTCGACCCCGCCGCCTCGTTCACCGATCTGTTGGCCAGAGTTCGCAGCACCGACCTCGACGCCTTCGCTCACGCAGACGTCCCCTTCGAGCGCGTCGTCGATGCGCTGGCTCCGGAGCGGTCGACGTCGCATTCACCGTTGTTCCAGGTGATGCTGGAGTTCAAGAACACCACTCGGCCAGCAGTTCGTCTGACGGATTTGGACGTCGAGGTCCTCGAACTCGAATCCGCCGTCTCGAATTTCGATCTGCAACTCACGCTTGCCGAGACCTTCGACGACGACGGCCGGCCGGCCGGAATCGAGGCCGGGTTCACCTACGCGAGCGCCCTGTTCGACGAGTCGACCGTCGAAGGTTTCGCTCGATACCTGGTTCGGATTCTCGGTGCTGTCACCGAGTCACCGCACACGCCGGTCGGCGACATCGATCTCGTGAGTGATCTCGACACGATTCGCGCCGTCGCACCGGAACTTCCCGAGCAGGTTCACTTCTCGACGTTGCTCGAGCGGAAGTACGTCGACGAACCGCAGAGGGCTGCACTGATTTTCGGCGACCGCCATCTGACCTACTCCGATCTGGACCGCCGCGCCAACCGGCTTGCACGACTGTTGATCAGCCGCGGGGTCGGTCCGGAATCCGTTGTCGCCCTGGCATTACCACGCTCACTGGAATCCGTGGTCGCGATCTGGGCGGTTGCCCGGTCCGGCGCTGCATTCGTACCCGTCGACCCGGCGTATCCCGTCGACCGCGTGCACCACATGATCAACGACTCGGGAGCGGGCGTCGTTCTCACCACCGCCGAGCATGTGGGTGTCGTCCCCGACGAGGCAGACGCCGTTCTGCTCGATCAGGCAAAGACACTCGCAACCCTCGAACAGATCGGTGATCAGCGGATAGATGCCTCGGAGCTGCTGGCTGCGGTGTCCCTGGACAACCCGGCCTATGTCATCTACACCTCCGGTTCCACCGGCGTCCCCAAAGGCGTCATGGTCACTCACCGTGGGCTTTCGGCACTCGCCGAGCAGGAACGCAGTCGCTTCCGCGTCGAGTCGACCTCGCGCACGCTGCATTTCAGCTCACCGAGCTTCGACGCCTCGATTCTCGAACTCCTGATGGCTGTTGGTGCCGGGGCCACGATGGTCATCGCCCCACCGAGCATCATCGGCGGAACCGAACTGACGAGTCTGATCGCCGACCAGCACGTCACGCACGCCTTCATCACACCAGCCGCACTGGCCACGGTCGATCCGAGCGGACTGAACGAGCTGGTGTGCATCGGAACCGGCGGCGACGTCTGCCCACCCGACCTCGTCGCCGCCTGGGTCAGCGATCACCGGATCATGATCAATGCCTACGGACCAACCGAATCGACGGTCGTCGCCAGCATCACCGAGCCGATGTCCCCGACCGATCGAGTCACGATCGGTCGCCCGTCGACCGGCATCACCGCGTGGGTCCTCGACAATCGCCTGCACCGCGTCCCGGTCGGAGTGACGGGAGAGCTGTACGTCAGCGGCGACGGACTCGCCCGCGGTTACCGAAACCGCGCCGGCACGACCGCCGAACGATTCGTGCCCAATCCCGCGGGCAGTGCGGGCACACGGATGTACCGAACCGGCGACCTCGCCAGGTGGAACAAGAACGGCGAACTCGAGTACCAGGGTCGAGGCGATTTCCAGGTCAAGATTCGCGGATTCCGCATCGAACTCGGCGAGATCGAGGCAGTTCTGGCTCGCTATCCCGGCGTTGCACATTCCGTGGTGACCACGCTCGAACGTGACGGAGGCGCCGCACGGATCGTCGGATACGTCGTGCCTGCCAACGACGCTCAGACTGTGGATCCCGAGGCCGTCATCGCGTTCGCGGGCTCGGCTCTGGCCCCGTACATGGTTCCTGCGGTCGTGGTCGTTCTCGACGAACTGCCGATGACTGCCAACGGAAAGCTCGACCGCCGAGCCCTGCCGGTTCCCGACTTGCGAGCAACCCAGGCACGCTCGCGGGCCGCCGAATCCGATACCGAACGCACGCTGGCCGCCTTGTTCGTCGATGTCCTCGGTGTCGAATCGGTGGGCGTCGACGACTCGTTCTTCTCGATGGGCGGCGATTCGATCATGTCGATTCAGCTCGTCGCCCGTGCCCGCGATGCCGGGCTCGTCTTCACCCCGCGTGACGTCTTCGAGGTGAAATCGGTCGCCGGTCTTGCGGTTTTGCTGGCATCGACCAAGGACGACGAACCCGAGGTGCTCGAGGAACTTCCCGGAGACGGCGTGGGCCTCGTGCCGTTGATGCCGGTGGCTCAGTGGTGGCTCGACCGGCTCGGCTCCGATCTCCGGGGTCTCGATTCGTTCTCCCAAGCGACTCTTCTCAACGCGCCGCACGGGCTTCACAGTGTGGAGCAGTTGACCGCGGCTCTTCAAGTTGTTCTCGATCGTCACGACATCCTTCGCGCACGCCTCGAGCTCGACGGCGAGCGCAGGCTTGTTGTCGGCGAGCCGGGATCTGTTGCAGCCGAGGATATTTGCCGGGTGATCGAGGTAGAGGCCGAGCCGGGCACCGCGGTGTTCGACGCGGCGATCGTCGACGCACTGGGCGGTGCGCGTCGAGAACTCGACCCCGGCCGGGGCGTGATGGTGCGGGTCGTCTGGTTGTCCGGCGTGCGCAACACCGGCCGGCTGCTCCTGGTGATCCACCACCTCGCCGTCGACGGTGTCTCCTGGCGCGTCCTCGTGCCGGAACTTGCGTCGGCTTTCCACCGCATCGATGCAGGCGAGGAACCGGAGCCGTCGTACTCGGGCACGTCGGTTCGTCGTTGGTCGCATGCGCTCCGCGACATCGCGCCCGATCGAAGAGTCGAATTGCCCCGGTGGCGTTCGATACTCGAAGGTGCCGACCCGCTGATCGGAACCCGGCCGCTGGACCCGCGGCTCGACACGTTCGATTCGGTCGGCCGAGTTGTCGCCGACGTACCCGTCGAACTGTCCGACACAGTCCTGACCACGCTTCCGGCGCTTTTCGGTGGATCAGTCAACGACGGTCTCGTTGCTGCTCTCGCACTGGCACTGACGCAGTGGAGGCAGGCACAGGGCATACGAACCGACAACGTACTCATCTCGATGGAGGGCCACGGACGCGAAGCTCACGTGGTGCCCGGTGCGGACGTCCTGCACACGGTCGGCTGGTTCACCAGCGTCTTCCCGATGCGGATCGACCTCGCCGGCATCGACATCGCGGAAGTGATGAGCAGCGCCCCAGAGGCAGCGGTGGTGCTCAAGCGTGTCAAGGAAGAACTCTTGGGTGTTCCGGACAGCGGGATCGGCTACGGAGTTCTGCGTTACCTCGACGAGGTGGGTCGAGCGGAACTCGAAGACCTCCGCCAACCGCAGATCTCGTTCAACTATCTGGGCCGTTTCTCCGGCACCGAAGCAGGAGAGTCACTGGGGGACTGGGCACTGGCCCGGGACGTCGATCTGGAAGCGGCAGCGCGGTCCGAGATGCCAGTGGGTTCGGTCCTGGACGTCAACGTCGTCACCACCGAGATCTCGGGCGCACCGCACATCGGTGCCACTATCGCCTATCCCACCGGCGTACTGGCAGAGCGCGATGCTCGCGCCATCGCCGACCTCTGGGTGCAGGCGTTGCGCGCGCTGGCCACCTATGCCGAACACAGCGAACGCGGGGGACTCACCCCGTCGGACATCGACCTGATCGACCTCGACCAGGATTCCATCGACCACCTCGAGCGCGAGTTCCCGACACTGACCGACGTCTGGTCCCTCTCACCACTGCAATCCGGACTGCTCTTCCACGCCCGCTACGCCGAACACACAGTCGACGCGTACACCGTCCAACTCGCACTCGAACTCGACGGCGTCGACGCGTCCAGGTTGCACCGCGCCGCACAGGCACTGCTCGACAGACACGAGAACCTACGCGCGGCGTTCACGACCGACACCGGTGGACGATCGGTGCAGGTGATCAGCGCCGACGTTGACGTGCCGTGGACCGAGATCGACATCTCTCCGTTGGCCCCCACCGAACAAGCGACCGAGATACGCGAGCTTCTCCATGCGGATCGGGTCCGCGGCTTCGACATGGCCACTCCGCCCCTGCTGCGGTTCCTGCTTCTGCGAACCGGTGACGACGCGTATCGGCTGATCCTGACCAACCACCACATCCTCCTCGACGGATGGTCGATGCCGCTGCTGGTCCGCGACCTACTGACGCTCTACGCGACAGACAGTGATCACAGTGCCATCCCACGCGTACACCCCTACCGGGACTATCTGAGCTGGATCAGCACTCGCGACGACAGCGTGTCGATCGAAGCCTGGGGCGAAGCACTCCGCGGACTCGACGACCCGACGCTGCTCACCGGAACTCACGCCGTCGACGAGGACGGCGCTACCTCACGCTCGACGACCACAGCGCTCGGAGAACGTGAGACGGAACTTCTGCGTGGATTCGTCCGCTCCCGTGGCCTGACGACAGCCTCCTTGATCCAGGTGGCCTGGGGAATCGTGCTCGCCGAACTCCTCGGCCGCGACGACGTCGTCTTCGGTGGAACCGTCTCCGGCCGACCACCCCAGGTGTCCGGCGTCGAGTCGATGGTGGGTTTGTTCATCAACACCGTCCCCGTCCGAGTTCGCCTCGATCCGCGAGAGTCCCTGGCGGCGCTGTGCGTTCGCGTCCAAGCGGAACAGGCGCGGTTGTCCGATCACCATCATGTCGGGCTTTCGCATATCACTTCGGCTGTGGGGTCCGCTGCATCGTTCGACACGCTGACTGTGTTCGAGTCGTATCCCGTCGACCGCGGTGGACTCTCCTCCGGTACCGACATAGCCGGAATGCACGTTCTCGACGTCCACGACGCCGAGGATGCCGCGCACTATCCACTCGCGATCGTTGCCTCTGCGGCAGACGGGCGACTGCGGCTCAAATTCGAGTATTTCCCGGGAGTCCTGGGCGATCACGACATCGACGCGATCGCCGACCGGCTGCTCCGCACCCTCGAGCTGATCACCGCGCAACCGGATCTCCCGCTGGCGAAACTGCGCCTGATGCCGGATTCGCAAGTGCAGCAATTGGTTCCCGCGCGCGGCCGGCAGGGCCGCTCGGTCAGGACACTCGATCGCATCTTTTCGGACACCGCGAGCAGATTCCCCGAACGGGTCGCACTGTCCTGTGGTGAGAGAAAGATGACCTATCGAGAGCTGGACGAGGCGTCGAACCAGTGGGCGCGCGTGCTCATCTCGGAAGGCGCCGGCCCGGACTCACGGGTGGCGATCTGTGTGGAACGCTCCTTCGAATCCGTCGCAGCGGTCTGGGCGATCACCAAGACCGGCGCCGCCTTCGTGCCGATCGATCCTCGCTACCCGAGTGACCGGATCTCGTTCATGCTCGAGGACTCGGCATCCTCGCTCGGATTGACCACGGCTGCCCACAGACCCGGCGACGGCGGTGTGACGAAGTGGCTCGAACTCGACGACCCGACGAGCATCGCTCGGCTCTCCGGAGTATCCGCGGCGCCGCTACGCGAGGACGAGCGCCGGGGAACCCCGCGGTTGGAGAACACCGCCTACCTCATCTACACCTCGGGCTCGACCGGCCGACCCAAGGGCGTCGTCGTCACGCACACCGGTCTCGAGAACTTCGCCGACGAACAGCGTCATCGCTACGGTCTCACCGAGAATTCACGCGCACTGCATTTCGCCTCTCCGAGCTTCGACGCCTCCGTTCTCGAGTACCTGCTCGCCTTCGCCGTCGGCGGCGAACTGGTCGTAGCTCCCACCACCGTCTACGGAGGAACCGAACTGGCCGACGTTCTCCGCGAGGGACATGTCACCCACGCGTTCATCACGCCTGCAGCGCTGACGTCGGTGGATCCCGAGGGAATCGACGAACTGACCACCATCACGGTGGGCGGCGAGGCGCCCTCGGCGGACCTGGTGCGCACCTGGGCGCCGGGAAGATCGTTCGTCAACGTCTACGGACCCACCGAAACCACCATCTCCTGCAACCTCAGCGACCCCATCCCGGCCGGCGAGAAGGTCTATCTCGGACCGCCGAACCGCGGATTCAGCGAGGTCGTCCTCGATCGCAGACTTCAACCGGTGTCCGTCGGAGTTCCCGGCGAACTGTATGTCGCCGGAGTCGGACTCGCGCGCGGCTATCACGGGCGCTCACCACTGACAAGCGAACGATTTGTCGCCAACCCGTACGGCGAGCCGGGGGAGCGGATGTACCGCACGGGCGACGTGGTGCGCTGGCGCAGCGACCGCACCATCGAGTACCTCGGACGCAGCGACTTCCAGGTCAAGATCCGCGGCTTCCGTATCGAACTCGGCGAGGTCGACACGGCGTTGGGTCAGCTGCCCGGCGTGGAGTACGCGGTCACGTTGGCGGTGCGCGGACCCTCCGACGAGCAGGCCTTGGCGGCATATGTCGTCTGCGACGACGAACGCCGGGTGAGCGCCGAGGACATCCGGGCGGCGGCACGGGAGCTACTGCCGGCACACATGGTGCCCGCAAGCGTCGTCGTGCTCGACGAACTACCGCTGACCGGCGTCGGCAAGGTCGATCGGGCTGCTCTTCCGGCGCCTCGTTTCGACACCGATGCCGAAACACTCACTGCACCGGCCACCGAGTTGGAACGGCTGGTGGTGGGCGTTTTCGAGGACGTGCTCGGAGTGTCTCCGATCGGTATCGACACTCACTTCTTCGACGTCGGCGGAAACTCACTGACCGCGACCCGCGTCATCGCCCGCGTCAACGCACTTCTCGGCACCGACATCGGCGTTCGAGGATTGTTCGAGTCTCCGACAGTTCGGCAGCTGTCTCGTCTGGCGGAGAGCGTCGGCCGCGGCGAGAACCCCAGACCACCGTTGACTCGGCGATCCCGCCCGGACCCACTGCCCGTGTCACTGGCACAGAAGCGGATGTGGTTCCTCAACCAGTTCGACGTGACGTCCCCCGCCTACAACGTTCCCCTGGCAGTGCGCCTCGACGGCGATCTGGACTTCGCCGCATTGCAGGCCGCGGTAGCGGACGTACTGGGGCGCCACGAGAGCTTGCGGACGAAGTTCCCCTCGATCGACGGACAGCCGGTTCAGCAGGTGATGTCCAGCGACGAGGTCATGCCGATCCTGGAGCCGGAAATCGTCACTGCTGCCAGAGTGTCCGATCGAATCCTCGAGCTGGCCTCGGCAGGCTTCGACGCCTCGGCCGAAGTTCCGATCCGCTGCGCGGTCCTGCGCGTCGACGGGGACGAGCGCAGGCACGTACTCGTGATCGTCGTCCACCACATCGTCGCCGACGGGTTCTCGATGAACCCCCTCGCAGCGGACGTGGCAGCGGCTTACGCGGCCCGCAGTGCCGGCAGTGCGCCGAACTGGTCGGAACTGGCCGTGCAGTACGGCGACTTCGCTGTGTGGCAGCACGAAGTGCTCGGCTCCGAGGAAGATCCGGACTCGGCTCTGACCCGTCAGCTCGATTACTGGAAGGACCGACTCGCGGGACTGGGCGAGCCGATCGCGTTGCCGACGTCGTTCCCACGTCCGGCAAAGCCGTCCATGGTCGGCTCGGTCCACCGGTTCGCGGTATCGCCGCAGACCCATCGGGCGCTGACCGACCTGGCACGTGAGCACGGCACCACCATGTTCATGCTCATGCACGCAGCACTGGCGGTACTTGCGGCGCGCCTGGCCGGTACCGAGGACATCGCCATCGGGACACCCGTCGCCGGCCGCGGCGAGGCCGAACTCGATCACCTGGTCGGTATGTTCGTCAACACTCTCGTGCTGCGAACACAGATCACGCCCGACGCGTCGTTCGAGGACGTCCTCGCCCAGGTTCGCGAAGGCGACCTCGGCGCGTTCCAGCACACCGATTTGCCCTTCGAAAGGTTGGTCGACGCACTCGACCCGGAACGCTCGACTTCGCACACTCCGTTGTTCCAGATCCTCATCGAGTTCCGCAACAATGCACTCCCACAACTCGAATTGCCGGGGCTGTCGGTCTCGGGAGTCGAGTTCGACCTACCCGTCGCCAAGTTCGATCTGCAACTCTCGGTCACCGAGCGTTACGACGCGGATGGCGGAACGGATGGCATCGACGCCGAATTCATCTACGCCACAGACCTGTTCGACGGTGACTTGATCGATTCGTTCTCACGCAGACTGCTCACCATCCTCGAGGCGGTCTCCCGAGAGCCGTCGACTCCTACCGGTGACATCGACGTCGTGAGCGCCGACGAGCGTCGACAGATGCTGACCGAGTGGAACACTCACGCCGAACCGGCTCCAGCGGACAACATCGCGGACCGATTCTTCGAGGCTGTTGCAGCACATCCGTCGTCGACCGCGGTCAACGACAGCGACGGCGCCATGACGTACGCCGAACTGGACGGGCGCGCTAACCGCCTGGCGCGGCTCCTGATCGGCCGCGGTATCGGTCCGGAATCCGTGGTTGCCGTTGCAATGCCCAGAACCACCGATCTCGTGCTCGCCCTCGTCGCCGTCATCAAAACCGGAGCGGCATACCTGCCGGTCGACATCACCTACCCGGCCGAGCGCATGCGGTTCCTCTTCGACGACGCGCGGCCGGTATGCCTGGTCACGACCGGAGACTTCCGAAGCGACCTACCATCGGAGATCATCGAATCCGGCATAGACGTCGTCGAACTCGGATCGCCGGAGATCGCGGTACGCCTCGATCACTCCGCGCCCCGTCGCATCACCGACGCGGACCGGACGACACCACTTCTGCCCGACGCGATCGCGTACATCATCTACACGTCCGGATCCACAGGGCGCCCCAAAGGTGTCCAGGTCAGCCACCGAAACGTCCTGACTCTGATGGACAACACCGCCCCGACGTTCGGGTTCGACGACACGGACGTGTGGACCATGTTCCACTCGTACGCATTCGACTTCTCCGTCTGGGAGTTGTGGGGGCCGCTGCTACACGGCGGCCGACTGGTCGTCGTCGACTACTACACGACCAGATCACCGGACATGTTCCACGAACTGCTCCGCCGTGAGCGAGTGACGGTCCTGAACCAAACGCCCACCGCCTTCTACCAACTCGCCGAAGCCGACCGTGCGTACTCACCGAACGGCACGGATCCCGACCTTGCACTGCGTTACGTCGTCTTCGGTGGCGAAGCGCTCGACCTCGGGCAGTTACGCAAGTGGTACGACAGGCGGGCCGACACGGCTCCGACGTTGGTCAACATGTACGGGATCACCGAGACGACAGTGCACGTCAGTCGAATCGCACTCGACCGCAACGACAGCGAGCACGCGTCGGCGAGCATCATCGGGCGAGCAGTACCGGGATTGTCCGTCTACGTACTCGATCGGCGACTGAACTTGGTACCACCAGGTGTCGTCGGCGAAATGTACGTCGCCGGTGATCAGGTGACTCGGGGATACCTCGGGAAACCCGCATTGACTTCGGTGCGGTTCCTTCCCGATCCATTCGGTAGTTCGGGGGATCGAATGTATCGGAGCGGGGACCTGGCGAGGTGGAACGACGCGGGGCAGTTGGAGTACGTGGGCCGCAGTGATTTCCAGGTGAAGGTGCGTGGTTTCCGCATCGAACTCGGAGAGATCGAAGCCGCAATGCTCCGCTGCCCCGGCGTCGCTGCCTCGGTAGCACTTGTTCGAACGGAGGGAGCGTCACCGCGGATCGTCGGGTACGTGGTCGCCGAAACAGGCAGTACCGTCGATTCAGCGACGGTGACCGACTTCGTCGCCGCCGAACTCGCGGAGTACATGGTGCCCACCGTGATCGTCGTCCTCGAATCGCTTCCACTGACGGTCAACGGAAAGCTCGACCGACGCAGCCTCCCGGCTCCGGACTTCACCGTCACGGGAACAACCGAGGCGACGCGGGCGCCGGCCACCGCTACCGAAGCGGTCCTCGCGGACCTCTTCGCGGAGGTGCTGGGTCGGGGCAGTATCGGAGTGGACGATTCCTTCTTCGGTCTCGGCGGCGATTCGATCATGTCGATCCAACTCGTCTCACGGGCGAAGTCCGCAGGCCTCGTCTTCACTCCGCGGGACGTCTTCGAAGCGAAGACCGTGGCCGGCCTCACCAAAGTGCTCCTCATCGAATCATCGGAAACGGCACCGGTTCTCACGGAGCTACCCGGCGGGGGAGCCGGCCCGCTACCGCTCACGCCGATCATGGAGTGGCTCGTCGAACGCAGTCGCGGTGACCTGAGCACGATCCGCAGTTACAGCCAGAGCGCGCTGATCGCACTGCCCGCGGATGTCTCCGGCCCCGCGCTGGAACGAGCATTGCAAACGATCCTCGATCGTCACGACGTGCTGCGGGCGCGCCTGGACGCCGCGACTCACCAACTCGAGATCCGCGAGCCAGGGAGCATCACCGCCCCCGACATCCTGCGCCGAACCTCCATCGTGTCCACCAGCGGCGAAGAATTCGTCGCCGCTGCGGAAACCGCGATGCAGGACGCATCCAGCCGCCTCGATCCCGAACACGGGAAGATGATCAGCGCAGTCTGGTTGGATCCCGTCAGCTCGAACGGCAACCGGGCCGAAGCCGGACGGTTGCTCCTGGTCCTTCATCACCTCGCGGTCGACGGTGTGTCCTGGCGCATGCTCGTCCCGGGCCTGGTCACTGCTTATGCCTCGGCGTTCGACGGAGAAACACCCATACTTCCGCCGGGCGGAACGTCGATACGTCGCTGGGCGACAGCGCTCGCCGAGACCGCTGCGCAGCGACGCGACGAGATCGACCTGTGGTCGAGAATGCGGACCGACGAGCCATTGCTCGGGGCACGCGGGCTCGACCCAGCCGTCGATGTCGGAGCCACCGTCGACCGAGTCAGCGTCGACGTTCCGACCTCCGTGACCGAGAACGTCATCTCGACGGTGCCTCAGCATTTCGGAGGCTCGGTGAACGACGGACTGCTCGCTGCTCTCGCGATTGCCGTCACCGCCTGGCGTCGATCGCGCGGACAGCGCAGCGGGGAAGTGCTCGTCAACCTCGAAGGGCACGGCCGCGAGGAGAACGCCGTACCGGGCGCCGACCTCTCGCGCACGGTCGGCTGGTTCACCACCTTGTTCCCCGTCCGGATCGATCTCACCGGACTCGATGTCGTCGATGCACTGGCCGGGGGATCAACCGCCGCCTCCGCCGTGAAACTCGTCAAGGAAACGCTGCTCGGCCTGCCCGACAACGGAATCGGGTTCGGCATCCTGAAGTACCTCGATCGAAACGAGGAACTTCGTGAGCTGCCCACGCCGCAGATCTCGTTCAACTACCTCGGACGATTTGCCGGCTCGGATCCCGAGCACGGCGAAGTGCCGTGGCTGCCGATCTCGGAAGTCACCCTCGACGAAGCGCACAGCGGCGAATTGGCCGCCGCGTCGGTGCTCGACATCAACGCCGTCACGACCGATACCGCACACGGTCCGATTCTGCGCGCTACGTGGTCCTTCCCCCGCGGCATTCTCAGCGAGGCCGAAGTCACCGAACTGGCGGAGCTCTGGGCCCGAGCACTGGGCGCACTGAGTGAATACGTGGAGGAACACTCCGAGCGCGAGCTCACGCCCACCGATCTCGATCTCGTCACCGCGGATCAACAGAGCATCGAACAGCTCGAGCGCAGATTCCCCGACCTGACCGACATCTGGTCACTGTCACCTCTGCAGTCGGGCATGCTCTTCCACGCCCAGTTCGACGAAACCGAAATCGACCCGTACATGGTGCAACTGACCCTCGAGCTCGGGGGTCGGGTGGAGGCGCCGCGCCTGCGCCGCGCCGCGCAGGCCTTGGTTGATCGTCATCCGAGCCTGCGCGCGGGATTTGTCTCCGCACCGGGAGGGCGGGCACTGCAGGTGATCCGTTCCGGTGTCGACATCGGCTGGGCCGAGATCGACCTGTCCGGAGCCGAAGACAGCGAAGTCGCGTTCGGTCAGCTGCTCGAACGCGATCGCGCTCATCGTTTCGACATGGAAACAGCCCCGTTGATCCGCTTCATGCTCGTGCGAATCGGACCGGACACAGCACGCCTCGTCGTGACGAACCACCACATCCTGCTCGACGGCTGGTCCACCCCGCTGTTGCTTCGAGACCTGCTCACTCTCTACGCAACCGACGGTGACCCCGAGATTCTGCCCCGAGTTCAGTCGTATCGCGACTATCTCTCCTGGATCTCGAAGCAAGAACCCGAGACTTCGCTACGGGCGTGGCAAGAAGCGCTACGGGGCGTCGACACGTCCACCCACCTCTCGAGGGCAGACACCGCCGCCGAAACCGTGGCAAGTGAAATCCACTCGTACTCGCTGCCGACCGAACGAACCGAGACTCTTCGGGCGTTCGCGCGAAGCCGCGGCCTGACCATGGCGACCCTGGTACAGGTGGCATGGGGAATCGTGCTCGCCGAACTTCTCGGACGCGACGACGTCGTCTTCGGCGGAACGGTCTCAGGACGCCCACCACAGGTGCCCGGCGTGGAATCGATAGTCGGCCTGTTCATCAACACGGTGCCTGTCCGAGTCCGCCTCGACGCCCGAGAAACCCTCGCCGAACTGGCCATTCGCGTCCAATCCGAGCAAGCGTCATTGCTCGACCACCACCACATCGGACTGTCGGACATCGCCGGAGCAGTCGGCGCCGCCGGTTCCTTCGACACCCTGACGGTATTCGAGTCGTATCCCGTCGACGAGACAGCCCTGACCGCCGAAACCGACATCGCGGGAATGCACGTTCTCGGCATCGACGGACGCGACTCGGCGCACTATCCGATTGCCGTGGTGGCGTCCGAAAGTGACACGCTGAATCTGAAGATGGAGTACTTGCCGACGCACTTCTCCGCCCGCGAAGTCGCCAAGATCACCGAGCGCGTGGGCATCGTCCTCGGGCAACTCGCCTCGGCACCGGATCAGCCGCTGGCCCGTCTGCAGGTTCTCACGGAGTTCGAGAGCCGTGATCTTGCGCCGGTCTTCGGCTCCCCGGGGCGCTCCGCGCGAACGCTCCCAGAGATTCTCGCCGACGTCTCTGCCACCTATCCCGACCGCATCGCGCTCTCGGCCGGCAGCCGTTCCATGACCTACGCCGAACTGGACCGGCGCTCGAACCAGTTGGCCAGAGCCATGATTCGCCGCGGCGCCGGGCCCGAGACGTCGGTTGCCATCGGCATCGAAAGGTCCGTCGAATCCGTACTCGCGGTGTGGGCGGTGGCCAAGACCGGCGCAGCGTTCGTCCCCGTCGACCCCACCTATCCGGCTGACCGAATCGAACACATGCTCAGCGACTCCGAGGTGTTGTTCGGGTTGACCGTCGTCGACGCCATCGACACACTTCCACCCATCGTGTCCTGGTTGGTGCTCGGAGAAGAGGCATTCGACGACGACGTCGCCACCAGTTGCACGCTGCCGATCACCCAGGACGAACGGCGTGCACCGGTGGTCATGGACAACGCCGCCTACGTGGTCTACACCTCGGGATCCACCGGCCGACCCAAGGGAGTTGTCGTCACCCACACCGGACTCGACAGCTTCGCACTCGACCAGCAGCGTCGATTCCACGCAGATCACCACTCTCGAACCCTGCACTTCGCCACCCCCAGCTTCGACGGAGCCGTCTTCGAGTACCTGCAGGCATTCGGTGTCGGAGCAACCATGGTGATCGTCCCGACCGACATCTACGGCGGCGCCGAACTGGCAAGTCTCATCCGCCGCGAACACGTCACTCACGCGTTCGTCACCACGGCAGCACTCGCCACCGTCGACCCGGCCGGCCTGGACGAGTTCCGGCACGTCGTCGTCGGGGGAGAGACACTACCGCCGCATCTCGTCGGCCTCTGGGCTCCCGGACGAGAATTCGTCAACGCCTACGGCCCGACCGAGACAACCGTCATGGCAGACATCAGCGAACCCATGACAGTGGGCGCACCCATCACGATCGGTGGACCGATCCGCGGCGTGCACGAGATGATCCTCGATTCGCGCCTGCAACCTGTACCCGTCGGAGCTCCCGGTGAGCTGTACATCGCCGGCATCGGCCTGGCTCGCGGATACCACCGGCGTCCCGGCCTGACCAGCGAGCGATTTGTCGCCGACCCCTTCGGCAAGCCAGGCGACCGGATGTACCGCACGGGCGACATCGTCTCCTGGCGAAGCGATCACACCATCGAATACGTCGGGCGTAGCGACTTCCAGGTCAAGATTCGCGGATTCCGCATCGAGCTCGGCGAGGTCGACGCCCAGATCACCGCAATGGCGAGTGTCACGAATTGCGTGACACTCGGCGTCGACGGACCGGCCGGCGCCACAGTTTTAGCGTCCTACCTCACCGTCGAGGAAGGATCGACGCTGACCGGGGCAGAGATCACCGCGCACCTCGCCGGACGTGTTCCCTCGCACATGGTTCCGGCCAGCATCATGATCGTCGACGAGCTACCGCGCACCGCGGTCGGCAAGCTCGATCGAAAAGCGTTGCCGACGCCGGAGTTCACCGGAACCGGTGTGGAATTCCGGGCGCCCGGCACCAGCCTCGAACGTCGGATCGCCGATGCGTTCATCGACGTACTCGGCGTCGAACGGGTCGGCGTCGACGACAATTTCTTCGAGCTCGGCGGCAACTCGCTGATCGCCACTCGCGTGGTCTCGCGGCTCAACTCCGCACTGAACATCGACGTCGGGGTGCGCGTGCTGTTCGAGGCACCGACGACGGCTCAGCTCGCCGAACGGCTCTCCAGCGCTGTCACTGCCGTCGGCACTGTGCCGCTCACTCCCATGGAGCGCAATGGCAGCGTCCCGCTCTCGTTGGCGCAGAAGCGCATGTGGTTCCTGAACCAATTCGACACACGCTCAGCCGCGTACAACATCCCACTAGCTGTTCGCCTCACCGGTGACCTCGACGTCACGGCCATGCAACAGGCCATCGCCGACGTCGTCGAGCGGCACGAAACACTGCGGACGGTGTTCCCCGCCGTCGGCGGCGATCCGATTCAGCAAGTGCTCACCGTCGACGAGGCAGTACCGCCGGTCCGTGAAATGACGTTGGGGGAGGACGAACTCGCAGAGCGCATGCAACGACTCGCCACGACCGGCTTCGACGTGTCGGTGGACCTGCCGCTGCGCGTGGCACTGTTCCGACTCGACACCGCTGAACCCGTTCACATTCTGTTTGTCGTGGTCCATCACATCTGCGCCGACGGTTCGTCGATGGCGCCGCTCGCACGCGACGTGATGACGGCCTACCTGGCGCGTACGGCAGGGACCGAGCCCACGTGGGCGCCACTCGAGGTGCAGTACGCAGACTTCACGTTGTGGCAGCATCGCGTCCTCGGATCGGAAGACGACCCGGAATCCGTCATCAGTCGCCAATTGCACTACTGGAGTGAGCAACTCGCCGGACTCGACGACGTCATCGCACTGCCCGCCGACCACCCGCGACCCGTGCAACAGACCTTCCACGGTGACCGATTCACCTTCGACATCGACGCGAACACCCACCGCGCCCTCGCGGACCTCACCAGGGCAAACGGTGTCACGATGTTCATGGCGCTGCACGGCGCGCTCGCAGTGCTGATGTCCAAGTTGTCGGGCGCCGACGAAGTCACCATCGGCACACCGATCGCCGGCCGAGGTCAGGCAGCGCTCGACCATCTCGTCGGAATGTTCGTCAACACACTGGTCCTGCGAACCAGCGTCGATCCCGACATCACGTTTGCCGACCTGTTGGAGCACGTCCGGGAAATCGACCTGGCCGCATTCCAGAACTCGGACCTGCCATTCGAACGGCTCGTCGACGTCATCAACCCAACCAGATCCACGTCGTACTCACCGTTGTTCCAGGTCGCCCTCGAACTTCAGAACAACGAACCCGCACATTTCCACCTACCCGGCCTCGACATCGACGGACTGACCGTGGAAACCAAATTCGCGAAGGAGGACCTGGAGCTGATCGTCGACGAGAAGTTCGACGAGTTCGGCATCCCGGCTGGGATGTCCGCAGCCTTCGACTTCGCAACCGATCTCTTCGAACCCGCCACCATTCGTCGGTTTGCCGACCGACTGCGCCTGATCCTGGACGCTGTCGGACGCGAACCCGCAACACGTATCGCCGACATCGGCATCCTCGGCGCCGATGAAACAGCTGCCCTGGTGCCGGCATCCGGTGCCGCCGCGACTCGAGCGCGGGTGTGGCCGGAGATCCTCGCCGAAGCAGTCGCCTCGAACCCGGATGCCCCAGCCCTCTCGAGTCGCGAGAGGTCGATGACCTACCGCGAGCTCGACGAGGAATCGACGAAGCTGGCGCGCGCACTGTGTCGGCGCGGCGTCGGTCCCGAAGATTTTGTGGCGCTGGGTCTGCCGCGGTCCACTGCGGAGATCGTCGCGATCTGGGCGGTCACAAAAACCGGTGCAGCGTTCTTGCCGGTCGACCCGAACTATCCCGACGATCGCATCAACCACATGCTCGACGATTCGCGGGCCGTACTCGGCATCACCGACGACGCTCACCGCAGTCAACTTCCCGACACGGTCGAGTGGATGGTCCTCGATGAAGCCGAGACCGTCGACGAGATCGACGCCCAGAGCGCAGCCGCGATCACCGATCGCGACCGCACGATCCCCTTGCATCACGGGCATCCCGCGTACCTGATCTACACCTCGGGTTCAACCGGGAAGCCGAAGGGCGTCATCGTCACCCACCTCGGGTTGTCAAACCTCAACGCCGAGGAACATCAGAGATTCAACGTCCAGCCCTATTCGCGGATCTCTCACCTGGCATCACCGAGCTTCGACGCCTCGGTCTTCGAACTCATGATGGCGTTCGGCAGCGGAGCGTGCCTGGTCGTCATCCCACCGACGGTCTTCGGCGGATCCGAGTTGGCCGAAATCTTTGCCGACGAACACGTCTCACACGCGTTCATCACTCCGACCGCGCTCAGCTCGATCGAAAGCTCCGCGCTACCCGAACTCCGCGTACTCGCAGTCGGTGGCGAGGCCTGCCCACCCGAACTCGTGGACATCTGGGGCCGCGACCGTCGCATGTTCAACGGATACGGACCCACCGAATCCACCATCCAGGCCAGCGTCAGTGAACCCATGCGGCCGGGCAAGGACATCAACATCGGACGACCGGCCATCGGCTTTGCCGGACTGGTCCTCGACGGGCACCTCAAGCCCGTGCCGGTGGGAGTCATCGGGGAGCTGTACGTGACCGGCCCCGGACTCGCCCGGGGATACCACAATCGTCCCGACCTCACCGCCGACCGATTTGTCGCCGATCCGTTCGGCGAACCAGGCCAGCGGATGTACCGCACGGGCGACCTGGTGCGCTGGCGCTCCGACAGCACCCTCGAATACCTGGGCCGCAGCGACTTCCAGATCAAAGTCCGCGGATTCCGCATCGAGCTCGGCGAAATCGACTCTGTCCTGATGGCACACCCATCCGTCTACTTCGCCGCCACACTCGGGCACGAAGCGCCGTCGGGGGAGACGATGATCGCCTCCTACATCCAGCCCGTGGAAGGACAGACCGTCGACGACTGGGAGCTTCGCCGCCATCTGTCTTCTCGCCTGCCCGCGCACATGGTTCCCGGCGCGATCGTCGTCGTCGACCGCATTCCGGTGACACCGGTCGGCAAGCTGGACCGCAAGGCACTGCCGACCCCGAGCTTCGAGCGACGCACGGTCCCGTACGCACCGCCGACAAACAACACCGAACGAACGGTCGTCGACATCTTCGAGACCGTGCTCGGGCACGAGCACATCGGCGTCGACGACGACTTCTTCGAACTGGGCGGAACGTCGATCGTGGCCACTCGCATCACCATCGAACTCGAGAAGCGTCTCGGGATGCGAGTGCCGTTGCAATCGCTTTTCCTGGATCCGACACCTGCCGGAGTCGCCCGGGCTGCCGACGGAATGGACGCACACTCGCCGGACGATTCGTCGGATCTTCTCGCCCCGATGATCACGCTGCGCGCCGGATCCGATCGTGCACCACTGTTCTTCGTCCATCCGGGTATCGGATTGTCCTGGGGTTACGCAGAATTCGTCAAGCATCTCGAGCTGGATCAACCCGTCTACGGTCTTCAGCTACCGTCCCTGAGCGGCGGGCCCAGCTTCGACTCGCTGACCGAACTCGCCGACGACTACGCGAATCGCATTGCAGCCGTGGCATCGACCGGCCCGATCCATCTGGCCGGCTGGTCGCTCGGCGGCGTGATCGCACACGCCGTGGCACACAGCCTCACTCGGAGCGGACGTGACGTGACTCTGTCGATACTCGACAGCTATCCGTCGTCGGATTCCGATCAGCCCGCAGAACTCTCGGTCTCCGAACTACTGGCCGGGCTCGCGATGCCGGCGGGATCCAAGACGGTCGAGACCTTCGAAGAAGCGGCGGAATTGCTGGAGCAGACCCTGGGTGCCGGAATCGGAATCGAAGCGGAGCATCTGGCGCGGATCAGTCACGGTTACTCCCACTCCGTCGAATTGACGAATCGGCACCAACCGCCTGTCCACGTTGGAGCCATCGAGTTCTTCGTAGCCGGAAGATCTACGGAGAACGGACACGATGTCGCCGAATGGCGAAGGTTTGTAGAAGGGGACATCCGAGTCACCGAAGTCGATTGCGAACACAACCAGATGATCGAACCGGGTCCGGCGGCAACCATAGCTGTACGATTGCGAGAAGTTATCGCTCAGTGGGGTGTCTGAACCAGGTTCGACATGGGTATGAGTGAAACACACAGGGTGATGGACCCCGGGTGGGTCCGGACGAGGGGAAAACGTTGAAACTGCGAACCACACGCGTGTTTACCGGATCGATGCTGACTGCCGCTGCACTGACTGCCGCACTGCTCTCCGGGGGGACTGCACAGGCCGATCCCGCATATCCGGCACCGGACCCGGACCCGTTCTACTCGCAAGCAGCTGCCGAGGGGACCGCCGGCACGCCGATCTCCGTGCGCCGGGCCCCTGACCTGATGACCTTTCCCGGCGTCGCGATCTGGCAGGTCAGTTACAGGTCCACGAACTCAGAGAACAAGCCTATTGCCGCGGTCAGCACGATCCTGGTCCCGCCGAATCAAGCACAAGACGGCCCGTTGCTCTCGTATCAGCACATCGTCAATGCACTCGGTACGGGATGTGCGCCATCTCGCGCGCTTTACGCATCGGATCCCAACATCGTCATCCGTGAAGCGCCCATCCTCAACGTCGCGCTGCAACGTGGATGGACCATTGCCCTTCCCGACCATCTCGGACCCAACAGTGCGTACGGCGCCGCGCGCCTGGGCGGACAGATCACGCTCGACGGTATCCGCGCCGTTCAGAAAGTCCCCGAATTGCGTAGTGGCGCCAGCCCTGTAGGTATTGCCGGCTACTCCGGCGGCGGCATGGCCACCGCGTGGGCGGCCGCACTGGCCCCGAGCTACGCACCCGAGGTCAACCTTGTCGGTGTAGCCGAGGGCGGCGTCCCGATGAATCTGTCCAAGATGGCAAACGGCCTCGGACAGGATCCGCACCCGGCATTCGGCCTCGCCTTCGCCGCAGCAATGGGCCTCGAACGCGAGTATCCCGACCTACTGCCGCTGAGCAACCAACTCAACGACCTCGGACGGTCGATGCGGGCCGAACTCACCAACGCGTGCACCAACGACATCCTCAGGGTCGGTGCCGGGCGCAGTGCCTCTCAGGTGTCGACGTCGACATCCTTGCTGTCCAGCCCTGAAGTGCGAAAGGTGATGGCCGACAACAGCGTCGAACTCTATCCCGGTGTGCCGACTGCCCCGGTGTTCGAATGGCACACGCCCGACGACGTCCTGATCCCCATCGATTCGGTGGTCAACACGATTTCGCGGTACTGCGCCGCCGGAGCCACGATTCAATCCCAACTGTTCCCCAGCCCGGACCACCTCACCACTGCGGTCCTCGGTCTGCCCACCGCATTCGAGTACCTACAGGACCGATTCGACGGAGTGCCGGCCCCGCGTTCGTGCTGAATGTCTCCGGAGTGACGTATCGAGTAGGCGCGGCACATGGCCAACTCGGTGTGCCCGTGGCATCGTTGATCGTATGAGCGACACGGATGACACCGGCGCGGCCGGCAATGGCGATTACAGTCTCGATCCCGACGACCAGCTTCAACCTGAAGACACTCTGATCGATCGAGGCGTCGACGACATTCTCGACGAGGGAATCTCACCACCGGAACGCCCACTGGGACTTGATGCCCACGGGTTGACCGGCAGCGAGGAATCAGCGGGGGAGACCCTCGACGAGCGCCTGGCCGAAGAAGAACCCGATCCGTACGCGTCGCTCGGAGATCCTTTGAAGGATCCCGCCGATGCCGACGAATTCGAACGGGAAGAAGAATTCCCGAACGGTGACGAAGTGGGTAACCGTCGGGTCGGGCGTCTCGTTGCCGAAGACGAGGGCAGATACGAGGACGAGGAAAGTGAACTCATTGCCGGAGACGTCGGAATCGACGGCGGCGCAGCGTCGGCAGAGGAAGCCGCGATGCATCTGATCGACGATTCAGAGGACTGAACGACCGCCTGACTGTTGTGGCTGTTGTAGCTGTTGATCGGTGAGAACGATGGAGTGGACGTGATTTCCACCCATTCTCTTGCTTTCGTACATCGCCGAATCGGCGAGGCGATGTAGATCGTGAACGCCACTTTCTGCTGCTTGTACGTCCGGCCAGGCGCCGTTGTGGATGGCTATGCCGATGCTGGTCGTCGAGATTGGTTCGCCTGTAGGGGAGTTCATGATGGGCGCGATCCGGGCCAGTAGATCGCCGACGTACGGCAACGGCATCATCTGAACGACGACGAACTCGTCACCGCCGATGCGCGCTATCGCCGCGTCCGATCTGGCCCAGTCGTGTAGTCGATAGGCCGTGCGCAGTATGACTCGGTCGCCGACGTCGTGACCGTAGGTGTCGTTGAAGTGTTTGAAATTGTCGATGTCGATCACCACCACCAGCAAAGACTGGTCGAGGCTGGATTTCGCTTGCAGTAGTTCGGAAGTCCGCCGTGCGAGTCCGCGCCGATTCAGCAGGTCCGTCAACGGATCGAGTTCTGAGCTTTGAGCGTCGTTGCTCAGGAGCGCCAGAGCAATCTGCGTGACCACCGGTATGACAGTGATGACAGGAATGGCAAAGGCAATGCGCCCCAGGACGTCTGGAAGGCCAGAAGGTACATCGGTGAACACGCCGATGCTGGCGACAACGATGACCGCCCCGGAAAACAGCAGGTGCCACAGCTGAGTTCGAAGATTGTGAAAGAAGGCTATGTACGAGCCGACGAGCCCGAAGACGAGACATCCGAGCAATCTCTGATCCGGATTCGCCTCAGCCAGCACGATCACCGCAACGGCGAAGTCCCCGGCAACGACGAAGAAATACGACCTTTCACGGGTGGTCGCCATGACAGGCAGGGCAATTCCGCCGATCATCACAAGCACTGAGACGACGACGTCCAACGGAAATCCGATGGTCTGTACCGAATGAGTGCCCAGTCGCTTCAGCAGAATCGTGATACCCAGGAGGAAAACCAATACGCCGATGCCTATCCGAGTCGGCATCAGAATTCCGTTGTCGCGCAAGAATCGCGTGAATCGGTCAAACTGGTCTGGCACTGCGAGCCAGCGATGCACGACCTTGGGTGTGTCACTCATCGCGGCCACTGACCATGAGAAGCGGCCGGTCGAATACAACACATGCGGCGATAGTAGTCCGTGGCGATGACAATGAAACTGAACTCGCCTCCAGCCTGTCGACCATAATACGTCACAGTGACGAATTGAGGTGGGGTAGCCGGAAGTCGGTGAGACGTGTTTATCGGCATCAATCCACATCAGAGCACTTATTGGTCGTTCCTGACGTCCAGGTCGCGCGGCGTAGCCGCAGTCGCCGGCGAGGCCAGGCGGTGATCGGTACCAATTAAGCCGGCGATCGCGGAGTCGCAATGGTCGAGTCGTGCAAGCCGGTCGCAGATCTAGGACGGAAACGCAGGAAAGCCGGCAAATGTACCGGCAGACAGACATAGGTGGGCGGAAACAAGGAAGGTTGCACGAACCAGGCGTGAGCCGGATATCGCCAGGTCGAGAATTTGCCGATAATCTACATTATGTCAAGTAAAGGATATTCGAACGTCCCCCGTCAGCTTGTCCGCTAGCTTTACCCACATGGATTCCGTTGCACTCGTCCTCGGTTCACCACGTGGCCGTCGCTTCTGTGCGAACGTCGGTTACGCATGCCAGCAGAAATGTCCGAGCTCGAGATTCTGCACTGTCTTGCGTATGCCGTAGATTTTGCACGCTACTGGGAGCCGCCGGACGAAGAAGATCTGATCTTCGTCCGCCCTGAGGTGATCGCGGCATTGCGACCGATTGCCGAAGCACTACTCGACTCGCCACACACTGCCTGGTGGACCGAGCCGGTCGACCGTCTGAACCAGAATCTGGTTGAAAAGCGAAACCCTATTTACGGCTGGTCGGACCTACCCTTGCGGATTTACCGTGCAGAGGACGGCCTCGAACAGTGGCGTGCTGAGGCACTCGACAACGAACGTCAGTTTCTGGAATACCAGATCGAAGATCCGGACCGTCACATCGGAGGCGAATGGTGGTCTATCCCGTTTGCCAACGGCACAACCGAAACAACCAGGGCCCGCGACGGTATCGGGGCCCTCGGGGTGATTCTCGAAGAAGACAGCTCCTCGAACGAGGCGCGGGTGCAGCCGGTAAGGATCTACGGCGCGCCCCGCATCTACGAGATCACCGGTCCGCAGGACTGGGCGAATCTGGTCGATACCTATCCCCTGCCAGTGCCCGCTTCACGTCGCTCCGTGTTGACGACGACCCGACGGGCTGACGTTCGGCTACACCGAGTTGAGCAGGTGCGGCCGCACTGCCAGCCACCGCGCGGTGTCCTCGATCCCCTGTTCCAGGGTGAATGTCGGAACCCACCCGAGTAGTCGCAACGCACGATCGTTCGATGCGTAAGCGCCGGCAGTGTCACCGGTGCGTCGGCCGGCAGCGACCACGTCGATATCTTCGCCGAGCACGTTCTCGAATGTGTGTACCAGCTCCCACACGGTCGTCCCCCGCCCGCTGCCCAGATTGACCACAGTCATGCGTGATGATTCAGCGGTGACCCGGTCGAACCTTTCCAGTGCTCGAACATGAGCGTCTGCAAGGTCCCAGACATGAACGTAATCACGCACTCCGGATCCGTCGCGCGTCGGCCAATCCGTTCCCGTAACCCTGAAAGGCGTTCCTGTCGAATATGATTCGAACAGCTTTCCGAGTGCGTGGGTCGGGCGTGCCGATGGTGTACCACTTCGCAGATCCGGATCTGCCCCGACGGGGTTGAAGTAGCGTAGAGATATCGCCGATAATTCAGTGGCCGCCGCAATGTCGTCGAGCATCGTTTCGAACTGAGCCTTGCTGTGCGCATAGGGACTCTGCGGTGCGATCCCCCAATGTTCGTCGACACACCCACCGTCGCTCGGCGCATACACCGCCGCAGAGGAACTGAACAAGAAGCGCTCACACCCGTTCCGAAGGACACTCGATACCAGCGTCAGCGACTTGGATACGTTGTTCTCGTAGTACCGCGCCGGGTTACTCACGGAATCTCCGACCACGATCAAGGCCGCACAGTGAACTGTCGCATCGATATCGGAATGATCTGCGAATACTTTGTCGAGCAGTTTCTCGTCCGCGATGTCGCCGCAGTAGAACGGGAATCTGTGCGCAAATTCGGCGCGGCCGGTCAGCAGGTTGTCGAGAATCACGACATCGATCCCGGCGTCGACGCACTTCGACGCGACGGTGCTTCCGATGAATCCCGCTCCGCCCGTGATCAGTACTTTCACGCCGCTCCCCCGGCATCTTCGACGGCAGTCCTCGCACGACGGACGAAGTGGGACACGCGTGAGCGGGCCAAGTCCCATCCACGTAGGTCGCGCCCGTCCCGGATGGAAAGCCGATCACGGTCGAGAAAGAGCGGCACCATGACCAGATCGCGGTAGAGCGAGTGCAGGCGTGGGCGATCCGCCAACCACAGCGTCCATCGCCACCACCAACGCGCCGAGATGGTCGTCATTCCGGTACTGACGCCGAAGATCGATTCCACCGCCGCCCAGTGGACGTTCACCGCCCGACGGACATCGCGTGGCAACTGGCGTCTGGAGAGCGTCACAGCGAGTTCCGGTTCGGAAGTGAGCAGGTACCCCACGTCGAAGACACTGTTCAACGACAAATCGGCTCGAATCAAGGCCCGATCGGCAAGCCGCGCGTGAGCGATGACGTGCAGCGTCACGTCGGCCATCGCAAGGCGGGATCCTTCCGCCTCCGCGCTGATTTCTCGGACCGCGGCCTCTCGGGTCAGCGCGTGACGTGTGAACCTCGGAAGTAAGTGCGAATGGATTTCGACGGAGCCATGACGGTCGTCGCGAAGGAGTGCCGGTTCCTGGTGATCGTCGTGATCGATGGAGTCGGAGTCCACTTCGTCGGGGCGGACCATTCGGTAGCCGAAATCGAGGATCGCGTCGTTGGCCGGAACGGCATGTGCAGGGTCGACGACCAAAAGGTCGATGTCCGTCATCCGTCGAGCTGCCGGGTTCGGCCAGATTTTTCGCTCGAGAAGGGCGGCACCCTTAAGTGCAACCGTCGGAAATCCGTTGCTGTGTAACAACTCTTGCAGTTCCACTCGCTGCGCGTCGAGGTCCGAGATCCTTATGGTGTTTCGGTGATGGACAAGGCTCAGCGTCAGTTCCGGACTCGATGCGGTGGCCGAGGATTCCGACAGCATTTCCGCGAAGCTCGCAGGTAGGACCGATGCGAAGCCGGCCTCGACCGCTCGGGAGGCGAGCAGCGGCAATACCTTGTGCCTTACAGCGGCGTCGATGACTCTGGGCCAATCCTGCTGCGAACACAAGCGGATGACGTCGGCCCCACACTCGGGTTTCAACATGGAAATCAGGTACCGGGTGTCACGCATGACGCCACCAGTTCCTCCACGGTGTCGGCGCCGGTGTCGCCGTGATGTCGAATCAGTCTGTAGCACGGGGCATTCGAGAGTAGAGCAGCGATGTTTCTCAGGGTCAATCCGTGATTGTCGGACCACAGGGCGGATTGCTCGGCCAGCGACTGTATCGCTTGGGGTACGGGCATCGGAGCGAGTCGAGTCGGCCCCTCGTCCCATCCATCGAGGATCAGCACCAGGTCGATTCCGCGAACCGCCGAGCTGACGTTTCGTTCAGCAGGCAAGGTCGACGGGTCCAACGCCCACACCGGCGGGGCGTACGGAAGATACAGCGAATCGTGCGCTTTGATCTCCGGGAGGACGTCGAACGTACCGGCTTTGAGGTGGACCCGCCGCGGTAAGCCCACAGCTTCGGTACCACGAATGAAGACGCCTTCGTCAGCTCGCAGTTGTGCACCCCGTAAGGCAAGGGCGAGCGCCAAGGTGGTCTTGCCCGCCCCTGAATGCCCGGCGATCGCCACTCTCACACCGTTGCAGTCGACCAGAGCGGCGTGCAGGCGTGTCCACTGTCGGGCGTGCGCGGCCGTCATGACATCCCGGTGCACCGTGCGGTACACGCTCTCCGCGAGCTGGAGACCGTCCAGACCGATCAGCGTTTCATGGCTGCCGCCGATGGTCGATTCGATGGTGACGTCCCAGCGACCGAATGTCGCTCGATTCCGCTGAATCCGAACTTCGACGTTGTTGTCCGCAGGCCACGGGCTGGCAATCCGATGCTCGACGACACCGACCTCGGGTATGCAGAAACCGCGCACAATCGCGTCAACCCAAAGGTAATGCGCCCGGAATTGTGGTACGTGGTTGCCTGTCACGGAATTCTCACACCAGCAGACGAGAGGTGCTCAGCTGTCCGTACGTCTCGTTGACTACCGACTTCGCCTCGTCGTCAGGGATCTCGAGCACTTCTGCCACGGCCTGGACAATTTCGCTGACGGTCCGGCCGTCACACAGTTCCCACACCAACGTCGCGACCGGGTTGAGGTGATGGGCAACCTCGCTGGAACTGTCGTACAGCACAACACCGTCGGTGAGATCGTTGCTCTCCACCGTCTGAGAGCGTTGCGGTCTCACACCTTCGAGTAGTTCGGTCAAGATATCTCCTTGATTCAGCGAATCCGATTTCGTTTTGGTGGTGGTCTCACAGTGCGAAGCGTCGTGAGTATTCGGATTCGATTGCGCCCGAACGAATCAGGCTGCGTGTGGAGGCGATGCCGGGCGACAGCGTCAGGCACGTGAGCGCTCCCCCGGCACTCGCATCCACCAGGTAGTCGCCCAGAGTTCGGTAGTGACCCGCCCATTGTCCGAATGCTTCGGAATCTGACTCCGGATCCGCAATCTCATCGAGAATTCGCTCGAAGGCGCGCGAATGTACGAGAACGGCGTGGACTCCACGGTTCTCAGGACTGGTGCGCAAGAGTGCCGAACCGTCGAGCAGAGCTCCGTCCCTCGATTTCGGGTCGTGTCCGAGGTGGACGACATCCCAATCGCCGTGATCCAACTCTTCGCGGGCATGGCCAAGGATCGATGCGGCGGCATCCAGCAAACTGACGTCGTCAGCAGCGATGAGGACCGAATCCCAGCCCTTCTCAGTCGCCCGAGCGAGCGCACGACGCCACGAGACGGTGAAGGCCGCGTCCTGATTCATCGCGTCCTCGAAAGCCGACACTCTTTCCACCGCTGTTACGCGCGGTAAGCGAATGAATCTATGCCAGGACGCTTTCCATCTGTCGATGTCGAGATCGAGATTCACGACGGCAACACCGAGGTCCGACTCAGAATCCTCGACAACGGGGTTGGGTTCTCCCCCTACGCGGACAGGCGACAGTGGGCGATCGAGCACAACGTCGACTGCGCCTCGCTCGAGCAGATAAGCCGCCAGTGAGAAGTCGGACGGCACGGGTCCGTTGATCCTTCGTGAGAGTTCGTCTCGCAAAGTTCCGTATGTCGCCGCGCGAACAATCAGTGCAGCTCCGACCAGATCTTCGCCGTGTGCGTGGATGACAGCCGTATCGGCCTCGGCCGGGAGGTCGTCGACGATGTTCCGTAGCTTGTACATAACCGCGGGTTCGATCACGCGAGCCTCGTCCAGAAAAACTACCGATTTCCAGGCCAACAGAATGGCCTTGTCGATTCCGGCGACGAACGCAGACGCAGTCCTCCACACATCCGGAGCGTCGTCCTGCGACGGAATGGCACGGTGAACGGTCAGTTCGATCGACTCGGCCTCCGCCAGGCATGAACGCCACGGAGCGACTCGGCGGTCGTCGCCGAGAACGATCACTCCACCAAAGGCCAACTCGGGTCTCTGGACGCTCAGCTCCGCACGGAGACGGATCTCGGGATACGAATCACCGAGGTATTCGGAGAACTGACGATGGAGTGAATCGATGTCCCAACCGACCTCACTCCAACCGAGCAGGTAATTGTGAACACGATCTTCCCAGTTTATTCGATACGGGACACCGGCCGGGCGCTCGAATCGATGGTGCCAACCAAATGTCGGAAGGCAGACGACCTTTCCGCCGTTGATCCGGAACTTCTCGTGGATGTATCCCTCTTCACCGCCGAATCCGGTGAAGTGCGAGTTCAGTCCCGGCCACGCCTCACGCCTGCAGGCAAATGAGCCGAGGCCCTGCATGACGATCTCGAAAGGCACGTCCGGGTGCTGCTTCGCGCGCGAATCAACTCCCCACGAGCCGAACATCCCGTTGCGCCACTTGGGGTCCATGTGGGTGGCCGCGATGTGCGAGGAATCCTGGGAGAGCATCGGCCCCTGGATCAGATCGTCGGTTTCCGGATTTGCATCGAAATACGCCAGCAACGCCGACAACGATCCCGGTGCCAAGATCACGTGGGAGTCGAGGACCAGGACGTACTTCCCTGTTGCCTTGCGGAACAGGACGTCCCGCACCGCAGTCGATCGAACGTCGGTGAACGGAACGTAGCGGAACCGATCGATATACCCCGCAAACGATTCGAGCATCGGCGCCGGCAACCCCTCGGGGTTGTTGTCCAACAAGACGAATTCGACTCTGTCCAGAATCTCGCGATGATGGACCAAGATCGAGTGGATCGTGAAGTACGCGCCGTCGAAATCGTCGTAGGTTGCGATCGCGACAGTCAGATCGGCCGGTTCTCCGTGCGGTGGAGTCTCCTGCACCTGAACCGACCCCGCGCTCTGAAACTTCTTCAGAGCGCGGTGTAGCGCGACGTCGAACTCTGTCATCGTCGGTGTTCCCCCTCGGAACCAGTCGCGTCGTGTCGGCTACGTAGGTTCCGTGGGATTCGTCGGCTGGGTCGGAGGGGTCGGGAAGGTCGGCTCGGTGCGAGTGGTCGGCACTGTCGGTACGGTTGGCACAGTCGGGACGGTCGGCTCCGTCGGCACAGTCGGCCCGGTCGGCTTAGCCGTCGTCGTTCCACCGGAACCTGAAGAGCTACCGGTTGATCCGGAACCTGTGGAACTTCCAGACGATCCCGAACTCCCGGAACTACCCGAACTGCCTGACGATCCCGAACTTCCCGATGATCCGGGGTTGCCCGGCTCGTTTCCGCCCGGCTGGTTCCCTCCCGGAGTATGGCCACCGGGCTGATTCCCGCCTGGTTGTTCGCCGCCTGGTTGATTCGGGTTCTGCTGGCCACGACTTGGCGCTCCGGAGAGATTCGGCGTGTCTCCGGCTGCGAAGGCCGGCGCCGCACCACCGAGGCTGATCGACGTCACGACGGGCACAGTTACCGCCGAGGCCGCTAGAACTGTCTTGACGAACTTGCGTCGATCAACCGGAACATTCTGAAAAGCGTCGTCGCCCATAGTGTTTCTCCCATGCGTCCGAGACGAGGTCGTCCTCACTCGATGTCGGGCAAAACGCTAGCATCCTTCCGGCAACTTTACAGACTGAACCCGCCGAAATTTGGTTCTTATGCGAAGTTGAGACTGGACTGGGCCGGCAATTCGGACGGGAGTACGACAATTCCCTCCAGCACAGGGAGCACGTTTGTCCTGTTCCATCACCGTCAGCCGGCCGGCATCTCCCACGGCGCCACCGGAAGAGTGCTTCCGGTTTCGAGGTAGGACTTCAGGTTCGACAACACCGCCGACCATCCACCGGCCACCTCCATGCGAGCCGATTCGTCCGCCAAATCGGTGTGCTTGACGGTCAGTCGCACGATCGCGCCGAAGGCTTCGATGTCGAAACTCACCCGAGAGATGTCGACGCCCGGTTCGCCGTTCGGATAAGCCCAGGTGGTGACCAACCTCGACGGAGGGTTGCTCTCGACTACGGTGCCGACTACATCGGCAATGTTCGAACCGTCGATCCGGCGGTGCTCCCAGGTCGATCCCGGCTGCCAGTCGGAGACGTTGCTGTGTCCCCAATACTCTGCGGTGGCCTGTGCGTCGGTGAGCGCTTTCCAGACGTTGTCCGCCGTGCTCGCAATGTAGGTGACGTACACAAAACTGGGCTTGTCGGTCATGGCTTCCTCCGCAATTCTTTTGACGGTACTGAGCGCACGAAGGCGCGGTACCTCGAACTTGTTGATCCACCGCTCTCGAATCTCCTCTAGCGCAACGGGATTGAGATAGTGAAGCTTTGCCCTCCCCTGTCGGACCGTGCTGATCAGATTGGCGTCCTCGAGCATGGTGAGGTGTTGAGTGACAGCTTGCCGACTCATGTCGAGGCTGTCGCACAGCTCGCCGAGCGACTGACCGTTGGCTACGAACAAGCGGTCCAGGAGAAGCCTTCGTGTGGGATCGGCCAGTGCTTTGAAGGCTGCATTCATCCGGTCGTTCACAACTTCACAATATGCAAGCATTTACTTGCATGTCAACGGTTGGGCGTGCCGGGTTTCGAAAGTTGGGACAGATGAGGTGTGATGTCTCTAGGCAGATGTGATCTGAATCCCGGATTGCACCGTAAGAGAGGTTGGGCACATGGACTGGGCAGCAATTGGAGTGGGTGTCGGGTATGCCTCGGTGGCCCTGTCGATCCTGGTTTTCGTCGGCGGGTGCATCGCACTGTTCATCTTGTCCGTCCGCCAGTAGCTGACACCTCGACAAAGTGGTGATCACCCCGGGGTCCGGCCAAGCCGATCACCTCGGGAGTGATCACCCTCGAGGCCGCTTGATCGATTCGGACACACCGGCGCGCGTCGGACTGCTCGCAGAGAAGCTCGGCCGCGGTGGGACTACCGTAGGACTGTCGCCTAGAACTCGAGGAGTACGGAATGAGCATCCAGTCGGTTGAACCGCACCGCCACCGCGTAGTGGTGATCGGTTCCGGCTTCGGAGGATTGTTCGGCACTCAGGCTCTCAAAAAAGCCGATGCCGACATCACGATGATCGCGCGTACAACCCACCATCTGTTTCAGCCGCTCCTCTATCAGGTTGCGACCGGCATCCTCTCGGTCGGTGACATCGCTCCCGCCACGAGACTGGTGCTGCGCAAGCAGAAGAACGCACAGGTACTGCTCGGTGAGGTCGAGACCATTGATCTCGAGAATCAGACCGTGACCTCGCGCCTGCTCGAACGCGTCACTGTTACGCCGTTCGACAGTCTGATCGTGGCAGCCGGTGCCGGTCAGTCGTACTTCGGCAACGACCAGTTCGCGGAGTTCGCCCCCGGAATGAAAACGATCGACGACGCCCTCGAACTGCGCGGACGAATCCTTGGGGCCTTCGAACAGGCCGAACTGTCGGACGATCCCGCCGAGCGTGCGCGCTTGCTCACCTTCGTCGTTGTCGGCGCCGGCCCCACCGGCGTGGAGTTGGCCGGGCAGATCGCCGAGCTTTCCCGTCGAACGCTGAACGGCGCGTTCCGCAAGATCGATCCTCGTGAAGCGCGCGTCGTGCTCCTCGACGGCGCCCCTGCCGTGTTGCCCGTGTACGGCGGGAAGCTCAGCCGCAAGGCTGCCGAGACGCTCGAGAAGCTCGGCGTCGAGATCCAGCTCGACGCGATGGTCACCGACGTGGACAACGACGGTCTGATCATCAAGGAGAAGGACGGCACGCTTCGCCGTATCGAGTCGCAGTGCAAGGTGTGGTCCGCCGGCGTGCAGGCCAGCCCCCTCGGCAAGCAGCTCGCAGAACAGAGCGGCGGAGAAACCGACCGCGCCGGCCGCGTCATGGTCAATCCCGACTTGTCTCTGCCCGGGCACCCCAACGTCTTTGTCATCGGCGACATGATGTCGCTCGACAAGCTGCCCGGATTGGCTCAGGTTGCCATGCAGGGTGGCAAGTACGCGGCCAAGCAGATCAAAGCGTCACTGGACGGCAAGTCACCGTCGGAACGAGTTCCGTTCAAGTACTTCGACAAGGGCAGTATGGCAACGATCTCGCGCTTCAGCGCGGTAGCCAAGGTGGGCAAGCTCGAGATCAGCGGCTTCATCGGGTGGGTTGCCTGGCTGGCAATTCACCTCCTCTACCTCGTCGGATTCCGTTCCCGTGCCTCGACGCTGTTGTCGTGGGCGGTGACGTTCTTCGGGCGTGGCCGTGCTCAGATGGCGTCCACCGAGCAGCAGGTCTTCGCGCGAAACGCGATGGGCGAATTGGAGAAGAAAAACAAGGAAGCGACGGAGTCCGGCAGCGCTTCGAATGGCGAAGCCAAGAAGGCTGCCGGCAAGCAGCAGAAGGCCGCCGGCTGATCAACACCTGAGTGACCGGCGGAGGGCGGCTGTGGAGTTCAACTCCGCAGCCGCCCTCCGTCATTCGATCGACTGCCGCGTGGTCAGTTTCCGATCTTCGCCACCTCGGTGATGTTCGCGAGGCGAACCTGTCCCTTGGAAACGAGTCGGTCGTTCTCGTCGGTGATGCGAACTTCCCAGAGTTGCTGGGTGCGTCCGCGATGAATCGGGGTGGCTTCAGCGGTGAGAGTGCCCACCCGCGTTGCGCGCAGGAAGTCGGTGTTGTTGTTGACTCCGACCACGTGTCCTCGCTCGCCCAGCCACACGGTGCCACCGACGCTGGCGAGAGACTCCACCACCGAGCAGTACACACCCCCGTGCTGTATCCCGGCGGGCTGGTGCAGCGTGGGCTTGACGGTCCATTGCGCCCGCACGCGATCTGGGCTCAGTTCGGTGTATTCCAGGCCGATGGTGGCGTCGAAGCCCGTTCCGAGCCGTTTCATCATCTCTGCGGTCTCAGCAGTGTCGACCATGCCATCTCCATCTGTGATTCTCTGGCGCCGGTGTGGCTGCCACTCCCTACCTGATTACACGAGAGGTAACTCGAGCTTGGAATCAGGTCTGGAAAAAGAACCGGCGGGTTTCACATCATTCGATGTGAAACCCGCCGTGGGAAGGACCGGGAGTCTCTGCAGCCCTCAGGACTCCGGCGCGGTCCGGCAGTTTCGTCACTCTCGCGGGGTGTAACTCTCCGCGTGGTGTTCCACAATCATAGGCAAGGCTGACCTAATTTAGCAAGCCCTTCGTCGAACTGGTTCCAACGAGGACGCAGCGAGACCTTGCGGCGTGCACGCACGGGCAGTCCGGCGGCGACAAAAGCGTCCAGCAGCCCCTGCCCGCGGCGCTGAGCGGCTGATTCGCCCCCGCCGGCCAAGATGGGGACATATGCCGCTGCGCCCAGGATCGACTCCCCTACCAAGCCCCAGAATCTGAACTGGTCGACGGGCGCACACCTGGAGACGGCGTCGTAGATCGCCCGTAGCGAGGTCAGGCAACGGTGCGCGGTCCAGACGAGGAGCGCTTCTTCGCACGGCATGTCGACGACGCCGTCACTGCCGGACTCCCGTCCGTTCGGCGCAACGCGCAGAGTCTCGTCGATCACCCCGGCCCAGTCGATACCGCCGTCGCTGTCCATGTGGATGAACAGGTTCTCGAGGCCTGGATCCCAAGCGGCACCTTCGGAGACGATCGATGCGGCAACCCTGCCGACCACAGCGTGAATCAGTGATGTTGCGACCTGTATCGCCGCAGCTTCGGCACTGTCGAGATCCTGGAGCGAGCGGGCGAACATCTGATGCACCCGATCCCCGCACAAGCCTTCACTCAACTGCCACCAACGCCGTTTGCCTTCACCTGACATGGCGGCAACCGCGTAGACGCGCGGGTAGTCAGGGTTGAGTGCTCGTAGGCGAACGCTGGTGCGGCTCAATGCGTTCGACCGGAGTTCGAATTCACGAACATCCGCATGCTGGGTGGTCAAGGTGATTGTCACCGTGCACTCCAATCGGCCGAAGTTGTCTTGTGGTTCTTAATGTAGGTTAGCCTCACCATAATTCAAGAGTAAAGAACTGTGACGCTGGGCACCGCATATTCACAGGAACTTGCCCCGCAGGGAGCACACCCACATAGGGTTCCGTAACCTAAGATGCGAATTCCCTGCGCACAAAGACCAGGAGCTCGATCCGCCAGTGACGATGATCAAACCGCTCGGGAACGGACATCCCCGAGGACCCAGCGAGACGTACGGACGGCGCATAGTGCCGCGCGGCCCGGCTCCTGTCCGAATGCGTGTTCTAGCTGGGATTTTCGACGCGGGGGTGTTCCTGCTTCCGTTGCTCGTCGGCTGGTACGTCGTTCAGTCGCTCCGAGACGAGAACGGTGGCGGCGAAGCCGACCGCGCAGTATTCGGTGGGACGGCAATAGCCATTGCCGTTGGTCTCCTCGTGTGGAACCTGGGATTCCGCGAAGGTGCCACAGGCCGGACCTCGGGAAAGGGATGGGTAGGTCTGGTCACGCGTGACGCGAAGACAAAGCAGCCCATCGGTGTTCGCCGGGCTCTGCGCAGGCCGTTCGATCGAACCGGTATCGAGGTGGTCCGTGAAAGCACGGCGCGCGAAGAAGGGTTCGAGGAACTCGCGCGCGACAACAGCGTCGGGGCAACTCGTCGACGCCGGCTGATCGGTCTCGCGGTGCTCACGGTTCTTCTCGCGCTCGTCATGCTCGCGAGCATCGCGGTGGGCGCACGTCCGCTGACGTTTGCCGAGATCTTCCACGCCATCTTCAGTTCGGACGGCACCCAGACGGACATCATCGTGCGAACGTTGCGCGCTCCGCGGACCATCCTGGGTCTTGTCGTCGGCATCGCACTCGGTATCGCCGGCGCCCTGATTCAGGGACACACGCGTAACCCGTTGGCAGATGCCGGACTACTCGGCCTCAACGCCGGCGCGGCTTTCTTCGTAGTCATGGCGATCTATCTCTTCGGCTTCACCGCACCGAGTCAGTACCTCTGGTTCGCGTTTGCAGGATCGTTCGTCGCCAGCATCGTCGTCTTCGGCTTGTCCTCCATCGGAAACGGCGGCGCGAGTCCTCTGAGTTTGGCTCTGGCGGGCGCAGCCGTCGCGTTCTTCCTGCAAGCCATGACCAATGCCGTGATCATCCTCGACCAGACCAGTCTGGACGCCTACCGTTTCTGGGTAGTCGGGTCGGTGTCCGGTCGCGGGTTCGACGTTCTCTGGCAGGTCCTCCCCTTCCTGATACTCGGTTTGGTCATCGCCCTGGCGAGTACGCCTGGTCTCAATGTCCTCAGCCTGGGTGAAGACGTCGCAAAAGCGTTGGGAACGAACATCGCGTTCAGTCGCACACTCGGCATCATCGCGATCACCCTGCTGACCGGCGCCGCGACCGCAGCGTGTGGACCTATCGCGTTCATCGGATTGGTGGTCCCCCACGTGGCCCGGGCCATCACCGGACCCGACTACCGCTGGCTGGTCCCGTACGCGGGCTTGCTCGGCGCGGTCATGTTGATCACCGCGGACATCATCGGCCGCGTAGTCGTGCGCCCCGGCGAGTTGCAGGTCGGAATCATCCTGGCCCTCTTCGGCGCCCCGTTCTTCATCGCTCTCGTACGCCGCAGGAAGTTGGCAAGTCTGTGACGCTCAAGCAAGAACTCCGGGTACTCCCCCGGACCGTCCCCTCACGTAAGTCGATTCGTATCGGTGGATTCTCGCTGGTCTACCGTCCACTCGCGGTGTCGGTGTGCATTGCGCTCGCGGTCGCACTCTTCCTTCTGCTCTGCATCAACATCGGACGCGGCGACTATCCGATCTCGATCCCCGATGTCATTTCCGTCCTGCTCGGTAATGGAAGCAAGACACAGAACCTGATCGTCTTCGATCTCCGACTTCCTCGATCGCTCACCGCACTCTTCATCGGCATGGCACTCGGCATTGCAGGTGCGGTCACCCAGACGATCGCTCGCAACGCCCTCGCCAGCCCCGACATCCTCGGAATCACGGCCGGATCGAGTGCTGCCGCGGTTGCTCTCATCGTGCTCGGTGGTGGCGGGTCGTTCGTGGGACTGCTTGCCACACTGGGGATTCCGTTGGCTGCACTCTGCGGCGGCCTACTGACAGCAGTGGTGATCTACGCCTTGGCGTGGCGCAAGGGCGTCGAGGGGTTCCGCCTCATCCTGATCGGTATCGGCATCAACGCCATGCTGGTGGCAGCGACGGGATGGCTCCTCATCTCGGCGGACATCAACGACGCTTCTCGCGCACAGGTGTGGCTCAACGGTTCACTCAACGGTGCCACCTGGAATCAGATGTGGCCGGTCGCCATCGCCGTCGCAGTAGTCGGCGGCTACGCGGTGATCGCATCGTTCACCATGGGAGCACTGCGGTTGGGCGACGACAACGCCACCTCACTCGGTGTTCGCTTGCAATCCTCCCAGGCCAAGCTGTTGCTCTCCGCCGTGGCGCTGGCCGCCATCGCAACCGCCGCAGCAGGTCCGGTCGGCTTTGTCGCCCTGGCTGCGCCACAGGTCGCTATGCGTCTGGTGCGCTCTGCCGGCCCGCCCATCGTGGCGTCCGCGCTGACCGGTGCTGTACTGGTGGTCGGCAGCGACGTCATCGCTCGAACAATTCTGCCTGTGGAACTCCCCGTCGGAATCGTGACTTCCGCACTTGGTGGTCCGTTCCTGCTCTACCTGTTGGTTCGTAACAATCGGAAGGTCACAGCATGACCACCATCGCCCAGTCCACCGATACTCCTTCGCGTCTCGTCGCCAAGAACCTGACGCTCGGGTACGGGGACCGCATCATCGTCGACGGACTCGATCTCGAGATCCCTACCGGCGTGATCACGACGGTCATCGGCCCCAACGGTTGCGGCAAGTCGACGCTCCTGCGTGCGCTCGGTCGTCTGCTCAAGCCCAAGGGCGGATCGGTTGTCCTGGACGGCAAGGCGATCAGTTCGATGAAGACCAAGGAAGTCGCACGGGTGCTCGGAATGCTCCCCCAGACTCCAGTTGCGCCCGAAGGACTCACCGTCGCCGATCTGGTCTCACGTGGGCGCCACCCGCACCAGTCGTGGATCAGGCAGTGGTCTGCGGACGACGAGGGCGAGGTCGCCGAAGCGCTGGAGCTGACCGGTGTCTCGGATCTCGCCGATCGACCCGTCGATCAATTGTCCGGCGGTCAGCGCCAGCGGGCCTGGATCTCGATGGCTCTCGCCCAGGGAACCGACATTCTGCTTCTCGACGAACCGACTACCTATCTGGACCTCGCGCACTCGATGGAAGTCCTCGACCTGGTGGATCAACTCCACGAGGAAATGGGGCGCACCGTGGTGATGGTTCTGCACGACCTCAATCTCGCGGTCAGATACAGCGATCATCTGATCGTGATGCGCGACGGCGCCGTCGTCGCTTCTGGTGTCCCCAAGGACATCATTTCCGCGGAACTTCTGCTCGAGGTGTTCGGTCTCGAAGCTGCGGTCATCGACGATCCCGTCTCGGATCGGCCGCTGATCGTTCCGATCGGCACCCGGCACGTGTTCGGCGCCGTCGGCGGGCCGGCAAAGCCTGCGTGACGATCGCGAATCAGCGACCCAGAATCGTCCGAACAAGTTTGAATCCCTGACCGATCGTCACGGTCGGCAGGTACGCTCGTCCGACCGCGTTCCCGATGCTCGGCAACGCGGCTGGATCGGCGAAGGTCATGTGCATCGGCACGTACCGAGGCTGGAACTTCGATTTGAAGGCCAACAGCGAACGAAATCCGTACACCGGTTCCAGGGTGCGACCGAGCAGGTCGAGCACGCTGTCCATCATCGCCGAGAAAGTCGTGGCCTCCGGTTCGTTCGCATTCCTCTCGGAATCACCGGCGATTGTTGCCAACGGTGCACCGGACAGACTGAGGAACTCGACGTCCTCCTCCTCCTCCTCCAATTTCAGTGCAGCGGAGGCGATGAGGAACTCCATCGCGGGACGGAATCCTTCGGAGCGTCGCCTCATGAAGTCGAGTGTCCACCCGACGACTTTGCCGTCGCGGTACACCGGTAGCCACGACGTGACACCGTGCACGGTGCGATCCTCGTCGACGGCGATCAGGCACCGCACTTGTTCGTCGTCGATCTCGTCGAGTCCGCCGAGGGTGAATCCCATCTCGGGCATCCCCTTGTCCGCCACCCATTCCTCCGAGATCGCAACTATCTGATCCTTGATCGCGAGAGGTGCATGAGGGAAGGAAATCCACTCGGCCGTGATCCCGGACTTCTTCGCCCGGTTCAGTGCTGTTCGCACATCCTGGAACCGCTTTCCTGTGAACGCGACCTGTCCGAGGTCGAGCACGGTTTCCTCGGCGACCTGCAGGCCGCTCCAGCCCATGGAATCAGTGATGCTTCGGGCGTCGTCGGTCACTGAATAGAAGCAGGGAATCCAACCGTTCGACGAAGCGAACTCGGCAAACTCCTCGATCGCCGTGCGCATGCGATCTGGAGGACCGACCGGATCACCGGTTGTGAGAGCAACACCGGCGATGACGCGATACGCGACGTAACTCGAACCGTCCGCGCTGAACCAGTATGTGTTTCCCTTCCACGTCGTCATCCAGGACAACGGGCTGCCGGTACCGGCGATCAACATGGATCGTGCTCGTTCGGCGGCTTTGGGATCGGCGGTCTTGACCGGCTTGAGGAAACTCACGAACACCAACACGGCGGCGACGCCCCAGAACACGACGCCGGTCCACTCGAAGAGCAACGTCGACTCGATGTCCACGGGAAGCAGACGCGGATCGATCAACTGCAGGTACACGGGCGGTACAAGGCGCTGAGGGAAGTCCGCGAGCAACATCGTTACGGTGGGCTCGCGATCGAACCCGTGCCTGGCGAGCATTCCGCCGCCGACGTAGATCACGGCGAGGACCGCGAGCAAGGTCACGATCGCAGCACCGAGACGTCGGTATGTCTTGGCCGGGGCCGCGACGTCGAAGTATCGACGTGTCGCGATCAGCAGGATCAGTACGAAGAGCGGTGTCAGGAACGGCACCAGAGTTCGGTACACGTTCGGATCGCTGATTCCGTAGAACAAGCTGTCACTGTCGACGGCGTCGACGAACCTGATGACGAAGTTCCCGATCGAGAGGACGAGTAGGACTACCTGAGCACACACTGTCGCAATCCAGGCAAATCTGCGGCCACGACGGAGCCCGTCACTCAACACGAGAACGAAGATCGACGGCATCAGCGAGAGCAGAGTCGGGCCGATACCGGAGAGTCTGAGCTCGAGGAGTCCTCGTCGGCAGTCCGGATCCGACGAGGACTCCTCACACAGTTCTCGAACCTCGGCGACAGTCCAGGGAACTCCGCGGAAGAGGTCACGGAGGACCGCGAGTGGGCCGACCGCCTGCGGGGACAATGCGGCGATCATCGGGCCGATCGCACTCGCCGCGACGACGATGGCGACCAGGACGCGACCCTCTCGCTGTGTCCCGGCGATGCGCTCACCGCGCGCCGATCGTCCGACGATCCACTGTCCGATCACCAAACCCACCACAGCGGCAAAGAATCGGATGACGTCTTGCAGCTGACCACTGAACAAGGCCAAAGTGATCGTCAACGCCAAAGTTCCGACGCGAATGCGACGGCGCCACAGGGTGCCCATGTTCGAGCTGGCGGCCATCGCAGCGCCGACGATCCATGCACTGGCTCCGACCGCGGAGCCCACGTGGAGGCGGAATCCCCAACTGGAATCGAACACCTTCGCAAACGACGCCCAGCCGAGCCCGAGCAGGACTCCCAAGATTTGAGTGCTTGCGCCGGCGATCGCAAGCTTGATCGTTCCCATTCGGCGTTCGAGGGGTGCGGCGACTGCGATCAGGAGCACGGTCGCGCCGAGGTACCCGAGCAGGTTTCCTGCCCACAGCACGGACGTGAGCGGAGTCCAGATGCGGCCGTGCTGGATCGAGCCCATTCCGGCACCGATCGTGTGCTCGAGATCGCGGGACGGTCCGTGAACGAGGCTGCCGGTTGCGGCACCCACGATCCACATGGTGAGAAGTAGAACGACCGTCAATGGTGCGTCGCGAATGCCGAAACGGATGATGCCGGCAGCTTTCTGCGTGACTACCCGCGCCCGTGATGTCGATTCTTCGGTGCCCGGCGAACTGTCGATCGTCATCTACGTGCGGCTACTTTCTGCGGATCGACTGTTGGCTTGCAATTATCGGGCATCGTCATTGTCGGGAATTCCGTCGTCTCACACCACCGTAACCGTCACGCAGATCACTATGGCCAATACCACACCCCCACCGAGGTGGTTACTACTACCAGTAGTACGTATTTCGTCGTGGAAGTCCGTAGAATCGAAGAATGGCAGGTCTAGGTGAACTCGAACGCGCGGTGATGGATCATTTGTGGTCCACATCGGAACCGCAAACTGTGCGACAGGTGCATGAAGCACTCGCGACGCATCGCGAATTGGCGTACACGACGGTAATGACCGTTCTGCAGCGCCTGGCGAAGAAGCATCTGGTGATTCAGCAGCGTGACGATCGCGCACATCGCTATCTTCCCGTCAACAAACGCGAAGAACTGGTCGCGAGTCTGATGGTCGACGCGCTGGCCCAGGCTCCGGAGTCCGGCGGTCGCGCCGCGGCGCTCGTCCACTTCGTGGGACAGGTCAATGCTGACGAAGCCGATGCTCTCCGCGAAGCGCTCGCTGCCCTCGAGGTGCGCGAGTCCGCGAAAAAGGCTGCGCAGCCCGGAATTTCTAGGCCGAACTGATTTCGTCGTGCATGATGTGTAGGACATGAACGCCACTACTGCACTGGTTTTCGGACTGCTTGCCTTGTTGCTGGCCGGTCCGGTTCCCGCACTCCTGAGCCGCTCCACGTGGCCTTACCGCGCTCCACGCGCGGCGTTGGTTCTGTGGCAAGCCGTCGCAATTGCTGCGGTGCTGTCGGCATTCAGCTCGGGCCTGGCCATTGCCAGCCAGCTGCTCGTTCCCGGCACTGACGGTAGGCCGACGACGGCCCCGACCGCCGAAATCGATGCACTCGGGCTCCCGCTGTGGATTCTGTACGTGGTTGTTTTTGCCCTGACGCTTCTGATCGGCGCGAAGCTGATCTTCTCGATCATCCAGGTCGCTGTGAGAACCCGACGTCGCCGTGCACGTCACCGCGTGTTGGTGGACCTTCTCGACGACTGCGCCATGCCCGCGTCGGTGGAACGCACACCCGATCTGCGGGTACTGGACGTCGACGAACCGATCGCATACTGCCTGCCAGGTCTGCGTCAACGCGTGGTTCTCAGTCAAGGCACTCTGCAGAACCTCGATCATGCCGAGGTCAAAGCCATCCTGACGCACGAGCGTTCCCACCTGCGAGCTCGTCACGATCTGGTCCTCGAGGCTTTCACTGCCGTCAACCACGCGTTCCCCCGTTTCGTTCGTAGCAAGTCGGCCCTGGGATCGGTGCAGCTACTGGTGGAGTTGCTCGCCGACGATTCAGCCGTGCGGGCTACCGGTCCCACTCCCCTCGCGCGGGCGCTTGTCGCGTGTGCCGGATCGACGGCACCCCGCGGGGCAATGGCAGCGGGCGGGCCGTCGACGCTCATCCGAGTGCAACGCCTCTCGGCCGACGACGCAGATCCCCGCATCGCAGTTTTTGCGTATCTCGGGGCGGTCGCGATTCTCGTTGTTCCCACGGTTGCGGTGGCTGTGCCCTGGCTCACCGAACTTCGACTGCTTTTCAACGCATACTGAGTCTTGACCTGCGTAACCCCGTGTAGTAGTGCAGGTCACAGGCGGGGCTACCTGACTTCGGTGTCCCCGGTGGCGTAGAGTGGATCACGGCCACCATCGTGGTCCGTCAACATATAACGGCACACAGCCCAATTCCCCGCAGTATGCGTTCGGATTGCCAGGTGACATGTGCCCTGGCTCGTCCCTTTGCGAACTGTGTCGTGTATTTCAGCATGGCTTCTTCCGCTCCGCGACGTGCCCGTAGTCCGGAGAGGTTTCCGCGTGACCAACGCTGTCCAAATGTCGTCTTCCGAGAACATCGAAGACCCCACCGTCAACACCCCCGCTGCCGAAGAAGCAGTCGCCACCGAGCCGGGTATCACCTTCGCCGAGATCGGCCTGCCCGAGCAGCTTGTTGCCGCATTGGCGCGCAACTCCATCACCGTCCCGTCCCCCATCCAGGCGCAGTCCATCCCGGACGCGCTCGCCGGAACCAACGTTCTCGGCCGCGCACAGACCGGATCGGGCAAGACCCTCGCCTTCGGCCTGCCGATGCTGACCCGCCTCTCACGCCACGAAGATCGCCCGGCCGCCAAGCGTCCCCGCGCACTCGTGCTCGTCCCCACCCGTGAGCTTGCTTTCCAGGTGGTCGACTCCCTCAACTCCTACGCCGGCGCACTCGGACTCACGGTTCGTCCCGCTGTCGGTGGAACGCCGTTCGCCAAGCAGGTCGATCAGCTCCGACGCGGCGTAGACGTCCTCGTCGCAACGCCGGGTCGTCTCGGCGACCACCTGCGTCAGGGCACCTGCATCCTCGACTCGGTGGAAATCACCGCACTCGACGAAGCCGATCAGATGGCAGACATGGGCTTCCTGCCCGAGGTTCGCTCGATCCTCGGTGAGACCCCCGCAGACGGACAGCGTCTGCTGTTCTCGGCAACCCTCGACCGTGAGGTCCAGTCGCTGGTTCGTCAGTTCCTGGCCAACCACGTCACCCACTCCACCGAAGACGGCCGCGCAAGCGTCGACACGATGGAGCACTACGTTCTCCTCGTCGATCGTGGACAGAAGGATTCCGTTCTCGCCGAGATCGGTGCCCGCGACGGACGCACCATCATGTTCGCCCGCACCAAGCTCGGTTGCGAGGGAATCACCGACCGCCTCCGCGCAGTCGGCATCGCTGCCGAGTCGCTTCACGGCGGCAAGGCACAGAACCAGCGCACCCGCGTCCTCGAGCGTTTCAAGAACGGCCGCACCCCGGTCCTCGTCGCAACGGACGTCGCAGCACGCGGCATCCACGTCGACGGCATCGACCTCGTCGTTCACGTCGATCCCCCGGCCGACCACAAGGACTACCTGCACCGCGCTGGTCGTACCGCTCGCGCCGGCGAGAAGGGCACCGTTGTCGCCATCGTGCTGCCGAACCAGAAGCGTCAGTTCAAGCGTCTGACCGGTATGGCCGGCGTCAATGCCGCAGCCGTTGCCGTCACCCCGGGTTCTGCTGAACTTGCTCGCATCACCGGCGCCAAGAAGCCGACCGGAGAACCGTTGCGCGAGAGCTCTTCTCGTGGCGAGCGTTCCTTCGGTGATCGTGGTGGAAGCCGTGGCGGCTACCAGGGCAACCGCTCGTCCGGTGGATACCAGGGCAACCGCTCTTCGGGTGGCTACCAGGGCAACCGCGACGGCGAGAGCCGCGGCGGATACCAGAGTGATCGCTCCAGTGGTGGTTACCAGGGCAACCGCGACAGCCGCCCCTCGACCGGATACCAAGGAAACCGCTCTTCGGGTGGCTACCAGGGCAACCGCGACGGCGAGAGCCGCGGCGGATACCAGGGCAACCGTTCGTCCGGTGGTGGATACCAGGGTGATCGCTCCAGCGGTGGTTACCAGGGCAACCGTGACAGCCGTCCGTCCTACGGAGACCGCGACAGCCGCCCGTCGACGGGTTACCAGGGCAACCGCTCGTCGGGCGGATACCAGGGAAGCCGTGACGGCGAGAGCCGCGGCGGATACCAGGGCAACCGTTCGTCCGGTGGTGGATACCAGGGCAACCGCGACAACAACCGCTCGTACGGCGATCGCGACAGCCGCCCCTCGACCGGCTACCAGGGCAACCGCTCCTCCGGTGGATACCAGGGAAACCGCGAAGGCGGCGACAACCGTGCAGCCTCGACCAGCGGTGGCGGCTTCCGCAGCCGCACCGACCGTCGTAGCTATGACGGATTCGACGGCCCGAAGCGCGATCAGCGGTAATACCTGCGCTGAGCTGCGGCTCGACAACTGAACACTGAGAACCTTCCGGCTGTGCCGGAAGCTGTATCGAGACGGATGCAGGTCACTGCAATTAAAGTGATCTGCATCCGTGTTTTGTATGCACGGTCTGATGTTCACGCGCGTCGCGGCCGCACCGTTTTCGGCTGCGCACAGCGCAGGATTTCACAGCCGCGGACCGAGAGGGAAAGCTGTAAGCATGTCAACCACTAGCACCGAATCACCCCGAGCTCAGATCGGCGTCACCGGCCTGGCCGTCATGGGTTCGAATATTGCCCGCAATTTCGCCCGCCACGGTCACACCGTTGCCCTGCACAACCGCAGCATCGCGAAGACCGATGCCCTGATCGCCGAGCATGGTTCCGAGGGCGATTTCGTGCGCACCGAGACCGTCGAGGAGTTTGTTGCCGCACTTCAGAAGCCGCGACGCGTCCTGATCATGGTCAAGGCCGGCGCCCCGACCGATGCTGTCATCGAAGAGCTCGCAAACGCCATGGAGCCCGGCGACATCATCATCGACGGTGGCAACTCGCTCTACACCGACACGATCCGTCGTGAAGCGGCGATCCGCGCCCGCGGACTGCACTTCGTCGGCGCCGGTATCTCCGGTGGCGAAGAAGGCGCACTCAACGGTCCGTCGATCATGCCGGGCGGCCCGAAGGAGTCCTACGAGGCTCTCGGCCCGCTTCTCGAGTCCATCTCCGCTCACGTCGACGGCACCCCGTGCTGCACGCACATCGGCCCCGACGGCAGCGGTCACTTCGTCAAGATGGTGCACAACGGCATCGAGTACGCCGACATGCAGCTCATCGGCGAGGCGTACAACCTCTTCCGCGACGCTCTGGGCTACGACGCCGGTCAGGTTGCCGACGTCTTCACCGAGTGGAACAAGGGCACCCTCGAGTCCTACCTGATCGAGATCACCGCCGAGGTGCTCCGCCAGGTCGACGCCGAGACGGGCAAGCCTTTGGTCGACGTCATCGTCGACGCTGCCGAGCAGAAGGGCACGGGCCGCTGGACGGTCAAGTCCGCTCTGGATCTGGGCGTGCCGGTCACCGGTATCGCCGAGGCCGTATTCGCTCGCGCACTGTCCGGTAGCCGCAATCAGCGCGCCGCAGCTCAGGCGCAGGGTCTGGCTGCCGGCTCTCTCGGCGACAAGCCTGCTGACGCCGAGCAGTTCGCCGCCGACATCCAGGCCGCGCTGTACGCGTCGAAGATCGTGGCGTACGCGCAGGGCTTCGATCAGATCGCTGCCGGCAGCGCCGAGTACGACTGGAACCTCAAGCCTGCCGACCTGGCGACGATCTGGCGCGGTGGCTGCATCATCCGTGCGCAGTTCCTCAACCGCATCAAGGACGCGTTCGACGCCGATCCGAGCCTGCCGAGCTTGATTCTGGCGCCGTACTTCCGCGAGGCCATCGAGGCAGGCATCGACAGCTGGCGCCGCGTGGTCGCCACCGCGACGATGCTCGGCATTCCGGTACCTGCGTTCGCGTCCTCGCTGTCGTACTACGACGGTCTCCGCGCGGAGCGTCTGCCGGCCGCCCTGACTCAGGGTCAGCGCGACTTCTTCGGCGCGCACACCTACGAGCGCATCGACAAGCCGGGCAAGTTCCACACACTGTGGAGCGGTGACCGCAGCGAAATCGAGGCCTGATTCACAGCGGGTATCGGTAGATGCGGTCATCTGCGTCTACCGATACCCGGTAGCCTGGACAAATGCAGGAATCGACGATCGACTCGCCCACCTCGACCGAAGGGCGTTCGTTCGTCGACCTCGGAATCCCCGCCGTGATGGTGCACGCGTTGCGCCGAAGCGGCATCGATGCCCCCTTCCCCATTCAGTCGGCAACCATCCCCGATGTTCTTGCCGGTCGGGATGTACTCGGGCGCGGTGCGACGGGTTCCGGAAAGACTCTGGCCTTCGGGCTTCCGATGCTGGTGCGCCTCAAGGGTGGGGCGAGCAAGCGGAATCGTCCGCGCGGTTTGGTGCTCGCTCCCACCCGTGAGCTGGCGATCCAGATCCACAAGGCACTCGACGACGCCGCTACCGAGATCGGTTTGCGTGTGGCAAATGCGGTCGGGGGCGTTCCGATCAAGCGTCAGGCCGACATCCTTGCCCGCGGCGTCGATCTGCTGATCGCGACCCCCGGGCGCTTGCTCGACCTACTCGAGCAGAAGTCGGTGATTCTCGACGACGTCGTGATCACGACCATCGACGAAGCCGACCACATGGCGGACATGGGCTTCATCGACGAGGTTGCGAAGATTCTCGACACGACTCCGAAAGACGGTCAGCGTCTTCTCTTCTCAGCGACACTCGACGGCAAGGTCGACGATCTGGTCGCGGGTTACCTGCGCAATCCGGCGTCGCACTCGACTGCTCCCCCGGTTGCGACCGTCTCGACCATGGAACATCATCTGCTCTTCGTCGACCGCGACGACAAGAGATCCGTTGTCGCACATATCGCTTCGCGTGCGGGGCGGACCATCATGTTCGTCAAGACCAAGCACGGTGTGGATCGTCTTGCGCAGCAACTGCATTTGATCGGCGTCTCGGCCGGGGCTCTGCACGGCGGCAAGACGCAGAACAATCGGACCAAGACCCTCGCGTCGTTCTCCGACGGGACAACACCGGTCCTGGTCGCCACCGATGTCGCCGCGCGCGGAATCCATGTCGACGACGTGACGCTCGTCGTTCACGTCGATCCCCCGGCCGAGGCGAAGGACTACCTGCACCGGGCCGGCCGGACGGCACGCGCCGGCGAATCGGGCGTCGTCGTCACCATCGTCACCGACGAAGAACGTGATTCGGTCGAGAAGTTGACCAAGCAGGCAGGCATCAAGGTTCACGGTGTGCGGGTTCGTCCTGACGATCTTGAACTCACGCGCATCACCGGTGCGATGGAGCCGACGGGAATTCCGGTCGAGGCTCCCGATACGACGGTTGCCGTCAAGCACACCGCCAAGCGTGGCCGTCAGGAACACGACACTGCAGGCCGGACCGCTGCCGGAGGCCGGATGAAGAAGGACGGCGACAAGCGCGCCGCCTCCTCGCGGCGCGTCACCGATCCGAAGAGTGTGAAGAAGATCCGTGCGGACGGCACTCCGGTCCCGACCCGTTCGGAGCGTCTGGCGTCCAAGGGCTTGACCCCGCGTCGCGGCGCACCCGGCGCAGGAAAGCCGTCTGCCGGAAATCGGGCGGGCAAGCGCGCACACTGAGGGAATGGGTGATCTTCCACTGATCTCGGTTCTCTGCGCACTTCTCGCTGCACTGCTCTTCGCGTGCGCTTCGGTCGCTCAGCAACGGGCGGCGTCCGCGGTTCCCGAGGGCGAGGCGTTGGTGGCGTCGTTGATTCGCAGTCCTCGGTGGTGGGCCGGGCTGATCGGTGACGGCGGCGGGTACGTCATGCAGGCCGTTGCACTGTCGTTGGGTTCGGTGTTGGTGGTGCAGCCGCTGATCGTGACCTCGTTGCTGTTCGCGCTGCCTCTCTCGGCCAAATTCTCGGGAATCCGCATCACCCGTTCCGCGTGGTCACTGGCGATCATGCTCGCGATTTCCTTGGCGATCTTCCTCGTCGTCGGCGATCCCACCGAGGGAGACAGCAATGCTCCATGGTCGGATTGGGCTGTGCCCCTGACGATTACGGTCGCAGTGGCCGTGGCCGCAACTGTCGGCGGCTTGTCCAAACTCGACGGCGGCTGGCGCGCACTGCTTCTCGGCTCTGCGGCAGGCATCTTCTACGGCGTCGCCGTCGCATTCACCAAGTACGTCACCGACCTACTCGGCCACGGCGTCGTCGGGGTGATTTCGGCATGGCAGACGTGGGCGCTGATCGCCTCGGGCGCAATCGGGGTCTACCTGCAACAGCGCGCGTTCCAGGTCGGGCCGCTGTCGGCGTCGCTACCCGCCCTGACGATCGGCGAGCCGATCGCGGCCATCTTCCTGGGGATGACAGTGCTCGACGAACGCCTCCGCGTCGACGGTCCCGGAATTGCTCTCATCGGGTGCGCCGTCGCCGTCATGATCATGACCACGATCGCCCTTTCCCGCTCACAAGCGCGCGATACCGAGGGCGCTACGGCGGAATCGACGGTAGGCTCGTGAAACGTGCAGTTCCTCGAAGGGCAACGCCCCCCATACGACCTGACCTACGACGACGTCTTCCTCGTCCCTAACCGGACCGAGGTCACCTCTCGGTTCGACGTCGATCTCAATTCTTCCGACGGATCCGGAACGACCATTCCCGTCGTGGTCGCCAATATGACCGCAGTCGCCGGCCGCCGCATGGCGGAGACTGTCGCCCGCCGCGGCGGACTGGTCATCATTCCGCAGGACGTCCCCACCGAAGCTGTCGCCGAGACCGTGGCGTTCGTCAAGAGCCGCCACCTCGTCGCCGATACGCCGGTCACGCTTAGTCCGGACGACGCCGTCTCCGATGCGCTGGCGCTGCTTCCCAAGCGTGCTCACGGCGCGGTCGTGGTGGTCGAGGACGGTAAGCCTCTCGGTGTCGTCACGGAGGCTGCCTGCGCGGATGTCGATCGGTTCACTCGCCTACGTACCGTCGCGATCACCGACTTCGTCACGGCCCCGGTCACCGCCACACCGCGTGAGGTCTTCGAACTGCTCGAAACCAAGCACGATCCGCTGGCGGTCATCGTCAACGAAGACGGGACTCTTGCCGGCGTCCTCACCCGCACCGGCGCGATCCGTGCCGGCATCTACGACCCCGCAGTCGACGCGCGCGGCGCACTCCGGGTCGCTGCGGCGGTCGGTGTGAACGGTGACGTGGGCGCCAAGGCCAAGGCACTCGTCGACGCCGGTGCCGACGTGATCGTCGTGGACACGGCTCACGGTCACCAGCAGAGAATGATCGATGCACTCACCACCCTCAAGGCGCTCGATCTCGGCGTCCCGTTGGTCGCAGGCAACGTGGTCTCCGCACAGGGAACCCGTGATCTGATCGCCGCAGGCGCGGACATCGTCAAGGTCGGCGTCGGACCCGGAGCCATGTGCACGACTCGCATGATGACCGGCGTCGGACGCCCGCAGTTCTCGGCCGTCGCGGAATGTGCTGCAGCGGCACGTGAGCTCGGCAAGCACGTCTGGGCCGACGGCGGCGTTCGACACCCCCGCGACGTTGCACTCGCCCTCGCGGCGGGCGCGTCGAACGTCATGATCGGCTCGTGGTTCGCCGGCACATACGAGTCCCCCGGCGATCTCAAAGTCGATCAGGCGGGCAACGCGTACAAGGAGAGCTTCGGTATGGCCTCCAAGCGCGCTGTTGCCGCTCGCACAGCCACCGAAACGGCTTTCGATCGCGCCCGTAAGGGATTGTTCGAGGAAGGCATCTCCAGTTCGCGGATGCGTCTCGATCCCGAGCGCCCTGGAGTCGAGGACCTGATCGATCAGATCTGTTCCGGCGTGCGCAGTACCTGCACGTACGCGGGTGCGCGCTCTCTCGAGGAGCTGCACGAGAAGGCCGTTCTGGGCGTGCAGTCCGCCGCCGGATTTGCCGAAGGACGGCCGCTTCCGTCTGGTTGGTGAACCACGTTCTGTGACTGTCGGCGGGTGCTCGGGTCCCTACTCCCGGGCACCCGCCGGTATCATTGGATCCGTAAACAGAAAACAAAACTCGGTCGGGTGCCCTTCGGCGACCCGACCGAGCCCGCTACAGCCGAGAACTACTCGGCTCTGACGAAAGGAACCCGGTGCCCGAGGCACCCACACACTTACCCGGCGCTACACCCGTCGTTTTATCCGAGGAATCTTCTGATTCCGCCGGTTCGGAGGGCTCCTCTAGCGAGCCGGGAGACAAACCCGGCGGCCCCCGTGCACATCTCAGGTGGCGATGACACATGGACATCGTTTTCACCATTCTCAGCCTGGTCGGCTTCATCGCGCTGACTGCAGGCACCGCCCTCTTCGTGGCGGCCGAATTCTCACTGACCGCGCTCGAACGCAGCACCGTCGACGAAGCTGCTCGTGGCGGCGACCGACGCTCGCGGCAGGTTCAACACGCGCACAAGACTCTTTCGTTCCAGCTCTCCGGCGCTCAGCTGGGCATCACGATCACAACCCTGATCACCGGTTACCTGGCCGAGCCGGTCCTGGCACGGTTCATCACACCGGTCACGAAGGCCGTCGGGCTCAGTGAATCCGCTGCCTCGACAACGTCTTTGATCCTGGCGCTCGTGATCGCGACCTCGTTCTCCATGATCTTCGGTGAGCTCGTACCGAAGAACCTCGCAATCTCCAAGCCGATGCCCACCGCCCGCGCGACTGCGGGCCTGCAAGCAGGGTTCTCGCTGATCTTCCGGTGGGCCATCAACGGCCTCAACGGAACCGCCAACTGGATCGTGCGACGCCTGGGCATCGAACCCGCGGAGGAATTGCGCTCCGCGCGATCACCGCAGGAACTCGGGTCCCTCGTGCGGACGTCCGCGCAGCGCGGGTCCATCGACAAGGGCACGGCGATGCTCGTCGACCGTTCACTGCAGTTCGGTGACCGCACGGCAGAAGAGCTGATGACTCCGCGAGTGAAGATCGAATCGCTGGAACTCTCGGACACCGTCGCAGACCTGATCGTGACGGCGTCGCGGACCGGCTATTCGCGCTTCCCGGTCGTTCGCGGCGATCTCGACGACACGGTCGGCGTCGTACACATCAAGCACGCGTTCACCGTTCCGGCCGAACGTCGGCGCACGACGCGCGTCGACAGTCTGGCTCAACGTGTTCCCGTCGTGCCGTCGAGCCTGGACGGAGACACCGTCATGGAGCGAATCCGCTCCGACGGTATGCAGGTTGCGCTCGTCGTCGACGAGTACGGCGGAACTGCCGGCATCGTCACGATGGAAGACCTCATCGAGGAAATCGTCGGCGATGTGCGCGACGAACACGACGAACCCGAACTCGACGTGCAGCGCGTCGGCGACGGATGGTCGTGCTCCGGTCTCCTGCGCATCGACGAGGTCACTTCGGCTACCGGGTACACCGCTCCCGAAGGCGACTACGACACGCTCGGTGGGTTGGTGCTCACCGAACTGGGCCGCATCCCCGACGAGGGTGACGAGGTGGAATTGCCCGACGTCGACTCGTCCGGTGATTCGCGCGGAAAGTGGATTGCACGAGTGACCGGCATGGACGGCCGCCGTATCGACCGGGTGACTATCACGCCGGTCCCCGCTTACGTCGAACCCGAATCCGCAGACGACAGCAAGAAGGAGTCCGACGATGAATAACCTCTTCGGTGTACTCCTCACCGTCGTGCTGCTCGCCGGCAATGCATTCTTCGTCGGTGCGGAGTTCGCACTGATCTCCGCACGACGTGACCGCCTCGAAGCACTGGTCGCGCAAGGCAAGAAGCGGGCGCTCACAGTCATCAAGGCCGGTGAGAACCTCTCGCTCATGCTTGCGGCGGCTCAGCTGGGCATCACGATCTGCTCGATCCTCCTCGGTAAGGTCGCCGAGCCCGCCATTGCGCACCTCCTCGAGGTGCCGATGGAAGCCGTCGGCCTGCCCGACGGATTGCTGCACCCGATCTCGTTTGCCATCGCGCTGTCGCTCGTCGTCGTGCTGCACATCCTGCTCGGCGAGATGGTGCCCAAGAACATCGCGTTGGCCGGCCCCGAGAAGACGGCCATGCTGCTCGTTCCCGTGCATCTGGCGTTCATCAAGATCGCTCGCCCGATCATCGCGTTCTACAACCTGTGCGCGAACGGAGTGCTCAAGCTCCTGCGCGTCGAACCCAAGGACGAACTCGACGTCACGGTCTCGGCGGTGGAGTTGTCCGCGATGATCGGTGAATCGCGATCCGAAGGTCTGATCGACGCCGAAGAACACCGGCGGTTGAAGCAGGCACTCGAATCGACCGATCGGACCGTCTCCGAGGTCCTGATCACTCTCGACAAGGTGCGGACCATTCCCCTCACACCGTCGGGAACAACACTGGGTGAGATCGAGCGTGCGGTCATCGAGACCGGATACTCGCGTTACCCGGTGCGAGCGAGCGACGGATCGCTGGCTGGGTACGTGCACCTCAAGGACGTGCTCGACGAGGTGCTCGACGAGGCCGCTGGACCGGACACCGTCGTTCCGACGTCGGATATCCGGCCGCTGCCCATCGTTCCGCTCAGCACACCGCTGGCCGAAGCGTTGGCCGGCCTTCGTCGGGCCAGCTCGCACCTCGGCGCTGTCACGGACGCTGACGGAGTGGTGATCGGTATCGTCGCGCTCGAGGATCTCCTCGAGGAGTACGTCGGAACGGTCCGCGACGGCACGCATCGCGGCACGGATGCTGTTCCCGGACAAAGAAACAGCTGATCGATGACACGTTCGGTGCATTCACTCGCACTCGCGCAGAGCGAGTGGACGGCTCGGCGGGCACTTCACCTCGAGGAGGTGGAGAAGCTCGTCGAGCCGCACCGAGCGCGTCGTAGCGCCGGTATCTCTCACCCGGTGCACGACTTCCTCTTCACGTACTACAACTTCAAACCCGCCCAACTGCGCCGCTGGCACCCCGGGTACGGAGTCGCGCTCGAGAACGCCGCCGAATACGCAGCCTTCTCCGGCTACCGCGTCGACGAGTCGGGTACCGCGACGGTCGAGGCCTCAGTGCTGGAGCGTCGGCGTCACACAGTCGAATTCGTGTGGAATCTGTTGAATCAGACGTCTGCGCGGCCCGCTGTGCTGGGTTGCTTCGGCCTCCACGAATGGGCGATGGTCTATCGCGGCGGCGAGGACGCAATCCGTCATCAGTCGGTGCCGCTGCGACTCGGGTTCGCCGGTACCGACGCGGTCGTCGAATCCCTGCCACTCAAATGCACGCACTACGACGCGTTCCGGTTCTTCACACCGGACGCGGCCCCCAAGAACTCGCTCCCGCTTGCACGCGAAACTCAGATCGATCACGAACAGCCGGGCTGCCTGCACGCCGGTATGGATCTGTACAAGTGGAGCTTCAAGTTGTTGCCACTCGTCGATTCCGACCTGGTGATGCGGTGCTTCGAACACGCGCTCCTGGCCCGTGAACTCGACATGCGCGCGAGCCCATACGACCTTGCCGAGTACGGGTACTCCCCCATTCGTATCGAAACTCCCGCGGGCCGCGCCGAATACGTGCGTCAGCAACAACAGTTGGCGGATCGTGCTGCGCCGCTCCGCGATACGCTGGCAGAAAAGTGCCGGGAGCTTCTCGGCCACTGAACTGCCGAAAGGCGTCGCATGGATCACGGGTACGGGTTCTATCTCGACGAATACCAGCGTGACGTCGGGGTGCACACCGACGACCGACGCGGGCACATCGAATGCCCGGACTCGGCGGGTTTCCTTGCGGCGCACTTGCCGGTGTTCGACCTCGCTGCGGGCTCGGTAGCGGCGTTCGCCTCGGCGATTCATCGGTCAACCCGCCCGGGCGACGGACACTGGACCCTCGATCCCGAGCGCATCGCCGCGTCCTTCTCGAGCGATCGACTGTTCCGGATCGGCGGCGAGCCGATCAACGGGTTCTCCGAGCACTCGGGGTTCTTTGCCGCCCGCGACGGTTGGGTCCGCACGCACGGCAACTATCCGCACCATCGCGACCGCCTGCTCGCCGTCCTCGCGCTCGATCACGGATCACCCAAAGATGCAGTGGCGCAACGGATATCCGAACTCAGCGCCATCGAGATCGAGCAGCAGGCCGCCGAGATCGGAGCCATCGCGGTCCGTGTTCGTACCGAGACCGAGTGGCGCCTGAGTGAGCAGTGCGCAGCTGCGAGGTCTGCGCCTCTGGTATCCATCCGAGCACGCGACGAGGGAAAACCCCGCACGCATCCGACGCGCCCACGCGTTCTCGACCTGACCCGCGTCATCGCCGGTCCGGTCGCGACGCGTGCCCTGGCGTTGGTCGGCGCTGACGTTCTGCGGATCGATCCCCCGGCGATCCCCGAGATCGGATGGCAGCACCTCGACAGTGGACAGGGCAAGCGGTCGGCGCTTCTCGACCTGAAGTCCTCGGCCGGAGCGGCAGCGTTCCGAGAACTCCTCGAAACCGCAGACGTACTGGTCACCGGCTACCGGCCGGGTGCACTCGAAGCGCTCATCGGGCAGGATCTTCCCGCCCACCTGATTCACGGGCGCGTCAGCGCATGGGGATGGGAAGGTCCGTGGGCGAATCGCCGTGGCTTCGACAGCATCGTGCAGGCCGCGTCCGGCATTTCGTTCCTCGAGGGTGGTGAGAACCCTGGCGCACTTCCGGCGCAGGCACTCGACCACTCGACCGGATACTTCTTGGCAGCGGGGATCCTCGACGCGTTGACACTGCGCTCGCACGACGGCCGTGGCCGCGACGTCGACGTGTCGCTGGCCAGCACCGGCGCTCGTCTTCTCGACGCACCCGGCCGAACCGTCCATCCCGGTCTACCGACCGCTCCCGGCCTGAATGTTGTTGTCAACCATGCCGACGTGACCACCGCACGACCCGCGCTGGCAGAGTTCGAGGACTACCCCGAACCGGCGCATCCGTGGGGATCGGATCGCGCGGAGTGGGCACACTGAGGGACCGGCACATTCAGGGCAAGATGGACCTGTGAAGTCACATACCTACACACTCGACCTTCAGTGGACGGGCGATCTGGGAACCGGAACGTCCAGCACGCAGGGATATTCGCGCAATCATGCAATATCCGCGGTCGGAAAGCCGGAACTTCTCGGCAGCTCCGATCCCTCGTTCCGCGGTGACGCGCAGCGATGGAACCCCGAGGAACTGCTCGTTGCCTCCCTCGCCCAGTGCCACATGCTCTGGTACCTCGGTCTGGCAGCTGCCGCTGGGGTCGTCGTTCTCGACTACAGCGATCAGCCGGTCGGCAGCATGATCGAGGAATCCGATGGCGGCGGCCAGTTCATCGAGGTGACGTTGAATCCGACGGTGTTGGTCGCGGAGGCGTCGATGGTCGAGAAGGCCCAGGAGCTTCACGGCCCCGCACACACGAAGTGCTTCATCGCTCGGTCGGTGAACTTCCCCGTCCTGCATTCCCCGACGATCCTGGTGGCCACCGATGAGTGACATGCACAAGCTCATCGTCGACGTCGACACCGGTATCGACGACTCGTTGGCGCTTCTCTATCTCCTTGCCAGCCCCGAAGCCGAGATACTGGGGATTGCGAGCACCGCCGGCAACGTTCCGGTGGAACAGGTCGCGGCCAACAACTTGAACTGGCTTGCGCTCTGCGGCGCCCCGGACATCGAGGTTGCACTCGGCGCCCGCGAGCCATTGGTCATACCGTTGCGCACCACCGAGGAGACTCACGGTCCGCAAGGAATCGGCCATGCGGTCCTCCCCGATTCGGGTCGCAAGCGCTCGGTCCGAACCGCCACCGACCTCTGGGTGGATCTCGTCCGGGAGTACCCCGGACAACTCACCGGGCTGGTGACGGGGCCGCTCACCAACCTGGCCTTGGCGATCAGACGTGAACCCGATCTGCCGTCTCTGCTGAAGCGACTGGTAGTGATGGGTGGGTCGTTCAACTATCCGGGCAACACGACGCCGACCGCGGAGTGGAACGTCTCGGTGGATCCGCACGCCGCCAAGGAGGTGTTCGACGCGTTCTCCGTCGTACCCGCGCACCGGCGCCCGATCATCTGCGGCCTCAACGTCACCGAATCCATCGAGATGTTCCCCGAACATGTGCGTCGGCTCGCCGAAGCTGCCGGGAGCACCCCGGAAGAGATCATCTCGCCTGACGACGGTCCCGACCTCCGCAGTTCCGCGTCCAACAGCGTGATCAGGCATATGTCCGACGCAATCCGGTTCTACATGGAATTCCATCGTGAATACGACCAGGGATTTCTTGCTCACATGCATGATCCCTTCGCTGCTGCCGTCGCGCTCGATCCGAGCCTGGCGACGCTGAAACCGGCAACGGTAGATGTCGAAACCGAGAGTCCACTGCTGATCGGAACGACGGTTGCGGACTGGGTCGGGCACTGGAAGCGTGAGCCCAACGCGGATATCGCGGTCAGCACCGATCCGGCGGAATTCTTCGATCGACTTGTCCACCGAGTGGGAAATTACGCCCGCGTCGTGGGTTGACCGAGCCGGGCACCGGCTATGCTCGCATGGACAGAACACCAACGTACGAGAACAAAGGACCTGACGTGCAGATTTCCAGCCACGATGCCTCCCCGGCATTTGCGCTCGGATTGATGGCGTTCTGGCCCACTCGTCGTAGCGCATGCTTCGATCAGGCGTGTTGCTGAGCGGCGATTCTCGCTGCCTGCACCCCTGACTTTGTCGCTTCTTCGCTCGGAGTCTGTCTTCTCATGTTCAATCTTCTTTTGTTCACCCTTGTCGGCGTCGGCGCCCAGCTCGTCGACGGCGCCCTCGGTATGGCCTTCGGTGTCACCGCAACCACTCTGTTGATGATCGGTGGCCTCGGTCCGGCTCAGGCCAGCGCCGCTGTTCACCTGGCCGAGGTCGGCACCACCCTCGCTTCGGGTGTGTCGCATTGGAAGTTCAAGAACATCGACTGGAAGCTCGTCGCCAAGCTCGGTGTGCCCGGCGCAGTCGGTGCATTCATCGGCGCAACTGTGCTCTCGGGTCTGTCCACCGAAGCGGCAGTCCCCATCACGGCGACGATCCTGCTGGCCATCGGTATCTATGTGGCACTACGCTTTTCGGTCCGCCCACCGGCCGTCGCGGACGCTCGTACCACCCCGCACACTGCACGTTTCCTGTCCCCACTCGGCCTGTTCGGTGGTTTCATCGATGCATCCGGCGGTGGTGGTTGGGGTCCGATCACCACCAGCACGCTGCTCTCACGAGGAAAGACCGCGCCGCGCACCGTGATCGGCTCGGTCAGCGCCTCGGAGTTTCTGGTCGCGTCAGCCGCGTCGCTGGGATTCCTTGTCGGATTGGGACGTGAGTCGGCGGGAAACCTCCTCGTTGTCGCCGGTCTCGCGCTCGGCGGTGTCATCGCAGCTCCGTTCGCGGCGTGGCTGGTCAGCCGCGTACCTGCAACCTTGCTCGGAACGGCGGTGGGCGGCGTCATCGTGTTGACCAACGCACAGAAGCTGTTCAAATCCTTCGACATCACCGGGGCGGTCACAGTGGCCGGCTACCTGGCCATTCTCGGCGCGTGGGCAGCGCTGCTGTTCTACGCGTGGAAGCGGTCCACGCTCACCCCAGCCGAGGCAGAAGGCGATTTCACGGGAGTCGAACTCGCTGTCGAGACCGAACTCACCGAGCCTGCAGTCAAACGCGAGCGATAGCTCGTCACAGAAGAAATCCCGGGTATCCGCGCTCGGATACCCGGGATTTTGTTCTTTCCGTGCTAGTTGCTTCCGTCGAACGCGTCGAGAATTCGCCCCGCCGCCAACGCTGCCGTCAGCGAACCGTCACGCACGCTCTGCTCGACGTCGGCCCGGATCGCACGCACCCGATCGTTGCTCGAGAGCCTGCGTAGCAGCTGATCGTTGACCATCGTCCAGGTCCAATCGACCTGTTGCTTGCGACGCTTCTCCTCGAACTGTCCTGCTTCGGTGAGCACCTCACGGTGTTTGGTGACAGTTCCCCAGAACTCGTCCAGCCCGACACCTTCGAGACCGCTCATCGTGATGACGGGCGGCTTCCAGATGGCGTCGTGCGGGTAGATCAAGCGAAGCGCACCCGCCAATTCGCGGGCAGCACCCTTTGCCTCGCGCTCATGCTTGCCATCGGCCTTGTTGACCGCCACCAGATCTGCGAGCTCGAGGACACCCTTCTTGATGCCCTGGAGCTGATCACCGGTACGAGCGAGGGTCAGGAACGTGAAGCAGTCCACCATGTTGGCAACAGTGACTTCGGACTGGCCGACACCCACCGTCTCCACCAGGATGACGTCGAAACCGGCAGCTTCGAGAAGCACGATGGTCTCGCGGGTTGCCTTGGCAACACCACCGAGCGTGCCGGACGTCGGTGACGGCCGGATGTACGCATTCGGTTCGACGGTGAGCCGAGCCATGCGTGTCTTGTCGCCGAGAATCGAGCCGCCGGTGCGGGTGGACGACGGATCGACCGCCAACACCGCAACCCGATGTCCCTTGCTCAGCAAGTACATTCCGAGCGCGTCGATGAAGGTCGACTTGCCGACGCCGGGAACTCCGGTGATGCCGATCCGGTGCGCTCCCCCGGCCTCCGGCAGCAACTTCAGTAGAAGTTGCTGCGCGAGGGCCCGGTGGTCGTCGCGAGTGGACTCGACGAGGGTGATCGCCCGAGCGAGGCCGGCACGCTGATTTCCGCGCACCGCCTCGGCGAGGGAATCAATGTCGATGGGCTGACGTGCCATCTTCAGTGACCCCCTTCTCAGCTGTTGTCGTGACCCAGTTGGGCGGAGAGCTTCTCCAACAATCCGCTGGCAGCGTCGGCGATGACGGTGCCGGGCGGGAAGATGGCAGCAGCGCCGGCCTCGTAGAGTTCGTCGAAGTCACCGGGCGGAATGACGCCGCCGACGACGATCATGATGTCGGGACGACCGGCCGCAGCCAGAGCCTCCCGCAGCGCCGGCACCAAGGTCAGGTGACCGGCGGCCAACGACGACACACCGACTACGTGGACGTCGTTGTCGGCCGCCTGATTGGCGACCTCTTCGGGGGTCTGGAACAGCGGTCCGACGTCGACGTCGAATCCGATGTCCGCGAAGGCGGTGGAGATGACCTTCTGGCCACGGTCGTGACCGTCCTGGCCCATCTTCGCGACGAGGATGCGGGGACGACGTCCCTCGTCCTCGGCGAACTTCTCGACCAGTTCCATCGCCTTGCTGATGTTGCTCACCGTTCCTGCCTCGTCGCGGTACACACCACTGATGGTGCGGATCTCGGCCTGGTGGCGTCCGTACACCTTTTCGAGGGCGTCGGAAATTTCGCCGACGGTAGCCATCGCGCGGGCGGCGACGACAGCGAGGGCGAGGAGGTTGTTCTCCATGCCGCCTTCGGTGGATGCGGCAGCGCGAGTGAGGTTCGCCAGTGCGGCCTCGACGGCTTCCGGATCACGTTCCGCGCGAAGGCGAACCAACTTCTCGAGCTGTTCCTTGCGGACCTTGGAGTTCTCGACCTTGAGAACTTCGATGGTGTCGACCTCGTCGGGAACGTACTTGTTGACGCCGACGAGCGGCTGCCGACCGGAGTCGATGCGTGCCTGGGTGCGGGCGGCAGCTTCCTCGATGCGCAGCTTCGGGATGCCTTCGTTGATGGCCTGAGCCATTCCGCCGGCTTCCTCGACCTCTTCGATGTGCTTACGAGCCCGGTTGGCGAGTTCGTTGGTGAGCCACTCGACGTAGTACGAGCCACCCCACGGGTCGATGGGACGCACGGTGCCGGATTCCTGCTGCAGCAGCAACTGGGTGTTACGGGCGATGCGGGCGGAGAAGTCCGTCGGCAATGCGATCGCTTCGTCGAGTGCGTTGGTGTGCAAGGACTGAGTGTGGCCCTGGGTGGCAGCCATGGCTTCGACGCAGGTACGCGGAACGTTGTTGAAGACGTCCTGCGCGGTCAGGGACCAGCCGGAGGTCTGCGAGTGGGTACGCAGCGAGAGCGACTTCGCGCTCTTGGGGTCGAACTTGGCGACAAGCTCGGCCCACAGGAGGCGTCCGGCGCGGAGCTTGGCGACCTCCATGAAGAAGTTCATGCCGATGGCCCAGAAGAAGGACAGGCGAGGTGCGAACTTGTCGATGTCCATACCGGCGTCGAGGCCGGCGCGGATGTACTCGACGCCGTCGGCGAGGGTGTACGCCAGTTCCAGATCGGCCGTCGCTCCGGCTTCCTGGATGTGGTAGCCCGAGATGGAGATGGAGTTGTACTTCGGCATTTCCGCGCTGGAATACGCGAAGATGTCGGAGATGATCCGCATCGAGGGCTTCGGCGGATAGATGTAGGTGTTACGAACCATGAACTCTTTGAGGATGTCGTTCTGGATCGTTCCGGCCAGCTTGTCCGGAGTGACACCTTGCTCGCCTGCCGCAGCGACGTACAGCGCGAGAATCGGCAGCACGGCGCCGTTCATCGTCATCGAGACCGAGACCTGCGAGAGGTCGATTCCGTCGAAGAGCTGACGCATGTCGAGGATGGAATCGATTGCGACACCGGCCATTCCGACGTCACCGGCAACGCGAGGATGATCGGAGTCGTAGCCGCGGTGTGTGGCGAGGTCGAAGGCGACCGAGAGACCCTTCTGACCGGCCGCGAGGTTACGACGGTAGAACGCATTCGACTCCGCGGCAGTGGAGAATCCGGCGTACTGGCGAATGGTCCACGGCTGGTTCACGTACATGGTCGGGTACGGACCACGCAGGAACGGCGCTGCGCCCGGGAAGCTGTCGAGCGGGTAACCCGACTCGGCGGCGGCCGTGCGGTCCGCACCGGTGTACACCGGCTTGACGTCGATGCCTTCGGGGGTGGACCAGACAACCTGCTCGGCGGCGTAGTTGTTGGCGTTGGCGCCCTCTTCGATGAGCGCCTGGGCCTGCTCGACCGACGGCGGTGTGGGTGCCGGAGACTGCGGGTCCTCGAGTGGGACCTCGGCGAAACTGCCGATCACGTGCTTGACCTCTCGTGTCGTCACTTGAAGCTTCCCGTCTCGATGAAGTCGAGCAGTTCGGTCAGAGCCGATACTGCGTCGATGCGGGCGGTGAGGAATCCGTCCGGGCGAGAATCGCCGGTCGCGTCGGCGACTGCCTTCTCCGGTCCTGCGAGCAGCACCTTGGTGATGCCGGCGGCGCGAAGTTCGGCGACGGCCGCTGCGGCGCTCTCGCCGTAGCGCTTGTCCGTGCCGCACAGCACGGCGACGGTGGCACCGGAAGCCTTGACTGCAGCGGAGATGGCCTCGGCGCCCACCTCGAGCGGGCCGGGGTTGACTGCGTCGATACCACCCGAAGCGAGCAGGTTGGACGCAAACGTGGTGCGCACGTTGTGTTCTGCAACCGAGCCCAGCGGCGCGAGAAGCGCAGTGGGACGGGCGCCGCCGGCGGCGAGGAACGCGTCCGAACGGTCACGAAGCGCTTCGAATGCAGCTGCGTAGCGGGCGACGGACTGGCCGGGCTCGACGGCTTCGGCGGACAGCGGCGTTTCGCCGAGGTTCGGGAACTCGTTGACACCGGTGACCGTGGTCTTGCGGTGTGCGATGTCGGAGTCGCGCTTGGCCTTGGTAGCGGCGATGCGACCGGAGACGATTCCCGCTTCGAGTGCCGCCAGATATCCGCCGGCTGCTTCGATTTCCTGGAAGAACTCCCACGCGGTGGCGGCGATCTGCTGTGTCAGGTCCTCGACGTACCAAGACCCGGCCGACGGATCGAGGACACGGCCCAGGTGCGACTCCTCGAGCAGGAGCAGCTGTGTGTTGCGCGCGATGCGCGAGGAGAAGGACTTGCTGACACCGAGGGTGCCGTCGGCCAGGGCGACGTCGAACGGAAGAACAGTCACTGCATCTGCTCCGCCGACGCCGGCGCCGAATGCAGCGAGGGTCGTGCGCAGCATGTTCACCCAGGGATCACGCTGAGCCATCATCGCGGCGGAGGTGACTGCGTGCTGCGGCGCTCCACCAAAATCGGAAGCTCCGCAGACCTGGGCGATGCGTGCCCACACGAGACGTGCGGCGCGGAACTTCGCGATGGTCTGGAACTGATCGTCGGTTGCCGCGTAGCGGAAAGCCAACTGCGACAACGCAGCACCGATGGTCAGGCCGCTCTGGGCGGTGAGTGCACGGAGGTACTCGAGGCCGGCGGCGATTGCGGCTCCGAGTTCTTCGGCGTCGCCGGCACCCGCGTTGTGAAAGGCCGTGCCGTCCACGGTGATCGCGTGCACGGTTTCCGCACGAGCGGCGGCGAGGGCGGCCAACTCGACTGCGCCTGCAAATTCGACGTCGGCTGCGCCGGAGAACGAACTGGTCAGCGGTGCTGCACCGAGGTGAACTCGGATACTGCTGCGATCGCTGACACCGTCGCCGGCTTCGCTGCGTGCATCGAGGAGAGAGAAGAGTGCTCGGGCTGCATCGTTTGTCGCTGCGCCTGCATCGAGCGTGAGCGGTGCGAGGTCGAGAAGCACGCCCTCGAGCGCAGCGGCGAGGTCGGTGACCGGAACGCCGTCGGCGCCCACCTTCAACCAGAGTGCGCTGACTCCGTTTTCGAGGGCGTCCAGGATGGCGCGATTGGTCTCGGCCGCCGAAGCGGTTCCGAAAGCAGCGGAAACCAACCAACCGGCATTGACATCACGGTGAGCGTCGACGCCACGCACGTACGGAAACGTGCCCGGCAAGCTCTGCTCGGGACGCTCGTCGCGTGGGCTGTAGAGCGGTGCGACAGTGACACCGTCGTAGGTGACGGTTTCGAGCAGTTTCTGTGGCTCGGGGCCCAGTTCTGCCGCATCGACTCTGCGGGACTTGGCGAGCACACCGGCTACGGAGCGCTGCCACTCCGCGTACGCCTGCTCGACAGCCTCGGCTTCTGAAGCTAATGACACTGTGTCCGCTCCCTCTCATTTTTTGCGTGAGCGCTTTACCGATAATCGGATTTGTTCGTTAGTTCTGTGATGCTAACCCGCGGTTGAGCCCAGATATCGTGAGGATCACGTCATGTTCTTCACAGGGCTGTTCGTGGCCACTTTCCGACCGGCCGGGCGACGTGCGGATTCGGTCGTTCGTGCACGTGTAACCGGCCCTTACCTAGCGATTGTTCAGCATGTTTGCGGGTTACCCGCGAGTTCGTTTCACTGGCCGGGACTGCAGGTGAAGGCCACTCCGAAAGCCTAGTGGTTTTCGTCACAGCGCCGTTTCATTGTCGCCTGGAGCACGTCGCTTTCCCGCCCCCGTGGCGATGTTCGACTCACGATTGCGGGTCGGCAGTCGGCCCGGTTCACCGTTCGCAGGTAGCCTTGTGACCTGTGATGGGACGCCTGCTGGACCGAAGATTGATCGCAATAGTCCTGGTAGTGCTCGCTTTGTTCCTCGCAGCCCTCCTCGCCCCACATCCCACGGTGTCCCAGGTGCGAGAGTGGGCGGACTCGGTTGGCCCGGCGTTTCCCCTCGTGTTCTTCCTGGTTCATTCGATAGTCACCGTCGCGCCGTTCCCGCGCACCGTCTTCACGCTCAGCGCGGGGGTTCTTTTCGGCTCGGTGACCGGCATCGCTCTTACCGTGGCGGCAACGACTGTGAGCGCCGTTCTGGCCCTCTACCTGGTCCGCGCCATCGGCCGCGACGTCGTGTGGCAACGGATTTCGAGTCCGACGATCCGGCGGGTGGACGAGCGGATCGAAAAGCGGGGGTGGCTGGCCGTCGGCTCTCTGCGCTTGATCGCGTTTGTCCCCTTCTCGGTGGTGAACTACTGCTGCGGCATTTCGTCGATCCGGATCGTGCCCTACATCCTTGCCACCGTCGTCGGCATCTTGCCCGGCACTGTTGGGATTGTCGTTCTGGGCGATGCGCTCTCCGGCGAAGCCGATCCTCGTCTCCTGATTCTGTCCGGGATCTGCATTGCGATCGGCATCGCCGGTCTGGTGTTCGACGCTCGCCGTCAGCCTTCACCGGGCGAAACCATCGTTGACAACGGTCAACCTCAAGAGGTTGATTTGATTGAGTCAACCCAAAACGATTGACTATTGAAAGTCAACTATCTAGCATTGACTAATGTTCGTACTGACAGTGGATCAGCGAGGTAGCCGACGCGATGTCGACCGCGTCGGGGACATCATCGACGACATGGCCGATTGCAGGCTCCTGCGGCCGTTCGAGCGCACAGCGGGCGACGAGATTCAAGCGGTGACCGACGATCCGGCGCTACTCGTCCTCGTCGCACTCGAGCTGATTCGGCGCGAGCACTGGAGTGTCGGGATCGGGATCGGTCCCGTCGAGCAGCCTCTCCCACGGCAGACCCGGGCCGGACGCGGACCGGCATTCGAAGCTGCTCGGATCGCCGTCGAGCGAGCCAAGCGAGCTCCGGCCAGAATTGCCGTCGAACAGGCGCCGGCGGATAGCTCACGCGACGAACTCGCCGCAGATGTCGATGCCACGTTCACCTTGCTCGGAACGATCGTCACGAGACAGACGAAGGACGGACGCGAAGCCATCGCCCTGATGGACAGCGGACTCACTCAGGTCAGCGCAGCGGCCCACCTCGGAATCACCAAACAGGCCATGTCCAAGCGACTCCTGACAGCCGGGTGGCACGCAGAACTCGCCGGGCGCAGACTCGCAGAACGACTTTTGGTCAGACTCCAGCCCTAGACTGCTCACGCTCGCACCGGTACAAACTCGTCGACACAGCAGGGGGCTCGAATACATGGTCGTTCTGGCGTTGATCGCGCTCGCCGTCGCCGCCGCGGCACCAGCAGTTGCAGCGGCACTGGGACCGCTCAGTCGTGGTCGACTCGAAGTCCCCGAATGGGCGTCGTCCGTGGTGGCTCTTCCGGCGCTGGGTGTTGCCGCACTGGCATCGACCCGAACGACCCCGGTCACCGGTTTCGCTCTCGGGGCGACGCTTGTCCTGTGCGTACTTGCCGCCGCCACGGCCGGTGCACCGTTGGTACTTGCCACCTTCAAGATCGCTCGTCGCCAACCGGACGGGAGCCCGGCACCGGACGCCGGACCTCTTCGCGGCGGACGTGTGATCGGCATCCTCGAACGGCTCGCGGTGGCGGCGTCGATTCTTGCAACCTGGCCGGAGGGGATCGCGATCGTCTTGGCAGTCAAGGGGCTCGCACGGTACCCGGAACTTCGTGAACCGCACGCGTCCGAGCAGTTCATCATGGGAACCTTCGTCAGTGTCCTCTGGGCGATCGCCGTATGCGGAACGGGACGGGCACTCATCACGTAGGTGATGAGTGCCCGACCCGATCAACGTTCGCTACGAGAGGCGCCTACCGGCGCTGGCCGCCCTCCGGCGGCTGATCCTGGTAGGGGTACTTCTGCTGGAATTCTTCGCGTTCGGACGGCAGCGGTAGCTGACCGGGCCAAGGATTTTCACTCTGCGGCGGCAGCGCGGGATCTACGAATCCGGGCTGCTCGGGCGCACTTTCACGGAGGTGCCTGACCGCAGCTGCCGGATCTTCGACGGGAGTACGTGCAGCAACTTCAGCAGCACGGACTGCTTCTGCGATAGCCGGATCGGATTTGGTCTCGAACCACTCCGCCACCTCGGCTGAATCGTCCTCAGGATTGGGAAGATTCTCTTCGGCGGCCGGCGGCTCGTACCGGAAAACGCCATCCTGCCCTTGCGCGCCAAGCGTTTTGGCAAATCCCTTCAGCGCGTCACCGAAGTCGCTGGGTACGAGCCACACCTTGTTCGCATCGCCTTGCGCCATCTGCGGCAACGTCTGAAGATACTGGTATGCAAGCAATTCCGGAGTCGGCTTACCGGACTTGATGGCAGCAAAAACCTTCTCGATGGCCTTGGCCTCGCCTTGAGCCTGCAAGTACTTGGCCGCGCGGTCACCTTGAGCACGAAGGATCTGGGACTGACGCTCACCCTCGGCGTTCAGGATCGAGGCCTGCTTGTTTCCCTCGGCAGAAAGAATCTGGCTCTGCTTGGCACCCTCGGCGGTCTTGATAGCGGATTCGCGGTGACCTTCAGCCGTCAGAATCATCGCGCGCTTCTCGCGGTCCGCCTTCATCTGCTTTTCCATCGACTCCTGGATCGAGGGCGGCGGATCGATGCTCTTGAGCTCGACGCGGGCCACTCGCAGGCCCCAGCGACCGGTCGCCTCGTCGAGGACACCACGAAGCTGACCGTTGATGGAATCACGCGAGGTAAGCGTCTCTTCGAGGGTCATTCCGCCGACGACGTTTCGCAGCGTCGTGGTTGTCAACTGCTCGACGGCAGCGATGTAGTTGCTGATCTCGTACACCGCAGCTTGCGGATTGGTGACCTGGAAGTACACCACCGTGTCGATTGACAGTGTCAGGTTGTCCTGGGTGATCACCGGTTGCGGTGGGAAGGAGACCACCCGCTCACGAAGATCCACCTTGGCGCGCACACGATCGGCGAACGGGATCAAGAACGTGAGCTGCCCGGACACCGTCTTCGAATACCTACCGAGCCGCTCGATCACCGCGGCTTCTGCCTGCGGTACCAGTGCTACCGACTTCGCGACCACCAAGATCACGAATAGCACCAACACACCGAGCACTATGAGTGCTGCCATTAAGGTCCCCTCCAGACGACTGCTGTTGCGCCGTTGATTTCCATCACCGTCACCTTGGTGCCCGGCGGGTACACCTCGGTGGTGTCGTACGGCCTGGCAGTCCACACCTCGCCGTCCAACTTGACCTGCCCGGAATGCTCGCCCACTTCTTCCAGAACCAGAGCGTGCTTACCTTCGAGTGCCTGTATTCCGGTCGGGGTCGGCGGCGGACTACCGAAGCGACGCAACATGATCGGTCGCACGCCCAGGACGAGGGCGGCGGAGAACACTCCGAACATGACGGCGTCGACCCACACCGGGAAGTCGGTGACAGCACTGACACCGGCAGTAGCGAGCGCCCCACCGGCGAGCATCAGCAGGAAGAAATCCCCCACCAGCGCTTCGGCCCCGGCGAGCACCAGTGCTCCGATCAGCCAAATAAGTGCAGCCACAACACCATCTAACCAGAATGTGTGACCCAGGCCGCCGCTACGTCAGTTCGGCTCGGTAACGAAATCGACAAGTTGTTCGACGGCACCGATCAAGGGAGCTTCCAGATCGCGGAAGCTCTCGACCGAGTTGTAGACCCGCCGCCAGCCCTCCTGAGGTGTCCCCCAGCCCAGTTCGCGGCAGATTCCCGTCTTCCAATCCTCGCCGCATGGAATCTTCGGCCAGGAGGCGATTCCGACAGATTTGGGACGAACGGCCTCCCACACGTCGATGTACGGATGTCCGGTCACCAACACGTTCGGTCCGAGGCCCTGAGTCAGTTGGGTTTCCTTGGAACCGGTGACCAGGTGGTCGACGAGGACACCGACACGGCGGCCGGGGCCCGGCCCGAATTCGGCAAGCCGCTCCCCCAGATTGTCGAGCCCTTCGAGATGTTCGACGACAACACCTTCGACGCGAAGGTCATGGCCCCACACCCGCTCGACGAGGGCAGCATCGTGTACTCCCTCCACCCAGATCCGGCTGGGCAGTGCCGTGCGTGCACGTAAGCCTTCGACTCGCGTCGAACCCGAAGCCGACCGTGCGGGTTTGGTGGACGCGGGCTTGGGGGCCGGGCGTACGAGGGTGACCGGAGAGCCGTCGATGAGGAAGGCCGCCTCGCGCATCGCGAACAACCGCGTCCGGGAGCGCCCGTCCTCGAGTCGCACGAAATCGCCGTCGTACGTGCGCTCGAAACCGACTACCGCACCGCAGAATCCTGTCGCCGCATCCTCGACGACAAGATCACGTTCGGCCGCCACTTCAGGCGTCACGCGCTTCTGTTTGCGGGTATGACCCGCAAAAATGTCACCGTATCCGTTGCCACCGCTCACGCCGGATCACGCTAGGTCACAACGCCGGGGCCGCGCATGTCGCCACGCCGAACTAAACTTCACGGTCATGAGTTCTCCCAGCGCAACCCTCACCGTGTGGGCAGCGTCATGGCTCGCCGGCGACGCTGCGCCGGACGACGTCATCGACGCCCTTGCCGCGTGGGCACCGATGCACCTGATCGGCGCCGCCGATGCGGAAACCGCGGTCCGCCACGATCTCGAGTGGCCGGGAGTCACGGCTTCCGGTGTGCCCACCCTGCTCAGAATCGCGCGCTCGGAGGCTGCCGAGGTCCGCCTGGTCCTTCCCACGGCCGGTGATGTACGTGGTCTGCCCACCGGGACCGAGTTCGCGCGCGCTGCGATCGCAACGGGTGAAGGGATACAGATCGGCGCCGTCGGCAAGCCCGGAGTCGGACTCGTGCCGTCGAAGGAAGGCCCGGACGTCCTGCGATGGACGGTCTTCTCCATTCCCACTGTGGCGGGCAGCGCCGAATCGATCGGACTCCGCGAAGCCGAATACGAACTGCGCCAAGCTGTTCGGGACGCAGCCGAGGTGCTCGGCGGGCTTCCGGCCGTAGCCACCGGAATGCCTGGAAACGACGCTCGTACGCTGGTCGCCGAAGCCCTGCAGGCACAGGCCGGACACCGCTGGCCGTCGACACTGTCACCTCGCCATCTACAGGTGATCGACACAGCCGACAACGTGGCAGCCATTCTCACCGTGGCTGCGTCGGTATCGACCAACCAGGCCCCGAGCGTGTCCACTGCGCAGAGGCGTGACGACCTGCTGCGACGACTGTGGGACGTTGTTCGCACTGCCCGTGTCGCGTCGGCGAACAGCGTGTCGATCAGAGCTTGAGCACGAAGTTCCGGCGTTTCTCGGCAAACCCGTTGCGGTCACCGAACATGTCGATCTTCATCTCTTCGAGCTCACGCTCCTCGTAGGGCTCCACCGGATCACGTTCCAGTCGAAGACGTTTGCGCTCCAGCATCGATTCCAGCCGATCTCCTTCGAGCAAGTCGGTGGCGACCTCGCGCAACCACGCCTCGAACAGATCCGGCCGCCTGGGGCCGATCGCGTCGACAAGTCCGATGTCCAAGGCTCGACGGATGCCTATCGCACTGCACTCGGCCAGCAGACTGCGGGCCTGCTGCTCGCCGACCCGAGCCGGAAGTGTGTACGTGTGCAGTTCCGAGCCGAACAGGCCCATCGTGGCGTAATGAGGATTGAGAACCACACCGTCCCTGGCCACGACTACGTCGGCTCCAAGCGGGAGCATGACCCCGCCGGCACCGGCGTTGCCTGTGAATGCCGCCACCACAACCTGTTCCGTACAGGTGACGATCGCTTTCGCGATCTCGTTGATGGCTTTGATGTTGGCCCACGCTTCTCCGGCTTGATCCGACGCGGCCTCGATGACGTTGAGGTGGATACCGTTGCTGAATCTGTCGTAGTCACCCGTCAGGACAAGGATCTTGGTGTCCTGCGCGATCGCCCAGCGGAGCCTGGAGGCCAGTCGCGCGCATTGCTTCGTACTCATCGCACCGTTGTAGAAGCGGAACGAGATATATCCGATTTCGCCGTCGCGGTGATAGTCGGTCTCGGGGTAACGACTCTCCCAGACCTGTGGAACGAACACGTCCGGACGTACGACCGCGGTCGACGGAAGTTTGACATTGCCGGCGCCGACGAGCCGCGCATGTCCGATCCAAACGGAGCCCGCACCGGTGGCAACACGTATTGCCTGGTGGAAGTACTCGACGATGGTGCCGGGCGCTGCATCGACGTGGGTATCGAGGTGAGCGTCGTAGACGTAGACCCGGTCGAGCCCCAACTGAACGGCGACGCCGGGAAACCCGTCGGCGGCGTTGACGGCGCGGACGATGCTCGACGCGTCTTCCTCCCAACTGAAAACGCGATCGGCCTGTTTCATGCTCGGCCGCGATCGGGTCGAAGCCACGGGCCGCGCAACTCGATCCGATGGAATCGGCTGGAAGTCAGGAGTACGGAAATGTTCGACGACCTCTCCAATGCACTCCATCGCCGCGTCGGTGACTTCCTCGTTGTATACCGAGGATTTGGTTGCCCCGTTCCGGAGTTCGAACGTCCGCCACGCCCACACCGGCCCGGCATCGAGTTCCTCAGCGGCCTGCAATGCCGTGACACCCCAGATCGGTTCGCCATCCGTTATCGCCCAGTCCAGCGACGACGGCCCGCGATCTCCGGGCGGGCCGGGATGGATGATGATCGTTGTCCACCGCTGCCAAACAGATTCCGGGACATAGGCTTTCAAGAACGGGCAGATGACGAGGTCAAAATCTCCCGAAGAAGTCGCGGCCAGCACTGCGTCCGCGTCGGCGACGACGGCTGTACGGACTTGGTGTCCCGCCTCGCGAAGAACAAGACCGGCCCGCTGCGAGAGACCGTTGTCGGAGGTGACGAGAAGAAGCACGCTCAACGGTGGCGCGAAGGTCGTACGTGGGCGTGAGCGCCGGAACAGCGCCGCCGTCGCCGCTCGCAGACGGCCCCTGCCCGATACACCTTCACGTAGCTTAGCCGTTGCTACATCGCTGGAAATAGCCACAGAAGTCGTGAGCGCGGCCGATTTGGGCATCGGTCGTACTTCGGGGGTCGAAACCATGAATTCCTGCTCGCATGCTCGGGTATCTGCAGCGCAGACCAGACTCCCCCCAGAGCAGGACCGACGCACCGATAGATTGATTGAGGTATTTAGGGACTTTATACCTACCGTCGGTTTGTTTCAATAGCTATTTTCAAGCAAACCGTTTGATCGATCAACCCACAGTCTTGTGATTGATCGCGATATGGCGGTCGATGCGAATATGTTCATCCAGCGTCGGGTAGCGCAAACCGGTGTCCTGGCTGTACCCCTGACGGCGCAACCAATCCAGGACGTCGCCCCAGAACCAGATCCCCCCGGCAACCGAGTTGTACGGAATCGGGAAAGGCGTAGCCGCCTGCCGGACCCCTCGCACCCACTGCCCGACAGCTTGCCGCGTCACCCCCGCACGGTCGGCAATGTCCTGACGTGACACCAGATCGGGATGTGTCCGCTGGGGACGCACGCCTGCAGCCACCAACTGGTCCACCACGGTGATAGCCGTTGTCGCCGCTCGCATACCTTCCGAGGTGAGCGTCAGCAGCTGCAGCCCGCGTCGGTCCTCGACCCTTCCGCCCAAGCTCTCTTCGATCGCCTGCTCTTGCGAGACTGTCAGCATCTGAACGATGAATGTGAATTCGTAACGGTGATAGAGGTCTTCGGCCACGCAATGAACATAGCCGTAAGCTGCACTGTTTCCACATGGACACACCCGGATCCCGCCCCCGCACGCACAATGGGCAGATGATCGACGTGGACGACAGCCAGTTCGAGGACATGGTCAAGCGGGCGCTCGACAGCCTGCCACCGAAATTGGGTGCGGAGATGGCCAATGTCGCAGTGACCGTTCAACTCGAAGGTGGACGACCGGGGCTACTCGGGCTGTATCAGGGCATCCCACTGACCAAGAGAACCACCACGTACGCCGGCGTCCTTCCCGATCGCATCACGATCTACCGCAGGGCCATCTGTGCGATCTGCAGCACCGAAGACGAGGTGATCGAGCAAGTTCGCCGAACAGTGATCCACGAAATCGGCCACCACTTCGGGATCGGAGATCCCCGGTTGCGTGAACTCGGATGGTGACAACCGACTCATCTACAAGTCGGAAATCAGCTAGAGGTTGATAATCGGCGAATTGTCATGTCAGCTGTACCAAGCCCGCAACAATTGAACACTTACAGGAGTTCGCATGGTCAATTTGATCCAGATCGCCCCGAAGAATGCCCCGACGTTCGCGATGAGCCGACAGAAGGCCGCAGAACTGCTGGGCATCTCGGTCGACAGCGTCGCGTTTCTCCTCAAGTCTCGATATCTCCCGGATCTGGACGCCGGTCGGTTGATCAAGATGGCCAACCAGCCCTGGTTGTACTCGGACGGCGACTTTCCCGTCCTTCAGCAGGGCGCATCCGAACTTGCCCCCAAGAAGATGCTGCCCGCACGTAAGTACATCGGCGAGAGCGCAATTCACTCCGATGCCGAATGCGTGGAGGCCAACCAGGGGCAGTGGGCGGGATTCAACGTCGACCATGTGCTCGGCGCCCGCTTCCTGCCTGTGACGCTGCGCAAGTTTCCGGTGTCGGTGCTGCAGATCCACGACGTCAACGACGACGACGAAGAACGCGTCTCGTTTGTCGCGACCCTCGCCGGGCGAGTCCGCGAACTGGGCGCGCCCGAACTCAACTACATCGACCCGTCACTGAGCCCCGAGGATCGACAGATCGTCGAGACGCTTCTCACCTCGCGCAGCACGTCCACCGTTCCCGGGCCCTGCGGAAAGCTCAAGCATCCGAACACCTGAGCGTCGGACGGTCAGCGGGGACGCTGAACGGCCGCGCAGCAATTGACTGCACACGAGAGACCGTTGGTGGTCGAGCCGAGCAGCGGCTCGACCCCCAGTCGCAGTGGCTGCTCGGCCTCGGCCAGTTCCCGAACGAGCGTGGGCACCAGCTGCGCGAAACGCTGATCGCGGCCGGGCGTTGCTGCCCGAACGAAATCCATCCCGAGTTCGGCTGCCTTGTCCTTGGCCTCGGTGTCCAGGTCCCACACCACTTCGAGGTGATCGGAGACGAAACCGACGGGGCACACGATCACGGCGCGAACATCCTTGGCGGACAACGTATCCAGGTGATCACAGATGTCGGGGTCCAGCCACGGAACCTGCGGCGGGCCTGATCGCGACTGCCACACCAGATCGAAATCCTCGACGCCGACGGCCTCGGCAACCAACTTCGCGGCCTCGGCGACCTGTCGACTGTAGAGGTTTCCGCCCTCTGCCGGCGGCCCTGCATTGCGGTCTGCGGCACTCGGTACCGAATGCGCGGTGAACACCAGGCGCGCAGTATCGCGAGTCGCTTCGGGCAACTCTGCGCGGGCCGCGCGCACACCGTCGGCGAACGCGCCGACGACCAGCGGATGGTCGTAGTACTGGCGAAGTTTTGTCAGCGTCGGTGCGCCGTCACCGACCGCCTCACGGGCACGGGCGATGTCCTCGTGGTACTGCCGACATCCGGAGTAACCACCCCACGCCGACGTGGCGAACACGGCGGCGTTGCGGACACCGTCCTCGCGCATCTTGGCAACGGTGTCTTCGACCATCGGGTGCCAGTTGCGGTTGCCGAAGTACACGGGCAAATCCACGCCGGCTGCTGCCAGCTCACCTTCGACCCGTTCGATCAGGTCTCGGTTGAGCGCGTTGATGGGCGAAACTCCACCGAAATGCATGTAGTGCTCGACGACAGCGTCGAGCCGCTCCGGTGGCACTCCCCTACCGCGCGTGACGTTTTCGAGGAACGGCCGTACGTCTTCGGGTTTTTCGGGACCGCCGAACGACAAAACGAGAAGAGCATCGAACTGCATGTCCATACTTACGGTCATGAGTTCAATCTTGCGCGATGCCGTTCGGCGGGAGTCACCCGGGTACTCACCTGCGTAGTAGAAGGGGTGCTACTAGCCGACCATCGCGTGGAAGCCGCCGTCGACGTAGATGATCGACGCGGTCGTGCCGGGCAACCAATCCGAGAGAACGGTGCAGACCGTTTTGGCGACCGGCTCGCGATCGTCGACGTCCCAGCCGATGGGCGCAGCACCGTCCCATGCGGTGTTCAGCTTGTCCAACTCCGCGCCCGGACCGGTGCTGTCACCGGCAATGGCCTTGGCGGCCAAGGTCTTGATCGGGCCGGAGGACACCAGGTTCGAGCGGATGCCGCGGACGCCGACCTCTTTGGCCACGTACCGATTGACGGCCTCGAGGGTCGCCTTGGAGACACCCATCCAGTTGTAGAACGGCATCGCGCGCGCCGGATCGAAGTCCATACCGACGATGGACGCGTTGTCGTTGAGCACCGGCAGCAAGGCCTTGGCCAGTGCGCTGTACGAGTAGGCGGACACCTCGAGTGCGACCGCCACGTCTTCCCACGGCGCGTCCATGAACGGGCTTCCCAGGCAGGAGCGGGGAGCGAAGCCGATCGAGTGGACGACGCCGTCGATACCCTCGGGAGCCAGCTCGCGCACACGCTCGGCGAGAGATGCGAGATCCTCCGAGCTCTGGACGTTGAGCGAGATTGCCGGCGGCACGGGCTGCGGCAGTCGCTGGGCGATGCGATCGATGAGGCGCAGACGATCGAATCCGGTGATCAGTACCTTCGCGCCCTGCTCCTGCGCGACCTTGGCCACGTGGAACGCGATCGACGAATCGGTGATGATGCCGGTGACAAGAATGGTCTTACCCTCGAGCAAGCCGCCCATGAGATGTCCTCCTGATTTCAGACGTACGAGAAAGGTGTGTGTGCGAAAAGCGGGTCAGTGCCCCATGCCGAGTCCGCCGTCGACGGGGATGACCGCACCCGAGACGTAGGCCGAATCGTCGGAGGCGAGGAAACTGACAACTGCTGCAACATCTTCCGGCTTTCCGGTCCGCTGCAACGGGATGAACTCGGTGGCCTTGTCCTTGACGTCGTCGCCCAGTGCTGCCGTCATGTCGGTCTCGATGAACCCGGGAGCGACGACGTTGGCGGTGATCGAACGTGAGCCGAGTTCCCTTGTCAGGGAACGAGCGATACCGACGATGCCTGCTTTGGACGCGGCGTAGTTGACCTGGCCGGCTTGACCTGCCAGACCCACCACAGAGCCGAGGAAGATGAACCGTCCGAAACGCGCGCGCAGCATCGACCGGGTCGCACGCTTCGAGAGGCGGAACGTACCGGTGAGGTTCGCGTCGACGACGCTCGTGAACTGCTCTTCGCTCATTCGCATGATCAGTGTGTCGTCGGTGACGCCGGCATTGGCGACGATGACCTCGACCGGCCCCTGGTGCGCTTCGACCTCTTTGAATGCACGGTCGATCGACTCGGTGTCGGTGACGTCGCACACGACGCCGAACAACCCTTCGGGGACACCGGAACCGCGGTGCGTGACGGCTACCTTGTGGCCGTCTGCGGCGAGCCGCTGAGCGACGGCCAAGCCGATTCCGCGGTTACCGCCGGTGACGAGCACCGAGCGCGGTGTGGTGACGGTCCGTTCGGAAACCACTGTCGTGGGAGGGGTAGACATGGCGATCAACCTATCAATTCTCTGCGGGCCGCGTACCAGCGGTATTTGGACAATTCGGAACTGCTCTCGATCAGGGCAGACGCTGCCTGCGTACCAGGGCAATCGTCAGACCAGCGGTCGCGAACACGACGCCGAGAACCAACCACGGTCGACTCGCATCGCCTCGTGTCGTCTCGAAACCGATCTGCTCTTCGAGCGTGTCGTACACCTGGCGCAGTTCTTCGAGGCTCGATGCCGTGAAGAAACTTCCGCCGGAAAGGTTGGCGATCTCCTTCAATGACGCGTCGTCGACCGGGACGGGGATTCGGTCTCCTTCGATCTCGACTCGCCCGTATGTCGTTCCGAAGGAAATGGTCGAGATCGGAACGCCCTTGTCCTTGGCCTGACGGGCAGCGGTGAATCCGCCCCGCGGATCGTCCGAGTTTTCGGGAACGGTCTGCTTACCGTCGGACAGCAACACGATGCGCGCCGGTGGCGCCTGATCGCTGCCGCCGAGAACAGCCGACAGCGTGTCGATCGACTGCAACGAGGTGAAGATCGCTTCGCCCGTCGCCGTTCGCTCACTGAGCTTGAGGTTGTCGATGGCGACCTTCGTCGCGTCACGATTCGTGGTGGGCGACACCAGAACCGAAGCCGTTCCGGCAAATGCGACCAACCCGAGGTTGATGCCGGGAGTCAGACCGTCGGCGAACGACTTCGCAGCTTCCTGCGCTGCTGCCAATCGCGTCGGCTCGACGTCGGTGGCCTGCATCGACAGCGACACGTCGATCACGAGGATCACCGTGGCGCGGTTTCGCGGGACCTTCTTGTCTGCCGTCGGACCGGCAAGGGCGACGGTGAAGAACACCAATGCGATGACCATCAGAATCGCCGGAATATGACGCCACCGCCCGGGCCGCGAAGGCGCGACCTTCTCCAACAGTGCGAAGTTCGTGAACCGAAGTGTGTGCTTGGCTCGCTGCTTCTGCACGAGTACGTAACCGACCACCAACGCGGCGATGACAGCGAGGAACAGCAGCCACCACGGTGCGGTGAATTGAGAAAGACTCACGAACGAACGCCCCCAGTTCCGGCGCCGGCACCATAACTGTGTCGGCGTGCCGAGATGAATCTCACGACGTCGGCGATCCAGTCCCGATCGGTGTGCAGGGACATGAGCGGTGCGCCGCAACGACGTAGAGCTTGCCTGACCTCGACGCGGTGCTCGGCGGCGACTCTGGCGAAGTCGGCGCGCAATTGCGGCGTCGTGGTGAATTCTCTGGTCCGGCCGGACTCGGGATCGTGGAGCACCACGTCGCCCACGTCGGGCAGTTCGAGGTCTCGCGGATCGACCACTTCGACACCGAGCACGTCGTGCCGTCCTGAAATGGCGCGCAGCGAGCGTTCCCAGTCGATCGGTCCGAGGAAGTCACTGATGACCACCGCCAGTCCGCGCCGACGCTGTGGGCGTCTGAGCGCTTCGATCGCGCCGACCAGATCACCGCGTACCCCGTCCGGCGCGTGCGGAGTCGTCGCGATCTTGCGGAGCATCGCCTGTGCGTGAATTCGCCCACCGCGGGCCGGAATTCGAGTTGTCTGTGCGCCGGTCGAGATGATGGCGCCGACGCGGTTACCGCCCGAACTGGTCAGGTGAGTGATCGCCGCGGCTGCGGCGACGACCAGGTCGCGCTTCTCGCATCCGGCGGTCCCGAAGTCGAGACTTGCGGACAAGTCGATGACGAGCCACGTCTCGAGCTCACGATCTGCGACCGACTGACGCACGTGTGGGTGCGTCGTCCGTGCGGTGACGGACCAGTCCATCTGCCGCACGTCGTCGCCCGGCTGATACTCGCGGGCATCTCCCGGCTCCGAACCCGGACCGGGAATCAGGCCGAGATGATCGCCGTGCAGCACACCGTCGAGGCGGCGGCGAACCGTCAGCTCGAGGGTGCGCAGCGCAGCGGTGAGTTTGGGGTCGCTGAGCTCGCCGGATCGGAACGACGGCGGAGAACCGGTGGATCCGGCGGGTGTCGCCTGGCCACCGTCGCGGCCTTCGGTCACTGCGGGCGACTCATCGTCTCAGCGGTCGCGATCGGCGCGCCGTTGCCCTGCGGATTAGCTGTGCCCTGCGGATTAGCTGTGCCCGGTGCGTTGAACTGCGGTGCTTGCGGTGCGCCCTGCTGGGGCGGTCCGGGAACGGTAGGAACCGGCCGCGCGGCGATCTGCGGCAGTCCGACGGTCTGCAGCACCCGGGCGATGACGGCGTCGGGAGTCACCTCGTCGGCCATGGCGTCGTAGGAAAGAACGAGGCGGTGGCGCAGCACGTCCGGGATCACCTCGATGACGTCCTGCGGCACTACGTAGTCGCGCCCGCGGACGAGAGCGAGAGCTCGCGACGCGGCGATGATGCCGAGCGTCGCACGGGGTGAGGCACCGTACGCGATCCAGCCCGCGACGTCCTCGAGTCCGACCTCACGCGGCGTACGCGTAGCGGCGATGACCCGGACAACGTAATCGACGAGCGCGTGGTGAACGAAGACGTTGCTGGCGACACGTTGGAGCCTGACCAACTCCTCCGGACCGAGGATCTGGTGCGGCTCCGGGGCCGCGACGCCCATCCGGTAGACGATTTCGCGTTCTTCCTCCACTGTCGGGTAATCGACGAGGATCTTGAACAGGAAGCGGTCGCGCTGCGCTTCGGGGAGCGGGTAGACGCCCTCGTTCTCGATGGGGTTCTGCGTCGCCATCACCAGGAACGGATCGGGCATGTGGTACCGCTTGCCACCGATCGAGACGTGGCGTTCTGCCATCACCTCGAGGAGCGCGGACTGCACCTTGGCCGGGGCACGGTTGATCTCGTCGGCCAACACGAAGTTGGCGACGACGGGGCCGAGTTCGGTGTCGAACTCCTCGCGGCCCTGACGGTAGATGCGCGTGCCGATCAGGTCGGTGGGCACCAAGTCCGGGGTGAACTGGACGCGGGAGAACGAACCGCCGACGACCTTCGCGAAAGTCTCGACAGCCAGCGTCTTGGCGACACCGGGTACGCCTTCGAGGAGGACGTGCCCCTTGGCGAGAAGTCCGACGAGAATGCGCTCGACAAGCCGGTCCTGCCCGACGATGACTCGCTTGACCTCGTAAATCGCTCGTTCCAAGGTCTGAACGTCGGCTGCCAGGGAAGGTGCTGCTCCGTCCGCACTTCCACTCGCCTTGCTTACGTCGACCGTTCCGACCGAATCTTCACGTGAGGTCACCAAGAATCCATCGCTTTCACCTAGAAAAGTACCGACAGTAACGTGTTCCCCGTCAACTATTCCAGGTAGTTGCGCTCGATGCCGTAACACCACGTCGGGAACTTGATACTTCCCTGACAATGCGGGTGTCAGCGGCATTTCCTCTGACGGTCAGGACACCAGTCGGACGGCGTACGGCGTCATTCCGCCCCACCGAACCGGTGAGACCATGACACTCGAACCGGATTGTGGTGCCTCGAGCATCTGACCGTTACCGAGGTAGAGCGCCACGTGTTGGCTGGCGTTGGGGCCGTAGAAGATCATGTCGCCGCGCTTCATCTCCGAAGACGGAACCTGAGTGCCTGCGGTGTACTGATAGCCGGTGTAGTGCGGCAGCGAGATCCCGATGCCGGCAAAGGCATAAATCATCAAGCCGGAGCAGTCGAACCCGACCTTGTTGAAGTCGCCGTAACTGTCAGCGACGCCGCCGTCACGGATGCCTCGCGTCGGACCGTTCTCGTCGCCGCCGCCCCATGCATACTGCACGCCTAGCTGAGACATTCCGCGGTCGATGACGGATTCGATTGCAGCGCTTCCGGTGACGGAAGGCTTCGGAGTGGTGGGTTTCGGCGTCGTCGGCTTCGGGGTGGTGGGCTTGGGCGTCGTGACCGTTTCCTCGTCGGTGCCGGTCTCTTCGTCCGTGCCTGTTTCCTCGTCGGTCCCTGTTTCTTCGTCAGTCCAGGTGTCGTCGTCGTCCGGGATGACGGTCGGAGTCGGGTCTTCGACCGCGGTGTGCGGACGCTGGGCTGCTGCCAATGCGGCAGCTCGATCCTTGGCTGCCTGGTCGGCAGCGGCACGGGCGGCGGCCTGAGCGGCCGCTTCCTTGGCAGCGGCTTCGAGAGCCTTCTGATGAGCTTCCTCGGCGCGGCGCTGTTCGTCCCAGGTCGCGTATGCCTGGCGTTGACCCTGCAAGCCGGCGACGGCGTTGCGGGCGGCGTCGAGCTGAGCCTGGGCAGAGTTGCGCTCGGCTTCGATCGCGGCCTTCTTGGCTACCTGCTGATCGAGAGCGTTGCGCGCGATCTGAATCGCCTGCTCCGCCAGATCCTTCAGCTGCGCGGCGACCTCGGCGGCGGCATCGGCCTGCTGCTTGGCCTGGCGGGTCGCGGAATCCTTGTTCGCCTGCTCGGTACGTGCTCGCTGGAGACCGTCGAGCACTGCACTCTGCGTATTGGCGAGAAGCTTGAGGACCTGGGCGCGGTCGAGAACGTCGCCAGGACCCTTGGCGTCGAGGAACGACGAGATCGACGCAGTATTGGTGCCCTTGACGTAGCTCGAGCGTGCGTACTTGTCGAAGTCCGTCTGAGCGACCTCGATCTGCGCCGACGCGTCCTTCAGAGCTTGTTTCGTGACTCCGACGGCCTGCGCTGCGGAGTCTGCGGCGCCGCGAGCGTTCTGCAGATCCACGAGAGTCTTGTTGACGTCTTCACGCTTGATCGCAACTTCGTTGTCGAGTGCTGACAACTGTTCGTTTGCCGATGCGACTTGATTGATGAGCGCGCTGACGGTGCCGACGCTCGACGAGACCTGCGAATCTGCCGCGGCGATATCCGAGTCACTCGGATTCGGCGGCGGTGGCGGTACGGCCGAGGACATGGCCGGCGTCCCGACGATCAGGGATCCGACGACGCCGAATCCGATGACCAGTTGCGCCAGGCGCATCGATTTACGGGAAGGACCACGACGGGACTCGCCGCCACGTGTTACTTGCCTCACAAATAACTCTCCCTCGCGTGTAACGCCACGGCCCGCTGGGTCGCCGATCCGTGCGGGGAGGGAATGCGCAGACCAAGCACCGGTCGCCCACAGCCCGAGAGCTGCTCGTCGACCTGGACGTGCCGTACGAACGCCACCGTCGACACCTCGAGAACGAGGCAACCGACAAGTACGCGTCGAACAACATCAGCCTGTCTGCGACACTTCTTCCCCAAAAAGTGCCAGTTGTACCGTACGACACTCAAGCGTTCTTTGGAAACTTTAGCCACAAATAACACAAACGGTATTTGAGCTGGTCGAATGGCATGCAGGCACCAAAAAGGGCAGGTACTCACCGCAAACAGCAGTGAGTACCTGTTTTCGACGAGTTACTGAAAATCTCGCAAAAGGACCAAGGTCAGACGGAATCGGCCCGGTGGTCGGATGGTGCTGGTGTTTCCGAAGTTGAGGCGATATGTCTGGTTTGCGCGTTTTCTGGCTCTCGCCGCCACTTGACGGCAAAGGTAATTCCGGCAATAACCGCCACCACTGCGATGACAAGGACCGTGTAAAGCGTCCACGGCGGACCTGGCGCCACGATCTCGTGCGAGAAGCGGTCCGCGGTCACGCTTGCGCTTTCGCCGAAAGATCGGTCCTGTGCAGTTTCGAGCTGCACTCGACTGATCGAATCGCTGTAGCTACCCATCCAGTCAGGGCTCAGAACGAGAACCGTTCCGCCTTCTGTTTTGCCGACCGTCGTGGCCAGGTCTCGAAGATCGGACGGCCGGCCCGGATTTGCGTCGACTACTACGACGCTCAAGTCGACACCACGTTCACGAGCGTCGGTCACCACCGCGGTCAGCCCCGCAACATCATCCGCGGGGGCGGAGACGCCGTCCGTCGAAATGTCCGCGAGCACGTCGTCGAGATCGACGTCCGACGGAACAGCGACGTGCAACGGGGACTTCACGTGCACAGGCGCAAAAGCGTGATTTGTAGGAGCAGACATCTCTCATCCGGGTGCTGTTCGGATTCCGTCCACCGCTGAGATGCGGGGAGTTCTTCCGAGGTCGTTTTTCGGCGGCCGACCCGCGACGGGCCTGCATGCACCCTACTTCAGGTCGACTGCCACCAGGCGTCACACACAACCGCCGCGCGTGCCGCCCGAGCGGTAGCTGTGGGTGCGGTCACCCAGCCAAGCCTGCGTTGCGCAGGCCCGCAGTCTGCATGAAGATTGTTTCGGTCAACTTGCCCTGAATTCTCACAGGACAAGCGTACTGTTAGACTTGGACCAAGAGGTACCACCGGTCAGGACAGGTTCTACTGCAGCTCCGATGTTCGGACAGTTCTCACGCGAACTGTGCGATTGGCGTGAGCTACGGAGGATCTTCCCGGCCGAAGTACCTCGCTTCAGCTGCCGACACAGCCCCGTCGGTAGCGACCCTCATAGACGAGTGGAGCAGACGTGAGCACCAGTATCGATTCATTCGGAGCCAAGGGAACCCTCGAGGTCGGTGAGAACTCTTACGAGATCTTCCGCCTCTCGGCCGTCCCCGGCACCGAGAAATTGCCCTATTCCTTGAAGGTTCTCGCCGAGAACCTTCTCCGCACCGAAGACGGCGCCAACATCACCGCGGATCACATCCGCGCAATCGCAAGCTGGGATCCCTCAGCCGAGCCGAGCATCGAAATCCAGTTCACGCCTGCCCGCGTGATCATGCAGGACTTCACCGGCGTTCCTTGCATCGTCGACCTCGCCACCATGCGTGAGGCCGTCACCACCCTCGGCGGCGACCCGAACAAGGTCAACCCGCTCTCCCCCGCCGACATGGTCATCGACCACTCGGTCATCCTCGACGTCTTCGGCCAGGCCGACGCACTCGAGCGCAACGTCGACCTCGAATACGAGCGCAACGGCGAGCGTTACCAGTTCCTCCGTTGGGGCCAGGGCGCATTCGACGACTTCAAGGTCGTCCCCCCGGGAATGGGCATCGTTCACCAGGTCAACATCGAGTACCTGGCACCCACCGTCATGTCGCGTAACGGACAGGCATACCCCGACACCTGTGTCGGCACCGACTCGCACACCACGATGGTCAACGGCCTCGGCGTGCTCGGCTGGGGCGTCGGCGGCATCGAGGCCGAGGCAGCAATGCTCGGCCAGCCCGTCTCCATGCTGATCCCCCGCGTCGTCGGCTTCAAGCTCTCCGGTGAGATCAAGCCCGGCGTCACCGCAACCGACGTCGTGCTCACCGCCACCGAGATGCTCCGTAAGCACGGCGTCGTCGGCAAGTTCGTCGAGTTCTACGGCAACGGTGTTGCCGAGGTTCCGCTCGCGAACCGCGCGACGCTGGGCAACATGAGCCCCGAATTCGGTTCCACCGCAGCGATCTTCCCGATCGACGCCGAGACCATCGAATACCTGCGCCTCACCGGCCGCAGCGACGAGCAGCTCGCTCTCGTCGAGGCGTACGCCAAGGAACAGGGCCTGTGGCACAACCCCGACAAGGAACCCGTCTTCTCGGAGTACATCGAGCTGGATCTGGGAACCGTTGTTCCCTCGATCGCCGGCCCGAAGCGCCCGCAGGACCGAATCCTGTTGTCGGAGTCCAAGACTGCGTTCCGCAAGGACATCCACAACTACGTGGAAGAGAACCACCCGACCGAGCACACCCAGCTCGACGAGGCCGTCGAAGAGTCCTTCCCGGCTTCCGATCCCGCGGTTCTGTCGTTTGCCGACGACGGAGCGGTCGACGTTCTCTCTGCTGCCAACGGTGCAGAAGGCCGTCCGAGCAAGCCGGTCGTCGTCAAGTCCGACGCCGGTGAGTTCGTTCTCGACCACGGCGCCGTCGTCGTTGCAGGTATCACCTCCTGCACCAACACGTCCAACCCGTCGGTCATGCTCGGCGCTGCACTGCTCGCACGCAACGCCGTCGAAAAGGGCCTCGCCACCAAGCCGTGGGTCAAGACCAACATGGCTCCCGGTTCGCAGGTCGTCACCGACTACTACGAGAAGGCCGGCCTGTGGCCGTACCTCGAGAAGCTCGGTTACTACCTCGGTGGTTACGGCTGCACCACGTGCATCGGTAACACCGGACCGCTGCCCGAGGCAGTCTCGAAGGCGATCAACGACAACGACCTCTCGGTCACCGCGGTGCTCTCGGGTAACCGTAACTTCGAGGGACGTATCTCCCCCGACGTCAAGATGAACTACCTGGCTTCCCCGCCGCTCGTGATTGCCTACGGCCTCGCCGGAACCATGGACTTCGACTTCGAGACCGATTCGCTCGGTAACGACACCGACGGAAACCCCGTCTACCTCAAGGACATCTGGCCGTCCACGCAGGAAATCGAAGAGACCATCAAGTCCTCGATCGACCAGGACATGTTCCGCAAGTCGTACGCAACCATCTTTGCGGGCGACAGCCGCTGGCAGAACCTCGAAACCCCGAAGGGTGACACCTTCGAGTGGGACGAGAACTCCACCTACGTGCGGAAGCCACCTTACTTCGACGGCATGACGATGGATCCGGCTCCGGTCAAGGACATCAAGGGCGCTCGCGTCCTCGCACTGCTCGGCGACTCGGTCACCACCGACCACATCAGCCCGGCAGGTCCGATCAAGGTCGGCACCCCCGCTGCGCAGTACCTCGACTCCCATGGCGTCGAGCGTGCGGATTACAACTCGCTCGGCTCGCGTCGCGGTAACCACGAGGTCATGATTCGCGGAACGTTCGCGAACATCCGTCTGCGCAACCAGCTCCTCGACGACGTCTCGGGTGGTTACACCCGCGACTTCACGCAGGAAGGCGCACCGCAGGCATTCATCTACGACGCGTCGCAGAACTACCAGGCAGCCGGCATCCCGCTGGTCGTCCTGGGCGGCAAGGAGTACGGCTCCGGATCCTCGCGTGACTGGGCAGCCAAGGGCACGAGCCTGCTCGGCGTCAAGGCCGTCATCACCGAGTCGTTCGAGCGCATCCACCGCTCCAACCTGATCGGCATGGGCGTTGTCCCGCTGCAGTTCCCGGTCGGCGAGTCCGCAGGTTCGCTCAAGCTCGACGGCACCGAGACCTTCGACATCGAAGGTGTCGAGAAGCTCAACGAGGGCGTCACCCCGAAGACCATGAAGGTCACGGCGACGCGCGAGAACGGCGAGAAGGTCGTGTTCGACGCAGTCGTACGCATCGATACCCCCGGCGAAGCGGATTACTACCGCAACGGTGGCATCCTGCAGTACGTGCTTCGCAACATGATCCGGGGCTAGTAGGCACTACGTGCCTGTGAGCACTTTCGGCCCCTGACGGGTCACGAAGCGCTCACGACCACTTTCGCCGGAAGGCGAACCAGGTTTCATCGGTGGTCGTGAGCGCTTTGTGCACTGAGTCGACATTCAGCGCCTACGGCCGAAAGTGCTCACAGGCAACCCGACAAAGGAGGGATGCCCGTGCCCAAGGTCAGTGAAGACCATCTCGCGGCACGGCGCAGTCAGATCCTTGACGGCGCCCGCCGCTGCTTTGCGGAATACGGCTACGACGGCGCCACAGTTCGCCGTCTCGAAGAAGTCACCGGTTTGTCCCGCGGAGCGATCTTCCATCACTTCAAGGACAAGGACGGCCTGTTCCTCGCTCTCGCAAGCGAGGATGCGAGCCGGATGGCAGATGTCGTCGCCGAAGAGGGCCTCGTCCAGGTCATGCGGGACATGCTCGCGCAGCCCGACCAATTCGATTGGCTGGGAACGCGACTGGAGATAGCGCGTCGACTGCGCAACGACGCCGATTTCCGCGAGAAGTGGTCACAGCGCTCCGTAGAACTGACGGAAGCGACCAGTGCGCGTCTCGCCAGACAGAAATCGGCAGGCAGACTCCGTGACGACGTCCCCACCGAAATTCTGATCGGATACCTGGATCTGGTGATGGACGGCCTGGTCGCGAGAATCGCCTCCGGCCACGGCGTCGACAACCTGTCAGCGGTTCTCGATCTGGTCGAGGAATCGGTGCGGCGGAGAGATTGAGGGGCTTCGCCCCTGTGCGCCTTTTTGGTAGTTCCCACTACCAAAAAGGCGCACAGGGGTTTAGGCGAGCTGGATCAGCTCGAGGTACTCCTGCGACCAGTGGTCCTCGTTGCCGTCGGGCAGGAGGATGACTCGCTCGGGGTTGAGGGCCTCGGCAGCGCCCGGATCGTGGGTGACCAGGACGACGGCACCGGTGTAGCTGCGGAGCGCGTCGAGCACCTGCTCGCGTGAGATCGGGTCCAGGTTGTTGGTGGGCTCGTCGAGAAGCAGAACGTTGGCAGCGGACGACACCAGTCCGGCCAGAGCCAGACGCGTCTTTTCACCACCCGAGAGCGTTCCGGCCGGCTGTTCGAGCTGTGGGCCGGTGAACATGAAGGCACCGAGCAGAGAACGCAGTTCCTGCTCCCCTGTGTCCGGCGCGGCGTGGCGGATGTTCTCCCACACGGACGCGTCGTCGTCGAGGGTGTCGTGCTCCTGAGCGAAGTAGCCGACCTTGAGTCCGTGACCGGCGATCAGCTCACCAGCGTCCGCTTTCTCCGCGCCCGCGAGGATGCGGAGCAGTGTGGTCTTACCTGCACCGTTGAGTCCGAGGATAACCACACGAGACCCACGATCGATCGCGAGATCGACACCGGTGAAGATCTCGAGCGAGCCGTACACCTTGGTGAGGTTCTTGCCCATCAGCGGAGTCTTGCCACAAGCGGCGGGTTCGGGGAAACGAATCCGCGCAACCTTGTCCGAGACACGTTCGGCATCGAGGTTCGCCATCAATTTGTCGGCTCGCTTGGCCATGTTCTGAGCCGCGACGGCCTTGGTTGCCTTTGCGCCCATCTTGGCGGCCTGAATCCGCAGCGCACCGGCCTTCTTCTCGGCGTTGGCGCGCTCACGGCGACGACGCTGCTCGTCCGTGGCACGAGCGTCGAGGTACTTCTTCCAGTTCATGTTGTAGACGTCGGCCTCACCGCGGACGGCATCGAGGAACCACACGCGGTTGACGACGTCGTTGAGCAGGTCGACGTCGTGGCTGATGACCACCAGTCCACCCTCGTGGTTCTGGAGGAAGCCACGCAGCCAGGTGATGGAGTCGGCGTCGAGGTGGTTGGTGGGCTCGTCGAGCAGCAGAGTCGTGTCCGAGCGGGCACCGCTGCCGTCGGAGGCGGCGAAGAGGATGCGCGCCAATTCGACGCGACGACGCTGACCGCCGGACAGCGTGCTGAGCGGCTGCCCGAGAATGCGGTCTTCGAGTCCGAGGCTGCTGGTGATGCGTGCAGCTTCACTCTCGGCTTCGTATCCGCCGAGGGCCGAGAACCGATCCTCGAGCTGACCGTACTTCTTGACCGCGCGGTCCTGCGATTCCTGATCGAGCACCTCGCCCATCAGAATCTGCTGCTTCTCCATCTCGCGGAGCATCGTGTCGAGGCCACGTGCGGAGAGAACCCGGTCCTTGGCGAGGACGCTCAGGTCGCCCTCTTTGGGGTCCTGCGGGAGGTATCCGAGTTCACCGGTACGTACGACGCTTCCGGCATATGCCTCACCTTCGCCGGCGAGGATGCGCAGTGTGGTCGTCTTTCCGGCTCCGTTACGTCCGACGAGTCCGATCCGGTCGCCCGGCTGGATGCGCAACGAAGGCCCGGGAGCCGTGAGAAGGGTGCGGACACCGGCACGAACTTCGAGGTCAGTGGCGGTAATCAAGCAAACTCCTCAGGAAAAACGACGAATACGGGTAAACAATGCCTGACTACAGACACAAGAACTATCGATTTTACCGTGACCTGACGGTCGTTCCGACCAGCAGCGTGTGAGTCCGCTAACGTTCGGGACATGACTAGCGAAAACAGCACTCGTCCTCGCGACCTCGAAGGCCGTGCCGCCATCGTCACCGGCGCAAGTCGCGGAATCGGCAAAGCTGTCGCCGCCGAACTCCTCGCTCGCGGTGCCGACGTCTTGATCACAGCCCGCAAGCCGGAGCCCCTCGAGGCCGCCGCATCCGAGCTGTCCGCTCTGGGGCACGGCGGAAAGGTCGTCGCATTCGCGGGCAACGCAGCCGATGCCGAAGCCCGCTCCGGTGCCGTCGACCGCGCCGTGTCCGAATTCGGTTCACTCGACATTCTGGTCAACAACACCGGAATCAACCCCGTCTTCGGTTCGCTCATGGAAGCGGACCTCGACGCCGTGCGCAAGATCTTCGACGTGAATGTGGTTGCCGCCCTCGGTTACGTCCAGCAAGCACATCGGGCATGGATGGGCGAACACGGTGGAGCCGTCGTGAACCTGGCAAGTGTGGCCGGGATCCGGTCGACGGGCGTCATCGCGGCGTACGGCGCGTCGAAGGCTGCGCTCATCCGCCTGACGGAAGAACTGGCCTGGCAACTGGGACCGAAGATTCGTGTCAACGCCGTAGCTCCCGGGATCGTCAAGACGCAGTTCGCGGCAGCCCTGGTCGCTGCCGGCGAGGACAAGGCGTCGGCGGGCTACCCGATGAAGCGGCTCGGCACCCCCGAGGACGTTGCCGGTCTGGTCGGCTTCCTCGTCTCCGACGCGGCGGCGTGGATCACGGGCGAGACGGTCCGGGTCGACGGCGGTCTGCTCGCAACGGGATCGATGTAGTGCGCCGGTCGTGAGCACAGACAACTCTTCCGCCGACGTGGTGATCGTCGGTGGCGGCCCGGCCGGGCGGGCACTCGCCACCCGCTGTATCGCCCGGCAACTCACCGTCGTCGTTGTCGATCCGCATCCCCATCGGGTGTGGACGCCGACCTATTCGGCGTGGGCTGACGAGCTGCCGTCGTGGCTGCCGGTCGATGTGATCGCAAGCCGGATCGAACGCCCGAGCGTGTGGACCCGCAGACAGAAAACGCTTGATCGCACATATTGCGTATTGAATACATCTTTACTGCAATCATTTCTCTCGGGCACATCCGTACAGTTCAGAGCCTTGCGTGCTCAAACACTGTCACCCACCGCCGTCCTGTGCGTGGACGGATCGCAGCTGAGGGGATCAGTCGTCATCGACGCCCGAGGTACCGAACTGACGGTGACAACAGCGCAGCAGACCGCCTTCGGAGTGATCGTCGACCGCGCTCTGGCCGATCCGATTCTGGGTAGTGGCGAAGCCTGGTTCATGGACTGGCGACCAGACAACGGCGCCTCCGACGCCGACACTCCGTCGTTTCTCTATGCGGTCCCACTCGATGACGAGCGAGTTCTCCTCGAGGAGACCTGCCTCGTCGGCCGGCCGGCGTTGGGACTCCGCGAACTCGAAGCGCGTCTGCGCACCCGACTTCACAATCGGGGCTGCGAAGTCCCCGACGACGCACCGGTCGAGCGAGTCCGTTTTGCAGTCGAAGGCCCGAAGGAGTCGTTCGCCGACGGTGTCCTCCGGTTCGGCGGGCGAGGCGGTCTGATGCATCCGGGAACCGGATACAGCGTTGCCTCGTCACTCGCCGAGGCAGACGCTGTCGCCAAAGCAATCGCCGACGGTGGAGATCCCAACGCGGCGCTCTGGCCGCGGTCGGCCAAGGCGGTGTCTGCCCTTCGCCGCGTTGGCCTGAACGCACTTCTCACCCTCGGCTCGGGAGAGGTCGCGACATTCTTCGACACGTTCTTCGATCTACCGGTCGAGGCTCAGCGGTCCTACCTGTCCGATCGGCGGGACGCGTCCGCGACGGCGAAGGTGATGGCAACCCTGTTCCGATCGTCACCGTGGCACGTCCGAAAGACGTTGATGCGCGCGCCGTTTCTGAGGTGAGCACTCCGGACCGACTACTGCGCTCCCATCGAGCCGGCGATCATCGGCCAGGAATTGTGTAGGTCGTCCTGCCAGTAGCCCCACGAGTGGGTTCCAGTCGGCTTGAAGTCGAAGGTCGCGGGGATGCCCAGTGCGTTCAGTCGGTCCGCCAAGCCGTGCGTGCACCCGTTGACTGCGGATTCGATGATGCCGCCGACGACGATCTGATTAAGGAGGGCTCCGGGATTTCCGTTCACATCGGGTGCCTGAAGGTTGTCGTGCGGACCTGGCAGCCCGGATCCGGTGGAAACGTACAGTGCGGTCCCCCGCAACTTCTCCGCGTTCACGACCGGATCGTTCTCGCGCCACCCCGGACCGTCGAACGGTCCCCACATGTTTGTCGGATCAGCGCCACCCCGCGCGCCGACCACCAACCGCACATAGTCCTGACCCGGCTGGGTGGAAGTCTCCGCGCACCCGCTGTAGGCCCCGACACTCCGATAAAGCCCTGGTGCCGAGATCGCGAGATTGAGTACCGACGTCGCCGTCATCGAAATCGCCGCGATGGAGTTGACCCCGTTGGTACCGAACTGCGCATCGATGACGGGCGGCAGTTCGCGAGTGAGGAACGTCTGCCACTTGTTGCGCCCGAGTACGGGATCGTCTTTCTGCCAGTCGGTGTAGTAGCTGAACGCACCTTCCAGCGGCGTCACGACGTTGACGTTCTTGTCGGCGAAGAAGTCCAGGACATCGGTCCGTCCTTCCCACGTTGCACTGTCCTCGCCACCACCGGCGCCGTTGAGCAGATACAACGTGGGCCGTGGGGCGCTCGTGTCGGCGGGGAGGATCACCTCGAGTGGAATGTCGCGGCCCATCGCATCGGAGTGGACGCTGATGGTTACGGTGCGTGCCGGATCTGCGTTCGCGGGCCAAGGCGCAAACAGCAGTGGAACCAGTGAAATCGCCAGCGCCGCGGTGACGCGTCGACGGTAGGTTCGGATTCTCATCGGAGCGTCTCCCCAGGTGTGCGAGTCGGGTTCTCGAAGCGGATACCCGCTCGATACGCCCCGAACCGACCCATCCACACGCAACGGTTCGGGATCAACCGTGATCGTTTGCCTCGCGCAAACGGCCGGCGGCGACCATCATGGGAGGCATGCGCTCGATTTGGAAAGGCTCGATAGCCTTCGGTCTGGTCAACGTCCCGGTCAAGGTGTACTCGGCGACCGAGGACCACGACATCCGATTTCACCAGGTCCATGCAAAAGACGGTGGCCGCATCAAGTACAACCGTGTGTGTTCCGAGTGCGGAAACACGGTTCAGTTCGCGGACATCGACAAGGCGTACGACTCGGAAGACGGATCGCGCGTCATCTTGAGCGACGAGGACTTCAACAAACTCCCGGCTGCGGAGAAGCACGAGATTCCGGTGCTGGAATTCGTGGCGAACGATCAGATCGATCCGATCTTGTTCGAGAAGAGTTACTTCCTCGAACCCGATTCGGCGTCGCCGAAGGCGTACGTCCTGCTTTCGACTGTGCTCACCGAGAGTGATCGAACGGCACTGGTGCATTTCACGCTGCGACAGAAGACGCGCCTGGCCGCGATGCGCGCTCGCGATGGTGTTCTGGTGATCCAGACCTTGCTGTGGCCCGACGAAGTTCGTGCAGCAGAGTTCCCTTCCCTCGACGACGTGGAGAAGCCGAAGGCGAAGGAACTGAAGATGGCGCAGACGCTGGTCGAGAGCATGGCGGGCGACTTCGATCCGACCGAGTTCACCGACGACTACCAGCTCCAACTGAGGCAGTTGCTCGACGAGATGATCGAGAACGGCGGCAAGAAGGTCATCCCGGCCGCCGAGGTCGACCAGGAGGGCACCGACGCAGAGGTGGTCGACCTGGTTGCCGCACTGCAGCGCAGTGTGGACGAAGCGAAGTCGAACGCCGCCAAGGCCGGCTCGTCGAAGTCGACCACACCGAGGAAGAAACGAGCCTGAGTCAGCCGCGCACGTCTTGGATCTCGATCAGAGCGTCCAACTCAGCGTCGACGTCCGGGGCCGCGTGACGACCCGTTCCGACCGCAAGGTTGATCACGGGTCCGATCGCCTCCAGACCTGCCTCGGTGAACATTTCGGCGTGTGACGTGGGCACCGGACGGTCGATGATCACCCCGGAGACGAACGGTCGCCACGCCGACGCGGTTCGCAGCGGGTCGAAGGTGTCGGCGTGTGCCGAGAAGAACAGCAGATCGCCCACGAACTTGCCCGGGCGGTATCGGTGAGCCAGTTCGGCGCCGGCGGAGTATTCCTCGAACAGTCGCTCGATCCGATCGCGCGAGACCAAAGGGTGATCGCCGATGGTTTCACGCAAGAGTGCTTCGGCGTCCTCGGATGTCAGATCACGCTCGCCGGTGTCCGGGACCGAGATCCCCAACCCGCCGATCAGTTCGGCGAGAGAAGGCTGCGCGCCCGCCATCGTCGGGTCTTCGAGAACGAAGCTGTCGAGCAGAATCAGGTCGGCGACGCTCTCACCCGCGGCTTGCAACTGCACCGCCGCCGCGTGAGCGATCAATCCGCCGATGGACCACCCCAGCAGGTGATACGGACCGTGCGGCTGAACTCCGCGAATTTCCTCGACGTACCGCGCCGCGAAGTCCTCGATCAGCTCCGCCCGAAATTCGGAGTCCGTCAGGACCGGCGACTGCAGGCCGTAGAGCGGCCGGCTGGAGTCGACGTAGCGATCGAGCGCTCCGTAGCACCAGGCCAATCCGATGGCCGGATGGATGCAGAACAGTGGCTCGGCGCGGCCTTCCGGACGTAGTGGCAGGACTACCGCAAGTGCGGAGGTATCCGCGTCACTTGTCACAACTGTTGCCTCGAGTTCGAAGAGTCTGCGCGCCAATGCCTCCGGAGTCGGGTCGGAGAATATCCACGCGATGGGGACGGTCATGCTGGTGCGTTCTTTGATGGCAGCGACCAAACGCGTTGCCATGAGTGAGTTGCCGCCGAGTTCGAAGAAACTCGAATCGGCGTACGTGTCTACGTCGGCCAGATCGAGTACCTCTGCGAAAGCAGCGCAGATCGCGATCTCGTCGCTGCCTTCCGGACTGCGTCCACTCGGCGACTCCCAGTTGGGAGCAGGCAGAGCGCTGCGATCGAGCTTGCCCGCCGGTGTGGTCGGGACTGCGCCGATCACGACAACAGCGGACGGGATCATGTGCGCAGGCAGCGATATACCTGCGTGACGGCGCAGCGCGGCGGCGTCGAATTCCGCATGTGCCGGGACGACGTACGCGACGATCCGAGCGTCGACGCCCTCCCCGACGACGACGCTGACAGCCGAATGCACGGACGCTTCCGCTGCCAGCACCGCGTCGATTTCTCCGAGTTCGATTCGGAACCCTCGGATCTTGACCTGGTGGTCTGCGCGTCCGAGGTAGATCAGTGCCCCTGAGCGATCTTCGCGCACAAGATCCCCGGTGCGGTACATCCGAGCGCCTTCGGGTCCATGCGGGTCGGCGACGAAGCGCGCGGCTGTGAGTGCGGGGTTGCCGAGGTACCCGCGGGCGAGACCGTCGCCGCTGACGTAGAGCTCACCGACGACCTGGCCGGGAACCGAGTGCAGTCGGGAATCGAGAATCATCGCGTCCACGCCGCGGATCGGGCCGCCGATCGTCACGGGCTCCCCCGCGACCAGCGAATCACTGATGGTGACGGCGACGGTGGCCTCGGTCGGGCCGTACGCGTTGAACATTCGGCGCCCCGGTGCCCACCGAGATACGAGGTCGGCGGAACAGGCGTCGCCGCCGACGACGACGGCTTCGAGATGGTCGAGCCCGGCGGGATCGACAGTCGCCAAGGCGGCTGGAGTCACGAAAGCATGGGTGATCGTCTGCTCGTCGAGCAGTTCGTGCAATTCGACACCGCCGAGAACTGTCGGCGGCGCTATCACCATCGTTGCGCCGGCGCCGAAAGCCAGAAGGAGCTCGAGAACCGACGCGTCGAAGCTCGTCGAGGCGAAGCTCAGAGCGCGAGAGTGCGCGGTGACGCCGAAACGCTCCCGCTGTTCGTCGGCAAACGCTGCCAGTCCCGCGTGAGTGACCAACACGCCCTTGGGTTTTCCTGTCGAGCCCGAGGTGTAGATCAAGTAGGCCGGGTTGTCGAACTCGAGTGGCGCGTCCGGCAGTGTCTCGGAATGGACTGCCTCGATTTCGGTGGTGAATTCGATCGCATCCAACTCGATCCACGATGTGACGCCCGGAAGGTCGGCCGCATACTCGCCCCTGGTGATACCGAGTACCGCTCCACTGTCGGTGAGCATGTGCTCGATCCGCTCGGCGGGGTACGCCGGATCCACGGGAAGAAACACTCCGCCGGCTTTCGCTACGGCCCAGAGCGCGATCACATAGTCGGCCGACCTCGGAAGCGCCAGTGCCACAATCATTTCCGGCGCTATTCCGCGAGCGATCAACGCAAACGCCATAGCGTCGGAGCGTCGGTCGAGTTCGCCGTACGTGAGCGTGACGGATGTGGCGACGTCGACGATTGCCGGAGCGTGCGGATCGGCAGCGCCGCGAAGCAGCAACTCCGGCAAGGTCAAAGCATCGCCGGCCGGACGTCCGGGCAACGCACGCAGGCGACGTCCCGCAAGATCCACGTCACCGACGACGGCGGAGGGCTGGGCAGTCAGTGTCTCGACGATCGTTTCCAGCATCACTGCAAACGACTCCGCTGTATCGGTGTCGAAGAGATCCTTCGCGTAGGTGAGGGAGGCCTCGTAGCCGCCGCCTTCCTCCGTGGTCTGTTCGACAACGGTGAACTGCAGGTCGTACTTGGCGATGTCCGGTGTGATCTCGTGGGCACGAACGGCAAGTCCAGGCAGGTCCCACGTCGTCGGGTGGGCGCCGTGGAACGAGATCATCGTCTGGAACACCGGATGACGGTCGGTGCTCCGGGTCGGCGCCACCACGTCCACGACCTGCTCGAACGGAATGTCCGCGTGGGCGAAGGCGTCGAGATCGACGGAGCGGACAGTACGCAGAACGTCGACGAACGTCGACCCGGGGTCGACCGTCGTGCGCAGTCCCACCGTGCCCACGAACATTCCCACGAGGTCGTCGAGAACTCGGTGTCCTCGCCCGGCGACCGGAGATCCGATCACGATGTCGGTGCTTCGACTCAGCCTGGACAGCAGGACGGCATAGGCAGCGTGCAGCACCATGAACGGCGTCGCCGCATTGGCTCCGGCAACCGCCTCGACCGCGATCCGGGTGTGCGCCGGAAGCGAGACCGCGGTGTGGGCACCGCTCAACGACTGGGTGAGCGGACGCGCTCGATCGCTCGGAAGGTCGATCAATTCAGGTGCGCCCCGCAACGTCTCCCGCCAGTACGACGCCTGTGCCCCGAGCACGCTCTCGGATTCGTTCACCGAGCCCAGCGCTTCCCGCTGCCAGATGGCGAAGTCCGCGTAGTGCACTTCGAGCGGGGTGAACTCGGGAGCGTGTCCCGAACTTCTCGCGACGTAGGCGGTGAGCACGTCCTTCATCAACGGCGCGATCGACCATCCGTCCGCCGCGATGTGGTGGATCACGATGACAAGTGTGTGGTGCTGCGGCGTCGATTCGAGCAGGAGCGCGCGAACGGGAGCTTGGGTCGTGATGTCGAATCCACGCGACGCGAATTCTCTGGCGAGCTCTGCCGGTTCACGGGTGTCCGCATTTCCGTACTCGAGCGAGGTGAATGCATCCTGGATCACCTGGTGTGGACCGGAGTCGGAGTCGGGGAACACCGTGCGCAGGATTTCGTGCCTTTCGATCACGTCGAGGACCGCAGCTTCGAGGGCCGGCACGTCGAGTGCACCGTCGAGGGAGATCGCAGCAGGGACGTTGTACGCGGGTGAGCCGGGATCCATCTGGTTGAGGAACCAGATGCGTGCTTGCGCGTAGGACAGCGGAATTCGCTCGGGGCGGTCTACGGCGGTGATCGGTGGAAGCGCCTTCGCCCCGGCGGATGTGTCGAGCGCAGTGGCAAGTTCCCGAATTTCGGGGTGCTCGAACAGCATTCGGACAGGCACCTGCCTGCCCAACGACTCGCCGAGTCGCTGGGCCAGTCTGGTGGCGAGCAGTGAGTTGCCACCGAGTTCGAAGAAACTGTCCGACGCACTGATCTGTTCGATACCCAGCAGTTCCGCCACGACGCCGGCAACCTGGAGTTCGGTCGCGGTCGTCAGCGGCTCGACACTTCGCTCGGACGAACGCAGTGTCGGCGCCGGCAATGCCGATCGGTCGAGCTTCCCGACGGGGGTCAGCGGTACGTGATCGATCGGGGTGATCGCCGACGGCACCATGAAGGCGGGCAGTGAGCGGCGCGCATGGCTCAGCAACTCGTCCATCTCGACCGCATCGGCACCGAGCACTACGTACGACGCCAACATCGTCTCACCGGAAGCTGCGTCGACGCCCACGGTGACCGCGAACTCGACGCCGGGGTAAGTGCTGAGGACGGAGTCGATCTCGCCCAGTTCGATGCGGAATCCGCGCACTTTCACCTGGTGATCGGAGCGTCCGACGTATTCGATCGTCTCGAGCGGCGTCCACCGAACCAAGTCACCGGTCCGGTACATGCGGGTGCCGGCCGGGCCGAACGGCGCTGCCACGAATCGCGTCGCCGTCAAGGCGGGTTGGTCGAGGTAGCCGCGGGCAAGTCCCAGGCCGGCGATGTAGAGCTCACCGGTGACCCCGACGGGTACCGGCTGAGCCGAGCCGTCGAGAATTACCGCGGACACGCCGCGGACGGGCCCGCCGATGGTCACGGTCTCCCCCACGCTCAAGGCATCACTGATGCAGACCATGACGGTGGTTTCCGTCGGCCCGTAGCCGTTGAACAATCGGCGACCCGGTGCCCACTTACGGACCAGTTCGGGTGGGCATGCCTCGCCACCGACAACGATCGACTGCAAGACGTCCAGCCCGGTGGGATCGACCGAGGCCAGCGCTGCCGGTGTGATGAACGCGTGGGTCACCTGGTGATCGGTGACCAATTCGGCTAGGTCCTGGCCGCCGTAGACGTCGGGAGAGGCGATCACCATCGTCGCGCCTTCACCGACTGCGAGCAGCAGTTCGAGGATGGATGCGTCGAAGCTCGGTGAGGAGAAGTGCAGCGTCCGCGACTGCGCCGAGATGCCGTAACGCGCCGTCTGCTCGGCCGCCAACGCGCTCAGGCCACGATGAGTGACGCTGACGCCCTTGGGCTTTCCCGTCGATCCGGAGGTGTAGATGATGTAGGCGAGGTTGTCGATTCGGATCGGCGCGGCCGGAACCGGCTGCCCGACACCGTCGCCGTGGATGTCGTCCATTGTCATCCACGGAACCGGGCGGGGCAGTGATTCGATTACCGCTTCCGTCGTCACTCCGCGAGTGGCTCCGGAGTCGGTGAGCATGTGCAGAATGCGATCGGCGGGGTATCGCGGATCGACCGGAACAAACGCGGCGCCGGTCAAGGAAACGCCCCACAAGGCGACGATCGAGTCGATCGAGCGCGGAATCGCGATCGCCACAATGTCTTCGGCACCGATCCCTTCCGTGGTCAGACGGCGGGCAAGCGCCGATGCACGGGCGAAGAGATCTCGGTAGAGCACGGTGGTGTCACCGGATCGAAGGGCCACCGAATCGCCTGAACGGGTGGCGGTCCGCGTCAATATTTCGGCCAAGGTGCGCGAACTGGTCCACGCCGGACCTCGTACCGGCATCAGCGACGCCCGCTCGAGGGTGCTGAGGAAATCTAGGTCGTCGATCGCGGCGTCCGGATCTGCGGCGACGGCGCGGGCCACCGACTGCACACGCGCGGCGATCGTTTCCGCGGTGGCAATGTCGAAGAGCGCCTCGGCGAACCTGAGCGACCCGGTGATCTCGGTCTTCTCGGAATCGCCTGCCAGCAGGGTGAACTCGAGGTCGAACTTCGCGACGGACGGTTCGAGTGCTTGCGCTTCGAGATGCGCGTCGTGGACCGTGACCTGCGGCGAGACCACATTCTGGTGGTACGACAGCATGACCTGAAACAGGGGGTGTCGCGTAGTGGACCGGTCGAGATCGAGGGCGTCGACCAGCACCTCGAAGGGCAGCTCGGGGTGCGCGAAGGCGGCAAGGTCGCGTTCACGGACGACCTCGAGCAGGGAGGTGAACGGCGCTCGGTGATCGACCGGCGTGCGAAGCGGTACCGAATTGACGAACATCCCGATCAGGGAATCCAGCTCGGGTCGCCCGCGGCCTGCCACCGGGGTGCCGACCACCACGTCGTCGGTTGCACCGAGACGCGCGAGAACAACCGCCAGGATCGCGTGTACGACCATGAACTGCGTCGAGCCACTGCGCCTCGCCAAGGCGGCGAGACGCTCCCCGGTCGCCGCGTCGATGACGATCGGCACCGATCCGACGGCGGTCGTGGAGACAGATCCGCGTGGGCGATCGACCGGTAGCAGTACCTCGTCCGGGGCACCAGCCATGGCAGTGGTCCAGAAGGTCAGTTCGCGGGCAACCAGAGACTCCTGGTCGCCGACCTGTCCGAGCGAGTCTTGCTGCCACACCGCGTAGTCGGCGTACTGCACGTCGAGCGGTGTGAAAACCGGGGCGTCTCCGACGACGCGTGCGGAGTACGCCGCGACGAAATCTGCCGCAAAGGGAGTCAGGGACCAGCCGTCGAAGGCGATGTGATGGATGACGACGACCAGTACGTGAGCGAAAGTGTCCTCGCGCACCAGCATGGCCCGAATCGGCAGATCCGAACCGAGATCGAACCCACGCGCCGCGAACTCCGTCGTCGCGGATTCGATACCTTCGGATCCGCGGTAGCGCTCGACGGAGAACTGCACGTCGGAAATTGCTCGGATGACCTGACTCGGGCCGTCGGCGCTGTCGACGTAGATCGTTCGAAGCACCTCATGGCGTGCAATGACGTCCGCAAGCGCCTCCTCGAGTGCATCGCCGTGGATGTCTCCGGTGATGCGGATCGCGAACGGAATGTTGTAGACCGCGGACTGCGGGTCGAAGCGATTGACGAACCACAGCCGCTGTTGCGCAGCGGAGAGCGGTAGGCGGTCCGGGCGAGCACCGGCGCTCAGGGCAGGTCGATCGTCTGATTCTTCGGCGCTCGCCGCCAGACGTGCAGCGAGCGCTTCGACGGTCGGCGCTTCGAAGATCGAGCGAACGTCCACCGTGAGTCCCGTCGCTGCGCTCAACCGCGCGGACACCTGCGTCGCGACGAGCGAGTTGCCCCCGAGATCGAAGAAGCTGTCTCCGGCCCGGACCTCGGGCACGTCGAGCAGTGAAGCGAACACGTCGGCAACGGTTCGTTCGAGTCCGGCCTCGGGTTCACGGCCCGTTCCGAGGATTTCGCGCGGTATCGGCGTCGGCAACGCTCTGCGATCGAGTTTGCCGACCGGAGTCAACGGAATGGCGTCGATCGGGGTGATCGACGACGGAATCATGTACCGCGGCAGCGTGTCGGCGAGTCCCACGAACAGCGACTCGATATCAGCGTCGCCGCTGAGCAACACGTACGACGCCAGAGTGGTACCCGCGGCGGATTCGACGGGAATCGTCGTGGCGAACTGGACGAGAGGGGAATCCATCAGAGCAGCGTCGATCTCGCCGAGTTCGATGCGGAACCCGCGGATCTTGAGCTGATGATCGCTGCGGCCCACGTAGCGAAGGGTCAGGTCCTTGGTCCAGCGGACCAGGTCACCGGTTCGGTACATCCGGGCACCGGGCGTCGAGTACGGATGCGCGACAAACCGATCCGACGTCAGCGCGGGACGAAGGTGGTAACCACGTGCAAGGCCCGGCCCACCGATGTACAGCTCGCCGACGCCGCCGATCGGGACCGGTTGCAGCCGAGAGTCGAGCACCACGGCGTCGATTCCGCGGATGGGACCGCCGATGGTGATCGGCTCCCCCGGTGAGAGTGGGTCACTGATGGCAACCATGACAGTGGTTTCGGTCGGACCGTATCCGTTGTGCAGTCTGCGCCCGTTGCCCCAGCTCGAGACCAATTCCGGCGTGCACACGTCGCCGCCGACGACTACGCATTCCAGTGACGTCACGCCCGCCGGATCGACGGTCGCCAGCGCAGCCGGAGTGATGAAGGCATGAGTGACCTCGCGGCTTCGGAGGAACTCGCTCAACGCCTCCCCTCCGTAGATGTCGGGAGGGGCGATCACCATCGTCGCGCCGGTCGAACCGGCGAGCAGTAGCTCGAGTACGGCGCCGTCGAAGCTCGGTGACGCAAAATGCAGAGTTCGCGACCCGGCGGTGATCCGGTACCGATCCTGTTGTTCGCGAGCAAGATTGGCCAAACCCGCGTGGGTGACGACGGTGCCCTTCGGCACTCCGGTCGAGCCGGACGTGTAGATGACGTACGCAGCCGACGCCGCAGTGATCGACGCTGTTCTGTCAGCGTCGTCGATGGCAGCGTCGGAGTAGGCGGCACATTCTGCAACCGTGTCCGCGTCGCCGAGGTCGATCCAGACTGCGACGTTCCCACCGGCTGCCGGACCAGCCGCAACCTCGGCGGACCGAATTCCGATCCGCACACCCGAATCCTCGAGCATGTGCGCAACTCGATCTGCGGGATAACGGGGATCGACCGGGACGAAAACGCCACCGGCTTTGGTGACCGACCAGACTGCGAGCACGGAGTCGACCGATCGGGCGACGGCCAGTGCGACCGGTGTCTCGGGGCCGACTCCCAGGTCCATGAGGTATCGAGCGATCCGATTCGATCGACGCTCCAGCTCCCCGTACGAGAGTGAGCGCTCGGAGTCTTCGAGGGCGATCGCGTCGGGATACGTCCTCGCGGTGTCCCCGAGGATCTGCGCCAGCGTCGATTCGCCCACCGAAGCCACACCGCGTCGCGGCAATATCGCGGCACTCTCCCGCGATCCGAGTACACGAAGGTCACCAACCGGTGCAGTCGGTTCCGACACTGCCGATTCCACGAGGGTTACGAAGTTTCGCGCCAAGGCTTCGACGGTCGCGTTGTCGAACAGGTCGGTGGAATAGGTGAACGTGGCATCGATTCCTGCTGCGGCCCCGGACTCGTGACGTTCGGTAACGGTGAGCTCGAGGTCGAACTTGGTCAGCCCCGTCTCGACTGCCCGCGCCGTCATCGACACCCCGGCCAGTTCGGCTGTGTGAGCGGTGGTTATCCGCGAGGTGATGGCAGCTTGAAAGACCGGATGGTGCGCAGGCGAGCGGTCCAGTTCGAGCGCGTCCACGACGACGTCGAAAGGCACGTCCGCATTGTCGAAGGCATCCACGTCGACGGCCCTGACCTGCGACAGGTGTGCGGCGAACGTTGCGTCCCGATCGACGAAGGTCCGCAGGGCAAGAGTGTTGACGAACATGCCGACGAGCAGATCGAGAGATCTGTCCCCTCGTCCGGCCACCGGTGTTCCGATGACGATGTCGTCCGTGCCGCTGTACCTGGCCAGAAGCAGGGCGAAGCACGCGTGCAGGGCGATGAACGGCGTGGCGTCGTGATCGGCGGCAAGTACAACGAGCTTCTGATGCGTGGAAGCGCCGATTCTGATGTCGACTCCGGCTCCGCGCATGGTCGGGTCGAGTGCGCGCGGACGGTCCGTCGGCAGGTGGAGCTGCTCGGGCGCTCCCGCCAGCTGCTGCTTCCAGAACGCGATCTGTGAGTGGGCAAGTGAATCGGTGGATGACGCGTCGCCGAGGTGTTCTCGGTGCCAGAGCGTGTAGTCGGCGTACTGCACCGGAAGGGGTGCCCACTGCGGGCTGTTGCCGCCGACGCGGGCGGCGTAGGCGCCGGTGAGATCAGCAGCCAACGGCGCGAGCGACCAACCGTCGGCCACCATGTGGTGCAGAACCACTACGAGGACAGCTTCCTCGTCATCGCCTTCCTTCTCGGCGGCGACAGTGATCAGCAGGTAGCGCACCGGACGTTCGCGGACCAGATCGAAACCGGCCGAAGAGAATTCGAAGATCACTCTCTCGAGGCTTCCGCGTTCCACGTCGATCGACTCGAGCCCTGCGATCCCCTCGCCCAGGCCCAGAACCTTCTGCGTCGCGTTGTCCCCGATCTGAGGAAACACGGTGCGTAGTGACTCGTGACGTGTCACGACGTCCACGATCGCGGCACTGAGTGCGTCGGGATCGACGGCGCCGCGCAACGACACCGCCAGTGGAATGTTGTACGCACCTGATTCCGGTGCCACGCGGTTCAGGAACCACAGTCGCTGCTGCGCGGGAGCGAGAGGCAGTACCGCCGGCCGGGCCACGACCTGAATACCGTCGGCGTCCGGGGTCTGTGCCGCACGCTCGATCGTCGCCGCGATCCCGGACACCGTGGGATGGTCGAAGAGTGCACGCAGCGGCATTTTAACCCCGGTGGCTTCGGTCAAGCGCGCTACCGCCGTCGTCGCTACCAGCGAGTTTCCGCCCAGATGGAAGAAATTATCGTCGAGTCCGAGCGGTCCACTACTCAGGATGTCAGCCAGAACCGCCGCAACCTTGCCCTCGGTCGGGGTCGTCGGGGGTCGGAAGACCTTGGTGGAGGCCAGGATAGGCGAAGGCAGCGCACGCCGGTCCAGTTTTCCGTTGGTGGTCAACGGAATCGAATCGAGGACCATGAAGGCATCGGGAACCATGTAGGTCGGGAGGGCTTCGGCGGCGTGAGCTCGGAGGGCTTCGGCGTCCACGACGTCGGAAGCGGTCACATAGGTCACGAGAGCGCCGCCCGCCGGCGTCGGAGCCACGACGGTCACGGCATCGTCGATTCCCGGCGCGCTGAGGATGACGGAGTCGATTTCGCCGAGTTCGATCCGGAATCCGCGGATCTTGACCTGCGCGTCGCCGCGTCCGAGGTACTCGAGTTGTCCGGGCGCAATCCATCGTGCGCGGTCGCCGGACCGGTACAACCGTCGTCCGCCGGCATTGAACGGATCGGCGACGAACCGGCCCGCGGTGAGGTCTGGACGGCCCAGATAGCCACGGGCGAGTTGACCGCCCGCGACATAGATCTCCCCCGCGATCCCCACCGGGACCGGGGAGAGATGCTCGTCGAGCAGGTACACACGAAGTCCGTCGATCGCGTCACCGATCCGGCTGCCGGTCAGCGCACTCGCGCTCGCCCGGTCGAGTTCGAGATGGGTGACGTGCACCGTCGTCTCGGTGATGCCGTACATGTTGACGAGTGCAGGCGCGGATTCCGTGTGACTTTCGTACCCCGGGTGATTGTCGTACCAGCGCCCGAGTCGACGCAGGTCCAAGGCTTCGCCACCGAAGATCACGTACCGGAGCCGGGTCTCCGAATCGGCCCGAAGGTCGGCTTCGATGTACTGGTAGAAGGCCGAGGGCGTCTGATTGAGCACGGTGACGCCTTCTGCGGCGACCAGCGCCCGGAAGGCGTCAGGGTCGCGTGATACCTCGTGATCGACCAGGACCAGCGTTCCGCCGTGGAGCAGCGCGCCCCACAGTTCCCAGACCGAGAAGTCGAAGGCGAACGAGTGGAACATCGTCCACACGTCGTTGCCGTCGAATCCGAATTCGACGTGCGTGTTCTCGAACAATCGCACCACGGTGGCGTGGGTGACGGAGACACCTTTGGGTCGGCCCGTCGACCCCGAGGTGTAGATCACGTACGCCAGATTGTCGGCTCCGTGTCCGCGCGGGCGCTCATCGGTTTCCAGACTCTCACCGGAGTATTCGTCGGATTCGACGCCGACGACCACCACGTCAGAGTTCGGGAAGGCGGAGTTCGGGAAAGTGGAATCGGAGATGACGCACACCGGTTGCGCATCCTCGACCACGTATGCCAAACGCTCGGCGGGGTGTGCACGATCGAGTGGGAGGTATCCGCCGCCGGCCTTCACTACCGCGACAGCGGCAACGATCATGTCCACGGATTTCGGCAGCATGATTCCGACCAACGACTCGGATTGCACGCCATGATCGACGAGCTTGCGCGCCAACTGATTCGATCGTCGATCGAGTTCGCGGTACGACACGCGCTCGCTGCCCGCGACCACGGCGATCGCTTCCGGGGTCGCCCGAATGCGGTCGGAAAGGATCTCGGAGAGCGTTCGGACCGGGGTAATCGGCAGAACGGGCGGCACCAGCGCCTGGCGCGCCTCCGGGCGCAGTAGATCCACTGAGCCGAGCGCCGAGTGCGGAGTACCGACCATCGCGGTCAAGATTCGTAGATAACGGTCGGCGAGGTCCTCGGCTTGCTCTTTCGTGCCGAGCCAATCCAGAACACCGGAGATCGGCTGATCGAAATCGGCATGCTCACCAGTCGGAATCGCCAGGGAGACAAACAGTTCCGGCACGGTGGCCAGATCCGATCCGATAGGCGCACCGACCATGAGCCCCGGAAATCTCGGGTGAGCATCCAGCGGCTCCTCGAAACAGACCATCGCCCGGAACAACGGGCCCGTCTCGACCCAGCGGCCGTCACCGAGTGCGGCGGTCACCGAAGACAGAAGAATGTCTGCGTGTTCGAGAGCTTCGATTGCGACGGTGTCCACCGCACCGACCAGGTCGGTGAGCGTCATGGTGTTCGACACCGTCGAGCGAAGCACCAACTGGTTGGCGAACATCGAGACGAAATCGTCCGGATTGGAGGCGCCGTACCCTCGGACCGAGACGCCGATCGACACCTCATCGGCCGAACCGACGCGGCGCAGCAGTCCGGCCATCGCAGACTGGAACAGCACGAACAGACTCGTGTTCATCGTCGTCGCCATCGTCTCGAGGCTCCGGCAGAGGCCTGCCTCGATCTCGAGGGGCGTGGACGTTCGACCGGTTCCGGCGACGACCGGCAAACCCAGTTCCTCGGCGGGGTTCGACAAGGTCGCAGACCAGTACTCGACGTTGCGGGCGTGTTGGACTTCGGCGATCCATTTCCCCGCGGCGTCGGGGTCGATGTCCATCAATCGAGTTCCCGATTCTGCGGCGCAGAATAATTCGAGGAATTCGAGGAAACGCCGGTGGTGACGCGAGATGTCCTCGTTGGTGTACAGGTCTGGGTTCGCGGCGAAGTCGATCTGGATCTCTTCGGCTGCGGAAGTCTGATAGACGTTGACGGAGAGGTCTTCGATCGGCCCGGTCGAGATCACGTTCAGTTCGCCGTGCGCGTCCCCGAGAGTGATTCCGGAATGGAACAGCATGAGGTTGATCAACGGCCCGTGGAAGCCTCGTCCGTCGGCGATGCTGTGATCACCGGCGTTGAGGTCGCGTCGTAGGTCCTCGTGGCGGTACTTCTGATGACGCAGTGCGCCGGTGAGTTCGATCTTCACCTCGTGCAGCAGGTCCCCGACCGCGAAATGCGGATCGACGCTCGCACGTATCGGGACGACGTTCGACATCATTCCGCCGGACCTGCGAGCAGCTTTTGTCGTCCGCCCCGAGACCGGCAGGCTGAGGACCACGTCGCGGGTCCCGGTGGCCCGGGCGAGGTAAGCCGCCAGTGCACCGATCACCACTGACGACGTCGTCACGTCGTGGGCGGCGGCCAGCCGTTCGAGGGAGCTCCGCAGTTCCGTAGGTACCGTGGCCGACCGTAGGCGTGACCATGCCTGCGACGGAGCAGTCGAGGACGCGAGCGAGGTTCCGCCCGGCTTGTCGGCCATCTTGGTGTTCCAGTAGTCGCGATCGCGTTCCCACCGGGTTGAGCCCAGATAGTCGGCCTCTGCCTTCACCAACGATTGGAGGGGGGCAGTTACCGCTGGGGGAACTGGCAGATCCCGCACCGCGGCGGTGTAGATCTCGGCTGTGCGGTTCATCATCGACATCGCGCCGAAACCGTCGAGCGCCACATGATGAATACGGCTGTACCAGTAGTAATGGTCGTCGCGAAGCACCAGGACTGCCAGCCTGACCAGACGATCGGTGAACGGATCGATGGCGGTGGTGTGCTCTCTGCGCATCCATTCCTGCGCTGCAGATTCCGGATCCGATTCGGCGCGAAGATCGACCACGTCGAGGGAGTCGTCCATGTCGAGATCGAGCCACTGACGCGCAACCCCGTCCACCTCGACCAGGCGCAGATATCCGGAGCCGATCTCACGACCGGTCTGTTTGCTGGCAGCGGTCAGCAGCTCGATGTCGAGTGGGCCGTCCACGTCCACGTACTGAGCGATGCTGACGGGAATCTCGGGTCGAAGCTGTTGTGCGACAAGCAGGGAAAGTTGCGCGGCAGAAAGAGGGAAGGTGAGTTCGTCGTCCGGACGAGCTGCGGAAACGATTCCTCGGTCGGGACTGCCATCCACACGAATCTCCCTCTTACAACTTGATCATGATGCAAACAGGTAGTATCGTACCTGGGGGTAAATTCAGAACTGGGGGGGGAGCGGGGATCTGGTGAGTAATTTGGGGGGTGTATAATATGTCTGTGGGGGGGGGGGGGGTTAAGGGGAAATGGGCAATTAGGGGGCAAGACGGAGTGATAAGAGGGGGTATTTAAAGGGGATTGGGTAAGGGGGGGTTATGATGAGGAATATATAGTTGATGATCTTATTAATGGGGGGGTAGATGGGAAGTTGTTATGGGAGATAAAGAAAGTTAAAAAAGTAAGATTAGGAGGAAGTAAAGGGTTAGGGATAAGGGGGGGTAAGAAGGGGGTTGTTGGGAGTATTCACAGTTGTTTAGGACGGGGGTGTGTGTTGTTTTATAACGGAAAAGAGTGAGCCAGTTGCTAGCGTGAAGTACTGAGGATGCTTGGTCAGGTAAAAACAGCAACAAAAACACAGTTGTAGTAGTATTGTCGGGAATAATTAGAGAAGGATCAAAGTAGCAGGCGTGGACAGGTAAGAGGGTTCAAGGAGGGATTAGGATACCCAGGGGAAGAAGATATAGGAAGGTGAGTTCGGGTATAAAACGTCGGTAGGATTTGGTGAAGGAGAAAATGAAGTGGTGAGGGGACGTATGGTGGAAAATGTGAGGTTAGGGGACTAGAGAATGAGAGAGATGGAGGAGTGGAAGATATATATGAATAAAAGGGAAATAAAATTGGCAGGGATGGGTTGGAGTGGAGGGGTGGAATAAGGGTAAAGTAAAGAAGAAGGATAGGGGGGAAGAGATGTTAAAGGAAAGATGAGGAGGGGTAATTGGATTAGAGAGGGGGGTAAAAGATATATAGAAGATAATGAGTAGTATATGAAGGTTGAATAATGAATGGATTGAGAAGAAATGAACGCGTGCCGGATACTTCGAGACTCCGACGAACGCGATACCGTCGCCGAGAACGTCCTCGTCCCCCTCGACGGTGCCCCGACTGCTCACCATCTCGTTGAACGCCGTCACCGTCTTCAGTGCGTCGGTGACCTGCATCCCGATGACGAGGTCGTTGAGCACCGACGTCGACGCCTGGCTGATCGAACAACCCTGACCGTCGTACGAGACGTCGGAGACCGTTCCGTCCTCGGATATCTGGACGCGCAACGTCACCTCGTCGCCACACGTCGGGTTGACGTGGTGCACCTCGGCGCCGAACGGCTCACGGAGTCCGCGGCCGTGCGGATGTTTGTAGTGATCGAGGATCACTTCCTGATACATCTGCTCCATGCGCATGATTCAGTTCAACTCCCCTGCGACACCGAAAAATTCCTGCGCACGCTTGATCGCTGCAACGAGAACATCGATTTCCGCGGTGGTGTTGTAGAGCGCAAACGACGCACGGGCCGTCGCAGCGACACCGAACTTACGATGCAGCGGCCACGCACAATGGTGTCCGACGCGAATCGCGACGCCCTCGTCGTCGAGGATCTGTCCGAGGTCGTGGGCGTGAATACCGTCCACGACAAAGGAAATCGCTCCGCCGCGGTTCTCGGACGTCTGTGGTCCGATGATGCGCAGACCTTCGATCGCCGACAACTTTTCGAGAGCAGCCTCCACCAACACGTGCTCGTGCGCAGCGACGGCGTCCATCCCGAAGGTGTTCAGGTAATCCACGGCAGCGCCCAGTCCGACCACCTGTGAGGTCATCGGTACGCCGGCTTCGAAACGCTGAGGCGGCGGCGCGTAGGTGCTGACCTCCATGGTGACCGTCTCGATCATCGACCCGCCGGTGATGAACGGAGGCATCGCTGCCAGCAGTTCACGACGGCCGTAGAGAACTCCGACCCCCGAAGGGCCGAGCATCTTGTGGCCCGAGAACGCCGCGTAGTCCACTCCCAGTTCGTGGAAGTCGACGGCCATGTGAGGCACCGACTGGCACGCGTCGAGCACGACGAGTGCACCGACGGCGCGTGCTCGTCGCACCAATTCCTCGACGGGCGCGATCGCGCCGGTCACGTTGGACTGGTGGGTGAACGAAACGACCTTCACCGCGTCTGTCAGCTCCAGCGAATCGAGATCGATCCGGCCGTCGTCGGTGACTCCGTACCACTTGAGCGTCGCACCGGTTCGGCGCGCAAGTTCCTGCCAGGGAACGAGGTTGGCGTGGTGTTCGAGTTCGGTGATGACGATTTCGTCGCCAGGACCGACATGGCGGTCGAAGCGATCGTCACCGAGAACGTAGGTCACCAGATTGAGAGCCTCGGTGGCGTTCTTGGTGAACACCAACTCGTCCGAATCCGCGCCCACGAAAGAAGCGATGGTGGCGCGAGCATTCTCGTACGCGTCCGTCGCCTCTTCTGCGAGCTGATGAGCACCCCGGTGTACTGCCGCGTTACACGTGGTCAGGAAGTCCCGTTCGGCATCGAGAACCTGGACCGGACGCTGCGAGGTAGCGCCGGAATCCAAGTACACCAAAGGTTTTCCGTCGCGCACGGTTCGCGCCAGGATCGGGAAGTCGGCCCGAACCGCTGTGACGTCGAGCTCGCGCACCGAGGTGGTCATCGTGATTACGCTCCCTGGGTAGCTGCGGTGTCCGCGGTGAAACGAACGTAGCCGTTGGTCTCGAGCTCGTCGGCCAGCTCCGGTCCACCGGACTCGACGATGCGGCCACCGACGAACACGTGAACGAAGTCGGGGTTGATGTAGCGCAGAATGCGCGTGTAGTGCGTGATCAGCAGAACGCCGCCGTTCTCGCGCTCCTTGTAGCGGTTGACGCCTTCGGAGACGGTGCGCAGAGCGTCGACGTCGAGGCCGGAGTCGGTCTCGTCGAGGATCGCGATCTTCGGCTTGAGCATGCCCAACTGCAGGATCTCGTGGCGCTTCTTCTCGCCACCGGAGAAACCTTCGTTGACCGAGCGCTCGATGAACGAGGGATCGATCTCGAGCTCGCTGAGGGCTTCCTTGACTTCCTTGACCCAGTGGCGCAGCTTGGGAGCCTCGCCTCGCACGGCCGTAGCGGCGGTGCGCAGGAAGTTGGACATGGAAACGCCGGGAACCTCGACGGGGTACTGCATGGCCAGGAAGAGCCCGGCACGCGCACGCTCGTCGACGCTCATTGCGAGGACGTCTTCACCGTTGAGGGTGATGGAGCCGGACGTGACCTGGTACTTGGGGTGACCGGCGATGGCGTACGACAGAGTCGACTTGCCGGAGCCGTTGGGGCCCATGATCGCGTGGGTCTCCCCCGAGCGGACCGTCAGGTCGACGCCCTTGAGGATCTGGATGGGCTCGGCGTTGGCATCGGAGTTGGCGACCTCGACGTGCAGGTCACGAACCTCGAGGACCGAAGTGGTGGTGTTGTCACTGGTAGACATGAAATTCCTTCAAGATGAGGCGGGCGAGCGTAGCGACGGGGTGGTGTCGCCGGCGGGGCGGTCAGGAGCCGACGGCTGCGAGTTCGGCTTCGACTGCGGCTTCGAGGCGATCGCGCACCTCGGGAACAGCGATCTTGTTGATGATTTCGTGGAAGAACCCACGTACGACCAGACGACGAGCCTGATCCTCCGGGATACCACGAGCACGCAGGTAGAACAGCTGCTCGTCGTCGAAACGTCCCGTTGCACTTGCGTGGCCGGCCCCGACGATCTCACCGGTTTCGATTTCGAGGTTCGGAACCGAGTCGGCGCGGGCGCCGTCGGTCAGCACCAGGTTGCGGTTGAGCTCGAACGTGTCGGTGCCCTCCGCTGCGGCGCGGATGAGAACGTCGCCGATCCACACGGTGTGCGCGTCGGGCTTGCCGGATCCGGGATCGCCCTGAAGCGCACCCTTGTAGACCACGTTGGACTTGCAGTTGGGCTGCGAATGATCCACCAGCAGACGCTGTTCCAGATGCTGGCCGGCGTCGGCGAAGTACAGGCCGAGCAGTTCGGCGTCGCCGCCCGGTCCGTCGTACTTGACGGTGGCGGACAGGCGAACCAGGTCGCCGCCCAGGCTGATCGAGGTGTATCGAAGCACTGCGTCGCGGTTCAGGCGAGCGTGGTGTGACGTCACGTGAACTGCGTCGTCCGCCCAGTCCTGGATGGCCACCACGGTCAGCTGCGAACTGTCACCGAGAACGAATTCGATGTTCTCCGCGAAGGTTCCGCTGCCGCGCTGGTCGATCACGAACGTCGCCTTGGCGAACTGCGCCAGACGAATCTGGGTGTGTCCGTAGGCGACGTTGTCGACTCCGGGGCCGGTCATGGTGACCACAACGGGCTTCTCGACCTCGACCTCGGCACCAACCGAGATGACCGTTGCCGTCTCGAAGCTCGAATACGCCTGCGCTGCAATGCGATCAGCGGGAACGCCGGCTTTGCCCAGACGTGCGTCGTCACGGCCGACGGTCTCGACGGTGATGTCGCTTCCGCCGTCGACCTCGACGGTGACCTGTCCGTTGGCGACGGCGCTGCCGTCGTGCAATCCCCGGAGGCGACGCAGCGGGGTGAACCGCCAGATCTCGTCACGTCCGCCGGGAACCTCGAAAGCATTGACGTCGAACGAGGAGAACTGCTCACCCTTGTTCGTGATGGGTGAGCCTGTGGCTGCACCCTTTACAGGAGCGGTCGGGTTCTCCCCGGCAACAGCTCCGATGACTCCGGTCTCTGGCGTGGTCACTAACCCACAGCCCCTTCCATCTGAAGTTCGATAAGGCGGTTGAGCTCGAGCGCGTACTCCATCGGGAGTTCCTTCGCGATGGGCTCGACGAATCCACGCACGATGGTGGCCATCGCCTCGTCCTCGGTCAGTCCGCGGCTCATCAGGTAGAAGAGCTGATCGTCACTGACCTTCGAAACGGTGGCCTCGTGACCCATGGTGACGTCGTCCTCGCGGATGTCGACGTACGGGTAGGTGTCGCTTCGGCTGATCTGGTCGACCAGCAGAGCGTCACACTTGACGGTCGACTTGGAGCCGTGGGCACCCTTGTTGACCTGCACCAGACCGCGGTACGACGCACGTCCACCACCACGGGCGACAGACTTGCTGATGATGGTCGAGGACGTGTGCGGCGCGAGGTGGAGCATCTTGGCGCCGGTGTCCTGGTGCTGGCCCTCGCCGGAGAACGCAACGGAGAGAACCTCACCGCGGGCGTACTCGCCCATCAGCCACACGGCCGGGTACTTCATGGTGACCTTGGAGCCGATGTTGCCGTCGACCCACTCCATGGATCCGCCGGCCTCGACCTTGGTGCGCTTGGTCACCAGGTTGTAGACGTTGTTGGACCAGTTCTGGATGGTCGTGTAGCGGCAGTGGCCGCCCTTCTTCACGATGATCTCGACGACGGCCGAGTGCAGTGAATCGGACTTGTAGATCGGCGCGGTGCAACCCTCGACATAGTGCACGGAGGCATCTTCGTCGACGATGATCAGGGTGCGCTCGAACTGACCCATGTTCTCGGTGTTGATGCGGAAGTACGCCTGCAACGGGATGTCCACGTGGACTCCCGGCGGAACGTAGATGAACGAGCCACCGGACCACACGGCGGTGTTCAGCGCGGAGAACTTGTTGTCGCCGGCCGGGATGACCGATCCGAAGTACTCCTTGAACAGCTCCGGGTGCTGCTTGAGACCGGTGTCCGTGTCGAGGAAGATGACGCCCTGCTCCTCGAGGTCCTCACGGATCGAGTGGTAGACGACCTCGGACTCGTACTGAGCTGCGACGCCGGCAACGAGGCGCTGCTTCTCCGCCTCGGGGATGCCGAGCTTGTCGTACGTGTTCTTGATGTCCTCGGGCAGGTCTTCCCACGACTCGGCCTGCTTCTCGCTGGACCGGACGAAGTACTTGATGTTGTCGAAGTGAATACCTTCGAGGTCGCTGCCCCAGTTCGGCATCGGCTTCTTGTCGAAGGTGCGCAGCGCCTTGAGGCGGATGTCGAGCATCCACTCGGGCTCGCTCTTCTTGGCGGAGATGTCCCGCACGACAGCCTCGGACAACCCGCGCTGCGCGCTGGCTCCGGCTTCGTCGGAATCGGACCAGCCGTAGCCGTAATGACCGAGGGACGCGATGGTCTCTTCCTGCGTGAGCGGCTCGGTGCCTGCTGCCGCAGTGGTAGTCGCCTGGTCTGATGTGACGGTCATGCGAGCTCCTTCCGGAGTCTTGTTTCTTGACGGCTGCTCGGGCTCAGCGAGGGCTGGTCGCTGTGGTCGAGCAGTTCTGACTTTGAAGAACTAGCTGAAAAATCTCTATTCGAACGCTGCACGGTGGCAACGCTCTGTAGAACACTCTGGTCCGGTCATCTACTCCCGGTGGACACGAGGGGCACGTGCGTCGTGCAGGCGCAGTCACCGTTGGCGATGGTCGCCAGACGCTGAACATGAGTCCCGAGCAATTGCCGGAATGCTTGCTGCTCTGCCTCGCACAGTTCCGGAAACTCTTCTGCCACATGGGAAACCGGGCAATGGTGTTGGCAGATCTGCACGCCGTTGCCGACCGGCCGGGTCGACGCCGCGAACCCCACCGCGTTGAAGGCTTCGGCGATTGCGTCCGCTGTCGCCTCGACGTTGTCGACATCTGTCGGATCAGCCGGTTCGACGTCTCCGACGATCGCCTGAACCCGACGCTTGGCGAACTCCTCGATTGCCGCGTCTCCGCCGATTTCACGGAGTTGCCGCATCGCGGCTCCCGCCAGATCGTCGTAGGTGTGGCCGAGGCGGCCTCGGCCGGTCGCGGTGATCTGGAACTGCTTGGCGGGACGACCTCGTCCACGCTGACGCAGCGACGCCGCCGAAGCGGTTCGGGCTTCCCCGGACTCGATCAAAGCGTCCAAGTGACGTCGGACACCTGCGGCACTCAAACCGAGGCGCGTGCCGATTTCGGAGGCGGTAATGGGGCCTTCTTCGAGTAGCAGCTTGACCACTGCGGCCCGGGTCTGGCCTTCGACGCTCACCGTCACCGGATTTGCGGCAGCACTAGGCGAGGTCGCTACAGTGGGCTGACCTGCAACTTCCTTGCTTCGAGGGTCTGACGCATTTCTTTTCACAACACAAGTGTGACGGAATTCTTTTCACAGGTCTACTAAGGGCAACCTGCATTACATTCGGGAATATCCGGACAACGCACGTTGTTTGTGCTTGTCTGTCCGGCTGGATCGAGCCGCTACGCTGCCTGGTGTGCCGCAGACCCCCGAGAAGACGACGACCGCGCGATCGGCGCGCGCGATCCTGCTGGAAAAACCCAAGGCACTCGCGCTTTCCACGATCGGCGTTCGGCCTTTCGGTTCCGCTCCCCGGCAGAGTATGGCCGCCGTGCTGCACGGCGACGAGGACGAGCGCCCGGGCCTGAACGCGAAGGAAACCGCACAACTGCGAGGGATTCGCCGATTCGGCGCAACTGGCGCGGTCTTGATGGCAGTCGGAGCGCTCGGCGCCGGCGCACAACCCGTCCTGCAGAATCCGACCGCAGGACTTCGAGTCCTCAGCCTTCCCGGACGTATGCCGACGGTCTCACTCACCATGACGATGACCGGAACCGTGCTCGTCGTTCTGGCCTGGCTGATGATGGGCCGATTTGCAGTCGGGGACATACGCAGCCGTTCCGGCGCACCGCGGCGCATGACCCGTTCCCAGTTGGACCGCACACTCCTGCTGTGGATCCTGCCGCTCTCGGTCGCACCGCCGATGTTCAGCCGCGACGTCTACTCGTATCTGGCTCAAAGCGAAATCGCGGCCCGTGGACTCGATCCGTACGCCATCGGCCCCAAGGCGGCACTGGGCGTCGACCACGTTCTCACCCGCACGGTTCCGACGATCTGGCGCGACACCCCGGCTCCGTACGGTCCGTTCTTCCTGTGGCTGGGACGCGGGATCAGCTCACTGACCGGCGACAACATCGTGGCCGGAATCTTCTTGCACCGCTTGCTCGCATTGGCCGGCGTCGCGCTCATCGTGTGGGCGATACCGCGACTGGCCAAGCGATGCGGTGTCTCTGCCGTCAGTTCGCTCTGGCTCGGTGCCGCGAACCCGCTGTTGCTCTTCCACTTGGTGGCCGGCATCCACAACGAAGCGCTCATGCTCGGGTTGATGCTCGCCGGAATCGAGATCGCCCTCCGCGCAGTCGAAGGGTCCGGGCCCATCCGTGGGCGAGCGCTGTTCTATCTCGTTGCGGGATCAGGTTTGATCGCGTTGTCGTCGACCGTCAAAATTCCGTCCTTGCTTGCGCTGGGATTTGTCGGCATGGCCTTGGCTCGGCGTTGGGGTGGAACCTGGAAAGCCCTGGCGGGAGCCGCGATTCTCCTGGGCATCGTTGCCGCTGTCGTCACGTTTGTCATCAGCGTGGCCAGTGGGCTCGGTATGGGTTGGATCAACACCCTCGACACCGCCACGGCAGTCCGGAGTTGGATGTCCATCCCGACGCTCCTGGGCGTCGGCACGGGATTGGCAGGCGTACTGCTCGGACTCGGCGATCACACGACGGCGATCCTCACGATCACGCGGCCCATCGCTACTCTCGTCGCCATGCTCGTCACCGCACGGATGATGATCTCGGTCTACATGGGCCGCATCCATCCGGTCGGCGGACTCGGCATCGCGCTCGGCGCGATCGTTCTCCTGTTCCCCGTCGTTCAGCCGTGGTACCTGCTATGGGCGATCCTTCCGTTGGCGGCGTGGGCCACCGCGCCGATTTTCCGCATCCCTGCCGTCGTCTTCACCTCGATCGTCAGCGTCATGTTGATGTCCAACGGCGCCGAATACCTTCCGTTCATGATCGTGCAGGCCGTCATCGCGACCATCCTCACCGCCGGAACGCTCATCGTCTTCACCCGCAATTCACTCCCCTGGCGTAGCGACAAGCCAGTAGCGGAGATCACGAAAGGCGGACCGGTAGACGAAGACAACTCGGCGGGGGCTTACGCTGATTCCCCGTGACCTCGAGAGCCTCCAGATCGTCGACGCCGGCGGTACAGATCCAGGGTGTCGTCAAGTCCTTCGACGGTGTTCGAGCCGTCGACGGTATCGATCTCACTGTCGAGACGGCCCAGGTCGTTGCCCTGCTCGGCCCCAACGGAGCCGGCAAGACAACCACCGTCGAGATGTGCGAAGGGTTTGTCACCCCCGATGCCGGCACGGTTCGAGTGCTCGGTCTCGACCCCATCGCCGACTCCGGTGAAGTCCGCTCGCGAATCGGCGTCATGCTGCAGGGCGGCGGCGCGTACCCCGGGTCCAAGGCCGGGGAAATGCTCGACCTCGTGGCCGCATACTCGGCCGACCCGCTCGATCCCGCCTGGCTCCTTTCCAAACTCGGCCTCACCGATGCGCGCAAGACCCCGTACCGCCGCCTCTCCGGAGGCCAGCAGCAACGACTGTCCCTGGCGTGCGCGCTGGTCGGGCGTCCCGAGTTGGTATTTCTGGACGAACCCACCGCCGGCCTCGACGCTCAGGCGCGCCTGCTCGTGTGGGAACTCATCGACGCTCTGCGACGCGACGGCGTGAGCGTCCTGCTCACCACACACCTCATGGACGAGGCCGAAGCGCTCGCCGACGAACTGGTCATCATCGACCACGGCAAGATCGTCGCGTCGGGAACGCCGGCGGAGGTCACCAGCAAGGGCGCCGAAGGACAACTCCGTCTGACGACGGTTCCCGGTTTGAGCCTCGATTCGCTGGCCGGTTCACTCGCCGGGTTCCGCATCGAGGAATCCAACCCCGGCACCTACGTCGTCGAAGGTGCAATCGATCCGGCAACCGTGGCAACAGTTGCGACGTGGTGTGCCGATCAGGACGTGCTGATCAACGACATTCGCGTCGATCAACGGAGTCTGGAAGACGTCTTCCTCGAATTGACGGGCCGGGAACTGAGGGGATGACGGAGATCAAGGTCATGAACGAAACAGCGTCGAACGGCCAGAGCAGTCCCATCAGCGTTGCCAGAGACCGACGGCTCGCCGAGAACCGCTTCGAGCCAGGCACCTTCTCGCCGGATCCCCGCCCCAATTCGGCGGCCAAGATGCTGGCGGCGCAGACCAAACTGGAGCTGACTCTTCTGCTCCGCAACGGTGAGCAATTGCTGCTCACCATGTTCATCCCGATCACCCTGCTCATCGGACTGTGTCTGCTTCCGATCGGCGATTTGGGCGATTCTCGGGTGGATACCGTGCTCCCTGGTGTCATGATGGTTGCCGTGATGTCGACGGCGTTCACCGGACAGGCCATCGCCGTCGGATTCGATCGCCGATACGGCGCGCTCAAACGACTCGGTGCAACGCCTCTACCGCGGTGGGGAATCATCGCAGGCAAGAGCGCTGCCGTCATCATCGTCGTGGCGCTGCAGTCGCTGTTGCTCGGCGCTATCGGTTTGGCGTTGGGGTGGCGTCCGTCGTTCGTCGAACTTGTACTCGGCGCAGTGGTCATTGCCATCGGTACTGTCACATTTGCAGCGCTTGGCCTGCTGCTCGGCGGTACATTGCGAGCAGAAATCGTTCTCGCGCTCGCCAACGTCCTGTGGTTCATCATGGTGGGCATCGGCAGTGTGGTCTTCGCCAGCGGTGAACTCCCGACCGCTGTTCACACGCTGGTGCGCATTGTTCCGTCCGGCGCCCTGGCACACGCACTCGAAGCGGCCCTCGACACCTCGATGGACTGGTTCTCGATTCTCGTACTTCTCGTCTGGGCCGCAGTGGCCGGAGTCTGCGCAGCAAGGTGGTTCAAGTTCACGTGAGTACACGACGGACAGCTCAGATCGTCGGCTGTGTGGCCGCAACAGTGATGTTGTGTGCCGGACCCGCAACGGCGACCCCTTCGGTGTCCGGTCCACTCGCACCTGCAAATCCGCACCTCGGTCCCGTCGGTACTTCCACCATGCACGGTGACGCGGGCTCGTCCGACGTCACGCCGCTGCCTGGTCCAGGAACCGGCCCACACGAGGTGACAGCTTTCCCGATGATGGCCGCCTGCCCGACGGTCCTCCAGGGTTCCGACGGCATGATCGTCTCGCTCTGCACGACGATGATCGGCCAGATCCCGACCATCCATTTGATCGATCCGAAGGCCGACGCCACACCCTTGGGACGGTCGGTCGCGCAACTGCCGCTCGCGAAGGGCAGCCTGCTCGGCGGCGTCTACGCCTACCTCGACAACGAGAACCGTCTCGTAGCCGTCGACGGAAACCGTCAACTGGTCCGCATTTCCCATGCGCAGAATCCGGACGGCAGTTGGCGGCTGGAACTCGCGGAGGTCATCGATCTCAGTGGTGCGGTTGCCGCCGACGACAACGTCACCGGCCTCGCTCCGGACTGGGACGGCAATGTCTGGTTCGCCACCGGGCACGGCACCGTCGGGTATGTCGGCGCGGATCGAATCGCGCACAGCATTGCGCTCCCCGAAGGTGAACAGGTGCAGAACAGCATCTCCACCTCCCCGACGGGCACTGCCGTCGCAACTACCCACGCGCTCTACCAACTGAAGCGAAATGGCGACGAGGTCGTCATTGACTGGCGTCAGCCGTACGACCGCGGGCCGGCCCGTAATCCGGGTCAGCTCAGCTGGGGAACCGGATCGACGCCGACATACTTCGGCCCGTCGACGGGCAGCGATTTCTTGACCATCGTCGACAACGCCCACCCGACAGTGAGCTTGCATGTCTATCGCGCTGACACGGGCGCCGAGGTGTGCACGCAGCCGGTGTTGTCCGCTGCCAGCCAGGACGGCTCACCGAGCGGCAGCGAGAACTCCCCCGTCGGCATCGGTCATTCCGTCTACGTCGCCGGCACTTACGGATACCCGTACCCCACGACTCCTGAAGGTGCCGGTCCAGCGGTCCCCGCCACGGCACCCTTCAAAGGCGGAATGACCCGCGTCGACATCGATCCGGTCGGTTGCCATGTCGTGTGGGACAACACGATTCGTAGCTCCGCGGTACCCCACCTCTCGACGGCTGACGGCTCGATCTACACCGTGACACGAGACGGTGCTCCGAACACCTCTCCGCTGGACGGTTACTCCTTCGCGGTGATCGACTCGAAGGACGGGTCGCAGATCGGTTCGACTCCCCTGCCGTCGACCATCCTCAACGACACCCTTCAGATGTCGGCACTCATCACCGAGTCGGGCGAGTACTTCCAGGGAACGATCTCGGGAATCGTGCGAGTTCGCGCGAACTGACGCGAGCTGGCCCCACGGCTGCGCAGTTCTGGTCTCGTCGAGTCGGGGCAGGCGCGGAGCGAGCTGGCCCCAACGACGCGGGGCAGGCGCGGAGCGAGCTGGCCCCAACTACGCGGGGCAGGCGCGGAGCGAGCTGGCCCCAACGACACTGTGTAGTTGATGGGGAACTACGATCGTTGGCGTGGTGAATCGTGTGTATGCCGGATTTTTACGCTTGGTGGATCGACTACCTCTCCCCTCGCTGAAAACGCAGAAAATCATCGCGTTCATCGTGATCCTGACGCAGGGCGGCATCGCTGTCACCGGCGCGGTGGTGCGCGTGACGGACTCGGGACTCGGTTGCCCGACGTGGCCGCAGTGCTTCCCCGGTAGCTTCGTCCCGGTCGGCCACGGACAGGTCGCGGTGATTCACCAAGCCGTCGAGTTCGGCAACCGCCTGTTGACCTTCCTTGTCGTCATCGTCGCCGCTGCGATCGTGCTTGCGGTGACTCGCGCTCGCCGACGCAAAGAGGTGCTTGTCTACGCCTGGATGATGCCGCTCGGCACTGTCGTTCAGGCAGTGATCGGCGGTATCACCGTCCTCACAGGCTTGCTGTGGTGGACGGTCGCCATTCACCTGGTTGCGTCGATGCTGATGGTCTGGGTTGCCACGGTGATGTACGCGAAGATCGCGGAACCCGACGAAGCAACAACTCTGGTCGTGATGCCGAAGCCGTTGCGCTGGCTTACCGCGCTGTCAGGTGTCGCGCTCGCTGGCGTTTTGGTCGCTGGAACTCTCGTAACGGGCGCAGGCCCGCACGCCGGCGACAAGGGACTGGACCGGACGGTGCCTCGCCTGGAGATCGAGATCGTGACGCTCGTCCATCTGCACTCACAGCTTCTGGTCGGATATCTCGCGCTGGTCGTGGGTCTGACCTTCGGCCTGTATGCGGTCGGGACATCCGCAGCCGTGAAGATCCGTCTGAAGGTCCTGCTGGGACTGATCCTCGCGCAGTCGCTCATCGGTGTCGTGCAGTACTTCACCGATGTGCCGGAAGTTCTGGTGATCATGCACGTCGCCGGTGCAGGACTGTGCACGGCTGCGACCGCAGCAGTTTGGGCTGCGGGTAAGACCCGCCAGTACACGCCGACCAATTCGCCGATACCAGCTGTCTGACGCTTCAAGACACGTGTGGGGCGTAGGAACACCAAAAGGTGTTCCTACGCCCCACACGTCATTTCAGGATTCGTTGCGAGCTTTCGGGAACCGAGTCTGGTTGGCGACCCAACCGGCCATCTTCTTGAAATGGCCTTCCTGCGGGGTGACGATGCTCGTCAGTTCGCGCTCCCACTCGGCGACGGTGACGTTGTCGAAGGACGCGACGACCGCGTTTGCCGTGGCGAGGTCCTCGACGACCTGATCACCGAGGATGCCGTCGGCACCTACGAGGGTGATGCGAACGCCGGCCAGGCCGACCGGCTGGATGACGGCGCTGGCGGAGCCGCCGTGCTCGGCGACGAACTTGGTGATGGCGTTCACCGTGGACTTCGGCAGTTCCGGCGCGGACGGGGTGGCGTCCGACTTCTCGGTATCGGTGCTCATGACTCGACAATACTGGTCGGTAGCCCGGAAGCGACACCAGGCATGGACTGAGCGTCGGCCGCCTCGGGTGTAGAACAGAAACCATGCGAGCCATCTACGTGACCGAGACCGGCGGACCAGACGTTCTGACTCTGACCGAACAACCCGAACCGACACCCGGCCCAGGCGATCTACTCGTCAAGACCGAAGCGATCGGCATCAATTTCATCGACACGTACTTCCGAATGGGCCAGTACAAGCGTCCGCTCCCCTACATTCCCGGCGACGAGGGCAGCGGTGTCGTCGAAGCTGTCGGCTCCGACGTCTCCGAATTCTCCGTGGGCGACCGGGTCGCGTGGGCCGCTGCCACTGGCAGCTATGCCGAGAAGGTGGCTGTTCCCGCCGCAGTCGCAGTGAAAGTGCCTGACGGTGTCCCGGCATCGGCCGCAGCGTCGGCGCTCCTGCAGGGGATGACGGCGCACTACCTCGCGAAGTCGACGTATCCGATCCAGAGCGGCGACACCGTGCTCGTGCACGCAGGCGCGGGCGGCGTCGGGTTGATCCTGACGCAGATGGCCGTCAGCCTCGGGGCGAAGGTCATCACGACTGTGTCATCGGATGCAAAGGAAGAACTCTCGCGTGGCGCGGGCGCCGCGGAGGTCCTGCGGTACGACGAGGACATCGCAGCGCGAGTCCGGGAGTTGACCGGCGGCGAAGGAGTAGCGGCGGCATACGACGGCGTCGGTGCGACAACTTTTGATTCGAGCTTGGCTTCCGTGCGCATCCGCGGCACGGTCGCTTTGTTCGGTGCGGCCAGTGGACCGGTTCCGCCTGTCGATCCGCAGCGGCTCAATTCGTCGGGTTCGCTGTTCCTGACGCGTCCGACGCTCGCGCATCACATTCGCACTCGAGAGGAACTGACCTGGCGTGCCGGCGATGTCTTCGACGCCATTGCGGCCGGGAAACTCGATATTCGCGTCGGCGCCGAGTATCCCCTCGCCGACGCGGCAACAGCCCATCGGGATCTGGAAGGTAGAGCAACGACCGGGTCGATCGTTCTGATCCCCTAGCGAAGTGCTGTGCGCCTTTATTAACCGCCCGCGGTTAATAAAGGCGCACAGCAGAATCAGCTGAGCATGTCGCTGATCGTCTGCAGTCCGAGAACCGAGTCGACAGCGAGGCCGACGAACACGATCGCAAGATAGTTGTTGGACTGCAGGAACAGGCGGAGCGGTTTGACCTGAGCACCACCGCGAACGCTGCGGTACAGCTGATGTGCCATGAGCAGGAACCACGCACCGGCGACGATGGTGATTGCGGCGTAGATGACGCCCGACGCGGGGACGAGGACAAGCGTCGTGACGACCATTGCCCAGCTGTAGAACAGAATCTGCTTGGTGACGTGCTCTTCGGTGGCGATCACCGGAAGCATGGGAACACCGGCAGCTTTGTAGTCCTCTTTGTATCGCATCGCCAGCGCCCAGGTGTGCGGCGGCGTCCAGAAGAAGATGATCAGGAACAGCACGACGGGCTGCCAGCTCAGCGACCCGGTGACAGCGGCCCAGCCCACGAGGACGGGCATACATCCGGCTGCGCCACCCCAGATGACGTTCTGCCAGGTACGACGCTTGAGAACCATCGTGTAGATGAGGACGTAGAACGCGATCGTGATCACGACGAGGATGCCGGCCAAGAGGTTGGCTCGCCACCACAGCCACAGGAACGACGCGAGTCCGAGAAGGAGCCCGAAGACGAGCGCGTTGCGCGTCGGCACCGCCTCGCGGGCCAGCGGACGCTTCGCCGTGCGCTTCATGACCTTGTCGATGTCGGCGTCGACGACGCAGTTGAGCGAGTTCGCACTCGCCGCGCCCATCCAGCCACCGAAGAGGGTGCTGAGGATCAGAACGATGTCGACTGTTCCGCGATCGGCCAACAGCATTGCCGGAATGGTTGCCACCAACAGCAATTCGATCACTCGCGGCTTCGTGAGCGCGATATAAGCCAGAACCTTGCCCGTTGCGCGACCCCACACCGTATCGGTATTGGTCGCCCGCGGGGCGGCACCTGGGCTGCCGAAGCCATGTCCGCTCGGCTGTTGCCCTGTCCGCACGTTCTCTCCTTGCACCACGCGTTACCGCACTAACTCTTCACGACACACTGCTGACACTGTTCTCTACTACGAACGATGGTAGACCGCAGCCATTGAGGAACCGAATCGACCCGGACAGCCAGGACCATTAGGCTGGGTTACGCAGTGGAGGGACACCCCACCCTCGCAATCCACGTACACCATGTCAGGAGACATCTGCCAGTGTCGATCACAGACGAGATCCACGTCCTCACGCAACCCGTCCACCCCTCGGACTGGACCGACCTGGACACCAAGGCTGTCGATACCGCCCGCGTGCTCGCCGCCGACGCGGTTCAGAAGGTCGGCAACGGCCATCCCGGAACTGCAATGAGCTTGGCGCCGTTGGCATACACCCTCTTCCAGCGCGTCATGCGCCACGATCCTTCGGATGCAGAATGGGTCGGCCGTGACCGCTTCGTTCTCTCCTGTGGCCATTCATCCTTGACGCTGTACACCCAGCTCTACCTGTCGGGCTACGGTCTCGAGCTCGCTGACCTCGAAGCTCTCCGCACGTGGGGCGCACTGACCCCCGGCCACCCCGAGGTCGGCCACACCGTCGGCGTCGAGATGACCACCGGTCCGCTGGGCCAGGGCCTTGCGTCCGCAGTCGGTATGGCGATGGCTGCGCGTCGTGAGCGTGGGTTGTTCGATCCGGAGACCCCGGTCGGCTCCTCCCCCTTCGACCATCACATCTACGTGATCGCGTCCGACGGTGACATCGAAGAAGGCGTTACGTCCGAGGCCTCGTCTCTCGCCGGTGTCCAGGAACTGGGCAACCTCATCGTCTTCTACGACGACAACAAGATCTCCATCGAGCACGACACCACCATCGCTCTCGGCGAAGACGTCGGAAAGCGATACGAGGCATACGGCTGGCACGTTCAGCACGTCGAAGGTGGCGAGAACGTCTCCGGCATCCTCGACGCGGTTGCCGCGGCCAAGGCCGTCGTCGATCGTCCCTCCATCATCTTGCTCCGCACCATCATCGGTTTCCCGGCTCCGAAGAAGATGAACACCGGCGACGTCCACGGCTCCGCTCTCGGTGCCGACGAAGTTGCAGCGGTCAAGGAAGCCCTCGGCTTCGATCCGGCCAAGTCCTTCGACGTCGACGCCGACGCCCTGGCTCACGCCCGTGAGGTCGTCTCCCGCGGCGCCGACGCACGCAAGGCATGGCAGGTCGAGTTCGACGCGTGGGCTGCACGTGAGACCGAGCGCAAGGAACTCTTCGACCGCCTGTTCGCCGGTGAGTTCCCTGCCGGCTGGGCCGACGCTCTCCCGACCTACGAGGCCGACGCCAAGGGCGTTGCGACTCGCAAGGCCTCCGGTTCGGCGCTCAACGCGCTCGGACCGATCCTGCCCGAGCTGTGGGGCGGCTCCGCCGACCTCGCCGGCAGCAACAACACCACCATCAAGGGCGCAGATTCGTTCGGCCCGTTCTCCATCTCCACAAACGACTGGAATGCGCAGCCTTACGGCCGCACGCTCCACTTCGGCATCCGCGAGCACGCGATGGGCTCGATCCTCAACGGCATCGCGCTTCACGGACCCACCCGCCCGTACGGCGGAACCTTCATGGTCTTCTCCGACTACATGCGTCCGGCGGTTCGCCTGGCCGCACTGATGAAGACTGCCGTCACCTACGTCTGGACCCACGACTCCATCGGTCTCGGCGAAGACGGCCCGACCCACCAGCCGGTCGAGCACCTCGCTGCTCTTCGTGCGATCCCGAACCTCGCCGTCGTCCGCCCGGGTGACGCCAACGAGACCTCTTTCGCATGGCAGGCAGCACTCGAGAACAAGACGGGCCCGACGGCTCTGGCACTCACGCGCCAGGACATCCCGGTTCTCGAAGGCACCAAGGAGAAGGCTGCCGAGGGTGTCAAGCGCGGCGCTTACGTCCTCGTCGACGCAGCCAACGGTTCGCCCGAGGTCATCTTGCTGGCGACCGGTTCCGAACTGCATCTGGCCACCGAGGCTCGCGAAACCCTCGAAGCTCAGGGCGTCGCAACCCGCGTCGTTTCCGTGCCGTGCCTCGATTGGTTCCTCGAGCAGGATCAGGCGTACCGCGACGAGGTCATTCCGCCCGCCGTGCGCGCGCGTGTGTCCGTCGAAGCCGGCATCGCGATGCCGTGGTGGCGCATCCTCGGCGACGCCGGTCAGGCCGTCTCGCTCGAGCACTACGGCGCTTCCGCCGATTACAAGACCTTGTTCCGGGAGTTCGGCATCACTGCCGACGCGACTGTCGAAGCCGCGCAGCGCTCCCTCGCAGCTGTGAAGGGATGATCTCGATGACACAGAACGTGAATACCGAAAAGCTCTCCGCTGCAGGCGTTTCCATCTGGCTCGACGACCTCTCGCGGGATCGCATCCAGTCCGGCAACCTGCAGAACCTCATCGACACGAAGTCGATCGTGGGTGTCACGACCAACCCGTCGATCTTCCAGGCGGCACTGTCCAAGGGATCGGCGTACGACGCTCAGGTCCGTGAGCTCGCACAGGGCGGCGCCGATGTCGACGCCACCATCACCGCGGTGACCACCGACGACGTGCGTGCAGCGTGCGACATCCTGGCTCCGCAGTTCGAGGCGTCGAACGGCGTCGACGGCCGCGTGTCCATCGAAGTCGACCCTCGCCTGGCACACGACACCGACGCCACCGTCGCGCAGGCGATCGAGCTGCACAAGATCGTCGATCGCCCGAACGTCCTGATCAAGATCCCCGCGACGCTGGCAGGCATTCCCGCCATCGCCAAGGTGATCGGTGAGGGCATCAGCGTCAACGTCACCTTGATCTTCTCGGTCGAGCGCTACGAGGCAGTCATGGGCGCATACCTGGAAGGTCTGGACACCGCCAAGGCTGCCGGCCGCGACATCTCGTCCATCGAGTCGGTCGCCTCGTTCTTCGTCTCCCGCGTGGATTCCGAGATCGACAACCGCCTCACGGCAATCGGCACGCCGGAAGCCCTCGAGCTTCGTGGCAAGGCTGCACTCGCAAACGCGCGTCTGGCGTACAACGCGTACCAGCAGATCTTCGAGGTGCAGCCGCGCTTCCAGGCTCTTCTGGCCGACGGCGCCAAGGCTCAGCGTCCGCTGTGGGCGTCGACCGGCGTGAAGAACCCGGATTACCCCGACACTCTCTACGTCACCGAGTTGATCGCGCCGAACACGGTCAACACTATGCCGGAGAAGACGCTCGACGCCCTCGCCGACCATGGCGAGATCACCGGCGACACGATCTCGGGCACCGCTCAGGAGTCGCAGGCGGTCTTCGATCAGCTCGCTGCAGTCGGCATCGATCTTGCGGACGTGTTCAAGGTCCTCGAGACAGAGGGCGTCGACAAGTTCGAGGTGTCCTGGAACGAGTTGCTCGACGCAACCGCCGAGCAGCTCCGCGCAGCAACCCAGAAGAGCTGAGCCTGTGAGCGATTCCGCGGCGGCATCAGATTGGGTGAATCCCCTTCGGGACAGCACCGACAAACGGCTTCCGCACATTGCGGGGCCCTGCGCCCTGGTGATTTTCGGTGTTACCGGCGACCTTGCCAGGCGCAAGCTCATGCCCGCCATCTACGACCTCGCCAACCGTGGACTGTTGCCGCCCGGATTCGCTCTGGTCGGGTTCGCCCGGCGTGACTGGACGGACGAGGACTTCACGAACGTCGTCCTCGAAGCAGTCAAGGACGGCGCTCGCACCAAGTTCCGTCAGGACGTCTGGGAGAGGCTCGCCGAAGGTATCCGGTTCGTGGAGGGCAGTTTCGACGAGGCCGAGGCCTTCCAGAACCTGTCCGACACGTTGGCCACGCTCGACAACGAACGTGGTATCGGCGGCAATCACGGTTTCTACCTTGCGATTCCGCCCAACGCGTTTCCTCAGGTGCTCGAGCAACTGTCGGCGTCGGGCCTCGCGCAGGCCGAGGACGGTCAGTGGCGACGAGTCGTCATCGAGAAGCCGTTCGGCCACGACCTCGAGAGCGCTCGCGAACTGAACGCCGTCGTCAACAAGGTGTTCCCCGAGGACACGGTCTTCCGTATCGACCACTACCTCGGTAAGGAAACCGTCCAGAACATTCTGGCTCTGCGCTTCGCGAACCAGTTGTTCGATCCGATCTGGAACGCGCACTACGTCGACCACGTTCAGATCACGATGGCCGAGGACATCGGCCTCGGTGGACGCGCCGGGTACTACGACGGCATCGGCGCGGCCCGTGACGTGATCCAGAACCACCTGCTGCAGTTGCTCGCGTTCACGGCGATGGAAGAACCCATCAGCTTCGAGCCGCTCAATCTGCAGGCGGAGAAGATCAAGGTCCTCTCGGCCACTCGCCTTGCCGAGCCCCTCGACGAGACCACCGCACGCGGCCAGTACGCGGGCGGCTGGCAGGGTGGGCTGCCGGTGGTCGGGCTCCTCGAAGAAGACGGCTTCGCAGCGGACTCCATCACGGAGACCTTTGCCGCCATCACCCTCGAGGTCGACACCCGCCGCTGGGCGGGTGTGCCGTTCTACCTGCGCACGGGCAAACGACTCGGACGCCGTGTCACCGAGATCGCGGTGGTGTTCAAACGTGCACCGCACCTACCGTTCGACAAGACGATGACCGAAGACCTCGGCCAGAACGCTCTGGTCATCCGCGTGCAGCCCGACGAGGGTGTCACCATGCGGTTCGGTTCGAAGGTTCCCGGATCGAGCATGGAAGTCCGTGACGTCAACATGGACTTCTCGTACGGCCAGGCTTTCACCGAGTCGTCACCGGAGGCGTACGAGCGACTCATTCTCGACGTGTTGCTCGGTGAGCCGTCCCTCTTCCCGGTCAACGCCGAAGTCGAATTGTCTTGGGAAATCCTCGATCCCGTCCTCGAACACTGGGCAGCCGGCGGCAAGCCGGAACCCTACGAGGCTGGAACGTGGGGACCACCGTCTGCGGACGAAATGATGCAACGCACCGGACGCGAATGGAGGCGACCCTAGTGATTCTCGATTTGCCCTCCACCACCACGGTCCAGGTCAGCAAGAAACTGGTCGAGGTGCGTAAGACCGGCGGCGCTGTCACCTTGGGGCGAGTGCTGACGCTCGTCGTCTGCACCAGGGACACCGGGAATGCCGAGGAAGCCATCGAGGCCGCCAACGAAGCCAGCCGCGAGCACCCTTGCCGCGTCATCGTGCTCCTGCGTGGCGACGAGCAGAGTGAGCCCAGGCTCGATGCTCAGATCCGTGTCGGCGGGGACGCCGGCGCCTCGGAGGTTGTCGTGCTGCGTCTCTACGGTCCGCTTGCGGATCACGAGAGCAGCGTCGTCATCCCGTTCCTGCTCCCCGATACACCGGTAGTCGCGTGGTGGCCCCTCGAGGCACCCGAGATTCCGGCCAAGGATCCCGTCGGGAAGCTCGCGATACGGCGCATCACCGATGCCACCGGCGCCCCCGATCCGACCGCCACCATCAAGGGGCGACTCGCGTCGTACACAGCCGGCGATACCGATCTCGCCTGGAGTCGCGTCACCTACTGGCGCGCGCTCCTCGCATCGGCTCTCGATCAGCCGCCGCACGAGAAGATCACCTCAGCGGTGGTCTCCGGTCTCAAAACCGAACCGGCACTGGATATTCTCGCCGGTTGGTTGGCGGCCAAGATCGACGGTCCGGTCATTCGGCGTACGGGTGAGCTGACGGTCGAGTTGAAGCTCGAGACCCGCAGTATCTCCATCAGTCGTCCGCAGGAGGGCACGACCGCTACGTTGATCCGCACCGGTCAGCCTGACGCGCTGGTTTCTCTGGGTCGTCGAGAGACACGCGATTGCCTCGCCGAGGAATTGCGTCGGCTCGATCCGGACGAGATCTACGAAGAAGCTCTGGCCGGATTGGAGAAGGTGACCTATGAGTGATGTTGTCGTGGAGAAGTTTTCCGACGCCGGCCAACTTGTCGACGCTGCCGCCGCACGCCTGGTCACGACCATCGTCGATGCCCAGAAGGCTCGCGGGTTTGCGTCCATCGTGCTGACTGGCGGTGGAACCGGCATCGCACTTCTCGAGAAGTTGCGTGAAGCTCCCGGCGACATCGACTGGTCGCAGATCGATCTGTACTGGGGCGACGAACGGTTCCTGCCGTCCGGCGATCCCGAGCGGAACGAAGTGCAAGCACGTGAGGCGCTTCTCGATCATGTGCCGGTCGATCCCGACAGGGTACATGCGATGGCCGCATCCGACGGTATCTACGACGGTGATCCACACGGGGCGGCGACGGCGTACGAACAACTGCTGGGCGCTCAGGCACACGGGAATCAGGTTCCGACGTTCGACGTGCACCTGCTCGGTATGGGCGGCGAAGGACACGTCAACTCGTTGTTCCCGCACACCGACGCCGTTCGCGAAGAAGCGCGTTTCGTAGTCGCGGTGACGGACTCCCCCAAGCCACCACCGGTGCGGATCACCCTCACGTTGCCTGCTGTTCGGCGAGCCAAAGAGGTCTGGCTGCTCGTCTCGGGTGCTGCAAAGGCCGAGGCCGTTGCCAAAGCCGTCGGAGGTGCTTCGGCCGACGACTGGCCGTCCGCCGGCGCCACCGGTTTGGTTGCGACACGTTGGTTCCTCGATACGGACGCTGCCTCGCAGCTTCCCTGATCTGATTTCACAGATCTGATTTCACACCGGTCGGGAATCGTCTTCCGGCGATTCCCGGCTTGGTGGTACGTCGACGACTTTCTCACCGTGGCGACTTTCGACTACCCGCCGAGTCCGGATCCGATGCGAATTTCCTTTTGACGGAACGGAACTCAATCCCGAGATTCCGTTTCTCCAACCAGCACTGCGCCCCACACAACGATTCATCTCTCCCCCTGCCTCCTTCATCCGAATGATTACTACCTTGGACGCCGCGAAGTAAGGTTCGGTTCCGCAGATCGCGTTCACTCTTGAACGAAGCAATCCAGGCGAGAACAATCGAACAATGTCGTGGACACCGAATCCGGACGCACTTCGCGGGCGAGTGGCTGTAGTTGCCGGGGCGACGAGGGGCGCCGGACGCGGAATCGCCGCGGCCTTGGGCGAGGCCGGTGCAACCGTCATCTGCACTGGCCGGAGCACATCTGCCGGAATTCTTCAGTCGGACTATCCGCGCGGAGAGACCATCGAAGAGACGGCAGAGCTGGTCACGGAGCTGGGTGGCGTCGGCGTGCCGATTGCCGTCGATCATCTCAAGAGCAAACAAGTGGCTGATCTCGCCGAACGCTTGCGAATCGACTATCACCATATCGACATCTTGGTCAACGACATCTGGGGCGCGGAATTACTCAAGGGTGGGCCCGCGGAGTGGAACACGCCGGTATGGGAACACGATCTGGACAAGGGGTTTCACATCTTGCGTCTGGCAATCGACACCCACATCACCACGTCGCACCACCTCCTGCCGCTCATGACTGATCGGCCGGGCGGACTGGTCGCCGAAATAACCGATGGCACTACCGAATACAACGCATCGAACTATCGCATCTCGGTGTTCTACGACTTGGCCAAGGTGTCCGTGAACAGGCTCGCATTTTCGCAAGGCCACGAACTTGCCCCGTTCGGATGTACTGCCGTCGCCATCACTCCCGGGTTCCTGCGATCGGAGATGATGCTCGACAATTTCGGTGTCGGCGAATCGAATTGGCGTGACGCTCTGTTGTCGGAGCGGGATGGTCCGACTGCGCCCGCGGATTTCGCACGCTCCGAGTCACCAAGATTCATCGGACGTGCGATCGCGGCCATCGCTGCCGATCCGAATCGACAGCGATGGAATCAGCGATCGGTCAGTTCAGGCGAACTCGGAACGGAATACGGGTTCACCGACGCGGACGGCAGCCGCCCCGATTTCTGGCGGACCAAATGAATCCGGCTGCGATTATGATCCGCGCATGGCCGAATTCGCGACGATCGACGAATACATCGCTTCGTTTCCCACCGACGTGCAACCAGCCCTCGAGAGTATTCGCGAGACGATTCACAACACGGTTCCAGGCCTCGATGAGACCATCAGCTATCAGATGCCGACCATGACGGTGCACGGAAAGAACCTGATTCACTTCGCAGGCTGGAAGAACCACATCTCGATGTACCCGCTCCCGGCGGGTGACGCCGAGTTCGAGAAGTCCGTCGACCCTTACCGGGCTGCGAAATCAACGGTGAAGTTCCCGCTGAACAAACCGATCCCTCTCGATCTCGTGGCTCAGATCGTCGAATTGCTCGCGCAGCGCCACTAACGTCCGTTCTCGTCGGAGCCTTGTGAGAACGTATGGCCGTGCAGAGACAACCCATCCGCCGCATCAAGGCCGGGCCATCGTCGGGCGCCGACGTAGGCAGCTGGCCGATGACGGTGCCTGCAGTCGCGCAGATCGTTCAGCACGGTCTCGAGCTACCACCGGGTGTCACCATTCTGGTCGGCGAAAACGGAGCGGGAAAGTCGACCGTCATCGAAATTATTGCCGCCGTTCTCGGTCTCAACGCCGAAGGCGGGTCGACCAATACGCGGCATCAGACTCGATCGAGTGAACCGGGCGGCCTCGACCTTGTGCTCGAACGGAGTCCCGGAGCATCGAAGTGGGCGTACTACCTCCGAGACGAAACCCTGCACGGTTTGTACACGTACTTGGAGGACAACCCCAATCCCAAGCGACCTGAACCGCTTTACCATCACCTCTCCCACGGTGAGGCGCTGCTCGAGATCCTGTCGTCGAGGACCTCCGACGGCGGCTTCTATCTCATCGACGAACCCGATGCCGCACTCTCCTTCCAGGGGACCCTGACACTGGCCGCGCTGCTCGGCGAGCTGGTGGAATCCGGCGCGCAGGCGGTGATCGCGACGCACTCGCCGATCATCGCGGCGCTGCCGAACGCCAACCTGCTCGAGATCGGCGAATGGGGAATCCGAGCCTCGAGCTGGGAGGACCTCGATCTGGTCTCGAACTGGCAGCGGTTCCTTCACGACCCGCACACGTACCTGCGCCATCTGATCTAACCTGGAACTCCACCCCAGGAGGCCTCCATGGCATACGACAAAGCGCTGGCTGAGCGTATCCGCGATGCGCTCTCGGGCGAGGACGACGTCGAGGAAGTAAAGATGTTCGGTGGGCTGAGCTTCATGGTGAACGGGAAGCTGGCCGCCAGTGCGAACTCACACGGCAACATCATGGTTCGGTGTGACCCCGATCGAGTCGACGAGCTTCTGACGCACAAGGGTGCAAGCTGGCCCGAGATGCGGGGTAAGCCGATGAGCAAGGGATGGATCGTCGTCGACCGAACCGGGACGAGTTCGAACGTCGAATTCAACGCGTGGATCAAGGAAGCTCTGGACTTCGTTCACTGACAGCTGGGGTGCGTTGCCGAAGATATCTGACGAGACTGGTGTGGCCGCGGGCTCTCGCGTCGATGAGAGACTGAACCGTGCCCGATCGACCTGAGATTGTCTGTATCTGCGGCTCTGCGCGATTCGCTGAAGAGATGCGGGAGGCGAACCGCGACCTGACGTTCGCGGGCGTGATCGTCGTCGCGCCGGTTGAAGCAGACGAGGCGGTCTCTGTCGAGCAGAAGAACCTGCTCGACGCGCTCCATCTGCGCAAGATCGACCTCGCCGATCGGGTTCTGGTCGTCAACCCTCGCGGATACATCGGTGAGTCCACGCGCCGAGAGATCGCGTACGCGCGCGCCGCCGGCAAACCAGTGTCGTTCACGACGCCGTTTGATCAGTAAGCGCCTCGTCGGTGCGGGCCGCAACGAATATTCTCACGCCGAGTTGCTCGAGCCCTAGCGCCGGTTCGATCAATTTCGCTCGATTCGGCAAAAGTGAACTGGGCGGCCCTTAGACTCCGGAAAAGCATTGGATTGGGCGGCTCGACGCCGCGGAGGAAAGGTGGTCCGTCGCGTGACGTTCACACCCAATCAGCCGGATCACCAACGCGCCTTCGGGTTTCAGACGCCGTCGACCCGCGCAATTCCCTCCCTCATGCCCGACCGTTTCGGACCTAGCCTCATCGGATCGCTCTGGGCGTGCGCCGGGATCGTCGCCGGAAGCCTCGGCCCGTGGACGTCATCCTCCGCACTGGACCACAGTGGTATCGACGAATGCGGAGTGATCACTCTCGTCCTCGCTCTCTGCGCGGTGACCGCGCTGATCACCCTCATGGTTCGAGACGTCACGCCCGAGATCAAGAATCACTGCACCGGCCCTTTGGTCGGAATCGCGGTCTTGATCGTTGCCGTCGGAAACGCCGCGTCCATCGTGCGACGTAGTACCGAGTTCGCAGGGCACACTGCCGGACCGTCCATCGGGTGGGGACTGTGGGTGGTCATCGCGGCCGCAGTGATCCTGTGCATCACGTCGTCGACCGTCGCGCACATGATCAGGTTTCAGGCAGCAATGATCACAAGGTCTTGATCAGACCGCCGTCGATCACGAAATCCGCGCCTGTCACGTTCCCCGCACGATCGCTGGCGAGGAACAACACCAGGTCGGCAACCTCTTCGGGGAAGGTGAACCGCCCAGTCTCGGCTCCGGCCGCGGCGCTTTCGACGATGTCGCCGGCGGCTGATCCACTCGCCTTCGCCAGCGTCGAGGCCACTCCGTGCTTGCCGAGCCACAACTCCGTTTGCACCGGGCCAGGGCTGACGGTATTGACGCGGATCCCCTGCCCGCCCAGTTCTTTCGACAACGACTTCGAGAAGTTGGTCAACGCCGCTTTGGCGGCGCTGTAGTCGATCACCGTGGGGTCAGGTAAGAATGCGTTGACCGAACTGATCGTCACGATGCTCCCGCCACCTCGGCGGATCAACTCCGGCAGCGCAGCGCGAACAGTGCGTACAGCCGACAAGAACGTCAGATTGAACGACGCCGCCCACTCTTGGTCTGTGATGGCCGCGAAACCGCTCGTTCTCGGGGTGACGGCCCCGACGTTGTTGACCAGGATGTCGACGCCGCCCCTCACTGCTGCAACCTCGAGCAGTCGGGTTGATCCTTCGACACTCGCGAGGTCGACGCCGACAAAGGTGACGGCGCCGCCGGACTGCAGCGATTCGAGTTCCGGCGAGAGCGTCCGCGAGCCCGCGACGACGTGGACTCCCTCGGCCACCAAGGCCCGAGTGATCGCCAACCCGATACCTTTTCCCGCGCCGGTAACGACGGCAGTTCGTCCGTCCAATTGCAGATCCACTGCGGTCCCCGTTCGGTCCGGTGCGCAGCGTTGGGTGTGCGTGCGACAGCTCTAGAGTCGCCGCACGCACACCCTGGTAAACCTGCAGAACCAGCCGCTGTTACCTAGCCACTGTTACGAAGCGCAGTGGCCAGGCCGTTCATCGTCAGCTGGATACCCCGACGCACCTGATCGCTCTCGTCGCCGGAACGGTACCGACGGATCAGCTCGACCTGTAGATGGTTGAGAGGTTCGAGGTACGGGAACCGGTTGTGGACCGAACGCTCGAGGCCCGAGTTGTCGGCGAAGAGGTTCTCGTTGCCCGTGATTGCCTTGTACATGCGAATTGTGCGTTCGTGCTCGTCGGTGATCATTCCGAAGACTCGATCGCGCAGTTCGGCGTCGGGCACGAGGTCCGCGTACCGGGCCGCCAAACCGAGATCCGACTTCGACATCACCATGGCCATGTTCGAGAGCACGGTTCGGAAGAACGGCCACTTCTCGTACAGGGCCGTCAACGTGGCAAGCCGAGTGTCGTCTCCGTCGATCCATCGTTCGAACGCGGCGCCGGTTCCGTACCAACCCGGAAGCATCACGCGAGACTGACTCCACGAGAGCACCCAGGGAATCGCTCGCAGGTCGGAGATCGCCTTGGTCTGCTTGCGCGAGGCCGGACGAGAGCCGATGTTGAGTGCCCCGATCTCGGCGACCGGTGTCGACGCTTCGAAGTACTGCACGAATCCTGGTGTGTCGTGCACTAATTCGCTGTACGCGGTGCGGGCGAGGGCCGCGAGCTCGTCCAGTACCGCGTAGGCAGCGTCGGCATCGCTGCCGAGTCCTTCGACGTCGAGCAACGTCGACTCGATAGTCGCGGCGATGAGTGTTTCGAGGTTGCGATGTGCCAGACGCGGTTCGGCGTACTTGGCCGCAATCACCTCACCCTGCTCGGTGATTCGCAGAGAACCAGCGACTGCACCGGGAGGCTGAGCCAGAATCGCTTCGTAACTCGGTCCGCCGCCACGTCCGACGGTTCCGCCGCGGCCGTGGAAGAGCCTCAACCTGATTCCGCTCTTACGCGCGGCATCGACGAGGTCGAGTTCGGCACGGTACAGCGCCCAGTTGGCTGCCAGGTACCCGCCGTCCTTGTTCGAGTCGGAGTACCCGAGCATCACTTCTTGACTGTCACCACGGGAACGGACGATCGCACGATAGATCGGGATGTCGAGCGTCGCCAGCAATGTGTCGGCGCCGCCCTGCAGATCCTCGATCGTCTCGAACAACGGCACGATGCCGATCGGGCACGAGGGCTCGCTACCGACGCCCGGATCGAGCACCCCGACCTCTTTGAGCAGCACTGCAGCCTCGAGCATGTCACTGACCGAGGTACACATGCTGATGATGTAGTTGGGTACCGCACCCGCTCCGAGAACCCGCACTGCCTTGGCACCGGCCGCCATGATGGCCAGTTCCTTGGTGGTCAATTCGCTGAACTCGGCGTCCGGCGAAGTCAGTGGTCGCCGCGTCATCAACTCGGCCGACAGCAATTCGACTCGATCGGCTTCCGGCAAGGACGCGTAGTCCGGGTGAACTCCGGCCCACGCCAGAAGTTCTGCGACGACGCTTTCGTGTACCTCGGAGTTCTGCCGCATGTCCAGACCGGACAGGTGAAAGCCGAACACCTCCACCGCTTCTCGGAGCCGATCGAGTCGATCGTCGGCGATGGTCTCGTCACCGAAACGACGCAACGAGGTGTCGATGATTCCGAGATCCCGCTGCAACTGTGCCGGGTCGGTGTACGCCTCGAGTCCGTCGTCGGACCCGTGGGCGGGCAACTCCCCCAGTACCGTCAGTGCTGTGGCGCTCAAGCGCCCGCGGATACCGCGAATCGCGCGACGGTACGGCTCGTCGGCCCTGAAGGCAGAGTCGTCGCCGGAGGTAGACGCCAGCAGATCGAGTTCGGGCGTGACGGAAACCAGCCGCGCCGACATCGACAGTTCACGCTCGAGATGTTCGAGTTCCTCGAGGTGATGCTCGAGAGCAGTCGCCGCAGCGCGCGACGTGGCGCGCTGGACGATTTCGCCGGTCACGTACGGATTGCCGTCTCGGTCACCGCCGATCCACGAACCCGGCCTCAGGATCGGTTCCGGCAGGAGCCCGGCGTCCGGCCAACGAGTGCGCAGAGCTTTGCGAACCTCGGCGTTGATCTTCGGAATCACCTCGAACAACGCTGCGTCGTAGTAGCGCAGGCCTACCTCGATTTCATCCTGGATGCGGAGGCGGCTGAGCCGGATCAGAGCCGTCTGCCACAGGGTCAGGATCTGACGGCGCAATTGCAGATCGACATCAGCGGTTTCTGCGACGCTCAGCGCCGTGCGCTCGCGGTATCGCATCAACTCGGTGATCCGACTCTGCGTCTCGAACACCGTACGGCGTCGAGTCTCCGTCGGGTGAGCGGTGATGACGGGTGAGACCAGGGCGCCCCGCAGCGCTTCTTCGACGGTGGCCGAATCGATATCGGCTGCATCAAGTTTGGTGTACGTGGCCGCGAGAGTGCTGTCGCGGGGCGGTTCCCCCGCATTGACGTGGATGGCCCGTCGACGCTCGCGATGGATGTCCTCGGCCAGGTTGGCGAGCAGTGCGAAGTGACTGAACGCCCGGATGACGGGAATGGCGTCGTCCGTACTGATTTCGGCGAACAGCGACACCAGTTCGGCGCGATCGATCTCCGAACGACGGACTCGGAACGACTCGACACGGGCTCGCTCGACCAGATCGAACACATTGTCGCCGGCTTGCTCTCGCACTATTTGTCCGAGTATTCCGCCGAGAAGCCGGATGTCTTCGCGCAGCGGCTCGGTGGCCTCTCGCGGTGTTTCTCGATGCGACGCGGTTTCAGTCATCACACAATTATCGACCGAAACAAAGAACCCCGCTCGATAGGCGGGGTTCCGTGTCTGAAATTCGTGTGTGAAAAACTACCGGCTGTAAGTCATGAGCCGAGAATCAGGCGAACTTGATCTCCAGGCCGATGCCGACGATCGAAATGAGCCAGATCAACGCGGTGAAGACCGTCAACCGGTCGAGGTTCTTCTCGACAACAGTCGATCCGGACAGGCTGGACTGGACACCGCCACCGAACAGACTCGACAAACCGCCGCCCTTACCGCGATGCAGGAGCACCAAGGCGATGAGGAGCAAGCTGGTGATGACCAGCAGGATATCCAGGAACAGTTTCATGTCTGTCTACGTCCACCAATCCAATAGGGACAACTACAACCGATAACACCATACAGGCGCGCGCAGATAGCCTGACCACATACCCGCCTCGCACATAACTTTGCACCCGGCCAGGCACGACTCTTGGTCAGTGGCATCGATCACACTGTCGAGATACCGATTCAGTAGTTTTTCAGTTGACGCGACTCTACCTCCGAAAGGCCGGCTCCATGCTTTCCGACACTGCCCTGCCCGACACACCACGTCTGGCTTCGATTCACAACTTCCGCGACGTGGCCGGCCCCGGGTACGTCACGACCAGCGGACAGGCGATGAGCCGCGGAGTCTTCTACCGTGCAAACGTACTGACGCCCTCGCCCGAGGATCTTGCAATCGTGGAATCGCTGGGGCTGACCGCCGTCTATGACGTGCGCTCCGAAACCGAGGCGAACGAAACTCCCGACATCGTGCCGGCGCCGGCGATGTACGCCCACATTCCCATCCTGTCCGGAAACATCCACGCCGAAGCGATGGCTCTCCGAACAGCGGACGCTGCAACAGCTTTCATGCAGAACATCAATCGCAGCTTTGTCGCAGACCCCGTCACTCGGAACGGATTTTCGCAGTTGTTCGCCGCCCTGGCGACCACTGAGGGGCCGCAACTCTTCCACTGCACGGCGGGCAAGGACCGAACAGGTTGGGCGGCAGCACTACTGCAGACACTCGCTGGTGTACCGCGCGAAACGATCACGGCGGACTACCTGCTCACGAACACGTACTCGGCCGAGTACATCGATGCAACAGTCGCGAAGATCGCCGCTGCCACAGATGCAGACAAGGGCGAGGTGATCCGGTTGCTGCTTTCCGTCGACGCGAGTTACCTGGGCGCTGCCTTCGAGCAGGTCGAGCACCACTACGGGACCGTCGAGAACTATCTGACCTCCGGGTTGGAGCTTGCTCCCGAACTCGTCGGCGCTCTGAAAACCAAACTCCTGAGCTGACTCGCGAACAAAAAACTGCGGGCGTGTGACCTACTCGGTCACACACCCGCAGTCTTAGTCTCGAGCAGTTTCAGCTCACTACCCGATCATCACGGGAGTGGACCGCCTGCAGCGATCGCAGACAGTGTCGCGAACTCGTCAGCCTTGAGTGACGCGCCGCCGACAAGAGCGCCGTCGACGTCGGTCTGGCCGACGATCTCTCCGACGTTCTTGGAGCTGACGCTACCGCCGTACAGAACGCGAACGCCGGCCGCGACCTCGGCGTCGGCAAGTTCGGCCACTGTTGCTCGTACCGCAGCACACACTTCCTGTGCATCGGCGGCAGAAGCGACACGGCCGGTGCCGATGGCCCAGACAGGTTCGTACGCGATGACGATCTTGGAGATCTCCTCCGCACTCAGGCCCGCCAACGAACCCTTGAGCTGGTCGACGTTGTAGGCGACATGCTCGCCCGCTTCGCGGATCTCGAGGCCTTCGCCGATGCACACGATCGGCGTGAGGCCGTTCTTGAGAGCAGCCTTCGTCTTCGCGAGGACGGTCTCGTTGGTCTCACCGTGAAGGGTGCGACGCTCGGAGTGACCGACCACGACGAAGGTGCAACCGAGCTTGGCCAGCATGGAGCCGCTGATCTCGCCCGTGAACGCACCCGAGTCATGAGCCGAGACATCTTGCGCGCCGTACGTGAGGAGGAGCTTGTCGCCCTCGATCAGCGTCTGGACGCTTCGGATGTCGGTGAACGGCGGGATGACCGTGACGTCCACTTTGTCGAAGTACTTCGCAGGCAAGGAGAAAGCGATCTTCTGCACCAGGGCGATAGCCTCGAGGTGGTTCAGATTCATCTTCCAGTTGCCGGCGATCAACGGCTTACGTGCCATGTCGGATCAGCCTTCCAGTACTGCGATGCCAGGCAGCTCTTTGCCCTCGAGGTACTCGAGGGAAGCGCCACCACCGGTGGAAATGTGCGAGAAGCCCTCGTCCGGGATACCGAGCTGACGAACGGCTGCTGCGGAGTCGCCGCCGCCGACGACGCTGAAGGCGCCCTTCTCGGTTGCCTCCACGATTGCCTCGGCGACACCGCGGGTGCCTGCCTCGAACTTCGGGAACTCGAACACGCCCATCGGGCCGTTCCAGAACACCGTCTTGGCGCCGGTCAGGATCGCGGCAAAGCGCTTGACCGACTCCGGCCCGATGTCCAGACCCATCCAGCCGTCGGGAATCTTGTCGAACGGAACGATCTTCGACTCGGCATCGGCCGAGAAGGAGTCCGCGACGACAACATCCTGAGGGATGTGGATGACGTCGGCGTACCGGTCGAGGAGATCCTTGCAGGTCTCGATCATGGACTCTTCACACAGCGAATTGCCCACGGACACACCCTGAGCCGCGAGGAACGTGTAGAACATTCCGCCGCCGATCACCAGAGTGTCGACCTTCGGCGCCAGTGCCTCGATGACGGCCAGCTTGTCCGAGACCTTGGAGCCACCGAGCACCACCGCGTACGGACGCGCTGCGTCCTGCGTGAGCTTGGCGAGCACCTCGACCTCGGCGCCGACCAGGTATCCGGCGTAATGCGGGAGCAGCTTCGCGACGTCGAAGACCGACGCCTGCTTACGGTGAACAACACCGAATCCGTCGGAGACGAATGCGCCGTCGTCACCGACCAGCTCGACGAGAGCCTTGGCGAGCTTGACCCGCTCGGCTTCGTCCTTGCTGGTCTCGCGAGGGTCGAAACGGATGTTCTCGAGCATCAGGACGTCACCATCGGTGAGTCCTTCGGAACGAGCCAGCGCGTCCTGTCCCACGACGTCACCGGCGAGTTGCACGTTGCGACCGAGGATTTCGGCCAACTTCGCGGCAACCGGTGCGAGGGAGAACTTGGGATCGGGCTGACCGTCGGGGCGCCCGAGGTGCGCGGTCACGATGACCTTCGCTCCACCCTCGGCAAGTGCCCGCAGGGTGGGAGCGGACGCGACGATGCGACCCGGGTCCGTGATTTCTCCGCCATCCAACGGGACGTTGAGATCGGAACGCACCAGTACGGTGCGCCCTTCGACCCCAGCGTCCAGCAGATCCTTCAGCGTCTGAACTGCCACTGTTATCGAAACTCCGCTCAGAGAGACTTGGCGACGAGGCCGATGAGGTCGGCGAGGCGGTTGGAGTAGCCCCACTCGTTGTCGTACCAGGAGACGATCTTGACCTGGTCGTCGATGACCTTCGTCAGACCCGAGTCGAAGATCGACGAGTGCGGGTCGGTGACGATGTCCGAGGAGACGATCGGTGCGTCGGTGTACTTCAGGATGCCCTTGAGGGGTCCTTCGGCAGCAGCCTTCATCGCAGCGTTGATCTCGTCGGCGGTGGCCGACTTCTTCAGGTTCGCGGTGAGGTCGGTGACCGAGCCCGTGGGGATCGGCACGCGCAGTGCGTAGCCGTCGAGCTTGCCGAGCAGCTGCGGGAGAACCAGGCCGATTGCCTTGGCTGCACCGGTACCGGTGGGAACGATGTTGAGGGCAGCTGCGCGGGCGCGACGGAGGTCTGCGTGCGGAGCGTCCTGCAGGTTCTGATCCTGGGTGTACGCGTGGATCGTGGTCATCAGACCCTTGACGATGCCGAACTCGTCGTCGAGAACCTTGGCGATGGGGCCGAGGCAGTTGGTGGTGCACGACGCGTTGGAGATGATGTTCTGGCTGCCGTCGTACTTGTCGTCGTTGACGCCCATCACGATGGTGATGTCTTCACCCTTGGCCGGAGCCGAGATGATGACCTTCTTGGCGCCGGCTTCGAGGTGTCCCTTGGCCTTTGCGGCGTCGGTGAAGATGCCGGTGGACTCGACGACGACGTCGACGCCCAGCTCGCCCCAGGGAAGTTCGTTCAACGGGCCACGGTGTGCGAGGGCCTTGATGCGCTGATCGCCGACGACGATCGTGTCGTCACCGTCGAGCGACACGTCGTACGGCAAACGGCCGAGGATGGAGTCGTACTTCAGCAGGTGAGCGAGCGTCGCGTTGTCAGTCAGGTCGTTGACTGCCACGATCTCGATATCGGTGGTTCCGAGCGCCTTCTGCGCATCCACCGCCCTGAAGAAGTTACGTCCGATACGGCCGAAACCGTTTACGCCAACCCGGACAGTCACAATTCGCTCCTTTGACCATGATTCTGGTGTGCAACTTGACCCACGCATACTCCGAATCCGTGTGTGCACGACGCGGACGTGGGGTTCATCGGTCGATGTGACTCATACCCTAATGCGCGTGGCCCGAACGTGCGCAGCCCACCCTGACGGAGGGCAGGTCACCCCTCTTCGAGTAGCTCCACATTCACTGCGGATTCGGTGTCGGGTATGCCCGTTTCCTTGGCCTTGCGATCAGCCATGGACAGCAGGCGACGGATACGTCCGGCAACGGCGTCCTTGGTCATCGGCGGGTCGGCCAACTGGCCGAGTTCTTCGAGGGACGCCTGCCGATGCTCGACGCGCAGTGCACCCGCCGCCGCGAGGTGATCGGGCACGTCCTCACCGAGGATCTCCAACGCACGCTCGACGCGCGCAGCAGCCGCAACGGCAGCGCGAGCAGAGCGTCGCAGGTTTGCGTCGTCGAAATTGGCGAGACGATTGGCGGTGGCGCGGACCTCGCGTCGCATCCGCCTCTCCTCCCACACCAGGCGTGTGTCCTGGGCTCCCATTCGGGTCAGGAGATCGCCGATGGCCTCACCGTCGCGGATCACCACACGATCCGTTCCGCGAACCTCACGTGCCTTCGCCGAGATCCCCAGACGCCGCGCAGCTCCAACCAGAGCAAGTGCAGCTTCCGGGCCGGGGCAGCTCACTTCGAGCGCCGACGAACGGCCGGGTTCGGTCAGGGAACCGTGCGCGAGGAACGCACCGCGCCACGCTGCTTCGGCGTCGCCGACACTTCCGCCGACGACCTGCGCAGGCAAGCCGCGAACCGGGCGCCCGCGAAGATCGAGCAGTCCCGTCTGGCGCGCGAGGGCCTCACCCTCCTTCGCCACACGCACGATGTAACGAGCGGACTTTCGAAGCCCGCCCGCACTGAGTACGTGCACGTCGGCACTGTAGGTGAACAGGTCGAATATCTCCCGGCGCAGACGTCGCGCCGTGGAGCCCAGATCCACCTCTGCTTCGACGACCACCCGGCCGCCGACGATGTGGAGCCCACCGGCAAAGCGCAGCAACGCGGAGACCTCTGCCTTGCGGCAGCTGACCTGAGTCACCACTAACCGGCTCAGTTCGTCCTTGACCTCCGCTGTCATTGCCACGAAGCGTTCTCCCTCTGTTCTTCGGATTGCTGTTCTTGCAGGGAAGACTGTGTCGAATCCCCTACTGCCGCACTGCTCGACAGTTCAGCCAGTACATCGGCCAGTTTTGCCGGATCGTGTACATGCGCTGCGCCCGGTGAGGTGTCCGCGACATCCGCGTACCTGACTTCGGCTGAAAATTGATCCGCCGCACGCTGCAGATGTTCACGTTCACGCCCGGCCGGTACCGACGCCGAGTCGACCACCACGTAGTCGACCCGGAAATCGGGCACGTGTTGGGAGAGTACGTGCAGGTGACGCTCCGCGGAGAATCCGGCGGTCTCCCCCGGCTCGGGTGCGAGATTGAGCACCAGTACCTTTCGAGCCTTCGTCGACGACAGTGATTCGACGAGTTCGGGTACCAGGACGTGTGGGATCACGCTCGAGAACCACGATCCCGGGCCGAGAACCACGAGATCGGCACGATCGATCGCAGTCACGGCATCGGGGCACGCGGGCGGATTGGACGGGAGCAGTCTCACACGCCGAACCTTGCCCGGGGTGGTCGCGACGGCAACCTGTCCACGAATGCAGCGGCTGACGCGGGGGTCCTCTTCGAGTCCCTGAACGTCGGCTTCGATCTCGAGCGCGATCGGCGACATCGGCAGCACACGGCCACGGATTCGCAGCAGTCGCGCCATCTCGTCGAGCGCGACGACCGGATCGCCGAGCACCTCGGTCAGTCCGGCCAGGATGAGATTGCCCACCGAGTGCCCGGCAAGTGCGCCGACACCGCCGAAGCGATGCTGAATGGTCCGAGTCCAGTCGACTATCTCGGGTTCGTCCGACGCGAGAGCTGCCAGCGCCATCCGGAGGTCTCCAGGCGGGATGACGCCGAGTTCGGCGCGCAGCCGGCCCGACGAACCACCGTCGTCGGCGACCGTGACCACGGCGGTGACGTCGAACGTCAAGCGTCTGACGGCCTGGAGCGTGGCGAACAATCCGTGCCCGCCGCCGAGCGCGACGATGGCCGGCCCCTCGGGTGTCTCCCGCGAGCGATGTGTCGGTTCACTCATTCGCGCCCCAGATCCCGGTGCACGATGCTGACCGAGATGTCGTCCTCGGAACCCAAACGCCTCGCGAGAGCTTCGGACATGGCTACGCTTCGGTGCTTACCGCCGGTGCATCCGACCGCAATTGTCATGTAGCGCTTTCCTTCTCGTCGATATCCGGCGATCGTCAAATCCACCAGATGTCGGTAGGTGTCGAGATAGTCTTCCGCGCCCTCGCGCGACAACACGTAGTCGCGAACGTCGGCGTCCTGACCGGTGTGCGGGCGAAGTTCAGGGATCCAGTGGGGATTGGGCAGGAAACGAACGTCACAGACGAGATCGGCGTCCATGGGCAGGCCGTACTTGAATCCGAACGACTGGACCGTCACCTTCATCGTTCGGTTGGCATCGTTTCCGAACGCCGTTTCGATCTTCTGACGCAGCTGATGCGCCTTCAGTGCCGACGTGTCGATGACCAGATCGGCGGCCGCCTTCACCACGGCCAACTGCCGACGCTCGGCTGCGATCCCTTCGGACAACGTGCCGTCGATGCCGTCGTTCTGCAACGGATGACTGCGGCGCACCTGTTCGAACCGTCGGATCAACACGTCGTCCGACGCTTCGAGGTACAGCACCCGAGTGTGGATCGGTTCCGCCTCGAGCTCGGTGAGCACCCACCCGAGATCGCCGGTGAAGAGTCGACTCCGCACGTCGATCACGACGGCCAGACGATCGACCGGCGGATCGGAGGTCAAGCTCAGACCGACCATTCGGGAAATGAGCTCAGGTGGCAAATTGTCCGCGACATACCAGCCGAGGTCTTCGAGCACCTTGGCAGCGGTACTCAAACCTGCTCCGGACAATCCCGTCACCAGCAGGAAATCCATCGTTCGACTGTCTTTGGCGCTGTCGGTAGTCACTGTGCACTCGGCCCCGTCGTCGGCATGGACAATTCTCGCGACTCGGAGCCCTCGTCACCGCTACCGGATTCGGCGCTGGGCGCGTCAGCAGACGTAACAGACGATTCGGATTCCGTGTCCAGCTCATCATCCCCTACCGCGGCTGGCAGCGCTCGAGCTTCAGCGCCCGCGTCGGCTGCAGCCGAATCCGTGCCGAGTGCGGCCAGAACTGCTGTGGCGGTGGTCTCACCGATACCGGGGACCTGCATGATCTCCTCGACCGTTGCCGTTTTCAGCTTCGCCACGGAACCGAAGTGAGCCACCAGAGCGGTTCGACGAGTTTCACCGAGCCCCTTGACCGAATCCAGAGCCGAAGCCGTCATCCGCCTCGAGCGTTTGCTGCGATGGAACGTGATCGCGAAGCGGTGGGCTTCGTCTCGGATGCGCTGCAGTAGGTACAACGACTCGCTCGTCCGAGGGAGGATGACCGGATCTTCTTCCCCCGGTACCCATACCTCTTCGAGTCTTTTGGCCAACCCGACTACCGCGACGTCAGTGACCCCCAGCTCGTCGAGGACCGCCGCTGCCGCCGTGACCTGAGGGGCGCCGCCGTCCACGACGAACAGATTGGGCGGATAGGCGAACCGCCGAGGCCGGCCCGTCGCCGGGTCGATCGCCGCTTCGGGAGCCAGGTCCCCACCGTCCGAGTCCATGGTCGACGCCGACGCCGCGAGGACGCCCAGGTCGCGGTTGTGGCGCAGGAACCGCCGACGCGTGATCTCGGCGATACTCGCGACGTCGTCGGAATGACCGTCGCCGGCGGCTTCCTTGATCGCGTAGTGCCGGTAGTCCGACTTACGCGGGAGCCCGTCCTCGAACACGACCAGTGACGCCACGACGTCGGTTCCCTGGACGTGACTGATGTCGATGCATTCGATTCGTAGCGGAGCCGAGTCCAGGTCCAGTGCTTCCTGGATGCCCTGCAGCGCCGCAGAACGCGAAGTGAAATCGCCGGCACGCTTGAGCTTGTGCTGCGCCAGAGCCTCTTTCGCGTTTCGCTGAACTGTTTCGGCGAGGTCTTTCTTGTCGCCACGTTGCGGAACCCGCAGTTGCACTTGCGATCCCCGAAGCTTGCTCAGCCACGCCTGGATCTCGGTCGCGTTTGCCGGCAGAACCGGCACCAGAACTTCCTTGGGAACTGCGCTGATCCCGGCCTCGGAACCCGCTCCCGGGTCGAGGGCCGCCTGCTCCCCGTAGAACTGGGTGAGGAACTGCTCGACCAGGATCGGCAGGTCGGACTCGGCGTCGAGTGCGGCCCAGTCGATGGCGTCGCCTGCCTTCTCCACGACCCATCCACGCTGACCCCGCACGCGTCCGCCCCGCACGTGGAACACCTGAACGGCGGCTTCGAGATCATCGGTGGCAAAGGCGACGAGATCGGCGTCGGTGCCGTCACCGAGTACGACGGCCTGCTTCTCGAGCGCCTTGCGCAAAGCCCCGATATCGTCACGCAGACGGGCTGCGGTCTCGAAGTCGAGGTCCTCGGAAGCCTGCTGCATGCGCTTTTCGAGATCTTTGACCAACTTGTCCGTGCGGCCGGCGAGGAAGTCGCAGAAATCTTCGACGATCTGACGATGCTCCTCGGCGCTGACTCGCCCGACGCAGGGCGCCGAGCACTTGTCGATGTAGCCGAGCAGACACGGCCGGCCGATCTGGTTGTGTCGTTTGAAGACTCCGGACGAGCACGTTCGTGCGGGAAAGACTCGTAGCAGCAGATCGAGTGTTTCGCGGATGGCCCAGGCATGGGAGTAGGGACCGAAGTACCGGACACCCTTGCGCCGCGGACCGCGGTAGACGAACAAGCGCGGGAACTCTTCGTTGAGCGTCACCGCGAGAACCGGATACGTCTTGTCGTCGCGGTACCGAACGTTGAACCGCGGATCGAATTCCTTGATCCAGTTGTACTCGAGCTGAAGCGCTTCGACTTCGGTACTGACGACGGTCCACTCGACGCTGCCGGCGGTGGTCACCATCTGCCGAGTACGGGGATGCAGTGTCGTGACGTCCGCGAAGTAGGAGTTCAAACGTGAACGGAGGCTTTTCGCCTTTCCGACGTAAATGACCCGACCATGCGGATCGCGAAATTTGTAGACGCCCGGCGCAGCCGGAATGGTTCCGGTAGCGGGGCGGTAAGTCGAGGGATCCGGCACGGTTTCAGGTTAGTCGCCGCCACCGACCGACTCGGAAACGCGCAGGATGCGGGCACCGAACCGGTCGGAAGACGTCAGTTGCTCTTGTGAGCGACCGGTGCGTAGCGGTCGGCCAGTTCGCGGAACTTACCGACCGTGTCGACGGCGTACTCGCGGTCGTTGGACTGGATCGCCATCACTGCCATGTACTCGTCGTCGGGCAATTCGATGCGTGCCCAGGCGGCACCGTCGGGGAACGAGAGTCCCTCGAACAGATCCCAGTCGACGATCTTCTCGCCCAGGATGTTTCGTACGGCAATACCCTGCTTGCCCACCTTGACCCGGGGCCGCGTCAACATCAGCACACCGAGAGCCAGAATGGTGCCGATGCCTGCCATCGCGATCTGGTCCGCGGCACGGAAGTACACGCCGGTGGACCCCTGGCGAAGCAGGAGTGCCAGTGTGACGTGAACGATCACCAGGAGGACGGCAACTCCGATCGCGTATCGCGTCGACTTACGCGGTGACGCAATCAGTTCCCAGTTCTCGTTGTCGCCGGGTGTACTCATCGAAACGAATCCTCGGTCCATGGTGCTCGGAGATGGCGCAGGGTCACTGCGGTGTCCAGTGCGGCGGCGCAGGCCTGTGCGCCCTTGTCCTCGACGCTACCCGGCAGACCCGAACGGTCAAGAGCCTGCTGCTCGGTGTCGGTGGTCAGGACACCGTTCCCCACGGGGGTGCTTTCGTCGAGCGAGACGCGTGTGAGGCCCGCGGTGACCGCGTCGCACACGTACTCGAAGTGCGGCGTGCCGCCGCGGATGACAACACCGAGAGCGACGACGGCGTCGTGCGTGCGCGCCAATGCCTGCGCAACGACCGGCAGTTCGATCGCGCCGGCGACACGGACCAGTGTCACGTCCTTGATCTGTGCCTCCTGCGCGACGCGCTGCGCGCCGGCGATCAGAGCCTCGGAGATCGTCGCGTGCCACTGCCCGGCAACGATCGCCAGCTTCAGATCCTTGGCCTCGGCGATCGCGAGCTGCGGCTGACCTTCCCCGCTCACAATGCGGTTCCCGGCTGTGCGGTGTTCTGGTTCGCCTCGTACTCGTCCAGTCCGATCAGATCGTGCCCCATCCGATCGCGCTTGGTGCGCAGGTAGGTGAGGTTCTCCGCATTCGCGCGCAACGGCATCGGAACACGATCGGTGATCTGCAGGCCGTAGCCGTCCAGACCCACACGCTTGGCCGGGTTGTTGGTCAGCAGACGCATCGACGAGATCCCCAGATCGACGAGGATCTGGGCACCGATGCCGTAGTCACGGGCGTCCGCCGGTAGGCCGAGTTCGAGATTGGCGTCGACGGTGTCGGAACCGGCGTCCTGGAGCTGGTAGGCCTGCAGCTTGTGCATGAGACCGATGCCACGACCCTCGTGCCCGCGCATGTACAGAACAACGCCGCGGCCCTCCTGGGCGACCATGTCCAGTGCGGCGTCGAGCTGCGGGCCGCAATCGCACCGCAGCGAACCGAAGACGTCGCCGGTGAGGCACTCGGAGTGAACGCGGACGAGTACGTCGCTACCGTCGCCGTCGGGGCCTGCGATGTCGCCGCGCACCAGCGCAACGTGCTCGACCTCGTCGTAGATGCTCGTGTAGCCGACAGCGGTGAACTCACCGTGGCGGGTGGGGATGCGGGCCTCGGCGATACGCAGCACGTGCTTCTCGTGCTTGCGACGCCACGCGATGAGGTCGGCGATCGAGATCAGAGCAAGGTTGTGTTCGTCGGCGAAGACTCGCAACTCGTCGGTCTGAGCCATCGCGCCTTCGTCCTTCTGGCTGACGATTTCGCAGATGACGCCGGCAGGACGCAGGTCCGCCATGCGGGCGAGGTCGACTGCAGCTTCCGTGTGGCCAGGACGACGCAGTACTCCGCCTTCCTTCGCGCGGAGCGGAACGACGTGACCGGGGCGAGTGAAATCGTTGGCACCGGATTCGGGGTTGGCGAGCAGACGCATCGTCGCAGCGCGGTCCGACGCCGAGATGCCGGTACCGATTCCCTCACGGGCGTCGACGGTGACGGTGTACGCCGTGCCGTGCTTGTCCTGGTTGGTGGCGTACATCGGGGGCAGGCCCAGCCGATCGCAATCGTCACCGTCGAGCGGCACGCACAGGTAGCCGGATGTGTACCGGACCATGAACGCCACCAGTTCCGGGGTGGCTTTCTCGGCGGCGAAGATGAGGTCGCCCTCGTTCTCGCGATCCTCGTCGTCCACGACGACAACAGCTTTACCTGCAGCGATATCTGCTACTGCGCGCTCGATACTGTCGAACCTGGTCACGTGCTCGCACTCCAAAGTCTTGACTTTTCACATCATCGAATACAACAAGTGCATCCGACGGATGCACTGACAACCCTACGACCAATCGGACGGGTCCGATCAGCCTGGTCCTACCGACCGGCAGAGTGAAGCCGCTCGACGTACTTCGCGATCACGTCCACCTCGAGGTTGACCGGCGTACCGACCACAGCGGTTCCGAGCGTCGTCAACTCGAGCGTTGTCGGGATCAGCGAGATCTCGAAGTACTCGAACCCGCGGTCTCCGCCCAGCGCGGAGACCGTCAGCGAGACTCCGTCGACGGTGATCGAACCCTTCTCCACGACGTAACGGGAAATGGAGTCGGGCAGTGCGATCCGCACTACCTCCCAGTTCTCGGACGGCGAGCGGGAAATGACGTGGCCTGTTCCATCGACATGCCCTTGAACCAGGTGGCCGCCGAGTCGGCTGTTCAGCGCCGCGGCACGCTCGAGGTTGACGCGAGAGCCGACATCCAATTTCGCCAGGCTCGAGCGGTTCAGGGTTTCCTGCATGACATCTGCGGTGAACGAACCGTCGGCAAGCACGTCGACCACCGTCAGGCACACTCCGTTGACCGCGATTGAATCACCGTGGCCGGCGTCGGAGGTGACCAGTGGCCCGCGCACCGTGAAACGTGCAGCATCGACCAGTTCTTCCTTGGCGACAATTTCGCCGAGTTCTTCCACAATTCCTGTGAACACGCGCCCTACTCCTCGTTCCCCGGAGCAGAACTCTCCGGAACCAGACTCAACAAAATATCGGGGCCGATCGTTACCGCGGACTCCAAACGGAATCGGTGGGCGTCGGTGATGGTGTGCACTCCGGCATCGACGAGCGCGGAGGCGCCCGCGCCGAGCAGGATCGGAGCGATGTATGCCTCTATGACGTCGACATATCCGGCGGCAAGGAATGCTCCGGCCAGACGGGGCCCACCCTCGAGAAGTACGTCCGTGTACTCCCCCAACGCCTCGACTACTTCGTCGATGTTGTCGGTGTTGAGCACCAGAGTCGGTGCGGTGTCGTCGAGAATGCTTGCCGTCGAGGGTATTTCACGCTTTCCGACGACGACGCGTACGGGCTGGTGCGCCGCGAGCTCACCGGTGGGCTGACGTGCGGTCAGCCACGGATCGTCGGCGAACACGGTGCCGGTACCGACCACGATCGCATCGATCTGCGCTCGCTGCGCATGCACGCGCGCCCTCGCCTGCGGACCGGTGATCCACTGACTCGTTCCGTCCTCAGCGGCGCTGCGTCCGTCCAGACTGGCCGCGTACTTCCACGTGATGTGCGGGCGACCGGTGCGCTGTTTGTGCAGCCAGGCCCGCAGTGGACCAGCTTCCACCTCGGGTGCTCGCAGTCCGGCCGTGACGCTGATTCCAGCGCGCATGAGGGTCGCTGCGCCGCCGGAAGCCTCCGGATTGGGATCACCGACGGCGTAGACAACCGCCGAGACTCCGGCGTCGATCAATGCCTGCGAGCAAGGGCCGGTTCGTCCCTGGTGATTGCACGGTTCCAGTGTCACCACTGCCGTACCGCCACGTGCCGCATCGCCGGCCTCGTCGAGAGCCACGACCTCCGCGTGCGGTCCACCGGGCGGTTGCGTCATACCGACGCCCGCGATGGTTCCGTCGGCAGCGAGGATGACCGCGCCGACCGGTGGGTTGGGGCTGGTGAATCCGCGCGCGGAATCAGCTGCGGCCAGCGCGATCTGCATCGCGGCGTCGAGATCAGCCGTCGACGCCTGTCCACCCTTTGCCATCGAGCGGCTCAGACCGACAGCGTCAGGTGCGGCGACGCCGAGGCGGCCTGCGCGCGCAGCTTGCGCACCGCCTCACCGGGATCACTCGCTCCGTACACCGCCGAACCGGCGACGAAGCAGTCGATCCCTGCTTCAGCGGCCTGCTCGATCGTGGAAGCGTTGATGCCGCCGTCGATTTCGACAAGGAGCGTCAGCTCACCCGAGTCGACGAGCTTTCGAACTGCGCGTGCCTTGTCGAGCACCTGAGGCATGAAGGACTGACCACCGAATCCAGGTTCGACGCTCATGATCAAGAGGGTGTCGAAGTCCTCGAGGATTTCCAGGTAGTCGTCGATCGGGGTTCCAGGCTTGATGCTCAGCCCCGCCTTGGCACCAGCTGCACGAATATCGCGGGCAACCGAACGCGGATCGTCGGTGGCCTCGGCGTGAAACGTGACGTTGTACGCACCGGCCTCGGCGTACGGCGGCGCCCAGCGCTCCGGATTCTCGATCATGAGATGGCAGTCGAGCGGAATATCCGTCGCCTTCAGCAGACTCTCGACCACCGGCAGACCCAGCGTGAGATTGGGAACGAAATGCGCGTCCATCACGTCGACGTGAAGCCAGTCGGAGCCGGAAACGGCAGTCGCTTCATCAGCGAGTCGAGCAAAATCTGCGGACAGAATGGACGGTGCAATCATCGGGGAAGCCACGACGCCGAGTTTAGCTGTGTCTCATTGCCGACCGTGCATGCACATCGGAGCCGGTGCAATCAGATCAGTTCTTGACGACGGTGTGGAGCTTTCGCACCTTGGCCGGTGCCTTGATCCGCCACGCGTCTTCGAGCATCTCACCCAACTGCACCTCGTCGATCAGTTCGAGGTGCACGAGGATCGAGCCGTGCCCGTGATAGTGATCGGTGGTGAAGAAAGCCGCCTCGCCACTGGCGAGTAGCGCCTCCTTCTCGTCCAGACCGCACATCACGACCAAAGCACCCTCCGCTTCGGTGCGGAGCCGCGCAAAAGTTTTACCTGCCACCTTGAGTGCCGGGGTGTTGTACGAGGTCGACTCTTCCACGGAGGGAAGAGCCGAACCCAGTACTACAACCTGTTCCCACGTAACCATGTAGGCACCATACGACTACCGATGCCCAGAAGTCATCCGATCAGGCCAGCGGCTTGCGCAAAGCGGCCATGAACATAGCGTCCGTGCCGTGTCGATGCGGCCACAACTGAACCGACGATCCGTCTCCGACGTCCGGGACACCTGGCACCAATTCCTTGGTGTCGAGTTCCACGACGCCATGACGCCGCACCGCATCGGCGACCACAGCCAGCGTTTCCGACAAGTGCGGCGAGCACGTGGAGTACAGCACCACTCCGCCGGGGCGAACCAGTTCGATTGCGGCAGCAAGCAATTCACGCTGCAACTTCACGAGCGGGGCCACATCGGACGGCTGCCGACGCCAACGTGCCTCCGGGCGCCGACGCAGCGCACCCAACCCGGTGCAGGGAGCGTCGACGAGGATGCGGTCGTATCCGGGTTCGAGCCCGGATTCGCGGCCGTCCGCCACGTGTACGTCCACGGGAAGCTCGCGAGTGGTCTTGCGGATCAATTCGGCGCGATGTTCGACGGGCTCGACGGCGTCGAGTCGCCCGCCTTCGATACCGGCGAGAGCGCCGAGAAGCGCTGCCTTACCGCCCGGACCTGCGCAGAGATCGAGCCAGCGTCCGGAGTCTTCACCTTCGAGAGGAGCAATGCTGAGGGCGCGGGCCACCAGCTGACTGCCCTCGTCCTGCACGCCCGCCAAGCCTTGGCGGACCGCCTCGAGCTGTCCGGGGTCACCGCCGTCGAGATGCACGGCGTACGGCGAGTACGGCCCGATCTCGCCGCCGGTCACCAGTGCAAGCTCCTCGGCGGAGATCTCGCCGGGGCGGGCGACGAGGTGTACTGCAGGGCGGGCGTCGTCGGCGATCAGGACGTCTTCGAGTTCACCGGCAGCAGCGCCGAGCGAGTCGGCAAATACCTGCGCGATCCACAGGGGGTGAGCGTGCTCGAAGGCGAGCCGGCCGACCGGGTCTTTCGGGGCCAGCAGCTCGACCCACTCCTCCTGGGTGCGTTCGGAAACACGGCGCAGGACCGCATTGACGAATCCTGCTCGGCCCTGGCCGTTTTCGGCGCGAACCAGATCGACCGAGGTTGCGACGGCAGCGTGCGGTGCGACACGAGTGCGCAGCAATTGGTACGAGCCGAGTCGGAGAACATCGAGCAGAGTTCCGTCGATCTCTTCGATCGGCCGACCCGCTGCATGGGCGATCACCGCATCCAGCAGTCCCTGAGCACGTGCCGCACCGTACGCCAGTTCGGTTGCCAGCGCCGCATCGCGTGCGTCGAGTTTGCGGTCACGCAGGAGCCCTGGCAGAACCAGGTTCGCGTACGCGTCACGCTCACGGACCGCGCGCAGGACGTCACGCGCCGCCAGACGCGGTTGATCGAGCCCGGCGGTTGCCGGATCAGGCCGCTTGGCCTGCTTCGGCTTGGTGTTCTTGCCGCCGCCGCCGTTCTTGGCTCCGGGACCCTGTGTCCGCCGTGCCGGCCGTCGTGATTCGGTCACTGTGCTCGTACCTCCGCGTCGAGTCGGGCACCGCGTGCCCAGTCCCCTGCCGACATCAATTTCTTGCCCGGGGGCTGAATCTGCCCGAGTCGCACCGCGGTGGTCGCGGTACCGATGTACAGACCATCCTTGCGTACCGAGATCTCACCGACTGCCAGGGTCTCGTCCGTGACGGTGATCGGGCCGACCTTGACTCGAAGATCACCGATCATCGTCCATGCCCCGGGTGCGGGTGTGACGGCTCGGATATGCCGGTCCACTGTGCGAGCGGGCAGTTCCCACCGCACGCGGGCCGCGTCCACCGTCACCTTGGGGGCATACGAGACGCCGTCGGCAGACTGCGGAACCGCGTTGATCTCGCCGGCCTCGAGTCCGTCGAGTACCGATTCGAGGAGGGCAGCGCCGTTTTCCGCGAGACGTCCGAGCAGGTCGCCCGCCGTATCGGTGTCGCGAATCCGCTCGGTCATCACTCCGTACACGGGGCCGGTATCCATCCCGGCTTCCAAACGGAACGCGCTCGCACCCGTCACCTCGTCACCGGCACTGATCGCGGCCTGCACCGGCGCGGCGCCGCGCCACGCGGGAAGCAACGAGAAATGCAGATTGACCCAACCGTATTTCGGAATGTCGAGGACGTTCTGTGGCAACAGGTTTCCGTAGGCGACGACGGGTGCACAGTCCGGTTCGAGGCGGGCGAGTTCGGCCGCGAAGTCGGGATCGGACGCCTTGGCCGGCGTCAGCACCGGGATGCCGTGCTCGTCGGCAAGCAGACCGATCGGCGATCGGGTGACTTTTCGACCGCGGCCCGCCACAGCGTCCGGACGCGTGACGACGGCTACCACTTCGTGGTTGGCGGATTCGATGAGCCGACGCAGTGAAGGAACCGCGGGTTCGGGTGTTCCGGCGAACACGACGCGCATGTCAGCTCTCCCGTTTCGTTGGGCTCTTCGGACTCTGATCAGCCGATCGGCCTGTCGAACGCGGTGGACTGCAACTCACGAAAATGCTCCCGGATGTGTCGGTGGGTGGAACTGTCAGTCTAAGGACTGCGAGAGCTACGACCTACCTCGCGCCGCACCGAACCACTTTCTCAGCAATTTCTTTGATCAGAACCCTGCACATTCACCGGTCCTCGGTATTGACTGTTTCTGTCGTCGCCACTCGGCGGAGGCTGATACGGGATACACCGATCACACGGAGGAACTTAGATGGCAGGCATCGACAGTAAGTTCGACAAGGCCTACGCAGGAAAGTCCGTCGAAGAATTGGCGGACGCCCCGGTCGCGGCACTCAACGGCGTAAGCGATTCGGACGCAGAACATTTGAAGGCAGCGTTCAACATCAAGACCGTCCGCGACCTCGGAACGAACAAGTTCTTCCTGTGGGCGCAGGCCACTGCCAAGCTCGCCGAGTAAACATCCCGACCCACGTGATCTCGGTGCTCACGAGTTAGCAGCTCACGAAGTTGCAGCTCACGAATTTGCGTCGATGACCACTTGCGGAATATCCGTGCCGAGCGGCACCACGCTGCACGAAGCGTGCCGCTCGGCATCGGGGTCGAGGACCGTCCGGATGACGTCGATCACGTATGGGTCGTACGGCATGCGGAAATGGCCGGTCAGGTTCGACGGGCACAGATCCTGGAGGACGATGTTTTCTGCACCGGCATCGCGGAGCGCGATGTTCGAGGACGGCTGGATCATCTCGTCGACAGTGGACCCGATGGTCGTGTAGCGCACTCCGGGAACGGTGTCGCCTCCGGCGTTGAGGGCGTTCAACATATCCGACCCTTGCATCTGCTCGCGGACAGCTCGCGAAAAGACGTCTTCGACAAAGTCTTCTCCGCCGGGGATCGCACGGACAATGGGAACCAACCCGAACATCACCCCACCGTAGGTCGGCGAAGCCAAACCGACCCAATGATCGACGTAGGCGTCGCCGCCCATCTTGTTGACGTAGTACCGCGTCACCGTCGCGCCTTGAGAGTAGCCGATCACGTCGACCTTGTCCGCTCCGGTCGCGGTCAGCACCTGATCGACGAAAGAACCGAACGCGGTGGCACTACCGACTATGTCGCCGACGCCGTAGGTCTCGTGTGCGACGTCCCCGTCTACTTCTTTGATCGCACCGCCGTAATTGAGGGCGAAGACGCAGTAGCCGTCAGCTGCCAGTGCCGGCGACAGGGCCGCCCAATCCGCGTACGCCTCGGTGTCGGTTCCGTGGGCGAGTACAACCGGTCGGGGATGCGTGGCGGAAGGCTCACAGCCGAAATCGTTCGATCCGGCAGGTGCGGATGCTGGATGAGCATGCGCATATGCCGTAGCAACGGAACGGGTCGCCTGACCCGGACCGACGTCGAGAGGAACATCCATCGCGTCGGCACTCGCAGACGGAAGCGTCGGTGCGGCACCCGATATAGCCGGCGGTGCTCCGATCAGCAGCGCCACTGCTACCGAAAATGTCAGTCCCACAGACCGTTTGACGCCAGACATTGTTCCTGCTCCTGCTCTGATCCTACGAGGGAGCTGACCGTAACACCAGAAACTTCGAGGCGCATACCCTACCGAACAGTAGGTATCCGACGTCTCAATTGCCGCCTTCATCGGCGTCATCACCGGCAAGCACTCGGTAGAGCGATTTGCGCGCCTCGACAAGCACGTCGGCTGCGGCCTTGACCTGCGCTGGTGTGCCTACAGCAGCCACTTGACCGGCCGCGCCCATCAGCTGGCCGATCAGTTCTCGAAGGTCCTGCTCCGGCTCCCCTATGCTGAGACGAACGTCATCCCACGGCGCCCCGAGATCGGCGCGATGTTCCTCGACGTACGCGACGCCTTCTTCTGTCAGCTTGGCGGTCTTGCGGCCGGCAACCTTTTCGATGATCACCAGTCCTTCGTCCTCGAGTTGGGACAGCGCGGGATAAATGGAGCCCGGACTCGGCTTCCAGACGCCGCCGCTGCGCTCGACGATCTGCTGAATCAATTCGTAGCCGTGCATCGGCTCTTCCGCGATCAACAGCAGAATCGCAGCGCGCACATCTCCTCGACGACCTCGTCCGCCACGTCCTCGCCCGCGACCGAACTGAGCGCCCGGACCGAAGCCGGGGCCGGGTCCGCCGTCTGGACCGAAACGCCCCCGCCGATGGCCTCTGCGTGGCATGTCACCGAAGCCCGGCCGCTCGTGCGGTCGACCGCGTCGTCCACCGTCTCGATCGCCGGGACCATCGCCCGACGCGCCGTCGTCCGTCGGCACCCACATCACAAATGGTGGCCGTTGCTCACGGCCGAAACCGCCGAAGAAACCGCGCCGGCCGAACATCCCCTCGTTCGGGAAACTTGCATCCATCGTCGAACCTCCATCACTATCGTTGATAGTTCGACGATATATCGTCATATCGGGTAGCGCAAGGATTTCTCCGACAACTCGAAACTCAGCCGATGCGGCGTGGGTCGATCTGAATGCGGACCGGACCCGAAGACTTCCGCGCACTGCGCGCGGCCCTCGCATGTGCCAGAGCGTCCGCAAGGCCGCGACCGTCCTTGCGTGGAACGCGGACCAGCATTCGCTCCGGCGCGACACCGCTCTCGTCCTCACCGGAATACGGAAGCCTCTCCCCCGCAGGCAATTCCACTGGTCCGAGCAGTACAGCACTTGCCGGCAGATCAGCTGAATCCACCAACTCCGCAATTGCCGCGGATCCACCGTCGATCGCAGCCATGTGAACGGCCGGAGGAAAGCCGACCTCGTCCCGTTCCTCGAATTGAGACTGTGCGTGCCCCACTGGATCCCATCGGACCAACGCCTGCACCGTCGGGATACCCGAGTCTGCGACAACCACAACTTCACCGCCTTCGGACAGCGGAATCACCATGGCAGCAGCCGACATCCAGCGTCTGAGTGTTTCCTCGGCGGCGCGAAGATCGGGCCGGCCGAGCAGTGCCCAACCGTCGAGCAAGAGCGCGGCGCCGTAACCGCCGGTCATCACCGGCTCCGCACCCACTGTCGAGACCACCAACGCGGGCCCGTGTGGCAGTTCCTTGACCACATCACTGCCCCCGGACAGAACAACTTTCACACCGGGAAACGCCCGCCCGAGTTCTTCGGCGGTCCGGCCGGCACCGACCACCACCGCGCGCAACGCTTTCGCCCCGCACGCGTGACATCGGTAGGCGGCATCGGCAACCCCGCACCAGCGGCACGCCGGTGTCCCGGCGCCGTCGGGACCTGCCGCAGCGGGAAGAGCCAGTGGGCCGTTGCACCGACGGCACCGTGCCGGGGCACGGCACTTTCCGCAGGCCAGGGTCGGTACGTACCCCCGCCGAGGCACCTGTACCAGGACTCCGTTGCCCTCACCCAGAGCGCGCCGGGCGGCCGCGAATGCAATAGCGGGCAAACGAGCCGCTCTGGCTCCCGGATCGCGGGCCAAGGCTTGATCGCTGTCGGCAAGCGCGGTGATCTTGGGTGCGTGGGCACGAACGACGTCCCGCGTAGCGACCAGATCGTGCGCCCATCCCGAGTCGACGAGTACCTGCGCTTCCGCCGTACGGGAGAACCCACCGATCACGACGGCGCACCCGGCGACGTAGCCACGCAGGACGGCAACTTCGCGGGCATGTGGATACGGCGACCGCGGCTCGGACAAGTTGTCGTCGCCGTCGTCCCAGACGACGACAAGACCGGTCTCGGGCGTCGGCGCAAAAACAGCACTCCGTGTGCCGACGACGATCCGGGCGGTCCCGCGCAGTGCAGCGAGCCACCTCCGATATCGCATGGCCGGCCCCAGGCCCGCGGACAGACCTACCACCGCATCCGCTCCGGAGAGTTCGGTACAAGCGGCGACGACGCGGTCCAGGTCGCGTTGATCGGGCACAACCAGGATCGCGGATTTACCACTTGCCGCTACGGCCCCGGCCAGTTCGGCCAGGCGCAGTGGCCAGTTTTCACCAGGCAACGCCTGCCAGACCGCACGCGGGCTTTTCGACTCGCGAATGGCGGACAGGAAGGCGTCACCGAATCTGTAGAGATGCCAACCATTTTCGATCGGTTCAGGAGCGGACGGTGACTCGGCGGGCTCCCACGGTTCCGCCTCGACCTTCGCGTGCCGCGGCGGTACCGCCAAACGGAGAACATCGGCGCGGGTTCCGGCATAACGCTCCGCCACACGATCGACGACTTGCGCGATTTCGGCCGTCAAGACCCGCTCGGACGAGATGACGCGTTCGAGCCAGCCGAACTTCCCCTGATGGTCACTGGTCGCCTCGCGCGAGACGATGAAACCGTCCACCAGACGACCAGCGAAGCGGATGCGCACCCGGACTCCGGGCTGCGCATCCGCTTCGAGTTCACGAGGAACGAGGTAGTCGAATTCACGGTCGAGGTGAGCGAGCGGGAGCATCGGCAGAACCCGGGCGACCGGATCGACTTCTGCCGCTACTCTTTCCGCGCCCACCCGCGCCCCGTCTGTACGTCAGTGATCAGAGACCAGCTGCGCTACGCAGCTTGTCGGCGCGATCGGTGCTCTCCCACGGGAGGTCGATATCGGTGCGACCGAAGTGACCGTATGCCGCCGTCTGCGCGTAGATCGGGCGCAGCAGGTCGAGGTCGCGGATGATCGCTCCCGGACGCAGGTCGAAGATCTCGGTGATCGCCTTCTGGATCCGTGCCGGATCGGTCTTCTCGGTGCCGAAGGTTTCGACGAAGAGTCCGACCGGAGCTGCCTTGCCGATGGCGTAGGCGACCTGAACCTCGATGCGGTCGGCCAGACCTGCGGCAACAGCGTTCTTGGCCACCCAGCGCATGGCGTAGGCAGCGCTGCGGTCGACCTTTGACGGGTCCTTGCCGGAGAACGCGCCGCCACCGTGGCGAGCCATTCCGCCGTAGGTGTCGACGATGATCTTGCGGCCGGTCAAACCGGCGTCACCCATCGGGCCACCGAGGACGAACTTGCCCGTCGGGTTCACCAACAGACGAACATCGGAGGTATCGAGATCGGTGAGGTTGACGTCGGTCAGCACCGAGTGAAGCACCTTCTCGCGAAGATCGGGCGTCAACAGGTTGTCGAGGTCGATGTCAGCGGCATGCTGGGTGGAGATGACCACGGTGTCGAGACGGACAGCCTTGTCACCGTCGTACTCGATGGTGACCTGGGTCTTGCCGTCCGGGCGCAGGTACGGCAGCACGCCGGACTTACGGACCTCGGTCAACCGGCGAGAGAGACGATGAGCCAGCGCGATGGGCAGCGGCATCAGTTCCGGCGTGTCGGTGGTGGCGTAGCCGAACATCAGGCCCTGGTCGCCCGCACCCTGACGGTCGATCTCGTCGTCGCTGATTCCGTCGACGCGAGCCTCGTGCGAGTGATCGACACCCTGCGCGATCTCGGGCGACTGGGCGCCGATCGCGACGTTGACGCCGCACGAATTTCCGTCGAAGCCCTTTGCGGAGCTGTCGTAGCCGATTTCGAGGACCGTGTCGCGCACGATCTTCGGAATGTCCGCGTACGCAGTGGTCGTGACCTCACCGGCTACGTGAACCTGGCCGGTGGTGACCAGTGTCTCGACGGCCACGCGGGCGCGCGGGTCCTGGGTGAGCAGCGCGTCGAGGATCGAGTCGCTGATCGCGTCACAGATCTTGTCCGGGTGCCCCTCGGTGACGGACTCGCTGGTGAATAGCCGACTGCCGGACTTGCTCACAGATCTCCCTCTCGACGACTGAGTTCTTGACTACAGCTTATTGAAGTATCCGAATCACCGTTCGGTGACCGTTTTGTCATGCTTTGTTAGCTGGGGGCTGAGCCGACGATAACGGTTGGACCGCCTGCGCAACACCCTTGTACTCACCCGATTATCGTGGGGTAACTCTCACCACCGGGCGCGTGTCGCTACTCGGGAAAGAGCTTGACCAGGGCGTCGAGTACTCGACTGGCCATCAAAGCCTTGGATCCGTGTTCGAGAGCGGACTCCGAGCCGTCGGAACCGAGCAACCAACCGTCGTTGTGATCGACCTCGAACGCCTTGCCCTCGCCGACCGCATTGACCACGAGGAGATCGCAACCTTTGCGGGCAAGCTTGGAGCGGGCATAGGTGAGAACGTCACCATGGGCGTCACCGGTCTCAGCGGCGAATCCGACGATCACCGTTCGAGCATCCAAGTCGCCGTCACGACGCGCTTCGACGAGACCGGCGAGGATGTCGGCATTTCTGGTGAGGCTGATCGAGTCGGGTTCGTTTGCGCCCTTCTTGATCTTGCTGCCTTCGACGGTGGTGGGGCGGAAGTCCGCGACAGCCGCAGCCATGACGACTCCGTCGTGTCCCGGTGCGTGCTTTTCCACTGCCAACCGGAGATCTTCGGCCGTCTTGATGTGCACGACGTCGACAGCGGCGGGGTCGGCGAGATCAGCCGTGTACCCGGCGATCAGTGTCACGTGCGCGCCGCGTTGCGCGGCAAGACGGGCGAGCGCGTAGCCCTGTTTGCCCGAGCTGCGATTACCGAGAAAGCGCACGGGATCGAGCGGCTCGCGAGTACCGCCGGCGGTGACCAGAATGCGGCGACCCTCCAGGTCGCGCGGCAACGCGTCCGAGCGCTCGAGGAGCAACGATGCCAACCCGACGATCTCGTCGGGTTCGGGAAGTCGACCGGCTCCGGTGTCTTTCCCTGTCAAACGCCCGGAGGCAGGTTCGATCACGTGGACGCCGCGCGAACGCAGTGTCGCCACGTTCGAGACCGTTGCGGGGTGCTCCCACATCTCGGTGTGCATTGCTGGGGCGAAGACGACCGGACAGCGCGCGGTCAACAAAGTGGCCGTCAACAGGTCGTCTGCGCGACCCATGACCGCTCGCGCCATCAGATCAGCGGTTGCCGGCGCGATGACGACCAGATCGGCTTCCTGTCCGAGACGGACATGCGGAACCTGCGGGACGTCGTTGAAGACGCCGGTGTGAACCGGGTTGCCGGAGAGTGCTTCGAACGTCGCGCGCCCGACGAACTCCAGAGCGGATTCAGTCGGAATCACGCGGACGTGATGACCGCTCTCGGTGAAGCTGCGGATGATCGAGCACGCCTTGTAGGCGGCGATACCCCCACCGACACCGACGACAATGCGCTTACGTATCGATGTGGGCGCGTCGGACACTCCCCCGACACCCGAACGAGGTTCGGGTGCGGCAGATGTGGTGCTCACTCGCCTTCGGTGTGCTCGAGGAGATCAGCGTGGATTTCACGCAACGCGATGGACAGCGGCTTTTCCTGCAGACCGGGCTCGACCAGAGGTCCGACGTATTCGAGGATGCCGTCACCGAGCTGGTTGTAGTAGTCGTTGATCTGGCGCGCGCGCTTGGCCGAGTAGATGACCAGGGCGTACTTGGAAGAGGTGCGTTCGAGCAACTCGTCGATCGGCGGGTTGGTGATGCCGAGCGGGGTGTCGTAGGCAGGCAGAGCGCCCTGACCTGCTGCGGACGCGGCTGAAGTGCTGCTCACTCTTGTGTCTCCTGAATTAGATCTTCATTGAAGAACTAGTTTTATCGATCCGGATATCTGAGAAACGGGGTGGAAATCGGTTCCCGAAGGGTGCGGAATCAGTTCCCAACCAACAAGGATACCAACTCATCGCAAGCACGGCTTACATCCTCGTTCACGATGACCGTGTCGAACTCGTCCTGTGCGGCCAATTCCACTCGGGCCGTCTCGAGTCGGCGCGCCACGACGTCTTCCGTTTCGGTTCCACGTCCGGTCAGCCGTTGCACCAGAACGTCCCAGCTCGGTGGAGCCATGAACACCAACAGAGCCTCGGGCATCGCCTTGCGGACAGCTCGTGCTCCGGCGAGATCGACCTCGACGAGAACGGGCTTTCCAGCTTCGAGCGCTTCTTCGACCGGAGCTGCGGGGGTGCCGGAGCGCTGCAGGCCGCCGTGGATTTCCGCCCATTCGAGAAGTTCACCGGAGTCGATCATCCGTTGAAATTCTTCACGGGAGGTGAATCGGTAGTCCTTGCCGTCCACTTCACCTGGACGGGGATCGCGAGTGGTCGCCGAAACACTGAAAACGAGTTCAGGCAACCGAGTTCTCAGCTCGCGAACGACGCTGGACTTACCGACAGCCGAAGGGCCGGCCAGTACAACCAGCCGACCCCTCCGCACTGCGGTCTTGCTCTCTGACACTGTTGCGTCAGCAATCATCAGACACTGCCGCGTCAGCAATCATCACTTGTCGGCTCAGGCCTCGAAGTCGAACTTGGTGAGCAGAGCCTTGCGCTGCCGATCACCGAGGCCACGAAGGCGACGGGTCGGTGCAATCTCCAGCTCGGTCATGATCTCCTGAGCCTTGACCTTGCCCACCTTGGGCAGCGCCTCGAGCAGTGCCGAAACCTTCATCTTGCCCAAGATTTCGTTGTCTTCGGCGTCCTTGAGGACCTGCTTGAGGTCGGTGCCGCCACGCTTCAGGCGCTCCTTGAGCTCAGCCCTGGCCTTGCGGGCAGCAGCTGCCTTCTCCAAAGCAGCAGCGCGCTGCTCATCAGTCAACTGGGGAAGGGCCACGGTTCCTCCGTCTCGTCGTGTGCAAATTTTGTCTATTCCGCTGATAACCAGCAGCGATAGCGACCGTACTCACGCCTGGCGCGAATTGCTAACCCACCCCCCGCGGTCCGATGCAGATCGCGGTGGGTTATGCGCGTCGAATCGATGTCACGGATCGTCACCGTTTTCGGCTGGATCGAGACGAATTCGACGCCACACGAACGTGCGTACAGTACCGAAATAGACTGTAACACAATGTATTTCGACCCATAGCGTGCGACACCCCCGTGCGAGTGTGCGAAATCGTTACCTGCGGGAATGAACGTGGTCGCCGACACATCCAAAATTTTCGAGCATTTTCGGCGCCTATGCGCGTGTCGCGGCCCGTTTTCAGGTCTGCAGCGACGATTTCGGATCGCCGGCGTCGACCGTCTCGGGTTCGATGCGACTCACGCCGGGGGCGGCCAGAGCGAGCACTACCGCGAGGCTCGCCCAGAGCAATGAATTCTCCAGCACGAAGCCGACTACCGGGATATCCATATCCGCGCCGACTCGAGGAAGCCGAAACAGCACTACGACAGCGGTGAGACCGATCGCGATCCAGGACCACACAGGGACCGATCGAGTGCCCTCCCCCACGCCCGACTTGATCGGAACGAGGAGTACACCCACCGCCGGCACCAACCACACGAAGTGGTGCGTCCAGGCAATGGGAGTCACGATTGCCGCCAGCAGAGCCACCACCGTGAAACCGGCGAGATCGCCCCGCAGGCGCTGAGCGCGCCGCGTCGCGACAATTCCGAGGACACCCAACACCGCACAGGCGACGAGCCATGCCGGACCCACCAGGCCCTCGGGAAGTAGCCGCAAGGCCATTCCACGCACGGACTGGTTACCGAACACGGACGGGTCACCGACGGCGACGCGCCCCGAGAGTGAGGCGATGTCGCCGAAGTAGTCGATCGTCTGGCGTGGGAGAACCGCAAAGCCCAGAGCCGTGGCGCCGAGGAAGCCGGCGAGGCCGCCCGCAACTGCTTTCCAGCGCCCGGTGATCACGTAGTAACCGATGTAGACGAGTGGCACCAGTTTGACCGCGCCGGCGATCCCCACCAGCACGCCCTCGGGAATCCACCGTGGTCGAGCCAGCACGTCGATCAAGCACAGGAGAGTCAGAAACAACCCGACCTGGCCGTACCCGAGGTGATCGGAGATCGGCGATGCCGCCGTCCACAGGACCAGTAAACCCACGTAGACGACGACTGGCCGCTTACGTGTGAACGGGACTTCGCGATAGCTGAGCACGATGATCGCGGCCAGCATCAGGAGGCTGACGAAACTCCATCCCCACTGGACCGCACCCCAGGAACCCAATGCGACGGGAACGGCGACGAGCGCAGCGAAGGGCGGATACGTGAACGGCAATCTCGCGTTGAACGACTCGTCGTACAGGTTCGAGCCGTCGAGGACGGCCTGACCCGCTGTCCGGTACACGGCAAGATCGTCGCCGTGTACGCCGGTGACGGATTGGAACCCGGTGGCCAGCAGCGCGCACGCCGCGACGAGAAGTCCGATCTGCCACCAACGATTCACCGACGGACGGTACCACCGGGTTCCACCGCTCGAACGAGCCTCGAGGTCACTCACGGATCAGTTCGCCAATGCGGCTTCGATCTCGTCTCGGTCACGCATTGCTGCCTCCCGAAGTGCCGATACCGAAGGACCATGCTTGAGCACCCCGCGGGAAGTGTTCGGCAGCAGGAGCTCGGTCGATCCCGCGAAGATGTCTGCGAGATCCGCTGCCGTCGCACCCTGCGCGCCGAGTCCCGGAGCGAGAATCGGGCCGTTGAACTGCGACAGGTCCAGACCGTGGTCCCGAGTTGCACCGACCACCAGTCCGACGGTGTCACGGCCGTCGACGTTCGCATCGACCGCAGCGTCGACGATCGACTGAGCCACGCTCACACCGTCAGCCGACGACTGTTGAAGTACGCCGCCTTCCGGATTGGAGGTTCGTGCCAGGACGAAGATCCCGCGTGCGTTCTGCCGTGCCAGTTCGAGTGTCGGAGTCAGCGCCCCGAATCCCAGGTACGGCGAAACGGTGACCGAGTCGGAGGCCAACGGCGAATCACCCAACCAGGCTTGCGCGTACGCGTCCATCGTCGAACCGATGTCACCGCGCTTGGCATCCGCGACGACCAGCGTTCCCGCATCGCGAAGAACCGAGATGGTCCGCTCCAACACGGCGAAGCCGGCGCTGCCGTAAGCCTCGAAGAACGCAACCTGCGGTTTGACCAGTCCGACCTCACCGGTGAAGGCCTCGACGCAGATCTCGGCGAAAGTCTCGAGACCTTCGGCCGTACGCGGCAGTCCCCACGCGTCGAGAAGCGCGGGATGCGGGTCGATACCGACGCACAGCCGCCCCCGGTCCGCGATCGCGGACCGGAGACGCTGCCCCCAACTGTGACTCACGACTGCTGTGCCGGCTGACGAAGACCTGCGTGCAATTCCTGCAGGGAGTGAACTCCGATGTCGCCGCGAATGGCTGCTTCGATGCCCTGCACGGCAGCCGAGGCGCCCTGCACCGTCGTGATGCACGGGATGTTCGACGCAACCGCTGCGCTTCGGATCTCGTAGCCGTCGACACGCGGGCCGTTGTTGCCGTACGGCGTGTTGATGACCATGGCGACCTCGCCGCTGCGGATCTGGTCGACGATGGTCTCGGCACCGGCCGGAACATCTTCACCCGACTGCTTGTACACCTGCTTGCACTCGATACCGTTGCGCCGCAAAACATCTGCGGTTCCTTCGGTGGCAAGAATGGTGAATCCGAGGTCTGCCAGGCGCTTGACCGGGAAGATCAGCGAACGCTTGTCCTTGTTGGCGACCGAGACGAACACCGCGCCCGTGGTGGGCAACGAACCGTAGGCGGCAGTCTGCGACTTGGCAAAAGCCGTACCGAAGTCGAAGTCGATTCCCATGACTTCACCGGTGGACTTCATTTCCGGGCTGAGCAAGGTATCCACGCCGGTACCGTCGGCGCGGCGGAAGCGGTTGAACGGCAACACAGCTTCCTTGACCGCGATCGGTGCACCGGCCGGGGTGTTTCCGCCGTCGCCCTTCGCCGGCAGAATGCCGCTCGCACGCAGTTCCGCGATGGATTCGCCGAGCATGACGCGGGCGCATGCCTTGGCCAACTGGACGGCCGTCGCCTTGGACACGAACGGAACCGTGCGGCTGGCGCGGGGATTTGCTTCCAGCACGTAGAGGATGTCGTCCTTGAGGGCGTACTGGACGTTGAGCAGGCCCTTGACGCCGATGCCCTTCGCGAGAGCCTCGGTGGAGCGGCGGACGTTCTCGAGATCCGCCCGGCCCAGAGTGATGGGCGGGAGCGCACACGCCGAGTCACCGGAGTGAATGCCGGCTTCCTCGATGTGCTCCATGACGCCGCCGAGGTACACCTCGGTGCCGTCGCACAGAGCGTCGACGTCGATCTCGACCGCGTCTTCGAGGAAGCGGTCGACCAGGACCGGACGATCGTCGGAGATCTCCGTGGCGCGCGAGATGTAGTCGGCGAGGGAAGCCTCGTCGTAGACGATCTCCATGCCGCGACCACCGAGCACGTACGACGGACGCACCAGCACCGGGTAGCCGATACCTGCCGCGATCTCGCGGGCGCCGTCGAACGTGGTGGCGGTACCGAACTTCGGTGCAGGCAGACCGGCTTCGGTGAGCACGCGACCGAATTCGCCGCGGTCCTCCGCCAGGTCGATGGCTGCGGGGCTGGTTCCCACGATGGGGACGCCGGCAGCTTCGAGACGCTTCGCCAGTCCGAGCGGGGTCTGGCCGCCGAGCTGGACGATGACGCCGGCAACGGTGCCCGACTGCGCCTCCGCGCGGTAGACCTCGAAGACGTCCTCGAACGTCAGCGGCTCGAAGTACAGGCGATCAGCGGTGTCGTAGTCCGTGGAGACGGTCTCGGGGTTGCAGTTGACCATGACGGTCTCGTACCCGGCCTCGGACAGCGTCTGCGCCGCGTGGACACACGAGTAGTCGAACTCGATGCCCTGACCGATGCGGTTGGGGCCGGATCCGAGGATCAGAACCTTGGGTCGCTCGGTCTGCGGAGCAACTTCGGACTCGGCCTCGGGATCGAGCTCGTAGGTCGAGTAGTGGTACGGCGTCTTGGCCTCGAACTCTGCGGCGCAGGTGTCGACGGTCTTGTAGACAGGGCGCACGCCCAGCTGATCACGCAGAGCGCGAACGGCGTCCTCACCTGCGTGCGTGTCACCACCGAGTTCGGGGCGCAGAGCCGCGATCTGGCGGTCCGAGATGCCGTGGTACTTGGCCTGACGCAGGGAAGCCTCGTCGAAAGACTCTGCAGCGCGCAGCTTTTCACCGAGCTCGTGAATCTGCTGGAACTGGTCGAGGAACCACGGATCGATCTTGGTGGCGTCGAAGAGCTGCTCGACAGTTGCGCCGAGCGCGAATGCCTTCTCGATGCCGTACATGCGGCCGTCCTGCGGAACGCTCAGATCGGCGAGCAGTGCATCCAGGCTCTCCGTCTCGATGTCGGCGCCGGTCCAGTAACCCGCACGCTTGGTCTCGAGCGAACGCATGACCTTGCCGAAAGCCTCGGTGAAGTTGCGGCCGATGCTCATGGCCTCGCCCACCGACTTCATCGTGGTGGTCAGAGTTCCGTCGGCACCGGGGAACTTCTCGAAAGCGAACCGCGGAGCCTTGACGACGACGTAGTCGAGCGTCGGCTCGAAGCAAGCCGGGGTTTCCTTGGTGATGTCGTTGACGATCTCGTCGAGCGTGTAGCCGATGGCAAGCTTGGCCGCCATCTTCGCGATCGGGTAACCGGTCGCCTTCGACGCCAGAGCCGACGAGCGGGAGACACGCGGGTTCATCTCGATGACGACCAGGCGGCCGTCCTTCGGGTCCATCGCGAACTGGATGTTGCAGCCGCCGGTGTCGACGCCCACCTCACGCAGAATGTCGATGGAAAGGTCGCGCATCGCCTGGTACTCGCGGTCGGTCAGCGTCATCGCCGGGGCGACGGTGACCGAGTCTCCGGTGTGGACACCGACCGGGTCGACGTTCTCGATGGAGCAGACGATCACGACGTTGTCGCGACTGTCACGCATGAGCTCGAGTTCGTATTCCTTCCAACCGAGGATGGATTCCTCGATCAGGACGTTCGCCGTCGGCGACGCGGCCAGACCGCCACCGGCGATGCGGTTGAGATCGTCGACGTCGTACGCCATGCCGGAACCGAGGCCGCCCATGGTGAAGGACGGACGCACGACAACCGGGTAACCGAGTTCGGCGACCGTGGCGTGTACTTCGTCCATCGTGTAGCAAACTGCGGACTTCGCGGATTCGCCACCGACCTTGGCGACGATGTCCTTGAACTTCTGGCGATCCTCGCCGCGCTGGATGGCGTCGAAGTCGGCGCCGATCAGTTCGACGTCGTACTTCTCGAGGATGCCCTGCTCGTGCAGCGCCACTGCGGCGTTGAGCGCAGTCTGACCGCCGAGCGTCGCGAGGACGGCGTCGATCTTGTTGCCCTGCAAGGCTTCCTTGGCGATGACCTTCTCGAGGAACTCGGCCGTGATCGGCTCGACGTACGTGGCGTCGGCGAACTCGGGGTCCGTCATGATGGTGGCCGGGTTGGAGTTGACCAGGCTGACGCGCAGGCCCTCCTCCTGGAGGACGCGGCAGGCCTGGGTGCCCGAGTAGTCGAACTCGCAGGCCTGACCGATGACGATCGGACCGGAGCCGATTACCAGGATGTGCTTGAGATCTGTACGGCGTGGCATTAGTTCTTGACTCCGGTTTCTTTCCGTGCGGAGAGCAGGCTGGTGAAGCGGTCGAAGAGGTACGCGGCGTCGTGCGGGCCGGCTGCCGCCTCGGGGTGGTACTGCACCGAGAAGGCCGAATCGTCCAGCAGGCGAACACCTTCGACGGCTCCGTCGTTGGCGCAGGTGTGGCTGACCACCGCGCGGCCGAACGGGGTGTCGAATTCCTGACCGGCTTCGCCTTCGAGCGCGAAGCCGTGGTTCTGAGCGGTGATCGCGATGCGACCGGTCTGATGCTCGATCACCGGGATGTTGATTCCGCGGTGGCCGAACTTCATCTTGTAGGTGCTCAGGCCCAGGGCGCGGCCCAGGATCTGGTTGCCGAAGCAGATACCGAACAGCGGCAAGCCCTGTCCGATGACCTCTTTCGTGAGGTGGACTGCGCCGTCGGCGGTGGCTGGGTCACCGGGACCGTTGGAGAGGAACACTCCGTCGGCCTTCAGGTCGAGGATCTGTTCGAGACTCGCGTTGGACGGCAACACGTGGACGCGAATACCGCGCTCGGCGAACATGCGCGGGGTGTTGGTCTTGATACCGAGGTCGATGGCGGCAACCGTGTACAGCGCCTCCCCGCCCTTCGGCTCGACGACGTAGCCGCTGGTGGTGCTGACCTCACCGGCAAGATCGGCGCCGAGCATGGTCGGCTGATCCTGAACCCGTCGGACCAGTTCGTCATCGGCGGCGATGGCTTCACCGGAAAAAATTCCGGCCTTCATCGAACCGCGAGTACGCAGGTGGCGAACCAGGGCGCGGGTGTCGATCCCGGCGATTCCGACGATGCCCTGCTCTTCGAGCTTGGCCTGGAGCGAACCGGTTGCACGCCAGCTCGAGGTGACGCGCGAGGGGTCACGAACGACGTACCCGGCAACCCAGATCTTGGCGCCGGCACGCTCGCCGGTCGGTCCGACCGACTCGTCGTCTTCGTCGTTCCAGCCGGTGTTGCCGATCTGCGGTGCGGTGGAGACGACGATCTGGCGGTGGTAGCTGGGATCGGTGAGCGTTTCCTGGTAGCCGGTCATTCCGGTGCTGAACACCGCTTCGCCCAGGGTCTGTCCAACCGCACCGAAGGTGGTTCCGCGGAACACCCGTCCGTCTTCGAGGACCAGTACTGCGGGGCTGTTGTCAAAGCCGCTCATGCGTTCTTTCCGTTCTGCTCGATGTCGCCAGAGCTTGCGTCTTCGTTGTCATTCGTCTTGTTCGAAGCGGTCTTGTTCGAAGCAGTCACCGGCTTGACCCAGTCCGGATAAACCGTCTTGTCGTCACCGCGCACGCCCGTGTCGATCTCGGTTCCGCTCGGCAATTCCCAGCGAATCACCAGGACGCCGTCCTTGCTCATGACCTTGCCGGCAAGACCGTTCTCCGTGCGGATCGCGCGGATCGACTTCTCCGGAATCCAGATGGCCGACGCGCCGTCACGCTCGACCAGAATTCCGCCGCTGTAGCGGCTGATCTCGCAGGTGGCGCGGAAACCGAGGTCGCCGACGGCGATTCGGTCCTGCCAACTGGGTGCGATGGTGCTGCCGACGTACAGGCCGGTGGTCGGCAGGACGAGCAGTTCACCCAGGGTTGCCGGTACCGTCGGCAGTTCGCCGATCTTGTCTTTCTGGCGTCGAGCGCGTCCACGCCAGCCGACGTACATCAGGCCGATCATCGCGACCCAGAAGATCGCCAGACCGATGATCCACAGTGCTCTGTCCATGACGCGCTACTCCTCGCTACTCCGCAGCCGCACATTCCCGTCGTGTGCGGTGATGCGGCCACGTAACAGTGTGGTCGTGACCCGAGCGGGCAATGTCATCGACTCGTACGGAGTGTTATGCGCGACACTCGCCAGGTCGGGACCGTGGACCGTCCACTCGGCCGACGGATCGACCAATGTCAGGTTCGCGGGCTCCCCCACCTCGATGGGACGGCCCTGATCGTCGAGGCCGACGATTGCCGCGGGGCGCTCGCTCATGACCCGGGCAACACCGCGCCAGTCCAACAAGCCGGGCTGGACCATCGTCTGCACGATGATCGAGAGTGCGGTCTCGAGGCCGAGCATTCCAGGGCGAGCGGCTGCGAACTCGCAGCACTTGTCCTGCTCGGCGTGCGGAGCATGGTCGGTCGCGACGCAGTCGATGATTCCCTCGGCCAGACCCTTGCGCAGCGCGGCAACATCACTGGCCTCACGCAAGGGCGGGTTGACCTTGTTGATCGCGTCGTACGTCTCGAGCCGTGAATCGTCGAGGAGCAGGTGATGCGGGGTGACCTCGGCGGTGATCGAAATCCCTTGGCTGCGAGCCCACTTCACGAGTTCGACGGTTCCGGCGGTGGAGGCGTGGCAGATGTGAACGCGGGCGCCGGCGTCACGCGCGAGCAGTGCGTCGCGGGCCACGATCGATTCTTCGGCTGCGCGCGGCCATCCGGCCAGGCCGAGACGCGCGGCCGTGGGGCCCTCGTGGGCGACCGCACCGACGGTCAAGCGCGGCTCTTCCGCGTGCTGGGCGATCAGGACGCCCAGTGAACTGGAGTATTCGAGCGCGCGACGCATGATCAGTGGGTCGTAGACGCAGTGGCCGTCGTCGGAGAACATCTTGACCTTGCCGACGCCTGCGGCCATGGTCGCCATCTCGGCGAGTTGCTTGCCTTCCAGGCCCGCTGTGACTGCGCCGACGGGGTGGACGTCGACGAGGCCGACTTCCTGCCCGCGTCGCCAGACGTGATCGGTGATGACCACCGAATCGGCGACGGGACTCGTGTTGGCCATCGCGAAGACCGCGGTGTATCCACCCAGAGCCGCTGCCGAGCTTCCGGTTTCGATGGTCTCGGTGTCTTCGCGGCCGGGCTCACGCAGATGTGTGTGCAGGTCCACGAAGCCGGGAAGCAGGATCTGCCCGCCGGCATCGATCACCTCGGATGCCGTGGCCGGATCGAGGTCCACGCCGATCTCGAGGATCGTGCCGTCGCCGACGAGTACGTCGGTGGGCTCACCTTCTCCGTAGATCAGGACTCCGCGGAGCAGGACACTCACGGGTGATTCTCCATTCTCGTTTCTGGTCACAGCGCACCGTCCTCCGACCCGACCAGCAGTCGGAACAAGACAGCCATGCGCATGTGTACGCCGTTGGTAACCTGTTGCAGTACAGCAGTTTTGGAGGAATCGGCAACGGCGGATGCAATCTCCATGCCGCGCAGCATCGGGCCGGGGTGCAGGACCACCGCGTGATCGGCCAGCATCGCCAGCCGCTTCTCGGACAGGCCGTAGTTGATCGAGTACTCGCGCTGCGACGGGAAGAAGCCACCGTTCATGCGTTCGGCCTGAACACGCAGCATCAGCACCGCGTCGAGTCCGGGCAGTTCCGCGTCGAGCGAATGCGAGACCGTGACCGGCCACGTGTGCGCACCGACCGGCAGCAGTGTCGGCGGCGCAACAAGAACAACCTCGGCACCGAGCATCGAGAGCAGCAGTGCGTTGGAGCGGGCGACACGGCTGTGCAGGATGTCGCCGACGATGGCGATCCGCTTGCCCTCGATGTCGCCGAGACGCTGGCGAAGGGTCAAAGCGTCGAGAAGCGCCTGAGTGGGGTGCTCGTGCGTGCCGTCACCTGCGTTGATGACTGCCGGGCCACCGTCGTCGGCCGCTCCGGTCCACTTTGCGATCTGGTGGGCGGCGCCCGAAGCCGGGTGGCGCACGATGAGTGCGTCGGCACCGGCCGCGCGCAGGGTCATCGCGGTATCGCGCAGGGATTCACCTTTGGACACCGAGGAACTGGATGCGCTGACATTGATGACGTCGGCACTCATCCATTTGCCTGCCACCTCGAAAGACACCCGGGTGCGCGTCGAGTTCTCGAAGAACACCGTCATGACCGTGCGTCCGCGCAGCGTCGGGAGCTTGCGTACCTCTCGTCCCAGAAGTGCCTGCTCGAACCGTTCTGCCTCGTCGAGAAGTTCTACCGCGGACTCACGATCGAGGTCCGCGATGGAAAGTAGGTGCTTCACGCGCTCTTACCCCCGGAGATGACTACCGCTTCCCTGCCGTCGTGCTCCTGGAGGAGAACCTTGACGTCCTCGGACCTCGCGGTCGGGACGTTCTTGCCGACGTAGTCGGCGCGCAGCGGGAGTTCGCGGTGACCACGATCCACGAGCACTGCGAGTTGGACCGCGCGGGGGCGGCCCAGATCGCGCAACGCGTCAAGTGCCGAGCGCACGGTGCGACCGGAGAAGAGGACGTCGTCCACGAGAACGACCAGCGCATTGTCGACGCCACCTTCGGGGACGGACGTGCGCTCGAGCGGGCGGTGCGGCTTGTTCCGGAGATCGTCGCGGTAGAGGGTGATGTCGAGAGATCCGATGGGAAGTCGCACACCGGAGAATTCTTCGATCTTGGCGCGCAGTCGCGTGGCGAGGGTGGTTCCACGCGTCGGGATCCCGATCAGGACCACACGAGGGGCAGTTCCCTCGGGTCCGTCGAGTGCGGTCTTCTCGATGATCTCGTGAGCGATCCGCGCGATGGTCCGGCCCACATCCTGGGCGGACAACAATTCGCGGGTTTCGCTACCTGCCTCGGCACCGACCGGCGCCTTCGAGTTACCTGGACCTGCAAGATCGGATGGGCGAGACCCTTCGGGCACGCTCATGCAGCGACCTCCTTCTCCGCCTCACTGGACGGATCGTTAAAGGATGTCTGACGGTCCCCACCCTATCAGCCGACAGACCTGATCCCGCCGTGCGAGCAGCGACTCCGACCGGTTGTGTGCAGACACACAACGCGCACGGTGACACTCGCACGGCGGTGGTGGAACAAAACTTGCTACTCGGTACCCGAATCCGATTCCTGCGCGCGCTGGGAGGTCGCGGCCGCAGCCGATCGAACCTGCGGCGCAACGAGAACGACCTGGCCGAGGATTCCGTTGACGAATCCCGGAGAGTCGTCCGTCGAGAGCTGCTTCGCGAGTTCGACGGCCTCGTCCACGGCGACAACCGGCGGAACGTCCGTCGCGTGGAAGAGCTCCCACACGGCGATACGCAGAATCGCACGGTCGACGGCGGGCAGACGCTCGAGCGTCCAGTCCTGCAGATGCGAGGAGATGACCTGATCGATCCGGTCCAGATTCTCCGCAACGCCGGACACCAACGTGACGGTGTAGGCCGCGACGGGTGCTACCGCGTCGTCCTTGACGGACAGATCAGAACGCTCCGACGCCAGTGCGACCGGATCGAGGTCACGTGCCTCGGCTTCGAAGAGGAAGTCGACGGCACGCTTGCGCGCCTTGTGGCGTGCACCGAGTTTCTTATGTGTGCCGGACACTCAGGAATTCACACGCCCGAGGTAGTTGCCGTCACGGGAATCGACCTTGAGCTTGTCACCGGTGTTGATGAAGAGCGGGACGTTGATCTCGGCACCGGTCTCGAGGGTGGCAGGCTTGGTGCCGCCGGTGGAGCGGTCGCCCTGCAGGCCCGGATCGGTGTGCTTGACGACGAGCTCGACGGTGACCGGAAGCTCGACGAAGAGGGGAACGTCTTCGTGGGTCGCGACCTGGACTGCCATGTTCTCGAGCAGGAAACGCGACTGGTCGCCGACGGTGGACTCGCTGATCGACACCTGGTCGTAGGTGTCGCCGTCCATGAAGATGTAGTCGCTGCCGTCGTGGTACAGGTACGTCATGTCACGACGGTCGACCGTGGCGGTCTCGACCTTCACACCGGCGTTGAACGTCTTGTCCACTACCTTGCCCGAGAGCACGTTCTTGAGCTTGGTGCGCACGAAGGCAGGGCCCTTGCCGGGCTTGACGTGCTGGAACTCGATGATCGTCCACAGCTGGCCTTCGATCTGCAGAACCAGACCATTCTTGAAATCACTGGTGGAAGCCACTTGCTTCGCGTCTCCTAGGGGTCGGGAAACCGTCTCAGACGACGGTAAGGTCTTTTGCGGTCAGTGTGAGCAGCTCTGGCCCCTGCTCACGAACAACGAGCGTGTCCTCGATCCGTACACCTCCGCGCCCGGAGAAGTACACGCCCGGCTCGACGGTCACCGCCGCGCCGGAAAGAAGTGTACCGGTGCCGAGCTTGCCGATCCCCGGTGCTTCGTGGATTTCGAGCCCCACACCGTGGCCGAGGCCGTGCAGGAACAACTCGCCGTAGCCTGCATCGTCGATCACCGCACGGGCGACGGCGTCGACTGCCGCACATTCGACACCCGGCGCAAGCGCGTCGCAACCGGCAGCTTGCGAACGCGCGACGAGCTCGTAAATCTCCCGTTGCCAATCGGAAACGGACTCGAGCACGTAGGTCCGTGTCATGTCCGAGTGGTACCCACCGACCTGGGCGCCGAAGTCGAGTTTGACGAAGTCACCCGACGCCAGGATCGCATCGGTCGGTCGGTGATGCGGAATCGCCGAGTTGGCGCCGGCCGCCACGATCGTCTCGAAGGAAATACCGTCCGCCCCGTTGTCGAGCATCAGATTTTCCAGCTCGCGGCCGACCTCTCGTTCCGTTCGGCCAGGTCGCAGACCGCCGCGAGCGATCAACTGCGCCAACGCGACATCGGCTGCGGTGCACGCGGCTCGCAACAACTCCACCTCGTACTCGTCCTTGACCATGCGCAATTGTTCGACGAGTCCACTCACCGGTTCGAACCGGATCTTCGGCGCTGCTTCGGTCCAAGCCCGATGTTCGGCGAACGTCGCCACATGTGACTCGAACGCGAGAACGGGCGCCGTGGACTTCTCGATCAAGTGCGCAGCACTCGAACGGGCGATTTCGGCCCGAAGGTCCGGCACCTGCTCTGACACCTGCGTCACGTAGCGGCCGTCGGTGCAGATCACCGTCTCACGCTCGTCGGACGCTGAATCGGATGCACTGACGACGAGCGCCGCATTGGAACCGGTGAAACCGGTGAGGTATCTGATGTTGAGGAGATCTGTGACGAGAATCGCGTCGAGTTTGCGCTCCGAGAGGAGGCGTCTGAGGGATTCACGGCGTGTTCTGAAGTCGACCGGCATCCCTCGAACCTACCGCCCGCGCAGACCTGCCGATCAACTCGAAACTCGCGGTTACAGCAATAAGTGTGGGTTAGGCCACAAGGTGTAATGGGTTCTAGTTAGGCTGTACCCATGAATGCGTGGTTGGTACGTGGCCTCGGCATGGCCCTGATACATGTTGTGTTTCGTGCGTTGCTCGGTGCAGCGATCGCACAGTGGCCACTTCAGGGGTCCACCCTGCGCTGGCTGTCCCTGTTGATCGTCATCGTCTTCGCCGCGATCTGGGGTGGTATCGACGGCATTCGTGACCGCCGGAATTTCCCCGAACCCGAGGACGGCGCCGATCTGACCATGCTGTGGCTCAAGGCCGCATTGGTCGGCGGGTTCGTCGCCGGCGCTGCCAGCTGGGCACTCAGCCTGGTCCCCTCCCTCGAACTCACCCAGCAGGGCTTGTTCTTCGAGGTGACCTCCGGTGCGGCGTTCACGATCCTTCTCATCTTCGTCCCCGCCATGATCGCCATCACCGTCGGACGCTTCTTCGTCAGCCGTGAACAGCGCAAGAACGGAACAGCTCCGCAGACCCCGTCCCACGAGCGTCACCACGAACCGGTGCCCGTCAGCGAGGGCTACGACTCCCCCACCGAGCAGCACGCATACAGCGGAGCCGCGATGTCCGTCGAGGAATCCGACGCCGATACCGCGGTCTTCCCGGCGATCGATCTGGGCAAGCGCGAGCAGTAACGCCCACCGTCCACACAACCGAATGCGGCCCCGAGGATATTTTCCTCGGGGCCGCATTCGTGTGGCTGTTTTTTCGACTTCCCTCGTTCAGCCTCGCTCGGCGAGGAACCTGATCGCAAGCGGATACGCGGCGACGCCGAGTCCGACGATCACTCCGGTCGCAATCGGACTCAGGTAGGAGTGGTGCCGAAACTCTTCTCGCGCATGAACGTTCGAGATGTGTACCTCGACGAGACCTGCGGTCAGTTCGGCGCATGCATCTCGCAGGACCACCGACGTGTGCGTCAAGCCACCGGCATTGAGGATCACCGGTTCCCCCGCGTCCGCCGCGTCGTGGATCCAACCGAGCAGATCGCCTTCGTGATCGCTCTGACGGACGATCACCTCGACGCCGAGCTCCTTGCCTGCCGCGACGCACAATTCGATCAGATCGTCGTGTGTGGTCGCGCCGTAGACCTCGGGCTGACGCTTACCCAGACGCCCCAGATTGGGTCCGTTGACGACGTTGATCCTCACAACAGGACCGTTCCGCCGGCCGGCCGCGCATCGCGGGCAATCGCGGAGTACGCCGCAACCAGCAGACTCGGATCCGGCCCCTCGAGGCGACCCGGCTTGGCCAGTCCGTCGAGGACCACGAAACGCAGCAGCCCGGCACGGTTCTTCTTGTCGGTCTGCATTCCCTTCATCAGATCGCCGAACGCATCACCGTCGTACGACGTCGGCAGCCCGACGAGATCGAGGATCGACTTGTGACGATCCGCGGTGGCGTCGTCGAGTCGGCCCGCGAGCCGTCCGAGTTCGGCAGCGAAGACCAGGCCGACGGAGACAGCGGCACCGTGGCGCCACTTGTAGCGCTCACGACGTTCGATCGCGTGGCCGAGGGTGTGGCCGTAGTTGAGGATTTCGCGCAGATCCGACTCGCGCAGATCCGCGGCCACGACCTTGGCCTTGACCTCTACGGAGCGCCGAATCAACTCGGGCAGAACAGTTCCCGACGGATCGAGAGCTGCCTTGGGATCGGCTTCGATGAGATCCAGGATCACCGGGTCGGCGATGAATCCGGTCTTGATGACCTCGGCCATGCCTGCAACGATCTCGTTGTGCGGCACAGTCTCGAGCGTCGCGAGATCGATGAACACCGCTCCCGGTTCGTGGAACGAACCGACGAGGTTCTTGCCCGCTTCGGTGTTGATACCGGTCTTGCCGCCCACTGCTGCGTCGACCATCGCGAGCAAGGTGGTGGGGACGTGAACTACCTTGACACCGCGCATCCACGTAGCCGCGACGAAGCCGGTGAGGTCGGTCGCCGCTCCCCCGCCCAAACTCATGATCGCGTCGCTGCGAGTCAGGCCGATCCGGCCGAGCACGTCCCAGCAGAAGCCCGCGACAGCAAGATCCTTGCCGTCCTCGGCATCGGGGATCTCGATACGGTGGGCGTCGATTCCCTTCTCCGCCAACGCAGCCCGTACGGCCTCCGCGGTCTCTGCCAGCGGCGGCTGATGGAAGATCGCGACAGTGCGCGCGCCGTCGAACTCGGCAACGAGATCACCGAGCAGGCCGCGGCCGATCACGACCGGGTAAGGACTTGCGGTCTTCACCTCTACACGTACGGGTTCGGTCACTGCTCCACTACTCCGCTCCGGTTGTTCATTTGTCTTGAAGTTTCGACACCAGTTGCCCGACGACACGCGCCGGACTTCGGCCGTCGGTCCGAATCCGAATCGTGGCCGAACGCCGGTACAGCGGACGACGACGCCTCATCAACTCCTGGTACTTGACCTTGGGATCTCCGCCGGCCAGCAGCGGGCGATGATTGTTCGCCCCAGTGCGGCGAAGCCCTTCGGCGACACTGATCTCGAGGTAGATGACCGTGTGCCCCTGGAGCAGTTCGCGCGTGCGATCGGAGAGGATCGCACCACCGCCGAGCGAGACGATTCCGTCGGTGGCCTGCAACGCTTCGCGAACCACCGATTCCTCGATCTCACGAAACCGAGGCTCTCCGTCATGGGTGAAGATCTCCGGGATCGTCCTACCCGTGGTCCGTTCGATCTCGGCGTCGGTATCGACCAATTCGAGTTCGAGTGCCTGCGCGAGACGTCGACCGATGGTCGATTTGCCGGCACCGGGCGGACCGATGAGTACAGCCTTCGGCTTCATCGATACGTGAGTCCTATCGAGGCGGTCGGGCTGCGATGCCCTCGGCGTAACGACGGTAGTTGGCAGTGGTTTCAGCAATGGAATCACCACCGAACTTTTCGAGTGCAGCCTGAGCCACGACAAGCGCGACCATCGACTCGGCGACGACGCCGGCGGCCGGAACCGCGCACACGTCGCTGCGCTGGTGGATGGCAACCGCTTCCTCGCCGCTCTCCATGTCGACCGTCGCCAGAGCGCGCGGAACCGTCGAGATCGGCTTCATCGCGGCGCGAACTCGAAGAGCCTCACCATTGGTCATGCCACCTTCGATTCCGCCTGCGCGGTTCGTGGAGCGCACGATGCCGTCCGGGCCCGGGCGGATTTCGTCGTGAGCTTCGCTGCCACGACGTCGCGCGGTCTCGAAGCCGTCACCGACCTCAACGCCCTTGATGGCCTGAATTCCCATGAGAGCAGCAGCAAGTCGTGAATCGAGACGCTCGGCGCCGCTGACGAAAGTGCCGAGTCCGACCGGCAGGCCGTGGATGACGACCTCCACCACGCCACCGAGGGTGTCGCCGTCCTTCTTCGCCGATTCGATTTCGGCGATCATCGACTCTTCTGCAGCCTTGTCGAATGCGCGGACCGGGCTCGCGTCGATCGCGTCGAGATCCTTGCCCGCCGGCACGGGTCCGACGTACGGCTCGGAAGCACCGATGGAAATAACGTGTGAAACGACCTCGGCACCGAATACCTGACGCAGGAAGGACCGTGCGACGGTTCCAGCGGCCACGCGGGCTGCGGTCTCGCGAGCGCTGGCGCGCTCGAGGACGGGACGCGCGTCGTTGAAGCCGTACTTGAGCATGCCGCTGTAATCGGCGTGTCCGGGACGCGGGCGCGTCAACGGGGCATTGCGAGCCTGATCGGCGAGCAGGTCCGGGTCGACCGGGTCGGCGGACATGATGGTTTCCCACTTGGGCCACTCGGTGTTGCCGATCTCGATGGCCACGGGGCCACCGAGCGTAAATCCGTGGCGGACACCGCCGATGATGGTGACCTTGTCGGCCTCGAACTTCATCCGTGCGCCACGGCCGTAACCGAGTCGACGACGGGCAAGTTCGGACGAGATGGCCTCAGAGGTCACTTCGACCCCCGCGACCATGCCCTCGAGCATCGCGACGAGGGCGGGACCATGGGATTCTCCGGCAGTTATCCAACGCAGCACGCCGACCATCTTTCCACGTCGCAGACCTCAGTTGTCACAGTGGTCCTCCCGGTGAACACAGATGGCCCACACGCACGAGGCGTGTGGGCCATCTCAGAGGTACCTGTGGGTCTAGAACAGGCGGAATCCTCCACCGTTTGCGTTGATGTCAGCCAAACCGATGTTGATGTCCGCCGAGTTGTCGGGAGCGTGGAACGGCGGCGGAAGCGGCTCGAAGCAGTACGGCGGGTAGCCGTTGCTGATCAAGCCCACCAGGCGGTCACCGACGACGAGCGGTCCACCGGAATCACCGGGAATCGAGCACGTGTGCTCGACGATCTCACCGTAGACGGAGTCGTAACCCCAGGTGATACCGCACGTGTTGCCGGTCGAACGGCCTTCCTTGCACACGATCGTGCCCGGGGCCGGCGGGGCGCCGATTCCGTTGATCGTCGTGCCGCCGACGGTACGCAGCGGAGCTACCTTGGCGTCGTCGAGATCGATCACGGCGATGTCCGAGACCGGACTCGAGTAAGAGAACCGACCGATGGGTCCGGCCTCGGGCAGGTACTCGGCGAACACCCGGTCCCCGACAACTCCGCAGTGTCCGGCGGTGAGTGCCACGAGAGAACCGGCGTTGTCGTAGCCGACCGCGGTCAACGTGCATGCTGCAACTCGGTCAGGATCGGAGTGATCCACGTCCGGCAGCAGGATTCCTGAGCCCCCGCCCAGTGCCACCGATGAAGGTGCAGGCGCGGCGCCGGCGACGCCCGCTCCTGCAGCCACAGCCGCCAAACAGGCTGCCGCAGCGACGAAAAGCCTTGTGCGCATAGGTTCCCCCGATAATCGAGTGCGAAACGAGATTCGTTTTGTCCCATTTCCGAAACCTCAGTGAACGTCAGGGTGTGGACATTCGGCAAGTCCGACTCGCCGCATACTGGGACCGCGCGCTGGCAATACCCGCATTTATGAAACCGACGGTTACGTCTTTCCTGCAGTTCACCGTCCGTCGTTGAACGGTCAATAACGCCAGACTTCTCGCGGATGTTGCACTCGTCACGTCAGCCAGGCAAACGCAATCGAACCGCAGGCTGCCAGGCACATCGAGGGTCCGTGCGCAATGGGCGAATTGTGGGCTACCAGCCCTCGTCTTCGCAGTTCCAGCGCGGTGCCCAGCGTTGCGGTGAGCACCGAGGCAGACACCAACGACCACAGCCAGGCGTCCGCTCCCACCAATCCGGTCACGGCGCCCAGAGGAAGCGAGAGCTTCACATCGCCGACGCCCATGGAACCAGGCGACATCACGTGCGCCAGGAGGTGGATTCCGGCGAGCAGTGCCGACCCCACCACCGCCACCCACACCGTTCCCGACACCGTCGCGTAGACCATCACGACGGCGTAGCCCGGCAGCGTGAAACTGTTGGGCAGCCGACGCACAGCCAGGTCGACAGTCGAGATCGCGACGCACCACCACACCACGGCGAGACCGGAAAATAACTGCACCACCGAGGTATTCAGCGCACCGACGACAACCCAGCCTGTTGCGACGGCGCACTGCGGCACACAACAGAAAGTCACGACTGGTCGATAACCGTGTCGCCGCAACCAATTGTCGACGATCGCCCGAGCTCCGAAACCAGCGACTACCCCCGAGCCTGCCAAGACCATCAACGTCCACATGGTTTCGAGCTTGGCGTCTGCCGTTCGCCAGCGGCAGACTACGAATCGTCTTGTGGACTACCTCGACACTGTGAACAGACCTAAGCGATAGCGGCTGCCATCGCCTCTCGCGGAGCGGGCTTGCCCGTGAACTGCTCTACCTGCCCGAAGGCCTGATTGAGCAACATCTCGAGGCCACCGATCACCGTTCCATCGGCCGCCTCGACAACCGAAGCAAGTGGCGTCGGCCAGGGGTTGTAGATCGCGTCGAGGACAAATCGCGCCTTCCCCAATTGCTGGGCAAAGGGCGCTGCCGCTTCCGCGGGAACGGTACTGACCAAGACCGAGGATTCGGCGCAGATCCCGCCTAGCCGTGCGTCGTCGAAGGCGACCAGATCAATGTCCAACCCGACCGCGCCGCCGCATTCGATGGCACCGGATGCGCGCCCCGGATCACGCGCGACCACGGTGACCGTCCGAACTCCCATGTCGGCCAACGCGACCAATGCCGGCCGCGCGGTGCCGCCCGCGCCGACAACTACCGCCGAAGTGCCGCTGAGATCGCCGACACCGCCGGCGATCAACGCACCGCTGACTCCGTCGACGTCCGTGCAGTCGGCACGCCAACCGCCGTCGATGCGAACCAGGGTGTTGGCCGAGCCGATGGTCACCGCTCGCGGTGTGCGTTCGGTGGCATATTCGAGTGCTGCGATCTTGCCCGGCATCGTCACCGAGAGGCCGATCCATTCGGGGCCGAGTGAGTCGACGAGGGCAGGCAACTGATCGCCGGTGCATTCGATCCGCTCGTAGGTCCAATCGCTCAGCCCCAAAGCCGCGTACGCCGCAAGATGCAGCAACGGGGACTTCGAGTGAGCGATCGGGCTTCCGAGAACTGCCGCCTTACGGGGCGTCGCGAGCGAAGTCGCGGTACTACCGTCCACTGTCGAGAATCCCACTTTGCTGTGCCAGTTCGATGTTGGCCAAATGCTCCTCGTAGCTCTTGGTGAAGAGCGTCTGGCCTTCCTTGTTGATCGTGACGAAGTACAACCAGTCACCAGCCGCCGGCGATTCCACGGCCTTCAGCGCGTCGATGCTCGGCGAAGCGATGGGCGTTGCAGGCAGACCCGGCATTGCGTACGTGTTCCACGGCGTGACGCGCTCACGGTCGGCATCCGTGGTTGCGACCTCGGTGGTGTCGAGTGAGTAGTTGACCGTGGAGTCGAACTGCAGAGGCTGATCGACTGCGAGTCGGTTGACGATCACCCGCGCGACCTTGGCCATGTCTGCGGGCAACGCCTCACGCTCGACCAGCGACGCTGCCACCAACAATTGGTACGGAGACATTCCGACCCCGCTGCCGGCTGTCAGAATTCCCGTGGCCTCGTACTTGGCGGCGCTACCCTCGACCAACGACCGCAGGATCTCGGTGGGCGTAGCAGTGGGATCGAAATCCCAACTGCTGGCGGCGATCAGGCCTTCGAGCTGACGGTCCTTGTCCGGCACGCTCTTGACCGACGACATCGCCCAGTCCGGCACGCCGAGCGAAGCCAGATCGGAAGATGCTCCCGCAGTGTTCAATTCGTCTGTCGAGACACATTTCTGAGCGGAAACCGGGCCGACACAACTCGCCTCGGAAATGAGGTTGTAGATGCCCTTCTTGAGCGAGCCGGTCTGCGCGTCCGAACTGTCGTGCAGCTGACGCCCTTCGGCGATGACAACACTGCCGACTCGGGAGTCCGGGGCAACCAAGGTGTCGAGTGCGCTCGCGGCGCTACTCTGCACCGGCACCTGGTAGAAGCCGGGTTGCACCTTCTGGATCTCAGACGGATTGGCGATCGCCGCGTTGTAGAAAGCAGCGGAACTCGCGACGACGTTCTTCGCCTCGAGCGTCGCACCGATCTCCGATGCGGTTTCTCCACTGTTGATCTGGATGACCACGGGTGCGCCGCCGGGGCCGGCAAAATCCTCCGCGGTCTTGTTGCGATCCATGTACCAGAGAGCGCCGTATGCACCGACACCGAGGACTGCGATCACCAACACCAGCAGGGCGAGAACGCCGACCTTCTTGCCACGCTTGGCGCGCTTGTTGCGCGCTTCGCGTTGCTTGCGTGCCTCGGCTCGCGACATGTGCGGCGGATCGATGTTCTGCGGCAGTGCACGCATGACCATGGTCTCGTCGTTGTCGAAGTCGAACGAACTGGTGGGCCGGCTTCCGCCGCCCTCATCCCACCGCGCGTTCACAGATCGCCCTCCAGTGCAGCGTCCTTCGACGACTCCCCTGGTTTCACAGCTCTACTCCGCTCGTCCAGCCAGCCTTGCAGGATTTCCACCGCCGCAGCCTGATCGATCATCGGTCGCTGGCCGCGTGCCTTGACTCCACTTTCGCGGAGATTGCGCGCAGCCGTGACGGTCGTCAGTCGTTCGTCGGACAGTCTCACCGGGATCGGTTCGACGGCCCGCTGCAGTCGTTTGGCGAATGCAGTCGCGATACCGGCGGCTTTACCTTGCTCACCGCGCAGCGTCTGTGGCAGTCCGACGATAACCTCAACGGCCTCGTATTCGGACACGATGGCGATAATGCGCCGGATATCCGGCGCGTCGGGCCCACGCTCCTTCGAGCGTGGAACCGTTTCCACCGGTGTCGCGAGGATGCCGTCGGGGTCGCTGGACGCGACGCCGATGCGAACACTGCCCACGTCGATGGCGATGCGCCGCCCGCGACCAGGGTCGTCGATGCCGGGGCGATCGGGACCCTGTTGCGTAGCCACCACCGTCAGCTGCCGCCCGCCAGCTCTCCGACTCTGTCCCGGATCGCATCGAGCGCCGCCGGGATTCCTGCGGAGTCCGAACCCGAACCCTGGGCCATGTCGGGCTTTCCGCCGCCGCGGCCGCCGATCTTGGGACCGAACGACGCGACCAGCTCGCCGGCCTTCACACCGAGACCTTGAGCTGCCTTGCTCGAGGCGACCACGAACGGAACCTTGCCGTCGACGTCACCGAGCAGAGCTACGACGGCAGGTTCGGAGCCGAGGCGACCCTTGATGTCCGTGACGAGGCTGCGCAGGTCGTTTCCGCCGACTCCGGCGGGAGCAGGCTCGGCGATGACGAGGACACTGCCGATGCGCTTGGCCTTGGCGACGTACTCGCCTGCCGACGCCAGCACAGCCTTGGCCTTTGTCTGCTCGAGTTCCTTCTCGGCCACCTTGAGTCGCTCGACGAGCGCCTCGACGCGGGCGGGCACCTCTTCCGAAGGAACCTTCAGCGAGGAGGAGAGTCCGGCCAGGAGCGCGCGTTCCTTGGCGAGGTAGCGGTAGGAGTCCAAACCGACGTACGCCTCGACGCGTCGGATTCCGGAGCCGACCGACTGCTCACCGAGCAGCGTTACCTGACCGATCTGTGCGGAGCTTCCGACGTGAGTGCCACCGCACAGTTCCATCGAGAACGGGCCGCCGATTTCGACGACGCGAACCTCGTCGCCGTAGTTCTCACCGAAGAGTGCCATCGCACCCATCGCCTTGGCCTTGTCGAGATCCGTGACAAATGTGTTGACCGCGTAGTTCGACGCCACGGCTTCGTTGGTGAGTGCCTCGATGTCCTGCTTCTGGGAGTCGGACAGCGCGCCCTGCCACGAGAAGTCGAAGCGGAGGTAACCCGGCTTGTTGAGCGAGCCCGCCTGCACCGCGTTGGGGCCGAGCACCTGACGCAGCGCCGCGTGCACCATGTGGGTGCCGGAGTGCCCCTGGGTTGCACCCTTGCGCCACTCGGCGTCGACGTGCGCGAGCACGACGTCGCCCTCGGTGATCTCGCCCTTCTGCACCGTCACCTTGTGCGTCCAGACCTTCTTGGCGATCTTCTGTACGTCGTTGACCTTGGCTTCGAGGCCCGGCGCGGTGAGCGAACCGATGTCGGCGATCTGTCCACCGGACTCTGCGTAGAGCGGGCTGCGGTCGAGGATGACCTCGACGTCCTGACCGGCCTTCGCGACCGGGACACGGACGCCGTCGACGATCAGTGCGAGGACGTGAGCCTCGGAGACCAGCTCGTCGAAACCGGTGAACTCGGTGGCGCCTCGGTCGAGCAGTTCCTTGTAGACCGTGAGGTCGGCGTGGGCGTGCTTACGAGCCTGAGCGTCGTCCTTGGCGCGCTTGCGCTGCTCGGCCATGAGCGTGCGGAAGCCGTCCTCGTCCACGGTGAGACCGGCCTCGGACGCCATCTCGAGCGTGAGGTCGATCGGGAAGCCGTAGGTGTCGTGCAGTGCAAACGCCTGATCGCCGGCGATGACCGACTTTCCGGACGACTTGACCGTCTCGGCAGCATTCTCGAACAGAGCAGAACCCGAAGCCAGCGTCTTGAGGAACGCGGTCTCCTCGCCGACGGCAACGTTCTCGATGCGCGTGAAGTCGGTTTCCAGAACCGGGTACGACGGCGCCATCGTGTCGCGGACGACGATCATGAACTCGCGCATGGTGGGCTGCTCGCTGCCGAGCAGTTTGGCCGAACGCACGATGCGACGCAGCAACCGGCGCAGGACGTAGCCGCGGCCGTAGTTGCCCGGATTTACACCGTCGGCGATCAACATCGCTGCGGTGCGTGCGTGGTCGGCGATGACGCGGAAACGGACGTCTGAAGTGTGGTCGGTCCCGTAGACACTGCCGGTCAGTTCGGCGGCCTTGTCGATGACGGGGCGGAGAAGATCTGTCTCGTAGACGTTTTCGACGCCCTGCAGGAGGAACGCAACGCGCTCGACGCCCATGCCGGTGTCGATGTTCTTCTTCGGCAACGGTCCGAGGATCGGGTAGTCGCCCTTGTTGGTGCCCTCGCCGCGCTCGTTCTGCATGAACACGAGGTTCCAGATCTCGATGTAGCGATCCTCGTCGGCTTCGGGGCCACCCTCGACGCCGTATTCGGCGCCGCGGTCGTAGAAGATCTCCGAGCAGGGGCCGCACGGCCCGGGAATGCCCATGGACCAGTAGTTGTCCTTCATGCCGCGGCGCTGGATGCGCTCTTCGGGCACTCCTACCTCGTCGCGCCAGATCGAGAACGCTTCGTCGTCGTCGAGGTAGACGGTGGCCCACAGGCGCGTGGGATCGATGCCGTATCCGCCGTCCTCGACCGAACCTGTCAGCAACTGCCAGGCGTGGGAGATGGCTTCCTTCTTGAAGTAGTCACCGAAGGAGAAGTTGCCCGCCATCTGGAAGAAGGTGTTGTGGCGGGTGGTGATGCCGACCTCTTCGATGTCCAGGGTGCGGACGCACTTCTGCACGGACGTCGCCCGTGAGTAGGACGGCGTCTGCTGCCCGAGGAAGAACGGCACGAACGGAACCATGCCCGCGTTGACGAACAGAAGGTTCGGGTCGTCGAGAATCAGCGAGGCGCTGGGCACCTCGGTGTGGCCGGCCTTGACGAAGTGGTCGAGGAATCGCCTGCGGATCTCGTGGGTTTGCACTAACCGGTCCTTACCTTCAAGAGCGTCGAGCTATGGGTGTCCAGACTAACGCGTCGGCCGGTGGAACCTGGCAGGCGTCAGCCACGAACTATTCGGCGAAGTTTGCTCACCCGATCGGCGATCTCCCGCTCGTTGCCGTGCGCGGTGGGCTGGTAATAGTCGACACCCACCAGATCGTCCGGTGGATACTGTTGCCGCAGAACACCATCACGTGTGTCGTGCGGGTACTTGTATCCGACTGCGTTGCCCAATTGCTCGGCGCCCTTGTAGTGCCCGTCACGCAGGTGCGGCGGTACCAGTCCGGATTTTCCGGCGGCCACGTCGGCCATGGCCGCGCCGAGTGCGGCGATGACCGCACCCGATTTGGGAGCCGTCGCCAGATGAATGGTGGCCTGTGCCAGCGCCAGACGAGCCTCCGGCATACCGATCAGCTGCACTGCCTGCGCCGCGGCAGTGGCAGTCTGCAGCGCCATCGGATCAGCCATGCCGATGTCTTCGCTGGCGTGAACCACCAGACGCCGTGCGATGAAGCGAGGGTCCTCGCCCGCGGTCAGCATCCGTGCGAGGTAGTGCAGGGCGGCGTCGACGTCTGATCCACGAATGCTCTTGATGAATGCACTGATGACGTCGTAGTGCTGATCTCCGGCACGGTCGTACCGAACCGCGGCCTTGTCGACACTGGCCTCGACGGTCGCGAGGTCGAGCACCACCGGGCCCGGAGCGTCACCTGCGGTGTCCAGTGCAGCCCCGGCGGCAGCCTCGAGTGCCGTCAGGGCTCGGCGGGCGTCGCCGGCCGCCAGACGAACGAGGTGTTCCATCGCGTCGTCGTCGATCGTGATCGCTCCGCCGAACCCGCGTTCGTCGGCGACAGCGCGCTCGAGCAGTTCCTGGACATCCGCAGCGGTGAGCGATTGCAGTTGCAGGACCAACGAGCGCGACAACAGAGCGGAGACGACCGAGAACGACGGGTTCTCGGTGGTCGCGCCGACCAAGAGCACGATGCGGTTCTCGACCGCGGCGAGCAAGGCATCCTGCTGGGTCTTGGAGAAGCGATGAACCTCGTCGATGAACAAGACGGTTTGTTCGCCGTTCAGCAGGCGGCGGCGCGCGAGTTCGATGACACCGCGGACTTCTTTGACTCCGGCGGACAGAGCCGACAGAGCCTCGAACCGGCGGCCGGTAGCACCCGAGATCAACGATGCGAGCGTGGTCTTGCCGGTGCCGGGAGGTCCGTACAGAAGTACCGATGCGGCGCCGGACCCCTCGACCATTCTGCGGAGTGGCGCGCCGGGCCCGAGTAAGTGCTGTTGACCGACAACTTCACCAAGAGTGAGCGGACGCATGCGGACAGCCAGAGGAGCTCCGGGCGGCACCGAGGACAGGGCGCGCTCGGCTACAGACACGACATCTGGTTCGTCGACGATCGCGGATTCCTCCGGAGTTGCCTCGAACAGGCCGTCTTCCGCCACCACGCCGTCTTTCGCCCCCGCACTGTCTTCCGCTTGCCAATCGCTCACGAATCGACGCTACTAGAGACCACCGACGCCCGACACAATCCGCTGTTCCGCCAGCCCTCACCCAGTCGTGAATCCGCATTGGATAGCGTTGTCGCCATGAGCACCTCCGAGATCGCCACCGTCCTCGCGTGGCACGATGCACTCAACTCCCAAGACGTCGACACTCTGCTGCAGTTGTCGAGTGACGACATCGAGGTAGGCGGCCCGAAGGGCGCGAGCCAGGGACTCGCTGCCCTGCGCGAGTGGGCCACCAACGCCGGCATCACGCTCGTCCCCGGAAAGATGTACGTCCACCGCGGCGTGGTCGTCGTCGAACAGACCGCAACGTGGGCGGCCGAACCGGACAAGTCAGCGACCCTGGCCTCTGCTTTCCGAGTCGTGGCCGACCAGGTGACGTCGACGTTCCGGCATCCCGATCTGGCGACGGCGCTCGCGGCGACGGACCTGTCCGAGAACGATCTGGTCTCCGACAACTGAGCGGACTCGACCGAGAAAGGGCGCTCGTGCTTCGTGCACGGGCGCCCTTCTGCATATGGTCAGTCAGAAACTCAACTGAACTCGGTGCGCAGAGCCGCCACGACGTCGCGGGCGTGTGCCTCGACGGCGTCGTTGCCGGCGAGCTGAGCCGAGCGTGCGAGCCTGGCCCAGCGTCCGACCAGTGCGTCGGCGCGTGGAATCGAGAGATAATGTTCGCGGACGGCGGCGATACGCGAATGATCCTCGGGCAGGTACAGATAGGTACTGAGCCAGACCCAGATGAGTTGGGCCTCGACGATCCGGCGGCCCAATTCGGCCTCGTCGGCCAGGGCGGGCCACATCCCCACTACCTCGGCCCGCCAGGCATCGACCATCGCCGACGCCCGCTCTTCGGTCAGGTCGATGTTGCACAGGCAACCGGGGAAAGACACCAACGCGTAGGTGATGTCGAGGAGGGCATCGCGGTAGCCACCCCACTCGTAGTCGAGGAACTGCACGCCGTCGTCGTTGACAATGATGTTGTCGGGGCACAGGTCCGACGGACTGAAGGCACGGAACCGGCCACCGCTGAACAGTGTCTGCGCATGCTGAACCTGCTCGAGAATGTCCGAACTCACATCGATGCCGAGACTTTCCACCAGCATCGCGGGAACACCGGCCACGGCACGTCCCACCTGATCCGCAACTTCATCGGAGCAATGGGCAACCTCGGCTCGACGCAGCAGTGCGGTGAAGTCGTCCTCCCGGCCGACGGTCGCGGCGTGCATGCGTCCCATTGCCTGAGCCATGGCCATCAACGTGTAAGTGACGGTGTCCGGGTCGGAGTCTTCGAGTCGGACGCTGATTGCGGTGGCGTCGCCGAGATCACTCAGGATCAGGAGGCGAGCATCGAGGTCGGACGCCAACAGTTCGGCGCCGGGGCGTGCGTCCTTGGCAAGCGCGTTGGCGAACTGATACGACACCGCTTCACGAAGGAATGCGGTCTCGACGTCGAAGTCACCTTCGGACGCGGCCGGGAGCGCAATCGCTGTTTTGGTAGCTCCCTGGAAGTTGTCGCGGACCTGCTTGATCACCAAAGTTCGGGGCAGGGAGAACGGGTTCTCGGCGACGCGAACGCGCAGCACGACGGTGCGGCCACTCCCCCCGAGATCTACGGGATCCACCAGGGTTACGGGTGCCCCTGTGCGGCGTGTCAGCAACTGCTCAGCAGCTGCGACGACTTCGGAAACGGGGTCTGCCAGTAATGCGGTCATCACCGACCAACTTACCCGTTAGTGACTCCGATCATGCCCAGCTCGTCCGCTCGCAGCGGAGAATTCAAGGCCTCACAGCAACAGAAATTGCCGACTACCTGCGGTGATGACAAAAGTCCCCAATCGCCACACCGGCACACAGTTCTCTCGAGAATTTTGCTGTCGGTGAGCAGAACTCCGAACCGGCGACGTCATGGAGTCTTGTCCTCGTCGACAAATCGAGAAATGCCTTTCAACGCTGCTTCGAATTCCTCGTCGGCCCGGGTTCTGAGCCAGAGAACAAGCACGCAGGCAGTGACGATCCCAAGCAGGTTGACAGCCAGTTGCAGAGACGACAACCCGGCGATCCCGCCATTCTCCGTTTGCTGCCGCAACCACCGCGAAACCGGCGGCAGGAACCGTGGTGACAGAGATGAACACCCCGACCAAGGCAGCGGACTTCGACGAGACGAGTGCCAGCATCCCAGCCGCACCGGCAAGAAGCGCGACGACAAACGAAATGGGCCCGACCTTGTATACGAAATCGACCTCGTGGAGTGACTCGAGACTGACGACGTCCATCCATCCGAAGAACTTCACCACGAATGTTGCGGCAAGCGTCACGCCCATCGCGATGGGGAATCCGACGGCAAGCGCGAGAATCGAACGTCGACGCAACCGTCGATCTCGCCGTACGAGTGCGACTGCCAAAGCAGCCAGCGGACCGAACTCCGGACCGACGACCATGGCGCCGACGATCGTGATCTGAGAGTCGGTGACGACGCCGATCGCGGCCAGCAGGCACGCAATGGTCAGGAACGCGACGAACAATCCGTTGAGAGTCGACTCTTCGCGAGTGCGGGACAGCAATTCCTCCCACACGACGGAATCCGCGGGATCACCAGGCACGTCACGCTCGGCTTTGCGCGCCGCCGCCGACAACACCGTCTCGACCGGTACGAGCGTCATTCCGCCGTCCTCGGCGACGCCGAGTTCGTTCAAGGCATCGACGACGTCGTTTGCCGCCTCACGTGCGACGTCGGCCTCCACCATGTCGCCGGCAGGATGAACCGCGACATCGCGCATCACGACGATGTGTGTCGCGCCCCGCTGCGACGCGAGCGCACCGAGAACTTGCTCGGTGCGCTCGGTCGGGCAGATCACCCGCAAATGCAGCATGGCGATCCGGTGTCGGCTCTACTTGGCTTCGCCGGTGTCGCCTTCGGACTTCTTGTCCTCTGACTTCTTCTCGGGCTTCGCGTCGATACCCGATTCCTTGCGCTGCTGAGCCGAGATCGGTGCCGGAGCATCCGTCAGCGGGTCGACGCCGCCGCCGGATTTCGGGAACGCGATGACCTCACGGATGGAATCCATGCCGGCGAGGAGCGCGGTGATGCGGTCCCAGCCGAATGCGATTCCGCCGTGCGGCGGCGCACCGAAGGCGAAGGCGTCGAGGAGGAAGCCGAACTGCTCCTGCGCCTCTTCCTCGGAGATACCCATCACCTTGAACACTCGTTCCTGAATGTCCTTGCGGTGGATACGAATACTGCCGCCGCCGATCTCGTTGCCGTTGCAGACGATGTCGTAGGCGTAGGCGAGAGCGGAATCCGGATCGGTGTCGAACGTGTCGAAGAACTCCGGCTTCGGCGACGTGAACGCGTGGTGCACGGCGGTCCACGCGGAGTGGCCGAGAGCGACGTCACCGGACGCAGTGGCGTCGGCGGTCGGCTCGAACATCGGAGCGTCGACGATCCACACGAACGCCCACGCGTCAGGATCGATGAGGTCCTTCTTGCGGGCGATCTCACCACGGGCAGCGCCGAGGAGAGCGCGCGTCGACTTCGTCGCGCCCGCTCCGAAGAAGATGCAGTCACCCGGCTGGGCTCCGACGTGAGCCGCCAGGCCCTCGCGCTCGGCGTCGGTCAGGTTCTTGGCAACGGGACCACCGAGAGTGCCGTCTTCACCGACCAACACGTACGCCAGGCCCTTGGAGCCGCGCTGCTTCGCCCACTCCTGCCAGGCATCGAGCTGCTTGCGCGGCTGGCTTGCACCACCGGGCATCACGACGGCGCCAACGTATTCGGCTTGGAAGACGCGGAAGGTCGTGTCCTTGAAGAACTCCGCGCACTCAACGAGTTCGATACCGAAACGCAGGTCCGGCTTGTCGCTGCCGTAACGACGCATTGCCTCGGTGTAGGTCATGCGGTCGATCGGCGTCTTGATCTCGTGGCCGACGAGCTTCCAGAGCGCCGTCAGGATTTCCTCGGCGAGCAGGATGATGTCGTCCTGGTTGACGAAAGCCATCTCGATGTCGAGCTGAGTGAACTCGGGCTGGCGATCGGCGCGGAAATCCTCGTCGCGGTAGCAACGTGCGATCTGGTAGTAGCGCTCGATGCCGCCGACCATGAGGAGCTGCTTGAACAGCTGCGGGCTCTGCGGCAGTGCGTAGAAGCTACCGGGCTGAAGGCGCGACGGCACCAGGAAGTCACGGGCACCCTCGGGCGTCGAGCGCGTGAGCGTCGGAGTCTCGACCTCGACGAACTCGTGATGCGCGAGAACGCCGCGCGCTGCAGCACTTACCTTGGAGCGCAAGCGAATTGCGGAGCCGGGGCCTTCACGACGCAGGTCGAGGTAGCGGTACTTGAGGCGCGCTTCTTCGCCGACCTGATCGTCGAGCTGGAACGGCAGCGGTGCGCTTTCGTTGAGAACCTCGAGTTCAGTGGCGTTGACCTCGATTGCTCCGGTGGGGATCTCGAAGTTCTGGTTGCCCTCGGGGCGAACCTCGACCGTTCCGGTCACGCGAACGCAGTATTCCGCGCGCAGACGGTGCGCCTGCTCGGCCACGTCACCTGCCCGGAAAACTACCTGCGCAACTCCGGATGCATCACGGAGATCAATGAAGATCACTCCGCCGTGATCACGACGCCTGGCTACCCAACCGGTGAGCGTTACGGTCTGCTCTGCCTGCTCGGGTCGCAATGAACCGGCGAGATGTGTGCGCAGCACGGGATTCCTTTCGAACTACTTCCAATAACCGACGACCGACTACTTTGCCTGCGATCCTACGGAGCGAACTGCACAGAGCGGAAACGCGGACCCGCATCGCATGCGAAGCTATCTCCAGAAGTGACGGCAAGCACTTGTTCACGACAGCAGAAAGCGGACATAGATGACCTTCAACGAGGGGGCCCGCGGCGAAGCGGGACGCGTTCAGGTTCAAGGCGGCGGGGGTGGCGGTGGCCGCGGCGGCAAAATCGCGATCGGCGGTGGCGCGGGCGGCATTATCGTTCTGATCCTGGCGCTGTTGTTCGGCGGTGACCCCGGCTCACTCCTGGGTACGTCTACCGAGACTTCGAGTTCGTCGACCGGACTGTCGTCGGTCGACGAGTGCACCGGCGCTCAGGCAAACGCCGATGTGAACTGCCGCGTCACACTGACCGTCGGAAGCCTCGACGACGTTTGGGAACAGCAGTTGGTCAAGCAGACCGGCACGGCGTACGTGCGACCCGAAGTCATTCTGTTCAGCGGTTCGGTCAACACCGGTTGCGGCCAGGCGTCTAGTGACGTCGGTCCGTTCTACTGCCCGGCCGACCAGACTGCGTACTTCGACACGAGTTTCTTCCAACTACTCGTCGACCGTTTCGGTTCCAGCGCCGGACCGCTCGCACAGGAGTACGTGGTCGCGCACGAGTTCGGACATCACATCCAGAATCAGCTCGGCGACATCGGCCGCGCGCAGGCCGACCCGCAGGGTGAGCAGTCGGGTGCGGTTCGCACCGAACTCCAGGCCGATTGCTACGCAGGCGTCTGGGCACATTTTGCGGACACGATTCCCGATCAGGCGACCGGTCAACCGTTCCTGAAGCCCTTGTCAAAAGACGACATTCGCGACGCGTTGTCCGCCGCCTCGTCGGTGGGCGACGACCGTATCCAAAAGTCCACGACCGGTCGGGTCAACCCTGAAGGTTGGACACACGGCTCCTCCGCACAGCGTCAGGCGTGGTTCATGACCGGATACCAGACCGGCCAGATTTCGTCGTGTGACACGTACTCGGCGCGGGATCTGAACAACCCGCCCGACCTCAAGCGATAGCGAATCTCCGAAACCATCCCACCGACAATTTTTTCTGTCTTGACAGATTTAGTTGTCGGTGGGATGGTTTTCTCATGTTGGACGTAGCAGTCATCGATCGCCCCGGAGCTGCCGAGGCGTCGCTCGATCCGATTCGGCAACGGATTCTGGCCGAATTGGCGGTGCCGGGATCGGCATCCTCGCTGGCGCCCCGGATCGGGCTGACACGCCAGAAGGTGAACTACCACCTGCGCACTCTCGAAGACCACGGACTTGTCGAGCTCGTCGAGGAACGCAAGCGAGGCAACATGACCGAGCGAATCATGCAGGCCAGTGCCGCGTCGTACGTCATATCCCCTGCCGCCATGTCGGCGCTCGCCCCGGACCCGGGCCGGTTCCCCGATCAACTCTCGGCGCGCTGGCTCGTCAGTCTCGCAGCGCGGATCGTCCGAGAGGTCGGCGAACTGATCGCCGGAGCAACTGCAGCCGGAAAACCGTTGGCGTCCTTTGCCATCGACAGCGACATCACCTTTGCCACGGCGGCCGACCGTGCCGCCTTCGCCGGCGAACTCGGCGAGTCGATCAACTCACTCGTCGCCAAGTATCACGACGGCAATTCCGAAGGCGGACGCAAACACCGCCTCGTTGTCGCCCTGCATCCCAGCCTCACCACACCCCAAACCATCACAACCCAAGCGATCGACGCGCCCGAAACGGAGAAGTAGCAATGTCCGAGAAATTCGAAATCCGCCGCGAGGTGGTCGTCCCAGGAACCCCCGAGCAGATCTGGGCCGCCATCTCGGCCGAAACGGCCGGCTGGATGTTCCCCTCCCCTCTCAAGATCCCCGCCGACGGCAGCCGCCCGGACAGCCCGATCATCGCCACGTGGGAGCCACCCCGCGAACTCGCCATCCACATGCAAGGCCCCGACGGCTGGTTCAACAACCTTGAATACGTCGTCGAGGCCCGCGACGAGAGCACCGCCGTTGTCCGCTACGTCCACGCCGGAGTGTTTGCCGATGACTGGGACAACCAGTACGACGGCGCGAGCAAGCACACGGACTTCTACCTGCACAGTCTCGGCCAGTACGTGCGGTACTTCGCCGGCAGGCCCACCACCTATGTCTCGGCTGAAGGCCCGGAATCCTCTTCCGCGCCGCGAGCGATGGGAACGCTTCGCAGCGCCCTCGGAATCACCTCGGGCGCCGCTGTCGGTGACTCCGCGTCGGTGGAAGTCCCCGGAATCGGAACCGTCGACGCGATTGTCGACTACATCAACGACTGGTTCATCGGCTTGCGCACCCAGGACGCATTGCTGCGGTTCTACGGCCGAAATGCTTTCGGCGGCACCGTCGACGCGGCCCATCACCTCTTCGCAGAGGGTGCTGACGGTGGATCAGCAACGGCAGCGTGGCAGGGCTGGCTCGACGGCGCGTTCGCCTGAGTCGTCACACTCCCCGCTCTGCTGACACGCGACCGTCGTCGATCGCGGTCAGCAGAGCGGCGTGATCGCGAGCATTGCGCTTGGCGTAGGCAGCCGCGAACTCCCCGATCGCGAAATCGAATTCGGTTCCGTCACCGAGATATTCGGCGATCGCTATCCGATCGGACGAGCGAGCGTGTGCGTAGGCAAGGACCCTGGCGCACAGGCGCCCGTAGAGTTCCAGCCCCTGCGGCACCATCTCTTCGATGACTGCCGACCCTTTACCGTCACGCAGTTGACGAATGTAGAAATCGTGCTCACCCTCGTCGAGCCCCGGCCCTCGTTCCCAGCCGAGAAAGATGTCGCTTGTCGCTTGCATCAAGCGTTGCCCGTTGACGACGCGTTCCCCTTCGTTCTTGAAGGTCGGACCATCGACGTAGCCGGACAATACCGAGGGTTGCGCTTCCTTGACCTGCAGGATCAACGGATCGTCGTCGTCGACTCCTTTCATGAGGATCATCCATGCGCGTGTTCCGACGCTCCCGACACCGACAACCTTCCGCGCAATGTGCGTCATCTCGAAGCTTTCGAGCAACACCCGACGGTCCCACTGCAGCGTGCTCCGATACGACCGAACGCGCTGACGTAGCAACTCCTCGATCTGCGTGAGATCGGTCCCTGCGAACAACTCGTTTGCGGGCACGATCAGCGGCGGATCACTGATGAATTGCCGCCGGCCGTCGACGATTTCGGTGAACTTGCCTGCCGCCTGCACACTGTCGCGGCGACGAGCCTTGTCCAGCGTCGCTTGTGTGCGAGCAAGCATGCGCTTCTTCAGGTCGATCTGGAGAGCCTCGAGCCCGTCCTCGGGTGCGATGTGCGAGTACCAGACTGCAAGATTTCCCAATCCTGCCTGGGTGATCATGGTTTCCCGATACTCGGCCGCGCATCCGCGAACGATCTTCTTCCGCTCCTTGCCCGAAAATCCGTTGTCCTTTGCGGCGATCACCAAACTTGCGGCCAGACGCTTGACGTCCCATTCGAACGGTCCCGGGTACGTTTCGTCGAAGTCGTTGATGTCGAACGCGAGCTTTCGCTCGGGCGTCGCATAGATACCGAAGTTGCTCAGGTGCGCGTCGCCGCAGAGTTGGCTGGCAAGACCCGAATCCGGACTGCGTGACAAATCGTCGGCCATCACCAGCGCAGCGCCGCGGAAGAACGAGAACCGCGATGCCGACATCCGCCCGTATCGGATGGGCACCAGGTCCTGTACCCGCGACTTCGCCTGCAATTCGAGCAGTGATATCGGATCACGGTCACTCTCTGCCAGATCCGCGAGCGCGGCCAATGGCGTATCTCTACGCGCCTGGCGCCCGCGCGCCCGCCTTTCGTCGACCGTGAGATGCTCGGTGCGCACTGCTGTCATCTGCCCGACCTTTCACTCGCAACGGCTATCGCTACGAACTCGACGCGTCGGGCGTCGTGCGGCCTCCTGATCCGCGCGCTGCGCGTACCAGGAGTTCCGGACTTGACACCAACGCCTTGCGCCACGGAAGTACCCCGTCGATCTCGATCTGAATCGACAGGCTCAGCACGGTCCGAATAAGAACGATCATGCCCAGAACTGCGGCGTCTGTCAGCGACGGCGACGACGTCACCGTCTTCACCAGATCAGCGGCGACAAGGATCTCGAGGCCGAGAAGGATGACCGCGCCCATGGTCTCGCGCAGAGTACGAAACGCCGAACTACCGTCCCGCGTTCGACTCCATGCGCGCCCCGCGATCACGAATGCGAACACGAACCCGAGAACCATGGCGACAACACCGAGTACCTCGAACCATTCGGTGACCAGCTCGAAGAACCTGATTTTGTCCATGGTCATGATTCTCGAGGTAATGCACCGATAAGTCGAGGTGACACGACGGCGTCAGCTGAAGATCCGCTCGATGTCGTCGAGTCGCAGCTCGGTCGCGCGGGGAGAATAGCCCGAGCCCCACAGGCTGTCGTCGACGTAATGGACGTTCCCCGAGCGGACAGCGGGAAGACGCTCCCAGAGCGGGTTCATCGCCAACTGCGCGCGGACGTCCTGCTGGTCCTGGAATGCGCCCACGATGATCACGTCGCTGGTCACCTGATCGAGTTGCTCCGCTGTGAGTGTGCGCGTGAACTCCTCCGATGTAGCTCGTTCGCCGGGGAAACCGAGGGCGTCGAGAAGAGCGTCGACCTGGTTGTAGACGACACCGTTCTCGCCGGTGCGGAGGAGGGTCACCGACGGCAACGAACCGAGGGCGGAGAGTCGATCCTTGATTGTGAGGAGGCGCTCTTCCGTTCTCGCGTTCAATTCCGCAGCAGCGTCTTCGCGTCGGACCGCGACGCCCATCGAGGTGACCAACTTCTTCATCTCGGCCCACGTGAGGTACCCGTTGAAGCCGGCGAATACTGGAACACCGGTCGCGGAGAGTTCGTCGTAGGACTTTGCCGCATAAGCATTTCCGGCGGTCAGGAGCATGACGATCAGATCCGGCGACGCGCCGATGATCGCTTCCTTGTTCCACGTCCCCGCCGTGCCGAGGTTCGGGATGTTCGCAGCCTCCGGCATCGTACGCAACACCGCGTCACCGCTCACACCCTCGAGACCGAAGAAGCCGCCGACGATCTTCTCCGGCGGCACACCGAGGTCGAGCACCGTCGCCATGGCGCTGACATGGGCGATGACCATTCGCTGCGGGTCCGACGGAATCTCGACACTGCCCGTCTCATCCTGCACTGTGACGAGACCACTTGGCGCCGAGCCGTTTTCGTCGCTGCTGCACGCTGCAAGCAAGGTCGCGGCCGCGGCACCGAGCCCGGCGCCGAGGAAACCCCTGCGCGTCAGCGCATCGACGATGCGTTTCCACTGCTCGTCTGTATCGAGTGCGGTGTTATCGAGTGCGGGCGCCAGGCAGATCGAGTTCGGCACAGTTCGGTCCATTCGTTCGAGCGGTCGAGAATCACCTCGATTGTGGCTATCGAACCGTCGAAACTGAACAGGATTTCGAGCCGACAACTATCGCTGTCCGGTCACACCTTCTTGACGACGCTCGACTTCAATTGCATCGGTCCGATGCCGTCGACCTTGCAGTCGATGTCGTGGTCACCAACACCCTGAACAAGGCGGATGTTGCGAACTTTCGTACCTGACTTGATGCCGGTCGGACTGCCCTTCACCTTGAGCGTCTTGACGACCGTCACCGTGTCGCCGTCCGCAAGAATGTTGCCTACGGCATCTTTCACCACACCCAGGTCCTCGCCGGCACTATCGGTCGGCGCCCACTCGTGCGCGCAGGACGGGCAGACCATCAACGCGCCCATCTCGTAGGTGTATTCGCCGGCGCATTCAGGGCAAGGGGGCAAGGTGTCTTCCACGCGGTTCATCCTATCCACCAGGCACCCGATCCCCATTTTTGCATTTCATGAGGCATTCTTGGGCGAAATATTGCATTCGATGAAACTTTGCACTCTGTGCAATTATGGATGAAATGGGAACCGAAACTCTCGGATTGCGCGAACGAAAACGAATTGCGACGAGGCAGCTGATCGAGCACACCGCCGTCGAACTCGTTCTCGACCTGGGCTATGACGAAGTGACCGTCGAGAAAATCTGCGAAGCCTGCAATCTGTCGACCCGCACGTTCTTCAACTACTTCCCCACCAAGGACGCAGCGATCGGTGGGCTCATGCTCGTCGTGCCAAGTGAGACGACCATGCTCACGCTCATCGGCGAGCACCCGGACGATCCGCTGCGCGGCGCTCTCGCGGTATTCGAGGCGGCGATGCAAATCGTCGACGAGCGACCCGATCTGCTCGCGCATCGACGCGAATTGTTCGAGCGTCATCCCACGCTGTTGCAACAACATCTGGCCACCTTCCACGATCTTGAAGACACGCTCACCCGGATCCTCACGCGGGAGTTGTCGAACAGAACCGAGTATCGCCGCCTGCACTCGGACACAGCCGCTGCCGACGAAGCCACAGCAACGGTCATCACCGCAGGCGCCGCGATGCGTTACGTCTTCCGAAAATGGCAGAACAGTGAACGGGCAAGCCCCAGAACAGATTTGCTCGATCCGGCACTACTCCTGATGGCTCGAATACTGAGGTCCGAGAGCTGATCCACACTCTCGCACCCGCCGTCACTCAACTAAGGAACTACATGTCCACTCGAGAAGCTGCGACCGTCGAGCCCGACGGCACGCATACCGACACCGAGGCCTCGCCGGACAAACGGTCGATCATCCTCGTTTTTGTCGGGCTGATGATCACGATGCTTCTGGCTTCGCTCGACCAGATGATCTTCAGTACCGCTTTGCCCACCATCGTGGGCGAATTGAACGGCGTCAACCACATGGTCTGGGTGACGACGGCATACATCCTCGCCTCGACCGTCATGATGCCGGTGTACGGAAAACTCGGTGACCTGATCGGCCGCAAGGGCCTCTTCATCGGCGCCATCAGCATTTTCATCGTCGGTTCGGTGATCGGCGGTCTGTCCCACGACATGACCACACTCATCGCTGGTCGAGCCGTGCAGGGACTCGGCGGCGGCGGATTGATCCTGCTGTCCCAGGCGATCATCGCCGACGTCGTCCCCGCCAGGCAACGCGGCCGGTACATGGGTGCGATGGGCGGGGTGTTCGCACTGGCTTCGGTTGCCGGTCCCCTACTCGGCGGCTGGTTCACCGAGGGCATCGGTTGGCGTTGGGCCTTCTGGATCAACATCCCCCTAGGCCTACTCGCCATCGCGAGCGCGATGGCATTTCTGCACCTGCGGAAGCCGAACCTCGGCAAGCCTCGCATCGACTATCTGGGCATGGTTCTCGTCGCGACGGCAGCGACGTGTCTGATCCTGTTCACGACCTGGGGCGGAAACACCTACGCCTGGGGATCGGCCGTCATCATCGGGTTGATCGTCGGCTGCGTCGTGACGGCAGTGGCTTTTGTCTTCGTCGAAAAGCGTGCCGACGAACCGGTGATTCCGATGCACCTGTTCGCTCAGCGCAACTTCGTGTTGACCACCGTCGCCGGCCTGATCATCGGAATCGCCATGTTCGGTGCGCTCGCCTACCTGCCGACCTACATCCAAATGGTGACAGGCAAGAACGCCACCGAAGCTGGATTGATGATGATTCCCATGATGGCGGGCCTGCTCGTCGCCTCCATCGGGTCCGGCCAGCTGGTCAGCAAGACCGGCCGCTACAAGATCTTCCCCATCGTCGGAACATCCATCGTCGCTGTTGCTCTGGTCCTGCTCTCACGTCTGACGCCGTCGACCTCACTGCTGGTCTTCGGTTGCTACATCGCACTCATGGGTATCGGACTCGGCCTCGTCATGCAGATCTTGATCTTGATCGTGCAGAACACCTTCCCCGCGGCCGAAGTGGGAACGGCCACCGCGTCGAACAACTTCTTCCGCCAGATCGGTGCGTCGTTGGGCAGCGCGATCGTGGGCAGCCTGTTCGCCTCGCGTCTGACCAATCTCCTGGCCGAGCGACTCCCGGCGAATGGCGGCGCGGTCGGTGGTGACGAGAACTCCTTGACCCCGGGAATCCTCTGGAAGTTGCCGAGCCAGGTTCGCGAGATCATCGTCGGTGCATACAACGACGCGCTGGCGCCGATCTTCCTCTACCTCGTCCCCTTGGTCATCGCAGCGGTCGTGTTGTTGCTCTTCGTCAAGGAGAAGCCACTCGCGACGACGATCGATCGCTCTGCACCCCCGCTCGAGTAATTGACTATCGTGGCGTGATGTCGCACGCACCGAATACGCCCAGACGCACTCTCGCTGTTCTGGGCGTATTCGGCGTTGCGGTGGTCGTAGTGGTCGCCGGCGCACTGTGGTGGTTCGCGCGCGGCGACGACGCTCTTGCCGGCGAGAATCTCGATTCGTTCCCGGCCGTCGACCACAGCATTCTCAGCGCTCAGCAGAGTGCGCTACTGGGCGTCCTCGAGCAGGAATGGGAGTCAGGGAGTCCCGGCACCAAGTACGCCGAGGGTGTCGAAGAATCGTGGTGTGCCGATTTCGTGAGCTGGTCGATGAACCAGATCGGCACGCCGTTCTCGAACCCCAACTCAGGGTCGTGGCGCATCCCCGGGGTGTACACGCTGCAGGAGTATTACGAGTCCGTCGACGCGTTTGTCCCCTACGGTCAGGACTACCAACCCAAGGTCGGCGACACGATCCTGTACGGCGACTCGAGCCCCTTCGGCCAACACGTCAACGTCGTTCTGGTCAACGACGCCGGCACTCTGACGACCGTCGGCGGCAACGAGAACAACAAGGTCATGCTCCATCGCATCGTCCCGTCGGAAGTCCCGGGGATCGTCGGGTTCGGCGTCATCTGAGCCCGAGCCCCACCGTCGTTGCTTGATGGTTCTTGCGATGTGCAGAGGTGAGGCTACAGATTCGGGGTTGCCGTTGGATGGCACTTGCTATCGACCAATATTCGGATAATTCCGTGTTTCCGTCATTGACAGATATTAGACATCTGTGAAGAAGTTTCCCTGCCAACTAGATTCGTATCCAGCTGTCCCCCACCCAGAACAGGAATTCGATGCGCCCTGGTGAGCTCACCACTCTCGAGCAGATACAACTCATGGCCCGCGCGGCTGCTGCGCAGGCCATGAGTGCTCCGTCGATGCTCCGACTGCGGCTCGGCCGCTACCCCACTCGCACACCCGAGCTGCGCAAACGCCCACTCCCCGACACCAAGCTGTGCAGCGAAGCGCTCGATCACGCCAGAGGAACCCTGTCCCCCGCGGTCTTGAACCACAGCCTGCGCTGCTGGATCTGGGCCGACGCCTTCGCGCAGATCGATGCGATCGAGTACGACCCCGAAGATCTCTTCACTGCGTGCGCCCTTCACGATGTCGGACTGGGCGCAGAAGGATCGGCCGAGCACGGCTGTTTCACCTACATCAGTGCCGCAGACGCAGAAGAACTCGCGACCAGAGTGGGAACTTCGGAGAGGTCGGTACAGCGAATCGGCGAAGCGATCCGTCTGCACATGGATCTGACCGTCGACCGCGGCGCGGGCGCTGACGCCTACCTACTGCATGCCGCAGCGCATTTCGACGTTGCCGGTCGGCGTGCGCCCGAAATTCCGCGAGCAACTGTTGATGCAACAATCGCGGAGTACCCGCGAACAGGGTTCACCGACGCCTTCGCGCAGTCGATGCGGCGCGAGGTCGAGCTCCGTCCTAACTCTCGCGCGGCGACGCTCTGGAGATCGGGAATGGCCTTGCCGTTGCGTACCAATCCCCTGGATTGGAAGAGCCGGTAACTACGAAAAGTCCTCGAGCACTGCGGTTCGCGCCCCTCCAACGTTCCCGGTATTCATCACGCCAACGGGTTCGATCAACATCACCTCCGCTTCGTCCTCGGCGATCGGGCAATGTTCGACTCCGCGAGGTACCACGAACAGTTCACCGGGCCCCAGTCGAACATCTCCGTTTCGGAGTTGGATTCGAATCTGCCCCTTCGTCACCAGGAACATTTCGTCGGTGTCGGTGTGGGAGTGCCAGACGAATTCACCTTTGATCTTGACGATCTTGATCTCGTAATCATTGAGGGCCGCAATCTTCTTGGGCGACCAGTGCTCGGTGAACTGACCGAACTTCTCGCGGAGCGATACCGCTGTTGCCGAACTGTTCATGTTGTTCCTCCCTCGGGCGCGCCACCATCGCGATGACGACCCCGCCACTCTTCGTCACCCGAGGCAGCTGCGTCTTGTACGTTTCTGACATGGATCCCCGCGGCGCACAGATCACCGCGTGGGCACCGGGCCTCGCGGGAATCACCGAGGTCTTCCATGCCGATTTCGTCGGACACGCCTATCCCAAACACACGCACGATCAGTGGTCTCTGATGCTCGTCGACCGCGGCACGATTGCATACGACCTCGATCATCGCGCTCATGGCGCGGCACCCGAGATCGTGACTCTGTTGCCGCCAGGCATCGCACACGACGGAGTTCCGGTCACCGAGGCCGGATTTCGTCAACGAATCCTCTACCTCGACACGTCAGTTCTCGGCGAGGTCCTCATAGGCCCGGCGGTGGACAGCCCCGAGATTCGAGACCCTCTGCTGCGCCATCGCATCGATCAACTGCACTCTGCACTCGGCCCGGACGGCGAATCACTCGAGGCCGAAAGTCGCCTGGGATTCCTCGCTGAAAGATTGAACGAGATCCTCACACCGGCCACAGGTCGATCCCGTCACACGCGGACCGTTGACGAACGCGTTGCCGATCAACTTCGGGACCTGCTCGATGCGCGACTCACAACGGGAATCACGATGCGGGAAGCGTCGAACATCCTGCAGCGGAACCCCACGTATCTGATCAAGAACTTCGCGAAGCATTTCGGGCTTCCGCCTCACAAGTACGTGACGGGACGACGAATCGATCTGGCGCGACGCGCAATCCTCGCCGGGCGCGAATTGGCGGACGTGGCCGTCGACGTCGGATTCCACGATCAATCCCACCTGTCGCGGCACTTCGTCAAGCATGTCGGGGCGCCGCCCGGCAAATACTCACTGAACGTGGCCAGTGGAGCGCGCTAGTCGCAGCACCTGGCACCGGTTTCGTCGAGCAGACACTGGTTCCGGTCAGCTGGAGTCTGTGTCCACTGAATGAAAACGGTGTCAGGTCCCAACGATCAAGCAGCCGTCTCGAGGTCGACCAGGAGGAAGTCCTCGCGCCGCGGCCCGTATTCACGATCGGTCAGCTGATACGAGCGCAACGCGCGAGGTGCACGGGCCAACTCGTAGAAGCGCTCGGAGCCAGGCACGAGTTGCCTCGTAGCCCAACCCCAGTTCGGGCCGTGCGGAAACTTCGGGTCGGGCAGCATGTCGGACTCCATCGACATGAGCCGCAGGCGCCGAACTACCCCGGTCGTGGCGGCACTCTCGTCGAAATCGATCCATGCCTGACGGGCATTTGTGTCGTCACGAGGAGTTCCGGCGCGTAGTTGCAAAGCGCCCGCGGCTTCGATCCGAGAAGGCAACGGTGGTTCGGCGTCGAACATGAATTGCAGTGCAGCGACGCGAGCGATCGCCGGCTGGACCGGCTCCCGAATGCCTGACCCGTCGCGAGGCAGTCTCCACATCAATGGTTTCGAACTCGTGCGCACTTCCGCCGTCAAGACCCACGCCGGCTCGACTACCGCCCACCTGCTCGGGCTGTCGACATTCCAGGAGAGTCCCCACCGGACGGTCTCCCCCAATTCGGGAGGGACAAACCACCGAAGACGCAGACCGTCGATGACTACCGGCGTGATCATCGTGTCGAGGTTCGCCGACGCACCGACCATTCGACCGGCTCGACCGCATCGTCCAGCCCGAGAACCACGCGAGCTGCATTGCGCCCTTGATCGAACAGGGACTGGCGAACCGTCGTCAGGCCGGCGTCCGATGCGGCTGTTGTGTCGTCCCATCCGACGACTGCGACATCGTCGGGCAGCGCGAGGCCGAGTTCACGGATCGCGTCCAGAACCCCCAGAGCCAGTTCGTCACTCATCGCCAAGATGACATCGGGCCTTCGGCTCTCGGGAACGTCGAGCAGGGACCGAGCCATCCGCGCACCCTCGCTCCGCTCGTTGACAGTGACGACCCCTACCCGCACCGAGGGCCAATCGAGGCCCGCGTCGCGGACGGCGCGCTCGTAGCCCTCGAGCCGATGGCGGGACACCGGAAAGAACGCTTCACCTGGATCCACGTCCATCCGAATCTCGGACCGACGCTCACGATCCCACGGAAGGCTGATCACCGCGGGCCGCTGCGCCCCCGACAACCCGACTGCCCCGATCGCAACGGCGCCGGCAACATCGTCCATCCCGACGAGATCCACACCCTCGTGCAACGGACCACCCTGGATGCATGCGGGTTTTCCGGTGCCGACAATCGCGTCGAGGATGGGATCGTCGAAGACGGTGGTCCAGACGACAAAACCGTCTACTGCCGCGTCGCGAACTCTGTCGACGTCTCCCGGTTTCCCCGAGTTCGGCAGCATCATCAGCCCGGCGTTCGCATCCAGGCACGCTTCGGCGACTCCCGAGAGGAATCGCCGAGCTACTGCGTCTTCGAAGGCGTACGTCAGCTTCTCGCTGAAGACGACCGCGATGTTGTTGAATTTCCCGCTCCGCAAGGACTGCGCCGCCCGGTTCGGGCCCGCGTACTCGAGCTCTTCGGCGGCGGCGAACACCTTGGCCCGCGTTGATTCAGACACGCGCTCGGGCTGCGCGAAGGAGTACGACACCGACATCACCGACACGCCTGCGGCCTTGGCGACGTCGGCCATCGTCGGACGACTCGAACGCTGCGCACGTATGGCCATGAGCATCAGCATAGCGAGTGGAAAATATCCATTGCGCAGGTGTGTATCGATACATGTATCGTTACACAACATGAGTGCTCGACTGCCGAAGGCAACCACGCTACGGCTGATGACACTGGCCGGAGCAGCCTTCGCCTACGTGACGGCCGAAATGCTCCCCGTCGGACTGCTCAGCGAAATCTCGACGGACCTCGACGTCACCGAAGGGCGTGTCGGCCTACTGCTGACCTTCTACGCATACGGTGTCGCGGTCTTGACGCTTCCACTGATCGGAGCGGTCAAAACCTGGCCGCGACGACGCGTCGTCGTTCTGACGGTGGCCACCCTCGCGGTGTCGCAACTGGTCGCAGCATTGGCCGTCAACTATCCGATGCTGGTGATCGGACGATTGCTCTGCGCTGCGACGCACGGAGTGTTCTGGGCTGTCGTTGCCCCGGTCGCAGCCACTCTGGTTCCGCGCGGACAACAGGGCAAGGCCATCGCGATGGTGTATGCCGGTACGTCTCTCGCATTTGTTCTCGGAGGTCCACTGTCTTCGGCGATCGGCCAGTCCTGGGGTTGGCGGACCGCATCGGCGGCAATCGGTGTGGTGGCAGTGGTCATTGCTTTCTCACTGCATCGTGCGTTGCCCGAAATGCCGGTCGATCAACACCATCGGAGCAAGCGAGACAAACCGAAGCCGACGCCGGCGATGAAACGGGCACTCGCCGTCATCTGCGCGGCAACGCTGTTTGCCGCCCTGGGGCAATTCGCTTCGTACACGTTCTTCACACTTCTGGTGGAGGAAAGCCTCGGCTCGTCCGGTGGCATCCGTACCGCGATGCTTCTGGTCTACGGCGCCGCCGGCGCCGTCGGAGTGTGGGTCGCCGGCAAGTACTACGACCGCCGACCGCGCCTCTTCACGCTCATCTCGATCGCGACGGTGGCAGGCGCGCTGGCCATCTTCTGGCTCTTGGCGCCGTCGATGGGAGCGTTCGCTGTCGTCGCCACGATCTTGTGGGGTGCGGCGTTCACCACCGTTCCGATCTGCCTCCAGTCCTCGGTTCTGCGCGCCGTCCCTATCGGGACCGACCGTGCCTCGGCCATCTACGTTGTCGTGTTCCAGATCGCGATTGCAACGGGCGCTCTGCTCGGTGCGGCCGTCGTCGACAGTGGCGGGCTCTCACATCTGGCGGGCATCGGGGTCGCTCTGATGATCGCTTCGTTGGCGATAGTCGGGTTCGGCCGACGCGCGTTTCCCCAGGAACCGGAACGGTCTACTCACTCCCCCACCGACGCGCCGGCCGGACTCTCGTCGTAGATCAGGGTGTATCGCCAGAACAGTCGTCTCCTGATCCGGCTACCTGGCAAATACAACGCGGCCGCGCGTCGGACGTCAGCCATCGACTCACCCGGTTCCGCGGTGGGAGCTGTCATCGCCTTCAGTGGCTCGGAGGCAACCCGTCGATGCTTGACGACGCCGACGACGGGATTGCACACGGTCGCCAACACCGACAGGAGTGCGTCGGTGGGTGTGGTCGACCGATAACACCCGACCACGACGAGCCGCCCGCCCGGTTCGAGCAGGCTACTCAGCTGCTTCATCGATTCTTCGAGTGGAAGATGATGCAACGCTGCGACGACTGTGATCGCGTCGTACTTCGCCTCGGATGCAAAGTCCTCGATCCGCTGCGCGTCGATGATCACGTTCCCGTCGTCGACAAACCTTGCGCGCACGGCGGCCGAGGTTGTCAGGTCGGGTTCCACACCGACCACCACGTCGAACCGCCGACGCAAGAGGTCGATCAGATTGCCGGTCCCGCACCCCACGTCGAGAGCGCGACCGGACCTGACCCCGCGCAGATTACGTAGAACCCACCGGCCGTAGTAATCGTTGTGACTCCACGGATGGCGTCGGTTGAAACCGTCCACGCGAGCAATCACACCCATACCCGACGGTATCAATCCGAGCCTGCGCACCGGCCGTCACAACCGCGGGTCGACCGGCTCCGATTCGAGAGCCAACACCGCGAACACGGCCTGGTGCGCTCGCCACAAAGGTTCACGGTCGACGAGCCTGGATACCGCCTCCATGCCGAGCGCGTACTCGCGCAGCGCCATCGACTGCTTGTGTCCGAGGTTGCGATTGCGTAGCCGAGCAAGTGTCGACGGTTCGAGGTAGTCGGCACCGTAGATCAACCGTAGGTACTCCCGGCCGCGGACCTTGATCCCTGGCTGAACCTTCGCGTCGTACCCCCGCGGTCCGTGAATCTGATTCGCCAGCGGTTTGACGACCATCCCCTCACCACCGTCGCCGGTGAGCGACTCCCACCACTTCGTCGCTTCGAACACCGAGTCCTCGGAACCGAGATCGACCACCAGGCGACGTGTAGTGGTAAATCGACTCGGGTCGGCCGCGGCCAGGCGGTCCGAAATACCGAGGTGCCATTCGTGATCCCGTTCCCCGTACGACTGGCCCTCGGCCGCCAGAATCTGGAACGGCGCGATGGTGACGCCGTCCAGTCCGTTCGTCGGCCACACGTACCGTCGGTACGCCTCGCCGAAGCGCTCGATACTGGCGGCCCGAACAGTTGTCTGTTCGAACATCTCCGCCACGTCCAGGCCCCGCGACCCGGCCCGCGCCAGCACGGCCTCGCGAGCTGTGAGGTCTGATCGCCCGGCCGCCGCGACCGACGCGTACTGCGAGCGCAGCAGACCTTCCGCTTTGACGTTCCACGGCAACAGTTCGCAGTCGAGGAGCAGCCAGTCGGTGCCCAGCTCTTCCCACAACCCAGCGGAGGTGACTGCGGCGGCGATGTCGTCGATCAACTGCTGAGTCAGGTCGTCGTCGAAGAACTGGCGGCCGGTGCGGGTGTGCACCATCCCGGTGAGCGCATCCGGTGCGTCGAAGCGGGACTGAGCAACCGATCGATCACGGCACACGAGCACCACTGCCCGCGAACCCATGTGCTTCTCTTCGCAGATCACTGTTCCGATTCCGCCGGCCCGGTATGCGTCGAACGCGGTCGACGGGTGTTCCAGATAGTCATCGGATTGGGCGCTCGCGCAGGGCGCCATGGTCGGCGGTAGGTACCGCAGCCATTGCGGCGCGACCGCGAATCGGCTCATCACTTCCAAGGCGCCGGCAGCGTTGTCGGTGCGAACGGACACTCGACCGCGCAGTTCGGTGTCGACGCCGGTCGTTTCGAGGACGTCGGCGAGATCGAGCACATCCGGATCACGAGTCGGCGGTGCCAGCGGTACCACCGGCTCGTACCAAACCTGCTCCGCCGGAACCGACACGATCTCTCGTTCCGGGTATCGAAGGGCGGTGAGGGATCCACCGAAGACGCACCCGGTGTCGAGGCACGCGGTGTTGTTGATCCATTCCACCTCGTGCACCGGCGTGTGACCGTAGAGGACCGTCGCTGATCCTCGGTAGTCCTGCGCCCACGGGTATCGAACGGGTAAGCCGAATTCGTCCGTCTCACCGGTAGTTTCACCGTAGAGCGCAAAGCTCCGGACTCGACCGGATGCCCTGTTGTGGTAGTCCTCCTTGAGACCGGCGTGCGCGACAACGAGTTTGCCGTCGTCCAGGACGAGGTGCGCGACGAGGCCGTCACAGAAGTCGACGACGCTTTCGCGGAACTCCGCCGACTCGGTGGCCATCTGCTCGAGGGTCTCGGCGAGTCCGTGACTGGCCGTGACCTTCTTACCGCGCAAGGCCTTGACGAGTTTGTTCTCGTGGTTACCCGGAACCGCTATCGCATGTCCCGCCGCGACCATCCCCATGACCAGACGCAGCACACCGACCGAATCCGGTCCTCGATCCACGTAGTCACCGAGGAAGACGGCAGTTCGCCCTTCCGGCGGCACCGCACCGACAGCTCTGCCATCGGTCCCGTAGTCGACGGTGTAGCCGAGTTTCACGAGGAGCGTCTCGAGCTCGCTTCGACATCCGTGGATGTCACCGATGACGTCGAACGGACCACGCTCGACACGCAGATCGCTGCGGAGCGGGTGGCGCAAGAATGTGGCTTCGGAAACCGCGTCCTCACCTCTGAGTATGTGAACCGAACGGAAACCTTCCTTGCCCAACCCGCGAAGCGAGCGAGTCAGCTGTTGGTGCTGGCGGCGAATGACGTCGCGTCCGAACGTCCGATCAGAGCGTGCGTCGTTGCGCGCAGAACAGACCGATTCCGGAATATCGAGCACGACTGCCACCGGCAGTATGTCGTGCTCGCGAGCCAACGCAACGAGTCGCTTGCGCGCGGCGGGCTGGACGTTGGTCGCGTCGACCACCGTGAGGCGTCCGCGTCGCAAACGCTTGGCCGCGACGAACTCCAGCACTTCGAAAGCATCGGACGTCGACTCCTGTGAGTTCGGATCATCACTGACCCACCCTCTGAATGTGTCACTCGAGAGAGTTTCGAACTCACCGAAGTGGCGCGCCGCGAAGGTCGACTTTCCCGAGCCACTGACGCCGATGAGTACTACCAGGGCGAGATCTGGAATCTCGTACACCGTCATGACGTTCGTGCCTCCTTCGTGAAGATTGCCATCTGTGTCGGTCCGCCAAGGACCGGATCAATTGCTCCGACAAATTCGAACTCCACGCAATAGCCGTGGACTCGGGCCGTTTCGGTTGCCCAGTCGCGGAATTGGGTCCGTGAGAACTCGAACCGGTGATCCGGGTGCCTGAACTCTCCCTCTGCCAACGCCGGATACAGCACGTTGTAGTCGGCATTCGGAGTAGTCAGCAGCACATACTGCGGTGCTGCGTCCACGAAGACCGATCTGACCAGAGCCGGCAGGCGCGCCGTGTCGACGTGCTCGACCACCTCCATCAGCACGGCTGCGTCGAAGCCTTTCAAGCGTGCGTCGCGGTACGTCGCGGACGACTGCATCAAAGACACACGATCACGTTGGGCGTCGGACATTTCGGTGAACTTCAATCTGCGTTGCGCCCGTGTCAGTTCGCGCGCGCTCACATCGACGCCGACAAGTTTGTCGAATTGAGCGTGCGGCATCAGCGCCTCGATCAGTTTGCCTTCGCCGCAACCGATGTCGACAATCGTTCTGACGTGCAGTCGCTGAAGCGTCGCCAAAACTGCGTCGACGCGAAGCCGTGCCAGCGGCGGATCCGGTCGCGGTAGTTCGATCTGCGCCTCTGCTTGGTCGGGAATCAGTCGATCGACCACCGATTCGACCAGGTCGCGTCGACGCGCCAGGTAGCGGGACATGATCAGCGCGGAATCCGGATGCGACGCCAACCACTCTCCAGCGACGCGGATCAACTTGTCTGCCTCGTCGGGTCCCACCCAGTAGTGCTTCACGTCGTCGAGGACCGGCAACAGCACGTAGAGGTGCCGAAGGGCACTCTGCACCGTGTGTTCCCCGGTGAGCGTCAACGACACGAAGTCGGAGTTTCCCCACGTCGGCAGGTGCGGATCAAGCTGCACCGGTATCGCGGTCACATCCCAGCCCAGCGGCTCGAACAACCGACGAGGCAATTCCGCATCGCCGCCACACGGAACCACCGGAATCGAGACGGTCAACGCGAGTTCGGTTCCAACGAGTTCCGGGTGCGACTTGCACGTTCCCGTCAACGCGGTGCGAAACAGCTTCGACAGAGCAACCGAGAGTATGGACGACGCCGCATACGGCCGATCATTGACATACTCACCCAGCGAAAAGTTGTCGCCACTCTTGCCGCGTCGATACCTACTCTGCACAAGTTCGATGGGGTCGACGTCCACAATCACTGCCACCGTGGTCTTTTCGGCTGAGGCCTCCGGGTACAGAACCGTGGCGGTGCCGATCGCCAAGTCGAAGCTTTGCACGCGGTCGGGATGTTTGTGCAGCAGGTAGCTCAACGCGGTCGCATCAGGAGTCTGCGGGGTCGGGGTGGACGTCAGTGTGAGTAGCACCAGGCGAATGTAGCCCGGCAAACGTCCGCGGCGCCTCCGATTTACGCGCCCGCGGCCGTCAGAACAAAGTGAGAGCTGCTCCCGCACCCACCAGTTCCCGGGGCGCCTCACGCGGCTCACTGCCAGCTGCACTGACGTCTCGATGCTCCGAACGACCACCCAACCCATGGCGCTCGACCAATGGCTCGACACGGCTTGCGAGCCAACGCTTGTATTCGGGAGTGACATACGCGCCCCGCCCGTACAGCTCGCGGTAGCGACGGATGAGCGCCGGATGTTCCTGAGCAAGCCAATTCATGAACCAACCCCGAGTACTCCCCCGCAGGTGCATCGGGAAGACCGTCACACTCGTCGCACCGGCTTCGGACAGTGCCTCGAACAGCCCGTCGAGATGACTGGTGGAGTCGGTGAGGAACGGAATGACCGGCGCCACCATGACATTGCACGAGAATCCCGCGTCGGTGATGGCGCGGATCATCTCGAGACGCGCCCGCGGCGACGGGGTACCAGGCTCGATCTGCTTCTGAAGTGCAGCGTCGTTGATCGCCAACGACACACCGATTCCGACGTCGACCTGCGCTGCCGCCATTTTCAACAGCGGCAGATCCCGTCGGAGCAGAGTTCCCTTCGTCAGGATCGAGAAGGGAGTTCCGGATTCGGTCAACGCGCGAATAATGCCGGGCATCAAGCGGTATCGGCCCTCGGCTCGCTGATAGGGATCGGTGTTGGTACCCAGTGCCACCGCCTCCCGTTTCCAGGACTTTCGCGCCAACTCTTTGCGGAGCACCGCGGCAATGTTCGTCTTCACGACCACTTGGGAATCGAAATCCGCGCCGGCGTCGAGGTCGAGATACTCGTGACTCGGTCTCGCGAAACAATATCGGCATGCGTGCGAACAACCACGAAAAGCGTTGACGGTGAAGCTGAACGGCAACGTCGACTCTTCGGGCATCTTGTTGAGCGCGCTCTTGCAGAGCACCTCGTGAAACGTGATTCCCTCGAACTCGGGAGTCTGCACGGAGCGAACCAACCCGGCCCGTTCGAGTCCGGGTAGCGCTCCGTCATCTGCATCCAATGCCTGACCCGACCACCTCATGGCCCCAAGTCGAACACTTGTTCTAAGGTATGTCAAGATGGAGCGAATACCCGACCGTGCCTCACCACGGCCGGGAAGTTGTTGGCAGAATTCGGTGCATGTCGAACAGAATCAATATTTCGTCCGGTTCCGAATGGGAACCCAAGATCGGTTACTCCCGTGCCGTGCGCATCGGTAACCAGATCGCAGTCTCCGGCACCACCGCTCCTGGTGAGACCCTCACAGATCAGACCCGCGCAGCGCTCGAAACTATCAAGGCAGCACTGGCCGAGGCCGGCGCCTCGCTCGACGACGTCATCCGCACTCGCATGTACCTGCGCGACATGACGCAGTGGGAGCAGGCCGCTCTCGCGCACGGTGAAGTGTTCGGCGAGATTCGTCCCGCCACGACGATCCTCGAGGTCAGCTCGCTGATCGACACCGCTCTGCTCATCGAGATCGAGGCCGACGCGGTCCTCAGCTGATCGCCAATCCGGACATTTGTGAAATGGGCGCCTAGTCTGAGCCGATGAAACCGATGCGGCTGTATCCGTTGACGCTCGCGCTCGGCATCACCGCCGCTTTCCTCTCGCCCGGTTCTGCACTCGCAGATCCGGGCGAGAGTCTTTCGACGGCTTGCGGCAGCCAGTTGAGCAATGCCGAGGTGGGCCGGATTGCCGAACTCAGCGACGTCACGACCCTGAACGGTGCCGGACTGCCTCGGCTCGAGACCGCTGTCGAACGTCATCGTGAGATCACGTCGATCCTCGTCTCCCACCACGATTGGCGAGGCCTGTTCTCCGTCGGCCTCGACGCTGTCGAGCACGAGGCGGTGATGCCGCTGCAGCGAGACCCCGCGGTCTTCGACAATGACGAGTGGGCCCATTCGGTCAGCTACGAATTGCTGCGAAGGTACCTGGTGAACGTCCATGCGGAGTTCACCGGCACTCCCACAGATCCGGCGTGGAACAACTACTTCACCCTGACGCGTCAGTGCGACGCCAGTCCGGCACGAGTCGCCATGGCCGGCTACAACGCGCATCTCACCGTCGACCTCGCTCACGCCGTCGCCGCTTCCGGAACCACAGCAGAGGATGTCCCCGATTTTTACAAGATCGTCGATTCGATTGCCGTCAAAGGTGGTTCGATCGTGACGCTCACCAAGGCCGAGTACGACGCCGATCTCGGGCCCCTCTGGCGGTTCTACTTCGTCGGCGAAGGACTCGACCGATTGGCCGGAAACTCGCAGCCCTCGGAACTGTTGCTCCGCGCCGCCGACAGCGGATACAACACCATCACGCTGGCCAACGGGTTCGCCCTCCAGAATCCGCAGACACGTCCCGGCGCAGAACAGGAGATCGACGCGCTCTGGCGTACTACAGATTCCGCTCTCGACGTACTCTCGCGACTCGGTGGTCTCTGACATCTCACCCTCCGCTGCCTGAACCGGACACACCTGCGACAATGACCCCATGACGGGGCACTCGACGGGGCAAGGCATGCAGAGTCCCGCCATGCGCCGGGTGCGAGACCTGTTGCGCGGGCCCGCAATTGTCTGCGATGGCCGGGCAACCATCCGCGAGGCCGCGAAGTTGATGACCGATGCGGGCCGCCGCGCTGTTGTGATCCCGACGGAGACAACCGGTTTCGGAATCTTCACCGAAGGTGACCTACGTGCTCGTGTGGTAGTCGGTGGTATCGACAGCAATCAGCCGGTATCAACGGTGATGACGCCGTCAGCAGTGACAGTCGATCCGGATCGATTGGGCGCCGACGCCGTGACCGACATGCTCGAGTACGGATTGCGCCATCTCCCGGTCGTGACCGAGGCAGGCGCACTGATGGGTGTGCTCGAACTCAGCGACCTCCTGACTTCGGCCACCAATCAGGGTTTCGAACTGCGCGCAGCGCTCGCCACAGCACAGGATGACGCCCACCTCGTCGAAACAGCCCGCGCGGTCCCTGTTCTGGTGACGGAATTGGTGGCGTCACGGGTCTCTCCGCTCGACATCGGTGCGACGCTGGCCGTGCTGATCGACGTGACGGTCAGGCGAGCCATCGAATTGGTGGTGGGCGGAGACGAGCGACCGGATTTCGCGTGGCTGTCGCTCGGCAGCGTCGCCAGGCGTGAAGCGCTCCCCTCTTCGGATATCGACAGTGCGCTGGTGTGGGGCGGCGAATCTCATCACGAGGGAGCCGACGCCGCGAAGACCATCCACGACATCCTCGATCTCTGCGGGTTCCCTCGCGACACCAAGAACGCCGTCGCGACCCAGGCCAGGTTTGCTCGGACGCTCCCACAATGGCGCACTGCGCTGCGGAAATGGGTATCCAATCCGTACCAGGACCAAGCCCTGGTCATGTTGTCGATGCTGGCGGATGCCCGCGTCGTCGCAGGCGATCCGGCGTTGGATCCTCGCCCTGCGGCGTTGGATCAACTGCGACTGCACCCGGCCGTCATGCGACTGCTCCTTCGCGAAGCGGTCGGAGACAAGGCAAAGCTCCATTCGTTCAAGGACGTGATGACGCGTCGGACCGGAACCGTCGACCTCAAAGCCAGCGCCGTCCAACCGATCGTGAACATCGCTCGATGGGCGGGGATTTCCGTGGGCGCCCGCACGAGTTCGACACTCGAACGTCTCAAGGCTGCAGCGGGAAGCGGTTTCCTACTCGACGACGACGCCCAGGTACTGATCGAATCTTTCGAGGTGTTGCAGCAGATTCGTGTCCGCCACCAGACCGATCAGTTCGCGGCAGGTCGGCCACCGACCGACGAAGTCGTGATCTCCGAACTCACTCCGCTCTCGCGGAGCTTGCTGAGCAATGCAGTGCGCGAGGTCGCAGGTGTGCAACGACGACTCGAATATGCCGCGTCCGCGTCGGCGCTACCCGACATCGACCCGTGAATCGCACTGCGCTCGAACAGGTTCTAGCGGCGGAGCGCCTCGAAGGCTGGGATCCGAGTAACGAGCAGATCGCGGAACTCGAGGCCGTGATGATCGGGATGCTCTCTCGGCGTGAGTATTTCGAGCAGGAATTGGCGCGAGCTGTCGGCCTCTCGTCTGCAATTCCCCCGCGAATCCGCTGGCGAAGATCAGCGCCGTACGTCTATCGCGGTACATCGGTGCTCGAGAACAATTTCGACGTGCGAGATCCCGCCGCACTGCAATCACTCGAGTTCGCGGCGACCGCGCTTCGTCTGGGTGAGGCGCATCTCGGCAGCGACCTCGTACCGCACACGCGAGACACAGCCGAACTTCTCCTACTTCACCAGCACGTTTTCCAAGATCTGTACCAGTGGGCCGGACACATCAGAACCGTCGACATCAGGAAAGGTGCGGCAACGTTTGCTCCGGTCTCGGCGATTCGGAACTACCTGTCCGAGGTGGAAGAGATCATCGCCGCCGTCGATTGGGTAGCGCTCGATCACGGCGCTGCGTCGTTCGCGCTCGCATCGGTGTACTCGACGCTCAATCATGCCCACCCGTTTCGGGAAGGAAACGGGCGAACCGGAACCCTCTTCCTGCACCGACTCGCCGCGGACACCCGGTATCAGCTCGACTTGTCGCGGGTGAGCAGAACCGAGTGGGTATCCGCGTCGAGGGATTCTGCGCCTTTCCGGCCCACCGGAACCCCGTCGCCTCGCCCGTTCATCGATCTGTTCAATCGCGCGCTGACTCGCTGACGCAAACATCTGCTGCCCGTTCCAGACGGACTGAACACCGTTACTGCTGAGTGAGCACCGCTTCCGACACTCTGGAAGCGGTGCTCACTCGAGGAAAAGGGTGCTCACTCGACCATCAACCGGGCAGCGCGAACTCCCCTGCGGCGGACCAGCGCTGACGCTCGGCCCCGAACGCGACGGACTGCATCGCACGGAACTCCTCGATCGAGCGCGAGTTCGACGCGAGGAACTCCTGATGCTCGGCCAGCGAGAAGCTGCCGTCCTCGATCTCGACGCCCCCGCCGCGGCCGGCGGCGGTGTCCGCGCGCAGATCCATCAACTCTTCCGGCTCGACGGGGTACCAGGAGATCCGGTCGAAGAATCGCAGCAACCACGGAGTGCCCTCCTCGAACGGCCCGGACTTCGCGGGGTGGCGGTGATTCCACACCTGCGTCGTACGTCCGACGAACTGGTACCCGCCCGGGCCTTCCATGCCGTAGATGCAGAGGTACGCCCCACCGATCCCGACGGCGTTTTCGGGGGTCCAGGTGCGGGCGGGGTTGTACTTGGTCGTGACCAGACGATGACGCGGATCGAGCGGCGTCGCGACCGGCGCTCCGAGGTAGACGTCACCGAGTCCGAGCACCATGTATTCGGCGCCGAAGACGGTGTCGAACACGTCGTTCACGGATTCGAGACCGTTCATCCGGCGGATGAACTCGATGTTCCACGGGCACCACGGCGCGTCGGCGCGAACCCCGTGCATGTACCGCTGGATCGCTTCGCGCGTAGCCGGGTCGTCCCACGACAGTGGCATCCGCACAGTGCGACTGGGCACAACGAGTTCGTTGGCCGCCGGCAAGGTGTCCTCCGCCTCGGCGAGCATTCCCATCAGCTTGCCGACGGGCAGCACGTCCGGGTCGACGCGGACCTGCAGGCTGCGGATTCCCGGGGTGAGATCGAGTAGTCCGGCCGGCTTCTCGGCGTCGAGTCGCTGATGCAGTGCATGAGCACGCGCACGTAACGCCAGGTCGAGATTCATGTCGCCGTATTCGACCAACACGTTGTCATCGCCTGAGCGCCGGTACGTGACCGCGGTGTCGCCGTCACGGCGGGCTATGACGCCGTCGTCGCCGTCACCACCGGAGGAATGAACAACCGAATTGGACGCTCGACGCGATACTCCGAGGTCACGCCGGGAGGCTGCCCGTTCGGCGCGGACCGGCACGAAGCGAATCTTGTTCCCGGGAGCCAACTGTCCGAGCTTCCAGCGATCAGCGGACACCACTGTGATCGGGCAGACGAAGCCGCCGAGGCTCGGTCCGTCGGGTCCGAGGAGGATGGGCGTGTCGCCGGTGAAGTCGAGTGCACCGATCGAATACGCGTTGTCGTGGATGTTCGAAGGGTGAAGTCCGGCTTCGCCGCCGGTGGTTCTGGCCCAGTCTGGTTTCGGACCTATCAACCGGACACCGGTGCGGTCGGAGTTGAAGTGGACCTCGTACTCGGTCGCGTACAGCGTGTCGATGTCGGAGCGGGTGAAGAACTCCGGCGCCCCGTGCGGGCCCTCGGTCACCGCAAGTTCCCAGCACGTGTGTATCGCCGGAACATGCTCGGCGGGAACAGCTCCCGCGACCCCGGTCGCCTGTCCGAGTTTGAGAACGTCTCCTGCCCGCAGAGTCCTACCTTCGTGTCCCCCGAACCTGCCCAGGGTGAAGGTCGACGCACTGCCGAGATAGTTGTCGGTCTCGATTCCGCCCTGTACGAGTACGTAGATGCGCAGGCCCGGGCCGCTGACCGTTCCGACGTCGAGCACCGATCCAGCGGGGACGAAAACTGGTCGCCACTGACCGTGTACGACGCCGTCGACGGTCACCGACACCGGGGCACCTGTGATGCAGACCGTGGTGTCTTCGTCGAACGTCATGGCAGGTCCGGCCATCGCGCATTCGATGCCGGGGGCGCCTTCGGGGTTTCCGAGTGCGGTGTTTCCCAACCGAAACGACAGGTCGTCCATCGGGCCCGATGGTGGGACTCCGATCTGCCAGTATCCGACGCGTCCTGGATAGTCCTGAACCGTCGTCAGCATTCCGGGACGCACGATGGTCAGTTTTGCGTTCATTCGTCTGCTCCCGGCCGTGTGACGATCATGCGGACGGCCGTGGGATCGAAGCCGTTGCACGGGTTGTTGATCTGCGGGCAGTTGGACACGAGGACGAGCACGTCACGTTCGGCACGCAACGCGAGCCGCTTGCCTGGTGCCGACAGTCCGTCGACGATTCCGAGTGTGCCGTCGGGGTCGACCGGGACGTTCATGAAGAAGTTGATGTTGGACACCAGGTCCCGCTTACCGAGCCCCCATTTTGCGCCCTCGACGAGGAAGTTCTCGACGCACGCGTGCTGATGCTTGGTGTGGTGGCCGTATCGCAGGGTGTTCGATTCCTGTGAGCACGCGCCGCCGACGGTGTCGTGGTTTCCGACCTCGTCTGCGACCAGGGTCATGAGTGGAGTTCCGTCGTCACTGCGGAGCACGGAGCCTGTGGACAGAAACAGGTTCTTCTGGGCTGTGACCGTCGCTGCTGCCGAGTACCGAACGCTGTGATCGTCACCAGCGTAGACGAGGGTGTCGACGGCTTGATTTCCGTGTAGATCGACGATGGTCAGAACGTCACCGGCACGGACAACTGCGGACCACGGCCCGAATGCGTCAGCAATCTCGTCGAGGATCACCGTTCCGGGAACGAGGGCGGGGACATCCAAGGTGGTGGTCATGCGATCTCCTCCAGGTTCGAAGCCGTCCAGGCATCTTCGGTATTGAGCACTGCGCGTTGGTATTCCGGCCCGAGATCGTCAAGGCTGCCGAGTTCGTCGGCGGCCTTCCACGCGAGCACTTCGAGGGACGTGGTGGGAAACTGCGGCGCCGGATCGAGTGGGTGCGCGGTGTTGGCGATCATCACGATGACGGGCAGGTGAATCAGAAGGTCGACCGTTGCGCCTGAGCCGGCGGACCCCGTACTGGTGAGAGCGCCGTCCGCCTCGACGCGGACACCATGGAAGAAGGACAACGGCGGCGCTATGTCCTGCGGCCCGAGTCCGTTCTTCGCGGCAGCGACGGTGAACAGTTCACGACCGGCGGGTGAGGCACTGTGCAGCGAACCCTGCCCGTACTTCGCCTCGTTGGTGGCGCGTGACGTCGTTCCGCAGAACGCGTCGTGGTGACCCGACGTGTCTGCGACCACGGTCGCAAGTACTCGCCCCTGATCGGAGAGCAACGGGTGCCCGACGCCGAGATAGGCCTGCCATGGCACCTTGACGGTATCGGCGACGTTGAGACGCTCCCAGGGGGCGTCGGCGCGATAGAGCAAGATGTTTGCGCAGGCGCTGCCAGCGATGTCGCGAAGTCGCAATCGGGTTCCACGTGCGAGAACCTTGGTCGCGTACCGCCCACCCGGCACGGTCTCAGCCCAGGTCAGACGTTCGGGCGCGACGTCTTCGGGTGGGTTCGGCCAACGCGTTGCCGGCAATACGGGCATGGAATCGGTGATCGTTCCAGCTTGGGACCGGGCATGCTCGCGCGCTCCGGCGGTGGTCTGAGTACTCATGGTCAGGCTCCGATCGTGACGGGATTCGGGGTGGCGCGGCCACGTGGGAAGCAAGCGACTCCCAGCCCCACGACCAGCGCTACCGTGATGGGCGCGGCCCACTGCAGAATGGGGTACTCCCCGGTGGGGTTGAAGATCTCGGCTCGTGGCCAGGACAGGTTGATCACCATCAGCGCGCCGTACACAACCGCGGCGATGTTGACCGGAACTCCCCAGATGCCCAGGGAGAAAAGCTTTTTGCCTTCGGCGTCGAACTTGGGGCCGACTGCCGTGCGAGGCCATCCCTTGAGACGCTGAACCAGCAGCGGCACGGTCACCATGAGGTAGGCCAAGTAGATCAAGATGATGCATACGCTGGACAGGGTTGCAAAAATTGCCGAGTTGCCCACGTTGACGGCCAGGACGGCAATGCAGACCAGACCGATGAGGACGGACGGCGCGATAGGTGTTCCGGTGCGGGGGTTGACCTTTGCCAGTACCTGCGAGGCAGGAAGCCGCCCGTCGCGGGCCATCGAGAACATCAGCCGTGAAGCAGCAGTCTGAATGGCCAAGGTGCACACGAACACTGCGATCGAGACGTCGATCAACAAGACCGTGCCCCACGGCGAACTGAGAATCGATGTCAGTACGTACGGCAAACCTTCCGTGGCCAGGCGTCCGTCGGTGAGTGAGGGCGCTGCCATCAACGCGCCGAGGATCATCAAGCCGCCGCCGAGCGCGGAAGCGGACAGTGCAAGCCGGATCGTACGAGGTGCGACGCGTCGGGGGTTGCGGGTCTCCTCGGCCAGTTCGCCTGCCGAACCGAAGCCGACCATGACGTAAGCAGCCATCAGTCCGGACATGATCCACGCCCAGGCGTATCCGGGCTGACCGCCGGCACTGCCGGTGTCGAAGACGACGTCCGGTCCGCGCTGAGCGTGGGTGAAGAACATCCCGATCACCGCGATGACACCGACGATTTCGCAGGTCACGCCGATGTTGTTGATACGCGACATCCAATTGACGCCGATGCAGTTGATGAAGGTGGTCAGAACCAGAAGTACCGATCCGAGCAGCACGGCGTTGGCGGCACCACTCGATGAGGTGAGTGCGCTGTCCTCGCCGATGATCTGGAACCCGCTCCACACATTGGGGAGCACGACCTGCAAGGCGATCGCGGCGGCCGATGCAGTGACGATCTGAGCGAGAATCATGAACCAACCGGCGAACCAGCCGACGATCTCACCACCCATCCGCCGCGACCACTGGTAGATGGCACCCGAAATCGGATATCTGGCAGCAAGTTCCGCGAAGTTGAGAGCGACCATGAACTGACCGATGAAGACGACCGGCCACGTCCAGAAGAATGCCGGACCCGCGAAACCGAAACCGAGGCCGAACAATTGGAAGATCGTGGTGAGGATGGAGACGAAGGAGAAGCCCGCGGCGAAAGACGCGAACTTTCCCAGCGATCGATGCAGCTGCTGCTCGTAGCCGAACTCCGCGAGGTCACCGTCGTCGTGAGGCGAAGAGGCGAGTGCGGATGCGGTGGTGGGCTGCGCAGCCGGGGTGGTTGCACTCAACGGCGTACTCCTTCGGCGAAGCGATTCAGAGGCGAATAACTGTCGATTGATAGTTTTCGCGAAATCCACTCGCCGCAGGTGACGCCCGCGTATACGATTCGCCTGATTCTGTAACAGGCTCGTTGAGTACGTTTCGAGCACGTGACCGAATGCTCACAGCGGCGGCCATCCCGCACGTAAGGCCGCAGCCTGCCACTATGGAAGGCGTGACCAACGCCGGCCCCGGACGACCCCGCCTGACCGCTCGCCGACGCCCGGGTGGCACTGCCCGGGCGGAGATCTTGGATGCAGCCGCTGAACTGTTCACCACCCGAGGCTTCGCCGCGACGTCCACACGCCACATCGCCGAAGCAGTCGGAATGCGTCAGGCGTCGCTGTACAACCATTTCGCCACCAAGGACGACATTCTGGTTGCACTTCTCGCCGACACCGTGACGCCGGCGCTCGACTTCGCGGAGAATCTCAGGCCACTCGACACCGCACCCGAGGTCAAGCTGTACGCACTTTCGTACATCGACGCGGCACAACTGATCACCGGACGGTGGAACCTCGGCGTCCTTTATCTCTTACCGGAACTGAGAAGTGACAGGTTCATGTCGTTCCGAGCCGATCGCGATCGGCTTCGCGAGCAATACCGGGCACTCGCCCAGGATGTGCTCGACGCGATTGACGATCCATCATCAACGCACCTGGCCGAGCTTCCGTTTCGCCTGGTAGAAAGTGTGATCAGCGCGCGAGCCGACGCGCTCGAAGGCACCCCGATTCCCGACGCCGCTGTCATCGCCGGGTCGGCGCTGCACATTCTTGGGTGGCGCCAGGATCTTGACCCCATCCATACGGAAGCGGCAACGATCATTGCGAACGCAGAAACGCCGAAACTGTCCGGGGCTGCATCAGCTCCGGACAATTTCGACGCATTGAGGACCTAAACGGCCACGAGACTAGACCGAGAGGGACTGTCCCGGGAAGATCAGGTTGATGTTCGGAACCTGGCTGGCGAGGTTCTCGAGCGAGATGCCGTGTGCAGCAGCGATCTTCGACAGGGTGTCGCCTGCCTTGACCACGTAGTTGCCGCTTCCGGTGCTTGCTGCCGGAGCCGACTCGACGGAAGCCTCAGCGGTGACGGGGGCGGCTGCGGCCTCGTAGTTGCCTGCGGTGGTGCCGGTGGTCAGGTACTGACCGCAGACGGGCCATGCGCCGACGCCCTGGCCTGCGAGAACGTTCTCGGCGACACGGATCTGCTCGGCCTGGCTGGCGTTGGCAGCGTTGCCCGATCCACCGAATGCGTTCCAGGTGCTCTGCGTGAACTGCAGACCACCGTAGAAGCCGTTTCCGGTGTTGGCGGCCCAGTTACCGGAGGACTCGCAGTTTGCGACTCCGGACCAGTCGTGGCCGGCTGCCGAAGCGGTGCCGGTGCTCATGGCGAGCGGGATCGCGACGACTGCGCCTGCGGTTGCAACTGCGCCGAGGGCGCGCTTGAAGGTGATGCTGGTCATTGGGTAAATCCTCTCCGCTACCGCGGACGAGGTCGGCCCGGACGCTTTCACGTCTCGTCGATCGACTCGTCTGTTTCACTCCTGCCCCGCGAAGGTTTCGGGAGTACCGGACCCGCGGGGCAGAAGCACGCAGTTGCGGGTCGGTGTTTGCCCGGTAGTTTCGGGCTGTCAACGACCGTAGGTGATGGTCACGGATTGGTCACGGGGCAGTTTTCCGGCACTGCTGTACCAGACTCAGTCGAAACTCGAGCAATAACCACAGGTCAACTAATTGATTCGAGCTTCAACCATACCGATCGTTATCCGTCCGTTATGTGGCAACCGTCACGGTGATTTTGTGACCCACCGCACCGAAACAGGCCGTGTCGGACCGCCAACGAGGATCCTGGGGATGTTAAGAGATTCCTGGCAACGGGAAAAACCAACCGCCCCAATCATTATGGAGAATGGACTGGTGATCGTCGCAGTAGAAGGACCCAGCGCCGCCGGCAAGACCACCTGGTGCCGAACCCAACTCGGTGGCGAATCCGCGGCGGAGAGATTCGTCGCCGAGTATCAGCCCACCGGGTTCGAGCCGGACGGTACGGATCTCGACCTTCAGGCAAGTTACTGGACAACAGTCAATTCGAAGCGATGGTCGCAAGCGGAAGATCTCGAAGCGAGAACCGGTATCGCGCTCTGCGACAGCGACCCGCTGAAACTGCACTACAGCTGGTGTCTCGCTGCGGTGGGCGCAGCACCTCGGGAGCGATTCGAGTACGAGCTCGCGGCAGTCGAGACAGCTTTCGAGCACCTCGAACTGGGTTTCGCGGATCTGACCGTCATCTCGATACCGTCACCGGAGCAGCTTCTACTTCAGCGCGAAGGCGACCCCAGCCGCCGCCGACGGCATTTCGAGCTTCACGCGGCGCTCGCCGAGCCCCTCACCCACTGGTACTCGGCGGTGAACAGGGTAGATCCAGGTCGCGTTGTGTGGCGCTTTCCGACACAGCTCGATCTTTCGCGCTGTCCCCCACCTCGATCGGATCGCAGCGATCTGGGCCTTCTTCGCGCCGTGATCGACGAATTGCCGCCTCTCCCCAGGTAGGGAGCGGCTGCTCGATCTCAGCGCGCTCGTTCGACCCTGGCCTCGTCCCACACCGGAGACTCGCTCTCGTACACGTTCCCGTCCGATCCGAATACCAGGAACCTGTCGAACCCGCGCGCGAACCAACGATCGTGGGTTACCGAGATGACGGTGCCGGCAAACTGGGCGATTCCGTGCTCGAGCGCATCCGCCGAATGAAGGTCGAGGTTGTCGGTCGGTTCGTCGAGCAACAACATCGTGGCGCCGGAGAGCTCGAGGAGCAGGATCTGCAATCGTGCCTGCTGACCGCCGGACAGGTCGTCGTACTTCTGTTCCGCAGCTTGGGACAATCCGTAACGGTCCAGCGCGCGGCTCGCCGCTTCGCGTCCCATTCCGCTGCGGTGTTCGTCGCCCATGTGCAGGATCTCGAGCAGCGTGTTTCCGGTCAGATCGGGCCTGGAGTGTGTCTGCGCAAACAATCCGGGACGTACCCGGGCACCCAGCGTCGCAGTACCCCCGTGCTCGACCGGCGCGATGTCGAGCGCCTCGACGGGCAGATGCTCGCTCCCCGGATCGGTCCCCCCACCCGCCAAGAGCCGAAGGAAATGCGACTTTCCGGATCCATTGGAGCCCAGCACGGCAACCCGATCTCCGTACCAGATCTCGGTGTCGAACGGCTTCATCAATCCGCTCAGCTCGAGATCTTGACATACCAACGCGCGCTTGGCGGTTCGCCCGCCCGCCAGCCGAACCGTCACCTTCTGCTGAAGTGGAATCGCTTCGGGTGGCCCTGCCTCCTCGAACTTCGCCAACCTGGTTTGCGAGGCGTGATACCGCGCAGCGACGCCGTCGTTGAACTTGGCCTTTTCACGCAATCGCAGAACCAGGGCACGTAATTTCGCGTGCTCCTCGTCCCAGCGTCGGCGCAGTTCTTCGAATCGAGCGTTGCGATCCTCGCGGGCCTGGTGGTAGCTGGCCAGCCCAGCACCGTGGGTCCACGACGTTGCGCCGCTGATTCCGGGCTCGAGCGTCACGATGTGGGTGGCCGCGTTGGCGATCAGTTCGCGGTCGTGGCTGACGAACAAAACCACTTTCGACGATTCCGAGATCGTCTTTTCCAGCCATCGCTTGCCCGGAACATCGAGGTAGTTGTCCGGCTCGTCCAGCAGGAGTGCGTCGTCGGGCCCAGCGAACAGTGCTTCGAGAACCAACCGTTTCTGCTCGCCACCACTGAGGGAGTTGGCCGCGCGCCACTTCGCACGGTCATAGGGAACACCGAGAGCCGCGGTAGTGACCTTGTCCCAGAAGTCTTCGGTCTCGTAGCCGCCCACGTCGGCCCAATCGGCCAGCGCATGCGAATACTTCATTTGAGTTGATTCCTCGTCGCGCTCGATCATCGCGTTTTCTGCCGTATCGAGCGCCAGTGCTGCGTCCCGGATCCGTGCCGGCGAGACGGACAACAGAAGATCGCGCACGGTGGACTCGTCGCGAACATGGCCGACGAATTGCCGCATCACGCCCAGTGTTCCGGATCGAGTGACAGCGCCCTCGTCGGCGACGACGTCTCCGGCGACAATGCGGAGCAACGTCGTCTTGCCAGTCCCGTTGGGGCCTATCAGTGCAGTTTTTGCACCGTTGCCGACCCGAAAGCTGACACCGCTGAGCAGTTGCCGACCATCAGGGAGAAAGTAGTCGACGTCGGCGATGTTGAGGTGGGTCACGCTGTCAAGAGAACCCTACCCACGGCGATCTGCCAAACCATTATTCCTGCCTTCGGTCTCGAGTTCACTACCGTTCTGGGATCGTCCGACCGCATCGAGCGCCGCCAGATATCCGAAAACCATTGCGGGACCGATAGTTGCACCTGGACCAGCATAGGTATGACCCATCACCGGTGAGCTGGTGTTACCTGCTGCGTAGAGCCCGTCGATGACCGAACCGTCGGCGCGCAACGCTCGCGCGCGAGCGTCCGTGTTGATGCCGCCTTTGGTCCCGAGGTCTCCAGGCACCATCTTCGCGGCATAGAACGGACCCTTCGTGAGTTCTCCGAGGCTGGGGTTGGGCTTGTTGGTGCAATCGCCGTAGTAGTGGTCGTATCTGCTTGTCCCACGGCCGAAGTCGCGATCGATTCCGTCGCGCGCACAGCTGTTGAATCGTGTGATGGTGGCGGACAGCGCATCGCCCGGCACTCCGATCTCGGCAGCGAGTTCGGCAATCGATCCAGCTCGCACAATCGCACCCGATTCGATCCACGACCGAGGTATCGGCCTGCGCGCCGGAACCCCCGCGAACAGGTAACGGTCACGGTACGTCTGATCGAAGATCAGCCAAGCCGGGATGTTCTCAGCGGGTCCTTCACCTCGGCCGTACTTTCCGCCGAACATGGCGTGTGCCGCTTCGACATAGGGAAGTGACTCGTTCATGAAGCGCTGACCGCTGGCGTTGACCATGAGGCTGCGAGGCAACGAGCGTTCCGCCAAGGCGAACCACGGGCCTTTGGGCAGTGGAATCGACGGGGCCCACCACGCGTCGTCCATGTACGAAATTGCGGCGTCGACGCGTAGAGCTGCACGGATACCGTCCCCGGTATTGGTCGGTGCCCCGAGAGTCCACTGCGCGCTACTCGGCCGGCGCTGGTACTCGCCTCGCATGTCGTCGTTGTTGTCGAACCCGCCACACGCGAGGATGACACCGCATCGAGCGTGCATGGTGGTCTGCACTCCCCCGGACTCGAGTCGCACACCCACGACACGATCACTGTCGGTTACCAAATCCACAAGCCTCGTCCCGAGCTCCACCGTCACTCCGGCGTCCCGAACTCCGAGCATCAGTTCGGCCATGAGCGCCGGCCCGAGCCCGATCAGCTTCTTCTTCCGAGCTCTTGCGGCCAGGGATCTCAGTCCTACCCGAAGCATCCGCACCGGACCCCGCCAATGCCGGATCCCCGTGCTCAGCCAACGGTAATCAGATTGTTGGACAACCATGTTGAGCGGAACCTTCATGTACGGCGGATGAAGTGTCGCAAGATCGTCGCCCAGAGCTCGCGCGTCGAACGGGCGCGGCTCGCACGAGCGGCCGCTTGCACGTCCGCCAGGTGCCTCGGGAAAGTAGTCGGAGTAACCCTTCACCCATTCGAGCTCGAGTGCAGAGTGACGAATCAGGAAATCGAGGGCTTCCGGACCTCGATCGATATACGTGTCGATTCGGTCGGTGTCTGCATCCTCTCCGACAATGCTCTTCAGATATGTTCGCGCAGAGTCGATATCATCTGTCGGTGCCTCGCGGCGAAGTATCGAGTTTCCCGGAATCCACACGCCGCCCCCGGACCGGGACGACGAACCGCCCCAGTATTCGGACTTCTCCACGAGTATCGTCGAGAGTCCGTTGCGGGCTGCGGTGATGGCTGCGGACATGCCGGCAGCCCCCGATCCGACAACAACGACATCCACTACGGGCACATCTACTACGGGCGGCACGGCGCCCTGAGGGTTCTCGTCCATCACTGGTCACGACCTTTCGTGTCATCTTCGTCCTGCGTGTGCCACCGGGATCCTCGAACAGCGTCGAGCGCCCCCTCGACGCACACGGGAAGTGATGCCCCGCGCTTGTGAGGGTTACGTATCCATTGCCGATAACCGAACTCCGCCGCCGCCAACATCAAATGAACGAGAAGTCCTGGGCGGCTGTCGTTTTCCGGATCGAGTTGCATACGTTGCGCCACCAACTCGACCAACCGATCACGATGCTCGGGCGCGATCAGAGCGACACGATCCATCAGGTGCGGCGCGGTACGGAACGCCGATCGCCACTGATCGATCTCCGCGGACTCGAAAGCATTGGAACGCTCGAGGATTGCCCGTGATATCGCAAGATCAGCCGACTCGGTCGGTGGGCGATCCTCGAGCAACGTCACGATTCCGGCACCGCCCTGCCTGACCGGATCCAACAGCAGATCCTCCTTGTTACGAACGTGCCGAAAGTACGTACTCGCCGACACCCCCGCTGCCGCCGCAATCTGCTCGGTGGTCACGTCCTCGAAACCGTCACGCGCGAACAGATCGAATGCCGCACGTTGAATGTCTGCTCGCACCTGCAACCGCTGTCTCTCCCGTAGTGACATCAGCAACGTCCTCCCGCCTCGGCCGAGATCCGGCCGTTCTCGATAATGCGAGTCTCACCTATTGTGACAGTCACTGTCAATATCCAATTCTCTGTCAGATATCAGCAGACCCGGGCATTTCGTTGACAGGGCATTCGATGCCACGACAAGCTTCGAAGATGAAACGATGGGGACCGAATCGAGACGTTTCTCCAAGAATTTGTCGATGCGGGGCTTCAAGGCGCGGTCACCGAAGGGTATTTCGGTGGTCCACTCTGGCGCATGACCCTGCTCGCCCGTTTCGACGACCGAGCCCTCGGCCCCGACGGCGCCGTCATCTATCGAAATCGAACAGTGCTTCTCGTTCGGACCAAGTGGGAAAGATCATCGAGCAAGAGGTCTACTACGAGGACACCGCCAGAATCGGTGACTTCGACAGGCGGCTCCGCGAAATCGAAGCCGGACGAGCCTGTGGCACAGTCGTGGAATGACAGACGTCAGGATTGACCGCCACCGAATGCTGTCGGCGTTCCTGTCTTCCCAGAACGATGTCGAACTGGCCCGACTGGTCGACACCGTTCAAATCTCGAGTGTCGGCGTAGGTGGCGCCGCAGGAGTGATCAGGGTCTATGACAACAGGCTCAACGGCGTTCCGGTATTCACCAAACGCATCCCACTGAGCGTGCGGGAAATCGCCGAGGTGGGCTCTACTTCCAACCATTTCGATCTGCCGACGTTCTGCCAGTACGGCATTGGTGGCCCAAGCTTCAACGCCTGGCGAGAACTGGCCGCGAACATCGTGGTCACCGATGCCGTTCTGGCCGGCGAAACACAGTCGTTCCCAATGCTTTACCACTGGCGGATACTTCCCGGACGTTCGCCCGTTGCGGCCGAACACGCCGACATCGATTCCGTTCACACCGCCGGCGCCAGCCGTGAAGTGCGGACCCGTCTCGAAGCGCTTGCCGCTGCGCCGTGCAGCCTCGTACTGTTCTGCGAGTACATCGAACACCCGATCTCGAATTGGCTGGAAGACAACCCGTCCGCCAAAGCTGCCGAAGTCGAGCGACAGTTTTCGGAGATCGTGGCATTCTTGCGCGATCGACAGTTGCTGCACATGGACGGACATTTCGGCAACATGCGCACCGACATGGAGCGGATCTATCTCACCGACTTCGGACTGGCCACATCCCCACACTTCGACCTGTCGACTGCCGAGCACGACTTCGTCCGGCGCCACGCCACTCATGACGCCGACTACGCCGCCATGCTTCTGGTCAACTGGCTGGTGACCGAGGTCTGCGGGGTACCGAGGCCGACGAGCGGCGGACCAGTCGCCCGCAACCAGTACGTACGACGATGCGCCACAGGTCATATTCCAGGTGATGTGACACCAGAGGTGGCCGCGATCGTGACACGGCACGCGCCCGTCGCTGCGAGGATGAACGACTTCTACTGGCGATTGTTCGACGGCGACTTCGATGCGCCCTACCCGCATGCCGCGCCAGTTCCGACTTCCGGTCGAGCACAGGGTTTTCCCTGAACTGCCGTATTCACATCTCAGGGTTCATGTCATCCTCGGGACCGATGTGCTGGTCAGTGCCGGTAGGGCACAGTTCTCCTCATGATTGAACTGAGGGGATTGACCAAGGTTTACGGACCGACGAAAGCGGTGGACGACTTGTCGTTCACGGTCAAGCCGGGCATCGTGACGGGCTTCCTGGGCCCGAACGGTGCAGGCAAGTCGACGACGATGCGGATGATCCTGGGTTTGGATCAGCCGACGTCGGGTGCGGCGTTGATCGAGGGCAAGCCGTACCGCGAGCTCAAGACGCCGTTGCGGACGGTGGGTGCGTTGCTGGATGCGAAGTGGGTGCACCCCAATCGCAGTGCGCGTGCGCATCTGCAGTGGATGGCTGCTTCGAACGGGATCCCGAAGTCCCGCGTCGACGAGGTGCTCGGGTTGGTCGGGTTGTCCGAGGTGGCGGGCAAGAAGGCCGGCGGGTTCTCGTTGGGTATGTCGCAGCGTCTGGGGTTGGCGGGTGCGTTGTTGGGGGATCCGAAGGTGTTGTTGTTCGACGAGCCGGTCAACGGTCTCGATCCGGAGGGCATCGTCTGGATTCGTAAGTTCATGCAGCGGTTGGCGGCCGAGGGCCGCACGGTGCTGGTGTCGAGTCACCTCCTGTCGGAGATGGCGCTCACGGCGGAGCAGTTGGTGGTGATCGGTCGGGGTCGGTTGATTTCGGATTCGACGGTCGCGGAGTTCGTGGATCGTTCGTCGGAGTCGACGGTGCGCGTGCGCAGCCCACAATTGGACGCTCTCCATGCCGCATTGACTGCCCAGGGACTGACTGTCCGCGAGGAACATTCAGGATCGGAGCCGGTGTTGGTGGTCGTGGATTCGACCACCGATGTGATCGGTGGTTTGGCTGGTTCGCAGGGAATCGTGTTGCACGAGTTGGCTTCTGTGCAGGGATCGCTCGAGGATGCGTTCATGAAGTTGACCGGAGACGATGTCCAGTACCACGCATCCGGTATCGATCCGGGCGCCGGAGCCCACCACGCAAACACACAGCACGCTATGGGAGGTGCACTGTAATGGCTGTTCTCAGTGCTGAACGTATCAAGATCACCACGACCAAGTCGCCGCTGTGGTGCACGATCACAATCATCGTCCTAGGGTTGGGCGTCGCCTGGATGATCGGGCGTTCGTCGAGTTCGAGCATTCAGGCGTACAACGACGAAGCCGCATCAGGAACTCCTGATTTCGAGAAATTCCTCCCCACGTTCAACGACGCGGGGCTAGGAGTATCCGGATTCGGCGTCATGGTCCTGATGATCATGGCGGCGCTCGCGATCACCAGCGAGTACCGCTTTGGCATCATCCGTACCACCTTCCAGGCCATCCCGAGTCGGGCTTCGGTTCTGATCGCCAAAGCCGGCCTGATCGGGGCTTTCGGCGCGGTACTGTCCTTCGTTCTCATGCTCGGCGCGGTATTCATCACCAAAGCTGCGGCAGGCTCTGAAGGTTCCACCAATCTGGCACTCGACAACGCCGATGCCTGGCGTGCCGTTTACGGCGTACCGATCTTCGCGTTCCTCTGCGTCGCCCTTGCCATCGCCGTCGGAGCACTCCTTCGTCAGTCCGCCGGCGCCATTGCACTACTGCTGCTGTGGCCACTGCTCATCGAGAGCCTGTTCGGCATGTTCGGATCCTTCGGCAGAAACGTCACACCGTTCCTCCCGTTCGCCAATGCCGACCACTTCCTCTCTTCGGGTTCGAGCACCAATTTCCATTGGGGCCCTTGGGGAAGCTTGTTCTACTTCGCAGCGTTTGTGCTGGTGATATTCGGAATCAGCATCGCCGTCGTCAACAAGCGCGACGCCTGACCGAGTCGCAAACCGACCAAGACCGAAACTGGCCGCACCGGAGCCCTTCCGGTGCGGCCAGTTTCGCGTTGACAGAACCCGCAGCGCTTGTCGATCACGCCAAGGAACAGGGCACGCGCGGGTTCGCGTCACTCTGCCCCGCGGACGCGGCACCTCGAAATAAGACCTGGTCGAGTTCTTGGCAGACTGACCTCACATGTCAGCGTTCCAGTTGCGCGGCAAGCTCTTTCATCCAATCGAGGAATGCCTGCGGGCCGTCGAACTGGACGCCGTCGACAGCAGCCACTTCCGGTGCGATGTCGTCGCCCTTGACCACCAACGCTTCTCCACCCGAGGCAAGGACAGCGGCAAAGGCCGGTAGGTCACCCCGGTCGTCGCCCGCGTACGCGACGACGTCGACCCCTGCGGCCGCGATCGCGCGAAGGAGGCCTGTCCCCTTGTCCTCCTCAACGGGTGGGCGCAATTCCTCGACCAACTTGCCGGGCTCACGCCGCAACCCGGTCCGGCTCGCGATTTCTGTCGTCGCTGCTTCCACCAGGCGCTGCGCGACCGCACGATCCGCGGCCCGACGCCAATGCACGGCCACCGCAAGGCCTTTGCTCTCGACATGGATGCCAGGAACTGCCGGAGAGTCGAACAAGCGTCGCAATTCGGCTTCTGCTTCGGCGACAGCATCACTGAACGCCGCGACGGCCGGAAGCACGTGGATTCCGTCGTCCGTCCAGGTCTCGACGCCGTAGGAACCCATGAGCACAACGGAATTCAAGCTGAGCCGCTCTCGCAAGAACGACACAGGCCGTCCCGAGAGCAAGCCGACAACACCGAGGTGTTTCGTCAGAGTCGCGAGCACGTCCTCGGCGCCGGGCAGGAGTGCACTCGCCGACGGATCATCGACGATGGGTGCAAGCACACCGTCGAAATCCATCACCAGTCCACAGCGAGCTGGATCGGACGTGAGTCGGAGGATGACGTCCGCAGCGGTTCGCATGGTTCGAGTGTGCCAAATCGATCGCACCCGCAATACCAACACCGGATCCGAATGTAATCTCCGCCACTTCGTCCAAGTTGTCCGGAACCGCTGGCGAACTCGCGTTCTCTCCCTGCAAGGGCGGACTGTGGTCCGATACAGTTCTCACCACGCTTACCAACTGGGGGGTAATGATGAGCGAATTGACTGTCGCCACTGACGGCATCCGAAAGTACGGCTCGACGTCGACCGAAGCGGCAGGACGCATCGCGCAGGCCGCCGCCGTCGATCTGGGTGCAAACATCGCAGCAGTCGCACCGGCCGTGGGCCCCGTCGGGATCGAATTTCTCGAAGCATTCGCGCGCGCTCAGGCCACACACACCAAAGATGTTGCAGCACTCGCCACGTTCTACGCCGGCAACGCCGCGACGGCCGGTGCAGCCGCGCAGGCCTACGACACCACAGATCATGCAATCGCAACAGATCTGACCGCTGCGGCCGGACCGACGGGCGCGACCGCGTGAGCACCGAAGACGACTCGACGACCGTCATCGAATTCCTTCACGGTGGCGCTCCTGCCCCGGTACTGCCGAACAATGTGGTCGAATCGATGCTCGCCGGCATACCGGTACCGGCACTCCCCGGAATCGAAGATCTGTTCACGCCCTTGATCGAACTCGGGAAGAGTCTCGGCACAGGCACTTTTGCGGGCATCGATCCCGTCGGCATCTTCGATCAGGCGTCCACTCTCATCGACCACGCCATGGGACTGTCCCGAAGCGCGGTCGCCGACGTGGGCCAGACCTGGAACAGCACCGGCAGTGACGCCGCGACCGAACTGTCGCGATCCGCCCAGAACAGCGGCGCAGAATTGAGCGAACGCGGAACCGCGATATCGAAAACTGCTGCCGCCGCCGCGGAATCGGTGCAGCGAGGCAACGCGAATCTCGCGGCAATCGCGCAGTCCTTCGCCACCACGGTTGCAGCTGCCGCGCCCATCGCGTGGACACCACCAGGACAGGCGATGTTGCTTGCCTCGGCAGCTGAACACATGCAGGCAGCCGTCGCGGCGGTGACTCGGACGCGTGGGGAGATGCTCGGGCACACCGCAGCCATGAACGCCCTTGCCGGACCGATCCCCGTGCCGACCCCACCGACCAGTGAGGCACTCTCCAACCTGGTCACTGCGGAGGCAATCAACAACGCCGCCCGTCAGATCGCCCAACCTCTTTCTGCCTCAACCGATGCCGGTGATGCGCCGTACTCCACCCACCCGGACTCCACTCAGCCAGGCACAGAGGCTGTTCGAACTTCGGCTGCACGGGCCGGCGCCGGGCTTCCGACCGGCGTCGACAAGCTGTGGGGCGCAGGCAATCCGTCGACGTCACTCGCAGCCGGCGCGTCGCCGTCACCCAGTGCGACGGCAAGTTCAGGCGGAGCATGGGTGAGCGGAAGCGGTGGCACTACCGGCGGAATGGTGAGGGGCGCAGCGGGAGTTGCTGCAGTTCAACCGGTTCCGGTAACAACGCCCGGCCTGGGTGCACCATCGTCGGCAGTCGGCAGTAGCGGCATGTCGCCGGGCGGCATGCTGGGCGGTGGACCCCGCGGATCTCGGGACGACGAGTCGCCACGCACTACCCCGAGGTATCTCGTCACTGCCGGCGACGAGAATTCGATGGTCGACGATCTGCCGATGGTGTCGCCGCCCGTGCTCGGGGCTGACGATCCCGATCAGTACCTGTTCCGAGATCTCTGATCAAGACAAACCTCAGACGAAGCCCAACTCCCGCACCGCCGCACGCTCCTGCTCCAGTTCGCTGACGGACAGGTCGATCCGTTCGCGTGAGAAGTCGTCGATCGCGAGGTCGGGAACGATAGCGAACTCGCCATCGGCACAGGTCACCGGGAAGGAAGAGATCAATCCTTCGGGCACTCCGTAGGAACCGTCCGAACAGACGGCCATGGATACCCAGTCGTCCTCGGCGGTACCGATCACCCAGTCGCGGACGTGGTCGATCGACGCGCTGGCCGCACTCGCCGCAGAGGACGATCCCCGCGCAGCGATGATGGCGGTGCCTCGCACCTGCACAGTCGGGATGAAATCGTTCTCCACCCAGTCGCGGTCGTCGATCACCGCGAGTGCAGGCTCACCTGCGACAGTCGCGTGGGACAGGTCCGGGTACTGCGTCGCCGAATGGTTTCCCCAGACGGACACCTTGCGCACCGACGACGCACGAACCCCGGTCTTCTTCACCACCTGCGCGATCGCTCGGTTGTGGTCGAGACGTGTCAGCGCACTGAACCGAGTATCGGGCACGTCCGGTGCATTGTTCATCGCGATGAGCGCGTTGGTGTTGGCCGGGTTTCCCACGACCAGCACCTTGACGTCCGAGGCTGCGTTGTTGTTGATCGCCTTCCCGTGGGCTGTGAAAATCGCGCCGTTCGCGCTCAGCAAATCGGCACGCTCCATCCCCTTGCTCCGCGGACGTGCGCCGACCAGCATCCCGACGTTCGCGCCGGAGAAGGCGACATCGGGATCGTCAGTGATGTCGATGGAGCTCAGCAACGGAAATGCGCCGTCTTCGAGTTCCATCGCAACGCCTTCGGCAGCGGACACGGCGGCAGGAATCTCGAGCAGTCGAAGTTTGATCGGGACGTCAGCGCCGAGCATCTCCCCCGCAGCTATGCGGAAAAGCATTCCGTATGCGATCTGACCCGACGCTCCGGTTACCGTGACGGTTACGGGCGCAATACTCATTGCCGACTCCTCACCTGCCGTTTTCACGACTGTCCGTTCTACAACGCTGTAAGAACGGTTTCCACGCTAGTCGAGTAAACCGGCCACTTCGTGGTCTGTCAGTGTGGTTCTCGGCACTCGTCCCTCCGCCGTCACGAGTTCGACGGCGCGGTAGAGCGGACGCTCGGCGAGTCCGGCGCCGCGGGCTTCGGCACGCAACTGTTCGATCAGCACCGAGGACAACGCGGCAGCCGGTACCAACTCGCTGGCCGCCAGCGCGTCGGCGAGCTTGCGGAGTGCAAGGATCTCCAACTCGCGCCCACCCCCCGCGGTATACAACGCGAGCGGGATCCGCACGGTGGACCGTCCGTCGCCGAGCGTCAAGCTGACTTCGCTGATCCGGCCGGATCGCACCGTCAATGCCGCCGTGAGTACCTCGGCCACGTCGACGACGTTGGTTCGAAAACCAGCTTGCGCACGAACTCTGTTGCCGTACAACGTGATGTGCCGGCGCAGCGTCATCAGGATCGCAAGTGACGTCGGCACCGCGATGACGGCACCGACGATCACTCCAACGGTCGCCGTCGAGAACACACTGACGATCAACCCGACGACCACACCGAACACCACGACAACAACGGCGAATTTCTTCAGCCGCGGCGCGATCAACGCCACGGGAACCAGATCGAGCGAAACCGGTTCGGCCTCAGTGCTCAACGAGTTCCCCGAGCTTGTCGACAACCTGGTCGAGCGCCACTGCCTCCTGCTCACCTGTTGCCAACTGTTTGACAACGACAACGCCCTCTTCGAGTTCACGCTCGCCGAGAACCAAAGCGATTGCGGCACCCGAACGATCAGCTGCCTTCATCGAGCCCTTCACACCGCGGTTTCCGTACGCCAGGTCGACGCGAATCCCATTGGCACGCAACTGATGTGCGATCTTCACCAGTGCAGCCTTCGCCTCGGCACCCATCGGTACGCAGAAGACGTCGACACGCGCCGGTGGCGCAACGGACTTGCCCTCGGCCTCGAGCGCGAGAACCGTGCGGTCGACGCCGATTCCGAACCCGATGCCCGAGAGCGGCTGTCCACCCAGCTGTTCCATCAGACCGTCGTAACGACCACCACCACCGATTCCCGACTGCGCACCCAGTCCGTCGTGCACGAATTCAAAGGTCGTCTTGGTGTAGTAATCGAGGCCGCGAACCATGCGCGGGTTGACGACATAGGGAACGCCCAAGGCGTCCAGGTGCGCGAGCACCTCGTCGAAGTGGGCCTTGCAGCTCTCCGACAGGTGATCGAGCATGAGCGGTGCGCCGGCCGTCATCTCGCGTACATCTGGGCGCTTGTCGTCGAGCACGCGGAGCGGGTTGATCTCGGCGCGTCGACGCGTGTCTTCGTCGAGCGGGAGTGCAAAGAGAAACTCCTGCAGCAGTTCGCGATACTGCGGCCGGCAGGTGTCGTCACCGAGAGAGGTGATTTCGAGGCGGAAGCCGTCGAGCCCCAACGACCGGAATCCGGCGTCGGCGATCGCGATGACCTCAGCGTCGAGCGCGGGGTCGTCGATCCCGATGGCTTCGACGCCGACCTGCTGCAACTGGCGGTAGCGACCGGCCTGCGGGCGCTCGTAGCGGAAGAACGGGCCCGCGTAGCTGACCTTGACCGGCAACTGTCCACGATCGAGGCTGTGCTCGATGACCGCACGCATGACTCCAGCGGTTCCCTCGGGACGTAACGTCACCGAACGGTCACCGCGGTCGGCGAATGTGTACATCTCTTTGCTGACGACGTCGGTCGACTCACCGACACCGCGAGCGAACAGGCCGGTGTCCTCGAAGATCGGCAATTCGATGTGGCCGTATCCGGCCAACCTCGCGGCGCGCGTCAAACCGTCACGAACGGCGACGAATTCGGCTGACTGCGGCGGAACGTAGTCCGGAATGCCCTTGGGTGCAGAGAAGGTGCTGGCTTTACTCACGAGAGGTACTTTTCCTTATTCTTGTGCGCTGAGTCCAACGAGAAACGGATTCGAGCTTCGCTCGGCGCCGATCGAACTGTTGCCGCCGTGCCCGGGCAGGACCACTGTCTCGTCACCGAGTACCAATAGCTTGCGGGCGATCGAAGCGAGCAACTGCTCGTGATTTCCGCCGGGCAGGTCGCTGCGCCCGATGGAACCCTGGAACAGGGTGTCACCGGTGAACGCCAAATCCACGGGCCCGCTCTCGGTGTTCGCCTGGGTGCGGAACACCACCGATCCCTGCGTGTGCCCGGGTGTGTGGTCCACGACGAACGTCATTCCGGCCTCGGTGATCTTGTCTCCGTCGGCCAGTTCGATCACCTCGTCCGGCTCCACGAACGTCATGCCTTGAATGAATTCCTTCATCGTCGGGCCGATCCCCCGTGCCGGATCGCTGAGCATGTAGCGATCCTCGGGATGGATGTACGCGGGTACGGAATACCGCTCACAGACCTCGCGGGCCGACCACACGTGATCGAGATGACCGTGCGTCAGGAGGACCGCCGTGACCGACATGTCCTTGGAGTCCAGATATTCGAAGAGCGGCTCAGCTGCATCCTGACCCGGATCTACGACTACGCACTCGCACGCGTCGTCCTGAGCGAGTATGTAGCAGTTGGTTTGGAACATCCCGGCCGGAAAACCAGTGACGAGCACGGGGGCAACTCCTCTTCGAAGGGTGGAAACGAACAACACGCTGTCGGTTACAGCCTAAGCTGCTGCCCCGCCAGTAAGTTCTCAGGTTGCAATGGGAGACTCTGACGACGAGTAGAGCCGCTTGCCGAAGCCGACCCCCAGGGTGTCGCTCGGCCGGCCGACCACGATCCACCCGCGATACGGAGGACTACAGCAGTGCCGAGTAACGAGCAACGCCGCGAGGCGGCGAAACGCAAGCTCGAGCGTCAGCTCGAACGTCGCGCAGAACGTGCCCGCAAGCGCAAGCAGATGACGATAGCCGGAACTGCGCTCGGCGTGGTCGTCGTAGTCGGCGTCGTCGGTGGACTCATCTGGCTGAGCAATCGCAGTGACGACGACGCAAACACCACCAACACTGCTGCCGACGACTCGAGCCTCACGCCACAAACCGCGGGTGCAATGCCGGCCGGTCTGTCGACGCCACTGGCCGACACGGTTTCCTGCTCGTATCCAGCCGACGGCGCTACCGCGTCCAAGGCCAACAACCCTCCTCGTACCGACGGGATTCCCACCACCGCGCCGGACGCGACGCCGAGCATCAGCGTCGAGACCTCGCAGGGAAACATCGGGCTCACGCTCGACGGAACGAAGTCTCCGTGCACGGTCAACAGCTTCGTGAGCTTGGCGCAGCAGGATTACTTCAACAACACCACCTGCCACCGCATGACGACGAGCCCCTCGCTCCAGGTTCTGCAGTGCGGTGACCCGTCGGGCACCGGCACCGGCGGACCGGGCTACGGATTCGACAACGAGTTCCCCACCACGGCGTACGCCACCACCGACCCGGCAGCGCAAGAGCCAGTCACCTACGCGCGCGGCACGGTTGCGATGGCCAACACCGGGGCACCCGGTAGCAACGGCAGCCAGTTCTTCCTCGTCTACGGCGACTCACAACTCCCGCCGCAGTACACGGTTTTCGGCACGATCGACGAGACCGGTCTCGCCACTTTGGACAAGGTCGCGGCCGGCGGATCGACACCAGAGGGCGACGGCAAGCCGAATCTGACCACCGACATCAAGACAGTAAGGCTCGACTGATGCGACGTAATCCTGTGATGCGCTTTCCTGTAGTTATTGCCGCCGCAAGCGTCGCAGCGCTGCTTCTGGCTGGTTGTTCCAGTGATTCCGGTAGCTCGGACTCGCCGTCCAGTACCTCCAAGGCGAAGACGACAACGGCTGCCATGCCGCCGCTCGACATGTCACAGTTCGACGCACTCCCGCCTGTCCCGACTCCGGCGTCGGCGACCGTCGACTGCTCGTACCCGAGCGCGGCGGGTGCAGCAAAAACCGTCAATCCGCCGAACTCCACGGGTGTGTCCACCGAGGGAACCGTCAACGTCGCGCTCACGACTACGGCCGGCCCGATCGGGATGGAACTGAACCGGGCGGAAGCCCCCTGCACGGTCAACAGCATCGTGAGCTTGACCGAGCAGAAGTACTTCGACGACACCCCGTGCCATCGACTCGTCACCACACCCGGTCTACAGATCCTGCAGTGCGGCGATCCCTCGGGCAAGGGCACGGGCGGACCAGGCTATGGCTTCGACAACGAGTACCCGACCACTGCCTACCCGGCTAACGATCCGGCACTCTCCTTGCCTGCCGTCTACCCCCGCGGCACGCTGGCAATGGCCAACTCGGGTAAACCGGGCAGCAACGGCAGTCAGTTCTTCCTCGTCTACGAGAATTCGGTCTTGCCGCCCAACTACACGGTCTTCGGAAAGATCGACGACGCCGGCCTGGCGACGATCGAGAAGATCGCGGCCGACGGCGACGACGGTGGCATGGGAGCAACCGGCGGCGGTGCACCCAACACCCCGATCACCATCGAGACTGCAGTAGTCGCCTGACCCCCTGTGCGCCTTTATTAACCGCCCGCGGTTAATAAAGGCGCACAGCAGTTTACGAGGCAGAGGTCACGCGGTAGACGTCGTAGACGCCTTCCACGTTACGAACCACGTTGAGAACATGACCCAAGTGCTTCGGGTCGCCCATCTCGAAGGTGAACTTGCTGATCGCCACCCGGTCGCCGGACGTGGTGACCGAGGCCGACAGGATGTTCACCTTCTCGTCTGCCAACGCCTTGGTGACGTCGGAAAGCAACCGATGACGATCGAGTGCCTCGATCTGGATCGCGACCAGGAACACCGATGTCGCTGACGGTGCCCATTCGACGTCGATGATTCGCTCCGACTGATCGTGGAGCGAGTTGGCGTTGGTGCAGTCGGTACGGTGCACGCTGACCGCGCCGCCACGCGTGACGAAGCCCAGAATCGAATCGCCCGGTACCGGCGTGCAACACTTCGCGAGTTTTGCCACCGTGCCCGGTGCTCCGGGAACCAGAATTCCGGAGTCACCCGTACTGCGGGTGCGCACCGGCATGGTCGACGGCGTCGAACGCTCGGCCAGTTCCTCCTCGACGGCGCCGACGCCGCCCAGATGAGCAACCAGTCGCTGCACGACGTGGTGCGCCGACACCTGACTCTCGCCTACGGCCGTGTACAACGCCGAGACGTCGGGATAGCGAAGTTCGTGCGCGATCGTGCTCATCGATTCGGCATTCATCAACCGCTGCAACGGAAGTCCCACACGGCGGACTTCCTTCGCGATCTGATCCTTGCCGGACTCGAGCGCCTCTTCGCGGCGTTCCTTCGCGAACCACTGCCGGATCTTCGCCTTGGCACGCGGCGAGACGACAAACGTCTGCCAATCTCGGCTCGGCCCGGCGGTGGCGGCCTTCGACGTGAAGACCTCCACCACTTCGCCGTTTTCGAGAGTTCGTTCCAGCGCGACCAACCGACCGTTGACCCTGGCACCGATGCATCGGTGCCCGACCTCGGTGTGCACCGCATACGCGAAATCGACGGGAGTCGATCCGGCAGGCAACGTGATCACGTCACCCTTCGGCGTGAAGACGAAGATCTCCTTGACCGCGAGGTCGTAACGCAACGATTCGAGGAACTCCCCCGGATCGGCCGCTTCACGTTGCCAGTCGAGTAGCTGACGCATCCACGCCATGTCGTCGACCTCGGCGATGTCGCCCGCGTGCTTGCCCTTGGTCTCCTTGTACCGCCAGTGCGCGGCGATACCGAACTCCGCGGTCCGGTGCATGTCCTGGGTCCGGATCTGGACCTCCAGGGGCTTGCCTTCCGGTCCCACGACGGTGGTGTGCAGCGACTGGTAGACGCCGTAGCGCGGCTGTGCGATGTAGTCCTTGAAGCGTCCGGCCATCGGCTGCCACAGTGAGTGGACAACGCCGACCGCGGCGTAACAGTCACGCACTTCTTCACACAGGATGCGGACGCCGACCAGATCGTGGATGTCGTCGAAATCGCGGCCCTTGACGATCATCTTCTGATAGATCGACCAGTAATGCTTGGGCCTGCCTTCGACGATGGCGTTGATCCGCGAGGCGGACAGGGTCGAGTTGATCTCGGCGCGAACCTTGGCCAGATAGGTGTCACGAGAAGGCGCGCGATCGGCGACCAGTCGAACGATCTCGTCATACTTCTTCGGGTGCAAGATGGCGAATGAGAGGTCCTCGAGTTCCCACTTGACGGTCGCCATTCCGAGTCGATGTGCAAGTGGCGCAATGACTTCGAGAGTCTCTCGCGCCTTACGTGCCTGCTTTTCTGGCGGCAGGAATCGCATCGTGCGCATGTTGTGCAGACGATCCGCGACCTTGATCACGAGCACGCGCGGGTCCCGCGCCATCGCGATGATCATCTTGCGGATGGTTTCGCCCTCGGCGGCGGTGCCCAGAACGACCTTGTCGAGTTTGGTGACGCCGTCGACGAGGTGAGCGACCTCGTCACCGAAGTCCTTGGTCAACTCTTCGAGTGAGTACCCGGTGTCCTCGACGGTGTCGTGCAGCAGGGCTGCGACGAGGGTGGTGGTGTCCATACCCAACTCGGCCAGAATGCTTGCGACGGCCAACGGATGCGTGATGTACGGATCGCCGGACTTGCGCCGCTGGCTCGAATGTCTGTCCTCGGCGACGTCGTACGCACGCTGGAGCAGCGCGAGGTCGGCCTTCGGATACAGCTCACGGTGGAGGCTGACCAACGGCTCGAGCACCGGGCGGATGGTGGCGTTGCGCTGACCGGTGATGCGTCGAGCAAGCCGAGCGCGCACCCTACGGGAGGCGGAAGCGGGCACGGCCAGATTCTGCCCACCCCGATTGCCGGTAGTTTGCGCAGATCCCGAATCGTCGGGCACCGCGGACTTCGATGGTGTCGTCTCCGGAGCCGGAACTGCACCCGTCTCCTGCGACACTGCACCCGAGTTCTGTGATCGATCAAGATTCGACGTCATGTCGCCACCTCCTACCACCGAGTTGGTTGAGGCAACCGCCCTGCATCGGGTAATTGCCCTGGAGGTCTAACTCGACCCCCAGGAGACAACTTTAATACTCAGACCTTCACCAGTGATGTCAGTGGGTACTTCAAGAAGCGATCTCGACCGCGCAGTTCCTCGATCTCGAGCACCACTGCGACGCCGACGACGTTCGCTCCACCCAACTCGACCAACTGTACAGCCGCCTCGAGTGTCCCTCCGGTAGCCAGAACGTCGTCGATCACCAGAACATTCCGCCCCGTGAGATCGAAGCCGTTTGCGGGAATCTCGAGAGTCGAGGATCCGTACTCGAGGCTGTACGAACGAGAGAGCACCGGCGGCGGCAGTTTGCCGACCTTCCGCACGGCAACGACTCCCGCACCCATCTTCGCGGCCGCACCGGCACCGAGCAGAAATCCACGAGCATCGACGGCGGCGATCGTGTCGGCGTCCGGAGCACAGGCGACAAGGGCATCGAGCACGGCCCCGAACCCCTCGGCGTCGGCGAACACCGGAGTCAGATCGGCGAACCGAACACCGGGACCGGGAAAGTTGTCCGCCCAGCGGGTCAGCCGAACAACGGCGTCACCGGCAGCCCGGTGGATTGCGATCAATTCTTCAGTCGTGTGCAAGGCAACACCATTCGAGACGCTCATCTGCGTAGTACCCATCTGTCCATGTTCCAGCCGGTAGCGGCCCGAGTCGGATTGACCAACACTGCCGACATGCCTGGAGCTACAGCGACAGTTCGTAGTTGATTGAACAGTGGAATCGTAGGCACCTGGGTCCACAGGATGTTCTCCGCCTCCACCGAGAGTCCCAATTGCGCACTCGTGCTCGCATCCACGTTCAACTGATCGATGATCTGATCGATCCTGGCATTTCCGTACGTACCGAGGTTTGCGCCGTTGCCCGATCGCAGCGCTCCGCGCGCGTCGATCATGCTCGCTGTTCCGCCTGCGCCGACTTTGCCTGCCATGCCGGAGAGCACGGCGTCGACTCCCCCACTCTGCAGACTCGCGGGATCGAAGCTGTCGGTACTCGCGTCCTCGACCGTGATTCCCGCCGGAGCACACGCGGCTTTCGCTTCGGAGACGATCTGCGCCCGCACCGGGTCCGGTGCGAGGTACCCGACCCGGACGGTCAACTGGTCGAGGTCGGCTTCCGACAACGACGTCTTCGCAGCCTCGATGTCGGCATTGGCGTACCGATCACCGTCGACCGCAGCGGCGTCGCTGTACACGAGTGAATCCGGCGCCATCAGTCGCGAATCGACCACGCCGGAACCCAAACCCGCCTGCGGCGCATTCTCCGTCTGCCCGAACTTCTCGAACAGAGTCGTACGCGGAACACAATGCGCGAACGCTCGACGGGCGGCTTCGTCGCCCAGCGAACCAGAGGTCGCGAGAACGAACTGCTCGATCGACCGCGACGGAATCTGTTGGACGTCGAACCCGGACGGAGTACCGAGTTCGCCAGCCGAGCCGGAAGCGACGTCGACTACCTCGATCGAGTTCTTGTCGAGATCCTCGGTCAGATTCACACCACGTGGCCAGACGACGATGCGATCGGTCGCCGGCTTGTTGCCCCACCACCGCTCGTTCGCGACCAGCACCAGGCCGTCGTCGGCACTGTACGAGTCGATTCGATACGGACCAGCGGAGGGCAGTACGGAGGTGTCCACCTGACCTGGAGTCAGGTTCCACCCGGTGTTCCAGAAGTCCGCGATCTTCGACAACGCTTCGGTGTCACCGGCATTCACCGCGCTCACCACGTCGCTGACACCCGTGCGCTGCGTCACGACGTGTGAAGGCATCAACGCAGTCGCACCGAACAACGACCGCCAATCGGTGAACGATCGCCCGGGTTTGAAGAACACCGTCGCGTCCTTCGCCCCGCTCTGGCAGTCGATCCGGTCGATGTCCGCGTATCCGAGATTGTTCGCCGTGTCGAACATGGGCTTCACGGCACCATCGACGTCTTCGGTGAACTTGCCACTCGACGCCGCCCAGGTGAGGACGAGATCGTCACAGGACATCGGAATCCCGTCGGAGTACACGGACGCCGGATTGAGCTTGTACGAGACCGTGAGCACGTCACCGGGCAACTCCGACGCCGTTCCGATGTCGGTGTCGGAGACAGGTGCTCCGGCCGGGCCGGTGAACGTGAAGCCGGGAAGCACCCGGCCGAACGCGGCCATCGCCCCGGACACCGATCCAGCTGTCGTGTTGGCGTTGTACGTGGAGATGGAGTTGTCGATGGCATATCCGATGGACGGAACCTGCTCGGCGCTTTCCGAGCAGGCCGCCAACGAACCCGCAGCCACAGCGGTGGCCGCAACGAACGTCATCGATCGAACCAGTGTGCGTGTTCTTGGGAGCATGTTCAGTGCCCCTTCTTGTTTCGCTTTCCGGTCGGCCGCGCACCCGGCTGCGGAGCAACCGGCGCACGGCGTGCAACTGGTGCGCCGACGGCAACCGTCTGCGTACCCTTCTCGGCCAGCGTAGCCCGGCGCGAGAGCACCTTACGAGTGTGCGCGGCAACGGGTCCCCAGCGTTCCTTCATCGACACCAGGAGCGGCGTCGCGAAGAAGATCGAGGAGTACGCACCCACGATGATGCCGACGAGCTGAACGAGCGCAAGGTCCTTGAGTGTGCCGACGCCGAGCATCCAGACCGCGACGACCATCAGAGCGATCACCGGGAGCACACTGATGACGGTCGTGTTGATCGATCGCATCAAGGTCTGATTCACCGCGAGGTTGGCCTGCTCGCCGTACGTCCGGCGCGTCAGATGCAGAACACCGCGGGTGTTCTCTTCGACCTTGTCGAACACCACCACGGTGTCGTACAGCGAGAAGCCGAGAATGGTGAGCAAACCGATCACCGTCGCGGGCGTCACCTCGAAACCGACGAGCGAGTAGACGCCGGCAGTGACGATGATGTCGAAGAACAACGCAACGATCGCAGCTACCGCCATGTCCCGCTCGAAGCGGATGGCGATGTAGATACTCACGATCACCAGGAACACAATCAGCGCGATCAGCGCCTTCTTGGTGATCTGGCCGCCCCAGGTTTCACTCACGTCCGCAAAACTGATGGCTTGCGCCGACGGGTTCCCGTTCTTGTCCTTGGGCTGGAACTCGTCGAAGAGAGCCGACTGAAGATCGTTGATCTGCGTCGCGTTCAACGTCTCCGACCGGATCTGCACGGTTGCGCTGGCACCCGAGCCGACTGTCTGCACGCTGACCGGTTCGAACCCGAGTGTGTCGGAGTAGACGGTTTCCACCGCCGACGTCTCGACTCCGCCCTCGGCCGGGAACTGAATGCGTGATCCGCCTTCGAAATCGATACCGAAGGTGAAGCCGCGCAGGATGATGCTCAGCAGCGCAATGGCGACCAGAGCGCCGGTCAGTCCGTAGTAGAAGCGACGCTTGCCGACGACCTCGAACGCACCCGTTCCGGTGTACAACCGCGAGAGCCAGCTGTGCTTGGGCATCGCGCCCTGATCGACGCCTGAGTCGGTGATCTCCGACCGGGCCGCCGCATCGGCGGACTCGGCGGCGGAACTGTTGGTGGACCCCACCGGGGAGTTGTTGGACTCGCTCATGCTCGTGTCTCCTTAGCCGACGCAGCGGCGGCAACCTTACGTTCGCGGGCAACCTCTTGCACTGCGCCGAGACCGTTGACGCTGGGCTTGGACCAGAACGCCGAACGGGACGCCATGCTGACCAGTGGCCACGTCACGAGGAACACGACAATCACGTCGAGAATGGTCGTCAGACCCAAGGTGAAGGCGAAGCCTCGCACCTGTCCGACCGCCAGCACGTACAGAACTGCAGCGGCGATGAAGCTCACCGCGTTGCCGGAAAGAATTGTCCGGCGTGCTCTTGCCCAACCGCGTGGCACCGCCGAGCGGAAGCTACGGCCCTCACGCATTTCGTCCTTGATGCGTTCGAAGAACACGACGAACGAGTCGGCGGTCATACCGATACCGATGATCAGACCAGCCATGCCGGCCAAGTCGAGCGTGAAGCCGATGTATCTGCCGAGCAGAACCATGATCGCGTAGACCATGACTCCGGAGAGAATCAGCGACAACGCCGTCAGGACGCCGAGCATGCGGTAGTAGACGAGGCAGTACAGCAGAACGAGAACGAGACCGACCGCGCCGGCGATCAATGCCGCCTGCAGTGAAGCCAGGCCGAGCGTGGCCGAGACCGTCTCGGCCTCAGAGGCTGCGAACGAGAGCGGAAGCGAACCGTACTTCAGTGTGTTGGCAAGTTCTTTGGCACTCTCGGCAGTGAAACTGCCCGTGATCGAGGTGGCGCTACCCGCAGGCGTTGCACCTTGAATCGTGGGAGCGCTGACGACCTTCGAGTCGAGCGTGAACGCTGCCTGCTTGCCGATGTTGGCTGAGGTGAACTCGGCCCAGGTGTTGCTGCCGGTCGTCTTGAACGAGAGGCTGATCTCGTGGCGCGACTGCTGCGAGTTGAAGACCGAAGACGCGTCGGCAATCTCCTGGCCGTCGATGATCGAAGGACCGAGGAGATAGATGTTCAGTCCGTCTTGCGAGCACGCGACCAGCGGCAGGGTCGGGTCGTCGTTTCCACGGAGCGGATCCGCGACGGAGCAGTCGAGGTTCGCCACTGCTTGCTGCTGCACTGTCGGATCGCTGCTCTGCCGGAGGGCGCGCGCTGCGGCGATTTCCGCTGCTGCTGCGTCGCCTTCGTCGGTGCCGTCGCTCGGCGCGTCCCCGGTGGGGGCCGGAGTCGTTGTCTGCGGCGCGGGCGTTGCCTCGGGAGTAGTCGGGTCCTGAGCCAGGAACGGACGGTTCTGCGGCGTCTGCATCCCGTCAGCGGGTGCTTCGGGGGCCGGTGCATCAGTGGCCGGAGTTTCGGCCGCCGGCGCCTCAGGCGTAGCTGTCCGATTCGCGTCACGGGTGGCGACGTCGATCGAACCCGTCACCGGGCGGATGTACAGACGAGCGGTCTGGCCGAGCGAGCGAGCCTGCGCACTGTCGTCGCCGGGAACGGTGATGACGAGGTTGTCACCGTCGACAACGACCTCGGAACCGGAAACGCCGAGACCGTTGACGCGGGTCTCGATGATTTCCTGAGCCTGCTTGAGACTGTCCTGACTGGGAGCGCTGCCGTCCGGGGTACGAGCGGTCAACGTGACGCGCGTTCCACCCTGCAGGTCGATGCCGAGTTTCGGCGTGGCCGACTTGTCTCCAGTGAAGAACACCAGGGCATACAGTGCCACTACCAGGACCCCGAAAAGGGCCAGGTAGCGGACCGGATGCACCGTTCCGGTGGAAGGTGCCACGATCTTTAAGTCTCCTCGGTAGGTGCAGAGCTTCAGTAAGTGCACGGCTCGGGTGGTCGACGACCACCCGAGCTGCGGCGTTCGAACTGCAACGATTGATCAACGGGGTGAACTGAGCTGCTGGTGTAAGAGCGGACAAACCGGTCTGGACGTGTGTCCGAGTTCACAACTCTAGAACACGTACCAGTTCGACGAAGTCAGGACTCCTTGGTGAGCCGGATTTCGGTGTCGGCAGCAGACTCTTCGATCTCGGAAATCGAGTCGTCGTCGTACTCGTCGGTCTCGGTCGTCTCGACGACGCGCTCACGGATGACCAGACGCGACCAGGTGGTGATGACACCGTCCGCGATCTCGAGGTCCACGGTGTCGTCGTCCAGGGAAGCGATCGTGGCGTAGAGCCCGGCCGTGGTCTGCACCCGATCGCCGACCTGCAGCGAGTCCTGCATCTCGGAAGTCGCGGCCAAGGCCTTCTTCTGCTTGCGCATGCCCAGGAACATGGGCACCAGCAGTGCGAGGATCAAGAGGGGGAAAAGCAAACTCGACATGTGTTGATCAACCTCGGTTGTGTTGCACGTTTTACGCCGCGATGGTCCCGGATGGACCTACGCAATACACCAGTGTGCCATTAGTTGCTGAGGATTCCTGACAGATCGGCCGTTCAAGTAGGCCTTTCCAGTCGAAATTCACTCGCCGTTCGGATCGAACAACGTGGCCTGCGGTTCGTTGACACGAACCTCGATACCGCCCGCTGCGGCATCCGGCGGCGGTGTCATTCCGAGTTGAGTCCAAGCAGCGGCGGTAGCCACACGTCCTCGCGGCGTCCGGGCGATCATTCCGGCCCGGACCAGGAACGGCTCGCACACTTCTTCCACCGTCGACGGTTCCTCGCCGACGGCCACCGCAAGCGTCGACACGCCGACGGGCCCGCCGCCGAACGAACGCACCAAAGCACTCAGTACCGAACGGTCGAGACGGTCCAAGCCCAACTGGTCCACGTCGTAGACGGCCAAGGCCGCCTGAGCGACGTCCATGGTGACGATTCCGTCGGCGCGCACCTCGGCGAAGTCGCGAACCCGGCGCAGCAATCGGTTCGCGATACGCGGTGTCCCCCGCGAGCGTCGTGCGATTTCGGCACCGGCATCGACTTCGAGATCGACGCCCAGAATTCCGGCCGAACGCATCAGAATCTGTTGCAGCTCTTCGGGTTCGTAGAAATCCATGTGAGCGGTGAACCCGAAGCGGTCGCGCAACGGACCGGTCAGCGCACCCGACCGCGTAGTCGCACCGACCAGCGTGAACGGTGCAACCTCCAGAGGAATCGACGTGGCGCCCGGCCCCTTACCGACGACGACGTCGACACGGAAGTCTTCCATGGCCAGGTACAACATCTCCTCGGCCGGACGAGCGATTCGGTGAATCTCGTCGATGAACAACACGTCGCCCTCGACGAGGTTGCTCAGCATCGCAGCCAGGTCTCCGGCGCGTTCGAGCGCCGGTCCGGACGTCAACCGCAGAGAAGAGCCCAACTCCCCCGCGATGATCATCGCCATCGACGTCTTGCCGAGCCCGGGGGGACCGGACATCAGGATGTGATCAGGCGTGCTGCCACGAAGTTTTGCTCCGGTGAGCACGAGCTGCAGTTGTTCGCGAACACGAGGTTGACCGATGAAGTCGTCGAGACTCTTGGGGCGCAGACTCGCTTCGACATCACCGTCTCCCGCCACCAATTCGGCAGAGACCTGCGACTCGTCGTCGAAATCGTCGATCGGGTCGAAGTTCATCGAGTCTTACCGAGCAGCGACAGAGCGGAACGCAGTGCGACCGACGTGGTGGCCTCGGGTGATTCCGCCAGAACCGAGTCCGTGGCCTGCTCGGCCTGCTTGATCGGGAAGCCCAGACCTTCCAGAGCCTCGACGATCTGATCGCGGATCGAACTGCCGGCGACCACACCGGAGGCCGCGCCGGCCGTCGTCGCGACCGCGTCGACCTTGTCGCGCAGTTCGACGACCATGCGCTCAGCGCCGCGTTTTCCGATACCGGGGACTCTCGTCAACGCCGTCAGGTTGCCTTCCGAAAGTGCCCGCCGCAATGCGTCGGGTTCGAGAACTGCGAGAGTTGCCATCGCCAGGCGCGGCCCGACACCCGAGACCGTTTGCAAAAGGCTGAACAGATCCTTCGACTCGGTATCGGAAAAGCCGTACAACGTCATCGAGTCTTCGCGAACGATCATCGTCGTGAACAGTCGCGCTTCGCTTCCCCGGTGCAGCGCACCGAGAGTCACCGGGGTGGCATTGACCCGATAGCCGACACCTGACGCTTCGATGACCGCGTGATCGAGCGCAATATCGAGTACCTCGCCGCGTACCGACGCGATCATCGTGAACCTGCCTTCTTCGTCTCGGCCAATTTTGCCTGATACTTACGCATTTGTTCAGCGGCCATCGCCTCGGCGCGGGCCATCCGCTCGATCATCGGTGCTCGCCAGCAGTGACAGATCGCCAGCGCCAGAGCGTCGGCAGCGTCAGCCGGTTTCGGCGCCGTCTTCAAATTCAGAATTCGCGTCACCATCGCAGTGACCTGCGCCTTGTCGGCGTTACCGCTGCCGGTGACGGCGGCCTTCACCTCGCTGGGCGTGTGGAAACACACCGGAATGCCGCGTCTGGCGGCAGCGAGCGCGACAACTCCGCCTGCTTGCGCCGTCCCCATCGCGGTACTGACGTTGTGCTGCGCGAACACGCGCTCGATCGCGACCACCTCCGGCTTGTACTGCTCGATCCACAGTTCAGCCGCATCGGAGATCCGCAGAAGCCGAGAACCAAGGTCCATCTCGGCCGGAGTCCGCACCACGTCGACCGCAATGGGGCGCACTTTCCTGCCGTTGCTCCCGTCGACCACTCCCAACCCGCAGCGAGTCAAGCCTGGGTCCACTCCGAGCACGCGCACTTGTCACACCTCTCCATACCGAACAGCTGTTCGATAGCTTAGCGGTGCGCGGGACTACTACCCCGCATCAACACGCAACCCGGCCCGGACGCGGACGTCAGGGCCGGGTTGAGTTGAAAAGCAATCAGTCTTCGAGCGCCGCGAGAACCTCGTCGGACAGATCGATGTTGGTGTAGACGTTCTGCACGTCGTCAGAATCTTCGAGCGCGTCGACGAGCTTGAAGATCTTGCGTGCGCCGTCGACATCCAAGGGAACCTCGACGGAAGCGCGGAAATCGGCTTCAGCAGAGTCGTAGTCGATGCCGGCTTCCTGAAGTGCCGAACGTACGGCAACCAGATCCTGTGGCTCACTGACGATTTCGAAGGTTTCACCGAGATCGGTGACTTCCTCGGCACCGGCGTCGAGCACAGCCATCAGGACGTCGTCCTCCGACTGGCCGTTCTTCTCGAGCGTGACGACACCCTTGCGAGCAAACAGGTAGGAGACCGAACCCGGGTCAGCGAGGTTGCCACCGTTACGGGTCATCGCGGTGCGAACTTCACCGGCTGCGCGGTTGCGGTTGTCGGTGAGGCACTCGATCAGAACGGCGACGCCGTTGGGTCCGTAGCCCTCGTACATGATGGTCTGCCAGTCTGCGCCGCCCGCTTCTTCACCGGCGCCGCGCTTGCGCGCACGCTCGATGTTGTCATTGGGAACAGACGTCTTCTTCGCCTTCTGGATGGCGTCGTACAAGGTGGGGTTGCCCGTGGGATCGCCACCGCCGGTTCGTGCCGCCACCTCGATGTTCTTGATCAGCTTCGCGAAGGATTTGCCACGACGTGCGTCGATCACAGCCTTCTTGTGCTTGGTGGTGGCCCATTTTGAGTGGCCGCTCATGCGATTCAAGCCCCTTTCCTGCTGCGTTGCGCACGCCGAATGCGCGTCTTTCAGCTCTGCCGATGTTACCCGTCCCACGTCACAACTCGCTGCATCCCCCGACACAAATTAGTCAAACCCCGCATTGTTTGCATAGAATGCAAACATGTTGGTCCGAATAGATCACGCCTCCACAACTCCACTCGCGGAGCAGATTGCAGCCGGGGTTCGTGGCTCGGTCATCCGCGGTGAGATCGGTCCAGGTGACCGCCTGCCGTCCGCTCGCGCTCTCGCCGAGTCGATCGACGTCAATCTCCACACGGTTCTTCGTGCGTACGCAACACTCCGCGACGAAGGCCTGATCGACCTCCGACGCGGACGTGGCGCCGTCATTCGCGCCGAATTCGACTCGGGAAGAACAGCTCTCAACGAATCTGCGCGCGAGTTCGTACGGCAGGCCCGAAATCTCGGACTCGACACTGCGCACATGCTCGACCTCATCAAGGAGACCAGCACACAATGACGACCAGCAAGATCCGACTCTGGACAGCAGCTTCGCTGACTCTGATCCCGACCCTGATCCTGGTTCTCGCACGCTTCGCGTGGGGTGACCGCCTACCCGAGACCGTCGCGAGCCATTGGTCCGGATCGACCCCGGACGGCTTCAGCACCACGACGACGTTTTTCGCCATCGCGCTGGTGATTTCTCTGGTGGCTGTCGTTTGCGCCTGTGTCGTCGCGGCCCGTTCGAGCGACAACGCGCCCCTGTTTCTGGCCGTCTCCTCGATCTCGAGTGCGACACTGGCGACGATCTGGATTCTGAGCGTCGCCCTGACGATCGACGCCGGGTCGCCGGAAGCCGCGCGTATCGGCTGGTGGATTCTTGCGCCGATCGCGGCGGTACTCGTAGGAGTTCTGGCATACGCGCTGCCTGACCAGCAACGAAGCGGCCCGGAGTCGCCACTGCCGACCCCGACGCTCGACACTCCGCTGACGGCCTCCGAACGTGCAGTGTGGGTCGGGCAGGTCCGCAGCGTCTGGCCGTGGATCGTTACAGCCGGCCTCGTAGTTCTCGTGATCGCGACTGCCGCGTACTCGGATTGGTGGGTTGCCGTGATCCTGGGTGTGTCCACCCTCGCCGTCACAGCATTCGCGTCGGTCACCGTGCGCGTCGACCGTCACGGTGTCGGCATCAGTTCCTGGGGCGTTCGATGGAAGAAGATCCCCATCTCGAAGGTGAAGTCCGCATCGGTCGACGCGATACGTCCAGCCGAATGGGGCGGATGGGGTTACCGAATGACACCGCGCGGAACAGCCGTCACTCTCCGCTCGGGTGAGGCCATCGTGGTCACTCTCGAGAGCGGACGACTGTTCGCCGTAACCGTCGATCACCCGGAAGACGGTGTGAAGCTGATCAATTCGTTGGTTCAGGCTGGTTGATTCACGAACAACGTCAATTCACGAACAACACGGCAGCGGCATTGCCGGCGAGGTAGAAACCGGCAATGCCGAATACCCAACCCATTGCGCTGTCGCCGTAGCGAGACATCAGCGAGTCCACTCGGCGCAGCGGCTTGTCGAGGCGGTTGCCGGCCACGACCCGCCCGCACAACAGAAGCACTGCCGGAGTGGCCATGATCAGGCAGTATCCGGCAAGTATCGACGCAGACGCGACTGCGGGCAGCCCAGCAGCGGTGATCATCGCGATCGCCGCCAAGTAGGGCAACATCGTCACCAATTCGGCGGTTCCCGCAGCAATCGCGAGAAGTACAACACTTCTCGCGGAACTGGCCGAGCCGAGCACCCGCTCTCGCCAAACATGGGTTCGATCGGCCTGACCGGATGTGCGCCTCTTCTCGGAATCGAATCGAAAGCTCCACGCGAACAACGCGATACCGAGAATCAACTGCGCACCGCGGGCGGCGGGGGTTTCGAGCAGCGGGGCGACGACAGGCATGCCTGCCCGTGCCGTCGTCCAGACTGCCACCCCGACAACAAAATAGAACGTCGTGATGACCACCAGATACGTCAGCAGCCTGCGAACCTGCGGTCGTCCCGGCATCAACAACATCCAGACCGGGACGACCAATGTTCCGATGCTCGTACTGTCCAGCAGGGCGAGCCCGCCCAGCGTGGTGAGCAGGACGAGTTCCACGTCAGTCGTTTCGGCGCTCGGGTATCGCTGTCTCCCTCGTTCGGACTGCATTCACGATGTCGAAGGCACCGATGATCGCGAGGATCACGCCGAGTGGTCCGCCGCGAAACCAGAAGAACTCGGCGTCACGCGCGAACAGCCACAGACAGCCGCCACCGACGACCAAGAGAATGCCGATCATCAACTCGAAGCGAATTTTCATACGTCGAGCCTGTCTTCTCTCTCGAATCCGCACATCAGCCATCGGAACAACGCCGACCTCATCATTTGGTATGACAAGTCAGGCGCCCCGATGTGCTCTGATAAGTCTGTGGTGACCAGAAGTCGGAGTGTCGGCAAGTGGAACGATCCGCTCATCGCCTTCGGCCTGTTCGCGATCGGGGTACTCCTCTACCTGGTCGGCCTGTACCAAATGTGGACCGATGTCGGAGGTGTCGCCGACGTTCCCGCCGGGGTTCGGATCGGGATGCTGGCTCTGCTGTGTGCGATCGACTCGTTCCGGCGGGTGCGTCCGGCAACAGCTTTGGCGGCGGGGGCCGTCATCGTCGCGGTCGACGCTGCCCTGGGACCCACTCTGCCGATGTGGCTGGTCCTCTCGGATCTCACCTACGCCGCAGTTCTGTACGGGACGGCGCGGCTGGGCCGAGTGGTGTGTTCTCTGACCGCGGTGACGGTTGCCGCTCTCACCGCACTCGTCTACCTGTCCACCCAGGACGTCCGCGCTGCGGCTGGGGCAGGCGTGGTGACCGCTCTGTTCTTCGGTACACCGGTGTGGTGGGCACTGGTCATCCGTCGACAAGTCGAACTGACCGAGGCCGAACGCGAGCGTTCCAGAGTCCACGAAGCACTCGCCACTCTGGACCGCGAGGCCGCAGTCGCTCACGAACGAGCAACCATGGCGCGCGATCTGCACGACGTCATCGCAAGCCACCTCTCCGCCATCGCAATCCATTCGGAGGCGGCACTGTCCACCTCAGCTCTCTCCGGTGAACGGGGCCAACCCGACGACGGATTGAGGGAGATGATCGGAGCGATCAGATCGAGCAGTCTCGCGGGCCTTTCCGAGATGCGGTCGATGATCGAACTGCTCCACGCCGGGGACGACGAGACCCCGGACCCGCGTTCCTCTCCCCCGCGGCTGACCGAGTTGCCCGTCGTCCTGGACGCAGTTCGGGCAGCCGGCGCCGCCGTGCACGTTGCGATCGACATCGATACTGCCGACCTGCCGAGCGTGGTCGATCACACGGCGTACCGGATCACCCAGGAGGCGTTGACCAATGCGCTCAAGCATGCGCCTGGTGCACCGATCTCGATGTCGATCTCTCTCCAGCACAATGCATTACAGATCGAGATCCGAAACCCCGTCGGTCGCGACACATCCAGTTTTCGGGCGGGAACGCACGGACTTGCAAACATGCGTCACCGCGCCGAACTGCTGGGCGGTTCACTCGACGCACTTCCGGTCGACGGAGAATGGACGGTATGCGCACAGCTACCGGTCCCCGCGCCGAACGGAACGGATCAGTGATCACCGTCGCCCTGGTCGACGACCACGCCGCGATCCGGTCCGGACTCGCGATGATCCTGCGGCAGCACGACGACATCGATGTCGTTGCAGAAGCCGGTGACGGAGCGTCGGCGATCACCGTCACCCGCACGCATCAACCCGACGTCGTACTCATGGACGTCCGGATGCCAGGCACCGACGGCATCGAGGCGACGCGTCAGATCATCGGGACGACCCGCAGCCGGGTTCTGGTGTTGACCACCTTCGACCTCGACGAATACGTCTTCGCGGCCCTGCGCGCCGGTGCTTCGGGATTCCTGCTCAAGACTGCGACCGCGGACGAGCTGACCAGCGCTATCCGCAACGTCGCGGCCGGAGATGCAGTGCTCGCTCCGCGTGCGGCGCGTGCACTGATCGGCGAGTTCGTGCAGCGCGCACCCAAACCCACCGAACCGCTGGGATTGAGCGAGCTCACCGACCGTGAACGCGAGGTCCTCGCGCTGTTGGGGACGGGTATGTCCAACGCCGAACTGTCGCGTGAACTCGGAGTCGGTGCTCCGACGGTGAAGTCGCACGTGTCGCGAGTTCTGTCGAAGTTGCACCTCACCTCACGCGTCCAGGCGGCGATCCTTGCCCGCGAACTGGAGCTGTAGGTTCGGCCGAGGCTGACTACTCCAGTTATCCGCGAACCAGATCGACGAACATCTCGTGCACTCGACGGTCCCCGGTAACCTCGGGATGGAAAGAAGTGGCGATCACCGAGCCCTGCCGAACCGCGACGATCCGGCCCGCGGCCTCCCCCGCGGCGGCGGGAACCTGCGCAAGGACCTCAACGCCCGGCCCAACTCGCTCCACCCACGGCGCGCGGATGAAGACAGCGCGAATGGGATCACCGATGATGCCCTCGAACTCCAGGTCGGACTCGAAAGAATCGACCTGCCGACCGAAAGCGTTGCGGCGCACCGTCATGTCGATGGCGCCGAGATGCTCGGCGTCCGGCCGGGTGTCTAGTACCTCGCTGGCGAGCAGAATCATGCCCGCACACGATCCGTAGGCCGGCAGCCCCCCGCGAAGACGCTCACGAAGCGGATCCAACAGTTCGAACACCTGCAGAAGCCGGCTCATGGTGGTGGATTCGCCACCGGGGATCACGATGCCGTCGACCTTGTCGAGTTCCTCCGGGCGCCGGATACCCACCGCATCCGCTCCCGAATCATCGAGTGCGGCAAGGTGTTCGCGAACATCACCTTGGAGGGCGAGTACACCGATCAACGGACGCGTCATCACACAGTTCCTGTCTTGTTCTCACGGCTGTTCTTGCTCTCATGGCTGTCGGGTTCGCGTTCGAGACGCGTCAAACCCTCCTGAACCACCGCTGCCACCATGTTGCCATCGCGATCGTAGATACGCCCCTGAGTGAGCGCGCGACCAAAACCTGCCGACGGCGACGTCTGGTCGTAGAGCAACCACTCGTCGGCCCGGAACGGACGCAGGAACCACATCGCGTGATCGAGCGAAGCAGTCTGCGTCTTCACGCCGCGGTGCGGGACTTTGGAAGTTCCGAGCAGGGTCATGTCACTGAGGTACGCGAGGGTGCAGATGTGCAGCAGCGGACGATCCGGCAGAGCCTCGCGGTAGCGCATCCACACGCGTTGTTGCGCGGCGAGATCCGGCGCTGACGCGCTCTGCTCAGCGGGCACAATTCTGATGTCCCAGTTCTTCCACTCCTGATAGAACTGCGATTCAGCCAACTTCGGAACGGTCTGCGCATCCGGCAAGTCCTCCGGCGCCGGAACGGAGGGCATCCGGTCCTGGTGCTCGATACCTTCGTCGTCGACGTGGAACGAGGCCGACATCGTGAAGATCGTCTTGCCGTCCTGAACTGCATTCACCCGGCGGGTGCAGAACGAGCGCCCGTCGCGGATGCGGTCCACCAGGTAGACCGTCGGAATCTTCGGATTGCCCGGGCGCAGGAAATATCCGTGCAACGAGTGCACGTGGTAGCTCTCGTCAACGGTGCTCACGGCAGAAACCAACGACTGCCCGGCAACCTGCCCGCCGAACGTCCGTTGAAGTGCGGTGGGATGGACCGCACCACGGAAGATGTCCTTCTCCAGGTGTTCGAGCGCGAGGATCTCCTCGATACCAACCATGAGTCCTCCGAAAACATAGACCGCCGCACTGGGCGCGATGACGGTTCACAATATCGCCTCGGCGAGCGGGCACGGCACCATGGTGGGCGTGAGTACATTCATCCCGTCCAGTCCCCTCGCCTTGGCCGAGCAGATTGCAACGCTTAGCGGATCGTTTCCGTCGGTGGCGGTAGTAGCGATCGACGGACCTGATTGTGCACAGCCGTCTCGGCTCGCGGAACTGGTCGGCACCGCCGTCGAGTCGTGCAACAGGCCGAGTGCTGTTGTGTCACTGCACGACTACGTGCGGCCGGCTTCGCTGCGATACGAGTTCGGCCACGAGGATGCGCTGAGTTACCGCACTATCTGGTTCGACTATCCGGCACTCGATCGTGAAGTGATCACCGCAGCCCGCACAAGACGGGCGTTCTTGCCGAAACTCTGGGACGAACCCACCGATCGATCGGCTCGGTCGACCCGTATCCCCGTCCATGAGCGCGCGGTCATCGTGATCGCCGGTCCGATGTTGCTCGGGCGCGGGCTGGAGTTCGACGTCAGCGTCCGCCTGGACATGAGCGAACCTGCCATGCGGCGGCACACACCGGAGGCAGATCTGTGGACCGTCGAGGCACTCCTCGAACACCGATCAGAAGTGTCCGAGGAGGTCGATTTCGAGGTCAGATACGACCATCCGGCCCGGCCTGCGGTGCGGTCTCGCCAGTGAAGGTCTCACTGCGATTGATCTCACGTCGGCCGACCTCACTTCGGGCGATACAGCCTGGTCAGACCCTCCTGGACGACTGCAGCAACCATATTTCCTCGGCTGTCGAAGATTCGTCCCTGCGTCAGTGCGCGACCGAAGCCCGCTGACGGCGACGTCTGGTCGTACAACAGCCACTCGTCGGCGCGGAACGGCCGCAGGAACCACATGGCGTGATCGAGCGAAGCGCTTTGCATGGCGACGTCCATGTGGGGGCCGCGAGAAGATCCGAGCAGCGTCATGTCGCTCATGTAGGCAAGCGTGCACACGTGAAATACCGGGTCGTCCGGGAGTGCCTCGCGGGAACGGAACCACACTTGCTGCTGCGCGGCAGCGCCCGGACGTTTGTCGATGTCGGCCTTCGGCACCATTCGAAGGTCCCAATCGGACCACTCACGCGCCAGCCACGCAGTCTCGGGATCCTCCGAATCCTGGGCGATGGCCAAGGTCTCGGGGTCAGGAACGGGTGGCATCTCGTCCTGGTGCTCGATGCCTTCGTCTTGGACGTGGAAGGACGCCGACATCGTGAAAATGGCTTGCCCGTCTTGAATTCCGGTGACCAAGCGGGTCGCGAACGATCGACCGTCCCGAACACGATCAACCAGAAAAACCGTGGGCTCCATCGGATTTCCCGGACGCAGGAAATATCCGTGCAACGAATGAACCGAGTAGGCCGGATCGACCGTGCGTACCGCCGACACCAATGCCTGTCCGGCGACCTGGCCGCCGAAAGTGCGGGTCAGGGTGGTCTCCGCGATGATTCCTCGAAAGATGTCCCGCTCGAGGCGTTCCAACTCCAGAATTTCTTCGATCCTCGCCATCGATGCTCCACATCTTCCCGTGTACCGACGTCTACCGACCTTCACACAATGCCTGACGCACCCCCGGCCACCAAAGTGGGCATCCGAAAACGTTGAGCGACGGGGCGCATCGACTCAGAATGGCGGTGGATCGTCTCCGCCGTCGAAGGTCCTCCTCCGGGCCTTCTTCTTCATTCGGAGGTGCATTCGTAACCGCTGCCGCCGGCGTTCCCCCCACACACGAGCGGCCTTGTTCTCCAGACGTGTGCGCCGACGCCGACCACCCTCGGGCAGCACAGGCTCGAGCATTCCCGCCAGCAGACCTGACGGCCTGGTTCGGTAGCAATGTCCGGTCGGCGAGGTCAGCATGACACTCCGGTCCGGGTTCGAGATATGCAACCACTGACCGGAATGCTTGAGGCGGTGATGGTTTCGACAATACGCACTCAGATTCGACGCCACGGTCTTTCCACCACAAGTGGGATCGCGATGATCAAAGGGCTCAGTGTGATCAAGATCTGAATTCCATGCAGCGACATCGCAGTGCAACCACTGGCAGCTTCCTGCGATCACCCGCACCCAGGTGTCGAGGACAGCGCCGGGGCGGTAGACCGACGCAGAAGGAACAACAGGCGGAGGTACTGGCTCGCCCTCACCGGAAGACTCGAGCGCGGCATCGGCTGGTACCTTCACCTTCCGAATCAGCGCACCCGCGGCGATGTCACGCGCATGCTCTGCACTGATCACTCCATAACCGTCGAGGTGAGCGGGTTCGTCTGCACCTGGTGCGTCACCGCCCTGAAGCGTTGATTCCAGCATGACCACGTGAACCAACGGCCGACGCACCACCACAATCCCGCTTCGATCTTGTGGGCACTCGTCCCGGCCGCAATCGCACGGCAGAATCGTCGACCCGGATACCAACGCTCCCAATGCGTCAGCTCGTCGTTGCTCGTACCTACGGGAATCGTGTCGACACACCGACATTGCCAACTCCCGCAACCGACGGTCGAAAGCCCGTGCTTCCTCCGCCGGAATACTCCCCAATATCCGCGCCATTCCGTCCTCGGCAGCGCTCACACCCACGAACCGATCAGCCAGGGCGCGGCGTCGACGTTCGCGTATCCCCTCGGGATCCACCACGGCGACGATCCGGTCGATAGCCGCTGTCAATCGGCGACCCGTCAAGCCGGTACCGCCAGGCATCGGTGGCGCCGAGATCTTCTCGAGGAGTTGCCGTTCCACCTCGTCGATCAAATCGTCGGCTACGTTGGCCGTAGCGGAGTCAATCAATCCGACTCGATACAGATCCAGTTCTCCGCGCGCCATGGCGGCACGCGTGCGATGGAGGCGAGTCTTGAGAGAAAAGCCGAGACCGATCAACTTTCCCGCTGCGGCACGGCCCATGGTCAATGCCGCGCCGAGCTCGGCCTCAGCCAGTTCGTGAGCGGTAGACGACCAAGCACCGTTATCAGTGTGGTCAGCGCTGCGACGCTCGAAAAACTCGGCAATGGCAGCCAGTTTCCGTTCCACGAGCATCGATTCGCGCGCATGCAGATCGGCGATGAGATCGATGAGGGCGCAGTCGGATTCAGCACCGGACAGCTGCGCTGCGGTACCCGAACTTCCTACTCCGTCATCGAACATTCCTCAACATTATTCGAATATACGTTCGATATCCATGATTTCCAGGAATCAGTCCGAACAATCCTGATTGACCGAAAATTGTTGCGGAGCAACCTTTGCGGCCACTCGTGTTCCGGCAACGGATTCCCCTACTGAACCAGGGCGTTGATAATGCGGGCAGCTTCGGCCGGGTAGATAGGGCGGTCGGACCCACCACTCAATACCCAGTGGACTGGACTACCTTCGTCTAGGACTCGGAGTTGCACGTCGAGCGGAACGCATCGATGTCAGCCGAGTCGACTCCAAAGACATGGACAATCTCATGCCCAGGTCGCCCCTCGAACTCGAAGATGTTCTCTACGACCTCGAGCAACTCGACGCTTCCCAACGTGACGCCGAGTTCCTCCGCGAACTCGCGCCGCAGCGCTGCCTCGGCCGTCTCACCGAACTCGATACCGCCACCGATCAATCGATGAAAGTTCTCCCCCGTGACAGAGTCCGTGCCGTCGAGTATGAGTATGTGACCGGAACGGACAGGTATCCCCAGTGAGATGTTACGAATTGACGACATACGACACAGTTTAGGTGGCCAACTCGAACACCATTTTGAATCCGACGACGGCGAATATCACCAAAAGTGATGGGGTGGGCGCAAATACGACTTGGACTTGCCGAGACTCCCGATGACAGACTCGAGCATCATTCCCAGACAAAAGAATCCATTGAGGAACTCGATGAACGACGCTAGTACCTGGACCGCACGACTCGCAGCACTCGACCTGACCCTCCCGCCTGTTGCCACCCCCGCAGGCTCATACCTTCCCGCCGTTCAGACGGGGTCATACGTCTACACGTCGGGGCAATTGCCGCTCGTCGACGGCACTACGACGTGCATCGGCAAGTTGGGCGAGGGCGTCTCCGTCGAAGACGCCGCCCAGGCGGCGCGGTTGTGCACTCTCAACGGACTCGCGGCAGTCGATGCCTTAGTCGGGCTCGATCGCATCGTTCGTGTCGTCAAGGTCGTTGGATTTGTTGCTTCCGGATCGGGATTCTCGCAGCAACCTCAGGTGATCAACGGTGCGTCCGACCTGCTGGCCGAGATCTTCGGTACCGCTGGACAACATGCCCGCTCTGCGATCGGCGTCGCCGAACTACCCCGAAACAGTGCCGTCGAGGTCGAGTTCGTGTTCGAGGTATCGGACAGCATCTGATCGGTCTGCCACACACCGAAGGGGCGGCGGTTGCCAACGCAACCGCCGCCCCTTCGTCTGTGAGGACTTTCAGGCACTGAGCCCGGTCGTCGAACCTGCTGTCACCAACCGCGCTCTGCGAGGCGGTGTCCGACCGGCAGGTCGTCGACGTTGATGCCGACCATTGCCTCGCCGAGTCCGCGCGAGACCTTGGCGAGCACGTCCGGGTCGTCGTAGAACGTGGTGGCCTTGACGATTGCCTCGGCGCGCTGCTTCGGGTTGCCGGACTTGAAGATGCCCGATCCGACGAACACGCCCTCGGCGCCGAGCTGCATCATCATCGCAGCGTCTGCCGGGGTGGCGATGCCGCCGGCGGTGAACATGGTGACAGGCAGCTTGCCGGCCTTGGCGACCTCGACGACCAGTTCGTACGGGGCCTGCAGTTCCTTGGCGGCTACGTACAGTTCGTCCTCGCTCAGCGAGGTCAACCGGCGGATCTCGCCGCGGATGGTGCGCATATGGGTGGTGGCGTTGGAGACGTCTCCGGTGCCTGCTTCACCCTTCGAGCGGATCATGGCCGCGCCTTCGTTGATGCGACGGAGCGCTTCGCCGAGGTTGGTGGCGCCACAGACGAAGGGGGCGGTGAACTTCCACTTGTCGATGTGGTTGGCGTAGTCGGCCGGGGTCAGGACCTCGGACTCGTCGATGTAGTCGACGCCGAGGCTCTGCAGGATCTGCGCTTCGACGAAGTGACCGATGCGTGCCTTCGCCATGACGGGGATGCTGACGGTGGAGATGATGCTGTCGATCATGTCCGGGTCACTCATGCGCGAGACGCCGCCCTGTGCGCGAATGTCTGCGGGGACCCGCTCGAGTGCCATGACGGCGACGGCGCCGGCGTCTTCGGCGATCTTGGCCTGCTCAGCGGTGACCACGTCCATGATCACACCGCCCTTGAGCATTTCAGCCATGCCGCGCTTGACGCGGGCGGTGCCGATGGCGGTGGTGGGGGCAGAGTCGGGGGTGCTCACAGCAAACTCCTGCAGTAGTGGCGTGACGAAAGAAACAAGGCACGGCGAACACACGAGTTCATTCGCGCGGAGGCCTCTGGCCAGAACTCTAGGACGAACCGGCCTTCGATTCCGTATCCAATTTGCCATTGCTGGCCTTAAACTGCCCGCGAGCACTGAACGACCGAACGATCAGCGGATGGAACGCACTTCCGGATCCTCGGAACCGTCCGCGATCGTCGCCGCTTCCACCAGGAGGTTTGCCAGATCCAACGGGTAGACCGGCTCACCGGACTTGGCCAATTGGCGGATCTCGTCGGCGCTGCACCAGCGATGGCCGGTGATGGCACGCTGCTCCAATTCCGTGTGGCCTTGGAAGACCGGCTCGAAGCCGTGAGTGCGCGTAGCGAAGAACAGCTCTTCCGAACGGATCAGCTCACCGTCGAACGGGAAGATCGCCACCCGACGCCAGAGCGGACCTCGCAGATTCTCCGGAGCCACGACGAATCCGGTCTCCTCCTCGATCTCACGAACGGCAGCCGCCCGCAGGTGTTCGCCGCGTTCGAGCCCGCCGCCGACGGTGAACCAGAAGTAAGTGTTCGGGATCTTGGGATCGTGCCCGCGCAACAGCAGCACCCGATCGTCCTCGTCCAGCATCACCACGCGAGCAGAGGTCCGTGACGTATCCACGGTGATGCCCTCGGGCACCGCCGCCGCGGTCGTGCGCTCGGAGATCTCGAAATACTGAGGCAGCGGTGCCGTTCCCCCGAGATGTAGCCAGCGAACAAGTCGACGCGTACGCAACGCGAGAGTGTCTCGCACCGCGTCGTTGTGGAACCGCCGGGCGATCAGCACGCGCGCCTCGGCATCGGCCAGTTCGGCGACCAGTTGAGGTCGCAGCGACGTCGTGCCGTAGGCAGCAAGAGCATTGGACAGCCGGTTCTCGGCAAGCTCGCGATCCTGACGATCCGCACGTTCGGCGGCGTCCGCCAAGGTGACGAATCTGCGGGCGTCGTCGGCGCTCATGTCCACAGCCGCCGCGCGGACAACCGCGGCACGACGGGACAGAGCCGCATCGAGCGCCAACCACGACTGATCCGAACGCACATGCAGTCGATCGAGTCGGTTCGCCGTCCCGTACGCCCACAGTCCGACGACCAGGACGACGGCAGCGACGAGCCCGAGAATGAAGATCGTCAGAGCGGAGAAGGTCATGAACCCACCACGCGTACGCCGGTGCCGCCAACCGTGACGGTCTCGTAGACACGCAGGATCTGTTCGGCCACCACCGGCCAGTCGTATTCGGCAACAACACTTGTCGCGGTGTTGACCAGCGCGCGTCGTCGATCCGGGTCACCGAGAACGGAATCGATTGCCTCTGCCAAGGCATCGGAGTTCCCGATGGGGACCAGCAAGCCGGCCTGACCGTCGCGAAGAACACGGCGAAAAGCGTCCAACTCACTGGCCACGACGGCAGTGCCAGCCGCCATGGCCTCGACCAGCACGATCCCGAAGCTCTCACCGCCGAGATTGGGCGCGCAGTAGACGTCCGCACTGCGAAGCGCCGACGCTTTCTCCTCGTCACTGACCTGCCCGAGCAGGCGGAGATGCTTGAAGTACTTGCCCGCCTCTTTGCGGAGTTTCTCCTCGTCGCCGCGTCCGACCACGATCACCTCGAGATCCGGGTGACGCTCGACCAACTCCGGCAGTGCACCGAGGAGGACGGCCATCCCCTTGCGCGGTTCGTCGTAGCGCCCGAGGAACAGAATGGTTCCACCCTCGCGCGGATAGCCGGGCAACATGTCGGCCTCGGCAAACGCTGCGACATCGACGCCGTTGGGAATTTCGACCGCGTCGGATCCGAGGGACTCGACCTGCCAACGACGCGCCAACTCCGAGACTGCGATCCGGCCACTGATCTTCTCGAGATACGGAGCCAAGACACCCTGAAAAGTGCTCAGCACCAACGACTTCGTGGTCGACGTGTGGAAGGTGGCGACGATCGGGCCTTCCGCGATACGCAACGCGAGCATGGACAGACTCGGCGCATTGGGTTCGTGGATATGTAGAACGTCGAAGTCACCTTCCGCGATGAACTTGCGGAGGCGGTTGTTCGCCGTCGGGCCGAAAGACAACCGTGCAACAGAACCGTTGTAGGGAATCGCGACGGCTTTACCTGCGGAAACCACAAAATCCGGCAACTCGTCGTCATCGGACGACGGCGCAAGCACACTCACTTTGTGACCACGTTCGATCAGCACCTCTGCCAGATCCACCACGTGCGCCTGCACACCACCGGGGACGTCGAAGGAGTACGGGCAGATCATGCCGATCTTCATTCACCCTCCATGCGGGCGAGCCGCGATTCGGAGAGGTCGGAGCGCCACAGCGGCTGAAGCATGTGCCAGTCAGCGGGGTGCGCTGCGATGTTGACCGCGAAACGGTCGGCAAGTGCCTGCGTGGCCGGGCCGACTCCGCCGGATACGTCGATCGGCGGGTCGATCTTGAAACCCCAACCGTCGGGAGTGAACCAGCAGTGGACCGGAAGTAGCGGCGCGCCGGTGTCGATCGCGAGCTTCGCCGGGCCGGCGGGCATGCGAGTGGGTTCTCCGAAGAAGGTGACGGGCACACCCTTCTTCGCCAGATCGCGCTCCCCCAGCAAGCACACGATCTTGTTCTCGCGCAGATGCTTGGACAGTTCGACGAACGGAGGATGCTCCCCGCCGCTGAGCGGAAAGATCTCGAAACCGAGACTCTCGCGGTATTCGACAAACCGTTCGTACAGGGATTCGGGCTTGAGCCGCTCGGCAACGGAGGTCAACCCACCCCATTGCTGAACACACCACACGCCGGCCATGTCCCAATTACCGCTGTGGGGCAGCGCCAATACCGCGCCATGACCTGCTGCCATTGCTTTTTCCAGATGTTCCTGGCCCTCGACCAGCGCATGCAACGCCTTACCTGTCGCGACCAGGTCCATCGACGGTAGACGGAATGCCTCACGCCAGTACCGGGCGTACGAGCGCATAGAATCCTTGATCAACTGATCCGGAACTTCCTCCGGCGTCGTGCCCAGAACTCTCGCGAGGTTCTTCCTGAGTTGTTCGGGTCCGCCCTTGCGTACCGCGAAATCCGCTCCGGCGTCGAACAGCTTGACCGCCACCGATTCCGGCAGGCTTCGCACCAGACGCCAACCCGCGGCGTATCCCAGGTCGGTTGCACGCTCGGCAAAGCTCATTTCTCTGCCTCGCCGTCCGTGTCCGGCGCACCTTCGACCGTCGATGCGGCCGGGGCGATCGGCAGAAGTTCCCGAGCGCCAGGGGAATTGCGCACCGCGAGCACTCGCTGGAAGACCGTCACGATGCTTCCGGCGGCAAGTACCCACATCGCGATGTGGATTGCCCACGGAAGACCCATACCCGTCAGGCCGGATCCGACCAACACGATGATCAGTCGGTCCGGGCGCTCGATCCACCCGCCGTCCGCAGTCAGCCCGCTCGCCTCCGCACGCGCCTTCGCGTACGAGATGACCTGCGAGGTGACGAGGCAGATGAGCGTCGCGACGAGCAGCCACTTGCTGTTCTCGTGGTAGACCGCCCACCAGGCCAGGCCGGCAAAAATCGCGCCGTCGGCTACGCGGTCGCAGGTCGCGTCCAGTACGGCCCCGTACCGCGTTCCGCCGCCGCGAGCACGAGCCATTGCGCCGTCGAGCATGTCGAACATGACGAAGAACCAGATGAACATGGTTCCCCAGAACAGATGTCCGGACGGAAACAGCGTCACCGCACCGGCGACGCTTGCCACCGTGCCGATCACCGTCACCGAGTCCGGCGTCAGACCGGTCTTGACCAGCGCCTTCCCCATAGGTGCCGTCACCTTGGACACCGATGCGCGCCCGAAGAAGCTCAACACCGCAGGAACCCTCCCCGTCGTGAGTTCCGGTTCGGAACTCGTTGCAGCAATGCATCCTGCCATGAAGCCGGATGCGTCAACCTATTGTTGCCAGGCACCGGCGAGTAGTCCCCTGGTCTCCCGCAGCAATTGCGGCATCACCTTTACCCCACCGAGCACGGTGATGAAGTTGGCGTCGCCGCCCCAACGTGGCACTACGTGTTGGTGAAGGTGCTCGGACAGCGAACCGCCCGCAGCGGCACCGAGATTCAGGCCGACGTTGAATCCGTGAGGATTCGACACGCTCTTGATCACCCGCAACGCCTGCTGGGTGAACGCCATCAACTCGGCGCTCTCCTCCGGCGTCAGGTCTTCGAGTGCCGCAACCTTGCGGTACGGAACCACCATCAGGTGCCCCGGGTTGTACGGATACAGGTTCAGAACCGCATAGACATGCTCACCGCGGGCAACGATGAGCCCTTCTTCGTCCGACATCTTCGGAATGTCGATGAACGGTTCACCTGTCGTGCCCGGGGTGTTGGGCGCCTCGGTGATGTACGACATCCGATGCGGCGACCAAATGCGCTGCAAATGGTCAGGGTCACCGACGCCGTGGTCGATCAGCGAACCCGGACCGTCGTCACCGGGGGCGCTCACTGCGCCACGCTTGGCTGCACCAGTTCGGCTGTCGGCGAGGCGTTCTCGCGGCGGCCGATCCACTCGGTGATGATCCGGACGGCGTCGTCGACGGGAATGCCGTTAATCTGGGTGCCGTCGCGGAAACGGAAGCTGACCGCGCCGGCCTCCACGTCACGCTCGCCCGCGAGGAGCATGAACGGGACCTTTTGCGTGGTGTGGTTACGGATCTTCTTCTGCATACGGTCGTCACTGAAGTCGACCTCGGCGCGAACACCGGCTGCCTTGAGCTTCTTCGTGACGTCGAACAGGTGATCGGCGAAGGCCTCGGCCACCGGGATTCCGACGACCTGCACCGGCGCCAGCCACGCCGGGAACGCGCCCGCGTAGTGCTCGGTCAGGACACCGAAGAACCGCTCGATCGAGCCGAACAGCGCGCGGTGGATCATGACCGGACGAGTCTTGACGCCGTCGTTGCCGGTGTATTCGAGCTCGAACCGCTCGGGCAGGTTGAAGTCGAGCTGGATGGTCGACATCTGCCAGGTGCGGCCGAGTGCGTCCTTGACCTGAACGGAGATCTTGGGACCGTAGAACGCGGCTCCGCCCGGATCCGGCACCAGAGTCAGGCCGGAAGCTTCGCCGACCTCGGCGAGCGTTGCGGTCGCCTCTTCCCAGACGTCGTCGCTACCGACGAACTTGTCCGGGTTCTTGGTGGACAGTTCGAGGTAGAAGTCGTCGAGGCCGTAGTCCTTGAGCAGGTTCAGAACGAACTGCAGGGTGGTGGTCAGCTCGTCGCGCATCTGCTCACGGGTGCAGTAGATGTGAGCGTCGTCCTGGGTCATGCCGCGCACGCGGGTCAGGCCGTGGATGACGCCGGACTTCTCGTAGCGGTAGACCGAGCCGAATTCGAAGAGCCGCAACGGCAATTCACGGTACGAGCGTCCGCGAGCACGGAAGATCAGGTTGTGCATCGGGCAGTTCATCGGCTTGAGGTAGTAGTCCTGGCCCGGCTTGCGCACGGTGCCGTCCTCGTTCAGTTCCTCGTCGACGTGCATCGCCGGGAACATGCCGTCGCGGTACCAGTCGAGGTGACCGGAAACCTCGTACAGATGCCCCTTGGTGATGTGCGGAGTGTTGACGAACTCGTAGCCCGCCTCGATGTGGCGGCTGCGCGAGTAGTTCTCCATCTCGGTGCGGATGATGCCGCCCTTGGGATGGAACACCGGCAGACCCGAACCGAGCTCGTCGGGGAAGCTGAAGAGGTCCAGTTCGGTACCGAGCTTGCGGTGATCACGACGCTCGGCCTCGGCGAGCAGTTCGAGGTATTCGTCCTGAGCCTCGGTGGACTCCCACGCGGTGCCGTAGACACGCTGAAGATCGGCGTTGTCCTGGTTGCCACGCCAGTAGGCGGCGGAGCTTCGGGTCAACTTGAAGGCCGGGATGTGCTTGGTGGTCGGAATGTGCGGGCCGCGGCACAGATCGGACCAGATCTTGTCGCCGGTACGAGGATCGAGATTGTCGTAGATGGTCAGCTCGTTGCCGCCCACCTCCATGATCTCGGGATCGTCGATACCGGACTTGTCGTCGATCAATTCGAGCTTGAAGGGCTCGTCGGCCAACTCGACCCGAGCGTCCTCGATCGAATCGACGACTCGACGCGAAAAGCGCTGTGATCCCTTGATGATCTGCTTCATACGCTTTTCGAGCTTGGCCAGATCCTCCGGAGTGAACGGGCGGTCCACCGCGAAGTCGTAGTAGAAGCCGTCCTTGATCGGCGGACCGATGCCGAGCTTCGCGTCGGGGAATTCTTTCTGAACCGCCTGCGCGAGGACGTGGGCCGCGGAGTGCCGGATGACGCTGCGGCCGTCCTCGGTGGATGCTGCCACCGGCTCGACGTCGACATCGACCTCAGGTGTCCACGACAGATCCTTGAGCGTTCCCTCGCCATCGCGGACAACGACGATCACGTCGGGCCCCTTCGTGGGGTATCCGGCTTCGCGCACTGCAGTCCCGGCGGTCGTCCCCGCGGGCACCCGAAGTGGGGCGGCTGAGTGCTCTGGCGCGGGACTGGTCACGGCGATGTGCTCCTAAAGGTATTGCGACAAGTTAGACAGGCGTCGTACCCACTGCGAGCACGCGCACGATCATGTTATCGGCCCTACCGACATGGTGAGACAACCGAGTGAAGGAAACCGGGCCGCGTTCAACTCACAGCGGCGACTCGAGCCACGAGTAGTCCAGGCCCACCCATGTCCCGATCAGGCCGAAAGTGCCGAGCACCCACAAAGTCGCCAGGACGATCACTGTGGTGAACAGAACGCCCAACCCTTTGACGAACAGCGACTGCTTGCCGAACCATTCCATGAACCGGTCGTATCGAGCCTTCGCGAAATGAAGGAGTCGATGTGCCCACGCGAACTCCGACGCCAGGATGCCGAGGCCGGCGAAAACGATGAGCCAACCGGGCCCGGGGTACGGAATAGCCACGATGCCGGCGGCGAACACGATCGTGCCCACGACTCCGACGCCGATGCGGTACGCAAGATTGAGGGTGGGCCGCGCGGCGATTCCCGCGCGCCACCGCTCCCAGCGGGACTCTGCGTCCTGGAAGACGGACAGGTCTGAATCGTCGACGGAAGAATCGACCTTTTCGGTACTCAAAGCAGTCACCTTTTCGGTCGCGAAATGTCTCTTCGACCAGGCTACCGAAATCGTCGCCCGGCGACCTGCGACGACGGTCTGCATGCCGAAATAACCGTGCCCTCGAACAGCTGTGCCCTCGACCAGCTGTGCTCTCAAACGACTGAAGGCGTCCCCGATGATCGGGAACGCCTTCAGTGTTTTTCTGTGGTCCCGGCTGGGATCGAACCAGCGACCTTCCGCGTGTGAAGCGGACGCTCTCCCACTGAGCCACGGGACCGTAAGTCATCCGAACGCATGCGCTCGAACGAGTTGGAACATTAACACGGCTGCGCGATGAATACGAATCACCAGGTTGGCATTCGTTTTGCTCCAGGCGACCCCGAAATCTACGAATTCGAGCTGATTTCAGACCGTATTCATCGCCAAGACGGACAGTTGCAACGCGCGCAACGGGCCGATTCGACTCCGAACAAGCCACTGAGCTGGTGATTTGTGTGTATCCGACACGGTCGGCTAATGTTTCCAACGCACCGAGGAGAGCGAGCAGCTCCCCAAGCAACACGGTGCGATGCGGACGTGGCGCAGCTGGTAGCGCACAACCTTGCCAAGGTTGGGGTCGCGGGTTCGAATCCCGTCGTCCGCTCGAGAGGTGTGACTCAACCTTTTACGGTGGAGTGGCCGAGTGGTGAGGCAACGGCCTGCAAAGCCGTGCACACGGGTTCGATTCCCGTCTCCACCTCGCGCGATTAGCTCAGCGGGAGAGCGCTTCCCTGACACGGAAGAGGTCACTGGTTCAATCCCAGTATCGCGCACCACGTCAGGCCCTAGGGCCTGATGGTCAAGACCTGCTTGCAGGTCTGATAAGTTAGAAAAGTACTGAGTTCCGGTAACGGAGTTCATTGCTCATGCGGACGTGGCGCAGCTGGTAGCGCACAACCTTGCCAAGGTTGGGGTCGCGGGTTCGAATCCCGTCGTCCGCTCCATTTTTCTCCAGAACCCGCGCGATTAGCTCAGCGGGAGAGCGCTTCCCTGACACGGAAGAGGTCACTGGTTCAATCCCAGTATCGCGCACCATTTGAGAATGCAAGAAGCCGGAACCTCAGGGTTCCGGCTTTTTGCGTTCGAGCGCCGAACACACGGGCCGCAGTACTGACGCAAGCCCCCTCGGGAATCCACGTCAGTACTGCGGTTGATGTAGCTGATCAGATTGTTGTAACTGCTCAGTGAGAGAAGCGGTTCGCTGCCGAAGTCATCGCGCGCAGCGAGGACTCCGTCGACGACTCCGCAATACCCATCGCCCAGCTCCGACGGCCGTCGCACTCGGTGAAGATGAACGTCGCAGTGCGGTGGCCGATCTGGTGCTGATGGAAAGACAGGATCTCGAGCGAGATTCCCGCGTCGTGCAGCATCGACGTCATGGCCGAGATCGCGCCGGTCGAGGTGGCGGACGCTTTCTGGATACGCTCCCCCAGACCGAGAGTCGCTTCGAAGGTCCAACGACCCGGCGCAATCTTCTCGGAGGACCACGCACCCAGACGGATCGGGCCGCTCATAGCCGCATACGTGGACTCGAACTCGGTCCACGACATCGCTGAGCATTCGGCACGCAAGCCGGCGGGCAGAGATTTGCCGTGACGCGCCGCGAAGGGATCAGCAGCAGAAGAAGAATCAGAAGCGAAAGCGAAGTTGTAAGTCATGATCGTGGTCTTCCTGGAATGAAGTGGAGGACCAACTGGTAGCAAGACGACCCGCAGCGAGGGGTCGGTCCGATTCAGACCCCGCTACGGCGGCTTACTACGAGAATTCGCTTCATGAGAGACGAGGCTAGGCGGCCCGGTTCGAGAATGCAACCCAGACCGCCTCCGCACAGGTCAGACCTGAGCCGCTTTGTGCTCGGCGATGAGGGCGCGATACCACTCGAACGAGGTCTTCGGAGTGCGCTTCTGGGTGTCGAAATCGACGTGCACCAGGCCGAATCGCTCTTTGTATCCCGCAGCCCATTCGAAGTTGTCGAGAAGTGACCACACAAAATAACCGCGGACGTCGACACCGTCGTCCATTGCCGATCGGAGGGCGCGAAGGTGCGCATCGTGGTAGTCGATTCGTGCTTCGTCGTCGACGACGCCTGCGGCATCCGGGGCGTCGTGGAATGAACATCCGCTTTCGGTGATGTAGATCGGCGGCAGTGCGTCACCGAAGCGGGCGTGGAACGTCCGCAAGATCTCGCCCAGCCCCTCGGGAACGATCGGCCAACCGAAATCGGTTGTGGGATAACCGGTAATCGCGACAGGGGCAAAGGGCAGGCCCGGGGGCAGGTCGACTTCGAGCACACCTTCGGTCCCCTGGCCTTCCACCGGAGCAGCAATCATCGTCGGCTCGTAGTAGTTGATCCCGTACCAGTCGAGCGGCGCCCCGATGATTTTCAAGTCCTCGTCGACAGGACCGCTGAGCAGCTGAGCGAATTCGTCGGCCGGGTACTTCCCGACCAGAACCGGGTCGGCGAACATCCAATTGACGACGTGGTCGTAGATGTCGGCAGCCATCACGTCTTCCGGCGAATCCGAAGCGGCACGCACCGGAGCATGGTTCGAGGCGATTCCGATGTTCGTGCATCCGGTTGCCCGAAGCGCTTCGACAGCGAGGCCATGCCCGAGCAGCTGGTGATGTGCGGCTTGGAAAGCCTCGAACCCCAAGGCCAGTCCGGGGGCGTGAACTCCGAGGGCATGCCCGTAAAGCGTGTGCACAACTGGTTCGTTGAGCGGCATCCACATTCCGACCCGATCCGACAGCCGCTCGCCGACGACCTGCGCATACTCCCCCAGCCGATACGAGGTGTCGCGGTTCATCCAGCCGCCCTGCTCCTGCAAGGCAAGGGGCAGATCCCAGTGAAAGAGCGTGACAGCGGCAGTAATTCCCGCCGAACACAGTCGGTCGATCAGGCGGTCGTAGAAGTCGAGCCCCTTCGTATTCACTGCCCCCGATCCGGTGGGCAGAATGCGCGACCACGACAGAGACAGCCGATAAGCGTCGAGCCCGAGCTGATTCATCAGCTCGATGTCCGACTCCCAGCGGTGATAATGATCGGCAGCGACCGTCCCGGTGTCGCCCCCGACGACAACACCGGGACGGTCACAGAACTCGTCCCAGATCGACGGTCCGCGACCGTCTTCGGCCACTGCTCCTTCGATTTGATAGGCCGCAGTGGCGGTTCCCCAGACGAAGGAAGTCGGAAATTCTGGTGTCGGCTGCCGAGTCATGTCGGTCAGTTAATCAAAGAACCGTGCAAAACACGCAGCTTTGTTGGACACTCGACCAGTATCAAGATCCAGTACCGTTCGGCCTAACCGAACGAACGAGACAAAGGCCCTGCTTGATGACGGATAACACCCGCACCCTGACGAGGGCTCGGATCGCCACTTCGGTGGCCTTCGGACTTCAAGGATTTCTGCTCGCCGCCATTCTGACGCAGCTGCCGCAGTACAAGGACTTGTTCGAGCTGAGCGAGACACTGGTTGTGGTTGCGGTTGTCACCGTGTCCGTCATCGCCGGGCTCGGCAGCGTGCTCGCCGAGATGCTAGCCGTGAGAACGTCGAGCAAGATGACCCTGCGAACTGGGCTCGCCGTCATCGCAGTCTTCGGCGGGGCAACCGGAATTGCGCCCAACGCAGCGATGTTCTTCGTCTTCCTGGCGATCTACGGCATCGGACTCGGCATGGTCGACGCGGCCGCCAACATGCAGGCAGTCTCGATCCAACACGCCAAGGGCCGCTTCATCCTCTCCTCGTTCCATGCTTCCTGGAGCGTCGGAGCGATTGTCGGCGCCCTGTTCATCTCTGCTACCGCAGGCCTCGACATTTCGATCCGCGTCACGCAGGTGATCGCGGGAGTTGTTGTCGGACTGATGCTTCTGGCCTTCGGCCCGCAACTACTCGATCGGTCCGAGTCTCCGGTTGCCGAGGCAAACATCACGAGCACCGCGAAATTCGCGGTACCCACCCGCGCCTTCGTCCTCCTCGGCGTCGCGATGGCATTGTTCTACGCGGTCGACTTCAGCGTCGGAAACTGGTCGACTCTGTACGTCAAGGACGAACTGCTCGCCGACGCCGGGACCGCTGCCCTTTCCGTGGCGGCGTATCAGATCGCGGCACTTGTCGCACGACTGACCGGGGACTACTGGGTCGGGAAATTCGGTGAGACCACCGTCGTGCGGATCGGCTCTCTCATCGGCGTAGTCGGTATGACAGTTGTCGTCCTCGCGCAATCTCCCGCCGTTGCCATCGCCGGGTTCCTCATCGTCGGGCTCGGGGTACCGGTGATCGCTCCGATCTGCTTCAGCGCTGCCGGCAGGATGGCTCCCCCGGATCAGGTCGATGCGGTGATCGCACGCATCAACCTCTTCAACTACGTCGGCACAGTCGTCGGCGGCGGCATCGTCGGCGCGGTCGCTGCCTTCAGTGACCTCCGAATCGGGTTCCTGATTCCGCTGGCGTTCTGCGCGATCTTGATAGTTCTTGCTCCCGCGTTCGCACCGAAACGAGCCACAACTCCGGTCGCCGAGAACGCCGCTTGAGCATTGCGCCCGAGGAAAGTGGTGTACTTGATCGACCGAATTGTGTGCACGAGAGGCAGAAACTGACGTGACGATCACCGTTGACCGGGCCGGGATCTGGGATTCCGAAGCAATAGCCGACGTGGCAGCGGTGACATTTCCACTGGCGTGTCCGCCGGACGCATCCGACGACGACATCAGTGCCTTCATCGACAACGTTCTCTCCGTCGACAAGTTCTCCGAGTACCTGACCGATCCGACACGAACCGTTCTCAAGGTCATTCGCGACGGTTCGATCGTCGGCTACGCGATGCTTGTCGACGACGAGCCCTCCGACCCGGACGTCAAAGCTGCTGTGACACTTCGCCCGACAACGGAACTGAGCAAGTTGTACGTGCTTCCGGGTAACCACGGAACCGGCGCGGCAGCATCCTTGATGGACGCGGTTGTCGACCACGCACGACGCAGCGGAAGTGCCGGGATCTGGCTGGGCGTCAATCAGGAGAACCTGCGCGCCCAGAAGTTCTACGCAAAGCACGGTTTCACACAGGTCGGCACGAAGACTTTCCTCGTGGGCGCACAACTCCACCACGATTTCGTGATGGAGCGCCCCGTCAGCTGACAGGCGTGCAGACTAGCCGGCCGCGACCTCGAAACGAGAAAGTGCGAGCAGACGCGAGGTCGCGCGCAAGTACTTCTTCTTGTACCCACCGGCGAGCATCTCGGGAGTGAAGATCTCGTCGAGGCGTGCGCCGGAAACGGTGACCGGGATGCTCGCGTCGTACAGGCGGTCGGCGAGAACCACGATGCGCAGTGCAACGGACTGATCCGTTGCCGGGTGGACACCGTCGATGAACACCGCCTTCACACCCTCGACCAGCTTGTTGTACCGCGACGGGTGCAGGGTGCTGAGGTGCTTGCACAGCTCGTCGAAGTTGTCGAGCGTGGCGCCGTCGATGGCGTCGGCCCGAGAAACCAACTCCTCCGAGGAGATGGGCTCGGGTGCGGGCGGGAGATCGCGGTGACGGTAGTCGGGGCCGTCGACGCGAATCGTCTCGAAGATCGAGCCGAGCTTCTTGATCTCGCGCAGGAAGTCCTGGGCGGCGAAGCGACCCTCCCCGAGCTGGCCGGGAAGCGTGTTCGACGTCGCGACGATGGACACGCCGCGCGCGGAAAGCTCCGAAAGGAGGCGGGATACGAGCATGGTGTCGCCCGGATCGTCGAGCTCGAACTCGTCGATGCAGAGAACGCTGTGGTCGGCGAGCGCTTCGACCGCCTTGTTGAAGCCGAGAGCGCCGACGACGTGTGTCAGCTCGACAAAGGTTCCGAAAGCCTTCGGCGACGGAACGCTGTGGAAGATCGACGCCAGCAAGTGAGTCTTACCGACACCGAACCCGCCGTCGAGGTACAGGCCGGCGCCGGTCGCCTGGGTCTTCTTGCCGAACAGTCCACGGCGTCCACCACTACGGATCTTGGTGACGCGCTTGGAGAATTCCTCGGCCTTGGCGACAGCAGCTGCCTGGCTCGGTTCCTTCGGATCAGGAATGTAGGACGCAAAACTCACCTCGTCGAACATTGCGGGAGGCACCATTTGAGCTACCAGTTGATCGGCGGGTACCACCGGGCTGCGATCGACAAGACGTTCATGCATCCGTCAAGGGTATCTACGTGATGTGATCTCTCATGTGCACCGTATGGATATTGCGACCTACTTCACACCAGGCCACGACGACGAACTCCGCGGCTTGTACGCCTATCCGGAGAACCTCTTGCAACCCTGGATGCGCGTGAACTTCGTTTCCAGCATCGACGGGTGCGTCTCCGTCGACGGAGTGAGCGGTGGACTGGGCACACCGGCAGACAAGTCGGTATTCGGGATCTTGCGCGAACTCTGTGACGTCGTCCTCGTCGGCGCAGGCACAGCGCGAGCCGAGAACTACGGGGGTGTGCAGGTCTCGGACGAAGCCCGGGCGCGACGAAAGGCGAGCGGCCTCGCTCCGGTCCCACCGATCCTCGTCGTCTCGGCGCACGCGTCGATCGACCCCGAAAGCCGACTCCTTCGCGATACCGAAGTTCCACCGATCCTTGTTGTCGGTCGCGACGCGGACTCCGCGGCAATTTCGGCGCTGAGATCTGCCGGAGCGCAGGTGGAGGTGACGGACTCACCGAACGTCACCAGCGGCGACATCGACAGGGCCTTGTCGGCTCGCAAGCTCCGTCGCGTGCTGTGCGAGGGCGGACCGTCACTTTTCGGGCAGTTGATCGAGGACAATGCCGTCGACGAACTCTGCATCACCACGTCACCTCAACTGGTGGGGAGCAAAGTCGGCCGAATCTCACTCTCCCCCAACGCAATGCCCACAGCCATGCGTCCCGCGCACATTCTCGGTGATACGGACGGCACGATCCTCACTCGATGGGTTCGTCAGCAGCCACGTCGGTGAACCTGGCACTCTGGTCGGCATGCGCAGAGTTGCTTTGATGGCCGTCGTCCTCGCGACGTGTTGTGCGTGCGGCGCCGGTCCGTCGCTTCGGCCCGCCGTCGCGGTCGAAGGCCGCACCGACGGCAGCCCTGCCCAGAGCGAGGGACCGTCGCCCGATGCGCCGCCGGTTGACCCTGGAGTCCCGACCGATGACATACCGTGGCGAGACTGCACCGGCACGTCACTCGCCGACCAGGCTCTCGCGGCGTCGAGCGCCGGCGTCATTCTCGAATGCGCGGAATTCAATGCCCCCATCGACGTGACCGGCGCCATCGACGGCAACTTCACTGCCGGCTTGACCCGCGCTCGGACCTCGTCGACGCCTGCCGACGCGTATCCGATCGTGTTCACATCGGGCACCGATCGTTCGTCGGGAAACTCTCTGGCCATGCTCGCCGCATCCAGCTTGAACACGGTTCTCACCGAACATCCCGTGGTTGCCCTCGATCGACGCGGAATCGACAGGTCCACCGCAATCGACTGCATGACGCCGGAAATTCGGCGTGGCCTTCACGATCTGGGCCAGTTCGACGCGGATTCCACCGGTGACGCCGCCGATGCGGTCGCGGCTCTCGGTCACGACGCCACCATTGCCTGCACGGACTACCTCGACCCTCAAGAACTGAAGTTCGGCGCCGACTCCGCAGCCGAGGACATCGACGCTCTACGTACACGGTGGGGCGTCGAGACCATCGCTCTGTGGTCTGCAGGGTCCGGCTCGGACATCGCGCTGAGCTATGCGGCAGCCCACCCGAACAACCTCGCGAGATTGATCCTCGATTCTCCCGCTCCGGTGGCCACCGACGCTGCGACCGAGGCCGAAAGCCGCGTGCAGGGCGAGGAAGCGGCATTGGCGGCATTCGCTCAGCGATGTGTGGCGCTGGGGTGCTCGCTCGGACCTGATCCGAAGAAATCGGTCACGGACTTGATGGAGCGCGCTCGCGCCGATGAATTCCAGCCGCTGTCCGCCGCTGCGGTGTCGAACGCGATTTCGGCCAGCCTGTGGACTGCCGGAACCAACCGTGAGCAGGAGACCCGCTCACTGTCCGACGCTCTGTCCGCGCTCGGTACCGGCAACGCTTCGCCGATTCGAGAGCGCGCCGCCCGGGCGGAGAACGAGGTGGACGGCGACGGCCAGTTCATCGGACGGTGCACCGACGGCATGCAATGGCCGGGCATCGGGCGTGCGCGCGAGCTTGCGGACACCTGGGGCACCAACTATCCGGTGTTCGGGCGAGAAGCCGCGCTCGGGTTGCTGGCGTGCGCCAGCTGGCCGTCGACCGCCAACTCCCCCCTGCCGAATCAGTTGAAGCCCCCAGTCCTCGTGCTGAGCGGTCAGGGTGACCCGGCCGTCGGGAACTCCGGACTCTCGACCGTCACCGGCGTCGTGACCAATGCAGGATCGCGCTTCGCAACTCTGGACTGGCAAGGTGCGGGTCACCCCGCGGCACAATCCACCTGCGCTCAACAGGCGATGCGCCTCTACCTCAGCGACGCCTCCCTGCCCAGTAACGGAAGCGTGTGCCCGGCCTGACTCGGGCGCTCGTCCACCACGACCGAAAAGGGGTGCATCCCCCGATCACACCCTGCTCCGGTGTACCGTGCCGAAGTGTTCCTTCGACAGCTCGAGCCGCGTACCGGGCGGACAACCCAACAAGTCGTCAACTTCGTTTTGTGGCCGATCGCCGTGATGACAGTGCTCAATCGTGTCATCGTCACAGCAGTCAACGGCGCCATCACCGATGACTTCCGACCGGTCTACAACGCCGCGCTGGCGTTCTGGAACGGGCGCGACGTCTACACCGCAGATTTCAACTCCGTAGACCCCCATTACCTGTACCCACCATCGGGTTCCTTGTTGATGGCCCCCCTGGCGATCCTCGATCCCGAGCGCTCACGGTGGCTGTTCATCGGTGTCAATGCCGTCGCCATTCTCGTGGCTCTCTACCTGCTGTTGCGCTTGTTCGACCTGACGATCAGTTCCATCGCGGCGCCGATTCTGGTGCTCGGCGCGTTCATGTCGGAGACGGTCACCAACACGTTGGTGTTCACCAACATCAACGGCCTCGTCCTGCTCGGCGAAGTTGCCTTCCTCCTGTTGCTGATGCGCAAGAAGGACCTGTGGGCCGGCGCCGCGATCGGTCTCACCATCGCAGTGAAACCCACTCTCGCGCCGCTGCTCCTGCTGCCACTCGTTCGCGGTCAGTGGAAGGTGTTCGTCACCGCCCTGGGCATCCCGTTCATTCTCACGGTCGTGGCATGGCCGCTGGCGTCGGATGCGATGGACTTCGTCCGCCGCACCGTGCCGTACCTGCTCGAATCTCGTGACTACTTCAACAGTTCGATTGTCGGAAACGGCGCTTACTTCGGTCTGCCCGAATGGTTGATCCTGCTCTTGCGCGTCGTGTTGGCCGCCATGGTCGTCGTTTCTCTGTGGCTTCTGTACCGCTACTACCGCAACGACGAACTGTTCTTCCTCACCACCGCGACCGGTGTGATCATGACCGCGTCGTTCCTGCTGCCCTCGCTCGGCCAGATGTACTACTCGATGATGCTGCTCCCGCTCCTGATGTCCGTGGTGCTCAAGAACTCGGTCATGCGGAACTGGCCGGCCTGGCTCGCCGTCTACGGCTTCATGACGTTCGACAGCTGGTGGTCGAACCGCTGGCCGACCTTCGGCCGGGCGGCCGAATACACCAAGAGCACCCTCGGCTGGAGCCTTCTGCTGATCGTGATCTTCTGTGTCCTCGGATACCGGTATCTGGTCGCGCGTCGAGAGGGCCGCTTGGATCGGGGAATCGATCCCGCGTACCTCCTCGATCCCCCACTCGATACCGTCTCACCTGCCGACGAAGCCGAAACGGCGACAAAGCATTAGCGTGGAGGCATGAGTTCTTCACACGATGGCATCGACAGCACACCTGAGGTCACGTACACCGAGAGCGAGTGGCGCGAAAAACTGACGCCGGAGGAGTTCGCCGTCCTGCGCCAAGCCGGCACCGAACGCCCCTTCGTCGGCGAGTACACCGACACCACCACGGAAGGTGTCTACTCCTGCCGGGCCTGCGGAGCCGAACTGTTCCGCAGCACCGAGAAGTTCGAATCGCACTGCGGGTGGCCGTCCTTCTTCGATCCGGCGGATTCGGATGCCGTGATCCTGAAAGAAGACAGCTCACTCGGGATGCGCCGCGTCGAGGTCATCTGCAAGAAGTGCCACAGCCACCTCGGTCATGTCTTCGAGGGCGAGGGATACCCGACGCCGACCGATCAGCGGTACTGCATCAACTCGATCTCGCTGGTCCTCAAGCCCGCTCAGTAGCCAGGTCGTGGGCTACCCCGTATCACTGGTAGCCCACGATTCGAGACTTTCCACTCAGAAGTCCCAGTTCAGCGCAGTCGGGCTCAGACCGGCCGCATTCAGGTCCTCGTTGCGAGCGACAAGTCCGTCTTTGACGGAACCGATCCCGCCACCGATCGCGCCGGAAGTGATGTCCGTCAACGCGGCGTCGCCGCCCGTGACTTCCTTCGTCACGATCGCAGCGGACGCTCCCGAGACCGCGTCGTCGAAGGCACCTCGCGCGATCTCCTGCAACCTCGAACCGGTCGGAAGCGGGTTCGGGTCAGGGCCGACACGATCCGGCGTCGTCTTCAACCCTCCGTTCGCAAGTCCCTTGATGAAACCGTCGCGCCCCTCGGTCACGACCTTGCCACCGTCGATCGACTGGCGATGATCCATCGTCATCTGCCCGAGTTGAATGGCGAGGCCGGAGAAGACGGCAGCGGCAGCTTCCACTGCCGCAGCCTCGATCACTCGTATCAACAATTGCTGCAACAACATTCGGACCGTGAGTGTTGTTGCGACCTCAGCCGCCACGACCCCGGCGGTACTGACACCCAGTGTCGGGACAGCAGCCGCCACCATGGCGGCAATCTCGAGCGCCAGTGCGCCCAGCGCCGCGAGGATCGACAGTTTGGTGTACTCGATGTCCGTGCCGGTATCGGTGCATGACTGACCCAGTTCGGCCGCGGCAGAGGACAACCGCTCGAAGACCTCCGCAACTCCCCCGGCCTCGGACCAATACCGAGACAACGAGTCGCCGGCTCGACCGTCGATCGATGCCAGTACTGCCTGCAATCCGTAACCACCGGCAGCGGCCGAAGCCTCGATCCGATCAGCCGCGCCTGACCAGGCATCACCCAACCTCCACAGTGCCGTTTCGTCTCCTTGCGGCCAGTCACTGCCCACCGCGACCGACGCAACCGCCTGTAACCAGCCTGGAATCTCGAGTCCCATCAGAGCCCACCCGCCATGTCGTCGGCAAGCGAGGTGTCGATCGATTCGAAACGATCGGTGATCTCGATCAGCGTGGCGGTCAATTCGCGCAGCGCGCCCGCGACCAGCGTCATCCCACCGACTGCTGACTCAGCACCGGGAACATATGCGCCTGAGAATGCGGATCCGAACTGGTCAGTGCCCCAGCAACCCTCTTCGGCGGCGACCACTGCGTCGAGAGCGCTCCGCGCCTCGTCCAGATCGGCAGCGACCACCGCGAAGGCTGGTGCAGCACTTTTCATCGCGGCCACATTCACGCCCAGCTCAGACATTGCCGGAGCTCCTCAGAACGGTGCGGTCCCAGTTCTCGTCGCAGGAAGCCGGTGTGGAGCTCGGACGAGGTTCGAGAATCTCGCGCAATCCGAGCACGCCCGGAACCAGGTCCGGCAAATCGATTCCGGCCGCCTCCGTGAGCGGCTTCGTCATCTCGGAAACCTGTCGGCGCATGTCTTCTGCCGCAGAGGTGGCCGTATCCAGAATCAGATTCCCCAACGCTGCCGGCGAATGCTTGGCGTAAGAACTCCCCGAGAGATCGACTCCCACCACCGCCCCCGAGGCGTCGACGACGATTTCCACGCTGCCGTCACTCGAACGCGCGCTCGCCGTCGCTCGAGCGATCCTCTCCTGCAAGTCCGCCAGCGATCGAGTCCGCTCCAACAGAACGTGCTGCATCGAATCGATCTGAGCCCGAAGTACTTCGACTTGCCCCCGCATCGAACCAACATCCGCTGCACTCACGATGGCCCCCACCTTCGATAGATCGTGACACCTGATTCAGGCGCTCACGAGGTTCGACGCGAGAGGTGGCCGATCGGTTCCGTCAGCGTGAACGAAGCACGGGCGGATCGAACGCCTTGACCGGCGGCAGGGCCCCGTCGAATTTCTCGATCTGCACCAGAACGTGCTGGCCGGTGCACCCGTGCGAGAGTGACGACGTACCGATGTCCGGTGTCAGAACGTTGGGATTGCCGTGCACGCACAGAGAGTCGGGATCGGCAGGATCGAGCGGGTCGTACCAGGCACCGGTGGAAAGTTGGACGACGTCGCTCCGCAAGTCCGAGTCGACGATCACACCAGCAAGGCACGCTCCGCGATCGTTGAACACCCGCACCACGTCTCCTGCCGAGACGCCGCGCGCGGCCGCTGCATCGGGGTGCATACGAATCGGCTCGCGTCCCTGAATCTTCGACGCCTGGCTCGCAGCGCCGTGATCGAGTTGGCTGTGCAGACGCGTCTTGGGCTGATTGGCGATCAAGTGAAGCGGGAATTGCGAGGCTCGCGGTCCACCCAGCCACTCGTCGGGCTCGTACCAGCGCGGATGGCCGGCGCAGTCGTCGTAGCCGAAGGACTCGATGGTCTCGGAGAAGATCTCGATCTTCCCACTCGGAGTCGAGAGCGGATGTTTCTCGGGATTCTCACGGAAGTCACCGAAGAGCACGAGGTTGTCTTCGGTTCGCATCCGGTAGTGCCCTTCTGCCCAGAAGTCCTCGAACGTCGGTGTGTTGCCGCCGTCTGCATCGACGAACGGCCGCCATTGACCGTAGAGATGCTCGATCCACTCCTGTGAGGATCGCCCCTCGGTGAACTGTTCCCCGAATCCGAGCGCAGAAGCGAGAGCGGCAAACGTGTCGTAGTCGTCACGCGAGTTCTCGAAAGGTGGAACGACCTGCTGCATCGCGACCAGAAGCGGGTCGTTTCGATTGCAGCTCAGGTCATTTCGTTCGAGCGAGGTGGTCGACGGGACAACGATGTCGGCGTTGCGGGCCATCGGCGTCCAGTACGGATCGTGAACGACGATCGTGTCCGGACGCGCAAATGCCCGTCGCAGCCTCGGGAGATCCTGATGGTGGTGAAACGGATTGCCACCGGCCCAGTAGACCAACCGGATGTCGGGATAGGTCAGGCGTCGGCCGTCGTAATCGAACTCCTCCCCGGGCGAAAGCAGCAGGTCGGAAATCGCGGCTACCGGAATGAAATCCGACACCGGATTCACACCTTGCGAGAAGGTCGGCAAGGGATACGGCACCGGAGCCAGACCCGGCTCGTTCATCGAACCGTAGCCGTGCCCGAAACCTCCACCCGGAAGCCCGAATTGGCCGAGCATCGCTGCGAGTGTCACGCCCATCCACGGTGCCTGTTCACCGTGTTTGATGCGTTGCAACGACCACGTGACGGTCACCAGCGTCCGGCCAGACGCCATTCTCCGAGCCAGGTCGGTGATGAACTCCGCCGACACACCGGAGATCTTCTGCGCCCAGCGCGGATCCTTCGGTACACCGTCGGAACATCCGAGCAGGTAGTCCTCGAAGCGTTCGTAACCGACGCAGAAACGGCCCAGGAAATCGCGATCGTGCAGGTCCTCCGACGCCAGGACAAACGCCAGGGCAAGCATGATTGCAACGTCGGTTCCCGGAACGGGTGCGATCCACTCGCAGTCACCCTCGACGTCGTCACGCAACGGACTGAAGGAGACGATCTTTCCGCCGCGGGCACGAAACGCGTCGAGCGCCCCGCGCGTCGGATGATCACTCGTACCACCGGCATTGACTCCGGTGTTCTTGATCGGCACTCCCCCGAACGAGACGAGGAGATCGGAGTGCTTCGCGATGACGTCCCACGACGTGGAGCGCGCGAACAACTTCCAGTGCGTTCCGACCACACGCGGCATGATGACGCCGGTGGCACCGAGCGAGTAGCTGTGAACTGACTTGGTGTATCCACCCAGCTGATTCAGAAATCGGTGAACTTGGCTCTGCGCGTGATGGAATCGGCCGGCGCTGGCCCAGCCGTACGAGCCGCCGAAGATCGCGTTGTTTCCGTGCGCGTCGACCACGCGACGCAGTTCACGCGAGAGGAGTTCGGTCAGTTCGTCCCAGGAGACCGAGACGAATTCGTCGGCTCCACGTCGGTCGCTGGGACCCGGCCCGTTCTCGAGCCAACCCCGACGCACCGCCGGGCCCGAAACACGAGCCCGACTGCGCACCGAACCGGCGAGGTTCCCGAGCATCGGCGAAGGATTCGCATCACCCTCGTACGGATGCACGGCGGTCACCTCGCCGGCGACCGATTCGGCGGTGAACATTCCCCAATGGGACATGTGTTGACGACGCCGGTTCGGTGCAGTTGTCACAGGAACTACTTTCGAAGCAGATCAGGGAAGGGAAAGGACCAGCTTCTCGATGTCCACGCGCGGGCCGGTGAAGAACGGCACCTCTTCGCGAACGTGCAAGCGAGCTTCGGTGGCACGTAGATCGCGCATCAGATCGACGATACGAATGAGCTCGGGTGCTTCGAACGCGAGAATCCACTCGTAGTCCCCCAGGGCGAAGGCCGGGACCGTGTTGGCGCGAACGTCCTTGTACGAACGAGCAGCCATACCGTGATCGGCGAGCATCTTGCGACGCTCCTCGTCGGGGAGCAGGTACCACTCGTACGAGCGGACGAACGGGTAGACGCAGATGTAGTCGCCCGGATCCTCACCCGCGATGAACGAGGGCACGTGGCTCTTGTTGAACTCCGCGGGGCGGTGCACCGCCGAGTTGCTCCAGATGGGAGCACTGGCCTGTCCGAGGACGGTGGTGCGACGGAAATCCGCGTACGCGGCCTGCAGTTCCTCGATGGTGGCCGCGTGGGTCCAGATCATGAAGTCCGCGTCGGCGCGCAGGCCGGCGACGTCGTAGATCCCGCGAACCACGACGCCCTTGTCTTCGAGACCCTCGAAGAACAAGCGGGCGTCCTTGACCGCAGCTTCCCGATCATCGCCCAGCACACCGGGTTCCACCTGGAACACGGAGAACATGAGGTAGCGGATTTCAGAGTTCAGTTTGTCGAAATCAAGGCGTGCCATGGGTCTATCGTGCCACTCGCTCGAATATCCGTGTAGCCGCCGTCGTGCCGACTGCGACACACGCCGGAACCCCGACGCCGTGCAGCCACGACCCGGCCAGGGCGAGGCCGTCGAACTGCGTCATCCCGGACTCGATTTCAGCCACGATTTCCGTGTGACCTGGGGCGTATTGGGGAAGACCTCCGTGCCACCGCTGTACGAAGGTCGCGCCTGGCTCCTCGGTGATTCCGGTCACGGTCTCGAGATCGGCGCGCGCGAAGTCGATCAACTCACCATCCGACCGGTCGACGATCTCCGATGCACCGAATCGACCGAACGACACCCGAACGAGGTGCTCACCGCGATCAGCGAGGTGTGTCCACTTTCGGCTCGACAGCGTGAACGCCTTGGCGGTCAGGTCGGCGTCGGTGGCTACCAGGATCCCTGAATTCTGCGGAAGTTCGACCTGCCCGGACAACCGGAGCGCCACCACCGCGGACGACGCCAGTTCGATCCGAGCGACGGTACTCGCAACATCCGCATCGACTCCGGCCAACAGCGCCGCCGCGCGCGGCGCCGGGACGGCCAGAATCACCGCGTCGACGCTTCCGAGCGGATCGACGTTCCAACCAGCCCCGTCGCTGCGCAACCCAGAAGCCTCGCCACGGACGAAGGTCGCGTCGGCGGCCTGCTGCAACGCATCGAGCAGGATGCCGTACCCGTCTCTGAGCGCTCCGAACACCGGCCCCGGTGCAGGCGTCGGCAATGCGGCTGCGACTGCATCCGTGAGGCTCCGAGAGCCCGCATCGAGGGCCGCAGCGAGTGTCGGCAAAGCTGCACGCACGCCGATGGTCTCCGCCAGCCCCGAGTACACCCCACCGAGAAGCGGATCCACCGATCGGCTGACCACCTGATCACCGAATCGCTGCGAAACCAGTTCGGCAACACTGCAATCGGAACCGCGGGTCCACTCCAGCGGGACGCCGGCCTCGGCCGCTATGCGCGCCAGGGTCTGCTCGTCGACAAGATCTCGAACCGACTCCGCCGAAGCCGGGATTCCCATCAGGGTTCCGGTCGGCAACCGATTCAGTGAGCCCTGAGACCAGATCAACGGACTCAGGCCCGCGGGATAGACGATCTGATCGGTCAGTCCCAGCTCGGCGAGAAGCGCGGGAACCTCGGGCCGACGAGCGATGAAAGCCTCGGCACCGATGTCGATCGGTCCGCCGCCCAGATCAATCGTTCGCAGCTTCCCGCCCAGCCGCGGTGAGTCGTCGACGATCGTGATGTCCGCTTCGGAGCCCAGACTGCGCCGAAGCCGGTACGCGGCAACCAGACCGGAGATTCCGCCTCCGATCACCGCGACCGACGGCCGAGTCGTTGTCACAGCGAGTGCACCAGCTCCACCGCCGAGGTGATCGCCGTGGGATCGGTGTCGGGAAGAACTCCGTGGCCGAGGTTGAAGATGTGGCCGATGGCACCGGCCTCGATCGCGCGGTCCCCTTCGGCGGCGATCCGGCGCACCTCACGATCGATCACCTCGGGGCCCGCGAACAGTACGGCGGGATCGAGATTGCCCTGCAGCGCCTTACCCGGACCGACACGACCAGCCGCGACGTCGAGCGGAATCCGCCAGTCGACACCCACGACGTCGGCGCCTGCCTCCCCCATCGCGCCGAGAAGTTCACCGGTGCCGACACCGAAGTGGATACGCGGGACGCCGGCAGCGGCAACCTCGGCGAACACTCGCTCGGAATGCGGGAGAACAAATTCCCGGTAATCGGCCAGCGAGAGCGCGCCGGCCCACGAGTCGAACAGCTGGACCGCGTCGACGCCCGCCTTGAGCTGCGCCTGCAGGAAGCAGATCGTGGTGTCGGCCAAGCTTCCGAGCAACGCGTGCCAGGTCTTCGGATCGGAGTGCATGAGCGCTTTGGTCTTCTCGTGGTTCCGGCTCGGACCACCTTCGACCAGATACGACGCCAGAGTGAACGGCGCTCCGGCAAAGCCGATCAGCGGCGTGGAGCCCAACTCGGTGGTGAGAAGCCGAACGGCCTGCGCGATTGCGCCTACCTCTTCGGGGACCAGTCGCGGAAGTGCTGCAACGTCGGCGATGGAGCGAATCGGATTGGCGACCACCGGTCCGACGCCGGCAACGATGTCGAGATCGATTCCTGCGGCTTTGAGTGGAACGACGATGTCCGAGAACAGGATTGCCGCGTCCACGTCGTGACGGCGCACCGGTTGCATCGTGATCTCACAGACCAGCGCCGGATCGAAACAAGATTCCAACATGCCGATCCCGGCGCGGATCTCGCGGTACTCCGGCAACGAACGCCCGGCCTGACGCATGAACCACACCGGCCGTCGACTCGGAGTGCGTCCGGTCGCCGCGGCAAGCAACGGTGCGTGGGGCAAGACTCGCCGAGCGCTGTACTCCGCCGACCCGGTAATGCCTGAATTCATGTTGTCCAACCCGCTCATCAGTCCTCGCGCTCTCCGCCAACGTGTGTCTTCGATCGACTCAATGCTGCCACGTCCCACACTCGGGATCGGACACCCGAGCGGTTCGTGAGCGCCCACACACCCGAGCCACACTCGGTCGGCGCGCCTCCACCTCCCCGCCCGCATCCCCGACTAACGTCCTGACCTGTGACGACATCCGGATCGACAGCCGACCCGGCCGAGTTCCGTGCCGCCGTGGAGGCGATGACCGCTGCGCGGGTTCGGCCCGAGATAGAGGTCGGTCCCATCCGCCCGCCGCAGCGTCTCGCTCCGTACAGCCACGCGGTGGGGGCCGAGGTTCTCCACCCGGACTCCGACGTAGTGGCCGAGCAGTCCGAAGGTGACGCTTTCGGCCGCCTGATCCTGTTGTTCGATCCGGACGGCGACGAGGCGTGGAACGGCACCATGCGGTTGGTGGCGTATATCCAGGCCGATCTCGACGAAGCCGTCGCCGCGGATCCACTACTTCCCGAAGTAGCCTGGAGTTGGCTGGTGGACGCTTTGGAGGCCGGACCGGAACCTTTTGTGGCCCTGGGCGGTACGGTCACAGCCACAACTTCCGTGCGGTACGGCGACATCGCCGGGCCTCCGCGAGCCCATCAACTGGAGTTGCGAGCGTCCTGGACTGCAACTTCGTCCGAATTGGCTCACCACGTCGAGGCTTTCTGCGAGGTTCTCGCGTACGCGGCGGGGCTTCCGCCTGCCGGGATAACCACGCTGTCGCGGCAGAACGACTAACTCTGTCACTCGTTTGAGCATTCCCCCGGAAAAATACTAGAACCTGTTCTAGAATGAGTCATGCAACGTCTCAGCGGACTCGACGCGACCTTCCTCTACTTGGAAACACCGACCCAGCTATTGCACGTTTGTGGACTTGTCCTGCTCGACCCCACGACCATCCCGGGCGGCTACGACTACCGGAAGCTGCTTCGCGAGTTGGACTCGCGAATGGCCACCATGCCGACCTTCCGGCGCAAACTCAAAGATTCCCGTCTCAATCTCGACTACCCCGTGTGGGTCGACGATCACGATTTCGACATCGAGCGGCACTGCCATCGGACCGCGGTACCTGCTCCCGGCACACACGCGGAACTGGCAGAGCTCGCCGGACACATCGCGAGCCAACCGCTGGATCGTTCCCGACCGCTGTGGGAGATGTGGGTCATCGAGGGACTTGCCGACGGACAGATCGCCGTCATGTCGAAGATCCATCACAGCGCTGCCGACGGTGTCACCGGCGCGAACATCCTGGCTCAGCTGTGCAGTCTCGAACCGGATTCACCGGCGCTCGTGGATCCCACCGCACAGGGTGCGGGCGACGCGGGAACGCTGGACATCGCCATCGGCGGACTCATGGCCGTCATCGCCCGACCCGCAAGAATTGCCCGTCTGGTCCCCGGCGGAATCGCCATGCTCCCGAAGTGGGTGACGCGTGCGCGAAAGGGTGAAGCGATGCCTGCTCCGTTCACCGCGCCGCGGACCTCGTTCAACGGCGCGATCACCGGTCACCGCAACGTCGCGTTCAGCCAACTCGATCTCGCGAAGGTCAAAGCCGTCAAGGACCGTCACGGCGTCAAGGTCAACGACGTGGTTCTCGCGCTCTGCGCCGGGGCACTGCGTAAGTATCTGGAGGACCGGGACGAGCTGCCGGAGGACTCCCTCGTCGCCATGGTGCCGGTGTCGGTCCACGGCAAATCCGATCGTCCGGGCACGAACCAGATCTCGGGCATGTTCACGCAACTCGGCACCCAGATCGCCGATCCGGTCGAACGCCTGCACGCGATCAGCGATTACAACGCCACCTCGAAGAACCACAACGAGGCTCTGGGCGCGAACATGCTCCAGGACTGGTCGCAGTTCGCTTCGCCGGCGGTGTTCGGCGCCGCCATGCGCGTGTACTCGTCGCTCAAACTCGCCGAGCGTCACCCCGTCGTGTCCAACCTGGTCGTGTCGAATGTGCCTGGACCGCCGGTCCCGCTCTACTTCCTCGGTGCCCAGATCAAGGGAATGTTCCCGCTCGGCCCGATCTTTCACGGAGCAGGTCTCAACGTGACGGTGATGTCTCTCGACGGAAAACTCGACGTCGGCATCGTCAGTTGCTCCGATCTGGCACCCGAATTGGACCAGCTCGCGCAAGGTTTCGGAGCCGCACTCGACGAACTGTTCGACGCTGAGGTGACAACCCCGGCCCCGACTGCGACGTAGAGTCAGTGACCATGTCCGAAGTCACCGATGATGCAACCGAGCCCACCTCCGACGTAGTTCCGCTGCTCGTTCCGCGTGACGGAGTTCCGGACGTCATCACCACTGCCGCCGGTGTCGCCGACGCCGCGGCCGCGCTGGCCTCCGGCCACGGCCCGCTCGCCGTGGACGCCGAGCGCGCATCCGGATTCCGCTATTCGGCACGGGCGTACCTGATCCAGCTTCGACGCGAAGGAGCAGGATCGTTCCTGCTCGACCCGATTCCGACAGCGCAAGACCTGCAGCCGTTGGCCGAGGTGATCAACCCGTTGCAATGGGTGCTGCACTCTGCCGATCAGGATCTCCCCGGCCTCGCCGAACTGGGCCTGACGCCGGCCGAGCTGTTCGACACCGAACTGGCCGGACGACTGGCCGGGTTCGAGCGAGTCGGACTCGCCGCGATCGTGGAACGAACCCTGCGAGTGGAACTTCGCAAGGGTCACGGGGCTGCGGACTGGTCGACACGTCCGCTGCCGGACGCCTGGTTGAACTACGCCGCCCTCGACGTCGAAGTGCTTCTCGAACTGCGCGACGCAATGGAAGCCGAACTCGAATCCCAAGGCAAGCTCGAGTGGGCGAAGGAAGAGTTCGAGTACATCCGTCTGGCCGGCCCGCCCAAGCCCAAACCGGACCGCTGGCGTCGTACGTCGCACATCACCTCACTCAAGACCACCCGTCAGTTGGCGGCGGTACGGGCGCTGTGGCAGGCGCGCGAGGATCTCGCACGCAAGCGCGACGTGTCTCCGAGTCGGGTTCTTCCTGACTCCGCGATCATCGATGCCGCTCTCAAAGATCCTCGGTCGTTGGACGCGCTCCGCTCGCTTCCCGTCTTCGGCGGACCACGTCAACGCCGTTATTCGCGTATCTGGATGGATGCACTGGAAGCCGCGCGGAAGCTCCCCGACAGCGAGCTTCCGCCGAAAACCCCGCCCATCGTCGGGCCGCCCGCTGCCGGTCGCTGGGCCCGCCAGGATCCAGCGGCGGCTGATCGGTTGACCGCGGCGCGCGCAGCCCTGTCGGACCTGAGCAAAGAGGTTTCGGTGCCCGTGGAGAATCTGCTCCAACCCGACCTGGTCAGGCGCCTGTGCTGGGACTGGAAACTGGAACCCGACTCGGACATCGCCGAAGTCGAGAGTGCGATCGAGACCAAGCTCACTTCCGGTGGCGCACGTGGCTGGCAACGCACTTTGACCGTTCCCGTCCTCGCCGAGGCACTGAACTCCGTGGTCCCGGCCGAGCCCGAAGTGGAAGAGCCGGAATCCTGACCTGACCCCGGTGTGAGGTTGGAGCAATTCGGCACGTTAAGTTACCGGTCAGTAATGGGCAGTAGTACGCTCGATACGAGGCCGGACGCCTGGCCGTGATCGCCGAACCAACGTCTCACCGCCCTTCGGTGCGGTGGGCAGCTCCATCAGGAGGAATTCGCGTGGCTCCATCCACAAACAACCAACGCAACGTCGTCTTCGTCGACGGCATTCGCACCCCGTTCGGCAAGGCCGGCCCGAAAGGCATGTACGCCGACACGCGCGCAGACGATCTCGTCGTCAAGGCGATTCGTGAGCTGCTTCGCCGCAACCCGCAGCTCGATCCCGCACGGATCGACGAAGTTGCCGTTGCAGCCACCACGCAGACCGGCGACCAGGGCCTGACCATCGGCCGCACCGCTGCGATCCTCGCCGGTCTCCCCGAAACCGTTCCAGGATTCGCCATCGACCGCATGTGTGCCGGCGCGATGACCGCCGTCACCACGACCGCGTCGGGCATCGGCTTCGGCCAGTACGACGTCGTGATCGCCGGTGGCGTCGAGCACATGGGTCACCACCCGATGGGTGAGGGCGCAGACCCCAACCCGCGTTTCCTCGCCGACCGCCTGGTCGACCCGAGCGCCCTCGTGATGGGTAACACCGCCGAGAACCTGCACGACCGGTTCCCGACCATCACCAAGGACCGCACGGACGCCTACGCCGTCAACAGCCAGAACAAGTACGACGCTGCCAAGAAGGCCGGCTTCATCGCCGACACCCTGGTCCCCGTCGCCACCCGCAGTTCCGCGGGCTGGGGTCTGGCCACCGAAGACGAGCCGCCGCGCCCCGGAACCACCGTCGAAGATCTCGCGAAGCTCAAGACGCCGTTCCGCCCGGCCGGACGCATCACCGCCGGTAACGCAGCCGGACTCAACGACGGTGCCACCGCAGCACTGCTCGCCGGTGAGGACACCGCAGCCGAGCTCGGCCTGCCGGTCGGCATGCGCATGGTGGGCTTCGCCTACCAGGGCGTCGACCCCGCCGTCATGGGCATCGGCCCGGTTCCCGCCACTGAGAAGCTGCTGGCACGCACCGGCCTCAAGATCGAGGACATCGGACTCTTCGAGATCAACGAGGCGTTCGCCGTTCAGGTCCTCGCGTTCCTCGAGCACTACGGAATCGCCGACGACGACCCGCGCGTCAACCAGTGGGGCGGCGCCATCGCGTGTGGCCACCCCCTCGCTTCCTCGGGCGTTCGCCTGATGACGCAGCTCTCCCGCCAGTTCGCGACGCGTCCCGACGTGCGCTACGGCTTGACCACCATGTGCATCGGCCTCGGCATGGGCGGCACCGTCATCTGGGAGAACCCGAACCACGCTGACTACCAGGCAGGAGTTAACTAAATGTCTGATATTGCAACAGCATTCGCCGACGAGGTCGTGACGAACGCCTACACGAAGATCATCTCGGTCCCCGGCATCGAGGGCCCGTTTGCACTGATCACCCTCGACAACGGCTTCGACCACACCAAGCCGTCGTCCTTCGGTCCCGGCGGACTCGCAGCATTCGACGCCGCCCTCGACGAAGCCTTTGCCGCCAACCCGGTTGCCATCGCCGTCACCGGCAAGCCCTTCATCTTCGCCGCCGGCGCGGACCTCAAGGGTGTTCCCGCGATCACCTCTCGTGAGCAGGGACTCGAGCTGGGCCGCTTGGGCCACAAGGTGTTCCGACGCCTGCGTGAGTCGTCCGTTCCCACGTTCGCCTTCATCAACGGTATCGCTCTGGGCGGCGGCCTCGAGGTCGGACTGCACAGCCACTACCGCACGGTTGCCGCCAATGCGGGCGCACTGGGTCTTCCGGAAGCATTCCTCGGTCTGGTCCCCGGTTGGGGCGGAACGCAGTTGCTCCCCAACCTCGTCGGCCCGTCGAACGCCGTCACCGTGGTTATCGAGAACTCGCTGAACCAGAACAAGGTGCTCTCCCCCAAGAAGGCACTCGAACTCGGCGTCGTCGACGTCGTTCTCGATTCCGCCGACTTCATCGAGCAGTCCCTCGCCTGGGCGTCGCAGGTCCTCGCCGGCACAGTGACCCCCGCTCGCCCCGAGATCGATCGTGGCCAGGGCTGGGACGACGCGATCGCTCGTGCGAAGGCGATCGTCGACGGCAAGACCAAGGGCAACGCTCCCGGCGCCGTCAAGGCCGTCGAGTTGCTCGAACTGGCTCGCAGCACCGACATCACCGATGCCGCCTCGCTCGACAAGGGCTTCGCGGCCGAGGACGAGGCTCTTGCCGACCTCCTCCTGACGGACGAACTCCGGGCTGGTCTGTACGCCTTCGATCTGGTGAACAAGCGCGCCAAGCGTCCCGCCGGAGCACCCGACCGCTCGCTCGCTCGTAAGGTCAGCGGCGTCGGCATCGTCGGCGCCGGCCTCATGGCCAGCCAGCTCGCGCTGCTCTTCGTCCGCCAGCTCAAGGTGCCGGTCATCCTGACCGACATCGACCAGGAACGCATCGACAAGGGTGTCGGCTACGTCCACACCGAAATCGAGAAGCTCCAGGGCAAGGGACGCCTGTCCCCCGACGCTGCGAACCGCCTCAAGGCGCTCGTCTCCGGCTCCCTCGACAAGGCCGCGTTCGCCAAGACCGACTTCGTCATCGAAGCCGTCTTCGAGAACATGGACGTCAAGAAGAAGGTCTTCGCGGAACTCGAGCAGTTCATCGCTCCCGAAACCATCCTCGCCACCAACACGTCTTCGCTCTCCATCACGGAGATGGCGTCCGGCCTCGAACATCCCGAGCGTGTGGTCGGCTTCCACTTCTTCAACCCGGTGGCCGTTCTTCCCCTCCTCGAGATCATCAAGGGCAGCAAGACCGATGATGCCACTCTCGCAACGGCTTTCGCCACCGCGAAGTCGCTGAAGAAGTCCGCCGTCCTCTGCGGCGACAAGGCCGGCTTCGTCTTCAACCGCCTCGTCACCCGCACCTTGGGTGAGGTCATGTCCGCCGTCGACGAAGGCACCCCCTTCGACGTCGCAGACAATGCCATCGCCGAACTCGGCATGCCCATGTCGCCGTTCACCTTGCTGGCCCTCGTCGGACCCGCAGTGGCACTGCACACCGGTGAGACCCTGCAGGAGTCGTACCCGGACCGGTTCAAGAGCTCACCCGGACTCGAAGCACTCGTCGAGGCCCGCAAGCCCGGCGTGTGGACCTGGGGCGAGAACGGTCAGGCCGTCGACCCCGAGGTCGCCGCACTGTGGCCGCAGGGTGACAAGGTGTCCACCTCGGAAGAGGTCCTCGAGCGCACACGTCGTGCATTTGCCGAGGAAATTCAGATCATGCTCGACGAGGGCGTCGTAGCGGCAGCCGAGGACATCGACCTCTGCCTGCTGCTCGGCGGCGGATTCGGATTCTGGAACGGCGGCATCACGCCGTACCTGGACCGCACCGGCACCTCCGAGGCCGTCAACGGCAAGCGCTTCCTCGCGCCTGGTGTTGCCAGCGTCTGAGTCAGTCGATCGACCCGTCACGGACGGCGTGCCCTCGGGTACGCCGTCCGTGGCGTTCTGCAGGCTCAGAATAGGGTTCCCACATCGTCTTTCACGATGTTCTCGAGCGCACGCTCCGCGACGGCGGCGATAGTCATCGACGGATTGCACGCAGCGGAGTTTCCCGGCAGCAGAGCGCCGTCGAGCACGTACAACCCCCGCTGGCCCAGAACCCGCCCATCAAGATCGCACACCGAGTTCATGCAGGCACCGCCGAGGGGATGCCACGTGGACGGCAGTATCGCGTTCGTATCGGTGAGCAGTCCTCCTGCCGCGATCTGCTGGGCCGCAGGTCCGATGTGGCCTTGCTGGATCGCAGAGTCGCCATCACTCGGCCAACGGAGCACCGCCTCACCCCGCGCCGAGTCGTACACGAACCGACCTCGGTCGCGGCTCACACCGAATCCGACCATCACCGTGCTGTGAGCGTCGAACGCAACGGGCGGGAACGACGCCTGAATGACGGTGAACGCGTTATGCGGGTCGTCCCAGTTCCGGCTGCCGTAGACGACCGGCCCGCCCTGCGTCGCGCCGAAATTCTCGGCGAGATCCGACCAGATGTAGATCCGATCGGCATTGGTCCCCCACCCTGCGCCGAGCTCGTCCGGCAGATCCGTGATCCGCCCCGTTGCCGCGGCGCGGACCAGGAGTTTGGTGGTGTTCATGCTGCCGGCAGCCATGACGAGCGCATCCGTCGTCAAGATCTTGTTCTCGAGAATCTTGCCGGAAATGTCGGTCCGGTCCACGTACACGCGCCACCGTCCGTCGGCGGACCGCTCGACATCGGTGACCTGGTGCAGAGTCTCCACATTCACCAATCCGGTCGCTTCCGCAGCCGCAATGTAGGTGACATCCACCGAATGTTTGCCACCGTTGTTGACACCGAGCGCGCCGTCACCGTTGGTGTAAGACGGCTTCATCTCACCCCTCAGTTCGGCCAACGCGAAGTTCCAGTCGATCGGCATCGGAATCTTCGACACGGGTAGACCGGAACGCGTTGCGTTACGCGCGAATACACGTGCCGCCTCGTAGTTCGGGCTGGAAATCAGTTCGTCTGGTGCAGTTTCCACTTGCAGCATCCGCGCCACCCGCGGGTAATGGACGCGGCCCATTCGTGCGTAATCGAGCTCCTCCGGAAAGTGCGTGTTGAAGACCGCTTCTTCCGGTTGCAGCGTCATCCCTTGGTACACAAGCGATCCGCCGCCCACACCGGCTGCGCAGATCGCGGTCATGTTCTCACCGGTCACCGTCTCCAACAAACCCGCGTATGGCTCGAAGATCGCCGGCCTGCCGAACAGAGTCGGGTTGGACTGATGCCAGAGGATGCGCTTGTCCGGGCTGGCGGGGTGCGGGAAAGTTTCGGCATTCGGCCCGGTCTGCCACCGAATCCCTCTCTCCAGCAAAGTGACCGGAACCCCCGCCTCGGCCAGGCGAAGTGCCGTCACCCCGCCGCCGAACCCCGATCCGATAACCACGACACGGTGCACTTCACGTGTCAGCGGAATCCCTGTTGCAGCCCTGGCAGTGCGTGGCGCCATCATCGCGACTCCCACGGCGGCCGTACCGGCCAAGAACGATCTACGTTTCACTCCGGACATGACTGGTGCTCCCTCGAAGAATGTCGCCAGAGAATTCCGGGCACGCCAAAACTAGACACTCTGACGCTCGAGTGTCAAGGTTTTGGCGGAGCAGGCAAGGAACTACGAGGTCGACCGGATTGCGGGCCCGAGCCACCTCGAGAGAAAGGCCCGTAAGGAGTCGTCGGAATGTACGAGGTCACTGTCGAATGCAACAACCGAAAGCCCCAGTCGCACGGCAATTTCCACTATCTCATCCAACTCCGCCTCGGTGGCGAGGCCACGTTCGACCATAGGGGTGAGCATCTGACCAGCGAAAGGTATTGCTCGACTCATCATTTCGAGATCGAAGACAGGGTTTCCCCGCTCGGCGAGGAGCAGAGTCGCGAGCACCGGGTGAGCACGCACGGCAGTTCGCGCGGCAACGATGAATTCGACGACGTAATCACACGCCGTGTCGACCGACTCCACCTGTGCCGTGATCTCCCCGAGAACCTCGACAGCGAGACCGCCCATCGCCTGGGAGACGACCTCTTCACGTGTGCCGAAAATCGAGTACACCGTCTGGCGCGAGACACCGGCCGCGGTGGCAACTGCGGCAATGTTCACAGCCTCGAATCCGCCACCTTCGATCAGTCCGAGGGCGGCGCCGAGAATCTTCTGCTGTGATCGCACGAGGAAAGTATTGCCCACCGAAACGGTGCACTGAGAAACGCGGTCCAGATCCGACTCCCACCTGCATAAACGGCACAATCGGTTTCGTTTGGCTGCCGAAATTCAGTAGGTTAGGCTGCCCTTCATGAAAACTTCTGTTCGGGGCTTCACTGCCCTCGGTGCGGCTGCAATCGCGGTCACCGCACTTGTCTCGTGCTCCTCGGATTCAGGCACATCCACGCCATCCCAAGGTACGGGCGGATTCCCCGTCAGCATCGAGAACACCTTCGGCACCACGACCATCGACTCGAAGCCCGAGCGCCTCGTCACCCTCGGATGGAACGCGCAGGACATCCTGTACGCACTCGATCTGACTCCGGTCGGACAGCCCAAGTACACCTACGGCGCGGACGACAACGGCGTCATGCCCTGGGCGCAGGACTACTTCGACGCGGACAAGACAACGCTCTTCGACATGCCGGCCAGCGGAGAACCGCCGATCGAGTCCATCGCGTCGTTGACCCCCGACGTCATCCTCGCGCCGTACGAGGGCTTCGAGGAATCCGTCTACAACCAACTGAGCAAGATCGCACCGACGGCCGCCTACCCCGGCGCGGCCTGGCAGACATCCTGGCAGGACCAGACCCGCATCGTCGGCAAGGCAGTCGGCAAGAGCGAAGAGGCCGACAAGCTCGTCGACGGCCTCGACGCGACTCTCGCCGATACCGCCACAGCCCACCCGGAGTTCGCCGGAAAGACATTGGCAGTGGTCAACTTCGACACCGATTCGAGCAACATCAACGTCTATCTGCCCACTGATCCGCGGGTCCAGGTGCTGACCGAACTCGGGTTCGTCAACGCACCGGGCGTCGAGAAGCTAGCCGCGGAAAATGCAGGTGGATCGTTCTTCAAGACGATCTCCTACGAGAACATCGCCGACATCGACGCCGATGTGATCGTCGGCTTCACCGACGGCTCCGGTGATCCGTCCGGCATACCCGCAGTCGGTGGACTCGGCGCGGTCAAGCGTGGATCCACCGCCTTCCTCAGCGACACCCGGGTCATCGGCGGACTGAGCAACGTCAACGTCCTGAGCACGCCGTGGGTCCTCGGCCAGATCACACCGACGTTGAGCGAAGCCGCAAAGCGCGCCTCGGCCTAGAAACGAGATTTTCCCGACAACCCTCTCCGGCGTGATCCGTATCGAACGGCTCGCCGGAGAGGCGGGTGACCCGAAAATTCATGGCGAAGGATCTCGAAGACATCGCAGCAAAAGCCGAGCGTCTCTCGGGCGAGTAAAGCGCCCTCACCTGCACTTACCATATTGTTTGCATACTAACTGCAATCAATACGACATTACTGTGTCAAGCTGATTCTCTGCGGGAATGGACTCAGCTGGGTAACGGCGCGTGAGTCCCCGCCAAATCTGTCCCGGTGGGCGTAGCGTGCAGAGTGCTCGCGGATGGATCGGCGCATCGGGGTGTCGACCGTAGGGCCTTTGAGGGGGCAGGAATGGCATTCAGCGGAACCGCCTCCGGCGGAGGATCAGGCGCTACTCGCGCCGACGTCGGACATGCAGTGCTCTTCGCCGGCGCCGCCGCGCTCGGCGGTTTTCTGTTCGGATACGACACCGCCGTCATCAACGGGGCGGTCGGTGCGATCCGAGACAAGTACGACATCGGCGCCTCGGGCACCGGGCTCACGGTCTCACTGACTCTGCTCGGCGCAGCACTCGGCGCCTGGATCGCAGGCACACTCGCCGACCGACTCGGCCGCATCCGCGTCATGCAGATAGCCGCGGTGTTGTTCATCATCGGCGCCGTAGGCTCCGCAATTCCGTTCAGCGTCTACGACCTCACATTCTGGCGCGTGGTCGGCGGCCTGGCAGTGGGTTTCGCGTCAGTCATCGCCCCGGCCTACATCGCGGAGATCTCTCCCGCCGCGATTCGCGGACGTCTCGGCTCGATGTACCAGCTGGCTATCGTTCTCGGAATCGCCGTGTCACAGTTGGTCAACTACGCCCTCCAGGCCGCGGCCGGTGGTGATCGCAATCAGATCGCAGGCCTCGAAGCCTGGCAGTGGATGCTGATGCTCGAGGCGGTTCCCGCAGTCCTGTACCTGATCATGACAACCACGATTCCCGAGTCTCCACGGTTCCTCGTGGCGCAGGGCAAGGACGATCGTGCTCGCAAGATCATCTCCGATCTCGAAGGTGGAGATCACGACGCCGTCACCGAACGCATGAACGAGATCCGCGAATCTCTGACGGAGAAGCAAGCCAAGACCACAGTCCGCCAACTCTTCTCGAAGCGGCTCGGGGTCTCCCATCTGGTGTGGGTCGGTATTGCACTCGCCGCATTGCAGCAGTTGGTCGGTATCAACGTGATCTTCTACTACTCGAGCACCCTCTGGCAGGCGGTCGGATTCGGCGCAGACCGGTCCCTGCTGATCAGCGTCGTGAGCGCCTTGGTCAACATCGTCGGTACGTTTGTCGCCATCGCCGTCATCGACCGGGTCGGTCGAAAGCCGCTGTTGCTGGTCGGTTCCGCCGGTATGGCCATCTCACTGGGCACCGCAGCATTCTGTTTCCATTCGGCAACAGTGACCAAGAACGAGATCGGCGAATCCGTGGCGACGCTGACCGGAGCCAATGCCACTATCGCTCTTATCGGGGCGAACGCATTCGTGTTCTTCTTCGCCTTGTCCTGGGGCCCGGTCGTCTGGGTGTTGATCTCCGAAATGTTCCCCAACCGCGTGCGTGCTGCAGCAGTGGGAATTGCGACCGCCACCAACTGGGTCGCGAACTTCCTGGTGTCCTGGACGTTCCCGGCACTGGCCGATTGGAATCTGTCGTACACCTACGCCGGCTACGCCGTCATGGCAGTGTTGTCGCTGTTCGTCGTCCTCAGGTTCGTGAAGGAAACGCGAGGCAGCACACTCGAATCCGTGCAATAGCGCTCTCCCGGTTTCAAACCTTTACACCGAAAAGCGGTGGCCCTCGGATTGATCCGAGGGCCACCGCTTTTCGAGATTTGTCGGTAGACGACCTGTCAGCCTTGAGCGACTTCACCCTGAGCCGAGGCCGAGGACGCGTCTTCCTGGACGTGGACGCCGACGCTGCCCATCCCCGCCACCCAGCCGGTGATCTTGCGGGAGAGGTCCTGAGCCGTGAGTCCGAGTTCCTTGTGGATGGCCTCGCGGCTGGCGTGATCGAGGAACTGCTGGGGAACGCCCATGTCGCGGCACGACGTGTGCACTCCGGCTGCCCGCATCGCGGCCGAGACCGTCGAACCGATGCCGCCGTGCAGACCACCGTCTTCGATGGTGACCACGAGGGCGTACTTGTCCGCCATCTTCACCAGCGAATCCGCGACCGGCAGAACCCACCGCGGATCGACGACGGCAACCGAGATGCCCTGCTTGTCGAGCCGCTCGGCAATCTCGAGTGCCAGGGATGCAAACGGGCCCACCGCGACGAGGAGCACGTCGCCGCGCTCACCCTCGCTGGACTTGAGAACGTCGACCATTCCATCGAGTCGCTTCACGGCCGGAATCGCTTCGGGTACAGCGCCCTTCGGGAAGCGAACAACAGTTGGTCCGTCGTCGACGAGGAGTGCTTCGTCCAGTTCTTCACGCAGTGTGTCGGCGTCACGCGGTGCCGCGACGCGAATCCCGGGAATGATTCCGAGCAGCGAAAGATCCCAGACGCCGTTGTGGCTGGCGCCGTCCACTCCGGTGACACCGGCGCGGTCGAGCACGATTGTCACAGGTTGCTTGAGCAGTGCGACATCCATCAACAACTGGTCGAACGCTCGGTTGAGGAAGGTCGAGTAGATAGCGACCACGGGGTGCAGTCCGCCCAATGCAAGGCCGGCGGCCGAGGTCATCGCGTGCTGCTCGGCGATACCGACGTCGAACATGCGGTCGGGGAACTTCTCACCGAATGCCGCAAGGCCGGTGGGCCCGGCCATGGCCGCGGTGATGGCGACGATGTCCTCACGACGCGAAGCCTGCTCGATCAATGCGGCCGAGAAGACCGACGTCCAGTCCGGCGCTGACGACTTGGCGCCGCGACCGGTGACGGGATCGATGACACCGGTGGCATGCATTTGATCGGCCACGTCGTTTTCCGCGTGTGCGTAACCGTTGCCCTTGCGGGTGACGGCGTGAACGATGACTGGTCCGCCGTAGGCCTTGGCCCTGCGCAACGCCGATTCCATGGCAGCTTCGTCGTGACCGTCGACCGGTCCGAGGTACTTGATACCGAGATCGGTGAACATCACCTGAGGACTGACCGCGTCCTTGAGACCGGCCTTCATCCCGTGAAGGACGGAGTAAGCAGTGCGCCCGACCCAGGGCAGTCTCTTGACCATGCGCCGGCCGCTGTCGAGGGCGCGCTCGTAACTCGGTGCGGTGCGCAGCGCCGAGAGATGATCGGCGAGTCCGCCGATGGTCGGTGCGTACGAGCGACCGTTGTCGTTGACCACGATCACCACCGAACGGTCCTTGCCTGCCGCGATGTTGTTGAGAGCTTCCCAACACATTCCGCCGGTCAGCGCGCCGTCACCGACGACGGCAACTACGTGGCGATTCTGACCCGTCAGCGCGAAGGCCTTCGCGAGGCCGTCGGCATAGGACAACGCGGCGGAAGCGTGAGAAGACTCGACCCAGTCGTGTTCGCTCTCGGCGCGGCACGGATACCCGGACAGTCCACCCTGCTTACGCAGAGTGTCGAACTGATCCTGACGACCGGTGAGGATCTTGTGTACATAGGCCTGATGGCCCGTGTCGAAGATGATCGCGTCCTGCGGCGAGTCGAAAATTCGGTGCAGTGCGAGGGTCAACTCCACGACGCCCAAGTTGGGCCCGAGGTGACCACCGGTCGCAGCGACCTTCAGCACGAGGAACTCACGAATCTCGTCGGCCAACTCCGTCATCTCGGCGTGGCTCAACTGACGTAGATCGTCAGGACCCTGAATGCGGGCAAGAACACCCAACGAGATCGCTCCCTCCGTGCTTCACAGCTGCACCGGTGCGCGCCGCGGCTGTCTTCGCGACAGTGCTGCCAGTCTACGGAGCGTTCCGGCGAACCGACACGCGGACTCGGCCCGATTCCGGTGTGACTTCGCGTAACAGCGAAATCCCGCGGATCGCTCGTGATCGCAATCACAGACAAATGGGATCCGTCGCGATCGACTCGGCAACTCTTCTTCCACAAAACGACCGCCATGTCAGCTTAAGGTCGACGTATGGGAACTGTGGTCGACGACCTGATAACGCGAGTGTTCGACGAAGTCCGATCACTCGACGAAGGCGAGTTGGCCGACTACATCCCCGAACTCGCGGCGGTCGCCCCCGATTCGTTCGGAATCTGCATCGCCACCGTAGACGGTTACGTCTACGAGATCGGTGACTCGCGAATCCCGTTCACCATTCAGTCGATCTCGAAGCCCTTCACCTACGCCTTGGCTCTCGCCGATCGAGGAAGCGAGGCGGTTGCCGCGAAAATCGACGTCGAACCATCCGGCGAGCCGTTCAACGAAATCAGCCTCGACCCGCTCACCGAACGGCCACGAAACCCCATGATCAATGCCGGGGCTATCACCGCTGCATCACTGGTTGCCGGACCGAATCCCGAGGCCCGCTTCGAGCGCATCCGCTCGGCGTACTCGCGATACGCAGGCCGCGAGCTGACCTTCAACGAAGCCGTCTACACCTCCGAGGCCCGCACCGGTCACCGCAACCGTGCGATCGGCCACATGCTGCGATCCTTCGACGTCATCACCGGCAATCCCGACGAGGCCGTCGACCTGTATTTCCGTCAATGCTCGATCGACGTGACCTGCCGCGACCTGAGTCTGATGGCTGCGACGATGGCGAACAACGGTGTCAATCCGCTCACCCACGAGCGCGCGCTGGCACCCGCAGGCGTCGAACAGGTCCTCAGCGTCATGGCTACGTGCGGAATGTACGACGGCGCCGGCAAGTGGCTGGTAGAGGTCGGATTGCCGGCCAAGAGCGGTGTCGGCGGCGGAGTGCTGGCGGTTCTGCCGGGCCAGATCGGCATCGCCGTGTACTCCCCCAGGCTCGACGTTCACGGCAACAGTGTTCGCGGAGTTGCTTCTGCCCGGGCACTGTCGAAGGAACTCGAACTGCACTTCCTCCACGTGACGCGGGCGTCACGCTCGTCGATCCGGGCCAGATACAGCGTCATCGAAGCACCGTCGCGAGTACGACGCACCCCGACCGAACAAGCCGTGCTCGACGACGTCGGCAAGCGCAGCCGGGTCTACGAACTGCACGGCGATCTCCTCTTCACCGGTGCCGAATCGGCGGTCCGCGAAATCGGCTCGGTGGACGAGGGCCTCGAAGTTGTCGTCATCGACGTCCGCCGCGTCGACGACGCCAGCGACGTCGCGGTACGCATGATCACTGCGCTGCAGGTTCAGCTGGCCGCGCAGGCTTGTGCTGTGGCCGTCGTCGATCCGCAAGGACTGCTGGGACAACGAAGTTCGAGCATCGACCCCGCCAGAAGAAGTGGTCGGGTTTTTGCGGATCTCGATTCCGCCATGCAGTGGTGCGAAGACACGCTGCTTGCGGTGCATTGTGAGGCCGATCGGCAGGCGTCGACGATCTCGATCGAGGACCACCCAGTTCTCGATGCTCTGTCCGCGGCGCAGATCGAGGGATTCTCCGCAGAACTGGAGACGCGAACCTATGCCCGCGGCGAGAAGATCGCCCGCCGAGGCGAAGCGGCCTCGGGGTTCTATCTGATTCTCAGTGGCCAGGTCAGCACCATGTTCACCGACGCGCACGGGGTCGAGCACCGCATCACGACGCTCTCCGCCGGAATGACGTTCGGCGAGATGACGATGTTCCTCGACACTCCGTTCCTCAACGACATCCGCGCCGATTCCACGGTCACCGTGGCCGTGCTGACTCCGGAGCGATATGCAGAACTGACCGCACAGGCACCCGAGTTGAAACTTGCGCTTCTCGAACGACTGGCTGCGGGCGCCTACGAGCAATTGGACCTGATGTTGCGGAGTGTCATATCCGCCGGACGAATCGGATAGGAACCACACGTGCCCACCACCGCCTTCACCTCGGATCCGTCCACTGTCACGGTAACCGGAACCGCCACTGCAACAGCTGTTCCCGACATCGTGCGATTGACGATCGGAGTATCGGTGACACAGACGGCCGTTTCCGACGCGTTCGACGCCGTCGCGCGTCTGTCCACTGCCCTGACCGAGACCCTGCACGCGCGCGGTGTGCGCGGAGCGGACCTCACCACCGCCGGGCTGAGCGTCCATCCGCAGACTCACTGGAGCGACGGAGGCCGCCAGGAGACAACAGGATTCACGGCATCGACAACTTTCCGAGTCGTACTGCGAGAGCTGGAGCCGGAAGCGGCGAACTCCCCCGCTGCCGTCATCGCGGCATGTGTATCGGTGGGTGGCGACGCGATTCGGCTCGACGGACTGGAGTTCGATCTCGACGACCGCAGCGATCTGGCGACAAGAGCACGCGAATTGGCCTGGACGGCAGCCGAATCGAAGGCCAGACAGTTCGCAGACCTTGCAGACAAAGATCTGGTCGAAGTCCTCGAGGTGCTCGAGGACTTCGACCAGATCGTGCCGATGCGCGGACGTGTCGCGGCGATGAAAGCGGATTCGGCCCCGATAGCCGTCGAACGCGGAGAGATCGAAGAATCGATCTCGGTCCGCGTTCGATGGGCTATGGCGTGACAACAGTAATTCAGAAGACGCGGCCGGCAGTAGACCAGCCGGGCTTGCGGATCAGCGAGTGAGGTTCTTCTCCTCGTTCTTCTCTTCGCGTTCTTCTTCGAACTTCTGCTCGGCGTCGGGGGTTGCCATGTCGATGGTGGTGCGCAACGGACGGTTCGGGATGAAGATGACCGACACGAGCGTGACCACGGCGACGACGGCTGCGACCAGGAAGATCCGTCCTGTTGCGTCGCCGTAGGCGAACCGAACGATCTGCGAGACGAAGTCAGGCATATTGCTCAGGTCGAGGCCGTCCTGGAGGCTCTTTCCAGCTACTGCCTGCTGCTCGGGCGGCAAGGTGGAGACCGAATCGACTGTCAGTGTCTTGACGCGGGTCGCAAGAATCGAACCGAGCACCGACACGCCGATCGCGCCGCCGAAGGTGCGGAAGAACGCCACGATACTGCTGGCCGCGCCGATGTTCTCGACGCTGACCGTGTTCTGCACGGCGAGCACGATGTTCTGCATCAGCATGCCGGTACCGAGACCCACGATGGCGATGAAGATTCCGATGGTCCAGAGGCTGGTTGCGTGGTCGATCGTCGACAGCAGCCCGAAACCGACCAGCAGCAGAACTGCGCCGGCGACGATGAAGGGCTTCCACTGACCGAACTTGGTGATCAGCTGGCCCGAGCCGACCGAGGCGACGAGCATGCCTGCGACCATCGGAATGGTGAGCAATCCGGCTTCGGTGGGATCGAATCCGCGTGCGGTCTGGAAGTACTGCGTCAGGAACGTCGTCGCGCCGAAGAGGCCGACACCAACTGCGATCGAGGCGATGATCGCGAGAGCCGTGGTGCGCTCGGTGATGATCTTGATCGGCAGGATCGGATCCTTGACCTTGGATTCGACGAACATCGTCAGGCCGAGCAGGGCCAGACCACCGATGACGAAGAAGGCCGACTCCTTCGAGAACCAGGCGTAGTAGTCGTCCTGACCGGCAAACGAAACCCAGATCAGCAGGACGCTGACACCGGCGGTGAGCAAGGTGGCGCCCATCCAGTCGATGGAGACGTTGTCCTTCTTCACGGTCTCGACGTGCAGTGTGCGCTGAAGCAGGAACAATGCGATGACTGCCAGCGGAACACATACGTAGAAGCACCAGCGCCAGCCGGCAGTGTCCACGAGGACGCCGCCGAGGATCGGTCCACCGGACATCGAGACGGCCATGGCCGCACCCATGTATCCGGAATAGCGACCGCGATCTCGCGGCGGGATGATCGTGCCGATGATGGCTACGACGAGAGCGGTCAGACCGCCCATACCGATGCCCTGGATGACACGCGCACCGAGCAGCAACGGAACGTTGTGCGCCGCGCCGGCGATGACCGAGCCGATCACGAAGATGACGATCGCGGTCTGGACCAGCACCTTCTTGTTGTAAAGGTCGGCAAGCTTGCCCCAGATCGGCGTCGACGCCGCGGTGGCGAGCAACGCTGTCGTGATGATCCAGGCGTACTGCGTCTGAGTTCCGTGCAGTTCACCGATGATCGTGGGAAGCGCTGTCGAAACGATGGTGCTGCTGAGCAGCGCGGTGAACAGCGCCGCGATGAGTCCGGTGAGTGCTTCGAGAATTTCGCGGTGAGTCATCGCGCCCGCTTCGCGAGCCGATCCGTCACCTCCGGTACTTGCCCGGGTTTCTCCTACTGTTGCTGCCATGTGCCTTATCTCCCAATACTTTCTACGCCCGTGTGCGGAACTGCCGGTGAGGCCTGCCGATTCGATGCGCCGAACGTCTCGTTGAGACGTTGCAGCGATGTCACTGCGGCCATGGCCTCTTCCTGGCTCCAGTCTTCGAGCATGTTGCGCAAACGCGCCGCACGCCGCTGCGTGGTTCTCCGTAAAACGTCGTGTCCCTCTTCCGATACTCGGATGCGGAACGCCCGCTTGTCAGCCGGATCGGGATTTCTCTCGACATACCCAGCGTCGACCAGATCCGACATTTGTCGGCTGAGCGACGACTGACTGACACACAGATCGACGGCCAATTCGTTCTGTCGGCACTCCCCACGCGCTGCCAGCATGAACAACACACTGACCAGCGCAGGCGGCAGCAGGCTGTCTGCACCGGTGGTGACCGCGGCTCGCAGCGATCTGCCGAACATGAAGATCGTGTCGACGAGCGCTTGGGCCGTCTCCGGCTGTACCGACATTGCCTACCCCTGAATTCGAGTGGCCCGAACGAGCCGTGACTTGAAAACGGAAAACTACTTGCAGAACGAAACTATACGATTAGTTGCGTAATGCAAGCAACTGTTGTGAACGCGAGAAGCGTCACACCGTTTCAGGGAAAGATTTCGGGACGTCTCAGCGTTCGAGGAGCGCGATGCACTCCATGTGGTGAGTCTGGGGGAACGCGTCGAACGCCCGGAGGCCACCGATTCTGAAGCCCTGCTCCAGGTAGAGGCCGATATCGCGACCGAACGACGCCGGGTCGCACCCGATATGGACTATCCGCTCAGCGCCCGTTGCGGCGAGAGCTTCCACGACCGGACGGCCGGCTCCCGCACGTGGCGGGTCGAGCACGACGACAGCAGGCGAACGCTCCAGATCCGCGATGATGTTCTCGACGCGGGCGCTGTGGAAGCGCACCTGACCGAGATCGGACAGCGCTGCCTGCCCGTCCGCGACTGCACGCGCCGAAGATTCGACGGACTCCACCACGCCGGACGGCCCGACAAGCTCGGCGAGCGCTGCTGCGAACACGCCGACACCGCCGTAGAGATCCCAGGCCGTGTCCGCGGTAGCGGCTCCGGCCCACTCCCCGACCACCTGTGAGTAAGTGGCCGCAGCGCCGCGATGGGCCTGCCAGAAACCGGTCGCGGCCAGCGCCCATTCTCGATTGCCGACGCGCTCGATCACTGTGTCCGATCCGATGGCAACTCGGGTCTTTCGCGGGCCGCCGCTTGCCGCTCGGCGTGCCATCGCGCCGCGTCGCCCGGGCGTCCGCCGTCCCGTCTTGGACACCGCGGGTGCCGCGATTTCCACGACGTGCCGCTCGCCCGCAGCGTCGAGAACGACCTGCAGCTCGCTACCTGGCGCCCACTGCGCACCGCCGAGACCGTCGTACGCGCTCTGATCGATCTGGGTGCACCGCAGGTCTGTGACGATCCGGTTGCTGCGGTACGCGTGGTATCCGGCGACACCGTGCCCGTCCACCGCCAACCGGACTCGCGTGCGCCAACCCGTTCCGTCTCCGGTTCCGGGCAGTTCCTCTACCTCGACGTCCGATTCGACACGAGCCAGTCGCAGAAGCTGCTCCCGCACGACCGAGGTCTTCATCTCACGTTGGACGCTCAGATCCGCGTGCGAGTAGTCGCAGCAGCCCGCCCCGCCCGGGCCGGAGATCGGGCATGTCGGATCGATCCGATGCGGAGAAGCGTCGAGAACGGTGATCGCGTCGGCGCGGCAGAACGATCCGCCCTTGTCCTCGGTCACCCGGACCAGCGCCCGCTCCCCTGGCAAACCGTGACGGACGAACACGACCCGCCCCTCGTGCCGGGCGACGACGAACCCGCCGTGACCGGGGTTGCCCAGATCGACCTCGAAGGTCTGTCCGGTCCAATTCTCACTCAACGAACTACGCCTGCCATTTCGATGTTGCCGATCATTTTTCGCCGGTGATCATTTCTCGCCGGTGTCGTAACCGCGACGCGTGGCACCTGCGGTCTTCTCGATGTCGAGCGGCTTCGCCTTTGCCGACGAACTCAGCTGCCACGGAACGCTGGTCACCATCACGCCGGGCTGGAAAAGCAGACGACTCTTCAGACGAAGCGCGCTCTGATTGTGCAGGATCTGCTCCCACCAGTGTCCGACGACGTACTCGGGAATGAAGACGGTGACGACGTCACGCGGAGCATCGCGTCGTACACGCTTGACGTAGTCGAGAACCGGCTTGGTGATTTCGCGGTACGGCGACTCGATCACCTTGAGCGGAACCGTCACGTCGCTCTTCTCCCACTCACGCACGAGTGCGCGGGTGTCGGGCTCGTCGACGTTGACCGTGATGGCTTCGAGGGTGTCCGGTCGCGTTGCTCGCGCGTAGGCGAGAGCTCGCATCGTCGGCATGTGCAACTTCGAGACGAGCACGATCGAGTGCGTGCGGCTGGGCAGTACGCCGTCCCACTCCTGCTCCTCGAGCTCGGCTGCGACGCTGTCGTAGTGCTTGCGGATCATCTTCATCACGATGAAGATCGCGACCATCGCAACGATGGCGATCCATGCGCCGGCAGCGAACTTGGTGATCAGAACGATGATCAAGACGGTGGCGGTCATTGCCAGACCGATCGAATTGATCACTCGCGAGCGCTGCATACGGGCCCGTTGCGCCTTGTCGGTCTCGGACTTCAGATGCCGAGTCCAGTGCTTGATCATGCCCGTTTGGCTGAGCACGAACGAGACGAAGACGCCGACGATGTACAACTGGATGAGCTTGGTGACCTCGGCGCCGAACACCACGACGAATGCGATGGCAGCACCGGAGAGGAAGAGGATTCCGTTGCTGAATGCCAGTCGGTCGCCGCGCGTGTGCAGCTGACGCGGTAGGTACCGATCCTGCGCCAGGATCGATCCGAGTACCGGAAAGCCGTTGAACGCGGTGTTCGCGGCCAGAACCAGGATCAGTGCCGTGACGATCGCCATGAAGAAGAAACCGATCGGGAAACCACTGAACACGGCTTCGGCGATCTGCGCGATCAAGGTCTTCTGATGGTAGCCCTCCGGCGCTCCGACCAGCTGTTCCTGCGGATTGTGTGCGTAGACGATGCCGATTTTCTGAGCCAGGATGATGATGCCCATCAGCAGGACGATGGCGATCGACCCGAGCAGCAGCAAGGTCGTGGCAGCGTTGCGCGACTTCGGCTTCTGGAACGCCGGTACGCCGTTGCTGATGGCCTCGACGCCGGTCAGTGCGGCACAGCCCGAGGAGAATGCGCGGGCGATCAGGAACGCGAAGGCAATTCCGTACAGATGCGAATCCTCGGCGTTGAGCGTGAACGACGACGATTCCGCGTGCACATCCTCACCGAGGACGTAGATCCGGAAGAATCCCCACCCGAGCATCAGGAACATGCCGACGATGAATGCGTAGGTCGGAATTGCGAACGCGGTCCCCGATTCACGGATACCGCGAAGGTTGACCGCGGTCAGCAACACGATCGCCGCAACCGCGAACAACACCTTGTGCTGCGCGACGAACGGCAGAGCCGAGCCGATGTTCGACGCCGCCGACGAGATCGACACGGCGACCGTCAGCACGTAGTCGACCATCAGCGCACTACCGACGGTCAGACCGGCGGTCGGGCCGAGGTTGACCGTCGCGACCTCGTAGTCGCCGCCACCGGAGGGGTATGCGTGGACGTTCTGGCGGTAGCTCGCCACCACCACAGCCATGACGATGGCGACGGACAATCCGATCCAGGGGGTGTACGCATACGCGGAAATACCCGCGACGGAGAGAACCAGGAAGATTTCTTCGGGGGCATACGCGACGGACGACATCGCGTCGGACGCGAAGACCGGTAGTGCAATTCGCTTGGGTAGCAGCGTGTGCCCGAGTTTGTCGCTTCGGAACGGCCGACCGAGCAGGAGCCGCTTGGTAGCGGTCGAGAGCTTAGACACGTGCAAAGCGTAAGCCGTCTCGCCCGATTCGGAGTCATCAGAGCCCCAACTTCACCTTTTGTCGTGACAACCGGCACGCGGGCGACCGTTGTACTTGCTCTTCCCGTGAGGGGCTGTACCGTTCGATTCGGCGTGCAATCGCGCCATGAGGGTCCATGAACGGAGTAGGGCGTGTATGTCGTCATCATGGGGTGCGGTCGAGTGGGTTCTTCCCTCGCCGCGTCTCTGACCAGGATCGGACATGAGGTCGCCGTCATCGACCGCGATCAGAGTGCGTTTCTGCGTCTCGATCTCGACTTCCCGGGAACCAAGGTTCTGGGAATGGGGTTCGACCGTGACGTGCTGGTCCGGGCGGGAATCGAGCGGGCCGACGCCTTTGCCGCGGTGTCCTCGGGAGACAATTCCAACATCATCGCAGCGCGAGTCGCACGCGAGACTTTCGGCGTCGAACGCGTCGTCGCACGTATTTACGACGCCAAGCGTGCCGCCGTTTACGAGCGACTCGGCATTCCCACGGTCGCCACCGTGCCGTGGTCGACGGATCGTTTCCTGCACACGTTGACCAAGGAAAGTCAGACTGCGAAGTGGCGCGATCCTTCGGGCACTGTCGCCATCACCGAACTTGCCCTGCACGAGGATTGGGCGGGCAAGCCGATCGCGCTCCTCGAGGGCGCGACCAGTTCGAGAGTCGCCTTCATCATCCGCTTCGGGACCGGCATTCTCCCCGACCGCAAGACTGTCATCCAGGCCGACGATCAGGTCTACATCGCCGCCGTGTCGGGAACCGTCGCCGAAGCTGTCGCACTGGCAGGCAACCCGCCGCCGAGCGACGACTGAGGGAGGCCGCAGATGACTGATCCGTACGCCGCCCCCCACAACAAGACTGCGACTGTGTTGCACTACAACGTGATTGGAAGTTCTCGATGAAGGTCGCCATCGCCGGAGCCGGCGCCGTAGGCCGTTCCATTGCGCGAGAGCTGATTCGAAGCTCACATGACGTCATGCTGATCGAACGCAAACTCGATCACATCGAACCGGAGTCGGTGCCCGAGGCGAAGTGGGTGCACGCGGACGCCTGCGAACTCAGCAGACTCGAGGACGCGTCGATGGAGTCGTACGAGGTCGTGATTGCCGCGACCGGAGACGACAAGGCAAACCTGGTCCTCAGTCTGCTCGCGAAAACCGAGTTCGGTGTTCGCCGAGTTGTCGCCCGCGTCAACGATCCCCGCAACGAGTGGCTCTTCGACGAGTCCTGGGGCGTGGACGTCGCCGTCTCGACACCGCGGATGCTCGCTTCGCTCGTCGAAGAGGCCGTCTCGGTCGGTGACCTGGTCAAACTGATGACATTGCGGCAGGGACAGGCCAACCTCGTCGAGATCACGTTGCCCGACAACACACCTCTTGCCGGAAAAGCCGTCAAGAAACTCGAACTTCCGCGAGACTGCGCACTGGTCACCATCCTGCGTGGCGGACGCGTGATCGTCCCGCAGATGGACGATCCCATCGAAGGCGGGGACGAACTGCTCTTCGTTGCGGCCGTCGACGCCGAGGATCAGTTGCGCGTTGCACTCCGCCTGGAGAATTGACCGACGAACACACTGACGACGAAAGGGAATCACATGGCACAAGCGCCCGAAAACACCGTAGTCACCGACAATCCGGCCCAGAGCCGGTACGAGATCCATGCCGACGGCGACCTCGCCGGGATTGAGGACTACACCACCTCCGGTGACGTCGTCTCGTTCAACCACACCGAGATCTACCCCGCCTTCGAAGGTTTCGGATTGGCCGGGGTTCTCGTCCGCCAGGCTCTGGACGACCTACGAGCACGCGGCCTCAAGGTTCATCCGGTGTGCCCGTACGTCGTGAAGTTCCTCGACAAGCACCCCGAGTACCAGGACCTGATCAGCTGAGATCGCGGTCTTCGCGCGGCTTCGTCAGATTCACCGAGCCCACCTCTTCGGACCCTGCGTCCGTGGCGGTGGGCTCGCTGCTTTCGGGCTCCACAACCGGTTCAGGCTCGACGATGCGATCGGCCTTACGCACAGCCCAGACCGTCACGAGCAGCACCAAACCGGTCAACGGCCACCCCATGCCGATACGCGCGACTGCGAGCCATCCGGTGTGGTCGGTGTCGTAGAGCTGTGACTGAACGAGATACCGCGCACCGAAGACCAACGCCCACGCTGCCGTCGCGACGTCGTAGAGCCGGACGGCGGAGCTGTGCTTGCGCCAGAGATTGCCGTGCCCGTTGAGATAACCCCAGATGATTCCGACGAGGGGCCAGCGCACGAGGATGGAAATCAGGAAGACCGCACCGTAGGCGAGGCTCGTGTAGATACCGAAGAGGAAATATCCTTTGGCGTCGCCGGTGCGGTAGGCGATGAATGCGGAAACTCCGACTCCGAGAAAACCGGAAATAGCGGGTTGGAGGGAATCCTTGCGGAAGAGGCGCCAGGCCGCGATAGCGACAGCGACGCCCAATGCGGCCCAGATTGCCGCGGTGAGATTCCAGATGCTGTTGACCGGGACAAAAATCAGAATCGGCAAAGACGAATAGATCAGACCACTCAGCCCGCCGAGTTGGTCGATTACCGATCGCTGTTGTGTTTCAGTCACCTGTCGAGGGTGCCACAGTCACCGAGTTGCACGGTAAATGCGGGAAACGCGCCTATTCGCCGCGCAGTTCGTAGTAAGGGTTGAAGATCGCCTTGCGACCGTCACGCTCGCCCACACGACCGCGGATCAGCAGGGTCTTACCGGTCTCGATTCCCGGGATCCGGCGACGCCCGATCCAGACGAGATTGATCATCTCGGTGCCATCGAAGAACTCGGCCTCGATGCTGGCATTTCCCGACTTGGGACACGCGTCGACGCTGCGGAGCCGGCCCACCATCGTGACTTCTTCACCGCGACGACAATCGCATGCCTTCTGACCTCCGGAAGCCTTGTTGGACTCGGCCATCTCCTGGGCGTCCAACTGGTCGACGTCCTCGGTCAGACGCTGGGTCAGTCGACGAAAATATCCTGCGGCGGCGGGTGCCATTGCGCGCTCCTGCGAACATGTGTGACGCAAGGGTTTCGCGTCACGTGAAGGGCTGTGTGATCGCCACTGTAGACCCATTACGAGCGTGTAACCACACCGGTCAGTCCGCGTCTCGGGGGCACCGGGCAAGATCAAGAGATGCAGAACTCGGAATTGGCGACCGTTGCCGTCGTTCTCCCAGGTACAGGCTCTGACGCCCACTTCGCGGACCGCGCATTCCGGGCGCCGCTGGAGACTCTGGGTGTGCGCATCGTCGCAATTGAACCGGACCCTCGGCGTGTCGTGGACGGCTATCTGGACGCGATGGACAGAGCCGCGGACACGCACGGCCGAATCATCGTCGGAGGGGTCTCGATCGGAGCGGCCGTTGCACTCCAGTGGGCCGCCGACAATCCCGATCGAACCGTGAGTGTGTTGGCAGCGCTTCCGGCCTGGACGGGCTCGGCCGACGACGCCCCCGCAGCAGCGAGCGCGCGGTTCACCGCCGGGCAACTGCGCTCCGAAGGCTTGGAGTCGGTGATCGCTGCGATGCTCGCGTCGAGTCCGGCGTGGCTCGGAGCCGAACTCGAGCGCTCCTGGCGCTCTCAGTGGCCCGATCTCCCGGCTGCGCTCGACGAGGCGGCGTCGTACCACTCACTCGGCGAGAGCGCGCTACGGGCGGTAGGCGTTCCGGTCGGCATTGCGTCGGCGATGGACGATCCGGTTCATCCCGCGTCAGTGGCGCAGGCCTGGGCGGCTTCACTCCCCCGCGGCGCAGTCGCCACGACGACGCTCGACATGATCGGGCGCGACCCCGCGGTTCTCGGGTCCACCTGCATCAAAGCGCTCGCGGCGATCGAATCCGATACCACCGCGAGCGCCTGAAGAAAATCCTGTTACTGACCCAATTGCTGCATGGCAGAACCGGATTCGCCGCTACGAGGCGGCGGGGTCGGCCGTGCTGGAGGTGCCGGCGGAGCGGGCGGTGCTGACTGCTGTTGCTGCTGGGCGGCGACCTGTTGCTGCTGCGCTGCCGCCAACTGCTGCTCGTGTGCGGCCGCCAACTGCTCGGCGAGCACCTGCGGGAGCACCACGGGCAGCGGTGTCCGCACCGGATGCGGCTCTGATCCTCGGTTGACGACGGTGTCACGCAAGATGTCCCGTGCGATTGCCACCAGAGGGGCGTTCGCGGCGGTGGATCCACTCGGACCCGCGACCACGCAGCGCACCATCCACCGGGGACCGTCGACGCCGATGAACCGCAGGTCCATGTTGGCCGTCACAGCAGCCAGTTCACGGCCCCACGGGCCGTTCTCGACGCTCACCGCGGAATTGTCGTCGCGAAGCGACTGCGCGAGCTCGGCAACGACCTCACGCCACTGACCGGGCGATTTCGGGGCGGCGTAGGCAGCAACCGTGATGCGGCCGTGCTCGGTGACCAGGTGCACGGCCTGCGGCGAACCGTTGGGCGCCATCTCGACCTGCAACTGCCCGCCGGTCGGCATCGGCACCAGAACGGAACCGAGATCAAGACGCTGACCGTCACGGCCTGCCGTCGGATCGTCGGAATCGATCTCCGAGATGTCGTAAGGGCCTTCCGATTCGCCACCGAACTCGTCGCCGGTGACTTCGAGATCGTCTTCGACCTCGTCGATCTCCACCGACTCGTCGTTCTCGTCACCGAAGAAGCTGGTGGTTTCCTCGTCGACGTCTGTCTTCTTCTTGCGTCCGAACATGATTCAGACTCCCTCTCCGACTACCGCGCCAGGCGCATCGGTATCGAGTATCGCGTGCCCGCCGCTGGAACCGTAGCCTCCGGTTCCTCTGGTCGTGTCGTCCAGCGATTCGACTTCCTCGAAAACCGGAAGTTCGACTCGTTGAACCACGAGCTGAGCGATTCGGTCACCGCGGCGGATGTCGATGGCTGTGGCCGGATCGAGATTGATCAAGCAGACCTTGAGTTCGCCCCGGTATCCCGCGTCCACGGTTCCGGGCGCATTCACGATCGACAGTCCCGATTTGGCGGCGAGTCCGGAACGCGGATGGATCAACCCGACGGTGCCCACCGGCAAAGCGATCGCGATCCCCGTTCCGACCAGTGTTCGGTGGCCGGGTTCGATGGTGACGTCGCTGGTGGAGCACAGATCCACACCCGCATCTCCGGGATGCGCACGCTGTGGAACGGGCAGGTCTGGATCCAGTCGCTTCAAGGCGATGGAGAGATGGTCGCTCACGTGGGCCAAGACTACTCGTAGCGACGGACTATCCTTGACAGGTGCCCGAAACATCTCGACCTGACGTCGCCACCACAACGCCCCCGTCCACGACGCTGTACTCCGAGCGCCTGTGGGTGCCGATCTGGTGGTGGATCGCCGGGTTGGCCGTAGCCGGACTCCTCGCGGCCGAGGTCCACATGGGCCGCCCGGGGCTTCTCTCGTACCTGGCGTACGTCGTACTACTCCCGATCCCGATCTGGGCGGCATTCTGGCTCAGCCGGATGCGCGTCGAGGTAGTGGAGACAGCAGGGGTGAAGGAACTGCACGTGGGTAGAGCCCACCTGCCGGTCGAATTGATTTCACGGGCGGCAGCAGTGCCGGCTTCCGCGAAGAGTGCTGCGATGGGGCGCCAACTCGATCCGTCGGCGTTCGTCCAGCATCGCCCATGGGTCAAGACAATGGTGTTGATCGTGCTCGACGACCCGGAGGATCCCACGCCGTACTGGTTGGTGAGCACACGTCGTCCCGCTGATCTGCTGGCTGCGCTGGATCTCTGACCAGCGCGGTCACAGCAAAGCAGTACTTCCCGACCCTTGGTCGACCCTCGCGCTGACGGGTCGACCACCGGGAAGGGAGATCAGGCAGCGCAGTCCATGCATACGAGCTGTCCGTTGGCATCACTGGCCAGGCGGCTGCGGTGATGAACCAGGAAGCAGCTCGAACACGTGAACTCGTCTGCCTGCTTCGGAACAACTCGAACCGAGAGTTCCTCGCCGGAAAGGTCGGCACCCGGCAGCTCGAAGGACTCCGCGGTGTCCGTCTCGTCGATGTCGACGACGGCTGACTGCGCTTCGTTGCGTCGCGCCTTCAGCTCCTCGAGCGAGTCCTCCGAAACCTCGTCGGACTCTGTACGCCTCGGTGCGTCGTAGTCAGTTGCCATCTCGTCTACCCCATCCTCTTCGTGTATCCCGGTCCCGTGTGCGCCGAGAATCCGGTAGATCCTTGATGCGCATGGAAACCGCCGTGGCATCCAGATCATTCCCTGTCGCTGCATAACGCTGCAGGACCGGAATTAGTGCCCGGAAGTTCCTTCCGAGAACGTGATCTGCGCCTCATTTGGTTGTCATTTCGGCGTCCGGCCGATGCCCAGTTGAACGACCTGGGCCGCCAGACAGTAGCCGACGTGAGCACGAAAGTAGTAACCGAATCGGAAATTTCCGAAAAATGACTGCGAATTGTCACCAAGGCAAGAGCAAGCTGTGACCTTTCCACGATGTTTTCGGGCCGAATCCGGGTAGAAACAGGCCGGTAATCGGCCAACTGCCGTTTCGCAATCGACAAGGACTCGACGCGTCGAGCCTCGCTTCGGCTGTCTCGTCACACAGGCCCTCTAAGGTAGGCACCGAACGTCATGCCGGCGCCGCTCGGCCCGATGGCGAAGTAGAAGTTTCGTCAAGAAAGTCGAGGGATACCGTGGTTTCTCTGATCACCGAAGGCAGCTCTACCGATGACCAGGGACGTCCGTTCCGCCGTCGGCGCGCGTGGCCGGTGATCGCCGTGTTCGCGGTACTCGCATTGATCGGCAGTGTCTTGTGGGTCCGCATCCTGAGCGCCGAGGCGGAAGTCAGTGACACCGTCGCCTGCAACCTGCCGCAACCTTCGTCCGATCCTTCGGCAGCGGCGCCACTACCGCTGGGAACCGTCGTCGACCGCTCGAAGCTGCTCGACGTGGATCCCGCTCCCCTCGCCGCCACCAAGGTTCGTGTGTTCAACGCCAACGGTGAACACGGCCAGGCGGCCCAGGTGGCAGCGCAACTGAGCGAGTTCGGCTTCTCCAGCGCGCCGGACGTCCAGGTCGGAAACGACCCCGTCTACGTCGACCAGAACATGGAGTGCCAGGGTCAGATCCGATTCGGAGCGAACGGCCTCGCCGCCGCCAGTTCCGTCTGGCTGGTCGCCCCCTGCGCCGAACTGGTCCAGGACGGCCGCGGCGACGACACCGTCGACCTGGCTCTCGGCACCTACAACAAGGGCGCCCTGACCCCCAACACCGACGCCACCGCGATCTTGCATGCTCTGGCCGAGCAACCCGCAAACGCCGAAGTCGCCCCCATGGACATCGCACTGCTCAAAGCAGCGCGCACGGCGCGCTGCTGACAAGCCTCAGCTCGGAATCGGCTGATCTGCGCCGGTAGCTCCGAGCATGTGCGCGAACTGCTCGGCGATCGCCGGAGCGACTGCGTAAACGACATCACCGTCGGCCGACGTGGAATTTGACGCCGGGACGTTGATGACGGCGCCCGCTTCGGAAGCGATCAGGGAGCCAGCTGCCCAGTCCCACGGACTCAGTCCGTGTTCGAAGTGAGCGTCGACCCGGCCGGTGGCGACCATGCACAGATCCAAAGCCGCCGAACCGATGCGTCGGATGTCGCGAACCTGCGGCAGGATCTGCCCGATCAACGTGCCCTGCACCTTCCGGCGATCCGCTCCGTAACCGAAGCCGGTGGCCAACAGCGCCATTGACAGCTCGGTCACCTCATTGGCTTGCAGGTCGCTGACGACGCCGTCGGCCGTGGTCATGGTTGCACCGCCGCCCCGATGCGCGGCGTACGTGGTTTCCAACGACACGTCGACGACAGCCCCGGCTACCGAGACCCCGTCGATCTGTACGGCCACCGAGATGGCGAACGCGGGGATTCCGTAGAGAAAATTCACCGTGCCGTCGATGGGATCGACAACCCATCGAACTCCCGCGGAATCGTCGGTGTCTCCGCCACCTTCCTCACCCAGGATCGAATCTGCAGGCCGCCATTGCGCCAGAAGGTCGCGAATCACCTGTTCGGTTTCGGTATCGACCACCGTGACGGGATCGGTGGGCGTGCTCTTCGCCGCAACCGAACCACCCTCGGCGGCACCGGAACCCACCAGGCCGAATACCTCGGGCCGACGCAAGCGGACGTGTTCGGCTGCGCGTTCGGCGACGGCTACGGCTACTTCCCGCAACTGTGCGGGGTCCAGAGAATCGGCGGAAAAGTCGGGCAACGTTCTTTCTGAAGGGCGCACCGGACCATCGCAACACATCTCTACCGAGGGGCACCACTCGAACGTCTCGAGGTGGGCGGTTCGAGAGGACGCGCCCGGGTCCTTGTTCGGGTTAGTGTTTGCAACGGTAGATCGTGACCTCGAATTCGACACTCAGGAGCGCAGGACGATGACAACCACAGGTTTCGGGATCGACGTCGGCGGCAGCGGCGTCAAGGGCGGCACGATCGACCTGAGCACCGGGGAAATGATCGGTGACCGCATCAAGATCCTGACCCCGCAGCCGTCCACACCCGATGCGATCGCGGGCACTGTCGCCGAGATCGTCGAGCAGGCCAAGTGGACCGGTCCGGTCGGCATCACCTTGCCCGCTGTCGTGACCGGCGGCGTCGCGCGAAGCGCCGCGAACATCGACAAGTCCTGGATCGACACCGACGCCGCCGCCCTGTTCGGCAAGGCGCTGGGCGGGCGCGAGGTCACCGTCCTCAACGACGCCGACGCTGCCGGAATCGCCGAGGACTCGTTCGGAGCGGGCAAGGACACCTCCGGCGTCGTGATCTTGTTGACCTTCGGCACCGGAATCGGATCTGCCGTGCTGCACAACGGAGTTCTGTTGCCCAACACCGAGTTCGGTCACCTCGAGGTCGACGGCAAGGAAGCCGAGCACCGGGCGGCGTCGTCGGTGAAGGAGAAGAAGGACTGGAGCTACAAGGAGTGGGCCGTCGAGGTCTCGCGAGTTCTGACCACCTTCGAGAACCTGCTCTGGCCAGATCTCTTCATCGCCGGAGGCGGTATCAGCCGCAAGCACGAGAAGTGGATTCCGCATCTGACCAACCGCACCAAGGTCGTCCCCGCCACCCTTCTCAACACCGCGGGAATTGCGGGAGCTGCGCTCGCATCGGTCGGACTGACCAGGCCGGCCTCCGTCGCCGGATGAGAAAACCCGCACGTGAAAAGCGGAAAATCTACCTGTTACGGCCCGCCGTGACGTAAGAGTTTCCTGAGAGTCGTTACAATGGTGAAGTCCGGCTGCGCGCCGGCCAACAACCATTGACCTCTCCGCCGGATCACCACTCTGGCGTGACGCCGCACGACACCGTCACGAAAGGGCGTACGTGGCAGCCACCGATACACGTCAGACTGCTGATTCTCCATCAGAGTCAGAGCCACAATCTCCAGCCGTGGAGGCGGCCACCGTCACCGCTCCGGCAGCCAAGAAGGCTCCGGCGAAAAAGGCCCCCGCCAAGAAGGCAGCAGCAAAGAAGGCTCCGGCCAAGAAAGCTCCGGCCAAGAAGGCAGCAGCTAAGAAGGCCAGCCCCAAGAAGGCCGGCGATCCTGACGCCGAAGACGGCGATGTCGAGTTGGAAGACATCGACATCACGGACGGCGACCTTGCCGAGGTCGAGTCCGATGTCGTCGAGGTCGTAGCAGTCGGCGAAGACGAAGAGACCGCTGCAGAGCCGTCCGAGAAGGACAAGGCTTCCGGCGACTTCGTCTGGGACGAGGAAGAGTCCGAGGCTCTCCGCCAGGCACGCAAGGATGCCGAACTGACGGCGTCCGCCGACTCGGTTCGCGCCTACCTCAAGCAGATCGGCAAGGTCGCACTCCTCAACGCCGAAGAGGAAGTCGAACTGGCCAAGCGCATCGAGGCCGGCCTCTACGCCGTGCAGATCATGCAGGACCTCGCTGACAAGGGCGAGAAGTTGCCTGCGGCTCAGCGACGCGACATGAGCTGGATCTGCCGCGACGGCAACCGCGCCAAGAACCACCTCCTCGAGGCCAACCTCCGCCTGGTCGTCTCGCTGGCCAAGCGCTACACGGGCCGCGGCATGGCGTTCCTGGACCTCATCCAGGAAGGCAACCTCGGTCTGATCCGTGCAGTCGAGAAGTTCGACTACACCAAGGGTTACAAGTTCTCGACCTACGCCACGTGGTGGATCCGTCAGGCCATCACCCGCGCAATGGCCGACCAGGCTCGCACCATCCGTATCCCGGTACACATGGTCGAGGTCATCAACAAGCTCGGCCGTATCCAGCGTGAGCTGCTCCAGGACCTGGGCCGTGAGCCCACGCCGGAAGAGCTCGCCAAGGAAATGGACATCACGCCGGAGAAGGTGCTGGAAATCCAGCAGTACGCGCGTGAGCCGATCTCTCTCGACCAGACCATCGGCGACGAGGGCGACAGCCAGCTCGGTGACTTCATCGAGGACTCCGAAGCTGTTGTCGCAGTCGATGCCGTCTCGTTCACCTTGCTGCAGGATCAGCTGCAGTCGGTACTCGAGACGCTGTCCGAGCGCGAAGCCGGCGTGGTTCGCCTCCGCTTCGGTCTCACCGACGGTCAGCCGAGGACTTTAGACGAAATCGGACAGGTCTACGGCGTCACGCGTGAGCGTATCCGCCAGATCGAATCGAAGACGATGTCGAAGCTGCGCCACCCGTCGCGTTCGCAGGTTCTGCGCGACTACCTCGACTAGTCACACCAGCTATGCGCACAAGAGCCGCTCTCCGGATCGCCGGAGAGCGGCTCTTGTGCGTTTGTCGCCTCAGACCAAGAGTGTGTCCCGGAGTTGTGCGACATCGTCCTCGCTCAACTGAAGGCCGTCCCGGACGTAGTTGTCGAAGTTGCCGTACACCCGATCCACCGTGGCGAAAGACGTGTCCAGCCAAGACTGTTCGACGCCGTCGATGAACGCGCTCCCCGTGCGGGGTCCGGTGAGGTACTGATTGCTGAGCATGTAATCGGCGTTCACGTCGGTGCGACTCACGCCGAGGACGGTCAGGAGAACCGCGGTCATCCAACCGGTACGGTCCTTGCCCGCCGAGCAGTGGTAGAGGACTGCACCGTCGGTGTTCGCGACGTTCACCAGCGCGTCGTGGAATGCGCGGCTCGCCCCCGGATCGGTCACCATCAACGCGTACATCGTCGGCATGTCCACCAGCGCCGGGAGGTTGGCGGGGTTGGTTCCGATGACGTCGAACCAGTTGCTTCGCGCCCCGTTCGGAAGGCGATCCTGCGAGAGCGTTCGTTCGACGACCGTACGGAAGTCGTCGACCGATTCCACTCCGCGTTCGCTCAACGACGCGAGATCCGACGGTGTCAGCTTGTCGAGGGCATTCGAGCGAAATACCTTCCCCCACCGAACGGTCTGCCCGTCCGCGGCGTCGTAGCCACCGATGTCACGCGCGTTCGACGCACCCCCGAGGTGTAGCGATCGATCCGCGGCAACCTGCGCAGCTGTTGGTCCGGCGTGGTCGAGAGCGGGAATTCCACCGGCGAGCGCCGGGACCGGTGCACACGAGATGATCAGCGCACACAGAGCGGTCGCGGCGGGACGGGCGATTCTGTTCGACATCCGGACAGAATAGGACCGCAATCAGGACTTCGTACGAACCTTGATGTACAACGAGGCGACCGGTTCGATAACTCTTGCCGCCACCGGGCCGATGACCGCCATCAGGAGCACGTAAGCAGTTGCCAATGCGGCAAGTTCGGCGTCGACGGCGCCTGCGGACACCGCGAGGCCTGCGATGATGATGGAGAACTCACCGCGGGCGATCAGAGCGGCACCGGCGCGCGCCTGACCCATTCGCGCGACACCCTGACGTCTGGCCGCCCAGGCGCCGGTTACCAGCTTCGTGATCGCCGTGACCACTGCCAGGATCGCGGCCCATCCGAGGACTGGCGGAATGGAACTGGGATCGGTGTTGAGACCGAAGACCACGAAGAACATTGCGGCGAACAGATCTCGAAGGGGCTCGAGCACGCGACTGGCATTGTGCGCCGTCGACCCCGAGATCGCGATTCCGAGGAGGAATGCGCCCACAGCCGCCGACACCTGCATCGCCGAACTGATGCCGGCGACCAACAGTGCGGCACCGAGCAGCTTGAGCAGGAGCGTCTCACTGTCGGGACTGTCGAGGAGGGCGGAGACGTACCGTCCGTATCGGAGGGCCACGACAAGAACCACGGTGATGACCAACAACGAGATCCCGACCGCTTCGAGCCCGCCCATGAAGCTCACGCCCGCGAGCATCGCGGTCAGAATCGGCAGGTACAGCGCCATCGCCAGGTCTTCGAACACCAGAATCGACAGCACGACCGGTGTCTCGCGGTTACCGAGGCGCCCCAGGTCGCTGAGCACCTTGGCGATGATTCCCGAAGACGAGATATAGGTGACGCCGGCCATGACCGTCGCCCCCACGACGCCCCAACCGAGCATCAAGCCGACAACCGCGCCAGGGGTGGCGTTGAGGACGATGTCGACGATGCCGGCTACCCGCGAGCGTTTGAGACCGGTGACGAGCTCGGCCGCAGTGTATTCGAGCCCCAACAGCAGCAAGAGCAGGACGATCCCGATCTCACTTGCCAGATGGGAGAACTCGCCGATGTCGCCGAGCTGGATGAAACCGCCCTGTCCGAAGCACAGGCCGCCGATCAGGTAGAACGGGATCGGCGACATGCCGACGCGAGCAGCGAGCCGTCCGAGCAGTCCGAGCGCGAAGAAGACCGCGCCGAGTTCGATCAGTGCGAGGGTGGTTGTGTCCACGCGCCAGTCAGCCGTTGGCCAAGATTTTTGCCGCTGCAGCCAAACCGTCCGGCGTTCCGACTGCCACGAGAAGGTCTCCCCCGGTGAACGTGAAGTCGGGGTTCGGAGACGGGCTCACCTGTCCTGCGCGCATGACGGCGACGATGGACACTCCGGTGCGCGTGCGCATGCCGGTGTCCCCGAGGGTCTGTCCGTCGTAGCGAGAACCGTCCTTGATGTAGAGCTGTTTGGTTCGAATGCCCGGAAGGTCACGGTGCTCTTCCTCGAGCTGAGCAACGAGCTGGGGGGCACCCAGGAGATTGCTGAGCGCTGCCGCTTCCTCGGTGGTCAGAGGCAGCGAGGCAGCACACGCGTCAGGGTCGTCTGCCTTGGAAACGATGAGGTCGGTATGACCGTCCCGATGGGTGACGACACCCACGCGACGACCGGAAGACAGAACAAAATCCTTGCGCGTCCCGATCCCCGGTAGTGGGGTGACTTCTACGTTCATATACCAACGGTAGCGCCGATCGGTGACCTGCATCGCGGGAGGGCCGTAATCCGCGGGGCACAGTTCACGACCGGCCAACCGGCGACCTACCGAACCGGCGAAAACAAGCCGTTCTCGCCCGGAAAATACTCGACGACAGCGGTGACGGCTGCGACGGGAATCGGGGCGTACAGATGCGGGAATCGCATCGATTCCGGGTCCGAGGGGACACCCGGTTCGTACTTGACCTGACCGCCGAGCAAGGCCGGATCGATAGCCAGAAGGACTATGTCGTCACGGCCGGCAAAGATCCGATTGGCCGGGAGATGAACTTGCGCCGGAGTCGACATGTGGACAAATCCCTCCGCCTCGAATCCGTCGGGGATACGTTCACCGAGCTGTTGTGCCCGCGCCCACTCCTCGCGCGTGCACATGTGGAGCAACTCGACGCTCTCGTCGACAAGTGGTTCGCGTCCCGGGTTCATCCGCCCAGAATATCGGGCTGAGGTCGGCGATCCGAATCAGCTGTCAGCGAACAATCTTCACCCGAGAATGCCTGCCCAGCGCATTTCCAGTGAGACACAACACTAAGAAACGCCTTCGGGAACAACCCGTAAACCCCAAACGTCTGTAAGAGTGGATCTACCGCGCCATTCCGACGCGGCGGACCAGGCCCCAGGCACGCGGCCCGAATGCCGCAAAGCCAGTACGGAGGAGTCATGCCCGGAACACTGACCAGCCCACAGTTGACCGCTGCCGACCGGTGCGACCGGTGCGGTGCCGGAGCACGCGTACGCGCCGTGCTTCCCACCGGCGGCGAGCTTCTCTTCTGCGGACACCACGCAACCGAACACGCGGATCGACTTCGCGAGATGAATGCCGTCGTCTCCGAAAGCGAACCCGCAATCTGACCTGTCAGCCGGGGGTGGCCTCTTCACGAGGCGCGCCATGAACGCCAGAACGGGCGATCACAGTCACTGTGATCGCCCGTTCTGCCGTTCCGGGGTCGCAAGCACGCGAAGCGTGCGGGACCGGTATCGGCTGCTACCAGCTGCGGAGAATCGCGATGCGTTCGGTCAGCTGATCGACAGTAGCGATGGCCGTCGGCGGACCGCCGCACACCCGGCGCAGTTCCGCGTGAATGATGCCGTGCGGCTTACCGGTGCGGTGGACGTTCATCGCCACCAACCCGTTCAGCTCCTTGCGGAGCGCACCGAGCTGATCTGCCGTGGCCGCTCGATCGGATACCACTGCCGCCGTGGGTTGCGGGGCGGCAGCCTTGGCCGAGTTGGCCTCGACCTGTGTCTGCTGGCGTTGACGCAGCAACGCCCGCATCTGATCGGCGTCGAGTAGACCTGGCAGACCGAGGTAGTCGGCTTCCTCGTCACTTCCGGCGAATGTCGCGGTACCGAAGGACGATCCGTCGTAGATCACCTGGTCGAGTTCGGCATCGGCGCCCAGGGACGTGAACGCCTTCTCCTCCTCGCCCAGCTCGTCCTTCTGCTTGTTCGCATCGGCGAGCAGGTCGTCTTCGAGGCCGTCCTTCTCACGATGCGGCTTGCCGAGTACGTGATCACGCTGGGCCTCGAGCTGTGCGGCAAGGTCGAGAAGCACCGGCACCGACGGCAGGAAGACGCTGGCAGTTTCGCCCTTACGACGCGAGCGCACGAAGCGCCCGATCGCCTGAGCGAAGTACAGCGGAGTCGACGCGCTGGTCGCGTACACACCGACCGCCAGACGGGGAACATCGACGCCCTCGGACACCATGCGGACCGCGACCATCCATTTCTGGTCGCTCGCACCGAATTCGGCGATTCGCTTGGACGCGGTGGGGTCGTCGGACAGCACGACAGCCGGCTGTTCGCCGGTGATCGCGGTCAGGGCCTTCGCGTACTCGCGGGCCACTGTCTGGTCCGTCGCGATGACAAGTCCGCCGGCATCGGGCATACCGGTACTGCGCAGCTGCGCCAAACGGGTGTCTGCTGCTTGCAGCACGGCAGGAATCCAGTCGCCGGCAGGGTCCAAGGCCGTGCGCCAGGCCCGAGTCGTCTGCTCGGCGCTCAGCGGCTCGCCGAGTCGAGCGGTGAATTCCTCGCCGGCGTTGTTTCGCCACCGTGCCTCGCCCGAGTAGGCGAGAAACACGACGGGGCGAACCACGCCGTCCTTGAGGGCATCCGAATATCCGTAGGAGTGGTCGGCTTTCGAGCGGAGCAGACCTTCCTTGTCCGGCTCGTACTCGACAAAAGGAATGGCACTGTCGTCACTGCGGAACGGGGTTCCGGTCAGTGCGAGACGCCTGGTCGCGTCGCCGAACGCTTCACGAATGGCGTCGCCCCAGCTCTTGGCGTCGCCGCCGTGGTGGATCTCGTCGAGGATGACCAGCGTCTTGCGGCCCTCGGTCCGCACACGATGCTTCGACGGGTGCGAGGCAACCTGGGCGTAGGTCAGCACGACGCCGTGATAGTCACTCGAGGTCTGGCCGGTCGAGTTGGAGAACCGCGAATCCAATGCGAGGCCGGAGCGCTGTGCGGACTCCGCCCACTGGTGTTTGAGGTGCTCGGTCGGCGCCACGACGGTTATCTGGTCGACCGTCCGGTCACGGAGCAATTCCGAAGCTACCCGCAGAGCGAAGGTGGTCTTACCTGCTCCCGGCGTTGCGACCGCCAGAAAGTCACGCGGGCTGCTGGAAAGGTATTTGGTCAGTGCACGGCGCTGCCATGCACGAAGGGAACCGGTAGGGGCGCCAGGTTGGGTTCCCGCGGATTGAGCTCCGGCGGGTTCGGGCGACTTGCCGAACTCGGCTGCCACGGTCTCAGACGTCATAGGCCGCGCCTCCACTGGAATCGCACTGTTGTCTCGCGCTCCTCGAATTTTCATCAATGTCCGGCGACGAGCCTAGCCGCCGCCACCGACGAAAGCCGCACTCGAAGCGCGTACTCATGGCCGTTCTCACTCCGGCCGGCGAGGTTTCGCCGTTCTCGCATCCTGCCGACCTGCACGCGAATTGTCTCAGAAATGTGCGACACGTCGGCGCCATGGTTGGGCAACCGGGTGTGTCGTCAGGGATGCTGGAGACATCATGAGTGAAGCGCGAGGCGAGAAGTCGAGCGGAAGTGATCTGCACCACCGCAGATGGCATCCGCTACGCCGCACCGGGCAGTTGATCGGTCGAACCCTGAGCAAGGCCTGGGACGATTCCATCTTCGGAAAGGCGGCTACGGCCGCGTTCTGGCAAACGCTGTCGCTTGCTCCCCTGCTGCTCGGCCTTCTGGGAATGATCGGCTACATCGGTGGGTGGTTCGGACCCAACACCGTCGAGATCATCGAATCCAAGATCGTCACGTTCAGCGGAACGATCTTCAGCGAAAGCGTCGTCGACCAGATCATCCGCCCGACGGTGACGGACGTCCTTCAGCGCGGACGCCCGGAGATCATCTCGGTGGGCTTCCTGCTCTCCCTGTGGGCGGGATCATCGGCGATCAGTACGTTCGTCGACTCGATCGTGGAAGCACACGGGCAGCAGGATGCCCGCAATCCCATCTGGCAGCGCATCTTCGCCCTGCTGCTCTACGTGATGTTCCTGGTGATGGCGGTGTTCATCCTGCCGCTGGTAGCTCTGGGGCCGACGCTCGTCGGGCGAGCACTGCCGGCCTCCTGGTACGTGGTCGGATCGAATCTGGTCGACACGTTCTACTATCCCGCTGTCGGTCTGCTGGTGATCATCGGCCTCACGACGCTCTACAAAGTCGCTCTGCCGAAGTCGCTGCCGTGGCATCGGCTGCTCGCGGGCGCCCTGGTCGCCGGTGTGTTCTTCATGGCCGCCAGCACCGGATTGCGCTGGTACCTGGGATTCGTCACCAGCACCGGCTACACGTACGGCGCACTGGCAACGCCGATCGCGTTTCTGCTCTTCACGTTCTTCCTCGGTTTTGCCGTCGTGCTCGGCGCCGAGTTCAACGCGACGGTTCAGGAGTTCTGGCCCGCTCGTGCCACTCGGATGGAGCAGATGCGAGAGTGGCTTGCGGCTCAGAACACCGACGAAAAGACCGGTCCGGTCACCAACCTGACCTGGCACCTGGCCACCAGCCCGATCCGCATCTCGGGCGACAAAGCGGACCCGGCCACGGTCCCCTCGTACGGGCGGCCCCGCAGCAGACAAACCGAGAGCAGACAATCGGAGTCGCGCCAGAACTCGTGCGTCGACCAAGATCCCTGCGATGAACCGCACGCAGACGCGAAGAGCCCGGCGGCCGACTGCGTCGAGGCTGTCGATCCGCCGAGCTCCGGAAGTACTCCCGCTCGCCTGACCCGAGGTCAGTCGCCCTTACGGAGTCCTTCGTAAATCTTCTTGCAGTCCGGGCACACCGGTGATCCCGGCTTGGCGGACTTCGTCACGGGAAACACCTCACCGCACAGCGCGACGACATGGGTTCCCATGACGGCGCTCTCGGCGATCTTGTTCTTTTTCACGTAGTGGAAGAACTTCGGGGTGTCGTCGTCGGTCGTTTCGTCGGTGGAGACGTCGGGACGTTCCTTGGTTTGAGTGCTCACCCCTCCAATAATGCCGTCTCCGTCACAGCGGTGCGACCCACGGGTCGTGTGCAATTGTCGGCCGAGAGTGGAACAGTGGAGTCATGGCACGAAATGGCGCGTTCGGCAGGTCCGACGAGGCCGGGACTCCCGACAATCCCGTACTGATCACCGAAGCGCAGCAGTCCGTCGAAGAACAGCACAAAGCCCGAGTGCGCAAGTACATGATCATCATGTCCTTCCGGTTCCCGGCGTTGATCCTCGCGGCGATCGCGTACGGCATCTGGGCCAACGCCTGGATCTCGATGCTCATCATCGGTGCATCCATTCCGCTTCCCTGGATCGCCGTCCTGATCGCCAACGACCGACCACCGCGCACCAAGGACGAACCGAGTCGATACGACGGACGAAAGAAGACCGCAGGCGAGATCGAATCCGCGACGCACCACACCATCGAAGGCTGACAAGTTCCGCCTGCGAGAATGACGGGGTGAGAAGCGAAACGCTCCTGTCCATCACCCCTGCGCTGCGTGAGGCTCTGCTTCGCAATCGATTCGACACCGGAACCATGCTCGAGGCGTTGGGTCCCGAAGTTCACGCTGCTCTCGGCCGAAGTGAGCCGGTGCCCGTGCGCCGCGCCACCCGAGAACTCGGGGACCTGGGCGTTCTCATCAGACTGTTCCTTCTCGCCGATGACTGCCCGGCGGGCGACGTCGCCGCGGCGCTGGCTCCGCTGACAATCGCGCAGTGCGTCGACGCCGGTCTGCTCGAAGGTGAGAACTTCGACAGTGAGAATCCGCTCGTGCGGGCCGCGGTGGATCTTCGCCCCATCGACGTCGGCGACGGCGATCGTTGGGTGATCTCGGATCTCGACGGCGGAATCCGTCCCAAGAAGGCCACGGCCGATCATGTGCTGGGCGTCGGGCATGCGTCACTGTCCTTGCTGCAGGCCACGCCCACCGCGAGGGTCGGCAGCGTGCTCGACCTCGGTACGGGATGCGGCATCCAAGCCCTGCACGCGAACACGTACGCCGATTCGGTCACCGCAACCGACATCAATCAACGCGCTGTCGACCTCACGGCAGCAACCATGGCCCTCAACAGACTGGACGTCGAACTCCTTCAAGGGTCCTGGTTCGAACCCGTCGAGGGTCGAACCTTCGACCAGGTGGTCGCCAATCCGCCGTTTGTCGTCGGCGAGGCACGCGTCCATCACACGTACCGCGATTCCGGCCTCGATCTCGACGGTGCGAGCGAATTGATGATCTCGCAATCGATCGACTACCTGAACCCCGGCGGCACGGCAGCTCTGTTGGCGTCCTGGGTGCACGTCGAAGGGCAGGACTGGCGGTCGCGGATCGCGTCGTGGCTGCCGGCCCACGGCGTCGATGCCTGGGTGGTCCAGCGCGATGTCGCGGATCCGGCTCTGTATGTAGGCACGTGGCTCAAGGACGGCGGGCAGGATCCTCGAGATCCGGAAACGGCATCGAGAGCAAACGCCTGGCTGGATCACCTCGAAGAAGCCGATGTCGAGGGCGTCGGCTTCGGTTTCGTGTTCCTTCGCCGCACCGACTCCCCCACCGACCTGATGGCCGAGGACCTCATGCACGGCTTCTCGGACCCGCTCGGGGCCGAGGCGCTCGCATACTTCGACCGTCTTGCCTGGTTGCGTGAACACGACGTCCTCGAGGAACGCTTCGTCCTCGATCCGGACACGGCTCTCGAACGCGTCTACCTCCCCGGTGACGAGGGATGGCAACAAGTGGTCACGCGTGTGCACCGCGGCAACGGACCGCACTGGCAGCACGAGATCGACGAGCTCGGTGCTGCGCTGTTGGCCGGACTCCGAGCGGATGGACTGGTGGTCGACGAATTGATCGAACTTCTTGCCGCGGCGAACGGCGAAGACCCGGACCAGCTACGTGAGGCCGTCGTCACAATGATGGTCTCGCTGGTTCGGCACGGGTTGGTGCTTCCCGTCACGAACTGAGTTCCCGGTGAGTTGCAGATTTTTGTGTTCTCAGCAACTTCTCAGGACGACTGGGAAATAACTGCAGGTCACGGCGATTTAGCGGAAATCGGCACGGGAACTTTCCCGGAACTCTCACACGTTGAACTGTGTGAGAGACCGCCGATAGGGAGGCAAGTCATGACAAGCCCCAGCACCACTACTCGCATTCGTCCGAGCGCCGCAGATCTGGACGCCCAGAGCCCGGCCGCAGACCTGGTCCGCGTCTACCTGAACGGGATCGGTCGTACCGCACTGCTGACAGCAGCAGACGAGGTCGAACTGGCGAAGCGAATCGAAGCGGGGCTGTACGCCAGCCACGTCCTTGCCACGGGAAAGCGCCTGACAGTCGCCAAGAAGAGGGATCTCGCAACGATCGTTCGCGAGGGACAGTCGGCACGTAGCCACCTCCTGGAAGCGAACCTGCGACTCGTCGTGTCGCTGGCCAAGCGCTACACCGGCCGCGGCATGCCGCTCCTCGATCTGATTCAAGAAGGCAACCTCGGACTCATCCGTGCAATGGAGAAGTTCGACTACGCCAAGGGCTTCAAGTTCTCGACGTACGCCACCTGGTGGATCCGTCAGGCAATCACCCGCGGAATGGCTGATCAGAGCCGCACCATCCGGCTCCCAGTCCACCTCGTGGAGCAGGTCAACAAGCTCGCCCGCATCAAGCGCGAACTGCACCAGCAGCTCGGGCGAGAAGCCACGGACGACGAGTTGGCCGAAGAGTCGGGCATCCCGGCGCACAAGATTGCCGACCTGCTCGACCACAGCCGCGACCCGGTAAGCCTGGACATGCCTGTGGGCAACGACGAAGAAGCGCCCTTGGGCGATTTCATCGAAGATTCCGAGGCGACCTCGGCCGAGAACGCCGTCATCGCCGGTCTGCTGCACAGCGATGTGCGCAGCGTGCTCGGGACGCTCGACGAGCGGGAGCAGCAGGTCATCCGACTTCGCTACGGTCTCGACGACGGCCAGCCCCGCACCCTCGATCAGATCGGCAAGCTCTTCGGCCTCTCGCGTGAGCGGGTTCGTCAGATCGAGCGTGAGGTCATGGGCAAGCTCCGCGTCGGCGATCGCGCCGAGAAACTGCGGTCCTACGCGAGCTGATCAAACAACACAGCACGTGCGTCAGCGCGCCACACCACTCGCGCTGACGCACCGCACAAAGCACCGGCCACCGCTACTTCCCTCCCCCTCGGGAATGTGCGGTGGCCGGTGTTGTTCGCTGTGTCTACCGCAGCCGCCTGGGCCCCAGGTCGATTGCGCTCGGCTCAGGTCCGATTCGGACACGTGAATCGGTGATCTCCGCGCCGGTAGCCGAAGCGAGTACCGGCTCACAGGCCAGTTCGCGGACTTCGGGAATGTCGTCGGCCAGCGCCGAGATGCGCTGGACCAGATCGACCAACGCACCCTTGTTGACCGGAACGGCGTTGCGGTATCCGGAGAGAAGCGGCGCGGCCTTGGGCGCGTCGATCAATTCCGTAGCAGCGTCCTCGGTGAGAGGCAGTACGCGATAGGCACGGTCACCGAGGAGATCGGAGATCACACCGGCAAGCCCGAACGAGATCAGCGAACCGAACGACGGGTCGTCTTGGACACCAACCACACATCCGATGCCCTTGGTTGCCATTTTCTGCACGTGCAGCAGCGGTTCACCCGACGCGGCCGCAAGATCTCGGTAAGCGAGGCGCACCGATTCCGGTCCACTCAGATCCAGCCTGACACCGCCCAGATCCGGTCGGTGTCGCCACATTTCGCCGGTTGCCTTGACCGCGACCGGGTAGCCGACAGCATCCGCTGCCTCTACTGCTTCGTCTTCGCTCAGGACCGAACGGAATTCGACGACGGCGACCCCGTAACACTCGAGCAGCGCCGCCGCTTCCACATCTGAAAGCCAACGGCCAGGAGAGTTTTCAAGCCAATCGGCCACCATCTTCTGGGCTCGCTCGGAGTCGATACCCACGGGGCGAACCACCTTCGACGCAGGCTTGCTGCGCCACTCCGCATATCGCCAAGCCCTCGCCAACGCCAGGGCGGCACGCTCCGGCCCCGGGTAGGACGGCACCGAACCGCGGGTCGGGTTACCGACTTCGTCACGAACCGCCAGGACGTCCGGCACACCCTCAGCTGCGAGGAACGTGGTGAGAATCGGCTTGTCCGAGCCTGCGACGGCGTCCTTGAGTGCTTTCGCGAACGGCTCGACCGGAATGGCGACCGGAGGAACGAAGACGGCAATGACGGCATCGACGTCGAACGACGCCAAAGCGTCGCGCACGGCAGTGGCGAACAGTTCCGGACTCGCCTGGGCGCCGAGGTCGACCGGGTCGCTGACCTGCAGACCTTCACTGCGGGCCGCGTCCGCAGCAAGGACACCGAGCGCGGTCGAGTTGCCGATGACCGCAAGCCGGGGGCCGGCGGGCAACGGTTGGTATCCGAAGAGCAAGGCGCAGTCGAACAATTGTGAAATGGACCCGACCTGAATGACGCCCGCCTGTTCGAAGAGGGCGCGGACGATCGAATCGTCGATCTCGACTCCGGTGGCGGCGAGCACTGGCGGAACCGCGTGCCGACCGCTCTTCACTGCGACGATCGGCTTCTTCCGCGCAACTCGACGCGCGATGCGAGAGAACTTCCGTGGGTTGCCGAAGCTCTCCAGATAGAGAAGGACCACTTCGGTGGACTGGTCGGAATCCCAGTACTGCAGAAGGTCGTTACCCGAGACGTCCGCACGGTTACCGGCGGAAACGAAGGCGGACAATCCGATTCGGCTGCGCGCGGCTTCGTCGAGAATGGCGATACCGAGCGCGCCGGACTGACAGAAGAAGCCGACGTTGCCTGCCACCGGCAAGACCGGCGCGAGCGTCGCATTCAACGAAATCGCCGGGTCGTTGTTCGCGACACCCAGCGCATTCGGGCCGATGAGGCGCATACCGTGAGCGCGCGCTGCATGGACCAGTTTGCGTTCGGACGAGCGCCCGTCCGGACCACTCTCACTGAAGCCCGACGAGACGACCACCAGCGCTTTGACGCCCTTGTCGAGGCAGTCGTCGAGTACCGAATTGATCGATTCTGCAGGTACAGCCACGACGGCGAGATCGACGTCGTCGGGGATGTCACGAACCGTCGGATATGCCCGAACGCCGTGTACCGAACGATGCTCCGCGTTGACGGGATAGACCGGTCCGGTGAATCCGCCGCGCAGCAGGTTGGTCAACACCGCGTTACCCACTTTGGCCGGGTCCGCTGATGCGCCGATCACCGCCACCGATCGCGGGCTGAGCACGTTTCCCATGCTGCGGGCCTCAGCTGCCCGCTCACGCGAATTACGTACTGAAACAAGCGCTTCCGTCGGGTCGATCGCGAATTCGAGTCTCAGCACGCCACCGTCGAAAGAGCGGCTCACCTGATACCCCGCCTCACGGAACACCGTCACCATGTTGCGGTTCTCGGAGAGGACCTCGGCGACGAACATCGTCAGACCGTTCTCGGCCGCTGCCGCTGCCAGGTACTCGAGCAGGATCGGGCCGAGGCCGCGCCCCTGGTGTGCGTCGGCGACGACGAAGGCGACCTCGGCAGACTTTCCGTCACCGACGTCGAGCAGTCGCTCGTATCGACCCACCGCGATGATCTCGTCGCCGAGCATCATCACGAACGCCACGCGGTTGTGGTGGTCGACCGTCGTGAAGTTCTTGACGTCGCGCGCCGACATCGTGGGGTACGGGCCGAAGTAGCGCAGATACCGGGTGCGCTCGGAGAGTTTGCCGTGGAATTCGACGAGCTTGTCCGCGTCTTCGGGAACGATGGGTCGCAACGCCACCGCTCCGCCGTCGGAGGCGAGAACATCGACTACCCAGGAATGGGGATAGGTGTGAGCGGGGTCGGTCTTCGGCGCCTGGCCGCTCGCCTCGCCGCCGGCAGCTTCGGTATCGGACTGTTCAGTCACGGGGATCCTCCGGGTCGAGTCCGAGTAGCGGGAACGAAGCGCGACGTGTCGCGATGATCGCCGAGTCGATACGGGTGAGTGCACGGTCCACCGAGGCGACACCTGTCTCCGGTGTACCACCCGGGCCGTCCCACGGCGTGTAGGCGACATCGCCGCCGTCCCCCATGGTCGGCGGGAGGTCGACGCTCGGCGCTCGCAGCTTCGTCGATTCCTTCCAGTCTTCCGGGACAGCGGTGTCGACGTCGATCTCGCGATCGAGCGCTGCAGCGATCAAGTGAGTCCATGCCCTCGGCACGACGCGCACCAGTCCGTATCCCCCGCCTCCGACTGCCAGCCACCGCCCCTCGGAGTAGCGGTCGGCGAGGTCACGCATCGCCAGGAACGCGGCGCGCTGACCGTCGACGGTGAGGGCGAGATCCGCGAGCGGGTCCTCGCGGTGCGAGTCGACTCCGCACTGGCTGATGATGATCTGCGGGCGGAAGGCTGCAATGGCTCCCGGGACGACGGCGTGAAATGCACGCAGCCACAACGCGTCGACGGTTCCGGGCAGCACCGGGATGTTCACCGCCGTACCTTCGGCGGCCCCGTCGCCGACCTCGCTCGACCATCCGGTGTTCGGCCACAAGGTTGCCGGGTGCTGATGCAGCGAGACCGTGAGCACCCGCGGGTCCCCGAGGAACGCATGTTGCACTCCGTCGCCGTGGTGAGCGTCGACGTCGATGTAGGCGATGCGGTCGTAGCCGTTGTCGAGCAGCCACGAAATCGCAACCGCCGCATCGTTGTAGACGCAGAATCCAGAGGCCCAATCCGCCATCGCGTGATGCATGCCGCCGCCGATGCTGACCGCGCGCCTCGTACGTCCCGAAGCGATTTCCTGCGCTGCGGCCAGCGAGCCGCCGGCGAGGATCGCACTGGCTTCGTGCATGTGCGGGAAGACCGGGTTGTCCTCGGTACCGAGCCCGTGGGGAACATCCTGGCCGCTCACACCGTTGTTCGCAGAGTTACCCGCGTCTTTGACCGCTGCAAGATATGCCGGTGTGTGGATTCTGAGGAGGTCGGCATCGGACGCGGCACTCGGTTCGAGAAATTCGATGCCCTCGAGAAGTCCGAGGCTTCGCGAGAGTGCCATCGTGAGATCGAGGCGAGTGGGATTCATCGGGTGATCGGCGCTCCACCGATAGCTCAGGTACTCCGGACTCCACACCACGACTCGATTCGCTCGAGACGCCGCGGGGTCCCCGTCAGATCTGATCGACGCGGTCATGGGATCACGCTACTTCCTTCTCGTTTCGTGCTGCACACCACACTCGTGGCCCGCTTCGGAGACCGAGATCGAGTGACACGAATCCAATTCGGACACGCGCTGGACTCGCCGCGGTGGAGGCGGCACCGGAACCACGAACTGAACGGTAGAATGATCAACTGACGAAGGGGTTGAGTGTGAAGGATCTAGTCGACACCACGGAGATGTATCTCCGGACGATCTACGACTTGGAAGAAGAGGGCGTAGTCCCACTCCGGGCGCGGATCGCCGAACGGCTCGAACAGAGCGGACCCACCGTCAGCCAGACTGTTGCGCGTATGGAGCGTGACGGCTTGCTGATGGTCGCCGGCGATCGACATCTGGAACTCACCGACAAGGGTCGCGATCTCGCGATCTCTGTCATGCGTAAGCACCGGTTGGCAGAGCGCCTGCTGGTGGACGTCATCGGTCTCAAATGGGAAGACGTACATGCCGAGGCATGCCGTTGGGAGCACGTGATGAGCGAGGAGGTCGAGCGTCGGCTCGTCGTCGTTCTGAACAACCCCACGACGTCGCCCTACGGCAACCCGATTCCGGGCTTGGACCAGTTGGGACTCGACGGCCCGGTTGCCACCACCGAAACATTGGTGCGCCTGACCGATATTCCGCACGGCGCACAGACAGCTGTGGTCGTTCGGCGACTGGCCGAGCACGTGCAGTCCGATCCCGAGGTGATCGCGCAGCTGCGTGACGCCGGCGTCGTTCCCGACGCCAGGGTGACGGTCGAAACCCGTCCGGGCTCGGTGACGATCATCGTGCCGGGTCACAGCGGGTTCGACCTGTCCGAGGAAATGGCTCACGCCGTTCAGGTCAAGCAGGTCTGAGGAAGTAGATGAAACTCCTGGTCACCGGCGGCGCCGGTTACGTCGGCAGTGTATGCAGCACTGTGTTGCTCGAGCGTGGACACGAGGTTGTCGTCATCGACGACCTCTCCACCGGAAATGCCGACGCGGTGCCTGCCGGTGCCGAGTTCATCGAAGGAGACGTGGGAGCGCTTGCTGCCGACGTCCTCGGCAGTGCGGGTTCACCGGTTTTCGACGGTGTGCTTCACTTCGCAGCGCAGTCGCTGGTGGGCGAATCGGTGCTTCACCCTGAAAAGTACTGGCGCGGAAACGTCGTCACGACCATCGAGTTGCTCGAGGCTATCCGTGTCTCCGGTACTCCCCGCCTCGTGTTCTCGTCCACCGCCGCTACGTACGGCGAACCGGAGCAGTCCCCCATCGTGGAGACCGCTCCGACCCGCCCCACCAATCCGTACGGCGCGACCAAGCTCGCGATCGATCATGCGATCACCTCGTACTCGATCGCCCACGGCCTCGGTGCGACGAGCTTGCGCTACTTCAACGTCGCAGGTGCGTACAAGTCCGCCGGCGAGAACCGGGTGATCGAAACCCACCTGATTCCACTCGTCCTGCAGGTCGCGCTCGAACAGCGGGACAAGATCTCGGTCTTCGGAACCGACTGGCCCACGCCGGACGGAACCGCGGTACGCGACTACATCCACGTGCTGGACCTCGCCGAAGCACATCTACTGGCGCTCGAATCCTCGGTTCCCGGCGAGCACCGCATCTACAACCTCGGAAGCGGTGCCGGCTTCAGCGTGCGCGAGGTGATCGCCGCCTGTGCGCGGGTCACCGGCCTGCCGATCAACGTCGAGGACGCGTCACGACGGCTGGGTGATCCGGCAGTACTGATCGCATCGAGCGACAAGGCGATGGCCGAGCTGGGTTGGACGCCCACGCGTACCGATCTCGACGTCATCGTCGCCGACGCATGGCAGTTCCTCCAGGATCTGGGCGACCGCTCACACGCTGCTCGCTAGCTTCCATTCGGCAGTGCCGGCGGCAAGCCGGTGATTCCGAGCGATTCCCCGATGGACAATCCGACGGCCGCGAGGTCACGGATTCCGTCGGGGCGCATACCGGATTGCAGCGATAGATCCAGCAATCCCGCCAAGGTGTGTTCCGAATCGGCCGACAGCGCGGCCGACAGCGCAACACCTGCCAGAGGTCCGTCGCCACGCACGTATGCAAAGAAGCCGAGAAGTGTTGCCGGCCAAGCTCGTTCGGGCAACGGGACTTCATGGGTGAGCAGGAGCCACAATTGCTCAGCATGTGCCGCAACGGACGTGATCGCCAATCCCAGCACCACGTCGCGCACGCGTACGTCCGTCAATGCGACCACCAGATCGGCGCATTCCTGCGGGTCAGGGCGGTGAGCGCCTGCCTCGACACGGCGGACGTGTTCCAACACCAGATCGATCCGGCACTGAACTGCGGTTTCACCGCTCGGTCCCCCACTGTGCGCGCTCGACTCTCGTCGGCTCGCGATCAGTCGGGCAATCGTGTCGTGATTGCGAGCGGCGCCGTGTACCCACCGGACCAGTTCCTCACGCGAACGGCGAATGACCCTCCCGCCCAACACCTGTGCTGCTGCAACCGACGAAGATGCCGGGTCTGGCAGGGTGCCGCGGTGAATCGAACGCATGACGCTCGTCCACGGCTGGCCAGATTCTATTGCGGCCGTGCACAATACGTCGGCCAGCTCGACGCAGGTTCCGCCGAGCATGTCTTCGAATACCTCGGCCAGCTCGATGGTTTCATCGATCAGAGTTTCAGCCGCCGAGCAATCGGTGATCACCACGAGAACGACCGCACGCGCGCCTTCCCCGTCACAGACGGCGGCGAACTGGCGCAGCGCCGCGCTCATCTGCCTCGCGGGCTTTCCCCTGACACTGGGAAAGTAGTCGTGCCGCATCACTGGTCCGAGCGTCGAGGCGGAGGCGCCCATCAGAGACAGCGCAACCACAGAGTTGGACGGATGGAAGCCCAGGAGTGCGGGTATTGCCGCGATCAATTCGCCTGGATCGGAGACGCGTTCGACGCATCCGAGAAGGGCGGCAAGGTCGTCGTCGGAGAATTCGAATTCTCCCGGAAGAGGTGATGTCGTCATGCACACACCGTCGCTGATCACCCTGACCCGACCGTCTGCTCGAGCAGGGAAAACAGCTGCGTCCAACTCGTCTGTGGATTACCGCATTTGTTGGGGACCAAGTACCGCGCCGCACCGAGCAGCTCCGCTACTTGTCGGACCTGTGTGCTGTGAAATCACTTGCCTGCTTTGACCTTCTGCACGGCTGCGGTGAACGCTTGATCCAGCGGTGCCGTCGAGGGCGTCGCAGAACCGAACGTCATCAGTGTTGTCGCCACCCGTACGTCGCCGACCTGCGCGATCAAGGTCAGCATCGTCTGATCACCGGCTGTGGCCTTGGGGGACACGACAGTGCGGCGAAGTGACATCGTCTTGTCGGCATCGATCGGCGACGGCGGAAGAATTTCCGTCGTCACTGCCGTAGTGACGCCGTTCGCAGTGACAGTCATGGACGGGCACTGCCGAGTTTGCGCTTCCAACTCGTCCAGTGGTGCATCGACCTTCGTGAGTTCGACCGAAATCGTTGCCCTCGTCGCGTTGTCGGTCCCGACCGCCATCACGGTCCCGTTCGGACCGTAATCCTGTTCCGGTGGCTCACATTCGGACGGATCGACGGTGGCACCGCGCGGGACGCCGACTAGATCCGGCGCTGCCATCGGAACGGCTTGCGGGGGCAGCACAACAGCGCCGAAGGGCTCGGGGAATTCCTCGGGAGTCAGCAGCAGTTCGGACAGCGGTGCCGCCGTTTTCGGAGAGGTGGATTTCGGCGTCGAGGATTTGGGTGCAGCCGTCGTACTCGGCGCCGCCGTGCCGCTGTCGGTCGCACCGGCAGTCGCCGGCGCGGAGTCCGGAACGGGTGCTCCTTGGACCGACCCGGAGCAGCCCGCGAGTAGTGCAACGGCGGCCACCGCAGCAAGTGAGCATGCGGCCACTCGCCTGGACGATCGTGGACACACCCGCATGTAAGCCTCCGCACTCGACCGATCCCGACAATCGACCAATCCATTTCGGACAAATCGGCCGTGCCGACCTTGTGTTCCACTCTGCCATGTCCGAAGCCGCGCACCCGACATCTAGCGAACGCCCAGGCCAAGTGTCGAAAAATACCGCTCAGCTTCGCTCTCGGCGAACGCCCGTCTCGTCGGATCGGGAATGATCGGTCACCGACTCGGTGTTCTTACCGATGAACGTCTGATCCAGTGCTGTCGGGCACCTGACTCCGATGCTGTCGAGCGTGCGCCGATAGTGGACACTTGAGATCAAGACCGAAGAGCGAAGGGGACTGCGATGGACGAACAGTCGAGGATGTACGAGCTGGAATTTCCGGCGCCCCAGTTGGCGGCTGCCGACGGCCAGGGACCGATCCTGATTCACGGACTCGAGGGTTACTCCGACGCCGGTCACGCCGTGAAGTTGGCGACGACGCATCTGCGCGAAAGCCTCGAGACCGAGCTTGTCGCGTCGTTTGCTGTCGACGAGCTGATCGACTACCGCTCGCGTCGACCGACGATGACGTTCAAGGCCGATCATTTCTCCGATTACGACGCTCCGGCGCTCAATCTGTACGCACTGCGCGATACGGCCGGCACGCCGTTCCTGCTGCTTGCCGGGATGGAACCGGACCTCAAGTGGGAGCGGTTCACCACAGCTGTTCGACTGTTGTCCGAACAGTTGGGAGTGCGTCGAACCATCGGGCTCAACGCGATTCCGATGGCAATCCCGCACACCCGACCGCTCGGTGTGACAGCACATTCGACCAACAAGGACCTGATCCAGGACCATCAGCGTTGGTCAGGTGAACTGCAGGTTCCCGGCAGCGCATCATCACTGCTCGAGCTTCGTATGTCTCAGCACGGGCACGAGGCGATGGGCTTTTCGGTGCATGTCCCCCACTACCTCGCGCAAACGGACTACCCGGGCGCCGCAGAAACTTTGCTCGAAAACGTTTCCGAGGTTTCGGATCTGGAGTTGCCCTTGGTGGCACTGGGTGAGGCCGCGGCGCGCGTTCGGGAACAGGTTAACGAGCACATAGCCGGGAACGAAGAAGTTCAGACTGTAGTCCACGCTTTGGAGCGTCAATACGACACTTTTGTCGCCGCTCAGGAACAACAGTCGTCCCTTCTGGCCGGCGAGGCCGACCTTCCCAGCGGTGACGAGATCGGCGCAGAGTTCGAAAAGTTCCTGGCCGAACAGGCGGGAAATGACGACTTCGGCTCAGCTGGAGACCTCGATCGAGGCGACAACTGACGAAAATGTGACGGGCGGGGCGCATAATTCGACATTGTGCGCATTCCGCAACCCCTCCGTTACCTGGGCTGTTGTTCAGGACACATCCGTCGGATAGCCTCAAACTCTGTGTGATTTTCGTTGACGGCTCAACAACTGGAGCAGACAGTCAACGTGGTCACACGCCGAGCCAGGAGGCGACATGAGCAGACCACGGAACCGTCAGCTCCGACCGGTCCCCGACGAGGAACCGCGGATGATGTTCCGGACGATTCACGGCTACCGACGCGCATTTCGGATAGCCGGCGAGGGTCCGGCAGTACTACTCCTGCACGGAATCGGCGACAACTCGTCGACGTGGACCGAGATCATTCCCCACCTCGCCAAGAAGTACACAGTCATCGCACCTGACCTGTTGGGTCACGGCCGTTCCGACAAGCCACGCGCGGATTACTCGGTAGCCGCGTACGCCAACGGCATGCGGGATCTTCTGTCGACGCTCGGCATCGAGCACGTCACCGTCATCGGGCACTCGCTCGGCGGCGGCGTAGCGATGCAGTTCTCCTACCAATTCCCACACATGGTGGATCGCCTCGTGCTGGTCTCGGCCGGTGGCGTCACCAAGGACGTCCATCCGCTGCTTCGCCTCATGTCCGTTCCGGTGGTCAACGAGGTGGTAAAGCTGCTCCGGATACCTGGTGCGATGCCGCTCGTCCGGATGGCCGGGAACCTTGCCGGCGTAGTTCACGGTTCAAATCTGCGTCCCGGCACCATGTTGCATGACACACCGGACCTGATTCGCGTGCTCGCTGATCTCCCCGACCCCACTGCCTACGAGGCCTACCTTCGTACGCTGCGGGCCGTCGTGGACTGGCGCGGACAGGTCGTCACGATGCTCGACCGCTGTTATCTGACCGAGAATCTGCCGGTTCAACTGATCTGGGGCGACGACGACTCCGTCATTCCCGTCTCCCACGCTCATCTCGCGCACGCGGCGATGCCGAACTCACGCCTCGAAGTCTTCCGCGGCTCGGGCCACTTCCCGTTCCGCGACGATCCGATGCGTTTCCTGCAGATCGTCGAAGATTTTCTTTCCAGCACCGCACCACTCGTCTTCGACGAGGCTCGCTGGCGCCACATGCTGATCTCCGGGGTCGGCGAGAACACCATCACCGGAACGTCGTCCACCCGCATGGCGGTGCTCGACGCCATGGGCTCGGACGAGCGAAGCGCAACCTGATCCACGGTTGCGGCTAGCCTGTACGAGTGCTGCTGACGGAACTTCTCCCCGACAACGCGGATCCTGATTCCGTTTTCGACGCCTTCTCTTCGTGGACCATCGAACGAGGTTTGACGCTCTACCCGGCCCAAGAAGAGGCCGTCATGGAGTTGGTCTCGGGTGCAAACGTGATCCTTGCGACGCCGACCGGGTCAGGCAAATCGATGGTGGCGATCGGCGCGCATTTCTATGCGATGTCGCTCGGCAAGCGCACCTATTACACAGCACCGATCAAGGCCTTGGTGAGCGAGAAGTTCTTTGCGCTGTGTGAAGTCTTCGGTGCCGAGAACGTCGGCATGATGACCGGCGACGCCGCCGTGAACTCGTCGGCGCCGATCATTTGTGCGACGGCCGAAATCGTCGCGAATCTTGCACTGCGCGAGGGCCCGAACTCCGATATCGGCCAGGTCGTGATGGACGAGTTCCACTTCTACTCCGAACCCGATCGAGGTTGGGCGTGGCAGGTTCCGCTCATCGAGTTGCCGCACGCCCAGTTCCTGTTGATGTCGGCAACTCTCGGTGAGGTCGACTTCTTCTCCGAAGATCTGACGCGGCGTACCGGGAAACCCACCACCGTCGTCTCCGGCACAGAACGCCCCGTGCCTTTGATGTTCTCGTACGCGACCACGCCGGTCGGCGAAACCATCGAAGATCTGGTGACCACCAACCAGTCCCCCGTCTACATCGTGCATTTCACGCAGGCCGCCGCGCTCGAACGCGCCCAGGCATTGACGAGCGTCAACTTCTGTTCCAAAGAAGAGAAGGAAGCGATCGCCGAGGCGCTGGGTGGTTTCCGCTTCACCACCGGGTTCGGAAAAACACTCTCCCGCCTGGTCCGGCACGGCATCGGCGTTCACCATGCGGGCATGCTGCCCAAGTACCGACGGCTCATCGAAGTTCTCGCACAGGACGGGCTTCTCAAGGTGATCTGCGGTACCGACACCCTCGGCGTCGGCATCAACGTCCCGATCCGCACGGTGCTGCTCACGGGTCTGGCCAAGTACGACGGCGTCCGCACTCGGCATCTGAAAGCCCGCGAGTTCCATCAGATCGCCGGCCGCGCGGGTCGTGCAGGCTACGACACGATGGGCACCGTCGTCGTCCAGGCACCGGAACACGAAGTAGAGAATCTGCGGGCAGTCGCCAAGGCCGGCGACGATCCGAAGAAGATCAAGAAGATTCAACGCAAGAAGGCTCCCGAGGGGTTTGTGTCCTGGAGCGAAGCGACGTTCGATCGCTTGGTCGCCGCCTCGCCCGAGCCGTTGGTGTCGCGATTCTCGGTCAGCAACTCGATGCTGCTCAATGTCATTGCCCGCCCGGGTAACTGCTTCGACGCGATGCGGCACCTGTTGGAGGACAACCACGAATCGCGTCCGGCGCAGCGCAAGCACATCCTCAAAGCGATCTCGCTGTATCGCGGATTGCTCAGCGCCGGCATCGTGGAACGCCTCGACGAACCCGACGAGTACGGCCGCATGGCTCGGTTGACGATGGACCTGCAACGCGACTTCGCCTTGAACCAGCCACTCTCACCGTTCGCCTTGGCGGCATTCGAACTTCTCGACGTCGAATCCGACAGTTACGCACTCGATGTCGTCTCGATCATCGAGTCGACGCTCGACGATCCGCGTCAGGTTCTGATGGCGCAGCAGCACTTCGCTCGTGGCGAAGCGGTTGCGCAGATGAAGGCCGACGGCATCGAGTACGAGGAGCGCATGGAACTCCTCGAAGAGGTTACGTGGCCGAAACCGTTGTCGGACTTGCTGTTCCCGGCTTTCGAAATGTACCGGGGTGGCCACCCGTGGATCACCGAGTTCGCCCTCTCCCCCAAGTCCGTGGTGCGCGACATGATCGAACGCGCCATGACGTTTGCCGAGTTGATCAGCCATTACGGACTCACCCGGTCCGAGGGCCTCGTCCTGCGCTACCTCGCCGACGCCTACCGCGCGCTGCGACAGACCGTCCCGGCGGAAGCGCGCACCGAGGAACTCGAAGACATCATCGAGTGGTTGGGCGAGCTGATCCGTCAGGTCGACTCGAGCCTGCTCGACGAATGGGAGTCACTCACCGACCCCGGAGCCGAGGCAGATACGGAAGAGGTTGCGTTCGGCGCCGACATTCCCCGTCCCATCTCGGCGAACCCGCGCGCATTCCGCGTCATGGTGCGCAATGCGATGTTCCGACGCATCGACCTCGCGTCGCGTCGGCAGTGGAATGAGCTGGAAAACCTCGAGGACGGTATCGACGCCGCCGAGTGGGAAGAGCAACTACTCCCGTACTTCGAGGAGTACGCAACAATCGGAAGCGGGCCATCGGCGCGCGGGCCGGCGCTCTTCCAGGTCACCGAAGAGGGTGAGTTCTGGCGGGTGCGGCAGGTGCTCGAGGATCCGGAGGGCGATCACGGATGGGCACTGCTTGCCGTCGTCGACATCCCGGAATCGGATGCCGCGGGTGAAATCGTGTTCGACGAGCTGAGCGTCGTAGAAGGCTAGCGCCTGTGCGCCTTTTTGGTAGTCATCGCTACCAAAAAGGCGCACAGGGGGCGTCAGCCCCTTCGAGCCTTCCGCGGCTGGTTGCGGCGAGCAGCGCGCTTTTCCTTGATGCGAACATTCTCGGCCCGCACCTCGGCCTGAACAGCGCGTTCCTTTTCGAGCCATTCGGGCTTCTCTTCGAGGAGTGCGGCGATCTGATCCGTGGTGAGTGCTTCTTCGACGCCGCCGCGGGCCAGCCCGGCGATCGATACGCCCAGCTTGGCGGCGATGACCGGGCGAGGGTGCGGTCCGGTGCGTCGCAGCTCCAGCAGCCACTCCGGCGGATCGGTCTGCAGAGCGGTCAGCTCGTCACGAGTCACGTCGCCTTCCTGGAACTGCGCAGGTGTTGCTTCCAGGTACACACCCAGCTTCTTGGCAGCCGTCGTCGGCTTCATCGTCTGGGGAGTTTTGTTCGACGTCATGCAACAAGAGTAACCAGCCGATACGGGTGCTTTTACCAAGGCGGTAGCCTTGCCTGGTGACAGACGCGGATAGTCAGGCAATTTTTCGACTCGCGTACGCCCCGGGGGTGACGCCCACCAAGTGGGTCCGGGTGTGGCACGAGCGGCTCCCCGAGGTGCGTCTGGAACTTGTTCAGTTCCCGGTTCTCGAACTCGAAGCTGCACTTCGCGCCGGTGAAGCAGATGCAGGTTTGGTTCGACTGCCGATCGACCGGACCGGCATCAGCGCCATCTCGCTGTACGCGGAAACCCCGGTGGTGGTGGTACCGAAAGATCACGTATTCACTACTGTCGATCAGATTTCCGTCGACGATCTGGCCGACGAGATAGTGCTCGATCCTCTCGACGACAGACTCGACTGGCCGACCCGTCCCGGAAAGACCGCCGCCGAGCGACCCGCGACCATCGCCGACGCCATCGAGTTGGTGGCCGCCGGCGTCGGAGTTGTCGTGGTTCCCCATTCGCTGGCGCGGTTCCACCATCGCAAGGACCTGACCTTCCGTCCGGTGGACGGTGCGCCCGAGGCTCCTGTGGCTTTGGCATGGATGGAGTCCAAGACCACAGATCTGGTCGAGGAACTGATCGGCATCGTGCGGGGCCGAACGGCGCAGAGTTCCCGCGGCCGAAACGGTGAGCCGGCGGAGAAGATCAAGGGCTCCGTCAAGGCCAAGATCGCGGCCCGCGAGCGTCGCGCAGAAGCTGCCAAGAACGGGCAGAAAGCTAAGGGCGCCGGCACCGCAAAGAACATATCCGGACGCAACGCCGGTTCCGGTAAGGCCAAGGCGGGCGGCAAATCAGGCAGCGGCAAGTCCGGTGGGACCAAGAGTTCGGGTGGCCGGTTCTCCGGAAAGCAGAAGGGCCGCTAGGGCTTCAACTGGCAACTCGGAGGATCGCTGCCGGACAACGCTGAACTGATCAGGCGCGACAGACTCGGGCTGTGGTCTCGCGAATTGGCGCATCGTCGAACTCCGTCGAGCATGATGAGAGTATGACTCCCGCGAGTTCTTCAGCCCTCGACGAATTGGTAGCGGCACTCCCCGAGGGAGCCGTCCTGCTGGATCCGGACGTGACCGCGGGCTACCGCCAGGACTGGGCCGCCGACCCGACCGCCGGCCATCCCGCTGCCGTGGTTCGCGCAACGTGCACCGAAGACATCCAAGCAGTCATGCGATGGGCAACCGCCAACCGCGTACCGGTGGTTCCCAGAGGTGCCGGCTCGGGCCTGTCCGGTGGATCCAGCGCCGTCGACGGTTGCATCGTGGTCAGCACCGATCGAATGCGACAGATCACGATCGACCCGGTCGCCCGTGTGGCGGTCACTCAGCCCGGCTTGATGAATGCGGAGGTCAAGAAAGCCGCCGCAGAGCACGGACTCTGGTACCCACCTGACCCGTCGTCCTTCGAGATCTGTTCCATCGGCGGCAATGCAGCCACCAACGCCGGCGGACTCTGCTGCGTCAAGTACGGAGTTACCACCGACTACGTTCTCGGACTCCGGGTCGTGCTGGCGGACGGTACAGCTGTCAGCCTCGGAGGTCCCCTTCTCAAGGACGTCGCCGGACTCTCACTCACCAAACTGTTCGTGGGCAGCGAGGGCACTCTCGGCATCATCACGGAAATCACGTTGCGTCTGATTCCGGCACAACCGCCCGCATCAACCGTCGTGGCCTCGTTCGACTCGGTGCAAGAAGCTGCCGACGCGGTCTTGGCGATCACCAGCAACATGCGTCCGGCGATGCTCGAGTTCATGGATCACGCCAGTATCAATGCTGTCGAGGATTCGGTACGCATGGGTCTCAACCGCAAGGCTCACGCACTACTGCTCGCGCAGTCCGACGCACCCGGCGCGGCAGGCGTGCTGGAAATCGAGACGATTGTTCAGGCGTGCGAAAACAACGGAGCCACCGAAGTATTCGCCACCGATGACCAGGCCGAAGGTGACGCTTTTGCGGCGGCACGGCGAGCGGTGTTCCCGGCCGTGCTCGCGATGGGAAGTCTGCTTCTCGAAGACGTGGGCGTTCCCATGCGCGCACTCCCCCAGCTGGTAACCGGGGTCGAAGCCATCGCAGACGACCTCGACGTCCTGATCTGCACGGTGGCGCACGCCGGAGACGGAAACACCCACCCGCTCATCGTCTTCGACCCCGCAGACCCGGACATGTCCGAACGCGCACAGATCGCATTCGGACGGGTGATGGATCTCGCCATCGCGCTCGGCGGCACGATCACCGGCGAACACGGGGTGGGTCGACTCAAGCGCGACTGGCTGCCGTCACAGTTGGGTGAAGACGTCATGGCCCTCAATCGCAAGGTCAAGGATGCGCTCGACCCGCTGGGAATTCTCAATCCCGGAGCGGTCATTGCCGTGAAAGAAGGCTCTCTCGACTAGCTTTCACGTCGACGTCGAACGAGTTACGTCATCGAGGAACCGTCGGGCTGACCGAACGGACCAGCTCGGCCAGCTGACGGAATCCTTCTGCTCGGCCACTCGACGAGCGGAACACGACGCCGATCGTGCGACCGGGAGCTGGCGAAGCGAAACGCGCCGTCGACAAGTCCCCGCGTCGAACCTCCACTGCAACAGCCGATTCCGGGACCAAAGTCACCCCGAGTCCCCCGGCCACACATTGCACGACTGTCGCGAGAGAGGTAGCCCGCGTGTCGCCGGCAAGCGGATGGGCGTCTACCGAACGGCACAGATCCAACGTCTGGTCACGCAGGCAGTGGCCGTCGTCGAGCAAGAGCAACGGCAGCGCGTCGAGCACGTCCGCCGTGAGATCGACACGTCCGGCCAAGGAATGATCGTTCGGCACGACCATCACAAAATCCTCTTCGTACACAGGAACTTCCACCAGGCCAGGTGTTCCGGCAGGAAGCGCCAACACCGCGACGTCGAGCGCTCCCGATCGCAGTGCATCGAGTAGGCGCGCCGTTTGATCCTCGACTATTTGCGGCGCCAACGACGGCAACTTCTCGCGCAGCTCCGGCAACAACCCCGGAAGAATGTAGGGCGCAACGGTCGGGATCAACCCGATGCGTAGCGGTCCGGTCAGAGAGTCGCCGGAGCCGGCCGCGCTCGCGACGAAACCGTCGGCAGCTTCGAGAATCTGCTTGGCCTGACCGAGCAAGCGCTGTCCGTCCGCGGTCACGAGCACACGCCGGGTACTGCGTTCGATCAGTCTGACTCCCAGCCCCGCCTCTAGAGCTGCCAGCGCCTGCGACAGTGTGGGTTGGCTCACACCGGAACGCGCTGCGGCAGTACCGAAATGCCGATACTCGGCGACCGACACGAAGGCACGCAGCTGTGACAAGGAAGGTTGATAAGTCTGATCAGACATGCCTATCAGTGTAGTGCCACCCATCACCTTTACCTTTTGAACGGTTTGATGCAGAATGGACTCATACCAAAAAGCGCCGGTCACAACCTCGACACTCCAGTCGAAACCGTCCGACCCGCTGACGGTGACAAATCCTCTCGATCCAGCACGTTCGGCCGTCACAGTCCGAACAGCCGGATCGTGTGCGCAAGAAATTCCTGTTCACGAGACACGTAGGAGAATGAGACACATGGCTCTGCTCACAATCGGCGACCAGTTCCCCGCTTACAACCTCACGGCTGTCATCGGCGGCGACCTGTCCAAGGTCGATGCCCAGCAGCCCGATGACTACTTCACCACCGTCACCAGTGACGACTACGCAGGCAAGTGGCGCATCGTCTTCTTCTGGCCCAAGGACTTCACCTTCGTGTGCCCCACCGAGATTGCTGCATTCGGCAAGCTCAACGAAGAGTTCGCAGACCGTGACGCTCAGGTTCTCGGCGCTTCCGTCGACAACGAGTTCGTGCACTTCCAGTGGCGTGCACAGCACGAAGAGCTCAAGACCCTCCCCTTCCCGATGCTCTCGGACCTCAAGCGCGAGCTTGCCGAGGCCACCGGCGTCCTCAACGCCGACGGCGTTGCAGACCGCGCGACGTTCATCGTCGACCCCAACAACGAGATCCAGTTCGTCTCCGTCACAGCCGGTTCCGTCGGCCGTAACGTCGACGAGGTTCTCCGCGTCCTCGACGCTCTCCAGAGCGACGAGCTGTGCGCATGCAACTGGAAGAAGGGCGACCCGACCATCAACGCCGGCGAGCTCCTGACTGCGAGCGTCTGAGTATGAGCGTCGAGAACCTCAAGAACTCGCTTCCGGAGTACGCGAAGGACCTCAAGCTCAACCTGAGTTCCATTGCGCGCACGACGGTCCTGAACGAGCAGCAGTTGTGGGGAACGCTCCTCGCAACGGCCGCAGCCACCAAGTCTGCGTCCACGCTCAAGGAGATTGCTTCCGAGGCTGCCGACAACCTGTCGGCAGAGGCATACAACGCCGCTCTCGGCGCAGCGTCGATCATGGGCATGAACAACGTCTTCTACCGCACCAAGGGCTACCTCGACGGTAAGTACGACGACCTTCGTGCCGGCCTGCGGATGAACATCATCGGCAACCCGGGCGTCGACAAGGCCGACTTCGAATTGTGGTCGCTTGCAGTGTCCGCGATCAACGGCTGCAACCACTGCCTCGAAGCTCACGAGAACACCCTCCGCCAGGAAGGTGTCGACCGCGAGGTCATCTTCGAAGCGATCCGCGCCGGTTCCATCGTCGCGGGCGTCGCACAGGCTGTCGAAGCCAACGAGATCCTCTCTGCCGCACAGGTCTGATCACTCGGACCTGAGTGCAGTTCGACGAGCCCTCCCCACCGTGAAGGTGGGGAGGGCTTTTCGCGCGCTAGGGTGGACCGATGGGTATCGAGGTGAGTGTGGTCCGGGTCTTCACGGACGAGAACGGCAAGCACGGGAATCCGCTGGGAATCGTCGACGCGTCCACGGTTGCAGAATCGGATCGACAAGCTGTCGCGAAGGAACTCGACTACAGCGAGACCATCTTCATCGACGTTCCGGATGACGGCGCCTCGCGTGCGCGGGTCCAGATCTTCACTCCGGCAGCAGAACTCCCCTTCGCCGGACACCCGACCGTCGGTGCCACGTGGTGGCTGGGCGAACAGGGCCGTCGCGTGAGCGCCCTCGACGTTCCTGCCGGCAGTGTCGACGTCCGCCAATCCGGCGCTTTGACGTGGGTACGCGCGCGTGCCGAATGGGCACCGGAATTCGCGATCTATCCGATGGACACGGTGGACGACGTCATCGACGCCGATCCGTCCGACTACGAGGCGGATCATTCGTATCTGTGGGCATGGCAGGACAAGCTCGAGGCTGCCATCCGCGCACGCATGTTCGCACCGGTGATGGGAATCGCCGAGGACGAGGCGACCGGATCTGCAGCGCTGCGCATCACGGACCGATTGAGGAAATCACTGCTCATCACCCAGGGACGCGGATCGGTGCTTCACACCACCTTCTCTCCGGAAGGTTGGCTCGAAGTCGGCGGCCGCGTCGTCGCCGAGCCGTCACGAACCTTGTGAGTACCCGGCGGGATTGCGTCCGGCCTCGAGGTCACGTGCACTCAGTGATACCGAGATCTCGTCACCGAGCGCAACTCCCGGCGCGAGGGGCAACTGATCTCCACTCCAGAACTTGCCCGGGTCGAACCAGTTGACACGACGATTACCGACGAGCAGACCCATCGCTTCATAGGTCTTGGCAACCACTTCGGCGCAGTAGGCGCTCTCGACGGCCACTGCCGATACGTCGGACTTCTTGCGCAGCTTCGGGATTCGGCCGCCGAACCAGCGCGAAGCAAGCTTGGCCGTCGACGGGAAAGGCGTACCGTCCAGCCGCGCGATCGTCTCGAGCAGAGCGTCTTCCTGCTCCCGGGTGACTTCGTGGTCGAGTTGGCGCAACCATCCACGCTGCCCGTACTTGGCGCCCCAAACCTGAACGGCCGATCGCAGATCGTGCAGTTGGACACCACGCTGGAAGCGTCCGGTCCACATGTCCTGCAGCGAGTGACCGAGTTCCGCATGCCACATCAGCGGTGGGAGGTCGTCGATCACCACCGACATTCCCACGTGGTTGACCGGGCTGTTGGTCAGCGTCTGGATGGCCCGGTCCGCCGTCGACTCTCCGCGGAAGATCCAGATGTCGCCCGTGCGGGTCGCCGCGGCGGCCTCGTCGAGACTCACCTGCGAAAGCAATCGTCGGTCCATGCCTCTAGCGTAGAGGGATGAAACTCCCTACTCCTCTGCGCGCCTCGCACGTTTGGAAACTGGTCGGCCTCGCCGGTGCGATGGGCGTTGCCGCCACCGGGGTTCTCGTTGCGCGCGGCGAACGCCAGCGTCGGGCCTACTCTCCGGACGAAATTCGCTCGGTACTGCACGAGCGGTACACCCAGGCCTACGCCAAGCAGTCGGAACAAGAGGTTCTGGAACTCGAACCTGCACCCAACGCTGTGCGGCGCCGAATCGAGAAACTCTTCCGGCGCCGCAACTGAACTCATCCGAGGGCTGCGAGGATCCCTGCTGCCATCTCCGCGACCTGATCGTCGGTCATCACAAACGTCGGCGAAATCTGCATCGCACCCTGACCCGCAGCGCGACCCGAAATACCATGCTCACGAAGCGTCTTCACGAACGGCAACGCCTCCGCCGGATCAGCCAACTGCACCGCAGCAACCGCACCGAGCCCACTACGAACCTCCGCCACCCGCGGATGCTCCGCCAACGGCTGCAGATGCGTATGCAACGACGCCTCCAAACGCTTCGACTCCGCGAGCAAATTCTCACGCTCGAGAATGTCGAGGTTCGCCATCGCCGCAGCAGCAGCACCGGCATGACCGCCGTACGTGTAGCCATGACGCCACCACGAACCCGCATAGAACGGCTCCGCCACCCGCGGCGCGATGAACACCGCACCCATCGGAACGTAACCCGACGTCAAACCCTTTGCCGTGGTCATCATGTCGGGCTGCAAATCGAAACGAGTGGACGCGAACCACTCACCACCGATCCGGCCGAAACCGGTCACGACCTCGTCGACGACAAAGAGGATGTCGTGCTCGCGGCAGATGTCACGCACCTCCGCCAGATACCCCTCCGGCGGCAGATACACCCCACCCGCACCGATGATCGGCTCCGCGAAGAACGCAGCGATCTTGTTCGCACCGACCCGCTCGATCAACTCGAGCAGACTCTTCGCATCATCCCAGCCGACCGTGGCCGCATCCGCCATCAGCTCGCCGTACCCCTCACGGTTCACCGGAATACCCGCCAGAGCTGTTCCCGCAACGTGCATTCCGTGGTACGCCTTCTGACGACCGACGATGATCGTCTTCTCCGGCTGCCCCACCTCGTGCCAGTACCGGCGAGCCAGCTTCGCCGCAGTGTCCACCGAATCCGAACCACCCGAGGTGAAGAAGATCTTGCTCCCGGCAACCGGCGCGATCGTCGCCAACCGCTCGGCCAACACCTGCGTGGTCTCGGGAACAAAATCACCGAAATTCGAGAAATGAGCGATCTTCGACAACTGAGCCGCCACCGCATCCGCGATCTCCGTGCGCCCGTGCCCGACATTGGTGAACCACAGGCCCGCCGTCGCATCCAGATACCGAGTGCCCTCGCGGTCCCAGATGTACGCGCCCTCACCGCGAGAGACGACAAACGCGCCGTTCTTCTCCACAGCGCCCATGTCCGCGAACCCGTGCCACAATGCCGAAGCCATCATTGTCCCCTTCGAATACAAACGATGCTGGTGTGCAAACGATGTGCTGCGACTATATCGACACCAGGAATCCGCGCACGACGGCGCTCGCCCGGCACCGGCTTTCACGGGCGCACCCGTAATCTGTCGACCATGACTTTTGCCGACAATCTTGCAGCACTGCCCGCCATCGATCATCTGGCCGCCATCGAGGTACTCGACGCCGACGGAAACGTCATCGACACCGTGGAGAACAAGCCCGGAAAGTCCGGCTCGGTCAAGGTGTACAACCATCTCGCTCAGGTCTACGGCGCGCTGACACCCGAAGCCGCCTCGGCAGGACTGACGATCTTCGCCGAGCACACCGAGGACGCGCGGGCGAACCCCGGTAAGCATCCGAACGTGGACCGCCTCGAGCAGGTGCTCGCCTCCGGCAATCCCCTAGGACTTCGCAGCGTTCCGTCCGCGTAGCCCGGCTCCCAGCCGTCCGACGGCATTGACTGCCAACGCCATCAGGGCCATCGCGATGCCCAGTACGACGAATCCGATGAACAGGGCCAGATAGCCCTGGTGGCGCGGATCCATGAACGGGTAGGGATACCAGTCGACGATCGAGCCTCGGATCAACGTGTACACGCCGTACACGACCGGGAACAGCAACCACTGCAGTGAACGTGCTTCGGAGATCGTGTGCCTCGAGGCGAAGAACACCCAGTCGAGCAGCATGACCAACGGAAGAATCCGATGCAGTGCCGAGTTGATCCAGGCATCGTTCAAATTGACGTCGATATCTGCCAGGAGGACGGCGTAGATGATGCCGGTGATCACCATGTACAGCGTCACCGCCCCGCGGATCGACTGCCACGCCTGCGATTGTGGATCTCGAATTGCACCGATCAGCAACACGATCACTGCAAGAATGTTGCTCTCGATGGTGAAGTAGCTCAGATAGTTCGACAGAGACAGCTCAGCCGCGTCACGGATCGGGATCCACAGCAAAGCGGCAAGTCCGAACACAGCAAACAACAGTCTCAGGGCTCGCACGGCGATCGGCGTCGACAAGACAGGCACCGATGACTCATTTGCGGTATTTGTCGTCACTGGTCGATATTTGCACATCAAAACGATCTGCGAGCGGTAGTTGTGAACGCGTTCGATAGGCTGTCATCAGCATGTCTACAACACCACCGGCCCCGCTCTCCCCCAAGCGGAGTGACCTGAAGAGCGCACTGGCGCAGGTCTCACTCCGCGACGAGAGTCGACTCCGTCGCAAACTCGACCGTGCCCGCACACCCGACGCTCTGGTGGCGCTGGCCGAAGAAATTAACGCCGCACGCACTCGATTGACGAACCGCGCCGCGAACGTCCCCGCGATCTCGTACCCCGAAGCACTGCCCGTCAGTCAGCGCAAAGACGATATCGCCACCGCGATCTCGGAGAATCAAGTTGTCATCGTCGCCGGCGAGACCGGCTCGGGTAAGACAACCCAGATCCCGAAGATCTGTCTCGAACTCGGACGTGGCGTCCGCGGTTTGATCGGACACACACAGCCGCGCCGGTTGGCAGCACGCACCGTTGCCGAACGTATCGCCGAAGAACTCGACACCGAACTCGGCGACGCCGTCGGATACACCGTGCGGTTCACCGACCAGGTCTCGGACCGCACCTACGTCAAGCTCATGACCGACGGCATTCTCCTCGCCGAAATTCAGCGCGACCGTATGCTCCGACGCTACGACACGCTGATCATCGACGAAGCGCACGAACGCAGCCTCAACATCGACTTCATCCTCGGATACCTGGCTCAGCTGCTCCCCCGCCGACCCGATCTCAAGGTCATCATCACGTCGGCGACCATCGATCCCGAGCGCTTCGCCAAGCACTTCGCTGTCGACGGTAAGCCCGCGCCGATCGTCGAGGTATCCGGGCGAACATTCCCTGTCGAAATGCGTTACCGGCCACTGACCGTCGAATCCGGCGACATCACCTTCGACCGCGATCCCGTCGACGCGGTCTGCGAGGCGGTCGACGAGCTGAGCGTGGAGGGCGAAGGCGACATCTTGGTCTTCCTCTCCGGCGAACGCGAAATTCGCGACACCGCAGATGCTTTACGCGATCGGCGTCTTCGCAACACCGAAATCGTCCCGCTGTACGCGCGGCTGTCTGCTGCCGAGCAACACAAAGTGTTCTCGCCGCACACCGGCCGACGCGTCGTCCTTGCCACCAACGTGGCCGAGACCTCGCTGACCGTTCCCGGCATTCGGTACGTCGTCGATCCGGGAACCGCGCGCATTTCGCGATATTCGGTGCGCACCAAGGTTCAGCGGTTGCCGATCGAGCCCATTTCGCAGGCGTCAGCTCGTCAGCGTTCCGGGCGTTGCGGCCGCGTCGCCGAAGGAATCTGCATCCGCCTGTATTCCGAGGAGGACTTCGAGTCACGGCCGGCATTCACCGAACCGGAGATCCTGCGAACCAACCTCGCATCCGTGATCTTGCAGATGACGGCCCTCGGCCTGGGCGACATCGCGGCATTCCCCTTCGTCGAACCGCCGGACCAGCGCGCCGTGAAGGACGGAATCGGACTCCTCGAGGAACTCGGCGCCATCGCGCGAGGTTCCGAGGCCAGCCACCCCGAACTGACGCCGGTCGGCCGCGAGCTGGCCCAGATTCCGGTGGATCCGCGGATGGCACGGATGCTGGTGGAAGCCAAGAACAACGGTTGCCTTCACGAAACCCTTGTCATCGTCGCGGCGTTGTCCATCCAGGACGTTCGCGAGCGGCCCGCCGAGTTCCAGCAAGCCGCCGACGAAAAGCACGCCCGCTTCAACGTCGAGAACTCCGACTTCCTGGCCTACCTGAAACTGTGGGACTACTTACGCGAACAACGTAACGATCTGTCCTCCAACCAGTTTCGCAAGATGTGCCGGAACGAGTTCCTGCACTGGCTCCGCATCCGCGAATGGCAGGATCTGCACGGGCAACTCCGGCAGATCACCCGCGGTCTCGGCTGGACAGTGGGAGAGACACCGGCAAGCGAGAACGCGATCCATCAGTCGCTCCTTGCCGGGTTGCTCTCGCATATCGGGCTACGCGAGGGCGAGAAGCGGGACTACCTCGGCGCCAGGGGCAGCCACTTCGCGATCTTCCCCGGATCGGGACTGTTCAAGAAGCCACCACGCTGGGTCATGGCCGCCGAACTCGTGGAAACGTCGAGGCTGTGGGCGCGCATGTCCGCGCGTATCGAACCCGAGTGGGCTGAAAAGCTCGCCCCGCACCTGGTGAAACGGACCTATTCCGAACCGCACTGGTCCTCCAAGCGCGGCTCGGCGATGGCATACGAGCGGGTCACTCTCTACGGAGTTCCTCTGGTAACCGGCCGCGCAGTGACGTACTCACGAATCGATCCCGAGGCCTCTCGCGATCTCTTCATCCGCCATGCGCTCGTGCAGGGCGAATGGCAGACGAACCACAAGTTCTTCCACGAAAACCGTGCACTCCTCGACAACGTCGAAGAACTCGAGAACCGCGCGCGCCGACGCGACATCCTCGTCGACGACGAAACTCTCTACGAGTTCTACGACGAACGTATCGGCCAGGAAGCCGTATCCGCCAAGCATTTCGACCAGTGGTGGAAGACCGAGCGGCGCAAGAATCCGAGTCTGCTGACTTTCACACCGGAAACGGTGGTCAACTCCGACGCAGCTGCAGTACTGGGCGGCGAGTACCCGGACGCCTGGCGCCAAGGCGACATGCAGTTTCCACTCACTTACCAATTCGAGCCGGGAAAGGACGACGACGGCGTCAGCGCGCACATCCCGGTCGGCCTGCTCGCGCAACTTCAGCCGGTCGGCTTCGACTGGTTGGTCCCCGGTATGCGCGTCGATCTGGTTACTGCTCTGATCAAGACGTTGCCCAAGAACATCCGACGCGCTGTCGTGCCCGCACCCGACTACGCCGCCGCAGCGTTGGCAGCAGTCAAACCTCGATCCGAGCCGTTGATGACCGCAATGGCCCGCGAACTCTCGCACTTGGGCGGGATCCAGATCGACGCCAAGGACTTCGATCCCGCCGCGCTGCCCGACCATCTTCGGATGACGTTTGTCGTCGAGGACGAATCGGGCAAGGTTCTCGCGAAGGGCAAGGATCTGGCGCAGCTACGACGCACACTCGCCCCGCGCGTGCAGAAGGAAGTGGCCAAGGCGGCAACCGGAACCGAACGGACAGCGGCAACCGTCTGGACATCCGAAACCCTGGGCGCATTGGAAGAGACCATCACTCGCTCCATCGGCGGACAGCAGGTGACCGGCTACCCAGCTCTGGTGCCGGAGAACGGCGGAGTTGCCGTTCGTGTCCTGAGTACGCCGGCCGCGCAGGCGCAGGCGATGAGGGAAGGTACGCGGGCGCTTCTCCTCGCGGCCGTTCCCACCCAACTCAAGGCAGTGACCGCCGGCTTGTCGAACACTCAGCGTCTGGCTCTCGGCCAGAATCCGGACGGCGGCTTGGAGGCCCTCGTCGAAGATTGCCGGGTGGCAGCTGCCAACGAAGTGATTGCGGCCCACGGTGGACCGGTACGCACGCCTGAAGCGTTCGATGCCCTGGTGAAGATCGCACGCTCCGAACTGGCCGGACGCGTTTCCGCGATCCTGCGCATGATTGTTCCGATCCTCGAACAAGCACACCAACTGAGCGTCGTGCTGGACCGCTCGCGCGGCGAGGCAGCCGACGACGTCCGAGAACAGTTGACCTCACTGCTGTTTCCGGGATTTGTCGCCGAACTGGGATCGGCCCGCCTACGCGATTTACCGCGGTATCTTGCCGCAGCAAAATTCCGTCTCGAAGCTCTGCCCGCAAGTGCACAACGAGATCAGCAGGCTATGGATGTCCTCGACCGGGTGTACGCAGCGTACGACCAGTTGGTGAGTTCGCTTCCCGAAGAGCGTCGCACTGCTCGAGATGTCGACGCGATCAGTTGGATGATCGAGGAACTGCGCGTGAGCCTGTTTGCGCAGTCCCTCGGTACACCCACACCGATTTCCGAAAAGCGAGTCCTGAAAGCTATCGAAGCGATCAAGCGTTGATGTTCGGCGAGAATTGCGGGATCAGTAGATTGTCTGAATGTTGACGTTGGTGAGGAAACCGCCAAAGGTGGCAACAGTGTTGGCGAACCCGAGGGTTACCAGGCTGTTCACGACTCCGAGAACTGCAACTAAGTTCATAACGCCTCCGTGAAGATCCGAGATGCGGACGAACGTACCTGGTAGACACTAAGCGAATAACGTGCCCGATTTGTTCGATTGTTCGCTTTGTGTTCTCAGCGTTACCTAAGACCGCTCTGTGCTCTCAGCGTTATCTGAGGCGAAGGCCTCAGTCGACGGAAACGGTCTCGGCGCCGGGAGCCTTCTCGGCGGCACGGGTCTCTGCATGCTCGCGCATGTCGGTGATCTCACGTTCGAAATCCGCAGCCGAGCTGAAGGACTTGTACACCGATGCGAATCGCAGGTAGGCGACTTCGTCGAGATTTCGAAGCGGATCGAGGATCGCGAGCCCTACCTCGTTACTGGGAATTTCGGCAGAACCCGAAGCTCGAACGGCATCTTCGACCTGTTGGGCGAGCAAATTCAGCGAATCGTTGTCCACTTGGCGGCCCTGGCATGCGCGACGCACACCTTTGACAACCTTTTCTCGGCTGAAAGGCTCCGTGACGCCGCTGCGCTTCACGACCGAGAGAACTGCCGTCTCGACCGTGGTGAATCGGCGGCCACACTCGGGGCACGAACGGCGCCGCCTGATCGCCTGGCCCTCGTCGGCCTCGCGCGAATCGACCACTCGGGAATCAGGGTGCCGGCAGAACGGGCAATGCATCGGGGTTCCTTCGTTGTCGCCGAAATGGCCGCAACTCAGATTCGCTACCGACTGCAAATCCTCCGACGATTTACAGAGCAGATCCACGTACTCAACGCGACCACCCGAGGTGGTGGGACTGTCAAGTGGACAGCTTACTCGCTGTGAACGGACTGCTCTCACGCTCGGTACGCCCCCGCCTGGTACGGGGTAGGTCAGCGCCCCGAGGCCGGCACGATCAGCGTTTGTCCCACTGACAGTCCGGAACTCGACATCGCATTGAGATCCATGATCTGCTCGATCACCGAACCGACAGCCTGGCCAGGTGCAACCTTGGCAGCAATATCACTGAGGGATTCACCCGCGGCAACGCGAACCACTTCGGTCGCGCCGTTTGTCGCAGCTACGTCACCACTCGACAAAGCGCCGATCCCCACCAACGCCAACACTGCGAATGCGGTGAATACGGCGCCCAGGAAAACCGTCTTCCAACCGACATCCTCGGCGGCCACTTCATGTTCGACCCGTGACACACCGACCCTGTTTCGGTGCGCGAAACTTCCTCCGTACGGGCGTGACGAATCGTGCTCGCTGTCCCACCGGCGAGGAGATTCGCGCAATGAACGCGAACCTGAAACCGCGCCCACCGCCGGAACCCGGCGAACGACGGCCGCCTGCGGTTCGTTGTCGACATCCCTGGCCACGCCATGCATTTCGGCCGCTCCGCGCCGTTCGAAGGACACAGCGTCTGCATCGGGCCCATAGAACGAGGGGTGGTACTTCAGTGCCGACGTACCGTCGAAACCAAACGCGTCGAAACCAATCGCGTCGTCGAAAACCCTGTTGCTTTTCAGTGCTGCGTTACCCATCGTGACCTCCGCTGGTCGACACCGATCGATGTGTTCGATCATGCGTTCGATGGAACGCATGTTCGAATTTCTACCACGCCTGGCCGACAATGTCTCTACTTGGAGCGACACGAATCGAACAGATGTTTGAAACCGCGAGCAAATCCGGCTAGATTCGTGTCAGACCACACAGCGGGAATTGCGAAAGCCTCCGTGTTTGTCGACAGCTCGAATGTTGGCAGGAGGCACCGACAGGTTTCTGCGCGACTTGCACCAGGCACTTTTGCAGGCAGTTTTCAGACACGACTTGTTCAGACACGACTTCTTCAGACACGACTTCTTCAGACACGGAGGCAACAGGCCATGAAGGACGATCGCTCCAGCACAGCCGCGGAGGCAGGAGCTTCTGCAGTTCCGTCTCCGTCGAGCGAGACGCTCACCGAGCGTCAGCGGCGCGTTCTCGAAGTGATCCGCGATTCGGTGACGGAGCGCGGGTATCCGCCGAGCATTCGCGAAATCGGGGATGCGGTGGGGCTTACCTCCACGTCGTCGGTCGCGCATCAACTGCGAACGTTGGAGCGCAAGGGCTTCCTTCGACGCGATCCCAATCGCCCTCGTGCAGTCGATGTTCGGGGTCTCGACGAGGTTGCGGCCGATACCGCCATCGCGTCGGTGTCGAAGCATTCCGGCGAGTACAACAGTGCCGACCCGCTGCCAGAGCCGGCGTTCGTCCCCATCCTGGGCCGCATCGCTGCCGGCGGACCGATCCTCGCCGAGGAAGCTGTGGAGGATGTGTTTCCACTCCCCCGCGAGCTCGTCGGCCAAGGTTCGCTCTTCATGCTCAAGGTTGTCGGTGAGTCGATGATCGATGCAGCGATCTGCGATGGCGACTGGGTTGTCGTCCGTCAGCAGAACGTCGCCGAGAACGGTGACATCGTGGCCGCAATGATCGACGGCGAAGCCACCGTGAAGACGTTCAAGCGTACGAAGAAGGAGGTGTGGCTGATGCCGCACAACGACCTCTTCGAGCCGATTCCCGGCAACAACGCCGTCATCTTGGGCAAGGTTGTCACGGTCATGCGGAAGATCTGAGTTCGCTCGCACCCTCGATCACAAAACTCTGGGCCCCGGCATCAGCCGGGGCCCAGAGTCTTTTCGTGACGATCAGCGGTCCATCACCCGAATCAGAGATTCAGCGAACGTCCGATGATCTCCTTCATGATCTCGGTTGTGCCACCGTAGATGGTCTGCACACGAGAGTCCATGTACGCCTTGGCAACCGGGTATTCCTTCATGTAGCCGTAGCCTCCGTGCAGCTGGAGGCAGCGGTCGATGAGCTTGACCTGAGCTTCGGTGGTCCACCACTTCGCCATCGCAGCTTCCTGCACGGTCAGCTTCTCGGCATTGAGCTGCTCGATGAACTTGTCCACCAGGATGCGCACTGCCGTGGTCTCCGTTGCCAATTCGGCCAGTACGAATCGGGTGTTCTGGAAGCTGCCGATCGACTTGCCGAATGCCTTGCGGTCACGGCAGTACTGGATCGTGCTCTCGAGAACCGATTCCATTGCGGCGGCAGCAACGACGGCGATCGAGAGTCGTTCCTGGGGAAGGTTCTTCATCAAGTAGAAGAAGCCCATTCCCTCTTCGCCCAGCAGGTTGGCAGCGGGAACGCGTACGTCGGTGAAGCTGAGTTCGGCGGTGTCCTGAGCCTTCATGCCGATCTTGTCGAGATTGCGTCCTCGCTCGAAGCCGGGCATGTCCCGCTCGACCACGAGGAGGCTGAAGCCCTGAGCACCCTTGTCCGGGTCGGTGCACGCGACAACGATGATGATGTCGGCGTTGATTCCGTTGGTGATGAAGGTCTTCGAACCGTTGAGTACCCAGTGGTCCCCGTCGCGAACTGCTTTCGTCTTGATGCCCTGCAGGTCGCTACCGGTACCCGGTTCGGTCATCGCGATCGCCGAGATCAGCTCACCCGACGCGAATCCGGGTAGCCAACGCTGCTTCTGCTCCTCGTTGGTCAACTCCAGGAGGTACGGCGCCACCACGTCGTTGTGCAGCGTGAAGCCGATACCACTGAAGCCACCCTTGGTGGTTTCCTCGGTGATGATCGCGTTGTAGCGGAAATCCTTGACACCGCCGCCGCCGAATTCCTCAGGTACCGCGGTTCCCAGGAATCCCTGCTTTCCGGCCTCGACCCAGACGTCACGATCGACGATGTTCTGCTCTTCCCACTTCTCGTGGTTCGGTGCCACGTGCTGTGCCAAGAACTTCTGGTACGACTCCCGGAAGAGTTCATGTTCCGGTTCGAACAGGGTGCGCTCCACGCCGACTCCTTGCAATTCGATATACGGCACTTCAGTGATGTACCCGGTGGGGACGATGTACCCGGTCGGGATGTTTTCGCTAAGACTGGGCACGCCGAAGTTCGCGGGCCCACGTCACTGCCTCCGACGGTAGAACCTGTTGCGATACCCGTCGATGACCCGAACGATCACGATTCGTGACTGTAGCGGTTATCTGTTACTCGAAGTACGGAATTTGGCTAGGTATCGCATGATCGGGTAGGCGACCAGGATGCCGATCGACCCCCAAGCGATGCCGCCCAGCTCGACCGAACCAATGGTCAGCGTCAGGTTCCCGATGCCGGCAACCAGTGCGGCAGCGGCGACGGTCAGGTTGACCGGATCGGTGAAGTCCACCTTCGCTTCCATCCAGATGCGCACACCGAGAATGCCGATGAGTCCGTAGAGAACCATCGTCGCACCGCCGATGACGCCGTTCGGAACCGTGAAGACCAGTGCACCGAATTTGGGCGAAAATGCCAGGATCACGGCGGTGGCGGCCGCTACCCAGTACGCCGCGGTCGAGTACACACGCGTCGCTGCCATGACCCCGATGTTCTCGGCATACGTGGTGGTTCCGGATCCGCCGCCGGCGCCCGCCAAGGTCGTGGCGAGACCGTCTGCAAACAGCGCATTGCCGGCCAGATCATCGAGGGACTTACCCGTCATGGCGGACACCGCCTTGACATGTCCGACGTTCTCGGCGACCAGAACGATCACCACGGGCAGCGCGAGCACGATCACCGACCAGTCGAACGACGGTCCGTGCAGACTCGGCAGCCCGAACCAGTCGGCTTCGCGCAGAGCGGACACTCGTTCACTGTCGAGACCACCGATGACCGCGGCGAAGACCCAGCCGATCACGACGCCGACCAGAATGCCCAACCGGCCGAGCAGCCCGGGACCGACGACCGTGACCAGCAGGATCGAAACGAGCGTGACCGTGGCGATCAGCGGCTGCGATTCGAAGGAACCGACCGCCGTCGGAGCGAGGTTGAGACCGATCAGCGCGACGACGGCGCCTGTCACTACCGGCGGCATGACGGCGTCGATGACCCGGCTGCCGATCAGACGTACGGCGACGCCGATCAACATCAACACGATGCCGACGGCCATGACGGCACCGAGCTGCGCGGCCGGGCCCGATCCTGCCGACGCTGTCAGCGGGGCGATGAACGCGAAGGACGAACCGAGATAGCTCGGGATCCGGCCCCGGGTGATGAGCAGGAACAGCGCGGTGCCGATACCCGAGAACAACAGCGTCGTCGTGACGGGGAAGCCGGTGATGGTCGGAACGAGCAGTGTCGCTCCGAACATCGCGATGACGTGCTGCATCCCGATCCCGATGGTGCGCGGCCAACTCAGTCGTTCGTCCGGCGCCACGACGGCGCCGTCGGCGATCCGCTTGCCGTCTCCGTGGACAGTCCAGCCGATTCCGCCGGCCCCGGTCATTGTTTCTCGTTCGATCACAGGTCGAAATACTAGAGGTCAGGCGCTCGGTCTCCGACCGAGACCAACGAAACCAGTTCAGCTGATTGCGTCGGCCGCCGCTTTGCGCGCTGCCACCGGATCACCGGTTGCCAGCACCGCCGCCGCAGCCGCCTCACATTGCGCCATGGTGACTGACCCGACCTTCGCTCCCACACCCGCGACCGACGCCGCAGCGCACGACAGCGAGGAAACTCCGAGTCCGGCCAGAACACACGCCAACAGTGGATCGGCGGCCGCCTCACCGCAGACGCCGACGCGCTTGCCTGCCGCCTGACCGGCCTGGGCCGTACGTGCGACAAGGGCGAGCACCGCGGGCTGCCACGGATCGGTCAGGTCGGCGAGTTCGGAGGACATCCGATCAGCGGCCATCGTGTACTGAGCGAGGTCGTTGGTACCGATCGAGAGGAATTCGACGTGTTCGAGAATCTGGTCGGCCAACAGCGCCGCCGCCGGGATTTCGACCATCACACCGGGAACAAGATCGCGTGCCCGCACCGCATCGGCAAAACGTTTCGCCTCGGCCGGGGTGGCGATCATCGGTGCCATGACCCACGGGGACGAGTTGGTCGACGCCGCGGCTGCCGCGATCGCGTCGAGCTGGCGGTCGAGAATTCCCATGTCCTGCCAGGCGATTCGGACCCCACGAACGCCGAGGGCCGGATTCGCTTCCTCTTGATGGTTGGCGAATTTGAGCGGCTTGTCCGAACCCGCGTCCAACGTGCGAATGATGACCTTCTTTCCTGCGAAGGCCTCGAGAACTTCGGCGTAGATCGCCGCCTGCTCGTCTACGGTCGGTTCGGTCTCACGGCCGAGGAAGCAGAGTTCGGTCCGGAAGAGCCCGATGCCTCCCGCTGCGGTCAACGCCGCGGCGCGAGCGCCCGCGCCGTCTTGAACATTGGCGAGAACGTCTACCGGCCGACCGTCCGACGTCCGGCCTGGTCCGGTCCACGTGCTGACGCGTTCGCGATCGATCCGGGATTGTTCGACCAGTTCGCGCGCCTGTTCGGGATCCGGCTCCGCGATCACGTCGCCGGTGGTTCCGTCGATCAGAATCGGTGTTCCGGCCGCGATGGATTCCAATTCCTTCGCAGCCACGATGCACGGGATGCCCAACTGCCTCGCGATGATTGCCGTGTGGCTGGTCGGGCCGCCGAAGATGGTCACGAGTCCGATGATCTTGGTTGCATCGAGGCCCGCGGTGTCCGCAGGAGCCAGATCGTCCGCGCACAGCACCGACGGCGTCTCGGGCATCGGAACTCCGGGTTCGGGCAATCCGGAGAGTTCGGCGATCACGCGGTCGCGGATGTCCTCGAGATCGGTGACGCGCTCGGCCATCACACCGCCGACCTTGGTGAACAGCACCACGAACTGCTCCGTCGCCGCGATCGCAGCCTGCACCGGGGGCACTCCGCCGGCGATCGACTTCTTGGCCGCCCCGATCCAGCCACGATCAGCTGCCATCGCCGCGTTGGCCTGCAAGACCTCGGCGGCCGCGCCTGTGGCTTCGGCAGCCCGTCCGAGAAGGCGGTTCTCGACCGCCTTCGCTGCTGCGACGAAGGCGTCTGCAGCTGCCTCTCGATCGGCCTCGTCGAGGGCCGGTGCATCGGTGACGAGTTCTGGTCGGCTGGACGGCCAGGTAGCCGGGCCGTAGGCAATTCCGGGCACGACGGGGGTGCCGTGCACGGTGATTCGGTTGAGCTGTTCGGTCATCTGTCCTCCTTGAGCGATGGGCCCGGTGTCACACCGGATCACCTCGAGCGCGTAAAGCCCTCACCTTCGTTGTGACGAAGATTACTCCCAAGTCTTGACATGTCAACACACTCGGGCGTAAAACAACATAAAGCAACATTCACTGTGATCCACAACGCACCGTCGGATCACATTTCGGAATCGGAGAGCACGTGTACGCGGAAGAACGCCAACAAGCGATCGGCACCATGGTGTCGCAGCGCGGACGCATGTCCGTGGCGGCGCTGTCGGAAACCTTCGGTGTGACCACCGAGACCGTGCGTCGCGATCTGGCCTTCCTCGAGCGGATCGGACAGATCAGGCGTGTACACGGCGGCGCCGTTCCGACCGGATCCCTCCACGTGACCGAACCTGGCATGGCGGAACGCGATCAGACCCGCGCGCAACAGAAAGACCGGATCGCCCGCTGCGCGGTCACCTATCTCCCTCCTACCGGCGGCAGCGTCATCTTCGACGCGGGCACGACCACGGGTCGCATGATCCCCGAACTACCGACCGAGAACGACTTCACGGCCGTGACCAATTCCGTGCCGATCGGCGCACGACTGGCATCGATGAACTCGATTTCCCTGATCCTGCTCGGCGGACGAGTACGCGGGGTGACGCAAGCCGCGGTCGGCGAGGACGCTCTACGCCTGCTGAGCACGTTGCGGGTCGACGTCGCCTTCGTCGGAACCAACGCGATCAGCGTCGGGCACGGACTCTCCACCCCGGACAGCGAGGAGGCCGCCGTCAAACGAGCGATGGTCAAGGCCGCCAATCACGTTGTCGTGTTGGCCGATTCCAGCAAAGTCGGCCGCGAGCACTTGATCAGCTTCGCGCCACTCGACAGCATCGACGTCCTCATAACCGACGAAGAGATCAGTCCCACAGACACATCCGAGTTCCACGACCACGGAATCGAGGTGGTGATCGCATGATCGTCACACTGACAGCCAACCCGAGTATCGATCGGACCGTACAACTCGAGCAACGGCTCGAACGAGGCTCCGTCCTACGCGCCCACTCCACTCGCAGCGACCCCGGCGGCAAGGGGGTCAACGTCGCGCGTGTTCTCGCCGCAGCCGACCTCGACGTGCTCGCCGTTCTACCGGGAAATGGTGGCGATCCGTTGCTCTCGGCGCTCGCAGCCGGTGGGATTCCCCACATCGGCGTCGCCACAACGGGTCCGGCTCGCACCAACATCACCATCGCCGAACCGGACGGGACCACGACGAAGATCAACGAGCCCGGCGCAACGCTGTCCGGTTCGACGCTCGACGCCCTGGCACAGGAGTTGATCGCCCGCGCCGATACCGCACTGTGGTTCGCGCTGTCCGGCTCACTGCCTCCCGGCGTTCCGCTGGGGTGGTACGGCGAACTGGTCGCCGCGCTGCGCGATCACCCGTGCAAGGTGGCGGTCGACACCTCGGACGCCCCACTGACGGCACTCGCCGAAGGCTTCCCCGGCTCGGCACCTGATCTGCTCAAACCCAACGGCGAGGAACTCGCGCAACTGACCGGCGTCGACGGCCACGTCCTCGAACGTGCTGCCGAGAACGGTGATCCCGGGCCTGCAATCACGGCGGCGCAGCGATTGGTCGATCGCGGAGTCGGCAGCGTGCTCGCCACGCTCGGCGCAGCCGGGGCCGTCCTCGTCACGGCCGACGGCGCGTGGATCGCCACCGCACCCCCGATTGTCGCAGTCAGTACCGTCGGCGCAGGCGATTCGTCGCTGGCCGGCTACATCCTCGCCGAAGCGGGCGGCGGCTCGGAATCCGAGCGGCTACGTCACGCGGTCGCCTACGGAAGCGCCGCTGCCTCCCTTCCCGGCACAACCCTTCCCACACCCGAACAGATCGATCTGGCAGCGGTTTCGGTATCTGCAGCAGATGCCGCCTCTCCCATCCCCGTCCCCACCGAACTCGCCTGACGCCCTAAGGAACCTGACATGTCCGATACCACCGCAGCCGGCAGTTCCGGCCCGGAGATCATCAGTCCCGAACTGATCTCACTCGACACCGACCTGGGTTCGACCAAGGAAGATGTCATTCGTTCTCTCGCAGCGCGATTGACTGCAGCGGGACGGGCGAGCGACGCCGCGGGACTGGTCGATGCCGCACTCGCTCGCGAAGCGCAGTCCGCGACCGGACTGCCCGGCGGAATCGCAATTCCCCACTGCCGCGCCGAGGCTGTCTCGTCCGCGTCCCTGGGGTTTGCTCGACTCGATCCGAAGGTCGACTTCGGTGCACCCGACGGCCCCGCCGATCTGGTCTTCCTGATCGCGGCACCCGAAGGCGCCGGGGCCGAGCACATGAAGCTGCTCTCCTCGTTGGCCCGAGCACTCGTCAGGCCCGCGTTCGTCACGTCACTTCGTGAAGCGTCGACGCCGGACGAGATCGTGAGACTGGTCGACGAGGTACTCAATCCCGCACCGAAGGATCCTGCAGCAAAGGCTGCGGCAGCTACACCCCCGGCACCTGTTTCCACCGGGAAACACGCTACCGAGGAGACCCCGGCACCAGCGCCCGCGGAGCGTCACATCGTCGCGGTCACCGCCTGCCCGACCGGAATCGCTCACACCTACATGGCGGCGGACTCACTCGTCGCCGCGGGTGAACGCGCCGGCATCAAGGTTCACGTCGAAACGCAAGGTTCAAGCGGAAGCACCCCCCTTGACCCTTCGGTGATCGCGGGAGCCGCCGCGGTCATCTTCGCCACCGACGTCGGAGTGAAGGGCCGCGAACGATTCGCCGGTAAGCCCGTCGTCGCTTCCGGTGTGAAGCGGGCAATCAACGAGCCGGACAAGATGCTCGCAGAAGCGTTGCGCGCCTCCGAGAATCCCGCCGCCGCCACCGTTGACGGCACCGCCGCAGCGGCCGCGGATTCCGATGCCGGTTCCGTAGGGTTCGGCACCCACCTCCGTCAGGTCCTCCTGACCGGTGTCAGCTACATGATCCCGTTCGTCGCGGCCGGCGGTCTGCTGATCGCACTCGGCTTCCTGCTCGGCGGATACGAGATCTCCGGTCCGGCCAAGGACATCGTTCTCAACAACTCGATCACCAACCTTCCCGACGGTGGTCTGGCCACCTATCTCGGCGCAGTGCTGTTCCAGATCGGTTCGTTGGCATTCAGCTTCCTGGTGCCCGCGTTGGCCGGCTACATCGCCTTCGCCATCGCCGACCGGCCTGGCATCGCTCCCGGCTTCACAGCCGGCGCGGTCGCCGTGTTCGTCGGTGCCGGTTTCATCGGCGGCTTGGTCGGTGGTCTCATCGCCGGTGTCGTCGCGCTCTACATCGGCCGGATCGCCGTCCCGCAGTGGCTGCGAGGCCTGATGCCGGTGGTAATCATCCCGCTGTTCGCGACGCTGGTCGTCGGAGCACTGATGTTCATCGTCCTCGGGCGTCCGCTCGCCGCGATCACCTCCGGTCTCACCGACTGGCTCAACGGACTGTCCGGCAGCTCGGCCATCTTCCTCGGCATCATTCTCGGCCTGATGATGTGCTTCGACCTCGGTGGACCGGTCAACAAGGCGGCTTACGCCTTCGCCGTCGCCGGACTCAACGTCAACGACCCGGCCACTTTGCGCATCATGGCGGCTGTCATGGCTGCCGGTATGGTTCCGCCGCTTGCCATGGCACTTGCCTCGACGGTGCTGCGTCCCAAGCTCTTCAGCGAAGCCGAACGGGAGAACGGAAAGGCTGCCTGGTTGCTGGGTTCGGCTTTCATCTCCGAGGGCGCGATTCCGTTCGCCGCTGCCGACCCGCTTCGCGTGATCCCCTCGATGATGGCGGGCGGCGCGGTCACCGGCGCGCTGATCATGGCTTTCGACGTCACTCTCAGCGCCCCGCACGGCGGGATCTTCGTCTTCTTCGCAGTCGGCGGAATCGGCTGGTTCCTGGTCTCGCTCGCCGCGGGAACCGTGGTAGCTGCGCTCGCCGTCGTCGGAGCCAAGGAGTTCTTCCGCAAGGGGCCGTCCGATGCCGAACTCGACCCCGAAATCGTGCCCGCTGCGGCATGATCGACAGCAGGCAACACTGCAGTCACCACCTGAGTCACCAGATCTGCCCGAACACCCCATAACGTCCGCAACGACAGTTCTACAACGAGGAGATCCCATGCCCAGCAAGACAGTTGCCGTCGGTTCCGCAGTCGGCCTCCACGCCCGCCCCGCCGCTCTCATCGCCGAAACAGTCGGAGCCTCCGGCGCCACGGTCACCCTCGCAGTCGCCGACGGCGAACCCGTGGATGCAGGTTCGGCACTGATGATCATGACGCTCGGAGCCGCCAAGGACACCGAAGTAACCATCGAGTCCGACGACGCCGACGCACTCGCCAAGGTCGCCGAGCTGGTAGCCGCTGATCTGGACGCCTGACCCGATGTCAGTCGGTGCTGTGTAGCGGGCCGGACACTCTCACGGAGTCAGTGCGAGTGTCCGGCCCAGCCAGTCCATTTCGAGTTCCAGAGCAGTGCCCCACACATCACCCGAGTGCCCGCCGGGAAGGGTGTAGTAGTCCACGTTCATGTCGGCGGCGCGTGCAGCCTCGAACATGATCTCCTGCTGAGGGCGGTAGATGTCGTCGTCCTCACCCGCGACAAATACACCCGACAACTGCGGATACCGATTCTGCGCCATCAGGTCTCGGGCGTTGACCGCGTCGAACGCGCTTTCGTCACCGTCGAACATGGCCGCCACGGTGTCCTCGTGATCACCGGTCGACGGTTCGTCCTGGCCGGAGAAGTCCAGGAACGACGGGTATCGGTCCGGGAAGTTCACGGCCATCTCGATCGCGCATGTCCCGCCGTAGGAGAACCCACCGATAGCCCATTGCGCAGCGTCCGGATTCACTTGAAGGTTCGATTCGATCCAGTTCGGGACGTCCTGGTCCAGATACGTCGCGACGTTGCCGAGCGCAGAATCCATGCAGCCGGGGTTGGCGTCGTAGTCCCCCAACGCGTCGGGCACCACCACGACGGGAGCAAGCCCGGAATGCCTCGACGCATAGGCGTCGACGGTGGTCGCGAGCCGGCCACTGTCCAGCCAGTCGCTGGGGCTGCCGGGCTCACCCGCCACCAACACCAGTACGGGCAACTCGGCACGCGGATCGGCAAGATAGGCCGGCGGGAGATACAGCGTCGCCGGCCTCGCGTCGAATCCCGAAACGTTTCCTGGAATCGCCGCTTCCGTCACGACACCGTTGCTCGGCATCCGCACCGGAACCTGCCAATGAGTTTCGGTGGGCAGTCCCCGTTGTACCCAAGGTTCGGCCCCGGGGAGCGAATCGAAGGCAACGTTCTCGACCGACCCGACCGGCCAGTGCCCGACCAGTGAGCCGAGCGTGGGATAGGTGCCGGTCTGCGCGTTGACCTGACCCACTGCGACGATCGCGGCCAGCCCGGCGAATGCCGTCACCGAAAGGCCACGCGCAAGCCCTGGGCGCCGAAGGAGAACGAGTGCGGCGCCGATGACTCCGAACATCGCCAGCGCTATCCAGACAAAATTCGACGCCGGTAGCTGCGCGGGCAGCGGCCGAAAGCTGAGCCACACGAACGTCGCACCGGTGGCTGATCCGAGCACTGACAGACCTAGCGCGACCAACGCGGCCCGACGCGGCAACCACCGAAGCAGAAGCAACGTGCCGACGCCGACGATGACGGAACCCACGAGCAGCGCTGCGGTGATGTGTCCGTGCTCGAGTGACATACGCGAGAGCCGCGTCAGGAGTTGATGCCCGTGCATTCGTTCCAGTATCCACATCTACCGTCGGTCTGCGAATTCGTGGAATTATTTGGGAATCAGCGGCGTCGTCGAAATCTCACGAACGCCGCGCCCCCGATCGCACATCCTGCCGCGACCAACCCGGCCCACACGAATGTCCACGGATCGACCCCGACACCGACCGAACCGGCAGACGAGTCAGCCGTCGCTTCTGTCGCGTCCACGAGCGCTCGCATCACGTACACCGGAGGCAACGCTCCGCCGGCAGATTCCGAACCGATCAGAACATCGCCCGCATCGTTGAATGCCACCGCCTCACCCTGAGGCTCCTTCGGGAGCGGGATCCGCAGCGGTTCGGTACCGGTGAGCGTCGCGCCGATTCCGCCGTCCACGACTTCGTACAGGTACAGGTCGGAGTAACTCCGAAGTGCGATCGCCGAACCGTCCGACGACACCGCTCCCCCGGTGAACATCACCGACACGGGCTTCTCCGGTCCGAGGGACACGGCTCCGACGCGCTCGAGCGGCGTCGGGCCGGGCTGCGCCAAGTCACTCAGTTTCTGATCCCCGACCGGTGTGTAGACACTGCTTTCGCCGAACAATTCCTTGGTCACGACAAAAACGTGGCCGTCGGGGTCGAGCAGTATCGACTCGGTGTCGTGCGCACCGTCCGGGTACGTGAGGCGGTGCAACGTACCGTCGCCGGAATCGAGGTCCATCGTGATGAACGCCACTGTTTCGCGGGTCCGGAGGTTGTCACCGGTGTCCGACAGAACGAGCGTTCGCCCACTCACCGCAAGATCTTCGACGTCGTAAGGATCTATCGGGACCGGAATCTGTTTCTGGACAACACAGTTCAGGTCCATTTCGAATACGAAGTCGTCACTGCCGCCGTCGCCCATCGCGTAGATCCGATCGTCGACGACGACCATCCCCGACAACTCCTGGAGCGCAGGATCGGTAGGCGTACAGAGTGGGGCGAACTCGCTCGGTTCGAACGACGACGCCTGTGCGAGCGCTCCGGGAAGCAGTACGGTTGCCGTCGTCGCAGCAATCACCGCGACCACGGCCCCGAAACTACGCACTAGGTGCGTACTCGACCAATGCCGAGGCCAACATCTGTGGCACGCGTGCGTGCACCCGCGTTCCCGCCTCTTCGTGAGTCGATTCCAAAATCGTTCCGTCCGAGTGGATTCGAGCCATCAAGTCACCGCGCGTGTACGGCACCAGCACGTCGACCTCGACCTCCGGCCGAACCAGCACCTCGCTGAGATGTGCTCTTAGTTCGGCGATTCCCTCACCCGTCCGCGCCGAGACGAACACGGCACCAGGCAACAGACCACGTAGTTGCGTCAACGTAACCGGATCTGCCGCGTCGATCTTGTTGACCACGATCAACTCCGGCGGAGCCTTCGAATCCGTCTCGCGCAGAACATCGGTGACGACTTCCCGCACAGCCTTGATCTGTTCTGTCGGCAACGGATCCGAACCGTCGACGACGTGCAGCAGCAGATCCGCGTCGGTCACTTCCTCGAGAGTTGAGCGGAATGCCTCGACCAACTGAGTCGGCAGGTGTCGCACGAAGCCGACCGTGTCGGTGAGAACGTACTCGCGGCCGTCGTCGAGTGCTGCGCGGCGAGTGGTCGGGTCCAAGGTGGCGAACAACGCGTTCTCCACGAGCACACCCGATCCGGTGAGCGAATTGAGCAGACTCGATTTGCCCGCGTTGGTGTATCCGACGATGGCGATCGACGGGATGTCGCTCTGCAGTCGACGTGTGCGCTTGGTGTCGCGAGCGGCCTTCATGCCCTTGATCTCGCGGCGTAGTTTTGCCATGCGCTCACGAATACGGCGGCGGTCCGTCTCGATTTTCGTTTCACCGGGACCACGCAGACCCACACCGCCGTTACTGCCGGCACGGCCACCGGCCTGGCGCGACATCGACTCGCCCCAACCACGCAGACGCGGGAGCATGTACTCCATCTGAGCAAAAGCGACCTGCGCCTTACCCTCACGCGAAGTGGCGTGCTGAGCAAAGATGTCGAGAATGAGAGCTGTCCGGTCGATGACCTTGACCTTGACGATCTTCTCCAGCGCCGTGAGCTGCGCCGGCGTCAGCTCACCGTCGCAGACGACGGTGTCGGCGCCGGTCGCCAGGACTACTTCGCGCAGTTCCTGCGCCTTGCCGGAACCGATGTAGGTGGCAGCGTCGGGTTTGTCGCGACGCTGAACCAGTCCTTCGAGGACCTCGGAGCCGGCCGTCTCGGCAAGTGCGGCCAACTCGGTCATGCTCACCTCGGCCTGCTCGGCAGTTCCCTGCGTCCAGACGCCGACCAGGACAACTCTTTCGAGTCGAAGCTGGCGGTACTCGACTTCGGTGACGTCCTCGAGCTCGGTCGACAGACCGGCCACGCGGCGCAGGGCGCCGCGATCTGCGAGTTGCATCTCACCGGTCGACGGGTTGCCCGATGCGGACGCTGCCGTGTATTCGGCTTGCGCGTACTCGGACTGCTCGTGAGCGGTGGACTCTTCGTTTTCATGTGTGTTCGTCATACAAGATCCATGGTCCCACGAAACCTGGCCACGGTGCATCCGTATTTCCTGCAGGCGTATTTCCCGCGGGCGATATCACACAAGCGATTGCCACCAGGCATCGCTGATCGTCCCGTTCGCCACCAGAACCGAGGGCCCCCGCAACGACCCTTTGCCGCCTTCGACGGTGACCTGCACCTCGCCACCGAGCACGCGCACCAGTACCGAGCCTTCATCGCGGCCGTCGTACCTCAGCGCCGCGGCCGCCGCTGCGACCGTTCCGGTTCCGCAGGAACGAGTCTCGCCCACACCACGCTCGTGTACGCGCATGTGGACCCCACCGTCGTGGATCGGCGTCACGATCTCGATGTTGACCCCGTGCGGGAAGAACCCGGGATCGAAGCCCGGAGAAACACTCAAATCGAGCGCACTCAAAACTTCTGCCGTCACGTGCTCGTCGACACACGCCAAATGCGGATTACCGACGTCGATGCCGACGCCGGCGAAGACGCGGCCGTCGATTGTTGCCGAACTGGTGCCGAGGTCCTTGATCGGGCCCATCGCCACGGTCACGTCACCATGTGTGGCGTCGTAGCCGTGCACCACGACCGGACGCGCTCCGGCGCGGCTGCCGACCACGAACTCGTCCTTGCTCTCCAAGCCCGAGGCCTTGAGATAGTGGGCGAATACGCGAACTCCGTTTCCGCACATCTCCGCGATGGAGCCGTCGCTGTTGCGGTAGTCCATGAACCAGTCTTCGGCAGCGACGCCGTCGGGCAGCGCACCGAGCACGCCCGCGTCCGCAAGTGCGCCTGCCCGGGCGACACGAAGGATGCCGTCGGCGCCGAGGCCACGCTGACGATCACACAACGCTGAAACTCGCGTCGGCTCGAGATCGACCCGAACGTCGAGGTCAGGGAGAACAACGAAGTCGTTCTGCGTGCCGTGGCCCTTACTGAAATCCATGGTCGCCATCCTATCCGGACCTGCCGACCGACTCACGCAGGTGACGCGGTGACCACGACGTTCTGTTCGTACGTGAAGCCGGACGGCAACGAGGGGTCGGGCACGGTTGCGCCGCCGCAGGTCACCAGGACAAGCCTGGGCGCACCGGATTCGGAGAAGAACTCCGCAGGCAAAGCCACCTTTTCGTACAACTTCAGGCTCGCTGCGTGATAGGTGAACATCGTTCCGGTGTCGTCACTGACATAGATCGGTGTTCCAGGCTTCATCTGGTGCAGCCCCCACAAGGCGCCGTGCGTGCGGTCACCGTCGTCGACGTGGCCGGCAACAAGATTGGTACCCTCCGAAGATCCGAACTGCACGCCGTTGGTGAAATGCGAAACCTTGTCAGGATGCGGAAGGATCATTCCGCGGTTGGCGCCGAACCCACTGGTCACGATGTCGGCTCGCACATCCAGATCGGGAATCGCGAGCGTGTTCGGCGGCAGATCCGTTGGCGCAGGCGCCCACGTCGCCCCTGGATCGGTTGGGGCTCCCACATCGAAGGGCGCTTCGGGAACAGGTGCGCTGATGGGCTTCCCGGCCGCACTCACCGCAAAGTAGATCAGTACCCCGCCGACCGTGAGAAATGTGACGAGCAGAAGAACCAGCGGTAGCCGACCCGCGCGTCGACGTTTCGGATGCGCGTGCGCCGCGGTCTGCGCCATGCTCGTTGACCTCCAGTTCATCGCTCGCGAAACCGATCGATCGCGAAATAGCTAACTGTAAGATAGCTGATCCGCTCGATCGTGTTACAGACCGCGATCTGCGAGCGCCGCGAAGGCGGAGTTGGGCAGCTCCGGATCGGCACCGTCGAGCCAGTGCACGCGTGCGTCACGACGGAACCATGATCGTTGTCGGCGAACATAGCGCCGTGTCCCGATGAACGTCCGTTCGAGTGCTTCGGCCAGATCGTATTCACCGTCGAAATGTGCGAGCACCTGTGCGTAGCCGATGGCTCGCGGCGCGGTGACGCCATCACGCAATCCTTGCTCGACGAGCACGGCAACTTCGTCGACAAGTCCGTCTGAAAACATCAGCTCTGTTCGCAACCGAATCCGGGCGTCGAGTTCTTCCGTATCCCGATCCACGCCGAGAATGCGGGTTCCCCATCGAGGGTCACCGATCTGCGGCGCCGAGGCCGCGAACGGCAGACCTGTCAGCTCGACGACCTCGAGCGCCCGAACCATCCGCCGACCGTCCGTCGGCAGTATCGACGCCGCTGCTACCGGATCAGCAGCAACAAGCGCCGTATGCACCGCACCGACCCCTCCTTCGGCGAGCACCGCCTCCCACTTCGCACGAACCTCGGGATCGGTTGCCGGAAAGGACCATTCGTCGAGCAAAGACTGGACGTACATCATGGATCCGCCGACGATCACCGGAACCTTGCCCGCCGCGATCAGATCCTCGGCGATCGCGATCGCGTCGCTTTGATAACGCGCGACGGTGGCGGTCTCCTTCACATCGAGAACGTCGAGCAGGTGATGCGGAATCCCACGGCGCTCGGCCGGTGTCAGTTTGGCGGTCCCGATATCCATGCCGCGATAGAGCTGCATCGCGTCGATGTTGATGATTTCACCGCCGAATTCCTCGGCCAGTGCCAACGCGAGATCGGACTTTCCCGACGCTGTCGGACCGACAACTGCGATCGGGCGAAGTTCTTCAGGGACGTTCACGGCCGCCACGTCCCGACGTGGTAACCGACGCCGAACGGCGCATCGCTGTAGTCGACCGTCGCGCGAGGATGGGCCGACCGAGACGAGCACGTAAAGACACCGGCCAGGACCTGCCACGCCGCGCGCCCCTGGGCTCCGACACTGCGGCAGAGCCGCGGATCGAGAGCAAGCAGCGCCTCCGGGTCCCCGGCCGTCAGGGCGTCGTCGATGGCCGACTGCACACCCGCGGCGCGCTCGTCGAAGCTTCCTGGCGCCTTTGCCGTCAGCGTGGACGCACCGTCAGCAACGATCAGAAGCCCTTGCGGTCGGTTGTCGCTGTCGAGTTGCTTGCGCAGCTGCTGCCCGAATTCACGACATTCATTCGCCGACGCCTTTGCACTGACGACGTGCATGTCGACGGTTATCTCCACGTCTGTTCGGCCACGCAACCAGCCGGCAACAAGGGCGCACAGTTCGAGAGATGGCACCGGTTCGCCTGCCGCATCCGCGTCCAGTGACGTCCGGACATCGGCGCCGAATCCAGCGAACGTACCGATCTGCCCACGTCCGACGCCCGATCGCCAGAGTTCGCCTGCTGCTTTCTCGGGTTCTGCATTCTCGGGGCCGACACCGACGCCCACCCAGTGCACCGCCTCGTGAGCGAGCCGGCTCACGGCGGTTGTCGCTGCAGCACGCACCTGAGCGGACTCGGCCGAATCACCGGACAATTCCGGCACGAGTAACGGCGCCGAGGGGACGAGAACAGCGGAAGTCAACACAGTTGCCACGCTAGTCGACCCCGAGGTGGCGACCTCACACCCTCTTACCTGATTCAATAGTCGGAGAACGTGAGTACCGGGTTCAATGGAACCAGGAATGCGATCAGGCAGCCGTGACGCGCGGCAGAGACGAGGACCGATGACCGAGAACAGTGAACCCACCACCGGCGCCGACAGCAGTTCGGCCAGCCCGAGCCCGGCAGCACCCAAACCCGGCGCTCCCAAACCTGGTGGACCACGCCCCGGTGCGCCCCGCCCCGGAGCACCTCGCCCCGGACCAGCAGCCTCGCATGCCGTCACCGCCGCACCGGCCAGCGACCCGAGCAAGTTCGGACGCGTCGAGGAAGACGGAACCGCCTGGGTGAAGACCGCTGACGGTGAACGTCAGATCGGTTCGTGGCAGGCCGGCGACGCCACCGAGGGCCTCGCCCATTTCGGTCGTCGCTACGACGACCTCGCGACCGAGGTCTCGCTACTCGAGGCGCGACTGACGTCGGGCGCCGGAGACGCCAAGAAGACCAAGGCTGCCGCCATCGCTCTGTCCGAATCCCTCTCGACCGCTGCAGTGATCGGTGACCTCGACGCTTTGGCTCGCCGACTCGACGTGATCGTTGCCGGTTCCGACGAGGCCGCAGCGCACGCGAAGGAAGAGAAGGAACAGTCGCGCGCGGCAAGCACCGCCCGCAAGGAGGCCCTCGCAGTCGAGGCCGAGCAGATCGGCTCGGAGTCGACCCAGTGGAAGACCGCGGGTGATCGACTGCGCGAGATTCTCGACGAGTGGAAGACGATTCGCGGAATCGACCGCAAGGTCGACGACGCGCTGTGGAAGCGGTACTCCAAGGCTCGCGAGTCCTTCAACCGACGACGTGGAGCGCACTTCGCCGAACTCGACCGGGATCGTGCGAGCGCCCGTTCGACGAAGGAAGAACTGGTCGAGCGCGCCGAGAAGCTGTCGACCTCCACTGAATGGGGACAGACCGCCGGGGAATTCCGCGATCTGCTCAGCGAGTGGAAGGCTGCCGGCCGCGCACCGCGCGAGGCCGACGACAACCTGTGGAAGCGCTTCAAGGGCGCTCAGGACGTGTTCTTCGCCGCGCGCAACGCTGCTGCATCCGAGCGCGACGCCGAATTCGAGCAGAACGCAGTCGCGAAGGAAGAGCTGCTCGCTGCGAACGCGAACATCGACCCGGCGCACGGACTCGAGAATGCTCGTGCAGCGCTTCGCGACCTGCAGGAGAAGTGGGACGCGATCGGCAAGGTGCCGCGCGACCGAATGCAGGAACTCGAAGCGAAGCTCCGGGCCATCGAAACCAAGGTGCGCGACGCGGTCGACGCCGAGTGGCGTCGCACCGATCCGGAAGCACTTGCCCGGGTCGCGCAGTTCAAGGAGCGGGTGAGCCAGTTCGAGGAGCAGGCCGCCAAGGCTCAGGCTGCCGGCAAGACGAAGGACGCCGAGAAGGCTCTCGCTCAGGCCAAGCAGTGGCGTGAGTGGGCCGAAGCTGCCGAAAGCGCCGTCAACGAGTAATCGACGACGAGCTGTAAAGACAACAAAAACGCCGGCTGACTCCGAAAGGAGTCAGCCGGCGTTGTCTTGTGCTTTGGACGGACTGCCTGCTGTGTCAGCCGACGTTCCATTCCTGATGCTTCTCGGCTTCGGCCGCAGCAATCCGGCGTTGCTCCTCGGCAGCGAGCTGAATGTTGGTTCGTGTCCAGACCACCTTGAGCCAATGGAACGTCAAGAACACGACGGCAAACCATCCGATGATCAGCCCGATCGACGGTCCTGCCACATTGAAACCGGCGGGAATGGTCTGACGCGACCAGACGGCCATCATGCCGAGAGCGCTCGCCACGGCACTGCCGGCGAGTGCGACCCAGGCCAGACTCCAACGCCGCGTGACCAGCGCGAGCATCGAGAATCCGATGCCGAAGATGACGACGAACCACACGAACAAGCGTGAGAACAGTGCAATCCGTTCGGTTTCCGCGTCCTGGTTGTACGCGAGCACATCCCAGCCGTTCGCAACTCCCGCATGGGGCAGGGCAAGGGTGCCGACCAGCACGAGCACCGCAACCGCGACAACCATGGCGCGCACACCCGGATCGATTTCTCCCGCGACCTTGCGTTCCGCGTCGTCGAGATCCTTGCGGTAGCCCTCGAAGGCGTCGTCGCCCGGCTGTGGTGTCGTGTTCTCGTGTTGCGAGGTCATGCGTTGCATCCCATCTGGACGGGTTGTGGGGCCGGGGCACCGATCTTCGGTAGTCCGAGACCTACGCCGATGGGCGGGGTCTTGGGTGTGATGCCCTTTTCGAACGAATCACCGGCGCGGGTCCGACGGTGCGTGAGCACTCCGTCATCTGCCACGAGGTGATGAGGGGCTCCGTGGGTGACGACGACCGTCACCACGTCACCGGGTCGGATTGTGCCGTCGAGGTTTCCCTCGGGGCGGAAATGCACCAGGCGGCCGTCTCGCGCGCGACCACTGAGACGTTGAGTCGCCGCGTTCTTCCGACCCTCCCCCGCTGCCACCAAGAGTTCGACCTCGGTGCCGACGAGCTTGCGATTTTCCTCGATGTTCACTTCTTCCTGAACGGCGAGCAATCGCATGTAGCGTTCCTGGACAACCTCTTTGGGAAGCTGATCGGCCATCTCCGCCGCCGGCGTGCCCGGGCGCTTGGAGTACTGGAAGGTGTAGGCGTTGGAGAATCGCGCCTTACGCACGACGTCCAGCGTCTCCTCGAAATCCTCCTCCGTCTCCCCCGGGAACCCGACGATGATGTCCGTGGTGATGGCGGCGTGCGGCATTGCGGCGCGCACCTTCTCGATGATCCCGAGGTACTTCGACTTGCGGTACGAGCGCTTCATCGCTTTGAGAACCTTGTCCGAACCGGACTGCAACGGCATGTGCAGCTGCGGGCAGACGTTGGGAGTGGTTGCCATCGCTTCGATGACGTCATCGGTGAACTCTGCCGGGTGCGGCGATGTGAACCTGACCCGTTCGAGGCCGTCGATGTGTCCACATGCCTTCAAGAGGGAGGCGAAGGCTCCGCGATCGCGCGGTTGCTCCGGATCGGCGAACGACACGCCGTAGGCGTTGACGTTCTGTCCCAGCAGGGTCACTTCCGAGACACCCTCGTCGACGAGTGCCTGCACCTCGGCCAGGATGTCGCCGGGACGTCGATCCACTTCCTTGCCACGCAGGGCCGGAACGATGCAGAACGTGCACGTGTTGTTGCAGCCCACCGAGATGGAAACCCAACCTGCATAAGCAGATTCGCGCTTGGCTGGCAGTGTCGACGGAAACGCCTCGAGTGCGTCGAGGATTTCGACCTCGGCGCGCTGATTGTGACGCGCACGGTCGAGCAGCGCGGGAAGCGAGCCGATGTTGTGAGTGCCGAAGACGACATCGACGAACGGCGCCTTCTTGACGACGGTGTCACGATCCTTCTGCGCCAGGCACCCGCCGACCGCGATCTGCATGTCGGGGTTCGCCTCCTTGTTCGGGGCGAGCTGGCTGAGGTTGCCGTACAACTTGTTGTCCGCGTTCTCGCGGACCGCACACGTGTTGAAGACGACAAGATCAGGATCGGTTCCGGTCTCCGCCTTCGAATACCCGGCGTCCTCGAGCAGACCGGACAGTCGCTCGGAATCGTGGACGTTCATCTGACAGCCGTACGTCCGCACCTCGTAGGTGCGAACAGACTTCGCCGTCGGCTCCGGAACTGCAGTCGGCTCCGGAAGTGCAGGGGACATTTCGTCGATCAGTGACACGCTTCAGCCTAGCTCACGTCCACTACGACGTGTAATAACGCCCTGATAAACAGCCGAAACGCGACATAAACGTCGTCACAGTAAAATTTCCATTACATATGGCAAGAACCATGGCGAAATCACGGGCGTCGACGCAAACTACGCCTAAGGTTCTCGTTTATGACCCAAGCCGACGATGCGACGACGCCGACCACCTCCGGCGATTCCACATCCATGATTTCGATGACCTCGGTGAACAAACACTTCGGGGAACTTCACGTCCTGCAAGAGGTCAATCTCGAAGTACCTAAGGGCCAAGTGGTGATCGTCCTTGGTCCGTCGGGCTCCGGTAAGTCGACTCTGTGCCGCACCATCAATCGCCTGGAACCCATCGACTCGGGCACCATCGCCGTCGACGGCAAGACGCTCCCCGAGGAGGGCAAAGCACTTGCCGCACTTCGTGCCGACGTCGGGATGGTCTTTCAGTCCTTCAACCTGTTCGCACACAAGACGATCCTCGAGAACGTCATGCTCGCACCGATGAAGGTCCGCAAGGCGAAGAAGGACGAAGCCAAGAAGACGGCGCAGGCATTGCTCGAGCGCGTCGGTATCGCCAATCAGGCCGACAAGTACCCGGCGCAGCTTTCCGGCGGTCAGCAACAGCGTGTCGCGATTGCTCGCGCTCTTGCGATGCAGCCGAAGGTGATGTTGTTCGACGAGCCCACCTCCGCTCTCGACCCCGAGATGGTCAACGAGGTCCTCGACGTCATGACTTCCCTCGCCAAGGAAGGCATGACCATGCTCGTGGTCACGCACGAGATGGGATTCGCCCGCAAAGCCGGCGATCGTGTGCTGTTCATGGCTGACGGCCAGGTCGTCGAAGACACCACGCCCGAAGAGTTCTTCACCCATCCCAAGTCGGATCGGGCCAAGGACTTCCTCGGCAAGATCCTCACTCACTGATCACAGTCCCCTCCGACAGTCCTGTCCTCGTCCACAAGACAACTTGCTCGACTGCACCGTTCACCTCGGCTGCACCGTTCATCTCGACTGCACCGTTTGCATGTCGACAACTGAGAGGATCTTCATGAAGATCAATCGCTCCGTCCGTTTCGGAATCGGAATCATGGCTATCGCGTTCGCTGCCACGGCTTGTGGTGGAGGAGAAGAAAAGAGCGCATCGCAGAGTGCTGCCGACGGAACGCTCACCGTCGGTATCAAGTTCGATCAGCCCGGCCTCGGTCAGCGCAATCCGGACGGGACGTTCTCCGGCTTCGACGTCGAGGTAGCCCGGTACATCGCGAACGAACTCGGCGTGAAGCCCGAAGGAATCACCTTCAAGGAATCACCGTCAGCCCAACGCGAGACCCTGATCCAGAACGGCGAGGTCGACTACATTGTGGCCACCTACTCGATCACCGACGCACGCAAGGAAAAGGTCGGCTTTGCCGGTCCGTACTTCATCGCCGGCCAATCGCTGCTCGTTCGCTCCGACAACACCGACATCACCGGTCGCGATTCTCTCAGCGGCGGCAAGAAGCTCTGCTCGGTGACTGGCTCCACTCCGGCTCAGAAGGTCAAGGACTCCGTACCTGACGTCCAACTTCAGGAGTTCGACACCTACTCTGCTTGTGTCGAAGCACTGCGCAACGGCGCTGTCGACGCAGTCACCACCGATGACATCATCCTCGCTGGTTTTGCCGCACAGTACCCCGGCCAGTTGAAGGTCGTCGGAGAACCGTTCACAACGGAAAACTACGGCGTCGGCCTGGCCAAGGACGATTCCGAGACCCGCGGCAAGATCAACGACGCCATCGAGAAGATGATCTCCACCGGCGCATGGGAAGAAGCCTTCAACAACACCGTTGGCGCTTCGGGCTACCCCATCCCGGCGCCGCCCACCGTTGATCGTTACTGACCTGCTTTTTTCACCGTCAATCTCGCTGCGGCTCCCACTTCGGGAGCCGCAGCGCGTGACGCCACCAACGGAGATCCCGTGATCTGGGGAGACGGCAAGTGAACCTTCTGAGCAAGTACGGCGACCAGCTTCTGGAAGCCTTCTGGACCACGATCCAGCTGACATTTTTCTCCGCGATCGGCGCTGTCATCATCGGTGTGCTGATCGCGGCGATGCGCGTGTCACCGGTCCCGGTCGCCCGATTCCTGGGCGCCGCGTACGTGACCGTGTTCCGCAATACCCCCCTCACACTGATTCTGTTGTTCTGTCTGTTCGGTCTTTCGCAGACGCTCGGAGTCAACCTCGCCAAGTCGGATTCGCCGACTTTTCTGGTGGACAACAACTTCCGACTCGCCGTCCTCGGCCTCAGTGTCTACACCGCCGCGTTCGTGTGTGAGTCACTTCGATCGGGAATCAATACCGTTCCGGTCGGCCAGGCCGAAGCGGGCCGATCACTCGGTCTGTCGTTTGCACAAAATCTTCGGCTGATCGTCCTGCCTCAGGCATTTCGCGCGGTCACAGCACCGCTGGGTAGCGTGCTGATCGCACTGACCAAGAACTCGACCATCGCCGCGGTGATCGGCGTATCCGAAGCGTCAGCGCTGATGAAGAAGATGATCGAAAACGAAGCGGCGATCTTTGTCGTCGGTGGAATCTTCGCTGTCGGTTTCGTGATCCTGACACTTCCCATGGGCTTGATCTTCGGCAAGCTGAGCAAGCGATTCGAGGTTTCACGATGAGCAACCGCGCAACAGTCCTCTACGACGCGCCAGGTCCGAGAGCGCGAAATCTCTACCGATTCGCGTCCCTTGTCGTCGCTGCACTCATGGTCGCAATCGGTTACGTCATCTACCGCGCACTCGACGAAAAGGGCCAGCTGACAGCAGCGAAGTGGGATCCGTTCCTCGAATCCACGTCGTGGACAACGTATCTGATACCCGGCATCCGGGGAACGCTGATCGCGGCTGCGATGTCCATCGTCTTCGCGCTCATCCTCGGTTCTGCACTGGGTATCGGCCGACTCTCCGAGCACAACATCATTCGGAAGATTTGCGGCGTCATCGTCGAATTGTTCCGAGCAGTACCGGTTCTGATTCTGATGATCTTCTCGTATCAGGTGTTCGCCGAATACGAGGTCTTCAAGTCCAAGTACCTCGCACTCGCGGCAGTCGTCGTGGGTCTGACTCTGTACAACGGTTCTGTGATCGCCGAGATCGTCCGTGCCGGAATCAACTCACTCCCACGAGGGCAAAGTGAGGCCGCCAAGGCACTTGGTATGCGCAAGACGCAGATCATGGTGACGATCCTGCTCCCCCAGGCAGTTACCGCCATGCTCCCGGCCCTGATTTCACAGATGGTCGTGGCGTTGAAGGACTCCGCCCTCGGTTACCTGATCGGATATGTCGAGCTGGTGCGTCAGGCCCAACAGCTCGGCACCTTCTACGGAAACTTCCTGCCGGCGCTCATCGTGGTCGCCGCGATCATGATCGCTCTCAACTCGGCTCTGACCTTCCTGGCAACCAAGGTGGAGAAGCGCCTGCGGTCCGGGAAGCGAAAGGGCAAGGGCCCCATCGCGGCTCCGTCCGCCGACCCAGCTGTTTCGGTTCCGGGTATGGACCTGACCAAGCCGTGAATCAGATGGAGCCGTGAGTCGAATCCAGCCGCGTTAGCGTGAATACACAACAGGGCGGGGGTACCACCGAATTTCGGTGGTACCCCCGCCCTGTTGTTCTGAATGCTGCACTTCGCTACGAGTCGGTGACCGCCGCCATCTCGGCTTTGACCACCTCGTACGACATCCCAGCTGAATATCCCTTGCGTGCCAGCATCGAGACCAGTCGACGCGTGACCTTGTCGCGATCATCGACGGGCTTGTTCTTCAGCTTCCGCCGAACCAGCTCCGCTGCTCGCTCGCGTTCATCTTCCGGATCGATCTGTGACAACGCTTCGGAAGCGGTGTCCTGGTCGATTCCTTTGAGCCGCAACTCGACTGCAAGCGCACGCTTTCCCTTGCCCGAGTACGTATGCCGCGAATGAACCCACTGGTTCGCGAAGTCTGCGTCGTCGATCAACCCGATTTCCTGGAGTCGATCGAGGACCTTGGTAATGATCTCGGGTTCGAAGCCGCGTCCGCTCAGCTTGGTTTCCAGTTCGGAGCGGCTGCGCGCCCGGTCGGTCAGGAGGCGCAGGCAAGCATCTTTGGCCTGCGCCTCCGTCCCACCTTCTGCGCGTTGCGACGGCTTCTCGGATCGTTGACGGGATCGACGCCGAGGAGCGCCGTACTCTTCACGAGCATTCTCGCCGTTGTCACCGTCGTCGAAGCTCATGACTGAACTCAGAAGTCGGCGGGAGCTTCGTCGGTTGCAGTGACGTCAGCACCGATACCGAGCTTTTCCTTGATCTTCTTCTCGATCTCGTCGCGGATATCGGTGTTCTCCAGCAAGAACTTACGAGCATTTTCCTTGCCCTGACCCAACTGGTCACCTTCGTAGGTGTACCAGGAGCCGGACTTGCGGATGAACCCGTGCTCGACACCCATGTCGATGAGCGAGCCTTCCTTGCTGATGCCCTGGCCGTAGAGAATATCGAACTCGGCCTGCTTGAACGGCGGCGCGACCTTGTTCTTGACGACCTTGACGCGAGTGCGGTTACCCACTGCGTCGGTACCGTCCTTGAGAGTTTCGATACGACGGATGTCGAGGCGGACCGAAGCGTAGAACTTCAGTGCCTTACCACCGGTGGTGGTTTCGGGAGAACCGAACATCACACCGATCTTCTCGCGAAGCTGGTTGATGAAGATGACGGTGGTGCCCGAGTTGTTCATGGCACCGGTGATCTTGCGCAGCGCCTGGCTCATCAGTCGAGCCTGCAAACCGACGTGGCTGTCACCCATCTCGCCTTCGATCTCGGCGCGAGGAACAAGAGCGGCCACGGAGTCGATCACGACGATGTCGAGGGCGCCTGAACGGATCAGCATGTCGGTGATTTCGAGGGCCTGCTCACCCGTGTCCGGCTGTGAGACCAGGAGTGCATCGGTATCGACGCCCAGCTTGGCTGCATAGTCGGGATCGAGTGCGTGCTCCGCATCGATGAACGCCGCGATGCCGCCGTTGGCCTGAGCATTGGCAACTGCGTGCAGTGCCACGGTGGTCTTACCCGAGGACTCCGGGCCGTAGATCTCGATGACGCGGCCACGCGGCAGTCCGCCGATACCCAGCGCGACGTCGAGCGCGATGGAACCGGTGGGAATGACGGCGATGGGCTGGCGGACACCCTCACCCAGGCGCATCACCGAACCCTTGCCGAAGTTCTTGTCGATCTGCGCCAACGCGAGGTCGAGTGCCTTGTCCCGATCAGGTGCCTGTGGTGCCATCGTGATCCCCATCCTTGTTTCAGTCTTCAGTGCCTGCCTGAGCAGACTCCGTCTCTTCAGCGCCTGCCTGAGCCGACCCTGTTGGTGTGTTGCGATCAGAGTAGATCCGGCCACCGACAGACTTTTCGATCTTGCTTTAGCGCTTGTCGATCACCGCGTTTGTAGGTCACCGCGTTTGTAGAACATCGAAAGTTCGCAGTTGCCAAAGGAGCGTCACCACCGAACAGGTTCAGCATAGACGAACACGTGTTCGAACAGAAGATGGGAGACGTTCGACACGCCGAAGAATCAGCGGCGGGCGGGTGGTACGTCGAACTCCACACAGAGCGCACGCCACACCGCGCGAGGCTCCCAGCCTGCTTCGACGGCCTCCGCGGCAGTCATTCCGTCGAGACTCTGGAGTACATGGTCGATCAGCATCGAGTCGCCTCGTACCTGTCCGAACTCTTCGCGCACCATTTCATGAAATTCGGTCAACCGCACAGCCGCCACCGTAGTCCACAGAGCGGTGCACCTGCATTCAGGCGCAACATGCTCACGCCGTCACACCGCCGTTGACCACCTCTCGGCACACCGCCACCGGATCGGTGACCTGCGACGCAGTCGCGGCAGCGGACATCGCAGCTTCCGCAAATCGTTTGTCGGAGAGCACCTGCAGTACGGCATCGCGAATCGAGCGGGCATCTGCGGGCCGCACGATCACCGACGTCCCTGCCCGCGCAGCGCGATTGGCCAACTCCCACTGGTCCCCACCCCCGGGAACGACGACCGTCGGCACGCCGGCCAGCAAGGCCTTCGCCAACATGCCGTGCCCGCCGCCGCACACCAACACCGACGCGTCACGCAGCATCGCGTCCTGGCGTCCGAGACCTGCACGAACCCAATCGGGATGCTCGCCTTCGGCTCCGTCGAGCATCGACGCGATCAGCCGCACACCGGCTCCGCCGAGTCCTTCGACCGTGCCCTCGAACATTCCCACTGCGCCGGTGTGCGCCGTGGAGGGCGCCACCATAACCAGCGGTTCGTCACCTGGCGGTGGATCCAGAATCACCTCGGTCGGCTCCCACAGAAGCGGTCCGACGACGTGAGCGCGCTCCGGCCAGTCGGGGCGAGGCACTTCGAGTGCCGGAAGTGTTGCGATCAGCCGCGCTTGCGGACCGGGATCCAGAGCGGGCAGTCCGACACCGACACGGGCCTGGGATCGCTGGGCCAACCCTTGCTTGATCGAACGTCCCGTCGCTGCGCGCATCAGGGTATCGCGGAGTCGACCACGAATTCCGACGCCGGGCGCGAGCCCACTGCCGATCGGCGGCAACCCCCGTGAAGGTGAGTACAGCGGGTGAGGCGAGAGTTCCACCCAGGGGATGCCAAGTCTTTCGGCGGCCAATCCGCCTCCGGCAGTGAGGATGTCGGAAACGACGAGATCCGGGGAGACGGACTTCAGGTCGGGAAGCAGTTCGGTGGAAATATAGGCGGCGCGCGAATGAATCCGAGCACCTGCATCAAGATCGTCGTCTCCCGGCCGCGGGGCCAAGCCCTTGAGCGGCTCGGCTTCCACGCCGGCTGCTCGCGCTGCCTCGACCCACCGGGTCCCCGTGTACAGGATCGGTTCGTCGCCGGCCTGGATCAACGCCAGCGACAACGCTATTGCGGGAAAAGCATGACCCGGGTCCGGCCCGGCAACAACGGCTACACGCACCGGATCAGAGTGTCACACCGAGTGAAAGGCCTGTTCCGCCGCACCCAGTGCGCGTTCGCGATCCGAAACCACCAATCCGATTCTCGTCCTGCGATCGAGGACGTCGTCGACGTCGAGGGCGCCTTCATGCGACACCGCGAAATCGAACTCGGCACCGCAGATCTCCAAGTCCGCAACCGACCGGAGACGATCGCCGCTCGCCGCGGCAACGACCTCGGCCTCGGTGCCGTATCGCGCCACCAATGACGCGGGTGCCTTGATCTTCTTCAATTCCGCCGGTGATGCAGCGCCTACCAGCGGCAACGCGCGTGTCCGACATGCCCCGGCGCTCAGCGACCCGACCTCGACCGCAGCGTCGACGGCGTCTTCGGCCATCTTGCGGTACGTCGTGAGTTTTCCGCCTACCACCGTGACCAAGCCCGAGTCCGAACGGACTACAGCGTGATTGCGCGAGAGGTCGGCCGTCGAGCCTTCACCGGTGTCCAGCAGCGGACGCAGACCCGCGAAGGTCCCCAAGACGTCCCCACGGGTCAGCGGAGCTTCCAACGCCGTGTTCACGGTGTCGAGCAGGAAGCCGATCTCGTCCTCGGACGCCGTCGGTACGTCAGGCACCGGTCCCGGCGCTGCTTCGTCGGTCAACCCGAGGTAGATCCGGCCGAGCTGCGCGGGCAGGGCGAAGACGAAACGGTTGGTCTCGCCGGGAATCGGGACGGTCAGCGCTGCCGTGGGGTTCCCCAATCGCGCTGCATCGAGCACCAGGTGCGTCCCGCGGCTGGGGCGCAGGGTGATGCTGGAGTCGACCTGATCAGCCCAGACACCGGTCGCATTGATCACGACGCGGGCACGCATCAAGAACTCGGATCCGGTCAACTCGTCACGCAAGGTGGCCGACGTTCCGGATACGTCGTATGCACCGACGCGAGTCAGGATTCGCGCGCCGTGCGACGCTGCGGTTCGGGCGATACCGACGACGAGGCGGGCGTCGTCGATGAGCTGCCCGTCGAACGCGGTCAAGGCGCCTCGTAGGTTTTCCCGCTTGACCGCGGGAGCCAATTCGCGCGCTCGAGCAGCGCTGACCGTCCGTGATCTGGGCAGTACCGAAGCCGGGGTTCGCGCCGACATGCGCAGAGCGTCACCAGCCAGGAAACCGGTACGCACCAGGGCCTTCCCGAAGAACGACGTTTCGGGCAACAGCGGTACGAGTTGAGGCATGGCGCGAACGAGGTGCGGCGCGGTGCGCGTCATGAGAATGCCGCGCTCGACCGCACTTTCACGCGCTATACCGACATTGCCGGAAGCCAGGTACCGAAGGCCGCCGTGTGCGAGTTTCGAACTCCAGCGGCTGGTGCCGAACGCGAGGTCGTGCTTTTCGACCAGCGCAACACTGAGCCCACGAGTCACGGCGTCGAGAGCGACACCGACACCGGTGATTCCGCCGCCGATCACCAGGACGTCGACCGAATCGCCGTTCGCCAACTGCTCGAGTTCACGAGTACGCCGTTGTGCGTTGAGCGCTGAATCGCTGCCTGCTGAATCTAGGGGGCTCACAGCTATTCTCCCGAATTCTTGACGGGTGCCAGATAAGCAGCGACGGCATATCGAAGTTGCTCGACCGACGCATCGGAGGAAAGCTCCGGCTCGAGAGTCGGGGCAGAAATGACGACGGACTGAGCCATCAGTAGAACCATCGCCGCGATCTCGTTGACGCTTCCCTCGCGAATCGAACCATCCTGTTGGCCGGCCGCGACAACGGATGTGATCAGCTCGAGAATCGACTTCTGGCTCGCGCCGAGCCGGTCCACGATGTAGGTCGTCAGCAATTCTTGATCGGCTTGCCGAATTTTCACGAAGAGCGGATGGTCGCGAATCTGGCCGACGACGTCACCGATCGCTTCCACGAGCAATGTGGCCGCAGACCCGGTGAAGGTCACCTCGGGCAGCACCGATCGAATCTCCCGGGTGAGCAGGTCCGCGACGACAGCTCGCGTGTCCGGCCATCGCCGGTAGACCGTCGGTCGGCTCACGCCGGCCCGACGCGAGATCTCGGCAAGTGTGGTTCGCTGCATTCCGAAATCGAGGACACACGACCTTGCTGCGTCGAGAATCACGTCGTCGATCTCGCGGCTGGGGATGCGCTGACCATCTGCCTTGCGAGGGGCAATTGAGTCATCTGCGTTACGGATTACCATCGTGTGTAACACAATACCGGACAAGTCACCGGTAATCCCGTCGGGACTTGCAATTTCTCTCGCTCAGAGATCATCAGAAATAGTACAACTCGAAACCAACTGCTCGCTCGGCGTCGAAACCAGGCTTCGGTCCGCTGACCATGTCGATCTGTGCGCGCGCCTGTTCCCGGATCGGCGTGGAACTCAGCGCCGCCAGATATCGCGCATGTTCCGCGAGCGAATCCACGGCGCGATCGACCGTCGACGTCACGTCGACGCAGTGTGTGGGAGTCATCGTATTGACCGCAACCCACCGAACACCGGACCACGGCGCCAGTCCCTGCGCTGTCAATGAGGGAAAGATCCATTCGTTCGCTGCGTCGGCAGTTGCGTCGAGAACGCTGATCCCGAGTGCACGGTGATCTGCGCTGTTCAGATAGCCGGGGCCCCAGGTGTGGGAGAAGTTCATCGTCACCACCAATTCCGGACGGTGGCGGCGAATTGCTGCGGCGAGAGTCGAGCGCAACTCCAAGCCTTCCACGAGACGACCGTCGGGCAGGCCGAGGAACTCCACCTCACCGACACCGACGATCGCGGCCGAGCGACGCTCTTCTTCCTCGCGGATCGGGCCGGACTCTTCGGGCGACAGACCGGCGATTCCGGCCTCGCCGCGCGTGGCCAGGACATATCGCACGTCTTTGCCGCGATCGGTCCACTGCGCCACTGCTGCGGCTGCGCCGTATTCGATGTCATCGGGATGCGCCACGATGACAATCGCGCGCTGCCAGTCCTCGGGGAAGTTTTCCATAGGGCAGATCTTGCCCGTCAGAACCGCGAAGCGGGCGAATTGTCGTCACTTCCCGACATCGCCTTCACCAGGAAGTAGATTCCGAAGCCGACAGCGCCGACCACCAGAACCCAGAAAAGCCCCTTGATCAGGGCACCGACCACCGCGAGAGCGACCCACACCAGTACGACGGCCAAAACGATCTTCCAAAACATGCTTACCTCCAACGTGCCGTTGAATAATCAGTCGAATCGGACAGGTGCTGCGTCGTCCGTAGAACCAGCCTGACAGGTCTGGCGTGACAAAGCAGCAGCTCAGCGGCAAGTTCAGGTAAAGATCAGGGTTCACCCCGAGACCGGCCCTCACGCAGGTCAGGTGTCCAACCCATGGGAGCTTGCTCCTGGCGTAAACTCGCGAAGTTCGATCCCGTATGCCGAAGGAGCACGTCCGCAGTGTCTACGACCCGTTTCCCCGCTCGCGATCTCGCGCATGTAGCCGTCTTCGCCGCACTCATCATCGCGCTGGGCCTACCCGGGTCGATCAACATCGGCATTTCCGGCGTGCCGATCACCCTTCAGTCCATGGGCGTCATGATGGCCGGCGCTCTACTCGGACCGCGCAAGGGTGTTCTCGCCGTCCTGACGGTCATTGCTCTGGGATTGGTCGGTCTACCGGTCCTTGCCGGCGGTCGCACCGCACTCGTGTCTCTCTCGAGCCCGACAGCCGGATTCCTCATCGGTTGGATCCCGACGGCGTTTGTCATCGGATGGCTGACCGCCAAGATGCTGCCCAAGTACCGGATCATCGCGGGCATCGGCATCAACCTTCTCGGCGGCGTCGTCGTTCTCTACGCGTTCGGCATCGTAGGAATGATGGTCCGCGGACACATGAGCTTCGTTGCCGCATGGTCGGCCAACGCCGCCTTCATCCCGCTCGACGCCGCAAAAGCGGTCGTCACCGCGTTGGTCGCGTCCCAGGTTCACCGGGCATACCCGGCACTACTGCGCGACTCGGTGATCTCGTCGAACAAGACCGTGGTGGCGAATTAATCTCCGATGAGTGAGATCGTCTTCGAGAACGTCGGACACAGCTTCGGTGAACGAACGGTCCTTCAGCAGATAGATCTGCGACTGAGCGAGCAGCGAATCGGGATCGTGGGTGCGAACGGAAGCGGCAAGTCGACGCTCGCTCGCATGATCAACGGACTGGTCGTTCCGACGGAAGGACACGTCCACGTCAACGGCTTGGACACGGCGAAGAAGGGCCGCGACGTACGCAAGCAGGTCGGATTCGTCTTCACCGATCCCAACCACCAGATCGTGATGCCGACGGTTGCCGAGGACATCGAATTCTCGCTCCGCCGTAGCGGATTGGGCAAAGCCGAGCGCGCCGCAAAGGTGGCCTCGGTGCTCGAACGCTACGGCCTCGCCGGGCACGCCGACCATCCCACCCACCAGCTTTCGGGCGGGCAGAAGCAGCTACTCGCGCTCGCGGCCATCATGGTGACGGAACCGAACGTACTCGTCGCCGACGAGCCCACCACGCTCCTCGATCTTCGCAACTCTCGGCTGATCAGCTCGGTATTCGAGTCACTCGATCAGCAACTGATCGTCGTGACCCACCAACTCGATCTCCTCGAATCCTTCGAACGGGTGTTGGTCGTCGACCAAGGCCGCGTCGTCGCTGACGGCTCCCCCGCCGACTCCATCGATCACTACCGGTCGTTGGTCTCGTGACCACTCTCGGCGTCTACCGTCCGGGCCGCTCACTCCTGCACCGGATGCCGACGGGGATCAAGCTCTTCGCCTTGGTCGTGGCCATCCTCGCCGTCTCGATCTTCGTGCGCGAGCCGTGGCAACTGGCAGCTCCCACGATCGTCGTTGTGGCCCTGTACGCGGTTGCGCGCATTCCTCCGATGACTGCGATCCGGCAGCTGCGTCCGGCGCTGTGGATGTTGCTCTTCATCGGGGCGTTCCAGCTGGTAGTCGCGGGATGGCAGCGAGCGGCCGTCGTGTGCGGGGTTCTGATCATTTCGATCGCCTTCGCGGCGATCATGGGTCTGACCACACGGATCTCCGAGATGCTCGACGCGATCACCCGGTTCCTGACACCCTTGCGACGCTTCGGCGTCAATCCCGAACGGATCGCTTTGCTCCTCGCAATGACGATCCGGTGCATCCCGCTGATGTTCGAGGTCATCACACAGGTGTCCGAGGCACGCAAGGCGCGAGGGCTCGGATTCTCGCTGCGATCCTTCGCAGTTCCGGTCATCGTCGGCACCCTGATGACCGCGGACGCAATGGGTGAAGCATTGGCGGCCCGCGGCGCCGACGACTGAGATTTCGAACAGGGTGCATCGATCAGGCGCGAGGACCGATCAGTTGTACTTGCGGGTGATGTCGTCCACCTCACCGATGGCGTCGGCAAGCGCCGAGAGTCGCTCGGCGGCCGCGTGCAGCGCCGAGAGTTCTCGGTTGAATCCCACCAGAGCCGAAGGGCTGTGAGGCGCTGTCAATGCAGCTGCGGAGGTCACCAGATCCTCGTACTGATCCAACCCCGACTGCAACTCACGAACTGCGCCGTCAATGGTGGGATCAAGAGGTTCGGTCACCTTGGGTGTAGCGGCCACAGCGCGTTCCATCGCGACGACATCCGAAGACACCGCGAACATCGCTCTCAATGCCGAATCGGCGGTAACAGTGATTTCGTTCAACTCACCGGGGTCGATGGTGTCGGCGCGCCTGAGCACACTCAAGATCTCGAACAACGAAGTCTCGGCGCCGATGAGGCGAGACATCGGGATGAACGCGCGAGACGACGACGGTGGCAAGCGCCGGCGAATCGGCGCCGACGGCGGTGGGCCGGAACTCATCGAACGGTAACGGCCGACCGCGATGACGGCGGGAACCGCGAACAGTGCCGCTCCCCCGCCTGCCACGACCACCGACCACTCGGGAGCCGACGCGACGGCGAGGCCGGCCGTGCCGACCACGGATCCGCCGGACATGAAACCCCAACGCTGAGCGCGTCGGCGCGCACGGGCACGCTTGCGCTCGAATTTGGCCCGCGGGTCCTGCCACCGCCGAGCGGCATCCGCCGCCGAAAGCCCGACCTCGCGCAATGTATCCGCGGTGCGTCCCAAGGCTCCGAAAGCGCCGGATACGGAAACGGGAACGGCCGACCGGGGCTCGCGCCCAGGTCGACCGTCTCGTGAAGAAAACATCAGAGCATCACTGCCGACATCGAGGATTCGGCTACTGCCCGGTCTGACCGGCAGCCGGGGGCTGCTTCTCGACGGACGGAGTCGCAGGAGTGGCAGCTGCGCCGCCGGAAGGCAGTGCCTCGCCCTTCATGGAAGCCCGAATCTGCTCGAGGCGACTGTGCCCTGCCATCTGGACCGAGGCCTGCTGGACCTCCATCATGCGGCCTTGAACGGAGTTCTGGGCGAGCTCGGCAGAGCCGAGTGCGTCGGCGTAACGCCGCTCGATCTTGTCGCGCACAGCATCGAGGCTGGGTGTGTTGCCGGGAGCCGACAGCGTGCTGTCCATGGACCGGAGGGACTCGCTCACGCGCTCCTGCATCTTGGCCTGCTCGAGCTGGCTGAGCAGCTTGGTGCGCTCGGCAACCTTTGCCTGCAGAGTCATCGCGTTCTGCTCGACAGCCTTCTTGGCCTGAGCGGCGGCCTGCAAGGACTGGTCGTGCAGTGCCTTCAGATCTTCAACGCCCTGCTCGGCCGTCACCAACTGGGCCGCAAAAGCTTCGGCAGCGTTGGTGTACTGGATCGCCTTGTCGTTGTCGCCGGCAGCAGCGGCCTGATCGGCGAGGTTGACGGCCTGGCGCGCGTTGGCGTTGAGCTTTTCGACCTCGTCGAGTTGACGGCTGAGCTTCATCTCGAGTTGACGCTGATTACCGATCACCGACGCAGCCTGCTGGGACAACGCCTGATGCTGGCGCTGTGCGTCCTCGATCGCCTGCTGAATCTGAACCTTTGGATCTGCCTTCTCATCGATCTTCGAATTGAAGAGCGCCATCAGGTACTTCCAGCCCTTGACGAAAGGATTAGCCATTGGTTTGATCCTGCCTCCATCTGATGCGCCGCGCCGAACGCGACCCGGAGCGCGACCGTCGCGCACCGAAACAAGGGCTGCGCCCTATCTGCTCTGACCCCACCTGCTGGAAACCGGCGGTTACGTACAAAATCTATCGGTTACGGCCGGTAGTGGCTACGCCGCCGCCAACCTTCGAGCGTTCGGTGCCGGAATCACGACGCGGGTATCGCGTGCGATTGTCGGCGAACCGGAAGCCGAGACCGAACCGGAAGCCGACACGGCGGGTTCGGCGACCTGTCGACCAGCTACCGGAGCGCTCTTCTTCGTGGCCAGGGTCTCGCTCACGTCGACCAGCACGTCGGACAGTGGGACTGCGAGCGCATCACAGATCGCCGCCAACAGTTCGCTCGATGCTTCCTTACGTCCACGTTCCACTTCGGACAGATAGCCCAAGCTCACACGCGCGCTGTTCGACACCTCACGTAGCGTGCGGCTCTGCGAAACGCGCGTACGCCGGAGACTGTCACCGATTGCCTCACGCAATAGCAGCGCCATCTCGCTCCTCCTTCATCCGTGACCTCATCGTGCATGGTCGTACGTCTTCACAATCGTCAACGTCCGAACACATCCGATTGGTTCCCGAGCCTATCGTGCCGCACGCTCTGCGACACGATCACGTAACCGCGACACGGCAGTTGCGACTGCGGTTGTCCGAATCTCCCACCGTTCGCCGCCGAGCGCGAGCGGTACGCATTCGGTTCCGTCCGGGCCGGCGATACCGAGAAACACCGTTCCGACCGGGTGTCCGTCCTGCTCACTCGGACCGGCGACTCCGGTCAGTCCGATACCCCAGTCGGCGCCGCACCTCGTCCGGGCGCCGAGCGCCAATGCCACGGCGGTGCTCTCGGACACGGGGCCGTCCGTTGCCAGACGCTCGGGATCCACGCCCGCCAGCGTCGCTTTCAGGTCGGTCGCATACACGACCAGGCCCCCACGCAGCACCGCGCTCGACCCTGGCACGGACGCGACCGCAGCCGTGAACAAGCCAGCCGTCAGAGATTCGGCGGCGGCGACAGTCTGCCTCGCGGCGCCAAGGGCGTCGACGAGTTCGACCACTCCGAGTGCGAGCAGCGGGTCCGTCATGACTCGACTGCGCGAACTCCGGCGCGAAGCCTGATCGCCTGCACGATGTATTCGATTCCCGTCGCCACCGTCAGCACGACGGCAGCAGCCATCAGCAATCCGCTGACGATGTCCCAACTGCTCGGCAGCGGGCAGAGGTAGAACCCGATCGCGACGGCCTGCACGAGGGTCTTGAGCTTGCCGCCCTTGCCCGCCGGGATGACCGCGTGCCGCAGTACCGCGAACCGCAACAGCGTGATTCCGAGTTCTCTGGCGATGATCACTCCGGTCACCCACCACGACAGGTCACCGAGAACCGAAAGACCGATCAGCGCGGCGCCGATCAGTGCCTTGTCCGCGATCGGGTCCATGAGTTTGCCGAAATCGGTGACCAGACCGTACTTCCGAGCCAATTGGCCGTCGATCCGATCCGTGATCGCGGCGACGATGAACACGCCCATTGCCCCGAGACGCCACCACGTCGAGTGTCCGCCGTCGACGAACAGAACAACGAGAAAAACCGGAACGAGAACCATTCGGACCATCGTGAGAATGTTCGCGATGTTCAGCAACGGAACCGGGTTGTCCGCGACAGGTGTGCCGTCGGACGGGCCGACGGCGGCGCGATGGGCGTCGGTCTGATCGCGCGGGGTACTCATCGGATCACCGCACAGGCGGTGAGCCGAACCCGGGACAAAGCCGAGCGGCGCGGGAATTGCGTGGGGCGGACAGGCACGCGACTTAGAATATCGGTAGGGCCATTGACTAATGTGCACCACATGACTTCGACCGCGCCGACCTATACCGAGAGCCAGTTGATCGTGCGTCGCGCGCGAACGTCGGACATCCCCGAAATCAAGCGTCTGATCGACATCTACGCCGGCAAGATCCTCCTCGAGAAGAATCTCGTGACGCTGTACGAGGCAGTCCAGGAGTTCTGGGTCGCCGAGCGAGGCGGCCAGGTAATCGCTTGCGGCGCACTGCATGTGCTGTGGGCGGACCTGGGTGAGATCCGCACCGTCGCAGTCGATCCGACTGCCAAAGGCCAGGGCGCAGGTTTCCACGTCGTCGACAAACTCATCGAGGTCGCCAAGGAATTGGAGTTGGAACGGTTGTTCGTTTTGACGTTCGAGACCGAGTTCTTCCACCGTCACGGATTCGCAGAGATCGACGGCACCCCCGTCACCGCCGAGGTCTATGCGGAAATGTGTCGGTCCTACGACGCCGGCGTCGCCGAGTTCCTCGATCTGAGCTATGTGAAACCCAACACACTCGGCAATACTCGCATGCTCCTGACTCTCTGAACCGTTCAGACTCTTCACACACCACCATCTCGATCACCAGCCCCGAAAGCGGTTCACGATGTCGTTGTTCCTCGTCGAATACACCTACGCGCCCGAGAAGAACGCTCAGCGCGACGAAGTCCGTAGCGATCACCGCGCGTGGCTCGCGGATCTGGTTTCCCGCTCGATCGTCTTGTCATCCGGCCCGTTTGCAGATGGAAACGGCGCGCTGATCATCGTCGACGCCGCAGACGCCGACACCGTTTCCCTCCTCTTCACCCACGATCCGTTCGCGATCGCCGATTTGATCGAGAAGGTCCGGATCACCGAGTGGGTTCCGGTGTTGGGTCAGTTCAGCGCCTGAGAGCCCCGGCCCCGGCTTACTCCCCCGCCCGGTCGCGAGTCTTCAACAGGCTCGCGACCGTCGTCACCGCCAATACTCCGATGATCACTCCGAGTGAGAGTGCCGTGGAGATTTCCGGGACGGAGACGTGTTCACCTCCGTTGACGAACGAGAGGGTGTTCTCGTGCAACGCGTGAAGTACCAATTTCACACCGATGAACGCCAGGATTATCGAGAGCCCGTACGAGAGATAGACCAGCCGTTCGAGCAACCCACCGATCAGGAAGTACAGCTGCCGTAGACCCATCAGCGCGAAGGCGTTGGCGGTGAACACCAGATACGGTTCCTGGGTCAGACCGTAGATCGCCGGAATCGAATCGAGCGCGAAGAGCACGTCGGCAAACCCGATTGCGATGAGCGCCAACAACAACGGTGTCACGACGCGCTTGCCGTCGATCCGGGTGATCAGTTTGTCCCCGTCGTATTCCTCGGTTGTCGGCAGCACCCGCTTCACGAGTGAGATGATGCGACTGTCGCGCTTCTCCTCGGCTTCCTTCTCATGCCCGTGATCGCGGATCAGGGTGTACGCGGTGTAGATCAGGAACGCACCGAAGAGGTAGAACACCCAGCTGTACGCATTGATGGCGGCCGCACCGACTCCGATGAAGATTCCGCGCATCACCAATGCGAGGACGATACCGATCAGCAGGACTTTCTGCTGGAACTCTCGCGGGACGGCGAACGTCGACATGATGATCACGAAGACGAACAGATTGTCGACCGAGAGCGCCTTCTCCGTGACGTAGCCGGCGAAGTACTCACCGCCGTACGTGGTGCCCCAGATCCACATCACGACGAGGCCGAAGACGATGGCGATCGAAATGTAGACCGTCGACCAGAATGCGGACTCCCGGAAGGTCGGCGCATGCGGAGTGCGGACGTGGGCGAAGAAGTCGAAGACGAACAGGCCGAGGATCACCACGATCGTGATTCCCCAAGCCAACGGCGTCACATGCACGGGTTCCTCCGGTCGTCTGTCGACGGCTTCTCCGCCGAGGTGTCCCTACTCGTCTGCAGGTGCCTCATCCGGGTCGCCGCCGCGTATCGACCACAGCAGACCGTCGAGCTCCTCGGGCTTCATGAGCACCTCGCGTGCCTTCGAGCCCTCGCTGGGTCCGACGACGCCGCGGTTTTCCATGAGGTCCATCAGTCTGCCGGCCTTGGCGAACCCGACTCGTAGCTTGCGCTGCAACATCGACGTCGAACCGAATTGACTCGTGATGACCAATTCCACGGCCTGCAGGAGGACATCCATGTCGTCGCCGATGTCGGGGTCGACGTCTTTCTTCTCCCCTGCCTTCTGTGCGGTGACACCTTCGGTGTACTCGGGCTCGGCCTGATTTTTCGCGAAGTCGACAACCGCCGAGATTTCCTCGTCGGTGATGAACGCGCCCTGCATACGGGTCGGCTTACCCGCGCCCATGGGCAGGAAGAGGCCGTCACCCATACCGATGAGCTTCTCGGCGCCGGGCTGATCGAGGATGACTCGCGAGTCCGTCAGTGAAGACGTCGCGAACGCCAGACGCGAGGGCACGTTGGTCTTGATCAGGCCGGTGACGACGTCGACGGACGGGCGCTGCGTTGCCAGCACCAGGTGGATACCGGCAGCACGGGCTTTCTGCGTGATGCGGACGATTGCTTCTTCGACGTCGCGCGGCGCGGTCATCATGAGGTCTGCCAGCTCGTCCACGATCGCCAGGATGTAGGGGTACGGACGGTAGACGCGCTCGCTGCCCAGCGGGGCGGTGATTTCGCCGGACTTGACCTTGGAGTTGAAGTCGTCGATATGACGCACCCGGTTGGCCTGCATGTCCTGGTAGCGCTGTTCCATCTCCTCGACCAACCAGGCCAGCGCTGCCGCTGCCTTCTTCGGCTGAGTGATGATCGGCGTGATCAGGTGCGGGATACCTTCGTACGGCGTGAGCTCGACCATCTTGGGGTCGATGAGGATCATCCGTACTTCTTCCGGTGTCGCCCGGGTCAGCAGTGACACGAGCATCGAGTTCACGAAGCTCGACTTACCCGAGCCGGTCGAACCTGCCACCAGCAGGTGGGGCATCTTCGCGAGGTTCGCACTGACGAAGTCACCTTCGATGTCCTTACCCAGACCGATCACCAGCGGATGGTGATCGCGTCGAGTGCTCGGCGCGTTCAAAACGTCGGCGAGGCGGACCATTTCGCGGTCGGAGTTCGGTACCTCGATACCCACCGCGGACTTACCCGGAATGGGGGCCAGGAGGCGGACGTTGTCGGTTGCCACGGCGTACGCGATGTTGCGGGCGAGCGCGGTGATCTTCTCGACCTTCACGCCTGGGCCGAGTTCGACCTCGTAGCGCGTCACCGTCGGTCCGCGGGTGAAACCGGTAACAGCGGCATCGATCTTGAACTGTTCGAGGACTTCGCTGATCGCCTCGATCATCGCGTCGTTCGCAGAACTGCGGAGCTTGGGCGGGTCTCCCTCGATCAGCAACGTCGTCGGCGGGAGGTTGTAGTCGCCGTCGGTGACCCGATCGGTGACGAAGTGTTCCTTCTCCTCCGGCTCCGGTTCGGGTTTCGGCACGGGCTTGGCGATGGGGACCGAACGCGCAGGCACCTTGGGGCGCGGCGCCGGAGTCTCCACCACGGGCGCTGCCGCAGCCGCGACGGGCTCGTCGGGTACTGCTGTGTCGTCGGCGTTCCACAGGCCGAGGACTTCGGTCTTCTTGTCGCCCGACTCGAACTCGTCCGTCGGGTAGTTGTCGATCGGTGCGCGTCGACTGGTCCGCTTGGCGGGCTTGAGCGGTGGCTCGGCGTAGGTGTCGACCGGGTAGCCGTCGGCGTCGAACAGTGAAGGATCGTAAGCAGATTCGCCGTAGTGGTGCTCGCCGTCCTCGTCGAATTCGGATCCGTAGTCGCCGTATTCGTCCGAGCGATACGAGGCACCGAAGAAGGACTGGAACTTGCTCGGCACCTCACGCAGCGTGGTTCCGGTCAGAAGGAGGATTCCGAATCCGGCGGCGATGACCAGCAGCGGCGCAGACAGCCAGACGGTGAGCCCGTTGGTGAGCGGGCCGCCCACGACGTATCCGACAAACCCTGCGCCGTTGGAGCGACCGGTGGCGTCTGTCGGTGAACCCGAGATGATGTGCCAGAGGCCGAGCGCCGGCAGACCGACCAGCAAGGATCCCATGATCAGTCGGGGCCGGATCTCAGGTTTCGGTTCGGTGCGCATCAACAGGATCGCGAGGCCGACGCCGACGATGGGGAGCACGGCCGAGGCCGCGCCGAAGATCGCCCGCACGAGGGTGTCGATGCCGCCGCCGATCGGACCACCGGCCTTGAACCAGACGCCACCGGCGATGACGACGCTGAATGCGATCAGGCCGAGCGCTATTCCGTCGCGGCGGTGGCCGGCTTCGATCTCACCGACCTTACTGACGGTGCGTGTGGTGGCGCCGACGCCGCGGGCAGCCAGGGACCACCCGGCTCCGATTCCCTTGCCCACAGCGGCCAACGGGCTGGCCCGCTGAGAGGTTTTCGATACCGGGCGGCGCGCGGCCGACGACGTACCGGACGCCTTCTTGGGCGCCGGCTTGGAGCCTTTGCCCGACGCGGGGCGCCCACCAGCCCTGGCCGAAGTCGTGACATTTCGAGGAGTCGATACAGTTCGCGTGGTGCGCGAGGCACGAGGTTTTGCGGTTGCGCGCGTGCTCGGAGTAGAGGCTGACGACCTGGTCGATGCCCTGGACGTAGACGTGCTTGTACTGGATCCCCGGGCGCTCGACTTACCTGCCATGGAGTTCAGGCTAGTCTGTGCGACCCCATCTGGACCATCCGCAACACCAGCAACACTGGTGGCGAGTGCGAAACGTGATCTTCACAACGCGTCTGTCGAGCTCCACTCCGGTAGAAGGCGGCCATCAGAAACTGCGATCGAGCGCCATCACGGATTGAACGTCGGCCAGTTCGCCCTTGGCTTCGATCTTCACCTCGTTGCGACCGAAAGCGTGCAGCAGTAACTCGGCGGGTTCACCCTGCAGGACAACACTGCGAGAGCCGGATTTGTGGACGACCGCACTCTCGCCGGACGGAAGTTCGAAAATGACCTCGACAGCGGCTTTGCGGTAACCCATCTTGCCGATCTGCCGGGCGTACTTCCACAGCTGAGCCTGCCGACCCTCCGACAACGGACGCGGCGCCCAGTTCAGATGTGCGCGTCGTACATCTTCGTGGTGGATGAACATTTCCGTGGTATTTACCTGCGCGTCGAGCCAGTACATCGGCGACCACCGAGGCGGCCCACTCCGAACGTCGTCGAGGATCTCCTCCCACGGACGCGCCGCTGCGGCCTTACGCACGCTCTCGGTGTGACCGGCAAGAGGGCTCAACATGATTCCGGGAGCGGCGTCGAGACGCCGCTCCCGGACTATCAGATGTGCTGCCAGGTCACGATTGGTCCACTCCCCACACAGTGTCGGAGCATCGGGGCCGAATTCGACCATGCTGTCCACCAGGGCGAGTCGTTCGTCATGAGCGAAGGTCACCTTCGCCAAAGTACTCGAACCGGACCGGGTTCGAGCGGAAGCGACCTGCTGTGCCGAATCTACGGAACCGCGATGACCGTCGGAATGATCATCGGACGGCGGCGGTACTTGTCCGCGACCCAACGTCCGACGACGCGGCGCACCGACTGCGCGATGCGATGAGCGTCGATGACGCCTTCGCTCGCCAACCGGGCCAGGTCCGATTCCACGAGATCCGCGGCAGCCTTGAGCGCTGTCGGATCGTCGGAGAAGCCGCGACCGGACACCTCGGGGGTGCTGACCGCACGGCCCGTCGACTCGTTGATGACGATGGTGATCGCGATGAAGCCGCCCTCACCGAGCACGAGGCGATCGGACAGCGTCGGCTCACCGACGTCGCCGACGGACAGACCGTCGACGTAGACGTGTCCGACCGGTACGCGTCCGACGATCTCGGCGAGGCCGTCCACCATGTCGACCACGACGCCGTCCTCGGCCAATACGATGCGCTCTTCCGGCACGCCGGTTGCCTTTGCCAGCGCGGCGTTGGCACGCAGGTGCCGCCATTCACCGTGGACGGGCATGGCATTGGTGGGCCGAACCGCGTTGTACAGGTAGAGCAACTCACCGGCGGACGCGTGGCCCGAGACGTGAACCTTGGCGCTCTGCTGGGTCACGACGGTGGCACCGCGCTTGGCCAAACCGTTGACCACGGCAAAAACGGAGTTCTCGTTGCCCGGGATCAGCGAAGACGCGAGAACGACAAGGTCGTTGGCGCGGATGTTGATCTGACGGTGTTCGCCGCGCGCCATCCGCGAGAGCGCTGCCAACGGCTCACCCTGCGAACCCGTCGAAATGAGCACCAGGCGATCGTCGGGAAGGGTGGCGGCGGTGTCGATGTCTACGACGAGGCCGTCGGGCACCGTCAGGTAGCCCAGATCCTGGGCGATCTGCATGTTGCGGACCATCGAGCGGCCGACGAAGACGATGCGGCGGTTGTACCGAGCGGCTACGTCGACGACCTGCTGGATGCGATGCACATGGCTGGCGAACGATGCCACGATGACGCGCTGCTTCGCCTTGCCGATGACATTGTCGAGCACTCCCCCGATTTCGCGCTCGGGTGTGACGAATCCCGGAACCTCGGCGTTCGTCGAGTCGACGAGGAACAGGTCGACGCCCTCGTCGCCCAGGCGGGAGAATCCGGCGAGGTCGGTCAGGCGGCCGTCGAGAGGCAGCTGATCGAGCTTGATGTCACCGGTGTGCAGTACGACGCCGGCGTCGGTGCGAATCGCGATCGCGAGAGCGTCGGGAATCGAGTGGTTGACCGCGAAGTACTCGCAGTCGAACGGGCCATGGGTGGTGGTGTTTCCCTCGACGACCTCGACCAGGTTCGGACGCAGGCGATGCTCGCGGCACTTGGCGGCAACGAGAGCGAGAGTGAACTTCGCGCCGATGACCGGAATGTCCGCGCGCAGACGCAGCAAGAACGGCAGAGCACCGATGTGGTCCTCGTGTCCGTGAGTCAAGATGACGGCTTCGACGTCGTCCATACGGTCTTCGATGTAGCGGAAGTCCGGGAGGATCAGGTCGACGCCAGGCTGCTGGTCCTCGGGGAACAGCACACCGCAGTCGACGATCAGCAACTTGCCACGGTGCTCGAACACCGTCATGTTGCGACCGATTTCGCCGATGCCGCCCAGCGCGACGATGCGCAGACCCGATGCCGGCGCCTTCGGGGGTGTTCCGAGGCGACCCGTGGGATCGACGGCCGGACGGTTCTCGGGGCGCTTGTTTCCGCGCCCGTTGCCCGACTTCGATGCTGCCGGTCGGTTACCGCCGGAAGATTTGCGCGGCGACCTGTCTTCGGTCGACTTCTTGGGTGCAGCAGATTTGGTGGCAGCGGACTTGGTTGCTGCAGATTTGGTTGCTGCGGCCTTCTTGGGCGGGGCGGCTGCGGCGGGGGCCGCTTCTGCCGCCGGCGCAGCTGGTGCCTCTACCGGTGCGGCCTTTGCGGCCGTTTCGGGAGCCGGAGGCGAAGGCGGACCGGCTTGACGACTGGCACTACGACGTCGGGGGGGACGGGTCATTTACAAAACTCCTGCCGCATGCAGATCGGCGGCAAGACCGTCGATCTGCTCTTTAGTGGGTGCAACCTGCGGAAGGCGTGGTTCTCCGACATCGATTCCGATGAGTCGCAGACCCGCCTTCGAAGCGCTGACACCGCCGAGGCGGGCAACGGAACGAATCACAGGGATCAAACTGAGGTTTATCTCGCGCGCGCGGGCGATATCGCCGGACACGAACGCGGTGTGAAGGTCGCGGAGACGACCCGGAACAAGATGGCCGATGACGCTGACGAAGCCGGTGGCGCCCACAGCGAGCCACGGCAGATTCAGCGGGTCGTCGCCGGAGAAGAACTGGAGCTCGGTGGTGCCGATCAACTCTGCGCCGGCGTTGAGGTCGCCCTTGGCGTCCTTGACGGCCTTGATTCGCGGGTGCTCGGCGAGTCGGCGGATCGTCTCGGTCTCGATGGGAACGACGGAGCGGGGCGGAATGTCGTACAACATGACGGGCAGGTCGGTCGCGTTGGCGACGGCGGTGAAGTGTGCAAACAGTCCGGCCTGGGGCGGACGTGAGTAATACGGGGTGACGACGAGCAGACCGTGCGCTCCGGCGCGAGCCGCGTCACGTGCGAGTTCGACGCTGTGAGCGGTGTCGTTGCTGCCGGCGCCTGCAACGATCTTCGCGCGGTTACCGACGGCGTCGATCACTGCGCGGAGCAGGTCGAGCTTCTCGGACTCGGTGGTGGTGGGAGATTCACCGGTGGTACCGGCAAGAACGAGGCCGTCACAGCCGTTGTCGACGAGATGGGCTGCGAGGCGCACTCCCGCGTCGACGTCCAACTTCCCGTCGGCAGTGAACGGGGTCACCATCGCAACGGAAATGGTGCCGAACGGACGCTCGACAAGAGAAGCGGAATCACCGTAGGTCATGGTCAGAAGGTTACCCGGTTCAGCTCTTACTTCTGCACACGAGTCACGACTCGGCCGCAAATGCGCTGACGGCAATTTCCGATCCGTCGCTTCCGCGAAGAATCTCGTAGTCCCCGAACACATTTGGCGCGACATCACGAAGCTGACGCAGGCACTCGACCGCGACTCGCCGGATCTCGACATCCGCATGTTCGGTGGCACGCATCTCGACGAAGTGCCGCCAGGCCCGATAGTTTCCGGTCACGACCAAGCGCGTCTCGGTGGCGTTGGGCAGCACCGAGCGCGCAGCCTGCCTGGCTTGCTTCCCCCGCATCGGGGCACCGGGCACCGATTGCAGTTTCCCTTCGAGGGCAGTCAGCAGTTCCCCGTAAGCGCGACGGCTTTCGTCGGTGGCATTCAGAAACAGTGCTTCGAGCTCGGGATCACCTTCGACAGCAGGAGGCACGACGACGTTTGCATCGTTCTCACGGACGAATCGCTGCGAGAGTTGCGAGTACGAGAAGTGCCGGTGACGAATCAATTCGTGAGTGCACGAGCGCGAGATACCGGTGATGTAGAAGCTCACTGTCGCATGCTCGAGCACCGAAACGTGTCCGACCTCGAGCAGATGCCTCAGGTATCCGGCGTTGGTTGCGGTTCGCGGATTCGGCTTGGACCAACTCTGGTAGCAGGCTCGACCGGAGAACTCGACCAGCGCTTCGCCACCATCCGCGTCCGTCTCCCACGGAATGTCCTCGGGCGGGAAGAACTCGGACTTCGCCACCAACTGCACTTTCAGTGACACCGTGTTCGGCACAACCCACTCCTCGACAAGCACGAAACGACCAGCATGAAACCCGGGCGCCGTTCGCCTCAGGTGCTGGGCAACTCTATAGCGGTCGACCGCCCTCGATACCGAGTGACGTCATCACATCCTTGACTGACGTCACTTTTGACGTCACTGTGGTGTCATGGACATTTCGGAGTACACCGCAAAGCTGCAGAACGACCTCGCCACTGCAGCCGAACTCGGCGACGATCACACGCGCCGGATTGCGGCGTCGTTGTCCGCCGCCATCGAACCCTCGGTCCGCCTGGTCTTGTTGGCCGCGGCGACAGAACTGGCCAAGGAGATCGGGGCGAAGCTGGGCGACCGAGAGGTCAAGGTCAATCTCGACGGAAGCGAATTACTGGTCGACGTCGTTCGCCCGCCGAACTCGACCGGCGGCGAAGGTGCAAACGAGAAGGCAGACGACGAGAAGAAGGACTCAACCTACTCGTTCGACGACGTCAGCGGAGATATCAGCCGGGTGACGTTGAGGATGATGGAGCAGATCAAAGCCCGCGCCGAGGAGGCCGCCAATCAGAACGGAGTCTCCCTCAACTCGTGGGTTTCACAAGCCGTCCAGGGCGCATTGCGGGACCAGATGCGCAAGAACGGCATGGACTAGCTCGACGCCAACCCGATCACCGAATGATCTAATTGCGCAACTGCAGTAATCACGAACCGTTGCCGCAAGGCGAGAAGGAGCACGTTCATGGCCGTTTCGGGCGTCAAGGAATTCGAGATCAAGGCTGATCCGGAAACGGTGATGAAGGCCGTAGCAGCCGTCGATCGGCTGCCGGAATGGTCGTCTGCACACAAGAAGATCACCATCGAGAGCACCCACGACGACGGTCGCCCCCATCGCGTTCGCATGGCCGTGTCCATTCTGGGAATCAACGACGAGCAGGTAGTCGACTACACCTTCGAGGGCGACGAGAAGGTGACCTGGACCCTCGTGGAGAGCGGTCAGCAGAACCAGCAGGACGGCTCGTACGTCTTGACTCCCACCGACGGTGGAACCAAAGTCACCTTCGAACTGACCATCGATCCCAAGATCCCGCTGCCGGGCTTCCTGGTGAAGAAGGCACAGAAGACGGCCCTGGAAACAGCGAGCAAGGGCCTGACGAAGTTCGTCGAAAACTTCTGAGCGCACACGCAATTCAGGCGGCCCTTAATTCGGCGTTCATCGCCGGGTAAGGGCCGTTTGCTGTGAAGCCGAGCTGTGTTTTCGCGGAAGTCCCTGCCGATGTTGAAGATTCGCCGGTAGCCAGGGACCGCCAGGAGTAACGTCGGCCGCGTGTCCGCCGAGACCGCAGAGCCCAACTCCATGGCACCCGTGCGCATCCTCGTCTACAGCGACGACGCACACACGCGCGAGCAAGTTCGGCTCGCTCTCGGAGAGCGCCCACATCCGTCGATGCCCACCATCGACTACATCGAGGTCGCGACGGCACCGATCGTCGTAGCCAAGCTCGATGCCGGCGGAATCGACCTCGCCATCCTCGACGGCGAGGCGAGTCCGGCGGGCGGCATGGGCGTCGCGAAACAACTCAAGGACGAGATCGCCGACTGTCCACCGATCCTCGTACTGACCGGTCGACCCGACGATGCGTGGCTGGCGTCGTGGTCGAGAGCGGAAGCCTCAGTGCCGCAGCCGATAGATCCGATCGAACTTGCTTCCACCGTCATCGCGCTTCTGCGTCGACAACTGAGCCGGTGAGCACCCGTTGCAGCGGTGATTCGTTGCGGCGCCGACTACTTCGGACTTTCGAGAGCGAAACTCGGCACCCCGAAAACGAACCCAATGTCGGAGGCCTCCCCTAGTGTGGGTGTCGCAGGTCACATAAGTATCGAATTGCTGGCAGTATCGAAATCGAACGGCACCTTCGGGCTGGGCGGACTTCCGCACAGCGGAGAGGAGTTCGGGTGACATGAACGCTTACATCCCCATTCTCGTCCTCGGGGTCATCGCGATGGCCTTCGCTGTGGTGTCGGTTGTTCTCGCGTCCGTGGTCGGCCCGAAGCGGTACAACAGGGCGAAACTCGAAGCCTACGAATGCGGAATCGAACCGGCACCCCGTACCGCCGGTGGCGGGCGGTTTCCCGTCAAGTTCTATCTGACGGCAATGCTGTTCATCATCTTCGACATCGAGATCGTTTTCCTCTACCCGTGGGCGGTGCATTTCGATTCGCTCGGCTTGTTCGGCCTCGCGGCGATGGGCCTTTTCATAGTCAACGTCTCGGTGGCATACGCATACGAATGGCGACGAGGCGGTCTCGGTTGGGACTAGGCCAGCGGACACAGGTACAGCACACATACGTCAGACAAAACCGGTCACACCGCAGCTGTTACGACTGAAAAGAGTCGGATATGGGTCTCGAAGAAAAGCTCCCCAGCGGATTTCTACTGACCACTGTCGAGGGCCTGGCAGGGTATGCCCGCAAAGGATCACTGTGGCCTGCCACCTTCGGGCTCGCGTGCTGCGCGATCGAGATGATGGCAACCACGTCAGGTCGCTTCGACCTGGCGCGGTTCGGCATGGAGGCATTCCGCGCGTCGCCGCGACAGGCAGACCTTCTGATCGTGGCCGGGCGGGTCAGTCAAAAGATGGGGCCGGTACTTCGTCAGGTCTACGACCAGATGGCCGAGCCGAAATGGGTTCTGGCCATGGGTGTGTGTGCGTCGTCCGGCGGTATGTTCAACAACTACGCAGTGGTACAGGGCGTCGACCACATCGTGCCGGTCGACATCTACTTGCCCGGTTGTCCGCCGCGGCCGGAGATGCTCCTGAACGCGATCATCGAACTGCACCGAAAGATCCAGGAGATGCCCCTCGGCGTGAACCGCGAAGAGGCACGCGCGGCAGCCGAGCGCGCCGCACTGGCATCCACCCCCACCATCGACATGAAGGGGCTTCTGCGATGACCGCGGGCAACAACGGATCGAGGGGGATGTTCGGGGTCCGCGGCAGTGGTGACACCTCGGGCTACAGCCGGCTCGCCCCGCCGATCTCAGTAGAGGACAAGGCCTCTCGACCGTTCGGTGGATACTTCGACGAAGTTGCGGACTCCTTGGATGCCGCATTGCGCAGCGGGGGCAGCACTTTCACCGATGCAATCGAGCGGGTAGTGATCTTTCGAGACGAGATGACGCTGCATGTCGAACGGTCTCACCTCCCGCAGGTCGCGCGCAGACTGCGCGACGAATCGGAACTGCGCTTCGAACTTTGCCTGGGTGTCGATGGAGTCCACTATCCGCAGGACACCGGTCGCGAGCTCCACGCCGTGTATCCATTTGCTTCGATCACGCACAACCGCCGGATCAGACTGGAAGTGTCCGTGCCGGACTCCGATCCACATATTCCGTCCATCGTCGGGATATACCCCACCAACGATTGGCACGAGCGTGAGACCTACGACTTCTTCGGGATCGTCTTCGACGGTCACCCGGCCCTGACCCGTATCGAGATGCCCGACGACTGGAAGGGCCACCCACAGCGCAAGGACTATCCGCTCGGCGGTATCCCGGTCGAGTACAAGGGCGCCCAGACTCCTCCACCCGACGAGCGTAGGTCGTACAACTGATGAACGAGACGACAGGAAGCAACTCCGGTGCCACGACGGAAACCGTCGTCACAGCATCGGGTCAGGACTGGGACGACATCGTCACCGCGGCCGCTCGCCAGCGAACCGGCGAGGCCGAACGGATCGTGGTCAACATGGGCCCGCAGCATCCGTCCACTCACGGCGTCTTGCGCCTCATTCTCGAAATCGAGGGTGAGACAGTCGTGGAAGCTCGGTGTGGAATCGGCTACCTGCACACCGGAATCGAAAAGAATCTCGAATACCGGAACTGGACGCAGGGCGTCACTTTCGTTACTCGAATGGACTACCTGTCACCGTTCTTCAACGAAACCGCGTACTGCCTCGGAGTCGAAAAACTTCTCGGTATCACCGACGACATTCCCGAGCGAGCCACCGTCATTCGCGTGATGATGATGGAGCTCAATCGAATCTCGTCGCACCTTGTCGCCCTGGCAACCGGTGGAATGGAACTGGGCGCCGTGACGGCGATGCTGTTCGGATTCCGCGAACGCGAATTGATTCTGGACGTGTTCGAGACGATCACCGGACTGCGGATGAATCACGCCTACATCAGGCCTGGTGGTCTCGCTCAGGATCTACCCGACGGGTCGGTCGCGAAGGTGCGAGAACTGTTGAAGGTCCTACCGAAACGGTTGCGTGACGTCGAACTGATGCTCAGCGACAACTCTATCTGGAAAGCCCGCACCCAGGGAATCGGATATCTCGATCTCACCGGCTGCATGGCGCTCGGCGTGACGGGGCCGGTCCTACGCGCCACGGGTCTCCCCCACGATCAGCGTCGAGCGCAGCCCTACTGCGGCTACGAGAACTACGAGTTCGACGTCGTGACGCACGACGGATCCGATTGCTACGGAAGGTACGTCATCCGTGTCGAGGAGATGAAGGAGTCCCTCAAGATCGTCGAGCAGTGCCTCGACAAACTGCAACCGGGGCCGGTCATGGTGGACGACAAGAAGATCGCCTGGCCTGCCGATCTCGCTGTCGGACCGGATGGCCTCGGCAATTCGCAGAAGCACATCGCCAAGATCATGGAGTCGTCCATGGAGGGTCTGATTCACCATTTCAAACTGGTCACCGAAGGAATCCGCGTGCCGCCCGGCCAGGTGTACGTCGCCGTCGAGTCCCCGCGTGGCGAGTTGGGTGTGCACATGGTCAGCGACGGGGGAACCCGGCCGTACCGAGTCCATTTCCGGGATCCGTCATTCACCAACCTTCAAGCGGTAGCGGCGATGTGCGAGGGAGGCATGGTGTCCGACGTGATCGCCTCGGTTGCCAGTATCGATCCCGTCATGGGCGGAGTGGACCGATGACCGGCCCGAACGGCTCGTCACGGGTGTTCATCGAACTCGGGCCGCGCCCGGACGAGCCCACGCAACTGGTACGCCCTGGCGCACGATCGAGTTATCCGCCTGACGTACTCGCCCGACTCGACGCCGATGCCGAAACCGTCATCGCTCGTTACCGTGAGCCTGACGCCGTGGCGACCACCAGTCGATCAGCCCTCCTGCCGCTCCTTCATCTCGTGCAGTCCGAGGACGGGTACATCACCCCGGCCGGGATCGATTTCTGCAGTGCCAAGCTGGGTTTGACCGGCGCCGAGGTTGCCGCCGTTTCCACCTTCTACTCGATGTATCGCCGTGGTCCGACGGGTGAGTATCTGGTCGGAGTCTGCACCAACACGCTGTGCGCGATCATGGGCGGAGACGACATCCTCGCAGCACTCGAAGAGCATCTCGGGTCAGCAGGCTCCAGAGACGAAGGCGGACACTCCATCTCGACGTCCGACGGCAAGATCACCCTCGAACACATCGAGTGCAATGCGGCGTGCGACTACGCCCCCGTCATGATGATCAACTGGGAGTTCTTCGACAACCAGACTCCGGAATCGGCGCGCTCACTCGTCGATGCGCTCCGCGCCGGAGAGCGCGTGACACCCAGTCGCGGTGCCACACTGTGTTCGTTCCGACAGACCGCACGCACCTTGGCCGGGTTCCCCGATACGCGAATCGAAGCAGCCGAAGCACAGACAATCGGCGGGGCAACTCTTGCCGGACTGCGTATCAGCCGATCTCACGACGACAACCCACCCGGTTCGGCCTCAGCAGCCGACGCTCCCGGCGAAGGGAAGTGACATGACACTCGCCCCCGTCCTGAGTCGCTACTGGGATCAACCGAACTCGTGGACTCTCGACAGCTACCTTCGTCACGACGGCTACCAAGCCCTACGCAAAGCGCTAGCCATGTCCCCCGACGCCGTGATCGAAACGGTCAAGGACGCTGGCCTTCGTGGGCGCGGTGGCGCCGGTTTCCCGACGGGCCTCAAGTGGAGTTTCATCCCACAGAGCACCGAAGACAAGCCAGGAGACGGCAAGCCTCACTATCTCGTCGTCAATGCCGACGAGTCCGAACCGGGCACATGCAAGGACATGCCGTTGATGATGGCGACCCCACACACGTTGGTCGAGGGAGTCATCATCGCGGCGTATGCAATTCGAGCGGCCAAGGCGTTCATCTACGTCCGGGGCGAGGTGGTCCCGGTCCTGCGACGTCTGCAGACCGCCGTGGCCGAGGCCTACGCGGCCGGATACCTGGGCCGCAACATCCTCGGTTCGGGATTCGACTTGGATCTCGTCGTGCACGCCGGAGCAGGCGCGTACATCTGTGGTGAGGAGACAGCCCTCCTCGATTCGTTGGAGGGACGACGCGGTCAGCCTCGACTGCGGCCGCCATTCCCCGCCGTCGCCGGCCTCTACGCCTGCCCGACCGTCGTCAACAACGTCGAGTCCATCGCGAGTGTGCCGTCGATCGTCCTGGGCGGCCCGGAGTGGTTCCGGTCGATGGGAAGCGAGAAGTCGCCGGGGTTCACGTTGTACTCGCTCTCTGGTCATGTCACCACTCCCGGCCAGTACGAGGCGCCGCTCGGCATCACGTTGCGAGAACTTCTCGACTACGCGGGCGGCGTTCGCACCGGGCACACCCTCAAGTTCTGGACTCCCGGCGGATCCTCGACTCCGATCTTCACCGACGAACATCTCGATGTCCCACTCGACTACGAGGGCGTCGGCGCGGCGGGATCGATGCTCGGCACCAAAGCACTGCAGATATTCGACGACACAACCTGCATCGTGCGTGCGGTGCTGCGGTGGACCGAGTTCTATGCCCACGAATCTTGCGGTAAATGCACGCCGTGCCGCGAAGGCACGTACTGGCTGGTGCAGATCCTGCGTCGGCTCGAAGGCGGAACAGGTACTGAAGCTGATCTCACCAAACTTCTCGACATCTCGGACACCATCCTCGGAAAATCCTTCTGCGCGTTGGGCGACGGAGCGACCAGCCCGATCATGTCCTCCCTGAAGTACTTCCGCGAGGAATACGTAGCGCATTTCGACGGCAACGGATGCCCGTTCGATCCTCGCCGGTCCGTTCTCGCGACAGGAGCGTTCGTCTCATGACTGCAGCCGACGCCACCACTGGAACCGATGCGGCACCGCCGATTGATCTCGTCACCCTCACCATCGACGGCCGGGAACTCCAGGTACCCAAGGGCACGTTGATCATTCGCGCTGCAGAGATGATCGGCACACAGATTCCGCGGTTCTGCGATCATCCTCTTCTGGACCCGGTCGGGGCGTGCCGACAGTGCATCGTGGAGGTCGAAGGTCAACGCAAGCCGGTGGCGTCCTGCACGACACCGGTTGCGGACGGAATGGTCGTCACCACACAGCTCACGTCACCGGTGGCGGAGAAGGCGCAGCGCGGGGTGATGGAACTCCTGCTCATCAACCACCCTCTGGACTGCCCCGTGTGTGACAAGGGCGGCGAGTGTCCGCTTCAAAACCAGGCGATGTCGACCGGTCGCACCGAATCCCGGTTCGGTGAGGAGAAAAGGACCTACCCCAAGCCCATCCCACTCTCGTCCGAAATCCTGCTCGACCGCGAGCGTTGCGTCCTCTGCGCCAGATGCACACGGTTTTCGGGCCAGATCGCCGGCGACCCGTTCATCGATCTCCTCGAGCGCGGCGCGCTTCAACAGGTCGGGATCTACGCCAACGAGCCCTTCGAGTCCTACTTCTCGGGCAACACCATCCAGGTGTGCCCGGTCGGCGCGCTTACCAGTACGGCATACCGATTCCGGGCGCGACCGTTCGATCTGGTGTCCAGCCCCAGCGTGTGTGAACACTGCGCCGACGGATGTGCTCAGCGCACGGACCACCGTCGCGGAAAGGTTCTCCGCCGTCTCGCCGGGGACGACCCCGCAGTCAACGAGGAATGGAACTGCGACAAGGGCCGTTTCGCATTCACGTACACGACCCAAGGTGATCGGATCACCACTCCCCTGATCCGCAACGCTGACGGCGAATTGATTCCGGCGTCGTGGCCCATGGCACTCGACCTCGTTGCGCGATCCTTCGCGCAGGCCCGCGGTGACGCAGGCGTACTCGTCGGCGGACGCTCTACCTTGGAGGACGCCTACGCCTACGGCAAGTTCGCGCGAGTTGCTCTCGCCACCAACAACATCGACTTCCGAATCCGTGCTCATTCTGCCGAAGAGGCAGGTTTCCTCTCAGCACACGTCGCCGGCCGCACACTCGAAGAGTCGGTAACGTACCAGGACCTCGAGTCGGCCCCGGCCGCATTGCTGGTAGCTCTCGAGCCCGAGGAGGAGTCACCGATCATCTTCCTGCGGCTACGCAAGGCCGCACGTTTCGGCAAGACGACGGTGCTCTCCAGCGCGCCATTCGCTACGCGCGGCCTGAAGAAGATGGGCGGCTCTTTGCTTCGGACCGTACCCGGAAGTGAAGCAGCTCTGATGGATTCGTTGTCTCACCCCAGCAGTGAGGAGGGGCAGCTCCTCCGGCAGCCCGGTGCAGTGATCCTGTTGGGCGAACGACTCAGTGAGGTGGCGGGCGGCTTCGCCGCGGCGGTACGTCTCGCCGAAGCGACAGGAGCTTGTTTGGCTTGGGTCCCACGCCGCGCTGGTGATCGCGGCGCCGTCGAGGCCGGCGCACTACCGGGATTGCTTCCCGGCGGACGCCCCGTTGCGGACCCGGCAGCACGTCAGGAGGTGGAATCAGTGTGGGGGGCCTCCATCCCGGCATCCGACGGGCGCGACGCCGCGAGTCTGCTGGATCCGGGGCAGACGACTGCTGCCCTTCTTGTCGGCGGCGTCGAATTGAGTGATCTCCCGAACCCGGCGAAGGCAAGGGCCGCGATCGAAGCAGCAGGTTTCGTGGTGAGTTTGGAGATCCGTCACAGCGGAGTCACCGAACTCGCCGACGTCGTCTTCCCGGTGGCACCGGTCGCCGAGAAGCCCGGAACCTTCCTCGATTGGGAAGGCCGCGAGCGCGTGTTCGACACCGCATTGAGAACGACAGGAGTGATGCCGGATCAGCGCGTCCTTCACGCGATCGCAGCCGAGATGGGCATCGATCTGGGCCTACCCGACGCAGATTCCGCACGCTCGGAGATACACCGCCTCGGCGCGTGGTCCGGATCGCGCCCCATCTCGCCTCAGGTGCCGTCAGGCACCATGCCCACACCGGCACTGGGCGAGGCAGTGTTGTCGAGCTGGCGAATGCTGCTCGACAACGGCCGATTGCAAGACGGCGAGCCCAACCTGGCGGGTACGGCACGGCTCCCACTCGTGCGTTTGTCTGCCGAGACCGCTGCCGAGATCGGCGCCGACAACGGCGATCACGTTGCGGTGTCGACTGAATCCGGTTCCATCACATTACCGTTGGAGATCACCGAACTCCCGCCTCGAACAGTCTGGCTCCCGCTCAATTCACCGGGTAGCACGATCTACGAAACGCTCTGCGTTACCGCGGGTTCCGTGGTGAAGATTGCGAAGGCGGGAGCGCAATGACCACCCACGAGTACGGGACCGTGTCAGCTCCGGTCGACCTGTCGGCGTTCGGGCACGACCCGTGGTGGTTGGTGATCGGCAAGGCTCTCGCCATTTTCGTGTTCCTCGTACTCACACCGCTGGTGGCAATTTACGCGGAACGAAAGGTCATGGCACGCATGCAGATGCGTGTCGGACCGAACCGCGTCGGCCCCCGTGGAATGCTCCAGAGTCTCGCTGACGGAATCAAGCTCGCCCTCAAGGAGGGCATCACACCGACCGGCGCCGACAAACCGATTTATCTCCTCGCGCCCGTCATCGCAGTCGTGCCCGCGTTCATGGCCTTTGCCGTCATCCCGTTCGGTCCGCAGGTCTCGATCTTCGGAACCCTTTCACCCCTGCAACTGACCGATCTGCCGGTCGGAGTTCTCTACATCCTCGCCGTAACTTCAATCGGTGTGTACGGGATCGTGCTTGCCGGCTGGTCGTCCGGATCGACGTATCCACTACTGGGCGCACTTCGATCGACCGCGCAGGTCATCTCCTACGAAGTAGCAATGGGGCTGTCCTTCGCCGCAGTCTTCCTCTACGCCGGCACGATGTCCACGTCCGGCATCGTCAGCGCCCAACAAGGTGCCTGGTACGTCTTTCTCCTCCTGCCGTCCTTCTTGATCTACGTGACAGCCATGGTCGGCGAAACCAACAGGGCTCCCTTCGACCTTCCCGAGGCCGAGGGTGAACTGGTGGGTGGGTTCCACACCGAGTACTCCTCACTCAAGTTCGCGATGTTCATGCTGGCCGAGTACGTGAACATGGTGACGGTGTCCGCTCTGGCCACGACACTGTTCCTGGGCGGGTGGCACGCACCGTTCCCGTTCAACCTGTGGGACGGCGCCAATTCCGGTTGGTGGCCGGTGCTGTGGTTTGTCGCCAAGGTGTGGGGCTTCCTCTTCGTCTTCATCTGGTTGCGCAGCACGCTTCCTCGATTGCGCTACGACCAGTTCATGAATCTCGGATGGAAGATTCTCATCCCCGCTGCCTTGGTGTGGGTGATGGTGATCGCGACCGTTCGTGCGTTCCGCAACGAGGGTTACAACACCTGGGTCGTACTTCTTTGCGTCGCACTGGTTCTCGGAGCTGCGCTCCTGATCGTGTTGGCCGGGACTTACCGCAGCCGACGCCGAACCGCCGCGTTGGTGCCCGATTCGGGGACCCGGCCTTTCGATGCGATGTCGGGCGGCTTCCCGGTTCCACCCCTACCTGGTCAAACGCTGCCGACCCGAAAACTACCGGGTCAGAAGGTGCCACCGCCGCGGCGGACAGATGTTTCCGACACATCGGAGGACTCCCATGCCTGATTTCCTCGGACCTATCGCGGGTTTCGGAGTGACGCTCTCGACAATGTTCAAGAAGCCCGAGACCGAGTTCTATCCGGAGGAGAAGCGCCCCACCGCGCCCGGATACCACGGTCGCCATCAACTCAACCGGTATGCGGACGGACTCGAGAAGTGCATCGGTTGCGAACTGTGTGCCTGGGCCTGCCCCGCCGACGCGATCTATGTCGAGGGTGCTGACAACACCGAAGAAGAACGGTTCTCCCCCGGCGAGCGTTACGGGCGGGTGTATCAGATCAACTACCTGCGGTGCATCGGCTGTGGCCTCTGCGTCGAGGCTTGCCCCACTCGGGCTCTCACCATGACCAACGAGTACGAGATGACCGACGACAACCGAGCCGGATTGATCTACGAGAAGGACCGCCTTCTCGCGCCCCTGAAACCCGACATGGCAGCGCCACCACACGCGCTGCGTCCCGGCACAACTCAGGACGACTACTACCGCGGCGACATCACAGCAGCTCCCGAACAGCCAGCACCCGAGCAAGAGCCGAACCCGGAGACCGAGAAATGATCGCGTCGGTCACGACCACGATCCTGGCGGAGGGAACGATGACATCGACCTCCACCGGCGAGGCGGTGCAGTTCTGGATCCTCGGAACCCTTGCGGTGATCAGCGCTTTGGGCGTGGTCGCCGCCCCCAAGGCCGTCTACTCTGCGCTCTTCCTTGCAATGACGATGATCATCCTGGCCGTCTTCTACATCGTGCAGGGCGCACTGTTCCTCGGTGTCGTCCAGATCGTCGTCTATACCGGCGCAGTGATGATGTTGTTCCTGTTCGTCCTGATGCTGGTCGGCGTGGATTCTTCGGACTCCTTGGTCGAAACGCTACGGGGACAACGCGTCAGCGCGATCGTGATCGGCGTCGGATTCGGGCTACTCCTTATCGGCGGCCTCGGAAATGCGTCGATCTCGGGGTTCACCGGATTCACCGGACTCGACCAGGGCAACATCGACGCTCTCGCCGATCTCATCTTCATCCGCTACGTCTGGGCCTTCGAACTGACCGGCGCACTGCTGATCACGGCGACACTTGGCGCAATGATGCTCGCGCATCGGGAGAAGATCGGAGCCACACTCAGCCAACGCGAACTCTCGCAGCAACGATTCGCGTACCTGGGCAGCGATGAGAGCAATCCCGACAAGGGCTCGGCCACTCCCCTCCCCAGTCCCGGCGTGTACGCACGTCACAACGCAGTGGACTTGCCGGCACTGTTGCCCGACGGAACGTTCTCGACGCTCTCCGTCAGCAGCGCACTCACTCCGCGTTCCCCGGATCCGAGTACCGGTGAGGAGTCTGCGCGATGAATCCCGAGAATTACCTGTATCTGTCGGTCCTGTTGTTCACCATCGGGGCTGCGGGAGTCCTCCTGCGACGCAACGCCATCGTGGTGTTCATGTGTATCGAATTGATGCTCAACGCCGCGAACCTGGCATTCGTGACCTTCGCGCGCATGCACGGCAATCTGGACGGCCAGATCTTCGCCTTCTTCACGATGGTGGTAGCTGCGGCCGAAGTAGTCGTCGGCTTGGCAATCATCATGATCATCTTCCGATCTCGGCGTTCTGTATCCGTCGACGACGCAGACCTGCTGAAGTACTGACATGTCAGGAGGAATCACGTCCGCCATCTGGTTGCTCCCCGCCCTGCCCCTGTGCGGCGCCGCTGTCCTGTTGCTGGCGGGTCGTCGCACGAACACGTGGGGCCACCTGTTCGCCTGCGTCATGGCACTCGCGTCGTTTGTCGTCGCAGTGGTGTCTTTCATCGCCATGCTCGGCCGCGACACCGCCGACCGCACCGTCACCGAGCACCTGTTCAGTTGGGTCCCGGTCGACAGTCTTCAGGTCGAGTTCGGACTGCAGCTTGATCAACTGTCGATGTGTTTCGTCCTGCTCATCACCGGTGTAGGTTCGCTGATCCACATCTACTCGGTCGGCTACATGGCGCACGACCCCGAGCGTCGGAAGTTCTTCGCCTACCTCAATCTCTTCCTCGCTGCGATGCTGCTCCTCGTGCTCGCCGACAACTTCCTCGGGCTCTACGTCGGCTGGGAAGGCGTCGGTTTGGCGTCGTACCTCCTGATCGGCTTCTGGCAGCACAAGCCGTCGGCGGCGACCGCTGCCAAGAAGGCTTTTGTCGTCAATCGGGTGGGCGACATCGGATTGATGATCGCGATGATGTTGATGTTCACCACGTTCGGCTCGCTCTCGTTCAGCAGCGTCTTCGCCGACGCGTCTGGTGCAAGCGAAGGTGTCCTGACGGCGATCGGCCTGATGCTCCTCCTCGCTGCATGCGCGAAGTCCGCGCAGGTGCCACTGCAGTCGTGGCTCGGCGACGCGATGGAGGGCCCCACCCCCGTCTCGGCTCTGATTCACGCGGCCACGATGGTCACGGCCGGCGTCTATCTGATCGTGCGCTCCAATCCGATCTTCGATCTCGCACCCGACGCTCAACTCGTGGTTGTCATCGTCGGTGCCGTGACGCTCCTGTTCGGTGCGATCATCGGCTGCGCGAAAGACGACATCAAGAAAGCGCTCGCCGCATCGACCATGAGTCAGATCGGATACATGGTCCTGGCGGCGGGCCTCGGACCAGCTGGATACGCCTTCGCAATCCTTCATCTGATCACCCACGGATTCTTCAAGGCAGGCCTGTTCCTCGGCGCGGGTTCGGTGATGCACGCGATGAACGACGAAACCGACATGCGGCGCTACGGCGGGCTCCGAGCGTTCATGCCACTGACTTTTGTCACGTTCGGGCTCGGATACCTTGCCATCATCGGTGTTCCGCCGTTTGCCGGGTTCTTCTCCAAGGACAAGATCATCGAGGTTGCGATCGGCGAGGGCGGCATCAAGGGTGTTGTGCTGGGCATCGTCACGCTGTTGGGTGCGGCGCTCACTGCCTTCTACATGAGCCGCGTGATGCTGATGACCTTCTTCGGGAAGGCCCGCTGGGAGAACCAGAAACCTCACGAATCTCCGGCGGTGATGACGTCTCCGATGATCATCCTGGCGGTGGGGTCCGTCGGCGCCGGGATGCTCCTGACCATCGGGTCCAGCTTGCAGAACTGGCTCGAACCGGTTGTCGGCTCACATCACGTCGAACCGCCGATACCCGCATGGTCGATCACCGCGCTGGCGCTGCTCGCGGTCGCCGCCGGCGTCGCGATTGCGTATCGCGAGTACGCCACCCGGGAGATTCCACTTGTGGCACCTACTCCGGTTTCACCGTTGACCGTTGCGGCTCGCCGCGATCTGTACGGTGACGCCTTCAACGAGACGGTGTTCATGAAGCCCGGACAACAACTCACCAAGTCGTTGGAAGTGTTCGACACCAAGGGAATAGGCGGCGTCGTGGGCAGCTTTGCGGTGGTCGTCACCGGGCTGTCCGCGCTCACGCGGAAGCTACAGACCGGGTTTGTTCGCTCGTACGCGCTGGTGATGTTTGTCGGAGCAACACTCGTGGTCGCGACAATGATGGCGGTGACACTGTGGTGATCGAAGCGGCGGTGAGCGACTCTGTGACCAATACCGGCTTCCCCGCGCTGACGGTGCTCTGGTTGCTTCCGCTCATCGGAGCGGGTGTTGTCCTCGCTCTGCCGGCACGGTCGTACCAATTTGCGAAGTATCTCGCATTGGCTGTGTCCGTGGCAGTCCTGGTGGTCGCCGCCGTTCTCGGAGTTGCGTTCGACCGCGGCGGCGAACAATTTCAATTTGTCGAAAGCCACAGCTGGATACCGGCTTTCGGCACCAGCTACACACTCGGACTCGACGGGATCGCACTCGTTCTGGTTCTTCTCACCGCAGTGCTGGTGCCATTACTACTGATCGCGGGCTGGAACGACGTCCCGGCAGACCCGGCATCACCCAAGAGAATGCCGCACACCTATTTCGCGCTGATCCTTGTTGTCGAGTCCATGGTGATGATTTCGTTCAGCGCCTTGGACATTCTCTTGTTCTACATTTTCTTCGAGGCAATGCTGATACCGATGTATTTCCTCATCGGCGGGTTCGGCGGAGTGGGCAGATCTCGCGCAGCCGTGAAGTTTCTGCTCTACAACCTCCTCGGCGGCCTGGTCATGCTCGCTGCAGTCATCGGCCTGTATGTGGTCACCACGCGCGACGAGAGTCCCTTCGCCAGCGGCACTTTCGACTTCCGGGCGATCGCCTCAGCGGCAAACAGCGGTGAACTCGGTGTTGGACCCGGGGTGCTCAACGCCTTGTTCCTCGGATTCATGTTCGCGTTCGCGGTGAAAGCACCGCTCTGGCCGCTGCACAGTTGGTTGCCGGACTCCGCGGTGGAATCGACTCCGTCGACAGCAGTGTTGATGATGGCGGTCGTGGACAAGGTGGGCACGTTCGCGATGATTCGCTACTGCCTGCAACTGTTCCCGGAGTCGTCGTCGACCTTTGCACCGTGGATCATCACGCTCGCCGTTATCGGGATCGTCTACGGCGCAATACTGGCGATCGCGCAAACAGACGTCATGAGACTGATCGCCTACACGTCGATTTCGCACTTCGGCTTCATCATTCTCGGAATCTTCGCGATGACCAGCCAGAGCCAGGCGGGTTCCGCGCTGTACATGGTCAATCACGGAGTCTCCACTGCGGCTCTGTTCTTGATTGCGGGATTCCTCGTCTCGCAGCGAGGTACTCGATCGATCGCGGCGTACGGCGGCGTCCAGAAAGTTGCACCCGTACTTGCCGGCACATTCCTCGTTGCGGGGTTGGCAACGCTGTCGCTGCCGGGTCTCGCGCCGTTCGTCAGTGAGTTCCTGGTGCTGATCGGGACGTACTCGCGATACCACGTGGCCGCTATCGCGGCGACTGCCGCGCTTGTCCTGTCCGCGATCTACATACTCTGGCTCTACCAGCGCATGATGGGCGGACCTGTGAAGGAAGAGCAGGGAACGATCCGCGACCTCGCTCGACGCGAACTCGTGGTGGTCGCCCCTCTGATCGCACTCCTGTTGCTTCTCGGCATCTACCCCAAGCCTGCCTTGGACGTCATCACTCCTGCAGTGAGCCATACGGTCGTCGACGAGGCTCCGACCCCGCTCGTCGCCGACCACGAAGGAGGTGCCCACAAATGAGTTCCTTCAACGACGTGACCATCCTCGGCTCAGCCGGCACGGCGTCACCCAGTGTCGAATACAGCTTGCTCTCGCCAATGTTGATCGTGTTCGGTGTTGCGGTTGTGGGCGTACTCATCGAGGCATTTGCACCCCGGCGTTTTCGATACCCCGTGCAACTCGTCCTCGGTGTCGCAGGCTTGGCGGCCGCATTCGTGGCAGTGCTTCTGCTCGCCGGCACGCGGTCGACGGCGATGATGGGTTCTGTAGCGGTCGACGGTCCGACCCTTTTCCTGCAGGCCACGATCCTTCTCGTGTCGATCCCCGCAGTACTGCTGATCGCCGAGCGAGGCTCGGGCAACACCGCCGAGGTGATCGCGCAACACGACGCGCTCGGCGGTTTCACCCCTCAAGCGTCGAGCGTCCCCGGAAGTGTTGCGGAACACGAAGCGGTCAAGGTCGGTATCGCCCAGACCGAGGTCTTTCCGCTCACCCTCTTCGCTGTCGGCGGCATGCTCCTCTTTCCCGCGTCCAACGATCTGCTGACGATGTTCGTTGCGCTCGAAGTGTTCTCACTGCCTCTGTATCTCCTGTGTGGTCTGGCACGCCGACGTCGCATGCTCTCCCAGGAAGCTGCGCTCAAGTACTTTCTGCTCGGGGCATTTTCGTCGGCGTTCTTCGTTTTCGGAATCGCATTGCTGTACGGCTATGCCGGGACGGTCACGCTCTCCGGTATCGCCGACGCAGCACGCAGCGGGTCGGGTACCGATGCCTTCCTGTGGCTCGGGACAGCACTCGTGGCCGTGGGATTACTGTTCAAAGTCGGTGCCGTGCCGTTCCATTCGTGGATTCCCGATGTCTATCAAGGGGCGCCGACGCCGATCACCAGTTTCATGGCTACTGCGACCAAGATCGCCGCATTCGGTGCCATCCTTCGTGTCTTCTATGTGGCTCTGCCCAACGAGTACGTGAACTGGCGTCCACTGATGTGGGCGGTCGCGATTCTCACGATGGTTGTCGGATCGATCGTCGCTGTGACGCAAACCGATATGAAGCGGATGCTCGCGTATTCGGCCATCGCGCACACCGGATTCATTCTGACCGCTGTGGTTGCGGATTCGGACGCCGGCCTGGCCTCGGCGATGTTCTACCTTCTGGCCTACGGATTCAGCACCGTGGGCGCGTTCGCCGTCGTGAGTCTGGTTCGGGACGCAGACGGTGAGGTCGCGACGCTCTCGCGCTGGGCCGGATTGGGCCGGCGCTCACCGCTGGTCGGAGTTGTGTTTGCACTGTTCCTGTTGGCTTTCGCCGGGATCCCGTTGACCAGTGGGTTCATCGGAAAGTTCGCGGTGTTCAGCGCGGCAGCCGAGGGCGGGGCCGCACCTCTCGTGATCGTCGGCGTCCTGTGCAGCGCGATCGCCGCGTACTTCTACGTGCGAGTGATCGTGTTGATGTTCTTCACCGAATCGGCCGCAGACGCTCCGACCGTCGTGGTACCGAGTGCACTGACCAGCAGCGTGATCGGCCTCGGCGCCGGTGTCACGCTCATCCTCGGCATACTCCCCCAGCCGGCGCTCGACCTCGCCGAGCGTGCAGCGGACTTCCTACACTGAGCCGATGCGTGAATCTGACCTCGACCCCGGGCTGCCGAGCATCATCCGGGCCCCATGGTTCGTCGTGTTTTCAGCGGTAGCGATTGTCCATCTGATCCTCAATGCCGCTGATGCTGCGCCCTGGGACGGGATCACCAAGGTCATGCTCGCTCCGATTCTGGCTGCCTGGGTTGTCGCCCGACGCGGACCTCGAATTGTTGCTGCGGCACTGATTGCCTGTGCTTTCGGAGATTTGTTCCTGATCTGGGAGACCACGTTTGTCATCGGGATGGCAGCCTTCGCGATCGGTCACCTCTGCTTCATCCGATTCTTTCTCTCACACGGCGCGCTTCGGGAGATACGAAGGCGGCCATGGTTTCTGTGCGCTTACACCGTCGCTGGGATCGCTCTTGTGTCGTACACCTGGACCGGTCTCGAACCTGAACTTCGAATTGCCGTCCCCGTGTACGCCGCAATACTGGTGGGAACCGCATCAACCGCACTGACGTACAACTCGATCACCGGTATCGGCGGCGCGCTGTTCCTCACCTCTGACGCCCTCATCCTGCTCGGCCAGGCGAACAAGTGGCAGCCCGCCGCTGCGGGCATCTGGATCATGACGCTGTACATCCTCGCTCTGTTGCTTCTGACAGTGGGAGTTCTCGGCCGGAGTAACACGCCAAACCGTCCATTAGCTCAGAGGCTGTAAGGATCAGCAACCAGCCGGACATCTCTTCATATGACCCCGAAATCCGAGGAACAGCCACCGCCGAGCGGCGAAGAGCGGTTCACCGCCCTGTGGGACGCCTACGCCGGTCGGGTGTTCGCGTATACCTGTCGCCACGTTGATCATCACAGCGCGCAGGAGGTTGTCTCCGAGACGTTCCTCGTTGCCTGGCGACGCTTGGACGAAGTGCCCGACCAGGCACTGCCGTGGCTGTTGGTGGTGGCTCGTAACACCGTGAACAACAACCGTCGCAGCGTTCGGCGCCTTGACGCGCTCACCGAGAAGATGGGACGCATCGAGCAGATTGCGGCATCGACGCCGGGCGCCGACGTCACTGTCACCGAACGCACGGAACTGCTCGAAGCACTGGCAACACTCACCGTCACCGAACGTGAAGCCCTGCTCCTGACTGCCTGGGACGGGTTGACCGCCACCGAAGCCGCGCGGGTCGCTGGGTGTTCGGTTCCGGCCATGCATGTTCGTCTCTTTCGCGCTCGGCGTCGATTGCGCGCCGGGTTGACTTCAGAATCCGACACCGTTATCCCGATGAACACCGCCCGACCTTGCGCTGCCGCCGAACACGGGAGTACCCCATGACCAAAGATCCGCTCACCACGCTCGAGAAGCTGCGGCCGAGCGATACGGTTTCCGCCGAACTCTGGCCCGAGAACGTCCAAGATGCCGCACGCACCCGAATCATGGCTACCGAAAACAACATTGGGGCAACCAAAGCTCCACGCCGTCGCGTCGGTGCCATCGTTCTCGTCGCGGCGATCTGCGCAGCAGTGGTGGTGGGCTGCGCCGCTGCCACGGGGATGATGCCGAAAGCGTTCACCGACATGTACTCGGGTTGGCAGACGATGCCGGGAACCAACGGCGGAATAGATCCGTCCACCGCCGAGCGGGTCGGGTCCATTCCCGGACCTGACGGAACCTTGTTCAGCATCTTTGTCGCCCACGGCGCCAATGGCTGGAGGTGCGTCGCCCCGGTTTTCGAGGCGTCAGCCGACATCGACAAGGTTGGTCCGTCGAAATTCATCGGCCTCGGACACGGCTGCAGATCAATTGACTTGTACGGCGCAGATTCATTCGGGGGCGGCGCCGGGTACGAGGCCGGTCCGCACGAGGCGACCTACGACGCAGGAGCGGGAGGTGCTGTCCGAGCCGAACTTCACACCGCAGACGGCCAGATCTATCCGACAATTCTTGCCGAAGACCGCTTCTACGGATGGATTCCCCTGTCGCTCACGTCCCCTCGTCCAACCCTCGTCGGATATGCCGCAGACGGGACGGTCGTCGGCACCCGGTGAGCTGTCGGTACCCTCGAAAGATGACTGCACACGCCCCGAACGAGCGCATCCCCAGCCAGTGGGAAGAGATCACTGCAGCCGACTCGACGCATTCCACACGATATGTCGAGCGTTTCCGTTCCATGAGAGCGGACGGCAAGGACATTGTCGGGGAAGCACGTTTGATCGACGCGATGCTCGGACGCGGTGGCCGGGTTCTCGATGCAGGGTGCGGGCCTGGCCGACTCGGCGGTTATCTGCACGACGTCGGGCATGTGGTTGTCGGAGTCGATGTCGACCCGGTTCTCATCGCTGCCGCAGAAGAAGACCACCCCGGACCGGCGTGGCTTGTCGGCGATCTCGCCGAACTCGATCTGCCGGCCCGCGGTGTCGAGGCAGATTTCGACGTCATCGTGTCGGCAGGCAACGTGGTGGCGTTTCTCGCGCCGTCCACCAGGCAAGCAGTATTGTCAGGATTTGCTCGTCATCTCGCTCCGAGCGGCCGAGTGGTCATCGGATTCGGTGCCGGCCGTGGCTACGAGTTCCCCGAGTTTCTCGCCGACGCGACCGCGAGTGGCCTCGAGGCTGATCTGCTGCTCTCCACGTGGGATCTTCGCCCGTTCAAGGAGGATTCCGAATTCCTGGTCGCGGTGTTCTCCCGCGCCTGACCCGGCACTTCCCCCGCACCCCCTGCGATCCGTCACACGGCGATCAACTCACCCTGATCACAATGGTGGCGACTGTTGTTCACTACGAACATAATTGGATCAATGCGGGTGTGGCCGAGCGGCAAGGCAGCGGTCTGCAAAACCGTCCACGCAGGTTCGACTCCTGCCATCCGCTCCCCTTGCGAACCAGCGACTCATGTCGCAACCCTCACCTAGGAATGACATTCGGTGCACGCAGCCTGCATCGCTCCGCTCCGTCTCCGCGCACATGGCTCCGGACAGTTACCCTCGATCGATGCACCCTCTCCCCGAGACAGGACAGCTACCTCCCGGACCGATGGCTTTGCAAGTGGAACACCTCTGCATGGCGTTCGGCGCGAAAGTTGCTGTGAACGACCTTTCCCTTGCGGTGCCCTCAGGTTCGTTGTTCGGTCTGGTTGGGCCGAATGGTGCGGGAAAAACGACCACACTGTCGATGGCTGTCGGATTGCTTCGCCCGCACTACGGTCGCAGCCTGGTGTACGGCTACGACGTGTGGAACGACCCTGTCGCAGCGAAGAGTCTGCTCGGCGTCCTACCCGACGGTCTGGCGCTACCCGCCCAGTTCACCGGCCATGAACTACTCACCTATTTCGGACGCCTGCGCGGTATGCCAGAGGACGTCATCGCGTCACGACGCGACGAACTGTTGGCCGCGCTCGATCTCGCCGATGCAGGTGGAACGGTCATCGCCGATTATTCAGCGGGCATGACGAAGAAAATCGGGTTGGCCTCGGCCTTGTTGCACGGCCCTCGCTTACTGGTACTGGATGAGCCGTTCGAAGCTGTCGACCCCATTTCTTCGGCCGGAATTCGGAGCATTCTGCTCTCGTTCGTCCACTCAGGTGGCTCGGTCATTCTTTCCAGTCACGTGATGGCCCTTGTCGAACAACTGTGTACTCACATCGGAGTCATCGCAGACGGTCGCGTCGTGGCTTCAGGAACGGTCGACGAGGTGCGCGCAGGCAACACTCTCGACGAGGCATTCGTTCGCCTTGTCGGTAGCCGCAGTCCCAATCCCGACGGACTGTCATGGATGCGCGCATGACCACCACCAGCTTTTCACCGACACGCTGGAAGCCGTCGGTCTCTGTGTGGCGCACTGTTCTCCGCATGCGCATGACCCTCTACAAACGTCAGTTCACCGGTGGAAGAGCTGTAATCAAGGTCATTGCAGCGTTGTTCGGGGTTCTGGGGGCAGCGCTACTGTGCCTACGAGCTTCGGGAAAGAACGGTGTTTCTCCCGATCTCGTCAGCGGCACAACCAGTCTCGCACTTTCGGCTATCGCCGTGATGTGGATCTTGATGCCGATCATGTCTGGTCTGTCAGATGACAATCTTCACCCCAGACATTTCCAACTACTCCCCCTGGAACCCGTCCGACTCGCCAGAGCACTGTTCTCGACGTCGCTGGTCGGTATGACCGTGCCGATTACCGCGTTGGCTGCAGCAGCGATTCCAATTTATGCCGCTACACACCACCCTGCCGCACTGCCATTGGCCATTATCGCTTGGCCCGCAACGGTCCTGCTCATTGTCGGCACCTCACGGGTCGCGATGCTGGCGATGTCGCAGCTCCTGCGGAGTCGTCGCAGCCGCGAACTGGGACTGTTGGCATTCGGCACGTTCTTCGGCGGACTGTATCTGCTGCAATTTCCGCTGCAGAGTCGCCTCGGCACGGTCGTGGACGGCGACGTCACGTGGCCGCTCACGATCGCGCATTCGATCCCGTTCGCGTGGGGAATCACCAGTGTCGACGCAGCAGCAGGAGGCGCCTGGCTCCTCGCCGCCGGAGCAGTCCTCGCCCTGGTGCTGGTCGATCTCGCACTGCTGTGGTCATGGCAACGCCTGGTCGTTCGCTACTTCAACGGGAAGGTCGCAGAATCAGCGGGCGCCACTTCCGTGCAATTGAAGAACCAGGGCCGCGACATTCGAACCGGTTGGCGCGCATCCCGACTGGGCACCGTCATCTCTCGCGAGCTTTCGCTCTGGCACGGAGACATGCGCCGACGAACACAACTGCTCTCCGTTGCCATCATGACCTTGGTCTCCGGCTTCGGACCGCTGATCTCGTCATCGATCCCCTTCTCCGCCGCATGGGGTGCCTGGTTCCTGATCTACCTGGCAATGGCAGCCGGATCGAATCTGTACGGATTCGACGGCGCATCGATCTGGCATCTGGTGATGATCCCCGAAGCCGCTGCCGCTGACGTCCGGGGCCGACAAATCGCGTGGGCAATCGTGATGACACCCTTCGTGGTCGTCGCAACAGCTGCTGTACGGATCTTCGGGGACCTCGGGACCGACCGACTGGCCGTGCCGATCGCCGTCGGCATTTCGATGATGGGAGTCGGTGCAGGATTGGTAGTGGCGATATCCGCCAAAGCGCCCTACCCGGTTCCGGAGATGAAGAAGACGTTCTCCTTCAACACCCGCGGGTCCTTCAACGGCTCGTCCTTCGGACTGATCATCCTCGCCATCGTCATCTTCGCCGCGACAACGGCGCCCGGCGTTCTACTCGGGGCGCTGCTACCGAACCCGGTGAACTATTTCGCCATCCCTGTCGCTGTTGCGATTGGTGCACTTGGTGCTTGGATCGGGGGCCGCGTCGCGATCACCCGTATGCAACGCGAGCCGGATCGGATTCTGTTCGCGGTTACCACCACATGATCGTTGCCCAGATAGTCCGAGAATTTCTGGGCGTCAGCGCAGTAGCCGCAACTTGCACCAAAAAACTCAGTCTGGGCAATCGGATTATCAGGGATCCAGGTAGCGCAGCTCAACGGGTTCGGTCCTCGCATATCGCCGCCGGGCTTTCGTGACATAGCTTCCGCTCGAGCCGAACCATTGCCCTGGAAACATCGCACCACCAAGATGTTTGGCATGCCCCCGGAGCACTACGGTTCCGTACGTGTCGCCGAACGTCCCGGCCGATGCGGGAACTGCGCGCACCCCGCCCCTTCGCTGGAGCGCGGCTGGATCGAGCGCTGCCTCAGGTTCGCACCGCAGCCCGCTCGGTGTGCAGAAATCCTGGTGATGGACCACTACACCGGAGCGATGGAATTCTGCCGGTGCCGACATCCGTTCCACGGGTCCTGATCGCGCCGGATCCTCGAGATCCGCTGTCGAGCCGAGTCCCTCGGCGCCCCGGCTCGACAGCGAAATCACACCTGAATCAGCTCAGCGAGCTCAGCAGCGGCTCGAGAAGCTTGTAGAGCTCGAAGATTCCGATGATCGTTGAAATAGAACCCATGATGATCCTCCGTGATTCGTGAACTTTCCGTGACGTCGCGTCACAGGCAGAAAGCTAACAAACCCGGCATTCAAACGGGGACCTTGGATGTGTCCGGCAGATGAACTCCCTGCTCGGAGAAGCATTTTGGTGACCAGCGTCATGCTCATCGAGAAATGAGCCCCATCGTCACATCGCCTGACACCAACCGACGGTAGCAGCAAAAGTCTGCCCGTTGCGATCTGGCGATACATGGCACCATTTCCACCCCATCCGACCCTTGCTTTGTGCGCTGAATCGCATTACATTTCTCCACAATAACGGTACGCGTAACGAAATAAAGAGACGGTCTACTTCACAGCCCGATATATCCAGTGCCACAACCCTTCCGGGCTCTTGGAGGGGCGGCGTTTCGTCGCGTCCATAAGCTCCTCACTCCCCGATCGAAAGAGAGCACGATGACCACAGAGAGCGTCTCCGGCAATCAGCCGCGACCGGTAGCAACTATCGCAAGCCTGACCCTGCTGATCGCTGCCGTGGCCGCGCTCGAAAGCATCATCGTCCCCGCACTCCCCCTGATACAGAGAGACTTCGGAGTGACGGCCGACATCGGAGCGCTCGCATCCGTCGCTCTGACGTTGAGCACTGTCCTCGTCACGCCGATGGCCGGGCGAATAGCCGACGTGTACGGCGCCCGCCCCACCTTGCTCGCGATCACGACAATCGTTGTCCTGGGCGGCAGCGTGTCCGCTCTCGCAACGATCTTCCCGCTGTTCGTCCTCGGCCAATTTCTCCAGGGATTCGGAATCGGGTTGCTTCCCGTGAGCTTCGTGGTCCTACGACGCACTTTGTCCTCGGACCGACTGAAGACGGCCACGGGTTTGCTCGGGGCTGTCGTAGTGGCCGGCGGCGCTCTGGGAGTCGTGCTGGCGGGACCGGTGGCGGAAAATGTCTCACGCACCGCGATGTATGCAGTTCCGACCGCGTTCGTTTTGCTCGGCGCAATTGCTTTTGCCGTGAGCACACCACGAGATCACATGTCGAACGTCGGCGGCCGACTCGATTGGCCAGGAGCTGCTGGATTGGCTCTCGGATTATTGACGCTGACGGCGTGGTTGGCGAGCGCATCGAGCAACGGGTGGGGCGCACCGACGTCGATGCTGCTGGTTCTCGCTTCCGCTGCCGTGTTCACGATCTGGGCCAGGTATCAGAGCCGGACAACCGAGCCGATGGTCGACCTGACGATGATGTGGCATCGTTCGATGTGGAGCGCCGTGGTCGTCGGCGTGGTTTTCGGGTTCACCTACGGCGCTGTTGTCTATCTACTTCCGCAACAACTCGCCGTGCCGGCAGAGAGCGGATTCGGCCGCGGTGCATCGACAAGTGCCATCGGAATCCTGCTGTGCATCGGTTACGGCGCAGCGGTGATCGCGTCGGTGATTTCCGGAAAGCTCGCACAACGGGTCGGCACGAAAGCCATTGCGGTAGCGGGAGTTGCCTTCCTCGGCCTGAGCGGCGCCGTCGGGGTCTTTGCAACCACGATGTGGCAGATCGTTGTGGTGCTGATCCTTGCGGGTACCGGCGTTGCCGCCGCGTCGACGGCAGTGTTCGTCATCTCCGCCGACAGCGCACCGGCAGACCGCGTAGGTGTCACGACGGCAATAGTCACGATCGCCAGATCGCTGGGTTCTGCTGTGGGAACCCAAATTGCCGCCGGGATCATCGCGAGCGCGACTTCATCCGGCGGCCTTCCCCAGCACTCGGCATTCGCCACGGCTTTCGGAGTGGCGGCAATCGTTGCGATTGTCGGACTCGTTGTCGCGGTGACGATGCCGAAACCGGCATCAACCGATGTTCAGTGGTCGTCGTCGTCCTCGTCGAAGTCTGCGACTCCGCGCTTCCAGTAGCCCGTGATCAGGTGGTCGTCCGAACTCAGGCCGAGTTCGTCCCGCACGAATCTGCGAATCGGCTTGAGACTGGTGGCCTCACCGGAGATCCAGGCGTAGAGGCGCTCACCTTCGGGCACGGTGACCGTCCGTACTGCCTGCTCGAGCAGATCCGAGTGACCGGCTGGGACGTCACCGCGGTGCAGCCATTGCACCTCGACGCCTTCCGGAACAGTGAGTTCGATTTCCTGTGAAGGGTCGGTGATCTCGACGAACACCCACCCGGCGGCAGCAGCGGGCATCATCTCGAGCCAACGAGCAATGGCAGGAAGGGCGGTGATGTCACCGGCCAGCAGATAGCGGTCGTACGTCCACGGAACCACGACGCCACCGGGCGGACCTGCCACGTGCACCCGAGTGCCGACGGTCGCCGCCTGAGCCCAATCAGAGGCGTACCCACCTTCGTGGAGCGCGAAGTCGAGGTCCAGCTCCCCCGCCTCGGCGTCGTATCGACGGACGGTGTACTCACGCGAGATCGGCAATGGACGAGGCCACTTCAGGCTGAATCCGTCGCGTTCGGGTAGACGTAAAGTTCCGTCTGCATCCGGGTAGACCAGGCGAACATGCTCGTCGGGAGCGTGCGATTCGAAGCCCGCCAACTCCGGTCCACCCAAGGTCAGACGCAACAGTCCGGTCCCGACCATTTCGCTGCGAACAACTTCGAGTTCGCGAATGCCGATGGGGTACGGCACTTTTGCGCCGGTGGTTCCCGCCAGAACTTCGGCGATGGTCGCGAGGTGGTCTCCTCGGTTCATGAACTACCTTCCTTTTCCGGCGGAGCATTCCCCACCGGCACAGTGTTTTCGGAGAGATCGACTTCGTTGATCTCCGAAGTTACCCGGCGCACCGAACCCAATGCTGCCAGGAGCACCAGGCCCAGTGTCACACCGGCGAGCCCCAAGACCAGTAGCGCGGCGCCAGGCTCGAGCCACTGCCCGAGGAACCCGGCTGCCATCGAACCGATCGCCGTACCCGTGACGGCTTGCACCATCCACAGACTGGACACGCGTCCGCGCAATTCGTCCGGCGTGTTCTGTTGAAGGACTGCAAATCTCAGAATGTCGTTGAGTGCGCGGCCGAGGCCGAATCCGGCCAGGCCCAGGAACGCGACAATCGCTGCTCCCGACGCACCCAGTACCACCAGGCCGAGAGGCATCAGCGCAACAGAGATCAACATCGCGGCGCCGTTGCGGTGGACTCGTCCGGTCCAACCGCTGGTGAGGGAACCGACCACAGCGCCGACAGCGGGGGCGCCGTAGAGCAGACCGAGCATGGTGGGTCCGCCGCCGAGGACCTGGTCGACGAAGGCAGGCAGCAACACCATCGGCCCGCTGACGAACATGACCAACAGACCGCTGATCAGGATGCCGCGAATGACTGTGTGCGTGCCGGCGAATTTCACGCCGGTCACCAGCGCGCGCATCGGGCTTTCGTGATTCGTGCCCGGTGCAGGGGAAGGGCCGATGGCTTGGAACAACGTGACAGTTGCTGCGGTGGCCACCGCAGCAACAAAGTATGTCGCGGGAATGCCGCCGGAGGCGATGATCACGCCGGCGATTGCCGGCGAGATCATCGTCCCGATGTCGGTGGTCAGCGCTACCAAAGCGCCGGCCGCAGCCATCTTGTTGCGCGGCAACAACGTCGGCATCAAAGCCATCAAGGCCGAGCTGCTGACACCGCCGGCCAAGCCGTCGACAGCTGCCGCGACGTAGATGACCCACATCGACGGGTGTGGCAAGAGCGCATTGCACCCGAGAATGACAAAGCCGAGACCCGCAGCACTGCGGGCCAACTGGATGGTTCGTCGCCGATCGTAACGGTCAGCGAGCACGCCGCCGAACAGGCTGCCGAAGAACATGGCGATGGCCATCGCCGTGGACACTCCGGCAACCTGCAAGGTCGAGCCGGTGAGCTGGTACGTCTGCGCGGGGACGGCTACGACGAGCAGTCCGATCCCGAGCAGCGAGATCAATCGCGCGGAAAAGGCGTACCTGAAGGGACGGCTGGTCCGCAAGGGTGAAACATCGATCACCAGCCCACCGAATCGAGTCATGCGAAGGTCTGGCCGATCAGGTCGAGGGTAGCCATTGCGCCGTCGTAGTCAGGACGGTAGCTGCTGGCGGGGAGCTCGAACGTCGTGCCTGCCTTGAAGGACGGCAACTGCGAGTAAAGCGGATCGGTGGCAAGTTCGGCCATCGGGCGACCGGACACCGGAATCACAAAGGCGACAGGAGCATCGGCGACCTGCGAGAGCAGTTCCGGGCTGACCTCGAACGAGTCACCCGAGCCGAAGAGCTGCGGGTTGCCGGCCTTGGCCATGACGTCGTCGGCCTTAAAACCGAGCTCGGCGAGCATCGCGGGCAGCGCGGCCGTCGGCGGAACGAGGTACGGCTTGTTGCTCGAGACCGAGAGGAAGTAGACGACGTTGCCCTCGGGAACCTTGATCTTGCCCTTGACCTCTTTGACCTTGTCCTCGTATGCGCTCATCAGCGCCGGAACCTGGTCGGAACGGCCCGCCGCGTCGGCGACGATTTCGAGCTGCTTGTCCCACGCGGCGACCGTCTTGGGGACCAAGACGGTGGGTGCGATAGCAGTGAGCTGATCGTAGAGTTCCTCGGACTGAACAGAGGTGATTCCCTGGCCACCGCCGATGATCAGGTCGGGCTCAGCCGCCGCGACGGCTTCGATGTTGAGCTGCTCGCCGGCCGGCAATTCCTTGGTGCCCTGCGCCTTTGCGGCGTCCGCCCAAGCCGGCGGGAATCCACCGTCGAGGTTCGTGACACCGAGGACGCGGGTATCGGTGGCAACCACCGGTGCGTCCAGGGCGTACAGGTATCCGGCGAGACCGCCGCTCAGAACCACGATGCGCTCCGCCGACGCGGGCACGGTGACCGAGCCCTTCTCGGTTTCGATCACGCGGGTCGTGGGCTCTGCAGCCTTGGTCGGTTCGTCGTTCGAATCGCTACTGCAACCGATCATCGCCACGAGTGCGACGATCAGCAACCCTGCGATGGCGACGAATCGTCGCCAACTCCGTATCGCGAGGGGCGGTGTGGACTTCATCATTGAGCTCCCATTGTGTTTCAACTGTGTGGTTTTCGAACTATGTGGCCGTGCGTTTCGACAAATGGCTGTCGAGCAGCGGGGCGATCGCCGCCCACCCGGCTGGGGTCACCAATCCGGCGTGGTCGTACGGCAGATGGTGTACTGCCATGTCCCGGTCCCCGCGGACTCTGCGCCAGCGATCGGCCAGCAGCTGTCCGGACGCCTCGGCGTCGGCGGTGATCAGAGTAACCGGTCCGTCGTAGGTTGTGTCGGTCGAACTGGCCACGAGCAAACGAGTGGCATCAAAACCCGCCCGAACAGCGTCGACCAGTCCCGGTGCCTGAGTGAGGATCTCGGGTGGCAGGGCGGCGGCCAGATCTCGGTCGTCGGCATCGTCGCGACCGCGATCGTCACGATCTCCCAGTGGATGAGTATCGATCAGACCGGCGAACTCCACTGTCTCGCCGATATCGACCAGCTGAGCAGCCATCGCGGCAACGACGTTGCCACCGAACGAGTAGCCGAGCAGGTGATACGGCCCGCTCGGTTGCACGCCGCGAATCGTGTCGACGTACATCGCTGCCAGTTGGTCCACGTTCGTCGGTTCGAGTGGCTCCCCGGCAACTGTGGGCAGTTGCAGGCCGAACAGTGGACGGTCGGCCTCGAGAACACCGGTCAAAGGCGCAAAGGGCCAAGCGAATCCACCGGCCGGATGCACGCAGAACAGTGGTTCTCCGCTGCCTTCGGCTCGCAGTGTCAGGAGGCGATCACGACTCAGATCGATTTCGGACGCCGACTCGTCAAGGTGTACTGCAAGTTCTGCAACTGTCGGACGGGCCATCAGCGTTCCCACACCGACGCTCACCGACAGGTCGTGCTCCATCTCCCCCACCAGTCGCATAGCTCGAAGCGAGTCGCCGCCGAGATCGAAGAAACTCTCTTCGGGATCGACTGCCTCGACGCCGAGTACCCGCGCAAAGACCTGGCACAGTTGCCTTTCCATCTCGGTTCGCGGTGCTCGGGCCGCTGCTCGGGCGGGGGGTGCCGGCAACGCACCGCGGTCCAGTTTTCCGTTGGGCGTCAACGGGATCGAATCCACGACGACGATGTCCGACGGAACCAGGTGTGCCGGTACGCTTTCCCGCAACGCAGCTCGCAGATCGACTGGATCAGCGCCGGGTTCTTCGATGACGTAGCCGACCAGTCGCGGCGGCGCACCGCCTTCGCTACGGACTGACGCTGCCGCTCGCAACACTCCCGGCAACGACGCCAGCGCGGATTCGACTTCACCCAATTCGATCCGAATGCCTCGGATCTTGACCTGATGGTCTGCGCGACCCAGATATTCGAGTTCGCCGTCGCGGCGACGCAGTACAACGTCACCCGTGCGGTACATGCGCTTGCCGACGGAGTAGGGGTCAGCAACGAACACAGCGGAGGTCAACGCGGTCCGGTGAAGGTAACCCATCGCCGTTCCGTCTCCGGACATGTACAGCTCGCCCGCCGCTCCGATCGGTACCTCCCGCAGACCCGAATCGAGTACCCGCGCAGACGCGTTCAGAATCGGACGACCCAGGCAGGGTGTCTCGCTCCCCTGAACCGGGGATCCCATCGCGTTGATCGTGAACTCCGTCGGCCCGTAAAGGTCGTACCCGTCGACACCGTCCTGATCGCGCAATCGCGACCACAACTCGGCAGGTACAGCTTCTCCGCCGAGCATCACCAACACCGGCGTCCGCTCACCGTCGAGGAGACCGGCGGCCATCAGTTCCCTTGCATACGAGGGGGTTACATTTACGACGTCGATACCGACTTCGCGGTAATGCTTCACCAGCGACGCGGGGTCCAGTCGCGCCTGCTCGTCGATCACGTGAACTTCGTGCCCCGCGAGCAACCAGAACAGTTCCTCCCACGACATGTCGAACGAGAACGAGACTGTATGCGCGATGCGCAGACGTCGGCCACCCACACTGTTTTCGGTCGGAGTGAATATCTCGGCCTTGTGATTGTGATACATCGTCGTCAACCCGCGGTGACCCACCACGACGCCCTTGGGTTTTCCGGTACTGCCCGAGGTGTAGATGACGTAGGCAGGCTGGTCCGGTGAGGTCGGCCCGCAGACCGCGGCCTCGTCGACAACTGGTGCCGAAGACTGCCCGTCGAGTACTCCGGCCACGTCCGGGTCGTCGAGGACCAGACGTGGCTGTCCATCGGGAACAACGAGGTCACGCGTCTGAGTCGTGGTGACTACCAGCGCCGCATCGCTGTCGAGGATGAGTTCGCGCAGGCGTGCCGGCGGGTGAGCCAGATCCAAGGGAAGGTAGGCCGCTCCGGTTCTCATGACGGCGAAGATCGCGACGACGTGATCGGCAGTACGCGGAAGCGCGAGCGCGACAACACGGGTCGGTCCCCCGCCTGGTACCGACTGCCCCAGCGCCGAAGCGAGTATCCGTGCCAGTCTGTCCACCCGAGAGTTCATCTCGGCTGCGCTCAGTGTGACGTCTCCGAAGACCAGCGCCGTCTCGTCCGGAGTTGCCGCTGCCCTTTCGCGCAGTAGTGCGTCCACGCTACCGCCGGCCTGGTCCGGCCGTGGCATCACGACGTGCTCCGAAGCGAATTCCGCGGGGGTGCGCGAAAGCGGAACCGCCGTGTCCGCCACCGTGGCGGTATCGGAATTCGCCATCACTTCGAGAATCGTGATGGTGCGGGACAGGATGTCCTGAGCCACGTCGTGCGGAATCAGGTCAGGACGGTTTTCGAGTGTGAGCGCCATCGCCGCGTCCCCGACACCCGGATCCACGTCGAGCGTGAGCGCATAGTGCGTGCCGTCCACCGCATCGAACCCGACGATTCCACTGCGACCGAACGTGTCTCGACGTGCCTGTTCGTCGCGAGGGGTGTTGCGGAAAACGTAGAGCGTGTCGAAGAGCGTGGCGAACCCTGCACTTCGCTGCACGTCGCCGAGCCCGAGATGGTGATGCCCCAGCAGCGAACCTTGTTCACGGAACAGGCGTCCGAGCAACGCCGAGATCTCCTCGCCTGGCCGGACCCGGACACGCACGGGAATGGTGTTGAGCGCCAAGCCCACCATGCGGTCGGCGCCCTCGACCTCGGGTGAACGTCCCGAAACCGTCGATCCGAAGACCACGTCGTCACGCCCCGTCACGGCGCGCAATGCCAGGCCCCACGCCGCAGAGACGACGGTGGACAGCGTCACTCCGCTACGTCTGGCCAGCTCGCGTACGTGCTCGGTGATCTTCTGTTCGAGCTGAACCCGGGTGAACACCGGCAACGGAGCGCGTCCGCCTGATCCCGTACCACCCACGAGTGTGGGTTGCTCGAGATCCGCGAGGTAGTCCTTCCAGGACGAGATGGCGTCCGTGCGATCCGCTTCGGCGATCCATCGCAGGTGATCACGGAAGTCCGCAGGCTTGTCGAGCGCGCCGTCGAGTCCAACCGGGTCCGTGCCGTGTGTGCGAGCAAACTCGTAGAGCGCAAAAAACTCCGCGTACATCAAGGTCTGCGACCAACCGTCGGTGAGCAGGTGGTGCTGAGTGAAGACGAGGTGCGCTCCCCCACCTGGCAACCAGACCAACACCATTCGAATGAGTGGCGGCGCACTCAAGTCGAACAGCCTGCCGAATTCAGCCTCGTCGACGGCGCGGACCTCGATATCCAAGTCCTCGGGTGCGACTGCGCTCAGATCGATTTCGCGGAAAGGCATTTCGGCTGCCCTGGGCACGAACTGCACCGGAGCGTCGAAACCGCCGTGTGTGAAGCCGGCCCGCAGGTTCGGATAGCGCCGCAAGAGCGCATCCCCCGCTGCTCGGAGTGAGCGAACGTCGACGGCGGCATCGGCGGAGAACTCGAATCGCGGCTGCATGTGATAGACATCCGTGCCGCCGGCGCCGTCGAGAACCGACTGGAAGTACATGCCTTCCTGCAAGGGACCGAGTGGCAGCACGTCCTGCCAGCCCGGGCTCAGCGATTCGAGCCGTGCCCGACGATCCGCATCGACGGCTACGAGTGGGCTCGGCACACGATCCGGCGCGGTGTCGGGCAATGCCTTCCGGTCCACCTTCCCGTTGAGGGTGAGTGGTAGTGCTTCGAGCACCGTGATGGTCTGCGGCACCATGTGTTCGGGTAGGAGCCGCGCAATCTCCTTGCGCACCAGTACCGAATCGAGCGTGGTTGCACCTTCGGGAACCACATATCCGTGCAGACTTCCGGTACCCGCCGCATCGACGCGAACGGTGGCTGCCGCGCGGAACACACCTGCCACCGATCCGAGCGCGCCTTCGACCTCGCCGAGCTCGATGCGGAAACCACGAACCTTCACCTGATCGTCAGCACGACGAAGGAAGTGCAAAACCCCTCGCCGGCGTCGGACCAGATCGCCGGTGCGGTAGAGGCGTGCCCCCGGCAGAGAAGGATCGGCGACGAACCGAGCGACGGTCAGATCGGGGCGGTTCAGGTATCCGCGGACCACCTGCGCACCGCCCAGATACAGCTCGCCCGCAACGCCTTCCGGAACCTCACGCAGGTCGTCGTCGAGGATTCGCACGTGCACATCGGTCCAGGGCTGACCGATCGTGACTCGGTCGCCGGTCGTGATGACCGAAGATGTCGCCCACACCGTGGCCTCGGTGGGTCCATAGACATTCCGGACCGAAGCAGCGTTGGCCACCAGATCGTCGGCCAGATCCTGCGGGAGGGCTTCCCCTCCCACCAGGGCTCGCACCATGGCGAGTCCGACTGCGTTCTCGTGTTCGGTGACCACTCGCCACAGCGCCGGCGTTGCCTGCATCACTGTCGCATCGCTTGCGATGATCAACGCCGACAACGCATCCGGGTCGCGAACCGTCCTGCGGTCTGCGATCACGACAGTCGCGCCCGCCGCGAGCGGGCACAGCAACTCGAGTGCCGCGATGTCGAACGACACCGTTGTAACCGCGACGATGCGATCGCCCGGCCTGATCCAGCAATCCTCGAGTACCGTGTCCGCGAAGGCTGCGAGGTTGCCCGTCGAGACCATCACGCCCTTGGGGCGACCCGTCGAACCGGAGGTGTGGATCATGTAGGCGAGGTGATCACCCGCCGCGGGCGGCGGAGGAAGCACGACACCCGAGTTGGTGAACTCACCGTCCACGAAGACACTCGTGGCGACCGTCAACGGAAGTTGCCCGGCGCTGTCGATACTGGTCAGGACACACACCGGAGCCGCGTCCTCGATCATGAACTCGAGCCGCTCAGTCGGGTAATCGACGTCGAGTGGCAGGTACGCAGCGCCGATGCGCAGTACCGCGAGCAGTCCGGCCACCAGATCCGCATTTCGATCCAGCGCGACGGCGACTACCTTCTCGGGTCCGGCGCCGACCGCGAGAAGTTCGCGGGCCAGCTCGTCGACGCGCGCCGACAGTTCCCCGTAGGTAATTCCGACCTCGCCGGAGATCACCGCGATGTCGTCGGGGTGGCGGCTGACGTGTCGAGCGAACAACTGCGAGATCCCCGACGGCGGCGTCGCGCGTCGGCCCGGGTCGCGATCCGGCTTGTTTTCCGCCAGTCGCAGATCCGCGACGACAGTGCTGATTTCGTGACCGAGGACCGCGATCACACCGTCGAGCAATGCGTCCGCAGTCGCGGCGTCGAACAGCCCGGCATCAACCGTCAATCGAAGTTCTGTTGCGGTTCGGACGAATTCGAGGTCGACGCTCTTTCCGGGCGAGTGACCGACACGGGCAGCGAACAGGCTGCTCGTCGGACGCCCGAGTAGATCGGCGATTCGGTCGAGGCTGACATCGGAATGCGCAAGTGCCTCGGAGACAGCGTTTTCGACTCGCCGAACGACATCGGCAATTCTAGGCCGACCGGACAGGTCGACCCGAATCAGGGTGTCAGTCCCTTCCGAGACCAGTCCGACCGCAAGGTCCCGACCACCGCCGAAGCTGTTCAGCGTCGCCGCCACGGCGGCCAACAGCACCGCGTCGAATCCTGGTTCGTCACCGAACCGGGCATCGCGTAGCTGACGGAGGTAGGTGTGCGGGCGGTACTCTTCGCCGCGCGGGCGGTCATACGGAAGGTCCGTTTCGAGGGGCAGGTCCGCGAGCGTGCGAACCCAGTACCGCTCGTGATCAGGATTTCCCGCCACCGCCGGGGCGCGGAACGTCGCCACGGTCACGACGGGTCGATCGACGCCAACGACCGAATCCGGCGAGAACTTCGTCCGATCGACGCGTGCGGCCACGGCAAGACCGAGGGGGGTCGGGGTGTCGAAGACATCCGAGACGACGACGCGAATTCCCAGCTTGCGCAGGCTTCCCACCAACCGCATCGCAGTGAGCGAGTGACCGCCGAGAGTGAAGAAATTGTCGCCCGGATCGACGTCGGGAATCTCCAACACCGTTGCGACACAGGCGCACACTGCATCCACGACCGCGGGATCGACATCGATCGCAGGATCGGACGCGGCCACCTTTTTCGTGACAGCGACATTTTTCGCGGCAGACACCGCATCGGCAACGGACGCTGCCTGTCGGACTACCGTGAGCACCGCGGATGCGGGAGCTGTCGGCTCGGTCAGCAACCCACGCAGGATCTCCGCGAGCCGTGTGACCATTCGCTCCGCCGTGGCGTCGGAGACAACTGCCGGATCGTGGTACAGAACCAGATCCAGACCGGTGCTCGGCGGCGCCATCAACGTCATCGGATAGTGCGTGACTCCGCGGTTGGTGAATCCCTCGACCCGCAGTGTGTGCGATGCAGGCTGTCCTGCACCGGAGTTCGGGAAGTTCTCGAACACCAGGAGCGTGTCGAACAGTTGCCCGATTCCGGCGATGCGTTCGATCTCGGCCAAACTGGTGTGTTCGACGTCCACGATGTCGAATTGGGCGTTCTGGAGATCGACGAACTGATCGAGCAAAGGCCGGTCCGCGACGATGTCGAGGCGGGCCGGAATCGTGTTGCTGAACAACCCGACCATTCCCTCCACCCCCGAGAGTTCGGCAGGTCGGCCGGACACCGTGGCCCCGAACACGACGTCCCACTGTCCTGTCGCTTCGGCGAGCGCTGCTGCCCACGCACCCTGAACCAGGGTGTTGACCGTCAGCGCTCGCGCACGGCCGAGTTCGATCAGCGCTTCGGCGTCCGATGTCGCGAGAGGAACCTCGAGCGCGACGGGCACACTTCGCGGCGCTCCGGCATCGGCAACGAGAGTCGGCGCGGTGAGCCCACGCAAACGCTCGCTCCACGCTGCGCGGGCAGAGTCCTGATCACGGCCGGCGATCCATGCCAAGTAGTCGCGATACGGCGTCGGCGCAGGGAGGCGGCTGTCGCCGTCGTGGTAGACGTTCATCAGCTCGCGCAGGACGATCGGAGTCGACCAACCGTCGGTGAGCAGGTGGTGCGCGTTGAGGACCAAACGGTGCACCCCGCCGGGCAGCCGAACCAGTAGTGCACGCAGCAGAGGCGGTGTACTGACGTCGAAGACATGCTTGGCGGCCTCGTCCTCGAGCTGATCTGCAGAGCGGAATGCAGTGTCAGCTGGAACGGAGGTCAGATCGACCGAACGCCACTCGACTTTTGCGCCGCGCGGAATGATCTGAACGGGCCGTTCGAACTGCTCGTAGTGAAAAGCTGCGCGAAGGTTCGGGTGCCTGTCGATCACGGTCTCGAACGCGTCGGCCAACTTCGCCTCGTCCAGTGGCCCGGAGAGGTCGAAGCGTGCAGTAAGTGTGTAGACGTCTGCGGCTCCGTCACGGACCGCATGGAACAGGAGACCTTCTTGTAGCGGCGAGAGCGGAAGGACGTCGGCAAGCGGTCCGTGGACGGCTTCGAGTTCGTTGATCCCGGCCTGATCGACCACCGCGCCCTGGCCGAAGATCGTCGCCGAGCAATCGGAAGGCGTCAAACCACCCTCGAAGAGCGCGGCATGCGCGGTCAGGGCAGCGAGCGCACGTTCCCAATGCTCTTGCAGCTCGACGATCGTCGCGCCGTCGAGCACTGAACCCGCCGCAGTCCATTCGACTGCCAGCGTCGTCGAGTCGTCCTCTCGGACAAATGCGTTGAGCGCCAGCACTTCCGACATAACCTTCGTCGCCGGCTCGATGACCGCGAATGGATCCTGCTCCGGCAATCGCCATCCGGTTCCGGGCAAGGACGGGAAGCGGCCCAGATAGTTGAGCAGCAGTTCGGGTGTAGCGCACGCGGAAAGGTCAGGTGCGGTGTCGGGATCCAGATGCCGCAGAACTCCATAGCCGACTCCGCCTCCGGGTACGGCGCGTTTTGCCTCCTTCACCGCACGAAGGAGATGTCCCGCAGCTGCTCCGCCGCTCAGTGCGTCGGCAAGATCGTCTGCGGTGAGCAGTGCATCGGTGGGAACCCGGACGGGGAACTCACTGGTGAACCACCCGATGGTTCCGGCGAAGTCGGTGTCGCTGGTGAGCGCGTCGCGGCCATGACCTTCGACGGTAACTGTCTGCGCGGGCAGCCCGATGAGGCCGCGGCCGTGCTGCCATGAGCGCAAGGCAAGCATCAAACCCGAGAGAAGCACTTCGTCGGCCTTGGCTCGATACGCCGCCGGAAGCGTGGTCAACAGCGCGTCGGTGACGGCCGGGGGCGCAATGGTTGTCGTGCGAGAGGCGGTTGCGGTCACGTCGATCTTCGGGTCGAGACGACGACTGCCGATCGGCTCGTCGTCCGCCTGCACCGACGCGGACTTCCAGTACTCGAGCTCTGACGCCCTGCTGCCAGAGGCCCCGAATTCCGCGAGCAACCCTGCGTATCGACGCCACGAACTTCCGCCTGCAGCCAACCGGGCCGACCTACGCTCGCGTGCAGCATCGGTGGCTTCGTGGAGGTCTGGAAGCAGAATTCGCCAGGACACACCGTCGACGATCAAATGGTGAGCTACGACGATCAATTGGTCGGGTCGACCGGCCTCGGTATTGACCAGTACGACTCGCAGGAGTTCACCGGCACGTGGGTCGAGACTCGCCGCCGACGCCTCCGCGAGGTCTCTGATCCGGGACGGCTCGGAGGTGTCGGACACCGCGCGAACGAGTCCCTCGCTGCGCACCGCGCCGGGGTCCCGGACGATCAATTCGGTAGTGCCGCTGTCGTTGTCACGGCGCAGGAGCAGGCGTAGAGCGTCATGGTGATCGAGGATCGTCTGCACGCCGGACTGCAGGTCACCCAGTGAAAGGCTGTCGTCGATGCGCACTGCGGTCCACTGCGCGTAGCCCGCGATTGCCTCGTCTGTCGGATTCTTGTCGATCAGTGCTCGAACGATCGGCGGGGCGATCACGGTGCCGGTGGCCACGTCCGCAACCGAGGCTACGGCGTCGGCGTCATCGGCAATCTCACGTGCCGCAGCGGCGATGGTTCCCAGATCTCGCTGTGCCAGTAGTTCTTTGGGAGTAACGATCAGTCCGCGCACCCGCAGGCGACTGCTGACACTGATTGCCGTGATGCTGTCACCACCGAGGCCGAAGAAGTCCTCGTCCACGCCGACGCGTTCGCGGCCGAGCACCTCGGCCACCACGTCACAGAGGATTTCCTCGCGCGGTGTGGATGCGGCGCGACCTGCCGATTCGGCAGCCGGGGCTGGTAGTGCCGCACGATCGAGCTTTCCGTTCACCGTGACGGGTAATTCGTCCAGAACGACGATTGCGGCGGGAACGAGATGATCCGGTACGCGACCGGCGAGGTCACGGCGCAATTCTTCCTGCGGCGGAAGCGTCGCGCCGGCGGCGGCTACAACGTAGCCGACGAGGCTGGGCCGTCCCCCATCCGTACGGATCAGCGCGGCAGCCGCGCCGATTCGGGGTACCGATCCGAGAACAGCCTCGACCTCGCTCAACTCGACTCGATGTCCGCGAATCTTCACCTGCTTGTCGCTGCGACCGATGAAGTCGTAGCCCCGCCCCGGCACCCACCGCGCCACGTCCCCGGCGCGGTACATCAGATCTCCCGGAGCCCCGAAAGGATCTGCGACAAAACGCTCGGAGGTCGCGCCGGCGCGGCCGAGGTAGCCCCTGGCCAATTGCGGTCCCGCCAGGTAGAGCTCACCTCGTTCACCGTCGGCGACCGGCTCGAGCGCGCTGTCGAGAAGGTACGCACGGGTACCCGCGAGGGGGTACCCGATACGCGGTCCGGCACCTTCGACCGTGGTCGCGATCGCGTCGACCGTCGTTTCTGTGGGGCCGTACAGGTTTCGAGCCGGAACACCGGATTCGATGATCGCGTCCCACAGTGCGGGCGGTGCCGCCTCGCCACCCACGACGAGGAGCTGCAACCGCTGCGTACGCAGCAACCCGTTGTCCACCATCGCTGCCGCCATCGACGGCGTCGTGTCGACCACGTCGACGCAATCTCGCTCGAACGCCGCGACCAGAGCAACCGCGTCCTTCTGCAGTTCCTCGTCGTATACGTGCACACGATGACCACACAGCAGCCACAACAGTTGATCGAGAGACGCATCGAAGGCGAACGACGCTGTGTGCGCGGTGTGCAGTTGACGGTTCCCGACGCGCTCGGCGGTGTCCCGGTAGATGGTGGCGCGATGGTGGTGAAGCAGGTGCGCCAATCCACCGCCTCTGACCAGCACACCCTTGGGCTTGCCTGTCGATCCCGAGGTGTAGATGACATACGCCAGGTGATCACCATGCCGTGCTGTCGCCAGTTCACCGAGTTCGAGTGGAAGCTCGGAATTAGCACGGAGTTCTTCGCGGACTGCGTCGGAATCGATGACGAGGGGGTCGGGCCGAGAACCTCCGACGAGTTGCTCGGCCAGAGTGGAAGTGGTGATCACGACCTTCGGCTGCGCGTCGTCGATCAGATCTCGCAACCGCTCGGCCGGGTGCTGCGGATCCAGGGCCACGTACGCTGCGCCCGCGTTCAATGTCGCGAGCAGAGCCACCACCATCTCGGAAGTACGCGGAAGCGCAAGTCCGACAATGTCGTCCGGGCCGACATCGCGGGCCCGAAGCAACCGGGCGAGCTTGTGGACGCGGCCACCGAGTTCTGCGCCTGTCAAACGTTCGTCACCGCACACGAGGACTGTGTCATCCGCGTGCTCGACAACGATGCGGTCGAACACGTCGGGAACGAGTTCGACCGAGCCGGGCAGCGGTGCAGTTTCGCGGCCGGCGAGAATCCGCGCGGCTTCGGCCGCAGGCATCATCTCCACCTGACCGACGGCAGGATCTCCCTCCCCGACCATCGCGTTGACGATGCTGACGAAACCGGCGAGGCGACGCTGAACCGATTCCCGAGTATTGGTACGCGCGTCCACTTCGAATCCGAGTAGAACTTCGCCGTCCGCAATGGGCGTAACCGTCAAACCCAGGTCCTCCGGCGGTCCCCCGGCGACGTTTCGCAGTACACCCACAGCGCCGGCGAAATCGAGGGCGAAGTCGAAAGCCTTGAGATTGATTCCGATCCCGTGAAGCAGTGCGCCGGTTCCGGCGACGCCCAGGTCCCGAGCAAGATTCTCACCGCGGTAGCGCTGGTGTGCGCGCAGGCTTTTCATCGTGGCGGCCACCTGCTTGCTCAGGTCACCGAGTCGATCGTGGCTGCGAATCGTCAACCGGAGAGGCAGAACGTTGACTGCCATGGCCGGCGTCTTGAGTGCCGTGCGGCCTACGCGCGCCATGAGTGGCATCGCGATGACAACATCCGTCTCGCCGAGCAGTCGGTGGAGAAACGCGCCGTAGCAGGCGATCAGTGCCTCGGCCCACGTTGTTCCCGTCGCGTCTGCCACCTCTTTGAGGCAGCTGAGGGCGTCGGCGGTAATGACCTCGCGAACCTGGATCGTTCGTTCCGCCGGACCGGTGACCTGCTGGCCGCGTCCGTCCAACGCGGGCAACGGCGTCAGGACATCACGCCAGTAGTCACGATCTTCCGCGAACTGCTCGCCAGCCCGGTACGCCTCGTCCTCGCTGACCAGATCTGTCATAGAACCGAATCGCGTTGGCGCGACCTCGGTTCCCTTCTTCGCGGCCGTGTAGTGCGCGGCGACTCGGCGCGAAATCATTGCTGCGCTGTATCCGTCGACGATCAGGTGGTGATAGAGCTGAATGCACCAGATCTCGCGATCGGAGAGCCTGATCAGCGAGTAGGTGTACAGCGGACGCTCCACCATCAGGCGGCAGTACTCGGACGCCCGGCTGCGCTCGGCGTCGACCAGTGCGTGCGCCACGGCTACGGGATCGCGCTCGTCACGGACGTCGGTGATCGGGATGATGCCAACCGGCTCGTCGGAGATGTACTGACGCGGGCCGTCCGCCGTCTCGATCATCCGCAGCCGCATGGTTTCGGCTTCACCGATCGTCGCCGTGATGGCGGCTGTCAGCAGTTCGGTGTCGATCGGTTCGTCGCCCGAGATTTCGAGCACCTCACCGACGAGGTAGCTCCGAGATTCGGGATCAAGCCTCTGTGCGTTCCAAATCCCGAGTTGAGCTCCTGTGAGAGCAAACGTAGCTTCGCTCGCCGCTCCGGAGTTCGAACCTGGAAGAACGCTCACACTGATCCCCTCGTCTGTGGACACACGTCACCCAAGGGTGACCTAACGTCGTTTTGGGTAGCCTAAACTAAATGTCAATGAATCGGGGAATCCGCCTCGCCGGTGACCCGAGAACCGACGGCTCCCGACGCGTCAATCAGAGGACACGCGCTTCTACAACCGCTTGCGGGACAGTCTCTTTCGTGAATCTAAACGAGAAAGTGAAGGCTAGTCCATCAGCGTTGCCGCGACGGTTCCGCCCAGTTCATAACAACCATCGCGGACAGATTTGTCCACGCTCACAGTCACTTCGAGCGGATCCGCCACCGCGACCAATCCGAGCCCGGTGGCGAGTTTGCGCACCGAGGACACTGCACCGGCAGTGTCGTTGTTGCCGTGAACCCACAGGCCGTACGGTCGATCCGAAACCGCGCCGAGGCATTGGTAGTACGTGGTGTCGAAGAAGTATTTCAGCGCGCCCGACATGTAACCGAAATTGGCGGTGGTTCCGAAAAGATAGCCGTCAGCAGCGAGGACGTCGGGCACCGTCGCCGCCAACGCCGGCATCACCTTCACCTCGACGCCCTCGATCTCGGGATCGCGAGCCCCGGCCAGGACTGCATCCAACAATTCGTGGGTTGTCGGCGAGGGCGAGTGGTGAACCACCAACAATGTCTTCACACACCTGACAATACGGCGACGGGTGGCGCACCCGTCGCCGTTCACGCCTACGCCGAAACCGTTTCCGCGCTCATCGCCTTGACCAGGTCGTCGGTTCGGGTGACCGAGGCGCAGCGCCCGGCCGCGTACTCGAGCGCGCCGACATGCTCGTCCAGGGAGAAGTCGGCTACCGCGTCGCCCACGAAGAAGATCTGCACGTCTTGCATGAACCCGTCCAAAGCGGTAGTCAGGCAACCGATGTGGGCATAGATTCCGGTGATGATCAGCTGGTCACGCCCACTCTCGCGCAGCCGCTCACGCAGATCTGTCTTGATGAAAGCGCTGTAGCGCCATTTTGTGAGCATCACGTCGTCCGGATGCGGAGCCAACTCGGCGATCACGTCGGTGTGAGCGGGATCTGCCTTCAGACCCGGTCCCCAGAAATCCGACAGCAACGCGCGCTCCTCGGGATCCTGATCACCGGGTTGCGCGGTGTAGACGATCGGGATTCCGGCAGCTCGCGCCGACGAACGAAGCCGGTCGATGTTCGGAACCACGGTTTGGAGCGGGTCGACGCTTCGGTCGTACGCGTTCACGAAATATTCCTGCATGTCGTGCAGAAGCAGCACCGCTCGGGAAGGATCGAGAGTCCAGTCGACCCGATTCTGCGGAAACTCGGTGGGCATCTCGTATCGCACTGCTGTGGGTAGCGCCATGATGAATCTCCTCGAAAATGTGGGGGTGGGAACCGATCAACTCGACAGAGTCTGTGCAGCAATCGATTCGCTGAGAACACGGCGCAAGGCCGCCTTGCTGGTCTTTCCGACGCCGGTGACGGGGAACTCGGTCACGAACTCCACTCGATCCGGAACCTTGTACGCCGCAACGCCTCGGCCTCGTATATATCGCTTGATCTCGCCGACGGTCGGGGCATCTCCGGAAATCACCAGAACGGCGCAGGTTCGCTCGCCCAGGTACTCGTCGGGAACAGCGACGACGGCCGCATCGTGGACAGCAGGATGCGAGAGCAGGTGGTTCTCGATCTCCTCGGCGGCCACCTTCTCGCCGCCGCGGTTGATCTGGTCCTTTGCGCGGCCCTCGACAATCAGGTGTCCCGTATCGGTGACGCTGACCAGATCGCCGGTGCGATAGAAACCTTCGGCGTCGAAGACCTCGGCATTGTGCGCATCCGCCCGGTAATAGCCACGGATCGTATACGGACCCCGAGTCAGTAAGTGCCCCGTGGTTCCGGGCGCGACGAGCGCGCCTTCGTCGTCGACCACACGAACCTCGTCGTCGGGTGAAATGGGCCGGCCCTGAGTGCTGACGATCAATTCTTGCGTGTCGTCGAGGCGGGTGTAGTTGACCAGCCCCTCGGCCATCCCGAACACCTGCTGGAGGGTGCAGCCCAGCTCCGTGGGTACGCGTGCAGCGGCTTCGGCGCTGAACTTCGCTCCGCCGACGCCGAGAACCCGCAAGCTCGACAGATCGTGATCTGCCTTACTGGGGGCGGCCATCCAGGCCAACGCGATCGGTGGAACCAAGGAAGCGTGCGTGACTCGCTCTGATTCGATCAGGCCGAAAGCTGTGGAGGGCATGGTGTCCGGCGCCAGAACCACGGAGCCGCCCGCGTGGAGAACACCCAGGATGCCCGGCGAACTCATCGGAAAATTATGCGCTGCAGGAAGAACCACCAACATGCGCGTCGACTCGTCGACGCCGCAGATCGGGTTGGACGCTCGCACCGAGTAGAGGTAGTCGGCGTGCGTTCGCGGAATCAGCTTCGGAACACCAGTCGTGCCACCGGAAAGCTGAAGAAAGGCGACCGACAACGGATCGACGTCGGCAAGAACGGGAACCTCGTATCCGCGCAGCGAATCGAAACCGACAAACTCTTCGGGGTCACCGGCCACGATCACAACAGGCGGAGTCTCGAGGCCTTCGTTCACCTCACGCGCCAGCGCGCGGTAGTCGAACCCGCCATGACGGTCGGCGACGATATAGGCAGCGACATCAGCGAACTGGCAGAAGTATCCGATTTCGGTTCGGCGATGCGCCGGCAACCCGAAAACCGGCAGTGCGCCGAGCTTCAGCACACCGAACAATGCTTCGACGTATTCCACGATGTTCGGTAGCTGCAGGAGCACCCGGTCACCGGCGCGAACACCCAAGCCGGACAGGCCTCCGGCCACGGCCGAGCTGCGACGATCGAGGTCGGAATACGTCAGCCGTGTCTGTGTGCCAGAGGCATCGCTGCCGACCACCGCTTCGTTGTCGGGATGCCGTGCGGCCGCGGCCGTGACGAATCCGGCCAGCGTCTCGTCAGTCCAATAGCCTCGTTCCCGATAATGCGTCACCAAATCGGGTGGATACTGTGCGACGGGTGCCAAGGGCTCGCGAGCGATCCTCGAGGTCATGCAAGTGACTCCTGTTCGAAAGTACTGTCAGCAAATACGTCTCACGCTTTGAGCGTCGCTCCACCGTCGACGTACAGCGCCTGCATGGTGATGTGGGCCGCCCGGTCGGACAGCAGGAAGTGCACCGAGTCGGCGATATCGTCTGCGGTGGCCAGTTTTCCGAGCGGAATACCCAGGCGATAGCTCGCCAGATTGCCTTCGATGACCGCGTCGGCACCCGAATCGTCGGAAGGGTCCGACCACAATGACCGCTGCATCGCTGTGTCGGTGGATCCCGGAGCGACCACGTTGACACGAATGCCGTCAGTAGCCAGCTCCAGTCCAGCGGTTCGAACCAACATGGTGGCAGCAGCTTTGGACGAACCGTAAGCACCCATCCCGATACGTGGGACACCGGCCGCGTTCGACGAGACGACCACCATCGCCCCGGCCCGACGGCGACGCATTTCCAGTCCCACGCTCTGCAGCACGTTCAGCAATCCGAAGACGTTGACGCCGAATATCTTCCGCCACTGGTCCGGATCGGAGTCCAGCACCGATCCGGTGTCGAGAATTCCGGCGACGTGCGCGAGCGCGTCGATCCGGCCGAACGTGTCCATCGTCGAGGCCACTGCAGCGTCGACTGCCTGCCGGTCGGTCACGTCCACGACGTGACTCTCGATATCGGCGCCTTCGACGATTGTTTCTGCCAATTCCGCAGTTACCCGCTTCAATTCGACGTCGTCGCGATCGAGCAACGCCAGCGAATACCCGTCGCGCGCAAGCGTACGGGCCACTGCGGCGCCGATCCCCGCCGCAGCACCGGTGACCACGGCGATTCGGCGCTCGCTCACTGCGGGCACAGGACCTGAACCCAGGCATTGATCGTGGGCTCTTCTGCCAACTCCGCGAAGTCGGCATCCGCGCCCGCTCCCCGCCACCGTTCGACGAGCGTCATCAAGCGAACCGAGTCAAGGCCTTCGTCACCCAGGTCCGCGTCGTCGCCGAGTTGTTCTGCCCTCATCGACAGAACCTCGGCGACGTCGCGCACGATCTGGTCACGGTCCACGGTGTTGCTCATCGGTCTCCTCGAGTAGTGGTCGACGCGCTCAGATCGAGCCAACCCAACCTCGTGTCGACCCCGTCCGCACGCCTTGACTTTAGGCCAGCCTAACCATAACGGTACGGAAGTACACAACCCGGACGCTCGCAACACAAATTCACCCAAACTAAGGCTAGCCTCAACATAACAAGCAATCTGTCGAACTGGAAGGGTGTCCATGTCAGCACTCGCCGAAGTCTCCGAATTCCCGTTGCGCAACAACCGGACTGACGATGAAACGGACTCCGTTTTCCTGCTCTCACGTAGGCAAACGTCGATCCGCACTTCGGGAGTAGTCGAAGAATTCGACTCGGCCTTCGACGCTGCCGAAGCCCTCAAGACCGGGCGCATCGACTCGGTCGTCGGCGCCCTGCCGTTCTCCCCGGAGACGCCGTCCGCCCTCACCGCGCCACTGAGTTTCACACGAGTCCGCGGTGATCTATATCACTCGAACATCCCGTCATTACCCACTTCGCGGGTAGTCGGATTCGAACCCAGCCCGCAGATCCACACCGACAGGGTCCGCGGAGCCATCGAACGACTTCGAGCAGGCGAACTCGACAAAGTTGTCCTCGCACGCTCCCTGACCATCGAGGCCGAGTCCACGATCTTCCCCGCCGCTCTGGCCGAGAAACTGATTGCACTCGATCACGCGCACAACGGTTTCTGCGTCGACCTGTCCCCCGCCGGAGGAAAGTACCGCGGGCGTTCGCTGGTCGGTTCGACGCCCGAGGTTCTGATCGAAAGGCGAGGCGGCGTCGTCACCTGCCACCCGCTGGCGGGCTCGATTGCACGCCATCCGAATTCGGATCAGGACGAGGCGAATGCCGAGCAACTCCGCGCGTCGACCAAAGATCTGGCCGAACACGCGTTTGTCGTCGACTCCATCAGCGCGATACTCGGACCACTGTGCACGTCCTTCAATGCACCCAGCGCACCGGAAATCCTTCGGACACCGCAACTGTGGCATCTCGGGACCAAGATCGAAGGTGTCCTGATCGACCCGAGCCTGACCTCGCTCGAACTCGCAATGGCGCTGCATCCGACTCCCGCTGTCTGCGGCACACCGACGGTCGCCGCACGCGAGCACATCACCGCAACCGAAGCCGATCGTGGGTTCTATGCCGGTGCCGTGGGCTGGTGCGACCGGACTGGAGACGGCGAGTGGATGGTAGCTATTCGTTGCGCCGAGATCGCAGCAGACGGCCTCTCGGCGCGGGCCTACGCCGGCGGCGGCATCGTCGCTACTTCCGACCCGGAAATCGAATTGAGAGAGACCAGTACAAAATTCCGCACGCTACTCAGTGCGTTCGACCTCGCTGAACATCATCTCTGACAGGGCGTCACTTCTTCGAGGTGTTCAGGGCAATCGCGGCGTGAACGAGTGCCTTGAACGCCTTTTCGTCGACGGCTTGGCCCTCGTGGAAATCGATCGCCCGTCGCGTATTGCCCTCGAGGCTGGAGTTGAAGAGTCCTGAAGCGTCGTCGAGTGATGCGCCTTTGGCAAAGGTCACCTTCACTGCGCTCTTGTAAGTCTCACCGGTACAGATCATTCCGGCGTGGTACCACACGGGAACACCTCGCCACTTCCATTCCTCCACCACATCCGGATCCACTTCTTTGATCAGAGTTCGTATCCGGGCGAGCATCTCGCCCCGCCAGTCTCCGAGTTCCTCGATTCGCTTGTCGATCAACCGAGACGGGGAATCTGCGCCTTGCTTGTCGGACTCACTCTTCGCCATCGCTTCGTCACTTCCTGCTCGTCGCCGCCGATCTCCGGTGAGTCGAGTATCCCCTCCTGCACGCGGATTCACTCGGTGAATCACTGACGCATCACGGCGTCTCGGCAGATGCGATTTCTTGCAGTCTCGGTCAAAGTGAGACGGACGTCCAGTATTCTCTGGGTACTAAGTCCCGATTCTTCGGCCTGGAGGACTGCATCGTGATCTGGAATCGACCGCTCACCCACTCAGTCGTTTGGGCTGCCGGATCGGTTGTTCTCGCCGCCGCGATTGTCGGCGTTCACACTGTTCCTGCGGCGGCGCAACAGGCCCGCGTCTTCGACGTACTGTGCACACCCACCGATGCAGGCCTTTCCGAGCTGTCCGGACTCACCGTCACCGCGGCCGGGATGTACGCAATCGGCGACAGCGGCTCCGACGATCGGGTCGCCGAACTCGATTCGAACTGCCACGTGCAGCGCTGGATCAGCGTGGGCACCCCTCGTGTCGACGTCGAGGATCTGTCGTCGACTCCCGACGGCCATCTGTGGCTGGCAGACATCGGCGACAACAACGCGGTACGAACGTCGGTCGGGCTGATCGACCTCGATCCGGCTTCAGGTGCGGCGACCTCCTACCCCCTGGTCTATCCCGACGGCGGGCACGACGCCGAGACACTACTGATCCAGAGCGACGGGGCTCCCGTCATCGTCACCAAGGACTACCTAGGTGCAAGCGTGGTCTACACAACCGCTGAGCGACAGCAGGTTCAGGATCTGAGTACGGGCTCGCCGACCATGTTGGCCAAAGTAGTTCAGCTCAGATTTACTCCCACCCTCACACCCGGTGGGCCCGTCCCCCACGCCGGCACGATGGCTGTCACCGGCGGCGCCGTGAGCAAGGACGGCACGGTGGTAGCGCTCCGCACGTATACCGACGCTTACCTGTACGCAGCTCCCGACGGCGATGTCGTGAAAGCGTTGAACACCAACCCGATTCGCGTCCCCCTTCCCGACGAGCCACAAGGTGAGGCGATCGCGTTCGACGCTGCCGGTGATCTGATCAGTGGCTCCGAGGCATACCGAGGGCCATTACCACCAATCCGAATTCTTCGCGGCGCCAGCGACATCGCACTGTCGGGCGGAGCGAGCGGCTCTCTCGGGTCGTAGTCGATTCGCGTCCCCGGGAAAGCGGACAGGCGCCGCTATCATGGCCGAGTGAACAAACAACTTCGAGCGACAGTGGTGGTCTCGGCAGTTCTCGCATTGGCTTCGTGTGCGAATTCCCTCGAAGGATCACCGCGCCCGGATGCGTTTGTTCCGAGCATCGACAACCCGGATCCGTCCGAAGCCATCGACGGAGTTGTCACGGTCGACTACCCAGCAGCCCAACACGTACGCCCGAACGAACGCGTGGCGTACACATATTCACCGCCCTTCGGCGGCCGTCATGACTCGGTCTGGGCAAACTGCACCGGAGTTGTTTATCCACAAGCGATTCGGACCGAGAATGCGGTCCATTCTCTCGAGCACGGGGCCGTGTGGATCACGTACAACCCCGACCTCGTCTCGAGCGAGGATCAGGCTCGCTTGGCACAGCGAGTCGAGGGCATGAGCTACACGTTGATGTCGCCGTATCCGACCCTGGATTCGCCGATCTCGCTGCAGTCGTGGGGCCGTCAGCTCAAGCTCGACAACGCCGCGGACGCGCGCATCGATCAGTTCGTCTCGGCTCTGCGCGTCAACCCGAACACGTATCCCGAAGTGGGCGCGACCTGTTCGGTGCCGGTGACGAGCTTCGACCCGAACAACCCGCCGCCATTCGACCCAACCACTCCGGATCCGTCATCTCCCACAACCGTTCCGGAGCGGTAGCGTCTCAGCAGGCCCCGCTTCGCGGCGTAGACACCTACTTGCCTCGTGAACGGCGTTCCAGTTCGACTGCCCGTCGCATGGTTTCCCGAGCCCGGCTTCGGTCACCGGCATAGTCGTAGGCGCGAGCAAGTCGGAAGTTCTGCTTCCAGTTGTCCGGGTCTGCTTCCCAGTCGACCTTGATCTGGGCGAACAACTCGTCGGCAGCCGCTCGCTCGATCCGGCCCGAAGGCAATTTCGGAAGCGCAGACGCATCGACAGCGAGGCCCTCGTCGTGAATCTGCTGCGCGAGGCGCTGGTGCGTGAAGCCGGCACGGAGCGTGGCGATGACGAGCCACAGCCCCAGGAACGGCAGGATCAGCACGCCGATCCCGAGACCGATCGCGGCGCCGCCACCGTCCTGGATGAGCTGGATTCCGCGCTGGCCGAGCAGCACGAAGTACACCGCGAGCGCAATGCAAATCGCGACGATCAGTGCGACGGTGCGGGTGGTCTTGTTCATAGATCGAGAAAGGAATCGATACCGACCGTCAGACCCGGACGCGAGCCGATCTGGCGGACACCGAGCAGAACGCCCGGCGCGAACGAATTCCGGTCGATCGAGTCGTGGCGAATGGTCAGCGTCTCGCCCTGAGTTCCGAGAATCACTTCCTGATGCGCGACCAGTCCGGCCATCCGCACGGAGTGAACCCGGACGCCGTCGACGTCGGCTCCACGCGCACCCTCGAGCTCTGTCGTGGTGGCGTCAGGGCTACGTCCGACGCCTGCTTCCGCGCGAGCCTCGGCGATCATGGCGGCCGTTCGGTATGCGGTGCCCGAGGGAGCATCTGCCTTGTTGGGGTGATGGAGTTCGATGACCTCGACGGAATCGAAGAAGCGCGCCGCGGCAGCCGAGAAGCGCATCAACAGCACAGCACCGATGGCGAAGTTCGGGGCGATCAGAACACCCGTTGCCGGCTGGGCGTCGAGCCAGGACTGAACAGTCGCAAGCCTGGACTCGTCGAAACCGGTGGTGCCGATCACTGCATGAATTCCGTTGGCCACGAGGAATTCCAGATTTCCCATGACGACGTCGGGGTGCGTGAAATCGACCACTACCTGAGTGCGGGTGTCGACAAACGTCTCGATGCGATCACCGGTGTCGACCTGAGCGACGAGTTCCAGATCGGGAGCAGCTTCCACTGCCTCGCAGATCGCTCGACCGACCTTGCCCTTGGCTCCCAGAACCCCGACCCTGATGGGTGCTGCACTCACGTCTTCCACGCTCCGTCCGATGCATTGTTTGAGGTGAAGCCTACGCAATCACCCCGATGCGCTCACCATCAGTCGGGCGGGAGTTATGTCACCACTGGCACACTGGACGTAGTGAGCAACCGTCCGCAAGTCCGCGAAACCGGCAACCTTCGACCACTCGAGTTGGCAACGGGTGCCGTCATGGCCGGATTCACGGTCGCGTTGTCCGTCATTGCCACGGTCATCCCCATGGCCAGCGCCCTCAACCTCGTGGCCGCCGTTCCGATGGGAATTGTTGCCCAGCGCTTCCGAGTCCGCGCCGTGACGACAGCCGGTATCTCGGCCACGGCAGTCGCCTTCGTCGCGGCGGGTTCGGGATCTGCGGCGGCGGTCGCATTGAGCGCTCTCCTCGGCGGAATCATCGGTACGGTCAAGCGGCGCGGTCTCGGCTTCGTCTCCGCATTGCTGTCGTCATTGGTCATCGGGCCCGCGCTGGCGTTGTTCTCCATAGTCCTGTTGCTTGTTCTCGCTCCGCTGCGCACCTTGTTGTTGACCTCGCTCGAGAACACCGCGTTGGGCGTGGCCGAGATCTTGAAGCGTGCCCCCACACTGGTCGGCGCAGCCGAATGGATCGATAACAGCATCGGCTCGATCATCGACTACTGGTGGTTGTGGATCGGCGTGTCCATCATCTCCGGAATCGTCCTCAGTACCGTCGTCTCCTATTTTGTCCTCGGCGCCGTCCTCGACCGATTGGCTGCACTCCCTTCGGCCGACCCGCTCCAGACAGCACCCGACGACCGTCCGATCGATCCGTTGCCGGTCACTTTCGATCACGTGGGCTTCACCTATCCGGGTGCAACGACACCGGCCCTCGTCGACGTCAACTTCACCGTGCGACGAGGAGAGTTCGTCACCGTCGTCGGCCACAACGGCTCGGGCAAGTCCACACTCACCCGGTTGCTCGCCGGTCGCGCGCCGACTGTCGGGACGCTGACGAGACCCGGGTCCGCCGGTCTCGGCCGACACGGCGGAACCGCCGTCGTCCTCCAACGACCCGAAAGCCAGATCCTCGGAACCCGCGTCGCGGACGACGTCGTCTGGGGGCTCCCCCCCGAGTCGCATCCCGACGTCGATGCACTGCTGGCCGAGGTGGGACTCGCGGGCATGGGTATGCGTGAGACCTCCGGGCTGTCCGGTGGCGAGATGCAACGTCTGGCTGTTGCAGCCGCGCTGGCGCGGCGCCCCGCTCTGCTGATCGCGGACGAAGCCACCGCGATGGTCGATCAGGCCGGCCGGGAGGAATTGGTCTCGCTCCTTGCCGAACTTCCGCGACGCCACCCGATGGCCGTGGTACTGGTCACCCATCACCACGCCGACACCCGCAACGCAGATCGGGTGATTCAACTACAACGCGGACGGCAGATCGATCACCAACCCGGTTGGATGACGTCGACGTTCGGGGGTCCGCCGTCTGCGCCGTGGCCGGTCAGCACTCGAGCTGTCCTCCAACTCACCGATGTCACCCACACGTACAACGACCGGACTCCGTGGTCGCGGCGCGCACTGTCGGACGTAAATCTCACAATCGGCGACGGCGACGGGCTGCTGGTTCTGGGCGGCAACGGTTCCGGTAAATCGACTCTGGCCTGGATCATGGCGGGCTTGATCGCACCGAGCAAGGGAACCGCAGTCTTCGACGGCAAACCCGTCTCACGCCAACTCGGCACCGTCGGTCTCACGTTCCAGCATTCGCGACTGCAGCTGCAACGCCGAACCGTCGCCGAAGACATCGAGGCCGCCGGAGGTCCGGAGATCGGATCGGTGCAAGTCTCGTGGGCGCTCGACGCCGTCGGACTCGACCGTCACATCGCCGGCCGCAGCATCGACGAGTTGAGCGGCGGACAGATGCGACGCGTCGTCCTGGCCGGTCTCCTCGTGCGCCAACCGCGGGTACTCATCCTCGACGAACCGTTGGCCGGTCTCGATCCACCCGGTCGACACGAAATCCTGAACGTACTCAGGTGGATTCGTCGGAACGGAACCGCAGTAGTCGTCATCTCCCACGATGTCGACGGCATGGACGCCGTGTGCAGCAGAACAATTCGACTGTCGGAGGGTCGCATCCTCGACCCTGCCGCCAGCAGCGCCTTGGAAGGATCGACGACGTGACAACACTTCTGCGCGAAGTCCCGACTTCATCGCCGATCCACCGATTGTGGGCCGGAACGAAGATCGTTGCCGTCGTTCTCGTCAGCATCATAGTCGTGACCGCTCCGTCCTGGCCGGCGATCGGCGTCGTACTCGGATTGTTGTTGCTGACCGCGGTGATCGGACGCATCCCCCCGACTGCAGTTCCGCGACCTCCGTGGTGGTTGTGGGCGCTGATCCTGCTCGGCGCGTTGATCAATCTTCCGATCGGCCTCGACGCAGTCTTCATCTACCTGCAAGCTGTGACGTTCGGTCTTGTATTGCTCTGCGTCTCACTGATGTTGGCATGGACCACGTCGATGAGCGATGTGGCGCCGGCACTGGCAACGCTCGGTAGACCGCTGCGATTCCTCAAGATCCCGGTCGACGAGTGGGCGATCGCGACGGCCCTCTGCATTCGTTCACTTCCGCTCTTGATCGACGAGATGCTCACCCTGGTGGCGGCGCGACGACTACGCCCGAAAGCTGTGGTGAACAGCGCTGCCGACAATTCGATAGTCGATCTGATCACCACGACCATGTCGGTGGCAATTCGGCGCTCTGCCGAGATGGGTGAAGCGATCTCCGCTCGCGGGGGCACCGGTTTGATCGCGGCGTACCCCAAGCGCCCTCAGCTCGCCGACCTGTTCGCGCTGATCGTCGTCATCGCCGCGTGCGTCAGCGCGGTTGTTTTGACTCTGGTTCTGCGCTGATCGGATCACCGCTGACAGAATTTCCCTGGGCGATGATCGCAGAACCCATCCAGCGCCGTAGGTATCGCCGCAGTTCCTCGTCGCTCCGCTTCGGGTCGCCGGGCGCGAGGAAAAACGACTGCATCGTCCGCAGGACGTATTCGACCAGTTCCTGAAGTGATGCGTCGTCGTATCCGAAACGCACCCAGTCCACGTCGAAGCGGGTGATCATCGCCATTCCGAAGGCCTGCGCCTCCTGAGAGGTCAGACCTTCGGGATGAAGACTCGAATTCGTGCTGGTGAGCAGAATGCCGAGATGCGGCGTTCGGTGGACCTGGGTCAGGGTGTAGACGACACCCTCGGTCATCGCCTCGACGGGATCTTCGATGCCGCTCACGTGTGTGGTGAGCCGATCGAGGTAGCCGTCGACCGACGCGATTGCAGCTGCCCGCATCAGAGCGTCAGCGCTGGGGAAGTATCGATACACGGTCTGCCGGATCACGCCCAGTGACTCGGCGACGTCGCCGATGCTGATTTCCGAACTCGTCCGTCCGATCAACTCGACCGCGGCCTCGACAATGCGACGAGACGCATCTTCGTCACTGTCCGGTGGATTGCCGCCCCACCCACGCCTTCGTGCCACTGCCCACTTCCTCGCTCGAACGAGGCTCGAACCATGTCTTTGCGCTCGAAGTCCAAGAGCCACAGGCTAACACAGGCAGGTTTTGCATCTGCGCCCCTCGAATTCACTCCCCTCGCCGAAAGTGAACATACAACTGCACACCAATATGTATGATTACCGCCACACGTGGCTTCGAGTGCCAGAGCGGCCACCTGACCAGCCCCTCCGAAAGACGAGGTTCGACAAGTGACCAACCTTCAACCCCGAAAAATGGACTTCGGATTCGAGGATCAGGACGTTCCCTTCCTGTGGAACCCGGAGAATCCGGCCTGGTCGAGCATGTCCAACGCGGTCTCGTTCCTGGCCATCGGTTTCGAGAAGATGATCGTGAAGATGATCATGCAGACCAAGTCGCGGATCAGCGATCCTGAAGTGGCCGAGGAAGCCGTGGCGTTCATGCGTCAGGAAGGCCATCACTCGACCGCGCACCGCCAGCATGTGAAGGCTCTGATCAGGCGCTACCCCGGACTACAGAACACGCTCGACGCTGTGATCGGTGAATTCGATCTACTGACCGAGGCGACCTCGCTGAACTACCGGCTTGCATACACCGCGGACCTGGAGGCGACCTTCACTCCGGTGTTCAAGCTGATGCTCGACAACGAGGCGACCTTGTTCCGCCCGGGAGACGACCGCGTCGCGTCGCTGTTCATCTGGCACTTCGTCGAGGAGGTCGAGCATCGCAGCTCGGCTCTGATCATCTTCAATTCCGTTGTCGGAAGCGAGCTTTACCGGATGCGGATGGCACCGTCGATCTTCGCGCACGTGATGAAGGTGATTCGTATCGCCTGCGCAGGCTTCAACCAGCACGTTCCGCTCTCCGAGCGGCAAGTCGACTCACTGTCGATGTTCGCCACCCACCGCACCAAGCAGAAGATTCTGACGTCGTTCGCTCCGTATCTGACCAAGGGCACGATGCCTCGCGCCTTCGATCACCTTCAACTCGGAGAACAACTCGTTGCACTCGGCGGTGTCTTCCGCAGCCAGATGCCCAATCACAACCCGGACCACGAGAAACTCCCCGCACTCGCCGACCAGTGGTTCAAGCGTTACGACGACGGCTACGACTGCACACGCTGGTACACCGCCGAATCTCAGGCACAAGCCGAGTCGATCACGTCAGGGGCCAACTGATGGCAGAACACTGCTCCCCCACGTTTTCCCAGCTCGCAACAGAACTCGGTTTCTCCTGTCAGGAAGCAGGTGGACTCGTCGAGTTCCGTAACCCGGCGGCGCTGGAGAACTGGACCCTGCCCGTCCTCGAATGGACCATCATCGTCGGCTCGGTGCTCGCACTGGTCCTGGCGATCGTGCGGTTGCGCCGCAACGGCGACCCCACCAATCTGGTTCTCTGGTTCGGCGCCACCGCCTACCTGTTCATCATCGAGCCTCCGCTGTACTTCCCGGCGGCGTTCGGCATCGAAGAACAAGTGGACACGATGTTCGCGCACAACGTGTTCACCGTCGACTTCATGTGGGGTCGACTGCCGCTGTACATCGTTGCCATCTATCCACTGATGGCGACGTTGGCCTTCGAAATAGTCAGAATGCTCGGCGTTTTCCGCAGATACGGTCCACTACTGGGCGCTGTCTGCGTCGGCTTCGTCCACCATGCGTTCTACGAAATCTTCGACCACCTGGGGCCCCAGTTGCGGTGGTGGGAGTGGTCGACGTCGAACCCGATCAACCAACCCATGTTCGACGCGGTTCCACTTCCCAGCGTGGTCGTCTTCGCCGCGCTGTGGCCGATGTCGTTGGCATTCTGCGTCCAGTACTTCGTCGGACGGCACGTCGATGCCGGCAAGCACTTCTCCGGACTTCAATTGGTATGGCGCACCATCGTGATCGGCCTGCTGGCCTCGCTGGGTACGTTCATTCTCCCGCTCCCGGCGACGGTCTTCGGTATAGGAAGCGACACTGTCCGCGGGTTCCTCTACGCCGCTGAACTTGCAGTCCTCACAGTGGTCGCGATCGTGGTTCTCGTCCGCCAATGGACGCACCTGCGCTCGGCAGATTCGAACACTCCTGCACACACCAACAGGTTCGTGCAGATCTACAGCGTGGTGTACCTGGTTGTCATGGCCGTCCTGTGGGCGAGTGCGCTTCCCGACTTCTTCGACGCGGTCGACGGTTCCACCAGCGCTGGAGATCCCATCGGGAACCTCTGGTACACAGTGGCGTGCTTCGTCATCGCAATCCTGTGCGTGAGCGCAACTTTCACCATTCCGAAGCGGAACTCCGGGACGGCCGACGCCGAGCTCCTCGGGGCAAACTCAGCGACTCCGGCTACCTAGGCGACCGGGACGAGACCGCTCGGGTCTCGTCCCGGTTTCTCGGTTTCACGGGACGCGGTGAGTCCACTCTTCGGTTCTGAACTTCGTGTCCACCAGCTTGCGCGCCTGCTCCAACTCCGAGTCCGTGTAATCGCTGTCGTGGGTGTCGTATTGACCTCGAAAGTGCTGCGCAAACGACTCCAGGATTGCTGCACGCGTCATTCCGGTCTGCGAACGCAGCGGATCGACGCGCTTGGCCGCACTCTTGGTTCCCTTGTCCGACATCTTCTCTCGTCCGATTCGCAACACCTGCGTCATCTTCTCAGCGTCGATGTCGTAGGCCATGGTCACGTGATGGAGCACAGTGCCGGACGCGAATCGCTTCTGAGCGGCGCCGGCGATCTTGCCCTTGTCCGAGGCGATATCGTTGAGCGGCACATACCGAGCGTTGATACCGACCTCGGCAAGCGCTCCCATGACCCACTGATCGAGAAACGCGTAGGACTGCTCGAAACTCAAACCCTCGACCAATGACGCCGGTACTGCCAACGAGTACGTGATGCAGTTGCCCGGTTCCATGAACATCGCGCCGCCACCGGAGATTCGGCGCACCACCCCGATGCCGTACCGCGCAGCCGCCTCGGAGTCGACCTCGTTACGCACGGACTGGAACGATCCGATCACGACCAAGGGCGAGTCCCAGTCCCAGAAACGCAATGTCGGCGGACGCTCACCCGATGCGACCTCACGCGCGATGACCTCGTCCAGCGCGACGTGCATCGCGGGATCGAGAACCACCGGCGGGATGAGGTCGAAGGTGTGATCCGCCCAGCTCGTGGCGTGGCCGAGTGCGCGCCGGATCGCGATGCCGACCGACTGCGGCGTGAAGCCGATCATCGAGACGGACTCGTCGAGCGCAGTGGATATGGCATGCGCCAACTGTTCTGCATCCGAGTCGGCGGGCATTCCGCGCAACGCCGCGTTGATGTCGTCGAGCGCGCTGTCGGGCTCGAGGAAGAAGTCCCCCGAGACTGCGACTTCGGACAGCCGACCGTCCGCCACCTCGACGTCGACCGCGACCAGTTTTCCACCAGGAACCTTGTACTCTCCACGCATCCGTCCAGCCTATCCCTGCGGGATTCTCTGCGGTGAGCGCCGTCGAAGATCACACCCCGCGCGCAGTGCGCATCTGTTCGGAAGGCAGGGCGATCAAGTAACCACACCTGTAAGTCGCTGCGGGGCTGCACAATCGCGCGGACGGGACCGCACGTGTCGACCCCTGGCAATTTGGCCGAGCAACGGCCCTGCTTCTGCCGACAGGCGAGATGATCTCTGTGGTGGGAGGATTGCCGCAACGAGCCAACTCCCTGGCGAGCCACAACGGAGGTAGACATGAAGGTCCCGGCGTTCCACTCGACGGTTCCTTCGGATCTCGACGTCTATCACGACAACGAAAGCTGCATTTTGGCCGCGCGCATCGCAGTGTCCCATCGTGCGCCCGGAGTCGACGGCCGACCGTGGTGCACTGCGTGTGCGTCTTTGGACTGACGAGCGACCACCAGCTCACTCACACCCACGTCGCCGATTCGGGGACAACCCCGTTGGCCCGAGCATTCGCATCGATGACAGCGCGGAGCCACACTGTCAGACCGGTCTCGACCTGCTCGTAGAACGCGGTGAATCCCGGATCGGCCACGTACATCCGTCCCAGACACACCTGCATCGAATGTGTGCAGTCGAAGTAAACCCCGATCGACGCTCGGTGCCGTTCTGCCAGCAAATTCGCCTCGGCGCTTCCCGGTTCGACACCGGATCGGCAGGCCAGCGCCAGATTTTCGTTGAGCGTCTCGACGCAGTCGGCGATCTTCTGCCAATCCTCAGCGGTCCTACCCGCCGACCGTTCCGCGTGCTGCGCCCACTGCGCACTGTCACCCCAACGCTCGTGCGCCTCAGGTCCCCATGACGGCTGCCAGTGTCGGCCGAAGATCGAGACCTGCTCGTGTGCCGGCAACAGCACACCCGACTTCCTGGCATCGATGATGCGATCCAAGGACTCGCCCAGTTCCTCCAAGTCGGCTATCCGTTGCCGCAACTCGGCGCGCTGCCCACGCAGCGTCTCGTCCACGTGGGCTGCGGGCGCATCGAGCAATATCCTGATCTCGTCGAGCGACAAACCCACGTCACGGTAGACAAGCACCCGGCCGATGCGGCCGAGGTCCGCGTCGGTGTACTGCCGGTAGCCCCCGTCACTGCGCCCGGACGGACGCACCAAACCGATTGCGTCCCAATGATGGAGGGTACGTACGGTTATGCCTAGTCGTGATGCGGCAGCACCGACAGTGAGAGCACTGTCTGCCTCGTCTCCGAAGAGTTGGTCCGTCACGTGATCCAGTCTGACAGACGCGGTTCGGGAGGCCACAGCGTCAGACCTCGGTTCAGTCGTCGGGTCCGTCAATTCCCATCCCTCGCAGATGCTCGGCCTCGGCACTGTTCGGGTCGTACGGACGAGCGGCCGTCATGATCACGCGCGCGTTCTCCGGTGTCACAATCTCCAACTCCAGTGAATTCCACGGCTTCAGATGTGGACCGCTGGTGCATCCGGGCCGCAATTCCTCACACGCCTGTGCTATCTGGTCCATCTGACTCAGCACACACGCAAAGCTCACACTGACGGACGGTGGTGAATCTGCACATTCGCCGGGCACGAGCAGAACGTCTTGAAATGCCCAGCGTCGCAGGTGCGTCAGTCGATCCGGTACCGAAAAGAGGTCGAAGAAACCGAGCCCACGGATCCAGAAGTCGGCAGATTCGGCCAGATCCGATGTCGGAACCGACACGAACATGGGCATTCCGTAGAGACCTCGGAACTGTTCCGGAGGCACGGCGTCTATAGCGGGGACAGGGACGGGGCTGATGTCGAATGCTGGGTAAGTATCGGTCATGAAGTCATCGTGAGCCCTCACGCTACGTCAGGGTCAAATCGTGTGAAATCCGATCGAACCAGATTGCGCGATCACACCGAGCGTGCGAATGCGCCGTCGTCTGCGAATACCCGTTGGGCAAAGCGTTCGCCGATGAGACGGTGCGTCGCAGCGTCCGGATGGAGCTGATCGGGAAGCGGCAACTCTTCGTTCTCGGCCGCACCATAGAGATCGCACCCGTCGACGTAATGCAGATTGGGATCATCCGCCGATCGCTGGGTTACGATGCGCGCCAACTCTTCCCGAATAGAGCGCAGCGTCAGCTTTCCGGCTGCGCGCTCGGCGGGATCGCCGGTAGCAACGAATCGCATTTCGCCTCTGGCAAGCGCGTCGAAATCGAATGCACCAGGTCCAGGCGTGTCTTCGTGAATCGGGCAATAGACAGGCGAGACGACCAGCAGTGGAGCCACTGGATGACCGTCGCGGACCGTGTCGAGGAAGCCGTGCATTGCCGACGTGAAGGCCCGCAGGCGCATCACGTCGGAGTTGACCAGATTGATGCCCATCTTGATGCTGATGAGGTCGGCAGGAGTGTCTCGCATAGCGCGGGCGACGTACTGGTCCAGCAGAGCGCTGCCGCTGAACCCGAGGTTGATCAGATCCACGCCGCCGAGGGAGGCTGCGAGAGCAGGCCAAGTGCGGGAGGGACTTTCAGCGCCGGAGCCTTGACTGATCGAGCTTCCGTGATGGAGCCACACATCACGCTTCGTGCCGACTGCGAGTTCGAGCGGGGCGTCGGTTCGCAATGCGACAAGTTCGGTGGTTTCGTTGTGCGGCAACCAGATCTCGACGGTCTTGGATCGCGCGGGCAAGTCCGCGAAGCGGATGGTGCTGACGGGTCCGGATTGTCTCTGAGCGGTACCGGTCGCCATGTCGATCGTCACCGTGTTGCCACCCTCAGCGATTGCGTGCCCGGTTGGTTCGCCGTCGACGATCAGGTCGTACACCCCTTGCGGCCTCGGCGGAGCACCGATGTAGATCATTTTCGTGGGCAGAGTGTCGAGTTCGATGGCCGTAGCGCTGGTTCGGAACACCAGCCGCACTCCGGACGGTTGTGATTGCGCCATTGCCATCTGCCCGTCAGCGAATTGCGTGCGAGCTCTGGCAGGCAGACGGTGTGTCAGCACACCGCGTTCGGTCCGCTCGAGCTCGAGGGCTCCGCGCACGATTTCCTCGGAAATTGCGGTAGTAATCCAGCTGCTCTGGCTGTTCATCTCATTCACCTGTAGATAAGTTGCGAAGGTTTTAACTACAGCACACAGTAATTTGCCTATACTATTTAGGCAAGCGGTTTCACTTCTCGACGAACAGGACCAACGGACATGCCTCGCGCAGGACTGACACCCGAACGCCTCGCCGTGGCGGGCGCCGAATTGGCCGACGAGGTGGGCTTCGAGCAGGTGACCGTATCGGCGGTCGCCAGAGCGTTCGACGTCAAGGTCGCAAGCCTGTACTCCCACGTGAAGAGTTCGAACGACCTCAAAACCAGAATCGCGCTGCTTGCCTTGGAAGAGATGGCCGACCAGGCTGCCGACGCCGTGGCCGGTCGGTCCGGCCGCGACGCCTTGACCGCCTTCGCGAACGTGTACCGCAACTACGCGAGGTCACACCCTGGTCGGTACGCCGCGTCACAGATGCGCCTCACCCCGGAGACCGCGGCCGCGAGCGCGGGTTTCAGACACTCGCAGATGATGCGATCGATTCTGCGCGGGTACAACCTCACCGATCTCGATCAGACCCACGCAGTTCGGTTGCTCGGCAGCGTTTTTCATGGGTACGCCAGCCTCGAGTTGGGTGGATCGTTCAGCCACAGTGCACCGGACAGCGCCGAAAGCTGGGCAAGAACCCTCGAGGCTCTCGATTCGATGCTGACCAATTGGCCAGCGTCGAGTCCATGACCAGGCGTGATTCTTGCGCGCCAAGTTCTTGCGCCACTTGGTGATCGCACACGGCCAAGAAACCTCGGGCCCACCCCAGGAGCGGCGCCACACAATCGCGCGCTCCCGCAACCACAGGTCGCACTGGGACAGAAGAAGGTCCGAGTAGGCAAGAAGCCGGGCGTGGAGCTCCGCTTAGAGGAGAAGCTTGGCGCGCAGAGAGTCGACAGTGCCCTGGTCGACGCCGAGGCCCTCCCGTACGTAAGTATCCATACCGCCGTAGAGCCGGTCCACCTGTGCATACGCCGCATCGAGCCACGACAGGTCCACCGCGTCGTCCCGGCCCAGGTACGTGTTCGACGCCATGAAATCGGCACTGATGAACTCACGCGGGACACCCAGAATGGTCAGCAGGATCGCGGTACCCCAACCGGTGCGGTCCTTCCCTGCACTGCAGTGGTAGACGGTTGCGCCGTCGGAGTTGTTCGCGATCGCAGTCAGCAGGTCACGGAAGGCGACATCGGAACCACGGTAGTTGACCATGAACGGGTAGCCGATGCTTTGGCCGATGTTCGAGGTTCCCTTGACTGCGCCGTCGATCAACGCGCGACCGAGGGTCAAGGGAACGAACTCGTGGAACGCGATGCCGTGTTCGATACTGACGACGTCGGCGACCTGGTAGGTGACCCCGGCGGGGATCCGATCGGGATCCTCCGCACGTTCGGAGGCGTTGCGCAGGTCGACGTCGAGGGTCAGGTTCGCGGCGGTGAGTTTTGCCAGATCAGTCTCATTGAGCGAGCTGAGCTTGTTGGAACGGAACACCAGGCCTGTCCGGACGGTCCTGCCATCGGTAGTCCGATACCCGCCGATGTCGCGGAAGTTCCGCGCCTCGTCGAGCCTGATCTCGGCCGCGGACGGCGGTGGGATCTCCGGCAGCGGCGGTTGCTCCCCGGACGATCCGAACTGACTCGAACCCAATTGCAGGTCGCCGCTCGAGGCGGAGGCGAGTGTGGGGCCTGTCAGGGCCGCACCCATGGCGACCAGCGCAGCGAGGGCGATTCCGAAAGGGCGCGCCCCTCGGCGGCGCGTGTAGACAGTTGTCACCTTCATCCTCTCATTCGCTGTGCGGGATACCCCGCGCCCCGCAAACTCCCGTGCGAGATTACAAGGGTGGCACGCTCCTCGTCCCGACTTTGCTCCAGAAACCGGACATGTGTTCAGGTGCCCGGCCAGCCGCCATCCTGCAGGAAGAAACTCTTGCCCGTCACTGCGTCGCCATCGACCACGCCGGGCCCGTTCGAACGACAGACCGCGGCCGCGGCGGCAGCCGTAACTGCACAGCGCCGAACAACTTCACTGTCGAGCAACTGCACGAATCTCCACCTCGAGCTGGTAACCGTTGGGACGAAATCAATCTCATGCGCTACCTGCCGTCGACCATGACCAGTGCAGGCTGAGGAATGTCGGACGAAGCGTCTGCGAGAGCAGCAAGAGTGCCGTCGAGCGCGACAAGGTCCGCACGACGACCCGGCGCCAAGATCCCCACCCGTCCTTCGTCATGGACCAAGTACGCACTGTCCACAGTCATGGCCTGCACTGCACGCTGCACTCCGATCCGTTGGTGGGCGCCAAGCACGGCACCGCCCATGGTCAGCCGATTCACAGCAGTCCTAATCGTCTGGAGGGGATCCATCGGCGTTATCGGGCAATCCGAGTGCAGCCCGAATTTCAAGCCGATGTCATCGGCGCACGCCAGCGGGTCCAGGTTGCCGGCTCTCTCAGGACCGAGGAAACGGTCACGGTGACGATCGCCCCAATGAAAAACATGGTTGACGAAAAAGCTCACCCCGATCTCGGCATCACGTATCGCCTCGAGATCCGCAGGCCTACTCACCTGGCAGTGCTCGATACGGTGCCGCGCTCGACGTCCGTCACTGCGGTGCGCACTGCGCAGCGCCGCGATGGCGGCGGCTACAGCCGCATCGCCGTTGGCGTGCACCGCGACCTGACCTCCCTCGCGGTGCACCTGGAGAACCATGTCGTCGAGTTGCTCCTGCGGATAGAGCAGATCACCGTGATGGTTCGGGCTGCAGGTATACGGAGTTCGCAAGGCTGCAGACAATCCTTGAATGGACCCATCCGCCCAGAATTTGGCGCCGGCCAGGCGGAAGCGTGACCCTGGGGCCGGTGCAGCCGTGAAAGCGATGTTCCTTTCCTCCAGTTCTGCGATCGCGAGATCACCCCGAAGGAAGCCAACCGTGTGCACGGGCATCTCGCCCATGGTGTCCAGGGCACGATAGGCGGCCAACTCCTGCATGCCCGCCGACAGGCCGACCCCTAAATCGTGGACGGTCGTGATTCCTCGCGAACGCGCCAGTGTCAAGCTACGCAGCAACGCGGTCTGCACCTCTGCCTGTGTCAGGTCTGGTATCGCGCCGCTCAACCGTGCCACGGCGTCGATTTCCCAGGCCATCCCTGTGAGCCTCCCGTCCGCCCCACGCGGAAACTGCGAGTCCCCGGGATCCACCGTCGATTCGTCGATGCCTGCAGTTGCAAGCGCAACAGTGTTTGCCACCGCAAAGTGCCCCGAGATGTGCAGAACGATGATCGGGCGGTCGGTGCAGACTGCGTCGAGGTCATCGCGTGTGAGATGGCGACCTTCTCGAAGTTGTGTGTCGTCGTACCCCCATCCACGTATCCAGCCGTGAGTGGGAGTGGAGTTCCGCAGAGCCCCTTGGATATCCGTGATCGAGGCGCACGGTGGCGTCCGGCAATCGGCCCATCCGTCAGTCAAGCCGGAGTAGGTCGGGTGAATGTGTGACTCGATCAGCCCCGGGATCACAGTAGCGCCGGCGAGATCGAGCCGACGAGTTTCCGGTCCGGCGTACTCCCCCATGTCCTTTCGACTTCCGGTGGCGACAACCAGGCCTCCATCGAGGACGAGCGCCTCAACCTGGGGTGACGCTGCGTCTTGGGTGAGGATTGCATCTGCGGTGAGTAGTGTCCGAGTCATCGGATATCCGCCTTCGTGGTCGGGGCTGCGGGGCAAGGCACTGGTGCCGATCGATTTTCTGCACGGAGGCCCGAAACCGCTTCGACAGGAGGCCACATCACTCGGGTGGCGGACACGAACAACACGTTCAGAACGAGCGCTGCGGCACCGATGTTCATGCCTTTGTCCGCCAACCACATCGATACCGTGCCGTGTGTGTCGAGGTACAGCCAGAGCACCAGCACGTCGCCGAGCACCACGCCCATCGCGAGCGCTGCCGGTCGCAGCTTCCATCCGAAGATCATCGTCGCGAACACCACCACGGCCTGGGTCACCCCGTAATACGCGGTATTCACCAGCGTCAGCAGCAATTGGGGTGCGGCGAGGGTGAGGATCAGCGACAGGCCGAGGTAGGCGACGATGACCCCGCGCACCCACACTCTCTGACGTGATTCGGGTATTCCAGGAACGATGTTTCGCGAGACGATCGAGCCGATTCCCAGCGCCGAGCCACACAGAACAACGATCGCGCACAGTGCCGCACCACCCGCCACCACTCCGGTCAGCCAGTCCGGGAGCACGAGACGGGACAGTTGCAGGAGCACCTCATTGGACTCTGCGCCCTCGAGCTTGTTGGGCAGCAATGAAATTGCGCCGAAGGCAGCAGCGACGAGGAAGGGATACATGAGCATGTACAGCGGGTTGAATCGGGCGACTCGCTTGAGGGTTGCCTCGGACTTCGCCGATAGCACCGCTTGCACGATGAAGGGGAAAACGAAAAAACCGAGTGACTGGAACACAATTGTGGTGAGAACGAAGGTCAGCGACGAACCGGTGACGGTGGATTGCGAGGCCTGCCCGGCCCCATGGGATGCCGCATCGGCAAAGAGCTTCGTGATACCGCCCGATTTGGCCGTGGCGGCCAGTCCGATCAGGATCGCTCCCAACAGCAGAGCTGCGTCCTTGACGTAAGACACGAACGCCGGTGCACGCACACCCGAAAGCAGGAGGAAGAGCAGAGCAAGCGCAGCGCCGACGAAAACCGCCACCGTCGGGTTGATGGTGATGCCAAGTCCGCTCAGTGCGACCTGGAGGCCGGCAAGCTGCAACTGCCCCCAGGGAATGAGGAAGACTACCGAGGCAATCGCGATTGTCAGTTCCAACCCGCGCGACCGAAAGTGCCGCCCTGCCACATCGGGCAGCGTCATCGCGTTATACCGCTTGCCTGCCCGCCAGAGATAGGGCGCAAAGAAGTATCCGATCGGGTAGGCAAGCAAGATGTATCCGATGAACCAGACGCCGTAGCTTGCCCCGTGGGCGTACACACCCCCGGGAAATCCAATGAGCGTGCCGATGCTGTAGGCCTCACCTGCTCCCAGGATGAAAACCAGCACGGGACCGAAAGACCGCCCGCCCACTAGGTAGTCGGAGATCTCTTTTTTGCTTCCACGGCGTGAAAGCACTCCGGCGCCGAGCGCGAGGAGTAGCACGAGCGTAAATGTTGCAGCGATCATGTCGGATCCCCGATCTCGGTCTTGGCCTGAGCCAGTTCGTTTCGTTCCGCTTCCTCGAAGTCCTTGCGGTCAAAGAACTTCCATGCCATGTGGAGACACAACGAGGTCAGCGGCATCCACAGGAAAAGCCACGCGAACAAAATGGGAAATCCGAGAACAGTCAGTTCGGATCCGGAGAGCGCAACTATCCCGCCCAGCACCCCGACGAACGGAACTCCGATTGCGAGCAAGGCACTCTTCGCCTCGTTGGACATGATTGTGGCTCCTTAGCCGTTGATCGATCCGGAGCAGATGAGGCGAGGGGCGTTTTGCCGTCGAATCGTCGTCCGGTCTAGCGTTGAGTGTGCCTCCCGTCACTATGGCGGGACCATGGGTGAACCCCGGAATCCACGACGCTCGTTCGTGAAATTCACGGGACGCAAGACCAAGCACGCACAAAGGAGTAACCCCGTGGACGTAACCGACGTCGAAGAAGAAGACACGATCCGACGGTTGTGTCGCGAGGTTTCCGACGAGCTCGAAGCGCTCACCGAGCGCGCGGTACAACAGATTCGCAGCGAACTCCCGGCCTACTCCGCGGTACCAGTGGCCGAGCAAGGCAACTACATCCGCAAACAGTTGTCCGCAATGCTGTGTGCCGTCGCCGAGAACGAAACGATCACCACAGAAGACACCGACCGAAACCGCGAACTCGGGCGCCGTCGCGCGATGCAAGGGCTCCCCCTCTCCGATGTCATCGAGACCTATCACATTGCATCTCGTGAGCTCTGGGACACGATGGTCCAGCGGTCCACGAAACCAACACACGAGCTGCTGCAAGCAGGCGGCAAACTCTGGGACCTCGTTCACGCCGCGACGAGCGCAGTCGCAGTCGGACACTCCGAGGCAACGCGCAGCGAGCAGGCCATCCGCGCCGGCGTTCGATACCGATTCTTCGAAACACTGCACAGTGCAACGGATATGGAACTGAGCAACGCCCGAGAGCTGGCACAAACCCTCGGATTCGATACACAGAAATCGTTCCAAGCACTGTCGGCCGTCGAGGACGAATGGTCAGAAGCACAAGTGGAACACCTGCAACGAACCCTGGATTCCGTGCATGTTGTCGCGCATTGCAGTCGACATGGCTCCCGAGTAATCGTGATGTGTCAGGGCGAACCAACCGAAGTCATCCACGCAATCATGCGAGATCATCCACGAACGTCACTAGGTATCGGGATGCCCCGGGTCGGGCTCGTCGGCGCAGCTCAAAGCATCACCGACGCCGAGCGCACATTGCAGTTGGCGACAGCGCCGGGCACGACGGTCAGTTTTGCCGACGAATGGCTCATCGCCACTCTTGCCACCCACCAGGACGAGCTGCTGCCGCTTCTACAGGCCGGGGCATCTGTGGCCGAAGAGCACTCACATCTGATGGACGCCGTCCGCGCCTTCGCGCGAAGCGGGTTCTCTGTCAGCGCCGCCGCCCGTGACATCCACCTACATGCGAACTCTGTCACCTATCGACTCGACCGCTGGCAGCATCTGACTGGATGGGATGCGCGAACCCTCGACGGCCTGATGAAATCCATGGTGAGCCTCGAATTGTTTCATCGTAAAACGCTCGCCAAGATCTGACACCGAACACAGTCCGCTTTTCCTCGGCACACTGAACCGCGCCCGTGCTTGTCACGCGGGGTCGGAGTCGAGTCGATTCCGAAGCCAAGCACCCATATCTAGCGCAGCACGCCGGGCAACAGGCGTTGGATGGTTTGTAAATCCATGCGGGACATCAGGATAGAGACGCAAGTCGACGTCGTTTCCGGCCGCCGACAGTCGCGCCACCATGGCAAGGTTCTCTGCCAGGACCACGTCTTCTGATCCAACGACAACGAGGGTCGGCGGCAGGCCGCTGAGGTCGCCGAATGTCGGAGAAATATCCGGAAGAGTGCGATCATCGACATGGCCGACGTAGGCTTCGATGAAGTATTCGTCGCTGATGGTGCGGCCCGCGGGAGTCTGGGCACTGACGTCGTACGTGCCCGCTTCCAGCACCGCACCCGAAAATGCCTTGGCCAGACCTCGATCACGAAGGCGCAGCAACGTCGTCGTCACCAAGGTTGCTCCCGCCGACATGCCACCGATGGCGAGCCTGGTCGTCCCGAACCGTTCGGCAGCGACCTCAAGCAGCCACAAGGCGACTGCCTCACAATCGTCCGGCGCTGCCGGCCAAGGGAATTCCGGTGCAAGCCGGTAATCGACGGTAACCACTACTACCCCGACCTCGTCGGCAAGTCTCATGCTTCGGGCGTCAGCGCTGGCCGCTGAACTCATGTAGAAACCCCCACCCGGAAGATACAGATAGACCCCGTTGACATCGCCGTCTTTCGGAGTGACTACGCGCACCGAAACGGATCGGCCCTCGATGTCGAGTGTGTGTTCAACAGCCCGGCTCGCCGTGGGATCAACCACCCTGGATGCTCGCACCACAAGCAGTTCCTGCAGGGAACTCGGACCGACACCGGCAGGCCGCGACGCATAGAACGCTCGCGTACTCGCCAAATCGTCACGAGGCATTTGTTCGATCAGATCAGTCAATGCAAGCTTCACCAGGGCTCCCTCGGGTCGAGACTTGTCGACAATGATGACACCTCCAGCAGGAGCACGTGTCCGACGTGTTCTCGGCAACGCGGGGCCGTGACAGGTATGAGCAAACCGCGCCGGAAAGAGGTCTTCTCACGCTAGCCTCGACTCGGAATTGGACGTTTGTCTAGAAAGGTCGATGGATGCGTGCGCTGTTGCTTGCCACCCTCGCAATCCTGGTCCTCCAGATTGCAACTCCGGCGGCGAACGCTGCACCACCGGATCCGGGCTGGACTCTCCCCCAACTGACCGTCGCAGATCGAACGATCAAGGACGTCGACGGACGAACGGTGTTGCTCCGCGGCGTGAACGCCAACGGTCTCAATGACTACGCAACCAACGGCACCGGTCTACCCACCGTTACGCCGCTGGGAAGAACGGACTTCGCGCAGATGGCAGCGCTGGGCTTCAACGTCGTCCGACTCAACGTCGCGTGGTCCCTCCTGGAACCGACCCGCGGTGCATTCGACACTGCGTACGTCGACCGCGTTCGAGTAGCGGTCGAGGATGCAAAAGACCACGGCATCTACACCATTCTCGACATGCATCAGGATGCATGGGGCCCGTACGTCGGCACCCCGAGCGACCAGTCGTGCCCGTCTTTCATGGAGCCGGGAGTCGGCTGGGACGGCGCACCCGAGTGGGCAACCCTGACCGGCGGATGGACAACCTGCAACATCGGTGGACTCAGGGAAGCCGCACCCGCGATCGCCCATGCCTTCCAGGCGTTCTACGACGACGAGCAAGGAATCCAGAGTCGCCTCGTCGCGACGTGGGCGCGGTTGGCTGCCGAGTTCAAAGACGAACCAGCTGTAGCCGGATACGACCTGTTGAACGAACCGAACCCCGGCCTGCGCGATCCATTCACGGCAGCTGATCAGATCGGGCAGTTCTACAAGCGGGCTACCGACGCCATCAGACAGGCCGAAGCAGGAGGATTTCCACACCTCGTGTTCTTCGAGCCCAGCGCGATCTGGTCGGCTTTCGGCCTCGACGCGCTGCCTCCACGCCATTACCTGACCGATCCCCTGGTGGTCTTCTCGCCCCATCTCTACAGCGAATCGATAACGGTCAGTAGCGAATTTCCCGGAATCGAAGACGGATTCAAGATCGCCGACCTCGCTGCCGCCTGGTACGACGCACCGTTGTGGACAGGTGAATGGGGTTGGTTCGGCGACGCCGACGAGCAGAGAGCAGACGTCGACCGCTTCGTCGATGCCACCGACAAGTACCGGATGGGCGGCGCGTGGTGGTCGTGGACACAAGCGTGCGGTGACCCCCACCCGGTTCGCGACGGCAATACCCACCAGCCACAGGGAAATCTGAATCGCATCGACTGCCCGTCCGGTGAATCACTCGGGCTCGTAGAGGGATTCGCCGCGCCACTCTCGCGAGCGTATCCGCGGGCAGCGCCCGGCACGCTGACGGAGGTATCGCGTGACGGGTTTGACGGGAGCGGCACCGGACGGGTCGAGGCCTGGTACCCCGGCACCGACCGGCCACAGCTCGAGACCACGAATCTCTCCGACGTCCGACTGTCCCCGATCGAGGGCGGATGGCAACTGATCGGCCACGCCGACGGCGACTACGCGGTCAAGCGCGCCTGATCGAACGATCATCCGGGAATCGCGCGTTCACACCACGCGAAAGAGCGGGTATCAGAAGATTCCGCCAATTCCCTTGCCGATCAGAACAACTCCGACGACCAAGATCAACACACTCATCACCGTGGTGTTGTTGTCCTGGAGCCAGACTTTGAGATTGGCCAACGGCTTTCGCAGGCGATCAGCAGCCACCACGTATCCGATGACCGGGATCGCGACAGTTGAACTGGCGATGACCGTGAAGACGAGAATCGAGGTGATCGCTCCGCTGGTCGCCAACGACGCCGAGCCGATCGACACTCCGGCCGCGATGCACATGAGCAGGTTCTTCGGGTTGATCGCGGCGAGCGCGAATCCAAGGCCCAATCCCTTGGCCGCGGTCATCTCGTCGACGGCTTGCATCCACTTCGGTGTTTCGTGCTCGCCGCTGCGCCCCCGCCACTGCTTGACCCCGACGGCCAACAGAAGGACACCGAGAGCTAGTTTGATCCACGAAACCGTGGCGGACGGTCCGTCGTCTGACGTGCTGACGACACTGGACAAGATGACGAAAAGAACTGTAGCGATGAAGATTCCGAGTAACCAGCCCACCGCGAACCCGGCGCTGGTGCTACCCGCTCGCTTGGAGAGCAACATCAAGATAGTGGCGATGACGGCCACCGGCGACACGGCGACACCGACGGCCAATGGGAGAAGTTCTCCGACAACGGAACCCATGTCAAAACTCATTTCTGATTGCAGCAAGCAGGATAGGCGGTAGGCGAGAAAAGGCGCCCCTGTCCGCCACGACGGACAACAGAGCACAGCTGATACCGCTGCGCGACAATGCTGACACTGCGAGCGCCTGCGTAGTTGATGCCTCATTCGAAAGGGATGAGTGCCTGAACCGCAGGCCTCGATTCCCCACCGAAGATCGCGAAAAGACTTGGCTAACGGTGTGTCGGCTGCGCTCGCAGCAGAGCGCAGCCGACATCATCGAGGAGGATCACCAGACACAATCTCGAGTAGTGACCTCACGCGTAAAGACGGGTTACTTCGCGCAGCCACTGCCCTCGAACGCGAGCTTGGACGTATATTGCCCGTCCGGCAAATACTCTCCCATCACGGCCTTCTCGTCGCCGGGCGTCTTGGTATCGTGTGCAGCGTGGCTGAAGTCCTTGGCCGGCAGCATGTTCCGCATGATCAAGAGGGAATCGTCGGGATGCCCTGCGCCGTCACCGGCCGGCGAGAGCGAAAGCCATGACACCCCACATTCCTTCGTAGCGTTTGCGGGTCGGTCTTCAGGGAGCGACGCGACAATCGTGTAGCGACCATCCGCATCAGTGGCCATCTGCTCGTCGAACAGACACGTCGCTACCTTCGTCGTTGCCAGCGATTCATTGCTGCACATCGACCAGAACCGCATGTCGACTGCGCTGTCGAGATTCTTTGCGCCGCCTGTCGTCTTCGGAGTCCTCGGCAACTCTCCCCGAAGTACTAGAACTTCGCCGAACCCACGGTTGACTTCGGCGGTGACGTAGCTGTTGTCGATGTTGGAGTACTGCCCGCCCACCCGCTGGGGTGTGCCATCGCATTTGCCGAGATAGGTACAGCCGAGCGTGAACTCGGCGCTGTAGTACGCCCGCCAGACTGGTGTCTGCTCGGAAGGGAATGTCGCAGGCTTGCCCGGTTGGTCACGCAATGCCTTGTACGTGTCCAGCGGCAGCGAAGCCGGCTTCAAGATTCCGTTGTCCGCACCGACCGCTGAACACAGATCCTGCCCGCGCAACACCTGACCACCGGAAAGGTGCAGCTCTGGCTCCGGCAGTCCAACGCCGCCGGTGAGATCACGCCCGTTGTCCGGCAGGTAGATGCGATAAAGCAGGCTTATCCGGTCCTGACCTGGCACACCGGCATACAAGGTGTTGGGTTTCGGCTCAGCAGGCGAGGCCTCGTTGAGGACGGAAGCCGTGTACGACCTGGCACTTTCGTTCGATCGATCGGCACCGGGAAGATAGGTGTTGCGCGAACCTGCGTCGGGAGCTGTCGAAATGTCATTGAGGACGGCGGTCGGCATCGCGGTTGCCGCGTTGTACGAGTTCAACGACTGATAGCGAGCATGCGCATACTGCCCTCGGATAACCAACTCGGCGTTCTCGGGGATTGTGAACTGCGCAGCCCAGTAAATCGCCGCAGTGTCAGGAAAGGCGTAGTTGAGCTGTGGGTCCGCGCGCTCGGGATTGATCGGCACGGACCAGAAGCAGGTCGACACCGGATGCTCGACGTCCGGTCCGCCGGATCCGAAATCGACAGAACCAGATTCGGATCCGCTAGCCGAACCGGTTCCTGATCCGGATCCGCTCGACGAACCGAAATCGACAGATCCGACCGCCGGCGCGGCGACCGCGGACCCAGCCCCGGCAAATACAGTGATCGCGCTCAGCGCCACCGCAGCTACGAGTGTTCTTGATGAATGCATCGCGCTCCTTGTTAGATAGCTGACAAACAGTGATAGAACGATCTAGAGCGAGTACTCCCGGTCCAACGACGAGAGACCGTCACGAGGTCCGCACTCCGCACTACTACTTGGTGGGTTGAAAGTCGTTCGTCAGAGCGCCGCGAATCGCGTCGGTGTCCGACTGAGACCAGTTGTCGGGGTGCAGGATCCGCGCCCACATGTCCGCCGCCTCGGCACCGTAGTTGTGCCCGTGACCTGGCGGAACGTCCGCCGAGAAGACCATGTCGAGTGTCACCTGCCAGAATGTCACGAACGGTATCCACGTCATTCCCGGATCGACATCACGGCCGAGAGGCTCGGCAAGCCAGTCCGGCTTGTTCAGAAGCAGGTCGAAAGACCACCAGACAATTGGGTCGCTGGCGTGCTGCCAGTACACGACGCGTGAGTCGTTCCACGGCGCATCCAGTTCGAGATCCTCCGGATAGGCAGCGAAACGAATCGACTGCCCGTCGTCGATCACCGGCACGGCTTCCCGTGAGCCGGAGTCACGACTGCTGGTGATCTCCTGCCATTGAGCGGTGAAGTTCGGAGTCCCCGACCACAACGCCCCATCCACCCGCGTCGCCATGTCCTGTGCTCCCGCGAACGCGGCCTGTCCCCCGTACGATCCGAGGCTCTCGCCGAAAACGACAAGCTTGGGGCGCTTGTCGAGCGGCAGATCGATCCACTTCGCATAGACAGAGTTGAACAGCGCCCGGCCTGCGGCCATCGGGGTTTCGCGATCGGCGATGAATGCCAAAGGGCTGGGAAGGAACGAGTACTGCATCGCCGCGATGGCGGTATCGCCGCCCTGGACGTATTCGAAAGCGGACGCCACGTCGTCGTTCACCCAGCCGCGGCCGGTGGTGGTCACTACTGCCAGGACGGCACGGTCGAAGCCGCCGGTGCGCTCGAGTTCGTTGACGACCCGCTGCGCGACACCGTCGACGGAATCCGACGACTCACGGCCGGCGTACACGCGGATGGGTTGCTTCGCGTCCCGGCCGGTCAGCGCGGAAATCTGCACCGCAGACGGCCCGCTACCCATGAAAGTGCGACCCTCCTTGCCCAGCGAATCCCATGCCTCGGCAGACATGGGTGAACCACTGCGTTCGGCGATCAGAGGCTGGTCGATACCATCGGGCGTGTCGTTGTCCGCGCCGGAGAAACTCCAGTTCGCAAAAGCGATGAGCCCGTTGTAGAGGGCACCGTTGACGACGAAGATCGCCAACGCGAAGACGACGACCAAGCTCGCGACTTTCGCTGCTTCCTTGGGAACAAACCGCAGAGCAACGGCAGCGAGCCCTCTGGTGAGATGCCGCAGACCGCGACCCGCCTCCAACAAGATCAACCACACCACCAGCGAAATCAGCAGCACCAGAAGATAGTTCGCCCGGTTCACGCGAGGCGCCTCGACCAGATCACGGACGATCTGCTGCCACCACGAACCCAAGATCAGAAAAAGAGGCACCAATATCACTGCCAGTACGGCGAGTACGGCCCAACCGATCCGCTTGGTCCGGTCCGACCATCTCGGTTCGACTCCGCATTTGCGGATCATCCACGCCACGATCACACCGATGGCGTACCCGGTGGCGACGGAAATACCGGTTGCCACGCCCTGCAGGTACCACGCGCGCGGTAAGAGGGACGGGCTCATCGAGAGGACGAAAAACACCAGACCGAACGACAACCCGACCGAGTGCAGTGTCTTGCCGTAGCGCCGCACACCTTCCCACACACGTTTCATGCCCGAATCGTAAGTGCGCCAGAAAGATGAAATGCGCCTCTCATCCCTTTCGAATGAGGCGCGAACTACGTCGGTGGAAAGTGTTCGCTATTCCGCGTCATGCACCGAAAAGCTTCGACCCAACGGCAATCACGGACAAACACCGGTGGTGCGTTGACAGATTTCACACACGCGATTCCGCGTACACTGTGTGGGGTCAATCCACTCAGCACGTACAAATTCGGCGCGATTCTCATGGCGGCAAAACGAGGAAACCTACCGATCGAACTGAGCAGTTTCGTCGGTCGCCGGTCCGAGGCCAAAGAAGTCCGACGCCTGCTGTCGGACTACCGGCTCGTGACCCTTACGGGCCTGGGTGGGGTCGGCAAAACCCGCTTGGCGCTCCGTGCCGCCGATGATTCCTCTCGTGCGTTCCCCGGGGGCGTCTGGTTCGTCGACTTCAGCGAACTGCGGGAGCCGGCACTTCTCGATCAGACGATTCTTGCCGCACTCGGAGTACAAGACCGATCTACGCGGTCACCGCGATCGGTACTGATCGGCCGTCTCGTCGACGAACGTGTCCTGCTTGTTCTGGACAATTGCGAACACCTCATCGGCTGGGTGGCCGACACCGCCGCCGAACTCCTCCGGTGCTGTGCCCGATTGGCACTTCTGGCGACCAGCCGAGAACCGCTCGACATTCCCGGCGAGATGGTATTACGGGTGCCGCCTCTGCGATTTCCCACCGAGGCGCCGTCGCCAACCGACACCCGTGATGGTGATGCGATGATGCTGTTCGAGCAGCGGGCACGTTCCTCCGTGACGGACTTCCGCATCACCAGCGAGAACAGCGCGGCTGTGGAGAAGATCGTCCGCCGGTTGGAAGGACTACCGCTGCCGATCGAGTTGGCGGCTGCCCGACTGAGGGCGATGTCGGTCGATCAGATCCTGCAAAAACTCGACGACCGCTTCCAACTGCTGACGCGGGGCAGCCGGAACGCTCCAGCGCGTCAACAAACGCTTGCACAGAGTATCGACTGGAGCTTCGATCTGTGTACGCCGCCGGAGAAGTCGTTGTGGGCGAACTCGAGCGTATTTGCGGGTAGCTTCGATCTCGGGTCCGTCGAAGGAATTCTCGCCGACGAAGCACAGAACGACGACTTGGGCGATCTCGTGATGTCCCTTGTCGACAAGTCGATCCTCATCCGTGAACAAAACGGCTCGTACGTCCGCTACCGCCTACTCGAGACTCTTCGCGACTACGGGCGTGAACTGGTGTCAGTCGACGAGTGGGTCTCGCTGCAGCGCAGGCACAGTGAGTGGTTCAGGCAACTCGTCTTCCGCGCCGGAGTCGACTGGACGGGGCCGCACCAAATCGACTGGATGACGCGGATCGACCGCGACTTACCCAACGTGCGCACCGCGTTGGAATTCGGTCTGACCGAACCCGACTCGGTCGAAGCCACATTGCGTACCGCAAGTGCCTTGCATGATTACTGGCTTGCACGTGGTCGATTCAACGAAGGTCGCTACTGGTTGGGTCGCGCCCTGGCCGAGGTGCCCGAACTGACCGAGGGCACTCTCGGTGAGGCGGTAGTCGAGGCCGCCGCGACAGGCGCACTGCTGGCAGCCCTCCAACGAGATATCGCTTCGGCGACAAGCATTGCCGAAGAGGCTCGGCGACAGGCCGAGATGCAGCGGAACGACGACGGTCGCATACTGGCGCGGTACACGCTCGGATTCGTCGCGGTCGCCGACGGCGATCTCGTGCGCGGCGCCGAGTACCTGGAGCAGGCTGTCGCAGCATTCCGGGCAAACGACGACATCGCCCGTCTGGTACCCGCGCTCTACTGGTTCGCCTTCGTCGTCGACGCACTCGGCGAAACTGACCGGGCTGCAAGTATTTACGAGGAGGAGTTGGCCCTCACCGAATCGCGCGGCGAAATCTTGTGGCGGTCGATGACGATGTCGGACTACGGATCCGCCCTATGGCGTCATGGCAACCACGCTCGCGGTATCGAGCTACTCGAAGATTCTCTCCGATTGCTGCGAGGGCTGGGTAACCAGTTCGGATGTGCATGGTGCCTCGAGGAAATCGCGTGGACGCTTGTCGACCGGGACGCAAAGCTGGCAGCCACACTGATGGGAGCTGCCAACACGCTGTTCACCGCCACGGGCAGCCCGATGGACACCTTCAGGAGCATGGTCCCGTACCACGAAAACAGCGTGACCGAGGCTCGTAACCGGCTCGGAGACAGGGTGTTTCAAACAGCATTCGATCATGGACGAGCTCTGACTCTCGACGACGCAGCGGCCCGCGCGCTGAGAGGGCAACCGCCCGGTGGATCACCGAAATCGGCGGCCGACGAAGTGCTGACTCCGCGGGAGCAGCAGGTGGCCGAACTCGTCGCACAGGGCCTGACAAACCGAGCAATCGCGGACAAGCTGGTCATTTCTCAGCGCACTGTCGACGGCCACGTCGATCACATACTGAACAAACTGGGGTACGGCTCGCGCACCAGGATTGCGGCCTGGGTGCTCCAGCGCACAAACGACTTCCGCAACCCTTCGACCTCGTGACGGTCGGTGTCTTCGATCGATCGCGGCGCGGCGGGTAACCCGGCCGAATCCTGTCGCAAGAATCCGACCGTCGAAAGTTTTCTCAGCCTTCGTGATCAGCGAGAGTCCAGTGTCCTGCACCGCGCAGTTCGAGTTATCGATTGTGAAAAACGTCGAGAGTGCTGCGATGCCCGACGCTGACAATGATGCTGTCGGGCAGTTCACGGCGAAGGATGTCGTAGAGCGTGTACTCGAGGCCTTCGTCGATTCCGGATGTCGCCTCGTCGAGAAATGCGGTTCGCGGTCGGATCAGGAGGACTCGGGCGAACGCCAACCGTTGTTGTTCGCCCGGCGACAGAATTCGAGTCCAATCAGCCGGCTCGTCGAGCCGACCGATCAAATGTGCGAGATGCACCTCGGCGAGCGCGTCGTGGAGCCTGCGGTCGTCGAAGTTCGAGCGCCCGGTGTTCGGCTGACCTGAGGGCAACTGGTCCGGATATGCCAAACCCGCGCGCAGAGAACCCAATGGTAGGTATGGCCGTTGTGAGAGGAACAGGACGTCTCCGACCGGGGTGGTCACGGAACCGTTTGTGTACGGCCACAACTGCGCGATGCTGCGGAGCAGCGTGGTTTTGCCGCTACCCGACGGACCCTTCACCAGCAGTGCATCGCCGGGCCCCAGTGACATGTCGAGTTCGGAGATCAACGCCTCACCAACCGGCGTGCGCACGTCGAGTCCCCGAACAACCAAATGACTGCCAGCGGAGAACGCGTCGAGCACGGGAAGTGCGCGGGCACGTCGATTGGCATCGGCGAGCCCGGTCAAACGGATCAGTGTGGCCCGGAAACTTGCAAAATCGGCATAAGACTCTCGAAAGAACGACAACGAATTGTGCACCTGGCCGAATGCTTGAGCAGTTTGCATCACTTCGCCGAAAGTGATCTGCCCGCTGAACAATCGAGATCCCTGGACCAGAAACGGAAACACCACCGCTGTCTGATCCACTGCCAGATTGAAGCCACTGAACTTGAGCGTCCGGAAGACGATCGCCCACATATTGCGGATCACTGCAGCAAAACGTAGTCCGAGCGTGCGTCGTTCGACGTTCTCTCCGCGATAGAAGGCGATGCTTTCGCCGTACTCCCGTAGTCGAACCAACGCGTACCGGAAGCTGGCGCCGAGTTTCTCGTTCAAGAAGTTCAGCATGATCAAAGGCCGGCCGATCCAGAATGCGAGTGCCGTGGTCACCAACACGTAGGTGTAGACGAGAAAGATCATCGCTCGCGGAATCTCGGCACCGAAAACAGTCAAGGGACCGGACAGATCCCACAGGATCTTGGTGAAGCTGACGATCGAGACCATTGCGGCGACGGCGCCCATGGACAACGTGCGGGACGACGTCGCGAATGCGGTGATGTCTGCCTGAATACGTTGGTCCGGATTGTCGACCGGGTTCTCCAGGAAGTTTCCGCGATAGTAGGCGCGGCCGTCGAGCCAATCGTCGGTCAATGTGTCATTGAGCCAACTGCGCCAATTGATATCGAGTGTTTGGCCTACCAGGTAGACGACGAGTGAGCTAGCGACGTGGACTGCGGCCAATATCGCGAACACTCGCAGGTAGTGCCAGAAAGCGGTTTCGTCGAGGTTCTGAATGGCGTCGTAGAAATCCTTGTACCAGTACGAGAACAACACCGTCACGCGGACACCGAATATCGTGAGCAGCAGCAGTAACGCGAGAATCGACAGCGGAATGACGGTGCGCCGGGGATCGAAGTAGGGCCAAGCCATTCGCCGAAACTGGTTGCCCCAGAAGGTATACCGAGCAAGCAGCAGCGCGGTGACGACGAGAACCACTACCGTGATCGCATATGCCTCTGCCAACCACAGTGCGCTGTCCGTTACCGCGCTACCCCAATTCACCGTCTCCTCCGTCCTGGAGGGGAACTGACGATCACATATCGGTCGACAGCATTCGGTTCGCGATCCGCAATCCCGAGTCTTCCGCGGCATCCAATGCACGTGATTGCTCTGCCGTTATCCTGTCGCACACCCAATCCCAGTGCATCGTCACCACAGCGCCGGGGACGGGCATCGCCGCAAGCGCGTTGCCCTCGACCCTCCACCGCACTCTCTGCGTTGCCGGTCGGCCGCGTGCGAGTTGCTCACCGTCGAACTCGAGCGGGGACGAAACCACCAATGCATGCTCCTCGCCGACGTCCTCGACCACTCCCCATCTGATCCGGCAGTTCTGGAGGACGGACAGTGGGACCGCACCGCGCTTCCGAAGAAGCTTGACCCACGGATACACCAGAAATACGTGAAAACTGTGGTGCGCGAGCGCGCGGTCCCGACCCCCGAGGACGGGGAGGAACCCGGTGTTCTCGCGTTCACCGAATGCCCCCCTCAAGTGCTGTAACAACTTCCCCGAATCGAGAGAGTCGAGGAGATCACCTCCCACCCAATAGGCTTCGATCACTCGCGGATCCAGGGGGTCGTCGATGCCCGCTCCTACAGCCAATGCCTCGAGGTACGGCCACGCACCGTCGAATTGACGAGCGTGATCACGGTCGCCGCTGCCCGAGTTGCCGCTGGCCAGACGAAGCAGCACTGAAGGATCGTCGGGTCCGCAGTAACCCAACTCGTTCGGCGGATACGCGTAGCGGGCAAACAATGCCGGCCCGTTCATACCGACGGCAGTCATCAGCAGATCCGAGGAAGTTGTTCACCTGCCGGCAAATCCACTACCCGATTGCCTCCCAATGCCGTACGCGCCACCACCATTGTGCGATGTTCGGCCACGCACTCCCCGATCACGGCGGCTCCCACACTCAGTGGATTGCCGTGCATCGCTTCCAGAACCAGGGCGGCATCTTCGCGTGGAACGAAAGCGATCAACTTGCCCTCGTTTGCGACGTACAACGGATCCAAGCCGAGTAGCCCACAGGCGTCGCGCACGTCAGCGGGAATCGGCAGATCTCGCTCCACCAGCGCAACCCCGATGTTCGACGCCTGAGCGATCTCGTTGAGGGTCGCGGCGACTCCGCCCCGCGTAGGGTCGCGCAGGACGTGGATGTCGACACCGGTGGCAATCATGTCGGCCACCACGCCGTTCAGGGCCGCACAATCACTGCGCACTTCGGTCCCGAATTCGAGACCTTCGCGACAACTCATCACGGCCACGCCGTGAACGCCGATGTCGCCGCTGACGATCACGACGTCACCCACTTGTGCGCGAGTGGGGCTGATGTCCACCCCGTCTGCGACAATCCCGATTCCTGCGGTGTTGATGAAGACTCCGTCGCCGTGACCGGCATCGACGACCTTGGTATCACCTGTCACCAGCCGAACGCCGGCAACGTGCGCGGCCTCACCGAGCGCCTTCGCGATTCCCGCGATGTCGGTCAGCGCCGTCCCTTCTTCCAGGATGAATGCCGTCGACATCACCAATGGCTGCGCTCCCGCCATCGCCAGGTCGTTCACCGTTCCGTTGACAGCGAGATCGCCGATAGTTCCGCCGGGAAACACCATGGGTTTGACGACATACGAGTCGGTCGAGAACGCGAGCCGCACCCCGCCGACGTCGAATACGGCCGAGTCACCGAGTTCTGCATCGGCAGCGCTTCCGAACGAGGGCAGGAACAGGTGCTCGATGAGCTCGGCGGACATCGCTCCTCCACCACCGTGCCCCATGACGATGTTCGGCGAATCACGCAGCGGCAGTGGGCAGACCCACGCCGACAAGTCCACGACAGCGGTCTCCTCAGCCGGCATGACCCGCCTCCTGAAGTTCCAGGCGCCGGTACAGGTAGTACGCGGCGCACGCCCCCTCGGACGACACCATCGTGGCACCGAGCGGATTCCGCGGAGTGCATTCCTTCCCGAAGGCACTGCACTCGTGTGGCTTGATCAAACCTTGCAACACTTCTCCGGAACGGCAGACGCTCGACTCGTCAGTGTGGATATCGGTCACCGAAAAACGCTCTTCGGCATCAAAATACGCATACTTCGGTGCCAGCTGCCAACCGCTGTCCGGGATCGATCCGATGCCGCGCCACGTCCGGTCCGACACGGCGAACACATCCTCGAGCATCGCTTTCGCTGCGGTGTTGCCCTGCGCGGTGACGGCACGGGCGTAGGCATTTTCGACCTCGTATCGACCCGATTCCAACTGCAGCACCGTCTTTCGGATGCCCTCCAGCAGATCCAGCGGCTCGAATCCGGTGACGACGATCGGGACCTTGTACTTCTCGGCCAGCGCCGGGTACTCCGACGTTCCCATCACACTGCATACATGCCCGGCCGCCAGAAATGCCTGCACGCGGCACTCTGGCGAATCCATGATCGCGGCCATCGCCGGCGGGACCAGAACGTGCGAGACGAGTAGCGAGAAGTTCTCGATACCCAGGCGATTGGCCTGATAGACGGTCATGGCGTTGGCCGGCGCGGTGGTCTCGAATCCGATCCCGAAGAACACCACTTGCCGGCCCGGATTCTCCTTGGCAATAGTCAGTGCATCCAACGGTGAGTACACCACCCGCACGTCACCGCCGGCGCTCTTGATGCGGAACAGATCCGACGAACTCCCCGGAACTCGCAACATGTCCCCGAAGGAGCAGAAAATGACATCGGGTCTTGCCGCGATTTCGAGAGCTTTGTCGATGATCTCGAGCGGGGTGACACAGACCGGGCATCCGGGTCCGTGGATCATCTCGATCTGTTGGGGAAGTAATTGATCGATGCCGTGTCTGATGATCGAATGTGTCTGACCACCACACACTTCCATGATCGCCCATCGCCGTGTGGCCAGCGCACGGATCTGATCCAGCAGTTTGCCGGCCAGTTCCGGATCGGAGAACTCGTCCAGATATTTCATGATTCTTTCTCCTTCGGTTCGATCCCCGCGGCCCGGGCAGCCCTTTCGAACCCGTCACCGAATTCCTCTTCCAGTACGCCGAGGTGCTCGAATTCCGCCAGCGTGCTGCGAGCGGATTCCTCGTCGAGTCGCTGGATGGCAAATCCGACGTGCACCACGACGTACTCGCCGACTTGGGCGCCCGGAATGTACTCGAGGCACACTTCTTTTCGGACGCCACCGAAGTTCACCACCGACATCGTCGTTCCGTCGCGTTCCTCCAGGGACTCGATACGTCCCGGTACGGCTAGGCACATGACACAACTCCTGACCTCATGACGAACTCCCCACCAGCACTTGGCCGTAGGCGAGACCGCCGTCGTTCGGCGGCAACTCCAGTCCTGTCAACGGCGTGAATCCAGCGTCTGAGAGCAGAGCACACGCCCGAACGAGCAGTAGAGGGTTCTGAAAGACACCTCCGGTGAGTACTACCTCGTCCACTCCCGCCAGTTCCCGGCCACGAATTGCCCACTCGAGCACCAGGTGCGCTACGGATTCGTGGAAACGGGCGCCGATCACTTCAGCGGGCAACTTCTCCCGGAGATCGCGGACAACAGCCCGAATGACCGACCGCGGATCTGCTGTCCACGAATCGTCGTCCGACTGCGTCCAATCGAAGGTGTACCGCGAACCGGCGCTGTCGACTCCCCTCGACACCCCCTCCAACTCGATGGCAGCCTGCGCTTCGTAGTCGACCCTCTGACGGACCCCGGTCAGCGAGGAGACTGCGTCGAACAACCGCCCCATGCTCGAGGTGTCCACGCACCCGAAACCGGTTTCCATCTGGTGAAGTAGGACCGACTGCTCTCGGGGCGGACAGGCTGCCACGGGCGCGAGGTCGGATTCCCAGTCCAACCCGGCATGCCACAGGTGGGCGAGCGCCATTCGGTACGGCCGTTCCACTCCGGCATCGCCCCCGGGCAGCAGTACGTATCCCAGATGCGCGAGACGGCGATAACCCTTGTACGTCGCCAGCAGTAGTTCCCCTCCCCACACTGCGCCGTCCGCCCCGTAGCCGGTGCCGTCGAACGCTATTCCGAGAACTGGTTCGCTCCCGTCCCGGCCGTTCTCCCCCATCACGGAAGCCACATGTGCGTGGTGATGCCCGACGATGCGCACCGGTCGGTCACCACTACGACTGCGAGCCCACGAGGACGAGCGATACCGCGGATGCTCGTCACAGGCGATCTGGTGCGGCACCACCCCCGTGATCGATTCGAAGTGACTCTCCGACGCAGCAAAACTGTCGATGACAGCGAGGTCGCCCATGTCTCCGATGTGCTGACTCGGCCACACATATCCGTCCTCGGCAAGACAGAAGGTGTTCTTCAGGTCGGCCCCGACCGCCAAGGTAGGCGGTACGTCGAACGGCGCGGTGACGGGCAGCGGAGCATATCCGCGCGAGCGACGAAGCAACTGTCTTCCACTGCCGACTATTCGCATCACCGAGTCGTCACACGGCATCAAGATCGGACGGTTGTGGGTCAATACCCCGTCGGCCAGGTCACCCAATCGTTCGAGATCGTTGTCGGAGTACAGAATCGGCTCACCGCCGATGTTCGCCGATGTCATGACCAACACCGCTGGGCCCGCCTCTTCTCCGGCCAAACCCAGAAGAAGATGCTGAATCGGGTTGTAGGCCAGCATGATTCCGATATCCGGAATGCCGGGGGCAATCAAGGGGGAAAGCGCGTATCCAGACGCTTTGGCAACCAGCACAATCGGGCGCTCGCGCGAGGACATGGCATCAGCCTCGGCATCACCGACCACACCCAACTCTCTGGCTTCTGGCACATCGCGCACCATCACCGCCAACGGCTTGCTTGCTCGATGCTTGCGTTCACGCAACTCGTGAACCGCGCGGTCGTCGCGGGCATCACAAGCCAGGTGAAATCCTCCGATTCCCTTGACAGCAAGAATCTTCCCGTCTCGCAGTAGGGATCGGGCTCGTAGCAGTGCACCCTCACCGGTCACGGCGGGCGCGTCCCCTTCCACGAACGATAGCGTTGGACCGCACTGCGGGCAGGCAATCGGTTGCGCATGAAACCGGCGGTCGGCGGGATCCACGTACTCCGCCGCACAGTTCGCGCACAACGGGAATCGCTTCATCGTCGTAGCGGCCCGGTCGTAGGGCAGCGATTCGATGATCGTGAATCGCGGACCGCAGTTGGTGCAGGTGATGAATGGATGACGATATCGCCGATCGCTCGGATCAGTCAGTTCCCGGAGGCAGTCGTCGCAGATCCCGACATCCGCCGGCGCCAAGGTTCGCCCGACCGACCCCGCATCCGTCTCGACTATGCGAAACCCCTCACGACCAACCGGCCGCGAGTCCTCGCGCTCCACCGACTCCACCCGTGCCAGCGGTGGGGGGCGGTTTCGCACCCGAGCGACAAATGCATCGATTGTCTCTCCGTCGCCTTCGACGTCGATCACGACACCGAGAGCAGAATTTCCCACCGAACCCGACAGTCCCAGTTCGGTGGCGGTCGCATGGACGAACGGCCGGAAGCCCACCCCCTGGACTACGCCACGAACGATGACACGGCAGGCGATCTTCATGTCCCGACCTCGCCGTTACCAGTATCGGAGTCGACTACCTCACCGTCGTGGCCACCACGGCCCATCAGTTCGAGGCCGGCCCGAGCATGGCGAGCTCCCTGCTCGTCGACCTTCTCGACTGCAAAGCCCATGTGGATCACCACCCAGTCACCTGCCGTGACGGTGCCTTCGTCGAGCATTCCGATGTTGACCTTGCGTGGTGCCCCCTCCACGTCGACGAGAGCGAGTTGACCTCCGTATCCGTCCAGTAGCTCGCGTACCCGTCCCGGAATCCCCAGACACATGACTCACACCTCCGGCCCCAGTGTGGTGGCATCACAGTCCACGTCGATGGACCGGACGAGTGCCAGCACCGCAGAAGCGGCTTGCCTTACCGAATCACGCATCTCCGCACTCAATCCGATTCCGTCGCCGATCGATTTCGCATGTGCCCCCACCACGAACGTCCGCGGGAGTGTTCCGCCGAGGGCCTGCAGGCTGGCAAACACCGAACTCGGATGCATCGAGTGCGCGTCGAAACCTCCTTGCGGGCCTTCACTTTCGGGGTCCACTTCGATGATCGCGAGCTTGCCCGGGACTCCGGTCGCCGGTAAGGCATCGATCAGGACCAGGGCGTCCCACGACTCCAACAAGTCGTACGCCAGATGCACGCCCCGAATCCCGTAGTCGACCAGGCGAGCTCCCGATGGGAGATTCTCATGCTGCAGCGCCCGAACAACTTCGGGGCCGAATCCGTCGTCTTCGAGAAATATGTTTCCGACACCTGCAATCAGCACGCGCACAGCGCTTTACATCTTTCGCATTCGCAGATAGCGCTGGATGTCCGGCATCGACACCACCAGGACGATCGCGGCTGCGATCGCGGTGGCGCCGAGAAGTGCCGTCGACAGCAATCCCATGCTCCTCATGGCGAGTTCTCCTCTCGATAGCTGTGAAGTTCGATAGCTGTGAGTACGTCACGCGCTGTCGCGCGGCATCGGCTCTATCTCGTCCGGCGCGAAGTACAGGTAGCGGCCGTACCAGTTGTGCAGATCGGCGGCCGGATCGTCCAACAGTGTCACCCCAACATGAATGTCGCCGTCCACGTCTTCATGAATGGTGGCGACGTGGGCGATCCGGCCGTCGAAGAACAGGTCCTGAGCATCAGCGCGGCGTGAGGGGTGGAGCCGAACCGTACTTCCACCAGAGACACGGACGCCGTTGATCAGAACTGCGTCGGTGCGTGGTTGAACACTGGTGTCGGCTTCCGGGGTCCACCAGTCCACACCGTCAGGCACCTCGGGTATCAGATCAGAACCGGCATTCGAATCTCGCAGCACGCCGTGCAGGCCGGCTAGATCGTCGTCCGTCAATCGCTCACATCGGTCGATGATGTCGGCAGCTCTGGAGTCGGTAGCTCGCGCCCGCGCCTTTTCCTCGTCGGTCATGGCAAGGATTCTCAGGGTGAGAATTTCGTCGATCTCGGTCGAGTCGAAGAGAGATCCCTCGCTCTGCGGCGCAATCTCGGGAAAGTCGTACAGGATGATCGGTGACACCAGAACGGTGGGAGATGTGCCAGGGTGAGTGGGGTCCTCGGTCCCCGCAAGCACCGGATAACAGCGATTTTGCCGCAACTGCTCCGAGTGATCTGCTTCTTCGAACAACGACAGGAACCTCGAGCCTGTGCAGTTCACAATGACGTGAGTCCCCAGCATCGATTGCGCGGTGGCCGTGCCCTTGTCCCGTGCGTCGACGCTCGTGGCGTTCATGATCGTCACGGAAATCACCGTGCGTCCGTCCCCGGCGGAGGCGCTCACTGCCAAGAGGCCATTCACCGGAAGCCGTGTCCGAACGATCCGTCCGACCACCCTGCCCCGAGAGTCCGACAAAGTCTCTCCTTCGACAACTCCGGCCGCACAGAAGGTTTCTTCGACGCCGGCCTCGAGTTCGTCCAGACCCCACGGACCCAACACGATCTCGGACTCGGTGGCTTCGTCCCACGAGATCGACTCCCGCTCGCCGACTACCAACCGATCGACCGGGATCCACGCCCCGCCGGCGCCGAGTCGTTCAACCGTCCGCGACTGGTGGTGCAGAAATCTCACAGTCGCAGAAACTTCGACGCCGTTCCGCTCGAATTCGCCGAGCAGACATTGCGCGGACATCGACGGTTCCTCGCCGACTCCGACCTCGGCGGCGCCGGGCGGTCCGAGAACCCCGAACTGCCAACGGGATTGATTCTTCGCCGAGCCGGCCCGGTAGGGATAGAGAAGATATCCCTCGTACAGGACGGCGTCGGCCACGGCCCGAACGTCGTGATCCATCCCCGTTCGAGTCATCGCGGCACCTGGCTCGCCGTCAGCAACTGCCGCACGGCTGAATCGAGGTCCGTGAGGCCGTGCGCTGCCTTGAACCGCACGAGATCGGCAATCGTCTCATGGTCGAGGCGTGCCCAACCAGACGCCGGATAATGCGCAGCCATCAGCTGTTTCCACACGTCGACCGGCAATTCGTAGGCAGCAGATCTGTCCCACGGGATCTGCTGCACGGAGAACCCACGCGGTCCGTCGGTGAATACCGTGCCGCTCAGTAGAACCACGATCGGAATCGTTCCGTCTCCGAGTGCGTGCATGTACTTCGACGCCGTCACCGAGAAGTCGTACGTACACGCCATGGGCAAGGCCGCGACCGTTGTTCCGGTGAATCCTTGAACGACCGTGGAACATTCCATCCACAGGAAGGTGCGCAGCGTACTCGACCAACGCTCCCGCGGACCGAAGAGATCGCGCAGACCTTCGCCTTCGGCGTCGGAGTACGGTCGGCGGTGTGGTTCGATTCGTACCTGCGCGCGCAGAGCCACCGCACGGACGGTCGTGCCGGTGGATTCCGACATTCTCAATCTCACCGTCAGATTCGGCGTAACCGCGTACGGTTCTACCTCCATGTTGTCGATCGAGAAGTCGAGAACAGTCATGCCGACCTGCTTCGCGCCTCGACGCGCCCGAAGAACTCGTCCACTGCGCGTGCGGCATCCTGGCCACCGTCGAATCCGCGCCACACGGTGCGCAATCGTCCCACCAGTTCGTAACAGGCGTCGATGGGAACAACGAAGCATCTCGGCGATTGTCCTGACGTGGGCACCGACACGATCAACGCCTCGACGTCGGCCCGCATCTGCGCGAGCCCCGGATTCTCCTCGAGCACAGTCTCGAACGAGTCGATGGGCAACTCGGATTCGGTAGCTCCGGCCGGTCCCGGATAGAAGACTATGTACTTGTCGACGAGTGAGTTGCGGAAGAAGAATGCCAGGCCGACGGGGATTTCCAGAGACTCCCACCGGCCAGGGCCGAGGTCGAAGTCCGGAAACTCGAGGTACCGATCGGGAACCGCTTTGTATCGAAGGTCCGCGTCGACCGGTGCAAAGAGTAGATAGCACGGTCGGCACACGCACATCAGGCTCCGGACCTGTACGTCCACGACGTGCTGGTGTTCGTCGCCTATGCCCGCCGCACACATCTCACACCTCGGTCCGGTCGGAACGACACGCGACGAGGCGATTCGTGTGAGCACCTCTCCCACAGTGACTTTCATGACGGGGCTGCGTTCACGGCTAGGTCACCGGTATCACAGACTCGTCAGCAAGCGCGACCGAGAGCACTCCGTCGCGAATCAGCACCGGCACAGGCGCCAGGTGCTCGGAGCCGGTGCCCACCCGCGCTCCCGCCCCGTACACACTGAAGTGGGCAGAGCACGTCGGACAGGTGAGGACAGCGGCGTCTCGGGCAGGACGGCCCATCATGCGTTCGAGCACAGCCCCCGCCATCGAGTGCTCACACACCGGGCAATGGTCGCGATACGCGTACAGATCGTCACCGGAGCGGCAGACCAACAGATCGGTGCCCGACACGCGGAAGCCCGCGACCTCTCCCACCTCGACTTCGGCGAATTCGGGGACCTCCACCCAGTGCGTACCTCCCCCGTCGGCGTGAACGTGCGAGAACAGGGACTCGACCGAAATCACACCCGACTTCAGCTCGTGCGAATCCGGTGTTTCGACGTCGATTCCGGTGGTCTCGGGTGCCGCCGCCTGCACCGCGTCCTGGACCGCGGTTTCGAGGGTCACCGAGGACGAAGGGCAACTGTTACAGCTTCCGAGAAGCCGTAGTCGCACCACGCCGTCCGCCACCTCGATCAGTTCGACGTCGCCTCCGTGCGAACCGAGGTACGGACGCACGCTGTCGAGCGCAGTGCGGACGCGGGTCTCCACGTCGTGCGGGTGAAGTCCGTGCACCAGTAGCAGGCTGGACACCAGATCGTCGCGAACCATCGCATCCATCGTGGCCGGATCTGCCAGAGCGACGGTGCGTTCGAGTGCTGCGCCGTACAACTGCACGACCTCACGCACCAGTTGCTCGGCGCGATCTCTCGCCACCGGGCCTGCGCCGGCGTTGGCCTGCAACAACGTCTCGATGCGCTCACCTGCTCCGCGCCAATAGTCGGCCGATTGCTCCATCGATCACTCCCCGGTCACGGACTGCGTCGGAGAGTGCAACTTCTCCAGGGTCTTGCCACCGCCGAGATACATGTGAACACCACACGGCAGGCAGGGATCGAAACTACGCACGGTCCGCATGATGTCGATGCCCTTGAAGTGGTCTCGATCGTTCTCCTCGAAGATCGGCTGACCCTGCACGGCATCCTCGTACGGACCGGGGGTTCCGTAGCTGTCGCGCGGGCTCGCATTCCACGGTGTCGGTGGGTACGGGTGATAGTTCGCGATTTTTCCGTCACGAATCACCATGTGGTGTGAGAGAACTCCGCGGACGGCTTCGGTGAATCCGCAACCGATACCCTCGTCCGGGACCTCGAACGACTCCCACGTCTTGGTCCGGCCGGCCCGGATCTCGACAAGCGCCTTCTCGGCGAAATGAAGGGCAGCCGCGGCTGCGTATGCCTGGAAATACGTTCGCGCGCGGTTTCTTTCGAGGGTATTGCTGCCATGTTCGGGAATCTTCCACTCGAGCGAGACAGGACCCTTCAGTGCTGTTTTCGGAAGATTGATCTTCACACTGTGTCCGGTCGACTCCAGGTATCCGATGTCGACCAGGCCGGCCAGAGCGGTGCTCCACAGACGAGCCAATGCTCCCCCGCCCGTGTCCAGAGCAAGGTTGTCTTTTCCGTCGAACCATCGCGGTGACATGACCCAGCTGTACTTGTCCTCGAGGTTCCGCTTCTGCGGGTGGGGGTTGGTGTGCTGATTCCACGGGTGCCTGCGATCGACCGGGTTACCCAGCGGATCGGTTTTGACGAACATCTCCTGATCACTCCAGTCCTCGTAATACGAGGAGCCCAGCATGATTCGGATACCGAGGTTGATGTCCACCAGATCCGTGGTGACCAACTTTCCGTCGACAACCACACCGGGAGTGACAAACATCTTCCGGCCCCAGTCGGTCATGTCCTTGTAGGAGAAATTGCAGTACTCGGGGTCTTGGAACGATCCCCAACAACCCAGCAGGGTCCGCCGCAGGCCAACCTTTTCGTAACCAGGCATCGCCTGGTAGAAGAAGTCGAACAGGTCGTCGTGCATCGGCACGACCTTCTTCATGAATTCGACGTACCGCATCAGCCGCGACATGTAGTCCGTCATCAGTTCGATCGTCGCGACGGTGCCGACGCCGCCGGGATAGAGCGTCGACGGGTGAACGTGCCTGCCCTCCATCAAGCAGAACATTTCGCGAGTCGAACGCGAGACTTGCAACGCTTCGCGATAGAACTCACCCGTGAACGGATTGAGAGTCCGCATGATGTCCGCGATCGTGCGATACCCGTGCTGCTCCTCGTGCGGGCAGCGCGTGTTCTCTGCCTGCGCCAGCACACCGGGATTCGTCTCGGAGACCATCTTCTCGCAGTAGTCGACGGCGACAAGATTCTCTTGAAAGATGTTGTGGTCGAACATGTACTCGGCGGCCTCGCCGAGATTGACGATCCACTCGCCCAGATGCGGCGGCTTGACGCCGTACGCCATGTTCTGTGCGTAGCACGAGCATGTGGCGTGATTGTCACCGCAGATGCCGCAGATACGACTGGTGATGAAATGCGCGTCGCGCGGGTCCTTCCCCTTCATGAACAGGGAATACCCGCGAAAGATCGACGACGTGCTGTGGCACTCCACCACTTCGCGATTGGCGAAGTCGATCTTGGTGTAGATGCCCAGACTGCCGACGATTCGGGTGATGGGGTCCCACGCCATCTCGACAAGACCGTCGCGGTCCGCAGTCGAGGTGGGTTCGGGAACGATGGCCGTCATTGCAGTGCCTCCCAGAGACGTTGCTCACGAACTGATTTGAATGTATCCGGTCGGTCACCACGTACGCGTCGCACCAGTGAGTAATTTCGACCCGCGCTCGCGCCAGTGCGGTTCCTTGTCCAACGTGTTTCCGGTGAGCCGGCGGAGACTGTGGATCACGGACCCGTACATTCCCACCGCATTGGTGGAGAGTTTGCCGCCGGGCGGTTCATCCATGAACGGCATGAACTTGTCGGGGAACCCCGGCATCGTGCACCCGATGCAGATCCCGCCGACGTTGGGACACCCGCCGACTCCGTTGATCCAACCACGTTTGGGGACATTGCATTTCACGACCGGTCCCCAACATCCGAGTTTGACGATGCACTTCGGTGACCCGTACTCCGTCGCGAACTCACCCTGCTCGTAGTACCCACCACGGTCACAGCCCTCGTGTACGGTGGCACCGAAAAGCCACTGCGGGCGCAGGGATTCGTCCAAGGGAATCATCGGCGCCTGATCAGTGGCCATGTACAGAAGGTAGGTCAGGGTCTCGGAGAGGTTGTCCGGCTGAATGGGACACCCGGGAACGCAGACGATCGGGATGCCCGCCTTCGATTTCCAGGTCCACCCGAGATAGTCCGGCACGCCCATCGCACCGGTCGGATTGCCGGCCATCGCATGTATGCCGCCGTAGGTCGCGCACGTACCGACCGCAACTACCGCAGTGGCTTTCGGTGCCAGCTTGTCGAGCCATTCGCTCGTGGTGACCGGTTGGCCGGTTTCGCGATTGTTCCCGAAGCCACACCAATACCCCTCGTCGTGAAGTTTCTCGTTCGGTATCGATCCTTCGACGACAAGAACAAAGGGTTCCAGTTCTCCGCGGTCGGCTTTCCAAAACCACTCCAGGAAATCGTCAGCGCCACCCTGCGGTCCGCATTCGAAGTCGATGAGCGGCCAATGAACCGCTACCTGCGGCAGCCCGGGCAAGGCGCCGAGCGCGATCTCCTCGATACTGGGTTGCGTGGCTGCAGTGAGCGCCACCGAATCTCCGTCGCAACTGAGACCGGCATTGATCCACAGCACGTGGATCAGAGTTTCTTCCGCTTTGGCCGCTGCGCTTGCGGGGGTAGCTGCGCTTTCGGAGGCAGGTTCCGCCGTGGTGCCAGCAGTCGATTTTTGTGTGTCCATGTCAGCCGCTTTCACGGGTGCACTTGCGCCTTGACTCTCAGCGCCGCGACTGGCCTGACACGCTATGGCCTCAAGACTCTGTGGCCTCGAATTGCCGCGGCACCGAAACGCTGACGCCACCGGAGTCGAACCTCGGCCCACTTGCGTGGCACCCACTCATTTCATTAACTACCCGAGCAGATCAGTTGTCAACGGCCACCGGAGAAATCGCCGAACGACTACCGATCCACTCGTACCACTCGTCCATGCCCTCACCTGTCGTGGCAGACAAAACAACAACGCGCACAGCAGGATTGAGTATTCTCGCCTGCTCGACGCAGGCATCGACGTCGAACTCGACGTATGGGAGCAAGTCGATCTTGTTGATCACCACGAGGTCCGCGACAGCGAAGATGTGTGGGTACTTTTTCGGCTTGTCTGCCCCCTCCGGCGTCGAAATTAGGACAACCTTGCCTTCCTCGCCGAGGTCGAAGAGCGCGGGGCACACCAGGTTTCCGACGTTTTCGATCAGAAGCAGCGATTCTTCAGCGGGATCCAAGGCGCGCAGTGCGCGGTCGATCATCGCGGCATCGAGGTGACATCCGGCCCCGGTATTCACCTGCACCACCGACGCGCCGGTCTCTCGGATCCGCTCGGCGTCGAGCCGGGTTTCCTGGTCACCTTCGATCACGGCTATCGGTCGCTGACATCCGAGCTCCCGGATGGTTCGCGCCAGCAATGTCGTCTTCCCCGCGCCGGGGGAACTCATGATGTTGAGCGCCGTGATTCGGCGGTTCCGCATCCTCTGACGATTGTGAACCGCAATGCCGTCGTTCTTGGCGAGCACCTGCTGCTCGAGAATCACGGTGTGGTCGGGGTGGCCGCGCTCATGGTCATGCTCGTGACCGTGCCCATGACCGTGCCCATGATCGTCGTGTTCCTGCTCGTGTTCTCCGTCTGCGACTACCGACACCCGAGGTCCTGTGGTGTCCCCGCACCCACACGTCGCGCACATGCTCAGCTCACTTCCATCGACAGGATCCGTAACTCTCGGCCGGCAAGCACCTCGACATCAGCACTGCCGCATTCACACAGCAAGAACATGTCGGGCGGCGAGAACATCACGCCGCAGCTTTTGCATCGCGCGCTGGTTGCAATCTCATCGATGTGCAAGCTGGCACCTTCGGCGTGAGTACCCGCGGTGACGACGTCGAAGCAGAACAGCAGAGAGTGTGGAACCACCGCGCAGAGTTGCCCTACTTCAAGCCGCACGCTCGATACTCGTCGCTCGCCGGCACGCTCACACACGGCTTCGACCACACTCTGCGCAATGGACAGCTCGTGCACGGTGAAACCCACGATTCGTGATCCGGAAACCTCCCTTCCACGATAAGCACCAACGGTCTCTGTGCGTAACCCGTACACGAAAACAGGCTGCGATCCGCAACTATTGCGGATCGCAGCCTGTGACAGCGTTATTCGTGTGACGAACGCCGGCGAGAAGGATTACGGGTTCGGAACCGGCACCTTCGTCGTCGTGGTCGTCGACGTCACTGTCGTAGTCGGGGGCGCCGTCGTTGCATCCGTTCCCGCTACCGGTGTGGTCGGAACTGTCGACGTCGGCGTCACTGCCGCCGAACCCGTCGGAGTGGCAACCGCTCCCGATGTGACCGACGCCGATCCTGCCGCAGGCACCTGTGACGTGGTTGCGGGCGCTCCAGCAGATCCCGTGGAGCCAGTGGTCCCGGCCGGTGCCTGACCGGTTCCGGTGCCTTCAGCCACCGCGGCGTCGCCCTCAGCATTGCCGTCAGCCATGTAGGCATCGACAGCAGCACTGATCTGTTCCGGGGTCGGCTTCGCAGTTGTGTCGACGGGCTTTCCTTCCTTCGCCTGCTGGGCGAGGTAGGTGAGCCAGGCCGCTGCGTACTCAGCTGAAGTCAACGGCTTGCCGTTGGCCGCATCCGCATCTCGCCAGTAATCGAAGTGGTGTCCGACGTCTGGAGCGAGTGTCTGCTGGTAGGGGTCGCTCAAGATCACGGGAATCGTGTTCTGGTTGGTAGCAATCAGACCGACAATCTCCTTGAAAAGCTTCTGCGGCAGATATGCCAGCGGAGACACCTTGTCGGTGGACACCGTCTCGCCCTCGGCTACCGGCGCCGGCGCGGGTGTTTTTCCGGGCTTGTACTCCGGATCCGAGACCTTGAGCATCACCTGAAGGAATGTCTCGTCACTCTGCATCCAGTTGGGATTGGACGAAATGTCTGCGAACGCCTCGAAGACGATCTGGCCGAACACCACCGCGACGTCCTGACCGGTGGCCGGGTTCAGACCCTGCGCTTCGAGTTGGTCGATGTTCAACTGCCGACCGACATTTGCCGCCAAGATCAACAGAGAGATGTTGCTGGGAGCCGAGCAGGTGAAGTCACCGTCCGAGCAGAAGGACGCGACCTTGCCGTTCAGCTTGCCGAAACCTCCGGCAGTGCCGGGGAGTACACCTTCGCCAGGTGTCGCGGAGGTTCCGTTCTGGTACTTCGTATTGAAGTTATCCGGGTTCGTGAACGGATTCGTGGCACCGAGGAACGTGCCGTCGCCCGCTTCACGGCCTGCATCCGCCAGCATGACCACACCGACAACCTTGTCCGGGTCGACCCCGAACTCGTTGTTCTCCTGCGTACCGATGTCCATCGCGACGCGACGCACCACATCGGCGCCTTCGCTGTACCCGACGATCGAGAACTGAGTCTTCGGGCATTCCTTGGCGATGGCACTCATCACGGACTGCGTATTTGCAGCGCCGGCAGCGACGGCATCCTCGTAGGACGCCATGTTGGCCGGGTACGCGATATACACAGCCGCGTACGAGCCGGGCTTGTTCGCGTTGACGGAGCCTGCCGGGTTGATCACCTGGTCGACGCGTTCACTCTTGTAGTCACCGGACAGGGCGGCCGGCAGCGGCTTCCCGTCGGCTCCCAGCAACATCTTCACCGTCGAAGCGTCCGGTGTGTCGTGTCGACCGGCAACCGCGATGCTGACCATGTCGTGACACTCGGTGACCGACGACGTCAATTGTGTCTCGATCGTGCGTGACTCCGGAGAGTCCACAGCGACCGCAACCGCGACCAGTGCGGCCACGCCGAGCGCTGCGGGCGCTACTGCACCCGCCAGTATTCGATGTCGCGAAAAGAACCCACGAACCGGCATATCTTCTCCCCAATCAACTTTTGGAAAACGTACGACCGACCCCCGGGGCGTCACGCAACGTCATTCGAGTAGTCGTCCAGTACGAGAGGAGCGTTACAACGGGTAACGATTTTCCGTGGCGACTCGGGAGGGAATCGGGGGCGCAAACGCCTCATTTCCGCTGCATAACACCGACGTGCACCTACTCCGCGTCGAAGATAATGACCTGTCGGATTGCTTTTCCGTCGGCGAGTTCGTCCATACCCGAATTGATGTCGGCCAATTCGATTCGCGAGGAAATGAGCTTCTCGACCGGCAGCTTCCCGTCGCGCCACAACTGCGCGTAGATCGGGATGTCGCGGGACGGGACCGCAGATCCCAGGTAGCTGCCGATAATGGTCCGCGCTTCGGCGACCAGTCCGAGAGGTGAGATCGACGAGCGCGCGTCAGGCGCCGGCAACCCGACCGTGACGGTCGTGCCACCCGCTGCCGTCGCAGCCACCGCTGTCTCGAAGGCCCGAGCATTTCCCGCGGCCTCGACGACGATGTCTGCGCGAACGCCACTCTCGGACAGGCCGGACGGTGTGAAGACCTCGGTCGCGCCCAGTTCCAGCGCCTGAGCCAGCTTGGATTCCAGTGCGTCGACACCGATGACGTTCTCGACCCCGAGTGCCCTCGCCGTCAGGATTGCGGCCATCCCGACGCCACCCAAGCCGACCACCATCACGGTGTCTGCCGGGCGAGGCTTCGCCGCGTTGAGGAGCGCTCCCCCACCGGTCAACACCGCACAACCGAGTACGGCTGCAATTTCGGCCGGGATGTCGTCGTCGACGGGAACAACCGACTTGGCGTTGACCACAGCATGCGTCGCGAAACCCGAAACACCGAGATGATGTTTGACGTTCTCGCCGGAGCGCCGCAGTCGATGCGCGCCACCGAGCAAACTGCCGTCGTTGTTGGCAGCGCTACCCACCGTGCAAGGCATCCGGCCGTCAGTGGCGCATCCCGCACATTCACCGCACCGTGGAAGAAAAGTCATCACGACGCGGGTGCCCACCGACAACGAATCAACTCCGTCGCCGAGTTCGATGATTCGACCTGCCGCCTCATGGCCCAACAACATCGGCACGGGTCGTACCCGATTGCCGTCGACCACGGAGAGGTCGGAGTGACAAAGCCCGGCAGCTTCGATCTTGACCAGGATCTCACCCGGGCCCGGGGATTCGAGGTCGAGTTCCGAAATCGAAATCGGAGTCGACTCTGCGAAGGGACGCTTCCGGCCGATCTCTTCGAGCACTGCACCACGGATCTTCAACTGTACACCCCGATTTCGATAGTTCGAACTACTTGCCCACGATCCCGCGTACCGACGCGGGGAGGTCACGAACCCGCTTGTACGGACCCACGACGGCGGCTGCAAACGGCCTCGTCAAGAGCACCTGCGCCACCTCGAGCACCTCTTCGGAGGTGACTGCGTCGATGGTCGCGAGCGTCTGCGCAACACTGCGATGGTTGCCGTAGTTCAGTTCGCTGCGACCGATACGGTTCATGCGTGAGCCTGAATCTTCCAGTGCCAGAACCAATCCGCCGCGCAGCGATCCCTTGGCGCGGGCGATCTCGGCATCGGTGATTCCGTCCGTCGCCACGTTCGCGAGTACCTCGCGGATAACCGTGGCAACCTCCCCGAGGTTCTCCGGCTGGCAACCTGCATACACGGAGAACGCTCCGGTGTCCGCGAAGGTGTCGACGCCGGAATAGACGGAGTACGCCAGCCCGCGCTTCTCCCGAATCTCTTGGAACAGACGAGAACTCAGCCCACCGCCCACTGCGGCGTTGAGCACCGACAGCGCCCAGCGATGGCCCTCGTGCCGGCCGAACGCGCGTACCCCGAGCGCAAGGTGGACCTGCTCGCTGTCGCGGTGGGTCAAGCTCAGTTCAGGCATCGTTCGCAAACGCAGAGTGCCTTCGCGCCGCGGCGTCGGCTTGACCCCGCGCTCGAGATGTCCGGCAAATGCACGGCGAGCGAGCGTCACAACCTGCTTGTGGTCGACGTTTCCCGCTACGGCCAGCACCATCCGCTGCGGTGTGTAACGCCGAACATGGAAGGAATGCAACTGATTGCGCGACATCGACTCGATCGATTCGACGCTACCGATGATCGGACGGCCGACAGGATGATCGCCGAACAACGCGGTCAGGAACGCGTCGCCGAGCAAGTCTTCCGGATCGTCGTCACGCATCGCGATCTCTTCGAGCACTACTTGCCGCTCGACATCGACGTCCGCGGTTCTGCAACGCCCTCGCAGCACGACGTCGGCGACAAGGTCAACCGCCATCGGAAGGTCGTCGTCGATCACGTGCGCGTAGAAACAGGTGTGTTCCTTCGACGTGAATGCATTGAGTTCGCCGCCCACACCATCCATGACCTGCGCGATGTCCAACGCCGTCCGTGACGGCGTCGACTTGAACAGCAGGTGCTCGAGAAAATGCGCGGCACCGGCCACACTCGGCTGCTCGTCGCGCGAGCCGACTCCGACCCACACACCGACGGAGGCGGAACGCACACCGGGAATGAACTCGGTGACGACGCGCAGGCCGCCGGGAAGGACCGTGCGCTGTACTCCGGATTCGGGAGTCGCATCGATCGGCGATTTCAGCACAGCGCTGCGGCTGCGCGTGGTGTTGGGAGTGGTCTTTGCCATGAAAAGGTTCAGCAGTCCTCGGTGCAAGTGGTCAATCAGGTATCTACAGGCTCTGTGTCTACAGACAGTACAGATGCGGCCCCGCACGGAAATCCGCGCGGGGCCGCATCAGAGTACGAAGTGAGATCTACTCGGAAGCAGCCTCGTCGGCGGCCGGAGCGGCAGCCTCGTCGTTGCCCTCTTCGACCGGGATCAGCGAGATCTTGCCGCGAGCATCGATGTCGGCGATCTCGACGCGGATCTTGGATCCGACGTTGACCACGTCTTCGACCTTGGCAATGCGCTTACCGCTGCCCAGCTTCGAGATGTGCACCAGTCCGTCGCGTCCCGGCAGGAGCGAAACGAAGGCACCGAAGGCGGTGGTCTTGACGACCGTGCCCAGGAACCGCTCGCCGACCTTGGGGAGCTGCGGGTTGGCAATGGCGTTGATCATGTCGATCGCGGCCTGTGCAGACGGTCCATCGGTGGCGCCGACGAACACGGTGCCGTCGTCTTCGATGGAGATGTTGGCACCGGTCTGCTCGGTGATGGAGTTGATCATCTTGCCCTTGGGGCCGATGACCTCACCGATCTTGTCGACGGGGACCTTGATGGCCGTCACGCGGGGAGCGAACGGGCTCATCTCGTCCGGGGTGTCGATGGCTTCCGCCATGACCTCGAGGATCGTGGTCCGTGCGTCCTTGGCCTGCGAGAGTGCACCGGCAAGGACCTGCGACGGGATGCCGTCGAGCTTCGTGTCCAGCTGCAGGGCCGTGACGAAGTCCTTGGTACCTGCGACCTTGAAGTCCATGTCGCCGAAGGCGTCTTCGGCGCCGAGGATGTCGGTCAGCGCGACGTAGCGGGTTTCGCCGTCGACCTGGTCGGAAACCAGACCCATGGCGATACCGGCAACCGGAGCGCGAAGCGGCACACCGGCGTTGAGCAGTGCGAGCGTGGACGCGCACACCGAGCCCATCGAGGTGGAACCGTTGGAGCTCAGAGCCTCGGAGACCTGGCGAATCGCGTAAGGGAACTCTTCGACGCTGGGCAGAACCGGCATGAGAGCGCGCTCGGCGAGTGCACCGTGACCGATTTCGCGACGCTTCGGCGAACCGACGCGGCCCGTCTCACCGGTGGAGTACGGCGGGAAGTTGTAATGATGCATGTAGCGCTTGGTGGTCTCGGGACCGAGCGAGTCGACCTGCTGAGCCATCTTCACCATGTCGAGAGTGGTCACACCCAGGATCTGGGTCTCGCCACGCTCGAACAGTGCGGAGCCGTGTGCGCGCGGGATGATCGCAACCTCGGCGGACAGCGAACGGATGTCCGTGACGCCGCGGCCGTCGATGCGGAACTGATCGCGCAGGATGCGCTGGCGAACCAGCTTCTTGGTGAGCGAGCGGAACGCTGCTCCCAGTTCCTTCTCGCGGCCTTCGAAGTTGGGTGCAACCTGCTCGAGAACCTCGACCTTGACCTCGTCGGTCTTGTCGTCGCGTTCCTGCTTGCCGGCGATTGTCAGTGCGGCATTGAGCTTTTCGGACGCAGCAGCCTCGACGGCAGCAAAAACGTCGTCCTGGTACGCCGGGAAGACCGGGTAGTCACCCGTGGGCTTTGCAGCCTTGGATGCAAGTGCTGCCTGTGCAGCGCACAGGCGTGCGATGAACGGCTTGGCGGCCTCGAGGCCCTCGGCGACAATGGCCTCGGTCGGTGCCTGAGCGCCGTCGGCGATCTTCGCGATGACGTTGTCGGTGGCCTCGGCCTCGACCATCATGATCGCGACGTCGGCGTTGTCACCGCTACCGGAAACGACGCGGCCGGCGACGACCATGTCGAAGACGGCGTTCTCGAGCTGATCGACCGTCGGGAATGCAACCCACTGGCCGGTCTTGTTCTCGTCCGAGACGATGAGTGCAACGCGCACGCCACCGACGGGTCCGGAGAACGGCAGGCCCGCGATCTGCGTCGACGCGGAAGCAGCGTTGATGGCCACGACGTCGTACAGATCCTGCGGGTTGAGGCTCATGACCGTGACGACGACCTGGATCTCGTTACGGAGACCGTCGACGAAGGACGGGCGCAGCGGCCGGTCGATGAGGCGGCAAGTCAGGATCGCGTCGGTGGAGGGGCGTCCCTCACGACGGAAGAACGAACCGGGGATGCGGCCCGCTGCGTACATACGCTCTTCGACGTCCACCGTCAGGGGGAAGAAGTCGAAGTGCTCCTTGGGGTGCTTGCTGGCGCTCGTGGCGGACAGCAGCATGGTCTCGTCGTCCAGGTAAGCAACGACGGCGCCGGCGGCCTGCTGAGCAAGGCGTCCGGTCTCGAAACGGATGGTGCGGGTACCGAAGGACCCGTTGTCGATCACGGCGGTGGATTCGAACACGCCTTCGTCGACCTCTACTACGGAATTCTCTGTCATTCTTTTCTCTTCACTTCCCTCTCGTCTTCGCCGTACCCGCGCGGGCGTTTCCACCCTCCTGGTGGAAACTGCGCACCGAGGGACGTCCCCCTCTTGAATTGCAGACGCTCCTTGCGATGCGAGCGATTTCTGCTTCGGGACGTCACGACGTTCGGGCGGCCGTCGATCGAAGTCCGCCGGAGCTTTCGGGCACTTGCCCGGTCCGGAGAACCACTACCGACAACCGACACCACGTTCTCTGGTGCATACGGTGTGCTGGCTGCGCACTGCACAACTGCGCATAAACAACTGCGCCTGGACAACTGTGCATAGCGCCGACAGCGGAAACTGCCTTGCGGCAGCTAACGCCGAAAGCCAGCGAAGCCAAGTATATGCGTGGCTTCGCCGGCTGACGGAGTGTTCGGCAAACCGAAGCATGCCGTGTTGCTTTCGATCAGCGTCGTGAGAAAAATCTAGCGACGCAGGCCGAGACGCTCGATGAGCGTGCGGTAGCGAGCGACGTCGGTCTTTGCCACGTACTTCAGCAGACGACGACGGCGACCGACCATCAAGAGCAGTCCACGACGCGAGTGGTGGTCATGCTTGTGGGTCTTGAGGTGCTCGGTGAGATCGGTGATGCGCTTGGTGAGCATTGCCACCTGAGCTTCAGGCGATCCCGTGTCGGTCTCGTGCAAGCCGTACTCGCCGAGAACGGCCTTCTTTTCTTCCGTGGTCAATGCCACTTGATTCACTCCTGTGATGACGTTTGCGTGAAAGGAACTAGATCGGGCGCGGCCACCGCAAACCGCAGCACGCACCGAGAGAAGATCCTACCAGCAGCAATGAGGCGCTCTCGCCCACCTGGAGCGAATGTGGCGGCCGCCACTGACACAGGAGGAACTCAACCGACGCTACGTTCTGCATCCTCACTCAGAATCCGGCGTGCGCGTTCGACATCTCGGTTCATCGCCGTGATGAGCGACTCGATCGAGTCGAACTTCTCCATACCGCGAATCCGCGAAACCAGGTCGACCGCGACGTGTTGTCCGTACAGGTCTGCTTCGGTGTCGAGAACGTATGCCTCGACGGTTCGGGTCCGGCCGGAGAAGGTCGGATTGGTACCCACAGACACCGCGGCTTGGTATCGGCGACCGGGAACGACGGTTCCGAGTTCCTCGCCGGCACCGAGCACCGTGAACCACGCCGCGTACACGCCGTCGGCCGGAATCGCCGAAAACATCGGCGGTGCAACGTTGGCCGTCGGGAACCCCAACTCGCGTCCACGCTTGTCACCGTGGACGACCACACCTTCGACACGATGTGGACGGCCCAGAGCTTCGGTAGCCGCTTCCATGTCGCCTGCGTCGACGCACGAGCGGATGTAGGTCGACGAGAACGTCACCGCATGCTCGGCGAGCAGCTGGACGCCGTCGACGGCAAAGCCGAAGCGAGCGCCCATTTCACGAAGAAGATCGACATTGCCGAGCGCCTTCTTGCCGAAGGTGAAGTTGTCCCCCACCACGACCTCGGCGACATGTAGACGTTCGACGAGAATCTCGTGGACGTAGCGCTCCGGCGTCAGCTTCATGAAATCAGCGGTGAACGGCATCACGCAGAACACGTCGATGCCCAGATCCTGAGCCAATTCCGCACGCCGTTGCAGCGTCGTCAACTGGGCTGGATGACTACCCGGCCGCACAACCTCCATGGGATGCGGGTCGAACGTCATCAACACGCTCGGAACACCACGTTTGCGGGCAGCGGTAACCGCTCTCGCTATCAATTGGGCATGCCCACGATGCACACCGTCGAACACACCGATAGTGAGCACACAACGACCCCAATCGGCCGGAACTTCGTCGAGACCACGCCATCTCAGCACGATTGGCAGCCTACGGGTCCACCGGCGGCGGGTCACGTTCGGACCCGCCCAGCGAATCACCGCTGTGCTGCCGCTCACGTACGGAAGTTCCGGATTTCGTAGCCTAAGCTAAGCGTTGTGGCAGCTCACAAGACCGGAACCTCGGAAGCATCATCGACGTCGGACGGCGACAGCACTTCGGCGCACGACGCGGCAATCGACACGCTCGCACTCTCGTCGGTGGCCCAGGACTACCTCAAGGTCATCTGGACTATCCAGGAGTGGTCCCACGAGCGGGTTTCCACCAAGCTCCTGTCCGAGAAAATGAGCGTCTCGGCCTCGACGGTCTCCGAGGCGATCCGCAAACTCTCGGACCAAGGCCTGGTCGATCACGCCCGCTACGGATCCATCGCCCTGACCGACAGCGGCCGCGCCGCCGCCGTCTCCATGGTCCGGCGCCACCGGTTGATCGAGACCTATCTGGTTCAGGAACTCGGATACGGCTGGGACGAAGTCCACGACGAGGCCGAAGTCCTCGAACACGCCGTTTCCGATCTGATGATCTCTCGGATGGACGCCAAACTGGGCTTCCCCGAACGTGACCCGCACGGTGATCCCATTCCCGCCACCGACGGTTCGGTGCCGACACCCCCGGCCCGCCAGCTCAGCGACTTCGCCAACGGTGAGCGGGGCCGCGTTGCCCGGATCTCCGATTCCGATCCCGAAATGCTCCGGTACTTCGATTCCGTCGGCGTCAGTCTCGATGTCGAGATCACCGTCGAGGAGCGCCGCGATTTCGCCGGGACAGTGTCCGTTCGACTCGGCGACAGCCCCAACACCATCGACTTGGGAAGTCCAGTCGCTCAAGCAATTTGGCTCGTCTAGCCGAGGTAGTCAAAGCGGCAGTCGGTATCGGCGTTCCACGGGCCGGACGCCGTCGGTCCGGGTCCAGTCGGCGAGCCTCTCGTCGACGTACACCCACCCTCGACGCTCGTACAGTGCGATCGCCGGCAGAGCGTCGTCGACGACGTCGAGCACCAGTTCCAACCGACTCTCGGCTGCGAAATCCGTCACGGCATCGAGTAGCGCATCGCTGAGGCCGTTTCCACGTGAGCCAGGATGAACGAACAATCGCGACACGGCTATCGATCCCGCGGTTGTGGGCGCACCTGCGACCTCGCTGTCGACGGCCACATGGCCGACAACACGACCGTCGCTCTCACCGACCCACGCCTTCACCACCGTGGGCGAACTGAGCCAGCGGTGCGGGTTCTGCGGCCACGTGTTCGGATATCCGTCGCACTCGTGGACCTGTGCCAGCGCATCGACGCAACCGTCGAGTTCGCCGTCGACACGCTCGCGGACGATCACCCGCGAAGCGTCGCCGGTCGCACGACCATCACCGAACTGGCGCGTCGACCCTTCTCCTGCAGAAGCGCAATCGTGTGACCGGTGGGATCGATCGCCGCACAGATCCCCTTCATCCCGATCGGCTCGAGCCAGCGCCCCTGGCTGATCGCCTCGGCTTCCTCCGCCGTGATCTGCCGATGCGGAAAAGCCGTCTGCGCGGCCTGATCGATGTCGAGGCTCACACCCGGCTGATCCGCGAGATCTTCGAGCGTGCGCGCATGTTCGAGAGTGAACGGCCCGACGCGGGTGCGGCGCAATGCCGTCAAATGACCGCCGACGCCCAATTCACGACCGAGGTCGCGGGCAAGCGAGCGGATGTACGTACCGGACGAGCACTCCACGTCGACGTCCAGATCGACGAAGCCACCCGGGACATCTCGCCGAGCCAGAACCTCGAAAGTCGACACCGTTACCGGACGCGGCGCCAGCTCGACGGTTTCTCCCGCACGCACCAGAGCATGTGCGCGCTGACCGTCCACCTTGATAGCGCTCACGCTCGCCGGGATCTGCTTGATGTCTCCGGTCAGCGTGGCCACGATCGCCGCGATCTCCGCGTCCGTCACTTGCGATGCGTCTGTGGAAGTCAGGACCTCACCCTCGGCGTCGTCCGTGTCCGTCGCTGCACCGAGGCGAATGGTCGCCGAATACGCCTTGGTGGTCAGCGCCAGGAGTCCGAGCAACTTGGTCGCACGCTCCACACCGAGAACAAGGACGCCGGTCGCCATGGGATCCAGCGTCCCGGCATGTCCCACTTTGCGGGTGTTCAACAACTTGCGGCACCGAGCGACCACGTCGTGGCTGGTGATACCCGCCTCTTTGTCGACAATCAGAATTCCGGCGCCGACAAGACCGGAGGAAGGCTTTTCACGAGCTGACACGTGTGCCGATTCTGCCAGTCGCGCTCACTGCACCGAAATTGCCGTCAGGATGAGCCCGTCCGACACCAACCACCTGCCGTCGAAAGAAGTGAGCGGCGGACCGGACGTCGCCTCACCGGGGACCAGCAGACGCGAGTTGAAAGTGCCGGACGTTTCCGACTCCGCCTCGAACGTGATGTGGGCGTCCTCGAAACCCAACCAGCGCCCGGTGAGCGGAAACCACGCCTTGTACGTGGCTTCCTTCGCGCAGAAGAGCACTCGATCCCAGTGCACCGGACCGCCGGTTTCCTGAGTGTCCAACCACGTTCGTTCCGCCTCGATGCTGACCGCGGGCAATACCCCGTCCGGCAGCGGGCCGTGCGGTTCGGCGTCGATACCGAGTGAGCGGACCTGCATGGAGTACGCCAGGACAGCGCCGCGGTAGCCGTCGCAATGGGCGAGGCTCCCGACCACTCCCTGCGGCCAGAGTGGGGCACCACGCTCGCCGCGCATGACAGCGGCAGACGGAACACCGAGCTTGCCCATCGCCTGACGCGCAAGGTGCCGGGTAGTCACGAACTCACGACGACGCTTCTCGACCGCGCGGCCGATCAACGCCTCCTCACTGGGGTGCGGAACCAGACCGGGCGGATCCACGAAGGCCTCGGCCGTCGCAACTCCACCGGGAAGAATCTGTTCGATCACGTAGCGATACCTCTCAGCGTCCGGCGCGCATGCGCTCGACTTCGGCTTCCTGCTCCGGCGTGACCTTGAAGTGGCCACCCCACTTGTTGAGCGTTCCCGGCGGGTACTCCGGAACGGGAAGAATCTGACGCAACAACTTCTCCGGCAGTCCACGCCGACGCCACTCGCGCGGGTATCCGAGTGAGACTTCCTCGAAGCGGACGCCGTCGTAGTACGTGGTTCGAGGAATGTGCAGGTGCCCGTACACCGAGCACACCGCGTTGTACTTCACATGCCAGTCGGCGGTCGCGGTGGTTCCGCACCACAACGCGAACTCCGGATACATGAGCACGTCCGTCGGCTGCCGGACCATCGGGAAATGGTTCACGAGAACGGTTTTTGTGCCTTCAGGGAGCGCGTCCAACCGTGCCTGGGTGTATTCGATTCTCGCCCGGCACCACGCGTCGCGCGTTGCATACGGCTGCGGCGAGAGCAGGAACTCGTCGGTGGCGACGACGTTCTTGTCCCGCGCGATCTCGAGCCCGTGTTCCTTGTCTCGCGCGCCTTCCGGCAGGAAGGAGTAGTCGTAGAGAAGGAACATCGGGACGACCGTGACCGGGCCCTCGACTCCCTCCCACACCGGGAACGGGTCCTCGGGCGTGATGACGTCGAGTTCGCGGCACATGTTGACCAGGTACTCGTACCGCGGCGCTCCGTGAATCTGAACCGGATCCTTGGCGGTCGTCCACAGTTCGTGGTTGCCAGGAATCCAGATGACCTTTGCGAATCGGCTGCGAAGGAGCTTCAACGCCCACCGAATGTCGTCAGTTTTCTCGGAAACATCTCCGGCGAGAATGAGCCAGTCGTCAGGCGAATCCGGGAACAGTTCCTCCGTCATCGGCTTGTTGCCGTTGTGACCGACATGAATGTCGCTCACCGCCATCAACTTTGCTGCCACGATCCCTCTGCTTCCTCAGTTGAACTTCCGCGCCTCGCCGTCGCCGGACCTGTCACTGCCCACTTGCCGGAAAACGCTCGCCACGACACCGCGACCATCCGAAGTACTACGAACACGGTAAGCCCTGCCCAAATTCCGGCCAGACCCCAGTCGTAGGCGAGGGAGAGCCAGATCGCGGGCAGAAACCCGAGAACTGCGCAGAGCATGGTCGCGTTGCGCAGAAACACCACGTCCCCGGCGCCGAGTAGAACACCGTCGAGTGCGAAGACGATTCCCGCCACCGGCATGATCGCGACGAAGAACCACCATGCGATCGACATCTGACCGAGCACCTCGGCGTCGGACGTGAAGAGTCCGGGGATCACGGAGTGGCCGGCGGCGAAGAAGATCGCGAGCACCACGGCAAATACCGTCGACCAAGCGGTGATCCGCCAGGTCATCCTTTTCGCCGCGGCTGCGAATCCACCGCCGAGCGCCGCTCCGATCAGCGTCTGAGCTGCGATCGCCAAGGAATCGAGAAGGAGCGAAACCAGGTTCCACAGTTGGAGGACGACTTGGTGCGCACCGACTACAGCCGCACCGAACCTCGACGCCACTGCAGCCGCGGAAACGAAACACGCTTGGAATGCGAGGCTGCGCAGAATCAGGTCACGGCCCATCAGCATCTGCGCCCGCATGATCGCAAAATGTGGTCGAGCCGAAACCGGTTCACGAAAGAGCGCCCAGGCGAACAGCACACCCGAAATACTCTGGCCCACCAGATTCGCAACAGCTGATCCTTCGAGTTCCAGACGCGGAGCACCGAGCAAGCCGTGCACCAGAATCGGACACAACACCGCCGAAATACCCAGGCCGACAAGGACGAACCGCAGCGGTCGCACCGTGTTCTGAACCCCGCGCATCCAGCCGTTGCCGGCCAGGGCCACCAGGATGAGTGGAACACCCAACACCGCTATCCGGAGCCAACTTTCCGCAGCCGCGGCGATGTCGGGAGTCCCGGCCACCGCCGAAGTCAGCGGGCCGGCGATCACCTGCACGATCACGACCAAGGCCAGGCCGATCGCGGCCGCCAGCCAGGTCGCCTGAACACCCTCACCCACCGCGTCGCGCTCGCGGCCCGCCCCGTGAAGCCGTGCGGCCCGCGCCGTGGTGCCGTACGACAAGAAGGTCAGCTGCGTACTCACCAACGACAGGATCAGACCACCGACTGCCAATCCGGCCAGCGGAAGCGCCCCGAGTCGGCCGACCACGGCGATGTCGAACAACAGATAGAGGGGTTCGGCCGCCAGTACCCCGAGCGCCGGAAACGCCAGGGAAAAGATTCGACGCCCAGTGACGTCGAAATCAGCTGCCGAAGATCCCGCCGAGGTGGCGTCAGATTCGCTCAATGCCGCGGATTCAGCCGAGTGCCGCGACGAGCGCGGCAACAATCTCGTCGCTGGAAGTGGTCGACGTATATCCGGCCGACAGCCGGTGCCCGCCGCCACCAAGACTTTCAGCGACCGCCGACACGTCGATCGCCGACTTTGCACGCAACGAGATCGACCAGCTTCCGGAAACCGACTCTTTGAGTACGGCGGCAACTTCGGCTTCCGAAGTGGTCCGCACGATATCGACGACGCTCTCGATCTCCTCGGAGCGAAGATCGCCGATGTCACTGCGTCGGATCACCGCGTACACCAGCCCACGGCCGTCCGCAGCTTCCGGAACCAGCACCGCGGACCCGAGTACAGCGCCCAGCATCGGCAACCACCCGAACGGATGGGTGTCGAGCAGCTTTCGCGCAATCGCGTCGCCGTCGATGCCGGTCGCCAGCAAACGCGCGGCGAGCACGTGCGGAAGCGGACCTCCCCACCGGAAGGAGCCGGTGTCGGTGACCAGTCCGGCATAGAGACAGTGCGCGATATCGCGATCGATCGCGACTCCCCACGCATCGAAGAATCGTGCGATGAGTGCCGTCGTCGAGGCCGCGGTTTCGTCGACGACGTTGATGCTTCCGAATTCGGAATTGGAGCGATGGTGATCAAGGACGATCGTGCGATTCGCGCCGGCGAGTCGACTCGACAACTCACCGAGACGGCCCTCGCTGCCGACATCCACCGTCACCAGTACATCGACACTTTCCCGAACATCAGTGGGCGCCACGAGCAAGTGGAGACCGGGGAAATCGCGCATCGACTCGGGCAGCGCCGACGGCCGACTGAACGCGACCTGCACCGAAATGCCCCGACGCTCGAGAACGAGACCGAGCGCAAGTCCGCTGCCGATCGTGTCCGCATCCGGCTGCACATGGCAGAGAATTGTCACCGTGTGTGCCGATTCGAGAACCTCGGCCACCTGAGCGAACTTCGCCTCGCAGGGGTCGACGTCCGAAAGTGCGGTGATCGTCATTCTCGGTGCGCGTCAGTCGGCTTCACGAACATCTGGCGACGCCTCGTCTTCGTCCGAAGCCACTCGCGGCTCCTTGTACGGATCTGCATCTCCGGCCGGCTGTGCATTCTCACGCGCCTTGGCGACCTCGTCGTCGGCGGCCTTGGCACGGGCCAGCAGTTCTTCCATATGACGCGCGGTGTCGGGAACGGTATCGGCGACAAACGTCAGAGTCGGTGTGAAGCGAACTCCGGTTCCGGCACCGACCTTCGAGCGCAGAACACCCTTGGCCTTCTCGAGACCTGCGGCGGCGGCTTCCACATCGGGTGCGGAATCGACCTTCTCGCCCATGACTGTGTAGTACACCGTCGCGTCGTGCAGATCGTTGGTGACCTTGGTGTCCGTGATGGTCACGAATGCGAGTCGCGGATCCTTGATCTCGTGATCGATCGCGGTCGCGACGATGGTTCCGATACGCTTTGCCAACTTGCGTGCCCGGGCTGGATCTACCATGACTGTCAGTCTCCTCTACCTGGCCACTCGAATCGAGGTGACTCGATCGATCAAAGTTCTGGTTAACAAGAATTATTACCGACAACAGTCTCGTCCATCGGCTACCCGGCAACCAAATCACCATCCACCCGCGCCTGCCGAACCCACAGCACAGACCGATCGCCCTTTTGTTGGTAACGTCCGGTCGATGACGCGATCAAGAATCACCGCATCGATAATTTCCGGAGGACTCGTTGCGACTGCACTACTTTGCTCGCCGGCAATCGCGTCGGCCGACCACAGCGAGTTCACACCGCTTCCATTGACATATTCGTTGGGAAGGAACAACACCCTTCCTTGTAGCGGACAACTCACGGGCTACGTCCAAACGCCGCACGACCGTCCAGGCATTGCAGTCGTTTCAGTCTCCTGGACTTCCTTTTTCGACAGCCCGTGTTCGATCACCGCCTACGTCAATTATTCGAACCGCGACACTCGCACCGGTGGAACGAGAGCAATCGACTTGACGCACATCTCTGACGGATCCGGTTCGCTGCGGGGTGAATCGAGCCGCCAGATATCCATTGAGGTCGGGGCGGGCAACGCGGGCCTCAATCTGACCAGCGAATCGCTCACATCAACCTTGATCGATCCGGGCGCGTCTACCGTGCGGTTCGTAGTTGCATGAAGTAGTGCGCCGCCTACGGGGAAGTCCTCGCCAAGGGCGCCCCGCGAATCACGCGCTTCCTCACCGGAGCCGAATCCCTTTCCGACGAACTCGATTCGTTACGGCGTCTGGAAGAGTGGCTAAGCGACACAGATCGGTGACGCTCAGTCTTCCGGGCCGAAAATTCGCCTTCGCACAGCCAGCAACTGAATCTCCGGACGCTCGGCGACCGCCCGCTCACAATGATCGAGAACGTCGTGCAGGTGATCGACGGACGAACTGACCACACCGACGCCCACGAGCGCACGACGCAGGCGTCCCTGCTCCCCCGCCTCCGCTGCACTCACACCGAATCGACGGAGTTCCGTCAGGATCGGCGACAGCATCGAACGCTTTTCCTTGAGTGAGTGGACATCGCCGAAAAGGATGTCGAACTCCAGTGCCCCTACAAACATTTTCCCCCTATACAGAGCCGAATGGACTCTCTCGGACTTGTATGTTCAAGTCCGAGAGAGTCCATGTCAGCTAGTACTCACGTGCGTCCGCCCCAACGCCCGTGTCGACATAATCAGTCGCGCGGCTTCTCGCGAAGCTCGTAGCACTCGAGAACGTCACCGATCTTGATATCGGAATAGGTGACGGTCAAACCACATTCGTAGCCTTCGCGAACCTCGGTAGCGTCTTCCTTCTCCCGCTTGAGCGAGGAGATGGTGACCGTCTCGGCGATGACCTTGCTGTCGCGGATGAGACGTGCCTTGGCGTTGCGACGGATGCTGCCTGAGGTGACCAAGCAACCGGCAATGTTGCCGATCTTGGACGAACGGAACATGGCGCGGATCTCTGCCTTGCCCAGCTCGACCTCTTCGTACACCGGCTTGAGCAGACCCTTGAGTGCCTTCTCGACCTCGTCGATGGCCTGGTAGATCACCGAGTAGTAGCGAATGTCGACGCCCTCGCGGTTCGCCAGCTCCGTTGCCTTGCCTTCGGCGCGGACGTTGAAGCCGATGATGATCGCGTTGGACGCAGCAGCCAGGTTGACGTTGGTCTCCGTGATGCCACCGACACCGCGGTCGATGACGCGCAACTGCACCTCGTCGTCGATCGGAATTCCGAGGAGAGCCTCTTCGAGGGCCTCCACGGTTCCCGAGTTGTCACCCTTGAGGATCAAGTTCAGCTGTGAATGTTCCTTCAGAGCTGCATCGAGATCGTCGAGGCTGATGCGCTTACGACTCTTCGCTGCAAGCGCGTTGCGCTTACGTGCGTTGCGACGGTCCGCGATCTGACGAGCGATACGGTCCTCGTCGACCACGAGCAGGTTGTCGCCTGCACCGGGGACCGACGTGAAGCCGATGACCTGGACCGGACGTGAAGGCAGTGCCTCGTGGACGTCCTGACCGTGCTCGTCCACCATGCGGCGGACGCGGCCGTAAGCATCGCCGGCAACGATCGAGTCGCCGACCCGCAGCGTTCCGCGCTGAATGAGCACGGTAGCGACGGGGCCGCGGCCACGGTCGAGGTGCGCCTCGATGGCAACACCCTGAGCGTCCATGTCCGGGTTGGCGCGCAGATCCAGGGAAGCGTCGGCCGTCAACAGCACTGCTTCGAGCAGTGCGTCGATGTTGAGACCCTGCTTCGCCGAGATGTCGACGAACATGGTGTCTCCGCCGTATTCCTCGGCCACCAGTCCGTACTCGGTGAGCTGCTGCCGGATCTTGTCCGGGTTCGCGCCTTCCTTGTCGATCTTGTTCACCGCGACCACGATCGGCACGTCGGCCGCCTGGGCGTGGTTGATCGCTTCCACCGTCTGCGGCATGACGCCGTCGTCGGCTGCGACAACAAGGATCGCGAGGTCGGTGGCCTTGGCACCACGAGCACGCATGGCCGTGAAGGCCTCGTGACCCGGGGTGTCGATGAACGTCACGAGACGCTCGTTGCCCTCGAGCTCGGTCAGCACCTGGTAGGCACCGATGTGCTGCGTGATGCCGCCGGCTTCGCCCTCACGGACATTCGCCTTACGGATCACGTCGAGCAGACGGGTCTTACCGTGGTCGACGTGGCCCATGACGGTGACCACAGGCGGACGGGACTCGAGGTCCTCTTCTCCGCCGGCGTCCTCGCCGTAGGTGAGGTCGAAGCTGTCGAGCAGCTCGCGATCCTCGTCCTCCGGGCTGACGACCTGCACGACGTAGTTCATTTCGCCGCCGAGCAGCTCCAGCGTCTCGTCGTTGACCGACTGAGTTGCCGTGACCATCTCACCGAGGTTGAACAACGCCTGCACGAGTGCTGCGGGGTTCGCATCGATCTTGTCCGCGAAGTCCGACAGAGATGCGCCGCGAGCGAGACGGATGGTCTCGCCGTTGCCGCGTGGCAGCCTGACGCCGCCGACTGCGGGAGCCTGCATGCTTTCGTACTCGGCGCGCTTCGCCCGCTTCGACTTACGTCCACGGCGAACTGCTCCGCCGGGACGACCGAATGCACCTGCCGCTGCGCCGCGCTGACCGGGACGGCCACCGCCGCCGGGACGACCGCGGAATCCACCGGCCGGAGCTGCTCCACCGGGAGCACCTGCACCGGCACCGGCGCCGGGAGCGCCGCCACCGCGGTATCCACCGCCGCCGCCACCCGGACGACCACCGGGAGCGCCACCGGGACGACCCGGACGTCCGCCGCCACCGGGCGCGGGACGAGCGGAACGAGCAGGCATTGCACCCGGGTTCGGGCGAGGAGGCATGGAGCCGGGGCTGGGACGGGGTCCGCCCTGACCTGCAGGCGGACGGGGTCCACCCTGACCGGGAGCCGGACGGGGACCGCCCTGACCCGGAGCCGGACGAGGTCCACCCTGACCGGGAGCCGGACGGGGACCGCCCTGACCCGGAGCCGGACGAGAACCGCCCTGACCTGCGCCCGGACGCGGTGCGCCGGGAGCCGGACGAGGTGCCGGACGCTCGGCGGGTGCCGAGGAGTACGGGTTGTTACCGACGCGAGGTGCCTTCGGTCCCGGACGCGGTCCGCCGGGCTTTGCGCCAGTGGACGGTGCGGCCGGAGCCGCGGGGGCTGCCGGTGCCGACGCTGCGGGAGCAGCCGGAGCCGGACGTGCCGGCTGTGCTGGCTTCGGAGCGTTGAACGTCGGGGTGGGGACCGGCGCTGACGGTGCTGCCGGAGCAGCGGCTGCGGGAGCCGCGGGGGCTGCCGGGGCCGGAGCTGCGGGAGCAGCCGGTGCGGGTGCGGCCGGCTTGGGGCCGGGACGCGGTGCGCCAGGCTTTGCAGCCGACGGCGACGGTGCGCCGGGCTTTGCCGCGGGGCGAGCCGCCGGAGCGGCTGCGCCGGTCTCGGACTTGGTTTCTGCTCCGCCTGCCGACGGGAATGACTCCCGCAGACGACGGGCGACGGGCGCCTCCACTGTGGATGACGCAGACTTCACGAACTCGCCTTGCTCCTTGAGCGTTGCGAGTAGTTCCTTGCTGGTGACACCGAGTTCTTTAGCCAACTCGTGCACGCGGGCCTTGCCTGCCACTGCTCTCCTCACTGATGAGGTCGAGCAGGAGGCATCCCACAGATGTGGGTCCCGCACGACCTCGGGTTATCGCCGATGGACGTTCATCGTTGGTGCTTCACGGTGTGCTCATGAGTGCTTGTGCCTGTTCTTCTCGAGAGGTACTGCTTTTGTGTGAACTGCGTCGACCAGCTGGTCGACAGCGGACGTGTCCAGATTTCCGGACACTCGCAGTGCTCTGCTGAATGCTCGGCGCCGCTCTGCCAGGCTCAGACAACTCGGATCCAGGTGCAGCCATGCACCTCGACCGGGGAGTCTTCGCGATACGTCGGGGACGAGCGGGGAACCCTCCGGCCCCTGCTCACCAACCACGACCCTCAACAGATCGACAGCCGACCCTTGTTCCCTGCATCCCACACACGTTCTGACCGGCGAACCGGGTTTCACGCGCGCAGAATCCGAGGACTCACGTCGAACCATTGTCCACTCTACCGCCGAACCGTCTCGATCACTGCATTCCACTGTTATCCGTTGGACGTGGCGGGCCGGTCGGACGCGTCGCCAACGGGTGCCGCATCGCTACGAATGTCGATACGCCAACCCGTCAACCGCGCAGCCAGGCGGGCATTTTGACCCTCTTTTCCGATGGCCAACGAAAGCTGGAAATCGGGCACGATGACACGGGCCGCACGAGCCTCGGGATCGACGACAGTGACGGAGACCACTTTCGACGGGGAAAGTGCGTTGCCCACAAACGTCGCGGGATCTTCGTCGAAGTCGATGATGTCGATCTTCTCCCCCGCGAGTTCGCTCATGACGTTGCGGACGCGCTGACCCATCGGGCCGATGCATGCACCCTTTGCGTTGAGCCCCTGCACACGTGAGGCAACGGCGATCTTGGAACGATGTCCCGCTTCGCGCGCGACGTTGATGATCTCGACGCTGCCGTCCGCGATCTCTGGAACCTCGAGTGCGAACAACTTGCGAACCAGGTTCGGGTGGGTCCGCGAGAGGGTGATCTGTGGGCCGCGGGCTCCGCGAGCAACCCCGACGACGTAGCACTTGATGCGCTCACCGTGCTCGTAGTTCTCGCCGGGAACCTGTTCTGCAGGCGGCAACAATCCTTCGGCGCCATTGGATTCGCTGCCGATTCGGACGACGACCATTCCGCGGGAATTCGCACGCGTGTCACGCTGAATGACACCGCCGACGATTTCACCCTCATGGGTGGAGAACTCACCGAAACTGCGCTCGTGCTCGGCGTCGCGCAGACGCTGCAGGATGACCTGGCGTGCGGTGGTCGCCGCGATGCGTCCGAATCCCTCGGGAGTGTCATCCCACTCCTCACCGATCATGTTGCCGTCGGCATCGGTGTCGTGCGCCATCACTCGCACCGAACCGGTCTTGATGTTGACATCGATCCGAGCGTTCTGCTTGTGCCCCTCGGTGTGGCGGTACGCCGTCAGCAGTGCGGTCTGGATCGTGGCGATCACAGTTTCGATCGAGACACCTTTTTCGGCTTCGATCGCTCGCAACGCTGCAATGTCGATATTCACTTGTCGAACCCTTCTTCGTTTCCTACGTCTTCTAATTCTGCTTCGTCGTCTTCGACACTGTCCACGCCCGAGTCCTCGGTGAGGTCAACCGCATCGGAGGGAACTGCGCGCCCCTCCGGGATGCCGCCCGCGAGTTCCAACTCCGCCTCACTGGGCTTCGAGAACTCCACCTGAACTACAGCCTTCTGAACGTCGCCCAGTGCAATCTCGCGCACGGTCAGTCCGCCTCGGCCACCGATGACAACTGCCACGGAATCGTCGTTCAACGTTCCGATACGGCCCACCACGGTCTCGCCGGCCAGATCGATTCGCGCTTTACGTCCGCGAGCCCGACGCCAGTGACGATCGAGCGTCAGTGGGCGATCGATTCCCGGAGAGGTCACCTCGAGGGTGTACGGCGTTTTACCGATTTCCTCGAGGGCGTCGAAAAGTTCCGAAACGAGTCTGCTGATCTCCGCGGCGGCATCGAGCTCGATCCCGGCATCGCTGTCGACCATGATGCGCACCGCGCTGTGCTTGCCCGCACTGGTCACGACAACGTCTTCGACGTCGTAACCCTGGGCGTGCACGAGTTCGGAGATCAGCTCGATCACCCTCTCCCTGGATGGCACCGGCATCTCGCGAACTCCTCATTTCAGTTGTCGTCGATTGTCCGACTTGTGTCGACTGTCGACGTGGGCGGCTGCGAGCATGAAAAGACACCAGGTGCCACATGCTGCAAGCATCCAAGAGTACCGCCCATTGCGCGTCTCCGTGACCAGAGTGCCCGACGCACGTCACACTTGAACACGTGCCGCGGATTCGAACGATCGGCCGACCACCTGGCACGATGGACTGGTGCTGACGCCCATGACTACTACCCCACTCTCCCGGCGGAGTGCGCTCAAGATGACGGGAACAGCAGCGTTGGGCGCTGCTGCCTTCTCGTTGTCCGCCTGCACCGACAACGGCACAGCGGAGGCGGCTGCAGAAGTCGACCAGCTGACGGCCCAGGCCGATCGAGCCCGCTCCGACGCGGCAGCCGCAACCGCCGCCATCGCACTCGCACCGGACAAGTCGGCATCACTGACCACGATCAGCGCCGAACGCACAGCGCATGCAATCGAACTCGACGCCGAGATTGCGCGAGCAGCGGGCAGCGGCGCCGCTACGACCACAGCGCCCCCGTCGACCTCGGTCGCAAACGCTCCTACGGGCGTCGAAACCTTGAGTACCTCGCTGGCCGATTCGGCGCGCAGTGCCGCGGATCTCGCTCGGACGATGTCCGGCTATCGCGCGGGCCTGCTCGGTTCGATCAGCGCGTCGTGCTCGACTCAGGTTGCGGTGTTGCTTCCGTGATCACTTCGCACACCCGTCGATCCGAGAGTTCTGCCTTGCTGACCGCAATCGAATCAGAGAATGCCGCGATCTTCGCTTACGGAGTGGTTGCCGCGTTTTCGAATCCTGCCCGTGTCAACGAGGTTGCCACGCACACAGCAGCGCACCGCGCACGACGTGATGCGCTGGTTGCCCTGTCGACCGACGCGGGCGTGACCCCGCCGACAGCCGCGGCAGCGTACGAGATCCCGTTTCCGGTGACGGACGCCGTTACCGCGGCACAGCTGGCAGCACAGATCGAATCCGACACCGCCGTGACCTACAGGGCATTCGTCGAACAGGTCGACACCGACCAACTCCGCACGTTCGGAATCGACGGCCTGACCGATGCGGCAATCCGCGGCGCCGGATGGCGGTCCGCGCTGGGAACCGCTCCGGCCACCTCAGCGTTCCCGGGGGACCCGGCTTCGTAACTGCTGTGCGCCTTTATTAACCGCCGGCGGTTAATAAAGGCGCACAGCGGCTCAGCTCTTGCGATGCGAGGGCACGAACCACGCCGCGACCACGGCCACCAACACGAAGCAACCGCCGACGCGCAGTGCAGGTGTCAGCGCATCTCCGTAACCGAGGGGCGTGAGGGCACCGCCGGCGGCAAGGAAAACTGCAGTGAGAACCGCGATTCCCAGTGCAACACCGATCTCACGAAGCGTCGAGTTGGTCGAACTGGCCGTTCCGTGATCAGGCTCGTCCATGTCGACGAGTACCGCCGTCGAGCTCGGCGCGAAGGTCAGGCCCATACCGATTCCCGCCATCAGTAGAGCCGGAACCAGCGACCCGTACGTCACGTCGGGACCGATCAACGCTGCCAACCAGAACAATGCTCCGGCCTGGAGCAACAGACCGGTCAGCAGAAGCGAACGGAGCCCGACCTTCGGCGCCAGAAAACCGGCGAGAGGCGCGAAGATCATCGGCGCTGCCGTCCACGGAAGCGTCCGCAGGCCTGCTTGGAACGGGCTGTAGCCCATCACGATCTGGAGGTACTGCGAGAGCAGGAACACCGCCCCGAAGATTCCGATCGAGAAGGTCAAGCCGATGACGTTCGCCATCGAGAAGCTGCGTGAGCGGAACAGACGTAGGGGCATGACCGGATGCGAGGTCTTCATCTCGCGAAAAACGAACAGTGCCAACGCGACTGCGGAACCGACCAACGACGCAACTACTCCAAGCGATCCCCAGCCCTCGTCGTTGCCGTGAACGATCCCCCACACCGCCAGGAACACACCGAGTCCGGCGAGTGCGACACCGGGAAGGTCGAGAGGCTGTGTGCGACCGGTCGATTCACGCAACGCATACAACGCGAGAGGAACAGCGACGATCGCAACCGGCACGTTGATCCAGAAGATCCCCTGCCACGAGAACCCGTCGACTACCGCTCCACCGACCACGGGACCCATCGCGATCCCCAGGCCGGAGACGCCACCCCACACGCCGATTGCCATGGCACGCTTGGCTTCCGGTACCGCTGCCACGAGGAGAGTGAGTGAGAGCGGCATGATCGCGGCAGCGCCGGCGCCCTGAAAGGCTCGGGCCGCGATGAGCAGGCTTGGTGTCGTCGACAACGCCGAAGCAATCGACGCCGCCGTGAACAGCCCGATCCCGAACACGAACATCTTGCGGCGCCCCCACCGATCGCCGAGCGTCGTCGCCGAAAGCATCAGCGTCGCAAAGCAGAGCGTGTACGCATTCATGAACCACTGAAGTTGCCCGACGGACGCATTCAGCTCCTTCTCGATCACCGGCAGCGCGCTCGTCATCACGAGGTTGTCGAGGGTGGCCATGAACATGGGCAGAGAGGCAGCAACCATCGCTATCGCGATCGGAACCTTACGTCCTCCACTGCTTTCCGACCCGGATGCGGCGTCCGATCCGGACTTCGTCAAAACGGTCATCGTGATTCCTCGAGTGAAGGTGCCTTAAGGCATCGAATGATTACTTAGGTCGAAACTAAGCTATCCGGTGATAACGTGTCAACATGTCGATCGGTGCAGCTGAACCACGTACCCGCAGGATGAGCGCACCGGAACGTCGCGCGTTGGTCCTTGCCGCGGCAACGCGAGCTTTCGCAAAGGGTGGATACTCGGGGACCAGTACGGACGCCGTCGCCAAGGAAGCCGGTGTCTCGCAGCCCTACGTCGTGCGTATGTTCGGAACCAAGGCAGATTTGTTCCACGCAGTGTTCACGCGCGCGCTCGACGAAATCGTCCGCACCTTCAACGACAAATTGGATACGGTCACGATCGATCCGAGCAATCCGCAGTTCTGGGCCGAACTCGGATCCGCCTACGGCGAGCTGGTTCTCGACCGAGATCTACTGCTTGTCATGTTGCACGGCTTCGCCACCAGCACCGATGATGTCGCCGCCGTCTCCCGGAACGCCATGTCCGGCATCTACACCTTGCTGCGCGAGCGCACCGGTTGCACACCCGAGCAAGCGCGTTTGTTCATCGCGAACGGGATGCTGATCAACAATCTGCTCGCAATGATGGCGCCCGAACACGCCGAAGAAGATCCAGCCCTCGGCGAGCTCTGGGGCAGCGTCTTCAGCGACTCGACTGCGATCACGCTCACCGGCGACGAATCCTCGAGCGAAACCGACACCGATTCCTGACCGGTCACTGGGAAAAACTACACACATGTGACTGAGGACACCCTACAGTCGATCCGACATGTCTCCGGGAAACCCAGACGAAAAGGACCGACGTTGGATCTCGCACAACGCCTCGACGCGCTCGAACAGATCGAGGAAATCAAGAAGCTCAAGCACGGCTACTGGCGAGCATGTGATGCCAAGGATCCAGTTGGGTTCCGCAACAGCTTCATCCGTTCCGGAGCGTCGATCGACTACGGCCGCCTCGGCGCCTTCGACGACGCGGGGCCGATGGCGGACATCTTCGAGAAGATCGCTCTTCGCAAGGTCGACGGCCGGTACGCGGTCCTCGACATGCATCACGGATTGCATCCCGACATCACACTGACCTCGGAGACGTCGGCGGTGGGACGATGGGCTCTGCAGTTCCGCCAGATCGACACCGTCGGGCGCACCGAGAAGTTGATGACCGGCGAATACGACGACAAGTACGTGATCGAGGACGGTATGTGGAAAATGAGTCAATGCCATTTCACGGAGACGTGGTCGATCACCACTCCCCTTTCCCCGGACGCTGACATCGTCGAGGGTTCGTTGGGTGGGCCGCGATGACGACGAACGGAAAAGTTGCGCTCGTAACCGGTGCCAGCCGGAGCGTCGGCAAGGGCATTGCCCTCGCGCTGGGAAGCGACGGATGGACGGTGTACGTGACGGCCCGAGGAACCGTCGGCGACGACGGCCCACTCGATCGCACCGCAGCCGAGATCACCGAGCGCGGTGGTCACGGCATTGCCGTGCAGTGCGATCACGCCGACGATCAACAGATCGTCGACCTGTTTGCACGCATCGCCGAGGAACAGTCAGGCCGCCTCGATCTTCTGGTCAACAACGTCTGGGCAAACCCGGCGGGTTATGCAGGCTTCGCCGATCCGTTCTGGAAGAGGCCGATCGACGATTGGGATTCGCTGATCGGAATCGGACTGCGCGCCCACTACGTTGCTTCGGTGGAAGCGGCGAAGTTGATGGTTCCCCGGGGCAGTGGAGTGATCGGCAACATCTCGTCGTTCGGCACCCGCGGGTACCTGCACTCTGTGCTGTACGGGATGTCGAAGGCAGGTTTGGACAAGATGGCCGCGGACATGGCTGTCGAATTGAAGGGGACCGGCGTCACCGCACTTTCCTTCTGGCTCGGGTTGATCCGCAACGAGCGGATGGAGGCGAGTGGGATCGAGAGCTTCGAAGGCTTCTCACTGGCCGAGGCCGAAACCCCGGAATTCGTCGGCCAAGTCATCACTGCATTGGCCAACGATCCAGAAGTGAACGCGCGCAGCGGTCACACACTGATCACCGCCGAGACGGCCGTCGAGTACGGAATCACCGACGCCAACGGGAAACAACCGGCGTCACACCGCAGTGCCTTCGGTGGCGGCCCGCTTTTCTGATTCATCAGTAGCAGTGGTCGCGTCGCGTGCCGGCACAGCACGCGGCGCTGCCACTCGCGCCTTCAGGGCAAGCCAGGCACACCCGATGACGACGACACCGCCGGCCACGATCGAGGGTGACAACGTCTCACCGAGTATCAGCGCCGACCAGGCAATGCTGAGCACCGGTTGAACCAACTGTGTTTGGCTCACAGTGGAAATGGGACCGATCGCCAGACCCCGGTACCAAGGAAAGAACCCGAGAAACATACTCACGCATCCCAGGTAGGCAAACGAAAGCCACGAATTCACATCGGCAGAGACCGGGGCCTGGGCCATGGACGCCACCGTCAACGCAATCGTGACCGGCAGTCCGAGAATCAATGCCCAGGCAATCGTCTGCCACGACCCGATCTCGCGGGCCAGCAACGCACCTTCCGAATATGCCAGCGCTGCACACACCACCGCGGCGAACAGAAGAAGATCAGCGAGATGAAACGAGCCGAGTCCGCCGTTTGCAATCGCCACGAACCCTACGACCGATACCGCGCCGGCGGCGCTTGCCCACCAGAATCCCTTACTGGGACGCTCTTTTCCTCGGACGACCGCAAATACCGCGGTCGCAGCGGGAAGTAGCCCGATCACGACTGCCGCGTGACTCGCCGGCGATGTCTGCAACGCAAACGTGGTGAACAGTGAAAACCCCAGTACCGCACCAACAGTCACGAGTGCGATGCGCAACCACTGCCGAAGCGTCGGAAGCGTCGCGCGAGTAACCGACAGCATCACAATCGCAAGGGCCCCGGCAACGACGGCGCGGCCCGCACCGACGAACAGGGGGTCGAGATCCGCGACGGCGACCCTCGTGAGCGGAACGGTGAACGAGAACGCCAGCACACCGAGCAAGCCCCACCACAAACCGGATCGAGACGATGGCATCGGTAGCGGTTCCTGCGGCGCGACGATAGCGCTACTCTTCATACTCATGTTTTACGATAGCAGTAGCACGCCAACCAGCGAAACTGGTATTTCAGGTGCGCACCCGTGTGCAGGAGATAGAAATTGCTCCGAGCAGTCCGACGAGCGCGAAAGCGTAGAAGCCCCACGGCACGGCGTAACCCGCACCCAGGAGGACTCCGCCCAGGATCGGGCCACAGATCGCACCGACCCGGCCGACACCTGCCGACCATCCGAGCGCGGTCGCGCGAATCTGAGGTGGGTGATTGGCGCTCGTGAAGGCGTAGACCAGTACCTGCGCGCTGAATACGAAGCATCCGGCGAGGAAGACCATCACGTAGATTCCGAACGACACCTTCACACTCAGAAGCGCCAGGAACAGTGCAGCTCCGGCGAACCACACGATGGCTGCAGTCCGCGGGCCGATCTTGTTCGCGACGCCCCCGGCGATCAACAGCCCGACGACGGCGCCGGCATTGAGGATCAGAAGGAACGTCAACGACGCCCCGAGGTTGTAACCGGCCTCACGCATGATCGTCGGAAGCCATGTGTTCAATCCGTAGACGAGCAGCAAGCCCATGAAACTGGTGATCCAGATGGCGATGCTGTTGCGCAAGAACTTCGAAGAGAACAGTGCGCGAACGGGATTGGCGGCTTCGGCGCGCTCAACTTCGGACGTGGGCGCAATCTCGAGTTCGACTCCGTAACGGGCAGCGATTTCCTCGGCTTCGGCACGCTTTCCGTGAGCGAGAAGGTACGACGGGGATTCCGGCAGATACCGCAACATGAGTGGAATCAGGGCGACGGCAGGAAGTGCGCCCACAACGAACATCGCTCGCCAACCGAAAGGTTCGATCACGACGAGCGCCAGCGCTGCGGTGGCAACGGCGCCGACGTGGTAGCCGGTCATCAGCATGGTCGACGCAGATCCACCGCCTTGTTTCTTCGAGAATTCGTTGACCAGAGCCAATGCCGTCGGTAGGGCGCCACCCAGCCCCACACCGGCAAGGAAGCGCAGCAGCCCGAAGATGAACGGATTGGGCGCAATTGCGCACAACAGAGTCAGAATCGAGAATGCGGCAACGGCGTACAGCAGCGCGCGGCGTCGACCGATGACGTCAGTGAGAGTGCCGATGACGAGGGCGCCGATGGTCATGCCGATGAGCCCGAAGGTCGAGATCATCGTAATCGTGCCGGTACTCAAACCCCACGCGTCGTAGTCGAGAAGCGAAGGAATGACCGCGCCGAGTACGACCAGGTCGAATCCGTCCAGAAGCACAGCGATCCAACACAACGGTGCTACCCACATTGCGGCACGCGCCCCAGGCGAACCGGTGATTGAACTCGACTGCGTATGTGCGGTCATCGGATCCTCGACATTCACTGCTTGTGGGCGTTCGCGACCGGTTGGGATCCAGTAGTTCGGATCGAAACGTGTTCGCATTGCGAACGCCTGTTCATAATGAGCACATCGATTGTGTACGGAGTCACAACGCCATGTCAAACGTCGCGGTAATCTCGAGGAATGGCACTCTCCGAAAATGAGCGTGAACAGTTCCTGGCCGAACCCCACATCGGGGCGCTGTCCGTGGCGGACGGCACCGAGCGCGGTCCGTTGACCGTCCCGATCTGGTACCTGTACTCACCCGGTGGCAAACCATGGATCCTCACGGGCAAGGATTCGCGAAAGGCACGACTCATCGAGTCGGCCGGGCATTTCTCGTTGATGGCCGAAAGGCTCGATCCGACAATCCGTTACGTCAGCGTCAGCGGATCCGTCGACAAGATCGTTCCGGGCACCGACGAGATGCTGGTCGAAGTCTCGCGGCGTTACCTGGCTCCGGACAAGGTCGACGGGTATCTCGAATTCGCGCGATCGCAGTTGGGCGAACAGGTAGCGATCTACATGAATCCGCAGCACTGGCTGTCTGCGGATCTCGGGGCGATCTGACAATTCTCAGAAAAGCGAAGGCTCGGCGCGCCGGAGTGGCGCGCCGAGCCTGACCTGCATGTGGAGGGCTCTATGTCAGCTCTCGGTGAAGAAACGCACCCGATTGAGTCGATGACCGCTCGCCTCGAAGCCGAACAATGCGATGGCCGGTTCCCCGCACACGATGACGCTCGCCGTCACGGTGCGACCGGCAACCAGCATCTTGCTCTTCGTCACGCCGGTGAGCAGAGCGTTGACATCAGCGTTGGACAACTGCGTCCCCGCCGGAAGCTCGACGGGTACCGGCGGCGTTCGGCCGACAGCGGCCGCATCGAGGAACCGCGACGCTGCCTTCTTGCCTTTGTCTCCGACGCCGAAGATGCCGCGCGAGAACCCGAGCGCCCCGCCGATCCCCTGGTTCGAGAGCAACTGCGGCGTCAACTTCGCGGCCGCCTTCACCCCCGCCACACCAGCAGTCGCGAGCTGGCTCAACATCGTCGCCAATTCCCAATGCGCATAGAGGGTTCCGATCCGCAAGGAATCGGGCTCCCCCACCAAGTCGTAGCGCAAGTGCATCGGAACGTCGAGAACGACTCCGGTCGACATCTCGGTAGCGAGGCTCAGATCGCGCCACACCGTCCGGCCGCACACGATGTCGCGCTCGACATGGAAGGTGATCGAATTGGGGGCGATGAACGTGTCGTAGAAACTCTCGATCGCCGCCTGACCGTTGTGCGGACGTGAACCTACAGGGTCGTTGACCTGTCCGTCGCCGGCAAACAGGGCCACCCAGGTCGAGCGGTCATGCGCGCCGACGGCTTTCGGGGATCCCTCCACGACGGCCATCAACTGCTCGCGCGTAACCGGCGCGGTCATGCGCGCATCTCGTATGCACCGTCGTACGCCTTGACCTGCTGCCACACCCGGTCGAAGCGTTCACTGTCGACAACAGGCTTCCGCACCGCGGCCAGGGCCCACTTCTGCTGCTCGGGTGTCGACGACGGCTTTCCATGCAGCGCGATCGCGTATCCCGAGAAGTCACGAATCTGGAAGTCGAAGATCTGATCGACAACGTCGGCGTCGAGCCCGCTGATCTCGGCCTGTTCGAGAATCAGATGACCGTAGACGACGAGAGAGAACAGGTGCCCGACGTTGAGCATGAAATCGAGATCCTTCTGCTGCTGCGCGTCCGGCGCTGCAGCAGTGAGCAATTCGGTGAGCGCGATCGCCTGCTCGTAAAAACGGGCGACGTTCGGAATCGAAGAGTGCTTCTCGTAGACGGGCTTCCACTCGTGGAACTGAATCTTCGCAGCGCCGCGGGTAGGCCCCTGGTTCCAGAAGAACTCGTCGTCGGCGGCGTCGTCGCGCGTGACGATCTCCGGGAACTGCGCCGAGTTGAACAGATAGTTCGGCAAGAACTTGAGAATCAGGCCGACGTTGACGTGGACGGTGCCCTCGAGCTTGGGCAGCGTGCCGATCATCTGCGCTGCCTCGCGGAAGTACGTTGACTTCTCGTATCCCTTGGCTGCGATCACATCGTGCAGCAACCCGACCACCTTCTCACCTTCGGAGGTGACCTTGGCCTTGGTCATGGGATTGAACAGCAGGTAGCGACGGTCCTCGAGGCTGGCGCTGCGGAAGTAGTCGACCGCCCGCGCACTGAACTGCTTCATCGCGATCAGACGTGAGTACGCGTCGACGAAGGCGGCGCGAACGTGGGCGAAATCCGTGACGGGATTGCCGTACAGAATTCGATTCTGCGCGTGAGTGATTGCCTCGAAGAACGCATGCTCGGTGATGCCGATGGAGCCGGTGCAGAGGTTGAACTTTCCGACGTTGACCGTGTTGAGCGCGGCCTCGAATGCGGCGACGCCGGTGTGCAGAATGTCTTCCTCGCGCACCGGGTAATCGTCGAGGCGGAAATTGCTGACATACATCTGCCCGCGCAGGACGTTGTCCACGAGCTGATAGTTCGGATGTGCACTGTCGGCGACAAAGAACACGTAGCCTTCGGGGCCCTCGACGTCGGTACGACGCCCGAACACAGACACCATTCCGGCTACGTTGCCGTTTCCGATGTAGTACTTCTCGCCGCTCGCGCGGAAGGCGACGTCGCCGTCGGTGGGAGTGAGGAGCATGTCGGTGGAGTACACGTCGGCGCCGTGGTCGCGCTCGGACAGCCCGAACGCCATGACACCACCGTCGGCAAGTTCCTGCGCTGCACGCTTCTTCGCAGCGTCGTTGTCACTCATCCAGATCGGTCCGAGTCCGAGGATCGTGACCTGCCACGCGTACCAGTACGCCAGCCCGTAGAAACCGAAGATCTCGCTCAGAGCTGCGTTGCGGGCACCGTCCCAACGACGGTTCTCGTCACCGTCGGCGAATGCCGCCGGAGTCTGGAACGTCGCGAACAACTTCTCCTTGCCGACAAATTCGAGAAAGTCGGAGACCCACACGGCGTCGAGGTCGTCCTGAAGAAGTTGCTTCTTGCCGCGGCTCTCGAACCATTCGATGGTGGCTCGCAGCAAACGGCGGGTCTCCGGATCGAACTGAGCTGGGTCGTAAGTATGGGGGTTGAAGAGCAATCCATCGGTGCCAGACACGTCATTACCTTTCGTCGATGACGCTAAACTACCAGCGGGTAACTTTCCGCGGTGCGATTCATGGAAGACCTGCGATTCTTCGCGAATGCCACAGGTCCATCGGATTCCACGTGCCGGCCCGAGCGCGCGTGATCGGGTAGCACGCCAACCCGAGCAACAACGCAGACATGTGGCCGATGGCGGTGAAATTGGTGGCGAAAATCAGAGGTACACCATAGAAGAGCAGCAACCCCGCGAGATAGATGTATCGCCACGGATCGACGATGCGGTACACCAGAATCCCCATGATGCCGGCCAGACCGTAGCTCACTCCCACGTCGAGAGTGTTGACCGCCGACTCCGCCACGTATCCGTGCCGAATACCTTCGTACAGAACACCTTCGCTGATGTACGTGGCTCCGACGTGGGCAATGACGACAACACACAACCACCGCCACGTCCCGAGCCAACGCTCAGCCGTTGCATGAAAGATGGTGAAGAGAACCAGGTATCCCAACCAACCGCCACCTTCGAGCCAGAAGGCACTCGAGAACAGGACTCGTAGCGGGTCTTCGGCCAGGTGATGCAGATTGGTCGAGCGCTTGCCGAGAAAACGCTCCTCGACATTGTCAGGCAGATGCCGCAGGAACAGTGTGGTGAACAGCAGGGCCAGCAACCAGACGTAGGTACCGGGAGCACTGCGCACCCATCGCCATGCCGCCTTTGCTGCCCCCAGCATCCTCACCGCTTCGAGTCTGCGCTCACTCGTTCACTACTGCAACGGCAAACCCGTCCCATCCCTTCGAACCCACGGTTTGAATGGCGGTGCCGTCGAGTTTCGGCTCGGCCGCGATCATCTCCAACACCGCTCGACTCGCTTTGACGCGCTCGTCGTCGATATCCGGGTTGGACACGTGTCCCCCACGCACCACGTTGTCCACGATGATGACGGTTCCGGGATGCGAAAGGGCCAACGCCCACCGCACGTACTCGGTGTTGTTCTCCTTGTCGGCGTCGATGAAGACCAAGTCGAAAGGTCCCAACTCTTCCTTCGCGATCGACGGGAGGCTGTCGAGCGCCGCCCCGACGCGGACGTCGACACGGTCAGCCAAGCCGGCGCGCTCGATATTCGCCCGAGCGACATCCGCATGGGTGGGATCGAATTCCAGCGTGATGACCTGGCCCGAGGGGCCGACCGCGCGAGCGAGCCAGATCGTGCTGTATCCGCCGAGCGTTCCGATCTCGAGAACATTGCGCGCCAGGCACATTCGCGCCAGAAGATTGAGGAGCTTGCCCTGGTTCGGCGCCACGTCGATGGGCGGGAGACCGGCCTCGGAGTTGGCGGCGAGTGCCGCGTCGAGAACCGGATCTTCACCTACCAACGTGGAGACAAGGTAACCGTCGACTTCTGCCCAATCCGGTTCGCGTTCCATAGCCACGATTGTGGCAGAAAAGAAGGGCCGCCGCAGACACCTCGGAAGGTGGCTGCGGCGGCCCAGACGACTATTCGAATCAGCCGCGAACTGCGCTGATGATCTCCTCGATCGCCGAGTCGGCGTCGATCTCACGGCTCTCGCCAGTGAAGCGGTCGCGAATTTCGACCTTGCCGTCGGCCCAACCACGGCCGACGACAACGATCAGCGGAACGCCGATCAGCTCGGAGTCCTTGAACTTCACGCCCGGCGATGCCTTGCGGTCGTCGAGGATTACTTCGAGTCCGGCACGGTCGAGTTGCGCGGCGAGGCCTTCGGCGCCTTCGCGCGCGGTCTCGTCCTTATTCGCGATGACGAGGTAGACGTCGGCCGGTGAAACCTCGGCAGGCCAGCGCAGGCCCTTTTCGTCGTGATGCTGCTCGGCAATGACGGCCACCAGACGCGAGACGCCGACGCCGTACGAACCCATGGTCGGGCGGACGGGCTTGCCGTTCTCGGCGAGGACGTCGACGGTGAAGACGTCGGTGTACTTGCGGCCGAGCTGGAAGACGTGCCCGATCTCGATACCGCGAGCCGAGACCAGCGTGCCGGCTCCATCGGGAGAGGCGTCGCCGTCACGAACCTCGGCGGCTTCGATGGTTCCGTCAGGGGTGAAGTCGCGACCGGCAACGAGGCCGACCACGTGCTTGCCGTCTTCGTCGGCGCCGGTAATCCAGCTGGTGCCGTCGACGACGCGCGGATCGACAAGGTAGCGAACGCCGTTGGCCTGCAGAGCCTTCGGGCCGATGTAACCCTTGGCCAGGAACGGGTTGTTCTTGAAGTCGGTCTCGGTGATCATCACGAACTCGGCCGGCTCGAGCGAAGCTTCGAGGCGCTTTTCGTCGACCTCACGGTCGCCGGGGATGCCGATACCGAGCAGTTCCCACTCGCCGCCGGGCAGGCGGGTCTTGACCATGATGTTCTTGAGTGTGTCGGCGGCGGTGACGGTACGGCCGAGATCAGCGCCGTTCGCCCAGTCCACCAGGGTGTCGATGGTGGGTGTGTTCGCGGTGTCGTACACCTTGGCTTCGGGCAGCCCGTCAAACGGAATCGAGTCGGGAACAACAGTCTTGACGGCCTCGACGTTGGCGGCGTAGCCGGATTCGAGGCAGCGCACGTAGGTGTCTTCGCCGATCTCGCTCTCGGCAAGGAACTCCTCGGACGCGCTGCCGCCCATCGCACCGGAGGTGGCCGAGACGATGACGTACTTGACGCCCAGACGCGTGAAGATCTTCTCGTAGGCACCGCGATGCGCCTGGTACGACTCCGTCAGGCCTTCGTCGGTCAGGTCGAAGGAGTAGGAATCCTTCATGAGGAACTCGCGGCCACGCAGAATGCCGGCACGCGGACGCTCTTCGTCGCGGTACTTGGTCTGCACCTGGTACAGGGTGACCGGGAAGTCCTTGTAGGAGTTGTACTCACCCTTGACCGTCAGAGCAAAGAGCTCCTCGTGGGTCGGGCCGAGCATGTAGTCGTTGCCCTTGCGGTCCTTGAGGCGGAACAGGTTGGGGCCGTACTCGGTCCAGCGGTTCGACGCTTCGTAGGGATCGCGCGGGAGCAGCGCAGGCAGCAGGATTTCCTGGCCGCCAATGGCATTCATTTCTTCGCGGACAACACGCTCAACCTCGCGCAGCACCCGCAATCCCAGCGGCAACCACGAGTAGACGCCTGGAGCGATACGACGCACGTAGCCGGCACGAACCAGCAGTTTGTGGCTGGCAACTTCGGCGTCCGAGGGATCGTCACGCAGGGTACGCAGGAACAGGTGGGACAGACGGGTAATCACGAGGTGTAAGGATAGTCGCCGCAGTCGGCCGAGCGGGCCTCGGTACGGTTACAGCGTGCTTGTACTGCTGCCTCCCTCAGAAACCAAGTCCGACGGCGGCAAGGATGCGCCCCTCGATCTGGCCGAACTGTCGATGCCACAGTTGACCGAAACGCGCGAATTGCTGGTTCAGACGCTGGTCGATCTGGCCGCTGACGTCGAGGCGTCGTGCGAAGCGCTCGGGCTCGGTCCGACGCAAGCAGACGAAGTGGAACGCAACGCCAAGCTGTGGGTGTCCGCGACGCGGCCCGCACTGCAGCGCTACACCGGCGTGCTCTTCGACGCCCTCGACGCAAAGTCGTTCACCCGCGCCCAGAAGGCGAAGGCGCTCGATCGGATCGCCATTGGTTCCGCTCTGTTCGGTGCTGTCCGCGCAGGAGATCTGATCCCCGCCTACCGCCTTTCCGGCGGGTCCAAGCTGCCCGGAATGGGCACGCTCCGCTCCCTGTGGAAGCCGGAACTGCCGAAGGCGTTGGCTGCCGAAGCCGACGGGCTGGTCGTCGATCTGCGATCGGGTACGTACCAAGACCTCGGTCCCGTTCCGGACGCCTTGATTGCAACGGTCCTCACCGAGAAGCCGGACGGCACCCGGACGGTGGTCAGTCACTTCAACAAGCACCACAAGGGTCTGCTCGCCCGTGCGCTGGTGGTCTCGCGCGCCGAACCGACCGATATCAAGGGTGTCGCGCGGGTGGCGTCGAAGGCCGGCCTGCGGGTGGAAATCGCGTCGGAGCGTGAACTGATCATCCTGACGGATTGATGGCTTCGTCTGTCAAGTGCCGCAGAAGGTTTGGAACGTCTCGCTGAAAGACCGCGGAGCCGCCTCGGTGTAGTCAGCCCACTCGTCGCGTCGGTCGAATGGATGCGTGACAACCTCCAGCAGCTTCTCGAATGGAGCGAGGTCGCCGTCGGTCGCGGCGCGCAGGGCAGCGTCGAGCCGATGATTACGCGGAATGTACAGCGGGTTGACGCGATCCATCGCGCTCGCGGTCTCCGCGGCCCCTTGTCCGTTTTCGGTCAGGGCTCCCTGCCACCGCTGCAACCAGGGCGCGATGTGCTCCCGTGGCACGAGTTGGTCGAGAGGCGCCGAATTTCCGCGCAATTCGTCCGCGAGTGCGCGGAAACTGCCTGTCCAATCAGCTCCGTGTTCCGCCAACAACGTCAGCAGATCGTCGACGAGCGCCCGATCGACAAACGGCTGGGCCAGACCGATCTTTGCCGCGAGACCGGCCGCATAGTGTCCCTCGTAGCGCTCGTCGAAGGTCTCGAGAACTGCCGACGCCGCGGAAATCGCATTGTCGGGTGCGGAATCGATCAGCGGCAACAGTGTTTCTGCCAAGCGCGCCAGATTCCACTTCAGTACAGCGGGCTGATTGCCGAACGCATAGCGGCCCCCGTGGTCGATCGAGCTGAACACTGCCGCCGGATCGAATGCGTCGAGGAAGGCGCACGGACCGTAATCGATGGTCTCTCCCGAAATTGTCGTGTTGTCGGTGTTCATGACCCCGTGCACGAAACCGATGAGCATCCACCTCGCCACCAGTGACGCCTGCGCCTCGACGACCGCCTCGAGGAACCTCAGATAGCGATTGTGTGTACCCGTTGACGGAAGTTCGGTCAGCTCCGGGTAGTGCCGGGCGATCGCGTAGTCGGTGAGCGGCTGCAAGACCTCGCCCTGCCGGGCCGCGAACTCGAAGGTCCCAACGCGTAGGTGACTCGACGCGATCCGTGCAAGCACGGCACCGGGTTCTGCGCCGTTGCGGCGAACGTCTCGGCCCGTCGCCACCACCGACAGCGCGCGTGTAGTGGGGACACCGAGGGCGTTCATCGCCTCGCTGACGAGATATTCGCGCAGCATCGGCCCTACGACCGCATACCCGTCGCCGCCCCGAGAGAACGGTGTGCGCCCGGAGCCTTTCAGATGCAAGTCCACTCGCTGCCCGGCACTGCTGACGAGTTCGCCGAGTAACAACGCCCGACCGTCCCCGAGAATCGGTGCGTACCCACCGAACTGATGACCCGCATACGCCATCGCCACCGGTGTGGCCCCGACCGGCACCGTCGACCCGGACAGGACGCCGATCCCGTCCACACTTCGCAGCGCTGCTACGTCCAATCTCAACGACGCAGCCAGCTGCTCGTTCACCACGAGCAACTGCGGGTCAGGGGCGGCAGCACCTTGCCACGGCACCGTCAGAGCGCCGAGTTCGTCGGCGAACGTGCTCTCGAGGCAGGCCACGATGGTGACCGTGTCTGCTGTGGATTCCTGGAATGCGGCCATCACACGAGAGTAGTCACCGTGCGACAACCTATCGATCAGCCCTGATCGATGTACGACTCGAGCTGATCGCGTTCGCTCTTGAGCTCGTCGATGCGGCTCTTCACCACGTCGCCGATACTGACGATGCCGAGGAGGTTGCCGTCCTCGATCACCGGCAGATGCCGGATTCGACGCTCGGTCATGATCGCGGCAATGCTGTCCACTGCGTCTGCCGGAACACACGTGTACATCAGAGCGGTCATGACCTCGGAAACCTGGATCCCGAGAAGGTCCGGGCCACGCTCGTGCAGGCGTCGAACGACATCGCGTTCGGAGATGATGCCGACCACCGCGTCGTCGTCGACCACCACCATGGCTCCGATGTTGTGGCGGGCAAGATCGCACAGCAGCCCGTTGACCGTCGTGTGGGCGTCGATCGTGACGATGCTGTTGCCCTTGTTTCGCAATATGTCCGCGATCCGCATCACGGCACCCCGATCCGTCGAGACTCTCGGCACGTCCTGCAACGATCGTATCGGCTAGCGAAGCGGAAAAACAGGACTGATCAGGCGATTCCCTGAGCTGCCTTCTCCGCAGCCTGAGCCTGGGCTACCTGAGAAGGTGTGAACCTGATGCACAGCGCCGCGATACCGGCGAACACGGCGCAGACCGCGCAGCCCACAAGTGCGAAGGTGTACCCCTCTCCGAGTGCGATCAATTGCGCCGGATTCATGTCCGCTGCCTTGCCCGAAGTGCCGCCGAGCGAGAGCGTCTTGGACGTCGCCATTGCACCGATCACCGACAGCGCCAATGGTCCACCGAGCGTCTGGGCAACTTGGGAGATTGCGGTCAGCGGGCCGATCTCGGTCTCCGGGACACCGGCGATCGCGCACAGTGGCAAGGGCACCATCGCGAGGCCGATACCGAATCCGATCCCGATCACGGGCACGAACAAGTTGGCCAGGTAGGTGGAGTCGGAATCGAGAGTAGAGCCGTAGAGGAGTCCGACGATCATGATCACGACGCCGGTGAGGACCAGCCAGCGGGGTTGAACCTTCACGGCGAGCTTGGAAGCAACCGACGCGGCGGCGCCCAATCCGAACGCGAACGGAATGAACGCGATACCGGCACGCAACGGCGAATACTGCATGATGTCCTGCACGAACAGTGCGACGAAGGCCGTCATGCTGAACATCGCGCCACCGACGAAAAAGATGGCGAGGAACGTCGCGACACGGTTGCGATCGGCGAACAACGAGAAGGGCAAGAGCGGGTTGTCTGCAGTTCGCTCGACAAAGAGGAAGGCGGCGAGGGCGACCAATCCGGCCGCCAATGCACCGATGACGGCGATGCTCCCCCATCCCATTTCCGGGCCTTCGGTGAGAGCAAAAACAACACCGGTACAACCGAGGGTCGCGAGGATCGCGCCGGGGACATCCAAAGCCAGACGCGTCTGATTCGTCTCGCGAAGGGCGCGGAACGCCATGCCGACGAGCGCGATGCCGATCGGGACGTTGATGAGGAAGATCAGACGCCACGACACCTCGGTCAATGCGCCGCCGATGATCAGACCGGCGATCGATCCGACGCCCGTCATGGCGGCAAAAATCGCGATGGCCTGATTACGAGCCGGACCCGCGGCGAAAGTCGTGGCAACAAGGGCGAAGGCAGTGGGCGACGCCACGGCTGCGCCGACACCTTGAAGCGCCCGCGCTGCGATCAACATGCCCTCGTTCAGGGCGAGTCCACAGAGCAACGACGCCACCGTGAACAGCGAGACTCCCGCGATGAACATCTTCTTGCGTCCGAACGCGTCGCCGAGCCGACCACCGAGGAGCATGAGCCCACCAAACGCAAGCGCGTAGGAGGTCAACACCCAGTTGCGGCCGCTGTCGCTCAGCCCGAGGTCGGCCTGCAATGGCGCCAGAGCGAGGTTCGCGACAGTACCGTCGAGCACCACCATCATCTGCAAACCACTCAGGACGATGATGGCAAGCCCGATGACTCGAGTCGCTACCGGGGCATTCGCCGAAGCGGTTTCAGATGTTGGGGAGTCAGACACAAGACTTCACGTTACCCAGCGTCGACGGAAAAGCCCGCGACCGGCCCGATCACGATGATCGCCGGAGGCTTGATCTCCTCGTCCTTGACGCGCTGAGCAACGGTCGCCAGATCGGCCCGAAGTTCACGCTGAGTGCGCAGCGTGCCCTCTTGGATCACGGTGACCGGCGTGGTTGCCGGGCGTCCACCGTCGACGAGTGCCTTCGCGAACTGATCGATGCGCTCGACCGCCATGAGCAGCACGATCGTGCCGCGCAACTTGGCCAGCGCCGACCAGTCGACCAGCGAATCCGGATGATCCGGAGCCACGTGCCCACTGACGACGACGAACTCGTGGGTGACGCCGCGGTGGGTGACCGGGATGCCTGCGGCCGACGGGACCGAGATCGCGCTCGTGATTCCGGGCACTACGGTCACCGGAACGCCGGCAGCGGCACACGCTTCGAGTTCTTCGTATCCCCGTCCGAAGACGTACGGGTCCCCGCCCTTGAGGCGGACCACGAACTTGCCTGCCTTCGCGTTGTCGATCAGCGCGGCGTTGATGGCCTCCTGAGCCATGGCACGGCCGTACGGGATCTTCGCGGCGTCGATCACCTCTACGTCCGGACCCAGTTCGGCGAGCAACTCCGGCGGAGCCAATCGGTCGGCCACGACGACGTCGGCGCGGGCGAGCAAACGGCGTCCGCGCACGGTGATCAGATCGGGATCACCGGGGCCACCACCGACGAGAGCAACACCCGCAGCGGCAGGCTCGGCCGTATCGGCGAGCACGCCCGACTGAAGACCTTCGACGACGGCGGTGCGGACTGCTGCCGAACGACGGTGATCGCCGCCCGCCAGAATTCCGATGCTCATACCGTCGTACTCGGCGCTGGCGGGAGTGACGGCGGTGCCGTGCTTCGCGTTGTCGGCGCGCACGCAGAAGATGTGGCGACGCTCCGCTTCGGCGACGATCGCCGCATTGGTTTCCGGCTCGTCGGTCGAGGCGATGGCGTACCACGCACCTTCGAGGTCGCCGTCGGCGTACGGACGCTCTTCGACCGTGATCTGACCGGCAGTGGCCATACCTTCGACGGCTGGAGTGAACGCGCGACTGATGACGTGAACGCGGGCACCAGAGGCGACCAGCAGTCCGAGTCGGCGCTGAGCCACAGTGCCGCCACCGAACACGACCACGCGTCGATCGGTCAGGTTGAGGCCGACCAGGTAGTTGGTCTCGTCTGCGGTGGACTCGCTCACTCGCACTCCGTTTCGTTGTCAGAATTGGTCAAGCTGGAGGGAACTTTACGGGCCGCGGCCACGGTCACTCCATCCCTGGCAGTCTTGGCCAACACAAGTCGGCCGCCCCCGGACGCGAGGATCGCAGCCGCTTCCGCGACGCTTGCCGTTCCGACGGCATTCTCGACGCGAGGCGATGGTGACCGAACTTGAACTCGCGCAAGTACGTCCGGGGCGAAACTCACAATCGGGACGTTCAGTTCATGGGCCGCTGTCAGAAGAGTCGAAGACTCAGCTTTTGCCGCCACAGTGGCGAGTACCACGATCTTCCCTTGCGCCGCGGGCACAGCCTTCACCGCAGCGACGATGTCCTTCGCGGTGACACTCGTCGTGAATCCCACGCCTATACAGAGGTCATCGCCGTGCGGCATCGACGAACTTCGCGATCGATTCGGGCTGCCCCACCGGATGAGTGTGCAGATACGACGCGTGGACGCCACCGCGAACAAACCCTTCGCGGACACTGCCGCCGTCCCAGGGCCGCCACCCCCACGCACTTCCGCAACCGTCCGCGTCGGCCGAGACGAGAGACGTTCGGTGGAACTCGTGACCGGTGACGCGGGAGCCTGCGTCGAAGAGGCTGGAGTCGCTGATCGCCACTGCTTCGCGATACCCGAGGGTCAGGCGTTTCCCGAACGTCGCATCCACTCCGACCACACCGGCCATGCTGTGACCGTCCAAGCTGCGAGCGAGGTAGAGCAGACCGGCACACTCGGCGTGGATCGGTGCACCGCCGTCCGCCAGATCGCGAACCTGCTGCAGCAGTACGGTATTGGCCGCAAGGTCTACCGCGTGTTCCTCCGGGAAGCCACCGGGAAGGACCAGAGCGGCAGTTCCCGCAGGAAGCTCGTCCCGCAACGGGTCGAACACCTGCACGTCCGCGCCGGCGGCAGTCAACAGCTCCCGGTGCTCGGCATAGCCGAAGGTGAAGGCCGGGCCACCCGCCATGGCAACCACAGGCCGAGACTCTGCGTGTGCGCCGACCTCGGCAACCGGATCCCATGCAGCTGCACTCACGTTCGAGGCGGCCAGTGCGCGAACAGCACCCAGATCGACGTGCGAGGCAATCAAATCGGACATCGCGTCCACTGCCGCCACAGCGGCGGCGCCGTGCTCGGCCGCCGGAATCAGGCCGAGGTGCCGGGAGGGAACTTCGAGTTCCGTCAACCGCGGCACAACTCCGAGCACTGCGACGCCGACCTTGTCGCACGCATGACGCAACACCTGCTCGTGACGAGCGCTCCCGACGCGATTGAGAATGACGCCGCCGATGCGCACACCTGCGTCGTAGGTCGCGAAGCCGTGGAGTACGGCGGCCAGACTCTGACTGTGCCCACGGGCGTCGATCACGAGCACTACCGGCGAACCGAGGATCGACGCGACCTGCGCCGTCGATCCCTCCGCCGACGGCTGCGAGTTTGCCTCGTCGATCTTCCCGTCGAACAGACCCATGACGCCTTCGACCACGGCGATGTCGCAACCAGCGGTTCCATGCCGGTAGAGCGGTCCGATGCGATCCGGGCCCACCAGAACAGTGTCGAGGTTGCGTCCGGGCCGCCCTGCCGCGAGTCCGTGATAACCCGGGTCGATGTAGTCCGGCCCCACCTTGAAGGGTGCAACGCTGCTACCGGACCGTCGCAGCGCGCCGATCAATCCCGTTGCCACCGTGGTCTTTCCGCTACCCGAGGCAGGAGCAGCGATCACCACGGCCGGAGTGGAAGGACTTACCATTCGATGCCCCGTTGGCCCTTTCGGCCGGCATCCATCGGGTGCTTGATCTTGGTCATCTCGGTCACGAGGTCGGCGGCGTCGATCAACGCCTGCGGGGCGTCGCGTCCCGTGATGACTACGTGCTGGTTGCCCGGACGATCGCGCAGTGTCTGCACGACCTCGTCGACGTCGACCCAGCCCCACTTGAGCGGATAGGTGAACTCGTCGAGGACATAGAATCGATGTTCCTCGCTCGCAAGCCTTCTCGCGATCTCCTGCCAACCCTCCGCAGCGGCAGCAGCATGATCTTCCTCGCTACCGGCCTTGCGTGTCCATGACCAACCTTCGCCCATCTTGTGCCACTGCACCGGCCCACCGACGCCGGTTTCGTCGTGCAGGTTTCCGAGCGCGCGGAACGCGGCTTCCTCTCCGACCTTCCACTTGGCACTCTTCACGAACTGGAACACGCCGATGTCGAACCCCTGATTCCAGGCACGCAGCGCCATGCCGAAAGCGGCGGTGGACTTACCCTTTCCCGGGCCGGTGTGCACGGCAAGTACCGGCGCGTTACGACGCTGACGCGTGGTCAGACCGTCGTCGGGAACTGTCTCGGGAACACCCTTGGGCATCGTGAACTCCTGAGCTGGGATCTAGGCTGCGGCGCGGACGACACCCGCGACCTGCTGCGCTGACAATTCGGCGAGGCGGACGTATCCGCCACGTAGTTCTCGCGCCAACTCGGCCGCCAGCCCCAGACGCACGAGGCCGGTCTCGCAGTCGACGACGATGGACGCGACGGACGCGTCGGCGAGAAGATGCGCGGCGACGCGGGCGCGGTGCAGCGCATCCTTGCCGCCGGTTGCCCGGCCGTCGGTGAGTGTGACGACGAGGGCGCGACGCTGCGGGTCACGAAGTCGTTCACGCAGAACCACTTCGCGAGCACGCAGGAATCCCTCTGCGAGTGGGGATTTGCCGCCGGTACGCATCGACTGCAAGCGACGGACAGCGATGTCCACCGAAGATGTCGGCGGCAGTACGAGCTCCGCTTCACGACCACGGACAGTGATGACGGCGACCTTGTCGCGGCGCTGATAGGCGTCGCGGAGCAACGAGACAACCGCACCGGTGACCGCGGAGAGGCGGTCGCGTGCTGCCATCGACCCCGACGCGTCGACAACGAAGACGATCAGATTGCCTTCTCGCCCTTCACGTATCGCGCCGCGGAGGTCAGCCGGTGCCAGCCGCAACCGTCCAGCAGTGCGACCACGGGCAACTTGAGACTCGGCTGCGGCAAAGACCGTGCTCGTCAGATGCAATCCGTGCCCACGCTCCCGCGTGGACCGCACAACTCGTCCACGGGACGACATGGACCGCGAGCGTCGTCCCGGTGCACCTTCACCGACTCCCGGAACTTCGAGGAGCTTGGCCTTGAATTCGCCGGCCGGTGGAGCCGAGGGGCGATCGGTGGCGCGTACTCCCCCACCAGGTCCGTCAGGGTCGTCCGGGCCGTCGTCGTCAGGCCCGTCGTCGTCCGGCCCTTCGTGTCCGGGACCGCCGTCATCGGAGCCGCCATCTTCCGGGCCACGGTCTTCGTGATTCTCGGGAGGTTCGGGCTCTCCGTCGCGCGCGTCGTCCTCTACCTGCGACTGAGCATCCTGGTCGGCCTGCTCGAGCGCATCGTCCAACTGCTGCTGATCCAAGCCGGGCTCGTCGAACGGATCGCGGCGGCGGCGATGCGGCAGCGTCAGTTCCGCCGCTACTCGTACGTCCTCCGCAGTGACTTCACTGTCGCCGCGCCAGGCAGCGTGGGCCGTCGCGGTGCGCGCCAGCACCAAGTCCGCGCGCATACCGTCGACGTCGAACGACGCACACAGCGAGGCGATACGACGCAGTTCGCGGTTGCTCAGCTCGACCGAGTCCAATTTCTCACGCGCCGTGAGGATTTCGGACGCCAACTCCTCATCGGCGGATACGTACCGAGCGACAAATGCATCGGGGTCACGCTCGTAGTCGAGTCGGCGACGCACCACTTCCATGCGAATGTCGACGTCGCGGGACGCGGCGACGTCGACAGCCAGACCGAAACGGTCCAGAAGTTGCGGACGCAGTTCTCCCTCTTCGGGATTCATCGTGCCGACGAGTACGAACTTGGCCGGATGCGAATGGGAGATGCCGTCACGCTCGATGTGAACCCGGCCCATCGCCGCGGCGTCGAGAAGCACGTCGACCAGGTGGTCGTGAAGCAGATTCACCTCGTCGACGTACAGAACACCCTGGTGAGCGGCGGCGAGCAGTCCAGGTTGGAATGCGCGCTCACCGTCACGCAGAACCTTCTCCAAGTCGATCGAACCGATCACCCGGTCTTCGGTGGCGCCTACGGGCAGTTCGACCAAGCGGGCCGGTCGTGTCGTTCCGGCGTCGTCGACCGCGGGCAGCAGCGCAGTCAGCGCGCGCACGACCGTCGACTTGGCAGTTCCCTTCTCACCGCGGACCAAGACCCCGCCGATCCCTGGATGCACCGCACACAGGATCAGCGCCAATCGCAATTGATCCTGGCCGACCACAGCACTGAACGGGAAGCCCGCCACTGGTCGATCTTCTTCACTTCGCAAGTCGATATCCCTCCACCTCTCGGTTTCCTCGCCGAGAATTTGGCTGCACTCGAATGTCGCGGCAACCTGGCTGAGATCTCCCGGTTTATCGGTAGAGGAGAGATCTTTCACAGTGGCGGGACCGCGCCTGGATCGAACAGGACTTCCCCGCGAACATTCGATATCGAAAAAACCCTAGTCGGCTCGCTTTCCCACGAGCCGACCAGGGTCAATTCTCCGACAAACTAGCTGACGGCCACGAAAGGCTCTCCCCCACCACGACGCATCGGGGTGTGCGGGATGCCGTCTTCGATGAACTCTTCGCCGTCAGCCTTGAATCCGTGCTTGGCGTACATCTCGACCAAGTAGGTCTGGGCGTTGATCCGACACGGCGCTTCGCCGACCTCGGCCAGTGCGGCCTGCAGGAGGCGGGTCGTGTGGCCCTGGCCGCGAGCCTGACGCGACGTGCACAGGCGTCCGATTCGGAAGCTCTTGTTTCCGTCGTCGTGCTCTTCGAGCAGCCGGAGCGTGCACACCACCTGGCCGTCCTGCTCGAGCCAGAAGTGGCGTGTTTCCGTCAGCAGGTCCCGCCCGTCCAACTCGGGATACGGGCAAGCCTGCTCGACGACAAAGACCTCCACTCGAAGCTTCAACAACTCGTAGAACGTCTTGTTGTCGAGATCGAGTGCCCATGAACGCTTCAAAGCTGCTGTTGCCGTCATGGGTTGGACTATCACACAGTCGCGGCGGTATCCGCGACCGGAGCCGATTCGGAAGCACCGGCGGAATCGAGCTCGAGAACCTTCGAGGACCAATCCCAGACCTGGTTGAACAGGCCTTCGTTGTCGGTGAGCTTGACGCCGATGGACGGAACCATCTCGCGGAGCTTGCCCTTCCAACCCTGGAACTCGGTCGGGAAGCAGCGCTCGAGTACGTCCAGCATCGCCGGGACGGCCGTGGACGCACCGGGCGAAGCACCGAGCAGGCCGGCGATGGAACCGTCCTCAGCGGCGACCACAGCGGTACCGAATTCGAGGACACCACCCTTGCCCTTGGCACGGCGGATCACCTGGACGCGCTGGCCCGCGGTGATGAGTTCCCAGTCCTGGGCCTGCGCCTTGGGCGCGAACTCACGCAGATCCCAGATGCGACCGGCTTCGTTCTTGGCAAGCTCGCTGACCAGGTACTTGACCAGGCCGAGCTCGCTGACACCGACACCGAGCATCGAGAGGATGTTGTTCGGCTTGACCGAGCCGGGCAGGTCCGTGACGCGACCCTGCTTGAGGAACTTCGGCGACCAACCAGCGTAGGGACCGAACAGCAGACCCGGCTTGTTGCCGATGACACGGGTGTCCAGGTGAGGCACCGACATGGGCGGGGCGCCAACGGCAGCCTTGCCGTAGACCTTGGCGCTGTGCTGGTCGATGAGTTCGGGGTTGGTGCATCGCAGGAAGGCACCGCTGACCGGGAAGCCACCGAAGCCCTTGGCTTCCTTGATGCCCGACTTCTGCAGCAGGTGCAGGGCGCCGCCACCGGCACCGACGAACACGAAGCGCGAGCGAACGGTGCGCTTTTCACCGGTGCGACGGTTGGTGACCTTGACGGTCCAGGACTTGTCCGAGTTCTGGGTCAGGTTGGTGACCTCGTGGCCGAAGTACATCTTGCCGCCGGTCTTGCCGATGTAGCCGATGAGCTGCTTGGTGAGCGCTCCGAAATCGACGTCGGTGCCGTCCTGGCTCCAGTTCAGGGCGATGGGATCGGAGAAGTCGCGTCCCTTGGCCATGAGCGGCAAACGCTTGCTGAACTCGGCCGGATCGTCGATGTACTCCATACCGCGGAAGAGCGTGTGGCCGGCAAGTGCGTCGTAACGAGCACGGAGGTACTTGGCGTTGGCCTCACCGTGAACGAAGCTCACGTGCGCGATGGGGTTGATGAATTCCTTGGGCTGTGTCAGGACGCCCTGCTCTACCGCGTGTGCCCAGAACTGGCGTGACACCTGGAACTGCTCGTTGACGTTGACGGCCTTCTTGATGTCGACCGTGCCGTCCGAGTTCTCAGGTGTGTAATTGAGCTCACACAGGGCTGAGTGACCGGTTCCCGCGTTGTTCCAGGGGTCGCTGCTCTCGGCTGCGACGGCATCGAGCCGCTCGAAGGTCGAGATCGACCAATCGGGCTGCAGCTGGCGCAGCAATGCACCCAGCGTGGCGCTCATGATGCCTGCGCCCACGAGCACTACATCCGTCTTCGTCTCTACCGCGTTCTGATTCGACACTGGAGAATCGACTTCCTTGTCATTAGCCGTGCGCGCATCCGCCTGCTGTGTTACGCCGAATAGGTTACCCGTGCGTACACGCGCGGTTCACCACCCCCAATTGTGCTCTACAACGCGCACTCGAAACGACGATTAGATTGTGATTTGTGACTACTTGGGTTCCAGACGTCCTCGGTGACGGATATCAGCAGCTGACGATCCCGCTCGGAACGGATCCGGACGGCGAAGGCGAGGTGGACGCAACACTGGTCCGCTACCAACCACAGAAGGAGGCGGTGAAGACACACCGTGCCGTTTTGTACGTGCACGGCTTCACCGATTACTTCTTCCAGAAGCACCTCGCCGAGCACTTTGCCGAGCAGGGTTACGCCTTCTTCGCACTCGACCTGCGTAAGTGCGGCCGCTCCCTCAAACCGGGGCACACAGCTCATTACGTCTCCGACCTTGCGCTCTACGACGCCGAACTGAACGAAGCGCTGCGCATCGTCCGCAGCGAGACCGAGGGCAGCGAGGTGCTGCTCATGGCGCACTCCACCGGCGGTCTGATCGTTCCGCTCTGGCTGAACCGTTTGCAGCGCAAGCCCGGTGGCAGCGACGGCGCCGGAATCTGCGGGCTGGTACTCAACAGCCCCTGGTTCGACCTTCAGGGTCCCTCAGTGGTGCGCAACGTCGGTACTACGGCGATCGATGCGCTCGGACGGGTATCGGCGAAGACGGTGATCCCGGGAACTGGGCTACCGACTTACGGTTCCAGTCTTCATGTTTCGGCCAACGGCGTCTGGGATTACAACCTCGACTGGAAGCCACTGGCAGGCTGCCCCGTTACCTTCGGCTGGATGCGGGCCGTCCGAGCGGGTCACGCAAAACTTCACCGCGGCCTAGACATCGGAGTGCCCGCGCTGATTCTGCGCTCGAAGAAGTCGCAGTTCGCGAAGGCGTACAACCCGAGCGTCGACCTCGCCGATTCCGTGCTCGACGTCAAGCAGATCGCACGTTGGGCCGGTTGCCTCGGCGATCGCACCACCATCGTCCCGATCGACGGCGCCCGTCACGACGTGTTCCTTTCGACCGAGAAGCCCTTGGCCACAGCCTTTTCCGAACTCGACCTGTGGTTGGAGTGGCTCGACGGCCACCTCACGCCGGCCGCAGAAAGTCCGGCAAGCACAGCAAGCAACACACAGGAGATCGCGCAGTGACGCACTACGACCTTGCAATCATCGGCAGCGGATCCGGAAACTCGCTGCCAGACGAGCGGTTCGACGGCAAGAAGATCGCAATCCTCGAAGAGGGCACCTTCGGCGGAACGTGCCTCAATGTCGGGTGTATCCCGACCAAGATGTTCGTCTACGCCGCCGAGGTGGCACGCACCGTCACCACTGCCGAGAAGTACGGCGTCGACGCCACGCTCGACGGCGTTCGTTGGTCCGACATCGTCAAGCGTGTCTTCGGCCGCATCGATCCCATTTCTGCAGGTGGTGAGCGGTACCGCAGCGAAGACAGTCCCAACACCACCGTCTACCGCGGCCACGCCACGTTCACCGGCGACAAGACGATCGACACCGGAACCGGCGAGACGATCACCGCTGACCAGGTGGTCATCGCAGCCGGTTCGCGTCCGATCATCCCGGACGAGATCGCGTCGAGTGGTGTGAAGTACTACACCAACGAAGACATCATGCGACTGCCCGAACTTCCCGAGCACCTCGTGATCGTCGGCTCCGGATTCATCGCCACCGAGTTCGCACACGTGTTCTCCGCGTTGGGTTCTCGCGTGTCGATCATCGGTCGCAGCCAGCGACTGCTGCGGCACCTCGACGACGAGATCTCCGAGCGCTTCACCGAGTTGGCCGAACAGAAGTGGGACGTCCATCTGGGCGCCCCCCTCACGTCGGTACGCGGCGACGGCGACAACATCGCCGTCGAACTGGCAAACGGCACAGTCGTTTCCGGTGACGTTCTCCTCGTCGCGGTGGGTCGTCAGCCGAACGGTGACCTACTCGGTCTCGACAAGGCCGGCGTCGAACTCGACGACAAGGGCTCGATCGTGGTCGACGAATACCAACGCACCACCGCCGAGGGCGTCTTCGCACTCGGTGACGTCTCCTCGCCGTACCAGCTCAAGCACGTCGCCAACCATGAAGCGCGCGTTGTTCAGCACAACCTGCTCCAGGACGCGTGGAAGGACACGTCCGGGCTTCGCAGCACCGATCACCGCTTCGTACCGGCAGCCGTGTTCACCGACCCGCAGATCGCCGACGTCGGAATGACGGAGAAGCAGGCTCGCGACGCCGGGCTCGACATCACCGTCAAGGTGCAGGCTTACGGCGACGTCGCGTACGGCTGGGCGATGGAGGATCAGGAGGGCATCTGCAAGGTGATCGCCGAGCGCGGCACCGGACGCATCCTCGGCGCCCACGTCATGGGTACGCAGGCTCCGACCGTCATCCAGCCGCTCATTCAGGCGATGAGCTTCGGTTTGTCAGCTCAGGACATGGCGCGCGGCCAGTACTGGATCCACCCGGCCCTGGCCGAAGTGGTCGAGAACGCGCTGCTCGGCCTCGACATCTGAGCCCCGCAGCCCTTATGACGCCGAAAAAGCGGGCACTCCTCGCAATGGGAGTGCCCGCCTTTTCGTCGGTCAGAGTTTCACCAGGGGCTGGTACGCAGCACGATCTCGGTTGCGAGTTCGGCCGGTGCCGACTTGACGACGTCGTCGACACCCGGAAGTTCCGTCACGCGAAAGTCGGAGTACACGAAACGACCGCTGGCGTCGGCGATGGCCCGACCTCCACTGCCCACGACTACGGTGGTCGGAACCTCGACCGGCGGTACGCCGGCAATATCGCTGGCCGACGGATGTCCACGGTCCACGGCGATCAAACTCGCGAAGCGGCCGAACTGACGTGCAGCCAACAGCCACGCGAGATCGGCGCCCTCCCGGTGACCGACCAGGTTCACCCAGGCGATGTTCAACTCGTCCAGAAGTACCACTGCCGAGGTCTCGTCGAGATTCTCGATCGATTCCACCGCGACGGTCCGCAGATCCGAATGGTGCAGTCGCTCACACACATCGTCGTACAAGTCGACGGGGTCGCCCTTGCCGGGAAGCAGGAGTACCGCATGCTTGCTGACCGGCCCGTCGATCCGAACGGTGCACGAACCACTGCCCACCGCTACTCGAGTCAATTCCATGTCTGGAAACGGTACGCGATCCACACAGTGGAGGACCCTGGAGTCGACAGAAGTATGACCACTCATACATTCACGCGCCGCTACGAGCCCGAATTGTTCGCTCTGTACCGCCTCCACTCGGAGCGAAAGTGGCTTTCGGCGCATCTGAGGCGACGGACGTACCGTTCGCTCGAAAGTGGGGGTGGGCCGAACTCCAGTGGGGCGCGGCTCTAGGTACCGGACGGCTTGGGGAGCCTCGTCATTCCGTAGACGTGATCAGCGCGCACCGTGAGGATCTGTCGACGCTCTGCCACCATCGCTTCGCGGTACTCCTCCCAATCGGGATGCTCCTGGCCGCTGATGTCCCGGTACAGCTCGACCAGGGCGTCCGACACTTCGTCGTGAGGATCGGCCGCTGCGGGTGTCACCACAGCAAGCCCTTCGATCACGCCGTAGCTCCAGAAGTCGGGCGCGCTGACGTGGAGGGAAACCCGCGGATCACGGATCGCATTTTTACTCTTGGCGCGATCGGCTGTGATGGACACGGAAGCCGTCTTCGACTCGTCATCCCAGCGGTAAATGATGTTGGACAACTGTGGGCGGCCGTCACGCTTGACGGTTGCCAACACACCTTGTTTTCCCTCGGCCACGAGTGCGAACAACGCGTCGTCGGTGTCTGTGTCATCGCTCATATCTGCACCAACGACGCCGTGCGGCCGGTTTGTTCCGGAGGCAGTCCAGTTCGAAGATCGCGGACCGCAATCGCGCGATGTCTCTTCCCCCGATGGACGACAGCGGACAAAGATGGTCGACATGGCAACTTCTCACGACATCCTCCGACTGACTGCGTTCAGTTCGGATCCGGCCGGCGGTAATCCCGCCGGCGTGCTGCTCGACGCCCGCGGGCTCGACGACCCCGAATTACAATCCGTTGCAGCCGAAGTCGGGTATGCCGAGACGGCGTTCCTCATCGAACCGGAACTCGGAGGCAACCCGCGCCACAGCCGGATCCGGTACTTCTCCCCCATCGCCGAAGTACCGTTCTGCGGTCATGCCACTATTGCGACGGCCATCGCTCTCACCGAGCGAGACGGTGACGGAACCTTCACATTCGAAACACCGATCGGACCGGTATCCATCGACACGGCGACCGACGAGGACGGAACGTCCACCGCGACCTTCACCAGCGTCGAACCATCGGTCTCGCCGATCGATCATGCTGTACTGACAGCACTGCTCGGGCTCATCGGCGTCGATTCGTCTGCGCTCGACGCGCGGTATCCCGCAATGCTCTCGTACGCCGGCAACACGCACCCGATTGTCGTACTTCGTGATCAGGCGGCCTTCGACGAGTTCACCTTCGATCCATCCGCAATGCGAACTCTGATGGACGCGCAGGGGTGGGCGGGCACGGTGACGATCCTGCATCCCCTCGACGACAACACCTTCGAAGCTCGAAATCTGTTTCCGGTGGGAAACATCGTCGAGGATCCCGCGACCGGGTCCGCAGCGGCGTCGACCGGCGGTTACCTGCGCAAACTCGAACCCGCGGCCACTCCGCGGCGGATCACCATCCACCAGGGCCGACACGTCGGGCGACCCAGCGTTCTCGCGGTCGAGATCCCGGTCGACGGCGGTATCGCGGTCACCGGCACCGCCGTGCCGACAGACGACCCCCGGTAACCACCAGCGATGAGTTTCTCCCGGCCGGCGGGTCTATTCACCAGAGCGACGTCACAAGAGCATCGCATCGAGCCGGGAGAACATCATGTCTGCAATCGCTTCAACCGCACACAACCTCCACCTCACCAAGCCGCGTGCCGTACTCGGGGCCACGGTCATCGCCCTCGTCGCCAACCTGATCCTGTGGCTGATCGGCCTGGCATCGGGCGGATCGTTCGAGATGACAGATCAAGGAAAGGTGGCGAGCGTAGCTCCCGGCGGGGTCATCACACTTACGGTAGTGCCGTTGCTGGTCGGTTTGTCGCTCGCAATGTTGATCTCAATGAAGTGGGAGCCGATCATCCGCATCGCTCAGGTCGTGGGTGCAGTGTTTGCGCTCGGCACCATCGCCCTGACGATCGCCGCGGACTTCGACGCCGCCAGCACGGTCACGCTCGCGCTGATGCACGTGGTTGTCGCCGCGAGCGTGGTCGTCGCGCTCGAGGCCGTACGTCGGTCTCCGTCGAACTAGACCGCGGTAGGCGGCGCGGAATACGTCTCGACGATCTCGGCTGCCACGTCACGCAACTTGGTGTTCGTGGTCTGAGACTGCCTGCGCAGCATGTGAAATGCGGTGTCGGCGTCGATCCGATGGATGGCCATCAGCATGCCTTTGGCCTGTTCTATCGGCGCCCGAGTCTCGAGCGCGCGTTGCAAGGCGTCAGCTACCGCCTTGGCAGATTTGAAGCGGGAGAAGTCTCCGATCGCGCGTGAGACTGTTGTCGTGAGAATCTCCATGACTTCCGCGTCGACGCTGTCGAAGGCCGCTGGGGCACGTCCGTACAGGTTGAACGAACCGAGTCGCTGATCCGGCGTGAAGAGCGGCGCCGCGAGAAAGGACTTGATCCCTTCGTCCTTCGCGGCAGCCGCGAACCGCGGCCAGCGTTCTGCGCTGGTCTCGGCATCAACGACTACGGTTTCACCGGTTCGAGCCGCATGCAGACATGGTCCGTCGCCGGCGTCGTATTGCTCGATGTCGACGCGTAGGGTCCGCGAATCGGTGTGAACGGCGGTGTAGGTCTGCCCGGCAAGATCGATGGTGACGCCGATGCTGTCGGCGCCGTCGATGGCGTCGTTCGCGATTTCGACGGCGCGTTGGAGTAGAACCACGAGTTCGTCCTCGTCGCCGATACTTCCCCCGAGCGCTGCCAGCAACTCTCTGACCGCACGTGCCGTCAGCCGAGTTTCCGCAGCCTCGACGGCGACGTCAGCACCCGATGCCGTCGCATCGTCCGGCAGTACCGACGGCACCGAATCCTCGGTTCTCGGGTCGAAGCCTCTGGGGTCGAAAGCGGTATCCACGACGAAGCATTCTTCCAGTTTCACGGGCACCAAGGAGAGTGAGTTCGGTGACAGAACCCGGCAAACCGCCGAGTCGTCATCGCCATCGATCGAGTGCGACACCGAGATTCCGCCTCGCCCGAGTGTGCTGGCCACGAACCGCGTCCGGACTCAGCTCCAGGACAACAGCGATCTGCGGATACGTCATGCCCTCCACTTCTCGCAAGACCCAGGCAGCACGCTGACGCAGTGGCAGGCGATCGAGTTCGGATTCCAGGGCATCGAGAAATGCTGTGCCGCAGACTTCTTCGCTCGGATCACGCAAACGGGGATCAGCTTCTTCCCGGAGTTCGTCCATATCGGCGGCGCAGGAGCCGACTTTTCGATAGAAATCCGAGATCTTGCGAGAACAGATCGCGAACAACCAGGTCTTGGTGCTCGAGCGCCGCTGAAACCCCGGAAGTTGGCGCCACGCAGCGACGCAGGTTTCCTGGACGATGTCGTCGACGTCACTCTCGCTCGCGAGCAGTCGACGGGCAAATCGATACAAGTGCGGGCCGTATCGGCGGACGATGACGTCGAAGGCCGCGTGATCGCCGAGCATTGCCGAGTCGACCAGCACCTCGTCACTGAAGTCGGTCAGCAAGCCGTCGAATTGATCTGTCACCGCGCACACTCCTACTAGGGAGCCGTCGCGGGAGTGAGGCCTGGCTATTCTACCGCGTCCACGTCGACACCCGCGGGAGCGCTCTCAGGCTTCGAGTGCGGAAGCAATGACGGGGAGCCCGATAGGCGCCCCACCGTTGATCAGTTTCTCGAGTAGATCCTGATCGAGGTGCTGCTCGACGAGATCAGCGAGAAGGTCGAGTTGTTGTTCTCGCACCGCGGCAACCGCGGTGTCGGGTGCAGCAACAAAACCGGGAACCGCGAGCTCACGCAGCAGGCTGCGCCGAAAGTCGTCACTTTCCAGGAGACCGTGCCAGTGTGTCCCTCGAACAGGCCCTCGCACACTGCCTTCCGGCATACCGCTCGAGTCCGCCAGCAATGGGCGGTCCCCGTTGCGCACGACGCGTCCGTGATGAATCTCGTACCCGGACACCGAGATACCGTCTGCCGTACCGGTCATCTGCGCCAGCACCTTGTCCGGAGCGAACTCGACATCGAGGTCCAGCAGACCCAGTCCCGCGGTGGTCCCTGATCCTGATTCGACGTCGTCGACGATGGAATTACCCAGCATCTGGTAACCGCCGCAGATTCCCAGGACTGCTTGCCCGCGACCTGCTCGCGCGACGATCTCGTCGGCCAGGCCGGTACTTCGCAACCACTCGAGGTCACTCACGGTGGACTTACTACCGGGGATCACCACGAGGTCCGCGTCGCGAATCCGCGACGGATCGGTCACCCACGAAACTGCCACGCCCGGTTCACATGCCAGTGCCTCGACGTCCGTGGAGTTGGAGATGCGCGGGAGCCGAACCGCAGCAACGGTGAGCCAGGCCGAACCGACGGGTGGGCCCGGGCGCCCTACCGGGGCATTGCCGGTGACGCCAAGCGAATCCTCGGCGTCGAGCCAAAGATCGTCGGCAAACGGGATCACTCCGAGAGTGGGTCGACCGGTGAGGCTGCGCAGTTGTTCCAGTCCGGGTTCCAACAGTGCAACGTCACCGCGGAATTTGTTGATCACAAATCCCGCGATCAATGCCTGGTCGCTCGGCGAGAGCACAGCAACGGTCCCGAACAGATGGGCCAGGACGCCGCCGCGATCGATGTCACCGACGACGACGACCGGAATCCGCGCAGCCTCAGCCAATCCCATGTTGGCAAGATCCGTTGCGCGCAAGTTGATTTCGGCCGGTGAACCGGCACCTTCACAGATCACGACGTCGAACTCGGATCGAAGCGATTCGAGATCTTCGGCCACGACGGCGCGAAGCCACTGCCGATGCTGCATGTAGTCGCGAGCACCCACTGTGGTCATAGCCTTGCCCCGAACGACCAATTGCGAAGTGCGGTCACTTCCAGGCTTGAGCAGCACCGGATTGAATCGAACACTCGGCTCCAGACCGCATGCACGCGCCTGAAGTGCCTGCGCACGGCCGATCTCTCCGCCGTCCAGCGTGACCACGGAGTTGTTCGACATGTTCTGCGCCTTGAACGGCGCCACTCGGACGCCTCGACGCGCCAACATGCGACACAATCCGGCCACAAGAACGCTCTTGCCTGCGTCGGAAGTAGTGCCGGCTACCAGCAGAGCGCCGCGCATCTCCGAACTCAAGGCAGGGTGAGAATCTCTGCACCGGTCTCGGTGACCACCAAGGTGTGCTCGAACTGCGCCGTCCACTTACGGTCCTTGGTGACGACGGTCCAACCGTCCTCCCAGATCTCGTAGTCGATACCACCGAGGTTGATCATCGGTTCGATCGTGAAGACCATGCCCGGTTCGATGATCGTCTCGACCGCGGGCTCGTCGTAGTGCAGGATCACGAGGCCGTTGTGGAAGGTCTCGCCGATTCCGTGTCCGGTGAAGTCCCGGACGACGCCGTACCCGAACCGATGGGCGTAGGACTCGATGACACGTCCGATCACGTTGAGCGCGCGGCCGGGCTTGACGGCTTTGATGGCCCGCATCGTTGCCTCGTGTGTGCGCTCGACGAGCAAGCGGTTCTCTTCGGACACGTCACCGGCGAGGAATGTCGCATTGGTGTCGCCGTGTACCCCGTTGATGAACGCGGTGACGTCGATATTGACGATGTCGCCGTCCTGGATCACAGTCGAGTCGGGGATTCCGTGGCAGATCACCTCGTTGAGAGACGTGCAGCACGACTTGGGAAAGCTCTTGTAGCCCAACGTCGACGGGTATGCACCGTGGTCGAGCATGAACTCGTGTGCGATGCGGTCGAGTTCGTCGGTCGTGACACCGGGAGCGACAGCCTTGCCGGCTTCCTGCAGCGCGCCTGCAGCGATCTTGCTGGCGATGCGCATCGCCTCGATCGTTTCCGGCGTCTGAACCCAGGGCTCGTTGCCCTCTTTGGCGGTCGGCTTCCACGCGTACTCGGGCCGCTCGATCTTCGAGGGCACAGCGAGGACGGGAGAGACGGTTCCAGGGACCAATGGGGTACGCACAGACATGCAGAACAGCCTAGACCTCGCGTCGCGCGTCAGCCGGATGCACTCCAGTTCCGGAAAACCGGGTCGACGAGAATTCTGACGGGGGTCGACATCGTCTGTCCGAATTCCTCGAAGAGCACGTCGCGAGATTCGAAGGTGCCCAGATCGCGGTCGACGAATTCGGAGAAGTCCAAGCAATCACACGAAACAGACTTGCCCCAACTGATCGGAGCGCGTCCGATCGCGTCGAACAGTGTCTCCTCGCCGGTATTCGTGAACGGTTCGAGCGCTGAGACCACCGCAGGTGAAACGATCTCGGAGACGTCCTGCCAGCGTCCGTCGACCAGAAATTCCGGCCACGCCAGCAGCACTGACTTCGGAATCACCGCATGTAGACGCCGAAATCTCGGGTACCAGAATTCCCCGCGTAGTACGAGACCGCGTACTCGGGTGGCGATACCTCGGCGGCGAGCCAACGCTTCGACGATAGCCAGTCTCTGACTGCAGGATCCGCGCTCTCGACTCAATGTCACCGAGACGGGTTGCCGGTCGTCGAGGCCGTACACCGGCCGAATATTTGCAGCGACGCTGCGATGCGCCGACACCAGGAACTCCTGCGCCGACTGGATCGCACCTTCTGCAATGTCCTCGTAGAGGCGGGCCACGTCGTCGTGGCCCCAGTCGAGGATCGGAGTTGCGGCCACATCGCCAACCGACGCGTCGTGGCGGATGTCACCTTTGCGGATTCCACCGAGCAGTACGCACGTCATGTCTCAACCGTAGTGCGCGACCGGAATCGGTGGAGCCTGACAGAATCCCAACCGTGAAGAAATGGCTGTTGTTGATCACCGCGATCCTCACCGAGGTGTCTGCGACGCTGTCGTTGCGCGCCGCCCTCGATCACCCGGCTTGGTACATCGTGGTCGTCGGCGGATATCTCGCAGCATTCACCGCCTTGTCGTTCGTCCTGCGGGAGGGCATGGGACTCGGTGTTGCATACGGAATCTGGGGCGCAACCGGAGTTGTCCTGACCGCAGTATTCGCAACTTTCCTTTTCGGAGATCCTCTGACGGCCACCATGGGCATCGGGATTGCACTGGTCATCGGCGGAGTGCTGTGCGTCGAACTCGGCTCTCAGGCTGCCGCCGACAGCGGGCCGGCGGACCCAGCATGACCTTCGTATTTCTGATCGCTGCAATTATTTCCGAGGTCACCGCGACGTTGTCACTACGGATGGCGTCGCAGGACGGCAGCGACAAACGATGGCTCGCGGTTGTCACCGTGGGGTATCTCGCCGCTTTCGCCTTCCTGACCCTCGCGCTCGACGCGGGCCTCACCATCGGCGTCGCATACGGAATCTGGACCGCATGTGGAGTGGCGTTGACGGCAATCGCATCCCGCATTCTCTTTCGCGAACCGCTGACCAGGCTCATGATGGTCGGGATCGGCCTCATCGCGGCAGGCGTGCTTCTCATCGAACTCGGTGCGAGTCACTGATCGCTGCCCACATCAGTGTAAGGTTTACCTAACTTTGCTCTGGAGGTAGTCCACGGTGCTGATCCCTGCCCTTCGTGAAATCGACGACGGTCCACAGCTGGACGACGATTCCCACTTACGGGAATCCGACCGCCACACTCCGATGGCGCGCGCCGTCCCGGCGCCGTTCCAACTCACGACGTACATCGTCGAGACCGACCACATCACCCGGTGGCCAGAGCACGCTCACATCGAGCACGAACTGATCTGGTCCGACCGCGGTGTCGTCAACATGATCATCGACAATCAACTCTGGACCGTCACGCCCGGCGTCGGCCTGTGGATCCCCCGCGGGGTCCTCCACGAAGGTCAGGCAAATCCCCACGTCGCATTCCGCGCCACGCTCTTCACCCCCGAGCTGTGGACCCCCGCCTGGAACGAACCGTGCATCGTGACACTGAGTGAGGCAGCCCGGGCACTGCTGATATACCTCGCCCACACCGGAATGCCTGCAGAACAACGCCTTCGGGCACAGCAGGTTTGTGTCGATCTCCTCACGCCGGCATCAGCACCTCACTTCGACGTACCGATCCCCCGAGATCCGCGGCTACGGATGCTCGTCGACAAAGTGCTGTCGGATCCCGCCGACGATCGATCACTCGATCAGTGGGCTCACGTTCTCAATCTCAGCCGACGTACGGTCACCCGGATTTTTGCCGCGGAACTCGCCTTGAGCTTTGCGCAGTGGCGCACTCTGGTTCGTATGAGCACGGCCCTCGGCATGCTCGGGACCGGAATGAGTGTGAACGCCGTCAGCCGCCGTGTCGGTTACGGGACGTCGAGTTCCTTCATCGCCGCTTTTCGCAAGACGGTCGGCTACACCCCCGGCAATGCGCTCGCCGCTGTCAACTGACTCGAGCCTGACCTGTTGTCGACATCGGCTGGCCCCTTCGCTACACGCACGCGCCCTACATTCACTTAGGTAAGCCTGCTCTCATGCGCGTACTGCGCTGAGTCGTGCAAGCACTTCCCTGATCAATCCCGAGGAGTTTCGCGTGTTCAGATCTGCCCGTCAGAGAATTCGTCCCCAGCGGAGGCGACGAATCGTTGTTGCGCTCATGCTGGCGGCGGCACTGCCTCTGACCGCCTGCACACAGTCGTCATCGGACGCCCAGGAAAACAATTCATCGGCATCCGCCGTCGAGGACGGCGCCTATCCCGTGACGATCAAGCACGCTTTCGGCGGGACCACCATCGACAAGGAGCCGACACGGATCCTCACCCTCGATTCCGCAGCGGCAGACACGGTCATCGCCCTGGGTGTCACTCCGATCGCGATGCAGAAGGACTCTTGGGCCGGCGACGCCGACGGGTTCCTGCCGTGGACCCGCGCCGAACTCGAAAAGTCGGGCCAGACGCTGCCCACGCCTGCGCCGTACTACTCCGACAGCGGCGAGCTACTGTTCGAGCAGATTCTCAATGCCGCGCCTGATCTGATTCTTGCCCCGTACTCGGGCTTCTCCGAGCAGGATTACCAGCGCCTGAGCTCGATCGCCCCGACCCTCCCGTACGACACCAAGCCGTATCAGCCCAGCTCGTGGCAAAACCTCGCCACCGATGTCGGCAAGGCACTCGGGCGTCCCGCTCAAACCGCGGCGCTGATCAAGTCGGTTGAGGAATCGGTCCAGGAATCGAAGGCGAGTCATCCCGAATTCAACGGAGTCACTTTCGCCTTCGGTTCCTACATCCGTGAAGGAGAAACCGAAACCGCCATCTACGGTCCGGACGATCCGCGCGTCAAGTTTGTCGAAAACCTCGGGCTCACAGTCGCTCCCGACGTGGTGAACGGCGCCAAGAACTTTGCCGGCGACTCGTTCCTTTTCGGCATCAGTATGGAAAAGCTCGACACGATCGACACCGACGTGTATCTCGGTTGGGCAAGCGATCAGTCGGAAGTCGACAGCACATTGGCCAACACTCTGTTCTCGCGGTGGCCGGTCATCGCCAACGGCAAGGACCTGTGGATCACCGACAATCGCCTGACTGCAGCGACAATGTACGTCAGCCTTCTGAGTGTTCCGTGGGCGACCGACGAACTCGTGCCACAGTTGACCGAACTGGTCGCAAAATAGCAGCCCGCTCGGTCTGATCAAGCAACTGAAGGCCACTCACCGCGAAGTGTCGCGAAAACCACGGTGTCGGTCCACTCGTTCTTGATCCACGCGTTCTGCCGAAAATGTCCCTCTCGCCTCATACCGATCCGCTGCGCGAGTCGCGCCGAGGATTCGTTTCTCGAATCCATTCGCGCGACCACGCGGCGCAATCGGGGTGTCGCGAACGCGAGGTCGATCAGAGCGGTCACTGCTTCCGTCGCGAATCCTCGGCCGCCGAACTCGGGCGAAAATGCCCACCCGAGTTCGGCGGTGTGCTCGACTTCGGCTGTGCAATCAGATTCTTCGACTCGCCAAGCACTCACGCTTCCGACAACCCGGCCCCCGTACTCGACAACAAGTGCCACCGCGCCCGATGCCAGGTCGCGGCGAGACATTCTGGTCTGCACGGCCTCCCGAGCCTCCGCGAGACTCCAGGGTTCGTTGAGCAAATATCGGCATACGTCGCTGCGCCCGTAGAAGGTGAGAAGATCCCGGTGATCGTCTGGGCGGTAGGTACGGAGCACCAGCCGGTCCGTCCGGATCACACCCGGTGCAGGCCTCATCGCCACACCTACGTCCGCCATATCCATGCCGTCACGGTAGGTTCTTTCGAATTCGTAGGCGAATGAATATCGCAATGCTGTGCAGCGCTCAATGTTTGATTTGCCCTCCGACGGGCTACTTCACCACCGTAAAAGGTCGGGACAGGGAAATATGCCAGGCTATTTCGCGCTTGAAATCTAGGGGCGGTCATGTCCGAGGATTCACTGGTAAAGCAGGGTGTGGCAAAAGGAAGCGCGCTGGGCGGAGCCGTTCTCCTCATCACAGTCGGCGTGCTCGAAATCCTCCAAGGCATCTCGGCGATATCGGAGGACGACGTGACAGTCGTCGGCCCGGAATACACGTACCAATTCGACCTCACTTCGTGGGGATGGATCCACCTCGTACTCGGCGTGCTCGTCACCGCTGTCGGAATCATGCTCTTCACCGGCGCGACGTGGGCACGGGTAGGCGCGATAGTCATCTGTTCTCTGTCGATCCTCGCGAATTTCCTGTGGCTACCCCACTCGCCGTGGTGGTCGATCATCATCATCGCGCTCGACGTATTCGTCATCTGGGCCGTCGCGACCTGGAATCCCGAGGTCATCTGAGGTCACCCGCCGAATCATCTTCGCAGTTCAGCATTTCAACTGTGCGCCAGTAGTTTCCGTCCCGGGAGGACCATCATGGCAAACGGCACGAGCGACGGACCACTCCAGGAGGACGAACGTGCCGAACTAGCCCGGTTGCGCGAAGAGGTTGCAACACTTCGCGAGCAGACTTCCAGCGCCCGCGAAACGACCGTCGAGAAAGTCTCCCGACCACCTCGACATGGGCTGCGGTGGACCGCGGTGACAATCCTGCTGGTGCTGGTCGCACTGCTCGCAGTCTTGTCGGTAACCACCCGCTTCGTACGTAGTCAGATCCTCGACACGGACCGCTACGTCAGCACGGTAGCGCCACTGGGTGAGAATCCAGCCGTGCAAGCGGAGATCACGAATCAAGTCACGGACGAGATCTTCGATCGCGTCGACGTCGAAGGGCTCACCACCGAGGCACTCACAGCATTGACGGACGTGTCGAATCTCGAAGCCAACGCCCCTCGCGTGGACCAGGCGTTGGTGGGTTTGGCACCGGTGATCGCCGGCCAGGCGAAGAGTTTCGTCCACGACACAGTGGCCTCGCTCGTTCGGACGCAGCAGTTCGAAGACCTTTGGATTCAGGCGAACCGAGCGGCGCACAACTCCCTCGTCGCCGTCATGACCGGAAACTACGGACCCGACTCGGTCGAGGTCGACCAGAGCGGAACGGTCAGCATTTCACTGAGCACGATCATCGACCGGGTGAAAACGGCGCTGACCGACCGCGGCTTCGCTTTCGCAGACAAAATCCCGTCCGTGGACAAGGAGTTTGTTCTCTTCCAGTCCCCCGAGCTGGTGAAGGCGCAGCGAGCCGTCTCGGCACTCGACAAGGTCTCGGCGGTGCTGCCGTGGTTGGGAATCGCTTGCGCAGCAGCCGCTGTCGCCGTTGCGCCAACCGGTCGCAGGCTTCGTACGCTGTCCCTGGTCGGTCTGTCGATTGCGTTGGGAATGCTTGTTCTTGCGATCGGAATTCTGATCGGACGTGCAATCTACCTCGACAGTGTCCCTACCGATATCCTCTCGCCAGACGCCGCCACCGCTGTCATCGACACAGTTCTGGTTCCGCTTCGGACGAGCCTTCGCGCGGTTGCGCTCCTCGGTGTGGTGGTGGGGCTCGGCGCCTACCTGATCGGTGGGTCGTCGTCGGCGATCGCCGTTCGTCGAGGCTACGGGCAGGCGTTGGACTTCGTCCGGCATTCTGCAAGCGGCCGAACGCCGAATCAGGTGGAGCGGTGGGCCAATCAGCTTCGTATCCCACTGCGCTGTGCCATCATCGGCATCGCCGCACTGTTGCTGCTCTTCTGGCGCTACCCCACCGGATTGGTCGTTGGTTGGATCGTCGTCATTGCGCTCGTTGCTCTCGTCGCACTGGAAGTATTGGTTCGTCCCGCACGCGCCGCCGCGCAGGACGCCGCGCCTGACGACGGCGGAACCGACGACGCCAGGCCCGGGGCAGAAGATACGAAAACTACGCCAGCGCCTTTGCCTTGATGGCCTGGAATTCCTCTTCGTTGATCGCGCCTGAGTCGAGAAGCTCTCTGGCGTCGGCGATCTGCTGAGTCGGCGATTTCCCGGCGACCTTTCGAATGTAATCACTCTGCGCGTGTATGTGCTGTTGAGCGGCTTCCATCGACCGCCTCGTCATTCCGTCATTCTTGACGACCACGTAGATCATCGCGGACAGGAATGGAATGACGAAGAGGAATATCATCCACAACGCCTTGGCCCAGCCTGAAGTCTCGTGATCACGGAACAAGTCGGTGATGATCGAGAACAACACGCTCAAGTACGCCACAAAGGCAAAGCAGACGAAGATGAACCAGAAGAATTCCCAGAAGCCTTCCATGTCAACGCTCCCTGTACTCGGTTTTACACATCAGGAGTTCGGGAGGCTGACGTTCCGCGCCTGAGCTCCTGCATTCGGCCAGAACTCCCTGGTCCAAGGTCATTTCAGTATGCGCCGACGATCCCCGTTCCGGCTACAGCTCGAGAGAGTTCAGACTCGCCGACCGCTCATCCATTATCGGAATCACGATTCTCCGATCCGAGATCTCTTGTCTGGCCGCCTTTTCGACCAGAAGAGGCACGAAGTCGCGGATCCGACATCCCGCAAAACGCTGGTGAATTGTTCGCACTCTGTTTTCGATCTCCGGTGGAGGAACGGCGGGATAGCGGGAAATCAGGCGAGTGATCACCCGCTCGACGTGGAGCAACTCTTCGTCGCCAGTCATCCATTAATGGTCGTCCGTCCAGCCGAGCACGTCAAGACTCGGAAAGGGTTCGAAAACAACACGATTCGGGTCTCGATTGCAAAGAGAATAGGTTCACCGAATATGGGGCATACACATAAGGGCGGACGGTTCCCCGCGCGCTCGCGTTGCGCTCATGATGCCAGGGAGTGGAAGTGGGAAAGAACGCTCGGATTCTTCACGACGACACCCCGTCGACCCTTACCGACGACGCGCCGCCCGTGGCAGAAAAGCCGATGAAGAACAAGGTGTACCGCCGCAAACTCAAGCCGTTGCACGGCGAACTCGTGGCTTTGCAGGAGTGGGTCAAATCGTCTGGAGCCAAGGTCTGCATCGTATTCGAAGGTCGAGATACCGCGGGGAAGGGCGGTGTCATCAAAGCCATCACCGAGCGAGTGAGTCCGCGAGTGTTCCGGGTCGTTGCGTTACCCGCCCCGACCGAGCGAGAGCATTCGCAGATGTACGTCCAGCGCTACGTCCCGCATCTTCCGGCTGCCGGTGAGATCGTCATCTTCGACCGAAGTTGGTACAACCGTGCCGGTGTAGAACGAGTAATGGGCTTTTGCACCGAAGAACAAGCACATCAATTTCTCCAGCTCATTCCGACCGTCGAACGCGCGATCGTCGAATCGGGAGTCATTCTGCTCAAGTACTGGCTCGAGGTCAGCGAAGAACAGCAGCTCTTACGTCTGCAGAGCCGGATCGACGACCCTCGAAAGATCTGGAAGCTGTCGAATCTCGATCTGAAGTCGTTCAGTCATTGGTACGACTACTCGCGTGCCCGCGACGAGATGTTTCGCTTCACCGACACCGGCTGGGCGCCATGGTATGTCGCAAACAACAATGACAAGAAACGCGGACGACTCAACATCATCAGCCACATTCTGAGTCAGATCCCCTACGAGCCCGTGCAATCCACGGACATCACCCTGCCGAAACGGCAGAAGGCTCACGGCTACCAGACGCCCAAACAACCGCTGCACTGGATTCCGACCCGGTATTGACGATCGCCAAGGAAAGGATGTGCGGTCATGAGCCCCACGCCGTGGCATGCGCAGAGTGGCGAATCAGTCGTGTCCGTACTGCAGTCGGACCCGGAGCGCGGACTGCAGTCGGATGAGGCCGACCAACGGCGACGACGCTACGGGTCGAACGAAATCACCTCGACGCCACCGCCGTCGACGTGGTCGATCGCGCTGTTGCAGCTGAAAGATCCGATGAACTTGATGCTCGTCGCCGTGGCCGCGGTCAGCATCGCCATCGGTGAAGTGCCGACAGCAATCGTGGTGGCGGTGCTCGTCGTGCTCAACATCGTCCTCGGAACTCGACAGGAGTTGAAGGCACGGGCCAGCGTCGACGCCCTCGCCAAGATGCAGACGCCCCAAGCACGGGTCATTCGTGACGGGAACCTGATTCAACTCGACGCTACCGAACTGGTGCCGGGTGACATCGTCCAAGTCGAGGCAGGAGACATCATCGCTGCCGACGGACGGTTGCTCGCCACCACCACCCTGGAGACGCAGGAAGCCGCATTGACCGGGGAAAGCGCGCCGATACCGAAGGACCCGAATACGCTGAACAACGCGGATATTCCGCTCGGAGACCGCAGCAATCTGGTCTTCCAGAACACCTCGGTCACCCGCGGCACGGCGACCATGGTGGTCACCGAGACCGGGATGCAGACGCAGATAGGCCAGATCGCGTCGATGTTGTCGGCGGTCGCCCCTGGCAAGTCGCCACTTCAACGTGAATTGGACTCTCTCACCAAACTTCTCGGAATCATCGCGTGGACGGCAGTGATCGTCATCGTCGTCATCGGGCTCCTTCGTGGGCAGGACCTGACTACGCTTCTGCTCCTTGGTATCGCAATGGGAGTGTCCGCGATTCCGACCGGCCTGCCAACATTCGTCCAGGCGATGCTGGCCTACGGTGCCCGTCAACTGGCCGACGCCAAGGCCGTCGTGAAGAACCTGACCGACGTCGAAACACTCGGCGCGACCAGTGCAATCAACTCGGACAAGACCGGCACGCTGACCATGAACCAGATGACCGTCCGATCGCTGTACGTCCACGGCCGTTGGTACACGGTCGACGGCGAAGGCTACGCCAAAGCGGGAAGGATCACGCAGGTTGCCGGCGAGGCACCACCCGACTTCACCCTTCTCGCATACGGACTGTGTCTCGACAGCGATGCAACGGTTTCCGATTCCGGGGAAGTTGTCGGCGACCCGACCGAGGCCGCGCTCGTGGTGCTCGCGGCAAAGATCGGTGCCGACGCCCCACTCACCAGACGGACCTACCCGCGGGTGGCGACGGTTCCGTTCGATTCCGCGTACAAGTTCATGGCCACGTACCACCACCTCGAAGTCGACGGCGTAAGTCAGTTCGTCGGATTGGTCAAAGGCGGACCCGATGTCGTCCTCGCTCGGTGTTCTTCGGCCTTTCTCCCCGGCCGTCGGCAGGTCCCGATCGAGGAAGTCCGAGACGAACTCACGGCAGCAAATCAGTCCATGTCCGAAAAGGGTCTTCGGGTGCTGGCATTCGCGGTCAGACGCCTCGACGGACGGGAAGACGCTGTCGTGGCCGACCCCATGTCCTGCGTCGAGGACCTGACGTTTGTCGGTATGGCAGGCATCATCGACCCGCTGCGTCCGGAGGCGGTCGATTCGGTGCGAACCGCACACCGGGCCGGCATCGAGGTCCGCATGATCACCGGCGACCATGCCATCACCGCCGCAGCGATCGGTGCCGAACTCGGACTCGGCCCGGGCTCGGTGGGCGGCGGCGAGTTGCAAGCGATGACCGATGAAGAACTATCGACCGCGTTGCCGAACCTGCACGTGTTCGGCCGCGTCACTCCGCAGGACAAACTTCGCTTGGTCGATGTCATGCAGAGCGGTGGCGCCGTCGTCGCGATGACCGGAGACGCGGTCAACGACGCCGCCGCGTTGAAGAAGGCAGACATCGGCGTCGCCATGGGCTCGGGCAGTGAGGTGACCAAACAGGCGGGCAAGATGGTGCTCACCGACGACAACTTCGGTACCCTCATCACCGCGATCACTTTGGGCCGCAACATCTACGGAAAAATCGTCTCATACATCCGGTACCAGATGTCGAAACTCTTCTCCTTGGTTCTCCTCTTCCTCGCTGCGAGCATCTTCAACATCAACGAGGGTGTGGCACTGACGCCACTGATGGTGCTGTTCCAGCACTTCTTCATCACACTGTTCCCCGTCGCCGTGATCATGCTCGACCCGCCGCCACCGGATCTGATGAACAAGCCTCCGCGCGATCCCAAGATGCCAATCGCACATCGAAGCGCAGTCGCTCAGTGGCTCGCGTACGGTGTCCTGCAATTTGCCGTGACACTCGCGGCGATGCTTCTCGCACCCGGTGAAATGAGTACTTCCGAGGCGAATGTTCCCATGACCACAGCATTCGTAGTGCTCTCTCTCGGTTCGATTCTCGCGGGGCTGACTATGCGGCGTGATCCCGAGTCCGGCGTGGTTCCACCGGTGCTCGGTGCCATCAAGATCTTGACGATCCCCACGGTCGTGACCGTATTCGCCGTCGAGGCGGGCGTCCTCCAGGACCTCCTCATGACAACCTCACTGACCGGCGCCCAGTGGCTCGCCTGCCTGGGTTGGTCGCTGATCATCCCGGTTGTCGTCGAGTTGGACAAGGCAATTCGACGCCGCCGCCTCGCACAGGCACCTGCGCCCCTCCCTGCGACCACCGCGGTTGCCCCCGAGCGCGCCCGTTCGCTCCACTGAGGGAGGACAATCAAACGATGATGTGGGCGGAGAGTCTAGGTCGGCTACCGGGCGTCGCGACTGCCCGTGGGTATCGCCGCGAGTGGTTGCGAACAGACGTCACTGCCGGACTCGTCTTGACTGCCCTGCTCATCCCGGCAGGCATGGGCTACGCCGAGGCCGCCGGGTTGCCTGCGTACGCCGGGCTGTACGCCACCATCGTGCCTTTGCTCGCGTACGCGGTAGTCGGGCCCTCGAAAATCCTTGTACTCGGACCTGATTCGTCACTGGCGCCGCTGATTGCCGCCGCGGTCATACCGCTGGCAGTGGTCGGCGATTCGGAGAATGCGCTTGCACTAGCCGGTGTTCTCGCCATTCTTGTCGGACTCATCCTCGTGATCGGCGGATTCCTTCGTCTCGGCTTCGTGACCGAACTCCTCTCGAAACCGATCCGCCTCGGCTACCTCAACGCCATTGCACTCGTCGTCGTAGTTGGTCAGATTCCCAAGCTGCTCGGATTCTCCGTCGACGCGTCCGGTCTACTCGGTGAAATCGGCGGGATCTCAAAGGCCCTGGTGGGTGGCGACGTCGACCCCCTCGCTGCCGCCATCGGTGTCGGTTCGCTAGTCGTCATAGTCGCCTTCCGGCTCTGGGTACCTGTTGTTCCCGGCGTTCTGGTGGCCGTTGTCGCGGCCATAGTCTTGTCCGCTGCCGCCGGTCTCACCGATGACATCGGCATGGTCGGCGCACTGCCGGAAGGACTCCCCCTCCCTTCCGTCGGTGGAGTCACGTGGCAGGACGTCGGCCATCTGATCGGGCCCGCCGCCGGTATCGCATTGATTGCCTTCGCCGACACCGGCGTTCTCTCGCGCACCTTCGCCGCCCGCCACGGCGAGGACGTGAACGGCAGTACCGAAATGAAGGCGATCGGTGTCGCGAACGTGGCCGGCGGGCTGTTCGGCGGGTTCCCGATCTCGGCGAGCGGGTCACGAACTCCGGTAGCCGAACAGAGTGGGGCGCACACACAATTGGCCGGCGTCGTCGGGGCGCTCGCGGTCCTGGTGTTCGTCCTCGTCGCTCCCGGACTCACGGCATATCTGCCCGATGCAACACTGGCCGCCGTCGTCATCGTCGCCGCGTGTGCACTGATCGACGTGGGCGGCATGGTCCGCATGTGGCGCATGAGCACCGTGGAATTCGGCCTCGCCGTCGCGGCGTTTCTGGGCGTCGCCCTGGTCGGTGTGCTACAAGGCATCCTTGTTGCGATCGGACTGTCCTTCGCAGCGGTCATCGCGCAGGTATGGCAGCCACATCGAACCGAACTCGTCGAGACGGGCGAACCCACCGGATTCCACGACATCGAACGCCATCCAGATGGGCATCGCATCCCCGGCCTGGTGTTGGTGAGGTTTGACGCGCCACTGTTTTTCGCGAACGGCGAGATCTTCGACGAGTACGTTCGCTCCGTCGTCGCCAAGGCGCCAGATCCGGTCGACTGGGTGGTTATAGCCGCCGAACCGATCACCGGACTCGACACAACGGCAGTCGACGAACTCGTCGATCTGGATACATTCCTCGAAGGCAAAGGAATTCGGTTGGCATTCGCAGAGATGAAAGGTCCGATCAAGGATCGACTCATCCGATTCGGAGTCGGGGATCGATTCGATTCGACGCACTTCTACCCGACCGTCGAAGCCGCCGTGAACGCATTCCGCACCCGAACCGGCGACTGACAAACGCCAGGCAGTCGGGAGCCGTGGCTGCATTGGGTACCGTTTGGTATGGGATTCACGACGGACAATGTTCCGGCACGCCGTATCGCTCAGGTCGCCGGCGTGGGCGGTATCGCCGTCGGCGTTGTCGCGCTGATCGCGTTGTACTCCACCAAGCCGATCAACCCGTTGATCGCCGTGGCCTCCTTCGTCCCGATACTGCTTGCGGTCACACTCGCAGCGTCCCTGATATGCCTGGTCTTTCGCCGCTGGATCCTGCTGGCGATCTCGGTGGTACTGATTGCGGTGGGCGCGTCGGTGATCAGTCCACTGTATGTGGCAAACAGTTCCGAAATCGACGGGCCGACTCTGCGCGTAATGCAAGCAAATCTTCTCTTCGGGCAGGCAGATCCCGCCAGTTTGACTGCGACGGTGCGCGAGAAGGCAGTCGACGTCCTGACGGTTCAGGAACTGACCACATCACTCGAAGGCTCTCTCAGAGATCAAGGACTCGAGCAACTGCTGCCGCATCACTACTTGGTACCGGACGAGGCCGGCGGGGGTGGCGCCGGTATTTACAGCCGTTATCCGCTGACGGACACTCGGGAATTGAACGGATTCGGACCGACCAATCTTGTTGCCGAAGTGGGCTTCTCAACTTCGTTCACCCTTCTGGCGGTTCACCCCGGACCGGCGTACGTGACCCCGCCCGACGTGTGGACTGCCGAGCTGAGCACTTTGCGAAACGCGCTCGACGCTGCTGCCGCCGAGGAAACCGTCATCGTCAGTGGCGACTTCAACACCACATTCACGCACAAGCAATTCCGTGACCTCCTCGATGTCGGCTACTCCGATGCCGCAGACCAATTGGGAGTAGGCATCGTGCGCACCTATCCGGCGGACAAGAAATTTCCCGCGATCGTCGGCATCGACCATGTACTTCTGCGGGGCGGTCAGGCGAAGTCACTCGAGCGGATCGAGATCGAAGGTTCCGATCACTTCGGCTTGATCGTCGACGTGGCGATCCCCAACTAGTCGGAGAGCACCCGACCCGCGCGAACGAGTTGCGGATCACCCGTGCTTCGGCATGCTTCGACCCGACACATCGATCGTCCGATGCAGGTGATGCGGCGTACGCAGGACGATCGACCGGTCCACCACGGATACGCCCGGAAACTGCTCGGCGAGATAACCTTCCAGACGCTGCACGTCGTCGATCGAGCGCAGCCACACCGCCAATGCGATGTCGTAGCTGCCGATCGTAGAAGCAACAAGCCTCGCCTCACGCAGGTGCGAAAGACGCTGAGCAATTGCCTCCTTTCGCCCGTCGAGACGTAAGAAGTACCAGGCGTAGACCGGCCAGCCGGAGTAGGGCCGAGCAATCTCCGTGCGGACGACCAGTCGCCCCGTCGACAGCTCGTGAGAAAGGAGCGCCCCAGCGCGAGCCGGCGTGACTCCGAGGGCCGCAGCGAGTGCCGAGACGGTGACACGTGGTTCGCGAGAAAGAATGTCGAACAGCTGCGACTGTTCCTCTTCGCCGGCGCGTACACCACGAATCTTTCCCGCCGGGGCCGACTCGAGCGCGGCAATTTCTTCCGCATCGAGAGCACGTAGACGCCAGTTCCTCGCGTCGGAGTTCGCCGAGGACACGATCTGAGTTCGCATCGCGGTGATCATCGGCAGGGATTGTGTTCGCTCCAACACGTACCTGGACAATTGATCGAGGTCAGTGCAGGTGAGCGTGACGAGCAGATCCCGATTGCCGGTTGTGAGATCGACTGTGAGAACTTCGGGATCGTGCGCGATCTGTTCGGCAACGCTCATGGTCTGTGCCGGTGCGCATTCGATCTCGAGAAGTGCGGTCGCCGACACGATGGGTCCACCACGGTACGCAGCGATCCACGCTATTCCTTGCGAGTGCAGACGCTCCCAACGCCTGGTCAGGGTGACCGGGTCGGAACCGATCGCGCGTGAAAGCTCGGACCACGACGCTCGCGGCCTGATCTGCAGTGCGTTCAACAGCCGAAGATCGTCGTCCTTGAGCATCTGATCCTGCACCGAGGACCTCACTTTCAAAAGAATGCTGCACCGAAACAGGATCGAAACGCGTCGATCCTAACTTCATCACATCAATAGTCCACCAAATCCTGAGCCTCGAGAACCCTTACTTCTTGCGTTCGTTCGCCCCCTCGAGAAAGACACCGACATGACCGAAGCATTCCCTGTCTCGCATGACGATTCCCCAGTCAGCGATCAAACCGCGACGCAAAAAGTCGTTTTCGCCATGCGGTCGCCACGCCTGTGGATCGTGGTGATTCTGCTCCTCGGGCTTGCGGCAGGCGCGCAACTGATCGGCCCCGCAGTGATTCCCGTCGGCGCTGCCGCCATCACGATCCTGCCCATGGTGTGGGGACTGATTGCCGGCGGTGTCGTCTCGAGCCAGAAGTGGAAACCACTCGGCCTCGACCTTCAGGCTGCGGCCTCGGCAATCATGGGCCTGGCTGTTCTCTTGCTTTGTGCAAGGTTGTCTTTCACCATCGGCCCGAACATCCAATTGTTGTTCGAGGCGGGCCCCGCACTGCTACTGCAGGAATTGGGGCACTTGTTCGGCACTATCGCTCTCGCACTCCCGCTGGCGGTACTCCTTCGGATGGGGCCGGCCACCGTCGGAGCATCCTTCTCCATCGACCGCGAGGGTTCCTTCGCGATGGTCAGCGAACGCTACGGCCCCGATTCCGACCAGTACCGTGGAGTCCTGTCGATGTACGTCTTCGGCACTCTGTTCGGTGCCGTGCTGATCAGCCTGATTGCGTCACTGGCTACATCCTTCAACATCTTCGACCCCCTCGCGTTGGCGATGGGTGCCGGCGTCGGATCCGGCTCGATGATGGCTGCCGCTGCCGCCAGCGTCGTTTCGGCGCACCCCGAGATGGCCGACCAGGTACTCGCCGTGGCGGCCACATCCAACATCATCACCGGCCTCCTCGGCGTGTATGTCGGCATGTATGTCGCACTCCCCCTTGCTGATCGAATCTACGGCGCACTCACCAAGCGCTCGAAGACGACCAGCGAACGGAAAGCCGACACTGCCCCACGAGCGGTTGCGCCGAGCGTCACCGTGCCGCTGACCACCATCGTTCCGATTCTGTTCGTCGGTGGGGTCATCGTCTCTTCGATCGCAGCGGGTGGCGTATCTCGATCGATCATCGTCGGTTACTTGATCCTCACCGGATTGTTGCTCCTGGGCGTCGGCGTGGCCCGCCTGACCCGCGGCAAGATCGCGGCGATGATCGCAATCATCACCATCGGTGCCTTGGCGACAACACCGTGGTCCCCCATCGGTGATTTCGTCTCGAGCACCGTCGGGACTATAGACTTTCTCTCGATCTGCACCCTCACCTTGACTGTCGCAGGTCTCAGCCTCGGCAAGGACCTTCCCTTGCTCAAGACGATCGGCTGGAAGATCGTGCCCGTCGGAATCGTCGCGATCCTCGCCTCTTACCTACTTTCCGTGGTCGTCGCGGAGTTCGCGCTGGGCCTCTGGCACTAGAACTGCACCCGAAGACGCTGAGAACCGAAGACACCGCGATCCGAAGACACAGAGAACCAAAGATGTTGAAAGGAACCAATACCCATGTCCATCGCTGACACCCGCACCCGCACAGACTCGGTTTCGAGCACGATCGAGAAGTGGGCATCACGCCTCATCGACGTCAGCCACACCATCCATGCTCACCCAGAGTTGGCATTCGAAGAGCATCATGCGTCGGCCCTCTTGGCGGACGCCGCGCAGGAAGCCGGCTTCACGGTTACTCGCGCCGCCTACGGCCTCGAGACGGCATTCGAAGCGGTGCGGGGCTCCGGCCCCTTCCGCGTCGTCGTCTGCGCCGAGTACGACGCCCTTCCCGACATCGGTCATGCGTGTGGACACAATGTCATCGCCGCTGCCGGACTGGGAGCAGCGATCGCGCTCGGAGAGGTCGCGGAGGAACACGGTCTGACCGTCGTCCTTCTCGGTACGCCGGCCGAAGAACATGGCGGCGGGAAAGTCTTGCTGCTCGAACGTGGCGCATGGGAGGGCGCGGCGATGTCGATCATGGTCCACGGCGCTGCAGGTGAAGACGTCAGCTGCACCGTCACCGGAACGCAGGCAGTCGACCGGTTCGACGTGACCTACACCGGAAGAGCCGCACACGCGGCCGCTGCGCCACACAAGGGCATCAACGCAGGCGACGCCGCCACGATCGCCTTGGTCGCCATCGGACTTCTCCGTCAACAACTTCCGTCCGACGTCAGGCTCAACGCCTATGTCGAGCACGGCGGCGAAGCAACAAACATCATTCCGGCCTCGACGTTGGTGCGAGCGGAAGTTCGGGCCGCAGAACTCGACGTGCTGTTGGACGCCAAGCGTCGTATGCTCTCCTGCTTCGAGGGCGCAGCTGTGGCCAGCGACTGCTCCTGGTCGACCGAACGCGCCGAACCGCGCTACGAGGAGCTTGTTCAACATCGCGTGCTGGCGACGATCTGGGACGAGGAGATCGCGAGCCTGGGCCGCACCGCGGCCGCCCGAACTCCCCTGACCGGCGGCTCGACAGACATGGGCAATGTGTCGAAGGTGGTTCCCTCGATCCACCCGATGATCGCGTTACGCGGCGTTACCGGAGTTCCTCACACGATCGAGTTTGCCGCTGATGCCCGCTCCGCAGCGGGCGACGAAGCTGTTCTGCACGGAGCAATTGCAATGGCACGCACTGTGATCCGAGCCGCCACCGGGGACTCGCGCTCCAACCTCCTGACGATTGCGGCCCAGCGCGAGTCAGGAGCGACTACCGTCACGAGCGCCGAATGAGCACCACCGGCGTCTATGTTTCCGCGCTCGAATTCTTCTCCATCGGCATCGGGCCCTCCAGTTCACACACGGTCGGTCCGATGCGAGCCGCCCGCACTTTTGTCGGCGAGCTCTCCGACGCCGGCTTGACCGCGTCGGTCGACCGAATTCGCTGCAATCTGCACGGCTCTCTCGCCGCCACCGGAATAGGGCACTGCACTCCCGACGCGGTGATCGCGGGACTTCGTGGGTTGGATCCTGAAACGTGCGAGCCGAACGACGTTCACGGGCGTTGGGCCGAGCTCTCGGACGGCGGATCGGTGAAGCTCGTCGGCGGCTCACTCGGGCACGTTGTGTTCACTCACGAGGACATGGTGTTCGAGCCGCTCGTTCGCCGTCACGGGCACCCCAACTCGATGACACTGACCGCCTTCATCGGTCGCGAAATCGTCTGTACGAGTATATATCTGTCGATCGGTGGCGGATTCGTACTGCGCGCCGGAACGGAGACGCAAGCAAGCGCGCATTCGATCAACTCACGCTATCGAACCGCGAAAGAGCTACTGGCGGAATGCGGCTCCGTAACTATCGCCGAGTTGGCACTGTCGGACGAAATCGCGATACACGGCCAGGATCGGGCATTCACCGGCATCGACGCGATCTGGTCCGCGATGCGCACATGCATCGAACGCGGCACCCAGACCGAAGGTGTATTGCCCGGGCGTCTCGGAGTTCGCCGAAGAGCACGGTCTGCGAACATTCAACTGGAACAACGTAACTGCGCACCCTCCTCACGCGAGTGGCTGACCGTCTACGCCATGGCGGTCAACGAAGAAAATGCAGCAGGTGGCCGCGTGGTAACGGCTCCGACGAACGGCGCTGCGGGCATCGTGCCGGCGGTGCTCTATCACCACATACGCGCTACGGGCGCCGGCGTTCACGACGTTCGAACCTTTCTCCTCACCGCTGCCGCAATCGGATCGATCATCAAGGCGAATGCCTCGATCTCGGGCGCGGAGGCGGGGTGCCAAGGCGAGGTCGGAGCTGCCTGCGCGATGGCGGCAGCCGGCTTGTGCGCTGTCATGGGCGGATCACCACGACAAATCGAGAATGCAGCTGAGATTGCCATGGAACACCATCTGGGGCTGACCTGCGATCCGGTTGGTGGCCTGGTCCAAATCCCCTGCATCGAACGAAATGCCGTAGCCGCCTCGACTGCAGTCACCGCAGCTCAGCTCGCATACCTCGGTGACGGGACGCATGTGGTGAGCCTCGATACCGTCATCGAAACCATGCGCCAAACCGGAAACGACATGTCCGTGCGTTACAAGGAAACAAGTGAAGGCGGGCTCGCCGTCAATGTCGTCGAGTGCTGAGGAGGATGTCGACGGCAGCGGCGAGGGCGGGCGGACGCCGTCGCCGTCGCCGGAAATATCATCCTCTCGAACGATGAAGTCCGGTGTACCGATTTCTACACTCGGTGACATGACTTTGTGGACGGTGACCAGATGATCGCTCATCACGCTGGAGGAATCCCACTGCACAATTCTTCACGGCACAACACTGCGGGGCCGTCGCGCTCGACGCAGTCCTCAGGTCGCAAGATCGCCGCGTTGATCGCGTTGGTCGCCGGTTTCTCCGCTGCCTTCGTTCTCGCCCCGGGCATGCTGACGAGTAGGCCGGGTGATGGGTACGCAGACCAGGGAGAACTCGTCGAGACGGTCCGCGCCGCGTTCGTCGAATACTGGAGTTCCGGTGTCCAAGCCTTCTCGCCGAGCTTGGAGTCCGCTGTCGACTACTGGCTGCGGTACCACGTGGCCAAGGCCGTGATCGCGGTAATCCTGCTGACGGTTCTGCTCGCACTCGGCCGGATGCTCAAGGCGTCGTTCGTGAACGCCGGCCCTCTGACGGCTGGAAAGAAACTCGCATTCGTCTCGGCGGGAGGGCTGGTCACGCTCCTCGCGATGTTTTCCTCGGTACTCGTGATGGCAAATATCCAAGGTGTCGTTGCACCCTTCTCTTCGCTGATCTCGATGTTGCCCGTGGCCCAGACGGATGGGGCACTCTCCGAAACTGTCGGGCAGGTCCGACAACAGCTCGCTCAGTCGACGGGCACCGGAAATCAGCAAAGTCCCGCCCTCGAACTGATGATCAGCGACTTCGCGCGGTATCACTTGGCCATGGCGGTGATCGCGCTGATCGCGGCAGCAATATCACTGGCCGTGACTGTGGTCGTGTGGGCACGCTTCGCGAGAACGGCACGATCCGAGCGACGGACGAGATTCATGTCGGGGTCGATAGGTCTTCTCACTGCACTGTTCACGCTGGGATTGATCGTTGTCGGCGTAGCAAATATGGGCACCGCGGCAGACCCCGCGCTGGCCCTGGCGGCGTTCTTCAACGGCGGGCTCTGACCCAAGTCAAGGGTTCAGACCAGGGTTCCGTAGTCCCCCGGTACCGGTTGAGGAGGTACCTGGGGACTGCGTCTGCCGTACCCGGGGTCGATGTGTGAGTGCCCTCGGACAGGCAGAGTTCGACTCATGAAAACCGGAGCAAGACGCATCATGCTTGTCGGCCTGTGCAGCGCCATGGTTGCCGGCGCTGTAATCAGCTGCAGCACGGACAAATCCGCAGACAATCCCACATCCACCACTGACAAGGTCATGGACTCTGCCATCACCGACCAGCTCGATTCGATCGTCGACGCAGCGGTGAATTCGACCGGGATTCCCGGTGCGATGGTGGGCATTTGGGGGCCCGACGGCAACTACGTCAAGGTTGCAGGAGTCTCGGATACGGCAACCAAAGCGCCGATGGAAACCGACTTCTACCACCGGATCGGCAGCGTCACCAAAACATTTACCGTGACCGCCCTGCTGCAATTGGTCGACGAGGGAAAGATCGGTCTCGATGATCCGATCTCCAAGTACGTCGACGGCGTCATGGAAGGTGATGCGATCAGCTTGCGTCACCTGGCAGGAATGCGCAGCGGCCTCGTGGACTACACGACGTCCGAACAGTTTGTGATGGAATATCTTTCGGATCCCCGCCGAACTTTCACACCGGAGGAACTCGTCGGGTACGTCAAGGACCTCCCACTCCAACTTCGACCAGGGACCACCGTCGACTATTCGAACACCAACACTGTTCTGCTGGGCATGGTGATCGAAAAGGTCTCCGGCTCAAAACTGTCGGAAGTCATCGACACCAAGATCACGACACCACTCGGAATGGAGCACACCAGCTTTCCCACCACCAGCGCGTTCCCGACACCACACGCTCAGGGGTACACCAACCAAACGCTCGACGAATCCGTGACCGCGGCGACGGACTGGAATCCGTCGTGGGGCGGCGCCGCGGGTGCAATGATCTCGTCGTTGGACGACATGCGCATTTGGGTTCCGGCGCTGGCCAAAGGCGATCTCCTGACCGACGCCACTCAGAAGCAGCGCCTGCAAACCGTGAGCTTGAGCGAAGGGGACGACAGCTCCGGCTACGGACTCGGTTTGTTCAACAGCGGCGGCTGGATCGGTCACAACGGAAGCCTGCCCGGCTACAAGACAGTCTCGGTCTACTTGCCCGAGAAGGACACAACCCTGGTCGTCTTCATCAACACCGACATCGACGGAGAGACCGACCTGACCAGTGCTTTGATGGTGCCGATCACCAAGTTGATCAGCCCGGGCAACGTCTACGGCTGATCACCTCGGGTCCGATCCACAATTCGGACGAAAGTGACATCTCGGGTTTCGATCTGTCGATAGGCTCGACCGTCGGCAGATCGAAACCCGAAAGAGGCACTCATGGGATCGTTGAACGACTGGCTTCTCGACAGCGACAGCCCGCTCGTGGGGATTGTGGGTGGCATCCTACTGACGATCGCAATGCTCTCCGGCGGTACAGGCATGTAACCCACCGCTCCCGATATGGCTCCGCACAGCGGTGGACGTTCAGTGCGTGATCCAACGAACATGTTCGTTACGAACATGTTCGTGTACGGTGAAATCATGCCCACTCAGCCAACAAGTCCGTCGAGCCGTCGCAATCGTCCGGCCAAACCCGCTCTGACACGCGAGAGCATCGTCAGTACCGCGGTGGAAATCTTGCGGTCGGAGGGCTTGCAGAAATTGACGATGCGTCGACTCGCCCTCGAACTCGACACCGGGCCGGCATCGATGTACGTGTACGTGCGCAATACCGCCGAATTGCACGCCGCCGTTCTGGACACACTTCTCGGAGTGGTCGACCTCGCCGAAAATTCCTCCGGCACTTGGCAAGCTCGCCTTGAACGGGTGTTGACCTCGTACACGGCCGTGCTGTTCGATCATCCCGGCCTCGCCCAGTCGGCTCTCGTTTCCCGGCCCAGCGGAGTTCACTACGTGCGCCTGCTCGAGCGCCTGCTGGCATTGCTCGACGAAGGCGAAGTCCCTCCAGGTCAAGCCGCGTGGGGCGTGGACTTGCTACTGCAGTACGCGACGTCCACTGCCGCCGAACACTCTGCGCCGAACAGTTCCGCCGACGCGGATGCCCAATGGAGCGCGCTGACCGACGCAATCCAGAACGCAAACCCGCAGACGCACCCACTCGTCGCAAGACATGCAACAGCTCTACTTGCCGGTGAACCCACCGCGCGCCTCTCCTGGGGATTCCGCACGCTCATCACGGGCATCGAGAACACCCCACTCACTTCTTAGGAACCCACCATGAACCACTACCCCATCGCAATCATCGGCGCCGGCCTCGGTGGCCTCACCCTCGCCCGAGTCCTCCATCTCCGCGGAATCGATTCGGCGGTATTCGATCTCGAATCCGGACCGACAGCCAGAACTCAAGGCGGGATGCTCGACATCCACGAAGACTCGGGTCAGATCGCGCTTCGTGCCGCCGGCCTCTATGAGGAGTTCCGCGCCCTCGTTCATCAAGGCGGGGAAGAGACACGCGTCCTCGATCGAAATGCCGTCGTGCACCTGAGCGAGCAGGACACCGGAGACGGCGACCGCCCGGAAATCGACCGCGGCCAGCTCCGTGACCTACTGCTCAGCTCAATTCCGAAGGAAACAATCCACTGGGGAGCCAAGGTCCGCAGTGCTCATCCGTTGCCGGATGGTCGACACGAAGTTCACCTCGCGGATGGAACCCACTTCACCACCGATCTCCTGGTCGGCGCCGACGGTGCGTGGTCGAAAATCCGTCCATTGGTTTCAAACGACACTCCTGCGTACACCGGAATATCTTTCGTGGAGTTCGACCTTCACGACGCCGACAACCAGCACGTGGATGCCACTGAAACCGTCGGCGGCGGAATGATGTTCGCACTCAGTGCCGACAAGGGCTTCCTTGCCCACCGTGAGACCGACAACAGTCTGCACATCTATGCCGCCCTGCGAGTTCCCGAGAGCTGGGCAGCGAGTGTCGACTTCTCCGACGATCACATCGCGAAGAAGGTTCTGCTGGAACACTTCTCGGACTGGGACGAGTCACTGCGTTCACTGATCGTCGAAGCCGACAGCTCGCTGACCCCTCGCCCCATCCATGCCCTTCCCATCGGCCACAGTTGGAGCCGTACTCCCGGGGTCACTCTGCTCGGGGACGCGGCCCACGTCATGTCGCCGTTTGCCGGAGAGGGCGCGAACCTGGCAATGCTCGACGGCGCGGAACTCGGCCAGGCGATCGCGTCGCACAGCAGCACGGAGGAAGGGCTAGCTGTCTACGAAGAGCGCCTATTCCCACGCAGCGCCGCATCGGCACAACAGTCCGCTGATGGACTGGACATGTGCTTCGGCGAGAACGCACCCCAGGGGCTCGTGGACATGTTCACCTCACTCCCGTGACCTGACAAACTCGGATCAGGTCGTCACGTCCACGTGGGCAAGCGACGAGGACAAACCGCGATGGGCTTCAACTTGATCGAGTAGTTGGTGGGCTTTCTGCTCAACCACGGACACTGCATCGGCACCGGCGACCCAACGACGTGGGGGTAGCGGCGAATCGACAAGTGCCACAAGTGCCGCGGCAAGTTTCACCGGATCCCCGCCCTGGGCACCGTTCATACTCTTCCACGCTTCGACGGTCTCGCCAGTCCGAGCGTCGTAATCGTCTATCGACAATTCCGGCCAGACCGACGACGCACCCTCGACAAGCAGTTCGGTCCGGAAGAATCCCGGCTCCACGATCATCGTCCCGATTCCGTACGGTTCGACATCGAATTGCAATGATTCCATCCAACCCTCCAGCGCAAACTTCGACGCCGCGTAGGCTGCGCAAAACTCCTGACCAACCAGGCCCGCAAGCGAGCTGACAGTCACGACACGTCCACTCCGTTGCCTACGCATTACCGGCAACACCGCCCGTGTCACATTGATCGGCCCGAAAAAGTTGGTCTCCATCTGAGCGCGAAGTTGCGCCGGACTGACAACCTCGAAGAACCCGGCGTAGAAGTTTCCGGCGTTGTTCACCAGTACATCGATTCCACCAAATCGTGCAACTGCCGTGTCCACCGCAGCATATGCGGCTTGTTCGTCGGTGATGTCCAAGGCAATCACCAACAGGTCGTCATGCGCACCGATCGCTGCAGAAACACGGTCCGCATCACGCCCCGTAGCCACCACCGCGTGCCCGGCAGCAAGAGCAGCCTGAGCAATATCGACTCCCATCCCCCGGCCTGCGCCGGTTACGAACCAGACCTTCTTGTCACCCATGTTCACTGTCCTCCCGTTTGATGGAGTCCAGTACAGAACAAATTCCACGGGCCTGGGAGTGCCTATCGTTCCCGGTAACAGCAGACCCCCTCGACGCCCCTCCTACTCGCGAAGAGTCGTCAAGAAGGCAATACGGTCACCACGGTAGAGCGAACGAACGCGCTCGATCGGCACACCATCCGGGTCGACAGACGTCCGGTGTAATAGAAGCATCGGCATCGAGGTGGTGGACTCGACGAGGGTTGCCTCCCGCGGTGAAGCGAGCACCGTCTCGATCCGTTCGGTTGCGGAGGCAAAGACCACGCCGATGGAACGGATAGCCGCGTACAGCGACGTCGTCGCATCGAAAGCGTCGAGCATCTCACCGAACCTGCTGTCCGGCAGGAACGTTGATTCGAGTCCGATCTTCTCTCCGTCGGCGAAGAGGACACGCTCGAGGTGAACGACGCTGTCACCTGGTTCGATACCCAATTCCGTGGCGAGACCGTCGTCGGCCGACATTCGTTCGAAGGTCACAACCTTACGACTGGGTACTCGCCCAGCGCTCAGAGCACCTTCGGTATAGGAACGAATCGATAGCGGCTGAACCAACTTCGGACTCGCGACGACAGTGCCCCGCCCCCGCCGCTCGATTCGCCCTTCGACAAGAAGATCACGAAGCGCTTGACGGACCGTCTCGCGTGCGACTGTGAACCGCGCCGCCAATTCCCGCTCGGACGGGACTGCGTCGCCCTCCTCGAGCCCACTGAGAATGGTCTCGATCTCGGTGCGCACCCGGTAGTACTTCAACTCCGGTTCGATCACGACGCTCGAGGTCCCCGGCCCGGTGGACGTCTGCTGATTCATGGCGCAAGCGTACAAGAATTCGGTCTATACCAATTGTTAACCTGGAGTTCGTCTCGATTCCCCCTATTGGTCTAGACCAAACGTCACTATCTCTACATGCGAATTTTGATTGTGGGCGGAGGGATCCTCGGAACTGCGCACGCCGACGAGGCAATCCGTCGGGGACACGACGTCATCCATCTCGAACGTGAGCCCGAAGCCCGCGGTGCCACGGTACGGAACTTCGGCCTCGTCTGGGTATCCGGGCGAGCCCCGCACGAACTCGAAGCTGCGCTGCGCTCGCGCGAACTGTGGGCAGACCTTGCCGCCCGTGTCCCCGGCGTCGGATACCGCCCAGCCGGCTCCATCACCCTCATGCGCACCGAGGAGGAGGTCGCGGTCGCGCAGGAAGCGTTCTCTCGGCCGGACGCCGACAACCGAGGGTTCGCGCTTCTGGATCCCGACGCCGTTCGCGTCGTCAACCCCGCGCTCCGGGGCAAGTTTCTCGGCGGACTGCACTGCACGCTGGACGCCGCTGTCGAGTCACGGCAAGCGCTCCCCGCCATCCGTTCTTACCTCGAATCCACCGGCCGTTACACTTTCCACGCCGGAACGGAAGCCCGCGAGATCACGACGACCACCTCCGGCGCACACATCCGCGACGACCACGGTCGCAGCTTCGACGCCGATCTCGTGATCGTCTGCCCCGGAGCAACACTCGGCGGATTGGCTCGCGATCTCGCCGGCGATCTCCCGTTGCGCCGTGTGCGCCTGCAGATGATGCAGAGCGCCCCACTCGGCGAAAAGCTCACCACCGCAATCGCTGACGGTGACAGCTTCCGCTACTACCCCGGTTTCGCCGGATCTGCCCTCGATCACCTCCGCACAGTGCAGCCGCAGGAACCGACTGCCGAGGAACACCGCATGCAACTCCTGTGCGTGCAGCGCTTGCACGGCGGGCTGACCATCGGCGACACCCACGAATACGAGGAACCCTTCGACTTCGATGTCGACGAGGCGCCCTATCGCCATCTGTCCGGAGTCGTGGAAACACTTCTGGGACGCGATCTTCCGCCAATCGTCAAGCGTTGGGCGGGCGTCTACAGCCAGTGCATCGACCCCTCACAACTTGTTCACCGCGCACAAGCCGCCGACAACGTCTGGGTGGTTGCCGGCCCCGGTGGCCGCGGTATGACGCTCGGCCCGGCACTGGCGGAACAAACCGCCGACCAGCTCGGTCTCTGAATCTCTCCGACAAGAAAGACTTCTCATGTCTCCGATCACCCTTGCCGTTCTCGACATGGCCGGCACCACCGTCGCCGACGACGGACTGGTTCTTCGCGCCTTCGCTGCCGCCGCTGAAGCCGGCGGACTGCCCGCCGAAGGCCCGGAAGCCGACGCCGCTCGCCAGTACGTCCTCGACACGATGGGCCAGTCGAAGATCGTCGTGTTCCGGGCGATCTTCGGTGACGAAGACCGCGCCCAGGCCGCGAACGCGGCCTTCGAAACCACGTACGACTCCCTCATCGACCAGGGCCTGGCCGAGCCTATCCCCGGCGCCGAGAAAGCCATCACCACTTTGCGCGAGGCCGGCATCAAAGTTGCCTTGACCACCGGGTTCAGCCGATCGACGCAGGACAAACTCCTCGTCGCGCTCGGCTGGGAAACCCTCGCCGATCTCACCCTCTCCCCCGCCGAGGCCGGTCGCGGTCGCCCGTACCCGGACCTGATTCTAACTGCCCTGCTCAAACTTTCGATCGACGACGTCCACCAGATCGCCGTACTCGGCGACACGTCCAACGACGTGCTCAGCGGCATTCGTTCCGGCGCATCCGTCGTCGCCGGAACTCTGACCGGCGCACACGACGAGCAACAGCTTCGCGACGCCGGAGCCACCCACATCGTCCCGTCCGTGACGGAGTTCGCCGAACTCCTCACCCACTCCTGATCTCACCTCCGAAAAAGGAATCGTCATGCGTCTACGCCCGAGCATCGCTGCGGCCGCTCTCGCCGTGTCCGTCCTTTCGTTCACCACTGCCTGCGGTGGCACCGGCACTGCTGCCGGATCAGATACCGAGACCGTCACCGTCTACAGCGCCGACGGCCTGTCCGGTTGGTACAAGGGAAGATTCGACGCCTTCACCGCGCAGACCGGTATCGCCGTCAACCTCGTGGAAGCCGGATCCGGCGAGGTCGTCTCCCGCGTCGAAAAGGAGCAGTCCAACCCACAGGCAGACGTGATCATCACGCTGCCCCCGTTCATCCAGAAGGCCGACGCCCAAGGTCTGCTCGAGCCCAGCGGAATCGACACCTCCGCCGTTCCTACCGACGAGAAGGACGACGCCGGCAAGTACGTACCCGTCGTCGAGAATTACCTCTCGTTCATCGCCAATCCGACTGCATCACCCGCCCCACAATCTTGGGACGATCTGCTCACTGACCAGTTCAAGGGCAAGTTGCAGTACTCCACGCCCGGCCAGGCCGGCGACGGCACCGCGGTGCTCTTGCTGCTCCAGCACCTGATGGGTAAGGAAGGAGCACTCGACTACCTCGGAAAGCTCCAGGCCAACAACGTCGGACCCTCGTCTTCCACCGGAAAGCTCCAGCCCAAGGTCAGTAACGGAGAGCTGCTGGTCGCCAACGGTGACGTCCAGATGAACCTCGCCTCCATCGCCGACGACGGATCGAAGTTCGACATCTTCTTCCCCGCTGGAGCCGACGGCACTCGCACCACCATTGCACTGCCCTACGTAATGGGCCTCGCCAAGAGCGCACCGAGCAGCGAACAAGCCAAGAAGTTGATGGAGTTCCTGCTCTCCGAAGAATCCCAGAAGACCGTCGCCACCGATGCACTCGGCGTATCGGTCCGCGAGGACGTCCGAAGCGCTGCCGGTAAATCCACCGACAAGAACACGCCTTCCGGAGTTCTGCAGGGCGTCAACGTGTGGACCCCGAACTGGAACGACGTCCTCAGCTCGCTCGACGCCGACATCGCCGCTTACCAGAAAGCCACCGGGAGCTGATCATGGCAAGAACCAGACTGGGGCGGACGCTCCCCGAGACCGTCGGTGTTCACGGAGCGATCGAACATTCCGCTCCGGCCATCACGTTCGATCGTGTGAACGTCGCCTACGGCCGCGGGAAGACCGCAACCCATGCACTCGTCGATTTCAATCTACGAGTGGCGCCGGGTGAAACTGTGGCACTGCTGGGGCCCAGCGGATCCGGCAAGTCGACCGCCCTGAAGGCCCTCGCGGGATTTGTCCGCCCCACGTCCGGTTCCGTCAAGCTCGGCACCCGAGACATCACCAATCTGCCTCCCGCACGACGCGGTATCGGCGTCGTCGTCCAGTCGTACGCTCTCTTCCCGCACATGCGAGTATCCGAAAACGTAGCCTTCGGACTCCGAGCCCATCGCGTGCCGCGGTCGGAGATCGGCACTCGCGTGGCCGAAGCCCTCGACATGGTCGGGATGTCGGCGTACGGAAAGCGGCTTCCCCGTGAACTTTCCGGCGGTCAACAGCAGCGAATCGCCATTGCCCGAGCGTTGGCAATTCGCCCTGGAGTACTCCTCCTCGACGAACCGTTAGCCGCCCTGGATGCTCAACTTCGCGAGAGCATGCTCGGCGAACTGGCGAGACTGCGCGCAGCACTACCTGACACAGCCATGCTCTATGTGACGCACGATCAGAGTGAAGCCCTGGCGCTCGCAGACCGAATCGCAGTGATGCGCAACGCCAGACTCGCGGACATCGACACCGCTGAGGCCTTGTGGAAACGTCCGCCGTCCAGCTTCACCGCGGCGTTCCTCGGGGGTGCCAACCTGCTGCCCTGCACCGTCACACGCGTCATCGGCACCTCCGCGCTGGTCTCGATCGGTGGCACGCCGTTCACTGCTCACGCCCCGCAGCCCGAGATCGGGCACATCGAATGGGAGTCCGACATGGACGCCTACCTGTGTGTTCGTCCACATGCGGTAGGCGTAAGCGGCGTCGGCACACGAGGATCATTCCCGGCGCGCATCGTCTCGAGCGTCTGGCGCGGTTCCACGACGCGTCTGACGCTGGCTGTATGTGGCCTCGACGATGTCCGCGTCGACGCGGATGTTCCAGGGCACGACGAACGACCGGTCGACACCGAAGTGGGCGTCGTCCTGCCCACGGACGGCAGTGTCCTGGTTCCGGCGGATCGCCACCCATGACGACAACCCTGGAACGCCCCGAAACCGCTGCGCCCCAGCACAAAGACCCGATCCCGTGGCGCCGGATCGGCTGGACGCTGCCACCACTGCTTCTTGTCCTCGTGTTTGCTGTCTATCCCACCGCACGTGTCCTCACGGAATCTCTGAGCACCGCAGATGGCACCGGGTTGTCCACGTGGTCTTCGGTGCTCGGTTCGGAACTGTTCAGAACCGCGCTCTGGCGGACCATCCAAATCGCCGTGGCGTCGACCCTGGGTTGCCTGATCCTGGGAACCTTCCTCGCCTTGGTGCTGGCCTTCGTTCCGTTCGCCGGATCCAAGGTGGTGGGGCGATTGATCGACACGGTGCTCGCCCTGCCGTCTTTCCTGATCACGCTGGCGTTCACGTTCCTGTACGGGACAGCCGGCGCCGTCAACGCCTTGATCGTCCGCATCACCGGCGATGCGAGCGGCCCACTGAATTTCCTCAACACTCCGTTCGGTGTGATCGCGGCCGAAATCACTTTCTTCACACCCTTTGTCGTGCGTCCGCTATTGGCAGCGTTCACCCAGATTCCGCGTGAACAACTCGACGTGGCAGCCAGTCTCGGTGCGTCACCCGTCCGAGTTCTGCGGCAGGTGGTGATGCCGGAAGCGTGGCCGGCCCTCCTGGCCGGTGGATCGCTCGTACTTCTGATGACGCTGAATGAATTCGGCATCGTGCTCTTCACCGGGGCTAAAGACGTCGTAACTCTTCCGGTCCTCATCTACACCCGCGGCATTGTCACCTTCGACTTGCCCGGCGCGGCAGTGATCGCGACGGTCCAGGTCGCACTCTCACTCGGCCTGTACTGCCTCTACCGATTCACCTTCAACAGATTGATGGGAGGCAGCCGTGCTGCTGTGGACACGAAGCTCTAGGGCCCTCGTACTCGGATTCTTCACCCTGGTCGTCGCGGTGGTTTTCGTCGCGCCCATCGCCACCGTCGTCGCGGCTGCCTTGGCCGGATCGTGGACCGGTCCACTTCCGTCGAATCTCGGCGGCAAGAACTTCTCCACGGCGCTGTCCGACGAGAACTTCGCCAGCCTGATCGTCAGTTTGCAGACTGCATTCATCGCGGGGGCATTGGCATTGATCGTCGGAACGTGGGCCGCGCTGGCCGCGCGTGAGGCACCGATGTGGCTGCGGCGCATCACCGATGCCGTATTCCATTTACCGATTGCGGTTCCGTCGGTCGCGATCGGCTTGGGTCTGCTCATCACTTTCAACGAGCGCCCGCTACTGCTCGGCGGCACCAAGTGGATCGTGATTCTCGCTCACACGGTTTTGGTGCTTGCCTTTGCCTTCAGTTCCGTATCGGCCGCGCTCGAACGGCTCGATCCCGCCTACCGTCAAGCTGCCGAATCACTCGGCGCCGGCCCGGTGCGGGTGCTGACACGGGTAACGCTACCGATGCTGCTCCCAGCGTTGGGTGCGGCCGCCGGGCTTTCCATCGCACTGTCGATGGGTGAGCTGGGCGCAACGGTCATGGTCTACCCGGCGACATGGAAGACCTTGCCGGTCAGCATCTTCGGACTCACCGACCGTGGCCAGGTATTTCTTGCCGCAGCAAATACGACACTGCTGCTTGCAGTCACACTGGTCGCCCTCATGGTGGTCGGCAGAATTCGTCGGCGCTGACCTTGCTGTGCGCCTTTATTAACCGCCGGGGGTTAATAAAGGCGCACAGCAGGGTTTATCCCTTCCTCAAGATGTACCGCTGAACCTTGCCACTCGGGGTCTTGGGCAGGTTCGGAACAAAGTGCACCGTGCGTGGGTACGCGTGCGCGGCGAACTTCTTCTTCACCAACGTCTGCAGTTCCTTCTCGAGTTCGTCGTCGCCGTCGACGCCTTCGCGAAGAACGACGAACGCCTCGAGAACCTCACCGCGCAACTCGTCGGGCATGCCCACCACGGCGGCCTCGATGACGTGCTCGTGCATGACCAGCACGCTCTCGACGTCGAAGGGACCGATGCGGTAGCCCGCCATGATGATGACGTCGTCGTCGCGCGAGGAGAAGAAGAAGAATCCGTCCTCGTCCGTCATTCCCGCATCACCGGTGATGTACCAGCGGCCGTCTTCGCTGAATCGCTGCTTCGTCTTCTCCGGCGCATCGACGTACCCGGTGAACCACATCAACGGGCTGTTGTGAGTATCGATCGCCACGCGGCCCTGAGTGCGGGCCGGTGCAATGTCATCCGAATTGTCTTCCAGCACAGCGGCAGACCAACCCGGCAACGGACGACCCATGGATCCGGGACGGACATCGTCGCGAAGTCCGTCGGCCCAGGCGTTGACGATGAACATGCCGTGCTCGGTCTGGCCGTAGTGATCACGGACCTCGACGCCCAACGAGTTCTTCGACCACGCAACAACATCCGGAGTCAAGGGCTCACCGGCCGAGGAAGCGCGGCGCAGCGAGATGCCTTCCGGAACGGGAGCCTTGTCGGCACGCAGACTGCGGTAGACGGTCGGAGCGGCGGCAAAATTGGTGACACCGAACTTCTCGATGATCTGCCACGTCAGCGGCGCGGAGAATCCGGCGTGCAGCAGAAGGCTTCGCGTGCCGGCGGCAAGCGGGCCGAGCAACGCGTAGTACAGCCCGTACGCCCAGCCCGGGTCTGCGGCGTTCCAGAACACGTCGTCCTCTCGGACGTCGAGGCCGAACTCCTGGTAGGCGTGGAACGAGGCGAGCGCGCGCACCGGAACCGGCACGCCCTTGGGTGTTCCCGTGGTGCCACTGGTGAACAACTGCACCATCGGTGCGTTGCCGCCGACTGCCTGAGCAGCGCCCTTCGCGTCTTCGGCATCCTGAGCTGCGACAAGTGCGTCGAAGTCCAACTCGTCACCGGCCGCGCCGCCCGCGACGATGACCTGCCACGCTGCGTCGGCGGGGATGTCCTCTCCCGGCGCGAGCTTCTCGAGCTGATTGGCGTCGGAAATGACCACCTTCGCGCCGCTGGCCGTCAAGCGGAAAGCGATGGCCGGCGAAGCGAACGCCGTGAACAAGGGCACGTGGACTGCTCCGCGGCGCCAGATTCCGAGGAGCGCGACCACCAGGTCCGCAGACTTACCCATCAAGGTCGCGACGTTGTCACCCGGCTCTACTCCGAGGTCGGCCAGAGCTGCCGCGAAACGCGCCGACTGCTCACGTAGATGACCGTAAGTGAGGTCCACCGAGCTAAGGTCTGCCTCGACGACGGTGAATGCAACGCCATCCGCGGGATGCCGATCGCAGAGCAATTCTGCGGCGCTGGCATGCGGGGTGTCGTACTGGTCCAGCAGCTCGCGCACCCGTGCGGTGGGATCGGTGCTCATCAACTTGCTCCTTATCGATCGTCGTATGGTTGGCCCGACCGGTTACGTTGGCGGCTCGTCATACGTACTGTTCACCCCCTATGATCTAGCTCACAAGAGAACTTCACTACCCCCAGAAAGGGGTACCTGCGTGAACCGACATGCTTCGTCACTTCTGCGCCCCCGCGACGGGGACGCAATGCGAGGTGAACTCCGAACAATCGCAGCTCAGGGCGTTGTTCCCGTGCTGTTCGGAGGCGAGGTCCAGGACGGAACCCTGCACCTGAGCGAATTCGTCGGCACCCGCACCAACAACCTCAAGGGCTTGGCCATCCCGCCGCGCTCGGGCATGGGCGGACGCGTCGTAGCCCAGGGTTCACCGATCACCGTCAACGATTACGGCAATTCGCAGTCCATCACTCATCACTTCGACCGTCCTGTTCTCAGCGAGGGCCTGCATTCGATCATCGCCGTTCCGGTCATGGTTTCGGGAAAATCGCGCGCTGTGCTCTACGCCGCGATCCGCGATTCCGCTCCGTTGGGTGACCGCACAGCAGACGTCATGGTCGGCGCATCCCGGCGTCTCGGGATGGAGTTCGCCATCCGCGACGAAGTCGATCGTCGCCTGCAACTACTGCAGGCCGCCGCCGCGACTACCGCCGACGGTATGTCTTCGGAAGAGATCCGCGGAGTCCACGCCGAACTACGCAGTGTCGCCCAGACCGTCACCGACACCGACTTGCAGACCAAACTCCGCGGACTCTCCCAGCGTTTGGCCAACCTGCTGCGTCCTACCGCCGACGCCGAATCCGACGTCACGCTCACCCCGCGTGAAGTGGACGTTCTCTCTCAGGTCGCACTCGGCTGCACCAACATCGAAGCCGGCCAACGGCTTTCCCTTCGCCCGGAAACAGTCAAGAGCTATCTGCGAAGCGCGATGGGAAAGCTGGACGCGAGCTCACGCCACGAAGCCGTGGTGACCGCCCGGAGGTTGGGACTGCTCCCCTGACGGGTCAGTAGCCTTCAGGCAGGGCGGTGAGCATGTCGCGGGTGACTGCGACGGCGTTGTCCGAACTTCCGCCCCGCACAACCAGAGTCGCGAAGGCCAGGTTCCCGCGATAGCCGACGAACCACGCGTGCGATCCCCCTTCGACCTCGGCTTCACCGGTCTTGCCGTACACCTCACCCTGATCTTCGACGCGTTCTGCAGTACCGCTGGTGACCACGAGTCGCATCATGCCGCGCAGGCCGTCGACCATGGCGGGCGAGATCGCCGGGCGCTCACCGTCGATGGTGGTTTCGCGCCCTGAAATCAGTTGCGGCACCGGAGTCGAACCGTTCGCGACCGTCGCCGCTGCCATCGCCATTCCGAACGGACTGACCACGACCTTTCCCTGACCGAACCCGTCTTCGGTCCGCTGCACCAGGTCCGACGCCGGCGGCACCGAACCGGAATCGATCGGCAATCCCACCACGTTGTAGTCCTGGCCGATGCCGAACTGCGCTGCGGCAGTGGTCAACGTGTCTGGTTGCATCTCGCTGGCCAGCTTGGCGAAGGACGTGTTGCACGAACGCGCGAAGGCCGTTGCCATCGGCACCGTGCCGAGTGAGAACTCGTTGTAGTTGGGGACGCTGCGCTCACCGATCTCGATCCGGCCAGGACATGGCACCATCGTGTCGGGGGTCGCCTGACCGGTCGAAATTGCGGCGCCTGCCGTGATGATCTTGAACGTCGAACCGGGCGGGTACTGACCCATCGTCGCGACCGGTCCGTCGCGGTCTGCTGCCTTGTTCTGTGCGACAGCCAGGATCGCCCCACTCGACGGTTCGATGACCACCATCATCGCCTGATCCTTGTTCACGTTCACGGCACGCTGAGCAGCGATCTGAATGTTGCGGTCCAAACTGATACTGAACGACGGAACAGGTTGCGGCGCAGTCTCGGTCAGCACATCGGTGTCGACGCCGTTCTGGTTGACCGTGACGACACTCCAGCCGGCTTTGCCGTCGACCTCGTCGATGATCGTCTTCTTGATCTGCCCGAGAAGGTCAGGCGCGAACTCCGGGTCCGTCGAGACGAGATCCGATTCGTCCGAGACAGATACTCCCGAGATGGCTCCCAGTTGCGCCGATACCTGGTCGTAGTCGTCACTGCGCAGGCGGGTCACCAGATAGTCGCCCTTGACGGCCGTCGAGGATTCTGCGATCGATTGACCCGTCAGAGAAGAATCGAACCGACCGAGAACACTTGCGAGACTGTTCGCGGAACCGATGATGTCGTTGCTCTTCGAGCGATCGAACTTCACTCGGTAGACGATTCCCGGCACCAGGACATCCGTGCCTGAATGCTCGTTGACCCGCGCTCGCGGCGCCGCGGTTGCCCGCAACGACATCGTCTGCTTGTCACCAAGGCGCGGATGAACGTCCGTCGAACTCCACCGGACGGACCAGTCGCCGTCCTTGCGTCCCATCTGCAGCTCGCCGTCGTACGTCCACACGCGGTCTTTCGGAAGGTGCCACTCGTAGGTGTAGCCGACCGTCGCAGTGTCACCGTTCATCTTCACCGACGTGGTCTCGGCAGTCATCGACTCGGCCTGGAGCGCATCCCAGGTGTCACTCAATACAGGACCCGCGGAGTCAGGCCGGTCCGTCAGTTTTGCTGCCTCGTCGATATCCCTGTCACCGAACGCACTCAGGAACTGCTGCGCGACGGGCTCGGGGCCGGCGGGTTTCGGAGTACACGAACTGATCCCCACCGCCAAGAGAATCACGGTGCAGGAGGCCAACAGTTGGGCCGAGCGACTACGAGAGAAATGCCGAGTGTTCATCGAGCCCCATAGTAGGGCGACAAATGCTCCACCCAGCGTAGGCGCGACCATTGCACGCAGCTTGTACGGTCAGTCGAGCAGCACCGTCGAGAAGGTCGCGACCTGTCGGAACCCCACCCGCGAATAGGTCGACCGCGCAATCGTATTGAAGCTGTTGACGTACAGGCTCGCAATGCGACCGGTCGCCATGATCGACTCCGCTACAGCCGCTGTACCGGTCACGCCGAAGCCCTGCCCACGAAATTCCGGGTTGACCCACACACCCTGGATCTGGCCACAGCGAGCAGACATCGAACCGACCTCAGCCTTGAAAACGACCTGGCCGTCCTCGATGTGCGCCCACGCTCGACCAGCGGCGATCAGGCTAGCGACACGGTGCCGGTATCCGCGCCCACCGTCGTTGGCACGCGGGTCGACGCCGACCTCTTCGATGAACATCGCGATCGCGGCAGGCAGATAGATCTCGAGTTCGTCCGAGCGAACCTGCCGGACCAGCGGATCCGACGGACATGCCAACGGCTCGGAAACCGCGAGCAACGGCTGTTCGGGGCGAACCTCCCGCGCAGTTCCCCAATCGAGCTCGAGCATCTCCCACAGCGGCAACGCCAATTCGGCGCGGCCGACCACCGACGAGCACATGCGCGGAATCCGACAGGCACGGTCGGCGAATGCCCGAATGTCATCTGGATCGCCTCGAAGCGGAACCAGGTTCGCCCCGGCAAAGCACAGTGAGGACAACGGCCCGCCTCGACTCCACAGCTCGCCGTGAATCATTCGTGGGTCGACGCCGCATTCTTCGACGCGCGCGGCAATCATGCAGGCCGCCACCGGATCGGCGTCGAGTACCCGTCGGACGTCTTCGAGATCTCGACTTCCGACCTGCTTGGCTCCGAGGAGTTTGAGCATCCGTCAACCCCCTCGACTCGACTGCGCGTCCACGAATATCACTACCCGATCATGATGCACTCAGATTGCCACGAACCTGACACCGACGGGGAAGATTCATCCGGCAATCACTCAACTCACGGTGACGACCGGCGCACCCTCCGAGGCGTCACCCTCCATGCTTTCGGCAATTTTCATCGCCTCTTCGATCAACGTCTCGACGATCTGCGCCTCGGGCACCGTCTTGATGACCTTGCCCTTGACGAAGATCTGGCCCTTGCCGTTGCCGGACGCCACACCGAGGTCGGCCTCACGCGCTTCGCCCGGTCCGTTCACGACGCAACCCATGACTGCCACGCGCAGCGGGATCTCCATGCCTTCGAGGCCGGCGGAGACCTCGTCGGCAAGTGTGTAGACATCGACCTGTGCGCGGCCACACGAGGGGCATGAGACGATCTCGAGCTTGCGGGGACGCAGGTTCAGAGACTGCAGAATCTGGTTACCGACCTTGATTTCCTCGGCCGGCGGGGCCGAGAGCGAAACCCGGATCGTGTCGCCGATCCCCTCCGCGAGCAGCGCACCGAAGGCGACCGCGGACTTGATCGTGCCCTGAAACGCCGGCCCTGCCTCCGTGACGCCGAGGTGCAACGGGTAATCGCATTTGGCGGCGAGTTGGCGGTAAGCCTCGACCATGATCACCGGATCGTTGTGCTTGACGGAGATCTTGATGTCACCGAAGCCGTGCTCTTCGAACAACCCGGCCTCCCACAGCGCGGACTCGACCAACGCTTCGGGCGTCGCCTTGCCGTACTTCTCCATCAACCGAGGATCGAGCGATCCCGCGTTGACACCGATACGGATCGGAATGCCTGCGTCACCGGCAGCCTTGGCCACCTCTTTGACACGGCCGTCGAATTCCTTGATGTTGCCCGGATTGACGCGCACCGCAGCGCATCCCGCATCGATTGCCGCGAAGATGTAGCGCGGCTGGAAGTGGATGTCGGCGATAACCGGGATCTGGCTCTTCTTCGCAATGATCGACAACGCGTCCGCGTCTTCCTGACGCGGGCAGGCGACACGAACGATGTCGCAACCGGACGCGGTCAGTTCCGCGATCTGCTGCAGCGTTGCATTGACGTCGTGCGTCTTCGTGGTGCACATGGACTGCACCGAGATGGGGAAATCGCTGCCCACACCTACCGTGCCGACCTGCAGCTGCCGTGTCTTGCGTCGAGGAGCAAGAATCGCTGCGGGTGCCGAGGGCATTCCCAGTCCGATAGGGATGGTCACGTCTGTGCCTTCTTTCATAGCTTCACTGCAAGTTTAGCCGGGCGATCGCCGCACTACCGCGCGGCAACCGTCACCCTTCTCACACGGTCAGAAGATCTTGATCGGATTGACGATGTCAGCCGTGAGTGTCAGCAACATGAACGCGCCACCGATCACGATGAATACGTAAGTAATCGGAAGGAGTCTGGTGTAGTCGACCGGGCCGCCGGGAATCAAGCCTCGGCGGGCGCGGAACCAATCACGGATCTTCTCGTAGAAGACCACCGCGATGTGACCGCCGTCGAGCGGCAACAGCGGCAGGATGTTGAAAACACCGAGGAAGAAGTTGATCGATGCGAGCAGTCCGACGAACGTCGCCCACTGTGCACGGTCCGCCGCTTCACCGCCGATAACGCTTGCACCGACCACGCTGATAGGTGTGTCCTGGGCGCGTTCGCCGCCTGTCACCGATTCCCACAACGCACCGACCTTTGCCGGCAGATCAGCCATGGCCTTGACCGATTCGACCAGAGTGAAGCCGGTGAAACTCAGGGTGCCCGGAACTGCGCTGAAAGCGTTGAACTGGAGCAGGGGTGGCGACACGGTACCCAGGCTCATTCCGACCGCGCCCACAGTCGCCGAACGCAAATCACCTGTTGCCGGATCCGTCACCCACCGCTGCGCTTGTTCTACGACGACTGGAATCGTTAGATCCTGCCCGTCGCGTTCGACGCTGAGCACTGCAGTACCGGTGACCGGCTGCAGTTTGGCCACCACATCGGCCGATGTCGACACCGGTTGGCCATCAACGGCTGTGATCACATCCGACGGCTCCAACCCAGCCCGTTGCGCCGGACCGTCACCGGAGCAGGTCGCCAGAGTTCCGTCTTCGGACTGCGTCGGTGCGACGCACGACAGACTGCCCACCTTCGCCAACGTATCCCCGCTGCGATCCGGCAGGCCCCAGCCGAGAGCCAGCCCGTACAGCAGCGCAAACCCGAGAATGAAGTTCATCGCGATACCGCCGGACATGACGACGACGCGCTTCCACGCCGCCTTCTTGTACATCGCGTGCGGCTCTTCTTCAGGCGTCATCTCGTCGAGGGCCGTCATGCCCGCGATGTCGCAGAATCCGCCCAGCGGCAGCGCCTTGAGGCCGTACTCGGTCTCACCTCGACGGAACGAGAAGATTTTCGGTCCGAAGCCGATGTAGTAGCGGCGAACCTTCATTCCCAAAGCCTTGGCCGTCCACATGTGACCGGCTTCGTGCAGGGCGATGGACACGCCGATGCCGAGGGCAAACAGCACTACGCCCAGTGCAAAAACCATGAAAGCTCTAGCCCTCCTGCTTCACGAGCTGACGCGCTCGTGTGCGTGCCCAGCCGTCTGCGGCCAGAACGTCGTCCACGGTAACCGGTTCTGCGGACCATTGACCTGCATCGTCGAGAACAGCAGCCACCGTGCGGACGATCGCCGGGAAGGAAATGACACCGTCGAGGAATGCCTGAGCCGCCACTTCGTTGGCCGCGTTGTAGATCGCGGTGAAGCAACCTCCGGATTTTCCTGCGCTTCGCGCCAGATCGACGGCTGGGAACACCGACGAATCGAGCGGCTCGAATTCCCAGGTGGAGGCGGTGGTGAAGTCGCATGCCGACGCCGCACCTTCGATGCGGTCCGGCCAGCCGAGAGCGAGAGCGATCGGGAGCTTCATGTCCGGTGGACTCGCCTGTGCCAGCGTCGATCCGTCGAAGAAGGTCACCATGGAGTGCACGATCGATTGCGGATGCACGGTGACGTCGATGCGGTCGTAGTCGATCCCGAACAGCAGGTTCGTCTCGATCAACTCGAGGCCCTTGTTGACCAGAGTTGCCGAGTTGAGGGTGTTCATGGGGCCCATCGACCAGGTGGGGTGCGCTTTTGCCTGAGCCGGATTCACACTTTCGAGCTCCTCGGCGCTCCAGCCACGGAACGGCCCACCCGAAGCGGTGAGAACCAACCGGGCCACTTCGTCGCCTGTTCCACCACGTAGGCACTGGGCAAGCGCCGAATGCTCCGAGTCGACCGGCACGATCTGACCGGGGGCGGCGGCTTTCGTCACCAGCGCTCCGCCGGCGACAAGCGATTCCTTGTTCGCCAGCGCCAGGCGCGCTCCCGAGTTCAAAGCCGCCAGTGTCGGTTCGAGTCCCAAAGAACCGACGAGCGCATTGAGGACAACATCGGCACCGCTGTCCCGAACCAGTTCCGTCACGGCGCTCGGTCCCGAACGGGCGGTTACCGATTCCAGCGCCGATGCCGCTGCAGGATCGGCGACGGCGACGTCCGTGACGCCGGTTGCACGAATCTGTTCGGCCAACAACTCGACGTTGTTGCCGCCCGCTGCAAGACCGACTACTTCGAAACGGTCGGGGTTGGCAGCGATGACCTCCAGCGCTTGGGTACCGATCGAACCGGTACTGCCGAGGAGGAGGACGCGGGTACGTGTGGTTTCCTGCACTCGCCCATTGTTCCTGATAACACCTGAGAACAACCTTATCGACGCCCAACTACGTACGACAGGCAGTCGTATGTCACCATATTGGGCAGTAGTGCAACCGAATGAGCAGGAGGATCGACCGTGGCCGATACCCAGTTGGACGTCAAGTCCAGCGCCCCCGTCGTGGTCTCGCACGTCGATGAGGCCGAGGTTCCCTCTGCCGCATGGGGGTGGAGTGGTGAAGGACTCAAGTTTTTCCGTTTCCTCGGATGGTTCTTCGCAATATTCCTGCTTCTGATGATGATCGGAAACCATCACGGCAAGGTCGAGGATCTGTGGCTCATCGGCACCGCCGGATTGATGATCTTCATTCTGGTCCGCGACATCGTCATCCGTCGCCGCCCGCGCTAGAAACCTGACAAAGAGAAGGCCTCCACGAACGAAAGTTCGTGGAGGCCTTCTCTTTACGTGTTTCAGGCCTGGAACGTTTCAGTTCTCGGCTGCCAGCTGGCCACAGGCTGCGGCGATTTCCTGACCGCGCGTATCGCGCACCGTGCACGAGACGCCCTGGGCGATGACCCGACGCACGAACTCACGCTCGACGTCCTTGGGGCTCGCGTCCCACTCGCTGCCCGGAGTCGGGTTGAGCGGAATCAGGTTGACGTGCACCAACCCGCCGAGTGCTTTCTTCAGCTTCTTGCCCAGCATGTCCGCGCGCCACGGCTGATCGTTGACGTTCTTGATCATCGCGTACTCGATGGACACACGGCGACCGGTCTTATCTGCGTAGTACCGGGCAGCCTGAAGTACCTCCGACACTGACCAGCGATTGTTGACCGGGACAAGAGTGTCGCGCAGTTCGTCGTCCGGTGTGTGCAGCGATACCGCCAGCGTGACGCTCAGGCCTTCGTCAGCGAGCTTGCGGATAGCGGGAGCTAGGCCGACGGTCGAGACCGTGACGGACCGCTGAGACAGGCCGAGGCCGTCGGGTGCAGGCGAGGTGATCCGTCGTACCGCTGCCACCACGCGCTTGTAGTTCGCCAAAGGCTCGCCCATACCCATGAACACGACGTTCGAGAGGCGTCCGGGGCCGCCGGCAACTTCACCGTCGCGCATGGCAGCCGCTGCCTCGCGAACCTGATCGACGATCTCGGCGGTCGAGAGGTTGCGGTCGAGGCCGCCCTGACCCGTCGCACAGAACGGGCAGGCCATTCCGCAGCCTGCCTGACTCGAGATGCAAAGTGTTGCCCGGTCGGGATAGCGCATCAAGACGCTTTCGAGCAGCGTTCCGTCATGTGCCTTCCACAGGGTCTTGCGAGTGTCGCCCGAATCGCACGCGAGGTGCTTGATCGGGGTCAACAAGGTCGGGAACAGCGACTCCCCAACCTTCTCGCGCACCGATGCGGGGAGATCGGTCATCTTCTCCGGATCGGCTTCCAGCCGCGCGTAGTACTGACGCGCCAGCTGATCGGCCCGGAAAGCCGGAAGGCCGAGCTCTTTCACCGCTTCTTTGCGCTCGGCGGAATCGAGATCGGCGAGGTGCCGTGGAGGCATTCCGCGCTTGGGTGCAGTGAAAACGAGGGGAAGAGAGGCAGCCATAGTTACACCATTGTCCCATTGTTTTGGGGTGCTACCCCACTGCCACCCGATTGTGGCCGGATTACCCGTGCAACTTCGCGCAGGTTGAGTGATGATCATGTCATGTCAACCACACCAGAGGATCCGTCGAATTCCCCCGTGTACGGCCCAGCCGACGGTTTCGGCCCCGATCCGGAACTTCCGAAGGTGGACGAGAACAAGGCAGTGGAAAAACACGATCCGGAACCGACACTGACGCCTGAACCGGTGCCGACCGGAACGTCGGTCACCGACCGAACCAGGGCTGCGACGACCTGGGTTGGCCTGGTCATAGGTGCAATCGTGTTGATCTTACTGCTGGTGTTCATCCTGCAGAACCTCGAGAGCGTCTCCGTCAAGATCCTCGCCTGGCAGATCGACTTTCCGCTCGGAATCACGATCCTGCTTTCCGCCATCGCGGGCGCATTGATCATGGCGTTGGCAGGCGGCGTTCGCATCATTCAGATCCGGCGCGCAGCGAAGCGGCAGATGTGACTGAAATCTAGTTACGCAATTGGGTCGATCGATGGGCCAGCAGGCATCATTGATGTCGTGGAAATCACCGGAAAGGCCCTGATGTGACTACTCACATGGAGAGACCTGTGACCTCGCGAATTGCCCCGCAGCAGGCAAGATCCTGGCTCCTCGTCCCCGCGTCCAAACCGGACACCTTCGACGCCGCACTCGCGAGTGCGGCCGACGCCGTCATTCTCGACCTCGAGGATGCCGTCACCGCACCCAACAAACCAGCTGCCCGCCGCGATGTCGCCGCATTCCTGAGCGAACACAATCACGCCTGGGTTCGGATCAACGACGCCACGACACCGTTCTGGGAAGAGGATCTGGCCGTACTCGCGGGCCTCCCCGGACTCGAGGGTGTCATGCTCGCAAAGACCGAAAGCGGTCAGCAGGCCGACGCCACAGCCGAGCGACTTCCCGACGGCACCAAGATTCTTGCTCTCGTCGAATCCGCGGTGGGACTCGAGGCTGCGCCCGAGATCGCACGCACTGACGGCATCTTCCGTCTCGCATTCGGCAGCGGCGACTTCCGGCGCGACACTGGGATGGACGACTCCCCCACGTCGATGTCGTACCCGCGTTCGCGGCTCACCATCGCCAGCCGCGCGGCACGCATCGCTCCGCCGATCGACGGTCCCACGCTCGGCCCCGATCTGGATCTGCTCGCCCGAGACTGTGCGATCACCTTGTCACTCGGCATGGCCGGCAAACTCTGCATGACCACCGCGCAGACTGCCCCCGTCAACGCAGGACTGAGTCCCTCTGTAGCCGACGCGATCTGGGCTCAGAATGTCATCGACGATCTCGGCGAAGACGGCTCACGCGTGCGCGACGGCAGCGACTTGCCCAAGCTCGCCAAGGCGAAGAAGATTCACAAGCTCGCCACCCTGTTCCACATCCCCACCGATCACTGATTTTTTTACTACTGAATCGGTGCAGAAAACGTCAGGCGCTCAAGTCGGAGCGCCTGACGTTCGTCTTTTGAGCCCGCCTTCACGCAAGTTCGAGTGATCGTGGTTTGGACCGAACATGGATCCGGTATCGCACCGTGAAGCCCAATCCCGTTACTTGCGAGAACGCACGCTCGGCAGTCTTCTCGGTGAACTCGATTCCGAGTACCCGCCGCATATCGTCTCGATTCTCGAACTCCCACCGGGTCTCGACGCGCGTGAGCGAGAATCCTTGAGCCTCGAAGAACGCTTCGACCGCCGCGGGATCGTATTTGGGCAGATCCGCCCTCATCCACTCCCCGTACGGGCCGGCGCTCACATCGAGATCCACGATCAGCAAGACTCCCCCGGGCCTCAGGATGCGCATGGCCTCACGAATTCCCGGGCCGCAGCCTTTTCCGAAGAAGTACGCCGTACGGGCATGAACGAGATCGACTGAAGCATCCACCAGACCCGTGGACTCTGCTGAACCCTGGACTACGTCGATCGACGCCGAATCGCGGGTTCGTTCCCGCGCGGCCCTCACCAGCGGTGCGTGCGGCTCCACTCCGACAACACGACGGGCAGTACGAGCGAACTCCGGTAGATGGAACCCCGCCCCACAGCCGACATCGACGACATCGCGTCCAGACCAGTCGACCTGGGCTCGCATCGCGGCCCAGAGGGAACCGTCGACGTCCTGCGCACGGTTCTCGATTTCGTACACGTCCGGCCAATGCCAGATGTTCGGACTGGGGATCGGCTTGGAACGGCCTGAGAAGAAATCACGCACGAGAAATCAGACGAGTGCGTACAGAATCAGCCAGGTGACAAATGCCGACGGCAGGAGTGAATCCAGGCGGTCCATGATTCCGCCGTGGCCGGGAAGCAAGGTTCCCATGTCCTTGATGCCGAGTTCACGCTTGATCTGCGATTCGATCAGGTCGCCGACCGTCGCGACTACCACCAGGACGACACCGAGCAGGACGCCGATCATCGAATTCGCGTCGAGGATCAACGTCACCGAAAGCAAACTGCCGATGACGCAGAAAATGAGGGATCCGACGAATCCCTCCCAGGACTTCTTCGGGCTCACAGCGGGCACCATCGGATGCTTCCCGAACAGCACTCCAGCCGCGTAGCCGCCGATGTCGGAGCACACGACACCGATCATCAAGACGAAGACGCGACCGGGGCCGTCGTCTTCGAGCACCATCAACGCACCGAATGACGCCAACAGCGGGATCCACGCCAGAACGAACACCGTGATGGAGGTGTCTCGCAGGAAGTTCTTCGGGGTCGCTTTGAGCCCGTGGTCGAACAACCGCCACACCATGCACACCAGAACGGTCGCGGTGAATCCGCTGAGCACGCCGACCGGTCCCCACGGCCAGCCGAGCCAGATCGTGGCTTGCCCGCCGACGAGAAGCGGAATTCGCGGCACCTCGATGTCGGCTTCACGAAGCCGCGTGGTGACCTCCCACGTCGCGATGAACATCGCGATCGCAACGACAGCGATCCATCCCGGGGGCAGGAAGATCAAAGTGCCGATGACCAAGGCGCCGAGGCCAGCTCCGACGCCGATGGCGGCAGGTAGGTTCCTGCCCGCCTTCGACTTCGGCGGTTGCGCGCCCTCAGCGCCGCCCGTAGGCCCGTCCGTGACGGGACCACCGGCGGTTCCCTCTTGTGCGTGCACCCAAACTCCCTGATCTACTCCCGACGACAAACACTGCAAATGAGGAGGCTATACCTCCATCAACTCTGCTTCCTTGTGCTTGACGAGTTCCTCGACCGTGTGCACGTACTTCGCCGTGGTCTTGTCGAGTTCTTTCTCTGCGCGACCGACCTCGTCCTCGCCGGCTTCACCGTCCTTCTGGATCCGGCCGAGTTCGTCCATCGCCTTGCGGCGGATGTTGCGCAGCGTGACCTTCGAATCCTCGCCCTTGGACTTGGCCTGCTTCACCAGTTCACGTCGACGCTCTTCCGTGAGCTGCGGAACCGAAATGCGGATGATGCTGCCGTCGTTGGACGGGTTCACACCGAGATCCGAGTTGCGGATCGCCGTCTCGATCGCGTTGAGCTGCGAAGCCTCGTACGGCTTGACGATGACCATGCGGGCCTCGGGGACGTTGATGCTCGCGAGCTGCGTGATCGGCGTGATCGAACCGTAGTAGTCGATCACGATGCGCGAGAACATACCGGGGTTCGCGCGTCCGGTGCGAACCGAGCCGAGATCGTCCTTGGCTACCGTGACAGCCTTTTCCATCTTCTCTTCTGCCTCGAAGAGCGCTTCATCGATCACGGCTGTTCCTCCATGTTGTTCTGCATCATTTTTTGGGTGTCACTCACGACTTGATCAGGGTGCCGATCTTCTCACCGGACACCGCGCGAGCGATGTTTCCTTCGGTGAGGAGGTTGAACACCATCATCGGCATCGAGTTGTCCATGCACAGGCTGAATGCCGTCGCGTCCGCGACCTTGAGCTCACGTTCGATGACCTCACGGTGCGTGATCTGTTCGTACATCGTCGCGTCCGGGTCGAGACGCGGGTCGGCCGAGTAGACGCCGTCGACAGCCTTGGCCATCAGTACTACCTCGGCACCGATCTCCAGCGCGCGCTGCGCAGCAGTGGTGTCAGTCGAGAAGTAGGGCATACCCATCCCGGCACCGAAGATGACTACGCGCCCCTTCTCGAGGTGCCTGCGTGCGCGAAGGGGGAGGTACGGCTCGGCGACCTGGCCCATGGTGATGGCCGTCTGCACGCGAGAATCGACGCCCGCCTTCTCCAGGAAATCCTGCAGAGCGAGGCAGTTCATGACGGTGCCTAGCATGCCCATGTAGTCGGAGCGCGCGCGATCGAGGCCACGCTGCTGCAATTCCGCTCCGCGGAAGAAGTTTCCGCCGCCGATGACCACTGCAACCTGTACGCCCGATCGAACGACCTCTGCGATCTGCTCAGCCACCTTGGTGACCACGTCGGGATCGAGACCGACTTTGCCGCCTCCGAACATTTCGCCGCCGAGTTTGAGCAGGACCCGCTTGAATCCTGGACGTTCGTTGGCTGGTTCGGACATTGTTCTCCTCAGTTCGATACAAGACCGTGTAGGTCCTTCATTCTTCTTCTGCCGCCGAATCGGACACCGCGGCATAGGAAAGCCCCCGGGACTCGTCCCGAGGCACTCTCATCCTGCCTCATCGGAGGCCCCAGGTACACGTAGACCCCGCCGGTAGAGCAAATGCTCTTCAGGCGGGGTCCATGTGTGCGGGCTCCGAATTAAGCGGAGGCGCCGACCTCGAAACGCACGAAGCGCTTGATGGTCACGCCTGCCTCGTCGAGGATCGCCTTGACGGTTTTCTTGGAGTCCGTGACCGAAGACTGCTCGGTCAGAACGACGTCCTTGAAGTAACCGTTGACGCGGCCTTCGATGATCTTCGGCAGTGCCTGCTCGGGCTTGCCTTCTGCGCGGGCGGTCTCTTCGGCGATGTGACGCTCGGAAGCGACGATCTCCTCGGGAACCTCGTCACGCGTGACGTACTTCGCCTTGAGTGCTGCGACCTGCATTGCAGCGCCGCGAGCGGCCTCAGCAGCAGCATCGCCTTCACCGGTGTACTCGACGAGAACGCCGACAGCGGGCGGCAAGTCGGAGCTGCGCTTGTGCAGGTAAACGGCAACGGGGCCGTCGAAGGAAGCGACGCGGCTCAGTTCGAGCTTCTCACCGATCTTCGCGGACTGCTCCGCAATGACGGTGTCGATGGTCTTGCCGTCGAGCTCGAGTGCCTTGAGAGCGTCGAGGTCAGCAGGCTTACCAGCAGCAGCGACGGTCACGATCTCGTCGGCCAGCTTGATGAACTCGTCGTTCTTGGCGACGAAGTCGGTCTCGCAGTTGATCTCGATCATGACGCCGTCCTTGGCGACGACGAGACCCTCAGCGGTGGTGCGCTCTGCGCGCTTTCCGACATCCTTCGCGCCCTTGATGCGCAGCTGCTCGACGGCCTTGTCGAAATCGCCGTCTGCATCTGCGAGTGCGTTCTTACATGCCATCATTCCGGAGCCGGTGAGCTCACGGAGCCGCTTGACGTCAGCGGCGGTGTAGTTCGCCATGATTAGCGAGCCTCCTCATGTGTCTGTTTCGGACCTAGGACTAACGGTGAAGCACGGCCTGACGGTGGTGCTCGGGCCTAACGGTGAAACGGCCCTGACCAAAAGAACTCTTGGTCAGGGCCGGTTTCAACGAATCAGGCCTCGGTGGCCGGTGCCTCTGCGGCGGGGGCTGCCTCAGCCTCTGCAGCCGGAGCTGCCTCAGCCTCTGCGGCCGGAGCTGCCTGCGAGAGCAGTTCCTGCTCCCACTCGGCGAGGGGCTCGCCTGCGCCGGCTTCGGGCTTCGCGTCCTTGTCGGCGCTCAGTCCTGCACGTGCCTGCACACCTTCGGCAACCGCGGAAGCGACAACCTTGGTCAGCAGTGCTGCGGAACGGATGGCGTCGTCGTTGCCCGGGATCGGGTAGTCGACGAGGTCGGGGTCGCAGTTGGTGTCCAGGATCGCGATGACCGGGATGTTCAGCTTGCGAGCCTCGGCAACTGCCAGGTGCTCCTTGTTGGTGTCGACGATCCACACCGCGGAAGGAACCTTGGCCATGTCGCGGATACCACCGAGGGTGCGATCCAGCTTGGTCATCTCACGCGTGAGCATGAGGATTTCCTTCTTGGTGCGACCTTCGAATCCACCGGTCTGCTCCATTGCCTCGAGCTCCTTGAGGCGAAGCAGACGCTTGTGAACGGTGGTGAAGTTGGTGAGCATGCCGCCGAGCCAACGCTGGTTGACGTAGGGCATTCCGACGCGAGTCGCTTCGGAAGCGATGGACTCCTGCGCCTGCTTCTTGGTACCGACGAAGAGAACGGTGCCGCCGTGGGCAACGGTCTCCTTGACGAACTCGTACGCCTTGTCGATGTACGTCAGCGTCTGCTGGAGGTCGATGATGTAGATGCCGTTGCGGTCGGTCAAGATGAATCGCTTCATCTTCGGGTTCCAGCGACGGGTCTGATGTCCGAAGTGGGTTCCACTATCGAGCATCTGCTTCATGGTTACGACAGCCATGGCTGTGTACCTCAAACTTTCAATCCGGTTGATGCAGGCGATCGGGTGATCCCTGCCCTGGCACCCGCACGGCCGTCGGACCTGTTTCGTGAGAACCAGGACCAGCCGAGGCCGGAAAACGTGCGCGGGCGCGCGAAGTCGGACTGTGCGAGCACAGACCGCTCGACAAGTGTACGTCCTCGTCCCCCGATGCCATAACCACCCCGGTAGCAACAGACCGAACCGGCGGTTGTGGATCGGCGGCTACCTTGTGGATTACCCGTCTGATCTGCATTGAAGCGTGCGCTACTCCACGCAAGATCAAGGAATGACGATCTTGCGCGGAGCTCGACGAGGCGTGGTATTTGCCGTGATCTCCTGCTGTGTCGCCGTAGGCACTGCGTCAGCAGACACGCGATTCGACTGGCCGCTCGCTCCTCGGCCGCACGTGGAACGCGCTTTCGACAAACCGGCCGAGAACTGGCTGCCGGGTCATCGCGGGGTCGATCTCGGCGGCAGCGCCGGCCAATCCGTCCTCGCGGCCGGCGACGGCATGTGGTGTTCGCGGGAGTGGTCGCCGGAAAGCCGACGGTGTCGATAGATCATCCCGGCGGCCTACGCACGACCTACGAACCCGTCACCGCAGTCGTTCGCACAGGTGAACGCGTCGCAGCCAGGTCCGTGATCGGAACCCTCGAAACCGGGCACGAAGGGTGCGCTGTCGAAGCATGTTTGCACTGGGGATTGCGCAGAGGACGCGAGTATCTCGATCCACTCGGACTGGTTCGGTCGCAACCGCTCAGGCTCAAGCCATTGAAAGGAGGCTGATCGGTCGCAGAAATCGGTCGCAGAATCAGTGCCACTCGGAAACGGCGTGCCGACCCACAGCGTCCGCGAAGTCGTCGGCCACCATCGCTGCCAGTTCCATGAACGCTCGTCTGGTGGCCGGTCGCATCAATTCGAGGTCCATCACCGACCCCTCCGCGAGATGCTCGTCGAAAGGAATGACCTCGACGGCGCGGCATCGACGCATGAAATAGTCCACCAACGCGTCCATGTCGATCACGCTCGACCCTGGTCTGGCGGCGCTGATGACGACGACGGTCCGCTCGACCAGATGGCCGTATCCGTGCAACTGAAGCCAGTCGAGCGTTGCCGCTGCACTGCGCGCTCCGTCGATTGCCGGCGAACTGACCAGAACCAACGAATTGGCAAGATCGAGAACGCCGTTCATCGCCGAGTGCATGATCCCGGTACCGCAATCAGTGAGGATGATGTTGTAGTAGACCTGCAAGATGTCGATGACCTGGCGATAGTCGGCCTCGCTGAATGCCTCCGAAATCGCCGGATCCTGCTCACTCGCCAGCACCTCGAGACGACTCGACGACTGGGATGTGTGCACTCGAACGTCCGAATAGCTCTTTATGTCCGGTCTAGCAGCAATCAGATCGCGCACTGTCGAATTGGTCTGCAGCGGAACACGTTGTGCCAAGGTCCCGAAATCGGGATTGGCGTCAACCGCCACGACGCAGTCACCACGCAGCGAAGCAAACGTCGCACCGAGTCCGACCGTGACCGTCGTCTTGCCCACTCCCCCTTTGAGCGAGAGCAGAGCGACTCGGTAGTCGTTGCGGATCGGCTGCTCGATTCGGGCGGCCAGTGCACGGTTGCGCTGTTCGTTGGTCGAATCCCCCAGATTGACCACACCTCCGGTCGCACGATGCAATCCTCTTCGCCAGCCGCCACGCGGCGTCCGTTTCGGGCGTTTCAGTAAAGCTTCGGCAACCAGATCCTGGTTTGTCACCTGTTGCTGACTCGACGGTGGCGGTGGCGTGGACCAGACCTCTTGCAGTCGCGCCACAGGCTCCGGCGTCGGCGCCGGCTCGGGAGCCGGTTGCGGCGATTCGGACAGCCAGGCTGGTTGGCCGCTGTTCGGCAGGTGCTTCACATCTTGGCGGTTCACGAATCCCCCGGATATCGCATGTAATCGAGTGTCTTGACACGACGATCGAACTTTGCCGATTGTTCACTCTTCTGAGCTGCGACGCTACCAAATACCAGCCGAGAACTCGCGTCGCTCCACAAATCAGGCGCGCGGATGGGCCTGATCGTGGACGGATCGAAGCCGTTCGACCGACACGTGCGTGTACAGCTGAGTGGTCGCCAAACTCGCATGACCGAGGAGTTCTTGGACCACACGAAGGTCCGCACCACCCTCCAGCAAATGTGTCGCAGCCGAGTGCCGAAGCCCGTGCGGACCCATGTCGGGAGCCCCTGGAATTGCAGCCATGGTTTCGTGGACCACCGAACGCGCCTGACGCTGATCGAGCCGGCCGCCTCGAACTCCGAGGAGCAACGCTCGCCCGGACCGATCCGAACACAGCGCGGGTCGTCCGTGCTCCAGCCAGCCGTTCAGTGCCGATTCTGCGGGCAGGCCGTATGGCACCGACCGCTCCTTGTTCCCCTTGCCGAGAACACGAAGCAATCGTCGATCGGCATCGACCGACTCGACGTCCAGTCCACACAACTCGCCGACGCGAATTCCGGTGGAGTACAACAATTCCACGATGAGTCGGTCTCGCAGGGCGAGCGGCTCTTGTTGCTGCGCACCGCTTTCCGCCGCATCCATTGCGTCGAGGGCCTGGCTCTGACGCAGCACCGTCGGCAGCGTCCGGCGAGCGGGTGGAGCCGCCAGACGTGTGCCCGGGTCGACGGAAATGCGTCCGGTCTGCGCGAGCCACGCAGTGAACCCACGCGCCGAAGAAGCCCGTCGAGCTACCGTCGTACGGGCTGTTCCTACGGCATTCTGGGCGGCCAACCACGAACGCATGACACTTAGGTCGAGGCGGTCGAGATCTGCATGCTCCGAACCCGCGGAGAAATGGGTCAGCAATGCCCGCGCGTCACCGACGTAGGCGCGGATCGTGTGTTCCGACCGGCCTCGGCTCAGTCGGAGGTGCTCGGCATACGCATCGAGGTGAACGCTCAAGCTCGCCGGCAATGCGTCAGTCATGAACACACGCTCGCTCGCCGCGATTGAAACTGCAAGCTCCCTCGCCGATAGGGTTGATCGGTGAATCGAGCAATTCCTCTGAAGATGTTGTGCGTACTGGCACTGATTTCCGCAATCGCTCCACTGTCCATCGATATGTACCTGCCCGGCCTACCGTTGATGGCGGATGCACTCGACACTACTGCGGCCAGCGTTCAACTCACGCTGACCACCTTCATGGCAGGCCTCGGAATCGGCCAGCTGATCATCGGTCCGATCTCCGACGGACTTGGCAGGCGACGAATACTGCTGGCCGCGACAATCATCACGGCACTGAGCGGCGCGGCATGCGCGGTGGCGCCGAACATCGAGTTGCTCATCGGTGCACGACTCGTCCAGGGCTTGAGTGGAGGCGCTGCCATCGTTCTTGCCCGCGCTTGTATTGCCGACCGAGCGCGCGGCGACGACGCAGCGAAGCTCTTCAGCATCATGATGATCATCGGCGGTATCGCTCCCGTCGTCGCGCCACTGATCGGCGGCGCACTTCTCGGCCCCGTCGGATGGCGCGGAATCTTCTGGGTCCTGGCTGTCGCGGGCGCCGTGATGGTGGCTGGTGTCGTTTTGCTCGTTCCCGAGACACTTCCGCCCGAGCGACGCCACGGCGGCGGATTGAAGGCCCTGATCTCGAATCTGCGATACGTGGTCCGCAATCGGCACTACCTCGGATATGCGCTCGCATTCGTCTTCGGATTCGGCGCCTTGTTCGCGTACATCTCCGCGTCACCGTTCGTCGTTCAGAACGTTCTCGGGCTGAGTCCGTCACAATTCTCGATCGTGTTCGCAGTGAACGCCACCGGAATGGTCACGGCAGCGATGATCACCACTCGCCTGCTCGGTCGCGTCGGAGCACGCACGCTGCTGCGTTTCGGGGTGTGCCTACTCCTCATGGGCGGCGCCGTATTGTTCTGCACCAGCGTGGTTTTCAGTTCCACGAATACCTGGTTGATCTTGGTCCCACTGTTCGTGGCAATTTCGAGCATCGGGTTCATCATGGGGAATGCGACCGCTCTCGCCCAAGGAGAGGTCACCAACGCGGCCGGGACCGGTTCAGCGCTGATGGGAGCGGGCCAGTTCGGCTTGGCGGCGCTGGTTTCGCCGTTGGTGGGAATTGCGGGAGAAGACACGGCAGTTCCGATGGCAATCGCAATTCCCACCTTCGGAGTTCTCGCGGCCGTTGCGCTCGTGTTGCTGACTCGCGGCACGGCCGCCGCGAGTTAGTTTTCGGCCGCGGCGAGTTCGGACTTCCAGACCCGGAAGCCCTCTTCGGTGCGACCACGACGCCAATAGCCGGAAATAGAAGCGGCCGACGCCGGGACATTTCGTTCCTTGCGAATGTACGGCCGGAGGTTGTGCATGACGGCTTGCGCTTCACCGTGAATGAACACGTGCGGTTCGCCCGGCAACCACTCGAGAGCCTTGACCGCGGCGACAACCGGAGCGTTGTCGCCAGCCAATTCTTCGCCGACCGCGTCGGACGATGCCCCGCGATGCAGCCAGGTCACGGCAATACCTTCTGGGGCATCGAGCGCGATTTCGTCTTCCGGTCCCCCGACCTCGACGACGGCGTAGCCGACCGCATTCGGCGCCAATCGCGCTATCGACGCGGAAATAGCGGGTATTGCGGTCTCGTCTCCGACGAAGAGATACCAATCAGCGGTTGGTGACGGCAAAAACGCGCCACCGGGTCCCCGCAGAGTAATCTCAGCGCCCGGCTGAACTGACGCGGCCCACGGACCTGCGACACCCATGTCGCCGTGGACGACAAAATCGATTGCAATCTCTTTGGCATCAAGATCGTACGAACGAATCGTGTAGGTGCGCAGTGTCGGCTGATCAGGAGTGCCGAATTCGATCTTTACATAGGAATCGCTGTATTCGCTGGGAGTGAACGACTCGAAGCCTGGTCCCCCGAGAAACACTCGTACCATATGCGGGGTCAATTGTTCGGTCCGCAGAACCGTCAATGCAGTTGTCGGCTTGGCCACAGAAAGATCCTTCCGAAAGTTAGTGTTACCTAACTAATGTACACGATAATTGCAGCACGAGAGCGAAATACCTCGCCGGCGACTCCACACAGCGCACTGTCGACCTTTGTACAGAGCGAAAGAAACCGACCAATCTGCTGGGTAAATTCGGTGCTGTTTAGACGAATTATTTGATCTGCTTCACACGGACGACCTGTCGGACAAAGCTGTCCGAGAACTCGGCAAAGCAACAGTAAAATACACCTCTGGCTCGCGGCGAGTTCGCCGAGAGCCAGAGGTGTATTTAATTCAATCTAGTGTGCAGCGTCGAAAGCGTCGATGATTTCCGCTTTGATACGCCCACGCGGAGCAACTTCGTAACCGTTCTTACCTGCCCAGTCACGGATGGCCTGGAGCGTCTCCTTGGAGCGTCCGGAACCTGATGTGGCCTGCGGAGATGCAGCCTGAGCCTTCTTGCCGCGCTTCCCGCTCACCTTCGCAGCAGCCTCGACGAACGGCTTCACCCCAGCGTCGAACTTCTCTGCATTGGTGGCGCGCAGATCGATCACGTAATCCGTTCCCTGGTAAGAGAACTCAATTCGATCACCGAATCCATCGTCAATCGGCTTACCATCAAGGTCGTCGATGAGTTGCCGAATCAGCTTCTCAGCCATTGCACTCCTCTTTCAATGATCGATTCAATTCTCCTTCACAATACACAGATAGAGCGTTGATGAACAAAAGAAGTTCGAAAGCCTTCACCGTTTCCGAACAGACTCAATGGTCCGAATTAGCAGCGGGTTAGCGGCATTGCCTCGACCGAACACGACCCTGAAAATTCTGCACATTCATCCCTCGGATGCCGGGTGTCAATCAATGCCCGCCGTCATCGTGATCCAGACTAATCGGACTTCCATGCACATTGACCTGAGGCTTTCCTGAGACCCGTCGAACTTGCAGGTCGGGTCGGCGAAACGCATCGAGAATTACATTGCACACAGTCGAGCAAATTCGTGAAAAATAGCCCTGACGTGCCATTTCCGATGCGCTGCAGGTATCGACGATTCGCGGTCTTCGCAAACGATTAGTGAGCATCGCCACGTATGGTCTGACGGGCGCAGAAGTAGTTCACGTACTACCGCGTCCGAAACCAACCACTGGAATCAGAACTTGCAAATCCCTCCAGTTCGAGCAGAGGAAGAGTGGCACGAACCTGAGCTATGAGCAATCCCGATTCCTCGGACAACTCACGCGTACTGCGAGACCCCGTTCCCGGCAATGCTTCGTATACCAATCGAGAATTGCCTCGCAATGCGTCGATGTCACGCGTCGCGGCCGCATCCTCCGCGGAATCCCCGACACCAAATGGGCCTGACGCTTCGACTACATCCACGGCATTGGAAACGAGTTGCGCTTCACCTTCTCGGATCATCCGGTGGCATCCGGTCGACGATGCCGAGGTAACCGGTCCGGGCACCGCCATCACGGGACGGCCTAACTTCCGAGCCCAATTGGCGGTATTGCGTGCACCACTGCGCCAACCCGCCTCGACCACCACTACTCCGTCCGACAACGCAGCTACCAGTCGATTCCTTGCCAGAAACCGGAACTTTGCAGGTGTAGTGCCCGGCGGATATTCACTTATCACTGCACCCGAACTCGCTATCTGTTTGAGTAGTCGCGCATGCCCTGACGGATACGCTCGATCCACGCCACAGGCCAAGACAGCCAGTGTGGTTCCACCTACGCCCAATGCAGCGCGGTGCGCGGCCCCGTCGATACCGAAGGCCGCCCCGGAAATCACGGTCCATCCGTCGACAGCCAGGTCACCGGCAATCTCTGCCGTCACGTGTTCGCCGTACGCAGTAGATGCCCGCGTGCCCACAATTCCAACCGATCTCTCGGTCAGATCAACCAAATCCCCGGACCCCAACACCCACAACACAAATGGTGCCGTCTCACCCCCGGAGGGATCGAGTCCGTCAAAGGAAAGCATTCGCCACGCCGGCCAATCGGCGCAGTTCGGTGTAACGAGTCTGCCACCCATCGCCTCCATCAGGTCGAGGTCTCGTTGGGCTGTGTCGATGTGAGCGCGGGCTCGCGTCTTCTCCTCGATCGCGGGTGGCAGATCGCCGTTGCGAACCGCCCTCGCAGTTTCTTCGACCCCGAGCTCGCCGATCAACATGGACATATATGCGCTAGGGCCCTGCACGACGCGGGACAGATATGCCCAAGCGAGTAGTCGTGGATCGTGTGCAGTCATTGGAATCCCCTGTCTCGAAAGTCGAGTGCGGTGACAACTTGGTCTGGTCCGGGCATCGCTTCACCTGCCAGATCGGCGACACTCCAGGCAACCCGCAACGCTCGGTCCGCCCCACGAGCAGTGATGACACCTTTACGCAGCGCCCGTTCCACCGGCGCCAGCGCTGCACGCGAGAGTCTGAACTTCTGTCTCAACGCCGGCCCTGGTACCTCCGCGTTGGTCCGCCACCCGTACTCACTCCACCGCTGGGCTGCAGTGTCTCGAGCCGCCGCCACGCGCGCACGAACATCGCTGGTGCTTTCCCCCACTTCGTCGATCAGCGCTCCGGTTGCTACCGCCTGCATCCGGACCCTGATGTCGACTCGGTCCAACAACGGGCCAGACAATTTCCCCAGGTAACGGCGACGCGCCGCGGGTGCGCAGACGCAGTCCGCGTCTCGCGGCGGCGCGCATGGGCACGGATTCGCGGCCAGGATCAGCTGGAACCGCGCCGGGTATCGGGCAACTCCGTCCCGCCGGGCGATTCGCACCTCCCCGTCTTCGAGTGGCGTGCGTAGCGCTTCGAGCACCTTCACCCCGATCTCGGCACATTCGTCGAGAAACAGCACGCCGCGATGGGCGCGGCTGACCGCACCAGGACGAGCCATCCCACTACCACCACCCACCAGCGAACTGACCGACGAACTGTGATGCGGCGCAATGAAAGGCGGCATATCGATCAACGGCCGATCCTCCGGCAACACCCCCGCCACCGAATGAATCGCCGTCACCTCCAACGACTCCCCCTCCGTCAACGGCGGAAGAATCCCCGGAAGCCTCTGCGCCAACATCGTTTTCCCGATCCCCGGCGGACCCGTCAACATCAAATGATGCGCACCCGCCGCAGCAACCTCGATCGCCCACCGAGCATCCGTCTGCCCGACAACCTCACTCAAATCCCGCACCGCCACCACACCAGCACGCTCGAAAACATCAGGAACAGCCAGCGCCAACTCCCCACGCAACCAGCCGATCACCGCAGACAAATCATCGGCACCCAACACCTCGATCCCCTTCACCAAGCCCGCCTCAGCCAACGCCCGAGTCGGAACCACCACAGTCCCCCACCCCGCCCGCTTCGCCGCAAGCACCGCAGGCAACACGCCACGCACCGTCCGCAGTCGACCGTCGAGCGCCAACTCCCCCAAAAAGACAGTCTCCCGCAACAACTTCCGCGGCAACTTCTTCGCCGCATCGAGAACCGACAACGACAAAGCCAAATCGTAAACACTGCCCACCTTCGGCAATGTCGCCGGCGACAACGCCAAAATCACCTTGCTATCCGGCCACTCCTCACCAGAATTGGTCACCGCGGCCCGAATCCGATCACGCGACTCGTGCAACGCCGTATCAGGCAGCCCCACCAAATGCACCGCAGGCAACCCGCGCCCGATATCCGCCTCGATCTCCACGATCTGCCCGTCCACACCACTGACCGCAACAGAATGCGCCCGCCCCAACGCCATCAGAACGCATCCACAAAATGCTCGACCGAAGGCTCACCGTCGCGGCCGATCAACACGGCCACCACATCGAAACGCACCCTCGACCACGACCGGCCCGAATCAGTGAGCCACTGCATCGCCAGCACCCGAATCCGACGCTGCTTCGCGAACGTCACCGACTCCGCCGGACTCCCGTACCCGACACCAGAGCGAGTCTTCACCTCCACGAACACAATTCGATCACCGGACGTCGCAACAACATCCAACTCGCCATACCGGCAACGCCAATTACGCTCAACGATCTCCAAACCCGCATCGATCAGGAACTCGACAGCCACATCCTCGCCCCGAGCACCCAACGCCATATTCCTCGCCATCGCAGCCCCCACCACTCACACGACCGCGCGCCCGCCCATACGAAACGCGTCCCAACACCACCCTCAACCCACCACCACCAAACCAAGCCACCCAAAACCAACCTGTTGACAACCCAGAACCTGTGGATGAACTCCCCCTGGCCCGGACCCTGAGCACGGCTCTGCCCGGCAAAGATCAATCACCACAAGCCGATTGCCAGCAGATCTTCGACCTGGCCGACACGATCCTTGGTCTCGGCGATGTCCTGCTCATTCTTGGTGATGCGATTGTCGTGGTCTTCGACCTTCACATCGACGGCGGTGTCACTGGCACCAGTGCTGAGTAAGCCGTTAAAGGCTAGGACGGATGAAGTGCTGAGTACTACGAGGCCGGTACTTGCGGCGAGGATGAGCTTCTTGCTGCTGGGAAGCTTCGCTATTAGATTGATTTGGTTATTCATTATTCAGTTGTCTCCGCTTATATTTCGGTGCTAGTATGCGCTATAGTGCTTTTTATTACAAGAATTTCATAAACGGGTGTGGATGAGTTAGTAACGCCAGACTACCGGCACCTTACGAATTAGCAGGTGTCGTTCCCACCATTACCGATCGCGTCGCTCTTCATTGGGAACGACCTCGCCCTCAATCACGATGGGTTGTTTGGCTGCGGCCTTGTTCGTCTTGCGGGCCGCCAACTTTTCGCGTTGTCGTACAACTTGTCGTTCAATAATTGGCATGGCCTTCTCGTCCCACAACAGCTTGGCGTCGTGCACTGCCTCTGCGCGTCGTGCCTCGATGACAGGGAGAGCCTTCTCCTCCCACAACCTTCTCACGTGGGGCGTTGCCTCAATGACGAGCTCCTTGGCCGCGCCCTTCACGATATCGGCGAGAAACTCGACTACTTCTCCCTGAACACGGACTCGCCGTCCCTGATGGACTTGCCGCCGCGCATGTGCCTTGCCGTGCGTATTGGTCGGCTTGTTGACCACCACGGGGTCAGGCTCGTCATCCGGGATGAATCTGGCACTCCCTTTGAGCTTGCCGTCAGAGTCGTAAAGGTTGTTGTGAAGCCCGCCGTCCTTACTGTTGCCGGGAATCAGGTTATCGTCGTCCCACTCGAACGAACCTCTCCTACTAGTAACCACGCGACACCTCGGACATGAGGGCGAACGGCGGGGTCGTCCTGCCAGGAGTCATGCTCAGGACTCTACTTGCGGGCACCGACCGATTACCCAACTTCTTCGGAGCACCCGAGCAACTAGCCCGCGATCCTCGCAGCCTCCCGGAACGTCTCGATGATGTGCAGGTAGTTCTTGCGACCGTCACCGCTGTTGGTGGCGTTGTAGGACAACGGACTCGGATGTGGGCACCTGAGGATAACGGTGTTACGGATTACTTCAGCATCGATCTTCGAAGCAATCCGATCCCATGATTTCTGCGCCTTGTCCCCTGACAACACCAGTACGCGGGGCGGCTCACTCAACAGCCGGATGAAGTCGACGAGGTACGGCGCTGCACGCGGAGCCTCCTTGCTCACTGTGCGAGCTGGGAACAGCGGGTTGTCCGTCGACCACCACGGCACGACGTTCCAGTTCAACGTGATGTCGTATGGGCCTCCGGCTGCCTCGGTGGCCCCGTAGTAGTTGCGCGCCGTTGGATCGTTGTTGAGTTTGCTGATGAAGCCGGAGTCACCCTCGGCAGCTCCCGACGGGTCTTGGAAGAGCATGAGTATGCGGACACCCTTGCGTGCGGCGTCGGAGTCCAGGTACGGAATTGACTCGCTGGTCTCGGCTCGCACCTCTTCGACCCACTTGTTCAGACGACCTACTTCGCCGTTGAATCGGCATGCAAGCCGGGCTTCTACGTTGCGCGGGGCATGTTGCTTACTCAGCAGCTCACCGCGCTGGTACGCGAGCTTGTTGTAAACCGTCACGAGTGCCGAGTTGATCTGACAGCTCGGCCCACCGACAGTGTGCGGTGTAAGTCCGTCGTCCGTACAGGGTTGCAACCAGATCGCTAGATCAGATCCGCCATCCTGCTGTCGCCGAACACGCCGACGTCGGCCTTGTGCTCCCGGCGCAACACCTTGAGCACGGCTCTCGCCTCGGATTCATCGAGCTTGAACCGCTGACTCAGATCGATGCCCGTGTGCTCGGCGACGACTCCGAGCGGAATGCCGTGCTTGAACAGCGCCAAGGTGTCCGACGGTATGTAGTCCTGCCACTCGGCTGCGTCCTCAGTGAAACGATCGACAAACACAACCATCGAGGGACGCGTCTGCATGTAGGTCACGAGGATGTCGCCCTTCTTGAAGGTCCACTCAGGAACGACCCAGACCGATTTCGGGGCTCCGCCGGCCATCACTTCCCAGTGATCCTTCAGCGCCTCCCGCCAGTCCCTTGAATGCGGCCGGCCGATGTAGAGGGACTGCCCCGGCTTAACGTTGGGAATTGTGTTCGTCAGCTCCATAGTTTGAGTATGCCGATCAAGCCTTGCCCCGCGTGCTCATGTGGTTCCAGATCGCAGCGTCCAGAGCTCCGGGGCTGAAGCCCATCTCGTCAGCGGTCGCCTTCACGAGCGAACCGATTGAGTCGTAGTCCAGGCCAGGGACGCCGGCATCTGCCACGAACGCTTGGACATGTTGGTCGACGGCGACGTGGTTGTTGGACCCGGTAAGGATAGCGATGTAGTCCAGCGTCTTCGGCCCGACATGCTTCACACGCCTCAGCGTCTTCCGCGTCTCCGCCTCCAGGACTGGATCACGGAACCTAGTGGCCAGATCCGCAACCGTCTCTACGCCAAGTTCATCCAGTGCCATGGCAGTGTGTTGAATCTTCGGCAACTTGGGAGACGAGCGCCGCCACTTGAGGAACGAGGGCAAGTCTTCCGCATCGAGTCGCTTGAGGAAGCCGCTCAACGTGTCCGCGTCTGGCCACTCCCTCCACACCTTGTTTGCGCGTGGCCACACGGTCGTCTGGTAATTCGTCCGCGGCTGGAGTGCAGCGTCAGTGATGAGCGCACCCATGTGGCCCCACTTCCGCTCCTCCTCTTTGGGCTCGAGACCGAGGGCGTTGATGTGCGCGATCAAGCGAGTGACGTTGTCGGCGGTTGGGTCCATACAGATGATGGTCACACACGAGGCTGACAGACAGATGCCCCAAGGTTGGACGTACCTGTAGGTGATCGGCAAGTACGCCCGTGTGTGGTGTTTGATGTACGCATGCCTGAGCAGGACGACTTCGACGCGTCTGAACGGCGTCACATCATCGAAACCGCAACCGTAAGACACCATCGATCACGAGCGACACGATCGGTGGTCGGTCTTGGTAGAAATCAGCAACTAGTCGCCTTGATTGGTGCGGTTGTACTTATCGCGCCACTGGTGCTCATAGTCATAGACGGCGGTGTCTTGCCGCTACCGATTGGCTCTACTTATCGCGCTACAGACTACGACGGCATATTCAAAAACGACACCGTCAGGTTTGTCCTCTTCCTCGCTATCGCCAGCGGTCTTACTGTCTGGGTAATAGCGCGGCGGACAATCGGCGAAGGGAACATAACTCGCAACCAAACACTTCAAGCCCTCGCGCAAATCCAAAGTGACCCAGTCACCAACTCCACAGACTTTGACTCACTCTGGCAAGACAATCGCAAGCGTTTAAATGTCTACCACGACCTAGTAACCAGGTACGCGCAGTCGACACGAGTCGCCACCATCGCAACGATCGCCGTTGGGTTCGTGTTCATCGTGATAATCAGCGTCATCGAAAGAACATTTACAACGTAAGTGACGTAGAAGAGATCAACGGTAGTTCAGTAGGACATACAGTGTCGGTCTTCGATGACGGAGACAACAAGTGCTACGTGGTGAACGCGAGGGGTGTCTCCGGGCGCAGCCCCGCCATCTCTTGCGTCCAACGAGGCAACCGATGACCGTTGCCACAGGATGAACCACTAGTCCGGGATCACTCCCCTGCCTCGCAGTGCGCCACGATGCTCAAATACCTCAAAAAGTACCGGCGCGCCACCGGCAACCAGTTCCTGTCGATGGGAATCGGTCGGTTCGGCGCACGACTGAAGAACCTCCGCGAGGAAGGCTGGGTCATCGAGAGCGTGCGGCTGCGCGACGGACTCTGGGAGTACCGCTTAGTTGGCCACCGGGATGACCCACAGTAGGTCTCGATGACATACGCCCCGCCACGAGCCTGTTGGCAATAGCATCCAGACGACATATTTCAAGTGCGATGGGCCGGATGTTCACGATCGAAGAGATGTACGGGGCGGCTTTTCAATACGCCCTAGACAAAGCCACTGAGATGGCAATCGACGGCGCGGTCAACGAGTCAGTCAAGGCCTGGGTACGCCGATCTGAACGCAGGGCAGCCGCCAATATCTCGGAAGACTTGAGAGCACCATGCGGACCTGAGAGAACCATGCTGAGCAGCACCAATAACGAGGCCCCTCATCCTGCCTTCAACCGTCACTCCGTGAACCCTAATTATGGCGATGAGCGGGTTATAGCAATCGCGAAGACACAGCCGATACGACCGCAGGCGGGTGGAAGGCGCGGCTCAGTGTCGAGGTTGGACATAAGTACGCGCTCCGGTTGTACTACCACAACAGTGCAGGCCTCACCGCCGTCGCACGAGGCGCGAGGGCGCTGTGCAATCTTCCGAGCCCAATGGCTACCAACGCGCTGGTCACTGCCTTTATTGTCGGCGAGAACACCAGCCCGCCGGCCATCTGGTCGAGCCTTTTATTTGAGAGTGCGAACGACCAGCCGTTCCACCTTTAGTACGTGCCTGGGTCGACACAGATCTACACCAACAACGCTCCGAGCGGTCGGCAGTGTGGGGACGGGATAACTCAGGCAGGAGGGGTGTTGTTGGGAGACGAACTGGACGGCGTTGTGCCCGGTGGCTACCAAACGTCAGGAATCGTAGTGTTCCAGGTAGTGGCTGAAGTTTCAGATGCCTAAGCGGCTTCGTGGCTGTCGCACACGCCGTAAGGAATCAGGTTCACCGGGCGACACTCGTATGCTCAAAACTTGTGTCGGACCTCCTCCGTAAACTGGCACTCAACAGCTAGCGAAGGGGGCCGACATGGGTCCGTCGGACAAGTATGACGCTGAGGCCATCCGAAAGATGCGTGCAACCGCCGCGTCAGCTGCGGCTCAGATGCCCCAGTACAAGATTGACCCCCACACAATCAGCGCGATGAACAGCATGGTGAACGCCGTCAGGCCGCTGGAGTCGTTTCGCAACGACATGTTGAAGCAGATGTCTCCGATTCTGGAATCCATGAACCAGATGAACAATTACAAGATGGATCTGGTCACGCCAGAACTTGCTAAGACGATTGACAGACTCGCTGAATTCGACTCCATCAAGCAGCAGTTCGCCTCACCACCGTGGATGCAAGAGCTAAGGGAGACGATGAAAGGCTTCGAGCCAGTCGTCACGCCAGAACTGACCAACATGATGCGCGACGTGCTCGGCACCAGCGTGACCACTGAGCAGTTTGCTCGTAACGTGTTCAGCACCCCTGCCATCACCGAAACCATCCAGAGCATCAACGTGATGAACGGTCAGGCCGGGCTGTTCGCTGAGACCTTCACAAAGTCTATGGCTCCCGTCATGGAGAGCCTTCGGGCTACCTTCGAGCAGAGCAAGATCTTCGATGACTTCGACTTCTCGGTGCTCGACGATGTCGACGAAGGTGCGTTCGAGGACTTCCTCGACGAGCACCCCGAACTCGAAGAGGCCTACGAGTCGATCGAGGAACAGCTTGTTAGTCAGGGGCTCATCAGCGAGGAAACCCTGACCAAGACGGGGTCGCGGTTCAAATCGTCCAGGATTGCTAAACACCTCATGATTGCCGTCATCATGTTTTCGGCGGGCGCGGCGATCATGTTTGGAGTCAAGACACTTCCCGACAATCTGGAAGACGACGCCTATCTGTACCTCGGCATCGTCGGATTCATGTACACCGCTTACTCAGTCCACTCAATGGTAAAGAACGCCATCACTCCCCCGCCCGCGTCCTCAACCTGAGACAGGAAGTACACTTCACCCGCTCGATCCCCATGTGAAGCGACCGGTGTGGACTGCATGTACGACGCTGAGGTTGAAGACGAGAACCTAGGTCATGAGACCGGTTCTGCGAGCGCGGCACCGGTCAACACTGCAAATCCGAAGTAGAAATGACTGAGTTGGATCATCGCCGAGATACAGCAGCTCTTGTGGAAGGACTCAGCCAGCTCGTCGTTCTGTAGCTCAGCCAGCTCCTCTCGCTTTGATCCCCAATGCAAGCTGTCGCCGTAGTTGTGAGCCTCGATCATGTCTGCTGGCTTTATGCCCTTGAGACTGACCGGCGGGTTCTTTGCTGTCACACCCTCCTGCAGGCGCTCGCAGATCATTGTCGCGACCATCTCCTGGTTGAGCTGGTGATGCACCGTCGCCCATTGCTTCAAAACTTCCCGCGCTTCTGCGGGCTCCGTGAGGTGCTTAGTCGCCTTCTCAAGGATGCGGTAGACGATGGAGAAGCTGGCCTTCTCCTTCTCGTGATGAAGCTGCCGGAAGGTTCCAGAGAGTCCGGTGAATGCCTCGTGAGAGGGAAAGTCAGTGAGCATCTGCCAGTCGGAACTATCGCGCGATCGCTGGTAGGTGATGCTTCCGCCATCGTTGATCGCCGAGTACCCCGCTAGCTGTTGGCAGTGATCGACAAACCTGACGAGGGTCGCTGTGTCGGCCTCGTCGAACTTCAGCGCTGGGAACGCTGTTGGCTCTGGCAGGTCAAACAGGTACGTGAGTCGTTCCCAGTGGTACTTGAAGGCCTTTGGGTTCGTCGCGAAATCCTGCAGTGGCGGGTCAAACTTCAACTGCACCGGATGGATCGCACCCGTGTACTCCCTGGACTTGATTGTCCGGGTGCCCGTCTTCTTGTGAACACGCGAGTGCGTCTGCTCGTACACCAACGCGAGCGGTGGCCGTGCGATCTCGACGAATCGCATGGAGTCCGGTACCGGTTCCCACGGCCCGTACTGCATGTCCTCGGCCCGCCTCTTGGCCAACCTCTTCTTGGCGGCTGCGCTTCGTCCCATAGTTCTAGGATATCGGTGCACGCCGACAGGTCGACGCAGGTGACACCCTTGTTCTAGGCGGAACGGCAGTTGTGGATAACTCTAGCCTTTTTACTATTGCAAATCATGTTCACTAAGCGCATACTACTGCTCCCACTCTGGTGCCACAATGATCGGTACCGAGGTATGGATGCGATTGCGGGCGATGTGGTGCTCGCCGGACGACCCGACGATGAAGGCGACTCTCAAGGTTGCCCCGACGAGTTGATTGATCTGCTCTTCAACACCAGTACCTACAAGTAAGAGGTGAAGACGATCAACGAGGACGGGTGGCACGGTAATCACCGAACCTTCGCCGATTGGCAGGAAGCGTACTTCGGCGGCGTATCACTGGCTGAGTGTTGGTCATTGGTCGAAAGCGTTCGCGTTGTTCCAGCGTGAGAACCCGCCCGCCGTCGACAGGTGGCGGGCACTCTCATTGGAAGCTCGTGGCGTGTCCCCTGTCCACACACCAGTGATGGGCAGTGAACCACTTCACGAGAGGACAACAAATGAATCCCATAATGGGCTTGGTTATCCCACCCGATCCCGACCAAGGGATCGAGCTGGTGATGTTCGAGCCGAATGATGTCGATTTCATACAAGAGCAAGTCGGTGGCTGCTTCGATGTCGCTAGCAGTGCTGTACACGGTGCAAACATCTGGTTCGATGATCTTGGTAAGGCCAAGCAGCGCATGATCAATCATCGTGCTACGACGATCTTGTGGCTCGAATCTATCTGGCGCGAACATGACTTCATCGTCGGCAGCGTCCTGGTGACAGGGCAACCAGATGAAAGCGGAAGCATCACGAGCGTGCCTGAGTCGGTACTAGATGCGGTCGGTGGCATGTACGGGTGGAAGTTCGAGGTGCAGAACGGTACAGATGAGTGGGTCGGCAACGATGGTGTGTTCAATAACTACTTCGTGGCTGCGACCAGAGCAATCAAGCTATCTCAACGACGCCCGTCTGTGACAGAGATACGTGTTGTCCAAGCGTGAAGTTAAAGCCCCACCATTTCGGAAGTGAGGCACTTCAATTGGCCGGAAGTGGAAACATCCCCGTGTCCACGAGCTTTTGGCTCAAGCGAACACGGGGATGCGCATATGAAGTTGTGTTGTGTCAGTTACGGATCACTGATCCCTGGTCGTCGGCGTCCAACCTTTTCGCCGCCCACGCGTGCCGTCCGCCCTCTGGAGGACTTCGAGCGGGACCACCTTAGTGAGTTCGGCTTCTGTAGCGAACACCGTGGTGGACGGCCCGTTGGCAGGTGTCAGCAGCAGTCAACAGAGTGCCGCGAGCATTGAGCGTTTCGAATATCTCCTGGGAGTTCTCCTGCGCCTTCAAGTCGATCACTACGATCTGAAGCCCTTCGGAGAGAACGTGCACCAGCGCACCGGCACGCGCTTGGTCCACTTCGCCGTCTGAATCTGTCAGCCACCCGGCAACTGTCTGGCAGAAGTACCTGTGCGCGCCAACGATTAACGAACCCGAGTGCGTAAAGTCGGCGTAATCTACCGGTGGCTCAGCATTCATTACCTCCACGAACGCATCCCGGTCGCGGTTGGTGTGCAGCAGTTTCAACGTCGGCTCAACAGCAGCGTCATAGGACCTGTTGCGGGTGAGGTCATCAAGCTGTCTCGCGAGGCTGTCGACCCCGAACTCACTCAGGACCGCCGCAGTGGCATCAATGAATAGCTGGAGGCTAGTAAGCCGCTGCTGCCCGTCGATCACGTTCTTCGTCGGCGTTGATCCGTGTGCCACGTCGTTGGCCTGCAACACCACTGCCCCCAGGAAGTGTCGCGCACCGCTATAGGGATCGCGGTAGCGTATCTCTGCCAATCTTGCGATGTCCCGCCACAGCGGCTGCCACTGGTCCATCTCCTCCCACACGTACGGGCGCTGAAAGAGCGGCACCATCAGATGCTGAGGGAGGAAGCACCTGCTGCGGGGTGAGTACGGTGGTCTCCATCAATATTCCTTCTCTACGTCGCTCGTCGCGTCGACGGACACCAGGCGCCACAAATCCTGGGACTGACGCGGCCAATATTCCTTGGGGCATAATGCCTGCCACCGCCGACAATTTCGGGCAACTTGGCCGGTAATACCTCGACGCGAGGAGAGCAGGCCGGTCCGGTTCACGCTCCCTGATCGGGCGACAGCCTCTCAAATATCACTTGTAAACCGACTGCGGCTTAGGGCTGTGCAGCAAACCACCATCTGTTCCCGTGGCCATCGCTACCCCCGCTTGCCCTCAGTCGGACTACATGTTGACAACCCAGAGCCTGCGGAATTCGGCAAAACCACCACAATTTCTGAAATCCCCACAAATTGGACGAAAGTCCAGTAGAACTAGTTACAGTTTTGTTCAAACCGTCACGCACCCCGCTGAATGGAGTTCTACATGGCCCGCCGCTCACTACGCCACGCAGTAGCCACCACCACTTCCCTCGTTCTCCTCGCCGCCGGCGTCACTGTTGGACTTGGTGCTTCGGTGGCACAAGCAGCGCCGGCCTGCGCGCTCAACCAGTCGGTCACCGACGATTGGCCCGGCTCCGTCTGGACGCCCTATACCGTCAGCAAGGAGGTTGTCGGCGACGGCAAGGTCGCAGCGGGTCAGACGGTCACCTACATCACCAAGGTTTCCGGTTCCGGAGCCCTCGTCAATCAGATCCGCGATTTCCACCCGGCAGGATTCCAGCTGGTCAAGGCTCGCCTGAACGTCAAATGGCTTATCGGCGACCAGAAGTGGGACGACGTCACCAAGACCGTCGTTGTCGGCAACAACTCCGTGGTGGCAAAGGGCGGCGGATGGACCACTGCGGGCGGCGGCGTCATTGCTTTGGAAACCACCTACAAAGTTCCCGATAACGCAGTTGTAGGCACGCAGCTCGACAGCGGCGCCGGCACCAACATTGTGCTGGCGGCGGGCGACTGGAACATCAATCCGATGGGCGTCTGCGTCACCATCCGGCAGCCGAACCCCGTCGAGGCGGGCGCCGGAAGCCTCGAGGACATGGGCTTCGGCTCACTCAACTCCGGATCAGGCCAGGTATTCGGCTCCCTGACCGACCCGCAGGGGTCGATGACCAATGTCATCAGCGGTGTCTTGGGCAATGTGCTCGGCAACATGAGCTGACTCAGTTCAGATTAGTAAATCGGCCGAGCTACCAGCAGATGCTGGTAGCTCGGCCCATTTCTACTTTGCCGAACAAAGCTTTGCCGTCAACCGAGTTCAAGAAATCATCAGCAAATCACCGCATCAGCTTTCCGCCGTACCGGGCCGGCGTCGTACCGAAGGTTTCCCGAAATGCGGCGATGAACCCACTGCTGGTGCGGTAACCAACCTGCGGGGCAACGTCATTGACACCCTCACCCCGCGCGAGCATCTCGAGTGATGCGTACATGCGTGCTCGAGTTCTCCACTGCCCGAAGGTAATCCCGGTATCGGCGACAAAGGCTCGCATCAAGGTCTTGGAACTGACCCCGAGTTCGCCCGCCCACTCCCCCAGCGTCCGTGAGTCTGCCGGATCGGCAAGGATGCGGGCAGAAACCGAACTCGCCGCAGCATTGCGAGGAACCGCGAGGACGTCGTGCCGTTCGGGCGCGGCAGCAAGAATGTCGTAGAGCAACTCCTGACTCATCAACCGCCGAGCATCGTCGATGGTCCGGTCGGCGAGATGCCGCAGCAATTGAGCGGACAGAGCATCGACTTCGAGAACAAGTGGCTGAGTCCACCGCGGCCCGGCAGGGCGTAGATCCGGACGCGCATAGGCCGCAATCATGCACCCCTCCGTCAGAAGTGTCATGTCGTGGAGAACGGTGCCCGGCAACCAGACCAAGTGCTCGCTGTGCAGGTGCCACACATTGCCTCCGGCAGCGATCTGCATCGTCCCTTCACTCATCCAGGCGATCTGATGCTCGGGGTGTCGATGAACTCCGTACGCAGTCACTCCGTCGACGACGTTGGTGTAGACCTGAAAATCTTTGAATGTCCGTCCGCGACTATCGGGCAGCGCTAGCAAGGACTTTGGACGAGTCGAGTACTCGATAGTGGACATTTTGCGTCTTTCTGGGCGTATCCGAGTCCATCCTGAAGGATGGACCGACGATCTTGCAAAGGTTAGCCTCACTTTATTGCTGACGCGACCAGTTCAGCACTTCACGCGGAACTCAGATCACTTCGCCCACCACTTCGAAGGAGCATGCACGTGCCCTCACGTAGCACCCGAATCCTCGCCGCCTTATTCACGACGGCCGCGATCATCGGGTTCTCGACCGCCTGTGGAACCTCGCAAGGCGTCGACACCGCATCAGCGACCCAGAGCAACGACGCATTCCCCGTGACGATCGAGCACGCACAGGGTTCGACGACCATCGATGCCGAACCGCAGCGGGTAGTGACACTCGGATACACCGATCACGAACCACTGCTCGCCTTGGGAGTCGAACCCGTAGGCATGGCCGAATGGTGGGGGTCCGGCATGGATGAAAGCTGGCCGTGGACGAAGGATTACTGGAAGGGAAAGACTCCGACCTACATCAACAGCGGCGGAGACTTCAACTTCGAGCAAATCGCCTCCCTCGCACCAGATCTGATCCTCGCGCTGTACGCCGACATCGACACGGAAACCTACAAGAAGCTGACCTCGATTGCGCCGACTGTCGCGCAGAGCAAGGACTACGACGCGTACACAACGCCGTGGACCGACATGACGCTCACCGCCGGGCGCGCCCTCGGCAAAGGACCACAAGCTCAGCAACTGATCACGGATACCGAAAACGCGTTTGCCGCCGCCCGCGCTGCACACCCGGAGTTCGCCGGGCAAACCGCAACGATCGTCAACCTCGACACTCCCGAGGGATACGTGTTCTCGTCGCACGACCCACGCGGCATTTTCCTCTCGTCACTCGGGTTCACCCTCCCCGCGACCGTCGACGCATTCGTCGGCGACCAGTTCGGCGACTGGCTGCCGAACGAGCGATACGACATCCTCGAACCCGTTGATCGTTTGATCGTGATGGCCGATCCGGGGGGAGAGAAAGCCCTCGCCGACAACACGCTCTACCAGCGACTACCCGCCGTGAAGAGCGGAAATGCGATAGTCGTGCGGTACACCGCAGATCCACCCGTCGGCGCGGCGATGTCCGGCAATACCGTCCTGAGCATTCCGTATGCCATCGACCAACTGACAGCCACGTTGTCGAAGTAAACAACAGGGCAGTATCGAAAATATGTTCGAAGAGTGTTAGCCTCGGGGTCAGGAAGCACTCACGGACATCGAGGATCACCATGGACGAGGTACCGGACACCGCGTTAGATCTGGCTCGACTGGTCGACGAGCTGACGGTTCTCGACCAGCGACGCGTCGACATCGGCGAGAGTTTGGTTCATCTCGAGTACCTCTACTCCCAGATGGGCGCACGGCAACAGGCAGATGCTGCCCGAAAAGCCTTCCAGGAGAAGTACGTCGGACGAATCTACGAACTCGCAGACGGCCTGCGAACCTGAAAAGGGGTTGCACACAACCACTGACCGAGCGCATGGTCATTCCTGCACGACACACCGGACCGATGGGTTCGGCTGTGAACTATGTGGGAGAAATCTGATGGAGAAGATCACCAAGAGGTTGTGGAACTGGGCATCGATACTCGACGAAAACACTCGCGAGCAAGCGCTGCGCACGTCCCAGATGCCTTTTGTCCGTCCACATCTGGCATTGATGCCGGATGCGCACCTCGGTGCGGGAGCGACGGTGGGTTCGGTCATTCCGACGGAAGGCGCAATCATGCCCGCCGCCGTCGGAGTCGATATCGGCTGCGGAATGATCGCGGTCAAAACCCAGTTCAGCGCACGCGACCTTCAAGGCCGCGACCTGAGCGTACTTCGCCACAGCATCGAACGCTCCGTTCCGCTCTCGGCAGGTGTCTACAACAAGACGCTGAGCGACACGGCGAAAATCCGCATCGCAGAACTCGAGGCAATGGCGGGCGATCGCCTGGCCTTCTACGACAAGTTCAAGAACAACTGGAGGTTTCAGCTCGGAACGCTGGGCTCTGGTAACCACTTCATCGAGGTGACACTCGATGAAAGCGACGGCGTCTGGCTGTTCCTGCACTCGGGAAGCCGCGGTATCGGAAACAAGCTCGCGCAGCATCACATCAAGATCGCCAAGGACTTGTGCGAGCGGTGGTACATCAACCTTCCCGATCCGGATCTTGCCTACCTGGTCGAGAAGACACCCGAATTCGACTCGTACATCACCGATCTCAACTGGGCTCAGCACTTCGCTCTGCTCAACCGCGAGGAGATGATGGACCGCGTCGTGAAGGACTTCGCGCATTTCATGGGAGACGGCAAGCCCGCGATCATCGACGAAGTCGAGCGGATCAACTGCCACCACAACTTCACCCAGAAGGAGTTCCACATGGGCAGGGGTGTGTGGCTGAGCCGTAAGGGTGCGATCAAGGCAGACGAGGGCACGCCCGGGCTCATCCCCGGTTCGATGGGGACGGCGAGTTACGTCGTCGTCGGAAAGGGAAACGTACCGTCGTTCAAGTCCAGCCCCCACGGCGCGGGTCGGGTGTACGGACGTAACCAGGCACGCAAGACCTTCACCATCGAAGATCTCGACAAGGCAATGGTCGGCATCGAATACAAGCGTTCCGCGGCGTTCCTCGACGAGATCCCGGGTGCGTACAAGGACATCGACGTCGTGATGGACGACGCGAAGGACTTGGTCGAGATTCGACACACGCTGCGTCAGATTGTGAACGTCAAGGGCAACTGACCCCGCACAACTCCGCGAAATACGAAGTGCCCCGCCGATATCGGCGGGGCACTTCGTTGTCGAGATCAGTCCGGCAAGCGCAGATCAGTCAGGAAGGCGCAGATCCGGCTTGTCCAGCTCTTCGATGTTGACGTCCTTGAAGGTCACGACGCGTACGTATTTCACGAATCGCGCCGGGCGGTACATGTCCCACACCCAGGCGTCGGACATCCGCAGCTCGAAGTAGATCTCCCCGTCTGAATTGTGGGGCAGCAACTCGACCGTGTTGGCCAGGTAGAAACGTCGTTCGGTCTCCACGACGTAGGAGAACTGTCCGACGATGTCCCGGTATTCACGGTAGAGCGACAGCTCCATCTCGGTTTCGTACTTCTCGAGATCCTCGGCACTCATCGGTTTAGCCAGTCCTCCCAGTTCGTCTGAACGTCCATCATCCCGTACGGCCCGCGCGTTGTTCCAACCGGACTCCCGCAGCCACCACGTTGGCATAGGTCATGCGGTGCTCAGGGCACGGCCCCAGCTCGTCGAGTGCGTCCATGTGCAGTGGCGTGCTGTATCCCTTGTGAATCGCGAAGCCGTATCCCGGATGAGTGTCGTCCATCTCGGTCATCACACGATCTCGGGTCACCTTCGCGAGAACGCTCGCCGCGGCGATGCATGCAGCGGCGCCGTCACCGCCGATGACCGGTAGCGACGGAGCCGTCAGACCCGGAACCCGGAATCCGTCGGTGAGAACGTAGCCCGGTTCGAGGTCGAGGCCCGCAACTGCTCGTCGCATCCCCTCGATGTTGGCGACGTGGATGCCGATCTGATCGACTTCCGCAGCGGGAACAGAGATGACACTCCACGCCAACGCCAAGCGCTTGATCGCCGGGAAAAGCTCCTCGCGCGCACGTTCGGTCAGCTTCTTCGAATCGTCGAGCCGCGCGAGGGCTGCTTGCGGTTTCGGCGCCAGGACACACGCTGCAATGACAAGTGGACCAGCGCACGCTCCGCGCCCGGCCTCGTCGACGCCGGCCACCGGACCGAGTCCGGTTCGCGCCAACGCAGACTCCATCGTCCGCAGACCTGCCGATCTGCGAATGACAACGCGAGGGGGCCAACTACTCACTGTCTCTGCCTACTCGGAACTACGCGAATCCATGTGTGCGGTCCGACAACTCAGTTGCCCTGAATATCAGGCGCATCGATGCCGCCCATTCGCGACGGGGGAAGAACGATGAAACGAGCTTGACCGATGATGTTGTCGATCGGGACGGTTCCCTGGAACTCGTCGTCGACGTGGTAGCGCGAGTCGGCGGAATTGCTGCGGTTGTCACCCATGACCCACACGTGGCCCTCGGGAACGGTGATCGGTCCGAAGCAGCGGCCCGACTTCAATTCGGTGTCACACGTTTGCGTTCCCGGAGTGAACGGGAAATCCATCTTGATGTACGGCTCGTCGAGCGGCTTGCCGTCGACCAGGACTCGGCCCTGCTCGTCGCAGCATTCGACGGTCTGGCCGCCGGTAGCGATCACTCGCTTGACCAAGTCGTTCTCGTCCGGCGGAACGAGGCCGACCCACGAACCGACCTCTTGAATGCCGCGGACGACAACGTTGTCGGACCGATTGGACACATATTTCGTGTTCCACGAATCGGGTCCCTTGAAGACGACGACGTCGCCGGGTTCCGGATCGCCGAAGCGGTATCCGATCTTCTCCACCACGATGCGGTCACCGGTACATCCCGCACAGCCGTGCAGTGTCGGTTCCATCGACTCGGATGGGATGAGAAAAACTCTGAAGACAAATGCCTGAAGGACGATGCTGAGTACCAGCGCTACGCCGATCAGAACAGGGAGTTCTCGCAGAAACGATCGCTGTTTCTTCTGCGGCCGATGTGAGGTCGGTTCCGCGGAACCGCTTGATCCCTCGTGATTCTCGGGTCCGGACGACAATGCCTGCTCCTTCGAAGAATCTGCCACAGAAACCAGATTAGCCCGACACCGCGCGTACGCGGTGCCGGGCTCATCGGAAAGATCAGCGCTTTTCCTTGATCTTCGCCTTCTTGCCACGAAGCTCACGGAGGTAGTACAGCTTGGCGCGACGGACGTCACCGCGGGTCAGAACCTCGATGGAGGCCAGCGTGGGGCTGTGAACCGGGAAGGTGCGCTCGACGCCGACGCCGAAGGAGACCTTACGGACGGTGAAGGTCTCGCGAACGCCGCCGCCCTGGCGACGAATAACGACGCCCTTGAAGACCTGCACGCGCTCCTTGGAGCCTTCGATAACCTTGACGTTCACGTTGAGCGTGTCGCCGGGACGGAACTCGGGGATGTCGTCGCGGAGCGACTTTTTGTCCAGGAAGTCCAGGGTGTTCATATGTCATCCTTGTATTTCGCAGGAGCAGAGGAACCGAGCGGCACGCGTTTCGGTCTCCCGAAACGGCGCTCGTCTGGTTCGTGCCCAGATCAAGTGCTGCTGCCTGGTCCAGGCAACCCGTCCATTGTGCCAGACGCGGATACCAGCGGGGAAATCGGTGGCGGCGGAGCTGCGTGGATGGTGTGGTCCAGTTCCTGCTCGGCCGCGGTCATCGCATGTTCGACGCTCGGCGATCCGGCTATCAGATCCTGGACGTAGATCTTGGCCCGGATGACGGGCCGACGCCATTTCCGTTCGCGTTCGAGCGCGCGGTTCATCCGTTTCGGCTTGCGCGTGTACCGCCAGCGAGCCCACGGTGCACCCGGCCGGCTCAGGCGGACCGCTCCGATTACCAGCAACGGGAAAACGAACAGACCGACGAGCCCCGTCCAGATCTTCCCCTTGAGAATCACGATGGCTGCCAAGGCGAAGTTGATCAACGCGACGAAAACGAAGACCAACTTGATCCACGGATCGCGTTCTTCACGGAATCCGGCGACGTCGAGAAGTTCGAGCGGGCGGAAACCCAGCAGCACCAGGCCGGTCACGGCGATCGCGACGAAGACCGCATCCACCGAGGTCCGACCTTGTTCGGACCAGTACACATCCTTCAGATAGAAGATCAGTGCGAACTCGTCGAGCACCAACGCAGCACCCATACCGAAGATCGCCGCCAGGACGGCACCGGTGGTCTGCGAACCATCGACGTAGACCGCGATCAACGCACCACCGGAGATCATCATGGCGATCACACCGAACACGACGTGATGCACATGCTGGCCTCCGGGCGCGATGTTGCCCGGCCACCATTTCACTTGCGCGCGAATCATCCGGACGCTGAGGCGGATGAAAAGGAAGGCGGACAGGAACCCGAGCAGGAAGAACAGCAACGGCAATCGGCCATGGGCGATGATCTCGCGCTCGAGCCACTCCCGCATCACTGTCCTCCCTTCACCGAATTCATGATCCGACCCTGATCGGATTCATACCGCCAACCGACTCGATTGTGACGATACGGACTTCGAAAACCCGGCGGACGGATTTACTTGCCGAAGCCCGCCTTGCGCAGAGCGTCGGCCATCGACCCGGCAGCAGGCGCGCGGTTGTCCGGTCGCTGCTCGCGTCCGCCCTGGCGTCCGCCATTTCCTCGTTGCTGACCCTGCCCCTGACGCTGGCCCTGCGGCTGGCCCTGCCGCTGAGGTTGCCCACCTCGCTGGCCTTCGGACTTGCGGGACGCTCCCACCTCGTCGTCGAGACGAAGCGTCAGCCCGATGCGTTGGCGTGCCTCGTCCACTTCGAGGACCTTCACCTTGACGACGTCACCTGACTTGACGACCTCGCGTGGGTCCTTGACGAAGTTGTGTGACATCGCCGAGACGTGAACCAGACCGTCCTGATGAACTCCGATGTCGACGAAGGCACCGAAGGCTGCGACGTTGGTGACCACGCCTTCGAGAGTCATGCCGGGCTTGAGATGCGCGACCTTCTCGATACCTGCGGCAAAGGTTGCGGTCTTGAATTCGGGTCGTGGATCTCGTCCCGGCTTCTCCAACTCGGAGATGATGTCGGTGACGGTCGGTAGACCGAATCGCTCGTCGACGTAGTCGGACGCCTTGACCGATCGAAGTGCCTGCGAGTTTCCGATCACGGTGCGCACGTCCCCGCCTGCACTCGCAACGATCTTGCGAACCACCGGATATGCCTCCGGGTGGACGCTCGACGCGTCGAGAGGGTCGTCGCCGTCGGTGATCCGCAGGAAGCCTGCGCACTGCTCGAATGCCTTGGGTCCCAGGCGGGAGACATCCTTGAGACCCTTGCGGGATTTGAACGGACCGTTCTGGTCCCGATGCGCGACGATGCTCTCTGCAAGGGATCCTGCAATTCCGGACACCCGAGCAAGCAGCGGCACGGACGCGGTGTTGACGTCGACGCCGACCGAGTTGACGGCATCCTCGACGACGGCGTCGAGGGAACGCGAGAGCAGCGATTCGGTGATGTCGTGCTGGTACTGACCGACGCCGATGGACTTGGGATCGATCTTGACCAACTCCGCCAACGGATCCTGCAAGCGACGCGCAATGGACACCGCACCGCGAATCGAGACGTCGAGGTCGGGAAGTTCCTGCGACGCGTAGGCCGAAGCCGAGTACACCGATGCGCCTGCCTCGGAGACGACGATCTTGGTCAGGTTGGGCGCGCCGGTCTTCTTGATCAGTTCGGTAGCGAGCGTGTCGGTCTCGCGTGAGGCCGTGCCGTTGCCGATGGCGATCAGTTCGACGCCGTGTTCGGCGACCAGTCCGGCAAGCGTCGCGAGAGCCGCGTCCCACTTGTTCTGCGGCTGGTGCGGGTAAATCGTCTCGTAGGCAACAACTTTGCCGGTTCCGTCGACGACGGCAACCTTCGTTCCGGTGCGGAATCCGGGGTCGAGTCCCATGGTGGGTCGGGCGCCGGCGGGAGCTGCGAGGAGTAGATCCTTGAGGTTGGTGGCGAAGACGTCGACGGCGTCCTTTTCGGCCGACTGCCGCAGACGCATCCGAGTGTCGATACCGAGCGTGACGGCGAACTTCGTCTTCCACGCCCACTTGACGGTGTCGAGAAGCCACCCGTCGGCGGCCCGACCACGGTCGGCGATCTCGAACCGCGACGCGATGCGGCCTTCGTAGACCGTGCGCTCCCCCGGCGCGAGTTCTTCGGTGTCTGCCGCCATGTTGAGCGACAGCACTTCTTCCTTCTCGCCGCGCAGGACGGCGAGGATGCGGTGCGAGGGCAATTTGGAGAACGGTTCCGAGAACTCGAAGTAGTCAGCAAACTTCGAGCCATCGGTTTCCTTGCCCTTGCGGACCGAGGAGACGACCTGGCCGCGATTCCACATCAGCTCACGCAATTCACCGACCAGATCGGCGTCCTCGGCGAAGCGCTCGACGAGGATCGACCGGGCACCGTCGAGCTGCTCGTCCGAATACTTCGCGGGATCGGTGGTGGGATCTCCGATGAGAGCATCGGCGACGGGCTCGTGGCCGGCCTCGCGGGCGATCTGCGCCTTGGTGCGCCGCTTCGGCTTGAAGGGGAGGTAGATGTCCTCCAGCCGCGCTTTCGTCTCGGCCAGCATGATCTGACCGCGCAGTTGATCGTCGAGTTTGCCCTGAGAGTCGATCTCCGTGAGCACGGCGTCACGACGGTCGTCGAGCTCGCGGAGATACCGCAGCCGCTCGTCCAGGAGTCGCAGCTGGGCGTCGTCGAGCGTGCCGGTGACTTCCTTGCGGTACCGGGCGATGAAGGGCACCGTGGCTCCGCCGTCGAGAAGGTCGACTGCTGCTGCAACCTGGCCTTCGCGGACGTCGAGTTCCTCGGCAATGCGCTGGTTCACGGTCTTGAGAATCACGAGATCCGACCCTACCGCTATCCTGAGACAAGAAGATCGGCAACAGTGCCGTGTCAGGGCTACCGGGGGAAACAAATGAGTACGCGGTACGTCCGGATTGCCGCAATGGTGGCCGCAGTTACTTTTGCGGCTTCGTGCAGCGGTGGACAGAACCCGGATGATCCGATGCAGACCCCCGCCTTTCCCGACACCAATGTTCCGGTAGCCGAGACCCTCGACGGCCGTCTGGGACAGGCTCAGGTGGCTGCGCTCGGGCGTGGTGCGGACGTCTCCATCGCCATCCTCGACCGCTCCTCGGACAAGTACCTCGACGTCGCCGGTGACCAGCAGATCGAAACAGCCTCGGTGGCAAAACTTTTCATCGCCGAGGATCTACTTCATCAGGATGCGCGCGGTGAGCGACCCATCACGGACGACGATCGCACCCTCATGGCGGCGATGCTCGAATCCTCCGACGACACCGCAGCCAACCTCCTGTGGGACGAGGTCGGCGGCCAAGAGGTGATCACCCGCGTCGCCGAGCGTTACGCACTGACCGCGACGACGCCGCCCTGGGACGGAATGTGGTGGAACACCGAGACCACGACACGTGACCTGGTCACCTTCTACAGCGGTGTCCTCGACGACTCCGATCAACTCGGACCTGAACGGGTCGAGCAGTTCGTCGAGTACCTGCGGCAATCCACTCCCGAAGGAACCGACGGTTACGACCAGAGATTCGGCCTGCCCGAGGCCTTGTTCGGCGAGCCCGTCATAGGAGTCAAACAGGGCTGGATGTGCTGTGTCGAGGACAAGTGGATCCATCTGTCCACCGGCATCGTCGGTGACGACAACCGATACATCATCGCAATCGGTTCGCGAGAAGACGTCCAGTACACGGATGAGGACAGCTTCTATCCCGACACCTCGTTCACCGATGCCGTCGACGACGAAAGTGCATTGCACGCTCGCGACACGGTCACCGGCGTCACGCAGATTCTCTTCCCGAGCGGAAGCATCGACGACTGGGCAGCGGCATCCACGACCGCGGATTCGGCGATGCCCGAAGCTTCCGGGCCCTGATTCGATCCACGCGGTCGTGTTCGTCCTCAAGCCTGCTTGTACTCGAGCACCGAACCGATGACACGGTCCTGTTGTTCGAATGTGAGCATGGGCCACAGCGGCAGTCGAAGGATCGACGCGGAGAACTCGGCACTACGCACGCACGGCTGCGGTGTTCGTCCGTAGCGCACACCGGCCGCACTCGTATCGAGCGGAACGTAGTGGAACGGCGCCACGATTCCGTCACCGGCAAGGTGCCGAATCAAGCCGTCACGGCTCTCTTCGGTCGGCATCTTGAGATAGAACAGGTGCGCAGTGTGCTCGCGATCATCGGGCACCGCCATGGGCACGACACCGTTCGCGGCCGCCCACTCGCCCAGACTCACGCTGTAGGCGTCCCAGACGCGATGCCTCGCCGCCTGAATCGCGTCGAACTCGGAGAGTTGTGCGTCGAGGACGGCGGCATTGAGTTCACTGGGCAGATAACTCGACCCGATGTCCTGCCACGAATACTTGTCGACCTGCCCGCGCAGGAAACGCGCACGGTCGGTCCCCTTCTCACGGATGATTTCGGCGCGAGTCATCAACTGATCGTCGGAGAGCAACAGCGCGCCGCCCTCACCGCAGTGAACGTTCTTGGTGTCGTGAAAACTCTGCGTTCCGATTGTTCCGATGGTGCCGAGCGAGCGCCCGCGCCACTTTCCGCCGAGCCCGTGAGCGTTGTCTTCGATCAACGCAACGCCGTGGAGTTCCGCGAGGTCGAGGAGAGGTTCCATGTCCGCGGCGACTCCGCCGTAATGCATGACCAGTACAGCTTTGGTGCGTTCGGTGATCGCCGCCGCGACGCACGCCGGGTCGATGTTGCCGGTACTCGGATCGATGTCGACGAAAACAACAGTGGCCCCGCGCAACGCGACGGCGGTCGCCGCCGAACTGAACGCGAAGCTCGGAACTATTACCTCGTCGCCCGGGCCCAATTCGAGCAGCAGCGCACCCAATTCGAGTGCATGCGTGCACGAGGTGGTCAGCAGAGCATGCGTGGATCCGGTGATCGCCTTGAGCGCTGCAGTCGCGGACTTGGTGAAACGTCCGTCACCGTGAATGTGGTCGGACTCCAGAACCGTTGCCAGATTCGACAATTCGTTCGATGCCCGATAGGGGCGGGAGAAGATGATGCGATCAGTGCTCACGACTACGCCGATCGATCGAGGTTCCGGGCCGCGGGGAGTCGACAGTCAGATACAGCGGCTTTCCGACAAGGACGTGCAGTGCCACACCGAGATATTCGGCAATGAGCCCGAGCGAGAACAGAATCGCACCCGAACAGACCAGCAGCGCCATGATGATCGACGCCCATCCTTCGGGATCATCGTTGTCGCCGGTCATGGCCCCGATGAAGATCACCGCGGCCATGATCACGCCGGCCGACGCCAGGGTGACTCCGAGCAGGCTGACCAGCCGCAGACCGCGTGTTCCGCTACACAACACCATCTTCCAGAACAACGAGAACAAACGGCGGTAGTTGTACCCGGATTCTTCGCGGCCTTCGGCTCGAAGTGTCACCGGCGCCGTGGCCGTGTTACCGACAACCCACGTCAGCGCAACGTCCAGATACACGCCGTTGGCCGCGACGCCGGCCAACTGTCGGCCGATGTCACCGCGGATCAGGCGATAACTTTCGAATCTCGTCGAATCAGGGAACGCGAATACCGTCGCCAAGACGATCTTTGCGCCGCGCGAGGTCAGGTTCCGCAAGAATCCGTGCGGGCGTGTGTTCGTGGGTTTGGAATACACGAGATCGGATCGCTCCGTCAGCGCGGTGTCGAGGAAAGCCCCGATGTGCACCGGGTCGTGCTGGCCGTCCTCGTCCATCGTCACGATCCACTGTCCAGTTGCAGCGGCCATGCCGGCGATGGTCGCCGCGTCCTGGCCGTAGTTGCGGCTGAGCCACACGACACGCACCTGCTCGAAACGGCGCTCCAATTCGAGTAACACGACGTCGGAGCGGTCCGGGCCGTTGTCGTGAACCAGCACGATCTCGTCGACGGAGAACTGCGCACCACCGGGCGTCGCACTCGGTGTGCCCAGGCCGTCCAACTCCTCGACGAGCGCCGTGATCGTCTTTTCGCCCTGATAAACGGGCACTACGACGGAAATCGAGTGCACTCGCTTCCACTCCCTTCAGGGGGCTCGACTGGCGCCGAGAGACAGGCACGATCGGGCCCACACCGTCGCGAACTTTAACACGCAGAGATGTCTTGACTTCGGATGCCGGCGGCGCGTGACGCGCTCGCGTCTCCGTACGCCCCACCTGCCCTGTTAAGGTCTGGAACTCGTGGTGGAAACTCGCACTCTCGCCCGGGCAGACGTGTACAAGTGGGGCGCCGTCACGGCGATCGGTGTCATCGCCGGTTATCTGGCCGTGGTGCTCGCGAATGCTCGTCACTTCTACACCGACGACACCGAGTCCCAATACGCGCCGCTGTGGGTCATGCTCGGCCGCAGTCTGCGAGAAGGACACCTCCCGGTGCTCGTCCCCGAGAACTGGATGGCGGGCAACTACGCGATCGAGGAAGCAGGCCTTCTCAATCCACCGCAACTCCTGATCGACCTGATCGCACCGTCCTTCGACAACCTGGCGTTGTACGCGACGATCGTGAAGTTGATCTTCGCGATCATCCTTGCACTCGGCGTCTATCGGATCTGCCTCGAGTACGGCTCGAAGCCCACGTGGGCTGCCGTCGCCGGCGTCTCGATTCCGTTCACCGGTTTCCTGCTGTTCTTCGACTCGGCCAGTTGGATGACTGCCTTCACCGGCACTGCCTGGATGGTTCAGGCGTGGGCGTCGGCAATCCGCTACGCCCGAGGTAAGAGCGGTCCGATCCCGACCTTCGTGTTCTTGTATCTCGCGATGTCGGTCCAATATGTTTTCCCCGCAGTCGAATCCGGCTTGATGATCGGCGCGGTCGCAATCGGCGAAGTTGTCTATCAGCGGCGTTGGCTGCCGTCACTGCGGCTTCTGGCGGTGTCCGCGTGTGCCGCTCTGGCCGGTCTCGCGACGTATCTGCCGAGCCTGCTCACCGCGGACGTCACCTGGCGCGGTGCATCCGAAGTCAAGAACGATGCATTCCTCGCCGTCCCGTGGTCGGAATCGCTGAACGCGAGCCTGCCGAGCACGATGCCCGCGTTCACCTCGTGGTGGGGATACATCCAGACCATGCCCATGGTCTACATCGCCTGGTTCCTCATACCCGCCCTGGCATTCATCGACTGGGGCAAGGCACGCGCCGCGGCACGCGAATTGACCGCCGTCGGGATCTTCACGGTCGCCGTCCTCATGTGGACTGCCGGGCCGAGCACGATCGGCCCACTGCGGTGGCCCGCGCGCGTACTTCCGATGGTGGCCATCGGACTCCTGCTTCTGGTGTGCATCCTGCTCGGGCGTTACGCCACGACCGACAAGTTGCGCGGGCGCTGCGTTGCAGCGGGAATCCTCGTGGGCCTGCTTCTGATTCGGTCAGCCTCGGCAGCTCCCGGGCTCGCGAAATGGCATGTGATCTCGGCCCTGCTCGTTGCCGCACTCGGCGCCGCGATGGTCTGGCTCGGCCGTACCAAGGGCACTGCTTTCGCATGCCTCGTAGCGATCGTCGCGGTCTCCCCCATCGCGTACGCCCAGGTTCGGGCCGCGCAACCAACCCCGATGAGCTGGAACCTGCCCGAATCCCGCTCGGAGATGAAAGACGCCTTCCCCGACTTCGAAGGCACGACACTGCAACTGGGCGACCGTGCGCTCATCGCCCCCGGGGACAAGACCCTCGACGGAGCGTACGGTTCCCTTGCTTTCGGCAACTACCCCAAAGACCTCGAACTGACCTACACCAGCGGCTACACCCCCAACGGGCACTTCTACTTCGGTGATCTGCTCTGCATGCGCTGGGACATGAGTGTCTGCCCCGACGCCTTCCGACGCGCATTCACCGTCGAACCCACCACCGGCCGCACCATCGTCGACCTGATGAACGTGGACCGCGTCGTACTTCAGAACGCTCTCTACCCCGATGCACGCAAGAACCCGGCTCCCGACGGATGGAAATGGGTCGACTACCCCGGACACGAGAACTACATCTCGGTACTCGAACGCGTCGACGGCCCCGTCTCGACACGCAACGGACGCATCGCCGACGCCCACGGCGTCGAGGCTACGTCGATCGCGGAATCGAACATGTCGAGCACCCTTCGTGTCAGTTCGGAGACCGGCGGCAAGGTTGTGTTCGCACGGCTCGGCTGGCCCGGATATCGGGCGAGCATCGACGGTCAGCCTGTCCCGATCGACGTCGTCGCGAAGTCCTTTGTCACCGTGGACGTTCCAGCCGGTACGAAAGACGCGGAACTTGTCCTGACGTGGCGTCCCCCGGGATGGAAGGTCGGCGGCGCTTCGATGGTCGCCGGAGTCCTCGGACTCGGCGTGCTCGAGTGGATGTATCTGCGGAACCGACGCAAGGACGGGATCAACACCGTGAAAACCGAGTCTTCATGACCGAAGACATCGCATCACCCGAGAATCCCGGCCCACTGCTTCGGGTGGTCAAGCATCAACCCATCGCATTTGCCATTGTCGGAGTGGCTAATACGGCGATCGGATACGTGCTCTTCGTGATCTGGACACTGATCCTCGACAACAAGGATCTGTATCAAGTGGCTGTGATCGGCGCGTACTCCATCAGCGTCCTCATCGCTTTCGTTCTGCATCGGACTCTCGTTTTCCGCGTCCGCGGACATGTGGCACGCGACCTGGGAGCGTTCATCGTCGTCAATTCCGGTGGCCTGGTGCTGAATCTGATACTCGGAACAATCGCGGTGTCGATTCTGCATGCCCCGCCGCTTCCCGCCCAGGCGGTTGTCATGTTGATCGTTGCCGGTGTGAGCTTCTTCGGTCATCGATACTTCTCGTTCCGCCGCAAACCTGCCGAACGGCACTGACCTTCTACGATTCGCGGGGTAGCGCTCGATCCACCGCTGCCTCGACGATCGTCCGAATATCTTCCTCTCCGAACAGGTTCGGCAATGTGAGTCGATCCAGTGCGAGCCAGTTCAGCGACAAATAGAGCAGGCGAACGGTCATCGCATCACCCGGCACGCCCGACGCCAGATGATTGGCTACGTTCAGATCGAAGTCTTCTCGGATGCGGACGGTCAGTACCGCACGCAGGTCCGGTCGACGCGTCGCCTCCAGTCGCAACTCCATGAGCGCGAGGAAACCCGTTCCGAACGAGGTGACGCGCTCGACCACGTCGAGCATGAGCGTCACCAGGCGCTCACGATCGGTGCCGTTGACGGGATCGATCATCCCTTCGAGGTCCTCCGGAATCAGTCGCTCGTAGATCCGGCCACCCGCTTGAGTGAGCAGGTCGTCGCGATTGGAGAAGTAGTTCGACGCTGTCCCGTTCGGCACTGCTGCCTGGGCGTCGACGGCTCGAAACGTCAAGCCTCGAGCACCCTCTCGGGCCAACACCTCGATTGCCGCGTCGATCAGGGCAAGCCGGCGTTCCGGGTTCTTTCGCACTTGACATCACTCCTGACACAACCCTAAATTAAACCACTACAAACATAGTACTACGAAGGGAGCGCCTTATGCGAAAGCTTGTGTACTACGTGGGAGCTTCCCTCGACGGATACATCGCGGGGCCTGGTGGCGAATTCGATTTCCTCCCGGTCTCCGAACAGATCACGGCCTGGATATGCGATCGATATCCTGAAACCGTGCCAACGCATGTGCGGCCCGCTCTCGGAATCGAGGACGCACCCAACAAGACCTTCGACACGGTCGTCATGGGCCGCGGCTCCTACGAGCCCGGGCTGGCCGCCGGAGTGAGAAGCCCCTTCGCGCACCTGCGTCAGTTCGTCGTCTCCACAACCATCCCTGACGCCGAGGATCCCCCCGTCACCATCGTTCGCGCCGATCCGCTTGGGGTAGTCAGATCTCTCAAAGAGGAAGAAGGACAAGATATCTGGCTGTGTGGCGGCGGAACTCTCGCCGGCGAACTACTACCGGAGATCGACGAGTTGATCATCAAGAGGTATCCGGTAGTCGCCGGCGCAGGCATACCGATGATCAGAGGTAACTTCGAGCCGACACTGTTCACACCGACTGCAACCGAATCGCTCGACGACGGCGCAAGCATCACCTGGTTGAAGCGAAATACCTAAGGAAGAAGATCCGGTCGACGCTCGGCCGTGCGCTGCAGCGACTGCTCATGGCGCCACGCTTTGATCTTCGCGTGATCACCGGAGAGAAGCACCGGCGGAACTTCGAGGTCGCGCCACACAGCCGGGCGAGTGTAGCTAGGCCCTTCGAGAAGGCCGTCGGAAAACGAATCCTCTTGGTGTGAAAGCTGATTGCCGAGAACGCCGGGCATCAGTCGCACGACAGCCTCGACCATCACCAGCACGGCTGCTTCGCCGCCGATCAGGACGTAATCGCCGATGCTGACTTCTTCGACTCTGACCCGCTTGGCGGCGTCGTCGAAAACCCGTTGATCGATACCTTCGTATCGGCCGCAGGCAAACACAAGGTGCTTGGCGTTGGACCAGCGGTGCGCGGTCTCCTGGGTGAACGGAACGCCGGCGGGAGTGGGCACCACCAGAATGGTCTCGGCATCATCGGGGCCGGAAGAATCGGAGCGCCCGATCACGTCGTCCAGTGCCGGGCCCCAGACGGTGGGTTTCATGACCATGCCGGGTCCGCCGCCATACGGAGAATCGTCGACGGCTTTGTGCACGTCATGGGTCCACGACCGAAGATCGTGGACGTCGACCGAGATCAAGCCACGTTCGATTGCCTTGCCCAGCAAGGCAGCACGAAGCGGTTCGAGATACTCGGGAAAGATGGTGACTACATCGAGACGCATGACAAGCGATCAGTCGCTGTCGGCGTTCGAATTGTCGCTGTTCGACTTGTCGCCGAAGTCCGGGTCGAGCAGTCCCTCGGGAGGCTCGATCACCACGACACCGTCGGCGATCGACACCGAGGTGACGATGGCGGCGACAAACGGGATCAGCAATTCGCCGGATGCCTCACCGGTACGGCGAATCGAAAGCAATTCGCCTGCGGCGGAATGCAATACCTCGATGACCGAACCGACCTCGGCACCGTCCGTGAGGACGACCTTCAGTCCTTCGAGTTCGTGATCGTAGAACTCGTCCGGATCATCCGAAGGCTCGAGTTCGGAACTGTCGATGACAAACAGTGTGCCGCGCAACGCATCTGCGTCGCCACGGTCACTGACGCCTTCGAGGCGCAGCAGAAGCCGCCCGGAATGATCCCGGGCGGCTTCCACTGTGTACGACTTCAGTGTGGACTCGCGCGGCTTGCGCCCACGCAGCACGGAACCTACGGCAAAACGATCCTCGGGCTCGTCTGTACGAACCTCGACTACCAATTCACCTTTGATGCCATGCGACTTCGCGACACGACCGACTACGAGTTCCACCTGTTTACTGCCGTCTACTGATCGGTGTCGACGACATCAACACGGATACCGCGGCCACCGATGCCGGAGACCAAGGTCCGCAGAGCGGTCGCAGTGCGACCACCCCGACCGATGACCTTGCCGAGATCGTCTGGGTGCACGTGCACCTCGACGGTCCGTCCCCGACGTCCGGTGATCAGCTCGACGCGCACATCGTCGGGATTGGCGACGATGCCCCGCACGAGATGCTCTACCGCATCAGCGACGACGGCACTCACTTGTCAGCAGCCTCGGCGTCTGCAGCGGGAGCCTCGGCGTCAGCCGCGGTGTCTTCTGCCTTGGCCTCGTCAGCCTTTGCAGCCTTCTTCTTCTTGGGGGTGATTGCTTCTGCAACCGGCTCGTTCTCGGCCTGCGCGAGCGCAGCCTGGAAGAGCTCGAGCTTGGTGGGCTTGGCTTCCTTGACGCGCAGGGTGCCTTCGGTGCCCGGCAGGCCCTTGAACTTCTGCCAGTCACCGGTGATCTTGAGGAGTGCCTCGACGGGCTCGGTGGGCTGTGCGCCCACGGACAGCCAGTACTGAGCGCGCTCGGAATCGATGTCGATCAGCGAGGGCTCTTCCTTGGGGTGGTACTTGCCGATGGTCTCGATCGCACGGCCGTCACGACGGGTGCGCGAGTCGGCGATGACAACGCGGTACTGAGCGTTGCGGATCTTGCCGAGGCGGGTGAGCTTGATTTTGACAGCCACAGCTGCAGTTCTCCTTCAGCGCGCACAACAGTGCTGCGCATGTCACGTGCAATTCAGCGACCCACACGATTTGTGAGCCCGGTTTTGCCTCTATCCTGTGACCGTCGCAGCGGTACGTAACCGGTTGCGACGAACAATGGTCCATTGTGCCAGATGGGTGGGCTCGTTCGGAAACCACCCTGTGCGCGCTTCGAGAGTGCGGGGACTCCCTAACCACTCACGGGGGTTCCGCGGAGGATCACACGCATCGGCTTCGCGAGCACATCGGGGTTTCCGCGCGGATCTTCGGAATAAACCACCAGGTCGGCGGGCGCTCCTTCTTCGATCCCCTGCGCACCCAGCCAACTCCGCGCGTCCCAGCAGGCTGCGCCCAGCGCCTGATGCGCCGTCAAACCGGCAACTTCGAGTTCGGCGATCTCGTCGGCGATCCGCCCGTGCCTGATCGATCCGCCGGCATCCGTTCCGGCATAGATCGGAATCCCGGCCTCGTGAGCGGCACCGATCGTCCGATGTCGACGAGCGTGCAGATCCCGCATGTGCGCCGCGTAGATCGGATACCGCGTGGCAGAGTCCGCGATCTCGGGGAAAGTTGCGATGTTGATCAGCGTCGGAACCAAGGCCGTGCCGTGAGCGACCATCAACTCGATGGTCGCGTCCGTCAATCCGGTGCCGTGCTCGATGCAGTCGATGCCGGCGTTGATCAGGCCGGGCAGAGCATCCTCGGCAAAGACGTGAGCGGTGACCCTTGCGCCTTCGGCATGGGCGGCAGCGATGGCCTCGACCAGAATCTCGTCGCTCCACAACGGGGCGAGGTCACCGATGGAACGATCGATCCAGTCCCCGACGAGCTTGACCCAACCGTCACCGGCGCGTGCCTGACGCACCACCTCGGCCGGCAACTGAGATTCGTCGTCCAGGTCGACCGGCAGGCCCGGGATGTACCGCTTCGGTGCTGCGATGTGCTGGCCTGCGCGAATGATCCGCGGCAGATCGAGGCGCTCGTCGATGAACCTGGTGTCGACCGGCGATCCGGCGTCACGAAGCAACAGCACGCCCGCGTCACGTTCGGTCTTCGCCTGCCCCAGCAAGCCGTCGACGGTTTCGCCCCCGCCACCGCCGTAGCGGATACCGACGTGACAGTGCGCATCCACGAGACCCGGTGTGATCCAACCCGATTCGACGATCGTCTCCGCACCGGACACCGGCTCGAAGGAAATCAGCCCGTCGACGATCCACAATTCGATCGGCTCGGCATCGGGCAGACCGATACCCCGCAGATGAAGCGCAGCCACCGACTACTTCTTGGGCAGCTTGAGCTGAGAGAGATCGATGCCTTCCAGTCCGGGCGGCAATTGATCGAGACCCTTGGGCATGTTCGACAGGTCGGGCATGCCAGCCGGCATTCCGCCGGGCATACCCGGGAATCCGCCCATGCCGGGGAATCCTCCGCGCATCTTGGGCTGCGTCGGGCCCTTGCCGCCCTTCTTGCCCTTCTTGCCCTTCTTGCTGCGAACCTGCTTACGCGCGCCGGGCATACCCATACGGCCGGCCATGGCAGCCATCATCTTGCGGGCTTCGAAGAAACGGTCCACCAACTGGTTGACGTCGGAAACCTTGACGCCCGAACCGTTCGCGATGCGCAGTCTGCGTGAGGCGTTGATGATCTTCGGATCGTCGCGCTCGGCCGGCGTCATACCGCGGATGATGGCCTGAATGCGGTCGAGTTGCTTCTCGTCGACGTTGGCCAGCGCGTCCTTCATGCCGCCGGCACCCGGCAACATACCGAGGAGGTTGCCGATCGGGCCCATCTTGCGGACGGCCATCATCTGATCGAGGAAGTCTTCGAGGGTGAGCTGACCGGAGCCGATCTTCGCTGCGGTCGCTTCGGCCTGATCGGCGTCGAAAACCTGCTCGGCCTGCTCGATGAGGCTCAGGACATCGCCCATACCGAGGATCCGGCTGGCCATGCGATCGGGATGGAAGACGTCGAAGTCTTCGAGCTTCTCGCCGGTGGAGGCGAAGAGGATCGGCTGGCCGGTGACCTCGCGGACGCTCAGCGCGGCACCACCGCGGGCGTCGCCGTCGAGCTTGGTGAGGACGACACCGGTGATGCCGACTCCCTCACGGAACGCGTCGGCCGTGCTGACCGCGTCCTGACCGATCATGGCGTCGAGGACGAAGATGGTCTCGTCCGGGTTGACGGCGTCACGGATACCGGCGGCCTGCGCCATCAGCTCCGAGTCGATACCGAGGCGACCGGCGGTGTCGACGATCACGACGTCGTAATGCTTGTTGCGTGCTTCTTCGACGCCGGCGCGGGCGACCTCGACGGGGTCGGCTGCGGACACGCCCAGTGCGTTCTCGCCGCCGCCGATGGAGGTACCGGGATGCGGCGCGAAGACTGCGGCGCCTGCACGCTCACCGACGATCTGAAGCTGAGTGACGGCGCCGGGACGCTGAAGGTCACAGGCGACGAGGAGGGGCGTGTGCCCCTGATCCTTGAGCCACTTGGCCAACTTTCCGGCCAGCGTGGTCTTACCGGAACCCTGCAGACCGGCCAACATGATGACCGTCGGCGGAGTCTTGGCGAACTGCAGTCGACGAGTTTCGCCGCCGAGAACCTCGACAAGCTCTTCGTTGACGATCTTGACGACCTGCTGAGCCGGGTTCAGTGCACCCGAGACCTCGGCGCCCTTGGCGCGTTCCTTGATCTTGGCGATGAAGCTGCGCACTACGGGAAGCGCTACGTCGGCCTCGAGCAGGGCAAGGCGGATCTCGCGGGCCGTAGCGTCGATGTCGGCGCCGGACAGACGACCCTTGCCACGCAGATCCTTGAGAGATCCGGTCAATCTGTCGGAAAGGGATTCGAACACCGAGTGCGCTCCTGAAGGTCGTGCGAGTTAGCCGTGGATATTCTCGGGCACCAGCCTAGCCGCTACGCCCGCACCGATCCCAGCCGATGCGGGCGTAACTGCCGAAACCGGTCCGTCAATCCTCTTTCTTCTTGGGTTGTGGCACCGGAACCACCGCCAGCACCGCCTCCTCGACGCGCTCTCGCGCCGCGCGGGTATCGGCCTCACCGAAGTCGAGGCAGAACGCGTCGACCACCGAGGAACCCAAGGTGGCGACCTTCGCCCACCGGATGTCGGCTCCACTGTGTTCGAGTGCTGCGGCCAGTCGGCAGAGCAGGCCGACGCGGTCCTCGGTACGCAATTCGAGGATCGCCTGACCGTCACCGGGCGCGTCGAACCAGATGACCCGCGGTGGCGCCTGCGCATAGAGCACCGGAACCGCGGAATCCTTGTTGGTCTGGATCGGGTCGTCCCACTGCTCTGCCCGTGCCTCCTCGTCCTTCGCGTCGAGAAGTTCGAGCAAATTCAGTTCACCGGCCGAAGCCCGGATCAATTCCTGCCGGAGCAGCACCGCCTGCGGGGGTGTGCCGAACCTCGGCGTCACGACAAACGAGTTGACCGCCGAACCTGCATGCGACCCCAGCGATGCGGAATGCACCCGCAAGGACTGCAGCGCCAGAACTCCGGCAGCCCGAGACAGCAGCCCGGGAGCGTCGGGCGCGATGACGGTCACGACGTAGGTGTGCGCATTCTCGGCCGGAACGAGCGAGACGTGAACCCCGCCCTCCTCGGCGATGGCCAATTGCTCGGGAGCGAGTGGATCGGGTTGCGGGAGCTCCTCCCCTGCCATCAGCAAACGACAACGACGCACCAGCTCGCCGATCAACGACGACTTCCAGTCGCCCCAGACACCAGGCCCGGTGGCCAGCGAATCCGCTTCCGCCAACGAATGCAGGAGATCGAGAAGGGTCCCGTCTCCCTCGAGTGCGTCGACCACTCGCTGCACCGTTGCCGGATCGTCGAGGTCGCGACGGGTGGCGGTTTCCGGCAACAGCAAGTGGTAGCGCACCATCGCCGTCAACGTCGCGACGTCGGAAGGCCAGAGTCCCAAGCGATTTCCGATCGCGGTGGCCAATTCGGCACCGACGACGCTGTGGTCTCCCCCTCGCCCCTTCCCGATGTCGTGGATCAACGCACCGAGCATGAGCAGATCCGGCCGAGCGACGCGAGTGGTGAATCCGCTTGCATACGCGGCGGTTTCGACCAGGTGCCGATCCACCGTCCACGTGTGGACGGCGTCGCGCGGCGGAAGATCGCGAATGGTCCCCCACTCCGGCAGGAGTCGACCCCAGAGCCCGGTCCGGTCCATCGCCTCGATCACCGGAACCGCACGCGATCCGGAACCCAGCACGACCAAGAGATCGTTGACTGCATTTTTCGGCCACGGCTCACGCAATTCGGGGGCATTGTCTGCCAAGCGATTGAGCGTCGACGCGGAGATCGGCATGCCGTTGGTGGCCGCCGCTGCCGCGACCCGCATCACCAGACCGGGATCCTTCTTCGGTCTCGCATCGCGCGCCAGAACTACTTCGCCGGCATGCTCGACGACACCCTCGTCCAGTGGCCGTCGCACCGGCGCGCGACGCAGCCGCGACAAACCACGCCGGGGCAAGGAGTTTCCGGCGGTACGGATACCGACGTCGACCGAATAGCTGATGGTGCGCGCCGATTCGCTGAGAAGGCGGGCCAGATCGAAGCGATCACCGATCCGTAGCGCCGCACCGATCTCGTCGGCGTCCTGTGCTCGCAGTTGGTCGCGGGCGCGACCGGCAACGCGGTGAAGTTCGGTGCGCACGTCGAGCAACCGCCTGTGCGCAAGTGCCAGACCGCCGCCGGGCGAGTTGGGTCCCAGCCCCGGCATCCCGTCGGTCAATTGCGCGATGGACAGGGCGTTGAGCAGTTGGACGTCTCGCAGCCCGCCACGACCGCTCTTGAGATCCGGTTCGGCGCGATGGGCGATCTCGCCGCTGCGCTCCCACCTCGTACGGGTCTGGGTGATCAATTCGTCGAATCGGCTGCGGATGTCCATGCGCCACTGTCGACGGACACCACTGATCAGCAGGTTGCTCAGCTCCACATCGCCGGCAATGTGGCGTGCTTCGAGCATTCCGAGTGCCGCCGTCATGTCGGTGGCCGCAACCTGAAGCGCCTGCGGAAGCGTCCGCACGCTGTGGTCGAGTTTGATGTGCGCGTCCCACAGCGGGTACCACAGGCTGTCCGCGACCTGGGCCACGACCGCCGGGTCCATGTCGTCATGCAGCAGAATCAGATCGAGATCGGAATACGGCAGCAGTTCGCGTCGGCCGAGACCACCCACGGCGACGATGGCAAACCCACAATCCGGTTTGATGCCCAGTTCGGTCCCCTTGGTGGTCAACCAGAATTCGTGCAGATCGACCAGTGCATGTCGCAGCGCGGGGGCGTCGAGCCTCCTGTTCTTGACGCCTCCGGTGAGTAGGGCCTTGCGTGCGCGGGCCAGGTCCGCAGCTTCGTCGGATCCCCCTGACGAGACCGGCCCTGGCCCCGTCGCTTTCGCGACGGAACCAGGGCCGAAGTTCTCGGACCCTTTCGGGTCAGAGTGCATCGCCACCGCGTTCCCCGGTGCGAACCCGGATGACCGACTCGACTGGCGAGACCCACACCTTGCCGTCACCGATCTTGCCGGTTCGAGCGGCCTCGACGATCACCTCGACCACCTTGTCAACGGCCGCGTCGTCGACGACGACCTCGACCCGGACCTTGGGTACGAAGTCCACGGAGTACTCCGCGCCTCGGTACACCTCGGTGTGGCCCTTCTGTCGGCCGTAGCCCTGAACTTCGCTGACTGTCATACCCAGCACTCCGGCCTGCTCGAGTCCGGTCTTGACGTCCTCGAGCGTGAACGGCTTGACGATTGCTGTGATCAGCTTCATGTGCTCATCCCTTTCCAAACTCTGAAGTGCCTGAATTCACTTTAATCACGTGCTGATCACGCGAGGTCGTATGCGGTCTCTGCGTGTTCGGTCTCATCGATGCCGCGTGCCTCGTCCTCGGCCGAGATTCGCCAGCCCAGGGGCTTGAGTGCGAAGCCGATGATCGTCGTCAGAACGCCGGTGAAGACGAGTGCTGCGAGTGCGATCACGATCTGAACCACCAGTTGCTTGTAGTCGCCGCCGTAGAAGAGGCCGGTTGCGGTGCCGAAGAATCCGATACCGATCGTGCCCCACAGGCCGGAGACAAGGTGAACACCGACGACGTCGAGCGAGTCGTCGAAGCCGAAGCGGAACTTCAGGCCGACTGCGAGAGCGGACAGGATGCCGGCTACTGCGCCGAGGAAGATGGAACCGACCGGGTTGAGCGCACCGGCAGCAGGGGTGATGGCGACCAGACCGGCGACCGCACCGGAAGCTGCGCCGAGGCTGGTGGCGTGGCCGTCACGAATACGCTCGGTAGCGAGCCAGGCCAGGACTGCGGCACACGTCGCGGTGGTCGTGTTGACCCAGGCGAGACCGGCGTTACCGTCGGCGGCGAATGCCGAGCCGGCGTTGAAGCCGAACCAACCGAACCAGAGGAGTGCGGCGCCGAGCATCACGAAGGGCAGGTTGTGCGGACGGAAGGCGGTCTTGCCGAAGCCGAGACGCTTGCCGACGATGAGTGCGAGGACCAGACCGGCCATACCCGCGTTGATGTGAACGACTGTGCCACCGGCGAAGTCGATCGGAGCGACGTTGGCGACGGTGACTCCGTCGTCGTTGACCGTGGTGCCGAAGAGCTTTGCCGCGATGCCGTCCTCGGAACCCGAGAGGAGTCCGCCACCCCACACCATGTGTGCGAGCGGGAAGTAGACGACGGTGACCCAGATACCCGAGAACAGGAGCCAGGTGCCGAACTTGACCCGCTCGGCCAGGGCACCACTGATGAGGGCGGTGGTGATGATCGCGAATGTCACCTGGAACGCGATGTCGATGACGTTGGGGTAGCCCCAGGCGCCGGCGATGAAGTTGCCGTCAGCATCGGTGATGCTGTTCTTGAGGCCGAAGAACTCGAACGGGTTGGCAAAAATGCCCCCGATGTTCTCAGAGCCGTAGGACATCGACCATCCCCACAGAACGTAGATGACGCCGATGACGGCCATGGCCCCGAAGGACATCATCATCATGTTCAGGACGGACTTGGACCGAGACATCCCGCCGTAGAAGAAAGCGAGGCCGGGTGTCATCAGCAAGACCAGAGATGCAGCCATCAGCATCCATGCGGCGTTACCGGAGTTCGCCAACAAATCGTCGGTACTCACTTACTACCTCCTAGTCGCACGTGCCGGGCAGCACGTCGTTAAGGAGAAGAGTGCTGGGCTGGTGTTTCGTCCATGGCGCTGTCGCGTTTCGCAGACGTGAACCAATTGCCCAACTTTGTTGCAAACAGGTTTCGCCAGGGGGTTCTACCAACCCTGTGCGCCTTTTCGGTAGTTCGCGCTACCAAAAAGGCGCACGGGGGCGTCAGCCCAGGAGGGCGTCGACGAACGCACCCGGCTCGAACGGCGCCAGGTCGTCGGCACCTTCACCGAGGCCGACCAACTTCACCGGCACACCCAGTTCATGCTGAACCTGGAAGACGATTCCGCCCTTGGCGGTTCCGTCCAGCTTGGTCAGTACGACGCCGGTGATGTCCACGACCTCCGCGAACACTCGAGCCTGCGCCAATCCGTTCTGGCCGACCGTCGCATCGAGAACCAGCAGAACGTCGTCGACCGAGGCCTTCTTCTCGATAACCCGCTTGACCTTGCCGAGCTCGTCCATCAGACCGGTCTTGGTGTGCAGACGGCCGGCGGTGTCGATCAGGACCACGTCGACGCCGTCCGCGATGCCCCGTGAGACCGCGTCGAAGGCAATCGCAGCGGGATCGCCACCCTCCTTGCCACGAACAACTTCAGCGCCGACACGCTCGGCCCACGTCTGGAGCTGATCGGCGGCGGCGGCGCGGAACGTGTCCGCGGCACCGAGCACGACGCGACGACCGTCGGCGACGAGCACGCGAGCCAGCTTGCCGGTGGTGGTTGTCTTGCCGGTCCCGTTGACGCCGACGACGAGCAGAACAGCCGGGTGATCATCGTGCGGCAATGCGCGGATGGAGCGGTCCAGTTCGGGACGCAGTTCGGCGATCAACACCTCGCGCAGAAGGGCGCGGGCGGCAGCCTCGGTCCGGACGCTGCGGGCCGCCATCTGCTCACGAAGCTTCGTGACGACTTTTTCCGTGGTCGCGGAGCCGAGGTCCGCGATGAGGAGGGTGTCCTCGACTTCTTCCCACGAGTCCTCGTCCAGATCGCCGCCACCGAGCAGACCCAGCAAGCTCTTGCCGACTGCTGACTGCGAGCGGGAAAGGCGCCCGCGCAGTCGGTCCAACCGACCCTCGGTCGGGTCGATCTCGTCCAGCACGCGCGGTGCAGGCTCGACGGGTTCGGGAACGACGACAGGTTCGGGAACGACAGGTTCGGGAACGACAGGTTCTTCGACAACAGGTTCTGCTACCGCTGGTTCTTCTACGACCGGCTTTTCGATTACCGGCTCTTCGACAACCGGTTCCTCGACAACAGCGGGTTCTTCGACAACCGGCTCCTCGACAACGGCCGGCTTCTCCGCAACCGGTTCTTCGACGATCGGTTTTTCGACGACAGGTTCTTCGACGACGGGCGGCTTCTCGGCGACCGGCGGTGTCGGAACCACCGGAGGTGGCGCCGTTGCCGTCGACCCCTGACTGAAGTTGAACCCGCCACCGGCCTTGTAGCCGCCTGACTTGTCCTTCTCGGGGGCGCCGAGCTCCGGCTTCGTCTCGGGCGCCTTCAGCGATACCTGCCCCTTGCGGTAGCGCAGGAATCCGGCAACGAGAACGACGAGTAGTACGGCCGCTACAGCCGCGATGATGATCCAAGCCTGGGTAGTCACCGGCCCATTGTTTCAGGCTCCGACCCGGAAAGTGAGCAGGGCTTACGTCGAGGCCATGTCTTGACCGCGAAGTCGCTGCGAAATCACGGTGGTGATGCCGTCGCCGCGCATGCTGACGCCGTACAACGCATCGGCGATTTCCATCGTCGGTTTCTGGTGAGTGATCACGATCAACTGCGACTTCTCCCGCAATTGTTCGAAGAGTCCGATCAGCCGCCGCAGGTTGGTGTCGTCCAACGCCGCCTCGACTTCGTCCATCACGTAGAACGGGGACGGGCGTGCCCGGAAGATCGCGACCAGCATGGCCACCGCGGTCAACGACTTCTCGCCGCCCGACAGCAACGACAACCGTTTGACCTTCTTACCGGGCGGACGCGCCTCGACTTCGATGCCGGTGGTGAGCATGTCCGAGGGATCGGTGAGGACCAGCCGCCCTTCTCCCCCGGGAAACAATTTCTCGAACACTCCCACGAACTCACGCTCGACGTCGGCATAGGCCTCGGTGAACACCTGCAGAATTCGTGCGTCGACGTCTGCGACCACAGCAAGAAGGTCCTTGCGTGCGGTCTTGACGTCCTCGAGCTGAGTGGAGAGGAAGGTGTACCGCTCCTCGAGAGCTGCGAATTCCTCGAGCGCCAGCGGATTGACCTTGCCGAGGGTGGCGAGGTCCTTCTCGGCCCGCTTGGCGCGCCGTTCCTGAGTCGCGCGGTCGTACGGAAGCGGAGCGGGGGCGGTGACCTGCTCCCCACGCTCCTTGGCCTGCTCGTACTCCTCGATTTCGAGAGCGGTCGGCGGCAGTTCGACCTCGGGCCCGTACTCGGCGATCAGATCGTCGAGGCCGATACCGTACTGATCGAGGATCGACTCCTCGAGTTGTTCGATGCGCAGCGCTGCCTGTGCCTTCGCTACCTCGTCGCGGTGGACGGCGTCGGTGAGCGAAGCGAGTTGTCCAGTCAGTGCTCGGACTATCTCGCGGACCTGATCCAGCTTGGCCGTGCACTCGGTGCGGGCCCGAGCCAACTCGTCACGGTGAGCAAGAGCCGCGGCGACGACGGTCTCGAGTTCGGCCGCCACACGCTGTCCCGATTCGGCCACGGCAGCTGCGACCTCCGCAGCGTGCGCCCTGGCGCGCAGAGCCCGTTCGGCGCGGATCCGCGCTTCTCGTTCGGCGGCCGCGGCGCGGCGAAGCGAATCAGCCTTTCCGCGTACGGATTCCGCACGCTCTTCGGCGGTGCGCACGGCAAGGCGAGCATCCATTTCGACGATGCGCACTTCGGCGAGCGCTGCTGCGGCCATTTCGCGATCGGCAGCGGTCGATTCCGCACCGTGTCCCGGTGCACTGCCGTCGGTTTCGGCGACGCGCAGACGTTCCTCCAGATCCGCGAGCTTTGTCAGCGACTCACCGCGGCCCTCCTCGGCACGCACTCGCTGGGCGGTCAACCGCTCGGATTCCGCGTGGGCGACTCGTGCTGCCTGCCCCAATCTGCCCAACTGCTCGTAGATGGCGGACATGGCAGCGTCCGACTCGTTGAGCGCGGCCAAAGTTTGCTCCGCGGTCTCGCGTCGAGCGGCCTGTTCGGCCAGAGCGCCGGACAGCGCCGCGTCGAGTTCCTCGGATCGGCTCTCCGTTGCCGCCAGTTCCGCTGCTGACGCGTCGATCGCCGCCTGCACCTCGAGCGTGCTCGGTTGCCGATCCGAGCCACCGATCATCCACCCCGAACCGTGCAGATCGCCAGAACGCGTCACTGCGCGAATTCCCTTGTGGTCAGCAACAACTCGAATCGCGTCATCGAGAGTCTCGACCAGGACGACGCCATCGAGGATGGCGGTCAATCCGGCACGCAACTCGTCAGGGCAGTCGATGACGTCGACGGCCGGACGACTACCCGGCGCGATCTCGGCCTCGCGCTTGATCGCCGGTTCACCGCTCACGATCAGTGATGCACGTCCACCGTCCTGATCGGCCAGTGCTGTGACAGCGGAACGAGCAGAGTCCAGCGACTGCGCCACGACGGCGTCCGCCGCCGGCCCCATCGCGGCAGCGATCGCGGCCTCGTAGCCGGGTTCGACGTGAATCAATCCGACCAGCGAGGTGATGCCGTCGTCGCCGCGGTGTTCGAGCAGCCAGCCGCCACCGTCCTTGCGCTGCAAACCCATCGACAGTGCCTCGATGCGCGCCCGGAGCGAAGCGATGCGTTGCCCGCTCGTTTTTTCTTCCTCACGAAGCTCTTCGACGCGCGCGTCGATCATCTCGAGAGCCTCGATGGCGCGTTCGTGATTGGTATCGAGGCCGACTTCACCGGCGTCGAGGTCCCCGATGCTTTCTTGCACCGTGTCGAACTCGGCCTGTGCGGCATCGCCACGCAGACGAGCCTCGTCGATCGCCTCGGTCAGCCGAGACACTTCCGCGTCGACGGATTCGACGCGGGTACGCAGAGTGTCGACCTGACCGGAGAGTCGAGCAAGACCTTCACGGCGGTCGGCGACGGCACGAACTTCCGCCATGTGCGCCCGTTCCGCTTCTGCTGCAGCATCTTCGGTGGCTGCGAGCTGGTCCCGAGCAGCTTCCGACGCCGCTCGCGCGATTTCGACGCCTTCGAGGAGTTCGGCCTCCTCGGCAGCAAGACGTTCGGCGCGCGCCTCCATCTCGTCCGGGTCCTGGCCGCGGTTGCCGACGGGTTCGGAGTCGAGATGACGCGCACGCTCGCGGGCGATGCGCACAGTGGCGTTCACGCGTTCGGCAAGCGCGGAAAGCTGGAACCAACTCTGTGCAGCCGCTTCCGATCCCGGAGTCAGACGAGCGAGAGCTTGCTCCTGGCGCCCGAGTTCGAGGTTGGCCTCGTCGAGCGCAGCCGCCACCTGGTTGTGCTGTTCACGGGCCGCTTTCTCGTCCTGCGCCTGGTCGTTCAACTGGTTTCGACGGGTCACCAGATCGTCAGCGGCCAGACGCATCTTTGCATCACGCAGGTCAGCCTGGACCGTCTGTGCTCGCCGAGCAACCTCGGCTTGGCGTCCCAGCGGTTTGAGTTGCCGACGCAGTTCCGCGGTGAGGTCACTGAGGCGAGCGAGATTGGCCTGCATGGAATCGAGTTTGCGCACCGCTTTTTCCTTGCGGCGGCGATGTTTGAGGACTCCCGCGGCTTCTTCGATGAAGGCGCGTCGATCTTCGGGACGGGATTCGAGGATCGCGGCGAGCCGTCCCTGCCCGACGATGACATGCATTTCGCGGCCGATGCCGGAGTCGCTGAGCAGTTCCTGGACGTCCATCAGACGGCAGGACGAGCCGTTGATCTCGTACTCCCCCGCGCCGTCGCGGAACATGCGGCGCGTGATCGACACCTCGGAGTACTCGATCGGGAGCGCCCCGTCGGCGTTGTCGAGGGTCAAGGTCACCTCGGCGCGGCCCAGCGGCGCGCGGCCGGAGGTGCCGGCAAAGATGACATCTTCCATCTTGCCGCCGCGCAGGGCCTTGGCGCCCTGCTCGCCCATCACCCAGGTCAACGCATCGACGACGTTGGATTTACCCGAGCCGTTCGGGCCGACCACACAGGTAATTCCCGGCTCGAACCGAAGAGTCGTTGCCGACGCAAAGGATTTGAATCCCTTGAGTGTCAGACTCTTGAGGTGCATGGGGGGAAACTTTACCGCCAAACCGGTCAGCGTTCGACGAACCCTGTCAGGTCGCCCCTTGCGGTGTCCCAGCTGTCGACCACGAGATCCACCGAGCCTGGGGTAGTACCCGAGCGCAGCAGCTCCACCAATCGCTCGAGCTGCGTGCGTTCGCCCTCCGCCACGACGAGCACTCGACCGTCACGCTGATTGGACGCATATCCGATCAATCCGAGTTCGAGTGCGCGGGCCCTGGTCCACCACCGGAACCCGACGCCTTGAACGTATCCGTGAACCCACGCCGTCAACCGCACAGGCGCTGCTTCAGCCATGACGCTCAGCCCGCCACACGTTCGAGACGGTGAACGTCACCCAGGAATCCGGTGGTGTAGAGCGCGTTGGGATCCCAGCCCGGTCCGGCGCCGAACTTGACCGCAGATGTGAACGGCAGACCCGAGGCGATCTCACACGAAGATCCCGAATCCGGATCGACGCGAACAACTTTGCCGCCTGCATTGAATGCGACGTACAACGCGCCGTCCGGTCCGACGGTCAGATCGTCCGCCATGTTTGCCGGACCGAACCCGGGGAGCGTGATCGTTCGCACCGGCCCGCCCAGATCGTTTGCGTCGAGGATGTGGACGGCGGTGACCATGTCGAAGGTCGTGCTCACGTAGATCGTCGAACCGGAGCGTGCGAGGCCGTCGACGGTGCCGAGGTCTTCACGAACGATCGAACTGCTTCCGTCACTGTTGACGACCGTGAGCCCCGGCCTGGTGAGTGTGCGGACAGTGAGGAAACGGTTATCGTCCAGCTGCACAAGCCCGTTCGGCATCACCAGACCGTCGGCGATCGTTGTCACCGACCCGTCTGCGACGTCGACCTTGCGGAGGCTGCCGTCGGCGATTCCGAACAGTCCCGAGACAGTCGAGTTGCCCGTGGTGAAGTACACGGATCCCTCACGCGCGACCAGACCGCCAGGTCCGGTGACGTCACCGACCAAAGTTGTCCGTGTTCCGTCCGGCGCCACTTTCAGCAGTGCACCCGGCCCGATCAGAGCCGACTGCGACAACACCATCGATCCGTTGCCGTCGAATTCGAGGTTCTCGAGCAGTCCGGCACCAGTCGTCACGACGCTCGACGTCCATGTGCCGCAACTACCGGCCGAGCCGTCGGCCGGGACCGAGGCCTGTGCCGGAGCACTCAGCGCCACAACGGAACCCAGTGCGATCGCAGCGACAACGCTGCCGGCGCGGAACATCAGGCTTCCGTGTCGAACGACAGAGTGACCTTGGTTCCGGCCTTGAGGGTGCGCCCGACCGTGCATACCTTGTCCACGGAACGCTCGACGAGAGTGATGAGGCGCTGCTGTGCCTCGGCATCCAACTCGCTGAGATCGAGCTCGAGGACCTCGTCGAGCTGCGGGTAGACTTCGTTTTCACGATCGGCGGCTCCGGACACTCGGACCGTCGCGTCGTAGTTGTCACCGAGCCGGCGCGAGATCGGGAAGTCGGAGCTCATCCCCGTGCATGCGGCCAGTGCAATTTTGAGGAGTTCGCCGGGCGTGAAGACTCCTGGCACCGATTCGGAGCCGATGAGAACCTCTGCGCCGCGCGAACTCTTGCCGGTGTAGAGGCGGGTTCCGGTTCGTTCGACCCAAAGCTCCGTGTGAGCCGGGGCGGTTGCAGTGGTGTCGGGAGTCTGTTCAGCCATGACGCAATCTTGCCACTCCGCCGTACCGAAGGAGCGGGAGACCTAGGCGATTCGCCGTGCCCTCGGGGTCGGCTGGCACCGCGGGCAACTGAACGACGATCGATTCATGAACTTCTCACGCTTGATCGGCGCGCCGCATCGCGGACACGGGAGATTTTCCTGCCCGTACGCCGACAGCGACCGGTCGAAGTAGCCCGATTCCCCGTTGACGTTCACGTACAGCGCGTCGAAGGACGTACCGCCCTGATCGAGCGCTTCACCCATCACCGAGTGTGCCGCGGTCAACAGTTCTCGAAGTTTGGGCCTGGTAAGCGTTTCGGCGATACGGTTGCCGTGAATCTTGGCGCGCCACAATGATTCGTCGGCGTAGATGTTTCCGATTCCGGAGACCACCGTCTGGTCGAGAATCGCGCGCTTGATCTCGGTGTGCTTGCCCCGCAGGACTTTCACGACGGATTCGAGATCGAACGCCGCATCCATGGGATCGCGAGCGATGTGCGCCACCGACTCGGGCAGCATCGTTCCGTCGACCTCGACGAGGGGTGAAATCGACCAGCCACCGAAGGTCCGCTGATCGACGAATCGAAGATCGGCCCCGGAATCGAGGGCCAACCGAATGCGTAGGTGCTTTTCCCAGTCGACTGTCGGGGGTTGGACCAGCATCTGTCCGCTCATCCCGAGATGAACCACCAGTCCGACACCGGCAGGCTCGAGAACCAGCCACAGGTACTTGCCGCGACGCTCTGCCGAAGCGATGGTCTGCCCGGTGAGTTGGCCGATCAAGTCCTCGGAACCGAGAATGTGGCGCCTGATCGCGCGGGGATGGAGTACCTCGACGGCCTCGATCGCCGCACCTACAGCATGGGACTGTAGGCCGCGGCGAACGACTTCGACTTCGGGAAGCTCAGGCAAGAGTGAACTCAGCCGGCAAGATCAGGCGTGTCGTCAGCAGCGACTGCGGTAGCAGCGGCATTCTCCGACATCGTCTTCCATGCCGAACTTGCTGCCTTCTGCTCGGCTTCCTTCTTGGAACGACCGACACCGACACCCAAGGGTTTGCCACTGATGAGAACGGTGGCCGTGAATTCCTTGTCGTGATCGGGTCCGGTGGCGGTGATCTCGTAAACGGGAACTCCGGCACCGTGTTCTGCGGTCAGTTCCTGCAGACTCGTCTTCCAATCCAGACCCGCGCCCAGAAGCGGTGCGCGAGTGAGTAGATCGTCGAACAGATCGAGGACGACGCGTCGCGCAGTCTCGATGCCGTGCTGCAGGTGGATGGCGCCGAGAATCGACTCCATACCGTCGGCGAGAATGGACGGCTTGTCACGGCCGCCCGTCATTTCCTCGCCCTTACCCAGCAGCAGGTGTGCTCCGAGTCCACCTTCACCCAGAGTCCTGGCAACCTCGGCGAGTGCATGCATGTTGACCACGCTGGCACGGATCTTCGCCAGATCACCTTCGGATTTGTCCGGGTGGGACAGGTAGAGATTTTCGGTCACCGTGACGCCGAGAACGGAATCCCCGAGGAACTCGAGGCGCTCGTTCGTGGGCAGTCCGCCGTTCTCGTACGCGTACGAGCGGTGCGTGAGAGCCAGGGTCAGAAGACCGGGCTCTATATCTACGCCGACAGCGGCGAGGAGCTTGTCGTGATTGCCCTCGCCGCCGGCGGCTGAAACTGTATTTTCGCTCGTCATAGTCTTTCTCCGGGGAGAACTAGACAGCAGCGGTTACCTGGCGGCCCTTGTAAGTACCGCATGACGGGCATGCGATGTGGGGAAGGGTCTGCTCGCCACAGCCACGGTTGGGGCAGGTAACGAGGGTGGGCACAGTGGTCTTCCACTGGCTACGACGCGACCGCGTGTTGGATCGCGACATTTTGCGCTTGGGGACAGCCACTTCTACTTCTCCTCGGCTTCGGTGATCACAAGATTTTCGCTGGTGTTTGATTCCACGCCAAATTTGGCCGCGAGACCAGCCCAGCGAGGATCAAGTATGTCATGCCCATGCCCAGATTCCGCAATCGCCAGGCGAATGCCACATTCTGAGCACAATCCCAGGCAATCGTCACTGCACAGAGGCTGGAGCGGAAGCGCCAGCCCGACTGCATCGACGATGACCGGTTCGAGGTCGATTTCGTCGTCTTCGACCGCGTAGACCTCTCCCTCTTCCGTCGTCTCCTCGGTGGTGCTGTCCGGGTAAGCGAACAACTCCGTGAGATAGATGTCCACGGTGTCGGTGAAAGGTTCAAGGCACCGCGAGCATTCACCCTTGGTGGGTGCGTGCACGTTTCCGGTGACGAGAACGCCTTCGGACACTGCTTCGAGACGAAGATCGAGATCTATGTCCGCGCCCGCTTCGATCGCGATCAGATCGAGACCGATACGGTTCGGGGACTGAATTGTTCTCTCGACGGTACGCATCGACCCTGGACGACGACCGAGCTTGACCGTGTCCAGCAAAAATCCCGCATCACTTGACTGATGCGACGAACTACGACGATGCGTTGACAAAGAGAACTCACCTAACTGTTGAAACTGGTATGGGCAACCACTCCACAATACGGCAGCTACAAGGCAAATCCCAATTCGATCCACGAAAAAGTGGGCCGCCCCATATCGGACGACCCACCCTCGACTGACTTGTCTGCTCTATCGGCGCCGCTCGGAACGACGATCGTCGTCCTGGTAGTCGGGAACCCCCGAACCCGTTCGAAGCTGTTGACGACCACGCCCGACCGATCGAACCGTTCCGGTGAGGAACTCTTCGAACTCGGCCAACTTGGTGTCCACGTACAGGTCACACTCCGAACGCATCCTGTCGGACTCGGCATGAGCGGCGTCGATCACTCGCGCGGATTCCGCGTGAGCTGACTGGACAACCTCGGTCTGCGACACCAGACGAGCCTGCTCCGCCGTTCCCTCCGCCACCGAATGTTCGTACGAGGCCTGGCCGGACTCGATCATCCGATCGGCCTCGGCACGCGCCCGTCCGGTGACGGCCTCGTACTCACGACGGCCGTCGGTGACGGTCCGTTCCGCTTCTGCTTCGGCGTCCTCGACCAACTGATCGGCGTGCGCACGCGCTTCGGCAACCATGCGATCGGCCTGAGCCTTGGCATCGGACAGAATCCGGTCGGCGTCGTCGCGTGCGTTCTCCACAGTCGAGGTTGCCTCGGCATTGGCGCTGCTGACCGTCTTCTCGGCGTTTGCTCGCGCGTCACCGACCAATTTGTCGCGATGATCGAGGACGTCCTGAGCGTCGTCCAGCTCGCTCGGAATTGCGTCCCGGACGTCGTCGAGTAGCTCGAGTACGTCACCGCGAGGCACAACACACCCTGCGGTCATGGGAACACCGCGCGCCTCTTCGACAATTGCGACCAGTTCGTCCAGTGCCTCGAATACGCGGTACACAAGCAACCCCAATCTCTACCGGCCGAAATCGGCCCACATCGTCACCGGTCCACTCGGACCTGTGCCCGTTCCTGTCCAAGTTTGCCGGAAGAACGGCCAACGGGGTGTCGTCGTGGTCGGTGTGTCGGGGATCAGCTGTTTTCGGCTGCTCGCTCGGCGATACGTGCGAGTAGCCGAGAATGCACTTTGGCCGGCAACATGTCGGAGACGTCGCCGCCGAAAGTCGCGACTTCCTTCACCAGAGAACTCGACAGGTAGCTGTACGTCGGATTCGTGGCGACGAACAGTGTGTCGACGCCCGTGAGCTTCTGATTCATCTGAGCCATCTGCAGCTCGTAATCGAAGTCGTTCGCGCCGCGCAGACCCTTGACGATCGCGCTGAGGCCTTCTTGTTTCGCGTAGTCGACCAACAATCCGTGCCACGACGTGACGCGAACGTTGGGCAGGTGACTCGTCGCGTCTTCGAGCATCTCGATCCGCTCGTCGATCGTGAACATGCCACGCTTGCTCTTGTTGATCAGCACGGTGACCACGACCTCGTCGAATTGCGCAGCAACTCTTCCGATTACGTCGAGGTGACCGTTGGTCACAGGGTCGAAGGATCCGGGGCAGACGGCGCCAGTCATGAGTCCAGACCGTAGCAGGTGGCCAGCTCGATGCGGGCTTCACCGTAGTTCTTGGCCTTGATCGGCTCGTAGCCCTGAGGCCACACGGTCTCCGGCGAGCGCGACGATCGTTCGAGTACCACGATCGTGCCCTCCCCCACCCATTTGTTGGCCTGCAGATCGGTGAGCATGGACACGACGGCCTCGTCGGTTACCGCATACGGTGGGTCCGCGATCACGATGTCGTATTCACGCGCGCTCGGACCCGAGACCACGGCCGCAACCGGAGCGGCGCGAACCGTCGCCCCAGGCAACGCGACAGTGCCGATGTTCGCCTTGATGACGGCAGCAGCCTTGGCATCCGATTCCACGAGAACAACGTGCTCGGCTCCCCGCGAGAGCGCCTCGAGGCCGAGAGCACCCGAACCCGCAAAGAGGTCGAGAACCACGCACCCTTCGAGATCGATGCGCGCTTCGAGAGCACTGAACAGCGCCTCACGAACCCGATCCGACGTCGGACGGGTGCCGCTCGGCGGGACTCGCAGGCGTCGACCGCCCGCGAGTCCCGAGATGATGCGTGTCACTCTGCGGCGCTCTCCCCCGTCGAGACGACTACCAGCAGGTCTCCACCCTCGACCTGTTGGACGGCGCTGATCGCGATCCGAGAGACGACGCCGGCGCGCGGCGAGGTGATCGCCGCTTCCATCTTCATTGCTTCGATCGTGGCCACGGTGTCGCCGGCCTCGATCTTCTGGCCTTCCTTCACCGCGAGCGTCACGACGCCCGCGAACGGTGCCGCCACGTGGCCCGGGTTGTTCTTGTCGGCCTTCTCCGCCACCGGTACGTCACTGGCAATGGAGCGATCGCGGATCGAGACCGGGCGCAATTGGCCGTTCAGGATGCACATGACAGTGCGGTAGCCGCGCTCGTCGGGCTCGGAGATCGCTTCGAGACCGATGATCAGCTCAACGCCGGGAGCCAACTCGACGCGGTGTTCGTCGCCGCGCCGCAAACCGTAGAAGAACTGGTTCGCCGAAAGCCGCGACGTGTCACCGTACTTCTCGCGGTGTTCGAGGAATTCCTTTGTCGGGCCGGGGAACAGCAGACGATTCAGCGTCGCCTGACGGTCCTTCGACGAGCCCTCGAGCAGCACCTCGTCCTCAGCGGACAACGTCGCTTCGGGCTTGGCCTGGCCACGTCCTTCGAGTGCCTTGCTGCGGAACGGTTCCGGCCAACCACCGGGAGGCGTACCGAGTTCACCGCGCAGGAAGCCCACCACGGAGTCGGGAATGTCGAACTTCGCCGGATCTGCGGCAAACTCCTCCGAAGGCACGCCGGCGCCGACAAGGTGGAGGGCGAGGTCGCCGACGACCTTCGACGACGGCGTCACCTTCACGAGATGCCCGAGCATGCGGTCCGCGTCGGCGTACTTGGCTTCGACCTCTTCGAACCGGTCGCCGAGACCGAGAGCAACGGCCTGGGTCCGGAGATTGGAGAGCTGGCCGCCCGGAATCTCGTGCGTGTACACACGTCCCGTCGGCGCCGGCAGTCCGGATTCGAACGGCGCGTACACCTTTCGCAGCGCCTCCCAGTACGGTTCGAGGTCGCACACGTTCTGCAGGTTCAGTCCGGTGTCGAACTCGGAGTGCGCAGCGGCGGCAACGATGGCCGAGAGCGCAGGCTGACTGGTGGTTCCGGCCAGTGCCGCCGAAGCACCGTCGACTGCGTCGGCGCCCGCCTGCCACGCGGCGAAATACGTGGCCAACTGTCCACCGGGGGTGTCATGCGTGTGGACGTGAACCGGAAGATCGAAGTTGCTGCGTAGCGCCGTCACGAGCTTGGTGGCCGCCGGAGCGCGCAGCAGGCCCGCCATGTCCTTGATCGCGAGCACATGAGCGCCCGCATCGGCGATCTCTTCTGCCAACTTCAGGTAGTAGTCGAGCGTGTACAGCGTTTCGTTCGGATCCGACAGATCGCCGGTGTAGCTCAACGCCACCTCGGCGAGAGCCGTTCCGGTCTCACGCACCGCGTCGATGGCAGGGCGCATCTGGTCGACGTTGTTGAGCGCGTCGAAGATTCGGAAGATGTCGATGCCGGTGTCGGTGGCTTCCTGAACGAATGCGCGCGTGACCTTTTCGGGATACGGCGTGTAGCCCACCGTGTTTCGACCGCGAAGAAGCATCTGGAGGCAGATGTTGGGAATCGCCTCACGCAGTGCGGCAAGCCGGTACCACGGATCCTCGTGCAGGAAGCGAAGTCCCACATCGTAGGTCGCGCCGCCCCAGGCTTCGATCGAGAGCAGTTCCGGCGTCAACCGCGCAACGTGCCCGGCAACTCCGAGCAGTCCGCTGGTTCGAACTCGCGTGGCCAACAACGACTGGTGCGCGTCACGGAAGGTGGTGTCGGTGACGCCGACGGCCTTCTGCTCACGCAGTGCCTTCGCGAAACCTTCGGGTCCGAGTTCGAGCAGGCGCTGACGGCTACCGGCAGGAGGAGGCGTCGAAAGATCGATCTTGGGCAGCTTGTCCTGCGGGTACACCGCCGAGGGCCGCTCACCGTGAGGCTTGTTGACCGTCACATCCGCGAGGTAGGTCAGGATCTTCGTGCCGCGGTCTGCCGAAGAACGCAGAGTCAGCAACTGAGGACGTTCCTCGATGAAGGAGGTCGTCACACGTCCGGCCCGGAAGTCCGGGTCGTCGAGAACCGCCTGCAGGAACGGAATGTTGGTCGAGACACCACGAATGCGGAACTCGGTGACCGCGCGGCGAGCTCGCGCCACAGCGGCTTCGAGGTCGCGACCGCGACAAGTGAGTTTGACCAGCATGGAATCGAAGTACGCTCCGACCTCGGCGCCGAGTGTGGCGCCACCGTCCAAGCGGATACCGGCTCCGCCCGGGGTGCGGTACGCGGTGATACGGCCGGTGTCCGGGCGGAATCCGTTTGCCGGATCCTCGGTCGTGATGCGGCACTGCAGCGCCGCGCCGCGAAGCTTGATCGTCTCCTGTGACAGACCAAGTTCTGCAAGCGTCGAACCGGACGCGATCTTGAGCTGCGACTGGACCAGGTCCACGTCCGTCACTTCTTCGGTGACGGTGTGCTCGACCTGAATTCGCGGGTTCATCTCGATGAAGACGTGGTTGCCGCGCTTGTCGAGAAGGAACTCGACGGTGCCCGCGCACGTGTATCCGATCTCCTTCGCGAAGGCGACGGCGTCGGCACAGATCTTGGCGCGCAACTCTTCCGAGAGATTGGGCGCCGGAGCGAGCTCGATCACCTTCTGGTGGCGACGTTGCAGCGAGCAGTCACGCTCGAAGAGGTGGATGACGTTGCCCTGCTCGTCAGCGAGGATCTGCACTTCGATGTGCCGGGGGTCGATGACGGCCTGCTCGAGGAAGACCGTCGAATCGCCGAAGGCCGATTCCGCTTCGCGTGCTGCGGCTTCGATCGATTCCTTGAGCTGTGAGCGCTCCGCAACGCGGCGCATTCCGCGCCCACCGCCGCCTGCGACAGCCTTGACGAAGAGCGGGAAGGTCATGTCCTCGGCGGCTGCGAGCAACTCGTCGATGTCCGCTGACGGCTCCGAAGACGCGAGCACCGGGAGACCGGCGGCCTTTGCCGCTGCGATGGCCCGAGCCTTGTTTCCGGTCAACTCGAGGATCTCGGCGGACGGGCCGACGAACTTGATGCCTGCCTCGGCACACGCCGCCGACAAGTCCGGGTTCTCGGAGAGGAAGCCGTAACCGGGGTAGATGGCGTCGGCTCCGGCGCTCTTGGCGGCGGCGACGATTTCCTCGACCGAGAGATAAGCGCGAACGGGGTGACCCTTCTCCCCGATCTGGTAGCTCTCGTCTGCCTTGAGACGGTGGATCGAATTCCGATCCTCGTACGGGAACACCGCGACGGTTCCGGCACCTAGTTCGTAGGCGGCGCGGAAGGCACGGATCGCAATTTCGCCGCGGTTCGCGACGAGCACTTTGGAGAACATTCGAGAAAACTACCCCGATTTCATCTTGCGTCTACATGCGGAGTCTCATATTTCGGACTGAATCGAGAAACCAACCCGGCGGTCCTCGTGCTATTCGATTTCAGCTTGTCGTCATACCCTTCACGACTTCTCGAGGTACTCGATCCGGTCGGAGTCCAGGGCAGCGGTCACCATGGAAGCGAGGGCGGGATGACCGTCGAGCGACGGATCGGAGTCGACGATTCCCTGAGCGAACTCCCTGGCGGACTCGAGGATGTCTCCATGGGCCATGAGGGAAAGCAGCCGCAGATTCGAGGTTGTGCCCGACTGCGCCGCACCGAGGATGTCTCCTTCACGTCTGGTCGCGAGGTCGAGTTGAGCCAGTTCGAACCCGTCGTTGGTCGCTGCCACCGCCGAGAGCCGCTCGTACGCCGGTCCCCCGGGATTGCTTCCGGTGACGAGGATGCACAGTCCCTGGTGTTTCCCTCGACCGACGCGGCCACGCAACTGATGGAGCTGACTGACGCCGAACCGCTCGGCGTCGACGATCACCATCACCGTCGCGTTCGGAACGTCGACACCGACTTCGACAACGGTCGTACAGACGAGGACGTCGATGTCACCGACGTTGAACGCGCTCATCACCACGTCCTTTTCGTCGGAAGGCAGTCGACCGTGCAGCAACCCGACTCGCAGATCGGCCAGCGGACCACTCGACAGCTCTTCGAAGACGTCGACCGCCGACTTGGTCTCGGGCTGCTTCTCCTCGGTGAACTGATCTTCGCCTGCACCCTGCTCGCCGTCACCGATCCGCGAGCACACGACATACGCCTGACGGCCGTCGGCGACGTCCTCACGGATTCGTTCCCATGCGCGATCGACCCACTGCGGCTTCTGCTTCGCGGGCACGACACTGCTCTTGATCGGGGTTCGCCCACGTGGAAGCTCTCGCAGGGTCGAGACCTCGAGGTCGCCGAGCACGGTCATGGCGATGGTTCGCGGAATCGGCGTTGCCGTCATCACCAGCAGATGCGGACTCAGTCCTTCACGGGCACGTGATCGCAACTGATCACGTTGCTCGACGCCGAAGCGGTGTTGCTCGTCGACGACAACCATGCCGAGGTTGAAGAACTCGACGTTGTCCTGAATGAGCGCATGGGTACCGATGACGATCCCGGCGTCGCCGGTCACGGCTTCGAGCAGAGCTGCGCGCTTCGCAGCGACTGGCAGCGAGCCGGTAAGAAGGGCGATACGGGTGGAATGTTCGGCAGAACCGAGTTCACCACCTGCAGCCAGCGAGCCCATCATCTTGCGCAGTGATCGCGCGTGCTGATTTGCCAGGACCTCGGTGGGTGCGAGCAACGCGCACTGATAACCCGCATCGACGACCTGCAGCATCGCGCGCAGAGCCACGATCGTCTTGCCTGACCCGACCTCGCCCTGAAGAAGGCGGCTCATCGGGTGTGGGCGGGCAAGGTCGGTGGAGATCTCCTCCGCGACTGCTTGCTGTCCCTCCGTCAGAGTGAACGGGAGCATCTCCTCGAACTGGTCCGCGATCCCGCCGGCGACCGGAGCGCAGGCCGGAGCCACACGCTCGGAATTGTCGTGACGACGCATCGCGAGGACCAACTGCAGAGACAGCGCCTCGTCGAAACGCAGACGATCCTGTGCTCGTTCGATGTCTTCCTTGGTATCTGGCAGGTGAACGGTGCGCAGCGCCTCGTCCAAACCGATGAATCCGTGCTCGGCCCGAGTCTCGGCGGGCAACGGCTCCTCGATCGGATCGAGTTGGTCGAGCACTTGCCGCACGCACCGCATGATGGTCCAGCTCTCGACCTCGCGGGTCGCCGGGTACAGCGGGATCAACGCGCGGTCGAAGACGGACAGATCGAGTTCGGCGCCGGGATCCTGATTTGCGCGAGCCAGGCCCGCAAGGTCACCGGCTCCCTTGATGGATGCAAGCGGAACTACCGAATCCTCTTCGCCGACACGAGGTTCCGGGAGAATCAGGTAGCTCGGATGAGTGAGAGACCACTTGCCGCGGAAGTACTTCACCGTCCCGGAGAACATCGCCCGAACGCCGGGCTTGATGACGTGCCGCACCTTCTGCGGGTTGAAGAACGTGACGTCGACGGTCTGCGAATCAGTCGCCAGCGATACTCGCAACATCTGCCCCGGACGGTTCTTCATCTTCACGACGGCGGCCGACGCCACCCGCGCGATGATGGTGATGTGCTCACCCTCGGGCGGCTCCTTCTCGGCGAGTTCCTTGCCTGCCGACGCGTACCGGTGTGGGTAGTGACGCAGCAGGTCCTCGACGGTGCGGATCTCGAATGCCTCGTCGAGCGCGTCCGCGGTCTTCTTTCCCAGCAGCCGATCGAGTGGGTCGGCGAGCGTCGCCATCAGTTCCTCCAGCACAGTGTCGCGGTAAGCACATGTGTTCGTATATCAGCAGTCACCGACAGACCAGGTTCGATCACTCCACACCCAACTGGAACAGGTCACCCGGCTGATCACCCTGATAGACGAGCACGTCGACGCCCGGGTGGTGCGCGACGACGTGCGCCTCGAGCTGCCCGGCCAGGTCGTCCGGCGCGTCGGCGCCCATGAGTAGGGTCACGAGTTCGCCGCCGGATCCGAGCGCGAGGTCGACCAGTCGCGCACTCGACTCCGCGACGTCGGGACCGATGAGCACCACCTCGTGCCCCATCAGACCGATCGCGTCACCCGGATCACATGTCCCGACGTAGGTCAGCGAACGCTCGACCGCGATCCGCAACGATCCCCAGCGCGTGGCGGCCGCCGCCTCGGACATCGTGAAGCCGTCGTCGGCGACGTTGCGCTGAGGGTCGTGAACGGCAAGTGCTGCCAAGCCCTGGACCATCGACGACGTCGACAGCAGCAGAACCTGGTGAAGCGGATCGCGTGCAGCGGCACTGACTGCGACGAGTTCCTGCGCGGTCAAAGCTCCGTTCGGAAGCACCAGAACTTCGCTGCGTTCCATCTGACGAATGCGGCCGAGCAGTTGTGCGCGTGTCACCGGCGCATCGTCGCACCGAAGAACCGTCGCACCCTCACTCTCGAACAACGCCGCCGCGCTGTCACCGGCAACGACGGCCAGTACGCCGCGCGCGCCGGCCCCGGGGAATCGCCTCTCCGCCCGTGCCACCAACTGGTCGCGTTCGTCGACGAGAAAACTGCTGATGCGAATACCGTGCACCTTCCCGGCCTCGAGGCCGGCTTCCACGGCTGCACCGGCATCGCAGCAATGCACGTGCACCGACCAGCCGCCGAAACCGTCGCTGACGATGACCGTCGAATCTCCGAGGACGGACAGCCGCGTGCGCAGCGCCGTCATGCGATCGTCGTCGGAGTCGTCGACGAGGTACATGACCTCGAAATCCTGTTCCGAGTGATCACCACATTCGATCGGGCTCTTGTGAGCCCAATCGTGATCGAATGCGCTGACGTCGACAACTGCGCTCGACCTCGGGTCCGGCGTCCCCAGATCTTCGCGAACCTGCGGCTTCCCGGTCAGCACCTCGACAAAGGCGTCGAGGATCAGAACCAGACCGAATCCCCCGGCATCGACCACCCCGGCGGACGCGAGAACGTCCAGTTGCTCCGGCGTCTTGTTCAGTGCGACCGCAGCGGCATCGGCAGCGGCGGCAACCACGGATGCAAGATCCTCGCCGCTCGGTGTCCTGGTGTCGACGCACTCCTGCGCTGCTTCTCCCGATGCACGCAATACCGTGACGATGGTGCCTTCCACCAGATCGGAGACAGCCCGAGAGGCCAGCGTCGTCGCCGTGGTCAGCGAGTTCGCGAAGCTACGGCCGTCGATGTGCTCACCTTGAACGCTCTCGGCGATGCCCCGGATCACCTGGGAGAGGATCACTCCGGAATTACCGCGAGCACCGGACACGGCGCCCCGAGCCAGAGCGTTGGCGACGCGGCCCGCACTGCGGACGTCGTCCTCGATCGTCTCGGCGGAATCGAGTGCAGCCCGCATCGTGAACAGCAGATTGGTGCCGGTATCCGAATCAGGGATGGGAAAGACGTTGAGGCTGTTGATCTCACCGCGACGTTTCTGGAGGCTGTCGACCGCCCGGCGGGCCCAGCGCCGCAGCAGATGTCCGTCCGCGACGGATTCCGCTTCCTCGGCGACGCGTTGCACTTCCCCCACTGACGGTTCCCCTCGACGATGGAAAGACTGACGATGAAAAAGAGATCGGTGATCGGTGCAGTCGAGGGTAGTCCGACGCTTCTGCGCAACCGTCATTACCGGGCGGTTTGGCCATTCGGGCCGGAAGCGGTTACTCTTACACGGTTGCCTCGAACGGGCTACACGAAATAATGCTGCACTTTGTTTGTTGCTGATTGACTGTTTTCACGTTCGACTGCACAGTGAGCGGTCAAGGATCGGTTCGAAGTCGAGTATATTCGGATTGTAATTCTGGCTGCCCTACCGTGTAGGGTAACCACTTCAATATTCATTTCTAACAAGGAGTTCGCGACTATGGCTGCCGTCTGCGACGTATGCGCCAAGGGGCCCGGCTTCGGTAAGTCGGTCTCGCACTCGCACCGGCGTACCAATCGTCGCTGGAACCCGAACATTCAGTCTGTTCGTACCGAGGTTGCCCCGGGTAACACCCGTAAGGTCAACGTGTGCACCTCCTGCCTGAAGGCAGGCAAGGTCGCTCGGGGCTGATTGCCCGAGCACAAACTATTGCAGGCTCTGCCCCCGTCACTTCGGTGACGGGGGCAGAGCTGTATCTATGTGGCTGTATCTATGTGGCTGTATCTATGTGTCCCCGTGTTTCGTATGGCTGTCGGACACCCGTAATGTGCGTTGAGTGACTTCCATCGATGACCTGAGCAAAGTGACCCTCGACGAGGGCGTACTCCGCATCACCATTTCCACCGCCGCCAACGGCACCTCCCTCGACGACGAAGGACTGGTTCAGGGCGCGCAGGCGCTCGAGACAGTCGGAAACGACATCGGGAGCATCCTTCTGGTCGGCGAAGGCGCAAACTTCTGTGCCGGCGGCAACGTCCGTGCGTTCGCCGCAGCCCCTGACCGCGGCGAGTACGTCGCCGAGGTTGCCCGCGTCTTCCACGTGTTCGTTCGCGCGCTCGACGCTGCGACCGCTCCAGTGGTGGCCGGGGTCCACGGATGGGCTGCCGGCGCCGGAATGAGCCTGGTCTGCCTCGCCGACGTCGCAATCGGCGGCACCGGCACCAAGCTTCGCCCCGCGTACCCCTCCATCGGTTTCACCCCGGACGGCGGAATGTCGTGGACGCTTCCACGCATCGTCGGCGTGGCACGCGCTCGCGAGATTCTTCTCAACGATTCGGTGATCGGTGGCGACGAAGCCGTCCGCCTGGGGATCCTCACCCGACTCGTCGGTGACGACGAGGTCCAAGAAGAGGCAGCTCGCCTCGCCCGCGCTCTGGCCAACGGACCGAGTACGTCGTACTCGGGAATCAAAGCACTGCTGCGTTCGTCGCGGACGAACTCGCTCGCCGAGCAACTCGACGCCGAAGCCGCGTCCATCGCCATCGCAGCGAACAGCCCGATCGGACGCGAGGGCGTCAACGCGTTCGTCGACAAGCGTCGGCCCGATTTCACTTCCGCAAAGCAGGCCTAGTCAGCTGGCATGCCGAATGTCGTGTCACGACGTTCGGCATGCCGGGTGAGTGCAGACGTTGATCGATCAGCCCAGATTCCAGTCCACCGGGTCAGCTCCGAGTCCGGTCAAGAGTTCGTTCGCACGACTGAACGGGCGCGAACCGAAGAACCCGCGCGAAGCCGAAAGCGGTGACGGGTGCGCTGATTCGATGATCGGTGTGTCGCCCAGCATCGGCGCGAGAGTGGCCGCGTCACGACCCCACAAGATCGCCACCATCGGTGACGACCGCGCCACCAAAGCGCGGATAGCCTGCTCGGTCACCGGCTCCCAGCCCTTCTTACGATGAGAAGCGGCTTGACCCGGCTGCACAGTGAGTACGCGATTGAGAAGCAGCACACCTTGTTTCGACCACGGCGTCAGATCGCCGTTCGGCGGTATCGGCAACCCGAGATCCTGGTGATACTCCTTGTAGATATTACCGAGACTTCGCGGAACCGGCCGCACGTCCGGGGCAACCGAAAAGCTCAACCCGACAGCATGACCGGGCGTCGGATAGGGGTCTTGACCGACGATGAGCACCCGAACGTCGTCGAACGGATTCGTGAATGCACGCAAGACGTTCTCTCCCGCAGGCAGATACTCCCGTCCCGCAGCGATCTCTTCGCGCAAGAACTTACCCATCGCGGAGATCTGCTCCGAGACCGGTTCGAGTGCCCGCGCCCACCCTGGATCGACGATCTCTGCAAGCGGCGCCATCAGTCGAGCCTGCGCAACGCGTCGCGGTAGTACGCCGCATTGGCTGCGTACATCTTGACGTTTCCGTCGAGGTGGCCGAGCGGAACTTCGTATCCCGCACGGACCTTGGCGGGCACACCGAGTGCCATGCTGCGCGGGGGAACCTGCATCTTGTTGGCCACCACCGCACCAGCGGCGACGATCGACCCCGTCCCGATCACCGTTCCGTTGAGAACAACTGACCCCGACGCGATCAGGCAATGGTCCTCGATGGTCGATCCCTCGATGTGCGCGTTGTGGCCCACGACGCAACCGGAACCGATGACAGTCGCGTCGATGGCGGTGCAATGGATGACGGTTCCGTCCTGGATGTTCGATCCGATTCCCACCGAAATGGTTCCGTAGTCACCACGCAATACCGCTTGCGGCCAGATCGAGGTACCCGCTGCGAGAGTCACGGCGCCGATCACCACCGCGTCCGGGTGGACGTATGCGTCCGGATGAATGTCCGGAACTCTGTCTCCAAGTGCGTATACAGCCATGAAAGCAACCTATACCGCGGTGGTACCGGTGGTCGAAAAGCTGTGCCAGCCCCCGCCGCTCTCGCGAAGCGAACCGTCGACGCTCACGCCCGAACCGGCGGCAACCTCACCGATCACGATCCAACCCGACGGAATCTCGACCTCAGGCCCGAAAGTTGCTGCGAATCCGTGATCTTCACCACCGGAGAGGATCCAGTCCAGCGGATCGACGTCGAGCGCCTCGGCCGCCGATGCGACATCGGGTGAGGTCGGAACCGCAGCCGAGAAGATGTCGAACCGCGCGTGCGAGGCCTCTGCGAGATGTCGAAGATCCGCGATCAATCCGTCGGACACGTCCGTCATGGAATGTGCTGATTCTGCGGCGTCCCATGCCGATTGATACGGAGGATTCGGAACGCGATGGGAGGCAAGCAAATCTGGAAAGTTTGCGGGCTTGTCGAGCAGTACGGCTTCGTCGAGCAGTAGTGCCAACCCTGCTGCCGAGCAACCGAACAACCCGGCGACCGCGATCTTGTCACCGATCTTTGCTCCCGAACGCAGAACTGCCGCACGGCCACCGAGATCGCCGAGCACGGTCACCGACACCACGATCACCGGTGACTGGACCAGGTCACCGCCGACCACACCGGCACCCAGATCGGTTGCCGCGTCCCAGATTCCCGCGGAGATTGCGTCGACCACGTCGACGGGTGTCGAAGGCGGGCACCCCAGAGACACCGTGAAGGCCGTCGGCCGCGCTCCCATCGAGACCACATCAGCAGCGTTCTGTGCCACTGCCTTCCGGCCGATGTCGCGTGGTGAAGACCAATCCATTCGGAAATGTCGACCTTCGACCAACATGTCGGACGAGACAACCACACGGCCGTCTCCGGAAGTCACGATGGCGGCATCGTCACCCGGCCCCAATTCAGTGGTGACCGGTTGGATTCGGCCGAGAAGAGATCGCGCGATCACGTCGAACTCCCCCACCTGCTCGACAGTGGGCTCCGACCCGAACTCCGATGATGCAGTGAACTCCGATGATGCGATGAGTCTCTCCAATGCCGACGCAATTCGCTCGTAAGCGGCCTGCGGTACCTTCTAGCTGTGGTCGTGAATGCTTCTGCAAGCTCACGCGTGTGTCGGCAATCCTACCGATTCACCGACATGCTCTCAGAAGTGACAAGACCGCTGATCGACTGGACCAGGACCCGAGCGAAGAACTGAGCATGGCAGAAAACACCTCCACCGCAGACAACGCCGACATCGACCCCGACGGCGACGACGATCCGTCAGAGCGCCGCAGTCCGGCGCTGATCGCCACCGCCATCGCACTCCCGGTAGCCCTGATCGTCGGAGTAGTGATCGCGGCCGTCGTCGCGGGAAACAACGCTGAACTCTCGCCGGTTGCATTGGGACCCGTGCCGGCACCGGCAGCGGAGTCGCCGGCCTGCGTTTCCCTTCTCGGCGCGCTCCCCGACAAGATCGACGACTTCACGAAAGCCGAATTGGTAGAACCTGCTCCGGCCGGTGCGGCAGCGTGGCAGCGCAGCGAAGGAGAGCCGATCGTCTTGCGCTGCGGACTCGACCGTCCGTCCGAGTTCGACCAGGCTGCAGCACTACAGGTCGTGAACGGTGTCCAGTGGTTCCAGGTCTCGGGAACCGACATCGGTTTGGCGGCGAGCACTTGGTTTGCCGTAGACCGCGGTGAATACATCGGTATCACGATCCCCGACGGGACCGGTCCGACGCCGATTCAGGAAATCTCCGACACCATCACGGCGACTCTCGAACAGAAGCCTCTCGACCCGGCGCCGGTCGCGGTTCCCTGATCAGCGAAGGCCGGTGCCGCGAGCGACGGCGGTGTCGACCAGAGTCGAAATCAAAGTGCGGTAATCGATTCCGGTGGCGTTCCACATCTTCGGGTACATCGAGATGGAAGTGAACCCGGGCATCGTGTTGATCTCGTTGATCACCGGGCCGTCAGCCGTGACGAAGAAATCGACCCGCGAGAGTCCCTGGCAATCGAGTGCCTTGAACGCGCGGACAGCAAGCTCCCTGATCTGGTCGCTCACCGACTCGTCGAGTTTCGCGGGGATGTCGAATTCACAGACGTCGTCGAGGTACTTGGTATCGAAGTCGTAGAACGCGTCCGAATCGGCGTCGGAATCCGGCATCCGGATCTCGGCGACCACACTCGCCTTGACGTCGCCGTTCGGGAATTCGAGGACGCCGCATTCCACCTCGCGGCCGATGATCGCGCCTTCGACGATCACCTTGGGATCATGCAGGCGTGCATGAGCGATCGCCCCGTCCAGACCGTCCCAATTGCTCACCCGAGTGATGCCGATGGACGAGCCTCCACGAGCGGGCTTGACGAAAACCGGAAGGCCCAATTCCGCCTTCTGCTCTTCGGTCAGCGTTGCGGTTCCCGGTCGAAGCACGACCTGCACTCCGACGGGAAGTCCTTCAGCAGCAAGAAGCTTCTTCGTGAACTCTTTGTCCATGCCGGCGGCGCTGGCCAGAACTCCGGGTCCGACGTACGGAACCCCGGCAAGTTCGAGCAGACCCTGAATCGTGCCGTCTTCGCCGTAAGCCCCATGAAGAACGGGGAACACGACGTCGACCGACGCGAGCACAGCACCGGCGTCGGAGCCGTCGAAGGAGATTACCTCGCCCTCGCGGGTGGGGTCCGCGCTGAGGACCACCGACGTTCCGTCTTTGTCGACCGACGGCAGCGCGCGCCCGCTGATCGCGAGGGAACTGGGGTCGCTCGAACCGAGCACCCAGGAACCGTCGACGGTGATGCCGATCGGTACGACGTCGTACCGATCGGGGTCGAGGTTGCTCAGGACGCTTCCGGCGGAAACACAGGACACTGAATGCTCATTGCTCCGGCCACCGAAGATCACGGCCACGCGGGTACGACTGCTGTTCACGCGTCAAACCGTACCGCCGAATCGACTGCGGCACGCGATCGGGCCGGACCGATTTCGTCGACCCGGCCCGTTTACGCGTCGAGTGCGCGCTCGATGTCGGCCAGGAGATCGGCGGTGTCCTCGATGCCACAAGCGATTCGGACAAACCCCGCACTGACCGGATCGCCCCAGCGCGCACGGCGATCCGCCGTCGTGTGGATCCCGCCGAAGCTGGTAGCAGCCGTGACGAGAGCGCTCGCTTCGACGAACGAGTGGAATGCCTGAGCCGAATCCAACTCGACGCTCACCAATCCACCGAATCGATTCATCTGACCGGATGCCGTTGCATAGGACGGGTCACCGCGAAGGCCGGGGTAACGAACGGACCGGACTGCTTTGTGATCCACCAACATCTCGGCAAGCGCCAGCGCGTTGTCGCACTGACGCCCGAATCGCAGGCCTGCCGTGCCGAGACTCCGGTGCGCAAGCCACGTCTCGAAGGGGCCGAGCACCGTTCCCGAGAGAAGTCGCTCACGCTCGATTTGCCGACTCACCGCCGTATCGGAGGTGGCGACGTAACCCATCAGGAGGTCACTGTGCCCGCTGAGAGCCTTGGTACCGCTGGCCACCACGACGTCGGCACCCAATTCGAGCGGGCGCTGACCCAGCGGTGTCGCGGTCGTGTTGTCGACGATCAGCAGCGCACCCGAACGGTGGCACACGTCGGCGAGCACGCGAAGGTCGACCACGTCCAGCACCGGGTTGGACGGCGTCTCGGCGACGACGACCACGCGGCCCGGTGACGCGTCGAGCAGATCTACGAAGCTCGCGTCGCCCATCTGCAGAGTCGAAACCTCGCGAACGGTGATTCCCAACGGCGCGAGGCGCTCGTTCGCGTACAACCGCACTTGGTAATACCCGTCCGAGGGCACGACGACGGTATCCCCCGCGACGAGGACGCTGCGCAAGGTAGCGGTGATCGCGGACATCCCCGATCCCATGACGAGGGCGTGGTCCGCTCTCTCGAGCGCCGCGAGCGCGGATTCGAGTCCGCGCCAACCCGGGTTCGATGCACGTGCATAGGTATCGGACTCGGAACCTTCGTCCGCCGAAAGTTGGTACGGCGCAGCGAATATCGGGCCCAGTTGCATGGGCTGACCCGCGGCGTGTTCGCGCGCGACGGCGCTCACGCTGCGCGTCGAATCCCCGTAATCCTCGAAGCGACCCACACCGATTTCACTCATTCCGGCTTCGTCCGGCGTCCGAGCAACTGACCGATCGCATCGCTGACGGCCATGCCTTCGTGGCACACCCGGTGGACCGCGTCGGTCAACGGCATCTCCACGTCGTATCCGGCAGCGAGTGCGCGTACCGACGTGCACGACTTCACGCCCTCGGCGACCTGACCGTTGGTTGCCTTCTGTGCCGACTCCATCGACCCGCCTCGTCCGAGCCGCTCTCCGAACGTCCGGTTTCGCGACAACTCGGACGTGCAGGTCGCTACCAGGTCACCGACGCCCGCCAAGCCTGCAAGAGTCGACGCCTTGGCGCCGAGCGCAACGCCGAGACGAATCGTCTCGGCGAGCCCACGGGTGATGATGCTGGCAACCGTGTTGTCGCCGAATCCACTGCCGGCGGCCATGCCGCAGGCCAGCGCGATCACGTTCTTACACGCACCACCGATCTCGCATCCGATGACGTCGGAGTTGGTGTACGGCCTGAAATAGCCGGTAGCACAAGCATCCTGGAGAGCGAGGGCACGCGAGGAATCCGAACAGGCGATCACCGTCGCCGCGGGCTGCCCGCCGGCGATCTCGTGTGCAAGGTTCGGGCCCGAGAGCACCGCGACGCGCCCCGGTTCCACGCCGGTCACCGACACGATGACCTGGCTCATGCGCATGAGCGTCCCGGTCTCGATTCCCTTGGCCAGACTCAGCAGAGTCGCATCGGGTCCGATCGAGCCTTTCCACTGCTCCAGGTTTGCTCGTAGCGACTGCGAGGGAACCGCCAGCACGATGAAGTCAGCACCTGCCATCGCCTCCTCGTGGTGGTGGGTCGCGCGAATCGACGAAGGCAAAGCAATGCCCGGCAGATAGTCGCTGTTCTCGTGCGTGGTGTCGATGCGCTTCGCGACCTCTTCACGCCTGGCCCACATCGTCACGTCGGTTCCGGCCTCGGCCATCACCTTCGCCAACGCCGTTCCCCACGAACCTGCGCCCAATACAGCTGCCTTACTCACACGCTCACCCCGTCTACCCGGCGAAGCGGGTCGCCGCCAGAAAAATCGTCTGCACAGAGTATCGCCTGTGGTGCACTGCGGTGGGCAGCCGCGGACACCGAGCGTGATGACTGGCAAGATCGAGGGATGGACAGCGCGGAACCCCCGTACCCACACGCCGTGGAGACACCGCATGCGCGCACGGAGATCGAACGCCCCATGCATGCGATAGTGGCCGTCAAGTCCTTGAGATCGGCCAAGTCCCGCCTCGCGGGCGAACTCGACTCGGACGCGCGTGCAGACCTCGTGTTGGCCATGCTTCACGACACCCTCGCCACAGTTGCAGCCGTCTCGGCCATCGACAGCGTCACAGTGGTCACCCCAGACCCCACCGTTGCCGCCCTTGCATATTCCGTCGGCGTGACGGTCTACGCCGATCCAGCTCCCGACGGCGCCCGAACCAACGGCGCAACACCGCGCACGGAGGAAACCCTCAACGCGGCGTTGAGTGCAGCGGCCGCCGATATCCGAGCCAAGCGCGGAGTGGTCGACCTCGTTGTGCTGCAAGCCGACTTGCCCGCCATGCAACCGAGCGAACTGACGGAGGCCGTGGCCGCGGCCCGAAGCGGCGGACGTTCAGTCGTCGTCGATCACCACGGCACCGGCACTTCCGCATTGTTTGCGTGCGGCGAAAGCGCGCTCGACCCTCGGTTCGGGCCGGAATCCGCACTTGGACATGCCAATTCAGGTGCTCGTCCACTCAACGGCCAATGGCCGGGACTGCGCACCGACGTCGACACCCATGCCGATCTCGGCACTGTGCGAGCACTGGGAGTAGGCCCCGCGACATCGGCTTCGTTGACCAGACTCAAGGCCACGCCGTCGAACAGTCGATGAATTTTCTTTCATCGATTGTCGGACCGCGCGATTGTGGGGGATGATCGACGAGTGAGCAATGGCGAAGCACTCGAAAACCGTATTTCCGAAGACCAGTCGGACGGAGACCACAGCTCCGGCCGGCACGAGAACGGCGCGGCCACCTCGCCGCGATCTCAGGCCGTCGCGGTCGCCACCAACATCCCGGGCGCTCCCCCTGCAGCTACCAAGGCAGAGCTACCCGAATTGCTCGTCGGACTTCCCGAGGATCGTTACCTCAACCGCGAACTCAGCTGGCTCGATTTCAATGCCCGTGTTCTCGCATTGGCTGCCGACGAGTCACTGCCGTTGCTCGAACGCGCAAAGTTCCTCGCCATCTTCGCTTCCAATCTCGACGAATTTTTCATGGTCCGGGTCGCCGGACTCAAGCGCCGCGACGAGACGGGACTGTCGGTCAGGTCCGCCGACGGCCTCTCCCCACGCGAACAATTGGCGCTCATCGCGCGTCGCACCCAGGAACTCGCTGACAAGCACGCACACGTGTTTCTCGACTCGGTCCGCCCTGCCCTGGCGGCAGAAGGCATTTCAATTGTTCGATGGGCCGACCTCAGTGCCGACGATCACGGCCGGCTCTCGGCGCATTTCCACGAGCAGGTCTTCCCGGTACTGACGCCGTTGGCAGTCGATCACGCTCACCCGTTCCCCTACATCAGCGGACTGAGCCTCAACCTCGCCGTGACGGTGAAGGACTCCGTCACCCGCGGCGAACACTTCGCTCGCGTCAAGGTTCCCGACAACGTCGGCCGGTTCGTGCGAGTCAAGAGCACGACATCTTCGTCCACCATCGATTCTTTCCTCCCGATGGAAGAACTGATTTCGGCTCATCTGGACGTGCTGTTCCCCGGAATGGAAATCGTCGAACATCACGCTTTCCGAATCACACGCAACGCCGATTTCGAGGTCGAAGAAGATCGGGACGAGGATCTGCTGCAGGCACTCGAACGTGAATTGGCGCGTCGTCGTTTCGGTTCACCCGTTCGCCTCGAAGTTGCCGACGACATGACCGAGCACATGCTCGAACTGCTTCTGCGTGAACTCGACGTCGATCCGGCCGACGTGATCGAGGTTTCCGGTCTCCTCGACTTGTCCTGCCTCTGGCAGGTTTACGCCGTCGACCGCCCCGCTCTCAAAGACGCTCCGTTCGTCCCGGCGACGCATCCGGCGTTCGGTGAACGCGAGACTCCGAAGAGCGTGTTCTCGACCCTGCGCGAAGGCGACGTGCTCGTCCACCACCCATACGACTCGTTTTCCACAAGCGTTCAACGCTTCATCGAACAGGCCGCCGCCGACCCGCAGGTGCTCGCGATCAAGCAGACCCTGTACCGCACTTCCGGCGACTCCCCCATCGTCAACGCACTGATCGACGCCGCCGAAGCGGGCAAGCAGGTTGTCGCGCTGGTGGAGATCAAGGCCCGCTTCGACGAGCAGGCCAACATCAAGTGGGCTCGCAAACTCGAGCAGGCCGGCGTTCACGTCGTCTACGGTCTCGTCGGTCTCAAGACTCACTGCAAGACGTGCCTCGTCGTCAGGCGAGAGGGCTCGACCATTCGTCGTTACTGCCACATCGGCACGGGCAACTACAATCCGAAGACCGCGCGCATGTACGAGGACGTCGGATTGCTCACCGCAGCACCGGAGATCGGTGCAGACCTCACCGACCTCTTCAACTCGCTGACCGGATACTCCCGAAAGACGAGCTACCGCAACCTTCTCGTAGCGCCGTATGGGGTTCGCCGCGGGATCATCGAGCGGATCGACAACGAGATCGCGCACAAGCTCGCAGGCCGCGATGCCGGTATCCGCTTGAAGGCCAACGCATTGGTCGACGAGCAGGTCATCGACGCGTTGTACCGCGCGTCCAAGGCCGGTATCCCCGTCGAGATCGTGGTTCGCGGAATCTGCGCGCTCAAGCCGGGCGTTCCCGGCCTCAGCGAAAACATCGAAGTACGTTCCATTCTCGGACGCTTCCTCGAACACTCGCGAATGTTCCATTTCCGCTCGGCCGACGAATTCTGGATCGGCAGCGCAGACATGATGCACCGCAACCTCGATCGCCGCGTCGAGGTCATGGTGCAGGTCAAGGACCCGAAACTGTCGAAGCAACTCGGTGACATCTTCGACTCCGCGCTCGATCCCCGAACTCGCTGCTGGGTACTGCATCCGGACGGGAGTTGGGTCGCTGCCCCCGAACGCGGTGAGGACGTACGTGAGCATCAACAGTCGTTGATGCGCAGCCGCACCGCCAGCGGGTCTTGACGGGCTCGGATCACACAATGAGCGACAAGCCGGTCAAAGCCAACATCTTTGCCGCAGGCGCGGTTCTGTGGCGGAAGGCTCCTCAGGATCCTTCCGCCATCGAGATCGCCGTCGTACATCGACCGAAGTACGACGACTGGTCATTCCCCAAAGGAAAGCTCGATCCCGGCGAGACCTTCTTGACCGCAGCAGTTCGCGAGGTCCGCGAAGAGACCTCGATCACCGGACGTTTCGGAAGGCACCTCGGTGGCGTGACGTACCCGATCCCGGGACATCGCAAACTCAAACGGGTCGAATACTGGTCGGCCGAAGCAGTGGACGGAGATTTCGGGCCGAATAGCGAAGTGGATGTTCTCTATTGGCTTCCGGTCACCGAGGTCGCCGATCATCTTTCCTACCCGATGGATCGAATGATTCTTCGCCGCTTCGTTTCCCTTCGGCCTGACACGAAAACGGTATTACTCGTCCGCCACGCAAAAGCTGGAAGCCGTAAGCGATACAAGGGCGACGACAATGTGCGTCCACTCGACGCCAAGGGCAAAGAGCAATCCGCCGCCTTGGTCGAACAGCTGAAAATCTTCGGAGCCGATTCGGTTTTCGCGGCTGACCGTACGCGCTGCATCGACACTGTGATGCCATTGGCGGAGGCATTGGGTGTAGAGATTTCGACGGAACCTCTTCTGACCGAAGAAGGTTACGAGGCCGATCCCGACGCCGCCAGGGCGCGTGCGCTGCAGATCGCCGCACTGGAGGGCACTCCCGTAATCTGCAGCCAAGGAGGCGTCATCCCCGATTTGATGCGCTGGTGGGCTGATACGGCCGGTGTAACACTGCCCTCGGCGCGCAACCGTAAGGCGAGCACTTGGGTGCTCTCGTTCCTCGACGGCCGTCTGGTAGCCGCGGATCACCTCGACAGCCCGCTCCCCAAAGTCGCCAACTCCTGAGGGATTTGGACCAACCGACACTCAGCTCGATTCGGTAGTTTTGCAAAGCACTGAAACACAGGAGAATTCACACTTCTCCCAGACAGCAAAAAAGAGGTGCAGCCGCGGATCTGATCCGCGGCTGCACCTCTTTGTCTTACGGCATCGGGTTTTTCACCCGAACGCGACTACTTTGCGCGCTTGGCCGGAGCCTTCTTGGCCGGAGCCTTCTTGGCTGCGGTCTTGGCGGGAGCCTTCTTGGCCGGAGCCTTCTTGGCCGGAGCCTTGGCTGCGGTCTTGGCCGGAGCCTTCTTGGCGGGAGCCTTGGTGGCAACCGTCTTCTTGGCTGCGGTCTTGGCCGGAGCCTTCTTGGCGGGAGCCTTGGTGGCAACCGTCTTCTTGGCTGCGGTCTTGGCCGGAGCCTTCTTGGCGGGAGCCTTCGCGGCAACCGTCTTCTTGGCTGCGGTCTTGGCCGGAGCCTTCTTGGCCGGAGCCTTCTTGGCTGCGGTCTTCTTGGCAGCAGCCTTCTTGGCTGCAGCCTTGGTGGCCGGTGCTGCTACGCCACGCTTGACTGCCGGGCCGGTGGCCGGAAGCTTCTGTCCACCAGCGATAACAGCCTTGAACTGCGCACCCGGACGGAAAGCCGGAACCGACGTCGGCTTGACCTTGACGGTCTCGCCCGTACGCGGGTTGCGTGCAACACGTGCTGCACGACGACGCTGCTCGAAGACTCCGAAGCCGGTGATGGTCACGCTCTCGCCACGGTGGACGGCGCGGACGATGGTGTCCACGACGTGCTCCACTGCGTCGGTCGCTGTGCGCCTGTCCGAACCCAGCTTTTCAGTCAGAACATCGATGAGCTCTGCCTTGTTCATTGAAATTCCTCCGCTAATTGTGGTCCACCGTCGGACCGACTGAGAACCACGGTAAACCTGATAACGGCAAGAGTCTATGTGCCACGCCAATTCTCATTCAACGTGACTGCGAAATGGTGACCTATTTCTCTTCCCGCGCGGAGTTGCGGATTTCGGTTCAGCCCTGCGAAATTCGGGCTGGAAGGGTAGTCGGTTTCCATGAAGGCCTTGACTTTTCGAACTCGGAAATCGCGTCTACCTGCCGCAATGTCAGTCCGATGTCGTCGAGACCCTCCAGCAGACGCCACCGTGTGTAGTCGTCAATATTGAACGGCACCACCGTAGTTCCGGCGCTGACGGTCCGATTCTCGAGATCTACTGTCAATTCCAGTCCGGGCCGCTCTTCGAGCAACTTCCAGAGCAATTCGACGTCGCTCTGCTCGACCTGTGCCGCTACGAGACCGGCTTTTCCGGCGTTTCCGCGGAATATGTCGGCGAACCGGGAAGCAATGACGACCCGAAATCCGAAGTCGGAGAGAGCCCACACGGCATGCTCACGCGAAGAGCCCGTGCCGAAATCGGGACCGGCCACGAGGACGCTTCCCTTGTCGTACGGAGCCAGATTTAGAATGAAGTTGGGGTCGGTACGCCAGCCTGCAAACAGCCCGTCCTCGAATCCGGTGCGCGTCACCCGTTTCAGGTACACGGCAGGGATGATCTGGTCGGTATCGACATTCGAGCGTCGCAGCGGGACGCCGATACCCTTGTGCGTGGTAAAGGATTCCATCGAAATTCTCCTCGAGATGGTAAGTGGGTCAGACCAGATCGGCCGGTGCCGAGAGCGTTCCGCGGACCGCCGTGGCAGCCGCGACGAGCGGGGAAACCAGATGAGTCCGGCCGCCTTTACCCTGTCGGCCTTCGAAATTCCGGTTGGACGTCGATGCCGAACGCTCGCCGGGAGCAAGCTGGTCAGGGTTCATTCCCAAGCACATCGAGCAACCGGCCTGGCGCCATTCAGCCCCTGCCGCTGTGAAGATTTCACCGAGACCTTCGCTTTCGGCTTGAGCCCGCACCCGCATCGAGCCGGGAACGATGAGCATCCGAACGCCCTCTGCCACATGGCGACCCTCGAGCACCTCCGCCACTGCGCGCAGGTCTTCGATGCGTCCGTTGGTGCACGAACCGACGAACACGGTGTCGACAGAAACATCCCGAAGCGGCATACCGGCGTCGAGACCCATGTAGGTGAGCGCCTTCTCGGCTGCCTGACGCTCGCTCTCGTCGACGATCAGTTCGGGATCAGGCACACGGTCGCCGAGCGGCGCACCCTGTCCCGGATTGGTTCCCCACGTGACGAAAGGCGTCAATGCGCTTGCGTCGATGTGAACCTCGTTGTCGAATTCCGCGCCCTCGTCGGTCTTGAGCAACTCCCACGCGGCGACGGCTTCGTCCCACTCTGCGCCGGACGGTGCATGCGGACGGCCCTTGATGAACTCGTAAGTGGTCTCGTCCGGTGCGATCATGCCCGCGCGGGCTCCGGCCTCGATCGACATGTTGCAGATGGTCATACGAGCTTCCATCGACAGTTTGCGAATGGCCTCGCCGCGGTACTCCAGTACGTAGCCCTGGCCGCCGCCGGTGCCGATCTTGGCGATGACTGCGAGGATCAAGTCCTTGCTCGTGACGCCGGGAGGCAGCTCGCCGTCGACCGTGATCGCCATGGTCTTGAAGGGGCGCAACGACAATGTCTGCGTTGCCATCACATGCTCGACCTCGCTGGTGCCGATTCCCATTGCGAGCGCACCGAATGCGCCGTGCGTCGACGTATGACTGTCGCCGCACACCACGGTGGTTCCGGGCTGCGTCAGGCCGAGCTGCGGTCCGACCACATGCACGATGCCTTGGTCGAGATCGCCCATGCGGTGCAAGCGAACTCCGAACTCCTCGCAATTTCGGCGCAAGGTGTCGACCTGAGTCTTGGACACAGGATCTGCGATCGGCTTGTCGATGTCGATCGTCGGAACGTTGTGGTCCTCGGTGGCAATCGTCAGGTCGGGACGGCGCAACTGGCGTCCCGCCAGGCGAAGTCCGTCGAATGCCTGGGGGCTCGTCACTTCGTGAACGAGGTGGAGATCGATGTAGATGAGGTCGGGATCCTGCCCCTCCCCTTTCACGACAACGTGGTCGTCCCACACCTTCTCGGCGAGAGTGCGTGCTTTCTGTGCCATGTCTTCCACCTCTGTACGTAGCCTCGCGTCGGCGGACTACGGGCTGGCCCGCCGCGCGTGAAGTAGGTCCCCAGCCTTCACAGCAGATGCAGACTGTCCCGAGGAAATGCGCTATCCCTCCAGGAAATGCGGTAGCATCCCACTATGCGAGAAACTGGTATCGACCTATGAGACAGCATAGCGGCATCGGCGTCCTGGACAAAGCAATGGGCGTGCTTCATGCAGTAGCTGAGGAACCGTGCAGCCTCACCGAACTCTGTGCACGAACCGGTTTGCCGCGCGCGACCGCCCATAGACTCGCCGTCGGTCTCGAAGTCCATCGACTCCTCACTCGCGACTCGGACGGTCAGTGGTGCCCAGGGCCCGGACTCGCCGAACTCGCTGCCACCGCTAATGATCCACTCATTGCTGCGGCCGGACTCATCCTCCCCCGCCTTCGCGAAATCACCGGCGAAAGCGTCCAGCTGTACCGTCGCGAAGGCACACAACGCATCTGCGTCGCGTCGATGGAACCACCGACCGGCCTGCGTGACACGGTGCTCGTCGGAGCCCGACTGCCGATGAACGCCGGATCCGGCGCCAAGGTCCTTCTCGCATGGGCAGATCCACAAACCCAACGGACCGTCCTCGCCGATGCGTCCTTCGGCGAACGAGTGCTCCTCGAGGTTCGCCGGCGCGGCTGGGCACAGAGCGCGGCCGAACGTGAGCCCGGTGTCGCCAGCGTCGCGGCTCCCGTCCGAGACTCGGCAGGCGCTGTCATTGCCGCGATTTCGGTCTCCGGCCCCATCGATCGGATGGGTAGACGACCGGGAGCCCGCTGGGCGGCGGACCTTCTCGCAGCTGCCGAAGCGCTCCACAAGCGTCTGTAATTCGTGACACAGTAAGGCCTTCAGATCCTCGAGCACGTAGGAGTACGACGCGACCATGGCAGGAAAGCAGCGTAGTCAGATCACGATGACCGAGGCCGAAATCTCGAGCTTCGTCGAAAAGAGCCGTACGGCAACGATGGCGACGTTGAGCGCCGACGGAATGCCTCACCTGATCGCGATGTGGTTCGCGATAGTCGACGGCGAAATCTGGTTCGAGACCAAAGCCAAGTCGCAGAAGGCCGTCAATCTTCGCCGGGACGCCCGAATGTCCGTCCTGATCGAAGACGGTCAGACGTACGACACGCTCCGAGGAGTCTCGATGGAGGGTACCGGGGTCATCGTCGAAGATCCGGAAGCCCTCTTCGCTGTGGGAATCAGCGTCTGGGAGCGGTACACGGGCCCGTACACCGACGATCTCCGCCCGGCCGTCGACGCGATGCTCCACAAGCGCGTCGCGGTACGGTTCGTTCCCGATCGAACTCGTTCGTGGGATCACCGCAAGCTCGGGATGCCTGCGATGCCTCTTTCCGGCTCTACCGCACCGCCGCCGCAGCCCTGAGATTCGTGAGCGGAAAAATCACGAGCAATCGAATTCGGGCCGGCGTAGTTTCACCAACAGGCCCAACAACAAGGAGTGAGCATATGAGCGATCTCGACAGCAACACCCCGTCCGAACCCGAATCCCAATCGGAGGAAACCAAACGAAAGTTCCGTGAGGCCCTCGAACGGAAGAATCATCAGAACGCCAAATCGACCGACCATCGCGACGGACAGTCCAAGGTCCACAACACGCATGGCCCGGCCGATCACAAGCGAGAGTTCCGCCGTAAGAGCGGATAACCGATCGCGGACAACAGAGTGAGATGACGATCACCCCCAGTCGAATTCGACTGGGGGTGATCGTTTTTCGCATCGCCGGATACATTTCCCGCACATACGAAAAGACCCCCCGATCAATGATCAGAGGGTCTTTCCTTTGTAGCCCCGACGGGATTCGAACCCGCGCTACCGCCTTGAGAGGGCGGCGTCCTAGGCCGCTAGACGACGGGGCCAGGACACGCTTTTAAACGTGGTATTTCAGTCTTGCTCTTGGATGCTCAGCAAGCTTAGCTTGTCTGAGTCCGGCCACAAAATCGACCGGATTTCCGCTGGGGTACCAGGACTCGAACCTAGAATGGCGGTACCAGAAACCGCTGTGTTGCCAATTACACCATACCCCAAGGTCTTGCTCACCAGCCTTGCTCGATCCGCTTCGCTGTTGTGCTCGGCGGCTCGTCTCCGGCCGAAAAGAAGATTACCAGTACCCCTGCCCCAAATACCAAATCGTATGGTCACAGGAGGTTTTTGCTTCATTTTCGGCCGGAAGACCGTCCGATCTAGGCGGTTACCGCTGCCCTACCGGCGCGCAACCGAGCGAGCGAGACCTCACGACCGAGCAATTCCATCGACTCGTACAGCGGAGGGCTGATGTGAGAGCCCGTGATCGCGACCCGAACCGGAGCGAAGGCCTTACGCGGTTTGAGCTCCAGATCCTCGATGAGGGCCTTCTTGAGTGCTTCCTCGATACTGGCCGCCGACCACTCTGAGATGGCATCGAGCGCCGCAAGAGACGCGTCCAGAACCGGACCGGCATCTTCCTTCAGGTTCTTTGCCGCCGCGGCCGGATCGAGAGCAAACGACGCCTCGTCGACGAACAGGAATTTCAGCAGATCCCACGCGTCGGACAGGACGACGATGCGCGTCTGCACGAGGTCCGCCGCAACAGTGAACGTCGCTTCGTCGACGTCGGCGCCGATATGTCCGTGCTCCACCAGGAACGACTTCAGACGACCGGCGAAGTCGGCCGGCTCGAGCAGACGAATGTGCTCGGCATTGATCGCGTCGGCCTTCTTCTGGTCGAAGCGGGCAGGATTGGAGTTGACCTTGGAGACGTCGAAGGCCGCAACCATCTCGTCGAGCGAGAAGACGTCGTGATCGTCGGCGATGCTCCACCCGAGCAGAGCCAAGTAGTTCAGCAATCCCTCGGGAATGAAGCCCCGATCGCGGTGGATGAAGAGGTTGGACTCGGGATCGCGCTTGGAAAGCTTCTTGTTGCCCTGACCCATCACGAAAGGCAAGTGCCCGAACGACGGTGTGAAATCGGCGACACCGATACGAATCAATGCCTCGTACAACGCGAGCTGACGCGGAGTCGAGGACAGCAGATCTTCGCCGCGCAGTACATGGGTGATCTTCATCAACGCGTCGTCAACCGGGTTGACCAACGTGTACAGCGGAATGCCGTTGCCGCGAGTCAGCGCGAAGTCCGGAACGGTGCCTGCCTTGAACGTGGTCTCGCCCCGCACCAGGTCGTTCCAGGTCAGATCATGATCGGGCATCCGGAGGCGGACGACGGGCTTGCGCCCCTCGGCGATGTAGGCAGCGCGCTGCTCGTCGCTGAGCTCGCGATCGAAGTTGTCGTATCCGAGCTTCGGATCGCGTCCGGCCGCCTTGTGTCGCGCTTCGACCTCCTCGTTGGTCGAATAGGACTCGTAGGCCTCGCCCGCGGCCAGCAACTTGGCAACAACGTCGAGATGCAGGTCGCGACGCTCGGACTGGCGATACGGTGCGTGCGGCCCACCGACCTCCGGGCCTTCGTCCCAATTGAGCCCCAACCAGCGGAGGGCGTCGAGGATGGCCTGGTAGGACTCTTCACTGTCGCGCTGCGCATCGGTGTCTTCGATACGGAACACGAATGTGCCGCCGTGGTGTCGTGCGAATGCCCAGTTGAACAAGGCGGTGCGCACCAAACCCACGTGCGGGGTTCCGGTGGGTGACGGACAGAAACGGACGCGTACTTCGCTGTTGGTCATGGCTCACTTGGCTCGGCGATGATGGATGGTCGTACTACAGGTTAGTCCGGCAGCCCTTCCTCCATCCGGCCGATCACTTACCCGGCAGGACGTTGATGCGTGTCATGTCGCCGTCGTAGTAGGCCAGCAGTCGCTTGTCCATGACCTTTCGCCACAGCGGCGGCACCCACGCGCAGACGATCATGACTGCGTAACCCGCTGGAAGTTGCGGCGCTTCGGCCGCACTTCGCAGGCTCTGGTACCGCAGACGCGGATTCGCGTGATGGTCGCTGTGACGCTGAAGTTGATAGAGGAACAGATTGCTGACGACGTGGTCGCTGTTCCAGCTGTCCTCGGGCGAGCACCGGACGTACGAGCCGTCAGGCCGCTTCGCACGTAGCAAGCCGTAGTGCTCGAGATAGTTGGCGGTCTCGAGGAACGTGAAGCCTGCAATTGCCTGAACGGCGAGCCACGGCGCAATTTCCCAGCCGAACGCGGCGATCAGACTGCCGAACAGAACCACACTCATCGCCCACGCGTTCAGGATGTTGTTGCGGTAACTCCACGTCCGTCTCCCCTGACGCCTCAGACGAGCGCTTTCGATCCGCCATCCCGAGCGCAGGCCGCCGATGACGCTGCGAGGCAAGAAGAACCAGAAGTTTTCCTTATACCGCGAGCTGGCCGGATCCTCCGGCGTCGCGACGCGGACGTGATGACCATGGTTGTGTTCGACGTAGAAATGGCCGTAGAAGGACTGCGCGAGCGCTACTTTCGCGAGCCACTTCTCGAGCTTCTCACTCTTGTGCCCCAATTCATGCGCCGCGTTGATCCCCACACCGGCAACCACGCCGGCAGTCATCGCGAGCGCGAACTTCTCCCCCGCCGCCATCGGCGCGTTCACCCAACACCACGCGACGAACACCAGCCCGACGTATTGGAGGGGCAGGAACAAGTACGTGCACCAGCGGTAGAAACGATCCTCTTGCAATTCAGGGATCGCTTCGTCCGGTGGGCTGTTACCGTCCTCGCCCGCCAGGAGATCGATCAGGGGAATGACGATGACGATCAGCCACGCCCCGATGGCCCAGAAGAGCCCGAGACTGAATTTGTCGACCAGGAACCACGCAGCGAACGGGCTGAGAGGAACCAGCAAACCCAGTGGCCACAGGTAGCGCTTCTTGTCTCGCCACACCGGCCGCTGCCCGTTCCGCGCTTGCCCTGCCGCTGTCCGGGAGGCTTCCGCGAAGGTCGTCATGTATCACCACGTTTCTGCGCAATCCACTCGATTGCCCCATCGGCTTCTATCCAGTTATCGGTCACCCTACTGCTCAGCGTTACATTTCAGGGAATTTGGTCTGTTACGGGCCGCGACAGCAAACCGTGTGGCGAACTCTCCCAACCTGGCCAAATCCGACATAACGCCAGGAGGATCAGAGGCGAAGCTTCGCCTGGGTCATGAAACCCGCAGGTCAGTCCCGGAGCCTGATTTCTTCGAGTCGGTTGGCAATCCCGATCAATCCACTGGCGATAGTTACCATCTTGCAACTTTTCTGCGACAGACACCTCTCGACCTCACACCACGACGGAGGCCCCATCCGGTTGGATGGGGCCTCCGTAGTCGCGTGACTGAACGAACCGGGTCAGGATCAGCTCTTGGCGGTCACCGGGTTCGTGAGCGTGCCGATCCCCGAGACCGTGACCGACACGGAATCGCCGTCGACGATCGGGCCTACTCCGGCGGGGGTGCCGGTGAGGATGACGTCGCCAGGCAAGAGAGTCATCACCGCCGAGATCCACTCGATGATCTTCGGAATGTCGTGGAGGAGAAAAGCCGTGCTGCTGTCCTGCTTGACCTGACCGTTCACTTCGGTCTTGATGTCGACGTCGGACGCATCCAGACTGGTTTCGATCCACGGTCCGAGTGGGCAGAAAGTGTCGTGGCCCTTCGCGCGCGTCCACTGCCCGTCGTGACGCTGATGATCTCGCGCCGACACGTCGTTGGCGATCGTGTAACCGAGGACCACGCTCAACGCCTTCGCCGCCGGAACGTCCTTGCACGGTTGACCGATGACGACCGCGAGTTCACCCTCGAAGTGCACCTCGTTCGAGGTGGGAGGCAAGACGATCGGGGCACCCGGGCCAACTATGGACGTGTTGGGCTTGAGGAAGATCACGGGGTCCGCGGGAGCCTCTCCGCCCATCTCCGCGATGTGATCTGCATAATTCTTGCCGATGCAGATCACCTTGCTGGCGAGAATCGGAGCCAGCAGACGGACATCGGCGAGCGGCCAACTTCGGCCGGTAAATGTGGGGTTCCCGAACGGGTGCTCCGCAATTTCCTTGGCGACGAGGGCATCCTCTTCACCTTCGATACTGACGAACGCAACACCATCGGGACTGGCAATTCGACCAAGACGCATGCCGGCCAGTCTATCGGGGTGCCGGAAACGACTGACGCGCGCAAGCCGAAAGGCTTACGCGCGTCAGTCTCGTGAAAGAATTCCTTACAGCGCTGCAGTGATCCGGTCGCCGATCTCCGTTGTGGAGATGGGACCTTCGCCGCGGGTAGCCAGGTCGGCAGCGACCACAGCCTCGACCCGAGCGGCGTCGTCCTCGCGTCCGAGATGGCGAAGAAGCAGTGCGGCCGAGAGGATCGCGGCGGTGGGATCAGCGATTCCCTTGCCGGCGATGTCCGGAGCACTGCCGTGAACGGGCTCGAACATCGACGGGTTGGTACCCGAGGCATCGATGTTTCCGCTTGCGGCCAAACCGATGCCACCGGTTACGGCGCCGGCGAGGTCGGTGATGATGTCACCGAAGAGGTTGTCCGTGACGATCACGTCGAAGCGCGACGGGTCGGTGACCATGTAGATCGTGGCCGCGTCGATGTGGCAGTACGCGGTTTCGACGTCCGGGAACTCGGCACCGACGGTCTCGATTGCACGCGTCCAGATTGCGCCCGCGTTGGAGAGCACGTTGGTCTTGTGAATCAAGGTGAGGTGCTTGGACCGGGTCTGCGCCAAGGCAAATGCGTAACGCACCACGCGCTCGGCACCGAACCAGGTATTGATCGACACCTCGGTCGCGATCTCGTGATCGGTGCCGACGCGGATCGCTCCACCGTTTCCGGTGTACGGACCCTCGGTGCCTTCACGAACCACGACGAAGTCGATCTCCGGCTGCGCCGCCAACGGCGACAGCGCACCCGGATACAGCTGTGCGGGGCGAAGATTCACGTGATGATCGAGCTGGAAGCGCATGTTCAGCAGCAGACCACGCTCGAGGATGCCGGGTGCGACGATCCGCGGATCACCGATGGCGCCCAACAGGATTGCGTCGTGCTGACGAATCTGGTCCAGCTCGTCGGCCGGAAGCAACTCGCCGGTGGCGTTGTAGCGACGGGCACCGAGATCGTATTCGGTGGTTTCCAGATCTGGAACCAACTTGCCGAGCACCTTGAGCGCCTCGGCAGTGACCTCGACGCCGATTCCGTCACCCGGAATGACCGCAAGCTTCATGGAGTCCTCATCTCAGTAGAACTGTGCGCCTTTATCAACCGCGGGCGGTTGATAAAGGCGCACAGCAAAAACAATCAGGAAAGGTCGACCTGGGCGACGCGAGCGTCGAGCTGCGAGACGATTGCCTCGACCTCGGCGTCACCGACGACGCGATCGACGCGCAAGATGACAGTTGCGCCTTCGCCTTCGGCATCCTGGCTCAGTGCTGCTGCGAGGATGTCGACGCCCGCGTTTCCGAGGACGGTGCCGAGGACACCGAGAACGCCCGGGCGATCGCTGTAGTGAACGACGATGTTGTGGCCCTCGGCGCGCAGGTCGAAGCTGCGTCCGTTGATGTTGACGATCTTCTCGACCTGCTGCAGACCGGTGAGTGCGCCCGTGACCGACGTGACCGTGCCGTCGGCGGCAACTGCACGCACCTCGACCGCGCTGCGGTGAGCAAGAGCCTCGGAGTGCTTCTCGACCGACACGGTCACGCCGCGCTGCTCGGCCAGTGCCGGAGCGTTGACGAACGTGACAGCCTCATCGCTGCTGGCGGAGAACACGCCGCGCAGTGCAGCCAGGCCGAGGATGTCGACGGTTTCGGCAGACAGCTCGCCGGTGGCGACAACCTGCACGGTCTGCACAGCTTCGGGCGACAACGTCGCAGCGAGGAGACCGAGCTTGCGGACGAGCTCGAGCCACGGAGCAACTTCTTCGCCCACGGGGCCGCCGGAGACGTTGACGGCCTCGGGAACGAATTCGCCTGCCAGAGCGAGGAGAACACTCTTGGCCACGTCGATACCTGCGCGGTCCTGAGCCTCGGACGTCGATGCTCCGAGGTGCGGGGTGACAACGACGTTGTCGAGCTCGAAAAGCTTGGAATCGGTGCACGGCTCGGTGCTGAACACGTCGAGACCGGCGCCTCGGACCTTGCCGGAGACGAGTGCGTCGTAGAGCGCATCTTCGTCGATCAGACCACCGCGAGCGGCGTTGACGATGATGACGCCGTCCTTGGCCTTGGCGAGGCGCTCGGCGTTGATCAGGCCGGCCGTTTCCTTGGTCTTGGGCAGGTGCACGGAGATGAAGTCGGCGCGCTCGACGAGCTCGTCGATGGTGACCAGTTCGATGCCGAGCTGCGCTGCGCGCGCTGCGGGCAGGTAGGGGTCGTACGCGATGATCGTGGTCTCGAACGCAGCGAGACGCTGCGCGAAGAGCTGGCCGATGCGGCCGAGTCCGACGACACCGACGGTCTTGCCGAGGATCTCGACACCGTTGAACTTGCTTCGCTTCCAGGTGTTCTCACGCAGGGTCTTGTCTGCTGCGGGAATCTGGCGAGCGGTCGACATGAGGAGCGCGACAGCGTGCTCGGCAGCGGAGTGAATGTTGGAGGTCGGTGCGTTGACGACCATCACGCCGCGCTCGGTGGCCGCGGGGATCTCGACGTTGTCCAGGCCGACACCGGCGCGGCCGATGATCTTCAGCTTGGTGCCGGCAGCCAGAACCTCGGCGTCGACGGTAGTGGCGGAACGGACGAGAATCGCGTCGGCCTCGGGTACCGCGGCGAGCAGCGCCGGGCGGTCGGGTCCGTCGACCCAACGCACCTCCACACCGTCACCGAGCGCCTCGACTGTGGACGGCGCGAGCTTGTCGGCGATCAGAACAACGGGACGGCCAGGCTGGCTCACGTGCAAACTCCCTGATTAGGTGGGTGTGAAGGTGGTTTAACCACCGATAGTTTAGTGCGCGCTCACTTGGAATCCACAACGCGGTAGGCAATACCACATAGTGGACACTTTCGCGGGCAAATTCTCGACGGAATATGAATCCGGACTCAGACGACCCGGAAAACGACTCCGGCCCAATGCCGCGCTGGTTCAACGTAATTGAACCGGCGCGGCATCAGGCCAGTGGAGACGTGGAGCGTGAAACTGCGAATTACGCGGTTTCGGTGATCGGACGATCGACCCAGCTCATCAGGTCGCGCAGCTTCTTGCCGGTGACCTCGATGGGGTGCTCGGCGTTGGCCTTGCGCAGGCCCTCGAGCTCGGTGTTGCCGTTCTCGACGTTGGCAACCAGACGACGGGTGAACTCGCCGGACTGGATGTCGGCCAGGATCGCCTTCATGCGCTCCTTGGTGTCGGCGTCGATGACGCGCGGGCCGGAGAGGTATCCACCGAACTCAGCGGTGTCGGACACCGAGTAGTTCATGCGGGCGATGCCACCCTCGTACATGAGGTCGACGATGAGCTTGAGCTCGTGCAGAACCTCGAAGTACGCCATCTCGGGTGCGTAGCCGGCCTCGACCATGACCTCGAAACCGGTCTTGACCAGTTCCTCGGTGCCGCCGCAGAGCACGGCCTGCTCGCCGAAGAGGTCCGTCTCGGTCTCTTCCTTGAACGTGGTCTTGATGACGCCTGCGCGGGTTCCGCCGATGCCCTTGGCGTAGGACAGAGCGAGAGCCTGGCCTTCACCCTTGGGATCCTGGTCGATGGCGATGAGCGCGGGAACGCCCTTGCCGTCGACGAACTGACGACGCACCAGGTGGCCGGGGCCCTTGGGGGCGACCATGCCGACGGTGACGAACTCCGGAGCCTTGATCAGGTCGAAGTGAATGTTCAGGCCGTGACCGAAGAACAGCGCGTCGCCGTCCTTGAGGTTCGGCTCGATGTCATTGGTGAAAATGCTCGCCTGAGCGGTGTCAGGTGCGAGCACCATGATGACGTCGGCCCACTCGGAAACCTCTGCCGGCGTACCGACCGTCAGCCCCTGCTCTTCAGCCTTCTCACGCGACTTCGAGCCTTCCTTGAGGCCGATGCGCACATCGACGCCCGAGTCACGCAGGCTCAGCGAATGGGCGTGGCCCTGGCTTCCGTAGCCGATCACAGCAACCTTGCGGCCCTGAATGATCGACAGATCGGCATCGTCGTCGTAGAACATCTCGACTGCCACAGTTCTCAACCTCTCCTTGGATTTTTACGTGTCTAAAAGTACTAGCGGGTGGCCGTGATCGACTTCGGCCCTCGACCGACTGCCACGACCCCGGACTGAACGATCTCCCGGATACCGTACGGATCAAGCATCCGCAGCAGTGCATCCAGCTTGGACCGAGTACCGGTCGCCTCGATGGTGACGGACTCCGGAGAGACGTCGATCACCTTGGCGCGGAACAGGTTCACCGTTTCGATGACCTGCGTGCGCACGCTTGCATCAGCGCGCACCTTGATGAGCACGAGCTCGCGAGCGACGGATGCTTCACCGTCCTGCTCGACGATCTTGATGACGTTGATCAGCTTGTTGAGCTGCTTCGTCACCTGCTCGAGAGGGAACTCGTCGACCGTGACGACGATGGTCATACGTGAGATCTCGGGGATCTCGGTTCCGCCCACCGCAAGGGATTCGATGTTGAATCCGCGGCGGGAGAAAAGTGCGGAGACGCGAGCCAGCACGCCTGGCTTGTCCTCGACGAGAACACTGAGGGTGTGACTGGTGCTCACTTCTGATCCTCCCCTGTGCCCGCGGCGGGTCCGGCTTGCTCGCGTGACATGGCTTCGTGGATGACGGCGGGCTCGGCAACTGCCTCGTCGTCGTCGAACAGCGGCCGGATGCCCCGGGCCGCCATGATTTCGTCGTTGCTCGTTCCGGCAGCGACCATCGGCCACACCTGTGCGTCGGCGGTGACGATGAAGTCGATCACGACAGGCTTGTCGTTGATGGACTGCGCCTCACGGATCGCAGCTTCGACATCTTCTTCACGCTCGACACGAATTCCGTGGCAGCCCAATGCTTCTGCGAGCTTCACGAAGTCCGGGATGCGGATGGCGCCGTGCGTTCCGAGGTTGGTGTTGGAGTAGCGCTCTTCGTAGAAGAGTGTCTGCCACTGGCGCACCATGCCGAGGTTACCGTTGTTGATGAGGGCAACCTTGATCGGAATACCTTCGAGTGCGCAGGTTGCGAGTTCCTGATTGGTCATCTGGAAGCAGCCGTCGCCGTCGATCGCCCACACCTCGGTGTCGGGCATACCCATCTTGGCGCCCATGGCTGCGGGAACCGCGTACCCCATGGTGCCGAGCCCGCCCGAGTTGAGCCACGTGCGCGGCTTCTCGTAGCCGACGAACTGCGCGGCCCACATCTGGTGCTGACCGACGCCGGCGCAGTAGATGGCATCCGGTCCGGCGAGCTTGCCGACGGTCTGGATCACGTACTCCGGGCTCAGCTGACCGTCGGTGGGACGGTCGTAGCTCAGCGGGTACGTACGACGGATGTCATTCAGGTACGCCCACCACTCGGTGAGGTCGAACGTGGTGCCCGTGGCCATGTCGGCACGGATCGCCTCGATGAGTTCGGTGATGACCTCTTTGCAGTCGCCCACGATCGGGACGTCCGCGTAGCGGTTCTTGCCGATCTCGGCCGGGTCGATGTCGGCATGGATGACCTTGGCGTCGGGCGCGAAGGAATTCAACTGACCGGTGACGCGGTCGTCGAAACGCGCACCGAGGGTGATCAGTAGATCGCTACGCTGCAGAGCGGCGACTGCGGCAACGGTGCCGTGCATTCCCGGCATACCGCAGTTGAGGTCGTGGCTGTCCGGGAACGCGCCGCGGGCCATCAGCGTGGTGACGACGGGGATACCGGTCAGCTCGGCCAATTCGAGCAGCTCCGGCGAGGAGTCGGACTTGATGACGCCGCCACCGACGTACAGAACCGGCGACTTGGCGTCGGCGATCAGACGTGCAGCTTCACGAACCTGCTTGCCGTGCGGCTTGGTCACCGGGCGGTAGCCCGGCAGACGCATCTCCGGCGGCCACGAGAACGTGGTCTGCGACTGCAGGATGTCCTTGGGGATATCGACCAGGACGGCGCCGGGGCGACCGCTGGCCGCGAGGTAGAAGGCCTCGGCCATGATGCGCGGGATGTCGATCGCGTCGGTGATCAGGAAGTTGTGCTTGGTGACCGGCATCGTGATGCCTGAGATGTCGGCTTCCTGGAAGCCGTCGGTACCGATCAGCGAGCGCGCCACCTGCCCGGTGATCGCGACGATCGGAACGGAGTCCATCTGCGCGTCGGCCAGCGGCGTGACCAGGTTGGTCGCACCGGGACCCGAGGTGGCCATGCAGACGCCGACCTTGCCGGTCGCCTGGGCGTAACCGGTGGCAGCGTGGCCTGCACCCTGCTCGTGGCGCACGAGCACGTGGCGGACCTTGACCGAATCGAAGAGTGGGTCGTAAACCGGGAGCACGGCACCGCCGGGAATGCCGAATACCGTGTCGACCTCGAGCTCTTCGAGGGCTCGAACCACAGACTGCGCGCCGGTTACCCGCTCAGGCGGGAGCTGGCGACGGTTGGCCGTCTGGGTTGCGGCAGCCGCGGTTGTCGGGCTCGGTGTCCCTGACTTGCGCGGCGTGGGTTGAGGCCGTGCTGTTGGTGCGCTCACTGGGAAATCCTCTGATTCTGGCTCCGGGCAACAAAAAACCCCCGTCAGCATCTGCTGAGCGAGGGTGGCGCGTCGTTATCTGGTGAGTTGAAAAATCGACTCAGGCGACGACGCGCCGGCCGATTACGAGCAACTCATTCTGTTTCACGCACTCGACAGTAGAGGCGCTAGTCGCGAACGGCAAACTTGGTGAGTCGACCGTCCCAGAATCTGAGATACATCGGCTGCAATGCGAAGATGTAGAGGTGTCAACTTCGCAGCAGCCCGTGCCACCGGCTCAATCATCCCACACGCCGAAACCACTTCGGCACGTCATCCGCATTTCGCAGCTCGCTTACATGGCGTGCGCGTTCCTTCTGTTCGCGGTCAGCTTCCCGATCTTCGGGTGGCCCGTCGCCTTCAGCTGGTTGCTGATCCTTCCGATCATCGCCGTCTATCTCGTCGCGCGACTGCGCACCACCGTCAGCCCTGACGGCCTCGAGGTCCGCTCGACGTTCTCCAAGCGCACCCTCGCCTGGGACGACGTCAAGGGTTTCCGCTTCCCGAAGCGGAGTTGGGCGCGCGCGGAACTCACCGACGGAACCGAGGTGACCCTGCCTGCGGTCAGCTTCGTCAGGCTTCCCGAGATCGCGATCGCCAGCGGCGGCCGCATCACCGATCCCTATGCATCTGCCGCAGAAGCCTTCGCCGCCAAGGAAGCCGAAGAGGAAGAAGCAGCTGCAGAAGCAGAAGCAGAATCCGAGCTCGTCGAGAACACACAGGACCAGCCCGAAGAGAAGCGCCCGTAGCACGCGAGTAGCGTTGAAAGGCCCTCGCTTCTATTTGAGTGGACCAGCAACGATCACATAAGGAACACGCCCATGCCCCCGTTGAGGTCACGCACCACCACCATCGGACGTAATGCTGCCGGAGCCCGATCCCTGTGGCGCGCCACAGGAATGACGGATTCCGACTTCGGAAAGCCGATCGTCGCCGTAGCGAACTCGTACACCCAGTTCGTACCCGGCCACGTGCATCTCAAGAACGTGGGCGAGATCGTTGCCGAGGCCATCAGTGCGGCCGGCGGCGTCGCTCGTGAGTTCCACACCATCGCAGTCGACGACGGCATCGCAATGGGCCACGGCGGAATGCTCTACTCGCTCCCGAGCCGCGAGATCATCGCCGACTCGGTCGAGTACATGGCAAACGCCCACACGGCCGACGCACTGGTGTGTATCTCCAACTGCGACAAGATCACTCCCGGCATGCTCAACGCTGCGATGCGTCTCAACATCCCGACCGTCTTCGTCTCCGGTGGTCCGATGGAGGCCGGTAAGGCAGTGGTCGTCGGCGGCGTGGCCCAAGCCCCCACCGACCTCATCACCGCGATCTCCGCCTCTGCCAACGATGCCGTGTCCGACGAAGGCCTCGACGAGGTCGAGCGCAGCGCGTGCCCGACATGCGGGTCCTGCTCCGGAATGTTCACCGCCAATTCCATGAACTGCCTGACCGAGGCCCTCGGCCTCGCATTGCCGGGCAACGGCTCCACGCTGGCAACTCACAAGGCTCGTCACGCACTCTTCTCTCGTGCGGGCACCACCGTGGTCGAGGCGGCCCTCAAGTACTACCGCGACGGCGACGAGTCGGTGCTGCCACGCAACATCGCAACCCCGGCAGCGTTCCGCAACGCGATGGCTCTCGACGTCGCCATGGGTGGTTCCACCAACACCGTCCTGCACACGCTGGCTGCGGCGCAGGAAGGCGAGGTCGACTTCGACCTCGACACCATCGACGCGATCAGCCGAAAGGTTCCGTGCCTGTCCAAGGTCTCTCCCAACTCGGACTACCACATGGAAGACGTCCACCGCGCCGGCGGAATCCCCGCCCTGCTCGGTGAGCTTCGCCGCGGCGGGCTCCTCGAAACCGACGTGTCCACCGTGCACACCAAGAGCTTCGACCAGTGGCTCGACGACTGGGACATCCGCTCCGGCAAGGCAACCGACGAGGCAATCGAACTCTTCCACGCGGCTCCCGGCGGCGTGCGCACCATCGAACCGTTCTCCACGGACAACCGTTGGTCTGCCCTCGACACCGATGCGGCCGGCGGCTGTATCCGCGACGTCGAGAACGCCTACACCGTCGAAGGCGGCTTGGTTGTCCTGCGCGGCAACATCGCACTCGACGGCGCAATCCTCAAGACGGCCGGCATCGACGAGGAACTGTTTTCCTTCCAGGGCCCGGCGCTCGTCGTCGAATCCCAAGAAGAAGCCGTCTCGGTCATCTTGCAGAAGAAGATCAAGGCCGGCGACGTTCTCGTCGTGCGCTACGAAGGCCCCAAGGGTGGCCCCGGCATGCAGGAAATGCTGCACCCCACTGCCTTCCTCAAGGGCGCAGGCCTCGGTAAGGAATGCGCGCTGATCACCGACGGTCGTTTCTCGGGCGGAACCTCCGGGCTGTCCATCGGTCACATCTCCCCCGAGGCTGCCGCAGGCGGAATCATCGGTCTCGTCCAGAACGGCGATCAGGTTCGCATCGACGTCGCCTCGCGCACGCTCGAGATCCTGGTCGACGACGACGTCCTCGCCGAGCGACGCGCGAAGATGGAGGCCTCGGAGCGCCCGTGGCAGCCGGTCGATCGTCAGCGCACCGTGACGACAGCACTGCGCGCCTACGCCGCTCTGGCGACGTCCGCCGACAAGGGCGCGGTTCGCTACGTTCCGTAAGTTCTGCCACGAATCGAAAAAATCCCCGGCCGCTTTTCGGCCGGGGATTTTTTCTGTCAGCGCTCGTGCGGCTCGAGACGCCCGTAGCCGATGTGACAGTCACACAAGGTTTTCGGGCAGCCGCACGTGCGGCAACCAACTCAGCTCCACGAGAATGCTCGCCAACGGGCCACGACAGAGGGTCGACAGAGTCGGGTTCATTTCACCTCGGAGAAGAACGCGGGACCGACTGCGTCCGAACACGCCATACTTCCTCCGGTGTTGTATGAGCTTGAACCACAACCCAATCCGATCATCCCGTCGCCGACACACTCTGCCACGACGCGTGATGGACGCTCGACCGGATCCAGGTACGCGGTGGTCCTCTCGCCTGTCGCCCCGATACGGGTGAAATGGGACGTGCTGGTACAGCGACAGTGCAACTCATCGACAGCAAGACCGACCGACAGGTACCGAATAGTCGGGCGACACGCGGAGCACCAACGGAACGATATGAGCTATCAGACATTTCAGACCGAATCGCGCGTCCGGCTCGTGAGCGAATTCACTTGGACGTAGGGTTTCAGACACCAGCTGATCAATTCAGATACATGAGGGGGGATGACTTTCAGTCAGGTGATCATTTCGGTCAGTTCGAGCGAGCCGACTTGCACACGGCGCTCACCAGTGGTTCCCTCATCAGGTCGCTGAGACGCACATCACAACGACGACAGTCAGCCACCGCCCGTCACCCACAAGGTCGACGGGAAACAACCAAGGAGCAATACATGCCCGGAGTCGGCATATGGCGCACCAAATCCGTCGAGCAATCGATCGCGGACACCGACGAGCCTGAGACAAAGCTCAAGAAGGAACTGACCGCGAAGGACCTCACGGTATTCGGAGTCGCCGTCGTCATCGGCGCAGGCATCTTCACGCTGACTGCTCGAACCGCAGGCAATGTCGCAGGACCCTCCATTTCACTGGCCTTCGTTCTCGCTGCCATCGCTTGTGGCCTCGCCGCGCTGTGTTACGCGGAGTTCGCCTCCACCGTCCCCGTCGCAGGCAGCGCATACACGTTCTCCTACGCCACGTTCGGGGAGTTCGCCGCCTGGATCATCGGCTGGGACCTCATTCTCGAGTTCGCTCTCGCCTCCGCCGTCGTCGGCAAGGGCTGGTCGCTGTACCTCGGCAACGTCATCGGGGCCAGCGGAAGCACCACCGCCCACATCGGTTCGATCAGCTTCGACTGGGGCGCTCTGCTCATCATCGGCGCGATCACGCTGATCCTCGCGATCGGCACCAAGGTTTCCTCGCGAGTCTCCGCAATCATCACCGCGATCAAGATCGCAGTAGTCCTGCTCGTCATCGTCGTGGGCGCGTTCTACATCAAGAAGGAGAACTACTCCCCCTTCATCCCGCCGTCCGAAGGAACCGAGAGTTCTGCAAGCGGAATCCATCAGACCCTGTTCTCCTGGCTGACCGGCGCAGGCGGAAGTAGCTACGGCGCTTACGGATTGCTCGCAGCCGCCAGCCTCGTGTTCTTTGCCTTCATCGGTTTCGACGTCGTCGCCACCACCGCCGAGGAAACCAAGAACCCGCAGAAGTCGTTGCCGCGAGGAATCTTCGGCTCGCTCGCCATCGTCACGGTTCTCTACGTTGCCGTCACGCTCGTACTGACCGGCATGGTCAAGTACACCGAACTCAAGGACGGCAGTCCGTTGGTCGGCGATTCCAGCGCCACCCTCGCAACCGCATTCGAGGCCAACGGCATTGGTTGGGCACAAACCGCCATCAACTTCGGTGGCCTGGCCGGCCTCACGACAGTTGTCATGGTCATGATGCTCGGCCAGACCCGCGTCCTCTTCGCCATGTCCCGTGACGGCCTCATGCCGCGCAGCCTGGCCAAGACCAACGCCAAGGGCATCCCGATGCGCATCACGTTGATCGTCGGTGGCATCGTTGCCGTCCTGGCAGCGTTCTTCCCCATGGGCACGCTCGAAGAGATGGTCAACATCGGAACGCTGTTCGCCTTCGTCCTGGTTTGTGTCGGTGTCATCGTCCTTCGCCGCACCCGCCCCGACCTGCCGCGCGGATTCCGCGTCCCGCTGGTGCCGTTCGTTCCGATCGTCGCCGTGCTCGCCTGCGGTTGGCTGATGCTCAACCTCTCGGTCGAGACCTGGATCCGGTTCCTCGTCTGGATGGCCATCGGTGTGCTCGTGTACTTCGCCTACGGTCACCGCAAGTCGGTCCTCGGTCGCAAGCTCAAGGACGGAACGGCCATCCCGTCCGCGAACGCCGACCCGGTACTCGTCAAGGACTGATCCTTTACAAACGAACCGCCGCTCTCCGATTCGGAGAGCGGCGGTTCGTTGGTTCGACGGCGCGAGTTTCAGATGAGCGGATTGGCACCGTTCAGGAAGATCCAGGTGCAGACGCCGGCAGCGATACCGAGGATCAAAACCACGAGCGATCCGATAAACGGACGAGTTGCCCAGCCACGACGACCGTCGAGCGCAATACGACCTGGTCCCGTCAAAATGATGACGCCCGCACAGATTCCGAGCAGCATCTCGTACTCGGTCCCGGCCGGGGCGAAGTACTCCAGGCCGGGTGCGCTCGCCTGACGCAGCGCCCACGCATTGATCATCACCGCCAGAACCGACGCTGCCGCAACGGGAGTCAGCAACCCGAGGATCAGGAGGGCGCCACCTGCGACTTCACCGACGGCGCCGAGTATCGCCATCCACTTCGCCTGCTGGAACCCGGCGTCCGCCAGCATCGACTCGAACCCGTTCAGCCCCGGCCCGTTCCAGATACCGGTCAACTTCTGCAGACCGTGCACCAACGCAGTTCCACCGACGGCCAATCGCAGTGCAAGCAACCCGAGGTCGAGAGTGCCTCGGCCCCGCGGAGACTCAGTTGTACCTGCCACGGCTTCGGCGGTGGGAACGGCGGCGATCGGAGCGTCGTACGCCGTCTCACGCTCGAGAGCCACGGTCGGCTGATCCGCGCCAGGTGCTCGGTATGTCGGTATCTGTTCGGTCAGGGAGTTGGCGTTCGTGGAACCGAAATCGAGATCGTCGTCGGTCCGCGGCAACGGATTCTTGGCGCTCACCGTCGGAAATTGTTCGGTGGGCGAATCATACGGACTGGACACATTGCCCGTCGGCTTGTCCGCATCCGACAACTCGCTGGGATCTTTTCGCTCGTCAGTCACGTAGGTGAGCCTATGACCGATTCACGAACTCGACGGGGAACCTTGGTCCGGCGTGGCGGCATCTGCCGTGCATTACGTAACGTCTTGGGCATGACTACGGGTAGGCATGCAGCGCTGGGCGCACTGGCGCTGGTGCTCGGGACATCGTTGCTCGCAGGTTGCGCCGACTTCGACGAATCGACTGCCTCGCCGTTCACACCCGAACCGACCAACCAGGCCAGCGCGGAAGTGCAGCCGGAGAACCCGCCGCCGTCGACCACGCCGCCGGCGCCGCGGACCGGCCCCCTCGGACCGTGTCAGGATGCCGACACCGCCGTGATCGCAACCTGTCTCGACACCACGGGTGGGCTCGTCACACTCCCGGACGGGAACTCCGGACTGGTCGCCGAACGGCGGACCGGCCGGATCATGCAGGTAGCTCCCAACACGACACCGGTCGAGGTAGCCAAGATCGACGTCGACGGCAGCGGTGACGGCGGCCTGCTCGACATCGCACTCTCCCCCACGTTTGTCGAAGACAACCTGATCTATGCCTACGTCACCACCGGAACGGACAACCGGGTGGTCCGCATCGCTCCGGGTGACACCGCCAAGGAAGTACTCGGTGGAATCCCGCGCGGCGCGAGCGGCAACGGCGGGTCACTGGAGTTCGCGGCCCCGGACCAGCTCATGGTTCTGACAGGCGATACCGGAAACCCCGCGGTTGCTCAGGATCCCGCCTCGTTGGCGGGGAAACTCTTGCGGGTCCGATCGCTGACACCCAACGCTGCGCCGCCTCGCCCGGAAGTTGTTCTGTCCGGAATCGGAAACGGCGGCGGCGTGTGCGTCGATCCGGGAATCGCGACGTGGGTCACGGACCGAACCACTCTCGAGGATCGCCTCCAACGCGTCGGCGCCGACGGCACGGTGACATCCCCCGCATGGACGTGGCCCGACCGACCCGGAGTCGGCGGGTGCATCGCGGCGCAGGGAGTGGTAGCTGTCGCGCTGGGGGCCGGCAAAGCGATCTCGGCGCTGGCCGCAGATCCAGGAACAGGAGCAGTTACGACCGCGCCGTCGGCAGTGGCGAAAGACACGTACGGCCAGCTGGGCGGTTTGGCACTCGGATCCGACGGTTTGATGTGGGCGAGCACGATAAACAAAACCGCGGGCGAGCCGGGTCCGAACGACGACAAGGTGGTGAAGATCCCGATGCCGAGTGGCAGCGGCGGGATCGACTGAGCCGCCATGTCTGTTCGGTCACGGATCCCGTGACCGAACATGCACAGATGCGTACTCTTTTGTTAGCGGGGCTAAACACCACGCATTCGCCAGGACCGGTTGGCCCAACCACGACAAAGGAGTCGGTATGAAGGCAATCCAGTACACGAGAATCGGCGCAGAACCCGAACTCACGGAGATTCCCAAACCCGAGCCCGGTCCAGGTGAAGTGCTCCTGGAAGTCACCGCTGCCGGCGTCTGCCACTCGGACGACTTCATCATGAGCCTGCCCGAGGAGCAGTACACCTACGGCCTTCCTCTCACGCTCGGCCACGAGGGCGCCGGCCGGGTCGCCGCCGTCGGCGAGGGCGTCGAAGGGCTCGACATCGGAACCAATGTCGTCGTCTACGGACCCTGGGGCTGTGGCAGCTGTTGGCACTGCTCGCAAGGACTCGAAAACTACTGTTCTCGAGCAAAAGAACTCGGCATCAATCCTCCTGGTCTCGGTGCACCCGGCGCGTTGGCCGAATTCATGATCGTCGATTCACCTCGCCACCTCGTCCCGATCGGCGACCTCGATCCGGTCAAGACGGTGCCGCTGACCGACGCCGGTCTGACTCCGTATCACGCGATCAAGCGTTCACTGCCGAAACTTCGCGGTGGCTCGTACGCCGTCGTCATCGGTACCGGCGGTCTCGGCCATGTCGCCATCCAACTCCTCCGCCACCTCTCGGCAGCAACCGTCATCGCACTCGACGTGAGCGCGGACAAGCTCGAACTGGCAACCAAGGTAGGAGCTCACGAAGTGGTTCTGTCCGACAAGGACGCGGCCGAGAACGTCCGCAGGATCACCGGAAGTCAGGGCGCCGCACTGGTTCTCGACTTCGTCGGCTATCAGACCACCATCGACACCGCGATGGCTGTCGCCGGCGTCGGATCGGACGTCACGATCGTCGGGATCGGCGACGGGCAGGCCCATGCCAAAGTCGGGTTCTTCCAAAGTCCTTACGAGGCTTCTGTGACAGTTCCGTACTGGGGTGCCCGCAACGAGCTGATCGAATTGATCGACCTGGCGCACGCCGGCATCTTCGACATCGCGGTGGAGACCTTCAGTCTCGACAACGGCGCCGAAGCGTATCGACGACTGGCCGCCGGAACGCTCAGCGGCCGCGCGGTTGTGGTCCCTGGTCTGTAGACCGACAGCGGCAAAACGACAGCGAAAAACACTGATGCCCGGCCGAATTCGATTCGGCCGGGCATCAGTGTCAGAAATTCAGTGTGCGCTAGCTGCACGCCTCGATGACAAGTTCCTTCACACGAGCCGCGTCTGCCTGTCCACGAGTGGCCTTCATGACGTCGCCGACGATCTTTCCGGCGGCCTGCACCTTGCCACTGCGAATCTTGTCCGCGATGTCGGGGTTCGCTGCGAGCGCTTCGTCGACGGCTGCCTTGAGCTTGGTTTCGTCACGTTCGACGACCAACTCCGGGTGGGCCGCGACAACCTGCTCCGGGTCACCCTCGCCGTCGAGGACGTGATCGACGACCTGGCGAGCCACTTTGTTGTTGAGCTTGCCGCTGTCGATGAGAGCTACGACCTGGGCAACCTGCGCCGGGGTGATCGGCAGAGCGCCGAGTTCGACGCCACGGGTGTTCGCCTGCTGTGACAGGTAGGACAGCCACCAGGAGCGCGCTGCCTCGGGCGAAGCACCGGCCTCGGTGGTCGCGATCACCAGATCGATGGCACCGGCGTTGACGAGGTCGCGCATGACTTCGTCGGAGATTCCCCAGTCCTTCTGGATCCGCGCACGGCGAATCCAAGGAAGCTCCGGCAAGGTACCGCGCAGTTCTTCGACCCACTCGGCGCTCGGAGCGACGGGCTCGAGATCCGGTTCCGGGAAGTAGCGGTAGTCCTCGGCCGTCTCCTTCCGGCGTCCCGCGGCGGTGGTGCCGTCGCCTTCCTGGAAATGGCGGGTCTCCTGGATGACCTCACCGCCGGCGTCGAGAACTGCTGCCTGACGGCGCATTTCGTAGCGAACTGCGACCTCGACGCTCTTGAGGGAGTTGACGTTCTTGGTCTCGGTGCGGGTCCCCAGTTCGGTGGAACCGATCGGCATGAGGGAGATGTTGGCGTCGCAGCGCATCGATCCCTGGTCCATGCGGACGTCGGAGACGTCGAGGGACTTCAGCAGATCACGAAGCGCCGTGACGTACGCGCGAGCAACCTCGGGGGCGCGCTCACCGGCACCGTGGATGGTCTTGGTGACGATCTCCACCAAGGGAACGCCCGCACGGTTGTAGTCGAGCAGCGAATGGCTGGCACCGTGGATACGACCGGTAGCGCCACCCACGTGGAGGGACTTACCGGTGTCCTCCTCCATGTGGGCGCGCTCGATCTCGACGCGCCACGTCGTGCCGTCGTCGAGGATCACATCGAGGTAACCCTCGGTTGCGATCGGCTCGTCGTACTGGGAGATCTGGTAGTTCTTCGGCTGATCCGGGTAGAAGTAGTTCTTGCGTGCGAATCGGCCCCACGGCGTGATGGAGCAGTTGAGCGCAAGGCCGATCCGGATCGCGGACTCGACAGCGGCTGCGTTCACCACCGGCAACGAACCGGGCATGCCCAGACAGACCGGGCACACCTGGGTATTGGGTTCGGCACCGAACTCGGTGGGGCACGGGCAGAACATCTTGGTCGCGGTGCCGAGTTCTACGTGCACCTCCATACCCATCACAGGCTCGTACTTGGTCAGTACTTCGTCGTAATCGAGGATGTCGGGCGCATCGACAGCAGTCATGGTGATCAGTTTATGCGTCTGCGGCTCAGCCGAAGAATGCGGCTGCCTCCTCGTAGCGCTCCTTGGGCACCGTCTTGAGTTTGCGGGTCGCCTCGGCGAGCGGAACGAGGTCGATGGACGTTCCGTGCAACGCGACCATCTGACCGAAATCTCCGCGGTGAGCTGCGTCGGTGGCATGAACGCCGAAGCGAGTGGCGAGGATGCGGTCGTGCGGCGTCGGGGTGCCACCGCGCTGAATGTGCCCGAGGACGGTGGTGCGAACTTCCTTGCCGATCCGGCGCTCGATCTCGTTTCCGAGCTGCTGCGCGACACCGGTGAAGATCTTGTGGCCGAACTCGTCTATGCCACCTTCGCGCAGGGTCATCGACGCGGGATCGGGCATCGCACCTTCAGCCACGACGCAGATGAAGTGGGAGTCGCCACGCTGGAAGCGCTTCTTGACCATCGCGCACACCTCGTCGACGTCGAACGGCTGTTCCGGAACCAGAGTCAGGTGTGCCCCCGACGCCAGTCCGGCCTGCAGCGCGATCCAGCCCGCATGCCGGCCCATGACCTCGACGAGCATGACGCGCTGGTGCGATTCGGCCGTTGTATGGAGCCTGTCGATGGCGTCGGTGGCGACAGCCAAGGCGGTGTCGAAACCGAAAGTCACGTCAGTGCAATCGATGTCGTTGTCGATCGTCTTGGGCACACCGATCACGGGTACGCCGCTCTCGGAAAGCCAACTGGCCGCGGTGAGAGTGCCTTCGCCGCCGATCGGGATCAGGACGTCGATCCCGTTGTCGTCGAGAGTCTGCTTGATCTGATCGAGGCCCGCACGGAGTTTGTCGGGGTTCACGCGAGCGGTGCCGAGGATCGTGCCACCGCGGGTGAGGATGCGGTTGATGCGGTCATCGGAGTCGAGCGGGACCTTGCGGTCCTCGAGCAATCCTCGCCAGCCGTCCCGGAATCCGACCACGGTACTGCCGTAACGACCGGCCGACGTACGTACGACGGCGCGGATGACCGCGTTCAAGCCCGGGCAGTCGCCGCCGCCCGTGAGGATTCCGATTCGCATAGTGCAGCACCTCTCGTGACCGGATTGTGGATCTTGGTGTCCATCTTCCCCCAGTCACGGTATTGCCGCAGGATAGCGGCGTTGCCGAGCCGCAACGCCGCGCCGCACGGGACCCCTAACCTGGCGTGACGAGCCCGCTTTCGTACGCCAACACGACTGCCTGGGCGCGATCGCGCAGATCGAGCTTCGACAGCACCTTCCCGACATGGGTCTTGACGGTCTGCTCGGCGACGAACAGCCGCTCGGCGATCTCGACGTTGGACAATCCGCGGGCGATCAGTTCGAGTACCTCGCGCTCACGCGGGGTCAGGGCGTCCAGCGCTGCGGGCCGTGCGCGCGGGGCCGCCCGCCGGCTGGTCACATCGGCAATCAGACGCCGAGTCACCGTCGGCGCCAGCAAGGCCTGCCCTTCGGCAACGACGCGTACCGCCCGAATCAGCTCCTCAGCCGGTGCGTCCTTGAGCATGAAACCGCTCGCCCCGACGCTCAGTGCCTCGTAGACGTAGTCGTCGATGTCGAAAGTGGTGAGCATGAGGACTCGCACCGGTGGTTCCCATCCGGCGGACAGAATCTGGCGGGCAGCGTCGAGTCCGTTCATCTCGGGCATGCGAACATCCATCAAGACCACATCCGGACGCAATCGCGCGACCTCGGCGACGGCGATCTTGCCGTCCGGCGCATCGCCGATCACGCTGATGTCGGGCTGGGCGGAGAGTAGGGCTCCGAACCCTTGTCGAACCATCGCCTGGTCATCTGCGATGAATACTGTGATGGGCACTCGGACAGCCTAGGCGGGCATCGACGGCAACTCGGCCCGGACCTCGAACCCTCCGTCCTGTCGCCGGTTTGCCAGCAGCATGCCGCCCACCGCCGAAGCCCGCTCTCGCATTCCGCGGATTCCGTTGCCACCAGTGGTTTCCGACGCCGAGTGCTGATTGCCACCCAATGGCGAAGGTCCGTTGTTCACGAGCGCGCTCACCGATTGCGGACCGAAGGCCACGGCGACCTCAATGGGTCCGCCTGGCGAATGCCTGGCCGCGTTGGTGATCGACTCCTGAATGATCCGGTAGAGCGCAAGGCCCGTGGATTCCGAGACCGACGCTCGATCGCCGTCGACTCGCCACGATACCGGCAAACCGGCACGGGTACTGCCGAGCAACAGTTCGTCCAACTGGTCGACGCCCGGTTGTGGAGCCGTCACCACGGTGTCCCCGTCGCTGCGCAGGACTCCGAGGAGGCCACGGATCTCGTTGAGCGCTGCTCGCCCTGTCTCACTTATCGATTCGAATTCGGTTCGGATCTCCGGAGTGACTGCATCGAGTCTGTACGGCGCACTCTGAGCTTGCACGACCACCATCGACATGTGGTGGGCCACGATGTCGTGCAAGTCGCGGGCGATCCGCGCCTTCTCCTCGAGGATCGTGCGCCGTGTGCGCTCGAGCTCACTGACTTCCTCCTGCTTGGCCAACTGGCGGCGCGAGAGAACCAACCAGCGGATCAACAGGCAGAAGACGACCAGGGCACTCAGCCCGACAGCCCAACCGGCGCCGTCGCTTCCCGGGGCGTTGCCGAGAAAGAGCAGCACTGTGGCGATCCAGGCGACACCGACAACCTGAATGGGCGCCCGCAGACTCACTGCGGCCAGCAACGACATCAGCACGATGATGTGGACGACCTGCCACGGGTAGTCGTAACCGGGAGTGTTGTCGAACACCAACGGGATGATCAACGCCGAGACCGCCGACACCGCCCACCCCAACGGAGCGTTGATCCGGATCAGGACAAACGGAAATGCAGCCAACGCGGCGACGAAGGGCATGATCGGCGGCGAAACATGATGCGTCAGTTGCAGTGTCGGCCAGGCAATCGAATAGAGGATCAGAGTGATCGCTACGATGACGATGTTCCAGAACTGACCGCGGGCCACGAAACTGGTTGCCCGACGCACTTTCTCCGAATGAACGACCGCCCCGTCGAGGCCGGACAGCATCGACCCGGCGGTGGCGTATGTCGGCGCGGGCACATCCGGTGCACCCTTGTTCTTCCTACGGACCTTGATCACTCGTCAAGCCTATGAAGGCGAACCCCGAAAGTCCTCATACTGCAGAGTGAGATCCCCCTACCTCCGAGGTATCACAGGGGAGGGAATTCTCACCCGAATGCGCGTCGGAGAACCCCTCCACAGAGCGATGACCGTCAGGATTGTCCGTTCATAGCGTGAACGGCATGCGGATCACACGGGTGAAAGACCTCTCTCGAAGCGCCGGCACCTGGGCTGCCCTGGCGCTGGCTGCAACGGCAGCGATCACTGTCACTGCCGGAGCGAGCGGAGCCCAGTCGCCCCGCACCGAGAATTCGAACGCATCCAGGGCGATCGCCACCGTGACTACTGCGGATGCCGCTGACGCTGCGACCACCATCCCGGCGGACTTTGCGGCATTCGCCGGTTACACCCCCGCCGTCGTCGACGGATACCTCGCCAATCCCCACGGCGACTGCTCGTCGCCGGTCCCACTTCCCGACGAATTCGACTCGGCCTGCAAAGCGCACGATCTCGGCTACGACCTACTCCGCTACGCGCATTCGCACGGAACGGAACTGGGGCCGTGGGCACGTCAGGTCCTCGACGGTCAGCTCGACCAGCGAATGCATGCCGCGTGTGAAGACCGCACGTCCTTTCTCTCACGAGGGTATTGCTTCGCGATGGCCGATGTAGCCGTCACGGCTGTGAACGGAAATTCTTGGCGCCAAAGCTATCTGACGCCGGTCGCCGAATCGGGATTCGGTTACGGCACGGCCGGTGTTCTGGCAGTCTCCGCCTTCGGCTTCACCCTGATGCGATCGCGGCGCCTCGACCCGTCGAACGAGTTCTCCTACTCCCCGAAAGCGATTGCAGCATGAGCGTTCTGAATGCGTCACGGACCCCCGTCCTCGCCCGAGTCGGGGCGCTCGCACTCCCCCGTGTGTCCACGAGCGTCGCCGTGGCAGCGATGTCCGCCATCTCGCTGGCTCCCGGACTCCTGCCGCGATCAGCCGTACTACAAGGGGTGTTCAGCGGTCTGCTCGTCGCGGCCGGACTACTGGCGATGTGGGCGTTCTCCGCGGTAGCCCGTCGGCTCGTCCCCGACCGGGTCAAGGCCCGATTCGACGAACGTCATTGGCGCATCACCGCGTTCGGGTTGTCGACTGCCGGCACCGCAGTTGCGATGTTCGCCGCCGCCGGTTGGCAGAACTCGTTGCGAGCGGCAATGGGCGCACCGTCTGCCGGACTTCTCCACTGGGCGGAGGCGGGTTGCATTGCAGCACTGACCGCACTTGGTCTCTGGGGCATCGGGATCGGAATTTCGAAGGCGCTGCGGTGGATGGGTTTCGCGCGGAGCGTCGGCGCACTGGTCATGGGTGTTCTCGGAGTGCAGTTGGTAGTCGGTCCCGCCGTGTGGAACGGTCTCTCCGATTCGTTCGACAAGTCCAACGCGTACATCGACACCGCTCTGACACAGCCACTTTCGGCCTCCGCGACAGGCAGCTCCGAATCGCTCATCTCGTGGACGTCGATGGGCGCGGAGGGGCGCAAGTTCGTCGCAGCAGGCGAAGACTCGGTGCGCGTCTACGCCGGTTTGGATTCGGCACCCGACACTGCATCACGTGCCGCGCTCGCGGTGAGCGAACTCGATCGCGTCGGCGGCTTTGCCCGCAACAGCGTCGTAGTGGCCGTTCCGACCGGATCAGGGTGGATCGACACGCATGCAGTCGACGGTATCGAGCAACGGTTCGGCGGCGACGTCGCAATAGTCGGGCAGCAATACTCCGACGCACCCAGCTGGGCGACATTCCTGTTCAGCCGCGACGACGCCGAAGAATCGGCAACCGCTCTGTTCACCGCCGTCGGCAGCCACATTGCCGCTATGCCCGCCGAGGATCGACCGGACCTGTTCCTCTACGGACAGAGCCTCGGCGCGGTCGGCGGCAGCGCCGCACTGACCGAGGCTTTGTCCGAGGGCAGTCCCACCACCGCGTGCGACGTGTTGTGGGCAGGTCCCCCGGCCGGCGCGACACGAACGGACGGCGCAACCGTCCTCGCGAACACTTCCGACCCGGTGGTGTGGTGGTCGCCTGCCCTCGCGACACAGAAACCGGATCTGAGCCGTGCCGTGCAAGATGCACCGGTCCCGCAGTGGGTCCCGGGTGTCACGTTCTTGCAGACCACCGTCGACATGCTCGGTTCGCTCGGTGTCCCCGCCGGTCACGGCCATCGCTACGGAACCGATCAGGGGACGGCCCTGAGAACTTGCTCCTGAAACTGCTGTGCGCCTTTATTAACCGCGGGGGGTTGATAAAGGCGCACAGCAAACAGGTCAGACTGCAGTCGCGATCGGGCCGCGAGCTGCTTCGTAGGCCGCACCGACACGGTAGAGGCGCTCGTCAGCCATGGCGGGCGCCATGATCTGCAAGCCCACCGGCAGGTTGTCGTCCGCGGACAGACCCGATGGGACCGACATCGCGCAGTGTCCGGCCAGGTTGGTCGGCAGCGTGCACAGATCGGAGAGGTACATGGCCAACGGATCGCCGACCTTCTCCCCCAACTTCCACGGCGTGAACGGGCTGGTCGGCGAGACCAGTACGTCCACCTTCTCGTAGGCCTTGTCGAAATCGCGCGCGATGAGCGTACGAACCTTGAGCGCCGAACCGTAGTAGGCGTCGTAGTAGCCCGAGGACAGTGCGTAGGTACCGATCATGATGCGGCGCTTGACCTCCGGACCGAAACCGGCGGCGCGGGTTGCCGCCATGACCTGGTCGGCACTCATGTTGCCGTCGTCGACACGCAGTCCGTAGCGCATCGCGTCGAAGCGAGCCAGGTTGGACGAGACCTCACTGGGCAGCACCAGGTAGTACGACGCGAGCGCGTGCTCGAAGCTCGGGCACGAGACCTCGACAACCTCGGCACCGAGTGCCTTGAGCTGCTCGACGGCAGCATCGAAGGAAGCGATGACGCCGGGCTGGTAGCTGTCGGAGTGAAGTTCCTTGACCACACCGACTTTGACGCCGCGCAGGTCGCCGTTTGCACCTTCGCGTGCGGCGGCGACGACCGGACGCACGGGGGCGTCGATGGACGTGGAGTCACGCGGATCGTGTCCGGCGATGACCTCGTGCAGCAGAGCGGTGTCGAGCACGGTGCGTCCACAGGGGCCGCCCTGATCGAGCGAGGACGCGCACGCGACGAGTCCGAAGCGCGAGACGGTTCCGTACGTCGGCTTGGTTCCGACTGTCGCGGTGACCGCAGCGGGCTGACGGATCGAACCGCCGGTGTCAGTGCCGATGGCCAGCGGGGCCTGACGGGACGCGAGCGCAGCCGCACTGCCGCCGCCCGAACCACCGGGGATGCGGGTGACGTCCCACGGGTTACGCGTCGGGCCGAAGGCCGAGTTCTCGGTCGAAGAGCCCATCGCGAACTCGTCGAGGTTCGTCTTGCCGAGGATCGGGATGCCGGCAGCGCGCAGCTTGGAGGTCAGAGTCGCGTCGTACGGCGCGACCCAGCCTTCGAGAATCTTCGACGCACAGGTGGTCGGCATGTCCGTCGTGGTGAAGATGTCCTTCAACGCGATCGGAACGCCGGCGAGTGCCGAAGCGGGTTCGTTTCCGCCTGCGAGCGAGTTGTCCACTGCTGCGGCGGCTTCGAGAGCCTGTTCGCCTGCAACGTGCAGGAAGGCGTGGTACTCGGTGTCGACGGCCGCGATGCGGTCGAGATGCGCCTGCGTGACCTCTACCGAGGACACCTCACGCGAGTGGATCTTGCCGGCCAGCTCAGCGGCGTCCAGCGTGGTCAGATCGGTCATTCGCCCTCTCCAAGGATCTGCGGAACCGCAAAGCGATCCTGTTCGACTGCGGGTGCTCCGGACAATGCCTGCTCGGGGGTCAACCCGGGCACGATCACGTCGGGGCGCGTCACGTTGGTGACGGCATTGGGATTCGCCATGGGCGGGACGTCGTCGGCCGCAACCTCGGTGACCACCTTGACGTGGTTGAGAATCGAATCCAACTGACCGGCGAACTCGTCGAGTTCGGCATCGGACAGGGCGAGTCTGGACAGCCGCGCGAGGTGCGCGACCTCGTCACGGGAGATGGCAGGCACCGCGGGGCCCCTTTCGGAAGAGGACGTGAACATTGCCGGTCCAGCCTAGTTGCTCGCCGCGACAGACCTGTAAGCACGCCTGCTGGATCGAACGACGAGCACGCTCACTGTGTCGATCGCCACGCCGGATGCCCGCGGTGTGTTTCGCTCGTGTGACAAGCATGTGCATCCGGCGTGACGCCGCCGCGGCGCCCACCATCGCAGGTTGGGCAAGTGCAAAGATGAGTCAGGCCCGGGTCGACGTGATCCGGGCGAGAACCGATCAGCGAAAGGCACGCACGTGTCGTACCTGCTTCGCGTCCAACTGCCCGATCGACCAGGCAGCCTCGGCGCGCTCGCCGTAGCTCTCGGATCCGTGGGCGCAGACATCCTCTCCCTCGACGTCGTGGAACGAGGTGACGGTTTTGCCATCGACGACCTCGTGGTCGACGTCGAACCGGGCGCGCTGCCCGACACCTTGATCACCGCTGCCGAGCATCTACCGGACGTGCTGGTCGATTCGATCCGCCCCTACGCCGGGATTCTCGACACTCACCGCGAGCTCGAACTCATAGATTCCGTTGCGACGGCCCGAAACGATCGACTACAGGTCCTCGTCGACGGCGCGCCGCGTGTACTGCGAGTCGGCTGGTGCGTCGTCGCGGACATCGGCAAGCACGGCGCGTACCGCGTCGTCGGTAGCGCCGGCGCGCCGGAAACCCACGCCACCGACATTCCGTGGATGCCACTGGACAAGCCCACCGCCCTCGACGGCGAGGCCGACTGGGTTCCGGACGTATGGCGCGACATGAACACCAGCCTCGCTGCCGCACCTCTCGGCTCCGGCAATCGAGTCCTCATGCTCGGTCGTCCCGGTGGGCCCGAATTCCGCCCTTCGGAGATAGCCCGCCTCGGCTACCTCGCAGGAATCGTGGCGACGGTACTGGGTTGACCAGGCTGGCTGATCAGGCCAGGCCGCGAACCATGACGGTCAGTTCCATACCGCGAATCGGCTCCCACGCCCGCTCGGGATCGGGGACGAAACCGTTGCGGTCGTAGATACGACGGGCATCGACCATCTCGGGCTGCGTCGAGATGACCACCGAGTGATCGCCGCGGTCGTAGGCTTCGGCGATCACTGCGCGAACCAATGCGGTTCCGGCGCCCGATCCCCGAGCTTGCGGCGAGACTGCGAGCATGCGGAACTCGAGTTCGCCCTTCTGCGCAACATCCGCGAAGGGCGTGCCGGGTTCTGCGATCGTCAACGAGCCCACGACTTCGTCACCGAGAACCGCAACCAGCACCCGCCCCTGATCCACCCGAGTTGCGGTGTCGCGCAGGCGCTCCGCGTACGGCGATCCGCCGGTGACAAATCCGCCACCCACGTACGACTCCACAGTCAGCTCCCCGACGGTCTCGAACTCAGCCGGTAGAACTTCACGAATCTCGATCATGGCGTCACTATCGCACCCAGCACACCAATCTCAGAAATCGGACAAAGTCACTCTGATTCGTCCAAATCGGTGGGAGCGACCGCATCCGGGCCATCTTCGAGCAACCGCCGGAAGCCGTCTTCGTCGAGCACCGGCACACCCAATTCGACCGCCTTGTCGTGCTTGGAACCGGGCGCTTCACCGACGACGACAAACGCAGTCTTCTTCGAGACCGACCCTGCCGCCTTGCCGCCGCGCACCAGAATCGCTTCCTTCGCCTGATCACGCGAGTAGGTCTCGAGCGAACCGGTGACGACGATCGAGAGACCCTCGAGATTGCGCGGAATCGAATCGTCGCGTTCGTCCTCCATGCGTACTCCGGCCGACGCCCACTTGTCGACGATCTGCTGGTGCCAGTCGACGGAGAACCACTCCACGACGGCGGCGGCGATAGTCGATCCGACGCCGTCGACTGCAGCCAACTCGTCGACCGAAGCTTCCCGAATGCGTTGCAGCGAGCCGAATTCGCCGGCCAACGCCCTCGCGGCAGTGGGGCCGACGTGCCGAATCGACAGTGCCACAAGCACTCTCCACAGCGGCTTGTCCTTTGCCGAATCCAGGTTGGCCAGCAAGCGTTTTCCGTTGGCGGACAGGGATCCCGCATTGGTGCGGAAGATCGGAACTTCGATCAGTTTCTCGGCGTCGAGTGAGAAGAGATCACCCTCGTCACCGATGACCTTCGCCTCCAACAGCCCGGTCGCGGCCTCGTACCCGAGCACCTCGATGTCGAATGCACCGCGCCCCGAGACGTGGAACACGCGCTCGCGCAACTGCGCCGGACAGTACTGCTGATTGGGGCATCGCACGTCGACGTCGCCCTCTTTCGCGGGTGCCAACAACGTGCCGCACTCGGGACAATGCGTCGGCATGACGAACTCGCGCTCGGTACCGTCACGAACGTCTGCCACGGGCCCGAGGACCTCGGGGATAACGTCTCCGGCCTTACGCAACACCACGGTGTCGCCGATCAGCACACCCTTGCGCTTGACCTCGGATCCGTTGTGCAGCGTGGCCAAGGACACAGTGGAACCCGCCACCGTGACGGGTTCCATGTACGCGAACGGCGTCACACGACCCGTACGTCCGACACTGACCCGGATGTCGAGGAGCTTGGTCGTGACCTCTTCCGGCGGGTACTTGTACGCGATAGCCCACCGTGGTGCGCGCGACGTGGTGCCCAGACGTCGATGTAACGACATCTCGTCTACCTTGACCACCAATCCGTCGATCTCGTGCTCGACGTCGTGGCGGTGTTCTCCCCAGTACTTCATCTTCTCGACCACGGCGTCGGCGCCGACCACCCGTGAGGTGTGCGTGGACACCGGCAGACCCCAGGCGGCGAGGGCCACGTAGGCGTCGTACTGCGAGGCCGGCTCGAAACCTTCCATGCGCCCGAACCCGTGGCAGATCATTCCGAGGCGGCGACGCGCGGTGACGGCAGGATTCTTCTGACGCAGGGAGCCCGCCGCGGAGTTGCGCGGATTGGCGAACGGCGCCTTCCCCTCCTCCACCAGGGAGGCATTGAGTGCTGCGAAGTCCTCGAGGCGGAAGAACACCTCGCCACGCACCTCGAGCAGGCTCGGAATCGGGTACTCGTCCGTGGCGGTAAGGCGCTCCGGGATGTCGTTGATCGTCAGAGCGTTGAGCGTGACCAGCTCGCCCGTACGACCGTCACCGCGGGTTGCGGCACGAACGAGTTTGCCGTTCTCGTAGACGAGATTGAGGGCGACACCATCGATTTTCACTTCACAGAGATAGTGCAGTTCCGGCCCGGTTTCCTGCTCGACCTTGGCGATCCATGCTCGGAGCTCCGACTCGTCGAAGACGTTGTCGAGGCTGAGCATCCGCTCGAGGTGGTCGACGGACGTGAAGTCCGTCGCGAATCCGCCACCGACGAGTTGCGTCGGAGAGTCGGGAGTTCGCAGATCCGGGTACTGCTCTTCGAGAGCATTGAGCTGCCCGAGCAATGTGTCGAATGCACCGTCCGAAATGACGGGCGCATCACGAACGTAGTAGCGGAACTGATGCTGGCGTACCTCTTCGGCCAGCTCCGTCCACTGCTCGCGCGCCTCGTTGGGCGCTGGCTGCATTGCATCCGCGGTTTCAGTCACAGCTAGAAGATTATCGGTTCACACCGACACACCACACGACTCCACATCGGAACGCACACACTAGAACGCCGACGGATCGTCCACCAATGCCTTGCCGACGTCTGTACACAGCCGAAGGGCGGCACGAGCCCAGTCGAGGTTCGCACCCGAAAGACCGCAACGCGGAGTGATCGCGACCTGGGTCTGCAGGAGTTCACGAGAGAAGCCGAGACGATCTACCAGTGTGACGGCGGGCATCGCACACTCTTTCCACGTCACCGGCTTTTCCGGCGGGGCGGACGGAACCAGACCGAGCGCCAATTCCTTGCCGGCGTCGAACAACTGGCCGATACCGTCGAGATCGCGTGAGCCGATGAGCGACATGTCGAAGCTCACGCCGAACGCCTGGCTTCGCCTCAGTAGATCCCACGGCATGTCTGTGCCGCAACTGTGGACGATTGTGGGCAGTCCGCAACCGCTGATCGTCGAGTCGAGTATGGCGAGTGCCTCGGGTTCCGGCAGTGCCGGAACGCTCTCCATCTTGGTGCGCCCAGGCAGCGAACCGGCCAGAACTGCCGCGATCTGCGGCTCGTCCAACTGGATCACCACTGCGGCGCCGGTGCGGCGAGTGACCTCTGCCGCATGACGCGCGAGACCCTCACCGAGTGATTCTGCGATGTCGCGGAGCGCACCGCGGTCGACGAGAACTCGCGAACCGTTTGCGACTTCGATCTCGGCGCCGAGTGTCAGCGGGCCGGCGACTTGAAGCTTGACGACGTGGTCTCCGCCGACCAAGCGCGCCGACTCCCAGGCTTCCTCGAGCGCATCGAGATCCTGATTCAGAAAGTCCTCGGCTCGCTTCGCGACATTGCCCCGCCGAGGCACGACTCGATAGGCACGGGTCGAGGCGTCGAGGTTGATGTCGACCAGAATTGCCCCCGCCCGGCCGACCATGTCAGCGCCGAGACCGCGGCTCGGCAACTCCACCAGATGCGGGAAACCACCCAGCTCACCGAGGATGGTTGCGGCACTTTCGCGGGCATCCGTGCCCGGCCAGGATCCGATTCCGGTGACGAGACCACCGATGGAAACCTGCTGCGTCACAGTGTGTTCGGCTCGGATTCGGTGCCCGAGATGGTGCCACTGCCGAGAACCTGGTCGCCCAGTTCTCGGTCGGGGCGATACAACACGACGGCCTGTCCCTTTGCGACGCCGGTCAGTGGTTCGCGCAACGAGATCGAGATACCGCCGCTTGAAGTACCGTCGTCGACGGCCTCCGCAACAGCCTGCGCCAGTCCACCGTGCGCACGAACCTGCACCATGCATTCGACGGGGCCCTCCGGCGCCTGGCCCGAGGTCCAGATCGCACGCTGCGCCGAGATGGCCCAGACGTCGAGATTCTTGGCCGAACCCACTCGGACCGTTCCGGTTTCGGGCTCGATCGCGGTCACGTACCGCGGACGGCCGTCACCTGCGGGACCTTCGACGCCGAGCCCCTTTCGCTGTCCGATCGTGAAGCCGTGTACGCCGTCGTGTGCAGCGAGGACCTCACCCGAATCGGCGTCGACGACGCTTCCCGGACGAACGCCGATGCGCGCACCCAGGAATGCTCGTGTGTCGCCGGTCGGGATGAAGCAGATGTCGTGACTGTCAGGCTTGTTCGCCACAGCCAGACCGCGCTCGGCGGCTTCCTCGCGGATCTGTTCTTTCGGTGTGTCACCGATCGGGAACATCGCTCGCGAAAGCTGATCGGCCGTCAGCACACCAAGGACGTACGACTGGTCCTTGTCAGCGTCGACCGCCCGGCGCAGGACGCCATCTTCGAGGCGCGCGTAGTGACCGGTCGCCACGGCGTCGAAGCCGAGAGCGACTGCACGGTCGGCGAGTGCGGTGAACTTGATCTTCTCGTTGCAGCGCAGGCACGGATTGGGGGTCTCACCCGCTGCGTACGACGCCACGAAGTCGTCGATCACGTCTTCCTTGAAGCGATCTGCGAAATCCCAGACGTAGAAGGGTATTCCGAGAACGTCGGCGGCGCGCCTGGCGTCGCCGGCATCTTCCTTCGAGCAGCATCCACGCGAACCCGTCCGCAATGCGCCCGGCGCCGTGGACAACGCAAGATGAACGCCGACGACGTCGTGTCCGGCGGCGACAGCGCGGGCGGCGGCGACAGCGGAGTCGACACCTCCGCTCATGGCTGCGAGTACTCGCATCAGCGATCCCCTCCACGCGAACCGGCACCGGCAAGACCGGCGGCCCGAGCGCGCTCTACTACTTGTGGAAGCGCAGCGATGAGCGCGTCCACATCGGTGACACTCGACGTATGTCCGAGCGAAAATCTCAGTGAGCCACGCGCGACGGGCGATTCGACGCCCATCGCGATCAAGACGTGGCTGGCCCTGGCAACACCGGCGGTGCAGGCCGAACCGGTGGAACATTCGATACCGGCAGCGTCGAGCAGCATCAGCAACGAATCGCCCTCGCAACCGGGGAAGGTGAAGTGCGCGTTACCGGGAAGCCGATCGGAACCGGTCGGGCCGTTGAGCACCGACTCGGGAAGAATCTCCAGGACTCCGTCGATCAAACGGTCACGCAACTGCGCCAATTCCCTTGTGCTGGAATCGAAGTTCTCGACGTTTGCGCGCAGCGCCGCAGCCATCCCGACAACGCCCGCAGTATCCGGGGTGCCCGAACGCAGATCACGTTCGTGTCCGCCGCCGTGGAGGAGCGGCACACACGGAACCTGGCGTCCGAGCAGCAGTGCGCCGACGCCGTGCGGACCACCGAACTTGTGTGCCGCGATGCTCAGCGCGGACAACTTGCTCGCCGCGAAATCGACCGGCAATTGCGCAACGGCCTGAACCGCGTCGCTGTGCATCGGAATCTCGAACTCAGCCGAAATCTCCGCCAACTCCACGATCGGCATGATGGAGCCGACCTCGTTGTTGGCCCACATCACCGTCACGAGTGCTACCTCGTCGGCGTGGACGGAAAGCTCGTCGCGCAAGGTCTGCGGGTCGACGACACCGTTCTCGTCGACCGGCAACCACGTCACGCGCGCGCCCTCGTGCTGCTCGAGCCACTCGACGGCGTCGAGCACCGCATGATGCTCGACGGAGCTGGCCAGGATGCGAGTGCGTCGCGGGTCTGCGTCACGGCGAGCCCAGTAGATGCCCTTGACCGCGAGATTGTCGCTCTCGGTGCCTCCGGAGGTGAAGATGACCTCCGACGGCCGCGCACCCAGGCTGGCGGCGATCGATTCCCGCGATTCCTCGACGCGGCGCCGGGCCGCACGGCCGGAGCCGTGCAGCGAGGACGCGTTACCCACGGTTTTGAAGGTATCGGTCATCGCCTCGATAGCGGCTGCCGACATCGGAGTCGTGGCGGCATGATCGAGGTACACCGGAAATCCGGCGTGGGCACTGTGTGCAGGCAGAGTCATGGCTTGACAAGGATAGCCCAGCACGAGAGTTCGACCAGCCTCGCTCAGCAGGCTAAGCGCTCATCGCCGGGGAAGGATCGATTTGTCCCATGGCTTGTGTCACGAGTTCCGGTGCGGGGTCGAAGATGTCGTGAGCTGCCAGATCGATGATGTCGACGCCGCGTACGGCGCTCTCGCATCGCTGCGCGAGATCGGCTCGACACTCCCCTGCCTCCTCGAGCGGAGCCAGCCTGACCTTCACCTCGACGTTCTTCTGACGCAGGATCCGACGGATGGACTGACCGATCGTTTCGGTGCCGACAAAGCAGGGTCCGGTGCACAGGGAACCGTCGGCGTTCTCGTAGCGGATCGCCATCGGCTGAACCGGGCATTCGGCGTCGACGGCTGCTTGGAACATCGCCGGACGAAAACCGCCGTACGCCCGCCCGCACCAGGTCGTCCCCTCGGGAAACACCATCACCCGGACACCTCGCTGCAGGCGTTCGCGAACGACGTCGACGGTTCCGGGGAGTTCACGCAGGCGAGCGCGGTCGATGGGGACGACGCGCATCCGGCGCGCGAGACCGCCGAGCACTGCCCAGTCGAGCAGGTCGGCGCGGGCGACGAAGTTGGCCGGAGCAACGGCGCTCGCGACGAGGACGTCGGTCCAGGACACGTGACCGGCGACAACCATGACCCCGTCAGGTTCCGCGCGCCCCAACCGCTGATCGTCGACCGTCAGCTTCATCCCCAGACAACGAAGCAACGCGCGCGAGTATCCGCGTTGCATCTCAGTACGCCAGGTGCGCGGGAGCAGCCAGCCGGCCGAAAGCACAGGCGCAGTCAACAGTGCGGCACCGACCATGACCCCGCGGGCCATCACGGTGATACTCGACACACCGGGTGCGTCCGCGGGTAGGCACCCGTCGCCGCAGGGGCTCGTCGGCACCCAGTACGGCACCGCCGCGGTCATCAGCCGATCCCCGACTCGTGTGCGGCGGCCGCCGATCGCAGCCGTTCGAGGTACCGCTTGTTGGCGGAGTGAAGGCCTTGCAGCGCAACAAAATCGGCCACACCGAACTCGGGATCGTGGGCGGGCTCCCCGCAGATCATCGCGCCCATCCGCAAGTAACCACGGAGCAACGGCGGCATCGTCACGCGTTCCGGTGCGGCGATCTCGTCGAGCGTCAGACCCCCGAGGACCACCGGGTTTCGTGGGATCACCCGCCGCGACCCCGGACTGGCGTGCTTGTTCATCACGAAGTCACGGACGCCGCGGACATCGGCGCCGGCGATTGAATCGGGGCTCGGCAAGACGGGCACGGAGACGCAGCCCATCACCCACTCGTATCCGGTCAATTCGAGATAGTGCAGGATGCCCGACCACATCAGGCTCAGGACGGATCCGGTGCGGTGCGCGGGATCGACGCACGCGCGACCCATTTCGACGATCCTGTTCGACACCGGATCGAGCGCGGAGATGTCGAATTCGGTTGCGGTGTAATACCCACCCGCCGCCGCGGCGGAATCCGGCGGCAGCATTCGGTAGCAGCCGACGTACTCCTCGGTGATGTTGTCACGAACGAGTAGATGATCACAGAATTCGTCGAAGGCGTCGGCGTCGAGTTCGAACACCCCGGCCGAAGCGGGGAGGGAGAAGCCTGGCTCGGAGGCGAACACTCGGTATCGAAGGCGCTGCGCAGCGACACGATGCTCGCGGTCGGAGGAGACGATCAGGGAATATCTCGGCTGGGCGACCTCACGGCCGAGATTGTCACTCGCGGAGCGAAGGACTGACGTAATTGTCATGCGCAAGGTTTATCGAGCGCGAACGGCGTCTCGGTATCGACGAAGTGACATGCCGATGCAGGCCGGGTGAATAAAGCACTGTGCGCCTTTATCAACCGCGGGGGGTTGATAAAGGCGCACAGCAGTTTGTGCTTTTCAGCCCTTGTGGGACTTCACAGCTTCGGTGAGCTGCGGTGCGACGTTGAACAGGTCGCCCACGATGCCGAAGTCGGCGATCTCGAAGATGGGTGCCTCTTCGTCCTTGTTGACCGCGACGATGGTCTTGGACGTCTGCATGCCGGCACGGTGCTGGATGGCACCGGAAATGCCGAGCGCGATGTACAGCTGCGGCGAGACCGTCTTACCGGTCTGACCGACCTGGAACTGTCCGGGGTAGTAACCCGAGTCCACAGCGGCACGCGAAGCACCGACTGCAGCGCCGAGGGAGTCGGCCAGCTCTTCGACGACGGAGAACTTGTCCGCGCTGCCGACACCACGTCCACCGGAGACGACAACCGACGCCTCGGTGAGCTCCGGGCGGTCGCCGCCGACAATGGGCTCACGCGAGGTGACCTTGACGGCACTCTCGTCCTGGGCCGGAACCTCGACGGTGATCTGCTCGCCTGCGCCGGCCTGCGGAGCAGCCTCGACTGCGCCCGGACGAACCGAGTAGACCGGAACGTCGCCGTTGGCCTTGGCCTCGACGGTGAACGCGCCACCGAAGATGGAGTGGACGCCGGTGCCGTCAGCCTTGATCTCGATGACGTCGGTCAGCAATCCGGAGCCCAGACGTGCGGCCAGACGACCGGCAACCTCTTTGCCCTCGGTGCCGGCTGCGGTGATGACTGCTGCCGGGCTGGTGGACTCGACCAGAGCGGCGAGAACGTCGACCTTGGGGGTGACCAGGTAGCCGTCGATGTCGTCGGACTCGGCGACGTAGATCTTCTCGGCGCCGGCTGCTGCCAGAGCGTCGGCGAGCTTTGCTGCGGTGCCCGCGGGGCCGGCGACAACTGCCGACGGCTCACCGAGTGCGCGTGCAGCGGTGATGAGTTCGGTGCTGACCTTCTTCAGCGCACCCTCTGCGTGCTCTACGAGCACAAGTACTTCTGCCATGACTTAACTCTCCCTGAGTTCTTCTGCTGGATGTCTAGAAGGGCGCGATCAGATGACCTTGTTGCTGACGAGGTACGCGGCAATCTTGGTGCCACCGTCTCCCTCGTCGACGATGCGCTCACCAGCGGTACGGGGGGGCTTGGGGGTGGAGGACGTCACGGTGGTGCCGGCGTTGGCAACTCCGACGGTCTCCGGGTCGACTCCGAGGTCGGCCAGCGTGTAGACGAGAACTTCCTTCTTCTTCGCGGCCATGATGCCCTTGAAGGACGGGAAGCGCGGCTCGTTGATCTTCTCGGTGACCGAGACGATCGCGGGCAGCGAAGCCTCGAGGCCGAAGACGCCCTCGTCGGTCTCGCGCTCACCGGTGATCTTGCCGTCGGCGACGACGACCTTGCGCAGCTGCGTGAGCTGCGGGATGCCCAGGTACTCGGCGATGATGGCCGGAACAGCGCCGACGCGGCCGTCGGTGGCCTCGTTGCCGGCGATGATCAGGTCGGCAGGCTCGTCGTTCTCGAAGGTGATCTGTCCGAGAGCAGCAGCGAGCGTCCATGCGGTCTGGATCGCGTCGGAGCCGTGCAGTGCCGGGTCGTTGATGTGGACGGCCTTGTCGGCGCCCATCGAGAGAGCCTTGCGGATAGCGTCGGTGGCGCGGTCGGGACCTGCGGACAGCACCGTTACCTCACCGCCCTGAGCTTCCTTGATGAGGAGTGCTTCTTCGACGGAGCGCTCGTTGATCTCGTCGAGGACTGCGTCGGCGGCTTCACGGTCAAGCGTGTAGTCGCCGTCGGTCAGCTTGCGCTCGGACCATGTGTCGGGGACCTGCTTGATCAAAACAACGATATTCGTCATGGGTCTTCGTCGACCTCCTGTGTGTAATTCACCTGATAAATCGTCTGTGGTGCTCGCGCAGTCCGAGCGTCCGAAAAGAGAGTCCGACAGGTCTCCCTACGGGCGAATTTCTCGGTTCACGTCGGCTGTGCGTTAGATTACCCCACGTTAAGTTACCGGTGGGTAACTTAACGTGGAACCTCGTCCACCATAACGGCACGAACAGGAATTGACAGCAGTGATCTGGACCACGGCGAACACGTTCTACTCGGATGGCACTAATCTCGCACGGGTGAGTGAAACGAGTGTCAGCAACCACGAGGACGCACCCCTGCCCTTGACGGGCGAACGAACCGTGCCAGGAATCCCCGAGGAGAACTACTGGTTCCGACGCCACGAAGTGGTGTACCGCGCACTTCTGGAGCGCTGCACGGACCGCCGAGTCCTCGAGGCCGGTTCCGGAGAAGGCTACGGCGCCAACATGATTGCGGACGTCGCAACAAAGGTTACCGGCCTCGACTACGACATCTCCGCGGTCGAGCACGTCCGTGCCCGCTACCCCCGCGTCGAGATGCTCCACGGCAACCTCGCCGAGCTTCCACTGGCGGACAACTCGGTTGACGTCGTCGTCAATTTCCAGGTGATCGAGCACCTGTGGGATCAGGGTCAGTTCCTGCGCGAATGCTTCCGAGTTCTCGCTCCCGGCGGTGAACTTCTCATCAGCACCCCCAACCGGATCACCTTCTCCCCCGGCCGCGACACGCCGCTCAACCCTTTCCACACTCGTGAGCTCAACGCCTCCGAAATGACCGAATTGCTCGAAGACGCCGGATTCCGCGTTCAGTTGATGACCGGCGTCCACCACGGTTCGCGCCTGAAGGAACTCGACGCCAAGCACGGCGGATCGTTCATCAATGCGCAGATCGACCGCGCGTTGGCCGGCGAGCCCTGGCCGGAAGATCTCACCCGCGACGTCGAGGGCATCACCGTCGACGACTTCAGCATCAGCGAACCCGACATCGACGACAGCCTCGACCTCGTCGCTATTGCCGTGAAGGAAACCGGCGAGTGAGTAACGCAACACCCGTCACCGAACCGGGGATGTTCGCCCTGGTTCTGCACTCCCATCTGCCGTGGCTCGCCAACCACGGCAGATGGCCCGTCGGCGAGGAATGGATCTACCAGTCCTGGGCTGCGTCGTACATTCCGCTCGCCGCCGCGCTACGACGCCTGGCCGACGAGGGCCGATCGCACCTGCTGACGCTGGGAATCACGCCCGTACTCGCGGCCCAGTTGGACGATCCCCACTGCCTCGCCGGGATGCATCACTGGCTCGGCAACTGGCAGATCCGCGCCCACGAGGCTGCCGGCATGCCGGACGCGGCGCACCGCGAACTCGGCGCGCGCGAACACCGGGCGTCAGCTGCCGCTCTCGCAGATTTCGAGACTCACTGGCAGCACGGCGCCTCACCGGTGTTCCGCGACCTCATCGATCGCGAGGCCTTCGAGCTTCTCGGCGGGCCGCTGGCCCACCCGTTCCAACCGCTGCTCGATCCTCGCTTGCGGGCGTTCTCCCTCCGCGAAGGTCTCGCCGACGCGCATGCCCGGTGGAATCACACTCCGACCGGGATCTGGGGACCCGAGTGCGGGTACACCCCGGGCATGGAGCGCGGGTACGCCGAAGCGGGCGTCACCCACTTCATGGTCGACGGCCCCGCCTTGCGCGGCGACACATCCCTCGGCCGCCCGGTTCGAGAATCCGACGTGGTCGCATTCGGCCGCGACCTGCAGGTCAGCTACCGCGTCTGGTCCCCCAAGTCCGGATATCCGGGTCACGCCGCCTACCGCGACTTCCACACCTACGACCACGAGACGGGTCTCAAGCCGTCGCGGGTCACCGGACGGACCGTCGACTCCGCCGACAAGTTGCCGTACGACCCCGAACTCGCTGCGGCCGCCGTCGACAAGCATGTTGCCGACTTCGTCGAAACCGTTCGCGCGCGTCTGCGCAGTGAATCCACCCGCATCGGCCGCGACGCCCTGGTGGTCGCAGCTTTCGACACCGAACTGTTCGGGCACTGGTGGCACGAAGGTCCGCAGTGGCTCGAAAAACTCCTGCGCGCGCTTCCCGAGGCCGGAATTCGCGTCGGCACCCTCGCCGACGCCAAGGCATCGGGATACGTCGGCGAACCCGTTCAACTCGAGGATTCGTCCTGGGGATCGGGTAAGGACTGGCGTGTCTGGGCCGGCGATCAGGTGTCCGACCTGGTGCAACTGAACTCCGAAGTGGTGGAGACCGCGCTCGGCACCGTGGACAAGTCTCGCGGACGCGACAACGCACCCGGACGACCGGAACTGCGAAACCGCGTCAACGATCAGATACTTCGCGAGACACTGATGACAGTTTCGAGCGATTGGGCATTCATGGTGAGCAAGGATTCGGCCGCGGGGTACGCCCGCGAACGTGCGCACAAGCACGCCCATGCGACCAGGGAAATCTCCGAAGCGCTGGTTTCCGGCCGCGATTCCGTCGCGGTGCGACTCGCCGAAGGCTGGAATCGCGCCGACGGGTTGTTCCCGGGACTGGATGCTCGCCGTCTACCTGACACAGAACTGAGTCCGTCGTGAAAATTCTCATCGTCTCGTGGGAGTACCCACCGGTCGTCGTCGGCGGGCTCGGTCGACACGTCCACCATCTCGCCACCGAATTGGCAGCGGCGGGCCACGAGGTCGTGGTGCTCTCACGCCGCCCCTCCGGCACGGATGCGTCGACGCACCCGACGATCACGCACATTTCCGAGGGCGTCCTTGTCGTCGCAGTCGCCGAGGACCCCGCGCACTTCGTCTTCGGCGAGGACATGCTCGCGTGGACCCTCGCGATGGGTCACGCGATGGTCCGTGCCGGGATGGCGCTGCACAAGCCAGGAGTGGGCGAGGGCTGGCAGCCCGACGTCGTGCACGCGCACGACTGGCTGGTCGCACATCCGGCGATCGCCCTGGCCGAATTCTATGATGTCCCACTGGTTTCCACACTTCACGCCACCGAGGCGGGTCGCCACAGCGGTTGGATCTCCGGACGCATCAACCGCCAGGTCCACTCCGTCGAGTGGTGGCTGGCAAACGAATCCGACTCTCTCATAACCTGTTCGGCGTCCATGCAGGAAGAAGTGACCGAGCTCTACGGCCCGACGCTGCCGCCGATCACCGTCATCCGCAACGGAATCGACGTGACCACGTGGAACTTTCGCGAACGTGGACCGCGATCCGGACCACCGAAACTCCTCTTCGTCGGCCGCCTGGAATACGAGAAGGGCGTGCAGGACGCCATCGCAGCACTCCCCCGAATCCGTCGTAGCCACCCCGGCACGACCCTCGCGATCGCGGGCGAAGGCACCCAGTTCACCTGGCTCTACCAACAGGCACGCACGCATCGCGTCGCGCGGGCGGTGGACTTTCTCGGCAACCTCGATCACACGGAACTGCTCAGCTGGCTGCACGGAGCGGACGCCATCGTCCTGCCGTCGCGCTACGAGCCGTTCGGAATCATCGCCCTCGAAGCGGCGGCGGCCGGCACTCCGCTGATCACGTCCACCGCAGGCGGACTGGGCGAAGCCGTCGTCGACGGGGTGACGGGGATGTCCTTCCAACCGGGCGACATCGCCGGGCTCACCTCGGCTGTCCGCGAGGTACTCGACGATCCCGCCGGGGCACAGGAACGGGCAGTGGCCGCCCGCGCACGCCTGACATCGGACTTCGACTGGCATCAGGTCGCCGAGGAGACTGCTCACGTCTACGCGGGCGCGAAGCGTCGGGTGCGACAGCCGTTGGCCCGTCCGCAGATCCCCGAGCGTCCGCTGCCCGGTCGCTGAGCTCGCTTTGTGCTGATCTCAGGGGGTCGGGAGTGGCGCGGTGAAACGAGAACTCGCATCCCCGAGCAGATGGCCTGGTGGCAGCATCCGGCCGCACAGCACGAGCAGGAGATCCTGCGCCGCCCCGTGAACCTCGGCGCCGGCACCGTACGTCCAGTCTCGGTCGTCGGCGCGCAGCCGAGCGCCGTCGAGGTCAGTTCCGAAATACTTCACGGTTTTGGGCGAGAGTCCGCTGAGCACACGAGTGAGCCGGTCTTCGGGCACCACGTAATCGTCGCCGAGTGCCACGCGAATGTCCTGACCGTGGATCACGTCGTGCGAGAGCGCACCCTCGAAGCCGCCGCCTGGTGGCTTCCACGGGTGTGCAACGTTGTCGCGAAGCGAGGCAAGCAGTTGTCGCTCACCGACTTCCGACGCATCGGCGAGCGCTCGCCGGTTCGACATCCTGTTGAAGTTTCCGCGTGACTTGACCATTTCCACGACGAATCGCGGCGCCGAGTATCGGTAGGGCATGGTGATGTGCGCGATCACTTCGCGGACCCGCCACCCCTCGCACAGGGTCGGCGCGTTCCACTGCTCCGTGCTCAGGCCTTCGAGAAATCCCACCAGTTCGCGGCGCTGCGCCACGACCCATTCGGGTGTCTGTTCGCTCATGTCGGCACTCCTTTCACCGGCGCAGACTTTCGGCGCCGATACCGATACAGACCGGTTGCGGCGCCGAAAGTAATCGCTGGTTCTGCCAAAAAGTGAGCTACGACGTCGACGACGCGTCGGCAGCGTCCGCGGCGGCCTTCTTGCGCGCGATGTCTTCGAGCGCCGCGATGTACTTCGCGCGATCGGCAGCGCCGGCTTCCCAATCGGACTTGCGGTTCTTGACCGCCTTCGCGGGCGAGCCGACCGCGATGCTGTAGTCCGGGATGTCGCCTTTGACGACGGCGTGCGCCCCGAGGACACAACCGCGTCCGACGCGAGTATTTCGCAGCACGGTGACCTTCGCTGCCACCCACGTGTCCGGGCCGATACGGACGGGGCCCTTGACGATGCCCTGGTCCTTGATCGGTGTGTTGATGTCGTCCATGCGGTGGTCGAAGTCGCAGATGTAGCACCAGTCGGCTACGAGCGTCGACGCACCGATTTCGATGTCGAGGTACGTGTTGACGACGTTGTCCTTGCCGAAGACGACCTTGTCGCCGATGCGCAGCGAGCCTTCGTGGCAGCGGATCGCGTTGCCGTCACCGATGTGCACCCAGCGCCCGATCTCGAGGCGGGACAGGTCGGGGGTGGAATGGATTTCGACGTTCTTGCCGAGGAACACCATGCCGCGCAGGATCACGTGCGGGTTGGCCATCTTGAACTTGGCGAGACGGTAGTACCGCACCAGATACCAGGGTGTGTACGCCTTGTTCGCCAGAACCCATTTGAGGGAATCGACCGTCAAGAACTTGGCCTGATCGCTGTCGCCTCGGCGTGATCCCCGCCATCGAGTGCGCAACGGTGCGCCCCACATGCTCGTCATGAGTGTTCAGCCTACGTGGGGCCGACTCACCGACCCTCGGGGTGTGCCCCGTCACGTTGCCCCGGTCGGGATAGTCTCTGGTCCGGGCTTGTGCAGTTACCGAGGGCTCTTGATCAAGTGAAGGCAGGGAGATTGTGATGCGGCGGGTCCTACGGTCGTCCGTGATGGTGTCGACGGCGATCGCTGCGGCCCTGATCGCCGGTTGCGGCAGCGACGACGGACGGGTGGACCGGTACGCGTCGGCGGGTTGGCCGGCCATGCATGCCGACGCCCGCAACAGCGACACGAGCCCGGTCACCGGATCACGCGATGTCGAGTTCGCATGGTCACGCCCTCTCGGCGGTCCGGTTGCCGCGTACGCCTCGGTGGCCGCGAACGGCCAGAGCTTCGTCACCGCCCGCACCGAGAACGGCTGCAATCTCTTCTCGTTCCAGATGGATACGGGTCGCAAGAAGTGGTGCGCTCGACTCAACGACGGAGTAGTCGCGTCCACACCCATGGTCGACACGGCCACCAATGTCTACGTCGGCGAGAGCGGCGCGATGATGTCCTTCACCGAGACTGGTCAATTGCGTTGGCGCACGCTCGTTGTGGGCACTCCTCTCTCGTCACAGTTCACCGGCGACGGAAACCTGTTGTTCATCACCCAATTGGGTCAGATCAACGTGCTCGACCCGCAGACCGGCGCAAAAGTGGTTCCGTCGTTCGACCTGATCCCGCCGCCGTCGATCGACCAGGGCGCGAATGCAGAACTCATTCCCGACAACAAGGGTTTGAACGAGTGCTTCCTCGGCACGTCCGGCTGCCCGGTGGCCAATACCCCGGCAGTGGACCTGGGCACCGGCAAGTTCTACTTCACCTTCTACGGACCCAGTTCTCAGGCAGCCGATCTGGTCGCCATGAAGTACACGGGCGGCGACAATCCGTCCATCACCCGCGAGTGGTCCACCGACGCGCTTCCCGGTGGAACGGCGTCGAGCCCGGACCTGTCGAAGGACGGCAAGACCGTCTACGCCACCGACAACAACGGATCTCTCTGGGCAGTGAACGCTGAAACCGGTGACACCAGGTGGAGTTACGACATCGGCTTCAACTCGGCCGGTAGTGCCTCGACGTCCGACGACGGTTTGATCATTCCCGCCGGCGGCGACAAGGGCCACCTCCTTGCCGTGCGCGACGAGGGAGATCACGCCGAACTGGCCTGGGAACGTAAAGACCTTCTGCAACTGGGCGTTCCGGCGCAGACCGCCGGCAACACCGGATACACCGTCGTCCGCGAGGGTGAGAACGGACTGAGCCTGATCACCTTCGACACCGAAACCGGTGAGACGGTGGATCAGGACACGTTGCCGGGAGCAGTCGGCTTCACCGTCGGCACCTCGATCGGCCCCAAGGGCGAAGTGTTGACGCCCAGCGCAATCGGTGAGCTGTTCGTCTTCAAGTGAGCTAGCGGGATGCCTCACAGATGAAGGCCGACGCCGATCGCCCGATCCGCACGATCACGACGCTCAGCGCAAGCGAGCCCTTTAGCTTGAGCCGTGGACGCAGCACTGCCGGGTCCACGTCGACTCCTCGCACCAGGATTTCGGCCACACCGCAGTCCCGCTTGGACAGTGTCTGTTTGAGCAGTTTCTCGGAGTACTTGATCTGCTCGAGGATCCGGAATCCGCGAACTCCCTCAGGGACGCTGTCACCGGTCAGATAAGCGATGCGTGGATCGAGCTGCCAGAGGCCGTGTCTGGCCGCGTAGTGGCGCACGAGGCCCGCGCGTACCACCGCTCCGTCCGGGTCGATGATCCACTCCCCCGGCGCTTGCTCCGGAATCACGTCGTCCTCGGCGTCGGTGATCGCCCATCCGCTCCCGTCAGAGCGAAGCACCGAAGCTCGACGCGTGACGCCGGACTCGGCCAGCCCCGTCGACCACAGGCAGGCTTCCTTGACGCCGCCGTCGAGCGAGACGACCTCGACTTCCCCGTCCCAGCCCAGATTGTCGAAATCGAGTCCGGGAGCACACTTCACCGCGAGATCACGGCCGGAGTACGCCTCGATGAGGTCCGGTAGAGGTGGCATCAACGCTGCCGGATCGTGAGTGCGGCGACCGCCCGATCGCCGTGCGGGGTCTGCCAGTACGACGGTGTCGCGTGTCGTCGGGCGGAGCGCGTCGGCCCGCAGCAACGCTGCGCTCGGCACATTGCGCTGTGCCATCGCCAGGCGAACGGAATCGATGTCGCTGCCGATCACGCGATGCGCAACTCCGGTCAAGGCATGCAGTTCGGCGCCGATGGAGCACGTCACGTCGTGGACGTCGCGCCCGATCAGACGCTGCGCGCGGTGGGCCGCGACAACGCCGGGAGTGGCTTGTTGCATCGCGTCGTCCGTGAACAACCATTGCTCACTGCCCGGCAGTTTGGCGGCGGCTTTACGTCGAAGCAGGACGGTGTCCACGAGCGCAGGCATGTGATCACGGAAACGCGTACGCGCCCGGCCGATGTCGGCCAGACGCGTACGCGTGGACAGTTCGAGCTGATCCACCTCGGCCAAGGCAGCTACGCCGGAATCACTTCCGAGATAGTCGACGTCGCCGAGGGTGAAGTCATAACCCAATTCAGTTGCCGGGCTTCACGCCGGTGATCATGACGTTGTAGAAGAATCCGCGAGGAACGACGTGGCGGAGCACCTTCTCGTCGACCCAGCTGAGTGTCTTCCAACCACCGAAAGCGAAACGCCCCCAGCCCCAACCGAGCTTCTCCGGCGGAACAGCCGCTTCGAAGGTACGGACAGGCCAGCCGAGAAGCGCCGCGGCGAATTCCTCGGTGGCAGCGTGGACCTGATCGGCGCCCGCAGACTTCGCCATGTTCTCGAGGTCGGTGGGGTCGAACGTGTGGATGTCGACGACAGCTTCGAGAGCTGCTGCACGAGAAGACTCGTCGAGTTCCTCTTGCGGACGACGCCAGTCTGCGAGGAACGGCAGCTTGGTCACGCGTGTGGTTGCTTCCCACGTCGCGCGGCCGAGCCAGCGGGCGTAGAAGTTGCCGACAGTGGTGGGCTCACCGGCGAAGACGAAACGTCCGCCGGGCTTGAGGACACGAAGGACCTCACGCAGCGACTTCTCGACGTCCGGAATGTGGTGCAGCACGGCGTGGCCGACCACCAGGTCGAAGGTGTTGTCCTCGTACGGAATGGTCTCGGCATCGGCAACACGGCCGTCGACCGGAAGGCCGAGGCTTTCGGCATTGCGCAGTGCGACCTTGACCATGCCGGGCGAGAGGTCGGTGACCGAACCGGTCTTGGCGACTCCACCCTGCATCAGGTTCAGGAGGAAGAATCCGGTGCCGCAACCGAGTTCGAGCGCGCGCTCGTACGGGAGCGGCTGATCGCCCGCGACGGCGTCGAAACGACCACGTGCGTAGTCGATGCAGCGCTCGTCGTACGAGATGGACCACTTGTCGTCGTAGGTTTCGGCTTCCCAGTCGTGGTAGAGCACCTGGGCGAGCTTGGTGTCCTTACGAGCGGCCTCGACCTCTTCGGCCGTGGCGTGCGGCCGCGGCGCGGGGTCGACTACCGAGGTGTCGGTAGCGGCGGGCGGCGTGACGGTTGCGTCGTCATTCGGGCTGGCTGTCATGGCGGCTATCCTACTCGCTGGTAAGAGATGAACAAGTTCTAGTTTAGGGGAGCCTACTCGCCCGTGAACTCGGCCTTGCCCGGACCGTTCGCGATGAACGACTCCATGCCGATCGCCTGATCCTTGGTCGCGAACAATCCGGCGAACAGATGCTGCTCGATCTTGAGCCCGGATTCCAGGTCGGTGTTCAGACCCTCGTCGATGGCTGCCTTGGCAGCAGCCAACGCACGTGACGCTCCCCCGACGAACTGCGAGGCCCACGTGCGAGCGGCGGTGTACACGTCGTCGGGAGCGACGACCTCGTCGACCAGACCGATGGCCAACGCCTCGTCAGCCACGACGAAACGGCCGGTGAAGACCAGATCCTTGGCCTTTGCCGGACCGATCAGACGAGCCAGGCGCTGCGTTCCGCCGCCACCGGGAATGATTCCGAGCAGAATCTCCGGAACTCCGAGCTTGGCGTTGTCTCCGACGATCCGGCGATCGGCCGAGAGTGCAACTTCGAGTCCACCACCGAGTGCGTATCCGGTGATCGCGGCAACGGTCGGCTTCGGGATGGACGCCACGGCGCCGAGCCCGGCCTGCATGCCACCGATCGCGTCACGGATCTGGCCGTAATCCATCTCGGCCATTTCCTTGACGTCTGCACCTGCTGCGAAGACTTTCTCGCCGCCGTAGACGATGACGGCCTTGACTGCCTTGTCGACGGTCGCAGCGTGTGCGGCAGCAGCCAACTCGTCCTGAACCTGACGGTTCAGAGCGTTCATGGGCGGACGCGCCAGACGGATGGTGCCGATGCCTTCGGAAACCTCGAGAGTCACAAATTCAGCCATGGTCGAGAGGTTACTTTGCCGCCTTGACCGACCACGGATGCGGCCCGGCGACGTAGTAACCGTCCTGGTTCGGGAACTCGACGCGCAGCGTTTCCTCGTCGGTGATCAACGTAGGCAGGATGACGGGAATCTCCGGCTCGGCTGCGAGTATCTCCGCCACCGAACTGAACTTGGCCAATTCGGTCAGCTGACTCCACGTCGGCGGCAACAGGATGCTGCCACCCTCCCGCCAATGCGCCAGCGCGTCCTGCGGGCTCTGCCAACGAACCTCGGCGGCCTCGGAGGTGACGCCGTCCGCGATCTGTCCGGTCGGTGACGCTGCGACGAAGAAGCGCGTGTCGTAGCGGCGGGTCTCGCCCACCGGCGTGATCCAGTTCGCCCACGGCCGCAGCAGATCCGTTCGCAGGACCAGGTTCTCCTTCTTCAGGAAATCGCTGAACGACAGCTCGTGCTTTTCGAGAGCTACTCGGTCCTGTGCATAGCCGGCCGTGTCCGCGACGACCGTGTCAGCCGTGGGGCCGGCCAGCAGGACACCGCACTCCTCGAAAGTTTCCCGCACCGCAGCCAAGACGAGAGCCTTCGCCCGAGCAACATCCGTGCTGAACCGCTCGGCCCACCACTCGACCGACGGCCCGGCCCACTCGACCTCGGCCGTCGCATCGGACTTGTCGACGCCGCCGCCGGGGAATACCGTCATGCCCCCGGCAAACGCCATCCCTTGTACTCGTTGAAGCAGGAAGATCTCGATCCCGGATTCGGCATCGCGCACCAAGATGACGGTCGACGCATCCTTGGGCTCGGGGACAGCGTTTGTATTCTCGTTAGCCATGCTTCGCGAACCTACGCGATCTGTGATCTGGGACGCATTTCAGGTCCCACTGAAGCTCACGCGCGATGAGCTCCGGACGGTCTCGCGCGGCGCGCGAAGTATCGGCCGTCCGCCTTGTCGAGGCTGATGGACTGGCTGAATGCCGCGCTCAGATTTTCGGCGGTGATGACGTCGTCCAGAAGGCCCTGAGAGACGACCTCCCCTTCCTTGAGAAGGAGTGCGTGGGTGAATCCCGGCGGGATTTCCTCGACGTGATGGGTGATCAGAACGGTAGCCGGGGCGTCCGGATCGGCAGCCAGTTCGGCGAGTCTAGCCACAAGTTCCTCACGTCCACCGAGATCGAGCCCGGCGGCGGGCTCGTCCAGGAGAAGAAGTTCGGGATCGGTCATCAAGGCTCGCGCGATGAGGACGCGCTTGCGCTCGCCTTCGGAAAGCGTCCCGTACGTCCGATCCGCCAGGTGCTCGGCGCCGAGGCTTTCGAGCATCTCCACAGCGCGCGAGGTGTCCATGGATTCGTACTCCTCGCGCCACCGACCGAGAACGGCGTAGCCCGCCGACACGACGAGGTCGCTGACCTTCTCGTCGCCGGGCACGCGGTTCGCCAACGACGACGAGGACAAACCGATTCGCGGGCGCAACTCGTTGACGTCGACCTTGCCGAGAACTTCGCCAAGGAGGTGGGCAGAACCACTGGTCGGGAAAGTCTCACCGGCCGCGATGCGCAGCAGCGAGGTCTTGCCGGCACCGTTGGGTCCGAGCACCACCCATCGCTCGTCCAGCTCCACTTTCCAGGTGACGGGCCCCACGAGAGTGGACCCTCCCCGACGGATGAGTACGTTGTCGAAATCGATGAGCAGATCTGGATCAGGTAGCGGCACCCGAACATCTTCCCGCACATTCTCCGGCCGTTCACGGCAGGATCATCTTGCGTGTCGCCTCTCATCGAAACTCACACCCCGACGCCCGGGTCTCCGTTCCCACTCGGCGCCCACATCGTGGACTCCGGAACCCAGTTCGCGGTCCACGCCCCAGCTGCGTCGAGCGTCCAGATCTGCCTGATCGACCAGGACGGAAACGAAGATCGCGTCGAACTTCGGCAACACACGTACGGAATCTGGCACGGAATCATCTCCGGGATCGGTGCGGGGCAGCGTTACGGAATTCGGGCGTCCGGCCCGTGGAATCCGCGCGCCGGGCTGAGACTTAATCCACACAAGCTGCTCCTCGATCCGTGGGCGCGCCGCATCGAGGGGGATCTCGGTGATCACCGTGCCCTCCTGTCGTACGCCGACGATCCCTTCGGCGACCCGTCGACGGTCGACTCGCTCGGCCACGTGCCGCTGTCCGTGGTGACTCCCGGCCTCGCGCCCGCCGGAGCCCGCCTCGAGACGCCGTGGGAGGAAAGCGTCATCTACGAACTGCATGTGGGCGCGTACACCGCCAGTCATCCAGGAGTACCCGCCGCCCACCGCGGAACGTACCTCGGCCTGACGGCACCGGCCGTGATCGATCACCTCGTCTCACTCGGCGTCACTGCCGTGGAACTGCTTCCCGTACAGGCATTTCTGACCGAACAGAGCGTCCGCGAGCGAGGGATGCGCAACCACTGGGGATACTCGACGGCGTCGTACTTCGCCCCGCATCCCGGATACGCGGCAACTCCGGGCGGCGAAGTCACCGAGTTCCGGATCATGGTCGACGCATTACACGCGGCAGGCATCGAGGTCGTCCTCGACGTCGTCTACAACCACACCTGCGAGCAGAGTGTCGACGGAATCAGTGTCAGCTGGCGAGGTTTGGACGGCCCCGGCTATTACCTTCTCGACGGCGACGGCCGCGACATCGACCTGACCGGGTGCGGCAACACGGTCGACGCCTGCTCCCCCATCGCCGTCCGCATGATCACCGACAGCCTCCGTTACTGGGCCACCGAAATGGGTGTCGACGGCTTCCGATTCGATCTTGCGAGCGCGTTGGGTAGGCCGCGCGGCGGAGGCTTCGACCAGCGGGCGTCCATCCTGTCCGCCATCTCCTCCGATCCGGTACTGACTCGGTGCAAGCTCATCGCCGAACCGTGGGATGCCACTGCAGACGGTTACCAGGTCGGAAACTTCGGACTCCAGTGGTCGGAATGGAACGACAAGTACCGCAGCACCATTCGCCAGTTCTGGAACGGCGGATCCAGCGTCCGGAAGGTCGCGTCGCGCCTCGCCGGTTCCGAGGACATCTTTGCCGGCAGCGGCCGTCGCCCCTGGGCGTCGATCAACTTCGTCACAGCGCACGACGGGTTCACCGCCGCCGATCTGGTCGCGTACAACCACAAGCACAACGAAGCCAACGGTGAAGACAATCGTGACGGCGCCGATCACAACGATTCGTTCAACCACGGAATCGAAGGCCCGAGCACCGATCCCGAGATTCAGGACGCCAGGGCACGTCATGTACGGGCGCTACTGGCCACGCTCGTGCTGTCGACAGGCACACCGATGCTCACCGCCGGAGACGAGTTCGGCCACAGTCTCGGCGGAAACAACAACGCGTATTGTGTTCCCACACTTGCCTCCCCAGCCGATTCGTGGGCCCTGGACTGGACGGCGGCCGATCAGTCGTTGGTGCAGTTCGTCTCCCGAGCGTTCGGATTACGCCGAACGGCACCGGCGTTGCGTCAGCCCGAATTCTTCGAAGGCAGAAGAAGACTGGAGCACCCGGACCTCGTCTGGTTCGACGCTGCCGGCGTCGAGTTCGACGACACCGCATGGTACGACGAGAGTCACCGAACGCTGCAGGCCTGGATCGACGGAGCCGACGTTCGGTCTCACACTCGAACCGGGCGCCCACTCGGTGACGACAGTTGGCTCCTGATCCTGCATTCCGGTGGACCGGTTCAGGTCACCGTCGGCACTCCGGAATGGTTCGACGGCACCTTGACTGCATCGTTCGATTCGGCGTCACCCACCGGAGAACCTGCCTCCACGGCCGAAGTTCCCGTCGGCACCGAGATTTCGCTGACCGGCCCCACGGTCTTGGCCTTACGTTCCGTGACACGTCCTCCGGTCACCGCTGCTGTCATGGAATCCGGCAGCACCTTGATGAGGAATTGAATGGTCGGTCCGATCCCGAAGGCGTACAACACTGTTCCGACGCCGACGGTTCCACCGAGGAGCCATCCGGTCGTGAGGACCGCGATCTCGATGCTGGTACGCACGAGCCTGACCGACAGACCTGTGCGAGCGACCAGTCCGGTCATCAATCCGTCGCGGGGGCCCGGCCCCATGCCCGCGCCGATGTAGAGAACGCTGGCCAGTCCGTTGAGGAGGATTCCCGCGACCATGATCATGGCTCGAACTGGCATGGAATCAAAGACCGGCAAGAAGGCCAGTGAGGTATCCACCGAGATGGCAATTACAACGACATTGGCGACCGTTCCGAATCCCGGCCGCTGACGGATCGGAATCCAGAGCAGCAGTACCACCGCACCGGTAATCGCAGTGATCACGCCGAAACTGAGCGAAACATGCTCGGCCACGCCCTGATGGAACACATCCCAGGGATCCAGACCAAGACCGGCTGTGATCATCATGGCCATCGAGAAGCCGTACAACCACAGACCAACGAACAGCGAGGCGAATCTCCGTATCAACACCCGACCATCTTGATGGCCACTGGACTGTTCATCCATAGCCAAGTTGCCGATACTGGACTGGTCGGTTGCGTCTCTACGGAACCGCGATGACTGTCATGGAGCCTGGTGCCACTTCCGTGAAACCAGCGTCACGAACCGCGACGGCCTCCGACTTCTTCAGCCGAACTACTGCTTCGGCCCACTGTTCCGGGCTCGCGTCGCGCACCGAGCAGCGAAAGTCGTTCTGCGCCCAGGCCCAGCACTGTTTCTCGGACATGGCCGCCGCCAACAACATCGAGGCATGCCCGACCTGTGCCGACGCCTTGCCTACCGTCATCTCGAGCGCCGAGTCGATCCACAGCACAGGAAGACCAGGCTCCGGCGGGCCAGGCTCGTCGTGCTCGAGATCGGTCCCACCGATCTGCAACTTCTTGATTCGCGGGTCCAGTTCTCCGACCGGCCCGGGAACCAGAGCCCGCGCCTGCGCGCCATCCACATCGACGGTGATTCCCGGTACCTCCTGCGCGGCGAGCCACTGCGCTCCTCGCGCTCGACGAGACACCTTCCGAATCCGGGCACCCACCCACGCCGAATAGTCCTCGTGCCAGGGGCCGGGTTCCCCGTCTTCGGTGAACCCGACGCGTTCGTCCAGACACAGCGCCACAGCCGCCGTTGCCGCAGCCTCGAGCAGTGCGGTGCGCTTGGGCGGGTCTGCCTTCGGAATGTGCAGAACGATCGGCATCGCCAACACCAGCGCCGGATCCGCGGGATCGTCTCGCCCTCCGTACCCAGCGGCCAGCACCGCGTGGCGCTCGCGCCAGCGCGAATCGGGGCCGGACATCACAGCTGGATCGGAACTGAATGCTGGATCGGAACTCATGGAATCGGTACGCGTCGCACGCCACCGTCGACGGCGTCCGCAGCCTCGACCTCGTCGCGGGTCACACCGAGAATGAACAGCACAGCGTCGAGGAAGGGATGCGACAACGCAGCATCTGCGACCTCCCGCAACGCAGGCTTGGCGTTGAACGCCACGCCCAGGCCCGCGGCGTTGAGCATGTCGATGTCGTTGGCACCGTCACCGACGGCGACGGTCTGTTCCATCGGCACACCGACCTGATCGGCGAACTTGCGCAGCGCAACGGCCTTCGCGGCGCGGTCGACGATTTCACCGATCACACGTCCGGTCAGCTTGCCGTCGACGATTTCGAGGGTGTTGGCGTGCACGAAGTCCAGTTCGAGTTCGTGTGCGAGGCCTTCGATGACCTGCCGGAAGCCACCCGACACCACGCCGCAGTGGAATCCGAGACGGCGCAGGGTGCGAATCGTGGTTCGCGCACCCGGCGTCAGTTCGATGCTCTCTGCCACCTCGTCGATGACGGAGGCGTCGAGACCGGCGAGTGTCGCCACACGCTGGTGCAGTGATTCGGTGAAGTCGATCTCGCCGCGCATCGCAGCTTCGGTGACGGCGCGGACCTCGTCCTCGACGCCGGCCTTCGCGGCGAGCATCTCGATGACCTCGCCCTGGACGAGCGTCGAGTCCACGTCGAACACGATCAGACGCTTGGCCCGGCGAGCCAGTCCTGCGCGCTCGACCGCGATGTCGACGTTTTCGAGAGCGGCGACCTCGGCGAGTCCGGTGCGCAGCTTCGCGTCGCCGTCCGCCGTATCGGCCGCGCTGACGCTGAGTTCGAGGCCGGTGACCGGATAGTCGGCGACACCACGGATGGAATCGATGTTTGCGCCCTGCTTCGCGAGTTCGCGTGCAACCGATCGCATTGCGCGAGCATTGACCGGGCTACCGAGAACAACGACCGCGTGGGTGGACACCGCGGGCCGTCCGGGATCGGCACCGATTTCGATGTCGACGTTCATTCCGACCGTCGCCATCGCCTGTTCGAGTTCTTCCTGAAGCGCTTCGGGATCGTTCGGGCAGGCAACCATGACACCGAGTGTCAGTCGACCTCGAATCACCACCTGCTCCACGTCGAGTAGACGCACATCGTGCCGCGACAGCGCCGCGAACAGTACCGAGGTGACGCCAGGGCGGTCCGGCCCGGTCACAGTCACCAGAACAGTGGTGTCAGAGGCACCCACCGAAAACTCCGATCGTTTCTTCGTTCGCGTCTTGATCGTCACTATTGTGCCAAGCGAAAGGCCCCACCCGTTACTCGGGCGGGGCCTTCGCTGATTACTTCAGTGTGTTACTTCGCTCAGGAGCGGCTGTCGGTTCCGGGGTCGCCTTCGTCCCCGACCGTGAGCGGCTCGTGACGAGCATCTTCGAGCACGGTGCTGGCGTTCTTCCCGCCGTGGCCGGGGCCGACGTGCGCTTCCGCGCGCATCCGCTCCACCATGTGCGGGTAGTGCAGCTCGAACGCCGGACGCTCGCTACGGATGCGCGGCAACTCGGTGAAGTTGTGACGCGGCGGCGGGCAGGTGGTTGCCCACTCCAGCGAGTTTCCGTAACCCCACGGATCGTCGACGGTGACAACCTCGCCGTAGCGGTAGCTCTTGAAGACGTTCCAGATGAACGGAAGCGTCGAGGCACCGAGTACGAAGGCAAAGATCGTGGACACCGAGTTCAGAACCGTGAACCCGTCCGAGGGCAGGTAGTCGGCGTAACGACGCGGCATACCTTCGGCACCGAGCCAGTGCTGAACGAGGAACGTGCCGTGGAAACCGACGAACGTGGTCCAGAAGTGCCACTTGCCGAGGCGCTCGTCCATCATGCGACCGGTCATCTTCGGGAACCAGAAGTAGATACCGGCGTACGTGGCGAACACGACCGTACCGAAGACCACGTAGTGGAAGTGGGCGACGACGAAGTAGCTGTCCGTGACGTGGAAGTCGAGCGGCGGGCTCGCGAGGATGACACCCGACAGACCACCGAAGAGGAAGGTGATCAGGAAGCCGATCGAGAACAGCATCGGCGATTCGAAGGTCAACTGCCCCTTCCACATCGTGCCGATCCAGTTGAAGATCTTCACACCTGTCGGCACGGCGATCAGGAACGTCATGAACGAGAAGTACGGCAGGAGAACAGCGCCGGTTGCGTACATGTGGTGGGCCCACACCGCGATCGACAGAGCGGCGATGGCCAATGTTGCGTACACCAGGCCGCTGTAGCCGAAGATCGGCTTACGGCTGAAGACCGGGAAGATCTCCGAGACGATGCCGAAGAACGGCAGCGCGATGATGTACACCTCGGGGTGACCGAAGAACCAGAACAGGTGCTGCCACAGGAGCACACCGCCCGTTGCCGGGTCGAAGATGTGCCCACCGAGATGGCGGTCGACGAACAGGCCCATGAATGCAGCGGTCAGCAGCGGGAACGCCAGCAGGATCAGGATGCTGGTGATGAAGATGTTCCAGGTGAAGATCGGCATGCGGAACATGGTCATACCGGGTGCGCGCAGGCAAATCACGGTGGTGACCATGTTGACGCCACCGAGGATGGTGCCGAGGCCGGCGACAGCCAGACCCAAGACCCACAGGTCGGCGCCGACGCCGGGGCTGTGCAGCGCGCTGGTCAGCGGCGTGTATGCCGTCCAACCGAAGTCTGCTGCGCCACCGGGCGTGACGAATCCGGCCGTCGTGATGATCGCGCCGAACAGGTACAGCCAGTAGCTGAACGCGTTCAGACGCGGGAACGCGACGTCAGGTGCACCGATCTGGAGCGGAAGAATGTAGTTCGCGAAGCCGAAGACGATCGGGGTCGCGTACAGCAGCAGCATGATCGTGCCGTGCATGGTGAACAGCTGGTTGAACTGTTCGTTGGAAAGGAACTGCATGCCGGGTACAGCAAGTTCGGCACGCATCATCAGTGCCATGAGGCCACCGATGAGGAAGAAGGCGATGGAAGTCGCCAAGTACATGATTCCGAGCACCTTGGGATCGGTGGTCGTGATCATCTTGAAAATGAATGAGCCCTTGGGTCCCTGCCGCGGCGGGTAAGGCCTGGCCGGCGCTATCGTGGGGACTGGCTGGGGCGCTACGGCAGTCACTGATCCTCCTGAATGTGCCTTTGGTCGCTCCGCAGACTCCGTCAAAGAGCCCTTGGTTGCGCCCGCAGGGTCCGTCGCCCGGGCTGCGGACAACGGCTTCTGGCTTGCGCTCATCGAATCGTAGACCGTGACTCCGAGGCACCGCGACCCGGTCCTACTCTGCGTCGTACTCGAGCATCCGTTTTTCACGGCACCGAACGAACGACCTGCGGTTTATGTTCCCCCGGGAGTCCGAACCCACTTCCGAATCGGCGTGTCGTGCGCGTCGAAGAATTCGGTCGGTGTCCGTTTTCGGCCAACCCCTCCACTGATAAGGTCACCCTCGCCTAACTCATCTCAGGAGCCAATCAGTGAAATTCTTTCCCCGCCGGGCCGCGCTGGTAGCGGTCGCAGCTTCGATCGCCTTGGTCGTTCCAGCGTGCTCGAGTAACGACGAGCCCGCTGCAAACACCAACTCGACCGAGTCGGGCGCATTTCCCCGTACCGTCGAGCACTTCCGCGGAAGCACCGAAATCCCGGCCGCACCCCAGCGGATCGTCGCGCTCGACAACAGCTTCACCGACGCCGTCCTTCTCCTCGAATCCCCGCTCGTCGGCTACGTCGACTACCGCGAGCCCGGTCTGCCCGACTACCTCGGATCCTCCCGAGAGGAATTCGCCCCGGACGCAGTCTCGGTCGGGACGGTCAGCAGTGCAAGCCTCGAGAAGATCGCCGCACTGCAGCCGGACCTCATCATCTCCGCCGAGGTCCGCGACGGGAAGAACTACGAGCAGCTCTCCGCAATCGCGCCCACCGTCTTCACCCAGACAACCGGTCCGACGTGGAAGGACAACATCCGTGTAGTCGGTCAAGCGCTGGGCAAGGAATCGCTGGCCGAGGCGAAAATCTCCGAATACGAAACTCGCGCGGCTGCCGTCGGCAAGGAAATCAACGAGAAGGCGAACAACCCGGTCATCTCGGTAGTCCGGTTCGCCGGTGAACCGACCGCACGCCTCTACCGCACTACCTCGTTCAGCGGCATCGTTCTTCAGGATGCCGGGCTGAAGCGCCCGGACAACCAGGGACCTGACCCCGCCGATGCCGGCAACATCATGATGAAGATCAGCCCCGAGCTGATCAACGAAGCCGACGCGGACGTCATCTTCATCAGCACCTGGCAGGACGCCGAGGGCAAGAGCGCCGAAGCTGCGAAGCCATTCCTCGAGAGCCCGCTGTGGCAGACCCTTAGGGGGCGCAAGGTGGACGTGGACGATTCACGGTGGATGTCGCCGGTCAGCATCCAGGGCGCGCACATGATCCTCGACGACCTCTCGGACACGTTCGAGGTGGACAAGCAGAACAGCTGAGTCGAACAGCTAACCTGAACGGCGCCCGCTCACACAGGAAGCCGTCGACTTGTCTGTTCTCTCACGCACGTCTGTTCTCTCACGCACGACCGCCCGCACGTCCGTTCGTCGTGTCTCGATCCTGGGGATCGCCGCCACGATGCTCGTCCTCGGTGGTTGCTCGTCCGACTCGTCGGACGATCCCGCGAGCACCATCGTCCGGACCACTACGTCGATCGCCGGTGCCGGCGTGATGGGCATCGAACGCGACACCGCCACCGCGTGCCCGACGCCGACGCAAGCCGACCCGGGAGCGGGCCCCGGGGTGAAGCGTCGAGTCGTACACACTGCGGGTGAAACCGAGGTTCCTTCCGATCCCCAACGGATCGTGGTCCTCGACAGCGTCTCGATGGACGCCGTGTGCGCCCTCGGCCTGTGGGAGCGGGTAGTGGGCGCCGCGACCGGTGTCGACTCACCTCAACCGTCGTACCTGGGTTTCGGCATCTCGGAGATTCCGAGTGTCGGCCCCGTGAGCGCACCTGACGTCAACGCCGTGAAGGCCGCCGCGCCGGACTTGATCCTCGGGTCCAGTCCGGCGTCCGACGGCTTGTACGGGCAACTCAACGCCATCGCCCCCACCGTGTTCGCGGGCTCGGATCCCGTGTACTGGAAAGCGCAGTTCGCCCTCGCCGGCCAGGCACTGGGCCGTTCGTCCGCGGCTGCGACGGAGCTCGACCGCTACCAGCAGGACGTCGTGCAGCTCGGCGACGCATTGAATGCATCGCAGACGCAGGCATCAGTGGTTCGGTTCGGTTCGAAGGACCTGCAGATCGAGGGCCCTGCATCCTTCGCCGGACAGATCCTCAGCGACGTCGGCGTCCGGCGCCCACCGGCGCAGCGATTGACCGATGCGACCACGGCACCGATTCCGGCCGACGATCTCAGCGCCGCCGAAGGGGACTTGATCTACGTCCTCTTCGACGGGCCGAACGGCCGTACCTACGGCACCGAGATCATGAAGAGCGACCAGTGGCAGGACCTCGCCGCTGCCACAGACCGACGTGTGTTCGTAGCGGAAGACGACATCTGGAACGGAAACGGGATGACTGCTGCCCGTGCCGTATTGGCGGACTTGAAGGGAACCTTGAACGGATATGCGAGCTGACCGGAACGAACCACAACTCCCACATTCGAGGCGGCTCGCCACAACTGTGACGGTCGGGTTCTGATCATGCCGATCCCGGAATTCATTGTCGCTTTGCGCGAGAAGGTCGGTCATGCGCCGCTCTGGCTGTCCGGAGTGAGCGTCGTGATCCGCGACGACGACGGTCGGGTCCTGCTCACCCGCCGCGCCGACAACGGTCAGTGGGCCGTCGTGTCCGGCGTTCTCGAGCCTGGGGAGGAACCGTCGGCGGCGGCGGTGCGCGAGGCGAAGGAAGAAACCGGCGTCGACGCCGAATTGGTTCGGATCACGAGTGTCGATGTCACAGAGCCCATTACGTACCCCAACGGCGACGTGACTCAGTACCTCGACGTGTGTTTCCTGGCCAGGTGGACCGGCGGAGATGCACACGTGGCGGACGACGAAAACCTCGAGGTCGCGTGGTTCGCGCCGAGCGCACTGCCTTCGGACATGACGGAAACCTCGCGTCTGCGCCTCGCAAAAGCGTTGCTGGACAAGCCGGAAGCGTGGTTTCAGCGCTAGTCCGCTCCCAATACACGGCCGAAGCCCGATTCCCGCGTGTGCAGGAGTCGGGCTTCGGTGTGTAGGTCGCTCTGGAAATCCCGAGCGGGTCGCTCTAGAAATCCCAGTCGTCGTCTTCGGTGTTGACGGCTTTGCCGATGACGTAGGAGCTACCCGAGCCGGAGAAGAAGTCGTGATTCTCGTCCGCATTCGGTGAAAGTGCCGACAGGATAGCCGGATTGACGTCCGTCTCGTCCTTCGGGAAGAGGCCTTCGTAGCCGAGATTGTTGAGCGCCTTGTTGGCGTTGTAGCGCAGGAACTTCTTGACATCCTCGGTCAGACCGACGCCGTCGTAGAGGTCCTGGGTGTAGTCGACCTCGTTCTCGTAGAGCTCGAAGAGCAACTCGAACGTGTAGTTCTTGAGCTCTTCACGCTCGGCCTCGGTGAGCTGTTCGAGGCCCTTCTGGTACTTGTAGCCGATGTAGTACCCGTGCACGGCCTCGTCGCGGATGATGAGGCGGATGAGGTCTGCGGTGTTGGTGAGCTTGGCTCGCGAGGACCAGTACATCGGCAGGTAGAAGCCGGAGTAGAAGAGGAAGCTCTCGAGGAGCGTCGATGCGACCTTGCGCTTGAGCGGCGACTCGCCGTTGTAGTAGTCGAGAACGATCTGCGCCTTGCGCTGCAGGTTGGGGTTCTCCTCCGACCAGCGGAACGCGTCGTCGATGTCGGGGGTGGAGCACAGCGTCGAGAAGATCGAGCTGTAACTCTTCGCGTGCACCGATTCCATGAAGGCGATGTTGGTGTACACCGCTTCTTCGTGGGGAGTGATCGCGTCCGGGATGAGGCTGACGGCGCCGACCGTTCCCTGGATGGTGTCGAGCAGCGTCAGGCCCGTGAAGACGCGCATGGTGAGCTGCTGCTCCTGCGCGGTCAGCGTTCCCCAGGACGGGATGTCGTTGGAGACCGGCACCTTTTCGGGCAGCCAGAAGTTGCTGACGAGGCGATCCCATACCTCGGCGTCCTTCTCGTCCTGGACGCGATTCCAGTTGATGGCGGAAACGCGACTGACCAGCTTGACCATAATTCCTACCTAGCGAGAGAGATACTGCCGAATGTTGGCTTGCCTGAACACTACCCGTTGTGTCGGGTTCGCGATGCCAACACAACAACATGTGTCGCACGCGCCCCTCCACGAGTACAAAAAATGTGATATCAATTAAATATCACTTACCGATGGAAAGCGAGTCTCGCATGACCAGCACACCCACCGTGGCCGAGAAACCGACCGGTGTCGCCACCACAACGATCGCCGAACGCCCAGGCTGGGACCTGTCCGGCAGCTGGATGCTCCTCGGCGGCGTCCTTCTCTTCCTGGCCGGAATCGCGCTGTCCGTCGTTGGCGGAGTTCTGGGACTCTTCGCCCTGATTCCGGTCGGAGTGGTGCTGTTCATCGCGTCACTCCCCCTCCTGATGGGCCTGACCTTGGTGCAACCTAATCAAGCCCGAGTTCTGCAACTTCTCGGAAGCTCGTACAGCGGCACCTTGCGCACGCCGGGACTGCGATGGACAAACCCGCTGACGGTCCGTCGATCGATCTCGACGCGCATCCGAAACCATGAGACCGGTCAGGCGAAAGTGAACGACGCCGACGGCAATCCCATCGAGATCTCGGCGGTGGTCGTCTGGCAGGTGGCCGACACAGCGCTCGCCTCGTTCCAGGTGGACGATTACGAGGAGTTCGTCTCCGTACAGACCGAGGCGGCCGTCCGCCATATCGCCGGTAGCTACCCGTACGACGCCGAAGGCCGAGTCTCGTTGCGCGAGAACGCCTATATCATCACCACCACCTTGTCGGAGGAGGTTCACGCCCGCGTACGTGCTGCGGGTGTCGAAGTTATCGAGACACGCATCAACCGGCTCTCGTATGCACCCGAAATCGCCAGCGCGATGCTTCGGCGCCAGCAAGCGGGTGCAGTGATCGCCGCCCGCAAGCAAATCGTCGAAGGTGCGGTGTCCATGGTCGACATGGCACTCAAGCAGCTCGAGGAAAAGCACGTCGTCGAACTCGACGAGGAACGGAAGGCGACGATGATCAGTAACCTTCTGGTCGTGCTGTGCGGCGACCGCGACGCACAACCGGTGCTCAACACCGGTTCGCTCTACCAGTAAAGGAAAGGCCACATGGCCACGGATCCAGCTCCGCGATCCGAGCGTAAGAAGGTCCTTCTTCGGTTGGACCCAGCGGTACACGACGCCCTCGCCCGCTGGGCCGCCGACGATCTCCGAAGTACCAACGCCCAGATCGAGTTTCTCCTTCGGCGCGCACTCACCGAGCACGGTCGAATGCCGAAGAACGCCGGCAAGATGCACGGTCCCGGCCGCCCGCCGGCCTGATACCCCTGTGCGCCTTTTCGGTAGTAACCACTACCGAAAAGGCGCACGGGGGCGGAGCCCTTTACAGCATGCAGGAAACGCAGCCCTCGACCTCGGTGCCTTCGAGTGCCATCTGACGCAGACGGATGTAGTACAGCGTCTTGATGCCCTTACGCCACGCGTAGATCTGCGCCTTGTTGATGTCGCGAGTGGTGGCGGTGTCCTTGAAGAACAGCGTCAGCGACAGGCCCTGGTCGACGTGTTGCGTTGCGGCAGCATAGGTGTCGACGATCTTCTCGTACCCGATTTCGTAGGCATCCTGGTAGTACTCCAGGTTGTCGTTGGTCAGGTAGGGCGCCGGGTAGTAGACGCGGCCGATCTTGCCTTCCTTGCGGATCTCGATCTTCGACGCCACCGGGTGGATGGAGCTGGTGGAGTAGTTGATATACGAGATCGAGCCGGTCGGCGGGACGGCCTGAAGGTTCTGGTTGTAGATACCGTGCTTCTGAACCGAAGCCTTCAGCTCACGCCAGTCGTCCTGGGTGGGGATGTGCAGCTTCGCATCGGCGAAGAGTCCGCGAACCTTGTCGGTTGCCGGCTCCCAGGCCTGGTCGGTGTACTTGTCGAAGAATTCACCCGAGGCGTACTTCGACTCCGGGAAACCCTTGAAGTACGAGCCGCGCTCGATGGCGATCTTGTTCGACGCACGCAGTGCGTGGAAGAGCACGGTGTAGAAGTAGATGTTCGTGAAGTCGATGCCTTCTTCGCTGCCGTAGAAGATCCGCTCACGAGCGAGGTATCCGTGCAGGTTCATCTGACCGAGGCCGATGGCGTGAGAGTCGTTGTTGCCCTGCTCGATCGACGGCACCGAGTAGATGTGCGTCTGGTCGGACACTGCCGTCAATCCGCGGATCGACACTTCGATGGTCTTGGCGAAGTCGGGCGAGTCCATGGTCTTCGCGATGTTCAGCGAACCCAGGTTGCAGGAGATGTCCTTGCCGACCTTCGAGTAGGACAGGTCGTCGTTGAACAGTGAAGGCGTCGAAACCTGCAGGATCTCCGAGCACAGGTTCGAGTGCGTGATCTTGCCTTCGATCGGGTTTGCCCGGTTCACCGTGTCCTCGAACATGATGTAGGGGTAGCCCGATTCGAACTGCAATTCGGCGACGGTCTGGAAGAACTCGCGAGCTTTGATCTTGGACTTGCGAATTCGCTTGTCGTCGACCATCTCGTAGTACTTCTCGGAGACGTTGATGTCGGAGAACGGAACTCCGTAGATGCGCTCGACGTCGTACGGCGAGAACAAGTACATGTCCTCGTTCTTCTTCGCCAGTTCGAACGTGATGTCCGGGATCACGACGCCGAGTGAGAGCGTCTTGATACGGATCTTCTCGTCGGCGTTCTCACGCTTGGTGTCGAGGAACCGGTAGATGTCGGGGTGGTGCGCATGCAGGTACACAGCACCGGCGCCCTGACGCGCACCCAACTGGTTGGCGTAGGAGAACGAGTCCTCGAGAAGCTTCATGATCGGGATGACACCCGAACTCTGGTTCTCGATCTTCTTGATCGGGGCGCCGTGCTCACGAACGTTGGTGAGCAGCAAGGCAACTCCGCCACCGCGCTTGGACAGCTGCAGTGCCGAGTTGATGGAGCGACCGATGGACTCCATGTTGTCTTCGATACGAAGCAGGAAGCAGGACACGGGCTCACCGCGCTGCTTCTTGCCCGAGTTCAGGAACGTCGGGGTGGCGGGCTGGAAGCGTCCGGCGATGATCTCGTCGACGAGTTCGACGGCCAGGTCTTCGTTGCCTGCGGCCAGGGTGAGCGCAACCATGCAGACACGATCTTCGAAACGCTCGAGGTAGCGCTTACCGTCGAAGGTCTTGAGCGTGTACGAGGTGTAGTACTTGAATGCACCCAGGAACGTCGGGAAGCGGAATTTCTTGGCGTACGCGTGATCGATCAGGAACTTCACGAAAGTACGTGAGTACTGATCGAGAACCTCGGGCTCGTAATAGTTTTCCTCGACGAGGTAGTCCAGCTTCTCGTCCAGATTGTGGAAGAACACGGTGTTCTGGTTGACGTGCTGCAAGAAGTACTGACGGGCTGCAGCGACATCCATCTCGAACTGGATCTCACCGTTGGCGCCGTACAGGTTGAGCATGGCATTGAGTGCGTGGTAGTCGAGACCGTTGGTGGAATCGCCGCCGCGCGCATCACGCTCTACGCTTCCTGCCGCGATCGTGTCAGTGATGGTTGGCGCCACTGCCCGTGCTCCTTCTCTGTTTCGAGATGATTCCAGAACTCCCCCAAGCCTTCTCGTACCCGGTCGACGTCCTCGGCAGTGCCCATGAGTTCGAACCGGTACAGAAAAGGAACGTGGCATTTCTGGGAAATGATGTTTCCTGCATAGCAAAAGGACTCACCGAAATTGGTGTTTCCCGCCGCGATCACTGCTCTGATCAACGACCTGTTGTGTGGATTGTTCAAAAAACGAATGACCGGCTTCGGTACATAACTGGTGTCGCGCCCTGTCACGGTGACCCCGCCACCATAGGTGGGCAGAATCAGCACATAGGGCTCGTCTACACGAAATGAGCCGTCACGGTCATGGATAGGTATACGTGTCGCAGGCAGGCCGAGACGTTGAACGAATCGGTGGGTGTTCTCCGACACGCTGGAAAAATAGACCAGCGAAGTCATCGGTTGTCACCATTTTCTTGTACGGTGCCCGGAACTACTCAGATGTGTCGGCGGAGGTGTCCACCGCCGACACTGCGGCGCTTCAAGCAGCGACGGTCAGGGTCTTGATGCGATCGGGACGGAAGCCCGACCAGTGATCTTCACCGGCAACCACGATGGGTGCCTGGAGGTACCCGAGAGCCATGACGTAGTCGCGGGCTTCGGCATCCTCGGTGATGTCGATGACGTTGTATTCGAGACCGGCCTTGTCCAGGGCGCGGTAGGTGGCATTGCACTGAACGCAAGCGGGCTTGGTGTAGACGGTGATGCTCATGAGAGTCCCTCTTTCGCTTAGCCAACAAAGGCCGATGTAGTGATGTTCAGCACCGATACGACCGATTGCCGGAGTCTCGCTCGAGGCGTTCCGCGTTGTGGTCTCTCAGTGCTCAAGACACTACACCTAGTGGCCGACAGAAACACATAACGCGAGATGTTGTGAGTCACATCGTTGGAATTCCCAGGTCGCCCCAGTTCAGCGCCTTCATTTCCCGGCGCGTCGGCGTGTCGCGCGTCACAGTTTCTTTTTGTGCTCGTCAGCCTCTCGGAGTCGCGCCACGGACCTACCATGAGCGTCGTGGAAACACCCCCGAAGGACGAGGCTCCACGCCACCAGGCAACCGTGACGAGAACACAGCAGGTGACACCGTTGATGCGCAGAATCACCTTCGGTGGGGAGGGCCTGAGCGACTTCGAGACGAGCGGGAGCCCCGACGAACGGGTGCTCGTCAGATTCCCCCTCGATCCCCCTCACGCCCGTAGTTACACGGTCCGGCGCTGGCAGCCGTCGAAGAACGAACTGGAGATCGACTTCGTTCTCCACGGCCACGGCGGCGCGGCACTCTGGGCCGCAACTGCGCAACCGGGCGAGACCGTTCACCTCTCGACGGCGAGCGGGTGGTTCACGCCGCCGGCAGGTTGCGACTGGCTGCTGATGGTCGCCGATCACGCCGCTCTGCCCGCGATCGGGCGAATTCTCGAAGAAGCACCCGACGGTCTACCGATCCACGTCATCGCGCAGGTACCCGCGCCGAGTGAACAGCAGACGTTCACGACGCGCGCCGACGCTCACTACCGATGGATCGAGGAATCGGACTCGCTGCTCGCCGAATTGGCCGGCGCTGCCCTGCCTCCCGGCGAGGGCTACATCTGGTGTGCAGTCGAGGCCGCGGCCGCCAGACGCATCCGCACCCACCTGCGTCGAACATGGGAAATCCCGGCAAACCGCATGCACGTGATGGGTTACTGGCGGGAGGACAAGGAGAACTGGGAGCGTCGGTACGCCGCCGTCGCCGACCGTATCGATGCTGCGATGGGCGAAGCGATGATGGCCGGCAAGGATTTCGAGTCGGTTCGCGACGCGGTCGACGACGCGATGGAACGCGAAGGGCTCTAGCGCGCATACGAGTGAGGACCACACCTTCCGGCATGGCCCTCATTCGTGAAACGAATTACGCGTTGACGAGCTGCTTGCCGGCGTCGACGAGGTCGGAGACGACCTTGGAGACCTGAGCGAGCACCTCTGCGTTCTCACGCGGGTGCAGCTCACCGAACAGTGCGCCGGTCCCACCGATGCTCAGTGCAGTGTCCTCGACGACCTTGCCGCCGGCGATACGGACTGCCTTGGTGGTGTCTTCGTGTGCCCACTTGGCGCCGTTGCCGCTGGGCGAAGCGCTGATGACTGCGACAGCCTTGTCCTTGACTGCACCGACACCGTACGGACGCGAGATCCAGTCGATGGCGTTCTTCAGAACTGCGGGAATGGTGCCGTTGTATTCGGGGGTGACGAGCAGGAACGCGTCAGCGTCGCTCGCAGCGGCGCGCAGTGCGTCGACAGCGGGGATGGAAGCACCCTCGACGTCGATGTCTTCGTTGTAGAAGGGGACGTCGGCGAGGCCTTCGAAGACCGTCAGCGTGGCACCCTCGGGTGCGGCGGACACAGCCGTCTCGGCAAGCTGGCGGTTGACGGATCCGGCGCGCAGGCTGCCGACGAGAACGAGAACATTGGTCTGTGACATAGCGAGTTTCCTTCGAGAGTGGTGCGGTTGGTGGCTCCGGTTGAAAGTTATATCAACTAAACGGACCGCGGTCCACTTACATTCCCCGGCCCTGTAACCTGATTCCGTGAGCGCAATCCCCCTCCCCCAGATCGGCGCCGCGCCGGTCGAGCGCGGTGACGCAGCACGTAACCGCGTACTTCTGCTCGACGCCGCAGCCCTCCTCGTTGCCGAGCGAGGTGTCGACGCGGTGACGATGGATGCTGTCGCGTGCCGGGCCGGTGTGGGCAAGGGCACAGTTTTTCGGCGCTTCGGCAATCGATCGGGACTGATGCAGGCACTGCTCGATCACACCGAGCGAGAACTGCAGCAGGCATTCATGTTCGGCCCCCCACCGTTGGGTCCGGGCGCGCCGCCGATCGAGCGCCTCATCGCGTTCGGACGAGCCCGGATTGCCATGGTGGAAGTACAGGGCGAAGTCCTCCGAGCGGCGGAAAACGCTCCTGAATACCGCTTCGGCGGTCCGGCCCGGGCTCTCGGCATCGCTCACGTCATCGGGCTTCTTCGAGGAGCCGGCGTCGAGGGCGACCTCGATCTGCTCGCTTCAGCACTGTTGGCACCGCTCGAAGCGTCGCTCGTCCTTCATCAGGTGCGCGATCTCGGGATGACCACCGAGCGCCTGGCGGCCGGCTGGGAAGACCTTGCCCGGCGCGTTACTCGATGTTGACTCCCCAGATCCGTCCCACCACTTAATGTGAGCCCATGCGCATCGCTGCAGCCGTCATCGGCCTCCTGACCATCGCCGCGGTAAGTGGTTGCTCCGCTTCGTCCGACTCCCCCGAAGACAAGACGGATCCCTCCGGTCGTGTGTTCATCTCGACCTCCGTGGATGGAACACAAATTCCCGGCGGCGGCCCGCTGACTCTCGACTTCAGCCAGGCCGGTCGAGTGTCCGCGAGCGCCGGATGCAACACGGCAAACGGTTCGGTCGAGTTCAACGACGGCACGCTGACCACCGGCACCATGGCGTCGACCATGATGGGCTGCCCTCCCGGCATCGTCGAGTCCGACTCCTGGACAACAACATTGCTGACCGCTGCGCCGGCGTGGAGCCTCGACGGCGACACCCTCGTCCTGACATCGAAGGACGCCACAGTCACCCTGCAGGACAAGAAAATCGTCACGCCGGATCGACCGCTGCAGGGCACGACGTGGACTGTCACGTCCCTCATCAGTCCCGATGCGATCAGTACGAGCCTGGCTCTGGAGACGTCAGCTCCCGAACTGACGATTGCCGCAGACGGTTCGGTCAGCGGGAGCACCGGATGCAATCGCATGACCGGAAGCGCCCAGACGTCCGACACCACAGTCACGTTCACGCCGATGGCAACCACGCGTATGGCTTGCCCCGAGGAGAACATGGACATCGAGCGCCAGATCCTGGCGGTGCTCGACGGCGAAGTGAGCTACACCGTCGACGCCGACACGCTGACCCTGCGCAAGCCCGACGACACCGGATTGATACTGACTGCGCAGGCTTGACCAGACGCTGCAGGCTCGATCAGACGTTGTCGAGCAGCCAGCGCCCCAACTCGCGGGCGCTGGCATCGATCATCGCGGGCCAGTCCAAGGCCGAGTCGTCCGCGTGATCGCTGACGTGTTTGACGAGTCGGCAGGTAGCACCCGCAGCCTGCGCGGCGAATGCGATGGCAAACCCCTCCATGTCGACCAGATCGGCTCGCTGCGCAAGGGCGTCCCGGGTTGCAGCGTCGGCGATGAATGCGTCGCCGGTCGCCAACACCGAGTCGTCACCGCCGGCGAGCACCAAACGGTCCGCGACGTCGTGCCCCAGCGCTCGGATCGCGGTGCTGCTGATGTCGTGATTGATGACGACGCCGGGAACATAGAGGCCGCCGTGGTGCGCGTGCAGCGCACCGGCTGTCCCGATGTTGACGACCAGCGGCAGATCATCCCGCTCGTACCGCGCGAGAGCAGAGGCGACTGCTGTTGCAGCACTGACCTTTCCAATCCCCGTGATCAGCAGTTCGTATCCTTGCGGCACGTATGCCGCTTCCGACTTCGTCGCACTGACCACCAGAACGTTGTTCGCACTCATGTGCGCGACCGTACCGCCCCGGATACGGTGGCACTGCACGCGCCTGCTCACATCGCTAGAGTCCATTCATGGCCACACTGCGTGAAAGCATCATCGAAGAACTCGGCACAAAGCCGACAATCGACGCCGCAGCGGAGGTTCGCGCGCGAGTCCAGTTCCTGAAGGACTACGTGCGCTCGACCCCCGCCAAAGGGTTCGTTCTGGGAATCAGCGGCGGTCAGGACAGCACGCTCGCCGGAGCCCTCGCCCAACGCGCGGTCACGGAACTTCGTGAAGAAGGCCACGAGGCCGAGTTCGTCGCCGTTCGACTCCCCTATGGCGCTCAGGCTGACGAATCCGACGCTCAGATCGCGCTCGGCTTCATCAAGCCGGACCGCTCTCTCACGGTCAACGTCAAGCCTGGCGCCGACGCGACGGCCCGTGAGGCCTCCGAGGCGTTGGGGAACGGCGAACTACGCGACTTCGTCCGCGGCAACATCAAGGCGCGCGAACGAATGGTCATCCAGTATGCGATTGCCGGTCAGCTCGGCTACCTCGTGATCGGTACCGACCACGCCGCAGAAGCGATTACCGGCTTCTTCACGAAATTCGGTGACGGCGGTGTCGACATCACGCCGCTCACCGGCTTGAGCAAACGCCAGGGCGCTGCATTGCTGCAGGAATTGGGCGCACCCGAGAGCACGTGGCGCAAGGTGCCGACCGCCGACCTCGAGGACGACCGACCCGCGCTACCCGACGAAGTTGCCCTCGGCGTCACGTACTCACAGATAGACGACTACCTCGAAGGAAAGGACGTTTCCTCCGAGGTAGCCGAGAAGCTCGAGAAGATGTTCACCAACACTCGTCACAAGCGCACGGTGCCGGTCACACCCCTCGATGACTGGTGGAAGTAACTCCTACCAGAGCTCTTACCAGCGACTAGCTACCGAACAGGCTGCCGAAGACGTCGCCCAGCGAACCCGTTCCCGAAGCCGGATCCTTCTTCGCGAAGTTGGTGGTGCATCCGTTGAACTGCACTGCATCGACCAGCGTCGACGTGGCGGCGGAACCGGTGCCCACGCTGACGCCGTAGTGGTCGACTACCGCGTTCGGGTTCGCGGCGACGATGTCAGCCAAAGGCACTGACACGCGGTCCTTGGCGCCGTCGATGTTCTGAGTGCTCCACCACACGCCCTTCTGGAGATCCGCGTGAACGCCGCCGTCAGCCGTCGGCGTGGCGTCGGGTCCCGGGACCCACACCAGGGTGGTGAATCCGTTCTCGAACTTTCCGCCGGTCGTTCCGGTGAGGCGGAGCTGGAACGCCGCAGTCGGCGTGGCGGCGCGCTCGGCAAAGCCGATCGCCTTGTCGACTGCGTCGGACAACTTGATACCGCCGGCCGAATGGTAGGAAACCGAACGATCGCCGGTACCGTCGACGGCCAGCTTCAGTGAGCCGTCCTTGTCGAGAACGTTGTCGGCCGAGTACGACGCGGTCTGATCCTTCTCGTCGGTGAACGGGATGCCCCACCCGTTCGGCGTCGCTTCGGTGGACAGGGTCGAGCACGAGGCTTCCGGCGCAGAAGAGCCGAGAGAACCGGTGGACGGAAGCGCAGTAGCAATTGCCGGAGCGGTGAGTGCAGCTGCCCCGAGGAGCGCTACGACGACTCCGACACGGCGCGTGGAATTAATCGACATTGAAATACCTTTCACATATCCCGAGTGGAATTGCGCCAAAATTAACACATGTCGACAATTACCAACAGCGAAGGTATTTCTTTTGTCATCCAAACAGATGACAATTCACCTTGGCAATTCGAAGTGCATTCGCTCCCCCAAAAGTAGGAGAAACTAAACAAAACGACCAATGCTGGACAATTGACCAACAATGGAGAAAACGGAGATAGATGCCACTTGAGCTGGAGTGATCAAGATATGAATATTTGGACCGGCAAACCGAAAAAGGACAATACGTCGGCAGCCCACAAATAGCTACGCCGGCAATTCTCGGACTAGCCTCCAGCGAAAGGCGGAAGAATATCGACAGCGCTACCGGAGGCTCGAGAGACGTCGCGGGTCAACTCGTCACCGACGAGGAAAGCCGAGACCGACAGCACTCGCTCCATCTCCGGTCCGTATCGTCCGACCAAGACCGCCACCAACTCGGCAAGTGTGTTGTCGGGCGAAATGGCGACTACCTCGCTACGGCAACCGGATACATCCGCTGCAGCAGCAAAGTAACGAACCGAGATCGAATGCGGATCAGCCACCAATCGCTCCCATACTTCTTTCCGGCGGAACGAAGTCCGCGGCGTCGATGCCGTGCCCAGCCCACTTGTTCCACATCGCACCGCGCCACAAATCCGCTAGTTCGTCGTCACTTGCTCCGGCCCTGAGCGCGGCACGCAGATCAACTTCACGGTCACTGAACAGACATGACCGAATTGTTCCCTCTGCGGTCATTCGCGTCCGATCGCATTCACTGCAGAACGAGCGGGTCACGGAAGCGATGATCCCTACCGTCATCGTGGTCCCGTCGACACGCCATTCTTCGGCAGGAGCCGACGGATCTTCACGGCCGATTGCTTCCAATTCGAAACGGCTTCCCAAAACGGACAACAATTCAGCCGCGGTCACCATGTTCTCGCGTGCCCATGCATGGTCTGCGTCCAGAGGCATTTGCTCGATAAAGCGCAATTCGACGCCGGCTTCGAGGCACCACTGCAAAAGATCCGCCGCGCCGTGGAGCGTTTCACGCATCAGCACCGCATTGATCTTCAGTGGCGCGAGCCCGGCCGCAGCTGCCGCTCGAATTCCCGCGAGAACGGACGGCAACCTGTCTCGACGCGTCAATTCAGCGAAATGGGCGCGATCAACCGAATCCAGGGAAACATTGATGCGAGTCAAACCAGCTGCAGCCAACTTCGCCGCACGATGTTCGAGCCCAACGGCGTTGGTAGTCATGGAAAGTGGAATTCCTGGCACGCGCGCGGCGCACCCCCCGATGATCTTTTCGAGGTCACTACGCATCAGCGGTTCGCCGCCGGTGAATCTCACCTCGCGAATACCGACTCGTTCGACGCCGATTCCGACTACTCGAATGATCTCGTCGGCACTCAGAAGATCTTCCGCAGCGATGGCCGGCAAGCCTTCCTCCGGCATGCAATACGTGCAACGAAGTGAACACTTCTCGGTGATCGAGACTCGCAGATCTCTGGCAACACGCCCGAACCTGTCGACCAGGAGATCCGTCTCGGGACGACCGGCGAGGGAGGCAGCGTCGAACCGCACGGTGGGAATTCCCATCGAGACCACTGTCATCACTTCACCAACTTCCGTATTGCTCCAGTATGACCGAAAGCCGTACTCCGTGTGTCGGACGGACCACACCGCCTAGGATCAAAACATGTCGAGGTTGTCGAGGTTACTGTCATGAGCGCGCGTTCGGTCGAGGAACACGCGTCGCACATCTCCGGATTGCTCACCGGCCTGCACACCCTCTCTCCGACGGCAGTTCCGACGGCAGAAGCGTTGGGGCGCATAACTTGCTCGGATATCGCATCGCCGGTAGACCTGCCACTCTTCCGCAACTCGCAGATGGACGGGTATGCCGTCGATGCTGCTTCTGTGGCCTCGGTTCCGACCACACTGACGGTTCGAGGCGTGATCGCCGCTGGAAGCGGAAAACCACCGAAACACCTTCCAGGATCGGCATTTCGCATCATGACCGGTGCTCCGCTCCCCGAGGGTGCCGACGCCGTTGTTCCGGTCGAGGACACAACGGGTGTCACCGAGCACGTCGTCACGATCGAACGGGGCAGGTCGGTAGGCGAATTCGTACGCGAACGTGGCAGCGACATCACCGCCGGAATGCTACTGGTCACGGCCGGAACGCACTTGGAACCTCGCCATATCGCCGCGCTGAGTGCTGTGGGCCTGGCTTCGCTCGACACCTACACGAAGCCACGGGTCGCGATAATTACGACGGGCGCCGAACTGAAAAGTGCCGGAACAACTCTCGAACCCGGTGAGATCTACGATTCCAACGGTCCAGCTTTGGCAACATTGGCCGAAGCCAACGGCGCCGATGTCGTATCCGTCGCCCGAAGCAGCGACGACCCCGCCGAGTTCCGCGAATTGCTCTCGTACGCAACCTCGGTCGCTGATCTGGTGTTCACCTCCGGCGGAGTGTCCATGGGCGACTTCGAGGTGGTGAAGGAAACTCTCACGCCTCTGGGAGCACACTTCGGCCACGTCGCAATGCAGCCGGGCGGTCCGCAAGGCACTGCAGTGGTGAACGAAGTGCCGGTACTGAGCTTCCCGGGCAACCCGGTGAGCACGATGGTCTCCTTCGAGGTCTTCGCACGGGGCGAACTGCGCCGGGCCGCGGGCCTGCCCGAGATCCCGCGCGAGCGACTCCCGTTGACTGCACCGCTGCGTTCGGTGGACGGCAAGCGGCAGTTCCTGCGGGCACGCAGAACTGCGGACGGAATCGAACTCGTTGCCGGACCCGGATCGCACCTTGTTGCAGCCATGGCGTGGGCCGACGTCCTGATCGACATCCCCGCCGCCGTGACCGAGCTCGGCGCGGGCGATCTCGTCGACGTCGTCCCGCTCTCGACTTCCTCGATCTGATTCACTCGATCTGATTCAAAGGACACTGATGAACGAATTGACACACGTCGACAGCGAGGGCCGAGCGCGCATGGTCGACGTCAGCGCCAAGGCCGAGACGACGCGTATCGCCGTCGCCGCCGGCGAACTCGTCACGACCGCCGAGGTAGTTCGCCTCGTCCGCGCCGACGGCATGCCCAAGGCTGATGTCCTCACCACCGCGCGCATCGCCGGAATCGCCGGTGCGAAGAAGACCTCCGAACTGATCCCGCTGTGTCATCAACTCGCGCTCTCGTCGGTCAAGGTGGAATTCGGGTTCACCGAAACATCGATCACCGTCGAGGCGACGGCGAAGACTCGCGGACAGACCGGCGTCGAGATGGAAGCACTCACCGCCGTCGCGGTAGCCGGCCTGACCTTGCACGACATGGTCAAAGCGGTGGACCCCGGAGCTACCATGAACGGTGTTCGTCTGCTCACCAAAGACGGTGGTAAGCGCGGACATTGGACCCGCGACACTCAGAACGCACAGACAGCTCCGGCGCACACCTTCACCTCGGCACGGTCCGCGACCGTCCTCGTGGCTTCCACCGGCGGTGCGAACGGCACCAGACCCGACACCACCGGACCCACGATCGCGACCTGGCTACGTGAACGGGACTTCGAGGTACGTGGACCGCTTGTGTACGCCGACGCAGACATCGCGGCGGGCATCACTGACGCCAAGGAGGGCTTCCCGTCACTCGTCATCAGTACCGGCGGCACGGGGGCTTCCCCCACGGATGCCACCCCGGAAGCTACCCGGGCAGTCTTGACCCGTGAGTTGCCCGGCGTCGCAGAAGCGATCCGGACCAAGGGCCTCGAGAAGACACCGCACGCGTCGCTGAGCCGTGGTGTGGCAGGTCTCACAGGTACGACGGTCATCGTCAATCTTCCGGGTTCTCCCGGTGGAGTGAAGGACGGTCTCGCCGTCCTCGGACCCATCATCGATCACCTGCTCGCGCAGGTCGCAGGCGGAGGAGCGCACGATGAGTGAGCTATTGGCTCGGATCTCCGAGCAACCGATTCACGCAGACACCGTCGACGCCGCCGTGGCCGGTCCGAAGAACGGCGCTGTTGTGGTGTTCACGGGAACGGTGCGCAATCACGATGGAGGTCAAGCGGTTTCGGCGTTGGAGTACCAAGCGCATCCGGATGCCGAACGCTTCCTCCAGACGTGCTGCCAAGAGGTTGCGGCCTCGACCGGCCTGCCGGTTGCCGCGATCCATCGCGTCGGTCACCTCGAGATCGGCGACCTCGCACTGGTCGCCGCCGTCGCCGCGCCGCATCGAGCGGAGGCGTTTGCCGCGTGCGCCGAACTGGTGGAGCGCATCAAGCACGAGGTACCGATCTGGAAGCGGCAACACTTCGCGAACGGCGTCTCCGAATGGGTCGGGTTGTAGGTCGAACGCTCCGGGAAGGTAGAGTTGCGATCACTAGGTGCCTGAAATCGGGCATCCAGCGTCGTAGAACGCAAATTTTCTTGCTGAGTGCTCAATGCACCCGCTCTTCTTACGGCGAAGAAGCCTGCCGACCGGCAGCGCCGCCACCACTGTGCTTGATTGTTCGACCGGTTAATTCCCGTGTCGGCATCCGGGCACGAACACGTGCCCGAAAGGCTCTGAACACACTTGTCTGACATCTCTACGCCCGCTACCACCTTCGCAGCCCTCGGTGTGCGCGCACCGCTGGTGAAAGCTCTCGAAGACGGCGGAATCACTTCTCCGTTCCCGATCCAGATCGACACCCTCCCCGACACTCTCTCGGGGCGCGACGTACTGGGCCGCGGAAAGACCGGAAGCGGCAAGACCCTCGCGTTCTCCATCCCCATGGTCTCCCGCCTCGCCGGCGAACTGTCCGGAGGAAAGCGTCGTCCGGGTCGACCGCTCGGCCTGGTGCTCGCACCCACGCGTGAGCTCGCCACCCAGATCACCGCAACCCTCGAACCGTTGGCCGCCGCATACGACTTGCGCGTGACCACGATCTTCGGCGGTGTCTCGCAGCACCGCCAGGTTCAGGCTCTCAAGGCCGGAGTCGACATCGTCGTCGCCTGCCCCGGTCGCCTCGAAGACCTCATGAAGCAGAAGTTCGTCAGTCTCGACGCCGTCGAGATCACCGTGCTCGACGAGGCCGACCACATGGCCGACCTCGGCTTCCTGCCCGTCGTCACCCGCATCCTCTCGTCCACCCCGCAGGACGGGCAGCGTCTACTGTTCTCGGCAACGCTGGACAACGGCGTCGACAAGCTCGTCAAGCGTTTCCTCAAGAACGAGGTCATGCATTCGGTCGACGAGGCCAACTCCCCCGTCGCCGCAATGACGCACCACGTGTTCGACGTCGACGGCGTCGAAGCCAAGAAGGCTCTGGTCGAGAAGCTCGCTTCCGGTACCGGTCGTCGCATCCTGTTCATGCGCACCAAGCACCAGGCTCGCAAGTTGGCTCGCCAGCTCACCGAGTCGGGCATCCCGTCCGTTGACCTTCACGGCAACCTCTCGCAGGCTGCTCGCGACCGTAACCTGGCGGCATTCTCCGCCGGTGAAGCGCGCGTCCTCGTCGCCACCGACGTCGCAGCGCGTGGCGTCCACGTCGACGACGTCGAGTTGGTCGTCCACGTCGATCCGCCAGCCGAGCACAAGGCTTACCTGCACCGCAGTGGTCGCACCGCTCGCGCAGGCAGCGCCGGCGACGTGGTCACCGTGGTTCTGCCCGAGCAGCGTAAGGATCTTGCGATCCTCATGCGCAAGGCAGCCATCAAGGTGACCCCGGTCCGTTCGACTGCCAACTCCGAGCACGTCGTCAAGTTGGTCGGCGACATCGCACCGCACGTCACGCCGGCTCCGAAGGCTCCTGCCCAGCCCAACGGCGGACGCGGACAGCGTCCCGCCGGCCAGGGTGGACGCGGCGGCGCAGCACGTTCGGGTCAGGCTCGCTCCGGACAGGGCGGTCAGTCACGCGGTGCTCGCACCGGCGGAGCTGCCCGTCAGGAACATGCCGGTGGTGGCGCTCGCCGTCCCCGCACCGGCGGCGGCGCTCGCACCGCAGGCTCCACCGGTGGCCGTCCCGCACGCTAGGCCCCCGGTACAACTCAATAGGTTTCGTAGTGGACAGCGTCGGCCAATGGCCGGCGCTGTCGCCATCCGAAGCGTTCGAGATCCGGAACCTGTTGAAACTCGGTCACCTTCCCGACGCACAGCCACGCAATGGGGCGAACGGGTGACGGAATGCCCATGAGTTCGGTGAGGTACTTCTCGTCGTAGAACGAAACCCAGCCGATGCCGATCTCCTCGGCTACCGCGGCGAGCCACAAATTCTGAATTGCCAGTACCGCCGAGAACAGTCCGGTGTCGTCGACGGTATGACGGCCGAGGATGTTCGGACCACCGCGCGACGGGTCGTAAGTGACGACGATGCCGGTACCGCTCTCGGCGATTCCCTCGATCTTGATGGGGTCGAACGTCGAGCGGCGATCCTCGGGCAAAGACTGCGCGAATTTCACCCGGGCATCGGCGACGTGTGCCGCGAAGGTGTCGAGCGTCTCCGGATTACGAACGACGACAAAATCCCACGGTTGCGTGTTTCCCACGCTCGGCGCGCGATGGGCGGCGTCGAGAATGCGCATCAGAGTTTCGTCGGGGACGATCTCTCCCGAGAACTCGGCGCGAACGTCTCGGCGTCGCCGAATCGCTTCGTACACGGATACAGCTGATTCACTCACGCCCCGACGGTATAGCGGTGCAATCCCAGCATGGCGTCGGGGTGCGGTTCGACCGTTTCTTCGCGCATGCAGGCGCGGAGCGCGCTGCCGACCGCCCCCGAATCCATCCCGGTGCCGATCACGACCAGTTGCGTGGTTCGAGGTTCGCCCGACTTCCATCGCAGCGGCGTGATCCGGACATGATCACCCACCGATTGGATCTCGAATTTTCCTGTGTAGCCCGGAATCTCGAAGTTCACGAAGCCCTTGATGCGGTAAACACCCGACGGCTGATTCTCGAGAAAGTGCGTCAAGGCCCTGGCATCGAGAGGCGTCTCCGATGCGAAATCAACCGATTCGTAGCGGTGGTGCAGGTGATCGTGGTGACACGAGCCGTCCTCGTGATCGTCGTCGTGCCCGTCGCGCAGGAGTTCGTCGAGGCTCAGTTGATCGCCCGGAGCCGGAGGGGTCACCTCGCCGGTATCGAACAACAGAGCGGGGTCTATCCGCGAGTGCGAGGTTTCCACCATCGGCGCTCGCGGATTCAACTTACGAATTTCGGCCGTGAATCGCTCGCGTTCGGCGACCGGAACGCTGTCGATCTTGTTGACTACCACCAGGTCTGCCAGGCGGACATGTTGATCGAGCTCGGGATGTTCGCGGCGAACGGTGGAGAAATTGGCTCCGTCGACCAGGACCACCAGGCCGCCGTAGACGACAGACGGGTTCTCACTTCCGAGGACGAGTCGAATCATGTTCCGCGGCTCGGCAAGCCCGCTGGCCTCGATGACGATCACGTCGATCCCGGACTGCCGGTGCGCCAACTTGTTCAGCATCTCGTCCATGTCCGAGACGTCGACAGCGCAGCACAAACAGCCGTTGCTGAGAGAGACCATCGAATCGACCTGACCGGCGACCATCATCGAGTCGATGTTGACGGAGCCGAAGTCGTTGACGATCACGCCGATGCGTACACCGTCGTTGTTACGCAGAAGATGGTTGAGCAGCGTCGTCTTGCCCGAACCGAGAAAGCCTGCGACGACTATTACGGGAATCTGCTTCTTCGCCACCACACAACCTTCCGAAACCACACGTACCGATCAGTGATCGTAGTGGAGTGTGGCTCCGGAAGGTTCACGCTGACAGCAGACTCACACCGTGCAGAGCGGACGGATGTCCGACGTGCCCTCGGTGGTCGGTGACGTCAGGATCGTGCATGCGTTGTATCCACGGGATTCGGCGACCCGGCGGATCTCACTCCAGCCTGCCGCGTCGACGACGGCCGACCGTGAGAGCACGAACCCGGAAAGCCTGAGCGGATCGCCCACCAGTGCCCACGAATAGTCGTCGGCAATGTAGGTGACGATGTAGTTGGGTGGGCCGTCCAAGCTTTCCTGTGAGGGCACCCCGGGGAAGCTCACGTGCAACTGGGCACCCGTTGCTGGATCGGTAACTCGGGCATTCCCGACGATCTCGTTGGCTTGACCGGTCCACGTCGTACACGTGTTCTTCACGCTCACGTTCGACGAATCGACGATCCCGTAACTCGCCCGGGTGTCCTTCGCGCACGCGAGGCTGAAGGGCTGAGGAATCGCCGCCACCTGGTTCCATTCCCCTACGTAGCGCGCGACGTCCAGGTTCGCCACCGGCTGCAAGGGTTCCCAGAGTGGGCTCGCCTGCGCGGTTCCCGAAAACATCGTCGCTGCGGCGCACACTCCCGCAATCGCAATCGCACTTCGCCCCGACCACTTCATGTCACTGCTCCTCGTCTGTACAACGCTCGATCGGCATTGGTTCCTCAAGGCATTCGGAGCTGACGGACTGGAGGATGGGGCGGTATGTAAAACTACTTTTGGTTTGTTATGGACCTACTTCACAAACCTTATGTAGTCTTTGCTAAAAGATAGCTGAAAGTCGGACGGAGCTACTGTGATGAAGGTTGTCGACTTAGGTCTAGAACGCACTCGCTATGCAGTCATCGACGAGACGATCGAGTCGAGGTGGCGCCGAGTCACCTCTATGCAGCACGACGCCGTTGCCGTCGTGACTCCGCGCGACCGGATCACTTTCGCCGAACTCGAACTCCGGACCGACGCATTGGTCCGCGAACTTCGCCTACGTGGGTCACACGGGGCACGCCCGGTTGCGGTCGATCTCGAACCAACGGCCGAGTCGGTGCCCGCCATCCTCGCCACTCTGATTTCCGGTCGGCCCTTGGTCATGATCGACCCACAACTCCCCGAGGCCCGCCGAGCGCACATCATGAGCACCTCGGGCGCCGTCGCGCTGCAGTCGATACTCGACGAGTCTGCTGCGACAGGCTTCAGATTCGACAGCGCGTTGGAACCATCGAGTTCCGACCCTGCCATGATCGCGTTCACGTCAGGCACCAGCGGGGCACCCAAGGGAGTCGTGTTGAGCCACTCCATGTGCCTGAACAAGGCCGACGAACTCGCCGCAGCAATCGACCTGCGACCCGACGATCACATCGGGAACCTGTTGCCCGTCAGTTTCGGAGCCGGAATCACGGCCCTGATCATGGGCCTGATGAACGGAGTCACGGTCTTCTGCTGGGATCCACGTATCGACGGCGTCTCGGGAATCGACGACTGGCTGATCGAGAATTCGATCACGACCACGCACTGTGCGCCGTCCTTTCTGCGGGCGTGGTCGGATCTCGATTGCGATGCAGCAAATGATGATTCGATCGGTTCCCTACGCGTCGTCGTAACGTACGGAGAAGCAGTTCACGGCGAGGACTACGCGCGCCATCGCAGTCACGGCTTCGCTCGCGTCACGTACGTCAACTGGCTGGCCACCACCGAGACCGGTGTCGTCGCGTACAACGCGTTCCCACCACATTCCGAACTACCCGTCGGAGTGGTACCGGCCGGACGTGCTCGCGACGGCAAGGACGTACAGATCGTCGATGTGAACGGCGTGCCTCTCCCCGACGGAGAGATCGGAGAGATTCAGGTTGTCTCCAGTGATCTTGCCGACGGATACCACGGCGACCCGGATCGAACTGCAACACGATTCACGCGCCTGGGCGACGGAGTGAGCATCTACCGGACCGGTGACCGGGGCCGCATCGACGAACGCGGAGAACTGCAACTTCGGGGACGCGTCGACGACGCCGTCAAGATTCGGGGCTACCTGGTGGAACCGATGGAAGTCGAGGCGCATATTCGTCGAATTCCCGGCGTCGCCGATGTTTTCGTGGCCGTCGTCCTCGAGAACGATCGACCGGAGATCGTCGCCTACGTGGTCCTGACCAAAACCGTGATGGCACGGTCGGGCGCCGAGATGCGGCGCGAATTGGCAACATATCTGCCGGCCTGGATGCTCCCCCGACATTTTGTTCTGATGCCGGCGTTGCCCCGCAACGAAAGAGGAAAGGTCGATCGAACAGCGCTGCCCTCCGTCGAGGTGCGGTCCACTCCACCGACTCTCGCCGGGCCCGCCGAATTGTGGTTGTCCTCGATCTGGGAGTCGATTCTCGGTATCGACTCCATCGACCGTGAGGACGACTTCTTCGAACTCGGCGGCGATTCGCTTGCTTCAACCGAAGTGGTGGCTAAGATTCACGACATGTTCCGGATCCGGATCACGGCGGCGGAGTTCGCGGCCGCCAGTACCGTCAAAGACCTTGCAGCGCTGGTGGATCGGCGCAGAATCGATCCCGATGATCGCGTCTGTCACAACACGATGGTGCCACTGAAGCTCGAAGGCTCCGGGCGACCGCTGTTCATCATGAACGGAGCGGGGTGCCCATCGACGACGCTGTCCACCTTGTCGAAAGCGCTTCACACCGATCGGCCGGTTTACGCACTTCAGCCACACGGCTTCGAATCTCGCGGACTACCCGACCGGTCGGTGAAAGCAAGCGCCCGCCGTTTCATTTTCGAAATCAAGAAGATTCAGCCCACCGGGCCATACCTCCTCGCCGGATACTCGTACGGCGGCTACGTGGCGCTGGAAATGGCGGCACAGCTGTCCGAGTCAGGTGACACTGTCGAACACGTCACCGTTCTCGACACCAGAATCTCCACCGAAGCTGCCGCACGACTGGCTGGTCGAGCGGGCATCACTTTGGATCCGTCGATCGTCGACCTTGCACCACAACCATCCACCAATGCCCGCTGGAAGCCGACCAGACGCACCGTCGCGGCCATGTGGATCCGCACGCTGTTCGCCGGCATTCTGCAGTACCCGCCGGCCACCCAGTGGACCGTGTTCCTCCACATAGGAGGCCAGGCGCTCCGGAAGCATCGGATACGAGCATGCGCCGCGCCCGTCACCGTGATCCGTGGGGCCACCAACAACCGTGGACGCGAGATCTGGTCACTCATTGCAACGGGCTCACTGGATTTCGACGACGTCGACGCGTGCCACGAAGACGTCGTCCGCCAACCGTACGTCCGCAAGACTGCGGCGATCATCGATCGAGTCTGTGATCGAGCGTGACCAGCGCTCCTCATGTCCAGCTGTAGAAGAAAGAGCGGCGCGGAGTGAGGGCCCAGTCGGTCGTCGACGAACACACTCGTTCCTTGACGAACGCACCCGCCCTGCCTGCGACGAACATGCCCGTTGCGTTGTCGACACGAGTGGTCCGCTGGAACACACCTCGCCGCCTCCCGAGACTGATGCACCGGCCTGCGAACTTCGGAGCCACCGGGCGCGGCGCGGAACCTTCGAGTCGATGCAGGATCGTCTCGGCCGCATGGACTCCCAAGGGAATCGCGGCCTGACAACTCATCCTCAGTAAAAGATCACCGACTGCGACCGCATCACCCGCACCGACGATGTTGGGGTGGGACGAGCATTCGAGTCGGTCGTCGACCTTCAGACGACCGAGACCGTCGACGGGAAGGCCACTTCGGCGCGCCAGATCGGGGACCCCGAATTCTGTCGCGAGAATCGTGCAATCTGCCTCCACCCGTGCGCCTCCCGCAAGCTCGCAGGACGAACCGTCGATCCGCGTCACCCGGGATTCGGTGACGATGTCGACCCCAAGATCGGTCAATGTTCTGAGAATTGCAGATCGCGCACGCTCTGACAGATCCGGGGCCACGATTCCTCCGGTCACCAAAGTGATTCGGCTGCTTCGCTGCTCAGCCAATTCTGCGGCAGTCTCGATTCCGGTGAGACCGCCGCCGACAACGCAGACCGTAGCCTTCCCGTCGAGTGTCGCCATTCTGGATTCGAGGCGAACCGCGTCCTCGAATTCGGAGACGCTGAACCCGTGCTCCGCCGCCCCGCCGATAGTGCTGGGTAACTGCCCACTTCCGACTGCGTAGACCAGATAGTCGTAGTCGAGCACACTGCCGTCGTCGAGGGTAAGCCTGCCGAGCCCCGCCTCGATCGTCGTCACCTCTCCGAAGACTCGGTGTGCCGCACGCGGTAGCGCCCTGTCGAACGAGACCGTCGCGTCGTAGCCGCCCGCGATCATCTGATGGAGCCTGATTCTTTGCACGAAGTGTGGGCGCGGATTCACGACGGTGACCGTGATGTCCGGACGAGTTCTCAGCAGACGCTTCGCTGCCATGGCGCCCGCATATCCTGCCCCGATTATCACCACGTGTGCACTCATGGTTCTCCGTTCCGCCAACGGTCCCCATGCTGAGAATGCACGGGATGATCAGGCCTCATCGCGGACGTTATTGAACATTGACGCCCTGGCGTTATGGCGGTCGACACATCTAGGCAGAACTGTGCTGCATGCAATAGAGACTCGAAAAACACAGGGTCGACAACACAACACTGGCTCGAAAACAACAAATGCTCTGCACCGATTGGTGCAGAGCATTTGTTCGGGTGGAGCTAAGGGGACTCGAACCCCTGACCCCCACACTGCCAGTGTGGTGCGCTACCAGCTGCGCCATAGCCCCGTATTCAGTTCACTCTAACAGTCGAACTCGCAGCGGCTGTTCTGCTTTCCGCTTGCTGGAAGAAAGTTACACCACTTGACTCGTGGGCAACAAATCGCCTGTTCAGAGCGAAGCGGCCGCTCCTTGTCGAAGCGGCCGCTCCAGCTCAAGAGGAGAGCTTGGAAACCCAGTCGCTGCTGCCTGTGTCAACGATCTTGCCGTTCGCCACAACCGTGGGCGTCCCGTTCGACCCGACATCCTTGAGCGCCTGGCTGGCGGCTGCGGCATTGGCCGCGGCGGCTTCGACGTTGGTACCGGAAGAGATGCAGGTTGCCACGTCCTCGGATGCGCCCGCATCACGAGCGATCTGGGCGAGGTCGTCGTTGGTGTGGTCGCTGCTGCCGCCCTCGGCCGGCTGCGTGTCGGTCGCGAAAAGCTTGTTGTGGAATGCGGAGTACGCAATCGCGTCACCACCCTGAGCGACGCAGAGCAGAGCGGCGCCGGCCCGTGTGGAGTAGTCACCGCTGCCCGACGCCCGGTTGAGGAAGTTCAGCATGTGGTACCGCACGGCGACGTCACCGTTGTCGACGGCGGCCGCGAGAGCCTGGCCACTGAGGTGTTCGAGAGCAGCACAGGCCGGGCACAGCGGATCCTCGAAGAGATCAATGGTTGTCGCGGCGGAGGGCTTGCCGAGCAGCACCACTCCGTTGTCCTGCACCGTGACGGCAACTTCGGAACTCTGCACGGAGCCGTAGCCGTCGTTCTGGGGCTTGTTCTTGCTGTTCGTCCACAAGACACCGCCGATGACGAGGGCCGCGATCACGAGCACCGCGAGGCCACCGATGATGTAGGTGGAGCGGCTCGAGACCGGTTCCGGCGAGTATTTGTTCTTGCTGCTCTTGGTGCTCACGCTGATGCAGTCCTTCGTGCGTCGAAACGATTTACCGATTGCTTACCTTGCCACTGAAGACTGAGTATCCACTGAGAACGCCGCGCGTGATCCGGGCCCCAATGCGAGTGGCGAACGCGGGAACACGAGCAGCCAGACGGCAAGTGCCAAGAAGCCCAGGTCGCGGAGAATCTCCTTCGAATAGTCCCAAGCGCCGACGTCGGCTGCACCTCCGCCGCCGAAACATCCGCAGTCGATGGACAATCCCCTGGCCCACACCGAAATGATCACCGCAATGAGAACCGTGAGGATGACCACCGAGACTGCAGCGGATGCTCGCACCGCCAACCCGACGAGGATCAGCAGGCCCAGGACTATTTCGACCAGGGGAAGAGCCGTCGCCACCGGACCCACCAGTGACTCGGGCAATAGTTGATAGGCGCGCACCGCGATCTTCGTCTGAACGGGATCAAAGAACTTGAGTCCCCCGGAAATCAGCCAGACGGCCGCCAAACCCAATCGGGCCACAAGACTCACGATGCGAATTGCCACCCGATCGAGAGTACAGAATGCCCGGTCAGTCCAGGTTTGTCCGCGCAGGAGTATCCGTTAGCACCGTCACATCAGTCAGATCTTCGACGACGGATTCGACGGGCTTCGTTCGCGACGGAACGAACAACCACCCCGTCGCCGACACGACTACTACGGCTCCCATCACTGCGAAGGCCGCCGAGTACGAAACATGTTGGGCGATCAGCCCGGCACAAATCGGCGCCACTACCCCACCGATGTCGGACATCATCTGGAATACCGCCAGAACGGGTCCGCCTCGGGCCGTCGATCCGACAACATCGGCAACCGCGGCCTGCTGGGCCGGACTCATGAGCCCGGAGCCGACACCAGTCACTGCGGCGATGGCGAAGAACACCACGAGGTTGTCGGTGAATCCCATTGCGATGGTTCCCAGACCACAGATGAGCAGACCGCTCACGACAAAGGGCTTGCGTCCGAAGCGGTCGGAGAGTCGTCCGGAGACGATCAACACCAACGCATTGCCGACGGCGAAGATCGTCAGGGCGTAGGCCGCAATCGAGGGGTCTCGGCCGAGGAACTCGACGACGAACAGGGGAACCATGGCAACGCGAACTCCGAAGATCACGCCGCCGAAGGCGAGATTCGATCCGAGCGCTGCCCGGTACACCGGAGACTGGAGGCCTTCTGTGAGAGTCATCGACTTCACATCGACAGCCTTGTCCGGTGACGCCAAATGAGATCCACGCAGGCTCACGAAGACAACGAGCGCGGCGATCACCAACGCAATTGCGTAGATGATGAACGGCATCCGCAGACCGAACTGCAACAGCGCTCCGCCGACCAGCGGGCCGCCGATCGATCCCATGAGAAAGCTTGTCGCGTACAGACCCGACACGCGGCCGCGACTGTCCGACGGTGACATGCGAATGATCAGCCCGAGAGCCGACACGGTGAACATGGTCGACCCGATGCCACCCAACGACCGGAACAGCAGAAGTTGCCAGTACTCCCCCGCGAAAGCGCACGCACCGGTCGAGACCGCGACGATGAGAAGGCCGACGATGTAGACCGGCCGCTCACCGAGTTTCTGTACCAAAGTGCCGCTCATCGGCGCGAACACCAATCGCATGAAAGCGAAAGACGAGATCACGATCGTGGCGGCGGTGACCGATACGTCGAAGCTGCGCGCGAACTGAGGTAGTGCCGGGGCGACCAACCCGAATCCGAGGGCGATGACGAAGCTGGCGGCTACCAGTACCCAAATTTCCTGTGGCAGCTTGGCTGCACGAGTTTTCATGTCGCCCGGAATTCTAGCCGGGCGACATGAGCGGTCCGCGGGCTAGTTCGCCTTCAAGACGCCGGACACCAAGTCCTTGGCCGCTGCCTGAACCTGAGCCAGATGATCGGCGCCCTTCATCGACTCGGCATAGATCTTGTACACGTCCTCCGTGCCGGACGGCCTCGCTGCAAACCACGCGTTCTCCGTCGTCACCTTGAGACCACCGATCGCCGCGCCGTTTCCGGGCGCGGCAGTCAGTGTCGCGGTGATCGGTTCACCCGCCAGCTCGGTTGCACTCACCTGGTCGGGAGACAGTTTTGCCAAGACTGCCTTCTGTGCGCGTGTCGCGGGCGCATCGATACGTGCGTACGCCGGGCTCCCGAACTTCTCGGCCAACGCGGCGTAGTGCGCTGACGGAGACTTTCCCGTCACCGCGGTGATTTCCGACGCGAGCAACGCAAGGATGATGCCGTCCTTGTCCGTCGTCCAGACGGAACCGTCGTGTCGGAGGAAGGACGCGCCGGCGCTTTCCTCGCCGCCGAATCCCACAGACCCGTCGAGCAATCCGGGAACGAACCACTTGAACCCGACCGGAACCTCGAGCAAATCGCGGCCCAGGCTGCTCACGACACGGTCGATCATCGAGGAACTCACGAGGGTCTTGCCGACCTTGGTATCTGCGCCCCAACCTGGCCGGTTCGCGAACAGGTACTCGATGGCAACGGCCAGATAGTGATTCGGGTTCATCAAACCGCCGTCGGGAGTGACGATGCCGTGGCGGTCGGAGTCCGCATCGTTTCCGGTCGCGATGTCGTAGCGATCCCGAATCCCGATCAGCGACGCCATCGCGTCGGGCGACGAGCAGTCCATGCGGATCTTGCCGTCAGTGTCGAGCGTCATGAACCGCCAGGTCGGATCGACGAGTGGATTCACCACTTCGAGGTCCAGTCGATGAGTTTCGGCGATCGCGCCCCAGTAGTCGACGCTTGCCCCGCCGAGGGGGTCTGCACCGATCCTGATTCCGGCATCGCGGATCGCGTCGAGGTCGAGGACACTGGGGAGGTCTTCGACGTAGTAGCGGAGGAAGTCGTAGCGTTCGACGCGGTCCAGCGCTTGTGCCGCCGTCACACGCCGTACCCCGGAAAGCCCCTTGCGCAGAAGCTCGTTCGCTCGATCGGCGATAACCGACGTCGCATCCGTGTCCGCGGGCCCGCCGTGCGGCGGGTTGTATTTGAAGCCACCGTCACACGGCGGATTGTGTGACGGTGTCACGACGATGCCGTCGGCCTTGGCCTCCGGACCCGTCGAGTTGTATCGCAAGATCGCGTGACTGACAGCTGGGGTAGGAGTGTAGGCGTCGCGTGAATCGACGAGGACGACGACGTCGTTGGCGACCAGGACCTCCAAGGCCGACAGCCAGGCAGGCTCCGAGAGCGCATGTGTGTCCCGGCCGATGAACAGCGGGCCGTCGATTCCCTGCGAAGCGCGGTACTCGACGATCGCCTGGGTTGTCGCCAGGATATGAGCTTCGTTGAACGCCGAGTCGAGACTGGAACCGCGAAGTCCTGAAGTGCCGAAAAGTACCTGCTGCATCGGGTTCTCGGGATCCGGAGTGCGCGTGTAATACGCGGTGACCAGATGAGGAACATTGATCAGATCCTCTGGCAGAGCCACTTGTCCTGCTCGTTCGTGCGCCACGAATCCCCCTCGGCCCGGTGGTCGACCACTGTGTCGACGCGACTGTGGACAATTGTCTACCCTGGCCGCGTGGCGTGCACGCTCGGCGCCGGATCCGTCAATCCGTGATCTGGATTCCCAACCACGCAGCGGACAGTCCCACGATCAGACTGAGGACGATGTAGATCAGAGAAAGCGCCGTCTGGCGCCTCTCGATCATCCCGACGTTCTCGGTCGCGAAGGTCGAATAGGTGGACAAGCCGCCGCAGAAGCCGGTCGCCAGAAGTGCGGCCATCTCGGTGGAAAGAGCTGCCCCGGTGAACAATCCAAGGAGGAAGCAGCCGATCACGTTCGCGGCGAACGTCGCAGCCGGAAATCCCTTGTACGCGGGCACATACCGCGCCAACAGGTACCGGCCACTCGCACCAGCGCCGCCGCCGAGCGCCACCAGGAGAACTGTCATGCCGACGCTCCGTCCCGCGCGCGGATCCAGCGTTCACCGAGCCCTTTGCCCAGTGCTGCAGCGAGGATCGCGGGAATCAACGTCCCGAGAACATAGAGAATCGATCGCCACGGACTCTCCGTCACGGCGTGAACCGCGAAGGACGAGAAGGTGGTGAAGCCGCCGCAGAAGCCTGTGCCGAGAAAGAGGTACCCAACCTTGTTGTGCACGAGCAGGGCCGCGAGAACACCGAGAACGAACGAGCCGACGACGTTGATGACCAGCGTCGTCCAGATGTGGGGAAAGAGCTCCCCCAGACCGTAGCGGCTGAGCGCGCCCAACCCTCCGCCGACGGCAACCGCGCATACCGCAGCCGGCAGTTTCAGATCACCCATGCTCTGGCCTCACCCGAAAGAGCCTACGTCCCGGAGCGGGCTTTCGGCGGGCGAGGAATGAAGTAACTTGTCCGCTGCTGGTACTCGCGATAGCCCGGACGCTGTTCCATGTGTCGCTCGAGCAACCGCGCTCCGGTGGCGAAGACCAGGACGTACGTCATGGCGATCGGTGAGAGGACGGTCAACACCCCCGGCCACACGGACGCCGAGACGAGGAAGATCCCCCACCAGACACACGCGTCGCCGAAATAGTTGGGATGCCGCGTCCATGCCCACAAACCTTGATCCATGATGTGGCCACGGCTGCCCGGATCGGATTTGAACTCCTCCATCTGTCGGTCGCCGACCGTCTCGAACGTGACGCCGACAATCCACAGCGCGATTCCGAGTACGACAAGAAGTCCGAAGCTGCCGTTCGACACTGCTGCGACCTGGATCGGCAGGGAGACGAACCACAACGAAATCCCCTGCGTGAGATAGATCTTGCGGATCGCATACAGCGTTCGATTACCCGTCGCTCGTCCGAGCATTTCTTCGTACCGCGGGTCTTCACCTTTGCCACGCGATCGAATCGCCATGTGCGTCGCCAACCGCAGACCCCAGATCGCCACGAGCGCAAGCATCAGCAACCGGCGCCAGAGGTCGCCGGTTCCCACTATCGCGGACACGAGCGCGATCAGAACGAAGCCGGCGCCCCACGACACGTCGACAACGTTGTGGCGCCCGATCCGTACACCGATCGTGGCTGTCACCGCCATTCCGACGGCGATCGCCAGCAGACTCGTAAGTGTGACCACTCCGAACGCGCCCCAGTCGAATCCGTTCATCGCCGCGACACCCACTGCGGCCGTACCGGTTCCATACCCGATCGACCATCACCGTGCGGCCGGACCGACAGAATCTGATCGACGCCCATCCTGCCGTCCCGAAATGCCATTCCTCCGCCGACGAGGTAGAGACGCCACACCCGAGCGACTTCGACACCTACGAGTTCCACGACGCGATCCCAGTTCGATTCGAAGGTCTCGATCCACGCGTCGACGGTCCGCACGTAGTGCTCACGCAGGGCGTGGACGTCCCGCACTTCGAGTCCACCTTCCTCGATCATCGCAACAGTGCGACCGACGGGCCGCATGTACATGTCCGGCGCGATGAACGACTCGATGAACGGACCTCCCCCGGGGTGCGGGCCAGTGCGGGACATCTGCTGAATCAGCACACGGCCACCGGCAATAACATTGTCGTGGAGCGCTTTCACGTAGGTCGGATAGTTGTCCTCACCGACATGCTCACCCATCTCGATGGAAGCGACCGCATCGAAGGGACCGTCTGGAATCTCTCGATAATCTTGGAGGCGAATCTCGACCCAGTCTTCCAAACCGAGCGCGCGGACCTTCGCGTCGACAAAAGCCTTCTGCTCCGCCGAGATCGTGATTCCGACAACCCTGGCACCGTACTCCCGCGCTGCATGCAGGCTCAACGAGCCCCAACCACAGCCGACATCGAGAAACCGCAAGCCTCGCGCTCGATCGAGACCGACCTTGCGGCACACCAGGTCCAGCTTGTCTGTCTGTGAGTCTTCGAGCGTGTAGTCCGGTGCATCGGAAGTCCAATAGCCCGAGGAGTACGCCATGTTCTCATCGAGGATCAATTGGTAGAAATCGTTCGACAAATCGTAGTGGTGCCCGATCGCCTCGCGGTCGCGGGCGAGGCTGTGCAGGCGCCCCTTCACCTGAGCCTGCGACGCCGGCGGAGCCAAAGGTCTCCCGAAAGCACCGAAGGATCGCGCAGCCTTGACCACGGCCAGGACAAGCGAGGGTGTCGGGGTAATCGACCCGAGCCCCCGCTCGGCAGACACCTTCCACACGTGTGTGAGTGCATCGCCTAGATCGCCCTCGACGTCGAGTTCACCGAGAACATATGCCTGCGCAGCCCCCAACTCGCCGGGATTCCAGAGCAAGCGTCGCAAAACGTTCGGGCTGTAGAGCGTCACTTTCGGAGCATCTTCCGGACCTGCCGTGCTGCCGTCCCATGCAGTCAACCGCACCGGAAGTTCGCCGCCGACAAGTGGACTGAGGATGTCCGAGAGACGACCCGCAACGCCGGTACCTTGTGTCGTTCGATCCATTGTGGCAGTCATCGCTGGTTCCTCCGATCGAGAACAATTTGCTGGACGTCGAGATACCCCGACCGAAACCCCGCCTCGGAGTAGCAGAGATAGAAATGCCACATGCGCGCGAACACTGCGTCGAACCCGAGCGCGGACGCCTCGTCGGTGCGAGCGCTGAATCGCTCGTCCCACAGTCGCAACGTCTGCGCGTAGTGATCGCCCATCGACATCCGCTCACGCACCCGCAGGGTTGTCATGCGCTCGGTGACGTCCTCGATCGCCCGCACCGACGGGAGAAATCCGCCGGGGAAGATGTACTTGTGCACCCAGGTGTAGGTGTTGCGGGTCGCGAGCATTCGATCGTGCGGCATCGTGATGGCTTGGATCGCCGCGCGCCCACCCGGCGCCAGCAGGGCGTCGATCGTCTGGAAGTAGCTTCCCCAGTACTGGTGGCCGACGGCCTCGATCATCTCGACCGACACAACGGCGTCGTACTCCCCCTGTACCTGCCGATAGTCGAGAAGGTCGACCTGAACGCGATCTGCCAGTCCCGCAGCGCTTATCCGCTTCGCTGCCAATTCCTGCTGTTCGACCGAAAGTGTCACCGAGCGCACCGTCGCTCCCCGTTGGGCAGCTCGGATCGCCAATTCTCCCCAGCCTGTGCCGATTTCGAGCACTCGCGAACCGGGTCCGACACCTGCGCCATCCAGCAGTCGATCGATCTTCCGATGCTGCGCCGCTGCGAGCACGTCCCACGATGGGGTCGCCCCTACCGACAGATCCTCGAAGAGTGCACTGGAATACGTCATGGTGTCGTCGAGGAACAGTTCGAACATCTCGTTCGAGAGGTCGTAGTGCCGGGAGATGTTCGAGCGCGTGTTCTGCGTCGAATTCCGTTCACTGCGAGGCTGCTTCGGAATGTAGAGGCCTCGTAGCCGCTGCAGGAAGTCGGGAATGAGCGTCGCCACGCGGGAGGCGAAGACTTCCAGGACCGCAGTGAGGTCGGATGCTTCCCAATCGCCCGCCATGTAAGACTCGCCGAATCCGATCAAACCACTGTCCCCCACACGAGCAGCGAAGTCGTCTGGGCGGTGAATGACCATCAACGGCGAATCGGGGCTACCGCCACCGGAGAACTCACCGTTGGGCATCTGGACACGCAGCGGCAAACGTGCGACCGCCTTGTGGAACAGGGCGCGGGCAACCGGTGATGCAACCCGCACTTTGAGCCCGCTCGGCACGGTGGCGACGCCCGGCCACCGCTCGGTTTCGATCGTGTGAGCGGAAGGTTCGGTGCCGAGAGTGGTTGTGGTCATTGCACTGCCTCCTGCGGGTGATGTTGCGGTCGGGGAACGATGGGTAAGCGCCTGGCCCACAGCCGGATTCCTTGAAATCTGATCTGCGCGGCGACTCGGAGCGGAGCCAGCGGGATGGCGAGCGCACTGCGCACGATCTCGCGCGTCGTCGCCGGCACACAACGACCGGACACCGTGGCCACGAAGGGCGCCTTGCCGTCACGGGCCAGAACTATCGAGAGCGCGAGCGCGGTGTCGGGTAGCGGAAGTCGCATCCGGTACTCGCCGTCCAGATCGTTGAACGGAGATACGTAGAACTCTTTGGACGTGCGAACCGCGCCACGACCGTCGGTTTCGAGCAGGTAGCAGTGCCGCTCGCCGTAGGTGTTGTGAACCTCGGCAACGACGCACCGCTGACTGCCGTCGTCGTTCAGACACCAGAACACACTCAGCGGGTTGAACACATGGCCGAACACACGCGCGTTCGCAAGCATGAGGATGCGACCGCCGGCGAACTCCAATCCGTTGGTTGCCAGAAAAGTCTCGACGTTGGCACGAATCGATCGAGTGGGGTCGCCGAGGTGATCCCCGGCGTCGAACTTCGCCAAGGGCCGCAAAGCCTTCGGAAGCTCGGGCAAATCGTCGACGTCGACGAGCCAACTGTAGCTTCGGTACTCGAACTCGTTGTGCAACGGCTCCGTTCGAACGTGCCGAATGCTCGTATGAACGATGGACGGCGTGATGGGTGCGGTCACGGCCACCGACCTCCGACGCGTTCGGCGGCGCGCAGGCCAGAGAGTGCACCGTCCTCGTGGAAGCCCCATCCGTGGTACGCACCGGCAAACGCGAGCACGTCCGAGTCCAACTCGGGAAGCCGCGCTTGAGCGGCGACGGAGGTGGGTGTGTACTGCGGATGCTCGTAGGTCATCTGATCGATCACCGAGTCCGGGGACACCATTTCGCCTCCCCCCAAGGTCACCAGGTAGCGCCGGCCGGTCTCCGGGAGCCGCTGCAACCTCGTCATGTCGTAGCTGACCAGAACGTGATCCGGCTTCGCGTTGCATTCAGGGATGTAGTAGTTCCACGACGCGCGCGCATTGGTGTTGCCGGGCAGCACATTCTCGTCGGTGTGAAGCTGGGTGTGGTTGACGGAGTACGGCATTGCGCCGAGGACCTGGGATTCGACAGGCGTCGGATCCGCCAAAATCTTCAGCGCTTGCTGCGGATGCGTTGCGACCACGGCTGCGTCGAAGGTCTGGATCTGGTCGTCGCCGTCACGAATGTCGACGCGATCATCGAACCGGTGGATTGCGCGCACCGGCGTGTTGAGGCGGATATCCCCGATACTTTTGGCGACGAGACGAACGTATTCGCCCGATCCACCGGTGACTGTTCGCCAGGTCGGCGATCCAGTGACGCTCAGCATTCCGTGGTGATCGAGGAACGAGAACAGGTACCGCGCGGGATACTTCAGCGCGGAGCCGGGATCACACGACCAGACTGCCGACACGAGCGGAGTCATGAAGTGAGCGGTGAAGTAGTCGGAGAACCGGCCGCTGCGCAGAAACACCCCCAGTGTCTGGTCGGGTGCCGACGGATCCGTGTTGTCGAGCAGGGCTCGGGCACGGCGATGGAAGCGCTTGACCTCCATCAACATCGACAGAAAACTGCCGTTCACCAGCAGCCCCGGCGTCGGGAGAACGCCGCGCAACCCTTGGCCTCCCGAGTACTCGAGCCCGCACCCCCCACACCTGACCGACATGCTCATATCGGATTCCTGCGTAGGCACATCTAGTTCTGCGAACAATCGCAACAATGTCGGATAGGTGCGATCGTTGTGGACGATGAACCCCGTGTCGATGGCGAGGCTTCGCCCTTCCGGGTCGGTGACCGAATGGGTGTCCGCGTGCCCGCCGAGCCGTGAATCCGCTTCGTAGAGGGTGACGTCACTGTCCTTACTGAGCACCCACGCCGCTGTCAGACCTGCGACACCACTACCGACGACGGCCACCTTCCGCTTGTCGGAACTCATCGTCGTTCTCCCATCCTTGTTGCGGCTACCCCGCGACTCATTCCTGCGATTGCATCCGCGACGAGGCGATGCCAAGTCGCCGCCCGACGGAGCATGAAGTGGCCTGCGCCGTCGATGCCGATCCATTCAGCGCTCTTACCCGACGCCTGCAGTTCGTCGACCTTTCGCCGCGACACCTCCGGATCGGTCCAGGAGTCAGCCGTGCCGTGAAGGACTGACAGTGGTGTGTCCGAACGCAGATTCACCGACGTTCCATCGGGCCACCACGGCGCCAGCGCGACCACACCGACCACCGCCGGATCGCCACATAGTTCGGCGGCGACCCGTCCGCCCATCGAGTGCCCCAGCAGGATCACCTGAGCTTGTGAATTACGTTTCGTTATCGCGTCGAGTGCGGCGCTGGCGTCGGCGACCGGACTGCGCTCGGCACCGTTCCAACCTCGAACTCGATAGCGAGCCTGCACCGCTTTGACACCGGAGAGGCGAAGCTGAGCGGTGAACGGGCACATCCGAAGGTTGGACAGATGCCAGGCGCGAGCCGGGCGATGGCTCGATACCTTTCCTCCAGGCAGCACTAGCACCACCAGGTGCTGGTCACCGTCCTGCTGTTGCCGTCGGTTGGGCGTCATACACGGCATTCGGAGCCGAAAACCATTTGGATGGGGTTCGTAGAATTTCTTTTGTGAATCGTGAAGCACTCGTCGGCGATGTCCTCGACGCCATGGACGCCAACTTGGTATCCCATGCCTGCCACCTGCATGAACACTTGCCGACGGGATCGGTCACGGTCTCTGCAGATGTTGTCGTCGCAGACAGCGGCCTCACCGACGACACTTTCAACATCATCGCTGGTGCACGCTTCGCTGTACCTGCTGCTGAAGGCCCGGAAGAAGACCGACGACTACTCGACGTACTCGCGTGGCTTCGAGCAACCGGTCGTCCGTTCTCCTGGTGGACAGGTCCGCGCGACAAGCCCTCTGACCTCGGCGCTCGCTTGTCAGCCCTCGGCTGCGTGCGCTCCGAGGAAGAAAGAGCGATGACGGCAGACTTGGACGTCGTCCCACGCCCAACGCCTGTTTCAGAACTGTGCGTTCAGCGAGTGACGACTCGTTCGCAGCTCGCCGACTACGCCGCCGTGATGGCCGCCAATTGGTCGCCGCCCTCAACCGCAGTAATACGTTTCTTCGAAGACACCGCCGATGACATCCTCGATGAGCGCTCGCGGAGTTCGTTTGTCGTGGGATACGCGAACTCCCAGCCTGTCGCCGGAGCCGAGGTCCATTTTGCCGCCGACGTCGCCGGACTGTACGGGGTCGTCACACTCGAAACGGCGCGCCGACGCGGATTCGGCTCGGCGGTCACCCTTGCCGCACTCGACATCGCCCGCGAGCGAGGTGCCCGAACCGCTGTACTTCAGGCGTCCAGCGACGGCGCACAGCTCTATCGAAACGTCGGCTTCGAGGATGTCGGTACCTACGCCGAGTACTCGATCGGCAGCGGTTAGACGTCCCCGCGGGGACGCTTTCCGTCCTCATCCACGGATGTGTGTCGGTACTGGCATCTATTATCGAACGTACATTCGAAACATTGTCGGACACGCGCCGGGGGGCAACGATGAACGCAGCACTGACCGATACCGCAGAACTGACCGATACCGCGGCACTGATCAATGAAGAAACGCCGGATTCCACCCGAAGCGACGTAGAGCAACTCGGCTCCGAAATCTGCGCTCTCGCCGGCCAGATCGCGGCGGCCACGGCTCGATTCCTCACCCTCCTGTCGAAGTTCGACGAAGACCGCGGCTGGTCCGGCCCTGGACTGCATTCATGCGCCCACTGGCTGTCGTGGAAATGTGGAATGAGCCTGCACACCGGCAGGGAATATGTTCGCGTCGCCAAAGCGCTCCGACCTTTGCCCGAGATGCGGAAGGCCTTCGAGCAAGGCCGGCTGTCCTACTCGAAGGTTCGCGCACTCACCCGGGTCACCACGCCGTCAAACGAAAAGCAGATGGTTCGGTTCGGATGCGAGGCGCCCGCAGCCCAGATCGATCGTCTCGCCGCAGGTCTGCGTAATGCAACCGACAATGAATCCGGCAAAAGCAAAGCGCCCGAACATCTTCAGGTCCGCTGGCATTGGGACTCGGATACGGGCGAGTTTGTCATCAAAGGACGCCTGCCCGCGCAGGACGGCGCCCGAATCCTCGCAGCATTGGCGGCGGCGGAACGTGAACGCACCCGAACCGCTGCCATCCGCCCTGTCGACGAGAAGGCTACAAAGAACCCGGCCGGAAATATCGGACCAGGACTTGTCGCGATGGCCGAGCTCGCCACCGCCGCAGTCACAGACCGCACGCCCAAGGCCGCCGCGAACGAAGTTGTGTTCTTCCACGAAGCGAACACCGTCCGTGTACCGAGTGGACCCGCGCTCCCCCAAAGTGCCGCCGAGGAAGTGCTCTGCAACGCGAAACTTCGCCTGGGAACGACAAAGGAGGGATGCGTTTTGAATCTGGGCCGAAGGACCCGCGTCGTCAGCGCCAAACAAATGCTGGCATTGAATTACCGCGACGGATGTTGCCGCACACCGGGTTGCGGGCGGACTCGCTTCTTACACGCACATCACGTGAAATTCTGGGGACGCGGCGGAAATACGGACTTGGACAATCTGATCATGCTGTGCGGCACCTGCCACCGCGCGCTGCATGACGGCCAGTTCACGATCACTGCTCTCGGCGAGCAGAAGTTCGAGTTTCTTTACGCCAATGGTGACGTCATCGACCCAGCACCACCGACCGAGGGATTCGCTGATGGCCTACTGCGCGGAGACATACCCGACGACGCGATCATCCCAAGATGGGACGGCGAGCCCCTTCACCTCGATCACGCGGTCAGCGTCATCCTCGACGGTTGGGCCGCCTGAGGAAACATTGGTCTAGTCCAATCTGAATCTGCCGTGAACAACAGGACAACCCTCACATACAGGTAGTGCAATTGGTCTAGTCCTATCGCAAGATGCTTAGCGTGACCAAGAAAATCGCACGCACCTCAGCCGCTATCACACTCCTCCTCGCCGGCGCTGTTGCTGCCGGAACTGCAACTGCTGCAGCAATTCCCGGATCGTCCGACCTCAATCCGTCGGCCGCCGAGAAGACAGTTGTCATCGGCCTCGACGGCACTATGCTCAGCCACATCAAGACCGCCGACGCTCCCCGTCTCCAGAAGCTGATCGCCGAAGGAACCAGCGGAGAATCTTCCATCCTCGGCCACACCACCATCTCCGGACCGTCGTGGTCGACCATCCTGACCGGAGTCTGGGATACCAAGCACGGAGTCAAGGACAACACGTACGCGGGCGCCCGCTTCGACCTCTACCCGAGCGTCTTCACCCGACTGGAAACAGCAAAGCCCTCCCTCCTCACCGAATCGATCTCCACCTGGGGCGGCATCGACAACATCGCCTCCAGTGGGACACCGAAAGCCGACGTTGTCGTCACCACGGCCGATGCAGGTTCCGGAGCGGCCACCGACGCTGCGACGGCAGACGCCGTCGCCCGCGACATCACAGACAAGGGACCTGACCTGATCTTCACCCAACTCGATCAGGTGGACGGCGCGGGACATAGCGGCGGCACCAACGGCGCTGCGTACGAAGAGTCCATCGCCTCGGTCGATGCTCAGGTGGGCAAGATTGTCGATGCCGTCGATCAGCGCGCAGCAAAGACCGGCGAGAAGTGGACTGTACTGGTCACTGCGGATCACGGGCACAAGCCCGCCGGTGGGCACGGCGGTCAGACACCCGCGGAAGCAACGACATTCGTCATAGCACGCGGCTCGGGATACGCGGCCGGTAAGAACACAGACTCGTACACGATCGCCGACATCACCCCGACAATCCTCCAGAGCCTGGGCGTTGCATTGCCTGCCGATCTGGACGGCAAGCCGCTGGCCAAGGAAGCTCCCGGCTTCGTCGGCTCGGTCGACCTGGGATTCTTCGGCTCCTGATCGCAAGAAGGCCCGGGCCACACGGCAGAGTGCGGCAGCAAGACAGCAGCAAAAAGGCAGTAAAAAGGTCGGGCCGGAGAGCGTGTGCTCTCCGGCCCGACCTGTTGTGGAGCTGCCGGGAATTGAACCCGGGTCCTACGTTGAATCGCTAGGGCTTCTCCGTGTGCAGTTCGCTAAGTCTCTACTTGGATCTCCCAGTCTCGCGAACAAGCCAGGATGACGATCCCAGTCACTGTTTGATGTCCCATCCGACTCCGTGACCGAGCCGAACAGTAAAGCCCTCTAGCTGATGCCAGGAACCGGGTCGAGGGCAACCCCGGGCTGACAGACACGCTTCGCTACTTAGGCAGCGAGAGCGTAGTCGCGCTGATTGGAATCGGCGCTTATAGGTTTGCAGCGACGCTTACGGTGGTCTCTTGCCTGCACCGACACGCTTCCCCTAACTCAACACACGCAGTCGAAACCGTTCAGCCCCGTGTGTGCCCCGCGTCTTTCGTGGGGCTATTCACTATAACGCGCCGAAGTTCGGAAGTCATACCAATTAATCGGCGGCACTTTCCGTGTCCTTCGCCCCAGCTGATTCCTGCACCCCAGCCGTTTCCTGCACTGCAGCCATCTCACGCTCGGCGGCACCGGTGATGTTGGTGATCATCCCCTGGAAGACGACTCCGTGGAAAGGCAGGATCGAATACCAGTACGCCCAACCCGCGAGCCCGCGAGGGAAGAAGACCGCGCGTTGATCGAGGTGGGAACCCACCGGCCGTCCGTCGGCACCGGCTGGGCCTTCTGATACTCGCAACTCCAACCATGCTCCGCCCGGGACCTTCATCTCGGCGCGCAATCGGAGCAACTTGCCTCGATCGATTTCTTCGACCCTCCAAAAGTCCAGGGCTTCGCCCGTGTTGAGCCGGCGTGGATCCCGCCTGCCCCGGCGCAGTCCGACACCACCGACCGCGCGGTCCATCCACCCCCGAATGGCCCACGCCAAAGGGAATGAATACCAACCGTTCTCGCCGCCGATCGACTCGACCACCGACCAGAGGGTTTTCGGATCCGCCGCGCAGTCACGTTCGCGATGATCGACGTAGACCGCTTCGCCGGCCCAATCCGGGTCGGATGGAAGAGGATCGGATGGAGCGCCCGCAATCGTTGCACCGGACCACGCCGTCTCCACCTCACCGGTGTCGATCTTTCGAAGTGCCAGTCGCACCGCTTCTCGATACGGCGTGAGGCCCTCGGCGGGAGGCGGGATGAAGCTGTCGATGTCGTGATTGTGCATCACCGCGTCGTTCTGCAGGGATTCGATCAGGGGCATCGCCAAACCTCGTGGGATCGGCGTGACCAATCCCACCCAGTGACCTGCCAGACGCGGGGTGAGGACGGGCAGGACGAGGATGCGTCGGCGTACCAATCCAGCGACGTCGGCGTAGGTGTTCATCATTTCGCCGTACTGCATGACATCCGGCCCACCGATGTCGAAGGCGCGGTTGACCTCCGGCGTCGTCGCCGCGGCTGCAATCAAATAGTGGAGTACGTCACGCACCGCGATCGGCTGAATGTTGTTGTGCACCCACTTGGGTGTGGTCATCACCGGAAGCCGATTGGTCAAGTGGCGCACCATTTCGAAGGACGCCGAACCCGATCCGATCACCACTCCAGCTTGGAACACAACCGCCGGAACCTCGGAGTCGAGCAGGATCCGACCGACTTCGAGCCGGGACTGCAAGTGAGTCGACAACTCTCGGTCGGAGGGATGAAGCCCGCCCAGGTAGACGATCCGTCGCACCCCCGCATCGCGGGCAGCGGCGGCGACGTTCTCCGCGCTTCGCTTGTCGATATCCGAGAACGACCCTCCCCCACCCATGGCGTGAACGAGGTAGTAGACCACGTCGATATCGTCGAAAACACCTGAGAGGGTGGCACTGTCGGTCAGATCCCCGCGCTTGATCTCCACCGAATCGTGCCAGGGAACATCGCGTAGTTTCTCCGGGCTGCGCACCACCACTCGAACTCGATGACCCTCTTCGACCAGGCGAGGGGCAAGACGTCCGCCGATGTATCCGGTCGCACCCGTGATCAACACTCTCACTGCGTCCATCACCCCACGCTACGCACAATTCAACTGCGAAGCGCGAGTGCAACCTCGAGGTCGTCGTTGGTCAACATCATGTTGATCCCCGCTCCGGCCTTCGCCCCGGCGGCTGCGGCCATGATGACCTGGGCACCCGGGTCCACGACATTGCCCGCAGCGAACACGCCGGGCACGCTTGTGGCCCCCATCATGTCGACTGTGACGAAATCGCCCATCATCGTCTCGGCGCGCTGCGCACCGAATGCGCGCAAGATCGCATCGTTGGGGTCCATCGTGAGGGCGCCACCGACAAAGACCGCCGAACGCGCGACCACACTGCCGTCGGCCAACCGCACGCCCACCAACCGATCATCCTCGACGACGGGACCGGCAACCTCACCCTCGACGATCGAAATACCGCGAGCCGCAAGCTTTTCCCGATCTTCGGAACTCAGTTCGGTGATGCGATGAAGGAAGAGAACCACGTCATCGGACCACTGGCGAACCATGAGCGCCTGGTGCATCGCAAATTCCGCGCTCCTGGCGATCACGCCGAGCGGCTGATCACGCACGCCATACCCGTGGCAGTACGGGCAGTGCAACACATCGCGTCCCCAACGCTCGCCGAAGACTTCGAGTTCTACCGGTAGGCGGTCCGTCAGACCCGTCGAAACAAGCACCTTGCGCACCTGAATCTTGCTGCCGTCAGCCAGTTCTACCGAGAATTTCTCGCCGTCCCGTGTCACGGAGACAACGGTGCCGTCGTGGAACTCGCCGCCGAATTTGCGGACCTCACCTCGGCCGATGGTCAACAATTCTGCCGGGTTCATGCCGTCACGGGAGAGGAATCCGTTCATGTGGTCGGCGGCCGCGTTCCGTGGCGATCCGTTGTCGAAGACGATCACGGACCTGCGTGCCTGACCGAGAATGAGTGCGGCGTTGAGGCCTGCCGCACCGGCTCCGATTACTGCTACGTCGAATGAGTTCTGCGTCATGAATCCAGAATGACAAGAGAACGCAGTCTTGACAAACACTGTTGCCACTTTGACAAAATGAGTGCATGACCGAAACATCGTTCGAAGCCGTTCTAGCCGGCATCGGCCCTCGCCTACGTGCGTTGCGCCAGCAGTCCGAGATGACCCTGGCCGACCTGTCGGAGACCACCGACATCAGCGTCAGCACACTGTCGAGACTCGAATCCGGTACTCGCCGAGCCAACTTGGAGTTGCTGCTGCCGATTGCCAAGGCACACGGCGTCCCGTTGGACGACCTGGTGAACAGCAAGATCAAGGACCCCCGCGTTCGAGAAGAACCTCGAACGGTCGGATGCATGACGGTCATTCCGCTGACCAGTCAACCCGGCAACCTCCAGGCCTACAAGATGATCATCTCCCCCACCGACGACGATCGCGAGCCGGGATCCCACGAGGGCTACGAGTGGGTCTACGTTCTGTCCGGGCGCATCCGACTCCAACTCGGCGACCGGGATTTCATCATGGGGGCAGGCGAGGCCGCCGAGTTCGACACGCACATCCCGCACCGCATCAGTGCTGCCGACGGCCGGCCGGCCGAGGCGATCAGCCTCTTCGGAAAACAAGGCGAGCGGGTTCACCTACGCGCAGCGCCGGCCGACAGACGCGGCTGAGGAAAATTCTCCGAGAAGCGAGGACATCTACAAGCGGGTGACTCGGTGGAGCGGGTGCACATCGTTGAGAGATGACTGAGAATCCGGCCAAACCAATTCCACCTGTTGTACCGCGCCGCCTGTCTCCGCGCGAGATAGCTAGCCCGATGAATCATCATGACCGAGAAGAGGAATCCCGATGAGTGGAAAAACCACTTCCTACTGCGGTCCGGGCTCGTGCACGATTTGAATCGCTCCGATGAAGTGGTTCGGCGGACCCACCTTGTCGATGTATGGAATGTAGATGTTCGTTCGTCCCACAGGGCCTGCCGACCGCTCAGAGCTCTTGCAGGGTAATTGATCTTGCGTCCAATCATTCGTCGAGTTCGCGGGGCGACGAATTCACGTATGTGGCGAAAACAAGGGGAATGACATGGAATTACGACAACTCGCGCGCGATCTTCAAGTCTCGCGTATTGGCTTAGGGTGTAACAACTTTGGTACCCGACTGGACCCTGAGGGGAGTACGGAGGTCGTCCGTACCGCCCTCGATGAGGGCGTCACCCACTTTGACACAGCGACGATGTACGGAAACGGACGCTCGGAGGAAATCCTCGGCAAGGCGCTCGCAGGTCAACGAGACCAGGTGGTAATCGCCACCAAAGCGATTCCACGCCCGCGTGAGGTCGATTACAAGCCCGGAGTACTCGCACGAAGCATCGAGGATAGCTGTGAGGCAAGCTTGCGGCGACTCAGCACCGACCGAATCGACTTGTACTACCAGCATGTCCCTGACCCCGATGCTCCACTGGAGGAGGCCATCGAGGCGTTGAATGGGCTGGTAGCCAAAGGGAAAGCCCGCCACGTAGCTTGCTCGAACTACTCCGCGGATCAGATGAGGCAGGCCGAGGGCATCGCCACCGGTACTGGCGCATCGCATTTATTGGCGAACCAGGTCGAATGGAATTTGCTCAACCGCGCGATCGAGGCAGACATTGTTCCCGCCGCACACGAGGTCGGAATGTCAATCATCCCTTTCTTTCCGCTTGCTTCCGGAATGCTCACCGGTAAGTACACGATGCGACGGCCGTTTCCGACCGGCAGCCGACTAGCCAGTGCGCCGTACTTCGCCACACTGGCGACGGAAGAGAACTTCGAGTACGTGGAGAAACTGTCAGCGTTCGCACAAGCGTACGGACACTCGATACTCGAACTCGCCATAGCGTGGCTGTGCGCGCAGGAGAGCGTTCCCTCTGTGATCATCGGTGCGATGAACCCCGAACAAGTGCGATCAAATGTTGCCGCCGCGGAGTGGAAGCTCGACGACGACGTTCTTGCGGCGCTGCCTTCGCGCCCCTGAAAGTCTGCGGTTCAACTCCTTTTGCTGATTTGACTACTGAGCAGCCAGATAGAAAACAAGCGGCCCGCGCACTGGTAGCTCGCTTTCGCAGTCCAATGTTGGACTTCCAACCTGTAAGCCGCGTCGACCGTATTCGTTCCGCCGGCAGTCGCAACGTCAGGACCAGCACATCACCTCCGAGTGTGTGTGAGTGACGAAGAGAAGTGGCCATCGATGACCTACCAGGCTGTGCAGCCAATCGAGGGCACTGCCCTCTGCTGGGGATGCATCCCACACGCTGATTTGATACAGCTCGCCGAGTTGGCCCGTAGGGGCGGCTTTCCAGAGATCACTGTTCATCCCTCGCAATATTCGATTGTGAAGAGTGCCGACTCCCGAGTGCGGGAGCGCCTGGACGATCTAGGTGTGACTGTTGGCGTGATCGATGCGCTCATGACCTATCTACCCGGCTCTGCTCGACTGGATGAGGTACCTCCACACTGGCGCAAGCTCATGGTAGATCTCGACGAGTGTCTCGAAGCCGCTGAGGCGCTTCACGCTCGCACTCTCAACGTCGCCCATTTCTTGGGTGATCCGACAGTGAAGAGAAACGCGCTGGCGTCGGCGGTGCGACAAGTCGCCGACCGCGCAGCCGAGGTCGGAGTTCGTGTCAGTCTGGAGTTCATCCCCGGCACAGGAATACCGGATCTCGGTGCGGCGTTGGACATCGTCCGGCGAGCCGACCACCCCGGCGTTGGAATCCTGTTCGATACTTGGCACTTTCTGCGCTCGGGTGGTACGCCGACCCAGCTTGCAGAGGTTACCCATGGTCAGGTATTCGAAGTGCAGATCAGCGATCGTGTCCAGCCTGGCCGCCACGATCCCTATGTACCGATGACCGGCCGCCTGGCTCCTGGCGAGGGAACGGCGCCGATCGCGGAGATTGTGCGGGCGTTGGGGGTCGTGGCTCCCGACGTCGTGTTGGGAGTCGAGGTGTTCACCGCTGATATCGGAGATCCGGAGGAAACCGTGGCCCACCTTTCCGCGGCCACTCGGATGTTCCTGCGGAGTACTGAATTTGGTTCGCCCGCGGGCATTGTCGAGCCGTCATGAGCTATTCCGAGGCCCTGAGTTTGGTGCGATACCAAACTCGCACCGCCGCCGCGTTTCCAATTTGGCCACTCCGCCAATCGGAGACCAGTTCAAACCACGCGGGACTCTTTTGACAGGATGGTGTCGGATCGGGGTATCCGGCGTGCAAGTAGCCCAGGTACTCGTCGAGGAATGAAACAGCGCGTTCCTACGATGGGTGTACGGGTCAAAGCCGCTGAAAAGGAACTACGCCCCAGCGACGGCAATCATGCCGACTGCCGCCAGCGCCAACAGCATTCCCGCTTGTTGCACGCGGCTTACCCGCTCGCCCAGCATCACCATGGCGAGCAGAACCGTCGCAGCCGGATACAGCGAACCGATCACGCTGACCAGTGAGAGCATTCCGCCTTGGAAGGCGTAGATCATCGTCCCGTTCGCGACGACGTCGAGGACGCTGACGTACACCGCGAGCTTGAGTGGCTCGCGTCGTGGGAGAACGAAGTGACCGGCCGCCAGCGCGACCAACCACACCACGACGGTCGCGGCACCTCGAGATACGGCCAACGCCCACAGCCCGCTGCCCTCGCCGATCTGGTGAAGTGCGATGAACGAGAGTGCAAATGCGCCACCGCTTCCGACGGTCAGAAGAGCCACTTGTCTGGTGAAGCGGAGGGTGATTCCGCCGGCAACCTCACCCGCCGCGTCGTCAGGTGACTCGCGGCTGACCAGGACGACGGCGACCAGCGCGACGGCAATACCCAGGTACGCGATCAACCCCGGCCGCTCACCGAAAGCGAAGCCGACGAGCACCGGAATACCCGCCACCAGAACAGCTGTCAGCGGCGAGACCACCGACATGGGGCCGGTTGCCAGCGCGAGATAGAACCACCAGACCGCCAGACCACTCGTGACGCCCGCGATCGCACCCCAGATCAGACCGTTCGGCGTCAGCGTCCCGGATACGAAAGGTGCTGCGATCAGAACGATGACGAGCGAGAGTGGATACGAGACGATCACCACACGCAGTGCGGCAACTCGTCGTGACGCAACTCCCCCGACGAAGTCGCTGACTCCGTAGGCAACTGCCGCCACGAGGGCAAGCAGGATGGAGGTCAGCGCATGCCCTTGATACGACGACCGAGCTCGCGGGTCACCTCGCGCTCGGCGGTGCGCTTGGCCATGTCCTGGCGCTTGTCGTAGTCCTGCTTACCCTTTGCCAGTGCGAGTTCGACCTTGACCTTGCCGTCGTTGAAGTACATCGACAGCGGGACCAGCGTCTGGTTTCCCTCGCGGGTCTTGCCGACGAGGTGCTCGATCTCACGCTTGTGCAGCAGGAGCTTTCGGGTACGCCGTGGCGAATGGTTGTTCCACGTGCCTTGCGTGTACTCCGGAATGTGCAACGAGCGCAACCACACTTCGCCGTTGTCCACCGTGGCGAACGCGTCGACGAGCGACGCCTTGCCTTCACGCAGACTCTTGACCTCGGTCCCGACGAGAGCGATGCCGGCCTCGTAGGTGTCGATGATCGTGTAGTTGTGGCGTGCTTTGCGATTGGTCGCAATGACCTTGCGGCCCTTTTCCTTCACTGTCCGGGCCTCTCAGTCCGCTGTCTTGCTGTCGAATGGTTCTTGCTGTTCCAGCATAGAAGCTCGTGCAAACCGATTATTCGCGGACGTACAGACGCAGCGTCACGTACGCCGTCACCGCGGCCATTCCGACACCGGCAAGTACGAGGATCGGCGAGACGAACAGCACGTCACTGTTGGATATCCGCGCCACGATGTTCGCTTCGTAGACGTCGGACAGGACCCCGTCGATGAAGACGTTCTTCGCCGTGAACAGTCCGGCAATGGCGAGCACCGCACCGATCAAGGCCGCCACGACGGCTTCGAGGAGGAACGGAAGCTGGGTGTACCAACGCGTCGCGCCGACCAACCGCATGATGTTGACCTCGGTACGACGCGTGAACGCGGCGATCTGGACCATGTTGGCGATGAGCAGGATGGCCGCTATCGCCTGGACGATCGCGATCGCGAACGCTGCGTTGCGCACTCCACCGAGCACGCTGAACAGTCGGTCCACCAACTCGCGCTGATTGAGCACACTCTCGACGCCGGGCCTCGAACCGAAGGTGTCGTTGATGACGCCGAACCGCTCCGGGTCACTGAGCTTGACCTTGAACGACGCCGGGAAGCTGTCCGGGCTCACCAGGGCTGCCAGTTCGGGCTGGTCCTTGAACACGCGCTCGGTGGCGTCCTTCACGGCGTCTTCGCGGTTGAGGTACTGAACCGCGACGACGGACGGAGTCTGCTCGAGTTCCTTGCGCAACGAACTGCAGATCTCCTGCTCGCAACCGGGATCGGCCGAAGAGATGTCGTCGGTCAGGAAGATCTGCACCTCGACGCGTTCGAGGAAGATCTGCTGGGTCTTGCCTGCCATCTGCACGACCAGCAGACCGCCGCCGAAGAGTCCGAGGGAGATCGCCGTCGTCAAGATCATGGCGATGGTCATCGTGATGTTGCGGCGTAGGCCGGTCAGGACTTCGCTGAAAATAAAGCTGGCGCGCATCGGGGAATCCGATTCCTTCTCGAGAGGCCGGTTGTTTCACGACAACCGGTGGGCGTACGGGACGTGTGGTCGTAGTCGGCGCTACCTGCCGACGCCGTACACACCCCGCGCTTCGTCTCTGGTCACCTTGCCGAGATCGAGTTCGATGACGCGTCGACGCATGGAGTCGACGATGTGGTGATCGTGGGTCGCCATCACGACGGTGGTGCCGGTGCGGTTGATCCGCTCGAGCAGCAGCATGATGTCCTGGCTCGTTTCGGGGTCCAGGTTGCCGGTGGGCTCGTCGGCGAGCAGCACGAGAGGGCGGTTCACGAATGCGCGGGCGATGGCGACGCGCTGCTGCTCACCGCCGGAAAGTTCGGTGGGCAGTCGATCGGCTTTGCCGGCCAGACCGACCATGTCGAGAACCTCGGGCACAGTGCGCGCGATGACGTTGCGGGGCTTGCCGATGACTTCCAACGCAAAGGCCACGTTCTCGGAGACCGTCTTCTGCTGAAGCAAGCGGAAGTCCTGGAACACGCAGCCCATGCTCTGGCGAAGCTTCGGCACGCGGCGGGCCGCCAACTTGTTGACGTGGAAATCCGCGACCTCGATGTCGCCGGACGTGGGCGACTCCATCTTGAGCAGTAACCGCATGAACGTCGACTTGCCGGAGCCGGAGGGGCCGATGAGGAAGACGAACTCCCCCTTCTCTACCTCCACACTGACCTTGTCGAGCGCCGGCCTGGTGGAGGCCTTGTAGGACTTCGACACATTCTTCATGCTGATCACAACTAGCCAGTCTAGCCGTTATCTAACGGTGACCTTGGCGCCACGCGCGAGCACCCTCGTCCTTATCCGGTACCGGTGGTCGCGGGTGACTGCGGCACAGACGTCGGTGCCTGCATCGCCGCGCCAGGTTGGGGAACGGTCGTCGTCACCGGAGTGGTCGGCACCGTGGTCGCGGACTGTTCGGCGTTGCCCGGCGCAGGCGCGGGACCCGAAGTCGGCGTCGGAGAACCTGAGCTGCCCGTGCTCGATTCCGGAGACTGGGTCTCGGACGTAGTCGTCGGCTCGGTCGAGGACGGCACGGGGGTCGTCGTCGACGGTTTGACCGAGGGCGCGACGTAAGGCTCGGTCTGCGACGTGTCCACGCTGGGCGGTGGTGTCACTGCGGTCGGGTCCTCAGGATTGAGATACGTATGCAACAGATACGTCAATATCCACGCCACGATGAGAATGAAGGTAGAGGTTCGCATCCGGCCGCCGAAAATCCGGGACGGGAGCCAGTCCAGGTGAAACAGTCGGTCGAGTCCGCGGCGCGGTTCCTGATCGGTCATTCGCTCGCCTCCTCGGTCCGTACGGTGTGTAGATCCGGTGACACCGTGATCCCCTGACGTCGCAGTGCTGCGGCGACGCGGACGCGAAGAGCGCGTCCGACCTGGAACTGTTTGCCAGGGAGTGTGCGCGCGACCATCCGCACGTTGACCTGATCGACCTCCAGGCTTTCGACGCCCATGACCGTGGGCTCGTCGAGCAGCAGTTTCTTGAGTCCGCGGTCGGCCATCGCGTCGACTCCGACCTGGCGAAGCACCTCGTTGACCCGGGTGAGATCGGCGGTCGCCGGAACCGGAACGTCGATGACGGCGCGTGCCCAATCCTTGGACAGGTTGGTCGCTTTCACGATCTGGCCGTTGGGAACGGTGATGACCTCGCCGTCGGAGTTCCGCATCCGCGTCACGCGCAGGGTCACGTCCTCGATGACACCTTCGGCGTCGTCGGAGGAGCCGGTGATCGCAAGCCGGACGGTGTCACCGAAGCCGTACTGGCGTTCGGTGATGATGAAGAAACCGGCAAGAATGTCCTGCACGACGCGCTGTGCACCGAAACCGAGCGCCGCACCGAGAACGGTCGCCGGCGCGACGAGACTGCCGATCGGCAGGTTCAGTTGGTCGAGAACCTTCAGCGTCGCGATCACGTAGATGAACGTGATGACCACCCAGGTGATGACCTGCGCGACCGAGTGACGATGCTTGGTGGCCTCGGAACGAACCAGCGCATCGCCCAACTGATAGTTGGAGTCGATCTGGTCGGTGACCTTGTTGCCTCCCCAACTGACCAACCGGGCGAGAATCATCGCCCCGAGCACGGTCATGAGGACGGACAAACCGGTGGTTTGAAGCCAATCGAGCAGGTTCTGCCCAGGTCGAAGTAAAGTCATCGTGCCTTTCGGTATCCGAACGCTATGCGGACTGGTTCTCGCTCATGCGCCAGCGGATGCCGGCCTCGAGGAACCCGTCGATGTCGCCGTCGAGCACTGCCGACGGGTTGTTGACCTCGTACTCGGTACGCAGGTCCTTGACCATCTGGTACGGATGCAGAACATAGGAGCGCATCTGGTTGCCCCACGAGCTGCCGCTGTCGCCCTTGAGCGCATCCATCTCGGCGCGCTCTTCCTGACGCTTGACCGCGAGCAGCTTTGCCTGCAGGACGCGCATCGCCGACACCTTGTTCTGGAGCTGCGACTTCTCGTTCTGACAGGTGACGACGATTCCCGTCGGGATGTGCGTGAGTCGAACGGCGGAGTCCGTCGTGTTGACCGACTGGCCGCCGGGACCGGACGAGCGGTAGACGTCGACGCGGATGTCGTTCTCGTTGATCTCGATGTGGTCGGTCGTCTCGACGACCGGCAGTACCTCGACCTCGGCGAACGACGTCTGACGACGACCCTGGTTGTCGAAGGGGCTGATGCGAACGAGCCGGTGAGTGCCCATCTCGACGGACAACGTGCCGTACGTGTACGGGCCTTTGATCGCGAACGTCGCGCTCTTGAGTCCGGCTTCTTCGGCGTACGACGTGTCGTAGACCTCGACGCCGTAGTCGTGCTTCTCCGCCCAGCGGATGTACATACGCATGAGCATCTCGGCCCAGTCTGCAGCGTCGATACCGCCGGCACCGGAGCGGATGTTGATGAGCGCGTCGCGCTCGTCGTACTCGCCCGAGAGCATGGTCTTGACTTCCATCGCCGCGATGTCGTCTCGCAGGCTCGCGCGCTCGGCGTCGGCGTCGGCCACCGCGTCGGGGCCTTCGTCTTCTGCCAGTTCGTAGAGGATCGGCATCTCGTCGAGTCGCTCGCGTAGTGCCACGATCCGGCGCAGCTCGGCCTGCGCGTGGGAGAGCTGGCTCGTGACCTGCTGGGCGTGTTCCTGGTCGTTCCACAGACCCGGGTCGGCTGCCTGGTGCTCGAGCTCGTCGATGCGTCGGCGCAGCTCCTCGACGTCCACAACCGATTCGCAGGTGCGAAGGGTGGTGTCGAGGGCGTTCAGGTCTGCAATTACGTCGGGATGCACGGTTCTCAAGGCTACCGGGTGCCGACCTCGGCCCTGCCGCCCGTCACGTATTGGGATCACCGGGACTGGAAGCCTTGCCAACCTCGCTCCGAGGGAACCTACTGGAACGATGACTGTCACCGACGAATACCTGCAGAACAACGCCGCCTACGCCGAGCAGTTCACCGGACCGCTCCCCCTCCCACCCAGCAAACACGTCGCCGTACTCGCCTGCATGGACGCCCGCATCGACGTCTATCGGGTGCTGGGAATCAAGGAAGGCGAATCGCACGTCATCCGCAATGCGGGTGGAGTCGTCACCGACGACGAGATCCGATCCCTGGCCATCAGCCAGCGTCTGCTGGGAACTACCGAGATCATCCTCATCCACCACACCGACTGCGGAATGCTGACGTTCACCGACGACGACTTCAAGCGATCCATCCAGGACGAGATCGGCATCAAACCAAATTGGGCTGCCGAATCGTTTCCCGACATCGACGAGGACGTCCGTCAGTCGTTGAAGCGCATCGAGAACAGTCCGTTCGTCACCGCGACGACCTCCCTACGCGGATTCGTCTTCGACGTCGCAACCGGAAAGCTGAACGAGGTCCTCCCCGATTGAGCCGGTAGGTTGTGTACCCGTGACCGATCGCGCATCCGACCTCGCACTCGCCCTCCGTATCGCCGACGAGGCTGACGCGATCACTCGCGCCCGCTTCGGCGCCCTCGACCTTCGAGTGGACGACAAGCCGGACCTCACCCCCGTCTCCGACGCCGATCTGGCTGTCGAGCGAGCAGTGCGCGCGACGCTCGGTGAGCATCGTCCTGCGGATTCCGTACTCGGCGAGGAATTCGGCGGCGACGCAGTCTTCGAGGGCAGACAGTGGGTGGTCGACCCCATCGACGGGACCAAGAACTTCGTCCGCAACGTACCGGTGTGGGCCACGCTGATCAGCTTGCTCGAGGACGGCGTCCCGGTCATCGGCGTCGTGAGCGCACCTGCACTGAATCGGCGATGGTGGGCTGCAACAGGTTTGGGTGCACATACTTCCTTCGGGGACAGTGATGCGCGGGCGATCCAGGTATCCGCCGTCGATCGCAGCGAGTCAGCGAGCCTGAGCTTCTCGAGCCTCTCGGGGTGGAAGGACCGCGGAATTCGCGATCAGTTCGTCGAACTCACCGACCACGTCTGGCGCGTGCGCGGTTACGGGGACTTCTTCTCCTACTGCCTCGTGGCCGAAGGCGCCGTCGACATTGCTGCCGAACCCGAGGTTTCCCTGTGGGATCTGGCAGCGCTCGACGTATTGGTCCGTGAGGCCGGCGGCGCGTTCACCGATCTGGACGGCGGCGCAGGTCCGCACGGCGGCAGCGCGGTCGCCACCAACGGACTGCTGCACGAAGACGTTCTGGCCCGCCTGCGGTAACACCCGAGTACCAGAACATCCCACCCGCCGCAAGGGTCCGAGGGAGGAGTTCCGACAGGCCCGTCGGCAGGATTCGGCACGACATCTCGGCCCGTTGACTGGAAGTAGTTGATCACGCACTACTTCCAGGAGAACGATGAACCGGATTTCCAGGCGCACGATTCTGTTCGGTCTGGCCGCAGCGCCCCTCGGGCTCGCGGTGGGCTGCGGCGCCGACCCGGCAGCGAAGAGCGCCACGTTGGCGGTGGCCGGAACTTCGCGTCCGCTACCGATTCCGCCGCTTGCCGAATCCACCGTCGACGACGCCGGTGTTCGCCACTTCACACTTCGTGCCGGTGCCGGGACCACCGAGATCGTCGCGGGAAAACTCACCGACACTTGGGGTTTCAACGGATCCATTCTGGGGCCGACCGTCCGCGCCGAATGCGGAGAATCTGTCGCATTCACGATCGACAACACACTGGCAGAGCCCACGACCGTCCATTGGCACGGCATGCATCTGCCCGCCCGATACGACGGCGGCCCGCACCAGACCATCGAAGCCGGCGGACGCTGGGAACCGGCGTGGACGATCGGCCAGTCGGCGTCGACGCTCTGGTATCACCCACACCCGCACGGATCCACCGAACGGCACGTGCAGCGCGGTCTCGCCGGACTGTTCCTGATCGACGACGCAGACACGCGGGCGTTGGACATCCCCAAAACCTATGGTGTCGACGATGTTCCGCTGATCATCCAGGATCGTCGATTCCTCGCCGACGGCAGCTTCGACGAATCGGATCCGACCGACATAGGCCTGCTCGGCGACACGATCGTCACCAACGGCATCTCCGACGCCTACCTCGACGTCACCACCGGGGTCGTCCGGTTACGCATTCTGAACGGCTCTTCCGGCCGTCTCTACAACCTGGGGTTCCCCGACGACCGCACGTTCGATCTGATTGCCACCGACGGCGGACTGCTCGAATCACCTATTGCGATCAAGCGGATTCAGCTCAGCCCCGGCGAACGAGCCGAGATCGTGGTTCGCGTCGACCCCGGTGCGACGACCACACTGGTGTCGTTCCCGATCGAGGACGGCGGTGGCGTGAGTTCCTCCGACGCCGAGAACTTCGGCATGAACGACCGCTTCGACATCCTCGAACTGCGGGGCGTTGCCAGCCGCGCGTCACGGTCGACTCTCCCGGCGCAGTTGGCCGTACTGCCGCGTCTGGATCCGTCGAAGGCAAGCGTTTCCCGAACCTTCGATCTGCAGTGGTACATGATCAACGGGCAACGAATGGACATGAACCGCATCGACTTCGAGGCCGAAGTCGGCGCGACCGAGGTGTGGACGATCACCAACAAGGACAACTGGCCACACAATTTCCATCTCCACGACGTACAGTTCCAGATCCTCGACGTCGACGGTCGCACTCCCCCGCCGCACTTGCGCGGACTCAAGGACACCGTCTACACACCGCCGGGCAGCAGGGTTCGCGTCGCACTGCAGTGGTCCGAGTACACCGATCCCACTTTCCCGTACATGTTCCACTGCCACCTGCTGATGCACGAGGACCAAGGGATGATGGGCCAATTCCTCGTGCTCGAACCGGGACAGAAGGCGGCTCCGATGCAGATGGACATGCCGATGCCTTCGTCTGGTTCGCACTCCGGTCACTGAAGGTTCTGCAAGTGGTACACGGCGAGGCGAACCCGATTGTCGCAACCGGTCTTCGACATCAGGTTCGCCACGTGCGTCTTCACCGTGGTCACACCGAGATGCAGCGTGTCCGCGATCTCCTGATTGCTCTTCCCTTCTGCCACCAGCGCGAGGACCTGCGATTCGCGATCGGTCAACGGAACCTTCTCCGTCGCAGCAGTGTCTGCGATACCACCGATCACCGCTCGATCCACAACGCGGCGGAGAAGTTCCGGAGTGAACACCATCTCGCCCTCGGCGATCCGCCGAATGGCACCGAGCAACTCGGCGGGTTCGGTGTCCTTGACGAAGAATCCCGAAGCCCCCGCGGCGAGTGCGGGATACAGATGATCGTCGTCGTCGAAGGTGGTCAGCACGAGGATGCGCGCTCGACGACCGGCCTTGACGATCTGCTGCGTGGCGCCGATCCCGTCCAGCCCGGGCATTCTCAAGTCCATCAGAATCACGTCGGGATCCAATTCTGCAGCGAGCGCTACCGCCTCGACGCCGTTCGACGCCTCACCGGCCACGGTCATGTCCTCGGCTGCCGCGCACAGCATCCGCAAACCGGCGCGCACAAGTCGCTGGTCGTCGACGATCAGCACGCTGATCACGAGACATCGCCCGAGACAACGAGTGGAATACTCACGTGCACTTCCCATTTCCCGTCACTGTTGGTGCCCGCGGTCATCTCGCCGCCGACCAACTCCGCACGCTCCTGCATTCCCACCAGGCCATGACCTGCACTCCGAGGCGATCCCTCGACGTCGTTGACAACCCTGACATGCACCCGGTTGTCTTCGCGACCGACCGAGACCGATACCAGCCCCTTCTTGTCGCCATGCTTCATGACGTTGGTCAGTGATTCCTGAATCACCCGCAACAACGTCAGCCTCCCGATCGCGTCGAGATCGGCTGCGCCTGTCTCGACATTCTCCTGGGCATCGAAGACCGCCTGCACCTCGAAACCCGCCGCACGCACACGATCTATCGCCGCCTCGATTTCCGCCTCGACGGCATCCGGCTCGACCAGAGCGACCTCACCGAGCGAAGGATCACGAAGTGCGACCAGGAGGCGACGGATATCGGCCAGCGCATCGGACGCAGTCCCACGCACATCCGCGAGGACCTCACGCACGGCCTCGTCCTGGGGCGCCAAGACATGTTGAGCCACGCCGATTCTCAGGACGATCGATGCCATGTGGTGCGCAACCAGGTCGTGCAGTTCGCGGGCGAGCGCACTGCGCTCCGCAGCGCGGGTCTGCGCAAGATTGTTCGCGGCCAATTCACGCTGCGAGCGTAGATACAGCCCGAGCAGCAGTGGCAACCCCACGTACGCAAGCACTTTCACAGCCGTCGTGACAGACCAGAACGCTTCGTGAGATTCGAACCAGATACCCGCGAGCACCGAACCGCACCATCCTGCTGCCGATACGGCAACCATTTCTCTACGCTCGGCCCGCATCGTGACGTCGACGACGGCGACCGCCCCGAGATACGGAACAAGCTCGGACAGCCCCCAGGCGTCGGCGACGAACATCGGAACGGCGAGCGCCGAGATGACCAGGGACGCGAAGACCGGCCATCGACGGCCGACGGCGAAGGCGAGCGCCGACAGCATCGACAGAATCCAGTAGGTGAGGGGAACTCGATACTCCCCCGGATACGTGCTGGCGATCAACAGGCACGGGACCACCACCAACGGCGTGTAGCGCACGTACCGCTGTATCCGATCTGGCACCTCTGTCCGGTTCACCCCTCGAGCCTATGACGCGCATCATTTCGCGGTTTCTCGACAACAGACCTTACTGATGAGTAAGATAAGGATCGTCCAACGCCCCAACACCGAGAAACAGCTGGTGATCATGACCAAGCAAGACAGTGTTGCCCCCGACAAGAGCGCTCAGCGCAGCGAATCGGGCGCGCAGCGCGGCGGCGCCAAGGGTGCGCCCCGCGACACGTCCGCCGTCGGCCTGAACCCGATCAAACGCGACGCCATGGGCGCAGCCATGCGTGTGCTTACCAAGATCACCGGTTCGGAACTGGCCGAGAAGTTCAATCTGCGTCAGACCATCGATCGCGTGACCTACGAGGGCACCAAGACGGGCTTCAAAACCCTGGGTGCCGCCACTCGAGGATTCCAGAAGGTCTCGGGCAACGGCGCACCCAAGCGCCTGCCCGACAACCCGAGCAAGAACGCCGACTACTTCGATCTGACCCCCGACGACGACCAGAAGATGATCGTCGAGACCGTGCGCGAGTTCGCGGCCGAGATCCTGCGTCCCGCAGCGCACGACGCCGACGGCGCAGCGCAGGCACCAGCCGATCTCTCCAAGCGCGCAGCCGAGCTCGGCATCACGCTGATCAACGTTCCCGAAGAACTCGACGGAGCAGCTGCCGATCGCGGCGCGGTCACCAATTCTCTTGTTGCCGAGGCACTTGCGCACGGAGACATGGGGCTTGCACTTCCGATCCTCGCACCCAGCGGCGTTGCGGTCGCACTGACGCAGTGGGGCACCGACGCGCAGCAGAAGACCTACCTTCCGGCCTTCACCGGCGAGCAGGTCCCCGGCGCAGCAGTGGTGGTCAACGAACCACGCGCACTGTTCGATCCGTTTGCCCTGCAGACCAAGGCAGTTCGCTCCCCCAGCGGCTACAAGCTCAACGGCGTCAAGAGCTTGGTGCCCGCCGCGGCTACGTCCGAACTCTTCGTCATCGCCGCAGAACTCGACGGCAAGCCCTCCTTCTTCATCGTCGAATCCGACACCAAGGGACTCGTCGTCGAAGCAGATCCCAGCATGGGTCTGCGCGCCGCAGGCCTGGGTCGCCTGATCCTCACCGATGTCGCTGTGTCGGAGTCCGCACTGCTCGGCGACGGTGACGCCGAGCAGCGTAAGGCCGAATACGCCGACGCGATTCGCCTGGCTCGACTCGGTTGGGCGTCCATGGCCGTCGGCACCAGCCAGGCAGTTCTCGACTACGTGATTCCGTACGTCAACGAGCGCGAAGCGTTCGGCGAGCCGATCAGCCACCGCCAGGCGGTTGCCTTCATGGTCGCCAACATCGGCATCGAACTCGACGGACTGCGCCTGGTCACGCTTCGGGGCGCTTCACGCGCCGAGCAGGGCTTGTCCTTCGCTCGCGAATCCGCTCTGGCCCGGAAGCTGGCTTCCGAGAAGGGCATGCAGATCGGCCTCGACGGTGTGCAACTCCTCGGTGGACACGGGTTCACCAAGGAACACCCGGTCGAGCGCTGGTACCGCGACCTCCGTGCCATCGGCGTTGCCGAGGGCATCGTCCTCATCTGACGCCGCTGAACTTCCAGGAGAACCACGATGATCAACCTCGAACTTCCCAAGAAGCTCAAAGCATCAGCGAACCAGGCACATCAGGTCGCGGCGCAGATCTTCCGACCCATTTCACGTAAGTACGATCTCGCTGAGCACGAGTATCCCGTCGAGCTCGACACCATGGCCGCCATGGTCGAAGGCCTCTCCGATTCCGGTGGAGACATCGGCGGTGCCAGCGGCGGACGGTCCGACGCGAGCGCCAAGGGCGGCAACGCCAACGGCGGCAACATGTCTGCGCTCCTCAACTCGCTCGAAACGTCTTGGGGCGACGTCGGACTCATGCTCTCGATCCCCTACCAGGGGCTCGGCAACGCCGCGATCGCCGCAGTGTCAACCGACGAACAGCTCGAACGTTTCGGTAAGGTGTGGGCCTCGATGGCCATCACCGAACCGAGTTTCGGTTCCGACTCCGCCGCAGTGACCACCACCGCCGTTCTCGACGGCGACGAGTGGGTTCTCAACGGCGAGAAGATCTTCGTCACCGCCGGTGAGCGTTCGACGCACATCGTCGTGTGGGCGTCGGTCGACAAGTCGAAGGGCCGAGCGGCCATCAAGTCGTTCGTCGTTCCGCGTGACGCACCGGGCCTGAGCGTTGCCCGCCTCGAGCACAAGCTGGGCATCAAGGCCTCCGACACCGCAGTACTCCTGCTCCAGGATTGCCGCATTCCCGCGGACAACATCCTCGGCAGCCCGGAGGTCAACGTGGAGCAGGGCTTTGCCGGCGTCATGCAGACGTTCGACAACACCCGGCCCCTCGTTGCAGCCATGGCAGTCGGCGTCGGACGCGCAGCTCTCGAAGAACTGCGCGGCATCCTGACCGAAGCCGGTGTCGAGATCTCCTACGACACACCGGTCTACAACCAGCATGCAGCTGCAGCCGAGTTCATCCGTTTGGAAGCCGACTGGGAGGCCGCGTACCTGCTGTCTCTGCGCGCGGCGTGGATGGCCGACAACAAGAAGCCGAACTCGCTCGAAGCGTCCATGTCCAAGGCGAAGGCCGGCCGCACCGGCACCGACGTGACGCTCAAGGCAGTCGAGTTGGCCGGCACTTACGGCTACTCGCAGCGCCCGTTGCTCGAGAAGTGGGGCCGCGACTCGAAGATTCTCGACATCTTCGAGGGCACCCAGCAGATCCAGCAGCTGATCGTCGCACGCCGCCTGCTCGGAAAGTCGTCCGCCGAACTGAAGTGACGGTCGCACGGACCAGATCCCGAAACACTCCGCCCCGCCACCTTTCGAGGTGGCGGGGCGGAGTGCTCGGTCGCCATCGTGAAACTTCACCACCGAAACCTGATTGCGCATTAGTGTGTAATCAGTCCTACAACGACGCTCGGAAGAGGTTCACGTATGCCCGGATTGGTCACCAAGGTCACTGACACCATCGGCGCGGCGGGGGTCATGTTCCGAGCCGGACTCGTCCCGTTCCCTCGCCTCGATCGCGGACTCAAATCCATTGCAGCCGTGGACAAGTACGGACCCTTCGCCGGGCCGGTCCATGCACACGCCGAGAACGGCTACGACGCGGTGGCGATCATCGACGAGCGCGGCCCCATCACCTATGCCGAGCTCGAGCGTCAGAGCAACGCGTTGGTCCGGGCGTGGCAGGCCGACGGCATCACCTCCGACTCCGTCATGGGTGCGATGTGCCGTAACCATCGAGGCTTGGTCCTGACCATGCTGGCGGCAGCGAAGAATGGAACGAAGCTCGTTCTCATGAACACGGGCTTCGCTCGGCCCCAACTCGTGGACGTCGCCGCGCGGGAGAAGGTGGTCGCCTTCGTCTACGACGACGAGTTCGCGGACATCGCCGATGCCTTGCCGGACGACGTCGTCGTCTATCGTTCCTGGCCAGAGGGCACGGCCGCTGACGGTTCCACGGCAGCCACTCTCGACGAGGCCATCGCCGGACGCACCACGTCGTCGGTGCCGGCACCCGAGAAGAACGGTGGCTTCGTCCTCCTCACCAGCGGCACCACAGGAACTCCCAAGGGTGCGCCGCGTGGCCACACCTCCCCTCTCGCGTCGGCGCAGTTCCTCGACCGCGTGCCGTTGCGCCGCGGACAGACCATGATGATGGCGGCCCCCGCCTTCCACGGAACCGGTGTCTCGCAGTTCGCTCTCGCGTTGGCGCTCGGCCAGACCGTCGTCATGCATCGAAAGTTCGATCCGGAGAACACGATCAAGCTTGTCGCCCAGTACAAGTGCGACAGCCTGGTCGTGGTCCCGACGATGCTCACTCGCATCATCGACCTCGGTCCCGACGTGCTGTCCAAGTACGACACGTCGAACCTGAAGATCATCTTCTCGGCAGGTTCGTCACTCTCACCCGACCTGTGCAAGCGAGTCACGGCCTCGTTCGGGTACGTCCTCTACAACCTGTACGGATCCACCGAGGTCGCAGTGGCCACGGTCGCGACTCCCGAGGATCTGACCATTGCGCCGGGAACCGCGGGCCGCGCTCCGGTGACCTGTCACGTCGAACTGTTCGACGAGAACAACAAGAAGATCACCACCCCACACACGATCGGCAGGATATTCGTCGCCAGCGGGCTGAGCTTCGAGGGATACACCGACGGGCGCGACAAGGAACGTATCGACGGACTTCTCTCGACCGGCGACGTCGGACACTTCGACGCCAACGGCCTCCTCTTCGTCGACGGCCGCGACGACGACATGATCGTCTCCGGTGGCGAGAACGTCTACCCGCTCGAAGTCGAGAACCTGCTCGCCGATCGAGAGGACGTCTTGGAAGCGGCAGTCATCGGAGTCGAGGACGCCGACTTCGGGCACCGCCTGCGAGCTTTTGTCGTCGTCGCCCACGGCGCCGACCAGAACTCCGACGAGCTGAAGGATCACGTCCGGTCGAATCTCGCGCGCTACAAGGTTCCCCGCGAGATCGTCTTCATCGACGAACTTCCCCGCAACGCCACCGGAAAGCTGTTGCGCCGCGTCCTGATCGAGATGGAGATCAGCGAAGACTGAGCACAGTCACAAAGCGCTGAGCGTGCGGATCAATTCCGCCTCGTCGACGCGAGTCGAGTGCCCGTCGCGGAGCACGACCTCGCCCGCAACCAACACCGTGTCCACTATCTGACGACTGCCCGTCGTGAGAATGGACGCACCCGGATCTCGCACCGGGAGGCAACCGAAGTCGCGTTCGAACCGAATCATGGTGAGGTCGGCGGGATCGCCCACGGAGATCCCGCCGGACCTGGCCGGCAGACCGAGTGCTGCGTTTGCACCGCCGGATGCGATGTCGATCATGGCTTCGAAGCCGAGCAGGTCGGCACGGCCGCGCGCGGCTCGCTGCACATAGGCGCCGGTGCGCAGCGTCTCGAGCATGTCCTGAGTATCGTTGCTGGCTGCGCCGTCCACACCCAACCCCACCGCGATCCCCGCGTCGAGGAAACTCGGGACGGGCGCGATTCCGCTACCGAGCCGCATGTTGCTGACGGGGTTGTACGACACTCCGACGCCGCGCTCCGCCAGCACCTTCTGACCACGGTCGTCGAGTTCGACGCAGTGGACCGCCAGCACCCGGTCCCACAAGAACCCATGGGAATCCAGGTAGTCGACCGCGTTCATGCCCGCGTGTTCGGTACACATCGTGTTGTCGGTCTGCGTCTCGAGCAGGTGAATCGAGACCGTCAGGTCGCGAGCCTGCGCGAACTCACGCACTTCCGACATCCCCTCCGGCGTCAGCGAACGCGGGTTCGGTACCGCGACTGCCACGTCAATGCGGGAACCGGCGACGTCCCGCATCATCTGATCCGTATGTGCGAGAACGTCTCCGAGTGGTTGCAAGAGCCGCGGATCGAAGCCCCACTTCCTCGTCTTGTCCGCCCGGTCTGCGGTTCCGCGTCCCAGTACGGCACGAATCCCGGTGTCGTGCAACGCCCGGATCACAGCGTCGTGAACCTCGCTGGACGGATGCGGCCACATGTGTTCGACCAGGGTGGTCGTACCGCTGCGCAATGCCTCCAGCGAGGCTGCGACAGTGGCCGTGTATGCGCGCTCCGGCGTGATCTGAACCGACTCTTCTGCGACCGCGAGCAGCCATTCGAGAAGCGGTGTCCCTTCGGCGATCCCACGCATCAGTGACTGCTGAAGGTGCGTATGGGTGTTGACGAAGCCAGGGATCAGATACGCCCCCGATCCGTCCACACTTCCAGGTGTGGCGGTGCCGGTCGACTTCTCGATCGATTCGACCACCCCATTCGAGACGACGACGTCGTGGCCGGTCAGCCATTGCCCGCCGCTGTACAACGTCACGTCCCGGATGATCGCGTCGGTCATGTTCTTGGGCGCGGTAGTCATCGCCAGTTCTCCTGAAAGTGTGTGACGGAACGGATACGGATCAACGCGCGAAGTTCGCGCGTACTCGCTGGTCGATGTAGTCCTCGGCAGTGATCGGCGGGTACTTGCCCGCCGGCCCCTCGATGGTCACGTCGCGGTTCGCCTGAGCGAAGAACGCGAGGCTGTAGCGGGCTCCCCGATAGTCGGTGACTCCGGGACTCTTGACTCGATGAAAATTCGACGGCAGGACGTCATCACTCCATCTCATCAGCATGTCGCCGATGTTGCAGGTGATTGCTTCCTCAGCCGGCACCACCGACGTCCATTCCTGGGTGTCCATCTCCTTGCCCGGGCACAGTTGCAAGCCGCCCTGACCGTCACGCTGGAAAAGCAATGTCAGGCAATCGAAATCGGTGTGTGCTCCGGCACGCCACATCCCTTCGACATCTGCGTCGGCGGCAAGGGGGAAGTAGTGGAGTAGTCGCAGCGTGCTCTGGTAGGTGTCCACCGACGGGTCATGTGCTCTGGTGAAGAAGTCTCGTTCGAATCCCAGCTTCTCGGCGAAGCACGACAACAGGTCCATCGCAATGCCCCAGCACTTGGCTTCGAAGTCCAGGATCGTTTCGCGGAATCCGCCCAATTCGTCTGCAGTGGGCCACAGATCACCCATATGCGGGCGGGTCACCTGATAGGACTCTTTCTGATCAGGTGTTCCGATGGACGGACGCACCTGCGTCATGCTCTCCCAGCCGGAGTTGAAACCCTTCTTGAGCGGATACTGCGCTTTGACCTCGGTGGGCAGTGCAAAGAATCGCTCGGCCGCCGCGAAAGCCTCGCGGACCTGGTCCAGATCGATCCCGTGATTGACGATTTGGAAGAATCCGATGTCGGTCGCTGCCGACCACAACTCCTCGGCGATCTCGCTGCGCCGGTTCTCGAAATCCGAGAGATCGATTCTTCGGACCTCGCGGTCGGTGGTCTCCGTGCCCAGGCCACCCATGCGGGTCTCGCGGTTGAGTTCTGTCATGTCGTACGTCATTTGCTGTCAGCTCCTTCAGCGGATTCCGATGGACCGATCGGTGAACTTGTCGGTGTAGATCTCTTCTGCAGTCAATGACTGCGGTATCGCCGCACCCCCGGCGTTCAGGATGGGCTTCAGTTCTTCGACGGTGTGAGCGACTCGCGTCATGTCGAACGTGCCGACGGATCCGTCCGCCTCGTTCGCGATCAGGCCCTTCTCTTTCAAGAGTTGGGCACTGAACGCTGCTTCACCCTCGGTGTAGGGAGAGAACGACACGTCCTGCGAAACGACGTCGACAATGGCAGCATTCGCCGTATCCGGCGCAGTGATGTAGTCCGCGGTGGCCTGCTGAATGATCGGAACCAGCTTGCTCAAACACGGGGAGAGTGTCTCGACCTTGTCGGCACGAACGGAAACATTGGACGCGTAGATGTCGAAACCCGAATCTTTCAGCAGGTCATAGGAAACCGGCTTGTCCCACGCCGGCGTCTCCTTCTCGTACGTGTACGGTTCCGAATTCGCGAATCCTTGCTGAGCGATGGTCGGGTCACCGACAAATCGCGAGGGAGCTCCGTCGTAGCTCGTGTCGAGCTGAGACTGCTTCAGTAGGCCTTTCGCCACGAGCCACTGCGGAAACAGTTGCTCCTTGGAAACGACGACACTCGCGTCGGACTTGCCGATATCGGCAACACTCGCCCATTCCGGATGAGACTCTTTGTCCCACATGAGGATTGCCGGGCTGTACTTGAGCAATGGCGTGACGGCCACAACGGGCTGACTTGCCGCTGCCGCGATCACCTGATCGCCGTGCACCAAGCCGAGAGTGATCGAATCGTCGACGTACATCTGGGAGCTGACGGATTGGAACCCGATTGCCGGTCCCCCGGCCCGCAAGGTCAAGTCGACTCCGGTGTCCTTCCCTCCGGCGACAAGAGTCCCGCTGACGGACTTGTCGTCGGTGTCGACCGAATAGCCGGGACCAAGCATCTCGAAGAGCGCTCCCATATCCGACTGCGGCTGCCATTGGAGTTGAACCACAACGTTTTCCGGACAGAGACCCGCTAGGTTCTGAGCCTCGGCAGCTGGTTCGAGAGATTCAGCCTTGGCCGTCTCAGCCTCACTGGAGCTGCACGCAGTCAATCCGATGGCTGCACACATGGCCAGTGCCGCGCCGACCGCTCCCACACTTCTGCGATTGGAATGCACCTTGCGATTTGAATACACAGCGTCTCCTTCGTGAAAACAATTGGGATGTGGGCGAACCAGGAAGGGTGATCCGATGTGCACACTCTGCAGCACATGGATTACATGCAATCGACTAGTTGTTTCCATCAGGTAACGCGCGCCAAGATTCTCGCTTCACCTGCAATGTCACCTCACATTTACATTCAGCAATCTAGGCGACATACATGCAATTCACGATGGTTCACACATCTTGAAGAACTTTTGCATGCATTATTGAACCGGAGGCTCAGATGGAACTCGCGAACACGATGCAGGATGCCGACGCTCGCAAGCTCACCGCACCGATGCAGATGGTCTTTTCCGATGTCGTCAAGAAGTTCGATACCGGCACTGTCGCGCTGGACGGCATCGATCTGAACGTGGAGCGAGGAGACTTCGTCGCCGTGGTCGGACCCTCCGGCTGCGGCAAGTCGACTTTGTTGCGCATGGCGGCCGGCCTCGAGCGACCGACCAGCGGCGCGGTTGCCCTCGACACCGAATCAGTTGGCTTCATCTTCCAGGAGCCGACTCTCCTCCCCTGGCGAACCGTGCAGGCCAACGTCGAATTGTCCGCCGAACTCGGTGGCGGCGACAAAGCAGCCCGAAAATTGCGCGCCGACGAGGCAATTCGCGCAGTGGGCCTGGCGGACTTCGCGAAACAACTGCCCAACGCGTTGTCGGGCGGAATGAAGATGCGCGTCTCGTTGGCACGTGCGCTCACCCTCGCACCTGCTGTGATGCTGCTCGACGAACCTTTCGGTGCTCTCGACGAGATGACACGACTGGAGATGCAGGTAGAGCTGCAAAGGCTCTACACCGACAAGGGGTTCACCTCGATGTTCATCACGCACTCGGTATCCGAGGCCGTGTACCTCGCAAACAAGGTGGTCGTCATGACCGCCCGGCCCGGACGAATCCATTCGGTCGTGGACATCGATTTCCCCTACCCGCGTAGCCCGGAACTGCGCTACGACGCCCGATACACCGAACACGTCGCCGAGATCTCGGCCAGTCTCCATGGGAGCTCACGATGACCGAAGTCCTTGCAGTGCAACAGGGCACCACCGCACGCAATTCCGCCGTTCGCACTGATTCTGCGACCGCCGCGCGAGCACAGTCACAGCCCGGACGGCCCTCGCGAATGAGAGCGCTCGGCACCTTCCTGCTCTATCCGCTGCTCTCACTTGCCGGCGCGGTCGCAGCGTGGTCGATCGTCAGCTACCTCGTTCTCTCCCCGGAACGTCGATTCCTCCTTCCGCCGCCGAGTCAAGTACTGACAAAGTCGCTACTCGACTGGAAACACCTCTCTCCCATGCTCGAAGCCCTCGCAGTGACGGCACAGGTAGCACTGGTCGGCTTCGTGGTCGCGGTGGCAGTCGGCGTCGGAACCGGCGTGCTGATGAGCCAGGCCAAGTGGATCGAGCGGATCGTCTATCCCTATGCCGTTGTGCTGCAGGTCATTCCCATCCTCGCCATCGTCCCCCTCATCGGGCTCTGGTTCGGCTACGGTATGACCGCGCGTACCCTGGTGTGTGTTCTCATCGCAGCCTTCCCGATCATCACCAACACACACTTCGGATTGCAATCGGTCGATCGCGGACTGCACGAACTGTTCACCCTCGGCCGCGCGTCCCGTTGGGATCGATTGGTGAAACTCGAACTGCGAGCGGCAATGCCGGCTATTCTAACCGGCATCCGCACCGCCTCCGGCCTTGTTGTCGTCGGTGCCATCATCGGCGACATGTTCTTCGCCAAAGGACAACCCGGGATCGGAACGCTGCTCGACGTCTACCGAAGCCGCCTTCAGTCCGAGGATCTGATCGCCGCGATCGTGATCGCGTCGGTGTTCGGTGTCCTCGTCTTCTCTGCCTTTGGATTCCTCTCACGTGTGCTCGTCGGTAAGTGGCACACGTCCGGCCGCAAGGACTTTAAATGACCCACGAAACTCCTGTCTTCGAAATCCCTACGATCGATATCAGCCCGTACCTCCGCGGCGAGGCAGCGGTTGCAAACGCCACCAACAGCACTGCCTGTGCGGAAGTGGCAGCTCAACTCGATCGCGCGTGCCGGGAGGTCGGATTCATACAGATTGTCGGACACAGCATTCCACGATCGGCGACCGAAGGACTGGCCGACGCTCTCGACGAGTTCTTTGCTCTCCCACTGACGGTGAAGAACAACTATCGCCGTCCCTCGTCCGAGAACCGCGGCTACTCACCACCGAAATCGGAATCACTCAGCATGAGCCTGGGCGTCGCCGCTGCGAACCAGATGAACGATTTCTACGAAGCAATAGTCGTGGGCACAGAGGTGAGCGACTATCCGGGCGTCGACCTACCCGAGTCCAGCTACGCCGCCAACACCTGGCCCGTGGCCGCGCCAAGATTCCGACCGGCAATCGAAGAGTATTTCCGTCATGCCCAGGGCTTGGCACGAATCCTGATGTGCGCCTTTACCGACGCTCTCGGATTGCAGCCCGGGTACTTCGATTCGATGCTCGACCATTCGATCGACGCGATGAAGATGAACAACTACGCACTGCCCGAGGGCGAGATCCGCATCTCCGGCGACATGACGGGAATGGGCGCTCACACCGACTTCGGAATCTTGACCATCCTGTGGGCAGATCAAGTTCCTGGCCTTCAAGTTCTGAGTGCCGACGGCGTATGGCACGACGTCCAACCTGCCGACGGCGCACTCTTGATCAACCTCGGCGACGCGATGGCACGCTGGACGAACGACCGATGGCGCTCGACAGTGCACCGAGTCGACCCACCTATCGTCGATGGTCAGATCATCCGACGTCGCTCTGCCGCATTCTTTTTCGACGGGAACTACGACGCCGTCATCGAAGCACTGCCAGGGACTCTCACACCGGGCGAAGTGGGATACCCGCCGATCACGATCGCTGAGAACATCGCGGCCAAAGTGGCCGGACTGAAAGGCGCGACGGCGCCCGAGGTCGACAGTCGCAGCGCTGACCGGGTGCGCGCCGCTGGATAGCGCTCCCGGGTACCGTCGACATCGTGCAGGATCGAAGTGAGGACAAGATGACCACCACCGAACGAGCTTTACTCACCGAGTCCGTGCACGAGACGCTTCGCGAACTGATCTTTTCGGGCGAGCTGGCGCCGGGGACACCACTGAGTGTTCCCGCGCTGGCGAGCAAGCTCAATGTCAGTCGAACGCCGGTCCGCGAGGCCGTGCAGCAGTTGATCTACGAGGGCATCGCCGTCCACACACGGAATGCGGGTGCAAAAGTCGATTCGCTGGACGCGGAGTCTCTGCGCGCGGTCTTCGAGGTGCGTGAGGTACTCGACGGTCTCGCGGCGTTCAACGCGACGGCCAATGCCACGCACGAAACCGTGTCACAGCTGAACAAGATGGTGCAGGTGCAACGCGAACTTCTCGAGAGCCCGCCGGATCAGCGTCGGGATTCGAAGCTCGACCTCGAGTTCCACACCTTGATTCGTGAGACTGCATGCAATCACCCGCTCAGCGAAGCCCTGCATCGTCTGGACGGCCAGTCACATCTCTACCGTTCGGACATGTGGAGCCTCGAGCTCAATCGGCGGATCGCCGTCACCGAGCACGCACGTATAGTCGCGGCCATCGAATCGGGTGACGCCTTGGGGGCGAGGACTGCCGCGAGCGCACACGTAGCCGGGCTACTCGTCCGAACAACCCGGACCTGAAGCTTTACCGAAATGACGGAAACAGCGTGTCAGGCCAGGTGATGTCGCCGTCGTTCTCGTCCACGAACGTACCGACACAGTCGCGCCCCAAAGCGCTGATCGCTCCCGAGATGACCTCTGGATGCTCGAGCTCGGTGAGGTGGTCTCCTCCGGTTCCGGCCCCGGGAACGCCATCGACGTACACCCGGCACTGGCCCCCGTCCAACCGACCGTCCGCCCACTCGCCCGAACTCTGCACCACCGAATAGTAGGCAGATCCAGGAGTGTCCTCACCGGCATTGAGCTTGGTGAGAACTTCGGAGAACATGCAGGTGTCGTAACCGTCGGCAGGGCCTTGTACGCAGCCACCGGGGCTACCGTACTGTGGCGCACCGATGGCGACGAATGAATCCACTACTTCGGAGCCACCGAGGAACTTCGCGTAGTACCGGGAGCTCAGTCCACCCGCACTGTGCGCGATCACCCCGACGGAGTCAGCGCCGGCAGCGTAGGAGCGAATCGAATCGGCAATCAGCTCGGCGTCGGCCGCAATCATCTTGCCGGGTGCGTCGACGAAGTGTGTCTCGTAGCCCGCAGCGCTCAGTGCCTTGTCGAGGGCGCGGTAGGTCGCCTGGTGCGTTTCTCCCGAGTTGTAGAGCTGCTGCCCCGGAACGATGAAGACCACGCGCTTCGCATCGGTGATCCGCCCACCGGCGGCAGCGCTTCCTGCCGAGAACGCCAGAGCGGTGGTCACCAGCGAAGTAGTCACCGCCATCGCCAAGAGAATCTTCGAGAGTCGCACGTCGCCACCCTACGACGGCTGCGCACAAAAAAGGACCGCCGCACTGGAATCCAGTGCGGCGGTCCTTTTCTAGTAGCGGGGACAGGATTTGAACCTGCGACCTCTGGGTTATGAGCCCAGCGAGCTACCGAGCTGCTCCACCCCGCGATGCATGGACAAAGTTACACGAGCAGGTGAACGGAACGCAAATCGCCTGCGCTGGAGCGAAATACACGCCTGAAAGTCGAAGAATCGGGTGACTGGGTTCACAAAATGCCCGTGAGCATCAACACATAACAAGCATGTAACGAACGTACGTCGAAACGGCATCGGAAAGGCTCTACCAGCACAAACGCTAAAATTTTGGGTCGAGAGCAGACCAGACAGTCCGGAAAATTGCGAATCGACCCTCGTTCGACGCTCCCGTACGGTCGGTCCCGGCCCGAATCAACCGGGCGAACGCCGACCCGCCGCTGCTCCACTCTGCCCCGCGGGATCGGAACCCCCGAAACCTTCGAGGGGCAGAGACACGGAGAGACAAGCGCCCGGGAAAGTCAGCATCATCGCCGACCCGCAGGCCCGCCGATGTCAGCAAGCGCGGAGAGGATTTACCCCGACATGACGTACACCAGCATCAGCAAGCGTGCATTCGGCACATTGGCAGTAGCCGGCGCACTTGTCGCAGTGCCCCTCACCATGAGCACCGGCACCGCTTCCGCAGCCACCCACAACTGGGACGGCGTCGCACAGTGCGAGAGCGGTGGCGACTGGAACATCAACACCGGAAACGGCTACTACGGCGGCCTGCAGTTCTCGCAGAGCACCTGGACCGCCAACGGTGGCACCGGCTCGCCCGCCAACGCTTCCAAGGAAGAGCAGATCCGCGTCGCCGAGAACACCCTGCAGAGCCAGGGCCCCGGCGCATGGCCCGTCTGCGGCCAGCGTCTGACCGTCGCGAATGAGCCTGCAGTCGAAGAAGCTCCCGCCGCAGCACCGGCTCCCGTCGCCGAGGCACCCGCAGTTGCTCCCGCCATCGAGATCCCGGCCGAGCTCAAGCCCGCCGCACAGCAGGCTTACGACACCGCTCGTGACCTCGCCGGCCAGTACGGCTTCGCCGCACAGTTCCAGCAGCTCTCCGATGCCAACGCACCGATCGTTGCAGCACTGCGCTGATTCAGCTCGTGCAGCTTCACCTGAGAACACAAGAAGGCCCGCCATCCGATCGGATGGCGGGCCTTCTATGACTCACGAACTGACGCCGCTTACCTCGGCAGCGCCTGGTACGCGTCAACAGCCTTCTGCAAGCGGTCGAGCGCAGCACCGTAGCTGGTGAAGTCACCGCTCTGTTGCGCCGACTTCAATGCCGCCATTGCCGAATTGACCTCGGCCAACGCCTTCGTGACGTCATCCGAAGAAGCCGGCGGGGCCGGTGCCGTCGGAGTTGTCGGCGTTTCCGGTTGCGCTCCGGTATCAGGATCGGGTGCCGGCTGGGTGACCGTCGCTGCCGAACCTGCGCCCGGCCAAATCTGACTGATCGCCTCGGAGACGGTCGGTGCATAACCGATCCGAATGCCGTTGGTGTCGCTGAAGCTCACCAGCACACGCGCCAACTGAGGGAACGCGTTCTGCGAGTTTCGCTGCGAGTACAAGGGCTCGACGTAGAGGATTCCGCCCTCGGCAATCGGCAGAGTCAGCAGGTTTCCGTACTGAATCTTGTTCGACTGCTTGAGCAGTGACACTTCCGAAGCAACACGCGAATCCGACGTCATCGCAGACTGGGCCTGCTGCGGACCCTGAGTCTGCGTATCTGTCGGCAACTGCAGCACCGTGAACTTGCCGTAGTTCTCCTTGTCGTTCGCCACCGAGATGTAGGCCGACAGCAACTCACGACTGAACCCGACCATCGGACTGGTCAGACGGAAATCCGCCTTCGCGGTGTCCTTGTCGCCCACCAGCACGTAGTACGGCGGCTGGTTGGCCGACGTGTCGATCGTCGGATCGCTCGGAACCGACCAGAACGCATTGTTGGTGAAGAACTCACTCGGATCGTCGACGTGGTACTTCGCCAGCATCTCTCGCTGGACCTTGAACATGTCCTCCGGGTACCGGAAGTGCGCCTGCAGGTCGTCCGAGATTTCGCTCTTCGGCTTCACCGTGTTCGGGAAGACTCCCATCCATGCCTTCAGAACCGGATCCTGCTCGTCGACCTGGTACAGCGTGACCGTGCCGTCGTAGGCGTCGACCGTGGCCTTCACTGAGTTACGGATGTAGGAGAACTCCTGGCGCGGAATGAGGCGCCCGGTCGTCTGGTCGATACTGTCCTCGACCAACCCGTCGAGCGAACTGCGCTGCGCGTACGGGTAGTCCTGGGCGGTGGTGTAGCCGTCGATGATCCACTGCATCTTGCCGTCGACCACTGCGGGGTAAGCAGCGCCGTCGGTCGTCAGCCAAGGCGCGACCTCCTCGACTCTTTCCTTCGGATCACGCTTGAAGATGATCTTGGAGTTCGAGCCGATTGCACTCGAGAACAGGATGTTGCGCTCGGTGTACTTCGCCGCGAATGCAAGACGGTTGAACCAGTTGCCGATCGAAACGCCACCCGAACCTGTGTAGGTGTACTTCGAGGTGTCGGTGTCGTACTCACGAGGTCCCTCGCCGTCGACAGAACCGACGATCGAGTAATCGGCGTCCGACTGACTGATCACCTCGCCGTAGTACGAACGAGGATTGTCCACCTTGAGATTCTCGTTCTCGGGCGTGGTCGTCAGGTCGCTCACCGAGTAGATCGGGTAGCCACCGGTGTTGTTCTGACTGTCGCCCTGCACGGCCGTGACTTCGTTGGCCTGGGCGGCGACGAAACCGTTGCCGTGCGTGTAGACCGTGTGCTTGTTGATCCAGTCCGTCTGGTTGCCGGAAAGGTTGTTCGGCGACAGCTCACGCGCGGCGACAACGAAGTCGCGCAACTGGCCGTCTTGTTCGTAACGATCGACGTTGAGCGTCTGCGGGAACCCGTAGAAGTTCTTGAGCTGACGCTGAGCGGTGAACGTCGGCGACAGAATGGTCGGATCCAACAGGCGTGTGTTCGCGATCGTGGTCCGGTCTGCCGGAACGTCCTGGGGCTGCTTGGTGCCAATTCCCGGATAGTCGACGTAGTCGACGTTTTCTTCCGTGATCCCGTACGCCTGACGGGTCGCTTCGATGTTTCGTTCGATGTACGTGCTCTCCTTCTGCGCCGCATTGGGCTTGACGGAGAACTGCTCGACGATCATCGGGTAGACGGCACCGACGAGGACCGACGAAAGAACCAGTAGAGCGACTGCCATGGCCGGTATCCGAAGATCCCGCGTGAAGATCGAGGCGAAGAACGCCAAGGCGCAGATGACCGCAATGGACAACAGAATGAGCTTCGCAGGCAGAACCGCATTGATGTCGGTGAAGCCCGGGCCGGTGAACGTCGGTTCCTTACGACTACTCGACATCAACGAGTACCGATCAAACCAGTACGCCACCGCCTTGAGAAGCACAAAGGTGCCGGCGATGACAGCCAGCTGAATACGAGCGGCCGTGGTGAACGTCCCCGCTCGTCCGGCCAACTTGATCCCACCGAAAACGTAGTGGGTGACCAGGTTTGCCACGAAGGCAAGCAGAATCGAGACGAACAACCAATTCAGAACGAAACGGTAGAACGGCAGATCGAACGTGTAGAAGCCGACGTCCAAGTTGAACTGCGGATCGGTGATCCCGAAAGCCTGGCCGTTGAGGAACAACTGGATAGTGACCCAGTTGGCCTGTGCGATGAGACCGGACAGGATGCCGATCGCTACCGGAATGATCACGCCGAAAAGACGAAGACGCGACATGACGGTGGTGCGGTAGCGCGCGATCGGATCATTGGGTCCGGAGACCGGGACGAACACCGGGCGTGCGCGGTACGCGAGAAGCATCGCGAGCCACACGATGGCGCCGACGACAATTCCGACGACCAGGAAGAGCACGAATCGCGTCAACAGAACCTTGGTGAAGACACCGCGGAAGCCGACTTCGCCGAACCACAACCAGTCCGTGTACATGCCGATCAGTCGCGGCCCCACGAGCAGCAAGGCCGCCACTACGACAGCCACCACCAACAAGATTCGACTGCGTCTGGACAGAGAGGGTAAACCTGCGGGGGGCCGCATGCCCACGTGCCACGCTCCAAGATTTGGCGACGCCGTGGCGTCGCAACCGATTGCATCGATCACTGCGGCCACGCCCGAGTGGACTTGGCCGTTTCCGACCACTCTACGTAACAACGGTCACGGGTTGACAACACGGAGAGCGGGGAGCCGGACAGAAGGTGGGAGGATGAACGCGTGAGTGAAGAGAATATGAGCAGATCACCGAGTGCCCTCGCCCGGTGCGTTCATGAAGTTGTCGACCACATCGACGCCGAAGGCTGGGATCAGCCTCCGAAGCTGTACGCGTTGGTACCCACCGAAATGCTCGCCGCGGCCGAACCCGGACTGCTCGACCAACTCGCCGAGGGCGCCGAATACACACCGATCGAACAGGAATCGCTTCCCGAGGACATCATCGGCGGTTCACGGGCACTCGACGAGTTCCTGGCAACGACGCATTGGCCCGAGTCCGTGCAGGGTTGCATCCTGGTTCAGGAGATCGTCGTCCTGCCGCCCGAGGCGGAATCGGATCTCGACCACGCCACGGCGCCGGTGTTGACCGATCAGCACGCGGCGGACGAAGTCGCTCGACTGACGGCCGACGCGCATCCCGATCGACGCGAGGCTCGACTGTTCGTCGGCGTGCTCCGTGACGGTCCCTCGCTGTCGCTCCTACAGATGCGTCCCGACGAGGATGCGGATCCGTACGGTGACTTGGAACTGCTCACCTACGACGGTCTTGCACCTCACCTCGTGCACGCCCTGTACGCGACGCTCGACGAGGTCGAAGAAGACTGACAGAGTCGTCGGCGGCCAGGCAGCCTTCAGCAGCGGGGTGCGTCGCCACCCGTGTTGAGGCTCTCGAGTGAGTCCACTGCGCCGGGCAGGTTGTCGACCTTGACGAGTCGAAGCCCGTCCGGCGCATTCTGTTTCGCCTCGTCACAGTTCTGGGCCGGCACGAGGAAGGTCTCAGCACCGGCTTCGGACGCGGCGATCAACTTGTACCTGATGCCGCCGATCGGACCGACCTCGCCGTCGGAGTCGATGGTGCCCGTTCCGGCTACGAACTTTCCGCCGTTGAGCTCCCCCGGAGTCAGCTTGTCGACCAAGGCCAGTGTGAACATCAGTCCGGCAGAAGGACCGCCGATGTCGGCGAGATTGAACTGCACGGTGAAGGGAACGTCCGGGACCTCGCTGGGTGTGACGCCGAGGTAACCCGATTCGGGCTTGTTGGGCCGCGCCCCGACGGTGACCGGCACAACGGTCTCCACACCCTCACGTAGGACGGTGACGTCGATCGCGGTGCCGGGCGCGATCGCACCGACCGTGTCCTGAACGCCGGTGATGGTGGTTACCGGAGTGTCGCCGATCTTGACCAGGACGTCGCCTTCTTGCAGGGCACCCGCAGCGGGACCGTCCGGAGTCACCTTCGAAACAGTCAGTGACACCGGCTTGCCGAGAAAGTGCAGTGCCGCCAACTCGGCACTGTCCTCGGATTGCTGGAAGTCGGCCGTGTTGGCCTGCTGAATCTCTTCCTTCGACTTCTCGGGCGGATAGATCTCCGAGCGAGGGACGAGTCCGTTGCTGCCACTCGCCCACAGTCCGAACGCTTCGAAGATGTTGAGGCCGTCGCGAACCGACACCGTTGTCATGTTGAGGTTGCCGTCGGTGGGATCGACCTCGGTCCCCTGGATGTCCACGACGGGCTTACCGTCGACGTCGCCGAGCGTGTTGAAGGTGGGGCCCGGACCGAGTGCGACATAAGGAACAGTGACCATTGTTCCGACGACTCCCAACACGACGATGGGTGCGAGTGCGGCCAAGAGCGTCACTATCCGTCGATTCACCTGATCCAGAGTAAAGCGCGAAGGCTCCGGAGCACCGATCGCACCGCCTGAGCGCCGTGCGTGTTCGCCGTCAGCGTGACTCGGAGGGCGACTCCGACCGCTCGAGCCTTGTACCGTTGAGGTATGAGCAATATGCCGTTCGGCTTCTCCAACTCCGACGACGATCCCGATCGCGACAAGAACGCGGCGGGTGGCAATCCGTTCGGGGGTGGTGACATGCCGTTCGGGTTCGGCGCGGGCGGTGAGGGATTCGATCCGGCTCAGCTCGGCCAGATGCTCACCCAGTTCGGGCAGATGCTGAGCGGAATGGGCTCGTCGATGGGCCAGGGCGGTACGTCCGGCCCGGTCAACTACGACATCGCCAAGAAGCTGGCACGCCAACAGATCGGATCGGTCACACCGATCACCGAGGGCAACGTCAAGGCGATCGCCGACGCCGCGCACCTGGCCGAGATGTGGCTGGACGCCGCGACAACGCTCCCTGCCGGAGCGAGCCGCACTCTTGCGTGGACTCCGAACGACTGGCTCGACAACACGATCGACACGTGGAAGCGACTCTGTGATCCGGTGGCCGAGAAGGTAGCGGGCATGTGGGTCCAGGGTCTTCCGGCCGAAGCACAGCAGATGGCTGGCCCGATGCTGGGCATGCTCGGCCAGATGGGCGGACTCGCGTTCGGCTCGCAATTGGGCCAGGCACTCGGCCAACTGTCCACCGAGGTGCTCTCCTCCACTGACATCGGCCTGCCCCTCGGCCCCGAAGGCACCGCGGCCCTTCTCCCGGCTGCGGTTCAGGCTTTCAGTGAGGGTCTCGAACAGCCGCATCAGGAAGTTCTGGTCTTCCTCGCCGCGCGGGAAGCCGCTCATCAGCGCCTTTACAGTCACGTTCCGTGGCTGCGCCAGCGTGTTCTCGCGACAGTGGAGGAATACGCCCGCGGAATCACCATGGACTTCTCGGCGATGGAAGAATTCGCCAAGGACCTCGATCCATCCGCTCTCACCGATCCGAGCAAGCTCGAAGCGCTGATGCAGCAGGGCACGTTCGAGCCGCAGAACACACCGGAGCAGAAAGCCGCTCTCGAACGTCTCGAGACTCTGCTTGCGCTGGTCGAGGGTTGGGTGGAGACGGTCGTCACCGCCGCACTCGGCGAGCGACTGCCTGGTGTTGCCGCGATGAGTGAGACGTTGCGGCGTCGCCGCGCTACCGGCGGCCCCGCCGAACAGACCTTTGCGACGCTGGTCGGACTCGAACTTCGTCCTCGCAAGGTCCGTGAAGCGGCCGGTTTGTGGCAGAAGCTCACTGCGGAAGCCGGTATGGACGTTCGCGACGGCGTCTGGTCGCATCCCGACCTGATGCCCGATTCGAGCGATCTCGACGCACCGGACGGATTTGTCGCCCGTGTCCTCGGCGCCGGCGAAGCCGGTAATTTCGACGACCCGATAGCCCAGCTCGAAGCCGTCGTGGCAAAAGAGCGTGCGGCCGAGGAAGCGATGGACAAGACCCGCGAGGACGACGAAGAGAAGTAATCCCTTCTCGACCGATTTTCGCAGATCAGCCGCGATGACCGCCTGTGGATAACTGCCGCTGACGGGGACTCGCCGAGGGCCCGTCGTGCCAGCATCGAATGATGACCGGTCACACACACGACGACACCAGACAAGACAGCACTTCACAGCGATCCGCGGGACCTCGATGGGACCCGCGGATCGCTGTTCTGTCGCGCCCGGACGGTCGACTGCAGCTGGGATGGACCCCCGGACATGCCGGGTTGCTGACTCTGCCTGTCGGGGTCGACGATCGCGCGGTGAAGTCGATCCTGCGCAAAATGGACGGCTCGAGATCCCGCGCAAACATCCTCTGGGAAGCGTCGAGGCGCGGGATTCCCACGTCGGTGACGGAGGAGTTGCTCGAGCAACTCGCCGATTCCGGTTTCGTCCACACTGCCCGCAGAAGCACCGCGACGGTACGGATTCACGGTGTCGGTCCGCTCTCTGACGCCATCGAGCGCGCACTGGTCGCCGGCGGGGTCAGCACGCGTCGCTCGCGCGGGTATCGCAACACCGACGTCGTGCGCACGTGGAACGAACAACTGGTGGTTCTGGCCGACGACGTCGTAACTGATCCTCGTCTGGTCAGCGATCTCGTTCGCTGTGGACTCCCCCACCTTTCCATCCGCATCCGCGACGGCAACGGTGTGGTCGGTCCTCTTGTCCTGCCTGGTCAGTCGAGTTGCCTGCGGTGCGCCGACATCCTCCGATCCGAACTCGACCCTCATTGGCTTCATCTGTCCGCGCAGCTACTCGGCAGCGCAGGCCACGCGGAATCGGCGATGATCCATGCAAGTGTCGCGCTGGCCCTGGCCGAGATCGACTCCGCATTATCGGAGACAGCGGCGACGCATGTGGCCAGTCTGTCGTCGACGCTCGAGATCGCGCTGCGTCCGTATCGGATCACAACCAGGCACTGGCCTCGGCAAATATCCTGCAGTTGCCAATACCTGGCACCTGTTTCGGGCAAAGGACGCCCCAGTCAGACATGATGGTGTGGTGTCCGAGATCCCACGCAAGAGTTCTGCCCGTACTGCCAAACTCGCGAGCATCCCCCTGGGGATGGCCGGTCGCGCCGCCATGGGCTTCGGACGCAAGCTCGTCGGCGGCGACAAAGGCGAGATCGACGCGCAGTTGAGCGCGAAGGCGGCCGAGCAACTGTTCGCGGTGCTGGGCGAACTCAAGGGCGGCGCGATGAAGCTGGGCCAAGCGCTCAGCGTCATGGAGGCGGCAATTCCGGAGGAATTCGCCGAGCCATACCGCGAGTCGCTGAACAAGCTCCAGGCCGCCGCCCCGCCGCTGCCGACCAAGCAAGTACACAAGATGCTCGACCAGCAACTCGGAACCAAGTGGCGCGACCGATTCCAGTCGTTCGACGATGAACCGACCGCGTCGGCAAGCATCGGGCAGGTTCACCGAGCCGTCTGGGCGGACGGCCGCGACGTAGCCGTGAAAGTTCAGTACCCCGGCGCCGACGAAGCTCTACGCGCCGATCTCAAGACCCTGGGCAGATTTGCCGGTCTCTTCGGTTCGGTCATGCCCGGTGTCGACGTACGGCCCGTGATCGAGGAGTTCACCGCGCGCACGGAGGAAGAACTCGACTATCGGATCGAGGCGAACAATCAGCGAGCTTTTGCCAAAGAGTTCGACGGAGATCCCCAATTCGTGATCCCGCACGTCGTGGCGAGCGCGCCGAAAGTGGTCGTGACCGAATGGATGACGGCAACCCCGTTGACCAGAATCATCGAGAGTGGAACGCCGGAGCAGCGCAATGCGGCCGGTGCACTACTCGCCGAATTCCACTTCGCGTCTCCGGCCCGTGTCGGATTGCTCCACTGTGACCCGCACCCCGGCAATTTCATGCTTCTCGAGGACGGCCGACTCGGCGTCATCGACTTCGGTGCTGCTGCGCCGTTCCCGAACGGACTGCCACGGGTTCTCGGCACGATGGTGCGCTTGGCTGTCGAGGAACAATTCGACGAGTTGACGGAGTTGTTGCGCGCCAACGGTTTCGTGATCCCCGGACGCACGGTGACCGACAAGGAGATCGCGGATTACCTGCGACCCTTCACCGACCCGATCCAGACCGAGTCATTTCACTTCACTCGGGCATGGCTGCAAAAGGCCGCCGGAACCGCCACTGACTTCAACAGTGCGCAGTTCCGAACGGCCCGTGCACTCAACCTTCCGGCCGAGTATTTGATGATCTTCCGTGTTCTTCTCGGTTCGGTCGGCATATGCGCCCAGTTGGACGCATATGCCCCGTACATGGAAATCCTGACTCGTTGGTTGCCAGGGTTCGCGGAGCCGGTTCTGGATGACACCGGCTCCGCCGACTAAGACACCGGCTCCGCCGAATAGGGCTCTCACGCGCACACAAGTTGCTTGCGTGGGCGCCCTCTCGGTCTCTTGCGCGCTATGACGGCCCCCTGATCGAGGATCTCGCCGCCCCACACCCCCCATGGCTCGGCGCGGTCGAGAGCCGCACTGAGACAACGGGAACGGATGGGGCACTGCGCGCACAGTGCCTTGGCCTGCTCGAGTTCGGCCGGAGCTTCGGCGAACCAGAGATCGGGGTTGGATGCCCGGCACGGCAGGTCGCGGCGGGTGGACGCGACCTCGATGAACGTGACTGCAGCCGAAGTGACGTCGGTGGAAGTTACTGCAGTGGTGGAGTTTTCGGATTCCACGCGGATTGTCTGGGCAGACAACTCGGTCTCCTAGTGCTCGGATGCGAAACTGTGTCGCACGATATGGGTTCGATGGGTGCGAACCTGAGCCGAGTCGGAAACCAGATGAAGAGGGCTATCCAACACAAAGGCCACGGTCCGCAGGGGCTGCGGGTCCGTGGCCGTAAGTGAACGGATGTGTCCTACCGAGAAATACCTCGATGGCTTAAGAACACGGACTCGACAGCTGCTTTCTTTGCTGCTGCTTGAGGGCGCAGGCGGAGCGCATGCTGCGCCCATCCCGCTGCACGCGGCAGCATGGGGGCGGCAACAGCGAACTTTGCGCTTGCGCACGCTTCGTAAGAGATCAAGTTCGTCATTTTTTTGCCACCTCCATTTCGTGTCGGTCCGGATAGTTTCTGCGCACAGGTTGCCCCGTAACACTGAAAACCAGAGTAGAGAATCTGCCGAATCTGCACAACCTATTTTTGACCTGCGGTTATGTAACTCACCGTTGTCGATTCGGATGTGTTGTCAGATATCGAGTGTTGCCGCTCGCAGTTCACCGCGAATGACAGCTAGTACGTCTTCCCCGAAGTTGTCGAGTTTCTTCGGCCCGATTCCAGGGATCGAAACCAGTCCACGATTATCTTGTGGTCGTTGTTCGGCAATAGCCATCAGTGTGTTGTCACTGAAGACGACATAGGCCGGAACTTTGAGTTCTCTGGACTTGTCCAGACGCCAGGCCTTGAGGTGCTCGAGCAATTCCAGGTCGACATTGGACGGGCATTTTTCGCAGCGCCCGAGCATGGTCGCCGACGTCCCGATCAACGGTTTGCCGCATACGCGGCAGCGCGGACGCTTCTTGTTTCCCGACGACGGCGCGGCGACGCGCGAGGCCGGCGAGTCCTCCGGGATTAGTCCGTTGAGAAATCTCGACCGGCGACGGGACTTGCGTCCACCCTCATTGCGGGCCAATGCCCACGACAGCTGCAGATGCTCGCGAGCGCGAGTAACCCCCACGTAGAGAAGCCGACGCTCCTCCTCCACCGCGACATCGTCGGCGCCCGAATTGGCGTCGCCGAGAACGTGTTGGATCGGCAGGGTGCCGTCGTTGAGGCCGACCAGGAACACCGCATCCCATTCGAGCCCCTTGGCCGCGTGGAGGGAGGCCAGCGTCACACCTTGCACGGTCGGTGGGTGCCGCGCCTCGGCTCGGGCCGTGAGCTCCTGTAAAAGCCCGGTGAGCGTCAGTTCAGGTTCGTGGACAAGTTGTTCTTCGGTGAGCGCCACGAGAGCCGAGAGCGACGCCCAGCGCTCGCGTGCCTGAGTACCCGAAGGCTCTTCGTTGGTCAGGCCGAGTGGCGCGAGCACAGCGCGGACGAGTGAGACCAGCGCTTCGCCGTTGTCTGCACCTTCGGGGAGGTCGTCGCGTCCAGCTGCCTGACGCAGCGCTGCCACCGCCTGACGTACCTCGGTGCGAGTGAAGAAGCCCTCTCCACCGCGCACCTGGAACGGAATGCCCAGCTTCGTCAGGGCCTGCTCGTGCGCCTCCGACTGAGCATTGATCCGGTACAGAACAGCGATCTCGGCCGCAGGAGTGCCTGCCGCGATCAGCCGTTTGATCGCCCGCGCAACGCCGAGCGCCTCGGCCGGCTCGTCGTCGAACTCCATGAACTCCGGCTCAGGCCCCGGCGCGCGCTGCCCGATCAGCTGCAGACGCGTCCCGGCGATCCGCCCGCGCGCGGCACCGATCACGCGGTTCGCCAACGACACGACCTCAGGGGTGGAGCGGTAATCCCGTTCGAGCCGAACGACGGTCGCTTCGGGGAATTTCCGGGAGAAGTCCAACAGATAGTTGGGGGTGGCTCCGGTGAAGGAGTAGATGGTCTGATTCGCATCGCCCACCACGGTCAGATCGTCTCGGTCGCCCAGCCAGGCGTCGAGCACACGCTGCTGCAGTGGGGTGACGTCCTGATACTCGTCCACGACGAAGCAGCGATACCGCTCGCGGAACTCGTCGGCGACTGTCGAATGCTCTTCGAGAGCTGCCGCCGTGTGCAGTAGGAGATCGTCGAAATCAAGCAGCATGCCGTCCTGGCCGCGTGCTTTCAGCTCTTCGTATGCGGCATACACCTGGGCCACCTTGGTGGCATCGACCGGTGCCTCACGGCGAATCTTGGCGATCGCGCGTGGGTAATCCTCCGGCGCGATCAGCGACGCCTTCGACCACTCGATTTCACTGGCGAGGTCGCGGACGCTTTCCGTGCTGGTGGACAATCCCACCCGGGCTGCGGCACTGCTGACAACGGCGAACTTTCGGTCCAGCAGACGCCACGGCGTGTCGCCGACAACCTGCGGCCAGAAGTACTTCAGTTGACGGAGAGCAGCAGCGTGAAAAGTTCGAGCCTGCACCTGCGGCCCACTCCCGCCGACGCCCAGCTCACGAAGACGTCCACGCATTTCCCCGGCCGCACGAGCGGTGAACGTCACGGCAAGCACCTGACCGGCCGACACGTGACCGTCGGCAACCAGATGAGCGATCCGGCGCGTGATGGTGCGGGTTTTGCCTGTTCCAGCGCCCGCGAGGACACATACCGGGCCGCGTGGCGCGAGCACGGCGGCCGATTGTTCTGGATCCAGTCCGGTGTCCGCAGGCATGGGGACCATCATGGCAGGACGTTCCGACACTCCATTCGCCGCGCCCGACGGTATGTGGGCAAGAGAACACGGGCCGATACGGAACAACGCTCTCGGTCGTGGTGTTATATCGGCCGTGACTTCTACCGAAAATGCGCCTGCCCTGACCATCTACTCGACCACGTGGTGCGGCTACTGCCGTCGCCTCAAGACGCAGCTCAACGCGTCGGGGATCGAGTACACCGAGATCGACATCGAGAACGATCCGGCAGCAGCCGATTTCGTCGGCAGCGTCAACGGTGGCAATCACGTCGTTCCGACCGTGAAGTACGGCGACGGCAGCGTTGCGACCAACCCGTCGCTCAACCAGGTCAAGCAGGCTCTGGGTCTGTAAACCTTCTCCGGCTGCTACTTGACCCAGCTCTCGAGCATTCCGCGAGCGATGGAGATCGACCCGGGCAGCAGCAGTGGCGCGTCCGCTTCCGAACCCCAGTCGCCGAGTTCGAGAGCGGCGCGCACCTCGTCCTTCGTGAACCAGGTGCCCTCGGCGATCTCGCCGTCCGCGAACAGCAGCGGAGCGGCGGGGTCGCCGATTGCGGCGAAGCCCAACATCACCGAGCGAGGGAACGGCCAAGGCTGGCTCCCGAGGTATCGAACGCTGTGCACGTCGATACCGACTTCTTCCTTGATCTCGCGGACAACACACGTTTCGAGTGACTCCCCGGCCTCGACGAATCCCGCGAGAATCGAGAAACGGCGCTGCGGCCAGGTCGGCTGACGCGCGAGTAGAACTCGATCGCCGCCGTCGTGCACCAGGCAGATGACCGCCGGATCCGTTCGGGGAAACTCCTCGTGGCCGGTGGACGTGGAAATGCGTGACCAGCCGGACATCGTGGGTTCACTCGGTGCGCCGTCGATAGCGCTGAATCCGGCACTGTCGTGCCAGTTGAGAATCGCGACGGCACCGGTCAACAAACCGGCGTCCGCGTCGTCGAGTGTTCCGCCGAGCATCCGCAATTCAGACAAAGTGCCCGCCAGCAGCGACACCCGCACCGCCCAGACGTGGCGATTCTCCCGAATTCCCAGGAAGACCGCGCCGCGCACCGGTTCGGGCCCCAACTCGGTTGCCTCGGCGAAGACCAATTGACCTTCCGGCGACACCTTGACCTGACCCCGTGAATTCACACGGAGGAGCAGTGCGTCCGCCCAACCCGTCGTCAGTGCAGCGGCGTCCGACCGCAATTCCTCGGCGCGGCCGACGCTCGAGCGTGAGAGCAGAGGTGTTTCGGTCAGCTGGAAGTCGTTCACGCTCACGACATTACTGCGCGCACGAAGCTCGGTAACACTCAGTTCGTGACGCGGCGAATGTAGAGCAGTCGATCGTTCTCTTCGACGGCGTCCACCTCGGGTGAACCGACGCGAACCAGACGGCCGTCACGAACGACCCCGAGCACGATGTCGGAGAGATGACGCGGAGAGCCGCCGACCTCGTCGCGCTCGACGGCACGCTCGGCAATCGCGAATCCGGCCTCCGGAGTCAGCAGGTCTTCGATCATCTCCACGACGGTCGGCGTCGTGGTCGCGATGCCGAGGAGTCGACCCGCCGTCTCCGAGGACACGACGACGGAGTCTGCGCCGGACTGACGCAGAAGATGCGCGTTGTCGGCTTCACGGATGGCTGCGGCGATCTTGGCTTTCGGCGCGATTTCGCGGGCTGTCAGCGTCACGAGCACTGCGGTGTCGTCACGGTTGGTTGCCACGATGATCGACGACGCATTCTGCGCACCTGCCAACCGAAGTACGTCCGATTTCGTCGCCGAACCGAATACCGTTACCAGGCCTTTGCTCGCCGCCGAATCGAGGACGGTCTGATCGGTGTCCACGACCACGATCTCCGACGCCGGTACACCGTCACCGAGCATTGCTTCGATTGCCGTCCGCCCCTTGGTCCCGTATCCGACGACGACGGTGTGATTACGCACGTGCTGCCTCCAACGCTGAATTTTGAACGCCTGACGCGAACTCTCGGTCAGAGCTGAAAGTGTGGTTCCGACCAACACGATCAGGAAGAAGATCCGAAGTGGCGTGATCAACAGGACGTTGACCAGGCGCGCCGACGGCGTGAACGGAGTGATATCGCCGTAGCCGGTGGTCGAGAGCGAAACCGTCGCATAGTAAATGCAGTCGAGCAGCGACAGCTCGTTGTCCTGTGCGTCCCGGTATCCCGCGCGATCGATGTACACGATCAACACGGCGGCGCCGAGAGCACCCAACGCGATGAGAACTCGCTTGTAGATGGCCCGCGCCGGACTTGTCTGTAGCTGGGGAATGCGCAGCACCCCGACAAGGGCGAAGTCAGGCTGATCGGTCAATGCTTCCGACCTGGTCAAACGCGCCCGGAGCTTACCGGCCATACATCGACTCTCTCACTCGAACTTACGAAATACCTACACGGACATCGGCAGGCAGCGTAACCCTCGAAGATCGACTTCGGAACTCGGGCGCCGAATAGCGCGCGGGTCGTGGCGCCGGTAGTGGCAAGAAGGTCCACCGTGAGGCAGGCTGGGCAAATGCCTTTCACCGGTTCGACGTCCACTCCCAGCCAAGCGGCCGCTCTTCGTTTGTCGGCCCTCCTTCTCGGCGCCGGCACCATGCATTTCGTGGCGCCTTCCTTCTTCGACAGCACCGTTCCCCGCCAGCTTCCCGGACAGGCCCGCACCTACACCCAGGTGTCCGGCGTCGCGGAACTGGCGATCGGCGCTGCCTTGGCCGTGCCGAAGACCCGCAAGCTCGGCGCGGGCCTTGCCGCCGCGCTCTTTGTCGCCGTGTTCCCCGCCAACATCCAGATGGCGATCGACTGGTGCCGAAGCCCGAAGACGTCCACACCGCAGAAGATCGGTTCGATCGCACGTCTTCCCCTGCAGGTTCCGCTGGTGACCGAAGCACTCAAGGCTCGTCGAAACGCAAGCTAATCTTGCGCGCCTGCCGTTCGGATGAGGCGAGCGAGAGCCTCACCGTCCGGCAGGTTCTCGGGTGCGATGGTGCGACCCGATCGAACGTAGTGAAACGCCGCCCGGACCTTGTCGGCCGGAAACTGTTCGTTGCGCCCCGCCGAACGGGCTCTGGCTGACATCAATTCGGCCCAGGCCACCCGATACGCGGCCAACTGCATCACAACAGCGTCCTCGTTGGCGGCCGACGGTTCGGCACCGGTCTTCCAGTCGATCACCGTCCATCCGCCGTCGGGATCGGCGAACACAGCGTCGATCCGACCGCGTAAAACCGTTCCGGCAATGGATGTTTCGAAAGGAACTTCCACTTCGATCGGGCTGCGATTGGCCCACGGGGACCGCAGGAACGCATCCTGAAGTTTCACCAGATCGGTCTCGGGACCCGCGCCGGTATCCGCGGCGCCGGGTAGTTCGTCGAGATCCAACAGTCGGGTCGCACCGAACCTTCGCTCGATCCAGGCGTGAAAAGCCGTGCCGCGCCGCGCGAGCGGGTTCGGTGGGTACGGCAGTGGTCTACGCAGCCGTGCCGCGAGTTCATCCGGATCTGCCTTGAGGTCGACGAGCTGAGTCACCGAAAGCTGCGCCGGGAGAATCACTTCGGCACGCGCGTTTGCCCGGGCTTCGCGCTCGGCCAAGAGCACGTCGACGTCCGAGGCCCAGTTCTCCGGATCGTCCTCCGGTTCTTCCGTCTCTTCGCTGTCTTGCGGCAGCGATGCAAGTGCGGACAGGACGCTCGCGGCTCCGGCCTCGACCGCGCCGCGACGCGCACCCAGCGGGTCGGGCGGCCACTGCGCAGTACGGGGTGTGGAGGCCAACGGGTTCTCGGTGTCGGGTTCCGGTGCAGGCGCCCATTCCTCCACGACGCCGATCGCACCGCGTGAGTCTTCTTCACCGGCATCGTTTTCGGCCGTGACCATCTGATGCAGCTCGTCCAGGAACTCCGAAGGCCCCTTCGGTTCCGAACCGGACTCCGCCCAGTGATGCGCCGAGATGAACAGCGCCCGTTCGGTTCTGGTCAGCGCGACGTAGAACAGTCGCCGGTCCTCGTCCAGTCGACGGTTGGACAAGGCCTTCTTGTGCGCCGTGATCGCGTTCTCGAGGTCTTTGCGGTTGTACAGCTCCTCGAGGTCGAGCACCGGAACTCCGTCGGCCGAATCCGCGTCGACCGCCCGGTCACCACGCAACGACGGTGGCAGTTCGGCGAGCGCCCCGAGCCACGATCCGGACGCGGTGGACGAGGGGAACACCCCGTCGCTGACATGCGGGATCGCCACTAGTTCCCATTCGAGCCCCTTCGCCGAGTGCACGGTCAAGATCTGCACGCGATCCGGCGCCACCTCCACTTCGCCCGGAGTGAGGCCCTTTTCGATCTGTTCGGCGGCCGCGAAGAATGCGAGCATCCCGGGCAGATTGGCTGTTGGACGCGTCGCGTAATTGGCGACGACGTCGGCAAATGCGTCGAGATGCTCGCGGCCCGCGGTCCCGACGACACCGACTCGGGTTCGCGCGCCTGCCTCGATTCCGATACCGAGCACCCGCTCGACCTCCGCCACCAGTTCGGTGAGCGGCTGGCCGATACGTTCGCGCAACGACGCCAACTCTGCCGCTATCGCGTTGATGCGTGTGTACCCGAGAGCTGAATAACGTTCTGCCGGTCCTGGATCGGAGATCGAATCGACCAATCCTGCTTGCTCGGCGTTCTCCCCCGGCAGCGCGTCCTGAACTGCCGAGGTGAGCGCCTCGGCGTCGGTGACCGCACCCGCTGTTCCGTATCCGGCGGAGATGGCAAGTTCGCGGGAGCGTTGCGAGAGTGCGGCGAGGTCCTTCGCGCCGATCTGCCATCTCGCTCCGGTGAGCAGCCGAACGGCGGCGCTGCCCGCCAGCGGATCGGCGACCACTCGGAGCATGGCGATCACGTCCGCCACCTCGGGTGTGTGCAGGAGCCCACCGAGTCCGACCACTTCGACTGGCAGACCTTTGGACCGCAAAGCCTCGGCCAGCGGGGCAGCATCGGCGTTGCGGCGGATCAACACCGCTGCCGTGGGCGTCGGGCGGTCTTCGGCACGTGCCGCCTCGTATTCTTCGGCGATCTTCTCCGCAACCCACTGACGTTCCTGTTCGACGTCTCCGAGCAGCGCCAGTCGAACGTCTCCGGCGACGGCTCCCGGCCGCGCACGAAGTGTGCTGACGGCCACACCGCGTCGGCGCAACGGTGCCGACGACAGGTTTGCCAGTTCGAGAGCCTCCGGCGGGTTACGCCAACTGGTGAGCAGTTCGAGCGTCGGAGCCGGCTTTCCGTTGGCAAGCGGGAAGTCGGTTGCAAACCGTGGCAGGTTGGCCGCCGACGCGCCTCGCCAACCGTAGATCGACTGCATCGGATCGCCGACGGCTGTCAGCGCCAACCGGCCGTCGGCTCCCCCGCCGAACAACGAGGACAACAACACTCGCTGAGCGTGACCGGTGTCCTGGTACTCGTCGAGAAGAACTACCCGAAAGCGCTCACGCTCGGTTTGCCCGACCTCGGGATGTTCGGAGGCGACACGGGCCGACAGCGACATCTGGCTGCCGAAATCCAATGCGCCTTCACGCCGCAGCGTCTCACCCAGCCGGGCAACGAGGGGCAGTAGCTCGATGCGTTTGTGTTGCACATCAAGGTAATTCAACAGCTCTTTGCTCGGCCCACCCCGCTGTTTCGGACCGGCGGGCAGAGTGTGAATCAGCTTGTCCAACTCGGTGTGAGCCTCGAGCAACTGCTCGGGGTCGACCAGGTGCTCCGCCAACTGACCGGCAAGGGCCAGAACGGTTTCGGTGATGGACCCCGGATTCTTGTCGGTGTCCAGATCACTGTCCCAGCCGCTCACGACGCGGTGCGCAACCTGCCACAGTTCGGTCTCGGACAACAGCGTCGCCGAGGGTTCGATCGGCAACAGCAGTCCGTGCTCGGACAGCAACCGTCCCGCGTAAGCATGGTAGGTACTGACTTCGGGTTCCCCGGCCAGAATCCGGGAACGCACTCCGCCGGTCGGGTCGAGTGCCCGCAGAACGTCCGAACCCGCCAGTCGCGCCAAGCGCTTGCGGATTCGCGACGTGAGCTGTTGTGCCGCTTTGCGCGTGAAGGTCAATCCGAGAACGGCCTCGGGATCGACGAAGCCGTTGGCCACCAGCCACACGACGCGAGCAGCCATCGTCTCGGTCTTACCGGCACCGGCACCGGCGACGACCAATGTCGGACCGAGCGGTGCGGCGATGACAGCCGCCTGTTCCGGCGTCGGCGGGTGTTGACCGAGCGCGACCGCCAGGTCGACAGGATCGATCTTCGGTCGGCGTGCCTTCTGCGTCGCGGCAGCCACTTAGTTACTCACCTGTCGTCCCTCGTCGTGTGCCGGGCAACTCGAGCGCACCGGGCAATGTCTACATCCGTCGTTGACCCTGGCCAGATACTGCGGCCCTTGGGTCGCTGCCGCTGCGTTGTGGATGACGTCTCGCCACATCTCGACGGCTTCGGCCGTCAGCGGCGGCTGAACTCGCTGCGCCGCACCGTCTTTCTTGTTGGACTTGGCCACGAATACCAGGCGTGCACCGCCGGGTTGTGTGGCCGGTTCGCCGGCAATCGCACCTTCGGCCGCTGCGACCTGGTACGCCGCCAACTGCGCGTGAGATTGCGCGGCCTCGTTGCTGACAGGGTTTCGCGCAGTCTTGACGTCGACAACCACCGGACGGCCTTCGGTGTCGCGCTCGAGCCGGTCGATCCGGCCACGAAGCTTGACCGCAGGCGCTCCCTCCTCACGTGGTTCGAGGACCCCCTCGACCGCGACCTCGACGCCGACTTCGGTCAGTTCACCGCGAGTTGCGTTCATCCAGGCGGTGAACGTCGCCAGCATCTCCCGAGTTCGATTGAGTTCGCGGCGCGAGTACCACTGCGATCCCAGATCGATGGATTCCCAGGCATTTTCGAGTGCCTTCTCGACCTGATCCGGTGGAATCCGGCCGGCCAATGCCTGCACCAAGGTATGGACCAGCGTACCGGCGATCGCATGAGTGTTGTCTCCGTCGCTGCCGCCATGACGCTCGAACACCCATCGGAGAGGGCATGTTTCGAGAAGCTCGATGGTGGACGGCGATAGTGAAACCGGTCCGTCCTCGGGCTGCCACATGGGAGCAGCGGTACTCGGCTCGGCTGTGCCGTACCACTGATCCGGGTGCGCGCCCCGTACCCCGGCAGCAGCCAGACGTGCCAACTGGCGAGCGGCCCGGGAATGCTTCTCGGGGTCGAAATGCGCGATGTCGGGATCACACACGACGCTGCGAAGCTGTGCGACCAGTGCAGGCAGCGACAGAACCCGGGTATCCCCGGTCTCGGGTGCAACGACGTCGAGATCGGAGGACGGATCGTCCGAGTACGCGTCACCACGGATCAATTCGTCCACGAACCGCGAAGGCACCAAGTCGGTGTCCCCCGAAGCCGATTCGACTGCGGTGATCAGCAGACGGCGACGAGCACGGCTACAGGCAACCAGGAACAACCTGCGTTCTTCGGCCAGAAGCGGTGCGGTTCGCGAGAGTCGTTCGGCAGCCGAGTCACTGCCGTCGGAGACTCCGTTGACCAGGTCGATCAGCGCTTCGGTACGCAGTAGCGATCCGCGTGCCCGCAAACTCGGCCAGAGCCCCTCCTGCACACCCGCCACCGCCACGACCGCCCATTCGCGACCCGCCGCGGCGTGAGCGCTGACCACGGTGACGGCGTCGGGAGTGATGACCGACCGGCTCCGCGAGTCGGTCGGTATCTCCTGGCTGGTCAAGTAGTCGACGAAACCGGCGAGTTGCGAACGCGGCAACCGGTCGACGTAGTTGGCGGCCGCGTCGAAAAGTGCGACGACTGCGTCGAGGTCTCGATCGGCCTGTGAGCCGATAGGTCCGCCGCGCGCCGACGCAGCCGCCCAGCGTCGTTCCAGCCCCGTCGCCTGCCATGCTGCCCACAGAACTTCTTCGACCCCGAGACCTCGCTCGAGAGGCACTCGGGCCTTGCGAAGGACCGACAGCACGCGATTGAGTGCCGCAGCTTCGACGTCTGTCAACTTGCCCATGAGGCGCTTGGACTGCGCACGATCCTCGTCGATCAGAATGAGCCGCAACAACTCCGAGGAGTCCCGATCACTTCCCGATGCCAACTCGACCCGGCGCAGGCCACGACGCAACCGGCGCAGGGTGACCGGCTCGGCGCCGCCGATGGGACCGGCCATCAGGGCAAGCGCGTCGTCGCCGGTGAACTGATCGCCGCCGAGCGCCCGAAGGACCAGCAGCAGGCCGGACACTCCGTGTTGCCTGGCCAGCGGCAATTCGGTGGCAGCGGTCGTGACGGGTACCCCGGCCGCGAGCAGGGCTCGCCGGAGAGGGGCGAGAGTGCGCGGGACCGACCGAACGATGACGGCCATGTCGGACCAAGCAATCCCGTCCAGCAGATGCGCCCGGCGCAAGGTATCTGCGACGACTGCCGCTTCTTTGGCCGTCGTACCGAGAACCCGCACCGACGCCCGCCCCGGGTCCTCATCGGTGAGATCGGATGGAACCGCGATGCGATGAGCGAGGTTGCCGGGCAGCCGCGCAGCGATCTTCGCCGCGATCGACGCGACGTCGGCGTTGTTGCGAAACGTGGTGGGCAGGACGATCTGGCGCTCGTCTCCGCGCTCGGCGAGTCCGAGTAGGAACGCCGAATCCGCACCGCGGAACCCGAAGACCGACTGATCGGGATCACCGGCGATGACCGTGCCCGCAGTTGCGGTTCCGATCAGCCGAACCAGTTGCGCCGCCTGCGGATCCAGATGTTGTGCGTCGTCGACGAGTAGGTGCCGGATCCGAGCGCGCTCGGAGCGAAGCAATTCGGGATCGGTGGCGAACGCGGTCAATGCCGCACCGATCAACTCGGCCGCGTCGAGCGCCGGCGCCGTCGCCTCCGGAGCCTCGACACCGACACTGCCGCGCAGCAGCACGCCTTGCTCGTAGGCCTCGGCGAACCGCCCGGCCGCCACCCACTCCGGACGTCCACGCTTCTTGCCGAGCTTGACCAGATCTTCGGGGCCGAGTCCGCGCTCGTTCGCTCGCAACATCAGATCTCGAAGTTCGACGGCAAAGCCGTTCAAACCCAATGCGGGTCGCAGGCGCTCCGGCCACCGGAGCGCACCGTCTTCTATGTCGCCGCGCAACATCTCTCGGAGCACCGAGTCCTGCTCGGCGCCGGTGATCAGGCGTGGCGGCGCGTTGCCGTGCGCTGCGGCTTGAAGCCGGAGTACGGCAAAGGCGTACGAGTGAACGGTGCGGACCAACGGCTCACGAGTTGCCTGCGGTCCGCGTTCTTGTTCGTACCCGAGCAACCCGGCCGTGATCTGCTCGCGGACCTGCGTCGCTGCCCGGCGCGACTGGGTGAGCACCAGGACCGATTCAGGATCTTCGCCACCGGAGATCTTCTGCACTGCCAGATCCACGAGAAGGGACGTCTTGCCGGTTCCGGGGCTGCCGAGTACCTGCCAGGGACTCCAGGCGGCCCCCGAGCCGAATGAAACAGGGCCGAACCCGAGTTGGAAAGGATCCTCGGACGGCGGCGCGAACAGCCGGGCCGTCCCTTCGTCCCATGTTCGGGGTATCGGAGACGGCGCAGTTCGGTGCACCAACCGCGCCCGCGGGATGGTGACCTTGCTGCGTGTTGCCGTCTCACTCACCCAGGCATTCCACCAGAGCGCACCGACAACTCACACATCGCCTGCTTCCGGCATGATTGACCTCGTGTCTGCACTCCATACGTATCTCTACGGACCCGTCGGGGCACCGGAGATCCTTTCGCTGCACGGTCTGACCGGTCACGGCCGACGTTGGCAGTCGATGGCCGAGAACCAACTGCCCGAAGCGCGCTGGATCTCGCCGGATCTACGCGGTCACGGGCGTTCCACCTGGGCTCCTCCGTGGAACATCGAATCCCACGTGGCGAGCCTGCTGGAGACGCTCGACGAACATGCCACCGGACCGGTGGTGATCGTCGCGCATTCTTTCGGCGGAATGCTGGCGCTGCACCTCGCGGCCACCGCACCGGAACGCATTCGTGGGCTCGTCCTGCTCGACCCGGCGATCGGGTTGGATCCGACTTTCATGCAGGAAGTGGCCGAACTCACAATCGGCTCACCGGATTACACCGATGCGGCAGAGGCCTACTCCGAGAAGATTCACGGCTCGTGGGGTGAGGTTCCCACCCAGGACCTCGACGTCGAGATGGCTGAACACCTGATCGAACTGGGCAACGGACGCGTCAACTGGCGCCTGTCCACACCCGCGATCGTGACCGGGTGGGGCGAACTCGCTCGCCCGATCGTGCTGCCTCCGTCGTCGATGCCAACCGTGCTGGTTCAGGCGATGAAGGTCCAACCGCCGTACGTCACCGACGAGTTCCGGGCAGCGCTCACCGAGCACCTCGGTGAAAATCTGACCGGTGTCGAATTCGACTGTGACCACATGGTCCCGCACGTGCGGGCCGACGAAGTCGCCGCCCTCGTTCGCAGCATGCTCTGAAGGAACCGACATGGCAGCCACCACCGAAGAGCAGATCGAAGAGGTACGGCGCCTCATCGCGTCGATTCCGGCCGGTTTCGTGGCGACGTACGGCGATATCGCTGATGCTGCAGGACTTTCCAGTGCTCGCACGGTCGGTTGGATCATGCGAACGGACTCTGCCGACCTGCCGTGGCATCGGGTTCTCGGCGCCTCCGGCAAACCGTCGGCGCACCTGGCTCATCGTCAGATCGCCAAGCTCGAACTCGAAGGCGTGCCGATCAAGGACGGTCGGATCGACCTGAAGAAAGCTCGGTATCACTTCTGATTCACGTGTCACCGGTCGTCGTGACGCGGGCGATGGGGCAGCATGGAGGTATGACCGTCACGCCGCCGACCGCCGCCCTCATTCTGGCGGGTGGTCGCGGGACCCGAATGGGTGGTGTCGACAAACCCGGCCTGCTCGTTCACGGCCGCAGGCTCCTCGACATCGCGCTTTCAGCGACGGCGCATCTGGACGCCGTCGTCGTGGTCGGTCCACATCGCCCTGAACTTGATCCTGGCATCACTCAAACTCAGGAAACTCCGGCCGGAGCCGGCCCTGTCGAGGCGATCTGGGCCGGATTGTCTGCGACCCGGTTACCCGACGACGCCGTGGTGGTGGTCCTGGCGTCCGATCTGCCGCACATCGAGGCCGTATCAGTCGACGCTTTGATAGCTGCCACGTCGACGGACAGTCCGGTGACGTGTGCCGTGGACGAGAACAACCGAACCCAATTCCTGCTCTCCGCGTGGACATTTCGCGAGCTCCGGCAACGCCTGTCCACATTGCGGGAGAGTTCGGGGTTGGAGAATCAACCTATGAAAGCGATTGTCACCGAACCGTTCTCGACGCTGCGTGTCACTGGCACCACTGACTGCGACACACCGGCGGACATCGACCGCGCGCGAAACCATCCGCGCCTGACAATCGAGCAAGCACGCGCCGCCGTCAGGAACTCACTGACAGCATTGTCACCACACCGGGCCGCCCTCGCCGACAGTCTCGGAGCAACGCTCGCGCAGCCTCTCGTCGCCCTGGGTGATCTTCCTCGATCCGATGTCTCGGCGATGGACGGGTACGCCGTCTCCGGCGAGGGTCCCTGGCGAATCCGCACCGAGATCCGTATCGCGGGCGCCGACGGGCAACTCGAACTCGGTGAAGGCGAAGCGATTCGCATTGCCACGGGAGCACACCTGCCCCTCGGCGCCACCTCGGTGATTCGTGACGAGTATCTGTCCGTCGACGAGCCATCTCGGATGGTACGGAGACTGCCGGATGCGCCGCACCGCAACGACGCTCGACCACGAGGGGAAGATTGGACCACCGGATTCACGATCGCCCCGACTGGTACCGCGGTGACTCCGGCGGTGGTCTCCGCAGCTGCCAGCGGTGAAGTGTTCGACGCCCTCGTCCGTGGTCCGGTACGGGCACGCGTGACAGTCACCGGCGACGAGATCCGGCGGACCGGTCCACTGCGTGAAGGTCAGACCCGCGACTCCGTCGGTGGGATTCTCCCCTACCTACTGGAAAGCAACGGCGTACGGTGCGTGGCGGATTCGCACCTGAGGGACACGGCCGACAGTTTCGAGCGTGTACTGGCGGATGCGACTGAACAGGACCTGCTTGTTGTCATTGGTGCCACGGGCGGCGGCGCTGCCGACGAAATGCGCAGTGCGCTCGATCGACTCGGCGCTCGCACGATTGTCGGGCGAGTCGCCTCGCGCCCGGGCGGATCTCAGATAACGGCTGTCCTGCCCAGTGGTCGGGTGGTTCTCGGCCTCCCCGGCAACCCGTACGCCGCAGTGACCACCCTGTTGACGATGCTGCCCACCGTCGTGGCCGCCTTGACGGGAAGCGACACACCACCGCGACTGCTCGGCATCATCGAGAACGCCGCTGCGGTGACTTCCGATGCGGTACGCCTACTGCCGGTCACACAATCCGCCGACGGTCGCTGGCGCGCCGAACCGTCTGTACGTACCGCACACCTGGCGGGGTTGATCGGGCGCTCCGCGTTTGCACTCGTTCCGCCACACGCGGAAGACGATGCCGTCGCCGAAGTGGTTGTCCTCCCACGCTGATCGGGTCAGTCGTTTGGGCGCCTACGCCGGTTGACCCCGACCACGCCGACCACTATCGCAAGCACCAGCGAATACACGCCCCACAGCACCAAGAACGGCAGCAGCCACCCGGCATCAACGGTCTGACCGCGCGGTCCGACGCAATACAGCGTGAAATTGGTGGACGTACCGTCGCCGTCGGAAAAGGTATCCGAGACGACCATCGCGCTCGATGTGGGAGCTTCACAGAAAATCGGCGCCAAATGAGCGACCTGTCCTGGCCAGATCACCGAAGACAGTAGTGCAGCAAAGATTCCCACGACCACGATCACCACTACGGAGATCAGCAACGGAGCGATACGGCGGCTCACAGCGGGTGCACCAGGAAGGGAGTTCCGTCAGGCTCGAAGACCACCAGCGCCCGCGAGCGTGGAGATTCCACCATCACGGATGCGCGAATCGCCTCGGTGCGACTGACCGAGATCCCGGTGACTTCGCCGTCGTCGACACCGCTGTTCTCCAGCGCGTCGTCGACCAACTTCTCGAGGTTCGTCAATGTCGGCACTTGATCCAGCGTGAACGATCGTGCATCGAGATCGTCGGTGACACTGACTTGCACGGGGCTCGGCTCGCCGAGAATGACTCCGTCGAAAGAGAATCTGTCGAGCTGGGTCGGCTTCCCGGGGTCTCGAACGGTGACTCCGAGCGTCTCGATCGGGCTGATGTCGATGCTGGTCACCGATACCGCGTCGACGCCGTATCTATGTGCGAGGCTGTCGAACCCGCCTCGCACCAACTCCGACGTCATCCCACCGCCACGTTCGCGCATCTGATTGTCGAAATCCATCCGATCGACGGCACCGATACATCCGCTCAGACTCGTGGCCGCCAAAGCGATGGCTACCGTCCACAGCGCCGACCGCACCTGCGAGGACGCGAATTTCATGAGCGGAGCGTACCGCGAGTGTCCGGTTCCATCCCGGTGGACTGCGCGTCGCACGAATTACTGTCGGCGACTCGTGGGATCATCGCGCCATGAATCGTGTCGACGAAGGATTCGAACCGCCGGACGCATTGGTCGAGTGGTGCCGCTCCCGCACCTTTCCACTGCACGTCCTCGACGACGAAGCCACCGTCGACCTGGATTGGTGGAACGCCCACCTGAAGGACGCCGGCCACACCATCAGCCTGCGCGGGCGTGATCTCGACGGCAAAGTGATCACCGAAGGCCGAGCCATCGTTCAACGCAACGACCTTCGCCCGTCGAGCGATCTCGTTGTCGCCCAGCACGACGGCCTCGGACTACTGTTTCTCTGCGCGGCCTGGCAGGGCTCGCACGAGAGCCGACGGTTCACACGGCGGTTCCCCAACGTCTTCAATCCCCATCACCGCGAGGACGAGGATCCGCTGACCCAGATCACAGCCATTCTCGATCACTGCTCGAAAAACAAGTCGATGCCCGTCGTCCGGCGCGACACCTGGTCCGGGTGGCCACTCACCCCCGGTGTCGGGGTATCGCTGATGGCCGCTTTCATGTGGGCAGTGGGCGTACAGGACGAAGGCCGACGCGCTCAGATGATCGACCAGTACGGAGTCTCGACGCTCATCCACGAGGGCTGGCTCGAGGATCCTTCCGTCACCGGCTTCACGACGCGTCGCTACCGCCGGTACTGCGAACTTCTCGACAGCTGGGCCTATGCCGCCGGCACCCAACCCGAGATCGTCGAGATGTGGTTGGTGAAAAGGTGGAGTGCGCGATTGGCCCAAGCACGCAACGACGTGAGCGCCCCCACCCTGTTCTAACTCTCAGAACGGCTGCATCTCAGAACGGCTGCATCTCAGAACGGCTGCATCTCAGAACGGCCAGGCAGGGAGAGTCGGCAGCCCCACCCTCGTCGGCCTCCCGACCAACCAGGCCAAGGTCTCCGCGTCGGACAGCGACGGCACTCGTACACCCGGGACCGCCGTCTCGAGTGCGCCCAACTGACTGGCGAGAGTGAATTCCACGAACTCGGCAGGCCAGTCGTGGCAGGTGTAACCGATGTCGAGGTCCATCAGGTGAATTTCGATCTCGTTCCAGCGCAGGATCGGTAGATCGAATGCCGTCACAGGTTTGCGCCACGGCACCGGTGTGTCCAGTCGATCTGTCGGGATCTCGCACAACGCGTCGACCAGCCTCGTTCCCGAGAAGCGGTAGTCGAGGGCCAACAATTCAGCCGGGCGATCTGCGCCCTCTTCGATTGCAGCATTGCGCGCATCCGGCCCCCCTGGATACATCTCCCCCGATTCGCCGCCCTGCACGCCGGCAACAAATCTGCCCAGCGCGTCGGCGTTGCGCGACATGTGCGTCACGACGTGTCCCCGACTCCACCCGGGGAGCCCGGAGGGCTCCCGCGCCTGCTCTTCGGTCAGTGCACCGATGAGAGCCTGTGCCTTGACGTCGGATTCACGAACTGCTGCGACCAGGTCGGCATACGTCGGCGTTACGGAGTGAGACGTCATGCAGCGATACTAGTTCCCTTCGCGCACTCTCATACCGATTCACGACAAGGTCCACCACTCCCGGATCGACGCCGAGCGGTTCGGTCACACCATCGGCTCCTGCAGCGTGCAACCTTTCGTGGAACAGCCCGTGCGCGAGGAGGTACGAGGCGACAAAAACTCGCTTCGCGCCGCGAACGCGTGCTGCTGCAACAACATCGGCTACCTTCGGCTCCCCGGTCGCGATGTACCCGATGTCGACACGAGTCCCCGCCGCTTCGGCAAGCATCAGCGCAGCACGCTCGACGTCTCGCAGCGCCCGCGCATCGGAGGACCCGGCGGCAGCAAGCACTATCGCGTCACCCGGATTCCACCCCGCCTCGGTCAAGCGTCGGAGCAGCACGCGCGCAAGCGCCGGATCGGGTCCGAGTGCGGGCGTCACACTCACAGCCGAGTGCTCACTGAGCGTCACTTCGCGTCGAACATCGGTGTGAACGTGGTAGCCGGACGCCAGGAACGCCGGTACGAGAATCGCTCGCCCCGGAGTGTCCCGGAGGACTTCCGAAGCTGACGGACCGAGCACATCGACAAAGGCAACGCGCGTGCGTCCGACGCGCGTGCCGACGGCTTCGGCCAGGGCGGCAACCATTTCCACGCCACGTGCACTACGCGTGCCGTGAGCTACCAGTACGAGTACATCGTCATCGCGTTGCATAGTCACCGGGATTCTGTACGTAGTCGCCGGGGTCGAGGGCAAGTCGATAGCCCCGCTTGACCACCGTCTGAACGGCTTTGGGCGCACCGAGGCACGCGCGCAATCGGGCGACGGCGGTCTCGACGGCGTGGGTGTCGCCGCCGCCGCCGGGAAGAGAAGCCAGAAGTTCGTCGCGGGAGACGACTCGACCGGGACTCGCACCGAGAGTGCGGATCAACGACATCGCAGCCGGCGGCAATTGCTTCACTTCACCGTCCACGACTACGCAACCGCCGCGAATGCTGATTTCGTGTTCGCCGGCTTGAATCTTGTTGGCTCGCTGCGGGAGTTCGTCGACGATGTGTCTCGCGAGCGCGCCCAGACGTGCCCGCGCCGGGGCTGTGGTCGGTACATTCAAGGCTTCGAGCGGCGCCGAGGTGACCGGGCCGACGCACATGGCCGCCACCGGACCCCGCATCGCGTCGAGAATGTCTCCGAGATCCCCGGTCTTGTCGGCGCGCATCAACATCGAGGCTACGGCCGGTGCACTGGTGAAACTGACGGCGTCGATTCCGGCTGACGCTATGGCGTCGATCATCCGGTCGAGCAGCGTCGGATCCTCCGGCGGTTCCCATCGATAGACGGGCACCGCGATGACCTCGGCGCCGGCCTCGCGCAACACCTGACAGAAGTCGGGAATCGGCTCCCACTCGGTGGTCGCACCATGCAGTTGTACAGCGATCCGCTTTCCCGAGACACCTTCTGCCAGAAGATGTTCGAGCACCTCGGCGGAAGACTCGGATGCCGGTGACCATTCCTCACGAAGGTCGGCCGCGCGGATTGCTCCCTTGGCCTTCGGTCCTCGCGCGAGTAGACGAGCCGAACCGAGCGCAGAACCGAGACTTTCGGCTTCGCCCCATCCGTCGGCGGCTTCCAGCCAACCCCGGAATCCGATCCCGGTGGTGGCGACAACCACCTCGGGAGGATCCGAGATGATCTGCTGTGTCACCCTTTCGAGCTCACGGTCGTCGGCCAACGGAATGATTCGAATCGCCGGAGCGTGAACGACATCCGCTCCCCGACGAGTCAGCAAGGTCGCGAACTCCTCGGCGCGGCGCGAAGCAGTGATACCTACCGTGAATCCAGCCAACGGCATGTCGTCACTCACGAGACTGCATCGGAGACAGTCGAGCGAACGCCCTGCATCTGCAAGCTGTGTACCTGAACGACTCCAGCCCACACGCGAACGCCGTACACCGGCAGCGCAACCGACAAGTCGTCCAGCGCCCGGCCGTCGACCAGCGAGAACGCCTGCTTGAGCAGTGGCGAGACCACGATCGGTTCACCGTCCCGGTCGCCGACGAGTCCGCGAGACATCACCGCGGCGCGGCCGTACGGATCGAAGTTGCTGACAGCCCGGAGTGTGCCGTCCTCGAGTAGGAACAGTGCCACCTGCTCGCCGCCGCGAAGAAGCACGGCAACTCCGCGCCCAGGGATCAGATGGCTCAGCGGGCAGGCCGACGTCCATTCGAGTCGATCCGAATCCAGCTTGGCGATCTGCGCATCGATGACACTCATCGAAGTCCTCCTGTCGATCCGGCGACAACGTCGCGCGGGTTCTTGTCTACGTTTCTACGGATCCCGTGTTTCCCACGGGTTACGCGACTATTACCGGCGCGTGGGGATGCTCGGCATGCCCATCAGGACCGGAACCTTGCGCACTCCGGTCTCGTCGAACACAACCGTCGGGTCGGCTTCTTCCGGTGCGTTGACGAACGAGACGAACCTCGACAATTTCTCCGGATCACCCAGCACACCGGCCCATTCGTCCTGGTAACCCTCGACGTGCTTGGCCATCAGTGCCTCGAGTTCTTCGCCGATACCCAGGCTGTCTTCACAAATCACGGCCTTGAGGTGATCAAGTCCGCCTTCGAGTGATTCGACCCACGGCGCCGTGCGCTGGAGGCGATCGGCAGTACGGATGTAGAACATGAGGTAGCGGTCGATGTACTTGACCAAGGTCGCGTCGTCGAGGCCTCCGGCAAGCAACTGAGCGTGTTTGGGCGACTGTCCGCCGTTACCGCCCACATACAGATTCCAACCGTTCTCCGTCGCGATGACGCCGACGTCCTTGCCTCGCGCTTCGGCACATTCACGGGCGCAACCCGAGACGCCGAACTTGATCTTGTGCGGCGAACGCAGACCGCGGTAGCGATTCTCGAGGTCGACGGCCATACCCACCGAATCCTGGACACCGTAGCGGCACCAACTCGAACCGACGCAACTCTTGACCGTCCGGAGGGACTTGCCGTACGCCTGACCCGATTCCATCCCGGCGTCGACGAGGCGCTTCCAGATCGCGGGCAACTGTTCGACGCGGGCACCGAACAAGTCGATGCGCTGACCGCCGGTCACCTTCGTGTACAAGCCGAAGTCTCGCGCGACTTCTCCGATGACGATGAGTTGCTCACCCGTGACCTCGCCGCCCGGCATCCGAGGTACCACGGAGTACGTACCGTTCTTCTGGATGTTCGCGAGGAAGTGATCGTTGGTGTCCTGCAACGACGCCTGCTGGCGGTGCAGGATGTGATCGGAGTCCGTCGAGGCCAGAATCGAAGCGACTACGGGCTTGCAGATGTCGCAACCGGCGCCCTTGCCGTACTTGGCGATCAGCGCCGAGAAAGTTCTGGTCTGCGTCGACTGGACGATCTGGAACAACTCGGCCCGCGACTGCGCGAAATGTTCGCACAGTGCCTTCGACATCACGACGCCGGAATCGGCCAGCAGCTGCTTCACGGTGGGAAGGCAACCGCCACAAGTGGTTCCGGCGCTGGTGCACGCCTTCACCGAAGCGATGTCGCATGCGCCGGCTGCGATTGCACCGCAGATGGCTCCCTTCGTCACGGCGTTGCACGAGCACACCTCGGCGTCGTCGGGCAGCGAGCCTGCACCCGGCTTCTCCCCCGCAGGCGAGATCAATGTCGCCGGGTCACCGGGTAGTTCGCGACCGACCAGCGGGCGCAGCGACGCGTAGGCCGATGCGTCACCGACAAGAATGCCGCCGAGCAGGATCTTCGCGTCGTCGGAGACCACGAGCTTTGCGTACGTCCCCTTGGACGCGTCGCTGAGGACGACTTCGAGGGCGCCCGGTGAGGTCGCCATCGCGTCACCGAAACTGGCGACGTCGACGCCCATGAGCTTGAGCTTGGTGGACATGTCCGCGCCCGGGAAATCCGCGGCGCCGCCGAGCAGACGATCGGCCACGATCTCGGCCGTCGTGTAACCGGGAGCGACCAGACCGTAGCAACGGCCTTCCACCGCAGCACATTCGCCGACTGCGTAGACGTTCTCGTCCGAAGTCACGCAGCCGAGGTCGGTCAGGATGCCACCGCGCTCCCCCACTGCGATCCCGGCGTCGCGGGCCAGCTGATCACGCGGACGTACTCCGGCGGAGAAGACGAGCAGCGCGGCGTCGATGGTGGAGCCGTCGGAGAGTTCGACCACGATTCCGTTGTCGGCCTGCGAAATTCCCGCCGTCCCGACACCGGTGTGGACAGTGAGCCCGAGTTCGGTGACGAGGCGAGCGAGCAGTGCGCCGCCACCCTCGTCGACCTGCATCGGCATCAATCGCGCATTGTGCTCGACGACGTGTGCCGTCATCCCCATGAGCGAGAGAGCATTTGCGGCCTCGAGTCCAAGCAAACCTCCGCCCACCACGACGCCGACAGCGCCAGGACCAGCCTTCTCGGCGGCGGCCCGGATACCGTCGAGGTCGTCGAGGGTGCGGTAGACAAAACATCCGTCGCCGTCGTGCCCCGGTACGGGGGGCACGAACGGATACGAACCGGTCGCCATCACCAGAGCGTCGTAGGAGATCGTCTCGCCGGTTGTCGTCGTGACCGTGCGTGCATCTTTGTCGATCGCGAGCGCGCCCTCCCCCACACGGAGGTCGACCAGGCTGTCGCCGACGTAATCGTTGCCGGCCAGTGCCAGTTCCTTGGGGTCCCACGCTCCGACGTACGAGGACAGCCCGACTCGGTCGTACGCCGCGTACTGCTCGTCGCAGAGTACGGTCACCGACCAGTTGTTCGCTTCGTCGCGCGAACGCAGTGCCTCGACGAATCGGTGTCCGACCATTCCGTGTCCGATGACAACAACCGACTTGCTCATGACGCCTACTTCCTGAGGTACGAGATAGTTCTGAGATTCTGCGGACCGCTCACGCCGTGACTGCGACCTTCGCCTCGTCGACGTCTGTGGTCAGCGTCGACGGCTTGCGCAGGAAGACGAACCAGGTGACTGCGATGCAGGCGATGTAGAAGGCCAGGAACACCCAGAAGGCCATGGTCGCCGACTTCGCGGGGCTGCTGTACGACGCGCGCAGCACCAGGTTGATGCCGACGCCGCCCAAACCGCCTACCGCACCGGCAAATCCGATGAGAGCGCCGGAGATACTGCGCGACCACGTTGCCTTCTCGCTTCGATCCATGTGATCGAAGCTCTGAGCCTTCGCCTCGAAGATCGCCGGGATCATCTTGTAGACGGATCCGTTTCCGATGCCCGAGAGCAGGAACAGGGCGATGAAGCCGAGAACGAATGTCACCATGATCCCGGCGCTGGCGACGCCAGCGGTGTTGTCGTCCATCGTTCCGGCCGTCACGAGTATCGATGCCGCGAATGCCATGGCGACAAACGTCCACATGGTGATCTTGCCGCCGCCGATGCGGTCGGCCAGTTTGCCACCGAGCGGCCGGGCGATCGAACCGAGGAGTGGTCCGATGAAGGCGATCTGTGCTGCATGCAGCGCCGCCGCGGCCGGAGTGGCACCGCCGGCGAGGAAGTTGATCTGCAGAACCTGACCGAAGGCGAAGCTGAATCCGATGAAGGAACCGAACGTACCGATGTACAGGAAGCTGATCACCCACGACTCGGAGAACCTGAGTGCCTTGGCCATGGAGCGCAGGTCCGACTTCTGGTTGCCCAGGTTGTCCATGAACAGCGCGGCACCGACGGCGGCGGCCGCAATGAACACGAGATAGACGGCGCAGACGATCCACGGAGCGCGGTTACCGACGGTGGCGATCACCAGCAGACCGATCAGCTGAATCATCGGCACACCGATGTTGCCGCCGCCGGCATTGAGACCGAGCGCCCACCCCTTGAGGCGTTGCGGGTAGAAGGCATTGATGTTGGTCATCGACGACGCGAAGTTGCCGCCGCCGATACCTGCAGTGGCCGCTACCAACATGAACGTGGTGTACGACGCACCCGGGTTCATCATCAGGTAGAGCGTGAGAAGTGTTGGTACGAAGAGGAACAGCGCACTCATGACGGTCCAGTTACGACCGCCGAACCGTGCGGTGGCAACCGTGTAGGGAATGCGGAGGACCGACCCGACAAGTGTGGGCACTGCGACGAGGAAGAACTTTCCGGCCGCGTCGATGCCGTAGATATCCGTCGGCATGAACAACACCATCACGGACCAGATCGACCAGATCGAGAAGCCGACGTGTTCGGCTACCACTGACCAGATCAGGTTCCGCTTCGCGATGTCCTTGCCGCCGGATTCCCAGGCGTCGACGTCCTCTGCATCCCAATGCTCGATGTAATGACTCACCAGGGCCTCCTGAATATGTTGGAGACCCAAAGGTAGAAAACGGTTATTGCGCCGGTGCTGCGTGCGATGACCGCGAAGTCAATTGATCCTCACCCGGTAACAAGACCGGGTGTGAGCTAGTTTTTCGCAGGTGCGTGCCAGGAATCCTCGAGCATCCGAGGCTTGCATGCCTGGTAGGCGCCCAGGAGCACCACGATCACAGCGACGACGAGCAGGCCGAACGGCGCAGCGTATCCACCGGACACGTCGTGGAAAACGCCGAACAGGAGCGGACCGAGGCAGGCAACGGAGTAGCCGATGCCCTGAGTGAAGCCGGACAGTGCCGAGGAACCGATGTGCGAACGAGTACGCAGGTTGATCAGCGTGAGCGACATCGGGAACGTGCTCGGACCGAGGCCCAGGACGACAACCCACACGACCGGCGCCGCCATCGGGGCAAAGTACAGCCCGCCCATGCCGACCAGGTAGCAGACGGCACACGCGATCACGACAGGGAAGGGATTGGCCATGCGGGCGCACAGCGTCGGTGCACCGAAAGCTGCGACGAGCCCGATCACCGAGAACATTCCGACCATCGTTCCGCCGAAGGCGTCACTGGCTCCGGCGTCACGAAGGATCGAGGGAATCCACGTGAACATCGAATACGTGATCAGTGAGGTCATGCCGAACATGCCGGCCATCCCCCAGGCCACGGGAGAACGCCAGACCTGACCGCGTGGCTGTTCTGCCACTGCCGCAACCGAATCCGATGAATTCTCGACGGACCCGGCTTCGTTCGCGCGAGCCTTGCGCGAGCGAGCGAGGGTGATCAACCACGGCACTGCTGCGGCGAAGCCGAAGGCGGACCACCAGCCGATCGAGAACCGCCACCCGAAGGTGTCGGCAACGGGGACTGCGACGAACGCCGGAACGATGGTGCCGATCTGCACGGCCACGATGTAGACCGAACTCATGGTGGCGAGGCGATCCGAGAAGTACCGCTTGACCAACGGCGGGATCACGACATTGCCGATTCCCATGCCTGCCAGTGCCAGAGCCGAGAGGGCCAGCAACGACCATGTCTGAGACATCATGGCGCGCAACAGCATTCCGACGCCGGCCATGAGCATCGCGACGAGGGCCGTCCGCTCGAGCCCGATACGTTTCGCGATGGCGGGAGTGATGAGACCGAAGATGGCGAACATTGCGGTCGGAACCATGCCGAAGACACCGACGATCGAGGCGGAGAAGCCGATCTCGTCGCGAATCTCGGCCGCCAAAGGCGAGAACGAGGTCACCGCAAGTCGAAGTACGAGCGCAGACATCGCAATCGCAGCGAAGACGAGCACACGGCCTTGTATCAACGAGCGGGTTTCGGTTCTCTCCAGTTGAGCAGTCACCGGCAAATCATAGGATGACCGGATGAACTCGCACAAGCGCGGTAATCTAACGTCACATTCACACCACTTACCCGGACCCGAGGAAACAACCACGTGCAACCCGTTCGACGCGCAAGTCTCATCTCGCAGGTCACCGAACAACTCCGCAACGAGATCCGGAGCGGAACCTGGCCGATCGGTTCCAAAATCCCCACCGAACCGGAACTGTCGGAGCTGACCGGGACCGGTCGCAATACCGTGCGCGAGGCGGTCCAGGCGCTCGTACACGCCGGAATGCTGGAACGTCGTCAGGGATCGGGCACCTACGTCGTTGCTGTCTCCGACCTCGGTGGCACTCTCGGCAACTACTTTGCCGGTGCCCACCAGCGGGATGTACTCGAACTTCGGCGCGCACTCGACATCACTGCAGCCACCCTCGCCGCCGCACGGCGAACCGAAGACGACATCGCCGAACTGACGCGGCTACTGGAGCTTCGCACCGCGTCATGGGAGGGTCAGGACGTCGACGCTGCCACCACCGCGGACGTCGCCCTGCACCGAGCAATCGTCGCGGCCAGCCACAACGAGGTCTACCTGGAGTTCTACGACTCCCTGCTCCCGGTCATCGAGACCACGATCCAACAGCACATCGATGCAACCGGCGAAGGATTCCACTCGCAGCACGCGAACCTCGTCAACGCTGTCGTCGACGGGAACACCGTGGCCGCCTCGAACGCCGCACGCGAGCTGTTCGAGGGCCTGGTCTCGGACTTCGGTACCGGCGCCCCGATCTAGAGCAGCAAGCGCACGATGTCGGACGTACGGGCCAACCCCGGGAACGCGTCCGCCGTCGAGCGAGGATGCAGAACATGAACCGCCAAGCGGAACATCACCGCACGTAGAAGCATCTGCGGCCACTCGGGGAGATCTTCCCACCGGCCGACCAGTGCCTCGTCGGCACCGCCCCACGAGATCGCGTCGACCACAGCGACGGCGGCGGCCCACGCAGCCGGCCGCCAATACGGCGTGATGTCGGTGATTCCGGGCGCCATACTGCCCGAGAACAGCACTGTCCCGAACAGATCGCCGTGCACGAGCTGGTCCGGGCTCTGCACCGGCTTACGCAAAGTAGCGAGCCCGGCGATCAGTTCCAGACTCTTGCGACCGTCAGGAGTGGGCGTCTCGAGTTGCTCGACGCCCTTCGCGATCCTCAGCGGAACCGTTTCCCATGCCGCGCGATCAGCGGCGACGAATACGTCGACCTCGGCCCACGGCGGCACGGGCGGTTGCGCAAGGAAGCGCGGGCGCTCGAGCGAGGCCGTCGCCGCATGCAGTCGGCAGGACATCGAGACCACTTCGTCGTGACGTGGTTCCGGCGATCCGACGATGAAGGTGTCGGCACGCCAGCCCGAGACGACGTAACGACCGTCGGTCGAACGCACCGGTCGAGCCAGCCGAACGCCGTCGACTTCGAGGTTCTCTCGCACCTTCGCCGACCACGCTGCGCGGGCATGATCCGCGACTGCTGAAAGGACAACGTCTCCACACAGCCACCCGCCGTCCCAATCCGCACCGAGTGGGATGGGATCGACTTCACGGAGGCCGAAGGTGGAGCACACGTGCTGGGGAGGTTGGCCTGTGCTCACACCCCAACGCTACCGGTGCGCGGCGCCGCCTCCCGCGAGGCGCGCCTAGTAGACCGGCAGACTCGCATCCACCTGGTTCGCCCAGGCGATCGCGCCGCCTTGAACGTGGACCGCGTCGGAGAAACCGGCGTTCTTGAGAAATGCGAGTGCCTCGGCGGAACGAATGCCGGTTTTGCAGTACAGCACTATCTGCTTGTTCTGCGGCAACGTCGCCAGAGCTTCACCGGACAGGAGGCGGTCCTTCGGGATCAGCACGGCCCCCGGCAGATGCATGATGTCCCATTCAACCGGTTCTCGTACGTCGACCAGCTCGATCGACCGTCCCTCGCCGATCATGGCCTCCAGTTCGGGCGCCGTGATCGTCGAACCGACAGCAGCGGCACTCGCCTCTTCGGACACGACACCGCAGAACGCGTCGTAGTCGATCAAGGCGGTGACCGGCACGCGGGTCGGATCACGCTGAAGGCGGATCGTCCGGAACGTCATCGCAAGTGCGTCGTAGATCATCAGGCGTCCGAGAAGCGGTTCGCCGATCCCCGTGATGAGCTTGACCGCCTCGGTCGCCATGATCGAACCGACGGTCGCAGGCAGGACTCCGAGCACACCACCCTCGGCGCACGAGGGGACCATGCCTGGCGGCGGCGCCTCCGGGTAAAGATCGCGATAGTTCAGTCCCGCGCCGTCCGGGGCGTCTTCCCAGAAGACCGAGACCTGCCCTTCGAAGCGGTAGATCGAGCCCCACACGTACGGCTTTCCCGCGATGACGGCAGCATCGTTGACGAGGTACCGCGTCGCGAAGTTGTCCGTACCGTCCAGGATCAGGTCGTACTCGGAGAACAGTTCGACCGCGTTGGAGTTGTCCAGGCGGAACTCGTGCAACCGGACGTCGACGTGCTCGTTGATTTCGAGAATCGACTCCTTCGCGCTGAGCGCCTTCGGGCGTCCGACGTCGGAGCGTCCGTGAATCACCTGACGCTGCAGGTTCGACATGTCGACCTCGTCGAACTCGACGATCCCGATGGTGCCCACTCCTGCGGCCGCGAGGTAGAGCAGTGCCGGTGAACCCAATCCACCGGCGCCGATGAACAGGACTCGTGCATTCTTGAGCCGCTTCTGACCGGTCATGCCTACGTTCGGGATGATCAGGTGCCGGCTGTATCGGGCAACTTCCTCCCGGCTCAACTCGGCTGCCGGCTCCACCAGTGGTGGCAATACGACGGGTGTTGCAGACACCGCGAAACACTCCTAGTTCAAGACGAGATCAGGGATTCTCGATCCGGTCACGCTCGGGGGTACGGCCACGGATTGAAGCGGCACGTGAGTCCGTTCATCGGAACGACGCCCTCGGGATCAAGCCTAGCGATGTCGTTGTTCGCGGTTCCGAAGGTCTGCTGCATCATGATCGGTGCGAGTCCGCCTTCGGTCTCGCACGGCTGATGAGCGGCGTATCCGATGGCATGGCCGACCTCGTGATTGATCTGATACTGCCGATACGAGCCGATGTCGCCCTGGAACGAAATGGCGCCTCGCACCCATCGCGGTTCGTTGAGCAGGACTCGGTCCATGCTCGGGTTGTAGCAGGATCCTTCGAGTTCGATTTCGTATCCACAGCCTTCGCGGATCGTCATCTGTGAGGTCAAGGAGATCCGGAAGTCCGGCTCGCCGGCGTCGACGCGCCGGAACGCGACCTTGGGATCGTTGGTCCAACTCTTCGGATTGGCCAGTGTCTGGTCGACCATGCGTCCGTACGATTCGTCTCCGCCGAAGCCGGTCGTGTCGACGCCGTCCTCGATCTCGACCGTGTACGTGAACTCGCGTTCGGTTCCCTGTCCGACCTTGCCCGTCGTACCTGGTACGACGTGCCACGTTCCACCCCCCGCGACGGTGAACGGACCACCGTCGGGAAGGGCACCGGACGGTATCGACGAGGCAAAAGTTCCGTCTCCGGCCGGTGGGGCACCGATGACATCGGTTCCGTCGGTGCTGTGCGCGAGGTCGGCGGTGGCCGACGTCTTGCTCGCGGAGTCTGTGGCGTCCGGCCGCACCGCATCGACGATCACAAGAATGGTGAGCACCACGAGAACCGGAATCGCGTAGGCCCGCCAACCGTAGGTCGAGACGAAGCGCCCGAGCTTGCTCTGCTTTCGCGCTGCCCGGTCCGGTCGCGGATTACGCGGGGTTCGGCCCACTTCTCGTTTGGTCGGATCCCATTGGGCGCGCAAAGGCTGATGGGAGGAAATGCCGCGATAGTCGCGTTCGCCGTAGGCACGATCATCCGGCACCTCCGGCCGACGTTCGTCGCGAGGCGCTCCAGTTCCGCTACGCATTCGACGTTCCTCACGTTCAGGGTTCTGCGTAGTTCGTCCACGCATGCGCGGTCCCCCTGGGTCAGTCACGTCGTCCAGAATCTCACACACGGCAAGTCGCTCGCCCGGGCTGACCGAAACTTGCTGGTCCTGGCGTGTCATGGCAGCCCGTCCTGTAACGAGAAAGACCGCTGGTCTCGCTCACCGAGGCACGCGCGACTCGCCCGGGCGACACACGGTATCGTTCATTCGGCTACGACCGGTGTGACGGAGGATACTGGCGGGTACGCACACGCGACTCGCGGATCCGCGCGCCGACCGAATTACTTTTGCTCAGATTGGAAGCGACATGACAGAACTCGCGGATCGGACTGACTCCGATCGCGGTACAACGGCTGGCAAGCCTGCCGGAACACGTCGCAGCACCCGCCTCCCCCGCGATGCGCGCCGCCTCCAGCTCCTCGCAGCTGCAAGTGAGGTATTCGTTGCGAACGGGTACCACTCGGCCGGCATGGACGAGATCGCCGAATGTGCCGGTGTCAGCAAGCCAGTTCTGTACCAACATTTCCCAGGCAAACTCGAACTGTACGTCGCAGTCCTGCAGAGTTACGTCGACAGCCTCATCTCGGGTGTACGCCAGGCCCTGCGATCGACGACGGACAACAAACAGCGTGTCCGCGCCGCGGTCCAGGCGTTCTTCGACTTCGTCGACAACGACTCCCAGGGCTTCCGCCTGGTGTTCGAGTCCGACATCATGGGCGAACCTCAGGTCCAGACACGCGTCGAACAAGCCACCGAAGCCTGCGTCGACGCTGTGTTCGACCTGGTGAGTCAGGATTCCGGACTCGATCCGTACCGCGCGCGCATCCTTGCGGTCGGTCTTGTCGGTGCCAGCCAGTTCACTGCGCGGTACTGGCTCGAGGCCGCGCGGCCGATCCCGAAGGAAGAAGCCGTGGAAATCACCGTGACCCTCGCGTGGGGCGGTCTCTCACACGTGCCGCTGCAAGCCGAAACGAAGTAACCGGAACCCGAACGAGAATGGGCGGGCAGTCTCACGACTGCCCGCCCATTCTGCTGTTACAGCTACGCGTCAGACGGTAGGCGCGAATCCGACCTTGCGGATATCGGACGGACCGATCTCCACGTACGCCACACGAGAAGCCTGCACCAGGAACTTGCGGCCCTTGTCGTCGACGAGAGCCAGAACCGGCTCGCGGCCACCGAGGACAGCCGCGACCAGTGTCTCGACCTCGTCAGGGGTCTGTTCGCTGTTGACGATGAGCTCACGCGGGCTGTCGATTACACCGATCTTGACCTCCACGGTCAACCTCCGAACTGTTCGTGAATTACATCCGTTGTCGACGCAAGGCTAATGCAGCAACGACCGCCCACGCTCCTCTGCACGCTGTGCCCAGAGCGAACAGGCACCTAGACGAGTCCGAGAATCGCCATCCGCTCGGCATGCTTTGCCTGCATGCCGTCGAACAACGCGACAACTCCGTTGAGGTCGCCGGAGGCGGAGATCACCAGATCGGTGAGATCTTCACGCTGCGCCAGCACGAACTGTGCCTGCGTGATTGCTTCGCCCAGAAGACGGCGTCCCCACAGCATCAACCGGTCCTTGGCGCGAGTACTGGCCTCCACTGCTGCCTTCACCTCGAGCACCACGAACTCCGAGTGGCCCGTCTGGGACAGCACGTCCTCGACGATTTCCGCGACATCCGCCGGGAGGGAGTGCCCGATCTCGCGATAGAAGTCGGCAGCGATTCCGTCGCCGACGTACGCCTTCACGAGCGATTCCAGCCACGTCGACGGTGTCGTCGACGCGTGGTAGTTGTCGAGAGCTCGAACGAACGGGTCCATGACGGTGAAGATCTCGTGGCCACGTTCCGTCAACGCCGTTTCCAGAGTCTCGAAGTGGTCCATCTCGGCGGCGGCCATGCTGGCGAACGCCACCTTGCCTCGCAGGTCCGGTGCCATTTGTGCGTCCTCCGCCAAACGGTAGAACGCCGAAATCTCGCCATACGCGAGAACGGCAAACAAATCGATCACGCCAGGGTGATCGGAAGCGACTCGGCCTCCGGTTCCAGCGTCCGTCGAAGCATCAAGATCGTGTGCGCCCATGACTACGAACTGTAGTGCTTCGACGGCCGACGCGACCGGCAAGGACCGCATGTCCGATTCGGTGATCTTCGACATGTCATCGCGAGGGACGGACAACGTGCAGCTACAATGGTCTTGGGAGTTCGCCAGTTCCCCCGGGCCATTTGGTTAGCCGGGACGGCTGTATTCACACGAACCCCACCGATAATGTGCGCGCACCTGCATCGACGGTTGTCGCCCGCTTCGCCGAGATCTCCGGACGGTTCGAATTCGTCCGAGTGGAATTCAGTGCTGAGGCGTAGGCATGACCGAAGAAAAAGAGGGCATCGACATCGGCCGACTTACGGCCTGGCCCCTTACCTTGTGCGTGCGTACCGCCACGAGGAAAGGCTAGTCCCCTGAGCAAGATCACTGTCGACCACGAAGACGAAGCAACCGAGAACACCGTTTCCGTCCAGCTCGACGACACCCATGTACCCCCGAGCTTCGCCGAACTCGGTGTCCGCGACGAAATCGTCCGCGCACTGAACGAGATCGGCATCGAGCGCACCTTCGCCATCCAGGAACTCACCCTTCCGTTGGCTCTCGCCGGTGACGACCTCATCGGTCAGGCCCGCACCGGAATGGGCAAGACCTTCGGTTTCGGCGTCCCGCTCCTGCATCGCATCGTCACCGCCGAGAACGGCACGGCTGTTCTCGACGGCACGCCCCGCGCTCTGATCATCGTTCCCACCCGCGAGCTGTGCATCCAGGTCGCCCGCGACCTCGAGAACGCCAGCAAGTACCTCCGCGTCGGCGACCGCGGTCTCCAGGTTCTGCCCATCTACGGCGGCCGTCCGTACGAGGCGCAGATCTCGGCACTCCAGAAGGGCGTCGACGTTGTCGTCGGCACCCCGGGTCGCCTGCTCGACCTCGCCAACCAGTCGCACCTGATCCTGGGCAAGGTGGGCGTTCTCGTCCTCGACGAGGCCGACGAAATGCTCGACCTGGGATTCCTCCCCGACATCGAACGCCTCATGGGCATGGTCCCCGACAAGCGTCAGACGATGCTCTTCTCCGCGACGATGCCCGGCCCGATCATCACCCTGGCTCGCACCTTCCTGACGCAGCCGACGCACATCCGCGCCGAAGAGGCCGAATCCTCCGCGGTGCACGATCGCACCAGCCAGCACATCTACCGTGCACACGCGCTCGACAAGGCCGAGATGGTCGCCCGTGTTCTGCAGGCCGAAGGCCGCGGCGCGACGATGATCTTCACCCGCACCAAGCGCACAGCCCAGAAAGTCGCCGACGATCTCGCCGAGCGCGGCTTCTCCGTCGGTGCCGTCCACGGTGACCTCGGCCAGATCGCCCGTGAAAAGGCGCTGAAGGGCTTCCGTAACGGCAAGGTCGACGTTCTGGTCGCCACCGACGTCGCTGCCCGCGGTATCGACATCGACGACGTCACCCACGTCATCAACTACCAGTGCCCCGAGGACGAGAAGACCTACGTCCACCGCATCGGTCGTACCGGCCGCGCCGGACGCACCGGCATCGCCGTCACGCTGGTCGACTGGGACGACATCCCTCGCTGGCAGCTCATCGACAAGGCACTGAGCCTCGGAATCCCCGACCCGGTCGAGACCTACTCCAGCTCGCCGCACCTCTACGAAGAGTTGTCCATTCCGGCCGATGCCAAGGGCACTGTTCGCAAGGCCAAGGCCGCCCCTGAGAAGGCAGCAACGGACAAAGCAGCAACGGACAAAGCAGACGCGCCGAAGTCGACCGACTCGGACGGCAACGAAGAGAAGGCCGCTCCCCGCCGCAACCGGACCCGTCGCCGCACCCGCGCCGGCGCTTCGACCGACGCCGCGACGTCCACCACCGCCGGCGCCACCACAGCTCCCCCTTCGGCACCCGCGGCAACCGCTGCCGACAACTCGGACGAAGACGGAGCGGCCAAGCCGCGTCGCCGTCGGCGTCGTCGCCCCGCGGCTTCCGCGACGGCAGGCGCCGCAGAGTAAGCTGCCGATGTGCTGGCTCCCGAAAGGCGTACTCGCTCAGATGTGATCGGTGCGCTGGCAATCGCGCTGGCCGTAATCGTGGCGGTGACCGTTGTGTGGTTGCGCAGTGATGCGCGCGGAACCACCTCGGTCACCGCTGAATCTCCACTCCCACCTCTGTCGACGTCGGTGTTGTTACCCGACATCCTGAAGCAGACGTGGGAATCTCCCAGTGCCGACTCGACGGCACCGATCACCGTCGGAAATGCCGTCGTCACCGCCGACGGCTCCGAGGTGATCGGCCGCGATCCGGCAACGGGCGAAGAAGTGTGGCGATACGCGCGCAACATTCCGCTGTGCGGCGCGATCGGTTCGTGGGATCGCGTCGTCAGCGTCTATCAGGACGATCGCGGTTGCTCTCAGGTCACGTCGCTGGTCGCCGACACCGGCGCCCGAAAGGACCAGCGCAACAGCGACGCCGATTCCGCGGTCAGCCTTTCAGCGGACGGCACCTACCTGATTTCGCGCGGCACTGAGCGAATGGAACTGTGGCGCTCGGACCTCGTCCGAACCCTCGAGTACGGCCGGGTCGACGCGAAGGTCAACCCCAACAAGCAACCCCGCACCGGATGCACGCTGCTCGACGCTGCATCGAGCGCCAACCGAGTCTCGGTACTCGAGCGCTGCCCCGGTGAAGCCTCCAACAGGTTGACGGTGATGAATCCCGCACCCAAGGACGCCCAGGAACCCGAAGAGTACGGATCCTCGATTCTCCTCGACTCCGAGGGCGCCCGCCTGCTGGCCGTGGCCGGCGAGAAGACGGCCGTCTACCTCCCTGCCGCCAACGGAACCGTCTCTCGCATCACCATTTTCGACGGAACCGGCAATCCGATCGTCGACTATCCGATCGAGGGAGCGGTGACCGAAGGGGCCCGCACCCACGCCGACAAGGCTTCGATCACGTGGTGGACCGGCTCGCAGACCGTCAACCTGCGCCTGAGCGACCTGGCTCCGACGTGGATCGTCAACGGAACGTCCGGGCCCGGAAGCATGGTTGCCGGTCAGATGCTCATCCCCGTTCCGGGCGGCATTGCAGCCGTCAGTCCGTCGGACGGAGCGGTTCAGCGCATGATCGCAGTCGACCGCGGTGAGACGGCGACACCGATCGTGCTCGCCAGTGCGGGCGAGACGATTCTGGAACAGCGCGGCGACACCTTGTTCGCGCTGCGCTAGAAGCTCACCTTCCTCAGAGCGCCAGTTCCGGCGCGAAAGTCACGACTTCATTTCCAGCCCAATGCTTTACGAGATTGTCGGCGAGTTCTCGATAGGCATCCGCGCCCTTGTTCTTTCGTCCGGCGAGGACCGTCGCACCCGACGCGGACGCCTCGGCGAACTTGACGGTGCGTGGGATCGGAGGCGCCAGAACGGCCAGGGAGTAGCGGTCGCTGACGTCGGCGAGCACGTCGCGACTGTGCGTGGTTCGAGCGTCGTACAGAGTCGGAAGTGCGCCGAGCAGAACAAGATCCGGGTTGGTGATGGCTTGGACTTCACGAACCGTACGCAGCAGCTGTCCGACGCCGCGGTGTGCGAGGGTTTCGCACTGCAGTGGAACCAGAACCGACTGCGCCGCAGTCAATCCGTTGAGTGTGAGCACACCCAACGACGGTGGGCAGTCGATGATGATGACGTCGTAAGAGCCCAGGAGCGGAGACAGCGCCCGCTTGAGCGCGAACTCTCGACCGGGTCGCATCAGGAGCAGCGCTTCGGCGCCCGCGAGATCGATCGTGGCCGGCAGGAGATCCATACCGTCGTCCGTCTTCAGCACGGCGTCGACCGCATCGAGATCACCCGCCAGGACCTCGTTGACCGAACGCTCGAGGCGATCCGGGTTGTGTCCGAGCGAGAACGTCAGGCAGCCCTGCGGGTCGAGATCCACCACCAGAACTCGTTGTCCGAGCGCGGACAAAGCCGCACCGAGAGAAGCGACGGTGGTGGTTTTAGCCACGCCGCCCTTTTGATTCGCCACTGCGAGAACCGTCGTCACACGTAGATCCTTGCGCACTTCGCGCCAGGAGGCGAGCTACACACGCGAGGCAGCCTGCAATGATGGTCGACATGACGTCCCAGTCCGCCCCCTCGTCGATCCCCCTCGGTGCTCGCGTCGTACTCATGCGACACGGTGAAACCGAGTGGGCACGCACCGGGAAACACACGGGCCGGACCGAGGTTCCGCTGACTCCGCTCGGCGAGATGCAGGCAACCGCGACCGGAAATCGCTTGCGAACCCTCGACCTCCGGAACCCCATGATTCTGACGAGTCCGCGGCTGCGCGCACAGTTGACGGGCGATCTCGCCGGCCTGCCGGAAGAGCGAACCTGGGATGCACTGTCCGAATGGGACTACGGCGATTACGAAGGCCTCACGACGCCCGAGATCCGCGCAACGGTGCCCGATTGGACCGTCTGGACGCACCCGTGCCCCGGCGGCGAGCAGGCCGATCAGATCCACGCCCGCACCGACATGGTGCTGTCGATGGTGCGTTCGCAACTACCCGAACGCGACGTGATCCTGATCGGGCACGGCCACTTCTCACGCGCACTCATCGCCCGCTGGCTCGAGCTCCCGGTGACGGAAGGAAAGCGTTTCGCCTTGTCCCCCGGCGCATACTCGGTTCTCGGTTACGAGCATGGCGCCACCCACCTCGTCCATCACAACGTGCCGCCGCTCGTCGAGGCTTGAGGCCTAAGATTCTCCCTATGATCCGACGCGCCACGCCCGCAGACGTCCAGCCGATCACAGACATGATCTACGAGTTGGCCGACTACCAGAAGGCCCTCGACGAGTGCACCGTGAAGGCGGAACAGATCGGCGAGGCTTTGTTCGGGCCGGCCGCGACGGCCTTCGCGCACGTCGCTGTGAATTCGGCCGACGACGTCGTCGGCATGGCGTTGTGGTTTCGCAATTTCTCGACGTGGGACGGCGCCCACGGTATCTACCTCGAAGACCTCTACGTCAAGCCCAGTCAGCGCGGATCAGGCCACGGGAAGGCTCTTCTGGCCGCACTCGCCAAGGAGTGCACCGACAACGACTACACCCGGCTGTCCTGGTCGGTGCTCAACTGGAACACCCCCTCGATCAAGTTCTACGAGTCACTCGGCGCCGACGCGAAGACGGAGTGGACCACGTATCGCCTGACCGGTACTCACCTCGGAGCTCTCGCCGCCGAAGCTGAGTAGAGCGGAAGCTGAGTAGGTCTGAAGCAGCGTAGGCGTTCCGTCCTACTTGTCCCGCGGCTCGTCGGTCTCGTCCGGGCGTCCCTCTTCCGGCGACACCTCGTCTGCGTACGCTCCGTACTCCGCTGCCATCCATCGAGACGTCGGAGCCGAGAACAGGCAGCCCAGAGCGCCGAGAACGACGACACCCAGAACGATTCCGAGCGGCACCTGATGCGAATCGGTCAGGAGCGACCAGGCGACCGGCAGGAGCAGCAACTGTGCGACGACGGCGATTGCCCGGCCCCACCGGCGGCCCGTCAGCAAAGCGATACCGGCAGCCAACACCGCGCCGCCGAGGATCGCGACCCAGGCGGCAAATCCGTATCCGTTGGTGACGCTCTGATCGTGGCCGGTTGCACCGCGAATCACTGCGACGATCGCGAACCCGGCGGCAACCAGCCCTTGAAGCGTCACGAGGGCACCCGCCCATGTGACTGTCTTGGGCAGGGCGTTCGGACTGGCGGTATTCGGCACGAGGCCAGCCTAGAACACGACACCGGATAGGCTCATGCCCCGTGCGCGCACTGCTGATCGTCAACCCCAATGCCACCTCCACCACCGCTGCCGGTCGTGACCTGTTGGCACACGCCCTCGAGAGTCGGGTGCGACTTACTGTGGCGCACACCACACATCGGGGTCATGCTGCCGAACTGGCGCGCGAAGCCCACGAAGACGGCTTCGGCTCGGTGATCGTCCACGGTGGCGACGGAACGGTCAACGAAGTGGTCAACGGACTGCTCGGGTCACCGCATCCCGCGTCGATGAAATCGGTTCCGGTCGGTCCGATCCCGACGATCGCTGTCGTCCCAGGCGGCTCGGCAAACGTTTTCGCGCGCTCACTCGGTATTGCCGCCGACCCGATCGACGCCACGAACCAACTCGTCGACCTCCTCTCCGAACGGACCAGGCGCCGAATCGGGCTCGCACACTGCGACAACCGTTGGTTCACGTTCAACGCCGGAATGGGCCTCGACGCCGATGTGTGCGAGGCCGTCGACGCCAGCCGTAAGAACGGTGACGCCGCCACACCCGCCCGGTATGTCCGAACCGCGATCGCGGCGTTCTTCCGTGCCAAGCGAGCCGAACCAGCGCTGACCGTCCACCTTCCCGATCAGGATCCCGTCTCCGGAGTCCACTACGCATTCGTCTCGAACTCGAGCCCGTGGACATATCTGGAAGAGCGTCCCGTCCACACCAATCCGGGAACGACCTTCGACAGTGGACTCGGCATCTTCGCCATGACGAGCACCAAAGTTCTGCCGTCCCTGCGGGTTGTGCGGCAACTACTCGCACGCGGCGCGGAGCCGAAATCGAAGGTCCTCTTACGCACCGACGACGTCCCGACAATCACCATCGAATCGTCGCGACCGATCGGACTGCAGATGGACGGCGACTACATCGGACTTCGTGAAAAGGTCGAATTCACCTCGGTCCCGGATGCACTGGAAGTGTTCGCACCGATTACGACGTGAGTCAGGCAACACGTTTGACCTGCAAAAACTCTGGTGCCAAAAGGTCGAAATCGGGTAAAATGCCGGTGACGCCCAGGTGGCCGTCAGGTGTGTCACAAATTAGTGAGTTGGCCCACGAACCCGTTCAAACCTATTGACATACCGCGAGTTCGTGAAAGCATTCACAAGTAACAGTGCGGAAACATTGATGACGCACACACAAACTCATTGGTACCAAATGGTGTGAATACACACCCAATTAAGGAGCGAAAAAAGATGGACTGGCGCCACAACGCAATCTGTCGCGACGAGGATCCCGAACTGTTCTTCCCTGTGGGAAACAGTGGACCGGCCCTCGCTCAGATCGCTGATGCCAAGGTTGTCTGCAACCGCTGCCCCGTCACCGCCGAGTGCCTGTCGTGGGCTCTCGAGTCCGGCCAGGATGCAGGCGTCTGGGGCGGAATGAGCGAAGACGAGCGTCGCGCACTCAAGCGTCGTAACGCACGTACCCGTGCACGCACTTCCGTCTAGGTAGAACCGAGACGTTCGACTCGCGGCGGAGAACAGCCCCTCTGCACAGTCGAAGACGACAGCCCGGCACCACATGGTGCCGGGCTTTTTGTCTGCTCGAATCGCTAACGCGGCTCGAATCAGTAACGCGCAGAACGTCTACCGAGCGGCACACGCAGAACCGCGTCGGTACCGCCTCCGCTTCCCGGGTGCAGTCCGAGCGAGCCACCGAGTTCGGCGCCCAGCAAAGTCCGCACGATCTGGAGTCCGAGCCGATCGGATTTCTCGAGGTCGAAGTTCTCCGGCAGTCCGCGCCCGTTGTCGTGGATGATCACGTCCAACCAGCGTGCAGAACGCTCGGCACTGAGTGTGACCGTGCCGGTCACACCCGGATCGAAAGCGTGCTCGATCGCGTTCTGCACCAACTCCGTCAGCACCATGACCAGCGGGGTGGCGCGCTCGGCGGAGAACACTCCGAAACTGCCCTCACGCCGAATCGTCACCGGCACACCTACTCCCGCGACATCGGAGAGCATGGGAACCAACCGGTCGATCACCTCGTCGAGATCCACCTCTTCGTCCACCGACATCGACAAGGTGTCGTGAACGAGGGCGATGGACGTCACGCGTCTCACCGACTCTGTCAACGCTTGTCGCGCTTCGTCGTTGCCGGTTCGCCTGGCCTGTAGACGCAGAAGCGCCGCGACGGTTTGCAGATTGTTCTTCACTCGATGGTGAATCTCGCGGATGGTTGCGTCCTTGCTCAGGAGAGCGCGATCACGACGCTTGACCTCGGTGACGTCGCGGACGACGACCGCAGCACCGACATGCCGGCCGCCAGGCTTGAGAACCAGGGCCCGCAGCAGAACGGTCGCCCCGCGCGCCTCGATCTCCATACGGCGACCGGGCTTGTCCGCCAACGTATCTCGGATGTATCCCGCAGCTTCCTGAGACTCGAACGGGTCGGTGACCAACGAACGGGTCAGCGCTGCGAGGTCTTGACCCACCAGATCCGAACTCAGACCCATCCGGTGATAGGCCGAGAGCGCGTTCGGGCTGGCATAGACGACTGTGCCTTCGGTATCGAGACGGATGAAGCCGTCGCCCGCACGTGGGCTCGAGTTCGTGTCGGAGCGCGATTCTCGGATCGGGAAGGTTCCGTCGCTGATCATCTGACACAGGTCTTCGGCGCAATCGAGATACGCGAGTTCGAGCGGACTCTGCGCTCGCTGGTGCGACAGGTTGGTGTCGCGGCTCAGAACAGCGATGACTCGCCCGTCCAGACGCACCGGAACGGCTTCCCGACGCGGCGGCATTCCTTCACGCCACGTCTCGTCTTCCCCGCGCACGACGCGGCCCTCCACGAGAGCGCGAAGAACCTGCGGGTGCTCGGACTCGGAAACGACCGTTCCGACCGCATCCTCCGGAAAAGCCGTCGATGCCGTTGTCGGCCGGCAATGCGCGACGCAGATGACCGTCCCCTCGGATCGGTTCTTCTCCGATTCGGTGCCCACCCACAAGAGAACGTCGGCAAAGGAGAGGTCGGCGAGCAGTTGCCACTCCCCCACGACGCGCTGGAGATGGTCGACCGCCGCACCGGGAAGGTCGGTGTGTTCGGCGAGGAGGTCGCTGAGAGTGGACATCGTCCGGCTTAGGAGATCACGGCGATCAGATCGCCTTGCTGAATCACGTCGCCGACCTTGACGCCCACCGTCGTCACCGTTCCCGGAACCTCGGCCAGGACGGGAATCTCCATCTTCATGGATTCGAGGATGACCAGGGTGTCGCCGTCCGCAACGACGTCTCCCTCGCTCACGACGACCTGGTAGACCGTCGAAACCATCTCGGCGCGCACGTCTTCTGCCATCGTGAACCTCACTTCTGTCGGAACTGCACTCTGACCACGAAAATACGTCGACGGATCACTCGATCGACCTGCCAATGGAACCACACCGGCATCGGCGTGAAACAATGACGCGAAAGAAACAGAAGGGAGACCAATCATGGGTAAGCGTGGTCGTAAGAAGCGCAGCCGTAAGGGCAACGCCGCTAACCATGGCAAGCGTCCAAACGCCTGACATGTAGCGCAACAAAACGTCCGAGGGGCGGGGAAGCATTGCTTCCCCGCCCCTCGGCGTTACTGCCTTCCGACTGCTGCCGCTCAGATCTTCGCTGACGGGCTAGCTGTCGGTTTCGGTAGTCGTTATGACGATGGTCCGACGCAACTCGACGGTGAGCCTCTGACGCAGGCTTTCCGGCGCATGGTCTCCGCCGCACTTACGGTTGATCAGGCTCTTGACCTTCTCTTCGATCCCGTAGGCCTCGAGGCACGATCCACAATCGTCGATATGACGCTGCAGGCGAGCACGACTTGAATCGTCGCATTCACCGTCGAGCATCAACCAGACGTCGGCGATGACTGCCGAGCAGTCGAGCCTTTCGAATTCGTCCTGCTCACTCATCGTGTGACACCTTCCGTCTCGGTGGCTGCGACTGTGGCTGTGTCGACCGCGCCGTCCCGATTGAATCCCCGGTCTTTTGCGACATCGGCCAAAAGACCACGCAATTGCTTGCGACCACGGTGCAGTCGCGACATCACCGTTCCGATGGGTGTGCCCATGATCTCCGCGATCTCCTTGTACGGGAATCCTTCGACATCGGCGTAGTACACGGCCATACGGAATTCCTCGGGAAGCGACTGCAGCGCCGCCTTGATGTCGTCGTCAGGCAACGCGTCGAGCGCCTCCACCTCGGCCGATCGCAGCCCCGTCGAAGTGTGCTCGGCGGTGGCGGCCAACTGCCAGTCGGTGATCTCGTCCGTCGGATACTGCGCGGGTTGGCGCTGCTTCTTTCGGTACGAGTTGATGTAGGTGTTCGTGAGAATCCGGTACAGCCAGGCTTTCAGGTTGGTACCGGCACGGAACGAACGGAAAGCGGTGTACGCCTTGACGTACGTCTCCTGCACGAGATCCTCGGCATCAGCCGGATTCCGCGTCATGCGCAGGGCAGCGCCGTACAACTGGTCGAGCAGCGGGAGCGCGTCGCGCTCGAACCGGGCAATCAACGCATCCGCAGTTTCGGGCGTTTCGGACACAGTGCCGTCGATAGGTTCAGTTACCCCTGACGGTTCGTCCTTGGGCCGGTCGTGTTCCAGCACTCTGATCCCTTCACTAGCCGTAGGGATCAAGGTTACCGCCAACTGAAGATCCGACCCACGGGCCGGTGGTGGCTCACACACAGCCAGCACGGTCGCTCCTTCGCTTCTCGGGACAAGTTTCATCAACTGGTACCAACACGGGAGTCAGCGACTCTGTTCCCGGCCTGGTCGGATGCACCTGTCGGCGATCCACCTAGGGTGTTCCTCATGGCCGGAACAGCGACCCCTGCGACCGTACTTCTCGACAAGTCGAAGACACCGCACCGCGTCCACAGCTACGACCACGATCCTCGCGCCGAATCTTTCGGCGACGAGGCGGTCACCGCACTGGCAGAGTCGACAGGCGTCGAGGCCGCACAGATCTTCAAGACCTTGGTCGTCAAACTCGACACCGGCAAGCTCGCCGTCGCGGTTCTGCCGGTCCCGGACAAGCTCTCCCTCAAGGCTGCAGCCGCTGCCCTCGGTGCGAGCAAAGCCGTCATGGCCGATCGCGCCGAAGCCGAGCGCTCGAGCGGCTACGTCTTCGGCGGTATCTCACCGCTCGGCCAGCGCAAGAAACTGCCGACAGTGATCGATGCGTCGGCGCTCGACTGGGACCGCATTCTCTGCAGCGCCGGCCGACGCGGGCTCGAAATCGAGCTGGCTCCGACGGACCTCGCGCAGCTCAGTGGCGCGGTCACGGCGCAAATCACGGCGGGCTGAGTATCCGGTCGCTACGGTCTCACCATGCGACCACACCTGAAAACTCTTGCACTGACCGCTGCAGCGGCAGCCCTCACCGTCTCGCTGACGGCCTGCGGGAGTTCGGACAATGCCGCCAAGGAAGTCACGGTAGTCGGATCAGGGCAGGTCCGCGGGGCGCCGGACATCCTCAATGCCGACATCGGCATCGAGGTGGTTGCCCCGGATGTATCGGGAGCGGTCTCGGAGGCGAATGACAAGGCCCGTCAGATGATCGACGCGATAGTCGCCGCCGGGGTTGCCCCCGAGGACGTGCAGACAAGCGATCTGTCCGTCCAGCCGCAGTACGACGCCAGCGGCGGACCGTTCGTCGGCGGCAACGTGACCGGCTACCGGGCGACCAACTCGGTACGAATCGTCGTCCGCGATCTCGACAAGGCCTCTTCTGTCCTGGCCGCCGGCATCGCGGCGGGCGGAAACGCGGCACGGCTCGGTAACGTCGCCTTCGCCATCGACGACGACTCTCAGCTTCTGGCCGACGCTCGCACCCGTGCCTTCGAGGACGCGAAGAACCGTGCCGAGCAGTACGCGGATCTGTCCGGGACGTCGCTCGAAAACGTCGTGACCATCACCGAGGCACACGACACGAGTGGCGGTCAGACCATGCGCGCTCCCGACGCCTCGATGTCCGACATGGTTCTCGCCCCGGGAACCCAGCAGGTCTCGTTCGAAGTGACCGTCACCTGGGCTCTCGGCTGACTGCTAGAGCAGGCTGATCTGCTCGCCGGCACGGTCGACGTCCGGCTCGATCAACTCGTGCCCGTTGTTCTTGACACTGTTGACCAGCGGCCGGACTCGATCGACGTCGATCCGCTCGAAGAGGTCCGGTACCGGTTCGAGCAGAGCCGAATCGACGGTGTTGTCGGGATCGAGCCACGCCTCCCAGCGGTCACGAGGCAGGGCGAGGGGCATGCGGTCGTGAACCTGCTCGAGGTGACCGAGAGAGTCGACCGTGACGATCGAGCAGCTCAGGACGGGGCTCGCGTTCTCGACCCTCGGGTCCCGCCAAGCAGACCACACGCCCGCCATGAACAGCCGTGATCCGTCGTCGGGGTGCATGTAGTAAGGAATCTTCGCTGCCTTTTTCCCGCCGGTGGCCTCGGTCTGCCACTCGTACCACCCGTCCATGGGGACCAGGCAACGCTTGAACTTGAAGGCGGTCCGAAACGCCGGCTTCTCCGCCAGCGAGTCGGCGCGGGCGTTGAACAGGACCGGGCCTTTGCCCAGTTCCTTGGTCCACGACGGCACCAATCCCCACCGCATCCGCCGAATCCTCTTGGCCGGATCGCTGTCGGGGTTCTCCCGATCGTGGCGTTCGACGACGGTCAACACCTCGGTCGTGGGGGCCACGTTGTAATCGGCTTCGACGGGCGCCGAGTGGTCGGTCTCGTCGAGCGCGTCGAGTTCCACCGCCAGGGTGGCCGGGTCCGCTGTGGTCGCATACCTTCCGCACATGACACCCAGGGTGGCACGGTTTCGACCATTCCCCCACCGATGAGAGAAGATGGACCATGTGAGTCTGAGTCTGTGGAGCGCCCCGAGGGCCCAAGCACCCGTCGATGCAGTGGTGACGCTGCCCGGATCCAAGTCCATCACCAATCGAGCTCTGATTCTGGCCGCACTTGCGGATGGCCCGTCCACGATCACCGGGGCACTCCGCAGCCGTGACGCCGACCTGATGATCGCAGCTCTGCGTGACCTCGGCATCGGCGTCGAGGAAGCCGGTGATGCGACCACGCTTCGCGTCACCCCTGGACCCCTGCGCGGCGGCGAGGTCGACTGCGGCCTGGCCGGCACCGTGATGCGCTTCCTGCCGCCACTCGCCGCGATGGCCGACGGCATCGTCCACTTCGACGGCGACGAGCAAGCACGCACACGACCGCTCGGCACCATCTTGGAAGCACTGCGCGGTCTCGGCGCTCGGATCGAGGGTGACGCACTCCCGTTCACCGTCACCGGAACCGGATCCCTACGCGGCGGGACGGTCACCATCGACGCATCCGGTTCGTCGCAGTTCGTCTCCGGTCTCCTGCTCTCGGCTGCTGCGTTCGAAGAGGGTGTCACCGTTCACCACGACGGCAAGCCCGTCCCGTCCATGCCACACATCGACATGACCGTCGAGATGCTCCGCGAGGCCGGAGTTTCCGTGACGACGCCAGCCACGGGCGGTGACGCGGACACCTGGCGTGTGGCACCGGGGCCGGTGCGCGCCGTGGACTGGGCGATCGAACCCGATCTCTCCAACGCCACACCGTTCCTGGCCGCTGCCGCAGTGACCGGCGGAACCGTCAGCGTGCCGTTGTGGCCGTCGTCGACGACGCAACCCGGCGACGCGATCCGCGGGATCCTCGCCTCGATGGGAGCCGACGTCACTCTCGCCGATGGTGTCCTGACCGTCCGCGGCCCGGAGAAACTGCGCGGCATCGACATCGACCTCCACGACGTGGGAGAGCTGACCCCCACCGTGGCGGCCCTGGCCGCTCTCGCCGAGGGCACCTCGCATCTACGAGGAATCGCGCACCTGCGCGGGCACGAGACAGACCGTCTCGCCGCCCTCGCCGACGAGATCAACAAACTCGGCGGCTCCGTCACCGAAACCGATGACGGCCTGACGATCGTTCCCGCGGAACTCCATGGCGGACAATGGCTCTCGTATGCCGACCACCGCATGGCAACAGCCGGCGCCATCATCGGCCTGGTCGTCGACGGTGTCGAGGTCGACGATGTCGGAACCACAGCCAAGACACTGCCGGGCTTCGAGAACATGTGGATCGACATGCTCGAGAGTTCGCCGGCGACACCGAAGGCAAGCTTCTGAGTCCGCGGCAGTACGACGAGTCCGACGTCCGGGTACGCCCCGGGCGCGGATCCCGCCCCCGTACGAAGACTCGGCCCGAACATCTCTCGGCCGAATCGGGGATGGTGGTGTCGAAGGATCGTGGCCGTTGGGGTTGCGTCCTCGGCGGCGATCCCGACCGGCTGATCGTCACGATGCGCGCCCGCGAACTTGGCCGAACCCCCATCGTCGTCGGCGATCAGGTGGACATAGTCGGCGATCTGTCGGGCAAAACCGACACCCTGGCGCGCATTGTCCGGGTCTCCGAGCGTTCGACGGTTCTGCGACGGACCGCCGACGACACCGATCCCTTCGAACGCATCGTCGTCGCGAACGCGGAGCAGCTTCTCATCGTCGTGGCACTCGCCGATCCCCCACCGCGCACCGGCTTCGTCGAGCGCGCACTGGTCGCCGCCTACGTGGGTGGCCTGACGCCGATCGTCTGCCTGACCAAGAGCGACCTCGAACCGCCGGAGGAATTCGCGAGCACGTTCGCCGACCTCGACATCCAAGTGGTCGTCGCCGGTCGCGACGATCCCCTGGACGAACTGACGCAGATCCTCGAGCACAAGTTGACCGCCCTGATCGGACATTCCGGCGTCGGAAAGTCGACATTGGTCAATCGCCTTGTCCCCGATGCCAATCGAGCGGTCGGCATCGTATCCGGCGTCGGCAAGGGCCGGCACACGTCGACGCAATCGGTGGCACTCCCGCTCGCCGGTGGCGGCTGGGTGATCGACACCCCGGGCATCCGTTCGTTCGGTCTGGCGCACATCTCGCCCGAGAACGTGGTGGCGGCGTTCTCGGATCTCGCTGCGGCGATCGAGGATTGCCCGCGCGGATGCACGCACCTCGGACCGCCGGCAGATCCCGAATGCAAGCTCGACCTACTGGAGGGCAAATCAGCTCGACGCGTCGTCGCTGTGCGACAACTGCTGGAAGCGATCAAGTCCAACGATCAGTACTGAGCGCCCCCGAGCGACGTTCCGGGCGAGAACAGCAAAGCGGCCCGACACCATCGAATGGTGTCGGGCCGCTTGCTGTCTACGGTCAGCGCAGTCGACGATCAGCGCAGGCCGAGGAGGCTGCGCAGCTTTCCGCTCTTGCGCTTACGTGCGATGGCGCTCTTGAGGCCACTGCGACGCCCGGTCACGGGATCGACAGTCGAGGTCAGTTCGCCGTCGAACATCCGCTCCGACGCCGTCTCGGGCGCATTGTCGACGGTGTCCTTGAGGTACTTGTTGGGCAGCGACAGCTTGGCGATGGTGCGCCAGGACTTGGCGTACTGCACGGCAAGCGGGCCCGTCGTGTACGGCAAGTCGTACTTGTCCGCGAGCTGACGCACCGTGACCGCGATGTCCTTGTAGCGGTTGCTGGGCAGATCGGGGAACAGGTGGTGCTCGATCTGGTAGCTCAGGTTGCCCGTCATGAAGTCCATGAGCGCGCTGCCCTCGATGTTGGCGCTGCCGAGCATCTGACGCAGGTACCACTGAGCCTGCGTTTCCTTGTCGATGTCTTCCTTGGTGAACTTCTCGGCACCGTCCGGGAAGTGGCCGCAGAAGATGACCGCGTTGGTCCACACGTTCCGCAGAGTGTTGGCGGTGAAGTTGGCCGACAACGTGCTCTTCCACGCCGGGCCGGTGATGGCCGGGTAGATGACGTAGTCGCGCAGGACCTGCTTGCCGATCTTCTCGCCGACCTCACGGAGCTTGCGCTGCGTCTCTTCCTTGTCGGCGCGGCCCTTGGCCACCTTGCCGAGCTCGAGGTGCTGTGCGGCGATGCCGTACTCGAAGAACAGCGCGAGCAGCGTGTTGTAGACCAGGTTGCCGGCGTTGAAGGGCTTCCAGCGCTGATCGCGGGTGACGCGGAGGAGTCCGTATCCGACGTCGTCGTCCATTCCGAGGACGTTGGTGTACTTGTGATGCAGGTAGTTGTGGGTCTGCTTCCAGTGCGCAGACGGGCCGGTGACGTCCCACTCCCACGAGGTGGAGTGGATCTCCGGGTCGTTCATCCAGTCCCACTGCCCGTGCATCACGTTGTGCCCGAGTTCCATGTTCTCGATGATCTTCGAGAGCGTCAGCAGGCCAACTCCGGCGAGCCACGCCGGACGACGACGGCTGGCGAAAAGCACTGCGCGGCCGCCGATTTCGAGCGAACGCTGCAGACGAATGACGTTGCGCACGTATCGCGCATCCTTCTCGCCGCGCGACTCCTCGATGTCGCGACGAATCGCGTCGAGTTCGCGGCCGAGCGCCTCGATGTCGGCGTCCGTGAGATGTGCGTATTCCTTGACATCTGCAATCGCCATGGAAAGCCTCCTAGCAGTGAGTTAGGCGCAAAGTAGTAAGTGCAGAACGATTCTCGATTCGAATCGTTCAGATCAACTGCACCTACTGTAGCGTAACTTACGGCACCGTAGGTTAGGTTTTTCCCGATGTAACCTATATCACTTCCGGCGCTTCGGCATGCGGGAACGGGCCTGCGACTTGAGTGCGGTCAACAAACCGAGACGCTTACCGGTGATCGGATCGGTACGAAGGTCCTCCACCATCGCCATGGCTGCGTCCCGGAATCCCGAGTCGCGGAACCGCAGTTCCGAAGACGTTTCCGGAGCATTGTCCGAGGTTGCGGTCAGCCACTTGTCCGGCAAAGCCAACTTGTGGATGGTGCGCAGAGCCAGAAGATACTGCTTGAAGAGCGAACCGGTGGTGTACGGGAGATCGAACTTCTCGCACAATGCACGCATCTTCACAGCGATTTCGGGATAGCGGTTGCTCGGCAGATCGGGAAACACGTGGTGCTCGATCTGGTAGCTCAGATTGCCGCTCATGAGTCCCATGAGCTTGCCGGAATTGAAGTTCGCACTACCGAGCATCTGGCGCAGGTACCACTCGTGACGAGTCTCCTGCTCGAATTCGGCAACCGTGAACTTCTCGGCACCGTCCGGGAAGTGGCCACAGAAGATGACGACGTACGCCCACAGGTTGCGCACGAGGTTCGCGGTCGCATTGGCCGACATGGTCGACTTCCACGCCGGCCCCGTCAGCGCCGGGAACAAGATGAAGTCCTTGCCCACCTGACGAAAGATCTTGCGCGCGAAGTCTTTGTTCGCCTGCGAGTTCAGCTGCCCCTTTTCCGCGCCCTCCAACTCGGCTGCCGCCGTGAGGTCGTGCAGCGCGATGCCCCACTCGAACGTGGCCGCCAAGATCACGTTGGCGATCGGCTGGAAGAGGTTGATCGGCTTCCACGGCTCGTCACGAGTCATACGCAGAATCCCGAAACCGAGATCCTCGTCCATACCGACGACATTGGTGTACGTGTGGTGCTGGTAGTTGTGGGCGCGCTTCCAATGCTCGGAAGGACCGGTCTGATCCCACTCCCACGAGACGGAGTGAATCTCGGGATCGTTCATCCAGTCCCATTGCCCGTGCATGACGTTATGCCCGAGCTCCATGTTCTCGATGATCTTCGACAGGCTCAGCAGGGTCGTGCCGACCAACCATGCCGGTCGGTACCGACTGCCGAACAATGCGATACGCCCGCCGAGCTCCAACGCCCGCTGGACGCGAATGACGCGACGAATGTAGCGGGCGTCCCGGATCCCACGAGAGTCTTCGATGTCGAGTCGAATCTGATCGAGTTCACGTCCGAGAGCTTCGACATCGGCCTCGGTGAGGTGCGAAAACTCTTTGATATCGGTGATGGCCACCGTGGTCCTCCGTGTGCCTAGAAGCTATGCGTCCAGCGTACAGTCGCCGGCGGCGGCGGAGATGCACGTCTGGATGCGCTCGCCCTCCGCGTGCTGTTTCCCCGAGCGTAGATCGATCGCGTGGCCGGCAACGAGAGGTACGACACACGTCTGGCAGATGCCCATGCGGCAACCGAACGGCATCAAGGCACCGGACTGCTCGCCCGCCTCCAGAAGCGTCGTCGCACCGTCGACGGTGATCGTCTTACCCGACTTCTCGAACGTGACCGTGCCACCGTCGGCCGAAGCATCGATGCGCGATACGGCGAACCGCTCCATGTGGAGTCGATCCTCGATGCGTTCCGCCTTCCAGACGTCTTCGAGCTCGTCGAGCAACGGGAGGGGTCCGCACGCCCAGGTGTGGCGCTCGCGCCAGTCGGGGCAGACCGTGTCGAGAGAACTGAGTTTGAACTTTCCGTCACGTCGCGTGAGTTGCACGTGGCTCACGAAGTCCTCGTGCTCGGCGTGCAGTGCTGTGAGTTCGTCGGCGAACATCACGTCGGATTCCGTCGGAGCCGAGTGGATGTGCATGACGTCGGGCAATTGACCGCGCCGGTTCATCGTCCGCAACATGCCCATGACCGGAGTGATGCCACTGCCGGCGGTGATGAACAGGATCTTCTCCGGCGGCGGATCCGGCAACGCGAAGTTGCCCGAAGGCGTGGCCAGTCGAACGATGGTTCCCGACGGCACGGCCCCGCTGACGAGGTGGCTCGAGAGAAAGCCCTCGGGCATGGCCTTGACCGCGATGGAAATGCGCTTGTTCTCCCAGTTGGGAGGCGAGGTAAGTGAGTACGACCGCCAATGCCAACGGCCGTCGATATGCAGACCGATGCCGATGTACTGCCCCGGCTGGTAGTTGAAGTCGAATCCCCAACCCGGCTTGATGACGATGGTCGCCGAGTCCGTGGTCTCGGGCCGGACTTCGACGATCTGGCCGCGCAGCTCGCGGGCAGACCACAACGGATTCGCGAGGTGCAGATAGTCGTCGGGAAGCAATGGTGTGGTCAGCCGAGCCGCCGCACCGCGAAGCAGATTGAGCTTCGACCGCGCTGCCGGAACTACCGACGCTGCCGGTGCCTCGATCCAGTCCTTCAGACCCATCAGACCTCCACCTCTCACCTTCCGAACCCACTGCCTACGGTACCGTAGGTTATCAGGTTACGGTACCGTAGGTTACTTCACGGTAAGCACATTCACAGCAGGTCGAGCAAGAACGGCAACTCTTGCGCGGCGTACCACGCCAACTCGTGGTCCTCCGCGTCACCGAGCGTGAACTCGGCATCGGCGTCACCGAGATCCGCCGCGTCGACTATGCCAGCAGCGCGCTCGATGTCCGATTCTGCCTGTTCGAGGTCGACATGCACAGATGCAACCTGAGCCATCGTGACAGGACCCGCCAATCGGACTACCGAATCGTCGAGATCGGGCCGTAACTTCACATCGGCATCGTCGACGTCGGCGGCGACGACAGCACGCCGGAAGGTGACGTCACCCTCGGTTCCGGCGATCAGTCGCAGCGACGCACGCGCAGCCTCACCCATGGCGACCTCGGCCAACTCGTCGTCGTCCCCCGCCGCGTACGACTCACGCAGAGTCGGGGTGACCGCAAAAGCCGTCCGGCTCATAGGGTCGAACTCCTGATCTGCGACCAACTGCTGCAAAATCTCGACCGTCGCCGGTACGTACACCCTCATGAGACCACCTTCATGCTCGTTCGTCACCGACTCGCATCCGTCAATTCCTCGAGTGACTCGAAGATCAGCGAACGAACGACGTCGACGTCCGACATCGCGTCACGGTCGGCATTCAAACCGTAGTAGACATTTCCGTCGTACGACGTCAGGGCGATGCTGAGTGTCTGATTCTTGAGCAGTGGCGACACGGGATACATCTCGAGCATCCGAGCACCACCGAGGTAAAGCGGAAATTGCGGCCCTGGCGCATTGGTGATCATCAAGTTGAACATTCGCTGCGACAGACTACTGGCCGCGCGGGAGCTCATCGCATGCAGCGTCGCCGGCGCAAACCCGGACATTCGCACCATCGTCTGCGCGGTGACCCGCCGACCCTGACGCGCGAATGCCTCCGTCGCATGGGCCACGTGCGAGAGTCGAACCACCGCGTTGGGTTCACCGACAGGCAGGTCGATGAGGAACGAGGAAACATGTCCGGGCGCTTGCGGATCGTCGACGTCAGGACTCTCCGGGCCGTCGGTGTAGACCGACATGGGCACCATCGCTCGCACGATGGTCGCCTCGGTCACCGGTTCACCGCGCGAGAGCAACCAGTTCCGCATCGCACCTGCGATGACGGTCAGAATCACGTCGTTGATCTCGCACCCGTACCGCGCGCGAATACGTCGATAGTCCTCCAGAGACGTCTTGGCCACCGCAAGGCGTCGATTGCGCGAAATGGTGGCGTTGAGCGGGCTCGACGGGGCTACCTGCGTCGCCGTTCGAACCACTTCCGCGAGTTTCCCGAGTGCACTCACAGCCTCGGTGACGGATGTGGTCACGTCGTTGAACGCTGCACGTGCCCGTGCGATCCCCTCCCCCGGGCTCGTTACGAGATCCGCCAGTGCACTGACCAACAAGCTGGTATCGCTCGGCGGCCTGGCGGGCATCCACAATTCTTCGGGGCCTGGCGCTCGATTCTTCTCCGGATCGAAGATCACCTGACTGATCTCTGGAGCCGCCTCGCCGTCCACCAACGACGAATGAGACTTCGTGAAGATGGCAAATCTGTTTCTGGTCAGCCCCTCGACCAGGTACATCTCCCACAACGGCCTCGTGCTGTCGAGTGGTCTCGACGTCAGCCGCGCGATCAGATCCATCAGCTGTTCGTCGGAACCTGGTTTGGGCAGAGCAGATCGGCGTACGTGATAGGTGATGTCGAAATCCGAGTCGTCCACCCAGACGGGGCGGGCCAGACCGAACGCCACCTCGCGAACTCTCTGTCGGTACCGCGGAACCGATCCGAGCCGCTCTTCGACAAGTCGAAGCAACTCCTCGTGATCGATCCCGTTTCGCAGTTGCCTGAAGATCCCCAACGAGCCGACATGCATCGGCGTCGTCCCGGCTTCGAGGAAGTAGAAAGCGGCATCCTGAGTCGTCAGTCTGTTCACCATGGCTTCGTGTCCCCTCCTTCGCCGAGATCGAACAGAATCGACAACTCCTCGATGGTCGATTCCGAGCCGACGTGATGGACCCCGACCATCCCGACGGCCACAGCCGCCCGGACGTTGATTTCGAGATCATCCACGAAAACGAAATCCTCCGGCTCGACGCCCAAACGACTCGCTGCCAACAGATAGATCTCGGCGTCGGGCTTTGCCATCTCGACATCACCGGACAAGATCACGTCGTCGACCAAGACCCCGTCGCCGAGATCCCGCAACCACTGAGCACTGGCGCCGCCGGGATCGTTGCTGACGATTCCCGTCACGATTCCGCGGGCCTTCACCGCGCGCACGACCGCGCTCAAGCCGTCGAGATCCGATCCCGGACCGAACAGCACGCCACCGACATCCAACAGAAGTCCCCGCACGCCATCACCCTAAGTCGCGATGGTGATCACGGCGACATCTCGAGCGATTCGTGTCATGCTTCTCACCATCGCTCGGGGGAGCGAAGTCCGAGACAGCTGTCTCGGACGCAGGATCATCCGGGGGGATGTCATGGAGCAGGACTGCAAGATCGTTCTCGAGCCGGCGCCGCAATTCGAGCCTCACCCGCATACCGTCGTGCTGTCGCGGCCACAGTGCCGGCCAGACCGAACGCAGTGCCGAACAGACCGGATGCTGCGTCGCCCGCGAAAGACGCCACACAACGGAACGTCGCCCAGTACCGGGTTCACTCACGCTCCGGAACCGCGGCTGGTAGGTGCCGACATCTTCTGGAACCGATCACTACGTCTGGTTCTCGAAACCGTCGACCGACGACGAAATCCACGGCAACTCAAGGGCGTGTTGACGCCGTCCGTCCTGGAAGTTGTTGCGAGACTTTACACTTCGGATTTCTCGGCCCGGAAGCTGGGCGGCGCGGCCGTTCACCGCACCCACGTTCAAGCAGTGTCGGAGAGTACCGCCGAAGTCTGTGCGACGTACACACGAGGCACGCAGACTTTTGCCGTCGCAGGCCGGATCGACCACACAGACGAAACAGGCTGGACGGTCACCGCACTACACGTGGTGTGACCGTCCAGCCTGCCGAGTACTGACTGCGCTAATACCTCAGCGCTTGCGCTTGGACTTCGGAGCTCGATTGCTCTTCGACTGCGTCCGTGCGGCTTCACGACGTTCGCGACGAGAGGCGGCACCGTCGCCGGTGTCGGCAGCCGAGTCACGTGTTGCCTTTGCCTTGCCGTCCTCGTCCGGGCCGGTGTACGTCAGACGCGACGGACCTTCGTCGTCAAGTCCCTTGGCGCGCAACGCCGTCGGGGCGGCAGTTCCGGCTGTCCTGGCCGCAGCCTCCTGCGTGGGGAGCGGCTTGGGCGCCGTGGCGGACGCCGCGGCGGCAGAGCCCGCGGTGACGGAAATTCCACTTGCGGGCTGCGCCGGAGCTGCCTCGACCTGCAGGTTGAAGAGGAATCCGACGGACTCTTCCTTCAATCCGTCGAGCATGCCGATGAACATGTCGTAACCCTCGCGCTGGTACTCGACCAGCGGATCGCGCTGGGCCATCGCACGCAGACCGATTCCCTCCTTGAGGTAATCCATCTCGTAGAGATGCTCACGCCACTTACGGTCCAGGACCGAGAGGAAGACACGACGCTCGAGTTCACGCATACCGTTTTCGCCGGCGATCGCATCGATCTCGGCTTCGCGCTTCTTGTACGCCGCGTGGGCGTCTTCGAGCAAAGCGGTTCGCAGGTCGTCACGGCTCAGGTCACTGTTGATGCCTGCGCCGTCCTCCCCTGCCAACGTCTTGTGATCGATGCCGACCGGGTACAGCGTCTTCAGCGCCGTCCACAGCTGCTCGAGATCCCAGTCCTCGACGTATCCCTCGGCGGTGGCACCGTCGACGTAGGCGGTGACCACGTCAGTGATCATCTGCTCGACCTGGCCTTCCATGTCCTCACCCTCGAGGATCTGGCGGCGCTCCTTGTAGATGACCGTTCGCTGCTGGTTCATGACCTCGTCGTACTTGAGGACATTCTTGCGAATTTCGAAGTTCTGCTGCTCCACCTGGGTCTGAGCGCTCTTGATGGCCTTCGAGACCATTTTGGCTTCGATCGGGACGTCGTCGGGCAGGTTCAGGCGCGTCATGATCGACTCGAGTGCCGAACCGTTGAAACGGCGCATGAGCTCGTCACCGAGCGAGAGGTAGAACCGCGATTCGCCGGGATCACCCTGACGTCCGGAACGACCACGCAACTGGTTGTCGATTCGGCGCGATTCGTGACGCTCGGTGCCCAGGACGTACAGGCCGCCGGCATCGCGGACCTTCTCGGCGTCTGCCTTGACCTCAGCCTTGACCTCGTCCAGGACTGCGTCCCAAGCCGCCTCGTACTCGTCCGGCGTCGTGACCGGGTCGAGGCCCTTCTTGCGCAGCGCGATGTCCGCGATGATGTCCGGGTTACCACCGAGCACGACGTCGGTACCGCGGCCGGCCATGTTGGTCGCGACGGTGACCGCGCCGGAGCGACCGGCCTCGGCGATGATGGTCGCTTCCTTCTCGTGGAACTTGGCGTTGAGGACGTTGTGGGCAACGCCGCGCTTGGTGAACTGCTTGGACAGGTACTCCGAGCGCTCGACGCTGGTGGTACCGATCAGGACGGGCTGGCCGTTCTCGTGGCGCTCGACGACGTCGTCAACCACCGCGTCGAACTTGGCTTCCTCGGTCTTGTAGATGAGGTCGCCGTTGTCGACTCGGACCATCGGACGGTTGGTCGGGATCGGGATCACACCGAGCGTGTAAGTCTGGTGAAGCTCGGCAGCTTCCGTCTCGGCGGTACCCGTCATGCCCGACAACTTGTCGTACAGACGGAAGTAGTTCTGCAGGGTGATGGTGGCAAGGGTCTGGTTCTCCGCCTTGATCTCCACCTTCTCCTTGGCCTCGATCGCCTGGTGCATGCCCTCGTTGTAGCGGCGGCCGACCAGTACGCGGCCGGTGAACTCGTCGACGATGATGACCTCACCGTCGCGGACGATGTAGTCCTTGTCCTTGGTGTAGAGCTCCTTGGCCTTGATCGCGTTGTTCAAGTAGCTCACCAGCGGCGAATTCGCGGCTTCGTACAGGTTGTCGATACCGAGCTGGTCCTCGACCAGTTCGACGCCCGCCTCGTGCACACCGATGGTGCGCTTGCGGATGTCGACCTCGTAGTGAACGTCCTTCTTGAGCAGCGGCGCGATGCGCGCGAACTCGCTGTACCACTTGCTGGAGCCGTCGGCCGGGCCCGAGATGATGAGGGGGGTTCGGGCTTCGTCGATGAGGATCGAGTCGACCTCGTCCACGATGGCAAACGCATGGCCACGCTGGACCAGGTCGTCCAACGAATGCGTCATGTTGTCGCGCAGGTAGTCGAAGCCGAACTCGTTGTTGGTGCCGTAGGTGATGTCGGCTGCGTAGGCGACGCGGCGCTCGGCCGGCGTCATGCCCGAGAGAATCACACTGGTCTCGAGGCCGAGGGCGCGGTGAACGCGGCCCATCCACTCGGAGTCGCGCTTGGCAAGGTAGTCGTTGGTGGTGACCACGTGGACGCCGTCACCCGCGATCGCGTTGAGATAAGCCGGAAGAACCGACGTCAGAGTCTTGCCCTCACCGGTCTTCATCTCGGCGACGTTGCCGAAGTGCAGGGCCGCGCCACCCATGATCTGCACGTGGAAGTGCTTCTGATTGATCACGCGCCACGACGTCTCACGGGCCACGGAGAAAGCCTCGGGCAGCAACTCGTCGAGAGTTTCCCCGGCGGCATAGCGCTCACGGAACTCGGTGGTCTTGGCTTTGAGTTGCTCGTCTGTCAGGCCTTCGACATCGGGCGACAGAGATTCCACATGCTCGGCGATGTGCTTGAGCCGCTTGACCATGCGACCTTCACCAACACGGAGCAGCTTCGATAGCGACAGCGACGGCACAGTCTTCTTCGTCCTCAATCTTCGGCGACAGGGGGTCACACACTGAAAATCCGGCCGGGGTCCGAAAACTCCGGCCGGATTCCATGGTAGGCGCTACCGGCGGCGAGCGAGCAAACCCACCACCGATTGGGTCATGTCAGGCGGATCAATCCGTAGTCGAAAGCGTGACGACGGTAGACGACGGACGGCTTGTCCGACTCCTTGTCATGGAAGAGAAAGAAGTCGTGTCCGACCAGTTCCATCTCGTAGAGAGCGTCGTCGATGGTCATCGGCTCGGCCGGGTGATCCTTCGTGCGGACCACGCGTCCCGGGCCGTCGTACTCGTCCGGCTCTTGACCGTTCAGCGAAATGTCCGGTGTGACTCCGAGTGAGTCTGCGTCGACGAGGGAGGCGGTTGCCTCCGCGACGGACACCGGTCGCTTGTCGCCGTAATGGACCTTCTTGCGGTCCTTGGTTCGACGGAGGCGACTCTCGAGCTTGTCGATCACCGATTCGAAGGCGGCGTAGAAGCTGTCTGCGGACGCTTCGGCTCGGGCCACCGGGCCTTTACCTCGAGCGGTGATCTCGACGCGCTGGCAACTCTTGGCCTGTCGTCGGTTGCGTTCATGTTGGAGTTCCACGTCGAAGTGGAATATGGAGGGGTCGAAGTGTTCGAGTCGCGCCAGCTTTTCCGAAACGTAGATTCGGAAGTGATCGGGGATCTCGACATTTCGTCCCTTGACTACGACGTCGGATCTCGGAGCTGCGGCATTCTCGGAACGCTCGATGGTGGCGTCCTCGATGAAAAACGAGGCTTGCGAAGGGGTCGTCACTCGTACCTCCCAATTACGGCCCCGCCCCACGGTGGGCGGCGGCAAATTCTGCAAGTACCGAGAGGGGATCCGCCCGGCACCAGTATCGAAGTACCACCTCCTACCAGTATTTTCGGGTGTGCCGCCGACGCTAGTACGTAACGCGCGCGAGTGCCACTGTTCCAACGAAATTCATCTAAGCCCCTGCAAGGACAAGCACGAGAGTTGTCCGAATCCCACTGAGCGAGAGGGCCCGAACCGACTCTGCCGCAGTCGCTCCCGTGGTGAGGACGTCGTCGAGCAGGACGATGTCACTGTCCCCGGCAATCGAAGAGATCGCAGTGGTGTCGAGAGACACATGACCGTTCACGTTGGTCACCCGGTCGGCCGCGGACAGTCCCACCGAGTCACGTACACCTCGCGTCATCCGGAGAATCGGACAGACACGTACCGGACGACCCGCGACAGAACCAATTTCCCGCTTTCCGCGCACACTTTCGGCTATCCGGCGAACCGGATCACCCCCGCGAGATCGCGCCGCTCGGGCGCGCGTGGGAGCCGGCACCAGCACGATCGGCGGACGACCCCCGCTGCCGAGCTCGCCCCACCGTTCCAGAGTGGCCAACGCATCGGCCACAGCGATCCCCAGAGGCATCGCGAGGTCCCGACGACCCCGTTCCTTCATCTCGATCACACTGCGCCGCCTGGGGCCGTCGTAGCGGCCGAGTGCCCAGACGGGCACGCCCGGTTCCACGCGCGGACTCAGTTGAAGCGGATGATCGCGCAGCAGTTCCGCGCACTCACCGCACCACAGAGTCCCCGAGCGGCCACACCCACCACACTCGCGTGGCAACAGCAGGTCGAGCAGACCGGCACCGAATTTCTTGTCCCCCATGGCCGAATCATGAACCTGAGCACCGACATGCATCAGAGCGCAGACATTCACCAGAGCGCAGAGGCGTCAGCCAGGCAGTACCGGAATCGCCTTCTGTCCGGTCAGCACGGTCACCTCACGCCAGCGGCGATCCCCGGCGGGGTCGTTGTTGTTCAGTTGGAACACCGCACGCGCGTCGGCGACGTACTCGGTGGTCGGCGACGCATCCACGGAGGTAACGGGAGCGGTCAGGTTTCCACTCGGCAGCGCGTCCATTCGTGAGCCGTCGATCGCGACCTGGACGACCGGTATGTCGGCTCCACTGCGCGCGATCACGATGGTGTCGCTGTTGCTCCAGTCGAGTGAGAGCGCGGTACTGCCCAAGCCGGAGGCCACTGCGCGTGGACTCGTCAGGGCATAGACCCCGCTGGCGGTGCGCACGACCACAGCCAGGTAGACCTTGCCGTCGATGATCATCGCCGCTCGCACGCCGTCCCGCGACAGACGCAGTTCCGAGATCGTCGAACCGACCGACGTCAGGGCCCCGACGTCGACGTTGGTGACCGACACCCGGCCGGTGCCTGGTTCACGGACGACCCGAACGACGGTATTGCCGTTCACAGCCGTCCAGACCGCGTTGTTGTCCAGCTCCCACGAAGGCCTGGTGATGGCGCTGCCTTCGAGTACCGGAACGGACCCTTCGCCGTATGTCCCGAGCGACAAGTCGAATCTTGTGCCGGGATCCGGCCGAGCGGTGTCCGCGACGGCTGCCACCAACTTGCCGTCCCGTGAGAGAGCAGCCGCCGTGAGGTTGCCCGCATTGCCCGCGAAACCGGGCACCGGAGTCGCCTCTTGCTCGGTGACACTCACCAGTGAACCGTTGCGCAGTGCATGCAGTCCGACGGTTGCACTCGTGGTGGCCAGTGGGTTGGTGGATGCGACGTCGGCGGTGGTCCAGCCGTCGGCATGAGCCGCGTCCAGCGGTTCGCCGTCGATCTCCAGAACGTACGGCCCTGCCACATCGGCGTTGGCGAGCGTCCAAATGACCTGTGCTGCAAACAAACCGCGAGTAGCAGCATCCATCGGGTTGTCAAGGCGGAAGTTGATGCGCACACCACCGAGACCGACTCCGACCTGTCCCGGCTTACCGTCGGCCTTGGTGATCGGACCGATCACCGACACGCCATTGCCCAGTTCGTTTCGCACAGCCGGCGCCAGCGCTGCCTTCGGTCCGTCGATCATCAGACCGATCAGCTGAGCCGCCACCTGGTCCTGCCCGCCGGAGATCCAGCGAAGATCGGGGACGACCGTCTGGCTGGTGGGGTCGAGGAAGAACAACGACTTCCGCTGGTAAGCGCCGAGGAACTGCGGACGCTCCATGATCACGCCGGGAGGCAGATCACTGATCCGCCATTCGCCGTCGGTCAACGCCAGGGTCATCCTCGCTTCGAAGCTGCCCTCTTCGGGAACGTACAGTCCTCCCGGGTCGAGGCGACCGACCTTGTTCACACGAATCGTGTAGACGGCTTCGGTGCTGGTTCGAGAAACCGAGAGCACATCGACCTTGTCGACGATGACAGCACTTGCCGCGTCGTCCCAACGCGCCGAAGCGTCCTTGGTGAGGTACTGACGGGCTGCGGCGTGCCGGTTGGACGGATCGGTACTCGCCTTGACGAAGTCACGTACCAGCAGGTCCGGCTCTCGCCCCGATGCCGGTGATTCGACGGAGGTTCCGGGCACGGCTGTCGCCAGAGTTCCGATTGCTTGTGGCGACGAGGACTCCGGCAAACTCGCGCATGCACCGGTCAGCAACAGAACGCTCAGGGTTGTTGCGAGAAGTCCCAGACGACGGCGGGTTCCGATCATGATCGATCCCCACCGTTGGACTCGTTCCGTGAGTCAGTTTCGCGCGGAGTCGGCAAGGACGATGTGACCTCGCCGACGGTATCGGCGACGATGTCGGCTTCGCTCGGCGTGCGGACGAATTTGGTGGTCGTCGGCTTGAGTGGCAGCGGACTCGACACGACTTTCTTGCCACGGGTGCGCGAGAGCGTCAGCCGGAAGCAGGCTCCGACTCCCGGTTCGCCCCAGGCCTCGAGCTTGCCGTCGTGCAGATTCGCGTCTTCGACACTGATCGCGAGGCCGAGTCCGGTGCCACCACTGCGGCGCACACGGGACGGGTCCGATCGCCAGAACCGGTTGAAGACCAACTTCTCCTCGCCCGGACGCAACCCGACGCCACTGTCGCGGACGATGAAGGCGAGGGCATTGTCGTCGGCGCGAAGGCGAAGCAGAATCGGCTTCCCCTCACCGTGGTCGATGGCGTTGGCAAGGAGATTTCGCAGGATGCGTTCGACGCGGCGCGGATCGACATCTGCCATGACCGGCTCGTCGGGCATGTCCACGATCAGTTCGGTGCCGGATTCGCGGGCGAGATGGCGAACCGTGGAAACGGCCGCTCGCGCACACATACGGACGTCGAGTTGTTCGGACGCAAGTTCCGCGACACCGGCGTCGTGACGGGAGATCTCGAGGAGGTCCGCCAGTAGCCCTTCGAACCTGTCCAGTTCGGCGACAAGCAGTTCCGACGACCGACGCAGCATCGGGTCGAGGTTCTCGCTGCCGTCGTAGATCAGGTCGGCTGCCATCCGGACCGTGGTCAGAGGTGTGCGGAGTTCATGGCTGACATCGGAGGTGAAGCGTTTCTGGAGACTGCCGAACTCCTCCAGCTGGGTGATCTGTTTGGACAGACTCTCGGCCATCTCGTTGAAGGACATGGCCAGGCGCGCCATGTCGTCCTCGCCGCGGACCGGCATTCGTTCCTTGAGTCGGCCGTCTGCGAAACGCACCGCGATTCGTGAGGCCGATCGGATGGGAAGCACGACCTGCCTGGCAACCAACAGCGAAATCGCAGCCAGGAGCACCAGCAACACGGCTCCACCGATCAGCAGGGTGCTTCGAACAAGCGACAGACTCCGGTCTTCGCTGGCGAGCGGGAAGATCAGGTACAGCTCGAGTCCCGATATCGACGACGCGGTGGGGCTACCGATGATCAGCGCTGGACCGGAGTAACCGTTCGGGTTGGACACCGTCGCGAATTGGTAGCTGATCTGGCCGCGTTTGACGAACTCGCGAAGGTTGTCGGGGATCTGATCGACCGGTCCCGAACTCGTCGGCTGGCGCGGCCCGTCCCCTGGCACGATGAGCACCGGGTCGAAGGTGCCGGCCGACCCGGAGGCCTGGCCCGAGGTCTGGTTTCGACGGCTGGTCAGTCCGGATGCAGCGCTTTCCAATTGAACGTTGAGCGCCGTCGAATCGTCGACGCCCGCGAGTTGGTCTTCGACGATGCCGCGGGCTCGGTCCATTTCCTCGGTCGCCGCGGTGATCTTCGTTTCCAACAGCCGATCGGTGATCTGGCTGGTCAGCACGACACCGAGAATGACGATGACGATCAAGGACAACGTCAAAGTCGAGACGACCACTCGCAATTGGAGCGAGCGTCGCCACGTGTGCGCGAGGGTGTTGCTCATCGAGTGACACCACCGCAGAAATGGCGTCAGCCGTCGGTTGAGACGACGACGCCACCTGGAAACTCCGCTCACGGCGGTCCGGCCTTGTAGCCGACCCCCCTGACCGTCAGAACCACTTCGGGATTCTCGGGATCAGTTTCGACCTTGGCGCGCAAACGCTGAACGTGCACGTTCACCAGGCGGGTGTCGGCGGCGTGGCGGTATCCCCACACCTGCTCGAGGAGGACTTCACGGGTGAACACCTGGCGCGGCTTGCGCGCCAATGCGACCAGCAGGTCGAATTCGAGTGGTGTGAGCGAGATCTGCTCGCTGCCGCGGCTGACCTTGTGTGCCGGAACGTCGATCACGATGTCGGCGATGCTCAGCAGCTCGGCCGGCTCCTCTTCCGTGCGGCGCAGGCGAGCACGCACCCGCGCCACCAGCTCCTTCGGCTTGAACGGCTTCATGATGTAGTCGTCCGCACCGGATTCGAGGCCGAGCACGACGTCGACGGTGTCGGTCTTGGCCGTCAACATCACGATGGGCACGCCGGAATCCGCACGCAGAACTCGGCATACGTCGATCCCGTTCATTCCGGGAAGCATGAGATCGAGCAGGACGAGGTCGGGCCGGGTCTCACGCACTGCCGCGAGCGCCAGGGTTCCGTCGCCTACCACGTAGGGATCGAAACCCTCACCACGCAGCACGATCGTGAGCATCTCGGCGAGTGCCGTGTCGTCGTCGACAACCAGAATCCTTGGTTTCATATCCCTATCGTTGCATCTCGGAGCGATGAATCAGACCGTTACGAGGCCGTGCGGCGTGCCGCGTCTTTCCCTCTACTGTGCCGGAAAGTTCGAATCCCGGCCGCAAGGGTGACCGATCACGCGAAATCCGCGAGCCTGCGCGCCAGTTCGCCCGGGTCCGTCTCCGGCCCCACGATCCACCAGGGCGAGACCCAGTCCGTCGCTGCCAACTGCTTGTAGAGCTCACCGGTTCTGGCCTGCAGGCCGCCGTCGCGCTCGTAGGCGTCGAGCTGACGCGACGCGTCCTCGGCCTCACGCGAGCGGGCACGCTGCTCGGCCAGAGCTACCGGTACGTCGAGGTACAACTGCAGATCGGGAGCGGGAAGAGCGAGTCGACCCAACTCCAATTCACGGACCCAGGCGACCATCTCGCCGTCCACGCCCTGATGCGCGCGCGCCGCGTTGTAGGCGGCGTTGGACGCCACGTAGCGGTCGAGGAGAACAATGTCGTTGGCGGACAACAGGTCCGAGATCCGATCCGCCGCACCCGCGCGGTCCAGGGCGAACAGGACTGCCATCGCGTTCACGGATTCAGCCAGGTCTCCGTGCGATCCTTTGAGTGCCTCGGCAGCAAGATCCGCGTGGATCGACTTCCCGTACCGCGGAAAATCCAGAGTCGCGATCGACGTGCCGCCGCGGCGGAGTTCGCTCTCCACTTTGCCGATCAACGTTCGCTTTCCAGCGCCGTCGAGGCCTTCCAATGCCACCAGTGTTCCCACGGCGGACAAGCCTATCCCCCGGCCTGCTTGCGCAGACCGGGGGACGGCGGACACTACATCCTCAGTGACGAATCACCGGGTCAGTAGCGGTAGTGCTCGGGCTTGTACGGGCCTTCGACGTCGACGCCGATGTACTCTGCCTGATCCTTCGTGAGCTTGGTCAGCGTGCCACCGAGTGCCTCGACGTGGATCTTGGCGACCTTCTCGTCGAGGTGCTTCGGGAGGCGGTAGACCTCGTTGTCGTACTCGTCCGGCTTCGTCCACAGTTCGATCTGCGCGATGACCTGGTTGGAGAAGCTGTTGCTCATCACGAACGACGGGTGGCCCGTCGCGTTGCCGAGGTTGAGCAGGCGGCCTTCGGACAGCACGATGATCGAGTGGCCGTCGGCGAACGTGAACTCGTCGACCTGCGGCTTGATGTTGATCCGCGTGACGTCGCCGGACTTCTCGAGGCCGGCCATGTCGATCTCGTTGTCGAAGTGACCGATGTTGCCCAGGATGGCCTGATGCTTCATGGCCTTCATGTGCTCGAACGTGATGATGTCCTTGTTACCGGTGGACGTGATCACGATGTCGGCCCAGCCGATGGCCTGCTCGACTGTCTTGACCTCGAAGCCGTCCATGAGCGCCTGCAGGGCGTTGATGGGGTCGACCTCGGTGACCGCGACGCGAGCGCCCTGGCCGCGAAGTGCCTCGGCACAACCCTTGCCGACGTCTCCGTAACCGCAGACCAGCGCAGCCTTGCCGCCGATCAGAACGTCGGTGCCGCGGTTGATGCCGTCGAGCAGCGAGTGGCGCGTGCCGTACTTGTTGTCGAACTTGCTCTTGGTGACCGAGTCGTTGACGTTGATAGCGGGGAACGTGAGTTCACCGGCAGCGGCAACCTGGTACAGGCGCAGAACGCCCGTGGTGGTCTCCTCGGTGACGCCCTGGACGGACTCGGCGATTGCCGTCCACTTGCCCTTGTCGGACTCGAGGGACTGACGCAGAAGTGCAAGGAAGACCTTGTACTCGTCGGAATCCTGGTCGTCGTCCGTCGGCGGGACGACGCCGGCCTTCTCGAACTGTGCGCCCTTGAGCACCAGCATGGTGGCGTCGCCGCCATCGTCGAGAATCATGTTGGCAGGCTCACCCGGCCAGGTCAGCATCTGCTCGGCTGCCCACCAGTACTCTTCGAGGGTTTCACCCTTCCAGGCGAAAACCGGAACGCCCTTGGGCTCTTCCGGGGTGCCGTGCGGACCGACGACGATGGCGGCGGCAGCGTGATCCTGCGTGGAGAAGATGTTGCATGAAGCCCAGCGGACCTCGGCGCCGAGCGCGGTCAGCGTCTCGATCAGCACCGCGGTCTGAATGGTCATGTGCAGCGAGCCGGAAACGCGAGCGCCCTTGAGCGGCAACACCTCTGCGTATTCGCGACGAAGCGCCATGAGGCCGGGCATCTCGTGCTCTGCCAGACGGATTTCCTTGCGACCGAACTCCGCGAGCGAAAGATCTGCAACTTTGAAGTCGATGCCGTTACGGCTCTCGGCCACGGGCGTTGTTGAAACTGAGGTCGTCATCTGCCTCTCCTGGTTGACGTGCATACTCTGCACAAGCCTATCGGTGTACCAGGCTATCGGTTAGACGCCCTCTCCCGCCCGCCCCTCTACTGCGCGGCCCTCGCGCGCCACGTCGATGAACGGCCCGAGCAGTATGCCCAGATCCTCCGCCACCGAAGCCTCGGACTCCGGCGGCATCGAAATGTAGCTCAGCCCGAGACGCGCAATCGCCCTGGCCAGAATTCCGGCGTCGGCGGGTGACGCCTGAATCCACCCTCGCTGGAAACTCTCCGCAAGCCGCGACGACGCGCGCTCGATGATGACCGCACTGTCGGTGGTGATCAGGCGAAGCAGGTCCGGCTTGGCCTCACCGGTGAGCAGAGAGATCACCAACGGGTCGGTTGCACTGGAGGCGAAAAACGATCCGAAACCCGCCGTCAATGCCTCGACTGCACGTCCGTCGTTCGCCACCATGGCCTCGTCCACCGCGTCGACGAAGCCGTCAGCAAGGCGAAGCGCGTACGCCTCGGCAAGCCCTTGCCTCGAGCCGAACTCGTTGTAGAGCGTCTGACGACTCACACCGGCATGCTTGGCCAGAACCGTCAGCGTCACCTCGGACCAGTCGCGCTCGGTCAACAACTCACGCATCGAATCGAGCACCGACGTACGCAGCAGCAGGCGCGACGCTTCTTTCTGCGGCAGACGAGTGGGCGTCGAAGTCATGGTGACGACACTACCGCCGCACCTAGGTCCGTTCGACGCCGACGCATCTCACCGTCGTTCGACCTCAACCATGAAGAAGTCGCTCTTCGCCGCCCCGCAGTCCGGGCAACTCCAGTCTTCGGGAATGTCGTCCCAGCGAGTGCCCGGTTCGATACCGTCCTCCGGCCAGCCGACTGCCTCGTCGTACTCGAAGCCGCATTGCGCGCACTGATACAGCTTGTAGTCGTTCATGATTCACTCCCCGCCGTTGCCGGCATCGGCTCGAAGTCCAGCTTTTCCCTCACGCCGCAGTCCGGACAGCACCAGTCGTCCGGCACGGCATCCCACGGCGTGCCCGCCGGAAACCCTTCTCGTGGTGCACCCTTCGATTCGTCGTAGACGTATTCACACACCGGGCATCGATAGCTGCTCATCACGCTGCTCCGTACCGAGCAAGGAGGCGATCACGCTTGGACGGCTGAACGTTGACGCGGGTGATGTCGCCGCCGTAGTGCGCAAGGACTTTGGGATCCATCACTTTTCGCCACAGCGGTGGAACGTAGGCGAGGATGATCATGCTCGCGTACCCACTGGGCAGGTTGGGCGCACCGTCCATGCTTCGAAGCGTCTGATAACGACGCGTCGGGTTCGCGTGATGATCGCTGTGACGCTGGAGGTGATACAGGAAGATGTTGGTGCAGATGTGATCACTGTTCCAACTGTGCTCCGGTGCTGCACGCTCGTACCGCCCGCTGTCCAGACGACGACGCTTCAGTCCGTAATGTTCGAGGTAGTTGACGGTTTCGAGCAGACAGAATCCGAACACGGCCTGCAGCACCAGGAACGGCAGTACCGAGAGGCCGAAGACGGCGACGAGGACACCGAACAGTACGACGGACATCAACCACGAATGCAGGACGTCGTTGCGAATTGTCCACGGCTTCTTACCCAGTCGATCGAGTCTGGCCTTTTCCAGGGACCACGACGAGCGCAGAGATCCCCACACACTGCGCGGCAGGAAGGTCCAGAAGCTCTCACCGAAGCGAGACGACGCCGGATCCTCGGGCGTGGCGACGCGCACGTGGTGTCCACGATTGTGCTCGATGTAGAAGTGGCCGTAAAACGACTGCGCCAGAGTGATCTTCGACAACCAGCGTTCGAGATCGTCCTTCTTGTGACCGAGCTCGTGTGCGGTGTTGATCCCGATTCCTGCGACACAACCGATACTGATCGCCAGACCGATCTTGGAGATCAGCCCAAGTCCCCCGTCGATTCCGAGCCAGGACAGATCGGTCGCCGACCAGATGTAGCAGGCCAGGACCAGGCTGACCAACTGGAACGGTATGTAGATGTAGGTGCAATACCGGTAGTACTTGTCGTTCTCGAGGCGCTCCATCACTTCGTCCGGCGGATTCTCGCCGTCCGGGCCGAAGAAGACGTCGAGGATCGGGAGCAGGATGTAGACGAGCAGCGGCCCGATCCACCACCACACCGGCGAGACCGCATTCCATCCGAGACTGTTGAACAACGCGACCAATCCGACGGCGATGAAGACCGCCGTCGGCGGCACGAGGCCGAGCAGCCAGAGATATCTCTTCTTGTCACGCCACTGCTCGGGCGGGAGCGTCTGGCCGGATTGCGAGTCCACGTGCGTCGACACGGTCTACCTCCTCGATTCGGACCGACCCGAAAACTGTGAGTCAGTTCACTATGAGGTAGACAGTACTACTGATTTTGTACAAGTGATAGACAAATCATAAACTTTGTACATCTACTCGATTTCGCCGCGTTCACGCTTCCCGATCATCGAATGCTGCCTGCTGTAGGCGAAATAGATGACAACGCCGAGGGCCATCCAGACCACGAACCTCATCCAGGTCTCCACCGACAGGTTGAACATCAGCCACAGACACGCGAGGACTGCCAGAATCGGGACCAGCGGGACCAGCGGCACCCTGAATCCGCGAGGTAGGTCGGGACGCGTCCGACGGAGCACGAGAACCCCGATCGAGACGAGAACAAAAGCGAACAGTGTGCCGATGTTGACCATTTCCTCGAGGGTGCCGATCGGAAAAACGCCGGCGAGCACCGCGACCACGACGCCGACCAAGATCGTGATCCGCACAGGGGTTCCGTGCTTGCCGGTCGGCGCCAGGCGTCGTGGCATCAGACCGTCGCGTGCCATCGCGAAGAGCACCCTGGTCTGCCCGAGCATCAGCACCATCACCACTGTCGTGAGACCGGCCAACGCACCGAACGAGATGACGTTTTTCGCCCACGTGATGTCGTGGAAGGCGAATGCCGTTGCCAGGTTGGAGGTATCGCCCTCGAGTTCGGTGTATTTCACCATCCCCGTCAGCACCAGTGTCACCGCCACGTACAGAACCGTGACGATCAGGAGCGAACCCAGGATGCCGCGTGGCAGCGCCTTCTGCGGCTCCTTCGCCTCCTCCGCCGTCGTGGCGACGACGTCGAAGCCGATGAACGCGAAGAACACCAGACTGGCTGCCGCGAGCAATCCGTACCACCCGAACGTGCTGCCACCGGCCCCGGTCACGTACGAGAACAACGACTGGTGGATGCCCTCTCCCGTCGAGCCCGGCTCCGACGGCGGAATGTACGGCGAGTAGTTGTCGGTGTCGATGTAGAAGAGGCCGACGACGATCACCAGCAACACCACCGCGACCTTGATCGCCGTGATCACCAGTGACACCCTCGACGAGAGTTTTGTGCCGGTCGCGAGCAGGATCGTGATGACAGCGATCACCAGCACCGCACCCCAGTCGAAGGATATCGGCCCCAACTCGACGATCGGGCTGCGTGAGCCCATCACTTCGCCGAGGTACAGCGACCAGCCTTTGGCGACCACCGAAGACGCCAAGGCGAATTCGAGGATGAGATCCCAGCCGATGATCCAGGCGACGAATTCGCCGAACGTCGCGTACGAGAACGTGTACGCGCTACCGGCAACCGGGACCGTCGACGCGAATTCGGCGTAACACAGCGCTGCCAGTCCGCAGGCGATGGCGGCAATGACGAACGCGAGCGAGACCGACGGCCCGGCGACATTTCCCGCCGTCCGAGCCGTGAGTGTGAAGATGCCCGCACCGATGACGACTGCGACACCGAACACCGTGAGATCCCACGAGTTCAGTTCTTTCCGGAGTTTGGTTTCCGGCTCGTCGGTGTCCTTGATGGACTGCTCGATCGATTTGGTTCGAAACAGCTTCGACCGTCCAGATCCGGCCTGCTCGTCCTTGACAGCCATTGCCGCCTCCTTGCTGGGGACCAGCAGGTCCCACCATGGGCAAGTAGAGAGATGGCATCAGCCTAAGCCCGCAGGCGCAGCTTTGTTCAGGGTTTGTCGGGAGCCTGTAGATCTGTTTCGGGGCGATCTCCTGCGCTGAGACGATCCAGGTCCGGCTCGAGGTAGATCACCCGCGCCGCAGGCACTGCAGCGCGCACGCGAGACTCGGCCTCGTCGATCGCCGTCGCCACGTCCGAGATCGTCGATCCGATCGGCACCGCAACCTTGGCAGCAACAAGGATCTCCTCGGGACCGAGGTACTGCGTCTTGCAATGAATGACGCGTTCGATACGAGTTCCGTCGACCAGGGCGTTGAGGATCAGTTCGGTCTCCACCGCCGTTGCGCCCTCACCGATCAGCAGCGACTGCATTTCGATGATCAGAATGACCGCGATGATGCCGAGCAGGACACCGATGCACAGAGTTCCGATGCCGTCGAAGACCGGATTTTCGGTCACCATCGTGAGGCCGACGCCGCCGAGTGCAAGGACGAGACCGATCAATGCGCCGGTGTCCTCGAGCAGCACAACCGGGAGTTCCGGGCTACGAGAGGTTCGGATGAAGTTCCACCACGACGCATTTCCCTTGAGCGGTCGTGATTCCTTCGCTGCGGTCCGGAAGCTGTAGCCCTCCAGACAAATCGCTATGACAAGAATAGCGATTGCCACGAAAGCCGAATTGAGTTCTTCCGGATGTTGAATCTTGTGAATACCCTCGTAAATCGCGAACAGCGAACCGAGGGTGAAGAGCACCAGTGCAACGACGAACGAATAGAAGTATCGGTTGCGCCCGTAGCCGAACGGGTGCAGTTGATCCGCGTCACGTTCTGCCTTCTTCTGCCCCAGGAGCAGCAAACCCTGATTGGACGTGTCGGCCACCGAGTGCACCGATTCGGCGAGCATCGACGACGATCCGGTGATCAAGAATCCGGCGAACTTGGCTACGGCAATTCCGGCATTGGCTCCGAGGGCCGCCAGAATTGCCTTCTTGCCACCATGAGCCGACACAATGTCTCCTAGTTTCCGACTACGGCACTGAAAACCTGCGCAGTCGGGGTCCGTGTGCTCAGGTGTATCGCAGGCTCGTCGGCAGCGATCCACGCCGCTCGGCCTCGATCGAGGTCGAGAGTGTCGGCGCCGCACGTCGCAGTGACCGCGCCGTCGGTGCAGATCAGAATCCGCGGGCCTGAAGCGTCGACGACGATGTCCGTGGAATTCGCGTCGAACTCCAGACGCGTCAAACGAAATTCGGGCGCCGGCGTGACGTACTCGTAACTACCTGATCCTGACTGACCTGATCCAGATGACGGGGCCGGATCGAGCACTTCGATATCGGCCCCGACGAAGTCCAGAACCCTCAACAGTTCGGGCACGTCGACGTGTTTGGGCGTCAGTCCGCCGCGCAGCACGTTGTCGGAGTTGGCCATGATCTCGACCGCGAGTCCATGAAGATACGCGTGGAGATTTCCCGCAGCGAGAAACAGTCCTTGGCCGGGCTCGAGGGTGACGCGGTTGAGCAGCAGTGCCGCCAGAACACCGGCGTCGCCGGGGTACGCCTCGCTCAATTCCAGCGCGGTGCGGATCTCGGTCACGAATTCGGCGTCGTGGTGCGCGACGTAGGTGATGCACCCGGCAAGTACGGCAGGGAGCAAGGTCCCGAGCACCGTGGACGGCAGCGTGATCCATGTCGTGAACAACGCCCGCAGTCCGTCGGAATCGGGTTGGCCTTCGAGCAGACCGATGTACGGCTCCAACTCGTCGACGGCCAGAGCGCGCAGCAGTTTGACAGTCCGCGTCGGCTCGCGGAATCCGGCAAGCGCTTCGAATCTGCTCAGCGCGACAACGAGTTCGGGCTTGTGGCTGCCGTCCTTGTAGTTGCGAATCGGCGATTCCATGGGAACGCCGAGTGCGTTCTCACGACGAAATCCCTCGTCGGCTTGAACGGCGCTGGGGTGCGCTTGAAGCGACAGCGGTTCTTCCGCCGCAAGCAGCTTGAGCAGGAATGGGAGTCGCTCACCGAATGCCTCGAGGTTCTCACGGCCGAGTTCGCGTTCGGGTTCGCGGTGCAGGACCTCGAGCAACGACTCGCTTCCGGATTCGGTGATCACGCGCGCCGGGTCACCCGGGTGCGCGCCCAACCACAATTCCGCTTCGGGATGATTCGACGGAGTCGAAAGACCGCGTAGTTCGGCAATTGCCGTTCGCGAGCCCCACGCGTAAGAACGAAGTGCACCTTCGAGTTCACGCACTTACTTCGCACCGCCTGTCAACTGCACGTACGCCGCGGCCATGTCTACTCGAGACGCCAACACGAATACCTGCTCCATCTCCGATATGACCACGTTGGTCTGGTCTTCGTCTGCCGCAACCACCAGGTCGGCGTCAGCCAGTGCGTCCATCCGGCGCCTCGCCTCCCCGCGCGTGGATTCGGTCGCGAAGACGAACGCCCGCGCCGGCGGGGTCGGCAGCGCGCCGTCGAGTTGCGGATCGTGAAAGAAGGGGTCGTGGAACACCGAATCACGTGAAGCTGCGTCCGGCGCGAACAGTGCACGCGCCGAACGAATCACCTCGGACATCTCGGCGGCAGCGGCGTTCAGGCCGGAGCTCATCAGCGCAACGCTCGAGAACTCTGCGAGTGCTGTTGTCACGGAACCACTTCCACACAGAACGACTCGCCGGCCGCTCATCCTGGTGGCCAACGACTTGGCCGGGTTGTGGAATACCTCGTTGGCCGGTCCGTCCCGCAGCGCCTCCGCATCAACTGCGTCGGCGATTCGACCGAGCACCGCCGAACGGTCCTCGATCGATCCCTTGCCCTCGATTTCGGCGGCAACCGCGAGGAAGACGGCGAGGAACCGCGTCATCGTGTGCCGGGGCGAGGCGTAGAGCCGCGGCGGCAAGGGCATGGTGCGCCCGGCCGCCACGGCTCGCATGGGCCCCTCGTCGGGAACGGCGACAACAACCTCGGCGCCGCGGCGTACGGCACTGTCAACGGATTCGACGAGGCGTGGATCACCGGCATCGTCACCGGCGACGACGATCACGTCCAACGGCCCGGCCCACGACGGCGTCCGGTCGAGAACGAGGAGCGGGCAACCGACCGAATCTCCGACGAGAGCAAGCGCGATCCTGGCTCCGTGCCGGGCGCCACCCGCGCCGGCGATCAGTACGACGCTGCGCGGACGCAGACCGGCCAATCGGGAGATCACACCCTCACCGACGGCCGACGCGGTGGCCCGAATCTGTGCGCCGCCCATGGCTACAGACCGCAGTAGCCCTTCCGAATCGGCAGCTGACAAACCCTCGCTGTCGTCGAGGTCGAGAAGCGGCATCGGCGCTGTCATCTCACCGCACCCCCTTCTCCGTTAGCAGTTCCCGCACCATCCAGCATTCCAGCTCCACGCGGTCCGTGGTGGCAAAGCCCTCGTTCCCGAGGCCGTCGTTCCTGAGATAGTCCCCCAACTATCCCAGGGCTTCGGCTCACCGACAAACCGATCAGACTCGGATTCAAGCCCGGACGATCGCCAGAATTTCGTTCACCAATGCGTCGACATCGGCGGACGTGGGTGCTTCGACGTTGAGTCGCAGCAGTGGTTCGGTGTTGGACGCGCGCAAGTTGAACCAGGCATTTCCCTCGAGACTGACCGTGACACCGTCGAGGCGATCCACCGACTCGGTGCGGTCGGCAAATGCCGCCAGTACAGCGGCCGTACGATCTGCCGCGTCGGCCACGGTGGAGTTGATCTCGCCCGAGGCCGCGTAGCGGGTGTACTCCGCCATCAACTCGGAGAGCGGACGATCCTGCTCGCCCAGTGCGGCGAGTACGTGCAGCGCCGCGAGCATGCCGGAGTCGGCGCCCCAGAAGTCGCGGAAGTAGTAGTGAGCGGAGTGCTCGCCGCCGAACACCGCACCGGTCTCGGCCATCTCCTGCTTGATGAACGAGTGGCCGACTCGGGTACGAATAGCGACGCCGCCGAGTTCTTCGACCAGTTCGGGCACTGCCCGTGACGTGATCAGGTTGTGGATGATCGACGCGCCCGGTTCCTTCGCGAGTTCGCGCTTGGCGACAAGTGCCGTCACCGCGGACGGCGAGACCGGGTCGCCCTTCTCGTCTACGACGAAGCAACGGTCCGCGTCACCGTCGAACGCCAAGCCGATGTCCGCTCCGGTTTCGCGCACGTAGGCCTGCAGGTCGACGAGGTTGGCCGGATCGAGCGGATTGGCTTCGTGGTTGGGGAACGTGCCGTCGAGCTCGAAGTAGAGCGGCAGGACGTCGAGGGGCATCGGCCCGAATACGGCCGGCGCGGTATGGCCGCCCATACCGTTGCCTGCATCGACTGCGACCTTCAGCGGGCGCAACGCAGCCAGGTCGACCAATCCGCGGAGGTAGCTCGCGTATTCCTCGAGGACGTCCTTGGTGCTGGCGGTGCCTGCCGGTCCGTCGTACGCGGGAACACCCGAGACGACCTCGGCGGAGATGACTGCGAGGCCGGTGTCCTGACCGACCGGCTTGGCGCCGGCCCGACACATCTTGATGCCGTTGTACTTGGCGGGATTGTGGCTCGCCGTGAACATCGCGCCCGGGCAGTTCAGCAAACCGGATGCAAAGTAGAGCTCGTCGGTCGACGCCAATCCGATGTAGACGACGTCGAGCCCTTGAGCAAGCACGCCGTCACCGAAAGCCGAAGACAGTGTGGGCGACGATGCGCGCATGTCGTAGCCGATCACAACCGTCGTGGCGGCGCCGGCCTCGTCGCGGACCAGGCGGGCGAACGACGCACCGACGTCGCGGACAAAATCTTCGTCGATCTGCTCACCGACCACACCGCGTACGTCGTACGCCTTGATGATTGCAGCAACCGACTCGGCTGTTCGCCCCACTGAAAACTCTCCTTGTGCATGCACCCTCACAGACGGGAACGTCCGGGCGCATGGCGTCCGGAGATTCGCAGTACTCGGGTGTGGAAGTACTCGGTCGAGCCTAGCGTCTACGGCGACGAATCTCGCGTCAGTTGGACGGGTCGGGCAGAACGCGTAGGTGTCCACGACGCCCTGTACGGGCAGTACTCGGAGCTGCGGGACGTATGTCCTCATCTGCATCGACGTTGGACTTGCTGCGATCTCCGAGACCGGCCTCACGTACAGCTTCAGCCAAAGCGGTCAGATCGTCTTCGTCGGGAGTACTCGACGCGAATCCGCCTTCGTGGCGGACGAGTTCCCACCCCTTGGGGGCGGTGATTCGAGAGCCGTGAGTGTCACACAAATCCCATGAATGGGGCTCGGCGACGGTTGCCAGCGGCCCGACAACCGCAGTGGAGTCCGAGTAGACATACGTAAGCGTCGCGACGGCGGGGTTCTTGCACCCGGGGCGGCAGCAGCGACGCAGAGATCTCACAGGTACGGAGCCTAGCCCTCCCCACGTCCGGAACCTACTCGGACACACCGAGCAGTTTCTCCTGTCGTAATCTGGCGCCATGCCACAAGCCCGCCGCCGACGCTCGGTCACCACTCGTTCCATCGAGCGACACGGCCGTGGCCTGCGCGGACCGCTACTTCCCCCGGAGGTGCCCGCCAGGCGTACCCGCGCGGAGAAGTTCGATCTCCTGGTGCTCGACGCCTTCTCTCCCGTCGACCTCGCATGGCACGACCGGCTGACGAAACTCGACATCGCAGTGGACGAAGTTCCGAAGATTCACGCGCACGATCCGGAGTCCGTCACATGGCCGCCGGAGGTCATCGCAGACGGCCCGGTTCCACTGTCACGACTGATTCCGGCCGGAATCGACCGTCACGGAAATACGACTCGCGCAAGAATTGTGCTGTTTCGCCGCCCATTGGAGCAGCGAGCGAAGGATCCGGAAGAACTCACGGATCTGGTGCACGACGTGTTGGTCCATCAAGTCGGCACGTATCTGGGCGTCGACCCACAGGTCATCGACCCCACGCTGCCCGACGAGGACTGATACTGCCCGACGAGGACTGACGCACTGTCAGACGAAAAAACTGATGTCACACGAAGAAGTAAATCCACACGAAGAACAAAACAGTCGTTGCTTGACCTGCAATTCCCCGTTGCAGGTCAGACTTTCGAAGACCGCCCGTCAGCCCCGACGCTGACAGAACCGATTCAGCAGCAGATCAGATGATCCCCCGCTTGAGTCGCCGACGCTCGCGCTCGGACAACCCTCCCCAGATTCCGAACCGTTCGTCGTTCGCGAGCGCGTACTCGAGGCACTCGTCACGAACTTCACAACCGAGGCAGATCCGTTTTGCTTCCCTCGTCGATCCTCCCTTTTCAGGAAAGAACGCTTCGGGATCGGTCTGCGCGCAGAGAGCACGCTCCTGCCACTGATCCTCGATGGTGTCGAACAATTCTTCGAAGCCGGTGACGAGACTCAGCACTGGCCGAGTACTCATACCGTCGAACTCACTGCTGCAGGCACCTTCTGCTGCGCCTGCTCGGGAATCGGTCTGCGGTTCGTCGCTTACTGTCATTGCGAGAGAACTGATCTCGACATTTTCATTGGGCATCGTTCCGCCTCCTCACCTGTAATAGCGCAGAATTTTCACTCCATCTTCAACCCCACCCCGTCGACCGTTCGAAACTGTGTTCGAAACCGGCCCCGCTGCAAGTGAACTCACAAGTAGCGGTTGGAATGACACATTTGAGATTACACACGTCCAGCGTGTCGCGGTCAAGCTAAACGAGATGAATCCATTAGTATTCCGGCCCTCAATTGACGGGACCTTCTGCCCGCCAGACACGACGACGCGCCGACCGCCTAGGCTCTGTTGTCGTGAACGTGACTGTATTGGTTGGCGGCGTCGGCGGGGCCCGTTTCCTTCAAGGTGTTCAAAACGCGCTCGGAATCGCCGGTGGTGAATCCCTCGAGAAATACGAAGGCCCACATCGCATCACGGCCGTCGTCAACGTCGGGGACGACGTGTGGATGCACGGTCTGCGCATCTGCCCCGATCTGGACACTTGTATGTACACACTCGGCGGCGGCATCGACACCGAACGCGGGTGGGGGCACGCCGGCGAAACCTGGAATGCGAAAGAAGAACTCGCCGCGTACGGCGCGAAGCCGGACTGGTTCGGCCTCGGAGATCGCGATATCGCAACGCATTTGATTCGCAGCCAGATGCTCCGCACGGGATATCCGTTGTCCGCGATCACCGAAGCGTTGTGCAATCGCTGGAACCCCGGTGTCGCACTGCTTCCCGTGAGCGACGACCGCAGCGAAACACACGTCGTGATCACCGATCCGGAAGACGGTGAGCAGAAGGCGATTCATTTCCAGGAGTGGTGGGTACGCCATCGGGCACAGGTGGAAACGCACAGCTTCGCTCACGTCGGCGCCGAGCAGGCCAAGCCCGCGCCAGGGGTGGTCGAGGCGATCGACGGTGCCGACATCGTGCTGATCGCACCGTCCAATCCCGTCGTGAGCGTCGGCGCGATCCTCGCGGTGCCCGGCATTCGCGGTGCCCTGCGAACAACCGCGGCCAAGGTTGTCGGCCTCTCCCCCGTCATCGGCGGAAAACCGTTGCGCGGCATGGCTGACGAGTGCCTCGAGGTGATCGGGGTCGAGACGACTTCGGAGGCGATCGGTCGCCACTACGGAGCTCGTTCGATCAACGGTATTCTCGACGGCTGGCTCGTCGACGAAGGTGACACGGCCGACATCGACGGGGTGGACGTGCGAAGCATCCCACTTTTGATGACGTCCCCCGAAGAGACCGCGAAAATGGTTCGCACGGCTTTCGAGATCGCCGGAGTCGAACTGTGACCGAGCCCGGAACCGAAGCAAGCCGCGACAGAAATCACTCTCCCGGTGATCACTCCCCCGGCGCCGCAATCGAAGTCATTCCCGTGCTCGGGCTTCCCGAGTTCCGGCCCGGAGACGACTTGGCCACCGCTGTCGTCGACGCGACGCCGTGGCTCGAGAGCGGCGACGTCGTTGTGGTCACGAGCAAGGTGTTCTCCAAAGTCGAGGGTCGCATCGTTTCCTCACCGACCGATCCGGAAGAGCGCGACGCGGCACGACGCCTCCTGGTGGATCAGGAAGCCGTCCGCGTCGTGGCACGCAAGGGCCGCACTCTGATCACCGAGAACAAACTCGGAATCGTGCAGGCCGCATCGGGCATCGACGGCTCCAACGTCGACGGTGCCGAATTGGCGCTACTCCCCGTGGATCCGGATGCGAGCGCTGCGGGTCTGCGCGCCCGAATTCTCGAGAGCACGGGCAAGTCCGTCGCCGTCGTCGTCACCGACACGATGGGTCGTGCGTGGCGCAACGGGCAGACCGACGCCGCAATCGGTTCCTCCGGCATTCCGGTCCTGCACGGCTACCTCGGAGCACAGGACAGTCAGGGCAACGATCTGATCGTCACCGAGATCGCGATCGCGGACGAAATCGCCGCTGCGGGCGACTTGGTCAAGGGCAAGCTGGGCGGCGTTCCCGTCGCCGTCGTTCGTGGGCTTCGGTTCGAGGACGACGGTTCGAGTGGCCAGGATCTGATTCGCCGCGGCCCGGACGATCTGTTCTGGCTGGGCACCGAGGAAGCTACGGCGATGGGCCGTGGCCAGGCGCTGCTGTTGCGTCGATCGGTTCGACAGTTCGCAAGTGATCCCGTCGACGCGGAGATCATTCGCAGCTCGATCGCCGAGGCACTCACCGCTCCCGCACCGCACCACACGAGACCGGTTCGATTCGTGTGGCTACGCACGGAGTCGGTCCGCACGGCTCTTCTCGAGCAGATGCGCGAGAAGTGGGTCGCCGATCTTCGCGCCGACGGTCGCAGTGACGAATCCGTCGAGGCCCGGGTTGCCCGCGGAAACATCCTGTTCGACGCCCCCGAGGTCGTCATTCCCTTCTGCGTGCCCGATGGCGCACACAGTTATCCGGATGCCGGACGAACCGCGGCGGAGTCGACGATGTTCACGGTCGCCGCCGGCGCGGCAGTGCAGGGACTGCTGGTCTCGTTGGCTACGCGCGGCGTGGGAAGCTGCTGGATCGGATCGACGATCTTCGCCGCCGATCTCGTACGCGAACAACTCGATCTCCCGGCGGATTGGCAGCCACTCGGTGCCATCGCAATCGGGCACCCCCTCGAACCACTGACTCCGCGCTCTGTCTCCGCCCCCGGGGACGCGTTGGTGGAGCTGTAGGTCCATGTCAGCCGAATCGCTGCACGCCTCCGCCAAGGGCGTCCTGGAGGGCTGGGAGACGTCCTCCGAAGCGGACGAATCATTGCGGCACACGATGCTCGCGTTCCTCGATTCGGCTCCGGACGGCTGCCTTCGTCGCCACGCACCGGGACACATCACCGCGTCGTCTCTCGTTCTCGACGAGAGTGGCTGCCACGTCTTGCTGACCCTGCATCCCAAGGTGGGCAGGTGGATTCAGCTCGGCGGCCACTGCGAGCCCGACGACGAGACGGTGGTAGATGCGGCATTGCGGGAAGCTCGCGAGGAGTCCGGAATTCACGACGTTCGGATAGACGCGGACCTACTCTCCGCCCACACGCATCCGATCACGTGCTCACTCGGAGTACCGACTCGCCATCTCGATCTACGGTTTCTTGTTGTGGCGCCGGACAATTCACATATCGTCCGCAGCGCAGAGTCCACCGACCTCAGATGGTGGCCGGTGGACGCGCTCCCACCTACAGCGGAACGCGAGACCATCGACCACCTGGTCGCGCTCGCCCGTCAGCGCAAGAATCAGGACTGAATCGGAGAAAGCTGGGGCTGCTTGGCGCTCACGCCGTCGCCCGAAGATGTTCCCTTCACGCGCCGAGCTACCCACGGCACCAAGAACTCTCGCGCCCATTGACGATCCTCGCGACGAGTTTCGGCTTTCGTGAGAACCGGCGCAGGCCCGAGATCGGGCGGGGTCAATCCGTGTTCGACGCCGAGCACGTCGAGCACACGCGTCGCCATGTTCTCGTGCCCGGAGGGCGACATGTGGAGGCGATCCCAGTCCCACATCCGAAGGTCCTGATATTCGGAGAATCGCCAGAAGTCGACGAGGGTCGCGTCGTGGCGGTCGGCCACCTCGCGAACAAGCTCGTTGTAGATCGCCAGACGTCCGCGGAGCTTGCCGAAGAAGGCGGACCATCCGGTGTCGTACGCGGTGAACATCAGAACCCGAGCGCCGGATGCAGTGAGCTGACCGATTGCCGAATCGTAGCGAGCGACCATCGCATCGATGTCGAGCTTCGGACGCATCATGTCGTTTCCGCCGGCGTAGATGGTCACCAGATCGGGCTTCAACGCCAGAGCGGGTTCCAACTGCTCGTCGATGATCGGTCCGAGTAGGCGACCACGAATCGCCAGGTTGGCGTAGCGGAAGTCGGGATTGTTCACCGCCAGCTGCTCGGCCACTCGGTCTGCCCACCCGCGCAGACCGTTGGGGAATCGTTCGTCGGCGTCGCCGACGCCCTCGGTGAACGAGTCACCGAGGGCAACGTAACGGCTCGGAAGAGAAGTCATACCCGCCAGTATTCCAGTAGGTCAGCTAACGATCACACATCTGTGCTGAAGCGCACGCCACCGTCCGGCAGCGTCACCCCCGGCCACACGCGTGCGCCGCGCAACAATTCGCACCGCGCACCGATGTCCGCGCCGTCGCCGATGACAGCGTCGCGGACCAGCGCTCGGGGTCCGATACGGACGCCGAATCCGAGGATCGATCGTTCGACCACCGCGCCGGCTTCCACAACGGCGCCGTCGAAGAGAATTGCACCGTCGAGGCGAGCGCCTGCGCCGACTTCTGCGCCCCGACCGACAACCGTGCCGCCGATCAGGACAGCGCCCGGCGCGATTCCGGCTCCGGGGTGAACCAGCGACTCGCCGCGCGGACCTTCGAGAGCCGGCGAAGGTGCGATACCTCGCACCAGGTCGGCGGAACCGCGAACGAAGTCCTCGGGGGTTCCCATGTCACGCCAGTACGACGAGTCGACGTGGCCGAACACCCGCTTGCCCTCGGCCAGCAGATTCGGGAACACCTCGCGCTCGACCGACACCGGTCGTCCTTCGGGGATCTGTTCGATGATTTCGCGCTTGAAGACGTAGCAGCCGGCGTTGATCTGATCCGTCGGCGGATCCTGGGTCTTCTCCAGGAATGCCGAGACTCGTCCGTCCTCGTCGGTCGGAACACAACCGAATGCTCGCGGGTCTCCCACACGAACCAGATGCAGGGTCACGTCGGCGTCCGTCTTCTCGTGGGTCTCGAGAATGCCGTTCAGATCGGTGCCACCGAGCACGTCGCCGTTGAACACCATGACGTTGTCACCGCGCAACTTCGGCAGAACGTTGCGGATTCCGCCACCGGTGCCCAGCGGTTCGGTCTCGAAGACGTAGTCGATCTCGAGGCCCATCTTGGAGCCGTCGCCGAAGTAGTCCTCGAATACCTCTGCCTTGAAGGACGTTCCGAGCACGACGTGCTTGATTCCGGCTGCCTCGATGCGGGCGAGCAGGTGCGTCAGGAACGGCAGGCCGGCGGTCGGAAGCATCGGCTTGGGTGCCGACAGCGTCAGCGGACGCAGCCGAGTGCCTTTGCCGCCTACCAGGATTACGGCGTCGGTCGGATTCGGATCGGACATCATTTTCCCCCGTGGTTCGAAACTGATGGGTTGTCGGTCGAGTTGTCGGTGCGAGCGCGCTCGCGAACTGCAGAAGCTACGGCGATCTTGGATCGCACCGCGAGGCCACCGCGCAAGGCAAGTCGTAGCGGAGCCTGCCACCAGTGCGGATGGCGATCAGCCTGGAACTGGTACGCACTGCGATGATGGGCAGGCAACATCAGTTCCGGATGACGTCCTGCCGCATGGCCTTTGGCATGGGTGACGACGGCCGAGGGGACGAATACGTTGAGCCACCCGGCTTTTCCGAGGCGGTCACCGAAGTCCACGTCCTCCATGTACATGAAGTAACGAGAGTCGAAACCGGAGATGGTGTCGAAGGCGTCGCGTCGCACCAGCAGGCACGACCCGGAAAGCCACCCCACTGCACGCTCGGTGACGGCCTCGTTCTCCTGACGGTAACGAGCAGTCCACGGGTTCTTCGGCCATACGGTACCGAGCAACGCGTGCCCGACGCCCGAGGTGATGTCGGGCACCGTTCGCGCCGACGGATAGACACTGCCGTCCGGTTCGAGGACCTTCGGCCCCAGTGCACCGGCCCTTGGCCACCGATTTGCCGCAGCCACCAATTCGTCGAGTGAACCGGGTGCCCATTGGACGTCCGGGTTGGAAATCACGACGAATTCGATCGACGAATCGATCTCCGCTACGGCCCGATTTATCGCTCCCCCGTACCCGATGTTTCCGCCGGTTCGAAGCAGACGGACATGCTCGTACTTGGCATCGGCGGCCTCGGGGGCACCATCGGTCGACCCATTGTCGGCCATGATGACCTGGGGTTTTTCTGTCGTCGCCACAGCGAGCGTGCTCAAGAAATTCTCGAGATGCTCGCCTGGCGAGTAGGTCACCGTTACCACGGCCAGCTTGGGACTCACGCCGGTCAGCCTAGCCGTCCGCGGCCACTGTCCCGAACAATGCTCACGCCAGAGCGGCGTGCAGAGCCTCTCGCCACGGACGCAGCGGCGTCATTCCCGCGGTAACCCACGCGCGCTCGGACAAGACCGAATATGCCGGGCGCGGGGCAGGGCGTACGAACTCCGCACTACTGCACGGGCGCACCCGAGCAGGGTCTGCTCCGATCTCCTCGAAAACAGCTCGCGCCAACTCGTACCAACTTGCTTGCCCGCCGTTCGTCACGTGGAATGTCGACGCACCCGTGAAGTCCAGCAGCGCGAGTTCGACGATGCCGCCGGCCAGATCGACGCTGTACGTGGGTGACCCGATCTGGTCGTCCACGACGTTCACGAATTCGCGTTCGGCTTCGAGCCTTCTCATCGTGGCGACAAAATCCGTGCCGACACCGGAATACACCCACGCGGTGCGGACAACGGCCGCGTCAGCCCCCGACTCTCGAACAGCGATCTCGCCGTCCAGTTTGGTTCGGCCGTAGACCGTCGCGGGACCGGTCGGTGCATCGACGTCGTATGGCGAGCTTGCATCGCCCGGAAAGACGTAGTCGGTCGAAACGTGGATCAACCGCGAACCCACCCGCGCACAGGCTTGCGCGAGATTCCGCGGTCCGATCTCGTTGACCGCCCTCGCCGCCTCCTGGTCGGTCTCGGCAGCATCGACGGCCGTGTACGCAGCGCAGTTGATCAGCACCGAATCAGGCGAGACGAAGTTGTCAACCGCGCGGCTGTCGGTGATGTCCAGCTCGTCGGATCCGACGGCCGTGACGGGAAGACCCGCCGAGGTAGCGAGGGTTTCGACACGGGTCCCGAGCTGCCCTCGGGCGCCGGTGAGCAGGATATTCGTCACACGGTTCAGTCTGGCACGCCGCGTCGAGGTACCCGCGGCCGAGCATCGGACCAGTAACCTGAAGGAGTGTCCCACCAGCAACCGCAGCGCCGCGCGCGTCCACGACCTGCGCCGATTCGGACCAAGACGAGCCCGGCTCGCATAGCGGTCGCGGTGCTGTCCGTGCTCGTACTGCTGGTCACCGGGTTCGCATGGCGGGGTGTGGACTCGTTGAGAAACAGCCTTGCCACTGCCAGCGGACTCGGCCTCGGTGGCGGCAAGGACGGAGCAATCGACATTCTGATGGTGGGAACGGACAGTCGAACGGACGCGCACGGCAACCCGCTCTCACAAAGCGAGCTCGACTCGTTGCGCGCAGGTGAGGAAGTTGCGTCCAATACCGACACCATCATCTTGATCCGCGTCCCCAACGACGGGAGTTCCGCGACCGCGATCTCGATTCCCCGCGACGCGTACGTCAACGTCCCGGGTATCGGTATGTCGAAGATCAACGCCGCGTTCGGTGCCACCAAGGAAACCGAGCGACTGAAGTTGGTCAACAACGGGTCGTCCGACAGCGATGCAGACAAGAAGTCGACGGAAGCCGGCCGGACCGCGCTCATCGGAGCGGTGGCGAATCTGACCGGCATCACCGTCGATCACTACGCCGAAGTCGGACTACTCGGATTCGTCCTGCTGACCAACGCAGTGGGCGGAGTCGACGTGTGCCTCAACGCGCCGGTCGACGAACCGATGTCCGGAGCCAATTTCGCGGCCGGGAAACAGACACTCGACGGCGCCGACGCGCTGAGCTTCGTGCGACAACGACACGATCTTCCTCGCGGCGACCTGGACCGGATCGTTCGCCAGCAGGTGTTCATGGCTTCTCTCGTCAGCAAGGTACTCAGCGCAAAAACCCTCAGTGACCCCGGCAAGCTCAGTCAGCTGACCTCGGCTGTCCAGCGTTCCGTCGTGATCGACGACGACTGGGACATCATCGAGTTCGCCAAGCAGTTGCAGAATCTGGCCGGCGGCAAGGTGCAATTCGAGACCATTCCCGTTCTCGACATCAACGGCATGACCGATTACGGCGAGTCCATCGTCAAGGTCGATCCCAAGGCCGTCAAGAAGTACATCGCGGGATTGGTCGGCGCCGACAGCGAGGACTCGGAGACCTCCGAAGCACCGACCACGGTGAATGCCTCCTCGATCACGGTCGACGTCGCAAACGCCAGTGACATCGCAGGGTTGGCCAGCGGGGTTTCCGAAGCGTTGAGTGCCCTCGGGTACAAGCAGGGTCAGGTCGGCAACAACACCGGCTCGGACGTCACCGAATCGACGGTGTTCGCAAAGTCCGCGGACGACGACGCAGCACTCGCGGTGGCCGAGGCACTCGGCGGTCTGACGGTCAAGGCGGATTCGTCATTGTCCTCGGGCAAGGTTCGGGTTGTCATTGCCGAGGACTACAGCGGCCCGCAGTCCGCGGACGCGGTATCCCCGTCCGAAGGAGCGACAAGCACGACTGAATCGTCGAGCACCACCGAGACCAGCCCCACTCCCGCCCCTCCCGGTCCGCCGATCGACGCGGCCTCCAACGGCCCGCGCTGTGTGAACTGAAAAACTGTGTGAACTGAAAGCGGTGTGAACTGAACGGCTGCGTAAGCTGACGACGTGCCTTCGCCTGTAGACAACCTGACCGACGCCCTCCTCGGACCGATCCTGGCTGCCGACCCGGCCGGCCCTCGCGTGACCTACTACGACGACGCCACCGGCGAGCGCATCGAATTGTCTGCGAGCACTCTGGCCAACTGGGCGGCAAAGACAGCGAATATGGTCCGCGACGAGTTCGCTCTCGAGCCCGGCGGCAAAGTTGCCGTGCTGCTTCCCGCGCACTGGCAGAGCGTCGCCGTCTTGCTGGGTGTGTGGTGGGCAGGCGGTGAGGTGGTCCTCTCCCCCGACGCCGACGCCGAACTGGCTTTTGTCACTGCGGACCGACTGGACGATGTTGCGGACGTACCGGAGGTAGCCGCACTCTCACTCGACGCGTTCGGCAAAGGTTTGAGCGATCTTCCGCTCGGCGTCGCCGACTACGCAACCTCCATCCGTGTGCACGGCGACCAGTTCCGTAGCGCCGGAGCCGGTTCGGCGCTGGAAGGCCGGTCCGTAGCGGACACGATCGACGCGGCACGGGCATCGGCGAAGAACGTCGAATTGGTGTCGACGGATCGTGTCCTCTCCAGTCGCACGTGGGACACGGCAGACGAATTGATCGACGGGCTTCTGGCAGTTCTCGCCGCGGGTGCCTCACTCGTGCAGGTCGCCCACCCGGACGCGGAAGCTACCGCGCGCCGAGTGGGCACCGAGAAGGTCACGAAACAGTTCTGAACGCTAGCTCGCGAGAGCTGTCACCGGTGACACCAGCCCCGCCCGCCTAGCGGGGAGCAGTGACGCGATCACACCGCAGATTCCGCCGATCAACACGATGGCTACCAACTGCACCCACGGCACTGCGCTGAGGGCGACGTCCTCGATCCCGAAAACCGATGCGGTACCGGCTACACCGAACACCATCCCGAACAGCACTCCGATCACCGATGCGACTCCTGCCACGAGCAGCGCTTCCCAGATCAACATGGCTCGAATTCCCTTCTTGGTCAGTCCGAGTGCGCGAAGCAGTCCGGATTCGCGGCGCCGTTCGAGAACGGACAGTGCCATGGTGTTTCCGACGCCGATCAAAGCGATCAACACCGCTACCGACAGCAATCCGGCAACCACCATGAGCATGGTGTCGAGGATCGAATCGAGAGCTGAACGCATCTCGGTCATGCCCTGAACATCGCTGCCCGGCGCTTCCTGGCGTGCCAGTTCCGTGATGCGGTCGGTGGCGGCCAAAGCCTGTTCGTCAGTATCCGTCCCCAGCCTTACCCAGTACGAATCGGTGGTCGGCGCGGTGGCCGCTGCACCGAGATCGCCTCGATCCAGTAGTGCTGGTTGACCTTTCACGCCCTCGACCACGCTGACGTTCACGACGCCGCGATCCCCACGCACCGTCGCCGTATCGCCCGCCGAGAGCTTGTATTCGGTCAGGTCAGCGGGCGAGAGCACCAACTGACCGGCCGCGGGTACCGAGATCTCGGTACGCAGAACATCTTTCACCCGCGCAGCGTCGACGCCGAATCCGGCCAACGAACCGCGCCCGTCGATCGTCAGTTCGGCCTTGTCCAGACCGCTCACCGCGCCGACACCGTTGACCGCGGCGATGTCTGTGCCCAACCCTGCGGGAAGCGGTGCCGAACCTGAACTGCTCACCATGACGTCGACGGGGAATTGACTGTCCATCGCCGCGGGTGCGGCTTCCTTGACCGTCGCGATTCCCACGACGAGCGTGCTCGTCAAGGCAACACCGATCAACAATGCGGTGGCCGTCGCCGAGGTGCGGCGTGGGTTCCGACCGGCGTTGCCTGCTGCCAGGCTTCCCACCGGACCGATCAGTCTCGCCAACACTCCGCCGGCCGCATTGATCAGTGCAGGCACGATTCGACCGGACAGTGCCGCGATCCCCAGGAACGAGAACAGTCCACCGGCGGTTGCGGCCGGCACCTGCTGATTCGTCACTCCCAGGACGGTCATCGCGATGCCCGCGAGCAGGATCACGACGCCGAGAACCCGGCGCACCACCGATACCTGAACGCTCTCGGGCTTGGACTCCATCGGCTGCAGTGCTGCCAGCGGGGAGAGCCTCGTTGCCGCCCTCCCGGGCGCAGATGCAGCGAGCATCGTCATCACGATGCCGACGGCAAGACCGACGAGCACGGTCACCGGGGTGACGCTCAGTGACGAAAGAGGAACCGGCACATCTGCGGCCGTTGCTACGCGACCGATTGCCCAGGCAAGTCCGACACCGAGTCCGACGCCGATCACCGAGGCGATCACGCCGACCGCCGCGGCTTCACTGCGAATGCTCCGGCGAACCTGTTTGGCCGTGGCGCCGACGCATCGCAGCAACGCAAGTTCCTGAGTGCGCGCCGCGAGCAGCACGGCAAATGTATTGGCGATCACCAGCGCGGCAACAACAACGGCGATGGCGCCGAAGGCGAGCAACACCGTGCTGAGGATCTTGGTGCCGCCCATGTATTCGGCTGCGGCGTTGTCTGTGGCTTCTTCGCCGGTCAGCACGGTGGAGTCCGCGGGCAACGCGCTCGAGATCGAATCCACGAGTTCTTGCTGAGAGCGTGAACCGTCACCGGCGACACGGAACTCACGTTCGGCACTGTCACCGGCCCACGCGCTCACCTGCTCGGCGGTGGTGAATATCTTGATCCCGCCCAGTCGTTGCGCCGAACCGGAGAGGTCGACCAGTCCGACTACCTCCGCGGTGGGTGCGGCGGCACCGACCGTCGAATCCCGTGCCGTGACTGTGATTCGGGCACCGATCGGTATCCCGGAGTCCGCGCTCACCAACACCTGCCCCAGACCAGCCGGAATCGATCCCTCCGACACCTTCTCCCAACGCAATTCGGGATTGTCGGCAATCGAGAGCGCATCCCCGTAGGACGCGCCCTTTGCCTCGGAGTCGACACGAACATAGGTCGACACGTCGTCGGCCACCGCCGAGACGCCCGGCACCGCGCTCAGCAGTGCTTCTGTCACGCCTGGACCGGACGCGACGACATCTGTGGTTTCGTATTGCGTCGCAAGTGATTTGCTCACACTCGCGTCGACCGTCGAGCTCAAGGTCAAAGTCGCGACGATGTATCCGACGGCGATCACCACCGCGAGTATCGACGCCACATAGCGCCCGGCATGTGCCCGCGCCTGCGCAAAAGCCAGACCTCTCATCGCAGTGCACCCGAAACTGCAGGAACATCGGCCAGGTCGTCGGCACCGAGAGCTCGCATGGCACCGATCACCGAGTCGACGGTGGGATGGTCGATCTCTCCGGCTATACGCCCGTCCGCGATCAACACGACTCGATCCGCGTACGACGCCGCCACCGGATCGTGTGTCACCATCACGACCGTCTGACCGGTCTCCCGGACACTGGTGCGCAAGAGTCCCAGAACCTCTGTCCCGGAACGGGAATCCAGGTTGCCGGTAGGCTCGTCGGCAAAGATCACGTCGGGCTGGGGCAGTAATGCACGGGCGACAGCTACACGTTGCTGCTGACCGCCGGACAACTCGTGCGGCAGGTGGTCGAGGCGCTGCGACAGGCCCAGCTTTCCGATCACCTCGTCCATCCACTCGGGCGAGGGTTCACTACCTGCCAGCTTCATCGGCAGCAGCATGTTCTCCCGAGCAGTGAGCACCGGTAGCAGGTTGAACGCTTGGAAGACGAATCCGATCCGCTCGCGTCGCAGTTCGGTGAGCTCCGTGTCGCCGAGTTTCGTGACTTCGGTGTCGCCCAGGAAAACCTGCCCACCCGAGACCGTGTCGAGTCCGGCCAGGCAGTGCATGAGCGTCGACTTTCCGGAGCCGGACGGGCCCATGATCGCGGTGAACCGCTCGCGACCGAAGTCCACGTCGACTCCGCCGAGCGCGTGAACCGTGGTCTCACCGGTGCCGTACACCTTGGTGACACCGCGGGCAGTGATCGCCGGCACTGCGGCTGGTTCCGTCGTGGTGTGCGCATGCATTTTTTGCCCTCCGTAAAGCTTCTCGCTATGACGGAATCGACGTTATTGCAGCGCAAGTGGTCTCCGCGTCGGAGTGCGGGGCGATCTTGGAGAGCCCGGTGTCATCCCGGGGTAGGACTGGACAGGGCGGCGTGTCAGCCCTCGGTGCCGAGGAGATCTGCGCGCCGGACAAGTCCGATCTGGAAGGCGAAGACGACTGCCTGTACACGATCACGAGAATGAGTCTTTGAAAGAACCCGTCCGACATGGGTTTTCACTGTCGTCTCGGAGACGTGGAATTTCGCAGCGATCTCCGAATTCGACAGCCCGTACGCCATGGCTTCGAGCACCTCGACCTCGCGCGGCGTCAACTCTTCGGGCAACTGCGCTTCGGGCGCCGAGCCTTCCAGGAGTGGCCCGACGTGCTGAAGCAGTCGCCGAGTGGCCCGGGCTTCGATCACCGCGTCCCCGCGGTGCACGGTGCGGATGGCGTCGAGCAACTGCTCCGGTGGCACGTCCTTGAGCAGGAAACCACTGGCGCCCGCCCGGATAGCCGACATCACGTACTCGTCGTTGTCGAAGGTGGTGAGCACCACGACCTTCGGCGCATCGGGGTCGGCCAGGAGCCGACGAGTCGCCTCGATGCCGTCCATCTTCGGCATCTGGACATCCATCAGAACGACGTCGACATGACGGGCGGCCAACTCGGTCAGCGCCTGCTGACCGTCCGAAGCCTCGACAACCACCGACAGATCCGGCTGTGAGTCGATGACCATTCGAAAACCTGCGCGGACCAGCTGCTGATCGTCGATCAGTGCCACTGCGATCGGAGCCACGTGTTCGTCCATGCCACTCACCTTAAGACCTTCGGACGTTTCAAGACCTACCCAGACGTTCGTTCGTACGGCAAGACGGCCCGGACGCTGTATCCGCCGCCTGATTTCGGTCCGGCGGTCACTTTGCCTCCGTGCAGCTTGGCTCGCTCGGCCATTCCGATCAGTCCCTGTCCGCCTGGTGACGATTCGACCAGCGCGGCGCTGCCGCCTCGTCCGTCGTCGGTGATACCGAGAACGAGTTCGGTTTCAGCCCATGTCATCTCGACGCTCGCCTGTGCTCCAGGCCCCGCATGTTTGAGAACGTTCGTCAGCGATTCCTGCACGATGCGATACGCCGTCAACCCCGCACCCGCAGAGAGTTCGCGTGGTTCCCCGGTCACACTGACGGCGATGTCGAGTCCGCTGCTGCGTAACTCGTGGAAGAGACTGTCGATGTCGCCGGCGCCCGGGATCACCGAGAAATCACGGGGCGTGTCCTCACGCAGGACGGACAGCAGCGATCGCATGTCGGTCAACGCTTGGCGGCCGGTGGAGGCAATTGTTTCGAGTGCCTGAATTGCAGCCTGAGGATCCTTGGCCGCGCTGTAGCGTCCACCGTCGGCCTGAGCGATGACAACGGTCAACGAATGCGCGACGATGTCGTGCATCTCGCGCGCAATCCTCGAGCGTTCGCTGATCGTCGCGATTTCCGCTTCCTGCGCACGCTCGAGTTCGAGCAACCGTGCGCGCTCGGTCAGACCTTCCAATTGTTTGGTGCGAACTCGACGCAAATCACCGAACGCCCAGACCGCGAGCATGAAGATCATGACGGCCACGGACTGCATGACCTGCGAGGACACCGGGATTCCGTCGTAGCCGAAGTATCGAACAGTCCCGGCAATCGAGCCGAGCAACGCGAGCACCAGCCCGGTGAGTGAACTCCACCGAGCACCATAGGCGGCCAGCGCGTACAGGGAGATGGGTACGACAACGGCCGATGCGAGCAGTGTGTTGCCGATGAAGATCACGTGTAGAACCGCGAATCCTGCGATCACCATGCCGGAGAGTTCGGGGCGCGAGCGTCGCCACGCCAACGGAACGGTCATACCCAGCGAGATGAACACCGCCAGCGGACTCGCCTCGACCGCCACGACAACGCTGAACAGTGCGGCAACCGTCGCAATGCAGATGTCCACACCGCGAGCATGTTCCGCGCTCCAGCGGACGAAGCGTTCACTAGTCGGAAAACGAGCCATGCCGCCAAGAGTAGCTTTTACTGACGAGCTTTCACTCAGGTGCGGTAACCGCCGTCTTCGAGACCGGCCTCGATTTCGAAGCGGTTGCGCGGCCCGCGATGACGCAGTTCCTCACGCAGGTACAACAACCCGAATATGATTCCGTACCTGGCCCATTGGTCTGCATGAACGGCCTCGTGACGAAGGACGGATCGAGTCGTGTTCCGCCGGGTGAGATATACACCACCGAGAGTTGTTCCGCCTCTGGCGAACCCGCAGCGCAGTCCGGAGGCGACAAAGATTCCGGACTCGTCGTCGAAGCGGATGTCCGCGCCGAGAATCCTGGCGTACAGCAGGGCGACGCGGGTGACGAACGCGGACTGCGCGCTGCCCCGACTCGCTCGGATCAGCGGCAGCCCGCGTCGTGCACACACGAGAAGATCAGCCCAGCAGTTTTTCGCGGAGCGCCTTGTCCTTGTCGAGCACCATCGACTCGAGGCTCTCCTGGAACGCCACCATCCGCCGCTGCAGTGCGGGATCCGAAGCACCGAGAATCCGAGCAGCCAGCAGACCGGCGTTGCGAGCGCCACCGATCGACACTGTCGCCACCGGGACGCCGGCCGGCATCTGGACGATCGAAAGCAGCGAATCCATACCGTCGAGGTACTTGAGCGGCACCGGAACACCGATGACCGGCAACGGCGTGGCCGAGGCAACCATGCCCGGAAGGTGCGCGGCGCCACCGGCACCGGCGATGACGACCTTGATTCCGCGGCCCGCGGCTTCCCTGGCGTAGTCGAGCATCCGCTGAGGCGTGCGGTGCGCCGAGACGACACCGACCTCGAAGCGGATACCGAACTCGGCCAAAGCTTCGGCGGCAGCTTCCATGGTCGGCCAATCCGAATCGCTGCCCATGATCAGGCCGACCTGCGCGCTCTCACTCACCGTGTACATCCCATCCGTCGGTCCAAACTGCATACGAAAGCCAATGTGCTGCGCGCTCGGCGCGTTCCCGAACTGCGGCAACGTAATTCGGATCGTCGATGGATCCGGCGCCGCCCACGATGTTGACGTGACCGATCTTGCGATCCTTGCGCTCACCCTTGCCGTACAGGTGGATCTTCGCGTCAGGCATCCGCGCGAACAGGTGATGGACGCGCTCGTCCATCGTCATCTCGGGAGCTTCCGGCGCACCGAGAACGTTGGCCATCACGGTGACCGGCGCGATCGGCGACGTATCTCCGAGCGGGTAGTCGAGAACCGCGCGCAGGTGCTGCTCGAACTGAGAGGTGCGGGCGCCGTCCATCGTCCAGTGACCGGAGTTGTGCGGGCGCATCGCCAACTCGTTGACCACGAGAGTGCCGTCGGTCGTCTCGAACAGTTCGACGGCCATGGAGCCGACCACACCGAGCTCCGACGCGATGCGCAGCGCCAACTGTTCAGCTTCCTCGGCAACGGCACTCGAAAGCTCGGGGGCAGGTGCGATCACGACGGCACACTGGCCGTTGCGCTGAACCGTTTCCACGACCGGCCACGTAGCGCCCTGTCCGAACGGCGACCGCGCCACCATGGCGGACAGCTCCCGACGCATCGAGACCATTTCCTCGACGATCAGCGGAACACCCTTGTTCAGCTGCTCGGTGACGATGGCTTCTGCTTCGTCCTGATCGTCGGTGATCCAGACGCCGCGGCCGTCGTAGCCTCCGCGTGTTGCCTTGATGACAAGCGGCCAACCGTGTTGGGCACCGAAACGCACGACGTCTTCTGCCCACGTCACTTCGGCGTACGCAGGTACGGGCGCGCCCAGTTCGGCAAGTTTGCGACGCATCAGAAGTTTGTCCTGAGCGAAGATCAGAGCCTGCGGCGGCGGCTGAACGTTCACGCCTTCGGCAACAAGAACCTCGAGATGCTCCGTGGGCACGTGCTCGTGGTCGAACGTCAACGCGTTGGAACCGACCGCTGCGCGTCGAAGAGCGTCGAGGTCGGTGTGGCTGCCGAGCACGACGTCGGGGCTGACCTGAGCTGCCGGCTCGTCCGAAGTCCCGGAGAGCACTCGGAGCGTCTGGCCCAGGGCCACCGCCGCCTGGTGAGTCATCCTGGCCAACTGTCCGCCACCGATCATGGTGACGACGGGCATGGATGCTTTTGCCGGTCGAGGGGTGGTCGGGCGGGCGGGGATCTGCGCGGGATCGTTGTTGCCGGTCACGGCTCTCTATGTTGTCATGTGCCGCGTTCGCCCGTTCATTCAGCGTTCCCAATCTGTGATTCTGCTGATGAATCCGCGGCAAATTGGTGGTAACGCGGTTTCGTTTCGTAAACTCATCTGTTGTGCCATTTGTCGACGGGGTCATTGCCCGCATACCCCAACCGTTTCGTGACATCGCTCTGCGTCACAGCGAGCTGATCAAATTCGCGATCGTCGGCGGAACGACCTTCCTCATCGACTCGGGCATCTTCTACACACTCAAGCTGTCGATCCTCGAATCCAAGCCGATCACGGCCAAGATCATCGCCGGCGTCGTCGCGGTGATCGCGTCGTACATTCTCAACCGCGAGTGGTCGTTCAAGAACCGTGGTGGCCGTGAACCAGCGCACGAAGCTGCGCTGTTCTTCATCATCAGCGCCATCGGTGTCGTCATCAGCTTCATCCCGCTGTACATCTCCAGTTACGTCTTCAACCTGCGCGTACCCGAAGTCAGCCTGGCGACGGAGAACATCGCCGACTTCATCAGTGCATATGTCATCGGCAACCTGCTGCAGATGGCGTTCCGATTCTGGGCCTTCCGCAAGTTCGTGTTTCCCGACGAGAATCCGGAACCGCTCGAGCTGTCCGACACCACAGGATTGTCCGAAACCACAGCGTTATCCGAAACCACGGCGCCTGACCCGGTAATTCCTGATGCCGAAGAGGAGCTCGGGCACTCCTGAGTTTTCCGTCTGCGCCGACCTTTCGGTCAGCGCGGTTCGCGGTGCGGAACGACGTCCGCGGTCGGCGCCGTGTTGGCCACCGGCAGGAAGACGGCGAACAAGGCAGGCTTACGCCTCTGCAGTTCCAGGCGGCCCCCGTCGGCTTCGATCAGTGCACGTGCGAGCGCCAACCCGACGCCGGTGGACCCCGCCCCCGAAAATCCTCTGTCGAAGATGTGCGGCGCCAGATCGTTCTCCACACCGGAGCCTTCGTCGGTGACCTCGACGCACACCATCGAGTCACGGCGAGACGAACTGCGACCCGTACCGTCGATCAATCGCACCGACACCGTGCACGTGCCTTCACCGTGTTCGAACGAATTGTCGACCAGAACGGAAACAGCTTCACGCAGACGCGAACCTGTGGTCGCAGCCATCACCGTGCGATCGCCGCGTAGGCGCAGCCTGCGTCCCTCTCCGTCGAACTGAGCCTGCCAGTCGCGAGTCACCTGTTCCAGCTCGCCGACTACCGACACCAGACTCGCCGATGACCCACTGGTGCGCGACGAGCGAATCAGGTCGTCGATTCCGTCGGTGAGCCTGTCCACTTGCGCCATGGCTTCCTCGGCCTCGTTCACGACGTCAGGATCTTCGTGAACGGACAACTCGTCCAGGCGCAGCCGCACTGCAGTCAGTCGACTGCGCAGTTGATGCGAGACGTCCGCAACCAGCGCGCGCTCTCGTTGCAGCCGCACCGAAATCTCCACGGTTGCCGCATCGAGGACGTCGGACACGCGGTCGAGTTCGGGGATGTCGTGCCGACGAGGATCCGGCCGGAAGTCGCCTTCGGCGAGGCGCGCCGCCCGGTCGGCCACATCCTGCAGCGGATCGGCAAGCCGACGCGCAGTGACCACAGCAACCACGGTGCCTGCCGTGATGGACAGAAGCACGAGCACGCCGACAGCCATCACCGCCTGTTTCTGCTGGGTGCGCAGGTTCTCCGACGGCACCTCGAGGCGCAACGAGCCGGACGTTCCCATCGCGAGCGATTCGACGAGTGCGTTCTTGACCGTCGCCTCACCGACGTCGACGCGTGCAGCGCCGTCGACGACGGTCGGATACACGACGACGAGGCGCCCGTCGTTCGGGGTGAGAACCTTGAGCGAATCTGTGTTCAACGCACCTTCGACGAGTCCGTTCGTCCCCTCTTGCGCGATGACCTCAGCGGCCATCCGGTCGAGGCGCACCCGGAGATCACTTCGCGTCACGTCCTCCACCCAGAGCCACGCCGTGTAGATCAGCGGAACCCCCAGCAGCAACGCCGTCATGATCACGACAGCGAGAATCGACTGCAATATGCGACGCCGCATGCCGGCAGTTCCTGATTCTCGAGAAGTTAGTCGGTGTTGATTCGGAAACCGACACCGCGGACGGTGGCAATCCTGCGTTCCACGGCGGGGCCCTCGTCGCCGATCTTGCGGCGCAGCCACGACATGTGCATGTCGAGCGTCTTCGATCCACGAAGCTCGACGTCGCCCCACACCTCACGAAGGATCGTATCGCGCGAGACCACTTCCCCGGCGTGCTCGAGGAGGACCCGCAGAAGCTCGTATTCCTTGTTGGCCAAGGCGATTTCGGAGCCGTTGACGAGTACGCGTCGTGCCGCGGGCTCGAGCCTGATGCCACCGACCTCGACGATCGTGTCCTCGCGGCCACCGTGGCGACGCAGGAGTGCTCGCACACGTGCCATCAACTCGGCGAGACGAAACGGCTTGCTGACGTAGTCGTCGGCGCCCGCGTCCAACCCGACCACGAAGTCGACTTCGTCGGTCCTGGCGGTCAACATCAGCACGGCGAGCGAGGTGCGATGCGCACGAATCTGTCGGCAGACCTCGAGGCCGTCCATGCCCGGAAGGCCGAGATCGAGAATCAACAGGTCGAAATCACCTTCGAGCGCCTGCTGCAACGCAGCGGGTCCGGTCGGTTCGACCGTCACCGAATACCCTTCACGCCCCAAGGCGCGGGAAAGGGGTGCAGCAATGGCCTCGTCGTCTTCGGCTAGCAATACGGCAGTCACACGAACAGACTACGGACAACACGCCTTTGCACGTTGATTACCAGCCATTTCGATCATTCGGGTCGTCGTTTTCACCTGACGGCCACTGCGGTGCCTGCGATGGTGGCTGCTGCATGGAATCGAAAACCTGGTGATACAGCAGGGCGTGAACGTGCTCGACGTCAGGAATGTCGTCGAACTCGAGCGGATCGTCACTGGCAGATGCGATGACCAGAGTTCCGGTCTTGAGCATTCGATCGATCAGGCCGTGACGGAACTGAACATTGCTGATCCGTCCCATGGGAATGTCGATACCCGTGTGCGTGAGCACTCCGTGGCGGATGAGCACTCGCCGATCGGTGACGATGAAATGCGTGAACTTCCAAACCGTGAAGGGCGCAACCGACCGCCAGGCCACGACACCGAGCCAGATGATTCCGACGGCAATGGACGACACGGTGCGAGCCGTGCCGTCCAATCTCGTCTGTGCGAGGCCCAACAAGAACCCGGCGACGGCCGTCGCAAGTACGAACGTCAGCGCCGGAAGCACCAACATCTTCCAATGAGGATGGCGATGCAGTATCAGTTCCTCGTCCTGAGCGAGGGCGTCTTCGGGATATCCCATGACGGGAAGTCTGCCACCCCGCACCGACTTTCAGGCACACCGACTTTCAGGCACACCCGTCTTCAGGGCAACGCTCAGGGCTGCGCGATCTTTCGCAGCACCAACGGGGTCACGACGATGATGATGCCGTACAGCACCATCCACACTCCGACCACGATGCGGAAGACGTCGAGCGAGAGTTCGGGCTGCAGAAGGACGATTGCACCCGCGACGATGCTGATGACTCCGAGCACGATCGACAGACCGCGATCGACGGTGTGCCCGGACGCCGCGTCGACCAGATCGAGAACGCCACGGAATACCCACCAGGCACCGATCACCAACGCGATCAGAACCACCGTCTGCAAAGGGCTACGGAGAACCAGGAATCCGAGGAGCACTGCCAACGCGCCGGAGATCGCGACGAGCGTGCGAGTTCCACCCGAAGCCGCCACGTCCGCAAACGAACGGATGATCTGAACGATTCCGAATCCGAACAACTGGATCGCAATGACAACCGCGACCACGAACAGCGTGGCATCCGGCCACGCGAGTACCGCGATACCCAGTCCCAATGTGAGGACACCGAGCAGCACCGTCACGCCGGTGAGTACGCGGCGAGCGCTCTCGGCCGTCTCGGCTTCGGTCGGAACAACGATCGGTGTGGTCATGACGCCCCTAGGCAGCTCGGTAAATCCCGCAGTTGAGTGAAATGAAGGACGGACGGTTGGTTCAAAACCGGTCCGGGCCAAAAATTAGCACTTTGGTGCCAGAAAATCCGGCAACGTTCACGATTCGGTGACCGGGGCGGCGCGAAGGTGCGTGATATCACCCGCTGCGACCGCAAAGGTCTCCCCATCTGTTCCCTCGATTTCGATGACGACGCGTCCGGAAGTGTCGACGTCGGTCGCGATACCGAACACCTCCTTGTCGCCCGGCAAGACCGCGCGGACTCGTTTGCCCAGCGTCCCGCAGCGCTGCCGGTATTCGGCAGCCAACACAGATGTATCCCATTTCGACGATTCCCAAGCACGGAATTGCGTCGCCAATTCACGGGCGATTGCGCGAACGAGAGTGTCGCGGTCGACAGTCGATGCTTCTTCGATCAGCAGTGACGTAGCGGTCGGGACGGGCAACTCCTCGACGCCGAGGCTCACGTTCAGCCCGATCCCCACCACCACCGCGGGATCGGGCGCCGTCCTCGCCACCTCGGCCAGAATGCCGGCGACCTTCTTGTCACCGATGAGAACGTCGTTCGGCCACTTGAGTTCTGCGGGCACTTCGGCCACGTTGCGCAGCGCGTCGACGACCGCGATTCCCGACAGTAGCGGGAGCCAACCCATGTCCGCGAGATTCATTCCGGGCATCGACAGCAGAACCGACATCGAGATCTGCGCTTGCGGCGGACTCACCCACGTGCGCGAATGACGGCCACGGGCACTCGCCTGATATTCGGCGATCAGAACGTGACGGTCGGCATCCGGATCTGCCGCTCGCGCAAGGAGATCCGCGTTCGTCGAACCGGTCTCCTCGACAACGTCGAGGCGGTTCCAGAAAACGCGCGCGTCGTCGTTGTCACTGCGCACGAGTGCGCGTCGTAGGGCATTGCCGTCGAGGGGCGGTCGGTTCAAGTCGGTCCACATAGCCCCAGCCTATGACGACGGCGAGAATGTACTGGTCAGTAGCTTGAGCCTGCAAGACAGCGACAATCGGACCTGCCTTCGAAGCCCCCCACGCACTCTCGTTAAGCTCACGTCCATGACCACTGTCCAAGAGCCGAACGCGCCGGAGGCGGCGGCCGCACCCGATATCCACACGACCGCGGGAAAGCTCGCGGACCTGCGGAATCGCCAAGCCCAGGCGCAGGCACCGAGCGGCGAAGCCGCCATCGACAAGGTGCACGCCAAAGGCAAGCTGACCGCCCGCGAGCGCATCACCGCCCTCCTCGACGAGGGCTCCTTCGTCGAACTCGACGCACTGGCACGGCACCGAAGCGTGAACTTCGGTCTCGCTGACAACCGCCCGGTCGGCGACGGCGTCGTCACCGGTTACGGCACCATCGACGGCCGCGACGTCTGTGTCTTCTCACAGGACGCCACCGTTTTCGGCGGATCGCTCGGCGAAATCTACGGTGAGAAGATCGTCAAGGTCATGGACCTCGCGATCCGCACCGGACGGCCCCTCGTCGGCATCAACGAAGGTGCAGGCGCGCGCATTCAGGAAGGCGTCGTCTCGCTCGGCCTCTACGGCGAGATCTTCCACCGCAACGTCCAGGCCTCGGGTGTCATCCCCCAGATCTCACTGATCATGGGACCCGCCGCCGGCGGCCACGTGTACTCCCCCGCACTGACCGACTTCGTCGTGATGGTCGACGAGACCTCCCAGATGTTCGTCACCGGCCCCGACGTCATCAAGACGGTCACCGGTGAAGACGTCACGATGGAAGACCTCGGCGGCGCTCGCACCCACATGGTCAAGTCCGGCGTCGCCCACTACGTCGCTTCCGGCGAGCAGGACGCACTCGACTACGTCAAGGACCTGCTCAGCTACCTGCCGTCCAACAACCAGGCAGCAGCTCCCCGCGGCGAGATCACCGACCCCATCGTCGGTTCGATCGAAGACAGCCTGACCGCCGAGGACATCGAACTCGACACCCTCATCCCGGACTCGGCCAACCAGCCGTACGACATGCACGAGGTCATTCGTCGCATCCTCGACGACGACGAGTTCCTCGAGGTCCAGGCTGAGCGCGCGATGAACATCATCGTCGGTTTCGGTCGCGTCGACGGACGCTCGGTCGGCATCGTCGCCAACCAGCCCACCCAGTTCGCGGGCTGCCTCGACATCGACGCCTCGGAGAAGGCCGCTCGCTTCGTGCGTACCTGCGACGCGTTCAACGTCCCGATCATCACCCTCGTCGACGTTCCCGGTTTCCTCCCCGGAACCGAGCAGGAATACAACGGCATCATCCGTCGCGGCGCGAAGCTCCTCTACGCGTACGGCGAGGCAACGGTCGGCAAGATCACGGTCATCACCCGCAAGGCTTACGGCGGAGCGTACGACGTCATGGGCTCCAAGCACATGGGCGCCGACGTGAACCTGGCATGGCCGACCGCTCAGATCGCCGTCATGGGTGCATCCGGAGCTGTCGGATTCGTCTACCGCAAGCAGCTTCTCGAAGCCGCGAAGAACGGCGAAGACGTCGATGCACTGCGCCTCAAGCTGCAGAACGAGTACGAGGACACACTCGTCAACCCGTACGTCGCCGCTGAGCGCGGATACGTCGACGCTGTCATTCCTCCGTCGCACACCCGCGGACAAATCGTTTCCGCATTGCGACTGCTAGAGCGCAAGGCCGTTTCCCTTCCGCCCAAGAAGCATGGGAACATTCCCCTATGACCGCAACCACCGAGGACATTCTCAGCGAAGATGTCGCACTGGCGGAGACTGCACCGACCAACGGTGCGGTCGTCGAGGGAACCGCGACGGATGCTTCGCTCACGGAGCTGACCGAGACGTCGACCTCCGACGCGTCGGTCATCAAGATCGTCAAGGGTTCGCCCACCGACGTCGAGATCGCGGCACTGGTCAGCGTGCTTGCTGCGGCTGCCGGCAGCGGTCAAGCTCCCGAGTCGAACGTTCCCGCGGAGACCTGGGGCGATCCGACTCAGTTCCACCGCACGCGTGCGCCGTTCTCGCCGTACGCGTACCTGAACCCCGCGATCCGTCGCAGCTGACGATCACTCTGCTGACGTGACTCAACTGGTTCTAGCTTCAGCGTCCCCGGCTCGCCTCGCAGTTCTGCGGGCGGCCGGGGTTTCGCCGCTTGTGCGTGTCTCCGGCGTCGACGAGGACAAGATCGCCGACAACCTCGGACCCGACGCCGCCCCCGAAAAAGTCGTGACGGTACTGGCGGAGGCCAAGGCCGCCGAGATCGTTCCCGGTCTTGCCGCCGACAATCTCACCGACGTAGTCGTTGTCGGGTGCGATTCGATGCTCCTGATCGACGGGCAACTTCAAGGCAAGCCGGGCAGCGTCGATATCGCCCGAAAGCGATGGGCCGCAATGGCCGGACGCAGCGCCACTCTCTTGACCGGGCACTGTGTCCTACGCGTCGCCGACGGCCGCATCGTCCGCATGGCCTCGGATCACAGCGCAACAGTGGTTCATTTCGCGCAACCGTCCACCGAAGATCTCGAGGCATACCTGGCAACGGGCGAGCCGCTCCAAGTCGCCGGAGCATTCACGCTCGACAGTCTCGGCGGCTGGTTCGTGGAGAGGATCGAGGGTGATCCCTCGAGTGTCATCGGTATCGGATTACCTTTGGTACGAACACTTCTCGAGCGTGTCGGGGTTTCCGTCTCGGATCTCTGGCGCACGCAGAGCATCTTCTGACGCGTTTTCTCCAAGCACGTTTTCTCTAAGCACCACTGACCAGCCCCGCATCGGGTCCATGCCGATGCGAAGCTGGTCGTTTTTGTTGTCACCGAAAAGGTTTGACCCTTCAGGTTTTGAAGGTGGTGTTGGCCGGCCGCGGGTGCTGCTGCGGGTCGATCGAGGGCGGCGGAATGAACCACGGCTTGTTGTCGACACCGATCCGAATCTCCCACTTCCCGACGAACCCTGATTTTCGGTGCATCAGTCGGTGGTGTGAACGGCACAGCAGGACCAGGTTGTTCATCACCGTCGGGCCACCGTTGGCCCAGTGCCGGATATGGTGCGCATCAGTCCAGGCGGGCACGCATGTGCAGCCCGGGAAGGCGCAGCCTTTGTCTCGGGCGATCAACGCCACTCGCTGCTCCGCGGTCACCAACCGTTTCCCGGGTTTCGCATCCAACGGCGCGCCGTGATCGTCGAGCAGGACGGTCGAGAGGAAACAATCACACCCGAGAAGCCTGGTCTGCGACACCGAGAGTGGCCCGAGCCAGGGCATGTGCCCGACATCAAGATCAGACACGGCCACTCCACCACCATCAGTTGGTGTGGCGGCGCAGTCTCGATGCTCAGCGAGATCATGAGCATTGATGTGCACGTTCACGTGTGGACGCTGACCACCATCGGTACCGGTTTTCGCGCAGTCCAGATAACGCCGGATCAGTTCGGTGAACCCGTCCGCGGTGCGTTTCGCCGCCGACCTGGCATCGGGAGTGCCGTCCGGTGCCGGGGTGGGCATCGTCAGATTCGACAACGCCGACAGCAACATCTCGCCGGTGAGGGCGTCGAAATCGCCGCGCACCACCACTCGACCGTTCAATGTCGACGCGATCCGGAGCTCGTTGAGGTCGACATCCTCGGCGGGCGGAATTTCATCGGATTCGAACACTCGCTCCAAGGTCGCGATCACGTTCCGCACCTTCGTGGTCGTGGCCTCCACACCCGACGCAGCAGCCAACAACAAATCGATACAGCGAGGTAGCGCCTCCTCCGGCATGCCTTTCGGTGGTGATTCACAGAACGCCACGATCAACACGGCATGCTCGAAGGAGCAATCCCCGCAATCGAACCGAGCCGCCACCGCCGGAAACGGCCGCAAAGCCGCACCCAACGCGGCGATCTTCTTCCCGTCCCGAACCTGCAGCATCGTGTTGGCCGCCAACCACGCACCCACCCCGCGGCTGGCGATCACCTGATCATCCGGGCGCAACGAGAGTTCGTCGACCACCGCCACACGCACAGCCTCGAGACGCAGAATCTCCGCGCTCGCCGACACCGCAGCCGCACGTAACTCAGCAGCAGACAACTGCCACAGACGTCCGCGTAACCCCACCGCAGAACCAGACACCACGTCCGACAACAAGACACTCATTGAATCCCCCGATCCCCTGCACACAGGGTACTCGAACACCCGTTCGAGTCAAGGGCAATTTTCAGACCGGCGAATTGACCCGCGGCAGAGCAGTCGACGCCAATCCGATACCGAGCGCAATTGCTGCGATGATCGCGAGCACACGGCGCTGCGCTTCGAGAAATGCTTCGCCGGCCGCCGCGCGAGTCGATGCGTACGCGGCATCAACTGCCACCTGAACGGATTGACCCCCGGCACCGGCGGAGCCGTCCCGGCGACATTCCGGCGCCACCTCCATCGGTGTTCCGGATGCCAATTGGCTTGTTGCGCAATCGACAAAGGCCTTTTCGGCGATGTCGATCAGGCCGGGACCAACGCCGGCAGCTTCAAGGTTCGCAACGTACTCGGGCCGCTCTCCCTGCACTGCTTGCGGAGCTTGCCCCGCGACGAGCGAGAAGAACACCACTCCGATCAAGGCCAGTCCGATGGAGCTGCCAACCTGCTGAACGGTAGGAAGCAGTCCCGACACCGAACCCGCGTGCGCGGGTTCGACCGTCGCAAGGATCGCGGTTTGCAGTGGTGCCACGAACAGTCCGAGACCTGCGCCACCGAGAAGCAGCGGACCGGCGAGCGCGAGCCAGCGTGGATCGGTTCCTTCGCGTTCGAGGATGATCGACAGCGCGATCAGCGAGCCGGCAAAGACGACCATCCCCAGGATCAGAACACGGTTTCCGAGCATCCGGTACACCGCCGATGAGAGAACCGCCGCCACGCCCATTCCGACGGCCCACGGCAGCGTCATGACGCCCGCTCGCAATGCGGAGAACCCGAAGCCGAACTGAAGGGTGAGACTGATGGTGAAGATCAAGGAAGTCAGGGTTCCGAAGAAAACGAACGCAAGAACCGCGCCGATTGTGAAGGCTCGGTCGCGGAAAAGCTCGAGACGAAGGACCGGATCGCCGCCTCGTTTCGCCAAACGCGATTCGTAGAGCACAAACGCCACTGCCACCGGCGCCGACATCGCGAGCATTACGACAAGACCTGTGGGCCATCCGCGCGCCCTTCCCTCGGCCAGGGGAAGGATCAGCAGGAACAGCGCCAGTGATGACAGTGCGGCGCCGATGAGGTCCAGTGAGCGCACATGCTCAGCGCGAGCATCGACGAGATGGAAATATCCGAGAATCAAGGCGGCGATGCCGATCGGGATGTTGACGAAGAAGATCAGGCGCCAGCCCCAGTCGAACAGATTCCACTCGATCAGCAGCCCGCCGATCAGAGGCCCGCTGACCGTTGCGAGCCCGATGGTCGCACCGTAGATCCCGAAGACTCGCGGATGCCTGGCCTTCGGAAACAGACCCGAGATGATGGCGAACGTCTGGGCGGACATCGAACCGGCCGCCAATCCTTGCAGACCCCGGAAGACGATCAACATCGTCGCGCTCTGCGCGAGCCCGCACAGCAACGAGGCAACCACGAATACGGACAAGGCGGTCAGAAAAACAACTCTACGGCCGAACAGGTCCCCCAGCCGCGCTGCAGTGATCAACGAACACGCGAAAGCCAGGATGTACACGCTGACCATGAGCAACTGCGCCGATACGCCTGCTTGAAGATCGACGGCGATACTCGGAAGCGCGACGTTGACGATGGTCGCGTCGAGCAATTGCATGAATGCCGCCGCCAGACTCGTCGCCAACCCGAGCCAGGGCGTCAGAGAACCAGCTCGCCGCCCGCCCTTGTGGTCGGCGCCGACAGCGTCACCTAAAGGGTCCGGAAGCACCGAATGATCCTAATCGAACACAACGCTTCTAGAACCTGTTCTTGTTTAGATTGTAGTATTTCGGACAATTCAGTCCCCCAGATGGGATAGTTCGTCGTCTGCCCATTTTCAGAGCAGGCTTCTCGACGACACACGCAGGAGTTCTACTCGATGGATCTGAACTTGATCACCCATTGGCACCCGCTTCCTGGGCGGGTAATCGAATGGGGCGTCACGCATGCTTCCGCTCAACGAGCCGCCGAAGCCGAGATCGACCGAGAACTACCCCCGACCACGATGCAGGATCGCCACCTGCGACGCGCCCGCGTCACCGCAGAGAAGGGCGATCCGCAGTCTCCGTGGATCGGTATCGCCTTCGATTTTGCAGGAACACTGGACCGCGACGCCATGACGCGAGCCCTTCAGCGCTACATCCGTCGCCACGACACGCTGCACAGCTGGTTCTCGTTCGACGAAGCAACCACCGACGCTGCGGACACCTCGTTCGAGGTCCGTCGACACGTGGTGCCGGTCGAAAGCATCGAACTCGAGTACCGCGTGGGCGACGACGTCTCCGAATCCGAGGCGATCCGCGCGCTCGTCGCGACCAAGTTCGCCACCGAAACCAGCGCGCTGCAGTGGCCGGCCTTCGTGTTCGGTGCCGTCGAGCACCACCATGCCGACCTCGAAGCCGATCCGAGCTTCACCCTGTTCCATGCAGTCGACCACGCCCATTCGGACATGAACTCGATGGTGTTGATGTACGCGGAATTGCGTCAGCTCTACGCAGCGGAAACGACCGGGTCACATCCCGAACTGGGCCCCGCGGGAAGTTACGCGCAGTTCGGTCGCGTCGAGCGCGCACGGACGACCGAGCTGACGATGCAGTCACCCGAAGTGCACCAGTGGCTCGGTTACCTCATGCGTAGCGGCGGCTCGTTCCCCGGATTTCCGCTCCCTCTCGGGGCCGAAGACGCGCCCAAACCGGCTATCGGTTCACGCTTCGACCTGGCTGACGACATCGAGTGCGAGAAGTTCGGTGCGGTTTGTAAAGCCAACGGCGCCAACTTCATCGGCGGAATGTTCACCGCGCTCGCGATTGCGGAATTCGAACTCGCCGGACGCGACAAGTACATCGCCCTCTCGCCGGTCAGCACACGAACCGAGGCCGACTCGTTTGCGCAGGGCTGGTACATCAACCTGATCCCGGTCGGCATCGACGTCGACGACAAGCGACGCTTCACCGAGTTGGCAAAGCTCGGGCAGCAGGGGTACCACGACGGCAAGGCACTCCTCGATGTCTCTGTGCAGCAGGTCATCGATCTGGTTCTGTCGAGCTTGGCCGAGTCGGATTCCGCACCCGGCGGACTGTCGAAGACGCTCACCCCGCCGCCGATCGTCTCGTACATCGACGGCCGACGCATGCCGGATCCATACAGTTACGCCGAGACGAAGGCAACGGGAATAGTCGGCGGCAAAGAGACTCAGATCGCGTCGATGTGGATCAACCGGATGCACACCGGAACCTGGATCGCCGTGTCTCACCCCGACACCCCCATTGCCCACGAATCGGCCACCCGCTTCGCCGAGCATGTCTCGAAGATCATCAAAACTGTTGCAGCTCAAGGCGACTACTCGTTCGTGGCACCAGAGGGAGTGGCCTGATGCATGTCACCTCGATCGATCGATACGGACTCGACCCCGGAATCGTCACCGAATGGTCGCTCCAGCCCGCGGACGGCGCCGTCACCGAGTCGGAAGTACCACCGTCGTACAACCAGCATTTTCACCTCGAGACTGCGCGAACACACGGCATGGGCCGGAGTGTGTGGATGGCAGCCGCATTCGACCTTCCCGGAGAACTGAATCGGCCTGCACTCGATCTCGCGCTGCGCCTGTTCATCAGTCGCCATGACACTCTGCACACAGGATTCGAGGTGGGCGAGTTCACCACCACCCGAATGGGACTCGATCCAGACGGCACACACATCGAGACTTCGGAACCTCTGAAATTCGATTCGACCGAAGACCTCCGAGCGCATCTCAAGAAGCGATTCACGACGGTATGCGATCCACTGACCTTCCCTGCATACACGTTTGCCACGGTCGAACGCGAAGAGCATTACACGGTCCTGAGCGCGTTCGATCACACACTCGTCGACGGCTACTCGTTGGTCATCGCTCTCGGGGAACTGCGACAGATCTACGAGGGACTGATCGCCCTACCCGACCTGACCGACCACGAGGCCGTCGACGCAGTGATGAGCCGACTGGGTGACCCGGGAAGTTTCGTGCGGTACTGCGAACTGGAGGCAGACGCTCTGCTTCCCGTCGACAACGACCCTCGAATCCGAGAGTGGGCAAGGTTCTACGAGATCTGCGGTGGCACATCACCGAGTTTCCCCTTGGATCTCGGCGTCGAGGGCGGAAAGCCCGCGCCGCAGGGCGCCGATGTGCGCGTGCTGCTCGACGAGGAATTGACTGCGACGTTCGACGAGATCTGCCTATCCGCCGGCGGTAGCGTGTTCACCGGAATCCTCACTGCGATGGGACTTTCCGTCCACTCGTACACCGGCCAGTCGACGCTTCCGCTGCAATTTCCGCTTCACATTCGCAAAGATCCGCGGTGGGCCGACGCGATCGGCTGGCTCACCACCAGCGCGCCGATCACGGTCCAGATCACTCCCGACGCGGATTTCGGTGCATCCCTTGCACATACGCACGCGTCGTTCCGAGTTGCGTTGACGCTCGAGGGCGTCACCATGGCCCAGGTTCGAGATGCTTTGGGCGACAAGATTCGACGCACGCGCACCGACGTCTTCATGGTGTCGTACATCGATTACCGCAAACTACCCGGCACAGACGATCATGATCTCCTCAACGCCCATCACATCAGCAATGTGACGGTCGCCGACGACGCCCAGTTCTGGATTTCGCGAACGAACCGTGGTCTCTCGCTGCGTTCACGCTTTCCCGACACCGAGACGGCAAACGACACCATGGTGAATTTCCTCACCGAACTCGACCGGATTCTGAGAGAAGTCTGCGCCCGGGGCGTGACGCCGATCGGAAGTGTCACCGAACAATTGAGAGATTCGAGCGTCGGAGCAGGAACACCGAGGATTTAGGGTCGGCAACGGGCACGAGCAGGCAGAACCTGCTTCCGGGCGTCTCACCTTGCGCACAGCGCATAGAATCGATCAAGTCCGTGTTCGAACCGAACGATTCGTCTTCAGGAGTACGCCCGTGCCCGTTGCCCCCGATCCCTCAACCGCGTTTGCCGAGTTCGCGCATCCCGACCGGTTGGTCTCGACGGAATGGCTCTCGGCGAATCTCGGTGCGCCGGGCCTCAAGGTTGTCGAATCCGACGAAGACGTGTTGTTGTACGACGTCGGCCACATCCCCGGAGCCGTGAAGATCGACTGGCATCTCGACCTCAACGATCCGGTCACCCGCGACTACATCGACGGTGCGAAGTTCGCAGAGTTGATGAACCGCAAGGGCATCGGCCGCGACGACACCGTGGTCATCTACGGCGACAAGAGCAACTGGTGGGCGGCCTACGCACTGTGGGTCTTCACTCTTTTCGGCCACGAGGACGTCCGTCTTCTCGACGGTGGCCGCGATGCGTGGATCGCCGAGAACCGCGACACCGCTTTCGACGTTCCCGACATCACGTCAACGGATTACCCGGTCGTCGAGCGCAACGACGCTCCCATTCGCGCATTCAAGGACGACGTTCTCGCGCACTTGGGCGACGGGCCGCTCATCGACGTGCGATCTCCGCAGGAGTACACCGGCGAGCGCACCCACATGCCCGACTACCCCGAAGAGGGTGCGTTGCGTGGTGGACACATTCCCAGCGCGCTCAGCATCCCGTGGGCGAAGGCAGCGGCACCGGACAGCCGCTTCCGCACCCGTACCGAACTCGGCGAGATCTACGGCGACCTGTCGGCCGACGACAACATCGTCGCGTACTGCCGCATCGGTGAGCGTTCCAGTCACACCTGGTTCGTGTTGACTCATCTTCTCGGCTACCCGAACGTTCGTAACTACGACGGTTCATGGACCGAGTGGGGCAATGCCGTGCGCGTCCCGATCGTCCAGGGCGAAGAGCCCGGCGCCGTTCCGTCCTCTGTATCGGCGTCATGAGCGCTCTTCCTTCGGCTCTGGCCGAGATCGTCGACGACTTCGCGGCCGTCGGCGCCTCGGACAAGCTCACCCTTCTTCTCGAGTTCAGCCGAGAGCTGCCGCCGTTGCCGGCGGAGCTCGAGCAGAGCGCGATGGAGCCGGTCCCCGAATGTCAGTCGCCGCTCTTCCTCTCGGTCGACGATTCGGATCGCGACAACGTCCGTCTGTACTTCAGCGCTCCCCCCGAGGCTCCCACGACGCGTGGTTTCGCATCGATCCTCGCGCAGGGGCTCGACGGCCACAGCGCCGACGAGATCCTCGGTGTACCCGACGACTTCTATTCGGCGCTCGGTCTCGCAGAAGCCGTGAGCCCGCTCCGTCTGCGCGGAATGTCGGCCATGCTCGCGCGCATCAAGCGGCACTTGCGGGGCTGAAAACATGGAGTTCACCGAACTGGCCGACTATGCGATTCCGGCCGGCGCACTCGTCGAATGGTTGCCGTGCGCAACCGGGCCCTGGGTTCCGGATCCGCGGCCCGTCTCCTACATTCACGAGGCACATCTCAACCGTTCCGCTGCAGGCGCAGGCGACAAGTCTTGGCTGGGAACAGCTTTCGAGATTTCCGGCCCGCTCGACGTCGATGCGTTCCGAGTCGCTCTCGGCCGGTGGATCGACCGTCACGAAGTTCTGCGCTCGCATACCGTCCTCGAGCCCTCGAGCGGCGAGATCACCCGGCACACGGTCCCGCTCGGCGGAATCGACATCGGGGTCGTCAGCCACGGCTACGACGCGTCCAGCCAGGACAACTTCGACCACCTTCACCGCCTGTTCGACGATTACGCGTCCCCGCACAGTTGGCCGTCGTACGTCTTCGCGACGTTGACGCCCCGCGGTGGCGACGGTCCGTTCACCGTGTTCTTCGCGGCGGACCACTCGATCATCGACGGGTTCTCGATCGTGCTGGTCGCTCACGAGATCGCAGCTCTGTACCGCGAGGCCTCGACCGGTAGTGCTGCAAATCTGTTTCCGGTGGGCAGCTACGTCGATTTCGGTGCCGTCGAACGCGAGCACATGGCCGACATGGAAGCCGAGAAGGCTGCGGTCGAGATCTGGCGAAAGGCTCTCGGCACGGACGGTCTACCCCAGTTCCCGCTACCGATCGGTGACCGTGGAACCGATTCTCAGAACGGCCTGTCGACCTGGCTGCTCGACGCCGACCAGTCCAAGGCCTTCAGTTCGACGTGTGCAGCCACCGGCGTGGGGTACTTCGCCGGACTTCTCGGCGGACTTGCCGCTGTAGGTCGCGAAGTCGCCGGATCCGATCGATTCGAGGTCGTGACGCCGGTTCACACCCGCAGCGCTCAGGAGTGGGCGGGTGCGCTCGGCTGGTTCGTCGGACTGTGCCCGGTCGAGTTCGCCGTTGGATCGGACTGTTCGTTCGGCGACCTCGCGACACGCGCCGCCGAATCCATCGCTTCGGTCAAGCCTGCCGCAGCTGTCCCGTTCGATCGGATCGGTGAGCACCTCGAAACCCCGATCCGACCGCGATTCGTCGTGTCCTACATGGACGTTCGCTTCGTGCCCGAAGCCGCACAGTGGCCCGAATGGAACGCCAGAGCACTTCGAAGCAAGGCATATACGCACGACGTCTACATCTGGATCAACCGCACACCCCAGGGACTCAACCTCGCGGTCAGGTACCCAGGCAACGAGACGGCGAACGCCGCGGTTCACGCCTACGTGGCCGCACTGCGCCGGACCATCGAAGAAATCGTCACCGAACCGGACGCCGCCACCTCCGACAGCTACTCATCGGTAGTTTTCGAAACCGTTTCCTAAGCCGGAGTGGGCTTTAGCGATCCGGTTACAACCAGCGCCGAAGCGATGCATACACTCCGAAGTGATGCCAATCCCCCGATGGTGAAATCCCAGAGGAATACACCGCGGAGACAGACTATGCGAACCACAGGAGGCTCAGTGCCCAGTCATGCCAGCGCGCACATTACGAAGGTGCTTGTCGCGAACCGCGGTGAAATCGCGGTACGGGTCATCCGGGCGGCCAAGGATGCCGGCTACGGCAGCGTTGCCGTTTACGCCGAGCCCGATGCAGACGCGCAGTTCGTGAAGCTCGCAGACGAGGCATTTGCCCTCGGTGGACAGACGTCCGCCGAGTCCTACCTCGTGTTCGACAAGATCCTCGACGCAGCCAAGAAGTCCGGCGCCGACGCCATCCACCCCGGCTACGGTTTCCTCTCCGAGAACGCCGACTTCGCCCAGGCCGTCATCGACGCGAACCTCATCTGGATCGGTCCGTCACCGCAGTCCATCCGCGACCTCGGCGACAAGGTCACGGCACGCCATATCGCAGAACGCGCGAAGGCGCCGATGGCAGCAGGCACCAAGGATCCCGTCAAGGGCGCCGACGAGGTCGTCGCATTCGCCAAGGAATACGGCGTCCCGGTTGCGATCAAGGCTGCCTTCGGTGGCGGTGGACGCGGCATGAAGGTCGCCCAGACCATCGAGGAAATCCCCGAGCTGTTCGAGTCGGCCACCCGTGAGGCCATCGCAGCCTTCGGTCGCGGCGAGTGCTTCGTCGAGCAGTACCTGGACAAGGCCCGCCACGTCGAGGCTCAGGTCATCGCCGACCAGCACGGCAACGTCGTCGTCGCCGGTACCCGCGACTGCTCGCTGCAGCGTCGCTTCCAGAAGCTCGTCGAAGAGGCTCCCGCTCCCTTCCTGACGGACGACCAGCGCGCACGCATCCACGCATCCGCCAAGGCCATCTGCAAGGAAGCCGGCTACTACGGCGCCGGAACGGTCGAGTACCTGGTTCAGGGCGACACCATCTCCTTCCTCGAGGTCAACACCCGCCTGCAGGTCGAGCACCCCGTCACGGAAGAGACCGCGGGCATCGACCTCGTGCGTCAGCAGTTCCTCATCGCCAACGGCGAAGAACTCTCCATCAAGGAAGATCCCACCCCGCGTGGACACTCCTTCGAGTTCCGCATCAACGGCGAAGACGCCGGCCGCGGCTTCATGCCTGCCCCCGGCCCGGTCTCCGTCTACCGTGAGCCCACGGGCCCCGGCGTTCGCGTCGATTCCGGTGTCGTTGCCGGCGACGTCATCGGCGGACAATTCGACTCCATGCTCGCCAAGCTCATCGTCACCGGCGCCACCCGCGAAGAAGCCCTCCAGCGGGCATCGCGCGCTCTGGCCGAGTTCGAGATCGACGGCCTCGCGACCGTTCTCCCGTTCCACCGCCACATCGTCGAGAACCCGGCGTTCATCGGTGACGGCGAGAAGTTCGACATCTACACCAAGTGGATCGAAACCGACTGGGTCAACCCCATCGAGCCGTACGCAGGCGCCGGTGCTCCCGTAGACGACGAGGACGAGGCTCTGCCGCGTCAGAACGTCGTCGTCGAGGTCGGTGGACGTCGCGTCGAGGTTTCCCTCCCGGGCCAGTTCTCGCTCGGCAACGGCGGCGGCGCTGCCTCCGGTGCGATCCGCAAGAAGCCGAAGGCGCGCAAGCGCGGCGGCGCCGGCGGAGGTGCAGCATCGGGTGACGCTGTCACGGCTCCGATGCAGGGCACCGTCGTCAAGGTTGCAGTGACCGAAGGCCAGGAAGTCGCAGAAGGCGATCTGATCGCCGTTCTCGAAGCCATGAAGATGGAAAACCCCGTCAACGCGCACAAGGCCGGTGTCGTCACCGGACTGTCCGTCGAGCCGGGTGCAGCAATCACGCAGGGAACGGTTCTCGCAGAACTGAAGTAGGGCCTCCGGCCCCGTGCGCCTTTCCGGTAGTCCCCACTACCGGAAAGGCGCACAGTCGTTTGAGTAGGCTGTAACGATGGCTGACGTCCCCGACATTCGCATCGGCACTGCAGAACGCGAGCAGGCACTCGATCTCCTGAGCGAGCACTTCGCCGCAGGCCGCCTCACCGTCACCGAGTTCGACGAGAGAAGCGGAATCGTCAGTGCCGCAACAACTCGCAGTGAACTCGTTCCGGTGTTCGCCGATCTTCCGGGTAACTACCAAGCCCCCGGCACCGCTCCCCTGTCGATGGTGACGCCTCCCGACGCGCCGGCGGAGCGAGGCTTCAACCCCGACTGGTCCGGTCGCGTCATGGCCGTCGTCCCGATTCTCGCGGTGATCCTGTTCTTCGTCACCGGTACCTGGTTGTGGTTCCTCGCGATTCCCCTGGCCGGTGCACTGCTGTTCGGTACCGACCGGGAACGCAAAGCCAAGCGCCGCCGCGAGCGGGACTCCGACTGATGGAGCCGATCGAGATCAACGCAGGCGGCTGGTATCTACGCGCACTGCGCGCAGACGAGCGTGTGGACGACCGCCCCGCCCTTGCCGATGGTGGTATCACCGACCCCGATTACGTGAGTCAGCGAAGCGCTCAGTGGCACGAAAACAGCGTCTACTCCTGGGCAGTGTGCCAACCCAACACCGGTGAGCTTCTCGCCGAGGTCGTTCTGACACCTCTCGACTCCACCGCCCTGCTCACCGGCTGGGCCCGCGACGGGCACACCGAGGCGCTCACGACGGCCGCCGACGCCGTCACCAGGTTCGCCGAAGGTGCACTCGGACTCGTCGTCGTCGAGGGGCAGACGAATTGAAGAACAACCGATACTGGCCGTTGGCGATCGCCGTGGTCATTGCCCTGATCATGCTCTTCTCCCCGGGTTCCACCGTGCCCTCGAGCCCGGAGAACACCGACAAGATCACTCACACGCTGATGTTCGCGGTATTGGCGATCACCTCGTTGCACGCGCGGATCCCGGTGTGGCTCACGGCTGTGTGGTTGGTGATCTTTGCCGCGACGTCCGAGGTTCTTCAAGCAGCGCTGCCCATTTCGCGTTCCGGTTCGATCTGGGACGGCAGCGCCGACCTGCTCGGCATCGCCATCGGGATCGGTATCGTCAGCCTCGTGACGAGGCGACGAACTTCCCGCCGAGACGAGCCGAGCAGGTCCTGATCAGCTGAGCAGGTTGCTCCGCAATTGGTCCTGGGTCGACGCGTCGATCTTCAAGCCGTCGGTGAAGTACGCCTCGATCGATCCGTGGGCCTGCTCGAGCTCTGCCATCGACGCCTCCAGGTACTCGCGCCTGACACCGAGAACACCTTCGAGCAGGGTCGGGTCGATACCCTTCGCCTCGAATCGTTCGAGGAGCGGCGCGAACATCGGCAACAGAATCTTGTTGGTTTCGAGGTAGTCCGCGAAGACCGCGTCCTCGGAGGCACCCAGGAACAGCAGTAACGCGGCCGCTGCCCAACCCGTGCGATCCTTGCCCGTGGTGCAGTGAATGAGTGCCGGCGAGCTGGGCGGCTGCGCCAAGTCGACGAACAGTTGCCGGTACGACGCGACCGCACTCGGCAAGGTCACGAAATCGCGGTAACTTCCCTGAAAGTACTCGAGCGCCTGGCCGCTGCCCAACGCTTCGGCAGCAAACGCCGGGTCGGCGATCATCTGCTGCATCTGAGCCGGAATGGCGCGATACTGCTTGTCCGCCAATACGTCCAGGCCGATTTCTCGGATACCGTCCGGCGTCAGATCCGGTGCCGTCTCGCGTTCGGATTCGGTGCGCAGATCGTAGATCGTGACGATGCCCAGATCGGCGAGGGTCTGTACGCCGTCCGCACTGAGCGATGCCAGATCGGTGGAACGAAACACGCTCCCGGTGCGGACGGTGCCACCGAAGCTCGATTCGGGGCCACCGATGTCTCGGAGGTTCGCCAGGGACGGTACGACGGAAGACAGCTTCGGAGTATCGGTCATACCTGAGAATGTATCGGTCGCCGAGAAACCGTGATCGGGGAAGAGCAGCCGGAGAAATAAGATCGAGACACATCATCTCCCGTAATTGCTGCGCTACAGATCCGTAACATGCTCAAGTAATCCTGTGGACATGCCTACAACGAGTTCCAGTGGTCTCGGAGCCTTCGATGCGCTCGGTGACCACCAGGCAGTCGCGGCGCTGCTCGAGTGTTGCCATTCCGCCGTGTGGGCACAGGAAATCGCCTCGTCTCGCCCGTTCGCCGATCTGGAAGCTCTGTTCGACAAAGCAGATGCGGTGCTGGCCGAGCTTCCCGAGTCCGAGATCGACGACGCTCTCTCCGGCCACCCACGAATCGGTGAGCGAAGCGAGAGCGCGGCCTCTACCCGTGAACAGTCGGGAGTCTCGTCGGCGACAGAAGACGTACTCGCGGAACTTCGACGGAAGAACGCCGAGTACGAAGAGACATTCGGCCATGTTTACCTGGTCTGCGCGTCGGGGAAATCTGGAACGGAGCTCCTCGACATCCTTCGAGGTCGTCTCCGAAACGACCCGGCGACCGAGCGTTCCGTGCTTCGAACCGAATTGGCCGCCATCAATCGGATCAGACTCGCCCGTCTGATCGATGCACTCGCCGGAGGCACAGCATGAGCAAGACCCTCAGCACGCACGTTCTCGACGCGACGACGGGCAACCCCGCGGCGGGGATTCGCGTCGAACTTCGTGATCGAGACGGCGCCTCCGTCACCACTGCGGAGACCGACTCCGACGGCCGCATCCCCGAACTTGCTCCCGGTGGCCTGACCGCCGGTCACTACACCCTGACTTTCGACACCGGAACGTATTTCGAGACCAACGGACAAGAAAACTTCTACCCGGAAGTGACAGTGACCTTCCGGGTGGACGACACGGCACGGGGCTATCACGTCCCACTGTTGCTGTCGCCCTTTGCTTATTCCACCTATCGCGGGAGCTGAACACGTGACTACCGAAAACATCACGACCGGCAACATCACAACCGGCAGTACGAACACCGAACGGTTGAGCGGATCGATCGAACTATCGGGTCACCAGTACGGCAAAGCGGAAAATCGAGTAGTCCGAATCTATCGAGACACCCCCCGTCACGAAATTCACGACATCAACGTCTCCACCTGCCTGCGTGGAGATTTCGCCGACGCGTACCTCACCGGTGATCAATCGAAGGTTCTGCCGACCGACACGCAGAAACAAACGGCCTACTCTTACGCCAAGGAAAAGGGTCTGATCTCGATCGAGACGTACGGACTCGAACTCGCCCGTCATTTCGTCGACGACATCGAACCGGTCAGTGGCGCGCGGATCGAGATCGAGGAATACGCCTGGGAGCGTGCGATTGTCGACGGCAGCGAGCACGACTACACCTGGATTCGGAAGGGTCAGGAAGTTCGGACGGCGTCGATCACCATCTCCGATACCGGGACATGGGTGATCGGCGGCCTGAAGGACCTGGTGATCCTCAAATCGACCGGTAGTGAGTTCTCGGGTTTTCTCGAAGATCCGTACACCGTTCTCGAGCCGACCGACGACCGCGTCATGGCGACGACGTTGGTCGCCCAGTGGCGATTCGTCACCACCGACGTCGACTGGGAATCGGTCTACGCGGGCATCAAGGCACAGATCGTCAAGCAGTTCGCACAGGTACATTCACTTGCCCTGCAGCAGACGCTCTTCCACATCGGCAAGGCAATCCTCGAGGAATTCCCGATCATCGCGGAGGTTCGACTGTCCGCACCCAACAAGCATCATTTCGAATATGCACTCGGCCGCTTCGGAGTGGAGAACGACAACGAGGTGTTCCACGCTGCGGATCGTCCGTACGGCCTGATCCAAGCTGCGGTCAGCCGATCCGACGCACCAGACGCGGGACCGTCGTGGACCACCTACGCCGGTTGGTTGTCGTGACCGAATCAGCTCTCGGGGCAACACTCGTCGTGGCGGGCGCTCATGTGGTCACGATGGACGGCGACCGCTCCGAGTACTCCGACGGCTATGTGGTGATCTCGGGCAACAAGATCGTCGACGTCGGCGCCGGAACGCCACCCGAATACCCGGGTGCGCAAGTGATCGACGGGAGTGGTTGCCTGATCACGCCGGGTCTGGTCAACACACATCATCATCTCTACCAATGGATCACCCGAGGCCTGGCCGCGGACTCGACGCTTTTCGAGTGGCTGACCACCCTGTACCCCGTCTGGGCAGGTATCGACGCCGACGCCGTCCACGTGGCGGCCACCGGCGGCCTCACGTGGTTGGCGAAAACCGGATGTACGACCACCACCGACCACCACTACGTCGTTCCCCGCGACGCCGGCGACGTTTTCGAGGCCGAGATCACCGCGGCTGCGCAGGTCGGCCTTCGATTCCACCCGTGTCGTGGGTCGATGGATCTCGGCCAGAGTTCCGGCGGCCTGCCACCGGATCACGTCGTGGAAAAACTCGATGACATCCTGACCGGCACGCAGTCGGTGATCGACCGTTGGCACGACCCGAATCCCGGATCGATGCTGCAGATCGCGGTAGCTCCCTGCTCACCCTTCTCGGTGACGGAGGCATTGCTCCGCGAGTCCGCGACGCTGGCCCGCGAAAACGGCGTGCGTATGCACACGCATCTGGCCGAGACACTGGACGAGGAGAGATTCTGCCACGAGCATTTCGGTTGCACGCCGGTCGAATACATGGAACGAGTCGGCTGGGTGGGCCCGGACGTCTGGTACGCCCACGCAGTCCATCTCGACGACGCCGGTATCGAGACGATGGCGCGAACCGGAACTGCGGCGGCGCACTGCCCGACCTCCAATGCACGCCTGGGAGCCGGTATCGCCCGTGCCGCCGATCTGGTGAACGGCGGGGTCACCGTGGGGCTCGGCGTGGACGGCGCGGCGAGCAATGAAGCTTGCAGCCTGATCGAGGAGTCTCGTCATGCACTTCTGTTTGCTCGCTCCAAGGGCGGACCGCAGACGATGACGGTGCGAAAAGCCTTGGAATTGGGAACCATCGGCGGCGCACGAGTTCTGGGCCGAGAGAGCGAGATCGGATCGATCGAGGTCGGAAAACTTGCCGACCTGGCGGTGTGGAAACTCGACACCGTCGCGCATACCGGCATCACCGATCCAGTGGCGGCGCTCGTACTCGGCTCGACTCCCCCGCTGAAGTTACTGCTCGTCAACGGGCGAATCGTAGTTGCCGACGGACGAGTCACCACCGTCGACGAGGACGTCGTGGCCTCGGATGTCGCACGCGCACACCGCGATCTACTCGGAAAGGCTTGAGGTCGCGATGGACCTGCACAGCGTCGACGAAGTTCTGGTGCCGCGGACCCGCGCCGAACTCCCCTGTGCGTCACCCGGCATCGGGTTCATCGGTGGCGGCACCTGGCTGTACTCGGAACCGCAGCCGCACCTGACCACCCTTGTCGACCTTGCGGGCTTCGACTGGGAAGCTGTGGCGGTCGGCGATCTCGGTCTCGAGATCGCGGCCACCTGCACCATCGAGGAACTGTGCCGCGCCGAACTTCCCGCATCCTGGCGCGCCGCAGCGCTGTTCCAACACTGCGCTGACGCACTGCTCGCATCGTGGAAGGTGTTGCGATACGCGACAGTCGGCGGCAACATCGCGCTCTCCTTCCCGGCCGGAGCGATGACGACTCTGTGCACCGCTCTCGACGCCGAACTGACGATCTGGCGTCCGGACGGTACCGAATACTCGTTCCCCGTAGTCGATTTCGTCATCGACGATTCTCGAAACGTACTCAGGTCCGGTGAGATCATCCGCAGTGTCCGGATTCCCGTGCATGCATTGACTGCACGTACCGCGATGCGAAAGCTGGCTCAGACGTCACTCGGGCGATCGGCCGTAGCCGTGGCCGGACGCTGCGGCGCCGACGGTTTCACGCTGGCGATCACCGCCGCGACCCGCCGTCCGTACGCTCTGAAATTCGACGAACTCCCCGACGCCACAGCACTTGCGGATGCGTTGCGCAGCAGGATTCCGGAAGACGCCTACTTCACCGATGTCCATGGAACTGCGCCGTGGCGGAAGGCGATGACCGAGCTTCTTGCCGAAGAAATCCGAGGTGAACTGGAATGAGGTACTCGGTGGACGGAGTTCCGCGCGACGACCAGCCCCGCCCAGGACAGTGCCTGCGAACTTTCCTCCGCGAGCACGGAGCGAACTCCGTCAAGAAGGGGTGCGATGCCGGGGACTGCGGCGCCTGCTCGGTGCTGGTCGACGGACACCCCACCCATTCGTGCATATTTCCCGCCCATCGCATCGACGGCCGCGACGTCGTCACCGCCTCCGGTCTCGGAACACCGGAGAAACTTCACCCCATTCAACAGGCATTCGTGGACGCGGGCGGATTCCAATGCGGTTTCTGTACAGCGGGAATGGTAGTCACCGCATCAGCGTTGTCGGTCGAGCAAAAATCCGATCTCGCGTGCTCGATGAAAGGTAACCTGTGCCGCTGCACCGGTTATCGGTCCATTCGTGACGCTCTCGCCGGTACATCCAATACGGAGACCGCCAAAATAGGCGGGGCTCAGGGGCGTTCGATCGCAGCCCCGGCGTCCGCACGCATCGTCACGGGAACCGAGCAGTACACCATGGACTTCTCCCCGGGTGAGAAGCCGGTCGACCTGCTTCACGTCGCAGTACTCGGCAGTCCGCACGCACACGCACACATAACGCGGATAGACACGGCAGCAGCCGAAGCGGCGCCGGGCGTCGCCGCGGTCCTCACTTTTCATGACAGTCCGGACGTGCTGTTCTCGACCGCCCGGCACGAGGACCGCAACGACGATCCGGACGACACGCGCGTGTTCGACAGCACCCTCCGTTTCCGCGGCCAGCGCGTAGCCGCGGTCATCGCCGAAACCCCGACGCAGGCGGAACGTGCACTCTCGCTGATCGAAGTCGACTACGAGGTACGCGACGCGGTATTCGAACCAGATCTGGCGCGTTCCCCCGGCGCTCCACTCCTGCACGGCGACAAGGACGAGAGCTCGCGGATCGCCGAGGCCCCCCGCAACGTGGTTGCCGCGCTTCACGATGGCGTCGGCGATCTGGACCGTGCGCTCGCGGATGCGACTGCAGTCGTCGAAGGTACGTGGAAAACTGCGCGAGTCCAGCACGTGGCCTTGGAAACTCACGGCGCAGTGGGGTGGCTCGACGAGGAGGGCCGTCTCGTCATCAGAAGCAGCACACAGGTGCCGTTTCTGGTTCGGGACGAATTGGCCCACATCTTCGATCTCGATCGCAGCCGAATCCGGGTGTTCGCAAAACGGGTAGGCGGGGGTTTCGGCGGGAAGCAGGAATTACTCACCGAGGATCTGGTCGCACTGGCCGTCTTGAAGACCGGCAAGCCCGTAGCCTACGAGTTCAGCCGAAGCGATCAGTTCACCATCACACCGTCACGGCATCCGATGCGAGTATCGGTGCGTGCGGGCGCCGACGCCGACGGAACTCTCACTGCGCTCGCTATCGACGTCCTTTCCGACGCGGGGGCGTACGGGAACCATTCGATCGGAGTCATGTTCCATGGGTGCGCCGAATCCATGGCGGTCTATCGCGCTGCAACCAAACGCGTCGACGCCGAAGCGGTCTACACGAACAACGTTCCGTCCGGCGCCTTCCGTGGTTACGGGCTCGGCCAGATCATCTTCGCCGTCGAGTCGGCCATGGATCAGCTCGCTGATCGACTCGGCATGGACCCCTTCGAGTTTCGGCGGCGAAACGTCGTCGTTCCCGGAGACGATTTTGTCGACTGGCACGTCGAGGACGGTGATCTCGAATTCGGCAGCTACGGACTGGACCAGTGCATCGACCTCGTCGACAGTGCACTGTCGAGCGGACGCGGAGAGGCTGCACCGGCAGGGTCGCGTTGGCAGATCGGTCGAGGCATGGCAATTGCCATGATCGCGACGATCCCGCCGCGTGGTCACTTCTCCGACACCACCGTCGCGCTCGAGGCCGACGGTCGGTACGTCGTGAACATCGGCACTGCTGAGTTCGGCAACGGAACCACTACGATTCACCAACAGATCGCGGCCACCGAATTGCGGACGACAGTCGATCGCATCACGATTGTTCAATCCGACACCGATGCCGGCGGATACGACACCGGAGCATTCGGGTCGACGGGAACGGTGGTCGCCGGCAAGGCGCTCCTGATCGCCTGCGAGCGCCTTCGCGAGCGGATACTGACCCGTGCGGTGCGATTGAGTGGCCGCGGCGCGCAGATCGACGATCTTTCGCCGGACGGGGTCGAAACGTCCCACGGTTGCCTCGATTTCGCGACGCTACTCGAAGGTGGCCCGCTCGCCGCTGACGGTCGCCACGACGGAACACCGCGCTCGGTCTCGTTCAACGTTCACGGTTTTCGCGTTGCCGTCGACACGGATACCGGCCGGGTGAAGATCCTGCAGTCGGTTCAGGCCGCCGATGCCGGCACCGTCATGAACCCGGCACAACTGCGAGGGCAGGTGGAAGGCGGTGTGGGACAGGCCCTCGGCGCTGCACTGTCGGAGGAAATCGTCATCGAAGAAGGCCGAGTGATCAATCCTCAGCTACGCAATTACCACGTTCCACAGATCGGAGATTTGCCGATCACCGAAGTACTGTTTGCCGACACGTACGACAAACTCGGGCCTTTCGGCGCAAAATCGATGAGTGAGGCCCCCTTCAATCCGGTAGCACCGGCGTTGGCAAACGCGATAGCCAACGCGTGTGGAGTGCGTATGTACTCCACACCGATGACACCGGATCGAGTGTGGAGCGAACTCCAGGCCAGAGCCTAGACTTCGCGCTCGAGCACTCGCTCGACCGCGTCGACCGCGTCGTCCAACTCACCGGTGGTCACCGTCAGCGCGGGACGGAATCTGATTCCTCTCTTCCCGGTGGGCAGTATCATCACATGCTCGTCTTCTCGCAGTCGCTGGACAACGCGATCGCGAAGGTCACTGTCTTCCAGAGTGATCGCGCACATCAGACCACGACCGCGCGGCTCGGTTGCCGCCGCGTACCGCCCGCAGACTTCGGTCAACCGGGCAAGGAGATGCGCACCCGTGAATCGCACGCGGTCGATCAGTCGGTCCTGCTCGACGACTTCGAGTATCCGCCGGGCACGAACCATGTCGGTGAGGTTGCCACCCCACGTCGAATTGATCCGAGAACTGACGTGAAACACGTTGTCATGCACTTCATCCACGCGCCCGCCGGCCATGATTCCGCACACCTGCGTTTTCTTGCCGAACGCCACCACATCCGGACTCAGACCCAATTGTTGGTAGGCCCAGGCAGTTCCGGTGATTCCGCAACCGGTCTGTACTTCGTCGAGAATGAAGAGGGCGTCGTTTTCGTGGCACAACTCCTGCATCGCCTGCAGAAATTCCGGCCTGAGGTGATGGTCGCCGCCCTCGCCCTGGATCGGCTCGGCGATGAAACAGGCAATGTCGTCGGGGTTGTCGGCAAAAGCTCGGCGCGCTTGATCGAGAGCTTGCCTCTCCGCAGCTTCGACATCGCGGCCGTCTGCCAGGTACGGCGAGTCGATACGTGGCCAGTCGAACTTGGGGAATCGCGCGACCTTGCCCGGTTCGGTGTTGGTGAGCGACATCGTGTAGCCACTGCGGCCGTGAAAAGCCTCGGTCAGGTGCAGGACCTTTGTCCCCAGATCTGCTGACAACCCACGGCTTTCGTTCCACCGACTCTTCCAGTCGAAGGCAACCTTGAGTGCATTTTCCACCGCCAGGGCTCCGCCGTCGACGAAGAACAAGTGTGGGAGTGCCGAATCCCCCAGTACCCGAGCGAAAGCCGCAACGAAGCGCGCCATGGGTTCGGTGTAGATGTCGGAGTTACTCGGCTTGTTGGAGGCCACGACAGCCAACTCCTGTTGAAACTCCTCGTCGCCTGTGATCGCAGGGTGATTCATACCCAGGGCCGAAGAGCCGAAGAAACCGAACATGTCCAGATACTCGGTTCCGTCTCGCAGGTCACGGAGATAGGAACCCCGCGACCCTTCGACGTCGAGAATCAGATCGAATCCGTCGACGAGGATGCTGGCCTTCAACACGTCGTAGACCGGAAAGAGCGCACTGTCACCGAAGTCTCGCATCGCAGTACTCATACGCGAAGGCTATGTCAATTTTCCGGGAGTGTCGATAGAGGACCGTAAAAGTTATTGAACAAGCGTCATTCGTCGTAAAAAGTTTGTAGGATGATGGTGCTTCGTGTGTTGACGTTGGCTGCCGTACGAATCTCCTGCAGCAATCGCTCCAACGCCCGAGGTGACGCCACCCGGACCAGGAGGACGTAGCTTTCGCTCCCGGCTACCGAGTGACACGAGACGACCGCCGGCAGATGACGCAAGCGGGCAGGCGCATCGTCGGGCTGCGAGGGATCGAGAGGAGTGATGGCGACAAATGCGGACAGATTGTGACCGAGTGCCTCCGGATCGATCTTCGCGGAGTACCCACGGATCACCTTGCGAGATTCCAAACGACGCACTCGCGACTGGACTGCGGAGATCGAGAGTCCAGCCTTCTCAGCAAGACTCGCGAGAGTGGCACGGCCGTCCAAGACCAATTCACGCATCAAAAGTCGATCGGTTTCGTCGACCGGAACACCGGCAACGTCACTGGTTTCTGTTTCTCGCACCTGCGCAGGCTAACGCAATCGGACATTCGTATGGTTGAAACCTGGGAGCTACGTGCACGGTTCGCAGCGGCCCTCGCCAAGATGTATGGCGACGAGGTCCCCGCTTACAACACCTTGGTAGATGTAACGATGCAGGTGAACCGTGATTTTGCCGCCGAACATCCGGATTCTGCGGAGCGCCTGGGCAGCCTGGCGAGAGTCAGCGCCGAGCGTCACGGCGCCATCAGACTGGGGACTCTCGACGAACTACGTGACGTAGCCACCGTCTTCGGCGGATTCGGTATGCTTCCGGTCGGCTATTACGACCTCCGGCTCACCGACTCCCCCATTCCCGTTGTCTCGACGGCATTTCGCCCCACCGATCCCGCCGAACTCGCCCGGAACCCGTTCCGCGTTTTCACCTCGGTGCTGACCAGTTCCGATTCCAGGTTCTTCGACACCGACCTCGAGCGTCGGATCACCGGGTTTCTGCGTCGCCGGACCCTGTTCTCTCCCGAACTTCTGCAGTGGGCACGTCAATCGAGTCGCGAGGGCGGCCTGACGGAGCCCGAGGCGACACAGTTCGTCGATGCAGCGACCTCGGCGTTTCGGCTCGGCACCGATCCCATCGACGCGGGCTGGTACCGCGAACTCGCCGCAATCTCGCCTGTCGCTGCAGACATTGCGGGGCAGGGCTCGACCCACGTCAATCACCTCACCCCGCGAGTGCTCGACATCGACGAGTTGTACCGCCGCATGACCGAGCGCGGTATCACCATGATCGACCGCATCCAAGGCCCGCCGAGATGGAGCGGACCACCACTACTTCTGCGGCAGACGTCGTTTCGTGCATTGGCCGAAGACAGACTCTTCCGTCAGCACGACGGATCGGTCACCACTGAGCCCGTCCGCGTCAGATTCGGCGAGGTGGAGGCACGCGGAATCGCGTTGACCCGCAGCGGGCGAGCGATCTACGACCGACTGATCGCCACGCCCGAGGACGCCGACTGGGACAGCGAATTTCCGCACTCCGAAAGCGAACTCGATGCCGCGGGGTTGGCGTACTTCACGTACCGAAACGAAGGAACTGTTGTCGTCCGCGACCCGATCGTCTACGAGGACTTCCTACCTGCCTCCGCGGCCGGGATCTTCGCATCCAATCTCGATTCCGTGACCGGATTCGTTTCCGATGCGCCCGGCGCCGAATACGGGCAGGATCGATTGGAGGGCGCCATCGACCGCACCATCGAAGATCCGTTCGAGCTGTACCGCGCACAACAAGAGGCGTCACGTGCCGTGCTGCCTCCCGCCCACAACAACAGAGGACTCCCCAGTGAACCTGCCTGATTCTTCGAGCCTCGCCGATCGCGCCGAAAGCGCCCTTGCCGCGTGCGGTGTCGAGTGGCCCGCCGGCGACCTGAGCGCACGAACCCCCATCACCGGTACGCAACTGCGTACCGTTCGGCAGCACTCCGGCCGAGAGGTCGACGACGCCGTCGACGCGGCGCATCGCGCGTTCCTCACCTGGCGCACCGTCCCCGCTCCGGCGCGCGGCGCGGTCGTGCGCCGGCTGGGCAGCCTACTGACCGAACACAAGGATGACCTCGCGGAAATCGTGACGTTGGAGGCCGGGAAGGTCACCTCGGAGGCTCTCGGCGAGGTACAGGAGATGATCGACATCTGCGAGTTCGCCGTCGGTCTCTCCCGGCAGCTCTACGGACGCACCATGCCGTCCGAGCGTCCCGGACACCGGTTGACGGAAACGTGGCACCCTCTCGGCGTTGTCGGAGTCATCTCCGCGTTCAACTTTCCCGTCGCGGTGTGGTCGTGGAATACCGCCATTGCTCTCGTGTGCGGCGACGCCGTCGTCTGGAAGCCTTCGGAAACCACTCCGTTGACCGCGCTGGCATGTGACGCGCTCCTGCGACGCGCGCTCGCGGATTGTCAAGCACCGATCGACGTTCACCAGTTGGTCGTCGGCGGACGTGACGTCGGTGAGGCTCTCGTGGACAACCCACTCGTGGCCTTGGTCAGCGCCACCGGTTCCGTGAGGATGGGCCGCGCCGTGGCTCCGCGGGTCGCCGAGCGCTTCGGACGAAGTCTCCTGGAACTGGGTGGAAACAACGCCGCAGTCGTCACGCCGTCGGCGGATCTCGAGCTTGCCGTGCGCGGAATTGTCTTCTCCGCCGCTGGAACTGCCGGGCAGCGCTGCACCTCACTGCGCCGGCTCATCGTTCACGAGTCGATCGCCGACAACGTCGTCGACCGCGTTGCGTCCGCGTACGCGCAACTCCAGGTCGGTAGTCCCTTCGATTCCGGTGTTCTGGTCGGGCCGCTGATCAACGAAGCCGCGTTCGAGACGATGCAGAAATCGCTCTCGGCCGCACGCGCGGACGGCGGAACTGTGGTGTGTGGCGGGGACCGCGTCGGCGATTCCGGGTTCTACGTGACACCTGCCCTCGTTCGTATGCCCGCACAGACCGAGGTGGTGCGGGCGGAGACTTTTGCACCCATCCTCTACGTCTTGACCTACACCGACTTCGACGACGCCATTGCGCTGCACAACGGCGTACCTCAAGGACTTTCGTCCTCGATCTTCACACTCGACCAGCGAGAAGCAGAGCGCTTCCTCGCCGCCGACGGCTCCGATTGCGGCATCGCGAACGTGAACATCGGAACGTCCGGTGCGGAGATCGGCGGCGCATTCGGCGGGGAGAAGGAGACTGGCGGCGGACGCGAATCGGGTTCGGATTCGTGGAAGGCATACATGCGCCGAGCCACCAATACCGTCAATTACTCGGACCAGCTTCCGCTGGCTCAAGGGGTCGAGTTCGGCTGAACACCTGCCGGGCGAAATCGGTGATCGCGTCGATCAACTCCGGGAGCGCCGACAACTGCGGTGCATGGTCGGTGCCCAGGCTGACCACCTGGGCACCGGGGACAAGTCTCTGCATGGCGCGTTGAGCCTCGATCGGCACGGTTCGATCCAGCGTGCATTCGACATACAACCTCGGCACGGTTCCGAATCGCTCTTCCGTCCAGACCGGTGCCATCAGGCGGGCTGACTCCAGTTGTGGAACGAGCATGCGCGCGGCGAAGATCGCATCAGCCACCGGCGCTTCGTGGAAGAACACAGCGGCGCCGGCTTCGGGCGGTATCACCGTCGCATCCCCGTCGTCGGCGGGGACCAACCAACGTGAGATCCCGACCGGACTTTCCAGACCGAGTTCGATGCAGAGCATCCCGAAGTCCGTCTGCGATGGAAGCATCATCCCTGCGACGTACACAAGACCCGTTACCCGCGAAGGCAGCAACTCAGCCACCTGTGAGGCCACGATGCCACCGCCGGAGTGACCAACGAGGGCGCACTGCCCGTCCAAGGACTCGACAACTGCCACAACATGTTCGGCAACGACATCGAGATCGATCACGTCGTCTGAGTTCCAACTTCCCGAGCCGGGAAGCTCCACCACAACAGGATTGAAGCCGGCCGATTTCAGTGGGCCACACACACGATCCCAGACCCAACCGCCGGCCCATGCTCCGTGGATCAGGACGATGTTCCGTGCACTCACTGCTTGACCTCGAGCTCCGCAGCCGAAAGTACCCGAGCCGCCTCACGACCTGCGGCGGCGTTGGACTTCCCCTGCCTCGACCCGGCCAATTTGGCCTTGATGTGATCGCGAACGGTAATGGGTTCGTACTCCAAGCCGGAGTCGTCCTGAAAACTCGGCAAGGTCGCAATCACCGCGTCGACGTTTCCGTCATGGAAGAAGGCCGCCGATCGCCGGCGCTTGATGGTGCCGTTCACCACCGGAGGCGCAACTCGGTGCAGCGTGGACATCCACCTGTCGTTGGTCAGTCGCGCGGTGAGATCCCCGAGGTTGACCAGTAGCGCGCCGTCGTGCGGCCAGACATCGTGCCAGCGTCGGTCGCTCCCGAGTACTTGCAAACCTTCGACCTGATCCGCCCACAGCACGGTGACCAGCCCGAAATCGGTATGTTCGCCCATCCCCTTCAACTCACCGTCCAACGTCACCGTCCCTTCGGGTAACGCGTAGTTGTTCATCCGCAGTACGTCGATGGAGTGGTCGGTGATCGACTCGAAGAATCCTGGGGTCAGCCCGAGCGCGTCTTCGAAAATGGTGGTCAGTGTGCGTGCCACCCGCTCGCCATGGGCGTAGTAATTCTCCACCCGCTCCGTGAAACCAGACACTGCGGGCCACAGGTTGATTCCGTAATCGTCCTCCGACAGTTCGAGTTCGGTGAATGATCGGGCTTCGGTTCCGACGTTGAAGGCCTCGAAAAAGTCGTTCATTCTGGTCGCGGATTCGACGCCGAGGCTCAGGCTCAGCGACTCACTCTTGGGCGGGCTGTACCCACGATTCGCGCCCTCGATTCGGTAGCCCGACTTCGTCTCCATCGGCAGCCCGAAGAAGTCGTCCATCGCTTCGGCGAGGCCGGAAGAAACAGCGGCCGGAACACCGTGGCCCCGAATCTGCATGAAACCTACAGTCCGACAAGCATGGTCGACTTCGGCAGCCACTCGCGCCTTGTCCTGGTCGGCACCACCGAGCACGTAAGGCGAGATGTCGACGACGGGCACTTCGAAGGGATCAGACTGGGACTGTGACACTGGCGTCTCCTGCAGAGCTGGTGGCGGGTTCAGATTTTGCAGTGGCATGGAGGCTCTCTCGCGATCGCCTCGCGAGTTCACCGAGTCGGGTGTGATTGAACAGCAGATTGAGCGAAAAGGCCGAGGCCGCAGCCAAGGTGATGCCGCTACCGAGGAGGATCTGAGCCGAGGAGGGGAATCGCTCGAACATCCCTTCCGCAAATTCCGGAAGAATACCGATCCCCACCGATACAGCGGCGATCGTGGTGTTGATCGGGTCGCTGAGATCGACCTTGCGCAGCGTGTTGATTCCGACCACGGCGACAGTGGAGAACAAGATGATTCCGACGCCGCCGACCACCGGATCAGGCAGGGCTGCAACCACTTCACCCATTCGCGGGATGAGGCCGAGGACGATCAGAATGGCACCGCTGGTAGCGGTCACGTACCGGCTGTACACCCGGGTCGTGGCAACGGCGCCGACATTCTGCGAGAAAACGGTGTCGACAAAGGCATTGAAGATTCCGCCCAGAACTCCCGACATCCCGTCGGCCACCAGCCCTCGTGCGAGATCTGCTTTCTTCAAAGGCTTTCCGGTGATCTCGCTGACCGCCAGCATGCTCGCCGTCGATTCTGCGAAGACGACTGCCATGACGATACTCATCGCCACCACGGCGGTGACGGGAAACTCCGGAGCGCCGAAGTGGAACGGCATCGGGAAGCCCACCCAGGCCGAGCCGCCGACGCCACTCAGATCGATCAGGCCCATCGGGATGGCGATCACGGTGCCGATCACCAGCGCCATCAGTACACCGAGCTGCGTCCACATCCCGCGGCCGAGGCAGATGAAGGCCACCGCGACCACAACGACTGCGGCAGCCAGCGCCAGATTCTTCGGGTCGGCGAACGACGGGGAGGTGGGGTCGTTTCCGACGATCAGTCCTCCTGCGACACCGATCAACGAGATGCCGATGACTGTGAGGACGACGCCGGTAACCAGGGGTGGGAAGTATCGGACGATCTTGGCGAACGGCACGGCCAAGGCAATGCCGACTACGCCACCGACCAGCATGGACCCGTACACCGCCTGCAGGCCGTACTCCTTGGCGATCAGAATCATCGGCGTCAGCCCGGCGAAGGTCGCCCCGCAGACGATCGGCAGCCGGACACCGGCGACCTTCCCGACGCCCAGGCTCTGAATGATCGTGATGATGCCTGCAACGAGCAAGTCCGCGCTGATCAGCATCGCGACTGTGCTGCGGTCCAGCCCTACGGCGGCACCGAAAACCAGCGGAACCGTGATGCAGCCGGTGTACATGATGAGGACGTGCTGAAGAGCAAAAGCAGACTGGCGGGCAAATGGGAGCCGCTGGTCGACAGGATGGATGGCCATGCGCCGATCTCCGTCCGAAGCTGGAAGTGTTTCGTGTACGGGACTATTCAGCACGTCGATAATTTCTTACCTTGGTCGAATTTGTTTCGTCTGTGTAATCAAAACTTTCACCAGAGCACTGCTATCTTCGGCACATGGACGACGACCAGAAGGCGATAGCGACCGCAATCGGGGCTGCCGTGCGGACGGCGCGAAAAGAAGCCGGACTGACGTTGCGCGAGGTTGCCGTGAAGTCGGGCTTGTCGCAGCCCTTCCTGAGCCAGACCGAAAACGGCCACGCAGTACCCAGTGTCATGAACCTTCATCGCCTCGCGCAATCGCTCGGCACCACGGCGCACGCACTCTTGGCACAGGGTGAGCGAACTCCGTCCAGCCTCGTCCGCGCCGGCGAGGGGCGAACCTTCGAACTGGCACACGATTCGGTGATTCGATTCTGCTCCACCGGCTCACGGACCATGGAACCCAACGAGATCACGGCAGCACCTCATTCCGAGGCAGGTGAGCACACCGAGCACGCCGGCGAAGAGTTCATTCATGTTCTCGAAGGATCTGTCGAGGTCGAGGTGGGACTGGACGAGCATCACGTTCTTCACGTAGGCGACACCCTCCTCTACACCTCGACCATCCCGCACCGGTGGTTCAATCGCACCGACGCGGTGGCGAGATTCCTCATCGTGAGTTCGCCGCCCTCGTTCTAGATGCTCGGTTTCGGTTCCACACCACAACCCCCGCTCACGGCTTACCCTGACAGCGTGACCAAGTGGCCGGAACTTGCGCGTGAGATCGCCGATACCGTTCTGTTTCCCGTCGCCGACAGCGTCGACGCCGACGGAGAAATCCCCAGCAGCCATTTCGACGCGCTCGCCGCTGACGGCTTCTACGGCATCGCCGCCCTCGGTGACGGCGGCCCCGGCAGCGAAGAACTGGTCGAGGTCCTCGAAACCTTGTGCGGCGGTTGCCTCGCGACGACGTTCACCTGGATGCAGCATCACGGCGTCGTCGGAGCCCTGGCGGCGAGTCCCAATGCACCTCTGCGCGAGCAATACTGGGACGGTCTGGTTTCCGGCACGATTCGCGGTGGGGTTGCCTATGCCGGCGCCATCCCCCGCCCACCGCTCCTGTGGGCGAAGCGGGTGAACGACGGCTACGTCCTCGACGGGATCGCACCCTTCGTCACCGGTTGGGGCATCGTCGATGTTCTCTTGGTGTCGGCGCGCGACGAGTTCGACAATTCCATCGTTCATTCCGTCGTACCGGTAGGCGAGGCCCCGGGTCTGACGATCGAGGAGCTTCCACTGATCGCGGCGCGCGGGAGCAACACCGTCCGAATCGTGTTCGACGCTTTCGAAATTCCCGATACCGACGTCTGTGCTGTCGTCAGCGACGAACAATTCCAGAGCACCCAGCTCCCCGGCTTGTGGCTCAACGGCGCGATGGCCATGGGCATCACCCGCCGTGCTGTCACCGAACTCGCGGATCTGGGAGTCGACACCGACGCGTTCGAGGAACAAGCCACCCGGGCGCGCGCCGATCTCGATGCAGCACTGCGCGACGGCGGCGACATGTCGGCCGCCCGCGCCCGAGCGTCGGAACTTGCGATACGCGCGTCGGCCGCACTCGTGACTGCGACCGGAAGCCGCGCTCTGGTCGGCAGCAACACCCCCGAGCGGCTCATGCGTGAAGCCACCTTCACTCTTGTCGCGGCTGGTCGCCCGGAGATCAAAACGGCTCTCGTGGAACGACTCACCGGATACTGAGTACGCAAGGTTGTACTCGATTACGCTGGGATTCATGACCAGTGGAGAACCAGTACTCATCCCGGCCGGAACCGTGTTCACGGCGGAGGACCTGACGTTCTATGCCGATCGTGACTCCCGCAGTCTCGACGACGCCATCGCCGACGCCGACCTTCTTGTCAGTTGCCCACACTCGGGTTCCGCGATTCCAGCAGAACTCTCACGTTTTCTCGCACCCGAGTTCACACAGCGGCTGCAATTCGACTTCACCGACATGTCCACCAGTCCCATCGTGCGCCGTTGGGCCGAAATCGATTCGCGCATCGTATACGTGGAGAATCCGCACCCTCGCATGATTCGCGATCCCAACCGTGCGAAGCCCGAAAACCTGGAAGCGTCACTGCGCGAAGCATTCGCCCGCGTCCACAAGGCCGGTGCAGGCAACAAAGCAGACCTCACCGGCGTCGACGCAGTTCGCCCTGTCACCTTCTCGTTCTACCCCCTGCTGCTCGAGCCGACCGACGACGCGGGCTGGAAGGACCTCGCCGAGACCTTCACCGAGACAGCTGAACACGGTTTGGGCGTCTACGAGAGAACTCGCGACGCACTGATCGAAGCCATGGTGGCGAAGAGCTTCGAACTCGGTCGATCGTTCACGACCTTGTCGTTCCACGACACGATGAACCACACCACCCGGCAGGACGGCGCCGTCAATGTCGAACGGCCGGAAGCAGATCGGCTCCCCGACGTCGTCGCGCTCTCCAATCGTGGCGACCACGACGGCAATCGACGCGGCGACAATCCCGTGACGATGGATCCGGAGCTCATTCGCACACTTGCGATCTCACATCGCAAGGGATTTCAGGTCGACGATCCGGATGCCGTCGCTCTCAATCAGCCGTACCTCGGCAGTTTCGAAATCATTCGAGCCGGAGCCAGATTCGCCGAATTGAGCGCCCGCGCCGCCGAAGCCGGGATCACGTTGAGCGCGGTTCAGGCCGAATTCAAACGAGAATTCCTACTGGGAGACGAACTGGCCGCCTACATCATGGAACCCGGCGTCGACTGGCCTACACCCGACGCCGAACGGGTGGACCAGCTCGCCCACGCGTGCAAGGCGAGCTGGGACCACTACCGCAACAGCTGACTCAGCGCTGTCACTCAGGGCTGACTCAGTCGCAATACTCAACCGAGCACCACTCCGAACAACGCGCCGGCCGCAATCGTCGTGACGGCCAAGATGATGGTCGGCAGGAAGAACGAGTGGTCGACGAGCTTGGAACCGAGCTTCGTGCTGCCCGAGAGGTCGAAGTTCGCAGCCGCGATCTGCGAACCGTTTGTCGGCAACAGGTAGACGCCGGCAAACGCTCCGGCCCACATTCCGCTCACCAGACCGGGTGCAATCCCGGCAGCGAGACCGATCGGCACGATGGTCCTCGTAGCGGTCGACTGACTGGTCGTCAGTACACAGACCAGGAAGACACCGAGCGCGAAGATCCACGGCGCGGCGTTGACCCAGTCGCCGACGGTGCTCGTGATCAGCTCGGAATGGGCGCTGATGAACGTGTCCGTCAGCCATGCCAGACCGAACAGCGCGATGGCCGAGACCATACCGGCACGGAACACCGTCGACGACGGCACGTCGGCGACATTCGGGCGGCACACCAGCAGGATCAACGTACCCACGACGAACATCAGCATTTCGATGATCGGTGTCATCCCCATCGGAGTACCGTCGGCAGCTTCGGGACGAATCCCCTTGAACAGGCCGAAGATCACGATAGCCAGGACGCCGGCGAGGAAGATCAGTGCCGCGTTTCGTCCGGTCTTCGTCGAGACGAGTTCGGTCTTGGAGGCTGCACCAGGTCCGGCCAATTCGCCCGACTTCATCTTCGCCTGTATCTCCGGGTCGTCGGCGAGATCTTTGCCGAGTCGGTTGACCGCGATGGAGGAAAGGACGATGCCGACAACAGCAGCCGGGAAGGTGATCTTGATGATGTCGATGAGTTCGAAATCGTAGGGCGGCACGTCGGTCAGCGTGACCATTGCCGCCATTGCCGCGGACACCGGACTACACGCCAGCGCCACACCGGTCGAGACAACTGACAGCGACAGCGGTCGTGACGGCCGCACACCGTTCTTGTACGAGACGTCGTAGATGACGGGGAGCAGTGGGTAGAGGATGTTGGACGTGCCGGCACCGACCGAGAACAGGAATGACACCAACGGCGCGATCAGCGTGATCTGTTTCGGGCGAGATTCGATCAACTTGGCCGCGATGGTGACCATCCAGTCGATACCACCGGCCGCCTGCATCATCGACGACGCGAGGACGACGGACAGGACGATGAGGAGAGCGTCGACCGGCGGACTGCCGACGTCCTCTCCGAAGACGAACACGAGGACGGCAACACCTGCGCCGCCCCACAGACCGAGAGCGACACCGCTCGATCTGGTACCCATGACAATCGCCCCGAGCACTACCGCCAGCTCGAGGACAATCTTGACTGCTTCCATCAGGCACTCGCCTTCTCGATAACAAGAGAATCGCTATAACAGGGCAAATAGTATGCTCTGCGCTTCGGCTGCAGGCACGAACACGCTGTCGGTGGGAAGGGGCAATATGGTGGTCGTGACCAACGTCCTCGGTAGGTTCTCGCCCGCCACACGCGAGTGGTTCGGCGGCGCTTTCAGCGCTCCGACTGCTGCGCAGCTCGGCGCCTGGGAATCCATCGCGAGTGGCTCTCACACACTTGTCGTCGCGCCCACCGGCTCCGGCAAGACATTGTCGGCGTTCCTGTGGGCGCTCGATCAACTCGCCGCCAAGGACGAAGGCGAACGCGCCACCAAAGTCCTCTACATTTCGCCGCTCAAAGCGCTGGGTGTGGACGTCGAGCGGAACCTTCGCGCGCCGCTGGTCGGCATCACGCAGACGGCGAAGCGTCTAGGCCTCACTCCGCCCGAGATCACCGTCGGTGTCCGTTCCGGTGATACGTCCCAGGCCGATCGGCGCTCGTTGATCAAACGACCCCCGGACATCCTGATCACCACGCCTGAGTCGTTGTTCCTGATGCTCACCTCCGCTGCCCGGGAAACACTGGTCGGTGTCGACACCGTGATCGTCGACGAGGTTCACGCGGTGGCGGGCACCAAGCGCGGCTCTCACCTCGCGCTCTCACTGGAACGCCTGGACGGCTTGCTCGAGCGTCCGGCGCAACGCATCGGATTGTCGGCCACTGTCCGTCCGCACGAGGAGATCGGGCGGTTCCTCGCCGGTTCGGCACCCATCCGGATCGTGGCACCGCCTGCCGCCAAGACCTTCGACCTCACGGTCCGTGTTCCCGTCGAGGACATGACCGAACTGGGGATCGCGACGCCGGACGACGGTTCCGAATCTCCCACCCCGCAAGCCGGTTCGATCTGGCCCCACGTCGAGGAACAGATCGTCGACCTCGTTCTCGACCACCGATCGTCCATCGTGTTCGCCAACTCTCGCCGCCTCGCCGAACGATTGACAGCCAGGCTCAACGAGATTCATGCAGAACGCATCGGTCTGGCCGTCGAGAAAACATCTCGCCCGCCCGCGCAGATCGGGGCTCCCACCGAGGTCAACTACGGCGCCGAACCCCTCCTTGCTCGCGCCCACCACGGATCGGTCAGCAAAGACCAGCGAGCCCTCATCGAAGACGACCTCAAATCGGGTCGATTGCGATGCGTCGTCGCCACCAGCAGCCTCGAACTCGGAATCGACATGGGCGCCGTCGACTTGGTCATCCAGGTGGAGGCACCGCCTTCTGTTGCCAGCGGCCTGCAACGTGTCGGCCGCGCCGGCCACCAGGTCGGCGAGATATCGCGAGGCGTCGTCTTCCCCAAGCATCGCACCGACCTGATTCATTGCGCGGTGACCGTCGAGCGCATGGTCGAAGGCAAGATCGAAGCGATGGCCGTTCCGGCCAATCCCCTCGACATCCTCGCTCAGCAAACTGTTGCGGCCACCGCTCTCGAACCGATCGACGTCGACGACTGGTTCGAGACGGTGCGCCGAAGCGGTTCCTTTGCAACGCTTCCCCGTTCGGCGTACGAATCGACTCTGGACTTGCTGGCGGGGCGGTACCCCTCGGACGAGTTCGCCGAGTTACGTCCTCGCCTTGTCTGGGATCGTGAGTCCAACACGCTCACGGGCCGCCCGGGTTCGCAGCGTTTGGCCGTCACTTCCGGCGGCGCAATCCCCGACCGCGGCCTCTTCACCGTCTACATGGTTGGCGAGAAAGCGTCCCGCGTCGGCGAACTCGACGAGGAAATGGTCTACGAATCCCGGGTCGGCGACGTCTTTGCGCTCGGCGCCACCAGTTGGCGGATCGAGGAGATCACCTTCGATCGGGTTCTGGTCAGCCCCGCCTACGGCATGCCGGGTCGTTTGCCCTTCTGGCACGGCGACGGACTCGGTCGCCCCGCCGAACTCGGACAGGCGTTGGGGCAGTTCGTCCGCGAAACGGCTCTCGGCAACGAAGCCGACGTCGTCGAGCGTTGCCGCGTGGGCGGGCTCGATCACAACGCGACTACCAACCTGATCCAACTCGTCGGTGAGCAGAAGAATGCCACCGGGCAGGTGCCGTCGGATCGAACCCTGGTGGTCGAACGCTTCCGCGACGAACTCGGTGACTGGCGTCTGGTGCTGCATTCCCCGTACGGCCAACGGGTTCACGCACCGTGGGCCCTCGCCATCGGGGCGCGCCTGCAGGAACGATACGGCGTCGATTCCAGCCCGACGGCCTCCGACGACGGCATCATCATCCGACTCCCCGACACCGAGAACGAACCTCCCGGCGCCGAACTGTTCACCTTCGACGTCGAGGACATCGAAGATCTGGTCACCCAAGAGGTGGGCGGCTCCGCGCTCTTCGCTTCCCGATTTCGCGAATGTGCCGCCCGCGCACTGCTTCTCCCCCGCCGCAATCCCGGAAAACGTGCACCACTGTGGCAGCAGCGTCAGCGGTCGGCGCAACTGCTGGACGTCGCCCGCAAGTTCCCGACCTTCCCGATCCTGCTCGAGACCGTACGCGAGTGCTTGCAGGACGTTTACGACCTGCCTGCACTGAAGGAATTGTTCGGCAAGATCGAGAAAAGGCAGATTCGAATCGTCGAGGTGGAGACGGCCTCTCCGTCTCCGTTCGCCAGTGCGCTCCTGTTCAACTACGTGGGTGCGTTCATGTACGAGGGCGACAGCCCCCTCGCCGAGCGACGCGCCGCCGCTTTGTCCTTGGACTCCACGCTGTTGGCCGAACTCCTCGGCCGCGTCGAACTACGCGAGCTCCTCGACGCCGGAGTGATCGAGCAGGCCGAACGTGAACTGCAACGGCTCGTCCCTGACCGAAAGGCCAAAGACCTCGAGGGTGTTGCCGACCTCCTCCGCATGCTCGGCCCGCTGACCACCGAAGAAGTCACCGAACGCTGTCTCGAGGACCCGGTCTCATGGCTCGAGAAGTTGGTTACGGACAAACGCGCCCTCCACGTCTCGTATGCGGGCGAGAGCTGGTGGACCGTCGTCGAAGATGCAGCGCGGCTTCGCGATGGACTCGGCGTTCCCCTACCCATCGGCGTTCCGGCCGCGTTCATCGAGCCGGTCGATCAACCACTCGACGACCTCCTGAGCCGGTACGCCCGCACCCACGGTCCCTTCACTCTCGCCGACGCGGCTGCACGCTTCGGTCTCGGAGTATCAGTCGCGCGTGACGTTCTCGGTCGGCTCGCGCTCGAAAAGCGGGTGCTGGAAGGTGAATTCCGCCCGTCTGCAACCGGGAGCGAATGGTGCGACGCCGAGGTCCTGCGTCGCTTGCGGCGTCGCTCGCTCGCCGCGGCACGGCAGGAGGTCGAGCCGGTCAGCACCGCGACGCTCGGGCGATTCCTTCCCAGTTGGCAGCACGTGGGCGGCACGCTGCGAGGAATCGACGGTGTTGCAACGGTGGTCGATCAACTTGCCGGCGTTCCGATTCCGGCGTCCGCTCTCGAATCGTTGATCCTGCCGAGCCGAGTTGCCGACTACTCTCCCGCGATGTTGGACGAACTCACGTCGACGGGTGAAGTCCTGTGGTCCGGATCGGGAGCTATCTCGGGCAAAGACGGGTGGGTAGTGCTGCACCCCGCCGACCTGGCACCGATCACGCTCAATTCGCCCGCCGACACCGACGTCTCGGAATTGCAGAAGCGCATCCTCGACCTGCTGTCCGGCGGCGGTGCCTACTTCTTCCGCCAGTTGGTCGACGCGTTGCGAACTACGGAGTCGGCTGCGGACACGGTCGACAGTGCGGTGACAACGGCACTGTGGGAGTTGGTGTGGCTCGGACACATCGGTAACGACACCGTTGCGCCGCTGCGCGCACTTCTCTCCGACACCACCAGAACAACAACCAGTCACCGATCACCTCGCCGTGTTCCGCGGGCCCGTCCGTACCGCGGAATGGCCCGCGCTTCCACGCCCGCGCGCACGGGACCGGCAACCGCCTCCGGTCGGTGGTTCCAGCTGCCAGGTATCGAACCTGACCCCACTATCCGGGCGCACGCCACGGCTGATCTGCTGCTCGAACGATACGGCGTCGTCACCCGCGGTTCGGTGATGAGCGAGAACGTGCCGGGCGGTTTCGCGTTGATCTACAAGGTACTGAGCACGTTCGAGGACAACGGGCGCGCTCGACGCGGATACTTCGTGGACACCCTGGGCGGCGCTCAATTCTCGACGCCTCCCGTGGTGGACCGCTTGCGGACGTTCGGTGATTCCATCGAGGGGCGCCACACCTCCTCGGCTGCAGTCACTCTCGCGGCGTGCGATCCGGCAAACCCGTACGGCGCGGCGCTGCCGTGGCCGGCGTCGGGGGGCGAAGAGTCACCAGGACACCGACCCGGGCGGAAAGCCGGCGCATTGGTAGTTCTGGTGGAGGGTGAGTTGGTTCTGTTCGTCGAGCGCGGCGGTCGCACGATCCTGACATTCACCGACGACGGCGGAACGTTGCGCCTGGCAGCACTGTCACTTGCTCAGAAGGTGACGTCTCGCGCCATCGACAAGTTGGTAGTGGAGAAGGTCGACGGAGAGACCATCCACGGCAACGATTTTGCTCCGGTCCTGGTCGAAGCCGGCTTCGCGGCCACCCCTCGCGGATTCCGGTTGCGGTCATGAGGATTGGGGTCATGATGATTGAGATCGTGGAAGTTGAGATCCTGAAGTGTGGGTGCGGCGACCATGCCTGAGGGCGATACCGTGTGGCGGGCCGCCAATGAACTGCGCGCTGCCCTGGCCGAGAAGGTACTCACCACCTGCGACGTCCGCGTTCCTCGTTACGCCACGGTTGATCTCTCGGGCCACCGCGTGGATTCCGTCGCCAGCCGCGGAAAACATCTCCTGATCCGAGTGGGCGAAGCGTCCATTCACACGCATCTGAAGATGGAAGGTCAGTGGCAGATTTATCGCCCCGGCGAGCGCTGGCGCCGACCCGCCCATCAAGCGCGCATCATCTTGGCCACCGAAGACTCTGTAGCAGTTGGCTTTTCACTGGGAATCACCGAGATCCTCGAACTCGGGCAGGAACAGGAGGCCGTCGGACATCTCGGACCGGATCTGCTCGGGACCGATTGGGACAGTTCCGTGGCCGCCCGAAATCTACGGGCCGCCGACTCCGTACCGATCGGAATCGCGCTCCTGGATCAGCGGGTGATGGCCGGACTGGGCAACGTGTACCGAAACGAGATCTGCTTCCTACGAGGTATTCACCCGAAAACGCCGACACATCTCGCGGGGAATCTCGACGCGATAGTGGATCTGTCTTTTCGCACCATCAACGTCAACAAGTCACGTCGCATCCGGGTCACCACCGGCGACACCCGCCCCGGTAGGCAGACATGGGTGTACGGCAGACGCGGAAAACCATGCCGCCGTTGCGGGACTCGCATCAGAGAAGACACCCTCGGACCGGATCAGCTCACCGAGCGAAATATCTTCTTCTGCCCGGCCTGCCAGCCCTTCACGCCTGGTTAGCGTTGATCAGCAGCCTGACGCAGTGGCGGACAAATCGATCACGGTCCACGACGATCGTGCCGTCCAGATAACCGATGAACAGTGTGAACAACGCCCCGACCAGTCCGACTGCCACCAGTTGCTTGTCCACGGGATCAGCGATCTCGGACAACTGGTCGTACACCAGGTCGACGAACGCCGGCATCGATTCGATACCGCGGCCGCTCAGGACGGGTTCCGAGAGCGGGGCGATCAGGAGCACTCTCCCCATCGCCGGATCGTCGACCATGAGCTTGACGAAAGCGTCGACCGCAGCGGTGGCGACGGCCTCGGATGTCGTCTCCGACTCCACTGCCGACGCAAGCGCCGACTGCGCGCGCTCGGCGACAAACGTGTGGACCGCGACAACGTACTGATCGCGATCGGTGAAGCTTTCGTAGAAGTACCGCTCGGTCAAACCGGCGGCCTTGCAGACCGCACGCACGTTGACGGCCGGACCGTCGACCGCACCGAGCAGTGTCACTCCGACGTCGAACAACGTCGCCTTTCGAGTGGCCCTGCGTTCTTCGATGCTCACAACTTCCCCACTTCGCCGACACTTGATCTTCAATGCACCCGGTATTCGATCCTTGACTACCGCTGTTGTCGATCCTAATCTGACAACATGCGTAGTCAACTTGACGACAGCAGCACCCCGGTTCCCCTCGGTCCGGATTCCCTGACGTGGAAGTATTTCGGCGACTGGCGCGGGATGCTGCAAGGCGTCTGGGCCGGTTCGATGCAGAACATGCACCCCGGCCTCGGCGCCGGAGTCGAGGAGCATTCACAATTCTTCGACGAGCGGTGGGAACGGCTGTACCGCTCGCTGTATCCCATTGCAGGCGTGGTCTTCGACGGCGATCGCGCGCAGCAGACAGCCGAAGAAGTCCGCGGCTATCACACACGAATCAAGGGCGTCGACAAGTTGGGGCGTCGGTATCACGCACTTGATCCCGACACTTTCTACTGGGCGCACGCAACATTCTTCATGGGCACCATCGTCACTGCCGAGAACTTCTCCGGTGGCTTGACCGAGGCCCAAAAACGTCAGCTCTTCACCGAGCACATTCAGTGGTACCGCCTGTACGGGATGAGCATGCGCCCTGTTCCCGAGACCTGGGAAGCATTTCAGGAGTACTGGGACCACATGTGCCGCAACGTACTCGAAGACAACAAGGCGACCCGCGACGTCCTCGACCTGTCGGGGCTCGGCAAGCCCCCGTACATGACGTGGCTACCCGATCCGTTGTGGCGGCTCGCCCGAATCCCCCTCGCCCGCGGATTCGTGTGGCTGACGGTCGGAATGTACGACCAACCGGTTCGAGACCTACTCGGCTACTCGTGGACCAGTCGCGATCAGAAAATTCACAACGCTGTCGGCCGCACCGTCAACGCCGTCTTCCGTCTGGTGCCGTGGCGATACCGGTATCAGCCACGTGCTCGCGCGGGATGGGATCGAGCTGACGGCCGAATCCCCGCCGATGCACCACTGGTCCACACACCGGCGCGCAACCTGCCCCCGCTCGAGCAGCGAGATAACCCGATGCACTACAGCCCCAGGGTCTGATCTGCCATGCTCTGAACATGGAGTGGGACCTGCGAACCCTGCTGAACCGTCCGATCACGTCTCACGGTGCGCCGCTGGGACAAGAACGTGTGGCGGCGAGGACCACCGCGTACATCTACGGCAACATTCTTGTCCTCGCCGCACTCATACCGGTGACGAAATCTCAGGAATCGCTCGGCGCCGCGATTGTGGTCGGCACGGCATTGTCGACATACATCGCCCACACATTTGCCGAGGGAGTCGGCGAGAGCATTCGCAACGATCGCCGACTGACGACCGCGGAGAGAATCGACTCTCTTCGCGATTCCGTCCCGATCCTCACCTCTGCGGTTGTTCCTGTCGTCATTCTCGCGACGGCGTGGTTCAACTTCCTGGAGCCACGGACGGCGCAGTTGATCGCGGAAATCGTCTTGATCCTGCGGATCGGTTCCACCAGTTACGTGATCAGCCGACTGCACGGCGAGAAAGTCAGTACGAACACACATCTGGCAGCCTTCGGCCTCGCTGCCGTCGCCACCCTCATAGTCGGCTTGAAGATAGTGCTCACTCATTGACGAGCCACAAGTGCAAAAGAAGTCAGACCGGTCGTATATAACTAAGACGGGCAATTCGCAGAAACCTAACAATCGGTAATTTCGATGTGCGGTGATCGACGACTAACTCGGCCCACTTCTATCAAGTAGGCAGAGGAGCAACCCGCAATGACAACACCACAGTCGCCGTATCCCTGGAACAACGACCCCAACCACACGACACCTCTCCCTCCGCCCCCTCCTCCGCCGCCGGGCATCACACCCGGTCAGGCTCCGTACTCGGGACATCAGCCTGCTTACACCCCGCCCCGGCCCCCATACGGTCAAGGCACTGGATATTCGCCGATGCCTCCCCGCCCGCCGAAATCGTATGCATGGCTGTGGGTCCTACTGGGAGTTGTCACAGTCGCACTCGTCGCCGTCGTGGTCTACGTATGGGTTCTCCCTCTCGTCTTGAACGACAATTCCGACGAGAACACCGCACGCACGGAAACCGTGGTGATCACCTCACCTGCGGCCGCGCCGCAGAACGGCGTCGTCACACCCGCGCCCAACGAGTCGGTCCCTGCCAGCGCAGCGCGTTGTGGATCGGTGTTCTCGAACAACGAATTCACGACGTCCGCCGTCGGCACCAGCGTGACGTCTTGTGAGTTCGCCGAAGAAGTGCGCTACCAGTACGTGAGCCAGGGTCGACGCGGCGGCCCGGTCTCCATCAGCGCGGTCAGTCCGGTCACGGGAACTCGGTACTCGATGAACTGCGCCGGCAACAAAGTCGTCACGTGTACCGGCGGAAACAACGCGGTGGTCTATGTCTATTGAGCAGTGCGTCGAGGCTCGTAGCGGGACGCGCCGACGACTCCTGGCGGTTGCACTCGCCACTGCTTCTGCAGCAGCCCTCGCGGGCTGCACGATTCCGACGCGAGACGAGTCGTCGGAGAAGGTCGAGACGATCACCGAAATCGTCGTCGTTCCACCGGAGCCGACAGAGACTCCTGCCGCCCCGGGCAACGGTGTCGGCCCGCTCGCCGGATTCGAGGCCCTGGGCAACACCCTCGGCGGCGCCGTGGGTATCGCACTCGTGCCCGTCGGCGGAGGTCAGTCACTCGTTGCCGGCGAGTGGCAGAACGGAGTCGCCTGGTCCACCATCAAAGTCCCACTGTCCATCGCAGCCCTCCACGAACCCGACAACACAGAACTCACAACGGTCAAGCAGGCGATCACCACCTCCGACAACGAATCAGCCGAAGAACTGTGGCGAGGCCTCGGCGATCCGACCACTGCCGCAGCGAAGGTCGAGTCAGTCCTCGTGGCCTCCGGCGATATGTCCACCACCGTGGAATCACGCACGCTACGACCAGAATTCAGCTCGTTCGGTCAAACACAATGGCCACTTGCCGTCCAAGCGCAATTCGCCGCCACCCTGCCATGCCGGAGCGACGCCACCGAAGTCTTCGGGCTCATGGGCAGCATCAGCCCCGACCAACAGTGGGGCCTGGGAGTGATCCCAGCCGCTCGATTCAAAGGTGGGTGGGGGCCGGACGACGACGGCGGCTATCTGGTCCGCCAATTCGGGATCATCAGCAGCGGCACCGGACAACTCGCTGTCGCCATCGCAGCCAAGCCGGACTCGGGCACTTTCGCCGACGGTACTGCGATGCTCAGCGACATCGGCCGCTGGGTAGGCGAACGAGCGCAGGCTTTACCCATCGGCGGCACCTGCCAACCGAGCTGAAGTACTGCCGGTCGAGGGAGGTACTGCCGTTACCCGGCTGAGCAGTCACTCCCGCCGAACCCCCGGCCGCCGCTACCGTGGACGACATGAGCATCCCGAGCCTGAAACTGAACAACGGCGTCGACATCCCCGCGCTTGGCTTCGGCGTGTACCAGACGCCGCCGGACGAAACACTCGCCGCCGTCGAGTCTGCGCTGTCGACGGGTTATCGCCATATCGACACTGCCGCGGCCTACGGCAACGAGAAGGGCGTCGGTGAGGCGATCCGGCGATCCGGACTCGATCGCGCGGACATCTTCGTCGAGTCGAAGGTCTGGATCACCGACTACGGATACGACGAGACTCTGCATGCCTTCGACAAGAGCGCAGGCAAACTCGGTGTCGAACAACTCGACCTCCTGATCCTCCATCAGGCGTTGCCGAGCGAGTTCGAGCGCACGATCGACGCGTACAGGGCATTGGAAACGCTTCTGGCCGACGGCAAGGTCCGCGCCATCGGAGTCAGTAACTTCATGCCGGATCACCTCACCCGACTCCTGGACGCAACGTCCGTGGTGCCGGCGGTCAACCAGATCGAGGTTCATCCGTACTTCAGGCAGTCGACTTTGCTCGAGGCCGACGCCGATCACGGGATTCTGTCTCAGGCATGGTCACCGATCGGCGGAATCACGTTCTACCGCGACGGCTCCCACGGCTCGACCCTCGAGGACGCCACCATCGGCGCCATCGCGACCGCTCACGGCAAGTCGCCTGCACAGGTGATGCTGCGCTGGCACCTCCAGCAGGGCCGCCAGGTGATCCCCAAGTCGGTGACTCCCTCGCGGATCGCGGAGAACTTCGACGTGTTCGACTTCGAACTCACCGCCGAAGAACTCTCCGCAATCGACGCACTCGACACCGGAGTTCGCGGCGGTCCCGAACCCGAGGTCATCACCCGCGAGAAGTTCGGAATCGAGATTCCCGAAGCCTGAACCCGGCAGCTTGAACAACACAGCAGCCCCAGTGATCTAGCTGGCGCTCCACCCGCCGTCGATGGTGTACGAAGCCCCCGTCACCATCGACGCCTCGGTCGATGCCAGCCACCCCACCAGCGATGCCACTTCCGCGGGCTCGACCATCCGTTTGATCGCGCTCTCAGTGAGCATCACCTTCTCGACAACCTCGGATTCACTGATTCCGTGAACCTTTGCCTGGTCGGAGATCTGGGATCGCACGAGTGGTGTCAGGACGTAGCCCGGATTGACACAGTTACTGGTGACACCGTGTGGGGCACCCTCGAGCGCAACAACTTTCGACAGGCCTTCGAGTCCGTGCTTTGCCGTGACGTACGCACTCTTGAATGCCGAAGCGCGGAGCCCGTGGACCGAGGAAATGTTGACGATGCGCCCGAATCCTTTGCGGTACATGTACGGCAGGGCCGCTCTGACCAGGAGGAACGGCGCTTCGACCATGAGGCGTTGAATCTTCCGGAAGTCCTCGACGTCGAAATCCTCGATGGGACTGACCCGTTGAATGCCGGCGTTGTTGACAAGTACGTCCGTCTCGAGTGCCAGATCCACGAGTTGGTCGGTGTCGAGGAGATCGACGGCCCACGCAGTGCCGTCGATCTCGTCGGCCAGCGCCTTCGCGGCGACGTCGTCGAGATCAGCGACGGTGACGTGGGCGCCGCGGGCGGCAAGGAGTCGAGCACACGCCTCGCCGATACCGCTGGCACCACCGGTGACCAGTGCCGTTTTGCCGGAGAGCGTCATGCGGAAACACCGGCCCGCTCGTCGGCGAGCACTCGTGCGTCGGCAGCATCGACGGACTCGAGCGAGATTCCCTTGGTCTCCCGCGCGAAAACGACTGCGACGATGGTGACCAGGGATGCCAACAGGAGATAGATCGCGATAGGAACCGAGGAGTCGAACTTGCTCAGCAGTCCGGTCGCGATGATCGGAGCCAGTGAACCTGCCACGATCGACGTGACCTGATATCCCAGGGAGACACCGGAATAGCGCATCCGGGTCGGGAACATCTCGGCCATGATCGCGGGTTGGCCGGCGTACATGAACGCGTGGAACACAAGCCCGATGATGATTGCCGACAAGATGACTGCATTGTGCCCGCTGTTCATCATCGGAAAGGCGAAGAATCCCCATGTTCCAGCGGTGACGGCGCCGATCATGTACACCGGGCGTCGACCGATCGTGTCGGACAGTTTGCCTACCAACGGAATCACTGCGAAGTGCACGGCATGTGCCATCAGCATCCACCAGAGGATGTGCGCCGTGTCCGCATGAACGACGACCTTGAGGTAGGTGATCGAGAAGGTCACCACGAGGTAGTACATGACGTTTTCGGCGAAACGCAGGCCCATCGCGGTCAACACTCCGCGCGGGTAACGCTTGACCACCTCGAAAACGCTGTACGAGGTTGCCTTGACCAGTTCTGCTTCCTTCTGCGCCGCAATGAAAATGGGAGCGTCGGTGACCTTGGTCCGAACGTAGCACCCGACCAGAACGATCACCGCGGAGAGCCAGAAGGCAACGCGCCAGCCCCAACTCATGAAGGATTCGTCCGAGAGCGTCGACGTCAGGATCAACAGCACGACAGTGGCCACCAGGTTGCCCATCGGCACGCCGGCCTGAGGCCAGGACGACCAGAACCCGCGAGATCGATTCGGGCTGTGTTCGGCGACAAGGAGTACCGCCCCACCCCATTCGCCGCCGACAGCAAATCCTTGGATGAAGCGCAGCGTGACCAGCAGTGCCGGCGCCCAGTAGCCGATCTGACCGTAGGTCGGTAGGCAGCCCATCAGGAAGGTCGCGGCACCGACCAGCAGCAAACTGAACTGCAACAACTGCTTCCGGCCGAACTTGTCTCCGAAATATCCGAAGACGATTCCGCCGAGTGGCCGGGCGGCGAATCCGACGGCGTAGGTGATGAAAGCCGCGATGATCGCATCCAGCTCGTTGCCGCCGCCAGGAAAGAAGACTTTGCTGAAGACCAGCGTGGCCGCCGTGCCGTACAGAAAGAACTCGTACCACTCGACCACGGTGCCCGCCATCGAGGCGCCGACCACCTTCTTCAGCCCCGATGGTGGGGCTTGGCTCTCGGGTTTCGGCATGTTGTCGACGCTCATCGTGGACTCCCTCGTCTTCAGTTCGCGATTCGCCTGCTCTTCACGATCAGGAATGTGACCGCTCGCACATTTTTTGTGACTCGATGAGTATCGGTGCAGATTCTTGGCACGACAATGACAAATCTCGCACCATACAGGTGCAAAAATGCAGATATGACACTCGGACTGAGCCCGGACGACCTACTGGTGCTTCTCGCGGTCGGTCGCACCGGCCGCTTCAACACCGCCGCCGACGACCTGGGCCTCAACCACACCACCATTTCGCGCCGCATCGCCTCGCTCGAGAAGAACCTCGGCGGCCGTGTACTGGTCCGCTCGTCCGGCGGCTGGGAGTTGACCGACCTGGGCAGACAAGCCCTCAGCGCGGCCGAGCGCATCGAGGCCGCGGTGAACGAACTGGCACTCGACTCCACCGGTCAGCAGCAACTCGACGGCGTCGTGCGGGTCTCGGCCACCGACGGCTTCAGCGCATACATCGCGGCCCCCGCCGGCGCAGCGGTTCGCAGACGCCATCCTCGCGTGAGCGTGGAGATAGTCGTCGCGACCAGAAAGGCGTCGCAGATACGCTCGGGGCTCGACATCGAGGTTGTTGTCGGCAAACCTCAAGTTCACCGCGCCGAGGCCGTCCATCTGGCCGACTACGCGCTGGGTTTGTACGCCTCCCGAGAGTATCTACGTCAGAATGCAGTTCCCGAAAGTGCCGAAGATCTGGCCGAACACTCGCTCGTGTATTTCATCGACTCGATGCTGCAGGTCGACGAACTCGATCTGGCCCGCAAGCTCACGGTTTCCATGCGCGAGGCCGTCACGTCCACCAACGTGTTCGTCCACATCGAGGCAACGCGCGCGGGTGCCGGCATCGGCCTGCTCCCCTGCTTCATGGCTGAGCAGCACGACGATCTGATTCGCGTGCTGCCCGCTCACATCGAAGTCAGACTTTCGTACTGGTTGGTGGCTCGTTCTGAATCCTTGCGCCGCCCGGAAGTCGCAGCGGTGGTGACAGCTCTTCGAGAGACGGTGGATCGCAAGCGATCTCAACTCCTCGGCTCTCCCGGGGCGAACGAAGCGCTCAGTCCAGAGTCGAACGATGCTGGACGATGACCTTGCGCGCCAACTCGGCGATCTTGACGTTCATGTTCTGCGAGGTTCGCACCAGAATGTCGAAGGCCTCGTCGTCGGACACCCGATGCAATGCCATCAGCAGACCGACGGCCTGACCGATTTCGCGACTGCTCGCCAGGCCTCGCCGCAGCGAGTCGGCATCCTCTCCTCGGTTCAGTGCGGTGACGGCCACGGATGCAAACGATGCCAACATGATCGCGTGGTCGGCAACAGTTTCCGTGAATGCTCCCGGAGTGTCGGAGAAGAGGTTGAGGGCACCGAACTTCTGACGATCGACCATCAGTCGGAACCCCATCGAGCCACGAATGGGTGTCTCTGCCACTACTTTCCGAGCGAACTCGGGCCACTGATTCGGAGTGCGAAGATCTGACTCGAGCTGCGGCGCCTCCGTGTCGAGGGCGTCGATGCACGGCCCCTCACCAGTCGCACGTTCGAGATCGTCTGCATGCTCGGCGATCTCGTCGCTTGCCGCTACCGTGACGTTGGTGTTTCCCCGTCGCAGCATCAGGCTTGCGTGATCGCAACCGGGAATCAACTCGACAGCCGCCGAACAGATCGCGGAGTACACCTCGGCGCTGTCTGCGGCGGAGTAGAGGATCTCCGCCAACGCCGCGAACACTGCCGTGGGTTCTGTCAGTGCTTGGTCGCGCTCAGCCATCTCCATACACCTCGGGGTCTACCGTTCATCGAATTCTTCACCGAACGGTACAAACCTTACTTACTCGAGCGGATGGGGTCGCCGCCGCTCGCCGATTCCCGCCCGTCCGTCCCCTGAAAAGCTTCCGTAGCCGCGCGGTGATGCAGAGCCGTGACGGTGGTGATCTGCTTGGCCACCAGGTCGTTGAGCTCGCGGTACTGCTCCTCCGTCTCCCCGGCCGGAATGTCTCTCAGGACCTCCCACATCGCACTCTTGCCGCACAGAGCCGTCCGCATGATCTCGAGAGTTGCCAGCTTCACGAGACGGTTGCGCCAGATGGCGTCGACATGGACGAGGCGCCTGATCCGATTGACCGTCGCGTCGATCTTGGAGTACCGCGGCAGAGATATGCCCTGGGTGTCCTCGATCAGTTGCAGCAGCTGCTCGATCTCGTACTCGAGCTCACCCGGCAACGAGTCCAGCTCACCGTCGGCCCACGCGCCGTACGAGTCCGAGAGTGACCGCGAGAGTTGCAGCCCTACCATCGCTCCGCACAGGTGAGTGACCAGATAAGCAGTGGCTATGTGTTCCTCAGCAGATCTCGACCGACTACCGAACATTGGGATCCTCCTGGGCGACGCTCGACCGGTCTGTGCTGACACGGGTGGTGATTCGACATCCGCCTACCCGCGACAGACCGAGAACAAACGACGGGCGACTCAGACCCGATCCGGCACCACGACGACGGGTTCGAGGATCTCGGCCCGAGACTCCGGCGCTGCGGCGCGCAAGGCGTCGGCCGACTCGTCGTCCGGCTGGGTCTGCGACTCGATCTCCGCTTCGACGCGCGCTCGGTACGTGTCGACCTCGCGCTCGACGGTGGCGGCATCCCAACCGAGAATCGGGGCAACCAATCCGGCAACCTGTTGCGCACAGTTGACACCACGATGCGGGTACTCGATTGCGATGCGCATGCGGCGAGCCAGGATGTCGTCGAGGTGCAATGCACCCTCGGCCGCGGCGGCGTACACAGCCTCGACCTGAAGGTAATCGGGGGCATCTGTGATGGGCTGCAACAACTCCCGCGTCTGTCGGCCGAGTTCGAGGACCTCCGTGATGAGTGAACCGTAGCGGTCGAGCAAGTGCTTGACGCGATACGGATGCAAGCCGTACTGCTCGCCCAGTTGCACAGTCTGATTGATCAACGCGAAGTATCCGTCGGCGCCGACGAGCGGCACCTTCTCCGTGATCGACGACGCCACTCGCGCCGGAATGTCTTCTGCTGCGACATCGACGGCGTCTTCCGCCATGACCCGATACGTCGTGTACTTTCCACCGGCGATGGCGACCAGGCCTGGAGCCACACGGGCAACGGCGTGCTCGCGCGAGAGCTTCGACGTCTCGTCGCTCTCACCGGCAAGCAGCGGACGCAGGCCAGCGTAGACACCGTCGATGTCGGCGTGCGTCAGCGGCGTGACCAGAACGGAGTTCACGTGGCCGAGGATGTAGTCGATATCTGCTTTGGTTGCCGCTGGGTGAGCGAGATCCAAGTTCCAGTCGGTGTCCGTGGTGCCGATGATCCAGTGACTGCCCCACGGAATGACGAACAGCACCGATTTCTCGGTACGCAGGATGATGGCGGCTTCACTGACGATGCGATCGCGCGGGACGACGATGTGTACGCCCTTCGACGCTCGCACCCGGAACCGTCCGCGCTGACGTGAGAGGGCCTGGATTTCGTCCGTCCAGACACCGGTTGCATTGATGACGACGTGACCCTTGACCTCCGCGGTACGGCCGTCTTCGCAGTCGCGAACACGAACTCCCGAGACCCGGTCCGCTTCACGCAGAAATCCCACGACCTGCGTCGACGTTCGGACAACCGCGCCGTAGTGGGCGGCGGTCCGTGCAACGGTCATGGTGTGCCGAGCGTCGTCGACGACGGTGTCGTAGTACTGGATGCCACCGGTCAGTGAACTGCGCTTGAGGCTCGGCGACATGCGCAGTGCGCCCGCCCGCGTCAAGTGCTTCTGGGAGGGGACCGATTTGGCGCCGCCCATCCGGTCGTAGAGGAAGATTCCCGCGGCCATGTACGGGCGTTCCCACACTCGGTGAGCCAAGGGGAACAGAAACTTCAGCGGCTTGACCAGGTGCGGAGCGAGCGTGGTCAGCGAGAGTTCGCGCTCACGCAACGCCTCACGAACGAGGCCGAATTCTAGTTGCTCGAGATAGCGGAGACCGCCGTGGAACATCTTCGACGAGCGACTGGACGTACCGGATGCGTAGTCACGGGCCTCGACCAACGCAACCTTCAGCCCGCGGGTGGCCGCATCGAGGGCCGCTCCGACACCGACGACACCACCGCCCACCACGACGACGTCGAATTGCTCGGTCTGAAGTTGTTCCCAAGCAGCTTCGCGCTGCTGCGGGCCGAGAAACTGCGCACCTTGCTGCTTACTCAACCCGGTCTCCTGTAAGTCGACGACGAATCCGTTTACAGGCTAGTAGCTTGATCCACATACTGCGACAGCGCACGGATTACTGCGAACACGCCCGAACCTAGGAGCACAGTGAATCAATACATCGCCGCCATCGACCAGGGCACGACGTCGAGCCGCTGCATGATCTTCGATCACGACGGCGCCGTGGTGAGCGTTGCGCAGAAAGAACACGAGCAGATTTTCCCGCGAGCAGGTTGGGTCGAGCACGATCCGGTGGCGCTGTGGATCAACACTCGGGAGGTGGTGGCCGGCGCTCTCGCGAAGGTCGATCTCACGCGGGCCGACATCGCTGCCGTCGGAATCACGAATCAGCGTGAGACGACCGTCGTTTGGGAACGTTCGACGGGTAAGCCGATCTACAACGCGATCGTGTGGCAGGACACGCGCACGGATCAGCTGTGTGTCGAACTGGGCGGCGACGAGGGTCCGGACAAGTATCGAGACAAGACCGGACTACCACTCTCGACCTACTTCGCCGGGCCGAAGATCCGCTGGATTCTCGACAACGTCGACGGTGCGAAAGCAAAAGCGGAGGCCGGCGAATTGTGCTTCGGCACTGTCGACACGTGGATCGTGTGGAACCTGACCGAGGGCGTCCACGTGACAGATGTCACCAATGCGTCACGCACGATGCTGATGGATCTCGAGACCCTCCAGTGGGACGAATCGATCTGTGCGGACTTCGGAATCCCGATGTCGATGCTCCCGGAAATCCGTAGTTCCTCAGAGGTCTACGGCACAGGACGTCCACGCGGCAATCTCGCCGGTGTGCCGGTCGCCGGAATCCTCGGTGACCAGCAGGCAGCCACATTCGGCCAGGCCTGCCTCTCCGAGGGTGAAGCCAAGAACACCTACGGCACCGGCAATTTCATGCTTCTCAATACTGGCACGAAGCCGGTGCACAGCAAGCACGGACTACTGACGACCGTCTGCTACAAACTCGGCGAAGCCCCTGCCGTGTACGCACTCGAAGGTTCCGTCGCCGTGACGGGTTCCTTGGTCCAGTGGCTTCGAGACAATCTCGGAATCATTCAGAACGCCAAGGACATCGAGCCGCTCGCCGCAAGTGTCGACGACAACGGCGGCGCCTACTTCGTGCCCGCGTTCTCCGGGCTGTTCGCACCTCGGTGGCGACCGGATACCCGGGGTGTCATCGTCGGTCTGACGCGCTTCGTCAACAAGGGACACCTGGCCCGCGCAGCGCTCGAGGCGACGGCATACCAGACCCGCGAGGTCATCGACGCCATGCGAGCGGATTCGGGAGTCGAACTGTCCGCACTGAAGGTCGACGGCGGCATGGTGGTCAACGAAACCCTGATGCAGTTCCAGTCGGACATCCTCGGAGTTCCCGTCATCCGCCCGGTGGTCAACGAAACGACAGCTCTCGGTGCTGCATACGCAGCGGGCCTCGCCATCGGTTATTGGGCCGACACCGAAGACATCCGCAACAACTGGGCCGTCGGCAAGACGTGGGAACCGGCGATGGACGAGTCCGAAAGGTCACGGCTGTACGCGGAGTGGAACAAGGCCGTCGAGCGGACGTACAACTGGTCCGAGTAATCACCCCGATCCTTCCATACCGGAAGAGCTGATCATGGTCGCCTATTGATACTCCTGAGGTATCAATAGGCGACCAAGTTGGTATTGGACGTGACCTACACCACTCTGCGAATCTCATTCAGGCACGCCACGTTTCGGCGCCGCGAATGTTGCAGAGAAAGGTCGCCACGCATGAGTTCACCCACTCGCAGTTCCGAGGAGATCAACGCCAAGGCGCGAAGAGCCGGTATCGCTTCGTTCATCGGAACCACTATCGAGTGGTACGACTTCTACATCTACGGCACTGCCGCTGCCCTGGTATTCGGCGACATCTTCTTCTCCGACACTCTCCCGAACGGAGTCGGAACTCTCCTCGCCTTCATCACGCTCTGGGCAGGCTTCCTCGCCAGGCCGATCGGCGGGATCATCTTCGGACACCTCGGCGACCGGATCGGACGCAAGAACACTCTCGTCATCACCTTGATGATGATGGGTGTCGCCACGGTCGGCATCGGACTCCTCCCCACCTACGCACAGGTCGGGATCTGGGCGCCGATCGGTCTGGTCACCCTTCGCGTCATCCAAGGAGTCGCGGTCGGTGGCGAGTGGGGCGGCGCAGTGCTCATTGCCAGCGAGAATGCACCGAAGGGCAAGAGCATCCTCTACTCCGCGTTCGCCCAACAGGGCTCACCCGCCGGAAATCTGTTGGCCACCATCGCGTTCTTCCTTCTGTCCTCGATGCCGACGCCGTCGTTCCTCCTGTACGGATGGCGCATCCCGTTCATCATCTCGGCGGTGCTGGTCATTCTCGGGATGATCATTCGCCTCAAACTCGAAGAGTCGGACGAGATGAAGGCCGTTCTCGCACGCAAGAAGGTCGTCAAGCTTCCGCTCGCCGAAGTCTTGCGCAAGCATTGGGTACTGGTTCTCCTCGGCGCCGGCGCACTTCCCCTCGCCCAGGTCACCTATTTCAAGAACACCTTCGCATTGTCCTGGGCTACAAAAGAACTCGGATACGATCGAGGAACCTTCCTGGCCGCCATCGCGATCGCGCTCGTCGTGCAGTTCATCGTCCAACCTTTCGGTGCCGTCCTGGTCTCCAAGATCGACATGCGAAAAGCCATGTGCCTGATGGTGATACCGGAGTTCGTCCTCATGCCCGCCATGTTCTTCGCGATCCGAACCGGGAACTTCACCATCGCAGTCGTCGCGATGTGTCTGGCCACGATCCCGCACTCGATGTTCTACGGCGCCATCGCCGGCGTTCTCGCTCGGGCCTTCCCCGCCAACATCCGTTATACCGGTCTGTCGACGGCGTACCAATTGTGTTCCCTTGTCGTCGGCGGCGGAACTCCCGTACTGGCGCAGTGGATGCTCAACACGTCAGGCAATATCGTCGGGGTCGCGATCGTATCCGGGCTGTACGCCCTTGTCTCGCTGATCTGCACCCTGCTCCTGCTCCGACGTACCGGCTACAACGCGGGCGAACTCTCGACGGCCGAACAAGCGGACTACGACGAACTCGAACTCGAAAACACTCTTGTCGATATTGCGAACTCGCCGAAGTCCGAAGCGGGTGAGATTCCTACCGGTCGGGCAACCGTCTAGGCCAGGGACGGCAGCGCCTGCTCGGACAATTTCAACACTTCGAGAAGTGCAGGTCTGTCGTCTCCCTCTCGCCAGGCGATACGCAGTTGAAGAGGAGGAGGTGGGTCCATGACCGGAACAAAGACAACATCAGGATTCACGATGCTCTGGGCCACCGAGGAAATGGTCAACGAGCATCCGATTTCCGCGGACACCAGCGCGATCAACGACATCGAATCCGGTGCCGTCTGCACGATGCGAGCCAGGAACCCTGCGGTCTTCGAGGCAGTGAGCAGAGACTCCCGCAGAATCGAACCTGGCTCCGCCGGAAGCGTCACCCAATTCTCGGACTCCAATTCGATCAACCGAACCGAGTCCCTCGACGCCAACGGGTGGTCTTTGGACATGGCCACCAGAAAGTTCTCCTCGGCGATCAATCTCGACGTGATCCCGAGCGGCGGTACGGTCCACCGCACCATCCCGATGTCGAGTCGTCGATCGAGCAGCATCAACAACGCCTCGTTCGCGAAAGCAGAACTGTCGAGCACGAATTCGATACCGGGATTGGTCTTTCTCACCAATTTCGCCCACCGCCCGACGAGCAGATGCGAAGAAGTCCCCGCGAAACCCAGGCGAACGCGACCTGTCGTTCCCTTGCCTGCCGCAGACACCGCGATCTCGGCCATCCGGCACGCGTCCAGAATCTCGCGCGCCGGAAGCAGCAGCGCTTCACCGGCAGCAGTGAGCCGCACAGTTCGAGTGCTCCGATCGAACAACGGCGAACCGAGCTGTTTCTCGAATTGCCTGATCGTTCGACTCAGCGGCGGTTGCGCAATCCGAAGCCGCTGCGCCGCACGGCCGAAATGTAGCTCCTCAGCCACCGCGAGAAATGCGTTGATCTGATGAATTTCCACCCGACATTGTTGCGCCACACCGGCCGAACATGTCAAGTTCCGAAACCGACCGAGTGCGCGAAAGAACAAGAAGAGGTACACACGTGGACAAGACCCTCTCGATGAAAGAGGCCGTCGGCCGATACGTCGAAGACGGGATGACCGTTGCGCTGGAGGGATTTTCACATCTCATTCCTTTTGCCGCGGCACACGAGATCATCCGGCAGGGCAGAAAGGACCTCACGCTCTGCCGGATGACGCCGGACATCGTTTCCGATCAACTCGTCGCCGCCGGCTGCGTCCGAAAGCTGGTTGCCTCGTTCTTCGCCAGCGGCTCCGCAGGTTCTCTGTACGAGTTACGCAGACGCATCGAGAACCAGGACCCGCTCCCCCTCGAAGTCGAGGAATACAGTCATTACGGCATGGTGTGCCGGTATCAGGCGGGAGCGGCCAGGCTTCCCTTCTTCCCGCTGCGGTCGTACGCCGGTAGTGATCTACCCGCACTCAACCCACAACTGAGACTCGTCGAGGATCCGTACGGAGGCGGGAGCGTCTACGTTGTGCCGCCGTTGAATCCGGATGTGACGATCATCGGCGCACAGCGAGCGGACACGTCCGGGAACGCGCAGATCTGGGGCATCGCCGGGGTGCAGCAAGAGGCCGTGTACGCCGCGAAGAAGGCGATCGTCGTTGTGGAAGAGCTTGTCGACGACGAGGTCATCAGGTCAGATCCGAGCCGAACTCTGATTCCCTCGCACGCCGTCGACGCGGTTGTCGTCTGCCCGCGCGGCGCGCACCCGTCGTACGCGCAGGGATACTACGACCGCGATTGCGGCTTCTACCGACGCTGGACCGAGATTTCCAAAGACCCTTCGTTGCTGAGAAATTGGCTCGACGAATGGGTGTACGCACTCGACAGTCACGGCGAGTATCTCGCCAAGCTCGGAGCTGACTACTGGTCGGATCTCGAGGTCGGATCAAAACTCTCCACACCTGTCGACTACGGGAGCAGACTGTGACCACCACGATTGTCAGCGGTAACACCACCTCCACCGAAACGATCGTCGCCGTCGCGGCACGCGAGTTGGCGGGTAAGCGCCGGGTTTTCGCCGGAGTCGGGCTCCCCACGCTCGCAGTCGATCTCGCGCGCCACACGTCGAATCCGGACGCAGAACTGATCTACGAATCCGGAGTGTGCGGCGCGCATCCGGCGGCGATGGCCGAAGGTATCGCCGACTCCGTCGTGGTCTCCGGGGCCGAATCCGTGCTCAGTATGGCCGCGCTCTTCGGTTATGTCCTGCAAGGTGGCAACGTCGACGTCGGATTTCTCGGGGCCGCTCAAATCGATCGAACGGGAAGCCTGAACACAAGTTTCATCGGTGACTGGAAGAACCCGACGGTCAGACTGCCCGGCGCAGGCGGGGCCGTCGAGATCATCGCGAACGCCGCCGAGATCTTCGTCGTGATGCGTCGCCACGACCTCAGTTCCTTTCCGGCCGAGCTCGACTTCTGCACCTCACCCAGCCCCGCCCGCGCCCACGCCAGCGGAAAGGGCATCATGCCGGCAGGTGCAGGGGTGACAAAGGTGTTCACCAACCTCGGTGTCCTGACACACCAGGGCCCCGGCGGCGAGTTGGAGCTGACCAGTGTCCACGAAGGCATCTCGGTCGATCAGGTGCGAGAGGCGACGGGATGGGATCTGGCCGTCGCCGACCACGTCACCGTCACCACCCCGCCGTCCGGTACGGAGATCGATCTGCTCCGCAACACTATCGACAAAGTCAGGCTGTACCTGCGGTGACACTGTCCTGGAGCCTGCCGACGGCGTCGACCAGCACGGCTTCGGGATACGTCGCGAAACACAGTCGAGCGCTTCGACCAAGGTCCGCTTCGACCGCGAAGGCCGAACCTGGGACAAATGCCACGCCATGCGCGAGCGCGGCACCCAGGAGTTCGGTGGTGTCGACGTCGTCGAGGAAATCCATCCAACAGAACATCCCGCCGCGGACCTCGGAAAAGCGTGCACGCCCACTCAATTCCGTCTCGGCGGCCGTGACCAACGCCTTCGCCCTCGCGCCGTACCCCGCTCGAAGCACGTCGAGATGCGCGTCGAACCATTCGACGTCGGAGAAGAGGTCTGCGGCGATCTGCTGGGTGAGCGAAGACCCGCACAGGTCAGCGCCTTGCTTGATCAGTTCGACCGCCTCGCAGACCTTTCGGTCGCCGTGCAGCCAGCCGACGCGCAGCGCCGGTGCCAGCACCTTGGACGCACTGGACAGCCGAATCACCCTGTCCGACAACGCCGCCAGCGGTGCGGGCGGTTTCTCGCCGAAGTACAGTTCGCCGTACGGGTCGTCCTCGAGAACCCAGAACCCGTATCGGTCCGCCAGTGCCGCCATGTGCGCTCGCCGCTGCGCCGAAAGCACCGCGCCGCGCGGGTTGTGGAAATTGCTCACGGTGTGAACAACTTTGGGCCGAAGACCGGCGTCGAGTTTCGCTTCGAGCGCGTCGGTGTCCATTCCGTCCTCGTCGAGCTGGACGGGAACGAGACGGGCCTGCGCCGTTCGAAAGACCTGCAGCGCACCGGTATATGCCGGTTCCTCCACGACCACGACGTCACCGGCGTCGAGGAGGACCTGCGCGAGCAAGCTCAAACCTTGCTGAGAACCGTGGGTGATCACGACTTCGGACACGTCGAGCGTCCGCCCGATCTTGGATGATTCGCGCTCGGCGATCACCTCACGGAGGCGCAGCAGGCCGGAGGTCTCGCCGTACTGAACGCACGATGGGTCACCGAGTGCGTCGTGGGCTGCCTTCGAGATTCGCTCCCGCGGAATGAAATCGGGATCGGGCAGTCCGCCGGCCAAGCTGATGACGTCGGGCCGGGCAGTCAGGGTGAGCAGATCGCGAATTGCAGAACTACGGAGTCCGTCCATGCGAGCGGACAGCGCGGCGTGTGTCATATGAAGCTCCCAGGCACGCAGAATGAAGGTCAGAGGAAAAACACCCTGAGCCGTCCTGGGTCAACGGGGCGGGAGAGCGCCGAGATACCGACCCTTGATTCGGTCGGTATCTCGACTATCCCACCAATACTTCAGTATGTGAAACAGAGTTCCCACATTGTAAGAAGACTCTGGTCGGTTGTCAGTCCAGGTCGTCGTGACGCATGAGCTGACGAGCAGCCTCGGTGATCGATCCGGTCAGCGACGGGTACACCGAGAACGTCTGCGCCAGGTCGTTGACCGTCAGGTTGTTCTGTACGGCGATCGCGATCGGCAGGATCAATTCCGAAGCAGTGGGTGCGACCACAACACCGCCGATGACCACGCCGGTAGCCGGGCGGCAGAAAATCTTCACGAATCCGCGACGCAAACCGGACATCTTGGCGCGCGGGTTGGTGTTGAGCGGCAACATGACGGTGCGCGCAGGCACCTCTCCGTTGTCGATCGCTGCCTGCGAAACACCCACCGTTGCAATTTCGGGGCGTGTGAAGACGGCCGACGCGACGGTCTTCAACTTGATCGGGCTGACGCCTTCACCCAGTGCGTGGTACATCGCGATACGTCCCTGCATCGCAGCCACCGACGCGAGCGGGAGCAGTCCGGTGCAGTCACCGGCAGCGTAGATACCGGAAACCGTGGTGCGCGAGACCCGGTCGACACGCAGGTATCCACCCTTGTCCAACTCGATGCCGACCCGCTCCAGGCCGAGACCGTTGGTGTTGGGGACGGAACCGACGGTCATCAGAGCGTGGCTTCCTTCGACCGTGCGGCCGTCGGAGAGCTTGACGACGATGCCCTTCTCGGTGCGCTCGACGGCGTCCGCGCGGGCATGCTTGACGAGGGTGACACCGCGCTCGGCGAGGGCGTCCTCGAGCACGAGCGCCGCATCGGCATCCTCGCCGGGCAGAACACGGTCGCGACTGGACACGAGCGTGACCTTGACGCCCATCTCGGTGTACGCGGAGACGAACTCGGCACCGGTGACACCGGAACCGACCACGACCAGGTGCTCGGGAAGCTCGTCCAAGTCGTAGAGCTGGCGCCACGTCATGATTCGCTCACCGTCGGGCTCGGCTCCCGGGATGATGCGGGGGCTGGCGCCGGTGGCGATCAACACGACGTCTGCGTCGATGGTCTTCTGCTCGCCGCTTCCGAGCGTCGCGCGAACCTGGTGTGCTGCCATGCCGAGGAGTGGATCGGTCAGTTCGGCGGTGCCGGAGAGAACCTCGACGCCTACCGTCTGCAACCGTGCGCGAATGTCCGAGGACTGGGACAACGCGAGACTCTTGACTCGGGAGTGGATCTTCGGCAGTGACACCGAAGCCTGCTCCGGATCCAGAGTGATGCCGAGGTCGGATGCACGACGCATGTCGGTGCGGATTCCGGTGGACGCGATGAACGTCTTCGACGGGACACAGTCGAACAGCACACACGCACCGCCGACGCCGTCCGAATCGACCAGGGTGACCGTGGCCCCGTGCTGCGCGGCTACCAGTGCCGCCTCGTAGCCGGCGGGTCCGCCACCGATGATCACGATCCGGGTCATGTGTCCTCCAAGTCCTCGCGTGGCCGGCAGGGGTCTCCCGTCGACCAGTGTCACGCTATTCGAGCACCACGTGTCGCGCAGTGCTTGTACCAGATTACTTGCGTCCGGTGGTCCGCTTCGCCACACCCTCGGACCACGGTTTAGGCTTGCGCCCGTGTCGATTTATGCCGCCTACGGTTCCAACATGCATCCCGAGCAGATGTTGTTGCGCTGCCCACACTCCCCCATGTCCGGGACAGGGTGGCTGCGAGGCTGGCGCCTGACCTTCAGCGGCGAGGACCTCGGCTGGGAGGGTGCTCTCGCCACCGTGGTCGAAGATCCCGATTCCAGTGTTTTCGTGGTGCTCTACGACGTCCCGGAAGAGGACGAAGTGAGTCTGGACCGCTGGGAAGGTGCCGAACTGGGTCTGCACCGCAAGATCCGCGTGCGGGTCGACACCGCCGGCGACGCGGTACTTGCGTGGCTCTACGTCATGGATGCGTACGAAGGCGGGCTGCCGTCGGCCCGCTACATCGGTGTGATGGCCGACGCTGCCGAGATTGCCGGAGCGCCGGCCGAGTACGTACGAGAGTTGCGGACGAGAAACAGCCGCAATGTCGGTCCGGGTAACGGTGTTACCGATTAGATAGCTGTCCTGCTCAAAGCAGCAGGAAATACGCGAGCACTGCCAGTGCTGCGAGCACCACCACAACCGTCACGCCGATGAGCACACGCTTGGAACCGCGCGACTCCGATTCGCCTGCGACAACTGCAGTTTCCGGCTCGGCGGTCGCCACCCCGGCAGCGGTTTCTGCCGCCACCTTCTCGCGTCCCAGGGTGTCGAATACCTCGGTCACGTCGTGTGAAGGCGGCAATCCGATCGGCACGATAGTGTGCGACGTCGAGGTGAATCCGGCAGCCAGAATTGCGGCTCCCAGCGCAGCCGACTGCTCAGGTCCGGGACCGAGTTCACATCTGACACCGAGCTTTTCGGCAATCCCGGCCGCTATGGACATCATGGCCGCTTTGTCTGTCGCCGGTTCGCCGTCACCGGTGACGACTACGGCGTCCAGGTTCTCCGGCATCCAACCGAACGCACCCAGAGCCGTCGCGAGGCGTGAACTCGGCGAACTCCCGTCGCCGGCAAAGCCGAATGCACGGCCGGCCGCGACACCAGAACGCACGAGGGTGACCGCTGCCCCGGTGTCGTCCACGTGATAGATGCCGATGAGCGTGCCGGCGAGTGCCGCGATTTCCGACTCGAACCACGCCGACACGGCCTCGGCATCCGAGACGAGTGTGACCCGTTCGAGGCCCGCGTAGACCAGCGAATCCTGCATGAGGGCCGCTGTCGACGAGTCCCAGCGTGACGGGTAGGTCGCGACGATGTCGGGCGCTCCCCCGCTTCGACCACCACGATCGGGCAGCGGCTCGCATTCCTGCAACAGACAGCGAATCGAGGTCGCCACCAAATCCTCGGCGCGGTAACGAGTATCGGCAGTTCCCGCGACGCCACTCGGGTCCCCGACGCGACCGACAAAGCCCGACCAGCTCTCGGCGAACTCACGGCCGGCACCCAGTTGCTCGGTGCCACCGAGCACCGTCGTTCCGTCCTTGCGTTGATTGAGGATCGTGTCCCGAACCAATACCACCGGATCGGCCGAACCCGGATCGTTCGACGCAACGACAGCCGTCGACACCAATGTGCCGATTCGCACTCCCACACCTATGGACATGCCCGTACCTTCACTCGAACGACACGAAAAACGGTACCCCCGACGGGAACCGGAACTATCCCAGAACCAGGCTCGTCAGAACCTTCACACCGACGCCGAGTGCTCGCTCGTCGAGATCGAAAGTGGGTTGGTGGATGTCGAGCTGATCGCCCTCACCCGACCACACGCCGAGCCGCGCCATGGCACCCGGCACGGTTTCGAGGTACCACGAAAAGTCTTCGCCACCACCGGATTGCGGGGTGTCCGCCAAAGCATCTTGTCCGACGGTCGCGATGGCGTCCTCGAACATCCGAGTGGACACCTCGTCGTTGACGACCGGAGGCACTCCGCGACGATAGTTGAGTTGGTAGCGAACTCCGGTGGGTGCGAGCAGTCCGTGGACGATTTCTTCCACGAGCGGTTCGAGCAACTCCCAGGTGTCGTGATCGCCGGTACGTACCGTGCCCGTCATCATGCCGGTCTGCGGAATCGCGTTGGGCGCCTGACCTGCGCTGACCGCGCCCCACACCATGACGGTTCCGGTACGCGGATCGATACGACGGCTGAGCATTCCCGGCAGCCCGGTCACGACGGTGCCGAGCGCGTAGATCAGATCCGTGGTCAAATGCGGCCGCGACGTGTGCCCACCCGGAGAGTCGAGGACGACCTCGATCGTGTCGGCAGCAGAGGTGATCGCACCCAGGCGCATTCCCACCTGGCCTGCCTCGAGTCGCGGATCGCAGTGCAGAGCAAAGATTCTGGACACACCGTCGAGCGCGCCCGCGGCGATGACGTCGAGTGCTCCGCCAGGCATGACTTCCTCGGCGGGCTGGAATATCAGCCGAACCCCGACGGGAAGTTCGGGCAGCGTGGCCAGAGCCAGTCCGGCGCCGAGCAAGATGGTGGTGTGGGCGTCGTGCCCGCATGCATGGGACACACCGGGGACCGTGGACGAGTACGTCGCCCCGGTCGCTTCCTGCATCGGCAAAGCGTCCATGTCGGCGCGCAGTGCGATTCGTGGACCCTCCGGTCCGATATCGCACGTGAGACCGGTGCCACCGGGAAGGATCTTCGGCGACAATCCAGCGGCAGTGAGGCGGGTGGCGACGAATTCGGTGGTCGCGTATTCGCGGCGAGCCAACTCCGGGTTGGCATGGATGTGTCGACGCCACGCGACGAGGTCGTCGGTGTGCGCGTGAATCCACGTGTCGATTGCCGCGTTCACCGGCGATCTACCCCTTCCAACAGACGGGCGCGTTGTTCTGGATCGGACGCTACCCGGACAGCAGTGCGGGCCAACGCAATTGCACCGTCGACTACCGCTCGATCTGCGGAGGTGGTGATACACGCAGCCGCGAACTCCGGCTGATGTGTCACTGCCCCCGATGAATCCAAGCCTATGACCGGGTGAATTCCCGGAATCACATTGGTCACATTACCCATATCCGTACTACCCAGTGGACGGGAGCGCTCCCATTCCGCTGCCAGTGGCACCCGCCCGAGATCGACGATCTGTTCACGGTACGCCGCCGCCAGCCACGGATCGGGGGTCAACTCGGTGTAAGTAGGCGATACCGTGCGGATTTCGTGGGTGCACCCGGTGCCGAGTGCACCCGAGGCGAAGCACGCGTCGGCACGCTCGGACAGATTGGCCAACGACGCGGCCGTTTCGGCACGCAGGTAGTAGAGCAATTCGGACCGAGCCGGAACGATGTTGGGAGCCGTGCCGCCGTCACTGACGATTCCGTGAATCTGCTGACCTGGCTGCAGGTGCTGACGCAACAGTCCGACCGCCACCTGAGCGAGAGTCGCTGCGTCGGCGGCGTTACGACCGAACTCCGGCGCAGCAGACGCATGCGCCTCGCGACCGTGATAACTCACGGCGATGTCCGCCAAGGCCAGCGAGGTCGCACCGATGATGTCGATCGGCCCTGGATGAACCATCATGGCCGCGCCGACGCCGTCGAATGCACCACGCTCGAGCATCAGAACTTTGCCGCCACCGGTTTCCTCCGCGGGAGTACCGATCACTCGGACTGTGATCCCCAGTTCGTCGGCCACGGTAGCCAACGCGATGCCGGCCCCGACCGCGGCGGCGGCAATGATGTTGTGCCCACAGGCATGGCCGATCTCGGGCAGCGCGTCGTACTCGGCGCAGATCGCGATGACCAACTCTCCGCTGCCGTAGGTGGCATCGAAAGCCGTCGGCAGATCGACGATCCCGTGAGTGACCGCGAAACCGTGCTGCGCCAGCAGGTCCGACACTTTGGCAGCGCTGCGGAACTCCTCGAAGGCGAGTTCCGGGTCGCTGTGAATCGAATGCGACAGCGCAATCAGATCGGCCTCTACGGACCTGACTGCGCTGTCGACATTCTGGTTCACGCGATCATTGTCTCACCCGAAGGAGAAGTTGCTCTTGTCAGTCACCTGAGCGAGGTCTGCAAGAGCATCGCGGTGGATGCCTGCCTTGATTCCCGCCAAGTTCTTGCCGTGAGTCGACGTCAGTGCCGACGCCTTGGCCACAGCAGCGGCGAGCACTCCGTCGCCGTCGACCGTTTCCTGCACGATGCCCGCAGCGAGTGCGTCGGCGCCGCCGAAGCGACGCCCCGTCGTCATGGCATCGACTGCCGTCTGCTTGGGCAGACGACTGTTCAGCAGTGCAGACATCCCGACAGTGAACGGCATGTTCAGTCCCACCTCGGGCAGGCAGTAGAAGCCGCGGTCCGCGCGCATGATCTGGAAATCGTGCGAGGACGCGAGCATGGCGCCGGCGCCGAACGCGTGCCCCTGCACGGCCGCGACCGTGGCCATCGGGAAGGTCAGCAAACGGCTGTAGATGGTGTGGACCTTGTCCAGGTAGCCGGGGAGACCGTCGAGATTGCCGAAGATCCACGTCGTGTCCAGGCCGTTCGTGTAGAACTTGCCCGTCGCCGTCGTCACCAGGGCTGCGGGCCCCTCGTGCGCTTCGACCTCGTCCAACTTGCTGTGAACAGCGTCGATCCACTCAGGGCCGAAGCGGTTCTCGTTGTCCGTTTCGCCCTCGTTGCCGAGGTACAGGATGAATACGTCGCCGTCGCGTTCGAGATAAGGCATGGATGGGAGAGTAACGCCCGCCAACTCACCCGGCGAACCGACCCGACTCCTCAGTAGGGTTGCTCACATGGGAACGATCGCCGAGGCCGCCGCCGCTGCTCTGTCCGCCATGACTGGCTCTTCGTCACCGTCAGTCGCCATCGTGCTCGGGTCGGGGTGGACCGATGCCGCAGACGTGTTCGGCGACGCCGGTGCGGACGTGACAGCCGAAGTCTCGATGGCGGATCTTCCTGGCTTCGCCCCACCGTCCGCTCTCGGCCATGCGGGCACCATTCGTTCGGTGCGCGTCGGAAACACCGAAGTCCTGCTGCTGCTCGGGCGCGCGCACGCATACGAGGGCCACGATCTCGGTACCGTCGTCCACCCGGTCCGGACAGCCATTGCTGCCGGTGCCCAAACGGTCATCCTCACCAATGCGGCCGGCGGTATTGCTGAAAACTACACAGTCGGTCAACCGGTGCTGATCAGTGACCACCTGAACCTGACGGCCCGCTCTCCCCTCGTCGGCGCAGAGTTCGTCGACCTGGTCGACGCCTACTCGCCGGAACTGCGTGCGCTGGCTCGCTCGATCGACCCGGACCTTGCCGAGGGTGTTTACGCCGGGCTTCCCGGTCCGCATTACGAGACTCCGGCCGAGATTCGAATGCTTCGTACACTCGGCGCCGATCTGGTCGGCATGTCGACGGTTCACGAGACCATCGCGGCTCGCGCGCTCGGCGCTCGCGTTCTCGGCATCTCCATGGTCACCAATCTGGCCGCCGGAATCACGGGAGCCCCGCTCGACCATCAGGAAGTGCTGGCGGCAGGCAAAGCCTCGGCGGCCCGGATGGGAGTGCTGCTGCGTCAACTGGTCGAGCAGCTGTGACACCACTGAACGTCACCGAGTGGATCGACGCCGATCCGGACCCAGTTACCCGCGCAGAATTAGCAGCCCTTTCGGAACATGAACTGACCGAACGCTTTTCCGCACCACTGACGTTCGGCACTGCTGGGCTTCGCGGGCCGGTACGCGGCGGACCCAACGGCATGAACCTCGCGGTCGTCATCCGGACCACGGCCGGTCTGGCGGCCTGGCTGACAGCTCGCTGCCAGGGCGGGTCCCGCGTTGTGGTCGGCCGCGACGCCCGGCTCGGTTCAGAGGCATTTGCTCTGGCCGCCGCCGAGGTCATGGCAGCGGCCGGGTTCGAGGTGACCCTGCTCCCCCGCCCACTGCCGACACCGCTGGTGGCGTTCGCGGTGCGCAGGCTCGGGGCAGCGGCAGGTATCCAGATCACCGCCTCCCACAATCCTGCCGCCGACAACGGTTACAAGGTGTATCTCTCGGGCGGAGCGCAACTCGTCTCCCCCGCCGATCGTGAAATCGAGAGCGAGATCGCTCGCATCGGTAGTGCCGCCGACGTCGCGCGAGCATCGGTGATTCCGGCCGACGATTCTCTGGTCGAGGAGTACATCGCCCGCATCGCGACCCTCCCGCACGGCGACGCCCGCTCGATCCGGATTGCGCTCACGGCAATGCACGGCGTCGGGGGTGAGACTGCGACCGCGGCTCTGCGAGCAGCAGGATTCGAGGACCTGCACGTCGTGGCGGAGCAGTTCGATCCCGACCCCACGTTTCCGACCGTCGAGTTCCCCAATCCCGAAGAGCCCGGCGCCGCAGACCGCCTGCTCGCCCTTGCCCGAAGTGTCGACGCGGATCTGGCGATCGCACTCGACCCGGATGCCGACCGCTGCGCCGTCGGAGTTCGCGACGGTGATCAGTGGCGCATGTTGCGCGGCGACGAAACCGGGGTGCTCCTGGCCGACCACGTACTGAGCACGGCGCCCGAAGATTCGTTGGTGGCGACGACGATCGTCTCCTCGACCCTGCTCTCGAAGTTGGCGAAAGCCCGCGGAGCCAGGTTTGCGCAGACACTCACCGGATTCAAGTGGCTCACGCGCGCCGGCGACGGACTCGTCTACGCCTACGAGGAAGCGATCGGGCACTGCGTCGATCCGGATGTGGTGCGGGACAAGGACGGAATCTCAGCTGCCGTTCTGGTGGCTGACTTGGCTGCCACCCTCGCGGGCAGCAACAGAACCCTGTTGGACGTTCTAGGCGACTATGCCGTCGAATTCGGACTGCATTGCGGGGACCAAGTATCCCGCCGCGTCGAGGACTCGAGTGACATCGCGGAAATGATGAAACGGCTACGCGCCGATCCGCCAAGCCAACTCGCGGGCGAGCCGGTCACGACCGAGGACTTGTCCCTGGTTCGCGGTGGTATGCGCACCGACGCAGTGATATTCGACGGGCCGTCGATCCGCGTGGTTGTTCGACCGTCCGGAACCGAGCCCAAGCTCAAGTGCTATCTCGAAGTTGTCGTCCCGGTGGCGAACCGCGCCGACCTCGCGAACGCAGTAGAGCAGGCGAAGGCCCGGCTGGCCGAACTCCGAACCTTCGCCCTTTCGCTCTAGCGGGGTCCGAACTGCCGATCGCCGGCGTCACCGAGACCGGGGACGATGAAAGCGTTCTCGTCGAGTCCGTCGTCGATGCTCGCGATGACCAGACGAACCGGGTGGCCGGACGCTGCCAGCGCGTCGACGCCGGCCGGAGCGGCCACGACGCACACTGCCGTGACATCCGTCGCGCCACGCGCAACCAGCAAGTCGATGGTGTGCACCATCGAACCACCGGTGGCGAGCATCGGATCGAGCACGAACACCGGGATCCCGGACAGATCCGCCGGCAGGGATTCGAGGTACGGAACCGGCTGATGAGTCTCTTCGTCACGTGCCATTCCGACAAAGCCGACGCCGGCCGACGGAATCAGCGCACTCGCCTGTTCGACCATGCCCAGACCGGCCCGCAGCACCGGTACCAACAACGGCGGCTTCGCGAGCCGGATGCCCGTCGTCGCTGCTACCGGGGTGTCGACCGGAAATTCCTCGACCTCCGCGTCACGCATGGCCTCGTAGACCAGCATGTGCGTGAGCCTGCGAAGTGCGGAACGAAAAGTCGCGTTCTCACTGCGTGCATCACGCATTGTCGTCAAGAGGGCCGCCGCGAGCGGATGGTCGACTACGTGCGTTTGCATGACCATCAGAATAGTTCCTCGGGAACCGGAGCACCCCGCGCGGCGTCCAAGAGGGAGTAAGCGCAACGGGGGGAAGACAAGTTGACAAATCTGGATCTGGACACTGAAAGCATCGCGGAGTTCGCCACGCGGTTGGGCACTGTTGCCGACAACGTCGCGCAAGCTCGACAGGACGCGGCGGGTGGCGATCACTTGGCTCTGTCCACTGTGCTGGGGCTGATCGGCGGCGACTTCGTCGATGTCGCGAGCCGAGCACAGCAAGCGCACATCGACGACATCGATCGACTGTCCGCTGTGATCTCCAGCGTCCAGTCAGCCACCCGCGACGCTCACGCCGTCTATCTCGACTCCGAGGAATCGGTACGAAGGACTCTCGCTGAAGCCGCACGCTCATGATCGACGTCGACGCACTCGCACGACCGATCATCGACCTGGTCGACACTGTCGGGACTGGTGTCCCCAGCGCAAGTGGACCCGACGTCGGCATCCGAATCGCCACGGACGCCCTCGAGATCGCCTACCAACTGGGAAGCGCGGCACTGAGCGAACTGGCGTCCTCTCAGAGTTCGTCGACTGCTCTCACTGCTGCGGTGACCAAAACCGAGCAGACGCAGACGTCGACGCGAAACCTCGCCGATCGCGGAAACGACATCGCCGGCGTCGTGGACGAAGCGACAACGTCCGTGTACGCGGGAATGACCGAACTCGGTGAGATTCTCCAGTCGTTTCTGACACTCGCGATCAAGGCCGGGCCGACGCTGATGACACCGACGGGCCAATTGATGTTGTTGTCGGCCGCGTTGGAGCACCTCGGACGCGCGGTATCGGTTATCGAGCGGGTACGCGGTGAGCTGGCCGGGTCGACCGACAAGATGTCCGCACTCGTCCCGTCCGTCCCGATACCCGATCCCGCACCTGGGGTCTCCGAGTCGGCGGGTGGTTCCGGTTCCGCAAGTGGTTCCGGTTCCGCAAGTGGTTCCGGTTCCGCAAGTGGTTCCGGTTCCGTCGGTGGCGTTGAGGTCGAACTTCCCGACGGCTCGATTGCCACCGCACCGAACGCCGAGGCCGCTGCTGCCGTACGCAACGCGCTCACTCAACAGGGTGTCCCGTACGCCTGGGGAGGCACGACACCCGGAGTCGGTCTGGACTGCAGTGGTCTGACGCAATGGGCGTACGGCCAGGCCGGAGTCGATATTCCGAGGTTGGCTCAGGAACAGGGAATCGGGAACCAGGTCGATCAGAACAATCTGATGCCGGGCGACCTCGCGGTCTGGGACGGACACGTCGCCATGGTGATCGGCAACGGTCAGATGGTCGAAGCCGGCGATCCTGTCGAGATCAGCGCCATCCGAACCACGAACAGCGGCATGGGCTTTCACGGCTTCTACCGTCCGACGGAATGACAGGGAATCATGCCCGAGAACAAGCGCGAATCACCGCCGATCATCACAGCCGTAGCCGTCAACCGCAACGGAACCATCGCGGTCCGCGCCACGGAGCACGCCGTGCCCGTGGACCTGAGGATCAGCCAGGACGAACTGCGGTACGGCGGGCAGCGGTTGGCACAGCAGATACTCACGCTGTGCTCACATGCAGCAATCGAAGCCGGCGCCCGCCATCGTGTGGAGCTCGAGGAGACCGGAGTCCCGGCAGCGATCCTCGATCGGCTCGGTCTCCCGACCCGAGACGAACTGGCCGATGTCGACGCCGCCGAGGGCCAGAACCTTCCGTCGAGCTGGATGCGTTCGATATGAGCGAGATTGATCGAATCATGGAGCTGGCGAAACACCGGACGGGACTCTTGCAGGACGCCGTCGACGGGGTCGGCGCTCTTCGGGTAGTCGTCTCGAGCGAGGGTGGGATAGTCACGGCGACTGTCGACGGGCTGGGCGCTCTGGTCGACCTACGGATCACCGACGCAATCACCGCGATGAATTCTCAGACGGTGGCCGCATTGACGGTGGCCACGATTCACCAGGCAGTTCAACAGTCCAACGACGAACGCGAGCGACTGGTCAGTGAGCTCCGAGTAGCCCTGAAACAAACGTGACGAACCCCCGCTATGCCTTTCGCGCTGCGGTGGATAGGCTTCCGCCCATGGCTGGAGACATCGTCCCTATCGAAATCGGACTCACCGACGGAGACCTCGTCACTTTGTGGGCACCTCGCTGGCGCGAGGGCGACGACGAGTGGGAAGCGTTTCTCGGCCATGAGGAAGACCTCTACGGGTTCTCCTCCGTCGCGGAACTCGCGGCCTTCATCCGAACGGACTCCGACAACGACCTGGTCGAGCATCCGGCGTGGGCCGTCGTCTCCGGACTGTCGGCAGCCGAGTTGGAACCGGAAGAGAACTTCACGTTCGACTTCGTCGGCGTGCCGGAACTGGCCGCAGGTGACCCTGAGGCACTGGTGGTCTCGGAACTCGAAGACACCCTGAACATGGCTCGCAACATCGGTGAGGTGTGCGAACTCGACGCGGTCATCCGCTTCTTCAGCGGCCATCCGGTACTCGGCGCGCTTGCCACCGGCGCCGGCACCTTCGAAGGCCGCGAAGGCCTGGAGCTGTGGGACCAGGTCGGCGCTGCGATCGTCAAGGACTGGGACGCCGTTCTCGACGCCATCGACAAGGTGGTCACCTCCCCGAAGGTCGATGCAGCCGCCGTCGCGGTCGCCGAAGCTGAACTGCTCGCTGCCGCCGAGAACACCGTCGACGCCGACGATGTCGCCGAGGAGGGCGAGGACGAGGAATTCGACGAAGACGACCTCGAAGAGGACGAAGACGAAGTCGAGACCTTCTGGGGCGAGGTCGGTGTCGACCCGATCCGCATCATCACCTCGGCCGAGACGTTCTACACTCTGCGCTGCTACATGGGAGATCAGGCGATCTTCCTCGGCAAGGACGGACTGATCACCGTCTTCCGTAGCGAGCGCGCACTCGCTCGCTACCTCGCCGACAACCACGAACACGATCTCTCGCAGGTCAGTACGTACGGCGAAATTCAGAATGCGGCCGTCGACGGTTCACTCGAAATCGAGGTCACGGACGAGAACGTCTACGTTCTGCCCGGTATCGCCGACGACCTCGCCCAGGGCCCGGACGTCGTAGATGCCGAGCAGCTGGAACTCGCAGTCGAATTGTTCACCGATGCAGCAGATTTCGCCGACGACGACTCCACCGAGGAGGCTCTGTCCGCGTCGAACGAGCTGGGTTGGTACGTCTCGTACCTCCTCAACCCCGATCCGTCGCGGATGGCTCCGAGTGCGCCGTTCACCAAGGAATCCGAGGCCTGGCGCGAACTCGAACGCGAGTTCGAGGCCCGGCTTCGATCTGAGTAGTCGGGCGCACGTCATCTAGCCGATGAGCACGGCGTAGCCCGGCTTGATGACGTCGTCGATCAACGCGAGGCGCTCGTCGAACGGGATGAAGGCCGACTTCATCGCGTTGATGGTGAAGCGTTCGAGATCGGTCCATCCGTAACCGAAGGTCTCGACCAACGCGGCCATTTCCCGGCTCATGGTGGTGTCGCTCATCAGCCTGTTGTCGGTGTTGACGGTCACTCGGAAGCGCAAGTCCGCCAAGAGTCCGAACGGATGGTCCGCCAGGGCGGCTACGGCTCCGGTCTGCACGTTCGAACTCGGGCACAGTTCCAGGGGAATGCGCATGTCACGGACGTAGTTCGCGAGCCGACCCAACTCTGCCCCACCTGGCACGCCTACGTCGATGTCGTCAACGATCCGCACGCCGTGGCCCAACCGATCCGCTCCGCAGAAGGCGATGGCTTCGTGGATCGACGGCAACCCGAAAGCCTCACCCGCGTGAATCGTGAAGTGGGCGTTCGCGTCACGCATGTACTCGAACGCGTCGAGGTGCCGGCTCGGTGGGTTTCCGGCCTCGGCGCCGGCGATGTCGAAACCGACAACCCCGCGGTCCCGGAATCGCACAGCGAGTTCGGCGATCTCCCGCGACCGCGCGGCATGCCTCATCGCCGTGAGAAGACAGCCGATGCGGATCTCCCGTCCCGCGACCCTGGCAGCGGATTCGCCGGCCCGGAAACCTTCGAGAACGTGCTCGACGACCTCGTCCAAACTCAGGCCTTGTTCCAGGTGCTGCTCGGGCGCAAAACGGATCTCGGCATAGACGACGTTGTCGTCGGCCAGATCCTCGGCACACTCACGTGCCACCCGTGCGAGCCCTTCGGGGGTCTGCATCACGGCGACTGTGTGCGCGAACGTTTCGAGGTAGAGCTCGAGCGATCCACTGTCAGCGGCAGTTCGGAACCATTGCGCCAGTTCGGATGCCGTATTCGCCGGCAGCTCGTCGTAGCCACATTGCTCGGCCAGTTCGAGAACGGTCTCGGGTCGGAGTCCTCCGTCGAGATGATCGTGGAGAAGAACTTTGGGTGCGCTGCGGATCGTGGTCAACTCCGGTGCGTTCATTCGCCAACGCTAACGCGAATCACCCACAATTCGCTCGATGAGCAACGGTCGCGAAACGGTGTCGGAATCGGTCCCGATCGACCATCCACCGCCGAGGCTTCGTCGCGCTGCATCAAATCTCTCGGGAGTGTCGGTGTGCAATGTCATCAGCTTCTGCCCGGCACGGACCACGTCGCCAGGCTTTGCATGCATCTCGATGCCGGCACCGGCCTGAACGGCTTCGCCCTGCCGTTCGCGTCCGGCTCCCAGTTTCCAGGCCGCGATGCCCACCGCCATGGCGTCGAGTCGGGTCAGTACGCCGTCTCGGTCCGCGGTGACGACGTCGCTGTGCCGGGCCACCGGCAGCGTCGCGTGTGGGTCCCCACCTTGTGCGGCGATCATCGCGCGCCACCGGTCCATTGCCGTGCCGTCGGCCAGTTTGTCGGCGGGGTCGATACCGTCGATCCCGGCCGCTGACAGCATCTCCCGAGCCAGGACCAGGGTCAGCTCGACGACGTCCGACGGCCCGCCGCCTGCCAGCACCTCGACGGATTCACGTACCTCGAGGGCGTTGCCCGCCGTCAATCCGAGCGGGGTGTCCATCCCGGTGATGAGAGCGCTTGTACGCACGCCGGCGTCGTTGCCAAGCTCGACCATCGTGCGTGCCAACTCTCGCGCGTCGCCGAGGTCCTTCATGAACGCTCCGGAACCGACCTTGACGTCGAGCACCAGGGCGCCGGTTCCCTCGGCAATCTTCTTGCTCATGATCGAACTTGCGATCAGCGGAATGGATTCCACCGTTCCGGTCACGTCGCGCAGCGCGTAGAGCTTCTTGTCCGCGGGGGCCAGATTCGCTCCGGCAGCGCAGATCACCGCGCCGATTTTCGGATCCGAGAGAATGTCGACCATCTCCGTCGCCGTGAGCTCGGCTCGCCAACCTGGAATGGCCTCGAGCTTGTCGAGAGTTCCACCGGTGTGGCCGAGTCCGCGGCCCGACAACTGCGGGACTGCAAGACCACAGGCAGCGACGAGGGGTGCAAGCGGAAGGGTGATCTTGTCCCCCACTCCACCGGTCGAATGCTTGTCGACGGTGGGCAGCGGCAAGTCCGAAAAGTCCATCCTCCCGCCGGATTCGATCATCGCCTCGGTCCATCGACCGGTCTCTGCTCGCGACATTCCGCGGAAGTAGATCGCCATCGCGAGCGCCGACATCTGCTCGTCACCGACGATCCCCTGTGTGAACGCCTGAACTATCCAGTCGATCTCGGTTCCCGACAGCTCGCGGCCGTCACGCTTGGCGCCGATGATGGAAACTGCGTCAAACATGGCGGAGCCCCTCTGCTTGTTCCGGCCCGAAAGCATCAGGCAACAGCTCGCTCAGCGGCTTGAACCCACTGCTCGTGTCGACAAGCATCTCACCCCCGCCGTGCTCGAGAAGAAGCTGTCTGCACCTGCCGCATGGCATCAGAATCGAGCCCTTCGCGTCGCAGCACGTGAAGGCAATCAGCCGCCCGCCCCCGGTGGCGGCCAAGTTACCGACGAGTCCACATTCGGCACACAGGCTCAAACCGTATGAGACATTTTCCACATTGCATCCTGAGACGATCCGACCATCGTCTACCAGGGCAGCTGCACCCACTGCATAGCCCGAGTACGGTGCATAAGCTTGCCGCATGACCACTTGCGCGTTGTGCCGCAACAACTTCCAGTCGATGTCACCCATGGTTCGTTATCCAATCACGCCGACTGAATGGATGCAGAAACCACGCCGAAACCGTCTCGGCGAGATTGGAAAGGCAAACCTTACAAAGAGTTTGGTACGCGTACGAATCCCGCATCTGATTAGTTCCCGGTTTCACATAGGTTTAGAGTCTGAGTCAAGTCGGTTCAGGATCCCGTCGAGCCCGGGCTGAGGTACATCGAAGCTCTCTGCAGGCTCGACGCGTCCACCAATGACGTTGGAGGCACAGCACTCGATGAGTACTACGACTGAAGCCGCTCCTCAGAAGGAGCGCACGAGGTCGCTTTACCGGGGCGACCCCGGAATGTGGTCCTGGGTTCTACACCGGATCACAGGCGTCGCTACTTTCTTCTTCCTATTCGTACACGTTCTCGATACGGCACTCGTTCGGGTCAATCCCGATACGTACGACGCCGTCATCGACACGTACAAGAACCCCCTCGTCGGCCTCATGGAGATCGGCCTCGTCGGCGTAGTCCTCTACCACGCCCTCAACGGCGTGCGCGTGATGTTGGTGGACTTCTGGTCGAAGGGCCCGAAGTACCAGCGCGTCATGCTCTGGACCATTCTGACGATCTGGTTCCTGGTGATGATCCCAGGCGCCGGACGCATCCTCATCAACATGTTTGCGGAGCACTGACATGGCGACTACTCACGGACCCGAAGCCAAGAGCCTGGGCACCTCATACGACCGTCCCGCAAGCCTGGACAACCCGCGGTCCCCGCGCGCGAAGGCTCGGAACAACTTCGAGTTGTACGCATGGCTCTTCATGCGCTTCTCCGGCGTCGCCCTGATCGTTCTGGTCCTGGGCCACATGTTCATCATGCTGATGCTCGACGGTGGCGTTCACCGTTTGAACTTCGCGTTCGTCGCAGGTCGCTGGTCCAGCCCATTCTGGCAGTTCTGGGATCTGACGATGTTGTGGCTGGCACAGCTGCACGGCGGTAACGGTCTGCGCACGGTCATCGCGGACTACTCCCGCAAGGACTCCACGCGCTTCTGGCTGACCACGATCCTCGTTCTCTCGATGATCCTGATCATGGGCCTGGGCACGTACGTCATCTTCACCTTCGACCCCAATATCTCGGCGAGCTAGGGGAGCACAGACTTCATGCAGGAACATCGTTATGACGTGGTCATCGTCGGCGCCGGTGGCGCAGGCATGCGTGCGGCAATCGAAGCTGGCCCCCGTGCCCGCACGGCCGTACTGACCAAGCTCTACCCCACCCGCAGCCACACCGGCGCGGCCCAGGGCGGCATGTGTGCCGCACTGGCGAACGTGGAGGAAGACAACTGGGAGTGGCACACCTTCGACACCGTCAAGGGCGGCGACTACCTCGCCGACCAGGACGCCGTCGAGATCATGGCCAAGGAGGCCATCGATGCGGTGCTCGACCTCGAGAAGATGGGTCTGCCGTTCAACCGCACGCCCGAAGGCAAGATCGACCAGCGTCGATTCGGTGGCCACACACGCGACCACGGCAAGGCACCCGTCCGCCGTGCGTGTTACGCCGCCGACCGCACCGGTCACATGATCCTGCAGACGCTCTACCAGAACTGCGTCAAGCACGACGTCGAGTTCTTCAACGAGTTCTACGCGCTCGACATCGCCATCACCGAGACCGAGGACGGCCCGGTTGCCACCGGTGTCATCTGCTACGAGCTCTCGACCGGCGAGCTGCACATCTTCCACGCCAAGTCGATCGTCTTCGCGACCGGCGGCTCGGGACGCATGTACAAGACGACGTCCAACGCGCACACCCTCACCGGTGACGGCATGGGCATCATCTTCCGCAAGGGCCTGCCCCTCGAGGACATGGAGTTCCACCAGTTCCACCCGACAGGACTCGCCGGTCTCGGCATCCTGATCTCGGAAGCCGTCCGCGGTGAAGGTGGCATTCTCCGTAATGCCGACGGTGAACGCTTCATGGAGCGTTACGCACCCACCATCAAGGACCTCGCTCCGCGTGACATCGTGGCTCGTTCGATGGTCCTCGAGGTTCTCGAAGGCCGCGGCGCCGGCCCGAACAAGGACTACGTCTACATCGACGTGACGCACATCCCCGAGGAAGTTCTCGACGAGAAGCTCCCCGACATCATGGAGTTCTCGCGCACCTACCTCGGCGTGGACCCCGTCAAGGAGCCCGTGCCCGTCTACCCGACGTGCCACTACGTCATGGGCGGTATTCCCACCAAGATCAACGGTGAGGTGCTGCGCAACAACGACGAGATCGTCAAGGGTCTGTACGCGGCCGGCGAATGCGCCTGTGTCTCCGTACACGGTGCAAACCGTCTCGGTACCAACTCGCTCCTCGACATCAACGTGTTCGGCCGCCGCGCCGGCATCGCTGCCGCCGAGTACGCGAACTCCACCGAGTTCGTCGACATGCCGGAAACCCCGGCCGCCATGGTCGAAGACTGGGTCGGCGTCATCCTGTCCGATCACGGCCACGAGCGCGTTGCGGACATCCGCACCGAGCTGCAGCAGTCGATGGACAACAACGCCTCCGTCTTCCGCACCGAAGAGCGCCTCACCCAGGCTCTCAAGGATGTGCGTGCTCTCAAGGAGCGCTACAACCACATCACGGTCCAGGACAAGGGCAAGCGCTACAACAGCGACCTGCTCGAGGCCATCGAGCTGGGCTTCCTCCTCGAAATGGCAGAGGTCACCGTCGTCGGCGCCCTCAACCGCAAGGAATCGCGCGGCGGCCACGCTCGCGAGGACTTCCCGGACCGCAACGACGCCGAGTACATGAAGCACACGATGGCGTACAAGGAGGGTGACGGCCTGCTCTCCGACATCCGTCTGGACTACAAGCCGGTGATCCAGACCCGCTACGAGCCGATGGAGCGTAAGTACTGATGTCTGCGCCTGCTGTAGATGCACCCAAACTCCCCGCTGTTCCCGAGGGGGCCGTCATGGTCACTCTCAAGATCGCGCGGATGAACCCCGAATCGGGCGAGGGCCAGCACTGGGACAGTTTCCAGGTCCCGGCACTGCCCACCGACCGTCTGCTCAACCTGCTCCTGTACGTGAAGGGTTACCTCGACGGCACCCTCACGTTCCGTCGCAGCTGCGCACACGGTGTCTGTGGATCGGACGCCATGCGGATCAACGGTGTGAACCGTCTGGCCTGCAAGCTGCTGATGAAGGACATGCTCCCCAAGGACGGCAAGCCTGTCACCATCACGGTCGAGCCCATCAAGGGCCTGCCCGTCGAGAAGGACCTGGTTGTCGACATGGAGCCCTTCTTCGACGCATTCCGCGCCGTGAAGCCGTTCCTCATCACCAGTGGCAACGAGCCCACTCGTGAGCGCATCCAGAGCCAGCACGACCGTGCACGTTTCGACGACACCACCAAGTGCATTCTCTGCGCATGCTGCACCACGTCGTGCCCCGTGTACTGGAGCGACGGCAGCTACTTCGGTCCCGCTGCCATTGTGAACGCACACCGGTTCATCTTCGACAGCCGTGACGAGGCCGCTTCCGAGCGTCTCGACATCCTGAACGACAAGGACGGCGTGTGGCGTTGCCGCACCACGTTCAACTGCACCGACGCGTGCCCCCGCGGCATCCAGGTGACAAAGGCTATTCAGGAAGTCAAGCGAGCGCTGCTCTTCGCTCGTTAGGCCTTCGGCCTGTGCGCGGTTAGGGAGTCTCCGGACTCCCTGACCGCGCACAGGCATTTTCACGTCATTCCGATTTGGCGCCGCTGCCATCTCTGAGCTGAATCCCCAACCCGTCGAGCAGCACTCGGACCGCTGCACCGTGTCGTGTCACCAGGGGGCGTGCATCGACGGAGTCTTCGACCAGAGCCAGCATGCCCCGTGCCTCCGCGTAGGGCAGAGCGTTGTGAAGTCGTACGGAAGTTGTGCCGGCACCTGCTACCGAGGCCAAAGTTGCGGCTGTCGGGTTCTTGTGTTGCTGGTCGAGGCCGTACATCAGACGGCGCACGTCCTGCGGGGCACATTCACGGAACCCTGCCACCGTGCCCTGCGCGACTTCGACGACCGCGTATGCCGCCTCTCCGAACATCGTGAAGCGCGCCAGGGTCCTACCGTCAGGACTCCCCTGCAGTGAAGTCCAACGGTGCGCCTGCGCCTTATGCAGAGCTACCAGCTGCGGTGAATACAACTGCATTTCGCAAGCATCAGCCCACTCGTCGTTTTGTCGGCGAAGCGGCAAGGTAAGCGTGCCGTCGGTCCAGTCCTGCAACGGCATTCGAGGCGTACGCGCCCAATCTCGATATTCGATGACCGGAAGGTCGAACAAGCTCACACACTCCGCGTCACGGATGATGCGACGGGTGCCATCGACTTCGACCGCCACGCGCGCCCCTTCATCGAACTCACGCAGTGGAATGCCGCTGATGAGTAGGAATGTCGGCGTTGGAGTCCCGTCGAGTCTGACGATGCACCCGCTCGCCGACAACCACTGACCGCGTTGTAGTTCTACGAGGTCGCCCACGATCGCCAGGGTATTCATCATGCGACGGAGTTCGTTACGCCGCGCGTCAACGCCACCCTTGCGCTGCACAATTGCCAGGGCCGGTTCCATGAGTCGATCAAGCAATCCCCGGGTGCTGACCGGTGCACGTCCCCCAGTTGAGGCCCAGGCCACGGCTCGGATCAGCTCGCAGGTAAGACCTTCGGTTGTTGCACCGCGTGCTACGCCCAGCTCGGCCCGGAGATAGCCGACGATACCCTCACCCGCCAGAGTCGTGATTCGCGGAGCACCAGGAATCATGCGAACCTACTGTGGAATCGTTGTGCCAAGCTGTACAACCGGCGGCGCTCCTTCGGATCGGATGTTCGACTCCAGTCCAGCACCGCGTTGACTGCAAGCTCGAGGTCGTGGCCTCCCATGGACGTCGAAAGCGCCGGAACGAGGATACATTCCGCCAATGCCGTTGGGATTCTGTCGGACTCACCGACTAGGTCCAGTGCCGATGCGAACCGGCGTGCAGTGTCGAGCACGCCGTCGTCGATGGGCCAGTATCCTGCAACTGCATCCTCCAATGACTCGACAGCTGCTTTCGCGCCGAACGCACCCTCGGGTGAGGAGGTGCGAGTGTCCACGTTCACTTTCCCGCCGGAACGACGCGGGACGTCAATCGCGACGGCAAACCCCCACAGATCAGGACTCACCGGCGCCGTGGTGCGGCCGGCGGCAGCAGTGGCAGCGACGAGAAGACTCGGGTGAGGCACGATTCGTTCCGATCCAAGAATCTGCTGCGCCGTCATCGGGACCGCGATACCTCGATCGGGAACCTGGAGCCACGGCATCAAATAGGACTCGGTTGGAGCACGGTTGAATGCTTCTAGAACGAGCAACGCCGTTCCGCCTTCTCGCACGGCGTCACTCACGCCCGACAGAAGGCCTGCGTGCATCCGAGTTGCTCGCGGATCAGCGGCGCGGACACCGAGAAGATCAACCGGGTGGAGAAAGTCGTGTGCCACAGGTAGTGCCGCAATTCTGCCGGCGCACACAGCCGTGGCATACGCAGTCAACGCAGCTGTCGCGCCGTTACCGGTCAGAACAGGTAGTAATTCGGCAACAACAGCGGCGTGAATTCGTTGCAGGACCGAATGATCTATTCCTGATTCTCGACCAACGCTCACTAGGGACTCGTTCAGAGGGCGCGCCTCGATCACCGGACTCGTTCGCCATCCAGGCGACCACGCGAGCAGAGGAGCCGCTGCGGCGGGGATCGCGGGCGCCTGTGTGGACGCGCCCACTCCGAGTGCCCGCAACAGAACCGACTCGGCCAGTAGGCCGGACGCATCGTCAACCAGATCTGTCACGCGTTCGGTCACCGTGTGCTCCAGGTCTGCAAGCTGCCCGGACACCGCAGTCTCGGTGGATTCAAGCTCGGAGCGCAATCGATCTAATTCCGCAGCGTGCTCTACCTTCTCGTTCGCAAGCGCGACGCTCTCTTCACGCATCCGCTCGAGCCGGCCCTGCTCATCTTTCAGCTTCGCCAACACTTCGTCTTTCGCTGCTACGAAGGCGTCTGCGAGGTGTTCGGCTTTACGTCGTTCGAGATCGTTCCGAACTGCCGGATCCTCGAAAAGGAGGGCTGAGAGTTCAGCCGCATGCCGGCGGACCTCTTCACTGTCACCGCATATCTTCAACGCGCGGTGTATGCGATCGTACTTGTATTGGCGGTCAGCAATACTGTCACCGTCACGAAGGGAGTCTGCTGCTTTCTGCATCAGTGCTCTTGTCGCAAGAAATTCCGGTGTGCCAAGAGTTGACTTGTCCGACACTCCAACAGCATCCCGGACCGCCGTCCGCAAGATGTCGGCGTCTGGACGGCAGTCGAAGTAGCCGGTGATCGGAGAAGTCGGTGCACAGAAGGCCAAGTCTCCAGGAAATCGAAAAATGGCATTTTCGTTCTCTCGGTAGGCAACCTGTTCGAATCGCACTGAGTCGGACGGGACAAGGTATGTGTCGCCGTCAATCTTCGGGGTCAACGGTCCGAGTAACAGATCTCCCTTGCACCATACGTAAATGTCCTTGCCCGCGGATACCTCCGGCCCAGCAGGAAACCGACCTGCAATCAATCGCTCGAGCGCCTCGTCGTAAGTGAAATCCGGGTAATGGACGACCGGGCACAAATACTGTGGCGCCTTGGCTTCGATAAGATCTTCGCCGCGATTCTCGGCTGCCTCGAACAAGACAACCAATCCGCGATCAACCGACCAATTCTGCTTTCGCCAAGTTATCTGACCGCGCGTCGGATAATCGTTTGGATCCGCAACCAGCCAACCCGCCCCGAAGTCGTTGTAGGCCGGGACCACCCCTGCTCTGCCCGTATCCGATATCCACTCGACTCTGCCAACTATCCGGGTTCCAGGAGCTACGACCATGCGCCGACAATAGAGGAGTGATTCGGACGAATTTGATGTGGGTTGCGCCAACGAAGATCACTGTTATCGCCAGATAGTTCGGACGCAATCGTGTAAGCGGTCAACCAGTCCGACTGCCGCAGGGATGCTGCCGGCACTTCTCGCACCACACACGGCGCAGTGTCGAACTCCAGCCGGACGAAACCCAGATTTCCAGCATCGACCTCGATAAGTCGGGTGTTCCCTCGAAACCGCCGAAGCCATTTCGACAGTTGTAGCGCGCCATCGTTATGGCGTGTTTCCACACGTCCATCCATGCTGTGCACAGTCGCGGTAAACGTCAAGCCCGCCAGCTCCGAATGAATTTCAATCTGAGCCTCGATATCCGTCTCTTCGCTGGCATTGAACGGGGCAAGCATCGTTTCGCCATGGCGCAGAAACCATATAGGCGTGAACGAGTCGCGATCCACCGACGTCTCCGTCACGATCTCGGAATTGATAACATCTCGTGGAACATTTGTGCGCAATCGCAGTGGCCCCGATTCGATAGCCGTAACCGCAATTCCCTGCTCCGAAGCGGCCCGAGCACGCCCGGGCAGCTTGAGCGCACTTATCGTGACGTCGGATTCGGCGATAAGAATGCTCGCCGCTTCTGCTACGGTCGCCACAACCGGTTCGCCCAACAGAAACCGTGGTTTCCCGTCGCCCGCATATTCGACGGGAGGTGTCACTATGCGCGTGCGAGAGCGACGGGTTTCGACTACGACCCCAAAGTCCGCCAGCCAGTCGATCACCGCGCGACGTGCAACCGAGGGAAGAACTACGCGCCAAGCATGCCAGGTTCCCGCAGCAGTCGGGACTGTTCCCAACTGGACCGGCGAAAGCTCGGTAGGAGGTATTACGGCATCAGGGCGCACCACTACGACTGAATCGCCCCAATAAACCGACGTCATCGAGTCGTACCGCCGATATGTGCCTCCGCGAAACTTCACGAAAACTGCACCGCCACGCGGCAATCCCACGAGATTCCGTTGCCATCGATTCGATCGAATCGACCGAGGCCACGTTCCGATCATACGAACCGACAGCTTCTGTCGAGACGGTGTGATCGTGATCCGGTTCCGTCCAGATCCAGCTGCCAAGGCGTCGGCCCGCACCTTGCGCGGTTGCTCGCCCGGCCGATTCAGCACCAAGCCATCGAAAAACAGCAGCCCATACGCGGTGTTCCGACTCTCTGCGATCGAGAGCACGTCACACTCGATAAACATGGTCCAACCGTGATCGTCGGAATTCAGATGCAGATACAGCGGCATGCCTCCGTCTGCCAACGGGTCGCCCGCGATCCTATACACCGATGAGCCGGGGTGGTACAGCTCACACTGAGCGCTTCCCTCACCTGGGTTGTGCGCAAAATGCGCGATCTTCGCGCGTCCTCGCCTCAGATGGACCTGGACGCAGCAGTGTGGGCATAGATAACCGGGGTGCCGCTCGGCGTCACGCGCCGCGACGAGTCCACCATTACCCAGATCTATCGCGAGATCCACGGGCCTACAACTCCTTTGCTGCGATTGGGCCGAAACAGCACCAACACTCACCAACCACAGCGTATGCCGAACCTCCACGCACGCCGACGAGCGCCTGCCATCAATCGCGGCGGCTCTCGTATTCCTCCGCGGTCAATGACGTGAGGTGGAATCCGCCGCATGCGCCACAGGCGTATGCACGATTCTCGAGTTTTCCTCGGTACTTTCCCTTTGCGCGCCGGACCCGTAGCTGTTGCGCGTTACGGAGTGCCGACGCGGCGGCATGTTCCGTCGGCAACCGTCGTTTACCGGTCGGGCATATCGGGTCTTCCAGCTTCCAAGGTTCGCAGCCAGGTGCAGCCATTCTGTACAACCCATCGAGTTGCGTTCGGCTGCGGGGGTTCATCCGGTGTCGAGTCATTGTCGGTCCCTCCGTGATGTGTGACTCAATCATTGGAACGACCGCGGCATACCGCAACACAAACCGTTGATAAGACTACTTATCACCATCGTCACCAACCAGCCACACTTTGTGGGCTAACGTATTGACAGTCGGAAACGGACGAAAACGGAAGGAGGCCCGACTATGCAAACTACGACTGAGCAAACCTTGACTATGCAAGGAGTCGCGCGGCTCGCACGAGTAAAACGGCCAGTCGTCTCGATGTGGCGCACGCGCTTCGCCTCCACCGACCAGCCTTTTCCGGCACCCGTCAACGAGACGCCTCTTCAGTTCGACACTCAAAAGGTAATTCAGTGGCTTCGCGAAACGGGCCACGGAAACAACATCGACGCAAAAATCGAATCACCCCTACACTCGTCCGCGTTCGAACGTGTGATGCGCGATGTCGAGAGTGCGTCCGCTCTTCTACTTCTTCACCACATCACGGGTGAGCCGCTCGCCGAGTCCGATCCGATCGATACCGTACTGGCAATCGACGCCCACGCGATCGGATCAGTCCTTGATCCAGCCACGGCATTCGACGCACTTGGCGACGTCGCATTACGCGAGGCGGTCGACGAGTTGGCAGAGGCCGCATACTCGGGAGGCAGTGCACTCCAGCACGTCGTGGACAGCTTGATCGCTCCCAGCGGACCCTGGGCTGGAGAGGCCCTGACCCAGACAGGCGAAGACCTGTTGACTAGAGCAATTATCGAGGTTCAGCGAGTTGAACCCCGGGAGATCGCACCCGCCGGGCCCGGCGGCCTTCTATTGACGACTGCGCTCGCAACACGCGCCGAGGAGCACGAACGGTGGACCATCCGCCGTCGGGCATCATCGCCCGAACACTTGTGCAACCAAGTTGCCTGGAGAAGTCTTGCTGCACAAGAATTTCCGATCGAACCCTATACCGAGGTCCGGTCGAACACGGCCGATACGATCGGCGTTCTCCACATCATGCAATGGCTGTCAGTTTCGGGCGATTCCGAGTTTTTCGACCATGTCGAGGACTTGCTGATGGACCTGAGCGAACTCGACCTACTGCTGGTGGTGGGGCCCGCCAATCTCATGACTGATCGCCACGGCGCGAGCAGGCGACGACGCCTACTCGTCCCATCAGAGTCTTACACCGCCCCCCTGCGTTACGTCGCACGACTCCCCAAGGGTCTGAGTCGATTTGGTGGGCGGCGACGACTCGCACTCTGGGTCTTCGGTAGACCGTCCTCCACCTGGACAGTGGTCGGATCCCATTCGGACACAAATACAGATTTCGCCGCTCGTGAGGCGATTGCCGCAGATACAGCTACGGCAGTATCCAATTCCATCGATCTATACGCGCATGCCTTTCGCACCAGCACCGTATTGAAGTCCGACGTTTTCCTGCGACAGTCGACGTTGACCGCGCCCCCTGCGACGAGTGTGCGGGTAGACGGCGGCGAGCGCCTGGCGCGAGTATGGGAATTGAACCGGGGACTCCTCGACGGGATGGACCTCTCCGTCGCAGAGTCACAGCCAGGCAACATCACTTTCGCTCGCGCGTCGCGAGGATTCGGGCGAGACCTGGCTGGGGCTCGGATTCCCGCTGAGCACCTCGCTGTCCCCCAAACCGGCTGGGTAAAGGTGATCGGTCCAGAAGAAGTACGCGATCCAATGTCGCTGGGCCGGCGCGGTATCGACCGCCTCACCCTGGAAGAGGTTGCACCGCGCTCTACCCTCACCGAACCTGGCGACGTTGTCTACGTCACCGTCGGCGGGTGTGCTGCTTTGGTCGACTACCACGGCGGACATGCTGTCGCGACCCCGGCAAGAATCTTTCGGTGCAAAGATGACGCAAGCCATGACCGTCGACTGGTCCCGGCCGTGGTTGCTGCGAACATCGCCTCACAACCGGGGTCGGATCGCAGCACCTGGCAGTTGCAGACTGTTCCGGTGGATGCAGTCCCGGCCATCACCGAGATAGCGCACCGCGTTGAGAATCGAAAACGATTTCTGCTCAACGAAATTCGAGACCTCGAGGCGCTCGATACCGAACTCATCGAGGGGTTGTCCACTGGCAGCCTCACAGCCACAGTACGTACGTCCCACACAACGAAAGCCGAGTGATGACAACCAAGACGAAACAGCCCCTGGCTCCGTCGACAGCCAAAGAACTCCAAGACACCTTATGGAGGGCCGCCGACAAACTGCGCGGCTCCATGGATGCCAGTCAGTACAAAGACGTCGTCCTCGGCTTGGTGTTTCTCAAGTATGTCTCCGACGCCTTCGAGGAGCGTCGTGAGGCTATCAACGCCGAATTGGACGGCGAAGATGCCGCATACATCGCCGAAACTCTTGAAGACGTAGACGAATACGTCGGAAACGGCGTCTTTTGGGTCGCTCCCGCGGCACGGTGGAGTTTCATCTCCGCGAACGCCGCCGGCATCGCGGCCTCGGCCAGCGAGGACTCGAGGAGTGTCGGCGATCTGATCGATACCGCTATGCGCCTGCTCGCCAAGGACAACGCCTCCCTTGAGGCCACCCTGCCGACTATCTACGGGCGCGACAACATAGATCAGCGGCGCCTCGGTGAGCTGGTCGACCTCTTCAACTCGGCCCGGTTCACCGGCGAGGGCGCGTCGAAGGCCCGCGACCTGCTCGGCGAGGTATACGAGTACTTCCTCGAAAAGTTCGCGAAGGCCGAAGGCAAACGTGGTGGCGAGTTCTACACCCCGCCCGTTCTGGTGCGGACTCTAGTGGAGATCCTCGAACCCCATCACGGCCGGATCTACGATCCGTGTTGTGGATCGGGTGGCATGTTCGTTCAAGCGGAGAAGTTCCTTGCCCGGCACAACGAGGATCCGACCAACCTGGCTGTGTACGGCCAGGAGCTCAACGAGCGCACCTGGCGACTAGCGAAAATGAACCTCGCCATCCACGGCATCGACTCGCAGGGACTCGGCTCCCGCTGGGGCGATACGTTTGCCCGCGACATCCACCCAGAGATGCAGGCCGACTTCGTCATGGCGAATCCGCCCTTCAACATCAAGGATTGGTCGCGAAGCGCGGACGACAAACGCTGGAAGTATGGTGTGCCGCCAGCTCGCAACGCGAACTACGCTTGGATGCAACACATCTTGAGCAAGCTCAAGGTGCAGGGTGAGGCTGCAGTCGTCATGGCCAACGGCACCATGGCATCCAATACCGGCAGCGAAGGAGATATCCGCCGGGCAATGCTCGAAGACGACGTGGTCTCCTGTGTGATTGCAATGCCTGCCAACCTGTTCCGATCAGTAGCTATCCCGGTTTGCGTCTGGTTCTTCGCCAAGGACAAGGGAATTGGCAGCAGGGGCAATATCGATCGACGTGGAGAAGTTCTTTTCATCGATGCCCGCGAACTCGGGTACATGGTCGACCGGGTCGAGCGCACCTTGTCCGATGACGACATACAACGCATTTCAAATACTTTCCGCACATGGCGCGGGCGGGATTCCGCAAAGGGAACGTATGTGGACATGCCTGGCTTCTGTAAGAGCGCCGCGTTGCAGGAAATCGAGGCGGCGAACTGGGCGGTCGCCCCCGGCAGGTACGTAGGAGCACCCGATGCCACAACAGATGATGAGCCAGTAAACGAGAAGGTCACGAGATTGACGAATGTTCTCACAGCGGCCCTCGATGAGTCAGCACAGCTAGATGCTGCCGTCCGAGGACAGCTAGGTAGGCTGGTATGACCACTTTGAACGACGTTCTGACCGTAAGGTCAATCAAAACCGGCCCATTCGGAACACAACTTCGGGCGAGCGAATACACACCATTCAGGACGGCCGAAATGCACGCCGTCGTTTCAGTTGGCGAGATTCGATCTGGAGTTATCGCAATCGAGCCACGAACTCCTCGGGTTGGCAAAGAGGTTGTGGAACGGCTCCCTCAGTACATACTTGATCCCCGCGACGTAGTCGTCTCTAGGAAGGGTACGGTCGATCGTTCCTCCTGGGTCGACCCCCGATTTGGCAGGCTATTTCTCGGAAGTGACGCAATTGCAGTTCGATTCGAGAACGAATTGAGCGCTCGCGCATACGGGTATGTATTGCAGGCCCGCGCATCGCGCGAATGGCTAATTAGGCACGCCTCAGGCTCCACGATGCTGTCGATGAATTCTGAGATACTTGGAAGACTGCCGGTTCCAATTCTAAGCAATCGAGAGATGAAGGCCATCGTTGAGGTACTCGGCGCACTGGACGACAAGATCGCAGCCAATCAGCGTCTAGTGACGCTAATATTGGAGTTGGGTGAGTCGATGGTGCAAGCCTGTGACCTTGCGCCCACAGCGTTGGCCGAGCTAGCAACAATCACAATGGGCACCTCGCCGCGGGGGGAGTACCTTAACGACGACGGCATCGGAATTCCGTTCTTTCAAGGTGTGCGCGATTTCGGGGCAGTTTACCCCGCCAAGCGCATATTCACTTTGCATCCGGCCAGGACAGCACCAGATGGCGCCGTCCTGTTCGCAGTCCGAGCACCGGTCGGCAAGACAAACCTTGCGGTTGGTGACACCGCTATTGGGCGCGGACTTGCAAGTATCGCTTCCGACTCGCAACCGGCCACACTATTTTTCTCGATGCGCGCATTTGAGACGGTATGGGACGAGTTCCAAGGAGGTGGAACTGTTTTCGCGTCCATCAACGGATCAGATGTTCGATCGACAATGCTGCCGATGCCGTCTGGAAGCGAAACCCTCAGACTCGAAGCGAAACTATCGGCATTACTTGGACGCGCCACCATAGCTGAGCGCGAATCTGAGACACTTGCCAATACTCGCGACGAACTCCTCCCACTTCTCATGAGCGGGAAGATCACCGTCAAGGATGCTGAAAAGCAAGTCGAGCAGGAGGTTTGACGTGGGTGACCCGATGAATGAAGCAGCTTGGGAACAGTGGGTTCTCGATGAACTCGGCGACCTCGAATGGCAGCCAGTACACGGAGCGGAGGTTGCGCCCGGCTCAGGTGAACGAGAATCATGGCACGAGATCGTTCTTCGGGGAACCCTCAATACGGCCTTACGTAACCTCAATCCCGAAGTGCCAGAAGAGTATCTGCAGCAGGCTATCGCCGAAGTCCTGACTCCGCAGTCTCAAGATGCAATTTCGGAGAACTACCGGCTGCACCGCGTTCTCACCGACGGATATCGAGGTATCACCTACGTCGACGAGAACGGTAGCCAGGTCAACCCCACGATTCGATTCTTCTCCGGGGATCCGGCCAAGAACCGCTACCATGTGGTCAACCAGGTAACCATCCGCAATCGTGAGTACGAGCGCCGCTTCGACGTGGTCCTCTACGTCAACGGACTGCCGCTGGCTGTCATCGAACTCAAAAAGGCCGGGGCCAAGAACACCAGTGCCGAAGGCGCTTTCAATCAGCTGCAGACATACCTGCACGAGTTCCCGATGGCTTTCCGCTTCGCTGCCGTCGTGGTTGCCAGCGACGGTGTCACCGCCCGCTACGGCACTCCGTTCACTCCATGGCACCACTTTGCGCCGTGGAACGTCGACGACGACGGCCGGCTCGTCGGCCCCGGTGAAGCTGCGCAAGACGGCGATCCCGTCACCGAACTCGGTTTGACACTCGCAGGCGTGTTCAACGTCGAACGCTTCGGACAGTTGGTGCGTGACTATATCGCCTTCGACGAGGACGCGTCGGGGCTCACCAAGCGAATTGCCAAGCCCCACCAATACTTTGCTGTCACCAAAGCTGTGGCGAGCACTGTCCGCGCAGTCGACAGCGACGGCCGTGCCGGCGTGGTGTGGCACACGCAGGGTTCGGGCAAGTCGATGGAAATGGAGCTTTACTCCGCCAAGGTGATGCGCCATCCGCGTCTGGCCAATCCAACCATTGTGGTGATCACCGACCGCACGGAACTCGATACCCAACTGTTCGACGGCTTCCAGCGCAGCACCTTGCTACCTCAGTCGCCACAGCAGGTGGCTTCCCGGGAACAGCTCCGCGAGCAGCTCACCGAACGACGCACCGGCGGAATCTACTTCACGACACTCCAGAAGTTCGGGCTGTCCAAAGACGAGCGTGAGGCCGGCGCCGATCACCCGATGCTGTCGGATCGGCGCAACATCATTGTGATGGCCGACGAGGCGCATCGCAGCCACTACGATTCCATCGACGGCTACGCCGCACACCTGAAAAACGCACTTCCGAATGCGACGTTGATCGCCTTCACCGGCACACCGATCGCCGAGGGTGAGCGCGATACTCGCAAGGTCTTCGGCGACGACATCGACGTTTACGACCTGCACCGGGCTGTCGCAGACGGTGCGACCGTTCCCGTGTCGTTCGAGCCTCGATTGATCAAACTCGTTCGAGTCGACGGTGTCGACGACGACGATCTGGACGACGCCGCGGAGGAAGCAACCGGGCAGCTCGACCAGGCAGACAAAGACCGCCTCCAGCGCAGTGTCGCCGTACTCGACACCGTGTACGGCGCTCCACAGCGGCTCGAGGTACTCGCCGACGACTTCGTCAAGCATTGGGAGACGCGGCGCGAGGCGATGCGCCCCTTCATCGGCGGGTCCGGCAAGGCGATGATCGTCTGCGCTACCCGTAACATCGCGGCTCGCCTCTACGACGAGATCGTCTCGCTGCGACCGGAGTGGCATGACGACGCCGACGACAAGGGAAAAATCAAGGTCGTCTACACGGCAAATCCGTCCGATTCGGCATTGATCAAAAAGCACATGCGTCGTCCCAGTGCTACTGCAGCAGTGAAGAAGAGGACCAAGAACCCTGATGACGATCTCGAGATCGTCATTGTCAAAGACATGATGCTCACCGGATTCGACGCTCCGGCACTGCACACCTTGTATCTGGACCGTCCGCTCAAGGGCGCTTTGCTCATGCAGACGTTGGCTCGGGTGAACCGTACCTATCGCGGCAAGCAGGATGGATTGCTCGTCGCGTACGCACCGCTGGCGGAAAACCTCACGAAGGCTCTTGCCGAGTTCACACGCGATACCGATCAGACCGGCGACCGCGTTGTGGGGCGGACTGCGGACGAGGCCGCGCAAATCGTCCACGACTTGCTGTCCTCACTCTCCGAGCTGGTCGGCGACGAGTGGAAGTCGATCTTCAACGCGGATGCCAAGAGCGGTTGGATCAAAGCGGTGCTCTCCGTGACAACCAAGCTGCGATCACCGCTGACGCCGGGCAACACTGATCCGGAGGACCCGGAGGCGCGGCCACTGGGTGAGTCGTACCGCAATCAGTCTGCGAAGCTCGCCCGCGCCTGGGCACTGGCCGCGGGAACCACCGAGTTGGAAACCGTTCGGTTCGAGGTGCGCTTCCACGAGGAGGTCCGCACCTGGATGGCCAAGCTCGACGCTCAGGAACGGGTGTCGCGTGGTGAGCCGATTCCCGACGACATTCTCCGCCGACTCGGCGACATCATCGTCACGTCGGCGGCCTCCACCGGTGTCATCGACATCTATCGCGAAGCCGGTCTGGAACTACCGCGTCTGGACGCTCTCACGCCCACGTGGCAGAAAGAGGCGTCCGAGCCCAGCAAGGCGCACTTGGCAATCGAAGCGCTCAAGGCCAGCCTGCTCGAGAAGTCGGCAGCTGTCACCCGAGGCAACGAGGTGCGGCGCAAACTGTTCTCCGAGCGGATCAACGATCTGATGACGCGCTACACCAATCAGCAGCTCACCGCCGCCGAAGTCATTGCCGAGTTGGTCGAGATGGCTAAAGAGGTTGTGGCCGAGGCAGACCGCGGCAAGAAATTTGAACCCCCGCTCGAATCCGACGAACTTGCCTTCTATGATGTCGTGGCGCAGAACGAGGCAGCCGTCGACGTGATGGGCGACGACGTACTCGCCCACATCGCCCGAGATCTGGTGGCCGCCATGCGGCGCGACACCCGTACCGACTGGACCGTCCGCGAAGACGTCAAAGCCAAACTGCGGGCCAGCATCAAGAGATTGCTTCGCAAGTACGGCTACCCGCCGGACAAGCAGCCGGAAGCGATCATCCAGGTGATGCAGCAAATGGAGGCGCTCGCACCTCGCTACGCAGAAGAGCGCGCAGAACGAATCAAAGGCAACCCAGCCAAGAACCCGACGGAATAGGCACCCCAAGATGCGCATCCGCAAGATGCTGATTCGATGGTACAAGTCGTTCAACTACGACTACGAGTTGAAGGCGATTCCAGGCGCGAGACGCAATGACTGGCAGATGACTGCCGATGGATGGCTTCCACACGTGTCAATTGGCCTCGAACACGACATCACCTCCGTCGTCGGAGCCAACGAGTCCGGTAAGTCACACTTGCTCGACGCCATCAACATTCTTCTCACCGGAAAGAACCACAGCCAGAACGACTTCTGCCGATACTCAACGCTGTTCTCCGTCGAGAAGGGCCAGCGGCTGTTCCCTGAAGTTGGTGCTGTCTTCGCCCTCACCGCAAATGACACAGAGGCGCTAACGGCACTGGAGATTCCTTTGCACTCCAACGGCGACCTACTAATGCTCCGCCCCAACCCTGACGCGGTCGAGGTCCTCAACGATGCAGGGCAGCGCATTGCGCTCGACGACGATCAACGCAAAGGCCTTGAGGAGCTGCTTCCTCATGCCCATCACCTCAAGACGCAAATCGACCTACCCGACTCGGTTTCCATCGCCGCCCTCGCCCAAACTGCCACACTCGTGGCCAGTCGGACTCGACGGCACGAACTCCTCGAAACCCTCAACGAGATCAGGTCCATCGAAGACATCGCGCCCAGATCGGTGGCACTGGTCGAGATTTTGACGGCGACCGATCCGGGTGAGACCGAACAGCAGAAACTGGGTCGGCTACTGCTCACGAAAGTCGCTCGGATCGACCCTTCGGCATTCAAGGATCTCCAGGAGGCCATTGCAAACGAGAAGGAGGGTCTCGTCAACGCTCTCATCCAAGAGATGAACAAGTCGATCGCCCGCCACCTGAACATCTCGAAATGGTGGAGCCAGGACGAAGATTTCCAACTCCGAGTCTCCCCACGAGAGCACGAACTTGTTTTCACCATCCGCGACCGCACCGGCACAGACTATTCCTTCAGTGAACGCAGCCGCGGACTCACCTACTTCCTCAGCTACTACGTTCAGCTACGGTCTCACGACCGCCCCGAGGGGCGACCAGAGGTCCTCCTGATGGACGAACCAGATGCCTACCTATCTGCCCTCGGTCAACAGGACCTCCTGCGCGTACTCGAAGATCACGCTCATCCGGAAGACTCGGACCGGACCGACCAGGTCGTGTATGTCACCCACTCCCCATTTCTGATCAACCGAAACGCTGGCCACCGCGTCCGCGTCGTGGACAAGGGTGCTCGCGACGAAGGAACCCGCCTCGTCAAGGACGCCACCCAGAATCATTACGAGCCACTACGAACATCGTTGGGCGCTTTCGTAGCAGAGACGGCCTTCGTCGGGGGCGACAATTTGTTCGTAGAAGGGATCGCCGACCAGATCCTGATCGCAGGAATGAACGCTAGGGTCCGCCGCAGCGGAACCGCACCCAGCAAGTGCCTCGATCTCAACCAGGTCACTCTCGTTCCGGGAGGCTCCAACGTCGCGTACATGCTCTACCTCGCTCGCGGCCGCGATCAGTACAAACCTGCGTGCGCGGTTCTCCTCGACAGCGACACGGCCGGAGTTACCGCGAGGGCCCAGATCCACAAAGGCGGCGCCAAGGGAAAGCCCACGGTGACAGACGATCTAATCGTCATGGTTGGCGATTGGGCGACCGAAATCGGAGCGAAGTGTGAATCCGGAGTGACCATAATGGAACCCGAAGACTTAGTTCCGCTCACGCTGGCCGGCATTTCGGCACGCCTCTATGCAAAGCACCTCCTGAGCCTGGATGAGACCGAGGCAAGCCGCCTCACGGACATCGCCATCCAGACTGAAATCCAAGCTGGCACGATCTCGATGTGGGATGCCGTCGCGAAAGCCTTCAAAGCAACATTTGGAACCGAGATAGGTAAGGCCGGCTTCGCAAAGGAGCTCCTTGGTTTCCTCAAAGAGCATGACGGTGATGAGACCCAGCCCAACGGCGTAGGCGACCTCGACGCAAACTTCGCCTCCCTCATCGAGAAACTCACGGACACCCTGCGACTGGCCCGCGAACGCGAGATCGACTCCCGACGCGAACAACGAGTAGAGCGCATCATCAAGGATTTCGCGGATGACCATCCCACGGGTTGTGTCAGGGACCGCGCTACGGCGATGCTGCGACGAATCGACGCAACCTCTGACAACACCACCGCTGGCGACACCATTCGCGCCGGAACCGCCGCGCTACGCCGCGATTTCGATCTCGGAACAGATCCACTCGAACGGGTTCCTGACTACGGAAACTTCCTCAACAGACTCACGAACATTCCGCTACTCGTTCGTCTGCGCGATCAGGGCCGACTGACCGAAGGAGTCTTTCAAACAACCGCAATCGAAGCCGTCGCTAACGCTTCGACGTAAAGCGACGCGCTGTTACCACTGACCTCAGGTTATCTGCATCGGGCAATCGAATCGTTCAGAAACTTGGGCACGCTGCTCCTAGCTCGTTAGGCCTTCGGCCTGTGCGCGGTTAGGGAGTCTCCGGACTCCTTGACCGCGCACAGCTATGTCGGGGGCATGTTGAGCGGAGTCACGACCTGAACCGGTGACGTCGTAAAACCGAAGTGGGCGCCCATGGCGCCGTGTTCCTTCATGACCACCTGACAGGCAGTGCGAACATCCGCACGCAGATCGTGGTGGAGCACCGCTGATATTCGCCTCTCCCCCAGCAACTTTCGATTGTCACCGTCGAGATCGTGGGCGATGAAGACACTGCACTCACGGTTCAGTTCGTCGAACGCGTCGACCGTGGCCAGGTTGCCACCACCGATCGAATACACGGCACGGATCTGCGGATCGGATTCGAGTGCCGCTCGCACCAGTTTCCTACTCGTCTGATCCAGACCGTCACTGTTCGGAATGTCGATCAACCGTCGATGCGGAGCCGAGACTCGGATGGCGGAGCGAAATCCCATCTCCCGTTCTTCCTCCCCGCGGAAGAACCCACTGCTCATGCTGACCAGCACGTTGCCTTCCCGATCCCCCAGCCACTGATCTATCAAGTACGCGGCGGTGGCTCCAGCGGCTCGGTTGTCGATGCCGATGTAGGCGGCTCGCCTGCTGCCGGCAACGTCGGTCACCAACGTGACGACCGGAATCCTTGCCGCCACCAACCGGTCGATCGCCGCCACGACTTCCGGAGTGTCGGGAGCCTTGACGATGACTCCGTGGGAGCCACGCCGGCGAATCTTGTCGAGCGTCGACGTCATCGCTTCTACCGAACCGGTTTCACGAAAGTGAAACCTGGAACGAACTACAGCGGGTGCAAGGGTGGGCAGTTCGGCCTCGAGCGCGTCACGGACGGCGTCGGAAAACCTTGCAGGAGTTTGCAACACGACGTCGACGATGAACGTGCGACCGACCAGTTTCAGTTGCGAGCGTTGACGTTCCAGGTCCGTGATCGCCTGGCGAACCTCCGATCGTGTGCCGTCGCGAACTCCAGGACGGTCGTTGAGCACCCGGTCGACGGTGGCCTCACTCAGGCCCGACTGCTGAGCGATCTCCCGTACTTTGAATCGATGCGCCACAACTACCTCACAATGATGGATATTTGATGGTTTTTTGCTGTTGCTCGAGGTCTTCGTCACAGCCAGACTAAACCCATGACTTCTACGCCGGGCGTAACCAGGCCCGCACTCCTGGCCGACACCGTCTTACTGGTCAGTGGCGGCTCGCAAGGCGTCGGCGCCGGAATCGTACGCGCCGCAGTCCGTGAGGGCGCTCAGGTGGCTTTCACCGGCCGACGCCCGGACGTCGGAAAGGCTCTCGAGACAGAACTTCCGGGAACTCACTTCATCGAAGCCGATGTGGCACAAACGGATTCCGCGCTCGACAGCGTGGCCGAGACGATCTCTCACTTCGGCCGCGTGGATGCTCTGGTCAATTCCGCCGGGCTCACTTCACGTGGAACGCTGCTCGACACCACCGAAGAACTCTTCGACCAGCACATCGCGGTGAACCTTCGCGGTCCGTTCTTCACGATGCAGGCAGCAGTCAAAGACATGCGCGAGCGTGCGGTCCCCGGGTCCATCGTCAACATCATCTCCACGTCCGAACTCGGCGGGCAACCGTATCTCGCGCCGTACGTGGCAGCGAAGGCCGGGCTGGCGGGGCTGACCCGCAACGCCGCCCATGCGCATCGCTGGGATCGAATCCGGATCAACGGTCTCGACATCGGGTGGACACAGACCGAGGGTGAAGACCTCACGCAGAGAGCTTTTCACGACGCTGGTGACGACTGGCAGAAACGTGCGGGCAGCACCCTCCCCATGGGCAAGCTCGGACAGGTCGACGAAATCGCCGACTTCGTCGTCTTCCTGCTCTCCGATCGCAGCGGAGTCGTGACGGGTTCGATCATCGACTGGGACCAGAACGTCTTCGGAGGGCTGGACTGATGGGCGCTCGTATCGGAGTCGTCGGCCTCGGACGAATCGGCAGCTACCACGCCCGAAACCTGCTGACGCTAAACGGCGTCGACGCACTGGTTGTCACCGATGTCGACGCACGTCGAACCTCGGACGTGGCAAGCGAACTCGACGTGGAGTCCGCTGCCGATCCCGACGCGCTCCTAGCGTCAGGCATCGACGGCGTTCTGATCGCTGCGCCGTCGAGTTCACATGCCGAATTGATCGAAGCCGCTGTTCGCCTAGACATCCCGACGTTCTGCGAAAAGCCGGTAGCCGACTCCATCGAATCCTCCGTTCGTGTGCTCGCGACTGCCGAGCAGACGTCGGTACCAGTCCAGATCGGATTTCAGCGCCGATTCGACCCGTCATTTGTGGCGGCGTACGACGCGGTTCGATCCGGAGAACTCGGTTGGATCCACACTCTCCGATCGACCACCCTCGACCCCGCTCCCCCGCCGATCTCGTACGTCGAACACTCAGGCGGCATCTTCCGCGACTGCTCGATCCACGACTTCGACATCGTACGGTGGATCAGCGGCCGCGAAGTCACCACTGTTTTTGCCACCGGCTCGAATCAGGGTGATCGCGGGATCGCCGATGCCGGTGACGTCGACACCGCCGCAACGGTTCTCACTTTCGAAGGCGGAACCATCGCGGTCGTGTCGAATACCCGCTACAACGGCCGCGGCTACGACTGCCGACTCGAGGTACTCGGCTCGGCGGACTCCGTCGTTGCCGGGCTGGACGACCGCTTGCCACTCCGCTCCCTCGACCCCGAAACATCGTTCCCCTCGAAGGAGCCGTACACGTTCTTCATGGACCGCTTCACGTCCGCCTACCGTGCGGAACTCGAAGCATTCCTCGGCGTTGTCGCCGGGCGTCGGGAATCACCGTGCACGCCCGCAGATGCGGTCGAGTCGGCCTGGATCTCCGAAGCTGCAACGCACTCTCTGCGCGAGGGTCGGCCCGTCACGATCACCGAAGTCAAAGATCTGTTCCTTCACGACAAGAATGAGGCACACACATGAGCACTCCTCGCATCGCCGGCGCACCGATCTCCTGGGGCGTGTGCGAAGTCCCGGGCTGGGGCTACCAGCTCGACCCTGCGCAAGTCCTCCGGGAAATGCGCGAAGTCGGTCTGGCGGCAACGGAAATCGGACCGGAGGGCTTTCTGCCGACTGCACCCGCCGAAATGGCCAAGGTGCTCGCGGATCACGATCTGAGCGCAGTCGGCGGGTTCGCACCGGTACTGCTGCATGATCGCGATCATGATCCGGTTCCCGGCATCTCCCCCATCCTCGATGGTTTCGTCGCCTCGGGTGCCGAGGTTTTGGTCCTGGCCGCCGCGACGGGTTCCGACGGCTACGATTCACGCCCGGAACTGGACGAGCAGAGTTGGAAAACCCTGCTGCACAATCTCGATCGCCTCACCGACGCCGCGGCCGAGCGCGGAATCAGGGCAGTTGTCCACCCTCACGTCGGAACGATGATCGAGCAGCGCGACGAGGTCCTGCGAGTGCTCGACGGCTCGGCCATCCCCCTGTGCCTGGATACCGGCCACCTGTTGATCGGCGGCACCGATCCGGTCGACCTGGCGCGTCAAGCTCCCGAGCGCATCACCCACGTGCATCTCAAGGACGTCGACGATGCCCTCGCATCACGCGTTCGCAGAGGTGAGCTCACCTACACCGACGGCGTGAAGGCGGGAATGTACCGTCCACTCGGTGGCGGCGACGTCGACATCGCCGGTGTCACAGCCATATTGCAGCGCCACGGTTTCGACGGGTGGTACGTGCTCGAGCAGGACACCATTCTGGCCGAAGCGCCGTCGGACGAGGGACCGGTGCGCGATGTGCGAGCGAGCGTCGAGTATCTGCGGTCGGTTCTGTGACACCTCCTACCCCGCTGCGGATAGGCATTCTGGGAGCCTCACGCATCGCCGAGAACGCGATGATCAAACCTGCAACGGCCACCGGGCACCGCCTGGTGGCCGTTGCCGCACGCGACCCCGAGCGGGCCAGAGCCTATGCGGCCCAGCATGGGATCGAACGGGTGGTCGGTTCGTACGCCGAGCTGATCTCGGATCCGGAGGTGGATGTCGTCTACAACGCGCTGCCCAACAGCCTGCACGGACCGTGGAATCTCGCCGCCGTTCAGGCCGGCAAGCACGTGCTGACGGAGAAACCGTTTTCGAGCAACGCGGTGGAAGCGCGTGCTGTAGCCGAGGCAGCACGCGTGAGCGGCGTGACGCTGCTCGAGGGGTTCCACTACCTCTTTCATCCGGTGAACCGGCGCCTGCTGGATCTGGTTCGAAGCGGCGCCGTCGGCGCGGTCACTCGGGTGGAAACCGTACTGCGGATGCCCACACCATCCGAGAACGACCCGCGGTGGGAGCTCGCCTTGGCAGGCGGGTCACTGATGGACCTGGGCTGCTACGGGTTACATGCTTCCCGGACGCTGAGTGACGTCTGTGGTGGTGCGCCAGTGGTGACCGAGACCCGCCACGAGGAATATGCTCCGAGGGTTGATTCGTGGTTCGACATCGAACTCGAATACCCCAGCGGCGCCACGGCATCCGTGGTGACCACGATGTTGGACGAGCGGTATCACTTCACCTTCCGAGTATTCGGCACTGAAGGAGACGTCCTGGTACACAACTTCCTGCAGCCGGACATCGACGACCGTGTCTCCGTCACGGCCGGTGGGCGCACGAGCGTCGAGCATCTGGGCACGAAGTCGTCGTACACCTATCAACTCGAAGCGTTCGCCGATCATCTGTCCGGGGTCTCGGCGCTGCCGATCGGGCCGGGCGACGCGGTAGCCAACATGACGATGATCGACGAGGCGTACATGCATTCCGGCCTCGGGGTTCGGCCGACGACCATCCTGTGACGAAACGACTACAGCCTCGGTTCGATTCGAACCGAGGCTGTAGTCGCGAGGTTTTGATCTAGCGGCGAAGCTCGTGGGTCAGCGTCTCGAGCTCGTCACCGCCCGCCATCTCCTTGGTCAGTTCTTCGAGTGAGATGTCGTCGTACTTGGCGTCGAGCTTCTGCCTGCCTCGGTTGAGGAGCACGAAGTGATCGCCGACCATGTACGCGTGGTGCGGATTGTGCGTGATGAAGATGACGCCGAATCCCTGTTCCTTGGCAGCGGTGATGTAGCGCAACACCATTCCCGACTGTTTGACGCCGAGCGCTGCTGTCGGCTCGTCGAGAATCAGCACGCGCGCGCCGAAGAAGATGGCGCGGGCGATGGCAACACACTGACGCTGACCGCCCGAGAGACTACCGATCGGTGCGTCGACGTCAGGTAGTTCGATGCCCATCTTCGAGAGTTCCGAAAGAGTCGTCGCGCGCATGGCGTTGGCGTCGAGCGACTTGATCAGACCGCCCTTGCGCAGTTCCTGCCCGAGGAAGAAGTTGCGCCACACCGGCATCAACGCAACGACGGCGAGGTCCTGATAGACCGTCGCGATGCCTTTGCCGAGAGCTTCTTTCGGCGAGTGGAACGTTGTCGGTTCACCGTCGACGAGTAGTTCACCTTCGCTCTGTTGGTGCAGACCGGCGATGATCTTGATCAGCGTGGACTTGCCTGCGCCGTTGTCACCGAGCACGCCTGTTACTTCACCCGCACCGACGCGCAGGTTGATTCCCTTGAGCGCGATGATGTTTCCGTATTGCTTACCGACGTCCTTGAGCTCGATCAGTGGCACGTTGCCGCCCGAGTTCGAGAGAGCGGGAACTTCAGCTGTGGTACTCATGTGTCACCTTTTCGCAGCGTAGTTGCGGAATGCGTTGTTGGCGATGACCGCGAAGAGCAGCATGGCGCCGAGGAAGAACTTGAACCAGTCCGGGTTCCAGCCTGCGTAGACGATGCCCTGGTTGGTCATACCGAAGATGAATGCGCCGATCGCAGCGCCGATCGCGGTTCCGTAACCACCGGTGAGCAGGCAACCGCCGATGACTGCGGCGATGATGTACAGGAACTCGTTACCGACACCCTGACCGGACTGAACGGTGTTGAACGAGAACAGCAGATGCATGCCCACGAACCAGGCAGCAAAGCCGACGGTCATGAACAAACCGATCTTGACTGCGGTCACCGGGACACCGATCGCGCGGGCACTGTCCTGATTGCCGCCGACCGCGAAGATCCAGTTGCCGATCTTGGTCTTGAACAAAACAAATGTTGCAATCGCGGTGAACAGCAGCCACCACACGACCGTGATCTTGACGGACACCCCGAAGACCGAGAACGACGACGCGAATACCTTTTTCGCGGAATCGAATCCGGCCATGTCGGAGACGCTGGGTGTGGCCACCTGACCACTCACGAGCTTGGTGACGGCCAGGTTGATGCCGGTCAACATCAGGAACGAACTCAAGGTGATGAGGAAGCTGGGAATCTTCGTCTTCATGACGAGGTAGCCGTTGAAGAATCCGACGGCGAGCGAGACGACCAGCGCCAGAATCGCGCCCACCCACAGGTTGAGGTGCAGGTTGTAGGCGATCATCGACGCGGCGAGCGAGGACGTGGTGACTGCGACGCCGGCGGAGAGGTCGAACTCGCCGCCGATCATGAGCAGGGCGACCGCGCAAGCCATGATGCCGATCGTGGAGCTGGAGTAGAGCACTGTCGCAAGCGCTTCCGGCGTACGGAACGGTGCCGCGACGATACAGAAGAAGATGAAGATGGCGATGGCGCCGACAAGTGAACCCATCTCCGGGCGGAGCAGCAGACGCTGAATGCGCTTTTGCTCCTTCACCCGTTCATCGGTCACGACTTTATGGGCGGCAAGGTCGAGATCTGCCTGAGTGGACATGATTTCCCTTCCGTGCTGGACAGGCGCACGGAGGGCGGACTCTCAGCCCTCCGTGCGCCCGGATCAGCGAGTTCCGTTCTTGGCGTACTCGGCGACCGAGTCGATGTTGGTGTTGTCGATGAACGCGGGTCCGGTCAGGGTGGGCAAGCCACCACCGATCACGTTGCCGTTATTGAGGTAAAGCCACAGCGAATCGATGGCGAGGTAGCCCTGCAGGAAGGGTTGCTGGTCCACTGCCCACTGCACGTCACCGGATTTGATGGCGTCGACGAGCGCCGCGTTGGTGTCGAAGGTGACGACCTTAGCCTTGCTGCCCGCATTGCCGACCGACGTCACGGACGTCAATGCGAACGGCGCACCGAGCGCGAGAACTCGATCGATTGCCGGGTCCTGTTGAAGTTTCGCGGTGATGGTCGACTCCACCGACGGCATGTCCTTGCCGTTGACGTTGAGAATCTCCGTCGTTCCCTTGAACGACTTCTTCACACCGGCGCACCGTGATTCGAGGCTCACGTTGCCCTGCTCCTGAATCACGCACAGCACCTTGGTGGCTCCTTCGGTGTTGAGTCGCTCGCCGGCAGCTTCACCGGCAATCGACTCGTCCTGACCGAAGTACTCCTTGACGCCCATGTCCTTCCAGGTTTCGAGGCCCGAGTTGAGGGCGACCACCGGAATGCCCGCGGCGGTGGCACTTTGGACCGCGGCAACCATGGCGTCGGGCTTCGCGAGGGTGACGGCGATCCCGTCGACCTTGCTGTCGATCGCGCTCTGAACCAAGTTGGCCTGATTCGGTGCCTCGGGATCGGCGGAGTACCGAAGTTCGATGTTGTCCTTGGCCGCTGCGGTTTCGGCTCCCTTGCGCACCAGATCCCAGAACGTGTCACCGGGCACTTCGTGGGTGATCATCGCAATGGTGGCGCGGGGCGTGTCCGCCGTACCCGCGCCCATTCCGGATCCGGATGAATCCGGCTTACCGCCGGTGCTGGAACAGGCGGCCAGACCCAAGACCACGACTGAGGCTCCGGCCAGTACGGCAACGCTCTTGCGTCCCGTGAGAAACGACATGTGAACTCCCTCTCGACATCAACCAACGGCCCGCGAACGGATGGTGCTCGGTTGTATGTGAAAGATGTAATACCCGTCACAGTCGAATGTCAATAGTTTGTTCTGACATTAGGACTGCTTATCAAAGACCAGACAAACTGAAGGGAGCGGAAAGGCCAGGTCAACGCGCTGCAGGTCCAGTTGAACCTCGAACTACAAGTTGTGGTTGCGCGACTATGTCCTTGCCCAAGAGTCCACTTCCGGCGTCGAGACGTTCGGAGATTCGCTCCACCGCGGCGCCACCCAGAAACGCCGTGTCCTGCCCGACGCTGGTCAGATCGATGTGCGCCAAACCTGCCAATGCACTGTTGTCGAATCCGATCACGGAGACGTCGCCGGGCACCGAGACTCCCGCACGCAAGAAGACGTCCAGGACTCCTAGCGCGCAACGATCATTGAAAGCGAAGACCGCACCGGGAATCCCTTGTTCGACCATCGACCGCGCGGCGTCCGCGCCGAACTCCTCCGTGAGGCCGCCGGGAAGTATCCGCGATTCCAGTCCGGCCGCCCGCATGGCCTTCCGGTAGCCCTGACGCCTCTCCTGGGCGCCCGGACCGCGTCCGCCGTCGACATGGACAATCGAGCGGTGCCCGAGTCCGACGAGATGATTCACGGCCATCACGGCGCCCGCCTCGTCGTCCGTGCGGACAACGTCCACATGTGCTGAGGGCATCTTCCGGGCGAGCACGACGACGGGAACCTTGGCCGCCAGGTCGACGATCTCCGATTCCGGCGCCTGCGAACCCAACAGCAAGATCGCCTCGCATCGGTCGTCGAGCAGGGTGCGCACGGCGCGCGAGCCAGGCCTGCGGTCCGAGACGGCGCTGAGAACGACGTCGTAGCGCAAGCGTTCGGCTGCGTCGTAGATCTCGTCGAGCAGCTCCGCGTGAAAGGTTTGCGCGGCAACATAACTGACACCGATCAGGCGGCTGCGATGCTGGCGCAGCAGTCGCGCCGCGTTGTCGGGTCGATAGCCGAGTTCGTCCGCGGCCGCCTTGACCCGTACCCGCGTCGCATCGCTGGCACCCGGGACATCGCGAATGACGATGGACACCAGTGCGCGTGACACACCGGCCAGGTCTGCTACGTCTTGCAAGGTGGGGCGTCGACTGTTCACCTCCACAGACTAGATCGTTCCAGCGAATACACGCCGAAACGTTGACGCACGAGGCAACCAGCGCTTTACTGACACGACTAGAACGATCTAGTTCCTCATCCTCACTCCGAACGGAGCCCCCATGTCTGCCTCTGTTGCAGTCGGTCTGATCGGCGCTGGATGGATCGGCCGTTTCCACGGCGAGTCCGTCGCGCTGCGTATCCCCGGCACCCGTCTCGTCGCCGTCGCCGATCCTGCGCCCGGCGCTGCGGCGTCGTTGATCGAACGTGTCAGTCCCGACGCCCGCGCGTACACCGACGCCCTTGAGCTGATTACCGATCCGACCGTCGAAGCGGTGCTCATCAGTACGCCCGCATCAACTCACACCGATCTCGTGGTAGCAGCAGCGGAGGCCGGCAAGCATGTCTTCTGCGAAAAGCCGATGGCTTTGACACTCGAGGACGCCGATCGCGCAATCGGCGCATGCGCCGCGAACAATGTTGCGCTGCAGGTCGGTTTCAACCGGCGCTTCGCCGCCGACTTCGCCGCGGCACACGACGTGATCACCTCCGGTGGGATCGGGACACCGCAGCTACTTCGCTCTCTGACTCGCGATCCGGGAATCACCGCCGACGTCGCCTCTCGAGTCAAGCCGTGGACGATCTTCAACGAGACACTGTTTCACGACTTCGACGCCCTGCTCTGGCTCAACCCGGGGGCACGCGTCGTCGAGGTGTTCGCGCAGGCCGATGCTCTCGTCCATCCGCAGTACAAGGAGCAGGGGTACCTCGATACGTCGATGGTTCAGTTGCGGTTCGACAACGGCGCCTTCGCGTCGGCCGAGGCCAACTTCCAGGCCACCTACGGTTACGACGTTCGCGGCGAGGTTTTCGGTTCCGGTGGAATGGTGAGTGCAGGCGAGGTCACGCGGACCGCGATGCGTCATTACAGCTCACCGGGCGTTCGGGCCGACACACCTCGGGTGAACATCGAACTGTTTCACGACGCCTATGTTGCCCAGCTAGCGCACTTCGCAGACTGCATCCGCTCCGGCAGCGCGCCGTCGGTCGACGGTCTCGATGCTCGCAACGCCCTGGAAATCGCACTGGCTGCAAAAGAATCCGTGGAAACCGGACTGCCCGTATCGCTGCTGTCGGTGCCGCAGTGAGCCCCTTCGATTTGGCAGTCTCTGCCGAGATGACGTTCACCGAACTCCCTGTCGTCGAACGCATTCGGCGGATCTCGGAGGCGGGGTTCGCAGCCGAGATCTGGAGTTGGCAAGACAAGGACCTCGATGCTCTGGTCGCCACCGGGGCTCGGTTCTCCTCGATGACCGGCTATCTTCACGGCGATTTGTTCGACGAAGCGGGCAGCGCCGAACTCGTACGTACAGCGGCGCTATGCCTCACGCCGGCAGCGAAACTCGGCGTTCCTCGGCTGAACTTCCATACCGGCGAGCTGATCGACGGACAGGCCGCGCGCCCGCAGTATCGAACTACGGGAGCGATGTGGCTGACGGCCCAACGCGCTCTCGAGAAGATCGCGCGACTGGGTGAAGACGCCGGAGTCGTCTTCTGCCTCGAGAATCTCAATACGATCGTCGATCACCCTGGCGTACCGATGGCCAGAGCCAAAGACACTCTGGCACTGGTGGAATCCGTCTCACACCCCAACCTCAAGATGATGCTCGACCTCTACCACGCACAGATCGGCGAAGGAAACCTCATCGAACTCGTGCGGCGTTGTGGTGACAACATCGGCGAGATTCAGGTGGCCGACGTACCCGGCCGATGCGAACCCGGAACCGGCGAGATCAACTACCCAGCCATCGCACGCGTTCTCGCCGAGCAGGGTTACACCGGCACGATCGGATTGGAGGGCTGGGCATCCGGAGACAGTGACACCGCACTCACTGCTTTCCGGAACGCCTTCACACTCTAGGCCTCCCCCGGGAACGTGATCCCTACCTGACGGCGGATCTCGTCGAGGATGTCGAGCGTCGCAATGGCCGCGTCGAGCGGATGGACCGGCGACTCGATATCCCCGGCGGTGATCCGCCGCGCCGCCTCGGCCGCCTCGAACGCGAGACCTCCGACGTATCCGTCGACCGGGTCGTCGTAGCGCGCAGATCTTCCGTCTCCGAGCCGGACCGTAAAGGACCCGGGGCGGTAGAACGTCGAGTCCAGAATGATCATCCCCTTGTCACCGCAGATCGACGCGGTGTTGGGCGTGTCAGCGAGGATGGTGGTGCTCAGACTGGCCTGAGCTACACCGGACCACGAGAGCACCGCGGAAATCTGGCCGTTCACTTGGTGGTTGGCCGGTTGGCCGAGAGCGAGAACCGAACTCGGAACACCTAGTACGCGATGCGCAAGACTGACCGGATAGGTCCCGAGGTCGAGAAGCGGCCCGCCCGCGAGCGCCGGATCGTAAATACGGTGATCGGTCTCGAACCGTTCACCGTGATCTGCCAGAACCGTACGTATGGTTCCCAGAAATCCAGCCTCGATGATCTGGTCGATCACGTCGAACTTGGGCAAGAACGACGTCCACATCGCTTCCATACAGAACAGTCCGAGCGCCGTTGCCCTCTCTCGAATGGCACGCCCCTGTGCACCGTTCAAGGCAAGCGGTTTTTCGATCACGACATGCTTGCCGTGATCCAATGCAGCCATCGCACAATCGAAATGGGCTGTGTGCGGCGTTGCAACATAGACGACGTCCACCTCCTCGGACGCAAGCAAAGCGCCGTAGCTACCGTGAGCGCATCGGATCCCCCATTGGTCCGCGAAGGCCTGAGCTCGGGCCAGTCCGCGCGAAGCAACTGCCGCCACCTCTTGAGCTGTATCGGTCTGCAGGGATTCCACGAAGCGCTGTGCAATCCAGCCGGGACCGAGGATCCCCCAGCACAAAGTCGGGGCGTCGATCGGATCGGCAACCCGGGTGCGAGGAAGTTCCAGAACAGTAGAAGTTGTCATGCCTCGAACTGTAGAGTCGAATCTCGAAATATGTAAGGACATTATGTTGTCCAGCTAAATTGGAACTGGATCAAGCTATTGAGCGAAGAATTCTGAGGTCTTTTTGATGGATTTCGGGGGTAGTTTCGATGGCTTCTCCTTGGCAGTCTTTGAGGTACAGCGCATCTTGAACACTGCAGGAAAGGTCCCCGAATGACTCGAGCACTGACCGACAACACCGTGCCGTCCGCGGGTAGGTTGCACCGAGAAGATTGCAACATCGAAGACTTCGCCGCTCTGGTCGCACACGAGACAGACCCCGCCGATTACCCGTACGCCCATTCGGTGGCCGACGGCGTTCTTCTCTACCGCTCGGATGCTCTGGTCGACAAATTGTCGAATCCTGAAATCCGGGCGGAGATTCAGGACGAGATCGCCCGCGCGTTACTCACCGGTCCAGGCATCACGGTCTTCCAAGGCGCGTTCGACGCGGAGGTATTGGATCGCGCCAGTGCGGTCTTCCGTGAACTCATTGCGCGCCAACACGAATCCGGCGCGACGTCCGGGGATCACTTCGCCAAACCCGGAGCCAATGACCGGATCTGGGGAGCACAACTGAAGTTGGCGCTCGAAGATCCCAAGGCTTACGTCGACTACTACGCAAACAGCATTGTCGCTTTAGCTTCGGAAGCCTGGCTCGGCCCCATGTATCAGGTGACGTCAGACGTCAACGTCGTCAATCCCGGTGGCGCCGCACAGAATCCACATCGCGACTACCACCTCGGCTTCATGTCGAGCGACGTAGCCGCAAAGTTTCGGGCGCATGTTCACCGATTGACCCCGGCCCTCACCCTGCAAGGTGCCGTCGCCCACGTGGATATGCCTGCCGAAACGGGCCCGACGAAGTATCTGCCGTACTCCCAGCAATACGAATCCGGATACCTCGCGTTCGAGCGTCCCGAGTTCAAGGAGTTCTTCGAAGCCAACTACGTCCAATTACCTTTGAAGAAGGGAGATGCCGTCTTCTTCAACCCAGCACTATTCCACGCCGCCGGCCACAACAAGTCCGCGGACGTCCTGCGTATGGCAAATCTTCTCCAGGTGTCGTCGGCCTTCGGTCGAGCCCTCGGAACCATCGACCGGGAGGCACTCGTCAACGCGATCTATCCTGCACTGCTCGCTCTCAGCGAGGCGGGGTCCGACGAGGCAGTTCGGTGCGCCGTCGCCGCCTCGGCCGAGGGCTACGCCTTCCCGACCAATCTGGACCGAGACCAACCGATCGACGGCCTCGCGCCTCAGACGCAGGCCGAACTCGTGACGGAGGCGGTTCGCGAGCGGATCTCACCTGATCGACTGGCCGATCTACTGAAGGCACAGTCCGAGAGACGAATGAGCTGAGGAGACTTGGCAGGACGGCCTGACCACAGCGAAGGAGTCCCTGTGTCGAATAGCCGCGCGTTTTTCGCACTGATGTTGGGCCATGCGCCGTCCGGAATGGCCGAAATGCCGTTTGAAGGCGGTCGGTCGGTACGCTCGAAGCATGGGGTGGGACTTGTTAGTGCTGTTCGCCATGATCGGCCCGTTGGCCGTATTCGGGTGGGCGGCTGTCCGGGCGAAGCGCCGCGGACTCGGCGGATCGTTCGTCGGGCCGTTTCAGGAGATGTTCGATCCCGGCGCTGCGCGAGCCCAGACCGTCATCGAACAGATCGCGGAACTACCGGACCCTGCGGACTCCGGCGACCCGGACGACGACGTGCCGTACACAGTCACCTACGAGGGTGTTCGACTCCACATCAACCCAGGTCAGGCTCGACAGCGTGGAGGCGAAGGGACCGCCAAGCGAGCTGAGTGAAAGTTGCACCAGATCCAATGTTCAGACAGCGGTCCGCGACGCCCGAGAGTAAATCGGCAATGTACTGCAGTGAGAAACACAACGGTCGAACGCGAACACTCTCGTTGCGTTGGGCAGGAGCAGAGCGGAACATGAACCTCATGCCTGTCTCCGAACTTCTCCGCCTAGGTACCGCGCAACCGATCATTCGCTGGGGCACCCCTGTCCTTCATGCGCCTGCTCGGCCAGTGACTGAATTCGGCAGCGATCTCCAAGATCTGCTGGCAGACATGTTCGCTACCAACACCGCCGCACACGGCGCAGGACTCGCAGCTCAACAGATCGGCGTCGACCTCGCGGTGTTCATCTACGACTGCACCGACGAAGTAGGGACGCAACGCACCGGCGTCGTCTGCAATCCGGTCGTCGACCTTCCTGAAGGAGTCCACCGGCAGCTAGTCGACTACGGCGAAGGCTGTCTGTCCCTTCCCGGTTCATACACTGACCTCGCACGACCCGACTTCTCCACCTGTCGCGGAAACGATCAATACGGCAACTCGATCGAAATCACTGCAGGTGGCACCCTCGGGCGCTGCTTCCAACACGAGACTGACCACATCAACGGCATTGTCTTCGGCGACCGACTTCCAACGCGCAAACGCAAACAGCTCTATCGCGACCACGACGAAGTATCGGACCAATACACAGCCCATTGGCCGGCGTGTCAAGCGACCAGTCGGCTTAGAGGTGGAACCAGATAGCCCTACGCCGTTGGCCGGCCGAACCACATGGACAGCTGAGTATCCAACTCCGCCTGCGAATCCCCGACCCATGCCACATGACCGTCCGGCCGAAGCAGGACAGCCGGAGCGTTCAATTCAGTGCTTGTGTCAACGATGTGGTCGGCGCGATCGCTCCAACCATCGACGGACAGTTGGCCACCCTGGTCGAGAAGAAGTCCGCGGCCGGATCGCATCAGGTCGTACAGGTTGCCGCGCGTCAACGCGATGTTCCGCAGCCTCCGACCGAGTAGGTCGTCACCTTCGCCGAAGTCGTAGCGAATCGAGATCGCAGTGATCTTCTCGGTCAGATAGCGCTTGACGTCTTCGAATTCCATCAGCTCGGAGATCAAGCGCCGCACGGCTTGTGGACCGGCTGCGGTGGAGATCAGCTCCGCCTGCGCGCGCGTGTTGTCGAGGACGTCGGCAGCCACCGGACGCCGTTCCGATTCGTAAGTATCGAGCAGGCTCTCCGGCGCCCAACCGTTAATCTCTGCGGCGAGCTTCCAGCCGAGGTTGAAGGCATCTTGGACACCGAGATTGAGGCCTTGTCCGCCCATCGGTGGGTGGATGTGTGCGGCGTCGCCGGCGAGGAACACCCGGTCGCGCCGGTAGTGCTCCGCCAGACGGGTGGCGTCACCGAAGCGCGAGAGCCACCGCGGCGAGTGCACACCGAAGTCGGTACCCGCAATGGCCAGTAGCTGTTGTTTGATGTCGTCGAGGGTGGTGGGAACCGCGCGACCGTCGGCAACTTCGGCCGCGGGTACCACGACGCGAAAAGCACCATTGCCGGCGGGACCGACTCCGAATCGTTTGTGCGTTTCCCGGATTTCGGCGACAACGGCGGCCAGTTCATCAGCCGGCATGGTCACGTCCATTTCGCCGATCAACGTGTCGGCGCTCGACGGCTCGCCGGGAAACCCGACGTCGATCAGCTTCCGAACAGTGCTGCGGCCGCCGTCGCAGCCCACGAGATAACGCGCGTGAAGTGTTGTGCCGTCGGACAATTCCGCTGTGACGCTATCGGTATCTTGACGGATCGCGACGACGCGCTTCCCTCGCTGAATGTCCGCACCGACTTCGGTGGCATGTTCGGCAAGAATCCTGTCGATCTCGGGCTGAGGAATGCCCAGTACGTACCCGTGCGCAGTATCGAGGTGCGCCGGTGCCGGTTTGCTGATCCCCGCGAAGAATCCACCGAGCGGATACTTGCGGCCGTGCGCGAGGAACTTGTCCAGCAACCCGCGCTGCTCCATGATTTCGATGCTGCGCACATGGATGCCGAGGGCACGGACGAACTGAGTCGGCTCCTCGTCCTTGTCCACGACGACGACATCGACGCCCTGCAGCCGGAGCTCACCTGCCAGCATCAATCCAGTTGGTCCAGCACCGACAATGATGACGTCACTCATGCGATCCCCTCCTCCGGGCAAGGCTTTTGCTTGCTCGCAGCAGACGAGTGTGCACCATCACCGGGGCCTTGCCGCAAGCCCCGGGTCCCGCGTTATCATGAAGGTGGCGGAAGACGCTTCATCATCGGCGCACCAACACCACAGCACCTGTATCGCGTGGGAGCCGCCAACTCTCGATCACCGTCGGCACCAGCATGGCCCCGAGAACACCCAGCGTCAGAGAAAACGGCACTCCGCCGCTCAGATCCCCCGACTCCGCCAACGGTGTGCAGAGCGTGATCACCAACGCGGACAGTGCAATACCTAGACCGGATGCCAACTCTTGCAGCGTTGCATGCAGAGTATTGGCATCGGTCAGCTCACCCGAGTCGACGTCGGCGAACGCCAAGCTGTTGTACGCGGTGAACCCGATGGATCGCAACGCGCCACTGACAAACAGTGCGACAGCGATTACGACGTCCGGTGTCGTCGACGAGATCAGTACCAGCGCACCGAAGCACACCACCGACAGAACTCCGTTTCCCACCAGAACTAGTCTGATCCCGAATCTGCGCATGAGCGGAGTGGTGAGCGGTTTGATCGCGATATTCCCCGCGAACAGAGCCATCACCAGCAGACCGGCCTTGAACGCCGACATTCCGAATCCCACTTGGAACAACAACGGCAGCACAAACGGCACGCCCATGATCACGAGCCGGTACAGCGAGCCGCTCGACGCGACGAGCCGAAACGATCGAAGCCGGAGGACGCCGAGCGCGATGAGCGGGTGATCCGACCGGACGAGGTGAATGACGGCCAAGCTCAACAAGATCAGAGCCGCAACGATCCCGAGGCCCACTCTTAGCCAGTCGGTTCCGGCACTGTGCACGCTCTCGAGCGCCACAACAAGCACTGCGACGCCTGCTCCGATCACCACCAATCCCAGCCAGTCAAGGCTCCGTTCCTGCGCCTCCCGAATGTCGGGCACCATGCGCAATGCCAGCAGAAACCCGACGATCCCGATCGGAACGTTGATCAGAAAGATCCAGCGCCACGAAGCGATCGACACGATGGCTCCACCCACAGCGGGCGCAAGAACCGGCGCTGTGAGCGCCGGCCACGTCAAGTAGGCGATAGCCCGTACGAGTTCCGCCTTCGACGTCACCCGCAATACTGCGAGCCGCCCTACCGGCACCATCATGGCGCCGCCTACCCCTTGTAAAGCACGCATTCCCACCAGCATCGGGAGGGAGGTGCTCAGTGCACATCCCACCGACGCCACCGTGAAAACGGCTATGGCAGAGATGAAGACACGTCGCGTTCCGAATCTGTCGGCCATCCATCCGCTCGCCGGGATCAGGACGGCCAACACCAGGAGGTACGAAGAAACGGCGACATTGACGTCGACGGCATCAACTCCGAAAGATTGGGCGATCGACGGCAGTGCCGTTGCGAGAATCGTCGCGTCCAGCATCTCCATGAACAGCGCTGCTGCCACGAGCAGCGCCAGTCCGCGGGGAAATGTCACTGCACCAGAGCCTTTCGGAGGAGCTGTCGATCAGCCGAGAGAAATCCAGCTGCCGGAGGTCACCGAGGCGACCATCGCGTCCAGAGCCTGTGCGGACGCGACTGCATCAGCGATGGTCGCGCCCTGCGGCGCTCCGTCCACGATCGAGGCGATGAAATTGCGAGCCTCGATCACTTTCAGGTCGTCGTAGCCCATCGCGTTGGCCGCGCCAGGCTGGAAGCGGCCGAACTCACCGGACTCGGGGCCGACCAGAACCGTCGTGACGGATTGGTCCTGGTACTTCGAGCCGAGGCTGGTGCCCAGTTCACCCATCCGGCGGTAGTCCCAGAACACGGCACCTTTCGTGCCGTGAATCTCGAATCCGTAATTGTTCTGCTCTCCCACGGCGACGCGGCATGCTTCGAGGGTGCACCGGCCACCCGACCCGAGGCGCAGCAGTGCGCTGACGAAGTCTTCGTTCTCGACAGCCCCCATCTCCCCACCGCTGGCCCGCGCATGTCCACTGGTAGCGGCGGACGGACGCGCACGCTCCGGGATGAAGATCGCAGTATCCGCAACGAGAGCGTCGACGTCACCGAGAAGATGACGAATCAGATCGATGCCGTGCGAAGCCAAGTCGCCCAGGACGCCGGCGCCGCCGCGCTCACGCTCGTATCGCCAACTCAAAGCACCTTCAGGGTGGGCCGCATAGTCGCTGAGGAAACGAAAACGCGAGTGCGTGATCGTGCCCAACTCCCCTGAGTCGATCAGGCTCTTTGCCAGGGCCACAGCCGGCGCGTTTCGGTAGTTGAAGCCGACGGTCGACTGCACACCGGCCTTCGAGACTGCTACGGCAACAGCTTTGGCGTCTTCCGTGGACAAGCCGACGGGCTTCTCGATCCAGATGTGTTTGCCGGCCTCTGCCATTGCGACGCCGATTTCACGGTGCAAGAAGTTCGGGGCCGTGATGCTCACCGCGTCGATGGCCGGATCGGCTGCGATATCGCGCCAATCCTGGGTGAAAGCTTCGAAACCGAATTGGTCCGCTGCTTCCTCCCCTCTGCCAGGCACCTCGTCGGCGACGGCGGCCAGGCGGATCACGGGAAGCTGCGGATAGTGCTGCCGCAGACGCAGATACGCCTGCGTGTGGACGCGGCCCATCCATCCGAATCCGGCAACTGCTACTGAAATGCCTGTCATGAGGCTCCGTTCGGGTCAAATGATCGAAGGATCGCAGAAATGCTGGGATCACAAATCACCCCCACTGACTCGGTCAGGCGGGTACTCGTGTCACCGGGATCGAGATCTAGCGGTCGACCACGGTGGTGTCGAAGTAGTAACGCGACGCTCGGTAGCAGTGGCTGCCGTACTCGACGGCGCTACCTGAATCGTCAAATGCAGTGCGGCTCATGGTCAAGAGGGCAGCACCCACTTTCTCGTCGAGCAATCCTGCTTCTTCGCGAGTCGCCGCCCGAGCGCCGATTCGCTGCCGCGCCACACGGATGTGAACGCCGCGAGTTCGCAAGGTTTGGTACAGCCCCTGCGTCTCCAACTCCTCGGGATCGGGTGCGATGTCCACCGGAATGTAGTTGGTCATCACGGCAAGCGGTTCGCCGTTGGTGCTTCGCAGACGCCTGATGGTGGCCACTTCGGCGTCAGGTTCGAGGTTGAGTTCCGCGGCAACGTCCTCGGCGGGAACTCCCACCGTGAACTCGAGCAGCTTGGTCGTCGGCGCCTGGCCGGCCCTCGCAAGGTCGTCGAACAGGCTGGTGAGCTCGACCGGGCGGTGCACCGGACTTTGCACCACCTGAGTTCCGACTCCCCGCTTGCGAACAAGTAGTCCCTTGTCCACCAGCTCCTGGATCGCGCGTCGAGTGGTCGGACGTGAGAGATTGAGCCGTTTGGCCAACGCCAGTTCATTCTCGAAGCGATCACCTGGGGCAAGTTCGCCACCGAGAATAGCGCCCTCGATTGCCTGTGCCAGCTGAAAATACAGCGGCACCGGGCTCGAGCGGTCCAACTCGACGGCGAGTGCTGCGACCACGGCCAACTCCGATCTGTCTTGGGAAGGCGCCGTATCGACGCTACTTCTCTCGGCAGTGTATGCGAACACTAACATTCACTTGACCGCAAGTCATAATGTCCAGACAAACTATTGACAATCGCTGTGTCGCGGCGCACAGTTTCAGTCATACATCGGTGCCCTGCGTGGGCAACCCACCACGAACTCTCGGGAGTCAGTTTTGACAAGCATCAACACTCACCAGAGCGGGTCACACATCCCTGACGCACCCTTCGACGTGCTTGCCATCGGCCGATCGGGGGTGGACATCTACCCACTTCAGACCGGTGTCGGACTCGAGGACGTCGAGACGTTCGGCAAGTTCCTCGGCGGCAGCGCAGCCAATGTCTCGGTGGCGGCTGCACGCCTCGGCCGGCGAGCAGCACTGATCTCCGGCGTAGGCAGCGATCCTTTCGGGAAGTTCGTCACACGCGAGTTGGCACGTCTGGGCGTCGACAACAGGTTTGTCGTCACCAATTCCGAGTACCCGACACCGGTGACGTTCTGCGAGATCTTCCCTCCTGACGACTTTCCGCTGTACTTCTACCGCAAGCCGCACGCGCCCGATCTTCGGATCACCCCGGAAGACATCGACCTCGACGCCGTTCGAACAGCGTCCCTCTACTGGTCGACTGTGACGGGGCTGTCCGAAGAACCGAGTCGCAGTGCACACTTCGCGGCCTGGGAAGCCCGCGAACGACGCCCGCTGACGGTTCTGGATCTGGACTACCGCCCGATGTTCTGGTCGACGCCCCAGGAAGCAACCACTCAGGTGCAGCGCGCTCTCGCGCACGTGGCAGTAGCCGTCGGAAACCGCGAAGAGTGCGAGATCGCGGTCGGTGAGACCAACCCGAACAAGGCCGCCGACGCGCTTCTCGACCTCGGAGTCGAACTGGCCATCGTGAAGCAGGGCCCGAAGGGTGTACTCGGCAAAACACGAAAGCAATCGATCACCGTGCCGCCCAACGCCGTCGACGTGGTCAACGGGCTGGGAGCAGGCGACAGCTTCGGCGGATCACTGTGCCACGGACTGTTGGCCGGGTGGCCGCTGGAGAAGGTACTGCGCTACGCCAACGCGGCCGGCGCGATAGTCGCATCTCGGCTCGAATGCTCCACTGCGATGCCGACCGCCGAAGAAGTCCACGATCTCGCCGAAGCCACAGCCACGGAGGCAGTCAATGTCTGACAAGCTCGCCGCCCGCCCCCTCGCCACCACCTACGCCGAAGTGACGGAACTGCGTGCGAGCGATCCGCAGATCATCGAAAAGGCCTGGGCAGCGCGAACTCCTCGCGCCACTGTTCGAGGCAATGGCCGGCTCATGATCGTCGCGGCCGATCACCCGGCCCGTGGGGCACTGTCTGTCGGTGGCAAGCCGACAGCGATGAACAGTCGTACCGATCTGCTGGACCGGTTGCGCACTGCTCTCGACAATCCCGGAGTCGACGGCGTTCTCGGCACCGCGGACATACTCGACGATCTGCTCCTCCTCGGCGCCCTCGACGACAAGGTCGTCTTCTCGTCGATGAACCGCGGCGGCCTGGCAGGCGCCAGCTTCGAACTCGACGACCGCATGACGGGTTACACCGCGGCCGGTACCGCAAAGTTCGGTATGAACGGCGGAAAGATGCTGCTGCGCATCGCACTCGACGACGCGGGCACTCTGCCCACCATGACGGCATGTGCGGAAGCCGTGGACGAACTGGCCGCGGCCGGACTGATCGCGATGCTCGAGCCGTTCCTCTCTAGTCGCGTAAACGGCAAGGTGGTCAACGATCTCAGCCCCGACGCCGTCATCAAGTCCATCCATATCTCCCAGGGCCTCGGCTCCACCTCGGCGTACACGTGGATGAAACTGCCGGTCGTCGACGAGATGGAACGCGTCATGGATGCGACCACCCTCCCGACGCTCCTGTTGGGCGGCGATCCGCAGATCGCGCCGGAAGAAACGTACGCAAAGTGGGACGCTGCACTTCAGCTGCCGTCCGTGCGCGGACTGATCGTCGGACGCGCGCTGCTATACCCACCCGACGGCGACGTGACCGCGGCCGTCGACACCGCAGTCAAGCTAGTCCACTAGAACCGACCTGGCAGGAGCAAGATGTTCAGCAAGTACTACGTCCCCGCCGGATCGTCCGCCGACGGTGATTTCACGACAGTGGTCACGCCGGAGTCTGCCGGGTGGACCGAATCCAGCTTGTGGATACTCGAACTCGCCCCGGGTGCGAACGTCCACCTGCGGTCCGGCGAGAACGAAATCATCGTCGTTCCACTTGCGGGTTCGGCCGTGGTTGTTGCCGAGGGGACGGAGATTCCCCTCACTGGCCGCGCATCGGTTTTCGACGGCCCGAGCGATTTCGCGTACGTAGGACGCGACGCCGACTACTCGGTCAGCAGCGCTGACGGGGGCCGCTTCGCTCTGTGCGGAGCGCGCGCCGGCGCAAAGCTCCCCCATCGCTACGGTCCGGCTTCAGGAGTTGCGGTCGAGCTCCGCGGTGCCGGGAACTGCAGCCGACAGGTTCACAACTTCGCCACCGCAGACACTTTCGAGGCCGACTCCATCATCGCGTGTGAGGTCATCACCCCCGGCGGGAACTGGTCATCGTATCCCAGCCACAAACACGACGAGAACAGCGACGTCGAATCGGCCCTGGAAGAGATCTACTACTTCGAGATCGACAGAAGCCCCACCGGGACCGAAGGTTTCGGCTACCACCGCGTGTACGGAACCGCCGAGAGACCTATCGAGGTGCTCGAGGAAGTCCGCTCGGGCGACGTCGTCCTCGTGCCGCACGGCTATCACGGCCCGTCCATCGCAGCGCCGGGCCACCACATGTACTACCTCAATGTCATGGCAGGTTCGGGCGAGATCCGGGCGTGGAACATCTGTGACGATCCGCAACACACCTGGCTACGTGGAAGCTGGGATCACCAGGACATCGACCCTCGACTGCCGTTGCAGTCCCACAACTGACGGAAGTGAAAGCTGTGGCACCCACCAACAACGCAACAGGCAATCGTCCACCTCGCGACGAGCCGACCGTATACCTCACTGTTTCTCAAGCTGTCGTCCGCTTCCTCGCCAACCAGTACACCGAACGCGACGGCCAGCGCACCAAGCTGTTCGCCGGCTGCTTCGGAATCTTCGGGCACGGCAACGTCGCCGGACTGGGACAGGCACTCTTGCAGGCCGAGATCCAGGATCTCGACGCCGGCCGTGAGCCGACACTCCCCTACGTGCTCGGCCGCAATGAACAGGCGATGGTGCACTCGGCTGTCGCGCACGCCCGCATGAAGGACCGCCTGCAGACGTGGGCGGTCTCGTCCAGCGTCGGCCCCGGTGCCACCAATATGATCACCGGCGCGGCACTGGCCACCATCAATCGTCTACCTGTATTACTCCTTCCCGCAGACACTTTCGCGACCCGCGCCAGTGCCCCCGTCTTACAGGAACTCGAACTCCCGTCGAGCGGCGACGTCACAGTCAACGACGCTTTCAAACCCGTCTCACGATACTTCGATCGGGTATGGCGCCCGGAGCAGTTGCCGAGCGCTCTGCTCGCCGGGATGCGCGTTCTCACTGATCCCGTCGAGACCGGCGCGGTCACCATCGCCATCCCGCAGGACGTGCAGGCCGAGGCTTTCGACTGGCCCGAGTCCTTCTTCGCCGAACGGGTGTGGCACGTGGCCCGCCCGCTCCCCGAACGATCGGTGATCGAACGCGCCGCCGCGATCATCCGCTCGGCTCGCAAGCCACTGATCGTCGCCGGCGGCGGCGTGATCTACAGCCAGGCCACCGACTCTCTGGCAGCGTTCTGCGCGCAGACCGGAATCCCCGTGGGGCAGAGCCAGGCCGGCAAGGGTTCATTGGTCTACGACCATCCACAATCCGTCGGGGCGGTGGGGTCCACCGGCACTACGGCTGCAAACGCACTGGCCACCGAGGCTGACGTCGTCATCGGAATCGGTACGCGGTACAGCGATTTCACGAGCGCGTCCCGCACCGCGTTCACCAATCCCGACGTTCGCTTCGTCAACATCAACGTCGCATCACTGGACTCCGTGAAGCAGGGCGGAGTCAGCGTTGTCGCCGACGCACGTGAGGCACTCGACGCGCTGGCACTTGCACTGAACGACTACCGGGTGGACGACGAATATGCGTCCAGGATCGGTGACCTCGCTCGCGATTGGGATGCGATCGTCGAATCCGTCTACAACCCAGCCGAACCCGCTGCCGACGGGTCACTGAATCAGAATCAGGTGATCGGCCTGGTCAACACACTGTCCGATCCACGTGACGTCGTGGTGTGCGCTGCCGGGTCCATGCCGGGTGACCTCCACAAGCTGTGGCGAACCCGTGATTCCAAGGGGTATCACGTCGAATACGGGTACTCGTGCATGGGATACGAAGTTGCCGGCGGTCTAGGCGTCCGCATGGCGTGCCCCGATCGCGACGTGTTCGTGATGGTCGGAGACGGTTCCTATCTGATGATGGCCACCGAATTGGTCACCGCCGTACAGGAACGCCTCAAGGTCATCGTCGTCCTGGTGCAGAATCACGGATTTGCCTCCATCGGTTCACTGTCCGAGTCGCTGGGTTCCCAGCGCTTCGGCACGCAGTACCGCTACCGCTCGAATGACGGACGTCTCGACGGAGGGGTTCTCCCGGTCGATCTGGCCGCGAACGCTGCCAGCCTCGGTGTCGACGTCATCCGCGCCAACACCGCTGCCGAGTTCGCCGACGCGATCAAGGTTGCCAAAGCAAGCGACACCAGCACCGTCATCCACGTCGAAACCGATCCGCTGATCGGCGCCCCGGATAGCGAATCCTGGTGGGATGTACCGGTATCGGCCACCTCCGAACTGGAGTCCACCAAGAAGGCACGGACAACTTACGAGTCCTGGAAGAAGATCCAGCGACCGTACCTCCGTCCATCCGAATGAAAATTCCGCACAACCACACCCCATAAAGCTTGCCCGCGAAAGGAATCTAGACATGAGCGCGATTCGCGTCGGATCAGCCCCCGACTCCTGGGGCGTGTGGTTTCCGGACGATCCACAGCAGACCCCTTACACACGATTCCTCGACGAGGTATCCGCGTCGGGATACGAATGGATCGAACTCGGCCCGTTCGGATACCTTCCGACCGATCCAGCCAAGTTGACGGACGAACTCGGCGCCCGCGGCCTGAAGCTTTCGGCCGGTACCGTTTTCGAACACCTGCACCAGGACGATTCCTGGGATGCCGTCTGGAATCAGATCAAGGACGTCGCCAAGTTGACCGCAGCCGTCGGCGGCAAGCACGTGGTGGTCATCCCTGAGATGTGGCGCGACCCTTCCACCGGAGCGGTACTCGAAGACCGCAATCTGACGCCCGAGCAGTGGCGTAAGAAAACCGACGGCATGAACGCTCTCGGGAAGGCAATGCTCGAGGAGTACGGCGTCATGGCGCAGTACCATCCTCATGCCGACAGTCACGTCGACATCGAAGACAACGTCTACAAGTTCCTCGAAGGGACCGACGAGCGTTTCGTGAATCTGTGTCTCGACACCGGCCACATCAGCTACTGCGGCGGCGACAATCTCGCAATTATCAACAAACATCCGGAGCGCATCGGGTACCTACACCTCAAACAGGTGGATCCGGCGATAGTCGCCAAGGTTGAGGCGGAGGACCTGCCGTTCGGTGAGGCCGTCAAACTCGGTGCCATGATCGAACCGCCGCGCGGAATCCCCGACATGCCGCCGCTTCTGGAGGCCATCGAGAAGCTCGGCATCGACGTGTTCGCGATCGTCGAGCAGGACATGTATCCCTGCCATCCCGACACACCGCTGCCCATCGCAGCGCGCACTCAGAAATACCTGTCCACCTGTGGCGTCCCCGCCGTCCGTTTCAACTGAGCAACACAATCGAGGAGTACCACCGCATGTCTGACAACCAGGATCTCCGGATCGCAGTGCTCGGCGTCGGCATCATGGGGGCCGATCACGTCGACCGCATCACCAACAAAATCGGCGGTGCCCGCGTCACCGTCGTCAACGACTACTCTCTCGCCCGCGCCGAGGAAATCGCAGCACTGACGCCAGGGGCGCGCGTCGTCGTCGATCCGTTCGATGCCATCGCAGCCGAGGACGTCGACGCCGTTGTTCTCGCAACCCCGGGCCCGACCCATGAGAAGCAGGTTCTTGCCTGCCTCGAAGCGGGCAAGCCTGTTCTCTGCGAAAAGCCGCTGACCACCGACGCGGACAGTTCGCTCACGATCGTCAAAGCCGAAGCAGCGCTGGGAAAAAGACTGATCCAGGTTGGTTTCATGCGCCGGTTCGACCACGAATACACCCAGCTCAAGGATTTGATCGACAGCGGCGATCTCGGTCGCCCTCTCGTTGTGCACTGCGCGCACCGCAATCCTGCGGTTCCGAACGGCTTCGACAGCGCGATGATCGTCAAGGACTCACTCGTCCACGAGGTCGACGTGACACGATTCCTGCTCGACGAAGAGATCACCTCAGTGCAGATCATCCGACCGGCCGCGAATTCGCTTGCTCCCGAGGGCATTCAAGACCCACAGATCGCGATATTCGAGACCGAGTCCGGCAGACACGTCGACGCCGAGGTGTTTGTCACCACCGGAGTTGCCTACGAGGTGCGCACCGAAGTTGTCGGCGAACTCGGAAGCGCGATGATCGGACTCGACGTGGGACTGATCCGAAAGACCAAGCCCGGCAACTGGAGTGGGCAGATCACCCCAGGATTCCGCGAACGCTTCGGGCAGGCCTACGACACCGAGTTCGCCCGGTGGATCAAGGCAGTGAAGACGGGCGCCGGCACCGGCAACTACATCGACGGACCAGGTGCTTGGGACGGGTACGCCGCGGCCGCTGTCTGCGCCGCCGGTGTGAAGTCTCTGGAGACGGGTCAGCGCGTCGTCGTGGACATGGTTGCGCGCGACTCTGTGGCCGGAGCTTAGCGATGAAGGTCGCACTCGACCCCACACCTTTCCATCACGATTACTCACTACTCGAGCTACCTCAGGTTGTTGCCGATCTCGGGTACGAGTACCTGCAGCTCACACCGCACGTCGACATGATCCCGTTCTTCAATCACCCGAAAGCCGACGACGCGCTCGTCGCCAAATTTCGGAAAGCTTGCGCGAGTGCTGGGGTCGGCATCGCGTCGGTACTCCCGGTCCTTCGCTGGTCCGGCCCGGACGAGGACGCCCGCGAAGCAGCCGTGCGTTACTGGAAGCGGGCCATCCAGATCACGGTCGATCTCGGTGTCAACGTCATGAACACCGAATTCTCCGGCCGCCCCGAAAAGGCCGAAGAGTCCGAGCGTGCGTTCTATCGTTCGATGGAGGAACTGGTTCCGATCATCGAACGCGAGGGAATCGACGTCCTGATCGACCCCCACCCGGACGATTTTGTCGAAGACGGACTAGCCGCGATCCGCACGATCCGTGGTGTGAACTCCAAGAACCTCGGCATGGTGATCGTGGCGTGCCACCAATTCCACATGGGTGGGGACCTTCCCGCCATCATGGAGGCCGCCGGCGACATGGTCCGACTCGTTCACGTGGCGGACACCATGGATCATCACCGTTCCCACGGACTGCGCTACATCACCAACCCGCCAGGCAATGCCGTTCGAGTGCATCAGCATCTCAAAATCGGTGACGGAGACGTCAACTGGGACGAATTCTTCGGCGGTCTCGGCAAACTCGGCTTCTACGAACGTGAGAACACCGTGATGGTGTCGAGCGTCTTCGCCGAGAACGAAAACGCGCACGAGGTTTCCCGGTACCAGCGCGAGACGATGAACGACTACGTCGCCAAGTACACCTCCCCGAACTCCTGAGTCACCAGACCACTAGGAAATACCATGACCAGCACTGATACTCGCGTCATCGCGCACTGGCTGGACGGCAAGCCGTTCGCCGGAACGTCCGAGGACACCGCCACCGTCACCAACCCCGCCACCGGACAGATCACCGGCCGACTGGCCCTGGCGAACCTCGAGGACGCCCGCGCTGTCATCGACGCGGCTGCGGCGGCCTTCCCCGCCTGGCGTGACACCTCACTGGCCCGGCGCACACAGGTACTGTTCAGCTTCCGCGAACTCCTCAATGCTCGCAAAGGTGAACTCGCCGAGATCATCACAGCCGAGCACGGCAAGGTTCTCTCCGACGCCCTCGGCGAAATCAGCCGCGGGCAGGAAGTTGTCGAATTCGCTTGCGGAATACCGCATCTCCTCAAGGGCGGATACACCGAGAATGCATCGACCAAGGTCGACGTCTACTCCATCCGCCAACCCCTCGGCCCCGTCGGCATCATCTCGCCCTTCAACTTTCCCGCGATGGTCCCCATGTGGTTCTTCCCGGTCGCCATCGCCGCCGGGAACACCGTGATTCTCAAGCCCTCGGAGAAGGACCCCACCGCGGCGATCTGGCTCGCCGAACTCTGGGCCGAAGCCGGTCTGCCCCCCGGCGTCTTCAACGTCCTCCAAGGTGACAAGCTCGCCGTCGACGAACTTCTGGAAAACAAAGCAGTCAAAGCGATTTCGTTTGTCGGATCCACCCCCATCGCCCAGTACGTCTATGCCACCGGCACCGCCAACGGCAAACGCGTGCAAGCACTCGGCGGCGCCAAGAACCACGCCATCGTTCTGCCGGACGCCGACCTCGACCTCGCCGCCGACGCAATGGTCAACGCGGGATTCGGCTCCGCGGGCGAACGATGCATGGCGATCTCCGCCCTGGTTGCAGTCGGCGACATCGCCGACGAACTGGTTGCCAAGATCGTCGAACGCACCACTCCCCTCGTCACCGGTGACGGCACCAAGAACTCCGACATGGGTCCGCTCGTCACCAAGGCCCATCGCGACAAGGTCGCGTCCTATGTCGATGCCGGGGAGAAGGACGGTGCCACGATCGTGGTCGACGGACGCACAGTTCAGGCCGATGGTGGACCGGACGGCTTCTGGCTCGGGCCCACCCTCATCGACCACGTCACCACCGACATGTCGATCTACACCGACGAAATCTTCGGGCCTGTCCTCTCCGTCGTGCGTGTCGATACCTACGACCAAGCCCTCGAACTGATCAACAACAACCCGTACGGAAACGGCACCGCCATCTTCACCAACGACGGCGGCGCTGCCCGACGCTTCCAGAACGAGGTGGAGGTCGGCATGATCGGCATCAACGTCCCCATCCCGGTTCCCATGGCCTACTACAGCTTCGGCGGCTGGAAGAACAGCCTCTTCGGTGACACCCACGCTCACGGGACAGAAGGTGTTCATTTCTTCACGCGAGGTAAAGCCGTCACCAGTCGCTGGCTCGACCCTAGCCACGGCGGCATCAACCTCGGCTTCCCCGAGAACAGTTAGCCGACAAGACATCTGTGGCCGAGACTCTCGAAGAGGCTCGGCCACAGATGTTTTCGAGAGGTCTACGTGACCGTGGGGTGGTACGTCAGTACCTGAACTCCGGATTCGTACCGACGATCGTCCTTCAACTCGAGGACGATCTTGTCGGCCGATTCGGGGAACACTCTCCCGCCGGACCCGAGAATGACCGGGAAGACCATCAGACGAAGCTCGTCGACCAGACCGGCCAGCAACAACGCGTGGACGAGCGTCCGACTTCCCGCGACCAAGATCTCGCCGTCGATCTGCTCCTTGAGCTTCGGGACAGATTCCTCGATGGGACCGTCGAGCGCCGTCGAGTTGTTCCATTCGAGCGGTTCGGTCGAACTCGTGACGACGTACTTGGGCATCTCGTTCATCTTGTCCGCAAAGCCTTGGTCGTCCTCGCGCTCGGGCCAGGCACCGGCGAAGCTCTCGTAGGTCCGCCGCCCGAGCAGAAGGACGTCCGCGGCGAGGGTTTCGTCGAGTTTGAACTTCATCTGATCGCCCTCCTGGTACGGAAAGACCCATCCAGTGTGCGCATAACCCGGTTCGCCACCGGGAGCTTCCATCACCATGTCCAAGGACACGAATTCTGTCACCACGATCTTGCCCATACCGATCCCCTGTCGTCAGTGCGTGTGCGCCATTCGAGTAGCCGACTACCCCACTGTTACAGACTCTGCGTGGTGGTGGAACTCATCGGCGGCGATCTCCGATTGTCACCACATAAAGACGTCAGCACACAACCCAGGCACCGTTCTCCTTGATCAACGTGATGTCTTCGCGCATCATCTCGGACGGATCCTCGGTGCTGTAATGGCGGGTGTTGGCTGTCGCCGAATCCCCGTTCACGACGATGTTCTCCACTCCGTCCAGCCTCAGACTGGCAAGTGCGTCGTCGAACGGCGACTCTTCGACTCGCGGACTCTCGCTGCGCATCGAACTGCATTGAGTGCTGTCCACTGCCTCCCAGTCCCTTTCGGCCATGAATTCGAAACTCTGACCGACGACCGCAGAGATTTGGCTCTCGGCCGACGGTTCCGAATCGCCGGAACATCCGACGACAGCGGTCAATGCTCCAACGAGCGTCATTGCCGCGAGCGTCTGGCGTCCACGCGTGCCTGCGAAGTTCATCCATCCACTATGACCGATGTACAAACCGAATCGCCTGTTTTCGATCCCTCTGCTTGCGTGGCGATTCGGACGTTCCCTCAGGTTCGCATACCCTCGTATATCGATGATGTGGCGTCGAAAGTGTGCAGTGGCAGTAGCCGGAACAGTGCTCTCAGGGAGCATTGCGTTTACCGGTGTCGTAGGGACCTCGGGAGTGGCCGGCGCCCAACCGGCCCCGCCGCCGCCCACCACCACCACCGAGGCACCGTTCACAACACCCAACACCGACAGCTGCCCGTTCACGAGTAGTCCGGCGCCGGCGATCGATCTCTCCGAAGCACCCGCGCCCGGATCCACGGCCCCGACTGCCGTCCCGATTCCGGAAAGCCCCGTCGGTGGAGACAAGCTCGGCGAGTGTGGCGTCGTACTTCCTGACGGCGCTCCCCCGCTCCCAGCCGACATCGCGGCATCCGGATGGGTACTCGCGGACGCCGAAACCGGCGAGGTTCTCGCCGCCAAAGATCCGCACGGTCGCTACCGCCCGGCCAGCACCATCAAGATGCTGTTGGCTCTCGTCGCGCTCGACGAACTCGATCTCGACACCGAAATCACCGCAACGGCCGAAGACGCGGACGCTGAAGGTAGCGCTGTCGGCATCGGAAAGGGCGGCAAGTACACCAACCGGCAACTGATGCAGGGTCTGGTCATGGCGTCGGGAAACGATGCCGCGCATGCTCTTGCCCGCCAACTCGGCGGTGACGCTGCAGCCGTGTCGAAAATGAACGCGCTCGCGGCCGAACTCGGCGCCCTCGACACTCGCACGGCAACTCCATCCGGACTCGACGGCCCGGGGATGAGCAGCTCGCCGTACGACCTGGCCGTGATTTTCCATACCGCCCTGCAGAATCCGACGTTTGCCGGTCTGATCCATACCGAGACCGTCGAATTTCCCGGCTTCCCCAAGGATCCGACGATTCCCGACGATCAGGACCGCCCCGGATTCACTCTCGCCAACGACAATCAGCTGCTCTACAACTACGACGGCGCATTGGGCGGCAAGACCGGCTTCACCGACGACGCCCGCCACACGTATGTGGGTGGCGCGGAGCGTAACGGCCGGAAACTACTGGTGACATTGATGGGCGGCGAAGCCAAGCCGATCCGTCCGTGGGAACAAGCTGCCCGTCTACTCGACTACGGATATGCGCTCCCCGCGAGCACAACCGTCGGCTCGTTGACGGACCGATCCACCGACGATGCCTCGCCCGATGTCACTCGCACACCGTCTGCCGCTGCACCAGGCTCGATCTCGGCTGCACCCACCGCTACCGACGCCGAATCCGACACCACTGACCGCATACTCATCGGTGCGGTCGGCGGAGTAGTGGTGATCGCGCTGGTGGCGGGAGCCGTTGCCCTCAACCGTCGGAGGCGCTAGCGCGGCCGACGACGCATGAAGCCCGAAAGACCCAGGCCGGCAACCGCACCCGTGGCGATCAGCGCAGCCACGCGAGACGGTGAAGCACCGTCACTGACAACGATTCGCGGCGAGATCACTGCGGGATCCGGCGGCGGAACGAACGCCAGGGCCATACTTTCCTTGGTCGTCGCCGCCCACGCCGTGCAGAACAGCAGCATCCGTGACGCCGTGAACACGAACACGAGCAAACCGATGATCGGACCGAATGCCACGCCCGCTGGTCCGTTGGTGACGGCAGCGAGGTAGATCGCACCCACCTGCTTGAAGATCTCGAACACGATCGCGGCGATAACCGCTGCCTGCGCAGCGCTACGCAGCGTGACAGGCTCGCGCGGCAGCCGGGCGATCACCCACAGGAACACCGCCCACGTCGCCAGGAGGGAGAGCAACAGTGAAACAACTCTGAGCCCCACGCCGACACCGGTGATGTTCTCGAGGTTGAGCCATTTCACGATCTGAGTCGCAACCGGCCCACTGCTCAGCGCCGACATTCCCAGTGAGACGACCATGGCGAGAGCCAGACCGACGAGGGCCCCTGCGTCACCAAGTTTGGTACGTACGAAACCCTTCGGCTCGCGCTTGCTCTCCCACATCGCCGTCAGCGCGTCGCGAACATTTGCCATCCAACCGAGACCCGCGTACGCAGCACCCAGGAGGCCGAAGATTCCGACGCTCGCGCGCGAGTCGATGGCCGAATCGATCAGCGTGTTGATGGTGTCACCCAAGCTGCCCGGAATGCTCTTGGTGATCTGCTCCTGAATCGACTCCAGGTACTCGGGATGCCCGGCCAATACGAAACCGGCCACTGCAAACGCGACCATCATGATCGGAATCAACGCGAGAACGCTGAAGTACGTGATACCAGCAGCGTAATAGTCGCCTTTTTGCTCTTGAAACCGTCCGGCCGCGCGAACCAGATGATCGAGCCAGGGTCGCGCTGCCCGTTGCTTCTCGAGGAAGCTCGGTGCGTCGTCGTCCGTGTCAGCCATTGCCGTCCCCCTCATGTTCGGTCAGGCGTCGTGAGTCCGAATTCGCGTAAGTCAGCCCTTCGGTGCCAGGAATCCGACCTTGTCATAGACAGCGGCGAGAGTGCGTGAAGACACCTCACGGGCGCGGTGCGCTCCGGCCGCGATGATGCGATCCAGCTCTGCCTCGTCGGCAAGGTAACCGTCGACCTTCGCCTTGAGTGGGGTGACGAACTCGGTCAGCACGTCAGCGGTATCGGTCTTGAGGTCGCCGTATCCCTTGCCCTCGTAACCGGCCACCAGAGTCTCGATCGGTACTCCCGAGAGAGCCGACTGAATGGTGAGCAGGTTGCTGACGCCCGGCTTGGCCTGCGGGTCGAAACGAATCTCGCGCTCGTTGTCGGTGACGGCCGACTTGATCTTCTTCGCCGACACCTTCGGATCGTCGAGCAGATTGATCAGTCCGGCCGCACTGGCAGCGGACTTGCTCATCTTCGCGGTTGGATCCTGCAGGTCGTAGATCTTTGCCGTGCCCTTGATGATCTGCGGCTCGGGAACGACGAACGCCTTGCCGTAGCGGGTGTTGAACCGTCCGGCCAGATCGCGTGCGAGTTCGAGGTGCTGACGCTGATCCTCACCCACGGGGACTCGCTGCGGGCGGTACAGAAGGATGTCCGCGGCCATCAGAACCGGATACGTGAACAAGCCGACACTGGCGTTGTCGCTGCCTTGCTTGGCGGACTTGTCCTTGAACTGCGTCATACGGCTGGCTTCACCGAAACCGGTGATGCAGTTCAGGACCCACGCCAACTGTGCGTGCTCGGGAACCTGACTCTGTACGAACAGCGTCGCCCGATCCGGATCGATCCCCACCGCAAGGAGCTGAGCCACCGCAACCTTGGTGCGACGACGCAATTCCTTCGGGTCCTGCGTCACCGTGATGGCGTGAAGATCCGGAATGAAGTAGAAAGCGTCGAAATCGTCCTGCAACGGAACCCACTGCTGCAGCGCACCCAGGTAGTTGCCGAGGTGGAAAGAATCCGACGTCGGCTGGATTCCGGAAAGCACGCGAGGCTTTGCGGTGGGCTTCTGTTCTGCAGGGGTCGACATGGTTCCGATCTTTTCACGAGTGGAAATCAGTGCAGTGGCGTGGTGCCCGGGTAGTCGAGTTCGACGAGGTCTTCACCGTGGGCGGTGAGGTCCTCCGCACCGAACTGGTAGACGGTCCGGAAAACGACGGGTTCCCATTCTTCGGCGTAGAAGTCCATCGTTTCGCGGAACCACTCCAACTGATCCTGTTGCTCGGACAGTAGAGAACCCGCGCCTCGGACCACAACTACATATCCGGCGCCGAGTCCGAGGACGTCGTCGAGATCGCGCATGACATCGTCGAAAGCGTCTTTGTTTCGCCCGAAGTGGGACGGAAACTGGAAGGCTGCCGCAAACTCGTCGAAGACCTGCGCCGTTGTCCGCATGTTCTCTCCGCGAACCACCCGAACGACAAAATTCTCGGCACGGAGTTGACGTGCAAGATCATCTGCAACGGCCGGGTCGCTCTGCAGCGCCACCGAAGCCACATCCGAATACGGATCCAGCCACTGCGCCACGCTGACCGTAGACGAGTCGGACATCAGCGAATCCTCACAAACGTGTCGTAGTGATCGAGGGTGTACCACGCCGAACCGTCGTTGCCGGTGACGATTCGCTCGGCGTCGCGTCCTTGGCCGTTCTTCTTCGGGTTCACGTCCCATTCCTGATAGACGACACGTCCGCCACCGGCACCGACAGCGGGTAGGCGGCCTTCGCTGTTGCGGAAGGTGATGCCGCCCTTGGTGCCCGGCGCATTGGCGGAATCCGGCCACCTCCCGGCGTCGATCTCGACCAGCGTGGCGAGCACTCGTGCCGGCGCATCGGTGCTTGTCTGCTGCGTTGGCTTGGCAGCGGAATTCGAGGGCGCGGAACTCGACGGCGCGGCCTTGGTGGTGGCGCCAGGCTTGGCTTGAACAGTCGAGGACTGGGCACTCGAGGACTTCGTCACCGACGACGCCGAACTGTCGGAGTCACGTGAAGAAAGGGTGACCGCCAGTACGAGCGCAACCACCGCCACCACGACGGTGATGATGGCGTTGCGCGTCTTTGCGCTCGGCATTTTCAGACCTTCAGACATACGCGTCTCTATCGGTACGAGACGGTGACAGGCGCATGATCCGACCAACGGAGGTCGTAGGACTCAGCGCGTTCCACGAGCGCGACCTTGGCCCGCTCGGCGTATCCGCGAGTGGCAACCTGGTAATCGATACGCCAACCCGAATCGTTGTCGAATGCCTTTCCGCGGTACGACCACCACGAGTACGGGCCGTCGACACCCGGATGGAGGGTGCGGAAGACGTCCACCCACGCGGAATCTTCGGCGAACAGCAGATCCATCCAGGCGCGCTCCTCGGGGAGGAATCCCGAGGACTTCTTGTTGGTCTTCCAGTTCTTGAGGTCGAGTTCGGTGTGCGCGATGTTCCAATCGCCGCTGACCACCACGTGACGATCGGCAGCCTCGGCCGCCGCAGCGGTGGAGGCGAGGTGAACTGCGAAGGATGCCATGAACCGCTCCTTCTCCTCCTGCTTCGGCGTGAGCGCCTCACCTGAGGGCAAGTACAGGCTCGCGACGGTCAGATCGGCGAAGTCGGCTTCGATGTATCGACCGGCGTCGAGAAACTCGTCGTCCCCGTGACCGATCCGCACCGCGTCAGGTTCCGTGCGTGAGAGCACCGCGACTCCGTTGCGTCCCTTCGCGGACGGCTCGGCGGAGACCAGGAACCATCCTTTGCCGAGTGCCGGCTCGAGAGTCTCGCGAAGCTGGTCGTCCGACGCACGCGTTTCCTGAAGGCAGATGAAATCCGCCGACGTCTTCTCCAGCCAGTCGAGCATGCCCTTACGGGCCGCTGCTCGAACGCCGTTGACGTTCACGGACGTGATGGTGTGGGGCGCAAGAATGTGGGAGTCAGCAGTTTGTGGCACGGCAAGCACCGTAGCCGATTCCACCGACGCGGATGGGCGCCCAGGTCAGCGCGCGGCCCTACGCTGCAGAATCACCGCTACCGCCAGCACGACGAGACCAGCGACGGCCAGCAACGACCCCACCGCTGCGGGCGCGGTGTACCCGTAACCGGCTGCGATGACGACGCCGCCGATCCACGCTCCGAAGGCGTTGGCGATGTTGAGTGCGGCGTGATTGAGAGACGCGGCCAAGGTCTGAGCATCCTCGGCGACATCCATCAACCGTGTCTGGAGGCCAGGCACCATCGACGACCCGGCGAGCCCGATGAGGAAGACGAAGACGAGCGCCGTATACGGATTGCGCACGGCGATAACGAAGATCGCGAGGATGACCACGAGGGATCCCATCGACAGGAACAAGCCCTTCATCAGTGCGCGATCCGCGAGGTATCCACCGACGAAGTTGCCGGCCACCATGCCCAGTCCGTACAGCATGAGTGCGAGGGGAATGAACGAAGCGCCAAGCCCGGACACGTCGGTGAGAGTCGTACTGATGTAGGTGTAGACGGCAAACATCCCGCCGAATCCGACCATGCCCACGATCAGGGTCATCCACACCTGAACGCGGCCCAGTGCCCCGAGTTCGGTGATCGGATTCGTCACCGGCATGCCGTCCAAACGCGGAATCCAGACGAACAGCGAAGCAACCGTTGCCACCCCGATCACGGCGACCAAGGCGAAGGCACTGCGCCAGCCGAGTGCCTGGCCGATCCAGGCCGCGACCGGCACACCGATCACGTTGGCCACGGAGAGACCCATCATCACCATCGCGACGGCCTTCGCGCGTTTTCCCGGTTCGGCCAGGTGAGCTGCGACCAATGCGGCGACTCCGAAGTAGGCGCCGTGCGGCAATCCGGCGACGAAGCGGGCCATCATCAGCGTCGTGTACGAGGGCGCGAAAACCGAGGCGGCATTGCCGACGGTGAACGCGACCATGAGTGCGATCAACAGGGTGCGGCGCGGTACTCGTGCGGTGAGTGCAGCGATCAGTGGAGCACCGACGACAACCCCGAGCGCGTATGCCGAGATCACGTGGCCCGCGATGGGTTCCGAGACACCGAGCCCGGTTGCCATTTCCGGGAGCAATCCCATGGCGACGAACTCGGTGGTGCCGATACCGAAACCGCCGAGGGCAAGAGCGAGCATCGCCGGACCTCTGGCGGAACGAACCCCGGGTGTCGAGGTGTCAGAAAGGGAGAGGGTAGACGAAGTCACTGATCAATTGTGGTCTCACACCTGGTTGAACTTCCAAGTGAGAGCGGGTGAGTTCACTCACTTGAGACCGCGAACACAAATGGGACGCCCGGTTTCCCAGACGTCCCATTTGACAGGTGAAGCGGTGAATCTACTTCGCGGCCATGGCCTTCTGCAGGTTCACGTCGAGCGCGCCGAGGAACTCCTCGGTGGTCAGGTAGCCCTGATCGCCGCCGACCAGCATCGAGAGGTCCTTGGTCATCTGGCCGCTTTCGACGGTCTTGATGACAACGTCTTCGAGCGCCTGCGCGAAGCCGATGACCTCAGGGGTGCTGTCGAGCTTGCCACGATGCTCGAGCCCGCGGGTCCACGCGAAGATGGACGCGATCGGGTTGGTCGAGGTGGGCTTGCCCTGCTGGTGCTGACGGTAGTGACGCGTCACGGTGCCGTGAGCAGCCTCTGCCTCACAGGTCTTTCCGTCCGGTGTCAGCAGAACCGACGTCATGAGGCCGAGCGAACCGAAGCCCTGGGCCACGGTGTCGGACTGGACGTCGCCGTCGTAGTTCTTGCATGCCCAGACGTATCCGCCCTCCCACTTGAGTGCGGAAGCGACCATGTCGTCGATGAGGCGGTGCTCGTAGGTCAGACCTGCAGCATCGAACTCAGCCTTGAACTCGGTCTCGTAGACGTGCTGGAAGATGTCCTTGAAGGCACCGTCGTACGCCTTGAGAATGGTGTTCTTGGTGGACAGGTACACCGGGTAGTTCTGCTGCAGTCCGTAGGTGAGCGACGCGCGAGCGAAGTCACGGATGGACGTGGTGAAGTTGTACTGCCCCTGGACGACGCCGCCCTCTTCGGGGAAGTTGACCAGTTCGTGCTCGATCGGTGCGCTGCCGTCCTCAGGCGTGTAGGTGATCATCACCTTGCCGGGGCCGGGGACCTTGAAGTCTGTGGCGCGGTACTGGTCGCCGAATGCGTGACGGCCGATGATGATCGGCTTGGTCCAGCCCGGAACGAGTCGCGGAACGTTGGAGATGATGATCGGTGCGCGGAAGATCGTGCCGCCGAGAATGTTGCGGATCGTTCCGTTCGGGGAACGCCACATCTTCTTGAGACCGAATTCCTCGACACGTGCCTCGTCCGGCGTGATCGTGGCGCATTTGACGCCGACGCCGTGCTTCTGGATCGCGTGCGCTGCGTCGATGGTGACCTGGTCGTCGGTCTCGTCGCGGTACTCGATACCGAGGTCGTAGTACTCGAGGTTCACATCGAGATACGGATGGATCAACTTGTCTTTGATGAACTGCCAGATAATGCGCGTCATCTCATCGCCGTCGAGTTCGACGACGGTGCCCTCAACCTTGATTTTGGACATGGGTGCTTCGCGTCCTCCTAGGAAGTTTCCCTGGTTACACGGTTGCGGTCACACTTTGTGAGTGGGTCCGCGAACGGTTCGATTATCAAACCTAGACGGTGTGGACTGATCTCGGGAGATGAGTCCCAAACAAGACAAGCGTACTGCTAACCCGTGAGGCCGCAACCGGCAGGTCCACTCATCGGTCTCTACTCGCGAGTAACTTTTGCCTGCTAGTGGGCTGCGTCGCTCTGCCTCGCGTGCGGTTGCGGCTCACATTTCGCCCCGTGTCAGGACTGCGCTCACTTCCCGGTAGAATCCGACTTGGTCATGAGTGCCAGCGTCAAGCCCCGGCTCGCTGGACGGCAACCCTCCAACCGCGGTGGGGTGCCCCGGGTGATGACCAGGTTTCCCGACGTGGATCTGCTCGCGCAGTTCCACCGCAATTCGGGTGACAAGCGCGGGTCCGACAGGGACGGACCCCAGACCGGGCCGAGCCCCACGGAGGTATTTCAGTATGTGTCGCACTTGTAGATAGACCCCAGCACGGGGCGGCGATCATTCGCCCCCGTCCGACATCTATCCGTCAGACCACTGGAGTGAACAAATCATGACCGACAACACAGCCGACGCCGCAGCAACTTCGGATCCGACCGCGAACTGGTCGTTCGAGACCAAGCAGGTGCACGCCGGACAAACAGCGGACACCGCCACCAATGCGCGCGCTCTGCCGATCTACCAGACCACCAGCTACGTCTTCGACAGCACCGATCACGCTGCTGCACTGTTCGGCCTCGCCGAGCCGGGCAACATCTACACGCGGATCATGAATCCCACACAGGACGCCGTCGAGCAGCGCATCGCTGCCCTCGAAGGCGGAGTCGCCGCACTCCTCCTCTCCTCGGGTCAGGCCGCCGAGACCATCGCGATCCTCAACATCGCCGAGGCCGGCGACCACATCGTCTCCAGCCCGTACCTGTACGGCGGCACGTACAACCTCCTGCACTACACCCTTCGCAAGCTGGGTATCGAAGTCACGTTCGTCGAGGATCCCGACAATCTCGAGCAGTGGCGCGAAGCCATTCGCCCGAATACGAAGGCGTTCTACGGCGAAACGATCGCCAATCCGAAGAACCACATCCTCGACCTACCCGGTATCTCGTCACTGGCCCACGAGAACGGTCTTCCGTTGATCGTGGACAACACAGTCGCGACGCCGTACCTGCTTCGCCCACTCGAACACGGCGCCGACATCGTCGTTCACTCCGCCACCAAATACCTTGGTGGACACGGCACCGCGATCGCCGGCGTCATCGTCGACGGTGGCACTTTCGACTGGACGCAGGGTCGCCACACGAACTTCACGACGCCTGATCCCAGCTACCACGGCGTCACCTTCGCGGACCTCGGCGCGCCGGCGTTCGCACTCAAGGCCCGCGTCCAACTGCTGCGCGATCTCGGTTCCGCCGTGGCGCCGTTCAACGCGTTCCTCATCGCGCAGGGTATCGAAACCTTGAGCCTGCGCATCGAGCGCCACGTATCCAATGCACAGAAGGTCGCCGAATTCCTCGACGGCCACGGTGAGGTGGCTTCCGTTTCCTACGCGGGACTTCCCTCCTCGCCATGGTTCGAACGTGGAAAGCAGCTGACGCCCAAGGGAACCGGCGCCATCGTCACCTTCGAGCTGCCCGGCGGTATCGATGCGGGCAAGACGTTCGTCAACGCCCTGACGCTGCACAGCCACGTCGCCAACATCGGTGACGTTCGCTCACTCGTGATCCACCCCGCCTCGACGACACACTCGCAGCTCACCCCCGAAGAGCAGCTCGCCTCCGGTGTCACACCCGGGCTCGTCCGCCTCGCGGTCGGCATCGAAGGAATCGACGACATCCTCGCCGATCTCACCGTCGGCCTGGCAGCGGTGGCAAACTCGTGACCGTGAACGAATTGGAGCCCAGGATCGACCTCCTGCCCCCACCCGACGGCCAGGTGGGGTTCGTCGACATCGGTGCCTTGGAACTCGAGAGCGGCGCGGTGCTCCCATCGGTTTCGCTCGCCGTTCAGCGGTGGGGTGAGCTTTCCCCGAACCGCGACAACGTCGTACTCGTCGAGCACGCACTGACCGGAGACTCACACGTCACCGGACCGATCTCCGCGAATCAGCCCTCCCCCGGCTGGTGGAACGGGATGGTCGGCCCCGGCGAACCGATCGACACCGGCGAATGGTGCGTCATCGCAACCAATGTCCTCGGTGGTTGTCGCGGCACGACCGGTCCCAGTTCGCCGGCCGACGACGGCAAGCCGTGGGGCAGCAGGTTCCCGGAGATCTCCATCCGGGATCAGATCGCGGCGGAGAAGAAGCTCGTCGATCTCCTCGGGATCGACCAGTTGGCCTCGGTAGTCGGCGGATCCATGGGGGGCATGCGCACCCTCGAATGGGCAGTTACCTACCCGGACGGCATTCGCTCCGCGTTGGTTCTCGCAACCGGTTCACGGGCCACTGCAGATCAGATCGGCACCCAGACGACGCAGATCGCTGCCATCGTCTCCGATCCGGATTGGCAGGGCGGTGACTACCACGGAACGGGGCGGGCACCTCGCACCGGACTCGGCATCGCCCGTCGCATCGCGCACCTGACGTACCGCACCGAGTCCGAACTGGACGCACGCTTCGAGAACTCCGCTCAGAACGACGAAAATCCTTGGAACGGTGGACGATACGCCGTACAAAGTTACCTGGAACATCAGGCAGACAAGCTGGTCGACCGCTTCGACCCGAGCACGTACGTCCTACTGACCGAGGCCATGAACCGGCACGACATCGGTCGTGGACGCGGCGGTGTTGCGGCGGCGTTGGCATCGATCACGGCACCGGTCGTGGTGGGCGGCGTCGACTCGGATCGGCTGTATCCCCTTCGCTTGCAGGAGGAGATCGCCGACGGAATTTCCACGTGCAGCGGCCTCGAGATTCTCAAGTCCAAGGACGGCCACGACGGCTTCCTGACGGAGGCGGACGCCGTCGCCGGACTGCTTCGCCGAACGATGGAGTTCGCGCGTACGGCTCGCTGATTCGGCACAGAGCCACGTTTTCAGGATTCGTCAATGTCGGGAAAACCACAGCTGATCTGCGGGTTTTCCCGACATTCTCATTGGCGAACGTGAGCCGGCGCGGCTAGCATCGGCGAACGTGAATCAGCCATGCTCGACGCGCCTGCAGGCTACGTACATTCCCGAGCACATGTCCTTCGCGTTCTGGGGTGACGCAGACCCGGCAGCGCGGCTGTCGGCACTGGGGATGCCGACCGGGTCGCCGGGCGTGTGCAGGCTTGCGATCCCGGTCGACGAGTCGATCACAGCAACCGACGTCGAAGCGCAACTGCTCGACCTCACCACCGCGATCGACGCGTTCCACAACCTCGATGCTGGTCGCGGCGACCTCGGATCGTCGCTGCTCGCGTGGAAGCGCGTCATCGACACCGGCGCACATGACATTCCGACCGCAGCGCATGCCGCTATCGAGCGCGACGACACGAAGATCCGAAGCGCCGCGTCCACGGTGCGGTTGTTCACGGAAGCGCGCGCGGCCATCGAGAGTCTTCGCCGAGCAAAGATTCAGGCGACTCTGCGCCCGTATCAAATGCAGGGAGTTGCCTGGCTGACGGCTCTGTCGGGTTCGGGCGGTGGGATCTTGGCCGACGAGATGGGTTTGGGTAAGACACTGCAAGCGATTTCGATGATCGCGATCCGCGCCGGCGACGGTCCGCATCTGGTTGTGTGTCCCACCTCGGTGATAGGAAACTGGCGCCGCGAGATCGAGCGATTCGCTCCGCATCTGCCACTGCACGTTCATCACGGGGCCGCCCGTGCACTTCCCACTCGTATCCCCGCCGGCACTACGGTTCTGACCAGCTACAGCGTCTTGCGTTCCGACGCAGCCCAATTGGCCCCGGTCCATTGGAGTTCAGTGGTCTTCGACGAGGCGCAACAGATCAAGAACCCCGCTTCCCTCGCCGCGAAAGCAGCAATGCAGTTGTCGGCGGACGTCAAGGTAGCGATGACCGGCACGCCGGTGGAGAACCGTCTCGAAGAATTGTGGTCGCTCTTTCGCGTCGCCAATCCCGACGTCCTCGGAACTCGCGCACGGTTTCGTCAACGCTTTGCCGTACCGATCGAATCCGGTCGATCGGCCACCGCGGCGACCAGGCTTGCCGCGGTCATCGATCCCTTCATTCTGCGCAGAACCAAAGACACAGTGGCCAAGGATCTTCCGCCCAAGCAGTTCTCCACGGTCTCGTGCACTCTGACGTCGGAACAGGCGCGCATCTACCGGTCGGCAGTTGCCGATGCGTTCGACTCCGGATTGGGCACGGGAATTGCCCGGCGTGGCAACATCCTTGCGCTTCTGACCACTCTCAAGCAGGTATGCAATCACCCGGCGCAGGTCACCGGCGATACGGACGACCTCTACGGAAGATCCGGAAAGCTCGACCGCGCAACGGAAATGATCGCCGAGATCGTCGACGACGGCGATCGCGCACTGATATTCACGCAGTACCGGACGATGGGCGAGATGCTCTCGCGACACCTGGGAGCCGAACTGGGTATCGGTGCCGTGCCTTTCCTCCACGGCGGCCTGAACACCGACAAACGAGACGCGATGGTCGACGCGTTCCAGAACGAGACGGATTCACCACCGGTTCTGATTCTGAGCTTGCGCGCCGCCGGCTTCGGCCTCAACCTCACGCGCGCAAGTCATGTCGTGCACTACGACCGGTGGTGGAACCCAGCCGTCGAGGATCAAGCAACCGACCGGGCACACCGCATCGGCCAGAAACGCACCGTCAACGTCCACACCTTGGTGACGGGCGGTACCGTGGAGGATCACATAGCAGCGATGCACGAGTCCAAACGAGTTGTGGCCGATGCTGTCTCCGGGAACGTCGAGGCCGCGCTGGCCGATCTCCCCGACACCGAACTGCGTGAACTTCTCGAACTCGACGGCGCGGTGATCATCTGATGGCCAACGAATTCGGCGTCACCGCTTGGGGTCGAGCGTGGCTGCGCACGGTGGAGCGGACCGCGGCGTCCGGTCCGAACCCGTCCCTGCCGACGGCTCGCACCCTGGCACGCAACGGTTCCGTGGAGTTCACCGTCGTCTCGTCGGGGACCGTCGTCGCCGAGGTGAGCACCAAGGCAAAAACTTCGTCAGTGACGATTGGTGTCCCGCTCTGGACCAAATCCGAGATCGCTGCAGTGAAGAGCCTTCTCCGTTCGGCTGGAAAGGCGAACAGATCCGTCTCCACCGGCGAACTGCCGGACAGCATCGTCACCGAACTGCAGGCTCGAAATATCGCAGTAGCCGTTGATCTTTCGGAGTGCACTGCCAGCTGCGACTGCTCAGGTAGACGCTCGCCGTGCGTTCACCATCTCGCCGCGATCTACGCCCTCGCCGGGCGAATCGACGAGGAACCTGCACTTGCGGTGACGTTACGGAGTGCACCGGTCAAGGCTGGAAAGAAGTCGACATCCGCACATTCACCGGAGTGGATCCCTTTGAGTGATATCGACATTCGCTCGTTCTACGGGGGCTGATCTTCTCAGTCGGTACCGAGCGGATCGATGGTCAGGGCGAGCGTCGCGATCAGCACACCCATAACGCCCATCGCCGCGGTGTCGAAGACCCTTCCACGCACCGCGAGCAACCCCACACGGTTCTCGGGAACGAACCACCGAGCGGCAGCTCCGATGATGACGGCAACACCGAAGACGAGGGCGCCGCGGCGCCACCGGTCGGCCAGCACGAGAACAACCGCTGCCGCGATCACGGCGAGGACCGCGAGCATGGGCAGATTCTTCTTCGCGAGGCCGACCAGTGAGGACATCGGACTCAGGCCTCGGCCAGAACCCGCTCGGCGCGTTCGACCACGTTGGTGATCAGGAACGCGCGGGTCAGCGGTCCGACACCACCGGGGTTGGGTGAGACGAAGCCGGCGACCTCGCTGACGTCGGCTGCGACGTCGCCGCGCAGGCCGTCGTCGGTGCGACTGACGCCGACATCGAGAACCGCTGCTCCAGGCTTGACCATGTCGGCGGTGATGAGACCGGGAACGCCGGCGGCGGCGACGATGATGTCGGCGCGGCGAACCTCGGCCGCGAGATCGCGGGTACCGGTGTGGCAGAGCGTGACCGTCGCGTTCTCGCTACGACGAGTCAGCAGCAATCCGATCGGGCGACCGACTGTGACGCCTCGTCCGACTACCACCACGTGTGCGCCTGCAATAGGGACCTCGTAGCGGCGCAGGAGATGCAGGATTCCACGCGGGGTGCACGGCAGCGGGGCTTCCTTGCCCAACACCAGTCGACCGAGGTTGACCGGGTGCAAGCCGTCGGCGTCCTTGTCGGGGTCGATGCGCTCGAGGGCTGCGTTCTCGTCAAGGTGCTTGGGAAGCGGCAACTGCACGATGTAGCCGGTGCACTCGGGATTGGCATTGAGCTCGTCGATCGTCGCGTTGAGCTGCTCCTGCGTGATGTCGGCAGGCAGGTCGCGTCGCAAAGAATTGATACCGACCTTGGCGCAGTCGTTGTGCTTGCCGCGCACGTAAGCCGCGGATCCGGGGTCGTCGCCCACCAGGATGGTGCCCAAGCCGGGTGTGATGCCCTCTGCCTTCAGAGCGCTCACCCGCACCTTCAGGTCTTCGAAGATTTCGTCGCGGGTAGCTTTGCCGTCGAGGATCGTTGCAGTCACGGCGACCATTGTTCCAGGTTAGGGTCGATGAGTGACAACGGCTCCGGAACTACGCGGCCCGAGGGTGCTCCTCTCCCCCGTCGCGCCCGATCATCACGCCCGTCTGCGAGCAATTCACCTGCACCCGGACGTCGTGCACTGGTGGCAAAATCCCGACGACGACTGGCCTGCAGCGCCGGAGGCTGGCACCACGCACTACAGCATCTTCCACGGCGACCACCTGATCGGCTTCATCCAGTGGTACGAAGCGGAAGACAACCCCGACTTCCGCCACGCCGGGCTCGACTTGTTCCTCGATCCCGACTTCCACGGCCGAGGGTTCGGTCGCGAATCGATACGGGTGCTGTGTGCCCACCTGATCGACGACCTCGCATTCCACCGTCTGGTCATCGACCCGGAAGTCGACAACTCCGTCGCCATCGCGTGCTACCGATCGGTGGGCTTCAAGGACGTCGGGGTGATGCGCGAGTATTCGCGAGATCGCCACGGTGCGTGGAAGGACGGACTGTTGATGGATCTGCTCGCACGGGAATTCATCCGCTGATCGACTGGGACGAGTTCGAAAGGACCGACATCATGTTGCTGGACAAGGAATTCACGGCCACCCTGCAGAAGAGCGACGCCAAGGGCGGGTGGACTTATGTGATCTGGCCGGAGTCCGCCGAGTTCTTCGGCACCCGCGGCCTGGTCAAGGTGCGCGGGACGATCGACGGACATCCGTTCCAGAGTTCGTTCATGGCGTTGGGAGACGGTAACCACAAGCTGCCGGTCAAAGCCGATCTTCGCAAAGCCATCGGCAAGGAGACCGGCGAGCTGGTGACGGTGCGCCTCGAGGAGCGCGTGGAGAGCTAGGCGCTGCTACTTCATGTCGACGACAAGACCGTGCGCCGACGCGTACGCCACCGCCTGCATCAACTCGATCTGCGCGTTTCCGACGGACGCGGACGTCCACAGGCTCGGATCGATCCGCGCACCGCGCAGATCTGCACCTTCGAGTTTGAGTCCACCCGTACGAGCACCGGACAGATCCGCCGACGCCAGCACCGCGCCCCGCATGTCGGCCCGAACCAGGTTCGCTTCACGGAATCGGCATGAGGTGAAGTCGATCTTCCTCAGGTCCGCCCCACCGAGTGAGGTCAACGAGAAGTCGACTTCGTCGAGCGTCAACGGCCGGATGCGGCAACCGTCGAACGTCGACCCGAGCAGACTGCAGTTTCGGAACGTGCTGTGCCACAGGCTGGTCCGAGCAAAATTGCACGAGCGAAACGCAGTTCCCGTGTGCACGGACTCCCCCAGATCGGTGCCGGTGAAATCACAGTCCGTGAACACCACCGACTCCGTCGTGAGTCCCGTGAGATCGGCATCTCGGAAATTGCAATTGGTGAAAGTGCGCTGACGCCACTTCTGCCCGGCCAGCCGCGCGTCTGAATAATCTTCGCCGACGACATCGTCGGATTCTTCGGGGAGCATGCCGTCCATACTGCCCCGCCGCACCGACACCGGTTCGATCGCCTAGGTCTCGCAGGCCACGCCGTCACCGTCACGATCAAGCTTGGACGAATAGCCGGGATCGCCGCGGTAGATCGGGGCAGCACCGGCCGCTCGCACGGCTGCACAGTTGGCGTAATACACCCCCGCGTCGGGCACCTTGGCCGGCGGCGGAACGTACGCCGGTTCTGTTGTCTTCGGCGGTGTGTACGCAGGAGCGGGCGGAACATACGGCGTAGTCGTGGTCTCCGGGACCTGCGGAACCAGCGGCACAATTGCCACGGTGGTTGTCGTCGGTGGCGGCACGATCGTTGTCGTCGTCGGCAAGAGGGACGAAGTCGTGGTCTTCGTCGTCGACGGGACCGTGCTCTTGGTTGTCGTCGCTGCAGCTGTCGTCGAAGAGGTCGCAGCAGGCGTCGTCGATTCTTCCGACTTGCCCGCTCCCGTCGCCGCGGCGATGGCAACCAGCCCCACGACTGCCGCGCCGGCGATCCACGGCCACTTACGCCGCGTCTTGCCTTCCTCGGCGCTAGTGTCCGGCACCGCCGATCCGGGTGCGCCGAAGACCTGCGTGGGAGTGCCGAAAGCCTGAGTGGGTGCGTCGACGCCCTTGGGCCGTGTCTGCGCGGTCCACTGCTGACCGTCCCAGTAACGGTCGATCGTGGGGTCGAAGGGGTCGGGGTTCCAACCGGCGGGAGGGTTCATGAAATGTCCGTTCTGAGAAGAGTGCCGGAAATAGGTTCGCACGGACTGGCCGGTTTGTTACCAACTCGCCCACACTTCTCCACCGCTCTTCTCGCAGACGCGGGCACCGATATGCCGCCCGGTACAGTTCCTCGAGTGTTCCGAGTGATGTTCCACGAGTGGGATTGCAGCTTTAGCGCAACTGGATAACCCCAGGTAGGCCCCACTAATGAAACGACCCCGGCAGGTGTTTCCGCACCTGACCAGGGTCTAGGACACAACGGAAGAGACCCGTTATGAACCGTTCTCGCAGCATAGCTGTATCCACTGTCACCTGCGAGGTTGAGAGCACGTATCCCGAGCGTGTCGACCTCGGAAAGACCGCTCCTCCTGTCGATTTCATCCGGGAGCGCAGCCAGGGCGTGGCCCTGTTTGAGTCCGGCACCCACCGCGCCAGCTAACGACCCGTTCCGCCTCCCAGGGCGCAATCCCTGGGGGTGCGGTGCGGGCCTTTGGCCTGCCAGGTCGTCTCCGGGTGTCCCGACCTCGTAACTAGACACTCCCGGTGTTATTAATCCCGTGAACCGGCACGGGCGCTCTCGTGGATGGTTCCGGCCGGACGCTGCGAGGGTCAGCGCCAGCCTGTTCGCATTCTGCGGATGGGCTACTGGTGTTGCCGAGACGCGATATCGGGGCATGGTTCGTGGGTTGTTCCGGGGTGGGGTTTACGACACCGGCACCCTTGGGTGCTCCGCTCGGTTCTGTGCAGTGCCCGAAGGGCTCCGCACTCTGCTGCTGCGTCGGTACCAGCGGCTACATTTGCTCGGTGACTCTCTGGAGAACCTCCTGGACCCGCCTATGGAATACCAGTTCACGGACCATCGGCATCGTCGCCCTTATCCTCGGACTCGTCTCCATCGGCCTATCCCTCGCGGCGGTAGGCCGGTTGGAAGACTGGGAGATCCAGCTCGGACCCCTCGGTACCTGGGTAGGTGGGCTCGGCACTGCGGCTGCTGCGTCTATGGCGTACGTGACGTTGCGGCAACTTCTGCGGACCCGAACAGAGCAGCAAGCTGAACAACAAGACCGCGTGGCCGACGAACGCGCACGGGTGACGCGTAGGACCGGAGCTGTCCAGGTCCGCACAATCCCAGGTGAAACCGCGGGCGGAGTGTCCGGCTGGTCTGTCACCCTCACCAACCGGTCCGGACATCCGATCCACGATGTGAGGTGGATCGGCCTGGTTGCCATGCGGCCAGATCCACCGGAGATCCTTACCGAGTTCATTTGCATGCCGACCAATTCCGAGTTCGCCGACTACGCACCGTTCGTGCCCGACTCGGAATCCCGTGGTGTCGAGTACCTGGCGATCCCCCCTACGATTCGGGAGTCTCACTACCCGTTCCCACGTATCGAGTTCACCGATGATGACGGCTACCTGTTCCAGCACGTACTTGACCGTGCAAGCCCACACCTGGAGCTCCGAGGGCGATGGGAACTAAAAGGGACTGCACCTGCTCGCAAGGCAAAGCCGATGCGGATCGGCAAGGTGATTCCTCCACCAGAGATCCACCCAGCTACTGAGTAGCCGTTCCCTCCGGTTCAGACCGACGGATTCGGTGGTCAACGAGGCCACCAAGCAACCATCGAGTAGTCGAGTAGTCACACAGTGACATCGTCACGTGTTCACGCATTAAGTAGATGAAAGTGTCTGTGCCAGGTAAATATCGAGACGGACAGGGCACGTGCCTAACGTGCCAAGGACCGTGCGACATCCGTGCGAAAAGGTGCCGGGACTGCACTCGAAACGCACCCATCCTTGTTTGCCCTGGGTGCATGAAATCAGTGCCACGTGCAGAGATGACATCGCCCAGCGGCAGGCGGCTGTCGTACTGCACTACCTGTCTAGCTGCATGGCACCGCAACAACAGGTATCTCACGAAGTACGGAATCACTGCAGCCGACTACGACCGCATGTTCGCTGAGCAGGGAGGTGTTTGTGCGATATGCGGGGCTGAAGAAGAGGGCAGAGGATATGGGTACTTGCACGTAGATCATTGCCACACTTCCAGCAAGGTTAGAGGCCTACTCTGCTTCAGTTGCAACGCTGGGATCGGACACTTCGAAGACGACACCGACAGGCTTCGGTCTGCGATCGCCTACCTCAACGGCATCAAGTGACGACGGCATGGAGGCATAGAAGCCTCACGACTAGCCCCCCGATCCGAACAACGGACCTCGCACGGGTGCAACGAGATTGGGGACGATGACCGTCATTCGGGTGGCGGGTTTGACGCCGAGGATCTCCCACTCCTCGTCGGTGATTGTCAGCTTGCCACTGGAGAGATCCGATTGAAGCTGGTAGGTGTATCCACCGTCGGTCTCGCTCAAGTACCCGTCAGGGTTGCGGACGACGCGTAGAACCGAGTCGGCCTCGATGTCGACTACGTCGGCCTCGTCGATGTCTCCAGCCGTGATCCGTACGGCCAGATCAGGGATTCGGCGCTTGATCATTCGTTCGACCTGTTCGAGTCGGCGCTCGATAAGCGAGATAACCTCAGGCTCGGGTTCTTTGGCCCACAGTGTGGTTACGTCAGCCGCTGATGCATACGTCATTAAGTCTCGCTTTCGTAGTGTGGAGCGCCTGCCTGCTTTTGGCCGGCCCCGAGTGCTTGCCGGTAGAAGTCAGCAGCCGACAAACCGGCTGCGCCCATCACGGTTGAGACCAAAACCTGGTCCTGACCTGGTACGGCGTAGCTGAGCCAGTCGACGACGTGTACCCGCAGCGCCAGGTGATCACTGGGGGTACACAGACCCTCGAGTGACTTGATTTCGTTCGGGAGAAGGGCAGCCAAAGCCTCAGGGCTCGAGGCTGACCGGGTGCGGGTGTGGCGTTTCGGTCGTCCCATCAGGCACCCGGCTTCCAACGACCTGCAGCGCCGAGCTTGCCCAGCTCGGACCGGGTCAGGGTGTCCTCGTCGTCGGGACACCCGAGCGCCTTGAGCAGTTGCACCATCAGCGCCCGGTACTGGCGCAGCTCCTGCAGCTCGGGCAGGGACACCGGCTGCCCCTGGGAGCCTCGGACGCGGATCTCGTCGGCTGAGTCCACGATCGCCTGCAGTCGCTTGACCACGTCGGCGGTGCGGCACGCCTCTTCCAGGATGGCGGTCTTCTCGGGTGCATCTGCGAAGTCGTAGACGTCGTGCAGCTCCCTCCAGAGCTGCCTTCCACGGGCAAAAAGGCCCGTGGGAGCCCTCGGAATGGGGGGTTTGTCGGCCATAAGGCCTCCTTAAGTGGTCGTTTGAGAGGCCCTCGAAGGGCCATATATGCAGGTCAGGGAAATATCAGGGGCAGAAAAACAGGCGGGTCCGGCATCGGCATGCCGACAATTCACCTCGATGCCACAGCATCCGATGGCTCAGGCGCATAACGTCCCGGTCTTTGTTGGGGGGTAGGGGTAACCCCCCTGGGGCAAACCGCAGGGGCCTGGGGTGCGCTGCGGATAGGATGGCTCCGCAAGTATTAGCAGGCACAGAGCTGTGCACGACGAGTCAAAAGGCGCAAGGTGGGGGACGAAGTGACAGTTTCTATCTGGGACAAAATTGATCCGACCGTCGTCGAAGACTCGACTACCACCGAGTCGGAGACAGATAAACCTGCTCCATCTAAGCGCCGATCATGGCGTAGCGTATTCATTGTCGGCGATATACTGGGGTCCCTGTTGTGGACCTTAGGTCTGACCAAGCTGCTCTTCTTCGACTACGATCGCTATCTCGCAGACCGGCTTGGTGAACCATGGAATAAGATTGCAGATTTCCGGGCATTGGTTATACTGCTCTTGCTCGCGACAGTCCTCGTTCTACACAAGCGCGGCGTATGGGCATTGCTCTACGCTGCCGCATTCCCGTTAGTGCTCTTATTCTGGAAGATGCCAAAACTGCTGATCGCTATACATAGCTGGAATCTACTACTGGCGCTCGCGACCGTCATTGCATCTTTATTTAAACGCTTCCGTATGAGATTCTTCCTTCGTGCGGTCGAGGTAACCGTACTATTCGTGGCACTCATGAGTACAACCGCCTGGCTGTCCGTTATATGTGCAATAGTGCTGTCTGTAGCAATTTTGTATCATTATTCACAAGCGCTGATTTCCGGAGTGCGGGCATCGAAATTTCTTCAATATCAGCAAATGATCATAGCCGGAGTTACGCGTCCTGCTACTCTCAACACCTTCATGCTGGATCCAGAACTCCGAAGTGATAAAGTCGAGCGGTTCGATAAAGGGCAGCTCGAACAGTTTGTGAACAGTGTTTCTACGGGCCTTCTCGCGGTGAAACTCCTCGGATTCTACGCAGTACTTCTCCAACGCTATCGACGTAGTCTTTCAATATTTGTTTTGAATGCGTTGACCTATGTATGGCTTTTCCTCCAATCGATCGTGCTTCTCGCGGCGATCAACTACTCCATTTACGTTGCAAGTCCCGATCAATTCAAAGTTGAAGGTGCTGCGTCGTTCGTGAAGTTTCTGTTCTACTCCATGGCATCGATGTTTGTAACCACCGTCCCTCAAATAACATCGACCGGGGACGTGGCAATCTTAGCGGCTCTACTGTCCGCTATTTATGGAGCAATTCTGCTTGTGTCGCTAGCGTCTCAGTTTATCATCAGCTTCCGCCAGTCGAAGGACGATGAAACGCTAAACAATCTTGTCTCCCTGGTGAATGCGAAGAGGGATAACCTATCGCGACAGCTTGAGTCAGACTACGAGAGCGGTCTCGACGATGCCTATCAGCGACTCAAGGATCTGGGATTGGGGGGTGCCCAGCTGTTTTTTGGTTACCTCGCCAAAAAAATCCCTGACGACGTGCCAGAATGACCACGCATTCCTCACTTCGGGCGCTGTAGCGGCCAAGGCCCCGCCGAAGCGGCCCTCATCACGAGGATGGGCCGCTCCGGCAAGAGCACGACTAGGCGGCGGCGTAGAGACGCACGATGCCAGCCGGGTTAGCGAACCCGAAGCCGACGCGGGACGTAGCGCGAAGCTGGGTCGCGTCGGATTCGAACGACGCGCTGCCGTCCGCAACGATGGTCGTGCCCAGTCGGCGAACCGTGCGGATCTGCTTCTTGTCCAGACCCCAGGCGTTGCCCGGTGTGACGGCACGGGAGACGTAGACCGGAACACCAGCCAGGCGGACACCGTCGTCCACGGTCTCGAGCAGGCCAGCGTTCGAGCCGCTAGCGGTCTTGACCTTGGCGAGGGTATTCGCGACATCGGGAGCCAGCACGAATTGCGTCAGTTCGGCGTTGTTGTTGAACGCCTCCAGCTTCGCGTCGTGAAAAGGGTCCAGGTTGGTGAATGCGCCGGCGTCGACCACCTGAGCATCAGTCAGCGACAGCAGACCACTCGGGCCGTGGGTGATCGCGTCGCCGAAGAATGCACTGTCAATCCGCTTGGCCAGGCTACGCCCGAGGCCCTTGGCCGTCTCGTCCAGAACCTCGGGGTCGGAGTCCATGACGGACTCGTTGGAGAGTTCGACACGACCAGCGACCTTGGTCGGGGTCACGACCAGTTCGCCGGTCTCGGGATCGGTCAGCGGGATGGTTGCCTTCTCCGCAACCCAGCCGGTCGCGGCGTCGTCGACCAGGATTGGGAACCGGATTGTGTGCTTGTCGGTGTTGGTGACGGTTGCGACCAGGAACGCGATGGACTCAGCGTCCACAACCAGGTCGATGGACTTGCCGTAGTCCTCGGGGGTCCAGGCGTTGGCGAGGTTGGAGTTAAAAACAGTCATGTGTCCTCCTGTGGACATGAGAAAGGCAGCTGGCTCGATGCCAGAGGCCTGGATTGGTGTTGGAAGTCACCGAGCCACAGACTCGGATTTTGTTGCCTCACAGAGGCTTAGTCGCTCCACTGCCGCCACGGACGGTGTGCAGAGCGGGAGTTCAATTACTGGCGTGCAGACCAGGGATCCGCGACGGTGCCCTTGATCATCGCGGCGAGCGATGGCTCTTCAGGCTGCGGTTTCGGCGGGCCGCCAAAGCCCTGGGAAGGATCGAACACGGGAGCCTTCTTCCGCAGACCAGGACGCTCGGTCAGGACGGCGGCGACATCAGCCGCCACGCGGGCCGGGTCGACGTTGCCGTCGTCGTCGAGGTAGTCAGCCGGTCCGTTGCCGCTGAGGGTGAACACGTCGGACGCGTGGCTGAGGCCTGCGTCTGCGGCTAGTCGTTCGACCTCGGCACGCTGCATCCGTTCGATGCGAGCTGCAGCGGTGGCCAACTCCCCTCGGGCAGCGTTCCGCTCGGTTCGGTACCGAGCTTCGCGATTGTCTTTCCGAGGGCCGTTCTCGACCTCGGGGGTACCCGCGTTACCGGAATCGGTAGAAACTCCCTCAGCGTTGCCCTCAGAGCTGGGAGTCGGGGTGTTAGTTTCTGGCGTGCTCATTAGCCCTCCGTCCAGTGGGTGATGGTCAGGCCGTCGAACGGATGGCCCTTGCCAGGGCTCAGGCTGACGACGGCCTCGGGGCCGACGTTCCAGACCCGTTCCGGGCCTCGGTGCTCGGCAGCTCGTACGACTGCCTCGGTCAGTGCGTCCATGTGTTCTCTCCTCTGGATATGCGAAAGGCCACGACGTGGGTCGTGGCCTCGGGTATGTCAAGTTGTGGTCAGCTCGGGAACGGATCAGGGATCCGGTGTGATGCGGATGCAGGCTCGAGCAGTCGAGCCGCTCGCTTCTCGCTCACGACTACCTCAGCTCGCCAGGCAGGCTCGCTGACGAATGGGTCAACACTCGATGACCGGGCCAGCGGTTGCAGGCCGATAGGCCGGTACTCCTCGGGGGCCTCGGCGGCCCCAGCAGATGCAGGTTCAGAATCAGCCGGCCGATTCTCTGCAGTTGGTTCTGAACCCTCAACCGCAAGAGACCGGCTCTCATGGCCGGTCTCGTTCTGTCTCTTCAGGTCGGGGAGGTCGGGTTCCCCGAAGGGTGAACCAGAGTTCCCCGTCCTAGGAGTAGTAGAGAACTTCTCTTGAGGAGAAGTTCTAGGAGTAGTAGGGGTGAACTGTGGGACACGGTTACCGTGAACTGTGGGACACCGTTCCGGGGTAGACCGTGAACTCTCGGACACGGTCTCGTGGTCAGGAACCGTGAACTGTGGTTCAGGGTCTGGGTACGTCAGTCGGTACACGGTGGCTTTCGATGAGTTGCCGGACTCGACAATCTCGATCCAGCCAGCCGCCACGTTGGCGGCGATCTGCTTCCGCACGTTCCGCACCGTCATCCCGGTGCCCTCAGCCAGGGTCTCGGCTGTGACCCAGCCGGTCAGGGTGCGGTTGTTCATGTACGTACGAATCACATTCAGGACGGCGCGTGGCAGCTTGCCGTTGCCGTTGCGGTTGTACGCCTGGTCCCACTGGATGATCGCGAGCGTCTCAGGCATCGAGGCGAGCCTCCAGCTCGGCGATGTGTTGGTTCGACTGTTGCTTCAGCCGTTTCCTCAGCTCGAAGTTCTCGCTTCGCAGCTTGCGGATCTGCTCACGCCAGTACGCGGGCAGCGCGTGCAGTTGTGTGTTCTCGGGGATGTTCGCCATCGGCGGTTGCCTCCTTGGGCTGGTTGGATTTCGTAGGCGGTCAGTCGGGGTGCGTGTCGAACGCACCGGCTGCGTAGGCCTCGGACAGTTGTCGGACTACCTCGGCGGGTTCGATGGGTACGCCGTCGTCCTGGAACCGGACGCCTGCGCTTTCGAAAGCGCGGACAACAGTCCAAGCTGCGGACTTGCCGATCCGTTGGCGCTTCTCGCGCTCGGATCTGCAGCGGCGGCAGTAACCACCGCCGTCTCGGTCGGCAGATGTTCGGATCTCGTGCCCCTGAGGGCACTGGGTGTCGGGCATAGTGCCTCTATTTCAGCGTGAGTACTCATGTGATGCAGGCCGAGAAAAACCCCGGCCTGCATGACCAGCAGGCCGGGGCTCTCGAGCAACTCCCCCCACGGGGAGAACGGGACGGTTAAGTCCCTTATCCGCTGGTGAATCAGGCCAGCGGCCTACCGAGGTCAGGAGAACAAGTCCACCTCGGGAAGTTCAGGGCGGTCGACGGAGGAGAGAACTACACCGACCGACCTCGGGTGCCTGGGGAACACCCGGATGCGGCGCTCACCCCGACGGGGAGCGGCCAGCAAGAATTGGTAGCCGCGCATCAGGCGCGGCAGAAGAACCTGCAGTTGCAGGTTCATACTGATAACCGGCCCTTGAAGGCCGGTACTAGAAGATGAGCCGCTTCAGGCGGCTCTTAGAAGGGGAGGAACTTCCCCTCTTCATCTCCCCCGTTTTTCTTCTCCCACCGTATATGGGTGAGATTTGCAAGAATCTGTCCCTGTTTGTGACGCGATCCATAGCAGGAGGGAGGAACTCCCTCCCTTTTCTGTTCACTTGTATATGCCTTCCACTCGCGACCGAGAGGTCGGGTTCAAGCACTACGTGTGGCGTAGTTCACTGGGTCGGGCTCACTCGACCGGGCCCTCATGGCCGGTCTGGATCTCCTCAACCCCTACAACCTGTATATGGGTTCCACTCGAGGCCAACAGGCCGAAAACCACCCCTATATGTGACTCAGTTCACCGGGCCTGTTTCTCTTCTCAGTGTTATATGTCTGTCTATTTGTTATATGTCTGTCTATTTCTGAACCCAGTCACAACGTGTGGTGTAGTTCACCGCCGCCATGTGGGCCTCCCAGGTCCTCACTCGGCCCTCAATATGTATATGCCTGCGATCGGCAGGAAACTGTCCCTGAGTGTGGCAACCGCCACCTGTTCGGAATCTGTAGCCATTGCGCCGTCAGCGCCTGAACAACTCGGGTTGCCTATGGGTACCAGAAACGATAAAAAGTGGCTCAGCGTGGACCTCAGGTCCCAGAAGGGGTCTGCTACAGGATTCGAGGGTGTTGGGGCCTGCCGTGTTTTTTGGCCGGCCCCGGTGCCCGGTCACTCCAGCGGGAACTCGACCCGCTCGCCGGACTTCGACGTGAACACCGCCGTACGATCCTGGATCTCAACCCCGGCGATGTCGAACTCGGTCATCGCCTCGAACGTCCCGGTGATGCCCTCGGGCCTCTGCAGCCCGAGTGACTCGTAGAAGCCCACGGGAATGCGGATATCAGCGGACACTGTTCCATCGTGGAACTTCGACCGACGGACCCCTCCGGTCTCCAGGTGTACGGCAACAGTGATACCGGACCTGAGGAGTAGTTCGCGCCGACCATCGGTGTTGGCTGCTCCCCAAGCGTCAAGGTACGTGCCGCCGGTAGCCCGGTACTCCCACCGGGCCTCACGAACTGGGGTCGATTCGAGAGCGATGATCCGGGTGTCAACAGCCAGGAGCTGCTCGTGGATCCGTTGAACAGCCTGAGCTGACCTCATACCCCCGAGAGCCTTGGTCAACTCATCCAGAGCCGACTGAGCGTTTTTCAGGTCCGCATCCCGAGAGTCACCAGGAACCCAGACACGCTCCCGGACCTCCATGTCCCCGACCTGACGGAGGCAATGCTCCTCTACCAGCTCCTCCAGGTACGCGGCTGGGATCTGTGTCGTGTGCTTCTCAGCGCAACGGTAGTACCGGTAGTAGTGACCTTTGGTTTTGTGCCGGGTGTGGTGCAGAGGGTTCCCACACACCAGGCAGACCGCTACACCAGATAGCGGGCTGGACTCGGATCGTTTGATCCCCTTGCGAGACTCGGCTCTCCGGTCCAGGTACGCCTGGATTAGTTCCCATTCGTCAGTCGTCACAAGCGGTTCAGCCATCTGGAGCGGCTGACCATCGTCACCACGAACCGTCTCGCCGTTGTGGTGAACGTGTCCTCGGAGAGCCTTGGACCGGAGTAGCTGCCGGATAGTGGTCGGTGCCCACTTGGACCGAGGTTCGATGATTCCGTCGTCTTTGTGCAACGACGGAGTACCAGCTCTCACGGTGCGGTAGTAGTCACCTGGGGTGAGAACACCCTCCTCATTCAAGTTTCTGGCGGTTGCCGTGAATGGCTGGTCATCGAGCACAGAGTCGACGATCCGACGCACGAGCGTCGAAGCCAGGGGGTCAATCTCCAAGGCCCAGCCTTGGCCGTCTGTCCGTTTGACAGCTGTGTACCCGAACGGGGGTTTACCTCCAGCCCACCGGGCACGCTCTCGGAGCTTGGCCCGTGATGCCAAGGTCCGCTCCCGGATAGCCTCCAGCTCCCCCTCTGCAAGACCAGCGATGACACCGGCCAGCATCCGACCTGCCCAGGTTCCGAGATCTATCGACTCGGAGCACGAGACCAGCGTCTTACCGTGCCCACCGCACCAGCCGAACAGCTTGTTGAGCTGGATAGCGTTCCTGCCGAGCCGGTCGAGCTTCCACGCCACGATGATGTCCCACTCGTGCATCTTGCTCGGGTCCGTCAACCACGGACCCAGAGCCGGGGTGTCGAACGCATCGACAGACCCCGATACGTCCTCATCCACTGCCCAAGCAACCACGGTGTGACCGTGGGTATCGGCCCACTGGGAGATGATCTCGCGTTGCCGCTCGATAGAAGTTGACTCTTCAGTGGCGCGGGAGATCCGCAATCGACCGAGGACACGGCTAGGATTCGCAGAGGTTGACACAAAGTGAGATGATACAGTCCGGTTGTGTTCAAGCTGATGTTCCACGAGCCCCGCATCCCACCCAACACCGGAAACGCGATCCGCATGGTCGCGGGCACCGGTTGCGAACTCCACCTGGTCGCCCCTCTCGGGTTCGACTTGTCGGAGCCGAAGCTCAAGCGCGCAGGCTTGGACTACCACGACCTGGCGACTGTCACGGTCCACGAAAACCTGACCGCTGCCTGGGAAGCCGTCACCCCCGCTCGCGTGTTCGCCTTCACCGCGCACGCGACCACGTCGTATGCCGATATCGCCTACCAACCCGGCGACGTCCTGCTGTTCGGGCCCGAACCCACCGGACTGTCCGAAGAAGTATTGGCGGACGAACACGTCACCGAGCGCCTGCGTATCCCGATGCTGCCCGGACGCCGGTCCCTCAACCTGTCCAACGCTGCCGCCCTCGTGACGTACGAGGCCTGGCGTCAGCACGGGTTCAAGGGCGCTGTCTGATCGACGTCAGTAGACGTCCCGGACATAGCGCTTCTCCGCCGAAAGAGCCTTCACGTATGCCTCGGCACTGCGAGGAGCCAGTTTTCCGTGTTGAGCGACCACCCCGTTGAGGGCACTGTCGACGTCCTTGGCCATCCGGTTGGCATCGCCGCAGACGTAGAAGTGCGCTCCCTTCTGCAACCACTCCCACAGCAGCGCACCCCGCTCACGCATCCGGTCCTGCACGTAGACCTTGTCGGCTTGATCCCGGGAAAACGCGAGGTCGAGTTCGGTGAGGAATCCGTCTTTCCGCAATTCTTCGATTTCTTCGCGGTAGTAGAAGTCGGTCGCGGCGTGCTGTTCTCCGAAGAACAGCCAGTTCGGGCCCGTGTGCCCCAATGCCCGCCGCTCATGCAGGAAGGCACGGAACGGTGCAATGCCGGTCCCCGGACCGACCATGATCATCGGGGTCTCGGGATCGGAAGGTGGCCGGAAGTGGGTCGACTTCTGCACGTAGATACCGATGTCGTCATCGTGAGCGTGGTCGGCGAGGTAAGTCGAGCACACTCCACGCCGTGGGACACCCGCAACGTTGTATCGCACCGCGGACACCGTCAACTGCACTTCGCGTGGGTTCTCCTTCGGACTGGAAGATATCGAATACAGCCGCGGCTGAATCGGTTTGAGCAGCGAGAGCCATTCGTCGGTCGAGGCACGAACGGGCGACTGCGCGAGAATGTCGACGGACTGTCGTCCCCACGACCAGTCTTTGAACGTGGAGACATTCTCCGGCTTCAACAACTCGGCCAGGTCCGAATCGCGGGTTCGTTGATGCACGAATCGAATCATGTCGGTCGAGATTCGAGTGATCTCCAGGCGCTCGGTGAGCGCGGTACGCAGCGTCATTTCCCCGTACTGCCCCAGTTCGACGGTCTCGTCACCGTCGAGGCCAGTAAGGGTGAGCCACTCGTCGACGAACGGAGAGCTGTTTCGGGGCCAGACTCCGAGAGCGTCGCCGGCTTCGTAACTGACCGTGTCACCTGGAAGGTGAAAGCCCAACTGCCGCACGTCTTTGGAAGAACCCGGACGGTTGAGCACGACATTGCGCGTCAAGGCTGTGGTCAGTGGCGCCTTCTTGTTGTACTGCAGCGGCGCCGGCATCGCCGGTGAAATCGGCGGGGTTGCAACGGTTGTCCCAGAATTCTTCTTTGCAACGACGACGTCGGCCGTCTCACCAGCCGCCGAGCGCTGAAGTTCAGCCGTGACAGAGTCCAGCCATCCAGCAGCGGTGTCCTCGAAATCGGGCTCACAGTCGGCGCGATCGACGATACGACTGGCCCCCAGTTCAGCAAGGCGGGCGTCAAGCTTTCGTCCATGCCCACAGAAGTCGTCATAGTTCGAGTCGCCGAAAGCGATGACTGCATACCGTGTCTCGGCCATGCGGGGCGCCGTGTCAGCAGCCAACGCATCCCAGAAACCGCTGCCGTTGTCCGGGGATTCGCCGTCACCGGAGGTACTGGTGATCAACAGGACCTCTCGGGTGGCCGCCAGGTCGGCGGCCTGGAACTCGTCCATTGCATGCATCACCACGGGCAAGCCAACTTCCCCAAGGCGAGCAGCGCAGGCGGCGGCAAATTCTTCCGCATTTCCGGTCTGCGATGCCCAGAGCACCACGATCGGCGCGCGTTCTGTCGCAATGCCCGGAGCCGAGGACAACGCGGGCCCGTCGGTGTCAGGGAGCGCGGTTCGCGAGTACAGGCCGGCCAGTACACCGTCGACCCACATCCGCTTTTCGGCGTCGAACGGCGCCGTCGACGGCAACGTCGGGACCCCGGCAGTGCGATCGGCGTCCGCACGCAACGCGGCGAGAAGACCGGCCAGGTAGCTCTGCTGGAGCGCATCGAATACCACTGCAGGTGTTCCTGTTTGACCGATGACATCCGCGAGGACATCAGTTCGCGACAAAGCCCGATCAGCTGGCGCGGAAGCCACCAGCGGCGCCTCGGCGAGCACTGTTTCAGGTGTGTTCACGGCGACCTTCGTCATAGTGACAGCGCAGGCTTTGAACTCCGGTTGCTGCGAGGCAGGGTCGATGGCGTCGTTGGTGACGGCGTTGATGGACAGATATTCACCGAAGGCGTCGTTCCAGTGAAATGGGGCAAAGCAGTTCCCCGGACGCACTCGGTCGGTGACAACAGCCGGAAGCACAGCGCGACCGCGGCGTGAGGCAACCTCGATCGCATCCTGGTCGACGATGCCGAGCCTGGCGGCGTCGTCGGGATGGATCTCGACGAAGGGACCTGGGTTGAGCCTGTTCAACTTGGCCACCTTGCCGGTCTTGGTCATGGTGTGCCACTGGTGCGCGAGACGACCGGTGTTGAGCAGGAAGGGGTAGTCGTCGTCGGGCATTTCGGCGGGAAGCATGTGCGGCCGTGCGAAGAACATCGCACGGCCAGTGGCGGTGGGAAATGCGAGCCGCGGAGTGCTGCCGTCCTCGCGGATCAGGAGCCTTTGACTGACACCGTCATTGACGTATCGGATGGGATGACGGTCCTGATCACTGTCTGGCGGGCATGGCCACTGAATCGATGTCTTGCGGAGGCGCTCGTAGGTGACGCCGCGTAAGTCGTAGCCGGTCTTCGGATTCCAGAACTGCTTGATCTCTTCGAACACCTCTTCGGCACAGGTGTAGGTGAACGCTTCGGCGTACCCCATCTCGCAGGCGATCCGGGCGATGATCTGCCAATCAGGCAGCGCCTGCCCAACCGGATCCAGTGCCTGCTGAAAGAGCGTCAGGTTGCGTTCGGAATTGATCATCACTCCGTCGGACTCTGTCCACAGCGAAGCAGGCAGCAGAACATCGGCGTATTCGTTGGTCTCGGTGCCCAGGAAAGCATCCTGGGTGATGACGAGGTGGGCCTTCTCCAAGCCGTCGATGACGGTCTTGCGGTTGGCTACCGTCGCAACGGGATTGGTGCAGATGATCCAGCACGCTTTGATGTCGCCCGCCGCCATTCGGGAGAACATGTCGATGGTGCCACCGCCGATGTCGGTGCGCAGCGAGCCCTGCGGGATCCCCCATCGGTCCTCGACGAAGTCGCGATCGGCGTCGACCATCACGGCGCGCTGACCTGGCAAACCTGGCCCCATGTAGCCCATTTCACGCCCACCCATGGCGTTCGGCTGACCGGTCAACGAGAACGGACCGCTGCCGGGCTTGCAGATCGCACCGGTCGCGAGGTGAAGGTTGCAGATGGCGTTGGTGTTCCACGTGCCGTGGGTGCTCTGGTTCAAACCCATTGTCCAACAGCTCATCCAGTTGGCGGCCTCACCGATCCACTGCGCTGCCGTGTGGATGTCGGCTTCGGAGATACCGGTGATCTCGCTGACCTTCGCAGGAGTGTACTCCGCGAGGAAACTGGGCATGACCTCCCAGCCTTCGGTGAAGTCGGCGATGAAGTCCGGATCGGTGTGGCCGTTTACGACGAGCAGGTGGAGTAGTCCGTTGAGTAGCGCGAGATCGGTGCCGGGAGCGATCTGCAGGAACAAGTTCGCCTTGTCGGCGGTGGCGGTGCGTCGAGGATCGACGACGATCAACTTCGCGCCCGCCTTGACCCGCTCCTGCATTCGAAGGAAGAGGATCGGATGGCAGTCCGCCATGTTCGCGCCGGTCACGAAGAACACGTCGGCATGTTCGAAGTCCTGATAGGAACCGGGCGGTCCGTCGGCCCCGAGCGATTGCTTGTATCCGGTGCCGGCACTTGCCATGCACAGTCGGGAATTCGATTCGATCTGATTGGTCCCGATGAAGCCCTTGGCCAGTTTGTTCGACAGGTACTGAGCTTCGAGTGACATCTGCCCGGACACGTACAACGCAAACGCGTCGGGACCGTGCTCGTCGATGATTGCCCGCAGGCGCTGGGCGGTGTCAGTGATGACTGCGGCCATGTCCGCCGCTTCGATCGCATCACCTCGGCGCGGACGGCGATATGCAGATTCCATGCGCCCCGGGCCTGCGAGCATGTCTGCGGTCGTGGTGCCTTTGGTGCACAGACGCCCGAAGTTGGTGGGATGTGTCTTCAGACCGGAAGACTTCGCAGCCTTCCGACGTCCCGTCTCCGGATCGGTGATGATGTCGAGGACAAGACCACAGCCGACCCCGCAGTACGCGCAGAGTGTGTCGACACTGGTGGTGGTGAGTTGAGCGCCCATCGATTCATGCATCCCTTCGACCGAGGATCAAGGTCGACTTCTATCTTCGGATGCAGTTGTTTCGGGAGTTCATGCTCGATGTTGCGTATCAATCACTCTTTCCTCACCGCGCCCTTCGGACCGATGTGCGGTCCCGGGACCGGCGGTCGTCGACGGGCAGCTGTACGCGAATGCCCAGTTCTACGCTCTGCCGCCGAATCGAGCGATGTAGTGCCAAACCTTCTTGACGTCCTGCGGATCGAAGGATGCACCCCGTGCGAGCCCCAGTACGGCAGGCGTCAGCCGCCTGCCGTGCGCAATTTCTCGGGCAAGGTCGATCACGGCCGCTCCCCGGTATTCGGGATGTTCGGCTATCTCGTCGACATCGACCGCGTATCCCTCGTGCCACAGCACCGGGCACGTGAGCGAGTGGGCGATCTCTTCGATCAGTGTGCCCCGGTAACTCGGATCCAGAACGAGCGCCTCGACGTCCGTTCCGATGTCGACGGCGCCGTGGACGTGCGCCTCGATGTAGTGGTCGAGCGGATCGTCGAGCTCGGCAGCCCGTGCGGCGTCGACCAAGCTCATCGCTTCGGCCGTTCCGAAGAGATCAGGCTCGAAGACGCTGTCGGGAAAGCAGAAGGTGGTGCGGTCGAGTGTGTGCTCGGCAAGCCGGAAGTAGGACGAGCCGAACCGAGGGGATGCCCCGTAGGGATCGGCGGAGAAGTTCAACGCTCCGTACTTCGGCCGTTCCGAGGGCTCTCGCTCGTCGTAAGCTCCGCCGAATATCCGACTCTCCCAACGCCAACGATCGCCGCCGTGATGCGCCGTCAGTCCGCCGTTGCTCGTTCGAGTCTCGAGCTGGGTCACATAGGTGCCTTGACGTGCGATCGAGGCCAGTGTCAGACCACGTTCAGACGGGAGGTCCGGATGAAAGTGCAACGTCACCCGGTGATTTCGATCCAACGGGCCGCCCTTCGAGAGACCGCTCACGTGCGCAATCGCGGCAGACCAAGGAGTGGAATCAACAGGCATTCGCCCATTATCCGGATATGGAAGCAGCGCCGGTGAAGAAATCGACCAGTGAATACGGTGTGCCTTCACCGAGGCAGAGATCAAGGATCACGTGCGAGTCCGCGGCCTCGGATGCGCTGCGCACGAACATCGCTTCTTCGTACTCGGCGAGTGCCCCTTCGATGTCGTCGGGGTGCGTGGCGATCGCCTTTCCCAGTTCGGCGCCGTCGAACATCGCCAAGTTCGCACCCTCACCGGACGGGGACATCAGGTGCGCCGCGTCACCGAGAAGCGTCACCCCAGGCACGCGATCCCATCGGTGCTCGTCGGGAAGTGCATGGATCGCGCGCGGAATCGGAGCGGTTTCGCCATCGGTGATCAGCGCCGTGAGTTCCGGTGCCCAACCGTCGAACTCGGCCGCGACCCGCGCTGTCGCAGCGGCGGCGTCGGTGAAATCGATACCGGCAAACCACTCCGCCGGACGGTTCAGCTGAACGTAGGTGTGCACGATGTCTCCCGCCTCTCGATGCGCGGCGATCGCTTTTCCTGGTGCGGGCGCGTACATCGCCCCGTCCCCGACGGCTTCGGCTGCAGCCGAATGCTTCTCGTCGACGTCGTAGAGGTAGGTCTCGACGAACGTGGTGCCGACGTATTCCGGCTTCGCATCGGAGAGCAGCGGCCGGACCTTCGACCAGGCACCGTCTGCACCGACGAGAAAGTCGGTGGTCACTGTCGAACCGTCGACGAAGGTCAACTCGTGGCGATCATCTCCGAGCGAGCGCACAGTGTCGACTTTGCGTCCCCATTCGATCGTGTAGTCCGGAAGGGAATCAATCAGGATTCGACGGAGGTCGCCGCGCAGCACCTCGGGACGTGCTCCCGTGCCGTCGTCGGGTTCGTCGAGGAGCACGGCGGCGTGTTGATCGAGTACGCGCGACGCGGCGCCGCCCGCGTGGATGATCGCGCGGAACTCGTCGGTAAGGCCGGCAGCGTCGAGCGCGGCCTGACCGTTGTGTTCGTGGATGTCGAGTTGACCGCCCTGCGTGCGAGCTTCTGCCGACAGTTCCGCCTCGTAGATCTTCGACCGAATTCCATGAACGTGAAGGACACGCGCGAGGGTCAGACCGCCGAGGCCCGCCCCGATGATCGTTATCGAGTTGCTCATGTTTGTTTCCTTTCAGGCTTCGATTGGAACGTCGTTCCAATGACATCTTGGAACGGCGTTCCAGATATGTCAAGATGGTTCGCATGGCGACCAGGAATCAGCGGACCGAACGACGTACGGATGCGCTCTCGAAGGAGCGAATCGTCGAGGCTGCGATCGAGATCCTCGACGACGAGGGCGAAGCCGCGCTGACATTTCGCGCACTCTCCGCACGCCTGGCAACAGGTAGCGGGGCGATTTACTGGCACGTTGCCAACAAGAGCGAACTGCTCGCCGCGGCGACCGACGACGTCATCGCCCGCGTGACAACCGGTGCAACCGAAGGTGCAGCCCCACGGGAGGCGATCCGGACCATCACCCTCGGCGTGTTCGACGCGATCGACGCCCACCCCTGGGTCGGCACCCAACTCTCACGTGAACCGTGGCAATCAGCGGTGATGCAGATCTTCGAAAGTCTCGGCGAGCAACTCCAGGCGCTCGGCGTTCCCGAATCGGCACAGTTCGACTGCGCGTCCGCGCTCCTGAACTACGTGCTCGGTCTCGCCGGACAGTACGCCGCGGGCGCCCGTCTGCTCCCCCGTGAGACAGATCGGTCCGCTTTCCTCGCGGGCGTCGCCACGCGATGGGAAGAACTCGACTCTGCGAAGTACCCGTTCCTCAATCAGGTGACGGCGCAGTTGCGCGACCACGACGACCGAGAACAGTTTCTGGCAGGCATCGAGCTCATCCTCGCGGGGATCGACACCGTCCGATAGCGGCCGTAGCCGTCAGCGTGAATGAACAGCGGTGTTGGATCCGAGCGCTATATCGAGGAAATCTCTTGCCGCACCGCGCAATCCGCGATCGGGATCCCAGACGGCTTGGAGTCGACGCGGCATCCGCAAGCCGTCGACGTTGACCGCGACCAGTCGGCCGTCCGTCAGGTCGGCGGCAACTGCCAGCGACGACAGAACAGCCGGGGCGTTGCCTGCCACCACCGCAGCCTTGACAGCGGTACACGAGGTGAGCTCGAGCAGCGGCGGCACACAATCGGGAACAGCATTCTCGAGCGTCAGGCGCGTACCGGACCCTGATTCTCGCTGAATCAGCGGTGTGCGTGCGAGTTCCTCGACCGGAACGGGCACACCATTCGCCCAGTCGTGTCCCGGCGGCACAACCACGACGAGGTGATCACGCGCTACTTCGCACGACGCGAGCGCCGACGGCACATCCGGCCCTTCGACAAATCCGATATCGGCCTGGCCGGCCTGAACTTGAGCAGAGACGTCCGAGGAATTGTGCAAGCTCACCGACGCCACGACGTTGGGGAACTTGTGCCGCATCGCGACCGTCCATCCGGGAACCAGATACTCGGCGATGGTCATGCTGGCGGCAACCGTGACGGCAGCATCACGTTCACCGCGAAGTGCGGCAACTCCCGATGCCATTTCCTCGGCACTGACGAGGATGTGACTTGCCCACTCGAGAATCAGACCGCCCTCGGCGGTGGGACGAACACCGGTCGCCGCTCGATCGAACACCTTGATTCCGAGTTGGCGTTCGACCGAACGCACCCGGGCGCTGACCGCCTGCTGACTGAGTCCGTGCTCCCGGCCGGCAGCACCCATGCTGCCCAGACGCCCTACGGAAAGGAGGACGTCGAGGGCACTGAGTTCCGGCACCCGAGGAGACAACGACATAGTCCCAAGATTAGACCCACAAGGCGAGTTTGTGGGCATTCAAGAACAACCGGTCTACCGGTACGGACCGGATGAGACGACAGTGAAATACATGACCACCACAACGAGTTCCACCTTCGCCCACATCACTCCGAACTGGTTCGCGGCAGCGATGGGAACGGGAATCGTGTCGGTGGCCGCCGCTTCGCTCGAACCGGAGATCGAGGGCTTGAAACTGGTCTCCGAGATCTTCTGGGTTCTGGCGGTTCTCGTACTGTGCGCCTTGATCGGAGCATTTGCCACCCATTGGTCACAACATCGATGTCAGGCCCTCGCCTACCTGCACAGCCCCGCGATGTTCCCCTTCTACGGCGCCGTCGCAATGGCACTGCTGACCGTGGGATCCGCAACCGGCATCACCGGCCCGGACTTCCTCGGCCACGACGTGGCGATCACCGTGTCGCTGACACTGTGGACACTCGGCACGGCACTCGGCCTGGTCACCTACGTCGTGATGATGATTCGACTCGTTCGAGATGCCGGGATGGCGACGGCAATGCCGTTCTGGCTCATGCCCGTCGTACCTCCGATGGTCTCGGCCACCACCGGCGCAGCGGTCAGCACCCACATGCCCGAAGGCGCTCCACGCATCGCGGTACTGGTTTTCTGCTACATCCTGTTCGCTCTGGCGCTGACCGCCGCCATCGGCATTCTGGTAGCCGTCGCCAGGCAGTTCGCACGCAACCGTTCGGCCGGCGTCGACGTGATCCCGTTCAATGCCATTCCCTCACTGTGGATTCCGTTGGGCGTGATCGGACAGTCGATCGCGGCATCCAACCTGTTGGCCGCCGCCTCACGGCATGCACTCAGCCCCGAGCATGCCGACACCCTGCACGAATTCGGGATCGCCTACGGAACCGTCGTCGGAATCATCGGCGTGATCGCGTTTGTCACCGTCACCGTCGTCACCATCCACGCACTGCGCCGCGGCTTGGACTTCTCGCTCGGCTGGTGGAGCTTCACCTTCCCCATCGGAGCATGTGCCGTCGGAGCGAATGCCTTCGGAGTCGCCACCGGTTCCACCCTGATCCTGGGAATCGCACTTGCCCTGCTGACCGTACTGATCCCCATCTGGGCAACCGTCGCGGTCAGGACCGTCCGGTCGATCCGCAGTGGAGTTCTACCGGCGGCTGCATGAATTCGCACCGATGAGTTTTGGCTCGCCGTACGGTCTGTACTCACGTAGACCATTGTCGAGAGCAGGAGTACACGGTGAGTCAGTTATTGCGAGTGCAGAATTTCGGCGTTTCGAGTGACGGAATAGCCTGCGGTCCGGACCAGAGCTTCGAGAGCCCGTTCGGCCTGGACCACGGTGAAATGTTTGCGTGGGCAGGAGCTACGGCCAGCTGGCCCAATCGCACCGATCCCGGCGGCAGCCGAGGCCTCGACGACTATTTCACGCGGGACTTCTCCAACAACATCGGCGCCGAAATCATGGGCCGCAACAAATTCTCACCCTACCGCGGCCCTTGGGAGAATCTCGAGTGGCAGGGCTGGTGGGGCGACGAGCCACCGTTCCACACCCCGGTTTTTGTCTTGACCCACCACGTGCGGCCGTCGTTCACGCTATCGGACACGACATTCCACTTCGTCGACGCCGACCCCGCGACGGCCCTCGCGCAGGCACGTGAGGCAGCGCAGGGCAAGGACGTTCGACTCGGCGGCGGAGTCAGCACTATCCGTGAATTCCTCGACGCCGATCTGGTCGACACGATGCACATCGCTGTCTCCCCGATCGAATTCGGATCCGGTCTACGACTGTGGGAGACACCTGACGAGTTACTCGACCGCTTCAACCTCGACGTTGTGCCGAGCCCGAGCGGCGTGACGCACCACCTGTTCTGGCGGAAGTGACGTGTTGGGGCGGCTCCGTAAACGGGAGCTGCCCCAACAGTTACGCACTATTCGCCGGTCTCGACCTGGCGCCCCGACTGGTACCACGCCATCGTTCCACCGGCCACCGAAACGGCATTGATGCCGCGAGCCTGCAGATACTCAGCGGCTTGCAAGCTCCGACCACCGACGGCGCAGATGATGTACACCGTTTCCGCGTCCGGAATTTCACCCACGCGAGAGACGAATTCGCTGAGCGGAATGAGCGTCGCACCGGGAACTCGGACCTGAGCGAACTCGTCGGCCTCACGGACGTCGATCAACGGCTCACCCGCCGCCAAAGCCGTGTCCAGTGCATTCAAATCGACTTCCAACATTTCTTCTGCGCCTGCCTTCGTGTTCGCTGCTGTCCGAATAGACGGTACCCGCGCGTTTTCGTGCAGCTCCCTTTACGATCTGACAATGACCAATACGGTTCCCGAAAAGTCCGGTTTTTGGAGTCGCCCCACCGTGTGGAAAGTGCTCCTGCTGATCGTCGTCTACCTGGCGTTCTATCTTGCTGTCGGGCAGGTTACCTCCAGGGTTTTTGCAGACCAGATCGATACGGACAATGTCGTGGCAAGCGCCTCCAGCATCCTCCTCGGCGTCGCATTGCCCATCGCGATCGGCGGGATCGCCCTGCTGGTTTTCACGACAAAGGTCGGCTGGCTGCGCGGCGTCTTCGGCCCACAACCCATTCGTGGGCGGGGTTGGATGTGGATCGGTCCGATCATCGTGGTCGCCGCCATTGTTGCGCATCTGGCGGGAACGGATTGGAGCGCCTGGACCACCGGCGAGGTAATCGCCCTGCTGGTGCTCGGTGCGTGCGTCGGCCTGACCGAGGAATTGGCCACCCGTGGCCTGGCAGTGAAGATGTTGCGCGACGCCGGCCACCGGGAACGCTTTGTCGCCGTCGTGTCTTCACTGGTGTTTGCACTCATGCACACCGTCAACCTCATCGCCGGGATGAAGGCGTCAACCGTTCTGGTCACCGTGGTCTACACCTTCGGTTTCGGTATGTGCATGTACCTGACAATGCGTGTGACGGGCACGATCTGGGCCGCAATCGTGTTACACGGCCTCACCGACCCCACCACAATTCTCTCGACCGGCGGGCTGGACACTTCGGTGACCACGGAAGTGAGCGGCGCCGCCGCCATCACCTCTCTACTGACGGTCCTCTTGGTCGTCTTCGGGGTGATCGCCGTCTTCCTCATTCGAGATCGAATCGGCGAAGATCGGCACACACCCGTCTCGGCCTGACCGACCGCGACCGTACAAGACATACTTGTGCCCATGCCTTCTCGAACCACGTACTCGTTCGCCGTCGTGACTGCATCGTGTGTGCTGGCACTCTCCGGTGCCGTCACTCATGCCACCGCGGGGGTTCCGACAACTCCCGAAGTCGCGACCACCGAATCCATCGCGTCGGAATCGATCAGCGATCTGTATGCAGCCAAGGGTGCGCATGAAGTGGCTGCCGATTCAGTTCCCGGGTACCAACTGTTCTACCCAGCCGGCTTGTCGTCTGATGGCAATCGGCATCCCGTCGTCACCTTCGGCAACGGCAGCTATGCGACTTACGAAGAGTACGAAGCGCTCCTGCAGCATCTCGCTTCTTGGGGTTTTGTCGTTGTGGTGGCCGACAGCAGCGTCACCGGCGACGGGACGGAGATCTTGGGGGCTGCCCAGTACGTCGTCGATCAGAACACCAACGCTGAGAGCATTTTTCACCAGCGGATCGACACCGACAACATTGCCTCGGTCGGACACTCCCAGGGCGCCGGTGGCGCGATCAACGCGGCAACCCAGTCCGCGAATCTGATCACCGCCACGGCGGTACTCGATTTGCCTGACCCGTGGTGGGCCTCGCGACCTGTCGACGTGATCGACGTGGCCCAGTTGACCGGACCGACGTTCTTCATGACCGGCGCCGACGACCCGGTCTCCACCGCCGATCCGCAAGCTGAGTACTTCGACAAAACCGCCGGACCGGCGGTCCGCGGCAGACTGCTTGGCGTCGGCCACAATTGGGCCGCAGATGGCGAAGGATTCCGGGGCTACCTCACCGCGTGGCTGAGATTCACCCTGAGCGGCGACCAGACTGCCGCACGTGCATTTGTCGGCGACTCGGCGGAAATCCTCACCGATCCCCGTTGGGACCGGCAAGCGATCAAGGGTTTGTGATGACGATCTTGCCGTAGGCCTGCCCGGATTTCTGCTGCTCGAAAGCGTCAGCGAGGCGGTCGAGGCTGTAGGAAGAATCTATGACGGGACGAAGCGCCAGGCTCTCCAGCCCGGCGACCATCTCCTCCTGATGTGCACGACTGCCCACCAGAACACCTTCGATGGTGACCTGTTTGGTCAGTAGCGAAGTCAGGTCGATCGACGACGAGGGGCCGTTCATGATGCCAAGCGCGCAGATTCGCCCGCCTGGTCGGACTGCCGCCAGAGATTGGCCGAGGGTGGACGGCCCGCCGACGTCGAGGACGAGGTCGATCCCGCCGCTGAGCCGCATCGCTTCCGAACCCCAGTCCGGGCGCTCACGGTAGTTGACCACGTGATCGGCACCGAGCTCGACCAATCGTGCCATCTTGTCGGGGGCCGACGACGTTGCGATCACCTGAGCTCCAACAGCTTTGGCCAGCTGGACGGCAAACAGCGCCACCGTGCTGGTCCCAGGGATCAACACCGACGACCCTGGGATGATCGGGACTCCGGCAAATAGTGCGCGCCACGCTGACAAACCTGCGGTGGGCAAGGTAGCGGCTTCCTCGTAGGTGTAGTTTCGCGGCATCACTGTCACAGCAGATACCGGCACGGTGACGGTGTCGCGGGCGAACCCGTCGACACCGTCACCCGGCGAATTTCCGAATCCGTCGAAATCCGGTGTGCCGCTCCGCCAATGCGGCAAATAGGTGCTCATCACGCGATCTCCGACGCTGAACTGCGTTACGCCGTCTCCGACCGCAACGACCTCCCCGGCAGCATCGGACAACAGGATCCGCGGACCGTCGGTTGCTATCTCTCCGGTCGCCACGAGGTAGTCATGGTGGTTGAGCGAATTCGCGTGGATCGCGATCGTCACCTCACCCGCACCCGGGCCCGGGGTCTCGATCGTCCTCGATTCGAGGTTGTTCAATCCTCCAGGCGGGAGTACGTACACGGCGCGGTTGGTCATGGTGTGGATCCTCGCACGAATGGTGATCGGGTGACGTTCGGAAAGGGTTCTGCTGCTCAGAGGAGAGAAGCGGTGAACCCTCCGTCGAGAACCAGGCTGCTGCCGTTGCACCACGACGACTGGTCGCTCGCAAAGAACACTGCGGCGGCGGCAACTTCCTCGGTCCGGCCATAGCGCGTCTGCTTCGTGACCATCAAGTCGTCGAATCCCCCGGACTCGAGGCCGAGGGCATTCTCGAAATCCTGCTGGTGACTCTTGACCAGGTCGGTATCGATGAATCCGGGCAGCAATGCATTCGCGCGGATTCCGTGGAAGCGAAGTTCGGCTGACAGGGTTTCGGTGAGATTGCGAACTGCTGCTTTGGCTGCGGCATAGCTGCCGATCAAAGGCGAGCCGGTGGTCGACGAGATCGACGAGATGTTCACGATCGAACCGCCACCGGATGCGACGAGAGCGGGCAGCGAATGACGCACTGTCAAGAACACTCCATCGAGGTTGACCGACATCACTTTCCGCCAGTCCTCGAACGAGGTCTCGATCAGCGGGGTCGTGGTGGCGATACCGGCGTTGGGTACTACGACGTTCAGTCCGCCGAACTCTTCGACCGCTCTGGCGACGAGATCCTTGACCTGCTGTTCGTCGGTGACATCAGTTGTGACAGCGATAGCTCCGTCGATCGAGTCCGCCACTGCCTGTGCTGCGCCACCGTTGATGTCGGAGACCACGACCCTCGCGCCCTCCGCCCCGAACGCCCGGGCAATGGCGGCGCCGATTCCGGCACCTGCGCCGGTGACAATTGCAACTTTGTTCGCGAGAAGATCGGACATGTCAGCGTTCCCCTTCAATTCTCGGTCGGGACGTAGAAAAGCAATTCGGGTCCGGTGTCGCCGGTGGTCGCGATGGCCTCGGACATGTCGAGAGTTCCGTCGCCCAAAGCACTTCCCAACGCCTGCGCGGTGCCCGCGAGATCTTCCGTGTCGAGTTGATAGATGCTCAGGTAGCGGCGCGCGGGCAATGCATCCTCGGGCAGCAACTGCACATCCGCCAGGAAGAATCTGGAGGCGGAGACAACTCCGGGCACTCGTTCGACGACCTGCGGAATATGCACGTCGTCGTACCAGCGGTTGAACGCATCCTCCGAAGACGGATCGGCGGGGTGTACGTGTGCGACGAGAATCGCTGTGCTCATGAAGTTCCTCTTCGACTCGAAGTGCTTTTGGTTCAGCGCGTTTGGAAGGCGACGATATTCACGCGCAAGGCAACTGACCGCGGCTGCGTGTGGTGAATCGATCGCGCTCAAGCGACAACCCTAGGGAGCAAATGTGACCCGCACCATATGCTCGGAGGTCAGAGTTGAGCTCCACATTTGTCCTCTCGGCACAAAATTGTCTCTCGGCACTAACACGGTGGCCAGAATCAGGCGTTAACGGAAGTCTCGCGATTTGGCCGTGACTCGCAGATCCATCAGCTGCATCCGGTCTGCCACGACGGTGACAGCGCCTTCTGCATTCTGCACCTTCCCTCGAATAAGCAACGCCGGCGCCGTATTTGCCAATTTTCGGTACTTTGCCCACAACCCCACCGAACACACGACGTTGACCATGCCGGTTTCGTCCTCGAGGTTGATGAACGTGACGCCCGCAGCTGTGGCCGGACGCTGCCGGTGTGTGACTGCTCCCCCCACCAGCACACGGTCACCGTCCGGGATGTCGAGAAGTCTCGACGCCGGCACCACGCCGAGCGCGTCGAGCTGTGGGCGGAGGAATTGTGTCGGGTACGTGTCGGGAGATACTCCTGTCGCCCAGACATCCGCCGCCGCCAATTCGACGTCGCTCATGCCGGGCAAGGTGGGAGCTGTGACCGACGCACCGATACCGGGCAAGCGGTCGGGGCGCTCCCCCGCCGCAGCGCCCGCTGCCCACAGCGCTTCTCTACGCGAGATACCGAAGCTGGCTAGCGCACCGGCGGTCGCCAGCGATTCAGCTTGTGCGGTAGTCAGTTCCACCCGCCCCGTCAGATCGAGAAACGACGTGAACGGTCCACCGAGGTCGCGCTGTTCGACAATTTTCTCGGCGAGTGCATCGCCGATGTTGCGCACTTCCCCCAGCCCCAGCCGAACCTCGAATCCACCTGCCTCGACGGTGGCATGCGCGAGGCTGACATTGATGTCTGCACCGTGTACCTGCACTCCGTGCCGGCGCGCATCGGCAACCAAGGACTGCGGCGAGTAGAAACCCATGGGCTGCGCGCGCAGAAGTCCGGCGCAGAACGCAGCGGGATGATGAAGTTTGAACCACGAGGAGTAGAAGACCAGCGCGGCAAAACTCTGTGAATGGCTTTCCGGGAAACCGAAATTAGCGAATGCATACAGCTTTTCGTAGATCCGGTCGGCAACCTCGTCACCGATGCCGTGTAGGTCTCGCATGCCCTGATAGAACCTCGCACGCAGTTGTTCCATCTTCTCGGTGGAGCGTTTCGATCCCATTGCCCGACGCAATTGATCGGCCTCGGACGGCGTGAAGCCCGCAACGTCGACGGCCATCTGCATCAACTGTTCCTGGAACAGCGGAACCCCCAACGTGCGTTCGAGTGCCTTCTCGAGCGACGGATGGTCGTAGGACACAGGTTCGAGTTTGTTGCGCCGACGAATGTACGGATGCACTGATCCGCCTTGGATCGGCCCCGGACGGATGAGCGCGACCTCGACTACCAGGTCGTAGAAGTTTCGAGGCTTCAGACGCGGCAGTGTCGCCATCTGCGCACGTGATTCCACTTGGAACACCCCCACCGAATCTGCCCGCTGCAACATCTCGTACACCGCTGTTTCCGACAGATCGAGTTGCGCCAGATCGACTGTGATGCCTTTGTGTTCGGCCACCAGATCCATCATGTAGTGCAAAGCTGAGAGCATGCCGAGGCCGAGCAGATCGAACTTGACCAGCCCAGCGGCAGCGCAATCGTCCTTGTCCCATTGCAGGACACTGCGATTGGCCATCCGCGCCCACTCCACCGGGCAGACGTCGGCGATGGGACGATCGCAGATGACCATGCCGCCTGAGTGGATACCGAGGTGCCGCGGATAGCCTTCGATCTGCGCCGCCAGTTCGAGTACCGGACGCGGAATATCGGTATCCGCATTCTTGTCGATACCACCCCACCGGCCGACCTGCTTACTCCACGCATCTTGCTGTCCCTGCGAAAAGCCCAGCGCCCGAGCCATGTCCCGCACCGACGACTTTCCTCGATAGGTGATGACATTGGCTACCTGCGCGGCATACGTACGCCCGTACTTCGCGTACACGTGCTGGATCGCCTCTTCCCGGCGATCCGACTCGATGTCCACGTCGATGTCCGGCGGGCCGTCACGTTCAGGCGAAAGAAACCTCTCGAACAGCAGTTTGTTGCGAACCGGATCGACATTGGTGATGCCGATCGCGTAACACACCGCCGAGTTCGCAGCGGAACCTCTTCCCTGACAGAGGATGTCGTTGTTCTTGCAGAACGACACGATGTCATGCACCACCAGGAAATATCCGGGAAAGTTCAATCCCTCGATGATGGCAAGTTCATGTTCGAGCTGTTTGTATGCCTTCGGTGCACCTTCCGGCGGTCCGTAGCGTTCCAGCGCCCCCACCATGGTGAGCTCACGCAACCACGACGCCTCGGTATGCCCGGCTGGCACGTCGAACGGTGGCAATTTGGGCGCGATGAGCTTGAGATCGAAAGCGCACTCACGACCAAGATCGGCGGCACCACTGACAGCCTCGGGATAGAGCGAGAACAGTGCCGCCATCTCCGCGCCGGACCGCAGGTGCGCTCCGCCGGTAGGGGCCAACCATCCTGCTGCCTCGTCCAAGCTTTGACGCGACCGCACAGCCGCCATTGCCATGGCGAGGCGTCGACGCGGAGGAGCGGCGAAGTGCGCGGCGGTGGTCGCCACCGTACGTAGTCCATGCTCTCTCGCCAATTCGGCCAGAACGGCATTGCGCTCGTCGTCCTCCGCCAACCCATGATGAGTGAGTTCCACCGACACTCGCTCCGCCCCGAAACGCTCGACCAGATCCCCCAAGGCATCCGCCGCTGCTTCGCGACCATCCGACGTCAAGGCTTGCCGCACATGACCTTTCCGGCACCCGGTCAGGATCTGCCAGTGGCCACCGGCCGCTTCGGTCAGCACGTCGTAGTCGTACTGCAGTTTGCCCTTCTCGCCGCCCGCCAGATGCGCGGCAGCGATCTCCCGCGAGAGCCGACGATACCCTTCCTGCCCACGGGCAAGTACCAGGAGGTGCGTTCCACCGGGATCTGCCGTGCCGGTTCTGGGTACCGAATCCAGAGACAACTCGGCCCCGAACACGGTGCGCATTCCCCATTCACGTGCGGCTTCCGCAAACCTCACCACGCCGTAGAAGCCGTCGTGATCGGTGACGGCGATAGCTTCGAGCCCGAGACGCACTGCTTCCTCGACCAGCTCTTCCGGCGGTGATGCACCGTCGAGGAAACTGAAGGCCGAGTGAGCGTGCAGTTCTGCGTAAGGAATTACACCGGCACCACGGGTGAGCTCGCCCGCGTGGTACTCGCCGCGCTTTCTTGACCAGGCGGGGCTGTCGCTTCCATCGCCCGGAAACAAATCCTCGTGTTCCACACGGCCGGGTCGTCCGGAAAGCACCCGTTCCATCTCGGACCACGTCGGCGGCCCATTTCCCCAACCCACACTGACCTCGCACCTGATCGAGTCGGCCGTCAGGGACGACCGACTGCTCGAGGATGCCGAAAGGGAAGACGCACCACATGCATCGAACTGATGTTCGATGCAGATTCAGTCTGACAGGTCACTCACCCACAGTCAACAGAGCGAATCTCAACCCTCACCGTCTCGTCACATTCAGATGTACGCATGTCTGCACTCCGTTCACTTTCGCCCCAGATCATTAGCGGCGTTCATAATCTCCATCCATACTGTTTCCAGGAGTACTACTCGTATGTCGTTCTCGCGCAACACACGTAGGTTGACGGCCGTCGCCGGCGCCGTCGCCGTTCTGGCCGCTGCCGGCTGCAGCAGCAGCGCCGACGAGGCCACCGGCTCGAACGGCGCGACCGTCGATCGCGCCGCGACCGGCGAACTGTCCTCGAACGGTGGCGCTCGTCGCATCGACGGTGATCAGTCGGCCGCAGTGCGCGACGCCGTCAATGCCTCCGGCGCGAAGAACGTCATCCTCCTGATCGGGGACGGCATGGGCGACTCGGAGATCACCGCCGCACGCAACTACGCCGAAGGCGCTGCGGGCAGCTTCCCCGGCCTCGACGCCCTGCCGATCACCGGCCAGTACACACACTACGCACTGACCAAGGACGGCAAGCCCGACTACGTCACCGACTCCGCAGCCAGCGGATCGGCATGGTCCACCGGCACCAAGACCTACAACGGCGCGATTTCGGTCGACATCAAGGGGCAGGCCCAGTCGACCGTCCTCGAGATCGCCAAGGCGAACGGCAAGGCCACCGGCAACGTCTCCACCGCCGAGGTGCAGGACGCCACCCCCGCAGTGCAGGTCGCGCACGTCAGTGGCCGCAAGTGCTACGGACCGGAGGCGACGTCCAAGTCCTGCCCGGAGAACGCCCTCGAGAACGGCGGCAAGGGATCGATCAGCGAACAACTCCTCGACACCCGCGCCGACGTCACCTTCGCCGGCGGCGCCAAGTCCTTCGCTGAGACCGCGAAAGCCGGTGACTGGCAGGGCAAGACACTCAATGAGCAGGCCGCCGCCCGTGGCTACCAGCTGGTGAAGAACGCCGCCGAGATGAACGAGGTCGGCAAGGCCGATCAGGATGCACCCGTGCTCGGCTTGTTCGCCGACGGCAACATGCCCGTCCGCTGGGAAGGATCCGTCGCCACCCGCGACGGTTACCTGCAGCCCGCCGAAACCTGCGTCGACAACCCCAAGCGAACCTCCGACGTGCCCAAGCTCGCGGACATGACTCAGAAGGCCATCGACCTACTGAAGGTCAACGACAACGGATTCTTCCTCCAGGTCGAAGGTGCCTCGATCGACAAGCAGGATCACGCAGCCAACGCATGCGGTCAGATCGGTGAAACCGTCGACCTCGACGAAGCTGTGCAGAAGGCACTCGAATTTGCGAAGACCGACGGAGAAACCCTGGTCATCGTCACAGCCGACCACGCTCACACCAGCCAGATCGTCACCAATGTCAGCGCCGACGACATCGCCACCATCGCCAAGGACCAGAACATCCCGGTCGAGCGCGCCCAGGAAATCGTCTACCCCGGACTGACCCGCAAGCTGACCACGAAGGACGGCTCGGAGATGACGATCAGCTACGGAACGTCCGAGGATCCGGCCGTCGAGTCCGAAGGACACACCGGAACTCAGTTGCGCGTAGCAGCTTTCGGCCCGCATGCGGCCAACGTCAGCGGTCTCACGGACCAGACGGACCTGTTCTTCACGATGACCGACGCGCTGGGACTCGACCGTTCCAAGGTCGCAGCTCACTGATCCGATAACACCTGAATCCGCCCACCCACAGTCACACCAGAGCGGCCAAGGCGCGCACCCGATCTTCGGGTGCGCGCTTCGGGCAACTGGTGCATTTGCCTTCACCGGGTACCTCGTAGATCAGGCAGCACGACGCCCGCTGCGTGAATCTGCGTCGCCCGAATGCCACCGGGGTCAATGGATTACTTACGCGCACAGCAGATTCTCTGCGATCCACGTCCACGAAACGCGGGACCGGAATGCCCGGGTTCTCACCGCGGAGAACTTCGATCAGACCGGCCGCAAATGCACTTCCGCGCTCCCGCGCATTACCGGCGGCATCGAGGCTGCGATTGGCGATGGAGTCCGTTGTGATCGCCCACAGCGCCTGCTGCCGAACGCCGGACACCTCGGCGAGTACCTCGATCACGGGATTGAGCGAGCGGAACATCGCGTGGCCCAACTCCGCCACACTCCGCGAGATCGGAATGACCGATCCGGCAGCAAAACCGCCCAGATAGCCGTTGTCACGCAAGAAGATCCGCCCACCGTCCAACGATGGATCGGCCGCGAACCCGGTGACCATCCCGGTTCCGATCGGAATGCCGGTCAGCGTCGAGCTGGCCGAGTACCACCACAACGTGCCGTTCACTCGACTGTCCGCACTCCCCCATCGCTCTGCCGTATCGGCGACACGTGCTGCCAACCACTGGGGGTCGGTCATCAACACCGCGGGCACCGTATCCGGATACGCGCTCAGGTTGTCGAAGAACGGCACAGCTACTGCCATACGGGCGTAGATCCCGGCCACCGATTCCGTCATGCCAGCCCCAATATCTCCATCCGCGGACGTACTCCGCGTTCGACTCGCGCCCTGATGCCGAAAACCTCGGCCAACAACGGCTCGTCCAACACCTCGACCGTAGACCCACACGCGCGGAGTTCACCTTCGGTGAGCACGGCAAGGTTGTCGCAGTACTCGACTGCCAACCGTAGATCGTGCATCGTGACCACAACTGCGAGCCCCGCCGACGCAAGTTCGGTAAGCAGTTCCATCACGATCAACTGGTGACGAAGATCGAGATGATTGGTCGGCTCGTCCAACAACAGAACCTTGGGCTCCTGAGCCAATGCGCGAGCTATCGAGACACGTTGCCGCTCACCACCCGACAGGGTCGATACGTCTCGTCCGGCAAGCTCGACCAAACCGACCTGCTCGATGCACCGGTCCACGATGGTGGTATCGCGCTCCGTGCTTCGGTCCAACCAGCTGCGGTGCGGAGTTCGTCCGAGCGCGATCGATTCACGAACCGACAGTCCTGCCGAGACAGTGGGTTCCTGAACACTTGCCGAGACAGTTCGGGCGATGTCCTTACGCGAGAGCGTCGTCGAGTCGACTTGATCGATCAGAACTGCGCCACCTGTCGGCGTCAAAGCGTTGTAGCAGCAGCGCAGCGCCGTCGTCTTGCCACTGCCGTTCGGCCCGACCAAGCCCAATATTTCACCGGACTTGACTGCGAAAGTGATGCCGCGCAACACTTCGCGATTTCCGAGCCGCGCCCGGGTCTCGACGAGTTCGAGCAGGGGCGCAGTTTCGGAGTCTTTCGGGAGTGTCACTGTTCTGGCCTGTGTCACTGTTCGAGCCTCCGATACTGCCGGTAGAGCATCCAGACGAAGATCGGTGCACCCACGAGGGCCGTGATCACTCCGACCGGAACTTCAGTGGATTGTGCCACCGAGCGCGCAGCGGTATCCGCGGCAACCATCGCGACGGCGCCCAGCAGGGCTGCAGCAGGGAGCAGTCGAATTGCTCTGGTGCCGACGATGAAGCCGGCCAGATGCGGGATCAGCAGACCGATGAAACCGATTCCACCGGCAACGCTGACTGCTGCGCCCGCCAGTACGGAGACCGCGAGCAAGGACAACACACGGAACCGTCGGACGTTCATACCGAGTGCAGCAGCCCCGTCGTCACCGGTCTGCAAAACGTCCATCCACCGCGAACTGAACAGAAGGGCTGTGCCGACGACGGCCAGTGTGATCGTCGGGAAGATCAGCGTCGACCATCGTGCATCACCGAATCCGCCGGCAATCCAGTGCATCACCGACGTCACGTGCCGATCATCGGCCAATACCAGGATGCAAAAGGTGATGAGCGCCGAGAATATCTGGGCGAGCGCGACACCCACCAAAATGATCGCGGTCGGCTGCGGATACCGGCCGCCGATCAGCAGTGCGAGAAACAACGGGATCATCGCCCCGACGAATGCTGCGACCGGAATCGTGAAAACCCCGAGGAGGCCGGCGCCGAAACCCAGCACCGACACGAGCACCACCATGAATCCCGCGCCCGACGAGACTCCGAGCAGATACGGGTCGGCAAGAGGATTCCGTGTGACAGCCTGAGCAACAGCACCCGACATCGCCAACGAAGCACCCACCACCGCGGCAGTGAGTGCACGTGGCAGGCGGGAGTCGATCACGATCGACTCCCGCGCCGCGGTCCACCACGTCTCGAAAGTCCCTGGCGCCAAACGGGCTCCGACTATCGCCCAGACGTCACCGACGGGAATGCGAACCGATCCCAAGGAGACGGCCAACCCCAGGACGATCGCCAAGGCGACCGCCAAGCCGACAAGCAGGGCGCCGTACCCGTAACGCGTGCGGGTCACTTCGCCGCGTCAGCGCCTGAATGGAAGGCTGTTGCGATGGTCTGTGCCGAACGCACCAACCGTGAACTCTCGAACAGGTCAGCGAGAGGAACCACGACGAACCGGTTCTGCTGCACAGCAGGGGTGGTCGCCATCAACGGCTGGGCACGGAGGAAGTCGATCTTCTGCTCGGCTGTCTTGTCGCCGTAGTCGATGACCACGATCGCCTGGGGTGCACGCTCGGCAACAGCTTCCCACGATGCGTCGATGTAGGGCTTTGTCCCTTCGGCGAAGATGTTCGAGACGCCGGAGTATTCCGCGACCAATTGACCGACGCCGACTCCGCCGATGGTCGTCGGAACCTGGTCACCGCTGTCGTAGAAGAAGGTCGGTACCGGCGCCGCGTCTCCGACCGAAGCGCGGACGGAATCGAGACCATCGCTGATCTCCTCTGCGACCTCGCGGGCGGAATCTTCGACGCCCAGGACTCGACCGAGTTGCGTGTAGTCGTTCTCGAGCAATCCGATGTCGGGGAAACCGGTGCCACAGTATTCGGAGAACAAGAAGGTGTTGATTCCGCGCTCGCCGAAGGCGTCTCGGGAACGGCCCTGCTTCTCGTTGAAGGCACTGGTCATTCCTCCGACCACGAAGTCCGGATCGACGTCGAGGACCTGTTCCATGCTGGGGAACGTATCGGAAAGGCTGGGAATCTTGTTGAATACATCGGCGGTCTCGGCAGTTGGCGGGTTGTCGCTGTACGCCCGCCCGACAATCCGATCACCCGCGCCGATCTCGATGAGGGCTTCGGTGACGTGTCCGTTCAAAGACACGATGCGCTGCGGCGGCGAATCGAAGGTCATCTCGCGATCGCAGTTGGTCACGGACACCGGCTGTGCGAAGGATTCCGCAGCAGACGCCGACTCTGATTCCTGACCTTTGGAACAACCTGCCGAAACCAAGGCGACCGCGATGAGAACAGCGGCGGCGCGGGACGGGGAGAACTGAAGTGACACGGGGACCTCGTAAGGGCTCTGAGCCACGAATGAGAATCCGACAGACAACTCCGCCCGCACGCTGATCCTCGGCCAGAGCTCCTGCTGGACTTCCTTTTCGTAGACCACGACGAATGGATGTCGCACACCGCGCGGCGGGTAATCGGGCTTGCCGACACTCGGTGACTACCGAGAATCGACCTACCGTTGCGGGTCAGCGCCGGATTCGGACCGGCTTCCCCCACACGCGTGGCTTGCAAGTGCTTCGAGCAGTATGCATGACGTTTCCGATTCAAGACCAAACGCCCACTACAGTCGATCTGGCCAGACGCCCCCACACACCGGAGTTGATACATGACACGCTGGGCCCAAACCGTCGTCGCCCGGAAATGGTGGGTACTGAGCCTCGCGGTTCTGATAGTTCTCATCAGTGGGGTGTGGGGACTCGGAGTGTTCGGCAAGCTCAGCCAGGGCGGCTTCATCGATCCGGGCAGCGACTCCGCGAAGGTCGCCGACATCATCGAAGACAATCTCGGACCGCAGACCCCGGACATCATCGCGATCTACTCGCCCACGGACGGCAAGACTCTGGACGACATCGGGCCGGCAGTGACAGCCGCCGTCGACCAGTTCAAAACCGAAGTGCCGACCGCTTCGGTGAAATCGTATTGGGGAACAGACGCCGCAGCGAAGGCCAGCCTGCTCTCGAACGACGGATCCATGGCGGCCGTTGCGATCACGTTGGCACCGGACTCGGGCGTCACGCCCGCCACTTTCGCCGATCTCCTGCCGAAGCTCGAAGTCGAAGGTGCCGAGGCACAATTCGCGGGTAACACCGTCGTCGGCGTCGCATTCAACACCAAGCTCGAGAAGGACCTGGTGGTCGCCGAAGCCATCGCCATTCCGATCACTCTGGTGCTGTTGGTCTTCATCTTCGGCGGCATCGTCGCTGCGGCGGTTCCGGTATTCGTGGGTGTACTCAGTGTCTTGAGCGCCTTGGCGGTTCTGCGAATCCTCACGCTGATCACCGATGTGTCCTCGTTCTCGATCAACGTCGCTTCTCTTCTCGGGTTGGGACTGGCCATCGACTACGGACTGTTCGTGGTCGGCCGGTTCCGTGAAGAACTGAATTCGGGCTCGGACCCGGGAGCGGCTGCTCAGCGGACAGTTCTGACGGCGGGTCGCACCGTCATGTTCTCGGGTCTACTGCTGATCTGTGCGTTCAGCGGCATGCTCGTTTTCCCCCAGGCCGTCATCCGGTCTCTGGGCTTCGGCGCGATCGCTGCGGTATTGAGCGCGGCCGTCCTGTCGCTGACCGCTGTGCCTGCGCTGCTTGCCATTCTGGGGCATCGCATCAACGCCCTGACATGGCGCAAGGATGCGGCGCAACGCGGCGAGGAACGCTCGCGCAAGTTCTGGGGCCGCGTCGTCACGTGGGTGATGAAGCGTCCGGTCGCAGTCTCGGTGACGATCGTGGCTGTGCTGCTCGTGATGGCCTCGCCGCTGCTCGGCGCCCGGCTGGGAGAACTCTCGTACACCGCACTACCGGACAACGACCCCGCTCGCGTCGCGATGGACACGTTGGTCAACGACTTCCCGCAAACCGGAAATGGCGCAACGATGATCCTTCAGGCCGAGGACGGGAACACTCTCACCCCGGCCGAAGGTGCGGCGATCGCCGAGTCCGCCGGTCAAGTCGAGGGCATCGGTCAGGCGACCGTCGTCGCGAGCACCAATCAACTCGTCGCGGTTCAGGCTCTCTACAGCGAGGGCTCTACACCCCAATCACAGAGCGCCGCAGTGACAGATCTGCGTGCAATCTCCGCTCCCGACGGAACGGTGCTGCTTGTCGGCGGCGGTCAAGCCATGGTCGACGACGGCAACAACGCCGTCCTGCACTGGCTACCGGTGATGATCCTCATCATGGTCGGATCCACCCTGATCCTGTTGTTCCTCGCGTTCGGTTCGGTGGTGCTGCCGATCAAGGCGGTGCTGATGGCAGCCCTGAGCCTCGCGACCACCTTCGGTGTCCTCACCTTCGTCTTCCAGGACGGACACGGCGTCGAACTCCTCGGGGTCAGTCAAACTCCGCTGGAGGCTACGTTTGTCGTGCTCATCCTGGCGGTGGTCTTCGGATTGTCCACGGACTACGAGGTTTTCCTGATGTCACGGATGGTCGAGGCCAAGAACGCGGGAGCGACGACAGAGGAAGCCGTTAAGTTCGGAACCGAGCGCACCGGCCGCATCGTGACGGCTGCCGCCTTACTCCTGATAGTGGTGACGGGGGCCTTCGCAATGTCAGGGCTGTCAGTGATGAAGTTCCTGGGCGTCGGCATGATCGTCGCGCTGATCGTCGACGCGACCATCATCCGCATGTTGCTCGTGCCCTCGCTCGTGAAGTTGATGGGCGAAGCGAACTGGTGGGCTCCTGTGTGGATGAAAAAGGTTCACGCGAAGGTCGGCATCGGCCACTGATCGCGACTGGATCATGTCACTGAAGAGTGCCTGGGATCCTGCGGAGAGCCGTGTTTGACTAGGGGTCGTGGATGACTTACCTGAGAGTGTTGTGGTCGGCTCAGCAGTGTTTTCGCGTGTCGACTCGGACGATTCGTTGGCGTGCTGGACATCGATCATCGATGTCCAGGGGGTCGGTGACTCCAGGCCGGTGAGTCTGGTTATCGAGCCGGCCACCGTGCCGGAGTCTGCGGTGTGTGAGCTCGCTGCGACCGTGATGGCCCGGTTCGGTGAGTTTGCCGAAGTCGCCGCCGATTACCTGCGTCAACAGCTGCGTGGGCCACAGTTCGGCCTCCGCCACTCCGAACTCGTGGAGTTGGACGCCACGGAGTCACTGTTCGGCGAACCTGAGGCGGTGATCTGGGCTGACGGAACCTGGCTGCTGCGGTTCGCTGAGTCAAGGCTCGAGATGGCCGATCCTTTCGGGATCGGTGTTCTGTTCGAAGGAACGACCCCGTATAGGGTCGAGGACTTGTCGGGCGCTGAACCGGCCTAGGGTTTGCCGGCCTGTCCACGCCATCGCCTCGACGATGGTGCGCCGGTCTACTGGCGGACGGCACGTGGCCTTCACACCCTCGGAACAACGGCCGCCCACATCTCATCCGAAATCACGTCACGCGACGCAAGGACGAGGGCGCACCCCCACGCGCCCGAAACTCTTCAGCAACAGACCTAGTGGATTTCCCTGATCGGGCAGTCGTCCTCGAGGATGACTGCCCGATCGTCTAAATCGCTCCGCAGGGCGATGTTCTCCGAAGCTGATTTCGTCAGACTTGGAGCATGACAATTTTCGAATGGATCCTTGCAATCCCCGCTCTTGCGCTTGCCGTCGCCTTCTTGTTCTCCGGAATCATCTCCGCGGGCATCGACTTCGACGCCGAGGACGGGGTCATGACGCATTGATGTTCGTTTCCCTCTAGCCGCTGATCTTACTTTGGAGTAAGTTACCGACTATGGCCACATACATCGTCACTGGCGGTACTGGATTTCTCGGACGAGCTGCACTGCCACTCCTGCTCGAGCGTGATCAAACTGCTCAGATCCATGTGCTGGTCAGAGCCGGTTCTGTCGCCAAACTCGAAGAACAGGTGTCGGCAATTCCCGGCGGCGATCGCGTGCATCCGCTCATTGGAGATCTGACCGAGCCTGGGCTGGGCATCGATTCTCCCCCACCTGCCGACCACGTCCTTCACCTCGGCGCGATCTACGACATCACCGCCGGAGACGAGCAGGCTTCGACGAATGTCGAGGGCACACGCTCCGTGGTCGAACTTGCTGCGAAACTGGGAGCCACCCTTCATCACGTGTCATCGGTCGCAGTCGCAGGCGACTATCCGGGCACGTTCAGCGAGACCGATTTCGATTGCGGCCAAGGCTTTCCGACGCCCTACCACCGAACCAAGTTCGAGGCCGAGAAGCTCGTTCGAGAACGAGAAGGCCTCACCTGGCGTGTTTATCGGCCGTCTGCCGTGGTCGGCAACTCCGTCACCGGGGAGATGGACAAGATCGACGGTCCGTACTACTTGTTTCCAGGACTGGCGCTACTCGCGAAACTACCTGCAGCACTCCCCGTCCCGATCCCCAACCTCGGCGCAACCAATGTGGTGCCCGTCGATTACGTAGCCGCCGGCCTCGTCGAATTGATGCACGCACCCGGCCACGACGGCGAAGCATTCCATCTCGTGAATCCGAAACCTCAACCGGTACGCGAAATCTATGCCGGACTCGCCAAGGCCGCCGGAGCACCCCGGCCCGCACTCAGCCTTCCGGGCGTGATCGCCAAACCCTTTGTCTCGCCCTTGCCGATGGACTCGGCGGAATCGGCACGGAAGGTCTTCCTCGATCGCATCGGCATGCCTGCAGCATTGCTCGACAACATGACGATGGCGCCGACCTTCACCTCGGAGAGAACCGTTGCCGCCCTGGCCGGATCGGGACTGGCGGTCCCCGAGTTCGGGTCGTACTCCACTGTGTTGTGGAAGTACTGGCGCGCAAACCTCGATCCCAATCGCGCACGACGTAACAATCCCGAAGGACCACTCGTCGGTCGGATCGTTCTGATCACCGGAGGCTCTTCCGGAATCGGCAAGGCATCGGCCATTGCCGCCGCTCAGAAAGGCGCCACCGTTCTCCTGATCGCACGCCGCACCGACGAACTCGATGCCGCGGTACTGGAGATTCGATCAGCCGGAGGCAAGGCGTTCGGTTACCCCTGCGACATCACCGACGACGAGTCGGTCCAGCACACGATCAAAAGCATTCTGACAGAACACGATCACGTAGACATGTTGGTAAACAACGCCGGCCGATCCATCCGGCGCGGCATTTACCACTCCACTGATCGTTTCCACGACTACGAACGAACGATGGCAGTGAACTACTTCGGCGCTGTGCGATTGGTGCTCGCCTTGTTACCGACCATGCGTTCTCGCCGCTTCGGCCACATCGTGAACATCAGCAGCGCGGGAGTCCAGGCGGCAACGCCTAGATTCTCGGCCTACGTGGCGAGCAAGGCCGCCCTCGACGGTTTCTCGGACGTAGCCGCCTCTGAAACCCTGGCGGACGGAATCACTTTCACGACCATCCACATGCCCCTGGTCGAAACACCGATGATCGCTCCGACCGGCGAATACAACAACGGCCCGATCACCAGCCCGGAAAAGGCTGCGGCAATGGTGATCCGCGCGCTGATCGACCGCCCCAAACGCATCGACGTACCACTGGGAACCCTGGGTGATCTGGGAACCCTGTTCGCACCGCACACCAAGGACCGAATTCTCAACCAGATGTACCAGGCCTTCCCCGATTCTCCGGCGGCAAAGGGTCAGGTAGACAAGGAAACTCCGGCAGACGCTCCGGCAACACCGGCGCGACAGCACCACTCGCGCTCGCGCATCCGCAAACTCGGCCGTCGTGCCGCCCGACTCGTGCCCGGTACGCACTGGTGACCGGTGGTGTGACTTCGTCTCGGAGCGTTTCGGCAAGAGGAACGGATCTGTAGGTTCAGTCGGCGAATCCTCACCGGGTCACGCTGACAAAATCAATCAACCGCCAGTTGCACAGGGTTCCGTATCGGTGCCTGACCCCGGGACCACCAGACCAGACTCGTAGGCGATGACGACAGCGTGCGTCCGATTCTGAGCACCGAGCTTTGCCAGCACGTTCCCGACATGCGTTTTCACTGTCTCCAGGCTCACAACCAGAACCTGAGCAATATCCGAGTTGGACAGCCCGGTGGCCATCAACCGCAATACCTCTTCCTCCTTTGCTGTCAGCGCTGCATTCGGGAACGCCTCAGCGGAGACCAACGGGCGGGGCGTAACCATCCGGCGTAGCGCGGCAGGGAACAGGATCACTTCGCCCGCCGCCACCACACGTACTGCCGCTGCGATCTGCGGGACTGGGAGCCGCTTCAGCACGAAGCCACTCGCGCCCGCACTGAGTGCGGCCGTGACGTAGCCATCGTTTTCGAAAGTGGTGATTACCAAGACTTTCGGCGGTTCGGTGCACTCGGCCTGGAGGTGCCGAGTTGCCTCTATTCCGTTGCGCAGCGGCATCCGCACGTCCATCAGCACCACATCCGGACGAAGTTGCCGCGAAAGCTCCACTGCTTCGATACCGTCGGAAGCCTCGCCGACGACCACAATCCCGGGCTGAGCTGCGAGCAGCATACGCAGGCCGCTGCGGGTAACGTCGTCGTCATCCGCAATCAGCAGGGTGACTGGCATGCTTGCAGGGTTGGCGGCGTCCTCACTCCAATTGGCTTCGGTCATCGTGCCACCCGTACCGGCAACTGAACACTCAATCGCCAGCCCTGGGCTCCGTCCGGTCCAGCCTTGAACTCACCGTTCAAGAGTCGCACGCGCTCGGCCAAACCTGCCAGGCCGCGCCCTGATCTTCGAACTACGTCTGCCTTTCCCCCGGTCACTGCCCCGATGCTGTTGACCACTCTGAGCTCGACGCTCTCCGAGCCGACTGCCACCGTGATTTCGATCGGCCCGCTGTCCCCGTGCCGCAGAGCATTGGTCGTCCCCTCTTGCAGGATCCGGTACGCCGCGCGAGAGAGTGTCCCCTGGATCTGTGAAAGGTCACCCGAAAGGTTCACCTCCACAACCGCCCCCGCATGCCGCAACCGATCAATTAACGCAGGCAAGTCCGACAGCGTCCGAGAAGGTACAGCCCCAGGCCTCTCCTCGCGAAGTACACCCAGTACGTAGTCCAGGTCCTCGAGCGCTGCCCGTGTCGACTCCTCGATGCTACGCATGGCGGCCCTCGCTGCGGCAGGATCGGAGGCAAGCACCTCGCCGGCCACCGCCGCCTGGATCGTGGCGGCGGTGAGCGTGTGTCCGATCGAGTCGTGCAACTCGTGAGCGACCCGATTACGTTCGGCCAGTTGCAGTTCACGTTCTTCCGCCAGCGCGAGCCGTTCGGCCGTGGACGGCCCCAACAGTCGTGGCGCCAGCCATCTCAGCAGTGTTGCCACCAGGACACAAATTCCTACCGCAAGCAGGAGGCAGCCGGCCGCCACGACCCAGGTCCATCCACCCGTCACGTCAACCGACGTATCGAACAGACTGATTCGCGCCGTGCCGCCGAGCCAGTTCCCCGGGAGCGAAATACCCATGATGAAAAGGACGCTGGTCGCGAGCGCCGCCAGCCAACCCACCATGACATGCAGGACAATCCAGAGCGGGGCCCGCCAGCGATCAATGTCCGAGAGGTTAGGAGTACGGTGTCCGAGCGCTGGACTCGGCAGCGACACCTGCAGCAGTCGGCGGGCAGAAACGATGAGCGCGCGTCGCACAGGATGCACCAGGCCGAGTGCTCCTACCAAAGTCACCCATATGAGCAGGACCGAAAGCACCCGGACGAACTCGGGTGCGGATTGCCACGCGAGAGCAGGCAACATCGCAACCACCAGAAGTGGCAGGCTTGCCAACACACCACAAAAGGCGAAAAGTACAGCTGAGTATGTAGAGCCTCGCATCAGCGGTCGTAGTCCGGTGATCATGATTCGACAAGTATGACTGGGCCGCTCGGCGATGGCCTCCCCCGATCGAGGGAGATGGTTTTCCCGCGTCGGAGCGATGCGCGACCAATCCTCCAGCGGACAGGATCGTGTCCAGACCGATCAATCTCTCCAAGGAGTTCTACTGATGCGCCGCCACAGTCGACAGGGCCAACCTCCCTCACCCCAAAGACAAAGCCGGAAACGGCACCGCGCCCTCTGTTCCGTCGCAATGACTCTCAGCGTGGTCACCCTCGGTGCGTGCTCGTCGTCCGCCGATACCGTCGCTGCGCGGCACGATGCGGTTCAACACTCACTCGACGCACTGGTGAGCGAGGACGGACTACCCGCCGCCCTCGCAAGCATCCAAGACCGAAACGGCAACTCCCACAACTACACCGCAGGAGTCGGTGACCTGACCACCGGATCAGAGGTACCCCCCAACGGCCAGATACGAATCGGCAGCAACACCAAAACCTTCACCGCAGTAGTGGTCCTGCAACTGGTCGCCGAAGGAAAGATCGAACTCGACACCCCCATCGAGACCTACCTACCCGGACTCGTCCGCGGAGACGGGATCGACGGCCACAACATCACCATCCGCCAACTCCTCCAACACACCAGCGGACTCCCCAACTACAGCAACTACCTGGAAGACGAAGTCCGATATTACGACCCACGCGAACTTCTCGACATCGCGCTCGAACATCCTGCCGACTTCGCCCCCGGAACGAGTTGGAAGTACAGCAACACCAACTACGTCCTCGCCGGCCTACTCGTACAGAAGATCACTGAAAAACCCCTCGCCGAGGAGATGAACCGGCGAATCTTCGCGCCGATCGATCTGCAGCACACATACTTTCCTGAACGATACGACGAGAAGATCTCGGAACTTCACCCCCGCGGCTACTACCGGGAGTCATCGGACGCGCCTCCCGTCGACATCACAGAGATAGACCCCTCGTGGGGATGGGCCGCAGGGCAATTGATCTCCACCACCTCGGACCTCAACCAGTTTCTCCACGCACTCCTCGACGGACGACTGCTCCCCGCAGCCCAACTCGACCAGATGCGCACAACCGTCCCCGCGGAGGAAACCTTCGGACCCGATGCCCGCTACGGACTTGGATTGGTCAGCCGTCCGCTACCGTGTGGCGGCCTGTCCTGGAGCCACGGCGGCAGTTTCCCTGGATACGAGACACGCGGGGGCGCTACCGACGACGGACGCGAAGCGAACATCGCGGTCAGCATGCAAGTAGTCGACGACGCCACCCGGAGAAAACTCGAACACGCGGTGGATATCGCCCTTTGTCGCTGAGGCCTCCTGTCAATCACCAAAGGCCGCCTACTCCGAAATAGCTCGTCAAACCGACAGTATCGGCCGCGAGACGCGGGACTCCGAGGTGCAGCCAGCTACACCCCGTACGCTCCGGCACGCACCACCGAGAGACTGCACTTCGCACCATGGAGGACGCGTATGCACGTCAATACTGTTCTCTGCATGTGGAACTCACCACGAGATTCGACGAACAGGAGACCACAACCAATGACCACTCTTCGACGTCGCCCCTTGCTCACCGTGCTTCCGGCAGTCACCGCTGCAGCCCTCATATTGGGCGTGAGCGGATGTGGTGACACCACTGACTCCACTGATTCCACTCGGCAAAGCGACGCTGCCGTGCAACAGGCGCTCGACGGCGTCATCAAGCAGGGGATCCCCGGCGCACAACTCGTGATCTCCGACCCGTCGCGGGGCACTCGCATCATTCGTGCAGGAATGGGAAACACCGCCACCGGCGAGCCTATCCCCGATGATGCGCGGGTCCGAATCGGCAGCAACACAAAGGCCTTCGTCTCGACCGTCGTCATGCAACTCGTCGACGACGGACTGCTCGACCTCGATATGAGCATCGAGCATTACCTGCCCGGAACGATCGTAGGCAACGGGAACGACGGCAACCGAGTCACCATTCGAGATCTCTTGCAGCACACCAGTGGACTGACGGACTACCTCGCCGCCGGCGGAGCACGGCCGGAAGACATCAAGCCCGGCCAGCTGCTGGTGGGGACAAGCGCACAACCACCGGAGCACTTCTCCCCCACTGAACTGGTCGATATCGCGATGTCTCTTCCACCCGGCCCGGCAGCCAAAGACAAGGCTGTCTATTCGAACACGAACTACATTCTGCTCGGGATGCTCATCGAGAAGGTCACAGGACGCCCTGCCGCGCAGGAGATCACCACCCGCATAATCGATCCGCTCGGACTGATGGACACCTATTTTCCCGCCTCCCGCGAGACACAGATCCGCGGTTCTCATGCACAGGGCTATCACCCGATTGACGGCATTCAGGTCGATGTCACCGATGGCGACGTGTCGTGGGCCGACACCTCAGGTGCGATGGTCGCAACGGGCGCCGACCTCAACACTTTCTTCACGGCTTTGCTACGCGGCGAACTCGTCTCGAATGACAGGCTCGCCGAGATGAAACACACCGTGCCGTTCGACAGGAGCCCGCAGGACAGCTACGGACTCGGACTAGTCCGCGTGAACAGCTCCTGCGGGAAGGAGATCTGGGGTCACGGCGGCGGAATTCCCGGCTTCGGCACCTCGGGCGGAGTCGATACCACAGGACGCGCTGTGACTCTCACGCTCAATCACATCCCGATGAGCGAGGACGCCTTCGTAGCAGCACAGCGAGTTGTCGACGCAGCGATGTGCGAGGAGTGAAGGAAACATGTTCGTGCACGACTTCGCACGCAACATCGAACAACAATTCTTCCCGAGCGAACGATGTCCCGAACCCTACCAATCCTCAGGAGTTCTACTGATGCATAACAATATTCGAAAGGGCTTCCCTTCCTCAGATCGCCCGCAGGACCGCAAACGGCACCGGACCTTTTCGGTCGTTGCCGCGGCGGCCCTCGGTGCCATGACGCTGGCGTCCTGCTCGCCGTCATCCGCCCTCAGTCCCGATACCGTCGGTTCTTCCTCCACCGAGTCCGACGCGGTTCAACGCTCCCTCGACGCACTGGTGAGCGAGGACGGACTACCCGCCGCCCTCGCAAGCATCCAAGACCGAAACGGCAACTCCCGCAACTACACCGCAGGAGTCGGTGACCTGACCACCGGATCAGAGGTACCCCCCAACGGCCAGATACGAATCGGCAGCAACACCAAAACCTTCACCGCAGTAGTGGTCCTGCAACTGGTCGCCGAAGGAAAGATCGAACTCGACACCCCCATCGAGACCTACCTACCCGGACTCGTCCGCGGAGACGGGATCGACGGCCACAACATCACCATCCGCCAACTCCTCCAACACACCAGCGGACTCCCCAACTACAGCAACTACCTGGAAGACGAAGTCCGATATTACGACCCACGCGAACTTCTCGACATCGCGCTCGAACATCCTGCCGACTTCGCCCCCGGAACGAGTTGGAAGTACAGCAACACCAACTACGTCCTCGCCGGCCTACTCGTACAGAAGATCACTGAAAAACCCCTCGCCGAGGAGATGAACCGGCGAATCTTCGCGCCGATCGATCTGCAGCACACATACTTTCCTGAACGATACGACGAGAAGATCTCGGAACTTCACCCCCGCGGCTACTACCGGGAGTCATCGGACGCGCCTCCCGTCGACATCACAGAGATAGACCCCTCGTGGGGATGGGCCGCAGGGCAATTGATCTCCACCACCTCGGACCTCAACCAGTTTCTCCACGCACTCCTCGACGGACGACTGCTCCCCGCAGCCCAACTCGACCAGATGCGCACAACCGTCCCCGCGGAGGAAACCTTCGGACCCGATGCCCGCTACGGACTTGGATTGGTCAGCCGTCCGCTACCGTGTGGCGGCCTGTCCTGGAGCCACGGCGGCAGTTTCCCTGGATACGAGACACGCGGGGGCGCTACCGACGACGGACGCGAAGCGAACATCGCGGTCAGCATGCAAGTAGTCGACGACGCCACCCGGAGAAAACTCGAACACGCGGTGGATATCGCCCTTTGTCGCTGAGGCCTCCTGTCAATCACCAAAGGCCGCCTACTCCGAAATAGCTCGTCAAACCGACAGTATCGGCCGCGAGACGCGGGACTCCGAGGTGCAGCCAGCTACACCCCGTACGCTCCGGCACGCACCACCGAGAGACTGCACTTCGCACCATGGAGGACGCGTATGCACGTCAATACTGTTCTCTGCATGTGGAACTCACCACGAGATTCGACGAACAGGAGACCACAACCAATGACCACTCTTCGACGTCGCCCCTTGCTCACCGTGCTTCCGGCAGTCACCGCTGCAGCCCTCATATTGGGCGTGAGCGGATGTGGTGACACCACTGACTCCACTGATTCCACTCGGCAAAGCGACGCTGCCGTGCAACAGGCGCTCGACGGCGTCATCAAGCAGGGGATCCCCGGCGCACAACTCGTGATCTCCGACCCGTCGCGGGGCACTCGCATCATTCGTGCAGGAATGGGAAACACCGCCACCGGCGAGCCTATCCCCGATGATGCGCGGGTCCGAATCGGCAGCAACACAAAGGCCTTCGTCTCGACCGTCGTCATGCAACTCGTCGACGACGGACTGCTCGACCTCGATATGAGCATCGAGCATTACCTGCCCGGAACGATCGTAGGCAACGGGAACGACGGCAACCGAGTCACCATTCGAGATCTCTTGCAGCACACCAGTGGACTGACGGACTACCTCGCCGCCGGCGGAGCACGGCCGGAAGACATCAAGCCCGGCCAGCTGCTGGTGGGGACAAGCGCACAACCACCGGAGCACTTCTCCCCCACTGAACTGGTCGATATCGCGATGTCTCTTCCACCCGGCCCGGCAGCCAAAGACAAGGCTGTCTATTCGAACACGAACTACATTCTGCTCGGGATGCTCATCGAGAAGGTCACAGGACGCCCTGCCGCGCAGGAGATCACCACCCGCATAATCGATCCGCTCGGACTGATGGACACCTATTTTCCCGCCTCCCGCGAGACACAGATCCGCGGTTCTCATGCACAGGGCTATCACCCGATTGACGGCATTCAGGTCGATGTCACCGATGGCGACGTGTCGTGGGCCGACACCTCAGGTGCGATGGTCGCAACGGGCGCCGACCTCAACACTTTCTTCACGGCTTTGCTACGCGGCGAACTCGTCTCGAATGACAGGCTCGCCGAGATGAAACACACCGTGCCGTTCGACAGGAGCCCGCAGGACAGCTACGGACTCGGACTAGTCCGCGTGAACAGCTCCTGCGGGAAGGAGATCTGGGGTCACGGCGGCGGAATTCCCGGCTTCGGCACCTCGGGCGGAGTCGATACCACAGGACGCGCTGTGACTCTCACGCTCAATCACATCCCGATGAGCGAGGACGCCTTCGTAGCAGCACAGCGAGTTGTCGACGCAGCGATGTGCGAGGAGTGAAGGAAACATGTTCGTGCACGACTTCGCACGCAACATCGAACAACAATTCTTCCCGAGCGAACGATGTCCCGAACCCTACCAATCCTCAGGAGTTCTACTGATGCATAACAATATTCGAAAGGGCTTCCCTTCCTCAGATCGCCCGCAGGACCGCAAACGGCACCGGACCTTTTCGGTCGTTGCCGCGGCGGCCCTCGGTGCCATGACGCTGGCGTCCTGCTCGCCGTCATCCGCCCTCAGTCCCGATACCGTCGGTTCTTCCTCCACCGAGTCCGACGCGGTTCAACGCTCCCTCGACGCGCTGGTGAGCGAGGACGGACTACCCGCCGCCCTCGCAAGCATCCAAGACCGAAACGGCAACTCCCGCAACTACACCGCAGGAGTCGGTGATCTGACCACCGGATCAGAGGTACCCCCCAACGGCCAGATACGAATCGGCAGCAACACCAAAACCTTCACCGCAGTAGTGGTCCTGCAACTGGTCGCCGAAGGAAAGATCGAACTCGACACCCCCATCGAGACCTACCTACCCGGACTCGTCCGCGGAGACGGGATCGACGGCCACAACATCACCATCCGCCAACTCCTCCAACACACCAGCGGACTCCCCGATTACGGAATACACGTCAATGACGAAGAGATCAGATACCGCTACGCCGACCCCCACGATTTGCTCGACGTCGCGTTCCAACACCCCGCCGACGCACCGCCCGGAACGAGTTGGGGGTACAGCAACACCAACTACATTCTGGCCGGCCTACTCGTACAGAAGGTTACCGGCCGCCCCCTCGCCGAGGAGATGAATCGACGTATCTTCGCGCCGATCGGCCTGCGCGACACCTACTTCCCATCCCCGGGAGACATGACCATCCGGGGTCCCCATCCCAAGGGATACCACCGCACCGCACCAGACAGCCCACTGAGTTACGTCACAGAGATGGACCCGTCGTGGGGATGGGCCGCAGGGCAGCTGATCTCCACCACCTCGGACCTCAACCAGTTCCTCTACGCGCTACTCGACGGACGACTGCTCCCCGCAGCCGAACTCGACCAGATGCGTACCACCGTCCACGTCGGCGGGCCCACCGGACTCGAGTACGGCCTCGGCCTCACCAGCAGGACTCTCTCGTGCGGCGGGGTCTACTGGGGCCATGGCGGCGACATAGTCGGCTACGAGACCCGCGGCGGCATCACCGACAACGGGCGCGCCGTAAACCTTGCGGTGACTGCTCTTCCCACGACTGCGTCCGCCACGCAACACGTCGTAGACACCGTGGACAGAGCTTTGTGCAGTTAAGGCTCTGGTGACAGCGTCACCCGGAATCTCACCCGAGTGACGCTGTACCGCCCGACGAAACATTCGGTCGGTTATTGGCCGAACGGACCAATGCGGCCAACGTGTCCGCTGCCACACTTCATCAGTCCATGCGGCACAACGCAATTCAGGAGGCATGATGAAGTCGGAACGCGCCACAGTTGAGGAACCCTCGCATAGCGGCGGCAAGTCGATACAAAACATATTGGACAACAAGTCAATTCGTCGAACAACGACTATGACTGTTGGGCTGCTCAGTACGATCTGGATGATCGACATGATAGATCGCGTGATGATCGGGCTTGCACTGCCGATGATCGGAGACGAATTCTCCCTCAGTAATACGCAATTGGGCGGAGTCGTGTCGATCTTCGCCATCTTTTACATGCTCGGGCAGGTCCCCGGCGGCATGCTGGCCGACCGATTCGGACCCCGGCCACTGTTGATCGTTGCGTTGATCCTGTGGTCGGTGTTCACCGCACTGACAGGATTCGCCTGGGGACTCGTCTCGCTGATGGTCATGCGTGCGATGTTCGGGCTCAGCCAGGGTCTCTTCCCAGCAGCGTCGTTCAAAGCTCTGGCTGAGCGAACCCGTCCGAAAACTCGCGCCACGGCCATGGGCTTCATGATCGGTGCAAACAACCTGGGCCCCGGCATCGCACCATTGATCATCGCCCCAGTTCTCATGGCCGTCGGTTGGCGGGACGCATTTTGGCTGGTGGCCATAGTCGGCGCCGTGATCGGCACAGTCGTCTGGTTGGTGCTCCCGGCGCCGTTGGACACAGAGATCACGGAAGATCCGGAGGCCGCACTGCAACCGCTCGCCAGTGAACACTCACGCGCCGCGGTATTCAAGTCCGTTTCGGTCTGGAAGTTCGCACTTCTGTTCTGCCTGGCCAACATGGCCGGATATGGGCTGTTGACCTGGGTGCCGAGCTACCTCCTCAACGAAAAGGGGCTCTCGCTGATCGATACGGGAATCTTCGCGGCGATCCCGTTCATCGTCACGGCATTGGCCATCGTCGTCGGTGGACGTCTGGTGGACAAGTACTTTCACGACAGCGCGCGCATTCTGCTCGTTCCGTGCATGGCCACCTCCGCCATTCTGCTGTTCTTGATGACTACCACCGATACCGTCGCGATGTTCACGTTCTATCAAACCCTCGCGATGGGCGTCAGCGGACTGTGCTCGATGTCGATCTTCGCCCTCCCGTTGCGGGCATTGCCTGCCGAATTCCTCGGTTCCGGAATGGGTTTGATCAACGGTTGTGGACAGCTCGCCGGTTTCATCACCCCCCTCGTGATGGGATGGATGGTGGACCAGTTCTCGTACATGGCCGCGTTCGGAGTCCTGGTCGGCGCGACGGCTGCGGCGGCTTTGGTGGCCATGATCGTTCCGCAAACCCCGGCGAAATTCTGAGGGCTCTCACGTGGTCCGGCGAAGTGGCCGCTGAAGGGTCGTTCCCGGCAGTGGCCGCTTCGCCGATCCGGAGCTGACCCCGGTGCCAGCTCGTCACCTCACTGCATCGAACCCGTTGCGCGAGCGCCGAAGTGCGCGCCCTGCAAGCTTCCCCGTCGGCACCCCGTCCGACAGTGCCGGTTGCCCATTGACCACAACGTGCCGCATTCCGGTCGCATACACTCTTGGGTTGTCGTATGTCGCGAGATCCTCTACCTGCGAGGGGTCGAAGATCGCCAGATCGGCGTATCCCCCTGGCGCAATGTAGCCCCGCTTCGCCAAACCGAAGTTTTCAGCAGGAAGGCTGGTCATTCGGCGAACGCATTCCTCGACTGATTGCCCGCCAATGCCGCGGGTGTAGCGGCTCAGAATACGGGCGAAAGTTCCGAATGAACGGGGGTGGACGGGTTGCCCCGCGAAAAGGGTCTCCGTGCTTTGAGCATCGGCATCGGAACCAACCGAAACCCAGGGACGCTCGAAGGCAATTCGCGTGTTGTCCTCCAACGCAATGAAATAGGCAGCTTCGGCTGTGGGGAGAGCGTCGAGAACAGCCAGTATGGTGTCCACCGGGTCGTGATGCCCCATCCTCCGAGCAATAGATCCCAGATCTTCCCCCGCTCGGATCCCGAGTGCCGGTACCTCGGACAAGATCGTCACCCCATCGGCACCTCCGGACGCAGCATAGAGATTCTCCCAGTCCTCGTCCTCACGATGGATCCTCTCGCGGATCTGGTCTCGGACACCGCTCGAGTTCAGGTGCGTGCGCCCGGCCGTGGTGTCACGACACCGAAACTCCGGTGGCAACGCGGCACTGAGCAGCGTGTTCCCCGCCTCGTACGGATATACGTCCGCGGTGATTCGCACGCCGTCCTCGCGAGCCGACTCAACCAATTGCAGGGCCTCTGACATTTTGTGCCAGTGCGACTTACCAGCAACCTTGAGGTGGTAGATCTCCCCGCGCGCTCCTGTCGTTCGAGCGATGTCGATCAGTTCCTCGATGCTTTCGAGAAGCCTCTGCCCTTCGCTTCGGAGATGGCAGATATGGACGGCATCATGTCTGGCGAGCACCTGCGAAAATGCTCGCAACTCGCCGGTATCGGCATAGCTTCCGGGTGGATAGATCAGAGCCGAACCCACTCCGAGAGCTCCATTTTCAAGCTCCTCGTCGAGCAGGGCACACGCTTCGGCCAGCTCTTGTTCACTCAACAGACGATCGTCCACACCCGCAACCACCATGCGCAGATTCGCTGCGCCGACGAAGCTCGCCACGTTGAAACCGACGCCGTTCGTCTCCAATGATTCGAGAAAATCGTGCAACCTCGGCCAATGTGATTGCACCCCAAGTGGAATCGCACCCAATCCGAGCATCGCCGGAGTCATAGAACCCGTGACCGGTCCGAGAGACACGCCTTCACCGAAGACCTGGGTTGTGACCCCCTGATACAAGTCCGACAATCCTCGTGGGTCTTGCTGCAGCGTGAGGTAACTATGGCTGAGCACATTCACAAAACCGGGAGCCACCATACAACCGCGAGCATCGATGTCGATCGCCCCCGGCACAGCACCCATCGTTCCGACTTCCACGATCGTGTCACCGGAGATCGCAACATCCGCTTTCCTGGGCGGGCTCCCTCTACCATCGAGCACAGTCCCGTCCCGAACGACGATTGTCGGCAGCATCACGTCTCCTCCACGGTGGCCTTGCTGTCGCGAGATGCGACCCTGTTCACTCTGCTCAATCGTGGAAGCGAAATCTTGTTCCAGACACACATACGCGATGCAAAATTGGTGCCGCCCTACCAAACTGGCCCATGGTTCCGGTCATGCCACCGGTTAGCCGACGATCCTGCGGATCTCATTCTCGGAGGCATTGGCGCCCGTGCAGACAACAGCAACGCGCTTGTCAGCGAAGGTGTTCGGATGCGCATAGACCGCAGCGAGTGCGGCCGCACCGGCGCCTTCGCTCAAAGTGTGAGCGTCGTAGAGCAACGCCCGCTGTGCGAGGGTGATGTCGTCGTCAGTGACGAGCAGGAATCCCCCGAGGCGTTCACGCAAGACACGTTGAGTCAGCGCGAACCCGGCACCGGTCGCAAGCCCTTCGACACGGGTGGTGTTCGGGCGCTCGACGCACGTGCCGGAACTCCACGAGTCATGTGCGGCTCGTGCGGCCTCAGACTGCACTGCGAACACCTCGAGGTGCGGTGCAAGCGCACTGGCGACGAGACACGCCGCCGCCGCACCGCTGCCGCCACCGACTGGGACCACCACCGCGTCCAGATCAGGTTGTTGTTCGAGGAGTTCGACGTAGGCCGTTGCAACACCGGCGAGGATTGCCGGCTCATTGGCGGCGCTCACGAGACGCAGGCCGTCACGTTCGCTGATGAAATCGGCGTGAGCACGTGCTTCGTCGAAGTTCACACCGTGCTCGATGAGCTCGGCTCCGAGCATGCGGACAGCGTGAGCCTTGACTGGATTCGCCCCAACCGGCATGACGATCACACACCGCACGCCCGCACCCGCTGCGGCATACGCCAAGGACTGAGCATGGTTTCCGGTCGAGTAGCCGACAATCCCCCGCGCCCGCGTCGCCTCATCCAGTCCTGCCACCAGGTTCAGTCCGCCGCGAACCTTGAACGCACCCGTGGGGTGCACGTTCTCGTGTTTGACGAACAATTGGCTGCACGAGCCCGCACCCAAGGTCGGGTGCGATATCAGGGGCGTGACCGGTAGATGCCGACGGACGACCTGACTGGCACGCTCGATGTCTGCCCATACGGGTGGATGTAGCTGGTTTGATGCCGTGAGATCAGATGTCGGTGCCATGTGATTCACCCTGCCAAACACCGATTCATAGATCCAATACGTGTTTTCGTCCAAAGCATCGAAATCTTCTATGATTTTGGCATGCTCGATCTAATTCGGCTGAGGGTCCTGGTCGCTGTTGCACAGGAAGGGTCGGTGACAGCCGCCGCCGATTCTCTCGGTTACGCGCAGCCCTCCATCAGTCACCACCTTCGACAGCTCGAATCGGAAGTCGGGGTTCCACTGTTCCAGCGAGCGGGTCGCGGACTGCGCCTGACGGACGCCGGCGCAGTGCTGGTTCGGCGAGCCACCGAGATCCTCGGCCACGTCGACGCAGCGGTAGCCGAAGTCCAGACGTACGCAGGACTGAGGGCCGGGCGGGTACGACTGGCCGCATTCCCGTCAGCCCTGGCGAGTTTGATTCCGCAGGCGATGGCAGCGTTCACGTCCCAGTACCCCGATGTGTCCATCAGCCTCGTTGATGCAGAACCACCCAAAGCACTTGCACTGCTTCGTAACAACGATGTCGACGTAGCTGTTGTCTTCGCGCACGAGGACACCCCTGAAGTCGGGCTCAAGCATGTCGCGCAGACGACTTTGCTGGAAGATCCGTTGTACCTGATCACATCTACGCGGAATGCAGATGCCGCCAACGAGATCACGGACTACGCCGGTGAGACCTGGATTGCCGGTTGCCCGAGCTGCCGAGCCCACCTCCTCACCGCTTGCAATCGAGCTGGATTCATTCCGCGGATCGAGTTCGAGACCGACGACTACGTCGCCGTCCAAGCCCTGGTCGCCTCCGGAAGCGGGGTAAGCACCCTTCCGGCCCTCGCCCTCCAGGCACATCAGAACCCGAGTATCCGCGCACACCGCATTCCCGGCGAGCGACGCACTGTCTCCGTCGCAACCTACGGCAAACCTCCACTTGCTCGCGCGATCGACGCGTTCGTCAGAACTCTGACAGCGATATCCGAATCCATGCGTGAGCGCGTCGAATTGGATGGGCACCAAGATAACCGGTGACCTCAGGTCCGGCCGACCACCGCGACTATCAGTGCGGCAAGTTCGCTTCGAGCATCGTCGGGCGAGAGCGCTCCCGCTACCGCCGCATGCGAGAGTGCCTCTGCAGCACCGAATATTGCGGTCATCGAAGGTTGCGCAAGTCCTCCGCCCGCACCAAAGGGAGTCAGCACCTCCCGACATCGTTCGGAATAGGCGTGTTCCGATTCACGCTTGACCCGCTCCAGCTCGGGCGAACCCTCCAGCGCTGCAAGCACACCCGTCAGTTCACGCCCCTGCGCCAGCGAACATCCGACGTAGGAGTCGGCGATGGCATTCGCGCGTCCGTTCAGAGACTCATCCGCGGCATCGAGATACTCCTCGAGCATCACCGTCTGACGATCGTCGAATTCCTTGAAGAGCGCTGCCAACAACGCGGCGCGAGAGGCGAAATGGCTGTATACAACTGGCTTTGCAACGCCGGCACGTTCAGCCAACCGACCAAGGGTCAGCGCGTCCGCACCCTCCTCTCGCACCAACGCCCACGACACCTCCACGAGTTGTTCGTACCTGCCGGCTCGCGACAGTCTCGTACGTGCCATCGGACACCTCCTTGCGCTATATACCAATAGTAACCTACTCTTAGTACATAAGCGCACCATCTACCGAAGGACGCTCATGACCACACTCGTCGTAGTCTCCCACCCCGATCCCCAGTCACTTACCCAGCATGTCGCCCGTTCTACCGCCGACGCGATCCGCGACCTGGGCGGCGACGTCGACTTCGCGGACCTACATGCCGAGAATTTCGATCCCCGATTCGCCGAAGCCGATGTGAACCTGTTCCGCGGCAAAGGGACTCCCCCGGCCGACGTTGTAGCCGAGCAGGACCGAATCGATCGTGCAGACGATCTGATTCTCGTGTTTCCGATGTACTGGTGGTCGATGCCCGCACTACTCAAAGGTTGGATCGATCGAGTCTTCGTCAGCGGATGGGCGTACGAATTCACCCCGGGAAGCGAATTCGTGAAGAAACTGGACCGACTCACCGTCCACCTGATTCCAGTCGCAGGTGACGACGCCGAGAGTTTCGACCGACACGGCGTGTACGAGGCCTTCCGGACACAGATCGAACGCGGAATCATCGAATATTGCGGTGCCACACTGGGATCGACAACCTTCGTTCACGAGTCGGACACGAAGAGCCGAGACGTCCTCGCCGCAGAAATCCACGACCTCAGCGAAAGCATCGCGTCCCGTGTCGCCTACCCTGCGACCGCGACTTCCCGTTGACGGTCAAAAACGGTCAACTGGCGCTTGACCGGCCCGTGGCCGCCCAGTAGCGAAGCGTGTCTCCCGAATGGCCGAGGTTGCGCGATAACTGATCAGCTGGGCGCACGCTATCGAGAAGTCCCCCGCACGCTTCGATTGCCCTACGCGAACCCGCGTTGGTCTCGTCGCACGTAATCAGGACTCCACTGAGCCCCACCGGGTCGCCGGCATACGTGAGCACTTCCCGCAGAGCAGCCGACGCTATCCCTTTCCGCCGTTCCGACGGCCGAATCCCGTAGCCGATATGACCACCAAGATCAGCCAAGAACTCATTCAAGCTGTGTCGCAACTGGATAGCACCGAGATACCTGCCGTCTCGCACGATCCACCAGTTGGTTGCCGGGACAATGTCGGGCCCCGGCAACGCCTCGGGCTGCGCCAACAACTCCTGCACCCAGTGCCCGAATCCATCGCGTGATGCAAGGTCGAGATCCAGACGTTGCGCAACTCCCAACGCCGAACCGGGCTGATCCGCCTGCGGTCCACCCCACTCGTCACGCGACTCCAACCAGGACACCCACAAGGCCTCGTCAGGCGCAACCAAATCGACTGTCATAGCAGCGATGCTACGTCGCACCCGCAATGGTCGAGACTTCGCCTCAATCCATCGCAAAAGCACATAGTGTCGATGTATGAGTGGACGATTCACAGCTGGGGTCTTTATCGTCGTCGTCAGTGTCGTCGCCGTTGCGTTGGTTTGGACCGGCGTTCGAGACTATGAATCTTTCACTCCACCGGTCGCGACGGCGGTCGATCGGGCAGACTGCCTCGCCCCTGATATCACCGCCGCGCTCGTAGCCCCCGAGGCACGCGACAGCAGCATCGCACTTCGCCCCGAGGGAAGTGGTTACCCGCCTCCTGATTTCAGCCCCGTTGCCGTTGTTCGATGCGAACGCGGAGAAACGTCCGACGGTGGGTTGACCATCGACTCCATACGCCTCGAGGGGGACATCCACGCGGTGGACGATGCATTCCGCGAACAGTCTCGTCGATTTCCTGCCAACGTCCGGGCCGACTGCGCGTACCGTCTCGTCCCGCCAGCCGGTTTGTGGCTGGTAGACGAAGCAGGAGCAGCCATACGCCCTACCTGGCCGACCGCGCCCTGCGGACTGCAAGAGAAACCACACGCAGCCCTGAGCCAACTACATGAGATCAGCCGCGCGCAGCATCCGGTCGACGGCATCTCCTCCGATGACGCCGGAACCTGCGCGGAGTCGATCGGACAACCGTTCGCGACGACCACTGAAGCTGACATGAGTCGCATGGCAGAACACGAAGACACTCACGCGCGCCCACTGACGGAAACAGCTTTGGCTACACCGATTTCCGACATCGGCAGACTACGGGTGTGCCGCTATTCCACCGAACCGCCGCTGCCCGAGTCCCGAATCCGCTTGTCACGCCAGCAGAGTACTGATCTGATGGAGGTTGCATCCACCGCGCCACCTGCAGGCCCATGCGATCTCGTCGCCCATCACATCGCTTCGATCGACGTACTTCGTCCCGACGGATCGGGCGGCACGCGGATGGCAGTCGAACTCGACGGATGCCAACGCGTAAACCTTCTCGGACAACGTCAATTACCGCCCGCAGTCATTGCGCTCCTGTTGCAGTAGCGATGACCCACACCCGAGTTCATCGAGACTGATCGTAGAATACCGACGATGAAATCACAGGTCTCGAATCGACGTGACCACAACTGGCCTGACCGGCTTGGGCGCCGCGCCGCAACTCGGTGGACGCGGCGCGAGTTCGGAGAGTGCCGTCTCCACCGCCCATCGCCGGCCGTCCACATGTGCGACGACGCATGTCCCGTCACTCGCCTGCTCGATGACAGCCAAGCCGTCGATTCCGCAGGTTATTTGCTGTCGCACAGCAATTTCCGAAGCCTGCCCCGCAGGAGACCAGCAACTCCGTCCACGCAGGCCTGGCAAATGGACCTGATCTCGGGAAGCCACCTCCACGGCCGTGACACTCTCACTTGCGGACAGACGGCCGTACGTATTGCCGCTCGGCAACAGGATCATCGACGGCGCGAATCGGTGCCCGCCGGTATGCGAACACTCCCACACCTGGGGTCCGAAGGACGACATCAGCGCTGCGGCGATCGGCCTGCCGAATACAGCGCAGCACTGGTCGCGCTTGCCGTGCGCGCAGACCAATACGACTGGCTCGGTCACTTGCTCGCCCAGTCCTGGTGGCGGCCCATCCAACAGGGAGAAATCGACGTCGAGTAAGTCCATCGGCGAATCGATGTGCAACCTTTCACACCATGAGTCGCTCGGATCGGAGCGCGCAAGCAGGACGGTGTGTCCATCAGTCATCGGATCGGTACGCCCGGGTCGCCGAACGAACATGATTCGTACGTTCGCTGCATCGGCTCGGCGGCTCAGCTCGGCGGCAAGCTCCTCCCCCAAGGCCGTACCGTCCAACACGTCACGACCCCACGCGGCATTGAATTCGAGGCATACCCAGCCCTGCACGACGGCAGCGCTGCCTGCCAGCGGCTCATCGACAGCAGACAGTGCGGAACAGGTTTCGGCTTCGATCACGAGGCCCATTGTGTCAGCCTCGCTGGGTGTCGATTCGCAAGTCCCTGTGGCCCAGTGACGCGGCAACTCAATAGAACTTCTTGCCCTCCGCAAGCTGGTTCACGAACTTCTCGATCCGCCTGGCTCGCGTCTCCGGACGCTTTGCCTCCTGCAGTCGGTACGCGATGGTGAATCGGTTGGTGGAATTGAGCGTCGCGTAGAACTCACGAGCCTTCGGGTTTTCCGCGAGCGCATCGAGAAAGTCTTTGGGGACCTCGGCCTTGGCTGATCCCTCGTACGCGCGATCCCATCGACCGTCGGCCTTGGCCTTCTCGATCTCGGCGATGCCGGAAGGCTCGAGAAGTCCCGCAGCGTCGAGGCGGGCGACTATCTCGACGTTGCGTTTGGACCACGGACTCCGCGCGGTGCGTCGCGAAAACTTCTGTACGAAGAAATCGTCGTCGATTCGCCGTGCGAGGCTGTCGATCCAGCCGAAGCACAGGGCAACGTCCAACGCTTGGTCGTAGTCGATCGAACTGTGCGACGAGGTCTTCTTGGCCATTTTCAGCCAAAGGCCGGGGACCACCTCGTGGTTCTCGGACAGCCATCGACGGAACTCTGCTCCGTCAGCGAAGTATTCGGTATCGAGTTCGACTGCCATCAGTGCTCCTCATTTTCGCGATACCCATACTCTGACAAAACCCTGCGACAAATATCCGAGAGTTCCGAGTGCGAGCACCCATTTGGCAATACTGACGGTCGAAGCGGCGCGAACCCTCGAGTCGGTGATCCTGTCGCGATGATCGAGGAAATGGAGTCCGACCACGTTCTCGACGTAGTCGCCGGCCGCCGACAGTACCGGCACTACGGCAAGGGCGCGCCGAGTTGCCGGGGAAAGGGGAACCCGCTCCCCGAGCCTCGTGCCCGCTGACCGCAAAGCCATCGCGTAGATCGCGGGATGTACGAAGTCGGGGTAGTAGTGACTACGAAATCGTGCCGTGGCCTCTTCGTCCATGGAGTCCAAGATCTCGACGTACCGGCGAGCGGAGAACGCCGTCTGCACTTCCAATACTTTGGGAGCCACCGGCCCGAGTAGGCGAGCAATATTCGCTTGTGAGACAACAAAAGCAGTCGTCCACAATGCCATCGCCTTCGCAGATCCAGTTGGTGCCATGTCGTCGATCATTTCACTCTTGAATCGACGCCGACGACAAGTGCAACCAGTTTGTCGATATCGATACGAGGCTCTGTGCTCTGGGAAATCGCGGCCAGACGGATCGGCGAAGCTATTGCCGCGAGAACAGTGTCTGGATCAGTACTGTCCGGGACCTCGCCGCGCTCGATTCCGCGGTTGATCATGACTGCTGCCGCATCGAATCGGGTCCGCCAGAACTGTGCGCGCGCAGCCAGGACTTCCGCGTCATCAGTAGGCATCACACCCGTGCGGGCCAGTGCCAATCCGGTGTCTGTCGCGAGCCAATCTTGCAGACGTCGAGCAAAAGTTCGAAGATCACCGACGAGTGTTCCGGTGTCGGGTATCGACAAACCTGCATCGGTGAACTCTCGGAGTGCATCGACGACCAGCAAGTCGACCGTCGCCCATCGACGGTAGATCGACGTTGGATGAACGTCGGCTTCGACCGCTATCGCGGCGATCGTCACCGACTGCGGTCCCAGTTCAGCGACCTTCCGCACAGTCGCTTCGATCACAGCCGTTCGGACCGCTCGACCCCTTTGCTTCATAGCCTCATTGTGCCAATCGCGACACCCAGACATATCGCAACTACTACTTGCGATATGTTCGATACTCGAACAGTTTTCTTCACCAGTGAGGTGGCAATTGACATGGTTGTGTTCTTCGAAGTGCTTTTTGTTCTCGCGTCGGTCGCGATGGCATGGTTTGCCATATACGTCATTTACCGCCTGATCAGGGACGACCGACAATGACGTCTGCCTTGGATCTGATCGCCGGTGAATGAGGTTGTAAAAAGCGGGCATCCCGTATCGATCATCGGTCCGATAGCGGGGAGCGCGCATGTCGCCCAAGTCCAACCCGACTGTTCTGTTCATCCACGGACTTTGGATGCACCCGACCACCTGGGACCCCTGGGCGCAGGTTTTCAGCGCGCAGGGGTACTCCACAATGGCGCCGGGATGGCCAGGGGACGCGTCGACCGTGGGTGAGACGCGTGAACACCCGGAAGACATCGCGGGACACGGCATCGAGGACGTGACGGATCACTACGCCAAGGTGATAGCCGATCTCGACGAACCACCGATCGTGGTGGGGCATTCGTTCGGAGGTTTGATCGCGCAGAAACTTCTGGGCCAGAAGCTGGCGACCGCGGCAATTGCCATCGACCCGGCTCAGCCCAAAGGGGTGTTGAAACTTCCCCTCGTTCAACTGGGCAGTGTTTTCCCGGTCCTGTCCAACCCCGGGAACTACCGGAAGGCGTACTCACACAACAGAGAGTCGTTCCACAAATCCTTTGCCAGCGCCGTGTCCAAGGACGAGTCCGACGCCTTGTTCGAGCAGTATGCGATTCCCGCCCCTGGTCGGCCGTTGTTCGAGGCAGCACTCGCCAACTTCGCGCCCCACAGCCCCGCTGCAGTAGATTTCAACGCTCGCCGCGGGCCACTCCTGATGATCGGCGGCGGCAAGGATCGCACAGTCCCGAAAGCCAGTTCGGACAGCTCGTTCAAGAAGTACGCCAAGGCCCCGACGATCAACGAATACAAGGTCTTCGGCGATCGAGGTCACTCGCTGACCATCGACCACGGCTGGCGTGAGATCGCGGACTACAGCCTTGCCTGGCTCGACAAGCAGGGCATGAGCCCGCCGCAAGGCAAGCACGAAAGTCAGTCTCAGCCGAAAGCTTGAAAACGACGGCGGTACACCTGCGGCGAGATTCCGAGATGCGTCGAAAATGCTCGTCGTAGGGATTCCGAACTGCCGAATCCCGCCAATTGCGCGGCTTCGGTCACCGAGTGGCCGGCATCGAGGAGCGCTTTCGCGGAGTCGAAACGGATCAACTCGACGTATTTGGCCGGCGTCGTACCGAGTTCTTCCCGAAAGAGCCTCGTCAGATGCCGTGGGCTCAGGTGCGCCAGGGCAGCCAGTTCGTCGACCGAGTACTCCCCCGCCGGATCGGCGGCCACCGCCTCGACCACTGCGCGAAGCGCGGGCACCCGGGGCCGCGGCCCGCTCAACGACGGCGAGAACTGTGACTGCCCACCTGGACGCTGGAGAAATACCACCAGAAGCTGTGCGACGCGTCGGGCCATTTCTGCACCATGATCTCGCTCGAGCAATGCGAGCGCGAGATCGATCCCGGCGGTCACACCCGCAGACGAGAACACCGTGCCGTCCTGGATGAAAATGGCGTCGGGAACTACCGTGATCTGCGGATAGGCGCGCGCCAGCGTTGCCGTGTGTTGCCAATGCGTCGTTGCGCGGCGTCCGTCGAGCAGTCCACTCGCCGCCAGGATGAAAGTCCCGGTACAGATCGAGGCAACCCGACCCGAACGTCCCGCCAGATCGCTCGCTGCGTCACGCAGTTCCGGACTCACCGGCATCGACGGGAACACGTCGCCACCCATGACCAGCAACGTGTCGAAGGAACCGGAATCTGCGACGTCACAGTCGACCGGAATGCGCATGCCGGTCGACGAGTCGACATCGTGTCCACCTACCGAGCAGATCACCAACTCGTAGTTCGCTCCGCCGCGATTGGCCTCTGCGAACACCTCACTCGGACCTGCGACGTCGAGCAGTTTGACGCCGTCGAACACCAGGACGGCAACTCGATGCACTGCGGTCACGATCGCTCCCCTTCGTCCTGATCTGTGGACAGTATGGCCGAGATCAGGGTGCGCCCGCGTGCGTGCTCGACCGACACTGGGACGGACCGAGAAATTCGCAGCAGCGACGAGCAGAGCAGGTACCGATGAACACGATCATTGCCGGTGTGAAAATCCCCGATTCGAAGATGGCTGCCGACGCCACCGAACTCGTCCGAGATACGGCGTCCGAGTTACTGTTTCACCACTCGCGACGCGTCTTCCTCTTCGGATCGCTGCAAGGCGCGCGTTTGGGACTGCACGCCGACCCTGAATTGCTCTACGTCGGCGCCATGTTTCACGACCTGGGGCTCACCGAGAAATTCCGGGACAGTACGGCGCGATTCGAATTGGACAGCGCGGACGAAGCGCGGCGATTCCTCACCGGCTACGAAGTCGACGAAACCGACATCCGCAAAGTGTGGGAAGGCATCGCTCTACATACGACGCCCGAGGTCCCCTCGCGGCTGGAGCCCGAAATCGCCTTGGTGACAGCGGGTGTGGAGACCGATGTACTCGGAATCGGATACAGCGAACTCGACCAGGCCGACATCGACGCCGTCACCGCGGCCCACCCCCGTCCGGATTTCAAGAATCAGATCTTGAAGGCCTTCACCGACGGCTTCAAGCACCGTCCCGAAAGCACGTTCGGGACGGTGAACGCTGACGTACTCGAACATTTCGTGCCGGGATTTCGGCACATCGATTTTGTCGAGGTCATCCAGAACTCGGCTTGGCCCCAATAGAATTCGCAGTCATTTGGCCGCCTCACTCATCGCAGCGGCATCTTCTGCCCCGAACTTTTCCTCGAGGGTCTCCGGCGAATAGTCGAGGTCGATCTCGGCGACGTCGCGCCCGCGTGCAGACTCGATCGCCGAAAGTCGGCGCTGCGCACGGTCTGCGGCATACTCGAGGAACTCCTGATTGTCCAAACCGAACGGCTGCACCTCGAATTGATCGTTGACCCAGTTGATCATTCCGAGGGCCATGGGCATGAGTTCACCCATCCGCTGCTGGACGACGTCCCAGTTGTGATCGTCGGCGGCGACGTGCCTTCGGCAGGTGAACGTTCCCCAAGCCATGTGCCGTCGTTCGTCGTCACCGATCTTTCGCACCAATTGCTGCATGCCAGGGAGGATTCCGCGCGTCGCACAAACTTTCTGCCAGGCGTAGTAACCCGTCAACGCCAGACTGCCCTCGATGACGTGGTTGTACGTGACGCTGGCACGCACCTGGTTGACCGGGCTGGGGTCTGTCTCGAGAATGCGTAGCGACGACGGCAGCTCCTCGTAGAACAGTTGCCGGTAGTACGGATTGTCAGCGACGTAGGAATGCAGGTCACTGGTCAATCCCACTTCGTCCATCCACAGCCGAAACACCTGGGTGTGCTTGGCTTCCTCGAAACAGAACTGCGTCAAGTACATCTCGTCGCCGAAACGTCCCTCGGTCGACATTGCTTTCATGAACGGTTGGATGTCTTCGGTGACGGCTTCTTCACCGGCGATGAACTGCGCACACAGGAAGGTGGCGCTGCGCTGTTGTTCGCTGGTCAGCTCCTGCCAGTCACGGGCATCCTGCGAAAAATCGAGGTCGGTTGGGTTCCAGAATTTGGCGTTTCCCTTGGTGAACAATCGGAGTGGGAACGAATCCCAGTTCAACCCTCCCGACCGAAGAGTACTGAAACCTTCTCGCCCCGGCGAGGTGACAGTCATGACATTCCTTCTTCCCGAACCGAAGACAGATGCCCCACCAGCATGCCCGCAGAACTGAAACGTGAATCAGTTTTGACGAAATTCGATCTATTCCTTCAGGGAAACACCCTTGGTCTCCATCACTGCGAAGAGCTTGGCGTTCATCTGAGCTGCCAGATCCGGCCGATACGAACCGATGTTGAGCGGATTGGCGAGATTGTTCAGTTCCAAGGGGTCGGCTTGTAAGTCGTACAGTTCGTATTGCGGCGCAGCAACTCCCGCAGGATCGAAGTACATCGTGTACTTCCAGCGACTCTCGCGTATGCACCGAATGTGGTTGGGCTGCGTGACGATGTTCTGACCGTCGGGCGTCGCACAGTTCTGATCGTCGTAGGTGAACAGAATCGTGTCCTGAACCTGCGCGCTGGGACTTTGCGGATAAGCGGCAGCGTCGACGATGACCGGTGTCAGATCGGTACCCAGGAAGTTCCACGATTGACGCGCAGGCGCTTGGGCGAGCGTGGCGAGAGTGGGCATCACGTCGATCAACGACGCCAGGGCGTCGGTGCGAACGGGTTCGGGAAACAGCAAGGGGTTGCTGATGACCAGTGGAACGCGCAGTGTTTCCTCGTAGGCGTTGAACACTTTCTGCCGCAAACCTCCGTGGCTCATCCCCATCTCCCCGTGATCGGACATCCGAACGATCACCGTGTCGTCGAGCATCTGTGGAGTGGCTTCGATCGCGTCGAGCACGCTGCCGATGTGTTCGTCGACCACCTTGTGCATATAGGCGTAGAAGTTGATGTAGTTACGCGCCTGATCGGGTCCGAGCAGCGGCCCGAGCCCGGCTGCCAACAGCAGTTCCGACTGAACCTGGGCTGTCGGTTTGTGATTGAGCGCCAGGATCTCGTCGAAGGTGGGCGGCAAGTCGATACCCTGCTCGAAGGCGCCCGGCGCGTCCGATCCGTAGTTGTCGCACGTGCCGTTCATCGCGTTCCACGTCTGGGGGTACGCGAGGACATCGTGCGGGTTCACGAACGAGACGATCAGCGCCCAAGGCTGTCCGGATTTGACTGCGGGTCCGGAGAGGAACTCGACAGCTTCCTCGGCGACACGGCGATCATGGTCTGCGCACCCGCCACCGAAGTGATCCGGATTGGTGTCCTGGCCCGCGTCCGGCGGAATCCACCCCTCGAAGCCGAATCCTGCCACGTCCTCGCTTGTCGGATCACCACCCTCGACGCCTTTGCTCAGATGCCATTTCCCCCGGTACTGGACGTTGTAGCCGGCCGACGCCAGCAGCTTTGCCATGTTCTGTTCGGAGACCTGCAACTGCGGCTCGGTGGGTGAGACAGTGCCACCTTCGGTGAGCGTTCTGGTGACCCCGTGCTGCGCGGGGTAGAGGCCGGTGAAGAACGTACTGCGACTGGGCGAGCACATCGCGGTGTTGCACACTGCCTGGTCGAAACTCAGCCCGTGATCGGCAATCCTCTTGCGGTTGGGCAGATTCTGTTCAGCCCAGCCTTGTGGCCAGTACATCGGCCGGCGTTCCTGATCGGTGATGATGACAACGATGTTGGGTTTCTGCGGAAACCGATCGGCGGGTGCTGCTTGTACCGGCGCCGCGCTCACCGCGCCGGCCGCGACGTCTGCCACTCCCGCGAGGACAAGGGCACCGACGCCACCGAGGAACGTCCGGCGCGGCAGTGAATGACAATGCGGAGCTGGATCGTTCTCTGGGTTCACGGGCGTCGTCCTCTCGGAGGCGTTGTCGCCCCAGAGTTGACCGAATCACTCTTCGCTACACATGCTCGAGCAAACTGCCCGTGCGCTGATCAGTTCGATAACCCGATCCGCACAGCGCAGCGGATCCGGTGTCCGGCCGATACCGAGGGTGTCGACTATCGAAATCGTCCTTCGCACATCAGCCTCCTCGACGCCCCACGACCAACCGAAGTCGTGATTCCAGAGCAGAACTGCGTTCTTCCCCGGATGGTGCCTGGCATGAACGGGAAGGACGATCACCGCATCCATGCTCGGCCCCTGCGGCCATCGAACTGTCTCACCGTGAACGGACCGTGCTACCGCGTCGATGTATTCGTGTGCGGACCAGTCGTTGCCGTTGGTATGCATAGAAGTACATTCGGTGCCACACACGTTTCGGATGGGTTCGTGGCATCACCGATCGAGTATTGCGCTTTCAGGAAATGAACGGCAACACAACGGATTCGAATTGGCGATGACCGTCGCGGTGGACACTGTGGCCGGTACGGAAAGAGACCAATTCGCAGCGTGCGACGGTGGCCGCAACAGCGTCGAGGCGAACAGGATCCACCATCCCGCCCAGACCTCCACGCAGGAACAACATGTCAGCCTCGATGAGCGGCAACCGATCCCACCACTGCGGATCCGGTCGGCGGAACTGCTCGAGCGCGGACCGTGTCATCGAGCGATCGAACGTCAACGCGGCTCGCGGATGCCGCACCAAACTTGTTGTGGCGTGCCACAGTTCTGGGACACTCGGCAATTTTCTCGCGAACACCTGTTCCGGGTCACCTGCACGTAGCGGCAACGGCGCTTCCTCGATGACCAACTTCCGCACCGCAGTGGGACGTTTCTGCGCGATCAACGACGCCGCGTGCCCGCCGAGCGAGTGGCCGACCAGATCCACCTGCTCGAGTTCGAGATGATCACACACGTCCATGACGTCGTCCGCGAACTCCTCGAACAGATACGACGACGCACGAGCGCTCCGGCCGTGGCCGCGAAGGTCGACCGAGACAACTCGCCGGTTGCGTGATCGCAAGGTCCGCGCGAACTTGTCCCAGGTACCGCTGTCGCCGCCCATCCCGTGCACGAGGACTACCGGAGGCAGATCGGCCACACTGGGATGCGAGCCGGAATCGCGGTAGCTGATCTGGACCCCGCCGGCACTTCGTACGTTAGCGACACTCACGAGTTCCCAGGATAGACCCGTCCTCACGGATTGCTGACGCGGTCAGCCGAGGCTGCAACTCCCCTGCTCGCGTGACCTCGTCGTAGCGACCGAGTCCGATCCTCGCGATGTTTCGCAGCGACTCGCTTGCATCGGCGAAGTAGCCGCAATGCCCTCGAACGGCACCGGTACCGAAAACAATGGCTCCGTGCTGCGCCCGAACTGGAGACGGGCCGTGCCCGATGCGGCCGATCTTCACGCGTGGGAAGTAGCGGATCCAGTCCGACGGACCAAGCGCAGCCCAGAGATTTCCGGCAAAGCACAGGTCTTCGCGCGAACTGGTCCCCATCCCCGGACTACCCAGCACCACGCAATCGTCCACTCGCGCCGACGGGAGAGCGAGTCCGCACACCACGGCCCCGTAGCTGTGTCCGACGAGCGTCACATGCGCCGATCGCGGCAGGATACGAGTCAACCGCGCCAGATCTATCGCACCAAGTTCTGCAAGTGTCCGGGAGAACGACTCGAGAAATCCCCACGGCGTCCGATAACCGACCCACACGATCACCGCGACGCGGTCGTTCGGCCCGAGCGTTCGGAGCATCCTTCCCAGCGTCCATCCGCTCGCGCGTGGTCCTGTCGGACGGTTCTCGTCGAAGTAGTTTCCCAGTCCGTTGTCGTTGCCCGGCACGAAGATCATGATGTGCTCGGCGGTGGCGACATCGCCGAACACCTCCACGATCCGGCCTTCGCCGGTCTCGTCGTACGCCAGAAGTTGTGCGTCGCGTAGCTCCATCGGCTCGTAGTGAAGTCGATCGGTTCCGGAAACGTCAGCTCGACCCGCCGTTTTCATGACACTCCTCGCGAAGAGTTGCAACGACGAGAATCATTGCAACAGTGAGTTTTTGAATGTCATCAACGCTAGGCGCCCGATGGCGTCGGTGCGATGGCGCCAGCGCCCCTACTGTTCGTACAGTCGACTCGACCATGTCCGGTACAGCTGGCTGTACCTACGAGCTCATTCGTACACGCCCTCCACCGACCATCCACCGCCTTCACAGATCATCAGCAACGCCCGCGATTCCTCCAACAGCACCTGAGCCCGCGCGGCCGTGCGCGCCGAGGCTTCGTCCCACCATCGCTCGTCCACCGGCCAGGGCCCGGCCCATCCCTGCACTGCCCATTCCTTGCTCCCCCACTTCAGCCTTCCCGGCTGCGAGCTGAAGACACCGCGCTCAGTGACGTACACGGCGTTGCCGGCCACATCCTCCAGCCATACCTTGGGATTGTCGACGAAGATCGACCCCGGAGACGGCTGCGGCAGACGACCAGGCCACGGGGCTGTCGGATCATGAGCAGCTACCCGCTCGTCACCCAAGGGCAACAGGGTAATTCGCTCCGAGGGCCCTCGACCACCGCTCAGGACACCGACCTGAACCGATTCGCCGCCCAGAAGACCTTGCACGCGCACCAATGCTCGCCTGGCCCGCTCCTCCTCGTCGCCGACACCGCCCCACAGCCCCAACTGCAAAGCGCCGGCACTGACCACCTCCACCGGTTCCAGACGCAACACCGCTATGCCTGCGGTCGGCCGGGTCTCACTGCGCCCGGTGAGCCAGCCGTCCAGTTGCCATCGCACTCGATCGGCCGTTCCCTCCGGTGTCAGAGGTTCGGCGCAACGCCAAGTCCGAGAAAGATTTTCACCGTTGCCCGTGCTGGCCGAAATCGACAGGCGGGTGCACGCCACTGCGGCAGCCGACAATTTGTCGTGCAGGAGACTCGCCAAGGCGCGCCCGGCAAACGCTGCGGCATCCACCCGCTCGATCGACGGATCGTAATGCTGCTCCACTTCCAGATCCGGCGGAAGCGTCCGCGCCGACGGTGGCCGCTCGGGTTCACCGCGCGCCGCACGATGCGCGAGCACCGCATCGGCCCCGAAACGCGAAGCGACGTCCACTGCCGGTAAATCCGCGAAAGCACCGATGGTTCTGATCCCGAGCCTGCGCAGCAGATCCACCAACTCCCCGCGATGCGGCGCAGACAGACTGGGCTCGGCCGCCAACTCCGGCATGGGTAGCGGCGCCAGAAACCGTGCCCCCTCCCCCGGCGGCACCAGCGCTGCCCGGCGCGCGGCAATGACCGCTGTGGACAGTTGATCCGCCACACCCACCTGACTCTCGACGCCCGCAGCAGATGCCTGATCCACCAATCGTTCCGCCGCGGCTTCCTCCGAACCGAAGTACCGACTGACACCTCGCGCACTGAGCACCAACAAACCAGGACGAAGTACCTCGACGCCCGGTGCCACCGCATCGATGGCCGCGGCGACCGGCTCGAACAATCTGGCGTCGCGTTCCGGATCTGCCATCGCCACATACAGTTCCGGGCAGCGGGCCTGCGACTCGCGTCGGCGCAGGCCTCGTCGCACTCCCTCCGCTCGGGCCGTCGCCGAACATGCGATCACCCGATTACCCGAGGTGACCGCGACAGGATGCGTGGCAGGAAGATCGGCAAGCGCTGCCGCTGCCACCGCCGGCCAGTCCGGGCACCACAACGCCAGAACTCTGCTCACAGTGACACCACCCGCGACGACACCACCCGCGACGACACCACCTGCTCCGACACCACCTGCTCCGACACGGCCTCGACCGGCCGGGAAGGTACCCACTCGACCCGCCCGGCTGCACTACAGATGTCCAGACGCGTGGTCCGGGGCTGGAACGAGCGCCCCCGAGCACGAACCGCGAGGCTCAGGGAACTGAGCCGACCACGCCCCAACTCACGGCCCTGACCGAACCCACCGTAACCATGAACCCGAGCGTCCAACCGAACTTCGGCCCCGTCCCAGTGACCTTCGGTGACAACAAGAGTCGAGCCCTTGCTCCGGGCGCGCGCCACCACCGCTCGCGCACGCGACGGGGATACCGACGCACCCGCCAATCCCAGAATCACCAGATCCATACCGTCGAGCAGCACAGCAGCGATCTCGACCGGATCCGGCCCAGGCGCCGGAATGAGCGCCAGACGTTCCAGTTGCGCACCCATCTCGTACGCCGCCAGCAATCCCAGTCGAGGTTGCCCGATGACTGCCACATGCCCCCCGGACGCCGTCACGGACGCGACCAATCCCAAGAGCAAGGAAGCAGCGCCCTCGACGGACACCACGGTTCCGCGCACCAAACCGCCCTGCGGTAGCAATGCCCCGATACCTTCCGGCACTGGGAGAACACCAGCCTTGTGCGCGCGGTCCACGACCGGCATTTCCCGGTCGGCAACACTCTCGAAGGCTGCTGCACTTGTCCCGGAAACACCAGCCACGGAAACACTCGGTCCCGAAAACGACGTATCGCCGCGAGAGGGAATGGACGCGATCTGTCGGCGGAGCTGTGCCAGCCGATCCTGACGGGACAACCCCGCCGCATCTGCCGACAGCTCCACCAACTCGGTCACCTCGGTCATCCCCATCCTCCGGAACACCGGAAAAACCCACTCGGCAGCAATCCATAACCAGCCGGCAAACCGCGGGGAAGTCGGGTCTGACATGCATCCAACGAACAGCAATTTCGAACATATTTTCGAACTGTTTTCAGTAAACCGTGTCACCCCCGACACGTCAAGCAGAGCAAAAAACCCAGTTCACAGGAGCCTCGGGCGTCACAGTGGCATCAATCCATTAACCTTGAGATGTGACAGCTCAGGAGCAGACCGGGAGGGGCATCGGGCCCGAATACCTGCTGGCGGGGCGGTACCGACTCCGCTCCAAGATCGGCGACGGAGGCATGGGCGCCGTCTGGCTGGCCCGCGACACCCTCCTCAGCCGTGACGTCGCGGTGAAACAGGTCACAAGCACGGAAGGCCTCGACACCGAAACGGCCGAAGAGGTCCGTGAACGTACATTGCGCGAAGGCAGGAACGCCGCAAAGCTCACCCACCCCCACTCCATCGCCATGTACGACGTCGCGATCGAGTCCGGTGAACCGTGGTTGGTCATGGAGTACTTCCCCGCCCGCAGCCTCGCCCAGGCGATGAACCTGGCCGACACGTTGCCACCGCTGGAGGTCGCGCAGATCGGCGCGCAGATCGCTGCGGCACTCACCGAGGCGCACGCCGCCGGCATCGTCCACCGCGACATCAAGCCCGGCAACATCCTGATCGCCGACCGAGGCAAGTCTCTCGGCACCGTCAAGATCAGTGACTTCGGCATCGCCCGCGCAAAGAGCGACGTATCCGACACCCAGGACGAGGTCATCACCGGCACTCCCGCGTACTTTGCACCCGAAGTTGCCCGCGGCGACGATCCCACCGAGGCCAGTGACGTCTTCTCACTCGGGTCGACGCTCTACACGGTGATCGAGGGTCAACCGCCCTTCGGCATCGACTCGGACGCCATCGCTCTACTGCATCGTGTCGCCAAGGCCGAGATCTACCGACCCACCAAGTCCGGACCGCTCACCGACGTTCTCCTTCAGCTCCTCGAGCCGGACCCCACCCGTCGTCCGACGATGGCTCAGGCACGCGACGCGCTCGCTGCAGCCGCGACGGGCGGTGGCACGATCGAGCAGTTGATCGACGCTCCCGTCTACTCGTCCGAAGGCGCCGTGCCGGCGTGGGCTCACCGCACCACACAACTCGCCGACCCACACCGCCGCAATCGCCTGACCGGCTCCACGATCACCGGACTGCCTGCAGTGCAACAGAACACGCCACTGCGGAACGTCCCCAGCCCCATGGACATGTTCTCCTGGCCGCCGCGGATACCGACCGGCCCCGCCGATGCCAGCACCCGCGACAAGGTAGTGGCCTGGGCTCCCCTCGCCATGACAGGCATGGTTGCCGTCATCATCTTGGCCGCACTGATCGTCGTCATCCTGGTATTCACGGCCTGACCGGACGCTCTACGCGGGCAGAATGTTTGCGTTGAGGTGAAACACGTTGTCCGGGTCGTACTTCGCCTTGACGGCGGACAATCGCGCGTACTTCGCCGCACCGTAGGACGCTCGCACTCGGTCCTCGTCGACATCGGTCATGAAGTTGACGTACCCGCCTTGATTGGACGAGAACGGACGCAAGGCTTCCCAGGTCTCACGCACCCACGATCGATCCAATTCCAGTGTCCCGGCATCGGTGGCCGTAGCCGTCATGTTGCACACGTAATGTGGTGTGCGAGAACCACCGAACGCAGTGTCGTCCTCGCCGACGGAGGTGAAAGCTCCCTGCAGCGGAAAGATCGGCATGAAGGACATCGGCGACGATTTCTTGCCCGCTTGCTCGGTCAGAACATCGATCACGTCGTCGGAGAAATCCACCAGGTCCAAGGCCTTCTCATAGGCGTATGCACCCCATGGTTCCGATTCGTCGAGCATCGACTGTAAACCGATGTACGGGAGCGGGGTGACGAACTCGAACAGCGTCGGAACGCCCTCTCGAATCGGCGCAATCGCGTTCGAGTGTTCCTCTTCCGATCCGAAACCGGCTACCAGCAACGCGTATCCGGGCAGCAGGTGAAACTGATCCGGAACAAACGGTGCCGGAGGCGCGGACAAACCGACGGCAACCATCGCTCCGGCATTTCTCGGCAGGGCAGGCACCACTTCGCGGCACAGACGAAGCGCTGCGGGTCCGTCCTCCATCCCCCAGAAGAACAGTCCCAGATGCACTTCCGGACCGATCTCGCTCAGACGGTACTCGAACTCGGTGACCACTCCGAAGTTTCCGCCGCCGCCGCGCAGCGCCCAGAACAAGTCGCTGTGATCGTTCTCGGAGGCCCGCACGATCGAACCGTCGGCGAGCACCACCTCTGCCGACACCAGATTGTCGATCGCCAGGCCGAGCGTGCGCGTCAACCACCCCATGCCGCCGCCGAGGGTCAGGCCACCGACGCCGGTATCACTGATCACTCCACCGGTCACTGCCAATCCGTGTTCCTGCGTCGCGGCGTCGAGGTCGGCAATCGTCGCACCACCACCGACCCTGGCTCGCTTCGCGGACGGGGCGACACTGACTACGTTGATCGCACTGAGATCGATCATCACACCGCCTTCACACACCGATGTACCTCGGTAGGAATGCCCACCACCTCTGACCGAAACCTCCAACGAATGGGCTCTGGCAAATGCAAGTGCCACAGACACATCCGACGCCGACCGGCACCTGGCGATCACCGCCGGACGATGATCGATCTGCCCGTTCCAGATCGACCTGGCGTCGTCGTACTCCGGATCTCGGGGGCTGAACACAGAACCCGTGATCGCCGATTTCAGTGGCGCGAACTCGACCGTCGTCATCATGCACCGCCCTCATCGGGTGTCGCGGTGAGAAGCAGGTACTCCCACTCCATCACGAACGGCTCGCTTCCGCTGCCGTACTTCTTTGCCAACTCGAGTAGATCGCGATCGAGCGCCTGCGTGCGGTCAGGATCGCCGGCGATGTTCCGGTACACCGCGATGGTCGGGCCGTAATTCTCCTTGAAGAAATCGCGGAAATCTTCCGGCCCGCTGAATGTGTCCACACGAAGTACGTCTTTCCTTGCGGCAACATCGCCGAGCAGATCACGAACATGGTTCTCGTCGCCCCACAAAGGCGCCGGCTGCGAACCAGGAGGCGGCGGCGGTGCATACGGCTTCATCGTTTTGAACATCTCGCCGATGAACCCCGTCGGAGTCCAACTCAGCACTCCGATCTTTCCGCCGGGTCGGCATACTCGCAAAAGTTCGTCCGCGGCGCGCTGATGATGCGGGGCAAACATCACACCGACGCACGAGAGCACTACGTCGAACTCGTTGTCGCCGAACGGAAGAGCCTCGGCATCGGCCTCCTGCCAATCGAGTTCGACACCCGCGAGTGCCGCGGCCTCCCGTCCTGCCACGAACAGTTCGGGAGCCAGGTCGGTGGCGATCACCTGCGCACCCAGCGCAGCCGCCGGAATGGCGGCGTTGCCGGACCCCGCCGCGACGTCGAGCACCCGATCTCCTTTCTGCACGCCGCATTCACGCACCAATACAGGTCCGAGTTCCGCGATGACCTGCGTCGCCACCGCCGGATAGTTACCGAGCCCCCACATTGCCCGGTGCTTGGCCTTCAGCTCCCGGTCCAACCCGAGAGTCCCCGTTGATTCACTCATTACCGTTCTCCTTCAATAATTTTCGTACTCGGAGCCCGACAGCGTTCATGCCGTTACTCCGACGCTACGACGACGGTTCGCTCCTCTCCAGTACGAAATCTGTACCGGAGCACCCCGGAGGCCTACGATCGAGAGATGGGGTCCTCGTACCACCAGTTCTGCCCCGTCGCCAAGGCGATGGAGCTACTCGACGAGCGGTGGACACTGCTTCTCCTCCGCGAACTGATCATGGGAAGCGAACATTTCAACGATCTCCGCCGCGGGCTCCCGCGAATGTCACCGACTCTGCTCTCGACCCGGCTTCACCAACTCGCGGTCGCCGGCATCGTGGAGCGAGAAGAAACCGACTGTGTCGTCAGCTATCGTCTGACCGACGCCGGCCGCGAACTGCGCCCTGTGGTCGAAGCTCTCGGCATCTGGGGTACCAGGTGGATCGGTGAACTGGGCGACGAAGATCTGGATCCGAAGCTGCTGCTGTGGGACATGCATCGCCGCGTGGATCATTCCGTGGTGCCTGAAGGCAAGACCGTGGTGCACTTCGCATTCTCCGGAGTACGTGGACATTCGCGGAACTGGTGGCTCGTCATCAATTCCGGTGAGGTGGACATGTGCGATATCGATCCGGGTTTCGACGTTGCAGTGTCGGTCTCTGCGGGCTTGCGACAGATGACCGAGATCTGGCGAGGTAACCTGACCTGGTCGGACGCCATACGGTCCGGTGACGTCACCATTTCTGGGCCTACTGCGTTGCGTCGTAGCCTGCCTTCGTGGTTCGAGCTGTCGACTTTCGCGTCGATCCCGCGCCCCGCGTAGCGCGCGCTCACCAGCCCCGTTCCGTCCTGTTACAGAGCTGTTGCAGACCGTGACACCGTCGACGAACGGTGACCACCTGCCGGTGACACTGACCGAGAAGTCTCTGTTGTATGCCCAGCCACCGCGGAATCATCCGCTTCGTCGCACTCGGTGCAGTCGTGCTCGGTGCCGTCGCGCTCAGCTCCTGCTCGTACACAGAAGAAGCACAACCGAAGAGCGGTAACTACCTTGCCACTCAGCCTGATTCAGGACCTTCAGGCGGCGAGATCGAGCACGGCATCAGCTTGCAGGACACTCATGTGCCCGCGCTTGCCCGTCTCGATTCCGCACTGCTCGCGGCGCTCCAGTCGGCAGCGGCCGACGCACAGGCATCCGGCGTGGACATGCACGTCACGTCGGGTTGGCGGTCCGCGGCATACCAACAGCGACTGTTCGACGAAGCCGTCGTCAAGTACGGCAGCGTGGACGAAGCGTCCAAGTGGGTGCACTCGCCGAGCCTGTCCAAGCATGTCAGTGGACAGGCCGTCGACATCGGACCGACCGACGCCGATGACTGGCTCATTCAGCACGGCAGCGATTACGGCCTCTGCCAGACCTACGCCAACGAGATGTGGCATTTCGAATTGGCAACCACTCCTGGCGGGGAATGCCCGCCACAACTGAGCAACCCCTCGGACGAGAGAGCGGAAGGCTGATCATGACACGAGTCAAGCCAGCGAGACTGATTGCCGCACTGGCAGTCTTGATCCTCGGAGTCGTCGAATTCGGATTGGCGGTCAACACGACCGGTGGTCAGATCGTCGACCAACAACTCATGGTGGGCGCGGCCACCTCCGAACGCCTCAGCGTGTTCTCCGCCGAGTTCATCGGCCTCGTCACCCCGATACTGATAGTGGGAGGAGTGCTCGTGGCGCTCATGATCACATTGCGCAACAACCCGATTGCGCTAACCTTACGCGTCGTCGTCGTGACCCTCGGCCCCATCACGACAGCCTGGGTTCTCAAACAATCGCTGAATCGACCGGACCTGAACGGTCTGGTGATGCACAATTCCTTCCCCAGCGGCACTTTGACGGCCATAGCTGCTCTGGTCTGCGCGATCGTGATCGTCACGCCCTCGAGGTGGCGGGCGGTCGTTGCGGTCAACGGTGCGCTGATCACCATCGGAACCGCGATCTCGGTAGTCGTGCTGCAATGGCACCGCCCGAGCGACGTGATCGGTGCACTACTGCTCGTCGGCTGCTACACCCTCGCTGTGTCGGCATTTCCGTTGAACACCAGCGTCGCCCGGCATGCGGTGCTGGCAGACTCAGGCAACGAGCGACTCTCGCGAGTGTGACCCCTGTACCCTTGGCTGACCGAGATTTCTCCGACCGCAGAAGGCCCCTGATCATGGCGAGTCCAAGGTGAGCTCATGGTGAGCATTCTTTTCATAGAAGACGATCCAGCCGTGGCCGAGGCAATCACGTTGGGACTGAACCGACTCGGGCACAACGTCAGCCATCGCCCCGACGGTAACGGTGATTTCGACGACGCCCTGGGTGCCACGGACCTCGTCCTACTCGACCTCGGGCTGCCGGGTGCCGACGGTTACGAGATCTGCCGACGTATCCGCACCCGAAGTTCGATCCCGATCATCATTCTGACCGCTCGATCCGACGACATCGACACCGTCGCCGGCCTGGAAGCCGGTGCCGACGACTACGTCGTCAAACCGGCCAGTCCGCGCGTCCTCGACGCTCGTATCAAAGCCGTCGTGCGGCGCTCGGCACCGGCAACGACGCGCCCGGATGCGACGCCGGGTGCAGAGACGTTCGGCGACCTGGAATTGGATCGGTCGTCGCTGCAGGTCCGCAAGGCCGGGATGCTGCTGACCCTCACCCCGACCGAACTCCGACTGATCCTGGCGCTGACCGAGAACCCCGGACAGGTCCTGAGCCGCCGACAGTTGTTGTCCGCAGCCTGGGACCAGGAGTATCTGGGTGATTCCAGAATCGTCGATGCAGCAGTGCAGCGGCTGCGCGGAAAGATCGAGGACGACCCGGCCGCACCGACCGTCATCGAAACGGTGCGCGGGTTCGGGTATCGCTTCAACACCAGCCCAGCCCGATGAGACCGACCTGGCTTCAGGTCGACGGTCTGCGAACCAGGCTCGTGCTCGTGTTCATCGCAATCGTCGTGATCATCGCCGGGGCAACCGCGGGTGTCGTCTCGTTCATGGCGCGGTCGTGGATCTATTCCAACGCTCAGGATGTCGCGACCGCACAATTTCGCGACGAACTGCAATACGTCAACGGAACACCGGTAGAGGAGTTGACGCCTGCCAACCTCCAACAGATCTTCCAGTCCGACATGACGCTGATCGTCGACGGCGAAGTCATCCGTCAAGGATCCGTGGATGCGGCGACCATTCCGCCCAGCTTCGACGAAGGTTTGGACAGTCCGAAGCTGATCCGTTTCGAGAGGCTCGACTCCCAGCGCATCATGTTGGGAATGTCCGTCAATGTCGTGGACATGAGCGCGGACGACAGCTACGACAACGAGACATTGGTCAAAGCCGTCACCATCCGGCCGCTGGTAGGAGTGCAGGACAAGTTCGACGACCTGCTTCGAGCTGTCGGCCTCACCCTCGCCGCCGGTGTGTTGGTGAGCGGACTACTCGGGCTGTGGATCGCGTCGACGCTTGTCCGTCCGCTCAAACGCCTGGACAAGGCGGCCGCCCGTGCTGCCGACGGCGACCTCAGCGTCCGACTCCCCGAAGACGGAGTAGCCGAACTCGCGCAGGTCACAACAACGTTCAACAACATGGTCGCTCGCAACGAAGCGGTCATCCGAGGTCTGGAAGAATCGGAAGAGCAGTCGAGAAGGTTTGTCGCAGACGTCTCCCACGAGCTCCGGACGCCGCTCGCAGCACTGGTGCCGGTCAGTGAGATCCTCCGTGAAGAGATCCCCAATCTTCCGCCCGACGCCGCCGCTGCCGCGCGCATCGTGAGCAGTGAGATCGGCAAGCTCACTCGACTTGTCGAAGACCTCATCGAAATGTCTCGCCACGACTCTCAGCAAGCGCACCTCGTCCTCGACGACGTCGACCTCGTCGAATTGACCGAGCGCACACTCGAGAGCCGCGGATGGACAGATACCGTCGAACTGCGCGCACCCGAAAGTGTCAGCGCCAGAGTCGATTCGCGTCGGATCGACATTGTCGTCGCCAACCTCGTCGGCAATGCACTGCGCCACGGAGCGCCCCCGGTTCGCGTCGAGTTGAGCGTCGAATCCGGGTTCTCCGTCATCACCGTCGTCGACCACGGCCCTGGCATCTCACCCGAAGACCGGCAGGCGATCTTTCGGCGGTTCTACAAGGTCGACACCGCGCGCGGACGCAGCGAGGGCAGCGGACTCGGACTCTCGCTCGCCGTCGAGAACGTGCACCTGCACGGCGGCACCATCGGCGTCGACCAGGTGGATGGTCGCACGGTCTTCACGGTTCGCCTGCCCCGTCGCTGACCCCTTCCCGAGCGAACGTACCTTTCGGCGCACCCAAGGCGATCGTCGTACCGTTCGCTCGAAAAGGGATGGGCACTTCGCAACCCGACACCGTCCACGTTCGACCAAATAGTGGGATTCTGGTTTCAACATGTGAAACCACGCGAGTAGCGTCGGCATCGTCGAACAGCGTAGAGATCGGAGGGCACCATGACGCAGGCGTCGCGGCTGGAAAAGACGGCCGTCTCCCCGAAGGCGTGGACGATGCTCGGAATCGGCGTCGCAGCCCAGGCCGCAGGCACCGTCTTCGTCAGCACCCCCGCCTTTTTGATCCCGCTGCTGCATTCCGAGCACGGCCTCTCGTTGACGCAGGCCGGAACTCTGGCCGCTGCACCCACTTTCGGCATGGTTCTCACGCTGGTGGCGTGGGGAGCGATGGCTGACAGATTCGGCGAGAAATGGGTCATCTCCATCGGGCTCTGCCTGACGGCGATCGCCGCGCTGGCCGCGACCACCACCGACAACTACACCCTCCTCGGGATCGCATTTCTGCTGGGCGGAATGGCTGCGGCGAGCACCAACGCTGCCAGTGGACGTGTTGTGGTCGGCTGGTTTCCCAAGGATCGGCGCGGCCTCGCGATGGGAATCCGGCAGATGTCACAGCCCCTGGGCGTGACCATCGCGTCGCTGACCATCCCGACTCTCGCTGCTAACGTAGGAATCGGTTCGGCCGTCGGACTGTCGGTAGCTCTCAACGGCGTTCTCGCCCTGATCTGCGCCGTCGCATTGATCAATCCCCCGCGGCCGGCGGCGCGGCCCACAGACATCCCGGTCGAAACGGTAAATCCTTATCGCTCGAACTGGTTCCTGTGGCGCATTCACGTCGTCTCGGCACTGCTGGTGTTTCCGCAGTTCACCCTCTCGACATTCGGTCTGGTCTGGCTGATCAGCGAGCAAGGATGGGACGCTGCGCCCGCTGGGCTCCTGATCGGGATTTCCCAGTTCGTGGGTGCACTCGGACGCATCGTTGTCGGCATCTGGAGTGATCGCGCCGGAAGCAGAGTAGGCCCGCTGCGGTTGGTTGCCGTCTCCGCGTCTGCGGTCATGTTGGCAATGGCGGCAATGGCGGCAGCCGGCACAGCGCCTTGGGGCGTTCCCGCCTTGATCCTGCTGCTGGCAACCACTATCAGCGTCGCCGACAACGGTTTGGCATTCACTTCCGTCGCCGAAGCTGCCGGGCCGAAATGGCAAGGAAAAGCATTGGGCGCACAGAACACCGGGCAGTTCATTGCCGCGTCAGCAGTGGGCCCGGTGGTCGGTGCGCTGATCGGCGCGGTCGGCTACCCGCTCGCCTTCGCGATAGTCGCGGCATTTCCCGCCGCAGCAATTCCCTTGGTGCCCAGCCGCGATCGCGACATCAGCGTCTAGTCCCTCATCGGATTCGGTTGCACTGCAGGTCCCGTCAGATCACAATGCGGCTTGCAGGCAACCGAATCCGCTTCCTGAACAGGCTCTACTGTCGGAGTTCGGATCAGCGTCGCGGCGATCGCTGCACCGATCAACAGCAGTGCCACACAGATGTACATCGCGTACCGGAACCCGTCGGAGAAACTCGTCGGATCGACCAGACTTTCGGCGTCGATACCCACGAGGGCAGGCAAGGCCGCGACGGCAAGAAGTTGGCTCGTTCGAGCAACGGCATTGTTCACACCGGATGCGATTCCGGACTGCTCCACCGGTACCGAACCAAGCACCGCGGCGGTCAACGGCGCGACCATCACCGCCAGGCCGAGCCCGAACACCAGAACTCCCGGCAGCACGACGGTCAGGTACGACGCATCCGGGCCGATCCGCGTCATCAACACCAACCCCACCGCGGCAACGGCGGGCCCGACCGTCATCGGCAAACGCGGTCCATGCGTCTGCGCGTAACTGCCCGCGCGCGAAGACAACAGCAGCAATGCCACGGTGATCGGTACCGTTGCGACGCCGGCAGCCACCGGCGAGTACCCGGCAACCAATTGCAGTTGCAGCACGAGCAGGAAGAACACACCGCCCAGCGCCGCATAGACCGCAAGGGTCACCAGATTGGCCGCGACGAACATCCGCGAACGGAACAGGGACGGCGGCACAAGGGCACTCGGTGAGCGTCGTTCCACCACGACGAACAGGCAGAGCGCGATCACTCCGATCAGCCCGACTATCGGGTTGACCTCGATCAGCCCGTACGTCAGTGCGCCGAGACCGACTACTGCGCAGGCAGATCCGACCACGTCCAGGTGCTCGGGCGGATGCGGGTCGCGGCTCTCCGGTACATGGCGCACCGCTGCCCACACCACGACGATCGCCAGCGGGATATTGAGCAGGAATACCGATCGCCATCCCGCCACTTCCACCAGCCAACCACCGAAAAGCGGTCCGATGGCGCCGGCAACACCACCTAAACCCGACCACAATCCGATTGCCGCGCCGCGGTCCTCCTCACGAAGTGACGCGGAGATGATGGCAAGGCTGCCAGGTGTCAAGAGCGCAGCTCCCACTCCCTGCAGGATTCGTGCAATCACCAGAAACGTGATGTCAGGTGCAATTCCGCAGAGCAACGACGCGACCGCGAACCAGACCGTCCCCCACACGAATACCCGTCGCCGACCCCAACGATCACCGAGGGCTCCCCCGAGCAGAATCAGCGACGCCAAGGCCAAGGTGTAACCGCTGAGCGTCCACTGCAGTCCGGCGACACCGGAACCCAGTTCTTCACCGATGTGAGGAAGAGCAATGTTGACGACGGTGCCGTCGAGGAGAGCCATGCTCGAGCCGAGAACGGTGGCGGCGACAACCCAACGCCCACGCTTCGACGCGAGCGCCAGTGGTTCCGTCATCGGTCCATGGTGCGCCTTCACACGCAATCGCGAAAGAGCGCGCGGGAATTCAGTCGATCTGGCGGCGATGTGCCCAACGCGTCAACGCATTGCGATTGGACTGCTGAGTCTTTCGCAGGACGTTCGATGCGTGAGTCTCGACCGTCTTCACGGAAATCACCAGGTCCTCGGCGATTTCACGGTAAGTGTACCCACGTGCCAGCAATCTGAGCACTTCGAGTTCTCGCGGAGTCAGCGAGTCGAGTTCCGGATCGAGTTGCGGCTCGGGTGCGTTGGAACGCCCGGTGAAGGAGTCCAGTACGAAGCCTGCCAGGCGAGGCCCGAACACTGCGTCACCACCGGCAACGCGTCGTACACCCTCGGCCAGTTCGGATCCCGAGATCGTCTTGGTCACGTACCCGCGCGCACCGCCGCGGATCACCGCGATCACGTCCTCGGCCGCATCGGAAACGCTGAGCGCCAAGCACACCGGGCCGGAATCGATTCCGCGCAGAACTGCCACTCCACCACCGTCAGGCATGTGGACATCGAGCAGAACGACATGCGGTTTCGTCGAGTTGATACCCGCGATCGCCTCAGCGACGCCACCGGCTTCACCGACTACGTCCATGTCTGCCTCGCGCGAGAGTTCCGCCCTCACCCCGGAGCGGAACACTGCATGATCGTCGACAAGAAATACGCGGTACGGGGGCGGCGCAAGCGAAGTCACTGGGGCTGTTCCTCGGGGTTGTCGACACGGTCAGCAGTCTGGTCCCACTTTAGAGCAGAGTCACCGAGCGGCATGTGCACGCGGATCTCGGTGCCCTTTCCGATGTCGGATCGAACCACGACGCGGCCACCCCGTCGCTCGATGCGACCACGAATCGACTTGGCCAAACCCTGACGGTCCTCCGGCACCGCATTGACGTCGAATCCGACTCCGCGATCACGAACGAACACACTGACCTGGTCGCCCTCGACCTCGGCGAAAAGATTGATTTCCTTCTCCCCCGAGTGCTTTGCCGAGTTCACGAGAGCTTCACGCGTCGCACCGAGGAGCGCGGTGAACGCTTCCTTGGGCAGACCGTTCTCGACGCCTTCGCCTTCGAGTTGTACGTCGCCGACCGTGACGGGGCGGACCGTGACGCCATGCTGGTCCTCCACTTCACCGGCGATGATCTTCAGACCTTCGGTCAGGCTCGTGTGGTCGATATCCCCGCCGCTGAACAACCACTTGCGCAGCTCGCGTTCCTGACCACGGGCCAGGCGCGCCACCTCTTGCGGATTGTCGGACTGCTTCTGAATCAGCGCCAACGTCTGAAGTACGGAGTCGTGCAGATGCGAGGCGATCTCTTCACGTTCGTCGTTGCGAATACGGGCCGCACGCTCGGCGCCGAGAGCCCGCCACATCCGCAGCCACAGCGGCACCGTCAACAAACCGACACCGATCAGCGTCACCACCACGGCCAGCAGGGACGAACGCAGTGCTTCGAGGTCGACCTGAGCGAGGACGACGACGCCGAGACCCAAGATGATCAACGTCGCTCCCCCGACCACCCGCGCCCACGTGAGAACGGTAGGCCGCTGCGGCAAGCCGATGACGGTCCGGGGACCGTCGGAGTCGAACTCGCGCCACACCAAAGCGGCACCGATCGCGACGACGAAGAACGGTGCGAGCACCGAACCCGCTGTGCCGCTGAACAGCCAGGACAACGCGGCTGCGCCGCCCAATCCGAGTGCGATCAAGCCGTACGCCCGCTGCCGCTCGGCCGCGGACGGCTTCTGGGTGTCCGTGCCGGCTGAGGTGAAGATCCAGAGGGCGCCGTAAATCACGATGCCGGATCCGGCCATCGCCGCCAGAATCGCGAAGGCGACTCGAACCTTCAGGACGTCGATCCCGAGATGATCGGCGATACCGCCTGCAACACCGGCGACGATGCGACCGCCGGAGCGCCGCTCCAGCTTTCGCAATGGAACACCGCCCGGAATGGGCACACCCTTCTTCATGGGTACGGCATGCACCGGTACCCCGTTGACGGGCGGGCCTCCCGTGAACCCGGGAGCGGGACCGCTCACGAACGGCGGATCTGACAGATATTGCACATAGTCGATACTGGCACGAACCACTCGCAGTCACATCAGGGTCCAACCCTGAATCAGGGCGGCGCCCCTGGCCCCGATCGTCACAAAGATCAGGGTTGGCCCTGATGCGCGGAGGCCGCCCCGGAAGCCAGGATTGATTCATGAACAATCCGACTTTCCAAGAACAGATCCAGGATCTGTGGCGGACCCGCCCCGTGCGTCTGCCGGCACAAGGTCACGTGGCCGGGGTATGCGCCGGAATCGGATACCGGTACGGCATCGACCCCATTCTGGTACGTGTCGCGTTTGTGGCCTCCACTATTTTCGGCGGCTCAGGCATCCTTCTCTACCTCGCCGGCTGGTTGGTGCTCGCCCGCGCCGGTGACGGATCGTCCCCCGCACAGTCGTTGATGGGCCGCGGACACAGCTCCGATTCCAGTACCAAGACCATCGTCTTGTTGGTGGCTCTCGCCATCGCGGCTACGACCGTCGGGCCTGTCGGCGTCGGCCTGGGTGGTTCCGGTCTGATCGGGCTGATTCTGATGGTCGGAGGCCTGTGGCTGCTCTACCAACGAGCGCCGGTCCCGCCTGCGCTGCCACAGAGCACGTCACCGTACGTCGGCGCGGGTACCGCGTATCCAGGCACGGGATTCACGCCCGGGCCGTTCACTCCCGGATACTTCGCACCCAATCAGCCGCCCGTGTACACGCCGTACACAAAACTCCCCGACACCTACGTGCCCGAGGAACGGCCGGCCGAACAGTCACAGCAATCTCAGGCCGATCATCCGACGATCAACCTGTCGAAGGACCCGAGCGCTTCAGCCGCCGCCAATCCGACCGAGGTGATCGGCGAGGCTGCCATCACACCGCCCTCCTGGGATCCGCTCGGCGTCGCTCCGTTCGCCTGGGATCTCCCGGACCCGGCAGTCAAAGCCACGCCGCTACTGCCTTTGCCACCACGTAAGCGTCGCTCACGATGGACGCTGACGGTCCTCGGACTCGCGATCATCGTCGCCGCCGTCACCGGGGCAGCGGGCGCGGCAACCGGCAACGAGTGGTTCACTCCCGGCCGAGTCGGTGCTGTCGGACTCGCCGTCATCGCGCTCGGCCTGATCCTCGGGGCATTCTTCCGCAAGGGGTACGGCCTGCTGGTCGTCACCGGACCGCTCGTGGGTTTCGTGCTTCTCGCCTCGTTGGTCTACCCGATCGATTTCGACGCCTCGGGTGAGCAAAGATGGACTCCGGCAACCGCTTCCGAGTTGGATCCGTCGTACTCGGGAGCCTTCGGAAGCTTCACTCTCGACCTCAACGGGGTCGACTTCACCGAGGACAAGACCATCGACGTCGCGGCGTCGTTCGGTGAGTTCGTCGTCATGGTGCCACCAACCGTCAACGTCAAGAACAGCTGCACCGTCGTCATGGGTGACGGATCCGGTTGCCTCGACGGCGGAGTACACCCGGGCCGCGAGGCGACACCGGATTCGCCCACACTGACCATCAACGCCAAAGCCACGTTCGGCAGTCTGAAGGTGACGCAATCATGAGCGAATACGACGAGACCACAGAGCACGACGAGACCCGAGAATCCAAGCGCCCCTCGGCACTTCTGCTGATCGCCGGACTGGCCGCACTTCTGGTCAGTGTGTGGGCGTTGGTCGGGCCGTTCTCCCTGGCGCCGGCAGCGAACATTCAATTCCGTTGGCTGTTCGTCGGTGCCGCCGTCGTGGCAGGACTACTGCTGGTGATTCTGCCGAATCGGCGCAACCGCAAGTAAAACTGCTGTGCGCCTTTATTAACCGCGGGGGGTTAATAAAGGCGCACAGTTGTTTTTACTCCCACTCGATAGTTCCCGGCGGCTTGCTCGTCACGTCGAGGACTACGCGGTTCACGTCCGCAACCTCGTTGGTGATTCGAGTCGAGATGCGCTCGAGGGTCTCGTACGGCAGACGCGTCCAGTCCGCGGTCATCGCGTCTTCACTCGAGACCGGACGCAGCACGATCGGATGACCGTACGTCCGGCCGTCACCCTGCACGCCCACGCTTCGGACGTCGGCGAGGAGAACGACCGGGCACTGCCAGATGGTTCCGTCCAAGCCTGCAGACGTAAGCTCTTCGCGCGCAATGGAATCTGCCTGACGCAGGATCTCGAGGCGATCGCGGGTGACCTCACCGATGATGCGGATACCGAGTCCGGGACCGGGGAACGGCTGGCGTCCGACGATCTCTTCCGGCAGGCCGAGTTCGCGGCCCACTGCACGGACCTCGTCCTTGAACAGCAGACGCAACGGTTCGACCAACTTGAACTGCAGGTCTTCCGGCAGCCCGCCGACATTGTGGTGGCTCTTGATGTTTGCGGTTCCCGTGCCGCCGCCCGACTCCACGACGTCCGGGTAGAGCGTGCCCTGGACGAGGAAGTCGACGGTCGCACCATGAGATGCGTTCTCGCCCAGAACATCACTGACTGCGCCTTCGAAGCTGCGGATGAACTCGCGGCCGATGATCTTGCGCTTGGTCTCGGGGTCGGTGACGCCTGCCAACTCACCGATGAAGGTGTCCGCGGCATCCACGGTGATCAGACGAGCGCCGGTTGCCGCGACAAAATCCTGCTCGACCTGCGTGCGCTCACCGGCTCGCATCAAACCGTGATCGACGAAGACGCATGTCAACCGGTCGCCGATTGCGCGCTGAACCAAAGCCGCAGCGACAGCGGAGTCGACGCCACCGGACAGACCGCAGATGGCGTGTCCGTCTCCGACCTGCTCGCGAACCTGCTCGATCAGCGCATCGGCGATGTTCGACGCCGTCCACGCTGCCGGAATACCGGCAATCTCGTGCAGGAAGCGGCTCAGGACCTGCTGACCGTGCGGGGAATGCAGAACCTCAGGGTGGTACTGCACACCGGCGAGCTTGCGGGCGCGGTCCTCGAACGCCGCGACGGGAGCACCGTCGCTGGTCGCGGTCACCTCGAAGCCGGAAGGCGCTTCGGTGACGGCGTCACCGTGGCTCATCCATACCGGCTGCGTCGAGGGAAGACCGTCGTGGAGCAATCCGCCGGATACCGCGATGTCGGTACGGCCGTATTCGCGGGTACCGGTCTCGGCGACGGTGCCGCCCAGGGCGCCTGCCATTGCCTGGAATCCGTAGCAGATTCCGAAAACCGGAATGTCGTGATCGAACAGTGCGGGATCAAGCTTGGGAGCACCGTCTGCGTAGACACTCGAGGGCCCACCCGAGAGCACAACAGCCAAGGGGTTCTTGGCCACGATCTCCTCGACGGTCGTGGTGTGCGGAATCACCTCCGAGTAGACCTTGGCTTCGCGAACTCGCCGTGCGATCAACTGCGCGTACTGCGCCCCGAAGTCGACGACAAGAACTGGTCTCTGCTGCTCGATATCTGCCACAGGTGCAGTCTAATCGCCGCAGCCAGCGCTTCTGCGCATGCATGGACTCAGCCCGCTACTCGGCCGAGCGAGCGCGAGGTACGTCACTACAAAGGCCGCCCCTCAGAACTGCGCGGCGACCTCGCGCGGATCTAGACCACCGTCCAGGTCAACGGCGCCCCAATCACCCGCACCTTAGCTTCGGCAATCAATTCGGCAGCATCATCGCAGGCCAGAGCCCGAAATGGACGAAGGGTGAATTTTCTGGACGTTTGACCGATTCGCCTGAACCAAACGTCCAGTAAAGGTAATCTCGCCCGTCAAGTGATCAGGATCACGATCGCAAACGGCCGGCGCCGCCGAACGGCGCTCACCTCGAGGAGGACCTGTGCGTCGATTCATACGACGACTCGCCATACCTGTCGCAGCTGTGACGGCTGCCGCCGGACTTCTAGTCCTCGGCACGCCGGCCACTGCTGACGAAGCCCCGCCGACCACTTTCACCGGCACGACCGACAACCTGATCTTCACGAAGAGTGTCATCGGGAACGCGGCAGTTCACCCAGGCGACACCGTCACGTACAAGACCGAGATCAAGCACAACGAAAGCGGCATCGAACGGTCGATCGCAAAGATCCGTGACATCCCGCCCGCAGGATTCGTCCTCGTGCCGGGCAGCGCCAAGGCCACCTACCTGGGTGTGACCAACCGGGCCACGATCAGCAACGAATCAGACGGCGGAGTCTCCGCGAAGTGCTCGAGCGGCTGCACCTTCCTGGTCGGTGGATTCGTCGTCAAGAAGAACCAACCCGTCACGCTGGAAGCGACCTACACGGTCCCCGTCGGCACAGCATTCGGGACGTACGACAGCGGCATGCTCTTCGACGTCAACGCCTTCAGCACACAGCAGGGCCTCAACCCCATCAACGTCAACGTCCAGGTAGTCGACCCGTCTGTCGCCACCGGAACCACACTGGTTGCACCGGCAACGGCGAAGGTCGGCACGCCGGTCGACCTGACCGCGACAGTTGCGCCGTCCGACGCGAGCGGCACCGTCCAGTTCAAGGACGGCGGCAACGACATCGGCTCACCGGTCCCGGTCTCGGGCGGTAGCGCCACCCTCTCCCACACCTTCGACAGCGTCGGCGCCCACGACATCACCGCCGCGTACAACGCCGGTCCGGGATTCCACAGCTCGACCTCCGGAGTCCAGACCGTCGACGTCTCCGCGGACACCACCACCACGATCTCGGCCCCGAACGCCGCGCTGGTAGGTGACAGCATCACCGTGAGCGCTGTCGTCACACCGGCAAACGCCGTGGGCACGGTGCAGTTCAAAGACGGCGAGACCAACCTCGGCGCACCGGTGGCTGTAGTCAACGGAACGGCTTCCCTGACCCGCAGCTACGACGCTTCGGGTACCCACAGCTTCACCGCAGTGTTCACCGGCGAGGCCGGTTACGGCGATTCCGTCTCCACCGCAACCCAACTCGACGTCAGCGATCCCGACTGGGGAACCACGACCACCGTTGTCGAGCCACTCACCGCTGTTGTCGGTGAACCGACCAACCTCTCGGCCACCGTCTCCCCCATCCCGAGCAGCGGAACCGTGACGTTCAAGGTCGACGGCGCCGAGGTCGGTACCGCACCGGTCGGCACGGGTGACGGCGTCGCGATCCTCCCGCACACCTTCGCATCAGCGGGCGCTGCAGCCGTGACGGCAGAGTTCTCCGGCGGAACCGGATTCATCGGCTCCACGTCCACGTCGTTCACTGTGAACGTCACCGATCCCGAACCCGCCCGCGCCGACACCACGACGTCTCTGACCGTCAGCGGCTCGGCTCAGGTCGGAAAGGCATTGCAGCTCAAGGCCACCGTCGCACCCGGAACAGCAAACGGAATGATCCAGTTCAAGTCCGGCACGACGCCCATCGGCGTACCCGTTGCCGTCGTCAACGGCGTCGCGACACTCACGCACACCTTCGACGACGAGGGAACGTTCGGCCTCACTGCCAACTTCGTCGGCGACGCCGGTTGGAAGAACTCCGTCTCCGGCCCGACGGTCGTGCAGGTCGGCACCGCACCGACCGACGGCGGCGGCACCGGAAGCGTGGACACCGGTTCGCTCAGCGGCCTCATCCCGCTCTTCGGAAGCTAGTCCCCCACATCAGCTTTGGACACCACTCCCGTACCCAGCTCAGGAGAATCCATGTTCGTGTACTCCAGACGTCGCATCGCGGCGCCGATCGCCGCCACGGCACTCGCCAGTGGCGTCATCCTCGCGGGAATCCCCGCATCAGCGGCCCCCGTGACAACAACCTTCGGCACGAGTTGCCTGGCAACCCCGTCCGCTGTCGCCGGTCCGACCACGCAGTCACAGTCCGGCTCGGTCATCGTCGACGCACCGGAATCCATCGGCGCCGGTGAAACCTTCGAGGTCACCATCCAACCCGGCCCCATCGCCTTTCCCGGCTCCGCTTCCGGGGCGACCGTCCAGAACGTCTCCCGCATCAAGGTCGACGTCGACGTTCCTGCGAACGCCACCCTGGTGGAAGCCACCATCGTCCCCGGCACTTCGGCGGGGCTCAGCGGTGTAGCGCCGAACATCCTGCGCGTCAACGAGAACGGCAACGTCGATCCCAACGGAACGATTCTGCGCCTCTCCGGAAACAACCAGGTCATCGGAAACAGCCCCAGCTCGAGCATCAACTCCGAGGGCGGCATCGTCGTCAAGGCGACCGGCAAGAACGTCGACGGTTCCAACAATGCCGACGGCTACACGCAGTTCCAGCTCCCCCAGGTCAAGGCAGTTCTCAAGGCCGGCGATTCAGGGGACGTCGCGATGAAGGTACGCACCGGCGGCAGCGCGGGAGCGTGGAACAACGATCGCAACTTCCTCACGTTCCTCCCCAAGGCCACCCTGGTCATCACCGCCTGGGCACCCACGCGATGCACCCCGCGTGACGCCGAGAACGGTCCGCTCAACAGCGGCGCAGGCCCCCTCGCCACGACGCGGATCATCGAGGCGGACAAGGCAACCACCACCACAGTCGTCGGACCGGCCAACGCCAAGAACGGAACTCCCGTCACCCTGTCAGCCAACGTGAGCGGCGGCGCAAACGGTGGAACCGTCCAGTTCTTCGACGGCGACAACCCACTCGAGGACGCCGTGCCAATAACCGGAGGGTCGGCCAGCATCTCCCCGACCTTCACCGAGGACGGACCGCACTCCATCACCGCGAGCTACAGCGGAGCCCCCGGGTTCCTGGCGTCGACGTCGGCGTCGGCCAAGATCGTGACCGTCACGACCGATGCACCACCGGACGCCGTGACCACTACCGCCACGGTGTCGCCGTCGACCGCGAAGGTCGGACAGGACGTCAACCTGACTGCCAAGGTCGATCCGCAGGGTACCGGCGGCACCGTCGATTTCATCGTCGACGGCACCGAAACGGTCAGTGCTCCGGTCGGAACCGACGGAGTTGCCGTCGCTCCGTACACCTTCACCTCGACCGGAACGCACAAGGTTGTCGCGAAGTTCACGGGCTCACCAGGATTCGCGCCGTCCGCTGCCCCGGCATTCCCGGTCAGTGTGACGACGCCGGCTCCGGCCGACGTCGAGACGACCACGGTTCTCGACGCCGTCGGAACTGTTCAGAAGAACACCCCGGTGACGCTCAAGGCAACGGTCGATCCGTCCGGCGCCACGGGCAAGGTCCAGTTCAAGGTCGGTGACACCCTCATCGGTGGACCGGTCGACGTGGTCAACGGTGTCGCAACGGTACCGGCGACGTTCTACAACTCCGGGACCTACAGTGTCACCGCCGAATTCGTGGGCGCTTCGGGCTACACGGCCTCCGCATCCGCGCCGCAGACCCTGACCGTCCCCGGCGATACGGACGGCGGGCCCGGAGGCGGGACCGGCAGCCTCGACCTCGGCACTCTGTTCGGGTCGCTAGGAGGCTGACACTCTGAAACAGAGATGGGGCGTGTCGTCGAATCCTCGACGACACGCCCCATCTTCGTTCGCGGCGAACTATCCGGCTGCCGGCTCCGCCGGAACAGCGGTAGCTGTCTTGCCGCCGGTGATCTTCACGATCGGCAGGACCAGCGCGGCCGGAGCCGACGCCGGCACCACAGGCGACTTGGGTGCAATCGGAGCCAAACGCTCGTAGCCGCTGCCCTGGGCGGGACGCAGGTCGGTCTCCCCCTTGTTCGGCCACAGCGAGGCCGAGCGCTCGGCCTGAGCGGCAATGGTCAGCGACGGATTCACACCGAGGTTGGCCGAGACCGCTGCGCCGTCGACGACGCTGAGCGTCGGGTAGCCGTACACGCGGTGGTACGGATCGATGACGCCGTGATCGGAATCCGACGCGATAGCGCAACCGCCGAGGAAGTGCGCCGTCAGTGGAACGTTGAAGATCTCGCCCCACGTGCCGCCCGCGACGCCGTCGATCTTCTCGGCAACTCGACGCGTCGCCTCGTTGCCCTCCGGGATCCACGTCGGGTTCGGCTGACCGTGGCCCTGCTTGCTGGTGACCTTGCGTCGACCGAACAGGCCCTTCTTCGTGTACGTGGTGATGGAGTTGTCGAGGTTCTGCATGACCAACGCGATGATCGTGCGCTCACTCCAGTCCTTGACCGTCAACATGCGCAACATCTGGTACGGATTCTTCGCAACCACACCGAGGAACTTGATCCATCGGGGCGTCTTGCCGCCGCCGTCCGTCATCAAGGTCTGCAACAGGCCCATCGCGTTCGATCCCTTGCCGTAGCGGACCGGCTCGATGTGGGTGTCGCTGCTCGGGTGGAACGACGAGGTGATCGCCACTCCGCGGGTCAGGTCGAGTGCGGGATCGACCTTGTACTTGCCTGCACCGACAATGGATTCGGAGTTCGTTCGAGTCAGCTCGCCGAGCTTGTCGGAGAGCTTGGGCAGCGCTCCGGTGTCCTTCATGTCGAAGAGCAGATGCTGAGTGCCCCACGTTCCGGCCGCGAGAATGACGTTCGCAGCCGTGTAGGTGCGGCGGTTCTTTCGTCCGAATGCACCGGTTCGCTCGGTGAACACGTCCCACGAACCGTCGCGAGCCTCACGAAGCCCGGACACGGTGGTCATCGGAATGATCTCGGCGCCGGCTGTCTCGGCAAGGCCCAGATAGTTCTTGAGGAGCGTGTTCTTCGCTCCGTGACGGCAGCCCGTCATGCACTCGCCACACTCGATGCAACCGGTGCGCTCGGGTCCGACGCCGCCGAAGTACGGGTCCTTCGCTTTCTTGCCCGGCTCACCGAAGTAGACGCCGACAGGGGTCTGGATGAACGTGTCGCCGACGCCCATGTCGTCGGCGACCGACTTCATGATCTCGTCAGCGGGCGTCATGTGCGGATTCTGCACGACGCCGAGCATCTTCTGAGCCTGCTCGTAGTACGGGGTGAGCTCGCTTCGCCAGTCGGTGATGTGCGCCCACTGCTTGTCCTGGAAGAACGGCTCCGGCGGCTGGTACAGCGTGTTGGCGTAGTTCAACGACCCGCCGCCGACGCCTGCGCCCGCGAGAATGAGGCAGTCGCGCAACAGGTGCACGCGCTGAATGCCGAAGCACCCCAGCTTCGGAGCCCAGAGGAACTTCTTGAGATCCCAACTGGTCTTCGCGAAATCTTCGTCGGCATACCGTCGGCCGGCTTCGATGACGCCGACCCTGTAGCCCTTCTCCACGAGACGAAGCGCGCTCACGCTTCCGCCGAACCCGGATCCGACGATCAGTACGTCGTAGTCCGTTGCCCGTTGCTTGCCCATCAGGACACCTCCACCGTGAACCGTAGTTACCCGCCAGTATGCACCTATCCCTTGTGACTACCACCACAAGGGGCCCCATAAGCGTAACCGCAAGTATCAGGAACGGAAGAAAGTCCTGCACAACGAACTGTGGCCCCGGTTCACGAAGAACCGGGGCCACAGAAAGGTACAAACTACGCGCGGACTGTCAGTCCGACCTTCTGGAACTCCTTGAGATCGGAGTATCCGGCCTTCGCCATCGACCGACGGAGACCACCGACGAAGTTCAGCGAACCGTACGGATCGTCCGAAGGGCCGCTCAGAACCTGGTCCAGACTCGGACGCTCACCATAGGAAACCGGAAGAAGTGCTCCACGCGGAACCGAAGGATGAGCCGCAGCGGACGGCCAGTACCAGCCACCACCCGGCGCCTCGGCGGACACGGCCAGCGGCGTGCCCAGAACGGCAGCGTCGGCACCGCAGGCGATGGCCTTCGCCAGATCACCCGAAGTTGCGATGTCACCGTCGGCGATGACGTGGACGTAGCGTCCACCCGTCTCGTCGAGGTAGTCGCGCCTGGCTGCTGCAGCATCGGCAATGGCCGTGGCCATCGGAACGCCGATGCCCAGGACCTCACCGGTGGTGGTTGCACCCTCGGTAGACCCGTACCCGACGATGACACCGGCAGCGCCGGTACGCATCAGGTGCAGCGCGGTGCGGTGGTCACTGACCCCACCCGCGACAACCGGAACGTCGAGTTCCGAGATGAACGTCTTGAGGTTGAGCGGTTCCTGCTCGGTGTGCACGACGTGCTCGGCCGAGATGATCGTGCCGTGGACGACCAGGAGGTCGATGCCCGCCTTGATCAGCTCCGGCGTCAGTGCGCGCGCATTCTGCGGGCTGACGCGAACGGCAGTGGTGACCCCCGAATCACGGACCTGCGCCACCGCAGCTGCCAGAAGACCGGCCTGCAGCGGAGCCGCATGCAGCTCCTGCAGGTAGCGGATGGCCGCGTCGACGCCACCGTCCTTCTCGGCGATCTCGACGAGACGCCGGAGCTTCTCCTCGACATCGGGGTGACGGCCCCACAGGCCTTCACCGTTGATGACACCGAGGCCGCCGCGCTTACCCAACTCGATCGCGAAAGTCGGCGAGACCAACGCGTCGGTGGGATGTGCGAGGACAGGAATGTCGAACCTGTAAGCGTCGAGCTGCCAAGCAGTCGACACCTCCTTCGACGAACGAGTTCGCCGGGAGGGAACGATGTTCACATCGTCCAACTCGTAGGTACGTCGGGCCGTTCGACCCATGCCGATCTCAACGAGGTCGCGCACGCGCGCCCCTTTCTCGTGTACTGGTTGCTAACGAGCGGTGTAGTTGGGTGCTTCGACAGTCATCGTGATGTCGTGCGGATGGCTTTCCTTCAAACCGGCCGCCGTGATCTGGACGAACTGAGCGTTCTGCAGGTGCTCGATCGTCGCCGACCCCGTGTATCCCATGGCAGCGCGCAGACCACCGGTGAGCTGGTGCGTCACCTGCGAGAGCGGGCCACGGAACGGGACACGTCCTTCGATGCCTTCCGGAACCAACTTGTCCTCGGAAAGCACGTCGTCCTGGAAGTACCGATCCTTGGAGTACGACTTGGCCTCGCCACGCGACTGCATCGCGCCGAGCGAACCCATTCCGCGGTAGCTCTTGAACTGCTTGCCGCCGACCAGAATCAGTTCGCCGGGCGATTCAGCGGTACCGGCCAGGAGTGAACCCAGCATGGCCGTCGACGCACCTGCGGCAAGAGCCTTCGCGATGTCTCCGGAGAACTGGAGTCCACCGTCGGCGATGACGGGCACACCGAGAGGCTTGCACGCGGCAACCGCTTCCAGGATGGCCGTGACCTGAGGGGCACCGACACCGGCGATGACGCGGGTGGTGCAGATGGAACCAGGGCCGACTCCGACCTTGACGGCATCGACGCCGGCTTCGACCAGTGCCAGAGCACCCGCGCGCGTAGCGACGTTGCCACCGATGATCTGAACCCGCTCGCCCAGTTCACGCTTGAGCTTGGCGATCATGTCGAGAACGTTGGACGAATGCCCGTGCGCACTGTCCACCACGAGTACGTCCACACCGGCATCGGTGAGCGCCATCGCGCGCTGGAAGGCGTCATCGCCGGCACCGACTGCAGCGCCGACGAGCAGTCGACCGTCACGGTCCTTGGTGGCGTCGGGATGCTGCTCGGTCTTGACGAAGTCCTTGACCGTGATCAGACCGGTGAGCTTGCCGTTGCCGTCGACGATCGGCAGCTTCTCGATCTTGTGCCGACGAAGAAGACCCAGTGCCACGTCAGCGGTGACGCCTTCCTGAGCGGTGATCAGGGGCATCTTGGTCATGATCTCCGCGACCGGGCGGTTCTGGTCGACCTCGAAACGCATGTCCCGGTTGGTGACGATGCCAACCAGCTGGCCGGCGTCGTCGGTGACAGGCAGACCCGAGATGCGGAAACGAGCGCACTTCGCATCGACCTCACCCATCGTGTCGGTCGGCTTACACGTGACGGGATCGGTCACCATGCCGGCCTCGGAACGCTTGACCGTCTCGACCTGTCCTGCCTGGACCTCAACCGACGAGTTGCGGTGCAGAACACCCATGCCGCCGGCGCGTGCCATCGCAATTGCCATGCGCGACTCGGTGACGGTGTCCATCGCAGAACTGACCAACGGAATCCGCAGACGGATGTCGCGGGTCAGTTGACTGGACGTGTCGACCTGGCTCGGGATGACGTCGGACGCAGCAGGCAACAGCAGCACGTCGTCGTATGTCAGTCCCAGCATCGCGACCTTGTTGGGGTCGTCTCCTCCGGTGTGTACATGTCCTGCAGAACTACTCATGCGGTCAGGACCCTCCATGGACCTAGATTCGCCCAGGGCGACCGCTGTAGCAGCCGCCTCGAAACGGATTACGAAAGCTGGATATCGGATAGAAGGCGCCTGCACGGAAAGAAATTCCTGGCACCTTTTCCCGGCGTTGCACACCATGGTATCGGCTCACTCAAAGGTCCGAACCATCCCACCCACGCTGCGTGTACGCGTAACAAGTGGCGCTGACCCCCCTGACCTGCGTACCGTGGTGCTGTGCGTGATCAACTGCCCCCCGGTCTGCCGCCAGATCCCTTCGCCGGCGACCCAGCTGACCCCTCCGCGGCTCTCGATGCCATCGAGCCGGGCCAACCACTCGACCCCCACGAACGCCAAGCGGTCGAGGAGGATCTCGCTGACCTCGCTGTTTACGAGGCACTCCTCGCTCACCGCGGTATCCGCGGTCTCGTAGTCTGCTGCGAGGACTGCCAACAGGATCACTACCACGACTGGGACATGCTGCGCGCAAACCTGCTGCAGCTGCTCGTGGACGGAACCGTCCGCCCTCACGAGCCTGCCTACGACCCGATGCCTGAGGCATATGTCACGTGGGACTACTGCCGTGGATACGCCGACGCGTCGATGAACGAGGCGATGCACGGCGACGGTTTCGACAGCTGAGCGAAACCTCACCCAAGCTCATACGAAAGTGGCCGACAAGCAATTGCTTGTCGGCCACTTTCGTATGAATTCAGATCGGAACGATGCGATCAGGGCGGGGGTGACGAAGAATCACCCGACGGAGACGAGGCCGGCGCCAGAGGCGTCGTTGTCGTGGTTGTCGTCGTTGTTGTCGTGGTCGTTGCCGTGGGCGACGATGACGGTGTCGACGACGCCGCGCTTGGACCAGGCGCCTGCATGATTCCAGGATTGGGCGTTGTCGTCGTGGTCACACCCCCAGGCAGCTGAGGGTTCGCCGGATTGACGGAGATCCCCGGAATCGCCGTGGGAGAGGTGGCAATCGAGGACTGCTGGTCGGTCGTCGACGGCGGCACTGCGGGTGACGTGGTCTCCTGGACCTGCGTCATCAACTTGCCCCAACGCTCGACGAGGTCGGTCTTGTCCTGCGAGTCCTTGACCGCATCGGCACGGTGAGCTGCGTTGTCCAGCACCATCTTTGCCGCAGGAATGTCTCCGGCAGCCAACAGCCGCTCGGCCTTTTCCAGCTCGGAAGTCGTGTCGATCTTCGCAACTGTCGAGTTGGCCTCGTCGGCGAAGACGACCTGCTTGACACCCCACAGGGCATCGCCGGGCTGGGCGTCGTACGCCATCGCCGTCGCGCCACCGAAGACCACTGCTGCAACAGCTGCAGCGGCGGCGATCGGACGAACCACACGCAATCGAGAACGGGAACGTGAACGCTGACGATCGGAGAAGCCGGACGGCGTCGCTGTGATTGCAGCGATGACATCGTCCAACAACGGACCCTCGGGCATCGGAGTCGCAACGACATCGTCACGCCATTGCGAGAGGATCAACGCAAGTTCGTACTGTTCGGTGCTATCGGTTGCTACCGGCCCACCATTCGAAATGGATTCGATCAGCGCATCGTCACGCCGAACCGCAGCCAAATCCACTGGCGTACCGTCGTCGGCGAGATCACCGAGATTCGAAGCGTCATGCCCCTCGTCTCTAGCCAAAGCTCTCACCTGCTTTCGTCACTTCTTTTTTCAGTTTCGCGATCGCTCTGTGCTGAGCGACTCGTACAGCTCCGGCGGTACTACCGACGGCGACGGCCGTTTCCTCGGCCGACATCCCGACCACCAGGCGAAGTATCAAGATTTCTCGATGCTTCTCCGGAAGTGTGCCGAGAAGTTCGTGCATCTGTCTGCTGGACTCCGAATCGAGAGCTCGCTGTTCGGGACCATCATCCAGTGCTATTACATCCGGTACTTCGGAAACGGGCTCCGACTTGTTACGGGCGGAGCTTCGATGTGCGTCCGCAACCTTGTGCGCGGCAATTCCGTACACAAAGGCCATGAACGGGCGTCCCTGGTCCTGATAACGCGGCAGCGCGGTCATCACGGCCAGACAGACTTCCTGTGCGACGTCGTCAGCGGACAGGTGTCCTCTCTCGGCCGCACCCACTCGACCGCGGCAGTAGCGCACCACCATCGGTCGGATGTTCTCCAGAACCAAAGCTAGAGCTGTACGGTCGCCCTGCGCAGCAGCAGCGACCGCGGTGTCCAACTCATCGCTCGTATTTGTCATCGTCAGCGAAAATCCTGGCGTTACAGTGGCACCTCCCGAGCGGGTGTGCTCCCGCTCTCAGCGGAACCCTCTAAGAGTAACCATCCGGACCGACTGGTCTCCGCATACCTGCCCAGCAGTCGCGATATCGATACAGCTCCTTCTGGAATGTTCTCCGGAGACTTCGGTGGAGTGGTTACGACAAAGGTAGGAGTGATCCACCACGCATCGCAATCAGATCGCCGATCTCCCGGGCACTCGGTGAGGTTCTCTCACCGCTGACACCTTCGATCAACAGAGACGACGCCCAGGCCAGGGGCAGCAGGCCGTATTGCCGGCACCGCGCGAACACATCTGCTGCCATCTTCACGGCTGCGCTCGCGTCGGTTCCGGTCAGCGCGGCGCTACGCAGCAGATCCGACTTCACGCGGTGCCGCACAGACTCCGATTCCGCTGACAATTCGACGGCGCGTTCTGCGTGTCTGCGGGCACGAGCGAAGTCGCCTCCCGCCAACGCCAATTCTGCGGAGACCCATTCGATCCGAATTTCCTGCCGCCACAGCCCGCCCTCGGCATCCAGACGCGCCCGACATTGCGCCAGCAGGCGCCAGCCGAGCGGGAGCCTGCCACAGCCGAGGGCGTCTGCGGCCAGACCGGTCAGAGCGTCACAGGCAGCCTCTGGATCACCTGGCAGGCCGCCGACGATCGCCAGTGCGCGCCCGTCCCACGTGGACGCGAGTGCATGGCGTCCGCTCTGGCGAAGAAACGACGCCCTCGTGCTGGTAGACAGAGAGGCAAGAACTCGATCCGAGTGCGTCGAGAAACCGGCCGTGAGCCGATCGAGGACATCCAATGCAGCCCGCGCTCTTGCGTAGCGGCCCTGACCACCCAGCACTACTGCCGTTGTCCACCAATCTCGGGTAGAGCAAGGCGCCGGGAGGCGGACGAGATCCGGATCCGCACCGAACGCGGCAGACTCGAGGGACCCTGGAAGTGCAGTTGTTTCGTTGGGCACAGGTGATTGAGGGCGCGCAGGTGTCGACACAGGTTGATCATCGCAGCAGCACGAGCAGACATTCGCACGACCGGCGTCACACCAACGATGCCAAAAGTCGCACGAAACACGAAAAGGCAAGTTTGTCGGAGTTAATCAGATATTCAACTGAGATTTGCCAAATGTACTCGTAATGATATTTAACGGGCATATATCCGTGACGTTAACTGCGCATTACTTATTGGACGGATGTCCTAGTTGAAACTTGGGCACTAAGTCCCGAAATGGAGTGCAACCACGCCCACGCAATATCGGACAAATGACGCAAACCGAGCCGAATGACTGAGTGATTTCGCCGGGCGATCAGCCTCGAACATATCCCTGATCTGTGGGTTTCGCATCTCGAGCAGCCAGGCTTGCCGGCCGCCACCTCGATCGACCCAATTTCGACATCGGCGCAGAACAACGCACGAGGAGCCCGAAATGTAAATATATACTTCGTTAACTCTCGCATTTCGATATATGCCGATCGCCACTGAACGAGCCTATTGACGCGATTTACTCAGCACCCTTACGGTTAGCAAGCGTGAACGATTCAGAAGGCCCGGATAACCTCCGGGCAACTTGGTCCGCTCGTTGATCAACGCGAGCTTGCAGTAAGGAGTCAACATGCCTGCACCGAATCACCTTCCAGGCCCCAACGCAGACATCTGGGACTGGCAGATGCACGGTCTGTGCCGCGGAGTCGACTCCTCCATGTTCTTCCATCCCGATGGCGAACGCGGTAGAGCACGTGCCCAGCGCGAAACCCGCGCAAAAGCGATGTGCCGTCAGTGCCCGGTCCTGATGCAGTGCCGCAGCCACGCGCTGACCGTCGCCGAGCCGTACGGCATCTGGGGAGGAATGTCGGAAACCGAACGTGAACTACACGCGCGCCACCGTCGCACCACCCGCATAGCTTCCTGATACACGTAGGTAGAGCGCACTAGGCCCCCGAGAGTTTTCGGGGGCTTTTGCGTGTGGACGGGACACCGTCGAAAAGAATTTCCGACACGACCCATCCGACCGACGCCCGCCTCCGAATGCCTTCTGACAGTGCACCTCAGCACATCCCTTCAGGAAGGCAGACCCATGAACACCTCTACTCGAGTTCTGGCAGTCACCGCAGCAGCCTCTTTCGCCGTCTTCGGCGTGGTCGGTTGCTCCTCGGACGACAACGATTCGTCGACCGACACGTCCAGCGCCGCCATGACGTCTTCTGCCATGGGATCGAGCATGTCTCCCAGCAGCGCGATGGCGGAGCCTGCTTCTGATCTGGTCGGTGCAGGTTGTGCCGACTATGCAGCTGCAGTGCCGAGCGGCGCCGGATCGGTCAGCGGAATGGCCCAGGATCCGGTTGCCACAGCGGCGTCCAACAATCCGTTGCTCACCACCTTGACCGCGGCGGTCTCCGGCCAGCTCAACCCGGACGTCAACCTGGTCGACACTCTCAACGGTGGCGAGTTCACCGTCTTCGCACCGATCGACTCGGCATTCGCCAAGATCGACCCCGCCACGATCGACAGCCTCAAGACGGACAGCGCCACGCTGACCAAGATCCTCACCTACCACGTGGTTCCCGGCCAGATCGCCCCTGACGCGATCGACGGAACGCACCCCACCGCCGAGGGCGGAACGGTCACCGTCACCGGATCCGGTGACAACATCAAGGTCAACGACGCGACTGTCGTCTGCGGTGGAGTCAAGACCGCAAACGCCACCGTCTACCTCATCGATTCGGTGCTGATGCCGCAGTAGTCCCCACCTGCTGTGCGCCTTTATCAACCCCCCGCGGTTAATAAAGGCGCACAGCGGCCAACGGCGGGCCAAGAGAAAAGAACCGGACATGCACGCTACGGTTGTACGCGATGAAGCGAGACAACTCTTCGTGAGCGAGCCAGACCATGCGTCGGATGCGGCCGACGCATGCCCGACGGACAATTCTGCGGCCCGCACCGCGCGCATCGCGGAATCACGCGAGCTGGCAGTGATCCTCGCGAACGTCGCCGGTGGCGACCAGAGCGCCTTCGCCGAGTTCTACGACCGAACCAGCTCCCGTGTGTACGGCATGGTTCTTCGTGTACTCCGTGATCCAGGTTTCTCCGAGGAAGCGGTCCAAGAGGTCTACCTCCAAGCCTGGAAATCAGCCGACAGCTTCGACCCCGCCAAGGGGTCCGCGCTCTCCTGGCTCCTGACACTTGCCCACCGGCGCGCAGTGGATCGCGTGCGCTCAGAACAGTCGAGTTCGGATCGACAGGCTCTCTACGACACCACCAATGCCACTCCCGAGTTCGACGTCGTCAGCGACGAAGTGACACGAAGAGACGAGCATCGTGCTGTCACCGACTGTCTCGAAACGCTGACGGACACTCAGCGCCAATCGGTGACTCTCGCCTATTACGGCGGCCGAACGTACCGCGAGGTGGCCGAAGATCTCGGCGTGGCGATTCCCACGATCAAGTCGCGAATTCGCGACGGACTACTGCGCCTACGTGGATGTTTGGGGGTGATGTGAGATGGACGAAGAGCTGATCGACTACGCGTACGCCTACGCGATCGATGCGTTGGACCTCGACGAGCGCCGTGAGGTCGACAAACGACTTGCCGCTTCGGACTCCGCGACCCACGCCGAATTCGACGCCCAGGTCCGGCTCACCGCCGAAACCATGGCCGCGATGACCGTCGTCGACGCCGTCGAGCCCCCGCCGTCGCTGCGCAGCAGCGTCCTTGCCTCGATCGCAGAGCAGGCCGCTGCTCCCAATGCCCCCGTTTCGCTGGCCGAGCGCCGTAACCGTCGACGCCCGTGGACCGTGGCTCTTGCGGCGGCCGCCGCAGTCGCAATCCTGGTCGGCGGCATCGGAATCGGGCGCACGCTGTCCGACAACACGCCGCCGCAAAACCCCGCGTCCGAAATCATGGCAGCACCCGACGTTCATGCCACGACGCGTGAAATCCCGGGCGGCGGTAGTGCCACGACGCTGTTCTCGCCCTCCGAAGACGCCGCAGTCCTCGTGATGAACGATGTGACTCCCCCGAGTCCGGATACCGTCTACCAGATGTGGCTGGTGCCGGGCGACACCGACGACACCACGATGATCCCGATGGGGACGATGGCTCCGGGCGACGTCAAACCCACTACCCAGGTGGTGCTCGACGGCATCGGTCCGAATACGAAGTTGGCGTTCACTGTCGAACCGCCCGGCGGATCGCAGCAGCCGACGAGCGAGCCGTTCGCAACGATCCCGCTCATCTGATCGCCAGACGAAAAAAGATCCCCCACCGGAATCCGGTGGGGGATCTCTTCTTTGTCGAAACTACGAGCAGCGAGTCAGTGGCTGTGACCGTGTCCGGTGTCGGCAACTTCCTCGGTCGGCTTCTCGACGACGGCGCTCTCGGTCGTGAGGATCATGCGCGCGACGGAAGCGGCGTTGACCACTGCCGAGCGAGTGACCTTGACCGGGTCGACGACGCCGTCGGCAAGCAGGTTGCCGTAGGTGAGGGTGGCAGCGTTGAAGCCTTCGCCCTTGGTCATCTCGGCGACCTTGCTGACAACGACGGAACCGTCGATGCCTGCGTTGCTGGAGATCCAGAACAACGGAGCGTTGAGGGCTTCGCGGACCACGGCAACGCCGGTGGCCTCGTCACCCGTCAAGCCGAGGTTCCCGATCAGAGCCGTACCGGCCTGAACGAGAGCCGATCCGCCACCGGGGACGATGCCCTCGGAAACTGCTGCCTTGGCTGCGTTGACCGCATCCTCGACGCGGAACTTGCGTTCCTTCAGATCGGTTTCGGTGGCTGCGCCGACCTTGATGACGGCCACGCCGCCGGACAGCTTCGCCAGACGCTCTTCGAGCTTCTCGCGGTCCCAATCCGAATCGGTGTTCTCGATCTCGCGACGCAGCTGCGCAACGCGGGTCGCGATGTCGTCAGCGGTGCCTGCACCGTCGACGATGACCGTCTCGTCCTTGGTGACGACAACGCGGCGAGCGCTGCCGAGCAGCTCGAGGCCGGCTTCCTTGAGCGAGAGGCCGACGTCGGTGTTGATGACGGTGCCTGCCGTGACGACTGCGAGGTCGTCGAGGAATGCCTTGCGACGATCACCGAAGAACGGCGCCTTGACGGCGACGGCCTTGATGGTCTTGCGGATGGAGTTGACCACGAGGGTGGAGAGAACTTCACCCTCGACGTCCTCGGCGATGATCAAGAGCGGCTTGCCGGATTCGGCAACCTTCTCGAGCAGCGGAAGGAAGTCGGGAAGTGAGCTGATCTTCTCGCGGAAGAGCAGGATCAGCGCGTCTTCGTAGACGGCCTTCTGCGCATCGATGTCGGTGACGAAGTAGGGCGAGAGGTAGCCCTTGTCGAACTGAACACCTTCGGTGACAACGAGTTCGGTTGCAACGGTGGAGGATTCCTCGACCGTCACGACGCCGTCGGTTCCGACACGGGTGAGTGCCTCGCCGACGAGCTTGCCGATCTCTTCGTCACGCGAGGAGACGGTGGCGACCTGAGCGATCGACTTCTCGCCCTCGACGGGGGTGGCTGCGGCGAGCAGTTCCTCGACGACCTTGTCGGCTGCGGCGTTGATGCCGACGCCGAGAGCCATCGGGTTCGCGCCCGCTGCGATGTTCTTGAGTCCGCCGCGGACGATGGCCTGGGCCAGAACGGTCGCGGTGGTGGTGCCGTCGCCGGCAACATCGTTGGTCTTGGTGGCGACGCTCTTGACGAGCTGCGCGCCGAGGTTCTCGAAGGGATCTTCGAGCTCGATCTCACGGGCGATGCTCACACCGTCGTTGGTGACGGTGGGGCCGCCGAATGCCTTGGCGAGCACGACGTGGCGTCCACGCGGGCCCAAGGTCACCTTGACGGCGTCGGCAAGCTTGTCGACTCCGGCTTCGAGAGCGCGGCGTGCGGTCTCGTTGAACGCAATTTGCTTGGACATCTGTTCTGTCAGCTCCTGAATCTTCGGGGCGTGAACGCATTCCGCCCCGGGATCCTGTGTGGACTCCGGGGCGGATCACGTGTGTCTTACTTGGAGACGACAGCCAGCACGTCGCGTGCCGACAGGATCAGGTATTCCTGGCCGGCGTACTTGATCTCGGTTCCGCCGTACTTGGAGTAGATGACCGTGTCACCCTCCTTGACGTCGACCGGGATGCGGTTGCCCTGCTCGTTGACGCGGCCTTCGCCGACTGCAACGACGGTGCCCTCCTGGGGCTTTTCCTTGGCTGTGTCAGGAATGACCAGGCCGGAAGCCGTCGTCGTTTCAGCCTCGTTGGCCTGGACGAGGATCTTGTCCTCGAGCGGCTTGATGTTGACGCTCGCCACGATGAGCCCTCCACTTTGGGGTATGTGCGTCCGAGGCGATCCTCGGACAGCTGTTTGGGTATGCCGTTTACGGCGCGTCACTGCAGTCCCGTCGTCGCGGGTGCCGGAACTCGATCAGCGCCAATTGGCACTCTATACGTGAGAGTGCCAACCCTCAAGGACTGGGCGCATTTTTCTCTTCGTCCAGAGCGAAACAGGACAGCCGTCCACCACGTTCACCTATTGTTCACTTCGTGACGAACATCAATCGCCGTAGTTTTCTGACCTTCGCCGGACTCGGCGCCGTCGGCGCGGTCAGCCTTGGCAAGCCGTGGGGCCTGCAATATGCAGGCGCGTCGACCATTCCGACGTCAGGTCCTGGCACCACTCTCGAGTCCGTGTCCACCCCCGTCAGCAGCAGCGGCTACACCAAGCTCACCGCCGGACCCGGTTGGGCGAACATCGTGCGCAGCGAGTTGGCCGAGCCGAAGTCGGGACGCGAGGACCGACGCACCGCGCTCGCCTCACTCGTGCAGTTGACCGACGTCCACATCGTCGACGCCCAGTCCCCCATGCGATTCGAGTACGTCCACCAGATCACCGGCTCGGCGTTCCGCCCCCAGGAGACCCTGACGGCGCACGGGCTGATTTCACTTGTCCGCCGGGTCAATTCGATCGGCAGTGGCCCGCACACGTCGCGACCCTTCGATGCCGTCGTCACCACCGGCGACAACACGGACAACAAGGAATTCGCCGAACTCGACTGGTTCCTCACCTCACTCAACGGCGGAACCGTCGTCGCCAATACCGGTGCCAAGGACCGCTACGAGGGTGTACAGAACTCGGGTGCCGATCTCTACTGGAACCCCGAGTCACCGATGCTCGACATGTACAAGAAGGCCGGATTCCCGGAGATCCCCGATTTCTTCGGTGCCGCTTTCACGCCCGTGTCGAGCCCCGGCCTGAACACCCCTTGGTACTGCGTGTTCGGCAACCACGACGATTCGGTGTCCGGCACGGTGCCCAGCGGCATCCCGCCGCTCGAAGCGATGTACACGGGATCTCTCAAGTTCGAGGTGCCCGGTTCACCGGAGCAGGCCAAGCAGATCGACGTCGCCACCAAGTTCGATCCCAGTGCGATACCCGGAATCCTGTCCGCCTTCACGACGCCGCCGCGCCAGGTCACCCCCGACCCGTCGCGCGCGCCGTTCACACCGCGACAGTTCATCGCCGCACATCTTGATCCCGCGCACACCGGTCCCGGCCCCGTCGGACACGGTTTCGCCCCCGACGCCGGCGACACCGGTATCGGTTACTACTCGTTCGAGATCGCACCGGGCGTCGTCGGCATCAGCATGGACTCCACCAACCGCGCGGGCCTCGTCGACGGTTCGCTGGGCGCCGCTCAGTTCCAGTGGATCGAGAACACCCTGCGCGCCGGCAGCAGCACCTACTACGACGCCGCGGGCTCTCGCGTCACCGAGTCGCGAGGTGACACGTATTTCGTGCTGTTCAGTCACCACACGAGCGACACGATGGACAATCTCATTCCCGACCCCGAGAACGTCCTCGAGCCACGCCTGCGCGGTTCACAGCTTCTCGACTTGCTGCATCGTTTCCCGAACGTACTTGCCTGGGTCAACGGACACACCCACGAGAACAAGATCACCCCGTGGCCCGGCGCGACCCCCGAGCAGGGCTTCTGGGAGATCAACACCGCCTCTCACATCGACTACCCGCAACTCGGACGCATCATCGAGATCGCGGACAACCATGACGGAACGGTGTCGTTGCTTGCGACGCTCTTCGAGGCGGAGAGTCCCAATTCCGTCGACTACAGCGACAAGTCGGCAGCCGGGCTCGCCTCGCTGTACCGCGAACTGTCGTTCAACGACATCCACCGCGACCCGAAGCTGACGGGTACCGGCGTCGACCAGAACGTCGAATTGTTGGTCCAAACCGGACGATGACTCCGATTGCCGCAGTGTCCTAGGTGATTTCAGGTCCGCTCGAAGGCGAGCGGTGCGCTTTCGCCCACGACACTGCGGCAACGACGAATCGAACGCCGAATCCGATCAACACCAGATTGCAGACGATCTGAAGGCTCACGAGCCCCCGGGCAAGGTCCGTCTGCGCGGCGATGTCACCGAATCCGACTGTCGAGAAGACGGACAACGAAAAGTACAGCGCCGCCATACGCGACAGCGGTTCGGTGAAACTGCCAGGGCTTGCATGCTCGACCGAAAAATAGGTGATGGACACCAACAACAAGTACGTCGGCATCACCACCGCCACAGCTTCGACCGCCTGCAGAGATGGCACATCGGAACGCAGAATTCGCCACACCTGCCAGGTGGTCACGGCAAGTACCGCGGCGCCTCCACCGATCAAGAGGAAGATTGCACTGGCGGTATGTACATCGATCCACGGCAGAAAGAAATACGCGCATCCGAAGGCGATCACCGTCAGCGTGGGTCGAAGCACTGCACCACGGATCAGCGCGCGTCGTCGTTCCCGGTCGATGTGGGGAGAATCGCCTTTTTTCCGCATGAATCAATGATCGACAATTTCGCAGGTAAAACCACCCTTTCGGTCCGAAAAGGACGTCACGGAGACGAAAAGCACTGAGCAATCCTCACGAACCTTCTGTAACGTTCATATAACGGCGGTCGATTGAACATTGACCGGAATTGACTGTGAGGAGGTGTGCGATGAGTTGTTCACTGGGAATTTCCACTGGATCTTCCGGTGTCTATTCAGCACTCGTCGACACCGATACCAGCACAAACGCGCCAGGCGCCGTGCCTGCCGAGACTCGCTTCGTCTCGGCGGATCAGGCCAATTCCAACGTCGGTGACCTTGTCAGAGCATCCATCAAGCTGATGACGACGCAGGTAACGGACGGATCTGAAGCGCCGCGCTCGATCGGTGTCAGCTATCGCACGGACGATCAACTCGCGAGCATCAGGTCATCTCTTTCGCGCTCGCCGAAGCAGGTCCGTGCAATCCCCGAACCTGCCGCCGTACACGCGTATCTCGCCGAGACAGGGAAAACCGAGCGGTACGACACGACAGCTCAGGTGGACGTCGGTGATCAAGGTCTGACGGTGTCCGTCGTCGACCACACCGGTGAAGTTCTGCACTCCGACCGTATCGACGCCCTCGCAGGGGCCGGAATCGACCGGGCATTGGTCGACTTCGTGACCGAGAAGGCGCCAGGGCACTTGCGCCGGTACACCGACGCGGAACTTCTTGCCGCCCGGTGCCATGTCGCCAAAGAGCAACTGTCCACGTCCACCAAGGTGACCGTCGACCTTCCGATCGACGCGATGGCGATCACGCGCGACGAGTTCGAGGCCATCATCGCCCCGGATATCGAGCGCGCCGTCACCTTCATCCGTGAAGTCGTGAAGGGCTCACCGCGGCCCGTCGGTGCCGTTGTACTCATCGGCGGTGGCGCACATATTCCGGCCGTGCGGTCCGCCGTCGCCGCTGCCGTCGACGTCCCCATAGTCGAGATAGTCGAGCCCGAGACTGCGGCAACCAAAGGTGCTGCACTCCTGGCAGATTCGATCACCGCAATTCGTTTCCCGCTGCTGGGCTCCGGAAGTGACCAGCGCTCCGGATCCACCGCCAAGGTATCGGGAGCGTTGATCGGTGCGCTCGTGGTCGGCGGACTGGTACTCGGTTACGGCGCAAAGGAATTGGTTCCGACCGACGACACCGCGGTCTCGCCCGTCGGAACCGGGTCGACCACGACGACGGTGAGCCCCGAAGCGACACCGAGCACCGGATCGACGATCATTCCGTCTCATGATCCTCTGCCTTCGGTAGCCGGCAGCACGTATCCTCGGTACGGGTATCCCACCACCCCGTTCGACTCGCAGCCTTACGACACGCACTCGTACACAACGCATCAGTACACACTTCCGCCTGCGCCGATCCCGGACACCTCGACGACAACCACGCCGCCGACCACGACAACGACCACTCCGAATTGGCCGACCATTCCCGGAATCACGCTGCCCGATCCACCGGCGTGGTGGCCGACGCTACCGGACACCGAGGCGACGCCCCCGGTCGATCCGACCGAGGCAAACCCCGGCGGCGGTCTCGGCCCGGGTGAGAGCGGCGGCGAGAACCCGACGACGCCGGAGACTCCTGGATCCGGTTCCACCGAAACCGAAATCACTACCCCTGGTGGTGGTGATCCGACAACGAAGCCCGGTGAACCGAATACCTCGATGCCCGAAAACGGTCCCGCGACCACACCGGATCGGGAACCGGCCCCGGTCGGCTGATTCTCAGTCGGCCGATTTTCAGTGCATCAGCTGGCTGACGGAGACCGACAGCCCCGGGTCCGTCGCAACACTCAATTCCGAAGGGCCTGCGCCGTTTCCGATCAGGTGAGCGGCCAACGATGCGATCATCACGCCGTTGTCCGTGCACAGTCGAGGTTTCGGAATGCGCAACGTGATGCCTGCTTCGGTGCAGCGCTGCTCGGCGAGTGAGCGGATGCGCGAATTGGCCGTGGCGCCGCCGCCGAGAACCAACGTGTCAACACCGACATCCTTGGCTGCACGCACTGCCTTCATCGTCAGGACGTCTGCAACCGCTTCCTGGAACGAGGCAGCGATGTCCGGGATCGAAAAGGTCTCGCCTGCGCGCTCTTTCGATTCGACATAGCGCGCGACGGACGTCTTGAGTCCCGAGAACGAGAAGTCGTGCCGCGAATCGCGCGGCCCCGTCATGCCGCGAGGGAAGGCGATTGCGTTCGGATCTCCCTCTTGCGCAGCAGCATCGAGTGCCGGTCCACCGGGAAAGCCGAGTCCGAGCAGTCTGGCCACCTTGTCGAAGGCCTCACCGGCGGCGTCGTCGACAGTCGTGCCCAGTTCGACAATGGGCTTGCCCAGATCTTCGACGTGAAGCAGGTGTGTGTGACCGCCGGAGACCAACAATGCGACGCACGAGGGCAACGGACCGTGCTCGAGAGTGTCCACCGAGACGTGACCGCCGAGATGATTGACCGCATAGAACGGGATGTTCCATGCTGCCGCATAGGCTTTCGCTGCGGCTACACCGACCAGCAGCGCGCCGGCCAGGCCGGGTCCGATGGTGACGGCCAGCGCGTCGGGCTTCTCGATACCGGCGACAGCAAGGGCACGGCGCATCGTCGGCACGATCGCCTCGAGGTGAGCCCGCGAGGCCACTTCGGGAACCACTCCCCCGTACCTGGCGTGCTGATCCACGCTCGATGCCACCTCGTCGGCCAACAATTCGCAGGTTCCGTCACCGTTCCAGCGGACGATACCGACACCTGTTTCGTCGCAAGAACTTTCGACACCCATGACGATCATGCTTGCTGCTCCTCAATTTCGCGGACACCGAGCACGGCAGGCCGTCTCATCGTGTACGCATCTGCCCCACTGGGCTGGTAGTACTTCTTTCGCGTTCCGACGATCTCGAATCCTTCGCGCCGGTACAGCGCGATGGCAGGTTCGTTGTCGGTGCGCACTTCCAGGAACACCGGGCACTGCCGTGAATCCGCCAGAGTCAGAAGCGCATCGAGCAACGCGCCGCCGATTCCGAGTCGCTGAGCCGAGGGATCTGTACCGATGGTGTGAACCTCGGCCTCCATGTTGGGCGACGCCCCCAACAATGCGACTCCGGCGTAGCCGAGGACGTGACCGTCAGGCTCCCGGGCAACGAAGTAATGATTATGTGCGCCTGCAAGTTCCGAGACGAACGCTTGTGCGCTCCAGGGTCCGTCGCCTGCGAACAACGCGCGCTCCAACTCCGCGCACCGTTCGGCGTCATCGACGTTCATCGGCTCGATGCTGTACTTCATCTGCTCTGTCTCACTTGCCACGTTCTGCAAGGGTCTTCGCGTCCGGGCGTCGGAGGTACAGCGGCTCCAGCGGGGCCGGAACCGAGCCGGACAGGATCTCGCGAGCAGCGACTGTCACCAACCCGGCCGGTGAAGGTGTCTCCGCCGGGTCGACGGGTAGATCGAAGAAGTCCACGTGCGAAGCGGATCCGGCAATCAGCGTCGAAGGCGAAGGATCGACGTCGCCGGCGGAATTCACAGCCGGTCCTTCGACGCGCACTCCGCCGTCATAGCGCGCCCAGTAGATCTCGCGACGCCTCGCGTCAGTCACGACGAGCAGGCTCGGTGTGGTCGGTACCGCAGCCGCGATCGCATCGAGGCTGCACACGCCGTACACGGGAACACCGAGTGCGTCACCGAAGGCAGCGCCCGTCGCCATGCCGACACGCAGTCCGGTGTACGGCCCTGGCCCGACACCCACGACGACGGCGTTCAAGTCGGCCGGTGTGAGCCCTGCCTCGGCGAGGCATTCGAGGACGTGAGGGGTCAAGACCTCGGCGTGCGCACGAGGATTGACCGTGACACGCACGGCAAGCGTCTCCACTGTGTCCGGTGACTCTGCGTCCGGTGACACTGGGTCCGGCGACGAAGCCGACAGGGAGACGACTCCGGCAGTGACTGCCGGAGTGGAGGTGTCAATTGCGAGAACAAGCACGATTTCTCAGGGTACCCGCACGTGAAGAACTACTTCCGGCCCGGGAGGGTCACGACGTCTGTGACACGAAACGCCGTTTCACGACGTCTGTGACACCAAACTCCCTTTCACGACGTCCAGGACCAACTCGCAGTCCGCACATCCGATTCGGGTTCCCGATGAAGCTGCACTCGCAGGTGCCGTTCGACGAGCCTTTCCACGACGTCACCACCCCATTCGACCACCACCACTGCATCGGTGAGGTCGGTGTCGAGGTCGAGGGCATCGAGTTCGTCGAGCGCATGCGGTCCGCTGTCTCCCAGCCGGTATGCGTCGACGTGGATCATGCCGACGGGAACTCCGCCGCCGGGGCGGGTGCCCGGACGATGCTCACGAGCGATGACGAACGTCGGGGACGTCACCCGGCCCTGCACCCCGAGCCCGGCGCCGATTCCGCGCGTCAACGCGGTCTTGCCTGCCCCGAGTGGACCGTCCAGCACCACCAGGTCGCCGGCAACAAGTCCCGCCGCCAAGCGTCGGCCGAAAGCCTCGGTATCCTCGGCCGTTTCCAACGTGATCTGTCCGGACACGGGAAGTCCCGTGGAGTTCTCAGCCGACATCGGACCGCTCTTCTACCTGCGCTCGCTGCACCAACTTGTCGATTGCGTCCGTCACGATCGCCGGGAACTCGAGCTGCACCAGATGGCCGGCCCCGTGAACTCGCACGAGTTCGGATTCGGGGAGATCGGCAGCGAGACGCTTGGAGCTGATGAACGGAATCATCATGTCTTGATCGCCGCAGATCACGACTGCCGGTGTGTGCGCGAGGACCTCGAGAGAAGCGGACTCGTCGTGCAGTTCCAACGTCCGCAGGAAATTGACGATGGTCACAACCGAGGTGCGGTCGAGCATGCCGTCCGAGAGTTCATGCAGCCGTGGGCTGACATCGGTGCCGTACGAGGCCGCACGCAGGATCGGCGTGATCAATACTCGCGCAGCGCCCCGGGCATGCTGAACTATTCCTGGTGAGGTGCGCACTGCCAACCGGAATCCGTCGATGATCGGATTCTGCAGATTGCGGGTCAGGCCGGTCTCGGCCAGGCCTGCCGCCGTCGTCGCGACCAGCCCCACGCCGATGACTCGGCCCTCGAACCATTCGGGTCGCTGACCGGCGAGCGCGAGTACCGTCATGCCGCCCATCGAGTGACCGACCAGAACTATCGGTCCCTTGGGTACCTTGGCCGCGACGACGGTCGCGAGGTCGCGGCCGAGCTGAGAAACCGTACAACTCTTCGAACGCGGCATGCCCGAGTCTCCGTGTCCGCGCTGGTCGTAGAACACCATGCGAACCTTGTTGCCCCATCGCTCTTCGAGCTGGCGGCGCTGGAAATGCCAGGACAGCGCACTCAGGCAGTATCCGTGCACGAAAACGACTGTCAGCGGAGCGTCGTCCGGTCCCACTTCGCGAACTGCCAGCTCGACACCGTCCTCGGTGCGCACCGTGCTCTTGCGGTCGCGCGTCATGAGGTCGAAGTCCTCGTCCGCGTAGATTTCCCGGCCCGGACGCGTCGCGGTCTTGAATGCGTTCACGCCGGCCATCGAGCCGAGCGCCACGGCGCTGAGCAGGCCACCGAGAATGCTCATCTTTCCTGCAGTCTTCATGACGTCTCTCCCCCGATGTACGTACGCACAGTGCGTCCACGTATCCCGGTCACGACCTCGTAATGAATGGTGTCGAGTACGTCGGCCCAGGCCTGCGCGTTGGGTTCGCCGTGATCGCCGTTGCCGAAGAAGATCGCGGTGTCGCCTTCGCGAACTCCGTCACCGTCCGGACCCAGGTCCACCAATACCTGGTCCATGCAGATTCGCCCGACAGCCTGGCGACGCTTACCGCCCAACTGCACTTCGAACTTGCCACTCAGTGAGCGAGACAAACCGTCGGCGTAGCCGACGGGAAGCAGCGCAAGAGTGGTGTCGTGCGGTGCGACCCACTGATGCCCGTAGGAGACGCCCTCTCCGGCGGCTACCTTCTTCACCAGAATCACCTTCGCTCGCAGCGTCATCGCCGGTCGTAAACCGAAATCTCCGAGTTCGGGCACCGGAGACAATCCATATATCGCGATTCCGGGCCGAACCATGTCAAACCGCAGGTCAGGACGGGTGACTGTAGCAGCGGAGTTGGAAAGATGAACAACTTCGGGGTCGAATCCGCGAGCGCGGACGTCGGCAACCGCGTCGATCAAACGCTGCTTCTGCATGTCGATAACGTCGTGATGCGGTTCGTCCGAGTGCGCGAGGTGAGAGAACACTCCGCGCAGCCTGATCGTGCCCACGTCCCGCGCAGTGGCGAGGTCGTCGAGCATCTGCGGCCACTCGGTTCTCGATACGCCGTTGCGATTGAGACCGGTGTCCACCTTGAGCGTCACCATCGCCTGTTGTCCCAGAACCCGTGCCGCGTCGACGACAGCGGCCAGGTGTCGCGGGGAGGACACGCCGATCTCGACGTCCGATCGGATCGCCGAGGCGAAATCGGCGTCGACGCCGTGCAGCCAGGCAAGAACGGGAGCGGTGATGCCTGCCTCGCGAAGGACCAGTGCCTCCGCGATGGTGGTGACGCCGAGTTCCCGGGCTCCCGCCGAGAGCGCCGTCCGCGCCACCGCAACTGCGCCGTGGTTGTATCCGTCCGCCTTGATGACCGCCATCAACGCTGCATCCCCGGCAAATTCACGCAGAACACGCACGTTGTGCGCGATCGCGTCCAGATCGACGACTGCCTCCGTCTGCGGCCCTACTGCGTCGTCGAGTCGGCTCGCCTTCCCCTCCGCAGGCTCCTTCGGTGCTCTTCCCTGGGCAAGCGTCATGGCGACAATCCTGCCACCCACGCAGAATCGGACACGTGTTCGGGTTTGAACACCCTCAATCGAGGGCAAAAGAGCGAAGCACACGCACTGATTCCCGCAGACCTCCCAGCAGGGGTGAAGCCGAAATCGGTGCTCCGGCGACATCGCTCTGACCGCCGGCAGCGGCGATGTTCGCAGCCAACGCGTGAGCCCGCGCCCCGACGGCCCCGGCTTCGAGAGGGCTCAGACCCGCCGCCAGCAACGCACCGATCACACCGGAGAGGATGTCACCCGAACCTGCCGTCGATGCCCAGGAGCCGCCGGCATCGTTGACCAGCACCTCACCGCCGGGATCCGAGATCACCGTCGTATGGCCCTTCAGCAGGACCGTGACTCCGAGGCGTGCGGCAAGAGCACGCGTGGCCGCGATCCTGTCGTCGCCAAGAGTTGTGAATCGAGCGAACTCGCCGGCGTGGGGCGTCAACAGTGTCGGCGCGGTCTGGCCTGCGACAAGTTCGGGACGCTGAGCGAGGAGGGTAAGTCCGTCCGCATCGACAACAACGGGTACATCAGTAGCCAGCACCGACGCCAGAAGTCGCGCGGCGTCGTCGTCGGTACCCATACCGGGGCCGACCACCCACGCCTGAACTCGCCCGGCGGCTTGGAAGGTCTCACTCGCAATCACCTCCGGGAACCGGGCGAGCACCTCGGTGGCGCCGTGCCCGGCGTAGCGGACCAGGCCGGCGGTCGCGGTTACCGCGGCACCGGTACAGAGCACGCCCGCGCCGGGATACTGCTCACTTCCCGCAACGATGCCCACCACACCCTGCGAATACTTGTCGTCCTCCGGACCGGGCACCGGCCACAGCGCACCGACCTCCGCCGGATCGAGCGAACCGAATTCGGGTTCGCCGACGCTCAATCCGATGTCCACGAGTTCGACACGACCACACAGCGGAGCCGCGAGTACGTGTACCGGCTTGAGCGCACCGAATGTGACCGTCACATCAGCAGTCACCGACGGGCCGTCCACTGCGCCGGTGTTCGCGTCGACGCCGCTCGGAAGATCGACCGCCACGATCGGTGCATCCACCTGGCCGACGAGATCGGCCGCGTCAGGCCGTAGACCGCCGTGCCCGGAAATCCCGACGATGCCGTCGATCACCAGATCCGGCGACCCGACTTCGGCGGCGACTCGGCCGCCGGCCGTCAAGAGAGCATCGAGGCCCGCCCGATGAGCGCGCGCCGGATCGAGCAACACGGCCCGCACGCTCACACCTCGTTTGCGGAGCAACGCACCGGCCCACAGGGCATCACCGCCGTTGTCGCCCGTACCGACCAGAAGCGTCACCGACCGATGCGCGACCGACCCTGTACGGGAACGCAATTCGTCCGCGACTACTCGCGCAAGACCGTACGCCGCTCGACGCATCAGCACCCCGTCGGGCAGCTTGTCGAGCAGCGGCGCCTCAGCTGCTCGCACCTGATCGGCTGTGTAGTACCCACGCATGTCGGAACCCTTCAGTTGCCGTCGCTACCCTCGAAACCATGAAATCACGTCTTCGCCCGGCAATCGCGGGTCTCGTGCTCGCTCTCGGTCTGGTCGGGTGCAGTTCCGGCACCGACTCCACACCACCGGCTCCGGAAACGACGGCCAGCGGACCCGTGGTGACCATCTCCGGGATGGCGTACTCCCCCGCGTCCATCACCGTGAATGTCGGCGAGACGGTCACGTGGGTGTTCGACGACAACGGAATGGCCCACGACGTCAACGGCCTCGGGGACGCCAAGGGCAAACTCCGCAGTCCGCTCAAGAAATCGGGAACCTACACCTACACGTTCACCGAACCCGGAACCTACGACTACACCTGCACACCGCATCCCGAGATGCGCGGAACCGTCGTCGTCGAGACGCCGTAACGCGCTCGGGCCCCACAGTCTTGCGACTGCGGGGCCCGATTTTCTAGCGAAAGCTACTCGACCGTAACCGATTTCGCCAGGTTACGCGGCTTGTCGACGTCATAGCCACGCGCCGCGGCAACCTCGGCCGCAAAGATCTGCAACGGAACCGTGGACAGCAACGGCTGCAGCAGAGTCGGTGACGCCGGAATCTCGATCAGGTGATCCGCGTGCGCCGCGGCGACGGTGTCGCCTTCCTCAGCGATGACGATAGTCGTCGCCCCGCGCGCCTTGATCTCCTGAATGTTGGACACCAACTTCGAGTGCAGGACAGCGCGGCCCTGCGGCGACGGCATGACGATGATGACCGGAAGGTCCTCCTCGATCAAGGCGATCGGGCCGTGCTTGAGCTCACCGGCGGCAAAGCCCTCGGCGTGCATGTACGCAAGCTCCTTGAGCTTGAGCGCACCCTCGAGCGCCACCGGGTAGCCGACGTGACGCCCCAGGAACAGCACGGTCGACGCGTGCGCGAACTGGCGCGCCAACGCGCGCACCGGTTCTGCCGTCTCGAGCACCTTGCTGACCAATGCGGGCATCGCTTCGAGGTCGGCGTACTCGCGGGCGACCTCGTCCGGATACTTGGTTCCGCGAGCCTGCGCCAAAGCCAAACCGACGAGGTAGTTCGCGGTCACCTGCGCCAGGAACGCCTTGGTGGACGCGACCGCGATTTCCGGTCCTGCCCGCGTGTAGAGAACTGCGTCGGCTTCACGCGGGATCTGTGCACCGTTGGTGTTGCAGATCGCCAGGACGCGTGCCTTCTGGTCCTTGGCGTGCTTGACAGCCTCGAGCGTATCGGCCGTTTCCCCCGACTGCGAGATTGCGACAACAAGCGTCGAGCGATCGAGAACCGGGTCGCGGTAACGGAATTCGCTGGCGAGTTCGACCTCGACAGGTAGACGCGTCCAATGCTCGATCGCGTACTTCGCCAACAGACCGGAGTGGTAAGCGCTACCGCAAGCGACAACGAACACCTTGTCGACGTCGCGCAGTTCCTGATCGGACAACCGCTGCTCGTCGAGGACGATCTTCCCGTTCTCGAAGTGGCCGAGGAGCGTGTCGGCGACAGCGGTCGGCTGCTCTTCGATCTCCTTGAGCATGAAGTAATCGTGACCACCCTTTTCGGCGGCCGCGAGATCCCAGTCGATGCGGAACGGGCGTCCTTCTGCCTCGTTACCCGCGAAGTCGGAGATCCGGTAGCTGTCGGCAGTGATCACCACTGCCTGATCCTGTCCGAGTTCAACCGCATCGCGTGTGTGCTCGATGAATGCAGCGACGTCGGAGCCGAGGAACATCTCGCCCTCACCGACACCGACTACGAGCGGTGTCGAGCGGCGCGCGGCGACAATCGTGTCCGCATGATCAGCGTGCGTGAAGACGAGCGTGAACGCACCTTCCAACCGACGAACCACCGACAGCGCACTCTCGATGAAATCACCTGCCGTCGGCCCCTGGGCGTACGCCCGGGCGACGAGGTGAACCGCGACCTCGGAATCCGTGTCGCTCTGCAGTTCGACGCCTGCAGCCTCGAGCTCCGCACGCAGCGGGGCAAAATTCTCGATGATTCCGTTGTGAACGACAGCCAGCTTGCCCGAGGCATCACGATGCGGGTGCGCATTGCGGTCCGTCGGACGCCCATGCGTCGCCCAACGGGTATGGCCCATACCGGACGTACCGACGAAGTGATCCGCACCGTACTCGCCGAGCTCCGCCTCGAGGTTGGCCAACTTACCGGCCTTACGCTCGATCTCGACCCCACCGGTTCCGTCGAGAATCGCGATTCCCGACGAGTCGTACCCGCGATACTCCATTCGTCGCAAAGCCTCCACCACAACGCCCAGAGCTGGGCGGTGGCCGACGTATCCCACGATTCCGCACATGGTGACTCAGGGTACTTGGACATCGGCGGTGGGCGCATTTTGCGGTTCCCGCACCTGGTTGCAGCGTCCGCTCCGCATACACGAGGCGGCTCATCGGATAACGTCTTCAACCGTGGCACCGAAACTGAAGACACTGACCCGTGAGCTGTCCAAGCGCGGCCCGCACCGAGTTCTCCGCGGCAACCTCGCCCTGGCCGGACAGCCGGGTGTCGTGTACACGCCGGAAACCGGTTTCAATCTCCCCGCCGTTGCCTTCGCGCACGGGTGGATGGTCGGGTCCCACAAGTACGAGCAGACACTCCAGCACCTCGCTTCCTGGGGAATTGTCGCAGCGGCGCCCGACAGCGAACGCGGTCCGGTCCCGTCACATCTCGGATTGGCTGCAGATCTTCGAGCGACGCTCGACATCTGCGTCGGCGTGCGACTCGGCCCCGGCCAGATCAGCGTCCAACCCGATCGGGTCGCCTTTGCCGGTCACGGCATGGGCGCGGGCGCTGCGGTACTGGCCGCAGCGCAGCGCGGGGATGTCGGTGCGGTAGCCGCACTGTTCCCGGCCCCGACAGCACCCAAGGCGGAGAACTACGCGTCGAAGATCACAGCGCCCGGATTGATCCTCGCCGGCGAAGACGACGTCGATTCCTTGACCAGCAATGCCCGGCCGCTGAGCGTGGAGTGGGGCGGTCCTGTCATCGCACGTACCGTGAATGACGCCCAAGACGCCGGACTGATCGAAGGCCGCCGACTCCTCGGCGCCCTGGGCCTCGGTGGATCGGAGCGCAAGACGCAGGCCGCCACACGGTGCCTGCTCACGGGCTTCCTGTTGTTCCATCTGACCGGCGACAAGAAGTACAAGGATTTTGCTGATCCCGACGTCGAGATTCCGCACACGGCGCCGTTGCTGCCGGTCGAACCTCACTCCGACGCGCGGGCCAGCCAGCTGTTGCGTAAGTAGGAGTCCGTACTCGCCACCGACTCCGGCGGCGAGCACGGCGGCGTCGGCGTCGGCTCTGACGCGGATCGCAGATACGGGCCGGACCTGACCGGCCCATCCGTGTCATTCTCGGCGGATGTCGTTTCGGACGGCGGCTCCTGGTGCGATTCCGCGCTCGTTGCGGCCACTCTGCGCTCACGGAAGTCGTCGAGTTGAGAATCGAGGGTTCGACGGATCGCTTCGAACGGCGCGTGAACGGACTTCACAGCGGACCAGCTCCGGCCAACTCAGCGCCCGTCTCTCCGTCGGGAGCCACGATCGACTCGTCGGGGACTGTGTAAGGCGGCTCCGGGTCCGGCGCGGGCGAGAACTCGGCGTTGGATTCAACCGGCACCTCGTGCTCGCGAATCTCAGGGTCGGGAGTTTCGGGCTGGAGTGTCGCAGGCTGGGACGCTTCTTGCGGGCGCGCCTCGTGCAGCGACATCTCCGGATCGGCATCGAGCACTATTCTCGGCCAACCATTTTCGCTCAACTCCAGGGTGGCCGACACAGAGTTCCCGTCAGCACCTGCAACATCCAGACTCACCCCACGACCGTCGGACGCAATCGAGAAGCCCCAAGTGTTGCCGCCGATCGAGAAAGAGACAGGAGCGGCGGCGACACCTGATGCACTCGGCTCGGCGATCGGAAAGGTTGACGTGAACGCGTCTGTCACCCACTGGGTCGCGGCGTCAAAAGCATGACCAACCGCGCTCGCGCACTCCGCACACGCCCTGTCGAATTCATCGCGAGTATCGAGATACGCCGAACGAAAAACCGTGTCCAGCCATGGCGCCGCACCACGACCGGTGGAAGCGACGTGAGTCAGCTGGTCGATCTCCCCCGCACCCAGACCGCCGATCGTCGCCCGGTCGAGGCTTGCCACCTTGAAAGCCTTGTCTGCCAAAGCCGTTCGAACCGTCCGCGCGAACTCGTCGGCCAGCGTGATCAACAGTGGCGCCGAATCCGCATCGGACCGAGCTTCACGCCGCGCCGCGAAGGCCTGATCTACGACCGCACCCACGCCGGAAACATTCCACACTGAAGGAAGATTCTCCGCCAGGGTCGTCAGCATCGCGATCTCGGCGACCGAACCGTCCACCGCTGCGGCCATGTCCGACGCATCTCGCATTAGTGCCTCGAAATCGATACCGGCCTCTGCGCGATACGCATCCTCGTAGGACGAAAGCATCCGTTCTTCGAAGCCCAACCGAGAGGCCAGGTCGTGAAATCGATCGAAGAACTGCAATCCCCTCGCACCAGCATCCAGGATTTCGTCGGGACGCACGCGTGAATCACGCAGTGCAAGAATATCTTCGACGCAATAGTAGCTGTTTGGTACTGCCTGTGCGGTACCGCTCGTCGGTCTCATGAGACCGACCCGCTGGAGTCTCGCAATCGCCGCGCACCCTGATCGTCCACCTCAGCGATCACCTCAGCCGAAGAGGAAAGCCGAGGCGCCAACGTATCGAGAAGATCGGCACGCCCCGTCAAGCGTGAATTCAGGACCGCCAATGCCGATGCCAACGCGGCTCCATGCTCGGCGTAATCACGGCCCGAAACGGCACCGCTGAATCGCAGACGCCTGATCGGGTCCGCAGAATCGCGCAGAGCCTGGGCCACCGACACCGCTTGGCGTGCCAATTCATCTGTTCCAGCGCGGTCGACATCCACGAGCGCCCCCAAGTTTCAGCGGAACCACTCGCACGTCGAGCGGCCTTTGACTCCTTGGACGCAGCAGGGCGCAATTACGTTCCCTCAAAACGCGAACGCGTAATGAGGGGCTAAACCGAACCGACGATCTCGGCCAACTCGTCGGCCAGCTTCTGCGCGAGCGGAAGTTCGGTGGCCTCGACCATGACGCGGACCAGTTGCTCTGTCCCGGACGGGCGCAGGAGCACGCGACCACCGTCACCGAGGACGCGCTCTGCGTCCGCGACTGCTGCGAGTACCGACGGCGATGCTGCGACTGTCGCCTTGTCCCCGACCTTCACGTTGATCAGAACCTGCGGGAGGGTTGTCATCGTTGCGGCCAGTGCGGATGCCGACTTACCCGTGCGAGCCATGCGTCCGAGCAGCCGGAGGCCGGTGAGAATCCCATCGCCCGTGGTGCCGAACGCCGGCAACACGACATGGCCTGACTGCTCGCCGCCGAGGCTGTATCCGCCCGCGCGCAGTTCCTCCAAGACGTAGCGGTCGCCTACGGCAGCAGTCACGATGTTGATACCGGCCTCGCGCATCGCGATGTGCAAACCGAGATTGCTCATGACAGTCGCGACGAGAGTGTTCTCGACCAACTCGCCGGCGTCGTTCATCGCGATCGCCAGAACTGCCATGATCGCGTCACCGTCGACCACCGCTCCGGTCTCGTCGACGGCCAGGCAACGGTCGGCGTCGCCGTCGTGCGCGAGGCCTAGGTCCGCCCCGTGATCGACTACGGCTTTCTGAAGATTCTCCAGGTGCGTCGATCCGCAGCCGTCGTTGATGTTGAGGCCGTCGGGATCGGCGCTGATCGCGATGACGCGAGCGCCCGCTGCCGCGTAGGCAACCGGTGCGAGCGCGGAAGCAGCGCCGTTGGCGCAGTCGACCACAACGGTGAGTCCAGCGAGTGGCTCGCTCGCCGCGCTCGCCAGATGCGCAAGGTACAGCTGAGCGGCGTCGTCGACCGTACGGACGCGGCCGATCCCGGCACCTGTCGGTAGGACGGGCGGTGCAGTGCCGTCGAGTGCATCCTCGATCGCCACCTCGACAGCATCATCGAGCTTGTGTCCACCGGCTGCGAAAATCTTGATTCCGTTGTCCGGCATGGGATTATGCGATGCAGAGATCATGACACCGAGACTGGCGTCGAGCTTTGCCGTCAAGTATGCAACTGCCGGAGTCGGAAGAACACCCACGTCGAGCACGTCGACACCCGCGGAACTCAATCCTGCGGTCACCGCGGCTTGAAGCATCTCACCGCTGGCGCGAGGATCGCGGCCGATCACGGCGGTCGGACGTTCGTCCGCGGTATCGGCTGTCAGTACGCTCGCCGCGGCAACTGCCAATCTCAATGCAAGATCTGCAGTCAGATCCGAATTGGCAAGTCCACGAACACCGTCAGTACCGAACAACCGACCCATAGAACGACTCCTGAATCCTGTGAACCTCGAGAAGGGAACTCGAGAAGGGAATTTCTCCGAGAAACACAAGAGCGAGCGTCCGGTAACGATGGACGCCCGCTCTTGTGGTGAACAGGTGCCGAAGCAGACCCGTCGGGTCAACCTCGGCAAAGCATCAGCGCTTGGAGTACTGCGATGCCTTACGGGCCTTCTTCAGGCCGTACTTCTTACGCTCGACCGCGCGGGCGTCACGCGTCAGGAAGCCTGCACGCTTGAGGGCCGGACGATCATCAGGGGTTACCTCGATGAGTGCGCGCGCGATAGCCAGACGCAGTGCGCCTGCCTGACCGGACGGGCCGCCACCGTGCAGCAGTGCAATGATGTCGAAAGACTCGGGACGCTCGACGAGCACCAGCGGAGCCTTGATCAGCTGCTGGTGAACCTTGTTGGGGAAGTAGTCCTCCAACGTACGACCGTTGAGCTTGAACTGACCGGTACCGGGAGCCATCCGGACGCGAACGACAGCCTCCTTGCGGCGACCGACGGTCTGGACCGGGCGATCGAGGACGATCGGTGCGAGCGTAGCTGCAGCAACCTCTTCGACGACCTCGACTGCGTCAGAGACAAGCTCTTCCACTGCTTCGATGTTCTCTTCGGACACGTTCTGCTCTTCCGGCGATGTCACTGTGCGACCTGCTTGATCTCGAACGGCACCGGCTGCTGCGCGGTGTGGGGGTGATTCGGGCCCGCGTAAACCTTGAGCTTGCTGCTCATTGCGCGGCCGAGCTTCGTCTTGGGGAGCATGCCGACAATGGCCTTCTCGACGAGACGATCGGGAGTCCTGTCGAGGACCTCACCGACAGTGCGGGACTTCAGGCCACCCGGGAATCCGGAGTGGTGGTAAACATTCTTGCCCTGCAGCTTGTTGCCGCTGATGGCAACCTTCTCTGCGTTGATGATGACAACGAAGTCACCACCGTCGATGTGCGGCGCGTAGGTGGGCTTGTGCTTGCCACGCAGCAAGTTCGCTGCCTGAACGGCAAGACGGCCGAGCACCACGTCAGTGGCGTCGATGACGTGCCACGTGTGGGTCACATCTCCGGCCTTCGGGGTGTACGTAGACACAGATCTTCCTCGTCTTAATTCATTCCACTGCTGACCATGTGCGTATCGCGTAAACGATCCTCGGCGGCCAGTTGAGACCCGAGAACCGCCGGTCTCCACGCATTTCTGCCGGAGCCCTACGGCACGCCACCGATAGACGATACCGGTCTACCCGCTGCCAGGTCAAAGCGCAGCCATTCCTGCCAACAGCATCATCGTCCAGCACAGCGACGCGAGCGATCGACATGCGCCTGCCCCGGCAACCTGACGGTACCGGGGCAGGCGGGGTGTCATCACGGCATGGGATGTTGTCAGCGACCGAACCCGTTTGCGGCGATCCGATCAGCTTCCTGCATCTTCTCCGAGCCGCTCGCCGTCGCTCCGGCGATCTGCGCGAGAACCATGTTCAGTTCTTCGGAAGCCTGGGCCCAGCGACGCTGTGCGTCGTTCCACGCTTCGGAACCTGCCCCTTCCCAGCCTGCTTGCAGCTTGTCCACGACAACCTTGATGTCGCCCTGTTTGTCGTTGATCGCTTTGGCCTGCTGTTTCATCTGATCGGACAGCATTGCGAGGCCGCTGAAGTCGTACTTGATCCTGTCGGACATAACTGCTCCCGGTTCGGTGTGACTGGAGAGAACTTGTGAGAACTAACTTGTGAGAACTACTGGCTGAGGATTGCTTGACCGGACGATGAAGTGCTGGCGGTCAGGACATGTTCACCGTCGCGCCGCGAAGCGAGCTGACGTTGTCGTCTTCGGTCGAGTCGAAGGTTCCCGCGGCCTGTTTGATCTGCTCGCAGATGTCGGTCAGAGCTGTGTCCAACTTCAGGGCCGCGCTGTTGTATCGCTCCATGATTCCTGCGTATTCGACCTGCGCCGCACCGTTCCACGAATTGTGCGAAGCGTCGGCCTCCGACCGAACAGCGTTGACCAGCCCCCTGATGTCACCGAGATGTCCGTCGATGGTCCCCGCCGAATCGATCAATTCAGCGGTAGTTGCGGTAAAGCCCATGTCGTCCCCCTGGATTCGGTGAGTACCGTTCGGTATCGGCGATCACACACAACGGGCTTTGTCCGTCGGATGTGCACCGGGGTCGAGCGGAACTCCCTGATGTGCGCTACACATACTTTGACGCGACCTTCGTACCAACGGTTCCGGCCCGACCGAAGAATATTTTCAGAACCGACCGATCCGGTCACGGTGTGAATTCGACCGACTGCCACATCCGCAGGCAGTCCGCTTCGAGACTGCCCCACTCACCGACCAGATACTGGCAGCCGATACTCACTTGCCGTCCGTTGTCGACGTATACGTGCCAACGCACCTCGGAGAAATCGTCCGGAAACTCGACGTACACCACTGCCCGTTTTCCTGCGGCATCGTCGAGCACAGCAAACTCTGCGAACCGCAAGGGGTCCTCGAACGTCGAAAACTGCTGACGCAAAACAGCTTCGACGGAATCGAATCCCACACCTTCCGCAAGACGTTTCTCGATGACCACGATCTTGCGATCCGCACCCGAACCGGGTACCAAATCGGTACGCCCGCTCGAGGTCCCTCGCGACAGAAGCTTCCAATCGGAAGGCAATTCTGCCGCAACGCTTCCCACGTCCACACGAGTAAGTTCCGGAGTGGCCCCGGACTCGATCGACGAGATCGAAGTCTTCGGTGCAGGCGTTTCCTGCTCTTTCGACGCCTCCACGATCTCGACTTCGACTTCCGCCGTGGCTGCGACCGACCCCGCCAACCGAGAATCGCCTCGATCGCGAGTGGACACCACGACCGTTGCTGCGACCGCACCGGCGACGGCGACCACCGCAAGCGCCGCCGCGAACCATCGACGGCCTCTTCGCCGCCCGCCGACGCGACGCGGCGAAGAGGCATTCGAGTCCGCGCCAGAAATCGACTTCGCGCCATCCGTATCGCCTACCCACCCGGCGCCGAAAGCCGAATTGTCGACAATTCGTCCCGAACTGTCCCGCGCGGTTGTCTGGCGAACGAGCGTCTGAGGATCCACCAGAGACGCAGCCACCCGGCTCTCGTCCAGAATTCGGATGCTCGCGTGGCCGTGAACATTCGTCGACCCCCGTTCGAGCGAAGCCGCAACAGCATGAGAGCTCGGCCCGACCAACACCACAGCGTCCCGAACCGATAGATCCCCGATTGCGGAAAACAACCCCGCAACGTCTGCGATCTCCGAACTTTGTGTTCCGTCGATTCGGAGTTCACCGTCGACCTCAGCGACAACAGAAGCGACCACCGTTCCGCCTCGCAGTTCGAGGACGACACACCGCGATCGCCAAGCCGTATGAGCCGACCTCGCCGCCGCGATCGACGTCGGAACGAGTACGACGTCGTGCGCCACTCGACGTGCGGCATCGAGCAATCGCCGCCTGCGTGGGGCACCCCAATCCGAGGGATGACTGAGATGAAGAATGTCTGCGTCGACGATTCCGCACCCGTCCATCGCACTGGAGATCAGCCTGGCCACCTCCAAGACTGTCGGGACAACCCGACCATCCACGTCGACATAATCGTCGTCGATGTAATCGATCGCATTCTCGCCGGCCGCACCGGGGCCCGACGCCGGTTCGCGTCGGAGGTCTGCACTGCAACAGAATTCGCGTTGACCCGATACGACCCAGATATTCGATGCACCCCAATGTAACGAGACCGACACTGCGGACGGAGCGGTCACAGCGGTGGCATCCACGGAACTTGGACAAGTTGGGTTTGCGAGCGGGAAACGTAGACCCCACGGCCTTCCGGCATCGCCGACGCGCGGACAGTGCCGACGAGATTTCCCTCGTCACGGCTTCCGCTCATGATCAATCCGGCCGGCGCCATGTCGCGAATTCTCGCAATGACCGGCTCGTACAGTGCTCTGGCCGCACCACCGGAACGGCGGGCAATAACCAGGTGCAAACCGATGTCCTTGGAGTGCGGAATGTATTCGAGCAACGGCGCCACCGGATTTCCACTCGGTGTGGCCACAAGGTCGTAGTCGTCGATCAGTACGTAAATCTCCGGCCCACTCCACCACGACCGTTCCCGCAATTGCTGCTGCGTTGTTTCGGCGTTCGGCATTCTGGCAGCGACGATCCGAGCCAAGTCGACCATCAATTCACCGAAGGTCGTCGACGACGCCGAGTACCCGCCGAGGTGATTCCCTTCGACCACGCCCAGCAGGGAATGCCGATAGTCACCGATGATCAGCTTGGCCTGGGCCGGTGTGTTCGACGCGATGATCCCTTCGGCTATTCCACGCAAGAGAGATGTCTTCCCACACGCGGTGTCGCCGAATATCAACAGGTGCGGGTGTTCCCGGAAGTCCATGTACACCGGGGCGAGGTCGGTCTCACCGAGCCCGATCGGCACCGTGAGGCACCGACCGTCGGCCGCGCTCGTTGAGGGCCACCGGGTCCCGACAGCTTCGAGAAGTTCTGCCCGCGAGTAGAAATCCGGGAGCATCCGCACGGTGGGTGCCGGACGCGAATTCGACATGGCTGCAATACGTTCAACCGTCGCCACCACAGCCGTACTCGAGTTCTCACTACCCGGTAGGCCGTCGATTCGAGGTAGTCCGGTGAGAAGGTGGAGTCCGTCGCGAGTGATGCCACGACCCGGTCGACCTTCCGGCACCAGGCCGGCTTTCCGGCGACCCGCATCCGAATCTCCCGGATCACCCAAACGAAGTTCGATGCGAGTACCCAGTTGATCCTTGAGTGCCGGCCGGATCTCGGCCCACCTCGACGTCGTGACGATCACGTGTACACCGAAGGACAAACCTTGACCGGCGAGCATGTTGATCTGGGGCTCGAGTGATTCGAAATCCGAACGAACGCTTGGCCAACCGTCGACGACGAGGAAGACGTCACCGTACGGGTCCTCTCGGAGTCCCGCAGCCTCACCTTCCCCGGTGGGATCAGCTGTTCGCAATCTACGGAAATCGGCCATCGATTCGATGCCGAGGTCACGAAACAGTCGCTCCCGTTTAGCGACCACACCGAGTACCTCGGCAACTGTGCGCCGGACGCGGTCGGAATCCAAGCGGTTTGCCACCGATCCGACGTGCGGCAGATCTTTCAATCCGAGGAGCGTTCCACCGCCGAAGTCGAGGCAGTAGAACTGAATCTGTTCCGGCGTGTGCGTCATGCTCAGAGACAAGATCAACGTGCGCAACGCCGTCGACTTTCCCGACTGCGGGCCGCCGACAATCGCGAGGTTGCCAGTCGATCCGTTGAGATCGGCGACGAGTAGATCGCGGCGCTGATCGAACGGCCTGTCGACTATGCCGAAGGGAGCGCTCAGATTTCCGCGAGGTTGATCACCGGTCGCCCACCGCGGCAACAACTGGTCAAGCGTCGGAGATGACTCGAGCGGCGGGAGCCACACTTCATGCGCACGTGGACCGTGACCGCGCATGCGGTCTACGAGGACTCCCATGAGAGTACGTGCATCGTCACCGATTTCACCCATGTCGACGACGTCGGGCTCGACGGGAACGACAACGGCCTCTGGTCCGATCACGGGCTTCGCGGTAAACGGCAGCGGCGCCAGTTCGACGGGGGAATCGACCGAGAATCGAGTGGGCACGATCCGCTCGCCCTCGTACGGGCCTGACACGTACGCACCTTGGAAGCGAACGATCTCAGCAGAATCGGACTTCAGGTATCCCGCACCGGGTGTGCCCGGAAGGTGATAAGCATCGGGAACGCCGAGGACGGAACGAGACTCGTTCGCCGAGAACGTTTTCAACCCGACGCGATACGAAAGATGGCTGTCGAGACCCCGGAGCTTTCCTTCGTCGAGTCGCTGACTGGCCAGCAGCAGGTGAATGTGAAGTGACCTGCCCAATCGCCCGATGGCCACGAACAATTCGGCAAATTCCGGCTGCTGACTGAGCAGTTCGGAAAACTCGTCGACAACCACGAAGAGTGCCGGCAAGGGATCTAGTGCAGCGCCGGCCAGCCTCGCCTTCTCGTAATCGGACACGTTTGCGAAGTTTCCTGCCGCACGCAACAGTTCTTGTCGACGATTCATTTCGCCGGCGAGCGCGTCCTTCATACGATCGACCATCGCCAATTCCTCGGCAAGGTTGGTGATGATCGCAGCAACGTGCGGCGCCTCCTCGAGGCCGAGAAAGGTTGCACCGCCTTTGAAGTCGATCAGGACGAGGTTCAGTGCGTCGGGAGAGTGGGTCGCGATCAGGCCGAGCACCAAGGTTCGCAGGAACTCCGACTTGCCAGAACCGGTGGCTCCGATACACAGCCCGTGCGGACCCATACCGTTCTCGGCCGACTCCTTCAGATCCAGTTCGACGGGGTTTCCGTCTTGTCCGACACCGATCGGCACACGGAGTCGGTCGCGCCCCTGACGTGGAAGCCAGCCATGCTCAGGATTGAACCTCGCAACGTTTCCTATCCCCAACATCTGGCTCCACGTCCGAAGGGATCGGTCGTCGTCAGCTGCGTCGACGGCATTCTGCGATGCCGCACGGAACGGTGCGATGCGACGGCCGAACGCCTGCGCCAGGCTCGTCGTCGCAGCGTCGGGCCTCGCAAAGTTCTCAACTCCTGCGCTGCTCACCGCGCCGATCTGATCGCTACCGACGACCAGTCGCAAACCACGCGTCGCCACCAGCCGCGGGCAGAACCCGCACAGGTCGAGGACGGTCACCGAGTCGAGCCCGGAGTCGGACAACAGGCCGGTGTCACCTTCGAGCAAGCCACCGTCCACGACCAGCACGAGATGCGGAACGCCCGCACTGGCTGGAGTGTTGCGAGCGAATCGAGCACGCATCGAAAGCGGTTCCCCGAGGGAACTTTCGAATTCGAGATACGAACCGAACACCATGCGTGCAGTGCCGGTGCCGTCCTGAGACTGCGGGTGTTGCACGTGTGGGAGCCACTTGACCCACTCCCACTCGGATTCGGTATCGGGACCGCACACCACCGCAACTTGGACCGTGTCCGGACCGTGGAATGTGCACAGTTGCATCAACATCGAGCGGACAAGCGCGCGAGCGGAATCTCTCTGCCCCTCGATGGACATCGCAGCAAACCCGCGAAGCGAGACGGCGGTCGGCAGGTCCTGCACAACCGAATGTGCACGGACGAATCGCCGAAGTGAGACAGCAGCGACGGGTTCGAGATCCTCGACCGGCCCGGTCTCCGGAGACACGAGTCTGGTGGCCAATCGCTGTGTACCCAGACCTACCCGAACGTGGCAGTAGTCCGAGTCGGTGATCTGACGCTCCCACATCCGCACAGTCCCGGCCAGTGTCCAGAGCAGCGACGGCTCGGGATTGCTCCACTCGAGAGCAGCACGCTGCGCACCAGTCGTCGCAGCAACATCACTACGCATCTGATCCAGGTACCGGAGGTAGTCCTTGCGGTCCTCGTTCGCTTCGGACGCTCTTGCTCCACCGCTACGACCGCCCCCGGCGAGCATTCCGAGCATCGACACCATCATCATGACCGGAAACAGCAGGGACATCGGATTGCGCGCCATGCCGGAAGAGAACATCAGCGCCACCATGCCGATCATGGCAACCACCATGATCACCGGAAGTAGTTTGGTCAGTAGGTTTCCCGGCGTGACGCGAGGTATCTCCGGTGGGGGCTGAAGCGTCACCTCGCCGCCCGGTGTGCGCGGCGATTCACGGCGTGCTCGACGCGCAAATCTGACAGTGCTCAATTCACCCACCCCCATCGGTGCTGCAGCTGTTGCCGCCAGACGCCTCGTCCGACTACCGCCGGCCCCCCCAAGGCGTACTCGCGCAATTGCAAGAGAGTAGATCACAACACCGACACTCGGGTCGGTGCCACCTGTTGTCGGCGCTGTCTCCGATACAGGCGCGCAGTTCATGTCGTATTGTTCGGGTGAACTGGGGTGACGCGAAGGGGGAATCGCGTCATGGGAGGGGACAGATCTTGACCAGCACCACTACAACCAGCGCTGCGAACACCGGAAACGGACGAGGCGCGAGTCATTCTGCCGAACTGTGCAGGTTGACGGTACTTTCAGCCCATTCGCAGGTGGATCTTGCGGTGCCGCTTCGTGTTCCACTCACCGTGGTCATTCCGGGCATTGTGGACACAATTGTCAACCACAGCAATTTCAACGAGTTCGACCACACCACCGAACAATTCGAGCCCGTCGACTGGACTCTGTCGAAAGTCGGCAGGGCACCGCTGGCACCGACGCTGTCGCTGCACGAGCACGGAATCCGCGATGGAGAATTGCTCGTACTCGAGGCCTCGGACACCGCTGCCCCGCCCCCACTCTTCGACGACATCATGTACACCGTCGCGGCCACGGATGCGGACGTCTACCGACGCTGGACTCCGGTCACCGCGCGCATTGTCGGCTCGACCGCCGCCCTCGTCGCTGCGCTCGTCGCGGCCCTCGCCCTGGTCCTCGGCGACACGGGACTGATCGGCGCCGTCTGCGGCGGAGTGACGTCTTTGGTGCTCACCGTCGCCGCCGTCGTGGCAGCGCGGGTGTACGGAGACTCTGGAAGTTCCGTCACGCTCGGATGCGCTTCGGTGCCACTGGCGTTCGTCTCCGGCGCACTCTGCGTGCCCGGCACTGTTCTTTCGGCTCATCTGCTTCTCGGTTCGGCATCTGCCGCTGCGGTAACTCTGATCTGCTTCCGCTTGTGCGGCACCGGATTAGCTGTCTTCACAGCACTTCTCGTCGTCCTTCTCGCGGCGGTGGGCACCTTTGCCGTCACTACCACGCTTCCCGAGGCGCGCACCGCGACCGTCAGCGGCGCGGTGATTGCCGCCGCATTGATCGTTCTCACGTTCACCGCTCGACTGTCGATGTTGTTCGCGCGACTACCGCTTCCCCCTGTTCCGACGCCGAGTAATCCCCTCGACGACGACCGCGACGGACTGCCCGAACCCGAACTACCCGGGCTGACCGAGTTGGCGGAAAGGGCAGGGCGGGCGCGTAGCTATCTGACTGGGCTGATCGTGGCCACGTCAGTGGTCGCGCTCGTCGCTGCCGTCGCACTCGCGTGGTCCTGGCCTGGTCAGGGGATCGTCTGGCCGAATCTTGCTCTCGCATTCGCGACGGCCGTCGTGCTGATGTTTCGCGGGCGCACCTACGCGGGCGCACAGCAGGCTGTGCCACTCATCGCGGCAGGCATCTCGGTGATTCTCGTTCTCCTGGGCGACATGGCATGGACCCATCGCGACCATGCATTGGTCGTCTTCGCCATCACGATGACCGTTCTCCTCCTGGCACTGGTTCTGGGAATCCTTGCCCCCCAGAACACATTCAGCCCCGTGATGCGACGCGCTGCCGAGCTGTTGGACCTCGCTGCGATTGCAGCAATCGTTCCGCTGATCTGCTGGGTCAGTGGCCTCTTCGCGCTCATGCGTGGCCTCTGAGCGATCGGTGATCGATGGTGATTCGACGGGCAACAAACATCTGCGCCAGTCTCGTGATCGTTGCCTTCAGCGTTCTCGCCGGGGCAGGTGGCGCATCGAGCGCGGTTCCCTCCCCCATCGATCCTGCAATGCTGCCCGAGGACGGTCCGCCTGCACCTCCACAACCCACCGAACAACGAACCCTGTGCGTCCCAGCCGTGGCAGGTGGTGACGGTGCGGACATTCCACGTTCTCAACGAGATCTGGGATTCGATTCTGTGTGGCCGATCACCAGAGGGGCGGGACAGCGAATTGCTGTCATCGACACCGGTGTCAGCAGACATCCCCGGCTGCCATCGCTCGACGGCGGCGGTGATTACGTCGGTACCTCCGACGGCACCGACGATTGTGACGCACACGGAACTGTCGTGGCCGGTCTCATCGCCGCCCAGCAAGTCGAGGGTTCCGGATTCTCCGGAGCTGCGCCTGACGCACAGATAATTTCGATCAGGCAGTCCAGTGCCGCCTTCTCGGTGGCCGGCCAACGCGAAGACCCTGCTGTAGCCGAGAACTCATCCGGGTACGGAAACGTCGACACCATGGCATCGGCCGTCCGTCACGCTGCGGACATGGGTGCAAGCGTCATCAACATCTCCGAAGTCGCCTGCAAGCCTGCCGGGGACGGGATCAGCGACCAACGACTCGGCGCTGCAATCGAATACGCCACGATCGCGAAGAACGTCGTAGTCGTCGCAGCTGCAGGGAACGTCGGATCCGGAGGTTGCAAGAACCAGAATCCGCCGCCGGATCCCCTCAATCCCCTAGCCGATCCATGGAACTCGGTTGCGACGATTGCCAGTCCGGCTTGGTACGACGACTATGTCCTCACGGTCGGCTCGGTAGACCCCAATGGCGCCGCCAGTTCCTTCAGCCTCGGCGGTCCGTGGGTCGACGTGGCGGCGCCCGGCACCGGAATCACCTCACTTCACCCGACGTCGCCCGGTCTGACCATCGGGGTGTACGGCTCCGACGGCGCCGTACAGTCGTTCAACGGGACCAGTTTCGCTGCGCCCTTTGTCGCGGCGACCGCCGCACTGGTCCGGTCGGTTCACCCGGAACTGACTGCGCTTCAGGTCATGCAACGTATCGAAGCCACCGCCCACGCTCCGGCGCAGGGTTGGAATCCCTACGTCGGTCACGGCGTCATCGATCCACTTGCGGCAGTGACGGGCGAATTGGCCCCAGGAGAACGCGTCAAGGTCAACCATCAGTCGGTGTCGATCGATCCCCTACCCACGCCGCCGACCCCCGACAACCGATCTCGCGACACGGCACTCGTCGGAGCCGGAACGGTCGGCACCCTCGCCCTACTGACGCTGTTGGCATCGATGCCTCTTCGTCGAGTAATTCGTCGACATCTTCCCGAACGCCAGAACATCGATCCCTGAACCGTCAGCAGTGTTCAGTTCACCGGAGCGGCCGGCGCTGTATCGGGGGCGATTCCGTCGTGAGCTATCAGTGCATTGCTCTTCTCGAGCGCGGGACCTGATGCAAGTAGGTCGAGCATCTGCCAAGGCGCGCGATCAGGCGTTCGCGTCAATCCGAGCGCGCGAGCGGAGATTTCGTCCGGTACACCGTACTTCACACCGGTATCGGCTACGTAGAACACTCCGTCGTGCCTGGTGCTGTTCGTCTCGATTCCGGTCGCTTGAACAAATCCGCCGAATCCCTGTTCGACATGGACGTTGTCGAGATTGTCACCCGATCCGTCCGCCTGCGCCAAGGACACCAACTTGCCACCCTCCGGGATCGGAACCTGCAATCCAGCGACAAGTTTCAGCGTTGCAGAACTACTTTCGGCGCCCTCGACTGCAGGTGAGGGAGCCCATTCCAGACAGCCGACAGGTGCGCCGTGATCATCGACGATCTCCGGAACCACCCGCGGCAACAAGTCGACGGCCAGCTCACTCACCGAGGGAATACGACTGATGGCATCAGGGGTGACGCTCGCGATCCCGGTGGCGCCCTGCGAATCCGAGAAGTAGATCAGTTGGGCGAGCGCCGCACCGATCTTCTGGATCCCGTTCTCGAGTACCACGTAGTACTGCGGGTCCGCACCCACCGAAACCTGGACGACGGAGCCGACAGTCTTGTTCTGCAGAGGAAACCGGGGCGCCGATCCCAGTTGGCGGATTCGCGGAGCCTCGATGCGCGGAACTTCGGGAATCGAATTGAGGAATCCGATACTGATCGGTCGCGCCTGTGCTCCTTCCAGGCCCAAAGCCCGCATGATCGCCGGATCGTCCACATCGATTTCCGCTCGCTTCCCGTCGTACACGAGAAAGTGATCGGAACCCGACTTCACCAGGAATGCACGGTCATTCGTCAGATATGTCGTGTTTTCGCCGACATTGGACGAGCCGACCACGACCGAAGTCGTCAACGATTTTCTCCCGTCGGATCCGACGGAATCGCACACCGTCCACGCGGCGTTGGTAGGGTCGGCCGATTCCGGCAGCGCGGACGGTGCGCCGGGAATGCCGACGAGCGCGCCCCGGGGTTTCGCCTCGACCTCGGATGCCTTGACTATTGCCGGTTTTCCTGGCGAACCCAGAATCAGTCGTGCGGAGGCCAAGTTCAGCACAGGGCGAAACGTACCCTCCATGGCGACGAACATCGCGCCCGATTCCTTTGCAACGACGATCTCTGCATCGCCGATTCTGTCCTGTGGCCGAAACAGAGCGAGTACAGCGCAACCCGCCAATCCCAGTGCAGCGAGGACTATTCCGACGGTGAACGCGCGCGACTGTGATCGCATCGGATCGTGAAGCATCCGCACGTCTCGTCTGACCAGCGCATGTTCCATCCGCCTGACCAAGAATCGGTACCCGTTGACCTGCCAGCGCGTGGTAGGTGTCGCAGCCATCATTCCCCCCGTGCCTTACATCCCCTTGCGAAGACACAGTACAGTTCCGCTGGGGCGGAAATTTTCGGGTAGTTCGCAGGTCAGGTATCGGGGAGGAACCGTGGACCGATCGCGGTTGAAGCATTGGCCGTCGTCACACAGGATTTCGACGCGCGAGTTCGTGCCGGCACAGATTTTCGGAATCGGTGCGGGCGGAATCGCGATGGCCAGTGGGCTCGATTGGTTCTGGGCGCTGGCAATCGGTTGTGTGGTTGCCGGATCAATGCTGCTTCATGTGGGCGGTTGGTCGGTAATGTCCTGGATTGTCAGGTACTTTCGCTATCTGCACCGCAAGGACGTCGACCGCAGCACGATCGTCAGTTTTCACACTCCCTCCGAGCAGTCCATCGGGCTCCGAGTGGACGGATCTTCGCTCGTCGCTGTCGTCGAGATCGCTCCCCCACGCGACTACCTGACCAGGATCGGCCGTCATTCGTTCGACGCTTCCCACCTTCTGCCCACGGCAGCCCTCGCCAATTGTCTCTATCAGCACGACATCTCACTCACCGGCATCGACATCGTCAGTCGCGGATACCGCGCCGCGTCGGGAACGCCTGCCACCGAAGTCTACGAACGTCTCATCGGACCACTACCAGCCACCGCCACCAGAAGTGTTTGGCTTGCACTACGTTTCGACGCGCTGGAGGGTGGTGCAGCAGTCGAACGCCGGGGCGGGGGCGAACAGGGCGCCGGCCGCGCGATAGCTGTTGCCGCCAATCGTGTCATCCGGGTGCTCGATTCAGCGGGGTGCAAGGCGCGGATCCTGACCGCACCGGAGATCGCGTCGTCCACTGCCCAGGTGACAAGAGGAGTGGCCGGCCACGAGGTCACCGAAACGTGGCGAAGTACCCCCTTGCCTGGCGTGTCCAACGTCGGATTTGGGATCGAACCCCGTTTCATCACCACTGCGACCCTGACCCGAGTGTGGGCAGTGGCAACGGTCGGGACGTCCGTGACAATTCGGTTACGACCCACCGGACAACGCGGAGAGGCGAAGGTCAGTGCGACATGTCGCTTCACCACGCGCAATCCACCTGAGAACGCACCGCTGGCCGGTTTGGTCTCGCTACGTGGGCGCCAGCGCGACGGATTGCTGACCAACTTGCCAACCGCATTGGCCGCGCTGGACGGCATCACGCCGGGCGTTCGCATGGACGGGGGCACACTCGACTCACTCGCTCTACCCCTTGCCGGGTGCGGCCAACTCATCGGCTCGGACCGAAACGGGCACGGTGTCGCGGCCAGAATTTCGGGGCCGGGCGTCAACACCGTTCTTGTCGCCGGCGAACTCTATCTGGCTCAGCAGTTGATCTTTCGAGCCATCGCGACCGGCGCACTGGTACTCGTCCACACCGATCGACCGCAAGCGTGGACCGCGCTCACCGACTCGATGGGAGTGCCTGACCGACTCCGCGTGTCCGGGCAGGGCGGTGGGCCTGAGGGCGCCTTCAACACTGTCGTGTTCGACGGCGTCGAGGGGTTATCTCCGCGTGCCGGCGTGACCGCAATCTATGTGTACGGACATCCACGCCAATGGCCTCGGGTCGACCCTGAAATCTCGATAGTCCAGCCATTCGCACTCGGTGACAAGATCACGGTCGAAACCGGCCGTACACGCGTCGACCTGACTCTCGTGACCATCGCTTCCGAGACATCGTTCATCGGCCGTCCACGAGCCGGCGACGCTCACCAGATGGCGTGATCGCGTATGTCCAAGATCAGCCGGGATAGGGATCACTTGCACGTTGCATCCGCAATCCGCTTCCCCACCAATCCAATTCACGAATCATCTTCTCGCTTGCATCGATCGCAATCGAATCCACGCCGTACGGCTCGTGTCCGAATTGCTTACGCACCCGGTGAATGGTCACGCTTTGACGCACCGAGACCATGTGCAACTCCGCCACCACTTGCCTCAGTTGCTCGACGGCCCGAACACCACCTGAAATCCCGCCGTAGGACACGAATCCGATCGGCTTGGCACGCCACTCGTGTTTCACCGAATCGAATGCGGTCTTGAGAGCAGCCGGATACCCGTGGTTGTATTCGGAGGTCACGGCGACAACAGCGTCGGCGCGCCCGATTCGCCGGCGGAAAACCTCCGTGGCAGGTGAATCCGAGAAATCCTGCGGCAACGACAGCTCTCTGAGGTCGATCACCGATACGTTCCACGACGGGTTCGCGGTTGCGCGCTCGACAAACCAGTCCGCCACTGCTCGTCCCATTCGCCCCTCGCGGACCGAACCTACGATGACTTCGACGTTCAAAGGTGCCATGAACGTCGATGCTAGCGACTGATCACGCAGTGATCCCGTCCGTGATGAGTGCTGCCAGTTCCCGATAAGCGCTGGCATCGTCCAGACCAGTTGCCCGGTAGACCGCGCGTTGCTGGATCCGAACCATCGTCGCCGCAGCGGCATCGGCGACAAATGATGCGTGTACCTGCCGGAATGCGCCCGAATCGACCCCCTCGACGATGAGCGATCGCACACGATCAGCAGCGATCGACGTGTTCTTCTCGTAGACCTGGCTCGCCGACACCGATTCGGCCAGGTCTTCCATGAACTGACTGGACGCCGCGGACAGCCGATCACCCACTGCTTCGAGATACACCGCGACTCGACGAGTCGGGGCCGTTTCGGCGGCGACTGCACTCTCCACTGCATCGGTCGCCGCCCGGAAGAAGTGCACTGTCACCGCCCGCACCAGATCCTCTTTGCCAGCCGCCACGGTGTACAAGGTGCTCTTGGAGCAGTGCAGACGAGCTGAGATCTCGTCGAGCGTGAGGTGGGCGAAACCCTCGCTCAAGAACAGTTCGACCAATTGATCGAACAACTCTGCCCTGCGCGCAGTCGTCTTGTGAACCAGCCTTGCCATACCTACAACAGTACTGCAGTATCGTTCTCAGTACTATTACCTAGCTAGGAGCCGACCGTGCCCGTCGAACGCCTGATGCCCAGCCAAGAAGCTCGCGATCTCATCGAACTGACGCGTGATGTCGCGGACAAGGTACTCGCGCCCAAGGTCAACGAATACGAGAAGGCCGAGAAGTATCCAGACGGAGTGTTCCCCGCACTCGGACAGGCGGGTCTGCTGAGCCTTCCGTATCCCGAGGAGTTCGGCGGCGGCGATCAGCCGTACGAGGTGTACCTCCAAGTGCTCGAAGAGATCGCCTCACGCTGGGCAGCGGTTGCAGTGGCGGTGAGCGTGCACAGCCTGTCGTGCTTCCCGCTGTTCACCTTCGGCACCGACGAACAGAAGAACCGCTGGCTACCGGACATGCTGGGCGGCAACACCATCGGCGCGTACAGCCTTTCCGAAGCGCAGGCCGGATCCGACGCCGCCGCGTTGTCGTGCAAGGCGACGCCCACCGACGGCGGCTACCGCGTCAACGGCTCGAAAGCCTGGATCACCAACGGCGGCAAGGCGGACTTCTACAATCTCTTCGCACGCACCAGTGACGACGGTTCACGCGGCGTCTCCTGCCTCCTGGTGGACAAGGACACCGAAGGCCTCAGCTTCGGAAAACCCGAAGAGAAGATGGGGCTACGCGCGGTCCCCACTGCCTCCGCGAATTACGACGACGCCTTCATTCCTGAGGAGCGATTGATCGGTCAGCGCGGCCAGGGGCTGCCGATCGCCTTCAGCGCTCTCGACTCCGGCCGACTCGGAATCGCCGCCGTTGCCGTCGGAATCGCTCAAGGCGCGCTCGACGACGCGGTCGCTTACGCGAAGGAGCGCAAGGCATTCGGCAAGCGGATCATCGATCACCAGGGACTCGGTTTCGTGCTCGCGGACATGGCTGCCGCAGTCGACTCCGCGCGAGCCACCTACCTCGATGCAGCCCGCCGCCGCGACGCCGGAGTTCCGTATTCACGCAACGCGAGCGTCGCCAAGCTCGTGGCCACCGACGCGGCAATGAAGGTCACCACCGACGCCGTTCAGGTATTCGGCGGGTACGGATACACCCAGGACTTCCCCGTCGAGCGCTACATGCGCGAGGCCAAGATCACGCAGATCTTCGAGGGCACCAACCAGATTCAGCGATTGGTCATCGCGCGCCAACTGGCGGGATAGCCCCCCGATACGAATGCCCTCCCACACAGAGTGGGAGGGCATTTTGCATGGTGATGTTCAGTCGCCGCAGCATCCACCCGAAGACGGAATCTCGCGGGTCTCACGGGTAATCGCGTTGCGGGCAGCCAGTTCCGAGTAGTCGGGGTAGTCCACGCGGACCAACGAAAGTCCGTGCGCCGGCGCAACGAGGATGGAACTGGATCGCGACGTTTCGTCGAGCAAACCTGCCACCCAGGCGGCCGTGCGCCGTCCCTCACCGACGGAGAGGACTGCGCCGACGAGACTGCGAACCATCGACCAGCAGAATGCGTCAGCATTCACGTACGCCGTGAACACCGTGCCCTCTTGGGTCCAGTCGAAACGCTGCAGCTCCCGCACCGTCGTAGCGCCTTCTCGACGCTTGCAGAATGCCGCGAAGTTGTGCAGACCCAGCAGCCGATTCGACGCATCCTGCATCGCTCCGAGATCGAGTGGTTTGGGATACGAGACGGTGTCGCGTGCGCGTAGTGGTTCCACTCCGAACGCCGCGTTGGTCACCCGGTACTCGTAATAGCGTCGCATCGCGGAGAAGCGCGCATCGAAGTCACCCGGAACCACCGATATCTGTTTGACCCGAACGTCCTTGGGCAGAAATCGTGCAAGTCTGCGCACGAGCCGCGACGGATCGTCCGGGAGCAACTCTCCCGGAACGTCGACGTGCGCTACCTGACCGGTGGCGTGGACACCGGCGTCGGTTCGACCGGCAACGGTCAACTGAACCGGGTGTCGAAGCACCGTTCCCAACTTGTCTTCGATCTCACCGCACACGGTGCGCAGATCGGTCTGGCGGGCCCAACCCGAGAAGTCGGTGCCGTCGTAGGAGATGTCGAGCCGCAATCGAACGAGCCCGCCGTCCCCGATGGGGGCGGCGGGCTCGTTCGATTCAGCGTGTGCCGAAACCAAGGGAGACTAGTCCTTCTTGGCCTCTTCGGCCTCGGGAGCGTCGGCCGCAGTTGCGGTCTCGTCCTCGATGGCCTCGACGACTGCGTCAGCGTTCTCGACCTCAGCGTCGGTCGCGTCGGCCTCTACGGCCTCGACGACGTTCTCTGCGGCGGGAGCTTCCTGCGAGGACTTGACGCGACGAGCGCGGTCAGCCTCGGAGGTGACGGTCTTTTCCTTGACGAGCTCGATGATTGCCATCGGAGCGTTATCACCCTTGCGGGGGATCGTCTTGATGATGCGGGTGTATCCACCGTTACGGTCCGCGTAGAACGGGCCGATCTCGGCGAACAGGGTGTGAACGACATCCTTGTTGCGGATGACCTTCAGCACCTCACGACGGTGAGCCAGCGTGCCGGCCTTTGCGTGCGTGACGAGCTTCTCGGCGTAGGGGCGCAGTGCCTTGGCCTTGGACTCGGTGGTGGTGATGCGACCGTGCTCGAAGAGCGCGGTAGCCAGATTGGCGAAAATCGCCTTCTGGTGGGAAGCCGACCCGCCGAAGCGGGCACCCTTCTTGGGCTTGGGCATGATGATCTCCTAGTAAAGGACCTGAGCTGCTACAGCTGTTCGGTCTCGGCGTAGTCCTCGGTACCTTCGGCATCGCCGAAGGAACCGGCATCAGTGTCACTCCACGTTCCGGTGGCGGCGTCGTAGCCTGCAACGGTGGTGGGATCGAAGGATGCGGGGCTGTCCTTGAGGGACAGGCCGAGCGAATGCAGCTTGACCTTGACCTCGTCGATGGACTTCTGTCCGAAGTTGCGGATGTCGAGCAGATCGGACTCGGTACGGCCGACAAGCTCACCGACGGTGTGAACACCTTCGCGCTTGAGGCAGTTGTAGGAGCGGACCGTGAGGTCCAGATCCTCGATGGGGAGTCCGAAGGAAGCGATGTGATCGGCCTCGGCAGGCGAGGGTCCGATCTCGATTCCTTCTGCTTCGACGTTCAGCTCACGGGCCAGGCCGAAGAGCTCAACCAGGGTCTTGCCCGCCGAAGCGAGCGCGTCCCGTGCGGTGATGGAGTTCTTCGTTTCCACGTCGAGAACGAGCCGATCGAAGTCGGTGCGCTGTTCGACGCGAGTGGCCTCCACCTTGTAGGTGACCTTGAGCACCGGCGAGTAGATCGAGTCGACCGGGATACGGCCGATCTCTGCGCCGGACGCCTTGTTCTGAACGGCGGGGACATAGCCACGACCGCGCTCGACTACGAGCTCGATCTCCAGCTTTCCCTTGTCGTTCAGGGTGGCGATGTGCAGATCAGGGTTGTTCACGGTGACGCCTGCCGGGGGCACGATGTCGCCCGCAGTAACAGCGCCGGGGCCCTGCTTGCGGACGTACATGGTGACCGGCTCGTCCTCTTCGGAGTTCACGACGAGGCCCTTGAGGTTCAGGATGATGTCGGTGACATCTTCCTTCACGCCCGGGACGGTGGTGAACTCGTGGAGAACGCCGTCGATACGGATGCTGGTGACAGCAGCGCCGGGGATCGACGAGAGCAGCGTGCGGCGCAGCGAATTGCCGAGCGTGTACCCGAAACCTGGCTCCAGGGGCTCGATGACGAACTTCGAGCGGTTATCAGCGATGACCTCTTCGGTCAGCGTGGGTCGCTGAGAAATGAGCATTGGTATTTCCTCCTGTACGGACGTCCACTATTTGACGCCCACGATGGGAAAGGGCCTGCGGCCCTGTGAGTGGTTGAGGAGTCCGGAGACTCCTCAACCACTCACGGGGTGCGAAGCGCCTTACTTCGAGTAGTACTCGACGATGAGCTGTTCCTGCAGAGCGATGTCGATCTGCGCGCGCTCGGGAAGCTGGTGAACCAGGATCCGCAGACGCGAGCCGACAACCTGCAGCCACCCGGGAACCGGGCGATCGCCGACGGTCTCACGCGCAACCTGGAACGGAAGCGTGGAGAGCGACTTCTCCTTGACATCGATGATGTCGTACTGCGAGACGCGGTAGCTCGGGATGTCGACCTTCTTGTTGTTCACGAGAAGGTGACCGTGCGTGACCAGCTGACGTGCCTGACGGCGCGTGCGAGCGAGGCCTGCGCGGTACACGACGTTGTCGAGACGCGACTCGAGGATGCGAAGCAGGTTCTCGCCGGTCTTGCCGGGGCGGTTGTTCGCCTCCTTGTAGTACAGGCGGAACTGCTTCTCCATGACGCCGTAGGTGAAGCGAGCCTTCTGCTTCTCCTGCAGCTGGAGCAGGTACTCGCTCTCCTTGATACGCGCGCGGCCGTGCTGTCCGGGCGGGTACGGGCGACGCTCGAATGCCTGGTCGCCTCCAACGAGGTCGACGCGCAGACGACGCGACTTGCGGGTGATGGGTCCGGTATAACGTGCCATTTTCTTCTACCTATCCTTCCCGCTATACCCGACGCCGCTTGGGCGGACGGCAGCCGTTGTGCGGCTGGGGGGTTACATCGGAAATGGTGCCGACCTCGAGGCCAGCGGCCTGGAGGGAACGGATTGCGGTCTCGCGACCGGATCCCGGTCCCTTGACGAAGACGTCAACCTTCTTGACACCGTGCTCCTGCGCCTTACGGGCAGCGCTCTCAGCAGCAAGCTGAGCGGCGAAGGGAGTCGACTTACGCGAACCCTTGAAGCCGACGTGTCCCGAAGACGCCCAGGAAATGACATTTCCGGCGGGGTCCGTGATGGACACGATGGTGTTGTTGAAGGTGCTCTTGATGTGAGCGGCGCCGTGCGGGATGTTCTTCTTATCCCTGCGACGCGTCTTCTGGGTCTTCTTCGGACCGGTGCTACGTGACTTCGGGGGCATTACTTCGCCTTCTTCTTGCCGGCAATGGTGCGCTTCGGACCCTTACGGGTACGGGCGTTGGTCTTGGTGCGCTGACCACGCACGGGCAGACCACGACGGTGGCGCAGGCCCTGGTAGCAGCCGATCTCGATCTTGCGACGGATGTCGGCCTGAACCTCGCGGCGAAGGTCACCCTCGACCTTGAGCGACTCCTCGATGTACTCGCGGAGCTTTGCCAGGTCCTCGTCCGAGAGGTCCTTGCTCCGGAGATCCGGGCTGACGCCGGTGGCGTCAAGGATTTCCTTGGAGCGGGTACGGCCGATGCCGTAGATGTATGTCAGTGCGATCTCCATGCGCTTTTCGCGAGGAAGATCAACACCAGAGAGACGTGCCATGTTGGCATTTCCTTATCGGTGTGCGGAGGTCTGCTCCCAGCCCTTCCCCTGTGCCTCTTGCCGAGTACCGACGCCCGAAGGCGCAGATGATCTCATCAACTAACTCAGTGGGGCCCCGGCCTCCGTGCCGGGGGTGAACCATTGTCCGACCTTGGCGATCGGTGAACGATCGCGTGGGGTCTCGTCAACAATGGCTGGTACTGGGAGGTCTTCTTTGCTTGTTGCCAAGCAGATCTTCGAAAAGCTAGATCTAGCCCTGACGCTGCTTGTGACGCAGGTTCTCGCAGATCACCATGACTCGACCGTTACGGCGAATCACTTTGCACTTCTCGCAGATCTTCTTGACGCTCGGCTGAACCTTCACGTCTTCTGATCTCCTGTTTTGTCGCAGCCCGCCGCGATGAACCGCGGCAGACATACTTCTCCCTGACCCAGGTCAGGTCCGGGAAGTTCGTTACTTGTAGCGGTAAACGATGCGTCCGCGCGACAAATCGTAGGGCGAGAGCTCTACGACAACGCGATCTTCCGGGAGGATGCGAATGTAGTGCTGACGCATCTTTCCGCTGATGTGGGCGAGGACCTTGTGGCCATTCTCGAGCTCAATGCGGAACATCGCATTGGGCAGCGGCTCGACTACTCGTCCTTCGACCTCGATGGCCCCGTCTTTCTTAGCCATATCCTCCGCGATCCGTTTGGTTTGGCATGCTTCGTGCATCGGCTTCCGTTACATTGGCACGCAATGGAAAGATCGTCGGCAGTTCGAAAGCCCGATCCCGGAGCGATCCAGGCGTAGGCACACGAACTATCGACGCGCATAGCGCACCGCCTAGCCATGTTACGCGATGTAAACGACCAGGCCAAATGCGCCTCCGGTCAGGGTGACGACACACACCGCTCCCCCACCGAAAAAGTCCCAGCCTCGAAATGAGGCTGGGACTTCTCGAACATGAATCATGCTCGCTGCCAACACTTGTCAGCGACTGTGTCGACTACTCCGGCCGGAGTGTCAGAATCCGCGGACCGTCTTCGGTCACTGCGACAGTGTGTTCCCAGTGCGCCGCACGGGACCCGTCGGTCGTCACAACGGTCCAGTCGTCGTCGAGAATCACCGTGTCGGTGGTGCCGAGCGTGAGCATCGGCTCAATCGCCAGGCAAGATCCGACAACCAGTTCAGGACCCTTACCCGGGGCACCTTCATTGGCGAGGAACGGATCCATGTGCATTTCCCGGCCGATTCCGTGTCCGCCGTATCCGTCGACGATGCCGTAGGAACGACCGTGCAACTTCTCGGCGGCATGAGTACCGACCTCGATCGCGTGCGAAACATCCGTCAGACGGTTGCCGGCGATCATTGCCGCGATCCCGGCTTCCATGGAAAGCCGAGTGGCTTCGCTGAGCTCCTGATCGGCGACGCTGATCTCACCGACACCGAACGTCCAAGCGGAGTCACCGTGCCATCCGTCGAGGATCGCGCCACAGTCGATGGAAACCAGGTCGCCTTCAGCCAGGATGTCCTGAGCTGAAGGGATTCCGTGAACGACGCGATCGTTGACCGAAGAGCAGATCGAGCCGGTGAAGCCGTGGTACCCGAGGAACGAGGGCACGGCGCCGGCGTCACGAATGACGGATTCAGCGACCGCGTTCAATTCCAAAGTGCTGACACCGGGCTTCGCCGCAGCGCGAACCGCCACCAGAGCCGAACCCACGATCGCGCCGGCAGCAGCCATCGCGTCGAGTTCGCCCGCGGAGCGGAACGGAACAACCTTGCGTTTGCGCCCGAAGACCATTACTTACCCAACGCTGCCAGTGCGCGAGCGTTGACCTCTTCGACCTCGCCGATCGCGTCGACGGAGACGATGCTGTCCTTGTAGTAATCGAACAGCGGTGACGTCTCGTCGCGGTAGACCCGGAGTCGGTTGCGAATGACGTCCTCGGTGTCGTCTGCACGACCACGGGCGAGCATACGCTCGACCACGATGTCCTCGTCGACGACGAAGGAGAGGACACCGTCGAGCTTGGTGTCGAGATCCTTCAAGATTCCCTCGAGTGCCTGAGCCTGTTCGACCGAGCGCGGAAATCCGTCGAGAAGGAAACCGTTTGCTGCGTCCGGTTCTGCGACGCGAGCCTTCACCATGTCGTTGGTGATCGAGCTCGGTACGAGTTCGCCGGCGTCGATGTACTTCTTTGCTTCCACACCGAGAGCGGTGGCCTGACCGATGTTCGCGCGGAAGAGATCACCCGTGGAGATATGGGGAACGCCGAACTTCTCGGACAAGATAGCGGCCTGGGTGCCCTTGCCGGCACCGGGAGGACCAAGGAGGACAAGTCTCACTTGAGGAACCCTTCATAGTTACGCTGCATTAGCTGACTCTCGATCTGCTTCACGGTGTCCAGGCCGACGCTGACCATGATCAGCACCGCGGTGCCACCGAACGGCAGGTTCTGCGCGCCGCCGCCATTCCCGATGTCGAGGAACAGGTTGGGCAGAACAGCAATGGTGCCGAGGTAAATCGCACCCGGAAGGGTGATGCGACTCAGCACGTAGTTGAGGTAGTCCGCGGTCGGCTGACCGGGTCGGATACCGGGGATGAAGCCGCCGAACTTCTTCATCTCGTCGGCGCGCTCTTCGGGATTGAAGGTGATGGCGACGTAGAAGTACGTGAAGAAGACGATCAGGCCGAAGTAGATCGCGATGTACACCGGGTTGGCCGGATTCACCAGGTAGGTGTTGATGAGGCGCTGCCACCAACTGGGGTCGACCGCTGTACTGGCCGAAGTCAGCTGTGCAATCAAGTTCGGGAGGTACAGCAGTGAAGACGCGAAGATCACCGGGATGACGCCGGCCTGGTTCACCTTCAGAGGCAGGTACGTCGAGGATCCGCCGTACATCTTGCGTCCGACCATCCGCTTCGCGTACTGCACCGGGATACGACGCTGACCCTGCTCGACGAAGACGACACCGGCGATGATCAGCAGCGCTGCGAGGCAGACGAAGGCGAAGACCAGCGGACCACGGCTGTCGAGGATTGCCTTGCCCTCGCTCGGGATACGCGATGCGATACCGGCGAAGATGAGGAGGGACATACCGTTGCCGACGCCACGTTCGGTGATGACCTCGCCGAACCACATGACCATGGCAGCACCGGCAGTCATGACCAGCACGATGATGACAAGTCCGAAGATCGACTTGTCGGCGATGATGTCGTCACAGCCCTGGAGCAACTGTCCGCGTGCCGCAAGAGCGACGATGCCGGTCGACTGCAGGATTGCCAGAGCAATGGACAGGTAACGCGTGTACTGCGTCATCTTGGCCTGGCCGGACTGGCCTTCTTTCCGAAGTTCCTCGAACTTCGGAATCACCACGGTCAGGAGCTGCACGATGATGCTCGCCGTGATGTACGGCATGATGCCGATCGCAAAGATCGACATCTGCAGCAGAGCGCCGCCGGAGAACAGGTTGATCAGCGAGTAGATACCTGCTGAGTCACCGGAGTTGGCGATATCTATGCACTGACGCACACGGCCGTAGTCGACACCTGGGGACGGGATGAGAGCGCCGACCCGATACAGAGCCACCAAGCCGAGGGTGAAGAGGATCTTCCGCCTCAGGTCTGGGGTCCTGAGGGCCGAGACGAAGGCGGAAAGCAAAGATCCTCCTGGCACGACGGTAGGGAGACAGATCGTTTTGACCTGTCGAACTTTTGAACTCTAACAGTGAGCATTTGGGAACTAGGCGGGCAGACCACGAAAACCGGGTAAGCCGAAGATACATTTGCCACTCGGTGACCAGAATACTGGCCCGTCCGAGCATGCACGACCAATCTGTGACACGACCTCGTACCTGTGACACGACCTCGTAGACGCCGATGGCCGCACCGCAGCAAACGCTGCGCTGCGGCCATCGGACTAGCTACGCGTGATCACTCACAGCTCGGTGGCGGAACCACCGGCAGCAGCAATCTTTTCCTTAGCGGAACCGGTGAACTTGTCGACGGTCACCTGAACGGCAACTGTCAGTTCGCCGTCGCCCAGAACCTTGACGAGCTGGTTCTTGCGGACTGCGCCCTTGGCGACGAGATCCTCGACCGTGATTGCTCCACCTTCGGGGAACAGACGGGCGATGTCGCCGACATTGACGACCTGGTACTCGACGCGGAACGGGTTCGTGAAGCCCTTGAGCTTGGGCAGACGCATGTGAAGCGGCATCTGTCCACCCTCGAAGCCCACGCGCACGGTGTTACGTGCCTTGGTGCCCTTGGTACCGCGACCTGCGGTCTTACCACGCTTGCCGCCCTCACCGCGTCCAACACGAATCTTGTTGGACTTGGATCCCGGAGCGGGGCGCAGGTGGTGCAGTTTGATGGTCATGGTTAGACCTCCTCAACTGTTACGAGGTGGCGCACCACGTTGATCAGACCGCGGTTCTGTGCGTTGTCCTCACGAACAACGGTCTGACGGATGCCCTTGAGACCCAGCGTGCGCAGAGAATCCTTCTGGTTCTGCTTGGTCCCGATGATGCTCTTGATCTGAGTGACCTTGAGATCTGCCATTACTTCACACTCCCAGCAGCCTGTGCGCGAGCGCGAAGCATGCCGGCGGGTGCAACCTCTTCGAGGGTGAGGCCGCGGCGAGCCGCAACTTCCTCGGGACGCTGCAGACCCTTGAGCGCAGCAACGGTCGCATGCACGACGTTGATGGCGTTGTCGCTACCGAGCGACTTCGACAGGATGTCCGCGATACCAGCGCACTCCAGCACGGCGCGCACAGCGCCACCGGCGATAACACCGGTACCGGGGCTTGCCGGGCGAAGCATGACGATGCCGGCAGCAGCCTCACCCTGAACGGGGTGAGTGATGGTGTTGGCGATCATCGGGACGCGGAAGAAGCTCTTGCGAGCCTCCTCGACACCCTTCTGGATGGCCGCGGGAACTTCCTTGGCCTTTCCGTAGCCGACGCCGACCAGTCCGTTGCCGTCTCCGACGATCACCAGAGCGGTGAAGCTGAAGCGACGACCACCCTTGACGACCTTGGAAACGCGGTTGATCGTGACAACGCGCTCGATGAACTGTGACTTCTCCGCAGCGTTTCCGCCACGGCCACCGTCGCGACGGTCACGGCCGCCACCACGGTTGTCCCCACGAGCGTTGCTGTTGTCACCGCTGTTGGGGCCATTCTGTCCGGCGGGTCCGCTTCCGCCGTCACGCCTTTGACGTCCCGGCATCAGGCTGTCCTTCCGTTGAAAATGTTGGTCATCAGAACTTCAACCCGCCTTCGCGAGCCGCGTCTGCCAGGGCCGCGATGCGACCGTGGTAGCCGTGTCCGCCGTGGTCGAAGACAACTGCTTCCACGCCGGCAGCCTTGGCGCGCTCGGCGATCAGCTGACCGACCTTCGCGCTCGCAGCCTTCTTGTCGCCTTCTGCCACGCGCACGTCTGCTTCGATGGTCGACGCGGAGGCCAGGGTGTGGCCGGCCAGGTCGTCCACGAGCTGGACGTGGATGTGGCGCGAGGACCGGTTGACGACCAAGCGGGGACGCTCGGGCGTGCCGGAGACCTTCTTGCGGAGACGGAAGTGACGACGCGTCTTCGAGAGACGACGCTTGGTGGACGCATCCTTGCCCAGCGGAATCCGCTTGGCTTTCTGGTTTGCAGTCTGGCTCATATCACTTACCCGTCTTTCCGACCTTGCGGCGGATCTGCTCACCCTCGTAACGCACGCCCTTACCCTTGTACGGGTCCGGACGACGGAGACGACGGATGTTGGCCGAGATCTGCCCGACCTTCTGCTTGTCGATGCCGGACACCGAGAACCGGGTGGGCGACTCGACGACGAAGGTGATGCCTTCAGGAGCCTCGATCGGCACCGGGTGGCTGAAGCCGAGCGCGAACTCGAGGTCCTTGCCCTTCAGTGCCACACGGTAACCAACACCGTGGATCTCCATCTTCTTCGTGTAACCCTCGGTGACACCGGTGATGATGTTCGCAACCAGGGTCCGCGACAGACCGTGCAGCGCGCGGCTACGACGCTCGTCGTCGGGGCGCGTGACGCTCAGCGAGCCGTCCTCTGCCTTTTCGATTGCGATGGGCTCGGAGAGGGTCAGCGCGAGGGTGCCCTTGGGACCCTTGACGGTGACATCCTGGCCGCTGATCGTGACGTCAACGCCCGCGGGGACGGTGACCGGAATCTTTCCAATACGCGACATTGTGGTGGCCTCCCTTACCAGACGTAGGCGAGGACTTCCCCGCCTACTCCTTGATTGGCCGCCTGGCGATCGGTGAGCAGACCGGACGACGTGGAGATGATGGCCACGCCGAGGCCTCCGAGGACCTTGGGCAGGTTGGTGGACTTCGCGTAAACCCGGAGACCGGGCTTGGAAACGCGACGCACGCCGGCGAGGCTACGCTCGCGGCTGGGACCGTACTTCAGATCGACGATGAGGGTCTTGCCGACCTCTGCGTCTTCGGTACGGAAATCGGAGATGTAGCCCTCGCGCTTGAGGATCTCGGCGATGTTCGCCTTGATCTTCGAGTGGGGAAGCTTCACCTCATCGTGGTACGCCGTGTTGGCGTTGCGCAGACGCGTCAAGAAGTCTGCGATGGGGTCAGTCATGGTCATAGGTCGACCTCGACACCTTTCTCGCTGTGGTTCCCATGCAACACCGGACGAATCCGATCGTGGGCCTCCAGCAATTCGGCTGGGCCGTCCGACTTGTGTCAGACGGCGTAAGTTACCGCACCGAGCTGAACGCATGCGTCAGCCACGGCAACCGCTCTAGTGTAGGGAACTTTGGCGCAGGTGTCCACCGGGATCCCATGTCGCCTCCCCCACTGCCGCCCGAAGGATGCGATCGGGAAGCTATCGACGCACCCCGAAATCTGAACTGCTCGTTCGGCACCGAAGAACGACACCGACGAACGATGATCGCTTTCAACCAGAGTCGCAGCGGGGCAGTTCTTTTCAGGATCGGCACGATTCACATCTCGATGAAAAACACGAATGGGCGTGGGTTCCAAAGGAACCCACGCCCATTCACATGCGTGGTGTGACGAAGCCCGAGGGCCTCAGATCACCAAGAGCTCTTGCGAACTCCGGGAAGCTCGCCGGCGTGAGCCATCTCGCGAACGCAGATACGGCACAAGCCGAACTTGCGGAACACCGAGTGCGGGCGACCGCACCGCTGGCAGCGGGTGTAGGCGCGAACCGCGAACTTGGGCTTCTTGTTGGCCTTGTTGACCAATGCCTTCTTAGCCATGCGCTCAGTTCTCCTTGAACGGGAAGCCGAGGTGCTTGAGCAGTGCACGGCCTTCTTCGTTGTTGGTTGCGGTGGTCACGACGGTGATGTCCATGCCGCGGGGGCGATCGATCTTGTCCACGTCGATCTCGTGGAACATCGACTGCTCGTTGAGGCCGAACGTGTAGTTGCCGTTGCCGTCGAACTGGTTGCCCGAGAGACCGCGGAAGTCGCGGATACGGGGCAGAGCGACAGACACGAGGCGGTCCAGGAACTCCCACATGCGGTCACCACGGAGGGTGACGCGTGCACCGATGGGCATACCTTCGCGGAGCTTGAACTGCGCGATGGACTTACGTGCCTTGCGGATCTCGGGCTTCTGGCCCGTGATCAGCGACAGGTCATGGACAGCGCCGTTGATCAGCTTGGCGTCACGGGCAGCGTCGCCGACGCCCATGTTGACGACAACCTTGACGACGCCGGGGATCTGCATGACGTTCGAGTAGTCGAACTCGCTGTTGAGCGCGTCCTTGATCTCAGCGCGGTAGCGTGCCTTGAGGCGCGGCTGGACCTTGTTTTCGGTGGAGGTCATGTCAGATGTCCTTCCCGTTCTTCCGGGAAATCCGAACGCGCTTGCCGGACTCTTCGTCGGTGCGGTAGCCCACGCGGGTGGGGTTTCCGTCCGAGTCGACGACTGCAACGTTGGAAACGTGGATCGGGGCTTCCTGCGTGACGATGCCGCCGGAGGATGCTCCGCGCTCGTTCGCGGAAACCGCGGTGTGCTTCTTGATTCGGTTCACGCCTTCGACGAGGACCTTGTCGGTCGCGGGGTAGGCCTGAATGACCTTCCCCTTCGCGCCCTTGTCCTTGCCGGCGATGACCAGAACGGTGTCACCCTTGTGCACCTTCATCACAGCACCTCCGGGGCAAGCGAAACGATCTTCATGAACTTCTTCTCGCGCAGCTCACGGCCGACGGGTCCGAAGATGCGGGTTCCACGGGGATCACTGTCAGCCTTGATGAGCACTGCAGCGTTCTCGTCGAACTTGATGTAGGAACCGTCCGGACGACGGCGCTCCTTGGTCGTGCGAACGATGACGGCCTTGACGACCTCACCCTTCTTGATGTTTCCACCGGGGATTGCGTCCTTGACGGTGGCGACGATGACGTCACCGATCCCGGCGTAGCGACGTGACGAACCGCCGAGAACGCGGATGCAAAGGATTTCCTTGGCACCCGTGTTATCAGCGACGCGAACTCGCGACTCCTGCTGAATCACTTGATCTCCCTAGACCTGGAATTTCGTGCGCAACGGATTACCGACCCGGTGCGCGCGGTCATTGTTGCCACCTGCGTCGTGTCTGAGCTGCAGTCCCACCGACTGACGTCGGGAGACGATCACTGCAAGCACCGTTCGAGCTGCGCACGTGAAGACACACCTCTGCCACAGGCAACCGTTCTATTGTAGGGAAGGGTTCACCGAATACCAAATCAGCCGTACTCGACGCAACTCGAACCCTTCGCCCGGAAAGCCCCGAAAGCCCCCGGAAAGCCGAATGGCCCACTCCCCCAAGGGGAAGCGGGCCATTCGGTGATACTCGATCAGCTCGAGGATTCGATCAGGCTTACTTGGCCTTTTCGAGGACCTCGACCAGACGCCAGTGCTTCGTCGCGGACAGCGGACGGGTTTCCATCAGCTGAACGCGGTCGCCGACGCCGGCAACGCCGTTCTCGTCGTGCGCCTTCACCTTGGTCGTACGGCGGATGATCTTGCCGTAGAGCTTGTGCTTGACGCGGTCTTCGAGCTCGACCACGATCGTCTTTTCCATCTTGTCGGACACGACGTATCCGACACGGACCTTACGGCTCGCGCGCTCTTCTGTGCTCACTGCTTTTTCCTCACTCATGCCGCGTCACCTGCATCCGGACCCACAGCGAGTCCGAGCTCACGCTCACGCAGGACGGTGTAGATGCGCGCGATCTCGTGACGAACGGTGCGCAGTCGTCGGTTGTTGTCCATCTGGCCGGTAGCCATCTGGAAACGAAGGTTGAAAAGCTCTTCCTTCGACTCACGGAGCCGGGTGACCAGCTCGTCTTCACTGAGCTCGCGGAGCTCTGCTGCTGGGGTTCCAGTAGCCATCAGAACTGCTCCTCTCTGGTCACGATCCGGCACTTGCACGGGAGCTTGTGCATCGCGCGGCGCAGGGCCTCACGAGCAATCTCCTCGTTGGGGTATGTCATCTCGAACAGAACGCGTCCGGGCTTGACGTTGGCAATCCACCACTCGGGCGAACCCTTACCGGAACCCATTCGGGTTTCGGCCGGCTTCTTCGTGAGGGGGCGATCCGGGAAGATGTTGATCCAGATCTTGCCGCCACGCTTGATGTGCCGAGTCATGGCGATACGAGCGGACTCGATCTGCCGGTTGGTGATGTAGGCAGGCTCGAGAGCCTGGATGCCGTAGTCACCGAAGGTCACCTGGGTACCGCCCTTGGCGGCACCCGAACGGCTCGGGTGGTGCTGCTTGCGGTGCTTGACCCGCCGTGGGATCAACATGCGTCAGCCCTCCTGATTCTGTTCAGTTGCGGGAGCATCGGCGGTTGCGGTCGCTGCGCGGCCGGCCTCGGTGCTGGTCGCAGTGGTACCGGTGGCACCGGAACGACGCGGACGGCTCGGACGCTCACGACGCGGGCGATCCCCGGCCGGTGCGGCCGTGTTGGCGGCGAGCTCACGCTTGCCACCGACGATGTCGCCCTTGTAGATCCAGACCTTGACGCCGATGCGACCGAAGGTGGTCTTGGCCTCGTAGAGGCCGTAGTCGATGTCCGCACGAAGCGTGTGCAGCGGCACACGGCCTTCGCGGTAGAACTCCGACCGGGACATCTCGGCGCCGCCGAGACGACCGGAGCACTGAACGCGGATTCCCTTGACGTTGGGCTGACGCATGGCCGACTGGATGGCCTTGCGCATTGCACGACGGAAGGCAACGCGGTTCGAGAGCTGCTCGGCCACACCCTGTGCGACGAGCTGTGCTTCAGCTTCTGCGTTCTTGACCTCGAGGATGTTCAGCTGAACCTGCTTGCCGGTCAGCTTCTCGAGCTCGGAGCGGATGCGATCGGCTTCGGCGCCGCGGCGGCCGATGACGATGCCCGGACGTGCAGTGTGGATGTCCACGCGAACACGGTCACGGGTGCGCTCGATTTCGACCTTCGCGATTCCTGCGCGCTCCATGCCGGTGGCGAGGAGCTTACGGATCGCGACGTCTTCCTTGACGTACTCCGCGTACTGCTTGTCTGCGTACCAGCGAGACTTCCAGTCGGTGGTGATGCCGAGACGGAAGCCGTGCGGGTTGATTTTCTGGCCCACTACTGAGCACTTCCCTTCCGGCGATTACGGGTCGATGTTCCGGTCTTCGGCAGGCTCTCCACGATCACGGTGATGTGACTGGTGCGCTTGCGAATACGGAACGCACGTCCCTGTGCACGCGGCTGGAACCGCTTGAGGGTCGCGCCCTCGTCCACGAACGCCGTAGCAACGACAAGCGTGCTGGGGTCGAGGTCGAGGTTGTTCTCGGCGTTGGCTGCTGCGGAGGCGATCACCTTGGCGACCGGCTCGCTCGCTGCCTGCGGCGCGAACTTCAGGATGTTCAGGGCGTCTTCAACCGAGCGCCCGCGGACCAGGTCCACAACTCGACGTGCCTTCATCGGCGTAACGCGAACGTGCTTCGCTACAGCCTTGGCAGTCGGGTTGGCGGTTTCGGTGTTGCTCATCGCCTCTTCGCCTTCCGATCATCCTTGATGTGACCCTTGAACGTGCGGGTCGGTGCAAACTCTCCGAGCTTGTGTCCGACCATGGAGTCGGAAACGAACACGGGGACGTGCTTGCGGCCGTCGTGAACTGCAAACGTGTGGCCGATGAAGTCCGGGATGATTGTCGAACGACGGGACCAGGTCTTGATGACCTGCTTGGTTCCCTTTTCGTTCTGTACATCCACCTTCGCGAGGAGGTGGTCATCGACGAACGGGCCCTTCTTAAGGCTGCGTGGCATCCTTCACTCCCTCCTAGCGCTTGTTCTTGCCGGTGCGGCGGCGACGGACGATCATCTTGTCGCTTGCCTTGTTCTTGCGGGTACGGCCTTCAGGCTTACCCCACGGGCTGACCGGGTGGCGTCCACCTGAGGTCTTGCCCTCGCCGCCACCGTGCGGGTGGTCGACCGGGTTCATCACGACACCACGAACGGTCGGGCGCTTGCCCTTCCAACGCATACGGCCGGCCTTGCCCCAGTTGATGTTCGACTGCTCGGCGTTGCCGACCTCGCCGACGGATGCGCGGCAGCGCACGTCGACGCGACGGATTTCACCGGAAGGCATACGCAGCGTGGCGTAGCTGCCTTCCTTACCGAGGAGCTGGATGCTGGCGCCTGCGGAACGAGCCATCTTGGCTCCGCCGCCGGGACGCAGTTCCACACCGTGGATGGTGGTACCAGTCGGGATGTTGCGCAGCGGCAGGTTGTTGCCCGGCTTGATGTCGGCGCCTGCACCGGACTCGACCGGTGAACCCTGCACCAGGCCCTTGGGGGCGATGATGTAGCGCTTCTCACCGTCTGCGTAATGCAGGAGTGCGATGTTTGCTGTGCGGTTGGGGTCGTACTCGATGTGAGCGACCTTTGCCGGGATGCCGTCCTTGTCGTTGCGACGGAAATCGATCAGTCGGTATGCACGCTTGTGTCCGCCACCCTTGTGACGGGTGGTGATACGACCGTGTGCGTTACGTCCACCGCGACCGTGCAGCGGGCGAACCAGCGACTTCTCGGGGGTCGACCGAGTGATCTCGGCGAAGTCCGAGACGCTCGAGCCACGACGGCCCGGTGTTGTCGGCTTGTACTTACGGATTGCCATGAGTCTTCTCGTCCTCTATGTCTCGTCAAGTCCCGGCGCTTACGCGACCGGTCCTCCGAAGATCTCGATGGGCTTGCTGTCAGCGGACAGGGTCACGAGCGCGCGCTTGGTGTCCTTGCGCTTGCCGTAACCGAATCGGGTCCGCTTACGCTTGCCCTGACGGTTGGCGGTGTTGACGCTGGTCACCTTGACGCCGAAGACCTTCTCGACGGCAATCTTGATCTGCGTCTTGTTCGAGTCCGGGTGCACCAGGAAGGTGTAGGTGCCTTCCTCGATCAGTCCGTAGGACTTCTCGGAGATGACCGGAGCGAGCAGGATGTCGCGGGGGTCAGCGATGGTGCTCACTTGGCGTCCTCCTTGTTCTGAGCGCTCTCTGCGGGCCCGTGGATGAACGCGTTGAGTGCCTCGACGCTGAACACGACATCGTCTGCATTGAGCACGTCGTAGGTGTTGAGCTGGTCGGGTGCAATGGGATGCACGCCTTCCAGGTTCTGCACGCTCTTCCAAGCGGCTACATCCTGGCGACCCACGACGAGCAGCAGCTTCTTGCGATCCGAAATCTCGCCGAGGAACGCGATTGCGCCCTTGGTCGAAGGCGTCTGCCCTGCAACCAGTTCGGTGATGACGTGGATGCGCTCGTTGCGTGCGCGGTCAGAGAGGGCTCCGCGAAGAGCGGCTGCCTTCATCTTCTTGGGGGTGCGCTGGCTGTAGTCACGCGGCTGCGGGCCGTGAACGGTTCCGCCGCCGACGAACTGCGGTGCGCGAGTCGAGCCCTGGCGTGCGCGGCCGGTGCCCTTCTGGCGGTACGGCTTCTTGCCACCGCCGCGGACGTCGCCGCGGGTCTTGGTGGAGTGGGTTCCCTGACGAGCAGCTGCGAGCTGCGCGACGACAACCTGATGGAGAAGCGCGATGTTGGCCGGAGCGTCGAAGATCTCAGCGGGGAGATCGACGGTGCCGTTGGTCTTGCCGCCGGCGACCTTGACGTCCAGGGTCAACTTGGTCTCGGTGCTGGTCATGCCCGTGCACCACCCTTCACTGCACTCTTGACGATCACGAGGCCGCCCTTGCGGCCGGGGATCGCACCCTTGATCAGCAGCAGGCCGTTCTCTGCATCCACCTTGTGGACCGAGAGGTTCTGCGTCGTGATGCGGTCGCTACCCATGCGTCCGGACATGCGCATGCCCTTGAACACGCGGCCGGGAGTTGCACAGCCACCGATGGAGCCCGGGCGGCGGTGAACAGCCTGGGTACCGTGCGACGCGCCCTGTCCCTTGAAGCCGTGACGCTTCATGGTTCCGGCGAAGCCCTTGCCCTTGCTGGTTCCGGTGACGTCGACGTATGCGCCGTCCTCGAAGACCTCGGCGGTGAGCTCCTGGCCGACCTCGTAGTCGGAGGTGTCCGCAACGCGGAGCTCCACTACGTGGCGACGCGGGGTCACACCAGCCTTGGTGAACTGGCCGGAAGTCGGCTTGTTCACCTTGCGCGGGTCGATGGCGCCGAACGCGAGCTGAACGGCGCTGTAGCCGTCACGCTCTTCGGTACGGATCTGGGTTACGACGTTCGGCCCAGCCTTCACGACGGTGACCGGGACAACCCGGTTGTTCTCGTCGAAGACCTGGGTCATGCCGAGCTTGGTGCCCAGGATTCCCTTGATCTTGGTATCAGTCATTGTTTTTGTCTCCGCCGTCACTGAATGTTCACGTCGACACTGGCCGGAAGGTCGATGCGCATGAGCGCGTCAACCGTCTTCGGCGTCGGGTCGAGAATGTCGATCAGCCGCTTGTGAGTACGCATCTCGAAGTGCTCGCGCGAGTCCTTGTACTTGTGCGGCGAGCGGATGACGCAATATACGTTCTTCTCGGTCGGCAACGGCACAGGTCCAACGACGCGGGCACCCGTACGGGTTACCGTCTCGACGATCTTGCGCGCTGACGCGTCGATCGCCTCGTGGTCGTAGGCCTTGAGCCTGATGCGGATCTTTTGTCCCGCCACGCTTAGTGTCCTTTTCTTGCCGCGTTTCGTAGCCCGCCTGGTCAGGCTCGAGCTACCTCGTCTGCACAGTCCTTGCCTGGACGATGACACGACGAACACTGAAGCGATCGGGACCAAGTCCAAGTTCTCGGGAGTACCGAGATTCGGATCGAGATCAGGATCTGCTGCCGCTGTTCGTTTGTCATTGTTCTCCGGTACACGCGGTCGGGCGTGTCGCCTTCTCACTCATCCTGCGCCGGACAATCTTTCGATTATCTGGCGCGTGATGCGTACCGGACGTGTTCGATGTCGAACACAAAGTAGGTACTGCTTCCGTCCTGCATTACTTCTCGTCTTGCATGGTCACAGTCGTTGACCCGATTACCCTGACGGGATCTGCGATCGATCGTCTGTGACGTCTTACCCTTACCCGATCACGGCCGCAATCGACCGCGTCCCGGACAAGGCAACCCGACCAGTATGCCGTACCTGGCCCAAATCCTCAACTCCCCCGAACTGCCTTTTCCGAGTGAGCTGCGCGACAACAACCTTACTCAGAAGTAAGATAGGCCTATGACTACCTCCAGCCCTACCTATCGCGGATGGCAGAAATTGCCGGACAATGCCCTCGGACATGCAGTTTTCTCGGCGGCGATGTCCATTCGCGTGCCCTATTTCGCCTCTGTTCTCCCCCGGGTGACCAAGTTGGAACCAGGGCTCTGCGAGGTCCGCTCCCCCAAATGGTGGGGCGTCCACAATCATCTCGGCACTTTCCACGCGATCGCTGCATGCAATCTCGCGGAGGTCGCAATGGGCATGCTGAGCGAAGCGACGGTTCCGAACTCGCACCGCTGGATCCCCAAGTCCATGAAGGTCGACTACCTCGCCAAGGCCGAGACCGGCCTGCGGGCGGTCGCCCGACTCGAGACTTTGCCGGACTTCGCGGCGATCGAGAGTGGCACGGAACTTCTCGTTCCCATCTCGATCTTCGACCGGGGCGGCAAGGAAGTAGTCCACGCCGAAATCACCACCTGGGTCTCCCCCAAGTAGGCACTCACGAACCCGCCTGCATCGCAACCTGATTCGCCCGCCAAACAGGTTTCGCAGAATTAGGCACCACCGCAGGTTTCGGCGAATGACGATCGTGGAACACCTCCCCGAACGGCGATGGTCGGTCGGGGTGCCGGTGTCCGGAGGTGGGTTGCGTTCCGGGCACCACATTGTCGACCTCGCGTCACGCCGAGCACCGGGAGGCCTCGTGGAAGAGTTCTTGACCACAACGAGTTCCGAAGCAGGCACGCAGACCTCGTCGTATCCGGACGAGGCCGAGGGATTGGACAGCTTCCGGCGCGACCTCGACGCCATCGACGCTCTACTTCTCGAGACGGTGCGGCAGCGGCTGGAACTCTGCCTGCGCATCGGCGAGTGGAAGCGCTCCCGCGAGGTTCCGATGATGCAACCCGGCCGCGTCCGCCTCGTGCAGGAGCGGGCGCGTGAATTCGCCCGTAGACACGACCTCTCCCCAGACTTCTTCAACGCCCTGTACGAGCTGATGATTGCCGAGACCTGTCGACTCGAAGACCTGGTGATCAACGCACCTGTTGAGGAGGAGGACACTGTTCGGGAATCCGTCGGACCGAGATCAGGATCATCGACATGAGTTCCCGCACCCTTCTGGTGGACAATTACGACTCGTTCACCTACAACCTGTTCACCCTGTTGACCGAGGTCAACGGGGTTGTGCCGACCGTGGTCCGCAACGACGCGGATTGGGATTCCCTCGATCTCGCGTCATACGACAACGTGGTCATCTCCCCAGGTCCCGGCCGGCCGGATCGCGACCGTGATTTCGGAATCAGCCGCCGTTTCATCGAAGAAGCGCCTCTCCCACTTCTCGGTGTCTGTCTCGGCCACCAGGGCCTGTGCGAGTTGTTCGGCGCGGACGTGGTGGTTGCGCCCGTACCGATGCACGGCCGAATTTCGCTGATCGATCACGACGGCTCGGGCATCTTTGCCGGACTTCCGTCGCCGTTCCGAGCTGTTCGCTACCACTCGTTGACCGTCGAGAATCTGCCGAACGCCTTCGTTCGTACCGCGTGGACGTCCGACGGTCTGCTCATGGGTGTCCGGCACCGGACCAAGCCGATGTGGGGAGTTCAGTTCCATCCGGAGTCCATCAGCACCGAGTTCGGCATAGATTTGCTCGCGAACTTCCGCGATCTGTCCGTCGGACGCACTCTGGATTCGGTGATCCGACCCGAACCTGTTCCGCAAACACCCGACCTGCGGCCGGCGATCAACTACGACGTCGACGACGTGACTCTCGATTTTGCAGTGGACCCGTCGGCGGCCTATGCAGCACTGTTCGCCGACGGCCCGAACGCGTTCTGGCTGGACCGCGCGGCAACCGCAGAGCCGAGTGCGCGCTTTTCGATTCTCGGCGATTCGTCGGGGCCGCTGGCCGAGTTCATCACGTACGACGTGCAAGCCGAGGTACTGACTGTCAGCCGAAAAGGCTTGTCCGACGAGCACATTCGAGTTCCTTTCTTCGATTACTTGGACGCACAACTCTCGACACGCTTCGTGCCCTCGCATCCGGAACTCGACTTCAACCTCGGCTACGTGGGCTACCTCGGCTACGAACTGAAAGCACAGACCGGAGGAAGGGCAGTCCATCCGGCACCCACTCCTGATGCCGCTCTGGTGTTTGCCGATCGCGCCGTCGTCATCGATCACACCGCGGGCCGCACTCACGTTTTGAGATTGCGCGAGAAAGTCCGCGACGCCGGCTATGACGATTGGCTCGAATCGACCGTCGACACCTTGGCGCGGATCGGCGCGGACCTTCCGGAACGCACCCCGGTTCCGCTGATCAGCGACACCGTCTGGACGCAGGCTCGCCTTCGGCATGATCGCGATCAGTACCTGTCGTTGATCGGAACGGCCCTCTCGGAGATCCGGGCGGGTGAGTCCTACGAGGTGTGTCTGACCAACATGGCGAGCGTCGACGAGACGATCGATGCACAGCAGGCGTTCGAGTATCTGCGCTCGATCAATCCGACGCCGTACAGCGCACTTCTCGACTTCACCGGCATCTCGGTGGTCTCGGCCTCGCCTGAGCGGTTCCTTCGTGTCGACTCGGCCGGCAACGTCGAGTCCAAGCCGATCAAAGGGACCCGCCCGCGCGGCGTCACCCGAGCGCGTGATGCTGCCCTACGGCAGGACCTGCTCGACAGCGAGAAGGACCGCGCCGAGAACCTGATGATCGTGGACCTCACCCGCAACGACCTCACCAAGGTCTGCGTTCCGGGAAGTGTCCACGTTCCGAGGCTGTTCGCGATCGAGTCGTACTCGTCCGTTCACCAAATGGTGTCGACGGTGCGCGGACACCTGAGTCCGGGGTCGTCGGCGGTGGACTGTGTGCGTGCCGCGTTCCCCGGTGGATCGATGACCGGCGCCCCGAAGGTACGGACGATGGAGATCATCGACCGCCTCGAATCAGGCCCACGTGGGGTCTACTCGGGATCGATCGGGTACTTCGCGCTCGGTGGCGCCGCGGACCTCTCGATCGTGATCCGGTCGCTGGTCTGCACCGAGAGCGGCGTGACCTTCGGAATCGGCGGTGCCATCACAGCGTTGTCCGATCCGGAAGAAGAATTCGACGAGACCACGGTCAAGGCGTCCACGCTGCTCCGTGCGCTCGATGCGGTGTCCTCGCGGGTCCTCGAGTACGGCGGGTAGATCCAGCCATGACGGCGGCATCAGGCACAGCGACGGTTGTCGGCGGGCTGGGTGCCGTCGGATCCATGTTCGTCGAACTGCTTCGCGCCGGGGGGTCGACCGTCACCGTCGTCGACCCAGCAGGCAGCGATCCCGACGGAGATGTAGTCGTCGGAGACATCACGAAACCCAGTGAGCAAGTCCTCGCGCACGTGGAGTCCTCGCGCATCATCGTGCTCGCGGTTCCCGAACAGGTCGCTCTAGCCGCACTACCGAGCCTTCGGACATCCGGCGCTCTCGTTGTGGACACGCTGTCGGTCAAATCGCGGATGGACGCAGCAATCGCCGACGCCGGCCGAGAAGGGGAATTCCTCGGACTCAACCCCATGTTCCGTCCGTCGCTCGGGCCACGCGGTCGGGCCGTCATCGCAGTGCCGTACGTCGGCGGTCCGCAGTCCGACAGATTCCTCGACATCGTGCGCTCGTGGGGAGCGTCGGTCGCGGTGATGGACGCCGATCGTCACGACCGGTTGGCTGCGGCCACCCAGGTTCTGACACACGCGTCGGTGCTGGCTTTCGGCGTTGCCCTGGCCGAACTCGGAGTTTCCGCCGACGATCTCCTCGCGGTCGCCCCTCCCCCGCATCGGGCCTTGCTCGCGCTCCTGGCACGTGTAGCCGGCGGCGAACCGGAGGTGTACTGGGACGTACAAGCGGGCAATCCGTGCGCAGGTGCGACACGAAAAGCACTGTTCGATGCCACCGCACAGGTGGACAGGGCGGCCGAGACCCTCGGCGACTTCACGACGCTGATGAAAACCGCCGACGCAGCGCTCGACAATCGCTCAGGCGAATTGAACTCGGAGTGCCAGAGCTTGTTCGATCGCATTGCCGAAGGGCACAGGGAGATCGCCGAAGGGCACAGAGAGTAGGGCACGATGAGACCTGGAGTGAGTCCGCCCAGCCTCCCGGAGTACGACGCCTCCGATCCGGTCGAGAGTGCAATCGTCCGCCGCCTTGCGAGCAATTGGGCGCGCCGGGCAACCGTGAAGAAGGCGGAGCCGGAACTGGACGATCTCTTCGATTCGTCGTTGTCCGACTACCCCGAAGAACTTCTCCCGTTCGCGGAGCATCCGACCTACCTGGCATTGAGCCCCGAGCAGAAGCAACGCCTGCAAGCCTGGGCATGGATCGCGTTCAACAAGAACGTCATGGACATCGAGAAGTACGTCGTCAATCCCGGCTTCGACGTTCTCGCCGAAGACCGACTCGGCGTCGGTCTCGGAGATTGGGCTGCAGTGGCGGTCAATCAAGCGATGGTCGACGAGCAATATCACACGCTCATGCACTTCAATGCCAGTTCAGCGACCCGTCGAGGCAGGGGCTGGGGGCTGCCGACCAAGGCATTGCCCGACGTCCTGACGGTCCGCACGCGGGCGCAAGCCCTCGACGCAGCCGGTGATCCGCGCAAGATCGCGCTGACACAGTTGGCGTTCATGACCGTCGCCGAGGTGTCGATCACCGCATACCTCGACCTGATCTCGGACGACCCGGGCGTGCAGTCGATCAACCGCGCGACCATTCGGTTGCACGCTCGCGACGAGTACTGCCATGCCTCGATTGCCGGGGAACTGGCGGTGCTGGTCTGGGATTCCTTGGATCGTGGAGATCGCAGCTATCTACTGGAAGGCTTCGAGGGCGCCATGCGCGCTTTCAGCGGGACCGACTTCGGCGCGTGGCGAGCAATCATGGAGATCGAAGCCATACCCGGCGGACAGAAGATGCTCGATGATGTCGCGTTGGAACCGAGCAACGAACTGTTCGTACAGGATTACAGCGGTATCGAGAGGTTGTACAAGACCTTGAATCTGGACAGGATGTAGCCGACTCTCACGAATCCACGGGCATAGTGCGGGCTCCGGAACCTGACAGCAGTTTCCGCCATGACAGCCGATCGGTTTGCCGGTCGTACATTCGGTACGCCGGCCACATCAGAGCATGCAGAATTGACGACTTGAGAATCATCAAACGTAGTCGTGCAGTCATAGCCTGGTGATACTCGAGCGTTGTCACCGAAGCCTTGTTGTATGACAGAAACTCGATGGGTCCAGTCTCTCCCCTTCGGCCGGAGATTTCGCTCCGCATGTCCAGGTCAGTGCCGAACTGCATCCCTGCCTTCACCAGGCACAGCGACAGATCCACGTCTTCGTGAATGTCGGTGCGATCACTGACCTTGTCGCGGATCGAGCGCCACGACGTCGCCCGAATCGCCATATTCGAACCAGTCAGTGCGTGCGCAGGTTTGATTCCGTGGAAATCGCCACGGGCCTCGGCTTTGTTCACCGCTGCTCGCTGAAGCCCTGAAAACGGTGACTCGTAAAACAACGAGAAACCGGTAACGGCATCAAGATCATGAGAAGCGAAGGAACTTCGAACCGCTCGCGCCCATCCTGGTGCGACACGCGAATCCGCATCGACCCTACCGATGAATTCACCCACTGCGATGTCGAACCCGGCATTACGAGCATGAACAACGCCTTGACGCGGTTCGACAAGATATCGGACTCGAGAATCCCGCTGCTCGAAAGAACGCACGATTTCAGGGGTGCGGTCGGTGGAATTGTTGTCGACAACAATTATCTCGAGTATTTCGTCCCCTTGACGAGAGAGGGACTCCAAACACCCGGCGATGTAATCCTCCTCGTTGTACACGGGAACCACCACTGACAACGTGCCGATATCCATGAGCAGTAGGCTACCTCGCCAGAGTGAGTCGACTTGATGATCGAGTCAGGGGTGCCCGTCGATCGAGTACGAACTCGTCATACTCGACGAGCACTCAGCACGCGCGAACACAGTTCACACCTGTCGGCGATCCGAAATCAGGCCAGGCACCGGACACTGTGCGATATCGCACATTCCCGTCGGTCGACCTGACCTCGGCTTCTCGCCAAGCTGCACATTTGCATCACTCCGCACCGCGCGAAGGCCGGACCGAGGTTGTCCCTCCGGTAACATCCACTGTGCATCCGGAGATAGACGTACAAGGTTCCCGCAACCACTGGGACCCTTACCAGTGACTCCGGCTCGGGCTACGGCTTGCTCGAGAAAGGACATGGCCGAGAAGCCCTGTCCAAGCACAGCTCGGCCCGAACATCCATGTAGACAGCGGAGAATTGATGCCCTTATCGACGGACGCGGCGGTAGTCGTGGAGGACGTTCACAAGTCCTTCAAGGATGTACACGCATTGCGTGGCATCAACTTCCAAGCTCCCAAGGGCACAGTGCTCGGCATCCTTGGACCCAACGGCGCAGGTAAGACCACCACCGTCAAGGTTCTGTCCACGTTGATTCGGCCTGACCGCGGCGTCGCAATGGTTGCCGGATACGACGTCGCTCGAAACCCAGCCGACGTTCGCCGTTCGATCATGATGACTGGCCAATTCGCCGCACTCGACGACGCACTCACCGGACGCGAGAACATCGAACTGTTCGCTCGCCTGATGGGTCTCGATCGCGCATCCGCCAGGCAACGAGCCGTGGAACTTCTCGAAGAATTCGATCTAGTGGAAGCTGGGGGGCGAGTTGTTGCAGGGTACTCGGGCGGCATGCGACGACGCATCGACATTGCGTGCGGATTGGTGGTGAGGCCAGAAGTCGTATTTCTCGACGAGCCGACGACTGGACTGGACCCTCGCAGCCGCCAGAGCGTGTGGAACCTCGTGCAGACTTTGAAAGAGCAAGGCATCACGGTTCTGCTGACCACTCAGTACCTCGAGGAAGCTGACCTTCTCAGCGACAACATCATTGTCATCGACAAAGGATCCGTCATCGCGGAGGGGACCGCCAACGAATTGAAGGCACGAACCGGCGCGAGCTTCTGCGAAATCGTTCCCGCTGAGACAAGCTTGCTGGGACCAGCAGCCAACGCGTTGGGTAATTTGGTTCCGCCGGACTTCCGCTTCGATCTGGCAGTCGAGAACGGCCGAATTGCAATTCCCGCACCCCGTGGTTCTGCAACCCTTGCAGAAGCCCTGCGGCGTCTCGATCACGCACGGATACCACTCGCGGACATCGCCCTGCGCAGGCCTTCACTTGACGACGTGTTCCTGTCGTTGACGGGGCAGTCGCGTCCGAGCGAAACAAGCGATGCGCCGTGACCACGACGACGAAGTACGCAACTCAAGATCTTGCCTTGAAACAGGTAGGTCAACGGTCCATCACGGTGCCAAATGCAGCTCGCATCGGGCGTCATCGTCGTCCGCAGCCGTCCGCTGTAACACAGTGGTGGACACTTACCGGCCGTACCGTTCGCGCAATGATCCGCCGGCACGAATTGCTCGTCGCAATCGTCGCGCCCTTGATCTTCACGGTCGGCTTTTATCTGCCTCTCAAGTTCGTAATGCAGCTGCAGGGCATCAATTACGCACAGTTTTTGATGCCGATCATCGTCTTGCAGGCGATGGCCTTCACTTCGATCTCAGCGGCGCAGATGTCGGCGACCGAACGCATCACTGGCTTCAGCAGTCGGATGCAAACCATGCCGGTATTCGGCCCGGTTCCACTGTTTTCGCGGATGAGTAGTGGATTCCTCCGGTCCGTCGTCTCACTGACAGCAGCTCTGATCTACGGATATGCGATCGGATTTCGCTTCGTCGGTGGTCTGTCACAGGCCGTACTCTTCTGCGTGATCGCGTTGACTTTCAGTACGTGTTTGTCGCTCGGTGGCGATGCAATCGGCTCACTGTCGAAGAGCCCGCAAGCAACCAGTCAGGCATTGACACTTCCCCAATTGATCCTCGGGATGCTCTCGTGTGGATTTGTTCCGGAGAGCGGATTCCCGGAATGGATCAGACCCTTCGTACGCAATCAGCCCGTATCTCAGTTCTCCTACGCCATGCGTGACCTGGCTGCCGGCAGCCTCACCCCGAATACCTTGGTACCAGTCGCGGCTTGGTCGATCGGGTTGATAGCGATATGCGGGCCTCTCGCATACTGGGCAAGTACGAGGCGAGTGTGATGAGTTCTCTTGAAAAGAGCGAGGAAATACGCAGCGGGCGGACACTCGCTTTCCCACTACCCGACGCTGCACTACCTGAAAGTTCGGCTGGCGCGCTCTGGACACACAGCCTCATACAGGCGAAACGCCTTCTGATCACTTGGGCGCGCGATCCTTCGACCACAATCCAAGCGCTCGTTTACCCCGCGTTGACCTTGATCATGTTTCGCGTTGTTCTGGGTAATTCCATCACCGCTGCCACCGGGCAATCGAGTATCTATGGGACAGTCCCGCTCATCATTCTCGTGGGAGCGATGTTCGGTTCGATCGCCAGCGCAGTGGGCTTGCGGGGCGAGAGGAAGAGCGGTCTGCTCGCTCGTTTCTGGACGCTTCCCGCACACCGCGCATCGGGCCTAGTGGGCCGGATGATGGCCGAAGCCGTTCGAGTTCTACTGACCACGATCGTCATCATCGGCGTAGGTTATGCCGTCGGGTTCCGGTTCACTCAGGGCCCGCTTGCGGCAGCGGCAATGATACTTCTACCCATCGCATTCGGCATTGGGTTCGCGGTAATGGTCACGGCTCTCGCCACGATGTCCGAAAATGTCCCTCTCGTCGAATTGGTTTCCATTGGGTGCACCCTGCTGATGTTCTTCAACAGCGGTTTTGTCCCGACAATGGCATATCCGGTCTGGCTTCAACCCGTAATTGCCGCACAACCGATGTCCGTCGCAGTCGACGCTATGCGCGGACTTTCACTCGGAGGGCCGGTCCTGGTGCCAGTTCTGAAAATGCTTGCCTGGTCAGCGGGAATGATCGCAGTATTTCTATATCCTGCGATTCGGGGTTACCGCCGGGCTGCGGAGACTTCATGACAGACGCATCCAGCGAGTGTGGCCTCATACCAGAATTTGAATATCTAAATACGCTAACAGTCCACAAACAATAACCGACTTAATGCTCTGAATGCGACAAGGTCGCAATCGACAATGAATCAACCGAAAGGTATGAGGTCTTGACGCGAAATTCCACTTCCTGGCGACGCACCGTACAGATCGGTGTACTGGCTGTTGCCAGCTCACTGATCACAGCCGGTCTCGCGCAGGCCACCCCCGCGCGCGTCGGTGGCGACTCATCCGAAACAGCGTCGACGGGCTCTTACGTCAAGTCCGTCGAGAAGGTCAATGACCGTCAACTCGTAGTCAATGTTTATGCGGCGTCGATGGACAAGGTCATTCCGATCCAGGTCATCACTCCCGCTGACAATTCCGAGCCTCGCCCGATCGTGTATCTACTGAACGGTGCCGGCGGCGGGGAAGACGCTGCTACGTGGGAAAGGCAAACCGACGTAGTCGAGTTCTTTGCCGACAAGAACGTGAACGTCGCCACTCCTGTCGGCGGTCGACTCTCGTACTACACGGACTGGGAGAAGGACGACCCCAAGGCTGGACGCAATAAGTGGTCGACCTTCCTGGGCAAAGAATTGCCTCCGTTGTTGAACGAAGAGCTGGGGAGCAACGGTAAGCAAGCCATCTCGGCCATCTCGATGTCCGGTACGTCGGTACTGAACTTGGCGATCGAGTACCCCGGTTTCTACAGTTCTGTTGCCGCTTACAGTGGCTGCGCACAGACCAGCGATCCCCTCGGACAAGCATTCGTCCGGACGACCACGGAATGGATCGGCGGAGTCGACGACATCACCAATATGTGGGGACCGCTGGACGGGCCAGGATGGGTCGAACACGATCCGCTCGTCAACGCCGAGAAGCTACGTGGGACACCGATCTACATGAGCACGGGCAACGGACTTCCCGGAATTCCGAACGACACCTTCCTCAACCCACGCCTGAGCGATGGTCGCGCGTACACCGAGAACCAGATCATCATCGGCGGCCCAATCGAAGCAGCGACCAACCTTTGCACTTCGAACATGGCCAAGCGCCTGTATGAATTGAACATTCCGGCAGTTGTCGATTTCCAGCCGGTAGGGACCCACTCGTGGGGCTACTGGCAGGATCAGCTGCACAAGTCGTGGCCGTTCATCGCCGGCTCGCTCGGAATCTGATCAACGCCCGATCTGCCTCGAAGGCCACCTGATCGCTACACGCCCGACGCGGCGTGTCCGTACAGGCGGCCTTCGTCGTAGTGTGCTGTTTCACTTACCGAACGCACGAAGTTAGACATGTATTGCTGCACAACCTGCGGCTGCGCCGATTCGTTCGACGCACGCCTGACACACAGTCATGAGTACGACAGCGGAATCGGTTCATGGATCCGGAGTTTGCGGTATCTGGATTGCCGGTCACGGCGTCGAGTCGCGTCCTCGAAGGAAACATTGCCGTAGGTGACTCAACCGTATGGTCTCACTCAGCTCGCATTGGAACTCCAAGCTGCCCAGCCTTTTTGGCAGGAAGCGCCACCTCTGACCCAAAATGCCAGGCATATACCGACGTCGGTTCTTGCCCAACCTGGCCCGGGACCTGACAAACACGCAGAACGTCGGCTTCTCGTTCCGATTCGTCCCGACGTCCCCCAAACGGTCCGATCAGCTCCTGAAGAACGCCGACAATCGTGGACCGATCAGCGCGAGCTGATCGGTTTCCATCATCGAGTGATGCGAACTCTCGACCGTTGTCTCAGCCAGGGTTCCGTTGACGTAAGGCTTCCAGGCCTCCGCAAGTTCGAGTGTCGAACCGACGGCTACGGTGGCGCTGAGAAGTACAGCGTCACCGTCGAAGACGCGCGGTTCGTACCCGTCGATCATCGAGGCAGCTGAGATCGCAAAATCGTACAGAGATCCGAGTTGCTCGGTCGTGAGAAATGACAGGGAATCGAGTGATCGGCCGAGCGCGAGGATCTCGTCCCGGCCCAACGCACCGAGATCCAGAGTGTCCCCGACGTCGACCCCCCATCCAGCGGCCAGTTCGGAGACGTTGTCCCGGGCCTGGTTCTCCCCGACTTCGGTAGTGCCGCGAGGATCGATCATTGCCAGCTTCACGTCGAACCCCTTCGAGCGCAACAGAACTGCACACGCGTGTCCGATGAACCCGCCGAGCGAGTAGCCGACGATGTGGAACGGGCCGCTCGGATTCACACTCAGCATCTCGCGAACGTACCGCTCAGCTAATGCGTCGACTGATGTGGGCAGAGGCCACGATTCCGTCATCACCGGCGCCTGCAGTCCGTAGAGCGGCGTCTGCGCGTCGAGGTGAGGAACCAGGCCGGAGGCTTTCCATGCCAGCCCGCTCATCGGGTGGATGAAGAATACCGGTACCGACGATCCAGCATCCCGGATCGGCAATAGAACGTCGAGCGCCTGACTCGACGACGGCGCGCTACCACGAAGTGTGTCTTCGATTCGGGCAGAGAGGGATTCGACTGTCGATGCACCGAACAGCATGCGCACTGGGACGTCGACACCAACAGATGCACTCAGTTCGGACGCCAACTTCATCGCGATGAGGGAGTTGCCACCCAACTCGAAGAAATCATCATCCAACCCCACCCGATCAACACCCAACACACCCACAAACGCCGACGCCACCACCAACTCCACCGACGACACCGGAGCCCGAAACACCCGAGCCTCGAACACCGGCTCCGGCAACAACGCCCGATCCAACTTCCCCGACGAATTAAGTGGAAACGCATCCAACACCACCACAGCAGCCGGAACCATATAACCCGGAACCCGCTCCCCCACAAACCCCCGCAACACCGACACATCCACAACCGACCCCACCGCCGGCACCACATACCCCACCAACTGATCACCCATCACCGACCCACGCACCACCACCGCAGCCGACAACACCGACCCATGCGCCGTGAGCGCCGCCTCGATCTCCCCCAACTCGATCCGCTGACCACGGAACTTCACCTGAAAATCAGTACGACCGATGTACTCCAACTCACCAACTGTGTTCCAACGGACCAAATCACCCGTCCGATACATCCGCTCACCCGAACCGAACGGCGACGCCACAAACCGATCCGCACTCAAATCCGGACGACCCACATACCCCCGAGCCAACTGCACACCCGACAAATACAACTCACCCGCAACACCCACAGCAACCGGCCGAAGGCGTGAATCCAACACAAACACCCGGCAATTCCACTCCGGCACACCAATCGAGACCACCGACCCCGACCCGGCAGCCGTCACATCCGCAAACGTAAACGACACCGCCGCCTCAGTCGGACCATACAAATTATGCAACCGCGCCGACGACACCAACCCGAACTCACGCACCGCCTCCACCGGCAACGCCTCACCGATCACCAACACATCACGCAACGAACCCAACAACCCCGGATCCACCAACGACGAAAACGTCGACAACATCGTCGGCACAAAATCCGTCACCGACACACCCTGATCATCAATCACCGACGCCAAATACCCCGGATCCCGATGACCATCAGCCGACGCCAACACCAACACCGCACCCACCCGCAACGGCATGAAAAAACCCCACAACGACACATCGAACGTCGTCGCCGTCTTCTGCAAATACACATCAGACGACATCAAGCGATACTCGCCCTGCATGAACTCGAGCTGATTCACAATCGCCGCATGCGAGACCGCCACACCCTTCGGCCGACCCGTCGACCCCGACGTGAAAATCACATACGCCGTATTCGACGCCCGCAACGGCGAGCGCCGATCCACATCCAACACCCGCGCACCCGAAAAACCAGACACATCAACAACATCCACACACACAACCCGACGACCCGACGCCACGAAACCATCACGCTCCGTCGACACCACACACACCGGATCAGCCGAATCCAACACATACTCATTACGCGAGGACGGAGCATCAGGATCCAACGGCACCCACGCCCCACCCGCACGCACAATCGCATACAACCCAACCAACAAATCCACAGACCGCCGAACAGCCAACCCCACCAACGACTCCGGCCCAACACCCAAACCAATCAAATAACGCGCAAACCTATTAACCCGCTCATCGAACTCCCCATACGAAAGCACCACATCCCCACACACCACCGCACGCGAACCCGAACAAACCCCCACCACAGAATCAAAACCATCCAACAACAACCCACCCACAACCGGACGAGACGTGTCGTTGAAGTCTTCGATGATGTTCTGTGTTTCCTTGGTGGACAACAGTTCCACGTCACCGACAGCAGTTCCCGGATTCGTGACCATCGCACGGAGAATGGTAGTCAGGCGCTCGGCTAGCCCGCCAACAGTAGCGGCGTCGAAAAGATCTGTCGTGTAGAGCCACGACATCACCATGCCGGTACCGACGCCGGCCTCGTCTTCAACCGGCGACGCCGTCAACTGAAGGTCGAACTTTGCGATATCGATTCCCGCATCGAACTCCGAGACTCGCAGGTCAGGCAACTCCAGAGCGTCACCTGCCATGTTCTGGAAGAACAACGCAACCTGGAACAACGGATGATGCGCCTGCGAACGGGCCGGATCGAGAACCTCCACCAAACGCTCGAAAGGCAAGTCCGCGTTGGCAAATGCACCCAAATCGGTTTCACGAACCTGATCGAGAAGATCGGCAAACGATATGTTCGGCGTCACCGGCGTACGCAACACCAGTGTATTGACAAACATCCCGATCAGATCATCGAGCGCAGGTTCCCCTCGACCGGAAATCGGCGAACCGATAACCACGTCGTCAGTCGACGCCATCCGCGCAAGCAGCACCGCAAGGGCCGCATGCACAACCATGAACAGCGAAACACCACGATCCAACGCCAATTGCTCCAGAGCCCTGTGCAACTCACCGTCGATATCGAAACGATGCACCGCGCCACGCGTCGACGCAACCGCCGGGCGCTTCCGATCGAACGGCAGATCGATCTTCTCCGGCAACCCCGCGAGATTCTCACTCCAATAACGCAATTGCTCCGACATCAACGACGCCGGATCAGAATCGACCCCCAAAATCTCATGCTGCCACAACGCAAAATCTGCGTATTGCACCGCAAGCGGCGACCACGCCGGGGCGCCGCCCTGCGCCCGGGAAAGATAGGCCAATGCAACATCACGCACCAGAGGACCAACCGAAACACCGTCGGCAGAGATATGGTGAACCACAATTGCGAGAACGAATTCACTTGGGCTGGTACGGAACAGACGCACCCGAAGTGGAACTGCAACGGAAACGTCGAACCCAACGGTCACCAGCGGCGCCAAAGCTGCAAGCAACTCCGACTCGTCGAGATCCCGAGGATCCAGATCGATATCTGCCGTGGACACTTCGAGAACGTCCTGATAGCCGATACCGCCGAACTCCGGATACACAGTCCGCAGCACCTCGTGCCGAGCGACAACATCCTCAACAGCGCGCGCAAGCGCACTCACGTCAAGTTCTCCGGACAAGCGGAGAACAATCGGAATATTGTTCACAGCAGATTCCGCGTCGAACCGACTCAGGAACCACATACGCTGTTGCGCAAGAGACAATGGCACACGATCAGGACGAACCATCGGTGCCAAGGCCACATGCCCGATCGTTTCCGTCTCGGCTTCGATGCGAGCGGCGAGCGCTTCGACGGTAGACGCTTCGAACAGAGTCTTCACCTGAACGCGGGTATCGAACGCTGCGCCCAGACGACCGGCCAGCTTGGCCGCGATCAGGGAGTTGCCACCCAATTCGAAGAAATCATCCGAAGCGCCGACCTGTTCGAGGCCGAGTAGATCGGCAATCGCGTCGGCCACAAGCTTCTGGGCAGGCGTGGATGGCGCTTGGTACGAGCGCGATTCGAATGTGGGCGCCGGCAATGCGTCGACGTCGAGCTTGCCGACCGGAGTCAGCGGAATATCTTCGAGCATCACCATTGCGGCCGGGACCATGTGCCGAGGCAGTGCGCCGCGTGCGTGGACTGTCAATGCCTCAGCGTCGAGCGTGTTCCCGGCCTTTACATACGACACCAATGCTGGTTCACCCGTCGGCCCACTCCGAGGAAGTGTCGCCACAAATTCGACACCGGGAACTGCGGCGAGAACTGCGTCGATCTCACCGAGTTCGATACGAAATCCGCGAATCTTGACCTGAGAGTCACCGCGGCCGAGGTATTCGAGACTGCGTTGGTCGTCGCCGGCCTTGATCCAGCGAACGGTGTCGCCGGTGCGGTACAGACGTTCGCCCGTGTCCGCGAACGGGTTTGCCAGAAAACTTGCCGCAGTTGTCGCGGGTAGCTGGTTGTACCCGCGGGCGAGATGTGTTCCGGAAACATACAATTCGCCGGCAGTGCCGGTCGCCACCGGCTGCAGGCGGGAGTCGAGAACGTAGAGTCCGACGCCGCGCACCGGGTCGCCGATCGTGACCGGACTGTCGACCGTCAGTTCGGCAATCGATGCGACGACGGTGGTTTCGGTGGGGCCGTACGCGTTGAAGAATTTTCGTCCGGGCGCCCACTGAGTCACCAGTGCGGGCGAACATGCTTCGCCGCCCACGACAACAACGTCAAGCGTGTCGAAATCACCCTCCGCAGAGAGCGATCCCAGTGCAGCAGGCGTCATGAACGCGTGGGTGATCTTTTCTTCGGTGAGCAGTTCGGCGAGCTCGTCGCCGCCGTACACATCGGGGCGTGCGATCACCATCGTGGAACCGGTGCCGAATGCGAGGAGCAATTCCAGAACGGAGGCATCGAAGCTGGGCGATGCAAAGTGCAGGGTTCGGGATGCAGAAGTGAGACCGTAGCGTTCGATCTGCTCGGCACACAGGTTCGCAATGCCTCCATGCGTGACGACAACGCCCTTGGGTCGACCGGTCGAACCCGAGGTGTAGATCACGTAGGCGGGATGCTCCGCACGCAAAGTTCCGGCACGTTCGGTGTACGACACCGGTTCGGCAGGAAGTTCGGCCGCCTTTGCCAGGAACACGGCGTTGTCGAGTTCCCACCACTGAATACTCGCCGGCAGTCCGTCGGCGACAGCGCCTACCGTCAAGCCGATCGAGACGCCGGAATCGACAAGCATGTGCAAGGCGCGGTCGGCCGGGTAGTTGGGATCAACCGATACAAATGCGGCCCCGGCCTTCGCGACGGCCCACAGTGCGCACACCGACTCGACGGAGCGTGGGATGGAGATCGCTACCCGATCTTCCGGTCCCACTCCGTGAGCAATGAGGAGACGCGCCAGCTGCGATGACGCGGCATCCAGCTCGGCGTAGGTGACGGAACGACCGTCGAAGCGGATGGCGACGGCGCCTGGGTCGATATCGACGGCAGCCGCCAGTAGCTGCGGCAGCAAGGGCACTCGAACGCGGCGAGTACGGGTGGGACGGGGTTTGCGGCTTCCGCGTGTCTTTGCGGGGGTCGGATCGTCTGCGCTCATTCGATCACGTCCGATGATCGATCTGCGTGTACGTCGGCCCCTTGCGCCATCAGACAACTCACCTTCGCGTAATACTTGTTTTCACGGTCATCTCGCCCGTTGCGGCTCCCCACAATGCATCGGCAACCGAGTGCCATTGTTACAGCCACGGAGTTGCCGAGCGCCGTGTACCGCGAGTGGATATGAGTTCCACCACTCGCGGTGCGTGAGGTCACCACGACTGTGGGCTGTGCTCCTCGAGAACGTGTTCGAGATCCGGCAGTTGGCTGCGATCGATGCTTGCAGCGTCATCCACCGACAGCACCGCGTGTGTCACCCACTCGTCGGCTAGCAGGTCGTCGAGCGATTCGATGTCACTACCTGCCACCACCCACGCAGCACCCGCCGATGCAGCGAGCAGAATCGCGGGCACCCATCCGCTCGCGTCGATCGAGCCGGTCTGCAGCACTCGCGACTCGACATCAATCGCGTACTTCTCGCTCCAGGTCGACAGGGTTGCGGTGAGTTCCCCGTACGTCTGCTCCCAGGCTCCGTCTCCGAACACCTGGAAGGCGACGTCGTCCGCGGTGAGCGGGCGAATGCGGTCGGTGTAATTGATCGCACGCGCGGGTTGTGCGACCGCAGCGTCGAGTGTTTCCGGCGTGATCGTCACGACAGAGTCCGGAACCTCTCCGGCCTGCCCGACTGCTATCGCTGCCCCGGTCTTGACAATTGCCCAGCACGCCACTACTTCGCCTGCTCCCGATACGCCGGAGAGGCTCACGAAGTCTCCTGGACCGACGCCACCATCGATGAGCAGACGCGCAAGCTGCGAGGAACGTGAATCGACTGCGGCATAGTCGATTTCCTCGTCGCCGACCACAACGGCGGGAGCTTCGGGGTCAGCCTCGACTATCGACGCCAGCAGTTGCGGCAGGAGCGCCGCACCTGATCCGCTCGGAGCGATGGACTGAACTGCAGCGCTGAGAGCCTCGTCTTTCTCTGCTGCGGTGAGCAATTCGATGTCGCCGACCGGCCTCGATGGGTTGTCGGTGACCTGTTCGAGTACGCGAACAAACCGCTCCACGAACGATTCGACGGTTCCCTGGTCAAACAGATCAGTCGAGTAGATCCAGACGCCGGAGAGTCCGTATCCATCCGCGGCGCTACCGAGCGTCAGTTGCATGTCGAACTTCGTGGTCGCCACTGGTGAATCGACTCCGCTGATCGTCAAGCCCGGCAGCGAGAACTCGGCTCCGCCAGCGGGTTCCAGCGACAAGATGATCTGGAAGAGTCCGTCGGCCGAGGCACCCAACGCTTCGGATACTTCCTCGAACGGGAGGTCGGACTTCCCGAAGGCCTCCAGATCCACGTCGCGCACGGCAACAACCAGATCGTCGAAACTTGCTGCAGTATCTACCTGAGTCCGCAAGGCAAGCGTGTTCACGAACATTCCGACCAGATCGTCGAGCGCACGCTCCCCTCGCCCACCTACTGCGGTACCGATCGCAAAGTCGTCGGTTGCCCCGACCCGTGCAACCAATACGGCCAGTGCGGCGTGCAATGCCATGAAGGCAGTCGCATTCCGTTCGCGGGCGATCTCGACCAACCGGGCGTGGATCTGCTCACTGACGGTGAACTCGACGGCGCCCGCTGCCGGTGACACCACACTCGGACGTGGGCGATCCGTCGGAAATCCGGCCATCGCGGGAAGCGAAGCAAGCTTGCCCCGCCAGTACTCGAGTTGAGCGGCAGCGACACTACCGACCTCGTCGGCCGTGCCCACGACGTCACGCTGCCACAGCGCGAAGTCCGCGTACTGCACGGTCAATGGACTCCACCCGGGAATGCTGCCTCTGGTCCGGGCTTCGTACGCGATCATCATGTCGCGCGCCAACGGCGCCATCGACTCACCGTCGGCGGCAATGTGGTGTGCAACAAGAGCAAAGACGTACTCGCCGGTCCCGCAGTGCAGAAGTTCCATCCTCACAGGTACTTCTGTGGAGACGTCGAAGCCCGTCGACATCACAGCGGCGACGCGCGAGTACAACTCGGATGCGTCCGCAACGGCAGCGACAGCGCACTGCGGCGCATCGTCGACGTCGAGAATCCGTTGTGTTGGTCCGTTGTCGTCTGCCGGATAGAACGTCCGGAGCGACTCGTGCCGATCGGTGACATCGCGCAGAGCGGCCCGCAATGCGTCGACGTCGAGGTCGCCGGTCAACCGCAACACCATCGGAATGTTGTACGTCCCTGCGGCCGTGTCTATCTGGTTGACAAGCCACATCCGCTGCTGCGCGAGTGACAGTGGCAACCGGTCCGGGCGTTCCGCGGCTTCGAGTGACTTTCGTCGACCCGAACCGACTGATGCCGCAATGGCAAGGGCCAGTGCCTCGACTGTCGTGGCGTCGAACAACATCCGAACCGGAACAGTGGTATCGAGCGTCTGACCGAGACGGGCCGCGAGCCGCGTCGCGATAAGCGAGTTTCCGCCGAGCGCAAAGAAATCGTCGTCGAGTCCGACTCGGTCTACGCCGAGAAGATCGGCAAAAACAACTGCAACTGCCTTCTCGACAACGGTGAGCGGTTCGCGGTACGGCGCCGTGTCGAACACCGGGTCGGGCAGGCTCCGACGGTCGATCTTTCCGTTCGCGTTGAGCGGCACCGAGTCCATGACGATGAACGCCGACGGAACCATGTACTCCGGCAAGCGCTGCGCTACAGCGTCCCGCAGGATTTCCGGAACGATCACAGCACCTGGGACGCCAACGACGTAGGCAACCAACTGGTCGCCCACCGCCGAATCAGCGTGGACTGTGACGATGGCGGTCCCGACGGAATCCACGGCGTTCAAAGCGAATTCGATCTCACCGAGCTCGATGCGTAAACCGCGGATCTTGACCTGGAAGTCCGTGCGCCCGATGTACTCGAGCTCACCGGCTGTGTTGCGGCGCACGAGGTCGCCGGTTCGATACATGCGCTCGCCGGCCACTCCGAAGGGGTTAGCAACAAACCGTTCTGCCGTCAGGTCGTACCGGTTGCCGTAGCCACGACCGACTCCGATACCACCGACGTACAGCTCGCCGACAACTCCGGACGGAACAAGACCCAATCGTGAATCCAGCACGTAGAGATCGATGTTCGGCACCGGTGAGCCGATCGGAACACCGAGTGTGTCCGCAACCGTCGCCTGTTGGAACGACACCACATCCGACGCTTCGGTGGGACCGTAGCTGTTCACGATTCGAACTCCGCGCGAAAGCAGGTGCCCCAGACGGCTGACCTGTATCGGCTCTCCGCCGAGGAACACCACCTCGAGGCTTGCCAGCACGTCGTCTTCGTCAGAATCGATCAGAGCGTCGAAAGCACTGGGTGACATATTCGCCGTCGTGACTCGCTCGTCTGCGATGACACGAAGGATCTCACTCGGGTCGAAGCCGGCGGGTGCGAGGTGCACACTTCCACCACTCGTCAGTGGTCCCCACACGTTCTTCTGCGTGAGGTCGAAACTCGGTGACGACGCCACAGCCACCCCGGCGCGTGCCGGCAGCGAAGAGTTATACCACGCAACGGTATTCGCTATACCTGCCATCGGGACGACGGTCGGCTTCGGTCGCCCGGTCGAACCGGACGTGGAAATGACGTAGCCGACTCGGGCATCCGCGCCGTCCTCACGCCAATGATCAATCCACGACGGTGCGTCGGCAGCGACCACGGGTTCGTCACCGATGAGCACCACTGGGAGATCGAGGTCGGGCGTCTCGATCGCCACCACACACCGTGCCGCGATATCGGAGAGCAGTGCGCTCACCCGTTCTTCCGGAAGAGCAGGGTCGATCGGAAGATAGCCGGCACCGGCTTTCCACACAGCCACCATCGCTACGACCCACTGCCAGGACCTCGGCAGGATCAAGCCGACAACGTCGTCCGGACGGACGCCGGCGACGACGAGTTGAGCGGCCGCGACCGAGGACAGTGCATCGAGGTCCCCGTAGGACAATTCGACGTCACCGGCAACCGCTGCGCACGCCGACGGATCGGTGTCGACGTACTGTGCGAACAGCATCATCGGTGACGCGTCGAGCCGGCCATCGTCACTGCCCCGTGACCAGTCGAGAATCTGTGCGTGTTCGGATGTTTCGATGATATCGATGTCGCCGACCACCTGCGTCGAGTCGACTACTGCAGCATTCAGAACGCGGAGGAATCGGTTCGCGAGGGATGCGATTGTCGACTCGTCGAACAGGTCGGTCGCGTAGGTGAACTGGGCGGTCAGTCCTCCGTTGCCCGACGACTCGGACTCGATCAAGGTCAGCTGCAGATCGACCTTTGCCAGCAGGTCCGGCAACGCGAAGTCGGCAACGTCCAGATCCTGCAACTGCAGAACCGATCGCTGCAGGTTCTGGAACGCCAGACCGACCTGGAACAACGCATGCCTGGCCTGAGATCGCTCGGGGTTGAGAATCTCGACGAGCCGTTCGAAGGGGACGTCCGCGTGCGAGAACGCGCCGAGATCCGATTCCCGGACATGTCTGACCAAGTCTGCGAACGACGATTCGGGGTCGACCTCGGCGCGAAGCACCAGGGTATTGACGAACATACCGATCAGATCGTCGAGAGCACGTTCACCACGGCCGGCGGCCGGGGTACCGATCACGATGTCCGATGTCCCGGACAACCTCGCGAGCACGACCGCCAGGGCGCTGTGCACCACCATGAAGAGCGATGCATTGACCTCACGGGCCACTCGATCGAGACCCGCCCGGAGCTCGGCATCGATCGAGAAATCGTATCCGGCTCCGCGGTGCGATTCGATGCGCGGCCGCGGACGATCCGTCGGCAGATCCAACTGGTCCGGAATGCCGGCCAAGCGTTCCTGCCAGTACGTGACCTGCTCGGAGATAACCGATTCGGGATCGTCCTCGCTGCCGAGGATCTGCCGCTGCCACAACGCAAAGTCGGCGTACTGCACCGGCAATGGTTGCCACTGCGGCGACTGCCCTTGCGACCGTGCAACATACGCGGAGACGAAGTCGCGGATCAGCGGGCCCATCGAGAAGCCGTCACCGCTGATGTGATGGATCACAAAAACGAGGACGTACTCGGACTGGCTCAAATCGAACAATCGCGCTCGAACCGACGCCTCGTGAGTGACGTCGAATCCGGGAAGGATCACGCCTGCAACTCGATCGATAACCACGGATTCGTGAATGCGAACCGGCGTCAGATCCGGAACCATCCGGTCCACATCCACCAGTTGCTGATAACCGACGCCGTCGATCTCGGGATACACCGTTCGCAGAATCTCATGACGTTCGAACACGTCCACCAGCGCAGCCTGCATCGCCGCAATGTCCAGCTCTCCGGTCAGCCTGATGGCCACCGGGATGTTGTCCACACCCGAGGACGCGTCGAACCGGTTGAGGAACCACATGCGTTGCTGCGCAATCGACAGCGGAACACGATCCGGTCGTTCCTGCGCCACCAGCGGCGGGCGGGCACCCTTACCGGATTGCGAGTCGATAAGCGAGGCAAAGGATTCCACACTGGACGCGTCGAACAGCAGGCGAACAGGAACCGTCGTGTCGAGCGCCTCGCCGAGTCGCGCAACGACCTGAGTCGCGATGAGCGAGTTGCCGCCGAGCGAGAAGAAATCGTCGTCGAGGCCAACCTGCTCGATGCCGAGCAGGTCGGAGAAAATCCGCGCGACCGCAAGCTCCGCCACACTCCGTGGCTCACGGAAGGCAGCGATCTGAGCAACAGGATCGGGCAACTGCTTGCGATCCAGCTTGCCGGACGTGCCCAGCGGGAATGCCTCGAGCACAACGTGCGCCGTCGGGACCATGTAGCCGGGCAGTCGTGCGGCCAGTGCTGTCTCGACCGATGCCCAGTCCACTACTGCGCCAGCGTGTCCCACAACGTAGGCAACCAATTGTTCGTTGCGCACTGCCACCGCAGCCGACGCAACGGACGGCTGATCGCGCAATGCTGCCTCGATCTCGCCCAGTTCGATCCGCAATCCGCGGAGTTTGACCTGGAAGTCGGTCCGCCCGATGTATTCGACCTCACCAACGCTGTTCCACCGCACCAAATCCCCCGTGCGATACAGGCGGCTGCCGGAAGGTCCGTACGGATCTGCGACAAAGCGATCTGCCGTGAGGTCCGGCCGACCGACGTAGCCGCGCGCCAACTGGATTCCCGCCAGGTACAGCTCACCCGAGACACCCACCGGCACCGGGCGCAGACGCGAATCCAACACCAGGACACGGGTGTTCCAGACCGGCGATCCGATCGGGACGATCTCGGAATCCGATGGCGTGACCTCGTGGAATGTGACGTCGACTGCCGCTTCGGTAGGCCCATACAGATTGTGCAGTCGAGCCTGCGGAAGGAGTGTGCACAGGTCCTGCGCAACCTGCGGTGGCAGTGCTTCGCCCGAGGCAAATACCCGACGCAGGGCATCCGCTCCGCGAACTGCGGGTTCTGCGACAAACAGTTCGAGCATCGAGGGCACGAAGTGCACAGTGGTGACGCCGTGTTCCGCGATAGCAGCTGCGAGGTATGCCGGTTCCCGGTGTCCGTCCACTACAGCAACGACCAACCGAGCGCCAACCTGCAACGGCCAGAAGAACTCCCACACCGACACATCGAACGTGAACGGCGTCTTCTGCAACACCACATCATCGCCGGTCAGCCCGTACTCGCCCTGCATCCACACCAGACGATTCACAATCGCCCGATGCGAAACCGCAACACCCTTCGGCTTACCGGTCGAACCGGAAGTAAAGATCACGTACGCCGTGTTGTCACTGCGCAACGGAGATAGACGATCCGCATCGGAGATCGCAGCGTCCGAGTGAGTGGACAGGTCGAGCGTGCCCACCTGAACAACCGGACAGACCGGCGTCTCGAATCGATCCAGCGTAGTGGTGAGGACACAGACCGGGACAGCGGTCGAAAGAACGTACTCATTGCGTTCGGTCGGCTGATCCGGATCGATCGGAACGTACGCGCCGCCTGACTTCACTATCGCGTACATCGCGACCAGCAGGTCGAGCGATCGTCGCATCGACAATCCCACCATGGCATCGGGGCCGACACCGATCGAGATCAAATGGCGTGCAAGACGATTGATCCGGGCGTCGAATTCCGCGTATGTCAGCGTCGTAGCGTCGAACGTGATTGCCGGCGCATCCGGTGTTGCCGACACCTGGGCTTCGAAGAGATCTACCAGGGTGGAGTCGGGAACACGACGCTCGGTCGAGTTCCATTCGACGAGCACTCGCCGGCGCTCGTCGGCACTCGATAGGTCGATGTCGCCGATGACAGCAGAAGTATCATCCGCCAGGGCGCGCAGAATCGTGACATAACGCTGCGCAAACAGTTCCACGGTTGCTGCGTCGAAAAGGTCTGTTGCATAGTTGAACTGCGCAAGAAGGCCGCCCTGTGGCGATTCACTCACCGTCAGTTGGAGATCGAACTTCGCGACGGGCGATTCGATGTCCACGGCGGACACCGCAACACCGTTCATCGCTGCCGACTCCGGACTCGAGCCGCCAATGTTCTGCATCGTCAGCATGACCTGGAACAGCGGGTTCCGTGCCTGTGACCGTTCGGGGTTGATGATCTCGACAAGGCTCTCGAACGGAACGTCCGCGTGATCGAATGCGCCGAGATCGGTTTCACGGGCGCGGTGGATCAGGTCGGCGACCGTCGACGCCGGATCGATATCGGTTCGCAGTACCAACGTGTTGACGAACATTCCGATGACGTGGTCGAGCACTTGCTCACCGCGTCCGGCAACGGGAGTGCCGATCACGATGTCGGTGGAACTCGACAGCTTTGCGAGCAGCAGCGCAAGCGCAGAATGCACAACCATGAACAGCGAGGCGTTCGATGCCTGGGCGACCGCGTTCAAGCGCTCGAGCAAATCCGCGTCAACGGAGAAGTCGTGGTAGGCACCCTGATTGGTTGCAATTCGGGGCCGCGGCCGATCCGTCGGCAGCTCGAGTTGATCCGGAACACCGGCCAATTGTGTTCGCCAATAGTCGAACTGCCCGGAAATCACCGAGTCCGGATCGCTCTCGCTGCCCAGGACTTCGCGCTGCCACAAAGCAAAATCGGCAAACTGCACCGGAAGTGGTTCCCACTGCGGCGCCGCTCCGGCCGATCGCGCACCGTATGCCGCGACGACGTCCCGAACCAATGGAAGCATCGAGAATCCGTCACCACTTATGTGATGGACGACAAATACGAGAACGAACTCGGAATCAGTGATCCGCAGGAGCGAAACGCGAATGGGCACTTCGGTGGTCACGTCGAACCCGGGCGCCACCACAGCGGCGACCTGAGCCACCACATCATCGGCATCCACGTCGATCGGGGCAAGATTGATCAGACGAGCGGGTTCGAGAACCTGCTGGTAACCGACGCCGTCGATCTCGGGGTAAATAGTTCGCAAGCTCTCGTGACGACGCACCAGATCGTCGAGAGCGTCCTCGAGCGCGTCGACATCGAGCGTGCCGGTCAATCGCAGTGCGGCTGGGATGTTGTCGACATTCGATCCCGGTTCGAAGCGGTTCAGGAACCACATGCGTTGCTGCGCGAGCGAGAGCGGCACACGCTCCGGCCGGACCTGCGCGGTGAGCGGAGGCCGCGCCGCCGGGGTTGTCCCCGAGTCGATACGGGCAGCAAGTGCCCCGACGGTCGGTGTGTCGAACAGTGTCCGCACACCGACGGTGGTGTCGAGCCTCTGTCCCAGCCGCGCAACAACCTGAGTAGCCATGAGGGAGTTACCCCCGAGGGCAAAGAAATTGTCGCCCAATCCCACCTTCTCGACTGCCAGAAGGTCCGAGAAGACCTGAGCCACAGCAATTTCGGCACTCGTGACCGGCGCCTGGAACTCGGCACTACGAGCCACTGGATCCGGCAACTGCGCACGGTCGAGCTTGCCCGAGGAGCCAAGCGGGAAGCTGCCGAGCACAACATGAGAGGCCGGAATCATGTATGCGGGCAACCGCTGCGACAACGCCTCGGCAATGTCGTCCCAGTCGAGGCTGACTCCATCTGCCGGCGTCAGATACGCCACCAACTGGTCGCTGCGAACCAGTACTACCGCCGCGGATACCGCAGGGTGATCGCGTAGAGCCGATTCGATTTCACCGAGTTCGATGCGCAGTCCGCGCAGCTTGACCTGGAAATCCGTTCGACCGATGTACTCAATCTCACCAAAACTGTTCCACCGCACCAAGTCACCCGTGCGATAAAGTCGCTGTCCGTTACCGGAGAACGGATCCGCAACAAACCGGTCGGCACTCAGATCGGGCCGAGCTAGGTAGCCGCGTGCAAGCTGGACACCGGCGAGGTACAACTCCCCCGCAACTCCGACCGGCACCGGATTCAACCGCGAGTCGAGCACCAGCGCCCGGGTGTTCCACACCGGCGCACCGATCGGCACACTTGCGACGTCGGATTCGGTGACCTCGTGGTACGTCACGTCGACCGCGACCTCGGTCGGACCGTACAAGTTATGCAAGCGCGCAGCGGGAAGAACTGTCCGCAGCGTTGACGCCACCTGTGGTGTCAACGCCTCACCGGAGGCGAATACCCGGGTCAAAGAAGTACACGCCGCCACCGAGGGTTCTCCGACAAACACGTCGAGCATCGACGGAACAAAGTGCGCGGTGGTGACGCCGTAGTCGGAAATGGCGGACGCGAGGTAGGCGGGGTCGCGGTGTCCGTCTGGTTCGGCAACAGCTAGTCGGGCACCAACCTGCAACGGCCAGAAGAACTCCCACACCGACACATCGAACGTGAACGGCGTCTTCTGTAACACCACATCATCGCCGGTCAGCCCGTACTCGTCCTGCATCCACACCAGACGATTCACAATCGCCCGATGCGAAACCGCAACACCCTTCGGCTTACCGGTCGAACCGGAAGTAAAGATCACGTACGCCGTGTTGTCCTGCCGCAGCGGCGCCAGCCGATCGGTATCAACAAGCGCTGCGTCCGAGAACTGGGAAGTATCCAGCGAATCCAACGAGACAACCGTGGTGCCCGCTGTGAAACCGTCACGATCGGTGGTCAGCACGCACACCGGTCCGGCCGTCCCCAGAACGTACTCGTTGCGATCGGCGGGCTGATCGGGATCGACCGGCAGATAGGCCCCGCCTGCTTCGATCACCGCGTACATCGCGACAACCAAGTCGATTGACCGTCTGATTGCCAAGCCCACCAAGGTGTCAGGTCCGACACCCATTGTCACCAGCATCCGGGCGAGTCGATGCACACGCGCCGAGAAATCGCGATAGGTCAGCAGCTCGTCCTCGTAGACGAGTGCCGTGGCGTCCGGAGTCCGATGCGCTTGTTCGACAAACATGTCGACCAGCGTCTTGCCCGGCACCTCGTGGTCCGTGGCGTTCCAGGTGCCGATCACCAATTCGCGCTCGTCGACGGTGAGCAGGTCGATGTCACCGACCACGATGGCCGGATTTTCCGCGACGACGGCGAGGAGCGCCGCCAACCGTGAGGCAACAGACTCGATGGTCGACGGGTCGAAAAGATCTGTGGCGTAATCAATCATGATCGACAGCCCGCCGTGCTCGGGGTCTTCCCAGACGGTGAACTGGAGGTCGAACTTGGCCACCGCGGATTCGGGTTCGACGCCCGTAACCGTCAACCCGTCGATGTCGGCAGCGCTCTGTTCGCTCTGGCCGAGGTTTTGAAATGCCAGCATGACCTGGAAGAGCGGGTTGTGCGCCTGGGAGCGGGCGGGATCGAGGACCTCGACAAGGCGCTCGAACGGAACGTCCGTATGGCCGAAGGCATCAAGATCGGTACCGCGAGCGGCTTTCAGCACGTCCGCGAACGAACTCGCGGAGTCGATCTCGGTGCGCAGGACCAGCGTGTTGACGAACATGCCGATCACATCGTCGAGAGCGCGATCGCCACGACCTGCGACCGGCGTACCGATCGCGATATCCGACGTCGCGGACAACCGGGCAAGCAGGAGGGCAATGGCACTGTGCAGCACCATGAAGACCGAAGCCTTGTGTTGCTGCGCCAACGATTCGAGCTGGACGAGCAAGTTCTTCTCGATCGAGAACTGGTGCGACGCACCACGGTTGGTCGCTACAGCAGGCCGCGGGCGATCTGTCGGAAGTTCGAGCAGTTCCGGCAACCCTGCCAACTGATGCGTCCAGTAGTCGATCTGCCGCGAAATCAACGATTCCGGGTCGCTCTCGTCGCCGAGAACGGACCGCTGCCACAGCGTGAAGTCCGCGTACTGGACCCCCAAAGGAGCAAAATCGGGCGCTGAACCCTGCGATCGAGCTGCGTACGCACTCACAACGTCGCGGACCAACGGCCCCATCGAGAAACCGTCGCCACTGATGTGGTGAACCACAAAGACGAGGACGTATTCCGAGTCTGCGACCTGGAACAGGCTGGCCCGCAAGGGAACCTGCGTCGTGACGTCGAAGCCCTCGGTGACAACGGCAGTGACACGGTCGATCAGGTCGGATTCCGGGACTACAACCGGTGTCACGTCCAGCACGACGTCCGACGCGGCGAGAACCTGCTGGTATCCGACACCGTCGATTTCGGGGTAGACGGTTCGCAGGCTCTCATGGCGCTCGACCAGATCGGTGATCGCGCCGCGTAGTGCCGCGACATCGAGGACACCGCTCAGGCGTAGGGCCACCGGAATGTGATCGACGGCTGACGTGGAATCGAACCGGTTGAGGAACCACATACGCTGCTGCGCAAGCGAAAGCGGGATCCGGTCGGGACGTTCCTGTGCAACGAGAGGAGCCTTCGTACCGCGGCCAGCAGAATCGCCTACGAGAGAAGCTAATTCGGATACCGTCGGAGCATCGAAGAAAGCTCGCATGTCGAGTTCCACGCCGAGTTCGGCGTTCGCGCGCGCCACCACTCGCGTCGCGAGCAGTGAATTGCCCCCGAGGTCGAAGAATCCGTCGTCGATGCCGAGGTCGTCCCGACCGAGCAGATCGGCAAAGATCGCAACCAACGTCTTCTCGACCGGCGTACTCGCTGCCCGGTATTCGACAACCTGCGCTGTGAACTCGGGCGCCGGCAGCGCCTTGCGGTCCAGCTTGCCACTGGCATTGAGCGGAAACGCCTCGAGTTCGACAAACAGCGACGGCACCATGTAGTCCGGCAGGCGTCCACCCAATTCACGTGCAAGAGCGTCGGTGTCGAGCACAACTCCCGATGCGGGAACCACGTATGCCACCAGATTGTCGCCCAAAGCCGCATCGGAGTGGACGAGAACGGCCGCTTGTGCGATTGCGTCGTTGTCGAGTAGCGCTGATTCGATTTCGCCGAGTTCGATGCGCAGTCCCCGCAGCTTCACCTGGAAGTCGGTGCGGCCGAGGTACTCGAGCAGGCGGTCGGCGCCGGCACCGCGCCATCGGACCAGGTCGCCGGTTCGGTACATGCGCTCGCCGTCCGAGGTGGAATGCGCGACGAACCGATCCGCCGTCAGATCGGGGCGGGAGACATACCCTCTGGCCAGCTGGACCCCCGCGAGGTAAAGCTCGCCGGGGACGCCGGGAGGTACTGGACGCAGTGCGTCGTCGAGGACGAGTAGCTCTGTTTCGGCGACAGCACGGCCGATCGGAATGGAGACCTCGTCCTGCGGTCCGGTTGCGTAGTACGTGACGTCGACGGCTGCCTCGGTCGGTCCGTACAGATTGTGCAGTTCCGCGGTGCTGACGTCGCGCAGCCGCGCGGCGGTCTGGGCGGGAAGCGCTTCACCCGAGGCAAAAACGTAACGTAGCGAGGTGATCTCGGAAGCGCGCGGTTCAGCGACGAAGACCGCGAGCATCGAGGGGACAAAATGTACAACGGTGACGCCGTACTCGATCATCGTCGCTGCGACGTAGGCCGGATCACGATGCCCGTCCGGCTTCGCGATCACGAGGCAAGCGCCGACCTGCAACGGCCAGAAGAACTCCCACACCGACACGTCGAACGTAAACGGCGTCTTCTGCAGGATGACGTCTTCGTCGGTGAAGGGATATTCGCTCTGCCTCCATCGGAGGTTGGCGACGATTGCCTCGTGTGACACACCGACGCCCTTTGGCCTGCCGGTCGAACCCGACGTGAAGATCACGTACGCAAGATTGTCGGTGCGCAGCGGTGACAGCCGGTCACCGTCGGCAAGCGGCGCGCCTGAGTGCGCCGAGACATCGATGTCATCGATCCGCAGTACATCGACGTTTTCGGGAATGCCGACCGCGTCCACTGACGTCGTCAGCACGAGGACGGGCGCGGCGACGTCGATCACATACGCCAGACGCTCAGCGGGATGGTCGGGATCGAGTGGTAGGTACGCACCACCGGCCTTGACGATCGCGTACATCGCAACCAGCAGTTCGACGGACCGACGGATACCCAGGCCGACGAGTGTGTCCGGTCCGACGCCACGGGCGACGAGCTCGCGGGCGAGCTGATTGACCCGGCGATCGAATTCCGCGTAGGTCGACGCCGTGGAGCCGAAACGAAGGGCGACGGCATCGGGGGTACGCGCGACCTGCTCCTCGAACAGACTTACGAGAGTCGACTCGACGACCGACGGAGCCTCGAAAGCAACGACGGAAGTCGCGTCGGCGATGAGCGCACCGACGACGGATTCAAGGCCACCCTCTCGTGTGGCGAGCAACTCCGGCAGCAGCGTGGAGATCACGACCGGTACAAGTGCGTCCGGGCCGAGCGCACCACCCATCGCGGAGTCGAGTGTGGTCAGTTCCGAGTGCAACCGTTCGTAGGTGACCTCGGCGTCTGCATGAACAAGCGCTGTCCGGTCGGGCTCCGCCTCGGCTACTGCAGCGATCAATCTCGGCAGTTCCTCGATCGTCAGCGACTGTGGTCCCGGCATACCGACGGACATCAACACTTCCTCCAACTGACGACAGCACGGCGCAGATCCAACGCACGACTGGTCGTACAGATCAACGCCCATGGGGCAAATACTGCATATTACCCGTCCGTACCGGAACCCTTCCCCAGCGTGGCCTGCGCGTCAGTTATCAAAGACTGGACGAGCGAGGTAATACCGTCGGCGCCTAGTGCCGGAAGAATGCCCGGAACCAGACCGTTCAGCGAAACCGAGACCAATGCGTCGGCAGTGAGCGCCGCACCCATCGTCTGCTTCATCACAGCCAGTTTTTCGGCCAGCTGTGTGAAGGTCACCGCGGTGTCACCGTGCGTGAAGGCAACCGCCGTCGGATCTGCTGCGGCGGCCGCTGATGCGAGGTCCGGAAGATCGGCGGCGGTCTTCGGCTCGGCTGCCTCGATCAGCGCGCGTTCGAAGTCCGTCACGATGTCGATGGTCCGCAGAACCACCGTCGGATCTGCGGCAACGGCGTCGACCACGGCCCGCAACCTGGCCGCGAACAGTTCCATGGTTGCGGCGTCGTACAGATCGGTTGCATAGGTGAATCGCATCCGGATATCGGACAGCGTACCGCCCTCGTCGAACTCCTCGATACCGGTGAGCTGCAGGTCGAACATCGCCGAGTCGAATCCGTCGTCCACCGCCGACAGTTCGAGCCCTGGCAGCGCAAACGTACCCAGTGCCATGTTCTGGAACGTGAGCATCACCTGGAACAGCGGTGAGTATGCCTGCGAGCGCTCACGGCCGACCTGCTCGACCAGACGCTCGAAGGGCACGTCTGCGTTTCCGAACGCCGCGAGGTCCTTCTCCTTCACTTGCTGCAGCAGGTCGACAAACGTGGTTGCCGGTTTCACCTGCGTGCGCAACACCAGCGTGTTGACGAACATACCGACCAGGTCGTCCAGGACTCGCTCGCCGCGACCCGCCACCGGTGTACCGATCGCGATGTCGTTCGAGCCGCTGAGCTTGGACAGCAGCACCGAGAACGCGGCGTGCACGACCATGAACACGGTCGAGTTCTGCTCACGCGCAATCTCCGCGATTCGACGCGTGGAGTCGGCGCCGAGCGTGAACAGGAAGTCCGCGCCCTTCATCGACTGCGTTGGTGGACGCGGACGGTCCGTCGGCAGTTCCAGAAGTTCGGGAACGCCGGCAAGTTCCTGCGTCCAGTAGGCAAGCTGCGTCGACAGTTCACTGTCCGGATCGTCCTCGGAACCCAGAACGTCGCGCTGCCACAACGTGTAATCCGCGTACTGGACTTCGAGCGGAGCCCATTCGGGTGCCGCTCCCCCGGTACGCGCCGTGTACGCGACCATCGTGTCCCTGATCATCGGTGCCATCGAGAACGCGTCGCCGCTGATGTGGTGGACCACGACGATCAGGACATGCTCGGTGGGCGTGATCTGGAACAGGCGAACGCGCAGCGGAACACCGGCAGTGACGTCGAAGCCCTGACCGACGACCTTCGCGACCTCGGCCCCAATCGTGTCTTCGCCGACATACAGCACGGCCATGTCGACAACGGCTGCCGACTTGGACTGAATCGACTGCGTCGGGCCGTCCCCGAGAGCGGGATAGAACGTCCGCAGGATCTCGTGGCGAGCAACAAGGTCGGAGACGGCCGACTGCAATGCTGCGACGTCGAGATCGCCGGACATCCGGATCGCGACCGGGATGTTGTACGCGGCAGACCTGCGGTCTATCTGGTTGAGAACCCACATCCGCTGCTGAGCGAGCGACAACGGAATCTGCGACGGCCGTTCCTGCGCCACCAACTGTGCCCGCGAACCTGAACCGGCGTGTTCGAGCACCCGCGACGCCAGCAGTCCGACAGTCGACGCTTCGAAGATGATCCGCACCGGAATCTGGGCGTCAAGTGCCTGACCCAACCTGGCCACGACCTGTGTGGCGATCAGCGAGTTCCCGCCGAGATCGAAGAAGTCGTCGTCCAACCCGACTCGTGGAACGCCCAGGACTTCGGCAAACACCGAGGCCACGATCTCTTCGACCGGATTGCTCGGGGCACGGAACTCCGTTGCCTCGAATTCGGGTTCCGGCAGCGCCTTTCGATCGATCTTGCCGTTGATGTTGAGCGGCAATTCGCTCAGCACCATCAACGCCGACGGCACCATGTAACTCGGCAACTCGCGGACGAGTTCCGCCTTCACGCTGTCGACGTCGACGGTGGCTCCGGCCTGCGGAACGAGGTACCCGACCAGTCGATCCCCCAGTCGCGGATCGGTTTTCGCGACGACAACCGCGGCGTCCACGGACTCAGCAGCTCTGATAACAGCTTCGATCTCACCGAGTTCGATGCGGTAGCCGCGGATCTTCACCTGGAAGTCGGCACGATCGACGTACTCGAGTTCACCGCCACTGCGCCAGACAACGAGGTCGCCGGTGCGGTACAGACGTGTGCCCGGTTCTCCGAAGGTGTTGGCGACAAAGCGTTCCGACGTCAGGTCGGCGCGGCCGTGATAACCGCGAGCCAACTGGGTTCCGGCCAGGTACAGCTCACCGGTAACTCCGACCGGAACGGGATGCAGTCGCTCGTCGAGCACGTAGACCTGCGTATTCCATTCCGGGGCACCGATCGAGACCGACGAGGTGTCGCTCTCGTCCACATCGTGCGCGGTCACTGACACCGCAGCCTCGGTCGGACCGTACAGATTGACGAGTGCCGCGTCGGACATTTTGCGGAACTCTGCCGCCGTTGCCGCGGGCAAGGCCTCACCGATGGCAAGGACACGCTCGAGCGACTGCGGAAGAGTGCCGTCTGCTGCGGCCGTCAGCATCGAGAGCATGGACGGCACCGCGTGCAGCGTCGTCACCTTCTCCTGAGCGATGAGCGCCAGCATGTACTCGGCGTCCTTGTGGCCGTCCGGGTCGGCGATGACCAGGCGGGACCCGGATGTCAACGCGGACCAGAACTCCCAGACCGAGAGGTCGAACGTCGCTGCAGTCTTGAGCAACATTGCGTCGGTCTGGTCGAGACCGTAGCGATCACGCTTCCACAGAAGCTGATTGACGATCGCGGCGTGGGACAGCGCCACACCCTTCGGCTTGCCGGTCGATCCCGACGTGAAGATCACGTACGCGGTATTCGCCGAACGAAGCGGTGCGATCCGCTCGTCGCCGCGCACCGGCGCTCCGGAGACGCGCGACAGATCGAGGGTGTCGATGAGAAGAACATTGTCGATCCCCGCGAGCGACGGTGCGTCGTTCTCGTTGCTTAGCACGCAGACCGGCGCGGCCATCTCGAGGACGTACCCGGTGCGATCGGCCGGATGATCCGGATCGATCGGAACATAACCGCCGCCTGCCTTGGCAACGGCGTACATGCCGATCACCAGGTCGATGGAGCGTCGCATTCCCAATGCCACCAACGACTCCGGACCGACACCCAGTTCGATCAGGTGACGGGCGAGCCGGTTGACCTTGTCGTCGAACTCCACATACGTCAGCGATTCGAGCCCGTGCACCAACGCGACGGCATCACCGTGCGCGGCAACCTGCTGATCGAACAGATCGACCAGTGTCGCCTCGGCGTCGAGTACCTGCTCCGTTGCATTCCATTCCTGCAGAACCTGATTCGACTCACGCGGATCGAGCACGTCGATGTCGCCGACCACGATCGACGGATCGGCAACCACCGCTGCCAGAACGGTGTTGAACCGATCAGCGAAGGACTGCACTGTCGACTCGTCGAAAAGGTCGTGCGCGTAGCTGAATACGGCCGAGATGCCGGAGGCAACGCCACGCTCGTCGTAGTTGTCACCGACGATCAACTGCAGATCGAACTGAGCGACACCGTTGTCGATCTCCAGGCCCTTCACCGTAAGACCAGGCAGTTCCAGGCTTGCCTGTTCCATGTTCTGGAAGAGGAAGCCCACCTGGTAGAGCGGGTGCCGAGCGGTCGAACGTGCCGGGTTGAGAACTTCGACCAGTCGCTCGAACGGAACGTCGGCGTGCGCAAACGCCTGCAGGTCGTTCTCTCTCACGCGGGCAAGCAGTTCCGTGAAGCTGTCGGAACCGTCGACGTGTGTCCGGAATACCAGAGTATTGACGAACATGCCGATCAGATCGTCGAGCGCACGCTCGCCACGGCCCGCGATCGGGGTGCCAACGGCGATGTCGTCGGTGCCGGAAAGGCGCGCCAACAGGACCGCGAATGCCGCGTGCGTGACCATGAACAAGGTTGTTCCGTGCTCACGGGCCAGTGATGCCAAGCCCTGATGCACTGCTGCATCGATCTCGAAGTGGAGGTAACCCCCACGGTACGACTGCGCGGCGGGACGCAGACGGTCCGTCGGCAGGTCCAGCTGATCGGGCAACCCGGCCAAAGCCTGGCTCCAGTAGGCGATCTGCTCGGACGACACTGATTCCGGGTCTTCCTCGCTTCCCAGTACCTCACGCTGCCACAAGCTGTAATCCGCGTACTGCACATTCAGCGGAGCCCAACCCGGCGCCGTTCCCTGTGCCCTGGCCGCGTAGGCCATGACGAGGTCACGGGCGAACGGAGTAGTCGAGGAACCGTCCGCGGCGATGTGGTGCACCACCACGGCAAGGACGTACTCGTTCTCGGCTAACTGGAACAACCGAATCCGCAGCGGGATTTCGGCCGTCACGTCGAACCTCGTCGACGCCAATTCGACCAGCTTGCCGACAATCTCGGCTTCCGTGACGCTTTCGACGTCCAATTCCACCGGTGTATGTCCTACCGGTTCGATGACCTGGACCGGTCCCGAATCGGTTTCCGGATACACAGTGCGCAGGGTTTCATGACGGCCTACTACGTCGCCGATCGCTGCACGCATCGCGCCCAGATCGAGTTCACCGCTCAGTCGCAGAGCAAACGGCATGTTGTAGGCACCGGCGGAGCCGTCGAACCGGTTGAGGAACCACATACGTTGCTGCGCAAGAGAAAGCGGAATCTCTTCCGGTCGATCCTGAGCTGTCAGCGCAAGGCGGCTTCCTTCACCGACGTGTGATTCGAGACGTGCGGCGAGTTCCTGAACGGTGGACGCTTCGAACAGAAGGCGAACCGGTACGGCCGTCTCGAGTTCTTCGGCGATGCGCATGACAACCCGAGTCGCGATGAGGGAGTTGCCACCCAACTCGAAGAAATCATCATCCAACCCCACCCGATCAACACCCAACACACCCACAAACGCCGACGCCACCACCAACTCCACCGACGACACCGGAGCCCGAAACACCCGAGCCTCGAACACCGGCTCCGGCAACAACGCCCGATCCAACTTCCCCGACGAATTAAGTGGAAACGCATCCAACACCACCACAGCAGCCGGAACCATATAACCCGGAACCCGCTCCCCCACAAACCCCCGCAACACCGACACATCCACAACCGACCCCACCGCCGGCACCACATACCCCACCAACTGATCACCCATCACCGACCCACGCACCACCACCGCAGCCGACAACACCGACCCATGCGCCGTGAGCGCCGCCTCGATCTCCCCCAACTCGATCCGCTGACCACGGAACTTCACCTGAAAATCAGTACGACCGATGTACTCCAACTCACCAACTGTGTTCCAACGGACCAAATCACCCGTCCGATACATCCGCTCACCCGAACCGAACGGCGACGCCACAAACCGATCCGCACTCAAATCCGGACGACCCACATACCCCCGAGCCAACTGCACACCCGACAAATACAACTCACCCGCAACACCCACAGCAACCGGCCGAAGGCGTGAATCCAACACAAACACCCGGCAATTCCACTCCGGCACACCAATCGAGACCACCGACCCCGACCCGGCAGCCGTCACATCCGCAAACGTAAACGACACCGCCGCCTCAGTCGGACCATACAAATTATGCAACCGCGCCGACGACACCAACCCGAACTCACGCACCGCCTCCACCGGCAACGCCTCACCGATCACCAACACATCACGCAACGAACCCAACAACCCCGGATCCACCAACGACGAAAACGTCGACAACATCGTCGGCACAAAATCCGTCACCGACACACCCTGATCATCAATCACCGACGCCAAATACCCCGGATCCCGATGACCATCAGCCGACGCCAACACCAACACCGCACCCACCCGCAACGGCATGAAAAAACCCCACAACGACACATCGAACGTCGTCGCCGTCTTCTGCAAATACACATCAGACGACGTCAAGCGATACTCGCCCTGCATGAACTCGAGCTGATTCACAATCGCCGCATGCGAGACCGCCACACCCTTCGGCCGACCCGTCGACCCCGACGTGAAAATCACATACGCCGTATTCGACGCCCGCAACGGCGAGCGCCGATCCACATCCAACACCCGCGCACCCGAAAAACCAGACACATCAACAACATCCACACACACAACCCGACGACCCGACGCCACGAAACCATCACGCTCCGTCGACACCACACACACCGGATCAGCCGAATCCAACACATACTCATTACGCGAGGACGGAGCATCAGGATCCAACGGCACCCACGCCCCACCCGCACGCACAATCGCATACAACCCAACCAACAAATCCACAGACCGCCGAACAGCCAACCCCACCAACGACTCCGGCCCAACACCCAAACCAATCAAATAACGCGCAAACCTATTAACCCGCTCATCGAACTCCCCATACGAAAGCACCACATCCCCACACACCACCGCACGCGAACCCGAAGAAACCCCCACCACAGAATCAAAACCATCCAACAACAACCCACCCACAACCGGATGAGAGGTGTCGTTCCAGGTGTCGAGCACCAAAGCGCGCTCAGGCGCGGTCATGATCTCGATGTCACCGACTGCAGTAGACGGCGTTTCACCGATTTCTGTCAGCAGAGTCTCGAGGCGACCCAGCAGGGCCTGCGCGTACGACTCGTCGAAGAAGTCGGGTAGGTAGCGAAGAGTCAGGTGCAGTTGGTCGTCGAGACCGATCAGCAATGTGAGCGGGTAGTTCGTGGAATCGTCGGAGGCGACATCATCGATCACCATGCCGTCCAAGAACTCTGCTTGCGCTGCAAGACCGTCACGGTCGACCGGGTAGGACTCGAAGATCACCAGAGTGTCGAAGAGTCCGCCGACGCCCGCGGCGCTCTGCACGTCGGTCAGGCCGAGGTAATGGTGATCGAGCAATCCCGCCTGTTCGATCTGAACCCGGGAGAGCAATGCCTCGACGGACTCGGCCAGATCCAGTTGGACACGCACGGGCAGCGTGTTGATGAACAGACCCACCATCTTCTCGACGCTGTCGAGTTGTGGCGGACGGCCGGAGACCGTGGCACCGAAGACGATGTCCTGGCGACCGGTCATGCGTCCCAGCAGAATTGCCCAGGCAGCCTGGACGATCGTGTTGGCGGTAACGCCGGTCCTCGATGCCAAACCGGTCAGTGTCGCGGTCACCGATTCGCTGAGCGAGATCTGCAACTTCTGCGACAGCGCACTGAATTCCTGACCAACGACGTTGGGAGCCAACAACGTCGGCTCTTCGACGCCGCCCAGCGCTTTCGCCCAGGCATCCATGGACACACTGCGATCCTGCTGGACCAGCCACGCGAGGTAGTTCCGGTAGCTCAGTGCCCGCGTCTGAGCGGGAATGTTCCCACGCATCGCGTAGTGGCCGAGGAGCGTCTGGAGCAGCAGCGGCATGGACCAGCCGTCGAGGATGATGTGGTGGTTTGCCACAACAAGGCGGTATTCGCTCGCCGCGATCTTGATCAGCGTGAACTTGATCAACGGCGGGTTCGACATGTCGAAGTGCGTGGCCTGGTCCTCGGCAAGAATCCGATCCAACTCTCGGCGTCGTTCTTCGCTGTCGGCGATTGTGGTGAGATCCAGTTCGCGCCACGGCACGTCGATGTCACCGAGAACTACCTGGACCGGTGTACCCGTTCCATCGACCACAAATGCGGTGCGCAGGTTCGGATGACGATCGATGATGGCCTGTGCTGCGGCGTGGAGGCGATCCGCGTCGACGCGGCCGGACAGCGAGAGAACCATCTGCACGGAGTACAGGTCGACGGTCGACTCGGCCATCACAGCGTGGAACAGCAGACCCGACTGCAGCGGAGCCAGCGGCCAGACGTCCTGCACCGCCGGGAAACGCTGCTCGAACCCGTCGAGATCCTGCTGGGTCAGCGTTACCAGCGGCACGTCCGACGGCGTGAGTCCGCCTGCGCCGACGGCCTGTGCGTGCTGCGCCAGCGCTGTGAGTGCTCCGACCCACAGGTCGGCCAGGGCTTGCACCTCGGTGGCGCTCAGCAATCCGTTCGGGAAGGCAAACGATGCTTCGAGCACCGCGCCGTCAGGGCCGTCGTTGACGATGGCATTGATGTCGACAACCTTGTTGGCCGGCATGTCCGGGTCTTCCGGCGCAGCGACTTCGGAGAAGTCGCGTGCCGGAATCCATCCGAGGCCTTGCGCTGCAGCCGGAATATCCTCCGCCACAATGCGGCCCAGGTAGTTGAAGCTGACCTGCCCGCTGCTCAGCTTCGACAGCTCGGTGCGGGTGTCGTCGTTGACGTACCGCAGCAGTCCGTAGCCGACACCCTTGTCGGGAGCGGCGAGCAACTGCTCCTTGACTGCCTTGATCGCCGCTCCCGCAGCAACTCCGGCGTCGAAGGCGTCGTCGATGTCGATACCGGCAAGGTCGAGGGCGACGGGGAAGGCCGCCGTGAACCAGCCGACGGTGCGCGAAAGATCGGCACCCGGGACGACGCCCTCTTCGCGGCCGTGGCCCTCGAGCTGGAGCAGTGCCGCTTCGGTGTCGATGCCCCGGTCACGCCGCCAGCGCACCAGTGCCAGAGCAAGTCCGGCCAGCAAACCGTCGTTGGCTCCGCCGCGGAACATCTCGGGCAGGGTGGTCAGCAGCGTCTCGGTGACGTCTGTGGGCACCTCCACGCGCACACGCTCGACTGTTGCCGCAACGTCGACGGAGGGGTCGAACGCACGCGAACCGAGAATGGGGTCCGGAGTCGACAGCGTCTTACGCCACCGTGGCAGTTCTGCCAGTCGCTTGTCGGATCGTGATTCCGCAGCCAGCGAGTGCGCCCAGGTACGCATGGACGTGCCCGTCGGTTCGAGCACGGGCACACTTCCGCCACTGCGCTGGGCCCACGCGGAAATCAAGTCCGGCACGATAATTCGCCAGGAGACGCCGTCGACGATCAGGTGATGCGCAGCCACGATCAATCGGCCGGTACGCGTGTCACCGAAGTCGATCCACACGAACTGAGCCATGACACCAGCGGCCGGATCCAACCGGCCGAGAGCGTCGTCGAGAGCGCCCGACGCGATGGCCGTCAGCTCTGTATCCGCAATCGCGGGATCCACCTGCACCCGGCGCACCGAACCATCCACGTCGACGGTTCCGGGCGCGGACACAGCCATGCCCGGACCACGCTGATCATCGACCAGACGCGAACGGAACATGTCGTGGTGATCGATGACCGCAGTCAACGTTTCGACAACACCGGTCCGGTCGATTCCCAGCGGCAATTCCAACGTCAACAGCTGGTTGAAACGCTGGTAGCTGCCAGGCCGTTCGAACATGAAGCGCTTGATCGGAGTGAGCGGCATCCAACCGATGCCGCCGCCTTCGATCTCGGCGAGAACAGTGATCGCGTCGGCGTCGGAGCCGAAGACGGCGACCTCGGCCAACTCTGCCACCGTCTTGTTCTCGAACACGTCCTTGGGCGTGAAGAGAACACCTCGGGCCTTGGCGCGGGACACCAACTGGATCGACATGATCGAGTCTCCGCCCTGAGCGAAGAACGAATCGTCGGTACCGATCTGATCGAGGCCGAGAACGTCGGCAAAGACCTCGCTGAGGATGCGTTCCATCTCGGTGGTGGGAGCGCGGAACTCCTTGACCTCGAATACCGGCTCCGGCAAAGCCTTTCGGTCCAGCTTGCCGGCCGGGGTCAGCGGCATGTCGGTCAGAACCATGATCGACGCAGGCACCATGTGCGCCGGCAGAGTGCGTGAGACGAACTCACTCAGATCCGCCGAGCTGACAGCAGATTCCTTGCCGACAAACACGTACGACACCAGCGCCGGAGCACCGGACGTCAGCGTGGTGCCCATCGTCGCGGCGAACTCGACGTCCGAGTGTGCCGTAAGGGCGGCGTCGATCTCACCGAGTTCAATGCGGAAGCCACGGATCTTCACCTGGAAGTCGTTGCGGCCCACATACTCAACCTGATATTGGTCAGTCCAACGCACAACATCACCGGTGCGGTACATGCGCTCACCGGGCAGGCCATGCGGGTTGGCAACAAAGCGATCCGCGCTCAATCCCGGGCGGCGATGGTAACCGCGAGTGACCTGAGGACCCGACAGGTACAGCTCACCCGCCACACCGACGGGGACGGGCTGCAGACGCGTGTCGAGAACAAACGCGGCCATGTCGCCGATGGTTTCGCCGATGGTCATCCGGTCGCCCGGCATCAGCGGCACACTGACGTTGGTGACGATAGTGGTCTCGGTGGGACCGTAGACATTGAGGAACGTACGTCGACGGTTCGGCTGATCCGCCCACTTGGCCATCAACTCCGGCGAGTACGCCTCGCCGCCGACACCAACCACCTCGAGGTCGTTCAGGCCCGACGGATCCATGGAAGCCAACGCCGCCGGCGTGATGAAGGCGTGTGTGACGCGTTCGGACTTGAACAGCGCGGTCAACTCGTCGCCGCCGAAGATCGACGTCGGGACGATCACCATGGCAGCGCCTGTCGCGACAGCCAGGAACAGTTCGAGCATCGACGCGTCGAAACTCGGCGACGCGAAGTGCAGCGTGCGGGAGTTCGGCGTCACCAGGTAGTGCTGTGCCTGCGTTGCACTGAAGCTCGCGAGGCCCGCACCGGTAGCAACAACACCCTTGGGCAAGCCCGTTGTGCCTGATGTGTAGATCACCCAGGCGGGATGCGCCGGAAGGACGGGGCGAACACGTTCATCTTCACGAATCGGTGAACTATCCTGCGCTGCCATCAGTTCCGCGCAAGCATCACTGTCGATCGCGAGCCACTCCACGGTGTCGGTAAGCCCTGCGAGTTCAGCTTCGAGAGTCAGACCGACCGAGACGGCCGAGTCGGAGACCATATGCGCGATGCGGTCAGCCGGGTAGTGCGGATCGATGGGAACAACCGCGGCGCCCGTCTTGGATACCGCCCACACCAGCAGGACCGATTCGATAGAACGCGGAATCGACACTGCGACCAGGTCTTCGGCGCCCAGACCGCGAGCGATCAGGACGCGGGCGAGGCGCGACGACCACTCGTCGACCTCGGCGTAGGTCATCGACCGATCCTGGTAGCGGAGAGCTTCGTTGGAGGGATACTGCAACGCGGTCTCGGCCAGGATGTCGGCCAACGGCTTCGGCTCGATGCCCGAGGACGCTCGGCGACCGGTCAATTCGATGCGCTCAGGCGCTTGGAGGATGTTGATGTCGCCGACAGCCTGCGTCGCATCCACGGCGACGGCTTCGAGAATTCGAGTCAACCTCTCGGCGAAGGAGACAACTGTCCCCTCGTCGAAGAGATCCGTCGCATACGTGAAGGTCGCAGTCATTCCGTGACCATCGGCAGCTTCCACCAGAGTCAACTGAAGGTCGAACTTCGCTACGGTTTCCGCGATAGCGAATTCAGTGATATCGAGTCCCGGCAGCGTCAGGTTATTCTGCCCCAGGTTCTGGAATGCCAAGGCAACCTGGAACAACGGGTTGTGCGCTTGCGAACGCCCCGGATCGAGAACCTCGACCAGCCGCTCGAACGGCACGTCTGCGTGAGCGAAAGCCGCGAGATCACTCTCACGCGCCGACGTAAGCAGATCGAGGAAACGCATCCCCGGATCCACCTCGGTACGAAGCACGAGGGTGTTGACGAACATGCCGATCAGATCGTCGAGCTGCGCTTCACCGCGACCGGCCACCGGGGTACCGACTGCGATGTCGGTGGTGCCGGACAACCGGGCAAGAAGTGTTGCCAACGCCGAGTGCATCACCATGAACAGCGATGCCTGGTGCTCGCGACCCACAGCAGCCAGTCCGCGGTGAACATCCGCGGAAATCGGGAAGCTGTAGGTGGCTCCCCGTCCGGTGAACACGGCTGGACGCGCGCGGTCACTGGGCAAGGTGATCTGGTCTGGAACTCCGTCGAGAGCCTTAGCCCAGTAGCCGATCTGCTCTGCGAGTACGGATTCCGTGTCACTCTCGGAACCGAGAACACCACGCTGCCACAACGCGTAGTCGGCGTACTGCACCGGCAACGGCGCCCACGTCGGGGTCTGCCCCTGTGAGCGGGCGTAGTACGCGGTCATCACGTCGCGGATCAACGGGCCCATCGAGAAACCGTCGGTGGAGATGTGGTGAATCACTATCGCCAGTACAAACGAGTCCTCGGCAAGCTGGAAGAGCTTGGCCCGCAACGGAACCTCAGCCGTAACGTCAAAACCTGATGAGACGAACTCCGTCACCGCCGCGACGATGTCGGATGCCTCGAGCGGCACGGGAGCCAGATTCACCGGAACTCCCGCCGCCGGCAGTATCCGCTGGTAGCCGATACCGTCCACCTCGGGGTAGACCGTGCGCAGGACCTCGTGACGCTTCACTACGTCCATGACAGCGTCGTACAACGCCGCCTCATCCAACTCTCCGGTAAGCGTGATCGCCATCGGAATGTTGTTGGCTGCCGACTCGCGATCCAATTGGTTGAGGAACCACATGCGTTGCTGCGCAAACGACAACGGCACCTGCGCCGGACGATCCTGCGCAGTCAACGCCGCACGCGAACCACCACCGACATGAGAACCGAGGCGAGCGGCCAGGCCTTCGACGGTCGACGCCTCGAACAACTCCCGCACCGACACCGCAGCATCAAGAGCCTGACCCAACCGCGACGTCACCTGCGTCGCGATCAGCGAATTACCACCGAGCGCAAAGAAATCGTCATCCAAACCGACACGCTCGGCACCCAGAACATCCGCAAACGTCTGCGCCACAACCTCTTCCACCACCGACGTCGGAGCCCGGAACACCGCAACCTGCAACGACGGAGCCGGCAACGCCCGACGATCCAACTTCCCGTTCACCGTCAACGGAATCGCATCCAACACCACAAACGCCGACGGCACCATGTACTCCGGCAACAACGAACCCACACTGGTGCGGACATCCTCGACCGAAACGCTCACACCCGCAGCCGGAACCACATACGCCACCAACCGCTGATCACCCGGAGAATCCTCACGAACAACCACCGCCGTCTGCGCCACCGACACATCCGCCAACACCGCAGACTCGATCTCACCGATCTCGATCCGGAAACCACGGATCTTCACCTGATCATCCGCGCGACCCAGATACTCCAAATCACCAGCGCTGTTCCACGAAGCGACGTCACCCGTGCGGTACAACACCTCACCAGCAGCAAAAGGACTCGCCACAAACCGCGTCGACGTCAACCCCGACTGACCCAGATAACCCCGAGCCAACTGCACACCCGAGACATACATCTCACCCGCGACACCAACAGGCACCGGAGCCAAACGCGTATCGAGCACGAACACCTGCAGACCCGAAATAGCCTGACCCACAACACTCGCCGACGCATCCGCCGCCATCGCAGCATCCAGCACGCGATGGCTGACATGCACCGTCGTCTCCGTGATGCCGTACATGTTCACCAACGTCGGCGCACTGTCACCGCGGCGGCCGTACCAGTCCGACAAGCGTCGAAGCTCGAGCGCCTCGCCACCGAAAACAACCCACCGCAACAACAACTCAGCGGCCTGACCGGATTCCGACGCCAACCGATCAGCCTCGGCCAACTGATAGAACGCCGACGGCGTCTGATTGAGCACGGTCACCCGCTCAGCAGCAAGCAACTCCAGGAACTGCTCCGGCGACCGCGACGTCACATAGTCCACAACCACCAACGTGCCGCCGTACAACAGCGAACCCCACAACTCCCACACCGAGAAGTCGAACGCATAACTGTGGAACATCGTCCACACATCGGATTCGTCGAACCCGTACACACTCTCAGTATTCGCAAACAACTTCGCCACCGTCGTGTGCGGAACCTGCACACCCTTCGGGCGACCCGTCGAACCCGACGTGTAAATCACATACGCAACATTCGACGACCGCAACGGCGCAACACGATCCGCATCCGAAACCACCGAACCATCGAACTCCGACAAATCCACCGCGTCGATATCAACCACAGGCAAACCAGCGGGCAACACCAACTCACGCCCGGACCACGAAATCGCAGCCACCGGAGCAGCATCAGCCAACATGAACTCGACACGATCAGCCGGATACGACGGATCCACCGGCAGATACCCCGCACCGGACTTCACCACCGCCAACAACGCCACCACAAGATCCGCCGACCGCGGCAACGCCACCGCCACCAACGACTCCGGACCACAACCCTGAGCAATCAACCTGCGCGCCAACCGATTCGACTGAACCGACAACTCCGCATACGTCAACGAATCGTCACCGAACCGCACTGCGGTCCGATCACCAAACCGCGCAGCAGCATCATCGAACCACGCCGACAACGTCGAATCCACACCACTGTCGACACCCGTGTCGCTCCATGACAGAACGCGATCCAACTCACCGGCGGTCAGAACATCCACGTCGCCAACGGCAGCGGCCGGATTCGCGACAACGCCACGGAGGACGGACACGAACCGATCAGCGAACTCGGCCGCTGTCGACGCGTCGAACAGATCCGTCGCGTAGGTCAGGGTGCCGGACATACCGGCGTCAGCGGCGTCTTCAAGAGTGAATTGCAGATCGAACTTGGCCAGTGCTGCGTCGAATTCCACAGCAGCGGCGGTGAGTCCGGGCAGTTCGAGAGCACTCTGTCCAAGGTTCTGGAAGGTCAATGCCACCTGGAACAACGGATGACGAGCCTGCGAACGAACCGGATCGAGCGTTTCAACGATCCGCTCGAACGGAACGTCAGCGTGGGTAAACGCCTGCAGATCCACTTCACGCGCAGAAGCCAACAGCTCCGCGAACGACATCGACGGATCAACCTCAGTACGCAGCACCAAAGTGTTGACGAACATACCGATCAGGTCGTCGAGCTGCGCTTCACCGCGACCGGCGACAGGAGCGCCGATTGCGATGTCGGTTGTCGCGGACAACCGTGCCAGTAGCACGGCCAGCGCAGAGTGGACGACCATGAACGGGGTTGCGCCCGCCGCCTGACCTGTTGCTTCCACATCGGCCCACAGTTGCGGGTCGATGGTGAAGGTGTGGTTCGCTCCTTGTCCCGTTGCGATCTCGGGGCGGGTGCGATCACTGGGAAGGTCCAGCTGCTCGGGCAGGTCGGCCAGGGCATCTGACCAGTAGTTGATCTGCTGCGCGATGACGGACGTCGGCTCGTCCTCGGAGCCGAGGACCTCGCGCTGCCACAACGCGTAGTCGGCGTACTGCACCGGCAGCGGAGCCCACGTCGGGGTCTGCCCCTGTGAGCGCGCGTAGTACGCGGTCATCACATCGCGGGTCAACGGGCCCATCGAGAAACCGTCGGTGGAGATGTGATGCACCACGAAGGACAACACGAAGTCATCATCGGCGACCTGGAACAGCTTGGCGCGCAACGGAACCTCGACGGTGACATCGAATCCCTCCGCGAAGAAGGCATAGAGCTCTGCCTGAAGGTTGCTCTCGGCAGTGCGCACTGTATCGAATTCGATCGAGGCATCCTCCGGCGAGAGAATCTGCTGGTAGCCAACGCCGTCGATCTCCGGGTACAGCGTGCGCAGAACCTCATGTCGTGCAATGACATCGGTAATCGCCGCACGAAGAGCATCCACTTTCAGCTCGCCGGTGAGACGAACTGCAACAGGAATGTTGTTGACGGCCGACTCTGTATCGAAGCGGTTGAGGAACCACATGCGCTGCTGAGCAAGCGACAGCGGCACCTGCGCCGGACGCACCTGCGCGGTCAATGCTCGTTCTCCGTCGCCGCCGACGTGTCCGTCGATGCGCGCAGCGAGTTCTTCCACAGTCGACGCGTCGAACAGCATCCGGACCGGAATCTTGGTTTCGAGCGCTTGCCCCAGACGAGACATCACCCGTGTCGCGATCAGCGAGTTACCTCCGAGCGCGAAGAAATCGTCATCCAAACCGACACGCTCAATGCCCAGAACATCCGCAAATGTCTGCGCCACGACCTCTTCCACCACCGACGTCGGAGCCCGGAAAGCTACGACCTCGAAAACCGGTTCAGGTAGGGCACGGCGATCAACCTTGCCGTTCGCATTGAGAGGCATTGCGTCGAGCACGATGAAAAGCGCCGGGACCATGTAATCAGGCAGACGATCACTCAGGTGCACGCGAAGTGCATTGGGATGGATAACTCCGGCATCCGGCGCCACGTACGCGACCAGTTGATCCCGATGCACTGTCACGAGGGCAGACGCCACCGTGTCCACAGATACCAGTGCCGACTCGATTTCACCGAGTTCAATACGGAGGCCGCGGACCTTGACCTGGAAGTCGGTGCGCCCCAGGTATTCCAATTCTCCCGTACGGTTCCGGCGGACCAGATCACCTGTCCGGTACAGACGAGATCCACTATCGCTGAACGGATTGGCGACAAATCGTCCCGCAGTCAGGTCGAATCGAGCGCCGTAGCCGCGGCCTACGCCGACACCACCGACGTACAACTCGCCGACGACACCTACTGGTACGATCTGCAACCGCGAATCCAGCACGAAAAGATCGATATTAGGAATCGGCGATCCGATCGGCACACCCATGATGTCATCGACGGAGGCGTCACGCCGCGACACCACGTCCGACGCCTCCGTCGGGCCGTAACTGTTCACGATTCGAACACCCGAGTTCATCAGTGCGGCAAGGCGCCTCACCTGAATCGGCTCGCCTCCAAGATAGACGACCTGAAGGCGCGACAACGCACCGTCGGAATCCGCATCCACCAACGCTTCAAACGCGCTCGGAGACATGTTCGCCACCTGCACATGCGAACTCGCCACTACACCGAGTATCTCCGACGGATCGAACCCGGCTGGGGCCACAATCACAGTTCCGCCGCTCGACAGCGGACTCCACACATTCTTCTGGGTCAGGTCGAAACTCGGAGATGACGCCACCAGGACACTAGCGGCCGGCGGAATCTCGGATCGATACCACGCGACGGTGTTGGCGATACCTGCCATCGCGACGATTGTCGGCTTCGGACGACCGGTGGAGCCGGATGTCGAGATCACATAGGCGGAACGAGAATCCGCGCCGTGCCCGACCCAGCGATCAACCCACTCAGGGGTGCCCGTCGTCTCCACCACGTCTTGTATGCGAATTACCGGCACGGTCAGAGAAACGTCGTCGACAGCGATTACGCACCGCGCGTCAATATCGGACAGAACCGCCTCAATGCGCTGCGTCGGCAATGTAGGATCCATCGGCAGATAGGCCGCCCCGGCCTTCCATACCGCTACCAATGCGACGATCCACTGCCATGAACGTGGAATTATCACTCCCACGACATCGTCCGTACCTACGCCCGCTGCAACCAACTCCGCTGCCAATACGGACGAACGAACATCCAGATCTGCGTACGACAACGTGACGTTGCCGGCAACGACGGCCGATCGCTCCGGGAACTCGACCACTGTCTGCGCGAACAAGCCGAGAATCGAGACGTCAGCTGACGGTACGTGCTGTCCGCGCGACCACCCCAGAATCTGCGACGACTCCTCTTCGTCGAGGATCTCCACTGCACCCACCGGCGAAAGAGAATCAGTTGTCACGCTCGCCAGGACACGGCACAACCCGTCCGCAAACGAGGCCACTGTCGACTCGTCGAAAAGGTCTGTTGCGTAAGTAAACTGAGCTGCTAGTCCAGAAGGAACGCCGGACTGGTCGACGGCTTGAGTGAGCGTCAACTGGAGGTCGAACTTAGCCACCGGGAGATCGGAATCCAACGGCGAGACCGTCAGATCACCGAGGACAAGCTCGGTGCCCGAGAGGTTCTGGAACGACAACATGACCTGGAACAGCGGATGGCGAGCCTGCGACCGTACCGGTTCGAGAACCTCGACCAACCGTTCGAAGGGCACGTCTGCATGTGCAAAAGCCTCGAGATCGCGCTCGCGCACCGCCGACAGAAATTCGGCAAACGAACCGGCCGGATCGATCTCGGTACGGAGCACCAACGTGTTGACGAACATACCGACAAGGTCGTCGAGTTGTGCCTGCCCGCGCCCTGCGACGGGAGTTCCGATCGCGATGTCGGTCGTACCCGACAAGCGCGCCAGTGTCACGGCAAGCGCCGCGTGCACAGTCATGAACAGTGACGCATTGTGCGTGCGTCCCAAGGCTTCGAGGCGCTCCTGCATTTGTGCGTCCACGATGAAGTCGTAGTTGGCGCCTCGTCCGGACGCCCGCTGCGGGCGAGTGCGGTCGTTGGGTAGATCGAGCTGCCCCGGCAATTCTGCCAGCGCTTCACGCCAGTATCCGATTTGGCGGGAGATCACCGACTGTTCGTCGCTCTCGGAACCGAGGACATCGCGCTGCCACAGCGTGTAGTCCACGTATTGGACTGGCAGCGGTGCCCACGACGGAACGCCACCACGAGTGCGAGCCTCGTAGGCAAGCATGAGGTCACGTGTCAGGGGTGCCATCGAGAAGCCGTCAGTGGAGATGTGGTGCACAACAAATGCCAACACGTACTCGCCGTCGGACAGCTGGAAGAGCCGCACGCGCAACGGAACTTCCGTTGTAACGTCGAACCCGACGGTCACCAGCACAGCGATTTCGGCTTCGATTGCCGCTTCGGTGATTACAATCGGAGTCAGTCCCGACCACATCTCGGACACGGATAGGACGAGCTGGTAACCGATCCCGTCCGTTTCCGGATACACGGTCCGAAGCACCTCGTGGCGCTCGACGACATCGCGCACTGCGGCGTCGAGCGCGGTGACATCCAGATTCCCTGAGATACGAAGCACGGCCGGAATATTGTTGACTGCGGACTCGGGTTCGAACCTGTTCAGGAACCACATGCGCTGCTGCGCCAACGAAAGTGGGATCCGAGCGGGCCGGGACTGCGGGACCAGTGGGGCCGTGGCACCCGAACCGGCGTGCAGCTCGAGCCGGATGGCGAGTGACTGCACGGTCGACGCTTCGAAGAGCGCACGAACCGGAACGCTTGTGTCAAGCGCCTCCCCCAGTCGTGCGGCGACACGGGTCGCGATCAGCGAGTTGCCTCCGAGCTCGAAGAAGTCGTCGTCGCGGCCAACCTGTGCGACTCCGAGAACTTCGGAGAACACCTGCGCGACAGTCTCTTCGACGGTCGTGATCGGCGCCTGGTACACCTTGGACTCGAACACGGGCGAGGGCAGAGCCTTGATGTCCGTCTTGCCCGCGGTGGTCAACGGAATCGAATCGAGTACCAGTACCGAGTCGGGGACCATGTAGCCGGTCAGGAACGTCGACACCGACTCGATGACCTGTGCGGGATCCACCTCGGCGCCGGCCTGCGGCACGACGTATGCAACGAGACGATCTCCGAAGTGATCGTCGGAACGAACGAGAGCAACAGCTTGCGCAACGCCCGCGCAACGGGTCAGCGCGGCCTCGATCTCGCCGAGTTCGATACGGAACCCACGGATCTTGACCTGGAAGTCACTGCGGCCCACGTACTCCACTGCGCCACCGTCGATCCACCGGACCACGTCACCCGTGCGGTACAACCGCTCTCCCGGCGCCCCGAACGGGTCTGCGACAAAACGACCCGCTGTCAATGCCGGCTGTCCCAGGTATCCACGAGCGACCTGAACACCCGACACGTACAACTCACCTGCGACACCAACCGGAACGGGCTGCAAGCGGCCGTCCAAGATCCGCGCGGCCATTCCCCGAATCGGGCCGCCGATGTTCATACGATCAAACGCGGTCAGCGTATCGCTGATGTTCGAGGCGACTGTCGACTCCGTCGGACCGTACGCATTGAAGAATCCACGCACACCGCCATCCGGAAGCGGCACCGCCCACTTGGCAACGAGAGACCGCGAACTGGCTTCGCCACCGACGACAACCACCCGCAACGCGTCGAGCCCGCTCGGATCCACTGATGCCAGCGCAGCGGGCGTCACGAACGCATGCGTCACGCCCTCCGAGCGCAAGATCTCGGCCAATTCCGCGCCGCCGTACACCGTCGTCGGCGCAATCACCATCGTCGATGCTGCTCCGAATGCCATCAGCAACTCGAGAACAGAAGCATCGAAACTCGGCGAGGCGAAATGCAGCGTCCGAGCATCCGCGGTCAGCGCATAGCGCTCGACCTGCTCGGCGCAGAAGTTCGCCACACCCGCATTGGTGACCACAACGCCCTTGGGCAGACCCGTGGTGCCCGAGGTGTAAATGACGTAAGCAGGCTGCCGCTCGTCGATCGCACTGCGTCGATCCGAATCACTTACCGGCGCGCAAGATTCTGCCGCGCACGCCGACACTGTCCTCTCGTCGTCGAGAACAACCCACGTCAACGCCGACGGCAATCCTGCCTCGACGTCACTGAGCGCAAGACCCAGCACCGCACCGGAATCGGAGATCATGTGGGCGATACGGTCAACCGGATACGTCGGGTCGACGGGCACGAATGCAGCACCCGTTTTCACCACCGCCCACAGAGCGAGAACTGAATCGGCCGAACGCGGAATCGCGATCGCGACCCGATCCTCCGGCCCGACGCCCTTCGCAATCAGAACACGAGCGAGTCGCGACGACCGCTCGTCGAGTTCGCGGTAGCTGATCGACTGACCGTCGAAGCGAATCGCATCCGCCGACGGATCCAAAGCGGCCGCCGCTGTGAGGATCTCGACCAGGGTTCCCGAGACCGACTGACCTCCATGAACATCGGCCAGCACACCCCGCTCGGCCGCATCGAGAATATCGATGTCACCGACGACAATCGAAGGAACCGACACGACAGTCTCGAGGATACGAACCAGACGCCGAGCAAACCCCTCGACCGTCGAAACGTCGAACAGATCTGCAGCAAACGTGAATTCGGCCGAGAGCCCTTGCTGGATCCCGTCTTCGCCGATCGACTCTGTCACTGCGAGTTCGAGGTCGAACTTGGCAGTGGTCGTGTCGATTTCGGCGGCCTTGATCGCCAGTCCCGGCAGTTCCAATGCCGTTTGCGCGAGATTCTGCAAGGACAGCACAACCTGGAAGAGCGGATGTCTGGCCTGCGACCGGGCGGGAGCCAAGACGTCCACCAACCGCTCGAAGGGCACGTCCGAGTGAGCGAACGCTCCGAGCGCGGAATCACTCGCCGCAGCCAGCAGATCTGTGAAAGCCTGGGCCTGGTCGACCTCGGTGCGCAGAACAAGCGTGTTGACGAACATGCCGACGAGATCGTCGAGCGCCTCGTCCCCGCGACCGGCAACGGGAGTGCCCACGGCGATGTCCGAGGTCCCGCTCAGTCGGGCCATCAGAACGGCAAGCGCCGAGTGCAACGCCATGAAGAGCGTCGCGTTGTTCTCCCGTGCCAGCGCGTCCAATCGACGGTGCACATCCCCGGAGATCTCGAACGCGAATCGCTCGCCGCGCATCGACGCCACATCAGGCCGAGACCGGTCCGACGGAAGCTCGATCACGTCCGGTAGGTCTGCCAGAGTCTCGGTCCAGTACGAGATCTGCTGCGAGATCAGTGATTCCGAGTCGTATTCCGAGCCCAGAACCTCACGCTGCCACAACGAATAGTCGGCGTACTGCACAGTCAACGGCTGCCACGCCGGCGCGATCCCGTCCTTGCGTGCCGAGTAGGCAATCATGACATCGCGAGCCAGGGGCGCCATCGACCAACCGTCAGCGGCGATGTGATGAACCACGATCGCAAGGGTGTGCTCGGTGTCGCTGACCGTCAACAGGCGGACACGGATCGGCACGTCGACGGTGACGTCGATCGCTGAGGATCCGATTGCAGCGACTCGACTTTCGAGCTCGTCCTGATCCGAAACCGACTCCACGGTCAGCCCGCCGAACGCCTCCGAGAGCGACAGAATCGACTGCTTCGGTCCGGAAGCCCCGTCCGGATATACCGTTCGGAGCACCTCATGCCGGGCCAGTACGTCCTCCAGCGCCATTTCCATCGCGGCAGTATCGAGATGACCAGTCAGGTGCAGAGCAAAAGTGATGTTGTAAGCAGCTGAGTCGGTGTCGAAGCGGTTCAGGAACCACATGCGCTGCTGCGCCAGCGACAACGGAATTTCCGCGGGACGCACCTGTGCGACGAGCGCCTTCTGCCCGCCGCTACCTACGTGCGACTCGATGTGTGCGGCGAGCGCCTCGACGGTGGAAACGTCGAATAGCGTTCGCACCGGCACCGTAGTGTCGAGCGCCCGCCCCAATCGGGAGGTGACCTGAGTAGCCACCAGGGAGTTGCCACCGAGTTCAAAGAAGTCGTCGTCGAGGCCGACTCGTTCCACTCCGAGAACATCCGCAATCACCTGCGCGACAATCTCTTCCACCGGCGTGGTGGGTGCACGAAACTCGCGGACCTCGAAAACAGGCTCCGGCAAAGCCCGGCGATCCAATTTGCCCACCGGGGTCAACGGAACCTCAGCGAGTTCCATGATGACGGACGGAACCATGTAGCTCGGCAGAGCCTCCGCCACGAACGAGGCGAGCACGTCCCGATCGAAACTCGACCCGTCAGCCAGTTCGACGTAGGAAACGAGGGTTGTGACACCCGCCGCGCCTTCGCTTCCGACCGTCACCGCGAAGCGCACAGACTCGTGCGAGGACAGAACTGCGTCGATCTCACCGAGTTCGATACGGAATCCGCGAACCTTGACCTGGAAGTCACTGCGGCCGACGTATTCGAGAACCCCCGCGTCACCGCGCGCGTCTCCGCCGGTCCAGCGCACGACATCGCCGGTCCGGTACATTCGCTCGCCATCCGGCGAATACGGGTTGGCGACAAACCGTTCCGCAGAAAGGCCTCGCCGCTCATGGTAGCCGCGAGCCAATGCAGCGCCCGCAAAGTAGAGCTCTCCCCTGGTACCGACTGGAACAGGATGCAGACGCTCGTCGAGTACCAGTGCCGACATGCCCTCGACGGGACGCCCGATGTCGATCGATCGGCCGATCGCGAGATCGCCGAACGACGAGATGATAGTGGTCTCGGTCGGACCATACCCATTGAAGTAGGCGCGCCCTGGGGCCCATTTCGCCAGCAACTCGGGAGTGGTCACGTCACCGCCGACGGAGACGACTCGCAATTCAGGCAGCTCTGCCGGCTCCATGGTCCCGAGTACTGCGGGAGTGATGATCGCGTGTGTGACCTTCTCGGAATGAAGAAGATCCGACAACTCGTGTCCACCGATAATTGTCGACGGAACGATCACCAAAGTTGCACCCGCGGAGAAGGCGACCATCCATTCGAGTACCGACGGGTCGAAGCTCGGTGAACAGATATGGAGGAAGCGCGAGGACTGTTCTACCCCGTAGCGACGCTGTGCTGCGTCTCTGACGCCACGGAGTCCACCGTGAGTGACGCTGACACCCTTCGGTTTTCCCGTGGAACCGGATGTGTAAATGACATATGCAACGTGAGAACTGTGAATCGGAGCGATTCGGTCCTCGTCCGTGACCGGCGCTGAAGATTGCGCCGACAGTTCTCCGTTCAGCGCCTGGCCGTCAAGGACCAACCATTCTGTGACCGCAGGAAGCTGATCTACGAACTGTCCCGACGTGAGTCCGATCGCGGCCGAAGAATCGGCCAGCATGTGCCGGACACGGTCTTCCGGATAACTCGGGTCGACTGGGACGTATGCCGCCCCTGACTTCGCCACCGCCCATACTGCACAGACCATCTCGTACGAGCGAGGAAAGGCGAGAGCAACAATGGTCTCGGGGCCGGCGCCACGTCCGATCAGAACCCGTGCGAGCTTCGACGACTGCTCATCGAGCTCTCGATAGGTGATCGATCGACCCTCGAAGCGCACAGCAACCGAATCCGCCTCAGCCGTGCCGGACAGGAAGATGTCGACGAGACTCTGCCGGGGCATCGTGTCATCCGCGGCTACGACCGTCAGATCGGTGCGCTCGGAGCGTGAGAGCAGGTCGATATCGCCGACGATCGTTTCAGGTCGGGTAGCCACGGCATCGAGGATGCGCACGAACCGAGTAGCGAAAGTGTTCACCGTGGCCGGATCGAACAGGTCCGTGGCATAGGTGAAGGTGGCGCTCAAGACGTCCGAGTCTTCGCTGCCTTCAGGATTCTCGGACACCATGAGCTCGAGATCGAATTTGGCGACCGGTACTTCCAATTCAGCTGCAACTGCTTTGACACCTGAGAATTCCAGTTCGCGTCGTCCACTGATCTCCGCAGTGAGCGCAACCTGGAACAGCGGGTGACGAGCCTGCGAACGCGCCGGACTCAGGACTTCGACCAACCGCTCGAACGGCACATCGGCATGCCCGTAGGCAGACAAGCCCGATTCCCTTACCCGAGCGAGCAACTCTTCGAATCGTTCGTTCGGATCGACCTCGGTGCGAAGCACCAGGGTGTTCACGAACATGCCGATCACGTCGTTGAGCGCTTGATCGCCTCGCCCGCCGATCGGGGCACCGATCGCGATGTCGGAGGTACCACTGAGCCGGCTCAACAGCGTTGCATATGCCGCCTGCAACACCATGAACAGCGAGACGCTCCTCGAGCGCGCCAACTCGTTCAACTTGCGCGTCGTGCGTTCGCTGATCTGAAAATGGTGCTTGGCGCCGTGATTGGACGCGATGGCAGGACGAGGTCGGTCGGTCGGCAGATCCAACTGATCCGGCAGATCGGCAAGTGCCCGGCGCCAGAAGTTTATCTGGCGAGACGACTCCGAGCGCGGGTCTTCGTCGGATCCCAGTGCTTCGCGCTGCCACAGGGCGTAGTCGGCGTACTGAATTGGCAGCGGCGTCCACGCCGGCGCAGACTTCTCACTTCGCGCCGAGTAGGCGACGAGAAGGTCACGTGCGAGCGGACGGAACGACAGTCCGTCTGCAGCGATGTGATGGAGAACCATCACCAGGACGTAGTCCGTCGGAGACACCTCGAAGAGGGCAACCCGTACCGGGATTTCGAGCGTCACGTCGAAGCCGCGAGACGCCACGTCGAACAGCGCCGCGTCGAGATGCGAATTCCGAATCTTGACCGGATTCAACTCCACCGCGGCCCGGTCGACCGGCAGAACCAGCTGTTGCGCGGTTCCGTCGACATCAGGGTAGATCGTCCGCAAGGACTCGTGTCGCTCGAGAAGATCCATCACCGCGGCATGCAGGGCGGACGGGTCCACCGAACCGGTGAGCCGGACCGTGAACGGAAGATTGTAGGCGGGCGTCGACGGATCGAGACGGTTGATGAACCACATGCGCTGCTGCGCAAGCGAGAGCGGGACGACCTCGGGACGAGGCTTGGCGATCAGCGGGGTGAGCTGCCTGGCGTTGCCCGCCACCGACTCGGCGCGGGCCGCCAGGGTGGCGACCGTGGTGGATTCGAAGAGCTCTCGAACGCCGAGTTGCACTCCCAATGCCGAACCCACTCGCGTCACTAATTGTGTTGCAACCAGAGAGTTTCCACCGAGCTCGAAGAAGTCGTCATCGATACCGACGCGCTCGACACCGAGAACGTCGGCAAACACGTCCGCCACGATGCGTTCGATTTCGGTGCGGGGCTCGCGGTACTGCTTCGCACTCGCGAACACCGGCTCGGGCAACCCGGCACGATCCAATTTGCCACTCGTGTTGAGCGGCAACGCATCGAGCACCATCAACGCGGCCGGAACCATGTACGACGGGAGGCTTCGGCCGGCGAACTCACTGAGCACCGCAGCATCGATGTTTCGGCCTGGACCCGGCACGACGTAGCCGACCAATTGATCACCGGTCGGGGTGACGGTCACCAAAACGACAGCCTGCGAAACGTCGGGGTGCGCCAGAAGGACGGTCTCGATCTCGCCGAGTTCGATGCGCTGCCCGCGGAACTTCACCTGGAAGTCTGTACGCCCGATGTAGTCGAGATTTCCGTCCTCACGGCGACGAACGAGGTCGCCGGTGCGGTACATACGCTCACCGGCCGTGCCGTACGGATTGGCTACGAACCGATCCGAGCTCAGGTCCGGTCGACCAACGTATCCGCGCGCGAGTTGAACGCCGGCGAGATAGAGCTCACCTGGCTGTCCGATGGGCGTCGGGCGAAGTTGCCCGTCTAGCACATGTGCCTGAGTGTTCCACTGCGGCATACCGATCGGCACGGAAGTGGTGTCCGAGACAACGGCCTCGTAGTACGTGACCGATACCGCGGCTTCGGTCGGACCGTACAGGTTGTGCAGTCCGGCTCCACAGAGTTCGCGGAAGGCGGAAGACGTCTCGGGCGGGAGCGCCTCGCCGATGACAAACACGTGGCGCAACGAATCACAAGATCCGGCAGGTGCATTCGCAGTGAACAGCGTGAGCATGGATGGCACGAAGTCGGTGATCGTGACGCCGAGCTCCGCGATCTTGTTCGCCACGTAGATCGGGTCTCGATGACCGTCCGGAGTCGCGACGACGAGCGTGGCGCCGACCTGCAACGGCATGAAAAATCCCCACAGCGACACGTCGAATGTCGTAGCGGTCTTCTGCAGGTAAATGTCCGACGCCGAAAGCCCGTACTCGGCGTTCATCCACTGAAGCTGATTGTTGATCGCCGCGTGAGTGACCGCGACACCCTTGGGTCGACCGGTCGAACCCGAGGTGTAGATCACGTACGCAGTGTTCGAGAAATGCAAGGGAGACAGGCGATCTGCGTTGACGATCGGTCTGCTGTCGAGCTGCCCATAGTCCAGTGTGTCGATCTCGATGACCCGTGTGCCCGAGGGCAGATCCACGTCGTCCCGCGCAGTGGTCACAACACACGTGGGCTGCGCCGACTCGAGAATGTAGGCGGTGCGGTCGGCTGGGTGGTCGGGATCCACCGGTACCCAGGCTCCGCCGGCCTTGGCAATCGCGTACAGACCGACCATCAAGTCCAAAGACCTGCGGATCGACAGTCCTACAAGCGATTCGGGCCCAACACCCATGGCGATGAGTTGACGAGCCAAACCATTTGCGCGAGAGTCGAATTCGGCGTACGTGAGGCTGGCGCCTTCGAAAACGACAGCGGTGGCATCGGGAGTTCTCTCGACCTGACGCTCGAATGCTTCGGTGATGGTCTGCGAGGCAACGTGGAAGCCGGTGCGGTTCCACAAGGCAACCTTGTTTCGCTCCTCGTCGGTTGCGACAGGAAGATCCCAGACCTTGCGGCTCGTTTCGGCCGAGACGAACTTCTCGAGAAACTCCACGAACCGCGAGTGATTTCGCTGGGCGTCCGCGGGCGCATACAGATTGGGATTCGACTCGAAGTCGATGTGTGTGCGGGTATCGCCGACGCTCTGATACAGGTTGACACCGAGGTCTTCGATCAAACCCGTGGACAAGATGTGAAGTTCGCCGACGAGGGGCCCGAACGCCAACTCGGTGGAAAACATCATGATGTTGATCCAGGGGCCGAAGAATCCGCCCCGGCCCGGCCCGTCCCCGCCGCGAACCATGTCCTCGTGTCGGTATCGCTGGTGGCGCAGTGCGCCGGACATTTCGTTCCTGACATCGTCCAGAAGCTCCTGGACGGTGGTGTCCGCGGTGACGGTAAGGCGCAGCGGCACGACGTTGGAGACCATGCCTCCGGATCGACGCAGCACGGCTGTTGTTCGACCGGAAACGGGCAGACTCAGCGACACGTCCTCTCGTCCGGTCATCTGAGCGAGGTACGCCGCAAACGCCGCGACGACAGTGCCGGCAACAGTGGTCTTCTCGATGCGCTCGAGGAACCGCCCGAGCAGAGCCTCGACGTGGTTGGACAGCGCTGCACTGTCGATCCGACTGACTGGAGCCGGCGCGGCACTTCGACCCGCGAGGCTCGAGATCTCGTCGAGATTCTCGATCTTGTCTGCCCAGTACTTGCGATCGGTTTCGAAACGACTCGACTGGCGGTACTTGTTGTCCACCTCGTAGACGTTCCGGAGATCGGAGGCCTCACTCGGCTCCGGATCCCGGCCCTCCACGCGCGCCGAGTACAGCTCCGCCACACGAGTGACGAACGTCGACGCACCGAAACCGTCGAGAATTGTGTGGTGGACCCGTGTGTACCAGTAGTAGCGATTCTCGCCGAGCCGCAGGATCGTGGCAGAGATCAAGCGGTCCGTGAGCATGTCGATCGGCCGGCTGCGATCTGCTCGCATCCACCGCATGGCAGCGTCGTGCGAGTCGTCTTCACTACGAAGGTCGACGTAACCGACCGAATCATCGAGTGCGGGGTCGATGATCTGGTAAGGCTGGGCGTCGATCTCGAAGATCCGGACGAAGGCCGACCCGATTTCGCGACCGGCGTCTGCGCAGGCCTGCCGAAGGGCGTCAAGTTCCAGAGCACCACGGAGTTCGACGTACTGAGCGATGTTGACCGGAACGGCGGGATCGAGGTGTTGCGCGAACCACATACCGAGCTGGGCCGCGGAAAGCGGGAATGCGTCGGATCGCTGAACGTCTTCCGGCGAGCTGCCGACCTCCGGCTTGCCGCTCCCCAGTTCTCCGTTACCCAGCGAATTCACGCCCACAGCCTCTCTTCCACACCATTGCGCACCCGTGCGAGCCGAACGTCCGATTCGCAGCAGCTACCGACCTCATCCAACCTCGACGAGCCAGAACCACCCATTGTCTCCGATACATAGGTGACAAGAGAAATCCATACCCCGGTGTATCGACGGTTTTGTTGCAATTCGTTACAAATCGCCCAGCTCATCTACCCCCCGATCGCATTGCCGAAACACACCGTTCAGACGCGGCGCGCGACACCTCTCCCCCTGGGACAATCAATTGCAACCGACGATCTACACCCCAATCCACATCAGTCACCTCGGACAATTTACAGGGCCGCCGGGTACTGGGTGTCTGAGCTCGAACAAGATTCGACAGTCGCTGATCGAGACTATCGGTACTCGCCGACAGACCGACGAAAGAACGCGCCGACCAGCGGTCGGCGCGTTCTTCGATTTACGGTACGAAGCTTCAGGAAAAGCCCACACCAGTCACACTCTTCAGGTGCTCGCTGCTGACCCCTGGAGCCAGCTCCACAAGCTGCAGCCCGTCCGCGGTGACGTCCAGCACTGCCAGGTCGGTGATGATCCGGTTGACGACGCTCTGACCGGTAAGCGGCAGCGTGCAGGCCTCGACGATCTTGGGATTGCCGTCGCGGTCGGTGTGCTCCATCACGACGATGACGCGGCGGGCACCGTGGACCAGATCCATCGCCCCGCCCATACCCTTCACCATCTTGCCCGGCACCATCCAGTTGGCAAGGTCACCGGTCTTCGACACCTGCATCCCGCCGAGCACCGCGGTGTCGATGTGACCACCGCGGATCATGCCGAAGGAGAGAGCCGAGTCGAAGAACGCGGCGCCTGAATTGACGGTGACGGTTTCTTTACCGGCATTGATGAGGTCGGCATCGACCTGATCATCGGTCGGATACGGTCCGGTACCGAGGATGCCGTTCTCGCTGTGGAGGACCACCTTGACGCCCTCGGGCAGGTAACTGGGGATCAGAGTCGGCAGGCCGATGCCGAGGTTGACGTACTCCCCCGGCCGCATCTCGGCGGCAGCGCGAGCGGCCATCTCGTGGCGAGTCCAACCGATACGGGTTTCCTCTGCACTGGTCACTTGGTGCCTCCTGAGACGGTCCGCTTCTCGATCCGCTTCTCCTGTGGGCCTGTGTGCACGACCCGCGCGACGAACACTCCAGGTAGGTGCACGTGTGCGGGGTCGATGTCGCCCGGCTCGACGAGGTTCTCCACCTGCGCGATGGTGATCCGGCCGGCCATGGCAGCAAGCGGGTTGAAGTTCATCGCCGTCTTGTTGAAGACGAGATTTCCTTCGGTGTCGCCGTAGTCCGCGTGCACGAGCGCGAAGTCAGCGGTGATCGCCTCTTCCAATACATACGTGCGGCCACCGAACACTGCCGTCGCCTTCGGTGGCGACGCCACGGCGATCGAACCGTCCGGGTTGTATCGCCACGGCAAGCCGCCCTCGGCGATCGGGGTGCCGACGCCGGCCGGAGTGTAGAACGCCGGGATGCCGGTACCGCCTGCTCGCAGCCGCTCGGCCAGCGTCCCCTGCGGCGTCAACTCCACTTCGAGCTCACCGGCGAGATACTGGCGCGCGAACTCCTTGTTCTCCCCCACGTACGACGCCGTCACCCTGGCGATCCGGTGCGCGCCGAGCAGAATGCCGAGACCGTAGTCGTCGACACCGCAGTTGTTGGAGAACACCTCGAGATCGGTGGCGTCGCCGTCGGCGATCGCCGCGATCAGTGCGTCGGGAATACCGCACAGCCCGAAGCCGCCCACTGCGAGCCTGGATCCGCTCGCGATGTCGGCAACTGCCTCAGCTGCCGTATTCACGACTTTGCTCATCCGTTAGTTCTCCTTCTGCTGAAAGATTCCGGCTCGGTGAAGAAGCTTCTCGGCGTGACGGAGAACGGGAGCGTCGACCATCTTGCCCTCGAACGCGAACACACCACGTTCAGTAGACACCGCGGCAAGCACTCGTGTGGCCCAGTCGATCTCTTTTTCCGAAGGTGCGAAGGCCCCGCGGATGACCTCGACCTGACTCGGATGGATCGCAACCTTCACGTCGAAGCCGACTGCGACGGCATCAGCGGACTCGACGCCCAGGCCGACGAGGTCCTTGATGTCGAGGTACACGGAATCGACAGCCAACCGGCCGTAGCTCTTCGCGGCCAGGAGAGACGTCGATCGGACGTGCTTGGCAACGTCGCGGTACGAACCGTTCGGGTGCCTGCTCGAGTTGCCGCCGAGACCGGCAACAAGATCCTCGGCTCCCCACATGACACCGATGGCGTTCGCAGCAAGCGCGATGTCGGCCACGGCGAGGGCTCCTCGCGGGGACTCGACGAGCGCAACCACGTCCGCCGGTGCGAGCGAGAGGACGTCCTCGGCCGATTCGCACTTGGACAGCATGAGACGCGAATAGTGTGTGCCGTCCAGCGCGATCAGATCGAGTTCGTGATCAGGCGTACCGACCGGATTGACGCGCACGACCGTCCGCTCCGGATCGAGAGGCGTGTCGATCAGGGCTGCACGTGCGGCTTCCTTGTCGGCCGGAGCCACACCGTCTTCGAGATCGAGGATCACGACGTCGGCAACAGCCGCGGCCTTCGCATAGCGCTCGGGACGATCCGCCGGGCAGAACAACCACGCCGGCCCCGGCGGTGTCCACGTCATGAGGACACCTCTGCCGGACGCAGTTGCACCAGTGTCTTGCGCGTGGCCAGTGCGACGACGTCACCGTGCTGGTTACGCCCGGTGTGCACGAGCGTCACGATGCCTTCACCTGGACGGCTCTTCGACTCGCGCTTGTCCGCGATGAGCGTCTCGGCATACAAGGTGTCGCCGTGAAAGAGCGGCTTCGGGAAGCTGATCTCGGAGAAACCGAGGTTCGCCACGATGGTGCCCTGCGTCAACTGCGCGACGGACAGGCCGACGATGGTCGACAGGGTGAACATCGAATTGACCAGCCGCACACCGAATTGAGTGTCCTCGCTGTACGCGGCATCGAGATGCAACGCCTGCGTGTTCATGGTCAAAGTCGTGAACAGGACGTTGTCAGCCTCGGTCACCGTCCGGCCTGGGCGATGCTCGTAGATCGCGCCGACCTCGAACTCCTCGAACCAGAGCCCGCGCTGAGTGATCTTCTTGGGGTTCGTCACAGCCCTGCCTCACGAGCGATGAGCATCAACTGCACCTCGGTCGTTCCCTCACCGATTTCGAGGATCTTGCTGTCACGGTAGTGGCGCGCGACGGCGTACTCGTTCATGAAGCCGTATCCGCCGTGGATCTGCGTGGCGTCACGGGCGTTGTCCATGGCAGCTTCGGAGGAAATCAGCTTGGCGATAGACGCCTGCTTCTTGAACGGCTTGCCCGACAACATGAGTGCGGCCGCGTCGTAGTACGCGGTACGTGCGACGTGGGCACGAGCCTCCATACGCGCGATCTTGAACGCGATGGCCTGGTTGTGTCCGATGGGGCGACCGAACGCCTCGCGCTCCTTGGCGTACTTGATCGACTCGTCGACGCAGCCCTGGGCGGCACCGACGCTCAACGCGGAGATGGCGATGCGGCCTTCGTCGAGGATGCGCAGGAAGTTCGCGTAGCCGCGGCCGCGCTCACCGAGCAGATTCTCTTCGGGGACACGAACATCGGCGAACGTGAGCGGATGGGTGTCGGATGCGTTCCAACCGACTTTGTTGTACGCCGGTTCGGCCGTGAAGCCGGGCGTCGTGGTCGGCACGAGGATCGTCGAGATCTCCTTCTTGCCGCCGTCCTTGACACCCGTGACCGCGGTGACCGTCACGAGCTTGGTGATGTCGGTGCCCGAGTTGGTGATGAACTGCTTGTTGCCGTTGATGATCCACTCACCGCTGTCGAACTTCGCGGTGGTCTTGGTGCCGCCGGCGTCGCTACCCGCACCGGGTTCGGTCAGGCCGAAGGCCGCCAACGACTTGCCGCTGGTGAGCTGCGGAAGCCACTCCTGCTTCTGTGCCTCGTTACCGAAACGGTAGATCGGCATGGCACCAAGGGACACACCAGCTTCGAGAGTGATCGCGACGCTCTGGTCGACCTTGCCCAGTTCTTCGAGCGCCAGGCAGAGTGCGAAGTAGTCGCCGCCCATTCCGCCGTACTCCTCGGGAAACGGCAGGCCGAACAGTCCCATGTCGGCCATCCCGGCCACTACCTCGTACGGGAAGGTGTGGTTGGCGTCGTGCTCGGCAGCAACCGGTGCCACTACGGTCTTCGCGAAATCCGCAACCGTCTTGGCGAGCTGCTGGTATTCGTCCGGAAGCGCTCCGGTGGCAAGGTAATCGGACATCAGGCGTCTTCCTTCTGCGTCGTGTTCTCGGTCTTTACTTCTGCAGTCTCTTCGTCCGTGACAGGTACCACGCGGGCCAGAACCTGATCCACCATCACCTGATCGCCCTGACGGACAAGCACTTCCACGATCCCGTCGATCGGGGACGTCAAGGAGTGCTCCATCTTCATGGCCTCGACCACGACGAGTGGTTGTCCCGCGCTCACTGCCGCGCCGTTCTCGACGTTGACTGCGATGACGGCACCGGGCATGGGGCTGGCGATTTCGGCGTCACCGGCGTGCTTGTCCTCACCGCGAACGCTGACTTCGGCAACCTCGCGCACGTGCCAGGTTCCGCCGCCTGCCAGCCACAGACCACCATCGGTCTCGGCGACGACAAACGTGCGTCGACGTCCGTCGATCACCACCGCCAGTTCGGATCCCGTCAGGGTCGCGCTGAATGCGCGCGGCTGTGAACCTTCGACCTCGACCTTTGCAGCCGCGGGAACGCCGACGATCGCAACGTGCGCCGTTCGGGTGCCGGCGGAGAGCCTGATGCTGGTCGGAGCGGGAGTTCCGACGCGCCACCCACTCGGGACATCCCAGGGATCAAAGCGTTCCGAGGTTGTCCACCGCGAGAGCCAGCGATACGCCGCGGCAGCAATGAGCACCTCGTCCGAGGCGTCGGCTGCGACAAAGTCTTCGACGCGACGATCGAGCAGACCGGTGTCGAGGTTGCCCGCGATCACATCCGGATCAGCGAGGAGGAACCGTGCGAATTCGATGTTGGTCACGACTCCGAGCACTGCGGTGTCACCGAGTGCGCGATCGAGCTTGCGCAGTGCGCCCGCGCGGTCGGGAGCGTGGGCGATGACCTTGCTGAGCATCGGGTCGTAGTCACTGCCGACGACGGTGCCCGCGAGCAGTCCGGAATCGACGCGCACGCCGGAACCTGACGGCTCGACCAGATCGACGACGCGGCCGCCGGTCGGCAGGAATCCACGGCCCGGATCCTCCGCGTACACACGAGCTTCGATGGCGTGCCCGGTCAGCGTGACGTCACTCTGGGAGAAGGCCAACTTCTCCCCTGCTGCCACGCGGACCTGCCATTCGACCAGATCCAGTCCGGTCACCATTTCGGTAACGGGATGCTCGACCTGGAGGCGGGTGTTCATCTCCATGAAGAAGAACTCGTCCGGCTTGTCGGCGGAGACGATGAACTCCACGGTGCCGGCGCCGGTGTAATCGACGCTTCGAGCGGTGTTGCACGCTGCCGCGCCGATCCGGTCACGGGTCACCTGATCGAGCAGCGGCGAGGGAGCCTCTTCGATGACCTTCTGATGACGCCGCTGCAGGCTGCATTCGCGCTCACCGAGGTGAACGACGTTGCCGTGCTGGTCGGCGAGAACCTGGACCTCGATGTGCCGGGGCCGCAGGACGAATCGCTCGAGGAACAGGGTGTCGTCGCCGAACGACGACGCGGCCTCACGGCGGGCACTGCGAAGAGCCTCGGCCAGATTGGCCGGATCCTCGACCAGACGCATTCCCTTGCCGCCTCCGCCGGCCGAAGGCTTGACCAACACCGGGTAGCCGATGTCCTCGGCCGCTGCGATCAGTTCTTCGTCGGTCAGATTGGGGCGAGCGATACCCGGGACCACCGGTACGTCGAACGCGGCAACGGCGTTCTTCGCGGTGATCTTGTCACCCATCACCTCGATGGCGTGCTCGGAGGGGCCGAGGAAGGCGATTCCGGCAGCCGCACAGGCAGCCGAGAACGCCGAGTTCTCCGACAGGAAGCCGTAACCGGGGTGAATACCCTGAGCACCGGTGGACTTGGCAGCGTCGATGACCTTGTCGATGACGAGGTAGCTTTCACGCGCCGCGGCCGGTCCGATGTTGACGGCAGTGTCGGCCTCGCGGACGTGGCGAGCATTCGCGTCGGCGTCGCTGTAGACGGCGACGCTGCGAATTCCCAACTCACGCAACGTGCGGATCACGCGAACCGCGATCTCACCGCGGTTGGCCACGAGAACAGTATCGATAGTGCGCAACTCAGTCATTTCGCTCACATCCGGAAGACGCCGTAGGAGACCGGCTCGATCGGCGCGTTCGCACACACCGAAAGGGCCAGGCCGAGAACAGTTCTGGTATCTGCGGGATCGATGACACCGTCATCCCACAGCCGCGCAGTGGAGTAGTACGGATTGCCCTGAGCCTCGTACTGCTCGCGGATCGGCGCCTTGAAGGATTCTTCGTCCTCGGCCGACCACGGATTACCCGCACTGTCGAGCTGGTCACTACGAACCGTCGAGAGCACCGACGCGGCCTGCTCGCCGCCCATGACCGAGATGCGCGCGTTCGGCCACATCCACAGGAAGCGAGGTGAATACGCGCGTCCACACATGGAGTAGTTGCCGGCGCCGTACGAGCCGCCGATGACGACTGTCAGCTTGGGGACCCGTGCACACGCGACTGCCGTGACCATCTTGGCGCCGTGCTTGGCGATGCCGCCGGCCTCGTAGTCGCGTCCTACCATGAAGCCTGCGATGTTCTGCAGGAACAGCAGCGGCACACTGCGCTTGTCACACAGTTCGATGAAATGTGCTCCCTTCATGGCGGATTCGCCGAAGAGCACGCCGTTGTTGGCGATGATGCCGACCGGGTGGCCCTCGATGTGCGCGAAACCGGTGACGAGCGTCTTGCCGTATTCAGCCTTGAACTCCTGGAACGCGCCACCGTCAACGAGCTTGGTGATGACCTCGTGCACGTCGTACGGAGTACGGGGATCAGTCGGAACGACGTCGTACAGCTCGCTCTGATCGGCGACGGGCGGAACCGTGGAGATGACGTCCCACGGGCGCTCGGAGCGGGGGCCGAGCGTGGCAATGATGTTGCGCACGATCCGAAGTGCGTCGCGGTCGTCCTCGGCCAGGTGGTCGGTGACGCCGGAAACCTTGGAGTGCAGGTCGCCGCCGCCGAGCTCTTCCGCCGTCACGATCTCGCCGGTGGCTGCCTTCACCAGCGGCGGGCCGCCGAGGAAGATGGTGCCCTGGTTGCGGACGATCACTGCTTCGTCGCTCATCGCGGGCACGTAGGCGCCGCCCGCGGTGCACGAACCGAGAACCGCGGCGATCTGGGGAATCCCCTTGGCGCTCATGGTCGCCTGGTTGTAGAAGATCCGGCCGAAGTGCTCACGGTCCGGGAAGACCTCGTCCTGGCGCGGCAGGAAGGCGCCGCCGGAGTCGACGAGGTAGATGCAGGGAAGGTTGTTCTGCAGCGCAACTTCCTGCGCGCGCAGGTGCTTCTTCACCGTCATCGGGTAGTAGGTGCCGCCCTTGACCGTCGCGTCGTTGGCAACGATGACGCACTCGCGACCCGACACACGGCCGATACCGGTGATGACGCCGGCGCCCGGGCACTCGTCGTCGTACAGGCCGTTGGCCGCCAGTGGGGACAGCTCGAGGAACGGGCTGCCCTGGTCGAGCAGCGAGTCGACGCGATCTCGCGGCAGCAACTTCCCTCTGCTCACGTGACGCTCGCGAGAGCGCTCGTTGCCACCCAGCGCTGCTTGCGCGAGTTTCTTCTTCAGTTCGTCCACCAGAACGGTGTGATCGGACCGGTAGCCCGATTCTTGCGTGATTCCACTGGGAGTCATCCCGCCGCCTTCGCCATGAGTTAATGCTCGATAACTGAAACTAGATTAACTATGATTAACTGAGTTGTCCAGAACACAAGCGAAGAAAGATCGAGAGAATGACCTCTGAGCAGGTAGCAGCTCCGACGCGACGCGATCAGATGAAGGCCGACCGTCGACGTCAACTCTTGGACGCCGCCGCCCGGTTGATCGCCGAGCGTGGATTCGTGAGTGTGCGACTCGAAGACCTCGGCGCGGCCGTCGGCATCAGCGGCCCGGCCGTGTACCGGCATTTCCCCAACAAGGATGCCGTCCTCGTGGAACTTCTCGTCGGCATCAGCACGCGCCTGCACGAAGGCGGTTCTGCGGCAGCGGAGGCAGCGGACTCACCGAGCGCCGCACTCGACGCACTGGTGGAGTTCCACCTCGACTTCGCGCTCGGCGAGCCGGACCTGATCCGCATCCAGGACCGCGACCTCGAAAGCCTGCCGGCCGACGCGCGTCGACAGGTACGCCAGACGCAGCGCAAGTACGTCGAGGTCTGGGTCGGGGTGCTCGAGCAACTCGATCCCCAACTCGATCAGGCGGACGCACGAATCAAAGCGCATGCCACCTTCGGTCTGATCAACTCGACCCCTCACAGCGCCAACCCCGCTTCGCCGGCACGCGCGCGTCGAGTCCTGCGGGATATGACGCTCGCCGCACTGCGCACCCACTGAAACCGGACACGGCACAATCGGTGGCAGACTGGTTACACCAGCTAACAGATGAGGGTGCCGAACGTGGAAGACAGCAGTGGGGTCAGCAGGGCCGATTTCGCCGAACTGCGGACCGAGTTCTCCCGCTTCATGATGTTGTACCAATTCGGAATCTCCGAACTGATGACCAAGGTGAACATCCTCAAGGACGAGTTCACTCACATCAATCAGTACAGCCCCATCGAACACGTGACGTCACGGGTCAAGTCACCGGACAGCATCCTGCGTAAGGCTCAACGCCTGAACATCCCGCTCACGATCGACGACATCTCGAAGAACATCTTCGACATCGCTGGAGTACGTATCACCTGCAGCTTCATTTCCGACACGTACCGAATCGCCGAGATGCTCACCAGCCAGACGGACCTTCGGGTGATCGAGCGCGAGGACTACATCGCCGATCCGAAACCCAACGGCTACAAGAGCTTGCACTTGATCGTCGAGGTCCCGGTTTTCATGAGTGACCGCGTCAGGCACGTACCGATCGAACTTCAGATCCGCACGATCGCGATGGATTTCTGGGCGAGCCTCGAACACAAGATCTACTACAAGTACAACCGCGAGGTTCCCGTCGAACTCCTCGACGAACTCACCGAGGCAGCGGCCGCGGCACACCGCCTGGACGTCAAGATGGAACGACTCAACGACGAGTTCGCGAAAATCAAAGCGCTACCGCATCCTGACGACGAAATCCTCGAGCAGGATCTGCCGGCGCAGTTCCTCGAGGCGCTGCATCTTCAGCGACGGGCGCTCTGACTTCGGTCCCCCTCCCCTGAGCGAACGCGCCTTTCGGCGCATCTGAGGCGACGAAAGTGCCGTTCGCTCACAACTGGGGTCGGACAACTAGGTCAAACAAAAAGAAGTGCGCCCTCCCGAACTTCGGGAGGGCGCACTTCTCCAATTGGGTCGGCTTGCTATTTCTTGCCCGTGACGGCGCTGTAGCCGATCGAGAGCACGGCCGCCGCGGCGATGCTGATGATCCAGCGGATCCAGTCGATTCCACCCGTGTCGCCCTTGTCCGAGATCGCTCCCCAGACCCAGTACCCGATAAGCGCTCCGGCGATACCCAGCACGACGGTCACGATCATGCCGTACTGCTGCTTACCTGGCAGTACGAGACGAGCCAGGATTCCGATGACTGCGCCGAAAATGATGGTTCCGATAATTTGCCCCATGACAGCCCCTCTCACACGTCGTGCATGCACGCGGACGGAAGATCACCGCTCAGAGAAACAATAACCACAGTCACACACAACTGTCGCTTGTTGACCGAATTGTTGTCCGAGATGCAACCTCGACGCGTTACATCCACGACATTCGCGAGTTATTTTTTCGCAATCAAGCGGACCTACCGTTCCCATCCATGCCCACTTCCGTAAAACTGCCGAACAGCGAGCTCGCGCGACTCGCCAACAAGCCGCCCTGGTACCGATCACTGTTCGTGCAATTGATCGCCGCTATCGTCATCGGTGTTCTCATCGGCTGGTTGTGGCCGGAATTCGGCGCGAACCTCAAGCCCCTCGCCGACGGGTTCATCAAGCTGATCAAAATGCTGATCGCGCCGATCATCTTCTGCACCGTTGTGATCGGGATCGCCCACGTCGGGGATCTGAAGGCCGTGGGGCGTATCGGCGTCAAAGCACTCATCTACTTCGAGGTCGTGACCACCTTCGCCCTGTTGTTCGGGCTGCTCATCGGAAATCTGATGAAGCCGGGTGCGGGATTCGACATCGATCCGGAGACGCTGGCGAACGGTGCGGACGCCGTGGCCGCCAAGACCGGAAGTGGCGAACTTCCCCACACCGTCGAATTCCTGCTCAATATCATTCCGGTGTCGATAGTTTCGGCCTTCGCCGAGAACGCACTCCTCCAAGTCCTCTTCTTCGCCGTACTGTTCGGGCTCGCATTGGCCAAGGCGGGTGAGAGTGGACCACCGATCGTGTTCGAACTCGTCGATCGTCTGAACCATCTGTTCTTCACGATCATCGGCTGGATCATGAGACTGGCGCCGTTGGGCGCTTTGGGCGCGATGGCGTACATCGTCGGTCAGTACGGGATCGCTTCGCTCGGAAGTTACGGAAAGCTGATCGCCGCATGCTATCTCGCCGCCGTCCTGTTCATCCTCATCCTGGCCGCGATAGTCAGGTACTTCGCGGGCGTGAACCTGTGGAAGTTCGTCAAGTACATCAAGGACGAACTCTTCCTCGCTTTGGGAACGGCGTCGACCGAAGTAGTTCTGCCCCGAATCATGGTCAAGCTCACCAACGCCGGATGCTCGCGCACTACAACAGGATTAGTGGTGCCTACCGGCTACTCGTTCAATCTCGACGGCGCGACGCTGTACCTGTCGATCTGCATGCTGTTTCTGGCGCAGGCACTCGGCGTGGACCTGACACTCGGTGAACAGATCACTGCCGTCCTGGTTCTGATGCTCACCTCGAAGGGAATGGCCGGCGTGCCGGGATCGTCATTCCTGGCGCTGTCGGCCACCGTGGCCGCAATCGGTCACGGCGCAATTCCCGTAGCCGCAGTCGCTCTCCTACTGGGCGCCGATCGAATCATGGATTCGATGCGGGTGTCGGTGAACCTGCTCGGGAACTGTGTCGCAACCTTCGTGGTCGCCAATTGGGAGGGGCAGCTCGACAAGGAGCGCATGCGCCGAGTGCTCGACGGAGAAGACGTTCCACCGCTCGAGGAAGTCGATCCGATCACGGGGAAAACCGTTCCGGCACCCGAAACCGAAGGCATCCTGACCCGATAGGTAGGTGCCGACTGCTGTTTGCACATCGGAAATCGGTGCTGAAAAGTCGCGGGAGCAGACTTCACTGGAAAATCCAGACCGACAGCTACAAAAGCAAATATTTGCAGATGGCGACAACCCGGCCGACGAGGGACCGTTGAATCTACAAATACGACACTTGCGCTGCACCGACTCCACTTCACTGAAAAGCAACTTGCGACATCCAGATATTGCCCGGCGGTTGCCGCAGTGTCGATTCACAATCCAGCGAACGGGCAGCATTATATTTGCCGGAATTAGAAGGACTAAAGTCCGGTGTTCGACCGACCAATAGACTCGAGTGGGTAAAAATCAATCAGTTCCGAAAGCCTTATTCTGCATGCATTTATGCCGTGCCAGCTGCACTTATGCTGATCGTTTCCCGCAATAAGCTGTTGCGGGATTGATCATATGGCCCTCGGTTCAAATTGTCCGAATGGTCACCAATTGCTATCGTAACCTTTGCGAAGGACTGGACCCAATTGCCCAGCAAAGGAATACAGTGACCGCATTCATGCAGGACATTGAACACTTGTCCACTAATCGACTTTCGGTGGTTGTTCCGGTATTCAACGAAGAGAACGCGGTTTCCGGCTGCATCGAGCGTCTACTGACCGAGTCGGAAATCGATGAGATTCTGATTGTCGACAACAACTCGACGGACAGCACCGCATCGATCATTCACAAGTTCGCCGAGAAGCACGACCGAGTGAGATATGTCTTCGAGGCCCGGCAAGGCGTCGTTCATGCGCGGAACGCCGGCTTCGACGCCTCGACCGGCAACATCATCGGTCGGATCGACGCAGACACGCGGGTCCAACCGGGATGGGCCCGTGCGGTCAAAGGTTTCTTCCAGCGCAGCACTGCGCATTCAGCGGTCGCCGGACTCACCTATCTCTTCGAATCGCCGTTTGCCCGAATCCACCGTTTCGCACTGGACCGTCAGGTCAAGCAGGGAAAGTTCGATTGCGAACGTCAAGTGCTTGCTGTCGCCGGAGCAAACATGGCGATCAGAAAAAGCGCATGGCTGGCCGTCCGCGAGCGAGTCAGCGACCGGCCGGACATCCACGAAGATATCGACCTTTCACTGTGCCTTCGGAAGGAAGGGATGACGATCGGTCAGATCGCCGACATGCGAGCAGAAACGTCCGGTCGACGCGGTGAAACCCCTCCGTTGGAGTACCTGAAGTACAACCAGGCATCCGAATCGGTTTTGCACCTTCACAACATCATGAATTGGCGCCTCAAACTGACAATCTGGGGCGACTCGATGCTCCACGCGCTCGTGTGGCCCGTTTACCGCCTCTACAACTTCGAGCAGGAGCGCCTGGAGTTCAGGCGCTTGTTTGGCAGATCGCAGGGTCGAATCATGCCGGTTCACCAGTAGCCCATCGATTTCGATAATCACCGCAGATTCGAAGTGATAGTGCAGAATACGGTCTCGTAGCTGATCCACACGATCGTTCGCCGACAACTGGTCGAGGTATACCGATGCCCGGTCACCATCGACGACAATTCGGCCGCGAGGGCGAGGTCGACAACCTCTTCGACGATCACCCGTCGCATTGCGCCATTGATCAGTGGAATCTTGAATACCTTACCGACGGCGGTTGGCAACTCGACGACGAGCTCATGCGCCGAGTACACGGGGGCGAAGACGTTCCATCGCTCGGGGAAGTCGATCCGCACGGGAAGGCCGTTCGGCATAGTTCGATCTGAATCTCGCAGTAAACCTACGCCGAGGCCAAACAGTCGGGCAGTCCGTCTCATCAAGTCATCCACCACGGTATGGAATGCGTGAGATACGGCATAAGTTCTGGCACTCGAACGGCGGCCCGCACATCGACCGACAGCCGGCGCCGCCACAGCCCTCTTATCGATCAGATATCCCGCTACCTGCAATTTTACAAACGCGAATCTCAACAAAAAGAACAAATCGTACACCAGTAGCCATGCGGCCGTTTCGGCATGGCCTACCTACCCGAGTGCCACGATTTTGAGGGTGAAAAATTGATTGATACCGTTATTTTGTGAAGATTCGCCCAAACCGTAAACCTCAGGAACGATTGTGACGTCCCCAAAGCAATCGACTGAGAAGCCTAACCGAAATCAATTGTCGGTCGTTGTACCTGTGTTTAACGAAGAGGCAGGAATCGCGGACTGCATTGACCGTCTGCTCGCCCAAGGTGACACAATCGACGAAATCTTGATAGTCGACAACAACTCCACAGACCGAACTGCCTCGATAATAGAACGCTACGCAGGGTCACACGAAAAAGTTCGATATATCTTCGAGTCACGCCAAGGTGTTGTGCATGCCCGAAATGCGGGTTTTGACGCGTCTTCTTGTGAACTGGTCGGCCGAATCGACGCCGACACCCGGGTCCAGACCGGATGGGCGGCCGCGATTTGCGAATTCCTCGGCCCCGACTCCACCCACTGCGCCGTTGCGGGCGTCACATACCTCTTCGAATCCCCTTTTTCGCGCGTCCACCGGTTCGTACTTGACCGACAAATTCGACGTGGAAAGTTCAATCATGATCGCCGAGTGCTAGCTGCTACCGGAGCGAACATGGCTGTGAAGAGATCTGCGTGGCTAGAAGTGCGGAAGAATTTGAGCGAGCGCACTGACATTCACGAAGACATGGATCTCTCGATAAGTCTCCAGAAGATCGGGTTGACAATCGGACAGTGCGACTCCATGCGCGTCGAAACATCGGGGAGGCGGGGAGAAACACCTCCGCGCGAATACTCGAAGTACAACCGCGCTTCTGAATCGGTCCTTCGACTCCACAACATCATGAATTGGCGCTTCAAGTTCCTGATCCGGCTGGACACAGTGGTCCACGCCTTGGCATGGCCGATATACCGTGCATACAATTTCGAGCAGGAGCGTTTTGAGTTCAGACGCTTGTTCGGCAAATCGCAAGGACGAATCATGCCGGTCAACCAGTAGCCAATCCAGCCTCGCTATTCACTACAGGTGCGAAGTGACAGTGCAGCAGAGAGCCCCTCGTTGCTGATGCGCACAAAAGTCCGCCGTGTCCTCCACGAGGTACACCGAAACCCGCTCATCGATGACCGTTCGGGCCGCTGACCGCCGAGTACCGAGCGCTTATCCGAGTGTATTAACGGACATGCACCACACCGGATCTCACGACACCTTCAACGCCGTGATGCGGTCTTCACTGGAACGCAACAGCGCCTTGTCCCCCGCCCACAGCTCCCGCGGCATCGCCCAGGGGGTGAACTCGTCGTCCCCGTCCTGGTCCACCCGAACCTCCCAACTACGTTGGCCTGTACGGATATCCGTTCCGTAGACGTTTCCCTCGTCGATAACGACATCGCCGTGCCAGACAACCTCCCCGGCGCGCTCGGCGTTCGATCGCCACAGGACCTCCCCGGTGAGCAGGTCCACGAACTGGACCTCGGGCTCGGAACCAGAACGGGTCACGGCGATCACGTTGCCGATCACCGCCAACGACTGTGCGGTGTCGAAGACTTCACTGTTGGACCACAATTTCTCGCCCGAAGTCCGGTCGAAACCGCTGTGTCCCAGAATGATCGGAGTCGATCCTCCCGCCGGATCATCTCTGCTGTATCGTCCGCCGTAGTACGAGGACTCCGAGGGCAGTTCGTCCGTCCTGGCGAACTCGCGCCCGTACTGATCGAGCGCGTACTCACTTGTCGGACGGCCATTGCCTTCGCAACCGCCATCCGACACCAACGTCACCCCGTCGGACGATGTGTGCGCGGTCGAACAGGTGGAGTAACCGTGTACCCACCGCTGTTCGCCGGTCTTCAGGTCGAATCCCAAGGACTCGTCGAGAGCGATCACGCCCAGGTCGCCGTGAACCGACATCACCGGATCGACGTATCCGGCTTCCCACGATCCACCGACGTCGAACGCTTTGGACCAGTTCGCTTCCGGATCGTCGACGGTTCCGCTGTGCACGCGAACGTCGTTGCTCTCGATATCACCTTCGAGCGCGAGTACGGTGTCGCCCGAGACAACCGCGACGATCGGCGACCACGGTGTCTTGATGTCTCGCCGCTCTCCCGTCTCGATGTCGAACAGCGAGTACGAACCACCGGATACGTACGGCCCGGAGAAACACAGCACCGAACTGCCGAGCAGAGTCTCGGAGCAACCACCGATGTCGACCGCCGACGTGCGCCAACGAACTGTGCCATCTTCGGCGTCCAATCCGACCAATTCTGCGTCGTCCAACGAATACGCCTGACGATCCGGCATACCGATCATCGTGACCACGAGTGATCCGGCGTCGATGAATCCGCCCATGTCCATGTTGAATTCGGTTCCAACAAGTGGGCTCCGGAAGATCGCGAACTCGCGCCCGAGAATCTCGGAGGCCTCGACGCTCCATAGCGGCGACGAGATCGCTGTCGGTTCGGAACTCGTCGACGTGACCACCGTGGCGATGGCGGCAGTGACGGTGACTACGGCTGCGGCGGCCGCGATCCGAAGTCGCGATTTCGGGGAGAATCTGGTGGTCATCGAATCTCCAGGCCTTCGGTCGTCGCGAGAAACTCCAACTGCGCGAACGTCATCGGATCGTTCGGGATCGCAGCCGACGACGAAACCGAGACTTGGGTCCCATTCGGGCGGGTGACGACCACCGACCTGCTCGTTTCCTGCGTAGATTCTGCTTTCGAGCCGTCATTTGTCATGGGCACGGTCGCGTAGTTCCGTTCGTCTCGCTCGATCACGGATCCATCCGGTCGCGTCACGACCTCCAAGGGGTGCCCGTCGTAGGAAGGGTCGTATTTGTTGGGCTCCGTAGGGAGTGGTTGTCCGCCGGTAATTGTCATGTTGAGCGTCGACTCGCTGTCTCCCGTCCGGGTGAGAAGTCTCTGACATGCAGTGGACTTGTCATTCTCCGCCACCGTCATAGTGCCCGGTCCGGTATCAAGAATCGGAAAACCCGGAGGTACAGCGCGCCATCTGACTTCGAGTACCGCGTTGAGACGTTCGATCGTCGCGCGATCGAGTTCGGCCACGTCGCCAGAGTCTCGGGGGATCCCGTGGCACCCGGGCGAAAGCGGTGCCGTACCCGGCGGAGCAGGCGTCGTGATTCGCAGTTGCGGCAGGCTGACCAAGGACACCAGTTCGTCGATGGTCAGTGGAAGCGCGCCGCTTGCCTGAACCTCGGCGCCGACTCGATCGGCAGTGTCATCGAGATAGGCGTGAACTCGTGTGCCATCGATGCCGTAAAGGAACGCCGAACGAGAGAGAGTGCGTTGTCCGTTGATTTCACTCCACGAGTCCTGCACGTCCACAACTGAACCATCCGCGAGTGAGCGACGTTCGACGAGAGAACCGGCAATGCACGGAGGAACCGGCGCCTTACTGCTGTTGACCGAGACCGACAGTCCACCACTGGCCTCGCCTCGAAGTATTGTCGCCGACGCATCAGTGGACGCCAGATCCTCGATCGTCCATCCCTCGGGCAACTCGTCCGAGGTCGACGGTGCCGAGATCGGACCGAACTGGAGTGATCGGCTCGGACTGGCGAACTTGATCTCGACGCCGTCCGGAATCGCATCGGCGACCGCATCCGACATCGATACAGCTTTGGCGCCGGAAAACCACGGAAAACGTGGGTCGTCGTACGCGTCGTCGCCACCTGTCGATGTGAAGATCGAGATTCCGTGTTCGTCGTCCGGCGCTTCGACGCTTTCACAACCCGGAATCGTGGTCGGGTACACCGCGCTCGGCGTGACGTACGAGAATTCAGGCACGTCTTCCGCCGGAATCTCGTCCGGTGTGGACGTCATGGTGATCGAAGATGACGCAGCTACCGAGATGTCATCGGACGGCGAACTGCTCCACCGATCCACCAGCCCGGCAACCACTGTCCCACCGGCGATCAGGGAGACGACCGTCAGCGCGAAGGTCCACTTCTCGGCCCGCTTCAAATCGGTTTGCTCCTTCGACACGTACCCTCGCAGTCACCGTCACGGCTCGCCCCCGATGCGCGTCGCCTCTGGAATTCCTGTCGCGATCACAGCAATTTCTGTTACCAACCGGATGGTTTCCTATCGCGCGGGCTCCGTATGAACACAGAAGAACGGGGTGCCAGTTGCTGTGCAACCGGCACCCCGTTCTGACTGCCTGAGTGCTTACACCCTCACAGGCACCTGATTCGGGTCTGGATCGGAATCCGGATCCTGCTCGATCGGAATCCGTCGAATCGCTTCACCCTCGATGTCGACGTTCGGCAGGATCTTGTCGAGCCACGCCGGCAACTTCCATGCCGAATCACCGAGAATCGACATGACCGCAGGGATCACGATCATGCGGATGATGAAGGCGTCGAAGAAGACTGCAGCCGCGAGGCCGAAGCCCATCATCTTGCTTGTCGTCTCCGAGGACAGCATGAATGCGCCGAACACGGAGATCATGATGATGGCCGCCGACGCGACCACGCGAGCACCATGGGTGTAGCCGGAGATGATGGCGTCCTTGGCCGACAATCCGTGCACGTATTCCTCGCGCATTCGCGTCACGAGGAACACTTGATAGTCCATCGCCAACCCGAAGACCACACCGATCATGAAGATCGGCAGGAACGAGATGATGGGTTGTGTGTGCTCGATCAGCCCGAAGTCGCCCTCCTGGAAGATGGCCACCGTGGCGCCGAAGGTCGCACAGACGGAAAACAGGAATCCGAGAGTTGCGGTCAGCGGCACCAGGATCGAGCGGAAGACGACCATCATGATGATGAACGCCAGCCCCACAACCACGATGAGATACGGGATGAGCGCGGAACTGAGCTTCGACGACATGTCGGCTACGATCGCGGTTTGCCCCGCTACACCGAGTTCTGCGCCTTCCGATTTCACCGTCGATCCGTAATCCCGGATCTGATTCATCAGCTCGTGAGTTTCGGGGCCGCTCGGTGACATCTGCGGGGTGACCGCGATGAGCGCAGAGTTGGCGCCCGCCATCGGGTTTGCCGCGTCGGGTCCGTTTCCGACCCACATCAACTGATCCGGAGTTGCGACGTTGTCGAGGCCCTTGATGTGCGCGACAGTGCCTTCGGCAATCGCGGTGATATCGGTGCCGTCAGGCGCGTCGAGCACGACGAACAATTCGCCATTGACGCCTTCACCGAACCCACGTTGCAGCAGGGCAAGTGCCGGCCGCTCTTCGTCCTGAGTGAACGAGAGTCCGAGTTCGAGCTTCGTCATCGGAATAGCCGCGATCACCAGAAGCACCAGCGCAGCACCCGCGATCGGCCACGGGTACTTGGTGACTATCTTGGCCCAGCGATGTCCGTTGGATTCCATCGTCTCGGGCTCGTCACCGTGGCGAAGCCCGGGGATACGAGGCGAGAACGCGAATCTGCCGAAGATACCCAGGACAGCCGGGATCAACGTGATTGCGCCGAGGACGGCGATGATGACGGCAACCGCTGCAGAGATTCCCATCTGGGTGATCATCGGAACCCCGACCACCGCCAGGGCTGCCAGCGCGACCACAACCGTCAGGCCGGCGAAGACGACGGACGAACCGGCAGTACCCACTGCGCGCCCGGCAGCGGCTTCCCTCGTTCCGCCCAAATTGAGCTCACTGCGGTAACGCGAAACGATGAACAACGCGTAGTCGATCGATACTGCGATGCCGATCATCGTGACGATTCCCGTGACGCCTTCGTTGATGTCGAAGAAGCCCGAACCGAGTGTGACCGTCAAAGTGGCCAGCGCAATTCCCAGAATTGCGGTGAACAGCGGAATAAAGGCCGCAATGAGCGCGCCGAACGCCACGATCATCACGATGAACGCCACCGCGAAGCCGAGCATCTCCGACAGACCACCTGCGGCCTGTACCTGCATCATCGAACCGGTGCCTTCGACTTGCAGGCCACCGGTGCGGAATTTTGCCATCAAGTCGAGGAACGCCGTCTTGTTGGCCTGTGTCTGATCCTCGATGCGAATCGACTGATTGAGCTGGATCAGCCCGACCTTGCCGTTGTCGCCGAGAACGGCCGACGCCACCGCCGGATTTGCCTCCGCGAGGGTCACCGGATTGACGATCTTCTCGGGATCGACGATATCCGGCAACGTCTTCGCCTGCGCGATCAACTGGTCGATCTGATCGCTGTGTGCGGCAAGTCCGTCGTCTGCCGCGATGAGAATGCTGGTCGACGCCTGAGTTTGTTGCTCTGCTGCCGCTGCAAAGTTCTCGTTCATCAACTCGGTCGCACGTTGGGAATCAGTGCCCGGAAGATTGAATTCTTTGGAGAACGTCGGATTTGTGGCGCTGATTGCGCCCCCCACCACCGCGATCACGATAATCCACGCGGCCACCACAAGATACTTGTGGCGGAAAGCAAACTTCCCCAACCTGTAAAGATACGTAGCCAACGTAGGCCTCTCTCGCCGTGGACTGGTCTGTCCGAAGAACACGGAGTCTTTCGGTGCCAGGGACATACGGTACGGACCGATCGGCCTGTTGGCACCCGGTATATCTGCGAAAACGGCATATCCGACGCGCCTTCGTCCCGTTTTCAGACCGCTCGGTACCGTGGACACGACACGGGCAGGCGCCTCGCCAGAGCAGACGCCACGTAGTACGAAAGGCAATCCCATGAATCACGGCCAGGCCGTCGATCGCGATCTCCTCCTTGCCGGCCAACAGCGACTCGACGCGCTGGGCCCACGATTGACGGGCTCTCCTGCACACCACGAGGTGGTGGAAGAAGTCGCGAACGAACTGACCGAACTGGGCCTCGACGTCCGGCGTGATTCACACACTTTCGAACGCTGGGATCTGCCGGCGACACCTGACGGACTTCGCATCGAATTGCCGACGGGACCGATCAGAGTTTCGTCCGCATTCCCCTACTCCGGATTGACCGGGCCACAGGGAATCTCCGCTCCCCTGGTCTACGTCAGCGCGCGACGCCCCAAGTGGTCGGCGGCCAAGGGCGCGATCGCAGTGATCGAGGTCCCGCACATCGATCTCCCCCGCAAGCTACTGGTCAGCGAGTGGGGCCCGATCGCCACCGACGAGACACTTCGAAATCCGGTTCTCTCCGCAACACTTCTGGGCCCGAAGCTCGACAAGGCCCGCAAGGCCGGTGTCCTCGGCGTGATCGCGGTGTGGCGTGACATCGCTCCGGACAACGCACTGGGACAATATCTTCCGTTCACGCAGCCATATCACGACATCCCCGCCGTCTGGGTGGCCGGCGACGAGGGCGCGAAGGTTGTCGCTGCAGCTCGCTCCGGTCAGCTGGCGACTCTGGTACTGGATGCGACTCTGCATCCGGACACCCGGACCGACACGGTGTGGGCGGTGTCCCCCGGAACCTCACCCGAAGAGACGATTCTGCTCATCACTCACAGCGACGGAACCAACGGTGTCGAGGAGAACGGCCATCTGGGAATGTTGGCGTTGGCGCGGCACGCCGTGGCGCAGCCGCATCGACGGTCGTACGTTTTTGTCCTGACGACTGGCCACCTTCGTATTCCAGCGGTGTCCAAGCACGGACAGGCAACGTCCACCTGGCTCGAAGCGCACCCCGAGATGTGGAAGGGCGAAGCCGGTCAGGCGCGCGCCGTAGCGGGGATCGCCATCGAGCACCTCGGCGCACTGGGTGATACCGAGGACAACTCGACCGGCGGCTATGCCTTGGAGACCACTCCGGAACCGGAACTGCTCTACGCGACGAGTCGGGAAGTGCACGACATCGTTGCACCGCTGTGGCGCGACATTGGAGCGGGCGATCGCCGAATCGTGGCGCCAGGACCGGTCATTCATTTCGGTGAGGGCGAACCACTGTTCGAGCGGAAGATCCCGGCGGTCGCCTTGGTGACGGCGCCGCAGTACCTGCTCGCTCTGCGCGAAGCCGACGCCGTCACGCACGTCGACCTGGACGCGATGATCAAGCAGATCGAAAGCTTTCGGGATCTGCTCGACGCCTTCGACGCAACCGACACCGCGGCTTTCGGTCCGGTGGTCTCGCGCTCGGTGTTCGCGAAGTTCTCGGCGCTACTTCAGTTGATGCAGATTTTGTCGAAAGCCAAGAAATAGTGCTGTGCGCCTTTATTAACCGCGGGCGGTTAATAAAGGCGCACAGCACTTGGGGTTACTTGTCGTGAATGATCACGCCACGGATGTTCTTGCCGTCACGTAGATCCTGGTAGCCCTTGTTGACGTCTTCGAGGCTGTAGGTGTTGGTGATCAGTTCGTCGAGCTTGAGCTGACCGGCATCGTAGAGACGCAGCAGTCGCACGATGTCGTACTGCGGATTCATGGACCCGAACAGCGTGCCCTTGATCGTCTTCTGATTCAGCGTCAGGTCGGTACCCGACACGTGAACGGTCAGCTTGGCGGGGTCGGCGAGTCCCGTGATCACCACGGTGCCACCCTTGCCGATCACTGCCGTCGCTGCACTGACCACGTCCTCGTCGACGGTGCCGACAAGGATGAGCGCCGCGTCGGCACCCTGTCCCCACGTCAGCTCGTTGACCTTGGCAGCGGCGCTCTCGGCGTCTGCAAAGGCATGCGTAGCACCGAACTTCAGTGCGGTCTCACGCTTGAGAGCAACCGGATCGACCACAACGACGTACTTGCAGCCGGCCGAAACCGCACCCTGAACGGCATTGATGCCGAGGCCACCAATGCCGTAGATCACCGCGGTGTCACCGGCGCGGAGGTTGCCTGCGTTGACGGCCGTTCCCCAACCCGACGGCACGCCGCAGCCGACGACCACTGCCGTCTCCAAGGGAAGCCAATCGTCGATCTTGACTACCGAGTGCTGAGAAATGGTGGCGCGCTCGGAGAACGTTCCCAACATGCACATTCCGCCGAAATCCATTCCGTTGCCGTGGAAACGGAAGGAACCGTCGGGCATCGAGCCTTCGAGGATGGTGGCACCCATGTCGCAGAGGTTCTGGCGACCGGTCGAGCAGTAGCGACAGGTGCCGCAGTTGGGGATGAAGCTACACACGACATGGTCGCCCGGCTTGACCTTCGTGACGCCTGGGCCGACCTCTTCGATGATGCCCGAGCCTTCGTGTCCGCCGACGATCGGGTAACGCGGCGGGAGATCACCGTCGGTCAGGTGCAGATCCGAATGGCACAGTCCGGCAGCGGTGTACTTGATCAGTACCTCACCCACACCCGGGCCGTCGAGGTCGAGTTCCATGATCTCGAAAGGCTTTCCGGGCTCGAGCAGTACAGCAGCTTTGGTCTTCACTGGTGATCTCCTTGATTGTCGGACGAGAATGAGCGATGGGGTCGGTCAGAGAGCGATGTTGACGGCCTTGGTCTGGGTGTAGAGATCGATAGCCGAAGCGCCGAGCTCGCGGCCCCAGCCGGACTGCTTGTATCCACCGAAGGGCATTGCAGTGTCGAAGCCGTTGTACTGGTTAATCCACACCGAACCGGCCTTCAAGCGCTTCGCCGTGCGGTGAGCCTTGGAAATGTCCCGGGTCCAGATGCCGGCGGCCAAGCCGTAGATGGAATCGTTTGCGGCAGTGATCGGTCCGTCGTCCGCATTGAACGGCAGCGCCGCCACGACGGGTCCGAAGATCTCCTCCTGAACGATGGAGAATTCGGGCTTGACGTCAACGAAGACGGTCGGCTCGACGAAGTAGCCCTGATCGCCCCAGCGGTTGCCGCCCGTCAGTGCACGTGCGCCGTCGGCGATTCCCTCACGCAGGTAGCCGGTCACCTTGTCGAACTGCTCCTGCGAGACCAGCGGTCCGAGCTGGGTGGTGGGATCGAGGCCGGGTCCGATCTTGACCTGGCTCGCTGCGTGCGCGACGGCCTCGGTGAACTTCTCGAAGATGGTGTCCTCGACGTACAGACGAGTACCCGCAACGCAGCACTGTCCGTGGTTGAACAGCCACGCGTTGAGCGAACCCTCCACCGCGGAATCGAAATCGGCGTCGGCGAACACGATATTGGGGCTCTTGCCACCGAGCTCGAGCGTAACCTTCTTCAGATTGCCCTTGGCGGCGTCGACGATCTTCTTACCCACCTCGGTGGAACCGGTGAACGCAACCTTGTCCACGTCGTCGTGGCCGGACAGAGCAGCACCTGCATCGCCGAAGCCGGGAACGATGTTGACGACGCCGGGCGGGAAGCCTGCTTCTTCGAAGACCTCCGCGAGAAGCAGTGCGGTGAGCGGGGTCTGCTCAGCGGGCTTGAGGATCACCGTGTTGCCGGCGGCGAGCGCGGGGGCGAGCTTCCACGACGACATCAGCAGCGGGAAGTTCCACGGCACGATCAGTCCACAGACGCCGATCGCCTCACGCAGGGTGTAGGCGTGGAACTCGCCGCCCGGAGAGAAGGGCATCGACACGTTGACGGTGCTGCCTTCGATCTTGGTGGCCCAACCCGCGTAGTAGCGGAAAACGTCTGCGGCCCAAGCCACGTCGACGGCGGTGGCGATGGCAACGGACTTGCCGTTGTCGAGAGCTTCGAGCTGACCGAATTCCTCGGCACGAGCACTGAGAATGTCGCCGACGCGCCAGATCATCCGCTCGCGCTCGTTTGCCTTCATACGTGACCAGGGGCCGTCCTCGAAAGCCGTTCGAGCGGCACGTACCGCGCGGTCGATGTCTTCGGCCTGACCGTGTGCCACGTCTGCGAGCTTCTGTCCGTCAGCCGGGTTGTACGTCGCGAAGGTCTGACCCGAAGCGGCGTCGACGAATTCGCCGCCGATGTAGAGCTTCTTCGGTCCGTTCAGGAAACCCTGTACCGCGGAACTGATGGTGTGTTCGGCTACTGCCGTCATCGGAAACTCCCCTGAAGTAGTGAGGTGCGAATGTGATGCACGCCATACTTCCGCGCTTCCGGGGGTGCTAACTGTCCGAACTTTGTACAACTGAAGTCGGACAGCAAACTACACAGTGATGTCGAGCGCCCGCATCCGTGTGTAGAGAGTGCTTCGGCTGATTCCGAGTTGCGCCGACGCGTGAACCTTGTTGCCGCCGCAGTCTTTCAACGCTCCGATGATCGCCTGGCGCTCGGCTTTCTCCCGCCCTGCCAACCGCGACACCTTGGTCGTGGTGCGATAGTCCTCGGGCAGATCAGCGACGTCGATGCGATTGCTCGAGCGTTCATCCGAGGCGCGATTCAACACGACGCGCAATTCGGCCAGGTTGCCCGGCCAGTTGGCCGCCGCGAGTGCTTCGGCAGCGCTGGCGGTCAACCTCAGTTCTGGCGAGATCCCCTCCAACATGACTTGTGCCAACTCGGCGATCTCAGCCTGTCGCTCGCGCAGTGGGGTGATGACAACCCGGGAGGCGCATCGTGAGAGCAGCGCGGCGATGGTCGGCGGAAGATCAACTGCCGCTCCGCTGGTCAGTACGATTTTCGGCCCCTCGGCGCTGGCGTCGATCAGGTCTGCGACCAGCGGCAACACCGAGTCAGGAAGGAGTTGTACCTGTTCGATCACGACCACGCCCGAACGCTTACGGGCTGCTCGCACGAGATCGGTGACCCACTGCTCACGGCCGTCGAACGCGATTCGCGTGGCATCGAGCCAACTCGCATCGACACTGCCGACGACGTCCGATGCTGCCGAGGTTCGGCCGGATCCCGCTTCACCAGAGATCGCCACGGCGGCAGAGGTTGCCCGCGCCCGCATCAGGTCGCGCCGCAGTCGTTCGCCCGGAGACGGTGCCCGCTCGTGCGTTCTGCGGATCGGTGCCCGTTCCCGTTGGAGTGGTTCGACCAGGAAGAGCGCACCACCGTCAGCCCCGGAAATCCGGTCGGCTTGAACTCGCGCCAGAGCGCCGGACGCCAATTCGACTGTCACCAATCGTGATTGGTCCGGATTCAGGTCGGCAATCAAGGAACGGAGCGATACATGGTCTGCGGTGTCGAGCAGATCCAAAGCGGTTCGGTTGCTCAGCAGGATGTCGTCGCCGATGGCCGCGACGGCAATGTGGCGCTGATGTGAAACTCGCTGGAATGCGTCGACCAGCCGCTGCTCCGATGCTTTCGAGCCTTCGAGCAGCCGTTTCTCGATGTCCGCTGCAGCACGCGCAAGGAAGGGCGCGAACAGTGGGTTGGCCTGCGAGACAACGCCGGTCATGTCGAGAATGCCTTCGACACGACGTGTGACGGGATGCAGGATCGGCTGTCCGTAGCAGCTCAAACCCTTGAGGCTGTCGAGGAAATGCTCGTCACCGTGGATCACCACGCTTCGTCCGACCTCGAGGGGCGTACCGAGCGCGTTGGTGCCGGCGTGCTCTTCGCCGAAGCGTGAACCGTTGACGACGCCCAACCGCTCGATCGTTCGCTCGACGCGACTGTCGGAGTACACCGAAGCGACGACGCGGCATTCTCGATCGGCAAGCAGCACGCAGAAACCGGTGCCCGCGATCTGTTGCGAAACTTCGTCGAGCACGGGTGCGGCGGCCCGGAGCAGACGAGACTCACCGTCCTGCTCCTCGGTGTCCACGGCGATGGCCGACGACGGGTCGAGGCCACTGAGTCGAGAACGCTTCCAGGAGAGCGCGATCTCGGGGCGTACCGGCTCACGCTCCCCTGGGTTCGCGGACATACTCTCAGGCCTGACCGATCAATTCGATCGCCTGTTCTCGCATCGCGATCTTGCGGACCTTGCCCGTGACTGTCATCGGGAACTCGTCGACGACATGGACGTACCGCGGAATCTTGTAGTGCGCGAGCTTGCCGGTGCAGAACGCGCGGACCGAATCGGCGTCGAGATCGTCTGCACCTTCGCGCATCTGGACCCACACCATCAATTCCTCGCCGTACTTTGCGTCGGGTACACCGATGACCTGCGCATCGAGAATGTCGGGGTGGGTGTAGAGGAACTCCTCGATCTCACGCGGATAGACGTTCTCGCCACCGCGGATGACCATGTCCTTGATGCGTCCCGTGATGGCGACGTATCCGGCCTCGTCCATGACTCCGATGTCTCCGGTGTGCATCCACCGGGCAGCGTCGATCGCCTCGGCGGTCTTCTCCGGGTTCTCCCAGTATCCGAGCATGACCGAGTAACCACGCGTGCACAGTTCACCCGGCTCGCCACGGGGCACCGTCAATCCGGTTGCCGGATCGACGATCTTGATCTCGAGATGCGGCCCTACCCGTCCGACCGTTTCGGTGCGCTGCTCGATCGAATCGTCCGAGCGGGTCTGCAACGACACCGGCGAGGTCTCCGTCATGCCGTAGCAGATGGACACCTCCGACATGCCCATGCGATCGATGACCTGCTTCATCACCTCGACCGGGCAGGGCGAGCCCGCCATGATGCCGGTGCGAAGGGACGACAGATCGAAGCTGTCGAAGTCCGGCAACGCCAACTCCGCGATGAACATCGTCGGAACGCCGTAGAGGGACGTGCACTTTTCGGCCTGAACGGCTTCGAGCGAAGCACGCGGATCGAAAGCCGGACCCGGAATGACCATGGCAGCACCGTGACTGGTGCACGCAAGGTTGCCCATTACCATGCCGAAACAGTGGTAGAACGGCACCGGGATGCACACCCGATCGACCTCGCTGTAGTGGCACAACTCGCCGACGAAATAGCCGTTGTTGAGGATGTTGTGGTGACTGAGCGTCGCGCCCTTCGGGAAACCGGTAGTACCCGAGGTGTATTGGATGTTGATCGCGTCGTCGGCCGACAACGCGGCCTGGGCTGCGGCGAGCGGAGCCGGATCGCTTGCCTGCGCCGCCAAGCCGTCTGCAAACACCGCGTCCCACTCGGGTGAACCGAGCAGGAGCACCGACGTCAGATCCGGGCACTGCGGCCGCACCGTCTCGATCATCGACGCGTAGTCCGAGGTCTTGAAGCTGGCCGCAGACACCAGCGTCGAGATCCCGGCCTGCTCGAGTACGTACTGCAACTCGTGCGAGCGGTACGCCGGATTGATATTGACCAGGATCGCGCCGATCTTTGCCGTCGCGTATTGCGTGAACGTCCATTCCGGACAGTTGGGAGCCCAGATTCCTACCCGATCGCCCTTCCCCACACCACGGGAAAGTAGTCCGGCAGCGAGCCCGTTCACCTGCTCGGCGAACTCCCGGTACGTCCATCGTCGACCGCTGGCGTGGTCGATCAACGCATCGCGGTCGCCATGTGCGGCAACCGTGCGATCGAGGTTGTCTCCGATGGTGTCGCCCAGCATCGGACCGTCCCATACTCCGGACGTATAGCTGGGCAGCGGCGTACTCATGTGTTCTGTCCTCTCCGGTTACCTGTTCAGGCACCTATGAGAGGGGCCGCCGCAGCGGACCCTCTCATCTACGAATTTACTCGATTCGGTGTGATGCACGACATACTTCCCGGTGCGGGGTGGCCGTAACTGTTCAGAGTCCGGACACCCCACCCGCCTGCTGTGCGCCTTTATTAGCCGCCGGCGGTTAATGAAGGCGCACAGTGGTTACAGCGCGTGGTCCTTGGTCTCGACGAGTGCCCAGGTGCAGATCAGGCTCAACACACCCAGGATCGCAAGCATGACTCCGATGGCCATGCTCCCGTAGGCCGAGGCCAGCGGTGCGGCGATCAGCGGCGGCACTGCCCCACCGAGCACTCCGGCGAGGTTGTAGCCGAGGCCGGCACCGGTGTAGCGGTAGCGGGTCTGGAACATTTCCGGAAGCAGCGCACCGCAGGGGCCGTAGGCGATTCCGAAGATCATGAGCGTGCCGAACATTCCGATGATGAACGCGATCGGCGATCCCGTGTCGAGGAGCGGGAACAGCACCAGCGCCCAGACGACGGCCAGACCACACGAGATCATGATGACCTTGCGGCGCCCGATGCGGTCCGAGTACAGAGCGGAAACGACGATCGCCGCACCGAAGACAACCGCGGAAGCGATACCGACAGACAGGACGAACGGACGGGAGAAGCCGAGGGTCTTTGTTCCGTAGCTCGTCAGGAAAGCCGTGCCCATGTAGAAGAACGCGAACAGGCAAGCCAGGGCGCCTGCCGAGAGGAGGATCTCCTTGGTCTGGAACCGCCAAGCATCCAGGAACGGGAGGGTGCGAGGTGCTTCGTTCTTCTGCTCCGCGACGCGCTCTGCCTGCTCCGCCTTGAAGACGGGAGTCTCCTCGATAGCGAGTCGCATGTAGAGGCCGATGCCGACCAACACGATGGAGAACAGGAACGGGATACGCCAGCCGTAATCGAGGAAAGCCTGGTTGGTGTCGCCGAGAACTGCGCCGGTGATGAGGAAGGTACTGCTCGAGAGAACGAATGCGATTGCAGGGCCGAGCTGCGGGAACATCGCATACAGACCACGTTTGCCCGGTGGAGCGTATTCCGCGGTGAGCAAGGTTGCGCCTGCCCACTCACCACCGACCGCGAAACCTTGGCCGAATCGCAAGAGCACCAAGATGATCGGGGCCGCGACACCGATGGTTGCAGCACCCGGCAGCAAGCCGATCAGGAGCGTCGAGATACCCATGAGCAGGAGCGTCGAGATCAGCGTCTTCTTGCGACCGATGCGATCACCGAAGTGTCCGAACAACATTGCGCCGACGGGCCGGGCGATGAATGCGACTGCGAAAGTCGCAAACGACGCGACAGTTCCCGCGGTGGCACCGAGCGCGGGGAAGAACACCGTCGGAAAGACAAGTGCCGCAGCGGTTCCGTAGATAAAGAAGTCGTAGAACTCGATAGTCGTGCCGATACAACTCGCGATTGCGACGCGCCGCACACTGGTGGTGTTCTGCGGGGGCTGCGTCGCACCTGCGGCACTCGCACCCCCGGCGCCGGCGGCACTGGTGCCGCCTGTGGGAGAGACTGTGGTCACTCGATTCCTCCGTGGTCCCGTGGTGTCGCCCTGTGGGCATCACCGTCGATAGAAGGAAAGGTAGTGATGTGGCTCACCCCCGCACTACCCCCGAAAGGGGGTAGGAGTGATCTCGGTCACCACTTGTATGCAATGGTAACGAGTTTCACGACCCTCGACATGCCGCAGGCCGTCCGATTCGTTCTCACGAATCGGACGGCCCTCGAGAAACGGCGTCACGGTGCAACGCTACGGATCAAGCCTTACCGGCAGCCCCGAACAGTTCCTGACGGATCTCGCCCCACACCGTGGCGTAGGAGTCGATGATCGGTTCGGAAATCCACTTGGACTCCCCCGCTTGCACTTTCGCGAGAGCATCCGAGAAGAGATCCTGGTAACGAGACAACCGCGGAACGAATGCCGACAGATCGTCGAACAGGTTTGCAGCCCGGCGATCCAACTCTGCAAGGGAATCCGCATCTGCGTTGTCGATGAGCGCGGCGAACTCCTCGTCCAAGGGAAGGAACGCCTCGTACACCTCACCGATGGAGTCCTCGTCGATCGAGACGCGCTCGGCGTCCAACTGATCTTCGAGTTCTGCCAAACCTTTCTCGGTCAGGCTGATGGCGTTTTCCGCTTCGACCGCTTTGCCCTGCGCGACAAGTGCGTCGTACGCAGCTTGACCGGAAGCCGAGCTGACGCCCAGGTGCTCGGCCAGGACGACCGCTCCGACCCGCTCCTTGAGACGTACTGCTTGGAGCAGTGCCAACTCGTCCACATTGCCAGCGAAGGCCATCGATTTCTCCTACTCACGTGCCGCCTCTGCGGCTCCAGCATCACAGCGGACACCCCTGGGTTTCCGCAGCCCGACAAGGGGCCTGAAAGAATAAGATCACAATCCAGCGGCTGAATGATGCGTTGCCGTTTACCAAAATTCGGAAACAGGGCAAAGTTCCCTTTCTTACGATATCTTTACCCAGGTGATTCCCCGACTAGTCTCGGTGGTGATCCCCGCGTTCAATGCAATGGATCACATCGACGAACAACTCACTGCCCTCTCCGAGCAGGACTATGAAGGCGCATTCGAGGTCCTTGTTGCCGATAACGGGTCCAGTGATGGCCTTGGTACGCACATCGCAAACCATGTGCTTTCTCAGTCACTGACTCTACGACTAATCGATGCGTCCTCCGCCCGAGGCGGTGGGTACGCACGCAACGTAGGTGTTTCGGCCGCACGTGGCGACTTCATCGCATTCTGCGACGCAGACGATCGTGTTCACCCGTCTTGGCTCACAGCTCTTACACATGCTGCGGCGAACGCGCATGCAGTTGGTGGAGTTGTAGAAACAATGTCGATCAACTCCGCCGAGGTAGCTTCATGGCGCACGTTTACGAACACACAGTTCGGCAGCGATGATTTTCTTCCCTACGGAATAACCTGCACATTCGGTATTTGGCGATCTGCCTTCGACCAGGTCGACGGTTTCGATCTTCGCTACGTGAACTCCGGTGAAGACATCGATCTCAGCTGGCGCCTCCAATTGGCAGGAATGAAGTTGGCTCACGCACCCGAGGCAGTCGTCGCGTATCGCCTGCGCAGCACTTATCGCGAAACGTGGAATCAGACGCGCGCATACGGGATGGCGTCAGCCCAGCTCTACTCACATTTTCGAGAATTCGGTCACCGCCGTACCCCAATGAGAACCCTTGGAACTACTTTACTCGCGCTTCTGCTTTTCAATCCGCTTGTTCCGAGCAGGTTCTCTCCAATTCCGCGTGGAAGGTGGTTCGTTCACGCCGGCAATCTCGTCGGCAAGCTCCAGGGCAGCCTCAAGTATCGCGTGCTGTATCTCTGACGCAGAAATCTGCCAATTCCGTCAACTAATCGAGCGTCAGCACTTCTCCCGACGCAACGGCGTCGGCGCGAGAGGTGTCCTTGAGGTCGACGCCGGAGCGGCCCAACTGGCGCGCTCCCGTCACCAATCCCAGGACGACACGAGCAGCCTGCTCGTATCCGAGTCCCTCGGGTGGGTGGACATTGGAAATGCAGTTTCGATCCGCGTCGGTACGACCGACGCGCGGAAGGTGAGTCAGATAGATCCCGACGCTGTCCGCAACGGAGAGCCCTGGACGTTCGCCGATCAGGACGATCGCCGTCTGCACTCCCATCGCGGCAGCGATGTGATCACCCAGTGCCACACGGGCATTCGTGGCGATCACGGGCGGCGCGATCGAGTACCGCTCCCCCAACACCGTGACCAACGCAGACAGTAATTGCTCGCCGTGGTCCATCAGTGCGCGTGGCGAGAGTCCGTCGGCGAGGATGAACCCGATTTCCTTGTCGGAACTCGAGATCGCACCCAGGTCAGCCGGTTGGCGCCCCAGGTCAGGTCTCCGGAGATACTCACTGCGGGTGGAGACGCTGCTCGCGACCACCACCGGCGCCCCGATGCCCACCCCTTCGACCCGACTGGCAAGCGTCTCGGAGTCGAGTGGCTCGTGGACCGCGTCGCGAGCTGCGGCGTGCGCTGCCTTGAATTCGAGAACCCGCTTGGTGGGCAACGAATCACCGGCACGGCCCAACCCGATACGCGATTGTGTGGTCTTGCGCAGTGGACCCCAGAAATCGAGGATCGGTGCCTGATCTTCGGTCATGAGTTCACCGTCAAAGCCCGCAACGGCGACATTTCGGCATCGATCGGAAGAACCCGACCGTTTGCGTCGGTCATCCCCAAATTGTGGAGCCAGGTCTCGAACTCCGGGGCGGGCTGCAAACCGAGAACCTTACGCACATACAGCGCGTCGTGGAACGCCAGACTTTGATAGCCGAGCATCACGTCGTCGGCGCCGGGCACCGCGATCACGAACGCCGCGCCGGCGACGCCCAGCAAGGTGAGCAGGTTGTCCATGTCGTCTTGATCGGCTTCGGCGTGGTTGGTGTAGCAAACGTCCACTCCCATCGGCAGCCCGAGGAGTTTTCCGCAGAAATGATCCTCCAAGCCCGCGCGAATGATCTGCTTGCCGTCGTAGAGATACTCGGGACCGATGAAGCCGACCACGGTGTTGACCAGCAGCGGTTCGAGATCACGTGCCACTGCGTATGCCCTGGTCTCGAGTGTCTGCTGATCGACCGGGGCTCCGCCGGTGCCGTAGTGGGCACCTGAGCTGAGGGCGGACCCCTGCCCCGTCTCCAGGTACATGACGTTGTTGCCGACCGTTCCGCGGTTCAAGGAGCGCCCGGCCTCGTTGCCCTCACGCAGGAGCGGAATGTTCACTCCGAAACCGGAATTGGCGCCTTCGGTACCGGCAATCGACTGGAAGACGAGATCGACCGGCACCCCCGATTCGATCAGTCCGATCGTGGTGGTCACGTGCGAGAGCACGCACGACTGAGTCGGGATCTCGAATCGCTGACGGATGTCGTCGAGCAGGTGGAGCAGATCCGAGGTGGCCTGGGGTGAATCCGTCGCGGGGTTGATACCGATGACGGCGTCGCCACATCCCATCAGGAGACCGTCCAATGTGGCCGCCGCGATGCCGCGTGGATCGTCTGTCGGGTGGTTTGGCTGGAGTCGGGTGCTCAGCCGGCCGGGCAGTCCGATGGTCGTACGGAACCCCGCGGTCACGGTGATGGCCTTCGCGACGGCGATCAGGTCCTGATTGCGCATGATCTTGCTGACCGCCGCAACCATCTCGGGGGTGAGCCCGGGACTTACGGCGGACAACCGTGCGGAAGCTTCCGGCGCCGACGCGGTCTCGAGCAACCAGTCTCGTAGTCCGCCAACAGTCAGGTGGGCCACCGGCGCAAAGGCCAGGCGATCGTGGCTGTCGATGATGAGCCTGGTTACCTCGTCGTCCTCGTACGGAACCACCAGATCTTCGAGGAACACCGTCAACGGAAGATCAGCCAGAACCCATTGAGCAGCAGCACGTTCGGCGTCGGAGCTTGCCGCGCAACCGGCTAGTTCGTCACCCGACCGCAGTGGTGTCGCTTTTGCCATCAGATCGACGAGACCGTCGAACGAGTAGTTGGTTCCGGATACCTGCTGGTGATACTTGGCCATCCCGCGACTCATCCCAATTCTTCTTCCGCCTGTGCAAGTACAGCAAACTCCTCGTCCGGCGAGTTGGCAACAAGGTGGTGGCGACTGTAGAGACCGAAGTACGCCATGAGAACACCGAAGGCGACCAACGTCAGCAGTGCCGCAACGGGATCGACCAGGAAGGTGGCGACCACCGACACTGCCGCGATCACGAGTGCAAACGAGGTGGTGGCGATACCGCCGGGCGTGCGGTACGGGCGCGGCATGTTCGGCTCACGCTTACGAAGAACGATGTGACTCACCATCATCAGGACGTAGCTCACTGCCGCGCCGAACACCGCCATGTTGAGCAACATTGCACCTTCACCGGTGAGTGAGAGCGCGAAGCCGATGATTCCGGGTACGACGAGAGCGAGAGTGGGGGCCTTGCGCTTGTTGGTCACCGACAGGTTCTTCGGCAGGTAGCCGGCGCGGGAGAGCGCAAACGTCTGGCGTGAGTAGGCGTACATGATCGAGAAGAAGCTCGCGACCAGACCGGCAAGTCCGATGTAGTTGACGGCCTTTGCCGCTCCGCTGTCCCCCAGAGCCTCGACGAGCGGATTTCCGGAGGTGGACAGGGCGTCTGCGCCGAGCGCACCGGTGGCGAGGAAGAGAACCGTTGCGCCTGTGACGATCAGGATCAACATGCTGATGATGATGCCGCGGGGGACGTTCTTCTCCGGCTCACGTGCTTCCTCGGCGGCCAGCGGTACACCTTCGACCGCAAGGAAGAACCAGATCGCGAAGGGCACGGCGGCCCAGATTCCGAGCAGACCGAATGGCAGGAACGACGACGATCCGACTGCGCTGGTGTCGACGGCGATATCGGTGAGGTTGGACGAATCGAAAAGGCCGACAGCCGAAACCGCGAACACGACCAGGCCGACGAGTGCAATGGCGGTGATGATGAACATCGCCTTGAGTGCCTCACCGGCGCCGGTGAGGTGAATGCCGATGAAGATCGCGTACACCGCGAGGTACACCCACCAGCCGTCGGTGATCCCGAACAGGTTCAGGGACTCGACGTACGCACCGATGAAGGTCGCGATCGCTGCGGGTGCTATCGAGTACTCGATGAGAATTGCTGTGCCGGTGGCAAATCCGCCCCAGGGCCCCATGGCCCGTCTGGCAAACGTGTATCCACCACCAGCGGCAGGAAGTGCCGAAGACATCTCGGCCATACCGAGCACCATCGCCAGGTACATACCCGCGATGACAACCGCCGCGATGAGAAGGCCACCGAAACCACCTTCGGCCAGACCGTTGTTCCAGCCGGCGTAGTCACCGGAAATCACATAGCTGACACCCAACCCCGCAAGCAGCACCCACCCTGCTGTTCCCTTTCGGAGTGTTCGTTTCTCCAGATACGAATTGTCTTCCGCATGGAAGTCTGCGCCGTCGTGGTGTGCACCCGCGGCACCGGCGTTTTTGCCGGTTGCGTGGTCGGAAAGAGACATGTCCATCCTCTGAATCGGTCAAGAATGAGACGACGCACGGTGGATGCGTCGCGTGAAATGAACGGTATGTGGGCGATGTACGGAGAAGGTCGCCTGGAGATGACCGTGCTGTTAACTGGCTGTCATGTGAGCGGTCCCGAGTCTGTTCAGATCTTCTTCAGGCTGCCGTTCTCAGGATCGGGCGGCCGCGCCCGGCACCGGGCAGGCGTCGACGGCCTCGGCGACCACCTGGGGAACCGTCGGGGGCAAAGGACGCACGCCCGCTTCCCAATCAGCGCCCACGAGAATGCTCGACGCGCCGAGTGCTTCGTTTTCGTCCGGTGTGAATGCCCTTGCTCGACTGAGGAATCTGAATCCTTCAGGAGACTCCAGGCTGAATCCACTGCCGCGGCCGGGCACGACGTCCAGCACCAACTGGGTGTGCTTCCAGGCTTCGAACTGTGATCCGGAAATCCAGACCTGTACAGCGTCGGTTCCGGTGGGAAGGTCTTCGGGAGTCTCTCCGACAGCAAGTCGGAGATCGACGATTCCGAGTAGTACGTCACGGTCCCCGACGATGAATTCGCCTGAGGGATAACACATCGGGGCCGAGCCGTCGCAGCATCCGCCGGATTGATGCATCATCAGTTCGCCGTGAGTCCCGCTGAGGCGGCGCAGGAGGTCAGCCGCCCCAGCGGTGGTCACCAACCGGGGTGGAACGGCGCCGGTATCGGGTGTGTCCGTGGCGCTCATTCCAACCTCCGTGTGTTTGTGCAGGTTTCGCGTGTTGCAGTCTTGCTCACCGGCACCCGCAGCGAGGGGCTCACGGGTGCCGGTGGGTAGATCAGAAGAAGCCCTGAGCCTTCTGGGCGTAGCTGACCAGGAGGTTCTTGGTCTGCTGGTAGTGCGAGAGCATCATCAGGTGGTTCTCGCGGCCGATGCCGGACTGCTTGTATCCACCGAAAGCGGCGTGTGCCGGGTACTGGTGGTACGTGTTGGTCCAGACGCGACCGGCTTGGATGTCGCGGCCTGCGCGGTAAGCAACTCCGCCGTCGCGGGACCAGACACCGGCGCCCAAACCGTAGAGCGTGTCGTTGGCGATTTCGATGGCCTCGTCGTAGTCCTTGAACGAGGTGACCGAGACGACGGGTCCGAAGATCTCTTCCTGGAAGATGCGCATCTTGTTGTTGCCGGTGAACACCGTCGGCTGGACGTAGTAGCCGCCGGACAGGTCTCCGCCGAGTTCGGCTCGCTCACCACCGGTGATGACCTTGGCGCCTTCGGCCTTGCCGATCTCGATGTACGAGAGGATCTTCTCGAGCTGATCGTTGCTGGCCTGGGCACCGATCATGGTGTCGGTGTCGAGCGGATCCCCTTGGCGCACAGCCTTGGTGCGGATGGCTGCCATCGCGAGGAACTCGTCGAAGATGTCTTCCTGGATCAGCGAACGTGACGGGCAGGTGCAGACCTCGCCCTGGTTGAGGGCGAACATCGTGAAGCCCTCGAGTGCCTTGTCCTGGTAGTCGTCGTTTGAGGCGAGAACGTCGGAGAAGAAGATGTTGGGGCTCTTGCCACCGAGTTCGAGGGTGACGGGGATAAGGTTCTGCGACGCGTACTGCATGATCAGGCGACCGGTGGTGGTCTCACCGGTGAACGCGATCTTCTTGATACGCGGGCTGGACGCGAGCGGCTTTCCGGCCTCGACGCCGAAGCCGTTGACGATGTTGAGAACACCGGCAGGCAGCAGGTCACCGATGATGCCGATGAGGTGCAGGATCGAGACTGGCGTCTGCTCGGCAGGCTTGAGCACGATGGCATTGCCGGCAGCGAGGGCGGGGGCAAGCTTCCACACGGCCATGAGGATCGGGAAGTTCCACGGAATGATCTGGCCGACTACGCCGAGCGGCTCGTGGAAGTGGTACGCCACGGTGTCGGAGTTGATCTCCGAGAGCGAACCTTCCTGTGCGCGAATAGCTCCCGCGAAGTATCGGAAGTGATCGATGGCGAGCGGAATGTCGGCGTTGAGGGTCTCGCGGATCGGCTTGCCGTTGTCCCACGACTCGGCGAGTGCGATGGATTCGAGGTTCTCCTCCATACGATCAGCGATCTTGTTCAAGATGATCGCGCGCTCGGCGACCGAGGTCTTGCCCCAGGCCGGAGCTGCTGCGTGCGCTGCGTCGAGAGCGAGTTCGATGTCTTCTGCGGTGGAACGAGCCACATCACAGAAATTCTGTCCGGTCACCGGTGTCGGGTTCTCGAAGTACTGACCCTTGACCGGAGCAACCCATTCGTTGCCGATCCAGTTGTCGTATCGAGACTGGAAGGACATGATCGCGTCGGCGGTACCTGGGCGGGCGTACACGGTCATTGCAAGCTCCTATGTAAACGTGATCTTCCTGGGCGCACCCACCAAATCGGTGACTGCAATCCCACCCCCCGGTGGGGTGTGATTCACAACACTAGGAGTTGCAACGTTGCAAGTACGTTGCGTGCGAGAAACGCAGATGATTCTCAGATGCCCAATTGGCGGTCGAGGAGATCAATTCTAGCCTGGACCTGCGAATACAGCGGAGATTGAGGATCCAACGTGGACAGGTAGGCCTCCCACACGACGGAGTCTTCGCGGCCGTGCACCGACGTGGTCCACCGGGCCAGAAGGTTGGCGTCACCTCCACGCAGCAGAGCTGCCTGGACCCTGGTGCGTAGTTCTTCCCGCACCTCTTCGATTCCCGGGGAGGCAGAGCCCGCCAGCACCGGGCCCGAATACAGTTTCATCGCCGTCGCTGCGTCGCCTCGGTCCAACGCTGCCCGCACATCGCCGACATCTGTCGTGAACTCCGTGATGATCCGATAGGGGCGCGAAGCCAGCCGGTCGGCGCCGAAAACCTTACGAAGCCGCGACATTTCCGCGCGAATGGTCACTGCGTCGAGTTCGCCCTCGTCGAGCAGGACCGCAAGGTGGTCGGAGCTGAGGCCCTCCGGGTGTTCGGAAAGCAGAAGGAGAATCTCGGCGTGACGCTGCGAAATCGGGATGCGGTCACCGCCGCGAACCAGCGTCGGCCGGCCGGCACCGAATGTTTCGAGGCGCGGAGCCGTGGCACTGAGTGGGATGGGCGAGTTCAAGAGATGGAATCGCAATTCCGATTCGGCGGCCGCGACAGTTGCACGGATCAGTGACAGCACTTCGGGAACCGCAACCCTGGGACCACCGGTGATGTCGATGGCACCAAGGATTTGCCCAGTGGTGGGATCGTGGACGGGTGCGGCCGAACAACTCCAGTCGTGCACGGTTCGGTTGAAATGCTCGGATCCGAAAATCTGTACGGAGTGATCGAGAGCAAGCGCCGTTCCCGGCGCATTGGTGCCGACACGATCTTCGCTCCAGTCGGCGCCTTCAACGAAGTTCATGGACAACGCCTTGTCCTTGGCCGAGTTGTCACCCTCCACCCAAAGCAATCGACCGTGTGCGTCACTGATCGCGATCAGTAGTCCGGTCTCGGCAGCATCTTCCACCAGGAGTTTCCGAATCACCGGACGGATCAGTGACATGGGATGCGCGGAGCGATACTTTTCGAGCTCCAACCCTTCGAGCATCTCAGGGTTGCCGACCACATCGGGATTTACCCCCTTGTTGCGGCTCCGCATCCAGGACTCGAGTACGACCGAGCGGACATGGGAGTCGTCGGTCAGCCCCTGGCCGGGCACGCCGCGAGCATCGATGAACGACTGATGGGCAGACGAAAGTCGCCGCGCGAGTAACGCGACGTCATCGCCTGGCCTGACCGCCACCCACGGGTTGCCGGGCACAGCCTGTTCACGTGCCATATTTTGCGTTCCTCCGCTCCGTGGACCACTGTAACGCCGATCACAGCCCATAGGCGAGAACGACCATTCGGTATGACTGCCGACCCAGCCTGCTACCCCTCGCGGTCACTCGTCACCGAGCAGAATGGCGCTTGCTCGTTCCGCGACCATCACCGCGGTCGCATGCGGGCCGCGGGTCGGGATCGTCGGCAGGATTGACGTGTCAACAATACTGAGTCCTTGCGCGCCGATCACACGGCACCGACCGTCGACGACTGCGAACGGGTCCGCCTCGGCACCCATCACGCAACTACCGGACATATGCAGCGACGTTCCCAGGCGGGATTCGACCCACTCATCGGTGTACTCCACGACGGGGCGATCGATCAACCCCGTCTCGGCGATCGACTCGAGAAGATTCTCGGCGATCCGCATCCCTTCCCGAATGGCAGCTCGATCGTGCGCCGACGCGACATAGTTGTACCGAATACGCGGCGCCCCAGCGGGATCCCCCGATACCAGTTCGATGCTTCCCCGGCTGTGCGGCGCCATCAGGACCACTCCGACGCCGTGGTCCATGCGAGGCACACCGGGAACCAGGTCTGTGAAAGATGCTGTGTACGGACGGATTTCGATCTCAGCGAGGTTGAGGGCTGTCTCCAGCACCGGAGTCTGCGATCGAATCGTGCGGGGCTTCGAAAAATGGTACGGCAGCAGCACTTCCGGGTGGTCGACGAAGTTCTGTCCGACGCCCGGTCGATCGAGAACGACGGAAACTCCCTGCCCTACAAGTTGTTCCGCTGGACCAACACCGGAATTCAGGAGAATGTGCGGTGTCGCCACCGCGCCCGAACACACGACCACATGGTCGGCACGAATGCGTCGGACATTACCGTCGTCGAGAACGTCGACGCCGATCGCACGGGTACCCGAGAACGCGATGCGAATGACGTTCACTCCGGATTCCACCCGCAGATTCGGCCGGTGCAACGCCGGCATCAGATACCCGATCGCCGTACTGATCCGACGATGATCCGAGACGTTCAGTGGCACTCGGCCCACCCCGAACGAGTCCGGCGCATTCTTGTCGACGTCGTCGGGAAAGCCTGCTCCGAGCGCTGCCGCATGAAACTCGCCGCTCAGTGGATGTAGTTGGTCCCACGCTCGACGCTCGACCGGGATCGGTCCGGCGGTCCCGTGGAACTCGCCCTCGAAATCACGATCCGTTTCGGACTTCTTGAAGTACGGCAAGACGTCGTCGTATCGCCATGAACTCGGCCAATTCTCGAAATCAGCACGGGTCGCGCGGGTGAAGTACGCACCGTTGACGGCTCCGGATCCACCGAGTGTCCGCCCCCGCGCAATTGTGGACGCCCGACGCGGCGTCAGTTCGACCGGATAGGTCCACGTGTATTCGCTCGCAGGTCCGACCGGCAGTCGGTACGGATCACCCAGGACGTCCGGGAGTTCGAGCGCCGATCGATATCCGCTTCCCGATTCGAGGAGCATCACCGTGGCGGATGGATCTTCACTGAGCCTGGCTGCGACCACGCAACCACACGTGCCACCACCGACAACCAGGAAATCTGCGTAGTCGGCTTCTGTCACTTGGTGATTCGAGGTTTCAGCGCCGCCCAGTCGCGGGCGTCGAATGCGCCACGCCAGAGTCCGGCTCCATACGCGATGTCGTCGGCTCGTTTGAAGAAGACGTACCGAACCGGTCCCAGCCCGCCTGGCTCACGGTGGCGATACCAGTCCACCAAACCTTCGGTGACTGCTGCAGCGACGGCCAGCCGCCGAATTCGACGGGAGGCGATCACCGCCAGGAGCGTCACGGGCCAGTAGTGACGACACATTGCCGAGGCGAGTTGCCAGAATCCGCCGACAACTCCCTGCGCGGTGAGGATCGCCGCGATCCGGGTGGGTTGACTCAGGCCGGTGAACATCTTTCGCAGCCGGTAAACGGTAAACAGCAAAGCGCCGAGTGCGCCGGCAAGACCGGAACGGGTCAGTGTTGCAGCGGCGATACACGCGAAGAGCGTCGAGAACGACATCGCCATCGGCGGAACCGAACCCTCGTGTCTTGCAGCCAACGGCGCCGCACCCGTGCCGTAGAACGCTCTCCTGGCGAACCACTTGTCGAACTGAACTCGATGATCGTGGGCGACATGCGCAACCGGTTCGTACCTCAGTCGCCAACCCGCAGCCTGCAGTCGCCAGCAGAAATCGACGTCCTCGGCTACTTCGAGACTCTCGTCGAAACCGTTGCATTCGAGTGCCACGTCGCGCCGGACGATCACGGCGGCGCTGGGGACATAGGCGACCGGACTGCCCGACTTCACCGCAGCTTCCTTGCGTCCGAGGTCGAGAGACGATCGCATGTTCTCGTACCGCGCCAGCGCCGTCCCGTACGGATCGAGGGCGACGATGCGGGGTGCAACAAGGGCAACCCCCGGATCGCTGAAGTGGCCCAACATCAACTCGAGCCAACCGGCACGCGGTATGACGTCAGAGTCCAGAAAAGCTACGAAACGTGTTTGGGCCGAACGCAATCCCGAGTTTCTCGCTGCCGAGGGTCCGCGGGCACTCTCGTGCCGGACCACTGTGATGGTGCCGGTGCCCGGGCAGGCGCGACGGGGCTCCACCGGCACTTCCGAACCGTCGTCGACAACGATGACGGTCAGATCCTTGAGGACGGGCAATAGGCGTTCGACGCCGGCCTGGTTGTCCTTGACCGGAATCACGACCGTGACATCGGCAGCGGACGGCGTCGACATCGGACGAGGATTCGCGACACCTGAATCGAGAAGGTGTCGCGCAACCGCAGCGCTCTGCTGATCGACCACCTCGAGGAAGCCGTCACCGATCATCGCCGCAGCCGTCGGCGCCAGCTTGAGCATCCGCGTCGGAGATCCGCCGATGAGTACCCGGCCACCCGAGTACGTGCGCACCTTGGGGTCCAACCGAATGCCGAAGCCGTCGGGGAGTCTTGCTGGTCGCATCAGATGATCGTAAGGGACGTAGCCCGTCGTGCTGCAACTCGTCGCAGCCTCGAAAGCCGTCGCAGGTGGACCGTCCGCCCCCACTCGGTCGTGGTCGTCACCGAAGCCTCCCATCTGGACCAGGCTCCCACCGGGCCAGTCCATCCGTCACGCGTCCTACCAACTCACCGAAGATGTATGCGCCGTCTTCGGCGGTAGCCCCGACTGGATTGCCGAGAACGCCGTTTTGCGACACAGCGACCATACCGCCCGAACGCATTCCTGGCATCAGGTCCGCGATAGGAGACAAATTTCCTGTCTCAGCAAGGCTCATGTGCACCAAATCGGGCGAAAGGTGCAGCAATAGGCTCGTTTCAGTGTGTCCGGCATGCGCGTCGGCACCCGGAACAGCGCACGGCGCCCAAGCAGCATCACGCCCCTCATACCGCAGAAGTGCCACCGCTTTGGCCAATGCGGGACCATTTCCGCCGTGGCCGTTGACGAACAGCACCCTCTTCGTCCATCGGAACGCCGACCTTCCGTATTCGACGACGACGGTTTCCATGGCCTCCGCACCGATCGAAATCGTGCCGGCAAACCCTTCGTGTTCGCCGCTCGCCCCGTATTCGATGGCCGGGGCCACGACGACGTCGGGCAGAGCCTGTGCGACTGCTCTCGCAATCCGAGTGTCGGTATCGAGAGGCAGGTGCGGTCCGTGTTGTTCGAAAGAACCGACCGGGACCACGACGGTGAGCGCAGTGCCCTCGAGCGCAGGACTCGGGATGGCAGCAAGGTCACGCGGAGAACTCATCCCCCGATCGTATTTGGTGTGGGCCCCTCCCACCGCAACACTGCATGCGGATACACCGGGGCATTTTGTTGTGCCCGGCGTATTCGTCAGTTGTCGCGGTTCACGCCGCTGTCGGTGGGCTGTTCCCACCGATCGGCTGTTGATACGGATCAACCGACATCGGCGGATAGAACACCGTCTTCCGATCCGGCCCGATCTCCACCCGCCACTCCATGTGGTGCATCGTCCGATGATGATGACCGCACAACAGAATCAGATTGTCGAGATCTGTTGGGCCACCATCGTTCCAGTGAACAATATGATGAGCATCGCACCACCCCGACGGCGTTCCGCATCCCGGAAACGCACACCCGCCATCACGAACCGCCAACGCCCGCCGCTGCGGAACCGTCGCTGTTCTCGCTTCCTTACCGCACTCGAGCGGAACACCATTCTCATCCAACAAAATCCGCGTCACGGTGCAGTCGCACGCCAACATCCGCGCGGTATCGATACTGATCGGACCTACCCAATCCGTCCACGCAAACCCGAGTTCATCGGTCGACGGCAGCAAGTCCTTCAACGCTTGCAGATCCGTCATGTCTTTCGCGCTGGCGGTGACCGTGATGTGCGGTTTCACCCCGCCCTCGATCGGGCCCAACCCCGCCCGCTCATACCGGCGCAACAACTCACAAAACCCGTCCGCACGCCGCAGCGCCGGGGTGCGGGTGTCTTTGACGCCGTCTTTTTCCGGTGTCGGAGCCGACAGGCTCGACAACAACGTGATCAACCGGGCCCCGTTCACAGCATCCAGTTCGCCCTTCACAGTTACTCTGCCGTACAGGCCTTTCGACGCGTAGAACTCGTTACGTTCGGAATCCTCGCCGACCGGAACGCCGTCCTCGCGTTTGCCGTACTGCTTCTCGATCCGCCGGATCGCCGCCCGCACCGCATCACAATCGGCGATGTTCTTCGACGCCAGGCCAAGCAGGATCCCGCGGGCCTTGTCCACATCCGCCAGGGTCATGTTCTTGGGCGGATGCTGACAAAACGACGCCACCTGACGGGCTTTCAACGCATCCACGTCACCACGATGAAACGCATCGCCACCACGGGTTCGAGCATCAACAACCGCGCCAACCCGACCAGCAGACTGCACTCACCGATCTCCAGATTCGTCGACCCGTGCAACCACTGCGCGATCGCCCGAAAACCCTTCCCGCCGAGAACCTCCCGGGAAAACATCTCCACGATCAGCAGCACCATCCGCGACTGCAACTCGTGCCGGGCGCGCACCAGATCGAGAACCTCGCTCTTGAGGCCCACGCCATCCAGTTGCCACGCTTCCCGACTGTCCATGCTCAAAACATACTTTCGAGAACCAGGGACAAAACGGACGACTATATCGCCAACGCGGCCCGATGCCCCTCGATGACGGCCGCGTGCGAACGCCTCGGAGACAAGGCGTCACCGATGCGAAATTTCTCGAAACAGCTTCCCTGCAAGGTGTTCCACAACTCGTCGACAGGTTCCTGCTGTGTCGCGAAGACCACCCAGTCGACTGCAACTTCCTCGGTCACACCCGTCGGAAGGTGAACCAAGCTCACGAGCGGCGAGGCCCCAGCGCTCACCGAAGTCACCATCAGATCTGTCCGTTGACCGATCGACTTCTCGAACGCTCGGCGGTTCCACCCCTCGAAATCCAGGGTGATGCTCAGGTCCTGCGCGACCACCATACCGTTGGTCGCGATCGTGACGGCACAGCCTCGATCAGCGAGGAACTCCGCCACCGACGTACCTTGATGGAATCCCAGTTCGTCGTAGACGAGCACCGTTCCACTCGGCAGAATCTTGCCGTCGAGAACGTCTCGAACACCCACCACACGCTCTGATCCACCCGCCCACGCTGGGCGTAAAGGCCGCGCTCCGGTTGCAATCACGACCACCTCGGGCGCGCGCTCCTCCACGATCGCGAGATCAGCTCCAGCATCCAACTCGATCGTCACACCACTTCGGCGACACTCAGATTCGAGATTCCGGACGAGGTCGGCGAGCTCACGGCGAGCCGGTACCACCGAGGCGGTAAGAATCTGTCCCCCAAGTCTTCGTTCACGCTCGAACAGCGTCACCGCATGACCTCGCTGGGCCGCTGTAGCCGCAGCTTGCAGGCCGGCGGGGCCGCCACCGACCACCACCACCGTGCGGCCCCGTCGCCGCGGCATCGGCAGCGGTACCGATTCCCGACCAGCGCGCGGATTTGCGGTGCACCCCAACCAACGTCCCAGACCCATCCGCCCGACGCATTCCTGGTTGCAGGACAGGCAGGTTCGCACCTGTACCGATTGACCAGCACGCGCCTTGTTCACAAAATCCGGATCGGCGATCTGCCCGCGAACTACGCCCACCAGATCGCATACACCGTCCTCGAGTGCAGCTTCGGCTTGCTCCGGCGTCTTGAAACGGCCGACTCCGACGACTGGAAGATCGATGACCTCCCTGATCGCAGACGGGACGAAGTTGGCGTAGCCGGTGGGTACAGCCATCGATGCTTCGACCAGATGCAGTGTTTCCGTGGCCATTCCGACGGTGGTGTTGATGTAGTCGACGTGACCGTCAGCTTCGATGAGTTGGGCGGTGGTTACCGCGTCGGACAGTTCGATGCCACCCCGCGTTCCTTCGTATCCACTCAGGCGCACACCGAGCACACGATCAGGGCCGATGGCCTTACGCAGTACCCCGAGCACTTCGAGAAGGAAACGCGCACGATTCGCCACGCCCCCGCCGTAGCGATCAGTGCGCAGGTTGGTCGAGGGTGCGAGAAACGCGCGCACGATGGACGACTGCGACGCCTGCAATTCCACCCCGTCGAAGCCACCGGCAACGCAGTTGCGCGCAACAAGGGCGAACCCTGCGAGAATCTCGGCAATGTCCGCGTCGTCGACAGCCTTGGGCACCTCGCGGAACAACGGATCCGCAACGGCGCTCGGCGCCAACAGCGGCGATCGCGAATAGGTTCCAGCGCCCTGACCCCCATTGTGGTTGATCTGCGCGAGAATCGACGAACCATGCGCATGAACGGCGTCGGTGATCCGCCGGTATCCCTCGATCGCTTCCGGCCGATAGCCCGCAATCATCTTCTCGTACGGTCGATCCGAAGGATGCGTCGAGTGCTCCTCGGTGATGATCAGACCCGCACCGCCGCGTGCCCGCGCCTCGTAGTAGCTCGCGTGCTGCTCCGTCGGCAACCCGTTCTCCGCGTAATTGGTCAGGTGTGCGGAGAACACGACCCGATTGCGGAGTGTCAGGTTGCCCAGGCGCAGTGGCGCGAAGAGGCGCGGGTACGGCGTCATCAGACCTTGGAGTTTCCTTGATCGAGAGCGATATGACTTGCCGTGACGGTGCGGGAACCGTCACCGGCGAGCCACAGGACGGTATCGGCGATCTCGTCAGGTTCGGCGAAAGCGATGTCCGAGAGGATCGGAGTGAAGTTGGGAAGGTACTGCGGAAACTTTGCAAATACCTCGAGAGCGCCCTGGTCGACCCCCATCGGCGTATTCACTCCGTAAGGATGGATCGAGTTGACCCTGATCTTGTACTCCCCCAGTTCCTTTGCCGCGGCCTGCGTCAGACCGACGAGACCGAACTTGGCGCTCGCGTAGTGCGCCTGTCCGGGCAGCGCCTTGAGTCCGGCCACCGAACTGACCACGATGATCGATCCACCGCGCCCACCCTCGATGATCGCCGGCACCGAGGCCTTGAGGGTTTTCCAGACTCCGGTCAGGTTGATGTCGATCAGGGTTTCCCACTGCTCGTCCGACATTTCCCAGAATCGATTCCAGTTGCAGACCCCGGCGTTGGCGACCACGATGTCGAGACGTCCGAACTGTTCGACGCCGTCCTTGACCACCGCGGTGAGCGCTGCGCCGTCACGGACATCGACCTCACGGGCGAGGATCTTCCCGCCCTCCGCTTCCACCAGACGTATCGTCTCGGCAAAGTCCTCGGAAGTTGCTGCGTCGTAGGAATTGTCCGACGCCACCGACGCGCATACGTCGACCGCGATGATCGTTGCTCCCTCGCGCGCCATCTTGACCGCGTGCGCACGTCCTTGACCGCGCGCTGCGCCGGTGATGAAAGCAACGCGACCTTCGAGCGAACGAACTGAACCCTGTGTCATGAGATAGCCCTCTCTGCAGAATTGAAACTCGTTCTAGTAGTAAACCCTGCAAAGCGCCCTTCGCGGATGGATTCGAGAACAGTTCTCGGGGCAACCGAGTCGCCCACCTGAATGTCGGCCTCTTCCTTCAGCGTTTCGTTCGGCAGACGAGGCGAGCAGTCGATCACCACTTCGCACTCGAGCTGTGACCGCTCGCCGGTATGGACGTGTTCGACGCAGACGGCCCCTCGAGCGATTTCGGTGACACGTGACGCGAGCACCCTGGTGACCCCGGCCTGCTGGATGCGCGTGTTGGCGCCGACCAGATCCCCACTCGCACCGAGCCTCGAACCGACGATGCTGTCGGGAGTCACAATCGAGACGGAGATGCCATGGGCCGCGAGTGCTTCTGCGAGCGCCACCGCGATCGGTCCACCGAGGGGATCGATCAGCGCGACCGGACCCGGCCCCACGGTGCTCAACTTCTCGAAGGCTTCCGACGCATCCAACCATCGAACCGAATCGTCGACCGGATACGTCGGCGGCCTCGCAGCACTACCGGTGGCAACGACAACAAACTCGCCCCGGCTGCGTGCGTCACCCAGGTCTTGGGCGTCGAGCGCCGCCCCGGTCCGCATCGTCACGCCGCTACGACGGCATTCGTCCTCCAACCACTGCGCGAGGAGTGCGAACCGGCTACGGCCGTCACCTCGCGCAAAAGTTCGGATCATGCCGCCGAACTGCGATGAACTCTCGACGAGTGTGACCGAGTGCCCCGCCACCGCCGAGATCCGTGCGGCTTCCATCCCAGCGGGGCCACCCCCCACGACCAGCACGGCTCCCGGTGTCGAAATCTGCTCTCGCTCATCGGGGTCCACCGTCTCGAAACCCGCGCTCGGATTCCCGACGCACGTCACGACAGGATTGCGAGGATCACGCACGAGGCACGTCTGATTGCAGAGCACACACGGCCGGGGACGATCGCCGCGCGCGGCTTTCACAACCAGGTCCGGGTCTGCGATCTGGGCCCGGGTCATCTCGACGAACTCACCTACTTCCAGCGCCGCGTGAGCGTCGGCGATGTCCACGACGCTCCCCTGCACGACAACAGGAATCGACAGAGCGGCCTTGATCTCACGGCACAGATCGAGGTTGAAGTTCGGCGGGCAGTGAAAATCGGGGCGGTACCGGTCAGACGAATAGAGTCCGCCACGAACGACGACAAGGAGATCGAGGAACGGAGACACTTCACGCGCGATACCGATGGCAAGATCGGGCGTCAGGCCCGCCCATGGAGCTTCCTCGTCACAGGACAACCGCAGGGAGACAACGTGATCCGACCCGACTTCCTCGCGCACTGCCGAGATGACCTCGCGAACAAGAGCAACGCGATCGCTACCGTATCGGTCTTGCCGAGTGTTGGTCAGACCCGAAAGGAATTGTCGCAGAATGCTTCGAGGACCGGCATCGAGTTCCACTCCGTCCATTCCCGAAGCGACGGCCAGCGCCGACGCCTCACGGAAGCCGGCTATCAACTGGTCGATTTCCGGCTGCCCCATTGCCATCGGCAACTCACGCGTCGCCGGGTCGGCCACTCTTGACGGTCCCCACAGCACCGACTGGGAGTATGCGCTCGATCCCTGCATGCCGGTATGACCGAGCCCGGCCAGAACCAGCGTTCCGTACGGAGCACATGCAGCCGCGATCGACTGCCACCCCGGGCCACATTGCGACGCCAACGGCGCCCGCTCGTACGGCCAGTCGTTCTCCGATACCGAGGCCACTTCGGTGACGACGATCCCGGTTCCGCCCTCGGCGCGGCGCTGGTAGTACGCACGGTGCCGATCGGAAAGCGAGCGTCCCACAGCAAGATTGGTCTCGTGCGGACCGAAAACAACCCTGGACCGGACGAGGCGTCCGGCCAGGGTCGTGTGTTCGTCGAGTGTCAACTCACAGCTCTATCGGAGCCGTAATCTCAGCTGGCACCCAATGTGCGTGTGAAGCCTTCCGGAATCACCAGGTCCGCCGGGCTCAGTTCGGTGATGGACGAGTGGCCGAGGCCCATCAGCCCCGAGTCGATGCCCATCCGCATGAGGTCGAGCACGTTCTCGACACCGGCCTGGCCGTTGGCCGAGAGGCCCCACAGGTAGGCGCGCCCGAGCATGACGGCCTTGGCTCCGAGTGCGAGCGCCTTGACGACGTCGCCGCCGCGTCGAATGCCGCCGTCGAGAACAACTTCCACCTGATCGCCCACGGCCTCGGCAATGCCCGGGAGCACACGGATCGGCGCCGGGGTGCCGTCGAGGTTGTTACCACCGTGGTTGGAGACCGAGATAGCGGAGACACCGGCGTCGACAGCTCGCTTGGCGTCGTCGATGCGCATGATGCCCTTGAGCATGAACGGTCCACCCCACTGCTCACGAAGCCAGGCGATGTCTTCCCACGTCGGAAGCGGAGTCTGCATCCACTCGCCGTATGCGCCGAAGAACGTCGGTGCAGGCTGGCCGGGAGCCGCGAGGTTGGGGGTGGTCAGGTCCGGGATCTTGCCGGTCTTGGCGAACTCGAGCAACCACTTCGGGCGCATGATTCCCTCGGGTGCGAACTGGAACATCGCCTTGAGGTCCATCTTTTCGGGGATGGACGGGCTGCCCCAGTCGCGACCGTACGAGAAGGACCAGTCGGTGGTGATGATCAGGCCCTTGGCACCGGCAGCGCGAGCGCGCTCCATACGCTGCAGGAGCACGTCGCGGCTGCCGACCCAATACATCTGGAAGAAGACCTGCGGGTTGGCCGCGGCAACTTCTTCGATGGACTTGCTGGCAAAAGAACTCAGTCCGATGGCTGTTCCCCGTGCTGCAGCCGCACGGGCTACCGCTACTTCACCGTCGGGGTGCACTGCCTGCACACCGGTCGGTGAAATCATGACGGGCAACGAAATGTCCTGGCCCATAATGGTGGTGGACATCTCGCGCTTGTCCGACAGCCCGGCAGCGTGGGGAGCGAAACCCAATTCGCTGAATGCCGCGACGTTGTCGTCGACCGTCAGCCCTTTCTCGGATCCCGCCACCAACGCCGCGTACACGGACTTGGGCAACCTCTTCTTCGCACGGCGCTGTGCTTCTGCCACCGTCTCGAAGAAAGCATTCTTAGCCATTGAACTGACCTCTCTGGGGTGCAGCTTTCGCCGCACTGTCGGTATCGCGCAGTAGTTACTGCATTCCCGCAAGCGGGTTTTCGTCACAAATCTTGGCGGGCGGACGCATCATCAGTGTCAGTGGCACCGATGCGCGTGGGGTCTTACGTTGACCGGAACGGGAGTGGTCGACACTGGACTTCGGGACCTCGCCCGCCGACGCCAGTGCCATTTCACCGTTGCCGATGACGCACTCGGGGTCAGGTCCGTCCATCGGCAGTCCGGTGAAGAACTTGGCTGCCATGCAGCCGCCGCGGCAGGAGTCGTAGTGGTTGCACTTGCTGCAGGCGCCACCGGTTTGGGGCGATCGCAGCTCCTCGAACAGGTCCGAGTGCTGCCAGACTTCCTGGAATCCACCGTCTTTCACGATGTTTCCGGCGAGGAACTGCTCGTGAATCGCGAAGGGGCATGCGTACACGTCACCGACCGGGTCGATCAGGCACACGACGCGGCCCGCGCCACAGAGATTGAGACCGGGCAGTGCATCGCCGAAGGCGGAGAGGTGGAAGAACGAGTCGCCCGTCAGGACGCCTTCGCCATTGGCGACCAGCCAGTTGTAGAGCTCACGCTGCTGCTCCGGACGCGGGTGCAGGTCGTCCCACACGTCGGCGCCGCGGCCCGAAGGACGCAGTCGAGTGATGCGCAGGGTCGCGTCGTACTTGTCCGCGAGAGCCTTGAACTCGTCGAGCTGACTGACGTTGTGCCGCGTGACGACCACCGAAATCTTGGCGTCCTTGAAGCCGGCTTCCTTCAGGTTCGCGAGAGCGCGCTCGGCCATCGCGAACGAACCAGGCCCGCGCACAGCGTCATTGACCTCAGCGGTGGCACCGTCGATGGAAATCTGCACGTCGACGTAGTCACTGGCTGCGAGGCGCGCCGCGACCTTCTTGTCGATCTTCACGCCGTTGGTGGAGAACTTCACACCAACCTGGTGGTCGGTCGCGTAGTCGACGAGCTCCCAGAAGTCGGAGCGTACCGTCGGCTCGCCGCCACCGATGTTGACGTAGAAAACCTGCATACGCTGCAGCTCGTCGATGATGGACTTGCACTGTTCGGTGCTCAGCTCGTTGGGGTCACGACGACCCGACGACGAAAGGCAGTGCACGCAGGACAGGTTGCAGGCGTAGGTGAGTTCCCACGTCAGGCAGATGGGGGCGTCGAGTCCGAGTTCGAACTGATCGACGAGGCGACCCACCTTGGCGGGCGGGGAGGGCTGTTCAAGAACTGAGGTCATGGCTGTGTCCTCGCGAAGAAATGAAGCGGGCGAACGTGCGGAAGGGCTGTTCCGCACGTGGGGGCGAGCGTCTGGCTCAGACAGGCACGATCATGTGCGAGTCGGCGAGAGTGCTCAGCGCGCGGGCATATTGGGGAGCCGCGTCATCTTCGATGCCTTGCGCACGTAGTGCGGACCGGACATCAGGATGGTCTGGCAACGCCTTGACCACCGCAACGATGGTCGTGTTCTTCAGGAACGACAGCTTGCGTGTTCCGAAGTGGTAGAGCAACGCCCCGAAAGGTTCGGGGCGAAGCGCTACCTGCGGGTGGAGTTTCCACCCCGCATCGAGATCCAAAGCAGACACGGTCAGTACACGCCGCACATGCCGTCGATGGAAACTTCCTCCACGAGGGACTCCTCGACGAGGTCGTTCTCGAGCGCCTTGTTGTCACGATCTGACATGGATTCCTCCTGCGGTCGCACTCCGTCTGGAAGTCTGTAGATCAGACTTCCAACCTGGGAGTTGGTGGTCACTAGTGGGACTTCACTGTGACTCGGTTCACCACTGTAATGGCATCGAGTGCAGAATGACACACATGGAGCGAAAAAAGTATGCGTAGCCGCAAGAAACCGTCCGCTCGGATAGGTCGTCGCCCCTCCACAACGAAGGAGGGAATCAGCACGATCGGGATCGAACTGTTTTCGACAGTCGGCTTCAACGAGGTGAGCGTCGACCAGATAGCCGACGCCGCCGGCATCGCGCGTCGGACCTTCTTTCGCTACTTCCCGTCCAAGAACGCCGTCCCCTGGGGAGACTTCGACGGACATCTCGACGAGATGCGCGAGCACCTGGATTCACTGCCCGCTGATATTCCGTTGGTCGACGCACTCGAATCCGCATTGTTGACGTTCAACACCTTCCCACCGGAAGAGACTGCGGTACATCGCAAACGGATGGAATTGATCCTCGAAGTTCCGACGCTTCAGGCATACTCTGTGGTGATGTACGAAGGTTGGCGGCAGGTGGTCGCCGACTACGTCGCACGCCGAATGAATCTCGAGCCGACCGATCACGGCCCACGCACGGTCGGCTATCTTCTGCTCGGGGTCGCGATGTCGGCGTACGAGCAGTGGCTCACCGACGATTCACTCGAGCTACCGGAACTCTTGAAAACAGGTACGCAGTCCCTGCGGACCGGTATCAGCACCTGAGAAAGCATCACCACCTGAGAAAGGCGATCATGTCCACCATCACGAACGAACCCGTCCTGGATTCCCTGGCGCCGTCGACGCCGGGCTTGTGGTCGTTCGGACATGTCACCGTCGAACGCGTCGAGTCCGGTCCGATCTCGCTCGATCGCCGAGGCGGTCGCCTCCACGTCAGGCACTCCCTCACTCCCGCCGATCTGAGTGAGCGACTCGTCGCCGGAGTCACCTCGTCGATCCAGGACGCGGAGTTCGGTCAGGACGAATTCGAGTTGACGATGGTCGGCCTGGTTCGCTCCACCGTGGACGGCGCTCTCGAATCCTGGACCACCTACTACCGGAACTCCCTTGCCGAACTATTGGACGGCACTGCAGATTTCGCGCCGATTCACGACAAAGCCGAAGAACTGGTTCGCGGTTCCGTACTCGATCTGGGTTCCTGCTTCGGTTTCCTGCCCCTGCGGCTCGCGCGCGCCGGAATGGACGTGACCGCCACGGACATCCTGCCCGGAACGATGATCCTGCTCGACGCGGTCGCCCCCGAACTCGGCATCACGATCGACACGGTGATCTGCGACGCGGGTGAAGTACCGGCACCGGACAACAGCGCCGACACCGTCACCGCGATTCATCTCCTCGAACACGTCGACGACGCAGTCGGCGAGGCCGTGATCGCGCAAGCACTCCGGATCGCGCGTCAACGGGTCGTCATTGCAGTCCCCTTCGAAGACGAAGCCACCGCGTGCCACGGCCACATCCGCACTTTCGATCTCGAGTCACTGCGTGCGGTCGGCCGGCAGAGCCGTGTGCCGTTCGAGGTATTCGAGCATCACGGCGGCTGGTTGGTGCTGGACGCATCGGCCGCCTGAAAAGAACTAGCCTTCTTTCAGCGTATGGGCGACAAGCGCATTCGCGTGCCCATGACCCATACCGTGCTCCGACTTCAACCAGTTGACCAATTCCATGTGCTTCGTGAGGTCTGAGCTTCTGATCAGCTCTTGCCATTCACCGATCGGCCGACCGTACTTCTTCTCGATCGACGGAAAATACGACGCCGGGCCTTTCACGGGTTCAGTCATGACCGGAATCTACCTCCACCGCCCGACAATATTCGCGCACCGGCGGCGCCCGCATGTCCGCACCTGCGGAATCGCTGGGTAGACACGCGACCATCGCATTATGGTCGAAGAACACCCACCCGAGAGCACAGGAGTTCAGCGATGCGACTGTCCACACGAAATCAACTCACCGGCACCATCACCGAGGTCAACCTCGGCACCGTCATGGCGACGGTCAAGGTGAAGTTGGACGGCGGGAATCAGATTGTGACCTCGTCGATCACCCGCGATGCCGCACTGGATCTCGATCTTGAACCAGGCCAAGCCGCAACGGTATTCGTGAAGTCCACCGAGGTGACGATCGGCGTCGAGTAACTGGCGAGCGATGTGATCAGGGCCGGGTGAGATGCGTGGTCATCGTGTAGTCCTTGCTCGGCCCCGTCACGGTCCAGACGACAGTCCAGGTCGATCGATCTCCGGCAGTGACGTCGATTCGCCCGCGGTAGGTATCCGCACCGCACAGGTGCTCGACTTCCTCCCCCGGCGCCCAGTCGTGGAACTCTCTGCCGTCTTCGAATGTCACGGCCCACTCGAGGCCGCGCTCGGCAATGAACAGAGTTCGGAACACGGGTAATTCCAGGTCGCCGTCACGCAGCGTGCCGCTCTCGTACCAGCGCATCCGACCGTCACCGGCGTCGGAGATAGTGGTCTCGCCGAATACATGCTTGGTGGAACCGGAAAGGCGGTCGACGATGTCCCGCTCGAAGTGCCACTTTCCTACCAGCGCCCTCGGCTCGATTTTCGCGTCGTCGACCATGTGGCGATTCTAGTGACCCTGCATTGCCCGACGACACCGGAGACCGACTCGAACACACTGCGAGAGTATGTTCCGAGTACACCCGGAACACGCAGGAGATTTTCACAACCATGAACGATTCGGCCGCCCTTCACAAACGCGCAGTGTTCGCCGAGGATCTCGAGATCGGCCAAGTGATCCCATTGGGTTCGTATTCGGTGACCGAAGAGGAAATCGTCGAGTTCGCAACTCAGTGGGATCCCCAGTGGTTTCACATCGACAAGGAAGCCGCCGAGTCCGGCGTCTTCGGCGGGTTGATCGCCAGCGGGCTGCACACCCTGTCGATCTGCCAGAAGTTGGTGGTCGCCAGTCTCTACGACCAGTGGAACGTGATCGCCGGGAAAACCATGCGCGACGTGAGCTTCCTCCGTCCGCTTCGCCCCGGTGACACCCTGAGCGGAAAGGTCACCGTCGACAACGTCGTGTTCGACAATCGCGCGCGAGGATTGGTGACCATCACAGCGAAATTGGTCGATGCACACGGCAATCGCGTTCTCGACGTGGTCACTGACGCCTACCTGCACTGCCGCTCGACTCGCGGACAGTGAATTATCGGTAAATTTCGCACCACACTGTTCGAATTGCCGTACTTTCAGTGACGTTGCGACGCAACAATACCCATCCCTGCAATCAGGAGTTCCTCACACATGAGCAGCCTCGGCGAGATCAATCCTCTCGGCATTCTTCAGATCCTCATCTACATGCTCTTCGGTGGGTCGTCCAGCACTCCCGAATAGACCCTAGCTTGCCATAGCCATAGTCAGCACCTAGGGTGCTGACTATGGCAATTACTAGTCAGGCATCAGTGGCGGCCGCGCCGTCGACCGACGCAGCGCGTCATCACACCGAATTCGACTCCAGTTGGCGGAGTTTCGACGGCATCCAGGGCGGACTCGCAATTGCACGGATGCTGCGGGTGGCGGCCGACGCGTCCGGAGCCGAACCGCTGGCAGTCACGGCGCATCTGGACCGCCCCGTTCCTCCTGGGCCGGCCGAGTTGACTGTCGGCGAGATGCGGGGCGGGCGGACCGTCAGTTGCCACGTCACGCTGACCGGTTCGGGATCCGCTCTCGTTCGGTTGGCCCGCGACATAGGAGCTACAACAATGTCCGCCCCTGTCGCCGAACCGGCTCCGGCCGACCCGTCAACCCTGCCGCCGCTGGAGATCCCGGTGGATTTTGTGCCGTTCGCCCAGCACCTCGACATCCGGCCGATCAATTCCGCGAGGCCGTTCGCCGGTGGCGACTCCCCTGAATTCGACGTCTGGATCCGCCTGCTCACAGACCTCGATTTCACGGCCCAAGAGCGCGCCGCGGTCCTTCTCGACGCGCTTCCGCCCGGACTGTTCGCGACACTGACGATGCCCGTGGCCATACCGACCATCGAGTTCACCGCGCATTTCACCCCGGAGCACCTCACGGCAGATCCCCGAACGCTGTCACCGTGGTATCGCCTACGCCACGGGACTGCCTGGGCGACGGACACTCTCTGTGTTGACGAATCCGAACTATTCGACTCGACCGGACGACTTGCTGCTCGGGCTCGCCAGCTTCGTCGAATTCTGAGTTGAGTTTCAGCTCTCCTACACCTGGAGGTCGCGACGACGGAACGCAACAAGCGATGCTGTCGAAAGCACCACTGCCACAACGATCATTGCCAGCAGTGGCAGAACTGTCACCGGCTCGGCAGGGGCACCCGGCACGTGAGTGTAGGGCGACAGATCCAGCACTACCTGCGGAAGCTTCAGCAACGTGCCGAGTTGCCCGAGCACGATGCATGCCGCCAAGATTCCCCAGGAGAGCGCCGACGCGTACGTCGGAAACAGTCCGAAAGCCAACGACACCAACCCCACGACTACGAGCACCGCAGGCAGATAGGCCAACGCGGCGCCAGTCATGCGAAGTGTGTTGCCGCCGATGTCGTCCGTGACGAGCCCGAAGGCAAATCCGGTGAAGGCACCCATCAAGACGTGCGCGAGGATCACGCCGCCCACAACCACACCCAGGTGGGAAAGCATCCACCTCCACCGCGACAAAGACGTTGCCAGCAACGGTTCGAGCCGTCCCGAAGTTTCCTCGCCCCGCATCCGGAGAAGACTCTGGACCGAATACGCCGCGATGACTATCGACGTGAGCCCCAGAGCAGTGGCCAAGTAGGAATCCACCAGATCCGATCCGCCGCCGCCAAGTTTCTCGAACATCTCCGCGGTCTGCTGCGACGATCCCACCATCGCGTCGATCTCGTTGCCCACAGCGCCGTACGCGAACCCGAGTATGACAACGGCAAAGATCCACCAGAACATCGTCATTCGCTGCATGCGCCACGCCAGGCCCCAAGCCGACGGTAGCCACGATGCCGCGACTGGCGGGCCGGGTCGGGGCTGAACGAGTCCCGCTCCCTGATCGCGATGGCCGATGAGAACAAAAGCCACCACCACGTGCACAGCCGCGAATCCGATCAGCAACAACAGGATCCACCAGGCGTCGTCGTCGAAAGGTCTGATCTGTTGTGCCCATCCGATCGGCGAGAGCCACGACAACCAGCCACTGACCACGCGAGTTCCGTCGTCGACGACCGTACTGTTCACGTCGCCGATCGCGCGCAGCATGAACGCAACGCCGATCGCGGCACCCGCCAGGCCGTTGGCCGTACGAGCACCGTCGGTGATCTGCGCCGTCACGGCTGCCACTCCGGCAAACGCGATTCCGGTCCCACCTATCGAGGCGCCCAACGCGAACGAACCGACGACAGGCAAACCGACGGCGATCGATCCCAGTGCAATTCCCAGTGCAAGAACGACGTTCGCACCGACCGTTACGATCAATGTGGAGGTCAGGAGCGCTCGTCGACCTACCACCGCTGCACCGATCATCTCGGCTCGGCCGGTCTCCTCGTTCTGTCGCGTATGGCGAACCACCGCAAGGGTGCTCATCAATGCGGCCACCAACGCGAACACGAGCACCGACTGACTGGCGACTATCGCGCCCTGCGAATCACCGGACACGATCCCGTTGGTCGCCAGCGCGACCGGCGATACCGCGGAACTGACTGCGATGTTTCGTAATTCCTCGGGTGTCGAGTACAGCCCGGTCACACTGGCGACAACCAGCAGCATGAACAAGACGATGGAGATAACCCACACGGAGAGCTGAATTCGGTCCCGCCGCAAAGCCAGCCGAACCAGTCGGCGTGTGCCGGTGAATTGACTTGCCGAGGCCGGTACCGGTGGAGCGGCCTCGACAACAACGGTCACGGCCGTACTCCGGTCTCGGCTCGCAGGTGTACCGAAGTCTCCCTGGCCCGTTCGTCACCGTAATGCCGCAAGAAAAGTTCTTCGAGAGTCGGCGGAGTGGAAGTGAGCGCCACGATTCCGAATCCGACCAAGTACGTCATGAGTGGTCCGAGTTGCGCGCTTTCGACTTCGCAGGTGACGTGGTTACCGTCGATCACCGCGTCGTGGACACCGCCGAGTCCGTCGAGTCCGTCGATCGGACGCTGCGTCTCCGCCGCGACGGACGTGCGCGTGAGATGCCTGAGTTCGGACAGTGTTCCCTCTTCCACCGTCCGCCCGTCGCGGATGATGCTCACGCGATCGCACAGCGCTTCGACCTCGGCGAGGATATGGCTCGACAGCAGTACCGTCTTTCCGGCGTGAGCCACCTCCTCGACGCAGTCCTGGAATACCGCCTCCATCAACGGGTCGAGCCCCGATGTGGGTTCGTCGAGGACGTAAAGGTCGACGTCGGACGAGAACGCGGCCACGAGTGCAACCTTCTGCCGGTTACCTTTCGAGTACGTGCGCGCCTTCTTGGTCGGGTCCAATTCGAAGCGATCGAGCAACTCGCTGCGGCGTTTTCGGTCCAGGCCACCGCGCAGGCCCGCCAACAGATCGATAGCCTCACCGCCGGTGAGGTTGGGCCACAGATTCACGTCGCCAGGCACATAGGCGAGACGTCGATGCAAAGTAACAGCGTCTCGCCACGGATCGCCGCCGAGAACGGTTGCGTCTCCGGAGTCCGAGCGGAGCAGGCCGAGGAGCACCCGAATAGTGGTGGACTTTCCGGAACCGTTCGGCCCCAGGAATCCGTGCACTTCACCCGTCGAGACGTCGAGGTCGAGGCCGTCCAGCGCGCGGGTGGTACCGAAGGTCTTGACGAGGCTTTTCACTGAAATTGCCGCACCCATGAATTTGACCGTACGCCGATTTCACAAATGTGTGAAGATAGAAAAGACGGAAAGATCGAAGGGTTCCGATGACCGACACCAGCCACACCGTTGCACCGGACGAGAGCCGACACTATGTCGAGCGACTCTCACTCGTACTGAGCGACATGGGTTTTCCGCCGATGCCCGCCCGCGTCTGGGCCGCGTTGATGACCAGCGAGACACCCTCGTCCACGCCAGGAGATCTCGGATCTCGGTTGGGAGTGAGCCCCGCCGCCATTTCCGGAGCCGTCCGATACCTCCAGCAAGTCGGATTGATCGAGCGTGTGGCCGTCCCCGGATCGCGGCGTCAGCACTACTGCGTCAGCGTCGACATGTGGGCCGACGCGTTTGTCACGAAACAGTCCTCGCTCTACCAGGTCTCGGCAGTTGCGGACGAGGGCATACGAGTCCTCGGTGAAGGAACAACCGCCGGCGATCGTATGGCAGATCTGCGCGACTTCTTCGACTTCATGGCCGCGGAAATGCCGCGAATGCTCGCGGACTGGCGCTCCCGGCGAAAAGACCGGACACCTGGCAGGTAACTTCAGGTTTACCCGCAATTTCGGCGGGGTACCTCAATTCTCGTTCCAGCATGGTCAGGTGCGGTGTAATCGAGGAGTTGCTGATGAAGCTGTCGATCAGGGGCGCGAACACTTCACCGACTCCACCCTTCGCGCGTACCGCTTCACCCGAAACCTGTGAACGATCGATTTCCCTGAATCGCACCGCCGCCGAGGCATTCGCCGGTGATCACCATGCACTGTCGAAACTACTGGCCCGGTTGCACCCTCGCGTCGTTCTCTACTATCGCGCCAGACTCCTCGGGACGCCCGTCGCGACATTCGCCGACGATCTCGCCCACCAATGCACCCTGGACGTCGTCACACGAATGTCCGACACGATCTCGGCCGACACACGCATCGAGACCTTCGCGTACGAGTTGGCCTCTCGACGAATTGCGTCAATTCCCCAGTCACGCAACATCGACGGACAATTCAAACGCCCGCGTCGCCTGACCGACGACCAACGTGAGGTTCTGGTACTACGAATCGCAGTGGGTCTGACTGCCGAGATGACCGCGTCGACTCTGCGCACAACTCGTTCGAGCGTGCTCCTCCTACAGCATCAAGCGCTGCGCGCCTGGACGGTCTCCGAGCAGAGCTAGATCAGACCTTGCTTACTCGCGGCATAGACGGCCTCTGCTCGACGGCTCACCTCGAGTTTGCGCATGATGTTGCTGACGTGAAACTTGACGGTGGTCGGTGAGATGAACAATCTCTCACCGATCTTGATGTTGGACAAGCCGTTTGCGAGGAGTCTGAGCACTTCGAGTTCGCGATCGGTCAATCGTTCTTTCGACGACGACTGCCCGTTGAGCGATCGCACGACAGCTGACGCGCTGCGCGAATCGAACGCACTCTCACCCCGCGAGACCGCCCTGATCGCACGCACCAATTCGGTGGTGTCGACGTCTTTGACGACATAGCCGCGAGCACCCGCGTGCACCGCTCGCACCACCAGTTGATCGTCGAGAAACGTGGTGAGAACCAACAGTCCGAGGCCGGGATGCGCCGAGGACAGCTGGCCACACAGGGTCAGTCCCTCGTAGTCCGAACTGGCGGAGAGTTTGAGATCCATCAGGACGATGTCCGGGCCGACCTTGTCGACCACGGCGAGTGCCTCGGCGAGGGACGACGCCTCCCCCACGATCTCGAGATCGCTTTCGCGCTCGAGAACCGAGCGGAGCCCTTGCCGCAGAATTGCATGGTCGTCGACCAGGACGATTCGAACCAATCCCAGAACCGGCGATGCTCCGCGGGTGATGACGGGACGCGCAGTAGTCATGATTCCTCGCTCTCGATTTCAGTGGTGGAGCAAAGGTTTTCCATGCCCGAGTCGAACGGCAGTGGTAGTCGCACGAGAATCTGAATCCCACCGATCCGCGCGCGCCGTACTTCGAGCGCACCACCCAACTCGAGTGTTCGCGCCTGCATGTTCGCGAGACCGCGATGGCGGCCGTCGACGTCGTTGGTGGCTGCGAGTTTGAGGATCAGACGCATTCGCGCAGGGTCGCCGTCACCGTCGTCGGAGACCGACAGCAACACGGAGTCCGCCCGATAGGTCAGACGAAGCACCGCCCGATTCGCGTGAGCATGGACCGCTGCATTGAAGAGCGCTTCCCCCGCGATCCGGAGAAGAGCGTGTTCGGCATCGCCCGGAAGTTCGGTCGGGGTACCGCCGACGCGAACGCTCACCGCCAACTCGTCCGGCATGTGAACCACGCCGAGCTGCTCGAGCATCTCGGGCAACGACGTCCGGTCCGCGTCCGACGAATGATTGAGCGCGTAGATCGCCGAACGAAGCTGCTCGACCGCCCTCCTGGTCAAATCCTTTGCCAAGTCCAGTCTTTCACTGCGTTCAGCCTCCGGGATGTCACTCCGGCAGACCTCGATCTGCATGCCGGCCGACAACACCGCCTGTGTCACACTGTCGTGCAGTTCGCGGGCGATCCGGTGACGTTCGTCGTCGACCACTTGGTGCCGGTGCGCCACTCCGAGTTGACGCTGAGTGGACTCCAATTCGCTGTTGCGCACCGCAAGGTCGGCTGCAGTACGATTGGCCTCCGCATACGCATCTTCGGCACGCTCGAGCAGTAGTTGTCCGCGCTGATAGAGCGCCGAATTCTGCAGAGCCACAGCAGTCTGGCTGGCCAGAATGCTGAGCACGGCTCCGTCCGTCGTGTCGAGGGTTCGGTTGGCCGGCGTCCAGGCTGCAAAGGCACCTACCACGCCGCCACCGAGCACGATCGGCACAAACGCGTAGTGCGCGTCGATCACCGAGTTGGATTCGATTCTTCCGTACCGGATGTCGTCGAGGCATTCGACGACATCCTCCGGAAGTGGCGGCCCCTCGACGTTGTCGACCAGAAAAGGGGTGGCGTCCGGGCCGAGAACCAGTCGCCGTGGTCCGGCGTCGGGCAAAGTTCCGTCAGCCAAGGCGAAGACTATCCAGTTGGCACTCAGATGCGCACGGGCAGCTTCCGCGACCGCGCAGACGAGGGTTTCCGGCCCCTCGACGGTGCGCACCAAAGCCCGCGAGATCAACTCCAAGGCATGCACGACGCGTTCGAGGCGCTCGGCCGCACCGCGATACTGCGGGTAGAACGAACTCTTACCCGATCGTAATCCGGTGAGCCGGGACAGGTCCGCGGTCATCGCCTGCACCAATTCACAGCGTCCATCTTCACAGCGTCCATCTTCACAAGGCACCTCGGAACAACGCCACCATCTGTTCCTGCGTCGCTTCCCTGGGATTGGTGGACATGCAGGCGTCGAGCAACGCGAAGCTGGCGAGCCTACTCAGGTCTTCCTCGCGAACACCCAACTCCCCCAGCCCCTTCGGCACACCGACCTCCCGGGCGAGACGCTCGACCCGGTCGGCCACCGCCAGCGCTGCTTCCTCCGGGGTGCCGCGTTGCTCGGGAAGACTCAGTGCCGCAGCGATGGCGACAAAGGGGGCGGCGTCCGTGGTGGAATTGAACCGGATGACGTGGGGCAAGAGAATTCCGTTGATGACGCCGTGCGGAAGGTCGAGCATGCCGCCCACCTGATGGCTCATGGCGTGCGCGGCTCCGAGTATCGCGTTGGTGAACGCCAACCCGGCCTCGAGGCTCGCCTGCGCCATCACCGATCGAGCTTCCATCTCCATCGGGTCCTGGATCGTGTGCACCAGGTTCTCGGTCACGAGGCCGACCGCGCGGAGCGCGTGATGATCGGTCAACGGATTGTGCGCCAGTGAGACGAAGGCTTCGATTCCGTGCGTCAATGCGTCCAATCCTGTTGCTGCATTGAGCCACTCGGGCATCGTCGTGAGCAACCGCGGATCGATGACCGTCACATCTGGCACCAGCGCCCGGCCGATGATGGTGATCTTGGTGCCGCGGGTCGTGTCCGTGACGATGCAGAACTGCGACACGTCCGCGCCCGTGCCGGACGTGGTGGGAACCATCACCAACGGCGGGATCGGTTTGGTCGCCTGATCTACCCCCTCGTAGTCGAGTATGTTGCCACCGTTGGCAGCGAGGACGGCTACACCTTTAGCCGCGTCGATGACCGAACCGCCGCCGAGCGCGATGATGACGTCACACTCGCCTTCCTGGTACACCTCGAAACCGGCCGCGATCTCGAAGTCCTTGGGATTGGGCGTCAGCCCTGACCACACCGTCGCCGTCAATCCCTGCTCCGTGAGATGGTCTTCGAGTTCGCTGACCCACCCCGCGTCGATCAGACCGGGATCGGTGACCAGGAATGGCCGGAACCCGCCGAACCTCAGAGTCGCGTGTGCTGCCTCGACCAGGGAACCGATACCGAAGACGATCTCGGGGGCGTGAAATTTGACCAGTCGAGCAGCAGTGCCGCGGCGATGAACACCGTGGTTCACAGCATCCGGGTATGCCACGGACACGACCCCACTCTCCTCTCGCTGCTCTGAGATCTCCGGTCGGGATTTCGCATCCGTCGCTCTCAGCGCATCAACTCCCACGTGCACAAACTGGTGTGATCCACCTTACAATCGCTGGCCCCGAGCCTACGCGGACAGCAGTCGGGGCACACCCACCGAAGGAGAGGCGCTTACCTACCCGTTCGGGCAGGTAAGGCGTCTCGGGAAAATGAATGGCGCGGCGAGAAGGTCCCGCTGTACTTTCGGTTGCGGCCAGAGTGGCCCGTAGAACCGATTCAGAAGGTGTTTATGACCCAGCCCGCGCCGAGCGCGCCTCCCGCCCCTGCACTGCCGGCAACCTCGAGGGTCACATGCTGATCCTCGAAACGTCGGACTGACAGCCGCGAGGCCCCCTCGGCCTGCTCCTACTGCTTTGTTCACTCAGCTAGGAGTTCTCCAGTGCCTCAATCACACAATTCCATCTCGAAAACCGACACCTTCTCGTGCATTCAGTGCGGACTCACAGTCATGACGTACGGCCCCGATGGTGATCGCCGAAACCACTGCCCCAGTTGCCTGCATTCCCGACACCTGTTCGACCAGGTGGAAGGTGGACCGTCGGACTGCGGAATGCGGATGGCTCCCATTTCGATCGCAGTACTGCGCAGTGGCGATTGGATGATCATCCACCGCTGCGCACAGTGCCTCGAGCTCACCTCCAACCCCGTCAGCCGAGACGACAACCAGTTGTTGTTGATGAGAATGGCAGTGCGACCGCTCGCGCAACCGCCCTTCCCGCTCGAAGCCTTCGGCGACTTGTGAGGGGGAATCAGATGCCACGTAGGAATCCCAGCACCCGCGCGCGGCGGGCACCGCAACGGGCCAAGCACGTACTGCACGGAATCGGCGGAGAACAAGGATCGAGCTTCCGTTGTCTCACATGCCGTTTGGACATCTCCACTGCGGCGCCGGGTACCGCTCATCGGAACCACTGCCCGAACTGTCTGGCCAGCCGCCACGTGGACGGTCGCGTTCCGGGCGACCGAGCACAACAGTGCCGAGGTGCCATGGCGGCGCTGTGCCTGTCGGTCCGTCAAGACGGTGAATGGATGCTCGTTCACCAGTGTGTCGAGTGCAATACGTTGAAAGTCAACAGGATTGCCGGCGACGACAACGTCTTGGTCCTGCTGCGCTTGGCGCTACGTCCGTTGGCAGACCCCCGCCTGCGCTCGCGCGCGTTGCTAGCGCTCTGATGATTCGTCCGGTGTACTCGCGCGGTTCTGCGCACGATTACACCGGACGAAGACCACGAACACGATCCCGGCGAGCAAGCCGACCACAGTCGGTCCGAGGACCAGTCCCGAGTACAACCACGGGGCAGGTTCTGCCGGAAAGAGGTCCATGAATATGGGTCCGGTGTATGTCGGTTCGGAAAACGGCTCCCGATAGGATCCTCCGGTGAGAATGTGCGGTGACGCCAACGACTTCCACCACCACTGAAACACGCCGAGCGCCACAACCCCACACACGGCGCCGAGCACTGTCAGCGCCGCGATCGGTCGCCAGATCGATCCCCTGATTTCGGACATGAGATCAAACTAGTTCACGACAGATCGCGCAGTGACATCGGTGAAGTGCACTGACATCAGCGAAGTGCGTGCCCCAGCTCGGCGGCCTTTGCCATCAGTTGCGCGGCATCTCGGGCAACAACAACCTCGTCGCAGATCTCCGAATACTCCGGCATCGCGCACGATGCCTGGTTCCAGTAACGCTGTGGTTCAGGCGTGATCCAGGCCAGACGGTGGACCTTTCGGCGGAGTTCCTCGAGCTTGTCCGCCTGCGGGGGCAACCCGTTGCACCGACCGTCGCCCACGATGATGACAGACGTCCGTGAGTTCAAGGTGTTTCCGTGCTCGTCCAACAATTCTGTGAGCACCCGCCCGTAATCGCTGCTGGCTTCCAGATCCAGAACCGGGTGCGCGAGTACCGCGGCCAGTGCGCCGTCACCACTACTGGCGAGAAGGGTGTCGGTCACGTCGACCGGACGATCGACGAAGGCGAGGACTTCACAACGATCTGCTCGGCGATGCATTGCCTGAGCCAAGCGCAGAGTGAACGCGGTGATGGGGCGCACGGACAGCGACACGTCGGCGATGAGAAGTAGTCGAACACGATCGGGGCGAGGAGCTTTCACGACCAGATGGAAGGGAATTCCGTCGGTGCGCAGACTCGAACGCACCGTGCGCCGCATGTCGAGATGCCCACGAGAGCGCTCACGGGGCCGAGGTCTGGACGGTCCTCTCATCCGCCGAAGCACTTCGTGGCACGCGAGTTCGATGTCGTTGTGCGTTGCGCCCGCTGCAGATTCACTGTCGGGCGCATCGGGAGCGGTTTCGGCGAGTGCAGCTGCCGAGAGTGCTTGCACGAACGCTTCGACCGCCTCGACGAGCCGGTTCAATTGTGCTTGCGTCAACGGCCCGTCGTCGGAGACATCTGCATACGCTTTGCTCGGGTCGTAGGCATCCAACCAGGCGAGGATCGACGTCGGATCGTCCCAGGACAGCGAGCCGACCACTGCTGCAGCAACACTGGTGCTCAGGTCACCGGCCACCGCCGATGCTGCACGGTCCACGTCGACCGTGTAACTGACTCCGCGTCGACCGGTCTCCGAACCGGTATCGACCGACAGTTCGGCATCGCTCGACGTCATCGACACATCGTCGTCGTCCTTGTGCGGGTTGAAGCCCTTCTCCGCTTCCGGAGTGTCGAAGTAGTCGCCGACCTCGGCCGCACGCTCGTTGTACTCGGCGTACCGACCAACTTCTTGATCCTCGTCGATCCCCAGCGCGGTAGGTAGACCGTCCGCCACCTCGGCGCGCGAACCCATCCGCTCGCCGTGCGCTTTGCCTGCGGCCGGCCGGAACAGCGCGTCGAACGCCCGATCGAAACCGGCCTGCTCGTGAGAGTACTTGGCGCACACTGCCCGAAGACATGCTCGCAACGTCTCACGATCCGAAGCGCCGACCATCGCGAGAACACGCCGAACCTCGATGACCTCGGCCGGTGACGCGGAAACTCCGGCCGCCCTCAGCAATCGGCCGAAACTCGCGGACACCACGTCGAGAACAAACGACGGTTGCCACACGGCAAGGCCACCGAGCGTCGTCATCGCGTCGAACGGATTCCGCTGCCGCCGCGGATTCCCTGTTGATGAGGGTCACGTCCACCCGTGCCCCGGAACACGGCCGTCGTCGTGTTGGCGGGTTTGCTTGCCACCGTGGACCGCTCGATCGGCTCGCCGCCGTCACGCGACGGTGATTCGAGACGCTTTCCGTCGAATCGTTCCTTGGCCAGCGTCACATCGGACGAGTACTTGAGCAACGCCGTGAGCAGGATGTCGCGCACCTTGGCGTCGGAAGCGGTGTCGAATCCGCCGGCCGCGAGCACTGTTGCCGCTCTGGCCGCGTCGATGACCTCCGAGATGGACGGGCTCTTGCGCAGCGGGAGATCACGCAAGATGCGAGCCAATTCGACAACCTCGGTGGCCGTAGCCGAATCCACCTCCGGCGCTCGGGCCGTGACGATCTCGCGTTCACGCTCCGATGTCGGATAGCCGAGATGGTAATGCAGACAACGACGCTTGAGTGCGGGTGAGAGCTCGCGGGTGTCGTTGGACGTCAGGATGACCCAGGGCTGCGAGCGGGCAACGAACGTACCGACCTCGGGAATGGTGATCTGCTGTTCGGCGAGAATCTCGAGGAGCAGTGCTTCCATCGACTCCTCGGTGCGGTCTACCTCGTCGACCAGAAGCACTACCGGATCGGGTGAGAGGATTGCTTCGAGCAGCGGTCGTACGGACAGGAAGTTCTCGGAGTACAAACCGAAATCCTGATCGGCCAGAAACTTGGACGCTTCGGCGACGCTGTCGAATTCGGAAACCTGATCGCTGATCCGGTCGCGGAGCATCTGCACGTGCAGGAGTTGCTTCGCGTAGTCCCATTCGTACAGGGCGCGATTGTCGTCCAGCCCTTCGTAGCACTGCAATCGCACCAGTTTGCGGCCCCCGATCGCAGCCAGAGACTTCGCCAGTTCCGTCTTGCCGACACCGGCCGGACCTTCGAGCAGGAGCGGACGCCCCAGCGCCGTCGCCAGATGAACGACTACCGCGAACTCGTCATCGGCAATGTAGTCCTGCTCTCGCAGAGCATCTTTCACTTCGATTCCGCTGGAGAAACTGCGACCGGACATGGAATACCTTTCATGGGGGGCAAGCCCCTGTGCGCCTTTTTGGTAGTGCGGGCTACCAAAAAGGCGCACGGGGCCGAAGGCCCTGCTAGAAGTACGACTTGTTGATCGCGTGATCGACAACCGGGATCATCGACTCCACGGTCACCTCACGGGGATTGCCCGGGGTGCACCAGTCGTCCTGAATGTGCTCGGAGATGGCGCGCACAGTCTTCTCGTCACCCTTGATGACATCACCACGGCCCTCGTACTTCTTGGTGTTCATCTGGTTCTTCGCGTACGAGTCGGTGCGAACCTGACCGAAGTTGTCGGGGATACCGACGTCCTTGGCCAGACGGATGGCAGCCTCGACGGCAGCATCCGCGGCCTGAACCGTGGTGAGGTTGCGAGTGTCGACACCGAGTGCGCCGGCCAACTGGGCGTAGCGCTCGTAGCGCGAAGGCAGGTTGTACTCCCACACACGCGGCAACGCGATTGCGTTGTTCAAACCGTGGTGGCTGTCGAAGAAGGCACTGACCGCGTGCGAGATCGAGTGAACGATGCCGAGCCCACCGGAGTTGAAGGCCTGCCCGGCAATGTACTGCGCGTTCATCATTCCCTCGCGGGCCTTGAGGTTGCGCGGCTCGAAGACGGCCTCGCGCAGGTTCTTCGCGACCAACTCGACCGAGTAGATCGCGTTACCGAGCGAAGGCGCGAAATCGAGACGAGACACGAAAGGCTCACTGCCGTGCGCGAGTACGTCGAAGCCGCAGTACGCGGTGAAATGCTGAGGGCAGGTGTAGTAGAGCAGCGGATCGTCGATCGCCAGGGTGACGATGGTCGCCTCGTCGAAGCCCACCCACTTGTGCGGGTTGTTCATGTCCGACGTGTCGGTGATGACGTACGCCCACGACGTCTCGGAACCCGTTCCGGCCGTGGTGGATACGGCGATATGGGGCGGGTTCTCCTTGTTGGTGGACTTGGCGAAGCCCTCGAACTCGTTGATGTTGCGACCGTCGTGTGCGATCACGACGCGAGCGCCCTTGGCGGCGTCGTGGCTCGAACCACCGCCGATCGAGATGATCGAGTCGCACTTCTCCTTCTGGTAGAGAGCCGCGGCCTCCATGACGTTGTAGTCCTTGGGATTCGACTCGACCTTGTCGTAGAGCACGACCTCGACACCCTGGTACTCGATCTTGCCGACGAGTTCCTCGATGATGCCCGAACCGCGCAGACCGGTCGTCATCAGAAGGGTGCGCTTGAAGCCGAGGTTCTTGGCCTCCACCCCGATGATGTCGTGAGCGCCCACACCCATCAGGGCGCGAGGGAAGGGGTGGAACTCCTTGATGGGAAAGTCCCAGATCTGGTTGAGCTCGATAGCCATCGGTATCTCCTCAGGGATGTGCACGAATGTGACTGCGGGAGGGATTCGAGCCGAATCTTTGTGACCGGCGTCTCACCTGGTTCCCACTGTGTACCGACAAACAGCCCGTGCACAGACTTCGGCAGCTCAACCGCCCGGACGCCGCTCACGAACCGCCCGTTCGGGCAGGTCGACGCCACCCCGGACTGCCAGGACGGCTGGATCAGACCGCCGTGGTTCCCGCTGATCGGGAACGTGTTGCTCGGCGACTACGATCCCCAGTAGCTTTTCATCACTGCTAACATTGAACTAGAACACGTTCTAGATGTTGCACTTCACTGACCTGCGCTTTACCCAGCTTCACGAGAGGACTAGCTTCGCGATGACGACAGTCGAGGTACCGCACAGCTCGCGATCGGCGGTACTCACCGTGTCCGGAGTCATCGAAGAGACTTCCGACGCCCGGTCGCTGGTGTTCGAGATTCCCGCAGAACTGAAGGACAAGTTCGACTACAAGCCAGGTCAATTCCTGACCCTGCGCATCCCGAGTGATCAGACCGGCTCGGTCGCACGCTGCTACTCGCTGGCCAGTTCACCCTTCACCGACGACGCCCCCAAGGTGACCGTCAAGCGAACCGTCGACGGCTACGGCTCCAACTGGTTGTGCGACAAGCTCCAGGTCGGCGACACCATCGAAGTGCTGCCGCCGTCAGGTGTCTTCACGCCCAAGTCGCTCGATCACGACTTCCTGCTCTTCGGTGCAGGCAGCGGTATCACTCCGGTGATCTCGATCCTCAAGTCCGCCCTCACGCAGGGCAGCGGCAACGTCGTGCTGATCTACGCGAATCGCGACGAGAAGTCCGTCATCTTCGGCGCCGAACTTCGCGAATTGGCAGCGCAACACCCCGGCCGCCTCACCGTTGTCCACTGGATCGAAACCGTGCAGGGACTCCCCGCCGTCTCACAGTTGGCGACACTGGCCAAGCCATTTGTCGCGTACGAGGCCTTCATGTGCGGTCCAGGCCCCTTCATGGACGCCGTCCACAAGGCACTGGCAGAGGCCGGCATGCCCCGCACGCAGGTTCACGCCGAGGTCTTCAATTCACTCGCGGGTGACCCGTTCCGTGACGTCGAGGTAGCCGAGGTCTCCGACGAGGAAGCAGCCGACGCCGCAACCGTCGAGGTCGAACTGGACGGTGAAACCCACACCCTCGTCTGGCCGCGCAAGCAGACGCTCGTCGACATCATGCTCGCCAAGGGCCTCGACGTGCCGTACTCCTGCCAGGAAGGCGAGTGCGGGTCGTGTGCCTGCACCGTCACCGAAGGCGAAGTTCAGATGGACAACTCCGAAATCCTCGACGCCGAGGACGTGGCGAACGGCTACATCCTCGGTTGCCAGGCGAAGCCGATCACCGATCACCTGAAGATCGAGTTCTGAACCCTGCTTCGATGCATGACGGCCCCTGATTCCCTGCGGAATCGGGGGCTTTGTCATGTTCGGAGTCTCCCGAGTCATCTTCCGAGTCCCGCCGCGAAACCCACGCAGGCGCCGTTGTGGGCAACCGCCACAGCGCAAGAATCAGTGCGAGGGTCACGATCAGGAAACCCTCACGAAAGACCAACCCGAACGACAGCAGGAGCGGCGACGTCTCGATGAACTGCTGTCCCATACTCGGCCCGCAGTAGACGATCGCCAACCCCAGAGCGGCCGCACCGAACTGCAGCGGCGATCGAAGCCGAAAGAGAACCGTGACGGCGGCAGGCACGAGATACACCCAGTGGTGAATCCAGCTGATCGGCGAAAGAATCGGCGCGCTCAATCCGATCACCAACGCCGCATCGACCGCTCGCCCGACGCGATAGACATCTCGGGCGATCCATAGCGCTACCCCCGCGCACAGCACGGTCGACGGCATCGCCAGAGACGCTGTCCATGGGCCCAGCGCGGCAAGTCCGCCCTGCAGCGAACTGTTGCCGGCACTCGCGATCGCCTGCCCGCTCAAATCCACCCGGTCGCTGAGGTTCCAGACGACGTCCGACCAGAAGGTCCAGCTGACGGCCGGGTCCACCACTGCTGCGACGGCGGTCGCCGCGGCAAATCCGATCGAACTCCAGATCGCGAGTCGCCACTGCTTCGTGACGACGAAGTAGACGATGAAGAGAGCCGGAGTCAGCTTGATCGCGGCCGCGACGCCGATCAGCAGTCCTCGCGGAAACCACCGGCCGAATCTCGAATCCTCTCGGCGAGTCACATCGAGCAGTACGAGCACCATCAGCACCAAGTTCACCTGGCCGAATGAGATGTGCGCACTGACGATGGGGGTCACCGACACGGCCAGGACCAATGCCGCCATGACGAGCGGCCGCTTGGGGACGCGAGCGGGAGTGAACCTCGCAACCGTCCACACCAACGCCGCGATGCACAATCCCGACCACAGCAGATAGGCAGTCCACCAGTCGAAGAGGACAGTCGGCCAGAGGAAGATCACCGCGAATGGGGTGTAGGTGAACGGCATACCCTCTTCGACGATCAACGGGCCGGACAGATTGCCCTCGTAGATGTTCGATCCCGCTGCGAACGCCTGGGCAGCGTAGCGGTAGACGAGAAAATCAACGGGTTCGACGGCTCGAACGGAGAACACGAGATAACACAGAGCTGCGACGCCGGCAGCGATCAGTGAACCGATCGTCACAATTCGAGACGCCTCGACACGGGTGGCGGGCATACCGAGAATCGTCCCACAACCTACCGAGCGGTACTTCGCTAGCGGGCCGCCCGGAAGTGCGCTCGCTCTTCTGCGGTCAGGTGTTCGCACGCGTAGCTCAGCGCCGTGCGTCCCATGTCTGCTGCATTCTTCGCGAGGAAACCGGTCAACAAATCCCGGTCCACCCGCTTGCCCACCTCGCGGAGCATCCAGCCCATCGCTTTCTGGGTCAGGTCTCGTCGATCACCCAGCACCTGCGCGGCAAGTTCGAGCGTGGTCGACCCGTCGCCGCGAGTGATGAATCCGTACGTCGTCAGCAGCGCCACCCGTCGTCGCCACAGGTCACCCGAATCGGAAAGCTCGAAGATCAGCCGGCGATCTCGGTCGTACAGCCAGCCGCCGAGGATCTGTCCGGCGGACGAATCCACGAGATCCCAATTGTTCACCCGCCCGTCCTCGACAGCGCTGAGATAGAAGTCGGCGATGCGGGAGCGACTCTCGTCGTCGAAAAATTTTGGGCGACTGACTTTTTCGAATCGAGCAACAAGGATCAACAGACCGGCCAAGCGATGCTCGTGGACGTCGCTGTCGAGAAGGAGGCGTACCTGAGGCAACTCGAGACCGACATGCTTCTTCACCACCGAACGCGTCTTCGGTACTCGCACGCCGATGAAGACGTCACCCTCGCCGTACTCCCCCGGCGCTGTCTTGAAGAACTTCTGTAGCTGGACGGCATCCGCGGGATCCGCGAGGTCGGCCAACTGTTCGATCACGTCCTGGGCACTCGATTGCGACACCCCAGAACCTTCTCACGGGTCGTCTGTGCGGACTCTTCGATTCTCTCAGCGTCCTCACACCGTGTGCCCTGCTCGGCCACAGGTCGGCAGACGACACTCGAGGACAGTCAGTGAAAGGACCACCCATGATCACCGCCGCTATCGCATTCACCACTCTCACCCTCATGGCACTCTCGGGACATATCGCGGCCAGCGCTCCGCGCGGGCTCGTGGCAATCCGGACGAATAGTCACAAATCTTGATATTCGAGCCTCCACATCGCCTCTAACTGCAACGCGAATGCAATTGGCGGAGAGTTGATCTCGATCTGCCGCGGGCGTGTACTACAGGTGGACACACTCTCGTCTTTGGAGGTCTCGTCATGAAGTCGTGGAATCGAATGCAAGATGCCGTCGCGGTGGTTCTCGGCGTCTTTGCGGCTCTCTCGCCGATGTGGCTCGACACCACCGATCGGGCAATGTGGTCACTCGTCGTCCTGGGTGTCCTGGTTGCACTGTCGGGTCTGGCGCACATGGCACGTCCGGACATGGCCATGGCGGATTACGCGATGGGCGTTTTCGGCGTCTTGATGTTCATTTCACCCTGGGTCATGAGCTTCGACGCTCTACGCGGTGCGTCGTGGACGGCCTGGGTGGTCGGGGTCCTGACCGTTGTGGTCGCGGTGAGTGCGATGCCGGTGATGAGTGCGCGGATGCATCACGGGGGTCACGGCGGCGTAGCCGCACATTGACGGAGCGGCGTAGCCGCCCATTGACGGAGCGGAGTAGCTGCCCATTGATGAATGGCTGGCTGCAGGCTGGATCAGGCTTTGATCGCGCCCAACAACCGCCCGGCGTCGAAGGCTTCGGCGCTGGGCGGTAGCGCGCCCGGACGTCCACTCACGAAAACCTCGACGGTTCCCGATCCTTCACCCGCGTCACCGAGCCCGTCGATCCGCCGCAGGGTCTGTCGTGCAACGGCTTCGGCACTGTCGAAGAGTGTGACACCGGCGGGTAGCCGCGCTGCGATTTCGTCCGCGAGCAGTGGGTAGTGCGTGCAGCCGAGGACAACGCCGTTGACGTCGTCCGGCGTCCGGGCCACTGCGGATTCGATGGCTGCAAGTGCGGCTGCACGATCACCGAGGTCTATCGAATCGGCCAGGCCGTGGCACGGCACCCCGACGACCTTGGCGCCGTTGCCGAACTGTTCGATCAGATCGGCTTGGTACCGGCTGGCAGTCGTCGCGGCGGTAGCCCAGATCGCCACTGAATCGCACGCGGCGGCCGCGGGCTTGATCGCGGGCACCGTTCCGATGACCGGCACACCCGGTCCGACCAGTTCACGGACGTGTGGGAGAGCGGTGACGCTCGCGGTATTGCATGGAAGAACGATGACCTGAGCCCCACGATCGAGGCTCCGGCGCACCGCACCGAGTACCCGGTCGACGACCCACTCCTCGGGCTTGGGCCCCCAGGGGGCGCCGTCCGGATCGAGGGACAGCACAAGATCGAGATCCGGGCGCAGGCGTCTGAGCCACGCAGAGGTAGGGAGCAGGCCCAGTCCCGAGTCGATGAGTGCAACGATCACCGCACAAATCTATCGTCTCGGAACCGGTCCTGCCTCATCCGTTCAGGCCGGTGTGGACTCCAACACGTCCGAGATGGGCGTGCCGGCTGCGATCTTCGCGCGCATCTTCATCACAGCTCCCGCGCTACCGCCGCCGACGACAGCTGCCAGCACACCGTCGCGCTCGTAGTAGGCGACGAACTTTCGGCCGTCGTCCTTCACGATGTGAACGGTGTCCGTGGGTGCGACGGTCCCCAATGCCTGGATCTTGACGTCGTACTGATCGCTCCAGAAGTACGGAACCTGCGCCGGCGCGTCCGGATCACCCGTTCCGGTGATCGCTCCCGCCAGGATCTTGGCCTGGTCCCCAGCATTGGTCCAGTGTTCGACACGCTTGCGTCGATCTCCGATCTGCCAGGACGCGACGTCGCCGACCGCCCAGACGTGTTCGGTGCTGGTGCGGCCGACGCCGTCGCAGAGCACTCCGTTGTCGAGTTCGATCCCCGAACCGTCGAGCCATCCCGTGACCGGCACCGAACCGACTCCGATCGCGACCACGTCGACCGGGATTTCCGAACCGTCGCTCAAGGTCGCCGCGGCAACCGCTCCGTCGCCGGACAACGAGGTCAAGCCCGTACCGACTCGGACGTCGATGCCCTCGTTCCGATGCAGACGTTCGACGAGGGCGCCGACCGTGGGGCCGAGCACCGACGCCAGCGGCGTCGGCTGGGGTTCGAGCAACACGACGTCGACGCCGTGAGACTTCATGCTCGCGGCCAGTTCGCAGCCGATGAAGCCGGCCCCGACGATCAGCGCACGCTTACCGGGAGCAAGGTCGGCGCGGAGGGCCAACGCTTCCTCGATGGAGCGCAGAACGTGCACTCCGGACAACTCCGGAAGGCCGGAGATGCGACGCGGAGTCAGTCCGGTCGCGATGACCAACTCGTCGTAGTCCAGGGTGGATCCGTCGGCGAACGCCACCGACTTGGCGACCGTGTCCACCGAGGTTGCCGGCGAACCGAGCTTGAGATCGACCTTGTTCTCGACGTAGAACTCGGCCGGACGCAAGGTCGTCTCGTCCTTGTCGCCGCGGATCACTTCCTTCGACAACGGAGGCCTGTCGTAGGGCAGATGCGTTTCCCCACCCGCGAGCGTCAATTCACCTTCGAAACCAGCTCGTCGCAGTTCCTCGACGGTCCGCAGTCCCGACAAACCCGCACCCACGATCACTATCCGTGCCACCACGTACCACCCTGTCCGACCCACGTCACTTGCAGCGCTCACTATGAACGCCGTCACTATTTGCCTCCGACTCTGCCATACCAAATGCCGGAGTAGGTGTGGTGCATCCCGCATGGTCACCTACCAGTCACTACAGTTGGAGGTACTTCAGACGCACGCACTGACACATGAGCAGGGAGCCCCCATGACCAGCGATTCCAGTGAAAAGAACAGCGTCCGATTCGGCGCCGACGGTGGCGCGGAACTAGTCAGCACCCAGGGTAAGACGATCATCGCCGACGCCGTGGTCGCCAAGATCGCCGGTATCGCGACCCGCGAGATCAACGGCGTGTACGACGTCGGCGGGGGCACAGCGCGTGCGGTGGGGGCACTTCGCGACCGCATACCGGGCGCCCGCGTCAACCATGCCCAGGGCGTGGCGGTGGAGGTAGGCGAGAAACAAGCCGCCATCGACATCGGCATTGTCGCCGAGTACGGCGTCGCACTCCACGAACTGGCGGTAGGTATCCGCCGCAACGTCATTGCCGCAGTGGAAAGCATGACGGGTCTCGAGGTCACCGAGGTCAACATCACCGTCTTCGACGTCATGCTCTTCGAGGATGCAGAGAGCGGCGGCAGTACCGATCCGGAAGCCAAGCCGAGGGTTCAGTGAGTACCGCCGACGCCGGCCGCGAGATCGACGCGGCCGAGGTAGTCGCCGACGCGGTTCTTGCCATCCCGGAAGTGGCAGATCTGCACGGAGGACAGTTCGGCGAAGTGGGAACCTACCTCCCCGGACGCCGCATCACCGGCGTCGTCGTCGACGAAAACTCCTGTGCTGTACACATTTCCGTTCACTATCCGGCCGACGTTCGCAGCGTCGCCGAACGCGTACGAGCGGTGGTGGCGAGATTGGTCGACGTACCGGTGAACGTGACCGTCGGCGACCTGTCGACAGCGGGATATCTACCCGTTGATGCCGAAAACGCAGTCACCGAGCCTGCCACCGTCACAGACATTGCACCGAACATTCGAGAAGGGAACTGACATGAACAGCACCACCGTCGGACTGCTGGTCGGTCTGCTCCTCGCACTCGCCGGAATCATGGGTGGGTTCAGCGGTTTCGTCTTCGCAGTCCTGCTCGGCGCCGCCGGTATGGCGATCGGAGCACACCGCGACGGACATCTCGACCTCGGCGCGATCCTCCGAAGCCGTGGCCGTGGCTGAGCCGTCCGATCCCAGCGCAGCGGACGATCCTGGCCTACGCGGCTCCTTGGTCATCAAGGACCGTGCGATGGCCAAGATCGCCACGGCCGCAGCGGTGAACGTCCCGGGGGTGGTCCGCCAGTCCGGTGGCTTGACCCGCCTGACAGGACGCGACCTTCCGCGAGCCGACATCTCGATGGGTAGCGACGCCGTCGCGATCAATCTCTTCCTCGCCGTGTCCTGGCCGTGTTCGGTCACCGAGTTGACCGGCCGGGTGCGAACGGAAGTCGGTCGCAGCGTCGAATCGCTGACCGGGCTTCCACTCCACGACATGAACGTGATGATCGCGGCAACCGAGGGTTCTGACGACTCCTGTGTTTCCGGCGTCGAGATCGCGGAGGGCCCGGCACAGCAGGCACTCTCGGATCCGATTCCGCCGCGGGTCCCCTCTGCGAACCCGGCGGCCGCGGTTTCGGCCGTCGTCATCGCGTGTGGTCTACTCGCACTCGCCTTCGTCGTCTCGCGCGAATGGTTCATCAACCGTGGAACTTTCGAATCGGCACCCTGGATCCGAAACTCCGTGGAGTGGACGTCTCGTCTGCACTGGCAACCGTGGCTACTTCCGGTGGCAATCGCTGCCGTTGTCGCGGGTGTTGTCCTGATAATGTCGGCGATCAAACGCCGTGCGAAAACCCATGTCCCACTCGGGAGCCCGAGCGCATCGACGGTGTGGATGCGGCCGACTGACATTGCACGTCTGTGCAGTAGCCACGCAGCGGTCGTTCCCGGCGTCGGCTCGGCTCACACCAGCGTCGACCGTAAACACGTCAAGGTCCACATCGAATCGACCGGTGGCGATCGAGCTGAACTTGCCGCAGCCGTCGACGCGGCGGTTCGGCCCCACCTCGCGATACTGCAGCGGCCACTGCAACTTTCGGTTGTCGTGCGAGAAACTGTAGTACGACGAAAGGACGCCTCGTGAACCGTTGGATCTCCGCGGTCGATCGGATCATCGTCCTCATCGTCGGAATCGCACTCCTCGCGGCGGGCGCATACGCCATCGCGTGGGACGCGGGCGCGTCGCTGATTCGAACCTGGGTGTCACGCTTCGATCGGGAGGTCCTCTTCGGCCTTCCGGAGGAGCCGTGGTGGCACTGGGTACTGTCGGGCACCTTCGTCCTCTGTGTCTTCGCCGGTTTCGGGCTGTTGTACCTGAACCTTCGCCGGCGCCGCACAAGCGCAGTCACATTGCGGCACAACGAATCCGGTACCGACGTCAGCGTGGATCTCGGACCCGTCGCAGACGGCGTAGCGGCCGAGCTCGCTCAGCTGACCGGCGTGCGGAGCACCAAGAGCAAAGCGACGGTCGATCGCGGATTGCCGACGCTGTCGATTGTCGTCACCGCAGATCCGTCGATCGACGTCGCCGGATTCACCGCTTCGGCCGAACGTATCGCCGGCGCAACCAGGCGCAGCCTGGACGGCTCGACCGTCGCAGTACAGGTTCTGCTGCACCTCGACCGGGTGGAAGCCAACAAGTAAGTAAGAACCACGCAGGCACCCGATCACCGAACACTCGATCACAGGCCACCCGATGGAAGACACAGAAAAGGCGCTCACTCCCCGAAGGGAATGAGCGCCTTTTTCAGTGCTGTGAATCAGCTAGCGAGACAAGAGTCTCACTTGATGATCTTGGCAACCTTGCCGGCGCCGACCGTACGGCCGCCTTCGCGAATTGCGAAGCGCAGGCCCTCGTCCATGGCGACAGGCTGGATCAGCTTGACGGACATCTCGGTGTTGTCACCGGGCATGACCATCTCGGTGCCCTCAGGCAGCGTCACGACGCCCGTAACGTCCGTGGTACGGAAGTAGAACTGCGGGCGGTAGTTGTTGAAGAACGGGGTGTGGCGGCCGCCCTCGTCCTTCGACAGGATGTATGCCTGGCCCTCGAACTCCGTGTGGGGAGTCGTGGTGCCCGGCTTGACGACAACCTGTCCACGCTCGACATCTTCGCGCTTGATGCCACGAACGAGCAGTCCGACGTTGTCGCCGGCCTGGCCCGAGTCGAGCAGCTTGCGGAACATCTCGATACCCGTGACCGTGGTCTTGGTCGAGGTTTCCTTGATGCCGACGATCTCGACCTCTTCGTTGACGTTGACAACGCCACGCTCGATACGACCGGTGACAACGGTGCCACGGCCGGTGATCGTGAAGACGTCCTCGACGGGCATGAGGAAGGGCTTCTCGGTCTCACGAATCGGGTCCGGGATGGACTCGTCGACAGCAGCCATCAGGTCGAGAATGGACTGCGTCCACTTCGGGTCACCCTCGAGTGCCTTGAGTGCCGAGATCGGAATGACGGGGGCTTCCTCGTCGAATTCCTGAGCGGCCAGCAGTTCGCGGACCTCCATCTCGACGAGCTCGAGGATCTCGTCGTCGTCAACCATGTCGGCCTTGTTCAGGGCGACGAGGATGTAAGGAACGCCAACCTGGCGAGCGAGCAGGACATGCTCGCGCGTCTGGGGCATCGGGCCGTCGGTAGCTGCGACGACGAGAATAGCGCCGTCCATCTGAGCTGCGCCGGTGATCATGTTCTTGATGTAGTCGGCGTGACCCGGTGCATCGACGTGCGCGTAGTGGCGCTTTTCCGTCTGGTACTCAACATGCGAGATGTTGATCGTGATGCCACGAGCCTTTTCCTCGGGAGCCTTGTCGATCTGATCGAAGGCCGAAGCCTCGTTCAGGTCGGGGAATGCATCCGCGAGAACCTTGGTGATGGCCGCCGTCGTCGTGGTCTTGCCGTGGTCGACGTGACCAATGGTGCCGATGTTCACGTGCGGCTTCGTCCGCTCGAACTTCGCCTTCGCCACTTTGTGTCCTCCTGGACTGTTGTTGCTTGCCGTATGCAGCAGTGCGGTTGGTTGTTACTAGGTCGTGCTTCGTGCCGGAAGAAACCGAGGTTACTTGCCGGCGCGGGCTGGGGAGCTCGCTGTGCTTACTCGCCCGTCGCCTTGGCGATGATTTCCTTCGAGACGTTCGCGGGAACCTCTGCGTAGGAATCGAACACCATGGAGAAGTTCGCTCGGCCCTGGGTCTTCGACCGCAGGTCACCGATGTAACCGAACATCTCCGAGAGCGGAACCAGCGCCTTCACGACACGGGCACCACTGCGTTCCTCCATGGCCTGGATCTGGCCACGGCGGGAGTTGAGGTCGCCGATCACGTCGCCCATGTACTCCTCGGGCGTTGTGACCTCGACAGCCATGAGCGGCTCGAGAATGACGGGGCCGGCCTTGCGGGCGGCTTCCTTCAGTGCCTGCGAACCGGCAACCTTGAACGCCATTTCCGAGGAGTCGACGTCGTGGTAAGCACCATCGAGCAGCGACAGCTTCAGGTTCACGAGCGGGTAGCCGGCGAGAACACCGTACTGCATCGCGTCCTGCGCACCGGCATCCACGGAGGGGATGTACTCGCGCGGGATACGTCCGCCGGAGACCTTGTTCTCGAACTCGTAGGTAGCACCGTCTTCGCCCACGAAAGGCTCCAGAGCGATGATGACCTTTGCGAACTGGCCCGAGCCACCCGTCTGCTTCTTGTGGGTGTAGTCGTGCTTCTCGACCTTCTTGGTGATGGTCTCGCGGTACGCAACCTGCGGCTTACCGACGTTCGCCTCGACCTTGAACTCGCGACGCATGCGGTCGACGAGGATGTCGAGGTGGAGCTCGCCCATACCGCCGATGACGGTCTGACCGGTCTCTTCGTCGAGTTCGACCGAGAAGGTCGGGTCCTCTTCGGCGAGCTTCTGGATCGCGACGCCCAGCTTTTCCTGGTCGGACTTGGTCTTGGGCTCGATGGAGACCTGGATGACCGGCGCGGGGAACGACATCGACTCGAGGACGATGGGGCTCGCCTGATCGCACAAGGTGTCACCGGTGGTGGTGTCCTTGAGGCCGATCATTGCGTAGATGTGGCCGGCTACGGCCTCGTCTACCGGGTTCTCCTTGTTGGCGTGCATCTGGAAGAGCTTTCCGATGCGCTCCTTCTTGCCCTTGGTTGCGTTGAGCACCTGAGCACCCGGATCGATACGACCCGAGTACACGCGGACGAAGGTCAGCTTGCCGAAGAACGGGTGAGCAGCGATCTTGAAGGCGAGAGCCGAGAACGGCTCGTCCTTGCTCGGCTTGCGAGTGATCTCTACTTCTTCGTCACCGAGCTTGTGGCCGATGACCTCGCCGATGTCCAGCGGGTTCGGAAGGTAGTCGATGACAGCGTCGAGCATGGGCTGAACGCCCTTGTTCTTGAACGCGGAGCCACAGAGAACCGGGTACAGCTCGGAGGCGACCGTCATCTTGCGGATGGCGCCCTTGATCTCCTCGATGGTGAGCTCTTCGCCGCCGAAGTACTTCTCCATGAGAGCTTCGTCGGACTCTGCAACCGTCTCGAGCAGCTTCTCGCGGTACTCGGCAGCCTTCTCGACGAGATCCGCGGGGATCTCCTCGATGGTCGGAGCGGTTCCCGTCGGGACCACGCCGCGCCAGGTGATGGCCTTCATCTCGACCAGGTCGACGACGCCGTCGAAGTCGTCCTCAGCGCCGATGGGCAGCTGGAGAACGAGCGGCTTCGCGCCCAAGCGGTCGATGATGGTCTGGACTGTGAAGTAGAAGTCCGCGCCCATCTTGTCCATCTTGTTGACGAAGCAGATGCGCGGAACGTCGTACTTGGCAGCCTGACGCCAAACCTGCTCGGACTGCGGCTCGACACCCTCTTTACCGTCGAAGACAGCAACTGCGCCGTCGAGCACGCGCAGCGACCGCTCCACCTCGACCGTGAAGTCGACGTGGCCGGGGGTGTCGATGATGTTGATCTGGTTGTTGTTCCAGAAGCAAGTCACGGCGGCAGACGTGATCGTGATGCCGCGTTCCTTCTCCTGCTCCATCCAGTCCGTCGTCGACGCACCGTCGTGCGTCTCACCGATCTTGTAATTGACACCGGTGTAGAACAGGATGCGCTCGGTGGTGGTGGTCTTGCCGGCATCGATGTGCGCCATGATGCCGATGTTGCGGACCTTGTTCAGGTCAGTCAGCACTTCCTGTGCCACAGGTTTCTTCCCCGCTCGTTGCTTGGTTTTCGGGTGTCGGCCTTATCGGTGTGTTCCACCGTCAGGGCCATGGTCTTTCAATTATGTCTCTGCCGAGGCGAACCTGGCCACCTGCGTCCGGAATCCGTCGCGATGATCAGGCCGCCAACGGCGACAAGCGTCGGAGCCCCACCCGATGGCAGTTGCTCCGACGCTTTACATCACCAGCGGTAGTGGGCGAATGCCTTGTTGGCTTCGGCCATCTTGTGAGTGTCTTCGCGACGCTTCACAGCTGCACCGAGGCCATTGCTGGCATCGAGGAGCTCGTTGGCGAGACGCTCGACCATGGTCTTCTCACGACGTGCACGCGAGAAGGTGACCAGCCAGCGCAGTGCCAGCGTGGTGGAACGACCGGGGCGAACCTCGACCGGCACCTGGTAGGTAGCGCCACCGACGCGGCGGCTACGAACCTCGAGTGCAGGCTTGACGTTGTCCAGGGCGCGCTTGAGGGTGACGACCGGATCGGTGCCGGTCTTCTCGCGTGCCTGCTCGAGAGCCTGGTACACGATTCGCTCTGCGGTGGACTTCTTGCCGTCCAGCAGGATCTTGTTGACGAGCTGCGTCACCAACGGGGAACCGTAAACCGGGTCGTTGATGAGCGGGCGCTTCGGAGCGGGGCCCTTACGTGGCATTAGCTCTTCTCCTTCTTGGCGCCGTAGCGGCTGCGTGCCTGCTTGCGACCCTTGACACCCTGGGTGTCGAGGGAGCCGCGGATGATCTTGTAACGGACACCCGGGAGGTCCTTCACACGACCGCCACGGACGAGCACCATGGAGTGCTCCTGAAGGTTGTGACCTTCACCGGGGATGTACGCGGTGACCTCGACCGAAGTCGTGAGGCGAACACGTGCGACCTTACGGAGCGCGGAGTTCGGCTTCTTGGGGGTGGTGGTGTACACGCGAGTGCACACGCCACGACGCTGCGGGCTGCCCTTGAGGGCTGCCGTCTTGACCTTGGCGGTCTTGTCGCGGCGACCCTTGCGGACCAGCTGGTTGATGGTTGGCATTTACCGGCTTTCTTGTGACGAACAGACTGCTCGAGCGAACTCGGGCCGTTCGAAAACGTGGCTGTTCTGAAATTAGGGATCTAGCAGTTGGAGCAAGAGAGCTGCTGCTCCTCACCCACCTCAGAGTCTGTACTCAGCACTTTCATGCCGCGCACTGCCCCCGAGGTCGGGCGTGTCGCATACCCCCACACAGGCAGCCGGATGCTCGTTCATCAGCAGTTTCTGCTCGAACGCGCGCACGGCAATACCTAGCTAGGCACACAGATCGGCCCGGGCATGCCGGACACGACCCATAACGATACCTGTCGGCGCGCCACGAGGTCAAAGCGAGGCCACGGTGATAGTGACCTCACGCTCTGACCAGAGACTCTGGCTGCACACTCAGACCACGCAGCCGGACCGGTCGCGATCAGATGCTGCGGTTCAACGTCAACGCGCCGAGCTTTGCCGCAGCCTCGCACGGATCCGCGCCGCCTTGCGGCTCGGTGACCCACCAACCGAACACTCCCCCGGCCGGTGCGCTCGCGCTCACCCCGCAGCTCTGCGGATCGGCCGGCTGGCGAACCTGGTACCCGCCACTGCCGTTGATGTCGATTTTCGCCACCACGTATCCCAGGTGCTCGAATGCAGCGCGCTCGTGATCGAGGGTGCCCGTCTCGAACCAGTTGAAGGTGATCTTGATCGGACCCGCGGCGCCGATGCCGTCCCAACGGCAGATAGCGCCGAAGAACCCACGCCCGACGGCGTCGGCACCCACGGCACCGGCGATCTGCTCGTCGGTGACGGCTTCGCATTCTTGGAGGACGTTCGCGAATTCCTGGCTGTCACTACCACCGTAGCTGCCCTCCGCACGAGGAGTCCCGGTGACCACCGAGCCGCAGCCTGTCAGCAGAACCAGCGACCCCGCCAGGGCGAGTCCGATCCTTATGCGCTTCACGGCGCCCTCGAACTTCACTGTGCCCTCGAAACTGTTTTTTCCATCAGATCCCGCGCCACCGTGCATGGATCCGCGGTCGGTGGCAGCAAACCGTAGGTGATCGACCAGTGCACGAAGTCTCCGCCGAACGCGATACCCAACTCGCACAACGAACCTGCCGTGGACGCGATGAAGCCCTGGTGTCCACCGATCGTGATGTCGTCGGCAGGACGTCCGAGCAGGTCGGACCCGGCCCGTTCGCGGCCGATCGGGCTACCGCGGTACCAGGAGAAACTGACGCTCGGGCCGTTCGAACCGGCGACTTCCCACTGGCAACCGACGCCGTTGCGCGTCGTCGTCGCAAAAGCGCCGAGATTGAAGGCGTTGACAACTTCCTCGTCGGTCACCGAGCCGCATTCGGCGAACATCGGGCCCGGATCCGTAGGTGCGAGTGCCTGCGAACCCGCACCGTCGCCCGGCTGATCGACGGACCCGTCGCCGGAGCTGCAGCCGACCACGGCCGAGAGCACGGCAGCCGAGACCAATACCGAAGTCCCGATCGAAGTGAGAGTGCGTGCGGCCATGGAGCCGACTGTACTTCTCGGTGGCCCCCGACACACGCCACGTGCGCGTCGAGAGCACCGGCGCCGGCCCCGCCGCTACCGATTCAGGGAGTTGCCACCGGTACCCGAACAAGCGTGGAATCCAATTGCGCCGCCCACTGTTTGACCACCTCGGTGCGTCGGCGCGAGTCGTCTGTCAAGACATCAGCCAGCCCCAGCCCGCGGGCCAGGTCCAGGGTCGCCTGTACCAAGCGGTGCGTCACCGGGTCGGAGTCGTCGACACCCAGACTCTCGACGGCCATGCGGTGCGCGATGCGCCCGAATCGTTCCTCGAGGGGCAGTACGCGGGCACGCAGGTCGGGGTCGGAGGCAGCGGCCGTCCACACCTGCAGTGCTGCTTTGAACAGAGTCCCGGTGTAGTACTCCACCAACCGCGAAATGATCGCCTCGGTTCGTCCGGCACCCACCGGAAGGTCGGTCGATTCCTTTCGTGCCTGATCCATCCGGGCGTCGAACATCACCTCGAGCGCCGCGGTGATGAGGTCCTCGCGGGTCGGGAAGTGATGCTGCATCGCGCCTCTGGACACCCCGGCACGCTGCGCGACGACGCTCATCGTCGTTGCGCTCCACCCGAGTTCGGCGAGACACTCCACAGTCACTTCGAGCAGGTGGGAGCGCGTGACTCGACTTCGGTCCTGCTTGGGCTCTCGAGTCATCGCGCCGCCATCCCTTCTACTTCTGTGTTCCAGCGCTTCTGTGTCCCAGCTGCGCAGTTTCTACTGCGCCCAGGCCGCTGGACGCTTCTGCAAGAAAGACATCATGCCCTCACGAGCCTCGTCAGAGGAAAACAGCCGAGCCGACTGCGCGATCATCTCCTCGCCGTCCCGGTCGAATCCAGCCAGGACCGAACGCGTCGTGATCCACTTCGATTCGGCAAGTCCCTGCGGTGAACATTGGCGCAAGGTGCCGAGCAGTTCGGTGATCGACTCCCCCGTGTCCTGCGACGCGGCGGTGACGAGTCCGATGGATTCGGCCTCGTGCTGGCCGAACTTCTCTCCGGTGAGCAGATAGCGGCTCGCAGATCGCTGGTCGAGCCTCGGCAGGACCGTGAGCGAAATGATGGACGCTGCCAAACCCAACCGTGATTCCGTCACCGCGAAGGTGCTCGCCGGTCCGGCGACGACGATGTCGCACGCCCCGACAAGACCCATGCCTCCGGCCCGGACGTGACCGTCGATCCGCCCGATCACCGGCTTGGGAAGCTCGAGAATGCTGCGCAAGAGTGTCAGCATCCCCCGTCCTCGCTCCTTGACGGCGTCCTCCGGTGATGCGGACGAACCGGAGGCCTCACTCAGATCGGCTCCCGCACAGAATGTTCCACCGGTGTGGGTGAGTACCACCGCTCGAACTGCCGGATCGGCGGCAGCCGCCGTCAACCCAGCCTGCAACTCCGTGACCAACCGCGTCGAAATCGCGTTGCGGTTGTGGGGTGAGTCGAGAGTGATCGTGGCAGCACCGCCCGATACTTCGTACCGTACGTATGGCTTGTCCTGATCCGTCATGAGTCGCCTCTTCCTAGTAGGACCGTGGCAGACCGAGGGAATGCTGTGAGACGAAGTTGAGGATCATCTCGCGGCTCACCGGCGCGACACGGGCGATACGAGCCGCACCGAGCATGGCGGCCAGTCCGTATTCCTTCGTCAGTCCTGCGCCGCCATGCGTCTGGATCGCCTGATCGAGCGCCTTGATGCTGGCTTCAGCGGCGGCGTACTTTGCCATGTTCGCGGCTTCGGCAGCACCGAAATCGTCACCGCTGTCGTAGAGCACCGCGGCCTTCTGCATCATCAGCTTGGCGAGCTCGAGTTCGATCTTCACCTGCGCGAGTGGATGCGAAATACCTTGGTGCGCACCGATCGGCGTCTTCCACACCGTGCGCTCGTTGGCGAACTTCACTGCGGCGTTCAGGGCGTAACGGCCCATGCCGATGGCCATCGACGCACCCAGGATGCGCTCGGGGTTGAGGCCGGCGAACAACTGCATCAGGGCGGCATCGGCTTCGCCGACCAGAGCGTCGGCCGGCAGACGGACGTCGTCGAGGAAGAGGATGAACTGGTGGTCCGGTTCGATGATGTCCATCTCCATCTGCGTCTTCACGAATCCGGGAGAATCCGTGGGGACGATGAACAGAGCGGGCTTGAGCTTGCCCGTCTTGGAGTCCTCGGTCCGCGCAACGACGAGGACCGCGTCAGCCTGATCGACACCCGAGATGTAGATCTTGTTGCCGCTCAGGATCCAGTCGTCGCCATCCCTGCGTGCCGTCGTGGTGATCTGATGAGAGTTGGAACCAGCGTCGGCCTCGGTGATTCCGAACGCCATGATCTTGGAGCCGTCGGCGAGGCTGGGTAGCCACTGCTGCTTCTGCTCCGCCGTGCCGTACTTGCCGATGATGGTGCCGCAGATGGCCGGGGATACGACAACCAGGAGCAGACCGGCACCCTGCGCCGCCAATTCCTCCTGCACCAGCGCGAGTTCGTAGATGCCTGCACCGCCGCCGCCGTATTCCTCCGGCAGGTTGACGCCCAGGAATCCGAGTTTGCCCGCCTCGTTCCACAATTCGGTGAGCGGCTCCCCCTTTCGCGCCTTGGGCAGCACGTAGTCGACGTAGTTGAAGCGCTCACCCAGTTTGGAAACGGATGCCCGCAGTTCCTTCTGCTCTTCGGTTTCGATGAAACTCATCATGCTTCCTCTTCTGTAGCGGGTTCTTCCACACGTGCGAGTACCGATCCGACCTCGACCTGCTGGCCGACGGCGACCGGAAGTTCCACCAGGACACCGGCAGTCGGCGCGGTGACGGTGTGTTCCATCTTCATGGCCTCCAGCCACAGAATCGGCTGGCCGGCGGTGACGGTGTCACCGAGTGCGGCACCGAGGCGGATGACCGATCCCGGCATCGGAGCGAGCAACGAACCGGCGGCGACTTCTGCCGACGGATCCACGAAGCGCGGTGCTGCCGTCAACGCGACGGGTCCGAGCGAGGAGTCGACAAAAATCTCACTCCCGTAGGCCGCAACGTCGAACGAGCGCTGTACTCCGCTCTGCTCGAGCACTACCCGGGTCGCAGTTGCCGATACCAGGCGCACGTCGTCGAAGCCTTCTGCACTCAGCACGCCGCTTCGGCTCAGGGAGTAGCGGACGTCGTACTCGCCCGACGCAGTGGAGTAGCTCTTGCTCTGCGGCTGCGACGGGAGGTTGCGCCACCCGCTGGGCAAGCGGCCGATGACGCGGGCCGACGCCCGGTTGTGCGCGGCATCGGCAAGTGCCGCCGCCAGCGCCGAGAGTCTTTCGGCGGCGGTATCGGCCAAGGGCGTAGACAGCTTCTCGAGGTCGTGAGTCTCGAAGAAGGCAGTGTCGGTGTCTCCGGCAATGAAGGCGGGGTGGGCCAGGACGTTGACGAGCAGGTCGCGGTTGGTGCGCAGCCCGTGAATCCTGGTGCGCGCCAGCGTCGATGCGAGCAGCCGGGCAGCTGCGGTCCGCGTCGGCGCGTACGAGATGACCTTGGCCAACATCGGGTCGTAGTGGACGCCGACAACACTGCCGTCGACGACGCCGGAGTCGAGGCGAACGCCCTGCTCACGCAGAACACTGAATTCTTGCGGGTCACCGGGCAACTCGATGTGGTGGACGGTTCCGCTCTGCGGCTGCCAGTTCTTGGCGGGGTCCTCGGCGTACAGGCGCACTTCGATCGAATGCCCACGGATCTCCGGCTGATCGTCCGGAAGTGCTTCACCTGAAGCGACCTGCAATTGCAGTTCCACCAGATCGAGTCCAGTGGTGCACTCGGTGACCGGATGCTCCACCTGCAAACGCGTGTTCATTTCGAGGAAGAAGAAGTCGCCCTTCTCGTCGGCGAGGAACTCGACGGTTCCTGCGCCCTCGTAACCGATGGCGTTGGCTGCGAGCCGCGAGGCGTCGAACAGCCTGTCGCGCATGGCGGGGATGCGTTGCACGAGCGGCGACGGGGCCTCTTCGACCACCTTCTGATGCCGACGCTGGATCGAGCACTCGCGCTCCCCCACCGCCCACACCGCACCGTGGCGGTCGGCCATGACCTGGACCTCGATGTGCCGACCGGTCTCGAGGTAACGCTCACAGAAGACTGTCGGGTCGCCGAAAGCGGACTGCGCCTCACGCCGCGCCGCTTCCAGTTCGCCGTCCAGCGCCGACAATTCACGAACGACACGCATTCCGCGTCCGCCGCCGCCCGCCGACGCCTTGATCAGCACCGGCAGATGAGCCTCGGTCACCGCGGCGGGATCGAGTTCGGAGAGCACCGGCACTCCGGCGGCGTCCATGATCTTCTTGGACTCGACCTTCGACCCCATGAGCTCGATGGATTCGACGGGCGGGCCGATCCACGTCAGTCCCGCGTCGATGACGCTGCGCGCGAACTCCGCGTTCTCGGAGAGGAATCCGTATCCGGGGTGAATCGCGTCGGCGCCCGAAGCCTTGGCGGCGGCGATGACGAGCTCACCCCGCAAGTAGGTCTCGGCAGGCGTGTTACCCGGTAGGCGAACCGAAGCATCGGCTTCGGCGACGTGCGGGCTGTCGGCATCTGCGTCGGAAAATACCGCGACCGTGCCGATTCCGTTCTTGCGGCAGGTTGCAAAGACACGGCGGGCGATTTCGCCACGATTGGCGACCAGTACTGAAGTGATTGTCACGGCGTGCCTCACATACGGAAGACGCCGAAGTTCTCGGTGCCTTCGATCGGGGCGGTGGCGATGGCCGACAGGCACATTCCCACCACGGTGCGGGTGTCTCGGGGATCGATGACGCCGTCGTCGTACAGACGACCCGACAGGAACATCGGAAGTGACTCGGCCTCGATCTGGTTCTCGATCATCGCGCGCATGCCGGCGTCGGCCTGCTCGTCGAAGACCTGGCCGCGGGCCTCGGCAGCAGCGCGTCCCACGATGGAGATGACGCCGGCGAGCTGCGCACCGCCCATGACGGCGGACTTGGAACTGGGCCACGCAAAGAGGAACCGCGGATCGAACGCGCGTCCGCACATACCGTAGTGACCGGCGCCGTACGACGCTCCGAGCAGGATCGAGATGTGCGGAACCTTGGAGTTGGCAACCGCATTGATCATCATCGATCCGTGCTTGATCATGCCGCCCTCCTCGTATTCCTTACCCACCATGTAGCCGGTGGTGTTGTGCAGGAACAGCAACGGCGTGTTGGAACGATTGGCGAGCTGGATGAACTGCGTGGCCTTCTGTGATTCCTCACTGAAGAGCACTCCACGTGCGTTCGCCAGGATGCCGATCGGGTAGCCGTTCAGCTCGGCCCACCCGGTCACGAGGGAGGAGCCGTAGAGCGGCTTGAACTCGTCGAAGTCGGAGCCGTCGACGATACGGGCGATGACCTCACGCGGATCGAACGGGATCTTCAGGTCGGCCGGAACGATGCCGAGCAACTCTTCCGGATCCTCGAGCGGTTCGATGATCTCCGCGCGCGGCGCCGGCCCCTTCTTGGTCCAGTTGAGCCGCTTGACGATCGAGCGCCCGATGCGGATCGCGTCCTGCTCGTCGGCGGCGAAGTAGTCGGCCAACCCGGACTTGCGAGCGTGCATTTCGGCGCCGCCGAGTGCCTCGTCGTCGGATTCCTCACCGGTGGCCATCTTGACCAGCGGCGGGCCTGCGAGGAACACCTTGGAGCGTTCCTTGATCATCACGACGTGGTCGGACATGCCCGGGATGTACGCACCGCCGGCCGTCGAGTTACCGAAGACCAGTGCAATGGTGGGGATTCCGGCTGCGGACAGCTGAGTGAGGTCACGGAACATACGCCCGCCCGGGATGAACACCTCTTTCTGCGTCGGCAAGTCTGCGCCACCGGACTCTACGAGGGAGATCACCGGGAGGCGGTTCTGCATGGCGATGTCGTTGGCCCGGAATCCCTTACGCAGCGTCCACGGATTGCTGGTGCCGCCGCGCACGGTGGGATCGTTGGCGACGATCAGGCATTCGACACCTTCGACGACGCCGATACCGACCACAGTGCTGGCGCCGACCGGGAAGTCACTCCCCCACGCAGCGAGGGGACACAGTTCGAGGAACGGTGAATCCTGATCGAGCAGGAGTTCGATCCGCTCGCGTGCCAGGAGCTTTCCCCGCTTGTGGTGCCGCTCGGTGTACTTCTCGCCGCCACCCGCCAACGCCTTGGCGTGCTCGACCTCGATCTCGGCGAGCTTGGTGTTCATGGTCGAAGTTGCGGTCTTGTACACCTCGGAATTGGTGTCCAGTGTTGACCGGATGACACTCATGACTGATACCCCAATCGCTTGGCCGCGAGGCCGGTGAGGATTTCGGTGGTTCCGCCACCGATTCCCAGAATTCGCATGTCCCGGTACTGCCTCTCCACTTCGCTTTCCTGCATGTATCCGAGGCCGCCGAACAGCTGAACGGCTTGGTTCGCAACCCATTCGCCCGTCTCGACTGCCGTGTTCTTGGCGAAGCACACCTCGGCGATCAGATCGCCGTCACCGGCCATGTGCCGTTCGATCACCGAGTGCGTGTACACCTTGGCGACGTCGATCTTGCGGGCCATCTCGGTGACGGTGTTCTGCACGGCCTGCCGGCTGATCAGGGGGCGACCGAAAGTCTCGCGGGCGCGACACCATTCGAGGGTCAGCTCCAGGCAACGCTCTGCACTGGCATACGCCTGCGCGGCGAGAGCGACACGTTCGGAAACAAATGCCTGGGCGATCTGTGCGAAGCCGCTGTTCTCTGCGCCAACCAGATTCTCCACCGGAACCCGAGCGTCGACAAAGGACAGTTCCGCGGTATCGGATGCGCGCCAGCCCATCTTCTCGAGTTTGCGCGAGACGGTGAATCCCGGTGTGCCCTTCTCGATCACGAGCAGTGAGACACCACCCGCACCAGGGCCACCGGTGCGGACGGCGGTGACAACGAAGTCGGCGCGAACACCAGAGGTGATGAACGTCTTGGCCCCGTTTACGACGTAGTGATCACCGTCGCGCTTGGCCGTTGTCGTCAGGTGGCCGACGTCGCTGCCACCGCCGGGTTCGGTGATGGCGAGCGAGCCGATCTTGTCGCCGCGCAGGGTCGGCTTGACCCACTTCTCGATCTGCGCCTCGTCGCCGGCCGCGATCAGGTGCGGCACCGCGATGCCGCAGGTGAAGAGCGATGCGAACAGCCCGCCCGATGCACCTGCCTGATGCATCTCCTCACAGATCACGATGGAGTCGACGGCGTCGCCGCCCTCACCACCGGCCGATTCGGGTGCGCTGGCCCCGAGGAGTCCGAGAGCGCCTGCCTTGCGGTGCAATTCGCGCGGAATCTCGCCGTCTCGCTCCCACTGCGTCAGATGCGGCAGAATCTCCTGGTTCACGAATCCGCGTACGGTCTCGCGAAGCGCAAGCCTTTCCGGTGTGGTCCACACGGTCACCGTGAATCCTCTTTCTCGTCAGTTACGGGGAGTAGCGAAATCGGGATGTCGATGTGGCGCGAACGCAGCCATTCACCAATTCCCTTGGCCTGCGGATCGAACCGCGCCTGCGAGGCGACACCCTGACCGAGAATTCCCTCGATCACGAAGTTGACGGCACGAAGGTGCGGAAGCTGGTAGCGAGTGACGTTCAGGTCTGCTGCTTCCGGTAGCAGTTCCTTGAGCATCTCGACGGTCAGTGTGTGCGCCAACCACTTCCACTGATCGTCCGTGCGAACCCAGACGCCGACGTTGGCATTTCCGCCCTTGTCGCCGCTACGGGCACCGGCGATCGTGCCGAGTGGTACTGAAAGCGACGTCTGTGGCGGCAACGGCTCCGGACGCTCCGGTTCGCCGACGGGTTCGAGGTCCTGCGTCAACGTGGACGGAGCGATGTCCACGCGCGTGCCGTCCGGCAGTACGGCCACGTGCGGCACCGATCCCGCGTCGACGTAGCCGGGGGTGAACACTCCGTACGGTTGGCCGTTGCTCGGCGGAGCCGTCAGCGAGAAGCCGGGGTAGCTGGCAAGTGCCATTTCCACCGCAACCGCGGAGAAAGGGCGACCGATCACCTTGGGGTCGGAATCGCGAACCACGCAGCGCAGCAACGCACTCGCGGTTTCCTCGGTGTCGGAATCCGGATGATCCGTGCGAGCGAGAGTCCAGACCAGTTCGGCGGGCTTCTTCGTCAGCCAGGATTCGAGCTGAGTCTTCGCCAGATCGGCCTTGGCCTCGATGTCGAGACCCGTGAGGATGAAGGTGGCCTCGTTACGGAACCCGGCCAGCGTGTTCAGGGAGACCTTGTACTGCGGCGGCGGAGCCTCGCCCGTGACGCCGCTGATCAACACCCGGTCCGGGCCTTCCTGGGTGAGCACTGCGTTGTCGATGCGGGTCGTCACGTCCGGGCCTGCATAGCGTCCACCGGTGATCTCGTACAGCAGCTGCGCCGTCACCGTGCCGACGCTCACCTCGCCGTCCGTTCCGGCGTGCTTGGTGATGACCGAGGTTCCGTCCGCGTTGATCTCGGCGATCGGGAAGCCAGGCCGGCCCAGATTGGGAATCTCTGTGAAGAACGCGTAGTTGCCGCCGGTGGCCTGGGTTCCGCACTCGATAACGTGGCCCGCCGCGACAGCACCGGCAAGCTGATCGAAATCATCTCGCTTCCAACCGAAATGGTGAGCGGCCGGACCGACGATCACCGACGCATCGGTGACCCGTCCGGTGACCACGACATCGGCGTCGGCCGACAATGCTTCGACGATGCCCCAGGCGCCGAGGTACGCATTGGCCGTCAGTGGGGAGCCGAGTCCGAGTTCGTCTGCCCGAGAGATCAAATCGTCGCCCTCGACGTGGGCGATCTTCGCGTTCAACCCCAGCTTGGTGTTGACCTCGCGCAACGCGTCGGCCAGTCCGGCGGGATTGAGACCGCCTGCATTCGCGACGATCTTCACCCCCTTGTCGAGCGCAAGGCCGAGCGTGTCCTCCACCTGCCGCAGGAACGTCTTCGCGTAGCCGAGCGACGGGTCCTTCATCCGATCCCGCCCGAGGATCAACATCGTCAGTTCGGCCAGGTAGTCGCCGGTCAGGTAGTCGAGTTCGCCGCCCTCGAGCATCTCGCGCATCGCCGAGACGCGGTCGCCGTAGAACCCGGAGCAGTTACCGATCCGTACCGAACTCATTTGCCCACCTTCGATGCTCGTCCCTCACCGCTGGATCCGACGGCGGCTCGTCCCTCACCGCTGGGTCCGGCAAAGGCCTGCGCGAACCCGAGCCACTCGTCCGCATCGGCACCCACGGCGACCAGATCGAGATCGGCGCGATTGGCACGCTGGGTGACCAGCAAGCAGAAGTCCAACGCCGGCCCGGTGACCTTCTGCGGCGCATCTTCCGGCCCCCAGGTCCAGAGCGACCCGTCCGGCGCGGTCAACTCAACCCGGAAATCGTCGGCGGGCGGCGTCTTCTCGTTGACCGAGTACGCGAAGTTTCGCGTCCGCACACCCAGGTGAGCGATGTTCTTGATGCGCGCCGTCGGAGCGCGTTCGACGCCGAGTGCGTCGGCAACGTCCTGCCCGTGCGCCCACGTCTCCATCAGTCGCGCGGTAGCCATGGAGACACCGCCCATGGGCGGGCCGTACCAGGGGAACTTGGTTCCGGCCGGGGCGGCGGTGAGCGCCTCGACGAGAGCGGTGCGCCCCGCTCGCCAATCGGCGAGCAACTCCGCCGGCTGGCGGGCCGCCTGTTCGGCAGCACCGTCGTCGACAAACCCTGCCGGGTTCACGAACGCCGCCTTCAACTGCTCCGCGAACCCGTCCGGGTCGGTGATCGCCAGGATCGCTGCACTGTCCGTCCAGTGCAGGTGCCCGATCTGATGTGCGATGGTCCACCCTTCCGCAGGCGTCATTGTCGCCCACTTCTCCTCGGGCAGATCCGCAACCAGGGCGTCTAGGCTCTCGCCTTCGGCCCGCAAGTCATCGATGAACGTCTGAAGTTCGGCCATGCGACCAGCATCACACCCACATCCATAAAAATCAAGCACGAATGATTGTTATTGCGAAATCCTGTGGTGAGAGACTGAGTTCAACTGCCATCGACAACCAGGAGCACCCATGAGCGACGCCGTACTGATCTCGCGAACCGGCGATGTGGTCACGTGGACCCTCAATCGCCCGGACACCCGCAACGCGATCTCCGAGATCGACATGATCGAGGCCCTCGAAGACGCAGTCACCGCGGTCAACCGAGATCAGAGTGTGCGCACGGTCATTCTGACGGGGGCCGGATCGGCCTTCTCCTCCGGCGGCAACGTCAAGCACATGCGAGACAAGGAGGGCATGTTCGGTGGCGCACCCGGCGAGATCCGCCAGGGCTACCGGCACGGCATCCAACGCATCCCGCTCGCGCTGTACACGTGTGAGGTGCCGACCATCGCGGCGGTCAACGGCCCGGCCATCGGAGCGGGCTGCGACCTCTCACTCATGTGCGACCTCCGCATCGCCTCGACCGCCGCAGTCTTCGCCGAGAGTTTCGTCAAGGTAGGACTCATTCCCGGCGACGGCGGAGCGTGGCTGCTCCCCCGCGCGATCGGCAACGCCCGCGCGGCCGAGATGGCGTTCACCGGTGAACCGATCGATGCTGCGAAGGCACTCGACTGGGGTCTGGTCTCGCAGGTGACCGAGCCCGAGGAATTGCTTTCCGCTGCGCACGCTTTGGCAGCTCGAGTAGCCGCCAATCCCCCGCAGGTACTCCGCATGACCAAAAAGCTCCTCCGCGAGGGCCAGCACCAGAGCCTCGAGAGCTTGCTCGAACTCTCGGCCGCCATGCAGTCGATCGCCCACCACACCCGAGATCACCACGAAGCCGTCGCCGCGATGCTCGAGCGTCGAAGTCCCGAGTTCACCGGAGAATGAAGGCCGGCAGTCAGCTACTGCCGGTCGGAGCAGTCCTCACGTCGATACTGTCGCTCCAGTTCGGAGCGGCATTCGCGACGACACTGTTCTCGCAGATCGGGCCGGCCGGAGCCACGACGCTGCGGCTGACGATCGCCGCGATCATCCTCGGCGTCATCGTCCGCCCGCGATGGAGCAGATGGTCGAACCGGCAGCGCAAAGGCATCTTCGCGCTGGGCATCGCCCTCGCCGTGATGAACGGCGCCTTCTACCTCGCCCTCGACACGGTGCCCATCGGAACGGCCGTCACCATCGAGTTCCTCGGACCGCTCACCCTGGCCGCAGTTCTGTCTCGTCGGTGGGCCGACGGAGCATGGGTGCTGCTCGCCTTCGGCGGAGTGTTGCTGCTCGGGTTGGGCGATCACGGCGAATCCGGTTTGGACCCGATCGGGGTGATGTTCGCGTTGATCGCCGCTACTGCGTGGGCCGGATACATCGTGGCCGGTTCCCACCTGGCCGCGACGCTCCCGAGCGCCGACGGGTTGGCAGGCGCAAGCATCGTCGCGGCCGTATTGACGCTACCCTTCGGCGTCGTCTCGGGCGGAAGTGAACTGCTGGATCCGACGATGCTCGCCGCAGGCGCAGCCGTCGCCGTCCTCTCGTCCGTCATCCCGTACAGCTTGGAAATGTGGGCGCTGCGCTCTCTAGCCAAGAAAGTCTTTGCCGTCCTCATCGCCCTCGAACCCGCAGCGGCCGCACTGGCCGGAGTCCTCGTGATCGGGCAAACGCTCGACGCGTTCACACTCGTGGCCATCGCACTGGTGGTGGCCGCGGGCGTCGGCACAGTCGTCATGAATCGAAAACCCACAGCGAAGTAGTCCAGGTACCGTCAGAGCACGTCATTCCAACGCACAGGAGAACCATGACCAACCCGATCATCGCCACCGTTCTCGGTAACACCCCGCAGATCGACGAAAGTGCGTTCATCGCACCCAACGCCACCGTTGTCGGCGCGGTGACCATCGCTGCGGGAGCCAGCATCTGGTACAGCGCGGTTATCCGCGGCGACGCAGAATCGATCTCCATCGGCGCTGACACCAACATTCAGGACAACTGCACCGTGCACGCCGACCCGACGTTCCCCGCAGTGCTGGGCGAACGAATCTCGGTCGGCCACAACGCAGTGCTGCACGGGTGCACCGTCGAAGACGACGTTCTCGTCGGCATGGGTGCCGTGGTGCTCAACGGCGCACACATCGGCTCGGGGTCACTGATTGCAGCCGGCGCCGTCGTGTCTCAGGGGATGCAAATCCCACCTGGATCACTGGTCGCCGGCGTGCCCGCCAAGGTCAAACGTGAACTCTCCGAAGGCGAAAAGGCCGGTATCACCGCCAACGGCGCCGGCTACATCATGCTCGCGAAGGCTCACCAGGACATCGAACAAGCCTGATCGAAACGGCGCTCGCGGCCGGTAGCAGCAAGAGCAACGACTAGCCTCGGGGCCGCAACGTACTGTTCGGCAACTCGGGTGCCGGGAGCGCCGGACCGTCGTATCCCGGCACGACGCCGAAACGCCGGTCCGGGACGCTGCCGTCGAATCCGGAGGCAAGCTCGGCCTGCCACTTGCGTCGATACTCGACGATCTCTTCGTGTGTACGGCCCATGAAGTTCCACCACATGATGACCTGCTCGCCCAACGGTTGCCCGCCGAGAAGTAGCAGTCGAGCCGGTTCGGATCCCGGATTGCGCAAAGTCAGTTTTCCGAAACCCGGTGCTTGATAACCCAACTCGGCCCAGCCGACAGTGGTACCACGCAGAACAACCGATCCTTGATCGACGATCACGCCGTGCTCATGTGAACGATCGACATCGAGGGCGATCTCGGCCCCAGGATCGAGAATCACCTCGGCACCGAGTAATTCGGTGAAGGTAGACACCGGAGACGTTTCACCGGCGAGCGAACCGAGGAACACACTGAGCGTGACACCATCGGTTGTCACCGGCTCCGGTCGATAGTGAACGAACGCGGGTGCGGTATCGCGCGCCGCATCCGGCAGGGCCACCCACAACTGCATCCCGTGCAGAACCTTCGTATTCGGCGTCGACACCTCGGAGTGCGCGATCCCACTCCCGGCCGTCATCAGATTCAGTTCACCCGGCCGCACCATCGCATGGGAACCGATGCTGTCACGGTGCTCGATCTCTCCGGTGAACAGCCAACTCACCGTCTGCAAACCGGTATGCGGATGCGGCGGCACATGCATGCCCGGTCCTGAGCCGACGTCATCCGGACCGTAATGATCTGCAAAACACCATCCCCCGATCAGCGAACGCTCGCGTTGCGGGAGGGTGCGTCGCACTCGCATGGCCCGCGGGCCACCGAGCGGTACGTCGCGCGGGGTGAGGATCTGAATCTCGCTCTCCGCCGGATGGCCTTCGCATTCCTGCTCGACGGGCTGCGCTTCGAGGTTGCTCATATCGTCCATCCTGCCTCCAGTCATGACTGCGCGAGACGCAGACGCGTGCACAATTCGGCCAACAGTCGAAGTTCATCCGCGTCCAGGGCCGGTCCGACGTGGCGGCGGATGCTCGCGGCATGACGGCGACCCACTGATTTCTGCAGCGCTGCACCCGTTTCGGTGAGTTGCACGATCGTCCCGCGGCGATCCTGTGGATCAACACTTCTCGTTACCAGACCTTCGCCCTCCAACCGTTCCACCAGGCGACTGAGCGAAGGCTGGCTCAGCAATATCTCCCGATTCAGGTCATGCAGGCGAAGGGAACTACTCGGCGCAAGACTCAGCGTGAACAGCACGTCGTACTCGCGCATCGACACCTGATCCCAGACGTCATCGGCAGAGAGCCGCCGCAGCACCGACACCTGGGCGCGAAACAAGGCTTCCCAGGCGTCGGTGGCGAGTTCGGTGGTGCTGACCGGAACCTCAGGCGGTTGCTCGTCAGGCAGTGACACTGCTTGCCTCACGAGCCGCCTTCATCGACGCGTGAGTGGGCGGGTTGTCCGGCACATGTGCTGGCCGCCTGGCCGCGAACTCACGGCGCAGAACCGGAACAACTTCCTCACCGAGCAGATCGAGCTGCTCGAGCACCGTCTTGAGCGGCAGCCCGGCGTGATCCATCAGGAACAGCTGGCGCTGGTAGTCGCCGAAGAAATCGGCAAACGCCAACGTCTTCTCGATGACCTGTTCAGGGGAACCGACGGTCAGCGGCGTTTGCTCGGTGAACTCTTCGAGTGAGGGCCCGTGGCCGTACACCGGAGCATTGTCGAAATACGGACGGAATTCCTTGACCGCGTCCTGACTGTTCTTGCGCATGAAGACCTGACCACCGAGACCGACGATCGCCTGATCCGCGGACCCGTGGCCGTAATGCTCGTAACGACGGCGGTAAAGATTGATCAGCTCGATGTAGTGCTCTTTCGGCCAGAAGATGTTGTTCGCGAAGAATCCGTCGCCGTGATACGCCGCGATCTCCGCGATCTCGGGGCTGCGGATCGAGCCGTGCCACACGAACGGCGCGACGCCGTCCAGCGGGCGCGGGGTGGACGTGAATCCCTGGAGTGGAGTGCGGTACTCCCCTTGCCAGTTCACGACCTCCTCGTCCCAGAGCCGGCGAAGAAGTTGATAGTTCTCGAGAGCCAACGGGATACCGGCGCGAATGTCCTTGCCGAACCACGGGTACACAGGCGCGGTGTTTCCGCGACCCATCATCAGATCGACGCGCCCCTCGGCGAGGTGTTGAAGCATCGCGTAATCCTCGGCGATCTTCACCGGGTCATTGGTGGTGATCAGCGTCGTGGACGTGGAGAGCGTGATCTTCTCGGTCTGGGCCGCGATGTATCCGAGCATCGTGGTCGGAGATGACGGCACGAACGGCTTGTTGTGATGCTCGCCGGTCGCGAAGACGTCGAGACCGACTTCCTCGGCGTGCTTGGCGATGGTCGTCATGGCCTTGATGCGCTCGTGCTCTGTCGGGGTCCTACCCGTCGTGGGATCAGTGGTGACGTCACCGACCGTGAAGATTCCGAACTGCATGGTTGCTCCTCCGCGAACTAGATCCATGCGTTTGCATGTAACTGATCAAACATTCAACCATCCAGCTGTATTCCACGGCAAAAAGGTGAGGGCGGCACACAAGATGTGTGCCGCCCTCACCTGGACGAACGATCTACCGAAAAGCGGTCAGTGCATAACGATCGGCGTTGCCGTCTCGCCCTCGGCCACCGGCCTGGTGGTCTTGCTCCGCGGCAGGAAGAACGCCGGGATGAGGGTCAGGACGATCAGCACAGTGGCAACGAGGAAGGTGTTACCGAAGGCATCCGACGCCGCACTGAGAATCGAATTCGCAGCAGACTCCTGCGGACTTCCCGGTTCGGTCGGAATGTGCGAGGCCGCACCGACCATCGTCGTGTCGAGGCCACGATCGAGAAGCTGGTTGGTCAAGACCACCGACATCACGGCGGTACCGATCGAACCTGCGGTCTGCTGAACGATGTTCATCAGGGTGGAGCCGCGAGCAATCTGCTCGTTGGAGAGCGTCACGATAGCTGCGGTCATCAGCGGCATCATGGTGCAACCCATACCGAGGCCCATGACGAACAAGGCACCCATCAGCAGCCACGTCGGGGAATCCGAGGCAACCTGTGTGAACACACCCAAGCCGATCAGAATCAACGGCAAACCGGTCAGGACGATCTTGCCCGGGCCGATCTTGTCGACCAGTCGACCAGCGATCGGCATGGTGACCATAGCGCCGAGACCCTGCGGAGCCATCAACAATCCGGCAGCGAGCGTGGTGTGACCGCCGACCTGGATGAAGTAGCTCGGGAACAGCAACCCGGCGCCCATGAAGGCGACGATGAACAGCGACGTCGTGATGACGGCAGTGGTCAACTGACGGTTCTTGAACAGGTGCAGGTCGATCAGCGGGTGATCCTTGTTGAGCGCGTGGAACACGAAGGCGATGATCAGTGCCAGACCGATACCGGCCGACACCAGAACCCGAGCGGACGCGACGGTTCCCACCTCAGGGATGGACGACACACCGAACAGGAACAGCGCCAGGCCGGGCGACAGCAGGATCATGCCGAGGAAGTCGAAGGACTCCGAAGGCTTCGCCTTGTCGGACGGCAGAATGATGAACGCAGCAGCCAGAGCGATGATGCCGATCGGCAAGTTGATCAGGAAGATCCAGTGCCAGCTCGCGGCCTCGATCAGCCAACCACCGAGAATCGGGCCGCCGATAGGACCGAGCAGCATCGGGATACCGAGAACTGCCATGACGCGACCGACGCGGTCCGGACCGGCGGCCCGGGTCATGATCGTCATACCGAGCGGCATCAACATGCCGCCGCCGAGACCCTGGAGCACGCGGAAGCCGATGAGCGAGGTGATGTCCCACGCCATCGCACAAGCGACCGAACCGAGTACGAACAGCACCAGGGCCGTCATGTACAGGCGCTTGGTGCCGAAACGGTCGGCAGCCCAACCGGTAACCGGAATGACCGTCGCCAAAGCGAGTGTGTAGGCCGTCATCGTCCACGCGACGGTGGCGTACGAAGTTTCGAAGTCCTCGGCAAAAGTGGTGAGCGCGACGCTCACCACGGTTACGTCGAGAATCGACATGATGGCGCCGAGCACCACCACGGAAGCGATCTTGAGGACCGCCCCGTCAAGTTTGTCGGACGCCGGTGCCGGCGCGTTCGGCGATGTCATCGCGAAGTCTCCTGGTTAAGTGCTCGCAGATAGTCACCCGCGAGAATGGGCTTGAGAGCCTCGAACAAACGAATCCGCTCTGGCTCAGGAACACGCGACGCGAATTCGCGAAGCTGGCCGCGCTTGCACTCGATGTGGTTGGTCGTCACCTTACGACCGGCCTCCGACAAGGAAACCCGCTTGACGCGTCGGTCCCGCTCGTCTTCACGGCGATCGACCAGACCCATGTTCACGAGCTGATCGATGTTCCGCCCCGTAGCTGCCACCGAGAGCCGAAGCTCGTCGGCAACCTCGTTGATCGGGATCGCCGCATCACGTTGTGCAAGTACGAACAGCACACGCACCTGAGAGAACGAGAGATCCAGTTCGATCAACGCATCGATCGACTCCGAATCACCGGCGCTCATCAGGCGAGTGAACAACTCGTCGAGTGCTCCATACAGGTCATCAGAATCGGAAGCGATCACCTGGCAAATGGTAGTGCGGTTGCAACTATTGCCCAAATGAAAACATGTTGCAACTTATTATTTGGTGACCACCATCACGTTGCGAAGAATCATTCCTGCAGCAAGATGGCCTTTCCGAGAACTTTGCCGCTTTCGAGATCAGCCAGGGCAACTGCTGCGTCGGCAAGCGGATACCGTGCCTTGACCAGCGGACGCAAGCCGTTTCGGACGTGTTCTACCAGCGATGCGTGTACCTCGGCTACCGCCTCGGGATTGGTACGCGTGAACTCACCCCATGCCGCGCCGACAATGCTGATATTGCGAAACAGCACCCGGTTCACCTTTACCTCGGGAATACCGCCGCCGGCGAATCCGATCACCACGAGTCGTCCTTCGGGTGCCAGAACCCGGACCGCGTCGTCGAACGCATCGCCGCCCACCGGATCCACCACGATCTGAGCGCCGACGCCGTCGGTCAGTTCCCGAATCCGCTCTCCCCATCCCGGAGCCAGCGCGACCACCTCGTCGGCACCGAGCTCACGCAAGAAGTCATCGACGCCCTCGCGTCGTACCACGGCGATCACCCGGGCACCGTGCGCCTTGGCCAGCTGGATGGTTGCCGTTCCGACTCCGCCTGCAGCGCCGAGCACGACGACTGCCTCCCCCGCGACGATCTTCGCGCGACGAGCGAGCGCGAACTCCATCGTCTGATAGTTGATGATCAGCGAAGCCGCCTCGTCGAAGGCGAGTCCGTCCGGAATTCGGAGTACCTGCGCCGGGTTGACGGCAATCCGCTCTGCATACCCACCCAGATACGCGGCCGCGAGAACACGATCGCCCGGAGCGAAACCCGACCCTTCCGGCGCGGAGACCACGACGCCCGAGATCTCCGCGCCGGGAATGAACGGCGGTTCCGGGCGGATCTGATACTTGCCGTAGGTGATGAGCAGGTCCGGAAAGCAGACGCCACTTGCCTTCACATCGATGAGAACAAGACCTTCGGCTGCGGGCTCGGGAACCTCCTGCGCGACAATTCCTTCGGGACCGGACAGTTCCGTAACCACCATGGCGCGCACAGAAAGCTCCTCTTCGGGACATCTGAAGTCTGGACCGGTAACCCGGTTTTCTCGACTTTAACCCGGTACTCACGTCAGATCATCGTTCGCTCCCGATGTGCAGACGTTCGAGTCCGTCGAGAATCAGATCGAGACCGAAAGCGAATTCGGCGGCGTAGCTGTATCCCGGAGCAAGGACGTGCTCGGTGGTCAACTCGGCCAGGTGCGGATACTGACCGCTCTCGAACGAGCCCATGATCGCCTTCGCCAGTTCCGTCGTTTCCTGCGCTGTTTCGAACGGCAAGCTCACTTCTTGCAGCACGAAGCCGTAGATGTACGCATCCATGATCGAAAAGGCATGCGCAGCAAGGGCGACGGGAAAGTCGGCGGCGCGTAGCGTTCCGATGACGGCATCGTGGTGGCGCAGGGTCGCGGGACCAGGCGTCGTTCGGGACTCCATCAACGGAGTTGCCCACGGGTGCCTCCCCAACACTTCCCTTGTCGATACCGCTCGCACATGAAGTTCCGTGCGCCACGGGCGTCCCGGCGTCGGCAGATCGATCTCCGCGAAGACCGCATCGACCATTCCGTCGAGCAGATCCCCCTTGTCCGAAACATGGTTGTACAGAGACATCGCTTCGACGCCCAGTTCGGTGCCCAGCTTCCGCATGGTCATCGAATCGATTCCGACGGAATCGGCAAGCGCGACAGCAGCGTGTACGACGTCGTCTCGGGTCAATCTTGCGCGCTTCTCCACATTGACAGAACTTACACCGTAAGTGCCATACTTACGTTGTAAGTATTCGACGAACGGAGACTCGCATGCCGAAGGAACTGATGACCGCCGTCGTACAGGATCGCTACGGCGAGGCCGACGTTCTCTACGTCGACCACATTCCGCGCCCCACTGTCGCCGACAACGAAGTGCTGATACGCGTCGAGGCCGCGTCCGTCGACCGCGGGGCATGGCATCTCATGGCCGGACTGCCATATCCGTTGCGCCTCGCGGGTTTCGGGCTGCGCAGACCTAGGAACCGGGTACGCGGACTGGACGTATCCGGCCGAGTCGAGGCCGTCGGCAGTTCGGTGACCCGCGTGGCAGTCGGCCAGGAGGTATACGGGATCGCGGTCGGTTCGTTCGCGGAGTACGCACGCGCACTGGAGACGAAGATTGCCGCAAAACCTGCCCGGTTGTCGTTCGCACAAGCAGCAGCGGTGCCGGTCTCCGCCCTCACAGCGTTGCAAGCCGTGCGCGACCACGGCCGCGTGCAGGCGGGCCAATCCGTCCTCGTACTCGGCGCATCCGGTGGCGTCGGGATTTACGCGGTGCAGGTGGCAAAAGCCATGGGCGCTCACGTCACCGGCGTGTGCAGCACCTCGAAAACCGATACCGTCCGCTCCATCGGTGCCGACGAGGTTCTCGACTACCGCGTCGACGACGCCACCGACGGATCGCATCGGTACGACGTCATCATCGACACCGGCGGCAACCGCCGACTGCGAGATCTTCGACGGGCGCTCACACGCACCGGAACGCTGGTGATCGTCGGCGGCGAGAACGGCGGACGGTGGCTCGGCGGAACCGATCGCCAAATACGCGCACAGTGCTTGTCTCCGTTCATATCTCAGAAAATGGGCACCTTCATCGCTTCGGAGAACGCCGACGATCTGGAGGTCCTGACGCAGATGATCGACGCAGGTGACATCACCCCGGTGATCGACTCCGTTCATCCCCTTGCCGACACCGCCGTCGCCGTGGCACGAATGGTCGACGGCTCCGGCTGCGGAAAGCAGATAATCGCCACTCGCTGAAAAGCCTGACAGAATCGGCTCACTCCAGCGAACAGGAATCTCACGTGAACCCAGATCTCACGCTCGCGCAACAGCCGGACCGAGGACCGATCTTCGTCAAGTCCCGCCCGGTCCGCACCGGCGACATCGACGTCGCCAAGCAGGTCAGGCTCGACGCCGTCGCCCGCTACCTGCAGGACATCGGCAACGACAACATCGAGGCCGCGGGAGCCATCGACACCCACCCGCTCTGGATAGTGCGTCGTACGGTCGTCGACGTCGTACGCCCGGCGATCTGGCCGGAAGAGTTGACGATGACTCGCTGGTGCTCCGGCTTCTCCACGAGATGGGCGAACATGCGTGTGCGCTTCGACGGCAGCAACGGCGCGCTGATGGAAACCGAAGGCTTCTGGATCAACATCAGCGCCGAGTCGGGCATGCCCACGCGGATGAGTGACGACTTCATGCGGCCACTGGAGGAATCCACCGACGAGCATCGCCTGAAGTGGAAGCGTGTCCTCGCCGAGAACGCACCGGAGGCGGACGACGCCGGTGTTCTGGACACGCCGTTCGCTCTGCGCGCCACGGATATCGACCCGTTCGACCACGTCAACAACGCCGTCTACTGGCAGGCAGTCGAAGAGGTCCTCAGCGCTCGCACCGAACTACGGACAGTTCCGCATCGAGCACTGATCGAGTACCTCTCCCCCATCGTCTCCAGCGACGACGTCGTCCTGCGCAGCCGCGTCGACGACAAGACCGTCACGGTCTGGTTCCTGGTCGGCGAAGCGCTCCGCGCAGTTGCGCAGGTGAGCGCCCTCTAACGCAGTTTCTGGGTCGCGACAGCCGCGACACCGAACACCAACGCAAGAAGAATCGCGGCCCAGAAACCGAAGAGCCACCACACCACGCCGAACACGACCACTGCCGGGGCAACGGTGATGAAAGCGATGGTGGGGCTTTCTCGTACCACCTCGAGTGCAGTTCGGGCATTAGTTCGATCGAGCTTCTTACCGGCCATCGAAAACCTCCTTCAAGGTCCTGACCATCCAGAGTAACCGGACTGACGGGCACAAAGCGGATACCGTGAACGCATGGCCGACCACCGCACCCTCGTCCTCATGCGACACGGCAAGTCCAGCTACCCCGAGGGCATCCGTGATCACGAGCGTCCGCTCGCCGAACGGGGCCTGCGCGAGGCCCGCATCGGCGGCGAATGGATCCGTGAAAACGTCCCGCCCGTCGACGCCGTTCTGTGCTCCACCTCCCGGCGGACCGTCGAAACCCTTGCCTCGACGGGAATCGAAGCTCCCGCCGGATTCGAGAAGTCCATCTACGGCGGCTCACCCGCAGACGTCATTGCAGCCGCGCGAACCACGTCCGACCACGTCAAGACGCTCCTGATCGTCGGACACGAACCCGGAATTCCCTGGACTGCACTCGATCTCGCATCGAACGAAAACTCCGAAGCGGCCCAACGTATCCGCGACAAGTTCCCCACTTCGGCGATCGCCGTCCTTTCCGTACCGGTACCGTGGACCGAACTCGACGACTCCGTCGCCACTCTGCTCGAGTTTCACGTGCCCCGTTAGATCAACCACACCGCTAAAGCACCTCACGTAGCAGGCGGTCCGAAAGTGTAAGCGCGTCACGGTCGTACGTCGATGTCGACGCCAGCACTTCGTCGGCACCGGTCCGCTCGGCGAGATCGTGAAGCTGTTGTTTCACCTCGACAGGTGTGCCGTGCAGCGCCGACGCCGTGAACGACTCGATACGCCTGGCATTTCGATCACTGCGCGGGGCGCGCCTGATCTCGTCCAGCGACGCGAGCGGCGGAAACTCCCCCGTCCGTGACGATTCTGCGAGCGCGTATGCCTCCGGGATCAGCAACTCACGCGCCGCGTCGGTGGAATCGGCAACCGCCACTTCGAGAGAAACCACCACATAGGGTTCGGGATGCGTGTCGGTGGGCCGGAAAGCTCGGCGGTACTCGTCCAACGCATCCACCCGGCCGGTACCCCCGATTCCGAGTATCGGCCCACCCACGACCACCGGAAGCCCCAGTTGCGCTGCCACTTTCAGACCTGTGCGCGTCGCCAGCACGAAGATCGGGACTCCAGTCTGCGACGCCGGCCGTGCCGTCACTGCCGCGGATCCGTCCAGATAACGCCTCACCTCGTCCAGGTCCGACACAAACGTGTCCGGAGCGTCCTTGCTGCGTCGTAGTGCCTGACGTACGGGCTCCGTGAATCCCAGCGATCGGCCGAGGCCGAGATCGATTCGCCCCGGGTAGAGAGCCTCCAGCATCAGGAACTGCTCGGCGACGATCAGCGGTTGGTGATTCGGCAGCATGACCCCACCGCTGCCGAGTCTGATATCGCGCGTATGCGCGCCGATCGCGGCAAGCAGTACTGCCGGCGACCCGCTCCCGATCCCGGGCACCGCGTGATGCTCGGCGACCCAGAACCGGTGGTAGCCGAGAGCGTCGGCGTGCGCGGCACGTTCGACGGAATGCGTCAGAGCTGCGGAGTCGGGGTATCCGCTCCGGGTTCGGGATCGGTCGAGCAGTGAGAGAAGCACCCTCGGAGCAACAAGGAATTCGGAAAGTTTCATCCGGACGCCTAATGAGGACCGTTTCTGACCGCAATACCCGCAACACTGGACCTGTCGCCGGAATTCACCATCACATGAAGGGCACGTCATGGACATCAAGCTCGAACTGGTCGCCATTCCCGTCACCGACATCGACCGCGCCAAGGACTTCTACGTCCGCCTCGGATTCAATGCCGACCACGATCACACGGTCAGCGAAGACCTGCGATTCGTCCAGCTGACCCCTCCCGGTTCGGCCTGCTCGATCTGCATCGGCAAGGGAATCACCGACGCCGAGCCCGGCTCGGTCGTCGGCATGCAGGTAGTGGTCAAGGACATCGAAGAGGCTGAGCGCGAGTTCAAGAGCCGCGGCATCGACATCAGCCCGATCGACGACCAGGCCTGGGGGCGGTTCATCTACTTCGCCGACCCCGACGGGAACAAGTGGGCCGTCCAGGAGATCGTCATCCCGGACCTCAGCGGCAGCAACTCCTGAAAACGTCCCACTCCTGACATGAAAAATCCCCCCACCTCTTTCGAAGTGGGGGGATTTTCTACGAACTAACGCTTAGCGGTAGTCGTTGCTGAAGCCGTAGTCGTCCAGCGGAACTGCAGCACCGGTGTTCTGGCCGAAGCCGTCCGGGCTGTAGTACTGGTCGTCGTACGACGGCACTGCGTAAGCAGCGGCGCGTGCCTCTTCGGTGGGCTGAACCTGGATGTTGCGGTAACGGTTGATACCGGTACCGGCAGGGATCAGCTTGCCGATGATGACATTTTCCTTCAGACCGATCAGCTTGTCCGAGCGGCAGTTGATAGCCGCGTCGGTCAAGACACGAGTGGTCTCCTGGAACGATGCCGCGGACAGCCACGAATCCGTCGCGAGCGACGCCTTCGTGATACCCATGAGCACCGGACGGCCGGCTGCGGGCTCGCCACCCTCGGCGACAACGCGGCGGTTTGCCGACTCGAACTCGGCGCGCTCGGTGAGCGAACCGGGCAGGAACTCGGTGGCACCGGAATCGATGATCGTCACGCGACGAAGCATCTGGCGCACGATGACCTCGATGTGCTTGTCGTGGATCGACACACCCTGGCTCCGGTACACCTCCTGGACCTCGTTGACCAAGTGGATCTGAACCTGACGCGGACCCATGACTCGCAGGACCTCGTGGGGATCGGCAGCACCTTCCATGAGCTGCTGTCCGACCTCGACGTGGTCACCGTCAGCCAAGAGGCTTTCGCGACCGTCGGCATGCTTGAAGACGCGCAGACGCTGACGCTTGCTGAGCTTGTCGTAGACAACCTCTTCGCCGCCGTCGTCCGGAACGATGGTGATCTTGTAGAAACGATCGCCGTCTTCGAGCTGTACCCGACCGGTGACGTCCGCGATAGGAGCCTTGCCCTTGGGCACACGTGCCTCGAACAGCTCCTGGACACGCGGCAGACCGCCGGTGATGTCATCTCCTGCGACACCACCCTGGTGGAAGGTACGCATGGTCAGCTGGGTACCGGGCTCACCGATCGACTGTGCGGCGACGATACCGACAGCCTCACCGATGTCGACCAGCTTGCCGGTGGCCATCGAGCGGCCGTAGCAAGTGGCGCAAACGCCGGTGCCGGTGGTGCATGTCAGGACCGAGCGGACCTTGACCGTCGTGATGCCGGCTTCGAGCAGAGCATCGATCGCGGGGTCACCGAGATCGTGGCCACGCTCGACGATGACGGTGCCGTTCGCGTCGACTGCATCGGCCGCCAAGGTACGGGCGTACGTGCTGGTCTCCACGTGAGCATCGCGGATCATCGTGCCGTCGGCCTGCTTCTCGGCGATCGTGGTGACGATGCCGCGCTCTGTTCCACAGTCGACCTCGCGGACGATGACGTCCTGCGAAACGTCCACCAGACGACGGGTCAGGTAACCCGAGTCGGCGGTGCGGAGTGCGGTATCGGCCAGACCCTTACGAGCACCGTGCGTGTTGATGAAGTACTCGAGAACGGTCAGGCCTTCCTTGAAGGAAGACTTGATCGGACGCGGGATGAACTCACCCTTCGGGTTTGTCACCAGGCCCTTCATACCGGCGAGCGAGCGAACCTGAGTCATGTTGCCGGCTGCGCCGGACTTCACGATCATCGGGATCGGGTTGCTGTCGGGGAAGTGAGCCTCCATGGCCTTGCCGACCTTGTCGGTCGCTTCCTGCCAAATGGTGACCAGAGCGCTGTTGCGCTCCTTCTTGTCCAGAGCACCACGCTGGTACTGCTTCTCGATCTTGTCGGCCTGAGCCTCGAAGTCCTCGATGATGGCAGGCTTCTCCGGCGGCACGAGCACGTCGGAGATCGAGACCGTGACACCCGAACGGGTGGCCCAGTAGAACCCGACGTCCTTGAGCTTGTCGACGGTCTGAGCAACCACGATCATCGGGTACCGCTCGGCGAGATCGTTGATGATCGTCGCCTGGCGCTTCTTCGGCATCTGCTCGTTGACGAACGGGTAGTCCGCCGGAAGCAGCTCGTTGAAGAGCACACGGCCGAGTGTCGTGGTGGCGGTCCAGCCGTCACCGTAGTTCCAGCCCTCGGGGAACAGTTCGTTCTCGAGGTCGCGCGGCGGACGCTGCTGCGTCAGACGCACCTTGATCTGAGCCTGAACCGAGAGCGCGCCGCGGTCGACTGCCATCTGAGCCTCGGCGGGCGAGGAGTACACGCCCTGCTCTGCCTCGTCGTTGGTCGGAGCAACGAGCTCACCGGTGACACCCTCGTCGAGACGGGTCAGGTGGAACAGACCCGTGACCATGTCCAGACGCGGCATGGCGAGCGGGCGACCCGAAGCAGGCGAGAGGATGTTGTTCGAGGACAGCATCAGGATGCGTGCCTCGGCCTGAGCCTCTGCCGACAGCGGGAGGTGAACAGCCATCTGGTCACCGTCGAAGTCGGCGTTGAAGGCCTCACACACCAGCGGGTGGAGCTGAATGGCCTTGCCCTCGACGAGCTGCGGCTCGAATGCCTGGATACCCAGACGGTGCAGCGTAGGTGCACGGTTGAGCAGCACGGGGTGCTCGGCGATGACCTCTTCGAGGACGTCCCACACCTGGACGCGCTTGCGCTCGACCATGCGCTTGGCCGACTTGATGTTCTGCGCGTGGTTGAGATCGACCAGGCGCTTCATCACGAACGGCTTGAACAGCTCGAGAGCCATCAGCTTGGGCAGACCACACTGGTGCAGCTTGAGCTGAGGACCGACGACGATGACGGAACGACCCGAGTAGTCGACGCGCTTACCGAGCAGGTTCTGACGGAAGCGACCCTGCTTGCCCTTGAGCAGATCGCTCAGGGACTTCAGCGGGCGGTTACCCGGTCCGGTGACCGGACGTCCACGACGACCGTTGTCGAACAGGGCGTCGACCGACTCCTGCAGCATCCGCTTCTCGTTGTTGACGATGATCTCGGGAGCACCGAGGTCGATCAGTCGCTTGAGGCGGTTGTTGCGGTTGATGACGCGGCGGTACAGGTCGTTGAGGTCGGACGTCGCGAAACGTCCACCGTCGAGCTGAACCATCGGGCGAAGCTCCGGCGGGATCACCGGAACAGCGTTGAGGACCATGCCCATCGGCGAGTTGCCGTTGGTCTGGAATGCCGCAACCACCTTGAGGCGCTTGAGTGCACGCAGCTTCTTCTGGCCCTTGCCGCTGCGGATGGTCTCGCGGAGAGACTCTGCCTCGGCGTCGAGGTCGAAGTTCTGCATCAGGATCTGGATGGACTCTGCGCCCATCGCACCCGTGAAGTACTCGCCGTAACGGTCGACCAGCTCGCGGTACAGGAGCTCGTCGATGATGAGCTGCTTGACGCTCAGCTTGGTGAAGGTGGTCCAGATCTCGTCGAGACGATCCAGCTCACGCTGCGCGCGGTCACGGAGCTGACGCATTTCGCGCTCGCCGCCGTCCTTGACCTTGCGGCGGACATCGGACTTCGCGCCCTCTGCCTCGAGCTCGGCGATGTCGGCTTCGAGCTTCTGCGCACGTGCCTCGAGATCGGCGTCGCGCTGATCTGCGACGGTCTTCTTTTCGACCTGCATCTCGGCTTCGAGGGTGGACAGCTCGTTGTGACGGAGCTCCTCGTCGACACCGACGATGACGTAGGCAGCGAAGTAGATGATCTTTTCGAGATCCTTCGGAGCCAGGTCGAGCAGGTAACCGAGACGGCTCGGAACACCCTTGAAGTACCAGATGTGCGTGACCGGTGCGGCCAGTTCGATGTGACCCATGCGCTCACGACGAACCTTGGCGCGAGTGACCTCGACGCCACAGCGCTCACAGATGATGCCCTTGAAGCGGACACGCTTGTACTTACCGCAGTAGCACTCCCAGTCCCGAGTGGGGCCGAAGATCTTCTCGCAGAAGAGGCCGTCCTTCTCGGGCTTGAGCGTGCGGTAGTTGATGGTCTCCGGCTTCTTGACCTCGCCGTAGGACCAATTGCGGATGTCCTCTGCACTGGCCAAGCCAATGCGGAGTTCATCGAAGAAGTTGACGTCGAGCACGTAACTTCCTTTCCCCGTTGGGGTTACGGTTGCCGGTCACCCGGCAACCTGACTGCCAATTCAAATGTGAACTACGCCCCCGGGCCGCTCTCTCAAGAGCAACCCGGGGACCGAAACCTAGTTCGCGAGGTCGTCGACCGTCGCAGCTTCGTTCCTGGACAGGTTGATGCCCAGGTTCGCTGCGGCCCGCTCCAAGTCCTCGTCGTCGCCGTCCGCCATCGTGATGGCCGCGCCGTCCGAGGACAGCACCTCCACGTTGAGGCAGAGCGACTGGAGCTCCTTGAGGAGCACCTTGAACGACTCGGGGATGCCGGGTTCGGGGATGTTCTCGCCCTTGACGATGGCTTCGTACACCTTGACTCGACCGACCACGTCGTCAGACTTGATGGTCAGCAGTTCCTGCAGCGTGTAAGCCGCGCCGTAGGCCTGCATCGCCCAGCACTCCATCTCACCGAAGCGCTGGCCACCGAACTGGGCCTTACCACCGAGAGGCTGCTGCGTGATCATCGAGTACGGACCGGTCGAACGAGCGTGGATCTTGTCGTCGACCAAGTGGTGCAGCTTGATGATGTACATGTAACCGACCGAGACCGGGTACGGGAACGGCTCGCCGGAGCGGCCGTCGAACAAGGTGGCCTTTCCGTCGGGTCCGACCATCTGCTCGCCGTCACGGTTCGGCAGCGTCGCGCCGAGGAGACCGGTGAGCTCGTCTTCCTTCGCACCGTCGAACACCGGGGTGGCGATGTTCGAGTCGGCCGGAGCGGACAGCATCTCTTCCGGCAGGGTCGCAGCCCAGTCGGGACGAGAGCCGTCGGACGCGATCTGAACGTTCCAGCCGGTCTTGCCGATCCACCCGAGGTGGGTCTCCAAGACCTGACCGATGTTCATACGACGCGGGACGCCGTGCGTGTTCAAGATGATGTCGACAGGCGTGCCGTCCGAGAGGAACGGCATGTCTTCCTGCGGCAGGATCTTGCCGATGACGCCCTTGTTACCGTGGCGGCCGGCGAGCTTGTCGCCGTCCTGGATCTTGCGCTTCTGTGCCACGTAGACGCGGACCAACTCGTTGACACCGGGAGGCAGATCGTCGTCTTCGTCACGTGAGAACACGCGGATTCCGATGACCTTGCCGGTCTCACCGTGAGGAACCTTGAGGGACGTGTCACGAACCTCGCGAGCCTTCTCACCGAAGATGGCGCGAAGGAGGCGCTCTTCGGGGGTCAGCTCGGTCTCGCCCTTCGGCGTGACCTTTCCGACCAGCACGTCGCCGTCACGAACCTCGGCACCGATACGGATGATGCCGCGCTCGTCGAGGTCGGCGAGGACCTCGTCGGAGACGTTCGGGATGTCGCGAGTGATTTCCTCGGCACCGAGCTTGGTGTCGCGGGCATCGATCTCGTGCTCCTCGATGTGAATCGAGGTCAGGACGTCCTCTTCCACGAGACGCTGCGACAGAATGATCGCGTCCTCGTAGTTGTGGCCTTCCCACGGCATGATCGCGACGAGCAAGTTCTTGCCCAGCGCCATCTCACCGTTCTCGGTGCAAGGGCCGTCGGCCAGAACCTGGCCGGCCTCGACACGCTGTCCCTCGTCCACGATCGGACGCTGGTTGGCGCACGTGCCCTGGTTGGAACGCGCGAACTTGCGCATCCGGTACGTCTTGCGGCTTCCGTCGTCAGCCATCACCGTGACGTAGTCCGCGGAGATCTCCTCCACGACACCGGTCTTCTCGGTGATGATGACGTCGCCGGCATCCACAGCTGCACGCAGCTCCATGCCGGTACCGACGAGAGGTGCCTCGCTGCGAACCAGCGGGACAGCCTGACGCTGCATGTTCGCGCCCATCAGGGCACGGTTTGCATCGTCGTGCTCGAGGAACGGAATCATCGCGGTTGCGACGGACACCATCTGACGCGGCGAAACGTCCATGTAGTCGATGTCGGAGGACGCGACGAACTCGACCTCGCCACCCTTACGGCGGACGAGAATCTTCGAGTCGGTGAAGCGACCCTCGCGGTCGATGGCCGAGTTGGCCTGCGCGACTACGTGGCGGTCTTCTTCGTCAGCGGTCAGGTAGTCGACCTCGTCGGTCACCTGTCCGTCGACGACGCGACGGTACGGGGTCTCGATGAAACCGAACGGGTTGACGCGGGCGTAGACCGACAGCGAACCGATCAGGCCGATGTTCGGGCCTTCCGGGGTCTCGATCGGGCACATGCGGCCGTAGTGCGACGGGTGAACGTCGCGAACCTCGAGGCCGGCGCGCTCACGGGACAGACCACCCGGGCCGAGGGCGGACAGACGACGCTTGTGCGTCAGCCCCGACAGCGGGTTGTTCTGGTCCATGAACTGCGACAGCTGGGAGGTTCCGAAGAACTCCCTGATCGCAGCGACGACGGGACGGATGTTGATCAGCGTCTGAGGCGTGATTGCCTCGACGTCCTGCGTGGTCATGCGCTCACGAACCACACGCTCCATGCGGGACAGGCCCACGCGGATCTGGTTCTGGATGAGCTCGCCGACCGTACGCAGACGACGGTTGCCGAAGTGGTCGATGTCGTCGACCTCGACGGGAACCTCGACGCCGCCCGGAGCCGTCATCGAGGTGTCACCTGCGTGCAGACGCACGAGGTACTCGACGGTGGCGACGATGTCTTCTTCGGTGAGCGTGGATGCAACGATCGGCTGACCCGCGTTCAGGCCGAGCTTCTTGTTGATCTTGTAACGACCCACGCGAGCGAGGTCGTAGCGCTTGTCCTTGAAGAACAGGTTCTCCAGCAGGGTCTGCGCGCTCTCCTTGGTGGGGGGCTCGCCCGGACGCAGCTTGCGGTAGATGTCGAGCAACGCCTCATCGGTGCCGGCGGTGTTGTCCTTCTCCAGCGTGGCCATGAGGATCTCGGAGAAGCCGAAGCGCTCCGTGATCTGCTCGGTGGTCCAGCCGAGTGCCTTGAGCAGGACGGTGACAGGCTGACGACGCTTGCGGTCGATACGGACACCAACGGTGTCGCGCTTGTCGACGTCGAACTCGAGCCATGCGCCGCGACCCGGGATCACCTTGACGCTGTGCAGATCCTTCTCGGTGCTCTTGTCGACGCTCATGTCGAAGTACACACCGGGGGAACGCACGAGCTGCGAGACGACCACACGCTCGGTGCCGTTGATGATGAAGGTGCCCTTGTCGGTCATCATCGGGAAATCTCCCATGAAGACCGTCTGGCTCTTGATCTCACCAGTGTTGTTGTTGATGAACTCCGCGGTGACGAACAACGGCGCCGCGTAGGTCATGTCCTTGTCTTTGCACTCGTCCGTCGAGGCCTTGACCTCGTCGAATCGAGGGTCGGAGAAGGACAGCGACATAGTGCCGTTGAAATCCTCGATCGGAGAAAGCTCCGCGAGGATGTCCTCGAGACCACCGGACACTGCATTGTCGCCGAGTGCCGCTGCTCGTTCACGCCAACTCTGCGCGCCGATCAGCCACTCGAACGAATCTGTCTGTACGTCAAGAAGCCCGGGAACTTCGAGGGGTTCGCGAACTTTCGCGAACGAAACCCTCTTCGGGGCTCCGGGGATTCCGGAAACTGCCTTGGTCTGGCTAGAGACTGCCAAGATGCGTCCTTCCAGCACCTCACGCGGGCCGCTCCGTGCTGTTGCGACCGCCGCTGTATCTGCTTCGAATTTCGCTGGTTACAACCCGAACGAAACCCGTCGCAGAAAGCAAGAAGTACTTGACTTCGCAGCGGTTGAGACGAGGGGTGGACAGGAGGCAGCCAGCGCAACGTCCAAAAGTACACCCTTACTCTGGAAATGTCGAGTCGGGTGTAACTGAGGGTCGAATTCAGATACTGACGTGAGACTGCCGATCACTCGTCCGTGCATGTTCACCGATCAGAGTGGACCTTGCGGACCGCTCCGTCAAGGGCGAGAGCGCGTGTCGCAGCATTCGAACATTCGTGACGCGCATTCGAACACTGCCACCGGGAGTGTAGCCAGCAACGGCGTCACATACGAAAAATCTGGACCGACATCGTGCGTCGATCCAGATCTTCGCGCTGGTGCGCAGGTGCTACTGGTCGCGAATCTCCGAGCTACTGGTCGCGAATCTCCGAGATCAGCCAGTTTCCGTCCTGCTTCTCCAGACTCACGATGACCATTCCGGAGCGAGAGTCTGCCGCCACGCCGTTCTGCGTCGAGCTGACGTTCAGTTGGGCGAGCAACTGCGCCCGGTCCTTCTCTAGCCGTGTGATCCCGATCAGCGGGACATCAGCGGTCGTTGCCGTCTGGGTTTGTTCGACGCCGGCCTTCTGCGTGTCCTTGTACTGCGTCAGCTGATCGCGCATCGACTGGTTCAGGCCCTGGACACCCTTGTCGAAATCGGCGTCGAAGGTGTCGGGAGAAAACGTGAAGACTGCAGCCAACGCCGACGGCGTCACACGAAGAACTTCAGCCGTGGCGCCTTCGTCCACCCAGGCGATGTCGTCCGTCTTCGCGCCGACTTTGAAGAAGGCGATGCCGGCGAGGATCGCGACGATGACCGCTGCGGCCCCCAGGATCGCGACCAGGCGCCAACCGGCCTTGGATTGTGTAGGTGTTGTCGCCGACTCCCCCGCGCCCGTCTCCGGGGTAGCAGGGGCCTTGGGCTCGTCTGCGACGGTTTTCGCCGGTTTGGTCAGATCGGGGCCCGGTGTGGATTCCGGAGCGTCGGTTTCCGTCTTCGGCGGCTCGATTTCTCCGGACTCGGCCTTCGTGAGCGTCGGCTTCGCAACCTCCGGCTTCGCAACCTCCGGCTTCACAGCCTCCTGTGTTTCTTCTTCCGGCTGTTCGATCGTGGGCTCGACCGGATCCGAATCGGACGTCCCCGCGGGGACGTTGAGCGAGCGAGCGCTTCCCGCGATCTTCGGCCGACGGTTCTGCGGGGAGGACGGTCCGCCGGTACGACGTTTGGGTGGCATTACGCGCTTCTCCTTCGAGGGATGTCGGTGTGCAGGTTCGACGAACTACTGGCCACCGGAATCACCGCCCTCGGTTGTCGGTGCGGGAGCACCGGAGGCAGGTGCCTCGGTCCCCGAACCGGGTGCGGGCGTTGCGTCAGGAGCAGGCGTGGAGCCGTCGGTGGCCGGCAGGGTGCCGGAGCCGAGATCGAGCCGAGAGCCGATCGGATCAGCCGACTGAGCCTTCCAGACCCCGTCGACCTCGACCATGCCCAGCCGCATGCCGAGCTGATTCTTGACGAACTGGTTGCCCTGGGTCGTGGTGACTCGAACGACGACCAGTGCCGTGGCGGTCCGGTCATCGGTATTGAGCTCGGTCAGCGCGGACTGAACGACTTCGGTGTCAGCCTTCGAGCCCGAGTTACGCAACTCGTCTGTGATGGAATCCTGAACGGTCTGCAGATACGTCGTCATCTCGTCACCGGTCACCGAAGAACGCATGTTCTCGATCGACTGGTCGAGATTGGCCGAATCCGCGTTGTTGAGGTTGATCGCGACTTGCTGCGCACCGATCAACGCGTCGTCACGCATCTCGGCGGTGGTGCGGTCGGTGGTGAGCGCCCGAACGTACGGGACGCCGAACACACCGAGCGCAACCACTGCCGCCAGAAGCAAGACACCGACCGCAATCAGAGACGCTGTCAGCCCCTTCGGTCTACCGGTTGTCGGCGCTCCCGATTCGACTTGCTCGGGCCCGCCGGACTGCGGGGAACTGTTTCTCTGAATCACACTCACTACCCTACTTACCTGTTTTGCCCAGCCTCTGGCCGCGAATCGTCAACTGCCACAACTCAGTAGCCTGAACTGCACAAACTCGACCACATTCGGATCGGTCTACTTCGGTGTCACTCCGAGCAACGGCGCCAACTGCGTCGCGATCGGGTTGAGGTTCAACTTGTCCGGATCGACCTTCGGCTTGAAGTCCCAAGGCTGGATCGTGTCGGGATCGGCGTACACCACGCGGTTGGCACTGCGGACGCCCGTCTCGCTGCCCAGCGGCGTCTCACACGAGGCCGCGGTGTTGAGCGGGAAATCCTGCTGGGTGTCGTCGAAGTTGGGATTCTGACGCTTCATCTCGTCCAGGATCGCCATGGTGCCTTCGTAACCCACCGTGCACGAGAGCGGATTGTTGGTCTCGAGCACCAAGCCCTGATGGACCGTTCCGTCGCCGGGAGCAACCGTCGGTGCGGCAGCGGCCAGGCCGGGAAGGAAGATCAGGAACGGCTGCAGCGCGATCGTTCGGGGTGCAAGCGTCTTGGTGGTCGCGGCAAGATTGGTCAGGTCAGTCGTCAGGCTCGGGCCCGCCTCGTTGATGAGGGCACCGATCTGATCGCTGGCCGGGATGCCGTTGTCGATCAAGCGACGGATGTCCGGATCGCTGGTCCTCAACTGCGCCGTGACAGCATCGAGATCGGTACTGAACTGCTTGATCGCGGAGGACTGATCCGACTGCGTCGTCAGTACCGTCTCACTGTTCCGAATCAGCGCGAGCGTCTGAGGCAGAGTGTCGAGCCCGGACTGCGAGAGACCGGACAGCGAATCGGCCAGGACCTGAATGTCCTCGCCCTTGCCGTTGAACGCTGCACCGAGTTCGACGGCGACGGTGTGGAGCGCGTCGACGGGCACGGACTTGACCAAGCCGTTGGCACTGGTCAGCACATCCTCGATCGGGATCGGAGTTGTGGTGTCCCCCACCGCGATCACCGAGCCGTCCTCGAGGAACGGTCCCTGATCGGTATCGGGCTGAAGGTCGACGTACTGCTCACCGATGGCGGAGCGGTTGGCCACGACGGCACGGGCCGACGCGGGAATCTCCGGAGCACTGTTGTCGATCTTCAGGTCGACCTGAATTCCGTCCTCGGTCAACGACATGTCGCCCACTCGCCCGACCGGCACGCCGCGATACGTCACCTCGGCGTTGGTGAAAATCCCACCGGACGTGGCCAATTCGGTCTTGACCGTGTACTGACCGAACCCCATGAGGTTGTCCAGGCGCACGTACTTGGCGCCGACGTAGATGAGACCCAGGAGCGCAACCACGACAAAGCCGACGAGCTGCCATCTGACCAGAGCTGATCTCACTGTCCATCACCGCCGATTCCGAACTGTTCCAGCATTCCCTGGATGGGGTTGAGTGGGTTCGCCGCGGGCGCCGGCGTTGCCGGGTCACCCGCTGTTGTGGCGGGAAGGCCGGCGACAACGGGAACCTGCGGCAGGATCGGAGCGATCGGCAGCAGTGACACTGTCGGCCAGCCCGGTCGCGGTCCGTTGCCGTTGTAGTACGGGTTGGAGGGGTCGACCACCGGCTTGGGATTGCCGAACTTGGGCTGGCGGTATTCCGGTTCTCCCTGCCCGACACCGAGACCCGAGAGTGTATTGCCGATCTGCAGGTCGACACTCAGGAAGAGGTTGACGGAACCACCCTGTGCAATCTTCTCGACACCGTCCGGGAACGGGAACGTCGGAAGGAACGGAAGTGCCCCCACGAAGTCGTCACCGGAGTCTGCGAGCGCCTGCAGCGTCGGACGCAGAGCCTGAAGATCAGCGATCAGATCGTCCTTGGACTGTGTGAGGACGTCGGTTCCCACTGTTCCGAGTCGATCCACCTGAGCGAGCATCTGCGTCAGCTGCGGACGCTGCTCGTTGAGAACCTGTGTCGCAACGGGGAGTTCCTCGAGAATCTTCCCGATCTTCTCGTTCTGATCGTTGACGCGAGTCGAGAGCACATCCAGGCCGTCGAGCGCGCGTGTGATGTCGTCACGCTGCTCGTTGAGTCCACCGATGAGTGTGTTCGCCTGCTCCAGAAGACTTCTCGTCTTGCCTTCGCGACCGTCGAACGCGGCACCGAGTTCTTCGACGATGGGCTGCAACTGGCCCACACCGCCGCCATTGAGCAGCAGCGACAATGCGCCGAGAACCTGCTCGATCTCCGTGGCGTGGCGAGTGCGATCCAGCGGAATGAGATCACCGTCGGCCAGCTTCGTAGAGTCCGGTCCGGACGGCGGGGCCGACAGCTGGATGAACTTCTCGCCGAGCAGGTTGGTCTGCTCGACCGCGGCAATTGCGTTGGCGGGCAGATCAACCGACGAGTCGAGGATAATGCCGACATCCGCGGTCCATCCGTCCGGTCCGACCGACACGTCGTCGACGCGACCGACGGGAACGCCGTCGACCTTCACAGCGGACTGCGGAACCAAGTCGAGCACGTCGTCGAACTGAATGGTCAAGTGCATCGGATCGGAACCCACATCAGGACCGCCGGGAAGCGGGACAGCGTAGATCCCCTCGGACGAGCAGGCGGTTGCCGAGATCAGGACGGCGCACAATCCGGCGCCGACTATCAATGAACGCTTCACTCGCCCTCCCCGTTTCCACTGGTCAGTCGCGGTGACACGACGCCGGGCACAGTGCCCGGAACTACCTGCATCTGTCGTTCGGAACCGGCAAGGATGCCGAAGGGAAGGTTCAGGCCTGCAGCCTGATTGGCTGCGTCGGTCATCGCTGCGACGTTTGCGCACTGGTCGATAGCCGGTTGCATCTGCCTTCCCAATGCCTCGAACCGCGGATCACCGGGCAACAGCTTGCCGAGGTCCATCAACTTGCAGAGCACGCCGGCCGGGTTCTGAAGATCAGGGAACGCCAGACGTGAAGCCAGCACACCTGATTCGGCGTCGTACGAGTTGACCAAGTTGGAGATCGCCAGCGGAAGCATGGTGAGCGTGTTGGCCAGTGCTTCCTTGTTGTTCGCCAATGTCTGTGTCGGTTCGACGAGACCTTCGGTTGTCTGGACCAGTTGATCGCGGTTGTCGGCCACGAACTTCGCGACGTCGCCGAGCGCAATCGAGAGCTGGTTCAGAGCGGCACCGAGATCGTCGCGCTCACCTGCCAGGAATCCGGTCAGGTCCGACAACTGCGTGTTGAACTGGCGCACCTGCTGATCGTTGGCCGCGAGAGCGCCCACAAAAGTATCCAGGTTCTTGATGGTGAGCGAGATGTTGTCACGCGAATCGTTGAGCGTCCGTGCGGCATCCGAGAGGTTGGTGATGCTGTCTCCCAACGCTTCACCGTTGCCCTCGAGGTTGGCCGCACCTGTCTCGACGAAATCGGACAGTGCTCCGTTCTTGTTGGCACCTTCAGGACCGAGAGCCGACGCGAGTTCGTCGATGCTGGAGTACAACTGGTCGACCTCGACAGGCGTCGCCGTCTTCTCGATCGGAATTACTGCACCGCTGGCCATCTTGTCGCCGCCGGTGAAGACCGGTGTCAGCTGGATGTAGCGGTCGGCAACCACCGACGGCGTGATCTGAGCGGCACTGGCACCCGCGGGAATGTCGATCCCACGATCGACACGCAGCTCGACCTTGACCTGATCTCCCTGGGGTTCGACGGATTCGACGGTGCCGACCTTGACACCGAGAACACGAACGTCGGAGCCGTCGTAGATACCCACCGACTTGTCGAAGTAGGCGGTGATCTTGGTGGTTCCGGCGCGAGTGAACACCCACCACAGCGCGCCACCGATTACGAGTAACCCGATCAGAACAGCGGCGATGATCGCGACCGAGCGCTTCTTGGAGCCGCTTCCGGCTTCGGCAGTATCAGCCATCAGTTGCCTCCCAACGTACGAACGGGGTCACGGTAGCCCGGAATGTCCGGCAGACCCGGCGGAAGGAGGTTCACGACGACCTGGTCGAACCAACGGCCGTTGCCGACCACGTTGGCGTACAAGCGAATGAAGGGTTCGTAGAGCTTCAGTGCCTTGTCCAAGTTCTCGTTGTTGGCCTTCAAGATGTCGATGACGCCGTTGAGCTGCGTCAGCGCCGGCCCGATTGCCGCCTCGTTGTCACGAACGAGACCGGTGAGCTGCTGAGAGACGCGCTGAGTTCCGGTGAGCAGCTGCGAAATCGCTTGCTGGCGATTGTTGAGTTCCTGCACCAAAAGTCCGCCGTCACGGATCAGCTGGGTGAATTCCTTGTTGCGATCCGCAAGAATCTGCGACGTCTTCCCGGTGGCGGCGAAGAGCTTCTGCAGGTCCTGATCGCGGCTCGCGATCGTCTGCGACAGCCGGCTGACACCGTCGAGCGAAGCGCGGACGTCGCCAGGTGTCTCGGAGAATGCCTGGGACAACGTCTCCATGCTCTTCGCCAACTGGTCGGTGTCGATGTCGCCGACGGTGTCCGCCGCTGCCGAGAAGGCCTGAACGACGTCGTACGGAGAGGTGGTGCGCTCGAGCGGAATCCGATCCTTGGGATCGAGGTTGTCGGTTCCGCGCGGATCTAGTGCGAGGTACTTCTGTCCCAGAATGGTCTTGATCTGAATGGACGCAGAGGTTTGATCTCCCACCCACGCGTCACTGACCTTGAAGTCGACGAGAACACGGTCACCGTCGAGATCGACGGAAGTGACCTTGCCGACCTTCACGCCGGCGATACGAACCTCGTTACCAGGCTTGAGACCCGCGGCTTCGGAGAACTCGGCGGAGTAGGACGAGCCTGCTCCCACGAACGGAAGCGAATCGAGGAAGAACGCGGACAAAGTGGCCAGCAGCACCACGAAGATACCGATGGCTCCGGCCATTGCCGGACTGCGACGTTTACTCATCGACCTTGCAACTCCCTCATACCGTCTTGAGTGCATCGCGTGGCCGCGTTGGTGTAAATCGGCTGATTGACCGTCGGCAGGCCGGTGGGCAGATTCAGCGACGCAGACTGTCCTGGACCGGCAACGATGTCGATTCCGCACAGATAGAACTGGAACCAGGAACCGTAGCTCGCTACGCGTGCGAGCTTCTCGAGCTTGACCGGCAAGGTCTCGAGCACCGCGTTGACGTCGTCACTCCGACGATTGAGTGTGGTCGCCAGTGTGTTGAGCGCCGTGATCGAGCCCTGAATCGACGGCCGCGTCGGCTCGAGCAGGTCTGCCGTCGCGTCGGTCAGGCCGGCGAGTGAGGTGACGGCCGAACCGACCACCCCACGCTCGTTGGCCAACCCGGTGACGAGTTGCTGGGTGTTGACGATCAGTGAATCGAGGTTCTTGTCGTTCGCGTTGACGGTGTCGAGAACGTCGTTGAGGTTCTTGATCACCGCGCCGATGACCGCGTCCTTGTCCGCGACGGTGTTGGTCAGGCTCGCGGTGTTGCGCACGAGCTCACTGATGGTGCCCGATTCGCCTTGGAAGACCTGGATGATCTGGTACGACAGCTTGTTGACGTCGTCCGCGCTCAGGGTGGTGAACAGCGGCTTGAAGCCGTTGAAGAGTGTCGTGAGGTTGACTGCCGGGCGCGTCTGAGACAGCGGCAGGGTATCGCCGCCGGTGATCTTCTTGCCTTGGCTGCCTTCACCTTGCGAGAGCGAGATGTAGCGCTGCCCCACCAGGTTGCGGAACCGTATGGTGGCGATGGAACTGGCCGGCAACCAATCACGGTCGGATACCGAGAACTGGACCTCGGCCTGGTTGTCGTTGACGATGGCAATCTTCTCGACCTGGCCGACACGAACACCGGCAATGCGAACCTCGTCGCCCTCGTTCAACGAAGTGACGTCGGAGAAGACGGCGTTGAACTTGGTGCCGCCACCGCCGCCGAGGTTGGCGATACTGGCTGCCAGCAGTCCTGTCGCCAGGACCGTCACCACGACGAAGATGATGAGCTTTGTCAGCGGAGCTGCGAGTCCTCTCATTGGACGCTCACCTCCGCACCTGCGAATGCCGGAGCGCTGACCATCGTGGTCCACGCCGGAACATCGTCCGGCGCAACACCGTTGGCCTGTCCGTAGATCACCTTCAACGTATCCTCTTCGAGTTTCGAGCCCGCGTAGCCGGCCTGCTGAGCCGGACCGCTGTTGTTGGTCGAGAACAACTGAGGTCCGGAGCCCTCGGGTGCAGGCAGGAATTCCATGGTGGCGGGACCTGGATTGCGGGAAGGAACCTGGTAGGAACCGTCACCGTACGAACCGCCGGGGTACTGCGGGAACGGACGACCGGGCTCGGTGACGTTGTCGTAGCAAACCGGGCCGCGGTTGTCGACGAGCCGTGGCTCGTCCTGGTTGGGCAGGTAGCGACCCTTGGGGTTCACGATCTGAATACTCGCACGCACACCAGGATTGGGCGCGTCGGTGGACAGGATCTTGGCAGCTTCCGGAGCGGTGTCCGAGAAGCCCTTGAACGTGCACCCGAAGGTCGGAGAGTACTGGGCCAGAAGCTGGAGAGCTTCCTTCGAATCCGCAGCGAGCGTGATGATCGAGGACGAGTTCGCTTCGAGGAAGGCTGCGGTGTCCGACGATGTCACGGTGAGCGACGCCAGCAGTGTCCGCAACTGGTCCTGCTTCTGCACCACCGTGTTACCCGTGGTCCGCAGATTGTCGAGAGCGTTGATCAGATCGGGCGCAGCGTCCGAGTACGTCTGGGAGAAGTCCGCGAACTTGCGCAGATCCTCTTGCACCGCGGGCAGTTCGGTATTGACGCCGCGGAAGATCTCCTCGAGACGATCGACCGTCAGACCGAGCTCGGCGCCGCGTCCCGTCAGACCCTGCGCGAGAGAACCGAGAGTGTTCGCCAGATCCTGCGGCGGAATCGCCTGCAGAAGTGGGAGCAGTCCGTCCAGAACGTCGCCGACCTCGACAGCATTGCCGCTCTTGTCCTGGTGGATCACCGTTCCCGCGGAAATCGGGGTCGCGGTGGTTCCCTCCGGAATGATCAGGGAGACGTAGCGCTCACCGAAAAGCGTCTTCGGGAGCAGACGCGCCGTGACGTTGGACGGAATCAGATCAGCCTTGTCCGGCTCGATCGCGAGGACCGAGGTGACCTGGCCGTCTTTCGTCGACGCGGATCGCACCTCGCCGACCAGCAGCCCACGGACCTTGACGTCTGCGTTGGGTGGCAACGCATTTCCGACTGTGTCGGTCACGAGGTCGATCTTCACGACGTCCTTGAACGTCTTGTTGAAGGTTCCGATGGTGAAGGCCAGGAACAATGCCAACACCACGAAGAACACGAGTCCGAGCACACGGCGGCGCAGGACTGACGGAGCCTCGATCATCCGGCCACCCTCACTGTCGTCGTGGTGCCCCAGATTGCGAGGCTGAGGAAGAAGTCGAGAACGGCGATCGTAACGATTGCGGCGCGAACAGCGCGGCCGACGGCCACACCGACACCTGCGGGACCACCTGAGGCATGGAACCCGTAGTAGCAGTGGATCAGGATCAGCACGAAGGCGAATACCAGGACTTTCGCAAACGAATACAGCACGTCCTGCGGTGGCAGGAACAGGTTGAAGTAGTGGTCGTAGGAACCCGTCGACTGCCCGTTGAAGACCGTGCTGATCACTCTCGAGGCGAGGTACGCCGCGAGTAGACCCACGATGTACAGCGGAATGACGGCGACGAAGCCGGCGATCATGCGCGTCGTGACCAGGAACGGCACCGACGGAACTGCCATGACCTCGAGCGCGTCGATCTCTTCGGAGATACGCATGGCACCGAGTTGAGCGGTGAAACCACAACCCACCGTGGCCGAGAGCGCAAGAGCCGCAACGATCGGAGCGATCTCACGGGTGTTGACGTATGCGGAGAGGAAGCCGGTCAGGACCGAGCTACCCAACTGCTCCAGAGCGGCGAAGCCCTGGAGGCCGACGACGACACCGGTGAATCCGGACATCATCGCGATGACGCCGATGGTTCCGCCGATCACTGCGAGCGCACCGCTACCGAAGGTCACTTCGGCGAGTAGTCGAAGCGTCTCCTTCCGGTACCGATGCAGGGTGCGCGGGGTCCACGCGATGGCGCGCGCGTAGAACGACATCTGCTCGCCCGCGCGGTCCAACGCGTTCACTGGAATTCTGGCTACTTTGCGACTCTTCAGCAGGAACTGATCGCCGCGGCCTCGTGCGATGGTCATTTAGGTCAAGATCCCTTCGCCGGCACGATCTGGAGGTACACCATCGTCAGAATCAGATTGGCGAAGAACAACAGCAGGAACGTGATGACGACGGCCTGGTTCACCGCCTCACCGACGCCCTTCGGGCCACCGGACGGGTGGAGTCCCTTGTACGCGGAGATCACACCAGCGATGACACCGAACACCGCGGCTTTGATCTCACCGCTCCAAATGTCCGGTAGCTGCGCAAAAGCTGAGAACGACGAGATGTAGGCACCGGGGTTACCGCCCTGCAGGATCACGTTGAAGAAGTAACCACCCGCGATACCGACGACGGACACCAGTCCGTTGAGCAGAACAGCGATCAGCACCATCGCGAGTACACGCGGAACCACCAGGCGCTGAATCGGATTGATTCCGAGGACTTCCATCGCGTCGATCTCTTCACGGATGGTTCGAGAACCGAGATCGGCCGTCACGGCCGATCCGGCCGCACCGGCGACCAGCAACGCTGTCACCAGGGGGCTACCCTGCTGGATCACCGCCAGGACGCTGGCAGCGCCGGTGAACGATTCTGCACCCAACTGCTTGATCAGCGAACCGGTCTGCAGTGAGACGACGGCGCCGAAAGGGATGGCTACCAATGCCGTCGGCAATATTGTCACGCTGGCGATGAACCAGGCCTGCTCGATGAACTCACGGAACTGAAATGGACGCCGGAACGTATTCCTGACGACGTCGACAAACAGTTCGACGATGTTTCCGGCCTGAGTTAATGCTCCGTTGACCGGACTCAGAACCGAGTTGCGGGTAACCCCCATCCGATATGCCTACCCTTGCCCGTGTGTCGTGTTTCCGTAGGGATCGCCCTCGTATGCAGGAATGACCTGCGTGTCTTGCGAGTTGTCGTTCCACTCCCCCTGATAGCCGCTCGCTTCGGCGTACTGGGGATCGTACTGCCCAGTTCCGTCAACCTCGTCGAGGCTGTCCTGAATCGCCGCCTGTGCGTTAGCTGGGAGGGTGTGCATGATCTGACGGACGCGCTCCTGGCGACGACGAACAGCCTGACGCTCCGGGTTTCCGGGGGTGGCCTTCATCTGCGGCACGATGCCCTCGACGTCGTCGACACCACCGGCGTGGTGACCGGCGTCGACGAGCGCCTGCTCGTGCGCCATCTGAGCCTCGTCCTTCTCCTCCGACATACCGATCGGACCGATCATCGTTCCGTTGAGGAACTGCTTGACGACGGGCTCGTCCGAGGTGAGCAGCACCTCGCGAGGACCGAACATCACCAACTGACGACGGAAGAGCATGCCGATGTTGTCCGGCACCGTGCGTGCGAGGTTGATGTTGTGCGAGACGATCAGAATCGTCGCGTCCGACTGGGCGTTGATGTCGATCAGCGTTTGGCTGATGTACGTCGTACGCACCGGATCCAGACCGGAGTCGGGCTCGTCGACGAGGATGATCTCGGGATCGAGAACGAGTGCACGCGCCAGACCGGCACGCTTGCGCATACCGCCGGAGATCTCACCGGGAAGCTTGTCCTCGGCGCCGACCAGACCCGTGAGGTCCAACTTCTCCATCACGATCTTGCGGATATCGGATTCCGACTTCTTGGTGTGCTCACGAAGCGGGAAGGCGATGTTGTCGTACAAGTTCATCGAGCCGAACAGTGCGCCGTCCTGGAAGAGAACGCCGAACAGTTTGCGGATCTCGTAGAGCTCCTTGGAGGAGCACTGCAGGATGTCCGTGCCGTCGATGACGATGGAGCCTTGTTCAGGGCGGAGCAGTCCGATCAGGGACTTCAGGAACACCGACTTACCGGTACCCGAAGGCCCGAGCAGTGCGCTGACCTCACCCGCGGGAAGTGTCAACGACACGTCCTGCCAAATCCTCTGCGACCCGAAAGACTTTGTCAGTCCTTGTACCGCTACCTCGACTCCCACCATTACCTCCGCGACGTCCGTTGCATGCATGCACCCGTGTGGGTTGGGTCACTCTATCGCATGGGAGTGGTACCCGTGACTGCGAATACTACTAACGAGTAGGGAAGAAGCATAATTCAGATCACAGCCTAGTTCGGACACCCCTCCCACCTGCATGAATTCCGGCATATCACCCGCGAAAAAAGTTCAAAAAAAGAGGGCCACTCCCCGTGGGGAGTGGCCCTCTTCGTTACTACTCGCGAAGAGCAGCGGGAAAACCGTCTTACTTGATGACGATCTTTGCGCCGGCAGCTTCGAGCTTTTCCTTGGCAGCCTCTGCGGCGTCCTTGGCAACCTTCTCGAGGATGGCCTTCGGAGCGCTCTCGACGAGGTCCTTGGCTTCCTTCAGGCCGAGGCCGGAAACGACCTCACGGACGACCTTGATGACCTGGATCTTCTTGTCGCCAGCCGACTCGAGGACGACGTCGAACTCGTCCTGCTCTTCAGCCGCTTCTGCGCCGGCGGCCGGTGCGCCTGCAGCGGCGACGGCGACGGGAGCAGCAGCGGTGACCTCGAAGGTCTCCTCGAATGCCTTAACGAACTCCGAGAGCTCGAGGAGGGTGAGCTCCTTGAACTGGTCCAACAACTCTTCGGTGCTGAGCTTCGCCATTGTGGCGGTCCTTCCTGTAAGTCCCATGTCGCTGATCCGCGACCGGGCGGGGTTATAGCAGTGATGCGCGGGTGCGGATCAGCTTTCGGCTTCGGCCTCGGCCGGAGCCTCGGTGGCAGCCTCTGCGGGGGCCTCTGCGGCTCCGCCTTCTGCAGCCTTCTTCTCCTGCAGGGCAGCGGCCAGACGGGCCATCTGCGAAGCGGGAGCATTGAACAGGCCTGCGGCCTTTGCCAAGTTGCCCTTCATCGCGCCGGCAAGCTTTGCCAACAGGATTTCGCGGGATTCGAGATCCGCGATCTTGTTGACCTCTTCCACGGACAGCGCAGCGCCGTCCATGTAGCCGCCCTTGATGATGAGCGCCTTGTTGTCCTTAGCGAAGTTCTTCAGAGCCTTCGCAGCGTCGACCGGTTCGCCCTTGATGAATGCAATGGCGGTCGGACCAACGAACAGGTCATCAAGGCCCTCGATGCCAGCCTCTGCGGCGGCACGCTTGACCAGGGTGTTCTTGGCGACGGAGTAGGTGGCACCTTCTCCGAGAGCGCGTCGCAGTGTCGTGATGTTGCCAACCGAAAGGCCACGGTATTCCGTGACCACAGCGGCGGTCGAACCCTTGAACTGCTCGGTGATTTCCGCAACTGCGGAAACCTTCTCAGGCTTTGCCATACTTCGCCTCCTCTCGTGACAGTCGTTGTCCCACTCAGGAACCGCTGCACCTCATCGGGGTGAACCCGAGAAGACACAGTCCGCGACATGCAAAACGCCCCGGCGCAAGCGCACGGGGCGTACAGAGGAAACATGAAGAAGAGGCTTACGAATCAGCGTAACGATGCAAAGCGAGGCAGTGCATAACCAGGCAAACTGTAGAACCACTACATCAAGCTATCCCCCTACCTCGTTCACCTACGTGGGCCGCCGGGCACTCCCGGACTTTCAACCACACCCATCACTGAGTGCAATCACCAACGGTCTTGGGTAGAACATGATTTTGGGGTGAAGTTCATATCCAGCACTGAACTCCGCCTCGAAGACTACCTGACTGCTCGCTGCACAACCAAATCGGGTTCGTCATGCACCCGATTCCTTCAAGCACCGATAGCCCTGGCGATCTTGTGTTCGATTGCTGCCCGAGCTCGGTCCGGCAACACCAGCAATCCATCGAGTTCCTTGTGGGCCTTCCGGTACGCACTCTGACGTTCCTGTGGCGTCGCGCCCTCGTCCATGGCCAGTCGCAGCAGACGTTGCGCCCTTACCAGGCGTTCTTGTTCGTCGAGGGTGAATCCGCTCCGTCGGCGGCGCTTCGCCTCAGCTTCCGCGATTTCGAAGGCGATCGAGTAAGCGTGCACCGCCTCGCGGTACTCGGTTTGTGCCTGCTGGTTGCCGATCATCGTCTCCGGATTGCCTGGGCGAAGCAGATCGGCACGATATTTGGCTCGATGAAAATCGGCGGTCAAAGGCTCGCGCATGTCCGTCATCATCGGGGTGTCGAGCAGTGTGACCGGATCGAGCTCGTACGAGAACCATCGGGCGTCGACCGCATCGTGCTGCTCGATTGCCTTGGCCAGCTCTCGGCGCTGTGTTTCTTCGTCGGCGTGATGTTGTGCGTTGGCTTGCGCGATGGCGACCTTGGTCTGCTGCTTGAGCCGGAAGCGCTCTTGCCGGCGCTCGATCCGCCTTTCGTTGGCAACCGCGACACCCTTCAGCGCCCCACCGATGGTGCCGCCGAAAACGAAGATCAGCCACCAAAAGTTTCCGAGGAACTGGAACGCTTCGTGCATACCCCGATGATGCCACCGTTAGATCGATACCACCGATGGACCGATACCACCGGCAGGGATCACCCTCTCCCGAAACGACAAGAAGGCCGGCAGGGAGTGATCCCTGCCGGCCTTCTTGTTCGTATGCGGACTGCTTACGCGTCTGCAGCATCCTCGAGGAGGTTGCGAGTACGGTTCGGATCCACCGGGATGCCCGGACCGGTGGTGGTCGAGACCGTGATCTTCTTCACGTAGCGACCCTTGGCCGACGAGGGCTTCGCACGCAGGATCTCGTCCAGGGCTGCGCCGTAGTTCTCCACCAGCTTCTCATCGTCGAACGATGCCTTGCCGATGACGAAGTGCAGGTTGGCCTGCTTGTCGACGCGGAAGTTGATCTTTCCGCCCTTGATGTCGTTGACAGCCTTGGTGACATCCGCCGTGACGGTGCCCGTCTTCGGGTTCGGCATCAGGCCACGGGGTCCGAGGACACGGGCGATGCGGCCGACCTTGGCCATCTGATCAGGAGTCGCGATTGCGGCGTCGAAATCGACCCATCCACCCTGGATGCGCTCGATCAGGTCTTCTGCACCGACTACGTCAGCGCCTGCAGCCTCGGCTTCTGCTGCCTTCTCGCCAACAGCGAACACGATGACGCGAGCGGTCTTACCGGTGCCGTGGGGCAGGTTGACCGTTCCGCGGACCATCTGGTCAGCCTTACGGGGGTCGACGCCCAGACGAACTGCAACCTCAACGGTTGCATCCATCTTGGTGGACGACGTCTCCTTGGCGAGCTTTGCAGCCTGAAGCGGGCTGTAGAGCTTGTCTGCGTCGATCTTCTCAGCGGCGGCGAGGTACGCCTTGCTGCGCTTTGCCATTTGTTCTGTCCTTACTTGTCACTGCAGCGAATTACCTGTGCAGTGGTGAATGGTTCAGTTGTGGTCGGGGCCTGGCCGGCCCTCCCACGTAATGCTGTGGAGCGACTATCAGCCCTGGACCGTGATGCCCATGGAACGAGCGGTGCCGGCGATGATCTTCGCGGCCTGCTCGATGTCATTGGCATTGAGGTCTTCAGCCTTGGTCTTCGCGATTTCGCGCACCTGATCCATGGTCACCGAGGCAACCTTGGTCTTGTGCGGTTCGCCGGAGCCCTTGGCGACGCCGGCTGCCTTGAGGAGCAGCTTGGCGGCGGGAGGGGTCTTCAGCTTGAAATCGAAGGTCCGGTCTTCGTAGACCGAGATCTCGACCGGCACAACGTTGCCGCGCTGGGACTCAGTCGCCGCGTTGTAGGCCTTGCAGAACTCCATGATGTTCACGCCGTGCTGACCGAGCGCGGGACCCACGGGAGGTGCAGGGTTAGCCTGACCTGCCTGGATCTGCAGCTTGATGAGCCCGGCGAGCTTCTTCTTCTTTGGGGGCATCTCTAGTTCCTAGTTTCTAGCTTGGGTGTGTGTCTTGCGTCGAACAAATTGCAAGTTTTGGGGTGGTCAGATCTTCGCGACCTGGTTGAAGTTGAGCTCAACCGGGGTTTCACGACCGAAGATCGACACGAGAACCTTGAGCTTCTGCTGCTCGCCGTTGACCTCGCTGATGCTGGCCGGAAGGGTTGCGAACGGGCCGTCCATGACGGTGACCGACTCGCCGACCTCGAAGTCGACCTCGATGAGGGGCTTGCCGAAGGACTCGGACGGTGCCTCGCCTGCTGCGACGGCGGCCGCTGCAGCCTGCTGCTTCTTCTGCTCCTGCTGCGGGAGCAGGAACTTGACGACCTCGTTGAGGGTCAGCGGCGAGGGACGCGACGTGGCACCGACAAAACCGGTGACACCAGGCGTGTTGCGCACGGCGCCCCACGACTCGTCGTTGAGCTCCATGCGAACGAGGATGTATCCGGGCAGAACCTTGCGGTTGACCTGCTTGCGCTGGCCGTTCTTGATCTCGGTGACCTCTTCGGTGGGAACTTCCACCTGGAAGATGTAGTCGCCGACATCGAGGTTCTGAACGCGAGTCTCGAGGTTGGTCTTGACCTTGTTCTCGTAACCGGCGTACGAGTGGATGACGTACCAGTCACCCGGGGCGCGGCGCAGCGCAGCCTTGAGTTCGGCAACGGGATCCTCGACCTCGAGCTCGGCGGCGGGAGCGGCCTCGTCGGAGTTCTCGGCATCGTCGGAGATGACGTCCTCGGTCGCTGCAGCGTCTGCATCAGTGCCTTCGGCAACGTCTGCATCGGTGCCTTCGGCAACCACGACGTCTACTTCGGCTGCCGCCTCGGCAGAAACACGCTCTTCGGCCAAAGCCTCATTCGTGTCGTTCTCGGGGGTGCTCACTGGGGCACTCGCTTCCTCTCGTTACTCGGACCCGGGTCGGGTCTTGTCGCGCTCGCAGGCAAAGACGCCCGACTGCTACGGCGATCAGCCGAACAGCCAGGTGACACCCTTGATCACAGCGATATCGACGCCGCTGATGAAAGCGACCATGAAGACCACGAACGTCAGCACGACGCTGGTGTAGGTGATCATCTGCTTGCGGTTCGGCCAGATGACCTTACGGAGTTCTGCGATGACCTCGCGGAAGAATTTGCGCAGGCGCTTGAAGATGTTGTCCTTCTTCACCTTGGGCTTCTTGCCGGGGTTCGTTGCAGTCGGCTTGGCCGAAGATGTCCGGGATGCCGTCCGGGCCGGAGTCTTCACGGTGGACGCGCTGACCGAGGCGCCGCGTGCAGCGCGCTTGCCGGTCGGCTTGTTGGAAACCCCACTGGATGCGGAGGGAGCCTTTTCGGCACCGTCCTTGTCCAACGAAAGATCGGAACGCGTAGTCGCGTCAGCTGCAGTGTCGTCGACACCGGTCGAATCGGCAGACAGTGAAGTCTCCGCATCCGAAGTGTCGGCGTCGCGCTTGGCGCGCTCCTCGCTCACGTCGTTCCTCTCAGTCGCTGGCATCCGGGGGCAGGGGCGACAGGACTTGAACCTGCAACCTGCGGTTTTGGAGACCGCTGCTCTGCCAGTTGAGCTACGCCCCTTTGGTTGACCTCGACAGGTAGACCCTGCCTGAATCAACCGTTCTGCGATCACACAACATACGCGCTACCCGAGGTGAATGTCTTGCAACATTCAGGGCAGCGCGCAGCGCTGAGGAATCCCAGAAATCTCAGTGTACTTCAAAGCCCCGGAACAAACACAATCCGCCCTGCGATCAGGCTAGACGGACCGTGGCAGTGGCACGACCGAAGATCTTCTTACCTTCGGACTTGGCCACAATTGCCAGTACTGCGGTCTTGCTTTCTTCGTCGATCGACTTCACCTTGGCGGTGAACTCGATCTCGGCAGCCTTGTCGGCTGCCACGATCACCGGGCTCGTGAACCGTACGTTGTACTCGGTCACTGCGCCCGGATCTCCCAGCCATTCGGTGACGTAGCCGGCACCGATGCCCATGGAGAGCATGCCGTGCGCGACGACGTCCGGCAAGCCGGCAAGTCGTGCGACCTCGTCACTGAAGTGAATCGGATTGGGATCTCCCGAAACACCCGCGTAGTTGGCGAGGTTTCCACGCGTCAGGGTGACGGACTTCTCGGGGAGAAGTTCGCCGACACTCACGTCGGAAAATTTACGAAGCGACATGCATCATCACGTCCTTGACTGCGTGGGCGATGTTCTCGTCCACTTCCCCACCCGTTCGAGCAACAAGCGTCGTCCACGTGGTGACGACGGCTTCGTCGTTCTGATCGGTGATGATGTTCTTGGTCACGATGATGTCGCTACCTGCGGCCTGCCTGAACGAATCCAGGAAGACGTCGCAGAAGAGTCGGTCACCGACCTGCATGGGCTTGTGCAGCACCAAGCGCTGATCGGTCTGAAGAATCTGACTCAGGTCGTAGCCTGTGACGATCTCTTCGAACAGACGTCGCTGAGCAATGGCACCCACGATGGCGACGAACGTGATGGGAGCGATCAGGCCGTCATATCCGAGGCCCTTGGCTGCCGTCTCGTCGTAGTGCGCGGGATGGGCGTCCTGGACGGCGCGAGCGAACTCGCGTACCTTCTCGCGTCCGACCTCGTAGAAGTCTTCGACACGATAGTGGTGACCGACCATCTGGACGGCATGAGCGGCCGGGTCCGTAGGGACCTCGGCCGCTGCCTGGTTCTCTTGCAAATCTGTCACGCGGTGAGACTCTCTTCTAGCTAGGACCCGAAGACGCAGGCCCAGAGAGGGTCTTCCGCGAAAATCGTCGTCCTGTTAAGGACTTACTACTTCGACTCGCGATGCGACTGGTGGGTTCCGCAGTTGGGGCAGAACTTCTTGAGCTCCAGGCGATCGGGGTCGTTGCGCCGATTCTTCTTGGTGATGTAGTTGCGGTGCTTGCATACCTCGCAGGCCAAGGTGATCTTGGGCCGAACGTCGGTCGAGGAGGCCACGGGATGCCTTCTTTCGGGTGTATCTGATTACGAGCAATCAGGGTGGATCATGCATATTGTGTAGCGGTGACCGGACTTGAACCGGCGACGCAACGATTATGAGTCGTTTGCTCTACCAACTGAGCTACACCGCCTCGGTGTCGAGTGTCGCGCGGAAAGCACGGCACCACAATCCAGCGAGCCCCCTAACGGAATCGAACCGTTGACCTTTTCCTTACCATGGAAACGCTCTACCGACTGAGCTAAGGGGGCGTGGCTCAGGAGTGCGTTGCCGCTCTCTTGAAGCCTCCGAAAGATTACACACGAACGAGCGCCAGCACCAAATCCGCTGGTCATCGGGGCAAAAATGGTGCCGGAGCCCATTGTTGCACCGATCGGGGCCGCTGGCGAGGGCTATGCGGGAACCAGCTCGACCCTGCACTCCCCCTGAAACCATCCCCCGGTGCCCATCCCGAGGCCCCTGAGCCCCCGACACCCCTGAGCCGAAGCCGGCGCCTGCGTCGCCAACGCGCGCTCGACCTCGGTACACGCACAAAAAAGTCAGCCCCGACTCTCGCGAAGAGAATCGGGGCTGACTTGGTGTGGCAGATGTAGGATTCGAACCTACGTAGGCATAAGCCGACGGATTTACAGTCCGCTCCCATTGGCCGCTCGGGCAATCTGCCGTGCTTGCACCAGGCTTCGATCCGGCGCATTCGCAAGTATATCGCGACGTGCGGCGGCCGAAAACGGCTTCCTCGGTGCGGTGAGAAGAATACAACGAACACACCCCCATTTTGCAAACCGGGTGGTAACGGGCGGTGCCGACCCGATAACGTCGAGGTGTCCACCGGTATGGAAGGTGGGCGGAACTCGATGTTCGTGAACTACCGGAAAGCGGGAGTGTGAAGTGGCTGATTCGTCCTTCGACGTGGTGAGCAAGGTTGACCGTCAAGAGGTGGACAACGCCCTGCATCAGGCTGCCAAGGAGTTGACCACGCGTTTCGACTTCCGAAACACGGGAGCGTCGATCGAGTGGTCTGGTGAAGAGACGATCACGTTGAACGCCGACACCGAGGAGCGACTGCTGGCCGCCCTCGACGTGTTCAAGGAGAAGTTGATCCGTCGCGACATCTCGCTGAAGGCATTCGATGCCGGCGAGCCGGCGCAGTCCGGAAAGATCTACAAGCTGTCCGGAACCTTGGTCCAGGGCATCAGCAGCGAGAACGCGAAGAAGATCACCAAGAAGATTCGCGACGAGGGCCCCAAGGGCGTCAAGGCGCAGATCCAGGGTGAGGAACTTCGTGTGAGCAGCAAGAAGCGCGACGACCTCCAGGGCGTCATCTCCCTGCTCAAGGGTGAGGACTTCGGGATCGCCCTGCAGTTCGTGAACTACCGGTAGTAGGGGCTGCGCCCCTGTGCGCCTTTTTGGTAGTTCCGACGACCAGAAAGGCTCACAGGGGCCGAAGGCCCCTACATCCCCGCCATCTTCTCCAAACGCTCGATCCGGTCCGCCATGGGCGGATGCGTCGAGAACAGCTTGCTGACCTTGTCCCCCGCTCTGAAGGGGTTGGCGATCATCAGGTGGGACTGCGCCGCGAGCTTGGGCTCAGGCGGCAACGGCGCGGCTGCGACGCCCGACTCGAGCTTGCGCAGCGCCGACGCCAACGCCAGCGGGTCACCGGTGAGCTCGGCTCCCGATTGATCCGCCTGGTACTCGCGAGAGCGCGAGACGGCCAGCTTGACCACGGTTGCCGCGATCGGTCCCAGTAGGGAGACGAGCAGCAGCGCGATCGGATTGCTTCCCTGCCCGTTCCCTCGGCCGCCGAAGATGCTCGCGTACATCGCGAAGTTGGCCAGGCCAGAGATGACGCTGGCCATCGCGCCGGCCACGGACGAGATCAAAATGTCCCGGTTGTAGACGTGGGAGAGTTCGTGCCCGAGCACGGCACGCAGTTCGCGTTCGTTCAGGATCTGCATGATGCCGCTGGTCACGCACACCGCGGCGTGCCGAGGGCTACGACCGGTGGCAAACGCGTTCGGGGCGTTCGTGGGGCTGACGTACAGCCTGGGCATCGGTTGGTGCGCCGTCGTGGCGAGTTCGCGCACGATCCGGTAGATCGCCGGTGCCTCGACCTCGGTGATGGGCTGGGCGCGCATCGATCGAAGCGCCAGCTTGTCGCTGTTGAAGTACACGTAGGCATTCATGCCGACGGCAAACAGAACGGATCCCCACAGAAGGAACGGGCTGTTGAACAGCGAGCCGATGAAGACGATCAGCGCCGACATCCCCACCAACAAGCCGAATGTCTTCGCACCGTTCGCGTAGCCGTGCAAACCGCTCACCTCTTGCCTCGCTGGAGCCGAAGGCTCACCCGAACTCCCCGGTGTATGCACCGGTTCTGTTAAGTCAACGAAGGACAGGGTCATCAGGGTTCCCACCCAGTGACTGTCGGGGTTTCCACCCGGTAGCCCCGATTCGCCGAGGTGTCAGCCGACTCGTTCGATCGTGTAATCGACGAGACGCACGAGCGCTTCGTTGGCCGGTCCCTGCGGGAGCTCAGCCAACTGTGCTTTCGCCGCGACGGCATACTCGCCCAGCTTTGCCTTCGCCTTGACCATGCCCGGCGAACGCTCGAGCAGTTCGAGGGCCTCTTCTACCAGGGCATCTTCGGTAACCGGGCCCGCGAGCAGCTCCCGCAGGCGATCTGCGTCGGCCCCTTCTTCGCGGAAGGCGTACAGGACGGGCAGGGTGTGGACTCCCTCGCGCAGGTCGGTGCCGGGCGTCTTGCCGGACTGCGCCGAGACGGACGAGATGTCGATGATGTCGTCGGAGATCTGGAACGCGGTGCCGACGGCGTCACCCAGGCGCTCGAGGCGCTCGATGTGAGCTGCGTCGGCGCCGGAGAAGGTGCCGCCGAAGCGTCCCGAAGCAGCGATCAGCGAACCGGTCTTCTCCCACACGACCTTGAGGTAGTGCTCGACCGGATCCTGCTCCTTCTTGACACCGATCGTCTCGCGCATCTGGCCGGTGACCAGTTCGGCGAATGTTTCGGCGATGATCCGAACGGCCTCGGGTCCGAGCGTCGACACCAGGCGTGATGCGTGCGCGAACAGATAGTCGCCGGCCAGGATCGCCACACTGTTTCCCCAGCGGGCGTTGGCGCTGGGTGCTCCGCGCCGCATGGACGCCTCGTCCATGACGTCGTCGTGATAGAGCGTCGCCAGGTGAACGAGTTCGGTGACAGTCGCTGCGGTAATGATCGACGGATCGTTCGGCACCGGTCCGAGTTGCGCGGTCAGGATCGTGAACAACGGACGGAAGCGCTTTCCACCAGCTCGCGCGAGATGCAGCGCGGCCTCGGTGAGGAAGTCTTCTCCGTCGGACAGCTCGCTGACCAACAACTCCTCGACATCGGAGAGTCCACCACGCACTACTGCGGCGAGCTGTTCGTCGCCCAGGTCGATGCCTGCAACGACGGTGCTCGATGCGGTTGCGTCGGCAGCAGTCTTTTCGGTGCTCACGATGTCAGTACCCATTCCTGTCGTCAGTGACGGCTCGGTTCCCACGGTAGTGAACCTAGCGGTTCGCACTCGGGACGGCCTCGCCACGGTGGCGATCGCGAGCCTGGGAAGATGTGAGTGTGTCCGTAGAAGAGCAGTCCCCCGTCGTCGATTCGCTTCCGAACGAAACCGACATTGTGGTCATCGGCGCAGGTCCCGCGGGTTCTTCGGCCGCGGCGTGGGCCGCCCGCAGCGGCCGAGACGTCGTGCTGGTGGACGCTGCCGTGTTCCCGCGAGACAAGACTTGTGGTGATGGACTCACTCCGCGCGCCGTGGCCGAACTGGATCGCCTCGGCCTCGGCGAGTGGGTTCGGTCACATACGACGAACAAGGGCCTGCGGTTGTCCGGCTTCGGACAAGAACTCGAACTCGAGTGGCCAGGGACGTCGTTCCCGCCGATCGGCAGTGCGATCCCTCGGACCGAACTCGACGACGCCATTCGCCGGTGCGCCGTCGAATCCGGCGCGGTCATGGTCGAGGGCACCAAGGCCGTCGACGTCGAACTCGACGGTGATCGAGTAGCCGCCGTCGTACTCGCCGGCCCCTCGGGACGAAGCACCCTTCGTTGTCGGACGCTGATCATCGCCGACGGCGTTCGCTCGACGCTCGGCAAGAAGCTGGGACGGCAGTGGCACCGGGACACTGCGTACGGCGTCGCGGCACGCGCGTATGTCGCGACGCCGCGCAGCGCCGACCCGTGGATCACCTCGCATCTGGAACTGCGGGACACCGAGGGCACGTTGCAGGCGGGGTACGGCTGGATCTTCCCGCTCGGTACCGGCGAGGTGAACATCGGCGTCGGGACACTGGCGACGTCCAAGCGCCCGGCACCAGGTGCCTTGCGACCCTTGCTGGACCTCTACACCGATCAGCGCCGAAGCGAGTGGCAGTGGAGCAGCGAAATACATTCCGTCGCTTCGGCTTTGCTACCCATGGGTGGAGCCGTTTCCAACATCGCCGGACGCAACTGGGCCGTGATCGGCGACGCCGCAGCGTGCGTGAACCCGCTCAACGGTGAGGGCATCGACTACGGCCTCGAAGGCGGACGTCTGGTGGTCGAACAGCTCGGCGCCGACGACCTCACGGAGCTGTGGCCGACCGTGCTTCGGGAGCATTACGGGCAGGCATTCTCGGTCGCGCGCCGGCTCGCAGGCCTGCTGACGGTTCCGCAATTCCTGCCCGCCTCGGGCCCGATTGCGATGCGCTCACGGGCACTGATGACGGTCGCCGTTCGGGTGATGGGGAACCTCGTCACCGACGCCGACGCCGATCTGACGGCGAAGGCATGGCGTGCGTCGGGGGCCGCGTCGAGAAAGATCGACTCCCGACCGCTGTTCGGTTGAGCAAGTGCTGTGCGCCTTTATTAACCGCCGGGGGTTGATAAAGGCGCACAGCAGTTCAGGCAGTGGCGTAATGCAGCGCCACGATGCCGCCGGTGAGGTTGCGCCACTTGACGTTCTTCCACCCGGCAGCCTCGATCTTGCGGGCCAACTCTTCCTGGGTCGGCCAGGCGCGGATCGATTCGGCGAGGTAGACGTAGGCGTCGGGGTTGCTGCTGACGGTGCGTGCGACCTGCGGGAGCGCCTTCATGAGGTATTCCATGTAGACCGTGCGGAAGGGCCCGAAGACGGGCGTCGAGAACTCGCTGACGACGAGACGTCCGCCCGGCTTGGTGACGCGGGCGATCTCACGCAGTCCGGCTTCGAAGTCGGAGACGTTGCGCAGACCGAAGGAAATCGTCGCGGCGTCGAACACGTTGTCGGCGTACGGCAGGTACATCGCGTCACCTGCGACCATCGGAACCTTGCGCGAGATTCCGGCCTTGAGCATTCCCTTGGAGAAGTCGGTGGCGACGCACCAGGCACCGGAGCGCCCCAGTTCGACGGTCGAGACTCCGGTTCCGGCGGCGAGGTCGAGTACCTTCTCGCCCGGCTTGAGGTCGAGGGCTTCGCGGGTGGCCTTGCGCCAACCCTTGTCCTGGCCGAAGGACAGCACGGTGTTGGTGAGGTCGTATCGCTCCGCGACGTCGTCGAACATCGACGCTACTTCGTGCGGTTGCTTCTCGAGAGTTGCTCGGGTTCCGTGTGTAGTGGCCACACCCGAAACGCTACCAACCCTCGGGCAGCGAGGGCGTTCAGGCTGCTCTGGCACCCGTTCGCCGCCCGAGGCCCTGCACATCCTCGTAGTGACGGAGCAACTCTTCGCAGATTGCCGGCCAGGTCCGGTGCAGCACCGAGCGCCTCGCCGCGGAGCCGAACTGCACCCGCAGATCACGCTGACGAAGAGCGTCCACGGCGCTTGGCAGGAGTTCGGTGAACCTGTCCGTCGGCAGGAGGTAGCCGTTGCGGCAATGCGAGATCAGGTCACGCGGTCCGCCGGCGTCCGGTCCGACGACAGGCACACCACTCGCGAGGGCTTCCTGAACCGCCTGGCAGAAGGTCTCGTGCTCGCCGGGGTGAACGAATACGTCCAGGCTCGCATAGGCGTCGGCCAGCGCGGTACCGCCCAGTTGTCCGGTGAAGATCGCGTCCGGCATCAGTCGTCGTAGGTTCTCGCGGTCCGGGCCGTCTCCGACGACGACGATCTGCACACTGGGATCGCCGGCCAGGGCCGCCAATCGTTCGACGTGCTTTTCGGGCGCGAGGCGACCGACGAAGCCGACCACCAACCGGTCGCTGTCGCCGATCCAGGACTGCCGCAACACCGAGCTACGACGCGAAGGCGCGAATCGTTGTGCGTCGACGCCGCGGGCCCATCGGTGCACGCGCGGAATGCCGTGCTCTTCGAGGGCGTCGACTGCCGACGTGGAGGGCGCGAGTGTCCTGTTGCAGCTCTTGTGGATTCGACGGGTCCACGCCCATGCGGCGCGGCTGGTGACGCCGAGCCCGTAGCTTTCGGCAAATCCGGCGACGTCGGTCTGGTAGACCGCGACGGTCGGGATCCCGAGCCGCTTCGCGACGGCCACTCCTCCGGCGCCGAGCAGGAACGGTGACGCCAGATGGACGACGTCGGGCGCGAAGGTCCGCACGGCCGTGGTCAATCGTGGTTGCGGCAGGCCGACGGGAAGTGAACTGACTTTGGGCACCATGACGGCTGGCACCCGAACCACCTGAACGCCTTCGTGTTCGGTGGCGGCAGAGGTGTCGGATCCGACAGTGTCCGGCGCAATGACCATGGCGTCGTGGCCAGTGCGATCGAGGTGTTCGAGCACGCGTAGTACCGAGTTGGTGACGCCGTTCATGTTGGGCAGGAATGACTCCGCAACGATGGCTACTCTCACACCGAGAACGGTGACAGGGCCAGGAAAAGTCCACGTCATGTTCGTGTGAAGTTCGGGCGAAGCGCGAACTAACTCGAGGCGACCGGCGCCGAACTTGCCGCCTGCGCTTCCCGCTTGCGCAGGTACCAGATCGACGGTCCAGCCAGGAGCCACGTCACGACGATCACCGATCCGGCCGGGATCAGTGCCACCGTCGCGTTACGTCCTGCTACCCGAACCAAATCGGGCTCGGTCTTGTAGTACTCCACCTCGATGCGCTGTCCCACAGTCAGATTGGTGGGGTAGAGAACGCCGAGTTCAGGGTTGTGATTTGCGCCGTCCGGTGTCACGAAGCTGATCGCCGAACGTAGCGAGCCCGCCGAGAGCACCTCGGCGGTTGCGGTCCCCATGTTCGATTCGATGGTCCGATCGTTGCGCCAGGCACCGAGAACCAGAATCACCGCGAGCACGGAAATGCCGACCGCAACCACCAGCACACCGATGCGGAGGCGACGCAGAACTGTTTGCGTCACAGCTGTGCCCGCACGGAAGCGTGGAGTTCGCGCAGCCCACTGCGATCCGTCGCGACCTCGAGCACACGAATGCCGTTGGCCGGTTGCGCCAGCGTCGTTGCCAGGGCGTCGACGGTGACCGCTGCGTGCGGCACGCGGTAGGCCGCGCACAGCGCAGCGAGGTCCATGCCGTGTGGTGTTCCGAACACTCGCTCGAAGACGCCGGCGTACTGCGGGTCGCCTTGTTCGAGGAGCTCGAAGATACCGCCGCCGTCGTCGTTGGCGACGACGATGGTGAGGTCGCTCGGCCTCGGCTCACCGGTCCCGATCAGCAGCCCGGAAGCGTCGTGCAGGAATGTCAGGTCACCCATGAGAGCGACGGTCCGGCCACCGTCGTACGCCAACGCAGCACCGACCGCCGCCGAGACGGTGCCGTCGATACCTGCGACGCCACGATTCGACAGCACCCGCACGGCGGGCTTGGGGTAGCTCACGAGGGCCGCGTCGCGAACAGGGTTGGATGCGCCGAGCAGAAGCTGGTCGCCGTCCGCGAGAGCATCCATCACAGCAGCGGCCACGTGCAGGCCGGTGGCCTTGGGGTGGGCGTCGAGTTGCTTGCGGACGGCAGTTTCGGCGTGTTCGGTCAGCGCGGCACATCGAGCGATCCAGGCGGGATCGGGAGTCCCGGTGACCACTGCTCTGGTTCCGGTGGCGAGTACGTTGCCGGATACGTCCGGCCAGCGCGGCCCGGTAGTCAGCGCGTAGACGTGGACGCCTGGGTCGGCCAGCACCTTCGAGACCTGACGATGCAACGTCGGGCGGCCGGTGATGATCGCCTGCTTGGGCTTGAGTTGCGAGAGCGCGAGTGGATGCAGTGCGATCCCGTGCATCGGAGCCGTCGGCTCGGCCACCGTCGGCAGGCCGGCCAGCTCAGGCCGAAGTGCGCTGCCGTGTCCGGAAATGACCACCGTATCTGCGGTCAGATCCAGATCGACGGGAACGTCGAGCGTCGCATTCTGGGTGGTGGTCCAGGCCGCACCGCCGGGACGGCCCTCCGGGACCGGTCCCTGCACGTGCACGTCCGGCACCAGCGGCTCACGAAGTGGAATGTCGAAATGCACCGGACCCGCGTTTCCGGATCGGGTTCCGCGGGCAGCGGCGAGGACCCGGCAGACCGCCGAGCGCCACTGGCTGTTCTGCGTCGAATCGTCCTCCGCCAGGCCCAGGCTGATGGTTGCGCGGACTTGACTGCCGAAGAGCCCGAGCTGCTCGACGGTCTGGTTGGCGCCGGTGCCGAGCATCTCGTACGGCCGGTTGGCGCTCAGGACCACCAGCGGCACTCGCGCGTAGTTGGCCTCGAGGACAGCGGGTCCGAGATTCGCGACGGCGGTCCCGGAAGTCATCACGATGGGGACCGGTCGTTTCCCGGCGATTGCCATTCCGAGTGCCAGAAAGCCTGCTGTCCGCTCGTCGATCCGCATGTGCAGACGCAACCGGCCGTCGAGATCGGCAGCCTGGAGGGCAAATGCGAGGGGCGCGTTGCGAGAGCCTGGACACAGCACGACTTCACGCACGCCACCACGAACCAGTTCGTCGACGACGGCTGTGGCTTGTGCAGTGGACGGATTCACGCCTTCAAGAGTGTCAGATGTTCGGGTGCAAGCATGCCCAGGGGCGGGGACAGCGGCATTATGTGTGGGTGCGCACACTCTTCGATCCAGCCGAGCTCGAACCCCGCCGGTTCTATCAGTTACTCACCGCTTCGGTGGTCCCCCGGCCGATTGCCTGGGTGTCCACCCTGTCGGCGGACGGCGTCGGCAATCTGGCTCCGTACAGCTTTTTCACCGTGGCAAGTTCGGCGCCGCCGATCGTGCAGTTCACGTCGGTCGGACGCAAGGACAGTCTGCGCAACATCGAAGCGACCGGCGAATTCGTGATCAACCTGGCGACTGCCAGGCTTGCCGACGTGGTGAACCAGAGTTCCGCCTTCTACGACGCCGAGGCCGACGAGTTTCTCGAGTTGAACATCCGTAGCGAGCCGAGCGAGCGGGTTCGCCCCGTCCGGGTCGCCGACTCCCCGATCGCCATCGAATGCACGCTCCACCAGGTCGTCGAGGTCGGCAATTCATTTGTCGTGATGGGAAATGTGGTGGCGGTCGCAGTACGTCCCGAGGCTGTCGCCGACGACGGCCTGCCGGACTTCGCGGCAATAGCACCGATGAGCCGACTTGGCCGAGCGCAGTGGGGTCTTCCTCCCGAAGTCGTCGAAAAGGACAGACCCACCACTCCACAGCTACCGTAAATCAGGTTAGGGTTACCTGATTAGGTACGAGTAACAGATAATCAGGGAGCAACCAGTCATGGCCAAGCGCGCCAAGTTCGTGAAACCGGCCTCACGCAGCATCGTGTCGGCGCAGGTCGTGGCGAACAAACGAATCAGCCCCAGCTTCATCCGGGTGACCATTGCCGGCGAAGAGCTGTCCACCATCGCTCCGATGGGTGCCGATCAGTGGTTCCGCATGTTCATCCCGCAGGTCGGCCAGAGTGAACTCCGGTTGCCGAGCGCGGCCAGCAATCTCTGGTATGCGCAGTACCTGTTGATGTCCAAGGACACGCGACCAGTCGTGCGCAACTACACGATTCGCGCCTACCGTGCTGCCGGATCCGGTCTCTTCGGCGAGACCACGGAGATCGACATCGACTTCGCTTATCACGGCGACATCGGCCCGGCATCCGCGTGGGCGGACACCGCGTCGGCCGGCGACGAGGTCGCCCTCTTGGACGAAGGCTGCATCTACAACCCCACACCCGAGGCCAAGTGGCAACTGCTCGTCGGCGACGAGAGTGCACTTCCCGCGATCATCGGCATTCTGGAATCCGCGCCCGCAGACCTGCGTGCCGAGGTCTTCGTCGAGATTCCGAACATCGAAGACAAGCAAGACATTCCGGAGTTGGCGAACGTCAACGTGCATTGGCTCGTTCGCGAGGACGAACACGCGACGCCGGGTGTTCTGACCCTCGAGACCGTCCGCGCCGCCGAACTGCCCGAGGGGCCGTCGTACACCTTTGTCGCCGGCGAACAGGCACTCACCACCGGGCTGCGTCGGCACCTCGTGAACGACCGGAAGTTCGCCAAAACCGACATCACCTTCACCGGCTTCTGGCGCCACGGACATTCGGCTCACTGACAAACGCACCGAAAACGACGAGTGGCCCGAGAGAAACTCCCGGGCCACTCGTCGTTTTACGTTCGCTTATGCAGCGTGCTTCTGGATCACATCGCCCAGACGCGGCAGAGCTGCAGTCACATGCTTCTTCGCCGAACCGCGCAGCTTCGAGTACATCGACTTGACGACGGCCTTGTCGCTACCTTCGATACGCTCGTCCGTCACCTCGAGGAGGGAATCGGCAACCGCGTCGCCGCGGGCGCTGATGAAATCGGCGAAGCTGCCTTCGCCGGAAGCCGAGAATTCCTGCCAGTACGGCTCGAGCTTTGCCACGAAAGCCGGCAGAAGCGCGGTGACGGCGTCCGGCACGATGGACGGGCTCACCTTCTTGACCGCGCCGTAGCCACCCTTGAGAGCCAGCCCTGAGGCCCCCGACTTATCCGAAACCTCTGCGTCGATCAAGGTCTGCACGTCCGCGACGACCGCGGGAACCCGTGATTCCTCGAGCAGGGTTTCGTTCAGAGCTGCAACCACTTTCGATCCCTTCATTCTTCACTGATGTTCATCAGGTCGCGCCCGAGACTATACGAAATTCGGCTGGTCCCTACTGCCGAGTATCCGATGGCAGCGCCTGGCCCTCTCCAACCACCAGTCGCGCCGGTCCGCGGGCGCGGCCAGCGTCTCGAGCAGAACCGGATCAGGCTCGACGGCACTCACCGACAAAGCACCGTCGACAGCTGCCCCGGTGACCGCGACATCCCGGACGAACAGGCCGCCCGTGCCGAGGCCGCAGGCAAACGGAAGCGAAGGCAACGCTGCCGCGGCCGCCAGTCCCGCGGACATCCCCACAGCCGTGTCCAGCGCACTCGAGACCACCACCGGCACCCCGTAGTCCGCCAGCTGCGCCGACAGCGCCACCACAGCACGCATTCCGCCCAGCGGGGGCACCTTCACGACGGCGACGTCCGCTCCCCCGGCTCGTACGACGCGCAGCGGGTCCTCGGCACGGCGAATGCTCTCGTCGGCAGCGATCCGCACACCGGTCCCCGCGGCGCGGACCCTGACCAGTTCCTCGACGCTTGCACACGGCTGCTCGGCGTATTCGAGTTCACCGGCATCGGTGATCGCTCGCAAGGCCGTGATCGCCTCGTCCACGCTCCACCCGCCGTTGGCGTCGACGCGCACGTTCGGGATGTGCCGACGCACCTCGTTCACCCGGGCGACGTCCTGCGCCAGCGACTGTCCCTTCTCGGCGACCTTGACCTTGGCTGTCCGGGCGCCGGGGAAGCGCTCCAGCAATTCCGGAACGGCAGACGCGTCGATCGCCGGCACGGTCGCGTTGACGGGAACTGCGTCACGAAGCGCAGGCGGCGGACCCAGCCACGCCGCTTCGATACCCGCGAGCAGCCACTGCGACGCCTCGTCGTCGTCGTACTCGACGAAGGGGGCGAATTCTCCCCACCCGGCCGGGCCGCGAACGAGCAGGGCCTCACGAGTCGTGATGCCGCGAAAGCGAACTCGCATCGGCAGCGCGAGAACCACGGCGTCCGCGATCAGATCGTCGAACGAGGGGAACATGTCAGGGCTGTCCCGGAAGCAGTTCGATCATGAGCGCCTCACCGTCGGCGAGGAGCTTGCCGTCGAGATCGGTCAGGCGCGCGCTGACAAAAGTCTTGCGACCCTCGACCCGATCCACCTGCCCCTCGATCACCAGTTGTTGATTGAGCGGAGTGATCGCGCGGTAATTGATGTGGAGGTAGCCGGTGCGGGAGATCGGACGGCCACCCGCGTGGACCGTCATCCCGAAGACGTCGTCGAACAGCAAGGGCAGGACACCGCCGTGAGCGGCGCCGTTGCCGCCCAGGTGGTAGCGACGGAAGACGCCGGTACTGCGGACTCCTTCGGTGTCGAACTTCTCGACCATCCACGGGAGCATGAGGAGGCTGCCGCGTCCGGGCAATTGGATGTTCGAGCCCGCGGGCGACTTGCCTTCCGGGACCTCGTACGGAGTCAACCGATCGGCAAGCTCCTCGGCTTGCGTAGCGATGTCTGCGAGTACGTCGTCGGGAACATTGGTCGAGACGGCAAGGTCCTGCAACCTGCGCATCGCTTCGACGAAGCGGCCGAAGTCCGGACCTGCGGGAGTGTGCCGGAACCGTGGAAATCCGCCCCGCTTCTCACCGTCTGTGACGATCTCCGTGCCGTCTGCGGTTTGTTCGCTCATGACCTGCACGTTAGCGCGCCCGGGAACGTGTTCTACCTCAGGTATCCGTTAGACGCGCGAGCCGTGCCTCTATCGTGGCTCAGGTGACCTTCAACCCGCAGCTCTGGCGCCCTGTCCCCGGATTCGAGAACCTCACCGACATCACCTACCACCGGCATGTCAGCCAAGGCACCGTTCGCGTCGCCTTCGACCGACCGGAAGTGCGTAATGCGTTCCGCCCGCACACCGTCGACGAGTTGTACCGCGCGCTCGATCACGCCCGGATGACCTCCGACGTGGGAGCGGTGCTCCTGACCGGCAACGGACCGAGCGAGAAGGACGGCGGTTGGGCGTTCTGCTCCGGCGGAGACCAGCGCATCCGTGGTCGCAGCGGCTACCAGTACGCCGAAGGAGAAACGGCGGACACCGTCGACAAAGCACGCGCCGGGCGCCTGCACATCCTCGAGGTCCAGCGCTTGATCCGCTTCATGCCGAAGGTCGTGATCTGCCTGGTCAACGGCTGGGCTGCGGGCGGCGGCCACAGCCTGCACGTGGTGTGCGACCTGACGCTCGCCAGCCGCGAGCACGCACGGTTCAAGCAGACCGACGCCGACGTCGGAAGCTTCGACGGCGGCTACGGCAGCGCCTATCTGGCAAAGATGGTGGGCCAGAAGTTCGCTCGCGAGATCTTCTTCCTGGGTGAGACGTACACCGCCGAGGAAATGCATCAGATGGGCGCGGTCAACAAGGTTGTCGACCACGCTGAACTCGAAAACGTCGCGATCGACTGGGCCGGCAAGATCAACGGCAAGTCGCCGCAGGCACAGCGGATGCTCAAGTACGCGTTCAACCTGCAGGACGACGGGTTGGTCGGCCAGCAGCTGTTCGCCGGTGAGGCAACACGTTTGGCGTACATGACCGACGAGGCCGTCGAGGGTCGTGACTCGTTCCTCGAAAAGCGTGATCCCGACTGGTCACCATATCCCTGGTATTTCTGACACAGTAGGTGCGAGAGGGAGGTCGGACGTGGAGATTCTGAGCAGTCGGACGATATTGCGCCCGAGCGAGTACGAACGAACGCTGAGCTTCTACCGAGACACCCTCGGTCTGGCGATCGCTCGTGAATATCCCGGCGGCACAGTCTTCTTCGCCGGCCAAGGGCTGATCGAAGTCGCTGCGCACGGCGGCACCGGCGAGGGCGGCTTTCGCGGCGCGATCTGGCTGCAGGTCCGGGACCTCACTGCCGTTCAGACCGAACTGGTTCTCGCCGGGGTCAAGATCGCGCGCGAGGCAAGACAGGAACCGTGGGGTCTACACGAGATGTGGATCGCCGACCCGGACGGGACACCGATCGTGATGGTGCAGATCCCGGAGGACCATCCCATCCGACGCGATTCCCGGCCACCGTCCGCGTAGTCGAGACACCGCTGTAGCCGAGCAATGACAGATGCCCGCCACGACTTTCGTGGCGGGCATCTGTCGGTTCTTCGCAGAGATCAGTTGCGCGTGCTCAGCGCCTGAGAGATCTGATCTGTCTGTGCCTGGCCCTCGAGCAGTTGGCGAACCAACCACAGCCGCAGCACCTTTGCCACCGATGCGGCCAGGAAGAGTGCGGCACCGACCACTGTCAGGGCGAGGAAAACCACGGTGAGGATCTGGTACGACACCAGATCCCGCAGGTCCGAGAGCGTCAGCGAAGAGATGTAGACGACGAAGGCGCCGACCACTCCGACGACCATGAGCACCAGGCCCGCGATGCGCGTCGCCGCGTCGCCGCCTGCCTGCTTCTTGTCCAGCTTCAACTCTGCGATGTTCTTCTTGAATTCCTCACGGCGATCTTCGGCGAGAGTAGTCATCGTCATCCTCCTAGATAACTGGTAGAAAGTTCGTTTTCGATGTCGTGTGGATCGCCGGTCTTGACGACGCGTCCCTGCAACATCAGTGCGGCCGAGGTCGCGATGGGCAGCACCGCTCGCGCGAACTGCTCGGCGACGAGAATGGAAATGCCTTCGGCTGCAAGCGAGCCGACGACGTCGTACATCTGCGAGACGATTCGAGGTGCGAGACCCATCGACAGCTCGTCGAGCAGGAGCACCGTCGGGTGAGTGCCGAGTGCCCGTGACAGCGCCAGCATCTGCTGCTCACCACCGGACATCGATCCGGCCAACTGTCCGCGCCGCTCCCCCAGGATCGGGAACCTGCCGTACGCAACCTCTTCGAGTTCGGCCAGCCCGACGCCCGTTCCGGTGGCGATCCACAGGTTTTCCCGCACAGTGAGGTTGGCGAAGATCCCGCGTCCTTCGGGGATGGAGCAGACCCCCAGCCGAGCCAACTCCGAAGGCTCGACTCCGTTCACGACCTGGCCCGCGAGCCGGAACTCGCCGCGGGTGACCGGAAGGACGCCCGAGCAGATCTTGAGCGTCGACGTCTTGCCGCCACCGTTGGGTCCGAGTAGCGCCACCACGGCGCCCGGTTCCAGAATCAGGTCCACCCCGTGCAGAACTTCGATGGATCCGTAACCGGCGCGGACACCGGACAGTTCGAGCAACGGTTCGGCGCGGTCGGGGCTGCGTATACCCTCGTCGATTTTCGCCTCGCCAATTTTCGCTGACGTCATACCGCCTCCTCCTCGGTCCCGATGTAGGCCGCGATCACTTCCGGATCCGTCCGGATCTTCTCCGGATCACCCGAGGCGAGGACTGCGCCGTAGTCGAGCACGTGGATGGTCGAGCACACTTTCATCACCAGCGGAATGTCGTGCTCCACCAGACAGATTCCGAGTCCACCCGCAGCAAGTTCGGTGAGCATCTCGGCAAAGACCTCGGTTTCCTGCTCGGTCTGACCCGAGGCCGGTTCGTCGAGCAGAAGCACTCGCGGGTCGGTCATGAGGGCTCGTGCAACTTCGACGACGCGAGCCCGTCCGGTGGGGATGTCCGCGACGTCCTTGTCCGCGACATCCGTGAGCCCGGTCAGCTCCAGCAGGCGATCGGTCTCGCCGTCCACGTCGATCTTGTTGCGGCCGTTCGCCTTGTGGATGTCTCCCGCGACGCGCAGGTTGTCTCGCACCGACAGCGAGACGAACAGTTCGAGCCGCTGGAAGGTACGTGCCAGCCCGCGCCCCGCCCGCTTGTGCGGCGGCAGCTTCGTCACGTCGACGCCACCGAGGAACACCTGACCGGAGGTGGGTTTCTGCAGCCCGGTGATTGTGTTGAAGAGCGTCGTCTTGCCGGCACCGTTCGGTCCGATGAGTCCTGTCACGGTGCCGGGTTGCACGGTGAGCGAAACGTCCTTGACCGCGACGTGTCCACCGAAACGAACGCTCACACCGCGCGTTTCGAGAAGTGGTGTATCAGACATGGACGGTCAACTCCTTCGGCGAGCCACCCTGGTACTGAGGAATCCCCAGTTCGCGGTCGATCTCGTCACGGATCTCGGGGCTGTACGGGACATCGATCCCGATGTCCTCGGGAACGACTGTCGCTTTGGCGGCCAGTTCCTCCGGAGTGAGAACCGCGCTGGGCATGACCATCTCACCGATCACCGGCAGCATGAACACCACCGCGATCGTGATGGACGCGAACCACCAGTTGCCGAGTACACCGGTCAGAGCAAGGACGTAGGTCAGCAGAACGACTGCGGCGCCGCCGATCAGAACAGGCTTGGCACCGGCGAGCCGTCGGTAGCCCTCGATCACGCTGTGGACCGTTCCGCTGGGGTTCGCGCCGACGCCGATACCGATCAGTGCCGGGCTGACTGCCGCGATGTTGCCGAAGAGCAGCCACATTCCCTCCAACTCCGGTTGCGCCGAAGCCAGATTGGTGAACGAGACCATGATGACCGCAAACCCGATTCCGGCCATCAGTCCACCGAACAGGGCGCCGGTGACGTATCCGATACCCGCGACGACGGTCAGCATGAGCAGCGAGAGGCTGACCATGATGGCAAAGCTCTCGCCCGAGACGGACCCCATGGCGCTCGACATCAGAATGCCGCCGAGACCGGCGATCCCCGAAGAGATCATGAAGACGCTCAGCTTGAGCCGAACCAGGCTCTGTCCGAGCATGGCCGAACCGGCCGGGCTGTCCTTCATCGCCGCGAGTCGGCGCCCGTAGCCGCTGTTACGCAACGCGATGACGCCGACGCCGAGTACCGAGAACAGCGCGGTCACGGTCATCAGGAACACCGTCTCGTTGCTCAGATCGAGCGGACCGATCTTCAGCGGAGGGAGGGCGATGTTCCCGTCCTTGAACAGCGAGTACTTCATGCCGAACATCTCGTGTTCGGTGGTGTCGCGAAGGACCATGTTGGAGAGGAACACTCCGAAGGCCATGGTTGCCAGCGCGAGATACAGCCCTCTCAGCCGCAGCGCCGGTAGGGCGACGAGGCCACCGATCACTGCGGTGACGAGGACTCCGACGACGATGCCCCACAGGTTGAGGTGCGCAGCCAACCCGGAACCGGAGATCCCGAAATGGAAGGCCACGATGGTCGCGATAGCGCCGAAAGACACCGGCGCCAAGTTCAATTCACCCGCGTAGCCGGTGAGGAGTGTGAGCGAGAGCGCGATGATCGCGAACGTCATTCCGATGGTCAGTGTGGTGACGGCGGAGGTCACCATCAGCAGACGGATCAGGTAGACGATGACGATCAGTGCCACGCCCCAGACGACGGCCTTGCGCACGCTCGGCACGTGGTAACGCTCGCGAGTACGGGTGACCGCTCCACGCAACCGGTCCTGTGGGAGCACGATCAGCACCACGAACAGCGCGATCATCGGCAGGGAGACACGGAAATTCGACGTCCAACTCCAACTCGTCGGGAAGTATGCCAATACGTACGTACCGGCAAGCCCGAGGACCACGGCGCCGACGAACGTGCGCGGAATGCTGCGCAACCGGCCGAACATGGCCGCGGCAAACGCGTCGATCACCAAGAGTGTCAACATGTTCGCCTCGAGTGTGCCGCCACTGATCGGGGTGATCAGGATGCCGGCCAGGACTGCGAGCGTCGAACCCATCGCCCAGGACAGTGCCGCAAGACGCTCCGGATTGTGGCCGTTGAGGCGCAACAGTTCCGGATCGTCGACGACGCCGCGCATCGCGACACCGGCGCGGGTGCGCGTGAACAGGATGCGCAGGCCGACGGCGATGGCGATCGCAACGAGGATGCAGATCAACTCGTGGTAGCGGATGCTCGCGCCGAACACCGTGATCTTGGACTGGTCGCCGAAGAACATCTGCATCGTCCGAGCGGTCTCGGGGTGCCAGAACCAGTGCGAGATCGAGAGCATTCCGAGCAGGATCGAGACCGTCACAACGATTTTGGTGACCTCGGCGGTATCGCGCAGACCCTTCATGATCAGGACGTAGAGGCCGAGGCCCATCAGTGGCCCGACCAGGACGAGTGAAATCAGCAAGGCGACGAAAGTGGGAAGTTCCCAGCCGTAGCGCAACTGCCAGTAGATGAACGCACCGAGCATTGCCTGTGCACCGTGCGCGAAGTTGAAGATGCCTGACGTGTTGTACGTGAGTACCAGCCCGGAGGCGGCGATCGCGTACACCGACCCCAGGACCAGGCCCAGGATCGTGAAAGTGACAAAAGTGTTCATGGCTGAACCCTCGTTAGGGACTCGGGCGGCGGTTGGCGCTCGCCGCCCGAGTCGGAAGAATCAGGACTGCGGCTTGATGACGTTGGCGTTCTGGTACTTCGTCGACACGCGGTCAGCGCCGAGTTCGGTTCCCCAGGTGCTCTTGTCGGTCGCGACGAGGTACTTGGGGTCACACTTGAATTCGCCCGCGGTGGACGGGAACGCCTGCGAGTAGGTACTGCCCTTCAGCGAGGTCATGAGTCCGCAGGTGGCCGGCATGTTCTTGCCGGGATCGGTGACGGCATGCAATCCGCCGCCGTCCCACTCGTGAATGTTCGAGAGTTCGTTCACCATGCACTGACGCGTCAGATCGCTACCGCACTCGTCCGCGGCGGCCGCCCACAGTAGGAACGACGACGCCGCCTGCATACCGAGGAGCGCGGTCTTGCCACCCTGCTCGGAGACCAGATCCACGTACTTCTTCACTGCGGGCACCTTGTCCGCGTTCTCGAGCATCTGGAAGGTCATGCCCGCGTTGAGGTTGTCGAGCAGTCCGGTGTCCTTGTTCCAATCGGAGACGGTCGCGCCGTACCAGGTGGCTTCACCGAAGAAGACGGGATCGATCCCGACCTGATCGAGCGCCTTCACGAAGTTCAGCTCCGACGGGCTTGCCGATCGTGACGTCCAGATCCCCTTCGCGCCGCACTCCTTGTACTTCTCGGCGAACGGCACATAGCTCGATTCCCCCTCGTAGTTGAGTGTGACGCCGCAATCCTTGAGCTTGAAGCCCGCAGCCTCGGCGATCGAGCGAATCTTCGTGGTGGAGCTGATGATCGTGGGCATCGTGCTGTTGACGACGTCGAAGTCGTTCACCAGATCGGGGTGCATCTCGGCCATCTGGAACCACTGCGAACCGTTCGCGTAGTCGACCGGGAACGGGACACCCTGGAATGTCATCGGTCCGTTGGCTGCGTCGGGTGACACGGTGAAGCCTGGCACGGACACCAGGTTGCACGCGACACGCGTCTGCTCGGCGGTCTGATCCATCGCGAAGCCGTAGCCGACCATCATGAACTGGCTCGCGCACGCTTCCTGCATGACCGAGTTGGCCTGCGTCATCGCGGCGTCGTAGTCGGTACCGACAACCTTGCGGCCGTTGATGCCGCCCTGATCGTTGCACCAAGAGATGAGCGCGTTCACCGCATCGCTCATTTCCTTGTTCAGCCCAGGAGACTTCACATAACCGCGGTCGTCACCGAACCCGATCTTGATCTCGGTGTCGCTGACGCCTTGATCGGTTGCGCCGGTGGCGTCGCCTTCACCACAGGGCGAATCGAGGGTGCCGAACTTCGCGTCGGATGTGCTCGACGCAAGGTCTGCGCTGACGCCGGGTCCGCCGACAGCGACGGCGTAGGGATCGTCACCACGATTCGATGCGCAGGCTGACGCCAGAACGGCGGTCGCGGCGAGTGCCACGATCAGCTTCGTGGACTTGTTGGGCTTCACGGTCGGAGCTCTCCTTCTCACTGACAGACACCGAGAAACAGGGGTGAAACCCCTGTTCCGGTGCGCTCGGTGCCCGTAGGTAATCAGCGTTTAAAACGGTCCGAATGTGCCTTCCCGGTGAGTGAGACCAAAAAGTGAGGTCCCACACAGGGTTCCGATTTCGTGGCGCTGAACACATCGCGAACGGCAGCGCCGCAGCCCACGCGCGGGGACGTACTCCGCGGAGCCCCTGTTCGCATCCCGTTCGCTGTACTTTTACGCGTTCGATACGCACAATTCACGTTGTGACCGCAGAGCTCGTAATCCTCCTGGTGGTAGTTGTCACCGCCCTCGCGTTCGATTTCACGAATGGTTTTCACGACACCGGTAACGCAATGGCCACCTCCATCGCGACCGGAGCACTCAAGCCCAAAGTTGCGGTCACACTTTCCGCGATCCTGAACCTGGTCGGTGCGTTCCTGTCCGTCGAGGTCGCTGCGACCGTGGCCAAAGGCGTCGTCAACCTCGGCGCGGTCAGTGGGCAGGATCTGCTGCTGATCGTCTTCGCCGGTCTCGTCGGCGGAATCATCTGGAATCTGGCGACCTGGCTGCTCGGATTGCCGTCGAGCTCCTCACACGCACTGTTCGGCGGATTGATCGGCGCCGCAATCGCCTCCATCGGTATGGGCGGCGTCGAGTGGGGTGGAGTTCTGACCAAGGTCGTCGTCCCCGCGATCCTCGCGCCGGTCGTCGCGGCCCTGGTCGCAGGCGTCGGTACCAAGCTCGTGTACCGAATCACCGCATCCGTCAAGGAAGACGAGCGTGAGCGCGGTTTCCGTTTCGGCCAGATCGGCACCGCCTCGCTGATCTCACTTGCGCATGGCACCAATGACGCCCAGAAGACTATGGGCGTCATCTTTTTGGCCCTGGTCGCTCACGGCACCATCACCGCCGAGACCGAGATGCCGTTCTGGGTGAAGTTCACCTGTGCCGTCGCGATCGCTCTCGGCACCTACCTTGGCGGTTGGCGCATCATCCGCACCCTGGGCAAGGGCCTTGTCGAGATCGCCGCGCCGCAGGGTCTGGCAGCCGAAGCGTCGTCCGCCGCCATCATTCTCACGTCGAGCCACCTCGGACTCCCCCTCTCGACCACCCACGTCGCCACCGGATCGATCCTCGGTACCGGCATCGGGCGCAAGGGCGCCGAGGTCCGCTGGGGCGTCGCAGGCCGGATGGCCGCCGCCTGGTTGATCACCTTGCCGTCGGCCGCAGTGGTCGGCGCCATCTGCTGGGCACTCGCGCATCTGATCGGCGGCCTGGCCGGCGTGCTCGTCGTCTTCGCTGCCCTCATCGCGTTCGCGATCTTCATGTACCTGCGTTCGCGTAAGGAACCCGTAGACGCCGCCAACGTGACCGCCGAATGGGACGAGAATCCGGATGCGACGGCTCGCGAGATTCCGACTGCTGATCCCACTCCGTCCACCGAACCCACTCGCAACTCCTGAAAGGGGCGCAAGAGAATGCATCTACTCACCGATACCCTCGATTCGCTCTGGCAGGTAGTGGCAGTCGGACTGCTCTTCGGAGCCGGACTGCCGGCGATCTTCGCCTTCGGCCTCAAGTCGCTGAGTCTGCCGAACGCCGACGGCACCGAAGGACCGTCCACCCTGGGTAAAATGGGTGCGTACCTCTGTTTTGCGGTCGTGCTCGTCACGATCTTCGCCGGAATACTGTTGTTGATGAAGAACTTCTTGGCCAGCACGTTCGGAATCCACGTCTTCTGAGTGGTCGTCGCGGCACACCACTGAAACCACCGAAACGAAAATGAGGCCGAGGATTTGAGCAAGTATTCATTGCGCAGCGTGCTCGACTGGCTGCGTGCCGGGTATCCCGAGGGCATCCCGGACAAGGATCATTTTGCGCTGCTCGCCGTTCTCCGTCGTCGTCTGACGGACGAGGAGATCGAGCAGGTCGTTTCGATGTCCATCGAGTCGGCACACGAAGTGCCGGACCGCCACGTCGACTACGACACCATCCGCGCCATCATCGAGGGAATCCTCAACGAGGAGCCGTCCGAGGACGACGTCGATCGTGTCACCGAAAGGCTGCGCGCAGGTGGGTGGCCGGTCATCGAAGACGTGGACACCGACAACGAAGTTCGAGACGTGAGCTGACGTCATGGCCCTTCCGCCCTTCCTCACGTCGATAGTCGGCTGGTTGCGGGCCGGCTATCCCAATGGCGTCCCCGAGCAGGACTACATCCCACTTTTCGCGCTCCTCACTCGCAGACTCTCCGAAACCGAGGTCGACGCCGTCGCCGACGCGTTGATCGAGGACGGCGATCTACCCATCGAGAAGACCGACATCCAGGTCCTCATCACGAAGATCACCAACGAGATGCCACTCGAAACCGACGTCGACCGCGTACGAAGCCATCTGGCTGCCGGTGGTTGGCCGCTGGCTGGACCGGACGTCCGGTGAAAGTTCTTCGCACACTGGCTGTTCCACAGGGTGAGGCGGTCTTCGAGGTACTGCCTGCCATCGCGCAGATCCTGGACGGCGTGCACGACGCCGTGCTTCCCGTCCCGGCGGCCGACGCACGCGAGACGGCCCGACTGAGCGACGCTCTGCACCCCGATCAGCCCATCGACGACGGCATCTCGCTGGTGGTCGCCACGTCGGGGACCACCGGAACCCCGAAGGGCGCGATGCTCACCGCGAGCGCACTGCGAGCCAGCGGCGACGCGACCCATGAACGCCTCGGCGGCACCGGATCCTGGTTGCTGGTTCTCCCCCCGCACCACATCGCCGGGATGCAAGTTCTGTTGCGCAGTGTCCTCGCCGAAACACAACCGGTGATCGTCGACGTCAGTGCGGGTTTCGACCCTGCCGCATTGCCGGGCGCTGTCGCCGCGATGAGCGGACCGCGCCGCTACACCTCGTTGGTGCCGACGCAGTTGGTCAAGGCACTCGGTGATCGCTCCGCGGTCGAGGCCCTGGCTTCGCTCGACGCGGTTCTGCTCGGCGGCGCTGCTATTCCCGCACCGGTACTCGCGCAGGCGACCGAAGCGGGCATCACCGTCGTCCGCACCTACGGGATGAGCGAAACGTCCGGCGGTTGCGTCTACGACGGAATCCCGTTGTCCGGAGCACAGATTCGTATCGACGACGGCCGAGTTCTGCTGGGCGGTCCGATGCTCGCGTCCGGGTACCGCGGGCTTCCCGACCACCCTGCCTTCGCCGAACCCGGATGGTTCCGGACCGACGACGCCGGATCAGTGGTCGACGGGGTCCTGCGCATCAGCGGCCGGTTGGACGAGGCAATCTCCACCGGTGGGCTGACCGTCGTACCGCAGGTGGTCGAGGCCGCGCTGGCCGATCACCCCGCCGTTCGCGAGTGCGCGGTGATCGGCATCAAGGACCCGCGGCTGGGGCAGCGGGTGGTGGCCGTGGTCGTACCCGAGGGCGAAGCTCCGACGCTCGACGAACTGCGCGCATATGCTCAGCGGACACTCGACGTCACCGCGGCGCCGCGGGAACTCTTCGTCGTGGACGCGCTCCCCCTGCGTGGACCGGGAAAGCTCGACCGCGCCGCCCTGGTGGCTCGGTTCAGCTAGCAGCCGCAGCACCGACCTCGCGCGCTGTGCAAGTAACCGCAAGTTCCACGCAAGGTCCATGCAAGATCGGTCTGCCAAGCTTCATCCCATGAACCACACAGCTTCGCCTCTTGCCATCGAGGCCGACGGACTCGTCAAGAAGTTCGGCGAGCACCGCGCGGTCGACGGCGTCAGCCTCACCGTCCCCACCGGCTCGGTGTTCGGCGTCCTCGGGCCGAACGGCGCCGGCAAGACCACCACCGTCCGCATGCTCGCCACTCTCCTTCGCCCCGACGGCGGTGAGGCGCGCATCTTCGGCCACGACGTCAGCCGTGAACCCACCGCGGTCCGATCCCTGATCGGCGTCACCGGTCAGTACGCCTCCGTCGACGAGGATCTGACGGCGACCGAGAACCTCGTGATCTTCTCGCGGCTGCTCGGCCTGAGCCGCCGCGATGCGCGCACCAAGTCCCTGGAACTCCTCGAGGAGTTCGATCTGGTCGAGGCCGCGACCAAACCGCTGAAGAACTTCTCCGGTGGCATGCGTCGACGCCTGGATCTGGCGGCAAGCCTGATCGCGCGCCCGCCGCTGCTGTTTCTCGACGAGCCCACCACCGGCCTCGATCCGCGCACCCGCGCCCAGATGTGGGTGACCATCCGGCGACTCGTCGCCGAGGGTTCGACGGTGTTGCTCACCACGCAGTACCTCGACGAAGCCGATCAACTGGCCGATCGCATCGCGGTGATCGACCGCGGCCGCGTGATCGCCAACGGCACCGCCGACGAACTCAAGGCTTCGGTCGGGATCTCCTCGCTCCAACTCAAGCTGGTCGATCGTGATCGCACCGAGGAGGCTCGCTCGCTCATCGCCGCTGCGCTGAGCGTCGAGGTGGGTGTCACTCCCGAGGTCGGGCGGATCACCGCACCACTGAGCGACCCATCGATCACGGCGGACCTGTTGATCCGTCTGCGTGAGCAAGGTATCGCCGTCGACGAGATCAACGTACAGAAACCCAGCCTGGACGAAGTGTTCCTGACCATCACCGGGCACCAGCCCGAAGACGGTGGACGCAACGACGCCCAGTCCGACAACGACTCCGATCGGAGCGTCGCATGACAACCACCCTCACCAAACCCCGGTCGCCGATAGCCCAGCCGGATGCCGCACCCCGCCGCATCAGCCTGCAGCAGAGCTTCGCGAACACGTTCACGATGGCGTACCGCGGAATTCTCAAGATCAAGCACAACCCCGAGCAACTGTTCGACGTCGTCATCCAGCCGATCATCTTCACGTTGATGTTCACCTACATCTTCGGCGGCGCGATCGCCGGTGACGTGACGGCATATCTGCCGACGATCATCCCCGGCATCCTCGTCCAGACCGTCATCACCGGTTCCATCGTCACGGGCACTCAGCTTCGTGAGGACATGGACAAGGGCGTGTTCGACCGCTTCAAGTCCCTTCCCATCGCTCGTATCGCCCCGCTGTCCGGTGCATTGCTCGCCGACGTCGTGCGCTACGGCATCGCCACGACCATCACGTTCATCGTCGGTTTCGCGATGGGTTACCGCCCCGCAGGCGGCGTGGTCGGCATTCTGTCTGCCGCGATCCTGGTCATGGTGTGCGCGTTCTCCATCAGCTGGATCTTCGCTCTCATGGGCGTGCTGATGAACAAAGCGTCCACGGTGCAGGGTGTTTCGATGCTCGTGCTGTTCCCGCTGACGTTCCTGTCGAATGCGTTCGTCGATCCTGCCACCATGCCGAGTTGGCTTCAGAAGTTCGTGAACGTCAATCCGGTCTCACACCTGGTGACCGCGGTTCGCGAGCTGGCCAACGACGGACACTTCGGTATCCACGTCGTATGGTCGCTGGTGGGCGCCGCGGTGATCGTTGCCGTCATGGCACCTTTGACCGTGCGGATGTACATGCGCAAGACATAAGTCCCGCACCATCGTCCAGACCTAGTCCAGCACCGGTCCGCGAAGCGCAGCCAACACTGCTTCGCGGACCGCTCTGCGTGAGTAACCCGATACCTTCTCGGTTTCCACAGACCACCTGTCGGCTCCGACCAGACCAACCGCGAAGTCGGAGAGGCGCGCGTGATGGAGCGAGACGAAGTCTTGTCTCCCCGGCATTTTCAACGACAAAGCCATCAGTTCGACTCCGCGTTCGATGTTGCCCGTGACAAGATCGAACGACCCGATCGCCGACGCCAACGAACCCGCGAGCGGCAGGTCCGCGTAACCGTTGGGATCGAGCTTGAGAGCACTCGACTCCTTCATCTGCAGAACGCGGCCCGCCACCAGTTCGTGCCGGCCGTGAACTGCGTGAGCGCACACAGCCGCGGCACCGAGCAGAACGACGAAGGGATCACCGAAGATGTTCTCGATCGCAGAACCCAACAGCTCCAGCGCTTCTCGATACCGAGCCAAGCCCTCGTCGATACGGCCGTCCGCGAGATCCGCCTCGGCGATACTCGCTATGAGCGCCGCGCGCCGTTGATCGGTTTCGATGGCCCCGGTCCCACCCGAATGCGCCAATGCCGGACGTGCACGATCGAGAAGCACCCGACCACCAGCGGTGTCACCGGCCGCGATCATTGCTCCGGCTTGAAAGCAGATGAGCTGCATCGCCTCGTCACGCGCACCGAGGCGTTCCATCGACGCCGCCGCGATCGCGTAGAACTCGATGGCCTCGCCATAGCGGGCGGATTGGCTGTGAACCGACCCGACATGTTGGGCCGCCATCGCCAGACCCCACTCGTCACCGATGCTGGTGGCGTAGTCGAACAGAGTCTCCCCGTCCAGCAACGCACCGCGCAGATCTCCGATGTTCTCCCGCATGTTCGAACGCGCGGACAGCGCCGCCATTCGGGTCTCGGGATCGGAACTGCGAACGCCTTCGGCCACCAACCGCGCAAGTTTGTGGTTGGCGATCCCACTCGTGGTCAGCTTGATCAGAAATGCGAACAACGGACCGAGATCATCGCGCTCACGCAACAGCTTTCGAAGTCGGATCCGCGCACGGGCATGGTTTCGATCGGCCTCTCCGAAGAAGAGATGCATCGCCACCAGGATGAACGTAGCGCCCACCAGTTCTGCATTCACGTCGCGCAGATCGTTGTCCGCGGTCGCCCCGACGATCTTCGACGCCCAGTTCGAGATTTCCGAGTTCGATCCTCGTACGGCCCACAGAATCGCAAGGACGGGGAAGACGTTGGCTACGGTCACCGCGTCGCCGCGTTCCACGGCCCAGCGAAGTACAGCCAGAAGGTTGTCGTGCTCGGCGTCGAGGTCGGCAATCAGACGGAGCTGATCCGTCCGTGCACGCACGACGGCATCCTCGGCGATCGCAATCGCCCAGTCGTCGAGGCGCCGAATCACTTCCGGTCCCTCCCCGGACGCGGCGAGTTGCTCCTCGCCGTATTCACGGACAGTCTCGAGCATGTAGTACCGAAGATCTCCCTGCCCGTCGCTGACGGAAAGAAGTGACTGATTCACCAGCGCTTCGACGGCACTTGCCACATCGGTCAACTCGCCCCACCCGGCAACGGCCTGCGCCGAAGAAAGGGTGAAGCCGGCCGGGAATCGGCACAATCGACGCAACGCAATCTGATCCCCGCTGCCCAACAGATTCCAGCTCCAGTCGATCACCGCGTGCAGGGTGCGATGCCGATCCGGAGACGTCGGATCATCGGAGCGCAACAACGCGAACCTGTCTCGCAGTCTCGAACCGATTTCGTCGACGCTCATGGTGCGGACCCGCGCGGCAGCGAGCTCGATCGCCAGCGGGAGTCCGTCGAGCGTCGTACACAGCTTGACTACCGCGTCGACGTCCAGATGAACAGACGGCCGCACCGCACGGGCTCTCGCCGAGAAGAGTTCGACTGCCGAGCCGGTTCCGTCTTCGATCGCCAACGGCGGCAACGGGTACACCGCCTCGGCACTGATCATGAGCGGAGAACGACTGGTGGTCAGAACCGTCAGCTGACGACCGGCCGCGATCATCTCGGCCACGATCTCCGAACACGCGCCGATCACGTGCTCACAATTGTCGAGGATGAGCAACATCGGACCGGCGGACAGCGCCTCTTTGAGTCGCTCTCTCGCCGAATGCGTTCGGCCGACGGTCAATTTGCCTGGCGCCAGATCGGATTCGCTGATTCCGAGGGTGCCTCCGATGGCCGCGATGACATCTTCGCTGCTGCGCAACGACGCCAACTCCACGAGGACCACCGAGACGCCCGGCTGGTTCACGGATCCGCGCAGGCCCAATTCGTGTGCGAGACGGGTCTTTCCGGCGCCACCAGGTCCGAGAATGGTGACGACGCGCGAGCGGGCGAGCAAGGATTCGATCTGGTCGATGTCGTTGTCGCGACCGAGCAAGGTGTTGGGGGCAGCGCGGAGACCGATCGCACGCGCGGCCCGCGGTGTAGCCGCAGGTGCCCCGAGAAGTTCCGCGTTGAGAGTCACCAGTGCGGGTGACGGATCAGCGCCCAGGCGATTGGCGAGGTGGTTGCGGAACTCCGCGAACACTTCGAGTGCCTCGTTGACTCGGCCTGCTCCGGCGAGTGCACGCATCAACGCCTCGGCCGCTGTGTCGTCGAATGGGCTCGCCAGATGGCGTCCGCGCACCAGGGGAATGGCTGCCGCGTACTCCCCCAATGTGAGCAACGCGTCGATCTGCGCCGTCTCCAGTTCGTCGTACACCCGGCCTGCGTCGAGCGCCAGACGATCTGCAACGTCGCCGACGACGTCACTCCCGGGGGTACCGCGCCACAGGCGCAATGACGCGGTCGTGACGGCGAGCGCTTCGGACGCTTCGGCGCCGACGGTGCGCAGACCACGGGCGGCGTCCGCTGCCCTGGCCAGGTCGACACGCTCCCGAGCGAGAGTGAGCCGGTATCCGGCCGCCGTGACTTCGAGGGCCCCGTCCGGGAGTGCAGATCGCAGGCGCGAGACCTGAGTGTGGAGGGCGTTCATCGGTGAGCGCGGCGGCTCCAGCCCCCAGACGTCGTCGATCAGGCTCTGCGCGGTACGTGGCTCACCCGGATTGCGAGCCAGCGCAACCAGCAGAGTTCGAGCTCGCGGACCCGGCAACGGAACCAGACGACCGCCCACTTTGGTCGAAACGGGTCCGAGCAAGGCAATGTCTGCCAGGTCTTCGCCCGACTGCGCGTACCTGGCGCGCTCACTCACGTCTCGAGTCATGTGCTGATCCACCGCGTTCGATCGTATTGCACAGTGCAAAGATCGTTGTATGGCAACAGCTGCTCAATGGATCGAAGGCGCGAGGCCGCGCACACTCCCGAACGCGATTGCGCCCGTGCTGGTCGGCACCGGAGCCGCGGCGTCCCTGGACCTCGCAGTGTGGTGGAAGGCGCTCCTGGCACTGATCGTCTCCTTGGCCTTGATCGTCGGGGTGAATTTCGCGAACGACTACTCCGACGGAATCCGCGGAACGGACGACGACCGCGTCGGGCCACTGCGCTTGGTCGGATCGAAGTTGGTCAGTCCCGGAGCCGTGAAGGCCGCGGCGATCAGCTGCTTCACCGTTGCCGCGGTAGCCGGGTTCGTTCTGGCGGCGACCACAGCCTGGTGGCTGGTTGCGGTCGGCGTGTTCTGCATCATCGGTGCCTGGTTCTACACCGGCGGCAAGAAGCCTTACGGATACAGCGGGTTCGGCGAGATCGCCGTGTTCATCTTCTTCGGACTGATTGCAGTGCTGGGAACTCAGTTCGTACAGGCCGAACGGGTGGATCTGGCCGGGCTGGCCGGCGCGATCGCCATCGGCTCGTTCTCGAGCGCGGTGCTCGTTGCCAACAATCTTCGAGACATCCCGACCGACACCGAGTCCGGAAAGATCACTCTCGCAGTCCGGCTCGGCGACGCCAAGACCCGCACACTGCACGTGATCCTGCTGGCCGTCCCGTTCGTCGCGACCCTGCTGCTGATCCTGCGCACTCCGTGGGCATTGCTCGGATTGCTGGCGTTGCCACTGGCAATCCGAGCCAACGCCCCACTGCGTTCGGGCGGGCAGGGTATGGCCCTGATCCCCGCGTTGCGCGACACCGGACTCGCCATGCTCGTCTGGGGTGCCGCGACCGCAGTTGCGCTCAGTCTCGCCTGAAAGTCGACGGACTCAACGGTTGTCCGGGACGAACGCGCTGAGCAGGAAGTTCACGATCGAGATGATCAGCGCGCCCCAGACTGCCGTCCAGAAGCCGTCGACCGTCAAGCCGTAGGACGTTCCGGACGAGATCCACGCCGTCAGCATCAGCATGAGGGCGTTGATCACGAGCGTGAACAATCCGAGAGTCAGGATGAGCAGCGGTAGCGAGAGAAGCTGCACTACCGGCTTGATGAACGCGTTGACCACCGTGAAGATCAAAGCGATCACCGCGATCACGAGAACCGTGCCCCAGGTGCCGTTGTCGTGGTTGGCGATCGTGATGCCGGTGACCCACGCCGACGCCAGCCAGATGGCTATGCCGTTGATGATGAGACGTGCCAGAAATGTCATGTCTGAATGCTGGCACATCCCGCCCCGTGCATGCGGAGCCGTGCCGAATCTAGGCGGCGCGATTCATCTTCGCTTCCAAGCGCTCACGGATCACCGACATCGTGACCTGCGTTTCGAGGGCCTGACGGCTAGGCCCGTCGGCGACACGCAGGATGCCGAGCAGGATGTGTTCGGCGCCGATGCGATTGTCCTTGTGCGCGAGCGCTTCACGGAGCGAGAGTTCCAACACCTTCTTGGAGTCCTTCTCGAATCGTGAACGAGGGAACCCGAATCGGCTCTTGCGAGAAGTGTCGACGCCGTCCGGCACAGGAGTCTCGTCCAGCACACCTTCGCCGAAGGACTGCTCGAGACTCTCCCGAACCGCATCGAGATCGATGCCGATCGACTTGAGTATCTCGGCGTCGTCGTCGAAATTGTTGGAGCTACCTTCGTTCGATCCGGCGCCGGCGTGGCGGATCACGTCGAGCGTGACACCAGACTCGGTGAGCACCTCGGTGGCGATGCCCCGATCAGAGGTGATCAGCGCGGTCAGAAGTTCCATCGGCGTGACAGGACCGGAGCCGGCGACAGCATCGACAACGACGCCTCGAGCCTGTGCGGAGAACCTTTCGAACATGGCAATTACCTGCCCTTCTCGCGCAGTGAACGCAGCATCGATTCCGACTGCGCGGACGCGTATTTCTTGTGGACGGCTTGACGGCTGACCTCGAGAGCTTCCGCGATCGCCTGCCAGGACCATCCGTGACGGCGCGCATTGGCGACCTGAATGGCCTCGAGTTTTTCGAGAAGACGACGCAGCGCTCGAACAGCACGCAATCCCTCGGTGGGATCCGGGCTACCGGCGGCAGCAGCGAGAGAGGTTGCTTCGGTCATGTTGTCAATTTAGGTTGACAACCGGAATTTGTCAACCAAAATTGACAGGCGCGCCTAGTACCCGGCGACGGCCCCGTCCACTGCCACCTGCAAGTCGGCCTGCACAGTTCGGGCGATATCCATCGGCTTGTCCGGAAGTTCGGTCACCGGCATTCCGACAAAGACACTCGCAGCCTTGACGTCGCCGGCCACTGGACCGTAATTGATGCCGATCGACACCAGTGCCGGTGAGCATCCCAACTTCTCGGCGCGCGCGACGATGTGGCCGATTCCGCTGTTGACGTGCTGCAGCCGCGTCGGATCTTCGGTGTTGCACGTCCCTTCCGGGAAAATCGCCAGACAGTCCCCGTTGCCCAGCCGCTCGGCCGCGACGTCCATCATCACTCGGCCGGCATCCGAAACTGCACGGAGGCCGTAGTTCTTGCTGCGAAAAACCGGGATGCTGCCCATCATGTCGACCTTCTTGCGCTGTGAAGGATCAACGAAGAGTTCGTCTTTGGCGAGGACCCGGGTCCGTCCGATCACTCGACGCAACGGAGTACGCCACGCGGTCGCGGCGAGCGTGAACTGGTCGCTCTCGGTCAGATGATTGACTGCCACGACCAACTGCGTCTTACGTTCCAGCAGAGTCTTCAGCGCACCTTCCGCACCCGGCGCGTACCTCACTCGCGGGCGGTACTTCAGCGCCAATGCGGCATAAGCGAGCTTCGCCACGAATCGGTTCTGCTGATGACTGCGGTAGTACTCGTACACAGCCTCGTAATTGTCGAGTGAAACTTCAGGATTGCCCATGATCCGCCCTCGCTGGAGAAGTGCCCCTTGACCAAACGATACACAACCTACGGTTGCGTAGGTTTGCGTTACAGAAGGCGTAGCGCTGGGAGAAACGCACTTCTCGAGGTAAAACGGTTTCTGTGATCCGCTCGGCCATATCCACCGACCTACCCGCACTGCAACAGATCGAGATCGCCGCGGGCGAACCGTTCCGAGACATCGGGATGGACGCCATCGCAGACGATCCACCGCCGACGCTCGACGAGTTGAACGATTTTCTCGCAGCCGAGCACATCTGGGTTCAGACCGACGCGAACGACGTACCCGTTGCGTACGCACTCGTCGAGATCGTGGACGGCGGCGCGCATATCGAACAGGTCTCCGTTCACCCCGATCATGCCCGGAAAGGCCTCGGAGCACAGCTGATCGACGCCGTCACCGAATGGGCGGCGGACCATCACCACGATCTCGTGACTCTGACGACGTTCGTCGACGTTCCGTGGAACGCGCCGTACTACGAGCGACTCGGGTTCGTGCGTCTGGCCGAGAACACGCTCTCCCCCGGCCTGATACGCATCAGAACGGACGAGCAGTCGTCCGGGTTGGACGCCTGGCCGCGCGTGACGATGAGCCGCCCGTCACACGGTCCGGCGCCGGCGATTCAGGAACTGGCCGTCCACGCACCCGAACGGACGAACTCGTCCAGCACTGTCGTCGGGCCGAGCAGGTCGATCCCTTCCGAAGCCACCCATTCGTCGTTGTAATACGTGCCTGAGTAACGCTCTCCGCCGTCGCACAGGAGGGTGACGACGCTGCCGCTGCGCCCGGCCGCCATCATTTCGGCAATCAACGCAAAAGCTCCCCACAGGTTCGTCCCCGTCGAGCCGCCCACTTTGCGCCCCAGGGCTGCGCTGGCGTGCCGGGCGGCCGCGATCGAGCCTGCGTCCGGCACCTTGATCATTCGGTCGACCACCTGACCGACAAACGACGGTTCGACGCGCGGACGGCCGATGCCCTCGATCCGGGAACCTCGAGTACCGACGATCGACGGATCGCTCGCTCGCCACGCGTCGAAAAACACGGAGTGCTCCGGGTCCACCACGCACAGCCCCGTGTCGAATTTCCGGTAACGAAGAAAGCGGCCGATCGTGGCACCGGTTCCGCCCGTCCCGGCTCCGACGACCACCCAGTCGGGAATCGGATGTTCCTCGTGTTCGAGCTGAGTGAAGATCGATTCGGCGATGTTGTTGTTTCCGCGCCAATCCGTCGCGCGCTCGGCGTGGGTGAACTGGTCCATGTAGTGACCGTTCAACTCACTCGCGAGCCGATGCGATTCCGAGTAGATCGACGACGGATCGCTCACGAAATGACAACGTCCCCCCTGCGCCTCGATCAACGCGATCTTGGCGGGACTCGTGCTCGCGGGCATCACCGCGACAAAATCCAGGCCCAGCAACTTCGCGAAATACGCCTCGCTGACAGCCGTCGATCCGGACGACGCTTCGATGACAGTGGTCTCTTCGGTAACCCAGCCGTTGCAGATCGCGTAGAGGAAAAGCGACCGTGCGAGTCGATGCTTGAGACTCCCCGTGATGTGGGTCGACTCGTCCTTCAGATAAAGCTGGACGGTCCAGTTACTCGGCAGCGGATAGCGCAGCAGGTGAGTGTCCGCGCTGCGTTGCGCGTCGGCTTCGATCAACCGCACCGCGTTGTCGACCCACTGGCGTGAGGTCCGACGGTCGACGTCGAGCGACCCCGTGGTCACCGCCCGTCTCCGCGCAGCTTGGAGCGAAGATCGTCACGATCGGACCGACGCTGGGCGTCGACCGCCGCAATGCCCGCATTAACACGCTTGCGCAGTTTCGCGAAGAGCAGCAACGACAGCGGCAGCGCGATCAGAACTGCGAACAGCGCCGCGACGATCAAGGGAACGTCCGTGCCGGCGAGCTTTCCGCCACCGATGATGACGGCACCGATCACGACGACAAGCAGCAGCCGAGCGACCGAGTACAGCACCACGTCGCGGGCTAGTTGACCCTTGGTCACCGGCCCGGAAGCCGACTTTGCTTGCCCAGAGTTTGCGGAAGGTTTACTGGCCTTGACCGGCTCAGAAGGAACATTTTCGGGGTTTTCAGACAACTGACTCACCCTCTCAGGTTACCCATTCCGAATACGGGTGGGACCGAGCCCGCTATATCCATTTTGTCCTTTACTTAAACATTACTTTTTCTTGAAAGATCGACTACCCGGCTATATCTGTGCAAACATTGCGCTACCACTCAGAAAACGGTCGAATGTGAGCGAAGGACTTCGAAACAAACTCGACGCAGGTTTTTGGCAACTGGTCGACACACCGGTTCGGAACCAAAGTTCGGAATCACTGCTCGGTTCGGAATCACTGTTCGTCAAACGTTCGACATCAAGATGGAGGACCTCACAATGAGCGCACCAACCTTCAATACCGCCGCAGACGCACTCATGACGCCCGGACAGGTAGCGGCATTGTTTCATGTCGATCCCAAGACCGTGACCCGCTGGGCACACGCAGGACGACTGGGCTCGCTTCGCACGCCAGGAGGACATCGTCGATTCCGTGAGACCGAGGTCATGCAGCTTCTGCGCTCGCTGACCACCGAAGCAGACAACAACTGAGCAACTTCAGCTCACTTCGAAGCACTTTGCGGTACCCGAGAGATCTTGCAGTACCCGACAGATACAGCACTAGCGCACTGAGCCGAAACGCTTGTCCGCACCACTTCTGGTGAAGCGGGGCGGAGACTGAGTAGGCTCGACTTCAGTTCCCTGAGGAGGTGCGCCGTGTTGTATCTGTTGGCGTTGGTGGGTTTGGTGACATTGATCGTTCTGATGTGGAAGGCATTTGGGCCCGATCCGTCGACGCGCACCCCGGTGAGCGGTGTACGCGGGCCGGATGACGATCCCGAATTCCTGTGGAATGTGAACCAGCAAACACGACGCAAGCGCACGGAAGGTCCGGACGTACCGCCGACTGACGCGTCGACGTAGCGTCCGGGCTCACCCGGCTATCCGATTACCTCCCCGTCAACGCGAACGGGGAGGCCGGAAAGTCCTGGGCAACCACCGCAGCCAACTCCAGCACCGCTTCCCGAGTACCTGGACGCAGCCGGTCCAGATCGATTTCGGCGCCCTCTTCCAAATGCGGATCGAACGGAATCAGTTTCACCGCTCGACAGCGCTGCTCGAAGTGCTCGACGACCCGCGGCAGATCAACCTTGCCCGACCGAGACCGTACCGCGTTGATGACAGCTACGGACGTGGCGACCAGCCTGCTGTAACCGTGAGCGTCGAGCCAGTCAAGTGTTGCGGAGGCGCTACGTGCACCCTCGACGGAACCGGAACTGACGACGATCAACGAATCTGCACCTTCGAGAATGGCCTGCATCGCCGAGTGCATCAATCCGGTGCCGCAATCGGTCAGAACTATGCTGTAGAACTTCTCGAGCATGTCGACCGTGCGCGTGTAGTCCCCACCGCTGAAGGCCTCTGAAACTGCTGGATCGCTGTCGGAGGCAAGCACTTCGAGCCGGTGTCGATTTTGCGATGTGTAGCCACGGACGTCGCTGTACTTCTCGATGCTGTTCTCGTCGCGCAGCAGGTTTCGCACTGTTGCCGGAGTTTCGAGCGGGATCTTCTGGCTCAGCGTTCCCCGGTCGGGGTTTGCATCGACAGCGACGACGCGATCGCCGCGGATCGAGCCGAACATCGACCCCAGTGTCGCTGTGGTCGTGGTCTTTCCGACGCCGCCTTTGAGACTGAGCACCGCAACCTTGTAGCAGCCCTGCAGCGGCTGGTTGATCTGGCGCGTCAACTCGACGAGGTGCTGCTCTTTTGCACCGTTTCCGAGGTTCACCGATCGGCCGGACAACGTGTACAGCGCCTTGCGCCAGCCACCCACCGGGGCAGGCCGGACAGGCCGCTTGACGAGGAGCGCAGCCGAGAGATCTTGCGCAGTCATCGGGAGAGCGGACTCGAAGCGACTGTCCGGAGCCGAGGTGAGTCCGGTCTGCGGCATCGGAGCGCGAGTAGGTGGCGCCGTCGGCGGGGCCATCGGCACGGCCTGACCATTCTGGAGGGTGTGGCCGTTCTGCACCGGCGCAGCGCCGGGATGACCGAACTGCCGAATCGCGGGATTGGGCGGATGGACGCCGGGCGAAAAAGGTGCCTGCGGTTGCTGGAGCGGTCTCGGGGATGAATGCGCCGTCGGGCCGGGCTGCGAATTCTGAACAGGATGCAGGTTCTGAACAGGCTGCGAGTTCCGAACAGGCTGCGAATTCTGAACAGGCTGCGGAACGCCAGTTCGTGAATCCGGAAGCGACCCTCCACGATTCGTAGGTTCGTAGGTCTGCATCGGCATCGCAGGCGAGGTCGAGAACTGGCCGTTGATCGGGCCTGGCTGCGCTGCCGGATACTGGATGACCGGAGTCTTGGGACCTGGTACCGGAGCCGCTGGGGTCGTCGTCGGCGGCGGAGCGGCGGGTGCACTGGGCGCCTGGCCGGCGACTTGCTGGAGCGGCCCGGAGTCGACCGGGGCCACGAAGAGACTACGAACGTCGCTGGGAACCGAGTCCGATGACGGCTCGGGCGCGGATGCGCGCGGCTCGCGCCGCGTCGGCTCGGCAGGGCGCACCGGCTCCCACAATCCTGCTCCGGCGTCTTCAATCTTGTCGACCATCTCGCCGCTCCCCCTCGTCGATCCCACAGCTACCAGACAGCTAGTAATTCGCCAAGCTGCATCGTAACTGTTGCCCGCCCCTGACGTACCGACCGGTAATACCTACAGACCGGTCGGCAGCCACCCACGGTACCTCGAGAGGATCAGGTGAGTCCCGCGTAGGAGTGCAAGCCGGAGACGACCATGTTGATGATGAAGAGATTGAACAGCATCGCAACAAAACCGGCGATGTTGATCCAGGCGGCCTTCGTCTCCCGCCACCCGGACGTTGCCCTCGCATGCAGGTAGGCCGCGTAGATCACCCAGGCGATGAAGGACATCGTCTCCTTCGGATCCCAACCCCAGAAGCGTCCCCACGCAGCTTCCGCCCAGATGGCACCGAGGATGACGCCGGCGCCGAACAGCGGAAACGCGATGATCGTGCTCTTGTACGCCAAGCGGTCGAGAGTCTGGGCATCCGGCAGTCGCTCTGCGATCCGGCCACCGATGCTCGTGCCTTCCTCACCGGGCGGGAACTTCAGTCGCAGCAGGAACAGAAGGCTCGCGATACCGCCGATCATGAAGATTCCGGAGCCGACGCTGACGATCGTCACGTGAATCGGAAGCCAGTACGAGCGTAGCGCCGGCACCACGGGAGCCGCGTCGGCGTAGAGGACCGTGCCGGCGAGGAACATCAAGATCAGAACCGGCACCAGCAAGAAGACCCACATCGGACGGTACGCCGGCTTGATCAACAGGACGTGCCCGACCAGCAACGACGCCGCACACGCCATCGCCACGAATTCGTACATGTTGCCGAGCGGGAATCGTTCCGTCGCAAATCCGCGGAGCACGATCGACGCGATGATCAGCACCGTTCCGACGACCAGGACAGCTCGGCCCATTCCGCCGAATCGTTCCGAGAGCGACTTGCTCGGAGTCTCCGCGACCCTGCCAGGCACGGATGCGTCGACACCGCCGGCGGAGACCAGTTCCTTGTCCTGAACCGCCTTTGCTCTGGCCGACGCGTACTGCACGATGAGCAGCACAAACGCCAGCACGAGCACGGTGAAGGCGGACTTGAAGGCCCAGTCGCTGTACTGCGCGAGTGTCTCGTTCGTTGTCATCGGGCGTTCTCCTGCGCGTGCGGTTGGTTCACCGCGGTGGTCGGATTGCTTTTCAGCAAGCGGTCGGCGAGGCGGTCGAACTCGTCGCCCCAGCCTGCGTGGTCGGTGCGGGCAAGCCCACCAAGTTCTACTACAGTACGTCGTTCGTCATCTGGATAGATACGTGCCCAGACGCGGCGACGCTTGATCACGAGCGAGACGAGTAGGCCCGCCATCATGGTCAACGCCGAAACCAACACCCACACCTGAGCGGGATCGTGGGAGACCTGCAGGTTCACGAAGTCGACGGCACCATCGAATCGCACCTGGGTTCCGTCGGCAAGCGTCGCGCTCTCCCCCGGAAACAGATTGACTCGATCCTGCTTGACCAGTCGGCCCTGATTGATCAGTTCGGTGTTGAGTTCGAACAGCGATTGCGGGTTACCGGTATCGAGTCCGGTGTCGCCCTTGTAGATGTCGATGGCGACTGCCGGATCGTTCATCGCCGGGTAGCTCGACGACAGCAGGTTGCCGTGGAACAGCGCGGTGGGCGCGAACAATCCTTCGATGGCAATCTGATTCTTCCGACGCTCGTCCGCATCGGGATACATGCCGCCCGGCGGGTCGAAGCGCATCGCGCCACTGCTGAGGAACGTCGTGGCGTCGTCCGGACGCCACTGGAGCGTCTCGGTGCGGGTCTCACCGTTCGGGAACGTGACGGTGAATGTCGGCGCGTATCCGTGTCCCTGCAGGTACACACGATCGCCGGCGATCCGCAGTGGGTGGTTCACCTGGATGGTCGTGTCCCGCCAGGTATCGGACTCGAGGTCGTCGCCTGCCTGGTACGAGATGTCCGAGGTGAACATCTCGGCCTGACCGGTCTCGAGGTAGTCGGCCTGGAAATTCTTCACACGTACACACAGCGGGGTCATGCCGGTGCCGTCGAGGCTCAGACCGGCGACGAAGGAGTCGAACACTGCCGGCGAGGTCGTGCAGAACCCGGGGCCGTCGTTGGCGATGACGATGCGATTGCCCTCGTAGCCGAACAACTTGCCCGCGGCGATCGCGATCAACAATCCGACCAGCGAGAGGTGGAACACGAGGTTGCCGAACTCGCGGAGGTATCCCTTCTCCGCCGAGATGGTGATCTCGCCTTCGCGTCGTGATTTCGAATCGCCGCGACGCGTTTCGACGCGCCACCCGCGCAGTTCTTTCGACACCCGGGCAGCAAGTTCGTCAGGAGTCTCGCCGTCCACGACGCTCGTGGTGTGGTGCGGCAGGCGAGCAAGATTGCGCGGCGCATTCACCGGACGGGTGCGCAGCGCCTTCGCGTGCTCCACGCAACGCGGCAGGATGCAGCCGACCAGCGAGATGAAGAGCAATGCGTAGATCGCGGTGAACCAGAAACTGCTGAACACGTCGAACAATTCGAGGCGGTCCATCCACGGACCGAGCGTCGGACGCGCGGCGATGTAGTCGGTGACCTTGCCCTCGTTGAGGGTTCGCTGTGGCAGCAGGGCGCCGGGGATCGCAGCGAGCGCGAGGAGGAACAGCAGTACCAGCGCGGTCCGCATCGAGGTGAGCCCGCGCCAGGTGTTGCGCCCGAGTGCAACGACTCGACCGATCACCGACTGCTTCGGCAGCACGGGTTTCGGGTGGTCGTTATTGTCGTCAGCTGTCATATCGGCAGCGTCACCTCCGAGATAAATGCGTCGCGAACCCAGCCGACGAACTGGTCCCACGCGCCGGTGACGAGGGCGATTCCCACTGCCACCAACATGATTCCGCCGAAAATTTGAATGGTGCGTGCATTACGACGCAACCAGCCGACGCCGGTCAGCGCGCGCGCGGATCCCAGCGCCAAGATGATGAACGGCAGGCCGAGTCCGATGCAGTATGCGACGATCAACGTGACACCACGCGCGGCCGTCATCCCGTCGGTTCCCGCCGCTACGGACATCACGCCTGCCAATGTCGGACCGAGGCACGGCGTCCAGCCCAGAGCGAACACTCCCCCGAGCAGCGGCGCACCCACCAGTGACGACACGCGACGCGGTTCGAAACGAACGTCCTTCTGCAGCGCCGGAATCAGCCCGATGAAGACGAGACCCATTGCGATGGTGACGACACCGCCCACTCGCATCAGGACCTCGCGGTTGACGAGCAGCGTGGAGATTACGCCGAATACCGACGCGGTCGCGAGGACGAACACAACGGTGAAGCCCGCGACGAACAGTCCGGCCGCACCGGCCACCCTCAGTCGACTGCTCCGGGTGATCGTCCGCGTCTTCGCTTCTTCGGCGGTGATCGCGGGAGCGTCGGCACCGACGACGCCGGCCAGGTAGGACAGGTAGCCGGGAACGAGCGGCACGACGCACGGTGAAGCGAACGACACCAGACCGGCGAGCACACAGGCGCCGAGGGCGAGCAGAAGCGGACCGGACGACGCCGCGTTCTGAAACGCTTCGCCCACACCGGCACTCAATGTGTCGCTGCCGGCCAGCAGCGTAGTGGTCGTGGTTGTCATCTTTACTGCGCGTCTTCCTGAGCTACTCGCTGGACGACGGGCAGCAAATCCTCGGCGAGAAGTTCTTGGAGGAACACCGCGGCGACGCGATGCTGGCGGTCCAGGACGATCGTCGTCGGAATGACCGACGTGGGGTAGCCGTCACCGAGGGCGATCAGCGAACGCATCGACGGGTCGTAGATCGACGGGTACGAGACCTTGTTGTCGACCACGAAGTCCTGCGCTTTGTTCTTGGTGTCGTCGCGGACGTTGATGCCGAGGAACTGCACGCCCGAATCCTTGGTCTGCTCGTAGACCTGTTCCAGGTCGTCGGCTTCGGCGCGGCACGGTCCGCACCACTGACCCCAGACGTTGAGGACGACGACCTTGCCCTCGAAGTCCTCGACACCGACCTTCTGACCTTCGTTCATCAGATCGGGCCCGGAGAGCTTGCCGATGGTGCCTCGGTCGGACGGCGGATCGTAGAAGATCTTGGTTTGTCCGCCCGGTGAGACGAAGTCGAAAGTTCCGCCCTGTGCGACGGCGTCGTCGCCGGTCGCGCAGGACGAGAGAAGAAGCATCGCCGACGCAGCGGCTGCGAATGCTGCGGCGATGCGGCGCGAAATCATGCTCCTGTCACTCTCGGGTCGGAGGCGCCGGCAGGTTCGGAGTAGACGATGTCGACCAGGGTGTCGCCTTCGTAGACCAGTGACGTCAACGACGCCAGTCCACACTGACGGTGACGGGGATCGTGCCACAGACGCTCACCCTGCAGGAATCGACGCAGAGTCCAGACCGGAAGCTGATGGCTGACGACGACGGCTTCGTGTCCGACTGCCGCGACGCGTGCGGCATTGACGGCTGCGAGCATGCGATGCGCGATCTGCAGGTAGGGCTCGCCCCAGGACGGGGTGAACGGGTCACGCAGTTTCCACCAGTGACGCGGACGCGAGAGCGCACCGTCCCCGACGGCAACCTTGAGACCCTCGAACTCGTTGCCTGCCTCGATCAGGTTTTCGTCCGTGACGATGTCGAGCTTGTGTGCCTCGGCGATCGGAGTCGCGGTCTCTTGCGCCCGCTGCAGCGGCGACGCGACCACGTGGGTGATGTCGTGATCGGCGAGCACCGACGCGACCGCACGAGCCTGAGCTTCGCCCGCCACCGACAACCGGAAGCCCGGGAGCCGTCCGTAGAGGATCCCGCGCGGGTTGTGTACTTCGCCGTGGCGCAGGACGTGGACGATGGTGCGGGTGGACGTGTGGTCGGGGTGATCGGCGTCGGTCACAGTCGAGGGTCCTCGCTGAAGATGATGGATGTCGGAAGCGTGCGGGTGTTCTGGAATGGGAACTGGTCAGGGCTTGACGGCAGCAGCTGCGGCCTTGGCTGCGTGAGGCATGGCGTCGGCGATGATCGAGAAGGCTCGATCGTCGAGGGCTGCGGAGACGAACCACGCTTCGAACGCGCTCGGCGGCGGGTACACGCCGCGGGAGAGCAGTGCGTGGAAGAAGGCGGGGAATCGCCAGGTCTGCGCGGCTTTGGCTTCGTCGTAGTTGGTCACCGTGTTCTCGGTGAAGAACACGCTCACCAAGGTGCCTGCGTACTGCACTCGGTGTTCGACGCCTTCGGCGGTGAGTGCTTGGGTCATGAGGTCGCCGAGGGCGGTCGCGTTCCGGCCGAGCTTGGCGTACACCTCGGCGTCGGCGGCGCGCAGGCTCGCGAGTCCGGCGGCGACGGCTACGGGGTTACCCGAGAGGGTGCCTGCCTGGTAGACGGGACCGTCCGGTGCGAGGTGGCCCATGATGTCGGCGCGGCCGCCGAATGCTGCGGCAGGCAGGCCGCCGCTCATGACCTTGCCGAAGGTGTAGAGGTCGCCTGCGACGTTGTCGATGCCGTACCAACCCGAGGCACTGACGCGGAATCCGGTCATCACCTCGTCCATGATCAGGAGTGCGCCGTGCTCACGGGTGAGACGACGCAGACCCTCGTTGAAACCGGGAAGCGGTGCGACGGCGCCCATGTTTCCGGCGGCAGCTTCGGTGATGACGCACGCGATGGCGCCGGGATTGGCCGCGAAGGCCGCGGCCACCGCGTCGAGATCGTTGTAGCGCACGACGATGGTGTCTTCTGCTTGAGCGCCGGTCACGCCGGGAGAGGTCGGCAGCCCGAACGTCGCGAGGCCGGATCCGGCGTCGGCGAGAAGGGCGTCGACGTGGCCGTGGTAGCAACCGGAGAACTTGACGATCTTGGTCCGCCCGGTGAATCCGCGGGCGAGGCGGACTGCGCTCATCGTGGCTTCGGTTCCGGAGTTGACCAGGCGAACCTTTTCCACGGGCGCGACGCGGGCGACGATTTCCTCGGCGAGAGCGACTTCGCCTTCGGTCGGCGCACCGAAGGAGAGACCTCCGAGCGCGGCTTCGCGAACGGCTTCGACGACTGCCGGGTGAGCGTGCCCGAGAATCATCGGACCCCAGGACGACACCAGGTCGACGTAGTTGTTTCCGTCGACGTCGGTGAGGGTGTAGCCGGATGCTTCGCGAATGAATCGCGGTGTTCCGCCGACCGAACCGAACGCGCGGACGGGCGAGTTGACGCCACCCGGAATCACGTTGCCGGCACGTTCGAAGAGCCGAGCGGAGTTCGTTGCATGCACGTCGGGATCACCGGAAGACACAGTCACGGCTTCCAGTGTCCCAGTTCTGTCGAATCTGACAACGACAGGGTGTAGGACTTCGGTGCTCGAGGCGAGTTTTCCGGTCGAACCGGGCCCCGCGTGAGACGATTCCGGGCATGAAGCGACTGTTGACGACGCTGATGGTCTCGGCTGCGATTCTTCTCACATCGTGTGGTTCGGACGCTTCGAACGACGACAAGGCGACAGTTTCGTCGCCGCCGAGCGCCACCGACTCGGCTCGAACCACCGCGGCGACGAGCACCGACCCCGCGTTTCTCGGCGGGTGTTCGGCGGTGTCCGTCTACGTTCAGCAGCGTGTTCAGAGCGGCGACACGTCGACCCAGACGGCGGGCGCCGACTTCCTGAAGATCGTCGAGAACGACCCTTCGTACCAGGCTATGTCCGAGAGCGAGAAGGAACTCTTCCGCCAAGGAATCGAAGCGGGTGCCGCGGGCTCCTGCTGAATGTGAGGTTGGGATCGAACCGGGTTGCCCGCGGTGCGCTACGCGCTATCGTCGGTTCCATGGCCACCACAGCGGACCACCTCAGGACAACACTCGACGGACGCTGGCGGGAGGTGCGTGAGCGCGTTCGCGGCGAATTGAACGACGAACGTTTTGCTCCGCACTACACACCCAACACCGCCATTGCGCGCTCCAAGGCTCTCGAACAGATGCGGGTCCTCGCCGATCTCGGGTACGCCGCAAACGGTTTCGCCGTCTCTCACGGCGGAACGGGCGACGCGGGTGGCGCCGTCACCAGCATCGAGATGCTCGCGATGTCCGACCTCTCACTGATGGTCAAGGCCGGCGTCCAGTGGGGTCTGTTCGGCGGCGCCATCGAAAACCTCGGCACCGAGCGTCACCACCAGGCGTACGTCAAGCCGCTGATCGATCTGGACCTGCTCGGTTGCTTTGCGATGACCGAGACCGGTCACGGCAGCGACGTCCAGGAACTCGAAACCACGGCGACCTACGACGTCGAGACGGGCGAGTTCGTCGTCAACTCCCCCACTCCGTCCTCTCGCAAGGACTACATCGGCGGCGCTGCCCAGCACGCCACCGTCGCAGCGGTGTTCGCACAGCTGATCACCGGAGGCGAAAGTCAGGGCGTCCACTGCTTTGTCGTGCCGATTCGTGACGACGCCGGCAACGACCTCCCCGGCGTCACGACGTCCGACTGCGGGCTCAAGGGTGGACTGCCCGGAGTCGACAACGGCCGCATCGTCTTCGACCAGGTCCGCATCCCGCGTGAGAATCTACTCAACCGTTACGCCGACGTCGCCGAGGACGGCACGTACAGTTCGGCGATCGAGAACCCGAACCGTCGTTTCTTCACGATGGTCGGCACACTGGTTCGTGGACGTGTCACCGTCGGTGGTTCCGCGGCAGCGGCCGCCCGCGTCGGATTGGCCATCGCCGGTCGATATGCCCTGCAGCGCAGGCAGTTCAGTGCTCCGAAGAGTGACGACGAAGTCCTGATCATGGACTACCTCGTCCACCAGAAGCGCCTGCTACCGTTGATCGCCCGCTCGTACGCTCTGCAGTTCGCACAGAACGAACTCGTAGCCGCGATGCACGACATCCAGAGCAGCGACGACCCGGATCCGCAGGAGCAGCGCGAACTCGAAGGTCGCGCCGCCGGACTCAAGGCCGCCAACACCTGGCATGCCACTCGGGCCATCCAGGAGGCACGCGAAGCCTGCGGCGGCGCAGGCTATCTCGCCGAGAACCGCCTCACCGCACTCAAGGCGGACACCGACGTCTTCACCACGTTCGAGGGTGACAACCACGTTCTGACGCAGTTGGTCGCAAAAGAACTCCTCACCTCCTACGCCGACGAAGTCCGCGGCATGAGCCCTGTCGACTGGATGCGCTTCGCCGCTACGACGGTCTCCGACGTGGTCAAGAAACGCACGGCAGCGCAGCAGATCCTGCAGACGATCGTCGACACTCGCCAGGACAACGAAGAGGACGGCAGCCTCTTCAATCGCGGCACCCAGATGAAGATGTTCGAAGACCGCGAAGAGTACCTACTCGCCACTGCGGCAAGGCGATTGCAGGCAGCACAGAAGCGCGAGGAGAACCCGTTCGACGCGTTCAACTTCGTGCAGGACCACGTACTCAAAGCCGCTCAGGCGCACATCGAGCGCGTCATCCTGGAAGCATTCGTCGCCGGCATCGACTCGTGTGAGGACGAGACCGCAAAGGAACTCTTCGGCGAGGTGTGCGATCTCTACGCACTGTCCGTGATCGAAGAGGACAAGGCCTGGTTCATGGAGCACCGGCATCTGTCGGTGGAGCGTTCGAAGGCCGTGACGCGCGGAATCAACGAGCGTTGCCGCACCCTGCGCCCCCACGTCGAGACACTGATCGACGGGTTCGGCATTCCGGACATCCTGCTGGGGTCCGCGATGCTCGACGGACCGGGCACCGACGCGGTACGGCTGAAGTAAAGGGTTCGGGTGGGGTCGGCAATCGCCGGCCCCACCACACTCAGTGCGCTGCTGCCTTTTTCGACTGGCGAGAGGCGAGCAGTCCGGTCAGGCCGAGTGCCGCGACCAGCCAGATCCCCAGAACGAGCAGGTGCGGTCCGGCGCCGTTGCCACTGAAGTAGATGACGGAGCGGATGGGCTCCATGGCTGCCGATCCGAGCCAGAACGAATGGATGTGCTGCCAGAATCCCGGCAGGAACGACACCGGAATGGCACCACCCGAACTCGGGAAGTTGATGAAAACGAGCACCGTCAGCACCGCGAAGATCGCGGCTTGGCCGAGCAGTCGATTGAGCAGAATGCTCACCGCACCGACGGTGAACGTGTAAACCATCGAGATTCCCAGCAGTTGCAGGATCTGGCCGAACGACGCCCCGAAGGCGTGCATGAAGATGCTGGTGATGCCGAAGGCTATGAGCGGGGTGAGTATCGCCGCACCGGCCAGGATCGAATACTGCTCGCGCAACCGCATTCTCGGCGCAACCTGACTGAGCACCGTGATGGTCAGGTAGCCACCGAGGGTGCAGACGATCAGGAAGTAGAAGAGTCCGACAGTCGAGGAGTCGCGCGCCGTGACAGGCGCCGAGTCGATCACCGTGACCTGCTGCCCCGTCTGCTCCGCAACCGAATGCGCCAAGCTGCTCACCACGGAAACCGTCGAGGCGCCCGCGCCGGTGGCGATATGTGCGGTCACGGTGTCACCGATCTCGATGGCGCCGATCGCATCGCGGTTGTCGATCCGAGAGAGTGCGTCGGCGGCGTTGGCTGTGGCAACGATGTCGAACTTGTCACCCGTCGAAGCCTGGATTCCGTCGATCAGCGGGGCCGTGACGGACGGCGACCCGACCACCACGATCGGTGCCTGATTCGGCGTCGGCGCATGGAAGGCGCTGACGTAGCACAGGCAGAACATGATGACGAAGAACAACGGAAATGCGAGTCCACTGCCCACCATCTTCCAATTGGTCGGCGGATCGACAACTTCTTCGCTGGGTACTCGGACGTCGGTATCTGTCATATTCCACGCTCTCTTCACTAACCGCATCTAGCTGTCAACACCGTTGACAGACTCAACAGTCAACACCGTTGACACGTTATAGTCAACGCCGTTGACAACGCGGTCGGCGAGCGAGCACGGAGGTCGATGTCGTGACACCCACGAGGCACACGCCAGAGCAGGAGCAACCCTCGACATCCGAGGCGATTCGCGCGGCGGCGTTCCAACTGTTCGGCGAGCACGGGTTCGGCGGCACGTCAGTTCGCGCCATCGCCAAAGTTGCCGGAATCGATCCGGCCCTGGTCATCCGGCATTTCGGGTCCAAAGAAGCACTGTTCCTGGAAACCACGCCGGTTGCGGACTACTTCGAAGGCCAGTTCGACGGCCCACTCGACACCCTCGGTGAGCGAATCGCCGCCTTCGTCCTGGGCAAGGCCGACGCCCGGATGCTGTCGGTGTACACAGCGCTCATGCGAGCGTCGGACAGTCCACGCATCCGGGAGCGACTCAGAGACATGACCGGAGTATTCGCCACCAATCTCGCCGCTCGTCTAGACGGCGAAGACGCGTACACCCGCGCACTCCTGGTCTCCGCCCAGGTGTCCGGGCTGTTGAGCGTCCTCAGCGACGAGAGTATCCCCCAGTCCGCAGATCGCGACGAGTTGGCAAAACTCTACGGCCGGGCGATGCAGACGCTGATCGATCAGTACTGAGCGATGACCTCCTCGGCAAACCGCCGAACGGAGTCGAGTCGCCCCTGACGATCACCGGCGTCAACTCCGTAGCGATACCAGGGCAAAACTCTGATTTCCGTGACTCCGAGAGTCTCGAGTTCGCGATATCCGTCCAGATCACGAACATCCGTCGGCGAGACGTTGACGCCGAAAGGAACATCGGCACGACCGTACTCGACCCGCAATTCCGTGAGACAATCGATGGCGCAGGCTAATTCGGCTTTGGTCGTGTTCACCGACATCCAACCGTCAGCCAGCCTGGCTGCACGACGCAACCCCGGTTCGCTGTGCCCACCGATGTAGATCGGAACCGGAATCTCCGGAGCAGGACTGATCATCAGAGCGTCGAAATCGTAGTGCTTGCCGTGGTATTCGACCCATTCCGGCCCACGTCCCGCACACACCGCCTTGATGATCTCGATGGCTTCGTCGGTACGCGCGCCGCGGGTGCGCATCTCGGTACCGGTGAAGGTGAATTCCTCGGGAATCCAGGACAAACCGACGCCGAGAGCGACGCGGTTCCTCGACATCACGGCCATGGTCGCGACCTGCTTGGCTGTCAACAGCGGATCGCGCAGTGGAAGTTTGAACACGTTGGTGTAGAACTGAATTCGCGATGTGACGGCCGCCATCGCCGCCATGGCAATGAACGGATCAGGCATCGGCGTTTCCGGCGCCCACATCCGCTTCCCGTCAGCAGTGTACGGGTACGGCGCCGACACCTGCTCCGGATAGAACACGGAATCCGGCATCGCGATTCCGTCGAACCCCACCTCTTCGGCGACCTGCGCCAACTCGCACAGTTCCAGGGCGTCGATCATCGCACCCGCCAAGGACCACTTCATCGTTCCACCGTTTCGCCGTTGGGCGAGATCCAAGCGCCGCCCAAGAACATGATGTCGGTGATGTTGCGTACGACGCCGTGAACGTTGCCGTCCCATGCGGTCAACACCGACGCCGGCCCCCAGATCACGTAAGGCACAGTCACGTTGGCGTACTCCTGCACCTTGCTGATCGCCTCACGGACAGCATCGTCCGTCGATGCCGTCTGCACAGCTGTGATCATCGCGTCCATCTCCGGGTCCGCGAAGCCGGACGGGTTGTTCTTCGAATCACTGGCCATACTGTTGTACAAATTGAGGTACGGCGCTTCTTCTCCGACCGGAGCGCCACCTCTGGTCATGTCGAAATCGTGGTCCTTGTATACCCGTCGAACCAGATCGGTCACATCGGTCGCGTAGTCGATGGTGACGTCGAAACCGATCGCGTTCAGCGACGCCTGAACCGTCAGTGCCGTCGCCTGTTGGCTCGGCTCCGAGGTGGTGAGGTAGCGGAGTTTCCCGTCGTACCCGTCGGACTTCGCTTGATCGAGCAGCGCCTTTGCCTTCACCTGATCGAACGGAATGCCTGCTGTGTTGTTGAACCAACGTGACGTCTGCGGGACCAGTTCGGAACTGGCGGTGCCCAATCCGTTGTTCGCCCGGGTATTGACCGCCGCCGGATCCACCCCGTAGGCGATCGCCTGACGGACGCGAACATCGGCCCCGGGCTTGCCCTCACGGTTGTTGATCGTGCCGATCCCGTTCTGTCCGGTCGGACTGAGGTAACCCGAGTATCCGTCGTCGAGAGCTTGTTCGATCACGGCCTCGTCGCGGAGAATGTACGTCATGTCGATCTGGCCGCTCTTCAACGATTCGTACTGAGACTGCGCACCCGACGTGGGAACAAACCGCACTGTGTCCAGTGGAGGTTTACCGCCCTGATAATCCGTGCGTGCGGCGAGTACCAGTTCTTCGTGCGGGGCGAACTTGGCCAAGGTGAACGGACCCGCCCCGATCGGTGTGAACGCTCTCTCCCCGGTTCCTGAAACCGACCCTGCCTCTCCCCCTGAACTTCGCGCAACGATCATTCCGGGCCCGAGCGACAACAGCGCCGGGAATTGACGCCAGGGCCGCTCGAGCACGAATTCGACTGTGGTGGCGTCGGGCGTCTCGATCCGATCCACGATGTTGAGCCAGGTCTGCGATACATCACCCTTGCCTGCCACGAATCGATCGATACTCCACTTCACCGCTTCCGCGTCGAGCGGACTTCCGTCGCTGAAGGTGAGGCCGTCAGCCAAAGTGACGGTGTACGAGGTGAAGTCGCTGTTGTTCGACAGTGTCTTCGCGAGTTGTGGCACGAAGCTCCCGTTTGTGGAGTCGCTGCGTACCAGCGTGTCGTAAATCGCGGCCATTTCGGTTCCGCCGGTCGAACCGGCGGCTTGCGTTCTCGTGGGGTCCAACGAGGAAGGGAACGAATAGGACCCGAAGGTGAGAACACCGCCGTCGATCCGCTCCCCCACATCTGGGGCGCCCACAAAACCAGCTGCGCCACTACTGCTCGGTGAAGCCGATCCCGAGTTGTCCCCACTGCTCGACGCGCAGCCGGCCAACATCAATGCACCGGCAAGCCCGAGCGCGACAAAGCGAGGGCCGAACCTAATCTTCCTGGTGTACATACGTTCCCAATCTCCGTCAGCGTGTCAGATCTTGACTACCTTCGACGTCGGGATCGGGTGCGAGTCCGCCTTGATCCAGCGCAGCGCCCATGTCCCCTCGGCATGCGAATCGGTGTCGATCCAGTTGCCATAACCCGGATCCTTCGCCGCCACGACGATTGTCATGGTGCCGTCGTCGTTGAGCTTCGCGGTGTGATTGTTGATGTAGATGTTCGTGCGGTTGTAGTCGAGGGACTCGACCCAGAAGTTCTGCAGCACGAAGTTGAAGTACTCGCAGTTCGGAACCTCGGTCTCGATGACCCACGCCTCGTCCTCGGCGAGCTTCCAGTAACCGTGGAAGTAGAAGATCGTCGGATCGCCGCCGGCATCCTGGAAGTAGTCCTGTCCCCAGTCGAAGATCTCGTTGGTGTGCGGCTGGAATTTGCGCGACCATTCCAGGAAGGTCTCCGCCATCCCCTTCACGATCCCGACGGACTTGGTGAGGCGCTCGCCGATCTCTTCCGGAGTCAACGGGACGAACTCCCCGTCCGGGTTCAGGCATTCGATGGTCAGATCACCGACAATCTCGTTGCGTCGATCCTGGTGAGTTTGCCGAACGGAGATGAGGTTGCTGTCGGGCGCCAAAGGCAGCCAAGCGCCCTCATCGGGCTTGTCGACGCTCGCGATGAACTCGAAACGGCCGTTCTCGTCGACCTCGAGGTCGTGGATATGCAGATCGCCGGTCTGCAGCATGGTGCCGTCGATGTGGTACCGATTTACGCGCGAGCCGAAGGTGATCAGCGGGACGGTGCCTCGGGTGCCGATGATCCGGTAGTTGTACTTACCGGAAATGTTGGCGCGCATGTAGACGTTGTCCGGGTTGTCGGCACCGATCTTCGTCATCATGTTCGGGTTCGGAGCCGACGAGAACTGCGGCCACCGTGGATCGGTGTACTCGACACAGTTGATCGTGCCGTACCGAAGCAACCGACTCAGGTAGCGGACGCCCTCGGCTTGAGTCAGCGGATCCTGAGGGACGATCTCGTCTTCCAGGACCTTTCCGACCTCGAGCAGATCTGCGCAGAACTTTTCCCAAACAGCATTCATGTGAATCTCCTTGTTTCGGTTGGGGCTTCGCCCCTGTGCGCCTTTTTGGTAGTCGGCACTACCAAAAAGGCGCACAGGGCCGGAGGCCTTCAGGGTGTGGTGGCGAACTTCGCTTCGACGTCGGCAGCGCTCACGCCGAAATCCTCGAGCGAATAGCGATGCGACGGACGACGGTGCTCGGCAAGGCTGGCCTGATGCGACGCCTCCACCGCGGCGCGGGCGTCGTCTGTGAAGGGCAGGGCGAACTGTGCATAGATCTTCTCGACGGTGCCGACCGCATCGGCGATGAAGTCCTTGTAGTCGACGTCGATGAACTGATCGGGGTTGTAACGGCTACGGGCATTGTTGAAGTTCGCATTCCCTCGCGCCCACAACTCCAGTTGCGTGCGCCCGATGGCCGGACGATCGAAGGCCCTCGACATGTCGTGTCCGCCCTGCTCTACGAGGCTGAAGGTGGACGCCATCGATGTCAACGGGTCCCGGAAGGTCCGAACGAACAGTGCATCCGGATAGACCGACATGATCTCGTCGATCGCGAAGACATGGCTCGGGCTTTTGAGCACCCACCGTCTGTCCTGGTCGTGCAGCCCGATCAACTGCAGGTTCTTCTTGTGCCGCGCATATGTTTCGGTCCAGTCCTGCTCCGCCAGCCACCGGGTGTAACTCGGCACGTACGCCACCGTCTCGAACGCGGTCGAGAGCATCGTCTGCTGCAGCAGCCGCCAGCATTCCTCGACCTCCTCCGCCCCCATGAAATGAACCTTCATCAGGTCTGCCTCGTTACGCTGGCGAGCACGGTAGAAGGCGTCGGAGCGAACGTAATCTTCGTTCTCCGACCACTTGTCGCGCTCGGGGCGCGGCTGCGGCGTCTCGGCGAGCCACATCTCGGCGCCCTGATGCGCCGGGTCGGCACCGAGCAAACGGTGCAGCGCGGTGCTGCCGGTGCGGGTCAACCCGACCACGAAGATCGGGCGTTCGATCGGAACATCTACGTGCTCTGGATATTTCGCGAATCCGGCCTCACTGGTCAGGCGACCCGCGAGCGCTCCGACGATCATCTTGCGAGCGATCACCTTGCCGTGAGGAGTGAGGTCGGCCTCGTTCTGGAACGACTCGAGGAGAACTCGAAGTCCTTCGAGATAGCTTTCGCTGCCGAAGTTTTCGTACCCGGCCGCCTCGCGCGCAGCCTGGTGCAGGTGATCGATGGAACCGATGCCGTCGTAATCCTGTGTCATGGCTAGTCCTTGTATGAGTTGATCAGTGGTGCGTGTGACCGCAGTTGACGTCGAGACATTGCCCTGTGATGGCCCTGGCTGAATCGGACAGGAGGAAGACGACAGCGTTTGCGATGTCATCTGGCTCCGGCAATCGGCGCAGATCGGCGCCCGCTGCGATCTCGTCGTAGATCACCTTGGGGTCGACTCCTGCCTCCGCCGCCTTCTTCTCGAACATGTTCTTGACCGAGTCCGCCCAGATATAGCCGGGAGCAACCGAATTGACTCGAACGCCCTTGGGACCGAGATCGATCGACAAACTGCGTGCCATTGCCAGGAGCCCGGATTTCATGATGCGGTAGGCCCCGAACCCGGGAAGCTGGTTGCGCAACACCATGGACGTGACCATCACGACGGACCCGTGCGACTCGATCAATGCCGGAGCAAATTCTCTGGTGACGTTCAACGCCGCGAGCAAGTTGATGTCGATGCCCGACTGGATGGACGCCACGTCGGCGTCCAGGAGCGGGACCTGCGCGGGTTGAACAAATGCGTTGTTCACCAAGCAATGCGCCGCACCGAACTCAGCGACAGTTGTCTCCGCCAACGAAGCGATCGAATCGACGTCGGTGAGGTTCGTCGGTACGGCCAACGCGATTCCGCCGCGGTCTCGAATCTCCCTTGCCACCGATTCCAAGCGCTCGGGTGTGCGGGCAGCCAGAACAACCTTCGCTCCGGCCGCCGCGCTCTGCAGCGCAATCGAACGACCCAGCGCCGGGCCCACTCCCGAGACGACGACGACCTTGCCTGCCAGCAGGCCCTGATGGGTCAGCACAGCGCCTGCGGATCGAGAACAACACTCAGGGAGATGATCTTGCCGTTCTCGTCGAACTCGAACACATCGGTGGCAGCGAAGTCAGGGATACCGGTGCGCTGCACCCGAAGCTGCATCGCTGCGTACTTTCCCGTCACCGAAATCGGACCGAGCAGGCTGACTGTGAAATCGACCTGCGCGTTCGCGGTATCGAATTCGCGAATCTCGTCGATGCCGCGGTAGGTCTGGACCCCCAGCGGTTCGTGTTGAACTGCGTCGGGCGCAAACAGCGCAACCAGTCCGTCGACGTCGTGACTTCCGAGACACTTGACGTAATCTTCTACGGCAGAAACTATTTCAGCCCTGTCAGGCATGGATGCTCCTCGTGTTCAGGCGGATCAAGAAATGGTTCCGCGGGCGCGGAGATGGTCGACGATCGCGATCGCAGCGTCCTCGGTCGTCGTGACACTGGTGTCGATGTGAATGTCAGGGTTCTGCGGCGGTTCGTACGGCGAATCGATTCCGGTGAAGTTCACCAACTCGCCCCGTCGAGCCTTCTTGTACAGCCCCTTGGGATCTCGCTCCTCTGCGACGGCAAGCGCGGTGTCGACGAAGATTTCGACGAACTGTTCGTCGCCGATCAATTCGCGGGCGGCATGACGCTCGGCCTCGAACGGTGAAATGAAGGACGCGAGCACGATCAGACCGGCGTCCGCCATCAGTCGGGTGACCTCGGTGACGCGACGGATGTTCTCGACGCGGTCGGCTTCGGTGAATCCGAGGTCTCGATTCAGCCCGTGACGGACGTTGTCTCCGTCGAGGAGGTAGGTGTGCGCGCCGAGTGCGTGCAGTTGACGCTCGACATCGTTCGCGATGGTCGACTTTCCCGAACCGGAGAGACCGGTGAACCACAGAACTGCGGGTTGGTGTCCCTTGAGCCTGGTGTGCGCGGCCTCGTCGACGTCGACGGATTGCCAGTGAATGTTGTCCGATCGACGCAGCGAGTGCGTGATCATGCCCGCACCGACAGTGCCGTTGGTGAGGCGGTCGATGAGGATGAAGCTACCGGTGTCACGGTTGCCGACGTACGGGTCGAACGGGACCGGTCGATCGAAACTGAGGTTGCACACACCGATTTCGTTGAGCGCGAGAGTAGTCGTTGCGGTCTTCTCGAGAGTGTTGACGTTGATCTTGTGTTTCGGTTTGGTGATGCGCGCAGTGACTGTGACGGTACCGATCTGGCACAGGAACGGCCGTTCGGGCAGCATGGGAGCCTCACCCATCCAGACGATGCAGGCCTCGAACTGATCGGCTACGGCCGGCGGATTGTCGCCGATGGACAGCACATCACCGCGACTGATGTCGATCTCGTCGGCGAGCGTGATGGTGACCGAGCGGCCCGCACCGGCAACGTCGAGGTCGCCACCCATGGTCACGATGCGCTCGACTGTGGACGTCTTTCCACTGGGGAGCACGCGGATGGGATCTCCGGGAGATACGGTGCCTGAAACGATCTGGCCGGAGAATCCGCGGAAGTCGAGGTCCGGCCGGTTGACCCACTGCACCGGCATCCGGAACGGAGCCGCGGCGGCAGCATCGTCGATGTCCACGCTTTCGAGATGCTCGATCAGGCTTGGTCCGGAATACCACGGGGTATTCGCACTGCGCTCGGTGAGATTGTCACCCATGTATGCCGACATCGGGATGGCGACGAACCCGTCCAGACCGATCTCGTGAGCGAACTCTGCGTAATCCGCGGTAATGGCATCGAAGACCTCTTGCGAGTAGTCGACGAGGTCGAGCTTGTTCACGGCAAGCACCACGTGCTTGATCCCCAGCAACGACACCAGATACGAGTGCCGGCGGGTCTGAGTCAGTATCCCCTTGCGGGAATCGACAAGGATCACAGCAAGATCGGCGGTCGACGCGCCCGTCACCATGTTTCGGGTGTACTGCTCGTGCCCCGGAGTATCGGCGACGACGAACTTGCGTCGCTCGGTCGTGAAGTAGCGATAGGCGACGTCGATCGTGATGCCCTGCTCACGTTCGGCGGCGAGACCGTCGACCAGGAGCGCGAAATCGAGCCCCTCCCCCTGGGTTCCGCTCTTGCGCGAATCGGCTTCGAGCGCCGTCAACTGGTCGTCGAAGACGAGTTTCGATTCGTAGAGCAGACGGCCGATCAAGGTGCTCTTGCCGTCGTCGACGCTGCCGCACGTGATGAATCGCAGCATGCTCTTGTTCGCATGACGTTCGAGGTACGCCTCGATGTCGTCAGCGATCAGATCCGAGGAAACAGTCATCAGAAGTACCCCTCTTGCTTCTTCTTCTCCATCGACGCACTGGAGTCGTGGTCGATGACCCGTCCCTGGCGTTCGGAAGTGGTGGTGAGCAACATTTCCGAGATGATCTCGGTCAGGCTCGTGGCGGTCGATTCGACGGCTCCGGTCAGCGGGTAGCAGCCGAGGGTGCGGAAACGAACGCTCTTGAGTTCCGGAGTCTCTCCCGGCAGCAAGGGCATCCGGTCGTCGTCGACCATGATCAGCGCACCGTCCCGCTCGACGACGGGCCGCTTGTCGGCAAAATACAGCGGAACGATCGGAATCTCTTCCTGGCGTATGTATTCCCACACATCCAGCTCGGTCCAGTTCGAGAGAGGGAAGACGCGCAGGCTCTCGCCCGGCGCTTTGCGGACGTTGTACATCCGCCACAGTTCCGGTCGCTGCTGCTTGGGATCCCAACGGTGCGCAGCTGATCGGATCGAGAAGATGCGTTCCTTGGCGCGGGATTTTTCTTCGTCACGGCGGGCGCCGCCGAATGCAGCGTCGAACTTGTAGTGATCGAGGGCTTGTTTGAGGCCTTCGGTCTTCCACATGTCGGTATGGACAGCGCTGCCGTGAGTGAACGGGTTGATCCCCTGCTTCACGCAGTCCGGGTTGGTGTGGACGATCAGATCGAGATCGCCTGCAGCGGCGGTACTGTCACGAAGTTTGTACATTTCACGGAACTTCCACGTGGTATCGACGTGCAGAAGCGGAAACGGCAGCTTCGACGGATAGAAGGCCTTGCGCGCCAGATGCAGCATCACGGCGGAGTCCTTGCCCACCGAGTACAACATCACCGGGTTCTCGCTCTGGGCAACAGCTTCACGCATGATGTGAATGCTCTCGGCTTCGAGTCGTTCGAGGTGCGTCAGTGTCGCGGTCATCGGCCCAGTTCCTCCAGTGCTTTCGGGGCGAGTTCGGGTCGGCAGATCAGCAGATCCGGCAACCACGGGTTTTCCTGGTTGTAGCGCAGTTCGCTGCCATCGATACGCGAAACATGCAGTCCCGCAGCACGTGCGACAGCAACGGGCGCCGCCGAATCCCACTCGTACTGTCCGCCCGCATGTGCATAGATGTCTGCCTCACCCGAGACGACAGCCATTGCTTTGGCTCCGGCGGATCCCATTTCGATCAACTCCGCGCCCATCGAGTCGGCCATGCGCATGACCGGTTCCGGACGACGCGTCCGCGATACGACGACTCGAACCGGCGTCGCGGCATCCCGTTCGGTTCGATCATCGCTGCTCGAATAGGTGACGCCAAGGGCAGGCATTGCGACCGCACCTGTTGTGAGGACACCGTTTTCGGTCAGTGCAACATGAACGGCCCAGTCCGGTCGTCCGGCCTCGCCGTACTCACGGGTGCCGTCGAGAGGGTCGACGATCCACACCCGATCCGCAGCCAGCCTCGCGAGGTCGTCAGCCCCTTCCTCCGACAGCACTGCATCCGCAGGAAAGCGTCGGGCAAGTTCGGCGACGATGAATTCGTGACTGAGCCGATCAGCCGCGTTCTTGAAAGTCGCGACATCACCGTCGTTTTCGCCGAGGGATTTCCGATGGTCGAGCAGAAGTTCTCCAGCCGTAGCGGCGATGTCGATCGCCGCGCGTTCATCGTTAGTGCGTGTCATAGGTACTCCACAACTGTGTAGACCTCCCGATCGATACGGGAAGAAAGGTCAGGCAGACCGCAGAGTGTCCAGCGCTTTGCACTGGCCTCGATGTGGTCTGCGCCATACCGTAACACCAGAATGAACGATGTTCATTCTATTTCGAACAATGTTCATTCTATGATCTGCGTCACATTGGTTTCTGGGTGGCGTTCGACAACGAACAGTGTTCGATGTGAATTGAGGATGCCGACCACCGCGACTACGGTGATCAAATGAGCAGTACCAGCAGCAAGTCGATCTACGGCGACGCCGAAGTGCGTCGACGCCGAACTCTCGACGCGGCGATCTCGCTTCTGGACGAAGGAGGCTACTCCGCGCTCACGATCCGCGCTGTCGCCAAACGAGCCGGCACCAGCACTGGCCTGATCTACCAGTACTTCGTCGACAAGCAGGACATCTTCGCCGCCCTCCTCAGCGAAAGTCAGCTGGAAATGGCGGACTTCGTGAACTCGCTCCCCCGCGAGCAGGGACTGAGCGCCTTACTCGAGTCCATGATTTCCGAGTTTGCTCGGCACTGGGCACGGGTGGGTCGACTCACCACCACTTGGCGCGACATCGAAGGCATGGCCGGGTCCGACCGAGAAAGCATGCGGGAACTTCACGCATCCGTAGCGGTCTACAACTCGGCATTGATTCGAGCGCTCACCGAATCTGCTGCAGCCGAAGGGAGCCGGTTGATCGACGACCCCGCGTTGATCCATCTCGTGCTCTCCGGACTCAAAGGCCTGTCGGACACCATCGTCATCAACATCGCCAAAGAAGTCACACCCGAGTACTTCGTGAGCTTCTCCGCCCGGGCGCTCGCGCGGTCCATCACGGAGTGACGGACCGACACCTTACGAACGAACGAGGCGAGCGATGGCCGCCTGAGCTTCCTTGATCTTGACGTCCGCTTCCGGACCACCCTGCTTGGCAGCTTCGACGACGCAACCCGCAAGGTGGGCGTCGAGAAGCTTCAGGGACACGGACTGCAACGCGCTCGTCGCGGCGGATACCTGGGTGAGCACGTCGATGCAGTACCGGTCGTCTGCGACCATGCGTGAAATTCCGGCTACCTGACCTTCGATACGACGAAGGCGCTTGAGCAGATCGTCCTGCTCGGGGCTGTAACTACTCATACCGCAACTATACCCCCTACCCGTATGAGGGCTACTGCGATGCGACGAAGCCCACCCGGACGCGGCGCACGACATCGATGGCCATCAGCCCCGCAACCAGAATCGACAACCCGGCGCCCGAGATCCAGAGACCGTCGTAGTGCGTGCTCTCGAACGGTGGAGCGCCCTCCAGTATCGGTCCGAAGTCGGACGTCGTCGTACCCGCTCGCCAGCACACGACCGCCAGAATCGTTGCGGCGACGATACCGAGTACACCGATCCACGTCTTCACGTCGACACGCGGGGATGGCTGTGGCTCAGTCATCGGCAGACCCGTCCGGTTCGACACCAACCACAACGACCTGACTCAACGCCTCGCGCAGTGCCTGATCGTCCTTTGCCCACGCCCGCACCAATCCCCCGGTGGTCAAACGTAAGCCGATACCGTGCCGACGCCTGGGCACTCCGGACAGCTCACCGAGCGCGCGTGCCGTTTCCCACGGTTCCATTTCGTCCTCGTAGGCAGCGTCGTCGGACTCCGGGAACACCTCGGCGATCTCGGTGATCGGCACCTCTTCGGTTCCCTGACGCAACGTGGTCGCGGTCAGAAGTACGCTCGCGTGCCGCCGTGCTGCGATCACCTGCACGTAGACCAATCCGGTGAGGATCACGGCGAACATCGCCAGACCGAACCAATGCACCACCGGGCCCGTGAACAGTTCGATGACCAAGGCGATCAGGCAGAAGATCGGACCGAACGCGATGGCCCACCACCGAGAACCCGGTTCGTAGTACAGAACGTCCGGGCCGATTTCCGGCGCGCGATCAGCCACGGGCAAACCAACTTCGGGTGGTGTCGCGGTAGATCGCGACGCAGGCACAGATCAGCATGACGGGAACAACCAGCGCGAGCACGGTACTGATCCCGGCGACGACCAGCGCGATCTGCAGCACCGCGAACACTCCGGACACGATCACCAGGATCCGTCGGCACAACGCCCTTCCGGCGCGAGTGGGACCGGCGAGGCCGCCGATCGCGAGGCCGGTCAACAGCAGAACCAGCCCTGACACCCGCACGAAGGTGACGTAGATGTCGATGTTTCCGGCCGAAACGCCTTGATCGGTGAACTGCTCACGCAACGAATACGAAGCGCTGGTGACATTGATCAGGCCGAAGAGTATAAGCAGGAACGCGCTGGCGATCCACAGCCAGAATGCTGCCTCGACAGCCGTCGGGCGCCTGACCTTCGTAGAGATACTCACGGGTTCAAGTGTGCGCTATCCGCTGACGATGCCCGGAATCATGAGCATCAGGAGTGTCACCAGAACAGAGGCTCCGAGGATCGCGAACAAGATCACTTCGGTGCGTGAACCACGTTGGCGCAGTGGCGCGTCGTGGGTGCTTTCCGTACGCAGGGCTTCCTGAGAACTCATCGCGTCCGACCTCTCCCCTACTACTTCAGTGACCCGTTTCACAGTACCCCGAGCTACCTACCGGTTCCCCGCCGGGGGGAAACGAAGAAAGTACGGATTGGACTCTTTTCGGTGCATCATCACGATCGCCCCGACAGCAGCAACTGCCTGCAGGATTTCCGCTCCGCCGAACAGCAGAGTGGCCGCGCCGCCGTCGCCGCCGAGCCCGAAGATCACCGGGATCGCGGAGACCAGCATGAAGACGCCACAGAACGTCAGCAACATTCGAGCCCAGTTCTTGCCGCGACTCATCGCGCGCACGAACAGAAGGAACACCGCGGTGACGATCACGACCAAAACCGCAGAGAACACGATGACCAGTGGGAACATGCCCTCCACGTCGGAACGCGTCAGACCGGCGTCGACAGCTGCCTGATTTCTGAGCATCTCGTCGACGAACATCGACTTCTGCCCGAGCAGCATCCAGATCATCGCGCCGCCCTGGACCAACCCCAGCGCCGTCACAGCCCACCACAACTGAATCGCAGTCACGACGTCCGTCGGCGGCTCGGGTTTCGGCGCAGGTCCCGGGTATCCGTTGTAACCGGGGCCGTATCCCGGGATCTGACCCGTCGGCATCGGTCCGAGTTCGCGGTACGGCTGATTCTCGAACGGCTGGTTCTCGTAGGGAGGTTCCCGGCGGGGCGGTTCCTGGCGCGACGGCGGCCACTGCTCGGTCATGACACCAGCGTATCGGTCGATACCGGCGCAGCCACCATGCGTGACTCCGTCACAGCCATCCGGCAACTTCCGACGCCCAGTACGTGAGGACCACGTCGGCACCGGCGCGGCGAATGCTGATGAGCGATTCGAGAATCGCCGCGTCCCGATCGATCCACCCGTTCTGCGCGGCCGCGGTGATCATCGAGTACTCCCCCGAGATCTGGTACGCAGCGACCGGAACCGGGGACCGGTCGGCGGTCTCACGCAGAATGTCCAGGTATGACATTGCAGGCTTGACCATCACCATGTCGGCGCCCTCGGCGACGTCGAGGTCTACCTCGCGCATCGACTCGCGGCGATTGGCGCCGTCCTGCTGATACGTACGACGGTCGCCTTGCAGTGAGGATCCGACGGCTTCACGGAACGGCCCATAGAACGCTGACGCATATTTCGCGGCATAGGCGAGCTGACCGACATCGACATACCCCGAAGCATCGAGTGCACCGCGGATCGCAGCCACCTGACCGTCCATCATGCCGCTGGGACCGAGCAGGTGCGCACCCGATTCAGCTTGTGCGAGAGCCATTTCGACGTATCGGATCAAGGTCGCGTCGTTGTCGACAGCGCCGCCGGCAGTCAACACGCCGCAGTGGCCGTGATCGGTGAACTCGTCGAGGCAGGTATCGGCCATGATGACCGTCGAATCGCCGAGTTCGTCTGCCAGAGCGCGCAATCCGACGTTGAGGATTCCGTCGGGATCGGAGGCACCGGACCCCTGGGGATCCTTGTCCTCCGCCTTCGGGACACCGAACAGCATCAGGCCACCGACGCCGGCTTCCACCGCTTCCACCGCTGCGGACCGCAGCGAATCGAGAGTGTGCTGGAAAACGCCTGGCATGGAACTGATCTCACGCGGTGCGTCGATGCCGTCGGCGACGAACATCGGCAAAACGAGGTGCCGGGGTTCGAGCGAGGTCTCTGCCACGAGTCGCCGGAGCGCAGGAGTGCGCCGGAGCCGGCGAGGGCGATGAGTGGGAAACACGAGAAGTAGCCCTCCTTCGTCGGAACCTGTGAGTGGTTGAGGAGTCCACAGACTCCTCAACCACTCACGGGTGCGCTAGCGCCTTCGAGACTTCTTGCGCGGGGGCGGCAAAGCACCTTCGGCGCGCAGACGAGCAGCATGCTCGGCGAGAGCCTCCACCAGCGGTCCCACCTGCGAGGTCTCGGGCTGCACGTCGACGCGCAGACCGAACTCGATAGCGGTTTCGGCCGTCTTCGGGCCGATGCACGCGACCAACGTGCGGGCGTGCGGCTTGCCGGCGATGCCGACGAGGTTGCGCACGGTCGAGGACGAGGTGAAGCAGACGGCGTCGAATCCACCGGTCTTGATCATCTCGCGGGTCTCGGCCGGCGGCGGCGCTGCCCGGACGGTGCGGTAGGCGGTGACGTCGTCGATCTCCCAACCGCGTTCGCGCAGGCCCTCTGCGAGGGTTTCGGTCGCAATGTCCGCCCGCGGCAACAGAACCCGGTTGACCGGATCGAAAACGTCGTCGTACGGGGCGAATTCGGCCAACAGGCCTTCGCTGGACTGCTCACCGGTCGGGATCAGCTCGGGGTTGATGCCGAACGAGCGCACCTTGGCTGCGGTTGCTTCACCGATGCAGGCGATCTTCACACCGGAGAAGGCGCGAGCGTCGAGGCCGAACTCTTCGAACTTCTCCCACACTGCGCGAACAGCATTGGTGGAAGTGAAGACGACCCACTGGTAGCGACCGTCGACGAGTCCCTTGACCGAACGCTCCATCTGAGCCGGGCTGCGAGGCGGCTCGACGGCGATGGTCGGAACCTCGATCGGGATCGCTCCGTGAGTGACCAGACGGTCGCTCATCTCGCCGGCCTGATCCTTGGTGCGCGGCACGAGGACGGTCCAGCCGTACAGAGCGCGCGATTCCCACCACGACATCTTGTTGCGCTGCGCGACAACCTTGCCGACGGTGACGATGAGCGAGCCCACCAGTTCGGATCCGGCTTCGTTGAGCGTCGCGAGAGTTGCCTCGACGGTTCGCTGCTGACGAGTGGTACCGCGGACGGTGATCGCAGCAGGCGTCTGCGGGGCCAAGCCGTTCTCGACCAGCGCGCTGGCGGTCTCGGCGAGATGTCCGGACGTCGCGTGCAGGACAAGCGGTCCCGGTGCAGCGGCCAGAGCAGCCCAGTCGACTTCACCGCGAACGTCGGCCTCGGTGTGACCCGAGCCGAGCGCCATGCCGGCGTAGCTCGGCACAGCCGAACCGGAAGGCAGACCCGGGAGAACCTCGAACTGAACCTGCGTACGGGCGACTGCGGTGACCTCTGCGATCACGGAATCCGTGGTCAGCGGGTCGCCGGAGACCAGACGCACGACGTCGTGGCCGTTCTTGGCCTCGTGCACCAATGTCTTTGCAACCTCGGCAGGCTCGCCGAGTGCCGGACGCACGTCCGCGATCAGCTCGCCGGTCTCCTCGTCGCGGCCCATGTCGATGCCGACGAGTGCGACGACGCCCTTGTCTACATCCGGATCGGTGAATGCCATTGCGGCGCCGGTGAGGACGTCACGTGCGCGAACGGTGAGCAGGGCGGGGTCGCCCGGTCCCGATCCCACGAACAGGATCCGTCCGGGAGTGTTCTTTCGGACTCGGGTCATCGGTGATTCTCCAGTGCGCTGTATCGAAATGGGAACTTGGTGCAAGTGCAAAGTGGGGCGTCAAACATCGGCTGCCTCGCCTGTAGTCACGTTCATCAACTCGCGGGCGCCGAGTTCGAGTAACTCGCGCGCTACCGCTCGGCCGAGTTCCTCGGCCTTGTCCGGCGCACCCACTGCGCCGGTACGGATGACGTCCGAACCGTCGATGGCGGCTGCGCAGCCGCGTACCGACAGTTCGTCGAAGATTCTGCCGTCGTCGTCGAGGGATTCGACGATCTCCGCGATCGCTCCCACCGGAGCGGTGCAGCCGGCTTCCAACTCGGCGAGCAGGGCGCGCTCGGCAGTAACTGCCGCCCGGGTACCCGCGTCGTCGTGCTCGGCGAGGATCGCCGCCAATTCCGCATTGGCAGAAAGGCATTCGACGGCCAGGGCACCCTGCGCCGGAGCGGGGAGCATCTGCACGGGCTCGATATTCTCGGTGATGAGATCGAGCAGCCCGATACGGGACAGGCCGGCGCGAGCGAGGATCACGGCGTCGAGTTCACCGGATTCGACTTTGCCGAGACGGCGCTGCAGGTTGCCCCGCAACGGCACGATGTCGAGGCCGAGTCCGAGTGCCTTGAGCTGCGAAACACGGCGGGGCGCCGAGGTTCCCACCTTGGAGCCGGCCGGAAGCTCCCCGAGGACCAGACCGTCGCGGGCGACGAGCGCGTCACGCGGATCTTCGCGTGGCGGAATCGCCGCGATGACGAAACGCGGATCCTGCGCGGTCGGTAAGTCCTTGTAGGAATGCACAGCAACGTCGACGCGGTTGTCCAGCAAAGCTTCTCGAAGCTCTGCCGTGAACACTCCGACGCCGATCTTTTGGACGGGATCGGTGGACTGGTCGCCCTTGGTCTTGATGATGACCAACTCGGCGGGATGTCCCGCTGCAATGAGGGCATCGCGCACGGTACCGGCTTGCGTGGTCGCGAGAAGACTTCCGCGAGTGCCGATCCGCAGCGGGCTCCCCGATCGAGGGGTGGTGACGCTCATGCCTGCAGGTCCCTTCCAGTGCGGTCGCCGTCCACCAGGTCGGTGGGTGTGGCCACGGCCGCGGGAGATCCGGGGCTGAGTTCGAAGAGTTCGCGCAGCGCTGCTGCGTAGGAGTCGCCGCCGGGGGCCGACGCCAGTTGCTTGACGCGCACGGTCGGGGCGTGGAGAAGCTTGTCCACGACGCGTCGCACGGTGCGTGCAACCTCGTCGCGCTGCGGATCGTCCAGGCCGGGCAGACGCGAATCGAGCCGCATCAGTTCGGCTTCGACGACGTCGGCGGCGCGCTGACGCAAAGCCGTCACGGTCGGAGTGACCTCGGCGAGGCGCTGTCCGGCAAGGTAGGTCGCAAGCTCGCCAGCGACGATGGTGCGTGCGGCATCTGCGTCGGAGGCGGCTGCGCCCGCCGCTGGATCACGCTGCAGCGTCTCCATGTCGAGAACGGTCACACCCGGCAGGCCGGCGACGGCGGGATCGATGTCGCGCGGCAGCCCGAGGTCGCAGATGACGAGGTGCTTGGTGTTGTCGCGATCGGTCTCGGCGAGTGCGCGGTGCACATCCGCCAGGGTGACCACTGCCCCGACCGCGCCGGTACAGGTGACCATGACATCTGCCTGCGCCATCGCGGCCGAAAGCTGATCGAAGGCAACACCGTCGGCGTCGACGCCGTTGGAGCGTGCCGTCTCTGCCAGGTGCTCGGCGCGTTCCTGTGTCCGGTTGACGACGACGATGCGTGCGATTCCGGCGCGGGTGAGATGCGCAACCGACAGACCGCCCATCGATCCTGCCCCGACGACCACGGCAGTGCGGCCGACCAGGCCGCCCTCACCGATGATGCCCGCTGCACGATCGAGAGCCACGGACACGACTGATGCTCCGGCGGAGTCGATTCCGGTTTCGGAATGCACTCGCTTGCCGACGCGCAGTGCCTGCTGAGCCAGTTCGTGGACGACGCGTCCGGCGGCCTGCTGCGCATCCGAAGATGCGTAGGCCGAACGGATCTGGCCGAGGATCTGCTGTTCGCCGATCACCATGGAATCGAGGCCGCTGGCCACCGCGAAGAGGTGCTCGACGGCTGCTTCGCTGTAGCGGACGTACGCGTGAGCGTGCAGCGCTGTCAGGTCGAGACCCGAATGGTCGGCCAGGATTTCACCGACCTCGGTGAGTGCACCGTGGAACGCGTCCACCACCGCGTAGACCTCCACCCGGTTACAGGTGGAGACGATCATCGCTTCGGAGATGTGCGAAGACGCCAGAAGCTTGTCGATCAGCTTCGGACGATCGGTGTCGGTGACAGCTACTCGCTCGAGCACCGGGACGGGCGCGGTTCGATGCGAGACCCCGACAAGCAGAACACTCACGGCGCGATCACTGATCCGTTTCTTGTCGAACCTGCTCCGACCGGAGCGGGTGAACTGGTGGATGGGACTGACGAAGCGGATGCGGCGTGAGCCACTCGTACTCGCGGCGCGCTGGATGCCTGATCGGCGTTGCGCGCACTGTTGAAGGAGAGAACCTGCATCTCGACGGCTAGATCTACACGTCGCAGTTCCACGTGATCGGGAACGTCGAGGGCGATCGGCGAAAAACTCATGATGCAGCGCAGCCCGGCGCTGACGAACTGGTCGCACACGCCCTGAGCTGCCTCGTCCGGTGTGGAGATGACGCCGATGGTCGCATTCAGTTCACGGCAGGCGACGGTCAGTTCCTCGGTGCTGCGCACGACGAGATCCCCGACTCTGCTTCCGATTCGATCTGCATCACTGTCGAAGAGTCCGACCATCTCGAAACCGCGGCGGCTGAATCCGCCGTAGCCGACCAGCGCCTTGCCGAGGTTTCCGACTCCGACGAGAACGACCTTGTGCCCACGATCGAGTCCGAGTGCACGCTCGATGCGGATGCGGAGCCTGTTGACGTCGTACCCGACGCCGCGGACACCGTTGGGTCCGAGGAACGACAGATCCTTACGCAATTTCGCTGATCCGACGCCGGACGCCTGGGCAAGTTCCTCGCTCGAGACGATGGAGGTACCCCGGTCGGACATCACTCCGAGGACCCGCAGGTATGCGGCCAAGCGCGTCACCGTAGCCTGGGGGATGACGCGATCCTGAGCGATCGGGTCGGTAACCGAGGCGCTGGCAGCGTCGGTGACGGAAGAGCCCGCAGCGCCGGTGACGCGCTGAGCCACAGGCTCATGCGTCTGGTGCGGTTCGGTCACGTCGCTGGCTCCTCGTCCGGTCGACACGACTGTCGACCTCCACGATGCTCCGGGGGAATGTTCACACCACGGTAACCGCTTGTGAACCCATGCACAAAGTTGCTCGAGACGGGTTCGATGTGCCGTTCACCTGCAAAGCGGCTCCGCGGACAACTTTGAGGGTTACCTTACTTGCGTAAATCGTCACGAAGGCGCTCCTCGTCGACTTCCCAGTAACCGTGCTCGCGTCCGTCGAGAAGAATGACGGGCAATCTGTCTCCGTACTCCGCTCTCAGCTCTGGATCCGTCGCGGCAGCTTCGTCCACGTCGATGCACGTCAATTCCAGCTCGAACTCGGAACAGACCCGTCGCAGGACCTCCGCCGCGCCGACGCAGGACGCGCATCCTGCGCGTGTCAACAGGGTCACTTCATGCGTAGCTGCAGTCATCGACGCATACCTTTCTTCTACGGGGACGCCATCTACTTGATCGGTCGAGTGTGCCTTCGGAGCCCCACTCGGTGCCAAATCGGCGGAGAGGAACGTCACACACCACAGGGAAGGTCACCATCCAACCCATCGGGCCTCATCGCGGAGGATAGGCTGACTCGAAGAGTTCTCTGCTCGAGAATGCAACACGGGAGGTGCGGGTGCCTGCGCGATCACTACCGAACGGCTCCGGATTCGGATCAGGGCTTGCCGGGGTCATTCTCCCCGGACGTCGCCATGTGAAGAATCCGCTGGGCCCGAGTGAGTCGGAAGTTCGAGCCAATCTCGCCGGCGAGGCGAGCGCTGACGCAGCTCTGGCATTGCACGAAGCTGCCAACCCCACAGAACCGGAAACCGGCGAAGAGCCCCCGGCCGTTCCGCGCGACCTCACGGCCGCCGCATTCTTCGACGTCGACAACACCATGGTGCAGGGTGCGTCGATCATCCACTTCGCCCGTGGTCTCGCTGCACGAAAGTATCTCAAGACCTCGGATCTGGTGGATTTCGCGTGGAAGCAGATCAAGTTCCGAGTCACCGGCCGAGAAAGTAGCGACGACGTCGCCGAAGGCCGCGAGAAAGCACTGTCCTTCGTGGCCGGTCGATCCACCGCCGAACTCGCCCGCCTCGGCGAGGAGATCTACGACGAGGTCATCGCCGACAAGATCTGGCCAGGCACGAGGGCGTTGGCCCAGATGCACCTCGACGCCGGACAACAGGTGTGGTTGGTGACGGCAACTCCGGTCGAACTGGCTCAGGTCATCGCCGAGAAACTGGGATTGACCGGCGCCTTGGGCACTGTCGCCGAGAGTGAGGACGGCGTCTTCACCGGCCGACTCGTCGGCGACATCCTGCACGGCATGGGCAAGGCGCACGCCGTACGGACGTTGGCGGTGCGTGAAGGACTCAATCTCAAGCGCTGTTCCGCCTACTCCGACAGCCACAACGACGTTCCGATGCTCTCGTTGGTGGGGACACCGGTGGCGATCAATCCCGACGCAGATCTTCGTGAACTCGCGAAGAACCGCGGGTGGGAAGTTCGCGATTTCCGCACCGGACGAAAGGCCGCCAAGATCGGCGTACCGACGGCGCTGGTGCTCGGAGCGGTCGGCGGGGCGCTCGCGGCAATTCTCGCCAGGCGCAAAGAACAGAACGCCTGAGCGGGTTCGGTCCGGATCGAGCAGCGATCCGGACCGAACTCAGCCGAGAAAGACGTTGCGACGCTTGGCCAACAGTCGATACAGCGTCTGCTGAATGGTTTCCCGGACGTGGTCCGTGACCTCGAACAGGACCATCGGATCGTCGGCGGCACCGCTCTCGAAGGTGTCGGTGACGATGGGCTTTCCGAACTCGATGTACCACTTCGACGGCAACGGAACCAGGCCGAGCGGCCCGAAGTGTGGAAACAGCGGTGTCACCGGGAAATACGGAAGACCGAGAACGCGTGCGAGTGTGGTGAGATCACCGATTTTGGGATAGATCTCCTCCGAACCCACGATCGAGCACGGAATGATCGGAACACCGGTTCGCATTGCGGCCGACACGAAGCCACCGCGCCCGAACCGCTGCAACTTGTACCGCTCACTGAACGGTTTCCCGATGCCCTTGAATCCTTCCGGGAACACGGCCGCGACTTCACCGTCGTTGAGCAGACGCTCGGCGTCGGGGTTGCAGGCCAACGTATGACCGGCTTTGCGCGCCAGTCCACCCACCACTGGCATCTCGAATGCCATGTCCGCAGCCAACATTCGCAGTGGACGATGCGCTGGATGGTGATCGTGCACGGCAACCGACGTCATCAGTCCGTCGATCGGGATCACACCGGCGTGGTTGGCGACCACAAGCGCTCCCCCGGTGAGGGGAATGTTCTCGATCCCACTGACCTCGACGCGAAACCACTTCTCGAACAACGGGCGCAACATCGGCATGACGACGTTGTCCGCGAAATGCGGGTCGAATCCGAACTCGTCGACCTCGTAGTCGCCCGACACCCGACGTCGGAAGAATTCTGCTGCCGAGGCGATCTGGTCGACGATCGCCGACCTGGCCGAATCGACGAACGTGCTCTCACCGCCGTGGTCGGCCGCCGAGGACACTCCGGACGGATGCCGACGTTCACTTTGTTCACGGATGTCACGCTCCGCACCGGTGACGGACTCACGCGAACGGGAAGTTGCCGACTTTCCGGTGTGAGTTGCGCTGGGCCGCAGGGGAATTACCTTCGCCACGTCAGTCACCCCTTCACCGCACTTCGTCCCGACAGCGGCATGTGCATCACGTCTGCACTTGTTGCCGCCGCGGCGGTGTCACCGCCGAGGATGGTGGTCAACGCATTCTCCGCCCGATCGATCCACTCGGACTTGATGATCCGGCGCGTCTGCATCGCACGCATGAAATCGTCGAGTGCTTGCATGGTGGTCCATCGCGGCTCGAACCCCAGCTCGCTGCGCATGCGAGTGGTGTCGAGTCCGCAGCCGAACCGGAAGTACTCGAGTTGCTCGTCGGTGTACAGCCTCATGGACGACCCCACCAACGCGCTCCCGACGCTGCGGAACAGAGCGAGCGGCATGGGAACTTCCACCCTGCCTGCCCGGCGGATCGCCTGCGACATCATGACCACTCCGTCGCCGGCGATGTTGTACGTACCCGAAGCGTGTCCGATGGTCGCCTTCTCCAGCGCCGCGAGGGCATCCTCGACGTGGAGCAATTGCAGGCGCGCGTTGCGCCCGACGATGGTGGGCACGAGTGGGGCGGTGACGTAGTGCCCGACGGTTGCAGTCAGCTGAGGTCCGATCAACGGCGCCAACCGCAGAATCCCGACCGAGATGTCCGGGCGCCGACGCCCCATTCCGCGGAGGTATCCCTCGATCTCGAGGCTGTCGCGGGCATATCCGCCCGGCGGCCGGCGGCGCGCACTCATTTCTTCGGTGAACTGAGCGGGATCCTTGGCACTGCACCCGTAGACGACCGAAGCCGAGCGCAGGACCACCTTGCGAACCGTCGGAGCTTTCTGACAGACCGCGAACAGTTGCATGGCGCCGATGACGTTCATGTCCTTCATCGCGGCGCGGCTGCCGGCTTTGGGGGCTTTCTGAAGCGTCGACGCGTGCACGACGGTGTCGACCTCGGCGTTTCGGATCACTTTGCCGATCAGCGGATTGCGGATGTCTGCTCGCACGAATTCCGCGCGGCCCATTCTGCGCATCATGTCCTTACTCGGACTGACGGCGTCGACGGCGATGACACGCTCGATCGACGGATTCTGCGCAAGCCTGGTCACCAGGTAGCCGCCGAGAAATCTGCTCGCCCCGGTCACCAGTACGACGCGAGGCGTCGTGCCCCCTGAAGTGTTGTCACCTTCAACCACCAAGTACCCCCATATCCAGTAGAAACGCGCTCTGCCGAAGCGTCCCTCCCGCGATTTTCCCCCACTTTACGGGCAGAGGGGGTCCCGCGCTGACTACCCAAATTTCGGCCATTCAAGACAAACCGCCCAGCCAATGAGACGTGGCACACATCGCTTTCCCCCGAATATGCTGATGCCCGCCACCCCGGAAGGGGTGGCGGGCATCAACAGGTACTGCTTATTTACCGAGTTTCCTGCGCTGTACTCGGGTACGACGAAGCAGCTTGCGGTGCTTCTTCTTCGACATGCGCTTGCGACGCTTCTTGATCACTGAACCCATAGCGGGTGTCCCTCACGTTCTTCTCTAGCGTTCCTGCGCACGCCGGTCACGTACGCCTGCGCCAAGCAATTGGCGCCTGGCCCTCGTTTTAACTAGCTCAGCGCCTTACGACACCAGCTTGCTGGTACGACAGTGACTCATCGTACCGGTGTGGAGTCACTCGGCATAAACCGAGCCTCCGGCACAGCAACCGCTGTGCCCGCGACTCGGCTCACGCCGAGGTCATCCTCTTCGAACCGGCTGGTCAGCCGGCATCGAAGTACGAGGTTTCGAGGTAATCGTGTACTGCCTTCGCATGTACACGGAACGAACGGCCCACTCGTACAGCAGGCAATTCGCCACTGTGTACCAACCGGTACACAGTCATTTTCGACACCCTCATCAAAGTTGCTACCTCAGCAACAGTGAGGAATTGCGTGCCGGCCACTGCCGGCTTTCCGTCGTGGGACGAACCCATGGACGGCTTGTTTGCAGACACCATTAATCCACATACCTCCAGCACGACTCGCGCCGCCGGCTTCCCCTCCGGCGGAACAGACACGTACGTACTAAGTCGAGCTTAGCTGTACTGGTGGGGTTAAAGCGACGGGTGTGGCTAAACGGACGACTAATCCGCAGCTGCACCCATCGCGGCCGAGCGCGACTTGGCGGCATCCAAGGCATCGAAGAACGCCGTCCGCAGGCCGCCCGCTTCGAGCTGACGCAGTGCCGCAGCCGTCGTTCCGCCCGGTGACGTCACCGCGGCGCGAAGATCCGTCGCGCTGTCGCCGGTGCGATCGAGCATCGCTGCGGAACCGACCATCGTCTGCACCACCAATTCGGTAGCGACCGGGCGCGTCAGGCCGAGACCGACTCCCGCGTCGATCATCGCTTCGGCGACCAGAAAGAAGTAGGCCGGGCCGGAACCGGAGACAGCCGTGACCGCGTCGATCTGCGATTCGGGAACCGTGACCACCTTGCCGACGCTGCCGAGGATGCCGCGTACGAGCTCGAGATGCTCGGCCTTGACGTGCCGTCCGGGCGAGAGCACGCTCACGCCCTCCCCGACCAACATGGGGGTGTTCGGCATGACGCGGATGACCGGGAACCCTGCGGGCAGACGCGTTTCGAAGAATCCCGTGGGGATTCCCGCCGCAAGGGAAACGATCAATTGTTCGAGGTCGCCGTCCAGATCGACCTTCGTCAACGCCGTGAGCGCTGACTCGACGTCGTTCGGCTTCACCGCGATGACGATGACGTCCGCACCCTCGGCGGCATCGGCGACCGTGCTGACGCGGATGGAGTATTCGGCGATCAATTCGTCTGCGCGAGGCTGATATTGCTCGGCGACGACCAGATCCTTGATGGCGTGGCCGGCCTGCAACAGCCCGGAGATCAGCGCCTCGCCGATCTTGCCGCCACCGATAATCGCAATTCTTGTCATGGCGAACAGCCTGCCACGACCGCAGCGATCGACCCTAGCGGGGCATCATCGCCAATTGACGACTCTGGACGACGACTGCGCCCGTCGAATCGAGAACAGCATGATCCTCTTCGAACCACGTGCTGCCCAGAACATCCGAGCTCGCCCGCACGCGAAGCCATCCCGGCGTCGGCAGTCGGCGCAGGTACGTCGTCAACTGCACGGTCGGCGCCCACCCGAACAGGCCGCGGTTCATCGTCACCGGCGCGCTGATGTCACCCGCCATGATCGCGAACAGCACAGCGGTGTCGAGGTCGTTTTCGTCCTCGGGTCGAGGACGGACCCACATCCTGACCTCGGCCTCGCCTTGGCTGCCGGTCAGGAAGTGCGCCGAGGTGGTGTCGATTCGCATGTCGCAACCCTGACCGACATGCACGACCTGCGCCATCGGGTGATCGCCGATGACTGCCACCGCACTCTCCGGCGGTTCCGGTGACATGTCGTCGATCGACGAGGCCGTGACGAAGGTGGGGTCGCCGTCATCGGGGAATCCGAGCGTGACCGCCGCGCGAACAGCGCTGCGGCCCGCCTGGCTCAACTCGACGTCGAACAACGCGACCTGGCGTCCCTGCTTTCGGACGATCACCTCCAGTTCGACTTCACCCGGATCTGGGGCCGACAGATAGTTGGCGCTCACCGCGAGTGGCTGCATCTTCAGAAGCGAGTCGTTCTCACCTGCGCCGTCTCGCAGACATCGACGCGCGGCAGCGGCGCACACAGCCATCATGGAGCCGCCGTGCACTTTCGGCCCGATGGTCCAGATCGAATCGATCGTTGCGGTGTATCGCCCGTCGCCGAGCGAGGTGAGGCGATTGAGATCTTGAAAGGGACTGGTGCTCATCGATTTTCCTGTTCGGTGCTTTCTCGGTGTTGCGGGAAATGTCGTGCGGCCAAATCTTGGTGCGCCAGGCGTCGCAAAGCTGTCAGGACGGGTTCGTACATGGCGGTTCCGAGGACCGCATAGCGAATGCCGTCCTCGGTCGAACTGGTAGGCATCAGCTCGATTTCCACTTCGGCAATCCCTCGGATGTGGTCGCCGTAGGCGCGCAGGCGCTCGTCCGAGAGACTCAGTCCTGCATCCTCGAGGCCGATCAGTGCCCGCTCGAGGTGCGCGACCGCCACGTACCTCGGCTCGAAAACCTGACCGAGAAACTCCAGAACCTTGCGAGCTCTGGGGAACTCTGGATCCGGTTCAGGTTCGACGTACGGGGGTAGTTGCGCGATTGCGCGGCCGAAAGTCTCGAATTCGGATCGCTCGTCAGTGTCCACCAGTTCGAGCACCGCGCGAATCCGTGGAATCGCGAGTCCCGCCCCGGCCAGGGCCCTGATCAACGCGAGTCGCCGGACGTGCTGTTCGCCGTACCTCGCTCCCGTTGCGCTGGTCGGCTCACCAGGCATCAGCAGACCTTCACGGAGGTAGTACTTGATAGTGGCCAGTGCAACGCCGGACTGTGCGGCCAGTTCGGAAACCTTCACCGCTCCTCCGTCCAACTCGCTCGACCCTTTACTGGATAGTGATGCTATCCAATGGTGGCCGAGCATCGGTAAGGAGGACACGCCTTGCGCTAGGGTTGAACCTTCTTTGCGCACATCACCAGAAATTTCCGAACGGAGCGAACAGGCGGAATGACGGATTTGCAGTCGGAGGCTCAGCCCGACGAACAGTGGCGCATCGTGGAACCACTGACGCTGACTCCCCTGCTCACCGCCGCACTCGAGGTGTTCCACGAACTCGGTTACCACGGAGCGTCGGTTCGTGACATCGCAAAACGTGCCGGTGTCACCGTGCCGACGCTGTATTACCACCACGGCAACAAACAGGGCATCCTCGTCGCGCTGATGGAACCGGGCATCGAGAACGTCACCGCACGCGCGAGCGCTGCGGTCGACGCTGCCGGACCGTCGCCGACGGCACAGTTCGGCAATCTCGTCGAGGCGTGTGTTCTGCACATGACCAGTCGCTCCGACATAGCCTTCCTCGATTCCGAACTGCGGTACCTCGAGGACGCGGAACGAAAGAGCTACGCCGCCAAGCGAAAGAAGCTCGAGAACCTACTCGTCGACGTACTGACGGCAGGCGTCGAGAGCGGTGAGTTCACGGTCCCGGACATCACCGGAACGGGCCGTGCACTACTGGGAATGTGTCAGTCCGTCGTCCTCTGGTATCGACTCGACGGGCCGCAGACTCCGCGCGAAGTCAGTGTTCTCTACCGCGAGATAGCCCTGAAAGCCGTCGGCGTCACTTCTTGAGCACTGAACTTCCCGGCATGTCCGATTAGCCCTTAACTGACGAACGTCACACCTGTCGGCTGACACCGAAACCGGGACGCGCCCACGGTCGCGGGTCCACACTTAGAAGCAGAGATGCGCGGGGTGGATCCGCAGACCGAGGGAGTTCTTGACGTATGGCCAACAGCAATCCATTTGTTCCTCCTAGCGCGGTCGACGTCGACCTTTCCGCGGTCGCCTGGGGGGCGAACCGCACGATGTCCGACTTCGAGACTGGAATGTGGCGGATGGAAGAGGCGCAGCCGCAACTGCGCTCACCGATCGTTGCGGTGGAGGTTCTCGATCGTGCCCCGGACTGGGATCGACTTCTCGACGCAGTCGAGTGGGCATCGCACGTGGTTCCGCGTATTCGTATGCGAGCAGTGGAACCGGCAATGCAGCTGGGCAATCCGGTGTGGTCCGTCGATCCCGAGTTCGACATCGGCTACCACCTACGACGCGTCCGCTTACCTGCACCGGCGGACTTCGATCACGCACTGCGCATGTGTCGTCACCTTGCGACGGAACCTTTCGACAAGGCTCGACCGCCGTGGAGCGCGCTGCTCATCGAAGGTCTCGACGACGGTCGCGCCGTGTTCGTGGTCAAGACTCACCACTCCATCACCGACGGCATGGGCGGCATCCAGATGATGACGCTCCTGCACAGCAGACGCCCGGACCCCACTCCGAACAAGCCCGACCGCACACCGCCTGCTCCTGAGCATCTGTCATCGGTGGGCGCCTTCGGCGAGGAGGTCGTCAGCGAGATCCGGCGTGCGCCCTCGCGTATCGCCAAGCTGGTCCGCGGTGCCACCAATGTTGCGACCACGGCGATCTCGAGTCCGATCACGACAGCTTCCGAGGTCCTCGGTTACGCCAATTCACTCCGCAAGATCGTCACTCCCCCAGCTCGTTCCGGTTCCCCTCTGCTCCACGATCGTGGTCTCGGACGATGGTTCGGAACTCTCGAGGTGGGTGTCCCCGAGCTCAAGGCCGGGGCGAAAGCTGCCGGTGGCTCACTCAACGACGCGTACGTCGCCGCTTTGCTCGGCGGCTTCCGTCGCTACCACGAAGCCTTCGGACAGTCCGTCGACAGCATTCCGATGGGTATGCCGATCAGCATGCGTACGGGCGCAGACGCCAACGGCGGCAACAGGTTTGCAGCCGTTCGCTTCAACGGCCCGGTCTCCGAAACCGATCCGGCCAAACGCATCAGGCAGGTGCGAGAGATCGTACTGGGTCTCCGGGAGGAGCCCGCGTTGGACGCTCTCGACGTCGCCGCCCCGATCCTCGCCCGCCTGCCGAATTATCTACTCGCGAACTGGTATCTGTCACAGTCGACGGGTCTGGACCTGCAGGCCAGCAACGTCGCCGGCGTACCGGTACCGGTCTATCTCGCCGGAGCGAAGATCGAGCGGATGTTCCCGTTCGGCCCGGCGCCCGGTTGCGCGGCAATGGCGACACTGGTCTCCCACGTCGGGGTGTGCTGTATCGGAATCAATCTCGACACCGCCGCGATCACAAAACCCGCGCTGCTGATGCAGTGCTTGCAGGAGAGCCTGGACGAGATCGTCGCTCTCGGAGTCACAACGGAAGGTGCGTGAGTCATGAGCGAGAACACGACCAACCCGCGCGTGTACCTCACCGAAACCATGACAGAGGCCGAAGCCGGCGTGCTGCGAAAGTGGCTTGCCGACAAGGCAAGCTCATCCGAAACTCGGCCGGTCACCGTCAACATCACCGACAAGACCCTGGCAGAACTGGCGGCACGGACCGACGACCCGATGCTCGCACCGCTTCGCGTGGTGTGGATTCCGGACACCCACACCAAGCACAACGTCGCGGTGCGACTACGTGATGCGCTGGCACCACGCGATCCTCTCCACCCCGGACGCGGTGCACAACGCAGAACCCTGCGCACCGACCCCTCACGGTGCCAGGTCATCGAAGGTGAACCCGCACCACTGAGCGATCTCGAGCGTCGCCTCGAAAAGAGCGGTGGCGGTTCGCTACCGGAGTTCATCCGACGGCAGGCCGCTCTGGCACTCGAACGCGCCGAATTGGGCCTTCTGGGTGGCCAGTACAAGGTGTCACGGTTCGTCGTCGACGAGATCACCGACACCCGCCGATTCGCCACCGAGGTCATGGCTTTGGCCGACCGGTTGAACATCGCCGTCGCCGAAGTCGATCGCCGCGCACGTGAAGCTCTCGAAGAAATGGTTGCCACCCAGAGTCGCCAAGCCATCGCGGTGTGGGATCGCCTGGGCCGCTACTTCGCTCGCGCCTACAAGCTGGACGTGGACACGAGCCGCTTCGAGGAACTCCGTGAGCTGAACAAGGAACACTCACTGGTCTTCCTCCCGAGTCACCGTTCGTACCTCGATCCCCTCGTCCTGCGTCCGGCGTTGATCGCGAACGGCTTGCCGCTCAATCACGTCATGGGCGGCCTCAACATCAGCTTCTGGCCCATGGGCTCGATCCTCAAGCGCAGCGGCACCGTCTTCATTCGTCGAAGCATCGGCAACGACGAGGTCTACAAGTGGTCGATGCACGAGTACATGCGCTACCTGCTCACCAAACGCTTCAATCTGGAGTGGTACATCGAAGGTGGACGCGGGCGTACCGGGAAACTACGCCCACCGCGCTTCGGTCTCCTGACCTACCTGACCAAGGCCTTTCAGGTCAGCGGCGCATCCGACGTGTACCTCGTCCCCGTCGCGCTGAGCTACGACCAGCTCTACGAGGTCGGGGCAATGGCTGCCGAGGCACTCGGCGCCGAGAAGACACCGGAAGGCCTGCGCTGGATGGTGGGTTACGTACGCGCCCAGGGAAAACGCAACGGTGTCGCGCACGTGACCATCGGCCGGCCGCTCTCACTCGCGGACGCACTCAGCCAGGAAACCGATCAGCGCCTCGCCATTCAGAAGGCCGGCATCGAGGTGTGTCACCGCATCAACGAGGTCACCCCGGTGACCGTGTCTTCACTGGCGATGTTGGCGTTCCTCGGAATCGAAGACCGGGCGTTGACCGTTCGTGAACTCACCGCGATTCTCACGCCGCTGTTCGGCTACATCACCGCGCGAAATCTTCCGATCGCCGGCGACGTCGAACTGTCCGATCCGCGTGTCATCGAGAAGGCATTGCAGACACACGTCGATTCCGGGGTGCTCGAGCGCTTCGATCGGGGCGGCGAGCAGGTCTTCTACCTCGGCAAGGACCAGCATCTTGTCGCTGCCTTCTACCGCAACAACACGATTCACTTTCTCGTCGTGCGTGCCATCACCGAACTCGTACTTCAGGCAGCCGTCGAAGAGCGGTTCGAGGACCCCATCGGGGACGGGTGGGCAGAGGCCAAGCGCATCCGAGATTTGTTGAAATTCGAGTTCTTCTTCAGTGACCGGGACACGTTCGAGCAGGAGATGCGGACCGAGCTGACGCTGATCGACCCCGAGTGGGAAACCGTCATGGCCGACGACAAACGAACCGAGCACATGATCGAGACGGTTCGCCCGTACCTCGCGCACCGCGTGCTCCAACCGTTCCTCGAGGCGTACCAGGTTGTCGCCGATCAGCTTGTGCTCGCGCCGATTTCGACATCGTTCGACGAAAAGTCGTTCATCAGCAACTGCATCGACGTCGCACATCAGCGTCGACTGCGGCAGCAGATCGCCAGCAACGAATCCGTCTCCGGCGAATTATTCGCCACCGCACTGAATTTGGCGCGCAACCGTAACTTGATCGAAGTCGACGACGACGGAGTCCGGGCCCGGCGCCTGGCATTCGCTGCCGAGATCAAGGTTCAGGTCGAGCGCCTGCGTCACCTTCGCGCACTCGCGCATGCACGACTCGATCAGGTGGCGATGCCGGTACCGGACGCCGCTGCGGTAGTGACCATTCCAGAAGCAAACCGAGCGCCCGCCGCGAACGAGGAAGTAGGACTGTGACCGGACTCGAGCGTCTGCACTCCGCCATCGAAGCCGCCCCGCCCGGGCCCGGAACGATCGCCGCCTTCGACCTCGACGGCACCTTGATCAGCGGGTACTCGGCCAGCGTTGTGTACCGAGACCGCCTGCGACGCTTGGATATCAGCGTCGGCGAACTCTTGCGCACCACCGGTGCCGCGATCGACACCCAATTCCGCGGTGCTGACGTCGGAGCACTCATGGACATCGGCGTTCGAGCCTTGGGCGGCCGTACCGTCGAGGAACTGAACGACTGGGGCCGACGGCTGTTCAAGCAGGAAATCGCCGCGATGATCTACCCGGAAGCCCGCGGGCTACTGGCGGCACACCGGCGAGCCGGCCACACGATCGTGATGGCTACGTCGGCGACTCCGTTCCAGGCCAAGTACGTCGCCGAAGATCTCGACATCGAAGACGTGCTGTGCACCGAACCCGAAGTCGTCGACGGCATGCTCACCGGCGAACTGTCTTCGCCCGCACTGTGGGGGCCGGCCAAGGCCAATGCCCTTGCAGGCTATGCCGAGAAGATGGGCGCCGATCTGAAGAACGCGTTTGCGTACTCCAACGGTGTCGAAGACGTCTTCATGCTCGAGGCCGTCGGGCGACCTGTCGCGTTGAATCCCGATCGTGGTCTGGCCAAGATCGCGTTGCGCAATCACTGGCCTTCGGTCAGCCTGCGTAAACCGCAACGAGGCGCAACACCGATCTCCACGATCCGAACGGCGACGGCCATGGGCGCGCTTGCTGCCACCGCCGCCCTCGGTGCGTCGGCAGGCATTGTCACCGGGAACCGTCAACTGGGTGCGAACCTGGTCGGCACGTACGGCCCCGACATCTCGCTCTCACTGCTGGGCATCGACGTCGAGATCGACGGCGAGCACAACGTGTGGGATCACCGCCCGGCGGTGTTCATGTTCAACCATCAGAGTTCCCTGGACATGTTGGTCCTGGGCACCGTGATCAAGCGTGACGTGACCGGCGTCGCGAAGAAGGAAGCGGCAAGCGATCCGCGGTTCATGCCCGTCGGTGCACTGCTCGACGTCGCCTACATCGACCGCACCGACACCACGAAGGCGAAGGCTGCACTGCAACCGGCAGTCGACAAGCTGAAGAATGGTGTCTCGATAGTCATAGCTCCGGAGGGCACCCGTTCTCCGACGCCACGTCTGGGCCCTTTCAAGAAGGGTGGATTCCACTTGGCGATCCAAGCCGGTGTGCCGATCGTGCCCGTGGTGATTCACAACGCGGGTGAACGGATGTGGCGCAATTCGCTTGTCGCCCATCCAGGCCCGGTCTATGTCTCGGTGCTCGATCCCATCTCGACCGAAGGCTGGGAGACCAAAGACCTCGACGCACACGTCGAGAAGGTGCGCGCGCAGTTCGAAGCTGCGCTACTTGCCGGCCACCGCTGAGCGTGCCAGGTGCTCGCGTGCAAACGCGAGCGCCTGCGCCAGCATCGACGACCGCTCCCGCCGGGTGCGCGCGTTCTGCGTGTTGATCTCGATGACTGCCTGGCCGCTGAATTCGCTCGCAGCCAATTGCTGACACAACTCCGCGCACGGCTGTGAGCCATGCCCCGGAATCAGGTGCTCGTCCATCGACGCCCCGCGACCGTCGGCCAGGTGCAGGTGCTCGAGCCCCTTGCCCATACGGGAGGCCAACTCCAGGGCATCCATGCCCGCCGTCGCGGTGTGCGACAGGTCGAGTGTGTAGTGAGCGTGATCGGAATCGGTCGGGTCGTACGACGGACTGAACGCGGACAACGCTGCCCCTGGACCGCCACGTTTACGCAGACGCTCCGCGGACTTGTCCTTGCCGCCGAAGAAGCTGTCGGCGCGCATGGGGAACATGTTCTCCACCGCCACAACGACGCTGCTCTTCGATTCGAGTTCGACAACCTGTTCCGCGAAGCCTTCGGCGTACTTGCGCTGCCACCGGAACGGCGGGTGGACGACCACCGTCGTCGCTCCCAAGGTTTCGGCGGTGCGCACCGAACGCTCGAGCTTCTCGACCGGATCGGAACCCCACACGCGCTGCGAAATCAGCAGACACGGCGCATGCACCGCCTGCACCGGAATGGCGTACTTGCGAACGAGGGCGGCAACAGCACCGACGTCCTGACTCACGGATTCGGCCCACACCATCAGTTCGACACCGTCGTATCCGAGATCAGCGGCGTAGCGAAATGCTGCTTCCGTGTTCTCCGGATATACCGAAGCCGTCGACAGGCCGACGGCTATCGGCCGACGAACCATGCGCTGCGATCCCCCGATCATCGTCCGATCAACCCGAGGTCAACAAGAACGCCAGTGGACCGAGCGTCACGATCATGCCGACGACCACCGCGATCACGAAACTCGTGATGTCGTCCGTCTTCCGCAGAACCCGCACGACAGCAACCAGGCCGACGATCACGATCAGCGCGAGCACCAACGCCACCCACGGCAGCATGTCCCACAGCTTCTCGAAGCCCTTGAACATCGCGCCGCCGACGATCAGTGCAACAACCACCTGACCGGCAAGCACTGCCCATTCACGGATCGAGTTACGCTCGCCTGTCTCTTCCGCTGCCGATTCGGCTTCGACATCGGACTCCGCGACGGCACTGGACTTTTTTGCACCGTCATCGACTGCCGGTGCCTTGACCAGATCGACAACAGCGGTGGATTCGGCCTCGCCGACATCCGCGTCTGCGATCTTGTCGATCAGTTCGGTGCTCTCTTCCGGCGCGGCCGGAGCAGGAGCAGTCGGTGCAGGTGCCTTCACGACTGGAGTGGGGACACGCGGCGGCAGGATCGGCGGACGCAACGACGGCGACTGCGTTGCGGCGCGCTCCTGACGCATCAGGTCGCCCGCCAGGGTCTGACCCGACAGCAGGGCTGGTTCCTGCGTTACCTGCGTCGGTGACGAGGAGTTGAGCGGTGCCCGGCTCACCCACTGCCCGGGCGAGGACTTCGAGGTCTGTCCCGGCGAAGGTGTGGAAGTCGGCTTCGGAGTGGTGACCGGCGGCGCAGCAACCGGCTTCGACTCGCCCTTGGGTGCCTGCGGCTCGTCATCGTCATCGTCGTCGTCGAACGAGACGGCGAAGGCTGCGGTGCGATCGGCGGGAACCTTCGGTGCCGGTTCGGCTGACTTGGCGGTTTCCGCGACAGCCTCGGCCGGCGCTGAAGGTGCAGAGTTTTCCGGCGCAGCGGCTTCGGGCTGGGCTGCTGGTTCGTCGGACTCGGGCTCGGCGGCCGCGCGCGATCCCGACTGGCGAACGATCGGGATCTCACCCGTCAGTTCGGCGACGGAGATGCCACCGGCTACGCCGCGCCGGCGTCGTCCACCTCGGGATTCGACGCTCTGACCGTTCCGCTTGAGCAGTTCCGCTACGGAAATCTGCTGACTGTCCTCGGTCATCAAGCACTCACCACCAATTCACCGCCCATTTCTGTGTCGAGCTTTCGCAGAATCAGACCCTCACGCAGTGCCCAGGGACAAATTTCCAGTTCGTCCACTCCGAGCGCCCGCATGGTTGCCTCTGCGATGAGCGCGCCGGCCACAATCTGCTGTGACCGATCCGAGCTCACTCCTTCCAATTCTGCACGGTCCGCCGCCGTCATCCTGGATATGAAGGCTATGAGTTGCCTGAGTCCGCTGGAAGTCAGGGTCCGTTTTGCCCGGGGGCCTGCGGCAGAAGGGGCCGCGCCGGTGAGCCGAGCCAACGATCGGAAGGTCTTCGAAGTCCCGACCGTGCGGTCCCAGTCGCCGGCGGCGCGCAGTTCCTTGGCTGGTCCGACCAACTCCGCGTCCAGCCAGTCACGCAATACAGCGACCCGGCGCTTGCCCGGCGGATCGGCCTGTAGCCAGTCGCGCGTCAACCGTCCGGCACCGAGTTGCAGTGAGAAGGCGACGTCCGGATCCTCGTCACCACCTGCTGTGAGTTCGAGCGAGCCGCCGCCGATGTCCAGGTTCAGGATGCGTCCGGCGCTCCAGCCGTACCAGCGGCGCACGGCCAGAAAGGTCAAGCGGGCTTCGTCGACCCCGGACAGAACCTCGAGGTTGACTCCGGTCTCGGCGCGGACGCGGGCGAGTACGGCTTCGGAATTGTTGGCGTCACGGACCGCGGAAGTGGCAAAAGCCATCATTTCCTCGCACCCGGACGTCTTGGCGATACCGGCGAATTCGGAAACCGTCGACACCAACCGATCGGCTCCTGACGTGGTGATATCGCCACGGTCGTCAGTGTTTTCTGCCAGCCTCAACGTGGACTTGGTCGAGCTCATGGGTGTTGGGTGGCCGCCCCGATGGGCGTCCACAACCAATAGATGGACGGTATTGCTTCCGACGTCGAGTACCCCTAGTCGCACATCGCCACGTTACTGGGTCTACGGTCGGCCCTTGTGACAGCAGGTAACCCAGACCGGTCCCACAAGATGACTCCGAGCCCCGAGGTCGATCTCGATTTCCCGCGCGAATGGGTCGAATTTGTCGATCCGGATAACTCCGAACACCTCATTTCCGCTGATATGACGTGGTTGCTCTCGCATTGGACCTGCGTGTTCGGCACGCCGGCGTGTCAGGGCATCATCGGAGACCGCCCGGACGACGGTTGCTGCTCGCACGGCGCTTTCCTCTCCGATCAGGAAGATCAGGACAAGCTCGATGCGTCAGTGAAAATGCTCACAGCCGAAGACTGGCAGTTCATGGAAAAGGGTCTCGGCAAGAAGGGCTACGTCGAAGAAGACGACCTCGAGGACGAGCCCGCGCTGCGCACCCGCCGCTACAAAGGAGCGTGCATCTTCCTCAACCGGCCGGGTTTTGCCGGGGGCGAGGGCTGCGCTCTGCATTCCATGGCGCTCAAGAAGGGCATCGAGCCGCTCGAGGTGAAACCGGACGTGTGCTGGCAGCTACCGATCCGCCGCACCCAGGACTGGGTCGACCGGCCGGACGGCGTCCAGATCCTCAAGACCACGATCACCGAGTACGACCGCCGCGGCTGGGGTGAGGGCGGCGACGACCTCGCCTGGTACTGCTCCGGCTCCCCCGACGCTCATGTCGGGGAGCGGCAGGTCTGGCAGTCCTACGGGCCCGAGTTGACGGAACTTCTCGGAAAGCGCGCGTACGACGAGCTGGCTCGCCTCTGCAGGCGTCGCGCGGGCCTCGGCCTCATCGCAGTCCATCCGGCGACCACGATCGCTCAGAACAAAGCTCAGGGCTGACTCCGCCTGAACAAAAAGAATTCAGCCGCTCACACGATCGTGTGAGCGGCTGAATTCTTCTCGACATTTCTTCTCGACGAGGTTCGATCACGCTTCGAGCTTGTAACCCAATCCACGGACCGTGACCAGATGTTCCGGCTTGGCCGGATCCGATTCGATCTTCGAACGCAACCGCTTCACGTGTACGTCAAGGGTTTTGGTGTCACCGACGTAGTCGGCGCCCCAGACGCGGTCGATCAACTGTCCGCGGGTCAGCACCCGACCGGAGTTGCGGAGCAGGTACTCGAGGAGATCGAACTCCTTGAGCGGCAACGTCACCGGGTTACCCGCGACCTGCACGACGTGGCGCTCGACGTCCATCCGTACCGGTCCGGCCTCGAGCACCCCGTTGTCGGAGGCGAGGTCCGCCTCGTTCTCCACCCCGCGGCGCAGCACCGCACGGATGCGAGCGATCAGCTCACGCGCCGAATACGGTTTGGTCACATAGTCGTCCGCACCGAGTTCCAGTCCGACGACCTTGTCGATCTCACTGTCACGCGCCGTCACCATGATGACGGGGACGCCGGAGCGCGACCGCAGCGCCTTGCAGACGTCCGTGCCACTCATGCCGGGCAGCATGAGGTCGAGCAGGACGATGTCCGCTCCGGAGCGATCGAATTCCGCCAACGCCGACGGTCCGTCGTTGACGATGGTGGTCTCGAAGCCTTCCTTGCGGAGCAGGAACGCCAGCGGGTCCGCCAAGGACTCCTCGTCCTCCACGATCAGCACACTCGTCATCGTTTGGCCTCCATGCCGTTTTCTCTACTGCCTTGTTCTCGTCTGCCGATCCGCGTGGAACCGGCGGTTCCCGCGTCGTCAGAGTCGATGTCGTCGTCCGACTCCACGTGTGCCGGTATCTGCAACGTGAAGGTAGACCCTGTACCCGGTTTGCTCCACAGTTCGATGGAGCCGTTGTGATTGGCCGCGACGTGTTTGACGATCGCCAGCCCCAGACCGGTTCCACCGGTCTGCCGTGACCGCGCCTTGTCCACGCGGAAGAATCTCTCGAACACTCGCTCCTGGTCCGCTTTCGCGATGCCTTCTCCTCGGTCGGTGACTGCGATCGCGACATTGTCGCCGCGTACCGACCGACTGACGGAAACCGGAGAACCCTTGGGCGAGTATGCAATAGCGTTCTCGATGAGGTTGGACAATGCCGTGACGAGGAGAGTCTGATCCCCGAGTACTTCCAGCCCACTCGGATGGTCGGTGGTGACCGTGATCCCGGCGGCCTCGGCCGACAGATTCGACCTCGACAGTGCTTCGGACACCACGGTGTCGACGTCGACCACGTCGAGATCCGGCAGCTTCTCGGCACCTTGCAGACGCGAGAGTGCGATCAACTCGGTGACCATCTTGCCCAGACGAATCGACTCACCGAGCACCCGTTCGCCGAAGTGGCGCACCGATTCCGGGTCGTCAGCGGACTCGAGCAGCGCCTCCGCGAGCAGGCTCATCGCACCGACCGGCGTCTTGAGTTCGTGGCTGACGTTCGCGACGAAATCGCGTCGGGTCGCCTCCATGCGGACCTGCTCGGAATCGTCGTCGGCGAACAGGACCACGAAGTTGCGATCGTCCTTGCTGAGCAACCGGGCCGTGCCACGTACCGCGATCTTGTCGCGGCCCCGCTGAGCGGTCTGCGCCGTCAGATCGACCTCGACGGGTTGACCCGTCCGCAGAACTTCCTGAGCAGCCCGCCAAGCTCGCTCGTCGACCAGACGATTCTTGACGAGACCGAGTTCCTCGGCGCGAGGATTGAAGAGCACGACGTCGTGAAAACCGTCGACGACGGCGATACCGCTTTCCGAAGCCAACACGATGAGGTCGAGAACCTGGGACATCGTGAGCCCGGTCTGTTCGTCCGAGCGCTGACTCTGGCGCGACGACAGCCTGGGTACCAGCACCCCGCCGACGAGGTAGCCGACCAAGCCGGCGACCACGACCAGCAGCACTGCAATCACGACACTCACGGCGCAATCGTACGTTCGCGCGAAGAGTCGGTTACGGCGGGTTCGGACGTTCCCACCCGTGTAATCCGCCAGGTGGACGGCGTTGGTTCGTCGTTCATCTGCTGTTGGCCGAGGCCCCCCGAAATCACTGTTCGGGGGGCCTCGACGCACATCATCGGGTTGCTACTTTCCGCCCTGATTCGCCACCGCGGCGGCGCCGGCAGCTGCGGCCTCCGGATCCAGGTAGGTGCCGCCGGGATTGAGCGGCTTCAGGTTCTCGTCGAGGTCGTAACGCAGCGGGATTCCGGTCGGGATGTTCAGGCCCGCGATGTCCTCGTCCGAGATGCCGTCGAGGTGCTTGACCAACGCACGCAGCGAGTTGCCGTGCGCGGTGACCAGCACGTTCCGACCGGCGAGCAGCTCCTGGGAGATGGTGTCCTCCCAGTACGGGATCAGACGCTTGACGACGTCGAGCAGGCACTCGGTCAAGGGAACCTCGTCGAGGTTCGCGTACCGGGGATCGGTGTCCTGGCTGTACTCGCTGCCGGCTTCGATGGCGGGCGGCGGGGTGTCGTAGCTACGACGCCAGAGCATGAACTGCTCGTTTCCGTACTCTTCCTTGGTCTGCGCCTTGTTCTTGCCCTGCAGAGCGCCGTAGTGACGCTCGTTGAGACGCCAGTCGCGCACTACCGGGATCCAGTGGCGATCGGCGGCGTCGAGCGCGAGGTTGGCGGTGCTGATCGCGCGGCGCAGCAGAGACGTGTAGAGAACGTCGGGCAACAGGTTGTGCTCGGCGAGCAGTTCGCCGGCGCGCTTGCCCTCGGCCATGCCCTTGTCTGTCAGGTGTACGTCCACCCAGCCGGTGAACAGATTGAGTGCATTCCATTCGCTCTCGCCGTGGCGGAGCAGGACCAGGGTTCCGATACTCATGGCGTTCATCCTGGCACGAGTACCGGAACCCTTCTTGATCAACCCTGTCCGGAAATCAGCTCGGGGCTACTTCCGCAGTTCGCAGATCCTTGCGGAGGATCTTTCCGGCCGCGGATTTCGGCACGGTGCTGATGAACGAAACCTGGCGAACCTTCTTGTGCGGCGAGACGCGCTCGGCGACGAAGGTGATCACGTCGTCTTCGGTCAACTCGGCGCCGTCCTGGAGCACGACGAATGCCTTCGGAACCTCTTCGCCCTCGGCGTCGAGCACACCGATCACTGCGGCGTCGGCGATCTGCGGATGGGTCAGCAGCAAGGCCTCGAGTTCCGCCGGGGGAACCTGGTAGCCCTTGTACTTGATCAGTTCCTTGAGGCGGTCGACGATCTTGACGACGCCGTCGCCGTCGACGGTCGCGATGTCACCGGTGTGCAGGTAACCGTCGTCGTCGAGGGTGTCCTTGGTGGCCTGGTCGTTGCCGAGGTAGCCGAGCATGATGTTCGGGCCCTTGCACCACAGTTCGCCGGGCTCGCTGACGCCGTCCGAGCCGAGAGCCGGGTACGCGACCTCTTCGCCCGTTCCGGGGTCGACGAGCTTGCATTCCATGTTGGCGATGGTCGGACCGCAGGTGTCGAGCGCGATGTCGTCGCGGTCGAACGGAATCGCGTGCGAGACCGGGCTCATCTCGGACATGCCGTAGCCCTGGCGGACGTGGCAGTTCAACCGGTCGGCGACGGCCTTGCCGAGCGCCGCGTCGAGCGGGGCCGCACCGGAGAAGATGGTGTGCACGCTCGAGAGGTCGTACTGATCGACGAGCGGATGCTTGGCCAGCGCGACGGCAACGGGCGGTGCGACGAAGATGTACGTCGACTTCTGCTCGGCGACGATCCGCAGGAACTCGACGAGATCGAACTTCGGCATCGTGATGAGGCTCGCGCGGCGATAGAGCGCAGCGTTGAGCAGGACAGTCATGCCGTAGATGTGGAAGAACGGCAGGACCGCGAGAATCTTGTCGTCGGTCTCGATGCCCATCCGCGGAATGATCTGGCAGACGTTGGCCACGAGGTTCCGATGGGTGAGCATGACCCCCTTGGGTCGGCCGGTGGTGCCCGAGGAGTACGGCAGCACCGCGAGTTGGGTGGCCGGATCGAAGGAGACCTCGGGCGCCGCTGCACCCTCGCCGAGCAGATCACGCAGCGAGAGGTGGCCTTCGGCCCCGTCGAGTACGAACACGTTCTCGGCCGGGATACCGACCAGGTCAGCAGCGGCCTTTGCCTGCGGCAGGAGCGGCGAGACGGTGAAGAGGAACTTGGCCTTGGAATCGGTGAGTTGCTTGGCGATGTCCTCGGCGGTGTAGAGCGCGTTGATCGTGGTCGCGACGCCACCGGCACGAAGGATGCCGTGGAAGACGGAACCGAAGGCCGGGACGTTGGGCGAATGCAGCCCGACCACGTCGCCGACGCTGAGTCCGCGCGCTGCGAGAGCGCCTGCAACGCCGTTGATCTGTGCGATCAGCGAAGCGTATGTGGTGACTGCGCCCGAACTGCCCTCGACGAATGCCGTCTTGTCGAGGTCTGCGGGGTCGGTGTTTCCGAACAGGAAGTCGTAGACGCTGAGGTTGGGGATTTCAACGTCGGGGAACGGACTCTTGAAGCTCACTGTGCTCCTCGAAAAGTTGCGCGGCGGGGTGGTGTGACCAACTTACTGTGACTCACGGGAACAGTATTATTCCGTGACGACAGTCACAAGTAAAGGTCACTTTACGTGACACATCCGCGATGTGTCTCACCCCGCTCGATCAGCTCTGCGCGGGCTCCTCCTCGATGAGGTGCTTGAACGGTTCGAGATTCGCCAGCGACTCGCCTCGCGACACCCGCCACGCCCACTCACGCTTGATGGACGAGGAGAAGCCGAGTTCGAGGATGACGTTGAAATCGCCGTCGGCGGCTTCGAGAACCTGACCGAGCACTCGGTCGAGTTCATCGCCGGTCACGGCATGCTCCGCGATCTTGCCGACCAGGTAGATGTCCCCGACCTTGTCGAGTGTGTACGCCACCCCGTACAGACGGCGGTTGCGCTTGAGCAGGAACTTGTAGACGCCTTCGAAGTTCTCGTCCACCTTGCGGCACACGAAGGCCTCGACCCGCACACCGTGATTGCCAACGGTGAGCAGAGTCGACGTCTTGAGTTTGTGTTCACCGGGAAGTTCGACGATGAAATGCGCGTCGTCTTTTCTGGTGAAGTCGAGTTCACGCTCGGTGAGGGCCTGCTCGATGGTGTCCGAAATGCTGCTCATGTACGCACTCCCCCGGTCCGGCGCAGACGCCACAGACCCCGCGCACGGCGGGGCGAGAAGTCGCTGGGACCGGTTCCGTTGTTGTAGTTGACTGCGGCTTTGCGATAGCTCTCGAGCAAACCGTCCGCGGTGTGTTCCCACGAGAAATTTTCGGCGTGACGCGGTGCCTGCGCGGCGAGTTCGGCCAAGCGCGTCGGTGCTGTCACCAAAGATTCGAGGGCGCCGGCCCAGTCTTCGGTGCGGTGTCCTTGAACCAGCAGGCCTGTCTCCCCGTTGCGTACGGCTACTCCCAGTCCGCCGACGTCGGCGGCGATCACGGGAGTTCCGCAGGCTTGAGCTTCGATGGCGACCAATCCGAAGGACTCCGAATAGCTCGGCACCGCAACCAGATCCGAGGCACGGTAGACATCGGCGAGACGCTCCGGTGCCTGCGGCGGCAAGAACGTCACCTGCGCTGTGATGCCGAGTGAGCGTGCCAGTTCGATCAGCACGTCCGGCCGCGCGAGGCCAGTTCCGGACGGCCCGCCGACGACGAGGATGCGCAACGGCAACTCGGGGCGACGGCTGATCACTTCGGCGGCAGCACGCAGCAGAACGTCCGGCGCTTTCAGAGGTTGGATCCGGCCGACGAAAGTCACGACGATCTCGCCCGGGTCCAACCCCAACGACGCGCGGGCGGAATCGCGATCGCCCGGTCGGTAGCGGGTGAGATCGGCGCCGGGAGCCACGACGTCGATACGCGTGGGGTCTGCGCCGTACAACTCGTGCAGCGCCTTGGCTTCGTCGGTGGTGTTGGCGACCAGGCGATCGGACTCGGCGACTACTTGCTGCTCGCCGATCTGACGTGCTGCCGGCTCCGGGGTGTCTCCCTCGGCAAGCGAAAGATTCTTCACCGCCGCGAGGGTGTGGGCGGTGTGTACGAGGGGCACGCCCCAGCGGTCGCGGGCCAGCCAGCCGACCTGACCGGACAACCAGTAGTGCGAGTGAATCAGGCTGTAGTACCCGGGCTCGTGGCGCGCTTCCTCCCGCAGAACTCCTGCGACGAAGGCACACAGTTGAGTCGGCAGATCCGCCTTGTCCAGCCCTTCGAAGGGACCAGCAGCAATGTTCCGAACCCGCACTCCGGGAGCGGCGTCCACCACGGGTGCGTCGGCCGAGGACGTCGCGCGGGTGAATATCTCCACCTCGACGCCACGTTTGGCGAGCTGAATGGCGGATTGCAGAACGTAGACGTTCATCCCACCCGCGTCACCGGTGCCGGGTTGTGCCAATGGCGAGGTGTGGACCGAGAGAACGGCCACCCGGCGAGGGCGCGAAATGTGCATGGGCGTCACGACTCCATACTGCCCCCTCACCGGGCGCGAACTCTAACCGAGGCTCGAGATGAAGGTTCGCACTTCGGACACGAATCGTGTCGGATCCTCCACGAACGGGCCGTGATTGCAGCCTTCCCAGTACGACGCCTGGGACTTGGGAATCAGTTCCTCGGCGTGCTTACCTGCGCTCACGTCGACGACGGAGTCGTCGGTTCCGTGCAGAACGAGGACCGGGATGTCCAGGTTGCGAAGCAACTCGTCGTGACCGACAGCACGGTTGAACAGTGCTGCGCGCACCCGCGGACGCGTCGAGAGGCTGTACCCGAACAAGGCCTGCGACGCTGCACCCTTGCCCTCGGGTGGGCCGGTGAGAGCATTGCCGAAAGCGCCGAGTGCACGGATCGCCTCGCGGGGATCTTCGGACATCGCGCCGGGAACTGCGCTACGCATCGCCGAGCCGACCTTGCCACCTTTTTCGCCGCGCCCGATGCTGGTGATCGCCCCGACCAGAACCGCGCCCGCCACCGCGCCGGTGCCGTGCGCTGCCAGGTAATCGCAGATCACCAGACCGCCGTACGACCAGCCGAGCAGGATCGCGTTCTCGGTGACGCCTTCGGCCGCAAGAACAGCCGCGACGTCGCCGGCCCAGTTCGCGGAATCGTCGTATCCGGATTCGGGCGCATCTGAGTAACCGTGGCCGCGCAGATCGACGGCGATCAGCCGATAGTCCGCGGCCAGGTCCGCGAGGACCTGCTCGCCCCAGCACTGCGAGGACTGAGCCCAGCCGTGCAGCAACACCAGCGGGGTCCCCGCCGAATTTCCGGTTACTCGATAGACGATGGACGTGCCGTCGACGCTGACGGCTTCACGAATAGACATGCCGTCACGATAGAGGCTGCGACTGCGGCGCCGACGGCGAGCATGTAGGCCGACGGGACGCCGTAGCGATCGATCAGCTGTCCGGCCAGCGCAGACCCGAGCGCCACGCCGACGCCGAGGCCGGTAACCGTCAGGGTCATTCCCTCGGTGAGCTTTTCCGGTGGGACGATCTGTTCGACCAGGGCTGTCGCGATGATGAGCGTCGGTGCGATGGTCGCGCCCGCCAGCACGTAGGCACCCGCAAGTGCGGCCACGTTTCCGACCAACAGAAGCGGGACGCTGAGAACGGCGACCGCCGAGGACGCGATCATCAACTGCCCGCGCAGCGATCGCGCCGGGTGCATCGACCCGAAGATCAGTCCCGCGATTCCCGAACCGCCGGCGAACAGCGCGAGGACCAGCGTCGCCGACCCCGGCGAATTCTGTTCCTTGGTGAACGCGATGGCGCCGACGTCGATGACGCCGAAGATCGTTCCGAGCATCACCATGATCACGATGACGATCCACATCACGTGGTTACCGAGAACCGATCGTCCGCGGCCGGGTCGACGCGGATGCACCTTCGGTTCGGTTCCGCGCTGTATGACCAGCAGCAGGGTTCCGGTGACCAGCAGGATCAACCCTGCCAGTGGTCCAGCCTCGGGGAAGAGCCCGATGCTCAGACCTACCGATATGACCGGGCCCGCCACGAAGCAGAGCTCGTCCACCACCGATTCGAAGGCGAAGGCGGTGCGCAGCTGAGGTTTTCCGACATAGATCGCCACCCACCTGGCGCGAATCATCGCGCCGATCGTCGGAGTGGCGCCGCCGGGGACGACCAGAACGAACAGCAGCCAGTCGGGAGCTTCCATCCGGACTGCGAGCAGGAGCGCCCCGATCGCGGTGACGCTCACGGCTGCGGCAATCGGCAGGACCGCTCGCTGTCCGAAGCGGTCGACCGCACGCGAGACCGCGGGCGCGATGATCGCCGACGAGAGCGCAAAAACCGCGGCGAGCGCGCCGGCGAGCGCGTAGTCACCACGAAGTTGCGAGATCATCGTCACGATTCCGATACCGATCATGGCGATCGGCAGCCTTGCGACAAATCCGGCGGCCGAGAAGGCGACCGATCCGGGGGCGGCAAAGATCTCGCGGTAGGCGCTCAGCAGGCCTTTGTTGGTGGATTCGCTCATGTCAGCTTCTCGTGCACTGAACAAGGTTCACAGAGCCGAGGCCGACTCGACAAATCGTTTTCACTGTGCGCTCGGGTTGACCTGTCGGTAACTTGCCTTACGATTGCGCGAATGAGTGTCCTGGTGTGTTTCCACGCCCATCCCGATGACGAAGTTTTCACTACGGGCGGCGTGATGAGAATGGCCGCCGACGCAGGTCACCGCGTCGTAGTCGTCACCGCTACCGACGGTGCTCTCGGTGAATTCCCCGACGGACTGTTGGACGAATACGAGACGTTGGCTCAGCGCCGCAGCCGTGAGCTCGAGGCGTCCACCGACGCGTTGGGTGCCAGTCGCGTCGTGTCCCTGCACTACCCGGATTCGGGGATGGTGGGTACGCCCGAGAACGAGAATCCGGAAGCGTTCTGCAACGTCGACGTCGAGAAGGCCGCCGAGCGTCTGGCCGAGGTTCTTCGTGAAGAGAACGCCGATGTCCTGACCATCTACGACCCCAACGGCGGATACGGCCACCCGGATCACATCCAGGTCCACCACGTCGGCGTTCGTGCTGCAGAACTCGCGGGCACGCCGTTCGTCTACGAGGCGTCCACCAACCGCGATCACATGAAGATGCTGATGCAGGCCAACCCCGAGTGGACCGAGGAGGCGCAGCCGCCGGACATCGAATCGTTCGGGCTTCCGGCTGACCAACTCACCACCGCGGTCGACGTCAGTTCGGTGATCTCGTCCAAGCGCGCGGCCATGTACGCGCACGCAACGCAGGTCGGCGATTTCGGCCCGTTCCTCGAAATGCCGACGGAGCAGCTCGCCGCGGCATTCGGCACCGAGTGGTTCCGTCGTCGCAACGCGCCGGAAGGGCTGTCGGAAACCGCCCTGCCCCTGTGAGTCACCGCCCTCGATAAACCGAAGTCCCGACGGAGGTTTCGGCGGCTCGTTAACATCGGTAGGCATGGACCTCGAACAACTTGTCGCGAGCATGCCTTTTGCAGTTCACACCGGAATTCAGTTGGACAGCGCGGCACCCGAACAGGTTGTCGGCCATCTGGATTGGGACAGCCACCGCACCACCGCCGGCAACGGAATGCACGGCGGCGCCTTGATGACGCTGGCAGACAGCGTCGGCGCCGTCTGTGCATTCCTCAATCTGCCGCCCGGCGCAAGTACGTCCACCACCAGTTCGTCGACCGTCTTCACTCGCGGCGTGCGCAAGGGCACGGTCACCGCCACCGCCCGGCCACTGCACGCGGGGCGCAGCACCGTCGCGGTGGTGACCGAGATCCGCGACGACGAGGGCCGCCTCGTCGCTCAGGTCACCGCATCACAGGCAGTACTGGGATCGTGAAGCTTCCCGCGTACCGCGCCTCGGGTGCCACCCTGCCGTACGGCAATCTGCTTGCCTCCCATGACGTTGCGATGGAGGGTTACTTCTGGCGATTCACGATGCCAGACAGCGGACGGGTGGTGATCGCGCTCGCCGGAATCAACAAGGCCGACGGCGGCAGCTGGTCGACGCTCGGTCTCGCGGCACACCCAGGCGGATTCCTCCGCACTGCTGAGCATCCGAATGGATCGGCCGATCCCCGTATCCTGGGGGCCTACGCCGACAACGCTTTCCGCGGCAATGCCGATCGACTCCAGGTCGATTTCGGCGACAGTCATCTCGACGTACGCATCAGCAATCAGCGATTCTGGCCGCACCGCCGCTTCGGGGGGTCGAGTTACTTCCAATCAGTTCCCGCACTCAATCAGTACTGGCATCCGTGGCTGCTCGGCGGCCGGGTCGAGGGAAGCGCCGTCATCGACGGACAGAGCTGGGATCTCACCGGAGCGCAGGTGTACGGCGAGAAGAACTGGGGAAAGGGAGGATTCCCGGAATCCTGGTGGTGGGGACAGGCACAGGGGTTCACCGATCCTCGAGCCTGCGTGGCGTTTGCCGGCGGACAGGTCAGCGCCGGACCTCTGCGCACCGAAGTCACCGCCGTCGTTGCCGCGCTACCGGACGGAACGGTGTTGCGGCTGGGTAATCCTCTGACGTCACAGGTGGAGACGACGGTGTCCGACGATCGCTGGACGCTTCGGGGTTACAGCCGGAAGTGGAGCGTCGACATCGACGGGACCGCACCCATCGCCGACGCACACATACTTCCTGTTCCGATACCTGCCGAGCGTCGAAACGTGCCAGGAGCGCTCGAGCATCTCGGTGGAACGATGTCGGTCATCGTCCGGCGACGCGGCACCATCGTCTGGAAGGACAGGTCGAGGTTGGCTGCTCTCGAGCACGGCGGATTGGATCGGGCGCAGGCCGAACTCACTCGGCGGGAACAGCTCTCGCAAGATCGATGAGAGCAGAGGCCGCCGGATTCTTGCCGCCCGACGAACGCCAGACCAATTCCAGCCGAGATCGTGCTTCCGGTTCGAGATCGATCCGATGCAACTCCCCCACTGTCGACTCCGGAAGCACGGCCATTCCCAGCCCCTGCGCTGCCAATGAAACGATGATGCCGAGGTTGCTTGCCTCGAGCGCAACCGTCGGCTTGGTGCCGGCTGCGGCGCACGCGAAGTCCAGACACGTTCTGATGCCGGTTCCCTCCGGCAGACAGATGACCGATTGCGTCGCGAGTTCGGCAAACGGCAGAGACGACACCTCGGCCAGCGGATGATCCGCCGCCACTCCGGCCACCAGTCGTTCGTCGGTGATCACCCTCGATTCGAGCCCTTCCGGCAGCTTGCCCGCCACCCCGATGACGGCTATGTCGAAGGTTCCGTCCGACACTCCGGCAAGCAGACTGCGCGAATCGTCCTCGGCCAGCGAAATGTCCAGTCCGGGGTGTTTGTTGTGCAACCGACTGAGCAGATCTGTGAGGTCGGCGGAAGCGCAGGCGGTAACCATCCCGACCGAAACGGAACCCCGAACCAGTCCGTTCAAGGCATCGACAGCGTCGCGGGTGCTCTGAACGGAAGCGAGTGCAGCGTAGGCGTGCGGGAGGACAGCTCGCCCGGCGTCGGTCAGACAAACGGTTCGACCACTACGATCGAGCAATTCCTGCCCCAACTCACGTTCCAGCCGTTTGACCTGCGCACTCACACCCGGTTGGGCTACGTGAAGCCGCTCGGCGGCGCGAGTGAAGTTGGCTTCCTCCACTACCGTGACAAAGTATTCGAGCTGCCGAAGTTCCATAACTGCTGATTCTAGCTGCGAGACAAACTAGATCTTGGACTTATCGCCGGAGTACTAGAACGATGGAAGCATGACAACAACAGATGACGTTCAGAAGGCCGGAACCCCGGAAGACATCGCGAAGCTTTTTGTGCAGTTCGCCAACGCTGGTGACGCAGACGCCGTCGCCGCACTTTACGAGGAGGATGCGGTGATGGCCTTCCCTCCCGGATCCCTCACCGTGGGCCGCCAAGCCATCCGCGAGGTGATCTCTCAGATGCTGGCAGCTGCACCGAGATTCACCGTCGAGGAATCTCTACCGACGGTGATCAGCGGCGACCTGGCCATGACCTCGACCAAACCTTCCGACGGAACCGGCGGGCGCACGCAGGTCGCGCGCCGCCAGCCCGACGGATCATGGTTGCTAGTCTTGGATCGACCGGAACTCTGACTGCCCTCTTCGCAGTCAGACGGCCGACGCGCGGCGCATAGCCGCAGCGGGATCAGCAAACAGTGAGCTCAGTGACACGACCGTGGAAGCGTATTCCTGAACCCGATTGCCGAAACCGGTAATTCGAATGTCCTTACGCTCCAAGGAGGATGCCGTCGAGAAAGCCTCGGCGACATGGGGCACCCCGGCCGGATAGTCGGTGAATGCCTGACCACCCAGAATCACACGATCCGGGTTGAACAGGTCACGCAGCATCGCCACTGTCCGGCCGAGGACGCGTGCTCGATCAACCAGAAGCTCGTGTGCCGGAATGGAACCCGACGACGCGGCCCGGTAGACGTCCGCGATCGTGACACGCTCGCTGCCCTGGATCACGGCGCCCGAAGACAAAGCCTGCGCGACTACGGCGCGGTCACTGATCGTCGCTTCAAGGCAACCCACGGCTCCGCAGGTGCACCGTGCGGACGAACCGGTGGGGAGGTGCGCGATCGAACCGGGTCCGCTGGACGGCGTGTGCACTCGCCCTTCGAAAGTGATTGCGATGCCGGCAGTTTCACGAGCGTAGAAGTACAGGCCGGTAGTGCCCGGCGTCGGGGCTTCGGCACGGTCGGTGCTGAGCAGTAGTTCCGACGCGGCCATCGCCTCGACGTGGGCGGCTACCGATACAGGGAGATCCAAGCCGGCTCCGATGATGGACCCGACCTTGGCGCCCTTCCATCCCAGACGCGGGTGATCGACGACTCCGGTCGCTGAATCGACGCGACCGCCGATGGCCACGCCGACGGCGAGCGGACGACGCTTGTGCCACCGCGAGGCAAAGGATTTGGCCGAGCGCGCAATGGTGGCAAGCGCGACAGCAGAATTGGTGGCAGGCGTCGGAATCTCGACGGCGCCGAGCACCTTTCCACGAATGTCGCTGGCGATGATGCTGGTGACGACGGCACCGATGTGGATGCCGACTGTCAGATAAGGCTCGTGGTTGACCTCGAACGGAACTCGCGGACGCCCGATTGCTCCGGAGGCCGTCAGGTCCGCGCGTTCGCGCAGGATCCCGAGGTCCAGCAGGCTCGTGACCTGCCGGTTCACGGTGGCGATGCTCAGCCCTGATGCCTTTGCCGCAGTGTCACGTGAGAGCGGCCCACGGGATCGAGCAATGCGCAACACAGTCGCGGACGGACCGTCGGCGATGCGTAGTTCGGGCGCAACTATCTGGGTACGGGTCCGGGTTCCCGAGAGCGCGGTTCGCGATCGGATGTTCGGAATGGCGGAGATTGTGGGTGTCGACATGGCTGTCCCTTGCAGAAGGAGGAGAAGGCGCATATCTCTGTCGACCGAGAAATCAGCGTTTCCACTGGTCACACGAAGAAATAGACAGAAAAGGCGCAGAAATTAGCTGCAGAAAGAACGGCGGCGACAACACAGCTCTCGCGCCAGAGGCAGACGCGAACCAAGCGCAGCGGTCACATAGGTGACCCGCAAAGCGGCAGGCTGGTCGGTCGACATGGCTCCAAAAGTAGCAGCTTCACCGAGATTCACAAATCAGGTGCGGTAACGATCACACTGAACGCAACCCTGTCGGGGCGAAATCTCGCGTGTTTGGGTGGGCACACTCCCCACGAAAGGTGCACCATGTCTACAGCTTTCGCCAAGCCGACCCTCACGAATTCGGCATCAACGAACGGAGCGGCCGTTGACGCCGCTCGCGGCACTGTCACCACCCTCGGCGCGCATATCGGCGCCCGAATCGACGGAATCACTCTCGGCGGGCATCTCGACCCGGCGACGATTTCCCTCATCCGGCAAGCACTTCTCGAACACAAGGTGATCTTCTTTCGCGGGCAAGACCACCTCGACAACGATTCGCAGTACGAGTTCGCCCAGCTGCTGGGTACCCCGACCACTGCCCACCCCACCGTGAAGTCGCACGGCGCAAAAGTTCTGCCCATCGACTCGGACCTGGGCAAGGCCAACAGCTGGCACACCGACGTCACCTTCGTCGACCGCATCCCCAAGGCTTCGATCCTGCGCGCGGTGCAGCTACCCGAATACGGCGGTTCCACGACGTGGGCGTCGGGGGTAGCCGCCTACAACGGACTGCCGGATCCGCTCAAGGCGCTCGCGGAGAACCTCTGGGCTCGCCACACGAACGTCTACGACTATGCGGCAACCAGCGCCGAGCGGCTCACCGAAGATCGCACGGCCGCCTACCGCGAGGAGTTCCAGTCCACGTACTTCGAGACGGAACACCCGGTGGTGCGGGTCCACCCCGAAACCGGAGAACGCACGCTCGTCCTCGGACATTTTGTCAAGAACTTCGTCGGGTTGAGCACCGAACAGTCGAACGGTGTATTCAAGCTCTTGCAGGATCACGCCATCAAGCTCGAGTACACGACGCGGTGGAACTGGGAAGCGGGTGACGTCGCGATCTGGGACAACCGCGCCACCCAACACTACGCGATCGCCGACTACGACGATCAGTACCGGCGTCTGGAGCGCATCACCCTTGCCGGCGACATCCCGGTCAACATCCACGGGGAACGAAGCCGCAGCATCGCCGGCGACGCTTCCGAATACTCGATCATCGAAGGCGCCTCGACTCTCCCATGACTTCACCGGATTCCGCCCCTCCTCCGCACGCCCGCGGATACGAAGGCTTCGAGGGTCGAATCGGCCGCACCGCAGCCGATTCGACCCCGTCGTGGCCCACCTCCACGACCCCGATTCCCGGATCACCCAACATCGTCGTGGTTCTGATCGACGACATGGGGTACAGCGACATCGGGCCGTTCGGCTCCGAGATCGAGACTCCCACCCTCGACCGCCTTGCCGCGCAGGGCATTCGGATGACCAACTACCACACGACGCCCCTCTGCTCGCCGTCGCGCGCAGCTCTTCTCACCGGCCTGAATCCGCACCGCGCCGGGTACGGTTTTGTCGCCAACGCCGATCCGGGCTACCCCGGACTGCGTCTGGAATTGGCCGACGACGTCCAGACACTCCCCGAAATCCTCCGCGGCGCGGGCTATGCGACCTATGCCGTCGGCAAGTGGCACCTCGTACGCGACGCCAACCTGGCCCCGGGACGAAGTCGTGACTCCTGGCCGACGCAGCGCGGTTTCGATCGCTACTACGGCTCACTCGAAGGCCTCAACTCCTTCTACTATCCCAATCAACTGATCTCCGACAATTCTGTGGTCGACGTGGACGAGTACCCCGAGGGGTACTACCTCACCGACGATCTGACCGACAAAGCGGTCGGGTACATCAAGGACCTCCGCGCCCACGATCAGGACAAGCCGTTCTTCCTCTACTTCGCACACGTCGCCATGCACGGACCGTTGCAGGCCAAGCCTGCCGACCAGGAAAAGTACCGCGGCCGCTACGACGAAGGGTGGGATCGAATCCGCGAGTCGCGGTTCGCCTCTCAGCTCGTGCAAGGCCTCTTTCCGGAAGGTACGCAACAAGCACCGCGAAACTCCGAACCCGGCTTCGACGTCCCCGAATGGGAATCACTCACGCCGGAAGTGCAGTCCAGGTTCGCCCGCTACATGGAGGTGTACGCGGCGATGGTCGACTCGATCGATCAGAGCGTCGGACGCATCGTCGACACCCTGGACGAACTCGGCGAGCTCGACAACACGATCATCGTCTTCACCTCCGACAACGGCGGCACCGCCGAGGGCGGTTCGGACGGGACCCGAAGCTACTTCGCACAGTTCGCGCATATTCAGGATCCGGACTGGGTGGGCGATGTCCCCCACGACGAATCCCTCATCGGCGGACCTGAATTGGGCGTCCACTATCCACGTGGATGGGGACAGACGTCCAACACCCCGTTCCGGTTCTACAAAGGGCAATCCTTTGCCGGCGGGATCCGTGTTCCTTTTCTCCTGTCCTGGCCCGCTGGATTGAAACCCGGAGCAGACGACAACGGGATTCGCGACCAGTTCGCGTACGTCACCGACCTGACCCCTACGCTGCTCGAACTGGCCGGAATCGACGCACCCAGTGTGCGAAACGGGCTCCCGGTGAAAGAGTTCGACGGGGTGTCTTCCGCGTCCGTTCTGCGTTCGTCTGCCGCTCCGAGCACTCACACCGAGCAGTACACCGAGATGACCGGCAACCGTGGCTACTACAAGGACGGCTGGAAACTGCTGGCTCTCACCCCGGCGGACATCGACAAACCGCACTGGCAGTTGTTCGACGTCCGCACCGACCCGACCGAGCTCGACGACCTGGCATCACGGTTTCCCGACAAGGTTCGCGAACTCGCCGAGGCCTGGGACCACTCGGCGTGGGCGAACACCGTGTTTCCTCTACTCGGCAATACCGTCGGCGCGGTTCGCCGTCCGGAGGAAGGAGCACTCTCACGCCCGGTGCGACTACTTGCCGGAACGCCCCCGCTGGAGCGCTACCGCTCATCCAAGCTGATCGGGTTCCGCGACTTCGACATCACGGTCGAACTCGACGGTTACCGCGAAGGTGACGCCGGTGTCCTTGTCGCCCATGGCGATCCGCAGGGTGGGTACCTTCTCTACGTCGAGGACGGGCACCAGCATCTCGGGTACAACGCGTTCGGTTCCTACTCCGTTGTCGACGCCGGACCGCTGGCGCTCGGCACCGAACGCATCGAGCTGTCGGTGACGGTGGTACCGCGGTTGCGTTGGGATCTCCACGTCAGCGTCGACGGCATTCACGCGGGCCAGCTGCTCGGGCAAGTACAACTGGTGGGAATGGCGCCGTGGACCGGTATCTCGGTCGGTGTCGACGCCAGGGGACCTGTGTCGTGGGAGGTACGACGACGCCATGGTCCCTTCCGGTACAGCGGCGCGCTGCGCGCCGTCACCTACACACCCGGTCGGATACAAGTACCGCGTCGTCACATCGAATCCATCGAACGGGAAGCAGAGTATGCCGCCGACTAGCCCTACGATTGCATCATGACCATTTCTTCCGATGCCCGCATCGCCGTAGTCACCGGAGCCAGCTCCGGAATCGGTGAGGCCACCGCCCGCACCCTGGCAGCTCAGGGATTCCACGTCGTGATCGGTGCTCGCCGCGTCGATCGTCTCGAGAAGATCGCCGAGGAAATCGGTGGTACCGCTCTCGAACTCGACGTCACCGACGAGGATTCCGTCGACGCGTTCGCGGCCGTGGTCCCCCGTGTCGACGTGTTGGTCAACAACGCGGGTGGTGCAAAGGGTCTGGCAACAGTCCTGGACGCCGATCTGGACGACTGGCGGTGGATGTGGGAGACCAATGTTCTGGGCACGTTGCGTGTGACGAAGGCACTGCTGCCCAAGCTGATCGATTCGGGTGACGGTCTGGTCGTGACCATCACCTCGGTGGCCGCGCTGGAGGCATACGACAACGGCTCGGGCTACACCACCGCCAAGCACGCTCAAGCCGTCCTTCATCGGACATTGCGTGGTGAACTGTTGGGCAAGCCCGTTCGACTGACCGAAATCGCGCCGGGAGCCGTCGAGACGGAGTTCTCACTCGTCCGGTTCGAGGGCGATCAGGACAAGGCCGACAAGGTGTACGAGGGAATCACACCGTTGGTGGCGCAGGACATCGCCGAGATCATCGGTTTTGTCGCGTCGCGGCCGTCACATGTGAACCTCGATCAGATCATCGTCAAGCCGAGGGATCAGGCAAGCCCCGGTCGGTTCCACCGCACCACCAGCTAGTTCGAATCGTTCTGACTAACCAGTGCGAATCACCCGGTGCAGGACGAGGCCGAGATTGCGTGCAATCTCGGCCTCCGTCATTTCCGTGGAAGCGCTACGGGCACTTACGGTTTCACCAGCGGTGACGATGTACCGACCATCTCCGGCATAGTCGTACCAGTGGAACGTTATTCCGTCGTCTGTCGGTCTGCTGTCCACCGCTCCTCCCGGGTATGTGGTGACTTCACCTATCGAGGTCCGCTCTCGGCCGAAGAATCTGCTCACTTCCTCGCTCCCGCGCGCACCGGCAGCACTGCTCAGAAAGCTCGCTCTACCGGAAGTTTTCGGCCTTTCGATGCTCACACCACGCTCCGATCCAGCGGGGCAGGTCGGCAGGTGATCGACGAGCATCCGTGGAATTGCCGATGGGCGTACCACGGTGAAAACCACGTCGGAGCCACAGTCGACAGTCCTGCCGGGCAGTTGAGTCAGGAGCACCCCCAGGTCGCCGGCAACAACGCCGTGCAATCGCGTCACCGTACTCATGTTCTGCCCGTGAAAACCGGAAACCTCCACGCGAGCATCAGGATTCGCAAGAGCACCGAGAACGTGATGCAGCCGATCGTCGAGCAACCAAGCCAGGTGTGCTCCCGCTCGACGTCGCTCTTCTGTCAGCTCGTTCATGGTTTCGGCCGTCGGACGAAACCGCAGCGGGTACGGGAGTCGGTCACGTCCGACCGCTTCCCAGAGAATCTGGAATTCGAGGCCGGTGAACTGCCACTGCATGGTGGTCATTCGCCCAGCACCGCCGGGGAGACCATCGGTAGGTCGCCGACCAGGGCATTGCCGTTCTCGACGGTGACGAGGTAGCCGGGGGTGTCGTGAACGTTGTCTTCGTCTTGCCCTTGCCCTCGTCCCGGTGCCATGCCGCCGACGCCACCCATCGCGCCCCGACCGCTCTGCGCGCCCGTCGCCGAGGTACCGCCAGTTCCGTTGACGCCCCCACGCCCGCCACCGGCGAGGCCACCGGTGCCGCCAGGGCCGAGGGCTCCGACTCCGGTTCCGCCTGGCCCGAAGCCTCCGGTACCGATTCCACCAGCAGGACCACCACCCGAACCGCTACCTACCAGGCCTGACGGCGTTCCGGAACCAAGCTGAGCGCCATTCGGAGTTGCACCTGCCAGGCCACCTGGCGCTGCACCGGCCGGCAGTGGGCCGGCATGTGCCGCCGTGGTCCCGGCCGGGTCGGAATCGGTTCCGGATCGAACTGCATCGACGTTCGGATTCCCTTGGGCATCAACGCCGCTACGGTTGTCACCATTTCCGGAATCGGTGCCGGATGGATTCTGACCGGAACCGTCTCCGGCCGGGTTTGCACCGCCGGAGTTTCCACCGTCCGCTCCCCCACCGACTCCGCCACCCGATGTAGATGGCGTGCCGAGCCCGTTTCCTGGACCCGAAAAGTTCCCGCCGTCGGCACCACCACCACCGAATGCACCGCCACTTCCAGCCCCGCCACTTCCAGCCCCTCCACCGCCGGTGACCGGATTGAATGCGGCCGGGAGGATCGGCACCTGATCGTCCGCACGCTTCATGGACGGCAGATACACGTCCTTCATCACCTGGCGCGCTTGACGTTCGGCTTCTTCCGCTTCGTATTGGGCCTGCTTCCATGTAGCCCCGGGAACCATGCTGAGAAACCTCTCGACCGTCGAGGCGCCGTCGGGTGCCGGAATCGAGCGTTTTGCCTCGTCGAGTGCGATCTTCGCCTCCTCGATCTTGTTCGAGATCAGATCGACCCGCACCTTCAGCTCACCCGCATCAGCCGAGTAGGCCAGCACTGCTTCCAGCGCAGCCGAGCCGCCGCGCCCCTGCCAGCCTTCGGTGATCGCACCGTTCACGTCGTTCTGGAACTTCCCGATGCCGGCTTCGACCCGGCCTGCAATGGCCTTCCAAGCCTCACCGATCGCACTCAGGGTTGCCGGATTCATCTCGTTGACGTGGTCGAAGATTTCGGAGTGCGACATCGCATCGAACGGATCGTCGTCCACGATTGCGTGTTCGCTGTACTCGAGCGACGACGTCTGAGCGGTGAGGGCATCGCGCTCACCCCAGGCTCGTGCGCGCTCCACATCGGCGTCGACGGTCGCAGCAGCCATCTCGTCGTCGAACGCGCCGCGGTCGTCGGTTATGGATTGCACCAGAGCAGATGTAGCGATTGCGCTCGCGATGGGAGTGCCGACAACTGGCAATGCCGCCACGCCAGGAGGCACGGCCTGCGTCGCATCGGAGATTCTTCCCAGCACGTCTTCCAGAAATGGAATGCCCACCGCTGTCCCCCTGAAGTCGAAAACCCCCGTCGGACTCCCCCGAGCCGACAGCACTTACCTGTACAGACGCAAGCAGAGCCCGGACGGTTCCCTCATCCACGGATTTACCGCAGTACAGAGTTACGGCAGTGCCGACATCGACTTCCAGGTCGGCAGATCGATTGCCCAGTCGTAGATGTCGCCGTCCGCAGGAGACAGGTCGATCGACGTGCCGGTCACCTCTACGGGGTCACCGTAGAGGGCGGTTCCGAAGTATTCCTGCGCGTCGGATGTCGACAGGTTGATGCAACCGTTCGTGACGTTCGACGAGCCCTGCACCCCGGTGGTCTCAGGATTGGCGTGGATGAATTCGCCGTTGTTGGAGATGCGCACCGCCCAACGCTCACGCACGTTCTCGTAGAACGGCGGATTGGACATCATGAAGTCTTCGTACTTCTCCGTCACCATGTGAATGCCGCTGCGCGTGACGTTTCGAGGTTCGTTTCCCTCGCCGTAGCTGACGGGAATGTCCATGATCGTCTGACCGTCGCGCACCACCTGCATGCGGTGGCTCGGCGCATTCGCCTTCACGATCTGGCTGCGACCGATCGTGAAGTCGAGCGTGAGATCCTGGTCGCCGAAGGCGCCACCGCCGTAGTTCAAGCCGTAGAGCTTGGCGTCCAGATGGACAGTCGTGCCCGGCACCCAGTAATCGGCCGGACGCCAATGGGCCCGCGATCCGCCGTTGTCGTCGGCCAGCCAAGCCCACGATCCGGCGGTGGGCGGCACGGTGGTCACGACAAGAGCCTTCTCGACGGCCGCCTTGTCGACGACGGAGTTGTCGAACTGCAACGTGATCGGTGCCGCGATACCAACTTCTTGGCCGTCGGCGATGTTGAGGGTGGCGCCGGTGGTCGACTCCGGGGCAACCGTCGTAAAGCTCCCTTGGACTGGCACGGATTTACCGTCGGTCCCGGTTGCCGAGCCCGACCACGAATACGTGGTGCCGTAGCCGAGTGCCTCACTGACGGTGAACGATGTCTTGTCAGGCGACAATTGTCCTGCAACGGCTTTACCGGCCGCATTGCTGAGGCTGACGTCGGACAGCGTTCCCTGGGTCACCGCCACCGAGACGGGGGCGACCGGGCTGACATCTTTGGTGCCGGGCGCCGGCGTCGACACCACGGTCGCCACCGGTGCTGGCTCGGCGGCCGCCGCGCCGCCCTGTCCGTCCTTGCCACCGATCGTGCAGCCGACGACGGCCACCATCAGAGCGAGCAATACAGCTACCAACGCAACAAGACGCGAACGACTTCTCCTACCACCCAGCTCATGCACTTCAACAGGCTACCTGCGGGCTCCGTCAGGAATCAGATGGTGCAGCCCACAGTTACCGGTTCCGGTTCCAGGTGGACACCGAACGCGGCCTCGACTCCGTCGCGCACTGCCCGCGCGAGCGAGACCACATCCGCACTCGTTGCGGACCCTCTGTTGGTCAACGCCAAGGTGTGTTTGGTCGACAGCCTGGCCGGTGCATCTTCGCCGGGATAACCCTTGGAGAATCCGGCCCGTTCGATCAACCATCCGGCCGAGAGCTTGGTTCCACCACTGCCGGGGAACTGCGGCACGGTGACGTCGCCGAGCTGTTCGGCGATGGCTGCGAGCACGGCAGGCAGCTTGTCGTCGGGCACCACGGGGTTGGTGAAGAAGGAACCCGCGCTCCAGGTGTCGTGGTCGTACGGATCGAGCACCATCGCCTTACCCGTCCGAAGTCCCAGAACTGCCTCGCGGACCTGCGACGCAGGTAACCGCTCGCCTTCTTCTGCCCCCAGTGCGGTGAACAGTTCGCGGTACGCGAGCGGGGCGCTCAATCCGTCGGTCGACGCGTCGAATTCGACGGCGAGAACCAGTGCTGCGTCCGAATGCTTGAGGACGCTCGACCGGTAACCCAATTCGAGTTTCGACGGTTCGACCCACGACACTTCGCCACTGCGCCGGTCGAGCAATTGAACCCGCCGGAGCCGCGAGCCCACCTCGACGCCGTACGCGCCGACGTTCTGCACCGGCGTCGCACCGGTCGAGCCCGGAATCCCGGACAGGCACTCGAGGCCACCCAGTTCCGCGGCGACGGATTGGCCGACTACTTCGTCCCACACCGCGCCCGCTTCGGCAACGACGCGGTCCGTGTCGAGGCTCACGGTGGTGTTGGCCACACGAACGACAACTCCGTCGAATCCCGAGTCGGAGATCACGAGATTGGATCCGCCGGCGAGAATCAGCGTCGGGATCTGCTCGCGATCGAGCAGCGTCACGACGTCGATCAACGACTGCGTCGTCGGGCATTCGGCGAGCAGCCGCGCCGGTCCCCCGATTCGGAGCGTCGTCAATCCTGACAAGTCAACGTTCTCGGACACGAAAGCGCCTGATTCCACGACGCGTCTGCCAATGGTTACGTCCCACACATCGATAAACGGTAGCCTCCACAATCGTGAGCCGTCGCATCGAGCATTCGTCGAAGTACACAGTCCCCGCCGAGAAGGTCCATGAGGCGGTGACCTCCGAGCAGTACTGGCGCGACCGAATCGTCGCTGTCGGTGGTCCCGGCGCGGCGATCGAAGAGCTGACCGTTCGCGACGAGACCGTCGCGGTCACGATGTCGCAGATCATTGCCGCAGAGCACCTCCCCAGCATGGTGTCGAAAGTCGTCAACGGCGACATCGTCATCAAGCGCAGTGAAACGATGGCGCCTTTCAAGGATGGCAAGGCCACCGGCACCTTCTCCGCCCACGTCGACGGCGTTCCCGCCCGTGTCGAGGGCACGCAGGTGCTGACAGGTGACGAGAACTCCGCCACTCTCGAGATCGACGGTGAGGTCGAGGTCAAGATCCCGTTCCTCGGCGGAAAGATCGAAAGTGCGATTGTCGACGAGGTTGTCCGGCTCATCCAGGCCGAACAGGACTTCACCCGGGAGTGGATCACGAAGTAAAATCCTGCGGGCGGCGATGGTTGTGGATACAGCCAATTTGGCTTGTCACAGCGCGTAACAGGTATTCTTTCCGATCATGGCTCGCCGCATCGACTACTCCGCCCGCTATCAGCACTCCCCCGAGCAGGTCTATGCGGCACTGGCGGACCGCTCGTACTGGGAGGCCCGTGTCGAGGAGATGCGCAAGCATTCCGAGAACCATGTGGAACATTTCGAGGTCACCGATTCCGGAATCGATCTCGTGCTGCACCACATTCTCCCGCGCACCGATTTGCCGGACATTGCTCAGACGGTGATGAAGAAGGATCTGGTCATCACTCGTAAGGAGTCGTACGGCGCCTTCGGTGACACCGTGACCGGAACGTACGAAGCGTCCATCCCGGCCGGGCCGGGGAGTTTGTCCGGCACCATGGAGTTGTTCGCGACCGATACCGGGTCCACGCTGCGAACCACGTCCGAGGCCAAGGTCTTCATACCGTTCATCGGCGCGAAGTTGGAGCAACTGATGCTCATCAACCTCGTAGATCTGTTCCGCACCGAAGCTCAGGTCACGGCGACCTGGCTCGCCGCACGCTGAAGCCGGCGTGAAGAAGGCTCCACCCCCGAAGATCGAGGGGGTCATCACCCGTGGCACGACGGGGATCAACAGACTGCGACGTAGTGACCGGTGGATCGTGCACAACCGCACTATCGCGCACGCCCTGAACAACGCGACCGATCCGTTGATCGTCGACCTCGGGTACGGGGCGAGGCCCGACACCACCTTCGAGATGGCAAGCCGCCTCACCGCTGTCCGGCGGGATCGACGCGTCATCGGGCTCGAGATCGACCCCGCCCGCGTGGTCGAGAGTCGTGACGGTGTCAGCTTCGCCCGTGGTGGATTCGAACTTGCCGGTCTCACACCCGTCTTCGTACGCGCCTTCAACGTGCTCCGGCAGTACCCGGAGGAGGCTGTGGACTCTGCGTGGTCACACATTCAGTCCGGTCTCGCACCGGGCGGGCTGCTACTCGACGGAACCTGCGACGAACTCGGAAGGCGTTGCGCTTGGGTGCTTCTCGACGCTGATCGTCCATTGACCCTGACACTGGCCTGGGACCCCTTCGACATCGAGCGTCCTTCCGACATCGCGGAACGTCTCCCGAAGGCTCTCATCCACCGCAACGTTCCCGGTGAGCCGATCCACGCGTTGCTCAGCGCGGCCGATCGAGCCTGGGCCACCGCCGCGCCGCACGCCTCGTTCGGACCTCGCCATCGTTGGGCTGCCGCATTGGAAATTCTTCGGGCGCAAGGAATTCCCGTGCAGCCCGCGCGGCGACGTCTTCGTGACTGCATCCTGACCGTGCCCTGGCACGTCGTAGCGCCGAATCCCTGAACTCATAGACGGGAAACGCCCTGCCGCGGAGGTGTTCTCCGCGGCGAGGCGTCTGTGTGCAGGCGTCGGGCTAGGACCCGAAGATGTTTTCCAGGCTTCCCAGTGAACCGGTCGAACTGCCGCCGTTGCCGGGATCCCCGCCGTCGGACGCTGCCGTTACCCTGACAGTGACTGCGGCCTGGGTCTCGGAACCGAGATAGCCGTCAGTTCCACTGAACACCGCGGTGATTCGGCGATCTCCGAGTTCGGTGAAGGTGTGCGAGAGCGTGGCCTTACCGTTCACCACGGCAACCGGTCCACCGATCGGGGTGGTTCCGTCCATGAACTGGACCGTTCCTGCGCTGAGCGTAGGTACCACTGCCGCAACGAGATCAACCTTCGCGCCCTTGACCGCTGACGCCGGAGCGCTCACGGTGATGGACGTTTCCTGATCCTCCGCGGCCGGAGCCGTGACCGAAACCGACTGAGCGGCCGAGGTAGAGGTGAGGAATCCTGTTGCACCCGAGTAGACGGCCGTGATGTCGTGCGTACCGACGCTCGCGAACTCGTGCATGATCGACGCCTTGCCCTCGACGACCGGCACCGGCGAGCCGAGATTGCCCGAGCCGTCCTTGAACTGCACTGTGCCGCCCACCGGCGTCGGCGTAACGGTTACGGACAGACCAACTGCCGTACCGGTTTTTGCATCCGCCGGAACGGTCAAGACCGTCTGGGTCTGCTGGTCGGTGGGAGCCGGCGCCTTGACGTTCACGGTCTGGGCGTTCGATGTCGAGCCCAGGTAGTTACCCGAACCCGAGAACACTGCGGTGATGCTGTACTCACCCGCCACGTTGAAGATCGGCGTGGTTGTCGCTTTTCCGGTTGCGTCCACGGGAATCGGGGAGCCCAGATCCCTGCCACTTTCCTTGAACTGCACGGTGCCACCTGCAACACCGGTCGAGACCGAGGCAGTGAACGACAATGTCTCTCCGGTCGAAGCGGTCGACGGGCCGACGAGGGTGGTCGTTGTGTTCTCCTCGACCACCACCGGAGCGACTGTCAGCGCATGCGGCGCTGACGTCGAAGTCTGGTAGACACCGGAACCGGAGTACACCGCCACGATCGAATGCGCTCCGACTGCATAGGAATTCGTCAGCGAGGCTTTGCCGTTGGCATCGACGGTAACGGCGCCGCCGAGGTCGGTTGCACCGTCTTTGAACTGCACCGTGCCACCCGCCGGAGTGGGCGACACCGTAGCCTCGACGGTCACGGACTCACCTGCAACTGCACTTGCGGGACCGGTGATCGCGGTTGCAGTGCTTTTGTCCGCTTCGGACACGACGACGTCGACAGCCGACGACGTGGAGGTCGCCACCTTTGCATTACCGAGATACTTGGCCGTCACGCTGTGGGTTCGGACGTCAGCCGGTGTCCAGGCAAGCGTTGCAACACCATTGGCGAGCGCGCCCGCACCGACCTTGGTGGCACCGTCGAAGAACTCCACCGAATCACCGTCGGCACCACCGGTCACCGTCGCGCTCAACGGAACAGGTTGTCCCAACTTCACGCCACTGGTCGGTGACAGCGTCGTCGTCGAGACGTTCTTCTGAACGTTGATCGACGGACCACGACCATTCGTCGTGTCGTCAACGAACACCGTGCCGTCGAAATGCACCGTCGTCGACAAATCAGTACCACGAGCACAATCCGCACCGACGCGATACTGGAATTCGAACGTCTTGACGTCACCACCCCACATCGGCCATTCCGTAGCACCCGCGCTCAAACGAACAGAATCAGTAGCCACCTCGTTGACACGGAACGCACTACCGTTCACCGTCGCCGAACCATCGACATACGTCATACACGCCGGATGAAAATCGCGCACCGCATACAGATTGTGAACCGCGGCAGTTCGCTTGAACACCGTCTTCGACGTGATCACATCACCCTCGGACGGCGTCCCGTTACTGATCGTCCGAGTCACCTTGTACCCGTCGGAATTGAACTCCGCCGTCACCGGAGCCGCACCAGCAACCCCGACACCCGCAACCACCGCGAAACCCGCAGCAACAGCAAACACACTCAGACCTGCAACTGCACGACGTGCAGAACCTACAGACATAGATTTTCCTTCTCGAGAAGTGAGGGATATGGGTGATGCCCCACCACCTGAAGCGGGCGGGGCATCACCGGGTATCGATTGCTAGGAGCCGAAGATGTTGCCGAGGCTGCCGAGCGAACCGGTGCCGTTGCCTGGTTCTTCACCGTCGACGGGTGCGGCGATCTGGACGGAGACCTGATCGGACGATGCCGTCACCGTGCCGGCGCCCGAGTACTCCGCCGCGACAACTCGCTGCCCTTGAGTTGCGGGCTTCCACGAAAGGCTGGCCTTTCCGGATGAATCGACCGTGGCCGTGCCGATGACGGTCTCGCCGTCCTTGAAGGTGACTGTGCCACCCGCATTGGCGGGGCTGATTTGAGCGGAGATCGTCTGGGCAACGCCGACCTGGCCCGCTACTACGCTGAGATCTGTTGTGGAGCTTGTTGTTCCGGCGGGCTGTTCGGCGACTGTCACATTCGCGGTGGTACTCGACCCGGTGACACCGGATCGACCGGCGAATACGGCTTCCACCGTCTGTGCACCGGCGACCGTCGGAACCCAGGCATAGGTCGCTTCACCGTTGCCTGCCACCGGCACCGAAGCGAGCACCGTTCCGCCGACCTTGAACGTGACCGTTCCACCGGTGCCCGACGCGGACACAGTCGCTTTGAGATTGGTCGACTTGCCGACCTGCGCGCCCGAGATCGGCGCCAGAGTCGTGCTGGACTGAGCATCGGCCTGCGAAACGTTCACGATCAGCGCTGCCGAAGCGGAGCCGACGGCACGCGCCGTGTCGGCGAACTTCGCTGTGATCGAGTGGTCTCCACGGGTGGTCGGTGTCCAGGCAAGTGTTGCAACACCATTGGCGAGGGTACCCGCACCAATCTTGGTGGCGGCGTCGAAGAACTCCACCGAATCACCGTCGGCACCACCGGTCACCGTCGCGCTCAGCGTCACCGGTTGCCCCACCTGAGCGCCACCGACGGGCGCAAGTGCTGTCGTCGAGACGTTCTTCTGAATGTTGACCGAAGGACCACGACCATTTGTCGTGTCATTCACCCAAGCCGAACCGTCGAAATGCACTGTGCTTGCCAGATCGGTCCCGCGCTCACATCCTGCGCCGACCCGATACTGAAACTCGAACGACTTCGTATTGTTCTGATACAACGGCCAATCCGTGATGCTCGCGCTCACACGCACAGAATCAGCGCTCACCGGCGTTTCCGGGGAATAGGCCTTCCCGTTCACCTTCGCCGAGCCCTCGACATACGTCATGCACGACGGATGAAAATCCCGAACCGCGTAGAGGTAATTGACCACAAAGTCGGTCCGCTTGAACACTGTCGTAGAGGTGATCACATCACCTTCCGACGGCGTCGCGTTACTGATCGTTCGTGTGATCTTGTAACCACTCGAATTGAACTCCGCCGTCACCGGAGCCGCACCAGCAACCCCGACGCCCGCAACCACCGCGAAGCCCGCAGAAACAGCAAAAACACTCAACCCACCGACAACACGACGAACACCACTCACGGACATCCAGATCCCTCTCGACAACGGGGCAGACAGGCGTCCAGGACAAGCGTCCGTCTGCTTTCGATGCCGTGACGTTATCCCATTGACTGTAAAGTAACTACGCTTTTCGCAGATTTAGTTCATCGGCGACATCGCCGAACTGCAATAACAGTGGGCTGAACGTCCCGAACCGCACATCTGGATGCGTTCTTACCTGCGCTAAAGACAAAACAGTCGCCCGAAAATAGCGATTTACAAATCTCTGATATCGGCGTCATATTCGATTTCGGGCGTGATGCCAGAAGGTCGCAGGAGCCTCGAAGATCTCTCTCGGCTACAGGCTTGCGGCCAGAGCCAACTCGACCCGAACAGCAACGTCGACGCTCGCGTTCTCACACGAGAGATACAGCTCGTGCGCGTCCAGTCGACCTATCGCGACCGCATCGGCGACTACTTCGTTGAGCAGGACTTGAGAAATTCCACCGGAAGCGAGGTCGTGCACGGTACGCAAAGGCGTGGTGATGCGGATGGGCCCGATCTGTTCACACTCGTCGTCCGCGAGCGGCAGTCGGTGCAGCGCTACCTGGCGGGTCGGCGCCGCGAGAGGGTGCGCAACGGAGAGGTGAATGAAGCGAGGTTGCAGGTGCCCGAGGCCATGCAGATCTGCGGCACTGTAGTGCGAGACGGTGGCGCTACCGGCGAACCACGTGCACCACTTCGCGAACTCGTCCAAGGCGGTATGTCTGACGCGTTCGAGGCGAAAAAGCCCGCGGCACTCACATGTCCATGTTCCGGATTCCGTCATTTCTTCCATCAACGCCAGACCGAAACCCAGTTCGGATGCCTGGAGAGCCGTGACAAATCCGCACTGTCGCAGCGCCAGCAACTCGAGTGATTCGTAGTCCGAAGCCATGACCACCTCCGGTGACCGTCGAAAACGCCGTTTCGAACAGACTACGGGCGAGTGTGTCGCGCATCACAGGAATGAGGAAGTGCGTATTCACAGAGTTCGTTCAGACTCGTCGGGAAGAATCTGGCGAATGACTGTCGCAGCGAACAACCCTCGTCCGCGCAACCGAGTGCTCATCATCCTTCTCGTGGTGATCGCCGTACTCGTCGCGGCGCTCGTCGGTGGAGAACTGTACGTACGCAACCAGGTGAAGACCTGCATGGCCGATCAGTTCCAGAGCGAACTGGGATCCCAGGTCGACGTCGGGTTGAGCTGGAAGCCCGTACTCCTGCAGGCAGTCGACAAGAAGGTGCCGTACATCAGCATCGACAGTGACGACTCTTCGTTCGGCCCCGCAACGGGAATGCAGGTTCACGCGAAGGTGAACGACATCAACTTGCAGCCCTCGGCGGGCAACAGCGGCACCATCGGCAGCTCCAGCGCCGACGTCACCTGGTCTACCGCAGGCATTCTCGCCACCTTGCAGGAACAGACCTTCGGCGGGCTCGTCTCCGGCGTCACCGCCGACTCGAGCGCCGGCACACTCGCGTTCGACGTCGGTCCGGTCGGGCTCGCGAAGCTCACGGTCAAGCCCACCGTCACCAACGGTGTGGTCGACGTCCAGACCGTCGGCGCCGAGATTCTCGGATTGGGTCTGCCGACCGATCTGGTCGACGGCATCGTCCAGACACTCACCGACAGCCTGCAGACCTACCCGCTGGACATGAAGCCCACGAAGCTGATCGTCACCGACGACGCTATCCAGATCTCGTTGGAGGGCGGCGCTTACGCCATGCCCGTCGCCGACGCGAACAACCAGAACACCTCGGCGGTTCCGGACAGCTGCGGCCTGCTGACCTAGTCGGCCAGACCGTCCAATACTGCTCGACTTCCGGATAGTCCGAGGCGGGTGGCGCCGGCCGCGATCATGTCGAGCGCTGCCTGCGTCGTACGTATTCCGCCACTGGCCTTGACTCCCACGCCCGGGCCGACCGTCTGCGCCATCAGTGCGACGGCCTCAACCGTCGCTCCACCCGCGGGGTGGAAGCCGGTCGAGGTCTTGACGAAGTTCGCCCCGGCATGCACAGCTGCGCGGCAACATTCGACGATGGCCTCGTCGGACAGCGCTGCGGTTTCGAGGATCACTTTGAGGATCGCACTCTCCCCCATCGCCTCGCGGACGGTGAGGATATCGGCCAACACCGCGCTGTAGTCGCCGGCGACCGCCGCTCCTACGTCGATGACCATGTCGATCTCGGCTGCGCCTTGATCGACGGCCAGTCGCGCTTCAGCACCCTTGACCAGCGAATGATGTTTCCCCGACGGGAATCCGACGACGGCCGCCGTCACAAGTCCCTCGGCGCGAATCGGCAACATCGACGGCGAGACGCAGACAGCCAGCACACCGAGGCTGCGTGCTTCGTCGATCAGGGCGGTCACATCGGCCGCGGTGGCTTCGGGTTTGAGGAGAGTGTGGTCCACCATCGCGGCAACCTGGGAACGAGTGAGTGCAGCTTCAGACATGTTGGAAAGCTTGGCACACCACCACGCGACCGTCGCTGCAGCCGCACCTGAGAGACTAGGCCGCATGACCGCTGCACCATCGATCGATGATCGTCGCTATGTTCTGTCCCTCGGCTGCCCCGACACCACGGGCATCGTCGCACGCATCTCGACCTTTCTCACCGACGTCGGTGGATGGATCGTGGAGGCTGCATACCACGCCGATGCCGACACCGGATGGTTCTTCACGCGTCAGGCGGTCCGTGCATCGTCGGTGAGCATGAGCATCGACGAGCTTCGTGAACGGTTCAAAGCTGTTGCGGCCGAGATCGGTCCGGAAACCGAGTGGACTCTTCACGACTCCGGCGCACCCAAGAAGATCGTGTTGCTCGTGAGCAAGGAAGGTCACTGCTTGCATGACCTCCTTGGCCGCGCCGCGGGCGGGGAACTCCCGGCAGAAATCAGCGCCGTCATCGGAAACCACGAAGATCTGCGCAGTGTCACCGAGCGCCACGGGATCGACTTCCACCATGTTCCGTTCGCCAAGGACCCGGCAGAACGGGGACCGTCCTTCGAGAAGGTCCGCGCCCTGGTCGACGCTCACAATCCCGACGCCGTGGTGCTTGCCCGATTCATGCAGGTGCTGCCCGAATCACTGTGCGAGCACTGGGCCGGGCGCGCGATCAACATCCACCACAGCTTCTTGCCGTCGTTCATCGGTGCCCGCCCCTATCACCAGGCTTTCGCCCGCGGCGTGAAGTTGATCGGCGCCACCTGCCACTACGTGACCGCCGAACTCGATGCCGGTCCGATCATCGAGCAGGACGTGATCCGTGTGGACCACGCCGACGATGTCGCCGACATGGTCCGTCAGGGTCGAGACATCGAAAAGCTCGTACTCTCCCGCGGACTGCGCTGGCACCTCGAGGATCGTGTGCTGGTCCACGGGCGCAAGACGGTCGTCTTCAGCTAGAGCTGCGTTGCGCTAGAGATTGCGCAGTCGCACGATTTCCTTGTCGAACTCGTCGATGTTCTCGATCGACGACATGTGACCGACGCCCGGCAACACGATCAACCGTTCGAGGTTGCCGGCGTCGTCGAGGACCTGCGCAAGCTTGCGCGCATGGACCGGCGGAGTGAGCCGATCGAGCGAACCGACGAGCACGGTGGTCGGCACTTCGAGATTGTCGAGTCCCTCGTGAATGTCGAGGGTGCTCAGCGCTGCTCCCCAACCTCCACGGATGCGGGGCTTGCACTCACGAACGATGTTCTCGCAGAACTGAATCTCGGCCTTGGTCGCGTTCGGTGACATCGAGACGTACTGGATCGCCTTCGTCATGGCGCCCGAGGAGACGAACGGAACGGGCGAACTGAGGATGGCGCGGCCCACGGGGACCGGCACGCGAGGGAAACGATTGGGCAGTGGGATGACCGTGGTCTCGGCGATCAACCTTTCGCTCGCGGTGCTCGCGAGCATGACCGCCGACGCGTACTTCTTGACCTCGTCGGGGTGACGACCCGCCCAGGCGATGATGCTCATCCCGCCCATGCTGTGACCGACGATGACGGCCTTCTTGTCCTCGCGAACCGTGGCCGCCAGCACTGCAGAGAGATCGTCGGCAAGGACGTCCGGGCCGAGCGGAAGATTGCCGACGGTGCTGCGGCCATGACCGCGCTGATCGTAGGTGATGACGCGATATTCGCCGGCAAGCGCATTGACCTGCGGGTACCAGAATTCGGTGGAGCACGTCCAGCCGTGACTGAGAACGATCGGATCGCCGTCGACGGGACCGTAAGCCCGGACATTGATGATCGCACCGTCGTCGGTGGTCAGTTCGCTGATGTCAGCTTTGAGAGTCGGAGTCTTCAGGAGTGCATTGGGCTCGACGTCGCTCGAAAGAGTCAACCCACGCGTGGATCGCCGATGACGGATCCCAGCGACGGCCGCGACGAGTGCTCCCACTCCGACGGCGCCTGCCAGTACTCGAAGCTCTGTGGTGCGCGAACGACTGGACATGCATTTACCCCTGACTGCTGCTGACGACAGACGGATGCAATCTATGTGTGACTGCCGTTAACCGACACTATCACTCGAACAACGCCCGTTGTCAGCGTTGGAGAGAAGAGTGGGGCAGCACACCATGAGCCGGGAACCACGGCTCGGAATGAGCGGGAGTGCGGCAAACTACCAGCGAGAACCGCCGTGCTGAATGTCGTCCACCCGCGGGCGAACGTCGACGAGATACACGCACACTGCAACGACCGCGATGATGCCCAGGAGCCCGACAGGGGACGTCGCCAAGAGGATCAACGCCGCGACGATCAGAATTCCCAGCCAGATCGGCTTGGTCAATTTGTTGACCGCGGTGAAAGCGTCAGGACGCTGCCTGACGGCATGAACGATCGCGTAGACAGCACCCACCAATGCGAGCACTTTGAGTGCGAGAAAGATCAGACCGACTAGCCCATCGACTTGAGTCACAACTACATCCTAAGTTCTCATCCGGTTCCCGACGAACACGAAGGCTCCCACACTCGGCTGAGCGCGGGAGCCTTCGTCAGGTGGAGCTGGGCAAATCAGGCCTTCTTGGCCGGAGCAGCCTTCTTGGCCGGAGCCGGTGCGGTGGCCTTGGCCGGAGCAGCCTTGGCGGGTGCAGCCTTGGCCGGAGCGGCCTTCTTCGCGGCGGTGGTCGCGCGCTCCTGGACGTCGGAAGCAGCAGCGGTCACGCGAGCGGCAGCTTCCTTGGAAGCCTCGTCAGCCTGGTCACCGAGGTCGAGGACCTTCAGTGCAGCCTCGTCGCCTGCGTCGGCGATCTTCTCACCGGCGTCAGAGATCTTCTCGCCGACCTCTTCTGCGGTGTCGGAGATGCGTCCGGCAGCGCGGCCGGCCAGCTTGGCAGCCTGCTCGCCTACGGCGCGCGTCTGACGAGCAACGGTTCCGAGTGCGTCTTCGGTCAGCTCGACGGCGTCGCCGAGTGCCGACTCTGCAGCAGCGATGCCTTCTTCGACTGCGGGCTGCTTGCGGATGCGCTCGACTGCGTCTTCGCCACGTTCTGCGAGGGAGTTGTACAGATCTCCGGCAACCTTGAGGTATGCCTCGGCGACCTTGCGGAGTTCCTCGGGTGAGAACTTCTCGCGCAGCTCGGCGAGCTCTTCGGGCAGCTCGGACGGCAGGCCGGCGAGACGCTCGCGCAGCGCATCGACGCTCTCGGCAACGTCACCCTGGACGGAAGCGAGCTTCTCGCGAGCACCGTCGACACGGCCGTTGACATCGCCCTGGGTGTTCTCGGCGCGCTCACGAACCTGAGCAACTACATCGGCCACGGCCTGGACAACCAGGTCGCCTGCGCCGACGGCGGCGTAGAGCGAGGTCTTGACGCTGTCGATGGCGTTCTTGTCAGTCATCTTGTTCTCCTAGTGAAGTCTCGGTGTCTGGAATTGCGGCCGATTCAGCGAAATCGGGCGCTGCGGCTGGTCTTGACGACTCGTTCTCGCGACAGAACGAGTCGTAGATTTCGAGCAGTACTTGCTTCTGCCGTTCGTTGATGGCCGTCTCGGCCAACACCGCGTCCCTGATGGGACTGTGCGGGCGTTGCTCGAGATATCCCGCTTGGACGTACAGCACTTCTGATGAGACTCGAAGGCCCTTGGCGATTTGCGCCAGTACGTCCGCCGACGGTTTGCGCAATCCGCGTTCGATCTGACTCAGATACGGATTGCTGACGCCGGCGAGTTGAGCGAGTTGGCGCATCGAAACTTGGGCGGCTTCCCGCTGTGCACGAATGAACCCCCCGATGTCGTGTGCCGCAGAGCTGACGACGCGAGCTGCCAAGTCGCTTGCTCCGGCTGCGGCACCGGATGATTCACGATCTCCGTCATCGGAGTTCGTCGACTTCGCTGGCATTGCGTCCTCCCTTTCCAGTGGACATTTCCCAGGATAGGAGAGGGTGCTAACTATTGCAAGCACTACTGCTAGCACTCGTGGTGGACGTCACATACCGGACAGCTCAGCCGAAGATGAGCGTCGAAATCGTGTAGATCAGCAGTCCGGCGATCGAGCCCACAACGGTGCCGTTGATACGGATGAACTGAAGATCTCGACCGACCTGCAACTCGATCTTCTGGCTCGCTTCGTCGGCGTCCCACCGCTCGACGGTGTCACTGATGACTCCAGTGATCTCGTCGGTGTAGTTCTCCGCGATGTACTTGGTGCCCTGCACCAGCCAGCCGTCGACCTTCTCACGCATGGACTCGTCGTCACGCAGCCTGACTCCGAAGCCGGCGACGTTCTCGGCGACCTTGGTCCGCAGGGTGCTGTTCGGATCGTCGACGGACTCCATGATGAGCCGCTTGGCAACCTGCCATGTCGACGACGCCAGACCCGTCACTTCCTCGCGACCCATGATCTCGGCCTTGATCCCCTCGGCCTTCTTGATGGTCTCCGGGTCGTTCTGCAGATCATCGGCGAAGTCGATCAGGAAGCGGTTGGCGGCGAGGCGTACCTCGTGTTCGGGGTTGGAACGGACCTTCCAGGTGAACTCGACGAGTTCCTTGTAGATCTTCTCCCCCAGCATGGCGTCGACGAACTTCGGCGACCACGCGGGCGAATCGCGAACGATCACACGATCGATCGTCTCCTGGCTGCCGAGAGCCCACTGATGTGCCCGCTCGGCAAGCAATTCGATGATCGGCAGTTGCTTGTTGTCCTTGAGAAGTTCACCGAGCACTCGGCCGATCGGCGGTCCCCACATGGGCTCGGCCAGACGCTTCACGATCGTGTTGTCGATGATCTGGGCGATGTCCTCGTCGCGAAGAACCTCGACCATGCCACGCAAGACCGTCGACGTCTCGGCGGCGACGCGAGCGGCGTTGGCAGGTTCGGCCATCCACGTGCCGAGCCGCAGCGGAATCTGCGCCTGCTGCACCTTGGCCGACACAACCTCGGGAGCCAGGAAGTTTTGACCGACGAATGAGCTCAGGCTGGCTCCGAGCTGGTCTTTCTTACGCTTGATGATGGCAGTGTGCGGGATGGGAAGGCCCATCGGATGACGGAAGAGCGCGGTGACGGCAAACCAGTCGGCAAGCGCGCCGACCATGCCTGCCTCGGACGCGGCCCGGACGTACCCGACCCACTCTCCGGCGCCGCGGGATTCCTGCCACCGGCAGAAGATGTAGACCACCGTCGCGAAGCCCAGAAGGCCAGTAGCGAAGACCTTCATCTTGCGAAGGTCCCGACGCTTGGCGGCGTCGTCGAAGGCGGAGAGGCTCAGTTGCTGCACCCTCGCCATTGTGCCGAAAGGTGTGACGCGGCGTAGCGCGAGCGACACGAAGTCCGATTCTGCAGGACCTAATCCCCCGAACTGCGGATGTGAGTGCCCGAGATAAAGGCGCGGACATTAAGCTGGACCGGAAAGTAGACCGATCGGACGTGGCTCGCACCACAGATATGAGATGACTCGTGGCCAAGAATGCCGTGCAGGACAACGAGCAGGTAGACGGCCCAGTCGTTGCTGATGCGAAGCCCGAGAAATCCGACGGTCGTAAGCGTCGTTGGCGTGAGCACAAGATCGCTCGCCGCGAGGAACTCGTCGACGGCACCATCGCCGCCATCCGCGCGCGCGGCCGTGAGATCGGCATGGACGAGATCGCGTCCGAGATCGGTGTCTCCAAGACCGTGCTCTACCGATACTTCGCCGACAAGAGCGACCTCACCACCGCCACGATGATGCGGTACGTCGAGACCATCCTGTCGCCGCGTATCTACGAAGCGATCAGTGGCGATCTCGACGATTTCGAACTCACCCAGGCGAGCATCACCGCATACGTCGAGACGGTGGCATCCGACCCCGACATCTACCTCTACGTCATGGCCAACGGCGCCGGCGCCAACCGCGACGTCGTTGCCGATTCCGAGCGCATGATCGCCGAATTGCTCTCCACGGTGTTGGGCAATCGTCTTCGCGAGATGGAGATGGATTCCGGCGGTTCGCTGCCGTGGGCGTTCGGGATCGTGGGCGGAATTCAGCTCGCGACGCACTGGTGGATCTCCAACAAGTCGATGTCCGCGGAATCGCTGATCGACTACCTCACGATGATGACGTGGGGCGGCATCACCGGCATAGCTGCGGTCAACGGATCACCGGCCAAGTTCAAGTCGGTTCCGCATCCCCTCGTCAAGCCTGCCGAGGACTGACTCGCCCGAGACCGAACTTTCGGGCCACCGGGCGCGATCCTGTGGCACTCTTTCGGCATGGCACAAGACTCGCTGTGGGAAACACCGGCCGCCAAGACCCTGCGGGCGGAGCCCGGGTTCGAACTCGATCAACTCGATCGCAACAGCACTCCGGGATTCACCGGAAACAAAGCTGACGGCGAACGTCTGCTCGAGGAGCGCGGCGCGGTTCTGTCCGACCTGCAGGAGTTGCTGTACGCCAACGGCCGGTCCGGGGACAGTCGTTCAGTCCTGCTGGTTCTGCAAGGAATGGACACCGCAGGCAAGGGCGGCATGGTCCGACACGTGATCGGTCACGTGGATCCTTCGGGAGTTCAGCACGCGGCCTTCGGCGTCCCGACCGAAGAGGAAAAGCAACATCACTACCTTTGGCGGATCAAGAAGGAACTCCCCCGCGGCGGCTATCTCGGTGTGTTCGATCGCTCCCACTACGAGGACGTCCTGGTAGTGCGCGTCCACGATCTTGTCCCGGAGGATGTCTGGAGCAAGCGCTACGACGAGATCAACCAGTTCGAAAAGGAACTCGTCGACGCCGGAACCACCATCGTGAAAGTCGCGATGTTCGTCTCGCTCGACGAGCAGAAGAAGCGACTCGAAGAACGTCTCGACCGCCCGGACAAGTACTGGAAGTACAACCCTGGCGACGTGACCGAACGCGGTTTGTGGCCTGCATATCAACAGGCGTATCAGGCAATGCTCGACAAGACGTCGACCGAGCACGCGCCGTGGTACGTCGTGCCGTGTGATCGGAAGTGGTACAGCCGCATTGCGGTCACGGAGCTACTGATCGACGCTCTGGAAAAGCTCGATCTCGACTGGCCCCCTGCCGACTTCGACATCGAGGCGGAGAAGGCACGACTCGCACAGTCTTGATCAGAAGCAGGCCTGATCAGAACAGGTGTGGGGATTCGCGGTGCACTTTGTGGTCGTGACGCACAGTACTGGCGTACAGGGCTACCGCGAGGCCGATGCACGCGACGCCGGCGAGGCCGGCGATCAATGCCCAACCACCCTGGCCTGAACCTGCCGCCACCAGAAAACTGCCGAGGCAGACCACTGTGGCCAGCACCAGGAAATACGACGCCCACGCTGCAAAGAGATTGAGCTTCATCGTTCGCTCCTCCGGTCGGATCTCTTTCGTTTCGACCGTACGCCGGAGCATGACGGTCGACAAGACACCGCCGTCGCGAGGTTTCCCGACGTCTACGCCGGGTAGCCGAATTACATGGACATCGGAACTCTTTATCGCGGAATCGAATCCGCTCGCGGACTGGACGGTCCGTCCACTGGCCTCAGGCGCAGAATCCTCGAGATCACGGAGCGATCCGACCGATCGCGCACTGTCGCGGCACTTCTGCGCGGCGCCGCCGTCGGGCATCCCATCCATCCTGCCCTCGTGACCATTCCCGCGGGCGCGTGGACGGCTTCGTTGATCTTCGATGTTCTAGGCGATCCGCAGACTGCACGACGGCTGATCGGGCTCGGATTGGTTTCGACTCCGCCGGCTTTGCTGACGGGATGGCTGGACTGGTCCGAACGTGGCGACGTCGCACGCCGAGTGGGGCTGGTGCACGCGGCGTCGAATGCAGTGGGGATCTGGTCTTTTGCGGCGTCGTACAGGCTACGCGGAAAGGACTCACTCGCGCTGGCGCGAGTGCTGTCGGTGCTGGGGCTCACCGCGGTCGGTGTCGGTGGCGCGCTCGGTGGTCACATCGTTTTCAAGCTCATGGACGATCCGGCCGTCGAGGCTGCAGCGACTCCGGTTCTCGATCCCATCCTGGATGTAGTCAACTGAGCCGATCGGACCTCGATACTGTTCAGGCGTAAGCACTTCCGGAGTAGCTCCGCAGTTCTCGCGCGGTCTCGTCCGAATCCGCCAATGGTCTGTTCATGACCCAGTGTGGGCTGCGCGTGCCCAGTGTCGCGGCAAAATCGGCGACGGCGTCCGGGGTCGGCACTGCGTGTTCGCCCAGATATCCGAGAACGATGAGGTCCTCCCCTGATCTGGTCTCCACGGCCAGGGCCCAACCGCACGTCTCCTCCCACAGCAAAGCCACCTCGCGCCCGGGGAAACGCGGCACAGTTCGGTCCAATGCGATGTAAGCCTCCAGAGGGTGCTCGCGCCTGCAACACCACTGCTCGATGCCGGCCCCCACACCGACCGCCACCCGTTGTACGTACCGCTCGAACCCGAGTCCGACGGTTGCGTCGACCAGCATTTGTTCTGTCATCGAACCTCACTCCTCGCCATCGTGTTTGGAATGTGCCCAGCGCTGACCGCGTCGAAACCCGGTTCAGATCACGGACTCCGGGTATCCCCAGACGAACCGATCAAGTGGAGAGGGGACCCGATGAAGTACTCGCCCGCTATGGCTCCCGGACGAATGCTGAAGATCTCCATGGTGTCGGTGAACGCCGATCCACTCGCACCGGTGGGCTGCTCGGCAGCCGGTGCACAGAACCTGCACGTCGACGAACTGTCTGCCGCCTTGGTTCGTGCCGGACACGACGTCACCGTCTTCACCAGGCGTGCCCACGTCGGTGGGCCGGACCGCGTTCGCGCCCGCGCCGGGTACTCCGTCGACTATCTCGAGGCCGGCCCGACGCAGGCTCTTCCGGATGCCGACATCCTCCCTCACCTGGGAACCTTTGCCAGCATTCTGCGCACTCAGTGGAGTACCGACCGACCCGATGTGGTGCACTCGCACTTCTGGATGTCCGGTGTGGCAACGGAACTCGCGACCCGATCGCTCGGCATCCCCGTACTTCAGACATTCCATTCCCTGGGATCTGCGGCGCACCGCCACCTCGGAGCAGCCGACGACAGCCCCTCGGAGCGGACTCACCTGGAACCGTTGATCGCCAGGGGCGCAACCCATGTCATCGCGACCAGTTCGGACGAAATCTTCGATCTGGTCCGGCAGGGATCACCGCGATCACGGACCACGATGGTGCCCTCGGGCGTGGACACCGAAGCATTCACCCCGGAGGGACCCGCCGCGAAGAAAACCGCACCGCATCGATTGATCTGCGTCGGAAGACTGGTGGAGCAGAAGGGCTTCGATGTTGCCGTCGCCGCGCTGGCTTCGCTGCCGGATACGGAGTTGGTGGTGATCGGCGGGCCACCCGTCGCGCAGCTGAGCACCGACGAAGTGGCGATCCGCTTGGTCAAGCTCGCCGAGCGCCTCGGCGTCGCAGATCGCGTCCAATTGTTGGGACGGGTTCCGCACCGCCAACTACCGAAACTGATGCGATCGGCCGACGCCCTCGTGTGCACCCCTCGATACGAACCGTTCGGAATCGCGGCGCTGGAAGCAATGGCGTGCGGAGTTCCCGTAGTCGCGACTCCTGTTGGCGGACTGCGGGATACGGTGATCGACGGACTCACCGGGCGTCGGGTCCCGGTCAACAACCCGGTGGAAACCGCGCGCGCAGTCCGCCATCTTCTCGACGACGAGGATGAAGGCGCGGCGTTTGCACGGCAGAGCCGGGCCCGAGCGTGCGAATCGTATTCGTGGGATCACGTCGCCACCGAAGTGGTCCGCACCTACGGCCGCTGCGTCACAGCACCGCCGAGAGCCCGCCAACACAAGGGCACTCACCGAAGTGAAATGCACTGACGCTGACGGGCTCTACGAAACTGAATTCGCGAAGCTTGGACTGAAACTGCGTGATCAAGCGGGGAAACGTCGGGTCTCTTCGAGTCCGATTGCATGATCGAGCGACTCGTAGCAGGCAAACATCGACTCCTGACCAGCTGCTTTGAGCAACCTTTGCACCGGGCGGGCGCAGACGAGCGCGAGTGTGCCGCCCACGTCGCGTGATCGCGTCGACAGGACCGACAGTACGGACAAGCCGCACGTCCCCATGAATTGGAGTTCGGATAGATCGACGACCAGCGTCCGGTCCGCGGCCACGTGGTACGTCAAGAAGTCACGAAAAGCATTGGCGCTCATCAGATCGATCTCACCACGAACTTTGATCACAGCGGTGTGTGCACTGATGCGGTGCGCGTGAAACGATGCGGTCGCTGTCCCGGTCGCGGGAGGTCCGTAGTCTACCGATCCCTTCGCCGCGTTCGTAAAGCCTGAAATAGATGATCCTGGAACAACAGTCATGGTTCTCCCATCCCGCAACGGTTTACACTCTGCAAAAGAGAAGGGACCTCCGAAGGAGACGCACGATGAACGGGTCTCCAGAAATACGGATAAATCCCTCATCGGCTGTGTGCTCAACCTCGGTTTGAAACAGTACGCCAGCATGACGGACGTCACAAGTGCGTTGCGACCATTCGTTTCGGTGTTCCGAACAAAAATGTGGTTTGGTCTGCGGTTCCGCGAGGTAATCCGATGTTGCGATCGCCAACGGTCGTGAGCAGAATCGTGTCGTTTACCCCGGCACCACCATCGACCAAATTTCGTGTTCGGGGGTCACTGTGAAGGTCGGGATGGGTATCGTTCTCGGCACCAGACTTCACCGCGACCCCTGGTACGACGATCCGGAGAACTTATGGCACACCTCAGCGCACTCGAGCCCGATCAGGATCAGACTCAGCCAGTTGTGGAGTTGAGGATTCAAGCGACTCTCGATCAGCTGTCGATTTTGCGTGCACTGGCCGCCACCGTTGCCATTCAGGAAAACTTCGACCTCGACGCCATCGCCGACATCAAACTGGCCATGGACGAAATCTGTACGCATCTGATCGTTCGCGCTGCGCCTGATTCGGTTCTGGTGTGTCGGTTCGTCTTCACGCCGCCGCAATTGCACGTGTCCGTGTCCACGACGACCACGGAGTACGAGGACAGCAGTCAGCGTTCGTTCGGGTGGCACATCCTCACCGAACTCACCGATTCGATTTCGCTCGACCAGGAAGAGAACCTCGGCGGCGTCGGCTACATCACCACCATGAAGTTCACCAAGGCCCTCAGCGGGCGCCTGTGACCGCTTCCGCAGACGGCCCGTCACGCCCGCGTCGGCGGTCCACCGACGAATATCGGGACGTAATACCAGTTTTCGAGGAACTGCGGACCCTCGAGCCCCACAGCCCGGAGTACGAACGAGTGCGCACTGCACTCATCACCAGATGCCTACCGTTGGCCGAGCACATCGCCAGACGATTCGACGGTCGTGGCGAGGCACACGACGATCTGGTTCAGGTGGCGCGTCTCGGTCTGGTCAACGCCGTCGACCGTTTCGATTCCACGCGCGGATCCGATTTCGTCTCGTTCGCAGTTCCCACCGTGATGGGCGAGGTTCGACGACACTTCCGCGACACCGGTTGGGCATTGCGGGTTCCCCGCCGGATGAAGGAGTTGCACTTCCAACTCGGGCAGGCCATCAGCGAGCTGTCACAACAGCTCGGGCACGCGCCGACCGTCGACGAGTTGGCCGAGACGTTGGGGATCGAACGCGAAGAAGTTGCCCAGGCCTTGATCGCCGGCAACGCGTATCAGACGGTCTCGGTCGACGGTGCCGCGTCCAATCACACCGACGATCTCCCGCTCGTGGAAACACTCGGTGACTACGACGCAGCACTCGAGAACGTCGAGAATCACGAGGCGTTGCGTCCGCTTCTCGACAAGCTGCCCGAGCGAGAGCGGACGGTGTTGATGCTCAGATTCTTCGGAAATCTGACGCAGACACAGATCGCCGAGAAAGTCGGTGTGTCCCAGATGCACGTGTCGAGGTTGCTCGCGAAGACATTGAGTAATCTTCGCGAGCAACTCGACTGAGCTCCGCGAACAATTCGACTGAGCAGGACCGGGCGGGTCAGATCGTTGCGGTGTCGATCACGAATCGGTATCGGACGTCGCTCTTGATCACGCGCTCGTAAGCGTCGTTGATGTCGCTCGCCGGGATCAGTTCGATTTCTGCGCCGATGCCGTGCTCGGCGCAGAAGTCGAGCATCTCCTGTGTCTGCGGGATACCGCCGACCATGGAGCCGGCGAGGCTACGACGGTTTGCGGCGAGCGAGAATGCTCGAACTTCGATCGGCTTCTCGGGCAGGCCGAGTTCGACGAGAGTGCCGTTGATGGCGAGCAAGGACATGTAGGCGTCGATGTCGAGGTTGACCGAGACCGTGTTGAGGATCAGGTCGAACTCGCCGCGAAGAGCCTTGAACGTCTCACGGTCGTTGGTCGCGTAGTAGTGATCGGCACCGAGACGAAGGCCGTCTTCCTTCTTGCCGAGCGTCTGGCTCAGGACGGTGACTTCCGCGCCGAGCGCCTTGGCGATCTTCACACCGACGTGACCGAGGCCGCCGAACCCGATGATGGCGACCTTCTTGCCGGGGCCGGCATTCCAGTGCCGCAGCGGTGAGTACAAGGTGATGCCCGCGCACAGGAGCGGCGCTGCAACGTCGAGTTCGATGCCCTCCGGGATCGAGAGCACGAAGTGCTCGGTGACGACGATGTGCGTCGAGTAGCCACCCTGAGTGCGCTCGCCGTCGCGGCCGGTGGCGTTGTACGTACCCGTCACACCCTTGCGGCAGTACTGCTCTTCACCGGCGGTGCAGGCGTCGCACTCCCCGCACGAGTCGACGAAGCAGCCGACGCCCACGCGGTCGCCGACCTTGTGCTTGGTGACATCGGACCCCACGGCGGCGACGACGCCGGCGATTTCGTGTCCGGGGACGATCGGGTACTTGGCTCCGCCCCACTCGTTGCGAGCGGTGTGGATGTCGGAATGGCAGATGCCGGCAAATTTGATGTCGATGAGAATGTCCAGTGGACCGAGCTCGCGGCGTTCGACAGTGGTCTTCTCGAGGGGACCGTCAGCGGACGTCGCGGCATAAGCAGCAGCAGTAACCATGCACACATGCCTACCCGTGCATGGAGGGACCTGCAACTCGCAGGCCCCTCCATGACTTGTTCTTTACGTGACTTACCCGGCGTCGCGCTCGGCTTGCTCGGCCCGACGACGCAGGCGCCTCGCGGCCGCAACCATATTGCGCAGCGAAGGCTCGAGTTGCCACGGATGGCGGGTCTTGAGGCCGCCGTCCGGGTTTGCCCACAAGCGATCGAGAGAGATCGATTCGCTTGCCTCAGTGAGCAATTCGTCGAGTTCGTCGATGTCGGGAATCCGAGCCGAGCGAGATTCGTAGACACCGGGGCCGACGCCGTGCGTGAGCGCGCCTTCCTTGAGTGCTTCGAGAACCCACGTGATGGAGCGGGTCGCGACGATAGCCGTCACATCGGCGTCCAACCGTTCGATGGCGTCGACCACCGACGACCGAGCGGAGTACGTCAAATGTGTGTGGATCTGTGTTTCCGGCTTCGCTCCACCTGTTGCCAGACGGAACGCGTCGACGGCCCACTCCAGGTAGGCCTCCCGGCCGTCCTCACGCAGTGGCAGCAGTTCACGAATTGCCGGTTCGTCCACCTGGATGATGGCGATTCCGGCAGCTTCGAGATCCGCGATTTCGTCTCGAATGACAAGTGCCAGTTGCTCTGCCGTTTCGTAGAGCGGCTGATCCTGGCGAACGAACGAACGGGCGATCATGGTGACCGGACCCGTCAGCATGCCCTTGACCGGCTTGTCGGTCAGCGACTGCGCGTACGCGATCCACTCGACCGTCATCGGCTTCGGACGTGCGATGTCGCCGTAGAGAATCGGCGGACGCGTGCAACGAGATCCGTAGGCCTGAACCCAACCGTTGTGCGTGAAGGCATAGCCCTCGAGCAGTTCGGCGAAGTACTGGACCATGTCGTTGCGCTCGTGCTCGCCGTGCACGAAAACATCGAGACCGATGTCCTCTTGCAGACGGATTGTGCGCTCGATCTCTTCCTGGATGCGCTTGTAGTAGTCGTCCCACTCCAAACGCCCCTGGCCGAGTTCGTAACGAGCCTGGCGAATCGCGTCGGTCTGCGGGAACGAACCCAGTGTCTGGGCCGGCACCAACGGCAGATTCAACCGTTCCTGCTGAGCCTTACGACGCTCCTCGTACGGTGCACGCACACGATCTTCGGGCTTGATCGCGTTCACCCGAGCACGGACAGCGTGCTTGAGCTTGAAGTGCACCTTCGTCGGACGCTTACGCCACTTGTCCGAAGGACCTTCGGTGAGCGCCTTCGCCAGTGAGACGACTTCGCCGACCTTCTGCTTCGCAAAAGCCAGACGGTCTGCGACGTCTCCCGGAATGTCGTACTCGGAGAGCACGTCGTACGGCACGTGCAGCAGCGACGACGACGTGGAGACGACGAGGTCAGGCACAACGTCTTTGAGTTCGTTCAGGTACGTCAAGGTGTTGAACCGGTCGACGCGCCAGACGTTGCGACCGTCGACGACGCCCGCGTAGATGCGCTTGCGCTTGATGTTCGGCACCGCGGCCAGTTCCTCGGCCGTGATCTTGCCGTGCACCAGGTCCAGACCGAAGGCTTCGATCTTGGTGGGCGCCAAGATGTTGAGGGCTTCGCCGAACTTGCCGTACGGACCCGTCACCAACAGGCGCGGGCGCAGCGGGGCCGTCGAAAGCTTCTCGTACGCACGTCCCAGAGCGGCTAGCTCCTCGGGGGTGCGGTCCTCGGTGACCGAAGGCTCGTCCAACTGAACACAGGTCGCACCGGCCTTGGCGAGCTGCTCGAAGAGCTTCTCGTACTCGGGCAGGAGCGCGTCCAACAGGTCGAGCGGGGTGAAGTTCGGATCGGACTTCTCGGTGGCAGGTCCGACCTTCGAAAGCAGAAGCAGCGAGACGGGCCCCATGATGACGGGGCGCAATTCGATGCCGCGCGCCTTCGCACGTTCGAACTCGTCGAGAAGTGCATCCGAGTTGAGCGAGAACACTGTGTTCGCGTCGATCTCGGGCTGACGGTAGTAGTAGTTCGTACCGAAGAAGCGCACCAGCTCGAGAGGCGGGAAGTCCGGGCGGCCGCGGGCCATCGTGAAGTAGAAATCGAGCGGCTCGAGGGCGCCCTCGAGCGGCTTGAACCGCTCCGGCACTGCGCCGAAGAGCAGCGCATTGTCGAGCACGTGATCGTAGAAGGAGAAGGTGTTGCCGGGAACCTGGCTCAATCCCGTCGCAGCCAATTCGCTCCAGGTCGATTCCTGGAGTTCCTTGGCGACCGCGAGAAGTGCGTCCTTGTCCGAAGTGCCGTGCCAGTAGGACTCGAGGGCGCGCTTGAGCTCACGGCGCGGCCCGATGCGCGGATACCCCAGGACGCTGGAGCCGAATGCTGCAGTGCTGCTGGACATGCGGTCGACCTTTCTAACCGAGGGGCGCGAGCGCCCTGTGCGCCTTTGTGGTAGCCGGAACTACCAGAAAGGCGCACAGGGGCGTTGGGCCTTAGCTTGCCTGCTTGGTGGAGCGACCGTTGTCGGCGTACTCGTAGAAGCCCGCGCCGGACTTCTTGCCGGTCAAGCCGGCTTCGACCATACGCAGGAGCAACGGCGGAGCGGAGTACAGCGGCTCCTTGAACTCTTCGTACATGGAGTCGGCGATGGACTTGACGGTGTCGAGTCCGACCAGGTCCGTCAGAGCCAGCGGACCCATGGGGTGCGCGAGGCCGAGAACCGTTGCCTTGTCGATGTCTTCCTTGGTCGCGAAGCCCGACTCGACCATGCGGATCGCCGAGAGCAGGTACGGCACCAGGAGTGCGTTGACGACGAAGCCGGAGCGGTCGGCACTGCGGACGACCTGCTTGCCGAGGATGTCGCTGGCAAAAGCCTCGGCGCGCTGCGAGACGGAGGCACTGGTCTTGAGCGTCGTCACCAATTCGACGAGCGGCAGAACCGGAACCGGGTTGAAGAAGTGCATGCCGATGACTCGCTCGGGACGCTTGGTCGAGATGCCGAGCTTCATGATCGGGATCGACGACGTGTTGGACGCGAGAACCGCATCTGGGTCCGTCACGACCGCGTCGAGCTCGGCGAAGATTTCGCTCTTGATCTTCTCGTCTTCGACGACGGCCTCCACGACGAGCTGGCGGTCCGCGAAATCTCCCAGATCGGAGGTGAAACGCAGACGCCATGCGGCCTGCTCACGCTCACGTTCTGTGATCTTTCCGCTGCTCACGCCGCGGTCGAGCGAACGCAGGATGCGTGAACGCCCGGCTGCTGCAAGCTCGCGAGTCTGCTCGAAGACCAGAACATCGACATGTGCGCGGGCGCACACCTCGGCGATTCCGGCACCCATGATTCCGGCGCCGATAACGCCGACGCGCTGAATTTTTTCGCTGGTCACGTCAGCTCCTTGTTTGTCTCGTGGAGTTTGTCTGGTGAAGGTGTTGCAAAACAAGCACTTCGAACTGCGTCGACGCTGGTGGCCGACGCAATCGGAACTGCCTTGAAGACGAGAGAAAGTAGTGCGGTGATACAAGCAGGGGAGAGACCCGAAGCCGAGCCTCTCCCCCACCCGAAGTCAGTTCTTAGTGGAACTGTCCCTCTTCGGTGGAGCCCTTGAGAGCTGCCGTCGAGGTGTTGGGGTCAACGGTGGTGGCGATGGTGTCGAAGTAGCCGGCGCCAACCTCACGCTGGTGCTTGATGGCGGTGAAGCCACGCTCTTCGGCAGCCTTGAACTCGCGCTCCTGCAGGTCGACGAATGCCGTCATGCCTTCGCGGGCGTAGCCGTAGGCAAGGTCGAACATGCCGTAGTTGAGCGAGTGGAAGCCGGCCAGCGTGATGAACTGGAACTTGAAGCCCATTGCGCCGAGCTCCTTCTGGAACTTCGCGATGGTCGCGTCGTCCAGGTGCGCCTTCCAGTTGAAGGAAGGGGAGCAGTTGTAGGCCAGGAGCTGGTCCGGGAATTCGCTGCGAACGGACTCGGCGAACTTCTTTGCAACCTCGAGATCCGGCACGCCGGTCTCCATCCAGATGAGGTCTGCGTACGGTGCGTAAGCCTTGGCGCGAGCGATGCAGGGCTCGATGCCGTTCTTGACGCCGTAGAAGCCTTCAGCCGTGCGGGTTCCGTCGAGGAACGGGCGGTCACGCTCGTCTACGTCGGAGGTGATGAGGGTTGCGGCCTCAGCGTCGGTGCGGGCGATGATGACGGACGGAACGTCCGCGACGTCGGAAGCCAGGCGAGCCGAGGTCAGGGTGCGGATGTGCTGCTGCGTGGGGATGAGCACCTTGCCACCGAGGTGGCCGCACTTCTTCTCCGAAGCGAGCTGATCCTCCCAGTGGACACCGGCAGCGCCGGCGCCGATCATGGCCTTCTGCAGCTCGTAAGCGTTGAGAGCGCCACCGAAGCCGGCTTCGGCGTCGGCAACGATCGGAGCGAGCCAGTTGCTGACGGAGGTGTCACCCTCGGTCTTGGCGATCTCGTCGGCGCGCAGCAGTGCGTTGTTGATGCGACGAACGACGGTCGGAACCGAGTTGGCCGGGTAGAGGCTCTGGTCCGGGTACGTGTGGCCCGAGAGGTTAGCGTCGCCGGCAACCTGCCAACCGGAGAGGTAGATGGCCTTCAGGCCGGCGCGAACCTGCTGCACAGCCATGTTGCCGGTAAGTGCACCGAGGGAGTTGATGTAGTCCTCGTTGTTCACGAGATCCCACAGGATCTCGGATCCGCGACGAGCGAGGGTCTGCTCCTCGACGACGGTGCCCTGGAGCTTGACGACCTGATCGGCCGTGTAGTTACGAGTAACGCCCTTCCAGCGAGGGTTGGTGTCCCAATCCTGCTGGAGCTCAGCTGCGGTCTTCGGGGTGCCGGTGGTCGACATCAAGACTCCATCTCTTTGATCTGCTGGTCCGGCCTGTTGTGAGCAGTACGTGCGTACTACTTCACATACTTGCCAGGCCCTTCTTGTGTACTTACCGAGAATGGCACATCGAAAAAGTGCCGTCTACCTGTTGCTAATGCCAATCTTCGCTACCTTTTCAACACACTTTGCTAAGTCTGTGAAGATTCCTACGCGGCTGGTACTACCCAATCGGACAGGTTCCATACTGGCGAGTAGCAAAGAAACCGCAGGCTGTGAACGAAATGCACTCAACTCCGCCGCTTGCGAATTCGGGCAGTTCGCACGCCACTCGGAACAGGCCCGTCCGCTACTTCGGAGCCAACTTCACTACCCGCGAGTGACCGCAATCACTCCTCGGCACCAGCCTTCGCTAGGACAATTCCGGGATCTACCCCTGGGAAAGCCGGAGACAACCCGTTCGCCGGCCATATGCTGTCGAACCATGACTTGTCGTTCGACGCCCCCGACCGGGCGATAAAGCGGTGCCGGACAACTATCAGCGGCCACCGAACAACCAGGCATGGTCGCAATCCGGTCCACAGCCGCCGCAGTTGGGCTACCGAGCCGCGCCGCAGTCGTATCCCCCGCCCCAGGGATTCCCGCCTGCACCGCCACGTGGAAATCCGCCGCCGCGTCGGGCCGGCTGGGTGATTCCGGTATCCGTAATCGGAGTCATCACTGTGTTGGCTCTCTTCGGCGGGCTTGCCTGGGTCCTCTGGCCGAAGGACGTCCCCAACTCGGCCGCCGGTGGCGCCGCCCACACCACCATCAGCGCCGCGAACACACCCGGCACCACGACAACCGCTCCCAGCACGACATCCCCGACGACCACACGCGCCGCGAACTTTCCGGCCGGTGCGTCCGCCTGCCCCGGCGGGCAGCCGGCCGGAAGTTACAAGGAGTCCGCGACAAGTGGGGGCAAAACTTCATGTGAGTTTGCCGAGGCGGTTCGGATCGCCTACGGGAACTCCGGTGCAACCGGTGCATCCAGCACCGTGTCCGCACGTAGTCCGGTGACCGGCAAGGAGTACACGATGGCATGCAAGGTGACCTCCGGCATCGTCACCTGTACCGGCGGAGACAACGCGGTTGTGTACTTGCGCTGACGGGCGCAATTGCGGCATCGGCAACCCGGTGCGTGTCGTTCCAGTGTCGCACTTACGGATCCTCCGATAGCGTGACCGCATGCCTCTGTACGAGTTTCGCTGTACCGGCTGCGGCCCGCTCGAGCGGTCGTTCGCGATGGCCGAAGTGCCCCAGTCGATTACTTGCCCCCAGTGCAGTCTCGAGTCCAAGCGGGTGGTCTCGTCTCCCCGGTTGAGTCACGCGTCGTCGGCCGCGATGGGTCTACTGGACAGCACTGCTCGATCGGCTCACGAGCCTGCCGTGGTCAGTGGGTCGCTACCCGGCCGCGGCCGGCAATCTGCCCCGACGACGTCCAATCCGTTGCACCGCAAGCTACCTCGCCCCTGAGCGTCCTCACCGCGCGTCCTCGCCATGAGGCCCGATCCGACACGAAAGTCCTGCCGCCACGAGTTTTCCGTTTCTTCGAGAATGAGGAGTGCATATGCCTGAACTGCTGTTTCCACTCGATTCCGCCAAGAAATTCACCGACCAGGCAATCGTCGGCCACAATCGGTGGCACCCGGACATCCCAGCGGCGGTGACAGTGAAACCCGGTGATGCGTTTCGTGTCCATTGCCGCGAATGGTTCGACGGCGCAATACACAACGACGACTCAGCCGACGACATTCTCAATGCACCACTGACCACGGTCCACACGCTGTCCGGCCCCTTTGCCGTCGAAGGCGCGAAGCCCGGCGACCTCTTGATCGTCGACATCTTGGATATCGGGCCTATCCCCCAAGAAGATTCGGGTCCGTTGGCCGGCCAAGGCTGGGGGTACACGGGCATCTTCCCTCGGAACAACGGCGGCGGCTTCCTCACCGAACAGTTCCCCGATGCGTACAAAGCCGTCTGGGATTTCTCCGGCCAAACGGCGACGTCGCGTCACATTCCGCAGGTCTCGTTCACGGGCATCGTCCACCCGGGACTCATGGGCACGGCTCCGTCGGCAGCCTTGCTCGCCAAGTGGAATGCCCGCGAGGGCGCCCTCATTGCCACCGATCCCAATCGGGTTCCCCCGCTTGCACTTCCGCCCGAGCCCCGCGATGCAGTACTGGGAACCTTGACCGGTGACGAGTACACACGCGTGGCCGGCGAGGCGGCGCGCACCGCTCCCCCTCGCGAGAACGGTGGAAACCAGGACATCAAGAACCTCACCAAGGGCAGCCGAATCTTCTATCCGGTATTCGTGGACGGTGCGAATCTGTCGGTCGGCGATCTTCACTTCTCCCAGGGCGACGGAGAGATCACTTTCTGCGGTGCCATCGAGATGGGCGGCTTCATCGATCTTCGTGTGGACATCATCAAGGGCGGAATGGATACCTACGGCGTTTCCGAGAACGCCATCTTCATGCCGGGCAACACGGATCCGCAGTATTCCGAGTGGCTTGCGTTCTCGGGCACTTCCGTCACGTTGGACGGCGAACAGAAGTACCTGGATTCACATCTGTCCTACCAGCGTGCGTGCCTGCATGCGATCGAGTATCTGACCAAGTTCGGGTACGCGCCAGAGCAGGCGTACCTGCTACTCGGCGCGGCGCCGATCGAGGGCCGCCTGTCGGGTGTCGTGGATATCCCCAACTCGTGTTCGACGGTCTATCTCCCGACTGCGATCTTCGACTTCCCCCTTGCACCCTCGTCGAGCGGGCCGTTCCAGATCGATCCCGGAATCGGCGCCCCGCGTTCGGAGAACAGGGTCTAGGCCTCCGGCCCCGTGAGTGGTTAGGGAGTGCCGAGGCTCCTCAACCACTCACGGGGGCGGAGCCCCTGTGCGAAGACTGCGAACCCACCTTTGCGAAGCCGGACTGTCACTCGTATCCTGGGAAAATGTCGAAAACCTTTGTCGGTGTCCGGCTCCGCCAACTGCGGACCGAGCGCGGGTTGAGTCAGGCTTCGCTGGCCAAGACGCTCGAGATCTCGGCAAGCTATCTCAATCAGATCGAGCACGACGTCCGGCCACTCACCGTGCCGGTTCTCCTGCGAATCAGTGAAGTCTTCGGTGTCGACACCACCTTCTTCTCCCCGCAGGACGACACACGCCTGATCGCGGAAATGCGTGAAGTTGCCCTCGATCAGGAGATGGGTATCGACGCCGACGCCCACGAAATCGCGGAGATGGTCTCCACCCACCCGGGCCTGGCCAAGGCGATGGTGAACATGCATCGCCGCTTCCGCAACACGACGGCCCAGCTCGCCGCAGCTACGGAGGACCGTTTCTCGGACGGCAGCGGCAGCGGTTCGATCACCATGCCGCACGAGGAAGTGCGCGACTACTTCTATCAGCGACAGAACTACATCCACGATCTCGACACCGCAGCCGAAGAACTCACGGCCCGGATGCGCTTTCACCGTGGCGACGTCGCCGGCGAGATCGCCAGACGCCTCGAGTCCGTCCATGACGTGCAGATCGTTCGACGAGTCGACTTGGGCGAGAACATACTTCATCGCTACGACCCGGACACCAGGGTCCTGGAAATTTCCGCACGACTCTCCGGCGGGCAACAGGTCTTCAAGTTCGCGACAGAACTCGCATACCTCGAGCATGGCGACCTGCTCGACTCGTTGGTGGCCGAGGGCAACTTCACCAGCGAAGCGTCGGTCTCCCTGGCGAAGCTTGGTTTGGCCAACTATTTCGCCGCGGCCACCGTGCTGCCCTACAGCCAGTTTCACGAGGTTGCCGAGGACTTCCGGTACGACATCGAGCGTATGTCTGCCTTCTATTCCGCGAGCTACGAGACGATCTGCCACCGCCTCTCGACCCTGCAGCGCCCCAAACTTCGCGGGGTTCCGTTCATGTTCGTGCGTGTCGATCGTGCCGGAAACATGTCGAAGCGTCAGTCCGCCACCGGATTCCACTTCTCTACCAGCGGCGGTACGTGCCCGCTGTGGAACGTCTACGAGACGTTCTCGTATCCGGGCAAGATCATGCCTCAGATCGCGCAGATGCCCGACGGTCGTCGATACCTCTGGGTTGCGCGCACGGTCGAACGTCGAGCGGCTCGATACGGACAGCCCGCAAAGATCTTCGCCATCGGATTGGGATGCGAGATTCGACACGCCCACCGACTCGTCTACAGCGACGGTCTGGATCTGGACGAGTCGAATCCGGGAACGCCGATCGGCTCGGGCTGCCGTGTCTGCGAACGCCTCAATTGTCCGCAGCGTGCCTTCCCTCCGTTGGGTAAAGACCTCGACATCAGCGAGCACCGGAGTTCGATTTCGCCGTACGTGATTCGCTGACCGCGCTAACGCACGTGGTCGCGCAGGAACGCGACTGTGCGATCGAACGCGATCATCCCGTCCACGGTGTCGAGGTCGAACTGATATTCGTGGTCGAGTGCAGGCTCGTGATCGTCCGGGTAGAACAGTGCATCTACCTCGACGCCCAGATCGGCGAGCCGTTCTGCCATGGGTTTCGACTGGCTGGCAGTCAGCGGGTCGATGTTTCCGCCGGTGATGAACGTCGATGGAAAGGTCGAGGTGACGTGCCCGAGTGTCGACATCTGACCCACTGCAGTCGACCCGTCGAAGTCTCTTGTTCCGAGGTATCCCCACAGCGATTGCTTGTCGACGCCCCAACCGAGGTACTTCCCCTGTGACAGCAACGGTTTCAGATCGTAGACCCCACAGTCGAGGACAACTCCGCGTATCTGCTCGGGACGTAATGCCGGCTCCACACCCATTTCCGACGCGTAGTCAGGGCTGGTCATGACGGTCGCCAACTGACTGGACAACTGCGCGCCTGCCGAATCTCCGGCAAGAAAGAGGTTGTTCGAATCGACATGCAACCTGTCCGCATTGCTCACGATGAATCGATACGCGTCGTTAAGCTGATTCACTGCGGTGGGGTAATACGCGTCCGGCCCCAGTGAATAGTCCACCGAAATCACAGTGAACCCTTGATCGGCCAGTAGTTTGTAGTAACCGTCGGTGTCGGTTTTCGAACCCGCTATCCAGCCGCCGCCGTGCACCCAGACCACCGTCGGTAGCGCCGAAGTGGACTCCGACGGGTAGTAGACGTCGAGTTGTGCATCGTCGTCGCCTTCGCGGTACGACTGATCGAGGACCGAGACGATTCCTGATGGTGCATGTCTGTCGAGTTGTGCGTGTGTCGCTTCGGAGCCACCCGCTGACATCCACCGTACGACGAGAACTCCTGGCCACGGACTGACGAGTGCCGCGGTTACCCCGGACAGCAGAATGACGACGAATACCGCCGCGGTTCCGACAATGCGCCTTCGCCGTCTGTCGGGGGAAGACGCGCGCACAACAACTCCTGGGGTCGGATCGGATTCACCCAGGCTAGACCAAAAGGACTAGTTGAGAATTCCCTGGCAACGCACCCGCGGAGCTTTGTCCAAAATGACCATTTTCGCAGTGGTTCACCACAATCCGACATTTAGCCGGTATGAGCCTCGAGAAACTGAACCGTGCGATCGAGCGCAGTGAGACCGTCGGCATTGTCCAGATCGAACTGATACTCGTGACCGAGCGCCGGAACGTGATCGGCCGGATAGAACAGTGTGTCGACCGCAACTCCCAACCCGGTCAATTTGTCAGCCATCGGTTTCGACTGAGAATCCGTCAACGGATCGGCGTTGCCGCCGCTGATGTAGGCAGGCGGAAATCGATCGCTGACGTAGTTCAAGGTCGACATCTGATCCGCTGCGTCGGTACTCATGAAGTCACGCACGCCGGTATACGCCCAGAGGGACCGATCAACTCCCCAACCGATGATGCCGGGTCCGCCGACCATGTTCCCGACGTCGTAGATTCCACAGTTCAGGATTACTCCACGTAACTGATCCGGCCGCAGCGACGGGACCACGCCCACACGGTTCGCATAGGCGGGATCAGTGATGAGAGTGGCGAGCTGACTCGAGAGTTGCGCTCCCGCAGAATCACCCGCCAGAACGATCTTCGTCGGATCAACATGCAGCCGTTCCGCATTCGCGACGACGTACGCGTGAGCGTCGTTGAGCTGCCGCACTGCCGTCGGATAGTGGTGCTCAGGTCCGAGTGAGTAGTCCAGGGACACAACTGTGTAGCCACGCGAGGCCAGCAACTCGTAGTACGGCGCGTAGTTGGACTTGCTTCCCGAGATCCAGGCACCGCCATGAGTCCAGATCACCGTAGGCAATGCGGTCGTCGTCGCTGCGGGAAAGTAGACATCCAGGTATGCGTCGTCGTCATCGGCGCGGTACTGCTGGTCCTTGATCGAGTCGACGCCTTCGGGCGCGTGCTTCTCGAGCGCCTCGGTGACTTTCACGGCATCACGATCGAAGACCCATCGCACGGTGAGTGCGCCAGGTCTCGGGCTCAGAACGAAGGCCAGAACCACGGCTCCGACCAGAACGAACACAATTGCCAGAGCCCACAGCAAGCGCCTGCGCCACCGATGCGGTGAAGGGTTCGTCATCGGGTTTCCTTCACTCTCGGCACAATGTCCGGATCAGCGTAACGCGAAGCCGGTACCGCCAAGTGCGATCAGCCGAGTTCAGCGATCCGCCTCTGCGCGAGTGCCTTGACTTCACCCTTGGCTACTTTGCCGCCTGCCGCCATCGGCAATTCGGCGACCGTCATCACGTACTCGGGTATGTACTCGCGGGTCACTCCTCGGCTCTGCAGCCAGGCGGTCAGATCCTCCGAACTCAGATCGTCATCGGCGGACACGACGACCGCACAGACCTTCTCACCGAACAGCGGATCGTCGACCCCGACCACGGCGACCAACTCCACCGAAGGGTGCGCGCGCACGTACTCCTCGACTTCGACCGCGGAGATGTTCTTGCCGCCACGAATGATGATGTCGGCTTTGCGCCCGACCACACGCACCCGTCCTGTCTCGTCGATCTCGACGATGTCGCCGAGAAGCATCCAACCGTCATCGGTGTACAACTCGTCGTTCGCATCGGTGTCCCCCCAATAGCCCTGACACATCAGCGGTCCGTTCACCCCAGGCTGACCGCGGCGGACGGAGCCGGTCATTTCCTTTGCCGCATCGTCGAATACACGAACTTGCATGCGATCGATGACGTGGCCGCACGTCTTCAGTCGGGTGTCGGAATCGTCCGAAACCGTCGTCACCGAGACGGCGCCGGTTTCGTTCGATCCGTAGAACTGCAGGACAGCCGCTCCGGTACGTTGTTCGAATGCCAGCGCCTCCGAATAGGGCACGGCTTCACCACCGGTGAACATGAAACGAAGTGACGAGAGATCGGCCGATTCCGCGGCCTCCGAACGCAACAGCATCTTGAATTGTGTACTCACACAATTCAAAGCAGTCACCCGTTCGCGCTCGATCAACTCGATCATCACCGAAACGTCGAAGCGTTCCATGACGACATTGCGAGCACCGAGTAGTGCCGGCAGGAAATGCGAAGTCCAGAGGCCGAATCCGAAAGGTGCTGGAACCGCGCCGAGGAACACCTCATCCGAACCGATCGCCGCCGCCTCGGCGGCAATCTCGGAGAAACCAACCCAACGATCCTCGGTTTGTGTGACCAGTTTGGGTAGGCCCGTTGTGCCGGAGGTCGAGTTCAGCATCGAAACGGCTGACGTGACAAAACACGGACTGGTTGCGGGGAACTGCTTTGGCTCGACCGGCAACGAGGTGAGTTCGCCGTTTGCGCTCACGCGTTCGAAACTCACGTCGGCGCGTTCGTCGGCGAAGACGACGTCCAGTCCGGGATGCTCTGCCCGCAGACTCGCCACGAGTTCGGCGGTATCGACGCCGCGCAGCGTGCGAGTGGTGACGAGTACGGAGGCTTCCGAGCGGGCGATCAGATGAGAGATCTCGCGAATGCCCGAGCGCGAACCGATTCCGACGGCGACGCGGCCGGTACGAAATGCTGCGCAGAGAGCCGCATGGAATACAGCGGTGTCGGGGAGCAACACGGCTACATGTCCGTATCCCTCACCAGCTAGATCCAGCGCCGACGCGATCGCATCGGCAGCCGCGTCGTACTGCTTCCACGACACCCTCGATTCCGGAGTGACAAAGGCGGTTTCGTCCGGGATGGTCTCAGACCAATGCCTGACCATTTCGCTGATGCTGACGCCGGCGAAGCGGTCCGGATTCGTGGCGAATTCACCGACGGTGAAGTCGAGTGTCTTCGTTTCAAGCATGATCGTCGATCATCTCCCGTCGGCGCTGAGGACGCCCATCGATTGTTTGTACGCGTTGTCCAGTGTCGCTGCGGAATCGCATTCGCGGACGAGTTCGCCGCGCTGCATGACATATCCGCGGTCGACAACCGATTTCAGTGCAGTAAGTGCCGGTTCCGTCACGATGACGGTCACACCCTCGGCGGCCAGACCCCCGACCAATGCTCGCAGCTCCGCGACGATTTTCGGTGCCAGTCCGGTCATCATCTCGTCGAGTAGCAACACCTTCGGGGTTTCCAGAAGGGCCCGCCCCAGAACCAACATCTGCTGCTCACCACCGCTGAGGACCCCGGCATAACTCTCCGAGCGTTCACGCAGGATCGGGAACCTCTCGAAAGCTGTTTCCACGGCTTCGGCTTTCAATCCCAGCAGGTCTGCGCCCACGCGTAGATTCTCGCGAACGGACATTCGCATGAACAGTTGCCTGCCTTGGGGAACGTAGGCAAATCCGCTGCGGACACGATCCAGTGCCGATAATTTCTGGATCTCTCGACCATCGAATTTCATTGTCCCGGTGGCGGGAACCGAGCCGTAGATGGATCCCGCCAAGCTGGTCTTGCCTGCACCGTTCGGCCCGACGATCGCTGTCACTTCACCGGCGGGAGCGGCAAGGGAGACTTCCCGGACGGCGACAGCGGATCCGTATCGAACTGTGACTCTGTCGAGTTCGAGCATGTCAGGCGCCTTCCTCGTATTCGGAACCGAAATAGACTTCTCGCATCGCGTCGCTGGCCAAGCACTCCTGCGGTGGTCCGTAGAACGCCACTGATCCGAAACTGAGCAGCACGATCTTGGTTGCGAGCGCCGCGATGAGATCGACGTTGTGATCAACCAGGACTACTCCTTTGCCCTGCGCGGCAATCGATCGCACGGCACCGGAGATGGCAGCGATGCCGTCGTGATCCGCGCCGGCAAACGGTTCGTCCAACAGGAGGACTTCGGGTTCGGTCGCCATCGCCCGCGCCACCTCGACCAGACGCTGCGCCCCCAAACTGAGATCCCCGCAAGCACTCTCGACGTCGGTGACCGAGTATCGCGCAGCAATCTCCCGGGCCCGCTGTGCTGTCCGGTCCCAGTTCTCGAAAGGTCCTTTGATCGCCCACCACAGCGAGTGCAGAGGTGAGGTGATCTTGTGCCCGTACAGTCCCGGGATGATGTTGTCGACGGCGTCGAGTTCCGCCGCGAGCTGCGGATGTTGAAACGTGCGCGAGAGCCCTTGCCGTGCACGGCGCTCCGACGGCCCGGTCAAGGGAGCACCCGCGAGCGCGACGGTTCCGGAGTCTGCTTGCTGAGTGCCGAAGATGCAGTCCACCAGTGTGGTCTTGCCTGCCCCGTTCGGGCCGACCAGTCCGATCACCTCTCCCGGTCCGACGCTGAACGAGACATCGTCGACAGCGCGGACGCCGCCGTAGGACTTGTGGAGCCCGCTCACTTCGAGTAGCCGAGTCATCGATTGCCACGCTCCTTGTACAGACGGTTCATTCGACCCAGAACGTTCTGACTCCACCCGATCACCCCACCAGGCGCGACGATGAGGATCACCAGGACGGCTCCGGCAAGCAGGAGTTCGCCACTTCCCTGGTACCCGGGCATGTTCAGCGTCACGATCACCACGATCAATGCACCGAGCGGAGCACCCCACGCCGAACTGCGACCGCCGATGATCGGCATGAAGATCGCAAGGAAAACAATACTGAGAGTGAAGGTTTCAGGAGTGACAGCTTGCACCGACACGGTGAACAGCGATCCGCCGGTCGACGCGATCGCGGCACCGATCGCCAGCGCCACAACGGTCAGGTGCGCAGGATTGACGCCGGAAGACCGTGCGACATTACGATTGTCGCGGGCAGCTTGCAACATCAGCCCCCACACCGATTTCCGGAGTCGATCGACAGCGACCGCGATCAGACACACGAACAAGATCGCGAACACGACCAATGCGTAGCGCGGTGGCTCCCAGCCGAACATCGTCACAGTCTCGACGCCCGAGATCCCGGCCGATCCGCCGGTGAAACTCGGCCCGTCGATCAACCAGTGCTCGAAAGCGATACCGAACAACAAGGTCACCGCGGCAAGGTAGAAGCCGGAGAGTTTCTGCGTTGCCAAGCTGAGGAGTGCTGCAACCGCTGCAGCGGCGAGGGCGCCGAGAATCCATCCCCACCACATCGACAACCCGGTCCGAACCGAGATCAGCGCAACGGCATACGCGCCGATCGCCGCATACGCGCTGTACGCCATCGACAGTGATCCCGCGAGCACGAATGGCACGTACATGCCGAGTGCGATCAGCGAATACGTCGCAGCGAGGAACACCAGATCCTGCCGGTACAGACTCGGCCCCATCCACAGCAGCACGGCAGCAACCACGACCACGGTGATCAGCGCTTCTCGTGACAGGGCGAGCATCCTCGTCCGGGAACGGCCGGATGTAGTGGGCGGATTTGACGTCAGCGGACTGGTAGAAAGCGAGGCCATCAGACGCGAACCTTCCTCGAGAGCAAGCCTTCCGGACGGAAAGCGAAGAACACCAGGGCAATCAACAGAATCGCGGTTTGAGCAGCACTCGCACCGAAGTAGTACGGGGCGAATACCTGGACGACGCCCAACACCATTCCGCCGATCAGCGGAGCCCAACTTCGGCCGGTACCACCGATGACGAGTGCGATGAATGCCGTCAGCGTCCAGGACAGACCGCTCGTGAACTGAACACCGGCCTTGGGAGCGAACAGAAGTCCGGCGACGGCGGCGATCACACCCGCGAGGGTGAACGCGATGAGGCGTACCCGATCCACCGGCAAGCCCAGGACGCGGGCGGCATCCGGATTGTCGCCGACGGCGCGAAGCAGACGGCCCGAGGTGGACCGGTTCAGCCACAGTCCGATACCGACGAAGATCACGGCAGTTCCGACGACGAGTACAACGGTCGAACTGTCGACGGTGGCACCGAGCACCGATATCGGATCGAAGTCGAAGATCTTCTGTCCGGGAAGTGGTGTTCGGCCGAAGACCGTGCCGGCGAGCTGCTGGATCCCGAACAGTACTGCGGTCACCGCCACCAACGCCGGTAGTTCCCCACGACCCGAACGCTTCTGAACCTGTTTGACCACAAGCTTTTCCGTCAGGATCGACAGCGCCACCGCTACCGCGATCCCCAGCGGCATGGCAATCCAGAGAGCGAGCCCGTAATTGATCGCGACCCAACTCGACGCCATGGCCGCAGCCATCGCGTACGGGCCCATCGCAAAGTTGAAGAAATCGGCGCCGACCACCACGAGATACATTCCGAGGGCTATCAGTGAGAAGAATGCACCGATCTCGATGGCTGCGAGCCACAGTTGTGCGTCTGTCATGTCAAGGCTCCTCGGTTATCCGCACGGGGGTTGGTAGGAATCCCACGGATGGGCCGGCTTGTTGTCCTCACCGAATTCGACGAGCACCAGTCCGCAGAGGCTGTCCGGAGCCAGGTGATCCTGCGAAGAAAACGACAGTGTCAATCCGTCCTGGCCGAAGCTGGCGGGAAGTGCCGAAACCTGTTGAAGAGCATCACGAACGGCCGTCCGATCTCGGTGGTCGCCGGCAATTTCGATTGCCTCGGCCAACATCATGACGGCGTCGTACGCCTGTGCGTCGTAGGCGGTCAGTTGATAATCAGGCCCCTTCACCGCCTGCACCTTGCGACGCAGTTCGGCGGTTCTCGGGTTGTTCTCACTGAGCGAGCCCATGTACACCATGCCGCTCAACGCCTTCGAGTCCGCCAAAGCCCAAGATGCGGGCTGGTTTCCGATGGAAGCGAGTGAGAAGCGTTGCGTCTGCGGGGTGACCTTCGACAAGGTGTTGTGCGCGAGGATTTCGAAGTGCCCGCCGATACTGGCGACCAGAATCGCGTCCGGTTCGGTTTCCGCGAGACGTGAGACCTGTGCGGTGATGTCCGCGGCATCGACCGGCGCCTTTTCGACGCCCGTCACTATCGCGCACTTCTCGAGCGCCGGCCGCAGGGTCTTGATGATTCCGTCGATGGACGCACTCGCGTCACCGAGAATTCCCAGGGACTTGTACCCCATCTTCTCGAAAGCCCCGCAGTACACCTGGGCGTACTGCTTCAACGAGTTCGGAATCATGAACGAGAAGTCGTTGTCGGGCGCCGAGGCAAAGGCGTCGCTGAGAACGACCGGAGCTATCGCAGGAATCTTCGACTGCTGGAGAATCGACTTGGCCTGCAGCACCGACCCGCTGCCCGTGGCGAGGATGACCGCACTGGACCCGTGATCGACCAACTTCCGAATGATCGACGGGGTCTTGGTGGGACTGCTCTCGTCGTTCTCGACAACCAATTCGACTTGCTTACCGTTGATTCCGCCCGCCTGGTTGATCAGGTCGACGGTCATCCGCACCGTCTTGCCGGCGATCGTGCTGTACGACGCACCGGGCCCGGTGGAGTCCTCGTCCAAACCGATGACGATGGTGTCTTCGGGAATGACACCGGCAGATGCGCACGCGCTCGCCCCGAGGACCACTGCCGCGCAGACGGCGATCGCCTTTCCGAGTCTCACATCGAACTCCCGTCCAAACTGTGCTTGGTAAATCAAACAAGCGCTTGATTTACGAGTGTGGACAGAAGTATGCACTGGGTCACACTGATAGTCAAAATCCGAACTACACGCGCAGGAACTGCGGTGTTACGGCTTCTGCAGCTGCCGGATCGACGAGCTGAGTTCGCGAATGACGGACTTCAATTCGTCGACATCAGAGCGGAGTTCGGCAAGGTCCGAGTCGGGAGATTCGGTCTGCGCTTCCTTCTTCGCCGTGCGCCGCGCAATGCGTGCCACCGGCTCGCCGTCGACGGAACGTGCGGCAAAGCCGTCCAGGAAAACCGAAATCAGATTGCGCTGCAGATCTTCGGCCAATTCGGAAAGCTGCGGGCGATACTGCGCGACGGTGGACCAGACGGATTCACGCAGGAGACGGTGAAACTGTTCGGGATCGATGTCTTCCCGAAACTCCGCGTCGGCAATTCCGCGAGCGATAGCCGATCGCCAGTAGCTGTGTGCCTTCTGAACCAGGATGGTGATGGGCGCGTCCGCCGGTTGCGACGAAAGTATGGCTTCTCCCTGATAGACCTCCGTGGCATACGGGTGATCCACCGCCGAGGCAAAAGAGACCGACACCATCGTGGCCAGGCGATTTCGAGCCGAACCTTCCGGTTCGATCGAGTCCTCGTACCGGACGTTGAGATCTTCGAGGAACCGGACGACGATCTCGTTGGCTATCGCATCCTTGGAGTCGAAGTAGTGATAGAGGCTGCCGGAGAGGATCCCGACTTCGTCGGCGATGTCTCGCACCGTCGTCGCGGCGATCCCCCGCTCACTGAACAGCTTGGCCGCATGAGCGAGTATTTCGTCCCGTCGGGTCGAGCGCACGAGAAGATCCTTCCGACGTTCCGATCGTCAAGCGAGTGCTTGATCAATTTCTCGTCGATGCTAACACCGCACCCTCGCTGACCTGCGGTGTGAGGTCCTGGACACCCAATCGAAACACCGGACACACACTTGTCACCGACAGTCATTCCACCGCAACAACTTCCACCTACTCTGTGCACTCGACGAATACAGCGTTGTATACGCACTCCGGATACAGATCTGTCAGAGCCATTGTCTGCCAGAGCCATCGACACGAAAGGCCCGTACATGCGAACCTTCTCGAAGCGCACCCTTGCCGCGCCGGCCGCTCTCGCCGCGCTGGGCTTGGTTCTCACCGGCTGCGGAAGCAAGGCAACAGACACCGCATCGGGAGATTCGACGGCTACGTCGTGCGTCGACACCTCGGGGGACACGATCAAGGTCGGTTCCCTGAATTCACTCTCGGGCACCATGGCCATCAGTGAAGTGACGGTCCGCGACTCCATCTCGTTGGCGGTGCAGGAGATCAACGATTCCGGCGGTGTACTGGGTAAGAAGATCCAGATCGTGGCAGAGGACGGCGCGTCGGAGCCGACAGTGTTCGCCGAGAAGGCCGAGAAACTTATCAGCAGCGATTGCGTCGCAGCAGTTTTCGGTGGCTGGACCTCCTCGAGCCGCAAGGCCATGCTGCCCGTGTTCGAGGACAACAACTCTTTGCTCTACTACCCGGTCCAGTACGAGGGACTGGAAGATTCGAAGAACATCTTCTACACGGGCGCAACGACCAACCAGCAGATCATCCCGGCTCTGGATTACCTGAAGGAGAAGGGCGTCAAGTCGCTGTATCTGGTCGGCAGCGACTACGTGTTCCCGCAGACCGCCAACCGCATCATCAAGGCGTACGCGGCAGCGAACGGCATCGAGATCAAGGGCGAGGATTACACGCCTCTGGGTTCGACCGACTTCTCCACCATCGTGAACAAGGTCCGCACAGCCGACGCCGATGCCGTGTTCAACACACTCAACGGCGATTCCAACGTTGCATTCTTCCGTGAATACTCGAATGTCGGCCTGAAGCCCGCCGACATGCCCGTCGTCTCCGTCTCCATTGCGGAGGAAGAGGTCGGTGGTATCGGAGTCCAGAACGTCGAAGGCCAGCTGACGGCGTGGAACTACTACCAGACCATCGACTCCCCCGAGAACAAGAAGTTCGTCGCGGCGTACAAGGCGAAGTTCGGCCAGGACAAGCCCACGTCCGATCCGATGGAAGCGGCATACACCTCCGTCTACCTCTGGAAGAACACCGTCGAGAAGGCCAACTCGTTTGCGGTCAAGGATATTCAGGACAACGCCGACGGTGTGACCTTCCAGGCGCCCGAAGGACTCGTCACCATCGACGGCGACAACCACCACATCACCAAGACTGCCCGGATCGGCGAAATCCGTTCCGACGGACTGATCTACACGGTCTGGGATTCGGGACAGCCGATCGAGCCGGATCCGTACCTGAAGAACTACCCCTGGGCTGAGGGGCTCGGTAGCTGATCGACGAAAGGCGGAATTGACGGAATCGACGAGTAGAGAGGTGGAGCGTCTGTCATGGATGTTGTGATCGGGCAGTTGTTCACGGGTTTGAGTATCGGATCGATTCTCCTGTTGGCAGCGTTGGGGTTGTCTCTCACGTTCGGGCAGATGGGTGTCATCAACATGGCACACGGCGAGTTCATCATGGCCGGCTCGTACACCGCATACGTAGTGCAGCAGGTGATCTCGAATGCAACGGGATCGTTGATCATTTCTCTGCTCGTCGGTTTCGTCGTCGGCGGACTGATGGGTGTCGTGCTCGAAGTGGTCCTGGTATCGCGGATGTACCACCGACCCCTCGACACGCTGTTGGTGACATTCGGCGTCGGATTGATCCTTCAGCAGTTGGCGCGCGACATCTTCGGCGCGCCGGCAGTCAATGTTTCGGCGCCGAGCTGGCTTTCGGGCGGGGTCGATATTTTCGGCGCCGTGGTGCCGAAAACCCGCATCTTCATTCTGGTGTTGGCGATCGCAGCGGTGATCGCACTTTCGGTCGCACTGAAGCAGTCGTCGATGGGTAGACGCATCCGGGCCGTCGTCCAGAATCGCGATCTGGCCGAGACGAGCGGAATCTCCTCTCGTCGTACGGACATCACGACCTTCTTCCTCGGTTCCGGGCTCGCCGGCGTCGCGGGTGTCGCGTTGACGCTCATCGGTTCCACCAGCCCGACCATCGGCCAGTCCTATCTGATCGACGCCTTCCTGGTTGTTGTCGTCGGCGGTCTCGGTCAGATGAAGGGAGCCGTGATCGCAGCCTTCGCCCTCGGCATCTTGAACTCGTTCATCGAGTACTCGACGACAGCGTCGATCGCGAAGGTGATCGTGTTCGTCATCATCGTCGTCTTCCTTCAAGTTCGGCCGCAGGGCCTGTTCGCAGTCAAGACGAGGAGCCTCGTATGAGCATCCTGAACAATTCCCGAATTCGGGTGTGGGGCGGTTTTGCACTTGCCGCGATCGTGCTGTTCGCCATCGCCCCGGCTGTGCTCTCGGACTTCAGGCTGTCACTGTTGGCCAAATTCCTGTGCTTCGCCATAGTCGCTGTCGGCATCGGCTTGGCTTGGGGCAGAGGCGGAATGCTCACGCTCGGCCAGGGCGTCTTCTTCGGAATCGGCGCATACGTGATGGCGATGCACCTCAAGATCGCCGATGCCGAACTCAAAGGCGACGCGGTCCCGGACTTCATGTCCATCGCCGGCAAGACCGAACTGCCGGGATACTGGCAACCGTTCGCCTCGCCATTCGTGGCGATCTTCGCCATCCTTTTCCTGCCGGCCGCTGTTGCCTTTCTCCTCGGACTCGGTGTGTTCAAGCGGAGAGTCAAGGGCGCGTACTTCGCGATCCTCTCGCAGGCACTCGCCGCGGCTTTCGCGATCCTCTTGATCGGCCAGCAGTCGATCGGTGGCAGCAACGGCCTCAACCGCTTTCGCACGTTCTTCGGTTTCAACCTCAACGATCCGGCGAACAAGCAGATGTTGTTCTTCATCGCCGCCGGAGTTCTTCTCGCATCGGTCGCTCTGATTCGCCAGCTGATGAACTCCCGATACGGCGAACTCCTCGTCGCCGTCCGCGATCAAGAGGAGCGCGTACGTTTCCTCGGATACGATCCGGCGAACATCAAACTGGTCGCCTACGTGACCGCGGCGTTCCTCGCCGGTATCGCCGGTGCGCTGTTCGTTCCGATCGTGGGCATCATCTCCCCCGCCGACGTCGGGATCGTTCCGTCAATCGCCTTTCTCATCGGGGTCGCGATCGGTGGCCGCGCAACGCTTCTGGGTCCGGTACTCGGTGCGATCGGCGTCGCGTGGGCGCAGTCGACATTCTCGGAGAAACTCCCTTCGGGATGGATCTACGCACAAGGGTTGATGTTCATCGTCGTGGTCGGATTCTTCCCGGCAGGTGTGGCCGGATTGTTCGCCCTGATGCGCCACCGCAAGAAGCGTGAGACCCCGGCCGACCCGCCGGTCAAGGTCTCCCAACCCGAACCAGTGGAGGTGTCGTCATGACCAACACAACCGCCACCAGCGAACCCACACCGGCACTGGGTGGCAACGCCGGAATGTCGTCCGAGTACCTCGAAGTACGAAATCTTTCGGTCAGCTTCGACGGTTTCAAGGCCGTCGACGGCGTCGACTTGACCCTCATGCAGGGCGACCTGAGGTTTCTCATCGGCCCGAACGGGGCTGGAAAGACAACGTTGGTCGACGCCATCACCGGACTCGTTCCCGCGACGGGTTCCATCACGAAGTCCGGCGAGCAACTGCTCGGCAAGAAGGTTCACAAGATCGCCCGCCTCGGCGTCGGGCGAACCTTCCAGACGGCAAGCGTCTTCGAAGAGCTCTCGGTGCTGCAGAATCTCGACATCGCGGCCGGAGCCGGCCGATCACCGTGGAACCTGCTCAGAAAACGCAAAGGTGTGCTTCCCGAGATCGAAGAGGCGCTGGAGACAACCGGGTTGGAGCACCTCAGAGACACTCCCGCGGGCATTCTGGCGCACGGGCAGAAACAGTGGCTCGAGATCGGAATGTTGTTGGTACAGAACTGTTCCGTGCTACTACTCGACGAGCCCGTCGCTGGGATGAGCCTGGAGGAGCGCGAGGAGACCGGGAACCTTCTGCGGCGCATCGGCGGTGCGCGAACCGTCGTCGTAGTCGAGCACGACATGGACTTCATGCGATCCTTCGCCACGTCCGTCACAGTGCTCGCCGCTGGGAAAGTACTCGCCGAAGGAACTGTGGCGGAGGTCCAAGCCGACCCCAAGGTGCAAGAGGTCTACCTCGGCACAGCCGCTGCCGGAACCGATCTCGGCGCCGACACCGAACCGACCCCGGAGGACTGAATCATGCTCGAACTCGTCGACATCCGCGCCGGCTACGGACGTACCGAAGTGATCCACGGCGTTTCCTTGCTGGTTCCCAGCGACGGGGTTGCGGCAGTCATGGGTCACAATGGTGCGGGTAAAACCACCTTGCTACGCGCCGCCGTCGGTCTGATCAAACCCACACGGGGAAAGGTACTTCTGAACGGTGAGGACATCACCGTTCTACGGCCGAGCGCCCGCGTCGCTCGCGGACTTGCCTACGTACCGCAGGGTCAGCAGTCGTTCGGACAACTGACAACTGCCGAGAATCTTCGGGTGGTCGCCGACGGGCGCAAACGCGGAAAGGCACTCATCGCAGAGGCATTGGATCTGTTTCCCGCACTCACCACGCTCCTCGACCGTCGCGCGGGACTTCTCTCCGGTGGGCAGCGACAACAGCTTGCCATCGCTCGCGCCCTGATCACCGAGCCCAAGATCCTCATTCTGGACGAACCAACCGAGGGCATTCAGCCCAACGTGGTCGCCGAAATCGAAAGAACCGTCATGGAACTCACCGAGCGCGGCGATCTCGGTGTCCTCCTCGTAGAGCAGCACATCGGTTTCGCGCTCCAATCTGCTCAGCATTACAGCATTCTCGCGGCCGGACACGTGACCTCGACCGGTGAGGGCGGCACCACGTCCACCGAGGCGGTTCGTCGAGCGATGGCAATCTGACATGAGTGTGCGGCCGCCGCTGCGCGAACAGGTTTACCGGTCGATCCGAAACGATCTGATGTCCGGTCAGATCGCGCCCTCGGAACGACTGGGCGAGGAACGCCTGGCCCATCTCTACGGTGTCTCGCGAACACCGGTGCGCGAAGCGCTCGCGAAGTTGGAATCCGACGGGTTGGTCGAGCGCGACGAACACGGCCTCTTTCCGTACCGACCGCACCTCGACGAGTTGGGTGGCCTCTACGAGCTGCGCATACTCCTCGAGGTACACGGACTTCGGCGGGTACTCGACGGTGAGGCCCCCGCTCATGATCGAGACGCGCTCGGTTCCGAACTCGACAAGTGGTACGCATTTCTCAAACAGATGCCGGTACCGGACGCCGGTTTCGTGACGCTCGACGAGGAGTTCCACATCGCGCTCCTCGCCTCGTCCGGAAACCATGCGTTGGTCGACGCCTTGCAGGCCGTCAACTCGAAGCTGCGCCCCGTGCGGATGTTCGACTACCTGACTCCCGACCGTATGAAGGCCACCGTGGAGGAACATATCGCCGTCGTCGAGCTGGTTCTGGACGGCAAGATTCCGCAAGCGCACGAGGCACTGGTATCGCACATCGACATCTCTCGTGCGGTTGTCCTCGACCGTGCTCGTCAGGCCCTCTCGTTGGCCGCTATGGCCAATGCCGTGCGTAACTGATCAGCGTCGTGTCGCTGACTTCAGGGTGAAGACTTCGGTGACGTGGTCTCTCGTCAGGGGGACCAGCAGATACTCCCCCGCTACGGTTGGCTGCGGGCCGAGTACAGAACCGGGGACCGTACCCGTTGTGCCGTCCGAGCATTCGACTGCAACTTCGCTCGTGTAGTCCGCATCAGGCGCAACGTCGCAGGAGAGTCCGGTATCCGTGGTGAAGGCGGAGATGCTCGAATCGGCGGGGCCGTGGATCGCTGTCCCGATTGGATCCGCCGGCGCCGGTGTGCTCGTAGTTGGTGTAGCCGTCGTTGTCGGGGTTGCTGTCGATGTCGGGATTGCTGTCGATGTCGGGGTTGCTGTCGGTGTCGGCACAGACGCGGTGGTCGTCATCCCTGCAGTGTTCTCAGCTGCCGTGGTCTCAGCTGCCGTGGTCGAAGAAGTCGTCGATGACGGGGGTTCGCTCACCGAAGTAGACGTCGGGCTGACCGCACGCGCAGCAAATCCGGTTGGGAGGCTCAGCGGCGTGACCGGGTATGTCGCGCTGCCAATTCCGCATTGGGCCGTTACAAGATTGAATGTCACGTTTGTGGTGCCCAGTATCTGCGCCCCCAGAATCGCAAAAGCTGCCATCGAAAGACTCACGCTCAGCGTCGATTGCGCCGTTGTTGCCGTGGACGTTCGCGTGCTCACGAGCTTGATGTTCGTGTATTGAATCGTCGCCAAGCCAGCGGCGTTCACAGTGGCGTCCGCCCCTGTTACCGTCACCGATGCGTTCTCGGCAGGCTGTGGAATCGTGAGGACGCGAGATCCCACCGTCACCTGATTCGTGGGGCTACTCGCCGATACCGATGCCCTGTTCGAGGTATCGCACGCAGCCCCTGCCGTAATCGGCGATGCCACAGTGACTATCGGCGCACTGACCAGATCAACCCCCAGTAGAGACAGCAAGTTCACTGTCACGGTCATCGAGGTGAGTGTCGACGTCGCATCGGTATCCGAAACAATTGCCGACTGGCAGCGGCCGCTCGCAGGCTGCCCGACCGAGTAGGCAGCGCACGACGAGATCGATCCGGTCCGGGACAACGAGTTGACGCCCAGTAGCTTTGCAACCACCAGATTGGTTGTGTCCAGGTCCTTTCCAATCGTGTTCTGTTGTGAGACACCTTCGAACATCGAACTGCCGAAAAGATCTATCACGATTCCGCCACTGGACAACCCGAGCCCGCCGGCGCCTCTGCCGTACCCACTCGTCGTCCATGAACCGGTGGAAATCGGGCCGGTAACGTACTCGGAGTCTGTCCACGCCGCTTCTGTCTCTCCGAGGAGTGGGTGAGACGAGAAACCAGAGCCCAGAACAACCGCAACTGCCAATACGATGACTGAAAACAGGTGGCGACGCTTCATTGTCTACCGCCGTCTGGCGGTAGAAGAACCTGAATGGGTTCGGTTTTCGGGTCGGCCGAGTCGGCATCATCGTCGTCATCGGTATTGCGCGGCCAGAATACCGCGACCACCAAAGCGGCCATGGTCAGCGTGATCGCCCCCAGAACAAGAGGATTCGAGAAGTAGACGATCACCCGCGCCAATCCCGGAACGTGCCAGAGCACCTTTCGGACCGTGGTGACCTCGTATACCGCGGGATCAGCCGAAGCGTTGGCATCACCCTTGAGATCGAGAATCGTAATGCCGTTGTCCTGGGTGCGAGCGGAGACGACCCGGTGGGTCACCGGCAGTTCGGACACTCCCCGATCGACGGTGACGACGTCGCCCACCTCGACGGAATCTGCCGGTACTTCCCGCACAACTGCCAGAGATCCGGTCGGAATGGTCGGCGACATCGATCCGGTCTTGAACATGATCAGTGTGATGTCGAAAACGAAGGCACAGATCACCAAAGCGATACAGATGACCCCACCGACTGCAAGAACCTGAAGGATGCAGTCCCCGATGATCGTGGGGACCGAACGCTTCTTCGTCCGGGCATGTGTTGCCCGGGCATGTGTTGGCATTGCAGCTCCTTCAGGGTGTTGCACTGAACTGCCAAGTGGGAGTTGCCGTTTTACCGGTCAGCGCCGAGTTGCTCCAATTAGCCGAGGTTGCGGGCAGCGAAATCTCGAAGCACAGCGCCACCGCGGCGCCCGGGGACGCTCCACCGGTGGGTAGCGCGATGGCCCCGACTGCGGAACCAGTTGAGAGCGACGGAAACACCGTCGCACTTCCCACCACGAATTGTGGTGTTCCCGTGGAGAAGGCCGACGCATCACAGGTCGTCGACTTGACCACCCGATACCGCAGCGCCGACGCCAGAGTGGAGTCGCCGGCAACCGTGGCCGCCTGCAGAGTGACGGATGCTGCCGGCGAGACCGGCACTGTTCGAAGAGATATCGGGCCGTACGAGAACGCACCGGGGCGAATCAGGAGCGCCGAGGGTGTGTACGTGAAAATGCCAGGGGCACTGGATGCATGCGACGACCATCCACCGCCGACGTTCGACTCGATTCCGAAGGTTCCGGTGCGAAACGATGCATCGCCCATCGTGCTGTCCACCCAACTGGCAGCCACGGTGGTTGCACCGATACCCAGGACGAGTCCCGAGGCCGCCAGTGCGTACACCTGACGCATTCGCCGTGTGACCACGCAGGCGTCAGGGGGTGGACTGGCCGGTGAACTGCCAGAGCAAGCGCCCGGTGTCCTTGCCCGACACGATCGAGGGGTCGACTCCGGCGGGCAGCGTGACCGCGAAGCACAGTTCGACCGGCACACCCGTGCCTAGCAAGGTGACATCCGAACCCGAACCTGCCGTCAAGGCCACCGGACTAGCTGTCGTGCCCACCCATGCTGTGCCTGCTCCAATTCCCGCCGCCGTGCAGGCCGTGGAGGAGACACCTCGATACACCGAGTACCGCAGGGCGGGTTTGAGATCGGCATCACCGCCCGTCGCACCGAGTAGTTGTACCGTCGCGCCGGAAGTGCTGGCCGTGGGACCGATCCGTAGCGCTACCGGCGCGTATACCGTCGTTCCGGGTGCGAGTGTGTTGAATCCCGTGCTGAATTGGAAGTGGCCGGCGGAAGCGTCGACTTGATACTCACCCCAGGTCGTCAGTCCGTCGAAACTGCCCTGGAGATTCCAACTTCCCGTCTTGAACTGCGCGTCGCCGAAAACGTTGTCTGTCCACGCCGCCAAGGTGACAGCGGCGCCGATACCGAGGACAAGTCCTCCGGCAAGTAACGCACGTACTTTGCGCTTGTTTACAGCCTTCCGATCAGTGGCCATGCTGGTCTCGATTCACTTGGAATGCGAAAGAACCTCCGATTCGGGAAATCTAGCCCCCAATTTCATCCGAAATATCCGAAATGACCGAAATCGAGACAAGAACTTCACGCCTTGTCCGCCTCGCCACCATCCGTGGGCGCTGACCAGGCGGAAATAGGAAAGCCGGCCAGATGGTTGCACCTTCCAACGACGTTTGCGTTCTATTCGCTGAGAAAGGCACCACATTCATGGCCGTCCCACTTTCCATCCTCGATCTCGCCCACATCGGCGACAACGAAACCGCCAAAGACAGCTTCGACGCCAGCGTGACCTTGGCGCAGCGTGCCGAGGAGTGGGGTTACAAGCGAATCTGGTATGCCGAGCACCACAACATGGGTTCCATCGCGTCTTCGGCCACCAGCGTTCTGATCAGCCACGTCGCCGCGCACACCAGCAAAATCCGCCTCGGCGCCGGTGGAATCATGCTGCCCAACCACGCACCGCTGACGATCGCCGAGCAGTTCGGCACCCTCGAGACTCTGCACCCGGGTCGCATCGATCTCGGTCTCGGTCGCGCGCCCGGTAGTGATCAGAAGACCATGCAGGCTTTGCGACGCGACCCGAGTTCTTCGGACAGCTTCCCGCAGGACGTACTCGAGCTTCAGGGCTACCTCGGCGACACTTCGCGCGTCCCCGGAATCAATGCCGTTCCCGGTAAGGGCACTCACGTTCCGCTCTACATTCTCGGATCGTCACTGTTCGGAGCCAAGCTCGCCGCGATGCTCGGCCTGCCGTATGCATTTGCCTCGCACTTCGCCCCCAACGCCCTGCGCGACGCCGTCGCGATCTATCGACGCGAGTTCAAGCCGTCGGAGCAGTTGGCGGAGCCGTACGTCATCGCGGGCGTCAACGTCATCGCCGCCGACACCCATGAGCAGGCTCAGCAGGACTTCCTCGCGGCCAAGCGTTCGCGCGTCAGCCTTCTTCTCGGACGCGGACGCAAGTTCACGGACGACGAAGCGGACATGCTGCTCGACTCCCCCGCGGGTCAGCAGGTTCTGCAGATGACCAAGTACAGCGCCATCGGCACGCCCACGGAGGTCCGCGCCTACCTCGACGAGTTCACCGAGCATGCACAGGCCGACGAGCTGATCACGGTGTCGACCGGCACCAACCGCGAGGCTTGGTTGCGCACGTTCGAACTCCTCGCCGACGTGAGCGATCTGGTACCCGCCTAAGCTGCCGGTATGGGCGATCCATCCCGTCGCGGGTTCATCTCGGTACTGGCAGTTCTACTTTCGACGGGTTGGGCCGCCAACCACTTTGCTTCGCTCATCCCGGTTCTCCGGGTGGACGAGGGTCTTTCGCATACCGTGCTCGACGGTGTTTTCGGTATCTACGCGCTCGGACTCCTACCCGGCCTGTTGACCGGTGGAGCACTGTCGGATCGCGTCGGCCGAGCTGTAGTCGTCCTGCCCGGAGCGCTCATAGCCTCGCTCGGAACCTTGATTCTTCTTCTCTGGCACGACGCGCCCGGGCTCATGGTCGGGCGCCTCGTTGTCGGTATCGGTGCCGGTCTGGCAATCGGCGCCGGCACCGCGTGGGCGGCTGACCTTCGCGGCAAGTCCGGAACCGTGATGGCGGGCGTAGTACTCACCTCGGGTTTTGCACTGGGACCACTGTTTTCGGGTCTGTTGGCACAATTTGCCGCCTTCCCACTCGCTACGCCCTTTGTCGTCTCGGCCGTCTTGTCGGTGGGTTCGGTTACCGCGGCAGCTGTGTGGAGTCGTACACCTGTTCCCGTAGAAGCCGCGACCATCACACCCGTCCCAGACGGCGCGGAGCGCTCCGTCGCAAATGCGCCAGACGGCGCGGAGCGCTCCGTCGCAAATGCGCTGCTCTGGGCACTTCCGTTGGCGCCGTGGGTGTTCGCCAGCGCAACAGTCTCTTTTGTGACCATGACGGCCAGGCTCGGGGACCGCTACTCAGGTCCTCTCCTTCCGGGTTTCGCGGCGGCGCTGACTCTGGGTGCTGGAATCCTGGTTCAAACCGCTGCGCGCCATCGCAATTGGGGTCCTCAGGCCGGCACGGTCGGCGCCGCACTGGCGGCGCTCGGATACTGCCTGGTCGCCGTCGGCGGCGCACACCCCGCGCTCGGGTTGTTCATCGTCTGCGCGCTCGTCCTCGGTACGGCCTACGGACTGTGTCTACGCGAGGGACTGCTCGACGTCGAGTCGCTGGCTCCCCCCGCCTCGCGGGGCGCGTTGACCGGGATCTTCTACGTCGGCACCTATCTCGGATTCGGACTGCCGGTGCTACTGGTTGTCATCGAACCCACGGTGGGTCCGTCACTGCCGTTGGTGATCCTCGCCGCTGTTGCCGCCGTCGTTGCCGTGGTCCGATTCCGCCGATTGCGGTCGACACAGGCTTCCGCGTCACATCCGCGTCTCGAAGCCGCATCGGTCTGAACACCCGTTCGGACGGAGTTGGCGGTACTTGCAGTCGCAGCTACCCGGCGGTGTTAGCGTCGGAGGACCAGAAGGTCACTGCGTAGGGACACAGCAATGGGCAAGAGCGAGGCGGGCAAGGCCGAATCGGCCAAGAGTAGTGCGGACGACCTGACGGGTCGGCGCATCCTGATCACCGGCGCTGCCCGCAATATCGGTTCTTCGCTGGCCAGACGCCTGTACGACCGTGGTGCGTCCGTGGGACTGCTCGGCCTCGAGCCTGAACTTCTCGAACAAGTCGCCACTTCCTGCGGCCGCGCGCCGTGGCAGTTGTGCGACGTCGCCGACCTCGAGCAGGTATCTCGCGGCGTCGACTACATCGCTGAGAAGCTGGGAGGCATCGACGTCGTCGTCGCCAATGCCGGTGTCGAGGCGAACTCGTCGATCCTCGGCGGCGACCCTGCGGACATGCGCCGCGCCGTCGAAGTCAATCTCATGGGCACGTACTACACCCTGCGCGCAGCCGGTCCGCACATCAGTCACGAAAACGGTTACGCCCTGGTGGTCGCCTCGGCTCACGGCGCCGCCAAGCATCCGTTTCGCGGACCGTTCGGTGCTTCGCGCGCCGGCGTCGAAGCCTTGGGTGACGCGTTGCGCTTGGAAATGAAACACCTCGGCACCAAGGTGGGCGTCGCGTATATCGGCGACATCGACACCGATACCACCGCACTGTCGTTCGACGGAGCACGCGGAACCCTCGCCAGCGCCGGCACCACGACCGTCGCTGACGCCGTCGACGCGTTCGAGCGCGGTATCGTCGGCCGGAAGTCACGCGTACACGCGCCCCGCCGCAGCGCCGCGGTTCGCCACATCGCGCAACGAGCTATCGACCTCCGTCCCTCTCACATCCGTGGAGTCGCATGAACCCCCGCATCCCGCCCGGCCGATTCAAGGACCTCGGTCCGATCAACTGGGGAATCTGGCGTGTCCTGTCGAAGGCTGCCGGAGCACCCGATGCGCATCTGTTCAGCACCTTGGGGCGCACGGGCGGACTCTTCCGCGGTTGGCTGCACTACTCCGGCTCACTCATGCCCGGCGGCAAGATCTCTCGCCACGACACCGAACTGATCATCCTGCGGGTCGCGCACCTGCGGGACTGCGGTTACGAGATGGATCACCACATCAGGCTCGGCCGCAAAGCCGGAATCGACGCAGAAGAACTGGCCCGAATCATCGAGGGCCCTGGCGCTTCCGAGTTGAGTCCGCGTCACCGTGCGATCTTGACTGCGGTCGACGAGTTGGTCACCACCAAGGACGTCACCGACAACACGTGGGGAACGCTCTCGCAGCATCTCGACGATCGTCGGTTGATCGAATTCACCTTGTTGGTCACTCAGTACGACGGCCTGGCCACCACGATCGGAACCTTGCGGGTTCAGCGCGACTTCTCCTGAAGTTCCGCGGCGGCCGTAACTCAGCTCTAACCCGAAGACATCTGGACGAAACACCTGATCAATAGCGTATACAGGTATGTCGACAGGGATGAATACGGCGCCGGAGCCACTGCGTGAGGTGGTCTACCGGGAACTACGCACCGAACTGGTCAACGGGACTATCGGGTTCGATCAGCGCCTGACGGAACCGAAACTCTCCACGCGTTTCGGCATTTCTCGCACACCAGTACGGGAAGCGTTGACGATGCTGTGCGCCGATGGACTCCTGCGCCGGGAAGAGTACGGGTTCTCCGCCGTGCGCCCGAGTATCCCGCGGATCCGAGATCTGTATGAACTCCGAATCACTCTGGAACTACAGGGAATTACCCGGGCGATCGCAGATCCGACGATCCGGCACGACCGAACAATCCTCGACGACGAATTGGTGCGGTGGCGTGCCCTGGCTCTCGATCCGCCCGCTCAGGAACCGGGGTTCGTCGAACTGGACGAGGAATTCCACGTCGCCGTACTGAGGGCGTCGGGAAACAATGAACTGGTCGCGTCGCTGCTGTCGGTGAATTCCCGTATCCGGCACGTTCGGATGTACGACTTCATGGTCAACGGCCGCATCGACACCTCGATCGCGGAGCACATTCGAATCCTCGAAGAACTACGTGCCGGCAATCTGCCCGAGGCCCGCACGCTTTTGCACCAGCACATCGGCGAGTCTCTCGACGTCGTCCTCGACCGGGTGACCCGCGCGATCACCGCGCTCTCACTCGCCAACATCACGGACTGATCGGAGCAGTACACACCATGACCATCGCAGCAGAAGTTTTCACCCCGACAGCCCGGGTCGAGCAGGCATTCCAGCGGATCGAGGAAGTAGATCGCCCCGAAGTCTGGATCACGTTGCGCCGCAAGGAAGATGTGCTTGCCGATGCCGCTTCGGTCGAAGCCAGAATCGCCGCGGGCGAGCATCTTCCTCTGGCTGGGCGTCTGGTCGCCGTCAAGGACAACGTCGACGTCGCCGGTCTGCCGACCACAGCGGCGTGCCCCGAATTCGCGTATTCGCCGGACGAAACCGCCAGTGCCGTTGCGCGGTTGATCGAGCACGGGGCTGTTGTTCTGGGGAAGACCAATCTGGACCAGTTCGCCACCGGACTGGTCGGAACGCGCAGTCCGTACGGAGCCGTTCGCTGCGCCTGGGACGAAGAGTTGATCTCGGGCGGTAGTAGCTCCGGATCCGCCGTCGCTGTCGCGCTGGGAATTGCAGACATCGGAATCGGCACCGACACCGCCGGTTCCGGCCGGGTGCCGGCAGCGTTCCACGGGATCTACGGACTCAAGCTCTCGCTCGGCGTCATCCCAGCCCACGGAGTAGTGCCCGCCTGCGTCGACTACGACGCTCTGACGGTATTTGCCGACGACCTCGAATCGGCAACCGCGGCAGCGGCAATCATGATCGGCCACGAACCTCGAGATCCCCGCAGCCGCGTCTGGCCTTCCGACGTTCGTCTCGCGGCGGCGCCGAATCCCCGCGTCGCCGTCCCCCGAATCGAGGATCTCACTCAACTGAGCCCGTCGTATACAGCAGCATTTCAGGACACTGTGGCAGCTCTGGTAGCCGGCGGCGCCGAGACCGAGACCGTCGACATATCCGGACTGCTCGACGCGGCCCGATTGCTCTACGACGGCGCCGTAGTGGCGCAGCGGTACGCCGCTGCCGGCGAGTTCCTCGAAACTCGTCCTGCCGGAGCAGATCCCGCGGTGTCCGACATCGTGCTCGGTGCGAAGCACCCCACCGGATACCAGCTAGTCGACGATCTCGATGCTCTCACCCGCGCCAAGGCTGCCGCCCGGGAACTCCTCGCCGGGTTCGACGCCCTACTGCTTCCCACCACCACCGAACACCCGACGATTGCCGCCGTGACCGAGGATCCGTTCGGAATCAACCGCCGGATGGGAACTTTCACCAACTTCTGCAACCTGCTCGACATGGCGGCCGTCGCGGCGCCCGGACACCGCACTGCCGAAGATCACCCGTTCGGCGTCATGTTCGTCGTACCTGCTTTCGACGACCAGAGCGCCATCGACCTCGCTGCGCGACTCGGCGGTGTGCCTTCACCTACCCTCGTCGATACCGGAATCGACCTCGCAGTATTCGGCGCTCACCTGCGCGGGCAACCCCTCAACACACAGTTGGTCGACCTCGGCGCGCGGTACGTCGAAACCGTCACGACCTCGGATGCCTACCGGCTCTTCGCTCTCGACACGACGCCACCGAAGCCCGGCCTGGTACGCCGTGGCCCTGGACTCGGCGCACCGGTCGTCGGCGAGATCTTCCGAATCTCACCGGCCGGGCTGGGAACGTTCCTCGCCGCCTTGCCTGCACCGATGGCGCTCACGAGCGTCGAGTTATCCGACGGCAGAACGACAGTCGGTTTCAGCTGCACTCATGACGCCGTAAACGGCGCAGCTGACATCACCGACTACGGCGGTTGGGCCGCGTACCTCTCTCGCTGACAGTCACGGCTTGCAGATTCGAGTGACGGCCTCGCGCACCACTTCACGGCGGCGCGCGATCTCGTCGGCGTCGACGTTCTGGTTGTCGGCCACACCGGGGGCCACCACCCAGCCGAACACGAGGCCGAACAGCATCGTGATCAGGTCCTGGGGGTCCCAGTGCTTCGAGATGAGGCCGTCTTCTTGAGCCTTGCGGATCGTGGCCATTCGCGGAACCCAGCTGGAATGTTCCTCGGCCAACTTCTTCATCCGTGGTGCCTCACCCTGCAATTGACCCCAGATCATCATCCGTTGAATCTGTGGTTTGCCGAGCATTGCGTCGAACAGTTCGACAGCATGCGCGGGCATGTCTTCACCGGTGAACTCGACGGATTCCATCGCCTGCTCGAAGTCGACGTCGAGCACCGCGTGGAACAACGCGACCTTGTCACCGAAATAGGCGTAGAGGCGCTCCTTACTGGCGTTTCCGTTCTTCGCAATCCGATCGATGCGCGCACCGGCAAGCCCGTAGGTGCCGAATTCTTCTTGCGCAGCGTCGAGGATTCGCTGTTTCGTCGCGGTCACGTCAGTGGGAGCCATAGTGATGATGGTAACCGAACGAACTATTTCGTTTGACTCACCCGAGAAGGCTGGAATACCTTTTTCCAATGACCACCACGTCCCACGTCGACGGCGGCACTCTGCCACCGATCCCGGCTGTCTCCGAGAATCCGAATCATCAACGTCGCTGGCTGGTGCTCTGCATCGTCGCGTTCGCTCAACTCATGGTGGTGCTCGACGGCACCATCGTCTCCATCGCCCTACCGGCAGCCCAGGAGGAACTGGGCATCAGCGACCTTGACCGCGCGTGGGTGGTCACGTCGTACGCCTTGGCGTTCGGTGCGCTGCTGCTCCTCGGCGGACGTATCGCCGACTACTGGGGCCGCAAGCGCTCCTTCATCGTCGGCATGGCGGGCTTCGCGGTTGCCTCCGGCATCGGCGGCATCGCGCAGAGCGGTATCGAACTGTTCATCGCCCGCGCCGGCCAGGGCGTCTTCGCAGCACTGCTCGCGCCCGCCGCGCTGTCGATGCTCACCACCACCTTCATCGGAGAGAAGGAGCGCGCCAAGGCTTTTGCCGTCTACGGCGCGATCTCCGGCGGTGGCGCTGCTATCGGCCTTCTCCTCGGTGGAGTGCTGACGCAGTACGTCGACTGGCGCTGGTGCCTGCTCGTCAACATCCCGATCGCGCTGATCGCCATCGCTGCGGCCGTCCCGATCGTCAAGGAAACCAAAGCGCACGGCGACACGAGCTACGACCTTCCCGGCGCTGTCCTCATCGCCCTGGGGCTCGGCTCACTGGTCTACGGATTCACACGCGCCGAGCACGGCTGGGGTCAGGCGGACACTTTGCTGTTCATCGCACTGGGTCTGGTCTTCCTCGCCATCTTCGTGGTCGTCGAGAGCCGCAGCAAGAATCCGCTTCTACCGCTGAGCGTTCCGTGGCATCGTGATCGCGGCGCTGCTCTGATCGGCTCCATGCTGGTGGGCGCCGCCCTGCTCGGCGGCACGTTGTACCTGACGTTCTACCTGCAGATCGTGCTCGGATTCAGCCCGGTCATGGCCGGCGTCGGATCGCTGCCGATGGCATTTTTCATCGTCTTGGCGTCGACCATCGCAGCGCAGTTGTCCACCAAGATCGGCCCCAAGCCGCTCATGGTCGCCGGCCCGCTGGTGGCAGCCGTAGGACTGCTCATGCTGACCCAGATCGAGGTACACAGCTCCTACTGGACGCACGTGTTCCCCGGCCTCGCCATCTTCGGCTTCGGACTCGGTCTGCTGATGGTGCCGATGCAGAACCTCGCACTGATCGGTGTCCCCGACCACGACGCCGGCGCTGCCAGCGCCCTGGTCAACGCCACCCTGCAGATCGGCGGCGCACTCGGAACCGCACTGTTCACCACGATCTACGCTTCGGCAAAGTCGGCCTTCACCGCCGACAACGCGGCGCCGATCCCGCCGGAAGGCATTCCTGTCGACATGTCGAACGCGACCATCCCGACTGGTGACCAATTGGCGCTACTCCCCCAGCCGGTGCAGGACTTCGTCGCCTCGATGACGGACTACTTCTTCGGCGCCGAGGTATCCGGATACTCGGCCGCATTCGGTTGGGCGGCAATCCTGTTGGCGATCATCGCACCGGTAGTGCTGGTGCTGGTCCGCGCCAAGAAGGGTGATCTGCCCGCCGAGGGTGCAGTCCACATGGGGTAACCCCCTGTGCGCCTTTATTAACCGCCCGCGGTTAATAAAGGCGCACAGCAGGTCAGGCCTTCTTCAACACCTCAGCCACCGGAGTGCTGCTGCGGCCGATCAACTTCTGCAGGTCACCCGACCCGGTGTCCAACGCCCCCTTGGCAATTGCAGCATCGGAATCCGCGAGAATCTCTGCGACCGGGGCAGGCAGGCCGACGCTCTCGAGAATCCCCTTGTATGCGTCCTCGCTCACGAACTGGTACGCGACAGGCTTGCCTGCAAATTCGCTGATCTTCTCGGCCAATTCGGCGTAGGTGAGCCTCTCGTCACCGCCCAACTCGTACACTGCACCTTCGTGGCCATCGGTGGTCGCGACTACTGCTGCGGCGTCGGCGTAATCCGCACGCGCCGCAGCCGCGATCTTGCCTTCCGCTCCCGCACCGACCAGTGCGCCGCGTTCGATCACACCGGCCAGGTCGTTGGTGAAGTTCTCCCAGTACCAACCGTTGCGCAACAGCGCGAACGGAATACCGCTCCGAATGAGCACGTCCTCGGTCGCCTTGTGCTCGGCAGCAAGCTTCATCGGCGTGTCCTGAGCATTCAAGATGCTCGTGTAGGCGATGAATCCGACGCCGGCAGCCTTCGCCGCGTCGATGATGTTGGTGTGTTGCGCGAGCCGTGACCCCACTTCACTTCCCGAGATCAGAACCAGCTTGCCGACGCCCGCCAGTGCGGTTTCCAACGCCGAGGCATCGGCGTAGTCCGCTTGGCGTACAACTACTCCGCGGGCGGCGAGGCTTTCCGCCTTCTGTGGATTGCGGACCACTGCGACGATGTCGGACGCGGCGGTTCCCCGCTCGATCAACGACTCGACTACCAGTTGTCCGAGGTTTCCGGTTGCGCCGGTGACTGCAATGCTCATGCGAACTCCCGATCCAGGTTGAAGCGTAAATACGTTCTGCAACCATCATGCACTTATTTTTCGTAAGTGCAACACGTCGAGTTAGCGCTATGGGATCGTGCAGTAGTAGCCTGGGTTCATGACCAGCACCGACTCACCTTCACGTGCTGCCCAGACCCCTGATCCGAATGCCGACGTCGTGGACCCAACGCTCGAGGCTGACGTCTTCGCTCGCGGGTGCAACTCTCGGGCGGCATTGCAGAATGCAACCGGACGCTGGGGAGCACTCGCGCTGGCGGCATTGAACGAGGGCCCGTACCGGTTCAGTGCCCTGCGCCGACGCGTCGACGGAGTCAGCGAGCGCATGCTCTCGCAGACCCTGCAAACACTCGAGCGGGATGGCCTCGTGCACCGTGAGGTACTCGAAACCATCCCGCCCAAAGTGGAATACAGCCTGACCGAACTCGGCGCCGACGTCGCCGCAAAGATCACGGCCCTGATCGAACTACTCGAATCGCAGGTGCCGAAAATCGTTGCGTCACAAGCGTCGTACGACGCCCGGAATCAGCTCAACTTGTCCGAGAGCTGAGCGATGAACTCGTCGAATGCGTAGGGAACGCTCAGCACCGTCGGAGCGGACGTAGCCATCGCGTAGTCCATTCCGACCAGACGAACCAGACGGCCGTTCGACACCGAGGTCATGTTCGCGAACGGACCGAAGGACATCAGCTTGTCCAGGTTGGTGCCGTCGGCGTCGACGAGAATGAAGACGTCGGCGTCGAGTGTGTCGATGGATTCCATGCCCACGGACACCGAACTGTCGCCGGAAGTGCACACTGCGTCGACACCGGGCGAGGTCTTCACCCCGAGCTGGCCGAGAAGACGGATCCGCGGGTCGGTGCCGCAGAAGACGATCAGGCCCTCGTCGGTGCGCATTGCATACGTTGCGGTTTTGCCCTGGAACTGTGGGTGATCAGCGGCCTGCTTCTCGAAGTACGCCCCGGTCTCGTCGATCAGCGTCTGAGCCTGCTCCGGCTGTCCGAGCGCTGCACCGATCATGCTCATCTGCTTGTCCCACGCCGTATCCCACGGCTGGTCGGGGAACGCGACGGTCGGCGCGATGTCACTGAGACGCTTGTACTCGCCCTCGTCGATGCCGGAGTAGACGGCGAGGATCACGTCGGGATCGAGCCCGAGGATCTGCTCGAACGGGATATCGGGATTGGTCGTCATGAGAACAGGCTTGGCACCGTTCAGACGCGAAGCGTCCCAGGGCAGGATGTTGTTCTCGATGCCGGCGCCGGAGAAGCTCTCCATGGCGACCGGAACCTTGTTCAGTGCGATCACCGCATCCTGGCCACTCCATCCGATGGTCACGATGCGCATAGGCTCCGCGTCGATCGTCGTCGAACCGTAGGCGTGGTCGACGGTCACGGGGAACGCCCCCGCCTCGGCGGCACCCGAAGCTTCGGCGTCCGATCCGGAGTCACCTGAGGTTCCACAGGCGGAGAGCGTCAGCGCGACGCAAGCCGCGAGCAGTACGGAACGAGTTTTCATGAGTGGTCCTTCGAAAGCCGAATGGTCGACTCGGGACGCTAATGCGTTGCGCGCCTACACCCCGACTCGAAGGCCTCAGATGGCGGTTTCGCAACACAACTCGACACAAAAGACGAAAAACCCCGTGTGCCTTTCCGGTAGTGCGAACTACCGAAAAGGCGCACGGGGCCGAAGGCCCTGCCGTCAGAAGTTGATCATGTGGCCGGCGAGGCCGTGGATCGCCTCCTGCAGTGCCTCACTGAGCGTGGGGTGGGTGTGGACGTTGCGTGCCAACTCGTTGACCGTGAGGTCCCACTTCTGGGCCAAGGTCAGCTCGGGCAGCAGTTCCGAAACGTCCGGTCCGATGAGGTGCCCGCCGAGCAGTTCGCCGTACTTCTTGTCGGCGATCAGCTTGACGAAACCGGTCGGGTCACCGAGACCGTGTGCCTTGCCGTTGGCAGCGAACGGGAAGTTCGCGACCTTGACGTCGTAGCCCTCGGCCTTGGCCTGCTCCTCGGTCAAACCGAACGAGGCGACCTGCGGCTGGCAGAACGTCGCACGCGGCATCATCCGGTAGTCACCGAGTGTCTGCGTCTCCGCGCCGCCGATGGTCTCGGCAGCGACGACAGCCTGAGCTTCTGCGACGTGCGCGAGCTGCAGCTTGGCGGTGACGTCACCGATGGCGAAGATGTGCGGGACGTTGGTGCGCATGTAGTCGTCGATCGCGATGGCGCCGCGATCGGTCAACGCGACACCGGTGTTCTCGAGACCGAAGCCCTCCACGCGCGGTGCGAAGCCGACGGACTGCAGAACCTTGTCGACGACCACGGTCTCGATCTCGCCGGACTTGTTGTCCTTGATCGAGACGGTGACCTTGCTGCCGTCGTCGCTGATGGACTGCACAGCGGCACCGGTCTTGATGGTGACGCCGAGCTTCTTGTACTGCTTGGCGATTTCCTTCGAGACGTCGGCGTCCTCGTTGGGCAGTGCCCGATCGAGGAACTCGACGATCGTGACGTCGACGCCGTAGTTCTTGAGGACGTAACCGAACTCCATGCCGATCGCGCCGGCACCGACGATGAGGATCGAACCCGGAAGGTCACGGGTGAGGATCTGCTCTTCGTAGGTCACGACGTTCTCGCTCAGCGAGGTGCCGGGCAGCAGCTTGGTGTACGAACCGGTCGCGATGATGGCGTTGTCGAACGTGATCGTCTCGGTGCCACCCTTGCTCAGCTCCACGCTGATGGTGTTGGCGTCGACGAACGTGCCCTTGCCGTCGTACTCCGGGATCTTGTTCTTCTTCATCAAGAAGTGAATGCCCTTGACTCGCCCGTCCGCGACCTTGCGGCTGCGATCGAAAGCGGAGCCGAAATCGAAGGACACGTCTCCGGACATGCCGAACGTCTTCGCTTCTTTCGTGAAGATGTGCGCGAGTTCGGCGTTACGGAGAAGCGCCTTGGACGGAATGCAGCCGACATTCAGGCATACACCGCCCCAGTACTTCTGCTCGATGATGGCGGTGCTCAGGCCCAGTTGTGCCGCGCGGATAGCAGCGACGTACCCACCGGGGCCGGCTCCGAGGACAACGACGTCATAGTGTGAGGTCACGATTCACCAGGGTAGTCCTGCATCGTTTCGCTGTCCCCAGATGGTCGTATTACCCGTCGGTAGCCCACACTTCTCGGGCAACTCGGGCGAAATTTCCGCCGTACACGGCCTCGATCGACGGCTCGTCGAAGCCCCGCTCACGCAATACCTGATCAAGTGTCAGCACCTCCTCCGGAGGAGTCCACTGCAGTGGCCCCCACGCGGTGTACGCCTCGGAGAACGACGACGGGTTCTGCTCGATCTCTTCGCGGAAGTCGTCGGCGTCGAATGAGAAGTCGGAGCCGATCCCGACATGATCGATGCCGACGAGTCCCACAGCCTCTTCGATGTGGTCGGCCATCGCGGACAGCCGAGCCTGGTCGTCATCCGGTCCGTTGACGCCGAGGAATATGCCCACGCCGTTGATCCCGACGACGCCGCCGGTCTCCGCACACGCTCTGGCCTGATCGTCGGTGATGTTGCGCGGATGCTCCCACAACCTTCGGAGGTTCGAGTGGCTGTAGATCATTGCTCGCTGGGTGATAGCTGAGATGTCCAACCCCGTCTGTACAGAACAATGTGAGCCGTCGACCGTCATTCCGACGCGATTCATCTCGGCAACCAGGTCACGGCCGTATCCACTCAACCCCGTGTCCGCCAGGTCCAAGCAGCCGCAGCCGGCAGCGTTCATGTAGTTATACGTCGGCAACATCGAGCGGACTCCGAGGTCGTAGAAGTACGAGACGTTGGCCAGGTCTCCCTCCAGCGGATTCGAGTCCTCCAGGTCGAAGGCCAGGGCGATTCCGCCGGACTCCTGAATCTCGACGACGCCGTCGACGGTGAAGACAGGGGTGATCTCCGGGAACTCGACCCGCGCCTGCCACGCGAAACTCTTGGCGATTGCCGTCGAGTCCGCGCGAGTCTGCGGCGAGTAACCGACGTTCACCGAAACGTAACTCCCCGCTGGGCGCTGATATCGGAGAAGATCTTCGACAGACGCGTTCGACTGCAGAGGTAGGCAACAATGTTGTTCCCATAGTGGATATGTCCGGTTCACTCACTAATCCCGTCGATGATCAGGGAAATTCACCTGAAACTGGTCGTACGTTCAGCAAATCTCTGGTTCACTGGCGGATAACGCACCGATGCGGTAGAACTTACAAGACTCACACGCCCTGTACCTATCGACAGAGCATGTACCCAGCATGAATTCCCGTACGGGAACAGCAACAAAGGACCGTTCACTCCTGGGCGGATTCGAAGGAATTTTAGGTGGAGGTTTCTGAACGTATGCGTGCTCGCACTTTCAAGCGTGGCCGTCTGGTCGCCGCTGTAGCCGCAGTATCCGTGCTGCCGATGCTGATCAGCCCTGCAGTGTCGTCCGCAGGCGGAGATCCGTCGACCACCACGGCAACTGTTGCCAAGGCAAACACAACGGGTTCCAAGCTCTCGAGCCGCACGGACAACGGGCGCATCGCCACCATCAAGGTGTACTCCCCTTCCATGGAACGCGATATTCCGCTCGAGGTCATCCTCCCGGCAGACGGCAGCGAACCCCGCCCGACCCTCTACCTGCTCAACGGTGCAGGCGGCGGCGAAGACCGGGCGACGTGGCAGCGTCAGACCGACGTCAACGAGTTCTTCGCTGACAAGAACGTCAACGTCGTCACCCCGCTCGAAGGTGCATTCAGCTACTACACCGACTGGGTGAACGACGACCCGTCCCTCGGCCGTCAGAAGTGGCAGACGTTCCTGACCCAGGAACTCCCGCCCGTCATCGACGCCGAGTTCAACACCAACGGCGTCCAGTCGATCTCCGCGATCTCGATGACCGCGACCTCGGTCCTCAACCTCGCCATCGCAGCTCCGGGCCTCTACAAGGGCGTCGGTGCATACAGCGGATGCGCCGAGACGAGCACACCGGTCGGCCAGTCCTCCATCGAACTGGTTGTGGGCATGCGCGGCGACGCTGACGTGACCAACATGTGGGGCCCCCTCGACGGCCAGGGCTGGATCGACAACGACCCCGTCGTCAACGCCGAGAAGCTCCGCGGCACCGAGCTCTTCATCTCCACCGGCTCCGGACTCCCCGGCCCGCACGACACCCTGAACAACGAGGCGATCAACGGACAGGTCGGCACACTCGCCAACCAGGTGATCGTCGGCGGCGTCATCGAGGCAGCAGTCAACTACTGCACCCACAACCTCGCCTACCGCCTCAACGATCTCAAGATCCCGGCCACCTTCGACTTCAAGCCGACCGGCACCCACTCGTGGGGCTACTGGGAAGACGATCTCCACAACTCCTGGCCGATGCTCGCTCGTTCGATGGGCATCTGACCGAAATCGTTCCGACTCGACCCCGCTCCCTGCACTTCCGGGAGCGGGGTCGAGTGCTTGTCTGGGCCGATTCGGGGGTTAATTCGGGGGTTAATTCCGGGGCCAATTCAATTGTCAGGCAATCGAATCGCGTCACTTTCTGCGCCCGCTCTGCTTTACTGACACATAACAAAAAGTGAACCTGTTCCAGTAAGGGCTCACAGGCACTTCGATCCGTTCCGGATCCGAAGACATTCAGGTGGAGGATCCGAACGTATGCGTGCTCGAATTTTCAAGCGTGGCAGTGTGATCGCAGCTCTCGCAGTGGCCACGGTGCTGCCGATGCTGATCAGTCCGGCGACAGCTTCTGCGGGCGGTGACACGTCCGGATCGCACGTCGTGAGCAACACCAAGACCGGCGACCGCAAGGTCACCATCTCGGTCTTCTCCCCGGCGATGGATCGCAACATCCCGCTCGAGGTCATCCTCCCCGCAGACAACAGCGAACCCCGCCCGACGCTCTACCTGCTCAACGGTGCAGGCGGCGGCGAAGACTCGGCGACCTGGCAACGCAAGACCGACGTCATGAACTTCTTCCAGGACAAGAACGTCAACGTCGTCACTCCACTCGAAGGCGCGTTCAGCTATTACACCGACTGGGTGAACGACGATCCGGTTCTCGGTCGCCAGAAGTGGCAGACGTTCCTGACCAAGGAACTCCCGCCCGTCATCGACGCCGAGTTCAACACCAACAAGGTCCAGTCGATCTCCGCGATCTCCATGACCGCGACCTCGGTCCTCAACCTCGCCATCGCGGCTCCCGGCCTCTACAAGGGCGTCGGGGCGTACAGCGGATGCGCTGAGACCAGCACCCCCGTCGGTCAGAGTGCGATCGAACTTGTCACAGGTACCCGCGGTGGAGCTGACATCACCAACATGTGGGGCCCGCTCGACGGTCAGGGATGGAAGGACAACGATCCGGTCCTCAACGCCGAGAAGCTCCGCGGCACCGAACTCTACGTCTCCACCGGCTCGGGACTCCCCGGCCCACACGACACTCTCGCCAATCCCGCGATCAACGGTCAGGTCGGTGCGCTCGCCAACCAGGCAATCGTCGGCGGCGTCATCGAGGCAGCGGTCAACTACTGCACCCACAACCTCGCCTACCGCCTGAGCGACCTGAAGATCCCGGCCACCTTCGACTTCAAGCCGACCGGCACCCACTCGTGGGGCTACTGGCAGGACGATCTCCACAACTCCTGGCCGATGCTCGCTCACTCCCTGGGCGTCTGACCCGATTCGTTCTCACTCGACCCCGCTCCAGTGTTTCGGGAGCGGGGTCGAGTGCTGTCGGGAGCGAGCAGTAAGAATGGACGTATGACTTCCGATCAGCAGCCCACCACCGGCGACGACCCCTACCTCTGGCTCGAAGACGTGACCGGTGAGTCTGCACTCGATTGGGTCCGTCAGCACAATGCCGTGACCGAGGAGCAGCTCACCGACAACGAGCGCTTCGATCGACTACAGAGCGACGTGCGCGAGATCCTCGATACCGACGCGCGAATCCCCTACGTCCGCCGTCGAGGTGAGTTCCTCTACAACTTCTGGCGCGACAGCACCCACGTTCGCGGATTGTGGCGACGCACGACGTTCGATCAGTACGTCACCGACGACCCGGAATGGGACGTCCTCGTCGACCTCGACGCCCTGGCCGAGGCCGAGGGCGAGAACTGGGTCTGGAAGGGCACGCAACTTCTACGGCCACACCGCAACCGTGCATTGATCAGCCTCTCCCGCGGTGGGGCAGACGCGGCGGTCGTTCGCGAGTTCGACATCGACAAGCGCGAGTTCCTCGCTCCCGAGGGCGAGAATCCCGGCTTCTACCTTCCCGAGGCCAAGACCGACATCGACTGGATCGACATCGACACCGTCTACGTCGGAACGGATATCGGACCGGGGTCGCTCACCGATTCCGGATATCCCCGTCTGGCCCAGCGGTGGAAACGCGGCACTCCCCTCTCCAGCGCCGAGACCGTCTACGAGGGCCAGGCCACGGACGTGGCGATCTCGGCTTCGCACGATCCGACGCCCGGATTCGAACGAGACTTCGTCACTCGCTCGGTCGATTTCTACAACTCTCAGCATTTCGAAGTTCGCCCCGACGGTGAACTGGTGCTCGTGGACGTCCCCGAGGACGCCGGGATCTCGATTCACCACGAGTGGTTGTTGATCCGCACCAAGTCCGTGTGGGCCGTCGAGGACACCGAATATCCGACCGGCGCACTGCTTGCCATCCGTTACGACGATTTCCTTGCCGGCTCACGAGCACTGACATCGATCTTCGAACCCGACGCACATTCCTCGCTCGAGCACTACACCTGGACACGCGATCATCTGATTCTGGTGGTCCTGACCGACGTGCGCACGACGCTGCGAATCCTGACGCCGGGCGAAAACGGCTGGGAGGATCGACCTTTCGAAGGGCTTCCAGAACTGACCAGTATCGAAATTCTCGACACCGACCCTGATGTCAGCAACGAGTACTTCGTCAATTCGAGTGGATACACCTCCCCTGCAACTCTTTTGCACGGCGTGATCGGCGAAACCGAACCCACTGCCCTCAAGCAGGCTCCCTCGTTCTTCGACGCCGAGGGCATCACCACGGAGCAGTTCTTCGCCACCTCTGCCGACGGCACCCAAGTTCCGTACTTCGTGGTGCGCAGTCCGCGTAGCGAGCCCGGCCCTACCCTGCTCTACGGGTACGGCGGATTCGAGATCTCGCTGACACCGTCGTACAGCGGTTCTCTGGGCCGTGCCTGGCTGACGCAGGGCGGAACCTATGTGGTTGCGAACATTCGTGGTGGCGGCGAGTACGGACCCGGTTGGCACACACAGGTTCTCAAGGCCGGGCGCCACAAGGTGCACGAAGACTTCGCTGCCGTCGCGAGAGACCTCGTCGATCGCGGAATCACGACCCCGGATCTTCTGGCAGCTCAGGGCGGTAGCAACGGCGGCCTGCTGATGGGCATCATGCTGACCAAGTACCCCGAGCTCTTCGGCGCCATCGTCTGTCAGGTCCCGCTGCTGGACATGCGCCGATTCCATCTCCTGCTGGCCGGCGCTTCGTGGATGGCCGAATACGGTGACCCCGATGTCCCGGAGGAGTGGGCATTCATCTCGGAGTACTCGCCGTATCAGAACATCGACGCCGCCGCGTCGTACCCACCGATCCTGATCGCGACGTCCACCCGCGACGACCGCGTCCACCCCGCGCATGCCCGCAAGATGGCCGCACGGCTGGAAGAGCTGGGCAAGCCGGTGCTGTATTTCGAGAACATCGAGGGTGGCCACGGCGGCGCCGCGGACAATGCTCAGCTGGCCTTCAAGACTGCGCTGACCTACGAGTTCCTCTGGCAGAAACTCGCCTGATCTTTCAGCGGTCGCGCAACCACGCGACGACGCGCTCGCTCACAGCGGTGGGATTGCGTATCCAACCGTTGTGACCGAGTGGTTCGTCGATGTGCGTCATCGTCACTTGGGCCCCGGAGAGCTTGTCCACCAGGTTCTTTGCCGACCGGCGTGGAGCGAGATCGTCCCCTTCGATCGTGATCGACAGAACCGGCAAGGTCAGGCGAGCGATCCGCTCCTCGTAGTCGATATCCGCACCGACGGGTTCCATGCGACCGGTCCTGGCGAACCGGGCCCAATCGGTGATCAGTACTTTCGACTGTCGACCGAAGCCGCCGACGTTGACCCGGTCTCCCGGCCAGAAGCCGGCAATGTTGGCTGTCACCGACATCGCGGACGAACCCAGATAGAGTCCGGGCGCACGGATTCCGGGGAATCCGCGGTGATACGGCGATCCGGAGGCAACCAGGATCAGTCCGCCGAGCCGGCCCCGAATCCTCGACGCGTACATCACCCCGATCTGGCCGCCCATGCTGTGCCCCATCAGAAATGGTGTGCTGGCCGGGAACCGCTCGCGCACTACCTCGAACGTCGCCGGACAATCGATCGAGACCAGTTCCTGATATCCGAAAGCACTCGACGCGCTCGGGCGCGGTTTGCTGTCACCTTGGCCGCGCAGTTCACCGATGGCCGCGTTGAAGCCGGCTTCGACCAGGGCCTGCGCCACCGGATCGTAGAACCCGGCGGGAACTCCGAGCCCGGGCAACATCACCACCACGGGTGCGTCGTCGTTCGGTCCGGGAAACAGACGGATCGGGGTCACGGTGCCGTCGGGGAGTTGGATCGGTACGGTCTCCATTCAACTCACACTAACCACCCACGCCGCGGATGGGCAGAGCACACGCGCCGACTATTCGAGGCTGCCCACGATCAGCGGATCCGGAGTACCCACGATCTCGTAATCCTTGTTGTCGTAATCGAACTGACTGAGCACGTGACGCATCGCGTTTATCCGCGCGCGTTTCTTGTCGTTGCTCTTGATGACGGTCCACGGAGCGGTGGCGGTATCGGTGAACCGGATCATCTCTTCCTTCGCCGCCGTGTACGCATCCCACTTGTCCAGAGAAGCGATGTCCATCGGCGAAAGCTTCCACTGCCGCACGGGATCGACCTGTCTGATCGCGAACCGCGTGCGCTGCTCCAGCGGTGAAACCGAGAACCAGAACTTGATCAAGCTGATGCCGTCGTCGACGAGCATCTGCTCGAACAACGGCACCTGGCGCAGAAATCGCTCATGCTCCTCGTCGGTGCAGAAACCCATGACCCGCTCGACCCCGGCCCGGTTGTACCAAGATCGATCGAACATCACCAGTTCCCCGGCGGCGGGAAGGTGCTGCACGTAGCGCTGGAAGTACCACTGCGTCGACTCGCGAGCCGACGGCTTCTCCAGCGCGACGACGCGAGCGCCACGAGGATTGAGGTGCTCCATGAATCGTTTGATCGTTCCGCCCTTACCGGCAGCGTCGCGTCCTTCGAACACGATGGCGTGCCGTGCGCCGGTTTCTTTCGACCAGTTCTGCAGCTTGAGGAGTTCGATCTGCAGCAGACGCTTGGACATTTCGTACTCGTCCCGAGGCATCCGTGCGTCGTACGGGTAGCCCTCCCGCCAGGTGTCGACCTCGAAACCGTCCGGCGACGTCAGCAGCACCGGATCGTCGTCGTCATTGTCGTCGACGGTGAAGGCGGCGGTGTCGGCCAGATCGACGGCGGTCGAGAGATCCGCGAAGGCGCTGAGGAACGGTCGGCGTTCTGCTAAATCGGTCACCGCCGACAAGGTAGTCTCCCGCAGCAACCGTTCGGTGAAGCTGGGATGAACTACCGGGGTATGACACGACGGGCTCAAAAGATCAGGGTGCAGATGGGGGTCGTCCCCGATGGTGCCTGATGCGATCTCGCTTCAGAATTGAAGCATGACATTCGAAAGCAACACACCTCGCCCCTTCACCCGTTCCAACGACAAGAAAATGTTCGCCGGAGTGTGCGGCGGAATTGCAGATTACTTCGGCGCCGACGTAAATCTTGTCCGTCTACTCGCCGTTATCGCGGCTATTTGCACGGGTGGAACCGCGGCTTTGGTATATCTCGCCGCCTGGATGCTCATGCCGTTAGGTTGAGAATTCCGGCACTTGACATGGCGAGAATTACGCGCCGACAAAAGGTATTTCGGGGCCTACGCGCCAACACGAGCAGGCCCCGAAATCGACAATCTACTTGGCGGCCTTCAACTCTCCACCGCTGAGCGCAGCGAGGGCCTCGAGACCCTTGACGGCCAGGCCACTGACGCTGCCCAACCAAGATGTTCAGTGGTTCACTTGGGACGAGCAAATGACGCCGATCAGAAAACTCAGGGAACGACAGGCGGCGTAAAGCTGAGGTGTCGAGAGATTATCGTTCGACCAACTCACGATTTTGGTCGGAAACTGCCTGCAGAAGCGCCGTGAACCCCACCCGCAATAATTCGATGTAGTGCTCGATATCTGGCATCGTCTCTCGCGAGACAATGACATTGAGCGTCAGAGAACCTCCACGCGCAGCAATGAGGAAGTGGCGCAGAATGTCTCCGTCGACCGGCGCCTGCCCGCCGAGAACTGCCACCGCCGGCGCACCTTCGAAGACATTGCCGTCGACCGATACCGGGACATTGCTGATCGTCGTGTTCTGAATGACCTTGTGCGAAGGGTCAAGCTTGTTGATCCGACGCGAGAGACCGGTGAGTCTGAGCAGAGCCGCGGGCGACGTTTCGATGCGTGTGCCGTATCGACGGACGGCTGGGTGCAAACTCCGCCCCTTTGCCATCAGCGCCGAATCCCTGATTCGTGTCAGCCGCTCGACCGGATCTTCGACGTCCGTGTGCAGATCGACCGTCAACAGCGCCAGTTGGTTGGCCGATTCCCATTCGGCGATCTGCCGCATCGATCGGGGAACCATCGCCGCCAACCCACTGCCTGATTTCTCGCCCTTCTCCGACAGGTATGCGTCGAGAGCGCCGGCGACGACGGTCAGGAAGATGTCGTTGACCGTCACGTCCGGAACGGCCGCTCGGATCGCTTTGATGTCTGCGCCGTCCAGCGTCAGGAAATCGATCGTGATGTCTCCGCCCAGCATGCCGTTGAATCGGGTCGGCAGGCGGTCGGCCGAGTACGTAGGCAGCTCTCCGGCCTCTTCCGCCTCCCGAACCGTCTCGGCCGCAACCTTTGTCACGGACAGACCCCGGCCGAAACGGATCGCCTGGCCGGGCAAACCCACGACCGTGCGCCCGATCAAATTCAGCGACGAAAGCCCCGAACCGGCACGCTTCGTCTCCGGCTTCGGCGGACCGGAGAACAGAAGGTTGGTCAGATCGCGGATCGCCAGACCGTCACCGGCCCCGTGGTGGGTCTTGAGCATGATCAGCGTCAGATTGCCCGGTAGCTCGTCGATCCCGTGCACTCCGGTCATGACGTGCAACTCCCAGGGCGGCCGGGACAAGTCCATCGGCTCACCGAGCGAGCGCCCGAGCAATTCACGAACCGGCGCCCACCCGGCAACCGGGGCACGATGGACGTGCACGTGATCACCGACGTCGAAATCGGCCGGGACCCAATAGGGATAGTCCAGATCCAGCGGAACTCGCTGGAGTCGACTCGTGAACAGTGGCCAGTATCCGAATCTTTCGGTGATCCACCGAACCGCGTCGTCGTGCGTCATCTCTGCGAGCGGATGGCCCGTCGTGTCGAAGAAGTAGGCGCACACCATGTGGCTCAGATGTCCGCCGGACTCGTTGTAGACGAACTCCGCGTCTCGCGGCCCCATCTGAGATACCGCGGCTGGCAACGAGTTCCGAAAGATCATGCATGCCCCTCAATTCCGACGCTGAACGAATGTCCGAATTGTAGCGAGCTGACATGCCGATCCTCTGGGTTCTGCTCGGAATCGTTGGGTATCACCGGATCCAGCAATCGGAAAAGGTGCCTGTGATTCCGATCGATCAGGAGGCAACCTCTTGGTTAGGTGAATCCGCAATCTGCATCGCGGCTGCCGCTGCCAAGTCATCGAAACTTGCCTCCCCCGCACGAGCAAAAGCCCGGCCCACCGAATGGTGGGCCGGGCTCCAGGAGCTAGGTGGAGATGGACTCAGAAGTCCATGCCGCCCATGCCGCCGGTCGGATCGCCTGCAGGCGCTCCGGCCTTCTCGGGCTTGTCAGCGACAACGGCTTCGGTCGTCAGGAACAGAGCCGCGATGGACGCTGCGTTCTGCAGTGCCGAGCGGGTGACCTTGACCGGGTCGTTGATGCCTGCAGCGAGCAGGTCGCCGTACTCGTTGGTCGCAGCGTTGAGGCCGTGACCTGCGGGCAGGTTGGAGACCTTGTCCGCAACAACGCCGGGCTCGAGGCCTGCGTTGAATGCGATCTGCTTGAGCGGAGCGGACAGTGCAACGCGAACGATGTTCGCGCCGGTTGCCTCGTCACCTTCGAGCTTGAGGTCGTCCAGTGCGGGAGCTGCCTGGAGAAGTGCAACGCCACCACCGGCGACGATGCCCTCTTCGACGGCTGCCTTTGCGTTACGCACTGCATCTTCGATGCGGTGCTTGCGCTCCTTGAGCTCGACCTCGGTAGCAGCGCCGGCCTTGATGACTGCAACGCCGCCGGCCAGCTTGGCCAGACGTTCCTGCAGCTTCTCACGGTCGTAATCCGAGTCGCTGTTCTCGATCTCGGCGCGGATCTGGCTGACACGACCGGCGATTGCGTCGGCGTCGCCGGCACCCTCGACGATGGTGGTCTCGTCCTTGGTGATGACGACCTTGCGTGCCTGGCCGAGGAGCTCGAGGCCTGCGGTCTCCAAGGAGAGTCCGACCTCTTCGCTGATGACCTCGCCACCGGTGAGGATGGCGATGTCGGCGAGCTGAGCCTTACGACGGTCACCGAAGCCGGGAGCCTTGACGGCAACAGACTTGAAGGTGCCACGGATCTTGTTGACCACGAGGGTGGAGAGAGCTTCGCCCTCGACGTCCTCGGCGATGATCAGGAGCGGCTTGCCGGACTGGATGACCTTCTCCAGCAGGGGCAGCAGGTCCTTGACCGTGGAGATCTTGGAGCTGACGAGCAGGATGTACGCGTCTTCGAGGACGGCTTCCTGACGCTCTGCATCGGTGGCGAAGTACGCCGAGATGTAGCCCTTGTCGAAGCGCATGCCCTCGGTGAGCTCGAGCTGCAGGCCGAAGGTGTTGGACTCCTCGACCGTGATGACGCCTTCCTTGCCGACCTTGTCCATAGCCTCGGCGATGAGCTCACCGATGGACGGGTCGCCGGCGGAAATACCGGCGGTAGCAGCGATCTGCTCCTTGGTGTCGATCTCCTTGGCGGTCTCGAGCAGGCGAGCTGTGACAGCCTCGACAGCCTTCTCGATGCCGCGCTTGAGGCCGAGCGGGTTCGCGCCGGCTGCGACGTTGCGCAGACCTTCACGGACCAGTGCCTGTGCGAGAACGGTAGCGGTGGTGGTGCCGTCGCCAGCGACGTCGTCAGTCTTCTTGGCGACCTCCTTGACGAGCTCGGCGCCGATCTTCTCGTACGGGTCGTCGAGTTCGATCTCCTTGGCGATGGAAACACCATCGTTGGTGATCGTGGGGGCGCCCCACTTCTTTTCGAGAACGACGTTGCGACCCTTGGGGCCCAACGTCACCTTGACAGCGTCGGCGAGGGCGTTGAGGCCTCGCTCGAGGCCACGACGTGCCTCTTCGTCGAACGCGATGATCTTTGCCATTGCGAAGTGATCCTCCGGATAGGGGGTGACACACAAGGTGACCGCTCGTCGGGTCACCTCATCGGCACAAGGCGACCGTTTGACCGGTCACCTCATTACACGGGCGACCGATTTGCCTGGTCACCCATCTACGCCTGTGGTCTAGTCAGTGCCCGCGACGGACGACCGGGGGTGTCTATGGTTCCCGGTCTCACTGCCTCGACCTGGCACTCACGGTTCGCGAGTGCCAACTGCATTTTTAGCACTCGAGCGTGCCGAGTGCAAGGTTGAGCCTCAGCCCGCGATGCAGAACTGTCCGTTACTCAAATTGACCGCGAACGAGAGCACTCCGACGCAGTCGACGCCATTGGCATCGGCTGTAGCGCCCGCCCCGTAACCGGCGATGGCGAAGGTGACATTTCCGTCAGCCGCCCCGGCCCGCGCGATACCGCCGCCGAGCGCGAATGCCTGCGCCTGACCGTTACCGCGAGACGCCCCCAGCGCGGTTCCGAAGCCGTTGGCATATGAATTGGAGTAGCCGTTGTCGGCGGCGACGCTCACTGCCGTACCGCTCTCGGCGGCACCGGCCTGCGCGCGGCCGGCTCCGACGGACTGCGCGCCGCAGCTCGCGGTCTCGGAGACCTGGATGTCATTTGCCGACGGCGGCGAGACACACGCGACGGGCGCCGCGGAAGCAGCTCCCGCACCGGTCAGCGCCAGCCCGGCGGCGAGCCCCATACCTACAGTCATCACAGCCCCTGTTCTCGCCAGGCGGCCCCCCAACCGACTACTGGAAATTCCGCTGACTCGAGAGTATGAGCGACGGAACCAGACTGACGAGATCAAGGGCATAGAAACTCCTTCGTGGAACAAGTTCATTGGATTCGGGCGCGAGAGTACCCGCTCGAGTGAAGTCCGTCACCCCCGCCTGGTCAAGCCTCGAGGACGACCCCGAGAAGGGCCGGGAGATCCGCGACCGAATCGATGACATGATCGGGCTTCTGAACCGAGAGGTCGAGCACTGTTTGCCGAAACTTGCCTGTGCGCACCAGAACTCCGGTCAGGCCGACCCGCTGCGAGGAGAGGACGTCCCCGATCAGATCGTCGCCGACCATCACCGTCGCCTCAGGTTCGACATGCATCAACTCCGTGGCTGTCAGGAACCCCGTGAGAGACGGTTTACCCACTGCGGCGATGTTTACACCCGCCACTTCCTCGAAGCCGGGCAAGTACGTTCCGGTGTCGATCCGAAGGCCGTCTACGGTCTCCCACATCATCCCGCGGTGCATCGCGACGACGGGCACTCCGGCGAGCAATAGTTCGAGCACTCGGCTCAGCGCCTCGTGGGTGAACTCCGGGCCGGCGCCGCCGAGAATCACGACCTCGGGATCGGCGTCGTCGAACTCGATTCCCTCGAGATCGGCGGACACGTCACCGTGATTGAGTACCCACGCCCTCGCGTCCGGGTACGTCGCCCGCACGTACTCCCCCGTGAGCCTGGCGGCAGTAACTATCTGGCTCGCCTCCACCTCGATACCGGCGTCGCACAACCCCTGCGCGATGAGTGTCGAACTGCGCGAGGTGGTGTTGGTCAGAAACCCACAGGCCAATCCGCGCCGCCGAACTTCGCGTACTGCTTCCCCTGCTCCCTCGATCGGCTGCCAGGACGTGAGCAGGACTCCGTCGATATCGAACAGAACACCTTCGATGTCGGCCATTGCACCAGCCTATATTCGCCATCGAGGTCCTGCCGAGGCGTCGAAACCCGAAATCCGTCCATCGCTCAGTAGGCTCCCACCCATGGACCTGCGCGACGACGACCTCTTCTCCGTTGCCGGTTCTCTGGCCGAATTGCTCGGCGCTCCCGTCACGATCGAGGACGAGAACTCGACGGTTCTCGCGTACTCCGGCGGCGAGCAGGCCGTAGACGAAGCTCGCATCGGCACGATCCTCGGTCGGCAGGTACCCAGCCGATTCCGCCAATTACTCTCCGATGCAGGAGTATTCGATCGGCTTCACCGAGAGAGCGATCCCATCTACGTCGACCTCGAAGACCCCGCGATCACGCCGCGACTGGTTATCGCAGTTCGCGAGAACGATCACCCCGTCGGCTCGATCTGGGTCGCACTGGCCGGAACACCGACGCCCACACAGGAATCGATACTTCGTTCCGCGGTATCTGTCGTGGCCGAGAGAATCGCCTCGGAGCGTGACCGGGTCGACAGCACACGTCGTCGCCAATCCCAGCGCGTCCAAGCACTGATCGGCGGTGGCGAACCCGCATTCCGCGCCGCCGACGACTTGCGGTTGGCAGGTCCGCTCACGGTGGTCGCGGTCGGAACCGTCACGGGACCACTGCCGGCGGGGTTGGTCGCCTCCTTGAGCTTGTACCTGGACACTCTGGCCGTCGACGCCGTGATCGCACAGTTGATCGACTCGACGTACCTTGTTGTCGGCGCTGACGAAGCGAACGCCCGCCGACTGTTGGAGGACTTCCTCAGCCGCGCCCGCACACGAGCACAACTTGCCGTTGCGGTGGGCCGCACCGTGAAATCAGCCAGCGAATGCCATTTGTCACGCGCCGACGCCGACCATGTTCTGGGCGCGCTGCGACACAACCGGTCCGGCGGGATTGTCGCGGGTATGAACGACACCTTGGCGTCGGTACTGGCCTTACATGTTGCCGACATATTCGACGGACTGAGCACCGCCACACCTATGCACGCCCTGGAAGGGTACGACCGTCGACATGGAAGCGAACTCGTCGCAACGGCCCACACCTTCCTCGACAAGGGCGGTGATGTCGCGAGTTCCTCCGCAGCATTGCATGTTCACCCCAACACTCTCCGCAATCGATTACGCCGCTGCAAGGAGATGTGCGGGGTTGACCTGAGCGACGCGGACACTCGACTGATCCTGATGCTTCAGTTCAAACTACGAAGTTCCTGAGCCGGCGAAGAAGGTATCGGAGCATCTCCCGTGCCGCTCCACTTTGGGGGGTATTCGACAAAATATCACCCAAAAGTATTAACGACCAGTCCGCCAAAAGTCATAATTACCGGCCACGATTCCCAAAACCCAGCAATTCGGCAATCATCAATCTTGCAATCTGGTTAGCGTTCCGCAAGATCTTCCTCTCACGGCCCAAATAGGCCATTTTGGTTGCCTGACCAGCACAAATGAAACACGTTTCAGTTTGGTTCTACAAATTCCTAGTCAAAGTGGACTTGCTCGAGCTAACCTCATTCCCGTCACGCCACATAAGACCCCGAACGCCACACGGATCTCTTAGCAGAACGATCGCAAGGGTCCGTGCACTAGTCGAACCTGCTCTTTGTGGAATGCAACAAGCATGCGCCGATGTACAAAAAGTCTTCCAGATCTATCGAAAGGATGGAACTTCATATGATCGCAATGTTCCTTCAAGCAACGGCTGCGTTGTTCACCGGATTACTGGACAATGTATGGAGCGGATCCCTAGTGCCCGGCATCGAGGGCGCCACCGGCTCGCTAGCCGGATTAATCGAGACCGGCTCATCGCAACCCTGATCCATTTCAGAACATCACCCAACGACAGGAGTAAACGATGGATCTAGGATCGATGGTGCCTTACCTCAAGGAACCGATAATTTTGCAGATCATTTCATTGCTCGTATACAGAGGCTCCATGGCGTCAGTCGACTTCGACTGGCAACCCCCACTCGGCTGACTTCAACAGAATTTCCTACCGTGATAAAAATCTACCGCAAGGAGCGTTAGCATAGTGGATACAGCAAGTATCATCGACGCAGTCACGAGCATTGATTCGCAATCATTGCTTCCCCCGTTCGTTTATGTGCAGGCAATAGTCGACGGCATCTTCAAGTCTATCTCCGCAGCCATCAACCTAATGGCTAGCGGTTCTGCAGGTATTGGTGGAAGCATTCAGACCGCCCTCGGCTCGACCGTTGCCCCGTAGTCGGGAGAGGAGACAATAATGTTCGATCTTTCAATGAGCTATCTGTCGGATCTGGTGGGATTTGGCTCAATCGACCTAGTAGGTACGTTCGCGAAGTATCTCAACACCCTGTCCGCGTACACGCCGACGCCGCTCTAAGGAAAGGTGATTTACAATGCTGCAAAGATATATCACCAGTTTGATCGCCTGGGCTACTGGGACCATAGAGTTGACCGGCCTGGGAAGTACCATTCTGCAGAAGTAAATTCTCTGGTGCAACTTCTCTACTCTGAACTTCGATGATCCCCGAGGCTCCAATTCGCCTCGGGGGTCATTTCGCGTTCCAAGCACGAGAGTTTTCCAGGCACGAGAGTTCCGGGCCACGAGAGTTCCGGGGCACGGACACTTTGATCCGGCACCCGCCACGTGAGGAGTTCGACATGAGACTGCCCAACCTGCTGGATGCGGCTGTCACACAGGTGAATCCGCGAGACGCGGACTTCGTCTACAACGAGTCCGCCGGCCACCTGAAGCATCTGGTCGGCGTGTACTTCTTCGAAACATCTCAGCACCCAGCCGCAGAATTCACGCAGGCGCAAGCCGTCGATTGGGTCACCGCCAGGCTCGGACACAATCGCATGTTCACCCACCGAATCCAGCACACGCCACTGGGACTCGGCCATCCGTACTGGGTTCCAGACCCCAACCTGGATGTGGGCGACCACGTGCGGGTCAACGCGATTTCCGAGCCGGGTTGGGCACCATTTCAAGAAATGCTCAGCGCCCTGCTGACCTCGAGAATGGATCTCAGCCGCCCACCCTGGGAACTGCACTTTTTCACGGGGATCGAGGGGCTTGACGCTCTACCCGGCAGGCTGACGGCGGTTGTGCTCAAGTCTCATCACAGCGCGGCCGACGGAATCGCGATCCGAATGCTGGGTGAAGCCATATTTTCGGATGCGCAACGGCCGAGGAAATCAGCACCTGCAATACGGTTCCTACGGGGACGTCTCTTCACGCGATCAGTGCTGAGTTTCCCCGGCCAACTTATCCAGTTCGCCAAGAGCATTCCGGGCAATCGGGCTGCTGCCCGTGCGGTAGTCGAGGCGAAGAGTGCTGGAGAATGGGACGAGTGCATCTACGAAAGTACTAGCACCCGCTTCAACTGCAAGGTAAGCGGGTCGGCATTGGTGGAGCCGATCATCCTCGCAGGCAACGAGGTTCGGCATGTGAAGAACGCAGTCCCCGGAGCGACTGTCAACGACGTCCTTCTGGCTGTGGTCGGTTGCGCGATGGCGCGATACCTTACCGAGAAGAGCGAAGCGCCTCGAGGTTCTCTGTTCGCGATGGTTCCGCGGTCCATGCGCAAGCAAGAGGAGTGGGAGTCCGCAAACCAATTGGTGAATCTGTCCGTGAACATGCACACCACGATCACGGATCCGCTGAAGAGACTCGCTCTCATCGCAGAGTCTGCACGCTCGGAGAAGGCCCGTACGTCCCACACAGCGGTCCGGCGGATGAGCACAGTGTTGGAGACCCTACCCGCTCCGATAGCGCGGTTGATGGCATATTCACGTCACCATGACGACTACAAGCCGGATGGGCCGCGGTATCAGCACACGATGGTGAGTAACATTCCGCTCTCGGTCAACGGACTGACCCTGAACGGGGCAACTGGCACTGCCGTACTCGCTAATCAAGCACCGGTCGACGGTGACGGGCTGCGGCACTTCATGGTAGCTGCGAGTGGCGGCAACCTAACGCTCAACGTGATTGCAGACGCCGCAACGATGCCAGATCTAGGCCACTACCTGGAGTTGCTTCGCGCGAGTTTCGAGGAACTGAAGGAAGCCGCAAAGACGCGTGAGCTCGAGAGCAACTCGACCGTCATCGCATCCTGATCCCTTATTCACCAAGACATTACGAGCCCGGCCTACCACTGCGGTAGGTCGGGATTCTTGTCGAGCGGGTAATTCTGCACGTAACTCGCATCCACATGGTCTGGAAGCGCCTCCCGGCACACACTTCTGGCACTCACGCACAAGACTACGCAAAACAGCGCTGCCTGAGTGGGGTGTCAGGCAGCGCTGTTATCACCGGGGTCCGGATTGACTATGGATGCAGAACGCCCGCACCCGAATTCAGTGCCGGGTAACTACCGGTCGCACCCACCGCATTGGCGGGAATGCATGAGGTCGGCGCACTGACTGTCCCGAAGATAGGCACTGACGCCTTCGATGTGAAACGGAAGTAATTCGCCGAGAAGTTATACATCTGGGCCGCGGTGCCCTGAGTGTCGAACTTCACGTCCAACGCACTGTTCCGAGTTTGGAAACTGATCTTCGGAAGCTGGTATGTCACGCCTACGCCGACATCCGCACCGTCCACGATCAGTTGCGATCCGGTATCGGTGAGAGTGACCGTGCCTGTGTAGCCCGAACCGGAACCGGCCACCAGTGCGGCCGATCCTGCGACGAACGTCGCTGGGTCATAGCGGTAGACAAGCCTGACGTCATCAATGCCGAGGAATGTGACACCCGAGACGCCAGAACTGCTGGGCGTCGTCGCTGAACCGGGCTGAAGGGTGTATGAATTTACCCCGGGCGTGGCATTCACAGTGACGTGGTTAGCCGTGACCGAGGTTGGAACTACCTGATCCACGGTCTGCCCAACACTTACAGCGCGGCACGCCTGGTTATAGCTCGTCACCGTCGTACCTGCAGTTGCCGACGCCGGTGCAACTGCTGCGAATACCATGCCCGCCGAAGCAGTTGCTACTGCTAGAGCGGCCACCGTACGTTTTGCCGTTGAAACATGCATATCTTCTACTCCTCATTCCCTTTCGGGATCGGTTTATAGCGTTGATAGCACTTCCCGCCAAAACGCAGTTCGAGTAAAGTTGAACTACTGCATTGACAGCCTCCGCATCACCGGAATTTTCGCGGCGAAGGGGAAGTCTTTGAGGCCGTGCGCAGCACGATAGGATTTGTTCACTACCGATGCACGACCGAAATCTTGACAACGGAGATTAGCGATACGACATCACCCGGGAATCATGTCTCGATTCCGAAAAAGATGACGTCCGACCGTGAGAAACCACCTCCAATCAGCTGGTTTGGTAGCACCCATTCCACTGGATGCTCACACCGAGCGGTAAGTTGGAACAGCTGATCGACGATTGAAGGCCATTCACGATTTGCCGTTTATGTGATGACCGTCACCATACCTCAATTACTAGAACTTGTAACAGTTTTTGAAAGAAATCTCTCGACAACTTGAAATGGCGCCCCCACTTACATCCAGGATTTGCACGCGACTAATACCAAGGAACTAACATTCAGCGAAACATTAATACTAAAGTATTAACAACGCAGCTCATTCGAGAGATGGTTAATACTTTAGTATTAATTCAAAAGTTCCAGCGCATTTACGAACCGACTCACTGTGATTCGCTTCCCAAGCGAGGGCTGTGCACTCGCACAACGCATTCCCCGAAGCTGTGGCCGAACGGCCAGTCCTTTTGCCGCCCCCGCGATTCATGCTTGGGAGAAGAGCCGGATGTGACCGGCGTCTCGGTTCGAGCAGAGTCTGTAGAAGGAGTGCGTCATGGGAACTCGTCAAAGCCCCGATCGTGTGGTCGTGGTCGGTGCGGGTGTTGTCGGATTGTCGACGGCCTGGTTCTTGCAGGAACGTGGAGTCGAGGTCACCGTCGTCGATCGCGACGGCGTCGCAGCCGACGCGAGCTGGGGCAACGCCGGTTGGCTGGCCCCCGCATTGACGCTTCCGCTGCCCGAACCCGCAGTGCTCCAATACGGCTTGCGCGCGATGCTCAGCCCGTCGTCCCCGGTGTACGTGCCACTCACCACCGATCTGAAGCTGATTCGGTTCCTGGTCGGGTTCGCGCGCCACTGCACGCCGTCGAAGTGGCAGGAAGCGATGTCGGTCTACACCGAGGTCAACCGAACAGCCTTGGGCGCGTACGACGAACTCGCCGACGGTGGCGTCAAAGAGCTGACCCGCCTGGCCGATCCTTTCCTCGCCGCGTTTGCGTCCGAGAAGGACCGACAGACCTTGGTGGACGAGTTCCATCACGTCGAAGCTGCCGGCGGAGAAGTCGACTTCGACCTCCTCGACTACGACGCGATTCACTCGCTCGAGCCTTCACTCGGCCAGGGTGTGAAAGCCGGTTTGCGTCTGCGTAATCAGCGTTTCATCGATCCCCCGTTGTTCGTGAACTCGTTGGCGGACGCGGTTCGTGAACGCGGTGGAGAAATCGTCAGCGGTTTCGACGTCACGCAGATCGACGATCGGGTCGGCGGAGTCACTGTTCGCAGTGCACACGGTGATTCACGCGACGGCGACGCCGTGGTCATCTCGAGCGGTGCCCGCTTGAACAAGCTCGCAGCACCGTTCGGTGTGCGCAAACTGGTGCAGGCCGGACGCGGATACAGCTTCAGTGTCAAGCCCGAGCACCTCCCCAAGAACCCTGTGTATTTCCCCACCCAGCGCGTCGCATGCACTCCGTTGCACGATCGCTTCCGAGTGGCCGGAATGATGGAATTCCGCAGCCCTGACGCGCCGCTGGATCCGCGCCGCGTGCAGGCGATCATCGATGCGGCCAAGCCGATGCTCAGCGGCATCGACTGGACTGCGCGGGAAGAGGAGTGGGTGGGATCACGACCGTGCACTACCGACGGCTTGCCGTTGATCGGAGCCACGAAGTCGCCGCGGGTGCACGTCGCCGGTGGTCACGGGATGTGGGGAATCGCCCTGGGTCCGTTGACCGGAAAGATGGTGGCCGACTCGATGACCGGCGCTCAGACGCCGACCGTCATGCGCCACTTCGATCCGCTGCGCTGACAGCCGGTTTCACCCACTTGTAGTACGCGCCCGTCAGCAGAACCAGCCATCCGGCACCGACGAGCAAAGCAACTCGGGTATCGGCGATGACGCCGAGCAACACGATGACAAAAGCCAGGAACACGATCGCGAAGATCTGACCGTACGGCCACAGCGGCACTGGAAACTTCAGTGCCGCTGTTTCGTCTGCACTCATCTGAGCGCGGGAACGGAACTGCGAGAGCAGGATCATGATCCAGACGAAAATCGTGGCGAAGGTGGCCAGCGAGGCGATGACGAGGAACACCTGGTCCGGGATCAGGTAGTTGAGCAGGACTCCCACCAACAGGGCACCGGTCATGATGACAACGGTCATCCACGGAACACCGTTGGCGGAGACTCTCTTCATCACCTGCGGGGCCTGACCGGCATGCGACATTCCGAACATCATGCGACCCGCACCGAAAACGTCGCTGTTGATGGCCGACAGGGCTGCGGTGATGACGACGATGTTGAGGATCGAAGCGGCCGTTCCCAATCCGAGGTTCTCGAAGATCTGGACGAACGGGCTGTTGTCGGAGTTGATGGCCTGCCACGGAATGATCGCCATGATGACGGCGAGGGTGCAGATGTAGAAGAGAATGATGCGCACCGGCACCGTGTTGACGGCTTTCCTGATGGTCTGCGCCGGATCCTCGGCTTCGCCCGCGGTGATACCGATGATCTCGGTGCCGCCGAACGCGAACATGACGATCGCGAAACACGCGACGAATCCGCCGAAGCCCGTCGCGAAGAACCCGCCGTCCGACCAGAGGTGGCTGATTCCGGCATCGGTGTCGTGAACGCCGAATCCGAACACGATGATCGCGATGCCGCCGGCGATCATCGCGATGATGGCGGTGATCTTCACGAGCGTGAACCAGAATTCCAGTTCGCCGAACACCTTGACGCTCAACAGGTTTATCGCGCCGATGAAGAAGACGACAGCCAGAACCCAGATCCATCTCGGTACGTCCGGGAACCAGAACTGCATGTACAGGCCGAAGGCGGTGACGTCGGCGAGGCACACGATCACCATCTCGAACGTGTACGTCCACCCGGTCATGAAACCGGCGAGTGGTCCGAGGTGCTTGTTCGCGTACTCGCTGAACGAACCGGAAACCGGGTTACGGACCGCCATCTCGCCGAGCGCTCGCAACACCAGGTAGACCGCGATACCGCCGATCAGGTAGGCCAGGAGCACCGACGGGCCGGCTCGTTTGATGGCCTCGGCGCTGCCGTAGAACAGTCCGGTTCCGATGGCTGATCCGAGGGCGATGAAGCGGATATGGCGCGCTGTCAGCCCTCGCTTGAGGCCATCCTGCGTCGCTGCGTCGCTGTTCACTTCTCGGTACTCCAGTCGGATGGATCGTCATACGTGCGCGAACCATTGTCCGCTACCACCGCGCGTGTTCCCGCACGACCCTGTTGGACGGCCGTACAGTGACCTGACACACATGGTCCATTGACGGATCGCTTACGATCGACAAAAGTGTTTGTAACTTTACGTAGCATCAACTCGACTGGAGAGACTGTGTCCAACACCCTCGAAGCAAGCATCGACATCGACGCATCACCGCAGGATGTGTGGGCAATCGTCGCCGACCTGCAGCGCATGGGCGAATGGAGCCCCCAGTGCAAGGTCATGAAGGTGATCGGCGGGACCGTGCGTGAGGGTGCCAAGACGATCAACGTCAACCGCAAGGGCCTGCTGGTCTGGCCGACGTCGTCGAAGGTCGTTCGCTTCGAGCCCAACAAGTCGGTGGCGTTCCGCATCGCGGAGAACCGCACGATCTGGTCCTACGAACTCGAGCCGACCGCTACCGGCACCAAAGTGACCGAGCGTCGCGAGGCTCCCACCGGAACGTCGAAGGTCTCGCAGTTCCTCGTCAAGACCGTCCTGGGCGGAAACGCCGACTTCGAGGTCGAGCTCGTCGAAGGCATGAATGCCACATTGAAGCGTGTGAAGAGCGAGGCCGAGGCGGCTGCACGCACCTCTGCTTGACCCTCGACCTGGTCGAGGCATCAGGATCCGTTCCATGGATCCCGTGATGACACAGATAGCGCAGGCACAAGAATTGGCGAGCTCCGGCGATCGAGCCGGGGCTCGCTCTGCGTTCGAGAAGGTGTGGGAAGAGATCAGCGCCGCCCCCGATGCGCTCCACATCGTCTCCCTCGCGCACTACATGGCCGACGTTCAAGACGATCCGGCTCAAGAGCTCTGCTGGGACCTGCGCGCCCTCGACGCTGCCGATTCGTTGACCGACGCGCGAGCCCAGGAACACCACGCATCGCTGCAGGTCGCCGGTTTCTATCCATCGCTGCACCTCAACCTGGCTGCCGACTACCGCAAACTCGGACGCGACGCCGAGGCCGTCGAGCATCTGACGAAGGCCGAGGCGTCGGTCGGCACACTCGCCGACGACGGTTACGGCCGGATGATCAGGGGCGCTATCGAGCGACTGCGGGCAGAATTGATCCGTGACCACTAGTTCCGCCCTCTTGACGATCGGCGAGATGTCCCGGGCGTCGGCGCTCCCGATCAGCGCGCTGCGGTTCTACGACAAGGAAGGCGTACTCGTCCCGCATTCCGTCGATCCGCACACCGGTTACCGCTGGTACACCGACGACCAACTCCGCGACGCACGCGTGATCGCCGGTATGCGGCGCGTCGGTGTTCCGATCCGCGACATGATGGCCGTCCTGACCGGACCGGAACCCCATTCGTGCCTCGACGCTCATCTGCGCAACCTCGAGGACGGTCTCGCCGACGCCCGGGCCGAACTGGGACGAATCCACCGCCTGATCGACGCGCTACCTATCTCCGGCGGCGTGGACATCGACTCGTGGGATCTACGACGCGCACTCGACGCCGTGCTGTTCGCCGTGAACGAGGAATCGGAGTTCCCGATACTTCGCGGCGTCCACCTCGACATTCACGACGGCGTCGCTGCGTTTGTCACCACTGATCAGTTCCGGCTCGCGGTCGCCGAGGTGAAAGTTCACTCCGCTCTGACGGTGTCCGCTGTCGTTCCCGTCACCTTCGCGCGATTGTTGCGCGACGTCGCCGGCGTCGTGACGCTGACTTTCTCCGCGCGCACGGTGACTGCGTCGTATCCGGGAGGTGAGGTGTCCAGCCCCCTGATCGAGGACGGAGAGTTCCCCGATCACCGAATCCTGCGCGAGCACCACAACGCCGTCGAACTGAGCGGCGACCACCTTGCCGCCCTGCTCAACGGCACCGAGGACAGTGCCGTCGTCAGCGTCGGCGAAGACGGTGGTGCCCGGGTGGATCCGGGCGGAACGGATCCCCGTGAGAAGTTCCGAGTACTGGTCGACCGGCAGCGACTGCGCGACGCCGCCGCAGCCCAACCGGGGCGGCAACTGGTGATCCGAGTAAGCGGTGCGACGCTCCCGCTGGCGATACGCACCGGCGACTGTGTCGGGTACTACTCGTACTTGATGCCACTACAGCCTGTAGGAGAGAAGGCGTTCACGTAATCTATGGATGCTCTACCACCCCGTACTGTCAGTGCGACCAGCAGAAGACCTACCGAGTAGTTAGAGGAGCCTGTGGCACGCCGACCCACACCCCCCGGAACCCCGCAACCCACCGGGATCGGACATATCGTCGATCTGGTTCGCCATGCGATTCCGCCACTTCATCCCGCCGGCCTGCCGTTCGTGCTGGCCCCGCTGGGAGTTGCAGCTCTGGGCCGCAACCGTAAGTGGGTGCGCCGAGCCGGTCTGACCACCGCCGCCGCATGCGCCACGTTCTTCCGTCACCCGCACCGGGTGCCGCCCAACCGCATCGGCGTCGTCGTCGCACCCGCCGACGGCGAGGTGGCGTTGGTCGACAACGCCGTTCCGCCCGCCGAGCTCAATCTCGGAAGCGAGCCGCGCCCGCGCGTCAGCATCTTCCTGTCGGTTCTCGACGTGCATGTCCAGCGCAGCCCTGTCGGTGGAACGGTCAAAGAGGTCGTTCACCAGGCAGGCAAGTTCCTCTCCGCAGATCTCGCCGACGCCAGCGAGGTCAACGAGCGCAACAGCATGCTGATCGAAACCGCCGATGGTCACGAGGTTGCGGTTGTCCAGATCGCGGGACTGCTTGCACGCCGCATCGTCTGCTACGCCGGTGTCGGTGACGTCCTGCCGATCGGCGACACGTACGGACTGATCCGTTTCGGCTCACGCGTCGACACCTATTTCCCCGCCGGAACCACACTCCTGGTCGAGCCGGGACAACGCACGATCGGTGCTGAAACAGTTATCGCGCAACTGCCGTGAAGACGCCGAAGATGAAGTCAGCCGTGAAGAAGCCGGGAGCAGCCCAACCCGGCGCGAAGATGCCCAAACGCACCCAGGCGGTGCGGTTGCTGCCGTCCGTCATCACCATCCTGGCGCTGTGCGCCGGGCTGTCCGCCGTCAAATTCGCTCTCGACGGACAACCCGGTACCTCGCTCGCGATGATCGGCGCAGCTGCCGTCCTCGATTCACTCGACGGCCGCATCGCGCGACTGCTCGACGCCACCAGCAAGATCGGCGCCGAACTCGACTCACTGGCCGACTCCATCTCCTTCGGCGTCGCCCCGGCCCTGGTCCTGTACGTGACCTTGCTGGACGGCACCAGCATCGGCTGGATCATCGCGTTGATCTACGCGGTCAGCATCGTGTTGCGACTCGCACGTTTCAACACCCTGCTCGACGACGACGACGTCCCCGCGTATGCACGTGAGTACTTCGTCGGCGTTCCGGCTCCGGCCGGCGCACTCATCGCCCTCACTCCCCTGGCCGCGACGGCTCAGTGGGGTGACGGCTGGTGGTCTTCGCACTTCGTCGTCATCGTGTGGACGCTCTTCTCGGCTGCACTGATCGTCAGCCGCATCCCGACGCTGGCGATGAAGTCGGTATCCGTGCCGCCGCACATGGCGGCCGGCCTGCTCGTCCTGGTGACGTTGGCTGCAGCCGCACTCATCACCTACCCGTACATCCTGCTGATCGTTCTCATCGCGATCTACCTGGTGCACATCCCGTTTGCCGTGCACTCGAAGCGGTGGGTGGCAGCACGTCCCGAAACCTGGGACATCAAGCCTTCCGAACGCCGCGCGATCCGACGCCAACCCAACGTCGGTGGCCGCCGCTCGGCCGCTCGTCTCGGATTGCGGCGACCCCGCTAGTCCACGACGTACTCTCGAGAGGTGACTTCGCCGGAACTCGCCCTCACCGTTCGACTCAACACCTCTGCCGCCGACCTACGCCGCGGGGTCGTGCGCTTGCACCCCGAAGCGTTGGCGGCGTTGGGCATCCGCGAATGGGATGCCATCGCACTCATGGGAGCCCGCGGCACCGCGACCGTCGCGGGCCGTGCACCCACCGGAACCCCGGCAGGCACGATCCTTCTCGACGACGTCACCATGTCGAACGTCGGCCTGACCGAGAACTCTTCCGTCGTGGTCGGTCCGGTGACGGTGTACGGAGCGCGATCCGTCTCCGTCACCGGCTCGTCCATGGCGACAAATTCGATCAGCTCGACGGTTCTGCGACAAGCTCTTCTGGGCAAGGTCGTCAGCGTCGGCGACACGGTCTCGCTCCTCCCCCGCGATCTCGGTCCGGGTACGAGCACTTCCGAAGCCACCCAAGCGCTTTCCCGTACCTTCGGCGTCGCGTGGACATCCGAACTGCTCACCGTCACGGCCGTCGAACCTGCCGGTGGTCCGGTCAGCGTCCAGCCGAATTCGGCAGTCAACTGGGGTTCCGGCTCGGCGGGCACACTGACACCGAGTGCGCTTGTTTCCAGTCCGGCCGCCGTCGCGATCGAGCCTGCACCGTCGGTTCCGCTGGATCACCTCGTCGGCGCGCAAGCGCAGGCAGCCAAGCTGACCGAGTGGCTCGGCCTGGCACTCGACGAACCAGAACTGCTCCGTACGCTCGGCGCCTCACCGCACCTCGGCGTCCTCATCACGGGCCCCGCCGGCGTAGGCAAAGCCACGTTGGCCCGCTCGGTCCTGTCCTCGCGCAAACTGGTCGAACTCGACGGCCCGGGAGTCGGTGCCACCGAGGCGAATACCCGCCTGCAGCGAATCTTCGACGCCGTTGCTGCCGTGCGCGGCGGTGGCGTACTACTGATCAGTGACATCGACGCTCTGCTTCCGGCCACCGCGGAACCGGTGTCCGCACTGATCCTCGAACAACTGCGCAGCGCCGTCGCAACCCCGGGCGTGGCATTCGTCGCGACCTCCGCCCATCCGGAGACCGTCGACGCGCGCCTTCGCGGCCAGGATCTCTGCGATCGAGAACTCGCACTTACCCTGCCGGACGGCGCAACTCGCAAGGCGTTGCTCGAACTCCTGCTCCGCCGCGTGCCCACCGGAACCCTCGAACTCGACGCCATCGCCTCGCGCGCACCCGGATTCGTGGTCGCCGACCTCGCGGCGCTCTGCCGTGAAGCTGCATTGCGAGCGGCGACGCGGGCGTCCAAATCCGGTGATTCTCCGGAGATCACGCAGGAAGATCTTGTCGGTGCCCTCGAAGTGATTCGGCCACTGTCTCGTTCGAGTACCGAAGAACTGTCGATCGGCAGCGTCACCCTCGACGACGTCGGCGACATGGTCGAAACCAAACAGGCCCTCACCGAAGCGGTGCTGTGGCCGCTACAGCACCCCGACTCCTTCGCACGCCTCGGTGTCGACCCACCCCGCGGCGTGCTCCTCTACGGCCCTCCTGGCTGCGGCAAGACGTATCTCGTTCGTGCCCTTGCCAGCTCAGGTCACCTCAGCGTTCATGCCGTGAAAGGCGCAGAGCTGATGGACAAGTGGGTCGGCGCCTCCGAAAAGGCCGTAAGAGAGTTGTTCCAGCGCGCACGCGATTCGGCGCCGTCGTTGATCTTCCTCGACGAAATCGACGCCCTTGCCCCGCGTCGTGGTCAAAGTTCCGACTCCGGGGTGTCGGATCGCGTCGTAGCCGCGTTGCTGACCGAACTCGACGGCGTCGAACCGCTACGCGACGTCGTGGTGTTGGGCGCCACCAACCGACCGGATCTGATCGACCCGGCTCTTCTGCGCCCCGGCAGACTCGAACGTCTCGTATTCGTACCGCCGCCGGATGCGGAGGCCCGCAAAGCGATTCTGCGTGCTTCCGGCAAGTCGGTACCGCTCGCCGAAGATGTCGATTTGGACATTCTGGCCGTCGATCTCGAGGGATACTCGGCAGCAGACTGCTCGGCTCTCCTGCGTGAGGCTGCACTCGCCGCCATGCGTCGGAGCATGGACGCGGCCGACGTGACGGCCGCGGACGTGGCAACCGCCCGTGAGAAGGTACGTCCCTCACTCGATCCCGAGCAGGTGGCACACCTACAGGCGTACGCGGACAACCGATAAGGACTGACCATGGCTGCTGATCTGGTTCTGTACGGCGACATCGTGACCATGCACGAGGAATCACCACGCGCCCAGGCGCTCGCCGTGACGGGCGGCCGGATCACAGCCGTCGGCGCGCGCACGGACGTCGAGAAACTGGTGGGGCCGGATACCCGCGTCGTCGACGTCGGAGGTGCCGCTGTTCTGCCGGGGTTCATCGAACCGCACGGTCACCCCCTGGAAGAAGCCATCGTTCTCGGGCCTGACGTCGTCGACATCCGGCCTGTCACGATCGCCGAGGCGGATGCCGTAGTTGCTGCCGTCGTCGACACTGTTCGTTCGCGAGGTGCTGCCGGCGCTTCTCTGAACGGTTGGGACCCGTTGCTGCAGAAGGGCCTACCCGATCCGACCATCGACTGGCTGGACTCCATAGCGCCGGAGTACCCCCTCGTGATCATGCACAACTCGGGACACGTCGCGTATTTCAACACGGCGGCAGCAGTGCAGGCCGGCATCACCCGCGATACCCCCGATCCGATCGGCGGATCGTACGGCCACGACGCGACGGGCGCACTCGACGGAGCCGCGTACGAAATGCCTGCGGTGTTCGCAGTCGCGGGCCACGCAGTCACCATCGGTGACGACTTCCCCGCACTGGTGGCGGCCGAATGCGCCCGGCTGAACGCCGCGGGAATCACCACCATCGCCGAATTGTCGTTCGACCCCAAGATGCGGCCCGCCCTGGCAGCGATAGCCGACGCCGGACTCCTCACCACCCGCCTGCGGCTCTACGAGATGTCCAACGACGCGCGCACTACCGAGGCGTCACCGGGCGACGGAAACGACCTGGTGCGCCAGATCGGCATCAAGGTCTGGTCCGACGGTTCGCCGTGGGTCGGTAACATCGCCACCAGCTTCCCGTATCTCGATACCGAAGCCACCCGCGCGCTCGGGATCGCCTGCACGCACGGGCACGCCAACTACACCGGCGAACAGATCCACGACATCAGTTCCGCCTACTTCGCCAAAGGGTGGCAGATGGCGTGCCACGCCCACGGTGACGACGCGATCACCATGGTTCTCGATGCGTGGGAGCAACTTCTGAAGGAGCACCCCCGGCCCGATCACCGGTTGCGTCTCGAACACGTCGGCGCGATGCGTCCGGATCAGTTCGTCCGCGCGGCGGAACTGGGCGTCACGGTCAGCATCTTCATCGACCACCTGCACTACTGGGGTGACGTTCTGGTGGATGACCTGTTCGGCCCCGAATACGGATCCGTCTGGGCCGCAGCAGGATCTGCACTCGCGGCCGGGCAACGGTTCACCTTCCACAACGACGGTCCCGTCACCCCCGCCAATCCGCTACGAAACATGCAGGACGCCGTCACCAGGCTTTCGCCCAGCGGTCGCGTCGTCGCACCCCAGGAACGGATCCCCGTGGACGCCGCCGTGCGCGCCCATACGGTCAACGCCGCTTGGCAGCTGTTCAGCGAAGATCACATCGGGTCCATCTTTCCCGGCGCCTACGCGGATTTGGTTGTGCTGTCGGCAAATCCCCTCGACGTCGAGCCGGCCGAGCTGGCCGACATCACGGTGCTCGCCACCATCCTGGAGGGTCGGACGGTGTACGGAGACCTGAGCGAGATCGGCTGATCGGTCGCCGCGGACAAGACTGTTGCCCTCCCTGCTCGAGTTCCAAGGATCGTTGCGAAACCGGAGACGGCGCAGGTGGTCTCAGGGTTCAGTGCGGATGTCGTCAACGACCTGAGCAATCGCATGTTTCGCCCAGGCCGTGATCTGCTCGTTCGTGTCGCGGTAGCACGGCAAGGCAACCAATGCAATCGACAGAGCCCATGCGCGGCCACGCGTCCAAGTGCCCTCGTCCACGTCAACATGAAGCCGGAATGTATGCCGAGTGCTCGGCGTCAGCAGAGTCCATGCAATGAGGCAGTCGAGATTGCCTGCCGCAAATCGAATGAAGATCCGAAAAGTCCCAGAAATCAGAATTGTCGAAAATTATTGCATAGGAACAGTTTTCGAGATTCAAGTCTTGTGTTCGAAACTTTGTTCGATTAGACTTTGAGCATGGACAGTCGGGAAGCGTGGCAGCTGGATGGTGAGGGCCTCAAGAGTGAGGTTCTGGATCTGGTGCGCGCCCGGCACGAGTTGCAGTCGCGGATGGTGTTGCTGATCGTCGAAATGTTTTCCCGGGACGTTCTCGGCGGGAAGGGTTTTCGGGCGATCGCACAGTGGTTGCACGGGTCGACGAATCTGGAGATCGGCGAATGCAGCCTGCTGGTCGGGTTGGCGCGGTTGCTGATGCTCGAACCCGTGGTGGGCGATGCGTTTCACCGCGGTGACGTTGATGCGTTGAAAGCCCGTCAGGTGGCGTCGTTTTGTCAGCATCCACCGAAGAACATGACGCCGGCGGATGTCGACAAGGCCCGCGGGATCTTGTTGGGGTTGGCGTCGAAGAACATCGTGGATTGCGATGCGGTGCGGGCGGCGATCCGGCGGATCGAGAAGCAGTACGGCAAACGCGAGGACGGCGTTCCGGTGGGTGAGGATTCGGAGCGTAACGAGTTCTACGCCTCGAAAGGCTTGTACGGGCGGGTGACCGTGAAGGGTGATTTGGATGCGGTGAACGGGGCGCGTCTGATCACGTTGTTGTCGAGCCTGTCTGCGCCGATACCGGAGAAGGACGGCGTGAAGGACACCCGTACTCCGGCGCTGCGGCGTGCGGACGGGTTCTGCGAACTACTGCGGCGGTACGAGCGGGCGGGGTTGGGTCCGATCGAAGGCGGGGTGAAACCGCACGTCACGGTCACCGCGTCCGCGAAAGACATGACGGATCTGCAGGCTTTGAAAGACCTCCTGCCGTCGACGGAGGAACTCGGGTTTGCGTGGGCGGATTGGGTGGGTCCGATCAGTATCGATACCGCGCGGATGTTGGCGTGCGACTGCACCGTGACGCGGATTTTGTTGGATGAGAATGGTGTTCCGCTCGACTGCGGTAAGGAAGCGAGAACAGCGACGGTGCCGCAGAGGCGGGCGTTGGCGGTTCGTGATGGTGGGTGTGCGTTTCCGGGGTGCGGAACGCCGTCGGGGTGGTGCGATGCTCATCATATTGTTCACTGGAACGATGGTGGCCCAACAGATCTCGACAATCTGATCTTGTTGTGCGGTCATCACCACCGGACACTGCACCACACCGAATGGCGGGTGGAGATCGGGCCGGATCGCAAAACGGTGTTCTACCCGCCGATGTCTGTTGATCCGTATCAGCAGCCGATCGGCGGGAACGGCCCACCGACAGCAGCCTGAAGTGAAACAACTCGAGACGCGAGCACCGGGGCACGATCATGCCCCGGTGCTCGTGCTGCGTTCCGTCATCTTCGCGGAGACGTACGGCCTACCAGCGGTTCCGAACCTCCTCGGCAAATCCGAGGAGATCTCGAACCACCACGGAGGTACCGTCGTCGAGGATCACTGTGCCGGAGAACTTTCCGAACACCTGATGCTGAATCGAACGCAGCACCCCGACGTCGAAAGTCGCGGCACGGTCGATGATCGGCTCGAAAGTCATCTCGAAGCGACCATCGTTGCTCGAGAAGTTCCACGGAGCGCCGTCGTACGTTCCCTGCGGGATGCCGAAGTCGATCCTGTCCAGTTTGTGTGCCCGCCCTCCGACAAACACGATGTTCTCGCTGGCCGCCGTAGTATCGCCGAAGCCGTAACCGATGTTGAATCCGAACCGCTCGCCGTTCACCACTCCGGATGCAGAACCCCAGTACCAGGTGTTGTCGTAAGTCCAGACTCCCCTGCCCCAATCGAGAACGCCGAACGAGTCCTCCGAGCGAAATGTGAAGTCGTCGCTCCCGATTCGCACGGTCCCGGCAGCGGGCAGGCAGTTGATCTTCTGGTTGTAGTAAAACGATCGGGACGCCTTCGGAAACGGTGTGGCGATCACCATCCGGTCATCGGCAGGACTCGCCAGGAACAAATCGGCATGAAGACCTCGTCCACCGTCGAAAGCCGGGTAGTCGACGATCAGGTGGCGCCCACCGTCCACATGGCGAAACTCGAAGCGAGCTTTACCTTTCGACACCACCACATCACCGTCGTCCGCGCTTTCGGGCAGACCGAGCCTTCCCATCGGGAACGGCAGCATCACGTTTTCGGTAATCTCGTGTGGTGTTCGGAAATCGAGCCAGGAGACTCCGAGCAAGCCCATGTACCCGTTGTCGGCGACGGTCAACGCGATGCCGTAATCCGCAGTAAGAACGCAGTAGTAGTCCCACTCCTTGATCCGGAACTTCGGAGCGGCGATCGCAGAGCGTCGATACTTGCGAATCTCCGATGGGGCCCAACCCGTCTCGACCAAATGTCCGCCATCGTCGAGAAGCGGGCCGGGCGACATCAGTGTCTGCATTCTTACTTCCAGCGTCCCAAGATCTCGTTCGCACGGTTGGCCAATGCCATCTGGAAGAACGGACCGAAGCTCACACGTGCCACTCCGAGCGGACCGAAACTTGCCGGGTCGTCCTGATCCGGGATTCCGATCGCATTGATCGGAAGTGGAAGTTCGGACGTCAGGCGGCGCTGGGTCGCGTCGTCATGCCGCCCGACGGGGTAAAGAACGTCGGCGCCGGCGTCGGCCGCCAGCTTGAGGCGTGCGATGGCGCGATCGACGCGATCGGACTCGTCACCGACCTGCTTCACGAACAGGTCGGTGCGCGCGTTGACGACAACGTGAACTCCGGCTGCGTCGGCGGCCTGACGAAGCCCACCCACGAAGTCGGCGTGCTCCTGCGCCTCGCGCAAGCGTCCGCCTTCACTGTGAACGGTGTCCTCGATGTTGAGTCCGACAGCGCCGGCATCGATCAACCCGTCGATGAGAACTGCCGGCTCGAGCCCGTAACCACCCTCGATGTCCACCGAGATCGGGGCGTCGACCGCACCGGTGATCTGCTTGATCCGGTGCAGAAGTTCGTCGAAGGTGATGCCCTCGTTGTCCGGCTTGCCGATGGAATCGGAAACCGGGTGGCTGCCTACCGTCAGGGCTGCAAAACCTGCAGCCACCGCAAGATTCGCCGACCACGCGTCCCATACCGTCGGGAGAATGACCGGGTTGCCTGGCTGGTGCAACGCCAGTAGAGCTGTTGCCTTGTCGTTGATCGAAGTCATGCGGTGGCTCCTCGAGATCGTGGGGTGTACCTCTCACCTACCGACTCTAGTGAGCGACCGGGCAGCCTGTGCTCTTGTAATCGACCTGGAACTCCTTGATGCCGTTGATCCAACCCGAGCGCAGACGGCGCGGATCACCGATCTTGGTGATGTCCGGGACGTTGTCGGCGATCGCGTTGAACATCAAGTCGATCTCCATACGAGCGAGGTTGGCACCGATGCAGAAGTGCGCGCCCGTTCCGCCGAAGCCCAAGTGCGGATTGGGGTTACGAGTGATGTCGAACGTCATCGGGTTCTCGAAGACGTCCTCGTCGAAGTTCGCGGAGCTGTACAGCATCACCACGCGCTGCCCCTTCTTGATCGACACTCCTGCCAATTCCGTGTCCTCGAGCGCGGTGCGCTGGAAGGCGGTGACGGGTGTCGCCCAACGGACGATCTCGTCGGCCGTCGTCTTGGGACGTTCCTTCTTGTACAGCTCCCACTGCTCGGGGTTGTCCAGGAACGCGATCATTCCGTGCGTGATGGCGTTGCGGGTGGTCTCGTTTCCTGCGACCGCCAGGATGAGCACGAAGAACCCGAACTCCTCCGGGCTCAAGGAGTCGCCGTCGATGTCGGCCTGGACCAGAGTGGTGACGATGTCGTCTGCCGGGCAGGTACGACGTGCGTCTGCCATTTGGTACGCGTATCCGAGGACCTCGGTGGACGCGACTGCCGGATCACCCTGGTATTCCGGGTCGTCGTAGCCCATCATCTCGTTGGACCACTTGAACAGCTTGTCTCGATCGTCCTGCGGTACACCGATCAGATCCGCGATCGCCTGGAGCGGCAGCTCGCTGGCAACCTGCTTCACGAAGTCGCCCGGGCCTTCGCTCACAGCGGTGTCGACGATGCTCCGTGCACGACGATCCAATTCGTCGCGCATGCCGTTGATCGCGCGAGGCGTGAACAGCTTCGAAATCAGCTTGCGGAGCTTGGTGTGCTCCGGTGCATCCTTGTTGAGCAGAAGATGACGGAGCATCTCGACGGCCTCACGTGGCATGTCGTCGGCGAAACGCGCGATCGCGGTGTTCTCCCAGCTCGAGAACACATCGCTGCGCTGGCTGACCTCTTTGACGTCAGCGTGACGCGAGACCACCCAGTAGCCCTCGTCCTGGAATCCACCGACCGTCGGCGGCTGCTCACACCACCACACGGGTGCGTTGCGACGCAGTTCGGCGAATTCCTCGAAAGGGATCCGCTCCCCGAGGACAGCAGGATCGGTGACGTCGAATCCGGCCGGCAGGTCAGGCGTGCGTGTTGTGTCCGAGATGGTCATGGCGTCCTCTGATCGGTCGAATGTGCGCTACACCACAGAGTAGCTTTCACTAACGGACTGTCAAGTGAAAGACGGAGAGTCTCGTGCAACTGACCCGTGAGAGCCCCCGCGGCACTAGGATCCTGGTAATGACAGATACCTCCGGCAGACTGACGCTGCGAGAGAAGCAGAAGCAGCGAACCCGCGCAGACCTCGTGGATGCCGCCGGCGCGCTCTTCACCGAACGCGGATACGCGGCTGTCACCGTCGAGGACATCGCCGGCCGGGTCGGTTGCAGCCGAGCCACCTTCTACCTGCACTTTCCCGGAAAGATCGACATCCTCAAGGCGCTCGGCTCGAACACCGTCGTATCCAGCACCCTCGCCATATTCCAGGATCTCGACCACGTACTCGATTCCGGTTCGCGCGAAGAATTCGCCGGCTGGATCAACCGCGCTCTCGACTGGTGCCGCGATCACCACCACATGATGCGGGCGTGGGACGAGGCCATGGTCCTCGAACCCGAGTTCCGCACACTGGCCCGCGAAGGCATCTCTGCACTGCCCAACGCGATGCCGTCGTACCTCGCCCGTTGGCCGCAGAATCGACACGACGAGGCGAAACTCCGGGTCGAACTCCTGCTGACACAGGTCGAGCGCTTCTTCATTCGCTGGGCGGAACAGGGCGCGATCACCGCGGGTGCGGACGTCGCAGCAGACGTTCTCACCGACATCTGGTTTCCGGCACTCACGCCGCCCACGACCGATGTCGCGGCGCCGCGATAGGTTGGCCCGATGCCACTCGATCTTCGAGCGATCCTCACCACCGTCGCTGCGCTCCTGTCCGGGATACTCGCTGCGCTGGCCCTGACCAATCCGGTTCTCCGTGACTGGGCCATCGTGGCCTCTCCGTCGGAAGTAGATCGCTGGATCAGCAGTGGACCCACCGCTGTCGGGCTCGGCGCCGTGGTTGCCGTGCTTGCCTGCGCACTCTCACAGCGTCGCGGCTCCCGTCGGGCAGCCTGGATCGCGATCACCGTCGGGGTCGCCGTCATCGCGATCATTCGGGCAGTCGTGCCCGAGGTTGCGTCACTGGACCTGCTGATCGCCGTGATCATCGTCAAAAGTGTTGCAGCCGGTGCGATTCTGGGTTGTGTGGTTGCCGTCAGTTGGGATCGCACCGCCACGAAGAACGCCACCCTCCTCGGCGTGCTTGCCGCCTTCCTCACGGTTCGCACGTTCGCCGGCGGGACGGGCCGGATGAGTACGTCTTCGGTAGGTGAGCCGTCGTGGTGGCTGATCGGCGCCACGGCCGCAGCAGCAATCGCCTGTGCAGTGACCGCGCAATCCGGCTTCCGGATCCGCAAGCCCGACGCGGGCGAAATCCGCATAGCGCTCGTGGTGATCGCCGCGCTGGCGATCGGGCATCGAGTGCTCGGCGCCGTGATCGATCGCCAGCAGTACGCGTCCGAGGCAACTGCCTGGATCGTCATGGTCTTGGCAGCGGGCGCTGCGCTCGCGTTGACATGGATCGCCGCCTACCGTCTCGGCGACACCTCCGGTGCTGGTGGCAAGTTCCTCTGGGCCGCAACCGCTCTGGCCGCTGCGTCGGCTCCGCTGTTCGTCGACATCGCGAAGGGTTCCGGCCACTGGGGAGACCTGAAGTCCCCCTGGGTACTGGTGCTTTTCGCAGCCCTGCCGGTCGCCGTCGGATTGCGACTGCACAAGCAGGTGCCAAACCTCGTTCCCATCGCCGTTCTCGTTGCGGTACCGCTGTCAGAACTACTGCCCTTCGACTCCGCGCACGGTGTCTGGTCAATCGCACTGAAGATCGCCTCGCTGGGTCTCGCCGCCGGATTGCTGTTCGGTGCCCTGGCTCCCGGCAGCCTGGTCGACGCCACACTCGGACTCGCCATTCCCTTTGCCGCAATGACCTTCTCGTCGATCGCCATTCTCACCGATCAGCTCACCGCGCCGCCAGAGTTGACAGCGGCAGACATTCAGCGATTGATGGAACTTCCCATCCCGGCGCACGTCAGCGCCAACGGAGGACTATTCGGACGCGGAATAGGCATCACCATCGACTACGTCACCCCTCAGACCGTCGGCGCTGCAATCCTCTTCGCCTTGATCATCGGCTTCTGCGGTGCAGCGATCCTCCGACGGTCCCATCCACCCGTCGACACCACGGAATCTCGGATCGAACCGGGGCCAGTCGACTGACACACCGTCACCGGACTGAGACCTGCTATTGCGGTGCAACTGGTACCGGATTGACTATTTTGGAGCAGTGCCCATCGCCCGCAGGACGCTGCTCGTCGCGCTGAGTGGTGTGACGGCATTCGTCGTCACCGTCGTCGCCTTGGCACCGTTCGTGAACAGCCAGTCGACGTCGATTTCGACGGGCGACAGGTTCTGGTCCATCTCGACCATCGGCGCCGGCGTCTTGGCTGTCGTCGCGGTCGGGACAGCCGCGATGATGGCCCGCTGCCGGTTGCGGACCGCGGCCATGACGGTCTTCGGTGGACTCCTACTCGAACTGCCCGGGCTCTACGATCACAACTTCGAGGCACTCTCACCCGTCGGTGCGGGAGTCGCTGTCGGCGCGGTCACGGTTGCTGCCGCTCCCCGGGTCCGAGCCGCTTCCGTCGCGGGAACGATTGTTGCCGTGCATGTCTCGGATTCACTCCTCGACGAAGACGCTATTCCTCGGCGGTACGCGGACTACATCGCCGACAACACCAACCAGTTTCAACCACCAGTGTTGGGGGCAACACTGTTCGCGCTCGCTTTGGCCGCCGCCTGCGTCGCCGCGTTCTGGTTCCACGACTTCGACAAGGACCACCCCAAGGAACGGATGGCCGTTCGACCGGTGACTATCGCGGCGGTGCTCACTCTCTTCGGGGTCGCTGCGAATTGGTGGTTCGAGATCACCACCGTCACGGCGGCGGTGCCTCTACTACTCGTCGCGCTGGTGATCACGGTGATCTGCGCGCGGGTGCTGGGCGACGGCAGTCGAATCCTGCTGATGTGTACCGCTGCCGTCGCAACTCTGGCGGCGGTCTCGGCGAACCGTCCCGCAACCGAAGCCATGGAATGGTCGAAAACCCCCGCCTCCACCGCCGTCGTGATCGGACTCGTCATCGTCGCCGCGGCAGCGATCGGCGCGATCGCTCCCTCGCGAGTCGTCGGCTACGGATTGCTCCTGACGGTCACGGTCGCCGGGATCGTCAGCTACGCCACGTCGCCGTCGCCGAAGATCGGTGACGTTCTCACGATCAGCGATCTTCTTGTCGCCTTCACCGCTGCGGTCGTCACGTACGCGATCGCCAGCGCGATGTACCGAGAGCCACCGCGGACCGGAGCGTCACGAGCCCTCGTCGGACTCGGTGTCATCTTCGGCCCGACGGCGCTGGCCCTGCTCGTCTATCCGCAGTTCGACTACGGATGGACGGCGTACACGCCGCTCGACGAGAACAAGCCCTTCAACGGCATCACGACGGTCGGCCCGTTCGAAATCTCGACCGACATTCTGATACTCGACGCCGTGGCGCTGATCATCGTGGCCGTCTGCGCCTACGTGAGTCTCCGATTGGGGCGGATCAATCGATCCGTTCCTCCGCCGATCAGTCGATCAGATCCATCGACGCCAGGCGATGGAACACTTTGAGTGATCCGGGCGCCACCTCGTCCATCGCTGCATACTCGGCGAGCGTGAAGTAGCGGAACTCGGCGATCTCGCTGGTCGGGTGCGGGTCTCCGGCCATCTCCGCCAGATAACAACTCATGTGCAGGCCCGTGTCCGCGGAATGTCCGAAAGCGTGAGCCTCGAAGACGTCGAGGAACGTGACCGTCCCGTCGACCAGATCGACGTCGAGTTCCTCCCGAATTTCGCGGTGCAGTGCCTGCTCGGGCGTCTCCCCCGGGTCGATCTTTCCGCCGGCCATGTAGAACGCCGTCTTGCCCACGGAGCGGGTCTGGATCAGCTTGCGGTCACGAATGTGTGCAAGGGCAGCGGTACGGATGATCGTGGTGGGTGTCGACGAATTCACGTCGTCCAACCTACGTGTATCAGCGAGTGCCGATGATGTCCGAATCGACTCGCTGCACATCGAAACTGCCACGCCCGGTAATATGTACGCAAAGACAACCTCTCCGACAAGGTGAATTGTCTCGTTAATCCGATAGGTTCGATTTTGTTCGGACACCCCGCCGCCCGCTGACAACACGACGGAGTGCCTTTTGCTCGCTATCTTGCTTGCCCATGCCGTTGCCGCCCTCTTGGCTCCGCTTGTGGTGCGCAGGTTAGGGCGAAACGGCTTCTTCCCCCTCGCGATAGTCCCCCTCGCCGGCCTCGGCTGGGTCATCGACAAATGGGGCACCGTCGAGACGCTGCACATCACCTGGGTTCCAGGGCTGTCGATGGACATCGACTTCAGGTTCGACGCGCTTTCGGCCATCATGGCCGTGCTCGTCCTGGGTGTCGGCACGCTCATCCTGGTCTACTGCGCCCGCTATTTCACCGACGACGAACCTCGACTCGGTATCTTCGCCGCCGAGATGGTCGCCTTCGCGGGTGCCATGTTCGGGCTAGTGACCAGCGACAACATGCTGCTTCTCTACGTGTTCTGGGAACTGACAACGGTCTTGTCGTTCCTGCTCGTGGGTCACTACGCCGAACGCGCCACCAGCCGCCGCGCCGCGACCCAGGCACTGCTGGTCACCACCGCGGGTGGTCTGGCGATGTTGGTCGGCATGATCATCCTCGGCCAGGTCGGCGGCAGCTACAACCTGTCCGAACTGGTCGCGAACCCGCCGACGGGGTGGCTCCCGTCCGTCGCGATCGTCCTGATCCTGATCGGTGCGCTCTCCAAATCGGCAATCGTGCCCCTGCACTTCTGGCTTCCCGGTGCAATGGCCGCGCCAACCCCTGTCAGCGGTTATCTTCACGCTGCTGCAATGGTCAAGGCCGGTATCTACCTCGTCGCGCGCCTGGCTCCCGGGTACGCCGATTCGCCGCCGTGGCGCATCACCATCATCAGTTTGGGTCTGCTGTCGATGATCCTCGCCGGTTGGCGAGCCATGCGCGCGTACGACCTCAAACTCGTCCTCGCCTTCGGAACCGTCAGCCAACTCGGCTTCATGATGGTCCTGGTCGGCATCGGCACGCGTGACGCCGCCCTGGCCGGCATGACGATGGTCGTGGCGCACGCGATGTTCAAGGCCGCACTCTTCATGGTCGTTGGCATCATCGATCACACGACCGGTACCCGTGACCTGCGCAAACTTGCTCACCTGGGTAAAGCGGCACCCGCTCTCGCGATCATCGCGAGCCTCGCTGCCGCCAGCATGGCCGGTCTGCCACCGCTACTCGGATTCGTCGGCAAGGAAGCCGCACTCGAATCGGTGCTCGAAACGAACGCGCTCGGCCACTGGTCGTCCATCGCCGTCGTCACGGTGATCGTGTTGGGCTCGATCCTCACCGTCGGCTACAGCGTCCGCTTCATCTGGGGCGCCTTCGGACGTAAGACCCTGAGCAAGCCCAGCCCAGCCGTGAGCAAGATGCACAAGCCGGGTTGGCTGTTCCTGTTCGCGCCCGGCCTGCTCGCTGTTCTCGGTCTGGCCGCCGGCATTCTCTCGCCCCAGCTCGAGAAGCTGCTGACCCCGTACTCCACCACACTGGCCCCCGGACCTCACGCCGACTACCACCTCGCGCTGTGGCACGGATTCAACACTCCGCTGCTGCTCACCTGCATCGTCATCGCCGGCGGCATCGCGCTCTACATCGCGCAGCGTCAGATCAGCCGACTGCACTTCGAGCACCCGCCGCTCGGCAACGCCGACCGTATCTACGACGCGACCCTGCGCGGCATGGACACCATCTCGATGCGCCTGACCGGTGCCACTCAGCGTGGTTCGCTCCCCCGCACACAGTCGACGATTCTCGCGACGCTGGTCGTTGTGCCGCTGTTCCTGCTGATCATCGACACCGATGGCGGCGGAGTCGACCTTCGGATGTGGGATTCACCCATCCAGTTCACTATCGCGCTGATGATGATCTCGGCCGCCATCGCCGCGACGCTGATGCGCAACCGACTCGCCAGCGTCATCCTCGTCGGACTCACCGGCTACGGCTGCGGCGTGTTGTTCGCGCTGCACGGCGCACCCGACCTCGCGCTGACCCAGTTCCTCGTCGAGACACTGACACTGGTGATCTTCGTGCTCGTGCTCCGGAAGTTCCCCGCCGAAGTCGACGAGAGCAAGGCGATCGGCTTCAAGTGGCCGCGTGCCGCACTCGCTGTCGCCGTCGGTATCACCGTCACCACCATCGCGGCCTTCGCGACCAATGCCCGAAACACTCGTCCGATCTACGAGCTGCTTCCCGACGCTGCCTACGACCTGGGCAACGGCAAGAACGTCGTCAATGTCCTACTCGTCGACATCCGCGCATGGGACACCCTCGGTGAGATCTCGGTGCTGCTGGTCGCGGCAACTGGCGTCGCCAGCCTCGTCTTCCGCAACCGCCGGTTCGGTATCGCGCCGCGCGTCGCGGACGCCCCCTCCGTCATCGTCGACAAGGCAGCTGCCAACTCGGACACGACGTGGTTGCGCGGCGGAGACCTCATCGATCCTCGACACCGTTCGCTGGTTCTCGAGGTCACCACGAGGTTGATCTTCCCGACCATCATGGTGTTGTCGATCTACTTCTTCTTCTCCGGTCACAATGCCCCCGGTGGCGGTTTCGCCGGAGGCCTGACGGCGGGCCTGGCGCTGGTACTTCGGTACCTCGCCGGCGGACGCTACGAACTCGGTGAAGCCGTACCCATCGACGCGGGCAAGATTCTCGGCCTCGGTTTGGCGCTGGCCGCGGGCACCGCCCTGGTGTCGCTGTTCCTCGGCGCCCCGGCGCTCTCGTCCGCCGTATTCGAGTTCACACTCCCGCTCATCGGCCACGTCAAACTGGTCACCGCACTGTTCTTCGACCTGGGCGTCTACCTCATCGTGGTCGGCCTGGTCCTGGACGTACTCCGAAGTCTCGGCGCCCGCCTCGACGCAGAAATCGAGGTGAAAGCACCATGAGCGCAAACATCGGAATGCTGATCCTGATCGGCGTCCTCACGTCGGCCGGTGTCTACCTGCTGATCGAACGAAGCATCACTCGGATGCTGCTCGGTCTACTTCTATTCGGCAACGCCATCAACCTCTTGATCCTGACCGTCGGTGGATCGGACGGGAATCCGCCCATCGTCGGCCGAGATTCGGTCCACGAGGAAATAGCGGATCCGCTCGCCCAGGGCATGATCCTGACGGCGATCGTGATCACGATGGGTATCGCCGGCTTCGTTCTGGCACTGGCGTACCGGTCTTACAAGATCAACACCGCCGACGCCGTCGAGGACGATCCCGAGGACACCAAGGTTCTCAAGCGTCGCCTGCCTGCCGACGCTCCCGACCACGACCGCTCCGACGACCCGGTCACCGGTGCCCCGAGCATCGGCGGCGACGCATTCGACAAGGACGGCAACCCTATTCCCCTCGAACAACTGGTCAACCTCGAGGACATCGAATGCTACGACGACCTCCACGACGGCGACTTCGAGGACGAACCGGTACCCGACTGGGCCACCGACCTTGCTCGTAAGAAGGAATCCGAGAAGCGGCGCAAAGACGCTCGCCAGACCAAGATCGAGGGAGGTGGAGGCGCATGACCATCTCGGACAACCTGATGGGAGCCCTTGCGCCCCTGCCCGTCTTGATCCCGATGCTGGCCGCTGCTGCGACGCTGGTCGTCGGCCGACGTCCTCGTTTCCAGCGCGTGATCACACTGATCGCGCTCGTCGGCGTCGTCGCGGTGTCGGGCTTGCTGCTCTACCTCGCCGACCGCGACGGTACGACGGCCGTTCAGGTCGGCGGCTGGGACTCCCCCATCGGCATCACACTCGTGGTCGACCGTCTCTCGGCGATGATGCTCGTGGTCTCGTCGGTGGTGTTGCTCGCCGTCATGATCTACGCGATCGGTCAGGGTATTCGCGACGGCAGCGAGGCCCAGCCGGTCTCGATCTTCCTGCCGACCTATCTCGCATTGACCGCCGGTATCTCCAACGCGTTCCTCGCCGGTGACCTCTTCAACCTCTACGTCGGATTCGAGGTTCTGCTCGCTGCGAGTTTCGTGCTCCTGACGCTCGGTGCCAGCGCCGACCGCGTCCGGGCCGGTGTCTCGTACGTGATGGTCTCGATGGTGTCCTCGCTGATCTTCCTGGCGGGCATCGCCTTCGCCTACGCGGCGACCGGCACCCTCAACATGGCCGACATGGCCCTGCGCTTCGACAACATTCCGCCGGGCACACGAACCGCCATCTTCGCTGTCCTTCTCGTGGCGTTCGGCATCAAGGCCGCGGTCTTCCCGCTGTCTGCGTGGCTACCGGACTCGTATCCGACCGCGCCCGCACCGATCACCGCCGTCTTCGCCGGGTTGCTCACCAAGGTCGGTGTGTACGCGATCATCCGCGCGCATTCACTGCTGTTCCCGCAAGGGGAACTCGACAACGTACTGATGGTGTGCGGCCTGCTCACGATGGTGGTCGGCATCATGGGTGCCATCGCGCAGAGCGACATCAAACGTCTGCTCTCGTTCACACTGGTCAGCCATATCGGTTACATGATCTTCGGTATCGCACTGTCCACGACGTCCGGGCTGTCCGGCGCGATCTACTACGTCGCCCACCACATCATCGTGCAGACGACGCTCTTCCTCGTCGTGGGTCTGATCGAACGACAAGCCGGGTCGTCGTCGCTGCGCCGTCTCGGCGGTCTGGCGGCGGCCAGCCCGATCCTCGCGATCGTCTTCCTGATCCCGGCGCTGAATCTCGGCGGTATCCCGCCGTTCTCGGGCTTCATCGGCAAGGTCGCGCTCCTTCAGGCCGGTGCGGCCGACGCCAGCGCGTTGGCTTGGATCCTCGTTGCCGGCGGCACGATCACCAGCTTGCTGACGCTCTACGCCGTCGCCCGCGTGTGGACCAAGGCTTTCTGGCGAGCCCGGGCCGACGCGCCCGAAGGTGACCTCGCCGACGTCAGCCCGTCAGCGTTGATCGACGAGTCCGAAGAGGACATCGCGTTCGTCGACCGCGAGGATGTCGGCAAGATTCCGCTCTTCATGCTGATTCCGACGGTCGGACTTGTCATCGTCGGTCTGGCACTGACGGTGTTCGCGGGCCGGATCATCGACATCAGCGACAGAGCGGCGAAGGATCTGCAGGACCGGTCCATCTACATCGACGCGGTTCTCGGCAACCACCGGCCCGTGCCGGTCGACGAAGCTCCCGTCGCTGCAGACGACCCCGCAGCCGTTCCGAATACCGAGGCCCCGAACACCGACGTCCCGAATACCGAGGAGGCTCCGCGATGAAACGCGAACAGGTACTCCGCGTCGGGATCCTGCTGTGGCTGATGGTCGTATGGATCCTGTTGTGGGGCAACATCAGTTTCGGCAACATCTTCGGCGGACTCGCCGTCGGCCTGATCATCATGGTCCTGCTTCCCCTCCCCCGCGTACCGGTCGAGGGTCGGGTACATCTGCTGTCGATTCTGCGTCTGTTGTGGATGATCGTGTACTACGCGATCCAGTCGAGTATCCAGGTCGCGTGGCTGGCGATCCGCCCGTCGCCGCCCCCGGTCACCGGAGTTCTGCGGTACCAACTCGGGATCAAGTCCGACCTGGTTCTCACGCTGTGCATCGACGTTCTCAACCTGATCCCCGGCACGATGGTTCTCGAGATCGACCAGAACCGACGCATCGTCTACGTCCACGTGCTCGACGTCGGCTCGCAGAAAGCCGTCAGCGCGTTCTACCGCTCGGTGGAGGACCTCGAGCGGTTGTTCATCGCGTCGTTCGAACGTGATTCGGACTGGCAACCCAGCCCATGGCACCAGCGCGACTACGAATTCGATGCACCCCGGCAGGAGGACCAACCATGAACGGGTTCATCACCACGATCTTGATCATTTCCGGAGTGATTCTGCTGATCGCCGCCGTACTGACCACGTTCCGATTGCTCGACGGTCCGAGCTCACTCGACCGCCTCGTAGCCCTGGACACGATCATCGCGGTCTCGATGTGTGGACTCGCGGTCTGGGCCGCGTACAGCAAAGACACGACCATCGTTCCCGCGATCGTCGCGCTGGCGCTGGTCGGCTTCATCGGTTCGGTGTCCGTCGCGCGCTTCCGGGTGAGTGACCAGTGATCGGCAACATCCTCGACACGATCGGGGCCATCTCCATCTTCCTCGGCGCGCTGCTCGCGCTGACCGCCGCGGTGGGAATCGTTCGCTTCCCCGACACTCTGCGTCGTATGCACGCGGCCACGAAACCTCAGGTGGTCGGACTGATCCTGGTCCTGATGGGCGCCGTGTTCCTGCTTCGTGGGAGCGTCGACATCTGGATGTTGGTCCTGGTGGGCATCTTCACGCTGCTGACGGCGCCCGTGATCGCGCACAGCGTCGGCCGAGTCGCCTACCGCGAACAGCGCGAAGAGGACGACCTCATGAAGATCAACGAGCTGGAAGACCCGGACTCTCTCCTGTAACGGCATCCCACTCGCCGTCGCGCTCGCCCCACACCGCAAGAGCAGTGCCGGGGCGGGCGAAGAAGGTGGCGAAGTACGCCACCGACATCAGAACCAGGACAGCCATCAGCAGCGGCCCGAAGATCGCCGGGTACTCGGCCATCTGCACCGCAGCGAACCGGTACGAGAGCAACAATCCCGCCAGGAGTGCCGAGCCACCGATCAACAGACGCACTCGGAACCAACCCCAGCCGCGCTCCGGATCCCGTAGCGCCGCATCGAGGGTCAAGCACAGGACGGCACCGGCAATGAGGTCGACGCCGTAGTGGAATCCGAAACCGAGCGTCGCGGTCAGGGTCGCAACGAGCCAGAACGATCCCAGGCTGCGAATCCACCACGGCCCGCTGCGCGAGTGGATAAACAATGCGACCGCCCACGCGGTGTGCAGGCTCGGCATGCAGTTTCGCGGTGCGGCGTCGTCGAACGGCAGCGACGACGGTGATGCGAAGTCGAAGTTGGGCACGATGTTCGGCCAGTAGTCACCGATCTGGAATCCGAACCCACGCGGACCGAAGGCGAACACCGGGCCGACCACCGGGAACAGGACGTAGAAGATCGGGCCGATCAGCCCGATGAGCAGGAACGTGCGCAGCAGGTGATGCGACGGCCATCCCTTACGTACTTGATAGAGAGCAACCACGATCACCGCGACCGGCAGTTCGACGTAGATCCAGTCGAGGGCTGCTGCACCGACGGGGCCCATGGCGTCGACGATCTGGCCCATCACCCACGACGGATTCCCGAGAGCCTGGTCGGCGAGGAACACGTACTCGTCCCACACGTCGGTGCCGACGAGAATGGTGATCTCCAGCCACGTCTCGGCAACCTTGGCCGCGATGATGAGCAACGCGCCCAGCGCGACGCCGTGCAGAACGCTGAGTCGACGCTCACCGGACAACTTCCACACCGCGTACACCGCGATGGCCGTCAGCACCCAGGTGCCGCCGGTGCCCATCGTCAGCGGTCCACCCGAGAACCAGCGGATCGCGCCGACGACCACGTCGATCACGACGGCCGCGGATACCGCGTAGATGCGTTCTTTGTTGTTCAGTCCGACGAGCGCGAGAGCGAGGCCCACCCAAGGCATGGTCGCGGAGCGGGGAACGAGGAAGTAGTCACCGAACAGGCTTTCCACCGGACCGAGATAGCCCTTGTACGACGCGAACGCCTGCACGCCCAGGACCAGCACGGTCAATGCTGCTGTGCCGATCAGAAGGAGTCGGTGAGAACTCGACCACGAACGGTCCGACTGTCCGGGTGCGCCCCCTCGTTGGGACCAACTGTCTATCAACACCGGACAATAGTAAACGGCGTGTGAACTGAATATGGACACCCACTGGACAAACGGTTGGTATGCCCGGATTTCCAGTCCGCGAAACAGTCCTTCGCACTGTGAACCTGCTAGGTGCCCAACTCTGCGACCAAGGCGTCGACGACCGCAACCAGATCGCCGCCCGTCGCTTCCGCGACACGACGTTGCCGCTGGTAGGACGCGCCGCGACGGGGAATGTCCGCCACCGACGCCAACTCGTCCGCGCAGCCGAGTGAGACCGCAATCGGCGCCAAGTCGTCGAGCAGGCGATCCAGATCGTCAGTGACGAGGCACTCGTTTGCGTCGGAGTCGAGGATGATCTCGGCGTCCAGTCCGTATCTCGCTGCGCGCCACTTGTTTTCCTTGACGTGCCACGGCTGCATGTTCGGCAGAGTCTCACCGGCGCTCAGTCTGCGGTCCAGATCGACGATGAGGCAGTGGACCAGAGCAACGAGGGCACCCAGTTCGGCGCGCGTCGAGACGCCGTCGAACACCCGGACCTCGATGGTTCCCCACTTCGGCGCGGGACGGATGTCCCAGTGCATGCCACCGATCTTGGTGATCACACCGGTCTTCATCTGGTCGTCGATGAACGACTCGTATTCGGCCCAGTTCTCGAACTGGTACGGAAGACCTGCGGTGGGGAGCTGCTGGAACATCAACGCTCGATTGGACGCATAGCCGGTGTCGACACCGGCCCACATCGGCGAGGATGCCGACAGCGCCAGCAAATGCGGATAGCGCTGCAGCAGTGCGTTGATGATGGGGAAAACGCGATCTGCGGACGAGACACCAACGTGGACGTGCACGCCCCAGATCAGCATCTGCCGACCCCACCACTGCGTGCGTTCGATGAGCTCGTCGTAGTCGGGCGTCCGTGTGACCAACTGAGTCGACCATTGCGCGAACGGGTGCGTGCCCGCGCTGATGAGGTCGACGCCGAGCGGATTCGCAGCGCGGCGAAGCAGATCCAGTGACCTGTCGAGATCACTCATCGCCTCGCCGACCGTCGAATGAATACCCGTAACGAGTTCGACGGTATTTCGCAGTAGTTCCTTGGTGATGTGCGGGGTTTCGGAGCCGGCAAGCTCTTCGACCGCCGAAAACACCTCGGCTGCTGTGTTGGAGAGATCTCTGGTCTTGCGATCGACCAGCGCGATCTCCCACTCCACGCCCAGCGTCGGGCGCGGCGAACCTGGAAATGGAACTACCACGCAGAGAATCCAATCACAGTGTCGGTAAAAACACCGTGCTGGCTACTGCGTGGTAGTCGCCGGAAGTGATGCAAAACTCAGGTGAGTTTGTCAGCTCTTGGTGATGACACCGCAAGCAACGCGTCCGCCTGCGTCACCGGTGTCGAGGGTCTGCTGATCCGGTGCCGGCGCGTAACGCGTCGGGATGTTGCCGAAGTTGTCCGCTCCGGCGTGGATCATGACGGATGTTCCACCGTTTGCGACCAGTTCGTCGACGGTGAATGCATCGGTCGTGGTGACCAGCGTGGCGGTGCCGTCTTCGAGGACCTGAACCGAAGTGAGGTCGCCGCTCGCCGGGTGGCCCGTGTGACCCTCGGCCTGGAAGTGTCCGCCTGCCGAGAGGAAGTTACCCGGCTCTCCGCCGCTGGGGGCAACGGAATTGGTCTCGCACTTGGCGACCTGGTGGACGTGGAATCCGTGGAAGCCGGGGGTGAGGCCCTTGGCGTCGAGGGTGACCTTGACGTCGCTACCTTCCTGCGCGAACGTGACCGTTCCGACCTTGGCGCCGTCGGTGCCGTTCAGCGTTGCGGTGACCGTTTCGGCAGAAGCGCCGGCGTGAGCCGTCTCGGAACCGTGGCCGCCCGCGCTTTCGTGCGCGCTGGGATCGGCTGCACCGGTCCACACCGGAGGAGTCGTGCCGGGGACGCTGCTGGGCTCTTCGCTGTTACTGCAAGCGGTCAAGCCGAAAGCGGCAATCGCGACTACAGGGGCAACGACGCGCCAGGACATACGCCGGGTGCTGCTGGGGGCCATCGAACCGCTCCTTTGAGGTGGCGAGAAAGTGCTTCTGATCATAACGGCGCGTGTAGTAGCTGGAACCGACGGGTCAGTTCCACCTTCACGACCGGTCAGTTGGAGGTCACGATCACGATCACGCCAGGTGACGCGTTCGCGATGCCGGCGAATCGAGGCTCTGCGGAGACTCCGAGTTCAGCCGCGATCTTCTGCGCCGCTGCCTTCTCCGCCGCGGACGATCCGTAATACACCGTCGTCGTACTGACGGTGCCCTCGCTGTAGTTACCCGTCTCCTCGACGTTCCAACCTGCTGCCGTCAATTCCTCGGCGGTGCCTGCTGCCAGACCGGAGACGGTGCTGTTGTTGAGAACTCGAACGCTGACATTCGACGTGTCGGTGCCGCTCGCGGAGCTGGAAGTCGTGGTCGTCGCAGTTCCCGAGGGTCGCGACGTGGTGGTGGTATCGCCCGAAGCGGGTTGTGTCGTCGCTGCCGGCTTGGTGGTGGCCGGCGCGGGGGCGCTCGTCGTGGCAGACGCCGAGGATTCGGTCTGCTCTGCTGCGGTGTTCTCGTCGCCCGATCCACCGTCGCTCGATCCACCCAGTGAGGCTGCTCCGAGACCGATGAACACGATCGCCAACGCGATCAACACCATGGCGATTGCGCGAAGCGGAGGTCCGGACGGCTGCTCTTTCGGGGTACTCACGATGTCGACCTTATCGCCAGTGCGTGGACAGCCCGATCATATGTACGCGTGATTCAGGTGACCTCGAAGCCGAGGCGACGCGCGGCCCTGGCCTTCTGACGGCTGGCACGCAGACGACGCAGGCGCTTGACCAGCATGGGATCAGCCGCCAAGGATTCGGGGCGATCGACCAAGGCGTTGAGAACCTGGTAGTAGCGGGTTGCCGACATGTCGAACAACTCCTTGATGGCTTCTTCCTTCGCACCGGCGTACTTCCACCACTGACGCTCGAAAGAGAGGATGTCGTGCTCCCGGCGGGTGAGGCCGTCTTCGCCGACCTCGTGCATGCCTGCTGTATCTACTACCGAATCGTCGGCGCCAGTGCCTTCGGACTGGTTCCGACTACGCGCGGTTGCGCCGTCCATGTCACTCCTCGACTGCTGTGCTCGGCGTCAGCGAGACTCGTATGCCCGGTGTTCTTTTTCCGACCGAATTCTCGCGGCCGTGAGTTTCCCGGTCCCCTGGCCCGAAGGTAACTCACAATTTCCCCCGCGGCCCACGTTCCGACCGAGCAACGAATTACATCGCTGTTCTTCAGCAACCATTGAACCATGATCGAGTGTGCGGGCCGTGATAACTACGCGGGCGCGCCGCACTATCCTTGTCCGCATGGCTATCCTCCCCATCCGAATCGTCGGCGACCCGGTACTGCACAAGGCGACAGAGCCGGTCACTCAGTCCCCGGCCGAGATCGCCGAACTGATCGCAGACATGTACGAGACGATGGACGCTGCCAACGGCGTCGGTCTGGCGGCCAATCAGGTCGGTGTTCCACTGCGAGTCTTCGTCTACGACTGCCCCGGTGACGACCGCAGCAGCGAGCGTCGACGCGGCGTCGTCGTGAACCCGGTACTCGAGACGTCCGAAATCCCCCAGACGATGCCCGACCCGGACGAAGACTTCGAGGGTTGCCTGTCCGTTCCCGGCGAGCAGTTCCCGACGGGTCGCGCCGATTGGGCGAAGGTCACCGGCACCGACGCCGACGGCAACCCGATCGAGGTCGAGGGCACCGGATTCTTCGCACGGATGCTCCAGCACGAGACCGGGCATCTCGACGGTTTCCTCTACACGGACGTACTGATCGGCCGCAACGCGCGCGCTGCCAAGAAGATCATCAAGCGTTCCGGTTGGGGCAAGCCCGGTCTGACCTGGACGCCGGGGACCGTCGACGATCCGTTCGGTCACGACGACGACGATTACGAAGACTGAGAATTCTGCTCTGAACGGCAACATTTCGATCGGTAGCCGGGTGGTTTTGCGATACAAGCTCCCACCCGGCTATTCGCATCCCATGACCGACGTCATCGGCATCCTCGAGGGCGCCGATCCCATCGCCGTCCGCGCCGGCGACGGTCGGCTGGTCCAGGTCTCCGCCGATCAGGTGATCGCGCTCAAGAGTCTCTCGGCCCGCCCGATTCGCATCGGCGAGATTCGAAACCTCGAAACGGCTGCTGCGGCGGCGTGGCCGGGGGTCGAGCAGGCGTGGATCGACGGTTGGTTGCTGCGCGCCGGTCACGGTGTCACCGGCCGCGCCAATTCGGCTTTGCCGCTCGGTGGTGCGGGGGCGGTTGCCGGCTTCGACGCGAGCACCATCGAGCGGATACGCCAGTGGTTCGGTGACCGCGGACTGCCGAACCTGCTGCTCCTCCCCGATCGACTCGGCACCGCTCCGGACGGGTGGACCAGCGAGAAGGAAACCATCGTGATGGCCGCCGATCTGGGCAATGTCACGCTGCCGCTCGGTCCTCCGGTCACCTCGTTCGCCGACCGCCCCGACCACAACTGGCTGTCGATGTACGACGCCCACGGCGATCCGGCGTACGTCGAGGCGGTCCTCACGGCTGTCGTGGGCAGTGCAACTTTCGGCGCGATCGGAAACACCGACACGACGCTTGCCATCGGGCGCGCTGCGCTCACCGAGGCACCCGACCACAAACGCTGGGTAGGGCTGACCGGCATTCACGTCGCCCCGGAACACCGTCGTCACGGAATCGGGTCGCTGATCTGCGGAGATCTACTCTCCTGGGGTCGTGAGAACGGTGCGACGCACGCGTACCTCCAGGTTTCGGCGGACAACTTCGCGGCGATCGCGCTGTACGAGCAGCTCGGATTCGTCGAACACCACCGCTACCGATACGCCACCGATCCTGTCGGCGGCTGACGCTAGGCTTGCCCTCGTGCGCATCGCTACCTGGAACGTCAACTCCGTCCGTGCCCGTACCGACAGGATCATCGACTGGCTCGGTCGATCCGACGTCGACGTCCTGGCAATGCAGGAAACCAAGTGCAAGGACGAGCAGTTTCCGTACGAACGCTTCAAGGAGATCGGCTACGAGGTCGCCCACGTCGGGTTGAGCCAGTGGAACGGTGTCGCCATCGCTTCCCGCGTCGGCTTGGACGACGTGCAGATCGGATTCGAGGATCAGCCCGGATTCGACAAGGATCCCGAGGCAGACCCGGTCCGCGAGGCACGTGCGATCGGTGCCACCTGCGGCGGTGTGCGGGTGTGGAGCCTGTACGTCCCCAACGGCCGTGAGCTGGAAGACCCGCATTACGCCTACAAGCTGGATTGGCTGGCCAAGCTGCGCGACGACGCGGAGGGCTGGCTCAAGCAGGATCCCGACGCGCAGATCGCCCTGGTCGGCGACTGGAACGTCGCTCCCACGGACGACGACGTGTGGGATCCCGCTTTCTTCGAGGGCAAGACCCACACGTCGGAGCCGGAACGAGCTGCGTTCACCGCCTTCACCGAGTCCGGGTTCGCGGACGTAGTTCGCCCGTACACACCCGGTCCCGGCGTGTACACGTACTGGGATTACACGCAGCTTCGCTTCCCGAAGAAGCAGGGTATGCGAATCGACTTCATCCTCGGCTCACCGGCATTCGCAGCTCGCGTCGAGGCGGCCGAGATCGATCGAAACGAGCGAAAAGGCAAGGGCGCCAGCGATCACGCTCCGGTGATCGTGAATCTCGGGTGATCGTGAATCTCGGAGCCTGATCGTCTGTTTGCACCCTCGGGCTTCTAGTCCTCGACGAGCAGTTCCAGATACTCGGGGTGCTCGCCGAGGTACCGCTGAACATAGGTACACACGGGCCGTACCGACCATTCACGTTCACGGGCGCAGTCCATTGCGAACTGCACGAGTACGGCTGCCAGTCCCTGCCCGCCGTACTCCTCTTTGACGACGGTATGCATGTACGCAACCACGTCGCCCGCTTCGGCTCCGCTCCCCGAAATCTCGTCTTCGTCGCGGTATCCGAGGATGCCGACCAACTCGTCGTCGGAGAGCAGTTCGAATCGTTCGTGCGACGGATTGTCCACGAGCGTGACTTCCGGTGAGGTTCCGGTTTTCGAATTTTCGATGTCGTTCATTGCGGCGACCTCCACGGCACGATGTGCACCTGCGCGATCGGCGACAGCTGCGTTCGCACGCTCTCCATAACTGTGATCCATGCCACTCATAGAATCAGCTACCGACGACGCTGTCCCGGGTTCGACCAATTTTTGCACCGGGAACGACCGGATCGCAATCGCAGTTCGCGCCGTCGTTCCCGCGAGAGGTGGGACCGAGCTGCCGTTTCCCCAGGTCCGATCGGTAGGCTCGTCGTCGTGAAGCTGCTGCCCCTGACCCCCGCCGGACAGACCCCGATTCGGGCATTGACCATCGCCGGAACCGACTCCGGTGGCGGAGCCGGCATTCAAGCCGATTCCCGCACGATGGCGATGTGCGGAGTGCACGCCTGCGTGGCCGTCGCCGCAGTGACGGTCCAGAATTCGGTGGGAGTCAGCGGATTCCACGAGATTCCGCCGGAGATCGTCGCCGACCAGGTGCGCGTCGTGGTCTCGGACATCGGCGTCGGTGCGGCGAAGACGGGAATGCTCGCGTCGACGACGATCATCGAAGCGGTGGCCGCGGTTGCCGCCGAGGTTGGGATCGGCCGCGACCGTCCGATTCCGCTCGTGGTCGACCCGGTGTGCGCGTCGATGCACGGCGATCCGCTGCTGCACGAAGAAGCTCTCGACGCGGTCCGCAACACCTTGATTCCGGCAGCCACGGTGGTCACTCCGAACCTCGACGAGGTTCGGTTGATCACCGGTATCGAGGTCGTCGACGACAAGAGCGCCCGCCAAGCGGCAGAAGCGCTGCATGCGCTCGGCGCTCAATGGTCCATCGTCAAGGGTGGCCACCTTCGTACTTCGGAGTTGTCCACCGACCTGTTGTTCGACGGCGACCGTTTCCTCGAATTCAGCGGTGCCCGGATCGACACCGGCAACGATCACGGCGGCGGAGACACGCTGGCTGCTGCGATCACTTGCGCTCTCGCACACGGCTATTCCGTTCCGGACGCGGTGGCGTTCGGCAAAGAGTGGGTGACCAAGTGTCTCGAGGCGTCGTACGACCTCGGCGCGGGACACGGTCCGGTGTCCCCGCTCTGGCGGCTCCAGGTCTAGCGCTCGAGGTCCAGGGCGCTAGTTCCGGCGCACGCGCCAGATTCCCAGGTCGACGGGAACTCCGTTGGGCGTGGTCGCGAAAAACCCTCGCCGCCATGGCCGGATCGTGAGATCGAGATCCTCCAGGGTGCCGGCTTCGAGTTCCTCGAGAGTTGTCGCCGACATCATGACGTTGCCGTCGCCGCCCAAGCCCATCATCCGGGCGGCGATGGTCACGTCGACGCCGAGCCAGTCGTCACCGATCTGACGCGGGGTACCCGTGTGTAGGCCGACGCGCATGCGCGGGGTGTATCCGTCGAGATCGACTTCCGCGAGCGCGTCCTGCGCGGTGAACACCGCCTTCAAAGCCGCATCCGGGCGAATGAACACTGCCATCAGACCGTCGCCCATCCGTTTGACGACGTGTCCGCCGTTGTCGGTGATCGGAGTTTCCACGGCCTGCGCCACCGCACGCAGAAGGGTCAGCGTCGCGCCGTCACCGGCTGCGAGCGACCAGGTGGAGAAGCCCACCAGATCGGTGAAGACGATGGTCAGTTCTTGATCGCCACGTCCGCGGCCCATCTTTTCCAGCGCTGCCTGCCACACCTGCAGTGCTCCGAGGCTCACTTCGCGAGTGGCTGCCGGCTTCTGATCGAGCAATCTGTCAGCGACGCGCGCCACGGCGCGGGCACCGCCGGGGCCGGCGAGCGAGAGCGGATCCCCAAACCCTGGATCACCGGGTAGTGCCCGCCTGAGGCGTCGTAGCGCGTCGATGAGCTGCTGCCGACGGTTAAGTTCTGCCGCAGAGTTCAAGACGACGTCGACGACGCCTCGAACCGAGGAGGAAGAAGCACCTGCCGTGTCGGTGTTCTCCGGGGACAGATCAGCCATAACTCAAGCGTAACTCAGAGTTACAGACAGTGTGCTGCCGCCGTTCTCGCACAGTGGCCTCCTGGTCGCTCGCACAGTCGATCATTCGGTCAGTCGATCATTCGGTTCTGGCCTGTGTCCGGGCATCGCCGACGGGAACTCCGTTCGGCCCGCTCAAATCCTGGGCATACGTCGCAACTCCGAAGGCTACTGCAGAAGCGTTGGCAGCGAGCGCTTCGCGATCGATGTTCGCGAGGTTGTCCTGGGCACTGTGGTAGTTCGGGTCGAAGGTCTCCTCCGCTTCTCCGCCCCACTTCTCGGCCTGTGCCGGCGTCTTGCGCTCGTCCGCGCCGCTGAACACGCCACCCGCCGGGATCCCGATCTCGATGAACGGGCCGTAGTCGGAGCGCCCGTCGAAGTCCGTTCCGTCCGCCGCAATCCCTCGCCCGGCGAGAAAATCGACGAAGGTGCGCTCGATGCCCGCCGACCCCTCGGGCCCGGGCCCCTCCCCGACGGCATCCGAGTTGTCGCCGTCGTAAGCCAGGTATCCGGCGTTGGGCGAACCGAGCATGTCGAAATTCAGGTACAGGGCGATGTCGGCCCGTTCCTGATCGCTCAGACCCTCGACGTAGCGGGTGGAGCCGACCAATCCCACTTCTTCCGCTCCCCAGAAAGCAAAACGCACGGCATTTTCGATGCTCGGTGAGCTTCCCATCTGCAGCGCGGTTTCCAGTACGGCTGCGGTACCGCTTCCGTTGTCGTTGATTCCGGGACCTTCCGGCACACTGTCCAGGTGGGCGCCCACGACAACCACGTTGTCGGTCGCGCCGGTCTTGGTCTGCGCAATCACGTTGCGCGACTTCGTCGTTTCCGTCGACGTGTCGAGAATCAGCGTGAGGTCTCCGGGCGCTGCGGCAAGAGCCTCGCCCGACGCCTTACTCACCCCGCCGGTCGGAATGCGGGCGTCTTCGGGTTCACCCAAGGTAGCCCCGCCCAGCATTGCGTCCTCGTTGTTGGCAACCAGCAACGCCGCCGCGCCGCGATCAGCGGCGATCTTCTGCTTGTCGCCGAACGGGCACACTCCGCGGGTGACCAGCACGATTGCACCGTTCACGTCGCGGCCGTCGTAGTCGGTGGCCTCGCAACCGGGGGTCTCGTCGGCGGGAATCGCCACCAGACGCGCCGTGATTCCGGTCGGTCCCGTGGAGGTGGAATATGTCAGCGCCCGCACCGGAACATCGGAGCCGTCAGCGGCTTTCAGGGATTCGGTGCCGGGATCGAAGGAGCTGAAGTCGAATTCCGGGGTGCTGACCTCGAAACCCTTGTCTTCGAGCAGGTTTGCCACGTAGTCGACACTGGCGTCGTAGCCGGGGGTACCGGCCGATCGATTGCCCTCGTTGTTGGCGGCGATCTTCTCGAGTTGCTCCAGATGCCCGGTCACGGCGTCGACCGTGACGGTCTCGGAGAATGCAACCGGGTCTGTCGGGACGGCCGCTTCACTTCCCGACGCGCATCCACTCACCACGAGTGCTCCAGCCATTGCGACCACAACCACACCGAAGAGTCTCATCTTCGGAGGATATCGGCCGGAGCACAGGAAAGGGACCCAGTACGAATGGTTTTTCGTACTGGGTCCCTACTCTGCTGTCACTCCTTGTTCTCGGTAGGTCTCCCGACAACACCTACCGAGGGAGCGACAAGATCAGGCGTCGCGACGATTCACGATGACGATACTTGCTCCGAAAATCACCAGAACGAAGGCCGCGAAGTAAATCAGGCTGCCCCAGGGTCCCCAGTGGAAGTCGACGCCACCGCTGCTCGCACTGAGGAAGTGGTTTGCATTCGCGAACGGCAGGAACGGAGTGATCTTCTCGCCGAAGCTGCCGAACAGTCCGAACAGGCTCTCGATGAGCAGCGGCCAGAGCAGGAGCAACGCAATAGCGCCGGCCGACTGGCGAATGATCGATCCGACGCCGACAGCGAGAATCACGCACAGGAAGGCGTAGATCGGGATGCCGTAGATCGCGCGCCAGTCACTGCCGCTCGACAGAGTCAATCCGGCACTCGCCTCGGTACCGGCGATGGCCTTGGCCATGGCGTACGCGCCGAAGGCGAGAACAAATGTCAGCACAGCACCGAAAGCACCGATGAGGCCGGCTTTGGCGATCAGAACCGAGGCACGGTTCGGAACGGCCTGGAAGGTGGTGCGGATGGTCCCGAAGCGGTACTCACTGGTGACCGCGAGGGCCGCCATGATCATGAGAACCATGATTCCGAAACCCGAGATGCCGGCCGTGGCAACGGCGGTGTCGAGGTCCGGTGCTCCCTGGACGTCGGAGGACGTCAGAGCCGACTTGGCAACCGCGCCCATGATGGCCGCGAAGCCGAGCGCGAGCACGACGATGATGACCGAGCACCACAGCGGCGACTTGGTCGTGGTGATCTTGATACGTTCAGCACTGAGAACAGCCATTACAGTGCACCTCCCATAGCCTGCTGCGTGTTTGCCTGCTGTGTATTTGCGTGGTGTGCACCGACACCCGGATCGATACCGGATGCGTGGTACTGGACATCGTCCCCGGTCAACTTCATGAACGCATCCTCGAGCGACCCCTGCACAGAAGCCAACTCGTACAACACGATTCCCTGCGAACCAGCTAAACCACCGATCACATCGGTGGTCGAATCCACGACCACCAATGCCGGGGCAACGCCGGAACCGTCTTCACGCACCGTCAGCCCCTGCGAGAGCAACACACTGCGCAACGCATCGAGCTGTGGGCTGCGCACGCGCACCGTCGACTCCGACGAACGATCCACGAACTCCGCGACCGTCGAATCCGAAATCAACCGACCCCGACCGATCACCACCAACTGCTCCGCCGTGAGCGCCATCTCCGACAGGAGGTGACTCGACACCAGCACCGTGCGGCCCTCGGCCGCCAACCGCTGCATGAACTTACGAATCCAGACGATGCCCTCCGGATCGAGACCGTTGACCGGCTCGTCGAACAACAACACCTTCGGATCCCCCAACAACGCACCCGCCAACCCCAGACGCTGCGACATACCCAACGAGAACCCGCCGGCCTTCTTGCCCGCCACCTCGGACAACCCGACCAACCCGAGCACCTCGTCGACGCGGGACTTCGGGATCCCGTTCGAAGCAGCCATCCACTGCAGATGTGCACGCGCACTGCGATTGGGGTGCACCCACTTCGCATCCAACAACGCACCCACCGTCCGCAACGGCGTCTTGAGCTCCCGGTACGGCTTGCCCTCGATCAACGCCGCACCCGACGTCGGCTGATCCAGACCCAGGATCATCCGCATCGTCGTCGACTTACCAGCACCGTTCGGGCCCAGAAAGCCCGTCACGATGCCCGGCTTGACCGTGAACGACAAATCGTCCACCGCTTTCGTCGGTCCGTAAACCTTGGTCAATCCCCTCAGTTCAATCATGAGGAGAACTTTGCCCTACCGGCAATGACCAGCACATCGGCCACAGGTCTAGTTCCGAGTGGTACTCAGGTAGGACACGAAGCCGGACAATCTGGGCATAACCCTGAGAAAACACCCGGAAATGGTCCGTCAGGACGATGCTTGGGCCCAGAACCGCTTGGGAATCCGGCCGGCGTGACGCGCTTCGAAACCTGCTACCACTGCGTGCCGCATCGCCGACGCCATCAACGCGGGATTCTTGGCCCGCGTCACCGCTGTCGCAAGTAGGACGGCGTCGCAGCCCAACTCCATGGCAAGGGTGGCGTCGCTGGCCGTTCCGATTCCGGCGTCGAGGATGACGGGCACGCCGGCGCGCTCGACGATCATCTCGATATTGTGCGGATTCGCGATACCCAGCCCTGTCCCGATGGGTGAACCGAGCGGCATGACTGCCGCGCAGCCGACCTCTTCGAGGCGAAGCGCCAGCACCGGATCGTCCGTCGTGTACGGCAGGACGGTGAATCCGTCGTCCACCAATTGTTCTGCGGCGGAGACGAGTTCGATTGCGTCGGGCAGCAGAGTCCGCTCGTCGGCGATGACTTCGAGTTTGACCCAGTTCGTCTCGAGCGCTTCGCGTGCCAACTGCGCCGTCAGGACCGCTTCGGCGGCGCCCCGACACCCGGCGGTGTTCGGCAACGGTTCGATTCCGAGGCGACGAAGCAGGTCCAGAACGCCGGTGCCGCCGGCCGCGTCGACTCGCCGCATCGCGACGGTGGTCAGTTCGGTACCGGAGGCGACAAGCGCTTCCTCGAGGACCGCAAGGTTGGCGGCGCCGCCTGTCCCCGTGATGAGCCGGGAACCGAAACTGCGGCCCGCGATAGTGAGAAGGTCCTGCTCAGCCACCCTGCACCGCCGTGAGGATCTCGATTTCCCAACCACGTCCGACGGATTCGTCCCAACGCCCGCGAGGAAAGAGCGCACCGTCGACGGCGACGGCGATGCCTTTGCTCGGCAACTCGAGGTGCGTCAGAAGTTCGGTCACCGTGACTGCTCGATCGAACTCGAGATCTTCGCCGTTGACGGTGATCCCGATCGGGACCTGCTCACTCATGAATTTTCCTTAGCTACTGCGAACCGCTCGGGTTCGGTTCCTTTTACCTCGACCAAAGATGTGCCGTTCAGCAACGCGACCGTCGCATCGGCGGTGACGGGCGTCAGCAGGACTCCGTTGCGGCCGTGCCCGGTGGAGACGACAACACGATCGGACACGCGCCCGATCAACGGCAGGTTGTCCGGCGTCATGGGACGCAGACCTGCCGCGCACTCGTACAGTTCGTATTCGCCGATCGCCGGCATCAGTGCCTCGGCGTCGTTGATCAGGTCCCGTACCCCGGCCATCGTGACCTGTGTGTCCTCACCAGACTCGTATTGTGTTGCGCCGACGACGATTCCGTCACCGCGCGGGACGAGGTAGGCGGGCCGCCCGTGGACGCTTCCGCGGATGGTGCGGCTGGGCGCCGGGGTGACTCCAGGCCTACTGCGCAAGCGAAGGATTTCGCCCTTGACCGGGCGTACCGGTAGCCCGGGCCACAGCTTGGGTGACGCGATACCGGCGGTGAGCACTATCTGATCGGTATCGAGTTCGGCAAGGTCGTCGACGGCCCGCGCGATCAATTCGACGCCGGATTCCGCACAGGCCTTCTGCAACGCCGCCAGCAGAAGTCTGTTGTCGACGGCGGACTCACCGACAGCCATCAACCCCGACCGGATGCCCCGGCCCAGCATCGGTTCGAGTTCACGGATGCGCGCGCGACCGAGAACTTCGAGTTCGTGCCCCTGCGAGCTCACCCACTCGGCGATGGTCTGCAGGTCCTGCGCGTCGGCAGCGTCGAGTGCAACCGTCAGCGAGCTGTCCGCGGTGAAGACCGATTGCCCGAATTTTCCGAGCTCCTCGCCGAACGTCGGCCACCGTTCCAGGGACGCTGCACCGATTGTCAACGCGGTTTCTTCACCCGGCCAGCCTTCGGAAAGCGGGGCAAGCATTCCGCCCGCCACCCACGAAGCACCTGATCCAATGGACGGGTCGTACAACCGAACGGCCCACCCGTCGCGGGCTGCTCGCCACGCGATAGCGAGACCGATGACACCGCCGCCGACAACCGACACCGTACGAGCGTGTGTACTCACGAAACTCCACCTCCACTTCCTGCGCCGGCATGATCCGGGTCAGGTCTGACGGTCGGGATCTGGTCGCGATCCCCTCTCAGCCCTACGAACCTCGCAGTCACGACAAAAAGTGACGACGACGTTTCAGGACTCCCGTGTCGAACCTTGCTCCCTAGAGGCTACCGTTTGCTCCGTGCACCCCACACATCCCAGTAACGACATCGACCGGCGCGAGCGCCTGGCAGCAGCACGGCTGTACCTGTGCACCGACGCGCGCCGCGAGAAAGGCGACCTCGCGCAGTTCGCCGAGGCAGCATTGTCCGGCGGAGTCGACATCATCCAATTGCGTGACAAAGGCTCTGCCGGTGAGCGCGAGTTCGGCCCGCTCGAGGCCAAGGACGAACTGGTGGCGCTGGGCATTCTCGCGGCCGCAGCGCGACGCCACGGCGCATTGTTGGCCGTCAACGATCGCGCGGATCTCGCGATGGCTTCCGGCGCCGACATCCTCCACCTCGGCCAGAACGACATTCCCGTCCCCTACGCGCGAACCGTTGTCGGTGAAGACGTCGTCATCGGCCGTTCGACGAGCAGTCGCGCGCAGGCGAGTCTGGCCGCCATCGAGGAGGGCGTCGACTACTTCTGTACCGGGCCGGTCTGGGCGACACCGACCAAACCGAATCGAAGTGCGTCCGGTTTGGAACTGGTTCGATCGACCGCCGACGCCGCACCGCCGCGGCCCTGGTTTGCGATCGGCGGCATCGACGAGGAACGTCTGCCAGAGCTGCTCGATGCCGGCGCCACGCGCATCGTCGTCGTGCGTGCAATCACGCAAGCATCGGATCCCCAGGCGGCCGCGCAACGCCTCGCCGCAGCCGTCGCTGGGCGCTGAAAGCCGGTAACTGGCGTTCGTCAAGTGTTTGCCGGGCGATTTCCGCACAGTTACGGGTCAGCACGCCTGACTCGAATTGTGAACGGAAGTTGTCCGATCAGACAACAAACTCCCAGTTCCTAGGTGCGATTGGATGTCCGAAAAGTCGGATTAAGTGATCTTGCTCACAGTTGCTTCGATTGCGTGTCACATCCCATTCGGTTTGTTGTAGTTTACCTCCAGTTACTAACTGAACCTAGGAGCACTAAATGGGATCCCTCGACACCGGCTCGCTCAGCACCGAATCGCTCGAAGACCTGAACCTCGGCAAGATCAGCGAGCTGCTCAAGCTCGGTATCACCGCGGTCAGCTTCATCACGGCGCTGAACTCGCTCAGCTGAGCCTCGTTTCGGTCGACGACCGAAACACCGAAGGGCCGGACTCCCGCGGAGTCCGGCCCTTCTGCTGTGTATGAACTGTGAAGACTCGACTGCTACGACTGGGTACTGCTCGCCTCGGACAGGTTCTGGTCGCTGCCTGCCTGGTCACCGCGTGCCTGGTCGCTGCCTGCCTGGTCGCTGCCTGCCTGGTCACTGCCGTGGTGGGAACTACCCGACAACCATCCGAATCCGCCGTCCTCGAGCACGACGGTGTGCGGATCGCCGTCCACGGCCACAACAGGCTCGGTCCGGAGGTCGGGCCATGAGGAACCGAAGCCCGGATGCAGCGGCAGTGAGTCGACGTCGGCTTCGCGTACCCACCGCAACTCGGTGCTCTCACCATTGGCAACCGTCGACAGTGGATGCGCCGCGTCAGCCACGACGGTGGTGTAAGTCCACCCGCTCTCGGCGCGCATCGTCACTACTTCCCCGCGGACACGGACGGCGTCCTCGGCGATACCTGCTTCTTCGTGTGCCTCCCGGACGGCAGCGTGCGTCGTGCTCTCGTGTGAGTCCCGCGCACCGCCGGGCAGTGCCCACGTTCCGCCCTGATGGCTCCACGCCGCACGATGCTGCAGCAAGACCATGGGTGATCCGTCCGAATCGGGGGCACGCAGAAGCAGTCCTGCAGCTCCGTGTTTACCCCAATGCCGAGTACCGTCCGATCCGATGGACCAACCGTCACCGTCACCACGCATCGACTACCTCGCTCCGCCCGCTCTCGCCGTTGTCCCACACTAACCGTTTCAATCTGCTCCAGGTGTAGGTGATGCTTATATGCTCGCGAAGATGCCCTGAATCATTTCTCGGCGGCATCATTTCTCGGTAGCCCGCCTACAGCGAAGTGAGGTGCTCGATGGTCGACCGTGTCGTCCCGTCCATCGAACCCCGGTCGCTGCCGCACTCCGAGGCCACATCAGTGTCGGCGGAGGACGAGCAGGCACTTCTGCGGCGCGAACTGCAGGCCTTCATGTCCTCGACGCCTGGCCGGTTGACCGTCGTCGGACTGATCCTGATCGCGATCACTTTGATCTCCGGACTCCTCGCCACCGCAGCGATCGAGAACCGCCAGGCGAACCTCGACCTCCTCCTCGTCGAAACCGAGCCTCTCGCCAACTCGGCCCAGAATCTCTACAGTGCGTTGTCCTTGGCAGACGCCGCCGCGGCCACCGCCTTCATCTCCGGCGGCCTCGAACCCGCCGAAGTCCGCGACCGATACACGCAGTCGATCGGTGAGGCCTCTGCGGAGATCGTCCAGGCGTCGGCCGGTCTCGACTCGACCGATCTTGCCGGTCACAGCGCGTTGACCACAATCTCGACCGACCTCTCCGTCTACACCGGGCTGGTCGAAACTGCACGGGCGAACAATCGCGTCGGAAACCCGGTCGGGGCAGCATATTTGAGCGAGGCCTCGCAGTTGATGCAGACCTCGCTGCTGCCGATGGCCCAGCAACTGCACGCCTCGCAGGAGACGCTGGTCTCCCAAGTACAGCGCGATTTCGAGACTCCACCGTGGTGGCCGATCGTGGCGTTCGTCTTCGTGCTGTGCGCGCTGGTGGCGACACAGATGTACTTCTCCCGCAAGAGTCGCCGACGCTTCAATCTCGGGTTGATCCTTGCCTCGCTCGCGGTCGCTGCAGCTCTGCTGTGGCTGCTCACGGTCGGACTGGTCTCCGCACTGGCCACCGGGCGCGCGCTCGACGCCGGGGCCGAGCCACTGCACGAACTGACCGAGGCACGAATCATGGCGCAGCAAGCACGCACCGTGGAAACCCTCACGCTGGCGAGGCGGGATTCGACCGCCGAGGACAACGTGACGTTCACCCGCAAGGTCGATGCTCTGCGGGACATCCTCGAGGGCCTGCAAAGCGACGAACGCGCCCGAGTGAACAGCGAAGTGCTGACCGCCGCACTCGACTCGCGCCAGCAGTGGGTGGCTGCGCACACGCGCATGTACGACCGTCTCGGAAACGGCGACTTCACGTCCGCCGCAGCCATCACCATCGGCGCCGGAGAACAGGATTCGGCCGCGGAGTACGGAAAGCTCGATCACGAACTCTGGCAGGGAATCGTGGATTCGCGCACGAATCTTCGGTCCGACGTCTCGTACGCCTCCCGGGTGTTGGCTGCCTCTGCACCGGGCATGTCTGTATTGGCAGTTCTCGGAGTTGCCGGAATCTTCATCGGATTCTGGCCTCGACTGCGGGAGTATCAGTGACGGGAGTACCGGTGATGCGGAGGAAGAGCCCGGCCGTATGTGTCGCGGTTCTGGCAGCGGCCATGCTGGTGCTCGCCGGTTGCGGTGCGGATCGAGCCGAAGACTTGGACAACGCAGGCGCCACGTCGTACACGGAACCGCCGCTGCCGGCCGAGGCCACCATCGCTCCCAGCCCGACACCGACGACTACCGCGTCGTGCACCAACCTCACCGCGAGCCTGCGGCCCACCCCCGCAGACGCATCTCCGCAGCCACCCACGCCGAGCCTCGACGCCATCCGCGCCCGCGGGCGGCTGATCGTGGGCCTGGACACCGGTTCCAACCTCATGAGCTTTCGCGATCCGGCCACCGGGCGCCTCGAGGGTTTCGACGTGGACATCGCCCGCGAAATCGCCCGAGATCTGCTCGGTGACCCGGAGAAGATCGAGTACCGAATCCTGACGTCGGACGATCGGATCGCCGCACTCCAGGAATCGATGGTCGACGTGGTCGTCAAGACCATGACCATCACGTGCGAGCGGCGCGAGAAGGTCGACTTCTCGACGCAGTACTTCTCCGCTGAACAACGAATTCAGGTCTTGCAGGGGTCATCCGTCCGCGGCATCGACGACCTCGCAGGCAAGCGGGTCTGCGCTGCCCGGGGAACGACCTCGGCGACTCGAATCCAGCAACTCCAACCCGAAGCGACCGTCGTCACCGTCCCGATGTGGTCCGACTGCCTCGTCGTCCTCCAGCAGGGGCAGGTGGACGCGATCAGCACCGACGACACGATCCTCGCGGGCCTCGCCTCGCAAGACCCGTATCTCATGATGGTCGGTGGCTCACTGGGCGTCGAACCATACGGAATCGGAGTGAACAAGGACAACCCCGACTTGGTCCGATTCGTCAACGGAACACTGGATCGGATCCGGAGCGACGGGACCTGGAACCGTATCTACGACCGCTGGCTCAGCGTCCTCGGTCCTTCGCCCGGTCCCCCGCCGGCCGTCTACCGGGATTGAGGCTGACATGACCGAAGAAACCGGCCCCGAGCCCGACGCCACGCAGGCTTCCCTGCGTCCCGAACCCGAAGCCACCGGCGCCTACGAGCGGCCCGAGCCCGAAGCCACGGGCGCCTACGAGCGTCTCGAACCGACCTCGGCCCAGATACGAGGAACCACGCCGTCCGCATCCTCCTCCCCGACCGGCCGCTCCACTCGATCCCGCCGCAGCCGGTCGGGACGAAAGCTGCGCCTCGGCGGCGGCCTGGTCGAGGTTCCCCCCGTCCCTCAGATCGACCCCGCATCTGCGGTGATGAGTGACCCGACCGTCCCCGAGCGGAAACGGTTCTGTTGGAAATGCAACGAACCAGTCGGTCGTAAGAGCGCAAGCACCAAGGCAACTCAGCACGGCACCTGCCCCAAGTGCGGTTCCACTTTCGACTTCCGTCCACTCCTCGAAGAGGGCGAATTGGTGTCCGGTCAGTACGAGGTTCAAGGGCCCATCGCGCACGGCGGCCTGGGATGGATCTACCTCGCGATCGATCGCAATGTCAGCGACAGGTGGGTAGTTCTCAAGGGGCTCTTGCATTTCGGTGATTCCGAAGCGCAAGCCGTTGCGGTGGCCGAGCGTCAGTTCCTCGCCGAGGTCGCCAACCCCAGCATCGTCAAGATCTTCAACTTCGTCGAGCATCCGCGCCCGGATGGCACACCCATGGGGTACATCGTCATGGAGTACGTGGGTGGGCGATCATTGCGCGAGGTGCTGGCCGAATTCCCGGACGGCAAGCACATGCCGATCGAGCAGGCAATCGGCTACGTACTGGAAATCCTTCCGGCGCTGAGCTATCTGCATTCCACCGGCCTGGCCTACAACGACCTCAAACCCGAGAACGTAATGGTCACCGAGGATCAGTTGAAGCTGATCGATCTCGGCGCCGTGTCCGGAATCGAAGACTACGGATACCTGTACGGTACCGCCGGCTATCAAGCACCCGAGATCATCGAGACCGGTCCGACCATCGCCTCCGACATCTTCACCGTCGGAAGAACACTCGCGGTTCTCACCCTCGACATGCCCTCGAAGCACGGACGGTACCTCGACGGCCTTCCCGAACCGGAGGACGAGCCACTACTGCGCGACCACGAGTTCTTTCACCGTCTACTGTTACGCGCCACCGACCCGGATCCGAAGAAGCGATTCCAGTCCGCCGAGGAAATCGCGGGACAACTCACCGGCGTTCTGCGAGAAATCCTCGCCGAGCAGACCGGGCAGGAGAATCCCGGACTCTCGCTCGTGTTCAGCAGGCAGCGAACGTCTTTCGGCACCGATGAATTGGTCGGGCAAACCGATGTGTACGTGGACGGTGTCAGCCACGACGCCGCTCTCGATCCGCGCGAAGTTGCGCACGCACTTCCCATTCCGTTGGTCGACCCCACCGATCCCAGCGCGCCGTTGCTGGCAGCGGCGGTGCACAGCGAACCGTCTCAGACTCTCGATGCTCTCAAGCATGCCCGCGAGAACGGAATCGACCGAACGTCAGGCACACCGGCGGCCGCCGTCTCGGGCGAAGTTCGACTGGCCGAGGCCAAAGCTCATCTCGATCTCGGTGATCCGGAAACCGCACTGACAGTTCTGGGCGAACTCCAGCAGAACATCGGGGACCACTGGAAGATCGAGTGGTATCGAGGACTTGCGGCGTTACAACTGGACCGATTCGAGCCCGCTTTCAGTCACTTCGAGACAGTTCTCACCGCACTGCCCGGCGAGGCTGCACCAAAGCTGGCGTTGGCAGCGACGGCAGAACTGATCCTCCAGCACTGGGAGAGCGACGACCCGGACCAATGGTGCCGCTTCTCCGAGAAGTACTACCGCACCGTCTGGCGGACCGAACGGAACTACGTCAGCGCAGCATTCGGGCTCGCCCGACAACTCGCCGATCACGGCAACAAGAAGGCAGCCATCGCCGCCCTCGACGAAGTACCCACGTCTTCCCGGCACTACAACGTCGCACGGATGTCCAGCGCTCTGACGATGCTGTCCGGCGTTCCGATCGCCGAACTCGACGAATCGACTCTGCGGGAAGCCGCCCGTCGTGTTCGGGCGCTGCCTGCTGAAGAGAGCCGAAGCCTGCAGATGCGAACCCTGGTGTTGGGCACGGCACTCGATTGGATTCGCTACGGCAATCGCTCGCACACCGAACTCGAACCCATCCTCGACCTGCCCTTCACCGAGCAAGGTCTGCGCACCGGAGCCGAAGCCTGCCTTCGCGCCCTCGCTCGCGCCACGACCTCCCGCACGCACCGCTACGCCCTCGTGGACCGGGCGAATGCGGTGCGTCCGCGCAGCAATTTCTGACGGACGCCCCGAGGTTTACAGTGCTGCAGAAACCTACAGTGCGGCCACCAAAGCCTTCGCCGCGCGGGCGATCGCCAACTCCTCGTTGGTGGGGACCACCAGCACCTCGACGGCCGACGAGGATGCGGAGATACGACGCTCGTCGCGACTCTTCGCCTCGTTGAGAGCCGGATCGACCTCGATACCGAGACGGGAAAGCCCGGCCAGGCTGTCGCGTCGTACGTCGATGTTGTTCTCGCCAACACCGCCGGTGAAGGTGATGACGTCGACGCCACCGAGTTGAACGATGAAGGCGCCGATGTACTTACGGAGCATGTGTACGTAAACGTCGTACGCAAGTTGTGCGTCTTGGTCGCCGCCCTCGATCAGTGCGAGCAGGGCACGGAAATCGTTGACTCCCGACAGTCCCTTCAAACCGGAGCGCCGGTTGAGGAGGTCGTCGATCTCGTCGACCTTCATTCCCGAGTTGCGATTGAGGTGCAAGATGATGCCTGGGTCGATGTCGCCGCTGCGGGTGCCCATGACAAGACCCTCGAGCGGGGTGAGGCCCATCGTGGTGTCGATGGCCTTGCCGCCCTTGATTGCCGAGGCCGAAGCGCCGTTTCCGAGGTGCAGGACTATCTGATTCAGCTCGGCGGGATCCTTGCCGAGGAACTCCGCGACCCGTCCAGACACGTATTCGTGTGAGGTCCCGTGGAAGCCGTACCGGCGAATCTGGTTGGCCTTGGCCACATCCCGATCGATCGCATAGGTGGACGCCGCCGCGGGCAGTGTGTGAAAGAAGGCAGTGTCGAACACTGCGACGTGCGGAACGTCGGGCAGTTCCTCGCGCGCCACCTCGATACCGATCACGTTGGCCGGATTGTGCAGCGGCGCAAGGTTCGACAAATCCGCGATGGCTTTCACGACGCCGTCGTCGATGAGAGTCGGCGAATAGAAGATGTCACCACCGTGCACGACTCGGTGACCGACTGCGATGATTCCGGCCTCACTCAGCGGCCGCCCGACCTCGGCGACGATGTCGAGCACCATCTTCAGACCTGCGCGGTGATCGGCGATCGGAAGGCTCCGGTCTTCGACTCCGGTGCGGTGGTTGTAGACGATGTGGCCGTCGGGCTCACCGATGCGCTCGATGAGACCGTGTGCCACCGATTCCGCCGTATCCGGATGCACGAGTTGAAATTTGATGGATGACGAGCCGGAATTGATGACCAGTACGGTGCCGTCGCTCACGCTTGCGCTCCCTGTGCCTGTATTGCCGTGATAGCCACGGTGTTGACGATGTCCTGGACCAACGCTCCACGCGAGAGGTCGTTGACCGGCTTGTTCAGTCCCTGCAGAACCGGCCCGACGGCGATAGCACCGGCGCTACGCTGCACTGCCTTGTACGTGTTGTTGCCGGTGTTCAGGTCCGGGAACACGAACACCGTTGCTTTGCCCGCCACCAGCGAATCCGGCATCTTCTTGTCGGCGACACTCTGCTCGACGGCGGCGTCGTACTGAATGGGCCCTTCCACCAACAGATCCGGTCGACGCTCGCGCACCAAAGCGGTCGCGGTGCGAACCTTGTCGACGTCGGCTCCGCTGCCCGAATCCCCGGTGGAGTACGAGAGCATCGCGATGCGCGGATCGATCCCGAACTGCGACGCCGTCTGTGCGGACGAGATCGCGATGTCCGCCAACTGCTCCGACGTCGGGTCCGGAACCACGGCGCAGTCACCGTAGGAGAGAACGCGGTCGGCCAGGCACATCAGGAAGATGCTCGAGACCGTCGAGACACCGGGGGCGGTCTTGATGATCTCGAACGAGGGTCGAATCGTGTGAGCGGTGGTGTGTGCAGCGCCGGACACCATGCCGTCGGCAATTCCCAAGTGCACCATCATCGTTCCGAAGTACGAGATGTCGGCGATCACCTCGCGGGCCCGCTCGATGGTCATGCCCTTGTGCGCACGCAGCGCGGTGTATTCCTGTGCGAAGCGCTCGGTGTACTCGGACTGCGCGGGTGCGAGTACCTGCGCGCCACTGATGTCGACGCCGAGTTCCGCGGCGCGTCGACGCACACTGGGTTCGTCACCGAGGATCGTCAGGTCGGCAACCTGGCGCTGCAGCAACCGGCCGGCCGCGCGGAGGATCCGGTCGTCGTCACCCTCAGGCAGGACGATGTGCTTGCGATCGCGTCGAGCGCGGTCGATCAGCTTGTACTCGAACATCTGTGGGGTCACGACGGACGGGATCGGCAGTGCCAGTCGGTCCATCAGGATGTCGGCGTCGACGCGCTGTTCCATCAAGCTCAACGCGGTGTCGACCTTGCGCTGCGAACCGACTGCCACGCGTCCGCGGGTTTGGGCTGCGGCGCTTGCGGTGTCGAAGGTACCGAGGGTTGTCGTCAGGATCGGAAGACGCTGTTTGAGGCCGGCCATCAACGCTGCGATGGCTGGGTGCGGTGTGATTCCGCCGTTCATGATGATGCCCGCGAGCGACGGAAATCCTTCCGCCTCATGTGCATTGAGCAATGCGAGCAGTACGTCCGAGCGATCGCCCGGTGCGATGACGACCATGCCCTCGACCAGACGCTCGAGGATGTGCTCCGCGGTCATGCCGCCCACCATCACCTTGAGCGCTTCGCGGTGCAGCAGTTCCGGGTCACCCGAATACAACTCGCCGCCGGTGGCCTCCATCAACTCGGCCATCGTGGGCGAGACGAGCAACGGAATCTCCGGCAGGCTCCACGTCGGAACTCCGATGTCGGACAGCGCTGCGGTGACCTCGTCGAGCTTGTCGGGATCGCAACGATTGGCGACGACCGCGAGCAGATGAGCGTGGTTGGCGGCCAACTCGGCGGCGCATAGATGCGCGAGCTGGGCGACCTCCTCGACACTGCGCCGAGCGCCTCGAACCGCCAGCAGAACCGGCGCGCCGAGGTTCACGGCGATGCGGGCGTTGAAGCTCAGCTCGCTCGGGCTTGCTACGTCGGTGTAGTCACTTCCGATGATGACGACGGCGTCGCACTGCTCGGCCACGGTGTGGTACTTCGCGACGATGTCGGCCAGCGCGGCTTCAGGATCGGCGTGAACCTGCTCGTAGGTGACGCCGAGTGCGTCGGCGTAGGAGAGATCGGCGGTGGTGTGCTCGAGCAGCAGTTCGAGGATGTAGTCGGTTTCCTCGGTAGAGCGGGCGATCGGGCGGAAGACACCGACCCGGGCGACGGTCGCGCACAGCATCTGCAGCACGCCAAGCGCGATGGTGGATTTTCCGGTGTCACCTTCAGGAGAGGCAACGTAGACACTCGACACGGCAGCGGGCGCTTCTGGCATGCCCAACAGCCTAGTGTGGGCCGCCGCCCACCTTGCCACTGATCGTGGTCACGCTCACGCTCGTGCCGACAACCGGCGGCTACGAGAAAGACGAACGGTGCCTGCCACACGTCGAGTGGCAGACACCGTTCAGTTGATCTCGAGGATCAGCCCAGAGCACGCAAGCGAGGCGCGAGGTCACGCTCGAACAGTTCGAGGAACCGGCGCTGATCATGGCCCGGTGCGTGGAACACCAGGTGATTGAGACCGGCATCGACGTAGGCCTTGACCTGCTCGACGGCGTCGTCCGGATCGGAAGCGACGATCCAACGCTTGGCCACCTGCTCGATGGGCAGAGCGTCGGCAGCGGCTTCCATTTCGATCGGATCCTCGATGCTGTGCTTCTGCTCCGGCGTCAGGGACAGCGGAGCCCAGAAGCGGGTGTTCTCGAGTGCAGCCTCCGGATCGGTGTCGTAGCTGATCTTGATCTCGATCATCTTGTCGATGTCGGCGACGTCGCGCTCGGCCTTGGCTGCGCCCTCGGCAACGGCTGGAAGCAGCTTCTCGGTGTAGAGCTCCATGCCCTTTCCGGAGGTGCAGATGAAGCCGTCACCGGCACGTCCCGCGTATCGGGCGACAACGGGTCCGCCGGCCGCGATGTACACGGGAATGCCTCCCTCGGGAACGTCGTAGATCGACGCGCCACGAGTGGTGAAGTACTCGCCTTCGAAGTCGACACGATCGCCCAGCCACAGCTCACGCATCAACCGCACGGACTCACGCAGCCGCGCGAAGCGTTCTTTGAACTCGGGCCACTCGCCCTGGAAGCCGGTGGCGATCTCGTTGAGAGCCTCACCGCTGCCGACGCCGAGCATGATGCGTCCCGGGTAGAGACATCCCATCGTCGCGAACGCCTGAGCGATGACTGCCGGGTTGTAGCGGAACGTCGGCGTCATCACGGACGTGCCGATCTGCACGCGCTCGGTGCGCTCACCGACGGCGGTCATCCAGGCGAGCGAGAACGGTGCGTGGCCACCGTTGTGGCGCCACGGCTGGAAATGATCGCTCACCGCAACGGAATCCATGCCGTGCTGCTCTGCCAGAACTGCCAGCTCTACCAGTTCGCGAGGGCCGAATTGCTCAGCCGATGCCTTGTATCCGAGCTTGAGTTCCTGCGCCACCGTGCACTCCCTTGTCGTCTGTTTCGTTTACTTCTCTGACATGCTTCACGTTCTTTGCAGACTATCCAGACACCGCTCGGACTTCTCTGCGTATCTCAGCGAGCGAGGCTGGTGACCACCGTTGCCACGCCGGCTGCGACGGCAACCCCGGCCAGTGCCAGTGCAAACAGCCACAAAGCGTGCGGTTCCGGCATCGCCGCTCCGTCCTCGAGCGCCTTCTTCACCTGTAGCCAGCGTCGCATACCTACCAGTGCGGCCGCCGCCGCGAGTGCGATCAGGGTCAGACCGAGAGTCGTGCGAACCCACCCGGTACTCCATTCCGGTACCAATTGGACGACGGCGATGCCTCCGGCCAGCAGGGCGAGTGAGCTACGCATCCAGGCGAGGAAGGTGCGCTCGCTGGCAAGGGTGAAGCGCTCGTCCGGGCGGTTCGGTTCACTCATGCGTGCTCACCTCCGTGCGGTGCCACCAGATCCGGGTCCTGACGCCAGTCGTAGACGACCTCGGTGCGCAGAACGATGTCCTGCAACGAACGTCGTCGTCGATCGACCGCCGACCACAGCAATCCGAAGGCGAAGAGCACGCAGAGCACCGCACGGATGAAGGCCAACGGCCAGCGCACGAGGCGATGCCCGGACGTGATCACCCGCAGCCCCATCACGAGGGACCCGACGGTCCGACCGGTGGTCGCCCAGCAGGCGGTCAGATACGCCACCGAGACACCGAGAAATGCCGTCGTGGACAGGAAGATTCCCGGTTCCGAGAAAGTGAAACTCTGTGGCGAGAAGAGCAGTCGGACGAAGGCGAAGCCCACGTACACGGAACCCATCAGGAGCAGGACGACGCCCAGGTCGATCAGTCCGGCGAGTCCACGGGTGACGATGCCGGCTGGGCCGGAACTCTCCTGGGCCACTAGCGTTCGCCTGCGTTCGTCTTCGGATCGGTCTCTGTCGACGGTTTTTCTGGTGACGGTTTATCTGATGACGGTTTATCTGATGACGGTTTATCTGATGACGGTGCGTTGTCGCGGCCGAAGAGTCGCCCGACGAAGCCGGCGACAGCGTCGTCCGCCTGCATGCCCTGCACTCGAGCTCCGTGCACGGCTTCCGTGGAGAGTGAACCGGTCGATTCACGAATCATCTGGGGCAGGTCGACGCCCTCGATGACCTGGTCGGCGATCTTGACGAGGTCGATGCGGTTGACCTGGCGTTCGAGGTCGACCGTGTCGACTATCCCGTCGAGATCGAGGCGATCGATCACCGCTTTGACGTCGAGGCGGCTTGCGATCTCGTCCACGTCGACCCGGTCGATGATCGGTTCGAGCGAGACCCGTTCGGCAATCTTGTCCACGTCGATGTTCTCGGCGATCTTGTCGATGTCCACGTGGTCGACGACGATCTTGGTGATGTCGACTTCGGACAGAGCAGCGTCGACGACAGCTTTGATCACCGTCCGCAAGGTCGAGTCGGCGAACTCCACGGTCGAGTGCATCGCTTCCGTGCCGCGAGTGGTGACCTGGGTGATCGCGCCGTCGAGTGCGTCACCGACGACAGGGATCCGCTGCACGGAATCAAGTGCGAGACCAGCGGTTCTGCGCGCCGCACCAGCCGTGATCGCGGCCAGCCCGAAGGCCAGCCGAATCACGTCGGATTGGGGGTGGTGCGACTGCGATCCCACGCAATTGTCTCCATCTTCTTATACGACTGTTACCCGGACATTCGTCACTCCTCTTCGCATTGTGCCACTGTTGGAAGGCACAAATACGCTGTCCGGCTTGCGCCTGGGGGGAAATATGAAGACACGTCGTTTCACGGTTCGGCTGACGATGGCGGTGGCCATGGCCGCCGGCTTTCTCGGCCTCAGCGCGCCGACCGCGAGCGCGGATTCCGTGGTCAGTCGCATCGACGTCTACTCCCCCTCGATGGACCGCTGGATCGCCAACGACGTGATTTCGCCGGCCGGAGGAGGCCCGGCCCCGACCTTCTATCTGTTGACCGGTGTCGGCGGCGGCGAGGACGGGATCTCGTGGTTCAACAACACCGGAGTTCGTGACTTCTTCGACGACAAACACGTCAACGTGGTCATGCCGGTCGGCGGCAAGTTCAGCATGTACACCGACTGGAACGCCGACGATCCGGTGCTGGGCCGTAACAAGTGGCAGACGTACCTCACCAAGGAACTACCGGCGGCGGTCAACGCTCGGTACAACACGACCGGTGTCAACGCACTCGGCGGTGTGTCGATGGCCGGCGGACCGGTTCTGGACCTCGCGATCCAGTCGCCGGGCACCTACCGCGCAGTCGGCTCGTACAGCGGCTGTCCGCGCGCCGGCGACCCGCTCGGCCAGGCAGCGGTGCGCTCGATGGTCGAGATACTCGGCGGCGGCAACGCGGCCAACATGTGGGGGCCGTGGGGTAGCCCGCAGTGGGCGGCGCACGACCCGTTGATCAACGCCGAGAAACTGCGTGGCACAGCGCTGTTCATCTCGACCGGCAACGGCCTCCCCGGCCCGGTGGACGGAATCAACTCGCTGGCGATGGCCGCCGGCGTCGTTCCCGGCGCGGTCCTCGAAGGCATCACCAACATGTGCACCGCTGCCCTGCAGGGGCGATTCGGTCAGCTCGGCATTCCCGCGACGTTCAGCTTCCGACCCGAAGGCACCCACACCTGGGGGCTCTTCGAAGCCGACATGCGCGCGTCGTGGCCGATGATCGCGGGCGCTATCGGGGCGTGAGCCTCACGGCCCTCCTTACAAGCCATGGCGTCAGGTGAGACTGCGCGCCCAGTCCCGCATCCCGGCGGGGCCAGTGCCGGTGGCGTATTCAGCGAACAGATTTCGCGCTTCGTCACGGCGGATGCCGCCGAGGACTTCACGCGGCTTACGGAAAAACGGAAGTTCCACAGGCGGCGCCCACAGCTGCACGAGTTCCGCCGCACCGTCGTTCGGGGATTCGAGAGCGAACCACACCCGGGTCACGCCGAGCGTGATCGCGGCACCCATACACATGAGACATGGTTCGAGATTGACCGCCAATGTCAATTCACCGGACGCTCGAGTGAATCCGAGAGCCTCGTCGGCCTGCAAGAGCGCTTGAAGGTCCGCATGGACTACCCGTCGGCCGAGTGCCCGTTCTTGCGTATACGCCCGCCCGAGCACACGGTCGTCGTCGAACACGACTGCGCCGATCGGCATCTCCCCGAGCTCCATGCCCTCACGCGCTACGTCAAGAGCAACCGCAAGGGCATCTCGAGGTGAAAACATCACTCGACACTAATGGACCAAGGCAAACTCACGCTGCCAGTAGTGCGGGTAGTCCCCATTCCTTGGCAAGCAGCTCGTACGAGCGCAGACGATCCTCGTGCCGATGGGTCACCCCGGTGATTACCAATTCGTCCGCTCCGGTGAGCTTCTGCAAACTGTCGAGCCTGTCGGCGACGGTAGACGGTGAACCGACGAACTGCGTGATCAGCCGATCCTCCACCACTGCTTTGTCGGCGTCGGAAAGTGGGAGCGCTGTCGCGGGATCGGGGTACGGGATGGCGCCGTGTCCGCTGCGAATGCTGTGCGTCCAGTGCCCGAACGTAGACGCCAACCCTCTCGCCGTCGCATCGTCTTCCGCAGCAACAACATCCGCGGAGACGACGACATACGGCTCCGACAGAACTGCCGACGGTCGGAATGCTGCACGGTATGCCTCGACGGCATCGAGCGTACTCGAGGGCGCCACATGGTAATTCGCACCGAACGGCAATCCGAGTCGTCCGGCGAGCTCGGCACTGGGGCCCGCACTGCTTCCGAACACCCACAGTTCGACGTCGGCATTCTCGCCGGGACTGGCGTGCAATTCGATGCCGTCGCGGGTTCTGTAGGTACCGTTCAGGAGCGAGCGTATGTCGTCGACCTGCTGCTTGAAATCGGGCGCCTGCGCGCCCGGAAACGCCAATGCCTCGAACGACGCCTGCAACCGCGGTGACGTGAGAAGACCGGTTGGATCGAAGGGTGCCGGGATCACGACGCCGTCGCGTACGACGTTCTCTCGCTTCGATTCTGGCGGCGCAGGCGTTCCGGCAGCGACGGCGCGAAGTGCCTCCACCCGACGCTGTCCGCTGCGCCCGATACCGAGATCGATACGACCCGGATACAACGCTTCGACGGTACCGAAGGCCTCGACCACCTGAGCCGCCGTGTTGTTGCCCAGCAGCACGGCGGCCGAGCCGACGCGAATGGTGTTGGTGGCGGCCGCGATCAGCCCGACAAGCACTGCTGGCGACGAAGAGGCAACGCCGACGAAGTGGTGTTCGGCGACCCAGTAACGCTTGTATCCCCACGCTTCGGCAGAACGAGCGAGGTCCAGCGAGTTCCGCAAAGCCTGGCGGGCCGTTCCGCCCTCACTGATCGGCGAGAGGTCGAGTACGGACAGCGGCGCGCTCACCTCGGTCCGCTTTCGGAGCGGGTGTCCGGTGTCTTCTCGCCGGCTTCCACCGCGAACGCCAGGCGGTTCTCGGCGGGGGCCACCGGGCACGTCGCGTAATCGGTGAACGCGCAGGGCAGGTTCGACGCCCGATTGAAATCGAGGACTACCGCGCCACCGGGTTCAGGTGCACTCACGTGCAGCGAGCGGGCGGCCGGGTAGGTGGACACACCACTGGTCGCGTCGGTGAACAGGATGTGAAAGCCGTTGTCCTTGCCCGCGAACGCAATCAGCGTATGCGTTTCACCGTCGTGTTCGAAGCTGATGGTTCCGCGGGCGTCGTGATGATGCTCGAGGCGCTCGACGACCGCACCTGTCGTCACCGTGCGAGCCTCCTCAAAAGCTGTGAAGACACCCTCGATGCGCCACTGCGGGTTCGGCTCGAAGGTCGGGATACCACTGAACTGCGCCAAAGCCGGGGCCGACGAATCGTGGATCCGCAGAGCCACCTCGCCGGTGCGGCGGATGACCTCGACCAACCGCGCGCCCTGCTTGACGATCAGTCCCGGCGCCCCCTCGATCGGATTCAGAGTGGCCGCACCGTCCACTGCGACGCCGTCGATCGACAAGTCGTCTGCGGGCGTCGCGGTGACGACAACGGCATTCGCGTCGGCGCGCCATGCACCGGGCAGGTCCGCGAAGGTGGAATCGGTGTCCACCAGCCAATGCAACGCAGTCAGGCTCAGCCAGCCGAGGGGTTCGCCGAAGGTGGCGTCGCGCGAGGCGTGCCAGGCATTCCAATCGCCGGTGAAGGTGCTGGTGGAAGTGTCGGTAACGGTCATGATGCGCGGACTCCTTCAGCCTGCTCGTGCGGGTGACGCAGCCCGAGATGGCTGCGCAGGGTGGTTCCTGAGTACTCGGTCCGGAAACTGCCGCGGTCCTGAAGTTCCGGTACGACGGTGTCGATGAACTCGTCGAGGCCCGCGGGGGTGATGTGGGGAACGAGGATGAATCCGTCGCTCGCGTCGCCCTGGACGTAGGTGTCGATCTCGGCAGCCACCTCCGCTGCACTACCCACGAACTGTTGGCGGGCAGTCACTTCGATGATGAGTTCACGGATGCTGAGGTTTTCGGCCTCGGCCTTGGCACGCCACTGATCTGCGACCGCTCGCGGATCCTTGACGTGGCGGACGCGTCCGCGAGTGATGTTGACGTCGTCCGACGGATCTTCCTTCGGCAACGGGCCGTCGGCGTCGTACTGGGAAAGGTCTCTGCCCCAAACCTGTTCGAGAAAAGCGATGGCAGTCTGGGGTCCGACCTGCTGCCGCCGGATGTGATACGCCTTCTCCTGTGCGTCCGCGGCGTTGTCACCGAGCACGAAGGTGGCGGCGGGGAGAATCTTGAGGTCTGCGTGCCTGCGTCCGTACTTGGCCAGGCGTCCCTTCACGTCGGCGTAGAACGCCTTGCCTGCTTCGAGCGTTCCGTGCCCGGTGAAGATCGCGTCCGCCTTGGCGGCGCCGAACTCGCGTCCTTCGTCGGAATCACCTGCCTGCAACAGAACTGGGTGCCCTTGGGGACTCCGAGGAACTTCGAAGCGTCCGGTGATATCGAACTGCTTACCGGCGTGGTGGAACTGACCGACCTGCTGGTCGGTGGCAAAAACGCCGCGCTCACGGTCGACGATCGGACGATCGATGCTCCAACTGTCCCACAGCGTCCGTACTGCGTCGACCAACTCGTTTGCGCGTGCGTACCGCTCGGAATGCTCCAGATAGCCACCGCGGCGGAAGTTCTCGCCGGTGAAGGCGTCCGAGGAGGTGACCAGGTTCCAGGCGGCGCGGCCGTCGGAGAGATGATCGAGCGTCGAGAACTGCTTGGCCAACTCGTACGGCTCGTTGAACGTGGTGTTGATCGTCCCGGCCAGGCCGAGATGCGTTGTCACACCGGCAACCGCATTGAGAATGCTGAAGGTGTCCGGGCGACCGACTACGTCGAGGTCGTGAATTTTGCCCTGATGCTCGCGTAGGCGCAAACCCTCTGCGAGGAAGAAGAAGTCGAACAATCCGCGTTCGGCACTGCGGGCGAGATGCTCGAACGAGCTGAACTCGATCTGGCTCTTGGACGCCGGATCGGTCCACACCGTGGTGTTGTTCACGCCGGGGAAGTGAGCGCCCAGATGAACTTGCTTGCGAATCCTGTTCTGTGTCATCGGTGTTCCTGTTCTCTGCTCGCGCTACGCGAACTGATTGACGGGCAACTCGAAACCCAACCGCTCGCGCAGCGTCGGGCCGGTAGTCGGTCGCGGATTGAGATTCGGCACCACGTCCGCCGCGATCTTCTCCACGGCGGCAGCCAAAGCCAAGGGACGCAGGACAACACCGTCGACCCCGGCCAGCCCACCGATCTCGCGAAGGAGGACAGTCAGGCCGGCACTGTCACCGCGATAGAACAGCGAGTGCGGGGCGTACGGCGCTCCCGCCCATTCCTCGAGTTCGGCCAGAGCGTCGTCGGCGGCTCCGCGATCAGCGCCGAGAAGCACGTCGACGTCGAGGAGAACCCTGACGCTGCGCCCGAGGGCAGCGGCATTCGCGTGGACCAGCTTGGCCGTGGCGTTGGCCACGCCGAGGTCGGTTGCCGAGATCCGAATCAGATCTCCGCGCGCAACAGCGAGCTCGCGTGCCTCCGGCCTGCTCGCGTCGACGGCGATCAGCGCCTGCCCCTGCGGGGAGCGCGGCGTGATGGACGGCCCTTTGACGGAAAAGTTCTTTCCCTCGAAGTCGATGTAGTGCAGCTTGTCTCGATCGATGAATCGTCCGCTCGCAGCGTCCCGTATCTCGGCGTCGTCCTCCCAGCTGTCCCACAGCCGACTGACCACCTCGACAGCCTCGGACGCTTCCTCCCACGCGGACTCGGGGCCCTGCACTGCCTTTCGGCCGAACAACGACGCCTGCTCAGCGGTGTCGGACACCGCGACCTGCCAGCCGGCCCGCCCCGCTGAGGAGTAGTCGATACTCGCGACGGCCTTGGAGATGTGGAACGGCTCGGTGTGCGTGACTGTCGCGGTGGGGATCAGGCCGATACGCGAGGTCACAGCACTCAGCCGCGCCGCAGTTGCCACCGCCTCCAATCTGCCCCGCACTGCGTGCTGGCCCTCGGATTGCAGTCCGAACGAGTCGGGGAGGAACGCCAGATCCACCCCACCCCGATCCGCGGCGGTCACCAGGTCCACCCAGTACGAGGGCGTGAACAGATCTTCGGCGCGCGAATCCTCGCGTCGCCAGGAGTACGGATGAGCTCCGGTTCCCTCGAATTCGAGGCCGACCAGGAATGCTCCGGAACTACGCTCGGACATGTTCGGCCTTTCGTGTCGAATGATCCCGCCCGGGGATCGCGTCGAGAAGTGTGCGTGTGTACTCGTTTCGGGGATTGTCGAAAATCTCGGTGGTAGTGCCGATTTCGAGCAATCGCCCGGCCCGCATGACGCCGACGACGTCGCTGATCTGGCGAACAACCGCAAGATCGTGGGAGATGAAGAGATAGGTCAGGCCCAGTTCGCGCTGCAACTCGTCGAGTAGCGCCAGAATCTGCGCTTGCACCGAGACGTCGAGAGCGGAGACGGGTTCGTCGAGAACGAGCAGGTCCGACTTCAACGCGAGCGCACGAGCGATCGCCACCCGTTGACGCTGGCCGCCCGAGAGTTCGGCCGGTTTGCGGCTCAGAAACTGCTCGGGAAGTGCAACCTGATCGAGCAACTCTGCCGCACGAGTCTGCTGCTGGCTGCGTCCACCAACCTTGAAGGCCCGCAGCGGCTCCGCAACGATGTCCTGGACGGACAATTTCGGGTCGAGTGATGCATAGGGGTTCTGATACACGAGCTGGATCCTTCGGCGCAGCTCACGCAGGTCGCTGCCCTTGACCTTCGTGATGTCCTGGCCGTCGAAGGTGATGGTGCCGGCATCCGCCTGCTCCAATCGCACGACAATGCGTGCGGTGGTCGACTTGCCGGAGCCCGACTCCCCCACCAGCGACACCGTCTGACCCCTCGGAACAGTCAGCGACACTTCGTTCACCGCGGTGATCGAACTCCCGCGTCCGACGTTGAAGTGCTTGGTGATTCCCGTCAGGGTCAGCAGCGGGCTGGTGTCCTGGCGGACCGGGCGAACGACTGGTCCCGAGGACAGGCTCGGCGCAGAGCTCAGAAGTTTCTTCGTGTACTCGTCTCGCGGGTTGTCCAGAATATCCGCGGTGCGGCCGGATTCGACGATCCTGCCGCCCTGCATCACCAGGATCCGGTCCGCGCGGTCTGCGGCCACACCCAGGTCGTGCGTGATCAGGAGCACGGCGGCACCGGATTCGGCGATTCGCTCGTCCAAGTGGTCGAGGATGCGTCGTTGAACCGTGACGTCCAGAGCACTGGTCGGCTCGTCGGCGATGACGAGGGCCGGGTTCGCGACAAGCGCGATACCGATCAGAACTCGTTGCCGCATACCGCCGGAGAGCTCGTGTGGGTACTGGCGTGCTCGGATTTCCGGCCGGTCGATACCCGCACGCTCGAGCACCTCGACGGCGTCCAACCGGGCTTTGCGGCGGTCTGCGAGGCCATGGATCCGCAGGACTTCTGCAACCTGGTCGCCGATCCGGGTCACCGGGTTGAGCGAGGTCGTCGGATCCTGCGGCACCAAACCGATACGCGCGCCGCGGATTCGCTGCCACGCACGGTCGGAATACGAGTCGATCTGTTCACCCTCGAACTCGACGGTCCCGCCGGTGACGTGGCCACTGCCGGCGAGCAGACCCAATATCGCGTGGGCCGTGGTCGACTTACCGGAACCCGATTCCCCGACCACCGCAACTACTTCGCCCCGACCGACGGTGAAGCTCACACCGGATACCGCGGGCTCGGCGCCGTAGGCGATCTGTAAGTCGGTGACGGAAAGCAGCTGTTCTTCGGTCGTGCTCATCGCCGGTTGTTCCTTTCGATCTCGTGGCCGATACGGTGTGCCGAGATGACCACGGCGACAATCGCGAGACCGGGAAGTGTTGTCATCCACCAGGCATTGGCGAGGAAGTTACGCCCCTCGGATACCAGCGATCCCCATTCCGGGGTAGGCGGTACCGCGCCGAATCCCAAGAAGCTCAGTGCCGACACTGCAAGAACTGCCTGCCCGAACTCGACTGCGGACAGCGCGACCACGGGCGCGTACGAGTTGGGAAGCACGTGCCGACGCAGGACACCGAGCCACCGCACACCCGAACCGAACGCGGCCTCGACGTACTGAGCGCCGCGCACCCGCATCACTTCGGCACGCATCACTCGCGCAAAGTTCGCGACCATGCTGACGCCGACCGCGATGGCGACGTTGATGGTGCCGAAGCCGAGTGCGGTCACCAGTGCCAACGAGAGCAGCAGCGCCGGAATGGACAGCAGCACGTCGACGATACGCATCAGCACGGCGTCGACGACGCCACCGACAAAGCCCGCAAGCAAACCGATTATCGATCCCGCCACCAGTGCGATTCCGACCGCCACCAAGGTTGCGGTCAGGGACAGCGCGGCACCGTGCACGAACCGTGTGTAGAGGTCACGCCCGAGATTGTCGGTTCCGAACCAGTGAGCCAGGCTCGGGCCCTGCAGTTTGTCCGCCGGGACACCGGACAACGGATCGCCGCTGGCAAAGAATCCGGGTGCGACGGCAAAGCCGATGGCAAGCAACACGATCAACACCGGAATCACCAAGCCGGGCTTTCGGATCCAGCCGATGGCCGTGGACTTTCGGCGCGAAACAACAGGTGCCTTCGCCTCGACGCTCGGATCGAGGAGTAGGGGTTCGATCAATGTGTCAGACATGAGCCGGCTCCAGATCGGTCGAGCTTTCGGTATTCGACTTTTCGGTGTGACTCTTCTTCGTCTGGATGATCCGTGGATCTATCAAGGGGTAGAAGAGGTCGACCGCGAGGTTGACGAGCACGAACACGAGAGAGGCGAACACAACGACTCCCTGCACCACCGGGATGTCCTGCGCCATCACCGACGTCTGTGTCAGACGGCCGACGCCCGCGCGAGAGAACACCGTTTCCACAACCACCGAGCCCGCCAGCAGCGTGCCGACCAGTACACCGGCGATGGTGAATGCCGGAATGCTCGCCAGTCGCAACGCATGACGGGTCTGCACGCGCCAGCGGCTGGCGCCCTTGGCATACGCAGTCTCCACGTGCGGCGAACGCAGCGTCGACTGCAGGCTGGTCGTGAGTACCTGCGCGATCACCGCGCCGGTCGGGATCGCCAAGGTGATCGCCGGAAGAATCACCGTTGCGAATCCCTTGTCTCCGAATGCCGGGAAGATGTGCAGACGGAACGAGAAGAGTTGCAGAAGAATCAGGCCCACCCAGAAAGTGGGCACTGCCACACCCAGCGGCGGCAGCGAGAACAACAGATTCGCGAGCCACCGCTTGCGGGTGTAGGTAGCGAAGAACGCGATCGCCACTCCGAACAACACGGCCAGAACCAAAGCGGTGGTTGCCAAGACCAGAGTGCTCGGCAGCGCCGAGAAGATGGCATCCGTCACCGACTGACCGGTGGAGATGGACGTACCGAAATCGCCGCGAAGAGCATTCGTCAGCGACGTCCAGTACTGCACCCACACCGACTGGTCCAAGCCGTACCGTGCCCGAAGCTGATCGAGCGCAGCCTGATCCACTGCAACACCCTGACCGGACGAGTCGGCAGCCATGCTGACGGGATCACTGGGCAGGAGGAACAGAATCACGAACGAGATGGTGAAGGCGGCCCACAGAACCACTGCGGCCTGGCCCAGTCGGGTGAGTACGTATCGAGTCATGATTACTTACCCGACAACCATGCGTCGTAGAACTGCAGGCGCGAGGAGGCTTCGAAGTTCAGGTCCTGCACACTCGATCCGGCGCCGATGGCCTGCGAGAGCTCGATGGTGGGGATGGAGAGTCCACGGTCGAGGATCAATTCCTGTGCGGTGGATACCAGTTCGCCGCGTTGGCCGTTGTCCGTGGCTGCAAGCTGGTCTGTGAGTACCTTGTCGAGCTCCGGATCTGCGCCGCGACGGTTCAGGTTGCGGCCTTCGGTGCTGAACGATGCCCGCAAGATGTCGGCGTCCGCGCGAGTGCTGTTGTAATACAGCGAATCGTAATCACCCGATACTCCCTTCTCGGTCCATTCACCGTTCGAGACCAGGTTGAGCTGCAGGTCGACGCCGACCTTCTTGAGCTGCTGCTGCACGAGCTCGAGGATGGCCTGGTTACCCGAGAACACCGGACTGAAGGTGACGCTGAAAGTGAGCTTCTGCCCGTCCTTCTCGCGGATACCGTCGCTGCCGGTCTTCCAACCAGCCGCGTCGAGGAGTTTCGCCGACTTGTCGGCGTCGTACGTCACGACACTGGATTCGTCGCTGTAGAGCGGAGTGGTGTGAGCCAGCGGGCTCGTGGCCGGGAAGAACGACGGATCCAGAACGGTGTCGACGAGTTCTTGGCGGTTGATCGCGGGAATGATGGCCTGACGAACAGCCTGATCAGCGAGAACGCCGCGACTGACGTTGGGCTGGAAGAAGAAGCTCACACCCGGGTTCGGCCTTGTGAGGATTCGTCCACCCGCGCCCTCGATTTGCGGCGCATCCTGCGGAAGCGCATCGCTGACCGCATCGAGCTGGCCGGAGGCCACGCTGCCCGCCCGCACACCGGATTCGGGAACCACCGTGAAGTCGACGCCATCGAGGTACGCCTCGCCCTGATGCGCGACCGCATCCGAGGCCCAGTTGTATCCCGCACGCTTGGCGATCTTGACGCTCTTGTCCTGCTGCCAGTCGGTGTACACGAACGGTCCGGAGGCGATCACCGCTGCACCGGGGCAGCGCTGCTCGGATGCCAGCGCGGTGGTGGAATCGGCGAGGATTCCGAGCTGTGGTGTCGAAGTTGCCTGCAGGAACTGAACATTGGGTCCGGAGAAATTGATCTTCGCCGTGTGAGCATCTACGACGTCGGTACCGGTGTACGAGGACAGGTAACTCTTCGCCAACGACGCGTTCGGTCCCAGGTTCTTGACCGAGTCGAAGGTCTTCTTCACCGAATCCGCCGTCACCGGGGTGCCGTCGCTGAAGGTGGCGTCGTCGCGAAGGACGAACGTGAAGCTAGCGGCGTCGGGGCTGATCTCCCAGCTCTTCGCGAGCCACGGGGTGATCTCTCCGGTGTCGGGATTTTGATCGGTCAGCGAATCCACCACGGTCCGAGTGACATACACGGTCTGGTTACTGCCGGCCTGGGCCGGATCGGCGCACGTCGGCGCCTGCGACAGACCGTAGCGAAGGGTTCCGCCGGACTGGGCGGGGCCTGCGTCGGCAGCACTGTCACTCCCGCTGCTGCAGCCGGCGAGGACGGTGCCGAGAACCGAGACAGCACCGATACCGGCGATTACGGTCGCGCGTTTGCGGGCACCGAATGAGGGCGAAGACACCAAGAACTCCTAAAGAGGCATGCCGAAGAGCGCACCCGTCGCCTGAGACGAAAAAGGCGATCGAGCACGAATCACTTGTGAGAGAAGAGAAAACAGACTTGTCGACGACTCGCCTGAGTGTGAATGACTGACCGAGGTCAGTTGGTACAGAAAGATCCCGCGGTGCGGCACAGGTCTACGTGACGACGCGACCAGGCGGTATCGAAACCGCCTTCGACTGCCTTCATTTCGTGTTCCTCCATCGGTCCTGGCGGTAGCACCCGCACCCGATCACTCGGGGGGTTGCTGCGACTTCAATGAGCCAGGTCTCTCGGTCGCTCTGGATGGTCGTTCGCAAGTCTACGAGGTTAAACCCGGGTGTTGTCAACCCGGTCGGTAGGAATTGCTGCTCGAGTCACATTTTCGAGGACCCGAAGTTGTTTCTCGAACGGGTGGATGCCCACCTCTTCGGGCGAGAGTGAAGCGTCGTAAAGCGGTGTGTATCCACTGGACAGATACAGCGCGACGGCCTCGGGTTGCCGAGGACCCGTCGTGAGAAACACCCGGTTGTATCCACGAAGTTCGATCTCTCGGTCCAACTCGCGAACGACGGCCTTGCCGAGGCCGCGCTTCCGATGGTCGACCGATGTCCAGATTCTCTTCAGTTCGGCAGTGGTGGAATCGAATTGACGAAACGCACCACCGGCGATCGGCAGACCGTCGTGGGTGAGCACCAGAAGCGCACCCTGCGGGTAGGCAAATTCTTCTGCCGGATACGTCGTGAGATCCTCGAGCATCGCTTCGTGAGTCCCGCCGTAACGCGAACTGTATTCGAGTGCCAACTCCGCGATCAGTGGAGCTGCCAAGGGATCGTCCTGCGATACCGAATAGACCTCTACCGCTCCGACACCCTCGAGCTGTCGAGTTCCGAGCTCCAGTGCCACAACACTTTCCTCCATGAATCTGGTCAACGCTCCCCCAGCCTGAAAACTTCCGGAGCGAGGGTGGTTCCGTCGACGAGGTCCGCCACAAGTTCACCCAGGGCCGGACCGAACTTGAACCCATGCCCCGAGAATCCCGCTGCCACCGTGACGGCGCCGACTCGGTCGATGACGAAGTTACTGTCCGGCGTGCTCGTGTACAGGCAGGTGAGCGACTCGACACGGGTGGTGTCGACACCGGGTAACCACGACTCGGCGTACTCCACCAATCGCTGCTCTCCGTCGACACCAGGGGTGTAGTCACGGGTCTGCGGAGTCACCACCGGCCCGGTCGCGTGTTCGCCGATCTTGATCCCGTCCTCGGAACCGAGCCCGTAGATCCCCGCGGTCTCCAATTCTGCGCCGGTGTGGTGAACGAAACTCGGCCACTCGACTCCGGGATCGAGCGGTGCGAAGTGTGCCGGTTGTTCCTGTGTCGTGCGCAATGTCGGCAGTACGATCTCGGAGCCGAGACCGCTGTCTGCGATCAGATCTGCAGTCCACGCACCGGCCGCGATCACGACCTGACGAGCTGCGAGCGTTCCACTGTCCGTCACCACGTCCACGCCGTAGGACGCCCGCGCGAGTGCCAACACCCGAACATCGTGACGGACCTCGGCGCCCGCAAACACCGCTCCTGCCTTCAGAGCGGTCACTGCGCGGTCCGCGTGCAACCGGCCTGCGTCGGGATGATGGAGCACCGTGGTGTCGAATCGCAGCCCCGGCCAACGGGCGGACGCCTCGGCAGGAGTGAGGATCTCACCCTTGATGCCCGCCTCGCGAAGTATCTTCGCCTTGGACTGCACTGCCTGCGGCAGGCCGTGATCGACGGCACCGGTGAGTTCCAGGAACCCGATGTCCGTCGTGGTCTCCAACTCCCGCCACAGCGGCAGCGCGCCGGCCGCCAAACCTGTGTACAGGTGATTGTCGTACGCCTGCCGATAGATGCGCGAAGTACCGTGCGACGCACCGTGCTTGTGCCCCGGCCCGAACTGTTCCAGCTGAACGACGCTACGTCCGCGTGCCGCGAGCCGCCAGGCGGCGGAGGACCCGACGAGTCCTCCGCCGATGACGATCACATCGAAAATCTCACTCATGGACGAGAGCTCACTTGGTCTTCGGAAGGCCGGGCGGGTTGATCAGGGACGTGTCGACGGCTTCGCTGGTGATGTTCCAGCGCTCGAGGATCTGCTGGTACGTGCCGTTCTCGATCGTGTGGTTGATCGCGTCGTTGATCGCCTTGATCAGGCCGTTGTCCTTCTTCACCAGCACCGCGATCTGCCCCTGCAGGGTGTCGCCGGCCCCGGAGAACTCACCGACAACCTCGGTCTCCCCCGACTGCTTGGCGTGGAACTGCGACGACGGGTTCGGGCCGAAGTAGGCGTCGATCCGGCCGGACTGCAGCGGGAGGTAGTAGTCGGTGGTGTTCTGGTAGTAGGAGATGTCGGTAGGCGCCAGGCCGGCCGCGACGTTCTGCTCACTCCACTTGACCAGCAGCGCTTCCTGATTGGTGCCCGAGGAGACGGCGATCTTCTTGCCCGCGACGTCCTTGGGTTCCTTGATGGAGATTCCGGCACCCTTCTTGGCTTCGAAGGCGAGGGTGTCGAGACGGTAGGTCGCGAAGTCGTACTTCTCCTTACGCTCCTCTGTGACAGTCACATTGGAGAGGAAGGCGTCGGCCTCACCGGAGTCGATCCGGACGAAGTTCTGTGCCCAATCTGCTGTCTGCAGGTCGACCTTCAAGCCGAGAACGTCACCGATCAGATAGGCGAAGTCGGTCTCGGAACCGATGAGGGTGGTGTCGTCGTCGGCGTAGAAACGGAGCGGCGGAGCGGAACCGGCACTACCGGTGACGCGCAGCGTGCCACGATCGCGGATGTCCTGAGGTAGCTCGGCGGCGATTGAATCCACCTTGTCGGTGGTGATGCGGTTCTGATCGGCCGTGAGGTTGTAACCCGCAGCAGCGGTGACCTGGGCGCCGTCGGACTCGGCGTCCGCGCTGCTGCATGCAGCGCTGAGCAATCCGACGGTGGCAAGCGCCGAGATCAGAAAAGTCGCGCGACGGGATGTGGAGAACATCAATTTTTCCTTCCGGGAATGAGTCTGGGTCGCGTCAGAGGACGCGGGAGAGAAAGGCTTTGGTCCGTTCGTGGACCGGATTGTCGATCACCTGCGAAGGCGGGCCCTGTTCGACGATGACGCCGCCGTCCATGAAGACCGCAGTGTCCGCCACTTCCCGAGCAAATCCGACCTCGTGTGTGACGATCACCAAGGTGGCGCCGTCACGGGCCAGCTGAGCCAGGACTTCGAGAACCTCGCCCACCAGTTCCGGGTCGAGCGCCGACGTCGGCTCGTCGAAGAGAATGACCGCCGGCCGCAGTGCCAGCGCTCGCGCTATCGCGACGCGCTGTTGCTGGCCACCGGAGAGTTGGCGGGGATACTCGTCCGCCTTGTCCCCCACTCCCACTCGCTCGAGCAGTGCGCGGGCCTCGCGGTACACCTCGTCACGATCACGCTTCTGGGCCGAGAGCGGCGCTTCCACCACGTTTTCCAACGCGGTCAGGTGCGGAAACAGGTTGAAGTTCTGGAACACGAATCCGATGTGCGAACGCTGTTTCAGGATCTCGCGGTCACGCAGTTCGTGGAGCCGATTTCCCTTGCGCCGGTACCCGATCAGTTCTCCGTCGATCCGTACGGTCCCGCGGTCGACCTTCTCGAGGTGATTGAGGGTGCGCAGCAAGGTGGACTTACCGGAACCCGACGGACCGAGAATGACGGTCACTTCGCCCTTGCGAACCAGGAGATCAACGCCGGCAAGTACTTCCAAGGCACCGAAAGACTTGTGAATTCCGCGTGCTTCGACGGCATACACCGTATCTTCGGCCAGTTCTGCGGTCATCGGGTAGCACCTCTCGGAATATCGAGACGCGCATCGCGAATCTCTTCGAACTTCTTGCGCGCCTTCTGTACCGGAGTCAACGGAAGAGCACGAGCGGATCCTCGTGCATAGTGGCGCTCCACGTAGTACTGACCGATCGAGAGCAACGTCGTGAGGATGATGTACCAGATCGTGGCGACCATCAGCAGGGGCACGACTCGTCCGTTGCGGCCGAAGATGACCTGCACCTGGTAGAACAGTTCGGCGATTGCCATGGTGGAGACGATCGACGTTCCCTTGAAGAGTCCGATGACCTCGTTGGCGGCGTTGGGGAGGATCGCCCGCATTGCCTGCGGGAGAACGATCTTGAAGAACTGGCGACTGCGCGGAATACCGAGCGAGTGAGCAGCTTCGATCTGACCGTGATCCACCGAGATGATTCCGGAGCGAATGATCTCGGCCGAGTATGCAGCCTGGTGCAGCGCCAAACCGATGACTGCTGCGGTGAATCCGCCGATCACACCGCTGACCTGGAAGGTGAAGAACTCGGGACCGAAAGGTATTCCGAGAGAAAGCGTCTGGTACAGGTATGTGATGTTGAACCAGAAGAGCAGCTGCACGATGAGTGGAATCGAGCGGAAGGCCCAGATGTAGGTCCAGGCGATCACCTGCAGGACCGGATTCTTCGACAACCGACCGAGCGCCAGGAAGACACCGAGACCGAAACCGAGGATCGTCCCCCACAAGGTCAGTTTGATCGTCATCCACAGCGCGGCGAGCACTGATTTCGCGGTGAAGTACTGCGCGAACGTCGGCCAGTCCCAGCCGGGGTTGACGACGAGCCCGTGGATGAACTGAGCAAGCAGGACCAGCACGACCGCACTGATCACCCAGCGCAGCGGGTGCCAGGTGCGAGCGACGACAAGCTCCGAGTCGGGAAGTTGCGACTCGGACACCGACTTTTCGGGGCGGACATCGGTGGGCGCGCTCACGGCGCGCTACCTGACGGAGTGGACATCACGAATAGACCTTTCGGGGAAATGGGAACGCAGCTGTGTCCTCGAGTTGGTGCGCTCGAGTTGCGAAGACGACGAGAGTTCGGTCAGCGACAGTGACACGAAGCGGTGCGGCACAGATCGATGTGACGTCGCTTGTGCGCAGCGTGCGAAGTGGTACCCATGTGATGCCTTCCATCGGTCCTGGCGGTAGCACCCGCTCCCGATCACTCGGGGGGTTGCTGCGACGTCGACGAGCCAGGTCTCTCGGTCGCTCTGGATGGTGAGCAAAGACTAGACGCGAAATGTCGAGTCGTCAAATGTTGTATTTCCCTGCACTGCAAGGGAAATGAAGGGTCCACGATGTTGAAATCGCATTGATTCCAACGGTGTCCGAAGCCGCGTTCGGCGTGTTGAATGGAGCGTTCGAATGAAGACCGGGACCGCCGTCCGGACTGACTTTTCCTCTGCCGTACCGTCTGCGGAGTGAGTGGACTCGACGCTTTCTTCATCTTGTTGGCCGGTATCGGCGCGGGCGCGATCAACGCCGTGGTCGGCAGTGGAACGCTGATCACGTTTCCCACCCTGGTCGCCTTCGGCATGCCGCCCGTGACCGCAACCATGTCCAACGCGGTCGGGCTCGTCGCCGGCGGAGTTTCGGGTACCTGGGGCTACCGACGTGAGCTGTCCGGACAGTGGGACCGACTGAAGTGGCAGATTCCGGCGTCCCTCGCCGGAGCACTACTCGGTTCGTGGTTGCTCATGCACCTACCCGAGAAACTGTTCGAGACCATCGTTCCGGTGCTCTTGGTCCTCGCTCTCGCGCTCGTCCTCCTCCAACCACGCATCCAGGCGTGGGCCAAGAAGCGTTCCACCGAAGAAACGACGCTGTCCACCAAGAGGCTGATGCTCCTGACCGCCGGCACTTTTGCAGTCGGCATCTACGGCGGATACTTCACTGCCGCGCAGGGCATCCTTCTCATCGGTGTGATGGGTGCCATCCTCCCGGAAACCCTCCAGCGCATGAACGGCGCGAAGAACCTGCTGTCGCTGCTCGTCAACATCGTTGCAGCAGGGATGTACATCACTCTGGCATTCGATCAGATCAATTGGGCAGCAGCCGGTTTGATCGCCGTCGGCTCACTCGGTGGTGGCGTCCTCGGCGCCCGCTACGGACGGCGCCTGTCCCCCACTGCATTGCGCTACACGATTGTCGTCGTCGGCCTGATCGGCCTGTGGCGCCTTCTCGCTTGACCGCCCACATCGGGCGCCACCCGCACATACTGGAGTAATGACCAGTACAGAAGATCAGACCGGTTGGACCTACCTCATGGACATGGACGGGGTTCTCGTCCACGAGGAGCACTTGATACCTGGAGCGGACACGTTCCTGGCAGAGCTGGCGTCGAACGACATCCCGTACATGGTGCTCACCAACAACTCCATCCGCACCCCGCGTGACCTGCGAGCACGCCTGCTCAATTCGGGACTCGACATCCCGGAGAAGTCGATCTGGACGTCAGCGCTCGCAACCGCGACGTTCCTGGCCAACCAGCGGCCAGGCGGCAGCGCCTACGTGGTCGGCGAATCGGGCCTGACCACTGCCCTGCACGACATCGGTTACGTCCTGACGGACAGCGACCCCGACTACGTCGTCCTCGGCGAGACGCGAACGTACTCCTTCGAGGCAATCACCACCGCCATTCGCCTGGTCGAGCGTGGATCGCGGTTCATCGCCACCAACCCGGACGCCACCGGGCCGTCGCGTGACGGCTCGCTGCCGGCCACCGGCTCGGTCGCGGCACTCATCACCAAGGCAACCGGACGCGATCCCTACTACGTCGGCAAGCCCAACGCCTTGATGATGCGCTCAGCCCTGCGGTCCATCGGCGCTCATTCCGCCAATACGTTGATGATCGGCGACCGCATGGACACCGACATCGTCTGTGGCCTCGAAGCCGGACTGCAGACGATTCTGGTGATGACCGGGATCTCGACCCGCGCGTCGGTAGAGCTCTATCCCTACCGCCCGACCATCGTCCTCGAGTCGGTCGCCGATCTTGTGGGAACAACAACCGATCCATTCCGTAGCAACACAAACAATTGATTCAAATTGCAAAACAAAACCGAAACTCGGTAATTAACTGGTAAAAAACAGCAGATTTGCCAAGTTCCGACTCGTCCGCTTTGTCCAACTGAACAAACCAACGGTTTTATTCGCACCAAACTTACAAACGAGTAGTTAGACGCAGGTCAAAGATCATTTCGACACCGAGTGACAGTTGGACTCCAGTCGTAAAATTGATTTTTCGAAAAGTGGTAACGAATCGTTTGCCGTGTCTGATACTCATGTCTGAATGGCCCCATTTCGGGTCCCAGACATGAAATGAGATTTTCATGAAGAAGCAGACCAAGGGTGCGATCGCTGCTGCGGCGGCCGGTGCCCTCCTCCTCGGCGGTGCCGGCTCGCTCGCAGTCTGGAGCGATTCGGCCGACGTCAGTGGCGGCGGGCCCGTCACGTCCGGCGCCCTCGACCTGAGCTCTTGCGCACCGGTCGGTGGCGGGTGGAACTCCCTCAACCCGACGAAGACCGCGATCACCAACATCTCGGCTTACCGAATAGTCACCACCGAGAGCATCGAATACACCTGCGACGTCACTGTGACCGCAGTGGGCGATCGTCTCGCGGCTGTTCTGACCGCTGATACGGCCGGAATCGTTCCGGGTGCGAACAGCGCCGAGCTTGCCGCTGCTGTCGTGCCCGTGACGACAATCAAGGACACTGGCGGCAACCCGATTTCGCAGATCACCAAAGCCCAGAACGGAACGATCGTCCACGTCGGAGTCCGGCTGAACTTCAACGAGGTGGCCAATCAGGTCGCGCAGAACCAGTCGCTGAACTTGTCGGCGATGAAGTTGGTCGTCACTCAGACAGCACTGACACCGGCCCCGTAATTTCATGAGGAAAAAGGTCTGGGGAGCGATCGCAGTCGCGGTGGCTGCTGTAGCGGTGTTTGCATCGTCACAGCAGTCGCTCGCGCTGTGGTCCGATTCGGCGAGCGCGAATGGCGGTACGGCGACAGCCGCCAGCGTCAACCTCACGGTTGGTACAACTGCCGGAACCAGTGCGGCGTACACCCTGGCGAACTTGACGACGGCCGCGACGCCCGTTGTCCCGGGAAACACGGTGCAAGCACCGCTCACCGTCAAGAATTCGGGGACTGATCCTCTGCAATGGCGAATGCAGTCGACGACCGCACTTACGGGATTCACGTTGACCACGTACGGAGTCGCCAACGAAGGCGCCTGCCCGACCGGCGTGAACACGGCAGCTCCTGCCGTTCCATCCCTGATGTCAGCACCGATGACCGCGTCGCTGCAGCACCCGGTTTCACCGGCGTACATGCCGGATCCGCTCGTGCCTGGCGGCACCTACGTCTTGTGTCTGCGGCTCGCGGTGGACTCTGGTGCGGTCTCCGGTCAAACGAACAAGGCCACCTTCACGTTCCAGGCAGGTCCGGTATGACAAAACACTCGACCAAACGCGGTGAACGTACCGGCCCTCTGTGGTGGGTCACCTCGATTGTCAGCTGGACACTGCTGCTGGCAATTTCGGCAGTCATCGTCGCAACGATTGTCGTTCCCTTCTTTGCCGGAGCACAGCGCTTCACGATTCTGACCGGTTCGATGCGCCCGACGTACAACCCTGGATCACTGGTAGTGGTCAAACCTGTCGATCCGTCCGAACTGGGGATCGGTACACCTATTACGTACCAGCTGGAATCGGGTCAGCCGACCGTCGTCACGCACCGGATCATCGCCACAAGTGAAAACCAGAAGGGTGAAAGAACTTTCATCACCCAGGGCGATGCGAACGGTGAGCCTGACGAGAAGGAAGTGCGGCCGGTGCAGATCCGGGGAAAGGTCTGGTACAGCCTGCCTTATCTCGGTTACGTGAACACCTGGCTGACGGGAGAGCAGCGCACCGTGATCGTGGTGATCGTAGTGACCGCTCTACTGCTGTACGCGTCGTACATGATGATCAGCGGCATCCGTGACGGCCGGAAGGAGCGAGCTCGCGCCCGATTGGCTGCTGACCCTGCACCTTTCGAGCCCGCAGACAACGCCCAGATCGAGAAAGGCCAGCACGATGCCCTCGCGCCCTGACCGTCCGGCTCACCGGATTCGTCACCTGTTGACCAGCACGCGCTTTCGCGCGCTGCTCGCTTTGGGGATGGTACTGGGTGTCGGCGGCGTGACCACACTCGCGGCCTGGACGTCTTCCGCCACGGCAACCTCGGGCAACATCACGACGGGTTCCATCAATCTGCAGTTGAACAGCATTGCCCAGCCCATTCTGACCAGGTCTCTGAATTTCAGTGAGCTTGGCAAGTCCGGAATGATTCCCGGCGATTCGAATACCGCTCTGATCAAGGTCAACAACCTGGGCACAGGGACAACTGTCCCGCTGAAGTACACGATCACGTCTACGAGTAGTGGTGCGTTGACGACCTCTCTACGAATGACGGTTTCCTCCAACGGAACTGTTGCCAACAAGTGCACTGACGGCGCCAACGTTGTGTCCTCGCTCGCGCTGACACTCACCGCGAATCAAGCCATCGGTAGCCCCGACCGCCCACTGGCGGTCGGGGCTACCGAGAATTTATGTGTCTCGGTGCAGCTTCCGACAACACCGACACCGCCGACGAACAGCACGTCGAACATCGTCCTGACCTTCACGGCAAAGGTGTGATGGCAATGGCTCGACACACGAAAAAACATGCAAAGGCCTCGATGCCGAACCGGGTACGGGAAGTCCTGCTCAGTCTGGGAGCCCTCGCAGGCTTGGTATCCATCATCATTTTCATCGCCGGTCTGGCTTTCGGTATCACCCCGCTGATCTTTCGGAGTGGATCGATGTCACCCGCGATCGATACCGGTGCTCTCGCATTCGCGCGCACCGTGCCTGCTTCGGAAGTGCTGGTCGGTGACATCGTCAGCGTCTCCGACAGCCAAGGCACGCGCATCACCCATCGTGTGGAATCAATAGATCAGCAGGGCAACAACCTTGCCGTCGCACAACTACGTGGTGATGCAAATCCGATCGCCGATCCCGATCCCTACGTCATCACCGAAGCCGATCGCGTCTTCTTCAGCATCAACCGCCTCGGATACGTGGCAGTCTGGCTGTCCGGACCGAGTGGGCTTGTGCTTGGTGCGATTGCCGTCGGTGGGCTCCTGTACATCGCGTTCCGTCGACGTGAGGCTTCCGACGCGGAGGAACCTCAGCGGGATCGTCAGGACATACGCGGCGACTCCCATGCCCTCAAGGCCATCGTCGCCTTGGCTACGGTCGGTCTCACGATGGTCGGTGTGTCCCAGATCGGTGGTACCAAGGCGGGGTACACCGACACAGCCACGGCAACAAGCATTCAGTTCGGCACTGCTGCAACCTTTCCCACGTCTCCAAGCACAGCCAGTTGCGCAGTGAATTTTGCGGTCGCAGTAACGATCACTTGGCCAGCGACGGTCGGAAGCTCATACCGTCTCATTGCCCGCGATAGCAACGGATCCTTGTTGGGATCGAATGACTACACCGCAACGTCTACTACAGGCTCCATGAGATACGGCTCGGGCGGTACAACAGTCGCGTTCCCGCTCATCGTCGGCACCTACAACATCGAAATCCATGGACTGAGCGGCACGTCGGTCACGCCGTCGTACTCCGGCTACCAATTCAGCATTCTCGTCGGCCTGCTCTACTCGTGTGGCGGTCCGATCAGCGGGACATCTGCTCTCAGTCGATCGGCAGCGCCGGCACTGGCGGCAGACGCTCCGAGCACTCCTACCACGGCCGTCACTTCCACGGCCGTCACTTCCACGACCGCCTCATCCACCACGCCCACCACGACATTGGCGCCGGCTGTGACAACCACCAGCACAACTGCACCGTCGACAACCACCAGCACAACTGCACCGTCGACAACCACCTCGTCACCGGCTACAACTACGGCGCCCCAGACGACGACCGCTACAACGACAACGACAACGGTGCCACCAACTACGACCACCCCGAGCGAGGTTCCCGTCGACGCCCCGGTGACCACTACCGGTCACAGTGCACAGAAGCTCTCGACTTCCGCTGGAACCGTTGTGTCCGTGTCGAATTCATCAGGTACTGAAGTCTATCGAGGTACCGTCGACAGCGACGCTGTCCTGCATTGGCTCACCGGTACCGATCAGCTATACGTAATCACCCCTTCCGGAGTCACCGTCATCGACACGTCAACGGGAGTCTGGGCCGAATCTCCTGCCCCGAGCGAACTGCCGGACGAGATCAAGGCGCTGGTGCCGTGATGAGAAAGACAACGAAAGCTGCCATGGCAGTTGCCGCGGCCGGAGCCGTATTGCTCGGCGGTTCGGGCACATTGGCGAAGTGGACCGACAGTGCGACCCTGACAAGCGCCGCTGTCCAGTCCGGGACCCTGGATCTGGGAGCGTGCGTGACCACGAGCGGCGGGGGCTGGTATTCGCAGGTCTACGTCAACGCGCCCACCAATCCGAATCCACTCGTATATATCCCGGACATCACTACCTACCGGCTCAAGCCCGGATTCAACTACACGTATTTCTGCGATTCGAAGGTGATGGCCACCGGCCCACGTCTGAAAGCGAACGTGACAGTCGACAAGACCAAGTTGAGCGGCGGGCTCGCGGCCGCCAACATCGACCTTCGCACGTACGTCACGGATCAGAGCAACAATCTGCTGTACGACAGCACAGCACCGACGCCGAACCTCATCGCGGTCACGTCGGCCCTGAACAACACCAATCTGACGGCGCAGGTGTTGTTCACGATCTACCCCACCGACACGACAAGCTCAGGTCTCACACTGAATACGACGGCGTTGACGATCGACGTCAAACAACTGGGTCTCACGCCCGCACCGTAGAACGCCTTGCCGTCGGAAGTTCGAGGCAAGGCGCTCCAGCGATTCAGCCGAGTGCTCGCTTCAGATCAGCCAACAGATCAGCCGTGTCTTCGAGACCGACGGACAGACGGACAACGCCGTCTGTAAGACCCACTGCTGCACGGCCTTCCGGACCCATGGCCCGGTGCGTCGTCGTGGCGGGGTGAGTGATCAACGACTTGGAATCTCCCAAGTTGTTGGAGATGTCGATGACGCGCAGACCGTTGAGAACCTCGAACGCCCGCTTCTTGCCCTCTCCGTCAGGCGCATCGAGCTCGAACGTGACAACCGTTCCGCCACCGCTCATCTGAGACTTCGCGAGCTCGTGCTGCGGATGCGACGTCAGGTACGGATACTTGACCCACTTGACGCCGGAGTGTCCTTCGAGGAATTCGGCGATCTCGAGTGCCGAAGCCACGGAGTGCCGAATACGGACCGGCATCGTCTCCAGGCCCTTGAGCAGAGTCCACGCATTGAATGGACTGAGCGCAGGACCGGTGTGCCGCATCAGTTCTCGAACGGGACCGCTGATGTATTCCTCGGTACCGAGGATCGCGCCACCAAGCACGCGGCCCTGACCGTCGATGTGCTTGGTGCCGGAGTACACCACGACGTCGGCACCCAGATCGAGGCTGCGCTGCAGAAGCGGCGTCGCGAAGACGTTGTCCAGCACTACCTTTGCACCGGCTGCATGAGCAAGCTCCGACACCCGTCGAACGTCGACGAGAGATTGCATCGGGTTGGACGGCGTCTCGAAGAACACTGCCGTGGTAGGCACGGACAGCGCCTCTTCCCACTGCGCGTTGTCCTCACCGTCGACGAAGACGACCTCGACTCCCCAGCGCGGAAGAATCTCGTTGCACACGACGAAGCAGGATCCGAAGAGGCTGCGCGCAGCCACCAATCGGTCGCCGTTGGCCAACAGTGCGCCCAACGCCGTGAAGACTGCCGACATTCCGCTGGCAGTCGCAAAGCAGGCTTCCGCGCCTTCGATGAGACGCAGACGCTCTTCGAACATCTTGACGGTCGGGTTGCCGTAGCGGGAGTAGACAAAATGATCCACCTCGCCGGTGAAGGCTTGTTCGGCGGCTTCTGCACTCTCGTAGACGAATCCGGAGTTGAGGAACAGCGCTTCGGAAGTCTCCTCGAACCCGGTACGCATCAGTCCGCCGCGAACACCGAGAGTGCCGAGACCGACGTCGTCCGGCAGCGCTCGTTGAAATGCGCCACCCTGGGGAATTCCGCTCACTGCTGCCTCCATGGCAAGCCGATGGCCCGCCAACCTACAAGTCCGCGATGTCCGTCGGCACCCAATGCGCCTTCGAACCCGTCGAGCACGTTGTACGACGGGCCGATGCCCGCCGCAGTCGCAGCTTCCGCCGCACCGATGGAACGCTGTCCGGATCGACACAGGAAAATCACCGGACGCTCCGACCCGGAGGAATCAGCAGTGATGCCGGCTTCCTTCAACTGGTCGACGAAGTTGTCATTGCGCGCGCCGGTCGGGTGGCTCACCCATTCGATCAGTGCGGCCTGCTTGCCGAGGGAGGACACATCGGGGACACCGACGTACTTCCACTCCGCATCGGTCCGCACGTCGACCAGCACGGCGTCGGGGTTTTCGCGGAGCAGCTCCCAGGCTTGCTCCGGCGTCAGATCGCCTGCGTAACTCACGTAGTCCATGTTTTCACAAGACTGCCGTGAGCGCCTGAGCGGGCCGTCAGTTGCAGACGACCCAACGGTTGCCGTCACGGGTCAGGGCCCAGGTCGAGACTCGCTCGCCCGCTCCGCCACCGGTGATCGTCACGTCGGCCCGGGCGCGATCGCCGTTGACCGCGACCCCGTCCACACCCTTCAGCTCGACCGTCCCGTCGACGCCGGCCATAGGACCGTTGCTCGAATTGAAGCTCGCGCAGGTCAGGGTCTTGATCGTCTCCGCGTCATTCCGATTCTCGGCATCGACGTAGTCGGTGACGGAGCGGCTCACGCGGTCCGACTCGGTGACGTTCTCCTCGGCCGGCGAGATCCACGATGCGACGAAGATTCCACCCAGGATCAAGGCGACGATGGCGACAGCCAAGAGGAACGGCCCCGCAGACGCCTTCTTGCCATCGATGTTGTCGGATTCGCGCAGCTCGTCACTCATAACGCCAATAGTCCCCCACAACTTGAAATTGTGGCCCGTCAAGGATCAGGCCCCTACCCCGGATACCCGAGACAACAGGAGAATGGGAGGAAAGAATAGGTTTACCCACAACCGATCGAGTGAGAGTGTGGATCCGTTCGGCCGCAACCGAGGCACTGTGCTTAGGTTCGGCTAAATTGGATACTTGTCGATATGTTGTCCGAACTTCGAAGAAGGTAGCTGTCCTCACGATGACTGACTCCAACCGCCCACTCCGGGTCGCGATCGTCGGCGCCGGCCCCGCCGGCATCTACGCCGCCGACGCCCTCATGAAATCCGACACCGCAGTTTCCGGCCGCGGCGTCAGCATCGACCTCTTCGAGCGCATGCCCGCGCCCTTCGGCCTGATTCGTTACGGCGTCGCGCCTGATCATCCGCGCATCAAGGGCATCATCACCGCCCTGCACAAGGTGCTCGACAAGCCTCAGGTACGCCTGCTCGGCAACATCGACTACGGCACCGACATCACCCTCGACGACCTGCAGTCGTTCTACGACGCGGTCATCTTCTCCACCGGCGCCAACGCCGACCGTGCGCTCGGCATCCCGGGCATCGAACTCGACGGCAGCTACGGCGCGGCCGACTTCGTCTCCTGGTACGACGGCCACCCCGACGTACCGCGTACGTGGCCGCTCGAAGCCGAGAAGGTCGCCGTCCTCGGCGTCGGCAACGTTGCCCTCGACATCGCCCGCGTTCTCGCCAAGACCGGCGACGAACTGCTGCCGACCGAGATCCCCGCCAACGTCTACGAGGGCCTCAAGAACAACAAGGCCGTCGAGGTTCACGTCTTCGGACGCCGCGGCCCGGCCCAGGCCAAGTTCACCCCTCTCGAACTGCGCGAACTCGACCACTCGCCGACCATCGAGGTCATCGTCGACCCCGAGGACATCGACTACGACGAGGGTTCCGAGCAGGCTCGCCGCAACTCCAAGCAGGTCGACATGGTTGCGAATACGCTGCAGGACTGGGCAATTCGCGACGTCGGAGCCCGTCCTCACAAGCTGTTCCTGCACTTCTTCGAATCTCCCACGGAGATCCTCGGTGAAGACGGTAAAGTCGTCGGCCTGCGCACCGAGCGCACTCAGCTCGACGGCACCGGCAACGTCAAGGGCACCGGCACGTACAAGGACTGGGATGTCCAGGCCGTGTACCGCGCCGTCGGTTACCTCTCGCAGAACATCACGCAGTTGCCGTTCGACGACCAGGCCGGCACCGTCCCCAACGACGCCGGACGCGTCGTCGCCGACGACAACGCCGAGGGCGCAGCCCGGTTCATGCCGGCCACCTACGTCACCGGCTGGATCAAGCGCGGCCCCGTCGGCCTCATCGGCCACACCAAGGGTGACGCCAACGAAACCGTCGCGAATCTTCTCGAGGATTCCGTCGACTTCGCGGGCGCCGCGAACCCCGACGAGAACGCAGTCATCGAGTTCCTCGAAGGCAAGCAGGTTCCGTACACGACCTGGCAGGGCTGGTACCGCCTCGACGCGCACGAGCGCAGCCTGGGCGAGCCCGAGGGCCGTGAGCGCATCAAGGTCGTCGAGCGTCACGACATGCTGAAGGCATCCGAGCCCGACCGCGCGAACTGAGTGCGCGGAAGTAACTGAACAGAAGCCCTCCACCGGCCCGACGCGACCCAGGTCACATCGGGCCGGTGGTGTGTGCAGGGACCCAGGGCAACAGGGCAAAATAGACCCCGTGTTTGACGCCCATGTGCATATCATCGACCCGCGCTTCCCGCTGGTCGAGAATCACGGGTACCTGCCTGAGCCCTTCACCGTGGCCGATTACCGGGCCCGGATTGCCTCGCTGAAGGGCCTCAGCGTTGACGGCGGCGCGGTGGTGACCGCGTCGTACCAGGGCAATGACCAGGAATACCTGAAAGCTGCCTTGTCCGAACTCGGTGAAGGCTGGGTGGGCGTCACTGCTTTGCCGCTCGATGCGACGGATGAAGACATCGTTGCTCTGGACGCACTGGGAGTACGTGCCGTCCGGTTCAACCTGCGCCGCGGCGCCACCGACCTGCGTCTGCTTGCCGATCTTGCCAACCGCGCATTCGATCTGGTCGGCTGGCACGCCGAGTTCTACGTCGATGCCACGCTGTTGCTGTCGTTGGAACCGGTCTTCGCCAAATTGCCCGCGGTGAGCATCGACCATTTGGGAATGTCCACCCGCGGACTGCCGTATCTCCTCAACCTCGTCGACCGCGGAGTGCGCGTCAAAGCCACCGGGTTCGGCCGCACAACCATCTCCGACGTCAGCGATGTGCTGCGCCAGATCCACGCGGTCAATCCCGCTGCGCTGATGTTCGGCACCGATCTACCCGGTACACGGGCACGTCGAGCGTTCGAGGTCCACGACCTGGACGTGATCGCCGACGCTGTCGGCGACGACCTGCCCGCGGTCATGTGCGACAACGCCCGCTCCTGGTACCGCTGCGCTCAGGTGAACGCAACGGCTCCCAGCCACAGCCCCGCCGCGACCAGCGCTCCGAACAGTTCCACCAGCATGGACAATCCGACTGCCTTCACCGCGTGAAGCGTCGACGACCAAGCGATGTCGTAACGGCGCAGCCGCGCTAGTTCCGCGAAATACGTTCCGACGATGAATCCCAGGAACAAGCCCACGACCGGAATCACGAAGAACCCGATGATGCCGACGACGCCGCCGACCACCACCGACAGGTTGGGCACTCCCCCGGACTTCATCCGCTTGCCCGGCCACGTGTACTTCACGATCCCGGTGACCACCAGTGCCAGCGTGGACAGCGCGAACACCGTCCACGCCGTGGCACCACCGGTCATGATCGCCCACACCAGAATTGCACCGAAAACGAGAAGCGTCCCCGGGAGAATCGGAACGACGACACCGATCAGACCGACCAGGATGACCAGCCCGACGAGGACCTCGGCCGCTGGACTCATCCGACGGGACGCACCTTCGACGCAGCCTCGCGAGCACGGTCGCGTGCAGTAGGCACATCGGCGGCCGTCGACACTGCAACACCCATGCGACGACGCGTAAAGCTCTCCGGCTTGCCGAAGAGCCGCAGGTCCGTCTCGGGAACCGCGAGCGCCTCGGCGACGCCGTCGAATCCGATCCCCTTTGCCTCCACTCCGCCGTAGATCACTGCCGATGCTCCTGGAGACGTGAGCGTCGTGTCGACCGGCAAGCCCAGGATCGCGCGGGCATGCAGTTCGAACTCCGAAAGTCGCTGCGTCCGCAGAGTCACCAATCCGGTGTCGTGCGGCCGTGGGCTCACTTCGGAGAAGAAGACGTCGTCGCCCTTCACGAATAGCTCGACGCCGAAGATGCCTCGCCCGCCCAGAGCCGTGGTCACCTTCTCGGCGACGTCTCGGGCCGAGGCGAGGGCAACCGCGGACATCTGCTGCGGCTGCCACGATTCGATGTAGTCTCCGGCCTCCTGCAGGTGCCCGATCGGTTCGCAGAACGACGTCTCGACCTGACCGCTCTCACCGACGGCTCGAACTGTCAATTGCGTTATCTCGTAATCGAAATCGACAAAGCCTTCGACGATCACCCGGCCGTGATTCACACGACCTCCGGCCATCGCGTAATCCCATGCGGCGTCGAGATCTTCGGCGGATCGAACCGTCGACTGTCCCTTCCCCGACGAGGACATGACTGGCTTGATGACGCACGGGAAACCGATTCGGTCTGTCGCTGCCTGCACTTCGGCAAGCGAGTCCGCGAAGGCGTACGGCGAAGTGGGCAGGCCCAACTCCTCGGCCGCGAGCCGACGGATTCCCTCACGGTTCATCGTGAGCTGGGTGGCTCGGGCGGTCGGAATGACCACCGCACCCCCGCGTTCTTCGACGAGTGCAAGCGCATCCGTCGCGATGGCCTCGATCTCGGGAACCACGAAGTGAGGCTTTTCCAACTCGATGACGGCAAGCAGTGCTTCCGGATCGGTCATGTCGACGGTATGAGCACGATGAGCCACCTGGTGCCCAGGGGCATCGGGATACCGATCCACCGCAATCACTTCGACGCCCAGACGCTGCAGCGCGATGACAACTTCCTTACCCAACTCGCCTGATCCCAACATCATCACGCGGATGGAGTTCTCGGTCAGTGGGGTTCCGAATCGGAGCGGAAGCGTCGGCAGGGGCGAAGGCGTCGAATCAAGCTGCATGGGTGCGACTATATGCCAATCCCGATGCAGGTCAGCGCGGTTATCGGCCGTCCACCACACCTTCGCGGCCAAATCCTCGCCGGATCGTTCGGGGTAGCGCAGGTTTGCGATAGGTGCGGGTGGCAGTGTCCGGCTCGGAATTCCGTTGCGGCACGGTGTCGTTGCCGACGCGGTGCACTTTCACGAGGTTGCGCCCAGCACGCTTGGCGTCGTACAGAGCCTCGTCTGTGACGCTCATGAGGGTCGACAGCGCCGGCGTCGCATGATCGACCCACGCGACGCCGACGCTGACGGTGCTCGTCACATCTGATTCGGCCGAGTACTCGACTTGCGCGCCGCGGACCGCCTCGGCGACATCGATTGCTCGCGCGTAGCTGCAGTCCGGAAGCAGAACGGCGAACTCCTCGCCGCCGAGCCTTCCGATCAGATCGCCGTCCGACAATCGGTCAGCGGCCCGCTCGGCAAAGTTCGCGAGAACGCTGTCACCGGTCATATGTCCATGCGTGTCGTTGATGCTCTTGAAGTGGTCCAGGTCGAGCATCAGCAGGCCGACCGGAGATTGTGTGCGAGCCGCGTCGGCAAGTTCCGCTTCCGCGTGGCCGAGGAACGCACCGCGCGAGAGGACCCCGGTCAGATGGTCGAATTCGACGGCAAGGAAGAGCTCACGCTCGACAGCACGGCGTTCCTCGGTCGCACAGGCAACCGCTATCGGCCCCAACGCGATCAGCGTGACCGCTATGGATGTGATGACGTCCTCGTTCCACGTCGAGGCGGCTTGATCTCCGATGTCGAGTCGACCGCTACCCGCCATCATGAGTGACCACACCGACCAGACCACTGAAACGAAGGCAGTGCTCGGAACCGAGATGCGAGTGGCACACCAGAGGAGAGCTGGAATCGGCAAGACCAGCGCAATCGGCCCTTCGATACTGAGGGCGATCGGCACGCAGGCTGCAGTGGCGAGTAGCGGAACGCTCAGAGCGGCGACAGTTCTGGCGGTCAGTCTCCTGCGGAACTCGGCAAGGCTCGACGGGATGGTGAGAGTGAGAATGAGAGGAAGGACCAGCAGGTACGCCATGACCTCGGTGGCACCCCAGTGGAAAAACGTGTCGGCAAAGGACTGACCGCGTAAGAGCCGGTCCAAGGCGCCGGCCGTGGCCGCGGTACCAGTCGCCGCGACGAACGAAACGAAGACCATCCATACCAGCGACTGCGAATCGACCAATCGGAACGGTGTGCGCTTCAAGTAGTACAGAACGAGAACACCGAGCGTCACTCCGGCGAGGTTGGCCCCGTTCAGCTGCAGGGCAAGCGACAGCGAGTTGCCCGTAATCAGGTCAGCGCAGACGTATCCGACGGCCGCGGCGATCCACGTCCGCCATTCGATCAGGACCGGCCATCTGACCATCATTCCCAGCAGAATGGCGTTGGCGCACCAGAAAGTCGCGAGCAAACCTGGTGGGCGCGTGAGGATGCCGATCAACGATGCCGCAAGTACGACGGCCAGCACTAGGAGAAGGCGCAGAAAGCGACTCGTCCCTACCATGCGTCACCTCGCGGTCGGCTACCTCTGAATTCGGGAGCACCGGACGTCGCGGTGACCGTATGCCGATGTCGTCGAACCATCGTACGCAGGTGCTGCCACTCGCAGTTCTGTGTTCACATGCCAAAACGGCAGCTGCGACCATCTCCGCAAACGCGAGTGCCCTCCGGCCACGACAGTGGACAGAGGGCACCTGCATGCAATCCGATCGGCAGAGCCGAATGGACCTGCCGGAAGGGATGACTACTCGGCGGATCCGCTGGACAGACCCGAGAGTGAACCGGTGGACGAGCCCTCGCCCTTGCCGGACAGCGATTCGGTGGGAACGGACTTGAGGAAAGCTCCGAGCGCGGTGAGCAGGGGTCCGAGGGTGCTGAGTGATCCGAACATAGGAGGTTCTCCTGTATGTGAGGTGGTGTGATGTTCCAGCGCCATTCCGGCCGCAGGCGGTGGCCGAGATGGTTCGGGAACTTCTGCCGCACGGATGGCTGAACCGCCCCCCGAACAACATCCCGAGCTGTGATGTAGCGCACTTACTTGGCGCTGCCTGCATTTATAGACCGGCTTTCCACACTTGTCTAGCTACCTAATAGCTATCAATACGGACTTTCGGTCACACCTTTACGGATAATTGCAGTTCAAAGCGCAAATTCACCCTCTAGAATGTCCCATAATGTGATTTAGCTCACAGTGAAAAGCCGAAAAGTGTGACCCGCAGACAACTGCGAGCCACACTTTCGGACAAACTGGACTTACTTATCGGCCGCCGATCCCGTCCCAGGGGTGAGAGAGCCACCACCGAGTGCCGTGAACAGGTCCTTGAGCACCGGAATGAACGTCTTGACGACGCCGCTGAAGTCTTCGAATGAACCCATGTCGGGCCTCCTTTTGTCGGAATGCAGTTGAGATGAAGTGAGGACCGAGAACTACTCGGCGGCCGAACCGGCCGAACCCGAGCCGTCTGCCGATCCCGCGTTCAACTTGGTCACGAATGCAAGAACGCTCTTGAGGAAGGCGTCGAGATTCTGAATCGAGGTCATGCGACTACTCCTGTGTTGTTTCGGAAGATTTCTCGAGGTCGAACGTCAGGAGTTCGAGCTCGCGGTGTCCAGCCCCTGAAGGGTTTTGAGCATGTTGACCAGGGGCAGAAGCTGGAGAATGCCCCAGCCCATACCGTTGGCTTTGAGGAGGTTTCCGAGGGATCCCATATGTGACTCCTTGCATGAATATCTATGACGCGGCGCACGTTTTGTTCGCTGCACGTCTTTGTAGCCAAGCTAAATACGTACGTCCAGTTTGTTTCTGTCCAATCGAAAACGTGACACATTGGATGAATATGTAAACCTGCAGTTCAGGTGCTGTGACCTGAATCCAATCTCGAATTCGAGCGTGTTCGAGATCACAGTCAATTAGGACAAAAGGATGCAATCGTCAGAGTCGGTGCCAACCTCGACCGCGATCTGTCATACCGTGTGCGTGTGATCAATCGCGAACGAGCGGCAACCGAGGCAACTCACCGGGAACCGTCGTGCTAGCAAAACTCCTCAAGACGTACCTGCCGCCGTACCGCTGGTTGCTTGCCGGGGTCCTCGCACTGCAACTCTTCGGGGCCATCGCGTCGTTGGTCCTCCCCACACTCAACGCGCGGATCATCGACGACGGCGTCGCCCGAGGCGACACCGGATTCATCATGTCCACCGGCGGGATCATGCTCCTGGTCTCGCTTGCGTCGATCATCGCGTCGGTCGCATCGACCTATCTGGCTGCAAAATCGTCGATGGGCTTCGGCCACGACGTTCGAGGCGCCTTTTACAAGGCAGTCGGCAGTTTCTCGGATCGCGAATTCAACAGTTTCGGTGCGCCGACGCTGATCACACGCAACACCAACGACGTCCTGCAGATCCAGGCCCTGGTCATGCTGACGTCCTCGATGCTCGTCAGCGCCCCACTTATGTGCATCGGCGGCGTCATCATGGCTCTGCGCGAGAACCTGCAGATGTCCTGGCTCCTGACGATTTCGGTACCACTGCTCGGCATCACCGTCTCGGTCGTGGTGGCCAAGCTGATCCCGCATTTCCGGACGATGCAGACGCGGATCGACAACATCAATCGATCACTGCGCGAACAGCTCACCGGTATGCGTGTCATTCGCGCCTTCGTTCGCGAACCCGACGAAACGATCCGCTTCGACAAGGCCAACAAGGAACTGACCGACACTTCGCTCCTCATCGGCCGGTACCAGGCGGTTCTGCTGCCCACCGTCATGTTGATCGCCAACCTGTCGAGCGTGGCGGTCCTGTGGTTCGGCGCGCATCTGGTCGATACCGGAGACATGCAGATCGGACAGATCAGCGCCTTCCTCGCCTACGTCATGCAGATCCTGATGTCGGTGGTCATGGCGACCATGTTGGCCGTCGTGATCCCCCGCGCCGCCGTGTGCGCCGACCGCATCACCGAAGTACTCGACACCGAGGCGACCGTGCCCGCGCCGGCCCAGCCCCTTCGCCCGACCAGCCCATACGGCGTGGTCGAGTTCGGTGGAGCCGGATTCACGTATCCAGGAGCAGAAACGCCGGTTCTGTCGAATGTTTCGATGCGATGCATGCCAGGCACGGTCACCGCGATCGTCGGCAGTACGGGCAGTGGCAAATCGACCCTCGTCTCACTCATCCCCCGGCTCTTCGACGTCACAGCCGGCGCCGTCCTGGTCGACGGCTTGGACGTCCGTGGCTGGGATCAGGACGAACTCTTCGCCAACTTCGGATACGTGCCCCAGAAGGCCTATCTGTTCGCCGGCACGATCGCGAGCAATATCCGCTACGGAAACCCGACCGCCACCGACGACGACATCTGGGCAGCCCTCACCATCGCCCAGGCAGACGACTTCGTCCGGGAGCTGTCCGACGGTCTCGAGTCACCGATCGCCCAGGGCGGCGGCAATCTCTCGGGCGGACAAAAACAACGTCTCGCCATCGCCAGAGCGGTGGTCCGCAGACCCCGGATCTTCGTCTTCGACGATTCGTTCTCCGCTCTCGACATGCATACGGACGCCGCGGTCCGACGCGAACTCCGGACGGTTTCGACTCATTCGACGGTCATCATCGTGGCTCAGCGCGTCGCATCCATCATCGATGCCGACCAGATCATGGTCCTCGAAGACGGTGCGCCGGTCGGCCTCGGCGACCATCAGTTCCTTCTGGCCAACTGTCCGACGTACCAAGAGATCGTGGCTTCCCAGATTCCCGCGGAGATGAGCGCATGACCAGCCCGCAGGACCCGACATGGGGCGGCCCCAACAGTCAGTACTTCGACGATGCCCCGACGGTGGTGTTCGCCAAGATCCCGAGCGAACCTGAATCCGCGGACGGGGATGCGAAGTCGAGTAACCCCGAGACCCCCGACAAAGAGCCGAAGCCCGCGCTGACCGCGACGGACACCAAACCTCGCCACTTCAAGGCGACGATGAAGCGGCTTCTCTCGCTTCTGCAGCCGCACAAGTTTGCGGTCTTCTGTGTCGTCGTTGCGACGATCGCCAGCATCGCACTCTCCGTCGCAGTGCCGAAGATCCTCGGTCACGCGACAGACCTCATCTTCGCCGGGTTCATCGGCAAGAGCCTGCCCGCCGGACTGACCCGCGAGCAGGCCGCAGACGCCATCCGGGCATCAGGGAATTCGACGTTCGCCGATCTTGTCGCCAACTCGACCGACGTCGTTCCCGGTGTGGGTCTGAACTTCGACGCCATCGGCAAGGTCGTCATGCTCGCGATCGGCGTGTACTTGCTCTCGTCGCTGCTTGCCTGGTTGGAAGCATTCCTCCTCAACATCATCGTCCAGAAGACCATCTACAACCTGCGTGCCTCGGTCGAGGCGAAGCTTCACCGTCTCCCCCTTCCATACTTCGACAAGACGCCGCGTGGCGAGATCCTCAGCCGCGTCACCAACGACATCGACAACATCTCGTCGACGCTGTCGTCGACGTTGACCTCGCTCCTGACGTCGGTGCTCACCGTCCTCGGCGTCCTGACGATGATGTTCGTCATCTCTCCGATGCTCGCCCTGATCGCACTGATCGCGGTGCCGGTATCGGTGCTCCTCGTTGCCAGGGTCGCCAAGCGAGCACAGGTGTTGTACAAGGCTCAGTGGACCGAGACGGGCAAGATCAACGCGCAGATCGAGGAGAACTACAGCGGTCGCGACCTGGTACGCGTGTACGGGCATCAGGCCGAAGCCGAGCGTGAATTCGCCGAGCAGAACAAGAAGCTCCTCGACGCGTCCTTCGGCGCACAGTTCCTCTCCAGCCTGATCATGCCGGTCATGAACTTCGTCGGAAACATCACCTACGTGCTGCTCGCTGTGGTCGGCGCTCTCAAGGTCGCCAGCGGCAACATGTCACTCGGTGACGTTCAGGCCTTCATCGTCTATTCGCGCCAGTTCAGCCAGCCACTGACGCAGATCGCGTCCATGTCGACCAGCCTGCAGTCCGGAGCCGCGTCGGCGGAGCGGGTCTTCGAGCTTCTCGACGAACCCGAGCAGTCGCCCGACATCGACGTGCCGCTCCTCCCCGAGCCCGCCGGACGTCATCGCAACGTCGGTCACATCGAGTTCGAGAACGTCTCGTTCCGGTACGAGCCGGACAAGCCGTTGATCGAGAACGTGTACCTCACGGCCCGGCCCGGGCAGATGGTCGCCATCGTCGGGCCCACCGGTGCCGGCAAGACCACCTTGGTCAACCTGCTCATGCGCTTCTACGAAGTCGACTCCGGCCGAATCACTCTCGACGACGTCGACATCTCGCAGATGCGCCGCTCCGACTTGCGCAAGCACGTCGGCATGGTTCTGCAGGACACCTGGCTCTTCGGCGGCACGATCCGCGACAACATCGCATACGGCCGACTCGACGCCAGCGAATACGAGATTCACGAAGCCGCACGCGCTGCCTTCGTCGACCGCTTCATCCACACCCTCCCGGACGGGTACGACACCGTGCTGGACGAGGAGGCGTCGAACATCAGCTCCGGCGAGAAGCAGCTCATCACGATCGCTCGTGCATTCCTGTCGGAGCCGTCGCTGCTGATTCTCGACGAGGCGACGAGCTCGGTCGACACACGTACGGAACAGCTTGTGCAGCAAGCAATGTCCGCGTTGCGCGTCGGGCGGACCAGCTTCATCATCGCGCACCGGCTTTCCACCATCCGTAACGCCGATCTGATCGTCGTGATGGAGGCGGGCAAGATCGTCGAGCAGGGCACACACGACGAACTCATCGCAGCGGCGGGCGCGTACTTCCGTCTCTACAACGCTCAGTTCGAGGGTGCCGCCGTCTAGTGATCGGCGCCTCCCTCGGCGGACACAGTGCCCCGGAGCACACCTGATCGATTCGACACGTTACCGTCGGGTCAGAAGTGTTGTCACCGTCTGAATTGGGAGTGCGTGTGTCTGCAGAAGCTGTGGAGAAGAAGGGCCCGCTCGCGGGCATTCGGATCGTGGAATTCGCTGGATTGGGACCGGGCCCGCACGCCGCGACACTGTTGGCGGACATGGGCGCCGACATCGTCATCGTGCAGCGCGCAGGGCAGATTCCGCAGGACTCGAACGCAACCGACCAGATCAAGCGCGGCCGCCGCATCGTCGAGGCCAACCTGAAGGACCCGGCCGACGTCGCGAAAGTGCTCGATCTCCTGGGCCGCGCCGACGTCCTCATCGAGGGTTTCCGCCCCGGCGTCATGGAACGCATGGGACTCGGACCCGACGTGGTCTCGGAGCGCAATCCGCGCCTCGTCTACGCCCGTATGACGGGCTGGGGACAGGAAGGACCGCTCGCCAACGCCGCCGGTCACGACATCAACTACATCTCACTGACCGGTGTCCTCAACGCCATCGGACGCAAGGGTGAACGTCCCGTCCCGCCGCTCAACATGGTCGGCGATTTCGGCGGCGGTTCCATGTTCCTGATCTTCGGCATTCTGTCGGCTCTCGTCGAGCGCTCGACGTCCGGTAAGGGCCAGGTCGTCGACGCGGCAATGGTCGACGGAACCCTCGCGCTCTCCCACATGATGTGGGCATTCCGCGGTCGCGGCGTCTGGTCCGACGAGCGCGGCGTCAATCTCCTCGACACCGGCGCTCCGTTCTACGACACCTACGAGACCTCCGACGGCAAGTACATGGCCGTCGGATCCATCGAACCCCAGTTCTACGCATTGCTGCTCGAGGGCCTCGAACTCGATCCCGCGACGCTCCCTCACCAGATGGACACGTCCAAGTGGGACGACATGAAGAAGCTCTTCACCGAAAAGTTCCTGTCCAAGACTCGCGACGAGTGGGCCAAGATCTTCCTCGGCACCGACGCCTGCGTCTCCCCTGTCCTGACTTTCGCCGAGGCTCCGTCCAACGAACACATCGCGGCTCGCGGTTCGCTCATCGAACTGGACGGCGTCACCCAGCATGCTCCCGCACCGCGCTTCTCGCGCACGCCCACCACGACGCCTGCTGCGCCGGCGCGTGAGGCGACGGATATCGATACGGTCTGGACCTAGGGCCTTCGGCCCCTGTGCGCCTTTTTGGTAGTTACTGCAACCAAAAAGGCGCACGGGGCGTCAGCCCAACCTGTAGAACCTGAACATCTCGTGCTCGATCGGCAGCACGTCCACCCGCTCGAAACCTGCCGCCTTGGCATAGCTTTCGAGTGTCGAGTGCCTCATCACCGTCCCGGTGGCAATGCTTCCCGGATGCGAAAGACTGTCCGGTAAGCAGCAGGTCAGCGAAAATCCGTACAGCAATTGCTCGATCGGACCCGCCTCGGGATCGAACTCATCCGCCGTTCGTTCGTCCATCACGATCACCGGAGCGCCCGGCTGGGCAATCGCCCGAGCCGTGGACAGAAAGCCCACCGGATCCGGAACGTCGTGAAGGCACTCGAAAGCGAAGACGGCGTCGTAGGTCCCGGCATCGGCTCGCCCGGCCTCAGGAGCCTGTCCGGCGACGTCGACCAACGAGAAATGCACGCGGTCGTCCACCCCCCGATCATGAGCGTTACGACGGGCAGCGTTCACCGACGCCGCGTCGACGTCGAAACCGTGCACTTCGATCTTCGGGTATCCGAGGGCGAGCGCGATCGACGACCAGCCCTCCCCCATCCCGAGATCAGCGACCTGCCCGCCGTCCGAAAGTGTGGCGTGCAGGTCGGTGACTACCGGCAGAAACTGCTGACAGAGCTGATGGAGATACATCGGCCGATTCAGTAGCGCCTGACCCTCGCGAGCATCGGGGCCCATCGATTCCCACGTGACTCCCCCACCGTGACGATAAGCGTCGAGTAGACGTGGCATCGACGACGTCGTCGCGACGAACAGCCTCGCCAGCGGCGCCAGGAAAAGTAGGTTCTCGTCGTCGACCAGAACATCGGCGTGGGCCTGCGGCAGGCTGTACCGGCGATCGGCATCCGAATTGACGTCCACATAACCGGCGACGGCCTGCTGCTCGAGCCACTCCCGCGCATATCTTTCGACGGTCCCTGTCCGGTCCGCCAGCTCCGTCGACGTGAGCGGGCCGTGATCGCTCAGCGCGCGGTACCAGCCCAACCGGTCGCCCAGATACACGGCCTGCAGCTCCGATGCCCCGAGCGTGGCCGCGAACAATCGTTCTGCGAGCGCTTCCGCCGCACTGGTTCCCGCTGCGCCTGTACCGTCTACCGCCGTCATGCCCTACCTCCTGGTTTCACACCACTTTCAGGGTGTGTACCCAGTTCTCAGACGACGACCATTCGTTGGTCTGCCGTGTCGCGATCCGTCGCGAGAGTGTCGTACGCAGCGGCGATGGATGCAACGCCGCGAATGAGGTCCTCGGGAGAACGTGCGTACGGCACGCGGATGAATCGTTCGAACGCACCTTCTACGCCGAAACGGGGGCCGGCGGCAAGGAGTACGCCGAAGTTGGGTGCCACCGCCGCCAACGCCGTCGAGACGGGCGCGGACATTCGCATCCAGACCGACATTCCGCCGGAACCGATGGTGGGACGCCAGTCCGGCAGATGCTCGGCCACCGCACCGAGGAGTACCGCACGCTGTTCTCGCAGAACTTCGCGACGCTGTTCGAGCAACGAGCGGTCGTCGGCGAGCAAGTAGGCGGCTGCCAACTGATCCATGACGGGAGTACCGAGGTCGACCGCGGCACGCGCCCCCACCAACTGGGTGATGAGCGCGGCATCGGCGCGAATCCAACCGACACGTAGCCCGCCCCACAGCGACTTCGCCGTCGAACCGAGCGTCACCACTTCGGTTTTCGCTGCGCCTCGCCCATGTGAGGCGACCGGCGCCGGCGGTGGTGCGTCGAGCCACAGATCCACCATCGTCTCGTCGACGACCAGAGTCATCCGCGTTTCGTGCGCAATCTTCGCAAGCTCGGCGCGGCCGGAAGAGTCCATGCAGAGGCCGGTCGGGTTGTGAAAGTCGGGGATCAGGTATGCCATTCTGGCAGCGGTTTGCCTTGCTGCACTACGAATCCCGTCGAGATCCCAGGCTCCGGCTAACTCCGGTCGGACCGGAACCGGTACGGGCCGAGCGCCGTTTCGCCGAATCGCTTCCAGCGCATTGGGGTACGTCGGATGATCGACCAGCACTCGCTCGCCGGGTGAGGTGAGCACCGACAGCAACAATCGAAGCGCGTGCTGCGCACCCGAGGTGACCATGATCTGTTCGGCGGTGGTGGGAAGACCCCGCGCCGTGTAGCGCTGCGCGATCACGTCACGCAAGTCGGCGATCCCGACCGGTTCCATCCCGTGCGTGGGCAGGAAGTTCGGAAGTTCCTGCAGCGCAGACGCATACGCCAGTTCGACCTGAGCGGCGGGAGCTGCCATCGCCGCGTAACTGAGGTCGACGACGGGTCCACTCGGCCCGGGTTGATGGGAGCGGAACATCAACCCGTTCGGCCGCGCGCCGGCAGGCAATGCCACGGTGCTTCGCGAACCCTGCCTGCTGATCAGGTAACCCTCGTCGCGCAGCACCGAGTACGACGACGTGATCGTGGTCCGACTGAGTTCGAGTACCGCCGCAAGTTCACGCTCACTCGGCAGTGCGACCCCCAGCGGAACGCGACCGTCGTGCACAAGCAGGCGGATACCGTCGGCGAGCGCACGGTACGCGGGCCTGCGTCCGGACTCTTCCTGCCAGGATCCCAGATCGCGCGCAAGCGAACGGGCACCGAGAACTCGAGTCATCATGCAGTCCAGTATCGACAACTTGGCTATGTAACTCAATACCAGTCGAGTTGATCATATGTCCATGACTACCTTCGCAACCCTGATCGGCATCGGACTCTTCGTGGCACTCGTCTACTTCTTCGCGCCCGCCGAAGGTGAAGGTACATACATTCGGTTGGAGCAGTTTCGCCTGGCAGCACCCCTCGGCGGCATCTTCCACGACAAGACTTCAGACCGCGAGAACGACGCTGTCAGACCCCCGTGCGATTGTGATCAGGGGGAAGAATTCACTGATCTCAGTCCAGTTGCGTAAAACTGGACTCTTTTCGCACTCAGAAAGTCTCCAGAGAGGGTTCCCATGCCGGCTTCCAAAAAGATTCTCTATATCGATCTCGACAACACCTTGGTCAACTTCCAGTCGGGCATCGATCGCCTGACCGACAGCGTCCGAGAGAAGTACAAGAACGACCTCGACGAAGCGCCGCACATCTTCTCTCGCATGGATCCTCTCGACGGCGCTATCGACGCCTACCACCAACTGGCACAGCAGTTCGACACCTACATCCTCTCGACAGCGCCGTGGAAGAACGCCACAGCCTGGCACGACAAGGTTCTGTGGGTACAAGAGCACCTCGGAATGGAGGAAGGCAGCGTCGCGTACAAACGTCTGATCCTCTCGCACCACAAACACCTCAATCGGGGCGACTACCTCGTCGACGACCGCGGAGCAAACGGAGCAGATCGATTCGAGGGCGAGTGGATCAAGTTCGGCAGCACCAAGTTTCCCGACTGGATGACCGTCACCGCGCACTTGTCGAAGCTGGCTTGAAACACGAAATCCCCGCTCATGCTTGCATGAGCGGGGATTTCGAGGGAACGAACTAGCGGACGATCTCGCGCCGGACGATCGTCTCGTCGCGGCCGGGGCCGACACCGATGCAGGAGATGAACGCACCCGAAAGCTCTTCGAGCCTAAGCACGTAGTTCTGCGCATTCTGCGGCAGTTCCTCGAAGGTGCGAGCCTCCGAGATGTCTTCCCACCAGCCGGGCATCTCTTCGTAGATGGGCTTGGCGTGGTGAATATCGCTCTGTGACATCGGCATTTCGTCGTGGCGGACACCGTCCACCTCGTACGCGACACAGATCGGCACAGTGTCGAGGCTGCTCAGCACGTCCAGCTTGGTGAGGAAGTAGTCGGTGATGCCGTTGACGCGCGTCGCGTAGCGCGCGATGACAGCGTCGAACCATCCCGTACGACGAGCGCGTCCGGTGGTGACACCGACCTCGCCGCCCTGCTTCGCCAGGTATGCGCCGTGATCGTCGAACAGCTCTGTCGGGAACGGACCGGAACCGACACGCGTCGTGTACGCCTTCAGGATGCCGAGCACGGTGGTGATCTTGGTGGGGCCGATTCCCGAACCGACCGCCGCACCACCCGAAGTGGGGTTGGACGAGGTCACGTACGGGTACGTGCCGTGGTCGACGTCCAGCAGAGTGCCCTGCGAACCTTCGAGCAGAACGGTCTCGCCGCGCTCGAGGGCGAGGTTGAGTTCCAGGCGCGTGTCCGAGATGCGGTGCTTGAAACCCTCGGCCTGCGTCAGTACCTCTTCGACGACCTGCTGCGGGTCGAGTGCCTTGCGGTTGTAGATCTTGACCAGCACCTGGTTCTTGAATTCGAGTGCTGCTTCGACCTTCTGGGTCAGGATCTTCTCGTCAAGGACGTCCGCGGCACGGACACCGACACGGGCGATCTTGTCCTGGTAGCACGGGCCGATACCGCGGCCGGTCGTGCCGATCTTCTTCGCTCCCAGGAAGCGTTCGGTGACCTTGTCGATGGCCACGTGGTACGGCATGATCAGGTGCGCATCAGCAGAAAGCAGCAGGCGGGACGTGTCCACGCCGCGCTCTTCCAGGCCTGCCAATTCGGTCAACAACACACCCGGGTCGACGACGACACCGTTACCGATGACGTTGTTGACGGCGGGGGTGAGGATTCCGGACGGGATGAGGTGCAGTGCGAACTTGTCACCGTTCGGCAGAACCACGGTGTGTCCGGCGTTGTTACCGCCCTGGTATCGCACGACCCACTGAAGCTGCTCGCCCAGTAGATCTGTAGCTTTGCCCTTACCTTCGTCGCCCCACTGGGCGCCGATCAGGACGATTGCCGGCATGACGTTGTCTCCTACGGTCGACGTGCAGCAGTTGTCCCGCCGCATTGGTACTGCCTGGCTTCCGCGCACATGATGCAGCGCCGAACTGTTGCAGTGACCGAAGGAGCAGTCTAGCCCAGAGCACCAGACCAGACCTGACGGTCCAGAATTTGGCCGGTGACCATCACGATTGCGAGTCGACACAGACACTCGCACTAAGATCGTCGGCAGTGATTCGGACGGCCATTTCGGGGAAGGGTGGCGAGGTCCCACTACCCGAGAAGAAGTCTTGATCGAGCTAGGAGTGGCTTTGACCCCTGTGGTGCTCAAATGTGGCGATTCGCCGGTTCCACTCCCCCTGGGTGAACTCACGTCGTTCACTGTCCCTGAACTTCCGGAGAAGCAAGACTTCGACGAGGCACTGTCCCAACTGCAGGTCGTGGCGGAGCCGCGCTTGATCGTCGTGGGCAACGACGGCGCGTTTGCCGCGGCATTGACGCGGTTGATGCGATTGGAGCGACTCAACGTCGAACTCGCCTACGTCACCGAGAACAGGTCCGACGCAACCGACGCGTACAAACTCGCGACCGGTGCACGAGCTGCGCGCACGGCCTTGAAAGGCACAGTCCACACCGTGCCGCTCATTCGCGACGACGCTGGAATCGCGCTGGTAGGTGCAGCAACTGTCACGGGTCCGGCGGATGCAGACGAACTGATCGGCGAGGCCTACGTCGACGACAACAAGCTGTTCTCCGGTACAGTCCCCGGCATCCGGATAGTGCCGAGCCCCAAGCTCCCCGGGATCAAGGCATCAGTCGACCGCAAGAGCCGCTGGAGCGGGCGACGCTGGCTGGAAGGCCGAGCCATTCAACTGGGCTCGCCGGCAGCGCGACTGGTTCGCGACGGGGTGGCCAACCCACGCGATCTGAAGCGTTCGACCTTCTACCGGCACGACAAGACTTGGTTGTTGGTCAGGTGAGAACCGGAGCAGCACGGTCGGCGGTTCGGCCGAGCCCTGTCTTCCTCGGCGTCGTTGCGATCACTGTCATCGCCGGAATCGTCGCTTGGAACTCGACGTGGGGTTCCATCGCGGGCCGCGCGGGTGTTTTTGTCCTCGTGGTTGCCGGCTGGGTGGTCACGCTCTGCTTGCACGAATTCGCGCATGCCTATCTGGCGTGGCGTCATGGAGACACCGACGTCGAGGCTCGTGGCTACCTGACGCTCAACCCGCTCAAGTACAGCCATCCGATGCTCTCGATCGGTCTGCCGGTGCTGTTCATCGCATTGGGCGGCATCGGGCTTCCCGGCGGCGCCGTGTACCTGCGCACCGGGATGTTCCCGCCCAAGGTGCAGGCCCGAATATCGCTCGCCGGTCCGTTCACGAATGCCGTCGCCGCCGTGATCCTCCTCGTCGTCATACGTACGTACGGCTCATCGGCCGAGCATCTGACGTTCTGGGCCGGCCTCAGTTTCCTGGCTTTCTTGCAGGTCATGGCAACAGTTTTGAACCTGCTCCCAGTCCCGGGTCTGGACGGTTACAACGCGCTGGAGCCCTACCTCGCACCCAATACACGGCACCAACTCGACCAGTTCAAGCCGTACGGACTGCTCCTGCTGGTTGCGCTCCTGTTCGTCCCACAGATCAATGTCGTCTTCTTCGACGCGATCTACTGGATCTTCGAATTGAGCGGTGTGTCCGACTACTACGCCATGCTCGGTAACGCCCTCATGCGTTTTTGGACGTGATCGAGTGCGCTGGAGGAGACTCGTGAGAGTCTGACATTTCAGACATTCATTCTTCTTCAGGGGAGCATCGATGATTGCGACGTCATTTCAGTCCGGCGGAGTGGAGTACACCCTCACGCGGGCCGAGATTCGACACGTGGAGGCACTGATCGACTTGCTCGCCGACGACCCGATCGGCAGCACCCGGGAGACGACCAACCCCGAAGCCCGAACGATCTACGAGGACGCGTTCAAGCGAATCGACGAGGATCCGGCTCAACTTCTCGTCACCGTTCTGGTCGGCGACGCGGTAATCGGCACAATGCAATTGACCTTCATTCCGGGTATGAGCCGGATGGGTGCCACGCGACTGCAGATCGAAGCTGTTCGCGTCCACGAGGACTACCGAAGTAAAGGCATCGGCAGTTCGATGATCCGATGGGCCTGCGAAGAAGGTGCCCGGCGCGGCGCGTTTCTGGCGCAGCTCACCTCGGATCAAACTCGCAAGGAAGCTCACGACTTCTACGAGCGACTCGGATTTGTGGCCTCCCATGTCGGGTTCAAGAAGTCACTGAGCTGACGCCCTGCCACAAAACTCCCAAACTCGGGGACTCCCAAACGCGAGCTCGAGCACCGGGGCATGGTTGTGCCCCGGTGCTCACGTCTTCAGTTGTCGCGATTCACGCCGCGGTGGGCGGACTGTTCCCGCCGATGGGCCGCTGGAACGGATCAATCGACATCGGTGGATAGAACACTGTTTTTCGGTCGGGGCCGATCTCGACCCGCCATTCGGTGTGGTGCAGCGTTCGATGATGATGACCCGCACAACAAGATCAGATTGTCGAGATCTGTTGGGCCACCATCGTTCCAGTGAACAATATGATGGGCATCGCACCACCCCGGCGGTGTCCCGCACCCCGGAAACGCGCAACCACCATCACGAACCGCCAACGCCCGCCGCTGCGGAACCGTCGCCGTTCTCGCTTCCTTGCCGCAGTCGAGCGGAACACCATTCTCGTCCAACAAAATCCGCGTCACGGTGCAGTCGCACGCCAACATCCGCGCGGTATCGATACTGATGGGGCCCACCCAATCCGCCCACGCGAAACCCAGTTCCTCGGTGGACGGCAACAGGTCTTTCAGAACTTTAAGGTCCGTCATATCTTTTGCCGACGCGGTCACCGTGATGTGCGGTTTCACTCCGCCCTCGATCGGACCCAACCCCGCCCGCTCGTACCGCTGCAGTAAATCGCAGAACCCATCCGCACGCCGTAATGCAGGCGTGCGTGTGTCCTTCACGCCGTCTTTTTCCGGTGTCGGCGCAGACAGGCTCGACAACAACGTGATCAACCGGGCCCCGTTCACAGCATCCAGATCACCCTTCACGGTCACCCGCCCGTACAAGCCTTTCGAGGCGTAGAACTCGTTGCGCTCCGAATCCTCACCCACCGGGACGCCGTCCTCACGCCTGCCGTACTGGTTCTCGATCCGCCGGATCGCCACTCGCACCGCATCACAATCCGCAATGTTCTTCGACGCCAGGCCAAGCAGGATCCCGCGAGCCGTCTCCACGTCCGCCGGCGTCATGTTCTTCGGCGGATGCTGACAGAACGACGCCACCTGCCACGCCTTCAACGCATCCACGTCACCACGGTGAAACGCATCGCCGACAACAGGTTCGAGCATCAACAACCGCGCCAACCCGACCAGCAGACTGCACTCACCGATCTCCAGATTCGTCGAACCATGCAACCACTGTGCGATCGCCCGAAAACCCTTCCCGCCGAGAACCTCACGGGAAAACATCTCCACGATCAGCAACACCATCCGCGACTGCAACTCGTGTCGGGCGCGCACCAGATCCAGAACCTCACCCTTGAGGTCCTCGCTATCCAGTTGCCATGCTTCCCGACTGTCCATGCTCAAAGTTTAATCGAACATACTTTCGATAACCAGAGACAAACCGGACAACTTCAAGAAGACCTACACTCGAGAGCTGTTGAGATGCATCGCTATTCGCGCAACCGCCGACGCGATTCGTTGACAGAGACTCGCAACTCCCCCAAAGGCACTTCACGACCCGACTCACTGCGCACCTCGACGCGAACGCGCTCACCAGTAGCGTCGTCGGCCACCTCCAACGGTCCACCTTTTCCGCCGTGCAGATACTTGTCGCCCCACTGCATCAGCGCGAGAACCGCCGGCAGCAGGTCACGGCCCTTCTCGGTGAGCACATACTCGTGCCGCGTCCGCTTTCCAGGCTCCTTGTACGGCACACGCTCGAACAGTCCCGCCTCAGTGAGTTCTTTCAGCCTCGCCGACGCAACCGCCTCGGTGATGCCGACGCGCGACGCGAAGTCGTCGAAACGCGTTGTGCCGTAATAGGCCTCTCGCAGAATGAGTATCGCGGATCGAGTGCCGACCACTTCCATGGCCCGCCCGATCGAACAGTGCGTGGCCCGCCAGGCGTCGCGATCTTCGAGCACTCCGGTCAGTCGTACAGCGTCCATGCAATTCACCATACCCCCTGGCTTGCCATAACCATAGCCAGAGTCTAGATTGCTGACTATGGAACTTCATAGCCAGCCGGTGCGGACCGGACCCCTGCTCGCGATACTGTCGGGGGCGCCGTTTGTCGCCAGCCTCGATCTTTTTGTGGTCAACGTGGCCTTCGGCGACATCGCCAAGAGCTACCCGGGTCACTCGCTCGGCGAGTTCAGTTGGATCCTCAACAGCTACGCGATCGTCTACGCCGCACTGTTGATACCCCTCGGACGCTGGGCGGACAGGATCGGGCACAAGCGCGCCTTCATCGCCGGCCTCGCACTGTTCACCCTCGCCAGCGCCGCCTGTGCCTTCAGCCCGTCCTTGTGGGCACTGGTGGCCTTCCGTATCGTCCAGGCAGTCGGTGCCGCTGCGCTCACCCCGGCCAGTCTCGGGCTTCTGATCAATGCGCTTCCCGCCGCGAAACGTCAATCCGGCGTTCGCATCTGGGCAGCCGCCGGCGCTGCAGCAGCTGCATTCGGCCCTGTCGTGGGCGGCATCCTCGTAGAGGCCTCGTGGCGCTGGGTCTTCCTGATCAATGTTCCAGTGGGCATCGTGTTGCTCTACTTCGCAGTCCGACTCGTACCGGATACAACACACAAGGACCCCGATGCCGGTATCGACTTCGTCGGCGCTGCCCTCCTCACCGTCGGAATCGGCTCTCTCGCCCTGGCACTCGTCCAGGGTCCGGACTGGGGATGGACCGACAATCGCGTTCTGATTGCCTTCGCCGTGGCCGCCGTGACACTACTCTCGTTCTGGTGGAGCAACTCTCGTCACCGGACTCCGTTGATTGCTCCGGATCTTCTGAAGATCCGCTCGTTTGCCTGGTCCAACGTCACCGCCATCCTGTTCAGCGCAGCATTCGCCGCGGGTCTTCTCTCGAACATCCTGTGGCTCCAGGAAGCCTGGGGATACTCCGCTCTGCGAACCGGTTTCGCCGTCTCACCGGGTCCGCTTCTCGTTCCGCTGTTCGCCATCGCCGGCGGATCGCTGACGCGGAGGTACTCGGCGGGACGCGTCGCCGCACTCGGCAGCCTTCTGTGGGCAGTCGGAACCGTACTCGTTCTCGTCTCGGTTGATACGACGCCCAACTACGCGACCGGACTCCTACCAGGCTGGATCATCGCCGGGATCGGTGTCGGCCTTGCCCTGCCGACCATCCTGTCGCAGGCCACGGCGGATCTGGCACCTGCCAGATCGGCCACCGGTAGCGCAATCGTCAGCATGAGCCGACAGATCGGAACCGTTCTCGGCGTGAGCGTTCTGATCGCGGTTCTCGGCTCTGCTGTCGACTACGACACCTTCCGCCAGGCCTGGTGGGTGATCTTTGGCGTCGCGCTTGTGTCTGCCCTGGCATCACTGGGAATGACGCCTGCGACCACACCCACCCCGGTTGTCCCTGCTGAATCCGCCATCCCTGAAAGGAATTTGTCATGAGAGACGCAGTTATCGTCGAAGCCGTTCGCACTCCGATCGGCAAGGGAAAGGCGAACGGCGCCCTGCACGGCATCAACGCCGTCGACCTCCTCGCCCACAGCCTCAAGGCGGTAGTCGAACGCACTGGAATCGATGCAGCATTGATCGACGACGTCATCGGTGGAGCGGTAAGCCAAGTCGGTGAACAGAGCCAGAATGTCACTCGCACTGCCCTTCTCGCCGCAGGCTACCCTGAGTCGGTACCGGGAACCACCGTCGACCGACAGTGTGGAAGTAGCCAACAAGCAGTTCATTTTGCCGCTCAGGGCGTCATTGCCGGTGCGTACGACATCGTTGTCGCTGCCGGAGTCGAGTCGATGAGCCGAGTCCCTATGGGCTCGAGCAGCATCGGGCGCGAATCACTCGGCGTGGGTTTCGAAGAGCGCTATCCGGACGGTCTGGTACCGCAGGGCATCAGCGCCGAATTGATCGCCGCCAAGTGGGGACTGAGCCGCACCCAACTCGACGAGTTCTCGGCGTCGAGCCATCGGAAAGCCGCGCTGGCAACCGAGAGTGGTTCCTTCACCAAGGAACTCGCCACGCTCCCGCAGCTGTCGGTCGACGAGGCCATCCGCCCCGGCACCACGGTCGAGACCCTGGCCGGCCTACGGACCGCCTTCGAATCCGACTACTACGCACAGCGATTCCCACAGATCGACTGGTCCATCACCGCGGGCAACAGCAGCCCGCTTTCGGACGGCAGTTCGGCGGTGATGATCACGACCAGTGAGATCGCCGCGAAACTCGGCCTCACCCCGAAGGCACGATTGCACAGCTTCGCAGTTGCCGGCGACGATCCGCTCTACATGCTCACCGCGGTCATCCCGGCTACGCAGAAGGTCCTGGCCCGTGCGGGATTGACGGTCTCGGACATAGATCTGTTCGAGGTCAACGAGGCCTTTGCCCCAGTGGTCCTCTCGTGGGCAGCGGACACCGGCGTCGACCTGTCCAAGGTCAACGTCCACGGCGGCGCCATCGCGCTCGGCCACCCACTGGGCGGCAGCGGAACGCGGATCATGACCACCCTGGTCAACGCGATGGAGCAGCGCGGCGCGCGCTACGGACTCCAGACCATGTGTGAGGCAGGTGGGTTGGCCAACGCGACCATCCTGGAGCGCCTGGGCTGAGCAATCCCCGATGGACGGCATTCCGACATCAGTGACCGAGTGCCGTCCATTCGGGATCCGGCTTGCGCGCAACGACCCGAAACACGATTCCGCCCCGGCCGCTGCGCTGCACCTCGTCGATCAGGAAACCGGCGTTTTCGAGGTATTCAACCGGTTCACGGGTGAGATGATCGGCACCGAACCGAACAAAAAGCGGTTCGACGACCTTCATCAACGTACGAGCAACAACGTTCTTGCTCGGTCCGTGCTCGGCGAGGACGAATCGACCACCGGGTACCAGGACTCGAAATGCTTCGTTCGCAACTCGGTCCGGATCGGGGATCGTGCAAAAGGCGTAGGTCGAGACCAACGTGTCCACGCACTCGTCGGGAACATCGAGTGCTTGCACGTCTCCGAGTCGTAGGTCGACTTCGGTCTTCACTCCCTCGGAGACCTTGAGCCTGGCCTGATCGAGCATCGCAGTCGAGATGTCCACGCCGATGACGTAATCGACGTCGTCTCCGTAGAGAGGCAGGTTAAGTCCGGTACCCACGGCGATCTCGACCACGCGGCCATGCGCCTGGTCCACGGCCCATTTCCGGGCGTCACCGAGCACAAAGCGTTCGAAGCGCCCGATCTGTCGGTCGTAGTGCGCCGCCATTGCGTCGAAAGTCTTGGCGACCTGTGCAGTGTCTGGTTCACGCATAGTGCCCCGTTTCGATCGATCTTCTGTGCAGTCTTACACGCGAGCACCGGGTCGGGAAGACCTTTCGTGACGAAGGGCAACCGACCTCGCGAGGTCGTCCCTGACGGATGCCCCCGGTATCGTTCCAGGTGACCTGACCTCACCTACGACGATCATGGATAGAGACCTCGTGCGATCAAGTAACTGCGTCACCGGTTCGGTCCGGCCACCTTTTTCCACTGATTCCACTGGAGGTCTGTGATGGCCGGCGGACTCTTCGCCCTGCTCGACGACGTCGCAGCCCTGGCTCGTATGGCTGCCGCCTCGATCGACGACGTTGCCGCCGCAACCGGTAAGGCGACCGCCAAAGCGGCCGGCGTCGTCATCGACGACGCAGCCGTCACGCCGCAGTACGTCCGTGGGCTCGCAGCCGAACGCGAGTTGCCCATCATCAAGCGCATCGCCATCGGATCGCTGCGCAACAAGCTGCTGATCATCCTTCCGATCGCTCTGCTGCTGAGTCAGTTCCTCCCCTGGCTGCTGACGCCACTGTTGATGGTCGGCGGCTGTTACCTCAGCTACGAAGCGGTTCACAAGATCTGGGGTGCAATCTTCGGCCACGGTGACCACCACGAGGCCGCTGACGAGCATCCTCGCGACGAAGAAGCAGTGGTTTCGGGCGCCGTCCGCACCGACCTGATCCTGTCCGCCGAGATCATGGTGATCGCACTCAACACCATCGCAGGCGAAGGCTTCTGGAGCCGATTGGTGATCCTTGCCGTCGTGGCGGTCGTCATCACCGTGGTCGTCTACGGCGTCGTCGGACTGATCGTGAAGATGGACGACATCGGATTGAAGATCGCCGAGACGTCGTCTGGCTTCACCCACAAGGTCGGCCGAGGCCTCGTTCGCGGCATGCCTCACGTGATGTCAGTGCTCTCGGTCGTGGGTACCGCCGCGATGCTGTGGGTCGGTGGCCACATCCTGTTGGTCGGCATCGACGAACTGGGCTTCCACCCGCTCTACGACGCCGTTCATCACGGCGAAGAAGCAGTCAGTGACATCGCTGGAGTCGGTGGCGTGCTGGCGTGGATCGTCAACACACTTGCCTCGGCAGCACTGGGCCTGGTGGTTGGCGCCGTTATCGTCGCCGCTCAACTGGGTATCACCCGCATGCTCGCAAAGCGTTCTGCGACGGCTTAGCTGTCGTGCCCGTGGCGGAGCACCATCTGCTCCGCCACGGTGCGTATCCCTTCACGCAAAGACGAGGGTTCGAGCACCTCGACGTCGGCTCCCAGCCCGATCAACTGCGAGAGAGCGACAGCTTCGCTCTCGAGTTTCAGCTCGGCACTGACCCATCCGTCGTTGTCCTCTGGCCCCACTTCGACTGCAGCGGCAAGCTCGCCCACCACATCGGGGAGCCGGCGCCTGCCCTCTGGTGACAATCGCACGCGACACTCGAAGCGAAGCAGCGAACGGTCGAACTCGGCCATCGACGCCGCCCACCACGACGGCAGGTCGAAATCCACCGGCCGAGTGAACGAATCATCTTCTACCACGGCATTTTTGATGCGGCCGACTCGAAACGACAGCGTTCGACCGTTCATCCCCGCCACCAGATACCAAACACCGGCTTTGATGACCAGACCCAGCGGTTCGACCGTCCGCTCGCGATCGCGATAGACGAAGCGCAGTCGACGCGAGTCCAGCACAGCGGATGTGACGATCGGAAGCGCAGAGATGTCGTCGACGCCGCCGAACCAGCCCGGAACGTCCACGAGAATGCGGTCCTGCCACAGTCGTGCACTCTCGCGCAGGGGACCGGGCAGGGAGCGGAGCAGTTTGGCCCCCGCCGAACCGACGGCGTCGGATCGCCCGAGATCTGCAGCGATGGACGGCACGCCCAACAGCATGAGTGCGGACGTCTCGTCGTCGGTCATACCGGACAGCTTGGATTGCCAACCGTCGAGCAGACGGATGCCACCACCGGGGCCGCTCTCGGTCCAGATCGGCACACCGGCAGCCGACAACGAGGCCACGTCGCGGTAGATCGTCCGCACTGACACACCGAACTCGTCGGCCAACTGCTCGGCGACGACGCCGCGACTCCCCTGCAAACGCAGCATGAGTTGGAGTAACCGCGCGGATCTCATGGACCGAACATTACCGAGAATCACTGACAGAAGTTGTCAGGAATAGGGGTGCACAATGACCGTCATGGTCACCTGGAAGCAGTTCTCCGAAGAAGTACCCGCTCTTGCCGACGCGGTCCTAGCGCGGTTCAAAGCCCACAAGCATCACGTCCTCGCAACGCTGCGCAAGGACGGCTCACCACGGGTCAGCGGCACCGAAGTCGAAATCCTCGACGGGCGTCTGGTGCTCGGTTCGATGTTCGGCGCACTCAAGGCGAAGGATCTCATCCGTGACGGGCGCTACGCCCTCCACAGCAATCCCGGCGAGCACACCATGGAGGGCGGTGACGCGAAGATCGCCGGAATCGCACGCGAGGTGACCGGCGACGAGTTCGAAGCCGTGCTCGCAAGCTACACCTACGAGGTTCCGAAACCCCTGCACCTCTTTGTGCTCGACATCGACGAGGTGGTGCACACGACGGTCGACGACGAGCACATGTACGTCGATCTCTGGAAGCCGGGCAAGGAGATCACCCGCTTCACCAAGTGACGTTCTTCTCGCAATGCTCGCCGTTGGCACACGATTCCACCTGAACGGTGGCGTGGGAAAGACCGTGACTCTCGAGGACGGTGCGCGCGGATTCCAGAACGTTCGACGAATTCGCGTCACTAGTCAGGTGGACCGTGGCGACATCCATGCCGGTGGTGAGAGTCCAGACATGTAGGTCGTGGACACCCATCACGCTCGGCAGCGCGGCCAGGTCGGCCTCGACTGCCTCGACGTCGACGTCGGCCGGCGAAGCCTGCGTCAGAATGCGCAGCGATGCTGCGGCCAGTTTGATCGCGCGCGGCACCACCCAGAGCGAGATGAGAACACCGACGACGACGTCTGCCCACGTCCAGTTGAACAGCAGGACAAGGCCACCGGCGATCAGAACGCCGACGCTACCGACGGCGTCGGCAAGCACTTCGAGGTAGGCACCACGCACGGCCAGGCTGTCCTTGGAATCGCCGCGCAGCATCAGCATCACGACGATGTTCGCGGCCAGGCCGGCGGCCGCCGTGATGATCAGGGCGCCGCCCGGGATCTCGGGTTCGTTACCGATGCGGCCGATTGCCTCGTAGAAGACCCAGGCGGCGACAGCCAGCAGCATCACCGCATTGGCCATGGCGGTCAGCACTTCGGCGCGGTGCCAACCGAAGGTCCTGGCCGCGGTGGTGCTGCCCCTCTTCGCGAGCAGCAGCGCCGTCAGTCCCATGGCCATACCCACCACGTCTGTGAGCATGTGACCGGCGTCGGCAAGCAGAGCCAACGAGTTGATCAGGATGCCGACCGTGGCCTCGAGTACGAGGAACGCAACGAGGATCGCAAGCGCGATCGCCATTTTTCTGATGCGTTGCGGTGACGGTCCTACGCCGACCGAATCTGCTGCCGAGTGGCCATGTGAATGACCGTGCCCTGCTCCCATTTGTCCTGTTCCCTCCCAAGTCCTTCTCAGAGCATATGCATACATTCGCATACATACAATGAGTTGCTCAGTGAGCGGGAAACGGCAGAGGTCAGTGATCCGGCTCGTAGGCGGGATGAGGCACGGTGGGCGGCAGAGTGGCGATCGACGAGATTCGCTTCATGCCCGCGACCTGCAACAGGTCGACGACCAGCGATCGAATCTGGGCGAACACCACCGTCGAGGACAGGCCCGCGTTCTCCACTATCGCCGGTTTCAGTTCCTTCGCGACCGAGCGCAGGACGCGCGCTGCTTCGGCCTGATCAGGCTGCTCCCCCGGCTCCGCCAGGATCATGTCCTCAAGAACTTCGACGGCTTTCGACAAGCGCTCGACCTGAGCCACCAGACGCGGATCGAGGATCTCGTCGTCCCTGACCAACGTCAACGAACGACGCGCGAGCACTCGAATGTTGCGCATCGCGTTGTCGATGGGATCGGCTGTCGCCATGAGCCTTTCGAGGCGAGGCCGACTGTTCCAGTACAGCGGGGAGATTCGGCTGATCTCGCGCCCGCCGAGAAGGTTACTGCGCAACCCGTCGATGGCACCCTGAGTTGCGCGCGCCTTCTGCAGTGCCTTCACGATCGGGTCCGGGTCATTCGCGACGAGGCCGTCTGCCACCAATTGCAGTACCTCGGAAGCGGTTCCGAGGATCGATGCGGCATCCTTGCGCGCGCGTCGTACCGGGTGGGTGGGGATGATCGCGACCACCGCGATACCCACCAGGCCACCGACAAGGGCATCGATCATGCGATCGGGACCGCCGCTGCCGCCCGGCGGGATCAGCGTCGCCACCAGCACAGCCGAGTTTCCCGCCTGCATGGAGAAGATCGGCCCGCTGTTGAGAAGCACCGCGACGGACATCGCCAGCACGACAACCAAACTGATCTGCCACGGTCCGCTCCCGATACCGGAGATGATCAGATCACCGATTCCGATACCGACCGTGACTCCCGCAACCAACTCGAACGAGCGTCGTAGTCGTGCACCCAACGACAGACCGAGCGAGACCACAGCGGCAATCGGCGCGAAGAACGGCGCGTGGTGCCCGATCACCGTGGTGGCAACCCACCACGCCAATCCGGCCGCCAAGGCACATTGAATGATCGGTAGCGCCGACGTCTGAAGTCGACGCACCGATTTGCGAGCCCGGTCCTTGATGCCGGCCCGGCTCGGACGGAAACTGCTAACCGAGGCCAAGCGCTTCGGCGGCGTTGGGATCGCAGTCTTCGAGCAGATCGAGGCAACGCGCGTACTCGTCGGCTTCACCAATCGTCTTCGCGGCCTTGGCCAGGACTGCGACGCAACGCAGGAAACCACGGTTCGGTTCATGGCTGTAGGGCACGGGACCGAAACCCTTCCAACCGTTGCGACGCAGTTGGTCGAGTCCGCGGTGGTATCCGGTACGCGCGTAGGCGTAGGCCGTGATGGTTTCGCCCTTGTCCAGGGCAGCCTCGGCCAGGTAGGCCCACGCAATGGAGGCAGTGGGGTGGTCGGCCGCTACCTGGGCCGGTTCAGCGTGGTTGAGCAGTGCCGATTCCGCGTCGTCGTCGCCGGGAAGCAGAGTGGGCTTGGGTCCGAGCAGGTCACCGAATTGGGTCATGCGCTCATTGTGCCCGCTACGCCTTTCTGCCACAGGACCGCCTCGCCGACGGTCGGAGTTATGCAGGCTACATACCGGTCGTTACCCTGACATGGTCATTGCTGCATAAGACCGAAGGGTTACCCGTGCCGGACTCGAAAGACGACAACTCGAAAAAGAGCGCAGCACCGAAGGGTGCGCCCGAGAAGTCGGCCCCGACCGAACCTGCGACTGTGGCGATCCAGAAGACAGACAAGGCCTCGAAAGCGGACGGCGACGCCAAAGCTGCCAGCGCACCAACCGTCGCGATCCCCAAGGCAACTCAGGCAACCACAGCAGCACCGACACCCCAGCCCAAGCCGGAGCCTGCCACCGTCGCGATTCCGAAAGCCGCGCAGCCGACACCACCACCACCGCAGCGCGCTGCGCCTCAACCGCAGCAGCGCGCCGCGCCTCAACGTGTGGGTGTCGCAGCGACCCCACCGCCGGCTCAGCCGATGCCGACTCGCATCGAGCCCGCCGCGCCGGAGAAGACCAAGCGCAGCGGCAAGGGCTGGTACATCGCGGCAGCAGCGGCCGGCGTCGCCGTCCTCGCGGCGATCGGCGTCGCCGTATTCGTCTCGTCCAACAGCGGTAGCGGTGAAAGCTCACCCGAAGCTCAGGTCCAGACCGCCATCTCGACGTATGTCGACGCTCTGCAGACCGGCGATCTGGCAACGCTGCGAACGTCGACCTGTGGGGCGTTGGGCGAGTACTACCGCACCATTCCCGACGCAGCGTTCGCTCAGGTCCACGACAATGCCGTCGCTCAGAAGACGATCCCGCAGGTCGGAGCCGTCGACGCGGTGCGCATCACCGACGACACCGCGATCGCTCAGGTCCAGGCGAGTTTGCCGAGCACGGGCGAGCAGTCGTGGCGCACGTTCGACCTCGAGCGCCAGGACGGCACGTGGAAGGTCTGCGATCCCAGCAAGTAGGTACCTGAACAGAAAATGCGCGCCGGCGAGAATTTCGCCGGCGCGCATTTTGTTCTGTGAAGCGCAGTTGTGAAACCGATCAGCCTGCCGACACCGAGCGTCCGGCCGACTTCAGGTCGTTGCACGCCTCGACGACGCGAGCCGTCATGCCGGCTTCGGCCTTCTTGAGGTAGCTGCGCGGGTCGTATGCCTTCTTGTTTCCGACCTCGCCGTCGACCTTGAGGACGCCGTCGTAGTTGGTGAAGAAGTGTCCGGCGATCGGACGGGAGAACGCGTACTGGGTGTCGGTGTCGACGTTCATCTTGACGACGCCGAAGTTCAGCGAGTCCTCGATCTCCGACTTCAACGATCCCGATCCACCGTGGAAGACGAAGTCGAAGGGCTGCGAACCGGAAGCCAGGCCGAGCTTGGCAGCGGCGACCTTCTGGCCCTCTTCGAGAACCTCGGGCTTGAGCTTGACGTTGCCCGGCTTGTAGACGCCGTGGACGTTGCCGAAGGTGGCGGCAAGGAGGTACTTGCCCTGTTCGCCGATGCCCAGAGCATCGACCGTCTTCTCGAAGTCTTCGCTCGAGGTGTAGAGCTTGTCGTTGATCTCGGCTTCGACGCCGTCTTCTTCGCCGCCGACGACACCGATCTCGACCTCGAGGATGATGCGTGCAGCCTTCGAGAGGGCGAGCAGTTCCTTGGCGATGGCCAGGTTCTCGTCGATCGGGATAGCCGAGCCGTCCCACATGTGCGACTGGAACAGCGGGTTACGACCGGCGTCGACGCGCTCCTGCGAGATCGCGAGCAGCGGACGCACGTAGGTGTCCAGCTTGTCCTTCGGGCAGTGATCGGTGTGCAGCGCGATGGTGACGTCGTACTTTGCCGCGATCACGTGTGCGAACTCGGCGAGCGCAACAGCGCCGGTGACCATGTCCTTGACGCCCAAACCGGAACCGAACTCGGCGCCGCCCGTCGAGAACTGGATGATGCCGTCACTGCCGGCGTCCGCGAAGCCCTTGATGGCTGCGTTGATGGATTCGGAGCCGACACAGTTGATGGCGGGGAAGGCAAAGGAATGCTCCTTGGCCCGACCAAGCATCTCGGCATAGACCTCGGGAGTTGCGATAGGCACGGCGGGAGTCCTCCATATACGTGTCGTTCGGAGCGCTCGGCGATGTGAAAGCGCTTCGTGTGGTCCTAGCAGTATGGCAAGTCCGACTCGTCACGTCTCTTTGCGGTCTCGGCCTGCCGCCACCGACGCGATGACCTGCGGTGGTGGGAAACACTCAGATTCGGCCGGTACTCTGGCCACCGTGAATGTGCAGGCAGCAACTGAATCCGTGACGAACCTGGCCTTGCTGCCCGGCTTCCTCGATCCCGTGAACCTCTTGAATTCCTTCGGAACGTGGGTTCTGGTGGGATTGCTTCTGGTGGTCTTCATCGAATCAGGCCTGCTGTTTCCGCTCTTGCCCGGCGATTCGCTCCTCTTCACCGCAGGGCTGATCGCGGCGTCCAAGTCCACCGAGATCGAACCGTTCGCGCCACTGTGGGTGCTCCTGGTGACGATTCCGATCGCCGCGATTCTGGGTGACCAAGTCGGGTTCTACATCGGCACCAAGGGCGGAACTGCCCTGTTCAAGACGGACGACGCGCGGTTCTTCAAGAAGAAGTACATCGACGAGTCACACGCCTTCTTCGAAAAGCACGGCCCGATCACCATTATCCTGGCTCGGTTCGTGCCGATCGTGCGTACTTTTGCTCCGGTTGTCGCCGGCGCTTCGAAGATGAAGTACTCACTGTTCCTGACGTACAACATCGTCGGCGGCATCCTGTGGGGTGCCGGCGTGACTTTGCTCGGCTACCTCCTGGGGCAGATCGAATTCATCCGCGACAATGTCGACTACATCTTCATCTTGATCGTCCTGGTGTCGGTTCTGCCGATCGTCTTCGAAATCGGGAAGCGAATTCTGGCGTCGAGACGTGGTGAAACGGCGAATACTTCCACTACGGACAATTCGACGGTGACAGTCCCCGAAGACCCCACCCCCTGATTGCAGAACGAGGCGAAGAACTGACGACGATGACGCTCGCATCCGGCAGTTTCTCCCCGCTCGAGACTGCCGGGCCTCTGTTGGTCTGGATCATCGTCGTCACGTTCGTCTTCATCGAGTGCGCGATCATCCTCGGGTTGTTTCTCCCCGGTGATTCGCTTCTGATCACAGCCGGAATCGTTCTTGCCGGCCACGAATCCGGCGCGGGCCACGTGTGGGCGTTGTCTGTCGGTGCGATGATCGCGGCCATTGCCGGCAACCAGGTCGGGTACGTCATCGGCCACCGGACCGGCAATCACATCAAAGCCCGTAAGGGCGGCAAGTACTTCACCGAGAAGAACCTGCACCGCGTGAACATCCTGTTGGAAAAACACGGGTTCTGGGCGGTCCTGATTGCTCGCTGGGTTCCGTGGGTGCGCACCCTGTGCCCGATGGTCGCGGGCGCAGCCAAGATGAACCACACGCGCTACACCATCGCGAGCACCATCGGCGCGATCATCTGGGCGCCCGTGCTCCTGCTACTCGGTTTCTACGGTGGCTCGTTCCTCGATCGCGTGCCATGGTTGCTGCCCGCCGTGCTGATCGTGATGATGGTCAGCTTGGTCATCGGTACTGCGCTGGGAATCTGGCAGTACCGCAAGGAGATGGCCCGACCGGCCGAAGACGTCGAGGTCGAAGAAGTCCTCGACTAGAAGCTGTCTGCTCAGTGCAGGTGGCTCTGGTCCCACGCCGGAAGCGGGTCCTCGTAGCGAGTCCAGGCCCGCGGACCTTCGCGTAGTTCGTCGTCGGTCAGCAGAGCCGGATCGAGGATTCGTGATGGCGCCGCCGGGTCGAGTTTCACTCCGATGAACACGATCTCCTGCCCTGGCACCTCCGCTGCCGACGCCCACAGTTGCGCCGGTTCGATGACGAGGTTGGGGCCTGCCTGCGACCAGATCGCGGCGAACTCGGGCCGACTGGCGATCCAGCAGAAGCCTTTGCTTCGCAAGAGTCCCGCGAACTGACCGAGCGCAGCCTCGAGTCGCGCCGGATGAAAGGGTCGCGAGGCTCGATACGTGACGCTGCGTATTCCGTATTCCTCGGTTTCCGGGGTGTGCCCGCCGGCCAGCTCCTCGTCCCAACCGGGTACTTGCGCAGCCAGTTCCGGGTTGTAGAGACCGGTTTCGAGGACGCGATCGAGGGTGACTTTTCCGTGGTCGGTCCGAATCAGCTGAGCAGTGGGGTTGAGCCTTCGAAGCGTCGCCTCGACGGTTCCCGCCGCCCGCGGGCTCACCAGGTCGGTTTTGTTCAGCAAGATGACGTCGGCGAACTCCACCTGATCGACCAGGAGATCGGAGATGCTGCGTCCGTCCCCCTCCCCGGCTTCGAGGTTGCGCTCGTCCAGTCGTTCGCCTTTTGCCAGTTCGCCGAGGAAGGTCGACGCGTCCACCACGGTCACCATGGTGTCGAGCTTCGCGAGCGAGCCGAGGCTGAATCCGTCCTCGAATTCCCAGTCGAAGGTGGCCGCCACCGGCATCGGTTCGGAGATGCCGGTGGACTCGATCACCAACTGATCGAACCGTCCTTCTCGCGCGAGAGCGCCGACGGCGTCGATCAGATCTTCACGCAGCGTGCAGCAGATGCATCCGTTGGTCAGCTCGACCAACTTCTCTTCCGTGCGGTCGAGATGACCCTGGCCCGCGACGAGGGCCGCGTCGATGTTGATCTCGCTCATGTCGTTGACGATGACGGCGACCCTCCGGCCATCGCGATTGGCGAGAATGTGGTTGAGGAGTGTGGTCTTGCCTGCGCCCAGAAATCCGGACAGCACGGTTACCGGTAGCTGCTTCATTCCTTAATGGTAACCATTGTCATTATCGACAACAGCGGGCGGGCCTACTGCACTGCAGAGGCACTACCCGAGAACTGGCTCTCGGGCCTCGGCAAACCGAAATGATCACGAAGGGTCGTACCCGAGTATTCGGTCCGGAAAAGACCGCGATCCTGCAGGATCGGGACCACACGCTCGGTGAAGATCTCGAGTCCACCCGGGTAGTACGGCGGCATGACGTTGAAGCCGTCAGCAGCACCGCTGGTGAACCATTCCTCGATCGTGTCAGCCACCTGCTCGGCGGTTCCAGCAAACACCCGGTGTCCGCGCGCACCCGCCAAACGATGAAGCAGTCCCCGAACCGTCGGACGCTCACGCTCGACTATGCCGGCGATCACCTGCAATCTGCTTTGCTTGTTGTCGGTGACATCACCTGCCGCCGCGAACAATTCGACAGGAACCGGTGCATCCAGTTCCAGATTCCGAACATCGGTCCCGGTGAGTGCACCGAGTTGCGCGAGCCCGTACTCCGGCGAAGTCAACTCGTTGAATTCTCGCTCGAGCGCCTTGGCTTGTTCCTCGGTGTCACCGATGAACGGGCTGATTCCGGGCAGGATCTTGACATGATCGGGGTTGCGCCCGAACTGAGCAGCCCTCGACTTGATGTCGGTGTAGAACGCCTGCGCATCGGAAAGTCTCTGGTGCGCTGTGAAAATCGCCTCCGCATACTGACCGGCAAACGCGCGACCGTCGTTGGACGCCCCGGCCTGCACCAGCACCGGGTATCCCTGCGGCGTTCGCGGTGCGTTGAACGGTCCCCGCACCCGAAGATGCCGGCCGACGTAGTTGATCTCGTGAATCTTGTTTCTGTCCGCGTAGATTCCGTTCTCCCGGTCCAGACTGATCGCGTCGTCCTCCCAGCTGTCCCACAACCGCACCACCGCGTCGACGAATTCCCTTGCACGCGAATACCGGTCGCCGTGGTCCGGATGCTTGGCCAGCCCGAAGTTCGCGGCAGCCAGATCCGTACCCGTGGTGACGATGTTCCACCCAGCACGTCCGTTCGAGATGTGGTCGAGCGAGGCGAACACCCGAGCCAGGTTGTACGGCTCGTAGTACGTGGTCGACGCCGTCGCGATCAATCCGATCCGCTCGGTTGCCACTGCAATGGCCGTCAACAAGGTGATCGGCTCCAACGTTCCTGCAGGACCGTGCTCGACGTCGCTGCGCAACGCGGGACCGTCGGCGAAGAAGATTCCGTCGAACTTCGCCGCCTCAGCAGTGCGAGCGATCTCCTGGAAATACGTGACGTCGAACAGACGTTCCGGGGTTGTCCACGGATGACGCCACGCCGCTTCGTGATGACCGGCGGGGTGGATGAACGCGTTGAGGCTCAGTTGGCGCGGAGAATCAGACATGCCTGAATGCTGGCAACTGCCGCCGCAGTCCGACAGGGTTAGGGTTCGCGTGATTCCAACTCAGGGTGGGCAGGTCGGTATCGTCACATGGGTGAGCCGCGTAGTTGTAGCCGAGTTCGTACCGTCCGGAGCGACAGCAACTGTTCTTCATCAGTGGTGTGAGGTGTTCGCCGAAGGCCAACGTCACCTGTCCGGGACTGCGCCGACAGCGACTGCGCTGATGGAAATGATCGAGGCCGAAGACAATTCGGCCGATGTACGGCGTTGGATTGCACGCGACGCCGGCACCGACGAGGTCCTCGGCATCGCCCAGGCACGACGCAACTCGGCCGAAGCCGATCTCGCAGAGTTTCGGATGTACGTGACACCCCACGCGCAGCGACGAGGGGTGGGACGAGCGCTTGCCGAACTCGTCGAAGTCGACATCGCCGGGTTCGGCGTGCGAAGAATCAGAGTGACGGCGCTCGTCGGAAGCGCAGCCGAGCATTTCCTGCGATCGTTCGACGGTCACCGCGTGTTGCTTCGGTTGGCCAACCAGGTCCAGCACCTCAGTGCTCCCACCGCACACAGCGCTCGCCCCGGCTATCGAATCGTCAGTTGGCGCAACCGAACCCCGGACGAGCTGATCCACTCCTTCTCGGAGGCATTGAACCGACTCCTCGACGCGCCGGGCGCTGAACTGCAGGTGCCCGAACGTAATTGGGGAGCCGACGAGGTCAGATCGTGGGAACAGAAGATGACGGGTGGCTCTCGAGTACTCCTGGTGTGCTGCGCGGTCGACGACGGCGTCGGCGAAGTAGCCGCAGCGACAGTGGTGACGGTGGACGAACATGACAGCACCCACGCATCGCAGCACGACACCGTGGTACTTCCCCAGCACCGCGGACACGGTCTCGCTCAGTGGGTCAAGGAGCAACAAGCGTCTGTGTTGGCAGCTGAATTTCCCTCCGTGCGAAAGATTTACACAACGGTGAACGCGGAGAATCACCCGATGCTGACCGTCAATCGGAGCCTGGGATACCAGACCGTCGCGGAGCGGATCCTGGTGGAAATCAGGAGAGCCGAGAGTGCGCCGCACAAGCCTCGGTGACGATCTTCCTCCACAGGAGCGGGTGAGACTGCCAGAAGTTGTGCGCGACACCGTCGACGACCTCGAAACTGCCGTTAGGCACGAGCTCGGCCAGTTGCTGCAACGGCCACGACGGGCGAATGTCGTCGGCCGCCGCGAGAAATGTCATGGGCACTGGTGAGTCGGCCAACTGCCGAAACAGCTGTGGTTCATGGATCCATTCGATGAACGATTCTTGAAGCGATTGCCAGACAACAGGTTCCCAAGGTATCTGCGGGTCCGGCTCGATTCCCGCTTCGTACTGCTTCGACCATGTCCGGTCCTTGTGGAGGCCGTGCCCCGCGATGCCGACGACGCCGGACACCGATTCCGGACAGTCGAGTGCGTACCGCACCGCCAAGTCGGATCCCCACGAGTGCCCCAGCACGACCCAGCTGTCGATCTCGAACGTGCGGCGGACGAGTTCGAGGTCCGCAACGGCCTGCGCCATCGTATGAGCGCCGCCACCGGACCGGCCGACTCCGCGTGGCTCAGGGCACCACGCGCGCATTCCTTCCGGAACCAGCTCGTCGTGAGCAAGATAGTGAACGCATCCCGGGCCGCCGGAGAGAACCAGAACGTCCGCCCCTGCCCCACCGACATCGACGTGAAGACGTACGCCGTCCGTGTCGACCACGTGCCGGGATTCCATGAGGAAAAAGCCTAACGCTTACGCGGGTATCCAGCCGCCGAGACGACAAATGCCGCCTCCATGAGCATCCACCCACCTACCTGCACCGAGAGGTCTCGCTCGGGCACGCTCGACGCGCGCACGGTTCCGGCGGCGAAGGTGGCGATGTCGCCGGACAGACTCGGCAACTGAGCATCCTTGGTCCAGTCGTGCCCGAACAGCGGCAGACCTTCGATCTGCAGTCTGTTGTTCCAGGCCGCTTCCGCGGAGGACAGAACGATCTGCGCTGCGAGTTCGCGCGCTCGCAGGTCCTCGTGAGTCTCCCAGGACAGGTTCACCACCACGAACGCGAGGTAGCGAGCCAGGATTGCGTTGAACAGCCCGCCGTCGCCTCCGCCACCGCCCGTGATAACTCCGTACTCGGTCATGCCGTCGTACACCGCGTCGACGAGTTTGTGGACTCGCTCGCGGTGGCGCGGTTCGCCCAATCGCGTCGACAACTCGGTTTCCAACCCCAGCGTGACGCCTTGACAGTACGAATAGATCGCGCGCTCGAGGGTGCCGTCGCGGCGGATACCGTCGAAGATCAGTCCGGAGTCCGGATCCCGCAGTGTCTCGTCGATCCAGTCGGCCGTTGCCTGCGCACGCCAGAGTTTTCCGGTGCGCGCCAGCATGATTCCTGCGGGTCCGTTTGCCGGTGTGTTGTAGAAATCGGAGCCTTTGCACCACGGAATACCGCCGCCGTCGGCCGGGGACCACGAATCGAAGAGTTGCGATTCGAGCGCCTGAACCGCGGTTCGGTGATCGACCGAGAACATGCGTTGCGCACGTTCGAGCGAGAGGCCCAGCCACGCCATGTCGTCGTAGTAGTTGTTGGTCCACGCCGAGACGTTGCGGACCCGCACACTGCGGGCAACCTTCGCGACCCGGCGACGACGCTTGGGGGTCGGGTCACGTTCGAGTGCGTCGATCGCAGTATCGAGCAGGTGCGCTTGCCACCAGTAGTGCCACGGCTTGAACATCCGCTCGCGTCGAACAGCAGGCCAGGCAACCACGCCGAGTGCTGTCCGGGGCATTCCCCACAGGCGCCGAAGGTGACGACTGACTATCGCGCCCTCAGCCGCATCGGCCCGCTCTGCCCACACTTCCTGCATAACTACCTATCCTGTCTGGTCGAGGCGCTACACGCTAGCCGGAATTCGCGAGCGAGATCAGCGGGAATCGGCGAGATCGGCATGCTCACGTACCCACGCGTGCATCGCGATGCCGGCCGCGACACCGGCGTTGATGCTGCGAGTCGAACCGAATTGTGCGATCGAGACCGTCATGGACGCAACCTCTTTCGCATGATCGGTCACTCCGGGGCCTTCTTGACCGAACAGCAGGATGCACTCCCGCGGCAGGCTTGCCGTTTCCAGCGGCACCGACCCCGGGGTGTTGTCGACGGCCACGATCGTGAGTGAATTCTCACGGGCGTACTCGACGAGTTCGCCGATGTCTGCATGGTGAACGATGTGTTGGTATCGATCGGTCACCATGGCGCCCCGCCGATTCCAGCGCCGACGCCCCACGATGTGGACCGCGGCCGCGGCAAACGCGTTGGCCGTGCGGACCACCGTGCCGATGTTGGCGTCGTGCGCGAAGTTCTCGATGGCGACATGCATCGTGTGACGGCGCGAGTCGATATCCGCGACTATCGCTTCCCGCGTCCAGTACCGATACTCGTCCAAGACGTTTCGACGATCACCCTCGGCCAGAAGTACCGGGTCGTAGCGCTCGTCGGTCGGCGGTTCCGTGTCGTGCTCCTCGGCCCAGGGTCCGACGCCGTTGGGATTCTCGCCCCACTCGGTGGGTCCCGGTTCACCGGCTCCGCCGGACACGTCGTCGGCTGCGACTTCGGTCATCAGAACACCTCGTTGGAATCTGCAGCCACGGTGAAGCCGTGCGTGGTCTGATCGTTGACACACGAGACGTCTGTCGCGGTGGTCGTACAGGTGAAACCCAGTTTGCTCAGCGGTTGACCGGCCGCCAACACCGGATCGGCGTCGGGGCCGCCAGAGGTGTACACCTCTCCGCCCGAACACATGAAAGCACCCTCACCCTCGTCGGTGACGCGAATACCGTTGCCCCAGTTGACCATGCAGCTCTCCGGCCGCGGCGGAACGGGAGTGGTCGTTCCCTCGCACCCGGCTTCGATTCTGGTGGGCAACTTGATGATGCCGCACTGGAAGTTTCCGTCGGGAGTGGTGAAGTAGTACGACTCGTTGCGCTCGAACTGCACGTCCGTGAGTGTCGTCGTCGGTGGCAGCGTCGTGGTCGGTGGTTCGGTGGTCGTGGGGACGACGGGCGCGACGGTGGTGGTTGTCGTCGGCACTGCGGTAGTGGTGGACGAACTGGGCTGCGCCGCTACGGTCGGCGCTGAATCCGCCTCCCCGCTGCACCCTGCGAGCACGAGCGCCGACCCGACGCCCAACAAGACGAACCCCACCCGAACACGAACCACCCGACTACCTCCACACACGTCATCTTGGCCCAGCAACAGCCGACAGTGCACTCTATCGTGTGGTCGACTAAGTGCTGGTGACGCGCTTGTTCATCAGCCGTGAGAGCCACGCGGGCGAGAACCGCGACGCGCTGAGGAAGAGCTTCGCCTGAGTTCCGACCGGGTAGTGAACCTTGTGCATCCGTCCGGCGCCGCGTGTGGCCGCCCACAGTTCCTGCGCGACGTCGGTTGCAGTCAGCTTGATACCCAACGATCTGGTGGCTCCGGTGTCCATTCCAGTGACCATCGCGGTCTGGACGAACAACGGCCAGAGCGCGAGAACACGGATGTCGTGCTGTGCCCATTCCAGATCGAGCGCCTCGGTCAGGCCGCGGATCGCGAACTTGGTTGCACCGTACGTCGCCAGTTCGGGCTGGCCGTAGATCGCCGAAGCGGAGCACAGATTGACCACCTGGGCGCCGACGGTATCGCGGAGGTACGGGAAAGCCGTGTGCGTGCCGTTGAGGGTGCCGGTGATGTTGATGTCGACCATTCGGCGATGCGCCGCAAGAGAAATATCCTCGAACCGTCCCGACGAGAGCACGCCCGCATTGTTGATCAGGATGTCCAGACGCCCGGACTCCCCGGCAAAATCGGCCAGACACTGCGCCCATCCCGCCGGATCGGTGACGTCCAGGACACCCGTCACGACGCTCCCACCGAAACCGTCGATCTCGGCCTTCAAGGAGGCAAGGCCGGCGTCGTCGATGTCGAACGCGCCGACGCGGTATCCGTTGCGCGCGAACAACAGCGACGTCTCCCGCCCGATTCCAGCCGCAGCACCGGTGATGAAGACGTTCGGTTCGCTCATCCGGTCAGGCTATCCTGGATGTGGAGGAAATCTGATGAATCACCGTCGCGTCGTACACACCGTGTGTTTCATCGCGGTGGGGTATCTGATCGTGCTCGCCGTGTGGCTCGGATGGCTGGTCGAGCACACTCCGCCTGGCACGCTGCCCTATCAGATCGGCGGGCTGCTCGCCGCTTTCGGCTCGGTTCTCGGATTCGGAATGGCATGGGCCAACCGCCCGACCCGCGCCGAGCGCAAACTCGAAAAGCACGGCCTCGAAGGGTGGGCACGAATCGACACCGTCACACCCCTGCGCCGAACCGTCGACGGCGAATTGGCCAAGCTCGCACTCCACCTCACGGTTCCAGGTTCCGATTCGTACTCGGGCCGGATCGAGTACGAGATCCGACCCGAGTACAAAGACAAGATCACTCCCGGATCCACAGTCACCGTCATGGTGGACCCGAAGAACCGAGACCGAATCATGCTGTGCCCGTGAAGGACTAGACGCTCTTCTTGCGTCCCAGCGCCAACATGCCCTCCACCAGCATCAGCTGCGCTCCCGCGTACGACGCCAGGATCACTCCCTCGGCAGCAGCGCGGCCGGCAGCCCCGCGGATGAACAGACGACGCACCACGATCAATCCGTCGGATGCGGTGAAGAGCACTCCGCCCAATCCGAGCCAGGAGCGTCGATCCTTGTTCGGGACGACCACGTCGAGCACGGCGTTGGACTGCGGTGCCAGAGCGGGGTCCGCCGACAACGTCGAGGTGGTTCCCAACATCAATCCATATCCGGTGAGCGGCGTCGACACGCTCGGGGCCTTGGCACGGAGCAGTCCGGACGCCGTCGACCAACCGCTGATGCGGGGCCGCAGGGCAGCGCGGGTCGGCCGAGCGCCGCGGCGCAGCAGGAGCGCCGAGTAACTGGCCTGCATCACCGCGAACGAGGACGCGCCCTTGATCAGACGAGCATCGTTGTCCGGGTCGATCATGAACACGTCGCCGACAGTTGCAGCGGCGAGACCGGCCAGAAGCAGTGCGGTATCGGCAGTTTCCGTCTCCGAGCGCTTGCGCAGCACTCGGGCGGCCAGAGCGGGTGCGATCAACGGCTTCGCGATCTGCTGAACCCGCTCGTTACCGACTACTGCCCCGACCACTGTCGCTGCCGTCGCCGCCGCAAAAACTGCGTGCTCGATGCCCCACTTGCCCGCCATCACAATCCTCCTGTTGGTTACACGTCCAACAGCGACCGTACTGGGTCACTCAGGCGGCATCGCCGGATTTGACGTCCGCGCCGTAGACATCGACGTATTCCTGCCCCGACTGGTCACAGAGCACTGCCATCAATTCGTCCGTCGCCGCACGCACGACGGCCTGGTAGCCACGAAGTTCGCGGTACCGAGAGAAGTCGATCGGCTCCCCTACCGTGATCCGGACCTTGCTGAAGCGCCACATCCGCGTACCCGGCGGGTTGACTGCGTCGCCGCCGTGTACGACGACGGGAATGACCGGCGCCCCGGTTTCCAATGCAACTCGAATCGCTCCGGTCTTTCCCTTGTACAGGCAACCGTCGGGTGATCGTGTTCCCTCGGGGTAGATCCCCCAGACACCACCCTTGTCGAGAATCCCGATGGCCGTGTCCAACGCCGCACGGGAGGCGTCGGCGCCGCTACGGTCGATCGGCACCTGACCGGCCCCACCGAAGAACCAGCGCTGCATCGCGCCCTTCACACCGGTCCCGGTGAAATATTCACTCTTCGCGACGAAGGTGATGCGTCGGCGCACCATGAGAACCAGGAAGAACGAGTCGACGACTGCCCGATGGTTGCCGGCGAGAATCACCGGCCCTTTCTTGGGGATGTGGTGCTGACCCTCGATCGTCGGCCGCCCGAACAGCCAGAGGACCGGGCCGATCAGGACGTATTTGAACAGCCAATAGAGCACAGGGCATCACCTTTTCCGTCTAGTAGACAGTGTCTACGACGAGAATAGTAGACACTGTCTTCCATGACTGTCAGCAGCCTTCGCGAAACACTCGTCGCCACCGGCGTCGAGATTCTCGATGCCGACGGCGCCACAGAACTGACGCTACGGGAGATAGCGCGTCGGGCGGGCGTGTCGCACGGCGCCCCGCGGAGATACTTTCCGACCCACAACAGCCTGCTAGCCGCAATTGCCTCACACGGCCTGCGCGATCTCGCCGACAGACTCGATCCCGTCCTCGCCGGCAAACAACCCGCTCGTAGCCGATTGATCTCGGCAGCAATCGAATACGTGTCATTCGCCCAGGAGCGACCGGCGATGTTCGAGTTGATGTTTCGCCACGACCTCCTCGAGGGCGCAGGCAGCAACCTCCGAGAGTCTTCACTCCCGCTCTTCGCCGCCCTGCAATCCCTGACCGAAGAGGCCGACGCCTCCGATCCCACCACATCTGCGTTGAACATCTGGACCGGAACCCACGGCATCGCAGTGCTGGCGGCAAATCGAAGCCTCGCACTCGTCGCACCCGACCTCGATGTGCCGTCGCTGGTAGCCACCGCCGTGACGGACCACCTTCCACGGACTCGTTGATTTACATAGTTAACCTATGCAATAATATTCTTCGTGACAGACGAAGAACAGCAACTGCACGAACTACTCGTCGACCTCGTGAGCAATACGCACCGCTTCGCGAAGCTGGCAGGCTCCTTCGCGTCCGATCAGTACCCACGCGCCTGGCTGCGCGCACTCTCGCTACTCGAGGAATACGGCGAAATGCGGATCAGCGACTTCGCTCGACTCGACAGAAGCTCGCAGCCCTCTGCCACTGCACTACTGCGCAAACTCGGCGAGAACGGTTACGTCGAACGCCGCGCCGACCCCGAGGACGCCCGGGCAGTTCGAGTGGCCATGACGGACAAGGGACGAAAGATCTTGAACGACGGCCGAAACGAGATCGCCGACGCTCTAGTCCCCCACTTCGTCGAACTCGGGCCCGAGCAGATCAAGAAACTGGCCGACGGATTGGCCGAATTGCGTTCCATCATCAAGACTTCCGACCCCAGCTGAAATACCCACCACTGAAAAAGGAGGTGGCCGTGAGCAACACGACCGCGACATCAACGCACCAGAACGAGGCTCCGCCGAGCCTCCTGAAACAACCGAAAGCGGTGTGGGCGGTAGCCTTTGCCAGCGTCATCGCCTTCATGGGCATCGGATTGGTCGATCCGATCCTCAAGCCGATCGGCGAACAACTCGACGCCACACCGTCGCAGGTTTCGCTCCTGTTCACCAGCTACATGCTCGTCACCGGCGTGGCCATGCTCATCACCGGTGTGGTGTCCAGCCGCATCGGCGCCAAGAAAACACTTCTTGCAGGCCTTGCCATCATCATCGTGTTCGCTTCTCTGGCAGGCGCTTCCAGCACCATCGGCCAGATCGTCGGATTCCGTGCGGGCTGGGGACTCGGCAATGCACTGTTCATCGCAACGGCGCTCGCGGCAATCGTCGGCGCGGCCAGCGGCGGCGTGGCACGGGCGATCATCCTGTACGAGGCTGCACTGGGCATCGGTATCGCAGTCGGCCCGTTGGTCGGCGGAGTTCTCGGTGACATCAGCTGGCGCGCACCGTTCTTCGGCGTCGCAGCCCTGATGGCGGTCGCCTTCATTCTCATCGTCGTGATGCTTCCGAGCGCACCCAAGCCCGAACACCACACGTCCATCGCTGCGCCCTTCCAGGCGTTGCGGCACCGCGGGCTACTCACCGTTGCCATCACCGCGCTGCTCTACAACTACGGATTCTTCACGCTGCTCGCGTACACGCCGTTCCCCCTCGACATGGGGGCGTACCCGATCGGATTCATCTTCTTCGGTTGGGGCCTGATGCTGGCGATCTCGTCGGTTTTCCTCGCCCCTCGCCTGCAACGACGCTTCGGCACCCTGCCGATGATGATGCTGGCACTGACCCTGTTCGCACTCGACCTGGGCATGATGGCGCTCTTCACCGAGAACAAGATCGTCTTGATCGTGGGTGTCGTCCTCGCCGGTTTGTTCCTCGGCGTGAACAACACACTCATCACCGAAACCGTCATGATCTCGGCTCCCGTGGAGCGGTCGACCGCCTCGGCTGCGTACAGCTTCGTTCGATTCGTCGGCGGCGCCGCTGCTCCGTGGGTAGCCGGCAAGCTCGGCGAGTCCAACGTCCACATGCCGTTCTGGGTCGGCGCGGTGCTCACCCTCGCCGCCGTATTCGTCCTGTCGAGCGGACGTAAGGTTCTCGCTCACGTCGACGACCACGATCCCGCGCCGCACAGCGTCGACGAAGCACTCGCCGTCACCGTAGGCGACTGACCCCTGTGAGTGGTTGAGGAGCGCAGGGACTCCTTAACCACTCACGGGGCGTCAGCTCAGGTTCAGATCTTCCAGGCCCAGCAGCGAGCGGTACTCGACGCCCTCGGCACCGATCACCGCATCCGCACCCGTCGCGCGATCGACGACCGTAGCGACTCCGACCACGGTGGCCCCTGCCTCGCGCAGGGCCTTCACTGCTGTCAACGGCGAATTGCCCGTCGTGGTCGTGTCCTCGACAACCAGGACACGCTTGCCGACGATGTCCGGGCCCTCGATCTGGCGCTGCATCCCGTGGGCCTTCGCAGCCTTGCGGACGACAAACGCATCGATCGGTCGGCCGGGAGCGTGCATCACCGCCATAGCGACCGGATCGGCGCCCATCGTCAAACCGCCGACGGCGTCGAAATCCCAGTCCGCGACCAGTTCACGCAGCAGCGAGCCGATCAGCGGCGCTGCCTTGTGGTGAAGTGTCGCGCGGCGAAGGTCGACGTAGTAATCGGCTTCCTTGCCCGAGGACAACGTCACCTTTCCGTGTACAACAGCCAATTCGCGCACCAGCGCAGCCAAATCCTCACGATCGCTCATGAGTGCTCAGCCTACCGACCACTGCGTTGTGTTCGGCTTCTGCCTCTGGGCTACGTCCGGCTTCCGCCTCTGGGCTACGTCCGGCTTCCGCCTCTGGGCTACGTGCGCCCGCGGCCTCGTCCGACGATGTTGGTCAGCCGGCGAACCAGCCCCTTGGGAACGAGACGCCCGGCCGTCGTGAGGACCTTGTACTGGAATCCCGGAATACTGATGACCTTGTCGTCACCGAGATCCTTCATCGACGCCGCAACCACCTGGTCGACGCTCAGCCACATCGGCTTGGGGATCGTGGACATCTCGATGCCCGCACGCTCGTGGAACTCGGTGCGAATGAAGCCCGGGCACAACGCCTGCACGCGCACTCCCGTCCCGGCCAACCCGCCGGACAGCCCTTCGGTGAACGAGATGACATATGCCTTGCTTGCCGAATACGTCGAACCGCGGCCGGACAGCAGGCCAGCGACGCTCGCGACGTTGACAATCGTTCCGTGCGCCGACGCGATCATGCTGGGCAGCGCCGCACGGGTCAGCCGCATCACGGCGGTGACGTTGACGTCGAGTTGAGACTGAAGGAGCGCCGGATCGGCGGTCCAGAACTCGCCGGAGGTACCGAATCCGGCGTTGTTCACCAACACCTCGACGCCCTTCTCCAAACGAAGCGCGACCGTGTCGCGTCCGGCCTCCGACGCGAGATCGGCAACCACAATCTCCGACTCGGTGCCGAACATCGTCTTCAACTCGGACGCGAGGTCGTGCAATCTGACCTCGTCACGTGCGACGAGAACCAGGTCGTATCCGAGGGAGGCGTATTTCTTGGCGAAACCGGCGCCGAGACCAGAGGTAGGTCCGGTCACCAGGGCAACGGGACGCACAGGGCGATCCGAGTGGGAAGTCGACATACCGGCCACGCTAGTGGTTATCGCGCCTGGACGGGAACCTTAAAGGTCAGTCGACCGGGCGAATTGTGCCCGAGCGCTGCGACGCCGGGCGCTGAGCCGGCTTGTCAGCCGCCTCGGGCTTGCGCAGCGATTGATCCGGACGTGGCGCAGATTCCCGCGGTGCGGGCTCCCGCAGTGCGGGCTCACGCGGTGCGGACTCACGCGGGGCAAATTCACGCGGCGGAGCGTCACGGGGCGGCTGCTCTTGACGCGAACGGGGCTGTTCTACCGGATCCGGAGTTGGGCGAGACTTCTCGGCGCCCGGCCGCGGGCGGCTCGGATCGTGATCGACCTCGAGTTCGTTGGGATCGGTGACGGGAGGCAGGACATGCAGAATGCCGGACAGGCGCGCAACCGACTCGATTGCCGCGTCCCAGTCCCGGCCGTTACTGGTCACCGGAAGCGAACCGAGCGTCCACTGCCCTTCGCTCCACAGCATGCTGATCGACGGCGGAACCGATTCGGTGAACGCCACCATGCGCTGATCACAGACACGACGTGCGATCTCGAGATCGGTCGCGAAGACGACTCGTGAACCGATCGCACCCAACAGGTTCAGGTCGCCGTCCTTGGGCGGAGCCGTCGACTTCAACCGAAGATCGATGTCGACGTCCGACCCGATCTCGCGGCGAACAGCCACGATGGTTGCGGTCTCCTCCAGGTCGAACAGCACGAACTGCTCTCCGCGACGGCGGCCGCGGACGACGTCGGTAGCAGTCAGGTAGTCCTGCTTGGCCATGACCGCGCGGTGCCATTCGCCTGCCAGCTGATCGTCAGTGGCCGTGTACGTGTAACCCTGCGCCTTGGCCCAGATCTGACGCACTCGCCCGGATTGATCTCGCCTCGTCCTGTCGACGTACAGAAGCGCACCCGCGCCTGCGAGTGCAATTGCTGCCAGTCCGAACCACATTCCAGTCATCACCCTCCAGGGTAGCGACTCGCGGCCTCAACCTCCCGCGACACCCTGGTGGACTCGCCCGATGTGTCGTGAACGACTCAGTTGCCGAACTTCGGCAGCGACGTACTCAGAATCGTGTTGGCGGTCATCGTGCCGTTCTCCACCGGCGTGCCGTCGACGACGATGTTGTCTCCCGGTTGCAGATCGGCGATGGTGGCGCGGTTGAGCGCGATGAGCGTGGTGTCCGCGGTGGTCAGAATCGTCACCTGCGAACCCCCGATCGAATCGATGACCAACGTGCCGCCGTCGTTCGACTTCACGGTGCCGACGGCTCCCCCGGCGTCACCGATGACTTCGCCGAGCCCGCCTGGAAGCTGGCTGAGCGGAGAATCCGTCGTCGGAGTCGGCGCCGTGGTGCTGGCCTTCGGCGGTGTCGTGGTCGGCGCCTGCGTCGTGGTGGTCGGGGGAACGAAAGCGGTCTGGGTGCCCTTGTCGTTCGAGCCGAACGCCGAGAACGCGATGATCGCGATCACGGCGACCAGGATCCCGACCACACCGGCGGCCACCCACGTCGCGAGCTTGCGCTTCTTACCGCCGCCCGACGATCCATCGTCGATGAACGGCTGTTCCGGCGGAACTCCACCGCCACCACCGGCAACTGGATACTGCTGTGTATTTCCGTACTGCTGCGTGTTCCCGTACTGATCCGGGTTCCCGTACTGCTGAGCGGTGTACGGCGGATAGGCCTGCGTCGCACCAGGCGGCGGCGCCTGCGGATCGAACTGCGGGTTGTAGGCAGGGAACGCCTGAGTGGGATTCGGCTGCTGACCCTGCTGCCCCAAATACTCCGTGTTCTGATCCGGGCCCCCGTAGGGATACTGCTGTGCCCCCGGCTGCTGACCGAAATACTCCGTCGGCTGGTTCGGATTCTGGCCGGACACCGTCCCGTACTGCTCCGTCGGCTGGTCGGGCGTACGCCCCCACACCTCGGTGGCCTCGGGATCCTCACGGCGCGGCCCACCCGAGTTACGCGGATCGTTCTGATCGGTCATGCCTGGCTCACCTTCGGTTGGGACGAAAGAGCGTCGAAGTCGTTCGGAGAGGCGCGGGTGCACTCGTCCCCGGTTCGAGCATCCAGCCATCCAGGGTAGAACAAAATGCGAATGCCCCGCCGATCCAAGTGGATCGACGGGGCATTCCGCTTACCGAATCAGGAGAGAACCAACTGATCCGCGTCCTCGCTGACACCGACGTGCACGGTGTCGCCGTCCTGGACCTTGCCGGCCAGGAGCAGCTTGGCGAGCTGGTCGCCGATCGACTGCTGAACGAGTCGACGCAATGGCCGAGCGCCGTACAGCGGGTCGTAGCCGCGCACTGCGAGCCACATCCGAGCCGCACCGTTCACCTCGAGGGTGAGACGACGCGCAGCCAGACGCTTCTGCAACTGCTCGAGCTGGATGTCCACGATGTGCTCCAACTGCTCCTCGGAGAGCGAGTCGAAGATGACCACGTCGTCGAGACGGTTGATGAACTCCGGCTTGAACGCGTGGCGTACCGCATCCATGACCTGCTCCCGCGTGCCACCGGATCCCAGGTTGGAGGTCAGGATCAAGATGGTGTTGCGGAAGTCCACCGTGCGGCCTTGACCGTCGGTCAGTCGGCCTTCGTCGAGTACTGCGAGCAAGACGTCGAACACGTCGGGGTGTGCCTTCTCGACCTCGTCGAAGAGGACCACCGAGTACGGGCGTCGTCGAACTGCTTCGGTGAGCTGGCCACCGGCTTCGTAGCCGACGTATCCCGGAGGAGCACCGACGAGTCGGGCCACCGAGTGCTTCTCACCGTATTCGCTCATGTCGATGCGGATCATCGCGCGCTCGTCGTCGAAGAGGAAGTCCGCCAAGGCTTTGGCGAGCTCCGTCTTACCGACGCCGGTCGGGCCGAGGAACAGGAAGGAACCGGTGGGCCGATTGGGGTCGGCGACACCTGCTCGGGCGCGGCGAACCGCATCCGAGACGGCGACGACGGCGTCGGTCTGGCCGACGACGCGCTTGCCGAGTTCGGACTCCATGCGGAGCAGCTTCTCGGTTTCGCCTTCCATCATCCGGCCGGCGGGGATTCCGGTCCAGGCTGCGACCACGTCTGCGACGTCGTCGGGCCCGACCTCTTCCTTGAGCATCACGTCACCGTCGGAGGCAGCTCCGGAAGCGGCTGCTGCCTCTTCCAGTTCCTTCTCGAGCGCCGGGATACGGCCGTAGCGCAACTCGGCTGCCTTGCCCAGATCGCCGTCACGCTCAGCGCGTTCGGACTCTCCTCGCAGGGTTTCGAGCTGTTCCTTCAGCACGCGCACCGAGTCGATGGCCTGCTTTTCGTTCTGCCAGCGGGTGCTGAGCTGATTGAGCTTTTCGCGGTCGTCCGCGAGTTCCTGACGCAGCTTCTCGAGCCGCGCCTTGGACGCGTCGTCGGTTTCCTTCTCGAGTGCCACTTCTTCGATTTCGAGTCGGCGAACCGTGCGTTCCACCTCGTCGATCTCGACGGGACGCGAGTCGATCTCCATACGAAGTCGCGATGCGGCTTCGTCCACGAGGTCGATGGCCTTGTCCGGCAGGAACCGCGACGTGATGTAGCGGTCCGACAGCGCGGCAGCCGCCACCAACGCGGAGTCGGTGATGCGCACGCCGTGGTGCACCTCGTAGCGCTCCTTGAGGCCGCGCAGGATACCGATGGTGTCCTCGACCGAGGGCTCACCGACGAGCACCTGCTGGAAACGACGCTCGAGTGCTGCGTCCTTCTCGATGTACTTGCGGTACTCCTCGAGTGTGGTCGCACCGACCAGCCGCAGCTCACCACGGGCGAGCATCGGCTTGATCATGTTGCCTGCGTCCATCGCGGATTCACCGGTGGCTCCGGCGCCGACGATGGTGTGCAACTCGTCGATGAAGGTGATGACCTGTCCGGCACTGTTCTTGATGTCGTCGAGGACAGCCTTGAGGCGTTCTTCGAATTCACCGCGGAACTTGGCACCGGCGACCATGGACCCGAGATCCAGGGACACGACGGTCTTGCCTCGCAGCGATTCCGGGACGTCACCCGCGACGATGCGTTGGGCAAGGCCCTCCACGATCGCGGTCTTGCCGACGCCGGGCTCACCGATGAGTACCGGGTTGTTCTTGGTACGACGCGAGAGCACCTGCACGACACGGCGAATCTCGGTGTCGCGACCGATCACCGGGTCGAGCTTGCCGCTACGTGCAGCTTCGGTGAGGTCGGTGGAGTACTTTTCCAGCGCTTGGTAGGTGCCTTCGGGCTCCGGGCTGGTGACGCGAGCGCTGCCGCGGACGGTGGTGAAGGCTTCACGCAATGCGTCCTGGGTGGCGCCGTGCCGTACGAGCAACTGTGCGACGTCGGAGTCCCCGCCGGCCAGTCCGTAGAGGACGTGCTCGGTGGAGACGTATTCGTCGTCCATCTCGGTGGCGAGGTGCTGAGCAGCAGTGAGTGCCGCGAGTGCCTCACGCCCGAGTTGCGGGGTGGAGCTTGCGCCGGTTGTCTTGGGCAGGCGATCGACGATTGCCTGTGCTTCACGGTGTACGACCGTGGGGTCGACGCCTACAGCTTTGAGTAGTGGGGCAGCGATGCCGTCGGTCTGGTCGAGCAATGCGACCAGCAGATGGGCAGGCCGGATATCGGGGTTACCCGCCGACGACGCCGACTGCAGTGCAGCCGTCATCGCAGCCTGGGTCTTGGTTGTTGGTGTGAACGAGTCCACTTGTCACCTTTCTGGCGAAGTCGAACGGGAAGAGCCGCGACCGGTTGGTATTGCGACTGTGTCAATATGCTCAACGCGGACAAACTTGAGTCTATTCCGCTCAAGTTTGTTTTCGCCAGGCCGAGTTGGTTTCGTAGGTCACATTTTCAGCCGTACTAGAATTGTGGCGAGAGTTGCAGCTGGTGCGAAAGGGGGATGGATTGGATCCGACAGTGATCGCCCGTCTGCAATCCAGCCTCGATTCTCTGACCGACGACGAAGAGAGCCGTGCGCACTTCTCGGCAGTGTTCTACACCGGCCTCTTTGCGGAACATCCTCTGTACCGCTCATTGTTCCCCGCCGGGATGGAATCGCAGGGCCACCGTTTCTTCAGAGCCATCGAGTTCGTCGTGAAGAATCTGCCCCAGCATCGCCGAATCCGGAAGTTCCTCACCCAACTCGGCCGCGACCACCGTCGCTACGGCGTCGAGCGTGAGCACTACGAGGCCGCCGGCGTCGCTCTGAAGCGCGCGGTTCGGTCGATGTACGGCACGAGCGCGCACAGCCGCTACAAGTGGACGCCGGAGCTGGACGAGGCCTGGTCTCAGTTCACCGACCTCGTCGTCGGCACGATGGCCGACGGCGCCGAATCCGATACGACCCCGGCGCTCTGGGGCGCAACCGTGGTCAGCCACGAACGAGTCCTCGACGATCTGGCGATTGTTCGCCTCGAAGCCGACCCACCCATTCCGTACGGGGCGGGGCAATACGTAGGTGTTCAGATTCCCCAGCGCCCGAAAATGTGGCGGTATTACTCACCGGCGATTCCGACCAACCCTTTCGGTCAGCTCGAGTTCCACATCCGCAAGGTGTCGGGAGGATGGGTCAGCCCCGCGATCGTCAGCGAGACCAACGTCGGTGACCGCTGGGTCATGTCCACTCCCCTCGGCGGCCTCGAGGTCGACTTCACCAGCGACCGTGACGTTCTCATGATCGGGTCCGGCACCGGTATCGCTCCACTGCGGGCACAGGTGATGGAAATGTCTCAACGCGCGCACAACCCGCGCGTGCACCTGTTCGTCGGCGGCCGCTATCCCTGCGATCTGTACGACCTCGAAACCCTCTGGCACATCTCGCTCAGCAACCCGTGGTTGACCGTCGTGCCGGTTTCCGAAGAACCCGAAAACCCTTGGTGGCACAACGGACCGGTGCTCGAACCACCGTTCGGAATGCACAGCCGGCTGATCGGACCGATCGGAAAAGTGGTCGCGCAGTTCGGTTCGTGGGCCGACCGTCAGGTGCAGATCTCGGGGTCACCGTCGATGATCAAGACAACCGTCTACGCCTTGCGTGCCGGCGGAACTCCGCTCGACCAGATCCGGCACGACCCGCTCTACTGACTACAGGAGAACTTTCATGGCCCAGCGAACCTGGTCGAGCACAGTCGTCGAACATCACCGTCTCCGTGAGGATCTGGCGGTTGTTCGTCTTGTCGGCGACGTCGTCCCGTTCCGACCGGGCCAGTACGTCGACGTCAGCGTCCCGCAGAATTCGCGGTTGCTCCGTCGACTCTCCCCCGCACTGCCTCCCTCACACGACGGGAAGTTGGAGTTTCACGTCAAGACGGTTCCCGGTGGTTGGGTCAGCGGTTCGATAGTCAAGGACACCCAGCCTGGTGACGTCTGGCAGATCCTCGACCCGCGCGGCAACCTGTCCGTCGACGAGAACGGCCCCACCGTCATCATGGTCGCGGGCGGAACCGGTTTGGCCCCACTCCGGTCGATCATTCTCGATCTGGCTCAGACCCCGAGCCCGCCGCAGGTGTACCTCTTCTTCGGTGGCCGAACGCTTCGTGATCTCTACGCTGCGGACATGCTGTGGCTGCTCGCCGACCAGTTTCCGTGGTTGCAGCCCATTCCTGTCGTCGAAGATCTCTCCGACGGCGGCCCGCCCGACGGATGGTTCGACCGGTTGAACGTCGACATCGGATTCGGCGACGATCATCTCATCGAAGGCACGCTCGCCGACGTCGTCGCGTCGTACGGTGCGTTCACCGAACATCAGGTCCTGGTGTGCGGATCGGCGGCCATGGTTCGGTCGACGCGTGATCGATTGATCGAGGCCGGAACGCCGGCCGAGGTCATTCAGTTCGATCCGTACTGACGGTCAGTACGTCGGGTCGTTGCGAACGGTATCGACGTCGATGCCCACTGCGCGAAGCCTGAATTTGGTGCTGTTGACCATGGATTCGCTGCCGACGACCTGAATGTCGTAGCCCGCCCAGTCCCCGAACGAGGTCACGACCTTACCGACCTTGCCGACGATGCGCCGCTTCATGCCGATCGGCGGCAGTGGCTCCGCTTCGGTGTGCCACCACGGATTCTCGTCTTCTTCGGAGACCGGGATGATCGTGAGCCACGGGTACTTCTCGGCCAGCTTCCACAGATGCGGAAGGTCGTAGAGATCGCACGGATGCTGTCCGGAGTAGAACAGTTGGACCTTGCGAGTGTTGCCGCGTCGGATCAGTTCGAGGATCTGAGCGCGAAGAGGCGCGACACCTGTTCCCGACGCGATCATCAAAAGGTCCTTGGAGTTCTCCGGAATCCCCAAGGCGCCGATGGGCGAACCGACCACCCAGGTGTCACCGACAGCGGTCTGGTTCACCATGACCGGGCTGACCCACCCGCCGGTGACCTGGCGGATGTGGAACTCGAGGATTCCGGTCCCGTCGTACGGCGTGGCCGGAGAGAGGTAGCGCCACATCCGTGGCCTCGCGGCGACCTGCACGCTGACGTACTGACCGGCGCGGTACTCCATCGTCTGGTCGAGTTGCAGCCGCACGACGGCGACGCCCTTGATGACCGGGCGGCATTCGATGACCGTGGCACTCCACGCGGGCGGACCGTCTTCCGCGTTGGCGGCATCCATCATCGCCGCCGAGATGATCGCGAGCGCGTTACGCCACGCGCTGTCGACCTCGTCGGTCCACATTTCGGCGCCACCGAAGGTCTCGAGTGCTTCGATCAAGGCATTGCCGACTGCCGTGTAGTGCTCGTCGGTGACGCCGTACTTACGGTGATCGCGGCCGAGCTGTGCGAGGTACTCGAGTATCGCGTCGGACTCGTCGAGGCGTTCGACGACGTGAGCGATAGCGCTGACAAGCCGGTCACGCTGCACATCCATCGCTGCCGGAAAGAACTCCCGGGTTTCGGGCGATCGAGCGAACAGGATCGAATAGAAGGTACGGGCGAGCCGTTCCGGACCATCTTCTACCGCAGCGACGGATTTGAAGCTCGACCGGACCAGAGAGATTGCTTGCGAATCCACGCTCATCCTCGTCCCGACTAGACGCGGCAAGACCCGCCGCGGAATTTCGTCTGCAGCTTATGTCACAAATGTCTGACTCGTAAATCATTCTGGACAAGTGTCACAATGCGACCCCATTTCGCGGTGTGACCGTCCCTTTCTTATTCTTGCGTGCAAGATAAACAAGAGCTTCGACACTCTCGATCGCCGAGCTAACGTTCAGCGAAATCTCAACCAGCCAAACAGGAGTCGTGCCGTGGATTTTGTTCGACAGGACGAATTGCCCACCGATAGCGGGCTTACGTCCCAGATCGCCTCCACTACCCCGACGCTGACCGAGCTTCAACGTCGGGAACTCGAGTGCGTCGAATTTTTCGACTCTCCGGAACTGGGCCACCTCCCGACGTCTCGGCGGCGTGAGGCCTTGCGTGAACTCCATCGGACCGGCACCTACACGCACACAGCGGAGGAATTGCTCGTCGGCGCCAAACTCGCGTGGCGAAACCACGCCAGGTGCGTCGGTCGCGCGCATTGGCGGACCCTCAAACTCATCGACGCGCGCGATGCCGTCACGGCTTCCGCTCTCGCCGAAGCATGCTGGGAGCACCTGCGACTGTCGACCAACGGCGGCGCTCTGCAGTCGGTCGTGACGGTCGGGCCACTCCCCCGCGAGGACGGTCAGGAGTACCGAATCCTCAGCCCGCAACTGATCCGCTACGCCGGCTACCGGCAGCCTGACGGCACCATTCTGGGCGACCCGTGGCACGTCGATCTGACTGCTCAGGTCACCGCGATGGGGTGGAAGGGCGCCGGTACGCCGTTCGACGTTCTCCCCGTACTGATTTCGGTTCCCGACGAACCCCTGCAGTACTTCGACGTCCCGACCGACCTGGTTCTCGAGGTCGAGATCGAGCACCCCGAATACAGCTGGTTCGCTGATCTGGGGCTTAAATGGCATGCCGTCCCTGCGGTCTCGGACATGAACCTCGACATCGGCGGAATCGTTTATCCCTGCACGCCGTTCAGCGGTTGGTACGTCAGCACCGAGGTAGGCGCACGCAACTTCAGCGACACCGATCGCTACAACATGTTGCCCACCATCGGAGCGATGCTGGAGCTCGACATGAGCCACGACCGCACGCTCTGGAAGGACCGCGCACTGGTCGAACTGAACCGTGCAGTTATCCACAGCTACCGCAAGGCCGGCGTAATCATGGTCGACCATCACACTGTCGCAAAGCAATTCATCGATCACATCGCGCGTGAGGACAAGGCCGGGCGCAAGTGCCCGACCGACTGGTCATGGGTGAACCCGCCCATGTCCAGCTCGCTCACGCCGACGTTCCACCGCCTGTACGACGAGCCCGATCTCGACATCCGGCCCAATTTCGTGACAAAAAAGAAGAAGGGCACCGACCAAGGCCGGTGCCCCTTCCACAACTGATCGCGCTCAGAAGGGGATCTGCCCCAATCCGACGCCGACCACGAGCATCGTGATCGAGATCAGGCCCGCTCGCCACAGAACCTTCTTGTGGTGATCCGCCAGAGAAACACCGGCGAGTGTGACCAGTAGCAGGATCGCCGGGACCAGCGGGCTCTGCATGTGCACGGCCTGCCCGGTGATCGAGGCGCGCGCCATCTCCACCGGCTCGATGCCGTACTGCGCTGCAGTCTCGGACAGCACCGGCAGCACACCGAAGTAGAACGCGTCGTTGGTCATGAAGAACGTGAGCGGGATACTCAGGACGCCCGTGATGACGGCGAGGTGCGGGCCCATCGCGTCGGGGATGACCTGCAGCAGCCACTCTGCCATCGCCTCGACCATGCCGGTTCCCTGGAAAACGCCGGTCAGCACCGCTGCTGCCAGCACCATCGCGACCACCGAGACGATGCTCGACGAATGGCGTGCGATTGCTTCACCCTGATCCTTGACCGCCGGGAAGTTCACCGCGAGGGCGATCGACGACGCGATCATGAACAGCACCGGGATGGGCAGGATGTCCATCACGAGTACGACGAGAAGGATCGTCGTCAGCGCAGCGTTGAACCAGAGCAATTTCGGCCGCAAGGTGTCTCGCTTGGGGTCGAGGCCGTCGATGAATCGTCCGGTGTCGCCGCCGTCGTCCTCGGAGTCGTTCGAGCCGCCGGTGCCGGCGCTACCGGTGCTGGAACTTCCACCGTTTCCGACCTTTTCGAGGATGCGCTCAGAAGTCAGGACCAAAGTCCCGATCCTGCGGCGCTCCATGATCCCGAGGTGAATCGCGAATCCGAGCACCATGATCAGGCCGACGATCAACGACGGCACCATCGGCACGAACACGTCGGAGGGTGAGAGTCCCAGCGCGCTCGCGGCCCGGACGGTCGGGCCGCCCCACGGAATGATGTTCATCGTCGCGTTGGACAGGCCGGCGATCACCGTCAGAACGACGGGACTGACACCGAGTTTGAGGTAGAGCGGAAGCAGCGCCGAGGTCACGATGATGAAGGTCGTCGAACCGTCTCCGTCCAGCGAGACCACCATCGCGAGCACTGCGGTTCCGACCACGAGCCTCATCGGATCGTCTCGCACCATCCGCAGGATGAGCTTGACCAGCGGATCGAAGAGGCCGACGTCGATCATGATTCCGAAGAAGATGATCGCGAAGAACAACAGCGCCGCGGTGGGTGCGAGCGACTTGATGCCGTCGGTGATCATGTCGCCGATTCCGAGGCCGGCCCCGGCAAGTAGTCCGAAGGCCACCGGAACCAGAGTCAGTCCCACCACCGGGGTCGCGCGTTTGGTGAGAATCAGGAACATGAACACCGCAACCATGAGGAAGCCGAGTGTGACGAGCATGATGAACTCCTTTAGTGCTGAATTGCCGAGAAAAACGGCACGGCAAATCGAGCCGGTGACCTTCGTGGAGGTGAAACGAAACTTCGGTAGTGCTCAGTTGATGCCGGGCGGATCGAGTGTTGCGTCGACGAACCGGGATTGATCGGTGAGGAATGCGGAGAACTCGGGTTCGGTGAGAACTGCACTGTTCCAACCGTTTCGGCGAGACAGCTCGTTCCAGCGCGGACTTGCCGCCAGATCCCGCACCAAATTCTGCAAGTGCTGACGCTGATCGTCCGTCAGGCCCGGCGGCGCCATGAGGCCGCGCCAATTGGTGAACGTGACGTCGACGCCAGACTCCGCCATCGTGGGCGCATCCACCGCCGGGGTACGGGCCGGCGAGCTGACCGCAAGGACCCGAACCGTGCCTGCCGCAATCTGATCGAGGTACTCACCGATACCGGTGGCGGCTACGTCGACCTGCCTCGTGAGCAGTGCGGGAAGCAGTTCGCCGCCGCCGTCGTAGATGCGGTACGGGGAGCGCGACGGATCGACGCCGACCGCCCGTGCGAACAGAAGGCGGAACAACCCGTCCGGTCCACCTTCACTCGAACCACCGCCGATCGAGATCGACGACGGATCCGCCACCCAGGCCTGCGTCAGATCGGCGAGAGTTTTGTACGGTGAATCTGCTGGAACCAGTAGCGCTTCCGGTTCTTCGACGAGTCTCGCAATCGGTGTCACGTCGGCAAGTGTGTGCTCGGACGGCAGTATCTCGAGCGAACCGAGAACTCCGAGCCCCATGACCATGAGTAGGTCGGGATTCCCGCTTTCGAGAGCCAACCGGTTGAGTCCGACGATGCCGCCCGATCCGGGCAGCACAACGACGTCAGCGTCGACGGTCCCTTCGTCGGCCAGTGCTTGCACCATGGTCCGGGCGGTCAGGTCGTAACCACCACCGGCCACCGAGGGCACCAGTACGCGCAGTTCTTCGGAACTCTCACCCGCTCGGCCACCGGCGACGAAGGACTCGACCGGAGTGCATCCGGTCGAGAGCACGAGAGTCATCGCGCAGGCACCGAGCAGGGCGATATGCCTGCTCAGCCGCTTCGATGTGCTCATGGCTTCGTCCTTGTCTGCCGGTACCGATGTGTGAACAGGTTTCATACTGACGCACTTTGTGACTGGGGTCACCATTGGGAAAGCAAATTGATTTGTGCTCATTGTGCTCACGAACGGCCGCTTTCCCGGCATCGAACTGAAGGCTAGGGTCTGGCTGGTGTCCTCAGGAAACGAGCAGGCGGAGCGAGAGAGCAAGTCGTCTCTGTTTGCCCGGCTGTTTCGCCGCCGGCACACTCTGGCGACACAACTTCTCGAACTGCAACTTCTGATCGTCGTTGCAGTTCTCGTGTGCGTCACCGCCCTCTCCCTCGCGCAGTCGTCCGCGAGTTTCCAACGCGAGGAGGGACGTCGCGCACTCTCGGCAGCGGAATCGCTCGCAGCCAATCCGGCAGTACGCGAGCTACTCCCCCAGGCGCAGACCCGTCTCCGCTCCGGACTACAAGGTTCGGTCGACTCGGTACGCGCCATCTCGGGCGTCACCTACGTCTCGCTTGCCGACGCCGACGGCAGTGTCGTCATTTCGACGCGTCCCGGTGATGTCGGCATCGACGCACGTCAGACGGAGGATCGGTCGTGGACGGGTTTGGTCGACACGCCCTCCGGCAAGGCCGTGGAGGCGCACGTTCCGATTCTCGGCAGCGAAGGAGCGATTACCGGAACCGCGATCGTCGGCATCGAGTACCCCTCGATCTGGACACGGCTGCTGCAGTCTGCACCGAATCTCCTGGTATACCTCGCGGTGGCATCCCTTCTCGGCGGCGTCGGGTCGATCCTGTTGGCCCGCAGGGTAAAACGGCAAACCCTCGGCATGGAAGCCGGCGAGATCCTGGACCTGGTTCGCCAACGTGAAGCAATGCTGCGCGGTCTCAAGGAAGGCGTCATCGCATTCGACGCGCAGGGAAAGGTGGTGCTGATGAGCGACAGTGCCCACCAACTCCTCGACATCCCACGCGGCAGCGCCGGTAGATCGGTGCGGGACCTCGGTCTCGACGACCGCCTCCAGAGTGTACTGACCTCCGGCACAACCGAATCCGATCAGTTGGTTCTTGTCGGCGATCGCCTGCTCGTCCTCAACACCGTCTTGATCGAATCGAAAGGCCGCACCATCGGGTCGGTCACCACTTTCCGCGACCGCACCGAATTGCGCTCCGTGGAAGAAGAACTCGACGTGACCAAAACCAGCACCGACGCACTACGCGCCCACATCCACGAGTTCGACAATCAACTGCACACCATCTCCGGCCTCATCCAGCTCGGCGAATACGACGAGGTGGTCGGCTACGTCGAGGGTCTGACCATGGAGCGCGCGCAGGTCAGCGCGACCGTGACCGAGAAGATCGCCGACGTCGGCACCGCCGCACTCGTGATCGCCAAGATAGGTGCTGCTGCACAGGGGTTGGTCACGGTCGAGCTGGCGGCGGACACACATCTGGAGACGGTGGACCGCAGACTCGGACGAGATCTCGTGACAGTGGTCGGAAACCTCGTCGACAATGCCGTCGACGCCGTCGGTGAGATGCCGGAAGCCGCGCGCCGCAAGGTTCGGTTGTCGATTCGGGGCCGTGGCACCGCGGTCGAAGTGCGGGTCGAGGACGCCGGCCCCGGTATCGCGCCGGAGAATCGCGACAGGGTGTTCGGCCAGGGTTGGAGCACCAAGGGACAATCGAGTGACGGACACGGTTTCGGTTTGGCGCTGGTGCGCCTGACGTGCCGCAGGCGGGGCGGCGACGTCACCGTGAGCACTCGTTCGGCAGAGGACATCGAGTGGACTGTCTTCAGCGCAGTCCTACACGACGGAGAGGGCGCATGATCCGGGTACTGGTGGTCGACGACGACTTCATGGTGGCGAAGGTGCACAGCGGATTCGTCTCGCGGATAGACGGTTTCGAAGTGTGCGGCGTTGCCCATTCGGCCGAGACCGCACTGGCCGCAGTCGGTGAGTTGCAACCCGACCTGGTTCTTCTCGACGTCCACCTGCCCGGCACCACCGGACTCGATCTGATCGCCCCGTTTCGCGAGCTGGCACCGGAGCTGGATGTTCTTGTCATCACTAGTGAGCGTGAGGCCGGCTCGGTCAAGAAAGCGCTGCGCAGCGGCGTCGTGCATTACCTGATGAAGCCCTTCACGTTCGAGGTTCTCCGTGAGCGTCTCGAGCGTTACCGATCGACATATGCGAATCTCGACAGCTCCGGCGAAGCAGAACAGACAGCAGTGGACGAGGCCTTCGGTGTGGCAGGTGGCGCGCCCGGGGCGTCGTCCCACAAAGGTTTGCCCAAAGGACTCAGTCCTGAGACCCTTCAGCTGGTCGAGGCAGCACTACGAGACGAAACCGAACCCGCCTCGGCCACAGATATTTCCGAGAGGGTCGGCATCTCACGCGCGAGCGCGAGGCGCTACCTCGAATACCTCTACGAAACCGGGCGGTCCACCACTTCGCTGAAATACGGAGTGGTGGGCCGCCCGGAACGTCGTTACGTCTGGAAACGCTGACCCTTCGCTACACGACGCTGGTTCCTAGACCGCGCGGGCGCTGGTCTCCCAGTACCGCGCGCGCAGCGCCTTCTTGTCCAGCTTGCCCAGCGGTGTCAGCGGGAGTGATTCCACGAAGTCGATGCTCTTGGGAGCGTGAACCGAACCCTTGGCTGCCTTCACCTTGTCGACCAGTTCCTCGGTGTCGACGGTCAGTCCGGCACGAAGTACGACACAGGCCTTGACGGCTTCGCCCCACTTGTCGTCCGGCACACCGACTACCGCCACCGACGCGACGGACGGATGCGCCGAGATCACGTCTTCGATTTCGCGGGGGAACACGTTGAAACCACCGGTCACAATCATGTCCTTCTTGCGATCGACGATGGACATGAACCCGTCCTTGTCCTTGCGCGCGATGTCGCCGGTGTGCAGCCAACCACCCCGGAACGCCTCGGCGGTTTCGGCCGGCTTCTTCCAGTAGCCCTTCATGATCAGCGGGCCACGGACGCAGATCTCACCGAGTTCTCCCTGCGGCACCTCGTTGAGGTCGTCGTCGAGCAACCGGACGTCGAGCCACGGCACCGGACGCCCACACGTGGCGAGGCGGGCCGGATCGTCGGCGAGGTGTTCTTCCTTGCGCAGCACCGAGATAGTCATGCCGCACTCTGTCTGACCGTAGAACTGGAAGAAGATCTGACCGAACTTCTTGATGCCCTCCTGCAGTCTGGCGGGAGACATCGCGGACGCTCCGTAAAACAGCGTCTGCAAACTCGAGACGTCCCGCTTGGGCAGATCGGGGTGGTCCATGAGCATGTAGATCATGGTGGGCACCAACATGGTTGCCGTGATCTTGTGCTTCTCGATCGCTTCGAGCACAGCACCTGGCTCGAAGGCAGGCAGGACGATCAACGCACCGCCGCGCAGCAAGGTCGGGATGAAGAACGCTGCACCTGCGTGTGAGAGTGGCGTGCAGATGAGGAAGCGGTTGTCCTCGGGCCACTGCCACTCCGACATCTGGATCTGATTGAGCGCAGCACCCGAACGGAAGGATCCGACAACACCTTTGGGCTTGCCGGTCGTTCCACCGGTGTAAACCATGCTGCTGGCGTCTTCGGCGTCGACGTGCGCTGCCTTCAGCGGCGCGGGCTCGAACGTGGCAGCCAGCGCGAGGATGTCGATTCCCACCTCGGACGGCCCCATCGAGAGCACGTTGGTCAACGAGGGTGACGACGCCTTCAACTCGGCGGCACGCTCTTCGAAGGCATTGGGATCGAAGATCAGCGTCTCGATCTCGGCGTCGTCGACGATGTACTTGTGGTCGTCGAGCGATCCCATCGGGTTCAAGGCGCTCGCCCGGCAGCCGGTGATCATGGTCGCGCCCATACTGATCAGAACCTCGGGGCGATTCTTCGACAGCATCGCGGTGCTGGTGCCCTGAGTGATTCCCAAAGACGCGAGCGCCTGGGCGAAGCAGCTGATCTGATCGCGCATCTGACCGCCGGTGAGGATCACGTCGCCGAGGTACAGCGCGGGCTTGTCGTGATTGCGTTCCAGAGCGGTGATGAGCAGGTCCGGACCGTATACCGGTCGGTGCAGGTCAGCGAACTCGTCTGTCATCTGGTCTTCCTTCTGCTCGGCGCGTGCAGTCATCGAGATGTGCTCCCGGTCACGGATACGATATCCAGAATTGCACAAAACTGGAACAGGTTCCACCTCTTCGATCGAATCCGAGAATGCTCCCGATCAGCGGGAAGCCCGTCGTCACCCGCGAGAGCGGTGGTTAGCGTCGATGTACCCACCGAGACGACAGCGTCTCGGTCGCGTCCAACGGAGAGTGTCATGACTACCAACCTCGGTACCGCCCACTTCACGGCAACTGCTCCGCGTACTGCCACCACGCTCCTCTCCGATTTCGACTCGTTGTACGGCACCGTGCGCTCGGCACCCGACGGGGCCGTCGTCGAGCAGGACGTCGTGTTCTTCGGACGCCCCGATCCCGGCGCACTGCTCACCGGATCCGTGAGGGCGTTGAGTTCGACACTCGAGCGGATCACCGAATACCACGACCAGACCGGACATCTGGTGGCCGAGGTCTTCGTCCGGGAAGTCCCGACAGCGGGCACCGGAACCGATTCCGTTGCCGCCCTTGCTGATTTCGCTGCTCGTCGTTACGGCTCGGCGTCACTACGACGCTTCCGCGGACGTTCCACCGCGACTTCCACGGGAGCAGATCTGCACTGCTCCGTGACAGTGCTCGCGACGTACGAGAAGGACCACGAGAGCGTGGCCGACGTAGCTCTGGTCGCTACCGATCCCGCTGGGGTCGTCACTGCCCGGGCCTGGGCGACTTACGCGATCGACGATGTGGCGACACTCGCGAGCTGAATCTCTGCAGGTCACCGAGTAGGCGTTCCATCCAGCGGGAACTGCCGTATCTCCAGCGGACGCTTCGTCGTTGTATGAGACGGATCACATCACTGGAGCGTCGCAAGACGCGGCTCGGAGGAAGACATGGCACTCGGAACCGGCCCACTCACCACTACGGACACCCCGACGCAGACGGGCGCCGGCGAGGAAATTCGAGAAATCGAAGCGGCAGCGCCTCCCGCACGGTTCGCACGTGGATGGCACTGCCTCGGACTGAGCAATACCTATCGCGACGGTCAGCCCCACCAGATCGAGGCATTCGGCACCAGCCTTGTCGTCTTCGCCGACAGCAAGGGCGACATCAAGATTCTCGACGCATACTGCCGCCACATGGGTGGCAACCTTGCTCACGGAACCGTCAAGGGCGATTCGATCGCCTGCCCGTTCCACGACTGGCGTTGGGGCGGTAACGGAAAATGTACGGCGATCCCCTACGCACGACGCGTTCCGCCGCTGGCCAAGACGCGGGCATGGATCACTCTCGAGAAGAACGGTCAGCTGTTCGTCTGGCACGATCCCCAGGGAAATCCCCCGCCCGCCGAGGTCACGATCCCCGACATCGAGGGCTTCGGAAGCGATGAGTGGAGCGACTGGAGCTGGAACACGCTCACCATCGAAGGCTCTCATTGCCGCGAGATCGTCGACAACGTCGTGGACATGGCCCACTTCTTCTACGTTCACTACTCGTTCCCCAAGTACTTCAAGAACATCTTCGAAGGTCATGTCGCGAGCCAGTACATGGAATCGGTGGGACGTGAGGACGTCATCAGCGGCACCAACTACGGCGATCCCAACGCTGTGCTCCGTTCGGATGCTTCATATTTCGGACCGTCGTACATGATCGACTGGATCAAGAGCGAAGCCAACGGGCAGATCATCGAGACCGTCCTGATCAACTGCCACTACCCGATCTCGAACAATGCGTTCGTCCTGCAGTACGGCGCGATGGTCAAGAAGCTACCCGGTATGGACGACGAGTCCACTGCCGCGATGGCCGCGCAGTTCACCGAGGGCGTCGAGATGGGATTCCTTCAGGACGTGGAGATCTGGAAGAACAAAGCTCCGATCGACAACCCACTGCTCTCCGAGGAGGACGGCCCGGTTTACCAGTTGCGTCGCTGGTACAACCAGTTCTACACCGACGTCGAGAATGTCACGGAAGACATGACGAAGCGCTTCGAATTCGAGATCGACACCACCCGCGCAGTGGAGAGCTGGAAGCGGGAAGTCGCCGAAAACGTTGCCGCACGCGACGCCCAGGCACTCGAGACAACCTCCTGATCCGCAGTCGAAAACACTGCTGAGACAACCAGACTGGATGCAAGGAACAACATGACGTACGAAGTGCTCGAACAGATCAACGCGATGGCCGACGACATCTTCGCCGAAGGCATCGAGGCCGAGCGGATCGGCCGGGTGGCCGACGACACCGCCAAGAAGATGAAGGCAATCGGTTCCATCCGCATGCTGCAGCCCAAGGAGCATGGCGGCATGGAGGCGCATCCGCGCGAATTCGCCGAAACCGTCATGCGCATGGCTTCACTGAACCCGTCGGCCGGCTGGGTCCACGGGATCGTCGGAGTTCACCCGTGGCAACTCGCGTTCGCGGATCCCAAGGTGCAGCAGGAGATCTGGGGATCCGATCCCGACACCTGGATGGCATCGCCGTACATGCCCGGCGGAATGTGCATCCCCACCGACGGCGGCTACAAGTTCTCCGGTCGCTGGCAGTTCTCCTCCGGTACCGACCATTGCGACTGGGCATTCCTCGGCGCGATGGCGTGCGACAAGGACGGCAACATGGAGATGCCGCCGCGCATGCTCCATGTGATCATTCCGCGCACCGACTACGAGATCATCGAAGACTCGTGGGATGTCATGGGACTTCGCGGCACCGGCTCCAAGGATCTCGTAGTCAAGGATGCGTATGTCCCCGATTACCGTGTCATGGACTGCGACGAGGTCATCGACGGCACGGCAGTGCGCAAGTACGGGCGCACCGAGACGCTGTACCTCATGCCGTGGTCGAACATTTTCCCCCTCGGAATCACCGCCGCCACGATCGGCATCTGCGAGGGAATGCTCTTCCACGCCAACGAGTACCAAGCCGATCGCATCAACGCGCAGGGCACGGCGATCAAGGACGACCCGTACACCTTGTTCGCCATCGGTCAGGCAACCGCCGACATCCGGGCTGCGCGCGACACCCTGCTTGCCAACGTCGACCGCATGTGGGATCGAGTGGACGCTGGCAAGGAAGTGACCTTCGAGCAGCGCGCGGAGGGACGTCAGACTCAGGTACAGGCCGCCTGGCGCGCCGTCAACGCAATCGATCAGGTCTACCCACGCTGCGGTGGCAACGCATTGCGGATGGACAAGCCGCTTCAGCGATTCTGGCGCGATGCTCATGCTGGACAGCATCACGCAATTCACGTGCCGAGCACCGTTTTCCACGCCGCATCACTGAGCCGTCTCGGCGCAGACCCGCAGGGTCCGCTGCGGGCGATGATCTGATCAGACTTCGACACAAGAAATCGACAGGAAAAAGACACGATGACACGCACCGACATCAAGGGACTTGGCTACGTCAAGATCTCGACCAACGACATGGCACGTTGGCACACTTTCGCTTTCGACGTTCTCGGCTTCGCCAAGGGCAGTGGGCCGGACGAGAACGCGCTCTACCTACGACTCGACGAGCGTGCTGCTCGCATCGTCGTCGTCGAGGGTGAGCGCGACGAGATCGTCAACATCGGTTGGGAGGTCGCCGACCACGCCGCACTGCGCCGCGTTCAAGAAGCACTCGAAAAGAACGGCACCGAGGTCGAGCAGCTTTCGCTCGCCGAAGCAGATGCTCGACGGGTCGAAGAGGTCATCGCCTTCACCGATCCCGGCGGAGCAGCCATCGAGGTCTTCCACGGAGCGATCCTCGACCACAGCCCCGTGGTGACGCCCTTCGGCGCTCGATTCGTCACCGGCTCACAGGGTCTCGGCCACGTCGTACTCCCCGTCATGGACAGTGCTGCGAGCTTCGACTTCTACACCGAGGTGCTCGGCTTCTACCCGCGCGGCGCCTTCCGCCTGCCGGCCCCGCCTGAATTCGGGCCGCTGCGAATCCGTTTCATGGGCGTCAACGAGCGTCACCACAGCTTGGCCCTGTGCCCGGCACCGCACGGCGGCGCACCCGGCCTGATTCACATCATGGTCGAGGTGGACACCCTCGACGCCGTCGGCCAGGCACTCGACCGCGTGATGAAGGACGGATTCTCCGTGTCGTCGACCCTGGGTCGTCACACCAACGACAAGATGATCTCCTTCTACGTCCGCGCACCCGGCGGCTGGGACATCGAGTTCGGCACCGAGGGCGCGAGGGTGGATCAGGACTCGTACTCCTCCGAGGAGATCACCGCTGACAGCTACTGGGGCCACGACTGGTCCGGAAGCGAACCACTGGCAGCTATGTAGTACCGCCGGTGGCGATCAATACCTGCCGGTGGCGATGTAATACCTGCCAGTAGTTAAACGACGAGGGGGTTTGCGCGAGCATTCGCGCAAACCCCCTCGTCGTTTCCACCGCGACGCGCCCGAAAACAGACCGGTGATCCACTTCACAAATCCGTAACTCTATGACACTATTTCTAATTGAAATAGCCAGTTCACTGGTTGTGGAGCTCTAAGAGAAGTGAGGTACACGATGACACTGCAGGCTGTGGATGCTTTAGGCGCCGATTCGGCCCCGACAGCAATTCTCGATCGCGTCTCGCTGGTTCTCGACGCCTTCGACGGTCCCGGCAGGTTGACGCTCGCTCAAGTCGTTCGGAGCACGGGCCTTCCCCGCTCGTCTGCCCACCGCATGCTCGAACGTCTTGTCTCGATGCGTTGGCTGCGTCGCGACGGCCGTGACTACGAACTCGGTATGCGCCTCGTCGAACTGGGATCGCTCGCGGTTCATCAGGACCGCCTCCACGCTGCAGCCATGCCCCTTCTCCATGAGCTCTACCGAGTCACCGGATTTGTGGTTCACCTCGGCATCCTCGACGGGCCCGATGTGGTCTACATGGAGAAGATCGGCGGACGCCTCGCCGCCGCAGTGCCGACGCGTGTCGGTGGTCGACGCCGCGCCGAGACCACTGCGATCGGTCAGGCACTGCTCGCGTTCGGTTCGCCGAAGTCCTCGGGCTACGCACTGCCCCACCTCGCCAGAATCCGCGAGTCCGGGGTTGCCTTCGAATCCGGAAACGGCCTACCGGGATTCAGCTGTCTTGCGGCACCGATCGGCCCCATCGGCCGCGCCGTCGCCGCGGTATCCATCTGCGCGCCGTCGAAGGCCCTCCGCCTCGACCACGTCAGCGCAGCGCCGGTCCGTATGGCGGCCGCTGCCATTTGGCGAGGCATCGACGGCGGATCGCTGAGCGTCACTCCGACTTTGCAACGTCGTCATCTGCTGCGCAACATGCCGACCGCAGCCGGGGCCTGACTCAGATACTCGAACCGTTGCCGGTGAGCCCGGCTTGCTCGAGCGCCAACACGTACTCCTCGACGTTCTTCCATTTGCCAGGCGTCGAGGGCAACGGTGATCCCAGTCGGTCGTGCTCGGCGACGTTCGCGAACTCGGCGGTCGCACGATCGATGTCGTCGAGCAGTTCGCGAGCAAGTTCGATCTCGGCTCGGAAGTACCGTTCCGACCATCGCAACGTCATGACCGGGAACGACCAGGCCGGCTCGTTCTCGGCATGATCTGCGTGGAGTTTCGCGCGTCGAATCTGCTCTTCGACATTGGCGATGTGGGCTTCCACCAGCGCCTTCAGTCGCTCGGGCTCGTTGAGGTGTCCCATCCACAGACGCAACATCACGCCGTGCTTGAGCACCGGAACTTCCACCGGTGCCTCCCGTGACCACGTCCGGACGGCGTCGGTTCCTGACCGAGTAATGGAGTAAAGGCGCTTGCCTCGCACCCCTGGTTCGGAGACGACCCGGGACTCCACGAACCCGATGCTTTCGAGCTTCTTCAGTTCTGCGTACACCTGGCTGATGGACGGGCTCCAATAGAAGAAGCCGACACTCCAGTCAGCCCACTTCTTCAAATCGTTTCCGGTCAGCTCCTCCCCGAACGTCAGCATCCCGAGCACTGCCCAGCTGGTAGCGGGAAGTCCTCGGGACACGTCATCAGGTTCGGACATGCCCGAAGTCTAACAATCACTGGTCATTTGCTGGTTTCGTAGAATCCGAACGGACCGCTGAGCGGGATCAAATTTGCTCGAAACCCCACCACCTGCCAATCGGTCGGTCCTGACCCGTGCCGAGAAGCCATTGCTGCCATTGAGTGGGACTGCCGCTGGATTACGGCCGCGGCGCCACACATCGTTGCTTCTGAAGCTGTTTGCAGAGTTTTGAACAAAAGATTTGAACAAGGAGACGACATGACCGTGGAAAACGCCGAGCCGCCAGTTCTGGACGGACGCACACTTCGCAACGTGATGAGCAATTTCTGCACCGGCGTCACCGTCATCACCGCTCACGACGGAAATTCACCCCTCGGTTTCACTTGCCAGTCCCTGGTCTCGGTATCGCTTGATCCCCCGTTGCTCTCGTTCTGCCCGGCGAAGACGTCGACAAGTTGGCCGAAGCTTCGCGAAACGGGAACTCTCTGCATCAATGTTCTCGCCCACGATCAGCAGGACATGTGTTCGGCGTTCGCTCGCGGCGGGACGGACAAGTTCCTCGGCGTCGAGTGGGATGCCGCCGGCAACGGTGCTCCGGCGCTGAGCGGCGCGCTCGCCCGCATCGAAGCAACGGTCGAGCAGGAGCACGACGCCGGTGATCACACCATCGTCGTCGCACGCATCACCGATCTGAACGTGCTGCGCCACGACGGTCCGCTTCTGTTCTACCGCGGCGGGTTCGGACGCTTCGACGCCTGAGTGCTCAGGCTGTCCCGCTGCGTGGGAGATGCCGGCGCCGAATCGAGCCCGCACCGATAGCGTCCGAAGTAGTTGTCAGACCCTGAACTTCTCGACTGATCGGACTAACTCGATGACCACTCTCGAACCAGACACCACGGCCGCGATCACGGCGACGGTTACCACCTACCTCGACGCCGTGGCTCGCGGATCGTCAGCGGACATCGCCGCCCTCTACGCCGAGAACGCGACGCTCGAAGACCCGGTCGGCAGCGAACCCCGCGTCGGCAAGGCCGCGATCACCGAGTTCTACGGCGCTCTCGAGGGCGGTTCGCAAGAGACGGAACTGCTTACCTTGCGGGTGAGCGGATCCAGCGCGGCCTTCCACTTCCGCGTCGTCACACCGGTGGGCGATCAGGTGTACGAGGTCGAACCGATCGACGTCATGACTTTCGACGAGGACGCCAAGATCACGAGCATGCGCGCCTTCTGGTCACCGGCCGATCTGATTGCACGCTGATGCGTCAGGTCAGTTGCCGCAACTGCGGAAACCGTGTCCTCGTCGAGAAGTACAGCGAAGCGCACACCAGCGTCCAATGGCTCGAAGAGTCGCAGGAAGTGTGCCCGGAGTTGGGTCGCGCGAACAGCCGTGCCAACGCTCAGCGGACGTGTGGCGCTCTGCGCCAGACGATCAACGACCTTGCCGACGCCGGTGAGCTGGAGATGAGCCTGCGCAGCTACCCGGTGCCGGGCAAGCTGTCCTGAACGCTTCCGCGTAGCATTTCGGCGAACATGCGCGCCGATTCCAAGTCGTCGGCGTTCGGCCGCCCCTTCCGGATACCGCCGAAAGGCTTGAACGGGAGATAGGTATCCCACGCACGGGACGAGAAGGCTGCGACCACATCGAAGCCCTTCTGTTCGAGCAACTGAACCAGTGGACGCGAGAAGCGATGAATCCCCTTGTCAGGAAATCCACTGGTGGCGAAGACAAAAGCCTTGGATCGCCGTTCTTCGGGGAGTGCCTCGACGAACGAGCGTAAATCTGCGTGGTACGAGCGTAGGTAGATGCCGGAGCCGAACCCCACCAGGTCGTAGTCGGCGAGCTGCGCGGCGTCGATGTCACCGGGCTCGACCACGCGAGCATCGAGAACTTCTCCGATGACGTCGGCGATCAGCTTCGTATTGCCATGGGAGACAGAGGTACACACGATGATCGTCTTCATTGACTTCTTTCTTTCGTGGCAGCGTCTCCGGTGCTCTCTTCATTTGCGCGTACGTAGATCCAAGTGATGAATCCACCGCACATTGCAAGGATCACGGCGACAATCGAATACGTGTCGAGGGGAAATCCAGTCCAGATCAAGCCTGCAACAAGGACCATCGCACCAACAGCCAGACCCGCCGATACTTCCTTGGACATACGCATCCCTCCCATGGCTTGTCACCGACAGTTCCAGGATAGAGGTCCCGGCGAAGCTACGGACAATGGTGGAGATGGGGAATGATGCCGGTATGTCAGCACGATTGAAGGGGCGAAGACGTGCGGTGAACGCGCTGCTCGTCGACGTCGAACGATGGGCCGCTGAGCACGATGACGTCAAAGCTGTAGCGCTGGTCGGATCCTACGCGCGCGGCGCGGAGCGTATGGCGAGTGATCTTGATCTGATGATCCTGGCCGACGACGCGAACGCACTCGCAAATGAAGACTGGTTCGACCGGCTCCGCCCCGACGCGCGATTCATCAGAGCCGCCAACTGGGGGCCAGTCCGAGAACGACGCTTCCGCCTACGGTCCGGTCTTCTCGTCGAACTGAATTTCGCGAGCGAGAGCTGGGCCGACCTTCCGCTCGACGCGGGCACTCGACGCGTCCTCGAAGACGGCCACCGAATCCTGTACGACACCGGGCCTCTTCGCGTCGCTACGAGCGCGGGAAGAACTGCTCGATGAGCACCAAGACGGTCTTCGAGACCTTGGCCGCCGAAATAAACGCGCTGCGCGGCTCTCCCGTCGTCGCGATCGACGGCGTCGACGGGAGCGGCAAGACGACATTCACGAAAAGTCTTGCAGCACAGCTGAATGAACGCCCCGCCATTGTGATTCACGTCGACGACTTCCTCAATCCGCCGGAGATTCGCCATCGCAGAGGTCGGCTGTCACCGGAAGGCTTCTGGCTCGACAGCTACGACTACGACGCCCTCGAGCGTCATGTTCTCGCCCCTCTGAGACCGGGAGGTAACCGCGAGTACCGACCACGACGGGACAGCGACGCGTACTTGCATGCAGCCGACGGAGCCGTAGTCCTCGTCGAGGGACTCTTTCTGCATCGGGACGAATTTGCTTCCCGATGGGACTATTCGATCTTTCTCGACGTGCCCTTCGAGATCACCGCCGAGCGAATGAACCTTCGCGACGGAACGAACGCGGATCCGGAACACCCGTCGATGAACCGTTATGTCGGCGGCCAACGTCTGTACTTCGCGGCTGCAGAGCCCTGGACCCGCGCGGACAGTGTCATCGACAATTCAGACCCGAAACTGCCTCGAATCACGACACATGCCGCCCACTGGAGTTGGCAGTCCGCATCGCCGGCCCCGCGTTTCATCGGTGCGCTGTGGATGTGAATTGGAAGGTTGCGGCATCCACGATCTCAGCGGGCGTGATGTCGATTTCGCCGTTGAGCCAGGCCGTCACCAATTCGGCCAGGCCGCCCACGAACAGTAATCCGTTGATCTCACCCTGATGGGGAGGCCAAGCTCGATCGCCGTACAAGAGCGCAGCCTCGTCGGCCACCATCTGCGCGAACCCACGCAGCGCTCCCCGCCGGTGAGTGCGCAGCGGCTCGTAAGCCACCGACTCGACCATCGCGACACGCCCTTTTCGAGGATCGTCCGTCAGGATGTTGACGAACGAAGCAATGGCGCTCCGCACGCGCTCCTCCCGTGTCCCCTCGGTCGTTCGGAGTGCAGCCATTCCGGCCACGCGCACCTCGTCGACGATTCCGTCGAAAACCTGCTGGAGGAGTTCGTCCCTGCTGGTGAAACTCTCGTAGAAATATCGCTCTGTCAGCTTGGCATGCGCACAGATGGCGGTCATGGTGGCACCCTGCCTGCCCGCGGCCGCAAACACGTCCAGTCCTGCTGCGAGCAAGCTTTCACGCCGAAGCGCGGCCCGCTGCTCACCACTCAGACCGGCATATCGACGGGGCGTGGGAGAAGCCATGAGTCGATCTTGACAGACGACGCGACTGTGACGCAGACTACCCCCATCTGACAGGCGCCACTGTCAGATGCAAACGGAAGGCAGGTACGTGATGTCGAAAATCCTGGCCGCTCCACCCATCCGGTCGCAGTTGCGTCCCATCTCAGGCAATTCGGGACTACCCGGAATAGGGCAAACTTTCGAATACATCCGCGACCCTCTCGCTCTGATGCAAAAACGCTGGGATCGTTACGGCGAGGTCTCGTGGTTCTCGATGGCCGGTAGACGGTGGGTCGCAGCCCTCGGACCCGACGCATGCCAAGAAGTTCTCCAGAACAAAGACCGCGCTTTTGTCAACAGCGACGGTTGGTCAGTGCTCATCGGCCCCTTCTTTCACGGGGGTCTGATGCTTCTCGACTCCGAAGAGCACCTACGACAACGACGCATCATGCAACAAGCCTTCACGAGATCGCGTCTCGAAAAGACCGTGGACGTGCTGAATCCCGCGATCGCCTCCGCGCTCGACGCCTGGACTCCGTCCGATGGGTTCCGCGCCTACACCGCCCTCAAAGCTCTCACACTCAACCTGGCGACCGACATCTTCATGGGCGGCGCGGAAGGGACCACTGAAAGCGAAATCGACTCTGTGAAAAAAGCTTTCGTCGATTGCGTGCAAGCTGCAACCTCGGTGATCCGTTATCGAGTTCCCGGCACCAGATGGAAGCGCGGCCTCGACGGGCGCCGAACCCTCGAAAACTTCTTCCGCCGCTACCTACCTGCGCGCCGTTCACGCGAAACCGACGACCTGTTTTCCGTTCTCTGTCACATCGAATCAGACACCGGACAGCGCTTCAGCGACGGCGAGGTGATCGATCACATGATCTTCCTGCTGATGGCCGCACATGACACCTCCACCATCACCATCTCGACAATGATGCAATATCTCGGCCAGAATCCGCAGTGGCAGAACAGATGTCGGGCGGAATCACTCGCACTGAGTACGTCGACGCCGAGCTATGCCGAACTCGACCAACTCGCCGGCTTGGACCTGGTGATGAAAGAATGCCTCCGACTCGTCGCTCCCGTGCCGGTCATGGCTCGCCGAGCGGTGTGTGACACCCAGATACAGGACCACTTCGTACCCGCTGGGACCTACGTGTCAGTGGTGCCACATTTCACTCACCACATGCCGCAGTACTGGCCCGACCCCGAACATTTCGATCCCGAACGTTTCGCGGACCACCGACGTGAAGACAAGGTGCACCGGTATGCCTGGGAACCGTTCGGTGGAGGCGTGCACAAATGCCTCGGCATGCACTTCGCCGGCGTCGAAATCAAAGCGATCATGCACCACCTGCTCACACGCTTCGATTGGCAGGTCGCGCCCGGCTACACCGCCCCTCTCAACTACATGTCCTTGCCGTTCCCCTCCGACGGACAGCCGATCGATCTGAAACCACTCACGACTTCTCATGACCGGTAGCGACCGAACAGACGTCAGGATCAACTCGCACATGACTACCGGCACAGACGCTTTCGAAATCCAGAGGAAAACATGAGCACTCGGCCTGCCCGAAACCGGCATGCACGCGCTGCTCCGAAACCAGAGGTCGTCGCAGCGGCGGAGTTCCTACTCGCAGAATCCGACGCCCATGTCTTCCGTCGCCGCTATCTCGAACTGCTCACCCACACCACAGCGCCGGATGGCGCAACCGTCACGGACTACACGGTCGCCGAAAGGTATCTACTCAACTCTGCAGCAAAGAGACGTGCTGCGCGGCGCCCGGCCACTCCTTAGCCACGATCGCCGGTCGGGCAGCGCTCGCGGCGAACGTCGAGAACATCGGTACGGGGTTCACGAATTCGTCTTGGGGTAACGACGAAGAATAGAGTGCGCTGCCTGGGTGACGGTGGTGCGATCGTAGGTTTGCACGAAGTCGAAGGTCCGCTCGAGATCTGGACCGTTGTCATGAAGATCTCGCGCCGACAGCATCGCCGCATGGTGTGGTCCCAGAGTGACGACCGTCCACTCGTTGACGAGATCATCACCCGGGTCGAGCGGTGCGTGTTGAACTTTACCGTCGAGCATCACGGACAGTCCGACACCGTAGACACCGGCAAACCCTACGGTATCGGCGAGGTGACGCCACCGTGCTGTTGTGGATGCGGTGAAATGCTCGGCTTGTTGAAAGGTGCCCAGAACAAGCATCGAGGAACCCGATGTGGCGGCTTGCGCTTCGAGAGACTTACTCAGTTGGATCAACAGACGCTTGGTACCGCGCCGGATCCGGCTGTGAGCAGACACGATCGAGTAGGGAGTGCCCACGTCGGGGATGGGATCACTCCACACCGGACTGTCGGGCATCGCGACGACCGGTTCGGACAACAGTGAACTCGGATCGTCGACTGCGGGATACAACTCACCCGTTCCGTATGTGGCTCCGATGGTGATTGCGGCAAGACGGGACGATTCCGAGTCGACACCCTCGGCAAGGATAATCGCGTTCGATCGCTCGACGTAGGCGCCGAGCGCGTGCACCGTCGTTCCGACTTCGAAATATGCCGCCTTGGAGAGTAATTCAGCGGAAGTGATAATGATGTCGGGTTCGACCAAAGACAGAAGTGTCGCCGAGTGCCTGTCGATGCCGACGCCGTCGAGTGCAATCAGACGCCCGCCCGCGCGGGCTTCTCTGATCACTGCCAGAGAGTTGTGGGGATCGGTAAGCACCGATGCGCTGTCAACCGTGATGACGATCCGTTGCAGATTTCTCGTCACTCCTTCGATACCAGGAGCGTTCAGAGCTGCTCGGGAAGCCGAGTCGACTGCCACCAGCAACGGCAGGCGATCCGCGACGGTGCATGCGAGTGCAGTACGGGACATGGCCAGTTTGTGACTGTCGAATTCCGAGCGTTGCTGCATCAATTGCGAGGCGCGACGGAGGGCATGCGCCGAACACAGAGAGGAATTGTCAGGCCCACGCAATTGCAACTCGGCGCCTGCAAGTGCGTGGTCGTCGAGGCGGCGTATCGGTGCGAACTGCATGCTTACTTCCAGACCAATCACATCGGAGAACTGGGTGATCGGAGAATTCGACGATGTCGAACCGTTGCTGGTGTCATACGCCATGGTGTGGCTCTTCACTACGAGTCGGGACCACCAAGCGTTCATGCGGCCGGACGCGTCGATGGCAGCGCCGGCTGCTCGACACCGAACGAGACTACCGCAAATCTCGGCGCAACCCGGTGACGACAACCTGATCCCGCGCCGCAAAGTGCACATCGACACGCAGATCAGACCAGATACCAAGTCAACGCGTATCGAGCACTGCTCACTTCACATCGTTCGTGGGAGTTGTTTCCGGCTCAAGCACCGAGAGCATCGGCGGTCGACGTGGCAACGCCCGCAATGAGTTCGGAGGCGCCGAGAGCCTGAAAGATCATGGAGACCGCTCGCGTCGGGGCAAACAAGCGAATGCGGTTGTTGCCACGCCCCGCAGCATCGACAACGGCATTCGCCACTCCGGACGACATGAAGGTCACGCCGGAGAGATCGACGTGAATATCGGTTCCGACCAGGAGAAGTCGGTCGAGCGCGTGCACCAATTCCACCCGCTGACCCATGTCCAATTCTCCGGCAAGTCTCAGTACCGCATACGAAGGGGTGTAGCTTTCCACGTCGATACTGTACCGATGCCCTTCTCGGCCGGCGCTGTCAAAGAGATCGAGAACATTTGCAGCTGAAGAACGTTCGTTGATCGTAGTCATGAAAGCCTCTTGTCTGGACTCGGCGTGCCCCACCGCCCGAATCAGCGATGAATCACTGTGCGTCGGATAACCAACCGTGTCGGTCACTGCGTTCCAGACGAACTCTGCCACCGGCAGGTTTCGCCGACACAACCACATCTATAACGCTAGGGTCTCGAAAACGTCACAGCGCGATATCGCACTTTTGGCGCCACCCCCGACGCACTGAACCGCTACCTCGCCTGGCCCCCGACGTGCCTGCGGGGCGACGTCTCTGCGGCGCCGACCACTGGCTTTCTCGCTCATCGGGAAGGTGGGTTCGCCGCACCACCATTCCGCAATACCTTCTGTGACATGGATAACATTGTCGACGTACTCGTCATCGGATCGGGCGCTGCCGGATCGGCCGCAGCGCTCCAAGCGCACGCCGACGGCGCATCGGTCGTGATTCTGGAAAAGAGCGGACCTGATTCCGCGGGCGGCAACACTCGACTGTCCGGCAGTGGATGGTTCGTCAACCAGGACCCCGCTGCCGCCCGAACCTTCCTGCGTTCGTTGAACGGGGAGTTCCCCGTTGCCGAGGACGTCATCGATGCCTGGGCCGAGAACACTCACGGACTGTCCGACTGGATCCGCAGTCTGGGTGCAACTGTAGCGATGACCGGCGATTTCCATTCCGCGGCAGAGTTCGCCGAACTTGACGGAAGTTCTTGTTACGCAGGGATGGACACCGTCGAAGGGAAGATGGGCAATGAACTTCTCTACCGGTTCCTCGTCTCCGCTCTCGCTGAACGCGGCGTCACAACACTATTCGACACCGAAGCCACCGGACTGCTGACGGATGAATCCGGAGCGGTGACCGGAGTCGAGATCCGTTCGGGTGAAAAGACTTCGCAGATCCAGGCACGCCGGGGCGTCATCCTTGCCACCGGAGGATTCGAAGCAAATCCGACGATGGTGCGCGACTACTTGCGTCTGGAGAATCCGAAGATCTGGGGCTCACCATCGGCAACCGGCGACGGTCACCGCATGGCACAGGCCGTGGGCGCCGATCTGTGGCACATGAACAACATGATGACCATTACGGGAATTCCCGGCGACCTCGAAAATCCGACTGGATTCTTCCTCGCACTGTGGAACGCGCACAACTATGTGTTCCTCAGCCGGGAAGGTAGACGCTTCACCGACGAGTCAGCCGAAATGCGGCATGGTCATGTGTTCAGAGAGGGTTCTTACCAACACTTTCCGGTGCAACCGATGAACGTCGTCTTCGACGAGACGATGAGGTTGGCCGGACAGCTGAGCCCCGGCCGCGACGCACTGCCCGTCGGCCACAGGGTTCTCGACGAAGGGTACGAGTGGAGCTCGGACAATCAAGCCGAGATCGACAAGGGATGGATCCTAAAGGCGGACACGCTCGCCGAACTCGCCGAGAAACTCGGACTGGACCCAACAGTCGTGGAAACGAGCGTGCGACGCTACAACGAGGCGTGCGCGGACGGCATCGACCATTCGTTCGGCCGCAATCCCGAAACTTTGGCCCCGGTGGCTACCGCTCCGTTCTACGCCGTCTCCGGGTCGCCACTGCTCGGATGGAGTAGCGGTGGGCCGCGCCGCGACGGTCATTCCCGCGTACTCGATACTGCCCGCAATCCGATTCCTGGCCTCTACGCCGCGGGCGCGGTCAGTTCCACCTACAGCGCGGCGAAGGACGGCGGATTCCACATTGCCGACGCCTTCGCATTCGGCCGTGTCGCCGGGGCCCATGCCGCCGCGCGTAAAGCTTGATATCGCCGGCCTTTCGACTGACTAGCCACGCACGATTACGTGGCTGGTCAGTTGTGGTCGATCGTCACGCAGATGAATCCTCTGCGCCGGATGAAACCGGGATTCGTACCGGGACGCTATCGCCTCGGCCGTCCCGTAATAGCTCACATCGCGCGGACGTCCCTTCGCACGCCGCAAGGACTCGTCGAAGCTTGCTTCAACCCAGATTCGTAGGTCGAACTGATCTCGCATCAGTCCGCGAAAAAGCAGCACTCCCTCGACGATCACAATGGCGCGATCCGGGACTCGTGGCTTCGACACCACCGATTCGTCTGTCTCCGGATCAGTCGAGACGTAGGAAATTTCGGTAACTTCGGCCAACCGTAGCGGCACCATCACACGGCTACTCAGGTTCGAATAGTCGTACGCATCCTCGAGATACCCACGCACCGTGTCAGGATCTTTGTTCCGTACCGCTTTCGCAGTCGAGAACTCGTCCCCATGGATCATGATGAAGTCATGGCCCGACTTCGAGATACCGGCAGCCAACTCGTCCGCGATCGTCGATTTTCCGGAAGCCTCGATTCCCGAGATCCCGACAAAAGTGCGTCCGGCCCGATCTTCGTGGCAGCGCACGACGTGCTCGACTAGAGAACCCGAATCATCCGCGCCGAAGGTCTTCTGCCGATTCACACCCGAGCAGCCTTGACCTCGTCGAAGAACGCGATGACGGCTGCCTCGTTCTCCGGCGGAACAGTCAGCGATGCCCGTGGACCCGCTACCGCGATCGAGTCGTCGGCGAGCCTGTTCCCGATGGTGAGTTTCAGTCCCGACTTCGACGGTTTCGCCTTCACCGCAATGTGTTCGACATGCCAACGAGCCACTTCGCTCGTGCTCGCGGCGGTGCGGTCGAAGACCTCCACCGTGCGGTGGTCGAGGACCATCACGATGTTGGTCCCGACGGTGACTTCCAGATAGCGCCGTTCCGCCACGGTGTACGCCTTTCGGTTAGGTGAAACCGACGCTACACACCGTGGCGGAACTCAGCGTGTCAAAACCTCAGCTGTTCAAGATTTCAGCTGTTCAAGATTTCAGCTGTTCGAAACCTCAGCGGGACGAACTTCCTGCATCCACCGGCAGGGCGACCGACGTGATGTAGCGAGCCTCGTCGGAAGACAGGAACAGAGCAGCGTTCGCTACGTCCACCGGTTCGATCCACGGAATGGCGAGCATGTTCATCGTCATCGCTGCGGCAGCAAATTCTTCGCGCGTCGGGTTCTCGAGATCGGGGCGGAACTTGCCGCGCACCAACGGGTTTTGAATCATGAGGGTGTCGACGTTGGTGGGATGGACCGTATTGACGCGTACGTTGTGCGCAGCCAGTTCCTTTGCCAGCGAACGCATCAGACCAACGACTCCATGCTTGGCTGCGGTGTAGTGCGCGACTCCGACCAGCCCCCGAAGTCCGGCGATGGAGCTTGTGAGTGTCATCGATCCCCCGCCCCGCGCGATCAAGTGCGGAGCCGCGACGGTCGTGGTGTGCCACACGCCGGTCAGATTGACGTCCAGCATGGTCTGCCACATCGTTTCCGACATGGTCAGGGCCCCGTCGGAGGACGTGATACCAGCTGTAGCGCAGACGATGTCGAGACCACCGAGCGTTCCGACGGCCGAGTCCACGGCACTGCGTAGTGCCTCGAGATCCCGAACGTCCACTACCGCAGATTCGACCTTTCGCCCCAGCGCCCGGATCTGCGCCACTGTCTCATCGAGATCGGCCTCCGTCGCGGGCGGCGTGACTGTGGTTTCCACCGAAGTGCACACGTCGACCGCGATGATGTCCGCGCCCTCTTCGGCAAAACGCACGGCCTGAGCCCGCCCGATTCCTCGTGCCGCACCCGTGATCAGCGCGATCTTGCCTTCCAATCGAGAAGTCATCAATTCACACTTTCTGGGTCAGGCCGGCGTCGACAATCAACTGACAGCCGGTCATGTAGCGGGACTCCGCGGATGCGAGAAACAGGACCGCATTACTGACGTCCACCGGATCGACCCAGGGAACGGGCAGCAAGTTGCGAGCGCTGAGCACTGCAGCAGCGTCTGCTTCGGTGGGATTCTCGATGTCCGGGCACAGGTTCGCGAACACTCGCTCGTTGATGATCATCGGGGTACGTACCGAACCCGGATGCACGGAGTTGACGCGGATACTCTGCGCCCCCAACTCGTTGGCCAGCGTTCTGGCCAGGCCCACCACGGAGTGCTTGGCTGCGCTGTAATGACTTGCTCCGGCAATACCTTTGATTCCCGCTGTCGAGCTGACCAGAACGACGGATCCACCGTCGCCGAAGTGCGGAACGCAGGCCTTGACGGTGTGCCACGCCCCGGTCAGATTGACGTCCAGCGAGCGGTTCCACACTGCAGGATCGATGGTCCACGACGGTCCCGGCGTGTCGTACACACCTGCATTCGCGACCACGACGTCCAACCCGCCGAGTTCGGTAACGCACTCGGCCACGACGGCGGCCAGACCGTCGAAGTCCCGAATATCCGCCACACCGGTGACCGCGACACCGCCTCGATCACGCACTGCCTGAGCGGTTTCCGCCAACCCCGATTGCGCCTGTTCGACATCCAACGCGATCACGGACGCGCCTTCCTCGGCGAGCCGCTCACAGTGTGAGCGTCCCATTCCGCCGGCAGCACCCGTCACGAGCACCCGCTTGCCCTCCAGCCGGCTCATGCGTGCACCGCGCTGTTCAGCTCGAAGCCTCGGTATCCCGCTGCTGCCACGTCTGCACAGATGTCGGAATAGACACCGAAGCCTCCGATGAAGGGCATGAATATCCTCGGCTTTCCCGGGATGTTGGCTCCCATGTACCAGGAGTTCGCGGATGGGAACAATGTTGCCGACGCCCGGCGTGAGCACTCCTCGAGCCAGTTGTCCACGGCTTCGGCACTCGGCTCGATGGTGTCGATGCCCGCCGAATCGAGGTGGTTGATCGCGTCGGCGATCCAGTCGACGTGCTGTTCGGCAGCGAGAATCATGTTGGACAGCACACTCGGGCTGCCCGGCCCGGTGACGATGAACAGGTTCGGGAAGCCGTGAACTCCCAAACCAAGATAGGTTCTCGGACCCGCATGCCAGTTCTCTCGCAAGGTCTCGCCGTTGCGGCCACGGATCTCGATGCGATCGAGTGCCCCGGTCATCGCATCGAAACCGGTGGCGAACACCAATGCGTCGAGTTCGTAGTGCGAGTCGGTCGTCTTGATCCCGGCCTCGTCGATTGCCTCGATCGGTGCGCTCTTGAGATCGACCAGGCTCACGTTGTCACGGTTGTAGCTCTGGTAGTAGTCGGTGTCCGTCACGATCCGCTTGGTCCCGATGGGGTGGTCGTTCGGGATCAGCAGGTCGGCGATGGCCTGATCTTCGACCACCGATCTGATCTTGGCCTCGGCAAATGCGGCCGCCGTCGCGTTGGCGTCGATGTTGCTGGTCTGGTCTGCGAAGGTTTTGGCGAACAGAACACCGCCGAGCTTCCACCGCTCCTCGTAGGCCGCGTTCCTCTCGGCCTCGGACACCTCGAGCGCGCTGCGAGGATCCGAAACGAACGGAGATCCACCGCCACTGCGCTTGGACAGCGCTCGACGCTCGGCGTAGTCGGCCTTGATCTCTGCGCGTCGTTTGTCATCGAGAGGCGTGTTTCCCGCCGGCACACTGTAATTCGCGGACCGCTGGAACACGAAGAGGTGATCGGCCTGCTCGGCGATCAACGGAACGGACTGGATGCCCGACGATCCGGTGCCGATCACTCCCACTCGCTTGCCGGTGAAATCGACGCCCTCGTGCGGCCAGAAGCCGGTGTGGAAGACCTCACCGCCGAAAGTCTCGCGACCTGCAATGTTCGGAACGTTCGCGGTCGAGAGGCTGCCCGTGGCGCACACCACGAACCGCGAGGTGACGTCATGACCACCGTCGGTGTGCACTCGCCACGTCGACGAGTCCTCGTCGAACTGTGCGCTCAGGACACGGGTATCGAAAGTGAACCCACTGCGTAGGTCGAAGCGATCGGCGACGTGATCGAGGTAGGACAGGATCTCCGGCTGCGCGGCGTACTTCTCGCTCCAGTCCCAATCCTGTTGCAGCTCTTCGGAGAACGAGTAGGAGTAGTCGAAACTCTCGACATCGCAGCGTGCGCCCGGGTAGCGGTTGAAGTACCACGTGCCGCCCACTCCGGAGCCCGCCTCGAAGCCGTGGACACGCAGCCCCTGCTCGCGAAGTCGGTGCATGGCGTACATGCCGGCGACGCCGGCGCCGATGACTACGACGTCGAGTGGTGCGGTGGAGAAGTCAGGATCGGTCATGGTGGCCACGCTACGAGTGGGTTGAATGGTAGAGGAACAGGTTCTCCCGCTGGGTGGGCGGAGCCTCCACCCCATGACACTGGGTGGGCGGAGAGCGCTGTGTCCACCGATCGGGGGACAGCGATGTCGTCCAGCACTCGGACCCGTAGGTGGACAGACCCGAAGGGATTTCGGGGCCATAGTTGTCTCATCACAGAAACACACGGTCACCGAGACCGACAAATCGAGGAGAACATGATGAGCACCAACACAATTCGACCTGAAGCACTTTCCTTCTCCGGCCTCAGCATGGCAGCTCTGGTTGCCCGCTCCGCCGGTGCGAACACGGTGAAGTCGATGACCGACACATCCGTCACGACGGCGATGATCAGCAATTCGGGTCGCGGGGCCCTGTATCTGGTCCACGCGTCCAATCCGAACGGCGACTGGGTCGTCCCGCCGGCGGACTACATCCTCCCCAACATGAACGTGAACGTTGTGGCCACGAGCAAGAACCAGAACGACTTCCCCATCGTGCTCACGTACCGCTCCGACGACGGTGGAGTGTTTGTCTTCAGTGCCACCAACTCGAAGACCAGGGCGGATGCCGGCGGTACGTACGCCCCCGACAGCCACGACGTCACGGTGACGATGACCTCGGGTTACCCGGCCATGAACGTCACGTACGTGCTTCGGTGACGCTTGCTCACTCCAACAATCCCTGCCGCATTGCAGCGGCGACGGCGGCGCCTCGATCGTTGACTCCGAGTTTCTCGTAGAGGCGCTGCACGTGGGTTTTGACGGTGGAGGGCGCAAGAAAGAGTTGTGAGGCAATGGCCGGGATGCTGGCGCCCTGCGCGATCAATCCGAGAACCTCACGTTCGCGGGCGCTGAGCGTCGGACCGGACGGTTCACTACGACGCCGAACCTCTCCTACCAATCCGGCGGCGATACTGGGCGGCAACACATCTCGTCCCGCAGCACAGTCGAGCACGGCGCTCACGATCTCGGCGCGAGTGGATTCCTTCGGCAGGAATCCGGCAGCACCGGCTTGCAGGGCCTGGTACACGACAGACGATTCGTCGTGAGCGCTGAGCAGAAGCACACGCGTCGGAAGCTCGTCTCGAACGACTGCGGCGGCGACCTGAGTTCCATCCAGGTGCGGCATCCGGAAGTCGAGCAGCGCGACCTGCGGGCGTAGTTCGCGGATCATTGCGAGCGCTGCTGCGCCGTCGTCGGCCTCGCCCAGGACGTCGATGCCGTCACTGCCGGTCAGAGCCCGAACCACGCCCTCACGGAACAGTGGGTGGTCGTCGCCGACCACCACGGAAACCTTGCCGGCCAGCGGCTTCGTGCCTTCGCGCATTGCTCACTTTCTCACGCCCGTACCAGCAATGCGAGCACTTACGCCTCCCCCGATCGGGGGACAAGAGATTCAACCCCGCCACGGCCCCGTCGGCGGACATACTGCAGCACTCATTCGCGACAAGATTGATTCATCGCCGAGAACGGCAACCACACACCATCCCAGGAGCAGACATCATGCGTACCAACACCACTCGCTTCGTAGCAGTCACCGCAATCGCCCTCGCTGTCGGCGGAACCGCACTGGGAACCGCAGCGATCGCCAACGCCGGCACCATGCCCACCGACGGCCCGACGGTTGCCATGACCATCACCAACAACACCGACAACCCGATGCTGCTGGACAGCGCGTCCAACCCCTACGGACAGTGGATCAACGGCCCCCGCTCCTACCTGGCCCCGCACACCACCGAGATCGTCACCGCCTACAGCAGCGATCCCCGCGGTATCGGTGTCGACGTCACCTACAACGTCGCCGACGGCGTCCAGACGGTCATGGCTGCCAACAACTACGTCGGCAACCCCACCCTCGACGGGACTCGCATCATCGGCGACCCGACGCACGTCATCCTCACCGACTACATGGCCACCGGCTACCCCACGATGAACGCCTCCTACGACGTCTTCACGCAGAACTGAACCAAGCGTTGATGCAACCACGAACTTGATCCGCTACGGCCCACGACCCGGTATCCGCATGGATGTCGGGACGTGGTGTGCGCTGACCAGCTCAGACGCGTTCGACCAACACGCAGCGGGCGCCACTGAAGATCGTGGGCATGCACTTGTTGCAGTGGATGCACAGTGATTGGGTATCGGATTCGGCCGCGATCCGATTGATCAGATCCGGTTCTCTGAGCAGCGCCCGTGCCATGGCGACGAACTCGAACCCTTCCGCCATTGCGGTATCCATGCCCGCTTTGTCCGTGACACCCCCGAGCAGCACGAGCGGCAACTTCACCGCAGCACGAATCTGCCGAGCCTCTTCCAGCATGAACAACGGCTTGTACGGATAGGTATGCAACATGCTCTTCCCCACCAACTGCACACCGAGTCGAACAGGTTGCGGCATCGCGGCGGCGAACTCGCGGATCGGCGCATCGCCCTTGAACAGGTACATCGGGTTGAGCAGTGAACTGCCCATCGTCAACTCGAGCGCGTCGACGCTTCCGGATGCTTCGAGCCACTGCGCCACCTGGATTGCTTCGTCCACCCAGAATCCGCCTGGCACACCGTCGTCCATGTTCAGCTTGGCCAAGATCGCGATCTTGTCACCGACGGCATCGCGCACACTGCGTGCAGTTTCGAGTACGACGCGAGCCCGGTTCTCCAGCGATCCGCCGTAGGAGTCCTTACGACGGTTGAGTTTCGGGCTCAGGAACGAGCTCGCGAAATAGTTGTGACCGAAGTGGATCTCGACGGCGTCGAATCCTGCCTCGACGGCAAGTCGCGCAGCGCTCCCGTGCGCGGCCGCAATTCTGGTGATGTCCGCTGTCGTGGCAGTGCGAATCATCCTCATGCTCAACGGATTGAACGAACTCGACGGTGCCAGCGCGGGCAGTCCGGTCGACTTCTGATTCGCCACGGGACCGGCATGGCCGAGCTGCGCCGACGCAGCAGCACCTTCGGCGTGAATGGCATCGGTGAGCCGCCGAAGCCCGGGGAGGGCATCGGGCCGCATCCAGAGCTGGCCGTATTCGGTGCGCCCTTCCGGTGCGACGGCGCAATACGCGACGGTGGACATCCCGACTCCGCCGGCGGCTGGGCGACGATGGAACTCGATCAGCTCGTCGGTGACCAGGGCGTCGGGAGTTTTGCCTTCGAATGTCGCGGACTTGATGATTCGATTTCGAAGGGTCACCGGGCCGAGCTTCGCCGGGGCGAGCACGTCGGGAGCAGTGGTCATCGAGTTTGCCTCTCGCGGGAGTTGTTTGCAGGACGGTAGATCGATGGCCCCGAGCCGGCTAGGGCCCGTGCCACGGAGCGGGAAACGGCTTCAGCCCGGCCGAGAAGGCCGGGCTGAAGTCGTCATTGCCGTTCAGACGCGTCCGAAGTACGCATCCTTGAGCACTGCCAGGTCGTCGATGTCCTTGGCATCGGCGTCGAGAACCACCTTGCCGATGTCGAGGACCGTGACATGATCGGCGACGCTCATTGCGGCCTCGACTGCCTGCTCGACCAGTAGAACAGCCAGGCCGGTTTCCTTGAGTTGTTGGACGCGGTCCATCACCTCACCGACGATCACGGGAGCGAGACCGCCCGAAGGTTCGTCGAGAAGGAGCAACCTAGGCTGCGCCATCAGCGCTGCGCCGATCGCGAGCATCTGCTGCTGACCGCCCGACATGGAACCGGCGGGAAGCGAACGCTTCTCCCCCAGGATCGGGAACATCTCGTACATCGATTCGACGGATTCCATAAGCTCGCCGCGCTTTGCCTTGCGGGTGTACCCGCCCAGCAGGAGGTTCTGCTCGACGGTCTGCTTGTGGAAGACCCGCTTGCCCTCCTGCACGTACGCCATCCCCTGTCGTACCCGTTTGTGCGCGGGGACTCCGGTGATGTCGGCGCCGTCCATCTCGACGGTTCCGAAGGCCACCTTGTTGAGGCCGGACAGGGCACGGAGCGTGCTCGTCTTGCCTGCGCCGTTGCGTCCGAGCAGGGCGGTCACCTGACCGGGATAGACGTCGAACGAGACATCCCAGACGACGCGCAGATCGCCGTACCCGGTCTGCAAGTTTCGGACCTTCAGAATCGGTTCCATCACTTCACCTCACTGGTCTGATGGTCTACCGCGCCGATTTCTTCGAGAAGTGCTTCTTCGTCACCGGACTTGACTCCGAGGTACTCGCTCAAGACGCGTGGGTGATGTTCGATGGTTGCCGCATCGCCGGTGGCGATCACCTGCCCTTGCGCCAGCACGACTATCTCGTCGGCCAGCGAGAGGACGAGGCGGAAGTTGTGCTCCACCAACACCACTGTCGCCCCGGCATCTCGCAGTACCCGGATCAGATCTGCCAGGCGTTCGAGTTCGTCCTCGTCGAGTCCGGATGCCACCTCGTCGAAGAGGACGACCCTCGGTTCGGCGATGACGGCGCGAGCAACCTCGAGCATGCGACGCATCCCCAGGGGCAGCGACGTCGCGATCTCGTTGCGCAAGTGCGACATCCCCACGAGTTCGAGGACACGCTCGGCCTCGACGATGTCGGCCTTCGCGATCCTGCGGAAGCTGGGCAGGCGAAGCACAGCCGACGCCATCGACGCTCGGTGCACCGAATAACGTCCGGATGCAACAGCTTCCAGAACCGTGATGTTTTCCGGAATCGTCGGAGTTTGGAACGTGCGCGCCACACCCACGCGCGCCACCTTGTGCGGCGACGACTGCGAGACCACCGTGTCACCGATCGTGATCACGCCCGCATCTGCGGTGTAGAAGCCGCAGATCATGTTGAGCATGGTCGTCTTACCCGAACCGTTGGGCCCGATCAACGCGGTGACCTTACCGGCCTCTGCGGTCAGGGTTGCCGCATTGAGCGCCTGGTTGCCACCGAACGCTTTGGACACTCCGTCGACCACCAACCGTGCTCCGTTGATCGGCGCCAGTTCCGGTGTCCCACCGCTGTTTTCCTTTGCAGTGACTACGCCCAGGCCGGCCTTGCGATCGAGTTTCGAGACGATCGCTCGCCCGACCTTGGTCAAACCCCCGGAGAGAAGCACACCGCCGATGATCAGGAAGCCGCCGTAGAAGATCAGCGAATACTCCTGGAACGCCGTCGACTGGTTGGGACCGAGCTGCATGATCGCGGCACCGACCACGGCGCCGTACACACTTGCCGCACCGCCGAGGATCGACGCCGCCAGAACTGCTGTGGCAAAGGTGAACCCGAAGGCTTCCGGCGAGATGAACAGGTCGGTGTTGGCGAACAGCGCACCCGCCAGACCGGCGGGGAACGCACCGATGGCATAACCGAGCAGCTTCATCCGGAACACCGATACACCCTGCGACGACGCCAGAACCGGCGACTGCTTGAGCGTGCGGAACGCGATGCCGTGCCGCGAGACCACCAGGTTACGCATCACCGCGAACCAGAGCACGGTCACGACGACGACCACCATGTAGTACTGCTGGGTGTCGAGTTCGGAACCGAAGAACGTCGGCGGCTCCATACCGGTGAGGCCGTTTCGGCCGCCGGTCTTGCCACCGAAGATCGCCAGTACGTCCGGTACCAGCAGAACCAGGAAGAACGACGTCATCGCCAGGGACCAGTTGCCCAGGCGCAGACCGGGAACACCGGTCAGGATTCCGACCGCCAGTGCCACTGCTCCGGAGGCAGCAAGCTGAAGCAGAATGTCGGTGTGACCTGCCTGGGACATCAGACCCGCGGTGTAGGCACCGGCCGCGTACATCGCTGCCTGGCCGAGTGCCAGTTCACCGGCAAAGCCGAGGCTCAAGTTCAGGCCACTGACCACAAGTGCCAGGATGCAGGCCAATTGAATCTGACGTGATGTCGACAGGTCGAGTCCCATCACGGGCAGCAGCAGGATCACCACGGCCAGGACGAGTGGGATGATCCAGCTCGGTAGGGAACGGAAAGTCCGCCACGCACTTACCATCTCACACCACCCGTTCTCGGACATTGCCGAACAGTCCAGCCGGTTTGACCATCAAGATGACGATCAGCACCGTGAAGACGGCGATATTGCTGTACTGACTTCCCGCCCACAGGGCGGTGAACGATTCCACCAGGCCGACGGTCAGACCGCCGATCAAAGCGCCAGGCAGAGAGCCGAACCCGCCGATCGCCAACGCCACGAATCCCTTGAGGGCCAACGCTGCACCCAACGTCGCAACTGCAAACGTCTTGGGGCCGACGAAGAGTCCGAGGACACCGGCCAAGGCACCCGAGAAGGCAAACGCTCCCAGTGCCAACCGTCGTACGTTGACTCCTCGCAGCATCGCCGCTTCACGATCCTCGGAGATGCCGATCAGAGCCAGACCCGTCATCGTTTTCTTCGAGACGTAACTCAACCCGACGACCAGTGCGATCGCCGCAACCAGCAGAGCGATCTCGACCGGGTAGGTACGGCCGCCGAGCAGGGTGATCGGTTCGTTCGATCCGAAGAACGGAACCGTGAGAGGTTCACTACCCCAGATCAATTGAGTGGCGCCGTTGAGCAGAGTTGCGACACCCAACGTCGTGACCAACTGGTTCTGGTGATCGGCCACCGGTCTGATCGCGACGATCTCCTCGACCGAGGCGAGGAGCATCACGGTCACGGTAGCCATGACGGCCACCACGAGAACGGGGAGTTTCAGGGTCACCAGACCCGTGTAGGCGACAAAGGTGCCCACCATCATCAGCTGAGCTTGAGCGAAGTTGAATGTGTTGGAGGAAACGAAAACGATGTTGTACCCGATGGCAACCAGCACGTAAACCGCGCCGAGCGCCAATCCGGACCACAGAATGGTCATGACGCAGCCGGGTTTCCGAACTGACCGTTGAGGATCTTCGTCGGGCTGATGAACTTCAGCTCGCTGGTGTCCGGGTTCGGGCCGTGGTTGTCGGAGCTGAAGTTGTAGCGCGAGAGGAATGCGGTCTTGGCATTCTCCTGGACCTCAGTGGTTTCCAGTGCTTCGGCGAGCTTCTTCGGATCGGTCGAACTGCCGACCTTCTCCGCTGCCGCCGCGACGAGGGGGAATGCGTCGTAGTTGTCCGCGAGGATCAGCGTCGACGGGATGGAGCCCAGCGAAGCCATCGTGTCCACCATCGTGTTGACGAGTGCGTTGTTCGGATCGAACACCGTGCTGCTGAACACCTGCGTCACCAGGTTCTTCACCTGCGGGGTGCCGAGCACACCGGCCGGCGGATCATTCGCGATCAGGTTGGTGGCAGACACCGAGGTGTTTCCGACCAGCGGCACGTCCCAGCCGAGTCGCTCGAGGCTTTGCAACACGTATCCGAGAGGAGCGCCGTACGCATCCAAGGCGATTGCCGCGGCGCCCGAATTCTTGAGCGACTGCAACTGCGCCGTCATGTCCAAAGCGGCGGCGTCGTACTCCTCGTTACCGGCGGCCTTCAGACCTGCGGATTGCAAAGCACTGGTCATTTCTTCGCCGAACAGCTCACCGTAAGCGGTGCTGCCGTGCAAGACTCCGACGCTGCTGTAACCCTTGGACTTCGCGTACTCGGAAATTCCGCGAGCGGTATCGGTCGCACCCGGAGCCAGATCGAAGTTGAGCGGGAACTTCGAGGGGTCCGTCGAATCGGGCGAGGGAGCCATGCTCATCGAGAGAATGTTGTTCTGCTTGAGGATCGGCAGAACCGCAGCCGCGATCGACGACGGACCCGAGTTCAGGTAGAGGTCAGGCTTGTTCCCCGAATTGATGGCTTCGCGCAGCTTGGTGACGGCGATGGTTGCGTCACCCGCGTCGTCCACCGTAGTGAGCTCGATCTGACGGCCACCGATCCCCCCGGCTTCGTTCTGGACCTGAACGCCCGCCTTGGTGGCGAGCAGCGAGGTCTGCGAATTAGCCGCGAGGACTCCCTGTGCACTGATCCCGCCGGTCAGCAGCACACGGTAGGGCGAGTCCGCACCTCCGTCGGACTCCGAAGAACCACTGCACCCTGCAAGAGCCAGAGCCGTCACGGCAACTGCCGCAACAAGAATGGGCCGACGATTCATGTCTGCACTCCTAGAACACATGTATGCACCGAACGTCAGGCGAATACCTGACGAAAGAATGATCGGCCGGTGGACGTGCCTGATTTCGAGCACCAGCCAACCAAGCACCCGCTTGATGATCTAGCAAGCAGTTGCTTGGGATGGAGCATAGAATGTGATCTGGATAACGTCAAACGCTGAAAAGTGGAGTCATGGAAGCGGACGCTATGCACATTGAGGCGGCGTCGACAGATCTCTTCCCGCTGGGTGGAAACGCCGAAACGGCTCCACGCCCTGGCGGATTCGACGAAATGAATCCGACAGGGCGTGGAGCCGTTTGTGTAAAGGTCCGACTATCGCTGGTTGCGGGGCTTCCAGACCACCAACGCGTTGTTGCGCGGAATCGGCACGAGATCCCGGCGATAGCCCGCATGGACTTTCGCGATCTCCTCGGCCAATTCGCGGACGCGATGCTGCAGAGCCTCGACCTGGTTGGTCAGTTCGATGATTCGTTTGATTCCGGCAAGGTTGACTCCCTCGTCCTGCGAAAGCCGTTGTACTTCACGAAGAAGCGCAACATCGCGCGGGGAGTAGCGTCGTCCGCCACCGGTGGTTCGATGCGGGGTGACCAACCCGAGTCGGTCGTAGTTACGCAAAGTCTGCGCGTGCATTCCGGCCAACTCGGCTGCCACCGAGATCACGAAGATCTGAGCGTCAGGATCGACCGTCGCATCCCATTGATTCTGCGGTCGCTCTGTCATCATGCACCGGCCCACCCGGCCCGTGGATCGAACCCGCTCGCCTTCTCGGCTTCGAGATAGGTTTTCAGCGCTTCGATCGCCGGGTCGTCCAACTTCTGCGGAACGGATACCTTGACCGTGACCAGAAGGTCACCGGCACCGTCCGGCCGCTTGGGGATACCGCGTCCGCGAACTCGCAGAATGCGTCCGTCCACCGTTCCAGCCGGAACCTTCACTCCGACACGGCCTTCCAAAGTCGGCACGGACAGTGTCGTTCCCAGCACCAGCTCGCCGTAGCTCACCGGAACCGTCAGTGTCAGGTCGTCGCCGTTGCGTCCGAAGACACTGTCCGGCTTGACGCGGATGTTGACGAACAGGTCGCCGGCCGGAGCGCCGCGGAGTCCCGCTTCGCCCTTGCCCTTGAGTCTGATCTTCTGACCGTCGCTCACACCGGCAGGCACGCGAACCGTGATGGTCCGTGTGCGATTGGTGACTCCGCTACCGTGGCAGTCTTCACACGGCGAGTCGATGATCGAGCCGGTTCCCCGGCAATCGTCACACGGCTCACTGAATCCGAAGGCGCCCTGGTTCCGGCTGACCACGCCGGTTCCGTTGCAATGTGGGCACACTCGCGGGCTGGTGCCTGGCTTTGCGCCGCTGCCGTGACACGTGGTGCACGACGTAGGGCTGGTCAGACGAAGAGGGACGGTGACACCGAGCGCTGCTTCACGAAAGGCGAGCGTCGTCTCGGTCTCGAGATCCTTGCCTCGACGCGGGCGGTTGGGCGCAGCTGTTCGCTGGCCCGCTCCCCCGCGGTTGAACAATCCGCCGAAGATGTCTCCGAGACCCGAGTCCTGCCCACCGGCCCCGCCGCCGAACAGGTCGTTGATGTCGAAACCACCAGCGCCGGGGTTGAATCCGCCGCCGCCCTGCGCGCGGGGGCCGAAGCCGCCGCTGGCAAAGAGGCGCCGAGCCTCGTCGTACTCCTTGCGCTTGTCCGGATCAGACAGAACGGCATGAGCTTCACTGACGGACTTGAAACGCTCTTCGGCCTTCGCATCGTCAGGGTTGGCGTCGGGATGAAGATCCCGAGCCAGCTTGCGATACGCCTTCTTGATTTCGTCGGCCGTCGCGGTGGACGAGACGCCCAGCTCCTTGTAGAAGTCCTTCTCGATCCACTCCCGTTGACTCACTGGGCGTCTCCTCCTCTCACTGTTACTTCGCTTCTTGTTCTGAACCGTCTGCAGGCTTGTCGCCTACCCGGTCCGTCACGGCCACCATTGCGGTCCGAAGGACCCGGTCGCCGAGCTTGTATCCCTTGCGCATGACCGTCCCGAGTACCGGGTCGTGGCCTTCGCCTTCATGTTGCACCGCTTCGTGGAGTGCGGGATCGAAATCGTCACCCTCGCTACCGAAGTCGGTCAAACCCAGACCCGTCAGGGTCGTGTTGAGTTTGTCTGCGAGTGCACGCAGTGGACCCGATTCGAGGTCACCGTGTGCCCGAGCGCGATCCAGGTCGTCGAGAATTCCGATGAGCTCGGTGATGACCGAAGCCCGCGCGGTTTCCTTGATGACCTGCTTGTCACGCTCGACGCGACGACGGTAGTTGGTGAACTCCGCCTGAAGTCGCTGCAGATCCGCAGTCCGTTCGGCGAGCTGATCGGTGGCGGATGCTTCCTCCACGATCGACTCTGCTTCCTGAACTACCCCTGTGTCTTCCGAGTCGAGCGGCGGCAGGGATTCCCCCGCCGCCTCTCCCTGTGCACCGGTCTCGGGGTCGACCGGGTTGTTCTCGGGGTTGTCCGAGGTCACTTCTTGTCCGAGTCGGTGGGCTCGTCGACAACCTCGGCGTCGACGACGTCGTCGTCATTGCCTGCGCCGTCGGTGTTTCCGGCCTCGTTTGCAGCGGAAGCCTCGTAGATGGCCTGGCCCAGAGCCTGCGACTCGGTGCCCAGCTTCTCCACTGCGGTCTTCACTGCAGCGATGTCGGTGCCTGCCAGGGCGTCGTTGACGTCCTTGACCGCTGCCTCGACCTTGGTCAGGATCTCCTCGGAGACCTTGCCCGCGTTCTCACCTTCACGCTGCTCCTTGACGAACTTCTCCGTCTGGTGGACCAGCGACTCGGCCTGGTTGCGAACCTCTGCCTCTTCGCGACGGGCCTTGTCTTCCTCGGCGTGAGCCTCGGCATCCTTGACCATGCGCTCGATCTCTTCCTTGGACAGACCGGAGCCGTCCTGGATCTTGATCGTGTTTTCCTTGCCGGTGCCCTTGTCCTTCGCCGTCACGTGCACGATGCCGTTGGCGTCGATGTCGAAGGTGACCTCGATCTGCGGAACGCCACGCGGGGCGGGCGGCAGATCGGTGAGCTCGAAGGAGCCGAGCAGCTTGTTGTGCGAAGCGATTTCGCGCTCACCCTGGAAGACCTGGATCTGCACCGAAGGCTGGTTGTCGTCAGCGGTGGTGAAGGTCTCGGAACGCTTCGTGGGGATCGTGGTGTTGCGCTCGATGAGCTTGGTCATCACGCCACCCTTGGTTTCGATGCCGAGGGAAAGCGGCGTGACGTCGAGGAGCAGAACGTCCTTGACCTCACCCTTGAGCACACCGGCCTGGAGTGCGGCGCCGACGGCGACGACCTCGTCCGGGTTGACGCCCTTGTTGGGCTCACGGCCACCGGTCAGTTCACGAACCAGATCGGAGACGGCCGGCATACGGGTGGAGCCACCGACGAGCACGACATGGTCGATGTCCTTGACGGCGATTCCGCTGTCCTTGATCACTGCCTGGAACGGCGCACGAGTGCGATCGAGCAGGTCCGAGGTGATCTTCTGGAACTCGCTGCGGGTGAGCTGCTCGTCCAGGAAGAGCGGGTTCTTGTCCGCGTCGACCGTGATGTACGGGAGGTTGATGGAGGTGCTCTGCGAGCTGGAGAGCTCGATCTTCGCCTTCTCCGCAGCCTCACGCAGACGCTGCAGGGCCATCTTGTCCTTGGTCAGATCGATGCCGTTCTGAGCCTTGAACTTGTCGACCAGCCAAGCGACGACGCGCTCGTCCCAGTCGTCGCCACCGAGGTGGTTGTCACCGGAGGTTGCGCGAACCTCGACAACACCGTCGCCGATTTCGAGCAGGGAGACGTCGAAGGTGCCGCCACCGAGGTCGAAGACCAGAATGGTCTGCTCGGTGTCACCCTTGTCGAGTCCGTATGCCAGTGCAGCCGCGGTGGGCTCGTTGACGATACGAAGGACGTTGAGGCCGGCGATCTGGCCGGCTTCCTTGGTTGCCTGACGCTGTGCGTCCTCGAAGTACGCGGGGACGGTGATGACGGCGTCGGTGATGTCTTCGCCGAGGTAAGCCTCCGCGTCACGCTTGAGCTTCATGAGCGTGCGGGCGCTGATTTCCTGCGGCGTGTACTTCTTGCCGTCGATTTCCACGTTCCAGTCAGTGCCGATGTGGCGCTTGACGGAGCGGAGGGTGCGGTCGACGTTCGTGACTGCCTGGTTCTTCGCGGGCTGACCGACGAGAACCTCGCCGTTCTTGGCAAATGCGACCACCGAGGGGGTGGTACGTGAGCCTTCGGCGTTGGCGACCACTACGGGCTCGCCGCCCTCCAGCACTGCAACTACCGAGTTGGTCGTACCGAGATCGATACCGACTGCACGAGCCATAGTGTTCCTACCTTTCGTTCTGCGGTTCTCTGCCCGAGTGGTTGATCTCGAACATGACCGCGAGTTTTTCGCTTGGTGAGCGTCCTCCGCTCAAGTTTGCCTCCGACCGTGGCCGGGAGTCAACTTGAAGTTGAGTCGAGGGCGCTCAAGCTTGTCGAAATGGTCAACTACAGCCCACGTAGATTTGTTCCCGCCTTCCCCGAAAAGCCGGAAAAGTGCGCCACATCACTTCCGTATCTCTCCGAATGGCTAGGATCGGCCGGTGACCGATCCCGACAATTCTCCCGCGCGACCTCCTCGCCCGTCACCTCCACGCCCGGCACCCGAGCGACCCGACGTCTCGGTTCGGCCGCTCCGACCTGCAGCGAGCGACGAGACACCCAAAGCCGTGACATTGTCTACCTCTGCCTGGATCGGCTCGTTCGTCGTCCTGGCCGGAATCGCCGGAGTGGTAGTCACCAGCCTCGACGACGTCCGGTCGGCTCTCGAAGAATCGACTGCGCGCGACAATCCCGGATACTCGTCCACCGACATCTCCGATGCCGTGACCGTCGTACTCGCGGGCAGCGGCGGCGGCGCTCTCGTCCTGGTCCTGCTCGCACTCATGAGCCTTCAACTCCTCCGCGCACGCAAGAACGCCGGGCGGGTGATGACGGCGATCGTGGGAGTCGTGAGCATCGCGGCCGGACTCGGCTTCATGTCTCTGGTCGACGGCGCAGCAGACATCGGCGCCGGAGTTCTGAGATGGGGTCCGATTCTCTACTGCGCCCTGGTCGCGGTGGCGGCGATCGCTCCGTTCGCTCCCGGTGTCAGCACCTGGCTGCGGGGACGCCGATGAAGGTTCACGTACAACTGGACTCCGCGCCGGGCGCGGGCGCTGCTCGTAGCCGTGAACTCGCGGAGACCGGCGCCGGTGGCCTGTTCACGTTCGAGGGACCACACGACGTGTTCTTCCCGCTCGTCGAAGCAGCATCGGCCGTCGACCTCGACCTGATGACCAACGTCGCCATCGCATTCCCCCGCAGTCCCATGCATCTGGCGCATTCGGCCAACGACCTGCAGTTGCTCAGTCGCGGCCACTTTCGACTGGGTCTCGGATCGCAGATCAAACCGCACATCGAAAAACGCTACAGCGCAACGTGGTCGCGTCCGGCGGCCCGCATGAAGGAGACGGTCGCAGCGGTCAAGGCGATCTTCACTGCGTGGGAGAACACCTCGACGCTGAACTTCCGCGGCGAGTTCTTCACCCACACGTTGATGCCTCCGACGTTCGATCCCGGCCCCAACCCCTATGGGCCGCCGCCCATCCTGATGGGTGCGCTCGGACCGGTGATGACCAGGACGGCTGCCGAGGTGGCCGACGGACTACTGGTCATGCCGTTCCACACGCAACGTCATTTCCTCGAACGAACACTTCCGGCCGTCGATGCCGGTCTTCGCGAATCCGGCCGCACCCGAGACGAATTCACGATCATCCCGCAGGTCATCGTCGGCGTCGGCCGCGGCGACGATCAACTTGCCGCGGCCGCCAGAGGCGTCCGAGCCCTGCTCTCGTTCTACGGTTCGACGCCCGCATACCGTCCGGTGCTCGACGTCGAAGGGTGGGGCGAGGTCCAACCGGAACTCAATGCCCTGTCGAAGCGAGGTGGCTACACCGAGATGGCGTCGCTGATCACCGATCCGATGCTGACCACACTCGCCGTCGTCGGCACTCCCGAAGAGTGCGCCACCGAGATTCGGCGGCGGTTCGGCGAACATGCCGACGAAGTGTGCTGCTATTTCCCCGGTTACGACGTAGAACCGTCAGACGTGGCGTCGATGATCTCGTCTCTCACCTGAACCCGGTCGAACTTCTTGATCAGGCCCCCAGGATACGGGCCAGCTCGGTCAACGACTCCCGGGCAGCACGCAGGCTCGCGTCACCCTGCTCGATCAGAGGTGCCATCGCCGGAATACGTTGCGCCAAAGTCAGTTCCGCGGTGATGACGGAGACATCCATTCCCATCGACACCCCGAGCACCTGAACGAGTGGCGGGACGGTGTGATCGTTGGCCTCGTTTCCCGAGCCCGGCGCATAGGTGTTTCCGCGGCTGGAGACGATCACCACCGGCTTACCTGCCAGAGGCTGAGTACGCGTGTCGAAAGGCACCGTAGTCCCCAGGACGTGTACGTAGTCGATCCACGCCTTCAACGTGGACGGGATCGACCAGTTGTACATCGGCGCACCGATCACGACGACGTCTGCAGCGGTAAGTTGCTCGATGACCCGAGCCTGGAGTGCTTCCGCGGCGGGATCCGGAATCTCGCCCTCGACTCGCAAGCGTGGTGCATAGTGCAGGGCCGCGTCCGCGAGGTGCGGCAAGGGATCCCGGTGCAGGTCCAACGTCACCGTCGTGTGATCCGGACTGTTCTTCGACCACTGCTGAGCGAACAGTGCGGTCAGATCACGTGAGGTCGAGTGGTGGAGTTCGGCGGACGAATCGATGTGAAGTAGCTGTGGCATCCCTCATCACTACCAGAGCGCGCTCAACTCTTCTCCGCGGCTAGATCGGATTCCGCTGCGTACTGCGCCAGCAGGACTCGTTCGCGCTCGCGACGCGGATAGAAGAACGTCACCACCGCGGCACCGGCACACACGATGATGATCGCCGCGATGTAGGCGTTTGTATCCCCGTCCAGGAAGGCGTTTTTGGCGGCGGTCATGATTTGGTCCGCGTATTGCGGGTAGCGTTCCGCGAGAACTTCGGCGCTGGAGAAGGATTTGGTGAGCGCGGCCTGAGTTTCGGGAGTCACTTCGGATGCGTTCGGCGAGGACGAGATCGCATTTCCCAACGATTTTGCGTACCCGGCCGTGAGTATTCCGCCGAGAATCGACTGCATGATGGCGCCGCCCAGGTCGCGTTGCAGGTCCGAGGTTCCCGACGCCATACCAGCGCGGTGCACGGGAACGGATCCGGTCAGCGAACGCGATGCCGGTGTGCCGGCCAGACCGACGCCGATGCCGACAAGCGCATAGGCCAGCGCGACCTGCCAATACTGTGTGCTTTCGTTCCACAGGAACAGCGCGACGAACAAACCGAGAACCACGAACAGGTAGCCGGCGAGCAGCGTGACGCGGGCGCCGTACCTTTCGATCATGGTCGCCGAGCGCGGCGCGACGATCACCATCGCCAGCGCAGCCGGAATGATCGCCGCACCGGCTGCCAGCGTCGAGTACCCGAGGACGTTCTGCAGGAACTGCTGGCCGATGAACATCGCGCCCATGAGCGAACCGAACACGACCAACCCACCCACCGCCGCGACCCAGAAGGTCGGGCGCGCAGCTACGTGAAGATCGAACAGCGGATTGGCCGCGCGTCGCTGTTGCAGGAAGAACCCGATACCCGCGACAACTGCTATCGCCCCGAGCACCAGAGCCAACGTGCCCGAACCCTTCACCGGCGCAAAGTTGATGGACAACACCAGCGCCCCGATGAAGACGATCGACACTATGCCGCCGAGGTGATCGACTCGCTCGGTCGTCTCGTTGACGTGAGCGGGAACCAACACCAGGGAACAGATCAGTGCCACAAGGGCCAAGGGAAGGGTGACAAAGAAGACCGAACCCCAGTGAAACTGCTCGAGCAGCGCCCCCGAGACGATCGGACCGAGTGCTGAAATCGCGCCACCGATTGCCGACCACATGGCAATCGCCTTGGTTCGTGCCGGTCCGGCCCACAACGCCGTGATGATTGCCAGCGTGGTCGGGAACGCCAGACCTGCCGAGACGCCTCCGACTATCCGAGCGAGGAACAGCACTTCGAAGTTCCCGGCGAATCCCGCCACGATCGACGCCGGAATGGACAGCGCCATGCCGGTGACCAGCAACATCTTGCGGCCGTATCGGTCTCCCAAGGCCCCCAGGTAGAGCACCGTTCCGGCCAGGCCCAGCGAGTAGCCGACCGCGATCAGGTTCAGTTGCGTCTGACTGGCGTCGAAAGCCCGCCCGATATCGGGCAAAGCGACATTCGCGACCGAGAGATTGAGGTTCGCGACCGCAGCGACCAGGATGAGCGTCCCCAGGACGAGGGTGGCTCGATCCGGTGAAGCGGACTTGATGTCACTCGCCATGCGCGTGCTCCCATCGAGGTGGGACCCGAACCTGGGAGTTATGTCCGGATCATCCCGAACTCAAGATAGAACCCTCGTCCGGCGCTCGCATAGTGAACGGGTCCCTATTCGGGCACAATTTCAGCCAGGACGCCCTCGGCGCTGCGGGCGGCGACCAGGCAGGCGCGCGAGGTGAACCTGTCGAAGAGCGGATGTCTGGACAACTCGCGCCATCTGCGGACAGCCGCCGTGGCCCGCGCACGCTGCACCTCCGGCGATTCTTCCGGTTCGCAGCCCAACCGGTCACTTGCCCGGATTCCGTAGCCGCCGATCAGTCTTTGCAGTTGTGCCAGGTCGTCGGGTGGCAGATCCGTGTGTACCGAACGAAGACGCCCGAGCAGGCGAAGTTCGTGAAAGCCGTGAACATCGGCAAGCAACCGTTGCGCCTCCGCCGCGATCTGATCGCCTTCCTCGCTCGGATCGGCTTCGAGGATTCTTCCCAGCGTCACCAGCGCCGTGTGCGATTTGAGCTGATCTGCCCGCTGCCCGAATTGAACGTCGATCACCTGACGCAGTTCGTCCAGGCCGCTGCGCTCCAACAATTCGGCCGCCAGGGACGGTGAATCAGTGGCCCCCAACTTGATCGACGTCACGGCGAGGCGAATTCCGAAGAGCCCGAACCGATCGGCCAATTGCGCCCGCATGGCCGCATCGACCGGCAGCGGACTGTCCTGCCTGGCAAAGCGATCCGCGGAGAGGAGCGCAAGGCTCAGATCCTCGGCCGGAACCTGCGCGAGCGCCGAGAAGGCCGCGAACTCGCTCTGCCTCATCGTCCGAGCAGCGAGCGCGAGCAGACCTGCCACCGGAACCACCGACTGGCACAGGCCGGTTCGCTCCAACTCCTCGGCAAATCGCGCCGCGACGTCCTTCGCCGAAGACAACGCGTCGAGCCTGCCTGCGCCGACCTCATCGGCACGCGAGAGAACTCCGATCACTCCGAGTGGCCCGGATTCTCCGCCCACGTGATCCGCGATCTTCCCGAGGAACTGCATGTCACTGGCGTTGAGAGCCCGCAGGAGGTAGACCACTGCATCCGCGCCTGGTGCCTCACCGTCGGGAACGAGCATGTCCCAGGTGCGGGCCGAGACCTCGGTCGAGAGCGACGAGGTGCCCGGTGTGTCGATGATCGTCGTACGAGCCAATGCCGAAGACGGCCAGTCGACGTCGATGCGGTCCACCGAGTCTGCGGTGTACTCGCCCAGATCGAACGTGAGCCTGCCGTCGCGGCGCGTCACCGGCACGTTGAACTCGGCACCGTTCTCGGCCGTCGCGGTCACCTGCGGCGTCGTCCCGTTCCGATACCAGGTGACGACGCGTGTGCATTCCGTCGCGTCGGTAGGCGCTATATCCTGTCCGACAAGCGAATTGAGCAGCGTCGACTTACCCGCTTTGAGGGAGCCGGCGAGCGCCACCCGGAGTGGCTCGTCGAGCCTGGCCGCACATTCTTCCAACTGGGCGCGCGTCTGCGGCTGATCGGCGTAGGCACGTCTGGCGTGGTCGATCAGGGCGTGTGCCGACTCCACTGCGGTCACGGTGGTCGTGGCATTCATGCGTTGGTCACCTTTGCCGAGGCAGGAGCGGGAGTTTCGCCGATCAGCGTTCCGGCAACGGCGTCGAGCTCCGCGACGACGCGCATGTCGGTCTCCAGACGCTTGATCCGAGCGGCATGTTCACTCGACTCCAACTGCGCGGCTTCCTGAGTGGCGCGGAGGGATTCGTTGATCGAGCGCAACGCCTGCTCGGCGATGTCGGTGAAGTGATCACGCAACAGCCGCTGCACCAGGCGTAGGCGATCCTTCGACTCCTTGCCCACCTGGAAGCTGACGTCGTCGGCAAACCGTCGGATGGCCGCTTTCGCCTCAGCGCGACGCTTGAGTACCTGAGCCTGCTTGTCTTCACGATAAGCCTTGGTGCCCAGCAGAACCCCGGCGCCGATGGAGATCGGGTTGACCAGAGCCATGCCCATCATCGTGGTGATCAAGCCGAACATGAGCACGCCGCCGTACGAGCCGCGCATGCCGACCAGGACTTTCTGAGTGATGCCGATTCGGCCGGATTCGAGGTCCGCCAATGCACCGACCGGTTCCAGGAAACCGTCGGTGTCGGCGACGTCGAGATGCGGGAGCGCGACGTCACCGGTCTCCGCAAAGTGCTGCGCCACAACTTCTGCCAGCCACTGTGCGCGATCATGCGCCCACACGAAGTTGTCACCGATCGCGGTGGCGATCTCCTGTTCGAGCCACTCCCCCACGACGTCCCAGTCCTTACCGGGATCGCCTTCGTCGACCGTCTCCTCGGCCTGGCGGGTCACCCGGCGCAACCGGTCCCGGAGGTCGTGATCGATGTCGGCGGCAAGGTCTGCAATGCCGTCACCGAGGCTCTGCTGCCACAGTGAGGTCTTCTTGTGCAGTTCCTCGGCCGCTGCCCGGGCACGCTGCAGTCCCGCGACCGCTGCCTGAGCGGTCGACGGATCCTTCAGCGCCGCAAGCTCACTGCCCATCTCCAACGTCAGATGTGCTGCCGCAGAACGCACATCCATCGCAACTGCGCGTCGAGTATTCGATTCGGCACGCGCAACGACGTTGTCCCGCAAGAACTGATAGAGGTCCAAGAATCCGGATTCCGCTTCGAGTTCCTTGTCCCCCAGCCTCAGCGCGTGCGAGCGCAGTACCGAGGAGATCGGAATGAGCGGCAGATCCAAGCCGGCACGCTGGAGATGTCCGCGATCGGCGTCGAGGATCTGCCGCCAGTGCGGGTACAGATCGGTCTTGCTGATCAGCCCGGCTACCGCAGGACACAGATTGACGACCTGGCGGATGAATCCCAGCTCCGGTTCGGTGAACTCCTGGCTGGAGTCCGACAGCACCAACACTGCATCGGCCGCAGTGATCAATCCCAATGTTCCTGCAGCATGAGGATTTCCGTGACCGCCGACACCGGGAGTGTCGATCAGAACCAAACCGTCGGCCAACAGCGGACTGGGAACACCCACTTCCACACGCAGAACCTCACGCCCTTCGGCGCGAGGCGTGGCCGGGGTGATCCCCATCAGTTCCTCGAGCGGGAGGGGCACCCGAATGGGCGCCGCACCCGGATCGGCGAGAATCAGTTCGGCGACCGCGGTCTCCGCGTACTGAACTACCGTCGCCACGGCAGTGGTCTCGTCGTCACCGACCGAGCACACATCGATGCCGAGCAGAGAATTGACGAACTGGCTCTTGCCTTGCTTCAGGGGTCCGACCACCACGATGCGAATACGCGGGTCGTTGACTCTCACCTGAGCGTTCTCGAGTCGGCGCACCAGATCCGTGCGCCCGAAATCCTTCGCCACGACGGCTGTTCGTTCGAGCAACGACGCCGTCGACGACGCGACGCGCGCCTTCCGGCTGCTTACCTGACTCGCTGAATCACTCATGAGCTACGTTGACCCGCAATTCTTCCCGACTCGAATATCCGGCCCTGCGAACGCATAGCGCACGCAGGGCCGGATTTGTTACATCAGGTCATTTTGACCGATTTCAGTTCCTGCGTCAGCAGATCAGGGATGCAGGTGATCGACAACCGCAACCGGGTCGATGTGATCGACCGGCGCTGCAACCGAATCCTCGGCGAAGAGCGAGTGTTCGGTATCGGCGCTCAGACCCGAAGTGGAACCCGAACCGAAAGCATCGGTCGCATCGATCGACGACCACGGGTTCAGCGCACCGGTCAACGAACTCGTCAGGTCGGACACTCCGCTCACTGCTCCACCGAGGGATCCGCCCAGGTCAGCGACTCCGCCGCCGCCAACGGTACCGCCGCCGTCGACTGTGCCACCGGCAGCTGCGGCTGCGTCGGCACCGATCGAACCCGTCACGTCGGTGACTGCTCCGACAGCCCCGCCGAGCGATCCACCGAGATCGGTGACGCCGTTCAGTGCGCCGCCGAGCGACCCACCCAAACCAGCCGCAGCGTTCGTGGCCGCGTCGAGACCTGCTGTTGCGTCGAGACCTGCGGTTGCGTCCAGCGCGCCGCCCACAGTTGCTCCGAGGTCGCCGGTCACACCGCCGAGGTTCAGGCCTTCTGCCGCGATGCTTCCGAGGTCGACGGAAGGCAGTTCAGCGGAGATCGGGCCGAGGTTCACAGCGCCGAGGTCGACGGAGGGCAAGTCGGCACCGATCGAACCGGTGTCGATTCCGCCGAGGTTCAGTGCGGTGTCCAGCGCTCCACCGAGTGCACCTTCGGCACCGAGAACGCTGTCGAGAGAGCCCCCCAGCCCGAGGCCCGCGCCCAGCGCACCGTCCAGCGCGCCGGTCAGGTCCGTGCCCACGGAACCGACAGCACCCAAGCCGCCTGCACCTGCGAGGGCGGTGTCGAGAGCCGCAGCGACACCGGCTGCCAAGCCTGCTTCACCGCCCAGACCGAGTGCACCACCGAGGTCGATTCCGGTAAGTCCGCCTGCGCCCAGCGCTGCGTCGAGAGCGCCGCCGAGACCGCCCGCGAGCCCGGCATCGACGCCGAGTGCCGAACCGAGAACACCCTCGAGGGCCGTCGACAGATTCGCGCCTCCGCCCAGAGCTGCCGCGAGGTCTGCGCCGAGACCACCTTCGAGGTCGAGTGCTCCCCCGAGCAGTCCACCGAGTGCGCCACCCAGGTCGGCTCCGACCGTTCCGCCGGCACCGAGGGCGCCGGAGAGTGCCGCGCTGAGCTGCGCGCCGAGGTCTGCGCCGCCGCCGAGTACGGCGTCGAGGTCGAGTCCGCCGCCGAGACCCAGTGCTGCGTCGAGTGCGCCGCCCAATGCAGTTTCCAGACCGCCGCCGACGCCGAGTGCTCCGCCGAGGGCGCCACTCAGGGCAGCACCGAGATCGAGGCCGCCCGCGATATCGGTGAGAACGCTGACATCCGTGATCGCGCCGAGGACGCCGCCGAGCGATGCACCCAGATCGGCGCCGATCGTGCCGCCGGCTCCCAGGACGCCCGAGAGCGCGCCGGACAATGCCGTGCTGAGGTCGCCTGTCAGAGCGCCGGCGAGATCCAGGCCGCCGCCGAGTGCAAGAGCGGATTCCAGTGCGCCGGTCAGGCTCGCGCCCAGTTCGCCGCCGATGTCAAGGAGACCGCTGAGGTCTGCTGCGCCGCCGAGGAGTCCACCGAGAGCCAGGCCGAGATCGGCTCCGAGGTCACCACCGATGGCGAAGACGGGTGCGAGAGCTCCGCTGAGCCCTGCCGTCAGGTCGAGTCCGCCGACTGCTCCGATCGCGGCGTCGAGGGCTGCTCCCAGCTCCGCAGTCAGGCCGCCGGTCACACCGAGGGCGCCGCCCAGAGCCGCGCTGAGCTGTGCGCCCAGATCGAGAGCTCCTTCGAGATCGAGTGCGCCGCCCAAACCGAGACCGGCTTCGATCACAGCGCCGAAGGCTGCGCCGAGTTCGGCACTGATCTCGCCACCGATGGCAAGCGCAGCGCTGAGGGCTGCTGCGAAGTCGCCGACCAGGTCGAACTGGCCGCCGAGGGCGCCTCCGACTCCGATTCCTGCACCTGCGCCGAGACCCAGGCTGCCGCCGAGGCCACCACCGAGACCACCGGTGAGTCCACCACCGAGACCACCGCCGAGTCCGAGACCGCCGCCGATTGCACCGGCAGCGGACGCACCGGCGTTGACGATCGCGGACAGGTCGGCGCCGCCACCGGCAAAGAGTCCGGACTCGGCGACCAGCGGAGCGACCGCGACGATGTCGGCGGGGCTGACGTCGCACAGACCGGCAGCATCGAGTGCCGCGGTCGGGTTGGCGCAGTAGTTGGCAGCTGCCTCGTCGTCACGAAGTAGCCCGAGGATGAATTCGAGTACGGCGTTCGTTGCCATGGCGGGTTCTCCTGAAGTTCGTTGACCGGGTTGTTGCCGGTGGGTAGTTGCCGGTGGTCCGGAAACTGGTGCGCTGCCAGAGGTAGCGAGTGGAATCAACGCTAAGAACTTTTGCGACTGGGGCCAACGGGGAGCACCCCCCTCTTCTCCAGGGACAGGTGGGGAAGCCCCCCCATTGGGCTACGCCCGGTCGGAATAGGGGATTTGCCCCGATTAGGGGATCGGTCCCCTACTTCGTCGCGACGCCTCCGATCCGGTAACGATCTAGGTCCTGAAACCGACATCGCAGACAACCGCGACAGTCCTTCTGTCGCCCACGACCAGGGGAGTTCGTTCATGGCGGCAGGGCTCGGCATCAGCATCGGTTCGGCCACTCTCGTAGCTGTCACCGACGGCTCGACCGGTGAAACGCAACAGGTCCGCTTACCCAGTGCGCTGCAATTGGACGACGGATCCGTCATCACCGGATTTGTCGAGCGCGTCGGGGACCCGATTCCGATACTTGCCGCCGACGGTACCGAGTACCGCGGCGAGGCTCTCGCGGCGACAGCGGTCGGCGCACTGGTAGACCAGGCAGGCGGTAACGAAGGGCCAACTGTCGTCCTGGCTCACCCGGTGGGGTGGAACCGCCACACGGCACGCACCATGGAGTCCGCTCTGGACGACGCCGGAATTCACGGGGCGACTCTCGTCGCCGAACCCGCAGCCGTCATGGCGTGGCTCGCCGCTTCCGGAACTGTCGTCAGCGACGGTCTGACCGTCGTCTACGACCTCGGTGCTCGCTCGCTCGACGTCACGATGATGTCCACGACCGACGGACGAAGCGAGATATTCGGTAAGCCGCTGCGCAGCGAGGACATCGGCGGCGACGAATTCGATCACCTCGTCACCGTTCACCTGCTCGATGCGGTTTCCGACCAGTTCGCAACCCTTGATCCCTTTGCACCCGAGACGATTGCAGCGCTGGAAACTCTGCGCGAGCATGCCCGCGCAGCCAAGGAGGAACTTTCCACCGAGACGGAAACCGTTGCCCGCGTGGCGCTTCCCGGTGCCGTCAGCGACGTTCGACTCGTTCGTTCCGAACTCGAAGATCTGATCCGGCCCGCCCTCACCGAATCGGTGGCATTGGTTCGCGAAAGCCTGCGATCTGCCGGCGTCGAGTCCAGTGACGTCAATCAGGTTGTCCTGGCCGGCGGAAGCTCGTCCATTCCCCTTGTCGCCGAACTACTGTCGGCGGAGCTTCGTGTCCCGGTGATCGCCGACGCCGATCCAGCGTCGTGCGCGGCGTCCGGCGCCGCGACCCTCGCACTCGACGCCAGAGACTCGCAAGTGCCGGCCGCTGCCACTGCAGTGATTCCCGCCGAGCCGTCTCGCAAGCCCGCACCGGTTCCCGCCTTCTCCACTCCGTTGCTTGCCGAGCCGACCGAAGAAGAGAACACGGCGACTCGACGCTCGTCGAGGGTCGGCGTCGTTGCTGCAGTGGTGGGAGCATTCATCGTGCTCGCCGCAGGCGGGCTCGGAATCGGAACTGCCATGGACAAGATCAACGTTCCGTCCAGTTCGGCGAACACCACCAGCGAGTCCACCTCCTCGACCGCTTCGACCACCGCGGGCTCTACTCCCGGCAGCACCACGGCAGCGGAAGCGGCAGGCACCGGATCCACGACTGCGAACAACGGCACTCAAAGCAATCAGCCCGGTTCTCCTGCTGCCGCAGGCGGCTCGACGACGGCGCCGGGGGCAGTTCCGGTTGCCGGCGCACCGGCGGGATCCTCGCCCGCACCGGGCGAGACCGCTCCGTCGGCGCCTGCACCTGCCGCACCCGGCGCCCCGGCGCCCGCACCTGCTCCCGCCCCGGCACCAGCACCCGCACCCGCGCCTGGAGCCGGCGTCGGGACCGGTGTCGGTGACGCTGCGACCGGCATCGGAAACGGAGTCGGCGGTCTGGTCGACGGTGTCGGCAACGGAGTCGGCGGCGTGGTCGGAGGTCTCGGTAACGTCGTCGGTGGTGTCGGAAACGTGGTCGGTGGTGTCGTCGGCGGCGTCACCGCACCGATCCGCTGACCGGCGGTCTTTCGATGAACCGTGACAACGGCACCGAATCGTCGTTCATCGCAGGACTTTTGCGCGACGTCGACCTGACTGCATCGCCACTGCGCCTATTCGTCACCGGGACCGATGCCAGCGCTCGGCCCCAAGTGACGAGGGTTGTACGGAAGCGAATCGAATCGGGTGACAAGCCCGTGGTCACCGCAGTCACGCATGACGTCCCCGCCGACGCGATTGTGGTGATCGCGGACGCGCAAGCTCTGACCTCCGATGAAATCCGTGCCCTGAAAGAGCTTGTCCAACGTGACGACCTCGGAGTTGTCGTAGCCTCCGATCGGATCGATCCACCACTCGCACCGATCTACTCGAACATCTCGAGTTTCGGCACGGTGTTGCATCTGAACCCGTTGAACCGAAACGATATTCGGAAGATCGCGGCCGAGCGAAAAGTCCCGCTCGACGACCGCGCCGTGGTGGCGCTCGAGCATCTGTCCGGTGGTTCCTTCGGGGCGATCGAAGCGTACTTCGCCGCCGCCTCGGCAGGCCGCCTGGAAATGCCGAACGCCATACGCACACACATCCTCCACCAGGTCACCGCTCTGCATCCGATCGAGCGCGAGATCCTCGAAGTTTCACTCGCCGTCCCGGACATCGACGCCTTCGAGCTCGATCTGGGACAGGAGAAGTTCAGCCTCACAGCTGCATTCGACCGGGCACTGGCGACCGGACTGTTCGGTTCGCGATCACCACTCGTCGCGAGCGTGCTCGCCGAGTCGACGAGCACCGGGCGTATCCGCAGCGAGCTGATCAGAATCGTCGAATCACGCGCACACACGAGAACCCTCGATATCGACACAGCACGAAGACTTTTCGACTCCGGAATCCGCCACCGCGATCTCACGGGTGTACTACGAGACGCCGTCGAGGCGAGCACGCCGGCGGTCGCGGCAGATCTCTTTCGCCGCGTGAATTCGATCGAGCCTCTCGGCGTGGCCGACACGCTGCTGTACGCCCAGGTCTCGGCTCGCAGTGGTGACCTCGACACTGCCTGCCGTCTGGCCGATTCCGTCATCGCCGCACCCGATCTCGACGACGCGAGATTGGCTGCGGCGGTGCGAATCCGCGCAGCTTCGTCCGCAGCATGCGGCCAACTCGGCGCCGCTGCAGATCTCTACACCTGGCTGGGGCCAGGGCGCACCGGAAACGAATCCCCCTTCGCCGCAATCACTTTCCTCGGCATCGGCAAGGTCGATGACGCGAACGCGGCGCTCACCGGGCACACCGGATCACCGTCGAGCTCGACGGTCGGCGCTACCACACTGGCCAACGGACTGATGCAATCGGTCACCGGGAGCGCGCCGAGTGCGCTCAACACGATGTCGCGCGCACTCTCGCTCCCCGGCGGAGCCGACACATCTGAATTCCAGCCTGATTCCGCCCCGGCGCTGGTAGCTCTTGCACTCCTGCACAACGGCGCCCATGAACGGGCCGCCGCTGTCGTCACGGCCGCGATCGCCGCCGACGACGACGCAAGCAGCCACACGTGGGCGCGACTTCACCTTCTCGGCGCCTGGATCGCGATGGTCCGCGGGCAGGACGCGATTCTCGAAGACCTACCGCAGGAGGTCGTCCGCGGCCCCCTCCGTGAGCGTGACGCACTGTTTCTGCATGCTCTGATCGTGGGTCTTGCTCGGCGTTCCGGCGATCTCGCCCAGCTGCGTCGAGCTTGGTCGGGCGCGGCAGGCACCCTCTCGTCCTGCAGCGTTGATCTGTTCAATCTGCTTCCCATCGGCGAACTGTGGCTTGCGGCAGTACGGCTCGAGGAGACCGAGCAGGTCGAGCATCTCGTCGACGACGCGCGCTCACTCCTCCGCGCGCTCGGCGAGCCGCCGCTGTGGTCGTCGCCGCTGCATTGGTACGGCGTCCAGGCGTCGATCCTCTCGCAGTCGCCGGCCGATCTCCTCCCACACGCCCATACACTCGCCGAATCAGCCAAAACTCACACTTACGCAGCCGGTTTGGCGATCGCCGGACGCCAGTGGCTCCTACTCATGCAAGGCAACGTCGACGCAGACGGTGTCGAAGCCGCCGCACGAACGCTCAGTCGGATCGGACTCCCGTGGGACGCCGCTCGCCTCGCCGGCGAAGCAGCGCTGCGCACCCCGGACACCAAATCGGCCACGGCACTGCTCCACGTTGCGCGCTCGCTACGCACAACGTCGACGGCCGAGACAAGTGCAACCGATACCGCCACAAGTGCGGCGCCACCGTCGGCGCTGACCGAGCGCGAACAAGAAGTTGCCGAACTCGTCGTCGTCGGACTGACGTATCGGGAAATCGGCGAACGCCTCTACATCTCCGCTAAAACCGTCGAGCACCATGTCGCACGGATCAAGCGGCGCGTCGGGGCGCAGTCTCGTTCGGAACTGCTCACCATCCTTCGCAGCATGACACCGCCGAACAAGTAGTTAGCTGCATATTGTCCAGAGGGTTGCGTATATCCGTTTAAGTGATAGTTTTCACAGGAATCAGGACATGCCTGCCGAGCAAAGTTCGGTAACTGTGAAACGGGGATCGCTATGAAGTGGGGAGTCGGACTCGCCGTCGGCAACAAACGAAGCATTGCTGCGATCGCGAGACCTGACTCGGAGCTGGTGACCCTCGAACGCGAATCGGTTCTGCACCACGCCCCCGACGGCACCGTGCAGCTAGGCGGAACCGCGGCGGGGTCCACCGGGTTGCGCGGGTTCCTCGACAGGGTCGGCACCGACGATACCGACAACTTCTCCGAGCACATGACGCGAGGGGAGGAACTGGTAGCGACAGCAATGTATTGCCTGGTCAAGGAAGTCCGAACACTCACCGATCAGAACCTGAACATCTCTGCGGTGATCCCCGCGGGTTGGTCGAGCGATTCCGTCGACGTACTGCGCGGCGCACTCGACAGCATGAATCTCGACGGCGTCGAACTGATTTCAGAAGATGAAGCCTCTGCGGCTTGGCTCGCGGATCCTGACGCCGACGACCGTGCTGCTCGCGGAGCCGCAGCGTTGGCCGCACCCTTCTCGATCACCTCTACCTGTCCCGAACCCCAGCCAACCGATTTTGAGCCAGAAGACACCCCCGCAGAGTTTCCGCCGTTCGTTCTGATCGAACCGGAGCCGGAATCCGGCGTGGAGGCACCGGTCACGAAAGAACCGAGCATCGACGGTTGGCTGAATCGCCAGTGGCGGTCGGAGCGCCGACCGATCATCGCCGCAGCAGCCGCCGCAGTCTTTCTGACGGTGTCGGGTTGCGCGGCCGCGGTCATCATCGGACACACTCCGACCATTTCAGCACCCAGGATTCTCGACGCACAATCTTCCCTGTCCCCCGGGACGGACACAGCTGCCACACCGACGAGTTCATCCGGGACAGGCACGCAATCAGCGACCTCACCCCCACCGGAAGTACCCGCTCTCGGCGCGCAGCCGACGGCGCAGTCGTGGGCATCCGAAGCGGAATCGACCTCATCCGAATTCCAGCCCATTCCGGTGAGTCCGGGCACCGGTACAGAGAAATCCACTACGGCGAACGTCCCCGCGCAACAGGGATCGCCGATCACCATCCAGATCGATCCCCTTCGGATCGAGAACCTGCCGCCGGTCGTCGGACCGCTGGATCCGGTCGATCCGGATACCCCGGACACTCCCGCCGTGACCGCCCCCACTGATACACAGACAACGCCGACGCAGCCGTCCAACCCGACCGACACAACCGATCCGGTGGTTCCGAATCCCGACATGCCCGTCATGCCATTGGCCCCGAGACCCGGAATGCCAAGTTAGACAGAATAATTCGACTTGCCGACAATAGGCACATATTCCTCGTCGAAACTTTTCCCCTATGGTGGGTGCGGTACCTACCGGCTCGGTGCCGGGGACTTGAAGGGATTTCATGCGTAACTCGTTGGCGATCCGCACCGCTGTGGTCGGCGCCTCGGCACTACTGCTCGCAGCTCCATTCACCACGACGGCATCGGCAGAGCCCGCCTCCGACACGCATGTCGAACAGCTCGGGGCAGATCAGCTTCCGGCTGAGCTGGTCGAGGCGATCACACGCGATCTGAAGATCTCCCCACAGGAGTATCTGGACCGCGCTGCCAAAGCTCAGGAACTCGGTGCATACGCCCAGGAATTCAAGTCCGAGCGCCCTGGCGACTACGCCGGCTCGTGGATGGGACTCGACGGTCAACCCGTCGTAGCCGTCACCACCACCGAAGCTGCACGCATCGCGGCCGACGACGGTTACCGCACGCACGTCGCCCCCGTCTCCGCCGACACCCTCGAGAAGACGCTGGCCGACGTCAACGGATGGATTGCCGGGCTGCCCAAGGAAATCTCACGCGCAGTCAATTCGGCGACTATCGACGTCCTGAATAACCAGGTCGTCATCGACGTCGCGAACAGCCCCGTCGGGCAGGCGCTCAATCTTCCGACCCTGCTCGAGAACACCAAGATCGTTCTCAGCCCGGACGGTGGCGGATCGGTTGATCCCGGAGCACTCGGCGGCGACACCTACATCACGTCGACAGGCCCCATTCGCGAGACACCGACCGAGAACATCTCGGTCTGCTCGTTCGGGTTCAACGCCGTCGACGATCAGAACAATGCTCTCAATATCAGTGCCGGACACTGCAATCCGGCCGAGGGTTCGAAGTCGCCCGTCTACCTGCCGAATCACGCGAACGTCGACGACAGTCAGTTGATCGGAGCATTCTCACAGTCTTCCGTCGGCAACAACGCCGGCGATCTCGATTACTCGGTCATCAAGTTCGACCAGTCCGGCATCGACGCGGGCCTCGACCGTGCTGCCGTCCGCGGTGCCAACGGGACCACCCTCGCGATCACCGGAACAGCACGTCCCGTGATCGGCGCTCCCATCTGCAAGTCCGGCCAGACGTCGTCCTTCACCTGTGGTGTCGTGGCAGCCGATCGCGTCGAAACTCAACTGGTCATGGCGGACGGTGATTCACGAACCGTTCGCGGATTCGCCGGCACCGCGTGCACCCTCGCCGGGGACAGTGGCGGCGCCATCGTCTCCGGAACCTTGGCTCTGGGCATCACCAGCGGCTCCAACAGCAGCGGAGCACCCAGTTGCAACGAAGCGAACCTGGTACTGGCGACCTCCGGTGGAACCTCGAATCTGGGTATTCCGGTCGGAGACATCCTCGACGCGGCAGATCGCGCTTCCGGTGGCGGTGTCGGTGCCGGAATCCGCGTCCGCACTGCAGGTTGACCAACCACTGTTTCACGCACTGTGCCCGCCGATCCGTTTCGCGATCGGCGGGCACAGTGCTGTTGTCGGTCGGGGTCAGCGCTGTCTGCTCATGTAACGGGTGGGAATAGCGCGTTCGAACCCATATAGTCATGGTCGACTGTGATCGGCTCACCACAAGTCCGTGAGCCGTATCCGTGTGCTCCCAGGGGGGTGGTACGCGGTCAACGAAGTGGAAAGGCCCACATGCGAAGCTCCATCGCACGTCGCGCCGCAGTGTTCGGTTCGGCCGCGCTGCTGCTCCTCGGACCGATTACCGCGGTCGCGAACGCAGAACCGAACGAATCCGGGGTATCCGATCAGGCAGCCCATCTGCCCGTCGAACTCGCCGAAGCCCTACAGCACGACTTGGCGCTGACGCCCGACCAGTTCGTCTCGCGTTCCGAACTCGCGCAGAAGCTCGCGGAGTTCGCCGCCATCGCGCGCGTCCAGTTTCCCGACTCTTTTGCCGGAGTGTGGCTCGACGACCTCGGCAAGGGCATCGTCGCTCTCGCTGACGGTCGCGACAAGGATGCTGCCCGCGAGGCCGCCGAGAAGGCCGGTTTCGAGGTCAAGGACGTCGCGCAGAGCGAGCAGGCTCTGCAAGGTCAACTCTCGGCACTCAACACCTGGCTCGATTCGCAGCCTGCCGAGGTCGCAGACCTCGTGCGTGGCATCGCCGTCGACGTCGTCGGCAACGGAGTCGCCCTCACGGCCGATCCTGCCGCCGGCATCGAATTGCCTGAATTCCTGAAGCGGACCGTCGTCCATACCGCTGCTCCGCTACTGGTTCCCCCGATCGTCGCGGACCTCATCCCCGCAACCGGATCCGCAACCGGCGACGCTGCACTGGGCGGAGACGCCTTCGGCGCAACCTCCGGTAACACTGGACTGCGTTGTTCGTTCGGCTTCAACGGCACCGACGGTTCAGGACGCACAGTCAACATCAGCGCCGGTCACTGCGATCCCAACCGTGCCGCTGCCGGCACCTCGAACTCCAGCCAGGTCTTCCCGATGGTGAACAACCAGACCGGGCCCCGCGTCGGGTACTTCGCCAAGAGCAGCTTCGACGGGCGCGACTACTCGATCATCAACATCGACGACAACGCGAAGTACCGCTTCGAGAACAACAGCGTGCGGGTCCCGTTCAACCGCTCGGTCAACATCACCGGTACCGCCGATCCTGTCGTGGGCGCCCCGGTCTGCAAGGCAGGATCGACCACAGGCTTCAGCTGCGGCGTCGTCACCGGCGTCAACCGCGTCGCAAAGGTTTTGGATCACACCCTCGACAACGGCTTCACCACCAACATCTGCGTCCTGCAGGGTGACAGCGGTGGCCCGATCGTCTCCGGAACGTTGGCAGTGGGCATCACGAGTGCGTCCAACGTCGCCACCTCTCCCCTGTGCGAGATCGCTCAGGCAGAGACACTGTTCGGGCAAGAAGCCCCGACCCAGTACGCGACGCCGATCAACGACATCCTCGCCGCCAACCCAGGCCTGAAGGTTCGCGACTACTGATCACACGCATTCCTCGAGACAGCAAAACGGGCGCCACACCTTCTGAAGGTGTGGCGCCCGTTTCGGCGTTCGTGACGTTCTACTGGAAGAGAGTTGTTCCAGCCGGAGCGTTCAGAACCTTGATCAGGTCCAAGCCCGCGACGACGGCAGTTCCGCCGCCGGCGAGGATGGTACCGGCGACTCCACCGATACCGGCCCCTGTGACCATGCCGGGCAGGCAGCCGACGACCAGGCCGGGCAGACCCACGATGCAACCGATGACCGCCCCGACGATCGTGCCGGTGAGGCTGCCGATCTGCGTGGCAAGCCCGAGCTGTGACTGGAACTTCTCGATTGCCTTCTGATCCTCGTCAGGCGAAGCAACCGGGGTGAACTCGGCAGCGACCGGCTTCGGCTTGGAGCTGGCCGGGTCCAGGTTCGGCTTGAGGGTGAGGGTCTTGCCGTCCTCACTGACGGTCTCGTCGAACGGGAACTGAACGTCGCCGAGGTTGAACGCGAGCGGAAGGCTCACGAGAGTTGCGCCCTGGCTGTTCTGCAAGTCGACGTGAGTTCCGTCGCCCGAGACCCGGAATGCTCCGGCGTCGATGGTGGTGACAACGGCCTGGTCGACGACCTCGGCGGTGTACGAAACGTCGGGTGACGTCTCCGGAGCTGCGTAAGAAGTACCTGCAGCGATGCCCGTAGCGGCAATGGTCATCGCTGCGACGGCCGCAGCTTTTCGAATGAACATTTTTGATCCTCCCCGGGATCGGGCGGGCGTCAGTCGATGACTCACACCACCCGTTTCCCCTGTGCGTGACGGGCGTAACGATAACAGCCGGTCGGTTGTTCTCACCTGCTCGGAACCCGACTTAGGGCTGCCTGACAGATGGACACCTGACGGGCACCGCCTAACGTGACGACCAGACATGTCTGCGTCTGGCCCAGCCCGTCCGACGCAGAAGATCGATCTCTCCAGGCCACGAGCGGTTACCAGCCGGTACCTACAGGCTGGTAATGCTAGTTACTGGCGGGTAACATAACGCAGGTTAGTATCAGTGGGCTGTCCCGAGGTGGCCGACGCGTCGCCCTGAAACGAAAGGCCGCGACATGAATGCCCTGACGATTACGTTGGGCACGATTGGTGCTCTGCTGAGCTTGGTGTGTTGGTACATCTTCCTCTCAGGCGCGCTGAGGATGTTCAACACCGTGCGCATCGGCCAGTCGGCACCCGATCGATGGCGCCCGTTCTTCCCTCGCTTCAAGCAGATGATCATCGAGTTCATCGCGCACACGCGCATGAACAAGTTCCGCAGCGTCGGCTGGGCCCACTGGCTCGTCATGGTCGGATTCCTCGGTGGGTTCCTGCTGTGGTTCGAGGCCTACGGCCAGACGTTCAACCCCGAATTCCACTGGCCCATCTTCGGTAACACGTGGGCGTGGCACCTGTGGGACGAGATCCTCGGCCTGGGCACCGTCATCGGTATCACCACGCTGATCGTGATCCGTCAGCTCAACCACCCGCGTCTGCCTGCACGCCTGTCCCGATTCGGCGGCTCCAACTTCAAGGCTGCCTACGTCATCGAGGGCATCGTCCTGCTCGAGGGCCTGGGCATGATCATGGTCAAGGCAGGCAAGATCGCGACCTACGGTCACGCCAACCCGTGGACCGACTTCTTCACCATGCAGGTCGCGAAACTGCTTCCCGCCAGCCCCGTCATGATCTCGGTGTTCGCATTCGTGAAGCTGATGACCGGCATGATCTGGCTCGCGATCGTGGGCCGCAACATCACCTGGGGCGTCGCGTGGCACCGCTTCTCGGCGTTCTTCAACATCTACTTCAAGCGTGAAGACGACGGCACCGTCGCGCTCGGCGCGGCAAAGCCCATGATGTCCAAGGGCAAAGTCCTGACGATGGAGAACGTCGACCCCGACACCGACACTCTCGGCGCCGGAAACATCGAAGACTTCTCCTGGAAGGGCTGGCTGGACTTCACCACCTGCACCGAGTGCGGGCGTTGCCAGTCCCAGTGCCCTGCTTGGAACACCGGAAAGCCGCTCTCTCCCAAGCTGCTCATCATGTCGCTGCGTGACCACGGCTACGCCAAGGCCCCGTACCTGCTCGCTGGTGGACGCAAGGACATGGGCGGCGACGAGATCGGTCTCGTCGACAGCGAAGGCAATGTCAAGGAAGCCGCACTCGCAGCCATCCCCGAGGCCGCACGCCTCGAGGCCGACCGCAAGCTCGTCGGTGAAACCGTCGAAGGTGAGATGGCCCCGGTCATCGACGCCGAAACCTTGTGGAGCTGCACCAACTGCGGTGCCTGCGTCGAACAGTGCCCCGTCGACATCGAACACGTCGACCACATCATCGACATGCGTCGCTACCAGGTCCTGATCGAATCGGAGTTCCCCTCCGAGCTCGCCGGCCTGTTCAAGAACCTCGAGAACAAGGGCAACCCCTGGGGTCAGAACTCCAAGGATCGCCTCAACTGGATCAACGAGATGGACTTCGAGATCCCCGTCTTCGGCAAGGACGCCGACAGCTTCGAGGACTACGAGTACCTCTTCTGGGTCGGCTGCGCCGGCGCCTACGAAGACCGTGCCAAGAAGACCACCAAGGCCGTTGCCGAACTCCTCGCCACCGCGGGAGTGAAGTTCATGGTCCTCGGCGCCGACGAAACCTGCACCGGCGACTCCGCACGTCGTGCCGGCAACGAGTTCTTGTTCCAGCAGCTCGCGATGCAGAACATCGAGATGCTCAATTCGGTCTTCGACGGTATCGAGCAGAAGAAGCGCAAGATCGTCGTCACCTGTGCGCACTGCTTCAACGCCCTCGGCAACGAGTACCCGGAGGTGGGCGGCGACTACGAGGTCGTGCACCACACTCAGCTGCTCAACCGTCTGGTGCGCCAGAAGAAGCTGATCCCGGTTGCGTCCGTGAGCGAAGACGTCACCTACCACGACCCGTGCTTCCTCGGACGCCACAACAAGGTTTACGACGCTCCCCGTGAACTCATGGAAGCCTCAGGCTCCAAGCTCGTCGAAATGCCGCGTCACGGCGAACGTTCCATGTGCTGTGGTGCCGGTGGTGCTCGCATGTGGATGGAAGAGAACATCGGCAAGCGCATCAACGTCGACCGCGTCGACGAAGCGCTCTCCACCAACCCAAAGAAGATCGCCACGGGTTGCCCGTTCTGCCGCGTCATGCTCACCGACGGCGTCACTGCCCGCCAGGAGCAAGGCCAGGGCGAAGGCGTCGAGGTCGTCGACGTCGCGCAGCTGATGCTGAACTCCGTCACCCGCCTCGATCCCGCCCAGCTCGGCGAGAACATCAAGGTGATCCCGCGCGAGAAGGCACCGGTCGCTGCTGAGGCAAAGGCTGAGACCGTCGAGCAGGATCGGGTCGCCGAAGTCGAGGAAGCTGCCGCGACTCCGGAAGCCAAGGCTGCACCGGCAGGCAAGGGTCTGGCCATGAAGGGACTCGCCAAAGCACCAGGTGCAAAAGCTCCCGGTGCCAAGGCACCCGGCAAGGGGCTCGGAATGGCCGGCGGGGCAAAGGCTCCCGGCGCCAAGAAGGCGGCTCCCGCCGCAAGCGCGGAAGCTCCCGCTGACGAAGCTGCTGCACCGGCAGCACCTGTCGCAAAGCCCAAGGGTCTCGGCTTGGCAGGCGGGGCCAAGGCTCCCGGCGGCAAGGGACTGCAGATGAAGGGCGCCGCCAAGGCACCCGGAGCAAAGGCCGCTGCCGCACCGGCAGCGGAAGCTCCGGCAGCTGAGGCTGCTGCACCCGAAGCTGCTGCACCCGTCGCCAAGCCGAAGGGTCTGGGCCTGGCGTCCGGCGCCAAGGCACCCGGCGGCAAGGGACTGCAGATGAAGGGCGGGGCCAAGGCTCCTGGTGCAAAGGCTGCTCCTGCTTCTGAAGCACCTGCTGCTGCTCCGGCAGAGGCTCTGGCAGAGGCTCCGGCTGCACCGGCAGAGGCTCCGGCCGCCGAGGCGGAAGCCCCGAAGGCTCCGCCTGCTGCCAAGGCCGGCGGACTCGGATTCAAGTCGGGCGCAAAGGCTCCCGGTGCCCGGAAGGCAGCTCCCGCTGCGGCCCCGGCGCCGGCTGCAGAGGCCCCGGCTCCCGAGGCCGAACCTGTGAAGGCAGAACCCGCTGAAGCGCCTGCTGAGGCGTCCGCACCCGCGGAAGCTCCGGCGCCTGCTGCCGCGCCGCCCGCCCCCAAGGCAGGCGGACTCGGATTCAAGGCCGGCGCGAAGGCTCCTGGCCGCAAGAAGTAAGCGCACCACACGCGAATGCCCTCACCGTCACGGTGAGGGCATTCGTGTTTGTGCGGGAGCCTTTGCCGACCGAGCACCCTTTCCCTCGACCCGACACACCGTCCAGCACACGGAAACCGGTGCTCGCCCTGTGCAAGTGGTGCTCACTCCCCCGCCAACTCGAGGCCGGCGTGTCAATCGGCGACAAGCATCACCGCACCGCGCGCACGCCCGACGCCCCTTTCCTGCTGCCGGCCGATGACGTATCGTCCCGGAGCGATGCCGGTCGCGCCGTGCTCCGGGTGGATGAGGTACGCGGTCACTCGGGTGTCGAGCATGCCGAGTGCAAGGCCCCGAGCATCTTTCACCGGCGTCGACCACGTGCACTCCCCTTCGTCTGCAACCAGACTGTGGGGGTTCCCTCCCGCCGCACTTCGCAGCAGTTCCACGCCGGAGAGCGGCACTCTCACAGAGCGTGTCCATGGCAGAGGCGCCACGATATTTGCGAGCAGCGAAAACGGGATCACGATGAGATCGCCTTGCGCCTGAAGTCCGTCGATCACAGGAATGGACACTTCCTGGTCCAGGTAGTCGAAGACATCGAGGCCGGTGAGGCTGGTGAGAGCGGACAAGGTCATGTTCGAGTTCATAAGTATCACCCAAGGTTTGAGGATTGAGGGTAGAGGGTTCGAGATTCAGGTTCGACGAACGAGACGGGAATAGTCGGTACCGGTGATGCCGTAAGTCCATCCGGCGGCATCCAACGCGGAGGTAAACCATCCGGGTACGTGAAGGCCGTATCGACGCCGATGCCCGTCGCGTTCGAGAGAACCGTTGACCGCGAGGAGAATCCGTCCACTTCGACCCCAGCCCTCCGGCGACGCGTAGAGCTGCAGCAGGCAACCGGCGTTACCGGGATCGTCGGTTTGGTCGACCAGTGTCAGGCCCGCCAGCTCGATGTAGGAATCCCACCCGATCCGCTCGATTGCACATCGACGGATCTCTACATTGCGCTCGTGTGCGATGCGTTCGGCGGTGGGGTCGAGCACCACCCAGTCTGGAACGATCGCTCCGTGTAGAACGAACGCCTTTGTACCGTCTACGAATTCGATTGCGGGGGAATCAGAATGATGCAAGCGCCGTGCCCCCTGCGCGCTGCCCGGAATCGGTTCGGCATGTAAGGCAGTGGGTCGTTCCGCCATGATGCACACGTCGTCGAACGCCCACCACCACCCGGTCGAGTCGGCCAGTGCGGTCTGCACGTCGAGGAGTTCACGGTCTTCCGAGCGGAAGGTCGCAAGACCGAATCGATGGCATGTGTCGTAGTACGCGATTCGATGTGCGTCCTGCTGCCCGTACCAGGTCACTTCCCCGGCCACCGGGGTCAACATCGTTCGTATCGCAGCTGCGACGCCGTCGAACAGCGTGGTGTGCAACGATTCCCAAATGGACGCCCTGATCAGGCGCTCCCCCTGCCGGCGTTCCATCTGCCAGCCAGTTCTCCGACATTCGATTCGCGCGTCCATGCGTCGGCGCGATGCCGCAAACATGCTCGCGATGTACCCGGAAGCGCAGTCGAGGCCGGTGCCGTCCAATGACATCTTGGTCGACAGTCCTTCGGTGACGATCAGGTCCGAACCAGCAGACGGCGACGGGACCCAGACGAACTCCGGTTTCGGGAGCCCGGAGCGCCGATACAGTTGCGCGACAGAGGCTTCTGCGGTGTTTCGATCAGCAGGACGAGTACACAATCCGCGTTCGAGCCACACGTCGCGGATCTTTTCCAGGGCCAGACTGTCTTCATCGAAGAGATTGAAGTTCTCGGGCAATGTCGCTCGATGTGATGCCGACGAGCGAATCGGTGCGGCGCTCACGCGACGGTGGCGGTGTCCGCCTTTCCTGTAGTCATAGTTGAACAGCCTGGCACGCGAACGCTCCGGACGCAAGGGTTTCCTAGAGCGCGACACCGGGAACCTGCCACCGTTTCCCCATACCGAACACCCTCTCCAGCGACGCGAAACCGGTTCGAGCTGTGGACAAGTGGTGTTCACTCACGGCTATCCACACCCCCGGGGTCACGGCTTCCTTTCCAGCGCCGGGCACAGCAAGATTGATCGACATGGGGGAACAGACACATATCATCCGCAGGCCGGACCAACTGTCGATCGGTCGCACCGATGCCGAGATCCGACAGGCCTGCGCTAGTGGAACCTGGGCCAGAATCCATCGTGGTGCGTACGTGGACAGCGGCCACCTGTCCCGCCTCGACGCATACGGACGACATCGATTGCGGGCAGAGGCCGTGGCCTGCGCCGCTTCACCCGGTGCCACTGTCAGCCACGTCTCGGCTGCGGTTCTGCACGGTTTCGAACTCTGGAACACTCCGCTCGACGTCGTTCACCTGTCCCGGAACCGGCGAGGTGGTGGCCGAAAGTCCGCTCGACGTCATGTGCACTCGACATGGCTGGCGGACAACGAGATCACCGAAGTCGATGGGCTGCGCGTCACGACTCCGGCACGAACTGTTGCGGATCTCGCGAGGACACTCACTTTCGAACAGGCTCTCGTCGTGGGCAATTCAGCGTTGCACCGTTCAAGGTTGACCAAGGACGCGGTTGCAGCCTCGCTGGCACTCAGCCCGAACCATCCGCGCCATCGACATGCGCTCCACGCGCTCACCGCGATGGACTCCCACATCGAAAGCGTCGGTGAATCACGGAGCCTCGCATTGTTCCTGCACGAACACCTGCCGCTCCCCGAACCCCAGGTCGACATCCACGACGCTCGAGGGTTCGCCGGCCGCGTCGACTTTCTGTGGCGTGAGCAGCGCACCATCGGAGAGTTCGACGGCCGCGTCAAGTACGGCCGACTGGTGCCAGCCGGTCGCAGCCCCGAGGACGCGCTCTGGAACGAGAAGCTCCGCGAAGACCGACTCCGTGACGCAGGGTGGGAGGTCGCGAGGTGGACGTGGGCCGACCTGTCGACCCCGTCACTGGTGGCAAGTCGGATCCTGGCGGCCTTCGCGCGCAGCCACGGGGCCGTCAGCTACTGATCGCAGGCTTCCACAGCTCGAGCGTCGGAATGCCGGGTGGAGTGAATCCGAGCACCTGCCCGTAGAAGGACAGCTCGGCGTTGCGTGAGCTGATGATGGTCGACTGCTTGCGGAATCCGTGAGATTCACCCTCGTAGGCCAGGTACGCGTGCGGAATGCCCTTGGCCACCAGAGCATCCCGGAATCGCTCCGCCTGCGAGGGTGGCACGATCGGATCGTCGAGACCCTGGAGAAGCAACACCGGGCAGTTCAACCCGTCGACGTTGTTGAGTGGAGCACGTTCCGCGTACAGGTCGGCAGATTCCGGCAGCGGGCCGATCAAACCGTCGACGTAACGCGATTCGAAATCGTGAGTTTCCTGCACGAACAGGTCCAGTTCAGCCACGCCGAAATAGGAAGCACCACAAGCGAACACGTCGGACGTCGTCAGTGCGGCCAGAACGGTCCAACCACCGGCGGATCCGCCTTCGATGGCAAGGCGGGCCGGATCGGCAAGCCCCTGCTCGGCCAACCCGTTGACGGCGGTGACGACGTCCTGCACGTCGACGACACCCCACTGACCACGCAATCGATTACGGTACTCACGTCCGTAACCGGTCGACCCGCCGTAGTTCACGTCGACGACGCCGATTCCGCGGCTGGTGAAGAAGGCGTAGACGAGGTTGAGGGCCGGTGCGACGTGCGCCGTCGGCCCACCGTGAACAAACGCGACATACGGCGGTCGTTCATCGTCGAGCCCTTCGTATCGCGGACTGCGCGGCGGATACGCAACGGCGTGAACTTCTCGCCCGTGTCCGTGAGCCACGACGGCTCGCGCTTCCGGAAGGTAGGCAGACTCGGGCAATTCTTCGACCGACGAACGGATTTCGGTGAGTTCGCCGGTACCGAGGTCCAGTTCACGTAGCGCGCCCGCCAGTTTCGCGCCTCCCGAGATGAGCAGTAACCGATCGCCGCGAACTTGCATGAGGCCGATGCTGGTGACACCCGGGGTCGCGATGTCGCGCAGTTCTCCCGACGCCGGGTCGAGTACCGCCAGCGTGTCGGTTCCGACGGTGCGTGCGGTGAGAAGGTGCCCGTTGCCGAGTTCGACGAACCAGCGCCCACCGAAGCGCCACTGCGGGCCACCGAAATCCGCGTTCACCGGGCAAATCGGGCTGATCTTGCCGCCGACGCGATAGATGTTCCACCAGCCGCTGCGATCGCTGATTGCGTAGAGTTCGTCGTCGGTGATCCACTCCGGCTGCAGGACGGACTCTTCAAGTCCGCCGATCAGCACGGAATACGCCTGAGCGACGCCGTCGACAAGTGGAGCTACCCGCAGTTCGGTACCGTCCCAGGGCATTTGCGGATGGTTCCATGCGATCCAGGCGATCTTGGTTCCACTCGGCGAAAGCCTCGGTGACGAGAGGAAGTCCGAGCCGCCGACGATCGAGCGGATGTTGCCGGAACCGTCCAGCGGAATCGCGCAGATATCGCGAGTGATCGCCCCGTCCTCCGCGTGCGCTTCCCGAACCGCCCACACCTCGCCGTTCACGATCTGCAGGTCTGCGTATCGCAATGCGGCCGGCGACGCCGGTTCGGGCGTCAGAGCCCGTGGAGTGACTCCTTCGAGGATGTACACCCGTTGATCGGAGAATTCACTGAAGACCAGTTTTCCGGACTCGGTGACCGTCCAGGCGCCACCGCCGTACTCGTGAACCCTGGTACGCGCGTTCCACGGCGCGGGGAGGATGTCGACGGGTTGGTTGTCGAGACCGGATCGACGGATCGAGGTCCGACCACCCTCGGTCGGACGAAGTTCAGCCCACCAGATCTCGTCACCGACGTATCGTCCACCCTCGACAGGGTGCCCACCTGCAGCCAGATCAGCTGCTCCGATCGGAGAAGTCCACGATCCGTACGGGGCTGCAATCTGCTCGCTGGGGGTCATCGCTCGACAATAGCCAACGGGGCGTGCGACACGGTCCCCGACAATGCACTTGCACAGTGGTGGAATCATGTAACTCGTGAGCACACCAGAACCCGTCCGCCACCGTCAGCCGCAGCGCGAGCTGGAGCAGTCGTCGAAGCTCCAGAACGTCCTGTACGAAATCCGTGGACCGGTGCACGCGCATGCCGCCCGGTTGGAGGCGGAAGGACACCGGATCCTCAAGCTCAACATCGGCAACCCGGCACCGTTCGGATTCGACGCCCCCGATGTGATCATGCGGGACATGATCGCCGCCCTGCCCTATGCACAGGGCTATTCGGAGTCGAAGGGCATTCTGTCGGCGCGGCGCGCAATCGTGACGCGTTACGAGCTGGTTCCCGGCTTCCCCGAGCTCGACGTCGACGACATCTACCTCGGCAACGGTGTTTCCGAACTGATCACGATGACCATGCAGGCCCTCCTCAACAACGGCGACGAGGTTCTGATCCCAGCACCGGACTACCCCCTGTGGACTGCGATGACGAGCTTGTCCGGAGGCACGCCCGTCCACTATCTCTGCGACGAGGCCAACGACTGGAATCCCGATATCGCCGATATCGAATCCAAGATCACCGACAAGACCAAGGCCCTCCTCGTCATCAACCCGAACAACCCCACGGGTGCGGTGTACTCGATGGAGGTTCTGCAGCAGTTGGTCGATCTGGCACGCAAGCATCAGCTTCTGCTGCTCGCCGACGAGATCTACGACAAGATCCTCTACGACGACGCCAAGCACATCTCGCTGGCAACACTTGCCCCTGATCTGCTGTGCCTGACGTTCAACGGCCTCTCGAAGGCTTACCGCGTCGCCGGCTACCGCTCCGGCTGGGTGGCAATCACGGGCCCGAAGGATCACGCGGCCGGCTTCCTCGAGGGACTCGATCTCTTGGCGTCGACCCGTCTGTGCCCCAACGTCCCCGGACAGCACGCCATTCAGGTCGCCCTCGGCGGTCACCAGAGCATCGAAGACCTGATCCTGCCCGGCGGCCGCCTGCTCGAGCAGCGCGACGTCGCTTGGGAGCGATTGAACATGATTCCGGGCGTTTCGTGTGTGAAGCCTCGCGGCGCGCTCTACGCGTTCCCTCGTCTGGATCCGAACGTCTACGAGATCCACGACGACGAGAAATTGGTTCAGGACCTGCTTCTCCAGGAGAAGATCCTGATGGTTCAAGGCACCGGGTTCAATTGGCCGAATCACGATCACCTTCGGATCGTCACCCTTCCGTGGGCCCGAGATCTCGCCGTGGCCATCGAGCGATTCGGCAACTTCCTCACCAGTTACAAACAGTAGATTCTCACGCTGAATCCGGCTGAAATCGAGTAAACAATTCGTTGTACAAATGCCCCGTAAACGTAAAACTGCGGGGCATTTGTGCGACCTTGGTCACATTTTTCGCAAACCAGGCGGTTTGATTGACTCTTTAACTATTTAGTGACCTGCCCCGATGTGAAAACGGTCCAACCGGTACGTGATTCGTTGTGAAATTGGTAGTTGGACAACGCGCCAAATCGGTTTGAAATTGGGTACATTAGTTAGCAGCACTTCGGTGCCGCGAGCACCTGGTATCCCTCCCCCCCCTGTGGATACCAGGTTGGTGGCGGGGACAACCCCCCCTGTTCCCCGCCACCCAGCTCGACCAATCCCAGTTTCACAAACCCTCATCGGTAGCACCGGTTTTCGCCGACTCTGCCTTGCAGCGACACTGCCTTTCACCGACACTGCCGTCAGAAGCTGACCATTCGCTTCGGAGCCGATAACATTGCACCGGTGCAAATCCCCAGTCCGACACTCAGTTTCCGATGAGTCACGGCCATGGCCACGGTGGCCCCATTCAGATCGGCCCCACCGCATCACGCGTCGTCATCGGGTTGCTCGTCGTCATCGGCATGGTCGTCGTCGCGGCAGCTGTCGCACTGTGGCCGGACAAGAACACCATTCCCGTCCCACTCCCCTTCCAGAATGCCGACGGCAGCTCGGTGGAAACCGAGGCGGGCACCGTCACGATGCAGGATCTCGGCGACTGCGGAAGTTCCTCCGCCGGAAGGGTATTCGTCGGTGCCCCGCAACCGCCGCCTACCTCCGCCTACCAGTGCCAGCGAAGTATCGTCGATATCGAATCCGGGCCGAATGCCGGAACGAAGACATTGCTCGAGGTCATTCCGGGCGCCGGTCAGCCGGACCTTCGCGTGGGTGACCACATTCGGCTGGTGCGTCAGACCGACCCGAACGGAAACACGCAGTACTCCTTCGAAGACTATTCGCGTGGGCTCCCGCTGGCGTTGATCGTCATCGCGTTCGCCGTCGTCATCATCGCAGTCGCACGGTGGAGAGGGCTGCGCGCACTCGTCGGCCTGGTGATCGCCTTCGGCGTAGTCGTCGGGTTTCTCCTACCCGCTCTGCTCGACGGCAAGCCTGCGATACCGGTTGCGCTGGTCGCCGGGGCGGTGATCTTGTACGCGGTTCTCTATCTGGCGCACGGGGTCTCACTCAAGACCAGCTCTGCTTTGCTCGGCACCCTTGCCGCCATGGTGCTCGCCGCGGTTCTCTCCTACCTCTGCATTGAACTGACACACCTCACCGGTTTGTCTGAAGAGCAGAACACCAATGTTCAGACCTATATCGAGCACATAGACATCACCGGCCTGCTGCTGGCGGGCTTCATCATCGGCTCGCTCGGCGTTCTCAACGACGTCACCATCACCCAGGCATCCTCGGCATTCGAGTTGGCCGAACTCGACAAGCATGCGTCCCGTCGAAAAGTCTTCGGCGGTGCGATGCGGGTCGGACGTGATCACATCGCCAGCACGGTCTACACCTTGGTTCTCGCGTACGCGGGTGGGGCGCTGCCACTGCTACTGCTCTTCAGCGTCAGCGGGCGCCCTCTTCAGGACGTCCTGGTCGGTGACGCCGTCGCAATCGAGATCGTAAGGTCCGCTGTCGGCGGAATAGCCCTGGCGCTTTCGGTTCCACTCACCACTGCCATCGCCGTGATTCTCGCCCGTCCGCCCGGTAGCGCGGTCAAGGCCGGCCCCACGTCAGGTGGCCGACACTCCAAACGCTGAAAGCGAGCCTCAGAGTCCGGGAATCGCTGGGAGAACCGGCAACAGAATCGGCGGAAGCCCCGGGATGTAGATCGCCGGCGGTGGCGGCGCGGGCGCGGGCGCGGGCGGCACGTAAGTGTCCTGCACGACTGGCGGAGCCTCGACGACCGGAGGGGCTTCCTCCGTCGTCGTCGGGGGCGCGGTCGTTGTGGTCGTCGGCGGCGGAGTAGTCGTGGTCGTCGGTGCCGTCGTGGTCACCTCGGTTGCCACGGGTCCGGCATCCTCGGAATCGAAGACCTTTCCTCCGTAGCCCAATCCCAACCCCACGATCACGATCGCCGCGATCACACCGGCGCCGAGGCCCGCGAACCGTAGCGGGTTTCTCGGCTCTTTGGATGTCGATTCAACGGGTTGTGTCCCGGCGAGCCAGGACGGGTGTGCGGTTCCTGCTCCGGGTCCCTCGCCTTCGTACATCGCCGAGTACGCCTGGGCGTCAACCATCACGGCCTCGGTGTCTGCGTCACGTTCTGTGCCGAATCCGTCCGTGGCCGGGTCGCTGTCGACGACCATGAGATCTGCGGCCGGATCGAATCGTTGCTCGTGCCGGTTCGGTCGCGGCTGAGGCAGTTCCGCCGCGTAAGGGCTCGGCACCTGTTCTTGCGGAACGGACTTCGTGCCGGAAGCGGCTTCGGACAACGCATTCGGCCGCTCCGATTCCGCGAGCGTTGCGACCCCTCCGTGGCTGAACGCCTGAACCGGAACGGGTACCTCCGCCGGGGTGTGGATCGGATACGGCGCAAAGATCGGCGCTACAGCCGGAACCTGAACCGGGGCAGATACCGCGCGCGCCGATGGCGTCATCGACGACTCCGCGATCAGCGCAGCGCCTTGAGCAGTCACGAGTTCCGGCTGCTCGGGCGCGATGAGGGGGCACTCCAGCCACGCGGCGAGGGTCGCCCGCACGATCGGAATGCGTGCACCGCCACCGATCAGGAGAATCGCGTCGGGGTTACGGCCGGACGTTGCGATGACCTCTCGTATCTCGCGTGCGAAGGCCTCCACCGACGTGACGACCAACGAATCGAAAACTTCCCGCGACAGCAGGAGAAGCCCGCCGGGGCCGGGCAGGCACACCGCACTTCGTGAGGACAGCTGTTCCTTCGCGAGTCGGCATCGCGCCTGCAGTTCGGCATCGCCGCCCGGGTCGGCCGGCGTAGCTATACGGCGACGCACGGTCTGATCCGAGTAGACGAGCTCGTCGAAGTGATCTCCACTGACCCGCGTCGACCGGGCGGTGACGACGGTAGACCGCATCTGCCTGTCCACAATGCTGATCGTCGATCCAGAACTACCGATGTCGACGACGACGAGTGTGCTCTGGTCGGTCAACGCACCGGACTCCTCGAGCATTCGAAGCGTCGCGACTACTTCGGGAACCAGCTCGAAGTTGTCGATGCCTTTCTGTTCGAACGCTGTTTGGAGTGCTCCGGCCTGCGCTTGATCCCGGTAAGCGACGACCGTATTGCTGCCGAGGTCGGCATTCTCGGTCAAGGCCACGCCGGTTGCCTCCGCTGCGACTTCCTCGGGAATCTCGCGGCCTCGATCGACCGCTCTGGATCGGAACACCGGACCACTGTGGTCGGGCGTCCCCGGGCGCGCCAAACGCACAGCGCTGGCTCCCACCGTCACACCCAAAACCAAGTTCATGATCCACCTTCGTCGACCGTCGACGGGTTCCGTCACCAGACCCCGTCATTCCCCGGCCGGAAGTCTACCCACTGGGCATGGTCTGCGAGGTTCGCGCATCTCACCTAAGGCCTTCTCGCAGCTATTTTTTCGCTACCTGGACGTTCGACCTACCGCCCCAATCCGCGATAGTTCCAACCGGCGGAGCGCCACAGGTCCGGATCGAGGCAATTTCTGGCGTCAACGATCACCCGCCGCCGAACGAGTGGTTCCAAATCGGCGGGCACGAGTGAGGCGAACTCGTCCCATTCAGTGGCGATCAAGACCACATCAGCATTCCTGCAAGCTTCTGACGTGGAGGTTGCGTAGTGAAGGGTGGGAAACAGTCGGCGAGAATTATCCATTGCCTTCGGATCGAAAACGGTGACCGCCGCCCCGTGCAACTGCATCATTCCTGCAACGTTGAGCGCAGGCGAATCGCGCACATCGTCGGATTCGGGCTTGAACGCAGCTCCCAGCACCGACACGTTAGCTCCCAGCAAACTGCCATCGCAGGCTGCCGTCACCAGTTCCACAGCTTTTGTCCGTCGTCGCATGTTGATGCTGTCGACCTCGCGGAGGAAGTACAGCGCCTGGTCGACACCCAACTCCCCGGCGCGTGCCATGAACGCCCGAATGTCCTTCGGCAGGCAACCACCGCCGAACCCCAAGCCCGCATTGAGGAACCGTCTACCGATCCGAGCGTCGTACCCGAGAGCGTCGGCCAACATCGTGACGTCGGCCCCGGTCGCCTCGCACACCTCCGCAATCGCATTGATGAAGGACACCTTGGTCGCGAGAAACGCATTCGCAGATCCTTTGACCAACTCGGACGTCGCCAGATCGGTCACGAGGAAGGGCACCCCCGCGTCCAGTATCTCGGCATACACCTCGCGAAGAACGCCTTCGGCGTTTCCCGGCCGGTCACGATCGATCCCCAGAACCAACCGGTCAGGGCTCAAGGTGTCCGCGATCGCGTGTCCTTCACGCAGGAACTCCGGATTCCAGGCCACCTCTACCGAGCCACCCGCCGGCGCAGTCGCTCGGAGTCGCTCGCCGAGAGCCGCTGCCGTGCCTACCGGCACCGTCGACTTCCCGACTATCAGCGAAGGCTTTCGCAACAACGGCGCCAACATGTCGATCACCGAATGAACATGACTCAGATCTGCGGCGTACTCCCCCTTCTTCTGGGGCGTCCCCACACCGACGAAATGGATGTCCGCAAAATCCGCGGCATCGGAGTAGGAAGTCGTGAACTGCAGCCGACCCGACGCCAGATTCTTCTCCAGCATGTCGGTCAGACCCGGCTCGAAGAACGGGACCTCCCCACGAGACAACTTGTCGACCTTGGACTGGTCGATGTCGACTCCCAGCACGTCGTGGCCAAGTTCGGCCATACACACTGCGTGGGTCACCCCCAGGTATCCCGTTCCGAACACGGTCATCTTCATGTGTTGTTGGTATGCGTCCGAACTTTCCGAAACGCGTACGCCAGGTGGGCGCGAAACCAACATCGGGCGTACGACGAGTGCGTCGCGTGTGCAACCTATGCTTCTGCCATGCACGTTCTCTTCGTTTGTACGGGAAACATCTGCCGATCACCCACGGGCGAACGCCTTGCACGTGCTTATGCCGCCGAAGCCGGGGTCACCGGATTCACCGCGTCGAGTGCCGGAACCCGGGCGATGGTCGGACACCCGATCGAGCCGACTGCTGCGAGGGTTCTCGCGGGGCTCGGCGGCGACCCCACGGAGTTTCAAGCCCGACGCATGACAACAGCGCTGGCGTCGGACGCCGACCTCATTCTCACGATGACCGAAAGTCAGCGAGACAAAGTCCTGGCGATGGCTCCGGCGCGGCTCAAGCGCACGTTCACACTTCGAGAAGCCGCACGGTTGGGCTCGCTCGCAGATGCAGGAACTGTCGAGGACCTCGCCGCCGCCAGACCCCGATTTCGTGCCACCGAACCCGAGGACGTCATGGATCCGATGGGTAAGGAAGAGAACGTGTTTCACGAGATCGGACTCGAGATCGCCGATCTCCTCGGCCCGCTGCTCAGCCGACTTCGCTTCGGTGAGCGTTGAGCGCGGGCACCGCGGTCAACTGCGGTAGCGACTTGTCCGACTCGTAGTAGTAGCTGTACTCGTACGCATTGCGTCCGCGAGACGGCGTCATCGTGATGACAGTGCCCAGGACGTGCGCACCCACACTCTGTAGGTTTCCGACCGCGCGCGCCAGTTGATCGCACTTCGTGGAGCCGTGTCGGGCGATCACCAGGGCACCGTCCGACATCGCGGCCAGGACCGCGGCATCCGTGACGGGTAGCAACGGCGAGGCGTCGATGATGACGTAGTCGTATCGCGCCCGCAGTTCCTCGAGAACATGTTTGGCCGTGTCCGTGCCGAGTAGTTCGCTCGGGTTCGGCGGGATCGGTCCGGAGGCGAGCACTGTCAGCCCGTCGAACTCGGTCGGCTGAAGCACATCGTCCAGCGTCGCTTGACCGGAGAGCACCGAACTGACGCCGACACTTCCGAGCAATCCCAAATACTTCGATACTCGCGGCTTCCGGAGGTCGCCTTCCATCAGGCACACTGATTTGCCGGCCTCCGCCAAGACGAGAGCGATGTTCACGGCCGTGGTCGTCTTACCTTCGGAGGGAAGCGAACTCGTGACGACGATAACACGCGGTGGATGGTCCACCTCGAGGAACTGAAGGTTGGTGCGCAACTCACGGAAGGCTTCGGCACTCACGGAACTTCCGTCACTGAAAGCGATCGCGTGATTGACTTCGACGTCCTTGTCGAACGGGATCGTGCCCACCATCGCCGAACCCGCGATCTCTTCTACAGTTCGACGATCTTTCACCGTGTTGTCGAGTCGATCACGAATCAACGCAAGCGCGATCCCCACAACCAGTCCCGCCACTGCGCCGAGCGCGAGGTTGCGCGAAGTCTTGGGTGACACCGGAACAGTCGGCTGTTGAGCCTGCTGTTCGACGACCACACGTGCAGGCGGTGTTCCGCCGTTCTCGGGTGTCTCCAGTTCCTTTGCCAATGCCACGAATTCGGATGAGAGAGTGTTTGCGATCTCGCGTGCGAGTTCCGGTGACGCGTCCTTGACTGCGAGGTCGATCAACACAGTGTCGGGCGCCGACGTCGCAGTGACCTTGGAGGCCAACTCGTCAGCCGACATCCCGCCGACCACCCTCGGTCCCAGTTCGTCGATCGTCCGCTGTGCGAGTGTTCGGCCGGTCAGGAGTTTTGTATAGGACAGAACTCGCTGCTGTGAAAGTTGACTGCCCTGCAGTGCCTCGTTGACCGAGGTACCCGCCGACGTCGAAACGAACAGCCTCGTCGAGGCCTGGTAAACGGGCGTCGAAAGAAGAGAAGCGCCGAGGGCTCCCAGGATTCCGAGCACGGTTACAGCAGCGACTATTCGCCATCTGGCTTGCAATATCTTCAGGTAGTCGACAATTTCCATCTTGATGTCTCCTTCGGCTCACGCATGTCCACTGCGGGTCTGAGCGGTCTTTGCCGGTCGGACCGCGAGGGCGAACCGGGCTTTCTCATTTCGATATAGATCAGCTGCGACGGACGAGACGTCCTGTGCTCACGGGCGTCCCAGTCCGCGGTAGTTCCAACCTGCGCCTCGCCACTCGTCGAGGGAAAGGCAATTGCGCCCGTCGACGATCACTTTCTTGCGAACCACCGAATCGAGATCGGACGGCTGCAACTTCAAGAATTCGGGCCACTCGGTCAATACCAGGACGACATCGGCACCTTCGCAGGCATCCAATGCATTTGCCGAGTAGGTCAGCGTCGGGAACAGCGCGCGCGAATTGTCCATGGCCTTTGGGTCGTACACGTTCACTGCAGCACCTTGGAGCTGAATCTGACCCGCGACGTTGAGCGCCGGCGAATCACGAACGTCGTCCGAGTCCGGTTTGAACGCGGCACCCAGAACTGCGACTCTCGCACCGAGAAGCGATCCGCATGCCTCCCGCGCCAGTTCGACCATGCGTGTACGTCGGCGCATATTGATATTGTCGACTTCGCGCAGGAACGTCAGTGCTTGGTCGGCACCGAGTTCACCGGCGCGAGCCATGAAGGCACGGATGTCCTTCGGCAAACACCCTCCGCCGAAACCAATTCCCGCGTTGAGGAATCGACGTCCGATCCGAACGTCGTGCCCGATCGCGTCGGCGAGCACTGTGACGTCGGCGCCCGCAGCCTCGCACACTTCGGAGATGGCGTTGATGAACGAGATCTTGGTGGCCAGGAAAGCGTTCGCTGACGCTTTCACCAACTCCGCCGTCGCAAGGTCCGTGACGAGAAACGGAATCTCCGCATCGATGAGCTCTGCATAGACTTCGCGCGCAACAGATTCCGCTCGACCACGGACATTTCGATCGACTCCGAGCACAAGTCGGTCCGGGTGCAACGTGTCCTGGACGGCAAATCCTTCACGCAGAAACTCGGGATTCCACGCGACTTCGACGCCGTCACCGATCGGTGCCAGTTCGCGCGCGCGCTTACCGAGCCGTTCCGCGGTGCCCACCGGTACCGTGGACTTGCCGAAGATGACCGAGGGCTTGGTGAGCAGCGGCGCCAAAGTCTCGATCACGGCATCCACGTAGACCATGTCCGCGGCGAACTCACCCTTTTTCTGCGGCGTACCGACCCCGAGGAAGAACACGTCCGCAAATTCTGCGGCTTCCTCGTACGACGACGTGAACTTCAGTCGCCCTCGATCGATGTTGTTTCGTAGGACCTCGCCCAACCCTGGCTCGTAGAACGGAACTTCACCTGCTGCCAGTTTCTCCAGCTTTGCCGCATCGACATCCACTCCGAGGACCTCGTGACCGAGTTCGGCCATACAGGCCGCGTGTGTCGCGCCCAGGTATCCCGTGCCGAATACTGCTATGCGAGTGCTCATGTTGCTCGATCTGCTTTCTCGAGAGTGTGCGAAGTGTGTTGATGGGAAAAGCGATTCAGGTACGTACGGCACCGATGTTGTCGCGGTACCACGAGATCGTCGACGCGATTCCTTCGCGCAATCCGATTGTCGGCCGCCATCCGAGTTCCCGAATCATGCTCACGTCCAGCAGTTTCTGCATCGTTCCGTCCGGCTTCGAGGTGTCCCACCGCGTCTCTCCGGTGTATCCGACCTCCGTGGCGACTATCGAAGCGATCTCACGAATTGTGTGGTCCTCGCCGGTTCCGACGTTGACATGCGATGCACCGTCGTAGTTGTCGAGCAGATGCAGACACGCCGACGCCAAGTCGTCGACATGCAGGAATTCACGTCGCGGATTGCCACTCCCCCAGTTGACAACCGACTGGACTGCCGACGACTGCGCCTCGTCGTAACGCCGAACGAGTGCGGGAAGTACGTGCGATCCGTGCGGCGAAAAATTGTCTCCCGGGCCGTACAGGTTGGTGGGCATAGCTGAGATCCAGGGGCGACCATACTGCCGCCTGGCAGCTTGGACATGGAGTATTCCCGCGATCTTTGCTATTGCATAGGCGTCGTTGGTCGGCTCGAGATGCCCGGTGAGCAGGTATTCCTCCTTGATCGGTTGCGGTGCCAATTTCGGGTAGATGCAAGATGATCCGAGGAACAGGAGACGCTCGACGCCGTGTGCGAGGGCAGCGTCGAGCACGTTCACCTGGATGCGCAGATTCTCCGACAGGAAGTCGACGAGGAAAGTGCTGTTCGCCGCAATCCCACCAACTTTTGCTGCTGCGAGGATCACGTTGGTCGGCTTTTCGCGGGCGAAGAAATCGAAAGCAGCTTCCCGGTCACGTAGATCGAGTTCGGCCGAGGTCTTTCCGAGCAACCTGGTGAAGCCCGCAGATTCCAGGTGTCGCCACACCGAAGAGCCGACCAGACCTCGGTGGCCGGCCACGTAGAACGGTGCGCCTCGATCGAGTGGTCGCGCTGCGAATGAATCACTCATCGCGTCGCCGACCAGTCGGGAAGTGCCGGAGTGTCGATCCACGGCCGCCCTTCGTGTTCGAGCGCTTCGATGTCTGCCTCGACCATGATCCGGGCCAGTTCGGGTGTGTGCACGCCGGCCTTCCAACCGAGTTTGCGCTCGGCATGACTCGGATCCCCGATCAGTGCGTCCACCTCGGTCGGCCGAAGATACCGTTCGTCGAATCGAACGTGGTTTTCCCAGTTCAGACCTGCATGTTCGAACGCGACGGTCAGGAAGTCGCGCACCGAGTAGTTGCCACCGGTGGCGAGCACAAAATCCTCAGGCTCGTCGACCTGCAGCATGCGCCACATTCCCTCCACGTACTCCGGCGCATATCCCCAGTCGCGAATCGCATCGAGATTGCCCATGTACAGATGATCCTCGATACCTGCCTGGATGCGTGCGACCGCGCGCGTGATCTTCCGCGTCACGAATGTCTCACCACGCCTGGGGGACTCGTGATTGAACAGAATTCCGTTCACAGCGAAGATCCCGTATGCCTCACGATAGTTCTTGGTGATCCAGTACGAGTACACCTTCGCTGCACCGTAGGGCGAACGTGGGTAGAACGGTGTCTCCTCGTTCTGCGGTGGCGGTGTGGCACCGAACATCTCGGAACTCGACGCCTGGTAGAACCGGCAGTCGAGTCCGGCCATCCGAACCGCTTCGAGTAGTCGGATCGACCCGACGCCAGTGGTGTTCCCGGTGTGTTCGGGTTCGTCGAAGCTGACCCTGACGTGAGACTGCGCAGCGAGGTTGTACACCTCGTCCGGATTGATCTGCGCGAGTAGTGTCACCAGGCGCGCTCCGTCACTGAGGTCACCGTAGTGAAGAAAAAGTCGGGCATCCGCATCGTGCGGGTCAACGTAGATGTGGTTTATCCTCGAAGTGTTGAACGTCGAGGATCGACGGATCAGTCCGTGAACCTCGTAGCCTTTGGAGAGCAGCAACTCGGCAAGGTAAGAGCCGTCCTGCCCCGTGATTCCGGTAATCAGTGCGCGTTTCATCCTGCGTTCCTTCCGTTGCGGGACAGCCCGCCTGATAGTTGCGAAACCACGGTTGTGGTCCGTAGTCCTCCGAATCGCTCGGCAGTCTTGATCTCGCTCATGCGCGTCCCCCCCAAACGGCCGAAGACTTTTCGTATGTCACGTGATGCCAGCCGTACGAATGTCGAGTTACCGAACAGGTAGCGCCGCCACAGACGTTTGGGTTCGGATACAAGTCGATACAACCACTCGAAACCCGAGTTCTGGACGAAAGATGGCGCCTCCGAAACAGTTCCGGCCAAGAAGTCGAAGGCCGCGCCGACACCGACGGCCACGTAGTCGGTTCGATCCGCTATCGCCTTCGTGACAAAGTCCTGCTTCGGCGCACCCAGACCGACCCACACGATGTCCGGTGACGTCGGATCGACCTTCGTGATGATGTCGTCGACGAACTCCTCGCTGAACGCGGCAAACGGCGGGGCATATGTGCCGGCCACCTTGATTCCCGGGTATAACTCCTCGACTCGATCCGTCAAGAGATTCAACGTCTCTTCTGTCGTGCCGACAAAATGGTGACGAAGGCTGTAGCGGCGTCCCTTGTCCAGGGTGGCCTCGAAGAACGACGGACCCCGGACTGGTCGAACACCGACGTGATCGGCGGTGCCGCCGATCAGGCGCATCACCCAGCTGACCGGGGTTCCGTCTGCGAAGTTCACACCGGGACCCTTCAAAACCGCGGAGTAGTCGCGATCACTGTGCGCCGCCGACACGCAGTAGGAATTCGACAACCTCACGGAGACTCCGGTTCCGGCTCCCTCTCGTCTGTCGTTGACTACCCAATCGGTAGCTCCCTCGAGATTGGTCGCGGCAAACGGAATGCCACCCACCTCGATGACCTCGAACGGACTGCTCATCTGTCTCACCACTTCTTCGAGTTTGTTTGTCGACGTTCATTGCACTGGCCGTAGCTGCATGACAAGACTGATGTCAACCGAGATCGAGTCCAATCACGCTGCGGTTCAAAGAAAGAAAGCTCGGTCTCGACAATCGATCGAGCGATACGAGAGGAGAGAGTCGACGCCGGAGCAACCTGGATCGTCACGGCGTTCCTACCTGCCAGTGTCGGCACACCGCCGAGATCCAAACAGACCACCGGCAGGCCCACCGCAGCCGCTTCGGCCGCCACCCAGCCGCCCGAATCGTGCATGCTCGGGAAGAGCAGAGCGGAGGAGGCCCCCATCTCGCTTACCACTTCCGATCTGTCGCGCCATCCGCGAAGCGTGACCTGACCGCGCCGATACGGAAGCGACTTCTCGATCCGCCCGCGGGCGGGTCCCTCCCCGACAAAGGTCATGGACCAATCGGTGCCCAGCTGCTCGAGCGCATCCAGAATCAGGTCGATTCCTTTGTATTGCAACAGTCTTCCTACGAACAAGAGTCTTCGTTTCGGTCTGGGTACCGCTTGCTTCTCGATTCCGTCGTAGTCCAGAACACAATTGGGTTGGACGACGACATTGCGTGCCCGCGGTGCGCCTCGTCCGCTGTCGGAGTTCATCGCGATGAAAGTGTCGACTCGTCCGGACATGAAGATGTGTGTCAGTGACCGAACGGCTTTCGTGGAGCAGGTCCGACCTGCCGTGGTTGCCAGGTACCGCATACCGATGCGCCTGGCGAGCGGCATCGGCGGGTAGGTGTTGCCCCCGGCAGGCCCCCATACCAGTCGTACTCCGCCGGCTCCACCGAACAGCACCGGTGGGGGCAACCAGTCGGAGGCGAACGTTGCATGATGCAGGACGTCGAAGTTTGCCGCTTCACGCCGAACGAACAGTGAAGTGTGCCAGAGCCATCGGAGGTATCGACCGTACGATCCGGCTTCTTCCGCGGGCAAAGTCGCTATTCGCACGACACGAACCTCGCAACCGAGCTGTTCACACTCTGATTCCAATGCGGGAGCCTCACCGGAGCGAGTCACCACCGTGATCGACTCACACAGTTCGGAAGCCGCCGAGAGAAGCGCCCAACCCGCACCGGATTCACTCCCCTGATTCGGATCGCAGGCGTATGCCGTCATCAACAACCGTGTCATCGCGCTACCACCAGCCTCTGTGCGCGCGGCGTCCGAGAATCGCTGCGGCTGAATCGCTCTGAGAACCAACCGATGTTGCGTGCACCGTTGTCGAGAACCACGCGCTTGATCCGTGGACTGATCAAGGCAGCGGGGATCAACGTCGCCGACGCGAGTACGAGCAGAGCGCGTTTGGCACTCTGAGCCGCCAACAGTGGCAGCTCGAGCTGTCCCTGACAGACCGCGAGGATTCGTCCGTTGTTGACATACCGGGCGAAGAGCCAGGAATCCCGACGCCGATCCTCGCCTACGGGTTCGTACGCAAGCGCCTCGTCGCACCACAACAACCGGACACCGCCGGCGCTCATCCTGAGCGTGAACTCGGTGTCCTCGCCGCCAGGTAGATCCCAGTCGTCACTGAAGTTCAAGCCGTTCAAAGCCTTCAGGTCCAACAACAGATTTCCAGCGCCTGCAGACGCAACCGGGGTGCCGGTCGAATGGCGAACGCGAGTGTGCAATGGAAGTTCCGAGGCAGGCGGACCCACCGGAATCACAGGACCGGCCACAGCACCTGCGTCGAAATCTGCTGCGCAGGTGAGGAGATTCGACAGCCAGTCGACATCGACGTACTCGTCGTCGTCGACGAAGACGATGTAACGACGATCTCGTGCACGGGCGAGATCGACGAGCGCACGTCGCGCCGGAGATACCCCGCCGAATCCGAGATGCAGTCGTTCGATCCCGTCGGCAACATACGTCGGCGTGGTGGATTCCGGATCGTTGTCGCCTACTACGACCTGGGCGGAGGCACCGGAAGCCTGGATCGATGCCCGGACGCTGTCGATGCAGACAGCCAGTTCCGATTCACGACGGAAGGTCAGAATCGCCACTACGACGCCGCTGGGATTCTTCATGAGAGGTCAACTTTCGGTCGGGCGTCACGGTTCATCGAAACCAGAAGTGCGACGCTCGCGCTGACGCACGCCGACGCGGCCAATGCTCCTGCGACGGGTACGGCACTGTCGGTCAGTCCCGCCCCGAGAACGATCAGAAACTGCAGAGGTAACAGCAAGGCGCGAAATCTGTTGAGGTTTCCCGTCTTGTCCACGACGCGGATCGACGTGCCGACTCCCAGCAGAATCCCGTTGAACGCCACCGCCAACCCGCACAGCAGAATGACCGGTATCAAGTTCGGAAAGTGCGGCCCGACCAGATGATCCATCAATCGCACTCCCAAGAATCGAATCTCGAGCGTGAGACAGATCAGCGAAACGCAGATGATCGAAACCCAGAAGATCTGCAAGCCCACTCGGCGGCCGAGTGCCATGCACTCGCTCGGGCTCATCGCTTCGACACCACTGCCGAACTTACGCATCAGAATTGGCGAGATGCCCGCGAACATCAAGGACAGCGGACCGAGCAGTGTCTGGGCAGTTCTGATCTCACCGATCATCGAGATCGACGCCACCACAGTGAGTATCAAGAACATCGCCTGCTGCGCAGCTGATCCCATCAATATCTCGATCGCAAACGGCACGGATCTATATCGGTGAGTGCGCGAGTACCTGATCGACGGCACCGGCGGTACCAGACGCATGGATGCGTGACCGAGAGCGAGCGCGACGAAGACACCGACCGTATAGGTCACGAGTGCAAGTGTCAGATTTTCGACCAGGAAAGCTGCAATAAGGACGAACGAGAGTGTCACGATCTGTATCGACACAGAGATCCAACTCGCACCGTCGTGCATCAGCATCGTGCGTATCACGTCCAACACCACGAAACCAGCTGCAGCCAAGGCGTATACCGTGAGATCCATCGAGTCCGAGCCGGCGATCACGAACAGTGCCCACACCGATGTCACCGATACCGCCGCCAGCACGATCGTGGGCGCCAACGCCGGTCCACGCTCGTCAGACCCCGCCCCTCGCGACAGCCAGACGTCGACGCCGATCGCTCTCCCCAGTGCCAGTGCCAACAGACCCGCCGATTGAATCACGGCAACCTGGCCGACTTCGATCGGACCACCGAGTCGTGCCACCGAGGTGAGAACGACAAAAGTGAGGACGCTCGAAAGCCCTTGATCGGCCATGAATGTCACATGCCGAGTGCGATCTTTCACGATCTCACCTCGTCGATGAGCTCACGCATCGACGTCGCCGCTTTGTGCGATGTGAAGCGATTCGAGTAGTGACGATAAGCGGATCTGCGTATCGCCGATCGATCGTCCGCTCCGAAGATTCGATCGAGGGCCTCGCGTATCGACGACTCTTCCAAGGTATGGAGAGGCGTTCCGCCCGGTCCGACGATGTCCGCGAGTGCACCGTTGGTTGCGTAGATGACCGGGGTGCCAACCGACATCGATTCGATCGCAACGCGTCCGAACGGTTCTGCCCATTGAGACGGCACCACGGACGCCGCACTGTCGCGAAGTATCTCGATCACATCTTCGTGCGAAGTGAATCCGGCCAGCGTGACGTTGTCGAGAGCTGCGCTTATGCTGGAGATCTCGCCGTACTGCGGTCCGTCACCGAGAACTGTGAGCGAGGTACTTCCAGCGCCCTGCGGCCAGTTGCGCACCAAATCCAGGACGCCCTTCTCCGGTGTCAGTCGGCTGACGCACACAACCGAATCAGTGCTCCGAAACTCGGGTTCATTTTCTTCGAATCCGAAGTTCGGACGAACCACGACGCGGCCAGAACTGATCAGTCGTCCTTCGACCAGACGTGCTGTCATCGCGCTCGTTGCGACGAACCTGTGCTGCTTCCACCCAAAGACGCTCAGCTTGACCGCCGTAGCGCTCAGGTAGCAGACAAGGCTCTGCAGTCGGCTGTTTCCGTAGCATCCGTTGCGGACACAACTCGTGAAGTATTTGGTGGAACCGCATTCGGTGCACGTGCCATCTGCGCGCAACTTGGCTGACGGTGTGGCGAGGCGATAGTTCCGAACCGCCTGCAACGTAGGAATTGCGGCGGCTCTTGCGGCCACGAGCAACGAAGCCGAGAACGCCGGCCAGAGATTGTTCACGTAGATGACGTCGGGGCGCTCCGAACGGATGATGCGCAACGCATCGACTAGTACGCGAGGACTGAACACTGCGGTGACTGCCGCCCACGGTCCCCGGGAGATCTTGGAATTCTCGGTGGTGCACTGAACCGTCTCGTATCCGATCGATTTCAGGAGCTTGGATTCGTTGGCGAAGCTCTGCTCCTCACCACCCGGATTCCGATAGATCGCATGGAACATCAAGGCTTTCGGCGGCGTGAATCCACCGGCGGACGTCGGGTTCACTTCAGGCTTCGAACGCGCTACATCGAACGACTTGTACATCTCAGTGACCTCCTCTTCGCTCCGGAGCGAACCTGTACGCGTCGTTCTTGTCGGCACGAACGCCACGGATCGACAACTCGGCGTTCCCCGCACTGTGGGAGCGGTGGGTCGAGGGTCCGTACGGCGCCAGGAAGACCCATGCGATCAGCCACATGGCGCCGAAGAAGAGCGTCGACTCCGTCAAGTCCATCGAGAAGACGAGAACCATGATCGCGACGACGGCGATGTACTCCGTTCTGCTGCGGGCTCGCCCGAGCGCCGTGCTCAGAAGCAGGTAATAGCCGGCCAACAGCAGCAGGAATCCGATCCAACCGATCTGCAGCCGAATGTCGAGCATTCCGTTGTGTGCGCTGGTCGCCGGAAAGGACAGCTTTGACCGAATCATCTGCCCCACTGCACTGTCCGGCGCCCACACCGAGCCGAAGCCCCATCCGAGCAGAGGCCGCTGTTCGGCGTAGTAGTCGGATACCGTCCAGAGATGTAACCGGCCGGTCAGCGTGACATCTCGCGAGAGTAGCGCCGCGACATCGGGTCCGAGCACCTTCATCGCGCCGGACACCCCGAGGTACAGGCCGATGATCACAGTCGAGGCGAGGTGAGCGTTCGGTGTCCGTCGAAAGCACCTCAGAGCAAGCATTGTCGCCAGCGCAATCCCCGCAGCGACGAGACCGGTCTGGCTCCGGGCCCCGAACAACACGATGCCGGCGACAGCCATCGCCGCCACCCACGGAATACGCTTGACGTCGGGAAGCATGAGCATGACACCGACAAGTACAACTTCGATGGCAGCCATTCGTCCCAAAGTGTTCTTGTGCGTGAAGATTCCGCGATAAGCAACGGCGCGGGTGTCCACGTCGATGCCAGTCGAAGGATCGAGGAACACGACCATCAGCGACAGCATGAGAAGTACCAGCAAGGTGAGGGCAACAGTCCGCACTCGCACCGCGAAGGTCAACTCACGGGCGACGATGATTCCCGTGATCGCCAGGCACACGACGACGATGCCGGCGACGGCGGAGTTCCGGGGCAGTGTCGACCAGTACCAGCTGGTTGCCGGGACGCCGGCCGAGATCATAAGTGTGAAGGCAGGCCACGTCGTATTGCGTGAGTATCGCCGGTCGAGGAAGTAGACCAACGCAAGTGTCGCCGAAAGAACGGCCGAACCGTGTACGAGCAACGATCCGAGCGCTGTCCTCTGCGTGTACGCCTGAAAGGCTCCGCTCGCGCCGATGACCGCGATCACCAATGCCGTTCGCAAGATCAGCGGATTGTTCGGTGCCTCATTTTCGCAAGGCGCCGGTACCGCCTTCTTGTCAGTAGGCGCCATCACTTCCCACCACCGCCTTGAGCGTCTTCGCGACGATCATGACGTCACCCATCATCGACCAGTTGTCGACGTAGGAAAGATCCAGGCGGACAGTGTCTTCCCACGAAAGATCAGAACGTCCGCTGACCTGCCACAGGCCGGTGACACCGGGCTTGACCAGTAGCCGACGACTGACCGCACCGTCGTACATCTCGACCTCGCGCCGAAGCGGTGGCCGCGGGCCTACAACGCTCATCTCACGCCGGAGGACATTGACGAACTGGGGCAACTCGTCGATCGAGTATCGGCGCATGAATCGACCGACCGTCGTCACACGCGGATCGTCTCGCATCTTGAAAAGCACTCCGGCGCCTTCGTTCTCCTTCATCAGCGCCGTGACCTGTGAATCCGCATTCTGGACCATCGAGCGGAACTTGAGCATGGGGAACGGCTGACCGTCCAACCCCATCCGCTCGGACTTGTACAGAACCGGCCCCTTGCTCGTGAGCTTGACGGCGATCGCAGCCGCCAGAAGCACCGGACTGATCACGGCCAGCACGAGCGCCGCGAAAGCAACGTCGAAGGTCGTCTTCGAGAACTTCTGTGCGCCGTGATAGCGCGGACGCTCGACATGAATCAGCGGAAATCCTGCGACCGGGCGCATCGAGAGCCTCGGCCCGGACACATCCAGAATCCCCGGTGCGACAACAAGGTCCACATGATCGCGCTCGAGATCCCAGGCCAGCTTGCGCAGCCCTTCCGGTCCGAGTCGCTCCGACGCCGTCACCGCCACCGTGTCGGCACCGACCTGTTCGAGTGCGTCGGTGACACTGTGCTCGTCTCCGAGCACCGGAATGTCCCGACCGTTCACTGTGACAACTTCGCCCACGTCTCCTCCGTAGCCGGGTACGCAGACTCCGACAACTCGGTATCCATGGGCATCGTCGCGCTCGAGGTTGCGTGCAAGATCGACAACCGCCCCTCGCACACCGACCACAAGTACGGCAGTTCGAAATTCACCTCGGGCTCGCTCACGAGCAATCACCCGTCGCCAGATCCAACGACTCGCGATCAAGGCGGTCAATCCCATCGGAAACGCCACGGCAAGGTACAGGCGCGCGATCTCCAGGTGAAGGAGAAGGCTGGCGATCGCAATCAGTCCGAACAGGCGGAGCGTTCCGACAGCGATCAATCGGTACTCTTCAGGGCCGCTTCCGATCACGCGAGGAGATCTGGTCCGAAATACCCTCAGTACGGCAAACCAGCCGACAATCAGGGCGAAAGACAGTGCGGTGTAGCTGAAATGGCCGAATGCTTCACCGTCGACGACATCCGCGTCGCTACCGAATCGCCACCATTGAGCCAGAAACACAACTGCCGCAACGATGATCGTGTCGGTGATCGCCAGACGACGAAGATACGCAGATTGCCATTTCCTGCGTGCGGAAACTCCACCGGCCCTCTCCGGCGTTACTCGTCGGTGTTGTTGTGGCCGCTCTTTCGTGGGCGCGGCCATCTCGAGAACCGTCATGTGTTCAGAAACCTTTCCCCATGCACAGAATTCGGCCCGAAGATGTTCACCGGCCGAGGTCCATCGGACCGCCTTGCCGATTCCCGAAACTTCGACAGCGAAGCAACTGCTCCGCATTGCTGCGTTCAGTGCGTATGGTCGCATTACGTGCGCCTTGCAGTTAACCCGGCGACTATTGTCAGGCCTCGGCCCAACTGTCGATTATTGCGGCATTGCCGCAGCTCACACCCCGTGATTGAAGCAGAGTCCACTAACAACCCAAACACAGGACGATCGGCGATTTCTCCTCGCCCGCTGACGTCGCCGGCCTCGATATTGCCAGGACTCACATCTTGGCAACCCTTCGGCTAGCTGGTCAGTACCAGTGAGGAGTTTGCCACATTCCGGACAGCGTGGCAATAGCGCTTTCCGAAGTTCTTCCCGACGCCAGCATTGACGTCAGTTATTCACCCTCCGACAAGAAGGAGTGAACATTGCTCACCATTACCATTGCGTACCTATAGTTTTCATCGCCTAGCCCATTTGGGCTCCGCGTTTGGACGAAAACCAGCACGCGGTTGGTAAACACTCTGCAATCCATACTTTGATGCGCTCAGCGTCGACTCAGCCCTGGACGATTGTCGACACTTCGCCCCTGGGCGTCTTACCTACTCCTGGCCGGCATTGCGCGAACCTACGATCGGGCGACACCGAGAATTCAGACATGCAAAAGGAGGAGTGTGGACCGCCAGCGATCGCCTGTGAGGTCCTGAAATAGTTGCAGCACAGCCTAATTAGGGACATGCGAGTTGCGCAGCCGTTCGGCTGCAAAGCGGGCGACTGCTACCGATGGCTATGGCCATGGCCATGGCCATGGCAAGCGTGTGTGGCCGTGTAGGGTCAACGGACGCTCGACACGCTCGTTCGCACCCAGTAGCGGAGCGTGTCTCTCGAACAACCGACATTGCGGGACAACTGATCAGCTGGGCGCACGCTCTCGAGTAAACCCCCGCACGCTTCGATTGCCTTACGCGAAACGGGGTTCCTTTCGTCGCAGGTAACCAGGACGCGACTGAGCCCCACCGGGTCGCCGACATACGCGAGCACCTCACCCAGAGCAGTCGCCGCTATCCCTTTCTGGCGCTCCGACCGACGGACCCCGTGGCCGATATGACCACCGACGTCGGCCAAGAACTCGTTCATGCTGAGTCGCAGCTGGCCGACAACCCCCGCACCCACTGTCCAAATCCATCGAGGGATGCCAGATCGACATCTAGGCGTTGCGAAACTCTCGAGGCCGAATCGGGCTGGTCCGCCTGCGGTCCGCCACACTCGCTACGCGATTCCAACCAAGACGCCCACAAGGCCTCGTCGGTCGCAACCAGATCGACAGTCATAGAGGCACCGGTCAAGCAGGGACAGCTGAGACCGCAGCGTCACATCCCGCATGCCCGTGCCTACCCGATTACTGCGACGGCCGATGAACCTGCATTCCGGCAGTGCGCGTCGCAGACTCAGACGACCCGACTAGAGATTGCGTCCGATTCACCACACAGAGAAGGGCCCCCGAGCATTGCTCGAGGGCCCTATGAGGCGTCGGGATTTTAAAGTACGACCAGGTCAGATGACTGTCGACGTGACCTTTCGTTCGCCGACTGGATTGCTGTCCACGGACCCTTCCACGGCCACGTCAGCGACAACCGGATCGGAATCGTAGTAGTACTTGTACTCGTAGACACCACGACCGTTCAGCGGGGTCATCGTGATGACAGTACCGAGAATCGTCGCGCCCACACTGTGGAGATTGCCGACCGCCCTGCTCAGCTGTTCCCTCTTCGTCGTGCCGTGACGAGCAATCACTAGCGCACCGTCCGCCAGCGCTGAAAGAACTGCAGCATCCGTAACCGGAAGCAACGGCGAGGCGTCGATGATGACGTAGTCGAACCTTCTGCGGAGATCGGTAAAGACCGCATGGGCAGTGTCAGTGCCCAGAAGTTCGCTCGGGTTCGGGGGAATCGGACCTGAGGCAAGAACCGTCAGGTCAGCATTGCTCGTGACTTGAAGTACGTCGTCGAGATCTGCTTGCCCGGCCAGGACCGAGCTCAGACCAACGCTTCCGATAAGTCCCAGATACTTCGAAACGCGAGGCTTACGGAGGTCACCTTCGACGAGACACACCTTCTTGCCTGCCTCGGCCAACACGAGTGCGATGTTCACCGCAGTCGTGGTCTTTCCCTCGGAGGGAAGAGAACTCGTAACGACGATGACACTCGGTGGGCGATCCACGGCCAGGAACTGCAGATTGGTTCGCAGCTCGCGGTACGCCTCGGCACTTGCGGAGTTGCCCTCGTGGAAGTTGATCGCTTGATGAACTTCGCGTTCCTTGTCGAACGGAATTGTTCCCACCATCGCCGCGCCGGCGATGTCTTCGACCACCTTGCGCTCTTTGACGGTGTTGTCCAGGCGATCACGCACCACAGCCAACCCGATCCCCAGCAGAAGCCCGATCGCGGCACCGAGCGCCACGTTCCGCGAAGTCTTCGGCGACACCGGTTCCGCGGGAGTTTGTGCTCGCTGTTCGACAACGACGCGCGCAGGTGCTGTGCCACCATTTGCGGGCGTACCCAGATCTTTGACCATCACGACAAACTCGTCCGAGAGCGCATTTGCGATTTCACGTGCCAGTTCAGGCGACGCATCTTGCACGCTCAAATCGAGCAGTACTGTATCCGGCGCCGATGTGGCGGTCACCTTGGACGAAATCTCCGCAGCGGAAAGCCCGCCGAGTCGATCGGGCCCGACTGAATCGATCGTTCTCTGTGCCAGTGTCTCGCCGGTAAGGAGCTTGGCGTAGGAAGTGACCAACTGCTGTGAGAGCTGGTTACCTTGGTAAGCCTCGTTCACGGTTGTTCCGGTAGAAGTCGACACGAACAGGCGCGTGGAAGCCTGGTAGATCGGCGTGGCAATCAACGAGGCGCCCAATGCGCCCAAGATCACGACCACAGTGACGACAGCGACTATCTTCCACCGTGCCTGCAAAATCTTCAGGTAGTCCCGTACATCCATCGTCGAATCTCCTTCGGCTCGAACACGTATCACGTCTTCGAGTAGTAATCGACAGCCGCTGTCGAGCCGCTGCACTCAATGCAGGCTGAACGAGGCAGCCAATCTTCTATCGCGTGTCCCTGCGTCACAGCGCGAGGTATTTGCCGAAACAGCCAGGGGGGAGAGGCCTTCACGGCATCTCACACATCTCACTTCCTGGCCGATGCATGATCGGGAAGTGGCGAACACGCGACACTGACAAACCCGCGACACTGACATCGGGCCCACTCACACATCGCGCAGAGCAGACACAACGTGCAGCCAGGCTGAACTCTACTGCGTCATTGGTCTTTTCACCACCGCAACGGAGCCTCGAAACTTCCTAGACATCGTCAGTCGACTGTGCCGACCATGAAAGGGTCACATACCACAGCGGGCCGTAGGACCAACGTCCGTCGACGACCAACTACGCAACTTGCCGCCGGAAGTTGATGCATACCAACCGAACAAGGCAACATGCCCCTCACCCTGTGATGCACGAGCGGCTATCCCAGCATCTCCCCCGGCCACAGCTCGCTCGCTGACGGACTTTGGTCCCGGGCACACGGCCACTTCCCCTCGATGCCTACAACACCCACCCTCCGTGAAGGTTTCACCGGTTTACGGCCTTCCGAGACCTCGGTAGGTCCACCCTGCGTCGCGCCAGGTGGTCGGTTCCAGACAGTTACGTCCGTCGATGATGACCTTCTTGCGGACGACAGGTTCGAGGTCCGACGGCAACAACTTTCGAAACTCGGCCCACTCGGTCAGAACCAAGACGACATCAGCGCCTGCACACGCTTCAAGTGCGCTCGAAGTGTAAGTGAGGGTGGGGAACAACGCCTTCGAGTTTCCCATCGCCTTCGGGTCATAGACATTGACGGCAGCGCCTTGCAGCTGAATCTGCCCGGCAACGTTCAGCGCAGGTGAGTCGCGCACGTCGTCGGAGTCAGGCTTGAAGGCTGCACCGAGAACCGCCACATTGGCTCCGAGTAGAGAACCACACGCTTCTCGAGCCAGTTCGACCATCCGAGTACGACGACGCATGTTGATATTGTCGACTTCGCGTAGGAATGTGAGTGCTTGATCTGCTCCCAGCTCACCAGCACGTGCCATGAAAGCACGGATGTCCTTCGGTAAGCAGCCCCCACCGAAACCGATTCCGGCGTTGAGGAATCGCCTACCAATTCTCTCGTCATGGCCGATGGCATCGGCAAGAACGGTCACATCCGCACCTGAAGCCTCGCACACCTCCGAGATCGCATTGATGAACGAGATCTTCGTTGCCAGAAATGCATTGGCTGATGCTTTGACCAACTCCGAAGTCGCAAGGTCGGTCACAACAAAGGGAATACCTTCGTTCAAGAGTTGCTCGTACACTTCACGCGCAATCGATTCCGCACGTCCGGGTCGATTGCGGTCGACCCCGAGCACAAGCCGGTCCGGGTGAAGCGTGTCTTTCACCGCGTAGCCTTCCCGGAGAAATTCCGGGTTCCACGCCACCTCCACGTCTTGTCCGGCAGGCGCCAGTTCCCGTGCCCGCGCACCCAATCGCTCTGCTGTACCGACTGGCACAGTTGATTTCCCGAAGATTACGGTCGGCCTGGTCAAGAGGGGTGCGAGTGTCTCGATCACCGAATCGACAAAACGCATGTCGGCCGCGAACTCCCCCTTCTTCTGCGGCGTACCGACGCCGAGGAAGTGGATGTCGGCGAACTCTGCGGCCTCCTCGTAGGAAGCCGTGAATCGAAGACGTCCCGCGGCTATGTTGCGGCGCAGTACTTCCTCGAGTCCCGGTTCGTAGAAAGGAACCTCCCCAGCTTCGAGCATAGCGAGCTTGTTCGGATCAACATCCACCCCGAGAACCTCGTGACCCAACTCGGCCATGCAAGCTGCGTGTGTCGCCCCGAGGTAGCCTGTGCCGAATACCGCAATACGAGAAGTCATAACGATGTCTGCCTGTCGAAGTCGAGTTTACGTCGAATAATGCTGTAGTACTTCATGTCCTGATCGAATCGACGTTCTGTCGATACCACTCCACGGTCGATGCGATCCCCGCACGAAGATCAATCTTGGGCTGCCACCCCAAATCTCGAAGCTTCCCGATGTCAAGCAACTTCCGCGGCGTCCCGTCAGGTTTCGAATGATCCCATTCGATCTCGCCGTCGAACCCGATCTCGTCCGCCACGATCGCAGAGATCTCCGCGATGCTCTGGTCCTCGCCTGTACCAACATTGACGTGTTCTGCTCCGTCATAGTGGTCGAGCAAATGAAGGCAGGCATCCGCCATGTCGTCGACGTGGAGAAACTCGCGCCTCGGCGTCCCGCTGCCCCAGTTCACGACTGAAGCAGCTCCATCACGGCGCGCGTCGTCGAAGCGTCTGATGAGGGCTGGCAGCACATGAGAGCCCTTGGCAGAGAAGTTGTCACCCGGGCCGTAGAGATTGGTCGGCATCGCGGAGATCCACGGACGCCCGAACTGCTTTCGAACAGCCTGTACCTGCAGGATTCCCGCGATCTTGGCGATGGCATATGCATCGTTCGTCGGTTCCAAATGACCGGTCAGCAAATATTCTTCGCGAATCGGTTGAGGAGCGAATTTCGGGTAGATGCAGGATGATCCGAGGAACAGCAGGCGATCTACGTCGAACTCGGCCGCCGCGTCCATCACGTTCACCTGGATGCGAAGGTTGTCGGAGATGAAGTCCACCGGCAGTGTGCTGTTCGCCAGTATCCCGCCCACCTTGGCTGCCGCGAGGACCACGTTCTTCGGCCTCTCGGCGGCGAAGAACTCGAACACGGCACCGCGGTCGCGAAGATCGAGTTCGGCGGACGTGCGACCGACAAGGCGATTGAAACCGTCGGCCTCCAAACGACGCCAGATCGCTGAACCCACGAGTCCACGATGGCCCGCGACGTACACCGCATCGTTCCGATCGAGGGACTTCTGCGCGTACTCCCCCGTCATCGGGCATGCTCCCAATCCACCAGGTTCGGGCGGTCGATCCAGGGCTTGCCCTCACACTTCAGAGCCTCTACGTCCGCATCGACCATGATTCGAGCCAGCTCGGGGGTATGTACAGTCGCCTTCCAGCCGAGCTTCTGCTCCGCCTTACCTGCATCTCCGATCAACGCGTCTACTTCCGTCGGCCGCAGATAGCGCTCGTCGAAGCGCACATGATCTTCCCAGTTCAGACCCGCGTGCTCGAAGGCCACCGTCAGGAAATCCTTGACCGAGTAGTTACCGCCTGTCGCGAGCACGTAATCGTCCGGCTCGTCGGCCTGAAGCATCCTCCACATTCCCTCCACGTACTCCGGCGCGTAGCCCCAGTCGCGGATTGCATCGAGATTACCCATGTACAAATCGTTTTCCAGGCCGGCCTTGATCCGCGCCACCGCTCGCGTGATCTTGCGAGTTACGAATGTTTCGCCTCGCCGCGGAGATTCGTGGTTGAACAGAATTCCGTTCACGGCAAAGATCCCGTACGCCTCGCGGTAGTTCTTGGTGATCCAGTACGAGTACACCTTCGCCGCACCGTACGGCGATCGCGGATAGAAGGGAGTCTGCTCGTCCTGCGGAGGCGGTGTCGCACCGAACATCTCGGAGCTGGACGCCTGGTAGAACCTGCATTCGAGACCAGCCATCCGGACTGCTTCGAGCAGCCTGATCGACCCGATTCCCGTCGTGTCACCGGTATGTTCGGGCTCGTCGAAACTTACCCGTACATGGGACTGCGCTGCGAGGTTGTAGACCTCGTCCGGGCGTATCTGTGCGAGAAGAGTGACCAAACGCGCCCCGTCGCTGAGATCTCCGTAATGAAGGAACAGTTTTGCATCCGGCGTGTGGGGATCCACATACATGTGATCGATTCGAGCTGTATTGAACGTGGACGATCTACGAATAAGTCCGTGGACCTCGTATCCCTTGCCCAGCAACAACTCCGCGAGATAGGAGCCGTCTTGACCGGTGATGCCTGTGATCAGTGCCTTCTTCATTTCTCTCCTTCATGTATGTGCGACTTCACGATTTTCGGGCAGCTATTCACACGGTCACGCCTGCCTCCACCGCCTTCTCCATGCTTGAAATTCGCCGAACCGAAATATAGATACACGGAATAACCTGGAGTACAACCATTCCTGCGGATAGTCCCAAGTAGAGTGCGGCGGCTCCGAGTTCAGGAATCAGGGATATTGCCAATACCATTCCGACGAGGCCGCTCAGCCAGACACAGAGGACTTGCAACCATAGTCCTCGCGGGTCCATGAGGAACATCGCCGCCGGCTGATGCACCGAAACAACAAGGATGTAAACACTTCCGGCCAAAACGGTTGCCAGCGGGACGACAAGACTTCCACCCGAGACAAACCGAATTCCCGGATAGCTGATGACGACCAGAGCAAGCGCAAATACGGCGCCCACAGTGCCGAGAAGTACTATATGCTGGGCGAATTCACGCACCCGAAGTGTCCCGATTCGGTATCGCTCGCGATATCTTGACCACAAGTTCTGGCCCATCACTCCCAAGATAGCCAGCAGGGGTCCAGCGAATTGCGCCACCACCGAATATTGTGCGACGTCTTCGACCGTTCCAAAAGTGGAGATCAGCAACCTATGGCTCTGGAACCCGACAACCATGCCGATCGATATGAGAAAAAACGGAACCGCCGTTTCAGCTATGCGAACTCGCACCGGGCTTGTAAGACGCCAGCCGATCAACGAACCCTCATCGCCGGAAATCGATCGAAGCGCGAGAGCAAGGGTAAGAAATCCGACGGCGAGGTAGCCTGCGCACGGTGCCAGAACAAACAGGTAGGCCGGCGCCTGAGTAGTCCAACAAACCCCTATCACGATCAGTTGAATGATCGGACCGATCAACGCTGCGGTAACGACAACGCGCATCTTTCCGCAACCCTGCAGGATGCGTGACCCCAAACCCAATGGAATACCAACTGCCGCAGATACAATCACTACTGTGGCCAGCGCCGACGCATGATCCATCTCACCGACTGCGCCTAGAACTGGCACCCACAGCCCCATCTGATAGAACAGGAACGCGAGGCTTGCGACAGCGAGGGATACCAGAACGGTGACCAGACTCGCCCGCCGAAAATGGGATTGGAACGACATCCGATCGAGTGCACCACTTCGGTAATCTGCTGTCGCGTTCACCATGGTCGCGCCGATACCGAAGTCCGCGAAGGGAAGTAGATTCAACATGGACGCCATCAGCGCATAGAAGGCGTAGTACTCGACGCCGTAGTCCCGAGACAGAATTGCTATTACGGCGAAGTTCGCGCAAGCGCCGGCCAGCAGACCTACCAGTCGAAAGAACCCGGTCCCGCCCAGGTCGATCGACTTCGCCGACCTCACGTATGAGCTGACCACTGTGTTCACCCTCGTGTCTCCGAGGTTCCAGCGCCAGACACGATTGTGGACTGCTTCAGACCGCTGTCGCCGATCCGAGCGAGTACCTTGTAGCACGCGGCAACTGCTACCTTCACGCAACCCCGCCAGTACAAACCTTGCGCGAACGACGCTCGTCCCATGCGTGCGTTCGCAGCTGCGGCAACCGCCGATGCGCTCATCAGCCGAACTGGGATCCCCAGATGTCGCGCGTAGTGCCCCCTGATCGATTCCTTGCACAACAGCGATTTCTCAGGAGAACCAATGGATTTGCCTGCGTACATCGAATACACGAGGGAAACGGTGTTGTGTTGAACGACTCGGCCGACGACGGATAGACGAATGAACATTTCGTAGTCGTCGGCGTAACGCTCGACGATCTCCGGTACGTCCAGCGCAATCGCTGCTTCGTAATCGGCACGCCGAACCAGCGCCGCTCCCGGTGGAAACGGACCATACCCTTGTGTCAACAGGGTTCGAGTATTGATCTCGGAGTACGACTGATTGTTCAACCGACTACGCCCACGTGGGAGACTCGCCATCACACGTCCAGCGACGACTGCGCAGTCCGCCTGTGCAGAGAGAATACGCAAGGACTCGTGAATGCCGGGTGCGACCAGAAGATCATCCGCGTCCAGGAACACGATGTACGGTGCCGTGACGAGCGTGGCCCCCCGTCGTCTCGCGAGGTATGCACCCGCATTTGGCTGCGTCAGGACACGTATATCGTGGGCGCGACATAACGCGGCGGTACTGTCTGTGGATCCGTCGTCCACCACGATGACTTCCGAAGCGCCCGCATTGTGCGCGCTCTCGATTGACGCCAAAAGTGTGGCTTCCGCGTTGAAAGCTGGTATGACAACTGCGAATTCCGCACTTGATTGCGTTGTGGGTTCCAAATAGTCATCGGACACGAGGAGTCACCCCTGCTAGAACTCGTCTTTGAACACGGTCGGTTTTTGCGAGAAGCGCAACCCCCAAGGACACCGCATAATCGAGCCACTGCGCCCTGAAGACTGTAATTCCGGTCAGGGCGCGTGATCGCCGCATGTCCCGGTAATGATCCATCATGCCCCGCACCGAACCAGCGCCGGCCGAATCAAAGTCACAGAAGAACTCGGTCCACACGCGCGGTTGCGATCGGACCGCCATCTTCAACAGATACAGTTGGTCGGCACTGAGTCCGAATTCGGTATCGTAACCGCCGATCTCAACATGCAGCGACTTCTCGATCACACATGCTTGATGGGGAATGATGTTTCCACCTAGCGCGAATCGGGACAGACTGAACGGGATACGGCCACCGATTCCGATGGAACTTCCGGAGTCGTGGATGTTGCTCAGCCCGTAACCCCACCGCCAAGAGACGCCCCCTCCTTGATGATCTCGAGAGACTCTCTCCAGAACGTCACATGAATGGAACACGTCGGACGAGTGCATGAACCACAGCAACTCGCCACTCGCCAGTTCCGCACCGATGTTCATTGCGTCATAGCGACCGCTGTCGAGGCCTGTGTTCCACACTAACGAATCACCCAACGAATCAAGGTATTCGACAGTTCCATCCGTCGAACCACCATCGATCACGATGTGTTCGACTCCCTGTGCACTCTGAGCCCGGACGCTCTCGATCGTGCGGACCAGCCCCGAAAGATCATTCCTGGTGATGGTAATGACGGTGACCGATGAAGTCATCGAGAAGCCCCTATCGCGAATGCATAGGCGTCGATGAGTGCTGTACGCGAACTCATGACGTCCACTGTTCGGTTGAAATATTGTGTCTTGGCTTGAACAGTCGTTCGGTAGTCCAGGCAGTCGAAGTAATGTGTGACGGCCATTGACAGAGACTCCGCAGTATTGCCAGCGACTGGATAGCCAAGCGAGACCATACTTTTGATGTCACGACTGATCACCGAGACACCGACCGCGGCGGCTTCCGCAGCGGAAATCGGAGCGCCCTCCCAGGCCGCGGTATGGAGATACAGCGAACTGGCGCGCACTTCATCCAGCACCTGTTCAGCTGGAATCCAGCCCGTCACCCGAACCCCGGATTCCACGAGACTTTCTTTCAACCCGGCTTCGCCGTCTCCTACCCACACGAACTCGAACCTGCTCGACAACCTTGCTGCAATATCGGCGAACAGTTGGGGATCCTTTTGGGGAAATATCCTTCCCACCATCACTACTCGGCTTCTTTCAGCCGATGCTTCCGCTGTCCGAGGGCTGCTTGCGCGCAAATATGCGCCGTGATCGGTCGGGGATACATTGCCGACCACGATGGAGGTGGAGGAGTTCGACAACTCCGTAGTCAACTCGGCTTCTCGTCCACTCACGGCAACAACGCACTGACGCCGAATCGAGAGTAGCCCACGCTCAACGGACTTGTAGAGTACCCGCGCCAGGGGACTGACGTCGGTGCGCTCGAATGCGTAACAGTGTGGGGTGTATACGATTCCAGCTCGGTGCCCCGGGATGATCCGGGCGAGACCGGCAAGACTGGAATGCAGGTGGAGAACATCGAAATCTCCCCGGCGCACCATACGAATCGCGGACAGCAAAAGTGCGGCCAAACTTCCAGGTACCAATGTCACGCTGAGTTCGGAGGGGAAATTGTATGTGCTCTGCCCGGCCCGTTCGCGAGCAATCACGCAGTGATGCATTTCTGGCGTCAACGCCTGATAGTTCAAGATCGCGGTGCTTACACCTCCTCCGAGCGCTTCCGTGACATGCAGAACTTTCATCGCGCACCATCCCTCGTCAGGCCGGCATCAACATGTGAGCTTCGAATATCTTCCATCGCAAGGTCTTCCGTCTCCGAAGTATCAACTGATCTTTTCCGCATACCCGAGGAGCACAAGAGAAGAATGAGAGGGCACAGGAAGGGAAGCAGACCGGTTCGATACGGTTGGATGGGCGCCTCCAGAAATCCCACAGCGACCGTAGTTACGATCAGCGCCCATGCCAAGTATCGATTTTCCACGTCAGTGGTCAGCAACGCCCAGGCCGCAGCGACGACAAGCACGGCAATTCCGAGAAACCCGACGGCAACGCCGAGTTCTAACCAAATGTTGTGCGCGGCATAGTTGGAGGAGAAGCGATACGCGTTATGCTCCGTCCAATAGTTCGCGCCGTGACCAACATTCGGACTCTCCGAAATCAGCTCCTTCGCCCTCATCCACAAAGCACCGCGATAGGTGTAATCGCGGAGCCCGTAAACTCGGAACACTGGCACAAAAGAAATCACCAACGCAACCATCGCAGCTGCCAGAGCCACAACCCGCGACATGCGGTTTCCGATACCGAGGACTACGAGGTAGCCGAGAACCAGACCGATCATCGCTGTTCGACTGCCAGAAATTTCGATCACGATGAGGCTCGCCAGTCCAACCGCCGCAACTGTGATCCAGTGTTGCCGATACACGGCAACGACGCTCAGCAGTGCGACACACAGCCCCAGGAAGTTGCCATTGCCTGTGATCGATGACGTGAGCACTTGGCCCGCCACAGTGCACTTGTCCAACCGACAGGTCTCGACCACAGCCTCAGGCCAGACGACGAAAACCACAGCCATGCTCAGACAAAGCGCAAGCAGACCCTGGTAACAAAGACGGGGCCAGTTCAGTACGTCAACCGAGAGCGCGCGGCACCACAGGAGCGTAGGCACAATCATGAATATCGCTCCGACGACACCGATGTCCACGACCCCGAAGATGAGGATCGGCATGATCGCCACCGCCATGACCAGTATCGCGGGGATATAGGGGAATGAATCTCGGGACCCGAGAGAGGCGATGAAAATCGCGATTCCGATGACAATCGAAGGCACGTAGGAGATCACGAAGACCGCGGAGCCAGAAACTGGAAGGTATAGGGCAAGGACGCTACCTAACACCGCCTTGAAAAGGACCGGCCATATCACCGATACCCAAAACCAGATCCCGATCAGCCCGCTTCTGGTACCTGTTGAGGTTTGACGGCGGGTTGGCAACACCGTCACCCCACGTACACGTGCGATCAGCAAGAGAAAAACACTGGCAAACAACAGGAACGAGAGGTTCATGTCATTGGCCAGCCGTCGGCAGGTGGCATGGCACAGCCAGGGAGCCGAGTAGGCGTTCCCTCTGGGACGCGACGGCCTCGATGCGTGAATCGATCAGGCGCCAGTAAGTGGCTGGATCGTCTCGTATCGATTCCACCGCGTCGAGAACGCGAGTTGCCGAAGTCCGTCGGGCATCGAGAACGTACTGTTCCAACCCCAGATCATGAAATGCTCCCCATGATTTTCGTTCGTAGCCCAGGTGCACACTCGGCTTTCCGGCGAGCAATGCAGACAACGATCCATGCAGGCGTGTACTGACAACGACGCGATTCTCCGCGCTCTCCAGATAGTGCTGCAATGGCTTTGGGGTTCCCGAGGAGTATTTGACGGTGAGTGGAGTGTCATTGTTTCCGCCACCGGTGGACTGAATCGCCCATACAACATGATCTGACCGAGCCAAGTCGGACAGAGTGTTCTCGTAGGATCCAGGGCGGGACAGCTCACGTGCCACGACTACCGGGCCATGCGTGATCTCGATAGTACGAGGTGTACGGACCTCCGCCATCTTGAGAACCGCCAGATCCGAGATTCGTTCGACATTGGTCAGGTCGGCGAACAATTCCCGTGATCGATCGTCACGAACGAGCACCTGATCCATCGCCTTCAGTGAACTCGCGATACGCCGACGGAGAATGTTCGGGAACGGACCGATACTCTGCGGCAGATAGATCTTACGCGCACGACTTCGTGCGGCAAGATCGAGTTGACCGAAATGCGCCCCCGCAGTTTTCAGGGCCTCGGAAACGGACGAACCCCGAAGGTATCCGCCCCCGACAGCGACTATCAAATCCGCTTGCTCGAACAGTATCCTGACAGGTGCCGGCCCGCCGGTGACGGTACTGGCCAGCATGGAAACACGTACGGATGCCTTCTTTTTCGGGTTCGGAATCCATGCCGACGTCCACTGATGAAACTTGACATGATCCGCCATCGGATGGTGACGGAACGATTCGGCATCAGTGGCAATCACGTCGACGACAGAATCCGGCCACACCGATCTCAGCAATTCGAGTGTTTCCTCCACCAGCAACCGGTCGCCGGAGTTTTGAGCACTGTATGCGTGAATGACCAGGATGCGCGGGTGGTCACGACTGTATTCGGGCAACGATCTCACTCCTGGTCGTCATGGTTCGGGACGCCTGCAAACCCATTGAATAGGCGAAATCTCGGTACTCGTCACTCGATACGACGCCGAGGGCGGACCGAAGGCTGGCCGCGCCGGTAAATGTGAGCACCGGCCCGGAGGTTCGCAGATCCTCGAATGCAGGTAGATCGGCAGCAACAACCGGCCGGCCGCGCGCCCACGCCTCCCATACGAACACAGGGTTGAGTTCGTTTCGGCTGGGCATAAATGCCGCGTCTGACCAATCCAGATAGGGCACAACGTCATCGACGCGTCCTACTAGTTCCACCGTATGCGAAGAAGACTTCGTACTGCCGAACCGCCGTTTCAGGTCTTCTTCTTCCGGTCCTGATCCCAAGATCTTTATTTCACACGGAATCTCGATATCTGACAGCAGTTCGGGAATACGATCGAAGCCCTTCTGCTTGGATAGACGGCCACAGGCCAGGAGCCGTAGCGGTGCCCCCGAAGATTCACGACGAATGGTTTCTCTCGAGTCAACTCGGATCAAGTTCGGCTCGTAAACAAGCCGAGCGTGCGGTCCGTAGCGTCGCTGACGAATCTGACTCACGGCTGATTCCGAAGGCGCGGTGATCAGCTTTGCGTGCCGAAGTGCTTTGCGAACGAGCATGTTCTCGACCAGGGAGAAAACGCCAGTTTCATCCGCACTCGGCAACTGATGGAAGGTCGCAATCAGCTCACCCGGAAGACGTTTGAGCAAACTCGAAACGCCGAGTGCGACATGGCTACCCCTCATCAGTGAATAGACCACATCCGAATGCTGTAGATGTGTTGCTATGGCTCGACTGGCTCCGACCAGTCCGCCAGGACTCCTTGGATAGTCGAGCATGACGAACTCGTCTGCGAGGTCCGCAACCTCGTTGAAGTCTCGGCATCCTGCAAACAAAGTGACCACGGTCGTATGTGTGTCGGTAAGCCCGCGCAATAACCCGCACAATGACTTCTGTGCACCCCCACCTTCCAACCAGGGCGCCACAACAAGCAACGACTTCAACTTTGGCGGTTCCGACACAAACTTCTCCTGGTCAATTTGCTCCATCACTTCCCAACATCGCCTTGAGCACCTTCGCGACGATCGTGTTCTCGCTCGTCATCGACCAGTTGTCGACGTACGAAAGATCAAGGGGAGCTATGCCTTTCCACCGAGAACATCACGAACTGAAGTCGGTCCCGAATCCGCATTCACGTCTCAGTACGCACCGTCGCTGGCCAACACCGCTTTCAACGTTTTGCCGACGATCAATACATCACCCATCAGCGACCAGTTGTCGACGTACGAAAGGTCCAGTCGTACAGTCTCTTCCCAAGAAAGGTCCGATCGTCCACTGACCTGCCACAATCCTGTGATCCCCGGCTTGACAAGAAGTCGGCGACTGACAGTTCCGTCGTAGGCCTCGACCTCGCGGCGAAGCGGAGGCCTGGGGCCGACCACGCTCATCTCGCGCCGAAGAACATTGACGAACTGTGGCAGCTCGTCAATCGAGTAACGGCGCAAGAAGCGCCCGACCGGTGTAACGCGCGGGTCGTCGCGCATCTTGAAGAGCACACCGGCGCCGTCGTTCTGGGCCATCAACGACTCCACCTGTGAGTCTGCGTTCTGGACCATCGAACGGAACTTGAGCATCGGGAATGGTTTGCCGTCCAGTCCCATTCGCTCCGCTCGATACAACACCGGGCCCGGGCTCGAGAGCTTGACCGCCAGAGCCGCGGCCAGGAGAACAGGTGCAATTGCTGCCAGTAACAATGACGCGAAAATTACGTCGAACGAAGATTTCGCAAAGCGTTGCGCACCATGATATTTCGGGCGCTCGACGCGTATCAAAGGCTGACCGGCCACCGGCCGCATCGACAGGCGCGGCCCCGACACGTCGACGATACTTGGCGCAACGACCAGATCTACGTCCCGCGATTCCAGATCCCAGGCAAGCGCACGGATTCCATCCGAGCCGAGATGTTCGGTTGCCGTCACGGCAACGGTGTCTGCGCCGACCAGTTCCAGCGCTTCGACCACCGATGTCTCACCACCGAGGAGCGGTATGTCACGCCCGTCGACTGCGATGGACTCGTCCGCGCGCCGAAGGAACCCCGGCACACACACTCCGACCACGCGGAAACCGTCTGCGCTACCCCGCTCGAAGTTTCGTGCAAGTTCAGCGCCGGCATCCTTGCTGCCCACCACCAGTACCGATGTGAGGCACTCACCGCGAGTACGCCTTCGCACGATCACCCCACGCCAGAGCCAACGGCTCACCAGTAGCGCGAGAAGGCCGACAGGGAACGCGAATGCGAGGTAGAGCCGGGCGATATCGAGACGAAGCAGAAGGCTTACTATCGCAATGACGCCGAACAATCTCATCGCGGACACCAGGATTCGCCGATACTCCTCAGGACCGCTTCCGATCACACTCGCAGATCTGGTCCTGAATATCTGCAACGTCGCCAGCCACGCGATCACCACGCCGATCGACAAACCGGTGTAGCTGAACTGCCCGAGCTCACGAGCGTCGACGGCGGTCGGCGCGGCGCCGAATCGAAGCCACTGCGCAGCCGAAACCGCCGCTACGACAATCAGCGAATCCGTCACTGCCAGAGCACGTATGTATCGATGCTGCCACGCAGCACGCGAGGAAAACTCCGCACGGGAGTCCGGCACGATGCGCGGACGCCGATACCCGAGCGACGGCGCCATGGACATGTCCAATGCCGACATCTGACCAACCTTCCCGTTTGCGAGCCGCCAGGCCCCGACCGTTCTTCGGAATTTCCCGTTTGCACCCGAATGCTTCAGGCACAGCTAGAGATGGAGAAGAGCAAATGTTCCGCTTAGGTATCGGCAACATTGCAACTCGATAATCCGGAGGCATTGCACGTGCCGCGTGAGTACTATGAGAACATCTCCAAGGCCGGAGTTCAATTCGAATAATGTTGCAGGTCAAGACTCTAACCGGCAATTTTTCTTCCCAGCACACACCCAAAGAATGTTGGACGATCGTTCACGTTCAATCGCCGCAATGTCACGGTGCCATTTACGCTGTAGTTACCAGTTAGTAGCTATAGTTCAGCTATTGAGTAAATCCGCGGAAACGTCGAGGGCTTAGGTCCCGACGACTGCAATAGCTCACAAAGCGGACATTGCCTCTCACTGCTGACCACAGTTCTTTCGCATGGGTAACTGGACCCGAATCCACGCAACCGAGAACCGTCCCTGCACGCCGGGGACCTATGTCCCCGTAGGTCGAATCCGCCGGACCTGATTGAACTTTCTGCAATTCGCAAGTGAATTGCCCTTCGATATGGAGTAATTCGGCAGACCCGAAATCCCGCCATGCCATCCGGCCAACCCAGACCCGCACTGGGTACCGAAAAAAAGATTTCAAAATTCCCACTATGTGAGATGTGAGCATGTGAGACGTTCCGGCCGGACTGCTCGGCGACTGGCGCTTCGACGTGGCGAGGGCGATATGTCTCGATCAAGTAATGTCTGCATATGGCGCCGGACCGATGGCGATGGTCGGCAGTCCCCAGCGGTGCGCAGCCTCGAATCGCACGCAGATGTCGGGTAGTAAGCGAATGGAACTGGAAATGTTGAAGATTCGTGAGATCCGCTCCGAGTCCGGGATCATTCCTCGACTCGCAGTGCGGTGGTTGATGATCGCGCTCGCCACGATCTTTGCATTTTGGCCCACCTGGACCAAGCTTTGGCAGAGCACGGCCAGCGGAACTGCCATCGGCTACGTCTTCGCTCTACCGCTCTTGTGCCTGGTTGCAGCCGTCGGAACAGACTTGAGGCGCGGCCCGGAGCTTCCGATTCACGATCGTGAGACCGACAAGATAGTCGGCTGCATCGGTCTCTTCGTCGCGTTGGGACTTCAAGCGCTCCTGCTACCGCGTTTCGCCGAGACCTACGAACTGATGCATATCGACGTCATCGCAGCCTGGGTATTCGTCTGGAGCGCAGCGGTTCTGATGTTCGGCCTCCGTCCGGTCAATCGGTACTGGGCAATCTGGGTGGTCCCGATCATCTTGGCGCCGCTGCATTACCGCGCCATCGCGACCGAAATGGGCGGAACTCGTTTCGACTACAGCGTCCTCATGGTGCTTGTCGCGTCTGCCGCGACCACGATCGCCGTCAGTAGAACGTGGAGGCGAGGGGCGATCGCCTTCGTCGCCGCGACGGTGCTCGGTGTGGTGATTCTCTACTTCACGATTCAGACGTATCCCGCTGCTCCGCTTTTCGCCGTGCAGTTGTTTCCGGCACTCGGAACCGCAATCGTCGTCGGCGGTGCCTTCTATCTGTACGAACGCCGGGGTAAGTCGCTCAAACCGTTCGACCGACCACTCCGAAAGCCTTCGACAGCCACAAGCAACTGGACCATCCTCGCGGTGTTTGCCGCCGCAGTGCTGATGTTCTTCACGCCGCTGCCATCGACAAGTTTGACCGTCAACGTCGGTCCGCCCCCGGCTACTGCGGATCCTCGACTTGTCGTTCCGCTGGGCTGGCATCAGATTGGAGCATCCGAATACGACTGGCCCCGTCGCTACTTCGGCAGCACCGCCGAACTGAGTCGTCAGACCATTCGGGCCGACACTCCGAATCCCGCTTGGGACTCACAGATGCGGCCTCGCACGGTACAGATTGACGTCGTCCAGGTCCGTCGACCCTCCACGCTCGCCGTGTATCCCAGCAAGACCACCTACGACCTGGAGAACGCGAGAGTCAGCCCGACGGTCACGCTGGAGCTGCCGCACGGGATCGTCGCCGAGATGTACACGATCGTCGACGACGCTCTCCTTCTCACATGGAGCAATCTCAATTTCGTCTGGACGCGGGGCGACGGAGCAGCGCAACGAGTCAGCCTGATCAGCGTCGACAATCACGAACCCGACGCCTACTTCCCCGAACCGAAGCCGTCGATGGCGTCCAACGGTAGCAATACCCTCGCCGTTCTACTGCGTGGTGAAACCTCGACCGAAGACACCGAATCCGAGTACAAGGACCTGGACATGCTCGAAGCACTCGCTCGACTACTCGTGGAGGCTCAGACGTGGTGAACGCAAACCGAAGCCAGTCCAACAGTGTCGTGGTCAGCGGTGACCCGGATACAGCGGAGTACCGCGAGGCCGCCCTGCACGATGCAGTGAACGGTCTACGCGAGCGCCATCCGATCTCATCCGCCTCCGTGGCCTTCTATCCGTGGCAGCGAAATACGTTGTTGGCAGGCTTTGCGCTGGTCGTCGTCAGCCTCGTGTTCTTCCTCGTCCCGACTCTCATCGCGCTGACATTGATCTGCACCATTGGATACATCTGGGCGATGGTCGACCGTCTGATCTTGTTCACGAGGGGTCTCGATGCGTCCTCGATCATGACGATCAGTGACGAAGAGGCACTTGCTCTTTCATACGACGACCTTCCCACCTATACCATTCTGGTCCCCGCATACAACGAGCCTGAAGTCGTCGGCGACCTCATCGCAGCCATGCGAGCGATCGAGTATCCGGCAGACAAGATGCAAGTCCTTCTCCTACTGGAGGAAGACGACGCCGTCACTATCGAAGCTGCACTTGCCGCCGGTGTGGACGAGGTCGTCAGCATTCTGAAGGTGCCCGCGGCCGATCCACGAACCAAACCGAAAGCATGCAACTACGGTCTGCATTTCTCGACGGGCGAGATCGTCACGATCTACGACGCCGAGGATTCCCCCGACCCACTCCAATTACGTCGAGTAGTCGCAACTTTCGCGAAACTTCCCGAGAACACTGCTTGTGTTCAGGCCAAACTTGCATTCCACAACGGAACTCAGAACCTGTTGACCGCGTGGTTCACCGCCGATTACGCGCTGTGGTTCAGCTTCATCCTTCCTGGATTGATGCGGAGCAATTCACCGATTCCTCTCGGCGGCACCTCGAATCACCTACGCCGTAGCGTCCTCGACGAGATCGGGGCGTGGGATCCTTTCAATGTCACGGAGGATGCGGACCTCGGCGTGCGGATTGCAGAGAGCGGATATCGCACCGCGGTCTTGAATTCCACCACGCTCGAAGAAGCCAACAGTGACACGATCAACTGGATCAGACAGCGCTCGCGTTGGTACAAGGGCTATTTGCAGACGTGGCTCGTCCACATGCGCCAACCCGTCAAATTATGGCGAGGATTGGGTCCGATCGGCTTTCTCCGATTCACGATTCTCATGGCCGGCACACCATTGGTCGCCACTTTGAACATGGTGTTCTGGCTCATCAGTCTGGACTGGATTCTCGGACAACCTGAAGTGATCCACCAGGTCTTCCCCAACTATGTCTATTTCCCCGCGTTGATCTCTCTGGCATTCGGTAATGCCGCTGTTCTCTACATGAACCTCGTGGCGTGCCGAGAAACGCGAAACGCGATGCTCCTCCTCGCCTGTCTGACTGCTCCGTTGTATTGGGTGCTGATGAGCATCGCGGCGATCAAGGGGACCTACCAATTGATTCGCAACCCGTCCTACTGGGAAAAAACCTTCCACGGTCTGAACACGTGACAACGCAACCCTCACGTTCTACACAGGTGTGAGTTATGTCTACTGATCCGCCTCACCCACAATTTCACCCGATTTCGGGTTTCACCGGAAAACGCACAGCTAGATGGTTGCGGTAAACACACAATCCAGTCACAAAACTTAACTACCGGTACGCGAGAACTGCGGTGATTGGTTGCCGAATGATCACAGATCAGCCGTCGAGCGCCTTACGTGTCGAGACGGCGCTGGCTTACCGCGCAGCACTCAGGCACTATGACCGGTATGAGCGGTTTTTCGGAATGGGTGAAGCATCAACTGGAACTTCGCCAAGAAACTGACGTAGCCGATGCTGCGCGTGCGCTGGGAATACGCCCCTCCGAACTCGGTCGGTGGCTGTCCGCGAAACGCCCCCCCACGCAGGACACGATCAGAACTGCTTGCCGCGTCTTCGACGTCCACGTCCAGGAAATTCTTGTCGCGGCGGGCTACATGACACCTGACGAGTCGGGTCTGGACGACAAGCCGATTTCGCTGTCGTCGCTCAGCACGCAAGATCTCCTCGATGAGCTGGCGAGACGCTCCGCGTCGCATAGCCTTGCAAGTCAGTAGGTCAGCTGCGGATCCGGCTGATCCAATCGTTCCTTGAGCCAGACTCGCAACTCCGGTCCGTACTCGGTGCGACTGAGCGCATGGTCGAGAGATGCTCGCAGAAAGCCTCCCGGGTTACCAAGATCGTGGCGGGTTCCGTGATGGACGACGACGTGAACCGGATGCCCCTCCGCGATCAACAGCGCTATCGCATCCGTCAGTTGTAGTTCGCCACCCTGCCCGGGTGAGATTCGTCTGAGCGCGTCGAACACGGCGCGATCGAGAAGGTATCGTCCGGCCGCGGCGAGAGTGGACGGAGCATCCTCAGGAGCCGGCTTCTCAACCATGCCGATGACGGCAAGCACATCGGGATCGCTGCCCTCCACAGGTGTTTGGACGTCGAATACTCCGTAGGCCCCAACACGATCGGGCGCGACGTCGAACGCGCACAGCACAGAACCACCACGCTCGGCACGTACCTTCGCCATCGCGTCGAGAATGCCGCAGGGGTGGACCAGATCGTCGGGAAGCAGCACCGCGAACGAGTCCTCGTCCGCGTCCAGCACCGATTCGACCAGACCGACAGCGTGTCCCAATCCCAGCGGAGACTCTTGCACAACCGGCTCCACCGAGATCAGGCCCGGAGCCCGACGCACACGTTCGAGTAGATGGTGCTTCCCGCTGGCGGCGAGCTTGCCCTCGAGCACCAGGTCCTCGACGAAATGCCCGACGACCGATGCCTTGCCCGGCGCAGTGACGATCACCAGACGTTCCGCGCCTGCTTGCGCCGCTTCGCTGGCGACCAGCTCGATCCCGGGTGTATCGACCACGGGGAGCAACTCTTTCGGAACCGTCTTGGTGGCCGGGAGGAAACGAGTCCCCATTCCGGCAGCCGGAACCACAGCAGTCTTGAAAGGCCGTTCAGCGCACCCAGTCATCGTTCACCTCTCCGCTCACGCGATGTTTCACACACTTACCGTTACGCGCATGCAGCGGTCGTCCCCTCATTTCGACGACCGAAGCTCACACCGCATGTACAGCCTGCGCACAAGGTCTACCGGGCGGCCGATGCCGCCGCAAGTTGACTCGAACTCGGAATTCGTTGCGCGCGAGAGCTACACACCACCCCTCGATGTCACTTCCACGAGGGGCGCGCCGCACTCCGCGCACTACCCGTTACCGCGGCGAACGGTTGTGATCGTATTTCGACGTTGACCACGGCGGGACGTAGCAACTGACCAAAGAGACAGGTACGACACAACTTCCGAACTCAGCGCCTCAACCGGACCGTCCCCAGCCGACCCGGACGTAGGTCCTGGAGGCGTCGCATCGATGGTCCCGTGCGACTTCACCAGCCTTCAAGTTCGGTTATCCACAGGTGAATGCCACTGAATACCATTGAATACGAACGAAATACGATCATCACGCCGCAACACCAGGTTCAGGTTGTTATCAAATCGTGACCATACTCCCACTGGGCGGAACTCCCAGTGGACTACTCGCAGTGTCCTAACTTGCCAGTGAAGCAATTACGTCGAAGAGTGGATCGTCAGGCCCGATATCCATCGTGCATTCGTTCGGCCGTGGATCCGGCACGAATGCCCACAGGAGAGCTCCGGCCGTACCGGCCACCTTCTGCCCCGTCAGCTTCGTCTCGATATTCGTGGCTCTGGTCGCCAGTGATTCACAACTGCCTGCCAATTCGCCTGTCTCGGCGACCAACAACGGCTTCCCGACGTTCGCGGCCTGTTCGATGCGACGCGCCAGTCCGTTCCACTGGTCGCCCGGAAGCGGAACCCCGTCTGCTCCGTAGTCGTGATACTGCAGAACGTCGACGAAGTCGGACTCGCTCACGTACTGGTAGTCGTCACCCGCAGTGCCGCACTGACCGCCCCCGACGTATCCGGCCGTGATCAGGGTGTTCGGATCGATCGCCCGAAGTTCGGCGCCTGCCGTGTCGAAGAACTCCCGCAACACCTGCGCGGAATCAGACGGGCACGTTCTTGTCCACCAATTGCAGGCGGCATCGGTACACAGGCTCGGTTCCGGCTCCCCCACCAATTCCCACGCCGCGACGGAAGGCTCGTTCTTCCAACGGTCGACGGCGGTGTGCATCCAGTCCTGGAAGCTCATGGTGGCTCGACCTGGGATCAGGTTCGCGACCTTCCACTCGTCGGTGTACCAGTCCCTGGATTTGAACAGCCCGTCATCACACCCGCTGTCCTGGGGTGAGAGCACCGGAATCGTGAACTGATTGTGTCGCGCCGCAGCGTCGAACACCGCGTCCATCGGGCCGAAATCCATCTCCCCGGACACCTTGTTCACCGCGAGCGCCTGGAACGCGTTGAAACGCGTGACGGAGTTCGGTGGCAGAGAACCGAAGTAGGCATCGAGATCGACCATGGCGCCACAGCCGAAGTTCACCGACCAATCAGTGGCCAGTTGATAAGCATTCAGCCCGGTAGGCCACCATGGCTGTCCGTCGAGCGTCAGTCCGCTCGACGACGCTCCCACCCGAACCGTCTTGGGCGAATCGGCAACCACCGGCGTCGTGAACATTCCTGTCACCACCGCGACGGTTGCAAAGCTGACTACAGCGGCAGCGATACGGCGACGCACTGTGCCAGGCACACGCGGACGCACTTCTTCAGAAGACATCTACAACCATCCACGTCATACGGACAATCCTCCCACACGAATTGCCTCATCGACCCGTTTGCCGTTCACCGGTGACGCGATACAAACGCCAGGCCGAAGGGTCCATGCCGCCGTCGTTGGGAACCTCGAGTACCAGCGCTCCCACACCGCCGGCCCCGGTGTCGTACATCGTCGGATAGCGCCGATTGACCGCGTCCGACACACCGCGACCGGTGTTCGGCACCGACAGGATGTATTCGACGTGATGTTCGGCGGGGTTGTTCAGTACGCGCACGAAGTCCGCATCGGAAGGCACGACGAATTGCCGAGGGTTGTTCGACGACGCCACGACGGCATAGCTCTGCACGGTGTCGAGCAGAACCGACCCCTCCGGCAGAGCCAAGTCGTCCAGGTATCTGGCGATGCGACGCTCGGCCGCAAACGTGCGCAGATTCGTCTGCTCCTCCAGGTTCTGCCGGCCCGGAATGATCGCACTGGCAATGGAATGCTCGAGCACTGCGATCCGCGCATTACCCATCGCGACAAACGTGACCAGCGTCGACCCGACCAGCAAGCACAGAGAGATCACAAGGGGCAGAGAGGGCCCCGACTGCTCGGGGTACGTCGATACCGAGCGTGACGCAGCAGCCCCCGGTCGACGCGTGACGACCGGCGCACCGCGAGGTGCGATCAGGACGACCAACACGAAACACAGCGGAATGATCGAAATGTAGAAGCGCAGAAGGGGAAACGTCGATCCCATCACGTAGAGCAAGGTTTGGGCACCGAGGATGGCGCCGAACAACACAAGAGGCACGACCACTTCGGTGTCGCGCCGCCGAAGTGCGTAGATGATTGCAAGGACCGCGAGCACCGGGAGCGCCGGGCCGAGTACGGCCATTTCGGTAATCGAGAACGCAAGACGGGCGATCGGTGAGTCGGTTCCGGCACCAGCCTGCTCCAGGATGGAACTGTTCCCGTAGACCGACGAGAACTGTTGGAACGCTTGACCTGTGATGAGCCAACTGGCAAACGACCACAAGGCGAAGGCAAGGAATCCCGGCATCAGCACTACGGCACCGTCGAGGGCTGCTGCCCAGAGCCGCAAGCCAGGCCCCGCGCCCTCGCCGCGCTCCTCCGCAGTCGGGCGGAAACGAAGCCAACTCACCACGGTCACCAGCACCACCGCGACGAACAGCGGGGCCAATGCGTCGTATCTGGTGAGGTACGCCAGAGCGAAAGCGAGGCCGGCACCGATGAGGTCGTGTACGTCGTCGCTTCGCATCCACCGAATCAATCGACGTGTCGCCCACAGAACGAAGAAGAGGAACGGAGCTTCGCTCATTCCGCTCGCCGCGTACATGACGATCATCGGGTTGACAGCGAACAGCACGGTCAGGACGACGGTGACCCATCGCGCACACCCACGGTCGCGGCTGATCCCACGTACCTGAATCACAGCACCGGCCATGAAGGCCGCGGACATCACGACCGCAGTGATGTTCCACCGCAGCAGATCCGGCCACCAATGACCCATCAGGCCCATCGGAATCTGGACTGCCGCCGTCAACGGGGTGAACACGAATCCGATCGCCGCGAAGTGCGGATCACGGCTGAGCAGCATCGCCGACACCGCGGCGACGCGGCTGAGCGAATCGGTGAAGATGAACCCGATACCCGCGTTCATCCACACGCCCAACGCGGTGTAGATCGCGAAGAGCGCGACGAACATCCGCCATGGCTTGCGGCCCGGTAGATCGTGGACCGCGACGGACAGGGCCGGGCGATCGGTGACGGTCACTGTCCGCGACGCCGAGCCACGAGCACACCACCGACGGCAACAGCGATCAGAACCACGGTCCCGAATCCGATCCAGCCGATCGTGACCGCGCTCAGTCCGGTCTCCTCTTCGGCCGAGGTCGCGGTGCCCAACGGGGCGACGTTGACTCCGACATCGAAGGGCTCACTTCCCCGAGGCGCGACCAGGAGATCGCCGGTCAGTTCTGCGAACCGGTCCTTCCCACCTTCCAACCAGTTGAGCAGACCGTCGGCATCGGCCGCATCACCCTCAGAGGTCAGCGCCACCACTTCGTTGTGCGAACCCGAAACCACCTGCAAGGCACCGTATTGTCCACCGAATTCCAGACCCTGCAAGCGCAGGAGCCCTTGATCTGCTGTGTCCATGGGTAGAGCCACCGGAGTGGGAAGCTTCCCGTCCGCCGCGATCAACAACGCCGGCAGCGAACTGGTCGCCGCGTCGCCGAACGGGAGCACACGCGGTTGCAGCGGCAGATAGCTCAACCGCTGCATCGCGACAACGAGGCGCTGCGCGCGAACGAGATCTGCGAAATCACCGTGACTCAAACCGACATCGAGTGTGGGCAGCATCGACTGCGGTAATGCCTGGAATCCTCCAGGCGTCGGCGGGAATCCGGTAGTGGACGTGATGGTGCTTGCCGGATCGACAGTGAGCGAAGACGGGCTACTGGTGCCGCATTGGAAGTCGCCGGTCACATCCATCGAGACTTCGAAGGTCAGGTCGCGACGCAGGAGTTCGTTCGGAACATCGACGCCGATGTCGAAGCGCCCTGTCTCGTTCACCGTCTGCGAAGCAAGCCGTGAGTCCCCCAGCGAAATCGACAGTTCTCCGTTGCGTGAATTCGGCAGCGGTACATAGGATCCGATCATTCGGATCGACACGTCCTTCATCGGACGCCCCAGTTGCGACTGGCTGAACGGGACGTCGACCTCGATGTGATTGAGACCGGAAGCCGTCAACGTTCCGAGCTTCAGCTCACCGACGGTGATGGCGTCCTGGGAAATCTGGGCAACTGTGTTGTCCGGTGACGCGAGCGCCCTGCTCGCCGCCCAGTAGCCGTCGAAGTTCGCCGCCAACAGACTGACCTGAGGAACGAGGGTCTTGTCGTCCCCTGAAATTCGCAGCACTGGTGCACCATTCGGAGCAGCCGCGAGATCGATGCCGGCGTCCCCACTGTTGCCGAGTACTACAGCTCTCTCGAACAGTCCCGGCTCAGCGGACGGCAGACTCTGGCCGTTCGGCAGTTGTTCCACCACCACGGCGTCAGGCTGACTTCCGTACTTGTTGACAATCGCTGCACTCAGCTGCAGAGCCGCACTCTGCTGTGACCGTGACGAACCATCCGTGACGTAGATGGTTGCCTTCCTCAAAATCGGCGGAAAGAAGGTTGCAACAGTCGTGGGCTGCTGCTCGGCACCGTCGTAGGCGACAAAGGCATCCCGGAGCGCAAGGGGCTGGTATCTCGTTCGGTCGTAGCAGCGGTCGTCGACGGGAACGAGGTGAGCGATCATCGACACGGTCACGCTCCGGTCGACCACTTCGAGACCTTGCAACGGAACCGAAATCGGTAGGCCGGTTCCGGCCTGCCCGGCGTCGAAGTCGACGCGGCTCACCAATCTGCCGTCCGCAGTCACTTCGAGCCAACCCCTACTGAAGTCGGTCGGGGCGGTCAGGATTCCGGTCACGGCTGTTGCGGTGAGTCCGTCCGGCACCGGCACGGTCACCAAGACGGGTGCATCATCGGAGGAGAACACGATGTCTGTTCCTCGTCCGAGTTCGGTGAAGGAGATCGGAGTTGTGGCTGCGGCGGCCACCGAAGTATCTGCGTCGTCCTCGAAATCCTGGGCGGAGGCGACACTGCCGAGCGGAAGCAACAAAGTGACCGCGACAGCCACCGGCATTGCCAGCGCGCGCGTCAGCCAGGTTCGAGAGTGGCCCATCAGCGTGTCTCCTCGACATTTCTTGTTTCCGCGCAATCACCAAACACAAATCACGAGTAGCAATCTCGCCAGTTCGCGACGGTCACAGGTCCGATCGCACCGTTACGGACAAACAAACCATAACGACCAATTTATGCGTTTGGCTAATTATCCCGGCGGGCGAGACTTTTGTTACGGCATGTCACATGATTAGCAATCACCACCACTGGGAAGTCGAAAGACGCCACTGAAAAGCCCGTCAATACGCCTGAACGTCCGTCCAGTCCGGGCGCTTCACGGGCGGAGAATTCTCAGATAAAGGAAGCTGTGACGATCAATTCGATCATCCCCGCCGGCAAGAGTGCGATCGGGAAGCTGGTCGGTGCGCCGTTCCACTTCGCATCATCGCTGCGCATGGCCAGGGTTTTTCACCCTCACGGGATCGAACTGAAGGGAACATTGAAGCCGGCCACCCCATGGTGGCCGGTATCGGAGTCGTCGACGATTACCGTCACCGCTCGAATGTCGAAAGCCCTCGGAACACCCGGAGACCTACCCGACGTACTCGGCCTGGCGCTTCGGTTGCACGATGTCGGCGCAGATGAAAACCCGTGGGACATTCTTCTCGCAACATCAGGACTTTCTACCTTCTCGAAAATGTTTCCAGCTCCGGCTTTCTCGTGGAACGGCGCGAGGTACAGCACACTGGTTCCTTACTCACGCGCGGGCGGTGCCGCGGCGTGGCTGATCGTGACACCGCGCGGTGTCCATCCGGCCGGCACTTCTTTGTCTGCATTGAAAGCTGCGGTCGATCATTCCCCGCTGCACTTCTCCGTGTACCTCGCGAGAATTCAACTTCAGTTGATACCGATCGGGCATCTCTGTCTCGACGAGGTCGAGGACCACCCGGATTGCCTCCAGCCGTCCTTCGATCCGATTCTGAACACACCGGCCCACATGCGCATGCTTCCGGAGTGGCTCGCAGAAACGCGCAAGTTCGCGTATCGCGGTAGCCGCAACGGCCGAGGAGACACACAAAAGCGCGGTTGACCGGACGTGCCGATCAACCGCGCCGAAGCTCACTCAGCTTGTGAACTTGTCCTTGATATCCGAGACCTTGTCACTGACAGTGTCGCCGGCCTTCTTGACCTTCGCCTCGCCCTGATCGGCAACACCCTCGGCAGCCAGATCATCGTTGCCCGTGGCGTTTCCGAACTTTTCCTTCGCTTCGCCGATGAGATCCTCAGCGCGGTGCTTTGCCTTGTCGATGAAGTCAGACATGTATTTCTCCTTCTTGGATTCGGTCGTGCGTTCGGCCGTGGAATTCGGTCGTGGATTCAGTCGAACTCGAACTGCGTGGACAAATGCGTGTCAGCGTTTTCCGGTGACTGCCTTGACCAGGAACAGCAAGATGACGGCGCCGAGGAGGCAAGTGAGGAAGCTGAAGATCCAGCCCGCGCCCTCGACATCGACGCCGAAGACTCGAAGCAGGAAACCACCGATCAGACCGCCGATGACACCGACAACGATGTTGAGGAAGATCCCCTGCTGCGCATCGGTTTTCATGATCTTACTGCCGATCCAACCCGCCAGTCCACCGATGATGATCCAGGCGATGATACCGAGAGGAAGCATTTGAACTCCTTAGAGTAAAGAGGGGCGGCGCAATGAGAGACTGCCGGTAAAGGGAGAGTTCCGAGCGATCGGCCCGCGCAACTAGACCGTGATCGCGGTTAGTGTTTGCACACAACCGGACTCTCCACCGCACGACGCGGGGGATCGTGCACTCAGTAGCAGCCACATTGTCTGCTTACCTTTCTATCAGGTGTTCACGACAGAACCAAAATGACTGGCGATTCACCACATACGAGAAACGACACTCACCGACGCACACATGATCAGCGTCACGACGATCGCGATCGCCATCGAGGTCACGGTCGCCAGGAGCACCGTGACGCACAGTGCCACAGCAACATCCATGACTCTGTGCACGATCGGGAGGTCTACCAATACCCGGTCACCGGGAGGCTCAAACCTCGATTGATCAGAGAGTTCTCGGCTCATCGCGTTTCGCGCTTTCCACGGCGATGTGAGTTCTGGTCGCGACGGATGGATCACCGACCACCGACTCGACTTGATCCCCCGTGTCAGTGACGCGAGAAATCAACTCGGACAACGTTTCCGATCCGGATACGACGCTACGTCTCAATGTCACTCGCAAATCGATCGTGCGAACTCCACGATCGAGCAACGCTTTTCCTCGGACACGCGACACTTCGTCGAAGTCCTCCAGTGATGCGCTCGCCCCTTCCGCCACCGCACCCAGATCCGCGGTGATGGAATTGTGCGAGTTCGACCCAGGGACCGTGATCTCCTTCACCCGACGCAGCGGCACATGCGCGATCAACCACCGCAACGCGAGGAGGACTAGCAATACTCCCCCAGCTCCGACAGCCCATGGCCACCACGAGTGATCGACAAGATCTTCAGCCCACGGGATCTCGATACGCGCCGGGAAATCCTTGATCACGTCGCGATTCCACAGGATCGCTGCAACTCCCAGCGCTATCGCGAGCATCCCCACGACGCATGTCGCCACGCGATCCATCGCCGTCGCCGTCCGAGTCATGACAGCGATCCCGTCTGGATACGAACCTTGATTCGCGGCGATGGTGACAGCGACCCGGCCAAGTCCCCCAGCACCGCACGGATTTCCGATTCAGCGGTGGCGGCTCCATCGGGCGTGACCGAGGCCTTCACTTCCAGCTTGCGCCGGGTCGCGTGTGACGAAGCGGATCGAACCTGGGCCAGTGACTCGACGCGAACAGACGCTATCGCCGCTACATCGGCGGGATCGATCCACGTATTCGCGACTCCGACCAAGGCATTGGCAGTCTTTCGTCGCGGTTTGAGTCCGAGGATGACGAACCACAGGCCGAGAACGACGGCTGCGATCCCCGCCGGCAACATCCAACCCTGGTACGCGAGCCCGTCCACATATGCGGCAGCACTTGGTATCCACTGCGACCCGGTGATCACGCCGGTATCCACCAGCGCGTCGCGGACGCCGACCACGCCGAGCGCAAGTAGCGCCGCGGCGATGAGGAATCCCGTGACGGCCGATCCGGGCGCCGCAAGGGGAACAGGAGCAGCAGCCCTCGAGGCATTGGGTGGTGCGACCTTGTCGGCGGTCATCGCACTTTCCTTCCCGCGTCACGCTTGGTCGATGCCGGGAGAACGCTCACGATCGCCACGTCCACGCCGTCTACGTCCAGGCCCGATACAGACTGCAACTGGGTTGTCACGTTCTCTCGCACCGCGGTACCGATGACCGACAAGGATCCGGGCCACTCGATCGCGATGTCCACCTTGGCCCGTACCCGCTTGCCGGATACCAGCACTCGCGCCCTCGGCAATTCGCGCCCGGTCAGTTTGTCCATGCCGGCGGCGTGATGGCGCACCCCCGGGGTTCCGCGCGTCGCCTCGAGAACCAACTTCTGCGCGACTCTGTCTCGAATCGTCAGCGTTCCGCGATCGCCCGGCTCACCAAGCACAGACGACTCCGGTCGAGCTGTCTCAGCCACGTCCGCGACCCTTCAGCATCACACCGAGATCGAACTCGCCGTCACGCTGACCACCGACGAGGTATCCGATCACACCGAGAACCAGAGCGATGAGGAATCCGGTGAAACCGCCTGCAGCAGCTGCGACTCCGAGAAGTAGTCCTGCCAGTAGGCCGACAGTCGAGGTGGTCATGTGAATCCTCCGTTGTGGATGATGTTCGTTGGTGCGAGTCAGATCTCGGTGTAGGTCTTGGCACCCGGAAACCGAGCGCGCAAACGCGTGTACTGGGTCCGAGCGGGTTTCGCTATCTGCCGCATCGTGCCGCGCAGTGTCCTGCGCACACCCACACCGATCGGGGACGCGAAGTCCCGGTCGACGCGTTCGAGCGCTCGATTGAGTGCGTCGGCAGATCCGCCCACGTCGGGGTGGTAGCTCCTGATCGCCTCTCGGCGTGCGGATCGGCGATCAGGAACTGGACCACGAGAGTGCTCAGGCATCGTGCGCACGACCGACTACGTCTTCCACTGTCACGTTCACGGGGCCTGTAACGAGTCCTGAAACCGCTTGGCGGATACGTAAAGCCGTATCTCGAACGGCGGCGTCGGCGAAGATGCACACATGGATGTCTGTCGACGACTCCGTCACCCGCACGCCGACGACGCGGCGACCGGGGAGGTACGTGCCAACCTCGCCGAACATTCCGGCATGAAGCGAGGCGACCCCAGGTATCCCCGTCACAGCCGCCGCGATGGTGTCGGCGATTTCGGAACTCACTGCACCCGTGCAGTCTTGGGCTCGCCGGTTTCGTCGTCACTGCCCTCGTCGAGGTGAACGTCGTGAACCGTGATGTTCACCTCGGTCACTTCGAGACCCGTCATCCGTTCGAGCGCCGCAATGACGTTGCGGCGAATGCCGGTGGCCAGATCGGCGAGCGATACGCCGTACTCGGCCACGATGTCGATGTCGACCGCTGCCTGCTTTTCGCCGACCTCGACCGATACTCCCTGGGAGTGATTGACACTCGCGCCGGGGATCCGCTCGCGCAGTGCCCCGACAACCCGCGACGCTCCGCCGCCGACGTCGTACACGCCGCTCACCTCTCGCGTAGCGATGCCGGCAATCTTCGAGACAACGGTGTCGGCGATCGACGTCTTTCCTTGCGAACTCACGAGAGCCGAGTCGTTCGATGATGCAACATCCTTCGTAGATGCTGTCGCAACCTGCGTGCTGACCATTGTCATCTCCTCCTGTTGATCGATCTACCTGTGTAGTCGTCACTCGAAGGCAAAACCGAATGCCCCAGTCAGGTGACGTGCATCACTGACACTTGTTAGTTACTGTCCGTAACATTCAACGCCCCGGCCGGGCGAACAATCTTCGAACGCAGCCGAGTTTTCCGCATTTCCGCGAGAGGAGCGACTGTGGCGTTACCGCATACACAGGGGCTCACCGAAGCACCTGACGGTTTGGACACCGCGACAGTGAACGCTGCGATACTCGGCGACCGAGAAGCATTCGAGTCACTGGTGCACTACTACGGACCTGCACTTCACCGCTATGCGCGTCGCATGCTCGCAGACGAAGGTGACATTCTCGAGGTAGTCCAGGACACCTTCGTGGCCGCCTGGCGTCGACTCGATTCGTTTCGTGGCGAATCGTCGATGCGAACATGGCTTTTCGCGATCTGTTCCCGAAAGATCGTGGACAGCTATCGAATCAAGAGAGCTCAACCGATCGACGACAGATTGCTCGATCCTCTCGTGCCGTCTCCCGAGGCCGGCCCGTTCGACACGACCTCGAACTCCGCGTTCCTCGAGGCACTGGAAGAAGCGTTGGGTGAACTGCCTTATCGCCAGCGTGCGGCATGGACGCTGCGAGAGGTGGAGATGCTCACGTTCGTTCAAATCGGCAAGATTCTAAGACTCACCCCGGATGCGGTGCGCGGGCATCACCATCGTGCACGGGCTAACCTGAGTGAACGAATGACGAGGTGGCGATGACTGAATCACGAACCGACGCATTGATGGCGCACGCATCCGACGTCCTGCGGAACGCTCCCGAGCCGGGCTGGGATCGAATCAGCGACAAGGTGATCCGGGCGCTACGGTCGACCTCGGCGTCCGGTTGGCCGCTCGACGCACACGCGTCGGAAGGTCCACGTCTAGGCACGGTGTCGGTGAGCGATCACGTACTCCGCACCCACTTGGCCGCCGAGATACGTTCTCGGCACCACTGCTCGCCGAGCAGCATCGAGTTCTTCGTCGACGGCCACGAAATACGTTCACTACGTATCGAACTGGCAGCGCCATACGGAGTGGATCTGGCCGAACTGTCGGACCGGGTTCGATTCACCGTCGTCGATGTCGTTCACCTGATCCTCGGCGACACGGACCCACCGGTCTCTGCAGAGAGCATCCACGTCGCCGTAGTCGACATCGTCGATGATCTACCTGCCGAAGGGAACACCAAAAGCCACTCCGAACACTAGGTGTTTGTTCGGCAAGTGTTTGGGAACCCGGCACTCATGACCACTCCCCCACCACCGGATCCGGGCCCCGCCCCCGACCCGGGGCCGCCGACACCACCGGCGCCGACACCACCCGATCCGATGAATCCGCCGCCCGTGCCACCGACTCCGACGCCACCGAACCCGTACCCTCCGGATCCGATCCCGCAGATCTGACGTCGGCTGCCCCGAACTTCGGAGTTCAACCGCCGAGTTCGGCGATCATCTCGCTCAACGATTCTGCGGCGATACGTAGTTCACCTTCGTCGGGATTGTCGGGTGAGGACGGTAGACGTTCGGCCAACTGCTCGCGAGTGACAAGCGAGATACCCTCGAGACCGAACCCTTCTTCATCGGGGACGTAGATCTCGATCTCGCCCCCGACCGCTACCAGTTCCGAATGGGGGCCACTGCCCAGCAGTGCACGCAGGTGTTCGGTCGTCACGGTCATATGGTTCACGTGAAATCTCCTGCTTCGGTGACAGCTGACTTTGCCGGTATGGACTCGACGTGACGTACTGGCTCGACGTGACGCACTACCCCCTACTGAGTACCCCTCGCGGGTGAGCAGGAAACGACAAGTACATGAACAACGACTTCCCGAAGGAAACGCACACCATGAGTGAACAGAATTCCACCGACCGCACGGATCAGACGGACGAGCCGCAGACCACCGGCACCGACCACGGTCCGGGAACCGGCTCCGACACCGCACCCAAGGACGTTCAGACCGATCCGTCGGGCGAACGTACGTGGGCCGACGAGGGCGGAGCCTCGAGCACCGGCCCGGCGACTGACACCGACTGATCCCGGAAGGTCTGAACCATCGGGACCAAGGTCCCGTGGGCCGACGCTCATGGGACCTTGAAATCCGTACGGATCTAACGCTTTTCACCTGGGTTTTCGCGATGCGGTAAGGTAGGCACTCAGCACGGTTGAGTACCCAGCCGTTGAAGACGAGCACGGTTCGTGCGTTGCTTCCCGTGCCGTTTCCCGGTTTCGAACGAAACCGTTTCGAACCAGACCGTTCGAACGAACCGTTTCGAGCAATCCGTCAGGAGTTTCGATGAACGAGTTTTCGAGAACTACAGATGAGCGTACGGACAGTCCCCCCACCTTCACGACGACCTGTGCCGAAAACATTCAGTCGCTCGTGGTCAGCGGCGAGATCGACGTCCGGTCCCGAGCTGATTTCGCTGCCTGCGTCGACGACCTGATCGGTGAGCGACACCCGTTCGTACTCGACTGCTCGGACGTCCAGTTCATCTCCGTCGGAGGTCTTTCCATCATCGAGACTCTGTCGGCCAAGGCACGGAGGCTCGGCGTGCCGTGGACGCTCGTCGCAGCGCACCCTGTCAGGCGTCCGCTGTCTCTTCTGAAGATGGACACCGACATCGTGTACACCGACTCGACAGCCGATGCAGTCGCGTACCTGTCCTCGACCTCCGTCCTGGACGAGACCCTGGCGGAGCCGATGTCGGCGTGAGTACCGATCTCGAAAAGCTCTCCGAATTCGTCGTCGTCGCAAACCGACTGCCGGTCGATCTCGAAACCGACGAAGACGGAAGCAAGAACTGGAAGCGAAGTCCGGGTGGGCTCGTCACTGCGCTCGAACCCATCCTCCGACAGCGGGATGGCGCCTGGGTCGGCTGGCCGGGGGTCGCGGACGAGAAGGTCGATCCGATAGTGGTTGACGGCCTTCGTCTGTTTCCCGTCGAGCTGACCTCTCAGGACCTCGCCGAGTACTACGAGGGGTTCTCCAACGACACGTTGTGGCCGCTCTACCACGACGTTCTGGTGGCTCCGACGTTCGAGCGGTCGTGGTGGCACACCTACGTCGCGGTCAACCAGCGGTTCGCCGAGGAAACCGCGCGTTGCGCCGCGGACGGAGCGACTGTCTGGGTGCAGGACTATCAGTTGCAACTTGTGCCGGCGATGCTGCGCGAGCTGCGGCCAGATCTGACGATCGGGTTCTTTCTTCATATCCCGTTCCCTCCGGTCGAGCTCTTCATGCAGCTTCCGTGGCGCAAGGAGATCGTCAGGGGAATGCTGGGCGCCGATCTGATCGGCTTCCACTTACCTGGTGGCGCAAACAATTTCCTGTTCTTGGCCCGCAAACTTCTCGGCCTCAAGACGACGACCGCGGGCGTCGGTGTTCGAAGTGCGCTCGGGCATGTGGATTTCGATTCTCGCGTCGTCAAGGTGGGCGCCTTTCCCATCTCCGTCGATTCTGCCGAACTCGAGCGCCAGTCGAAAAGCGATTCGGTCCTGCGTCGCGCGCGCGAATTGAAGGAAGAGCTGGGAAATCCCGAGAAAATCTTGCTGGGAGTCGACCGGCTGGACTACACCAAGGGTATCGACCTGCGGCTTCAAGCCTTGAAGGAACTCCTCGACGAGGATCGTCTGGATCCGGAGAAGTACACGATGGTGCAGCTCGCGACGCCCAGTCGTGAACGCGTGCAGCACTATATCGACCTGCGTAGCGTCATCGAAGAGCAGGTGGGCCGCATCAACGGTGACCACAGTCAGATCGGCCGCCCCGTCGTTCACTACCTGTATCAGCCGGTCGACCGTGAAGAACTGATCGCACTGTTCGTCGCTGCCGACGTCATGCTCGTGACGCCGATGCGCGACGGGATGAATCTGGTGGCCAAGGAGTACGTGGCCTGTCGTGGCGACCTCGGAGGTGCTCTCGTTCTCAGCGAGTTCACCGGTGCCGCAATGGAATTACGACAGTCATACCTGGTCAACCCGCATGATTTGGACGGCGTGAAGAATACGATCCTGACCGCGGTTCATCAGGATCCGAAGGAAGGCCGTCGCCGTATGGCTGCGCTGCATCGACAGGTCATGACACACGATGTGCATCAGTGGGCCGAGTCGTTCCTGACTGCGCTTGCCCCACCCGGACCGCTTCCGGACGATCAGTTCGTCACGGAGCGTGAGTCGAACTTTGCGCGCAACAACTGACCCTCACGGGCTTGCGTCAGTGCGCTCGGAGGCTCGAGCTAGGATTGGTTTCAGTTCATCGTCAAGCAGCGGCTGCGAACTGATCTCCTCGACATAGCCGTGCAATGCTGCATCGGCCCAGAAAGACAGGCCGACCATGCCCCTCACGATGAAGTACTCCGAAACCTACAACGACGCTCTCATTGCGCTCGCTGCCGCTACTCATCGGCCGGCCAACGTGGTGAACCTGTTCGGCGAGTACGCCATTCGTGTTGACCTCGAATACAACCGGTTCCTTCTGGCGACCAATACCGCGGCTGGACTCTCCGATCGACCCGACAACGGAGAATCATGGCTGGTGCGGTTCTTCCAATCCGAGAACACCGACACTCCGGATCGCCTCCTCGCGGAGGCGTCGCATCAATGGTTGGTCGATGCTTTGGACGCCGCGCTCGAACAGATCGCAGCGGCAGGGAACAAAATCTCCGCCGACGCGGACTTCGGCGACCCTACCCGCACCGAAACTCCATCCTGAACGGCATCGTCTCGAGCAGCACCACTAGTCCCCCTCGGCGGTCAACTGGCTGATTCGAGCCGCTAAGACTGCATTCTCGGCCTCGAGGGACAGAATCAGACGAATACCGACGAGATTGACTCCGTCGTCGATCAGCGCGGTGATTCGTCCGAGCGTATCCAGGTCGGCCTCGCTGTACCGGCGCGTACCGCCATCGGTGCGGGTTGGTGTGAGCAAGCCCCTTCGCTCGTAAAGGCGCAGCGTCTGAGGTCCTACCCCGGACAGTTCAGACATCACTGAGATCCCGTACACGCCGCGCAGCGCCCGGGTCTGGGATTCCGACGTCACTGGAACCTCCTAGTTCGGTGTCGGCTGTCTCAATCGGCGTCACCCGACCTTAGCACCATCACGCAGTGAATCTGACGCCCAGGACATAGATTCAAGCGTGTCCAGGACCACTGACAACAAGAATCGTCGAGCAGAAAGGGCGTGAAATGGCAGATCAAAGCCGATTTCGACAAGATTGCACAATGCGCTTTCCTTCGCCCGCGAATCGAAGTAGCCTTGCCAATTATCTACATCGGCTGATATAGATTTTGTAGCACCTGAAAGCGCCATAACTGGAGCTCGAAGGCGCAGAACACCCAGACGTCGGAGTCGGTGGTTCAGCCGACTCCCTCACGGCACACTCTTCACCGGGAGCAAGATGACGACGATCGACATCCCGCCCACACAGGGCGAGAGCACCACCGGCATCGGAATCACTGTCGCAAGTGCGACTTTGACAACCGAAGAGGTCAAGCGCCGAATCGCGATGATGTACGGCGACCCGGTGACAGAGGAGCCAGTAGCACTCGCGCACTGAACCTGACCGACACGCGATCCGATTGACGATGGCGCGAGACCGCCCCACTGGAGGGCGATCCCCATCAAGACGAGAGGAAAACATATGTCCGAGTTCACCGTACCGGGACTGAGCAGCGCAGACGGTTCGTCCGTCGCCGATATTCTGCAGGAACGCCTCAGCGCCTACAACGATCTTCACCTCACGCTCAAGCACGTTCACTGGAACGTCGTGGGCCCCAACTTCATCGGCGTGCACGAGATGATCGACCCCCAGGTGGAGTTGGTTCGCGGCTACGCCGACGATGTGGCCGAACGTATCGCGGCACTGGGTAACTCGCCCAAGGGCACCGCGGGAGCAATCGAGCGCGATCGAACGTGGGACGACTACTCCGTCGGCCGCGACGACGCTCGTGCGCACCTCGCTGCGCTCGACCTCGTCTACACCGGGATCATCACCGACAGTCGCACCGCAATCGACAGCGTCGGCAAGATCGATCCGATCACCGAGGACATGTTGATCGGCCAGACGGCGCAGTTGGAAAAGTTCCAGTGGTTCGTTCGTGCTCACCTCGAGAACTCGGGTGGCAGCCTCGTACACGAAGGCGCGTCCACCGAGCAGGATGCCGCAAATGAGGCGCGTCAGAACTGACGCACCGTCCGCGGTTTCGGCCGATCGGGGGTCGGCCGAAATCGCACTCCCCACAACAGGAAAGGGCAAGAGCATGTCTGCGGACTCGCGCGGCACGTCGACACAAACACGTCGCGAGTATCAGATGTTCGTGTTGCAGCAGCGTTTGTTGTTCGGATCGATCGTGGCAGGCACCGCCCTCGGAGTTCTCGCGATCACCTACTTCTGAAATATCAGGGGCCGCAACCGTCGAAGACAGGACAGAAACGACACAATCATGAGTTCGAGCACTCTCCGCTCGATCGTTCGTAGCGATCGATTTGCGGCAAGCAGTTCTTCTCTTCTGCTCGTGGACAGCGATTTTCGTATCCAGGGCGCAAACGACGAATACCTTGCCGTATCCGGTCGCAGCCTCGATCAATTGCACCGAGTGGAAGTGTTCGAAGCCTTCCCCGACAATCCCGACGACTCGTTTGCCGATGGAATCTTCTCGTTGACAGCGTCATTCGAGCGCACGATGCGGTCCCGAACTCGGGACGCACTGCCGACTCAGCGTTACGACGTGCGCGACGAGCGCGGGAGCGGGATGTTTGTCACCCGCTATTGGAATACGGTGAATTCCGCCGTCACCGATGATGACGGCAGGGTCATCGGTGTGCTTCATCGTGTATACGAGGTTCAACGACCGCTGGCTCAGCAGTCCAGTTCGGCGTCAGACGTCCTCACCCGCCTTCGCGCGGAAAATGACGAACTGAGAAGAGCTTTGGATTCTCGGCCCTTGATCGAGCAGGCCAAGGGATTACTGATGGCCGAGCGTGAGTGCTCGGCCGACCAAGCCTTCGACTTTCTGGTCCAGATGTCGCAGGAATGGAACGTCAAGGTGCGCGACATCGCCGGTGGTCTTGTCGCCGCAGCAGAACGACGTGCCGTGGATCGAAAGAATTCCTGACGACCGGGATTCAAAAGTTGTACGGCTGGGTAATGACCGACCAGAGGTACCCCCGAAATCTTCCCCCTCGAGGGAGGAGCCTCGAAGGTCCCGCCGGTTCAGGCCGGCGGGACCGAGCTTTGCCTTAACACCCGACCTGGATCCGCGATCCGAGTCGAGTTCGTCACGCAGCGAAGGGAACGTCCATGTTCATGCGCTCCTACACATCTCCCAGGCCCCTTGCCGACGAGTGGGATTGGCAACTGTCCGGCACCTGCCGCGACACCGACCCCGCTCTGTTCTACGACGACACGAACGAGCGCGGCTCCAGGCGAGCGAAGCGCGAGAGTTCGGCGAAGCTGGTGTGCGCCAGATGCCCTGTCGTGCAGAGATGCCTGGTGCACGCCATCCAGACCGGGGAACCCCACGGAATCTGGGGCGGCATGACGGCGACCGAGCGAGAATCGTTGCGCAAAGCTCGAACTGAACCACTGATCAGTGCCGCGACGAGCTCACGAGAGTAGATAGGAACCTCAGGGCCTGGCCTCGTGGTGCCGCAAACCGTGCGTGCGGCGTCGCTCCTTCATCTCGGCTTCGAAGAGGTGCGGCACTCCGCCTGCCAGCTTGTCGCGCACCACTTTCTCGCATTCACGAAAAAACGACCAGTAGTTCTCGTCGAACTCTTCGACCAACTGGAAAGTCCAGCGCCCCTCGACCACGTTCCGGCCCATCAACTCGCCCTCGACCTGATCGGCCAGGTCGTCGTTGCCGCTGGATCGCAGTAGCTCGACGACCTCGTCGAGCATCAGATCGGCATGCCCTATCAGCTGATGGAAGTCGTACAGAGCACCGCGTGCCCGTTCCACCGTTTCAAGGGCGTTCGACAGCACTCCTGCCGCCTTCACCTCGTCATCAGTGACACCTTCCGGTCGTATGTGTACGGGGATCTGTCTGTCCGAATGGGTGTCCATGAAGCGGCTGTACCCGAACGACGCGAAAATGAAAGATGAGGATTCGGTACGTCCGCACCACAGGTGATGTGTCTCACAATTCATCCTCTAGTTCGGGTAAAGAGGGTTAGTTCGCCGGGCGAAGGGTAATCCAAGGCCATGAATACTTCCGGGGTAGAGATGGCTGGCACGCACGGCCGGTACCGGTCCTTGCCTCGGTCCGCCGGAATTACGCCACATCTACCTACAGGAAGCCCCTTGATCCCTCTGTCGAGTCCGACCGAAACCGAACTAACTCACGACTCCATCGCCTCGCTCCGCGTCCGCGCGTCGTACTCTCAACTTCCCACTCTGCGCGGAATCACCCGAACGGTTGCCAACAACACCGGACTCGATGTCGACGGAACAGCCGACCTTGCTCTGGCGATGGACGAAGTCGCGAGCATCCTCATCGGCCACGCGATACCGTCCAGCGACTTGACTTGCCGATTCGACACCGTCGGCCGCACACTTCGGACTGTCGTGTCCGTGATCGCGCACTCCGAGATACCCGACAAGTCGCACAGCTTCGGATGGTTCGTTCTCGAAGCGCTGGTCGATTCCGTCCGCTTGGAACAGTCGGAAATCGACGCGGACGGTCACATCACCCTGACGATGACGCTTGAAAAGGGCTTGCCCCAGGAGCGTGCGTGACCGCTGTCCCACCGGACAAGAAGGACCAGTACGAAACAGCTGTCGAACTGTTCGTCTCGATGGCCTCGCTTCCGCCGAATGATCCCAGCCGAGAAAAAATAACCACCTCGATCATCGAACTGTGCCTACCCCTGGCCACACACGTCGCTCGCCGATACCAGGGGCGTGGCCAGCCTTTCGAGGACTTGGAGCAAGTTGCTCGCGTCGGGCTCATACAGGCCGTGCAGCGATTCGACGTCGACAAAGGATCGGATTTCCTCTCGTTCGCCGTCCCGACCGTCATGGGTGAGGTTCGCAAGCATTTTCGCGATCACGGCTGGTCCGTGCGAGTGCCTCGTAGCCTTCAGGAACGGCACCTTGCCCTCAACCGGGCGCTCACGACTTTGTCCCAGACGCTCGGCCGTGCACCGACAGTCGCGGAACTCGCCAAGGAACTCGACATCGAACCGGACGAGGTCGAACAAGGTTTGACCGCCGGTAATTCGTACCGAACCACACCGCTCGACACCGCGTCCGCCGGCGACGGGAGTGGTCTGACTCTGATAGACACTTTGGGACAGTACGACGAAGCGATCAGTCGGATCGACAATCACGAAACCCTGCGGCCCGCGCTCCTGGCACTACCGGAGCGCGAGCGCACGATCGTCGTTCTCAGATTCTTCGGCCATCTCACCCAATCCCAGATTGCCGAAAAGGTCGGCATCTCTCAGATGCATGTATCCAGAATCCTCACTCAGTCACTGAAGCAGCTACGCACCGAGATGGGTGAAATCTTCTGAAGGTACGTCTCGAGGATCAGATGTATTCCTGCGCAAGACGTTCCAGCTCGTCTCGATCGATGAGACCGGGCTGGCCGATGTCGAGGGCCTCGAGATACTTGTTGGCGAGGCGGTAATCGTGCCCCCACCGGCCGTGCTCGCCGTCCTGCTCGGTGCGCTGCACACTGGAACCGGGCGGAACCTCGTCCCGCAAACCGTTGGTCTCCGCGCCGATCAGTGTGTCGAGCTTGGTCGAGATGGCCGTGAGTGCATCGCGGTCGTTCATCTGATTCCCTTCGTCCGGTGACGCTGATCTTCCACCATACCGAAGCGTCGACCAAAAACATTGCACCGCTTAATATTCGACCTCTCACCTGGACCGATTCACGCCCTCGAGCTACACTGAACGGTACCGAGGTTGAGAATACAGCCGGGGTTGAAGCCACTGGCGCTCGGTTCGCATCAAGGCTCTGGATCAGGTGAGCATTTCCTGCGCACATCTGTACTGTTCATTTCCATTGAGCTCTAAAGCTTTCCACGCCTGGACGCATTAACTTTCCGCGCCGCCAGATCGGTCGTCAGCCTTTCGATGAAAGCACACAGACCGGATCTGCCATGAATCTGAATGAACTCGACCACACACCGATCGATTCCATCGATCCCTCAACACAATTGGGGCCGATCGTGGAAACGCATGGTTTCGCGGCCTGGCGGATAGCGCCCTCGACAGTCCTGATCCAGGTCGAGGTCGACCTCGACAAACTCTCCGCCCCAGCACTACGAGAACTTCTCAACTCGTACGCTGCGGAGTGGTCTCGCGTCATTCTGGACTTGTCCAACTCACTGTTCGTCGGTGCGGTCTGCCTCGAACTGTTCGCCGAGCTGAACTCCCGTTCGCGAGCCAACGACTTCCAGTGGGCCGCGATCGGGTCACACCCGCTTCGACGCTTGCTTCGCGCGGCGCGGGCGGAAGAGGAATTCCCGGTCACCAACTCTGTCGAGGGAGCAATGCGCGCGCTCGACGAAGCAGAGAAGTCACTCGAAGCCTCCTGACGCGACGGCTGCACCGGCGTCGAGCGCCGGGCGCTCGCAGCGACTAAGGTTCGTCGGGCTGTCCGACGAGCTGAGAGAGACCGAGAATGACAATCGCCAAGCGCCTCGATGCCTTGCAACAGAAGCATCCGGCCCTGGGGTTCCCGATAGCGGTCCTCTACAAGTTCCTCGACGATCAAGGTGTTTATCTAGCCGCGCTGATCGCTTACTACGGCTTCGTCTCGCTCTTTCCTCTTCTTCTGTTGCTCTCGACCATTCTCGGCTTCGTGCTGTCGGGCAACCCTGAGCTTCAGCAACAGATCTTGGACTCCGCGCTGCATCAGTTTCCGGTGATCGGTGACGACCTGGGCAATGCGCAACAGATCGGCGGCGGTGTCACGGGTCTGGTGATCGGAATCGTCGGTGGTCTCTACGGTGGCCTCGGTGTCGCTCTGGCTTGCCAGAACGCGATGAACACGGTGTGGTCGGTGCCCCGAAACATGCGACCGGATCCCATCCGCGGGCGTCTCCAAGGGCTACTACTCCTCGGCACGATCGGTCTCGCGATCTTGGGGACCACCGCTGTCTCCAACATCGGTGGTGCGCTTCATCTGGGCGGTTCGTTCAGCTTCCTGCTGACCCTTGCGGTAGTCGTCTTGAATGCGGGCATCTTCATCGTCGCTTTCCGGCTCACCTGCGCCCGCCCGCTCTCGGTAGCCGATGTGGCACCTGGAGCGATCGCCGCTGCTGTTCTCTGGCAAGCACTTCAGTCCTTCGGTGCCCTCTATGTGACCTCTGTGGTGCGGGGTGCCTCTACCACCAATGGCGTCTTTGCCATCGTTCTGGGTTTGTTGGCCTTCTTGTTCCTCGCTGCAGCCTCGATCGTCATGTGTGCGGAAATCAACGTCGTGCGAGTCGACAAACTCCATCCGCGGGCGTTGTTGGCTCCGTTCACCGACAACACCGAACTCATCGAAGGCGATCGGCGCACCTTCGCCGATCAAGCAAAAGCACAACGCGCGGTTCCCCACGAGAACATCCATGTGACGTTCGACGGGCACACCAAACCCGACGATTCGGACTGATCTCGACCCCGATCGAGTTGGGTATTTGGTCCCCTCCTCGGTATCGGGGTGGCATTCTGCGCCGCGAATCCAGATTTAACACAGGTGTTGTCATTTCACGCTGCATCGAAGGGACGAATACATCACAGCAGGTGAACGCGCATAGTTGAACAATCACCTGCTTGCGACGTGGTCCCGGAACGGGACAAAGCCGTCAAATACTGCAACTCGCCATGCATGTAATTGGAGACAGAAAAAGAAGAGCATGGCAGGATCAGGTGTGAGACCGGACTCTCGATGGGAGGGCTCGGCTCGATGGATCCAGGAGAATTTGGTTATGGCTCAGGGCAGTGTCAAGTGGTTCAACGGTGAAAAGGGCTTCGGATTCATCGAGCAGGAAGGTGGCGGACCGGATGTGTTCGTTCACTACTCGGAGATCCAGGGCAGCGGCTACAAGTCCCTCGACGAGGGCCAGAAGGTCGAGTTCGAGATCGGACAGGGCCAGAAGGGCCCCCAGGCTCAGAACGTTCGCGCCATCTGAGTTCGATCCCAGTCTGACTTCAGACTGAAAAGGCTGGACGCTGCACCGCATGGTGCCGGCATCCAGCCTTTTCTTGGTTTCCGGATCGTCTTGGTTCACGGGTCGGGCTTGTTCCGAATTGGCACCGGTTACGTCGCTCTCGCCCGCTTCTTCTTGTGGGAGCTGTCGCAGAACGGCGCGATGCCGGTCCGCCCACATCGACACAATGCAACCGTAGAGCGCTTGTTCTCTATCGGAGTGCCGTCGTCACGGAGCAACTCGAAGTCACCACGCACCAGCAGCGGGCCGTCCGTGCAGGCGGTTATGGTGGTGTTGTTACCGGGAACACTCGGTGTTTCGGCAGATGACGATTCGGGAAACGCGGTCATATGTCCTCTTCAGTTCTCGATTCGGCCACTGGTGTGCCCACTTCCATGCCTGTTCCACAGGCCCGCGGCCCACTGAGCGCCACTCTCGTTTCCATTCTGCGCTCCTCGGCCGATCCGAGGGAGATCACGGCTGCCGCTGACGCGTACGAGGATGCACAGTCCACCGACCTCACCTACGACATTCTTCGTGACGACGACGCTCAGCTGACCCTGACGCTCCTCTACGAGCTTCATTTGCAGGGAATCGAGAACGTCTCGGACAAATGGGAGTGGAATCCCGACCTGCTCGCGGTGCGGTCTCGGCTCGAAGAGCGCTTTGAGTCCGCCATCGCGCAGCTCGTGGGGACAGTGGAGTCGTCTGGCGACGTCGTGGCCGACCTCTGGTCGATGACCGCCCCCAGTGCAGGCCCCGGTCTTGCGTCCTTCATGGCGAAGGATGCAACGATCGATCAGTTCTCGGAGGTGCTGATTCACCGTTCGCTCAATCAGCTCCGCGAGGCGGATGTGCACACCCTCGGAATTTCGCGCCTCTCCGGTGCCGTCAAGGCCGCCCTCGTCGAAGTGCAGAGCGACGAGTACGGAGGCGGCCGCGCAGAGCGAATGCATTCGCGTCTTTTTGCCGACACCATGCGGGCTGTGGGTCTTTCGGACCGCTACGGCCACTACATCGATTCTGTTCCCGCGGTAACGTTGGCGTCGTTGAATGCTCTCTCGCTCTTCGGTTTTCATCGCCGCCATCTCGGAACGCTGGTCGGGCACCTGTGCGCTGTCGAGACCACGTCTGCGCTGCCGAGCAAACGATACAGCGCAGGACTGCGCCGACTCGGATTCGGTTCGGGCGCGACACTGTTCTACGACGAGCACGTGGAAGCGGATTCCGTTCACGAACAGATCGCCGTTCGGGAACTTGCCGGCGGTCTCGCTTCTTCGCAGCCGCACCGCACTGATGACATCTTGTTCGGCGCCGCAGCGTGCCTGGCGTTCGACGATCTTCTCGGCGATCACCTCACATCGAGTTGGGAGAAGGGCAAGACTTCGTTGCGCGAATGATCACGAGTTGTTCGATTTCCTGACCGGTGGTGATCAACCCTCGTGCCTCGAGCATGGTGCGCCTCTCGCGCATCACGGGCCCGAAGGGCACGTACTTCCGGGCTGAAATCTCTACGGCCATACCGTGTTCTTCGAGTATCGCCTCGGTCTTGTCGACCCCACACAGCACCGATTGCAAGAGAAGCAGTGTGCCGCCCGGGACGAGCACCTCGTGCACGGTGGCTGCGATCCTGTCGATGAGGGCGCGTCCGTCCTTGCCTGCGTCCCAAGCACGTTCGATTCCAGCGGTAGGGAGATCATCTGCAAGAGCAGGGACGTACGGCGGGTTGGAGATCACCAGATCGAAGAGTTCGCCGTGCACCGCCTCGGTGAGGTCGCCACGACGGGAGTCGATCGAGGTTCCGTTGAGGATCCCGTTGAGACGAGCATTGGCACACGCTCGGCGAGATATGTCGACCGCGACGACGTGGCCTGCGCCTGCCGCGGATGCCGCGACAGCGAGGGCGCCGGTCCCCGTGCACAGATCCAGCACCCGACTGCGAGCGGTGAGGCGCTCGAACAGCAGCGCATCCGCCAGTAACGACGTGTCGTGTTGCGGTGGATACACACCAGGTAAACGCAGGATCATCATCGGCTCCTCTTTTTCAGGCGACATCGCACATCGCTGCGTGCGGCTACCCAGGAACCTCGGATTTCATGCAACATCGAAGCAAAGACCGCCTGGAACGGTTACATCGCCGCACTTTGCGGAGTAGACCTGAATCATGACAGGCAATGCGGACACCCCACAGGGAGCCGCGGCGTTTGCTTCCGCAGCAGATTCGCTCGACACCCTCGCCGAAGCGATTGCCGGACTCCGGTCCACTCTGAACACGGACGCGCATCTCGACTCCATGCTCCAACGTCTGGCCGAGACGGCGGTCAAAGCGCTGCCGGATGCCGATGCTGTCAGCGTGACGGTGCTGTCCGCCGATGGCCCACGAACTGCTGCATCTACCGCGGACTACCTTTCCGCGATAGACGATGCCCAGCATTCCGCCGATCGTGGTCCGTGCGTTGACGCCGCGCGCACCATGTCGTCGGTTCGGTCGAAGGTGGGTGATCACGACGACAAATGGCCGGAATTCACCGCCGAGGCCCGGAAACAAGGTGTCCGGTCCTACTTGTCCGTGCCGCTCACCATGGGCGAAGGAAGCACCGAACTTCTCGGCGCGTTCAACGTCTACGGATTCGCCTCGACAGAGTTCAAGCCCTTCGACGAAGAGTTGATGAAATTGTTCACCGCCGGTGCGGGCGCGGCGATCGCAGATTCACGACGCTGGCGTCAGGCACACGAGCACATCGAACAGTTGCACTGCGCCATGGAATCTCGTGCCGAGATCGAACAAGCCAAGGGCGTGCTGATCGCCATCCACGGCATCGACGCCGACGAAGCATTCAGCCGACTCGTTCAGCAATCGCAGCACACCAACGTGAAACTGCACGAGGTGGCCCGGATGCTCGTCGATTCGGTGCGCCACCGCCGGTTCTGAAGATTCTTCGGTGCAAAACCCCGTTTTGCACCCGAAAGCACAGTCGCAAAACCCCGTCTTGTACCCCGCCGGCACATCTCTCAAACGTATCCAGAGATGTTTCACCGAAACAGTTTTCGACCTGCACGGCTGCTGGCGGTCGCGCGGCGGCACCCGTCCGAAATGTGGTTATCTGTTGAGAACCGGGACGAAAGAAGACCCGACCGTACCAGGGTGAGGAAAGGATCGTCACTGTGCCAATCGACCAGGTTCTTGTCGTAGTTCCCGCCCACAACGAAGCCGAAGACCTCCCCAATTGCCTTCGTGCACTCGCAACAGCGGCGTCGGCTTGCGTTGTCCCCGTCCGAGTGGTTGCCGTCCTCGACAACTGTTCGGACGGAACCGCGGGGGTCATCCCCGACGGGGTGGAAGTACTCCGCGTCGAGCATCAGAACGTCGGCCGTTCGCGAGCGACGGGTTTCTCTGCGTTCGGCTCGGATTTGGGGGCCTCAGCGTGGTTCGCCACGACCGATGCCGATTCGGTGGTCGGCCCCACCTGGATTGCGCGCCAATTGGAGTATGCGCGTACTGCGGACGTCGTCGCGGGCACCGTTCGCATCGCGGACTGGGAAGGCCATCCGCACTCCGTTCGCGAACGGTACGAACGTATGTACCACGCACATCCCTATGGTCGACACGGTCACGTCCACGGTGCCAACCTCGGTGTCCGCGCCGATATGTACTGGGACGTCGGAGGATTCTGCGATCTCGAAGAAGACGAGGATGTCGATCTCGTCCGGCGGTTGAGCGAGGCCGGTGCCTGTATCGCGTGGGCAGAGGACATTGCGGTCACCACGTCTGCGCGTCTCGACGGCCGAACTCCGGGCGGCTTTGCCGGACATATCCGTAACCTGGGTGGTAAGACCGCCGATAACGAAGAAGCGGAGCTGGCACGATGAAACGACTACACACACTCCTGGACGCAGGTGGACTGTACTTGCCGCTGCCCGGCGGCGGCGCGACGGCCGCACGGTGGACCTCCCTGGCAGAGCTCACACGGGAGAATGTGGTTCTCGGCCGGATGGCTGAGGCTCACACCGATGCCGTCGCGATACTCACCGAACTCGACGGACCGGATCCCGAACCCGGGCAGCTGTGGGGAGTGTGGGCGGCCGAGCCACCCCAACCTGTGGTGAATGCGTCTGAGCACGTGGGGATCTGGACGCTCACCGGTCGCAAGTTGTGGTGTTCCGGCGCCAACACCTGCACGCATGCACTGATCACCGCCTTGGTCGACGGTGTCCCCTCCCTCTTCGCGGTCGAGCTCGGACTACCTGGGGTGCATCCCGTTCCCGATTCGTGGAAGGCCGTCGGTATGGCCGAAAGCGACTCCAGCGCGGTCGACTTCGACATGGTTCCGGCCATACCGGTCGGGACGGCAGGCGACTACCTGAGCCGCCCGGGGTTCTGGCACGGCGCGATCGGCGTGGCTGCATGCTGGTACGGCGGCGCCTGCGGCGTCGCTGATCCGTTGTACGACAAGGCTGCAAGCAGCGAAGACCCCTACGTACTCGCACACCTCGGTGCGGTCGATGCAGCGCTCGCCGCAGCGCGCAACGCGCTCGCAGTCGCGGCGGCCGAGATCGATGCGGATCCCTTCGACGAAAATGCTGAGGCCATGCAGCGGGCACTCCGTGTGCGCGCAATTGTCGAGCGCGCCGCTACCGAGACCCTGGATCGGGTGGGACGCGCTCTCGGCGCCGCACCGCTCTGCATGGACGCCGCGCACGCCGCACGGGTAGCCGATCTCACCGTCTACTTGCGGCAGAGTCACGCCGAGAAGGATCTCGCCGAGCTGGGCCGGATTGCAGCCAAGGGGAAACGGCCGTGGTGAACTCGAAACTGTTCGCGCAGAAACCTGTCGACGACGGCGGTACTCCCGAATCGACATGGCGGGAGTGGGGAAGAAGTTTTCCGGAACTGGATCTCACCGGATGCTCACGATTGATCATCGTCGCTCCCCATCCCGACGACGAAATACTCGGTCTGGGCGGAACCGCTCTTCTGGCAATACTTTCCGGCATCAGTGTTCAGGTCGTATCTGTCACCGACGGCGGAGCTTCGCATCCCGATTCACCGACCGTGACTCAGCCCGAGATGGAACGCCGTCGACGGTCCGAGTCGGATCGGGCAGCGCGTGTCCTCGGAATTCCCACACCGGTTAGATTGAGCATCCCGGACGGAAAGATCGGCGAGAACCGACAGGAGTTGACCGACCGCCTCAGCTCGATTCTCGGTGATTCCTCGGCGGATACCTGGTGCGCCTCCACGTGGCGCGGGGACGGCCACCCGGACCACGAAGCCACCGGAGACGCGGCGGCGAGGGCGTGCGCGGACACTGGATCGCGATTGATCGAGTATCCCATCTGGGCGTGGCATTGGGCCGCGCCGGATCATGCGGCAGTCCCGTGGGAAAGAGCACGAAAGGTGACCTTGCCCTCCGACGTTCAGGCTGCGAAATCTGCTGCCACCAATGAGTTCACTTCACAGATCGCTCCGCTTTCCGATCATCCCGCGGATGCACCCATCCTCCCCCGCCACGCGATGGAACGATTACTGAGGCCGTACGAGACGGTGTTCGTATGAGCGATCGTGAACTCCCCGCGGATTACTTCGCCAAGATGTATGCCGCACAGTCCGACCCATGGGATTTCGAATCCCGCTGGTACGAGCAGCGGAAGTACGCACTCAGTGTCGCTATGCTCCCGAAACCTCGATACCGTCGCGCATTCGAACCGGGGTGCTCGATCGGGGTTCTCACCGAGAAGTTGTCCGAGCGCTGCGACAGCGTTCTCGCCACCGACATCGTCCCGACCGCACTCGAGAGCGCTCGTGCGAGGCTTACCGGACATGACTCCGAATTTCGGCTCTGGGCGTTGGGTGACGACTGGTCCGACGAAACCTTCGACCTCGTCGTCATCAGCGAAGTCGGCTACTACCTGACCTTCGAAAAGCTCATCGAGGCAATGCTGCAGGTCGTCGAGCATCTCGAGCCTGGCGGAACGCTGCTGTGCGCCCATTGGCGTCACGTCGTACCGGAGTATCCGCAAAACGGTGACGCTGTTCATTCGGCTGTGCGCCAGACCCCGGGGTTGGCGCAGTTCGCGTCGTACCAGGACGAGGACGTGCTGATCGATGTCTTCGTGAAGGGTCCGCCGTCACCACCGTCGGTAGCTCGTTCCGAAGGTCTGATCTAGTAGACCTGTGCGCGGTTGAGGAGTGTGGGGACTCCTCGACCGCGCACGGGGGTCAGTCTCGCTGCTCCAACGCGAGGTCCGTATCCGACTGCAGTTCACCGACTTCGGACTTCAGGATCCGCATCGACCTGCCGAGGCCCCGGGCCGCGTCGGGCAGCTTCTTCGAACCGAACAGCACCACGAGCACTACTGCGACGATCGCCCAGTGAGTCGGGCTGAGCGCGCCCATCAGGCGGGTTCCTTGCCGTCGGGGTACACCGCATCGACCTCTACCTCGACGAGCCAACCGGCAACGGGCAGTCCGGCAACCTCGAGGGCGAAGCGGGTGGGCCGGGCGCTGTTTCGCTCGATCGGAGCGATCGGCTCGGCCGTGCCCATCGGCACCAACTCGGTGTCACCCGTGTCGAGATTGGTGTTGGCGAAGAACTGCCGGTACGCGCGATTCCATCCGGTGTAGTCGGCCTTGTCCGATCCCGGCGCGTTGTCGAGGAAGACGCGCATCGTCACGACGTCTTCGAGACTCAATCCCTGAGCTTCGAGGTTGTCGCGGATCTTCTTGAGTACATTGATGCCCTGCGCCTCGGTGACGGTGACACCGGTCGGCAGAACACCGCCGGAGAACTGACCGTCGATGTACGACTCCGGCGAACCTTCCGGCGCCGCCTTGTTTCCTGCCGACGGACCGATGCCGCTGGTCTTGTAGATTGCGGTGTCGCCGCCGATCGCGACGCCCTGAGCGATCATCGGGTTTGCCTGCCCCGCTTCGAGAATCGATTTCGAGACGAACGAACTCGATGTGGTCTCGGCGTCCGCCTCGTCAGACGAGCAGGCAGTGGCGAAGCCCAGTAGCGTGGTGGCGGCGAATGCCGCTGCAAGGACCTTGGTGCTGCGAGATTTCATGATTAGACCTCCAGAAAAAGTGATGGGAAACGAAGCACGTCAGGCAGTTTGCGCAACACGCTGATGCAGGTGGGTCACGACGTCCTGCGCGGACGTGAAGGCCCCGTGCTGCCAGGCGATGGCGTTGGAGAGGTGATCGCCGGCGAAGTAGATCCGGTCGACGGGTTCGAGCAGCTTGGTGTACTCGGGAGTTGCCATGCCGCCGTGGGAATCTCCCGCGCCGGCCCATGATGCCCAGGCGGATTCCGAATACTTGGTGCGACGCCAGCTTCCGGAGAAGGACGACGAGATGTCGCGAGTGTATTTGTCGCCGTGAATTTCTGCGCCTTCGGCGATGGCCTTTGCCAGCCGCTGACGGTGGGTGAGCGATTCGAAAGCCTGTTGACGCTTACCCGAGCTGTAGTACGCGACGACGACGCCGCGGTCGGAGTTGTAGTGATCGTAGGGGAACATGATCTGGGAGATGTCGCGGTCGGTGTTGGACGCGCCACCGTAGATGCGGTCCTCGGTCTCCCACCACCGACGCGAGTATTCGATACCGAGCTTGCCCGACGACGACGGCTTGGCTGCATCCAACGCGAGCAGGATGTCGGAGGGCAGATTGTTGTTCAGCCGCTTGATCAAGTGCGGCGGGATCGTGCAGATTGCGTAGTCGGCGGTGATCGACTTGGATTTGCCGTCGACGACGTAGTCGACGGTGACGCCTTCCGGCACGTTCTTCATGCCGCTGACCTCGGCGCCGAACTCGATGTTGTCCATCCCGATCGCGTCCTGGAACTTGTAGTAGATCCGGTCCATGCCACCGACGGGGGTCATCATCGTCATGGCCTGGTCGTAACCGAACTCGAAGGAGAATGCACGCCCGATGCCGCCCTGGATGACATCGCTCATCCCGAATGGTTCGATCTCGGTTCCGAAGTTGAGGCCGGCGCCCGGCTCCGCGGAGTGCCCTCGACGCGAGGATCCGACATAGCGGCCGTCGCTGGAGAGATCGCCGAAGTCGGTGAGGAAGGACGAGAGTGCTTCTTTGTCTTCCTTGCTCAAGACCTGGTCGAGAGCGCCCTGATTGGTGGCCTTCTGCAGCAGCTCGGACATGTATCCGTAGGTGTCGGCTTTGGCTGCTCGGTAGGTGATCGACTGATTCGCCAGCGGCTTGTTGCCGGTGTAGTTGACGAAGGTGTTCGCGTTCTGGTTTCCGAACATCTGCAGTTCGACGCCCAGTTCGCGGCAGTAGTCGATGGTGTTGTGATTTTGCGGAATACGCGTCGCACCGAGGTTGTAGAAGTGCCCCTCGGAGAACGAACAGGTCTGTGTCTCACCGTTCAGGTCGGTTTCTTCGGTGCCGTTGCGGATCGACCACACCCGACCACCCGGGCGGTTGCGTGCTTCGAGGACGGTGACCTTGTATCCGGCCTTCTGCAGTTCGTAGGCAGAGCACAGCCCGGACGGTCCGCCGCCGAGGATCACGACGGAGTGATTTCCCTTGACCTTTCCGATCAGGTCACCCGCAGCAGGTGCCTGAAATCGCCTCGGCGTCGACGCCACTGCCGGCGCCAGGCCGATGGACGACATAGCACCGAGTGCCAGGCCGGCGCCGCCGGTGATTCCCAGGCTGCGCATGAAAGATCTACGTGTGTATGGCATTCGAGCTCCCCAGTGTGCTCCCGGTGACCCGGGTGGTTGGTGTTGAACACAGACTTCAGGAGCGTTGGGTCCGGAACTTGACGCGCAGGAAACAGTCGGTGGGGACCGAGTGAGAAACGTGCGAGCGTTCGCATCTTGCTCTCTCACCCGAGTGCGATCAGCGGAAGCATGCCCGCAATATCGGCGTTACAGAACCGGACTAGCGTGACGCGACATGTCCGCTCTCACCGAAGCCATCGCGCGGTCCTTCACCACGCGCGAGAAGCAGCCCCCGGCGCGATCACCGCTGCGGGCGTTGGGCCGTCGGCAACTCTCGGGCGCCGAAGTGCTGGCCCAGTCGGTGGCAACCACTGCCCCTGCTGTGTCGATGGTCGTTCTGCCCGTCACCATGCTGACACACGGCCGATTGTTGAGCGGGATGATCACCATCATCGCGGCCACCGTGCTGGTGACGCTCATAGCCTTCTGCGTTTCGCAGTTCACTCGCCGAATGGCTGCGTCGGGCGGATTGCACAGCTTCGTCTTTCGTGGCCTGGGCACCCGGGCAGCATTGACCACCGGCATCGCCATGCTGGTCAAGTACGTCGGCAGCGCGGTGATGACGCTCTATCACGGCGGACAGGCCGCAATCGCATTGCTCGGCTTCGCGGGTGTGCACGTGGACAAGACTTTTCACGTCATCGCGCTCTATCTGGGGATAGCCTTGCTGATTCTCGGCGCTCTCGTGCGAAGTGTCAGATTTGCCGCGCTCGCGATCCTCGTCGTCGAAAGCTGTTCACTTCTGTTCATCGTCGGGCTCATGATCCTGGGCGGTTCCGGAAGTCAACAAGCACAGATCGTTCCACCCACCTCCGGCCACGGGTTGTTACTCACCGCCCTGGCTGCCGTGTTCGCTCTCGCCGGATTCGAGAGCGCGGCCTTCTTCGGCCCCGAGGCCCGTCGTCCGCTGGTAACCGTCACCCGCACAGTCCTTCTCACTCCGATCATCTGTGGATCGCTCTTCATCTTCGCGGGCTGGGCCGCTTGGTCCGGGCGCAGTGACACCCTCGTCAACGCCTATCTCCACGGAACGGCGACGGGCGTGAGCCCCGGTGTCGTGATCGCGCTCAACGTCGGTCTGGGGTGCTCGTGGCTGGCGTCCTCGATGGCGTCGTCCAATGCTGCGTCACGCCTGGTCTATTCGTTCGGTGTCGAGCGCCTACTCCCCCGCCGGTTCGCCTCGGTTCACAGTGCCTTCCGTACGCCCTACTTCGCATTGACTACCGTGGTCTGCACCGTCCTGCTGGGCGGCGGAACCTTTGCCGTTCTCGGGCGCGGAGAAATCTTCGACGACGTTCGACTGACTGTTCGCGGCGCCGTCATCGTGGCCTATGCACTGACGGCTATCGCATCCGTTGTCTTCCTGACACGGATCGGCGAGCACACTCCCGGCGTTCTCGCGGCCGCGTCGTGTGGCAGTGGTGCCGGAGCGATAGTCCTCGGTTACCTGGTTTATGCCAACACGATCGACCACGCGTACGTTGCACCGATCGCCGTGCTCGTGATCCTGACTTCGGGCACACTCTGGCAGTTCTACCTGCGACGCCGAAGCCCCAAAAGTCTGCTGCACGTCGGAGCTTTCGACAGTCCCGAAACCGAGGACGTACTACCAGGAGCTGGGGTGTTCGCCACCGACGCAGCCGGAAACATCGTGCTGGTGGGCGAGCCGACTGCCGGCGCCCGCTGATGGTGGGCCGACCACGCGACCTCGGTGGGCACGAACCCCGAGCGGTTCAGCGCGCCCTTGCCCTCCTCGAGTCGGCGGCCAGGCTCGGATCGGGAGCCACCGCCAAGGACATTGCCGCCCTGGCCGACATCCCACCTGCCACTGCGTATCGGTTACTCAACATCCTTGTCGCCGACGGTTACCTGGTTCGGATCGCCGACCTCTCCGGCTTCGCACTAGGCCGACGCACCCGTGAATTAGCCGGGGCTGCCGCCGAACCCACACCCATCGACAATTCGGTGCTCCTCGAAGAACTCCGCGAACAGCTACGGTTCGGCGTCTACCTCGCGTCGTTTGCAGAAAACAGAATTCGGCTCGTCGATCGCGATCCCGACCACGAACTCAGTGGTGAACGGACACTGGTCACAGCCGTTCACGCGTCGGCTATCGGGAAGCTGCTCCTCGCCAACCGACCCGAATTGGCCGAGGCCCCATTGCGAAAGGTCACCGCACACACCATCACTGACGGCGACGCGTTGGAACTCGAGCTCTCGCGGATCCGGCGCGGTGAGGCCGCCCGTGAGGTCGACGAGATTCGTGTCGGACGCTCCGCCGTCGCCGTCCCGATCCACGACGCGGAAAGGTGTGTCGTCGGTGCCTTGGTTGCGATAGGTCCGACCGGCAGACTTTCCGTCGACGACGCAGACCTGGTGGCACTGCTGCGGGAGTACGCGGAACGCATCGTTGCACCGACGATGTCGAAGGCAAGCTGAAAGTCAGAGGCCGAACACACGTTTGGCAAAGCCGAGATGCTCGTCGGCCCAGCCGATGACGCCGAGCGTGGAATCGAGATTCTGCGGCGGAGTGCGCACCAAGGTGTCGCGTCGGACGAGTCGGTCGAAATCGATCTGAGCGCGGTCGAACTGGACCCCTGCCGTGACCATGATGTTCGCCAGTTCTTGCGCCATCACCCCGTACGCGACTGTCGTGGGATGAACGCCGTCGAGCGAGAAGAGGCCGCCCGAAGCGCGGCCGCCGCGACCGTCGGCGGAGAGGAACAGCGAGTCCGGCACGGGTTGCAAGTCGGTCAGCGCCTTGGGAAGGGGGTACGGCGTCCACCATGACGGCCGCGCATTGACGTCGGTGACGTAGCGCCGTGAGGCCACGCGCTCGAGCAACCCGGCAATATCGCAGAGGTACCAGTCCTTCCCCACCCGACGGGCATTCGCGACGGCTTGCTCGATTCCGTCGTTGTACATGTCGATTGCGGTATCGACGGCCCACGCCTGCGCACCGGTGATGTGTTGATCGCGCTGTGGGTCGAAGTCTGTGTCGCGCAACCATGGTCGCGCGTAATACGGGAAATAGCGGGATCCGATTTCGATCTTCCCCCCGAGCCCGTGGGCGATCGGTGCGATGGTCACGTGTGGGACGGTGCAGAGGATGACGTGCTGCGCGTTGATCTTCCGGATCGCAGCGAGCACCTCGGCATACTCCGACGCGAAGTGCTCGGGCTGCCACACCGTGTAGTCACGCTTGCTGTCCGGATCGCGGAAGTTGTTGCCGCTCCACTCGACTCGGAGTTCGGTGACGGTGCGGAGCGCGTTGTTGGCTCCGAGGAAGACGATCAGAGTTTCGATGCCTTCCTTGCCCAACTCCGCTGCTGCGTCGAACGCGGTCATGCGCTTCTCGGCGTCGGAGCCTCGCGGCAGAACTCGCAGTGCGGCGCGCTCACCGTTGTTCTCGACGATCTGGCTGATCAAATCGTCGTGCGGTTCGTGCAGGGCTGCCTCACAGCCCTGCGCCGTCTTGGTCAGAGCGTCACGAAGATCCCACCCGTACACCGAGAGGTTGTGGTTGATTGTCGAGAATGTCGGCGCTTCGCTGCCCGGTCCGCGTTCCCAATAGTCCTCTACCTGATCCATGAACGCGCGCGCAGCAAAGAGTGCGAGCGGCACCTCCCAGAGGTCGAGCCGTGGGCCGAAGCGCTCCTCGAGGGTGCGGAGCAACAGTTCGATGTTGAGCGGAAGCCCGCCCGGGCCGCCGTAACGGGGAAAGCGGAACTGGTCGAGCCGGCCCAGCTGGTAAGCAATGATCGCCGGATACGACAGATCGGTATTGAAGATCGCCCCGCTCTGGAATCCCTGAGACAGCGAATCGCCGATGACCACCAACCGGTGGGGAGCATCTCCCCCTGGCGGAACTACCGGAATCCCCACTGTGGGATCGAACTGCGGAACCCTTGGTCCGCCGGCGGCCGCGGCCACGACGTCGTCGGGAGTATCGGATGGAAGTTCCATGCCCACTCACCTCCGGAAAAGTCCAGCTGGTCAGCTTATCAGTGGTGGCTTACGCCGATCGGCATTGTCCTGCTCCGATTGCTTCTCGATCGACCTGACAACCTCGTCGGCCCACTGTTGATTTCGCCCGTCGAATTCCGCGCGGTCCCGACGCGCGATACCCCGCCCCACCAGGATGGCAATCGGAATGGAACACACGACCCATACGAGTAGTACGCCTCCGACAATCCACCACATAACCAGTAATTGTGCCCGATTCGACGACTGTTGTGCTCCAGGTCGAAACATCTGTCCGAATCGTGGCGGTCAATCCAGGTGAGCGCGCAGGTCAGAAACGATCTGCGTCGACGGTTTCACGGGCTTTGCGAACCTGATTCCAACCACGAGCGGCGATGCCGAAGGCAACAAGCGACATCAGATCCGAGACCGTCAGACCGTGTTCTCTGTTCAACGACCACAAGACCTGACCTTCCAGCGGTCCATTGAAGAACAGCCACGCCACCCCTGCACAGACGGTCACAACAACACTGGCTTTGGACGGCTTCATCAAACACACGGTGCTGGTCACGAACAACAAGTTCATGAAAACCAGACCGTAGAAAATTCCGATCATGCGACTCCCCCCGAAGTTCGTTCGTTCAGCCGCGGTTGAAGTTCAGGTACGCCTTCGACGGTGTCGGGCCGCGCTGGCCCTGGTATTTGGATCCGGCCTCGGAGCTTCCGTAGGGGAACTCTGCAGCGCTCGAGAGCTTGAGCAGGCAGAGCTGTCCGATCTTCATTCCCGGCCAGAGCGTGATCGGCAGGTTTGCGACATTGGACAGCTCCAGTGTGATGTGGCCGCTGAAACCCGGGTCGATGAAACCGGCGGTGGAGTGCGTCAAAAGGCCCAGGCGCCCGAGGCTCGACTTACCTTCGAGACGGCCGGCGAGGTCGTTCGGCAGTGAGCACACTTCGAGAGTCGAACCGAGAACGAACTCGCCGGGATGAAGCACAAACGGCTCGCCCTCTGCCGGTTCGACCAGGCTGGTCAACTCGTCCTGGCGAAGTGCCGGGTCGATGTGCGTGTACCGCGTGTTGTTGAAAACCCGAAACAGACCGTCGAGGCGCACGTCGACGCTCGACGGTTGCACCATGGAGTCGTCGAAAGGGTCGATACCCAGACGTCCAACGGAGATTTCGGCACGGATGTCACGATCGGAGAGCAGCACAGGTAGAGGTTACCGGTTCTGCGGGCAGTGCCGGCCCATCGCCGGGGCGATCACACTGTGGTTACCGAACACGATGCGCGGGTTCTGGACTCCCACGGGAGAGCCCAGCCCCACCTGTCTCAAGTTCTCCATCCCGAAAGGCGTTCCTGCGCACAAATTTTGGGCAAATCATTTACCGAAGGCGCCGACTTCGACACGCCTGTGTTGATCAATGGCGGCCGGGGACACCGCCGCTTGAAAGCTCGTCTGATAATGTTCGGAAAGCACGTTGATCGGCGGTGAAAACACGTCCGGTCGGCTGCGACGCCGATGTAGTTCAATGGTAGAACATCAGCTTCCCAAGCTGAATACGCGGGTTCGATTCCCGTCATCGGCTCCACAGATTTTCCGCAGTTCAGAGCCCTTTTGGGGCAGTCGAACTTCGCTTGTTTGGGTCCCAATCCTGTGACAGGTACACGGCAGGTACACAACCCCCTCCATTCAGTGATCAGTCAATGTGAATCCAACGAAAATGGGGGTGCTAGAGGACCGCGTCTCGGAATTCTGCAGTTCATCGATGCCGTCCGACTGGTCGTGCCCCGGCCTGAATCGGTGTCCATTGCGCGCACTGTCAGGAGAGTGCTGTCGACCTCGAAGCCGATGGTCGCCGGTACCTCGGTTCGTTTGCCGTCCATCAGTGATTCGAGCGCGACTACCAACAAATGGGTTTGGAAACTGTCTCCGCTCGGACTCCGCGCAGCTTGTCAGTTGAATATTGCAAAAACGATCTGCCGTAGCGCACCCATACGCCGAGGACCACAACTCACGCACGAATGCAGGTCTTCTCACAATCACAACTGTGAAAGGACCCAAGTGCGTCAAAAATCACCTTCGAAAAGAATCAAGTACGTATTCTTCCTAAGTATCGGACGCCCTAACCGTAAGTGCCAATGTAAGACCATCGCTCTGCACGGATCCGGAGAGCCGGATAAAGCTCGAAGAAATACCCCAGTTTCGAGGAATGTCACATTAGCGTCGTGCTACCTTCCCGACGATCTTTAGAAACCGGCAGATTGGCCCCAATTCGATAGAAGGCCGTAGGTGTCCAGAGTCGAAACCTTATTCCCCGCAAGCATCGCAGCGCCTTCCCTGGTTATGACGTTCGGAGCTACGGCTTCTCACGCAACTCCCAAACCGGGCAACTTTGGCGCAGGTGCTTCTGGTGGACCTTGGTTGGTGGACTACAACTCCTCGAATCGCCTCGGATATATCAGGACAGTCACCTCATTCGGTCCAGGCTCGCCCGCTTACATTGCAGGTCCCAATTTCGATAGCAGGACATCTGCCCTGTATGCAGTAGCGAATCTTGCCGGGCCCTAGACGGAGCGAGGAGGTGAATTCAAATGGATAACGTCCTCTTTGCTATCGTCAACATGATCGTGGCGATGGCGAACGGTTCCACGATCCCCTTCTCATTAGAAGGCGCAGGGCCACTAACCGCTCCCGACTTGTAGAGAAGATCGGCCGACCGCATGTGGATGACATTTTCAGCTCTGCCTGAAACCTGCATATCAGAAGATGCGTGGATCGTGCGGTGGTCACAAACACAAGCTCCCCTACCTGGCCAGGAAGGGGAGCTTATGTTTGACAGGTCTCAAATAGTCGGTCGAGGCCGCCCCGAATAGGATCAGCAACCGAATGTCACAGCGCCGACTGGTTTGATCACGCGAGTGTGCACCGTGAGCAGAATTCACACAGAGGTCGATTAATGTGCATCTGCTGAATCAGCCTTCTCAGCTCCGTTTGATCGAATACGTCTGCTGGCTCGAGTGCCCTTGCCACGGTGAGGCAAGCTACCAATCTCGGACGCGGGCGGGCGCTGTCTCTTGATGTTGATGTTGACCACGATGGACCTGTACCTAGTTGGCACTGACCAATTTAGGTCGTCGAACAGGTAGCCGGTGGAAGCGCTTCGGTCTTCGGCCTGATCACGAGCGGCCGCTATGTGGTGAGAATCGGTCGGTCTCCTCTTGAAATGTAGTCGGCGAATCGTTCAATTCCTGCTTGTGAGAAGCTTCCTCGACCTGCGCGTCTAAGTGCGGCTTCGACGAATGGGAGCGGTTTCCTGCGGTACGTGCGGTAGATGCTGTCTAGTACTGGTTGCAGTGCCCGGCGTGCGAGGTCTGCTGTTTCCGGGTCTGAACCCCCGAATTTCACTGTCACATTCGGCATAGATACCCCTGCTGGTCGAGTGTCCGATTCCCTGGCCGGAAGCGTACGTATCGGGATTGCAAATCAGTACAGAAACACCAAAACGGGGCGCTAAGTCCCTACTTGCGGTGGATACGACTCCGTCTTTGGGTTGACGAAAAGGGGCCCGACCGCGGCGTGCGGTCCGGCTTCTGTTCTACGACTGCGGGTTGCGACCGGAAGCCGAGGCTTCTGGTTTCTCCGGCTTCACGTTGGGTGGCGAACTGCCGATGCTTACTGGCGTTTGCGTCAACGCATAGCGAACTCCCATCTACAACGTCCATGCAGAATGTCCCCCGCTACATAGTTGCCGCCTTCGACGAGGTGGCCGAATTCATTGAGGCGATATCTGCCGGCCACCCGAAGGTGCCCCGCCCCGTGGTCGACCAACTACAACGGGCGGTTCCACTGATCCGCAGAAGTTCAATGCCTGTGGTGCAACGCCCCGCGGGTTGTCGCCCCTGCGACCACTGGCGGAACTGTCCACCGCTGTTGCCTCGGTGAATGTCCCGATGGGTAGCGCTCGGAGACCCAAGTCGTCGATGCCAGTTTCCGCGATCTCATTGCCAACATGCTCCACGACGTTCTATGGTTCATTACATGAGTAATGAACCAGTGAACACCGGGCGTCGATCATCGTGATCGACGACGGACGACCACTGTTCCAGCAGATCGCCGAGCAGATCGAAGGCTCGATCATCGACGGCTCCCTGCCGGAAGACGGGCAGGTGCCCTCAACCAACGAACTGGCGGCGTTCCACCGAATCAATCCGGCGACGGCAGCCAAGGGCCTCAATCAGCTCGTAGGCGAGGGGATCCTCTACAAGAAACGGGGAATCGGAATGTTCGTCACGGTCGGCGCCCGCGACGCACTCAGGTTCAGACGCCGAGAAGCGTTCGCGCGCCAATACATCGAGCCGCTGGTCGCGGAGGCCGACCGGCTCCAGATTTCCCTCGGCGAACTCAAATCCATGCTGGACGACAGGAAGGCGGACCGATGAACGCAAGCACGACAACGACCGAGCCCCGAGTCAGGCGTTTCGACGAAACTGAACTTGTCGCCTCGATGCGCTCCGTGGACAGAAAGTACGGGGATGTCGACGCGCTCGCGGACGTCTCGTTCGAGATCAGCCGCAACAAGATCTACGGTCTGCTCGGCCGTAACGGCGCAGGCAAGACGACGATCATGCAGATACTGACCGGGCAGGACCTGCACACCCGCGGCGACGTCGAGGTATTCGGCGCTGCCCCTTTCGAAAATGCCGACGTCCTGGCAAACGTGTGCTTCGTCAAGGAAAGCCAGACGTACCCCGAAGACCTCAAGGTCAAGCACGTACTCGTCGCCGCCGGCCATCTACTCCCGAATTGGGACCACGCGTTCGCCGAGACACTGCTCGACGACTTCCAACTTCCCCTGTGCCGCAAGGTGAAGAAGCTCTCGCGCGGCATGCGGTCAGCGTTGGGAGTGATCATCGGACTTGCCTCCCGTGCACCGCTCACGCTATTCGACGAGCCGTATCTCGGTCTCGATGCCGTTGCACGCCAACTGTTCTACGATCGCCTGCTTGCGGACTACGCCGAACATCCTCGCACTGTGGTGCTTTCGACTCACCTGATCGACGAGGTAGCCAATCTACTCGAGCACGTGATTGTCGTCGACGGCGGCCGGATTGTCGTCGACGCAGACGCGGATGCACTGCGTAGCCGCGCCGTGGTGGTATCCGGTCCCATTGATGCGGTGGATGCCGTTGCTGCGTCCGGCAGGGTCCTGCGCCGGGAGACACTGGGCGCCCACAGCCGAATCATGTTGCAGGCCGATGTGACAGAGACCGAGCGAAACCGACTGCGGGAGGCTGGAGTCCAAGTGGAACCGGCATCTTTGCAGGAACTTGTCATCGCGACTTCGACGCAGCGCAAGGAGATCACCGTATGAGTATCGCAACGACAGAGCCACGGACGGTCCCGAAGACGCCCGCTCGGTCCAGGATCGGTGCCGTCCTACAACTGCACACGGTCGCGTGGCCGTTGCTGATCGCCTGGCCGGTGGGCATCCTGTTGATCTCGTTCCTGATCAGCTTCACTATCTACGCGATCGTCGGGAACGAGGAGGGTGAAGGATTCACCGGCAGTGTGTTCTCGGTCTACGGTTTCGTGCTGGCGTTCTACCTCCAGTCGATGACGCAGACGTTCCCATTCGCGCTCGGACTGAGCGTGACCCGCCGCGAGTTCTTCACTGCCACCACGGTTATGGCGCTGGCACAGTCCGCAGTCTTCGCAATCGCGCTGCAACTGCTGTCCGTGCTGGAGTCCGCCACCAACGGCTGGGGTGTGCACATGCGCATGTTCGGCATCGCACGCTATTTCACCGACAACACCGCCGTACAGTTGCTCGCACTGTTCGCGACGCTGCTGCTGACCAGTTCGATCGCAATGCTGGCAGGCGCTATCTACCAGCGGTGGAGGATCACCGGTCTACTCGCCTCCCTCACCGGGCTTTTCGGCTTGCTCGGCTTGTCAGCGATCGCGATCACCTGGGCTGGGTGGTGGCCGGCGATCGGTTCGTGGTTTGTCGATACTCCCCGAGTGGTACCGATGGCACTACTCCCTCTGGCCCTTGCCATCGCGTGCATCGCCGGAGCCTGGGCGACGTTGCGTCGAGCAACGCCGTGACCGCGCAATCATGTGCGACGCCACATGTCGCGTCGTCTCGAAGTGCTCGTCGGATCAAACCCGTCTAGACAGCTCGTCCCCCTCCCTGAGTCAGGAAAGGGGGACGAACGTCGCAACAGGGTGCTATCTCGTCCCCGATTTGGTCCGCTCTACTGCCGAGCCACCCGCTCGACAAAACTCGAAGCCCGCAGCACCAGTTCATCTTTCCGGTTCTGGCGCGCAGCGGCGGCATCGTAGCCGGCATACGGGAGCGGGGGGTCGTTACGAACATTGGACGAGCACTGGAAGTCTCGGCAGATCAGTGTTCCGACCGTGCTGCCACGTCGACCGGCGGGCCCGGCCAACTTGGCGCCGTAGAAGACGACCTCGTTGGGGAGTCGCGTGTCGCGGCACCAGGAGCACTGGGCGCGCGATCGCGGAGTGGCCTCGGCTTGAACGAGCAAGACTCCGATGGTCTCCCCGTCGAGTGTCGGGACGATCGCGTAGGCGCGTCGGCCCATTTTCGGATCTCGCCAGCCCAGGTAGTCGAGAGCGTCGAAGTCGATGGTGCCGAAGCCGTCCGGCAGGGTGAGATCGGACTTCTCCTTACGACTCGCGTTGACGAGGCTGGAACGAATAGATGTATCGGTCAAAATGATCATGGGTGTATACCAATCGTGGCTCGGTGAAGGTGGGTACAGCTCATGGCCCGATCAGCACCAAGTGCTGTCGGGTCCGAAATGCGCTATCTGTCGCCGGCGAAGACGACGCCGACAACCCCCTCACGCCCATGGGGCGTCACCGTGTACGTATCCACACCGCGATGGTAGCTACAGGCCTGCGTTACAGGCCACTCGATTTATCAGTCACGCCATACCGCCGTGAACTCGTACCAAGGTCCGCCGAGGTGAGTTGCGGAGAAATCATCGAACCCCGATGGTGGGCCGCTGGGCGAGTACACCCACCCACTCGAGGTGATGAACATGCTGTCGTTGTCGATGAAGTAGACCTCATCCGGCCGCACGACATGGGCACTACTGATATCGAACTGGCCGATCTCGAGCTCTTCCACGGTCGATTCAGGCTGCTCCAAAAGACCAATCGCGATGGTCTCGAACTCTCCGCTCTTGTCGAGGAAAGTTGCCGGCGGCATCAACAACACCAGAGCTACTGCAGCGATGACGGCGATCGGGGAGGACAGAATCCACCACGACCACCGCCGGTCCTGGCCAAGGGCATAGAGGGTGCGGATCGCCCACACCAGACCGACCACGATCAAGATGAGCAGAGCCGCGGCGCTGACGAGGAAGGGATCCAACCATCTGTACTCCCCGAACGGCGAAGGCCACCAACCGTAATGCCGGCAGACCAACGCAATGAGCGGAACAACGGTGAATGCCAAAAGAATCGGCCCCGGTGGCTTGGACGACTCCGGAGGGTCAGCTACCAACCATTCACCCAGCGACTTCGGCCTTCTCATCACCCCACCGTATCTGCAGGTCATGGCAAAACTCAGCTACACGGCGAATACCTTTGCAGTACACGCACTCTCGTTCCACTCACAACAACCAACGCAGCGATCGGCACTCTCGCCGCAACCGACACAGATGGACAAACCTCACAATTCGCAGATTCAACGTGCCGATCATGCGACAATCGGACGGTGAACGAGACCGCGAGTGGAGTTTCGCACCCGCACCGACCGCGACTGCTGAGCGTCGGCGTCCTACTCTCCGCCGCCCTCCTGTGGTCCACTCCCCTCGCCGCTGCCGCGCCCACCGAACCTGGGCCGGCCAGTTGCATATCATTCGGAACCGCCCAACTGCCACCAGGTGCGCCCTCCGGTGGAGGTCGAGTCGGGTTGGCAAACCTACCGACATTCACCGGTTCAACCGCCCCCAGCTCGGTCCAGATCCGCACGCCAACTACGCAATTCAATCGTTTCTGGGACTTCGCGCTAGTCGACCACGACTTACTCGCTCGGCCGCGAGAGCCAGGCGCATCAACGGCTCAACCGTGGCGTTTCGTGCCGATGCCCGAGTGCCTGCGTGGACGACTGGTCGGGATATCACTGGACGACGACGAACTCGTCGCGGTCGACGACAACGGCTGGATCTACACGATGGACAACGCATCCCAGGATCCGCTGGTGTGGAATTGGACCTCGGCATGGGGCGCACCGCTGTGGAGCGGTCCCGGCCGACAACTCCCCGGAGACCACCCGAACGGGTGGGCACTGAGCGTCTCGTCGCCTTGGGACAACCAAACTTTCACCGACGTCGCAGGACGGATTCACTTCGTCGGACTCGCCAAGATGACGATGATCCCCACGTTGACCGGGGACGGCAGCCGGATAACCTACGCGGACCCGTGGCTGCCCAACGACGACAGCTACGAGATCGGCGGCCCGCTCGGCGGGCGATTCCAGGCGGACTCGCTGTCGGCGGCCGGATCAACCACTTTCGTGATGAACAAGTACGGCGACATATACACCCGCACATTTGATTTCGATTCTTCGGGATCGGACTCGATCTTCTTCCGCTACAGCTGGGAAGATCAGTCGGACAAGCCGTCGGCACCCAACCTCGTGGCCGAAACACTCGACCGCAGCACCGCCGCGATCCGACTTCCGGCCCCAGACTGGGTGCACCAGCCCAAAATTCCCGGTGAAGTCACATCCGCGATCAGTGTGCACTCACTCGGTCCCGGCCCGAACCGGCGGGAGTTGCGCGTCGAGGGTCTCCGCGGCGCCGAATCCGGCTTCTGGCACAAGGATCTCGTCGGGGATGCCTGGGAGTTCACGCCGACCGGCGCGTCCCTCCTCGGCACACTGATCGAAAACGCGCCGACAGACCGGTCGACGGATACCCTGTCCCCCGCTGCCCCCTGGCACTTGTCCACGACCCTGCCCGCCCGCGACGGTGCCATCGACGGTCAGGCTCTGATCGACATCGGGTTTCCGTACTCTGTGGTGGATCCGCGTCTGCTCGACGCGATCGGCCAGCACGCACAACCGTCCGGATACCGACTGGACGTGGACCATTTCGACCCGGTCGCCACCACGCGGACCGCGACCGTGACTGCACCGGATGGCACGGTTCTTCCGGTCGTCCTGCACACCGCCGACGGACTACGGATGGCTCCCCGCGCATCCGGCCTCGATGCCGATCCGCGCCACCTCGTCGGGGCAATCGAGATCCCGTCGGACGCGTACGCGGATCGGGCATCGAACCCCGCTCTGGACGCGTTCGTGCAGGACTGGATGCGCGGAAACCCCATTGCCGCGATCACGCTCAGCGCCACCGACCACGACTTGGTGATCCGCTAGCCGAAACCATCGCCGTCCACCGTGTCGCCTCGATTAGGCTCAGCAGATGGTCGACACCACACCCGACGTGCCGATATCACCCGTCGACGCTGCGAGCTTCCAGCTCGGTGTGCACGTCCAGCCCTACCTGGTCACTATTGCCGGACTGCTCGCTCCTGGTGGCTTCGTCGATCGAGACGGTCGACCTGATCTAATGCGACTTCACCGCACCCTCGCCGCTCACATCGCGCAGGAGCCGTTACTGCGGCAGCGACCGATCATGCGGAACGGGTCATGGTGGTGGACGGAAAACGACATCGACTTCGACCTCCATCTCTCGCTTGACGAACGCGGGCCTACAGAACCCGACTTCGAATCCGTCTGTGGTCGACTCGTGATGCAACCCCTCGACACCACCCGACCGTTGTGGCACATCGCCTTCGTTCCTGCAGCTCGACCGGGTCTGTGCGGCATTGTGATCCGAGTGCATCACGCGGTTCTCGACGGCGCCAGAGCCAGCGACCTTTTCGAGCGCTTGTTCGCCTCACCTGATTCGAAAAGTACCGACCCGGGCGCTCCCGTGGCGAACATCCCTCCGAAGGCCGCCGGTTCCCTCGACCTCCTCCGATTTCGAATCGGTACTTTCCTGCACCGGCCAATCCGATCACGGGTGTTGCTGGGCGCCATTGGTCCCACGAGATCGATCTCGTCCGTCAACGTCCGCACCTCTCTGATCGAGCATGCCGCGCAGCAAGCGGGAGGCACTTTGAACGATGCCTATCTCGTTGCGGTGGGCGGCGGACTGCGATTCATCCTCCAAGAATGCGGCGAGCCCATCCCCAAGTCGATTGCGGTATCGGTACCCGTCGCAGTCACAGCGATCGGTAGCGCACGCAATGCCGTCGGGTTCATGATCATCGACCTTCCACTTCGTGAAACCGACCCACAACGCACAGTCGCGATCGTCGCGAAGCAAACCGCTGCGGCCAAACCTTCCGCACGCGCTGCGGGAACAACCTTTCGGTCACCGCGTATCGCCGGCGTTTTCGACAAGCTCGCAAAGCGGCAGCACATGATCGGTGCAGTCGTGTCCAACGTCCATGGACCGCGCGGCCCGCTCACGCTCGACGGGGCAGCGCTAGTCGAACTCTGGCCTCTGGGCCCGTTGGCGGGCAATGTCCGCGTCGGCTTCACCGCAGCGTCCTACAACGACACATTCTGGATCGGAATCCAGGCCGATGCCGAGCATCTCCCACCTGCAAGCAAGATCGCCCGAGCCGTCGAACGGACTCTCGACGAAATAGCCGGCACTGCACACTGACTGGATCTACTGCCACTATCCGATGCACCTCGCCGCTTGGGCAACGGATACTGTCGAGACGTCTCGACAACATCTCCACTGATTCGAGCCTGCAAGCCGGTGTCGTCACGACACGATCGTCACGAGGAAGGCGAAAGATGTTCACACCTGCAGAATTCGGCAAGGTCTCGGTACTGGTTCCTGAGAACGGTGGTGCCGTCCCCTACGGGAACACCGTGGTAGTGCACGGATCTGAAAGCACGCTCGTGATCGACCCTTCGCTCTCCCTCGACCGCGATCCCGTCGGCGCAGACCTCGTATTCGTCAGCCACGGGCACGAGGACCACATCGCCGGACTACGCCATTTCGACACCCCGGCCTATGCGCACCATCTCGACGCACCCGCAGTCGCATCCCTCGACACGATGCTCACCAATTACGGCCTTCCTCCGAACGAACGAGTCGAGGTCCAGCAGTCGATCGCTACGCAATACGGCATACCCCCGACCCACGAGAACGTGTCGGGGATCGCGGGCGGCCACGTCTTCGACCTCGGCGACCGCACTGCGACAGTCATTCATTTGCCAGGGCACACCCGCGGACACTGCGGGGTCCTCGTCGAACCCGACGGCTTCTTCTACGTCGCCGACATCGACCTCACCTCCTTCGGCCCGATGTACGGCGACCTGGGTAGCAGCGTCAACGACTTCCTCGACTCCATCGACCACGTCGCAACGATCGACGCACGCTGGTACGGAACATTCCATCAGAAGGGCGTGGTCGAGGGCAGCGACGAGTTCCGTCGCCGGTTGTCCGCATACCGCGACAAATTACTGAGCCGCGAAGACCGTCTCATCCAATTCCTCGGCGAACCAAAACTCTTGGAAGACATAGTCGCTCATCGACTCGTCTACCGCCCCCACGTATCGGCCCCGTACGTCGACGCCGTCGAACGACGGACAGCTCAGCTACACCTCGAACGACTCATCGCATCCGGTGCCGTCACAGTCGACGAAGACAAGGTGTTTCGCCGGACCCTCTGACATCCCTGGCGAACTGATCGCGCCATTTCGGATACTTCCGAAAATCGGACCGAAGTTCACCGAAAAAATCTGGCACTCGAGGTTGCAGAGTGCCAGTTTGGCTGGTTATCATGTTCTCGCACAGTAAGTTCGGTCGCCGTCGAGGTGACGGTGACCTTTCTTAGACGATACGGGAGGTGTGTTGCTGTGCTTCGTTTCGATCCTTTCACCGACATCGACGCGATCACCAAGTCCCTGCTTGCCACCGGAACCGGCAGCAGCCGAAGTCCACGCTTCATGCCGATGGACCTCTACAAGATCGATGACCACTACGTCCTTCACGCCGATCTTCCCGGCGTCGACCCAGGATCAGTGGACGTACAGGTAGACGGCTCGACCCTCACCCTGACCGCGCACCGCAGCGCCATTTCCGAAGAGGGAGTGACGTGGCTGGCCGGTGAGCGTTTCACAGGAACATACAGAAGGCAGCTGTCCATCAGCGAGGACATCGATTCCGAACGGATCGTCGCCTCATACGACAACGGCGTGTTGACCGTGACCTTGCCGATCGCAGAGAAGGCGAAACCGCGGCGGATCGAAATCTCGTCGGGGCCGCCGTCCCGCACCGCAAACTCCGAGGTGAAAACCCAAGGACAGATCGAAGCCTGACCTGAACGGCTTGGCACGAAATCGACTGTACGAGAGCCTTTCATCCAGGAGGTCCACTATGCCCGCGCCAATCATGGCCCCCGCCGCAGCTCTGGCTGAACCGGTCGTCTGGAACGAAGACCCGCAGCGGCAAGGCTGGTGGAAGCGCATCCTCGCGGCCACCCCGCCCGAGAACCCCACCAACGAAGAATTTCAACCCTGACAAAACCAGACCGTGTTCGCCGAATACGGTCACCCACAAATGAATTGATGCCTTCCGTCCGTCCACCGAGGCGGACGGAAGGCATTTACAGGCGCTCTACACACGTTCAGCTCGATGAAGCATTCCGGCCGAACCGAAGAGCCATCACCTGCAGCAGGTCAGGAACCGCCCGAAATGGGCGAAGCAGGACGAAACACTCACACAACAAGGACGAAGCTCGCCGCCACCCTGCCAACCGTGACTCGTACGGTTGAAATGTAGACGTCAGTGACTGCGCTGACGCTTACCGACCTCGTCGGTCCCCTGAATTGTGTGGCCGTCGAGGTCGTCTCATGTCTATACCCAAACTGAAAGTGGTCAGCCCTCAACCCTCGTCGGAGGAGATGCCGTCGCCAGACCCTCCAGAAGGATTGCCAGACCGCGCTCGAGTTCGTCCTGCCCGTCGTAGTGAGCCATGATCGTAGCCATCGACCGCAGTCTCGGAAACTCGGCAAGCGCAAGCCGATGCAGACCGAGCCGCAAGAGATCGTCCGTCTCCTCGGGATTTTCGACTATTTCCTGAAGCTCGTTGAGAATGTGCCCGTTGAGGAAGCCGAACACTGCTCGGTAGATGTGTAATGCGTCTTCAGGAGTGAAACCGGCCCGTATCAGCAGTTCGAGAATCGCTTCGACGTAGCGCAACGTCCCGGGAGGACGCAATCCGAGCGGGGTGGACAGCGGCCGAGTGACCAGCAAAGGAACCACGTTGGGGTGCGCGAGCGCGAGGCGGCGATACCCGTACGCAACTGCGTGCAGCTGCCCCCTCCAGTCGCGATCGGACGGGTCGACGACCAGTTGTTCGAGCACGGTCTCGACGACCCCGTCCAGCAGGGCCGCCTTGTTGGCCGCGTACCTGTAGAGAGTCATCGGATTTCTGTCGAGCGCTTTGCCCAGTCGGCGCATGGAGAGGCCGTCGGCACCTTCCTCGTCGATGATCGCCAACGCCGTCGAGAGTACGAGCGCCCTGGTGAGGGGCTCCTCGCGGTCCGCGGCGGGAATCAAACCCTTAGTGCGATCTGGCGAGTGTCCGGTCATCCACAAAACATACATCGTATGCCTACGCGTTGACAGAACAGTACGGCTGGTTTACTATTCGGATACGCCCTATGCATACAACGTATACACACATCGTATACCCGGAATGTCCGGATTTACGTGGGCGCTCATCGATACGTCCCGGCGCCGGAGTCGGCGCGGACGTACGGACTCACTTTCGTCGCATGAGTCCCTTCTTCAAAGGATCGAAGATGAACAGAACATGACAGCACCCACCGCAACACGACGCTCGCGGTTCTTTCAATTCTCGGGTATTGCAACGATTTCCGTTTTCTCCGTCGGCATTCTCGTCTTGCCGGCCGGCACTGCCGGCGCGGAAGCGACTGCTGTCGGACTCGGCACCGCTGAGCCCTTTGCAGTCCTTGCCGGAGCAGGAATCACCAACACCGGACCGACAACCCTCGGCGGCGATATCGGCACGTATCCGACTCCAACCATCACCGGTGTATCGGACCTGACGATTACCGGCACCAATCATGGTGGCGACGCGGTATCGCAGGGAGCGAAACCCGACGTGTTGACTGCCTACAACACTCTTGCCGGTCAGGGACCCACACAACCGACGGGAGACGACTTGACCGGTCGGACACTGGTTTCGGGTGTCTACAACTCCGGTTCGTCGATCGCACTGTCGGGAACCGTCACCCTCGACGCGCAAGGTGACCCCGATGCAGTCTTCGTCTTCCAAGCGGGATCAACGCTGATCACATCGTCGTCCAGCACCGTTGCACTGATCAACGGAACGCAGGCGTGCAATGTTTTCTGGCAGGTTGGAAGTTCCGCCACCCTCGGCACCAACTCCGTCTTCCGAGGAAACCTGTTGGCGCTGACAGACATTACTGCCACAACCGAGGCAACCGTCGAGGGTCGACTGTTGGCGATCAATGGCGCGGTCACTCTGGATACGAACACCGTTACGATCCCGACCTGTGCGCCTCCTGTCACGACCACGACTCCGACCACTACGACGACTACAGTCCCGCCTGACACCGCGACGACTACCACCACGACTGTGGTCCCGCCGGTGGTGACTACAACCACGACGGTCGTCCCGCCGGAGGTGACTACAACCACGACGGTCGTCCCGCCGGAGGTGACTACAACCACGACTGGTACACCGGTGGAAGCGACGACCACCACACCAGGGCCGAACGGCACGACTACAACCACTGTGGACGTACCGCCGATCATCACGACCAGCCGAAACATTCCGTCCATACCCGAGATTCCCGGTCTCCCACCACTGCCGGGAATACCTCCCACCGTTCCCGGGACGGTAACCGTCCCGTCTCGGGTGCCGACGACGTCAGCTTCTCGAACGGGTACCCCGACCACTCAACCGGTAGGCCCGGGATCCCCGAATGTTCGAGCCCCTCAGGTGCAGCAGGTACCACGAGGGTCGGTCGACACCGGTGACGGAAGCACACAATCCCAACGCGGCGGACAGTCCAGTGGAGGGTGGATCGCCCTGCTCGTCGGCTTCTTCAGCGTCGTGGCTATGTCGGCCCTCGTCATCCGTCGGACAAGTCGATAGATGAAAGACGAAAACTCCGTGATGGCTCCGCGAACTCGCCGAGCCATCACGGCTCTCGCCCTTACTGTTTCAGTACTCGTAACGGTGGTCGGATGCGCCGGTGGACAATCCGACAGCGGAAATTCACAACCACACTCGTCGCCTCGACAAGACACCACATCCGCGCCACGCGCCACTGACTCTGCACTGCCCGAAAGGGCGCCGGTAACTGCTGAACACCGCCCCGCGCGCCTCGAAATCCCGTCCATCGGCGTCGACACCGACATCATCGATCTCGGACTCGATACCGATGGAGCACTCGAGGTCCCACCGGATGGGAAGGACGCAGGGTGGTACACCGGCGCTCCCGCACCCGGTGAGGTCGGACCGGCAATCATCGCCGGCCACGTCGACTGGCAAGGCACCGACGGGGTCTTCTTCGATCTGCGGAATCTCGAAACAGGAGCCGACATCATCGTCACCCGCGAAGACGGAAGTCGCGCAGTGTTCACCGCTACCAGTGTCGAACACTTCCCCAAAGAGGACTTTCCCACCGACGTCGTATACGGCGACATCGACCACCCCGGACTCCGGATCATCACGTGCGGTGGATCCTTCGACGAAACCGCACGCAGTTACAACGACAACATCATCGCATTCGCCGACCTGGCCTAACCGCCTGAGACGCCGCAGCACACCACTTCGAAAGTCCGCACGAACCGTTGGAGAGCAATGACCGTATTCCACTTTCCCGTGCTCGAGAAGTTTCGATGACAGACACCGACGACATTCGAGCGAGCGCCGAAGCAGGTGTCGACGCTCCTGCATGGCGGGATCGGAAGCGTTACTGGTGGCCGTTGGGATTGCTGATCCCGCTGAGTCCCTTCCTGTCCTGGCTGCTGGTCGAATATTTGCACCTCGGCCTGTTCTGGGCGACCGGTGCCTGGATCCTGATTCTCGCCATCCCGATCGTCGACGTCGCAGTCGGCGCAGATGGCCGCAGCCCACCCGACAACGTGATCGCGGCATTGCAGGACGACCGCTACTACCGCTGGTGTACCTACCTGTTCGTGCCACTTCAATACGCTGGCCTCGTCTTCGCCGCATGGTGTTGGGCGCACGCCCCGATGGCAACCGGAGAGAAGATCGCACTGGCGATGACCGTCGGCGTCGTTGCGGGCGTCGGTATCAATGCCGCACACGAACTAGGCCACAAGAGCAGCCGCCTCGAGCGGCGGTTGGCGAAAATTGTGCTCGCTCAATCGTTCTACGGGCACTTCTACATCGAGCACAATCACGGTCACCACGTCAACGTTGCGACGCCGCGCGATCCCGCCAGTGCTCGTTTCGGGGAATCGTTCTGGATATTCCTGCCCCGCAGCGTATTCGGAGGTCTGAAATCGGGCTGGCGGATCGAATCAGCACGCCTGCGCCGGCAGGGTTCACCCGCACTGTCGCCTCGAAACAACATCTTGCAGGCATGGTCGCTGAGCGCCGCACTGTTCGGGACGTTGATCACCTTATTCGGGTGGCAGATACTGCCCTGGCTGCTCCTGCAAGCCTTGGCCGGGATCACGTTCCTCGAGGCCGCAAACTACCTCGAACACTACGGATTGCTCCGTGCGCGAAGACAAGACGGCAGCTTTGTCAAAGCCCGGCCCGAAGACAGTTGGAACAGTGATCATCTCTTGTCCAATTTGTTCCTGTACCAATTACAACGACACAGTGACCATCACGCGAATCCGCGTCTGCGCTACCAATCTCTGCGCAGCGCTCCAACCGCTCCGCAACTCCCTGCCGGATACGCGGTGATGATCGTCTGCGCTGCCGTACCACCACTGTGGCGGCGGATGATGGATCACCGTGTCCTCGGCTACTACAACGGCAACGTCGAGCTCATTCACACCAAGGCGACGATATGAATGACAATGCCCGAGACGACGACCACAGCGACGGGCACTACACGGCCACCGGGCCGACCAAACACGCCAGAGCTGCGTACCAGCCGGCGCGCACCCGGCTCAGACGAGCCGCACCGAGCCTGGACGTCGTCGCTGCCGCGGAGTACCTGTTGACCCAGCCCGACGCATACCTCTATCGCCGCCGATACCTCGACCGGATCACTCAAACCCCCGGGCCCGACGGAACATCGATCACCGACTACGCCGCAGCTGAACGCTACCTACTTGTCACCGCTACCGCGCACCGCAGAACTCATAGTGAGGTTCGTCCATTGCCGGCACCGGCGATTTTCTGTGAAGTGGTCACCGCAGTGTTTGATGCCAGAGAGTGACAACAGCCTGACGAATTCGGGAGCGCAGCATTTGTCATTTGCCATCACAGCTTTGATTCGCGCTCGCCAATGTCATCGAGGATCAAGAACTCGATCTTCGCTCGCTCCCCGTCCGCATCGAAGTCGTTGTCGCGGTCTGAGACACGCGTGATCAGTTCCGTCAGTGCCGCATGGATCGTCGTGTACAGAAATGCACGCGGGTCGGACACCCCCATCACGTCGTCAGTGTTCATCTGAACCTGCGCCGTAGCAGTACGCCTGCCCAGAAACACACGCGGAAGCCGGATCCCGGTCGGATCGGTCACCACGGAGATGTCGCCACCAACGACCACAAACAGATCGAAGTCGTACTGCATCGCGATGCCCCTCAGCCGGTGTCTGAGCCGAGTCAACTCCTCGATGAAGTCAAGCGGCACCGACGGTCCACCGAATACTGTCCTGAACGTGACCCCGCGAGTCATCGATCTGCCCCCTTTACGAATCATCCATTTCAGGATCGAGGGCCATACCCTCTGTATCCCCCACGCCAAGTGCTCGGGCATATCGACCGGCATACCGCTCCAGTGCGACTGCTGAATCGGCCTCACCCTCCCATTGATCCGGAATCGCGGTGCCGTCACACGTTGTTCGCGACACTTGCGCCTCGGAGAACTCGACAGCGGTCCGGGTGAAGGAACACCGCACAAAACTCGTGGCCGCCGAGAATCGTGCGCCGCCGAAAGTACACTCCACGAATGAGGTATCGGCGAACTGCGCACCAGTCAGGTCTGTGTCGTCGAATGCGCATCGTTCGAACACAGTATTGGGCACGGAGCGGAGCCCGCGTGCTTTGGCTCCAGTGAAATCGCAATCGACGACCCTCGGTCCGAGCGCCACACGAGAGAGCGTCGCACCCCGGAAACTGCACCGTTCGAATCGGCGATTGAAACGGGGCTGTCCGGTCAGTGCCACGAAATCGAAACGGCAGTCGAATAATTCGGATTCGAAGACGGAGATCGGACCCCGAGCGAAACTCAGATCAATCCGTTCCAACGTGAGATACCGGATGTCCAATCCAGCGCTACCCGCTGTCAGGCCACGCACATCGATCAGCCCGTCATCGGTCTCTGCCCATGGGGAGACGAGAGTGTGGGGCGGCTTGACGATCCGCGACTGATCGAGCAGCTGCGCCCGTAAATTATCGACGCCCTCATCTGACCAACGTCGACGTAGGGAGGTGATCGCGGACCGGTTCACGGGCTCAATAGTATCGGCAAGATCCCCAGCGATTGGCCGTGGCTGCCCGAGAAGCGAACCACCACACATCAGTACTTCGGTAGGAATCACTTCTCGGAGCGCGCAAAACAGCCGGACCGTGAAATGCACGGCCCGGCTGCAGCGCTCACGCGCACGAAGTGGAACTCGGAGTCAACTGGGGTACTGAAACCGGTCGTGTACGAGCCGTTGACTCATCTCCGGATCGGTATCGAATTATCAACTCTCACAAGTTGATCACGTCGCCCACAAGGATCTGATCGGGATTGACGATCTGCGGATTCACGTCCCACACCTGCTGCCAGGTGAGACCTCGTTCTGCCGCGAGGTCGAACAATGTATCACCGGCTGCAACGACTACCTCTGAGCCGGACGCTGGAGTCTCCGACTCCGGAATGCTTTCTACCGGTACAGATTCGGATGCCTCAGAGTAGACAACGGGAGCAGGCGCCGGTTCCGGTGCAAATTCGGGTGCTACGTCCTGTGCCGGCGCGGGCGCGGGCGCGGGCGCAATACTCGACCCGGTATCGCACGCCCCGATCGAACTCAGGAAGGACATGGGATCGACGGCGCCTCCACTGTGAATGCGGAGATGCAGATGTGGGCCGGTGGAGCTACCGGTGTTACCCGTTGCCCCGATCTCGTCGCCTACCTCGACGTGTTGCCCCACACCGACCCATGTTTCGGAGAGGTGGCCCATCTGAATCTGCTCGCCACTGTCCGCTTCCAACTGGATGTACGTTCCATATCCACCCGGATCATTGGGTCCGGCAACAGAAATCGTGCCCGATGTGGGCGCGTGGAGCGCGGTGCCGACGTTGACAGCGAAGTCGACTCCGTCATGTCCCGCGTGGTAACCCTGCGAAAGTGATCCGCTTACCGGCCACTCCCAATTGCAACTCGCCGACCAGCCCTGCGCACCGGCGGTACCTGCATTGGCTACTGCTCCGGCCCCCACAAGGGCGCCCAGTCCCGCAGTTACGGCGATGAATCGTTTTGTGCTGGAAGGCTTGTGTTTTCTGTGCTTACTCATGTTGTCCTTGACTGATGTGCTCGGAGCAGGTGCAGGCTCTACCCGCAGACAGCACTCAATACGTGCTGAGCTACTTGGTGTATCGCACCAAGACTCCGTTGGAGTGAAATGTTCGGATCGCGCCATGGAGAGAGGTACGGTGACCGCTCTCGAACGCGAGCGCGCGCATAGACCCGCAGGTCTGTATCTCCTGGTGACAGCACAGGAGATACGGGTTCTACATCGAGGCAGTGCCTGAATCGATCGTTGATCGAGGACTACGAATGCCGGAACAAACCGGAGGCTTCTCATTCGAAGATCGACAGGGTGGGTGTCTACCCGGATGGTCGGAAAGGGGGTGGAACATGGAGATCCTTGCGTTGCGGATGAGGAATCACCTCATACGCTGTCGCTTCACGACGCTCCACACCACGGTTGAATTACCTGGGTACATACCTGTTTTTGCGCATTCGACCCGACCGGTCGATATCAGGCGCGCCTTCGGTAGATGGCATCTGTTCGAACAATCGCCAGTGCCCCATGTCACTTCTGGAGACGATACCGCGTCTTGGTCACCCGGCGCGTCAGCGTTACCGAGATGGGACATACAGGTGCATTGCTCCTACAAGCCGAACGGGAGACCAGTGCACGTTCCCGGCATCGGAAACGCGTGCTGATCTCCCGTTCGGCGATCTGTTGCCTAGTGGATCTACTGCTGAGTCGAAGCTACTTTCTCGGCTGCGTGGTGGGCGGCAATGTATCCGTAAACCAGCCCCTGGCCGATCGTCGCACCGGCGCCCGGGTAGGTGTGACCGAATGCGTTGGCCGCAGTATTGCCGATCGCGTACAGGCCGTCGATCACGCTGCCGTCCTCACGAAGCACGCGTGCATGCTCGTCCGCCTGCACACCGCCGCAGGTGCCGAGGTCGCTGAGCGTCATCTTCACCGCGTAGAGGGCACTCGTGTCGAGCTTCCTCAGGTTCGGGTTCGGGGACACTGTCGGGTCGCCGTAGTACCGATCGTATGCACTTCCGCCGCGACCAAATTCCGCATCGCTACCGGCAGCAGCGGCCTCGTTGAACTTCTCGAAGGACTCGGCAAAAGCCTCCTCGGGAAGACCGACCTTGCGGGCAAGCTCGACCGGACTGCTCGCCTTGTGCGCGATGCCGGAGTCGAAGAATGCCTGCGGAAGCGGCTGACGGGGGAAGATACCGCCTGCGAACACGTAGCTGTTGCGGTACTCCTGGTCGAAAACAAACCACATCGACTCGGCCGGATCTCCGGCCTTTTCCCGTTCGAGCACGCGCTGGCCGAACGACATGTAGTCCGTCGCCTCGTTCACGAATCGACGACCGGTCTGGTCGACGATGAACGAGCCTGGCAGCGCACGCTCTGCGAGCATCACCATCGGCGGGCGGCCCTTGATGCTTGCCACCGCCGGGAACCACCACGACTGATCCATCGATCCGATACCTGCGCCGAGCTCTTGTGCTGCCTCGATCGCTTCGCCGGTGTTGCCCTCTGCGCCCAGGCTCTCGTGCTCACCGAGGCTCTCCGACTGGTACTTGTGGCGCCACTCCATGTTGTGGTCGAACCCGCCGGCTGCCAGAACGACACCACGCCGAGCCGTCACCGTCACTTCACGTCCGTCTTGCACTACAACTGCACCCGTTACGCGGCCATCTTCGGTGATGAGCCGAACCAACGACGTTTCCGTCCACACCGGGATACCGGCCTGGACCACACCTGCGAACAGGCCGGCGGCGAGCGCCTGACCGCCTGCGATGTATTCACGCTTGAGTACGTACTTGCCGTAAACGCCCTGCGCCAGGCGGCGGATGATGCGAGGGAAAGCCTTGCTCGGCTTCTTCACCATCAGGTTCATCCACTTGTAGTCCGCACCTGTCACCGGCATCGGCAGTCCGGCTTCCATCAAACCGGGCCGCAGGCGACCGCGTTCCGCGCCGAGTACCGACGCGTCGAACGGCAGGCACTCGCAGGTACGTCCGGCGGCGCTACCTCCCGGCAGTTCGGGGTGGTAATCGGAGTATTCCTTGGCCCAGAAGAACTTCATGGGCGTCGTGCGGTAAAGCATGTCGACGGTGGCCGCACCGTTGTCGACGAATGCCTCCCCACGTTGGGCAGGGGCAGTATCACCGACCACCGAACGCACGTATGTCTTCGCGCGCTCAACGGTGTCGCCCGCACCGGCTTCCGCCAAGATCGGGTTGGCAGGCATCCAGAACGCTCCACCGGACCGCGCCGTCGAACCGCCAACGTACTGCGTCTTCTCCACGATCAGCGTGGACAAGCCGAGCTCGTTCGCGGTGAGGGCGGCAGCCATGCCGGTACCGGACCCGATCACCAGTAGATCGACAACGATGTCCTTGGCTTGTGTCGCGGGGGGTGCCTGATTCTTCGCCATTGAACAAATCCCTTCACGTGGTTATCGACGTAGAACGCTAAGGCAGTCGCGGCGCAGAAGGTTCCGGATGCCCAGTCAGCGGGACATTGCGAGTGGATTGGCGAAGAACGACTCCTGCCACGGGTCGGGCGTTGTGCCCGCCCCAGCAGAATCGCGGCTTGCCTTCTTCGATGTCTACGCTGCTCACGTGAGGACAAATCCCAGCTTCGGCATCGTCGACGAAACGCTCGGCACCCTTGCCCGCGGGTATTACGTCTTGTCCGACGGTGAGCGATTGGACGACGACTACTACAGCCTGACCTGCAACGTCGACGGGCGCACTGTCAGCTTCATCGCACACTCCCTCGACCCCGACGCTGTACGCGGCATGCTTCCCCGCCTACGCCACGTCTTCGAGCAGCACCACGCTCTTCACCGTCAGGCCGTCGAAGCGATTGTCAACGTCTGACAGACTCGTGCGGTTTGCATTTCATGGACGGGTACTGGCCGGCGGTTCGCTTCAACGGCGACGATGGCGTGATCGAGGTGACTGTCGAATCCTGACCGCGATCCTCGTCTCGGGCTGTCGGCTGATATTCCTCGGCACTGATGAAGAATAATCATCTACATGAAATGGAACACCCCTACAGAGACCGGCTGGTTCGTCAACCTCGCCGAAGGTGGTTCGGCCGTATCGATATTCGATCCGTCGGGGAACGTTCAAGGCGAACTGATTCCCGCATCCGACGACGGATCGGAGAGCGTTGCCGGCGGGCGGAAGAGGAAATCGTCAACAGCCGAGCAGGATCGATCCAGGCTCACATTCCGCAAAGGCCGACCTGCATCACTTCGATTGTCCGACGGAACGATCGGGACCCTGATCGACCAGAAGCCCAAGGCCATGCGCCGCAAGAACAAGCTGTGCGAAGTCGATATCGCGGGCAGAACATACCTCTTCGTTCATTCATCGGGCCGAAAGGCAACAGCCCGGCGTGACGGAATCGCATTGGCACACATGGAACGTGGCCGATGGTCCGGTAGAAGTACCGTCGCCAGAAGAACCCTCACGGCAACGGACGCCCTTGACGAATGTGTCCTGACACTGTTTCAGAAGGTAGTGACACCTGGACGTACCGGCGCCTTCGATCAGGTACTGACCGACCTCAGCAACATATGACGTACGCCATATTCGGTGGATCTCAACCGCACTCGAGATACTGACTTTCAACTCTCGGGTCCACGGACATGCCTTGGACACAATGAGTTTCACATCTCGGAGCGGAAGGCTGAAACCAGATCATGGTCAATGTCGACGCTTTGAACACGCTCGCCCAGCGATTGTCGCCAGGTGCGATGATCACAGATCCAGATCTACTCCAGTCCTATCGGCAGGACTGGAGTTTCGATCCCGCAGCCGGAACACCGGTTGCCGTAGTACGTGCTTCGACGACGGCAGAGGCGGTTCGACGGACGGCATCTGAGGCCGCCACATGTAGCGAATAGCGACGAGTACCTGAATTCTCCTGTGCAACCGGATATGGTGAGGCTGTCGTCTTCAATGCGGCGATGCAAGAAGGGAAGCTACGACCAAAACGTTACGTCGGGGAAGACAAGCAAATCACCTGGACATGGCTGGAGGCCTCCGTGATGAATCTCGTTCGCCGACTGAGCGTCTGCACATCCGTCGTGATCGCTTCTACTCTGACGTCGGTGGCGCTCGCATCCGCCGCGGTGACCATTCCATTCCAGGTCAACCCTGCGCCGTACGGCAACCCGAACGGCAGCTTCGACGCGCCGGCCGTCCGCTGCGTAGCTGTCGTCGGTGAACAACCCGGCACGGTGACGATCACCGGAGGCAAGGAAGGCCGGTGGGGATGCCTGCTCTCGTCCGAAGTGCGCTGGCTGAACCTTTCGACCGGGGCCTCCGGCTCCGCTCGGCTCTCGGACGGCCTCAACGGAGTCCCAGCAGAGGCGATCGTGCAGACCGGGACCGGTCAAGTCGCTGTTGCCGTGCTGTCTGTGGCCGGATCCATCATCACCCCAGGTGTCACATCGTTCTACGTGCCGTAGCACCAGACTCCGCATCACCGGCACCGTGGGACCTAAGGTCCTGTTTACCGACCCGTCATCCCGGTTAGCCTGAAAAGACGCTACCGAGAGGACACTCATGACCTCGTCAGTGCACGAAACGATCGCCGTGGATCTGGATTTGATCGACCTGTACAAGGACCTCCACAGCCATCCGGAACTGGGGTTTCACGAGCAACGAACATCCAGTCTGGTGGAAAGACATTTAACAGCACTTGGATTCGACACCACCACCGATGTCGGGACTACCGGAGTCGTCGGAGTCCTGAAGAACGGAGTGGGCCCCACAGCGCTGCTGCGTGCGGATATGGACGCCCTCCCGGTTCGGGAAGAAACCGGATTGGACTACGCCAGTACCGTGACAACGACCGACGATCAGGGAAAGACCGTCTCGGTCAGCCACGCGTGCGGCCATGACCTGCATACGACCTGCTTACTCGGTGCGGCCCGGATCCTCTCTCAGGATACGACGACCTGGTCTGGCACTCTTGTCCTCGTCTTCCAACCGGCTGAGGAACTTGGCGCGGGTGCGCAAGCCATGGTCGACGACGGACTGTTCGAGCGATTCCCGAGGCCCGACATCGTTCTCGGACAACATGTATCGCCGCTACCGGCAGGCACGATCGCCGGGCACGCCGGCCCCTCGTATGCGGGATCGGACTCACTTCGTGTGAGACTGGTCGGAAAGGGCGCCCACGGATCTATGCCGGAGAACTCGGTCGATCCCGTGGTCATGGCAGCCGAAACCGTGTTGCGTTTGCAAACTGTCATCTCACGCGAGGTCCCGAGTACTGCCACAGCTGTCCTCACCGTCGGCTCCATCCATGCTGGAGATGCCGCCAACGTCATTCCCGGCGAAGCAGAACTGCAACTCAACATCCGCAGCTACGACGCAGGTGTGCGTCAGCGCATCCTGGACAGCGTCGACCGCATCGTCCGGGGCGAAGCGGCCACCGCCGGTGCACCCACCTCACCGACCATCACCGAGACGGAGCACTTTCCGATCGTCGTCAATGATCCGGCAGCGCTGGACAAGACACTCGATGCGTTTGCCGAATGGTTGGGGACGAACAAGATTCTCGATCCCGGAGCGGGAGCAGGTAGTGAAGATGTCGGCATTCTCGCGACCAGTGCCGGTGCGCCACTGTCGTACTGGCTGTTGGGCGGTACCGACCCTTCACTGTTCACGACAGGTGACATGACTGATCCGGCTTTGCGAACCGTGCCGTCGAACCACTCTCCGCACTACGCTCCCGTGATCGAGCCGACCCTGACCATCGGTGTGAACGCCTTGGTCGTCGCGGCCAGGACGTGGCTCCCAACTCCCTAGAGTGTTGCGGGTGCGCAATCGATCGATCGTCCATGCGATCAAGGCTGCAAACGCGTAGGCGCCGCCGAGAATACTTGCAGCGCCCCACCCTGCCGCGTCGAAAACCATAGTGGTGGAAACCGCCCCAGCCGCGCTGCCCAACGAATAGAACACCATGTAACTACCGATGATCTGCCCCGACGATTCCGGTGTGTTTGCGACGATCAGATTCTGGCTCGTGACATGAACAGCCTGCACGGCGAAGTCCAACGCAACAACACCGACTACGAGTAACACCAGCGAGTGCGTCGCCTGCGCGTTGAATACCCACGACAGCAAGAGAACGACCAACGACGCCCCGGTGACGCGTTGCGCTTTGCCTTGATCGGCCCACCGACCGGCACCGACCGCGCCCAATGCTCCAACCAATCCTGCGATTCCGAAGAGCCCGATCTGTGTGGTCGACAACCGCCATGGTTCCTCACTCAACGGCAGGGCCATTCCGCTCCACAAAGCACCAAAGGACGCGAAAAGGAACAAGGCGATCAGGGCCCGGGTGCGAAACAGTCGGTTCGTAAGCGTCAACGTCACGACAGACCCCATTGCACGCACGTACGAACGCCTATCGTGTTGCAAACGAGGATCTTTCGGCAGCATCGTCAGCGCGACGGCCGCGACCAGTACCGAAATGAAAGTGGATCCCGCGTAGACCGCCCGCCAGCCTGCCAGATCCGCAACTGCGCCGGCGACAGTCCGAGCGAGGATGATCCCGACGACCACGCCGCTGGTGATGACACCGATGTTTGCGCCCCGCTCGTCCGGGTCACTGATTGCCGCAGCATAGGCAACTATGACTTGAACAACTACCGAGAACGTGCCTGCGACCGCCATCCCGATCAACAGCTGCAGATTCGTGGTGGCCAGAGCAACAAGCATCGTTCCCGTTGCAGCAGCGACGATCTGGATTGCGATCAATTTCTTTCGATTCACGAGATCGCTCAATGGCACCAACACGATCAACCCCACCACATAACCGAGTTGGGCGAGTGCGACTACGAAACCGAGGCCGGCCGGAGGAATGGAAAGATCCGAGCCTATTTGCCCGAGGAGCGGCTGTGCGTAGTAGATGTCGGCTACCGAGACCCCGCAGAGCACTGCGAGCAACAGGCGAAGTCCGCGAGACATTTTCAACTTGCCCCGCGCGTTCTCGACAGCATGACGTGCAGTCACTTCCACCTCAACTTGGTTGCGTTTTGATACCATTTGGAGGTTACGTCAATACAGTTTCAAAACGCAACCAATGAGGAACTCGATGCCGGATCGCGCACAATGGACAGACCCGCACTGCCCGACGGCCCGAGCGGCCGACATCATCGGCGACAGATGGTCGCTGCTGATCGTGCGTGACGCCTTCGACGGGTCATCGAGATTCAGTCAGTTTCAACGAAACCTGGGCATCGCAAAGAACATTCTCACGGACAGGCTCAAAGTCCTTGTCGAGCAGGGAATCTTCGAAGTCCAACCGAACGCGCAAGGTACCCGCAACGAGTACATCCTGACCGAACGCGGTATGGATCTGTTCATCGTGATCATTAGCCTGCGACAGTGGGGAGAGCGCCACGCCTTCGATGACGGTGAGCCACACTCGATCTTGATCGACGACACCACGGGCGATCCGGTTCCCAGGCTTCGACTGATCAACACACGGAATATCGACCTGGACCCTACAAGTACACATGTGGAGAAGGTCGAGGAAGGTTGACCCGCAACTCGCCAGATTGACAGATGGGCGCACATGATTCGAAGTACGCGCATACTCCGACCATGACTGTCGATCTCGAGTTCTCCTGGCCGCAGTTTCTCTGGATTGCATTCATCTTCGTCGGCGTGCCCGCAACTATCGGCGCGAGCATCATCTGGACAATCTGGCGTTCGGAACGAACTGGCCTGGAGCACTCCACGACCGCCCTCGGCGGCGGGCACACGGGATCGGGCTCACTCGGACTGTGGAGCACCGGCCTGTTGGCCTTTGCACTGGGCTTTCTGTCTTGCGTGGGCTGGCTCAGCTGGTCAGCCGACTACAAAGGCGGATTCCGCGGCCCCGGCCTGCCTGCCCCGACACAGTTCCCCACCTGGCAGGTCGTCGCCTGTGGACTGACAGTGATTCTGGCGTGTTTCGGTTCCGCCCATTGCTCGCGATGGATGAAGGCCGGCGGTATGACGGCCGCTGCCGGCACTGCTGCAGGATTCACCACCGCATTCAGCATCGACGCCAGTACTGATGTCACCGGACAGGCAGGCGTGGGCGTCGCACTGTCCACGATCGGATGGGGCCTCACCCTTACCGCACTGATGCTTCTGCGCGGCAAGTGGTCGCGACGAGGATGAATCATTACCGGATCATCCATACTCCGAGTAAAGAATTCGATAAGCGGACCTAAAATGTTTTGAAATTCATTAAGAAGAAAATCGATTCCAGATACAGGATCGCCTGATTGCCGAACCTCCACGAGATCCTCGAAAAATATGAGACAGAAGCCTTATCGCTTCCGTGCCAACCCTTTGACGCATTCGGATCATAATATTCTTCGAACATCACGCGGAAGTGCACACAAGTCTGTGACTCACGGCATTATCAGATTTATCACGGGAAATCGTGATAAATCATCACCGTCTCTGAACTGCAACAACGCCTTAAGTTACAGATTCAACTAGTTCCAAACCATAGGGTTTCTTCCTTTTTCTCGGCGTCTCGATTCCGTAATGCTTGACATCGAATTGTCTTTCGTTCTCAATGAGCGATGTCAACTGACGATGATGCGTCTCAGTGCATCAACGCAGTAATTCCGCTATCGAATCCAGTGAAGGGACCAGCCGCGAAATGACGGTTGCCGAGAGCTTGAAAGATAGGAATCTGTACTCCAACCTCAGGCGTGCTGCTGATTTGAGCAACCCATTCTGGGATCGCGCAGTCAGTGAGGGTCTGGCCGATATCACCGCCGATCGCGTCGCAGGTTTCGAACACCGGACGATCCAAGGATACGAATTCGAGAACTTCTCCACGTACTCGTATCTGGGGCTCGACACCGACGACCGAATTCGTTCGGGTGCGATCGCCGCTCTCGAGCGCGAACGAACGTTGAACAGTTCCATCTCGCGGATGAGAGTCCACTCCAGCCTTCTCGACGACACAGAGGCCGCGTTGAGCGAACTGCTTGACGCACATGTGCTCACCCTCGGATCCGCCGCAAACGCTGCGTGGAGCTTGCTCCCCCTCGTCGCGTCCGGGTTGCTCACCGGCGGTGAACCTCCCCTCATGGTGTTCGACAAGAACGCACACTTCTGCCTCAATGCCATGAAGGCGAGCGTCGCCGACGAAACGACGATCGTGACCATTCGGCACGACGACGTCGATGAACTCGAAAGTCTTTGCCGAACAAATTCTCAGGTGGCATACGTGGCGGACACCGTCTACAGCACAGGCGGGAAGGCGCCCCTGAACGAACTGTTTGCATTACAGGCCAAATACGGACTGATTCTCGTTCTCGACGAGGCGCACAGCACCTCGGTCATCGGACACAACGGGCGTGGCGCGGTCCTGGATCTCATCGGCAGCCTCAATGATCGAACATTCTTGCTGACATCACTGAACAAGGGATTCGGTGCTTCCGGCGGTGCGATCGCACTCGGCCGGAACGGGGGCAGTCGAAATCGTGATCTCGCACTTCGCTACGGCGGCCCGTTGACGTGGTCGCAGCGTGTGAACGTAGCCGGGCTGGGTGCTATTGCGGCGTCCGTGGAGCTCCACCGCAGCGGAGAGGTCGACAAGCGGCAGCGGCAACTCCGCACGGTTGTCGAACTGTTCGATTCGCTCGTCGACACGCCGGCATCGGGCGATGGACTCCCGATCCGCTTCGTCACGCTCCACGAGGAAGAACAAACCATCACCGCAGCACAGAAACTGCTGGCTAGCGGTTTCTACACATCGGCGGTCTTCTTCCCTGTCATCGGCCGGGGCAAAGCCGGGCTGAGACTGATGCTTCGGGCGGACCTTCCACATGCAACGATCGAGCGCTTCGCCGACGTCCTACGAAGTGTCACGGAATGAGCGACGACCGCACTGTGGCAGTGACACCGCTGGCTTGTGCCGTCGTGTTGACAGCACAAATGGCCACGACCATCTACCTCCCTTCACTGCCGAAGATCGCGACGGATCTGGGCATCGAAGATTCCGTGGTGAAGTGGTCGGTGACACTCTTCGTGATCAGTGCCGCACTTCCGGTGGTCGTGTGGGGGCGGTTGGCAGATCGACTCGGACGCAGGACGGCACTGTTGTCCAGCTTGGTATTGTTCGTGATCGCCTGCATTGCATTGGCTTTGGTCCAGAGCGCCGCCGTACTACTGATCGGCCGGATCGTTCAAGGCATCGGAGCAGGAGGTGCGGCCATCATCGTGCGAATGATGGTGAAGGACAAGTTCACCGGTTCGGAGTTGGCTAGCCGCTTGTCGCTGTTGTCGATGGCATTTGTGGTGGCACTGGGCGGTGGCCAACTGATCGGCGGCGCTCTTGCGTCGTTCACCTCGTGGCGAACCGGCTTCGGCGTGCTCGGAGTACTCGGAGCAGCACTCGCTGCGGTGGCACTGAGGACCGAGAACACCACAGTCCGCGACAACAACGAACGCGTTGTTCGGTGGAATGCCATAGTCCTGACACCCCGGTTCTACAAACCAGCCATTGCGGGGGGCCTGGGTTTCGGCGCGATAGTCCTTGTGCAGCAATCGAGCCCCTTCCTGTTCAGCGATCGATTCGACTTGCAACCGTGGGCATTCGGAGCCTTCGGAATCCTCTACGGAACCGCCTACTTCAGCGGCGCGCTTTACGTCAATCGAAGGGCCACAACCGTCGGTTCAGAGAAGTTGATGCGTCGAGGTGCGCTGTGCATGCTGCTTGCCGGCCTCGTCCTCATGCTCTGCTGGTATCCCCCACTCGGTTCCACGCCGTTGCTCGCGGTCTTCCTGCTCGGATACATCGCATTGACATTTGGGCAATCGCTTCTCTTCCCGAACTCGGCAGCATCAGCAGTGACGCATTTTGCTGAAGGCGGAGCCATCGCCGTCGCGTACTGCGGACTCGTACAGCAGGGAATTGCCGGCTTCGCCTCTGTAGTCGGACCTCTCGCATCCGATGAACGCGTGTGGTCAGCAATCGTCGCACTGATCACTGCAGCAGCGACTGCGCTCGTATTCTCCCTCCGCACAGCTTCCTCCGAACCGACAGTAGGTACGTCCCATGCCCGTCATTGAACGCACCGCACAACTCGACCCCGGTACCCGCGAGCAAAACTTACTGGCATACAAGGAAATTCGCGAGCGAGTTGCGGACGCGCAACACTTGTCCGTTCACGGGGCACCCGAGCAGTCGGTTGCCAAGCACCGGGCTCGCGGCAAATTGCCCGCTCGCGAACGCATCGATGCTCTTCTCGACGTGCAGTCCCCGTTCTTCGAGATCGGACAACTGGCCGGATTCGAGGTGTACGACGAGCAACTCCCGTCGGCTGGTCTGGTCACGGGCGTAGGGCTCATCCGCGGCTCACTCTGCGCCATCTTCGCGAACGACGCCACCGTCAAGGGCGGCACCTACTACCCGCTGACCGTCAAGAAGCAACTGCGATTGCAATCCGTCGCTCGTCGGCTGAGGCTGCCGTGTGTCTATCTCGTCGATTCCGGAGGTGTTTTCCTTCCGATGCAGGACGAGATCTTCCCCGACGAGCACCATTTCGGCGAGATGTTCAAGAACATCGCCGAAATGTCGGCAGACGGCATCGTTCAGATCGCAGCAGTCATGGGTTCCTGCACGGCTGGAGGTGCATACATCCCAGCGATGTGCGACGAGACCGTCATCGTCCGCGGTACCGGCACCGTCTATCTGGGCGGCCCTCAGTTGGTCAAGGCTGCAACCGGTGTCGACGTCGAACCGCAAGAGCTCGGCGGCGCCGACGTGCACGGGGTGATCAGCGGCGTCGTCGATCACATCGCCAACGACGACATCGAGGCTCTGAGCATGATCGCCGACATCGTCGCCCGCGGTGATCGACGGGAGGTACGGGCGCCGTCACGATCTCCGCGACCACCTCTTCACTCCCCCGAGCAGCTCGACACGGTGATCCCGGCTTCCTCGAAAACCCCGATCGTCGCGCGCGACGTTCTGGCCCACCTGCTCGATGCCAGCGAATTAGTCGAGTACCGAGCGAATTACGGCCGAACCATCGTCTGCGGGACCGGCCACATCGAGGGGTACACCGTCGGGGTCATCATGAACGACGGTGTGCTCTTTTCGGAGGACTCCCTCAAGGCCGCGAACTTCGTCGAACTGTGCTCACAACGAGACATCCCATTGTTGTTCCTGCACAACGTCAACGGATTCATGGTCGGGAAGCAGTACGAGGCGGAAGGTATCGCCAAACACGGCGCGAAACTGGTCAATGCCGTTGCCTGCGCCAGGGTTCCCAAGCTCAGCATCGTCATCGGCGGAAGCTACGGGGCGGGAAACCTCGCGATGTGCGGACGCTCGATAGGTCCTGACTTCATGGCCGTGTGGCCGAACGCGAAGACCACCGTGGTCGGTTCCGAGCAAGCAGCGTCGGTGATGGCATTGATGAAGATCGAATCTGCGCGCACACGCGGAACTCCGCTCACGGAAGAGGAAATCGAGGAAATCAAACGGCCGATACGCGAAGGTTACGACCGGCAGGGCGAGTCGGTGTACGTCGCATCCAGGCTATGGGTTGACGCGATCGTCGACCCGGTCGACACGCGATCCTGGGTTTCACTCGCGCTGTCCATGCTTCCCCGCAATCACGGAACAACGCGCTTCGGCGTCTTCAGGATGTGAGAACATGACTCGACTTCTCATCGCCAATCGGGGTGAAATCGTCACGCGCATCGCGCGCACGGCCCGTCGTCTCGGCATGTCGGTAGTGACGATCTCCTCCCCCGTCGATTCACACGCACAGTGGCATCGCCTCGCCGATCACACCGTGCTTCTGGACGGAGACATCCCCTCGGAGTCCTACACCGATTCGGATCAAATCATTGCGGCCGCGCTGGCCGCGGATTGCGATGCCGTGCACCCGGGTTACGGATTCCTCTCCGAAGACTCCGATTTCGCTGAAGCCGTCGTCGCTGCAGGTCTGACATTCGTCGGTCCGGCCGCTGAATCCATCGCTCTACTCGGAGACAAGGCAAGAGCGAAGAAGGCCGCCGCTGACGCCGGCATCCCGACTCTCACCGCGTGGGGCGAGGCAAGCGCCGATCCCGATACCGTCCTCGGTCACGTTCGATCTCTCGACGTGCCGGTGCTGCTGAAACCGGTGTTCGGGGGCGGCGGCAAGGGGATGGTTCGACTACATCCGGGTGATGACGCACGAGAGGTCATCACCTCTGCAATCGGTTTGAACGAAAGGAACTTCGGCCGCGGCGACCTGATGATCGAAACGCTGGTGGAGCGTCCGCGTCACATCGAAGTTCAGGTCCTCTTCGATTCCTTCGGTACAGGAGTTCACTTCTTCACCCGTGAATGCTCCCTACAGCGTCGGAACCAGAAGATCATCGAGCAGGCACCGGCAAGTTCTGTCCCCGAATCGGTCCTGGGAGCCATGCAGCACGACGCTCTGCGACTACTCGGAGGCGTCGGCTACGTGAATGCGGCAACCGTCGAATTTCTGGTTGACGCCGAAAACCGCTACTACTTTCTCGAAGTCAACACGCGCCTACAAGTCGAACACACGGTCACCGAGGAAGTGACCGGCGTCGATCTCGTCGAACTGCAACTCGACATCGCCCTCGGCGCCCGTTTGCCGTTACAGCAGCGCCATATCGCGCTGCGGGGTTTCGCGGTGCAAGCCAGAATCTACGCCGAGGATCCGTCGAACGGGTTTCGGCCCGCACCTTCACATTCCGTGGACATAGCCTGGCCGTCGGGGGTTCGCATCGACAGTGCTTTCGAGGGTGCCGGCAGCATTCCGCCGTTCTACGATCCGATGATCGCAAAGGTCATAGCAAGCGGTCCGACGCGGTCAACCGCACTGGAATCATTGGACCGAGCTTTGGCCGACTCGAGTTACTTCGGTGGAACCTCGAATATCGGTTTCCTCCGACTTCTCTTGGCGACACCGGCTGTGCGCGCGGATGACATTCACACTTCCTTCGTCGACGAGCACCTCACTCGGTTGATCCCGGATTCTGCAGAGCTCCAGGCCACCGCCGCTGCTGTTGCGATGGTGTGGACTTCCGTCGAGGAACAATCGCCGGTCACCGGGTCGTCATGGACCGGCCCCCACGGACTACATCGAGAGACATTGCGCAAGTTGGGATCCGACCCGATCGGACGCGAACTCATTGCCGACGGCCGCGTCGTGCCGACAACCGTCATCTCACAACGAAGCAACCACTGGATTGTCGCCGCCGACGGCCGGAACATTTCGGTGGTCGTCAGGGGTGGAACCGACGAGGTGACACTCAGTCTGGTCGCCGATGATTTGACAACTACCGCTGGGCGCCTCGGAGTCGGCACCGGTACATGGGTGTGCGTTGGTGGCTGGACCGTGAAGGTGGACGAGAAAGTCTATACAGCAAAGGATTCCGATCTCAGCGACGGAGAGATCACATCGAAGATGCCGGGAACCGTGCTGGCAGTGCTGCAGACTGGAACGCGGGTGTCGGAAGGTGATGTCGTCGCGGTCGTAGAAGCAATGAAGATGGAGACTGCCCTTCGTGCTTCCACACCCGGAATCGTCTCGGCGGTGACAGTAACGGTGGGAGATGTCATCGATGCCGGACAAGTGCTGGCAGCCGTGGCGCCATGAGTAAAGATTGCCACGATCTTATCTCTTTCTTGACTGAAGCAATTGTTACACAATATCTTTCATGTCAGAAGCAGGGGGAATCGAGCGTCGCGCAGTAATTGTTTCCGCAACCGAACTCCGCGAACTCATTCGTTCCGATCGGACGCTCGTCGTCGTCAACGTGGTGCGAGACAACAGCGAGGGCGGAGCCGGAATCATTACTGCGCCGCAGTCCATCACATTGTCGATCAACGACTTTCAAAGCCGTGGAGGCGGGACTGACGGGAATCGACCGCTGCCAGACCTCGACGCATTCGGAAGAACACTGAACGATCTGAAAGTATCCGCCGATGCTCACATCGTGGTCTACAGTTCGGACAGCCCCCTGCTTGCGGCCCGCGCGTGGTTCACGCTTCGCTGGGCAGGACGTTCAGTGCGGTACTTGGACGGCGGATCGTCCGGATGGGTTACAGCCCGGAAACGCATATCGACAAACGATTCGATTCCCGTACCACCTTCCACCACTAGCACGACACTCGCCGACGCAGAAGACGCCCTGCGCGCGGCATCGGCCGGCAGATTGCTCGACGCCCGAGGATCGAGCAGTTTCCGCGCCGGCCACATTCCCGGATCTATCTCAGCGCCGGCAACTGACCTACTCGACGACAACGGATTCCTACTTCCCGACCGCGAGTTACGAGAATACTTCCACCAGTTCGGAATAGAGCGTGGTGCCACCGTCGTGTCCTATTGCGGCGGCGGAGTTGCCGCGTCGCACAACGCACTGGCGCTTGCAGCGGTCGGCATCAGCTCCGCGGTCTACGTCGCGTCGTGGTCGGGGTGGAGCGCCGACCCCGAACGACCCGTATCCACTGACATCCATCACACACCAAGGAATCCGGACCAGCGATGACACGACAGATGATCCTCGGCGCCTACATGGTCTTTCCGAGTATGCACAGTGCCGGAATGTGGCGGCATTCGTACTCGGAGAATGCCTTCGAGGACAGAGCGCTCTACGAGCGATACGCGCAAGCAGCGGAACGAGCAAAATTCGACCTGATACTGATACCTGAGCGTGTGCACTACGTCGACGGCCACACCAAATACGGTCTGCTGACCGGCTTTCAACATGATCCGACGCAGTTGGCTGCAGTGGTGGCCGGCGCAACAAATCGTATCGGTCTCGGCGTAACCCTTTCGGCAAGCTTCAACAGCCCGTACAACCTGGCGAGAACTCTGGGCAGCCTCGACATACTCAGCGGTGGGCGCGCGGCCTGGAACATCGTGATGACGGCACCCGGTCCGGCTAACGACAACTTTCCCGAAGTCGATCGGCTTCCGAGAGAAGAACTGTACGAGCGCGGCGACGAAGTTCTCGAAGCAACCACCGCACTCTGGTCGTCGTGGGACGGCGACGCCGTATCTGCCGATCGCGACAGCGGAATCTACGCAGACACAAGCAAGATTCACGCGGCCGACTACAAGGGCAAATACTTGTCGGTGCAGGGTCCACTCACCTTGCCACAATCACCTCAGGGCCGCCCGGTCTTCATCCAGGCAGGTGAATCTGTGAGAGGGCGCGAATTCGGTGGGCGGTGGGCAGATCTGGTCTTTGCGATCGACCCGTTGGAGGAAGATCTTCGAGCGAAGCGCAAGGCAATTCGCGGCTACGCGGAAGAGGCCGGACGCGACCCTGATTCGGTGCGCCTCGTCGCCGCTGTGCAACCGATAGTCGGCGAGACGACGAGCATCGCGAAGGAACGGCAGGAGTACCTGCGATCCTTGATCCATCCGGATGCGGCAATCGAGTGGGTCTCCCACTCCGCAGGACTAGACTTGTCGCAGTTCGATCCGTCCACTCCGATCGCCGAAGTTCTCAACCGCGGTAGTGGCCCCTCGCGTCGATTGGCACGCCTGATCGAATCCCGAAATCTCACCATCGCCGAAACCGCAGAGTTGTTCGCGCGCAATGATCTCACTCCCGAGATTGTCGGCTCGCCGCAAGAAGTGGCGGACGAGTTGACGCACCTCTTCGAATCGGGAGCAGCTGACGGTTTCATCCTGACCGCTACCCACTTCCCCAGGGGGCTCGACGACTTCGCGAGTTCCGTCGTGCCACTTCTGCAAGATCGGGGCGTGTTCCGGCGCGAATACACCGGAACGACCCTGCGGTCCCACATCTTCGACACCACTCGCACTTCCCCACGATGAACGGAACTCAGCCCATGACGACGTCGCGGCTTTCATCCATACCGATCCGAGTCGCCATCCTGGCGTCGACGCTTGCAGTTGCAGCCGGCTGCAGCACTGCAACGCCAGCTGCGAGCGCCGACTCCGAGCCCGTGTCAGGGGGCGATCTGACCTTTGCGATCAATACGTTTCCACCGTGCATCGACAAGACCCTGAACGGTCAAACTGCTACGGCATTCCATCCACTCTACGACAAACTCGTCGACCAGAACCTCGAGACCGGGGAGATCGTGCCTTGGTTGGCGACGTCCTGGGAGGTCCAGAACGACGGTCGACGATTCGTCTTCGCTCTGCGGGACGGCGTGACCTTCAGCAACGGCGAGCGTCTGGATGCGCAGGTTGTCGCGGACAACTTCGAAAGCCAGAAGAGACTGGGAGACAGTGGCTTCGCGACCACTGCGAAGTCACATCTCGCAAACTTCACTGGAGCGGAGGTACTCGACGCTTCCACTGTCGCACTCAATTTCTCGGAACCGTCAGCGGGCTTCCTTCAAGCCGCCCGCTCCGACACGCTCGCCATCATCGCACCGGAATCGTTGAAGAAGACGCCCGAAGAACGCTGCGCCCAGGGCGTTATCGCTTCCGGCCCGTTCGTACAGAAAGAACTGGAGACCAACGCGAAGGTCGTACTCGCTCGTCGGGACGGGTACCACTGGGGATCCTCACTCAACAAGAACAAGGGAGAGGCCTATCTGGATTCGATCACCTTTTTGGTGGTCCCCGAATCCTCGGTGCGAATCGGCGGTTTGACGTCAGGACAACTGGACGCCGCGATCGACATTCCGAGCACAGACGTCGACCGGGCAGAAGGCGCCGGACTCACTGTCATCCCGTCCCTTGCTGCCGGCATCAACGACTCGCTCTTGCTCAACCCCACGTTCGCGCCGGTACTTGCGGACCTGAACGTGCGGCGTGCTTTGGTGAAGGGCATCGATACCCAGCAGATCATCGACACCACCTACACACCGAGTGACGAGAAAGCGCGAAGCATCTTGTCGGTGAAAGCGCCCGGCTACACCGATCTGTCGTCCGAGTACACCTATGACCCGTCGGGTGCGAAGTCACTGCTGGACGCCAGTGGATGGACAGTCGGCGGTGACGGATTCCGAACCAAGGACGGTGAGAAACTGACCGTCGAATTGGCCTACCGCAACCACCTCCCCCAATCGCAGTTCGAACTGATCCAATCTCAGCTGCGCGATATCGGAGTTGCAGTGAACTTGCAACCTCGCTCGACTGCCGAGGACAACGCCGCGAGAACCGACGGCACATGGGAATCGATCTACTTCCAGAGCTTGCGCGCCGACGGTGACGTACTGCTGGTGTTCAGTCCCACTCTCGGCTCGACCAAAGGCATCGCCTCGACTCCGGAGCTGAATGCATTGCTGGTCAAACAATCTCAGACCGTAGACGTCGATGCGAGAAACGGAGTGTTGAAGGAGATTCAGGAACTGATTGCAGATCAGGCACTGGCGATCCCGTTGCACGCCTCTTCGCTGATCTACGCGACGACTTCCGCGGTTCACGACCTGCGCATCCAAGCCGATCTCTACTCGGTGGACTTCGTGGATGCGTGGAAGAGCTAGCCCACACTTCGTGATCTCGACAACCTGCTTCGACAAGCCCTCTTCCCGGAAGGAACCCGATGTTCACCCGTCCTCGCACCGCAACGCTTCTGATCTCTACCCTGGCCACAGTTACTCTCCTGGGTACCGCTTGCGGAAGCCCAGATGAAGAATCGACCGGGCAACACTCCGGTGCAACAACATCCAGTATCAACTTGTCGGCCGAGCAGAACCGCATCAGCACCGACAAGGTTGATTCGATCGCAGCGAAGGTCCCTCAGGAGTTCCGCGACCGGGGCACGATCCGAATCACCGGCAACGCTGGAACCGCTCCACCGTTGCGCTTCTATGCCGACGACGACAAGACTGTCATCGGTTCCGAGACCGACTTCGCGTATTTGATTGCAGAGGTGCTCGGGCTGAAAATCGACCTTCAGGTCGCGGATTGGGCGCAGAATTCGGTGCGGATCGATTCGGGAGACGCAGATGCGTTCATCTCCAACGTGACGGTCACCGAAGAGCGCAAAGAGAAATACGACTTCGCGACGTACCGCCTCGACACTCTCGCGTTCGAGGTCAGAAAGGACAGGAATCTCTCACTCGAGAAGCCGGAAGACATCGCCGGACTGAAGATCGGAGTCGGCGCTGCCACCAATCAGGAGGCTTTGCTGGTGAAGTGGAATGAGGACAACCTCGCAGCTGGGCGTGCTCCCGCTGAAATCACCGTGTACCAGAAGACCACTGACTACTACCTGCCGCTGTCTTCCGGTCGAATCGACGCTTACTTCGGCCCCAACCCGTCATCGCAGTTTCACGCTGCACAGACTGGCGAGAACGAAGTGATCGGTCAGTTCTCCGGAGCCGGTGAGGCCGCGTTGGGCCAGATCGGTGTACTGGTCAAGAAAGACAACGGCTTGGTACAACCGATCAGCGAGGCGATAGATCATCTCATCGAAAACGGCACATACGAGCAAGTTCTCGAGCGATGGAAGATCACCAACGAGGCAGTCGACAAGTCGCTGGTCAATCCCCCTGGCCTCCCGAAGACGAACAAATAGGAAAGGCGCACTCTAACTCGTCGCGGGGCGACTATTTCAGTCTGAACCGCGAGATCGACGGCGGACCATCGTATGCCTCGCCCGCCCCGTCGACCCGAGACCGTGCGCAGCGTGCTCCACCGGCTGCATCGCTTCATCGAAGGACACGCAGCACCAGCTGTCTCCAAGGTGATTCGAATGCTGAACTGGGAAGAACGCAGCAAGACAATGGAATCCGACCCAGGTTGTCAACCGAGTGCTAGCTTGGAGTTCCCGATTCAGGTCAGAGCAGGAGCTTCATCCATGAAACTGGCAGAGGCACTGGCGCTACGCAGTGACACCACTCGCAAGGTTGCGCACTTGCGCGAGCGGATCGTCGACAATGCACGCCACCAGGAGGGAGAAGTTCCCGCCGAAGACGCCGCCGTCCTTCTCGAAGAGCTGACGTCAACTCTGAGCGAACTCGAATGGTTGATGCGCGCGATCAATCGAACCAATGCGCAGGCGATCCTCGGAAACGGCACTGTCACAGATGCACTCGCCCATCGAGATGTGCTGCGTCTGAGACACTCTGCAGTCAATGCCGCTGCGGACGCCGCGTCGGGGCGCGAAGAGCGAGGTTACGGTCGTCAACTCCGATCAGAATTGGTCTATGTCGCGGCAGTCCCCGTCACCGAACTTCGGGCAATCGCGGACGACCTCGCCCGCGAGATTCGCGAGGTCGATACACAGATTCAACGAACGAATTGGGAGGTGGATCTGATCGAGTAAGCACGGCAGCGTTGGAGCAGGTAGTCGTTCGGCGAAGCGAGCACACACCGCGACCGGCGGTCTATCCGGTCACCTCTGAGCGCGGCGGGCAGCGCACCTACACATTGCAGCCCTGCACGTCGTACAGGTAAAAGTGCACTACGCACACATCACCACCACGTGCTGATCGTCGATAGACGAGGGCGGGTTCGGGGCATCCAGCACTGTCGGCGACTACAGGTCGGTGCGTCTCCGATTGGGATGCAGGATGCACCTCAGTAGCGCGAATAGTGCTGCATCTCCTCGCGATCTGCAGCGCAGATGCACTTTCGATCGAGACCGCGGTCGGCAGTCACTGCGCAGAAGCGAACCCCGAGCGGATCGTGGGATTTCATACTGTGCTGACACGCCGGGCAGATCGACGGTGTTTTCTGATCCTCGTCAGTCGACTCGGATTGCCCTCGTGCATTCGACACATCGGACGGGTTCGACGCCATACCGGCGCTCCAGTTCTCGGCCGTTCGACCACAGACCGGGTTGGCGTCGAGGACGACATGGCTTGACCGCGCATATTCGAATGACCCTCGACGTACCCCACGCTACTCGCTTCGGCACACCGGTTTGTACCAATTTCTGCCCACGCGACAATCCCGGTCGAGCAGGATAGAACTACTGCACGCACCATTTCCGTGCAGGATTCGAATTCGTGCAGCATTCGTCGTGAAAGGGCTTCTCGTGAACACTTTCCAACGTGTATCCGCCGCCGTGAACGTAGTGGTCCAACCACTGATCGGCGCTCCGATCGTAGGCAAACTACTGGGCCGTTCCATGACCGTCATCACCTACGTCGGACGCAAGTCCGGTCGCACCTTCAGCGCGCCCGTGTCCTACAAACGAAAAGGCGACCATGTAACGATCGGCGTTGCCATGCCGGACAAGAAGAGTTGGTGGCGCAATTTCTACCCGGAACAAGGTCCGATCGTTCTCCAACTGGACGGTATCGATCGCCCCGGCGAGGCACTCGCACACCGAAAAGGCAAGGGTGTCTACGTCTCCGTCGAACTCGCTCCCGTCGACTGAGCGGATCGAACAGCCACCGGTGCAATCACATTCAGCTCACACCCACCGCCTCACGAGATCTGGGTGATTCAGATCTCGTGACGGTCGGGACCTTTGACTCTGTGCAATCGAGACTCGGTCTCGCACCCTTCGACGCGGGTTTTTTGTCGACCATCGGTCGGACAACCCGATCCTGTCGGGACATTACCGTCCGGTAACATCGACGGCAGGCGTGAGCTGGAAGAGGTGACCACCGTGACGATCGGCATCTATCTGGTCGACGACCACGAGATCGTCCGTCGTGGATTGGCAGACCTGTTGAATCAGGTATCGGGATTCAACGTTGTTGGCGAGGCGTCGTGTGTTCGCGAAGCCTCGGCCGGAATACCCGAATGCCGACCCGACGTGGTTGTCATGGACGTCAGACTTCCCGACGGTAACGGTGTGGAACTGTGCCGAGAACTGGCGTCGACCTACCCGAGCGCCGCCACTTTGATGCTCACGTCGTACTCCGACGACGACGCACTGCTCGACGCCCTGATCGCCGGCGCACGAGGATTCGTCCTCAAGAACATCCGCGGCCACGACCTGGTGTCGGCGATCCGCACGGTTGCTACCGGCAAGTCGCTGTTGAACACCCAGGCGGTGATCGGTTTGGTCCGGCGCATCCGGTCCGAACAGGAGTCGGGTACTGCGGCAGCCCTGTTGACCGATCAGGAGCTCTTGATCTTCGAGTTGATCGGCAAGGGACTGAGCAATCGAGAGATCAGCTCGCACGCAGAACTCTCGGAGAAAACAGTCAAGAACTACGTCTCACGCATCCTCGAGAAACTGGGTCTCGAACGTCGAACGCAGGCCGCAGTTCTGGCGACAAAGCTTCGTGCGGGCACTTCGCACCCGGATCCTTCGGGCCAGGCGACCACTCACCTGCTGACGCCATCCGGCTCGCCCTTCTCCGCCACCACGGGCACGCACCATGCCAGGTAGCCGCGACGCGCTCATGCTCAGCCTTTTCGGCGACATCGCCGGAAGCGCAGAGCTGACTGCTCTCAACCCGACTGCAATTCCCAAACTGCTCAGTGCCGTGTTGACCGTCGGGTCCACACTCCAGCTCGACGAAACCCTGCAACAGATAGTCGACGTCGCGCGACATCTCCTCGAAGCGGACTACGGCGCGCTCGGCGTGAAATCCCCCGACGGACGCTTGTCCCGATTCATCCACTCCGGTATGACTCAGGGGCAGGTTGCCAAGATCGGGCATCTTCCCGAAGGTCACGGCCTGCTGGGCCTGGTCGTTCGAGAACCGTGCCCGGTTCGAACCGACCGAATCTCCTCGCATCCGTCCTCGGCAGGGTTTCCGACCAATCATCCGCCGATGGACACGTTTCTCGGTGTTCCGATCTTCGTCAGGGGCGAGGTGTTCGGCAGCATCTACCTCGCGGACAGCTCGGAACGGACTGCATTCGACGACCGCGACGAGGCTGTACTCCAGATTCTGGCAAATGCTGCGAGCATCGCCATCGACAATGCGCGTCTGTTCGAGGAATCCCGGACGCGAGAAGCCTGGCTCAAGGCCGTCGCCGCCGTCAATGCACGTCTGCTCAGCGGCGGATCCCGCGACGAGACGCTATCGGAACTGGTTCGGACGACGCGGCACCTCACGGATGGAAATCTTGTGTGCGTCGTTCGCTACGACCTCGGCAGAGAGCCGGTAGTCCACGTCGCCGATGCTGCTGATTCCCAGCCTGTCCCCGCGACCGGATCAGCCGTCGATCTGTCCGGGACCGTGATCGACGACGCTGCGCGGAGCCGGCGGCCGATCTCTGCACCACATGGCAGTTCCGTTCCGGCACTGAATGTTTCCGGCGACGAATCAGTGGTCGCACTCCCCCTCTCCGGGACCTCGTTCGGCGGCGGTGTTCTCTTCGCGTCACGCCGCAGCAACCGCCCGTGGGGAGTGGACGAGATCGAGCAACTGACGGCGATGGCAGACATCGCTTCTGTCACTGTCGAATTCGCAGAACAGCAACGGAAAGAAAGACTGGTCGACGTCCTCGAAGATCGCGACCGAATCGCGCGGGATCTCCATGACCACGTCATCCAACAGCTGTTCGCCACCGGGTTGAGTTTGCAGGGGGTGCTGCAACGTCCAGGCGACGAGGACACCGTTCGAACCGTATTGGACACCTCTGTCGATCAACTCGATCGAACAGTCCGTGAAATCCGCACCGCAGTCTTCGACCTCCATACGAGCGAGATGTCTACTCCCACAAGCCTGCGGCGGCGACTACTCGATGCCGTCAACGGTCTGTCCGGCCACTCGTCGATCACTCCCAGCGTCACTTTCGAGGGAACCATCGACAGTTCCGTCCCGTCTCGACTTGCCCCGCACGCCGAAGCCGTTGTGCGCGAGGGCTTGAGCAACGCTCTGCGGCATGCACATGCCGATGCCATCGACGTCACCATCCGGGCCACCGAGGAGCTTGTCATCAGCATCGTCGACGACGGTGTGGGAATCGACCAGGCAACCAGAATCCACGGTCTCGACAACCTGGCGACCCGCGCTCGTCAGTGCGGAGGCTCGAGCAACATCACCAGCGAGAACGGTGTCACCGAACTGGTGTGGCGTGTTCCGCTGAGCCCCAGGCGAAGTCCGTTGCCGATCCAGCATCGTTGAGCGTCAGAGCGGATCCAGTTGGGCCTTGAGCAGGCAGAACTCGTTACCTTCCGGATCGGCCAGGACATGCCATTGTTCGTGCCCTGTCTGGCCGATGTCGGCCGGCCGCGCACCAAGACTCAACAGGCGTTCCAGTTCGGCCTCCTGATCGCGATCGGTGGCGTTGACGTCGATATGCAGGCGGGGCTTACCCTTCTCCGGTTCGTCTCTGCGACTGAGGATGATCGTCGGCTGCGGACCGCCGAACCCTTCGCGTGGGCCGATCTCCAACGAACCGTCGTCCATTCGATCGAGCACGACGAAGTCGAGGACCTCGCACCAGAACCGGCCCAGCACCTCGGGTTCCCGGCAACCGAGCACCAGTTCACTGATACGACATGCCATGACCATCTCGCTTTCTTTCGGCTCGTGAAGACAACTCTCTCGACCGTACCGGACCACGTGATCTACGCCATGCCTCTGTTCCGATCCTAGGGACCTTTTCCCCTCGTCCGAGTTCCCGGTCGCCACGATCATTGCGTTATGTTCCACAGTCCCAGGCATTCTCGGTCTTTCGTCACGTCGATGTGCGTAGGCGGCCGTCGTGGTTGATCTCGCGCCCCGGCCGGTCGGTGAGGTCGATTCCCCCGCCGATGCAATTCCCCGAACCGCTCCGAAGGGTTCGAAACTGGTCGAGATCCTCAGGACCACCGATCACAAGATGATCGGTCTGATGTACATCGTGACATCGTTTGCCTTCTTCTTGATCGGCGGACTGATGGCACTACTCATGCGCATGGAATTGACCGTTCCGGGAATGCAATTCCTGTCCAACGAGCAGTACAACCAGTTGTTCACCATGCACGGCACGATCATGCTCCTGCTGTACGCGACCCCGGTGTTCTTCGGATTCGCCAACTACCTCATGCCACTGCAGATCGGGTCGCCGGACGTGTGTTTCCCGCGACTCAACGCCTTCAGCTACTGGCTCTATCTCTTCGGCGGCCTGATCGCGTCCGCCGGATTCGTAACACCTGGTGGTGCGGCAGATTTCGGCTGGACCGCCTACGTACCGCTCACCAGCGAACTCCACTCCCCCGGCATGGGCGCCGACCTGTGGATCATCGGTCTCGCTCTCGGCGGCGTCGGCACCATCCTCGGCGCAGTCAACATCGTTTCGACGATCGTCTGCCTGCGCGCCCCGGGTATGACGATGTTCCGCATGCCGATCTTCACGTGGAATGCGCTGGTCGCCAGCATGCTGATCCTCCTCGTTTTTCCGCTGCTCGCTGCTGCCTTGATCGGACTGTGGGTGGACCGGCACCTGGGAGCGCACCTGTTCGACCCCGCCACCGGTGGAGTCATGTTGTGGCAGCACCTGTTCTGGTTCTTCGGCCATCCCGAGGTCTACATTCTGGCGCTGCCGTTCTTCGGCATAGTCTCGGAGATCTTCCCCGTCTTCAGCCGCAAGCCGATCTTCGGATACACCGGATTGGTCTACGCAACATTGGGAATTGCTGCACTGTCGATCGCTGTGTGGGCGCACCACATGTACGCAACCGGCGCCGTTCTCCTCCCCTACTTCTCGTTCATGACCTTCCTGATCGCAGTTCCCACCGGAGTCAAGTTCTTCAACTGGATCGGCACCATGTGGAAGGGGCAGTTGACTTTCGAATCGCCCATGCTGTTCTCCGTCGGCTTCCTGGTCACATTCCTGTTCGGCGGACTCTCCGGCGTCATCCTTGCCAGCCCGCCCTTGGACTTTCATGTCACCGACTCGTACTTTGTTGTCGCGCATTTCCATTACGTCCTCTTCGGGACAATCGCGTTCGCGACATACGCCGGAATCTACTTCTGGTTCCCGAAAATGACCGGCCGGATGTTGGACGAGAAGCTCGCCAAGATCCATTTCTGGTTGACCCTGATCGGCTTTCACGCAACATTTCTCGTCCAGCATTGGCTCGGCGCCCAGGGCATGCCTCGGCGGTACGCGGACTACCTGCCATCGGACAATTTCACTCTTCTCAACACGATCTCGACCATCGGCGCGTTTGTGCTCGGAGCCTCGACGATTCCGTTCATCTGGAACGTTTTCAAGAGCTACCGGTACGGCCGAATTGTGACCGTCGACGATCCTTGGGGCTTCGGAAACTCGCTCGAATGGGCGACGTCCTGCCCACCACCGCGACACAACTTCACCGAACTTCCCCGAATCCGCAGTGAGCGGCCGGCATTCGAACTGCACTACCCCCACATGGTCGAAAGAATGCGCGACGAGGCGCATGTCGGACTGCTTGGTCACAAGTCGGTTTCCGACGTGAGAACTGAGGTGAAACAACATGAATGACGGCACGAAGTACCGAGCCTGGGCAGAAAAGCAGCACCACGAATGCCGAGCGAAACCCGGCCATCTCCTCGCCCCGTTGCTCGTGCTCATGTTCGCTGTCACGACGCTCGTGTGGTTGCCCCTGACGACTGCCGCGTGCTCGATAGTCGTCGCAGGATTGCTGTTCGGCACTGTCCTGCAAGCTAGTTCGCATTCAACAGACACAGCCCGAGGAGTTCACGATGAAGCCCGAACTATCGACTGATCTCATCACCTCGGAGTGGTCCGCGGACGGAGCGGTGGTCGTGTGCATCGACGGATCCCCGGTGCGCCCCGACGTGATCACGTGGGCGGCTGAGTTCGCACATCGCCACGGTCTCTGGATGCGAATCGTTTTCGTAGCTCCGAGCGCCGATCTGAACACCTCGGCATCGCCGACCGGCCTGTTCATGGAGGCCATTCAGATCGCCGAGTCGGTGTCGCCAGATCTTCGGATCCGGACCGATCTGATCTCCGGGGAGAACACCGCAATCCTCACCGCGTTGACGTCCGAGGCCGCCTTGATCGTCGCAACACAGGACGATCCCGCCGCACCTGGACCGACATGTTCGTTCGCAAGAGTCGGAACACCGCGTGAAAGCAGCGCTGCGGCAGCCTTGCCGGTTGTCGTCGGTTTGGACGGAAGCGCCTACAGCGAAAGCGCTCTGGCCATCGCATTCAAGGAAGCAGAGGCAGCGAACACCGAACTGGTCGTCGTGCACGCAGCGCCGCCAGAGGCCGAGCTGCGTCGAGACTTCGCATCCGGGCACTCGCCCCAGCACTCGACGCCGCTGACGTGGCAACTGTCGGGTTGGGCCACGCTCTACCCTGGCGTCGCGATCCGTCAGATCGAGTTCGACGGCCCCTCGGTTGCCATTCTTGAACAACTCTCCACCGAGGCACGGCTTCTCGTCGTGGGCCGGCGCGGACGAGGTTCGTTCGACGACACCGCTCTCGGCACCACGAGCAGTGCGATGATTCGAAAAGCACACTGCCCGGTCATCGTTGCCAGCGAAGCCTGAATCAGATCCTCACCCGGTCAGAAGCCGTAACTGTGGATGGGTGCGAGCTGACCGGAGTGATGGGCTTCGATTACGAAACGCTCGTGGTCGACCAACTTCTCCGGAAGTTCGTCAACCGGCCACCACCGCAGATCTGCAGATTTCAACGGCTCCATCCGGCGTGGTTCACCCGACCACGTGCGGCATTCGTAGAAGAAGTCCACTCGATGATCCACCGGTTCGCTCCCGTCCGCGTGGCGGCGATGCAACACGGTCAGCGGCTTCAGTTCCGAGGAAAGCAACTCGACACCAAGTTCTTCCGCAGCCTCCCGAACGGCAGCGTCGATCGCCGACTCCCCCAGTTCGACGTGCCCCGCAGCAGCGTGAGCCCAGTATCCGTCCATGAATCCCGTGCCCTCGCGCAATTGCAGCAGCACCTCGCGCCGTTGTACCGGGTTGCTTCGACAGAACAGCACGTACACCGCTGGTACCAGCGCAAATTGATCGGCCACACGACCACGCTATCGTGCGCGTGAAATGACGGCGCCCCGCGAGAACAAGCTCGCGGGGCGTCGTCGACGATCTGCTGGATCAGTTCACGTCGAACCGGTCGAGGTCCATCACCTTGGTCCAGGCTGCGGCGAAGTCCTCGGCGAACTTCTGCTTGGCGTCTGCACTGGCGTACACCTCGGCGAGTGCACGCAGTTGCGAATTCGATCCGAAAACGAGATCGACCGCAGTTGCCGTGTACTTCGGATCGCCCGTCACGCGATCAACACCGTCGTAGACGTTTTCGTCCGTCTTCGACGGCTTCCACTCGGTACCCATGTCGAGAAGGTTGACGAAGAAATCGTTGGTCAACGTCTCGGGACGATCGGTGAACACGCCGTGACGGGTATTGCCGAAGTTCGCGTTCAGCGCGCGAAGTCCGCCGACCATCACTGTCACCTCGGGCGGGGTCAGCGACAGCATGTACGCGCGGTCGACCAACAGAATCTCTGCCGGAATCTTCTCGCCTCCCTTGAGGTAGTTCCGGAATCCGTCGGCCCGGGGTTCGAGTACCTCGAACGAGTCGACGTCTGTCTGCTCCTGCGTTGCGTCCGTACGTCCCGGAGTGAACGAGACCGTGATGTCCTGTCCGGCGTTCTTCGCAGCCTGTTCGACGGCCGCTGTACCACCCAGAACGATCAGGTCGGCGAGAGAAACCTTTGCTCCACCAGCCTGGTTGAAGTCCTGCTGAACCCGCTCGAGAGTCTGAAGCACCGAGGAGAGAGCTGCGGGCTCGTTGACTTCCCAATTCTTCTGCGGCTCCAGTCGGATTCGCGCACCGTTGGCGCCGCCGCGCATGTCCGTGCTGCGGAAGCTCGCGGCAGACGCCCACGCCGTCGATACCAACTGCGAAATGGACAGCCCGGAGTCGAGAAGTCGACTCTTGAGGATCGCGATGTCTGCGTCCCCGATCAGTTGATCATCGGCCGAGGGAACCGGGTCCTGCCACAGCTGCGGCTCGGGAACCCAAGGTCCCAGGTAGCGCGTGACCGGTCCCATGTCACGGTGAAGGAGCTTGTACCAAGCCTTGGCGAACTCTTCGGCGAATTCTTCCGGATGATCGAGCCAGCGCCGGGTGATCTTCTCGTATGTCGGATCCAGGCGTAGGGACAGGTCGGTCGTCAGCATCGTCGGGGTGCGTCCGGCCGACGAATCGAACGGATCCGGGATGGTGCCCGCCCCCGCGCCGTCCTTCGGAATCCACTGCCACGCACCCGCCGGACTCTTGGTCAGCTCCCAGTCGTAGCCGTACAGAATCTCCAAGAAGGTGTTGTCCCACTTCGTCGGAGTGGGAGTCCACACGACTTCGAGACCACTGGTGATCGCGTCCTTACCCACACCCGTGCCGAAGGCACTCTTCCAGCCCAGTCCCTGCTGCTCGATGGGAGCACCTTCCGGTTCCGGTCCGACGAGGTCGGCCGGTCCGGCTCCGTGCGTCTTGCCGAAGGTGTGACCGCCGGCGATCAGCGCAGCTGTCTCCACGTCGTTCATCGCCATGCGGGCGAACGTTTCACGGATGTCGCGGGCGGCCGCTACCGGATCCGGTTGCCCGTTGGGTCCTTCGGGATTGACGTAGATCAGGCCCATCTGCACGGCTCCGAGCGGTCCGGACAGCTCACGGTCTCCGCTGTAACGCTCGTCGCCGAGCCAGGTGTCCTCGGGACCCCAGTAGATCTCCTCGGGCTCCCAGATGTCTTCTCGGCCGAATCCGAAGCCGAAGGTCTTGAACCCCATCGACTCCAGGGCGCAGTTGCCCGCGAACACCAGCAGGTCGGCCCAGGAAACCTGCTTTCCGTACTTCTGCTTCACGGGCCAAAGCAGGCGCCGGGCCTTGTCGAGGCTGGCGTTGTCCGGCCAACTGTTGAGCGGGGCGAAACGCTGAGCACCTTGGCCGCCACCGCCGCGGCCGTCTGCAATGCGATAGGTGCCGGCAGCATGCCAGCTCATACGCACGAAGAGTCCGCCGTAGTGCCCGTAGTCGGCCGGCCACCAATCCTGCGACGCCGTCATCAACGCGATGACGTCGCGCTTTAGCGCCTCGACATCGAGCTTGGCGAATTCCTGGGCGTAATCGAAGTCGGCACCCATCGGATTCGACTTCGACGAATGTGAATGCAAGACAGAGAGATCCGGCTGATTCGGCCACCAGTCGCTGTTTGTTCTCGGACGATTCCCGGTAGGCGTCGGAGACGGGATTGCGGGGTTTTCACTTTCGCTGGTGCTCTCGGTGTTTCCGTCGTGAGCAACCGGGCAACTATCGGACACGGTAATCCCTCCATGAGCGAGTAGAACGGACTTCGATCACGTTTGTGATCGCAAACTCTGAGTTGTCGAGCAGTCGGGACACAGGCCCCAGTAAATGACCTCGGCTTCGTCGAGAACGAAACCGTTGTGCGCCGACGGCGTCAAACACGGTGCCTCTCCGACTGCGCAGTCGACATCTGCAACGACCCCACAGGACCGGCAGACGACGTGATGATGGTTGTCGCCGACGCGTGACTCGTACAGCGCCACCGATCCGGACGGTTGGATCCGCCGTATCAGCCCGGCGTCGGTGAGAGCGTGCAACACGTCGTAGACCGCCTGCCGCGACACCCCCGGCAGAACAGCCCGCACAGCATCGAAGACAGTCTCGGTGGCTGCGTGTGGGCGTGCATGCACAACCTCGAGCACCGTGACTCTGGGACGAGTCACGCGAAGCTCAGCGTTACGCAGTTGGGCTGCATAATCCGGCGTCGAAGGCACCTTTCCACTATTGCGCAATCTTCTGGACTGAACCCAGACTTTCGCGAAAATCATCGCTGACAGGGCCCTCCCGACCGATTCGTCCGTGCTGGAAGTGAGCCGGATTCCTCGCTCTTTCTGGCGTCCCCACACCGCCTTCAGGTTTGTTGTGCGTCGACGCGTCCTGCTGTGTGGTTCCACAAACTCCGACAATCTCCCCGTCGTCCAACTACCGTGAAAGGGAGAATCCGCCGAGGTCAGGAGTGCTCGTGCCCAAACTGGAGATCAAGAGGAAGTCAGAACTCTCACGGCAGGAAGTCGCCGACCGACTCATCGCCCTCGGCCAAGCCCTCGCCAGTGGATCGGAAGTGGAGCTGGGGTCGGGTGGGGACTCGATCGAAATCAGTGTTCCGGAACAGGTTCGGTGGGAACTCGAGATCGAAGTCGACGGCAACGAAGTCGAGATAGAAATCGAGATTCACTGGCGCGACGACCCTCAGGAAGAATCGGAAGAGAAGTCTCCGCCTCGCACCAAAGCAGTTCGTCGCAGCCGACCACGCAAGAGCACTTCCACATAGGCCGACTCGAATACGGTTGTTCGGCACTTACGGAGATGCCGACACCTCGAGAGACACGACGCGCAGCAGTGCTCGGAGGTCACTTTCGATCCGTCGAAACAGTTGATACACAACGATGAATCCGGCGATACCGCCCAAACACAGCGCACGGACTGTTGCGTTGAGTTCCTCACCGGCACCCGAACCGACAAAACTGAGCCCCGCGATTCCCACCAGTGGAACCGACGCCGCGACTGCGAGGTAACGCGTGCTGCTCCGACCCAACGAGCGAATATCGCGTCCGTCGTCGCTTCGTAACTCGCCGTGTGACAACAAGATCGGATACAGACATCGAACCGAGTAGTACGTCAGGATGAAGAACGGATACGCGACTGCGACGGCGCCGCACACCGCCAGCGACGACATCAGGTGCACGTAGGCTCGCTGCGGAATTCCGCCGGCGGCAATCTGCAATGCGACCGGATATGCGATACCGGCCAGAACCCACAGACCGAATGCGATCACGACCGCGCGATGTCCGACGTTCAGCGTCGCAGTACGCGCTTTGTTCAAGACCTCCGCGCTGTACGTCTGACCGTTGCGCAGTCCGTGAGGCACGGTGAGTGCAAGCCGACACCAATACAGGATCGCTGCGGCACCGAGAGAGAACGCAGCCACCCCGATGACCAGATGAACCTGCTCGAGATGCTGCTGAGCCTGCGGCGAGAGACCCGAGATGATCAGCATCTTGTTGTAGTAGTAGTTGTAGCCCGCCGCAAGAAGATTCGGAATTCCGATCGCGGCAAGCACTATCGGCAGCGCCCACTTCCACAGCGTCGAACGTGGACTCCCTTCCGGTGGGTCCACCAGATTGCGAGCAGACCGGTCCAGACACAGTGCGAACTGACGAGCCAACTTTCGGCCGCCAGACCACCTTCCGTCTCTCTCCGGCGAGAGAGACTTGACCAGAACTCGGCGCAGCGCCGGCGGACAGTCGTCCGGTAGCCGTGCCTCGGCTGCGGGATCCACCCCGCGCCGGCGGGCCTCGAGCGCCTTCTTGGGCGACGGTGGGCTCTCCCCCGTACCGTCGTCCGTGAAAGGCCTACTCCCGGTGAGGAGTTCCCACAGCATCACGCCCAGTGCATAGATGTCGCTACGGGTGTCGAGTGTGCCAGGCGCCCCCACCGCACAGGCCTCCAATTGCTCCGGAGACATGTAGGCAAGCGAGCCTCCGACAAAACATGCAGCGTCCTCGGTCGAGACCTCCTCGCTCGAGCTGACGTTGAAGTCGGCGAGCTTGGGGATGCCTTCGACGCTGAGGAGGACATTCGCCGGCTTGATGTCCCGATGTAATACGCCGTGCTCACGCGCATACTCGAGGGCATCGGCCAGTCGCATCCCCATCCAGGCCACGGTCTCCGGCCACGACATCGCAGCGATCTCGCTCCTCAGGCTCGTCTCGCTGGGCTTCATCTCTCCCTTCTTCGCCAGGGTCTTGTCGATGGCGTCGAGAAGTAGTTGTCCGGACCGCTGCGCCTGCGGTGTCACGCGGACAAGTTTGACCACGTCGAGCAGGGTCCCACCCGGCACGTATTCCATGAAAAGGACTCGCAGTGCGCGTTCCTCGAGCAGCCGTTGATCGAAGACCCGGACGATGTTGGGATGGTCGAGCTGGGCGAGAGTCTGTGGCTCGACTCCGACGTTGCGCGAGATTTTCAACGCAACCCACCGCTGCATCGAGAGTTGCCGAGCGAGGAACACGCGGGCGAATGCGCCGTGCCCGAGTTCCAACACCAGTTCGAAATCGTCCAGGTGCTGCCCGATTTCGAACTCGTCGAAACCCGAGAGCCCCAACATCATCACGTCTTCGCGACCGGCCATCGAATCACGGTCGAACATCTGCTCGAAACTCTCTGCCTGCAAGGGAAACTCGCTGAGGTACTCGGCTGCTGCGACGTCCTCCCCACCCTGCTTCCGCAGCCGGAACTCCTCGTACAGGAGCTCGGCCGGTAATGGTTCTTCGAGTAATTCGGGATACTCGGCACAGTAATCCGTGAGCCGTTTCGGGTAATCATTTTTCAGCCAGCGGTACTCCATGTCGATTCCGACCAGTTCGATCAGCGCCGCCCGACGAATCTTGGCTGGATCAGGCAGATAGTCGCTCAGGTCGGACGGGGTTCGTCCCTCCTCCCAATCCGCCACAAGGCGGCCGAGGCCGTCTGCACCGTTCTGGCCGTCACGCACCACCGGCAGCGTTGAAGGGCGCAACTCGGTGACGGTGCCCCGTTCGGTCAGGGGCCCGCTCGCGATTGTCGCGTCACTGGCCTGCGCACCACGTTCATTCATGACACTTCTGTTCCGCACCTCGATCACAATGAATCGGAGTGACTCACTTCAGCGTAACCCCGGTGGTACTCCAGACCCCAGCGAATCTATTCGGCGTGAACTGCCGACTTCGTGCCGATGCGAACGAGTTCGTCGCGCTCTTTGATTTTGATCCGATCACGCCCATGCTTCACGCCGAGGGCACGTTCGGCGGCATCGATGCGAAGCCATCCGTCCCAATCGACGGGCACCACTCTGCCGGCCCCGAGGACCTCCGCGATCCGGCCGTGACCGGCTCGACGCTCGTATGCCGAATCCAACTGTCGCAGCAAGGTTTCGACGGTTTGGCGAGCGTCTGGCCGCGCCGCACCGATCAGCCCCGCGGCACCTCGCTTCATCCAGCCCGTCACGAACAAGCCCGCGATCGGTAGACCGCTCTCGTCGACCACCGCGCCGCTCCGGTGCGAAACTATGCCGCGTCCGTGATCGAAAGGCACCCCGGCAAGCGGCGTCCCGATAAATCCGATTGCCCGGTACACAGCTTGAACCGGATAGTCGGTACAGACACCCGAAGCGGTGACGTGACCGTAGCCGTCGGGGTCAGTCCACTCGACGCGGAGTGCCTCGACTTTCCCGCTGCCGAGAATCTCCACGGGCTGTCGGTAAAAGTGCAGGTGAACTCGACGCTGGGCAGTTCGGTCGGCAGGCGCAGTGTCGGCGAAACCACGGAGTGTCTCGACTGCCAGTCGGGTGTGCACCAACTGTTTGGTCATCCGCTCGACATGCCGGTCCGGCGCGACATCGGCAGCGTCGACGACAACATCAACTCCGGGCAGTTCACCGAGAGCGCGCAACTCGTTCGGTGAGAATCGAGCGTCGGCGGGCCCGCGTCGGACGAAGACGTGCACCTCACGAATGAGACTGCCGGCGATCCCTTCCCGAACTTGGTCGGAGACGTCCGTGGCCTGCAGCGATTGTGCCTCGGCGAGGAGCATCCGCGTGACATCGAGCGCGACGTTGCCACCTCCGATCACTGCGACCGATTCCGCGTTCAGCGGCCACTGCGGCGAGCTGTCCGGGTGATCGTTGTACCAACCGACAAACTCGGCGCCACCGAAAGAACCTGGAAGCTCGACGCCGGGAATGTCGAGGGGTGCATCCCGCGGCGCACCGGTTGCGATGATCACGGCATCGTAGGAAGAACGTAGGTCACCGACGGAAAGGTCCTTTCCGATCTCCACGTTGCAGAACAGCCGGAAGTCACTGGCGACCAGCGTGGTGTGCAGAGAATGGGCGAACTTTTCGGATTCGGGGTGCCCTGGTACGAGACCGTAGCGCACCAGTCCGTACGGCGTCGGTAGACGCTCGAACACGTCTGTCTTGGTGCCGGGCGCAAGTTCGGCGAGAGCGCCGGCGGCGTGGATTCCCGCCGGCCCCGCTCCGACGATCGCGACACTGAGCGGTGGTGAGAAGAATCGGGGCGCCGCAGGCGGGGATACCGCTGGACCTCTGGCGTTGATCATCCCCCGAGGCTAGGACCTCAACTGCGCTGGAGATCAAGTCCGCTTTCAGCAGCCCGCTTTTCAGTAACCCTGCTCTGCAGGCTTGTGCTCGGTTGTGTAGCGGTAGAAGTCCGCTAGTTGGAGTTCGCCGGCAGCTGCCTCGTCGACTATGACGGTCACGTGTGGATGCAGCTGCAGCACCGACGCCGGGCAGAATGCCGAGACCGGACCTTCGACCGCGGCCCGGACGGCGGGCGCTTTGCGGGCGCCGTCCGCGATCAGGACGAGATGCCGTGCATCACTGATGGTTCCGAGTCCTTGCGTGATCACATGATGCGGTACGTCGGCTGGGTCTGCGAAGAACCGTGCATTGTCGGCGCGGGTCCTCTCGGTCAAGGTCTTCACTCGGGTGCGCGATGCAAGCGAGGAGGAGGGCTCGTTGAAACCGATGTGTCCGTTCAGGCCGATGCCGAGGATCTGCACGTCGATGGGACCGTTTTCGGCGATGGCAGCGTCGTAACGCCGGGCAGCGTCACTGGGATCCGCGGCCCCGCCGTCGGGGCTGAACACTCGCGCATTGTCGATGTCGAGGTGATCCACGAGTTCCGTGCGGATGGTGTGCGCGTAGGACTGCGGCTTATCGGACGTGAGACCTACATACTCGTCGAGAAGATACGCGCTCATCGCCGCGAACGACACTCCCGATTCTCGATGCCTCTTGATCAGCTCTCGATACGTGTGCAGCGGTGATGATCCGGTCGCGAGGCCGAGCGTCCGCGCTCCGTTTTCGATTGCGCCACAAACGATATCTGCAGCGATTCGCCCGCCGTCCTCCGGACTGGGAACTATGACGATTTCCATTCAGACTTCCTCGCCGCTCTTGCCCGCTCCGACGATGGCCTCACGTACCGAACCCGAAGCGCGGTCCAACAGTTCGGTTGCTTCGGCGAAGTCGCATTCGGCCAACAACATGACGACCGCTGCCTTCACATGACCATCGGCATCGTCGATGGTCTCCGCAGCGATCTCGGTATCGACTCCGGTGGCTGCCGCGACGATCCGGTTCGCACGATCGACAAGCTTGGCATTGGTCGGCCGAAGATCGACCATCAGATTGTGGAATGCCTTCCCGGAGCGAACCATACTGGCCGTGGAGAGCATGTTGCACACCATCTTCTGCGCAGTTCCGGCCTTGAGCCTCGTCGATCCGGTGAGGATTTCGGGGCCGGTCTCCACTTCGATGGCCACGCCGGCGTGAGAACTCATTGCCGCGTTCCGGTTGCACGAGACTGCCACTGTTGCAGCGCCGAGTTCGCGGGCGTGATCGAGTCCCCCGATGACGTAGGGGGTACGACCGCTGGCAGCCAGACCCACCACGACGTCGTTGGCGTTCAACGAGATTGCGTCGAGATCGACCCCAGCCGCTCGCGGATCGTCCTCTGCCCCCTCGACGGCGTTCAGAAACGCTCCAGGGCCACCGGCGATGATGCCGATCACCTCGCCCGGATCGGTCCCGAACGTCGGAGGGCATTCCACCGCGTCGAGAACTCCCAGACGCCCACTTGTCCCCGCTCCCAGGTAGATCAGTCGACCACCTTGTGCTCGGGCCGCGACGATCAAGTCGACTGCGACTTCGATGGCGGGTAGTACCGCTGCCACCGCGTCGGCCACGATTGAGTCCTGTTGATTCATCACCGTCAGCAGACCCGACACCGACATGACATCGAGATCGCGGGTCAGAGGGTTGGGTCTCTCGGTGGAGAGCATTTCCAATTGCATTGTGGCGAGTCCTCCTCGATCGATATTCATTACGACGACTCCTCGTCAGTACTCACAGCGACGACTCCTCGTCAGTACTCACAGCGACGACTCCTCGTCAGTACTCACAGCGACGACTCCTCGTCAGTGCCGCTTCGAAGCAATGGCATCATGGCTTCGTTGCAGAGCAGAGAGTGCGCTGGGCAGCGAGTGCGCCACCATCGCAAAAATTGTGTCGACTACCAACAGCTGACCGGTGCGGCTTGCCATCGCAGCCGATCGGAAACCGAATTCTCTACCGGCAGTGAGCAGAACGTGATGTGACTGCACGGCGAGCGTCGATCGTGCCCCTCCGGTGATCGCAGCCGTCGACGCCCCGGTTCGACGGGCAAGGGCAAGTGGTTCCACGACATCCGAAGTCTCACCTGAATGTGAGATCCCCACTGCGATGTCGTCCGGTCCGAGTAAGCTGGCGCTGACCATGGCCGCGTCTCGGTCGAGATGAACCCGGCAGTTGACGTCGATGCGAGAGAGCTTCAACGTGAGGTCTTGCGCGACGATGCCAGAGGCGCCGATGCCGTAGACCTCGACGCGGCGGGCGGATCGAATCCGGGACACAACTTCTTCGAGCGCAGCAGGATCTGTCAATTGCGCCGTGCCCTTGAGCTGTTCGGATTCGAACTCGGCGAGCTTGGCCATCACCTCACCGGCCGAGTCGGCAGCAACGATGTCCACACCGAGCGGGATCGTGTTCTCTGTACCGGACCCGCTGATCGCCGCCAGCGCGAGACGAAGCTGTGGATAACCCTCGAAACCGAGTCGTTTGGCTGTGCGGACCACTGTCGCCGTGCTTGTCGACGCTCGTTCGGCGAGGTCGTTGACCGTCAGGGTGGAGGCCAGACTGGGGTCGGCTTCGATGATTTCGGCGATCCGCAGCTCGGCAGGCGAGAGGCTACTCAGTGATGCACGAATACGAGCAAGCAGGTCGACGGACGCCGGAGCACTCCGGTCCAAAGTCATAACGCCTCGATTCGCATCGTTTTCGGAGCTGACGGCACCGATGTGATTCTAGGCAGCCCACGGCTTCCTGGCGTCAGGGATCCGAGCACACTGGCGTGACGTGCACCGGTGCACGAAGCAATGCTTCCAGGCAATCCGTGTGCGGTGAGAAAGCCGAGAACCGCGAAAGCCAATGCTTCCTTGATGTCGGAGGTGACGCCGAGTTCGTCCGAAGAGACAAGCGCGATGTCGCCCAGTTCGTCACGGAGCATCGCCATCAACGTCGGGTTCTTGGTGCCACCGCCTGACACCACCACTTCGGTAGCCGCCAGTGCTTTGACGGAATCGGCGACGGTCCGGGCGGTCAGTGCAGTCAGTGTGGCGACGATGTCGGCCAGAGACAAGGATTCGTAGCCCCGCAGTGCAGCGAGTAGGTAGTCCCGATGGAACAATTCCTTGCCTGTGCTCTTGGGAGCGGGCTGCGCGTAATACGGTTCGCTCAGTAGTTGTGCGAGCAGATCGACGTTCGGTGTGCCGGCTGCGCCCAGAGCACCTCCGAGATCGAACCACTGCTCCCCCGCGGTGAATTCGCTTACCGCAGCGTCGATCAACGCATTTGCGGGGCCGGTGTCGAAGGCAATCGGTACTGCGGCACCATCTGCCGTCGATGTCGGAGCGCCTCCCGGAGCAGTGACGTTGGCGATGCCACCGAGATTGAGCGCGACGGAACCCGAAGTTCTTCCGTTGAGCCACAATACGTCGAACGCACTGACCAGTGGTGCACCCTGACCACCCGTCGCCACGTCGCGAGAGCGCAGGTCCGACACGACCGTGCATCCGGTCTTCTCGGCTATCCAGGCCGGCTGCCCGAGCTGAAGAGTGCCCTTTACTTGCGCTCCTTCGACCCAGTGGAACATCGTCTGACCATGTGAGGAGATCAATTCCGCACTGCCACCGCACAGTTCCTCGTTCGCCCGCGCAGCCACGGCCGCGAATGCCTGTCCGATCTCGGTGTCGAGTTGGCAGATCTGACCGACAGTGGTGGACGCCGGCGGTACCGCAGCCGCCACCGCAGCCCGCAACTCACCGGAATACGGTTCGCTGACCATGCCCAGTGGGGTGAGCACAAGAGTGTCCCCGTCGATCCGGATGTCTGCTGCGGCAGCATCGATAGCGTCGTACGAAGTACCGGACATCAGACCGATGACTCTCATGAAATATCCCTTACTCGCATCGTTTCGGCATTCGGAAGAACTGCGGTCAGTCGACGAGTGCCCGCTTGTGGGCATTCCCTCGCAAGGTACTCAAGGCGATCGCGCTGACGGCGCACGTTGCCATCACGAAGTAGGCCGGAATATCGAGATTGGACGTTTCCTTGATCAACCACGTGATGATCAGACCGGCGCAGCCCGAAAAGACCGCGTTGGACAGGGAGTATGCGAGTCCCAATCCGGTGTACCGGACCGAGGTGGGGAACATCTCGGAGAGCATGGCGGGTCCGGGTCCGGCAACAAGTCCCACTGCGGCGCCGGCGGCAAACACTGCAAATCCCTTGGCTGTCAGAGACGTCTGCTCATTCTGCAGGACGTTGAGCAGCGGCAGAGCCAAGACCAGAATTATCACGGTGCCGGTGAGCATGACCGCGCGTCGTCCGATGCGATCGCTGAGTCCACCCGCGATCGGAATGGTCACCGCGAAGCCCGCATTGGCGAGCACGGAAGCAACAAGTGCCTGATGGAAAGTCGCGTTGAGCGAACTTTGAAGATAAGTCGGCATCACTACGAGGAACGTGTAACCGGCAGCAGACCACCCCATCAACCGCCCGATTCCGAGCAGAATCGCCTTGGCTGTCTCTCCGACAGTCGGCTGCACTACAGGCGCCGCTGCATCAGCTGTCGGTTCGGACTGGACTGATCGAGCACGCTCGAACGACGGCGTTTCTTCGAGGCGGAGCCTGAGCCACAGAGCAACCAGACCCATCGGAAGTGCAAGGAGGAACGGAATGCGCCAGCCCCAGTCACCGAGCTGTCCCGAGTCGAGGACAGTAGCGAGGAGTGCTGCGATCCCCGCACCGGCGAGCAGTCCGAGCGCGACGGTGAACGACTGCCACGAGCCGTAGAGCCCGCGTCGCCCGGGCGGAGCAAACTCGGTCATAACCGACACTGCACCGCCGAACTCACCGCCGGCCGACAATCCCTGCAGAATTCGAAGGACCGTCAAGAGCAGCGGTGCCAGAATTCCGACGCTCTCGTAGGTGGGGAGCACACCGATCAGGGTCGTCGCACCCGACATCAGCAGAAGAACGATCACCAAGGTGGGGCGTCGGCCGATGCGGTCACCGAGTCGACCGAACAGCGCGGCCCCCACTGGACGGAAGAAGAAGGCCAGCGCAAACGACGCGTAGGTCTTGATCAGGCTTTCGAGGTCGCCGGAGCCGTCGGCGCTGAAGAAGTTCGACGCGATGATCGTCGCGAAGAACCCGTACACACCGAACTCGTACCACTCGATGAAATTTCCGACGGAGCCGGCGACGAGCGCCCTGCGCCGTTTGAGCTGCGCACCATCATTCCGTGTCTGCACTGTGATGCCCATGCCGTCCTCCGTTGACGAAACCCGAATATGCAACAAAGTTTCATCTAAACGGAGTAGAAATGTCAAGAAGTTTCACGATTGGATTTTTACTACGCCCCGAAGCCTTATGCTCCCGCGAACGTGAATGCCTCCGCCCGTTCGAACTGGTCAGTGGAGTCACCGGAATAGACGGTGCTCTCGTTCGGTCCGAGTCCGAGCTTTCGGACGGGTGTCCCTTCCGCGAGATCCATCGACGCCACGTCCACCCAGAAGGTATTGGGCGTCATTGCCGACTCGAAGAAATAGAGCGTGCGTTTGTGATCGACGACCGTACGCCAACGGGTCGATGAAATGTTGGGCTCGTCGGGAGTCGAAATACCGAGGGGCACCGACACATTCCGAATAACACTGAAGGCGGATGCCAACGCCGCCCGCGGATCGTCCGTCTGCGGTATCGCATCCACATAGAACGATGCCCGCGCGAATCTGTCAGCGGCACGGTTGGTTCCGGGCAGCATGACGGTTCCGTTGATCTGCTTCCAGTACTCGTTGACGGCGAGTTGCTGATCGAAGATCGGCGAATTGGTCATCACCTGGTACTCACGGCTGTGATGAATCGTCGGGCGTCCACCGACGTACTCGATGATCGCGCTGTCTCCCCCGGCGTCCGAGAGCGACATGTGCAGCGTTGCGAGGCGGTCTTCGCCGGGAACGGCAGCGGTCACTACCGTGAACGGTTCCGACGCGAGCACTTCGACCGCTTCCTGAACTGTCGCAAAGCGATCCAGGACGTATTGCGCCCACGCCGCGATCGACAATCCCGGGGTCGAACCGTCATACGTCGGGTACTCGGACTCGACCAACCACAAGAGATTGGCAGACAGTCCAGCCTCGTTGACCCCGTCGGTCGTGCACATGTCGTAGGCCGTCGCGACAACACTTCCGTATTTCGACGTCCACTGTATCGAGTTCGGACCTGCACAGCCCTCTCTGGTCATGCCGCGCGGGAATGCCCAGAGGTTTGTTCCGAGGTCGACCTTCCAATCCATCGATCGAGCAGTGATCACAGTGTCGTTGGGCCCCAAGTAGACCAAGCGTGTACACATCGAAAGCTATCCCTTCGTTACGGCGTGACGATATTGAAACTGGGATCGAAGGTATCGAGCAACCCTCCCAGCGTCTCGAGCGCTGATTCGTCTCCGTCGAGCGAAATCTGCCCGGCCTTGGCCAGTTCGGCGGCCGCGCCCGGTTGAAGAAGCGCTCCCACGAGCGCCGCCTTCGGGCCCGAGACCGTCAGTTGTGTGTTCGGTGACGCACCCTTACGTGCATTGAGGACACCGCGCTTGACCCACGCAGTCCATGCCTCGTCGCCGCGATCGGTGAACACGAAATCGATCCGCAGTTCCGCGTCGGTGGCCTTGTCGCCGATGAGATGAATTGCAACGAAGTCGAAGAGGATGTCGATGGGCATCGCAAGGACACTGTCCTGACTTGCCGTGACGTACGGGGCAGGCTGGGCGCCCTCGCGTAGTTCCAACGCGGCCGAGAGATAGATCCCACGCCACTGCGGCCCTTCGGCTTGATAGCCCATCTGCTCGTAGACGTCGGCTTGCAGGTTCCTCGCTTCGGCGTTCTCCGGTTGCGCGAACACCAACTTGTGCAGGATCTCTGCCGCCCATCGGTAGTCCGCGGCGTCGAATGCCCGCTTACCCTCGTCCAGGATCTTCTGCGCGCCAAGGAGATCGACGAACCTCTTCGCCGATTCGACCGGCGGATGAGGATGAAGCGACACCGGATCGCCGTCCCACATTCCCAGTTCCTTGGTGTACACGGCGCGAACGTCGTGGTGCAGAGTGCCGTGATATCCGCGGTTGTACCACTTGCGCCCGAGTTCGTCCGGTAGTTCGATCACCTCGGCAGCTTCGAGCGGCGTGTACCCCTTGTTCGCGAGACGGAGTGCCTGGTCGTGAATGTACTTGTAAGTGTCCCTTTGCGATTCGATGAACGGCACCAGGTTCTCGTTACCCCACACCGGCCACGTGTGCGGTCCGTAGTGAACAGCCGCGTCGTCTCCCCACCGTTCGAGAGTCTCGTCCAGATACCGCGCGAAGTTCCGAGCGTCGCGAGTGCGCGCACCTCTTAAGGTCTGGATGTTGTGGAGCGAATGATTGGCGTTCTCCGCACAGGTCAGCGCGGCGAGTTCGGGGATCCAGATGTGCATTTCCTCCGGGGCCTCGGTATCCGGCGCGTAGAGGAACTCGAATTCCAGACCGGCTATCTCACGCTTCGTTCCGGTCTCCGTGATGCTGTCAGTGGGGGAAATATACGAGACAAGTGGACCTTTCGTGCTGATCGTGCCGATGCCGCAGGTAACCATCCCTTTGGCATCGAGATCGAGCAATCCACCGAAGGCGTAGAAGGACCGTCTCGCCATGGCATTTCCGGCGACGACGTTTTCCCCGATCGCGAACTTGTCGAACGACGCGATCGTGCCCGGTGCGATGATCGGAACTCGCCCGGACGTCACGTCGTCCAGATCGACGATCCCTTTGACTCCGCCGTAGTGGTCGATGTGGGTGTGCGTGTAGATGATCGCCGAAACTGGCTTGTCGCTGACGTGCTCACGAATCATCTTCATACCCTGGCGCGCCGATTCGACCCCCGCCATACAGTCGATGACGATCAGTCCCTCGCCACCTTCGACAACCGTCAAATTTGCCAGGTCGTTGTTCCGTACCTGGTAAAGGCGATCCGTCACCTGATACAGACCACCTCGGCGCATCAGTTGTCCTTGACGCCACAGGCTCGGATTGACTGTCTCCGGCGCGGCAACATCGTCACCGAGGTATGCCATCGCATCAGGATCGAAGACCGTATGCCCGTCATCGGCGACAACCTTGCCCGGCAACGGAGCGATCAACCCTCGATCCGCGTCGGCAAAATCCTGCCGGTCGTCCATGGCATACCGTGCGACTGCCTCGCGATTCGCCGTGACTGTGGCCGGTGTTGCGTCCTTAGGTGTCTGGCACATGGCACTCCCCGCTCGGATACGACGATCTGATACCCCATCATCTGTATCGGTTGGGCACGCGCTTGGAATCACCCGCGCAGGGTGAAGCTCCCACGAACACGCGAGGTGATCAGCCGGGGAGTTCCTCGGAATTCCGGGATGCGAGTGCAATCACCAGGACCGCGATCCCACATCCGGCAACCAGGATCCATCCCAGCCTCGATGCCTGTGCGACGTCTACCGGTGCACTGCCGCCGATAATGCCACCGGCCAGCGCAACACCGAGAGCAGCACCGAATTGGCGTGCACTGGAGGTTATTCCACCAGCAAGCCCCGCCTGCGATCTCGGCAACCCGTTGACGGCGGTGTTGGTGATCGGGGCATTCGAGAACCCGAATCCGATACCGAGGAACAGGTAAGCGGCCAAGAGCATCGGAATCGCCGTGTTGTTGTCGAGCGAGACCAGGCACAGTCCACCGAGCGTCGTGAAACTACCGGCGATCAGCAGCGGTCGCCGCGGGCCGAAGCGTCCGACGAGTATTCCGGACAACGGCGCGCAGACCGTTGCCGCAACAGCCATCGGGAGGGTGATCGCGCCGGCCAGGGCCGGACTCATACCGCGGGAGTGCTGCAAGTAGAACGTGCCGAGCAGTAGCGTCGCGTTCAACGCCACGAACACCACGACAGCGCCGACCACAGCCGACGAGAACGGTCTGCGGCGGAAGAGTGCGAGATCCATCAGTGGCTCGCGCTTGCGTGATTCGACGCGGATGAATGCGGCCAACGCTGCAGCAACAACGACATACCCTGCCGTCGCCGCGGCAGAGAACCATCCGATTCGCGGACCCTCGATCAGAAGGGCAACCGCCCCGCCGACAAGAATCACCAGTAGCAACTGACCGGGAAGATCGAGTCGTCGCGACTGCTGCGCTCGGGACTCCGGAACAAACACAGCAGTCAAGACGAGCACGGCCAAGATCACCGGCACGTTGATCCAGAAAACCGATCGCCAGCCGAAACTTTCGATGAGCACGCCGCCGACGATCGGCCCTGCCGCCATACTCAGGCCGAAGACCGCGGCCCACACCCCGATTGCCTTGGCCCGCTCCTTCGGGTCGGTCATCACGTTGACGACGATCGCCAAGGCAACCGGACTGAGCATCGACCCGCCGACGCCTTGGACGATCCGCGCCGCGATCAACATCTCGACGGACGGAGCGAGCGCGCAGGCAATCGACGCCACCCCGAAGACGACGAGCCCGATCTGAAAGACTCGTCTCCTGCCGAAACGATCGGCCACTGCTCCGGACGAGATCAGCAAGCTCGCCAGGACGAGTGTGTATGCGTTGACGACCCATTCCAGACCACGGGTTCCGACGCGAAATCCCTCACCGATCGTCGGCAGGGCCACGTTGACGATGGTGGTGTCCAACCCGACGACGAACAGGCTCGTGCAGCAGATCGCCAGGATGCCCCATCGCCGCCCTGCATCGAGTCCGATCACTTGCGGTTCGATCCCGCTCGAAGGTTTCATGGTCGGACTCCATCTCTCGAAGTGCTCTGCCGTACTCGACTGTCGAAAGGATCGTTGCTCTCCAGCGTCCGAAGCCGGTAGAAATTTTGCGGAAACTGCAAAGATGGACGGCATGGATGCTGAATTCGAGCAGTTGATCACCGATATCGGACCGAGACTGCGCACGCTCCGACGCGATCGCGGATTGACCCTCGAGGGCCTGTCCGAAGCCACCGGCATCTCCGTCAGCGCACTCTCACGCCTCGAATCGGGTAAGCGTCGTCCCACCCTCGATCTGCTGTTGCCGCTTGCCCGAGCGCACCGGGTCGCGCTGGACCAACTCGTCGGCGCCCCCGCTACGGGCGATCCTCGGGTCCATCTCACCCCGAGCCGACGCAAGAACGGCAGTGCCGTCGTTCCGTTGACGCGCTATCCCGGCCGAGTGCAGGTCTTCAAGCAGGTGATCGGGCCGCGTCCACCGAAGCTCGTCACCCACGCCGGCTACGAATGGCTCTACGTCCTCGCCGGGGATCTGCGTCTCATCCTGGGGGCGAACGAGGTTGTCCTGCACCCCGGGGAAGTCGCGGAGTTCGACACTGCCGAGCCCCATTGGTTCGGGCCTGCCGATGAACAGGTGGTGGAGATCTTGCACCTGTTCGGCCCGCAAGGCGAGAAGGCACACGTGCGCACGAAGGTAAAGAACGCTCCTGCCTAAAGCGTGTTTATCGAAAGCTAGTTCACTGCATGTGTTTTCAGTCGGTTCGACAACGTATGAGCATACTCGAGGAGTAGCGTTCCCAACTCGGCATGACGCGCGGGCCGGAAGCGTGTTTCCACTCCGGTCAGGCTCAGCGCCCAGGCCGGGCGACCGTTGCGATCGAACACCGCGGCACCCATCCCCCAGCTTCCCTCGACGATGAGGGCTGGATTGACCGCGTACCCGGTGACACGCGTCGACTCGATTCGCTCACGGAGTGATGCCTCACTGTGGATCTCACCCCATTCCGATTCCAGATTCACTCGGGCGAAATAGTCGTCGACGTCCCGCGTCGGTAGATGGCTCAAGATGGCAAGCCCCGCCGACGCGACCCCCAACGGGAATCGCTTCCCCTCGTGCAGCACGTGAGATCGCAGTGGAAAACTGCCTTCCTGACTCAGGATGCAGACGGTCTCGTCACCTCGGCGTGCCGACAGGAAGGCGCTCTCCCCCGTGACCCGGGCAAGTTCGTCGACGACGTCGCGAGCCCGGTCGGTGATGTCGTACCGATTTCCGGCCGCCGCCCCCAGGAGGTACAACTCCGGGCCGAGAGACCACCGACCGGTTCGTGCGTCACGGTCGACCAGTCCTTCGGCAGCCAGGGACGTGAGCAGTCGGTGCGCAGTGGGCCGAGCGAGGCCGGTGACCTTGCCCAATTCCGTGGTGGAAGTGCCCGTTGGTTCGGACGCGCCGAGGGCTCGCAGAAGTGCAGCCACCCGCGCGACCACGGCCGGCGATTGCCCGTGAGTTGGCATGCAGCCATCCTAGCGTCCATTCAATGAACGAAATTCCTTCAGACGATCAGTAGTCGATCAGTTCTCGGTTGATGTTCGAGATTCCTTGAACCTGTGAACTGGAGATAGTTCACTGGATATCGAAGTGAGTGAGTGTCTACTCAATGAACGCTTGGCAGGGAGAGAACATGACAGCAAAGGTGTACGAGTCCGCAGCGGAGGCGGTCGCCGACATCGTCGACGGCGCAACGCTGGCCGTCGGCGGATTCGGCTTGTGCGGCATCCCCGACGTGTTGATCGACGCGATCGCAGCTACGAGTGCAACCCACCTCGAGGTGTTCTCCAACAACTGCGGCGTCGACGATCACGGTCTCGGAATCTTGCTGAGCGCCGGCCGTATCCGACGAGTGACCGCGTCGTACGTCGGCGAGAACAAGGAGTTCGCCCGGCAGTACCTGGCCGGCGAACTCGAAGTGGAACTGACGCCGCAGGGAACGCTCGCCGAGCGTCTGCGCGCCGGCGGAACCGGAATCCCCGCATTCTTCACACCGGCCGGAGTGGGTAGCCCCATCTCCGACGGCGGAATGCCATGGCGCTACGACGCCGACGGCTCGATCGCTATTGCATCGCCTCCGAAGGAGACTCGCGTCTTCGGAACCAAGCGTTACGTAATGGAAGAGGCGATCAACGCCGACTACGCACTCGTGCACGCTGTTCTCGGAGACACCGACGGCAACCTCGTGTTCGACAAGACCGCGATGAACTTCAACCCGCTCGCCGCGATGGCGGGACGGGTCACCATCGCGCAGGTGGAACGTCTGGTCGAGCCCGGTGAAATCGACCCGGCATCGGTGCATCTACCTGGGGTCTTCGTCCAGCGCGTAGTCCACACCGGCCCTCAGAACAAGCGAATCGAAAAGCGAACCGTCAGCGCTTCGGAAGGAACCTCACGATGACCGCACCAGTGACAGTGACGGGTTGGACGCGCCAGCAGATGGCAGCGCGGGCGGCTGCAGAGATGATCGACGGGGAGTACGTCAATCTCGGAATCGGCCTTCCCACACTGATTCCCGGATACCTGGGCTCGGACGTTCGTGTGGTCCTGCACTCGGAGAACGGAATTCTCGGCACCGGACCGTATCCCACCGAGGACAACGTCGATCCTGACCTCATCAACGCCGGCAAAGAGACCGTGACCGTCAACCCCGGTGCGGCATATTTTGATTCGGCCCTCTCGTTCGGGATGATCCGCGGCGGCCACATCGACACCGCAGTCCTCGGCGGTATGCAGGTGTCGAAGACGGGTGACCTCGCAAACTGGATGGTCCCCGGCAAGATGGTCAAGGGCATGGGCGGCGCAATGGACCTCGTCCACGGTGCCCGGCGTGTCATCGTCGTCATGGAGCACAACGACCGCGACGGCAACCCCAAGATCGTCGACGCGTGCACCCTGCCCCTGACCGGCCAGGGCGTGGTGAATCGGATCATCACCAACCTCGCCGTCATCGACGTGAGCGAAGAAGGTCCACTCGTCCTGCGTGAACTCGCCCCCGATGTCAGCGTCGAAGACGTAGTCGCCGCAACCGGCACCGAACTGAAAGTTGAACTGGCATGACCGACACGACCACTGTGATTGTTGCGGGAGCTCGTACCCCGATGGGTCGACTCCTCGGATCGTTGAAAGACCTCTCCGGGTCCGACCTCGGCGGCATCGCCATCAAAGGCGCCCTCGACAAGTCCTCAGTCGCACCCGAACAGGTCGACTACGTCATCATGGGACAGGTCCTCACCGCCGGCGCCGGCCAGATGCCCGCCCGCCAAGCCGCCGTCGCCGCCGGCATCCCCATGAACGTCCCCGCCCTGAGCATCAACAAAGTGTGCCTCTCCGGCATCGACGCCATCGCCCTCGCCGACCAACTCATCCGCGCCGGCGAATTCGACATCGTCGTCGCCGGCGGGCAGGAATCGATGTCCCGCGCACCCCACATGCTCGAAAAAAGCCGCGAAGGCTTCAAATACGGCGACGTCACCCTCCGCGACCACATGGCCTACGACGGCCTCCACGACATCTTCACCGACCAGGCCATGGGCCTGCTCACCGAACAGGTCAACCAACAAGAAACCGCCCACATCACCCGCGCCGAGCAGGACGCCTTCGCCGCCGCCTCACACCAGAACGCGGCCCGCGCCTGGAAAGACGGCCTCTTCGACAACGAAGTCGTCCCCGTCTCCATCCCCCAACGCAAGGGCGAGCCCATCGTCTTCGCCCAGGACGAAGGCATCCGCGCCGACACCACCACCGAATCCCTCGGCAAACTGCGTCCCGCGTTCAGCAAGGACGGCACCATCACCGCCGGCTCCGCCTCCCCGATCTCCGACGGCGCCGCCGCCGTCGTGGTGATGAGCAAAACCAAAGCCGAAGAACTCGGCCTGACCTGGATCGCGGAAATCGGCGCCCACGGCGTCGTCGCCGGACCCGACTCCACCCTCCAGTCCCAACCCGCCCGGGCCATCGCCAAAGCCTGCGCGAAGGAAGGCATCGACCCCACCGACCTCGACCTCGTCGAAATCAACGAAGCATTCGCCGCCGTCGGGATCGCCTCCACCCGCGAACTCGGCCTCGACCCCGCCAAGGTCAACGTCAACGGCGGCGCCATCGCCGTCGGCCACCCCCTCGGCATGTCCGGCGCCCGCATCGCCCTGCACCTCGCCCTCGAACTGCAACGCCGCGGCGGCGGCATCGGCGCAGCCGCACTCTGCGGCGGCGGCGGACAAGGCGACGCACTCATCATCCGCGTCCCCAAGGCCTGATTACTTCCTGCTGACCAGACAGGTCGCCGAGCCCTCATCATGCTCGGCGACCTGTCTGTTTCGTGCCGGAGGTTATTGGTGATCGAGCGTCGTCGAGCGGTTACGCAGCAACGTCTCGATCTCCGATCGCCGGTACCTCCGATGCCCGCCAAGCGTTCTCAGAGTGCCGACTTTGCCCTCCCTCGCCCATCTGGACACCGTGGTCCTGTCGACGTGGAACAGTGCTGCAACCTGTTTGGTCGTCAGCCACTCGTCGACAGGTGCTGTGTGCTCTTCTTCTCGGCTCATTGACAGTCATTCGTAGCTGCCGACTGAAGGGATGGGTCCGACGATGAATTGGCAACCCCTGGCGTGCTGTGAAAGACTCGCTGCAAAACTTTACTATTCCTTGGGGAAATAATGTCGAAGTCGGTAACTCTGATCCGTTCCACGTCACTCTCTTCGGTGGCTGAATATGCCTATGCAGCAACGGCTCCCGCCGAGGCCCGACTGATCTTCCTGGCCGGATCCTGCCCGTTGAACGAGGACGGCTCTACTGCCGCCATCGGTGACTACGCAGGACAGGCAGCCAAGGCCGTCGACAACCTGAGAACAGCTCTCTCGGACGCGGGCGCGTCCATCACCGACGTGATCAACACCCGCGTCCTGGTGGCGTCGAGCAATCAAGCCGACCTCGTTGCGGCGTGGGAGGTAGTCCGCGACGCGTTCGGTGATCACGACGCCCCGAGCACTCTGATGGGTGTGACCGTTCTCGGTTACGACGATCAACTGGTCGAGATCGAGGCAATCGCGGCCGTCGTCGACTGAACTCGAACCGAACCGGGCGTTCCTACCGAGGATCTTCGTGAGCAAGGGCCCGGTAGCCCTTTGCCCCCGCACGATCCACTGCGGCTCGCACAACAGCGAAGATGGCTCCCTGCAGGGCTGCGGCGATCAGGACTTCCTTGCTCGACCTGCTCAAGTCTTTGGGCTCGGGCGCATTCTTGTCGTCACCGATGCGCTTCCACACCTGCTGGAAGACAGCGCCGGCCAAGATGCCGCCCAGGACGCTGGTCGCCAGTGAGAGTGGCTTGTACATCGCTTTCGATACTGCGCTCATTGCGCGGATCCTCCGTGGTTCGATACGTACCGCCTGAGCGGCTGACCGACTCTCACTACCCAGCAGGCGAGGTGTCGAAACATTGCTCCGGCAAGGCACGAAGACGACTGTCGCACGTTGTGTTCCACGGGTTTGCCACTTCTCGAGCCGGGTAGGATCGTCTTAGCGAAAGAAGGTTGTGTAAGTCATGGAAAACTACAGAATCGAACTACCGGACGGTACAACGGTGATGGAAGATTTCGTCTCGGATCGCGCCGCAATCGCATACGCGGTCGATCTGAATCACGGTTGTAGCGAGAAAGTCTCGGTATTCCGTATCACCGCCGAGGGAGAAACCATCCCGACTCGGATGTGCCCCAAGCCGAATCCTGGTTCTCGGCGTCGCGCGCGAAGCGTCCGATAGAAGCCGGTCAAGAAGCGTCGAGGCGCGGAAAGAGCGTCTCCCTTGCAAGCAGCAGCAAGGCCGCAGCGACCGGAATCGCCAGCAACGCACCGACAATACCGAGCAACGCTCCACCCAACAGAACCGCGACAACGGTCACCAGTGCCGGGACCGCTACCGTCTTCCCGATGATCTTCGGAACGAGCAGGTAGTCCTCGAGCAGACGTAACGCAATGAAGAACGCAACTGTCGCCAATGCCGTTGGGACAGAGACTGTCAGGGAGACCAGGGCGACGACAACCCCTGCGATCGTGGAACCGACTATCGGAATCAGATCGAGCAGAGCGACCAGCAGCGCCAGGATCAACGGATACGGCACGTCGAAGATCAACAACCACGCGAAGGTGCACACTGCGGTGATCACGGAGATCAGAACATTGCCGAGGACGTACCCACCCACACCTGCCAGTATCTGATCACCGATGGCGATTGCTCGTGGCCGCCGCGAATGTGGCACCAGCCGATACAGATTCGTGCGGATTCGTGGGTAGTCGATCAAGAAGTACGTCGTCAGTACAGCAACGATTCCAGCGTCGGCGACTGCGCTGAACACCGCCCGCCCCGCTCCGAGCAAACCCGTCGCGAGCGCAGACCCCGAACCGTCCAGTTGGGTGGTGAGGTGCTCCTCGAGGTGATACTTCTCGTCGAGGTCGCTGACGATCGGATACCGGTCACGAATGTGTGTCAGAAGTTCGGGAGCGTGTGATGCGAACTGACGTCCCTGCTCGACCAGCGGGGTGATCGCAGCAACCAGAAACAGCGCCAACATCACTGCAATTCCGAGGAGTACCACGGTGACTGCGATCCAGCGTCGGAAATGTCTCCGCTCCAGCCAGACGATCATCGGTTCGATGCCCACCGCGAGAAACAGCGCGACCACGATCAGGATCAGCATGCCTCGCGCCGCCAGGAGCACTTCGATCACCGCGTACGTCACGGCAACACCGGCCGCCGCGCTCAGACCGATGAAGAACGGTGAACGACGATCGAACCTCGGCCCCGGTTCGCCCAGCGGCCGGACGGGCGTCGCCAATGCTGCGGCTTCACGTTCGGCTTCCGCCATCGGATCTGCCGCTTTGACTTCACTGTCGGAATCCGGTGAGGTGTCCGCGGAACTGGGATCCATTCAAGCCACCTCACGATCCGCGCGACTTCCCGGCACGGGAGTGAGTACCCGTGCCGTGGCCGGATCAACCTCGAGGCTTCTCCGCTCCGCTTCGGGTCAGCGCGAGACCGGTTCCTACCACTCCGATGATCGACACAGCGATGGCGATGCTGGGCCAACCGTCGCTCTGCCAGTAGACGTCGTCGAGAGTGATCAGTAACGCAGCCTCGTCGACGATGAGCCCGAGTGCGATGCCCAACGCGATGCCCATCCATGTTCTTGCGCGAGGACTTCGGTCGACGAGTCCGAAGATCGCCACCCCGGCCAACAGCAGAATTCCCCATAAATAGTGATGCAGATGAGTGCCACCGGCGCTGATGTCGCCGACGTCCCTGGTGTCGATCTGGATCAACCACGTCACCAGACGTGCTCCGCCGAACGTCAACGTGAAGGCCACCCACGCCAACACCAAACCGCGGCGCGATTCGTCAACCTGATTCCATCTGCGAGGGAATCTGAATCGCTCGGCAGATTTCTCTTCGTCATGGTCTCGAGAAAGCATCCTTCATGTTTACCCGATGCCGCTCAGATCGATAATTTGGGGTAGAGAGACCGAAAACCAGTTGGAGCACAAAAAGCGGTACCCGATCTCCGAAGAGATCGGGTACCGCCTTCTCAACTACTCGCGCAGTATTGATCAATACCAGACTTTTCGTCCGCCCACTGCGCGCCCGGTAGCACCGAGGATGGACAAAACTGCACCTACGACGACCAAGATGATGCCGACGGTGGTCAGAATGCTCAACCCCGTGAAAAAGCCGATCAACGCCAGAATAATGCCGAGAACAATCATGTGAGAACCTCATCCGGTATGCGTATCAAAATGATCTACTCAACTGACGCTACTACAGAAACTTCACAATCGATAAATCCGATAAATACATTCATAAATGCGAAACTCGTATTACTACCCAATAGCGCCTCCGTTAAAACATCAGCCTTTCTCTTATCTCTACCTCACAGTTCCACGTCCTCGATCTTCGCCTCGACCGCCGGCGTGATGTGGCTCAACACGCAGCGCCAACGACCGTCTCGCCGCGCGAACACGTCGGTGGTCCACTCGTCGGCGTCGTATTGTCTGCCGCCGTAGTGCGCGGTATTGACGATCAGCGTGGTGAACAGTGCGACGTCACCGAAGAAACGCACGCGAGCGCTCCCGACGCGGTCCATCGCCGAATGAGTCAGGTCGCCCGAGGCCACGAAGCCCAGGAACTCCGCTTTGGTCGACACTCCGGATTCCGAGACGATCACCCAGTCGTCTGCCATGAAATCGCCGATCCGTTCGGCGTCGTTCGAGCACATCGCGACGTTCCACTCGTCTGCGACAGCGACCAATGCCGCACTCTCCTGATCCGACATGTCTTCTCCCTCTACCGTCGTCACCCTCGGCGGGTGATGCCCCGACGGCAGGGTTCCCGCAGGGTGGACTTCGAACCGACGTGCACGACGAGAGGGCAGAGATGACAGACACCAGTCGCACCGAGCTTGCAGCTCAGGCGTATATCTACGGATTTCCCCTCGTTTTCAATCTCGACCAGGTCCATCGGTATGTTCACAACGGTGTCGGAGCGAACCCCGCCGCACCTTTCAACACCTTCAGCCACGCCCGCACACTGGCCGGGCCGGCAGACACTTTCGTCACGATCAACAACGACACCGTGTATTCCATGGCGCAGATCGATCTCTCTGTCGGCCCCGTTGCGCTGCACGTCCCCGATACCGATGGCCGTTACTACGTCCTCCAGTTCGTGGACGCCTGGACAAACAATTTCGCTTACGTCGGGCATCGGGCCACCGGCACGAAGAGCGGAGACTTCCTTCTCGTCCCACCCACCTGGACGGGAACCCCGGCGGACCAGACCACGGTGATCAGATTTCCCACGAACATTGCGTCGATCGTGGGCCGGTGGGCATGCGGTGGCGACGACGACCTCCCTGCGGTGCACGCCTTGCAGGACGCCACCACACTGACCGTCGTCGACTCCACCGGAAACTCGGCGGGTCTCCCAGTGCCCGAACCCGGGGTAAGCCAGGACCTCCTGTTCCTCGAGAAACTCCGCATCTGGTCACAGGCGTTTCCGCCGGCCCCACGCGATCGAGAACTCCAGGATTCCTTCTCCCCGATCGGAATCGACGAGCCCGGGGCCTCTCCCTATAGCTCACACTCTGCCGCTTCACTCTCTGCCGACGAGGCAGCCGCGTTGGCTGACGGATTGACGATCGGTGAGAAGAACCTGCTCGAGGCCCTCACGAAAGGCTCCAGCCCCGAAGTCAACGGATGGAAGCTCACATTCCACGCCTTCGACTACAACCTCGACTACTTCGAGGTCGGCACAATCGACGATCCACAATTCAAGATCGCCGATCCCAAGTTGCGCATCGTCGAACGCGCCGCGGCTGCCAAGGGCGGGCTGTGGGGCAACCACCCTTACGAAGCGGCGTACATCATGACCTACGTCGACGATCAGGGCGAGCAGTTGAACGGAAACCAGACCTACACAATAAGACTCGACCCCACTCCGCCGGTGAGCGCCTTCTGGTCGCTGACGATGTACTCGGTGCCGGACTTCTTCCTCGTGGCGAACCCCGTCGACCGATACTCGATCGGCGACCGCACTCCAGGAATCGTCCACGACGCCGACGGTGCGTTGACGATCACGATCAGCCACGAGGAGCCGAAAGATCCCACGGCGAAGGCAAACTGGCTGCCCGCACCGCGCGGGGATTTCCGACCGGTACTGAGAATGTACGAACCTTCGCCCGCCGTGCTCGATCAGTCCTACGTCGTCCCCGCCATCACTCGCTCGCAAGAATGACGGCTCGCGTCTGACGGCCTGCCTGTGCGGGCCGTCAGACGGACTCAGAATCAGGCGTGTGTGCCGCCGTCGACACGGATCTCCGTGCCCGTGATGAAGGCACCATCGTCGGATGCCAACATCGCGATAACTCCCGCAACACTTTCCGGCCCGGCCATGGGGGCACCACCGGACTCCAGATCAGTGCTCAGAATCGGTGACAACTTGCCGAAGAGCGACCAGTCGGTGTCTTCCGGCAAGTACGACGCCGTAGTGTCGGTGATCCCGCTCTTCACACTGCCTGGAGCCACCGCGACGGCACGCAGACCCTGCTTGCCGTATTCGAGAGCCAGTGCGTGAGTGAAGGACTGGATTCCTCCCTTACTTGCGGCGTACGCGGCCATGTACGGGTGCGCGAAGGCCGCGGAGGTGGAACTGAAATTCACCACGACTGCGTTGGCGGTGGCGAGGAGAGCCGGCAGTGCCTGGCGGGTGACGAGGAAAGTGCCCGTCAAATTCACGGAGAGCACCTGATTCCACAGGTCCAGCGAGGTCTCGTGGGTGTGCCCACCACGCAGTATCCCGGCGGCGTTGACCAGTACGTCCAATCCCCCGAGAGTCGAAATCGCCTGACCCACAACCTTGATGACGGAACTCTCGTCACCGATATCGACGACGACGGTGTCGAGGCGATCCTCCGTCGAAGCATGTTCTGCCGATTTCCGGGTGTTCGCCAAACCCTGCTCGGAGATGTCTGCAGCGACCACGCGGCCACCTTCGGCGAGCAACCGCAGCGCGGTGGCCTGCCCGATTCCAGATCCTGCGCCGGTGACGAGAATACGACGACCTTCGAAACGATTCATTGCTGTGTACCTTTCACGAAAACGAGTTGGCTGGCATTCCAGGCTCGGTGGCGCCGACACTCACAACTCACCCGCGAGAAACTTCAGGTACGGGAAATGCGCAGCACTGCAACAGGTGTGGCACTGCGAAATCTCGGCGAGGCAATGCTCGCCGAAGTGGCGAATGTCAGACGGATCCGGCCGGTGCGGCCAAGGCTCTTTCGATCCAGACAAGACCGGACGGGCGGCGGTCGATCGCCTTACGCCCACGTCGGAAAGTCGCTACGCCGAATCGGGCCGTGCGCAGTGCACGGCCGGAAGCGAGAGAACAGCGGCGTATGGACATCACAGGCACGGTAGCAGCGCCGGCACCACTCGCTCAACCGCGTCGTTTCGAGACCCGAATCATTCAGGTAATCAGATGTCACTTCTGGACAACTCGCTCGACTTAGGCAGCACTAACCTGGCGGCATCCCGAAAACCCGATCCAGGAGCACAGTCGATGACACATGCAGACGCCTCGCGCACAACAACTCCCCCGACGACCGTCCTACGGACCGCTGACCACAATCGCGGACTCAACGACGTTCTCGCGATCGTCGAAGCGATGGAGCGACCGAGCGATCACCTGCTGCGGATCACGGCTCGTTTGACGGAGTCGACCGACGATCCGACCTGGTCACGCCCGAATGTGACCGTACGCATGAATCTCGGGCCGGCCTTCGACGACGCTTCGCGCGTGTACACGGTGCGTTCCTACGATTCAGCGAGCGGATCGATCGTCGTCGATGTGGTCCTGCACGGACAGACCAGTCCGATGATGAGGTGGGCAGCAGCGTTGGCCGTCGGTGACACCTTCGGCCTCACCGGTCCGCGGCCACACTTCTTGATCCCTGATGTTCCTGGTCGACGTATCGCACTTTTTCTGGACGGCACCGCAATACCCGCATTGCACTCAATCATCGAGCAGTTACCTACCGACGTCGTCGGAATCGGCTGGGTCACAACAGATGACGAGGTCGCCTTCGCCGAACTGCCCGCCCTCCCCGGCCTGGAGCTTCACCGCGTGAGCGCAGATCCGGCCGAGCCCGACGGCCCACTGGCGGTACGAGCACGCGAGCTCGCCAATCCCGCGAGCTACGTCGTGTGGGGCGCCGGTGAACGCAACGAGATGCGCGCAATCCGGAAGCACTTTCGATCGACCGTCGGACTCGACAAAAACGACGTCGCGATATTCGGATATTGGAAGGAGGGCGTCAGCAACACCGAAATCGACCTCCGTCGACGCGAGAACTACGAGCGCATCCTCGCCGACGGCGGAACCCTCACCGACATCGACGACCTGGCCATCGAGATCTGATTACCTCACACCAGCCGACCTGACCGGCGGTGCACTGCGGTGATAAGTTCCTCTGTGCCAGCGGACCTCCACACAGGGGGTCAGGGAATCCGGTGTGAATCCGGAACTGACGCGCAGCGGTGAGGGTGACCGCCCGGGCTTACGCCACTGGATGAGAATCTGGGAAGGCGCTCGGGTGGGGCGATCTCGAGTCCGAATACCGGCTGGCAGCAGGGGTCAACAGGCGCCTGTTCACACGGTAACGGGCTCCGCGAACGAGCCCCTGCGAGAACGAGATTCCATGCGTCTGTCCAGACTTCGCCTACCCGCCGCCGCCGTCGCTGCCCTGTTGAGCGCGTCGTCGGTTACGGGCTCCCCGCTGTCACGGCCTGCATTGAGCCCTTCGCCGCCGCCGATGCTGAACTTGCCTGGCTGAGTGCGGATTCTGCCCTCACCGACTTTCCGATCGCCGTAGTAGAGGCCGAGCACCCCGTGCGCTGTGCCCGGCGGATCCTCGCCTTCCTTCTCGAAAGTTGCTGCCAAGATTATATTTTCGCCGATCGGAAGGTCTTCGGTGGCATCGATCTTCTGCTGTTCACTGCCGAGGAAGTTGTACACGTAATGCAGGCGGTTGTCCTTGACGTACAGCGAATGCCCACCGAACCTGCCACCATGCGAGAAGAGCACACCGGTCGCACCTGGTTCGGCCAAATCGACAACTGCCCCGATCGAGAATGAACGATTACGAAGGTTGACGGCGACGGCTTCCGGTACCTCGGCTCCGCCCGGGCGGTAGACATACCGGTTTCGGGGCGGGGCCAACTGGGGGCGAGGCGTGGTGAGGAGTTCGACACCGGACCGATCGTCCAGTGGCAGAGCTTGATTGGCACCGGCCTCGTGGAACCACAACCCCACCAGCTCTGCCAGCCTGCCGGGTTCTTCATCCGCAAGGTTCCGGAGCTCGGCTCGGTCCAACTCTGTGTGGTAGAGCTCCCAGGTGTCTTCCGAGAAATGGCCCCACCCGCTCAGAGTCGGGTGCGTGGTGACGGCCTTCCAGCCGTCATGCCAAATTCCTCGTCCTCCGAGCATCGAATAGAACTGGGTGTGCTTGGCGGTGGGGATGTTGCCGGCATCGAAGCTGTACCGCATGCTCACGCCTTGAATCGGGTGCTGGGTGTACCCCTTCACCGTGTCAGGCAAGTCGACGCCGACGCAGTCGAGCAGAGTCGGGACGACGTCGATGGCGTGATGGTACTGATCTCGAATCTCGCCACGGGCATCGATGCCCTCCGGCCACGAGATGATGCATGGGTCGCAGGTTCCACCGTTGAACGAGTAACGCTTCCACATCTTGAAGGGCGTGTTGAACGCCATCGCCCACCCGTTGGGATAGTGGTTGTACGTCTCGGTGCTGCCCAACTCGTCCAGCTTCGCCAGGTTCTCGGCTAGGTCGTCGGGTACGCCGTTCGCAATCTTGTTCTCGTTGACAGATCCGTCGGGTCCGCCCTCACCGCTGGCACCGTTGTCGGAGACCACCACGATGATCGTGTTGTCGAGCTGCTCGATTTCTTCGAGGTATCCGAGCAGGCGTCCGATCTGATCGTCACAGTGCGAGAGGAAGCCCGCGTACACCTCCGCCATCCGTGAGAACAGTCGCTGCTCGTCAGCGGAGAGGGTGTCCCAGGGGCGGGTGAAATCCAGCGGCGGGAACGGTTCGCCGTCGGGCCCGGTGCGGGTCTCAGGAGTGCCTATCGGGTTGAGTGAGGGCAGGGTCGTGTCTTTCGGGACAAGTCCCATTTCCTTCTGTCTGGCCAGAATCTCGTCCCGCATGGCTTCGTACCCTGCGTCGAACCTGCCTGCGTAGCGATCGGCCCATTCGCGGGGCGCGTGATGCGGAGCGTGTGCGCACCCGGGTGCGTAGTAGAGAAATACAGGCCGGTCCGGAGCTATCGACTTCACGTCGCCGATGTATTCGAGCGCTCTGTCGGTGATATCGACGCTGAAGTGATACCCCTCTTCGGGCGTCGACGGCTGTTCGACGGGGTGGTTGTCGTGGACGAGATCGGGATACCACTGATTGGTCTCGGCGCCGAGAAAGCCGTAGAACCGCTCGAATCCGCGGCCGACCGGCCAATTCCGTTTCGTGGAAGCAAGATTCATCTCGTCTTCTGCGCACAGGTGCCATTTGCCGACCATCGCGGTGCTGAATCCCTGCTCGACCAGAACCTCGGCGAGCGTGGCACATTCGGGAGGGATGTGACCGTTTCCGCCGGGAAAACCGACCGCGCACTCGCTGATGCAGGCCATGCCGTTGGTCGTGTGGTTTCGCCCGGTGAGCAGACACGATCGCGTCGGGGAGCACAGCGCTGTGGTGTGCCACTGCCCGTACCGCAATCCGTTGCCCGCGATGCGGTCGATGTTCGGCGTCTCGATCGGTCCCCCGTAACAACCCAAGGCGCCGTATCCGACGTCGTCGAGAACGATGTAAAGAATATTCGGTGTGCCGGCGGCGGCCTTCGGCTGCTCGTACGGGCTCCAGTCGGGAATCGAATCGCGAATATCGAGGTTGACGACGCCTTTGAATGCGTTGGCCATGATCTGGCTCCTTGTAGGTCATCTGATTTCCAGCCTCTACGGCCGCATGGTGAATCGCATACCCCGATTGTGGTCACCGAACCGCTGTCGCCCGAAATGGGCGATGCCATTTTCGGCAGGAGATCCGAGTATGAGAGTGCCGGATTTGTCATCGACTCACTGGAAGCCAGGGACCACATGAGCAGTCAATTCGTTGAAGCCTCCACCTCCGACACCTGCGACCCGCTACCGAGCTGGCAAGACGGCCCGCCGAAGCAGGCCGTCCGGCAATTCGTCGAACGCGCGACGGCTGAGGGAAGTCCGGACGAAATCGCACCGGAAGACAGGATCGCAGTCTTCGACAACGACGGAACCCTGTGGTGTGAGAAGCCGATGCCGATCCAACTCGACTTCATCCTGCGCCGCCTCGTCGAGATGACCGCCCAGGATCCGTCTCTTCGCAACCGTCAACCGTGGCAGGCTGCGTTCGAAAAGGACTACTCCTGGTTGAACGAAGTGATCTCGAAGCACTATCGCGGCGACGACAGCGCACTGAAGGTACTCGCGGCCGGTGTCCTGGCGGCATTCGCCGAAGTCACAGTCGACGAATTCGAAACCCACGCCGATACTTACCTGCGCACTGCTTCGCATCCCACTCTCGATCGCAAATATTTGCACTGCAGCTATTCGCCCATGGTGGAGTTGCTCGATTACCTTGCGGCCAAAGGCTTCTCCAACTACATAGTCTCTGGCGGCGGACGTGATTTCATGCGGCCGATCAGTCAGGAGGTCTACGGCATCCCCCGAGATCGCGTCATCGGCAGCGGCGTGGCATTGACGTGGAAGGACGACGGCCACAGCGGCACGATCCTTCGTCAGCCCCAAACCGATGTCGTCGACGACGGGCCGGCCAAGCCCGTACAGATCTGGAACCGAATCGGCCGACGACCTGTCATCGCGGCCGGAAACAGCAACGGTGACCTACCTATGTTGAAGTTCGCCGAACACCCGAACGTTCCGGCACTTCGCCTTCTGGTGCTCCATGACGATCCGGAACGCGAGTTCGACTACGTGGACGGGGCCGAGCACGCACTCGACGTCTCGCGCGCAAACGGGTGGACGGTGGTGAGCATCAAGAACGACTGGAAGACAGTCTTCGAACGATTCGCCGAATGACAGTATTGATACGTGACCCTCGATGATGTCGCCGACGAACTCTACGGCCTCGACCCCGGCGAGTTCGTAGAGGCGCGTACAAAGCATGTGAAGGCTGCCCGGGACGACAACGACCGCACACTGGCCGCAGAGATCGGAAAACTTCGGAAGCCGACCACCGTGGGGTGGTTGGTCAATCTCATCTCGCGAGATGCACCAGAGGATCTGGATGCACTTCTCGCGCTTGGCGAATCGCTACGCGACGCTCAACGCCATCTCTCGGGCCCGGACTTGCGACGGCTGACGACACAGAGGCAGCAGGTGGTGCGGAGTCTCGCCCACAAATCCGGTGAGATCGCCGCTTCACGGGGAAAAAGCGTCGGCGAGGATTCGTTGCGCGATGTCGCGCAGACTCTCAATGCCGCCCTGGCCGATGAGGAGACTGCCGCGCAGGTTCGACTCGGACGGGTCGTGACCGCTGCGACTTACAGCGGTTTCGGACCCGCCGGGCTCGCCGTGGTGAATGAGAAATCACCGCAGCACGCCGCGATTGAAGAGCCGACGACTCCGAAGTCGAAAACTCCGGAACTGAAGGCCGAACAAGCCAGAGCAAAAGCAGAATTGAAGGAAGCCACGGCGCAGGCCGACGAGATCCGCCGCCGGGTGAAGTCCGAGACCGCCGAACTCCAGGAAGCCAGAACGACGCTCTCCGACGTCGAACGGCGCGTTGAAGAACTGCGCACCGAACTCGAGCACGCTGAGCAGCAACGGCAGTTCGCACGGAACGCCGAGAAGACCAGTGACGCTGCGGTTCGAGAATCCGAGAAGGAACTCCGTGTTGCTGAGCGTCGCGTCGACAAAGCAGAACAAAACCTCGCCGCAATCAATTCGTAGACATCCTGTTCATTAATCGATAGTCTGCCAATTATCGATCAGGTTGATCATCCTGGGATCCAGCAGTTACGAACAATGCCGTGCCGATGAGGGTTTGGCGTTATCGGCTACTGCCTCGACAGTCTTCGGAGTGTGAACATGGACAGCGACAACACGTCGGAATGGAGTTTCTTACACGGCAAGCGCGTTCTCGACCTCTCTCGCCTTCTGCCCGGCCCGTTTGCGACGACGCTGCTCGCAGATCTGGGCGCCGACGTGGTCAAGGTCGAGAACCCGAAGCGACCTGATCCGACGCGGGCAGCTGGTGAACGGATGGCCTCGTTGAACAGGAACAAGCGATCGATCGCGCTCGATCTCCGTCTCGAATCCGATCGCGAGACGTTCCTTCGACTGGTCGAGACCGCAGATGCAGTGGTCGAGGGGTTCCGGCCACAGGTACTGACAGGCATGGGACTCGGCTACGACGTACTTCGAAAAGCCAACCCACGCATCGTATTATGTTCGATCACCGGTTACGGGCAGTCCGGACCCTATGCCGACAAGCCGGGGCACGAATTGAACTTCCTCGGCCTTTCCGGCTTTTTCGCGGTTCCCGGGTGCACCGACGGAGTCGTCACCCGCCCTGGTATCCGGGCCGGTGATCTGGTGGGTTCGATGTACGCGGCACTGTCCATCTCGGTTGCTCTCGCCAGCGTGGACAAGCACGGACGCGGACAACACATAGACATTTCCCTCGCCGAGGCTGCAACCGCCTGGTGCGCGCCTTTCGCGCTCATGATCCGCGATATCGAGAACCCTACCGATTCACCGACCGTCCAGGGAGACAACGACATTTTCGAGACTTCCGACGGTTGCTTGCTTTCACTTGCCACTTTCGAAGACAAGTTCTGGATCGAGTTCCGCACAGCATTCAGCGCTGATTTTCCGGCACTGAACACACTGCGCTACGACGATCGATGGACCCGAACACAGCACAAGGCTGAGTTGCGGGAACTCCTGGTCACCACCTTCGGTACGCACACATACGAGTGGTGGGAAAAATCGTTGACTGCGATCAATGCGCCGTGGGCGCCGGTGTTCACCGACGCCGGACAACTGATGAGCGATCCCCATGTCATCGCTCGAAACCTGTTCAGCGAGGTCGCGACCGAAAACGGAGAAAGCTGGCCCCAGATGAGATTCCCGGCGCAATTCAGCTTGGGACTGAACAGTTTTCGACTTCCGACTCCGTACGTGGGCGAGCACACCGAGTCGGTTCTCGACGAAGCCGCCGCGGCAACGGCGAGACGTGACAGCGGCTATTCGGATTTCAATTCGCCGTCGAAACCCGAAGACCAGTAGCGTCCCCGCAACGAAAGTTCGAGCAGCATCTCGGTGACTTCTTCCGGCGTCAGCGGTGGCGGGTCGGACTCGAGCCACCACTGCATGACCGCGATCTGTTCACCCACCCATGCCCGCGAGAGTACTTCGATGTCGATTCGCGGAGTAACCCCGAGCGCTTCTGCCCGTGCGGAAAATATCCGCACAGCGGCGACGCTGCGGTCTTCGACGAACTTTCGCAGCGCCTTGCCATCCCCCTCACCACGCAGGATCACACGGTAGACGTCACGTTCCTCAGCGGCATGCCTGAACATCTCGAGCACAGGCTTGCCGGTGAATCCGATCGAAGAGGCGGGAATGAGCGGACCGAGCCGCTCTTGCAGGTCATCGGCCAGATCGGACACGACTTGACCGAGCAAATCGTCTTTGTCGGTGTAGTGACTGTAGAACGTCGCCCGACCCAAATCTGCACGGTCCGTGATGTCTTCGACGGTGATCCCGGCATATCCCCGTTCCAGAACGAGCGAGACCAAGGCATCCCGCAGCAATCGTCGGGTACGCCGGACACGTCTGTCTTCTGGAGGCATTGGGTTCCCTTCCTTCGCACTGTTGTACGAAGCATAGTTCAACGTTGACAGGACGATCGAATATAGACAGACTGTCCATTAACATTCGTGATGTCGATTTTCTCTGGAGATGTCCATGAACCTCGGTACTTATCTCGCCCGAAGCGCCAGCTACTACCCCGATCTCGAAGCCCTTGTCTGCGGCGAAGGCCGGTGGACCTACAGCGAGCTCGATACGGCCGCAAACCGTCTCGCGTCGGCTCTCGCAGTGATCGGGACACGGCCCGGACACATGATCGGAACCTTTGCCGGAAACTGCGGGGAACTCGTAGTGACCGAAATGGCCTTGTACAAGGGAGGATTCGTCAGGGTACCGATCAACGCACGACTGGGCGCCGACGAACTCGGGCATATCCTCGCCGACGCCGATGTGCGTGTCCTCTTCGTCGACGCCGCACACGCCGGCATGGCGCTGAAGGTCGTCGCCGACGCAGGGCTGAACTGCAGGGTGATCGACTACAGCACTTCGACTCCCGACGCGGACAGTTATCACGAACTGACGGCAAGGGGCAGCGAAGACAACGTCGAGGTGGACGTCGACATTGACGCCCCGGCTGTCCTCAACTACACATCCGGGTCCACCGGCAAGCTCAAGGCTGCGGTCCAGAGTCAGGGCAACCGCTTGGCGAACATGCGCAAGCGACTGATGAGCCCCGAAGGCGCGCCGACTGTTGGTGATCGCTACCTCGCCCCCGGCCCGATCACACACGCTTCCGGCATGGTGGTGCTCGGAATGTTCGCCAGGGGCGCCGCAGTGGTGATCCTGCCGGCATGGGACACGAGGACGTTCCTGCAGACCATCGAACGTGAGCGGATCACCACCACCATGGTGGTCCCGACGATGCTCAACTTGCTGATGGACCATCCGTCGGTTACCGACGTCGACCTGAGCTCGCTGCGCTGCATCGGCGTAGGCGCAGCGCCGGTTTCTCCACAACGGTTGCGCGACGCGGTAAAGGTGTTCGGTCCCATCGTCATTCAGGGATACGGGCTCGGCGAAACGACCAGCGTCGTCACTGTCTTGACCGCTGAAGACGTGGTGCGCGGTATCGAATCCGACCCTGAGCTTCTTCTCTCGTGCGGCCGGCCGGCATACGACACCGATGTTCGCGTGGTCGACGACAACGGCGTACAGGTCCCGGCCGGCACGATCGGCGAGATCGTAGCCAGTGGTCCGGACTGTGTCCGCGAATACTTCCACGAACCCGAGCTGTCGGCTGAGACGTTCAGGAACGGCTGGGTCCACACGGGTGATGTCGGCTATTTCCGCGAAGACGGCTACCTGTTCATCGTCGACCGCAAGAAGGACATGATCATCTCGGGCGGATTCAACATCTACTGCAGCGAGGTGGAGGCCGCTTTGTACGAACATCCCGCCGTTTCCGAAGTCTGCGTAGTGGGAGTTCCCGATCCGAAGTGGGGCGAAGCAGTCAAGGCTGTTGTCGTGACCAGAGATGGAACTGACACCACCGCAATGGAATTGATCGCGCACTGCTCGACGCGTCTGGCAAGCATGAAGAAGCCACGTTCGGTCGACTTCGCAGATTCGTTGCCTGTCAACCGAAACGGCAAGATCGATCGCCGCGCGATTCGCGCGACCTACTGGACCACCGCTGACCGTCACGTCAACTGACAGGAAATAGACATGTCATTCGCTCTCACCCCTACCTACGAAGACAATCCAAGACTTCAATCGCTCGTCGAGCGTCTACGCGACTATCTCGACGGCGAACTAGCCGAGTACGAAGCCGAATTGGGTCTCACTCAAGAATCCCACTACATCCGTGAGACGCTTGAGCCAGTGTGGAGACGCAGCCGCGAACTCGGCTTCTACGGAATACACCTCCCCACTGAACTCGGCGGCCAGAACCTCACCTTTACCGAACTCGCCGCACTCAAAGAAGAGGTCGGTGCATCGCCGCGGGTCCTCGCGACGTCCGTGCTCGGAGACATGGGTGGCCCACTCCGCGCGGGATCGATCTTTCAATACGCCACCGAGCATCAGTTGGAAAAGTACTTGATTCCGGTGCTGCGAGGAGAGAAGGCGTGCTGCTTTTCTCTCACCGAGAACGACGCAGGTTCCGATGTTCGCGGCATGCTCACCACAGCTACCCCGGACGGTGCCGGATGGCGCCTCAACGGCCACAAGGTGTTCTCGTCCGCGGGCCCCTTCGCCGACTTTTCGGTACTGATCGCAAAGATGGCATCCGACGGCGACGGACCGGATTCGTACTCGGCCTTCCTGGTCGACTTGGATTCTCCTGGCTGCACAGTGGCGGACGGTGACGTCCCGATGTCCGGTCAGCACATCGAAGCGGACATCATCCTCGACGGCTGCTACGTGGGGCCGGAACAGCTTCTCGGAAATGTGGGCGAAGGCTTGAGAATCGGACTCGGTCGAGTCACAGTCAACCGGTTGTTGCACTGCCCCACCGTCCTCGGCGGAGCCCGCCGAGCACTGGAATTGTCGTTGGAGTACAGCAAGACTCGCCAGGTGCAGGGCGCTCCTCTTGCGATGTTGCAGTCCATCCAACACAAACTCGCCGACATGGCGACCGACTACTACGCTGCGCGCTCGATGACCTACGACGCACTCGCCACACTCGATGCCGGTGGGAGTCCGCGTACCGAAGCATTCATGTGCAAGCTGTTCGTTGCCGAGAAGGCCTTCACCATCGCCGACCACGCAGTTCAGATTCACGGAAAAGCCGGGGTCATCCGTGGTTCGGAGGTCGAATCACTGTTCCAGCGGTTGAGGATGTTCCGAATCCTCACCGGCTCCTCCGAGATTCAGAAGAACGGAATCGCGCGTCAATTACTCACCACCTGAAGATCATTCAAAGACAGTCGTATCCAATTTCGCGCCCGCCAGGTCGTCATACGCTCGACGTGACGGCCTGGCGGGCACTCGACTTTTCAGAGGCAATCACCGTGATCGATCACGAACCGGACTACAGATTCAGTCTTGCGAACGAACGAACATTTCTGGCTTGGATACGAACTGCGTTGGGGTTGTTGGCAGGCGGCGTCGCAGTCGGTCAGTTCTACGTATCCGAAAACGACGACAATATGTACAAAATGCTCGGAGTCGTGTGCACCGTCGTGGCGTCGGCTGTAGCGCTCGGCGCGCTCAGACACTGGAAGGCCGTCCAAACCGCGATGAGGCGTGATCTTCCCTTACCCACGTCACCGATGATCGCGCTTCTCGTCGGCGGGGTGTGTGTCGTTGCGGGTCTCGGCGTAGGGATGACCGTGTTGTGACGAAAAACGAGCCGCCCGGACTGCAACCCGAGCGAACCGTGCTCGCCTGGCGACGAACTGCCCTCTCCTCTGTGACTGTGTCAGTGATCACCGGTCGCGAAATCGCTTTGCATCCGTCCGTTCTACGAATCGCAGTGTTCGCCACGCTCATCATTACGACTGCCGGAGTCATCGTGGGCACGACAATCCGTCATCGTCGACTCAGTCTGGACGACAAGGATTCTCGAGAAATACCGTTCATTGTCATGGCGACTTTGGCCGTAGGCGTCACGGTTGCGGGACTCGGCACCTGCACTGTCATCCAACTTTGAACAAAGAGATAGACAGTCTGTCTATTTATGTATATTGTCTCCATTAATGCTCACTGTGACTCAGTGCACAGTCGACCGCCGAGCGCTGCCCACCGCGCCCAAGCAATCATCGGCATTTTTCGAGAGGGAACAATGACCACAGAACTTGCGGCACCTACTCAGTTTCCACGCAGTCGGCGAGGTAAGAACCTCGCACTCCTGACCGGCTCCACGGCAATGGACAACGCCGAAAGCAGCGTGACGTCCGTGCTCTTCCCTCTCATGCGTGAGGCCATGGGATTGTCATCGGCGGCGCTCGGCACGATCGTTGCAGTGGCCAAGGCCGTCGGGGTCTTCACGGCAATCCCCTGGGCGTTCCTTGCCCGACGATATTCTCGCAAGTCGGTACTTGCCATCTGTTCAGGGTTCTGGGGTGCCTGGGTAATCCTGGCCGGATTGTCCGGCAGTTTCACTCAGTTTCTCGTCCTCTATGCGATCGGCGCCGCAGGTTTCGCCGGCGCCGGCTCGATTGCATTGTCCATCCTCGGAGATCTGTACGAGGACGCCCGGAGGGGCCGCGCAACGGGATTGGTATACGGCGGCGTCGCCGTCATCACCGGCGCGACCGCCCCGATATTCGGGCTTTTGTCTCGCTTCGAAGATGGATGGCGCTACGGATACATCATCACCGGTGCAATCTGCATCGCCATCGGTGTGCTTATCATGCTTTTCCTCGACGATCCTGAATCCGGCGATGCGCCCGCACAGACGACCACCGACGATCTCGGCTCCAAAGCAAGATTCTGGCGCGAAGGGATACGAGAGCTACTCGCTATCAAGACATTCCGATACCTACTCGTACAACGCGCATTCTCGGGCCAGAACGTCATCATGAGCTTCAGCATCGTATTTCTCGTCGAGGAGCACGGATTCACGACCGCAACTGCTTCGATCATCGCACCGCCCTTCGCAATCGGGTACCTGCTCGGCACGTTCGTCGGCGGACGAGTCAACGACGCCGTACACGTCAAACGACCCCGAAACGGCCGCATCATCATGCTTCAGGCCAGCCAACTCGGATTCGCGGCCGCAGCACTGATCGCTACGCAGATTTCCTGGAACAGCATCGGCGTCTACGCGGTCTTGTTCGGGATCGTCGGCGTCCTTCAAGGTCAGGTCCCAGTGGTAAATCGGCCGATTATCATGGCCATAGTTCGTCCGGAACTGCGAGCCCTGGCCTTTGCCGTCTCCGTCTCGACAGTCGAAGCGCTGGCCTACGCCGGATACGCTGTCTTGGTCGGAACCCTCGGCGACAGAATCGGATTACAAGGCGCGCTCTTCATCGTCACCGTAGTGCTGACCACCGTCAACGGGGTCGCTTCAGGCGCACTGTATCGCCCCTACGCCCGCGACAGTGCGGCCCTACTCTCCGGGCCATCCGCCAACCCCCTACATGAACAGAATGCGCTTCGGCACTAGGCAATTCAGTTCATCAACTACGAACGCGGCAATCAACACTCCAACTCGGCAATCAAGACGGAAGTAGACCTCAGATGGCACAAAACATCGCAACGGATGACATCCCCTGGGCGCGCGGATTCACCGACCCGGCCGACGTGCGCCAACAAGCCACAACCATACGAGAGATGGTAGCGACTCGCCGTGTGTGGCGCGGCGACGGACCCAAATGGACCCTCCCGACCGACTACACGGATCTGTCCGGTGTCACGTTGAACCTTCCGGATCAGCCGAAGCAGACGGTGTCCGAGTTCCTCGCGGGTGCGCACAGTGACAGTATCGCCGTGCTACATCGGGGACGCATGGTGTACGAGAGTTACTTGCACGGTTGCAAACCCCACGAACCGCACCTCAATGCATCGATGGCGAAATCCTACGTCGGTTTGATGGCTGCACTGGTCGAAGCACAAGGATTGTTCGACCGCGACGATCGGGCGTCGAAATTCATTCCCGAGTTGGCAGGAACTGCGTTCGGAGACAATCGGATTCAGGACCTTCTTCACATGGGCACTGATGTAACGTACGGCGGTCGGCCGTTCCATCGCACCATCGAAGCCAGCCGTTTCTGGGCCGTAGTCGCCCCGAAGCTGCGCCCCATGAATTACCGCGGCCCGGAGACCATTCTCGAGCACCTCGCCACGGCACGCACTGCGGGCCCGACCGGCGTCGAATTCCGCTACGAGAACGGCAATGTCGAGACTGTCGGAGAAATATTGCGCCGCGTGACCGGAACTTCACTCGCCGAACTACTCAGTGAGCTGGTCTGGTCAAGAATCGGAGCCGAAGAAGATGCGTTCTACATAGTCGACTCCGCTGGAACGGAAATGGCGGCGGGCGGATTCAGTGCGACCCTTCGAGACGTAGCCAGAGTGGGTGAGATGATTCGTTGTGACGGTGCCGTCGAGGATCGTCAGGTGATCCCACCGCACATCGCGCGATCGATGACCGCGGGAGTGCCCGCAGGCTATCCTTCGGAGGTCAGAAGCCCGCGTGCCCCTGTCGATTCCCCCGCGACGATGAGCTACCACGACTACTGGTGGATCCTCAATGATCCGTTCGGATCGTTCATGGCAAGCGGAATCCATGGCCAGAGGCTCTTGATCTCACGCGACCTGGAGTTTGTGGTCGCGCATTTCGGAGCCCACATCCTTTCGCCTGCAATCGACACCCCGAACTTCGTACCCGCGTTCCTTCAGATCGGCACTCACTTGGTATCGAACGCTCGCGGAGCGGTCCCCGTCAGCTGAGGTTTCCTCACGCATTCAGCCTGCGGCGGCTTCGAGCTCACTCAAGGATTCCTCGAGATGGCCGAGGAGCCGCTGCAAGTGCGGAACATTGCGGCGGCAGCCGACGAGCCCGAACTGCATGGTGTCCGCGTAGCCGATGACGGTGATGTTCATCGCCTGCCCGTCCAACGGAATCGATGCCGGGTAACAGCTCTCGAGTTTCGCGCCATTCCAATAGCGCGTCGTTGTCGGGCCGGGGACGTTGGAAATCACCAGATTGAAGACTGGACGCCCAGTGATCAGTCGGGATGAACCAGGGATCAGCGGCAGCCCGAGACCCGCGACGTTCAATGCACTGAGCGCCGTGATCTGCAGGGGCGTCAGGCCCGACATCAGGGACTTGGCGCTACTCATCGAGTCGTGAACTCTCTGAAGTCGGGCCGCCGGATCTGCCAATTCGGTTGCCAGATCACACAACACCGCACCCACGGCATTGCCGGAAGCCTCACCCTCTTCGCCTTTGCGAAGGGATACCGGCACCATCGCGATCAACGGTTTGTCCGGCAACTCGTCCAGTTCGATCAGGTATCGCCGTAGCGCACCCGCGCACATTGCCAACACCGCATCGTTGAGCGTCACGTCTGCAACGCAGCTGACCTTGCGCAGGCGCTCGATCGGCCACGACTGCGCGGCGACACGCCTCGCTCCGGTGATCGGGACGTTGAAGATCGATTTCGGGGCAGCAAACGGCAACGGTGCGATGTGGTCCTTCACTGCCGAGGCAGCGGCGTTCACTATCGCAGGGCCGACCCCGACCACATCTTGCACGGTCTCGATCACGGAGCCCACCCGCCTCTGCAGGTCCAGCCCGCGACCGGCACGAACCCGCCCCGAAGAAGGTCGTTGCGCCCATGGAGGCATCGAATGTCGATCGTGCGGATCCGACGAGAGGCTGCGGTACCACGCCTGAACAGCAGACACACCATCCATGAGCGCGTGGTGCGTCTTCATGTACACGGCAACTCGGCCGTCGGCGAGACCTTCGATCACGTACGCCTCCCACAGCGGCCGATGCCGATCGAGCAGCGTGCCGTGGAGCATGGAGGTCAGCTCGAGCAACTCGCGGACTCGACCCGGCTTGGGTAGCGCGAGCAACCGGACGTGATACTCGAGATCGACGTCTGCGTCCTCCGTCCAACGCACCGGCGCGAAGTTCGACAAGAACTGCACCGGCTTGCGGCGAAAGAGTGGCCGAATCGAGTCGACGTCGGTGAGCGAACGGTAGAGCGACCTGGCGAATTCGCCGTCGTCCCCTTCCGGCGGAACGAAAAGCGACAGGCCACCGACGTGCATGGGATGCTCCCGTGACTCCATCAGTAGGAACATCGAGTCGAGCGGCAGCATCAGCGTCATGGCGATCCGTTCTCTCGGGCAGCTGCCCGGAGTACCGATCAGCCGCTGTTCGACAAAGTTACTCGCCCTGACTTCCCTCATTGGCGACTCCGACAAAACATTGCCCCCTCGATTTCGACAGGAGTCCGATATTCCCGTCGACGAACGCCTTTTCGGGTCGAAGCACCTCACAGCGATTCGCGGGTGAATGACGAGACACAGAGCACTGCAACAAATTTCAATCCTCACAGCCACAAGTAGTAGCGGAGGCGATCGCAGTAATACTTTTGTCGGAATTGTTTCAAATTGTCTGTACATCCAAGTCACACGTGACTACCGTCACTCATCATCACAATCCCGACTGGTCGGTTGTACCCAAAGGAGAAATACATGTCCCGACGTTCGACGTCGCGTGGGCTTTTCGGCGCACTCGCCACCGCAACCGTGTTCACCACCGCCGCTGCGGTGGGAAGCTTGTCAGCAAGCATTGCAGGAGCCGCCCCGGCAGCGGAGATCCCCTTCGGCGGTTGGGATTCATGTCCGATCGACAATCCCGAGACCAGCACCTGTATGGACGTCACGGTCACCGGCGGAAACATGAAGATCGGCAAGCTTTCCGTCAACATTCCCGCCGGGGCGATGCGCATCGCAGGCGGAGTTGCATACAGGGAGAATCCAGAGGCTGAATTCGGATTCGACCAAGTATTCATCCCACCCAACGACAACAGTCGGGGGATCTACGCCAAACCCATCGACATCCCCGGGGGCGCACTCGGAATCGACCTGCCATTCAACAATCTCTTCGGACTGAACAAGGCTTCGGCCACCGTAGAGTCGACGTCTGCACTCCCCACCGTGGACGCATTTCAGCTTGGTGTGAAGCTACCCGTCAAACTGAAGATCGCGAACCCTCTCCTCGGCGGCAAATGCTACCTGGGCTCGGACAACAACCCCGTCCAACTCAACTTGGATGTGACCGAATACGGTGTCCTCGAAGAGGTTCCAGGTTTCCCGGACACTGCCGTCGTTCGAAACACCGGGCACACCGGACAGCCCTTCGCGGTCCCGACAGCTTCCGGGTGTGGCCCGTTCGGCGTTCTGAATCCAATCGTCAACTGGCGCGCCGGGCTTCCCTCGTCCACCACGTCCAACTCCCTCGCCACGACGAGTGACGTCTACAACATCGGTGCCGACAGCCTCAGGCCCCAGCCGGCCGGCTCACCCGAACCCGCTGCCGTCGTTGCCGAACGTAGTGCCAACTAGCAATCCAACCCACTGCCACAGAACCTTCATCGACGACAGATTGCCACCTCGAAACGGAGTTCACTTGTCCATGCGCACAATACGATTCAGAGCCGCGCTCGCCGTCGTCGCAGCGGGAGTCCTCACTCTCGGGGCGGTGTCAACCGCGACGGCGGCCCCGCTGCCCAATGCGCCGTTCGGGGGCTGGGGAAAGTGCCCGATAGCCAATCCGGAGACAAGCACCTGTGTCGATGTCGTCGTCAAAGGCGGCGAAATGAACATCAACGGGCTCAAAGTACCGATTCCTTCCGGCTCGTTGAATATCGCCGGCGGTGTCGCCTATCGCGAGAACCCCGACGCAGAATTCGGGTTCGACCAGATCTTCATTCCTCCCACTGACGGCACCAAAGGCGTCTATTCCACCCCCATCGAGGTACCAGGAGGAATCTTCGGGCTCGGTATACCGTTCCCCGGCGGCTTGACCACCATCAAGGCAACAGTCGAACCGGTCGCGTTGCCAACAGTCGACGCATTCCAACTCGGTGTCACACTTCCGGCAAGATTGAAGATCTCCAACCCCTTGCTGGGCGGCAACTGCTATCTGGGTTCTGCGAGCAACCCGATCATGTTCAAACTCGGAGTGTCCGAAAATGGTGTCCTGGAGGAAGTTCCAGGATTTCCGGATACCGCCGCCGTCAGAAACGTGACGCACGCCGACCAGACGTTCGCGGTACCGGGCGCATCTGGATGTGGACTGTTCGGCGCATTGAATTGGGCAGTCAATCTTCGCGCCAACGTTCCGTCTTCGAGTGGTCACAACTCGTTGACCACCACAAGCGATGTGTTCAACATCGGCGCCGACAGCCTGCGGACGCAGTAGAGCAAGCACCGGCGACTCACGAAGTATCACCGACAACAAGGAGATATCGATGACCCATGCAGTTCGCCGCACCACCATCGTCACAGCTGCCGCCGCAGCCGCGATTGCGGTCGCAGCCGGCACCGCTCTGGCTTCGACCGTCGTCACTCCAGCGGGTCAAGCCGTGACTGCTTCGAGCAGCAATCTCAGTATCAAGACAGGAACGATCACACTTACCTGCTCCAGTACGACGGGCTCCGGGACCATCCCATCCGCGCCGGGTAATTCCAACACCGGCACCGGCGGAGTCAACGTCAATATCGGCACCCCCAGCCTGACCGGGTGCAAGGCTAACGGCCTACCCGCTGTGGTCACGACCTCCGGCTCCTGGCTATTGAACGTCTCGGCAGACACCGGATCGGCTCAGGGATCCCTGGTCATTCCTGCAGGAGGCGCAGTCGTCACGATGCCCGGATCAACATGCACAGTCACCGTCGGGGCCAGCACTGTCGGACCGCTGCCATTCGATATTCCCAACCAGCGCGTCGTGGCAAGCAACACCGGCACCGTGAACTACACACGCACCGGCACCGGACCCGTCTGCCCCGCCGCAGCCACTGGCACGGCAACAATGTCGGGCACACTGCAGTTCGCATCGGCCACACCGATCAACGTGACACCGTGACGATCGACAGCTAGACAATAGGGCTCGTTGGGGGATCGACGCTTCCGTCGGTCCTCCAACGAACGTCCTGTGGACCGGGTCCGCACACGATCGCCTTCGGTTTCGCCACGAAGCGGACCGGCGCATTATCCATCTGCTGCTTCGGTGGCGTCGAGTAACGCGTCAAGGGCGCGGTGGAGCTCGGCGAGTTCCCGCCCTCCGGTTTTCGTCAGCACTTCCGTATTCTTTGCATCCAATTGGCGGACAATGTCTTTAGCGAGCTCTATGACTCGTTTGCCCTCGTCACTGAGATCGAGGCGAACGGCTCGCGCATCGCGTCTATCGCGTTCACTGACAACAAACCCGCTCTTCTCCAACGCTCGCACGAGCTTGGATATGTAGATTCGCTGCAATCCTGTGTGCGCTGAGAGTTCTCGCTGACTCGGCCTCTCCCCCGCACTCACCAGACCATGCAGAGACGCGAGCACTGAATACTGGGCGTGAGTCAACCCCAGGTGCGCGATCGCTCGGTCAACCCCCGCCCGCCAGCGCAAGCCAAGGTGCCACACCAGCGACCCTGTCGTCCATGTTTCTCGATCTTGCATACAAATAGAATACATGGCTACTATCTCAATTAGAGTATATGGAAACTATTTGAGGAGTCGCAATGCCCACAATTCCCGTGCTCGACTCGACCATGGCCTACCGCTCGCGCGGTGAAGGAACACCCTTCGTACTCATCCACGGAAACCCCACATCCTCGCACTTGTGGCGAAACATCCTGCCGCAGATAGGAAATCTAGGCCGCGCACTTGCCCCTGACCTCATCGGAATGGGGCAGTCAGGCAAACCGCCAATCAACTACGGCTTCCTCGACACCGCCCGCTACCTCGACGCCTGGTTCGACCAGATGGAACTCGACGACGTCGTACTCGTCGGACACGACTGGGGCGGGGCACTTGCACTGGACTGGGCTGCCCGCCACCCCGATCGCGTCCGAGGTGTGGCCTTCTTCGAAACGATCCTTCGTCCGATGACCTGGGACGAACACTTCCCGGGAGAGGCACGGGCACGGGTGGAAGCTCTGAGGGACTCCGACACAGGAGAGACGAAGGTACTCGACGAGAACTTCTTTCTCGAAATAGCGCTTCACAGAACGGTTCTCGGTGAAATGACCGAAACCGATGCCGAGGCCTATCGCTCCCCTTATCCGTCACGAGAGAGTCGCCGACCCCTTCTCGAGTGGCCACGATCCTTCCCCATCGAAGGAACTCCCGGTGACGTGAATGCACGTGTGGCGGCGTACAGCGATTGGCTCGCAGAAAGCACCGACGTACCCAAACTTCTTCTCACCTTCAGCGGCCCCGCAGAACTTCTCATGATCGGGCCTGACGAAGTCACGTGGAGCCGATCGAATATCGCAAATCTCGAGGTGGAACAGTGCGGTCCCGCAGGACATCTCGCCCCCGAGGATCAGCCTGCGGCCATCGCGGCGGCGATCACCGAATGGACAGAGCGGCAACACTGTTTCAACCGCGAGTGACGTGGGACCGTCGCCAAGTACTCTGAGCGCCGGTTTCCCCGACCCATGCGGTAGCGATCCAGACGATGCTCCGAAATATGGGACCGACACCACCTCCGCCGGATTTGTCCGATATAACTAACTGGCGAGTACGCCGGTTGGGACGAGGTCGAGAACGAGGGGGCGTGTGTGGTGAACGAGGACGGGTTGGGGCGAACGTCAGGATCGGGGGCTCCACACCGGGTGGGCGGCTTTCTCTATCACCGCAACGGCGACCGGTGGGAGTGGTCGGACGAAGTTGCACGGATTCACGGATACGAACCCGACCAAGTAGCTCCGACGACAGAATTGATGCTCTCGCACAAGCATCCCGACGACCGAAGACACGTTGCCCAGACACTGCACGCCATCCGCACTTCAGGCGGACCGTTCAGCAGCCGCCACCGCATCATCGACACTGCAGGGGATACTCACTCGGTAATCGTCGTCGGCGACAGCGTCGTGGACGAGTCGGGTGCCGTGGTCGGCAGCTCAGGCTTCTACATCGACGTCACCGAAACCCTCGACAGCACGGTGAAAGCGTCTGTCGACGTGCTGGTCAACGAAATCACCGCTTCTCGCGGAGTAATCGAGCAAGCCAAAGGCATGCTCATGGTGATCTACGGCATTTCGGCCGATCGCGCCTTCGACATACTCGTGTGGCGTTCTCAAGAGACCAACGTGAAACTCCGGGATGTTGCCGAGCAGTTGATAGTTCGAACGCTTGACGACTTCCGGGTCCCGACACTACTGCGGACCCGATTCGATCACGTGCTGTTACAGGGTTGAATGACAACAGGGTTGAGGGATCTGCTCAAGGCGGTTCCCGTGGCTGGCTGCTCAACCTCGAGGAACCTCGCCCGCATTGATTCCGGGACGGTCCGATGCGGCCTATCCCCGTTGTTACCCAACGCGGAGTAAAAGGAAACTACTCGTCGTCAGACTTCTCGCCGGAGGTCTCCTCGACCAGTTCAGGCGCCTGTTCTCGCGTTGCCATTCCCCCGTCGCCGCCCTTGTCCACGGGTCCTGGGTGCCCACCCTTGGGCGACTGGTCGTTGTCGTCTTTGTCGGTCATGCGATCGTCCTCATCATCTCGTCGTCTCAGTCCTGGAGCCGGTGCAAAGAGACCGGGACCCAGCTCCATCTCAATCTAACGCGCTCAGGACTTCTCGCAACCCTCACCGATTTTGTTTGCATTTCAGTGCTTTCGGGCAGGTGACTGCGAACAGCATTTCCACGATGAGAGGTCGATCCCAGTGCGCGCAGTGACTTGGCAAGGCAAACGGAAAGTAAGCGTCGATACGGTTCCGGACCCGAAGATCGTCGAACCCACCGACGCGATCATCAAGGTCACCACGACGAATATCTGCGGATCCGATCTGCACCTGTACGAGACTCTGGGTGCGTTCATGAATGCCGGCGACATTCTCGGCCATGAACCGATGGGAATCGTCGAAGAAGTCGGTTCGGAAGTCACGAATCTCGAGATAGGTGACCGCGTCGTGATTCCGTTCCAGATCTCGTGTGGCAACTGTTTCATGTGCGATTCGAGCCTCTACACACAGTGCGAGACGACGCAGGTCCGCGATCAGGGAACGGGCGCAGCATTGTTCGGCTTCTCCGAGCTCTACGGCTCGGTGCCCGGCGGGCAGGCTGAGTACCTCCGAGTACCGCAAGCACATTTCACACACATCAAAGTTCCCGAAGGTCCCGCGGATTCGCGATTCGTCTACCTCTCCGACGTGCTCCCCACCGCTTGGCAGTCGGTCGAATACGCCGACATTCCGCCGGGTGGGTCCGTGACAATCCTCGGCCTCGGACCGATCGGTGACATGGCGGCTCGTATCGCCCACCACAAGGGGTTTCGAGTAATCGGTGTGGACCGTGTACCCGAACGCCTTGCGCGCCTTGCCGAACGCGGCATCGAGACCCTCAACCTGGACGACTACGGCAGCAAGATCGGCGATGCCATCAGAGACGCGACAAACGGCCGCGGAACCGATTCGGTGATCGACGCTGTCGGTATGGAAGCGCACGGGTCTCCGATCGGAAAGCTCGCGCAGCAGTTCGTCGGACTCCTTCCCGATGCTCTTGCCGCGCCTGCGATGCGTAACGCAGGAATCGATCGCCTTGGCGCTGTCTATTCGGCCATCGACATCGTTCGGCGCGGCGGAACCATTTCTTTGATCGGTGTCTACGGCGGAATGGTTGATCCGCTGCCGCTGATGACCATGTTCGACAAGCAGATTCAGCTCAGGATGGGCCAGGCGAACGTCAAGAAGTGGGTAGAGGACATCATGCCCCTGCTCACTGACGACGACCCACTCGGCGTCGACACCTTTTCCACCCATCAGCTGCCGCTCGATCAGGCGCCACACGCCTACGAGATCTTCCAGAAGAAGCAGGAAGGCGCGGTCAAGATCCAACTGAAACCGCACCTGTAGTTCAACGCCGATCAGGTCGACGGTTCATCCGCCACGTCCGCATCTTGTTCGCGAAACCACCGATCGTCATACTCACCTCACACACGCTCGACAGAAAGAACCTGAAACCGAAATGGCTCGCGAACTTACCGTCTCCGACAGCATCGTCGTCAGCTCCGACGCGCTTTCCCTCTACGAGGTCATCAGCGATCCCACTCGTATGGGTGCCTGGAGTCCCGAAAACACAGGCGCAACCTTGCGGGGAGACCGCGAAAGCGCTTTCCTGGGCATGGAGTTCGACGGGCACAACAAGCGTGGGCGCGCGCAGTGGACCACGCGATGCACCGTCACCGCTGCCGAGGCCGGGAAGCTCTTCGAATTCCGTGTTCACAAGATCGGCCTCAGTACTCCCCGGATCCCCGCCTCTATCGCAACCTGGCAGTACCGATTCTCGCCGGTGCCCGACGGAACCCGAGTTACCGAAACGTGGACCGACGACAGGCGCGGCTGGCCGGACTTCGCCGCCGACATGTTCGACAAAATTGCCACCGGAGGAAAAACCTTCGCCGATTTTCAGCGCGGCAACATCCGCAAGACGCTCCTGAACCTCAAGAACGCAGTTGAGCAGGAGGTTTCCGGAATCGAAGATAACGTCGGCTGACCGGCCGACACCATTTGTGGCAGTTTCTGCCACTTTTGGTACAGTGCGGATATGGCAACAGCCCGCCGCACTGCACTACTTCTCCGCGTCTCGCAGAGTTGTGCTGCCGCTTTCGTCGAACGCGGCGACACTTCGACGACCATCGCGGAGCTCGCCGAGCGGGCAGAAATCTCCGAGCGAACGTTCTACCGTTGCTTCGCCACCAAAGAGGAGAGCATCTGGCCGATGCTCGACGAGGGAAACCGCAGTCTGGCCACCGCACTCAGCGCGCAAGCCCGCGAATTCGGGCTCGCAGCGGCTGTGAAGAATGCCTTTATCGCATCGGTCGGCGAGTCCTTCGAGCCGATGACCCGGTCACTGATGCCCATCATCTTCGGTGATGCGGCACTCCGGAGAGTTTGGGAATCAGCAACTTTCGAGACGATGGAACTGATTCGCCCAGAAGTCGCACGCCTGATCGACCGTCCGGAAACCTCGCTCGACACCACAGCGGCTTCGGGCCAGGCAACACTTGCGGTAGTCGCCGCACTGCGTGAGATGGCAGACCTCCGGACGCCCGCACCCGAGGCCATCACCCGCGCGCTCGGGGCGTTCTCGAAGCCATATCTCGCAACACCTACAGGTAAGGAACAATCATGACTCAGGATCTCTCCGGAAAAATCGTTCTCGTCACCGGCGGCGCACGCGGCCTGGGCGAGGCGTTTGCCCGCGGCATCGTCGCGGGCAACGGCCGCGTCGTCATCGGCGACCTACTCGACGACGACGGTCGAGCAGTGGCCGAATCTCTCGGCGACGCAGCGCGTTACGTTCACCTCGACGTCACCGATCCAGCGTCTTGGAAGTCCGCCGCCGAGTACGCAGTATCCGAGTTCGGCGCGATCAACGGTTTGGTCAACAACGCCGGAATCTCGGCGTCCGGCCAGACAGTCGCCGAGGAACCACTCGAGACGTTCCAGCGCATCATCCAGATCAACCTGGTGTCCGTGCACACCGGTATCCACACGGTGGTGCCGTTCATGAAGGCAGCCGGCGGCGGATCCATCGTGAACATCTCCTCGGCCGCCGGCCTGATGGGCATGGCTCTGACCAGCGGTTACGGCGCAGCCAAGTGGGGCGTGCGTGGGCTGAGCAAGATCGCCGCCGTCGAACTCGGCCGCGACAAGATCCGGGTCAACTCGGTTCACCCCGGCATGGTCCTGACGCCCATGACTGCACCGACGGGCATCAGCCTCGAAGAGGGCGCATTCCCCAACAATCCGTATCGCCGTGTCGGTCGCCCGGAGGAGTTGGTCGGAGCGGTCACCTACCTGCTTTCCGACGATGCCTCGTACACAACGGGTTCCGAGATCGCCGTCGACGGCGGTTGGACTGCCGGCCCGTCGATCGAATACATCGCCGGCCAGTAAGGGAGGGATCCGTTCCCGCCCGAATCTGCGCATTCCGAACGCCCTCAGGTGAATACCAAGCTCTCCCTGATTGCATTCGAAGAAGACAACTTTCGCAGTCGCCGCAGCGCCCGATGCAGGTCGAGCGACACCTCGTCTGTCGTACGGGCAAGCGACGTTGCGGTCGCCTTTGTATCGAGCCCGACGATCAGCCGCAACACCAGGACATCGCGTTCGACAATCGGGAGCGTTGTCGGAGGCGGGAGCGATCCACCGCTGAACCCGTCGGATGCCGCCCGAGCAATCGCGATGCTTGTACTCGCGTACAGCACGCGTAGAAAAGGCTGATACGTCTCCGATCCGTCGCACACTGCCGTGAGAACGGCGACGCACGCGGCATCCGCGGCGGAATCGGAAACGGCCTGATCAAGCTCGGCGCGGCACCGCAGCACAACCATCGGACGAAACGCCGCATACAAACTGGCCATGGACTCACGGCTACCGCTCCGCGCCGCGGCGGCCAATACATCCAGCGAGCCTTCCTGCAACATGGGCTCACATCTCTCTTTCTCGACGGGACATTCGTTGTGCGGTCCGAGAGATCAACTGGAACCGAACGGTCCCACGAAGTGGTTCCGGCGGATGGTCATGCCACGATCAATCCCCTGCCCGAAGGATTCTCGAGGCTCTCTCTCAGCCCTGAGGCACACCCCAGTGAAGTCCTGCATCCTTGCCGCTCACTGGCACTGACCTGGCAAATTCCTGGCAGGATGCTGATTCAAACCGAACGCCTTGCACTGCAGAATTTTTCGATCCGGTCAGCGTGTATTTGCTGCTCCCAGTCCGACCGTTCCGTTCCAGGCGACGAGGGGTCACACGGGCGTAGGGTCGAGAGAGTTCGGCTCAGTCGTCAAGAGCGGAAGGACACCCAGACAATGCGGAGCGATGGAGATACGTGGGACATCGTCAGTAGCGTCGGACTTACCGCGCTGGCAGTGGCAACGTTCCGAGCACTGGAGAGCACCCGTCCGGACGCGATCATCGAAGACAAGTTCGCATCGTGGTTCGTAGAAGCTGCAGCCGAGCCGCATTTCACAGCTCTTCTGAAAGATCCCACGCTCCTCGAGGACACCCCCTTCGGCGGTTTCATGGGGTTGCGAACCAGGTTCTTCGACGAATTCTTCTCGTCGTCAACCGAATCCGGAGTAAGGCAGGCGGTAATCGTTGCAGCAGGGTTGGATTCGCGTGCGTACCGGCTGGATTGGAGCTCAGGATCGACGGTATTCGAAGTGGATCAGCCAAAGGTGCTGGAGTTCAAAGCCGAAGTGCTCGCGGCGCACGACGCCCAGCCGAAGACCGATAGACGCACTGTGCCTACTGATCTGCGAAACGACTGGCCGGCCGCACTCGAGGAGGCTGGTTTCGACCCGAACGAACCCACAGCCTGGTCGGCGGAAGGCCTGCTCGCCTATCTCCCCGGCCCGGCCCACGACGCCCTGTTCGAGCGGATCGACGAACTCTCGGCCACCGGTAGTCGCTTGGCGGTGAACGACTTTCCGGCCGGAACCGACCCGAGCAAGCTTGCGGCCATCAGATCCAAGTACTTCGCCAAGGACCCGTTCGGAGACCTGGACATTTCGCAACTGTTCTACAGCGACAATCGATCCGATCCGGGCCAGTGGTTGGCTGAACACAATTGGACTGTCCGACGCTTCAGCTCGGTCGAGTTGGCAGAACTGTACGATCGCCGGATCCCCGAACTCCCCGAAGAAATCGCAGCGCTGTCAACGCAACCGTCCTTTTTGGCCGCGACCAAGAACTAGCTCTCGCAGTCATCACGAAAGTTCCTCGAGTGCAGCCTTTCTCCCATTTGTCCAGCGGCAAGGCGCGTGTCACCACTACAAGTGGTTGACGGTACTCCAGGATGAAGCGATTCAGTACCTCAGGCTGAGTACGTCTACACCTCAGACGGACGCGCGCCGAAGAGAACGCTGATGAAGTGAGTCCATGAAACTCGAACACACACGCAGGAAGGGCCGCCCGCTCGCGCTGGTAGCACTTGCCTCCGCAGCGGTATTCGCCCTCGCCGCATGTACTTCCGGGACTGATTCCGCACAAACCTCTGAAAACAACACAAAGACCTCCCCCACCGCGGCACCCGCTACGGTCACGATCCCTGACAGCTCCGTCGGCAAGCAGATCACCTGGCTTCTCAATGCGTTCAACACGAGCACGCCATTGACCCAGGAAGAAATCGCCGAACACTTCGGGCCCACTGCACCCGTAGTCCTGACACCTCCGGACTTCGACTCCATCCGAGCCGGACAGCCTTGGACAACAGTGAAGTACAAGGGAGGCGACTCCGACGGCACAGTTTCCATCACCAGCACCTCCGGCGGTGCGTTCGACGTCAACGTCGTCGTCGACGGCAACGGGCTGATCCTCGGGATGGCGATCACACCGACCAAGGACGTTCATGTGCCGGCGGCATCTTGGCAAGAACTCGAGGCAGCTGTCAAAGCGCTTCCCGCGCCGACCAATCTGACCGTCACCGAGGTCACCGAAGGAAAGAACGCCGAAGTCTTCAATGTCGGCGACACCTCACCACAGCCCACAGGGTCAACGATCAAGCTGTACGTTCTCGGCGCGGTCGCGACGGCCGTCCAGAACGGGACACTCTCCTGGGATCAGAAGCTCACCATCACCGACGACCTCAAATCGATGCCCGGCGGGACCATCCAGGACCTGCCATCGGGAACTGAAGTCACGGTCCGAGATACCGCCGGCAAGATGATCTCGATCAGCGACAACACCGCCACCGACATGCTGATCGCCGCTGTCGGGCGCGAGCAGGTAGAAGCCGAATTCGCCCCGATGGGCATGGCAAATCCTTCGCTCAACATCCCGCTCAAGCCGACCCGCGCACTGTTCCAACTCGGCTGGGGTGACCAAGGCGCACAACGTATCGCTTGGCGCGACGGAACTCCGGACGAGCGTCGAGCGATACTCGCGGCACTACCTGGCGGCCTGGTGGACATCCCGGCGTCAGCATTCACCACCCCCGCATGGCCTTTCGACATCGATTGGTTCGCCTCGCCCGCCGACCTGCGTGCCGCGTTGGTCACGTTGCAAGAGAAGGCGAAGACCGAGAGCGGCGCACCGGTTCGAGACATTCTCGCCGAGGATCCGGCGCTCAGTGACGAGTCCGCGAAATGGTTCACTTACGGCGGATTCAAGGGCGGCAGTTCTATCGGGGTCCTTGTGGGTGCCTATTACGTGGAACACGACGATCGTGCCTGGGTTGTCACCATGCAAACTCATGGTGACGACGCTGCACTGGTTGCCGACCCGGCTCTGTACTTCGATCCGGTCGACGACGCGATGCTCTTGATCCAGACGGATGCAACCAGTTAGTGCCCAGTGGCGGGCCGAAACCACGCACGCCGATTCATTGCCCTCGCCGATGAAGGCGCCGGATACAGAGAAGCCGCTGCGCATCCAGTGTCATCCGGATGCACAGCGGCTTCGCTAAGTCTTAGCCCGTGGGGGTCTCGGTCTCGTCCGACGAGAATCCGTCGAAGAATGCGATGACCTTCTGAAGAAGTGCCGCGATGTCGAAATCTTCCAAGCTACCCATTGCGTTCGTCCTTTCGCTTAACACTGAGGATGAAACGTGCATCTTGCAATTTCCAATGTAAAGCATGAAAAGCATTATTTCTCGACCGCGCGACACTTCGGTCGCAAACACGTCACTCAGCAAGATATGGGCAAATCACCGGAAATAACAGCTCCCACCCGCAATATTTCGGTCTTCCGCAACCCGCTGAATTCCCCAATTAGCAAGTGGGTAAATCTTGAGAAAAATTTCCCGGCGCGTCGATCACGAAAGATATTCCTGGTGAAACTCTCAATCCAAGAACACAAAGGCAGAGGAAGCTCCCACACAGCTGACACGCAGTTTTGCCCGCCTTCTAGAGTCGTCATCCACGCACATAGTGGACACTCGTCTGCGATAACGAACCGGTAGCAACACAATCCCAGGCACTTTCTCCCATCTTCTGACTTTTACTCATGACCACTGAAGATGTGCGCTGGTGAAACGCAATACCAGTTCGAAAGTTCCACAACTTCTCCGGATGCTGTGCACGCGATTAACTGATCAAATATCTGCTGACTCACCGACCCCACACACTCCGCCAGAACGTCACATCCGAATGCTGGACGTTAGTTTAGATGGGTTCGTATTCTCGGAATCTGCTCGATAACGGCGGCCCCACGGATAAAACCGAGACTGCACCACCGCAGGCCGCCAGGTCATGATCCGCGACTCGGCGAAGGGTGTGCGGACAAGTCCACACGAGGGTGAAATAGGGGGTGAGACATGCCTTGGGGTCTCGTTTTACCGAGTCCGACACAGTACGTTTTCCCAGGCACGCCAGTCCCCAGATTCATACGGTGTGCAAGGACTCGTTGACGCTTCCGAGATGTTGGCAAGGCCGACCACAGGCCCCGTTCTCCCGACGAGAACGGGGCTTCCTCGGGTCGGTTTCCGCCTTCGACCGACCGGGTAGACGCGAGCATGGGCGCCACCTGCTCGGCCGAATCCACCGCTGGCCGCCACGAATCGACGACCCCGACCGTCGGCGTCGAAGAAGAATTCATCCTCGTCGACCCGACGTCCTGGTTGCCGTCCACCGACAATGTTGCGGTTGCGGAAACCGCGTCGACACTGGGGTTGGATCTTCAGCTCGAGTTGTCCCGCTGCCAAGTCGAGACCAACTCTCCCGTGTGCCATGGCATCGACGAACTCCGAACCCACTTGATCGACATGCGTCGGCTCGCGGCAAAAGCTGCCGAGTTGAACGGCTGCAGGCTGTTGGCCGTCGGCGCACCGCTTTCGGGGCCTTCGCGTTTCGAGATCAGCGACTCGCCTCGCTATCGCCGGATGGGCGAACGCTTCGGCGCCCTCGCTGCCGAACAAAGCATCTGCGGTTGCCACATCCATGTGGGCGTCGCTGATCAAGTACAGGCCGTGCAGGTCTGCAATCACGTGCGCATCTGGTTGCCCGCCTTGTTGGCACTGAGCGCCAATTCCCGTGTCCACCAAGGAGTCGACACCGACTTCGCGAGTTGGCGGGCGATCCAATGGTCCAGGTGGCCAGTCGCCGGGCCGCCGCCGTACTTCGAGACCACCGGGGACTTCGACACCGCGGTTGCGAAGATGGTGGATTGCGGCGTGATGCTCGACAAGCGGATGGCCTACTGGGATATCCGACCTTCCTGCCACCTACCGACCGTCGAGATCCGAGTCTGCGACGTTCAGCCGACAGCAGAGGATGCAGCGCTACTTGCAACCCTTGGACGGGCTCTGGTGGCAACTGCGTTACGCGCGATAGACCGGGGCATCGAGGCTCCGAACATTTCCCTCGAGAGCCTCCGCCTCGCAACCTGGGTATCCGCGCAGGAAGGCGTCCTGGGAGCGTCGATCGATCCGATTACCTCACAAAGAATTTCAGCCACCGAACTGTTGCACCGGCTCCTGATCCATGTCCGTGACTCCCTCGACGAGGGAGGCGAGTACGCGAGCGTGGAGTCGGCGCTGCAGCTCAAGTCAGTCACAGGCAACGGCAGCGACTGGCAACAGCGAACGCTGCGCCAGGTCTGCCTTCGGGAACTGATTGCGCGTGCCGTTCAGCGCACCGTACCGACCGCGCCGACTGGCACGGATACGCACGACGAGCCGACAACGGATCAGTAGTAATGCCGCCGACCACCGATGGCGTGCCCGGCCGCGCCCAGCGCGTACAGGATGATTCCGATCACCAGCAAGACGACACCAATCGTCCACAGGATCGGAATGTTCACCACGAAACCGATTATCAGCAGGATCACGCCGAGGATGATCATCACAAGCTCCTTCAGTGCGTTCACTCGGGCGGATACGCCCGCCTCGAGCCGCATACACCGTGGATACCCGTCGGCAGAGCGTTTCATACCCACTCTGACCGGGTATTTCGCTGGGCACCATAATATTTGAAGAATCGAGCCCGCCATGATGAGAATTGTGACTCTGATCGTTCTGATCTGGCTGATAGTCGGGGCCGTCGCGGCCGGCCAACGCGGCTACTACAGCAGTTCGCCGACCAACTGCGCCGGCGTCGGGACCATCGCGCTCACGGTCATCGCGGGTCCGCTGAACTACTTCGGCGTGAACCCCAAAGTCACCGATTGCACGCTCCCCCAGCCCACCGAGTGAGCTGCCGGAAGTCCACGCTAAACCGACTAGTCGTTACCCTGGAGGTGAGTCGACACACATCGAAGTGAGGGGCCACCATGACCACTGCACCAGATCGCACCCGAATCGAGTTCCCGGACATCAGCTCGCGTGCGTGGGAGCACCCAGCCGATCGGGCTGCATTGGTGACGCTCCGGACGCTTCGGGGGTTCGACACTGTCCTACGGACACTGTCCGGACTGCTCCAAGAACGTCAGCACCGCCTCATGTACCTCGCCACGTCGGTGCGAGTCGACGAACGCCAGTTCAGCGACCTGAACGACCTGCGCCGTGACTGCGTCGAGATCTTGCAGGCCGACGAGACACCCGAGCTGTTCGTACTCCAGACCCCGATGGTCAACGCCTTCACCATCGGCATGGACAAGCCGTTCATGGTGGTCACTACCGGCCTATTGGACGTGATGAACTACGAGGAACAGCGGTTCATCATCGGCCACGAACTTGGCCACGCGCTGTCCGGTCATGCTGTGTATCGGACCATCCTGATGCATTTGATGCGACTGGCCGGAACCATCGGATGGCTGCCCGTCGGCGGATGGGCATTGCGCGCGATCATCGCCGCCCTCATGGAATGGCAGCGCAAGTCAGAACTGTCCGGTGATCGTGCCGGACTGTTGTGCGGGCAGGACGTACACACCGCGATTCGCGTCCAGATGAAATTGGCGGGCGGATCCCGAGTCAGTGAAATCGACATCGACGCGTTTCTTGCCCAGGCCGCCGAGTACGACGCCAGCGGCGACCTCCGCGACGGTGTACTCAAGCTCCTCAACATCGAACTGCTCTCTCACCCGTTCTCGGTGCTTCGCGCCGCCGAGCTCAAGAAGTGGGTGGACAGCGGAGACTACGCCGCGATTCTGCGCGGAAACTACCCCCGTCGCGGCGATGACGACGGAGCGAAGATCAGCGACGAGTTCAAGAATGCAGCCAAGACCTACAAGCAGAACTTCGACGAGTCGGAGGACCCTTTGATCCGCATGGTGCGCGACATCGGTAGCGGGTTGGGCGGTGCGGTGGGCGCCGTGGGGAATGGCGTCGGCGATGTAGCGTCGGACATCAAGGAACGATTCACCCACTGGCGCAAGAGTTCCGACAGGTCGAAGGGCACTGACGACGCCGAGTAAGCAGAATCGGGACCTGCCACCGAAGGCAGTCGGCGGCAGGTCCCGGGCTCTTGGCGTGAAGGTGATGCAGGCTTCCCTCTGCACCACCCTCACGTTCACAGACAGTACCAGCAGTCGAACAAACGTGCGAACTGAAAGCGGTCGTGTCGAATCACCGGTTGTCGGGTACGCGGCATAGGACCACTACAGAAGGGAGCCGACATGCATGCTGGGCGACTGAAGAAGGTCGGTTCGAGTGACGGCCCGTTTGCCTCCGTGTACTTCGAAGACGTCCGTAACCGGGAAGATGCGCGCGAGCGCTTCGAACTCGAATGGCGCTCGATGCGCAATCAACTCACGAAACAGGGAGCATCGGAATCGCTGATCGCACGACTGGACGAGGTGAAGGACAACCATCACGGCATCTCAGGTCGCGCCGGACGCGCGATCGTCGCCACTTCCGAGGCAGTACTGATCGACGATATTCTGCTCGAACCTGCCGGCTCCACTATCGCGACCTTGGGCGAACTGCCCTACCTGATTCCACTGATCGCACACGGATACGACACCGAACCGTTCCTCATCGCCAAGGTCGACCACACTGGCGCGGACCTGTGCGTGCGCGATGCTCGCGGGCGTGACGTGTACGGCGAAACGGTAGACGGAGACGGCTTCCCGGTCCACAAGGCACACGTGGGCGGTCAGGAGCGATACACCGACAGCCAAAGCCTCGTGGAGGAGAATATCCGGAAGAACCTGACTCAGGCTGTGGAGCGCGCGGCGGCGCTCGCCCGTGAACACAAGGTCGCGCTGGTAGTTGTCATCGGAGAAGTACAATCCCGCAAAGCTTTTGCACAGCTTTTGCCGTCGACGCTACGGGTGGTGGACGTCGAAAAGGGTTCGCGTTCAGTCGGTTCGACACCCGCCGAGGTGTCCAAGTCGATTCGTGAACTGATCGACACGCAGCGACTGCGCAGAATGGATGTGGAAACCGAACGCTACGTCGCCGAGCAGGGCCGGGACTCCGGCCTCTCCATCGACGGGACCGCACGCGTCCTCGACGCCCTCGAACAGGGCAAGGTCGAGACGCTGCTGCTCACCGATCCTGACGACAAGGAAGTCACCAGTGGAGAGTTGATCGGGCCCGCCGATCGCGTACTCCCCTACATCGCAATCGGGACCGGCACCGAGTTGGTACAGATCGACGAACGCCTCGTTCTCGCCGACGGATACGGCGCGATACTTCGGCACCCTTGAACGCCGGAGCCTGCTGATCAGATTCGGTGGCGAGCACGTTCTATCGAGAAGCGTGCTTGCCCACCGAGTCCGGGAAACCATCGGCAATTGCTGCGACGAGTTCCAGATATGCCCGTGCCGTGCGCTTGTTCAACAACTTCAAGTCGATCGGACCGCCTTCGCCCAGGTGATCGTCGTAGGGCAACGTCTTGACCGCTCGCACTCCACGCTGAGCGAAAACGTCCTCGAGTTGATCGAGGTCGAGCGAAGACGAACCCGGCCGCGTCGAATTGATCGCCACGACCGACCTGCTCACCAGATCTGCGTATCCGTGCTTGGTCAGCCAACTGAGCGTTGCTGCAGCACTACGGGCACCATCCTGAGCCGTCGGGCTGACGACAACCAAAGCATCTGCTTCGTCGAGAATTCCGTACATGGCCGAGTGCATGATTCCGGTGCCACAGTCGGTGATGACGATGTTGTAATGCACCTCGAGAATTCGGAGAGTATCGAGGTAGTCCTGCTCGTTGAACGACTCCGAAGTTTCCGGATCTGCCTCACTCGCAAGGATTTCGAGTCGGCTGTCGCCTTGCGAGGTGTAGTAGCGAACATCGCTGTACGTACGAATGTCACCGTCGGCCAACAGATCACGAACGGTCAGGTGATGTTCACGTCGTTCGCGATCAGCCAGGGTCCCCAGGTCGGGATTGGCGTCGATGGCTACGATTCGATCCCCACGGATCGATGCGAACGTCGAACCGACAGTTTTGGCCGCCGTGGTTTTCCCCACTCCACCCTTGAGTGAGATGAAAGCAATCTTGTACACGCCGCGCACCGTTCGGTTGGCACGGCGCACGAGAGCCTGGTGTTCGAGTTCGGCAGCCGACTGCCCGGTGTTGATCCGGCCCCCGGTGAGTTTGAACAACACACTGCCCAAACCGCGTTCGGGTGGACGCTTCGCCCGCTTGATGATGTCCAGGTCGTCGACGGAGGTCATAGGCCTGGGCGTCGAGGTCCGGAAATCGGTCGGCTCTTCACGACGTTGCTGGCGCATCCGCTGACTGGGCAACGGTTTTGCTGCAGGCTCGTCGAATTGTGGTGTGAAGGTGACGGTTCGAATCGACGTTGCATAGCCGTCGTCGGACGCGTCGAAATGGCCGTCGCCCTGAGTCGTTCCGGAGTTGTTCCCCAGGACTCCGTTATTCGAACCGTTGTTATCGCTGCGCACCGTTTTCCTAGGTCGAGTTCGGAATCATTTCGGACATAGCCTCTCGGACGCTATCACTCTGGCGGGCTTGCCGTTCTCTGCTCAATACCGTCGTGGCACAACAGACCGTTACACCCGCACTTCGATGACTTTGGTCCCCAAGCTTGTGCCGATCTCAGCAAATACGAACGTCGTAACGATATGCGGCACAGATATCTTCATCTGCCGCTAGAAACAGCCTTCCGCAATGTCAGGGCAAATCCCTTGGTAACAAACGAGAAAAGGGAGGGCGATCGCCTCGGCGATCACCCTCCCTTCATGGACAAGTGTTCAGCTGCTGCAGAATTCCGAACTACCGAGACTTCCGAAAATCGTCGACAGATCCACACTTCCGAACGAACTGCCCGTATCGCAGCCGTCGGCAGTGAGCGCGAAGTCGACACCGGTGACGTCATTCGTGCTCAGATTCACCGGAATTACTGCTGGATCGGCACCGCATCCGCTGCCGGGAACCACTTCTACGGAATAGCCGTCCTTGGCCGGCTTGTACTGAAAGAAGTAGTCACCGGAATCATCCGTCGTTGTCGTCGCGATTTGCGTGCCGGCATCGAGGAGATTCAACGTCACGTCAGACGCGCCGACCCCGTCAGCACCCGGACACCCAGTGACAGTTCCGACGATGCTGAACACCTTCACCAACTCGAAGTCGATCCCGGTCGCGTCGGACGTCGTCAGATCTACCGCCGTCCTGTCGGGTACGGATCCGCATCCAGCCGGCGAGTATGGACTGACCGTGTAATTGCCCGGAGGAACGTTCGTGATCGTGTATGCGCCACCCACCCCGACAGTGGCCGAGGATATCTGCGTCGAGCCATCCCATACGACCATCCATATCCCGACCGGATCGCCAGTATCGCTACACGAGTTGACAAGGGTGCCCGACACGGAGCGTGTGACCGGGTCCGCCGAGGCCACCGAAGACAGGAAGAGACCGAACGCACCCATCAGGGCGAATATCGCAAAGAATCGACGCCTCATGAAACTCTCCTATGTGTTTGCCCTGCCGTCGACCCGTTGCCGGCGACCAGAGCCAAGTCTGGCACCGGAAAATGACCGTCACGTTTGTTTCACCCGGTCCTCGGCAAAGTTTGGCGAATCGGACAAATCCCCCACCTAACGCGTTCGTCGGTCGGCCACCGAAACGATCCCGACCGATCACCTACTAAGCCCGGTAGTAGGCGCCTGTATCCTTTCGCGTATGACGCCGGGTCCGAAAGATGTCGCGCAGCTGCGCGGTGCTTTCGTGGGCGGCACCTCCGGCGCGGTTTCCGTCGCAGCCCACGCGCTCGGTGGTGGCGGCATGGCCCCGTCCGAAAGCGCTGTCGTGTTGCTGATCCTCGCCTGCGCGAGCGTCGGCGCGGTGGTCACGTCCATCGACACCCGTCGCTCCCCCGCGCTCTTGCTCGCCCTCATGCTCGCTGCGGGTCAGGCCATCGGTCACGCGACGTTGACCATCGCTTCGGATCATCAACACGGCCTGCTCCTGTCCCTTCCGATGCTCGCAGCACACATCGCTGCCATCGGAGTGTGCGCAGTGCTGATCCGCGGCGCAGAACGCGGATACGTCGTGGCCGCATCGACGGTAGCGGCAATCGTCGCCGTTCTATTGCGCCCGTGGGCAGCTGAACCGTCACCGTTCGCTGCACGTACTCGATACCGCGCCAAAGTTGTTCTACGTCAACTTCTCACCTCTGGCCTGGGCACTCGCGGCCCACCGGCATTCGTGTAACTCACCTCCCCTTTCCTTTCACGCACGTGATTACGTGCGCCACTTTGCTGTGCGCCTTTATTAACCGCCCGCGGTTAATAAAGGCGCACGGCGGGATCGAGTACACGCATGTCCGCACCCGAATTGGAGCGCGCACAGACGCGCGCGTCCAACGACAGTTCTCCCCCGAAGAAGCAGGTTGGCGGCGCCAGACCACTGATCCTGCGTCTGCACTTCTACGCCGGCGTCCTGATCGGACCGTTCATCCTCATCGCCGCTTTGAGCGGCGGCCTCTACGCGATGGCACCCACCATCGAGAAGTTCGTTTACAGCGACTACCTCCAGACCGACACCACCGGACAGATCGCGTCACTGAACGACCAGATCCGTTCCGCTCAGCAGTACCGCCCCGACTTGACCGTCTCGGCAGTACGTCCGTCCCCTGCTGCCGGCGAAACCACCCGAGTCCTGTTCACCGATCCGTCACTGGGCGAATCGGAGAGGCTCGCCGTCTTCGTCGATCCGGTGCTCGCACAGCCGGTCGGCGAGTTGGCGGTCTACGGAAGCAGTGGTTCGCTGCCACTGCGAACCTGGATCTCCCAACTGCATCGCCACCTTCATCTGGGCGAACCCGGCCGCCTCTACAGCGAATTGGCCGCGTCGTGGATGTGGGTGGTCGCACTCGGCGGTGTCTACCTCTGGTTCCGTCGTTACCGCACCGCCCGGAACGCTCGACTGCTCACGATCGACCGAGCATCCACCGGACGAAGCCGGACCCTGAACTGGCACGGTGTCGTCGGCATCTGGATAGCAGTTGCATTGGTCTTCCTCTCGGCGACCGGCCTCACGTGGTCGACCTACGCCGGAGAGAACGTCAGCAATCTGAGAACCGCGTTGAGTTGGACGACGCCCTCAGTTGTGAAAACTCTCGGCGACGCTCCCCCTCCGGCGACAGGCGGGCACGAGGGTCACGACATGGCCCCCGCCGCCACCGGCACGCTGACGGACACCAACGTCGGACGCGTCGACACCGTCCTCGGTATCGCCAGGTACAACGGGATCACCGGTCCCGTCGAAGTATCGATACCCGCGAACGCCGAGACGGCGTTCACCGTCGCCCAGACACGTCAGCCCTGGGTGTACAGCAACAACACCATCGCAATCGACGGAGCGACGCAAAAGGTCACCGACGAGTTGTGGTTCTCGGATTGGCCACTCGCAGCCAAACTTTCGGCCTGGGGAATCCAACTCCACATGGGCCTGCTGTTCGGTCTTGCCAACCAGATCGCACTCGCCGCACTGGCACTCGCACTGGTCAGCGTGGTCATTCGGGGCTACATCATGTGGTGGCGCCGACGCCCCACTCGTGGCTCCGACTGGGCAGTCGGCCGGGTTCCTGCCCGCGGCGGAATCCGCAACCTCTCCCCGGTCGGCCTCGTTGCTCTCGTCGCGATCACGGCGTTGGTCGGCTGGTTCGTTCCGCTACTCGGCATCAGCCTTCTCGCATTCCTGCTGATCGACCTGTGCATTGCGGCGTTCAAACGCCGTGCCACCACCTGACACTTCACGAATTACGGAGACACACATGACTGTTCGCACAAAGATATTCGCAGCTGTTGCACTGTCCGCAGCTCTCGCCCTGACCGGCTGTTCTTCCAACTCCGACAAGGAAACCGAAGCTGCACAATCCATCACAGTTCAGGATCAATGGGTCAAGGCCGCGCCGGAAGGAATGAGCGCGGCGTTCGCCGAACTCGTCAACTCCGGTGACAAGGACGTACGCGTGGTCTCGGCCACCAGCCCCGCGTCGTCTCGACTCGAACTGCACGAAGTCGTGACCGGCGACGGCGGAACGATGACGATGCGTCCCAAGGACGGCGGTTTCCTGGTCCCTGCCAACGGGTCCGCCTCCCTCACCCCGGGCGGTGACCACCTCATGTTCATGGACCTGTCCGCGCCGCTGCTCCCAGGCGCAGAAACCGACCTCACCTTGATCTACGACGACGGTTCCAGCACCACGTTCACAGCCCAGATTCGCGACTTCTCCGGTAATCAGGAGAACTACGACCCGAATCACGGTGGCTGAGAACACGAACCCGCCCAGCCGAGCAGTCAGTCGGCGGCGCCTTCTCGGAGGAGGCGCCGCCGCGCTCGGCGTGGCGGGAATAACCTGGGGCGCAACCACAGTGGTCGAGCGCAGCGAACAGGAGCAGCAAGCAGGCAAGCTGGTGGAACCGTTCTACGGAGTCCACCAAGCCGGCATCGCCACCACGCCGCAAGCGCACGGCACCTTCATCGGGTTCGACCTCTTGCCTGGAACCGATCGAGCAGTCGTCGTCGGAATCATGAAGATGTGGTCCGAGGATGCGTCACGGCTCACCGCGGGCTACCCGGCGTTGGCGGACACCGAACGGGAACTGGCTGTGGATCCGGCACGCTTGACAGTGACCGTCGGCTACGGCCCTGCCCTGTTCACCAAGCTGGGATTGCAAGCACGTCAACCGGACTGGTTCGAGCCGTTGCCGAGCTACGCGATCGACCGACTTGACGATCGATGGAGCGGATCGGACCTGTTGTTGCAGATTTGTGGCGACGATCCGGTGACCATTGCTCATGCTGTGCGAGTTCTGACCAAGAACGTCCGATCACTGACGACCATCCGGTGGACGCAAAAGGGGTTCCGCAACGCTCGCGGCACCACGCCTGAGGGAACCACGATGCGCAACCTAATGGGCCAAGTGGACGGGACCGTCAATCCTGCTCCGGGAACAGTGGATTTCGATTCACTGATCTGGCACGACGGCGCGGGTCAGTCGTGGCTGGCGGGCGGAACCTCGTTGGTACTGCGACGCATTCGCATGGAAATGGATACCTGGGACGAACTCGACCGTTCGGGGCGCGAACTCACGATGGGGCGCACGTTGTCCAATGGCGCTCCGCTCAACGGAACCAACGAATTCGACGAAGCGGATTTCACACTCACGGACAAGTTCGGCATTCCGGTGATCCCGCCAGGATCGCACATCGCGCGAGCCCACCAGACGCATGAGAAGGAGCAGTTCTTCCGTCGGGCATACAACTACGACGACGCACCCGAGAGCGGGCAGACCTCGAATTCGGGATTGATCTTCGCAGCATTCCAACGGGACATCGCCGAGCAATATCTACCGGTCCAACAGCGATTGAGTGACTTCGACGCACTCAACGAGTGGACGACGCCGATCGGTTCTGCGGTGTATCTCATTCCGCCGGGATGCACCGAGAACGACTATCTGGGAAGCGGATTGCTCGGCTGACAACCCCGGGCAACGATATTGTGGGGGCGGGATCCGAACGGATCCCGCCCCCACAGTGCCTTCTACCTGAAGTTGTTGCGTTACTTGGACTTACGAGGTCCCGGCATGACCGCACCTGGACGGGCGGTAGTCAACCTCGTGACCCAACCGCTGACGGGCCACTTCTTCAGGCCGACATTGTGCGGGGTGACCTCGGTTCCGACGTACTTGGCAGCAAGCTCGTCGTCGACGGTTCCGTTGAACCGCCACAGTTGGCTTCCGTCGGCATTGCGGGTGGACACCTCCCATGACTGAGCACGGAAGGCACCACGAATGATGCTGTCGGCAAACACCAGAACGGGAATTCCGATCTCGGCACGAACAGCCGCACCGGCAGACCACTCGGCGCGCGCGAGTTCGTAGATCTCTTCCGGCGTTGCTCCCGGACGGGCGGAGGCCGGTACGTGGAGGACGATGCTCGGCGTCGGGAGTTCCGGCGCGGGATCAGCCGAGTAGCGCAATGCGAGTTCCTCGACGCGGGTCGCTCGGGCGTCCTTGTCCGAGGTATCGCCTGCGAGATTGGTCAGACCCTCTCCCGCGTCGGTGATCCGCAAGGCTTCCACGATGCCGCGGACGACCTCGTCGGTAGTGGCGGCCGAATCCGTGGCGGCAGAGACCGAGCGGAGGAGTACGAAGTGCTCCACCGCCGAACCTGCGTCGTAGATCTCGCGGATCCGAGCGATCTTGGCTGCCGTCACAGCAGCATTCGACTCGGCCGGAGCGTCCGCTCCTTCGAGGTTCGCGAGTTCACCGAGCGCTTCGAATACCGGCGCGAATACTTGATTTCCCGTGCCGTGCCCGACATGGAACACCTGGTCGTTACGCGGGTCACGCAAAGCAAAGACATACTGCCCCAGCCTCTTCCCGACCTTCTCGGAGAACGGCTGCGGAGCGGGCTTCCTGACGACGACCTCGGTGGACAGAGTGCGCATCACGGCCAGACGTAGTGCGTCTGGCACGCTGGTGGAACCGGCAGCACCGGAAAAGATTGCCGCCGAAGCAGCGCTGATCGAGGTGAACGTGCGGCCGACTTGCTTCTCGAGAGTGGCAGAGACCGTACCGACCGCAGTCAGTTTTGCATCGAGGGTGCCGTCACCCTCGACAAGGAACTCCTTGATCAACGGAGCAACGAGCAAAGTGGAGCCGATAGCGCGAGGAACTGTCCAGACAATAGCCATGCCACGAGCCTAGGCGATCACCTCGAGACGCGAGGCGAACGCGACTCAGCCCGCCGCTGCCGGCCCGGCCAGTCCCTGCACAAGTAGGTTCCAGGCCGACTGCGCGACTTCTTTTCGCGAGCTCTCGGCAGTCCGTTCCATGATCGCGGCGAACATGGCGATCGCCAGGATCACGTCCTCAGCAGTCACGGACTCGCGTATCTTCCCAGCTCGACGCGCCTCCTCGAGCCGTCCTTCGAGGAGATCGGTCAGACGGGTGCCTGCCGAATTCAGTCGTGAGTCGCCGAAGGAGACGGGCTTGATGACCTCCACGAACACGATGGAGGTGGTGATCTGGTCTACCAACAATCGAAAAAGATCGTCGAGAGTCGAATCCGGATCGGCAGCCATATCTTGCAGCTCGACGATGTTCTCGTCGAACACCGCGAGTGCGAGGCTTTCGCGAGTGGGAAAGTGCCGGTAGAGGCTGCCCTGACCGACGCCGGCCGTGCGGGCGATCAGGCTGAGCGGAGCAGCAAAACCCTGAGTGGCGAACACCTCACGAGCTGCTGAGACGAGTGCCGCACGATTGCGCGCCGCATCTCTCGGCCCTCTGTTGAGAGATCCGCTATTGACGCGGCCAGACGATGTCACGCACACTACGATACCAACCGGACAGCATTGTCCGGTTGGTTGCGGCCCGACACCGGTTCACACCCCGACCCGATCGTCGTGAGCGCTCGAACACGCGCCTGCCCTCCGTGCTGCCTGTCCGTGAGATACGTCTGCCCGTGAGATACGAAAGGCAATCCCGCACCGGGAGTTGGACTCGATGAAATCGTTCACGACCATCAGAACCAGATCTGCCATCGCACTCGTCGCCTTGATCACCGTCCTTCCCGTGTGCGTCGCGTCGGCTGAGCCCGCCACTGCCCCAGGCTCGATCCACGAGAACCCGGGTGTCGCTTCCACCGCCGCAAGCCGCGCCGAATGCGGCCCGGGATCGATGCCCGAGACCGGGTTGCAGGGTGATGTTCCGGCCGAGGACCGAAACAGCGGACGCAGCCGAGACGGCTACAGCTGCAACATGTCTCAGATCGGCGGCTACTCGGGTCGCGGCGGCGGGATCACGTCCACCAACTTCGAACACTGCTCGTACGTCGGCAGTTTCTTCCCCGGGAACCTCCTGGGCCCCGCCCAGGGCGTCCAAGTTCTCGACGTGTCGGATCCTGCCAATCCCGCTCTCACCGCCACGCTGACCGAACCCGCGATGCTGGCCGGAACGTGGGAGAGCCTCAAGGTCAACACCGCGCGAAAGCTGCTGGTGGGCACGGGCGTTCCGCTCTTGACCGGCGTCGGCCTGATGTCGGTCTACGACATCTCCGATTGCGCGCACCCGAAACTGCTCAACCCCGGACCAGGAACCGATCTGGGGATGCTGCTGCCCATCACCAATCACGAGGGAGGATTTTCACCGGACGGGAACACCTACTGGTCTTCCGGCACCGCTCCCGGCGTGGTGAGCGCCGTCGATCTCACCGATCCCGCCGACCCGCGCGTCGTCTGGCAGGACCTCATCGGGTTGTCGACGCACGGCTTCGGAATCAGTCCCGACGGAAATCGCATGTACTTGTCGAACAATCTCGGCGGAATACATGTCCTCGACATCAGTGAGGTTCAGCGCCGGGTCCCGAATCCTCGGGTGCGCCAACTGTCCCAGCTCTCGTGGACCGACGGTTGGGCCACCCAACACAGCATTCCGGTCACCTACGACGGTTCGCCGTACCTGTTCACCGTCGACGAAGGTGGTTCCGGCGGAGTCAAATTGATCGACGTCTCCGATGACGACGAACCGTCGGTCGTCAATTCGGTGAAGCTCGAAATCAATCTGCCGGAGAATCAAGACGCTGCGCTGGCGTCCGCGGCCGGTGGATCGCTGTTCGCGTACGAATCTCACTACTGTTCGGCAGATCGCCCGGTCGACCCGACTGCGCTCGCATGTGGATGGATCTCGAGCGGGATTCGGGTCTTCGATGTTCGAGATCCCTTCGACGTCCACGAAATTGCGTACTTCAATCCACCTGCTCGGACCGGTGACAATCTCGAACTCGCCAACTCGCCACACGCTCTCGCGTCGCTCATCGGGGTACCCGTTCTCAGCACCCCGGCAATCGCGCAGTCGATCGCGCAGGGCCAGTTCGACCCCGGCCAAGCACTGAGTTCGCGGTCGGGCATGGTCGCTCTCGGCGACATCTCGACCGATTGGTGCTTCTCCCCGCCCGAATGGCGCGGGACCACGTTGTGGGCGACGTGCGCCGACAACGGCTTTGTTGCCATGCAACTCGAAAACGGTGTCTACACACCACCCGCCGACCAGAAGACGACCGTGGGATCATGACGGCGCCGCGATCGGTCAAAGCCGTCGCACTCGTGGCCGCGGCACTGATGCTGCTCGTACTCGGCGCAGCATTACGTCCCCTGTTCGCACCCGAGAACCACACGCAGAGAGCTGTTCTGAGCGAAACCGAAATCGGATTCGTGCACGACATGGCGGCCCACCATCAACAGGCCCTCTTCATTCTCGCGCGTCTGAGTCCCGATGTGGACCCGGCGGTGACGAGACTGGCCCAGCAGATCGACGATGTTCAACGAACGGAAATCGGTGTCATGCTCGGTTGGCTGAGGTTGGCCGGTGTCCCGCCGAATAGTAGAACGCCGATGGCGTGGATGGAGGCGTCGCCGAGCGGCGCCGGCGACTCTCGTCATCACCCGGCAACGCTGGACACCGAGACCGACTCCATGCCGGGTATGGCTACGACCGAAGAACTCGAGAAACTGAGCAGCGCTCGCGGGCTCGACGCCGAGGTCCTTTTCCTTCAACTGATGGAACGCCACCACCGTGGCGGGATCGCCATGGCGCAGGCCGCCGATGCCCTGCTCGAGAGCGGGCCGGTGAAACAGTCCGCCCGCGACATGATCAACACCCAGAGTCAGGAATCCGGGCTGATGACACTGATGCTCGAACAACGTGGGGCACAACCACTGCACTGACCCGCATGTCCAGTGACTACCATAGGTGTCGACCTGCGAACTACAGAAGGAATCGACACTTCATCATGACCCTGCTTGTTCGCGGAATCGATTGGTCGAACCCGACAGCACCGCGGATCCGATGCGTCGACGACACCACTGCTGCTACGACCTTCTTCACTCACGACTCGGTGCTGCGATTCTCCGTCGACGAGACGAAGGGCCGCCGCTGCCTCGGCTGGCGAGATCTCACCGCCGAAGGTCCAGGACACTCGCCGTGCGACCGCGGGGCGACGGTCACCGCAGGACGCCAATGCGACCGATGCCGAAATCGTGAGGGGTTCACCACGGTTCATCAGGCACACGTCAGCGGCGCGCACATTCATCCGAATGTGCGTACCTACCTCGCACAACCACAATGGCTCTACGTCGACGTATTCGCCGGCGGCCAGATGAAGGTGGGGACGGCGTCCGAGTTCCGCAAGCATCCGCGAGTCGCCGAACAAGGGGCAGTCTGCGCATTGTTCGTAGCGCGGTCGACGGACGGTTACAGCATTCGCGCCCTCGAAGCCCGAGTTTCGGAGCACTTCCACTTGAGCCAGGCAATACGTACGTCTCGGAAGATCGAAGCGTTGACAGGTCCCTTGGATCGAGAGAAACTACGAAAGTCGTTGCACCACTTCGTATCGTCGATCAAAGACGAGCTGAATGACATCGGATCGGACATCGACGGAATCGAGATCCTGGAGGCTCCCGAAGAATGGACGGCGCCGGCGTGCGCTGACGTGGTCTTCGATGCGGCACCGTTGATCGCGTATCCGCACACTTTCGAGTCCGGGGAACATTCCTTGTATCTGGAGGGCCTTGCCGGTTCGATCGCCTCGCTGCGGATCGACCCCGATCCTGAATCGCCACGCTTCGTCGCGGATGTGTCCGGACTGGTCGGTCGAACCATCACCGTCGGCGAGTTCGAGTCCCCTGGCGTGGCGATTCAGGAATCGTTGTTCTGAAAGTAGGTCAGCAACTTCCCGCGGTCGCTGCGGCGAATCCGCGAGTGACCTCGGCCTGCTCGTCGGCAGACAGGCTCGACCATTCGGGATAAGCCTGGATGGAGGTCAGCATGTCGTTTGCCAATGATTCACGCGTCATGCCCATTTCCTCTCCGGACTCGTCGATGGCCGGCTGGTATGCGTCGAGGTACCGGAGAACGTCGGAGCACGCCTGCGCGTAGGTCCGTGGCAGCGCCGAACTCACATTCGGGTCGGACGGGACCTCAGCCGGAGCACTCGAGTCGACCGAAGGGGTCTCGGTAGGTATTTCCGACGACGTCGCCGGAGCCTCGAATGACGTCGTCGACGTCGCCGTGGTGGTCGCCGAAGCAGTGGAAGTGAGTGTTCCGACCTCGGTCGGCTTGTCTCCGTCAGAACCGCAGGCAACCAGCGCCACCAGCGAGCAGGCACCGATGAACCCGGTGATCGTTTTCTTCATCCCTCAAGGATGCCAGAGGGCCACTGGCGCTCGAACGGACCGGCGTCGCCCGTCAGCGCCAATTGCCCGAGCATCCTGCCGAATCCGAGCGCCTCGCCCTCCCGACTGCGGGATTGGACTGTATGCCCCGTTCGCGAACCCATGCTACGGTGACTTAACTGCAAAATAACTACGGGTGGGATTGTCCGGTCTGCCGCGTTCATCCGGAACGCTCCGATCGGAAATAGTTCGTCTATAAGGGGCTGGAACGAGTGGGACTTTTTCGTCGACGAGGTTCCCGCGAGGAAGACGACGATCGCGGGCAAAACCTCGATCGCAGCGACCCCGGGTACGCCGCCTGGTTCGCGAACGTCGCCGACGCGGGTGGTCAGCCGATTCCGTACAAGCGACCGCTGACCGCACCGGTGTATCCGCAACTCCAGCCGCCGGCCCCGGACTACGAGACGGATACGAGACGGCCACTCAACGCACCCGCCGGAGACGGCTGGCTACCCGCAGACCGCATCGACGAATTCGAGTCGTCGAATGGCCGCCCATCTGCACCGAACGGAACGAGCCCACAAATCTCACAAACTGAAAAGTTGCCGCCCGACCCACTCCCGACGCCGCAACCAACGATTCCACCTCGAAATGTACCGATGACTTCACCACCGAAGCATCACCTGGAGTCGCCCCGCGCGACTCGGCCCTACCAAGGAGAAGCAATGAGCAACATCGACAAGATCCTCGGCGAATTGATGCGCATCGACGGTGCCAGCGGTGCAGCCGTCGTCGACGCCGACAGCGGAATGGTTCTCGGCATGAGCGGCAACCCGTCATTCAGCCTCGAGTACGCCGGCGCCGGCAACTCCGAGGTTGTGCGAGCAAAGCTCCGCACGATGAGTAACTTGGGGATTACCGACACCCTGGAAGACATCCTGATCACCCTGAGCAACCAGTACCACCTCATTCGCGTCCTCGAGACGCCCGGACTGTCGACGCTGTTCGTGTACCTCGTTTTGGACCGTGCGCGTGCGAACCTGGCGCTGGCCCGCCACAAGCTGGGCGAACAGACCCCCAAGATCGAGATCTGACGCTTCCACTTCCTTCCCGACAATGCCCGGTCCTCGCCAACGGCGAGGGCCGGGCATTGTTCGTTCCGAACACTCGATTGGTGAACCTCGCGCCGGCGCCGATACGGGGACCGTGACTATCGCGGATGCTCCTTGCGTGTGGTTGACCACCCTCCGAAGCGACGGCTCGCCGCACACGACTCCGGTCTGGTTCTTACTGCATCAGAACACATTCTGGATACCGAGCGCTGAGCAGAATCGTAAGGTTCGGAACCTGCTGGACGATCCTCGGGTCTCGTTGGCAGTCGACGGATCCGCTGGCGACCCGTGGGTCGCACAGGGCCTCGCGACAATTCATCACGATGTCGGCGAATTCGTCGACCTCCTGAGACTTTTCGGCGAGAAGTACGACGGCTGGGATGCCGCAGACGAAACTCGTGACGGTCCGCGGGTCCTCGTCTCGGTCCCGGTGACTCGATGGTTCCTTCGACCAGACTGACAGACAGTGCCGGTTAGGCCCGAATTGTCGTGAATGACATACTTGTAGTTCATCTCTCGCAGAAATGGACTCTCACACATGGCACGCACGGCACATCACAGGCGCGGCATCACCGGCGTCACCATCGGCATTGCTGCCGTGATCGTGCTGGGAGGTTGCGCCAATTCCAACGCCGACGCGCCCGAAACATCTTCTCTCGGTTCGGGAATCGGATCCGGTGTCACCACGACGGTCGTGACCGAAGCCTCGGCTCCTTCGTCCGCCGCAATTGAACTGCTGGCACAGATCCCCGTCAAGGGACGCGCACCCAAGACCGGATACGACCGCGCGCTGTTCGGTACCGCCTGGACCGACGACGTCACCGTCGAATTCGGCCACAACGGCTGCGATACTCGCAACGACATCCTGCGGCGTGACCTCACCGACCTGACATTCAAGGACGGCTCCAAAAGCTGCTCGGTCCAAACCGGTACGCTCCGTGACCCGTACACGAACAAGACCATCGCGTTCACCCGCGGCCAGGACACGTCTTCTGCAGTCCAGATCGATCATGTAGTCGCACTCTCGGACGCCTGGCAGAAGGGCGCACAACAGCTCGATACACAGACGCGAACCAATCTGGCCAACGACCCTCGAAACCTGCGCGCTGTCGACGGGCCCACGAACCAGAAGAAGTCGGATTCCGACGCGGCGACCTGGCTGCCACCCAACAAGGCCTACCGCTGCCAGTACGTGACTGCTCAAGTGGAAGTCAAAGCGGCATACGGTTTGTGGGTCACCCAAGCCGAACACGACACCATCGCAGACATTCTCGCGACCTGCTGAACTCTTGCGGTGATCAGCGGCCCTTGATCAGATACCGCACAATCGCCATTCCGAGCGCGAGGCCCACTACGGTGGCGAGCGCTGCAACCAGACCGTGACCGGTCAGTGCGACGAACACACCGGTGATGACTGCGACGACGGCAATGATCCCCGCGTCCACTCTGCTTTGACCACGTTCAGGCATGGCACTCTCTCGTGCTGTCAGGTCCGTCCGCTCCCCTCGTAGCGGACGGACCCAGCGGCAATCTGTCGAAATGCGCGAACTCCGGTGGCCTCACCGGGCTGACTTTGCGGGCGGTCCTGCGAGGCCGGCACGTCCCCCGGAGCCAACTCACATCGGTTCACGAAGTCCGTACCTTCGCAGAATATACCGATTGGTAGGTAATTACCGAGGGCTAAAGTCCCTGGTCATGGACTCATGCGACGAGTGGTCGGAAACTCGAGACGAACGAGCACATCCGCGAGGCGAGCGTTAGCCGAGATAGCAGAGGTCCGTGGCCACGGCCAGAGGCCCATCTGGAATCAGAGCGGCGACGTCTATGACCCGAAAAGTGATCCGAGATCCAACGATCCGACTGACGACACTCGCTTCCAATCAGAGCAATATGCGGTGGTGAAGCGAGAATCCGTCAAGAGAATCGTGACTGTCGCCGGTTCGAGGGTGCTTTCGAACTCGAGTACATTCAATTCACCATCGCCATCGACTTTCGCTCGGCCGTATATGCACGGCATGTCAGCTGATACGGGCCCAGACGTCGTGTAGGTTCCCGGCAACACCTCCCACGGCACGTCGAACAGCCCGTGACCGGGAATCGTTCCCGGCGCTGCTGAGGCCGCAGACGTCCCGATCATTGCCACACCGACAGCTACTGCTGCAGCGGACGCGAGCAAACTAACCTTGCGCATTTTCCCTACCTTGTTCATACCTGAACCGCAGCGGCGAGTTCGAAGGCTTGTTGATGTAAGAACCCGCGGTTCGCGCAGTTCTTCAACTCACGGTAGTAAAAGGGCACGAGTTTTGGTGAGCTACCTTTTTGTGGTTCTGGCCCGATTTCCGTGACGGAGACTCCCATTGAGAAAAACTGGGAACGCCGGCGTTGCGGCTCTCGGCATGATTCGAACCTGTCATTCCAGTATTCGATCACACACCCGCATTCGAGCCGAAACGTCGACGCTCCCCTGCCGTTTGGGTGACTCAGCCTCCGAGTGAGCCCGTCGGCAGCTTCGAGAAGATGTCCCCGAGGCTTCCGGTTCCACCAGGAGTTTCCGGTTCCGTCGGATCCACCGGCTCGACGACGATGACACCAGGCACGGTGACGGTCACGGTCTTGTCCGCAGATTCCGAAGAACTGAACTTCTTGGTACCCAAGAACTTTGCGGTGATGCGATGCTCGCCCTGGTCGCGGAACGGCCAGACCAGTTCTGCATGGCCATTGGAATCGACTGTGGCGCTGCCGATCTTCGTATCGCCGTCGAAGAACTCGACCGTTCCCTCACCCGGGTTCGGGTCGATACTCGCCGCAATCTTGACGTCTTCGCCCGTCAGTGCCTCCAGTGCGACAGCGACCATCGTCTCGGTCTGGTTGGTCGTGAAGACCTCGGTAGTCGAGAGGGCGCTGCGTCCCTCGCCCGCAGCAACACAATACCCAGCGGCATTGACCCACCGGGACTCACCGAAACTCATGCTCGTGTCTTTGATCTTGATGCTCGGGCTCGTCGCCCCGGCGCGCAGGTGCGTCGTCGCGTTTCCCTCGTCGGACCGAGCTTCGAGTTTCAATTCGACTGCCGGTAAACGAAAGTCCGTGTTGGCCTTGACTTGCAGCCCTTCCTTGGGCTTGTTGTCGTTCGCGCTCGGACCGTCGTTGACTGTCTTGTTGCCGGTACCGGTAATTCGCAGGTACTCACCCGCTGGGTTCGCGTTTCCGTCTGCGCCCACCCGGAGCAGCACCGCAGTCTCGCCGGTCAAGTTGGACGACGAATCACCGACGAGGGAGTACGAAACCAGGGTTGCCCCTTGCGGTAGTGCGATGTCGTACTTGATACGACCGGTGTCCGAATCCGAACTACGCATGGTGCCTGGATGCAATTTCACTGTGAACTGTTCGCCGGGACGCACGGACGTGGGCGCCGTTACCTCCATGTTGTCGGAGAACGACGAATCCCAATCGGTGGCGCCGTCGACCCGGCACTTGTGTTCGAAGGAAACTGTCCGCGTCACGGTATCGGAAGCCGCTGCCACCGGCGCGGACACAGCGAGGAGTCCGGCCGCGAGTGCTGGTACGACAGCGCAAACTGCCAGAGTGCGGGGGTTCATGTGTTGCCTTTCAGAAGAACTCGGCCATTGAAAGTTCAGTGAGGTAGGACCGTGATCACTTGCCACCGAGCGAACCCGTCGGCAGCTGCGGCAGAACGGACTCGAGGCTGCCGAGACCGCCCGGAGTGCCCGGATCGGTCGGGTTGGGATCGACCGGACCTGTGGTGTCACCGGTCACCGTGAGTACGTGTGCCGCCGACGTGTACTTCGCCTCGTCTCCGGTAGCGGTGAATACTGCAGTCACGGACTTGGTACCCGCCTTACCGAAGGTGAGATCCAGGCGCGCAATACCGCGAACCACCGGCCGCGGGTCACCGACGGGTTTGCCGTCGACCATGAACTGTACTGTTCCCGTTGCGTTTTCCGGATCGACGTGAGAAGCAAAAGACACCTTGGTACCGGTCGCGGCGGTAGCCGGTCCTTCGAGCTTAGTCACGATGTCCGCGCCTGGCTCAGGATCAACGGGCCCCAGGTCCCCGTCGATCTTCGTGGATGCCAGGGCGCCGGCACCGGCATTGAGGGGGCCGGTCTCAGCGTCGCGCGGCGAGCAGGATGTGGGCGCCCAGATGGTTCCCGCGAGCCAGTGACTGACCTGAGGGAGGAAGGTCAAAAATGACTCCGGCCCACCGAAAGTACCTGCAGCACCCGAAGTCCGGACATTGGTTTCGACTGCGCCGGAAGGCCCGGCCTTTACGGTGATTCTGATCTTCGGAAAGACGATGTCCGTCTCGGCTCCGGACTGAGCATTGATCGCCAGCCCGCCGTGCGCACCCGACGACGATGACGGGCTGTTGCCGATCGCTTCGTTTGCGCCGGACAACCGGAGTATCGGACCGTCCGCTGCGGGAGTGCCGTCTTCGTTGACACGAATCACCGAAGCAGGTTTCCCGGCAATAACATTGCCCGGATCGGTGACCGTCGCCGAAACGAACTCCGCGTTGGTCGGAATCGGCAGATCAATCTTCAGACGCGAGATCTTCTTGACGCTTGCGCCGCTCACATCGTTCGGGATCTGGACGCTACCCGGATCCACGTCGATGTCGAAGACCTGACCTGGCGCGACTACCGTCGGAGCCGAAACCCGCACCGTGGCAGGCTTTCCGTCTGACGAAGGACCGGAGAACGCACTCGGAACTGCGCGGCACGTGACCTGGAACGTTGTCGACGTGGTTTCTGCAACGGGCGCCGCGGTTGCCGGAATCACGGCCACAGCGGTTCCACCGGCAAGGAGGCCGGTAAGGAGCGCAGCATTCAGTAGGCGTTTTGACATGATGTCCTCTCGGAACAACCTGATTGACGTTTGCCGCCGAACTGTAACGGAGCCAGCGCCCGAGTTGACCCGTTTTCAATAAACAAAACCCACACAGTAGGTAAATACTTGGTAAGAGTTGCTAGTCGTCACATCTGACCGCCGCCGCAGGCCTTTCCTCTCTCGATCAATCTCGCAATTCGAGATTCACTGCAGGGAAACACAATTCGACAGAAGTTCGCACCATAGAGAGATCTCCGGTCATACTCTACCCTTACAGGAGGGTAGAGTATGAGAACCTCGTCAGGACGGAATCTCATGGCAGTAACCATCGCTTCATCCACCAACGACAATTCGGTTCGGGCCGCGCTCCGGTCACCTCACCGTCTCAAAACGGAGGTTTTGGCCGGACTGGTCGTGGCGTTGGCACTGATTCCCGAGGCGATCTCGTTCTCGATCATCGCCGGCGTCGATCCGCGGGTAGGACTGTTCGCGTCGTTCACGATGGCAGTGACCATCGCCGTCGTCGGCGGACGACCCGCAATGATCTCCGCAGCTACCGGCGCCGTCGCACTGGTCGTCGCTCCACTGACGCGCGAGTACGGAATCGACTACCTGATTGCGACAGTCCTTCTGGCCGGCCTTCTCCAGATCGTGCTGGGCCTCCTGGGCGTCGCAAAGTTGATGCGCTTCATTCCGCGCAGCGTCATGGTGGGATTCGTCAACGCACTCGCCATCTTGATCTTCATCGCCCAACTCCCCCACCTGATCGATGTTCCGTGGCTCGTCTACCCACTCCTTGCAGTCGCACTTCTGATACTCGTATTCCTGCCGAAACTGACGAACTCCGTCCCGGCTCCACTGGTGGCAATCGTGCTACTGACAACCGCCACAGTCGTTTTCGCGTTCGATGTCCCCAACGTCGGCGACGAGGGCGAGCTTCCGTCGAGCCTACCGACGCTACTGTTCCCCGACGTCCCCCTGGACATGCACACACTGTCGATCATTGCGCCGTACGCATTGGCCATGGCGCTCGTCGGACTCCTCGAATCGTTGATGACGGCCAAGCTCGTCGACGACGTCACGGATACTCACTCGAACAAGACCCGAGAAGGGTGGGGCCAAGGCGTCGCGAACATCGTCACCGGCTTCTTCGGGGGCATGGGAGGGTGCGCGATGATCGGCCAGACCATGATCAACGTCAAGGTCTCCGGCGCTCGCACTCGAATCTCGACTTTCCTGGCGGGCGTGTTCTTGCTGATACTCGTCGTCGGCCTCGGCGATGTGGTGGCGTTGATTCCCATGGCCGCATTGGTGGCCGTCATGATCATGGTCTCGGTCGGCACTTTCGATTGGCACAGCATCAATCCGAAGACCCTGCGCCGCATGCCGATCGGCGAGACAGTGGTCATGTTGGTCACCGTGGTAGTCACCGTCGCCACCCACAATCTTGCCTACGGCGTGATCATCGGAGTGATCACCGCGATGGTCATCTTCGCCCGCCGCGTCGCGCATCTCACCGAAGTGATCGACGTCGCGCATCCGGACGAGGACACCCGTGTCTATGCGGTTCGAGGCGAACTGTTCTTCGCATCCAGCAACGATCTGATCTACCAATTCGACTACGCCGGCGACCCGAAGAACATTGTCATCGATCTGTCCGAGTCTCATGTCTGGGACGCGTCGACCGTCGCGACACTGGACGCCATCACCACCAAGTACGCGGCCAGAGGCAAGAATGTCGAGATCGTGGGGCTCGACGACGCATCGGCCGAGCGCCACCTGCGCCTGTCCGGTCGCCTGGGTGACGGTCACTGAGAGTATGGAAGCCCAGCGCGAGGAAAGTGGGAGTGATGTCTGAGCCGGAACATGCGGGCCAAGGGCCGAACATGCAGATCGGACAGGTTGCCGAACGCACCGAACTGTCGATCAAGACGATTCGTCATTACGACGAGGTCGGTCTGGTTACTCCGTCCGAGCGGAGCGCCGGAGGATTCCGCCTCTATACCGAGGCCGATGTCCAACGGCTACTGGTAATCCGACGAATGAAGCCACTCGGATTCAGTCTCGAAGAAATGAAACAACTTCTCGATTCTCTGGCAGTGCTCGGCGACGAAGCTTCGGACGCGCCAACGCGCACCGCTGCAACCGAATTCGTCACCGACTGCCACACCCGGGCGGAAGAAAGCTGCACACACTTACGTAAGCAACTCGCCTACGCCGAAGAGCTGACGGGTTTGCTCGCCGACCACAGTCTCAACGGTGAACGGCATTCGTGATCTGCAAGCTGAACTAAGCTGAGTTGATGGCCCGATACTTCGACGTTCACCCGGAAAACCCGCAGCCGCGCGCGATCAGCCAGATCGTCGAAATGCTGCGCAACGACGCGGTCATCGCCTACCCCACCGACTCCTGCTACGCCCTGGGCGCCCGAATGGACAATCACTCGGGCACCGATCGGATCCGCGAGATCCGTCATCTGCGTTCGGACCATCACTTCACGCTGGTCTGTGCCGATTTCGCGCAGCTCGGGCACTTCGTCCACGTCACCAACTCGGCGTTCCGCGCGGTGAAAGCGGCTACGCCTGGGCAGTACACGTTCATCCTTCCCGCCACGAAGGAAGTTCCGCGTAGGCTGGCACACGCCAAGAAGAAGACCGTCGGAGTGCGTATCCCCAGCCACCCGGTAGTGCGGGCACTCTTGCAAGAGTTGGGTGAACCCATCCTCTCCAGCACCCTTCTCCTGCCCGGCGCCGAGGAACCGATGACGGACGGCTGGCAGATCAAGGAAGAACTCGACCACCAACTCGACGCCGTCATCGACTCGGGTGACTGCGGAACCGAACCCACCACAGTCGTCGACTATTCGTCCGGTGTTCCCGAAATCGTGCGGGTCGGCGCGGGAGATCCTTCTCGTTTCGAATGATCCCCCGCCCGGGCCACATCATGGAGTCGACCAGTCACGGCGTGACGATATCGAACCACAGATCGAAGTCCTCCAGCAGCGAGATGAACGTCTCCAGTTCGGACTGATCTCCCACAGCTTTTGCCGTTCCGGCCTTGATGGATTCGGTGAGCGAGGTCGTTCCCAGATACACCTCGTTGAACACGGCACGGGTCAAGGTCAGAGTCAGGGCGGCCGAAGCATCTGCCTTGTCCATGTCGTAGTTCAGCACGCCGTTGCGCACTGTGACCAGGACGTTGTCCGCGGTGTCCGACAACACGAATCGCAACGACAGGTCGACGTCGGCGGCCTTCGGGCCATCGAGGCGAACTGCCCAGAAATCCAGCATCTGTTCGAGCGGCATCACTGCGACCACGGCCGGGCCAGTGGGGTTGTTGGACGGCATCGGCGCCAGCGGATGCCGCAATTCCATCGCTCCGACCAGGTAGAAGTTGCGCCACGTACCGTTCTCGGCTTGGTAGCCGAGTTGTTCGTACGTGTCCGCCAACAACTCTCGCGCTTTCTGATTACTCGGATCGGCGAACACCAGATGGTTCACCAGCTCCGCGGCCCAGCGGTAGTCGCCGTCGTCGAACGCCTGCTTGCCCTTGGTCAAAAGTGCGTCCGGCCCGCCGACGGCTTCGACGTAGCGCTTGCCGTTCTCCACCGGCGGATGGGGATTGAGATGAGCGGGAACGCCGTCGAACCAACCGAGATAGAAGGTGTAGATCGCTTTGACGTTGTGACTGAGCGAGCCGTAGTACCCACGGTTGTACCACTGCTTTCCGATCGCGTCGGGTACCTCGATCTGGTCGGCAATCTCTACCGGTGTCAGTCCCTTGTTGGCAAGGCGCAACGTCTGATCGTGCAGATACTTGTACAGATCTGCCTGATCCGACATCAGCTTCAATATCTTGTCGTTGCCCCACGTGGGCCAATGATGCTGCGCAAAGATGATTTCGACGTCGGGGAACAGTTCCATTGCCAGACGCACGTAGTGCGACCACGCTTTGGCGTCGCGAGTCTTGGCGCCGCGCAACGTGTATAGATTGTGCATCGTGTGCGTGACGTCCTCGGCTGACCCGAGCGCCTTGAAATCTGGTAAATAGAAGAGCATTTCGGATGGCGCTTCGGTTCCCGGCGCGAGCATGAACGTCACGCGCACACCGTCGATGACCTCTTCGTGCACCGGTTCGGTGATGACGTCGGTAGGCACGGCAAACGTCGAAGTGCCGTGCGAAGTGGACAGGCCGAGACCACCGGATACCTGCCCTTGTGGCCCCGGACGCAGGAACGATCCGTACATGTACATTCCGCGACGTGTCATCGCCGTGCCGGCAAGTACGTTCTCGGAAATCGCTTCCTCGGTGAAACTGTCTGGTGCGTAGACCTTTACGGCACCGGACTCGATCTCTTCGTCGGTGACAAATCCTTTGACACCGCCGAAGTGATCGCCGTGGGAGTGCGTGAAGATGATTGCCTTGACCGGAACCTTCGGGCGGTGCTGGTAGTACAACTCCAGCGCGAGAGCGGCTGTTTCCGCGGACATCAGAGTGTCACCGATGATCAACCCGGTGTCGCCCTCGATGATCGTCGTGTTGGACAAGTCCTGGCCGATCACCTGGTACAGACGATCAGCCAGCTTGAACAGTCCACCGCCCTTTCCCATCAAAGTGGCTTGGCGCCACAGACTCGGGTTGACGGTATCCGGTGCATCGCCGTCGGCGAACCCGTAGGCGTCGTACGAGAAGATGAACTGCCCTTTGTCACCTTTGACCAGTCCGCCATCGATGAGCGGTGCCACGAGACCTCGAGAAATCAGTTCGAAGTCGAAGGTGTCGTCGAAAGGAAGGTCACGGAGAACCTGGGCATTTGCCAGGCGAGTCGCTTCGGTGGCGGGCTTGGGGTCGAGTTCGGACGGTGTAGTCATCTTCTCTTACGCTCCTCGGGAACTCGCGGTGACCTGTGTCGGGATATCGGTTCATCCTCGATTCCCACGCAGCCCTCGCGCATCACCCGGAAGGGATGATCAGGTGGCCCGTCCAGCAATCAACAGCGCAACGACGAACTCACGCACCAACGTCCGCTCGTCGTTCTCGTCCGCCCCCGGCACCATGAGCAGCGAGAGGATCACCCGCACGATCCAGCGTGCCCGCGACGCTGTGCCTGCTCCGAGTTCACCGAGCATCGCGACACCAAGTCCGTTGATGACGTCGGACGAATTGGCGAGTTCACCGGCAAGACTCGCATCGCCCGGGGCGAACCATGCAGCCAACGTCGGAGTGCTACGCACCGCGGAGACTGCGGTGAGTATGGCCGTCTCCAGACGCTCACTCGGATCGTCGATGGTCGCTACCGATTCCGCGATCGCAGTTCCCAGCCTGCGAGCTTCGCGGTGAACGAACGCAATGTGAAGAGCCTGCCGATTCTCGAAGTACCGATACAAGGTGGCTCGGGAACATCCTGCAGCAGAGGCTATCTCCGCCATACCGACCGCGTTGACGCCTTTCTCGACGAACAATTGTGCCGCACTGTCGAGGATCTTCTCGGCTGCCGCCAAGGCGCGCCCCTCGCCGAGCCAGTCGTTGCTCATGGCCGAGTCACCGACATCGGAGCCGAGAGCGGACGGCGCACGTAGTTGCCCGGCGCGTATTGCATCGCGTCGATGTCGACATGGAAGTCGGGAATCCGGGAAAGCAACTCTTCCAAAGCAACTCGCGCCTGCATTCGAGCTGCCGACGCGCCCAGACAATGGTGGGCGCCATGGCTGAAGGTGAGGATCTTCTGCGGTCGACGCAAGACGTCCAACTCCGCCGCGTCGGGTCCGTACTTCTCGGGATCACGATTGGCCGCACCGTACATCAGCAGAACCTTACGTCCTGCCGGAATCACTTTGCCACCCAAGGCCACATCTCGCGTCGTGGTGCGTGCCAGTCCTTGGACCGGCGAGGTGAGTCGAAGCAACTCGTCGACCGCGTCGGTGATCAATGCGGGATCGTCCAGCAGGATCTGACGCTGGTCGAGGCGTTCGGTCAGCATCGCCACCGAACCACCCAGCATTCCTGTCGTGGTGTCGTTTCCCCCGGCCACCATGGTGAAGGCGAAGCCCAGAATCGACAGCAGGCCGGACATGTCGCCGTCTTCACCGAGTCCAGCGGCGAGTAGGTGCGAAATCGTGTCGTCACCCGGTTCGACCTTGCGGCGTTCGATCAGCGAAGCGAAGTACATCATCAACTCACCGGTGGCGGCCTGCGCCGTCGTCGCTGCCGCGGCCACACCACCTGCCGAATTGGCAGCGACAATGGCTTCGGTCCAGCCGTCGAACCGGTCACGGTCCGATTCCGGCACACCCAGATAGTGTGCGACAACCATAGACGGCAACGGTTTGAAGAGCTCGACGACGATATCGCCGCTGCCACGCGCTTTCAGCGCCTCGATACGTTCGACGACAAATGCGCGAACCATCGGCTCGACCGCCGATACCTGACGCGGAGTGAAACCCTTCGACACCATGCGCCGGAACTCCGACTGCAATGGCGGATCCTGCATCACGAACGGCGGATTGTCCTGCATCCCGATCTGTTCGAGTTCACCGTAGACAGTGGTCAATCCCTTTGCCGACGAATACGTCTCGTAGTCGCGAGCGGCGTTGTAGACGTCTTCGTGACGGGTGAGCACCCAGTAGTCGTCCTGCGGCGCAGCTTCCGGCACAACGTTGTGCACCGGGTCGTTCTCGCGCAATGCGTCGTACATGGCCCAGGGCGAACGCCAGGACTCCCCGGTGGAAGGTACAAACCGTGGCGAATGTGACACAGAGGTTGTCATGACTCGACTATGAGACAAATTGCCGAATGTGTCAACGTTCTACGATCAACCGTTCCCACGAGCAGCATTGAGTAACTCGCATCCACGCAGAGCACTATCGTGTGTCGGGTGATCACGGATCCGAAGAATCATCCGAACAGCGCTGACGCCGGGCGCCGCGCCGTGGTTGCGGTCCTGCTCCCCCGCGAACATCTCCCCTTCATCAGAGACTGGTGCCTGCACCACATCGAGCAAGGCTGGGAGGTTGTTCTCTACGACAACACCGGTTCCGTCGGGTCCACCCGCAAGACAAGCGCATTCAGCCTCAACCGTTGGCACGGCCGCAGCGAGGACAAGAGAGGCAACTCTTACGGTGCCTTCACCCGATCGATGTCGGACAGTGAAGTTCAGGTCGCATTCCGCAAAGAACTGCACGACCTTCCGGTGACGATCGTCGACTGGCAACCGCGCGACGCGGACGGTCGGATCGTGCACGGACAGGTAGAGGCGTACGTCGATTACGTGAGCCGGTACCGCGACACCGTCGCATGGGCAGCATTCATCGACGCCGACGAATACCTCCAACACGCACCAGGATTGGACTGGGAGGTTCTACTTGCCGGCGTTACTCAAGCGGGTTCGCACCGCGTCGTTCTCGATGCTCTGGTCTACGAATCCAGGTGGACGCGCGACGGGCAATTGCGAGACGTCGAGGAATTGAAATGCCTTGGGCTACAGAGCCATGGTTGCAAGAACATACTGGAGCTGTCGGAGATTTTGCGAGCAGACGTCCACTGGGGATGGAAGACAAGCGAACCGGACAGCCTGGTGCGGCCGGACAGATCGCTCTACTACTTCCGCCACTACCGCGGTTCGGAAGCGGCACTCGACTTCACTCCGTTGCCGAACTTCGGACCCCAGGTCTACGAAGAAGGTGTGGACGTTCCGGCAGCAATGGACGTATCACAGAATTGAATGTTCCTGCAAGACACAGATATTCAGGTGCAGATAAACCTCCGGCCCGCATCCACGAAGGCAATACCTTCAGAATGCGAGCCGGAGGAAATCTGACTGCAGAAGCAGATCAGGAAGCGCTGTTGCCACCGAAGAGTGCAGCAATCGTGGCGACGGCTGCGATGCCGCTAACGATGCCGGCGATCGGGCCGAGAACCTTGGCCAGGTCCGTGAGCGGTCCGGTGGTTGCGTTGGCTGCAATGCTGCTGGTGTATGCCATGTCTAGCTCCTCATCATGGAATGTGTACGCGGTCCGCGCGCCCGGTATGTAACGGCGCTCACAATATACGTAAGACGACCGAAAATTGAAGCGGCACCGCTGAGTGGGACGTAACTCACATCTCATCCAGCGGGAACCCACGAGTAACAATGCGCGATTCGGACAACGCTTCGGGAACCGTTGAATGACGAGCAGGAGAACAGCAGTGGGCAAGTTGGATGGAAAAGTGGCCCTGATCACTGGCGCAGGGCAAGGCGTCGGCCAGGGAGTTGCGTTTGCGCTCGCCAAGGAGGGCGCTTCCGTCGCGGTCGCGGGCCGCACTGAGTCGAAACTCGTCGTCACATGTAACGAGATCGCCGAACGCGGAGGCCGTGCCGAACCGGTGCTCATGGATATCGCCGACGCAGATTCCATCACCGGAGCCGTGGCGCGAACGGTGAAACTGTTCGGCGGCGTCGACATTCTGATCAACAACGCCAGCCTCAACCCGCTCGGCAACGTCCTCGACCTCACTCCGGAGCGCCTTGCCGACGGATTGACGTCCGGCCCCGTCGCGACTCTGCGAACCATGCAAGCCTGTTACCCGTTCATGAAGGAGCGCGGCGGCGGGGCAATCATCAACATGGTCAGCTCCGTGGCCGTCCGCTGGGACGCTGCCGGCTACGGCGGCTACGCGGCCGTGAAGGAATCCGTCCGAGCACTCAGTCGCGCGGCAGCATGCGAATGGGGCGTCGACGGGATCCGGGTCAACGCGGTTGCTCCCCACGCGTCGTCGCCGGGGCTGCAGCGTTGGGCAGATGCACGCCCGGAAGAGGCTGCCGCTTTTGTTGCCGGTATTCCGCTCCGCAGGATCGGAGACTGCGAGACGGACATCGGCACCGCGGTGGCTTTCCTGGTCGGCCCGGATGCCGCGTATCTGACTGGAGCAACAATTCCGCTCGACGGTGGTCAGTCGCGCTGGGGCTGAGAGCTGGCGTCGTCGAAGGCAAGCACCGCCGACTTGGCTTCGGCGATCGGGCGGCGGAAAACGAAACCGACCAGAACGGATGCCAAAACCAGCGCGGCCAGCACTATGAGCCCGACCATCCACCACATGGTTTTCAGTATGCCCGAACCGACCTCCGCCGGACGCGCGCCACGGCCGTCGGAAAGCGGCGACAGCCTCGAAAAGTGCTGAACACCAGTCAAATTCCGTTTTGCCCGTTTCCTGAGCTTCTTGAGAATCCGTGATCGATGACACATATTCGGATCCCGAACCGGAACGCGTGCGTGACTACGACGACACCTCGGTGCATCCTGGCAGGTATGGAATCCGCTGTTTCGGCCCAACTCACCGACGGAAGCACCCTCACACACCCGTGGGGCGGGACGAGCAACATCACCGATCTCGGCGGTGACGTTCACTGGATCGACTTCGGCGGTCCCAGCGGAGCGCCGCCCATCGTGCTCGTTCACGGTCTGGGCGGCTCGCACCTGAACTGGGTGCGGGTGGCACCGGCGCTGGCGGCGCGCACGCGCGTGTACGCACTTGACCTCGCCGGATTCGGACTCACCTCTGCCCGTGGGCGACACACCGGCGTCGACGCCAACGCAGTACTTCTGAATCGCTTTCTCGACACAGTGGTGGGTGAGCCCGCCGTCCTGTTCGGCAATTCCATGGGCGGAATGGTCTCGGCAATGTCGACCCATGCCAGTCCCGAATCAGTCGCCGGCCTGGTGCTGGTGGATCCGGCGCTCCCCCTGCCCGTCCAACTTCCCGATCTGACCGTCGCCGCCCAATTCGCGCTCTACTCGATGCCGTACGTCGGTGAGCAGGTTCTCGGCTTCGGACGCCGAAAGATGTCAGACCGGCAGTTGGCCGCTCAGATGACCAGATTGTGTTTTGCCGATCCGACGCGAGCCGACCCCGCGGTCCTCGACGCGGGCGCTGCCTTGACGGCGATTCGCCGCAACGAACCTACCCAGGATGCCGAATTCCTTCAGGCAGCACGGTCACTGCTGATGACCCTCGCCCGTCCTGCCTCCTATCGAAAGACATTGCGAGAGATCACGACTCCGACGCTCCTGATGCACGGCGATCGCGATCGGCTTGTCCCAGTCGAGGCCGCACGGGCAGCCGCTGCTGCACATCCACACTGGACCACCATCATTCTCGGCGACACCGGCCACACCCCACAATTGGAGATTCCGGACGAGTTCACCCGTCATGCGCTCGCGTGGCTCGATCGCACGGGGCTGATCAGGAGCTGACACGTACCAACACTCCCCGGTGGAACGCCCTTGCCGATCGAGCAAGTGCCCCATCAACTTCGGAGTATCAAGAACGATTCGGCGGTCGTCTACGTTGGCAGGTCCGGCCCACCGGGGAACGCGAAACGGACACATACCCCAAAGCTCTCGAACCCTGGGAATGTGTCGGGGTACGCGCGTAGCGTGAGATTCAGGCCTTCCTCGGCCAAGCATTTCCGCGTCCCCTGCTTGTGTATCCGTTTCGGTTAAGGAGAGTTTTCAGATGCCCGCACGCACAGCGCTCGACGGAACACCCTGTTGGATCGACCTCACCAGCTCCGACACCGAGGTTGCCAAATCCTTCTACACCAACGTGTTCGGCTGGCAGGCTGACACAAACGACGACCCGCAGTACGGCGGCTACGCGATCTTCAGCAAAGACGGGCAGCCCATCGCCGGGCTCGGACCCCAGCAGGAGGGAAACCCCTACGGCAACGTGTGGACCACCTACATCTCCTCGACTGATGCGGCAGCGTCGGCGTCCAAGGCCCAAGCCGCGGGCGGAACGATCATGATGCCGTCGATGCAGGTCGGTCCTCAGGGCAGCATGGCGATCGTGGGCGATCCGGCCGGTGCCGTCGTCGGCATCTGGCAGGCAGATCAGCATCACGGCTTCGGTTTGGTCGGCGAGGCCGGAGCGCCGGTCTGGCACGAGACCTTGTCCAAGAACTACGCCGCGGTCCTGCCGTTCTACACCGACGTGTTCGGCTGGACTTACGAGTCGATCGGTGACAGCGACGAGTTCCGGTACTCACAGGCCAAGCAGGGTGACACCGTCGTCGCCGGTTTGATGGATGCCAGCTCGTTCCTCCCGGCAGAGGCGCCGTCGTTCTGGCAGGTGTACTTCGGGGCGGACGACACCGATGCGGCCGTCGCCAAGGTCGTCGAATTCGGCGGCAGCGTCTTGCGCGATCCCGAGGACACGCCCTTCGGTCGTCTCGCGTCGGTGGCCGATCCACTAGGTGCCAAGTTCCAGATCTCCACGATCATGGAATGAATCTCCGCGCGGAGGCCGCACCGGTCCGCGGTCTCTGCGCGCTGATCATCTGGAAAGTCCGGATTTGACCGCACAGATTTGAACACTCGCCCAGAAGGTATGCAGTTTTCTGCGTCCAACGCCTAATCTCATGGGATGCCCGCCCCCGCCCCTCTCCTCGATGTGTACTCGCAGCCGACTCTGTCGACGCTTGCGCCGTCGGTACTCGCTTCTCTCGGAGTGAGCGGCGAAGCGAACCGTCTCGATCTACAGCCCAGCAAGAAGACCGTAATTCTGCTGGTAGACGGGATGGGCGCGAACTTGCTCGCCCGCAACGCCGAACACGCACCATTCCTGAATTCACTGATCGGAACGCCCATCCGGGCAGGCTTCCCCACGACGACGGCCACCAGCATCGTCTCACTGGGGACCGGTCTGCCTTCGGGAGCGCACGGCATCACCGGCTACCAGTCCTACGTCGAAGAAGCCGATTCGGTGTTCAACTGGCTGGGTTGGCACAGCGCGGGCAAGAAGGAATCTCAGACCGACTCCATCGTCCCGGAAACCCTGCAGCCGCAGGCCACGACGTTCGATCGCGCCGCCGCAGCCGGCATCACCGTTACAACCGTCGTACCGTCGAAGTTCGACGGCAGCGGCCTCACCCGTGCCGGGATGCGCGGTGCCCAGTTCGCCGGAATCCAGGCATACGGAGACCTCCTCGCTCGCACCGTGGCGGCGTCGAAATCTGCCGACCGCACGTTCACGTACTGCTACGTCAGCGAGATCGATGCACTCGGCCACGTCTACGGACCCGAGTCCGAGCCGTGGATTTTCCAACTGATGCTGGTCGATCGACTGGTCGAGCAACTCGCCGCGGCTCTCGGTCCGGACGTGAGATTGCTGGTGACGGCAGACCACGGAATGGTCGACGTGTCGGACGAGAACAAGATCGACTTCGACAACACTCCGATTCTGTCCAAAGATGTACTCGCTCTTGCCGGTGAACCTAGATGTCGTCACATCCACACCCGAGAAGGCGCTGCACAAGATGTTGCCGACCGCTGGCGCGCCGAACTGGGTGACCGCATGTGGATCGGGACGAGGTCCGAGGGCATAGTCGCAGGATTGTTCGGGCCTGCAGTGCATTCCGAGTATCACGGCCGGATCGGTGATGTCATCGCCATTGCGTCCGGGGACGTGGCCGTCGTACGTCGATCTGTCGAATCGGGACTGTCCGGCCTCCGTGGACAGCACGGCGCCCTCACTCCGGACGAACTGCTGGTACCGCTCTTGTCCTCAGGACAGCAGTAGGGCTCGCGCCCGGCGAATCTCGGGAACACCGACGACCTTGCATGCGCCCAACAGGACGACGGCACCGACGGCCGCACCCGCCGACAATGAAATAACAGCAGCAAGCCTGGGCTCGGGAACTCGGTTCTGAACCGCCACCACCAAAGCGAACGCACAACCACCTGCCAGAATTGCCGCCGCCGAAATCCTTCCGACGGTGGCCTGCACGCGACGGAATCCCAACAGCCCGTATCGCTTTCGAAGAAGGATGTGGCCGAGTACCGCTCCACACACGTAGGAGAACGAGCCGGCGGCACAGACGGCCAGGACCAGCCTTTCGTCACTAGCCGACAGTGACGCAAGAAGGACGAGCGCAGTCTTGGCGACCACCATCACCAGGGCGATCACCGCGGGAGTTCGGGTGTTGTTGTCGGCGTAGAACACTCGCAGCTGAAGCATGACCATCGCAAAGGGCACCAGCCCGAATGCACTGACCGCAACGGCCGTCCCGATCAACCGGGCACTGCTGCCGTCGACCCGGCCGAAGAAGATCAAGGTGGTCAACGAGGGACCGAACACCATGAGCGCCACAGTCACCGGGATCAGCGCCACCACAGAATACCGGGCTCCCCGGCCGAGATCGGATACGACGCCGACGTCGTCACCCGCAGCAACCGACCTGGCGATCCGCGGCATCAGCACCGTCAACAACGACACACCGAGAATGCCGTACGCCACTTGAAACAGCAGATCCGCGTGCGTGTACATCGAGTAGACGTGACGGGAGAGAGTGACCTTCATCGTCACCCACACACCGATCTGGCCGGCAACGACGTACACAAGTACCCAGCCGAGCAACGGCGCCCCGACGCGCACCGGTCGCCAGGTGTGCGGTACGACGCGCACGCGAAGGCACCACCGAAACCCGTTGCGGTGCAGCGCTCGAGCAACGACGGCGGTTTGCGCCACGATCCCGAGCAGAGTGCCGATACCGATCACCAGAACCTGCGCGGTGGTCATCGACTCGGGAGTCAGAGCCACCGGTCCCGGGATACACAGGAAGACCGCGACCGTCACCAGAAGGACGACGTTGTTGATCACCGGTGCCCAGGCCGGCGCGCCGAATACCGATCGAACGCTGAGCACAGCCGTCATCATCGCCGTGACGCCGTAGAAGAAGATCTCCGGAAGGAGCAAGTACGCGAAGAGCGTCGTCAGCTCTCGTTGAGCCGGATCATCGATCACGGCCGAGACCAGAGGCGGCGCGCACACCACGGCCACTACCGTCACGAGCGCAAGAGCCAGCGCTCCGACGGTGAGAACGCGCTGCATCTGCTCTCGTTCGAGCGTCCGCCCACGGCTCCGTTGCCGCGTCAGATACGGAAGCAGGACGCTGGCGAGAATCCCGCCGAGGAGGAGCTGATAGACCATGTTCGGGAAGCTGTTGGCCGCGTTGTACGCATCACTGACCAGGGCGATGCCCAGGACCGCGGCAAGGGCAAGGGTGCGGACGAAGCCGGTGATCCGACTGACCGTGCTGGCGAGCGCCACTTGCCCGCCCATCTTCGCCAAGCTGCCGCCCGTCACACCATTACGTTCGGACTCCCGTTCGGACTCCCCCACGTTCTCGACCATCTCGCCAGAGTGCCACATCGCAGACGTTCGACGATCCGGACGGAAACGGAAGGGCGCCCCGAACCGTGGGTTCGAGGCGCCCTTCCGTAAGGAACAATCAGGCGGATTCCGCTCCAGCCAACGGCGGCATGACGACAACCTGACCGGCGAAGGACAGACCCGCACCGAAGGCGAGAAGCAATGCCTTGTCGCCCGGCTTGCACTGGCCGTCGCGCAGCATCTGCTCCATGGCGAGCGGGATCGAGGCCGCGGACGTGTTGCCCGTCTCGGCGATGTCGTTGGAGACGGGGAAGCCCTCGGGCAGCTTCATGCTGCGAGCGATGACCTCGTTGATGCGCTGGTTTGCCTGGTGCGGCACAAAAGCGTCGATGTCCTCGATACCCAGCCCCGACTTCTCCAGGGTGCGAGTGGCGACCTTGCCCATCTCGAAGGCAGCCCAGCGGAACACCGCGGTACCGGCCATCTTGATCCACGGACGAGGTCCGGTCGGGTTCTTGGTGTAGTCGAGCCAGCTCGGCTCCTGAACGATGGCGTCGGACTGGCTGCCGTCCGAACCCCACTCGACCGGGCCGATTCCGACGGTATCGCTCGGGCCGACGACAACTGCGCCTGCGCCGTCACCGAAGATGAAGCGAACGCTGCGATCGGTGGGCTCGGTGGCCTCGCTCATCAACTCGACGCCGACGACGAGTACGTGATCAACCGTGCCACCGCGAACGAGGTCGCTGGCCACTGCAAGAGCGGTACAGAAACCGGCGCAGCCTGCCGCGACGTCGAAAGCAGCCGGACCCTTGATGCCGAGTTCGTGGGCGACGATGGACGCAGCCTGGGGAGTCTGCAGGTCCCACGTCGACGTCGCGATGATCACGGCACCGATCTGCTCGGGTGCAATGCCGCTGACGTCCAGTGCTTTACGGGCAGCGCTGATCGACATCGCGAGGATGCCTTCACCTTCGCCGGAGAACCGGCGCGACTTGATACCCGATCGCGTCTGGATCCACTCGTCGGTGGAATCGATCAGCTCGCAGATCTCGTCGTTGGTCACGACTCGCTCCGGGCGGTGAACGCCGAGCCCGAGAAGGACGGACTGCCGACCTCCGGCCACACTGGCAATCGGCTTACCCATTGATCGATCTCCTCGTTGGTTTCTGGTGATGACGCGCATTCGACATCACACGTTACGTACAGGACATAAGCCCCTGCCTCTCAGGTCACCGTTCGATCACGGCAACAACATGAGGCTGGCTCACATTACGCTTCGGTCAGGTATGTAGTCCAGATCCACGATCAGGCGCGTAAATGAGCTAGAACTGCCAAAACACGACGATGCCCGCTTTCGGAAGCCGACAGGCCGAGTTTTGCGAAGATATTTCCTATGTGCTTGCTCACAGCAGTGTCGCTGACGACCAGTTTCCTGGCGATTTCCTGATTTCCCAGCCCCTCCGCCATCAGTCCGAGAACCTCGGACTCGCGTGGCGTCAGCGATCTGATCGGATCGTCGGCGCGTCGACGGCTCATCAGTTGGGATACGACCTCGGGATCCATCACCGTTCCACCGTCGACGACCCGGTTCAATGCGTCGACGAACTCGGCTACCTTCCCGACTCGTTCCTTGAGCAGGTACCCGACCCCGCCGGCGCCTCCTGCCAACAATTCACCGGCGTAGCGATCCTCGACGTAAGCGGAAAGGACCAGGACGGGAAAGCCCGGGCGAAGCTTGCGCACCTCGATCGCCGCTCGAAGTCCCTCGTTGGTGAAAGTAGGAGGCATCCGGACGTCGAGCACCGCGGCGTCGGGGGTTGTCTCCTCGAACACCGTGAGGAACTGTGCGGCGTCGGAGACGGCAGACACCTCGAAGCCCTCTCCACGGAGCAGCAGGGCCAGCCCCTCTCGCAGAAGAGCGTCGTCCTCGGCAATCAGAATCCGCACGGTAGTTCCACCCTCATCGTTGTCGGTCCACCCTCCGGGCTCTCCAATACTGCGGTTCCTTCGAAAGCCTCGACCCGGCGTCGAATACCCGCCACGCCGCCGCCCGGGCGTTCGTTCGCGCCGCCGTGACCGTCGTCGATCACGTCGATGAGCATCGTCTCACCCGACGAGTCGTCCGACGTCTCCGTCCGTGCCGTGACGGTGACCCTGCGGGCTCCGCTGTGTTTTGCGACGTTGGTCAAGGCCTCGGCGACGACGAAGTACGCAGCAGCCTCGACGGCAGCCGGGGCACGGCGGAGCTCGTCGATCTCGAGTACGCAGGGCACGGCGGAGCGCCCGGCGAGCGCCGAGATCGCGCCCTCCAGACCCAACTCGTCGAGGATCGGCGGGTAGATGTCGTGCACCAACGTCCGGAGTTCGCTCAACGCCTCGGTGGCCGCATCCTGGGCCCGATGCAGTTGTGGCAGAGCCTGGTCCGGATTGTTCTGCAACGACCGCTCGGCCATCCCCAACATCATCACCACCGCGACCAGACGGTTCTGCGCTCCGTCGTGCAGATCCCGCTCGATGCGCTTGAGTTCGGCCGAATGCGCGTCGAGCGCCGCAGCGCGGCTGGCCGTCAGGGCGGTGACGCGCTTCGAGAGGTCCGAACGCGTATCCGGCGCAAGCAAAGTCGTGGTCGACCAGCTGATCCATTTCGCCATCGCGGGGATCAACCACCACGCGATCAGGAAGTACAGGATGCCGATCAACGGCATTCCGGCAGCGCCCAGCCACGACGTCACGGGGTACGGATTGTTGACGGGTTCACCGGCGGGCATCTGCTGCCAGTACAGCGGGACGGCAATCGCATTGAGCGCACCGAGTGGCAGAGCAATGGTCAGCATCGCCGCGACGAAAGCACCCAGACCATGAATCGACAACCAGGCCGCGTCGCGCCTCGTCGACTGATCGGTGAGGAACCGGCTCCAGTCCCCGAATGTCGGATTGCTGGGCATCGGTGGGTATCGCTGCAGAACAGGGCGTCCGGTGTACGCAGCGGTGCGTTTGCGAGCCAGGCCGGCCCACCACCGGAGCACTCGCACGTACGACGGCAACAGCAACCAGCCGACGATCAGAATCGAGAGCGACAACAGAATGAGACCGACCATCAGCAAGAACAGGGAAACCACAGCTGCCGCGCCCTCGACGAGCACGTACACCGCAGCCCTGGTTCTCTTCTTCACTGCCCCAGCATGCCGCACCACACTGCACGATCCACTACAGCTGGCTACACCATTGATTCGGGACTCTGCTGGATGTCGACGAATGGCGAATCTCCATAGCGTTCTTCCCATGAAGAATCGACACTCGGTCCTCGCCCCGCCGGCTCCTGGTGCCACGGGAGCTCGAACATCTGCCGTGCGACTAGAAGGGGTCAGCAAGGTCTACGGCAACGGCCGCGGCGCCGTGACCGCCCTCGACAACATCAGCCTCACTCTGCCACGCAGCACCTTCACCGCCGTGATGGGCCCGTCCGGATCAGGTAAGAGCACTTTCCTGCACTGCGCCGCGGGCCTCGACCGACCGAGCAGCGGATCGGTGTGGCTGGGCGATACCGAAATTTCACAGCTGAAGCCGAAGGCCCGCAGCATCTTCCGTCGCGATCACATCGGTTTCGTCTTCCAGGCCTACAACCTGCTCGGCGCTCTCGACGTCGAGCAGAACGTCACGCTCCCCCTACTCCTCGCCGGGCGACGAGCCGACAAGCAGTACCTGACCTTCGTCCTGGAATCCGTCGGACTCGGATCACACCGAAAGCGCAAACCCTCCGAACTGTCCGGCGGTCAGCAGCAACGCGTCGCCATCGCGCGCGCCCTCGTCACTCACCCCGACGCACTCTTTGCCGACGAACCGACCGGCGCCCTCGACTCCCGCAGCGCCAAGCAGGTTCTGGAGTTGTTGCGCCGGACGGCTGCCGAGTTCGATCAGACCATCGTCATGGTCACGCACGACCCGGTGGCCGCGTCGTACGCCGATCGTGTGCTGTTCCTCGCCGACGGGAAACTTGTCGGGCACATCGACCGCCCGACCCCGCAGCAGATCGCCGAGCGCATGACGCACCTCGGGGACTGGTGATGATGAAAGCGCACACCTTTGCGCACCTGAAAGCGCATCGCTCCGGTTTCGTCGCCGTGTTCGTCTCCGTATTCTGTGCAGCGCTCCTCACCTGCGGTCTGGGTGTGCTGCTGGAATCGGGAGTGCGAGGCGGTGTCTCACCACATCTCTACGCCGGTGCCGACGCCATCGTGAGTGCGCCACAGGCGCTCGAGGTCAAGGAAGACGCCGATCAGCCCTTTGCCGAGCGAGTTCTCCTCGCCGGCGATACGGTCCGCAAGCTCGACGCACTCGATGTCACCGTGGTTCCCGACATCTCCGTCCCCGTCAGCACCGCCGAGGGCGTCGTACTCGATGCACATCCTTGGAACACAGCACAATTGGCGCCGTACTCGCTCACCAAGGGGCGCGCTCCGCAGAGCCGCGACGAGGTGGTCTCGACCACGGGCGCCGCGCTCGGCGAGCGAATCACGCTGGCTCACGGCGCGGTAACGGACGAGTACACCGTCGTCGGCACAGCTGATTCGGCTTCGGTGCCGTCACCCGACCGTCCGGCACTCGTCTTCCTCGACGACGCAGAGGCCGAACGGTTGTGGCCGCACCAGAACGCTGTCACCGCAGTCGGATTGATCGCTCCCGAAGGCGTGGATGCTGCCGCTCTCGCCCGCGATGCACTCGCCGGAACCGGTGCGGAGGTCTCGACCGGCACTGCACGCGGAGGCATCGAATTCCTCGACGCCGGTGCTGCGCGGACGCAGTTGATCGTGCTCTGCGCGTCGTTTGCCGGTCTCGCGTTGATGGTCAGTATGTTCGTCGTTTCCAGCACGCTGTCGCTCTCGATCAACGCCAGGCGCCGAGAGTTCGCTCTGTTGCGGGCAATCGGGGCCACCACGCGGCAAGTGCACGTCATGATCGGACGTGAAGTGCTGCTCGTTGCTGCTGCGGCGGCAGCTCTCGGCGCGGTGCCCGGATACCTGCTCGCCCGAGTGCTGGGCGCACAGTTCGCCGACGCCGGGGTCATGCCCACCGATTTCGCGCTGGCCTACAGCCCGCTTCCGGCGATCGCAGCTTTCCTGATCTGCGTACTCACTGCCCGCGCGGCAGCGGCGATCGCGGCACGACGACCGGCGAAGCTCGACCCCGTCGAAGCGCTTCGCGAATCCGAAAGCGGCCCGGCGAAACTGAGCCGCGGACGCATCGTCACCGGGCTGATCTTCGGCGCCGCCGGCCTCAGCGCCTGCGTCCTCCCTGCTTTCCTGCCCGGCAGCGTGGCGGCCGCTGGAGCCGGTTCGAGCGCACTGTTGTTGATCTTCTCGGTCGCGCTGCTCGGCCCCTTGTTGGTGCGCGGCATCATCAAGGTGATCGGCGGTCCGCTGCGCCGCAGTGGGTCGGCGTCCAAAGTTCTCGCTGCCGCCAACGCCGAATCCAATTCGAGACGGCTCTCGTCGGCGGTTGTTCCGTTGGCTCTCGCAATCGCGCTCGGCTCGGTGCAGTTCTTCAGCCAGAGCACCGTCGCCGCCGAGGCGACCAACCAGTCGATCAAGGGCGTCACCGCCGACCTGATCGTCGGCGCACCGGCCGGTATCGCTCCCTCGCTACTCGAGTCGATCGCATCGGTGCCCGGAGTGAGTGCGGCAAACCCGGTGGTCCGCAGTCAAGTCCTCCCGGTACCCAGCGGAGAGGAAGGCGGCTCAGCCGACAGCGCGATCGCGGCCCAGGGCATCGACGCCGCCAGCGCCGACGCGACCCTCGATCTCGCGGTGACCGAGGGCGACCTCAGCGCTCTGACCGGCGATACCGTTGCCGTGAGCGAAGACGGCGCCTTCACCCTCGGAGCCAAGGTAGGCCAGCGCGTCGACCTCTATCTGGGTGACGGAACACTGGTACATCCCATGGTCGTCGCAAAATATGGTCGCGGCCTCGGATTCGGGGACGTGACCATGCCGATCGAGACTTTGCGTCAGCACTCCACCGACGCTCTGATCGACACCGTTCTGGTTGCTGCCGAACCCGGACGGTCGGCCGAAGTCCAGCAGTCGTTGCGCTCGTTCCCCTCGATCGCCGCGATGAACCAGGACCAGTTCGGGGCCGCGGGCGAAGATCAGCGTCGTATGCAGTCGTGGGTCAGCATCCTCGCCGTCCTCGTCCTGCTCGGCTATCTCGCAGTCGCAGTCGTGAACACCCTGGTCGCCGCCACTGCCGAGCGTTCCCGCGAGTTCGCGCTCCTTCAACTGGTGGGCTCGCGGACGAGGCAGGTCCGAGCAATGATGCGCATCGAGTCGTTGATGGTGGTGGGAATCGCCGTCGTGGTCGGATCACTGATCGCCCTGCCGCCTCTGATGGGCATTGCCGTAGCGGTGTCCGGGCAGCCGATCCCGGCGATTTCACCGGCGATTTACGGTTCCATCGTCGCGGTGACCGCTGTTCTGGGATTTGTCTCCATCGCGATCCCGACGCGCGCCGCTCTACGCAAGAACCCGATGGACGGAGTGCGTAACCACTGAGTGGCACTACCGTCGTCATCTATGGATGCGGCGGCCTGGGACAAGAAGTACGAAGAAACCGAGCTCGTCTGGGGCGCTCCTCCCAACGAACTGCTGGTGGAATACGCGACGGCCCTCCCCCACGGCCAGGCACTGGACCTGGCGTGCGGCGAGGGCCGTAACGCGTTGTGGCTCGCGACCCGCGGTTGGGAGGTCACCGGGATCGACTACTCGGCCGTCGCGATCGAGAAAGCCCGCACGATCGCGGCCCGCTCGCCCCGATCGGTTCTCGACCGGCTCGACTACCGATGCGGCGACGTCACCGTCGCGGATTACGCCTCGAGGAACGGGCAGGGATACGACTTGGCCCTGCTTCTTTACCTTCATCTGCCCGCACCACAACGCACCCTGGTTGTGAACCGTGCCATAAATTCTCTGAAACCTGATGGAATCCTCATGATTTTGGGTCACGACCGAAGCAACATCGACTACGGCGTCGGCGGGTCGCAAGATCCCGAAATCCTTTACACACCAGAAGAATTGATGCAGGAGTTCCGCGGAAAGCTCGAGTTCGAGATCGCCGGAAATCCCCACAGGCACACCGAAACGGGAATCGCGGTCGACGCGCTTGTCATCGGACGCAAATCCGGTGTTGGCAATGCAAAGAACGGCTAGTAACATGTATTAAGTTACCGACGAGTAATAAACTTCGGGCGGTACTAGGAGTGCTGGACCGCACCACCTCACTGGGAGAAGCAGAAGACATGGGCCATTACAAGAGCAACGTTCGGGACCTGGAGTTCAACCTCTTCGAGGTTCTCGGACTGGAGAAGCCACTGAGCGAAGGCGCTTGGGGCGACCTGGATGCCGACACTGTCCGCAACATGCTGGCAGAGGTCGCACGCCTGGCCGAGGGACCGCTTGGCGAATCTTTCGCCGATGCGGACCGCAACCCCCCTGTCTTCGATCCCGAGACGCACACCGTTGCACTTCCGGAATCCTTCAAGAAGTCGTTCAAGGCTCTGTGGGATGCCGAGTGGTACCGCATGGGATTGAGCGAAGAGGTCGGCGGCGTGCCGGTTCCCCGCTCCGTCGTGTGGGCCATCGGTGAGCTGATCCTGGGCGCACAGCCTGCAGCGCACATGTACCAGGCCGGACCCGCTTTCGCGGACGTGCTGTTCAACAACGGCACCGAAGAGCAGAAGAAGTGGGCAGCCACCATCGTCGAACGCGGATGGGGCGCCACGATGGTCCTCACCGAGCCCGACGCCGGCTCCGACGTCGGTGCCGGACGCACCAAGGCGATCAAGCAGGACGACGGCTCCTGGCACATCGAGGGCGTCAAGCGCTTCATCACCTCGGCCGACTCGGACGACCTGTTCGAGAACATCTTCCACCTCGTTCTCGCTCGCCCCGAAGGCGCCGGACCGGGCACCAAGGGCCTGAGCCTGTTCTTCGTCCCGAAGACGCACTTCAACTTCGAGACCGAAGAGTTCGGCGAGCGTAACGGTGTCTTCGTCACCAACGTCGAGCACAAGATGGGCCTGAAGGTCTCCGCCACGTGTGAGGTCACCTTCGGCGGCCACGGCATCCCCGCACAGGGCTGGCTGGTCGGCGAGGTCCACAACGGCATCGCCCAGATGTTCGACGTCATCGAGCACGCTCGAATGATGGTCGGCACCAAGGCAATCGCCACCCTCTCCACCGGTTACCTCAACGCTCTCGATTACGCCAAGCAGCGCGTGCAGGGCGCAGACCTGACCCAGATGACCAACAAGGCAGCACCGCGCGTGACCATCACGCACCACCCCGACGTGCGTCGTAGCCTGGCAATGCAGAAGGCATACGCCGAAGGCCTGCGCGCGGTGTACCTCTACACCGCAGCTCACCAGGACGAGGTTGTCGCCCAGCTCGTCTCGGGCGCAGACAAGGACACCGCGTTCCGCGTCAACGACCTGCTGCTCCCGATCGTCAAGGGCGTCGGCTCCGAGCGTGCGTACCAGTACCTGACGGACAGCCTGCAGACCCTCGGTGGATCCGGCTTCCTGCAGGACTACCCGATCGAGCAGTACATCCGCGACTCCAAGATCGACTCGCTGTACGAAGGCACGACGGCCATCCAGGCTCAGGACTTCTTCTTCCGCAAGATCGCTCGTGACCGCGGCGTCGCGCTCGCTCACGTTGCCGGACAGATCAAGACCTTCATCGACAGCGAAGCCGGCAACGGTCGTCTGAAGGCGGAGCGCGCACTGCTCGCCACCGCACTCGAAGACGTCCAGGCCATGGCCGCCACGCTCACCGGCTTCCTCATGGGAGCTCAGGAGCAGCCCACCGAGCTGTACAAGGTCGGCCTCGGCTCCGTCCGCTTCCTGATGTCCGTCGGCGACCTGCTCATCGGCTGGCAGCTGCTCCGCCAGTCCGAGATCGCTCTCGCAGCACTCGACAACGGCGCTTCCGACAAGGACAAGGGCTTCTACGAGGGCAAGGTCGCCATCGCTTCCTTCTTCGCCAAGAACGTCCTGCCCGAGCTCACCGCTTCACGCGAGATCATCGCGAACACCGAGAACGACATCATGGAGATCGACGAAGCAGCATTCTGATTCGTTCCTGATTCATGAAAAGTGCCGGTCCCGAGAACGTTTCGGGGCCGGCATTTTCATGCTCAGCAGTCCATGGAATCCGAGGTCATCTGCGCTCGACGGTCGGGCAACTGATCTGTGCGGACAGTACGGACGTCGTCGGTTGTTCGCCGGGCCGTGCCGCCCTTCCCACCAGGGAAAGCGCCACGCGCCTGCGGTCCGGAGAACTGACGATTTCGATGGACTTGTCGTCACCGCCCCCGAAGGACACGAACTGTCCGCTCTGATCCGAGAACTTCATGATCGCCGACCCGTGCTGACCTGGTTCCGGTTTTTCGTTCACGTAGACCTGCAACTGGAAATCACGTCCCGGATACTCGCCGCCGCCGTCGTACTCGTAAAAGGAACTGGTGTGCACCTCGTAGGCCCACTGGCGGTGACCGGCGGGCACCGAATCCGCCCAGTTGTGCTCGAAACACGTGACGGATCCGGGCAGCGAGACATTGGCTGCGCCGCTCCACCCACCGGACAGGGTGATGGCTCCGTACGGCGCTGCTTCGGACTCGTGCCGATCGGAAGGCAAGGGCGGAACGGTCACGGGTCCGACATTGCGACCGGTGAACTCGAAAAGCCTCTCGCTCGACACGAACGGGGGCGACTCGCGCTCACCGGCACAGGAGACAACCGACAGGGTGGCCATGACCAGTAACGCACACATACCGCGTCTACGAACCGGCACCTCGACTCCCCCGTTCCGTTTCCAACAGAATACATACCGTTCGGTCTTCAAGTTATCGAACGTGTCCGACACATCCCATTCCTGGGACCGCTCGCCCGCTACCGATGTGATTGGGTGAGCACGAACGTCCACTGAACCAGCACTCGGTTCTTTCGCAGGCCGAGTAGATCAACAGACAGGTGATCATCGTGGTCGCACCAGAGCATTCACAACCCGATTACGCCCCCGACCTGGCATTGACCGCCACGGACTTGGCGCTCGACGGCCCATGGGGGCCGGTGTTCGGACCCGTCAATCTCGAGATTCGTGCGGGCGGTGTGACGATCCTCGAAGGCTCGGCCGGTTCAGGACGTACGTCCTTACTTCTGACACTCAGCGGACGAATGAAAGCCAGTTCCGGCTCACTGTCCGTCTTCGGTCGGACGCGTCCCCGCGAGATCTTCGAGATCGCCGGGGTCGCCGGGTTCGAGGACATCGACGAGCTTGCCGAATCCGTCACCGTCCGCGATCTGATCACCGAACAAATTCGCTGGGATGCGCCCTGGTACAAGCTCATCGGACGCGCCGGAGACCGCGAACTCGAAGCGGTGTGCGCTCCCGTCTTCGGCGATCATCCGTTACCTGCGCTCGGCCGGTACGTCAGCGATCTCGGGGAACTCGAGGCGATCCTGCTGCGTATCGCCGTCGCGAACACGAAAAAGCCGGCCCTGCTTGTCGTCGACGATCTCGAACAAGTGCGGCGCGACTCCGAACGTGCGTACCTCGTCGAGCGACTCGTCGAGATGGGGAGCTACCAGACCATCATCGCGTCGACCGTCAACCCGCTGCCAGACGGATCACCCATCGATGCCGTCACCCTGCTCCAAGAAGTCACCAATCCCGACCAAGAAGGGGCGAGGTAACCGCGATGCTCGCTGGAATGTCTCTCGGAACCGAACTCAAGCGGTTCTCCCGCGGCGCGATGCCCAGGATCGCACTCGTCACCATCATCTTGATGCCACTGCTGTACGGCGCGATGTACCTGTGGGCGTTCTGGAATCCGTTCGGTGAGGTCAACAAGGTCCCCGTCGCGCTGGTCAACACCGACCGCGGCGCGATGGTGCAGGGTCAGGAGCTCAACGCGGGCGACGAGGTAAGCCAAGCGCTGCTCGATTCCGGTGAGCTCGATCTCCACCTGGTCTCGCAGCAGGAAGCCGCTCAGGGAGTCTCGGACGGCACGTACTACTTCTCTCTCACATTGCCTGAGAATTTCAGCGAGGCCGTCGCCTCCCCGACGACCAAGGACCCCCACAAAGCTCAGTTGCAGTTCACCTTCAACGACGTCAACAACTACCTCGGCACCATCATCGGCCAAAACGCCGCCCAGCAGGTCCTCAGTCAGGTCAGCGACAAGATCGGCGCGCAGTCCGTCGAAACAGTTCTGGTCGGATTGACCGATGCGGGTGCTGGTTTGAAGCAGGCCGCCGACGGAGCGCTCCAGCTCTCGGCCGGAGTGAACACTGCCAACGCCGGAGCCGGCGAATTGGCGTCGGGCTCGAAAACTCTGGCCGACAACATGGTTACCGCACGTGACGGTGCAGCCACTCTTGCCGGCGGTACAGCGCAACTCTCGACCGGTATCAACACCGCCACGGACGGCGTCCTCGCACTGACCGACGGTCTGGGGCAGCTCGATCTCGGAGCCGTCCAACTTGGCGACGGCGCAAGCCAACTCAGTGGTGGCGTCACCCAGGTCGTCGACCAACTGAGTGTCCTCGGGAACACACAAGCAGACGTCGCACAGCTGGTCGGGCAGGCAGTGGCCAGCCTTCGACTGAACCCGGATCCCGTCAGCCAACAGATCGCCAATGCCCTCGCGCCTGCCCAGGACATGCTGCGCACTCAGGGTTTCGGTGAAGCGACCATGGGCCAACTGGGCGAACTCAAGAGCGGTGCACAACAACTCGCCTACCAACTCGACGATCCGTCGAGCACCTTCCGAGCCGGGCTCAGCGCCGCGGCCAACGGCGGTGGTGAACTCCGCAACGGCCTGGTACAGCTGCGTGACGGCGGTCAACAAGTCAACGACGGCGCTCAAACCCTCAGCAGTGGACTGGTTCAACTCACCGACGGAAGCGTTCAACTCTCCGATGGTGCAGCCAAACTCGCAGACGGCACCGAGCAACTCCGTGCCGGGTCTGCCGAACTCGCGACCAAACTCACCGAGGGCGCCGGTCAGGTCCCCAGTTGGAGCGATCAGCAGCGAACCGCAACCGCTCAAACCCTCTCCAGCCCGGTCGAACTACAGGAGACGTACGAGAACCGGGCAAGCACGTTCGGTACCGGTTTTGCACCGTTCTTCCTGCCCCTCGCGCTGTTCGTGGGCGGCATCATCACCTGGATGCTGCTCAAGCCGCTCCAGAACCGGCCCATCGCAAACGGACTCGGCGCGCTGCGAGTGGTCCTCGCCTCGTACTGGCCGGCATTGCTCATCGGCATCTGCCAGGTGATCGTGATGTACCTGGTCGTGCACTTCGCCGTCGGCCTGCACCCCACACACGCCCTCGGCACCGTCGGATTCCTGATGCTCATCACTGCCACGTACATGGCGTTGATCCAGGCATTCAACGCCATCTTCGGAGTCTCCGTCGGACGCGTCATCACCCTGGCGTTCCTGATGCTGCAACTGGTTTCGGCCGGCGGCATCTATCCCGTCGAAACCACCGCGAAACCGTTCCAGATCATCCACCCCTTCGACCCGATGACCTACGCGGTGAACGGGCTACGACAACTCACCGTCGGCGGTATCGACTCGAGACTGTGGGTCTCGATCGCCGTCCTCGGCGGCCTTCTCGTCGCCTCACTCGGCGCCAGTTCACTTGCTGCACGCCGAAATCGGCAATGGACCATGGACAGGCTGCATCCGCCGATCGAAGTCTAGGCGAGGGTCTCCGGCCAAGGCTCCACGGTCAGCGCAGGCCATTCCCTGCGCCACCGTGCTGCCTTGGCCTCGTAAACCTCTCTCGGCGCCAGCACCGGGTTGGGGCGGACGATCATGTCGAAAAGATCGTCGTATCCATGCGGGGCATACACGTCCAAGGTCCCATCCGATCCCTTGGTGATCCCGAAACAGCAAGTTGTGGAAGCGAAGTGGTCGACAGCGTCGCGGCAACTGGTGAACGGAACGCCGGGAATCCCGAAATGCTGCTCGTACCACAGGTGCACGCGGGCTTCGTTGCGTACTTCGACATCGGCATCCACATCGGCGAACAGTTCTGCCGCCGAACGAATCACACGGTCCTCCGCGTCGTAGCTCAGATCGCCGGCGTCGAAGTAGAACAGGTCGTAGTCCTTGATTCCGGCGCCGAGATCACGGCCGTCGATGTGATTCCAGACGGTTTGGAAGAGCCCACCCGCCGTCAGGTACCACTCCGGCAATCCCAGCTTCGGCGCACGATCCACGATCGTTGCGACCACCGGATTGGCCAAGGTGATCTCGAGAAATCGTTCACGCATGCTCTTCAGCCTCTCATATGACAAGCAAACTTGACATCTAGTGACAAGTATTCTTTACTTTTTGCATGACTGGAAAGGCCGGCGACAACAACGTGCGGGAGCACCGACGCCTCGCCGGCCTCACCCAGGCGCAACTGGCCACGGCAGGTCAGGTGAGCAGACAGAGCATCGTCTCCGTCGAACGCGGTGACTATGCACCGAGTGTCTACCTGGCACTTCGCCTGGCCCTGGCGCTGGGGACCACCGTCGAAGCGCTCTTCCCCTTACCCGAATCGGAACTCACCACAGAAATTCCAGAGGAGACGGCATGAGCACCATGATGAAGGCAATGCGGTTCGTCGGAGATCTGGACGACGACTTCTACAAGGACGAGCGTCAGCGCGACGTCTGGAACGAAGCCTCGGCGGTGGGACTCCAGAGTGTCTTCTGGGCAATATTCGTCAGCTCGGCGATTCTGCCCTGGGTCGCCGGCCGAACAGGGGCGTGGATCTCGCTCGCCCTGCTGATCGTTGCGTTGTTCGGCTCGTTGATCACGATCATCTATGCACTTCGGTGCGACGTCGATGTCTACGTATTGTCCAACTACAACCGCCCCCGGGTCGTGATCGGCATCGCGCTGTACCTCGTCGCCGCAGTCGGCATCATGGCGCGTCTCAAATTCGATTCCTACGAAGAATCGTCTACCTGGGTCGGCGCTCTCGTCGGCGGAATTGTCGGTGGCGGCATCGCAATCGCGGCAGTCAAGCTTCACCAGCAGCGAGCCAAGCGACGCGAAGCGGCCGAAGAACTTCTCTGACTTCCGGAAGTCTGCCCAGCACAACGGAATCCATAGAGTTGGTAAAATCGTGCCAGGTCAACCGATCGCGAGTAACGTCGAAACGGTGAGCACTCGCCTCGGATACCAGATGCCCAACTTCAGCTACGGCGGTCCGGTCAAGGACCTCTTCCCCACCGTCATAGCGCAGGCCCGCGAAGCCGAAGCCGCAGGCTTCGACACTGCATTCGTGATGGATCACTTCTACCAACTCCCCGGAATCGGAGCGCCGGACGCCCCGATGCTCGAGGCCTACTCGGCGCTCTCCGCGCTGGCGACGGCCACCGAGACCATCCAGTTGTCTGCACTGGTCACGGGAAACACCTACCGCAATCCGCCCATGCTCGCCAAGACCGTCACCACCCTCGACGTGGTGAGCGGCGGTCGGGCCATCCTGGGCATCGGCGCCGGTTGGTTCGAACTCGAACACAATTCGTTCGGATACGAGTTCGGAACGTTCACCGAGCGCTTCCAGAAACTCGACGAAGCACTGCAGATCATCGCGCCGATGCTCCGCGGTGATCGCCCCACCTTCGACGGCAAGTGGTACCACGTCAAGGACGCCATCAACGAGCCTCGTGTCCGCGACGACCTGCCGATCCTGCTCGGCGGTGGCGGTGAGAAAAAGACGTTCGGCCTCGCCGCTCGCTTCGCGGATCACCTCAACATCATCTGCGACCCGTCGGAACTGCCGCGCAAGCTGGAAGCACTTGCGGCACGCTGCGACGAAGCCGGTCGCGATCCCGCAACCCTCGAGACCAGCTTCCTCACGTTCATGATGATCGACGAGGACGGCGACAAGGCTCGCGCCCATCAGCGAACGTTTCTCGCGGAGCGTGGCCTCGACATCACCACGGCGCCGGAAGACGTGGTCGCCAAGGCCACCGAACGCCATTTCGTCGGCAGCCCGGACGACGTCGCCGAGCAGGTTCAGACGCGCATCCTCGACCACGGCATCGACGGCGTCGTGATCAACCTGATCACCAACGGCGAAGAGCCAGGCATCGTCGACCTCGCGGGCCGCACCCTCGGCCCACTCGTCGGCAAGTAGTTCCCTACTCGCACTTCACGATCGGCACCGGGTCGTACTTGACGGTCCGGGTGTTCGAGGAAATCTCGGCGCCACTCGCGTGGTCGGTGATCACGCGAGTGTCGCTGACCGTGAACCCGGGCGCACCGCTCGAAGCCACACAGCCAGGCCCCTCCGGCAAGGTCACGGTGTTCGGCGACGTCGGCGACGTCCGCGGGCCGGTCGTCGACGTGACATCGACAGTTTTGGTTCCCCAGATCCGAACGGTGATGTTCGACGACGTCGCAATCGTCTCGATCATCACGCCGGTCTTCGCCGGATTACGGAACTGCAGGTCGATCGCACCATCGAAGATGGTCGCCTCACGAGCCTCGGGGTACCGCGAGATGTAGTAACTGTGCTCGGTGTGCGCGACGTCCTCCATACCTGCGAAATACGTCGCGTTGTAGAGCGTCGTCGCGAGCTGGCTGATACCGCCGCCGACAGCCTTGTCCGGGCGACCGTTGTTGATGATCCCCGACTCGATGTATCCCTGCGCCGCACCGCGCGGGCCCGTGTACTCGTTGAGCGAGAACGTGTCACCGGGCTTGATCACGGCCCCGTCGATCTCCGACGCGGCCAGGCCGATGTTCACACCAGACGCGTATTCGAAACCACCGGTAGTGAATTCGCCGATCACCTCGTTGATGCCGAGGGCCTCCGCGGCTTCGGTGGTCAACGCCGGCGGGACCGGTCCGTACACGGCGGGCGTTGCCCGAGAAGCCGTGCTGCCCAACAGAACCGGAAGTTCCTTGACCGTGTCCGGCCAGTTGATCAGATCACCGACGACACCGGGCACAACCGACGGTTTGCCACCGGCGAAGGTGAACGACGCGTCCTTGGGTTGTACTTCCGTCGACGCCAACTGCGGAGTCAGAATCTTGATCGCAGCATCCGTGTTGTACTGCGGAGTCAGCCCACCCGAGCCGTCGGGTGTGAAGGTCAGAACCTCGCCGATCTGATCGACGCCGAGTGTCGCGACCTTGCCGTCACGGCCGTTGACCACTACGTCACCCGAGACAGCTGGAATAGCGATCTCCTGCAGCGCACGATCGACACCGGCCTGAGTGACCGTCACCGGAACCTCGTCGACCGGAAGATCGACGACGCCACCATCGGACCATTCAGCGGCGAAGGTCGAACCCGCCTGCTGCGTTTCGAGCGCCTGACCGGCAGCGGGCGAAACACCAGTCGCCTTCCCGTTCTCGAACACGACTGCACCTTCGACGGGCGCACGATCGCTGTTCGCCGCGAGCTGCGCCATCGACGCATCCAACGCACCCTGGTCGATTGCCGACACCACGGGCACCTCGCGGGAGCCGAAGAACGACGTGATACGGGTGATCGGGTTGATGGGCTGAGCGTTCACGCCCGACAGCGTCGCCGACCAGTCGACGTCCACACCCGCAGACGCGGGAACGATCTCGGAGTCGACGCCGCCTGCATGTACCGCTACCGGTTCGACGAGCCTCGGGCCGAGTTGGGCGCGCAGCGTGGCTTCCGCGTCGGCGGGCGTGAGATCACCGATGTCCACCCCGGCGACCTGAGTGCCGCGTGGTGTCTTCCCGGACGAGGTGAAGATGTCCACTCCGTAGGCAATCGCTGCGACGGCAAAGATGGCGCCGACTGCTATCGCCGGTTTGACCCACTTGCGGGAAGACTGCGAAGCGGGCGCCACCGGTTGTTGCGGCGCCGGGGGTGCAACTACCTCTGGTTCTCGGACAACAGGCTCGTACTGCTGCTGGATGGGTTCGAGTTGCTGGGTGTCGTACTGCTGCACGAACTCGGGACGCGGCGGCTTCGGGGGAACCACCACTGCCGGGGGCTCGAACTGCTCTGTCTGCTCGTCGATGGCTTCTGTCGCCGGAGCCGAGTTGACTACTTCCGTCGGCGGTGCGTCCTCCGCTGGGACGACAGGGATGACGGTGGTGACCTCGTTTGCCGATTCGTCGACTGTCGCTTCCGGGGCGCTTGCTTCTTCGTCGACAGGCCTTGGTGCTTCGGCTGGTTCCGGTTCTACTGATTCAGCCTCGACAACGGCCTCAGTGTCCTCAGGGGCCTCGGGTTCCTCGACCGACTGGGGTTCCTCGACCGACTCGGTCTCTTCGACCGCCTGAGGTTCCTCGACCGACTCGAGTTCCTGTTCCGGGAGGGACGAGTCCTCGCTGTTCGTCTTCTCGACGGACGGACCCTCTTCGTCACTCACCTGTTGGCTCCTCGCTGCATCAACCGTCGCTGCGGCGCTCACCGACAACTCAATACAGGATATCCGGACATACGAGAGCCCCGCGCTGCTGCCAGGTCGGGGGTCAGGCAGCAACACGGGGCTGTCATGAATATCGGTAGCTATTCTGCAGCGTTACACGCCTGCGCGAAAAAGTTTGCAAAGAGTTCGGGGATCCGGCCACCCCTCGTGGCCGGATCCCCGATTACGCATCCCCTCGCGACGATCACTGCAGGTGAGCGCAGTTTTCAGTCGCATGGGGAGATTGTGGAGCGGTTACCGCTCGATGATCGCCGTGACACCCTGGCCACCGGCCGCACAGATCGAGATCAGGCCGCGGCCCGAACCCTTCTCCGCGAGCATCTTTGCGAGGGAAGCCACAATACGTCCGCCGGTTGCCGCGAACGGGTGACCTGCAGCCAAGGACGATCCGTTGACATTGAGCTTGCTTCGGTCGATCGATCCCAATGCGCCGTCGAGGCCGAGGCGTTCCTTGCAGTACTCGTCCGACTCGAAGGCCTGCAGGGTTGCCAGAACCACCGAAGCGAAGGCTTCGTGGATCTCGTAGTAATCGAAGTCCTGCAAGGTCAGACCGTTGCGGGCCAGCAAACGCGGGATCGCGTACGTGGGAGCCATGAGCAACCCGTCTTTGCCGTGGACGTAGTCGACGGCAGCGGTTTCGGAATCGACGAGGTGCGCCAGAACCGGAAGATTGCGCTCGGCTGCCCACTCGTCGGTGGAGAGGAGCACTGCAGAAGCGCCGTCGGTGAGCGGCGTCGAGTTGCCTGCCGTCATCGTCGCGTCGCCGAGCTTGGTACCGAAGACGGGCTTGAGCGTCGACAGCTTCTCGACGGTCGAACCGGGACGGAGGTTGTCGTCGCGGGTCAGGCCGAGGAACGGGGTGACGAGGTCGTCGAAGAAACCGCGGTCGTAGGCAGCTGCCATGTTCTTGTGGCTGGCAGCGGCAAGTTCGTCCTGGTCCTCGCGCTTGATGCCGAATTCCTTGGCGGTGATCGCAGCGTGGTCACCCATCGACTTGCCGGTGCGAGGCTCGCCGTTGCGCGGAATTTCCAGGCCGAGCATGCCCGCACGGACGTTGCCGAGCAGCTTGATGCGGTCGCCCGTGGACTTCGCGCGATTGAGGGAGAGCAGGAACTCGCGCGCCTGATCGTTGACGCCGATCGGGGCGTCGGACGTGGTGTCCGTGCCGCCGCCGATGCCGGAATCGATGCGGCCGGCCGAAATGGCGTCGCCGACGGCGATGATCGACTGCAGTCCCGTGCCACACGCCTGCTGAAGGTCGTACGCCGACGTGTACGGGCTCAGCGCGCTGCCGAGAACGGACTCGCGAATGAGATTGAAATCACGGCTGTGCTTGAGCACCGCACCGCCGACGACCATGCCGAGCTTCTCGCCCTGCAGATTGAATCGGCTCACCAGACCGTCGAGCGTCGCAGTGAACATGTCCTGGTTGGACGCCTGTGCGTACGCCTTGTCCGAGCGTGCGAACGGAATGCGATTTCCGCCGACGATCGCAACCGGACGGCGCTGACCTGCAGAATTTGCAGCGGCTGCGGCCGGTGCAGTGCGCGGTGCGGCGGGCTTTGCATTTGAACGGGCTTTGCTTGTCACTTGCGTCTCCAAGGATGGTGCGATTACCTGTTGAAGACTATTCTTACTCAGTAGTAAGTTACTTGTCTATCGCCGCATTCTTTCGATTGCCCGGTGAGAGACAACCCGAAACACAACAGAAGGTAGGACCGTGGCAGCCAGCAAGGGAGCTCCCGACCTCTATTCACAGTTCCTCTCGTCCGCCCCCGGCGCATTCATCGCGTCGAAGGCCGGCCTGCCCAGGCCCGAGAACCTGCGTCGATACAAAGCAGGAGAACCCGCACTCGCCGGACCTGTCCTCATCGGCGGCAAGGGTCGACTCGCAGAACCACTTCGCGTACTGCTCTCCGACTACCCGGCGGCTCAGGCACACGACAGCAGCTTCGGTGGACTCGTGTTCGACGCCACCGGAATCACTCAGGTCAGCGAGCTCGAGCAGCTGTTCGAGTTCTTCCAGCCCGTGATCCGCAACCTCGCACCGTCGGCTCGCGTCGTCGTTCTCGGCACGACGCCGGAAGAAACGTCGAGCGTCGACGAGCATGTCGCGCAGCGCGCTCTGGAAGGCTTCACCCGCAGCGTCGGCAAGGAGATCAAGCGCGGCTCCACCGCTCAGCTGGTCTACGTCTCCCCCAAGGCATCCACCGGACTCTCCGGCGTGGAATCGACTCTGCGCTTTCTCCTTTCGGCAAAGTCCGCCTTCGTCGACGGCCAGGTCATCGTCGTCGGCGCTGAAGATTCCGTCGCGCCCGCAAGCTGGGACAAGCCGCTCGAAGGCAAGGTTGCCGTCGTCACCGGCGCAGCCCGCGGTATCGGCGCCACCATCGCCGAGGTCCTGGCCCGCGACGGCGCGCACGTCGTCTGCGCTGACATCCCGGCCGCCGGCGAAGCGCTGTCCGAGACCGCGAACAAGGTCGGCGGCACGTCCCTCGCCCTCGACGTCACGGCAGCCGACGCAGCCGAGGTCCTCGCAGCTCACCTCCTCGAGCGTCACGGTGGAGCGGACATCATCGTCCACAACGCCGGCATCACCCGCGACAAGACCCTCGCCAACATGGACGAGGGCCGCTGGAACATGGTCATGAACGTCAATCTTCTTGCACCGCAGAAGATCACCGAGCACCTCGTCGAGAAGGGCGCCCTCAAGGAAGGCGGCCGCGTCGTCGACGTCTCCTCCATCGCCGGCATCGCGGGCAACCGCGGCCAGACCAACTACGGCACCTCCAAGGCCGGCGTCATCGGCCTCGTACACGCCGAAGCTCCCGTCCTGGCGAAGAAGAACATCACCATCAACGCCGTCGCACCGGGCTTCATCGAGACCGCCATGACCGCAGCCATCCCCTTCGCCACCCGCGAAGCCGGCCGCCGCATGAGCTCGCTCCTGCAGGGCGGCGAGACCGTCGACGTCGCCGAGACCGTCGCATACTTCGCCAGCCCGGCCTCCAATGCCGTTACGGGACAGGTCGTTCGCGTCTGCGGCCAGAGCCTCCTGGGCGCATGATGGCAACAAAGACCGTCGCGCTCACCGAGCAGCCGAAGACCCTCGACATCTACTCCCGCGCGGTACTGGGATTGTTGCCGTGGAACAAGTCCAACTCACGCTCGGTGCCACAGCAGACCTTCACCCTCACCGGATTGAAGGTCGACACCGACAATCTGGCGGCGTACTGCCGCGTGACCGGACTGCGGTTCGGCGACACTTTGCCGATCACCTACCCCTTCACCTTGGCCTTCCCGACCGTGATGAAGCTGATGGTGTCGAAGGACTTCCCCTTCGCCGCCGTCGGCTCCGTTCACGCCGAGAACGTCATCGAATCGCTGCGGCCCATCTCCGTCAGCGAACCGCTGGACCTCTCGGTGCATGCCGAGAACCTGCGTGAGCACCGCAAGGGCCTGCTGATCGACGTGATCACCGAAATTCGGGTGGGACGGGAACTGGTCTGGCGACAGACCTCGAGCTTCCTGAACCAGCAGAAGACCTCCCTGTCCGGCCAGCCCGGTCCGGAGCCCAAGGCTGACGAGGTCCCGCCGATGCCGATGAGCACCATCCGCGTCGACCAGACCACGATCAGCAAGTACGCCGCTGTCTCCGGCGACCGCAATCCGATTCACGTCTCGTCTCTGGGCGCGAAGGCTTTCGGTTTCCCGAAGACCATTGCTCACGGAATGTGGAGTGCCGCGGCAGTTCTGCGGACTGTCGAGGGGTCCGTCGCGGACAAGGTCACCTACAGCGTGCGTTTCGGCAAGCCGATTCTGCTACCGGCGACGCTGAATGCCTACGCTGATCGCACCGACGACGGCTGGGATCTGTCACTGCGCCACCCGAAGAAGGGTTACCCGCACGTCACTGCGACGCTGCGCTGACCTAGGACTGAACTGGGTTGGGCTGGTGCGTTTCCGACCCCGCCCCGACAGTGTGAACGTATCGCTCCCCTTGTTCAACAAGGGGAGCGATACGTTTACGCGATGTGACTGGGGGGCTATTCGGACTTCTTCTTGCCCGACAGACCGCGCCACGCGAGGGATTCGAGTAGATCCGCTGCGGCATCCACTTCGATTTCCCCACCCGCAACCCGGTCCGCTACCGCCTCACCGGCGCCGACGAGCGCGATGGCAATGATCCCGTAATCGTGCGCGGCATCAGGATCCTTGGTGCTGGACTCGAGCAGATGCGCGGTCAACTCGATCAACCGATCGCGACTGGACTGCACGGTGCCCGCAAAAGCCTGCTGCCCGACTGCCTGACGGTAGAGCACCATCCACGACTTGCGGTTTGCGCCCACGAACCCGAGGAAGCCCTCGAGAGCGGCGCGCAATTGTTCACGCGGAGTCAGGTTCGGCGCGCCCGCCGGGGCGAGCGCTTCGAGGAAGCGGAGCCCTTCACGATGAATGCACGCCGCGAACAACTCTTCCTTCGAGCCGTAGTACAGGTACAGCATCGGCTTCGAGATCTCGGCCTTGGCCGCGATGGTGTCCATCGAAGTTTCGTGAAATCCCCTGTCGGAGAACACGTCCACAGCCGCGTCGAGCATCTGCTGCTCACGCACTGCGCGTGGCAGTCGCTTGGTACCGCCGGCCATGCTTCCTCCAACCACAGGGTAAATGTCGATCTTACTCTACGGTAAGATTGCGCGTCGAATCCTGACTTCGACTCAGCAGGTCACGGCACCTTTGGCAGCGGCAACTGTGACCACAGCCTGATCGACACGCGTCTGCGGAAGCTCACCCGACGCGACGGCCTGCTCGAGATGATCGAGAACCCGCGGAACGTCGTCGGTGGTCAGCCACAATGCCTGATCGACTCCAGCCACCAGCGCAGCCTGAACCGCGTCGGCAATATCGTATCGGTCGGTGATCGCCTGCATGCCGCTGAGGTCGTCGGTGAACACCGGGCCGGTGAACGGCGCTGCGCCGTAACCCACTCCGTCGCGAAGCAACGCAACGGCTGCGGGGCTGATGCTGGCAGGGGTACCGGGCTCGGTCAGACCGGGAACCTCGAGGTGACCCATCATGACGCCGACTCCGGTCCCCGACAGCTCACGGAAGGGAATCAGGTCCGACGCGATCAGATCCTGTAGCGGCGGCGTGGTCACCTCACCCCGGTGCGAGTCACCCGACGCGCTGCCATGCCCGGGAAAGTGCTTGATCACCGGGAAGATTCCGGCGTCGCGCATGCCCTGCGCGTACGCACCGGCGTAGGCAACCACGGTCTGGGGGTCGTCGGAGTACGAGCGGTCCCCGATCACGGAGTCGTCGGGTTGGCTGCTGACGTCGACGTCGGGGGCGTAGTTGACGGTGATCCCGAGATCCTTCAAACCGCGTCCACGCTCGAGTGCCATCTGGTACGTCTGTTCCACTGTCATGGTCTGCGCCGTTTCCCTGGCCGACGGATCGGGCCCGAGGATGTCCGCGACGCGGGAAACTCGTCCACCTTCTTCGTCGATCGTCACCATCAACGGCAACTTCGACGCCGAAGCAACCTGCGGCACTTCGCGATTGGTGAGCATCGACTGATCGGTCCAACTTCCGACGAAGATGCCGCCGATCTCCTCGTTCTGCACTATCGACACTGCGTCGTCGGTCCCGGTGACGCCGACGTTGAGCAGCTGGGCAAGTTTCTGACGCAAGGACAGCGAGACTAGAAGGTCACTACCGCACGACGCGGCGACGGGTGCGGAGCTCGATGCCGCAGGCGTCGACGTGATCTCGGTGCTGGTGCTGGTCGGGGCGCTCGAAACCGGATCGGCGGTCCCGTTTTCGCCCGAGCATCCCGCAACCAACCCTCCGCACAAAGCAATGGTCGTCGCAGCCTTCAGAAACTTGATCCGCATACCTCGACCGTAACGGACCCGGTACCCATACACTCCCTCACGGGCACATCGGGACGGTAGCCTGGAAGAGAACCGATTCCCCCGCTGACGAGGAGGTCGTGATGCCACAAGGTCTGATGCTCATCGCGTACGACGGTTCCGACAACGCCAAGCGTGCAGTCGACTATGCGGGGCGTTTCCTCTCCGCCAATCGTGCTGTTCTCGTCACTGCCTGGGAGCCCATGGTTCGCCAGGCCGCTCGCATGTCCGGCCTGTCCGGGGTGATGCAACCGGAGTGGGTTCCCGACGACGACGTCGAGGACATCGCGTACACCGACGCCAAAGTCACCCTCGCCGAGGGCGTCGCACTGGCCGAGGCCGCAGGCCTGACCGTCGAAGGCAGAAGCGCCGAGTGCCGATCCGCGATCTGGTCTGCAATCTGCGAAACCGCAGACGAATTGGACGTCGACATCATCGTGACCGGCACCCGTGGCACCACGGGTTTGCGGTCGCTACTGCAGAGCAGCGTCGCGGATCATGTTCTGCGTCACAGTCATCGGCCGGTGTTGATCGTCCCTCCGGGGAAGTGACCTTCGCGCATTCCTGATCCGTGGCCGACTAGTGTCGAAAGCACCATGGACGGTTTTGTTCTCTCGCGCCCCGATCACAGCGTGGTCACCCGCGGCGTACGACGCAGCTTCGACAGCTCCGACGCGGCCACCAACGCTCTGTCGGCAGGTACGACAAAGCTGATCGTCGGAGCGCTCCCCTTCGACCCGGCTGCCGCAACGGCGTTGTACGAACCTGCCGAGGCGACGATCGCGTCGCGGCCGTGGCAACCGCGCGATCCCCAGGCCCTGCCCACGACCCGGGTTGACCGGGAGATCCCGTCGTCGTCGGAGCATCTTCGTCGAGTGGAAAAGTTGATCGGACGCCTCCGCAGTGGAGAGATCGACAAGGTTGTCGCGGCTCGCACTGTGGAACTTCGCACGCAGACCCCGATCTCCCCAACCGCGCTCGCCGCACGCATGGCGGCGCTCAATCCCGTCGCCAACACCTTTGCCGTCGACCTCTCTGCTGCGGGAGCCGAATTCGAGGGCCACAGCCTGGTCGGCGCGACGCCCGAAGTATTGGTCAGTCGACGCGGGCGCGTCGTGACGTGTCGCCCGTTGGCCGGGACCACCAAGCGATCCGCCGACGCCGATCAAGACCGCGAGGCAGGCGAAAGCCTTCTGCATTCGACGAAGAATCTGGCCGAGCACGCCTTCGTGACGTCGTGGATCCGAGAGGTCCTGCAACCGATGTGCAGTGATCTGTCGGTGCCGGCAACTCCCGAACTGACCAATACTCACGAGGTCTGGCACTTGGCCAGCCCGATCCGCGGCACGCTGCGAAACGACACTACTGCGCTCGACCTCGCCATCGCGCTGCATCCGACGCCCGCGCTGTGCGGAACACCCACTGACGCGGCACTGAAGGTCATCCGCGAGACCGAGGAACCTCGGCGTTTCTACGGCGGCGCCGTGGGATGGTGCGACGAGGCCGGTGACGGCGATTGGGTAGTTGCCATCCGCTGCGCCGAGATCAGTGCAGACGGCCGCAACGCCTGGGCCAGCGCGGGTGGTGGAATTGTCGCCGAATCGGATCCGCAGGACGAACTCGACGAGACATCTACGAAACTGCGCACTCTGTTGACCGCGCTTGGCGTCGAAACCCTCGACTGACCAGCACGTCACGAGGGTAATCGTCCGGATTCTCGAGTGCGGGTGATACCTTGACCCGAGCAGTTCGTACGGGCCGGTAAGTCCGTCCGACCGCGAACGACCGACTAACGACCAATTGGGAGATCCGCGATGACGAAGTTCCTTGTCCCCGGTGTGGCCAGCGCTGTCATCGGTGCCGTTCTGGGTGCCGGCGTCATCTTCGGTGTCACGGCCGCCGCGTCGGACAACACTCGTCCCGAGATCGACCGCAGCGGAAACGCAGATTCTTCCGTGCTGAACCAGGTTGAGTACGGCAGCCGCTGAGAGCGCAGGCCTCGCGAGTTCCCGTTCTTCCGCCGACGCAGCGGTGTCTTCGGTAGACACCGCCCCGTCGGCAGAGCCCCTGTCGAAGCGGTGGCTGTTCGGCGCCTCCGTCGTAGCGTTTCTTCTCACTTTTCTGCAATCGCCGGGTCTGATCACCGCTGACACCAAGTACGACCTGACGCAGAATCCGTTCGGTTTTCTCGAACGCGCCTCGCATCAGTGGAGTAGTCAGGCCCCGCTCGGCCAGGTTCAGAACCAGGCCTACGGATATTTCTTTCCGCACGGGCCGTTCTTCGCGCTCGGCGAGTTGGCGAACGTTCCGCCGTGGGTCACCCAGCGCATCTGGTGGGCGCTGCTTCTGATCGCGGGTTTCTGGGGCATCATCCGCGTTGCCGAGGCTCTCGGTATCGGCAGCCGTAGTTCGCGCGTCATCGCAGCGGTTGCCTTTGTTCTTTCTCCCCGCGTGCTGACCACGCTCGGTTCGATTTCCTCGGAAACCCTGCCGATGATGTTGGCGCCGTGGGTGTTGTTGCCGGTGGTTTTGGCCTTCGGCCCTGTGCGTGGAAAAGGAGTCCCTGGACTCCCTGACCACTCACGGGGGTTGAGGCGGTTGGCCGCACAATCCGCACTTGCCGTCGCACTCATGGGTTCGATCAACGCCGTCGCCACCGCCGCGGCCTGCCTGGTCGCGATCATCTGGTGGCTCTCGCACAAACCCAACCGAACATGGCTGACGTTCACCGCGTGGTGGGCGCTGTTCGTCGCTCTCGGCACCCTCTGGTGGATCGTGCCGCTACTTCTGCTCGGCAAGATCAGCCCACCGTTTCTCGACTACATCGAGTCCTCCGGTGTCACCACTCAGTGGGCATCGCTCGCCGAGATACTTCGCGGCACGGACAGTTGGACCCCGTTCGTCTCCCCCGAACGCATTGCCGGCGCCGTCCTGGTCACCCAACCCGCAGCAGTCGTCGCCACCGGCCTGGTTGCCGCCGCCGGCCTCGCCGGGCTCTGCATGCGGTCCATGCCTGCTCGCGGCCGGCTGACGCTCATCCTGTTCGTCGGTATCACCGGCCTGGCCGCGGGTTACGTGGGTGAACTCAGCTCGCCGGTGTCGGAGTCGGTGCGCCTGTTCCTCGACTCGGCAGGCGCGCCGCTGCGCAACGTCCACAAGCTCGAGCCGTTGGTCCGTCTGCCGCTGGTGCTCGGACTCGCACACCTGCTGGCCAAAGTGCCACTGCCGGGATCGGTTCCACTCGCCCGATGGCGCCGCGCGTTCGCCCATCCCGAGCGCGAACCGATGGTCGCACTGACCAGCCTGATCCTCGTTGCCCTCACCCTCTCGACCGCCTTGGCCTGGACGGGAAAGCTCGCTCCCCGTGGTGCGTATCCGGACGTCCCCTCGTACTGGAACGAGGCGGCGCAGTGGCTCGAGGACAACACCTCCCCCGGATCGGAAGCCGAACGTGCCCTGGTCGTCCCGGGAGCGCCCTTCGGCAGCCAGGTGTGGGGTCTGACGCGTGACGAACCGCTTCAGGCGTTGGCGAGTACGCCGTGGGCAGTACGTGACTCGGTCCCGCTGACCCCTCCCGGCGCCATCCGAGCGCTCGATTCGGTGCAACGTCTCATCGCCGACGGACGTCCGTCGGACGGCCTCGCACAGACCTTGCTGGGGCAGGGCATCCACTACCTGGTGATGCGCAACGACCTCGACGGCGAAACGTCGCGCTCGGCCAGGCCGATACTCGTGCACCAGGCGGTCGAAGGCTCGCCGGGGATCAAGCGAGTCGCCCACTTCGGTGAAGACGACAGCCCCGAACCGATCGAAGGGCTGGTCGCGGACAGCGATCTGCGTCCCGGTTACCCAGCCATCGAGATCTTCGAGGTCACCCCGCCCGACGGCACCCCGGCGGTCAGCGGCCCGTACTCCGTCGACCTGAACCAGGTTCCGCGTGTACAAGGTGGGCCGGAATCGTCTGTGCGACTTCACGAAAGCGGGCTGGTTCCGGGGACCGGGCCGATGATTCTTGCCGCCGACGCCGAAGCTGCGGGACTGCCCGTCGATTCTGTCACCGTCACCGACACACCGCGCGATCGGGAAACCGATTTCGGTCAGGTCGACAACCACAGTTCCGCCCTGCGCACCCCTGACGACGCTCGTCGTACCTACAATCTGGTGCCCGACTACCCGGTTGCGAACACGCCTCTCGTGGAAGGCCGTTGGAGCGGAGCTTCGATCACCGTTTCCAGCGCCGCCTCAGATGCCACCCAGCTGGGCGGCACTTCACCGTCGAGCAGTCCCGCGTCGACGGTCGACGGCGATCCCGCCACCGGCTGGTTCAGCAACGGCATCGAGCGCGCACTGGGCCAGTGGTTGCAGATCGACTTCGACACACCGATTTCCAGTGGGTTGCTTCATCTGACCACCAGTGCCGCGGCAATCGGAGCTCCCGTCAAATGGCTCGAGGTCTCGACACCGAACGGCAGCACAGCGGTGAAGGTGGAGCGTCCCGGTGAGCCCATCACCGTCTCGATCCCGGGCGGCACCACTCCGTGGGTACGCATCACAGCGACTCACACCGAAAACGGATCGCCTGGAACACAGTTCGGCATCAGCGAACTCTCCGTCGAAGACTTCTCCGATCGCAGCGCACCGAAGACCGTACCGATCCGTTTCGACACGGTCCTGCCGAATACGCCGACGGGCGCATCCGTGAACGCCTGGAATCTGAGCCAGGAGTTCCCCGGTCGCAACGCGTGCGCGGACTCGACCGACCGCGTGCGGTGCAGCAATGCATTCATGGCGATACCGGAAGAGCCGAGCCGCTTCCAGCGCACGCTCACGGTGCCCGAAAACACAATCGTTACACCGACACTGACTGTCCGAGCGCGTCAGGGCAACGCCCTCGAAGATCTGCTTGCCGTCCCAGGCCGAATCACGGCTTCGGGTTCGAGCGACATCGGCGACACACGCGGATCTGCCTTCGCTGCCACCGACGGCGACGCACGCACCACGTGGTCGGCGCCGCAGAGCACCACCGAACCCGGCGGCCCGAAACCGACGCTGACTCTCAATCTTCCCGAGCCCACCCTGGTCACCGGCCTGGACATCACGCGGGGACTCGGCACCCTGCCGTCGCTGCCAACCAGCGTCGCGGTGAATCTCGGCAACGGGCCGCAGGTGCGAGAGCTGCCCGAACCCTCGGACGACACGCCTCGAACCAGTCGAATTACCCTCTCCCCCTTCGTCACCGACAAGATCGTCCTGAGCATCACCGATTGGGAACCGGTCCTCGATCAGACGGCGCTCGGCTTCGCCCAGGCGCAGCCCACCGGCCTCGCCGAGGTCGGCGTCATCGGTGCCGACGGAACCCCGATCGCCGGTTCGAGAGTGCAGGGCTCGGACTCATTCGACAACCGCACCGTCACCGTCACCTGTGGCGATGGCCCGACCATTTCGGTTGCCGGACAGCAATTCCCCACCTCGATCACGGCGACGGCGACGCAACTCCGGACCGGCGCACCCGTCGAGGCACGTGTGTGCGGTCTGGACGCGTCGGCGACGTTGCCGGCGGGACAGCCTGAAGTGGTCGTCGAACCAGGCCCCGCATTCTCGGTCGACAATCTCGACCTGACGACGGTCGGTCCTTCAGCCGCGCAACGGAATACACCGCTCGAATCGACCGCGTGGACGGCGAATCACCGCGAACTCTCCGTCACGAACTCGTCCATCGATCAGCTGATCGTCAATCCCGAGAGCACCAGCATCGGTTGGATCGCCACCGCGCCGGACGGTTCCGAGCTGACGCCGGTGGTCGTGAACGGTTGGCAGCAGGGCTGGATCGTGCCGGCAGGCACCGCGGGAACCGTCACCATCGACTTCCCCAGCGACCGTTGGTACCGCCTCGGCATATTCGGCGGGCTCGTGTTGCTGATCCCGCTGCTGTTCGCGGCTCTTGTCCCCACGCGCCGAGAGCCCAAGCCCCTCACACCACCCCGACCGTGGCGCAGCGTCGCGGCTGGATGGGTGGGCGTGCTCGCGGCGGCCACCGTCATCGGCGGCGGAGTGGGAGCGGCGATCGCAGTTGTGTGCTCGATCCTCGGACTTGCCGCGCTGCGAATCTTCGGCCCGGCTCGGACCGCACGCATTCTCGTCGGCACCGCCGGCGTGGCCGCGATGATCGGCATCACGCTGCTCTCGACCGGACCGTGGCGAGCACCGGGCGGCTATGTGGGCGACTCGTTCGCGATTCAGTTCTCGATGTTGGTGGCCTTGGTCGTGACCGGGTTGGCCGCGTTGCCCTTTGCCGGTTCACCGATATGGCGGCGCTTCTCCCAGCGCGTCACGGCGACGCGCGCCGGTTCCTCCACCAAGGCGTAACTGGCCGAGGCCACAGCGACGCTCAGGACGACCGTCAGCGCCAGGACGTAGAAGAAGCTGCCCGAGAACGGAACTATGCCGAACACGGGGAACACAGCGTTCAGTACGGCCAGGTGCCAGATGAACAGGCCGTAGGACCAGCGTCCGATTGCCAGCGCCAGCGGGCTCGCCAGGAATCGATGCTGCGATTGATCGCGCAACACCAATGGCGCGATCAACGAAAAACTGATGATCGCGCCGAGTGCAATCTTGATCGCGTACTGCCACGGCTCCGGCCGCACCAGACCTTCGGGCCCGGCCAGATCGGTGCACGAGAGAACGAAGGCCACAAACGCAACAAAAGTCAGGAGCACCCGCCGGTGCGCGAGGCGATGCATCCACGTCGACGGGCCCACGGCCAACTCGGCCAGCACCATGCCTGCGCCGAACCACGGCAGGTAGCCCGGCAGCCAGTTGTCGTGGTGAATGGCGTCCGGAGTCGGGATCGGAATGAAAGCCCACGTCAGCGCCAACACCGACACCCCGAGCAGAAGCGGTAGCCGGAACCGGGCCGAGTTTCCGCGTAGTCGCACCATCAGATACGCGAACAGCGGCAGCAGAACATAGAACGCCACCTCGACCGACAGGCTCCACATCTGCGTGAGGCCCTCGGTGAGTGTCAACGGCACGAAGACCTGCGCCAACCCGAGATTCGCCAACCACACTTGGTAGCCCCCGCCGGCACCGGGCAGGAACAGCAGGATCAGGACCACTGCCACCCAGTACGCCGGCAGAATGCGCGTCGCGCGGGAGATCCAGTACCGGACGGTCGACTGCGGCTGCCCGATTCCGCGAGCCTTTGCCGCGTGGGGGCGCCACAGGAGAAATCCGGACAACGCAAAGAACACCGCTACGGCGAGATCGAGTCGACCGAACGCGCGCCCGATCGCGCCGGACTGCGCTTCACCGGTTTGGAACGCGGCATGGGTGACGAGGACACCGAGCGCCGCCAATCCACGCATACCGTCCAAAGCCGGAACGAAGCCCCGAGCCTGTGGCGGGACCGTCTGAGGGGAATTCGTGGAACTGATCATCACGGATAAGTGTGCACCCCAGGCCGATTGAGGGAAACCACCAGGGACTCACAACAAAATGCCTGGCCAATTCATGCCCTCATGCGACAAACCGGGCCGGTGGACTGTTAGTGTTCTGCCACACATGGTGTCCATCGGGGGCCCCATGCGATCTGCGCAGCTCATATTGTGCCGGTTGGGGAACCTCGAAAGACTTAACGGGTTAGGAGTCACAGCATGGCGGAACGCTCAGGGCCGAGCCGGATACTTCCTTGCATTCTGGTGGGCCTCGGTGCCTTCCTTTTGGCCATCGCCATCCTCATTCCTACCTACACGGTAGGCAAGCTGGAGAAGACGCCACTCGACCTCGAGGTGACCACTGTCGCCACAGGCACCGGTAGCGTCCTCAACTCGGCGGCCCTCCTCGGCGGAAAGGCACAGGTCGACACCAACGTGCCGATCGTCGCTCAGCGCTACGTCACCACGCAGGACCCGTCCGACGCCGACATCATCACCGTCGAAGCCGGCCAGACCGTCCGTCGTACCGACAAGCAGGGTGACACCGGACTGCTGACCGCAACCCTGGACCGCGTCACGCTCGATCGCGTCAGCTCGATGCCGACCAACGATCCGGTCGGAACCGTCCAGACGTCCAGCGACCAGCCCGCCGAAGAAGTTTCCCGCGACGGTCTGCAGTACAAGTTCCCGTTCAACACGGAACAGAAGAGCTACCCCTACTTCGACCTGAACGCTCGCGCCACGAAGGACATCGACTTCGTCGAAGAGACCGAGATCAACGGTCTGAAGGTGTACCACTTCCAGCAGACGATCGATCCCGTCGACCTGTCGAAGGTCGTCAACTCCCCCACCAACAAGCTGAGCCTGCCCGCCGACACCTGGGGCGTTCCCGGCGGCGCTACTCCGATCACGATGACGCGTTGGTACACCAACGTCCGTGACCTGTGGGTCGAGCCCAAGACCGGCGTCGTCGTCAAGGGCCAGGAGCAGTTGCACCAGTACTACGGACGCAACAAGGACTCGGTCGACGTCGAGGTTCTCAAGGTCACGCTGCCCTTCGACGAAGCAACCATCGAGTACCAGGTCCAGCAGGCACGTGACGGCATGGACAAGCTCTCGCTGTTCGGCCGCACAGTCCCGATCGTGGCAGGTGTGCTCGGCGTCATCGCGCTGATCGCCGGTATCTTCCTCGGCATTCGCGGCGGCAAGGGCGGAACTCCGGCCCGCGCTGCACACGGCGGAACGAACCAGAATCCCAGCGGCCAGGGCTCGCCCGAGCCGGCTCCGGGTGAGCACGACTGGACCTCGGACGACACTCAGGTGATTCCGCGTCCGGATCTGCGCAAGGACTGATTCAGACAGTAAGCAGAGCGCCCCTTCCACACGGAAGGGGCGCTCTGCTGCGTTTCGGGGCTTTGTTGCCGGATCGGCGTACGGATTGGCGAAACGGGTCGTTCCCTCCGCGTGGTTGCGGGCTTAGCGTTTTCTGGAAGTCCAGACCACCCCGAACACGAGGAGCCACATGCCCGCATCAACAGTTCTGGGTTCGCACATCTGTGTCAGCGATCTGACGCGACGGAGATTTGTTGTCGGCACGGCTGCATTCTCCGGGCTGTTCGCCGCCGGTTGCGCGAGGTCCGCCGGTACCGAGGGCGATTCGGCCGGGATGCGCACGGTCACGACCTCGCTCGGAACCTACGACATTCCGGTCACCCCGAAGCGCGTCGTCGCCATCGACTCCAGACTCGACCTCGAACCAGCCGTTGCGATGGGCCTGCCGGTCATCGCGTACAGCTTCGACGCCGCCGAGCCGTGGGTTCCGGCCGATCCCACGGCACAGGTGTTCGAGGCACCGGTCAACGTCGAGGCAATTCTCGCGCTGGAACCGGACCTGATCATCTGCACCGACATCGGTGAGGCCTCCGACATGTGGCCGCTACAGCAGTTGAGCCAGACAGCGCCTGTGCTTCCGATGGACTTCACGCGCCCGTGGCGCGAGAACATCGATCAGCTGGCGAGTTGGCTGAATCGCACCGAGAACCCCGACGTCCGTCAGGTCATCGGAGCGTACGAGGACAAGGCAACCGGATTGAAGGAACGCCACGCCCCGAGCTTGGCGAGCAAGCAGATCGTGCTGCTGAACTACGTGAATCAGAAGGTCAACGGCGTCAACCGCAAGGGCATCTCCACACAGGTGGCCGAAGACCTCGGCGTCCAGCTCCAGTGGCCGGTCGAGGGACAGAAGGAGATCTCTACCGAAAACCTCGTGACTGCCCTCGACTCGGCCGACGGAATGATCGTCACCACCCCGCCCGGCGTGGATCCCGTCAGCGACGACCGCGCGATGTGGAACCGTATCCGCGCAGTACAAGGCGACAACGTCGTCTACACGGGTGGGAACATCAACTACGGATCCGTCTACACCGCGATGCGTACGCTCGACTACTTCGACGATTTGTTCACGCGTCTGGAGAACTGACGCCGGTGTGAGGTGCCGGCCGGGCGCGGTCGGCACTTCGCACTGCGGCGACGGACACCGCCAACGCCGTCGTCGACGCAACCACCACGGCGACGCCGATCAACTCTCCCGGCGTCTTCGCCCACACCAGCATCACCGTCGCCTCCACGGCCAGTCCTGCCCACGCCAAAAGGGCCACTCGCGTGCGTTCTGACGCGATTGCGGACAGCAAAGCACCCTGGAGTACCGCCAACGCTGCACCGTGCAGAGCGAAGGCCCACAGCATCGGAGCCACGGCGGCGTACGCGTCGCCCACGAGCATCGGCACCAGCGGGCCGGCAACCGCGGCCCCCAGAACCAGGACGGCGCCGATACCGACGAGCACCGCCAACGCCGAGCGAACCGCCTGCGCCGAGTGCGCCGGGTTCGCCATCTTCGGGTACAGCACGACGCCCACTGCCTGTGGCAGCCAGAACGCCACCTTCGTCGCGACGGCGCCGAGTGCGTAGACACCGGCGTCGTATTCGCTGAGAACGACACGGACGATCAGCAGGTCCAGCGAAGACAACGCGATCAGCGCGAGCTGAACCTGAGACGCCGCGAGCACGGAGACGACGCCGATACGCACCGGACGGTCCTCGCTCACCGAGACGGTTCGGTCGACCACTCGAACTATCGCCACCAGCAACGCAGTTCCGGCCGCGCCCGCGACCAATGCCGCGCCTGCTCCGCCGCCGAAAGCCAGAACGATCACTGCCGGAAGGACTTTCATCACCCCGGCCCCGGCCAGTACGGCGCTGAGAGTGCCGAATCGACCGTGTCCTTGCAACAACCCCTGCTCCGTGGCCAGCAGAACCAACATGGGCGCAGTCACCAATGCCGAGAACGACGCCACGATTCCGGTGTCGAGCAGCCACGCCATCGCCGGAGTGAGCGCCACCGCGAGGACGGCGACGATCGCGGTGCATCGATACCCCAACGACCGCAACGCATCTGTGCTCTTGCCACGCACCGCCTCGCGGGCGACCACCGTCTGCAACGCCAAAGCCGGAACCGCAAGTACCAACTGGGCGGCAAGCAGACTCGCGAACTCTCCGTAGCCGACCGGACCCAACCATCGGCTGGCCAACCATGCCAACAGGTACGACGCGACATTGGCCGTCATCGATCCCACCAAAACCATGCCGACCCCGGCCGCGGCGGCGCGATCGAGTGGTTGGCGAGGCATGGCAGTAATGATGCACCACGTATCGTGCGCGTCATGACAGTGCAAGCCGGATACCGCCGTTACCTGCCTGCGGCGTACAGCCTGGCGCTGGCACTGTTGATCCTCGGACCGCTGCTCGGCCCCGGCTACCTCCTGCTGCGCGACGCCGTCAGCACGCCGCGCTCGTACTTGACCGACTCCGCCCTCGGACTCACCGACGCCGCAGCCCGCGCCGTTCCCCAGGACGCGCTGATCGCAGCGTTGAGCACCGTGATCGACGGCGGACTGGTGGTCAAGTTCATCCTGCTCGTGGCGCTCTGGCTCGCCGGTTGGGGTGCGGCGCGCATGGTCGCCGTCCTGCTGCCGACGGCCGGTCTCGGTCCACAACTGGTCGCGTCGACGGTGATGCTCTGGAACCCCTACGTGGCCGAGCGCCTGTTGCAAGGACATTGGAGCCTGCTGACCGGTTATGCCGCACTGCCGTGGATCGTGTGTGCCGGAATCGGAGTTCGCCGAGCCACGCCCGGGTCCTGGTGGGCGTTGGCCGCGTCACTGGCATTCGCGGGCCTGACACCTACCGGCGCTCTACTCGCTCTGACGGCCGCACTGGTGGTAGTTGCCACCCCCGGAGGCCGAACCTCGGCCATGCGGCGTGTCTGCGGCGCTATCGGGCTGTTCCTCGTCGCCGCCTCGCCGTGGTTGGTCGCCACCTTCGTATCCGGAGCAGCAGGCGACGGTTCCGATCCGGCGGGAGTCGCCGCCTTTGCCGCCCGAGCAGAACCGGGACTCGCGACGCTCGGCAGCCTCGCCGGTCTCGGCGGTATCTGGAACTCGGCAGCGGTACCGTCCACGCGCACAACACTCTTCGCATTGGTGGGAACAGTTCTTCTGCTTGTCGTGGTGTTCGCCGGTATGCCCGCTCTGTGGCGCCGACGCCGGAATCCTGTTGTCGGTGGACTCGGACTACTGGCCCTGTTCGCGGTGCTGGCTCCGACCATGGGCGCTACCCCGTGGGGTCTCGACGCCGGCCGATGGTCGGTCGAGGTGTTCACCGGCGCCGGTCTACTGCGTGACGCGCAGAAGTGGGTCGCGCTGGCCGTCCCGTTCTACGCACTTGCTGCGGCCGCCGCGGTGATGTGGGCAGGCAATCGGTTCTCCCTCCCCCGCCCGGCATTCTCGGTTGCCGCCGTCGTGGTGACGATCGTGGCACTGCCGGATCTGGTGTGGGGTGTCGGCGGCGCGTTGAAGCCCGTGCACTACCCCGGTTCCTGGACCGTGGTGACCGAGCAACTGCGAGACGAAACCGGTGACGTTGCAGTGCTTCCCGCCGGAATGTTCCGCGCGTTCCCCTACAGCGGTGATGCGCCGGTACTCGACCCCGCACCACGCTTCCTACCCCTCGACGTGCTGCAGACCGGCCAACTGGTGGTTGCCGGTGGTGCTGTCGGCGGCGAGGGGACTCGGGCAACTCGGGTCGAAGACCTACTGCTGGCCGGCGGAAGTCCTACGCAGTTGGCCGATCTCGGAGTCGGATGGGTACTGATCGAGCGCGGGACACCAGGTCAACTCGGCAACTCGGCAACCACGCTCGACGGCTTGGAACAGGTCTTCGCCGACGACGATCTCGCGCTATTCCGAGTACCGGGAGACATTGCCACGCAGGAAGCCTCGACCGGTGCCCGAACTGCCGTCCTAGTTGCGCATCTCGCGTGGGTCCTGATGGGTGCGATCGCGCTGATCTCAGTCGGACTGAACCAGAACCGAATTCGACTCGCGCGGCGCGGCCAGTCCTGAGACCCACCGACCGTCCTTGTGCGCGGTCAGCACCTCGAGAACTCCGGTGCCGGTCTGCTCCCAGGAGAACTCACCGGACCACACCCGAGCTTTCTCACCGAGCACCATGCGAAGTTCGTGGTCGCGGAGCAGAGTGCCGGCAGCCTGCGTCAGATCGGCGATGTCGCCGTCGCCGGCGTTCTCGCCCCCGACCAGAAGGCCCGTCACTCCGTCGACGATCGAGTCGGTCAGACCCTTCGAACTGCGGTAACCGATCGTCGGAACACCGTGCTGCGCAGCCTCGATGACCGCCAGGCCCCACCCTTCCTTCCGCGAAGGCATGAGGTGGATCCACGATTGCGCCAGCAGTTCGTGTTTGCGAGCCTCGTCGACGTGGCCGTAGAACGAGACGGCGTCACCGATCCCCAACTCGGCGGCACGATCGCGCAAGTTCTGCTCCCACCAACCACCACCGATGACGTCGAGATGGATGTCCGGAAGCGTAGGCCGCAGGGCTGCGACCGCTTCGAGTGCGTCCTCGATCTGCTTGTGCGGCACCAGCCGTGAGAGAACCGAGATGGTGGGACGCTCGGCCCTGGTGATCGATCCGCCCGCGTCGACGCCGACGGGGAGCCGATCGGCACCGTTACGCACCACGGCAATTCGTTCGCGCTCGACACCGAGGTCCACCAATTCTTCCGCTGAGGGAAGCGACACCGTCAGATACTGACTACGTCGATGGGTGCGCGGTGACAATCGCGATTCGACCCACCAGCCGATCCGGCCGACGAGCTTGCCTGCCACCGGCCACTGTTCGCGATGGCAGTGATGGACCAAAAGCGTGACCGGTGCACCCGCCACGGCCTTCGAGAAGAAGGGGATGCCGTTCTGGGTGTCGATCACCGCGTCGGGGCGGATGCCCTTGAGCGATCCGAAACCCAGACGTCCGGCGGCAATGGCGGCCAGAGCGCGGGGGTACACGCTGAAACGTCCACCGGCCCGGCTGATCGTGATGCCGTCTCGAACCTCCGACGCGGGCGCCCCGGGATACGACGCCGTCCGCAGCGTCACCTTGATACCGCGCTCGGCCAACTGGGATCCGACCTGCTCGAGGTAACGCTCGCTTCCACCGCCCTGGGGATGCCCGGTATCGCGCCAGCAGAGCAACAGAACCTCGCGCACGTGCGTTACTCCCTGAGTTGGTCGGTGGCCACCCCGGTTCGGGCGATCCTGCGGGATGCCCCGCCTGACCGGCCGGTAACCCTGCCGAACACCCTAACTGTTCGAGCGTCCGTATTGCCGCGCTCCTGACGGTGTTCGTGGACCGGGCGACCCAGTGGCTAAAGTTGCTACCCGTGACCAAGCCCGCAGTGACCCGCATTTTCGGCCGACGGGCAACCCTGAAACGCTCGTTCGGCCTGCTCAGCGACTTCCGCCACGAGCAGTCCGCGCCCGACATCTTCTACGGCGCGCTTGCGCGCGACTCCGTCGAATTGATCTCGGACCTGCACGAAGGTCACACCGGACGATCCCTCGACGGTCTCACTGTCCTCGACGTCGGCGGCGGTCCGGGCTATTTCGCGGAGGTCTTTCAAGCCGCAGGTGCCCGCTACATTCCCGTCGAACCCGATCCGTCGGAGATGCATGCTGCGGGTCTGACCGTGGGCGGCGCGGTGCGTGGATCCGGTTTGGCACTGCCGTTCCTGGACTCGTCCGTGGACATCTGCTTCTCCTCCAACGTGGCCGAACACGTCAGCGAGCCCTGGCTGATGGCCGAGGAAATGCTGCGCGTGACCAAGCCCGGCGGCTTGATGGTTCTCTCGTACACCCTGTGGTGGGGTCCGTTCGGCGGCCACGAAACCGGACCGTGGCACGCGCTGGGCGGCGAGTACGCAGCCAAGCGGTACCTCCGCAAGATCGGACACGAACCGAAGAACAGATTCGGGGTGTCGTTGTTCAAAGTCGGCGCCACGGACGGCTTACGCTGGGCCCGTGGAACCAGCCAGGGCACGTTACTCGCCGCGATCCCGCGCTACCACCCGTCGTGGGCGTGGTGGATGGTCCGAGTCCCCGGTCTGCGGGAGTTCCTGGTGAGCAACCTCGTCGTGGTTCTCGAAAAGCGATAGCGACATGCGCCTCGCAGTCGACATCGGTGGTACCAAGATGGCTGCCGGGGTCGTGTCCGAGGACGGCCGCGTTCCCGTGTTCGACAGCGTGCCGACGCCGCAGACCGACCCGTGGAGAGCGTGTGCGGCGCTGCTCGAACGAGTCGCAGACGGCCGAGAGGTCGACGGTGTCGGCATCGCGTGCGCCGGGCCGGTGGACACCGTCGCCGGCGTCGTCGCTCCCATCAACATCACCGAGTGGGCACAAGGATTCGAGCTCGTAGCGGGCGTCCGCAGTGTCTTTCCCGATGCCGGAACCGCCCTCGCCATGGACGGAGCCGCAGCGGCATTGGCGGAGTTCCACCACGGCGCCGGACGCGGAACCCCGAACCTCCTGAGCCTGGTCGTCTCGACGGGAATCGGCGGAGGAATCGTTCTCGGCGGTGAGATTGCTCGGGGTCGCACGGGGAACGCCGGTCACATCGGCCACCTCGTCGTTCCAGGATCTGCCGAACCGTGCAGCTGCGGGGGCGTCGGCTGCCTCGAGACGGTGGCAAGTGGACCGTCCGCGGTGCGATGGGCTCGTAGCCAGGGCTGGTCGGGGAACACCGGCCGTGAACTAGCCGAGGGTGCACGCAGCGGCGACGCGATCGCCGTGGACGCGCTTCACCGTGCAGGCACGGCGCTCGGTGGTGCCATCGCCTCGGCGGCTGCCCTCCTGGACGTGGACCTCGCGGTGATCGGCGGCGGTTTCGCCCAGTCGGGTACACCGCTGTGGGAACCGATGCTCGACGCGGCTGCCCGACATGCCCGTTTGTCGTTCATCGCCGGGCTCCGGATCGTTCCCGCCGAGCTGGGTGGCGCCGGAACTCTGACCGGTGCGGGCTTGCTCGCGCTCACCGCCGTTATCTGACACGCGTTCTTCCCCGATAAATCCGCAGGGAGTCCCACTAAACGGGTGCCACCTGTTCCCAATTTCTGTAACGTGTTTTAGTGTTCTGACTCACACCGTTACGGGCATTGCACGTGACGCCTACGGGAAGGAGGTGACCGTGAGCCCAGACGCTTCCTCATCTGACGTTGCCTCGACTGCTTCTTCGACCGATGAAACCGAGCATCACGCCCAGGTCGCCCGACCAAGCGATTCCCTCCGCGACACCGAAGACCTCCGTGAGCGCCTGGAACGGTGGATGGCCGGCAAGGTGCCGAGTGGATCCACTGTGACCGTCGCCGACGTCACCTTGCCCGCAGCCAACGGCATGTCCAGCGAAACCATCCTCTTCGACGCCACCTGGGACGGCGAACATCATCCCTTGGTCGCTCGGGTGGCGCCGACGGAATCGACCATGCCGGTCTTTCCTGCCTACGACCTCGAATCCCAGTTCCGCACCATGGCTCAGGTGCGCGAGCACTCGGCAGTGCCCGTACCCGCGGTGTACTGGTCGGAATCCGACCCGGACGCGTTGGGTGCGCCGTTCTTCGTGATGGAACGCATCTCCGGCGACGTGCCACCGGACGTCATGCCGTACAACTTCGGATCGTGGGTCACCGAAGCGTCTCCCGAGCAGCGAAAGACCCTGCAGCGCAGCTCGGTCGACGTCCTGGCTCAGTTGCATGCCATCGACAAACCTGGTGAGCGTTTCGACTTCCTCCGACTCCCGAATTCGGGAACGACTGCACGAGAAGCATTCACGGCGCACATCGCCGAGCAGCGCGCGTACTACGAGTGGGTGGTCTCCGACGGGATCAGATCACCGCTCATCGAACGTGCCCTCGACTGGATCGAGGAGAACAATCCCGCGGACGATTCTCCGGCCGTGCTCTGTTGGGGCGACTCGCGCATCGGCAACGTCATGTACCAGGACTTCGCGCCGGTAGCCGTACTGGACTGGGAAATGGCAACTCTCGGCCCACGAGAGATGGATCTGGGCTGGATGGCATTCCTGCACAGGTTCTTCGAGGACATCGCCGGACTTGCGAACCTACCCGGCATTCCCGACTTCCTTCGACTGCCGGATCTCGCGCAGACCTACGCCGAGATCACCGGCCACACCCCACACGATCTGGAGTTCTACGTTACGTACGCTGCACTTCGCCAGGCGGTGATCATGTGGCGAATCCAGGCCCGTGCCATAGCTTTCGGCCAGTCACAGCGACCCGAAGACCCTGACGACATGATCATGCACCGCGCTTCGCTGGCCGCCATGCTGGACGGTACCTACTGGGAGAGGTTGGCCTGACATGCTCTCACCGATGGACGACTACCCCGTTCACCAGATCGCCGAACCGATCCGTCACGTAGCCACCTCGGATCGAAACTTCTACGACCGCTACTACTTCAACTGCTACCCCACGGAATCCCCCGACGTGTTCCTCATCGTCGGACTCGGCCAGTACCCCAACCTCGGCGTCATGGACGCCTTCGCGGTACTGCGCCGCGGTGACGACCACATCGTTGCTCGTATGTCGAAGGCTCTGGGCGCCGACCGCACCGACACCACCGTCGGACCTTTGCGCATCGAAGTGCTCGAAGGACTGCAGAAGCTCCGCGTCGTCCTCGAACCAGGCAGCGAATACGATCTCTCCTTCGACATCACCTTCGACGCCACCATCCCGGCGGCGCTCGAGCCCAAGCACTTTCGCCGTCAACTCGAACGAGTCACGTTCGACACCTCACGCTTCCTGCAGACCGGAACCTGGACCGGATCGCTCACCGTCGACGGGGAGGAGTTCGCGATCGACCCGAAGACGTGGCGGGGGAACCGCGACCGCTCGTGGGGTGTGCGTCCGGTCGGTGAAGCCGAACCGCAAGGCAGACGCGCCGTCGACGGAATCCAGAACTTCTTCTGGATCTACGCGGTCATGCAGTTCGACGAGTTCACGATCTCGGTGATCATGCAGGAAGACGAGCAGGGCAGGCGCATCGTCGAAGAAGCCATGCGAGTGTGGCCGGACGAAGCCAGGGACAACGAATGGCTCGGCCGGCCCGAACACGAGCTGACGTTCTGCCCCGACACCCGCGACGTCACCGGGGCGAGAGTCACCTTCCACCGGCCGGGCGGTGAAGTCCTGACCGTCCCCTGCGAACTGTTGCTGGCCAACTACATCGGAATCGGCACCGGCTACGGGCTCGAACAGGACTGGCGTCACGGAATGTGGCAGGGCGAACTCGTCGTACAGGGACTGCGCCACAAGGTCCACGAGATCGAACCGTTCCAACGCATGTTCTCCCCCGTCGACAACCTCGCGTCCTTCACGCTCACCGAAGGCACGAACACCAACACCGGCACCGGTCTTTTCGAGGTAGCCGCCATCGGACCGCACGAGAAATACGGATTCACCAGTTTCACCGACACCGCACAGGCAGACGACGCGTATGCCCTCGCGGCGACCGACAACACCGAGGAATGAATTGATGACTGACTACGACAAGCTCTACATCGGTGGAGCATGGGTGGCCCCGGCCACCGACCAGGTACTCGAAGTGTTCTCTCCCGCAACGGAGGAGCGCGTCGGCAGCTGTCCCATCGCAGCACCGGCAGACATCGACGCGGCCGTGTCCGCAGCCCGCGCGGCGTTCGAGGGACCGTGGTCACGCACCACCCCCGCCGAGCGCGGCGCGATCCTCGCCAAGGCCGCCAAGCTGATCGAAGAGCGCAGCGCGGAGATCAACCAGCTCATCTCCAACGAGATGGGCCAGCCGCCCGCCATGGTCGGCATGATGCAGCAGACCCCGTCGATGGCGACGCTGGGCTACTACGCCGAGCTGGCCGACAAGTTCGCGTGGGAAGAGAAGCGCACCGGCGCTTTCGGGCAGACCAAGGTGACCCGTGAGCCCGTCGGCGTCGTCGCCGCCGTGCTGGCCTGGAACGTCCCGCTGTTCCTGGCGATCAACAAGCTGGCCCCCGCACTGCTCGCCGGCTGCACCGTACTGCTCAAGCCCGCACCCGAATCCCCTCTCTCCGTCCACGTGATCGCCGAGATCTTCACCGAGGCAGGCGTTCCCGAAGGCGTCATCTCCGTGCTCCCCGGCGGAGCCGAGACCGGCGAATACCTGGTCTCTCATGCGGGCATCGACAAGATCACGTTCACCGGATCCAGTGCCGTCGGCCGCAAGATCGGTGCCATCGCCGCACAGAACCTCAAGCGCTGCTCCCTCGAACTGGGTGGCAAGTCCGCCGCGATCATCCTCGAGGACGCCGACATCGCCGCCGGAATGCCGATGCTCGTCATGTCCGGCCTGATGAACACCGGTCAGGCCTGTGTCGCTCAGACCCGAATCCTCGCTCCCCGTTCGCGTTACGACGAGGTCATCGAGGGAATGAAGACCGCCGCAGGCTTCATGACCGTCGGCGATCCGTCCGATCCCGCAGCACAACTCGGCCCGCTGATCTCCGAGAAGCAGCGCGAGCGCGTCGAGGGTTACATCGCCAAGGGTAAGGAAGAAGGCGCGCGCGTCGTACTCGGTGGTGGACGCCCCGCCGGCCTGGACAAGGGCTGGTACGTCGAGCCGACCATCTTCGCCGACGTGGACAACTCGATGACCATCGCACGCGAGGAGATCTTCGGACCCGTTCTCTCGGTGATTCCGTACGACTCCGAGGACGAGGCCATCAAGATCGCCAACGATTCGGATTACGGCCTCGCCGGATCGGTGTGGACCACCGACATCGATCACGGACTCGAAGTTGCTGCGCAGATCCGCACGGGTACCTACGCGATCAACTGGTACGCCTTCGATCCCGGATCGCCGTTCGGTGGTTACAAGAACTCCGGTATCGGGCGCGAGAACGGACCTGAGGGCCTCGAAGCCTTCTGCGAGACCAAGTCCGTACTCATGCCGCCCGGCTACGTGGGCTGACCCACCCGGGAGTTGGCACCCTTTGCTGACAGTTGGCACCCGTTCCGACCTGCCGGAACGGGTGCCAGCCCCATGAAATGGGTGCCAACTCCCAGCGAATCCACAGATCCACCCGGTACCGTCGAAAACGAATCAGTCATCTCACAAAGGACATTCATATGCTCACCAACGCCATCAACGCTTTCCTCGCACTCTGGGGCAGCGCCTCCGTCGGCAGCAGTGGATACCAGATCCCGCCGGGAACCCTTCCCTTCGGTTCCTGAGACAAGACAACAGAACCCGCTGAGCGCACTTCGCGCCCAGCGGGTTCTCTGCTTTACCGACCCGGTATCTACCGGTCCAGAACGTGATCCACCAATCGATCCTCGTGACCGGAGACCAAGGCCTCGGCATCACCGGCGTCCACGTGCCCGAACCAGGTACCGCCGGGGTTCGCGATCACCAACGGCCCCAGGTTGCACGGGCTCAGACAACCGGTTCCGGTCACCTTCGACGAGGTACCTTTGGCCGCCGCGCTCATCGCCCGGTGCAACGGTCCTGCTCCGTACGCCATACAGCGAGGGCCCTTGCACACCAACAGATGCCTATCGTGCTGCTCGATCACGGACCACGCCGGACTGCGATACGACGCCGGACTCGCGGTGATCGGCTTTCCCGCCGAGTCGAGTTCGTCGATCACCTGCCCGGCCACCGCACCTTCGAGCGTTTCCGATTCGTGGAGCGTCACTTCCAGTTCGGCGTCGATTCGGGTTTCGCGCCAGTTCGCAACCGCCTTGCTTGTCCACGTGAGCAGGTACCGATCCCTCGGCACCGCAACTGGAATCAACACGACCTTGTCGACGTCATCGACATGGGCTCGATCGAGTTCCTCGTGAAGGCTCGGCGAGGAGACATCGAGGTACGCAACGCGAACGTCGGCGTCGGTGCCGGCCCGAACAGCGTCGAGCATCCGTCGTGCAGCCGACTCGTCCAGGCCGCTGACAGTCGGCCGTAAGACGACAATCACCCGACGCGAGCACCGGTTGTTGCTCATGCCGACGGCGCGGTTGTCCAGTCGATGCTGCTCGACGGAGCCAGCCCGAACTCTTCGATCTTCGCGCGCAACTGTTCCGCGCCGTAGATATTGGGGAACCCGCTGGTGAACATGGCGAGCGGAAGTACGACGAAACGGTTCTGCTTGACTGCGTCGAGGTCACGCAGGCCTTCTCGGCTCTTGATCGCGTCGATCTTGCCCTGCACTTCGTCGGCACTCTTCTTGTAGTCCATGATCACGATGACGTCGGGTTCTGCCTTCGCGACGGTCTCCCAGCTCGCTTTGAACCAGGTGTTGTCGACGTCGGCGAACACGTTGGTTCCCCCGGCGACGTCGATGATTCCGTTGGGGGCTCCGTTGCCTCCGCTGGTGTACAGATCTTCTTCACCGCTGTCGTAGATCAAAACCTTCGGCTTGTCGGCGGCATCTGGCGCGGACTCCAGACGTGCCAAACGTGAATCCAATTCGGTCAATGCCTCGGCGGCGGTGTCCTCGGTTCCGAACAGCTTTCCGTAATTGGTCACGTCCGCACGAAGGGCATCCCACGGACCCATCGTGCCGAGCGCGGAATCCGCTGCGGCACTCTGCCGACAACTGTCGGAGATCACATATGCATCGATGTTGTTGCTCTGCAGCGATTCCGGCGTCACACCGGAGGCGCCCTTGAACAAGCCACTGTAGGAGCCGACCACCAGGTCCGCCTGCTTACCCAGAATCGTCTCCATCGTGATCGTTCCGTCCAGGTGTGGGACGTCCGCAATTCCAGGGCCGAACATCGACTCCATGACCGCGTCGTTGTTCGTGTTCAACACGACGGCAGCGAGACGATCCAAACCGCCGACTCGAAGAATGGTGCCGATATTGGCCGCATTGCTTGTCGCAACGACGTTCTCGATCGGAAGCTGGAAAGTGCTTTCGGTCCCGCAGTTCTCCAATGTCACCGAAGTCTTGTCTGCAGCTTCGTCCACCGGTGCAGTTGCCGAGCAGCCGGCAACTGTCAACAACGCTGTCGCGGCTACAACCGCACCGAACGACGCGCGGGTCTTGACCTGTATCAAAGTGCACTCTCCGAAAATGATTGTTGTGGTTGAGAATTTCGTGATTCGAATACGAGGTGTGAACGGCCTGTCGCGGGGTTCACGAGTTCGAAAGTCTCGACGCCGAAAACAGTTGCCACCACCGAGGTGGTGAGTACGTCGGATGGATGTCCGAACGCCCTGGCCACTCCATCCGCGAGCACGAGCACCCGATCGCACACTGCCGCAGCCAAATCGAGGTCGTGCAGTGCCATGATCACCGTCCGGTCCAACGACCGGACCAGATCGAGCAGTTCGAGTTGATGCCGGATGTCGAGATGATTGGTCGGCTCGTCGAGGATGAGCACACCGGCGTCCTGCGCGAGACCTCGGGCGAGAAACACCCGCCGACGCTCACCGCCGGAAAGCGTGTCCATCGAAGAGAACCGGTGCTCGATCATTCCGACCTCGCCCAGAGCACGATCGACGACGGCATTCTCGTGCTTTCCACCGACGCTCCAGGGCTTTGCATGTGGTGTGCGGCCCAGACTCACGTACTCGTGAACCAACAAATCGGCGGGGCTCTGCTCTTCCTGCGCCACAAAGGAAATGGCTTTGGCCCTCGACCGCGCGGACATCGCGTGCACGGAGTCGCCGCCGACACGAATGTCACCGCCGGCGATCGGCCCGAGACCGGCGAGAGCACGCAAGAACGTCGACTTGCCCGAGCCGTTCGGACCAACCACGCCGACCACTGCACCGGCGTCGGCCGCGATGTCGACGCCTTTGACGATGGTTCGACGGTCGATGCGGACAACTACTCCGGACGCGGTCAGCGCCAGGGCTCGGGCGCTCACGAACTGCCACCGAATCGGTAGCGCCGACGGCCGAGAAGCAGGAGAAACAGCGGGGCCCCGATCACCCCGGTCACCACGCTCAGCGGGATCTCGGTCGGCCGCAACGAGGTCCGCGCCACGACGTCGACCCACACCAGGAAGGACGCGCCGATCAGTGCTGCCGCCGGTAACACCACTCGATGTCTGGCTCCGACGAGCATGCGTGTGACGTGCGGTATGACCAAGCCTACGAAGGCAATCGCGCCGGACACTGCAACCATCGTGCCGACCAACGCTGCCAGCACGCCGAACAGCACGTTTCGCAGGGTTCGGACGGGAATACCGAGCGAAGCCGCGACGTCCGGTCCGGCCGCCAGCGCGTCCAGCCAACCGTGCAGGGCGAACACCGCTGCCGTCAGCAGGAACACAACGATGACCGGCGCCCACAACTTGTCCCAGGATGCCCCGGCCAAACTTCCCAGGAGCCAGAACAATACGGACTGCGCGGCCTGGGAATCATTGGTACGCAGCACCAGAAAACTCGCGATCGCCGACAGGGCGGATGCGGTAACGGTGCCGGTCAGAACCAATCGCAGTGGAGTGATACCGCCTTGCAGCGTCGCGATGGTGAAGACGAGAATCGCAGCTCCCAATGCCCCGATCATCGCGCCGAGGCTGAGCGCCCATACTCCCGCGCCGGCGAACAGTCCGGTGGTGATGACGGCGGTGGCACCGACACTCGCGCCGGACGACACTCCCAGCAGGTGGGGATCGGCGAGAGCGTTACGGACGAGGGTTTGCACCACCGCGCCGGCGACGGCAAGACCAGCGCCGACGGCCAGACCGAGCAGTACCCGAGGTGCTCTGATCCCCCACACGATCGCAAGTTCGGAACGCGTGACGGGTGGGCCTCCGAAGCGCGAGTGCACCACGTCCACCACAGTGGACACGGGGAGCATCTCGGATCCGAATGCCAACGCGCACACAGCAGAGAGCACGGTGACGACCAGCAGAGCGGGCAGCACGATACCCGGACTGAGCCGTCCTCGCGGCGCACCCGCCTTCGGCGGAGGCAGGTGGGTAGGTGGAGACAGAGCTCCGCCAACAGCATTCATGGTGTGACCGATCCATCCTCGTGGCATGACACAACGTCAACGAGGGTGGTATCTGGCTACGGTCGACGCAGGGACGACCTCACAGTGGCGGGACCGCGCCGGAATTGCACCGACTTCCCATTACCTCGATGATGACGTCAGAACCATAACGGACTGTGGTCACCATTCCGCACACCGGATCAGGATTCCGACGCGATCATCGATCTCGTCTGCCGCACGACGGCTTCCGTTCGCACTCGAAGTTCTTCGGGTGAATCCGATTCCAGCACAACCCGATGCACCTGGCTGTCCACGGCAGTCACAGTCAGCCGCGATGTCAGCAACGCATCCTCCGCACTGAAACCGCGGCTCTGCAAGTAATCCGAAAAACCCAGTACCAGTTGCCGATTCATTCCTTCGACCTGCTCGATGAGCTCACGCGTACGCGGAACCTGATCGTAGAGCAGGTGAAAGAACTCTCGCGGCTGACTGTTCACTTCGACCGCGCACTCCACCAACATCCTCACGGCCTCGTCCGGGGTGAGCTCACGCTCGACGATGTCGGCAAGGCAGAGCGCAAAACTCTCCCGCGCAGCACTCACGTGACGGTTCGCCAACTCCGAGAGGATCTCGTACTTGTCGCCGAAATACTGGTAGAGCGAGCCCACCGACACCCCTGCTTCGTCAGCGATCCGGTTGGTGGTCGCTGCCATGGCTTCCGAAGCGAAAACGCGAGTAGCTGCCTCCAGGATCGCGTCGTAGGTAGCCCTCGAGCGCTGCTGGGAGGGCCTTTTCCGCCGAGTCGACACGGTCCTCCGATGCGAGTTGTCAGCCGCGACGCCGATACCGAGAATTGTGTAGGTGACCAGCGCCGATTACTCGAAGTTTATGCCCGACCGGTACACCGACCACATGCCGGCGCCGACCCCGACGTGGTGGGAGTGGAACGGCAACACCGTCCACGTCGCACGGGCAGTGGTTCCAGACGCGCCGGTTCGTGTTCTCGGCATCCACGGCGCCGGCGGCTACTCGGGCGGGTTGTGGCCGTTCGCCGGGATCGGCGTGAAACTCGGAGCCGAAGTCCTCTTCCCTGATCTTCCGCTGTACGGCGACACCGTCGTAGCCGATCCCGCCGGCGTCCGGTACGAGCAGTGGGTCGATCTCCTCTGCGATCTCGTCCGGGCCGAGAAGGCGGCCGACGATCGGCCGCTTGTGTTGTTGGGCGCCAGCATCGGCGGTCTGCTGGCCTACGAGGTGGCCGCGCGGACCGGTCTGGCCGACGCCGTCGTCGCTACCTGCCTGCTCGATCCCTCGGATCCATCGGCCAGAGCTGCCGCGGCGCGGTTCGGCCCGATGGGTGTCTACGGCGCTCCCCTGATGCGGCGCACCGAACGACTGGTGGGCCGTATCCGCGTGCCCATCCGTTGGGTCGCCGACGTGGCGAACATGAGCAGCAATCGGGAGCTCGCAACGCTGTGCGCAACCGATCCGCGCGGTGGCGGTGTTCGGGTGCCACTCGGATTCCTCAGCAGCTACTTCTCGTTCGAGCACACCGCACCCGAAGCATTTCGGACGACGCCCGTTCTGCTCACCCACCCGGCCGACGACCGATGGACGCCACCCGAACTGAGCCTGCAGTTCCTCCGCCGCATCAACGCACCCACCGAATTCGTGATGCTGGACGGGTGCGGGCACTTTCCCGTCGAAGAGCCGGGCCTGACGCAGTTCCACGACGCCGTCGCCACACTGCTGCACTCCGTCGCCGAGCGTCACCGCACGAAACCGTCGTCACCCGCCTAGCCTGAGAATCGTGAGCACCGAAACGGAAGCATCGGCCGACGAGAGCACCACGACGGTCGTACTGGCGTTTGCGGCGAACGCGCTGATCGCCGGTGCCAAGACGGCGGCCGCCATCGTCACCGGATCTGCATCGATGGTCGCAGAGGCCACCCACTCCTGGGCCGATACCGGCAACGAAGTGCTGCTGCTGATCGCGAACCGCCGCTCGAAACGGGTTCCCGACCGAGACCAGCCACTCGGGTACGGCCGGGAGGCATACATCTGGTCAATGTTCGCCGCCCTCGGACTGTTTGCACTCGGCGCAGGTGTCTCGATCACTCATGGCATCCAGGAACTGTTCCATTCCGAACCGGCGTCCGACTTCGCTGTCGCCTACGCCGTCCTCGGCGTCTCGTTCATCCTCGAAGGCATCTCGTTCCGGCAGGCGTACAAACAACTCCGAAACGAAGCGTCCGCCGTGAACCGCGACGTCATGACCCAGGCACTCAACACATCCGACCCGACGACTCGGGCCGTGTTCGCCGAAGATGCTGCGGCACTTATCGGTTTGGTCATCGCGTTCGTCGGTGTTCTGTTGCACCAGGTCACCGGTTCGCCGATCCCCGACGCCCTCGGCTCCATCTTCGTCGGCATTCTCCTCGGGGTCATCGCAATCATTCTGATAGATCGGAACCGCCGCTTCCTGGTCGGCGAAGAGGCCTCACCGACGCTGCGGGCAGCAGCCGTCGAAGCTCTCACTCAACTACCCGAAATCAACCGAATCACGTTCCTACGCATGGAATACCTCGGGCCGCGGCAGGTCTACCTGGTGGCCAGCGTCGATCTGGTCGGTGACTACGCGGAATCCCGAGTGGCCCACACGTTGCGCGAACTCGAACGCTCACTCGAGCAGAGCCCACGCGTCGTGCGGGCGATCCTGACCCTCTCGACGCCCGAAGAACCGTCGATCGCAGTCTGAACTTTCGGCTGGGCGATAGGCTCTTTCGATGCGCGCACTGATCGTGATTCTGATGGTTCTGGGATTTGCAGTCGGGGGAATTCCCCTGGTGGGCAGTCTGATCGACGTGATGACCAGTCCTGACGACACCATTGTCTATCAGGGTGCGTACGAACCGATCCGGGGTGTGCAGATGAGTCGCGACTACGAGTCGAGCCTGGACATCTCCTACATGGCGCTCCCAGACAAATCGCCCCAGTGGTTGATTCTCGCCTGCTACCCCCTGATCGGAGCAGCACTGGGCGCTCTGACGGCGGCCGTACTGGGACGTCTCGGGTGGCGCCTGACACGCGCCTGAGCAGACGCCGATGGCCACCCGTCGTCTACACGAGGGGTGGCCATCCGAGGAATACGTTCAGATGTACATCGCAGGGTCGATGTAACTGTTCGGGTCCACCAGTTTTTCCTTGGTGGTCCGTGGCCGCGCCACCGCCGGGATACCCGTCGCGATGGATTCGGCCGGAACATCTCTGGTGACAACGGCATTGGCGCCGATAGCGCTACCTTCACCGATGACGACAGGTCCGAGGATCTTGGCACCAGCGCCGACGGTGACCCGGTCTCCCAGCGTCGGGTGACGCTTGACCTGTTCGAGCGAGCGACCACCGAGAGTGACGCCGTGATAGAGCATCACGTCGTTACCGACCTCGGCCGTCTCCCCGATCACGACGCCCATGCCGTGATCGATGAAAAACCGCCGACCGATGGTGGCACCGGGATGAATCTCGATGCCGGTGACGAAGCGTGTCAGCTGCGAGAGCACTCGCGCCGGGCCGCGTAGCGCAGGGACGGCCCACATGCGATGTGCAACCCGATGCGCCCAAATAGCATGCAGCCCTGAATAAACGAGCGCGTTCTCCAGATTGCTGCGCGCGGCAGGATCCTGACCGCGCGCAGCCTGCAGGTCCTCGCGAATTGTCCCGAGGATACTCACAAGTCTCAGTCCCGGATGTGTTCGAACAGCGGGGTGGAGATGTAACGCTCGCCGAAGTCGCACACGACAGCCACGATCAGCTTGCCGGCGTTTTCCGGACGCTTCGCCAACTCGAGTGCTGCCCAGACGATGGCGCCGGACGAGATGCCGCCCAGGATGCCTTCCTTGGTGCCGAGTGCGCGAGCGACCTCGATGGAATCGGGGAACGAGACGTCGATGATCTCGTCGTAGATCTCGCGATCGAGGACGTCGGGCACGAAGTTCGCGCCGATTCCCTGGATCTTGTGGGGGCCGGGCTGGCCACCGTTGAGGATCGGCGAGTCGATGGGCTCGACGCCCACGATCTTGACCTCGGGCTTGTACTTGCGAAGGGTGCGTCCGACGCCGGTGATGGTGCCGCCGGTGCCGATGCCGGACACGAAGATGTCGACGGCGCCGTCGGTGTCGGCCCAGACCTCTTCGCCCGTCGTTGCCTCGTGGATGGCCGGGTTGGCCGGGTTCGCGAACTGGCTGGCCGAGACAGCGTTCTCGGTCTGCTCGACGATTTCCTTGGCCTTGGCGACCGCACCGGCCATGCCCTCGGATCCCGGGGTCAGCACGATCTCGGCGCCGTAAGCACGCAGCATCACGCGACGCTCGGTGGACATGGTCTCGGGCATGGTCAGGATGACCTTGTAGCCACGAGCAGCACCGACCATGGCGAGTGCGATACCCGTGTTACCGCTGGTTCCCTCGACGATCGTGCCACCGGGCTTGAGTGCTCCGGACTTCTCGGCGGCGTCGATGATCGCCACGCCGATCCGGTCCTTGACGCTGTTGGCCGGGTTGTAGAACTCGAGCTTGACGGCGACCTGTGCGCCCAGGCCCTCGGTCAGACGGTTGAGCCGCACGATCGGGGTGCGCCCGACCAATTCGGTCACGTTGTTGTAGATCCCGCTCATATCTGGTCCTCCTGAGGATCGAGTGTGTCGACCCGCTCGCTGATCACTGCTTTACGGCTGAACTGCTTAACGGCTACAGGCAAGGGCATACAGACGACCGATGCCGCATCGGTTCATCAAATTGAACCAATGCGGCATCAGGCCACTACATACGGGGGCGGTTTATCAGGCCAACCGCTGCTTCAGAGCTTCGAACTCGTCGCGAATGCCGGTCGGCAGCTTCTCGCCGACGAAGTCGAACCACTCTTCGATGAGCGGGATCTCGGCCTTCCACTCGTCGATGTTGACCGCGAGGGCCTCGGTGATGTCGGCGTCCGACACGTCCAGGCCTTCGATGTCGAGTGCCGATCCGGTGGGAACGACGCCGATCGGGGTGTCGATACCGGCAGCCTTGTGCTCGATACGCTCGACGATCCACTTCAGGACGCGAGAGTTCTCGCCGAAGCCTGGCCACAGGAAGCGTCCGTCGTCGCCGCGGCGGAACCAGTTGACGTAGAAGACCTTGGGGAGCTTGGACGCGTCCGCGGACTTGCCGAGGTCGATCCAGTGCTGGAAGTAGTCACCGACGTTGTAGCCGAGGAACGGCAGCATTGCCATCGGATCGCGGCGAACCGTACCGACCTGGCCTTCGGCTGCTGCGGTCTGCTCGGAGCCGACCGTTGCACCCATGAAGACGCCGTGCTGCCAGTCGCGAGCCTCGGTGACCAGCGGAACCGTCGTCTTGCGGCGTCCGCCGAACAGGATTGCCGAGATCGGCACGCCCTTCGGGTCGTCCCACTCGGGAGCCATGATCGGGCACTGCGACATCGGGGTGCAGTAACGCGAGTTGGGATGAGCCGCATGGGTGCCCGACTCGGGCGTCCACTCATTGCCCTTCCAGTCGATCAGGTGCTGCGGGTCGCCTTCGAGGCCTTCCCACCAGACGTCACCGTCGTCAGTCAGAGCGACGTTGGTGAAGACCGTGTTGCCCTGGTCGATGGTGCGCATGGCGTTGGGGTTCGAGGACCAGTTGGTGCCGGGAGCCACGCCGAAGAAACCGAATTCCGGGTTGACGGCGTACAGCTGTCCGTCCTCACCGAAACGCATCCAGGCGATGTCGTCACCGAGGGTCTCGGCGCGCCACCCGGGGATGGTCGGCTGGATCATCGCGAGGTTGGTCTTGCCACAAGCGGAGGGGAATGCCGCCGCGATGTAGTAGGCCTTGTCCTCGGGCGAGATGAGCTTGAGGATGAGCATGTGCTCGGCCAGCCAGCCCTCGTCGTGCGCCATTGCCGAGGCGATACGCAGCGAGTAGCACTTCTTGCCCAGGAGAGCGTTTCCGCCGTAGCCGGAACCGAAGCTCCAGATCTCACGATCCTCGGGGAAGTGGGTGATGTACTTGGTGTCGTTGCACGGCCACGCGACGTCTTCCTGGCCTTCGGCCAGCGGAGCGCCCAGCGAGTGCAGCGCCTTGACGAAGAATCCGTCGGTGCCGAGCTTGTCGAGAACCTTGCTGCCCATGCGGGTCATGACGCGCATGGATACGACGACGTACTCGGAATCGGTGAGCTCGACGCCCAGCTTCGGGTCCTCGGCGTCGAGGGGGCCCATGCAGAACGGCACGACGTACATGGTGCGTCCACGCATGCAACCGCGGTACAGGTCACCCATGAGGGTGCGCATCTCCGCCGGGTCCATCCAGTTGTTGGTGGGACCTGCGTCGATTTCTTCCTTCGAGCAGATGTACGTACGCGATTCGACTCGCGCGACATCGGACGGATCGGAGTTGCCGAGGAAAGAGTTCGGCTTCTTCTCGTCGTTGAGGCGGGTGAAGGTTCCTGCCTCGACCAACTTCGTTGTCAGTCGGTCCCATTCTTCGTCCGAGCCGTCTGCGAAGACGACGCGATCAGGCTGGGTGAGTTCGGCAACCTCTTGCACCCATGCAAGCAGTTCCTTGTGCTGCGTGGGGGGCGTGCCGTCAGTTCCATTGAGACCGGGAATGGTCGCTGAGGTCATCAAACTCTCCTGGGGTGAGCCGGAACCGGGTTCTCGTGACACCGGATGCGAACTGCAGCGCCCCGATACCAGTCGATCCCGGTGTCCCCCTCTCGACGGGGTCCAGCCGCGTCATCCACTCACGTGGATTTCACGGACGCCGGGTGTCCTATGTATTGAGGTTAACGCTGGCTGTTCACCTGCAGGTAATCGGGTGCGGTCAGAAATGTCACAGAAACGATTCAGTTGGTGTGTTCAGGTGCCTACCCGGCGCTCAGAGCACATAAACGGAAGCTTTTCAGAGCGCTCCGGCATCGATTTTCTGCCACACGAGGGCGCCTTCGTCGTCTCGACTGCATTCCCAGGCCGAGTAGTCGCCGTCCGAGTCGATCATCGTGAGGCGATCGGCGCTACCGTCGCGATCGAAATCGGACACGATCACGACGGCGTCGTCGGAGTGGACGACACGGCTGTCGACCGTTCCGTCACCGTCCAAGTCGAAGGCGTCGAAGTTCAGGTCGCCGGCATCGACCGGTCCCGACGCGGGCCCGAAGGTCTCGGGCTCGATACGCCCAGGATCGAGCGCTTCGGCTTCGTGCCCGTCGATGTGTCCGGCCGTGATCAGAAATGCTTCCATTACTCCCCCTACTGGATGGTGACCTACTGCTTCGGCAACCCCTACCGAAACCGTCCGCTCAGTATTACCAGACCCCGACGATCAGTCGTGGCCGAAATTGCCGCACTGTGGAGAACTCTGCACTCGCGAAATGATCAGTAGGCGGTGTTCAAAACGGCGAGGTCGCGCTCGCACGACGCGAGCTGACCCGATCTGGCCGCGGCGAGCTCACGAAGTTCACCGTCGATCTCCACGATTCGAGCCTGCGCCGACGCCAACTGCTCGCGACTCTCCGCCATGATCGCCGCTCCCAGATCCGCCTCGGCCTCGAGCAGCACGCTCTGCACTCGCTGCTCCCACTGAGCGCGAACCGCCGACATCGATTCGACGATCCACGACCTGGAGTGGGCACGATCGGCCGTCAGCCCGCGAGTTCGCGCCAACCACCACGCCGCGGCGCCACCCAGAATCAACGTCACGGGGATACTTGCGAACTCCAAGGCCGGAATCATTTCCAGCGGAGTCACTGCGATACGGCCGAGGCCGAGACCCGCGGACGCGCCGACAAGAATTGTCACCCGGTCCTCGTTTCCGCGCTGACGGCCCGGCAGGCCCTCCGGAATCTGCGGGGAAGGCATGTATCCGTTCGTCCCCGCAGATTCCACCGCTGCCGCCATCGCGGCGTCGAACACCCGGGTGTGGTGGTCGACCTCGTGCTGCAGTCGCGTCGGCACGCTGCCCAATTCGGCTCGCGAGGCCGTGTCGACCCAGGCACGTGCCCCGGCGACCGTCGCCCGGGTTGCCTCGGCGATTTGTTGTGACAGATCCCCGCGCGCTCGTTGCAGTCGGCTTCGCACCTGCACCAGGCGTTCGCCTCGCCGGCCGTCACGGTCTGCGAGCAGCTGCGATCGCTCTGCCCGCAGTTCGGCACCAGGAACACCGTCACGTAGATTCCGGATCTCCATCTCGATCATCCGGCGCGTCTGTGCGATGACTCCGGAATCCGAACCACCTGCTTCCCTCTCCCGTGCCGCCCGGCTCACGACCGCAACGAGTGACTGCTCCTGACCAGGCGCAATCGGGACCACGGGAGCCTGCGCAAAAGCGGTGCAGTGCGAAGCGAGAATCTCGGCATCACGCCGGCGCACCGCCTGCCAGTCTCGATAGACGTCGACGCGGGTCAGCGCCACCACCACCGGGGTTCCGCTCGCCGCAGCGTCGCCGAGGAGAAGGAGATCCTCGCGTCCGATCACACTGGCGGCGTCGACGACCAGAAGTACGACGTCGGCGTCCACCTCGCGTGTCACTGACGAACAATCATCCGAAGCATCGAACATCTGCGCGACGTCTTCCCGTCCACACCTTGGTGGACCGACAACGTAAATGCGAGTGCCACTGGATGTTTCGGCGGCGACCCGACGACCCGGATCGGATGCCGGATTCCATCGCTGCACCACGCGCAGCACCGAATCCGGAAGTACCGAAACGCTATTCATCGGTCACCGCCGGGGCAGAGCGATCGCCTCCGAGCTGCGCCCACCGACGCACATACCCGCGTCGAATCAGTGAGACCCGTTGTTGCGGACACTGTTCCGACTCGTTCATGAGCTCGCTCCACCACCGGCTGCACGTGCCCGCGTCGTCAGCAGTCCGAGGATCGGGAGGTTCGCCTTGACGCAGGGCTCGAATTTCGGGGCTCATCATCGCCGCCGCGGCGCCGAACAACACCGCGGAGTCCGAACTCAGATACAACTCGATCTCGTCCCTGCCCGCAGCGCTGCGCGAGGCAGATCGCCTCAGCGCCGGGCCGATCTGCTCGACCCGGCCCCACCACTGCGCCTCCAGAACAGGTCCGAGAGCCGCGAACAACTCTTCGACGCCGCGCCCGGTCAGTGTCTCCACCGGAACCGTGGGCACGCCGACGTTCTCCGAGATTTCCGCCGCCCGTCCCAGCGCCTCGTCCCAGCGCGGACCGAACAAGTCAGCCTTGTTCGCAGCGACGACCACACGATCGGAAACTCGAGCAATGGCTCGGCCGTCGACGTCGCGGACCGCGTCGACCACCACGTAGACAACGCAACGACGACCCAGATCGGGGTTCGACGTTCCAGGGACATCGAATGCCCTCGACTCGGTCACCACAACCGGTGCGCCGACAACTCTGCGCGAGAACCGGTCGTCGCGCCTCAGGATTCGCGCCAACGACGACCGCCCCACCCCGGCCCGTCCGGCGACCACCAGCTCGAGCGGCGCAGTCAGCGATCCGAGCACCGAGTGGACCGCCTCTGCGGCTCCCGAATCGATCGACGTCAGCCGATATGCCAGAGCGCGCAGCTGATCGATCGGCTCCGAGCAGGCGTCGTCGATCGATTCTGCGGGCAACATTCGTGACCACTCACGGCATGCAAATCCTGTGTTCATCCCCACCCCACGTCCCCATCGTGTCGGTGAGATTCTGTCAGGTTCTCGGCAAGGACGGCAGGTGACACCGCCCTTTCGCCGACAGTCCGAAGTCGACGGTTTCAGGACTTTCCGTGGAAAGTCTCAACTCAAACTTCAGACCCGTCTGCGCTAAACGGGGGTCATGCGTGACAATGGGTTCGTGAACGAAGCCGATCAGCATGCACCGCAGACCCCTGACACGGGGCAGACGGACCACACCAAGGGGTCCCGTCTCCATCCGAGAGTGACCAGCTTTCGCTCTCGCCGGGGTGCGCTGACCGACGCACAGCAGCAGGCTTGGGACCGTCAGTGGCCGCTCATCGGCGCCGACGTCTCGGACACACCGCTCGATGCGAACGCCTGGTTCGGACGTGAAGCACCCCTGATCATCGAGATCGGTTCGGGTACCGGCACCGCGACGGCCGCAATGGCCAAGGCGGAACCGCACGTGAACCTGATCGCGATCGAGGTGTACCGCCCAGGGCTCGCGCAGCTTCTCCAGCAGGTCGAACGCGAAGAAATTCCCAACGTCCGCGTACTGCGCGGTGACGCGATGGACGTACTCGAGAACATGGTCGCCCCCGATTCCCTGACGGGCGTCCGGGTGTTCTTCCCGGATCCGTGGCCCAAGGCCCGCCATCACAAGCGTCGCCTCCTGCAGGGGCCGACGTTCTCGCTGATCGCCAACCGCCTCAAGCCCGGCGGAGTCCTGCACGTGGCAACCGATCACGCCGAGTACGCCGAATGGATCGAAGAAGCCGGCAATGCCGAGCCGCTGCTGACCGCACTCGACTGGGAGTCTCCGATGACCCACGAGCGTCCGGTCACCAAGTTCGAGGACAAAGCCCATAAGGTCGGAAGTGCAATCACCGAGCTTATATGGGGGAAGATCAGAGCATGAGCGTCAGCGAACAGCTATCCGACGACGTGACGTCGTCGGAATCTCCTCTCGACTTCGGTCGTGACTCCCGCCACCCCAAGCGGGTGCTTCTGGTCTGGGACGCCCCTAACCTCGACATGGGCCTCGGCGCTATCCTCGGTGGCCGGCCTACCGCCGCCTACCGGCCACGATTCGACGCTTTGGGTCGTTGGCTGCTCTCTCGCACCGCCGAACTGTCCGCACAGAACAGCGGCACGCTCGAGCCTGAAGCGACCGTCTTCACCAACATCGCGTCCGGCAGCGCCGACGTCGTTCGTCCTTGGGTCGAAGCCTTGCGTAACGTGGGTTTCGCGGTGTTCGCCAAGCCGAAGGTCGATGAAGACAGCGATGTCGATTCGGACATGCTCGAGCACATCGCGCTCCGGTACGGCGAGGGCCTCGCCGGAATCATGGTCGCGTCCGCCGACGGCCAAGCGTTCCGCGAACCTCTCGAGGACATCGCAGCAACCGGTATCCCGGTCCAGGTTCTCGGGTTCCGTGAACACGCCAGCTGGGCTGTGTCGTCCGATATCTTGGACTTCGTCGATCTCGAGGACATCCCAGGTGTCTTCCGTGAGCCTCTGCCACGGGTAAGCCTGGACACCCTGCCCGACGAGGGCGCCTGGTTGCAGCCGTTCCGACCGCTTTCTGCCCTGCTCATCGGGCGAAAAAGTGTTGCCGAGTAGGAGTTGATCAGTGTTCGCCAGCTGGGGAAGCATCGTCTATCGAGCCCGCTTCACCGTCATCGCTGTCATGGTGGCGGGGCTCCTCGGGCTCGCTGCGTACGGCCTGAGCCTGCAGGATCATCTCAGCCAGAGCGGCTGGGACGATCCGGGGTCGGAATCGGTAGAGGCTGCCAAACTCGCTGACGGCACGTTCGGACGCAGCACGACGGGTGACGTTCTGGCGCTGTACACGGCGCCGGAGGGCAAGACCGTCGACGACCCCGAGTTCCAAGCGAAGGTCATCGACAATCTGCAGCGACTCGTCGCCGACAACCCCGACCAGATCATGAAGATCAACGGCTCGTACTTCAAGGTCGACAACGGTCTCTCGGTGGCGGCCCTGGCGGACAAGACCAAGCAACACGCGGTCACCAGCATCGCGATCGCCGGAGACAACGACACCGCGGTGTCCAACAACTTCCGCGACGTCGAGTCGCAGTTCTACATCGACGGCGTCGACGTGCAACTCGCCGGCCTGCAACCTGTCGCGAATTCGCTCAACGACACGATGGCCAACGACATCAAGCGCATGGAAATGCTCGCGATTCCTGCTGTCGGTGTCCTGCTGTTCTTCGTCTTCGGTGGCGTCGTCGCTGCTGCCCTCCCGTTGATCGTCGGCGGTCTGACCGTCATCGGCGCCAACGGCATCATTCGACTGATCACCAACTTCACCGAGGTCAACGCGTTTGTTGCGCCCGTGGTCTCTCTGGTCGGCCTGGGTCTCGCGATCGACTACGGACTGTTCATCGTCAGCCGTTTCCGAGAAGAGATAGCCGAGGGGTACGACACCCCGACCGCAGTACGCCGAACGGTCATGACGGCGGGTAGAACGGTCATGTTCTCGGCGACCATGGTTGCCGTCAGCCTTGGCGGTCTGCTGTTGTTCCCGCAGGGCTTCCTCAAATCGGTGGCTTACGGCGCCATTGCTGCCGTCATGCTTGCCGCGATCTCGTCCATCACGATTCTTCCCGCGATTCTCGGCATTCTCGGCAAGCGGATCGACGCGCTGACCTTCAAGAAGCTGCGCCAGACCAAGACCAACGAGGAAATCGAGAACGGTTTCTGGGGCAAGCTCACCCGCTGGGTCATGCAGCATCCGCTCAAGGTCGCGGTCCCGATCGTCGCGGCTCTACTGCTGATGATCATTCCGCTGACGGGCATCAAGTTCGGCGGTATCAACGAGACGTACCTGCCCCCGGACAGCCCCACGCGTGTCGCGCAGGCGCAGTTCGACGAACTCTTCCCCGGCAATCGCACCGAGCCCGTTCGACTCGTCATCGAGGGAGCCGACAACACCACCCTCGGTCAGATTTCCAAGACCGCAAATGCTGCGCCGGGTCTGGTCGAGAAGTTCACCCCGGAGGTTGCGACGAAGGACGGTGTCAACGTCCTCAAGGCCGGTCTGACGGAGCGGAACGAGGCACGTCCCACCATCGACTATCTGCGGTCCGCGGACTGGCCCGAGGGCACAACTGTGCTGGTCGGCGGTACTCCGGCCATCGAGCAGGACAGCGTCGACGCATTGCTCGATCGTCTGCCGCTGATGGTCGTATCCGTCATCCTGCTGACGACCTTGCTGATGTTCTTGACGTTCGGCTCGCTCGTCCTGCCCATCAAGGCCGCATTGATGAGCGCGCTCGGACTGGGTTCGACGCTCGGAATCCTGACCTGGATCTTCATCGACGGGCACGGTTCCGGTCTCTTGAACTTCACGCCGGGACCGATCATGTCTCCCGTCCTGGTGTTGATCATCGCGATCGTCTACGGCCTGTCGACCGACTACGAAGTGTTCCTGCTCTCCCGCATGGTCGAAGCGCGCGCGCAGGGCGCGAGTACTACCGAATCCATCCGTATCGGCACGGCACATACCGGCCGGATCATCACCGCTGCCGCACTGATTCTGATCGTGGTCACCGGCGCATTCGGCCTGTCCGATCTGGTGATGATGAAATACATCTCCTACGGCATGATCTCCGCGCTGATCATCGACGCGACTCTCATCCGAATGTTCCTGGTCCCCGCGACCATGAAACTGCTCGGCGACGACTGCTGGTGGGCTCCGGCCTGGATGAAGCGGATCCAGCAGAAGATCGGGCTGGGCGAGCCGATCCTCGACAACGAGCTGGTACTCGCGAACGTCCCGCAGATCGCGCCTGTCGGTGCGATCGCCGGACCGGGGCAGCCGCGCAAGATCGAAGCGGCCTCGCGGGTCATGCCGCCGCCTGCCCCGGCTGCACAGCCGGAAAGCGGACCTCGCGTTCCCGATCCTCTCACCGAGCCCATTCCGCTCAGCGAAATGGCGATCAAGGCACCCAACACGGAGGCTCCCGCCGCGGAGAAGCCGGCACCGCGACGTCGTCTCGATATCGGGAGTGCAGCCAGCGCCCCCCAGAACCTGATCGAGGCACCTGTACCCAATCCCTCGTACCGGCCGCAACCGAATGCCAGCGACAAGCGCAGAAACCCCACGCCCGCTGCGCCGGCCGAGCGTCCCATCGAGAGTTGGTTGTCGGACCTGCGGGCCCGGGAACAGACTCCCCCGGCCTCACGTCCACTGCCGGTGGTCCGGACGCCTTCGCGGACAAACGGTTCGGCGACCAACGGTGCTGCCAGCAGCAGTTCAGGCTCCAACGGCGCGAGCCGGAACGGCTCCGCAAACGGTGCTACCAACGGCTCTGCAACAAACGGTTCAGCCCCGACCTCGGTGGAGGCGACCCCCCAGTCGCCGCCTCCACCGACCGCTCCGGAGCGTCGTAACGGGGTTTTCACGGATTCGCCTTCGCCTACCAACGAGCCCCGAGTCTCGGACGCCACCCCTGACGGCGACGACAACGCCACCGGCAGGCACCGGCCTGACGACGCAGGCGCCATCAGCGTGAGCGAGCTCATCGCTCGCCAGAAGCGAAGCTGACCTGCTCCTGCTCCTGCTTGGCGAAGGCTCGTGCATAACGTGTCCCGACCAGCAGGAGCAGCAAGCCGACCACCAGGAAGGCAACGCTGCGCACCAGCCCACTGAGTGTGGCCAGGTCGAAGAGGAACAGCTTTGCCACGGCCGCACTGGTGAGAGCAAGCCCGGCTCCGAGCAAGACGCGAGCGTGCTGGCGGTTGTTCAATCCGAGCACCAGCGCTGACGTGGCGGCAAGCATCCACACGATGGTTGCAACGCTGTGCCCGGCAACGAAACCGGTTGCACTGTCGAAAATTTCGACGCCGGATGAGACGAGCGCGCACGTCACCGCGTAGAGGACACCGAACCCTGCGGCCGCCCATAGAACCGCTGCATTCGAATCGGCGATCAACTTCAGTCGGTGAATCGCCCAGACCAGCATCACCAGCGCGCCTATCGCCGTCAGGCTCGAGAGTGCCGTGATCGCACCGAGTTGCCTGGACGCGGCGCGAGCGGTCGTCAACGCTTCCGGCGGAACCGTCGTGAGGTATCCGATCGATCCGATTGCCGCAAAGGCGGTTCCGAGTGCGAAGACGAAGCGCGAACCCGCATACAGCGAGACTCCGAGGAAGATCATTCCGACCGTGAGGATCAGCGGTACGACCAGAGATTCAGTCGCCCCGGAGAAGCAGCAGAGCAACAATGCGAGGGCGCCGGTTGCGCCCAGTCCGAATCGCAGTTGCGTCGGCAAAGGCTTGGCCGCCGCTGCAGCCGAAAGAAGTAGTGCCGCAGCAATTCCGTACAGCACTGCGGATTCGGTGCGCCCGAGCACGGCTCCGACGCTCATCAGCGGAAGGGACGAGACAACAAAGGTAGCGGTGGACCACGCCCCTGCAATGCCGTCACGCGAGGGCGAACCCGTCCACTGCATAACCATCGCGCAGCCGGCCCCCACGATTGCAACCACGCCGGCACTGACCACCAATTGCACTGCACTGTTACCGGATTCGTCAAAGATGGACTCCGACGCTATCGCTGCGAGCAGTGCGAGAACCACCGGTACGGTGCGCGCCATGCCCAGGTACTTCCAGTCACGACCGAGCTGGGCGGAGAATGTCGCCGACTGGATCGCGAAGAGGAAACCGATGAGGGTCAACGATATTCCCGACGTCAACACGGGAGCCAGCAGCGCTGCTCCCAGAACGATCATGAGCGCCAGCGATTCGGAATGCCACTTCACGGCGAGGGCAACGCCGGCGGCGGCGATTCCGAAGGCAATCACCACCGCGAGCGGTGTCGTCACCCAACCGTAGAGAACGGAGGCTGCGACGACATCGAGATACATCCCTGCAAAACCTGTGGCAGCCAGGGCAATTGCCCCCACTTTGCCCCCTGGTCGTCCGTGGACCCGCACCCCGGCAAACACCAAGGCGCCGGAAAGGAGCGCACCGCCGAGCACCCGCAGCGGAGGTCCGAAGAATCCGGCCTGCGCTGCAAGTACCAGCAGCATCACGACGCCGATCAGTGTGACGGCAACACCGGCCGCGGCCAGGAGTCGACTGATGACACCGTCGCGTTGCCACCAGGGCTGGCGAGGTGCGGCAGCCGGATACGTCGGCGGCTGCCACGCGGGCACGCTCTGCTGAGGACGCATTGGCGGCATCTGCGGCACCTGTGGCACCGGAGCTGCGGGTGCCGGAACTACCGGCATGGGCGGGGTCGCAGTAGCCGAGGCCAGCTGAGTCTGCAGGATCGACAGGTTCTGGCCCATGTGACGCAACTGCCGGCCGATGCTGTCGCACTCGGCCGAGAGGGCGGTCACCAGTCGCGGATCGACGGCGGAAGAGCTCGGTGTGGTCATGGCTTCGAGCTTGCTGCGTGGCCGAACCGATCAGATGAGTAGTACTACTCGATCAGCCTGAGGACTTCTCGTACTCAACTGAGGACACCTTCGACTGACTGCATCATCGACTGACTGCATCATCGACTGACAGGGCACTAACGCCGAGGTGCCGCGTTCCGCAATCGTTCGGACAGAAGCCGACCCGAAGTGTGAAGCGGAGCGGGATCCTGACGCGCCCGAGCAAGGACCAGCGCGCCCTCGAGTGCGGACAGAGCGAGAATTGCCTCGGACTCGGCGTCTTCGCGGGACCAACCGTCTGCCTCGAGGCGCTGAGCCAGCAGTGCGAGCCACGAGTTGTACCCGTCCGCACAAGCACCGCGGATGACCTCGGATTCGGTTGCGGCATCCAGTGTTGCCGTAGCCAGGGCGCATCCACGTTCGTAGTCCGAATCCGACAAACGCGCAGCCAATGCGGCGGCGAATGCCGAGATCGCGGTGGCTGCATCGGGTGAGCTCTCCAGCAGGTGCCGGATGAAATCGGCCATTGCCTCGCCACGTCGTCTCAGAGCCTCGCCTGCGAGTTCTTCCTTGCCGCCGGGAAAGTGAAAGTACAAGGAACCTTTGGTAGTCGCACTAGCCGAGAGAACTTCCGACACACCCGTTCCGGCGTAGCCCTTCCGCTGCAACAGATCGGCAGCGGCATCGACCAACAAATCCCTCGTAGACATACGTTCAATATACCGATCAGTACACATATCGACAACAGTTGAAGTGCATAAATTGTCAAAACCTTGCATCACTAGACCGATTGGTACATGATTCGGGAATCAACAAACCGGAGCGCGGCCAACGACGCTCACGACGACGAAGGACTGAATCGATGTCACCGAATTCCCCGAACAACACCACCACGACCGTCCTCGGACCGGACGAAGACCTCGCCGGGACCCTCGCGGCCACCGGCGTCCGGATGATGGTTCGTAACAAACAAACCGAGGGAGGTTTCTCTCTTGTACAACACCGCATCGCTCCGCATTCGATGACCTCACCGGTCCATCGCCACAGCCGGGAAGACGAGTACACGGTGGTTCAAAGTGGCCGCGTCGCAGCGATGGTCGGAGACGAGGTCGTCTACGCGGAGACCGGCGCCATGATCTTCAAACCGCGTGGCCAGTGGCACGCCGTGTGGAATCCCGACGACGCTCCAGCGCGGATTCTCGAAATCATCACGCCCGGAGGAATGGAAGACCTGTTCGAACTGATGCCGAAACTACTGACCGAAGCAGGTTCCGCCGCGGAATCGGTTGCAGCGCGGGTAGAAGCAGACTTCGGGATCGAATTCGATCTCGTTGCCACCGCCGAGATCGCACAGACACACGGTGTGGGATTCGGCATCGAAAGTCACTGACCGACTGTCAGCACCTACCGATCGAAGGAAGATTCATGCTTGTACTCACCGGAGCAGAAGACCTCAGCGCCAACCTGAACCAAGAGCTGGGCGTCAGCGACTGGCACGATGTCACCCAGGAGTCCATCGACGAGTTCGCCCGGGTCACCGGCGACGATCAGTGGATTCACGTCGATGTGGATCGCGCGAAGGAGTCACCGTTCGGCGGAACCATCGCGCACGGCAACTACACGCTCTCACTCGGCCCCAAGTTCTCGTACGCAATGTTCTCGCTCGAAGGTTTTGCGTTTGCTCTCAACTGCGGATTCGACAAGGTCAGGTTGCCTGCTCCGCTTCCGGTCGGCTCTCGTGTCCGCATGCGCGCGACGTTGAGCAAAGTCGAACCGATCAACGGCGGTGTCCAGATCACGGTGACGCAGACGTTCGAACGAGAACACGGTGACAAGCCCGTGTGCGTCGCCGAGATGTTGACCCGCGCGTATCACTGAAAGGTCAGGAGCCGAACATCTTTCGGATCGTGGTACCGAAGGGATGCTTCGCGGTGACACTGCCGAATCGCACCTTGCCGTGCACCACCAGATGCAGCGGGCCCATCTGTGGGCCGGACCGAACCTTGTTCGACGCGCTTCCCCCGACTGCCTCGACACCGTTCATGTCCACCGTCGCCTCTTCGGGAACGATCAGTGAAATCGAGCTGGCGTAGTCGTCGATCGAGATGTTCACGACCTGCGTCTGCATCACCGCACGCGTGAAATCGATAGTCACACTGGACATTCTGGTGTCGACCACGACAGCTGGTGGAACGATCCAGGCACCGTTCCGCGTCACCGTCGCCATTCGTCCACGGATCACGGCAGCATTTGCCGCTCCGTAAGTACCTACAACCGGAGCCCCGACGGGAGCGCGGTAAGGCGGGCTCGGGTGAACCGGCGGCGGTTGGGGTTGGTACGTCGGCGCCGGGTAGGGCTGGCCTTGGTACATCGGCTGACCCGCATTGGGATACGCGGGTGGGTCGTAGTCGGAGATCAGTGTGATGCCCGGAAGATCGGCGAGAACCGAGTTGAGCTCACCTCGTGTCTTTGCGGCCAAGGCAGTGTCCATGCGCTCGGTGAACTCACCGAGCGAGAGCATCCCTTGACCGACAGCTTTCTGCAGCAGCTCGCCGACATGCTCTCGTTCGGCATCGGATACGCGTAGATTCCTGGCCTCCATGATTTCCAGGATAAACGTTATTCGAGACCTTGTTCTATCGCGTATCGCGTGAGCTCGACGCGATTGGCCAACTGAAGCTTCCGAAGCGTTGCCTGCACATGGTTTTCGACGGTCCGGTGGCTGAGCGAGAGCCTCGTGGCGATCTGTTTTGCGCTCAGCCCCTTGGCGACAAGACGGAGCACTTCGGTCTCACGGTCGGTGAGCCGAGGCAGCTCGGGTGCGCGATCGTCGGCCGGTGCCGTCGACATCCGGCGGTACTCACCGAGCACCAATCCGGCGAGGCCGGGGGTGAAGACGGCTTGTCCGTCGAAAGTCGCTCGCACGGCCTCGAGCAGTTCCGCCACCGAAGCACTCTTGACCAGGTAACCCGACGCTCCGGCTTTGACCGCGTCGAGGACGTCGTCACGTTCGGCAGAGGCCGAAAGCACCAGTACCTTGCTCTTCGGCGAAACCTCGAGAACTGCGGTGGTGGCGTCGGCACCGTTTCCGTCCGGCAGGTTCATGTCCATCAGAACCACCGCCGGTTGCACGGCGGCGGCCCGGCGGCGCGCACTCTCGACACCCTCCGCCGTGGCGCTCACGGTGAAGCCGGCAGCTTCGAGGTCCCGGGAGACACCGTCGCGCCACATCGGGTGATCGTCGACGACCATCACCGTCACCGGATTCTCGCCATGTTCGTCAGCCGCGCTCACTTTTCCCCTTCGGAACGTTGATCTCCCATTCGGTGCCCTCCCCCGGCCCGGTTTGCAGGACTGCAGTGCCGCCGAGCACCTGCACTCGGCCGAGAATGGACTTCGATACTCCCATGCGGCCTTCGGCTTCGGCCTGCGCCAAGCGACCCTCGGGGATTCCGACGCCGTCGTCGCGGATGCTGACGATCACCTCGTCCGGCAAATCTTCGAGCAATACGTATGCCTTCGCCGCGGGCCCGGCGTGCAGCCCGACATTGGACAGAGCATTGTCGACGATGGCTGCCAGTTCGATGGCTCGATCACGCTCGATCACGACGGGGTGCGCGGGCGTCGACACCGACACTGACGTGCTTGCCTGCGTGGTCAGCAGCGGACACAGATCCACTGTCTGTCCGCCGACGTCTGCCGCGGCGCCCGAAACCTGCTCGGAGATCAGCATTCTCAAGGCGACCTCCTGCTCACCGGCCAGAGCAGCCAGTTCAGCTGCCTCGCCGCCGAGTGCCGCACCTCGCCTGCGCACCATCGCCAGCACCTGCAGAACGCCGTCGTGTACTTCGCGTGCCAAACGCTCGCGCTCTTCGGTGGCCGCCGCCAGACGGACGGCTTGCTCGAGTTGTCGATGCGAGCGCCGAGCGGTGGTGGTGGCCAAGCCCAACGCCAGGCCGACCGATACGAGCACGGGAGCCGTCGCATCGCGCCAGAGGTCCAGGTTGACCTGGTCGCGGATGATCGCGCTGGCCGCCGAGATGACAACTCCGGACGCCATACCGAGCCACGGCCCGCCGAGAATTGCCGCGGAGATGACCGCGTTGGTGGCCCACAGCGTGGTGGGCAGCGTCTGGTGATTCTGATACCACTCGTGGTCGGAGACCAGCCTCGTCGACGCCATCAGCAACATGACGACCACCTGATCGGCGATCACCACCTGATACCGCGGCAGCTTCTTCCCGAACAAAGCACCGGATGTCCCGAGCAACAGTGCCGACACCCCGGTCCACACGGCCATCAGAGCGACGAAGAACCAGCTGAGCCGAGAGTTGGTGTAGTCGGAGGCCGAGGCGAGCTGGTAGCTGATCGCGTACACCAGCGTGACGAGCCGAAATGCCTGCGCCGCCCGCCACAGCGGGGCATCAGGGTCGGTGTCGACGCCCGACGCCTCGCGAACGGTCGGCTGATAGTGCAGCCGACGACGGCGGGTGGGCTCAGTCATCGGGAGGAGTGGGGTTCACGATGCGAGGCTCGGCGCGCGGCTCGTCGGGTTCGGCGGGGAACAGTGGGGTTTCCGGATCTTCGACGTGCAGTTCGGCGTACGCGATGTCCGGGTCGTCGGCGAGGAGGGAACGAATAGCGGTATTCAGGACCGCGACGATCGGAACAGCCAAGAGCCCGCCGACGATTCCAGCGAGAACGATGCCCGTTGTAATGGCGAGAACGACTGCCAGCGGATGCAGGCGAACAGCGCGACCCAACAACAGCGGTTGCATCACGTGCGCTTCGAGCTGCATGACGCCGATGATGATGCCGAGGACAATCAGCGCCGTCAGGAAACCCTTCGTGACCAGAGCGACAAGCACCGCGAGAAAACCGGTCAGAAATGCACCGACGATCGGAATGAACGCGCCGATGAACACCAACGACGCCAGCGGCAGGGCGAGCGGCACCCCGAGGATCGCCAGGCCGGCACCGATACCGATCGCGTCGGCGGCGGCAACCGCGACCGTGGCGCGCACGTAGCCGATCAGCGACCCGAAACCTGCAGAACCGGCGATCCGTACGCGACGACGCGCGTCGGTGGGAACGATCCGGGTGACGAACTGCCAGATCTGATCGCCGCCGTAGAGGAAGAAGATGAGAGTGAACAGCGTCAGCAATGCCCCGGTGAAGATCTCGCCGATGACTGTCGCCGTGGTCAAAGCGCCGCTGGTCAGGGACTCACGATTGGATTGCACCGACTTGACGACCGAATCACCTGCCTGGCGGATCTGATCCTCGCTGAAGTGCAGCGGACCGCTGGTGAGCCAGTTCTGAATTTGCGTGACGCTGGCCGTGAACTGGTCGGTGAGCTGGGGCAACCCGTCGATGAACTGCTCGACGACAAACGTCATGATTCCCGCGACCAGTCCGATCGAGGCAAGCAGAACGACGATGACGGCTGCCGAGCGGGGAACACCCCACACCTGTAGCCGATCGACAATCGGGATCAGCAGAGCTGATGCCAGCAGAGCCAGCCCCACCGGGATGAGCACGGTTTCGAGGCGGAGTACGACGTACCCGAGAACCAACAGTCCGGCGAAGATCACAATGAGGCGCCACGACCATTCCGCAGCGATGCGCACGCCGGGATGCACCGCCCGAGCGTCGGCGGAGATGGGTTTGTTCATCCTCGATGCTCGCTCCGCACGCCCCCTGTTTGCGTTCACATCGCGAGCCTAACCGGCCCGGCCGACACAGGTGAGCGGACGAATAATCGGACGCGCGTACCAACACTTCGACCTCTGCCAGCTAAATTGAACCCTGTGCGGGCCTCATACAGAGCAATAGCGGTGACCATCCGCAGCCGGTGGCCCCTCTATATGCTCTCCATGCTCGCAGCCAATCTGATCGGCGCGGTACTGGTCTTTGCCTTCGTCCGGTACGGCGTGCCGATCCAGGAGTCCGACGCGATAGTTGCCGACCGGGTCCGCAACTTCGCGATCTTCGGCGTGTACCTGGCGTTCGCCGGCGCCGTCAGCCTTACGGCGGCGGCGATGATGTTGAAGTCGGTCATTCGCTGGCGGCTGCGCGGGGGTCCACCGACGAGGTCCGAGCAGATGGCGGCACTGCACGCGCCGCTTCGCCAGGCCATCGTCCACCTGGTGCTGTGGATTCTGGGCGGCATCATCTTCGTGTTCCTGACCATCACCGAGATGCCCGGTCTCGCGATCGCCGTGATCGTGACGGTCTGCATGGCCGCGACCACGACCTTCGGGTTCACCTACATGCTCGGTGAGCGCATTTTGCGTCCGGTCGCCGCCCAGGCCTTGAGCGAGGGCGAATTCGATCGGACCATGGCGCCTGGCGTCGGAACCCGGCTGGCGATGACCTGGGGACTCGGCACGCTGATGCCCGTCGCAGGCATCATCTTGCTGTGCTCGACGCAGCTCACGACCGATCTCGAGTTCTCCCCCGACTCGCTCGCGTGGGCGATCCTGCTCATCTCGATCATGGCGATCGTGCAGGCCTTCGCGCTGTCGATGCTGACGGCTACCCAGATCTCCGATCCGATCCGCCAACTGCGACGCGCCATCGAGCGGGTGCAGCGCGGCGCCACCGACGTACGCGTCGAGGTGTTCGACGGCAGTGAGATCGGTCGGCTGCAGGTCGGCTTCAACCGCATGATGAAAGAGTCCGACGAACGTCGTCTGCTGCGTGAGCTGTTCGGTCAGCACGTCGGCGAGGACGTGGCCCGGCGCGCGTTGAAGTTCGGTACCGAGCTGGGCGGCGAAACTCGATTCGTGGCAGTTCTGTTCGTCGACATGGTCGGATCCACCGGTGCCGCGGCCGAGCGCCCGCCGGGTGAAGTGGTCGAACTGCTCAACGAGTTCTTCCGTGTGGTCGTCGACGTCATCGATCGTCACCATGGTTTTGTCAACAAGTTCATGGGTGATGCAGCGCTCGCCATCTTCGGTGCACCACTCGATCGACCCGACGCTCCGACGGCAGCCCTCGCTGCGGCTCGCGAGCTGCGGTTCAAGCTCAACGACATCACCGGCCTCGACGTCGGAATCGGTGTGAGCGCGGGGCTCGCGGTCGCCGGCAACATCGGTGCTGCCGAACGTTTCGAGTACACCGTGATCGGTGATCCGGTCAACGAGGCGTCACGGCTCACTGAGCTCGCGAAACTTCGGCCCAGCCGGGTGCTGGCGTCGACGAGCGCGTTGTACTTCGCCGACGAAGAGGAACAGGCCGAGTGGGAACTCGGCGAGCAAGTCCAACTGCGTGGGCGCCGACGACTGACGCATCTGGCGTGGCCCGAAAAGTATCCAGAGGTCGATCCGGATCAAATTGGTTAGGGTGAGTCGATGGCTCAGCCTGGAAACACCCCACGGCGACTGAGACGACCACGCTCGCCCGTGGCCGAGACCAGTCGGGCCAGAGGGCGCTTCTGGTGGCTGAAGTGGGTGCTCGGGATAGCACTCATCGCCCTCCTGATAGTCGAAGGCGCATATCTCTGGCCCAGGCTAAGTGAGGCCTGGCGGGTCCTGACCGAAATCCATTGGGGTTGGGTGGCCGCGTGCGTCGCGGCCCAACTCATTTCACTCAGCGGTTACGCGTCCGTTCAACAACGTCTGCTCAATGCCGCTGGTGTGGTTGCCGGTCACCTCAAGAACCTCTCGGTCATCTATGCCAGTACGGCAATGGCGCTGACGTTGCCTGCGGGCCAGGTCTTCTCCACTGCGTTCACGTACAAGCAGACTCGAAAGTGGGGCGCTACACCGGTTGTCGCATCCTGGCAGTTGGCGATGTGCGGTGTCATCGCCGCCGCGACTCTGGCACTACTCGGCGCTACCGGCGCGGCGGCGTTCGGCACCAAGGTCAGCCCGGTGACGCTGACGATTTCGCTCGTCGGCATGGCAGCACTGTTTCTGGCGTTGCGATACATAGCCCAGAATCCCGGCAGCATCGAGCGCATCGGGCACCGAGTTCTGGCGCTGTACAACCGTTCTCGCAAGAACCCGACCGGGCGCGGTATGCACCGTTGGTCCGAAATCCTCAAGCAACTGGATTCGGTCGAGCTCAGCCGCACCGACTCGGTCATCGCATTCGGGTGGTCGGCCATCCATCGTGTCGCCGATGTCGCTTGTTTGGGTTTCGCATGCTGGGCGGTGGGCGCGGAACCCTCCTTCGCGGGGCTCCTGATTGCCTTTACCGCCGCCAAAGCAGTCGGCAGCATTCCGCTGCTGCCCGGCGGGCTGGGCTACGTGGACACCGCACTGATCACCGCGCTGACGATCGCCGGTGCCAGTGGAGCGCAGGCAATTGCGGCATGGTTTGTATATCGGATGGTCAGCTTCGTCGGGGTCGCTGTCGCCGGTTGGATCGTCTTCTTGATCACTTTCCGTGCAACCCACCACGAAGACCTCGAGATGGACCTCGAGTTCGAACGCCGCGAACAGCCGGGCGTCTAGCGTCGCAACGCTGCCGCCATGTCGTCGAGGTGTGCCCGGCTGATCCGTACGGCTGCCTCCGCGTCGCCGGCTTCGATGGCGTCCACCAACATTCGATGCTCGTCCGCATCGGGCTGGCTGTGGGGATGCAGGTCCAGAACCGCGATCAACTCGATCAACGCAGCCCGCAGACGCGGTACAAAGGTCTCGAAGAGTTCCGACAGCACGGGATTGTGTGCCGCGTCCACCACTGCTCGGTGGACGGCGATGTCGGCGTCGACGAACGCTGCGTCGCCAGAGTGCGCTGCGGCAGTTCTACCGTCGAGCGCTTGCCGCAGAGCCGCGACGTCAACGGCATCGCGCCGCTGCGCAGCGAGGCGAGCTGCTTCGATCTCGACCGCGTTGCGCACCTCGACGACGTGAAGGATCGCCTCGGCTTCGAGCACTCGGGGCCACTGATCCGGAGGCGTCGTACTCCGTAGGAAGACCCCGGCGCCCTGCCGCGATTCGAGCATGCCGAGGCCCGCGAGAGTCCGCACTGCTTCCCTGATAGTGGACCGCCCGATACCCAACTGCGCAGCAAGAGTGGTTTCACCTGGAAGTTTGGCGCCGACTTCCCATTCACCGCTCACGATCCGCGCGCGTAGCAACTCCGCGGCCTGGTCGGTGAGCAGCCGACGCTCGACGATCGGGGACACGTGAACTCCTCAGGTTGTCTGATAAGTAATTTCGTTCTAGTGTAGCCCGCATGGCTACAGGAGCACTCCTTCTCGACTGCCGCGGCGGGGCCTGAAAGACCGGCACCCCTCCGCGGGGTTTCGCCATGCCGGTCTCTCGACTCGACCGCAGGAGAAACCGAAGATGAGTACTACCCGCGCCAACCGCTGGAACAACCAGAAGCCGTCACCCATGCCGTCCGAGCGCTATCGCGCCGCGTGGGATCGCGTCGACATTCCGACTTTCGAGCGGACGTGGCCGTCCAATCGCACCACCGCGGCGCCCCTGTGGGTGCCCGTCGATCTGCGTGACGGCAACCAAGCCCTCGCAGAACCGATGGACCCCGAACGCAAGCGTCGAATGTTCGAACTGATGGTGGCGATCGGCTACAAGGAAATCGAGGTCGGCTATCCCTCTGCGAGCCAGACCGATTTCGATTTCGTTCGCGACCTGGTGCGCTTCGATCTCGTTCCCGACGACGTCACCATCGTCGTATTCACCGCCGCGCGTACGGATTTGATCGAACGGACATATCAATCGATCGAGGGGCTGCCTGACGCGGTTGTCCACATGTACACAGCGACTGCGCCGACGTGGAGAAACGTCGTTCTCGGCAAGGAGCGAGAAGAGCTGCACGACATGATTTTCCGCGCCGCGCAAGACGTTGCTCGTGGCGGCGAAGGCCACGACGGCTGGCGATTCGAGTTCTCACCCGAGGTCTTCAACCTCACCGAACCCGACTACATCCTGCAGGTCTGCAACAGTCTCACCGAACTCTGGGACGCCAGCCCCGATCGCCCGGTTATCCACAACCTGCCTGCCACAGTCGAAATCGCCACCCCCAACATCTATGCCGATCAGATCGAATACATGCACCAGAATCTGGCCCGACGCGATTCGGTGATCCTCTCGGTCCACCCGCACAACGACCGCGGCACCGGCGTTGCGTGCGCCGAACTGGCAGTGCTGGCCGGCGCGCAGCGCGTCGAGGGATGCCTGTTCGGCAACGGCGAGCGGACGGGCAACGTCGACCTGGTCACGCTGGGGCTCAATCTGCATGCACAGGGCGTCGATCCGGAAATCGACTTCTCCGACATCGACAAGATCCGTCGAACGGTGGAGTACTGCAACAGAATTCCCGTCCACGAACGCCACCCGTACGGCGGCGATCTCGTGTACACGGCATTTTCCGGAACCCACCAGGACGCGATCAAGAAGGGCTTCGCGCATCACTACGAGAGCGCGGAGGCTGCCGGCGTCGATCCGGGATCGGCGCCGTGGGCGGTCCCTTACCTGCCGATCGACCCCGCCGACGTCGGCCGCGACTACCAGGCGGTCATTCGTGTGAACAGCCAGTCGGGCAAGGGCGGAATCGCATATCTGCTGCAGACCGAGTACGGGGTCGAACTCCCCCGGCGCCTGCAGATCGACTTCGCCTCGCGGGTGCAGCTCGAAACCGACGACTCGGGCACCGAAATGACTGCCGACCAACTGTGGAAACTGCTGCTGCGCGAGTACGGGTACAACGGAGGAGTGCGTCGGTACTCACTGGAACACACCGCCGACGGTGATCAGTTGTTCGTTGCCATCGATCGCGACGGGCGCGAGGTCACCGCCGCGGCCAGTGCGTCCGGGCCGGTCGAGGCATTGAGCAAAATCCTGACCGAACAGGGCTCGGCCGTCGAGGTTGTCTCGCTCACCCAGCATTCACTGCCCCGCAACCCGAATTCTTCCGGGAGTGCGAATTCGGCAGTCACCATTGCAGAGTGCGTGGTGAACGGTGAAGGACGCTGGGGCATTGCGGTGCATCAGTCGGTGACAGCGTCGGCGCTTCACGCGGTCTATGCCGCAAGCACAAACACTGTGATGCAGCTCACATGATCTTGCGGAAGGATTTCCTGGGGTCCATAGTTGAAGCTACAAGAACTTGAACATTCAACTACTTATTCAGGAGCTTCCATGACCACCGCAACCTTGCCCGCATTGACCGCCGGAACCTGGGTCATCGACACCGTCCACTCCACTGTCGGATTCTCGGTTCGCCACCTCATGGTTTCCAAGGTTCGTGGAACGTTCGACGAGTTCTCCGGAACGATCACCGTTGCCGAAGACGGAACCCCGGCCGTCGAGGCCGAGATCTCCGTGGACTCCATCAACACCAAGAACGAGCAGCGCGACGGCCACATCAAGTCCGCTGACTTCTTCGACGTCGAGAAGTTCCCGAAAGCCACCTTCAAGTCCACCGCAGTGCGATCCAAGGGCAGCGACTTCGTCCTCGCCGGCGACTTCACGCTCCACGGCGTCACCCGCGAGGTCGAGCTGAACCTCGAGTTCAACGGCGTCAACCCGGGCATGGGCCAGGGCCCCGTCGCCGGATTCGAGGCCACCACCGTCATCAACCGCAAGGACTTCGACATCTCCATCGAGATGCCCCTCGAAGGCGGCGGAGCAGTTGTCGGCGACAAGATCACGATCACCCTCGAGATCGAAGCCGGCCTCCAGGCCTAACAGCACTGTGCGCCTTTATTAACCGCCCGCGGTTAATAAAGGCGCACAGTCGTATGGTGTGAGCGTGAAGAAGTACGCACCATTCCTGCTGATCGACGCCATTCTTGTCATAATCTTCTGCGCGATAGGGCGCCGTACCCACGAAGAAGCCAATGCGCTCGCCGGTCTGGCGAAGACATCCTGGCCCTTCCTGACCGGCCTGGTGATCGGATGGGCTGCCACGTTCGCGCTCTACCGCGACAAGTTCAACGCCGTTCTCCTTGTTCCCACCGGCGTTGTCGTTTGGCTCGGCGCCGTCGTCATCGGGATGATCCTGCGAGTGTTGAGTGGCCAGGGCACCCAGTTCAGCTTCATCGTCGTCGCGACGCTGGTCCTCGGCGCGTTCCTTCTCGGTTGGCGCGCACTCGCTCCGCTGGTAGTGAGAATCCGCACCAAGTCGTAACCAAACTCCACGGCTCGGAACCACCCGAAATGCCCGAGCACGTAGGACACTTTTCGGATGAGCAACACTACGGAGCCCGTCGAACGTAGCGAGAAGGAAGACCGGGGGTTCTTCGGCCAACCCTTTGCGCTGGCGAACCTGTTCGGCGTCGAGATGTGGGAGAGATTCTCCTTCTACGGGATGCAAGGCATCCTCATCTACTACCTGTACTACAGCGTCAGCGACGGCGGCCTCGGCATCAGCCAGGCGGCAGCGACCAGCATCGTCGGCGCGTACGGCGGCACCGTCTACCTGTCGACGATTCTCGGGGCGTGGGTGGCCGACCGACTGCTCGGCTCCGAGCGCACGCTCTTCTACAGTGCTTCGCTGGTGATGGCCGGCCACATCGCACTGTCGGTTCTTCCCGGCATGTGGGGTGTCGGCGTCGGCCTCGTCATGGTCGCCTTCGGCAGCGGCGGCTTGAAGGCCAATGCGACCTCTCTGGTCGGAGATCTCTATTCCGCACAGGATGTTCGCCGCGACGCCGGATTCTCCATCTTCTACATGGGCATCAACATCGGCGGTCTTGTCGGTCCGCTGCTCACCGGAGCCGTCCAGGACGCCTGGGGATTCCACGCCGGTTTTGCTCTCGCTGCCGTCGGCATGGCGCTCGGCCTGATCCAGTACACGCTGGGCCGCAAGCATCTTCACGGAATCGGTGCCGAACCCGGCAACCCGTTGCCCGCGGACAAGCGCGCACTCTACATCGGGATCGGCATTGTCGCGATCGTCGTCGTCGCGGTCGCCTCCGTCACCGGCTTGATCACGGCGGACAACATGTCCGACGTCGTTGTCGGACTCACGATCGTCGCGTCGGTCGGTTACTTCCTCCTCATGCTCACCAGCAAGAAGGTCACCAAGGTCGAACGCAGTCGAGTCTTTGCATTCATCCCGATGTTCATCGCGAGCGCGGCCTTCTGGTCGCTGTTTCAGCAGCAGTTCACCACCGTGCCGGTGATCTCAGACAAGCTCCTGGACCGCAATCTCTTCGGTTGGGACTTCCCGCCGACGTGGGTGCAGTCGATCAATCCGGTGTTCATCATCATCTTTGCCGGTGTGTTCGCAGCGATGTGGACCAAACTCGGTGACCGTCAGCCGTCGTCGCCGATCAAGTTCGCGCTCGGTACCGGCACGATGGGTCTGGCGTTCCTGGCGTTCATCCCGATCACCGGGGGCGGACCGAACAGTGCACCGCTCCTCGGCCTTGCCGGTGTGCTTCTGCTCTTCACCTTCGCCGAACTCTTCCTGTCCCCCGTCGGCCTTTCCCTTGCAACCAAACTCGCGCCCGAGCATTTCCACACTCAGATGGTGGCGTTGTTCTTCTTGTCCGTTGCATTGGGTTCTTCGATGGCGGGAACCTTGGCCGGTTACTTCGACATCGACGACAGTCGCCCGTTCTTCCTGATCATCGGTTTCTCGTCGATCGGAATCGGAGTGATTCTTGCTCTTGCCTCGCCGTGGATCAAGAAGCTGATGCAGGGCGTGAAGTAGACGGGCTCACTTCACCCACAACCACAGAGCCAACACGAATCCCGCTATCGCTACTGCCACACGCAGTACCGATGGCGGGATTTTCTTGACGACGGGCGGGCCACACCAACCTCCGGCCAACGCGCCGAGCGCCATCGCCAACGCGGCCACCCAATGCACCTGTCCGGAGAAGGCGAAGATGAGTGCAGCCACAAGATTGGCGATGCCGAGAAAGAAACTCTTCAGGATCGTTGCACGCCACACCGTTTCGGAAGTGAGGATGAGCGTCGCAGCCAGGAAGATGACGCCGGCACCGGCACCGAAATAGCCGCCGTATACCGCGACGGCGAACAGTGCTGCGGAGTAGATTCCGGGGCGGTCACCGCCGCCGGACAACTCACGAATCTTCGGTTGCAGCAGCAGCGCGAGCGAGGCGAACACGACCATCGCCGGCACAACGGATTCGAACGAACCTTCCGGTGCCAGCCACAGGATGAGGGCACCGATGATGCCACCGGCCGCCGAATAGAGAGACCAGCGAACAAGTTTCGGACCGGTATCGGCAACTTCACGGGACGAGTTCGCCAACGCTCCGACGCCGACGGCCACCAACGCGACGGTATTGGTCATGTTCGCGCTGACCGGTGAGAGCCCGACGCTCAGCAGCGCCGGATACGAAACGATCGATGCAAGACCGGTGACAAAACCGACTAGACCGCTGAAGAATCCCGCTACGACGAGGAAAAGGAAATCGAGCAGGTTCACGAACCAGGAATCTACTCGCGGTGCCCGGTACTACTTGTCGGCAGGCTTGCCGAGTTCCTGGAAGAGCTTGTCCGTCATCTGCATTGCTCGATCGCCGCCGTCGGCGTCTGCGACGAACACTGCGAACGCGAAGTCTCCGCGTGATCCGTAGAACCAGCGATCGTCACCGCTCGCTGCACCGGCCGCCATCATGTCCGGGTACCCAGCCAGTCCGCCGGCGCCTCGCATGGCGTCACGCAGACGATTGTTGACGTCGCCGGGCAATGCCGTCGGCGTGACGTCGGCGGTAGCCGGTTGTCCGAAGACCATCATCGGCATCGGGGCACTGCCGCGGGCAATCGATGCCGCGAGCATCGCCATTCCGAACGGAGTTACCGTCGGTGTGTTCGCGTCGTTGGACGTCTTGTTGGCCATGACGTTGTTCATCGCCTGGTCCACGCCGGGGCGGTTCGCGGCAAGCACTGCTGTCTGCTGTTCGAGTCCCTGAATGTGGAAGCCGTTGCCGAGTCCGAGTTGCTGCCCGGTGTCGGCCAACTGTTCGGGTGACACGGCGCCGGGGTCGACGCCGTTCTGCATCGACGATGCGAGACGGACCAGATCGAGGGCGCCGCCGGCCGGGCGCAACCCGGTGAAGGCGATCGGGCCCTGTTCGATGGCCTGATTGTTCTGTGCGGCAGCCAGAATGGCGCCGTCCGACGGGCGGATCGCGACGATGGCCGCAGGAGTACCTGCACTGACGACAGCTTCGATCGCGGCGAGTTGAGCGTGCGAGTCGAGGGTCGCGGCGACGTCGGGGCCGGGAGGTCCTTGGAAGCCGGCTTGCTTGATCGGGAATCCGTTGGGCTCGACCAGATTGACCGCCCAGCCGGCGGTGGCGTCGCGATTGGCCTGCCACACGGTCCGCAGTGGGTCCAGCAACGGCGAGTTGATTCGACGGTCGGAGGCGATCAGCTTGGGTGTCTTGACCACGACGACGCCGGGGATCGCAAAATCGCTTTCCAGGTAGGCGTAGTCGGGATCGCGGAGCAGTACGGCGGTGACGGGCTTGCCGGGGTTTGCGGCGAGGTCGGCCAACATCGACTCCGAAGTGACCAACGGCGCGACAGGTTCGAGCACCGTGGCGAGGCGACGAGTGGTGTCGACGGGGTCCGGCATGGTGGCCGGGTCGAGAGTGATCGCGTTGATGGTCTGCTCGTTCATGAGCAGGGTGCCGGTGCTGTCGACTACCTTCGGCGGCGCTGCGTCCGTGCGGGTGTACGAAACGGTGCGACCGTTGCCGAGGTCGGGGACGAGGACCGACGGGTCCCAGGACACACGCCAGCCGACCGACAGATCACGAACCTCACCCTGCGACTGGTAGCTCCAGTCCTTGCCTTCGCCGAAGTTCCAGGACGCGTCGAGTGTGAAGAGTCCGGAGTCGCTACCCAGATCCATGACCTGAGCGACGTCGAAGTCGGTGGACTTGGCGGCCAGTCCGTCGAACATCTGCTGGATCGACGGCCGCGCCGCGTTGGGGTACGACGTGAGCGCCGCGGCAGCTTCGGCGTCGTGGTTGTTGAGGGCGGTGACGAAGTCCTCCACCACCGAGGCGGCGTCGGATTTCTTCTCCCCACCGATGACACACGACGCGAGCGCCACTGTCAGAACGACAGCAGTTATCGACGCAACGACATATTTTCCACGACGGTTGTGCTGTCCTCCGGGCCCCATGCATGTAACTCTTTACTTCTGTCACACGAGTAACAAGCACGGGATGCCTACGAACGTGTCACGGTTGAGCTACGACGGTGTGATCCAACTGCAACGGAAAACAGGTTTCAGCGCAGAAAAGTGCCCGCTACCTGCACTGCAGGCGAAGAGCTGTCCGCACCCGCGATGAATACCGCAAATGCGAGGTCTCCCTTGATTCCGACAAACCACCCATGTGCCGGGCCACCCTCGGTTTCGGCCGTGCCGGTCTTGCCGAGAAGCCCCGGAATGTCCTGCAACGACGTCGCCGTACCGCCTGTGACGGTCTCGCGCATCATCACCCGCAACTGTTCGGTCACCTCCGCGGGAGCCGGTGCAACGGTCTGATCTGCCACGCCGGGCTGTCCCTTGACCAACATCGGCGCGGGTGTCGTTCCGTTGGCGATCGAGGCCGCCACGAGAGCCATCCCGAAGGGCGTGGCGGTCACCGTGCCCTGTCCGATCGCGGACTCGACGCGTTCGGCGGGGGTGTTCGCGTCAGGGACGTTGCCCGTCACCGTCGTGAGTCCGGGGGTGACGTAGTCGACGCCGAGCCCGAACTGCAGCGCCGCTTTGTGCAGAGCATCGGCGGGCAGACCGACGGCCATCCTCGCCATTGTGGTGTTGCACGACTTCGCGAAAGCGGTGTGCAGCGGAACCGATCCGAGGTCGAACTCGTCGTCGTTGGGAATCTGACGGCCCTCGATGTTCTCGGTACCCGGGCACGGCAGAACGGTGTCCGGTGTAGCGACGCCGGCTTGCAGGGCCGCGGACGTCGTCACGGTCTTGAACGTCGAACCCGGTGGGTACAGGCCGGTCAGAGCGATCGGGCCCTGTGCGTCGGCGGGGGCGTTCTGGGCCACCGCCAACACCGCTCCGGTCGACGGCTGCAGCGCAACGATCGCCGCCTGTTGTGTCACCCCGGCGAGCGCATTCTCGGCCGCGAGTTGCATCGGTCGGTCGATCGTTGTCGCGATGTTCGGAGCAACCGGCCCGTCTTGGCCGGCGACGGTGGTGACGGTTCCGTTCTGCTTCACCTGCTGTACCGCCCAGCCCGCGGACTTGTCCTGCCCCTCCTGCCACAGATCGGACAACCCACTGAAAGTCGGCGACGCCAGAGTTTTGTCCACCGAGAGCAACCGAGCCTGCGGCGCCAAGCTCACTCCGGGAATCGCCGCCAACCTCTCCTCGATCGGTGCAAGATCCTCGGCCCGCAAAGTGATTGCGGTGACCGGCTTCCCACTTGCCGACACAAGATCGCCGCTCAGCGATGCCGCCGTGATCGTCGGCGCGATGGGCGAGAGAAGAGCCGCCACGGCTGCCGTGTCCACCGGGGGCACCGCGGCGGAATCGAGATTGACCAGCGTCACCACCTGCTGCTCCATGATCGGCTGGCCCGCCGCGTCCAGCACCGACGGCGGAGCACCGGTAGTGGGTGTGTAGCGCAAGGTCGTCGAGGAGGTCAGGTCCGGGGCCAACAGCGCCGGGTCCCACTGAATCAGCCAGTTGTCCCCGCTTTTCGACGCGTTTCCCTGCGTCGAGTAGTTCCAGTCCTGACCTTCACCGAACTTCCACGCCGCATCGAGTGTGAACTTCCCCGCAGAATCACCGGACTCGGTGGCGTCGGAGACGGTGAATGTTCCCTCGTCCTTGCCCAGCCCGTCGATCAGAGCCGAAATCGCAGTCGACGCCGCCGCTGGATCGGTGGTCAGGGCTGCCGCCGCTTGCACGTCATCGGACGTGAGCGCGGAGGCGAACTCCTCTGCCACTGATTTCGGCTGGTCAGGGCCAGAACTGCAGGCAACTACCGATCCTGCGGCCAATACCCCCAGAGCCACGGCAGCCACGGGACGACGGAAAGTTCGGAAGCTCTGACGAGCGTGTGAAAGGCGCACGACTCCGATCATGCCCGAATTTGTGGCGCCAGTTCGACTATCGGTGTAATCATGTAATCAGTGCAATAAACGCACGCCACACTCCACCAGCTCTCCGAGGAGAACGCCATGAAGAACTCACAAAACTCCGGCGACCGCAGGTTCGGCCGTCCCGGAGGTTGGCAACAGGCGTCGGTTCCCGACGCGAGTGATGCGTCCGACTGGTTTGCCGGTCGACTTCCAGATGACTGGTTCACCGGAACCGCCGACGTCCAGGTCGACCGCGAAGAAATCGTCGTGATCGGTGAACTCCCGGCAGTCGACGGTGGCGAGGCCGCCGCGGACGGAAGGATCTCACGCTTTCGCGAAACCACGCGCGCCGACCGGATGCGCATCGCCGACGAGGCCGAGGCTCGCTACGGGCGCAAGGTCGCCTGGGGTGTACGTCTGGACGAAAAGACCGTCCTGTTCACACATCTCGCAGTTCCGGTGATGACACGACTACGTCAGCCCGAACGCAAGGTTCTCGACACTCTGGTGGACGCGGGTGTTGCTCGTTCGCGAGCGGACGCCCTCATGTGGACAGTCCGGTTGGCGGGCAAGCACAGCGAACAATGGCTCACCGAACTCCGCGAAGCGATGTCGAAGGTCGACGACCTCCGATCCGAGGGTCCGAAAATCTGACGGCCCGAAAATCTGAGCACCGAACACTGACGAGACCGACAGCACAGAATAATTCGATTGCACGGGACCGTTCGAGTGTTCTAACCTGGAACACGAATCATTCCCGACAGAACAGGAAACGGGCCGTTGCTCCTCTAGAGGTTCATCACGCGAAGGCACTCGCACCCATCAGCACTTGCTGAGCCGGGCGCACAGTCCAAGCACCCTCTGGAGTACTCATGACCCAATCCCATCTTTCTCTGTCGCTCTCGGATCTCACCTTCATCTGGCCGGACGGCGAATCAGTCTTTTCCCACACCAATTTTGTATTCCCCAGTGGCCGTGTCGGTCTCGTGGGACTCAACGGATCGGGAAAGTCGACTCTGCTGCGATTGATCGCGGGAGAGCTCTCACCGGAATCTGGATCCGTGACCGCTTCCGGCGAGGTCGGCTACCTCCGTCAGGACATCACACTCGATCCGAGCGTTCGGGTGGATGACATCCTCGGTATCCACGAACTCCGAAACGCTTTGCACCGCATCGAAACCGGCGACGGCTCCGAATCCGACTTTGCGCTCGTGGACAACAACTGGGATATCGAGGAGAGCGCTCTCTCCACCTTGCATCGACTCGGCCTCGAGAAGGTGGTTCCGGATACCGCAGCATTGAGCCGAACTGTCGGCACCCTCTCCGGCGGAGAGACCGTCCTACTCGGCCTGACCGCAACGCTGCTGAAGAATCCACAGGTACTGCTCCTGGACGAGCCGACCAACAACCTGGATCGCGACGCTCGATCACGAGTTCATGCTGCAGTCCAACAGTTTCCGGGAACCGTGCTGATCGTCAGCCACGACCGGGAACTGCTCGACACCGCGGAGTACACGATCGAACTACGTCGGGGGGATCTACGCGTGTTCGGCGGCAACTACTCGCACTACCAGGAGGTCGTGACCGCTGAGCAGGAAAACGCACTCGCCACCGTTCGCGACGCCAAGGCCGATCTGGCAAAGCAGAGCCGCGAGCTGATCGACGCTCGAACGAAACTGGACCGGCGTAAGCGTTATGGGCAGAAGATGTTCGAGAACAAGCGGATGCCGCCGATCATCGCGCAGACACGAAAACGTCAGGCCCAAGTTTCGGCGGGAAAGCTGGCCCTCAACCATATCGGGAAGGTGGACGAGGCCAAGTCTGTCCTGTCGGAGGCAGAGGAACTCCTTCGAGACGATCGCGAGATTCGTCTGGATCTGCCTGCTACAGAGGTTCATCCGGGGCAGCAGGTTGCGCGGCTCGACGAGGTGACGTTGCAGAGCGGCCAAGTGGTATCGCTCCAGATCACCGGGCCGGAGCGGATTGCGATAGTGGGACGCAACGGAATCGGCAAGACGACGTTGCTCGATGCACTCGCCGCGTCGACTCCGTTCGTAGCCTCTCGTGCGCTCCCCCAACGTCTCGACGTGTTCGACGAGGATCTCTCGGTGGCGGACAACGTCGCGTTGGCCGCGCCACACGCGACAGCCGAGGAAATTCGCGGGCAGTTGGCACGGTTCCTTTTCCGGGGAACGGATTCCGACGTATCGGCATCCGCACTCTCCGGCGGTGAACGATTGCGTGCGGCGTTAGCCACGATCCTGCTGGCCGAACCCGCGCCCCAGCTGCTTCTTCTCGACGAGCCGACCAACAACCTGGACCTACCGAGTCTCGCCCACCTCACGCAGGCACTTTCCGATTTTCGCGGCGCCATGGTGGTGGTGAGTCACGATCTGCCGTTCCTTCGCGGCATCGGCATAACGCGATGGATCAGCATGGACGAGACTGGTATTCGAGACATCGATCCCGAGTAGGCCGACGGTTGACGCTGTCGGTGCTCGACGGTCTGGCCTACCGTGGGGCGATGTGCCTTCACCTCGACGCAACCGCCGCGCTGTCGCTCGCAGGTTGGGTTCGCGAAGAACCCACTCGATCGGCCTCTGCCCCAGTTCCGCAACCACTGGTCGGCGGTTGTGACCAACTCGTAGTGTGGGCGAGTTCGTTCTCCGTACTTGCCAGCTCCGACGACCAGGTGTGGTTTCTCTCGGCGGAGAACTATGCCGGTGGCGTTGGCGTCAGCGATGAGGCGTTTCCCTGGAATGCGTTCCGGCACGAGAGCCTGGCGGTCGCTTCCGGGCCGGCGGAGCGCGCGGCGATCAACGCCTTCTGGTCCACTCACCTCCCGGTCCTGCTGTCGGTGCGCAATGGGTACGAGTACTTGGCGCTCGCACCCGACGGTCAGGTTGTCCGTGGAGGAGAGCCGGAGTTCGAGGAGGTCACCATCGTCGCCGCTGATTTCGAGGCTCTGATTCGGGGCATAGCCGCAGGCGTCAGCACTGCAGACCCCTCAACCGATGCATTGCTTGGAACAGTGGGTACTGCCCCGCCGGGCAGTGACCGGTAGCTCTGGGGGAGGCCGAGTTGACGGCCCGACTGTTCGTGAGAGTCCACGCCATCCGTCGAATGGGTCCGGACGACTACTCGAGTTCACGTGCGTAGCAACTGGCACCCATACTGGACGGGTGTTGCACGACGTGAGAAATCCGGTGGACGGTGCACGGATCACCTATCAGATCGTGGGCGATGGCCCACCCCTGTTGATGGTGCACGGCACAGCGTTGTCGCGCTCCATCTGGCGTGGCTTCGGGTACGTCAAGGCACTTCAGGAGCAATATCGTCTGATCCTCGTCGACATGCGGGGTCACGGACGCAGTGACAAACCACACGACTCCGATTCGTATGCAATGGATCTGGTGGTCGGCGATCTCCTGGAGATCCTCGACACGGAGTCTCCGTTCGAGCCGGCACACGTCCTCGGATACTCGTTCGGCGGACGTTCGGTGATGTCGCTGACAGTCGAGCACTCCGAACGGGTGCGATCGCTGACCGTCGGGGGCGGTAGCAGCCGATCGATGACGGGCGCGTTCGACGCATTGTTCTTCCCGGGTTGCATCGACGTACTCGAAAGCGGCGGTATCGAGGGATTTCTGACCGGTTGGGGCGTGAGGCGCGGCAAACCGGTGGATCCTCAGACTGCGACTGCCTTCCGAATCAATGATGCCATCGCGCTCGCTGCCTACATGCGCCGCGCAGAGAAGGAGCACGGCATCGACGACGCCGTGCTGCAACGGATCACCACACCGGCGTTGTTGTTCGTCGGATCGAGAGATCGCGAGCGCCTGCCGGATACCGAGCATCTCGCGTCGCTGATCCCGGACAGTGCCTTGACTGTGATCGAAGGGGCTGACCACGCAAGCGCAGTCGCAGACTCCGATGCTGTACTGCGTGCGCTCATTCCGTTCCTGAGCCGACAGTAGTCCGCCTTCAACCTCTCGCTACTGCGATGTGAGCACTCTCGACTCCAACGCGGTCACCGGTGGTTGCCGCAAGTCCAAGCGCCTCAACAACTGGGCATTCGCGGCAACGACCACAGTGGATACCGACATCAGGATTGCTCCGACCTCCATCGGCAGCACGAACCCGACGGGCGCCAGTACTCCCGCAGCGAGGGGAACCGAGATCGCGTTGTATCCCGCTGCCCACCAAAGGTTCTGAACCATCTTGCGGTAGGTGGCGCGGGAGAGCTCGATGACCGAGCTCACCGAACGCGGATCATCGCTGGCCAGAACAACTCCCGCCGACGCGATCGCCACGTCGGTTCCGGCACCGATCGCGATGCCAACATCCGCCTGGGCGAGTGCCGGCGCATCGTTGACCCCGTCACCGACCATCGCCACGCGGTGGCCCGCAGCCTGAAGCCGAGATACCTGCGCTCCCTTGTCCTGCGGAAGCACTTCGGCGAAAACTTCGTCGATCCCGAGCCTGCGAGCCACCGAATGGGCCACGGCCTCCGCGTCTCCGGTGACCATGGCCACCCGCACACCGCGAGCATGGAGGGCGTCGACGGCCAATGCTGATTCCGGGCGAATCTCGTCGGCCAATGCCAATGCGCCGATTACCTTCTCGTCACGCACTACATGCAGGACGGTCGACCCGTCACTGAGCCACTCTTCGGTCCCCGGGATCGCGGTGGCCCCGACCGATCGCAGCATCCCCGGTCCGCCGACACCGACGCGTGCACCGGCGACGTCCGCAGCAACCCCGATCCCGTTGTGCGCCTGAAAGTCGGAACCCGAAGTGAATTCGAGCGACAACTCCCGCGCCGCCGCGACGACGGCGCGCCCGAGTGGATGTTCGCTGTCGAACTCGACGGCAGCCGCTGCGCTGAGAACGTCGTCATCGGAATACCCGTCGACACCGCGTACACCGACCACTGCGGGCTCCCCCTTGGTGAGAGTGCCGGTCTTGTCGAAGAGAACGGTGTCTACGTTACGCATCGCCTCGAGGGCCATGCGGTCGGTGATCAAGATCCCAGCCCGAGCCGCCCGTTCCGTCGCGATCGAGACGACCAGTGGAATCGCCAACCCGAGCGCGTGCGGGCAGGCGATCACCAGAACGGTGATCGTCCGGGTGACTGCGCTCTCCGGGGTGCCCCAGATACTCCAGGCGATCGCGGTCAGCACTGCCGCGCCCAGTGCGTACCAGAACAGCAGAGCAGCGGCCTTGTCCGCCAACACCTGCGCGCGACTCGACGAGTTCTGGGCTTGTTCGACCAGGCGCCGGATACCGGCGAGCGCGGTGTCTTCTCCCACGGCGGTGACTCGAAGCCGAAGTGCCGAGTCGGTGGCTACCGTGCCGGCCACCACCTGATCTCCGACAGTCCGGCGGACGGTCTTCGACTCGCCTGTAATCATGGATTCGTCCATGTCGGCGCTTCCCTCGACCACCGTTCCGTCCGAGGGAACACGGGCCCCGGGACGAACTATCACCAGGTCGCCGGTCGCCAGAGCTGCGGTGGGCACGGTTTCCACCGATTCCCCCACCACCCGTTCTGCCTCGTCGGGCAGCAAAGCGGCAAGTGAATCCAAGGCGCTCGATGTCTGACTGAGCGAACGCATCTCGATCCAGTGGCCCAACAACATGATCACGATCAGAAGCGCGAGCTCCCACCAGAAATCGAGAGTGTGATCCACCCAGTGCAGACTCGCAGACCATGACGCGAAGAAAGCCACGGTGATCGCGAGCGCGATCAACAGCATCATTCCCGGCTGCCGAGAACGGATTTCGGCAACAGCGCCGGCGAGGAACGGCTTGCCACCCCAGAAGTACATCACCGTGCCGAGTACCGGTGAGATCCATTCCACCAGAGAGTTTTCCGGCAGTGTGTACCCGACCAGATCAGCGAACATCGCGTCTGCCGCAACGACCGGAACCGCGATGACCAGCATGACTGCAAACAACGTCCGGAACTGTGCGACGTGATCCCCGTGACCACCGTGTGCCCCATGCTCCATCTGGCCATGGCTCATCTCGCTATGGTCCATCTGGCCATGGTCCATCTGACTGTGATCCATGTGGCGGTCATCCCCTCGCGTGTGATTGCAGCACAGCACCGGTCAAGCCATCAGCCTCGAACGTATGCCCAGGTAGCCACCCGAGCAAGGTCACGCGGCCAAGGCCTCCTGTTCAACTCCCCTTCAACATCGCTTCCATCTGAGTGATTTCCGCCTGCTGACCGGCAATGATCGCTTCTGCCATCTTCTCCGCCGACGGGTCGAGCCCGTTGTCGAGTTCGGTCTGGGACATGGTGATGGCACCCTTGTGGTGCTCGATCATCATCGTCAGCCACAACTTGTCGAACTCCGCGCCACTGGCATCGGTGAGGGCGGTCATGTCGTCGGCCGACATCATTCCCGGCATCTCGGCCATCCCGACGCCGTGTCCCGCGTGCGCCGACTCATCCATGCCCTCCATCGAACTCGACGAAGGCTCGGGGCGTCCCCACTCCGTCAACAATTCGGTCATCTGAGCCATCTCCGGGCCTTGCGCTGCCTCTATCTGCGCTGCAAGAGAGAGAAGTTCGGCATTGTCGGTTCGACCGTCGACCATTCTGGCCATGTCCAATGCCTGCGCGTGATGCGGGTACATCCCTTCGAGAAACTCGATGTCGGCAGCATTGACACCCGAAGGAATCTCCGACTGTGCTGCAACACTGGTTGTTTCGGAGGAATGGTTGATGCTCTCCCCGGAGTTGTCCGAGCATCCGGCAATCAACAGTGCTGCCGCTGCCACAACCGGAACGAACCGCGCGGCGCTCTTCCTGACCGTCAAAGACATGTTTTCACTCCCGAGAATTGATTCTGTTCGATATGCACTGCACCACAATTGATTTGACAAGAGTGCTGCACATGCACAGTTGCCACGTTACCGGCGAAAATCCACCGCGAAGCCCGATAACCGGCTCGAACAGGCTTCCTTCATCGAATCTTCACAGTCGAGTGGAAACCACCACGCGCCAGCAATGCAGACACGCAGTCGACTAACCTCGGTCTGATGAGCGCCGAACTACGACCTGGCGAGGAACCGGGGCGCGTTCTTGTCGTCGACGACGAGACTGCCCTCGCCAAGGTTGTCGCCAACTATCTGACACGCGAAGGATTCACCGTGCGCCTCGCCCACGACGGGCCGAGCGCGGTACGTTCGGTGCGCGAATTCGAGCCCGCGCTGATAGTGCTCGATCTAATGCTCCCGGGCTTCGACGGCATGGAAGTCTGCCGACGAATCCGTACCTTCTCTGATGCGTACATCCTGATGCTGTCCGCCCGCGGTGAAGAGTCGGACAAGGTGACGGGTCTGGCGGCCGGCGCAGACGACTACGTGGTCAAACCCTTCGGCCCCCGCGAACTGGTTGCGCGAGTGAAAGCACTGCTCAGACGGCCACGCGCGTCGAGTTTGCTGCCAAAAGTGCTGCCGACGCCTCCCGGTCTCGACATCGACGTCCTCGCCCGCACCGTGCATGTCGACAACCACCCTGTCGATCTCACTCCCACCGAGTTCGCGTTGCTCTCCGCGCTTGCATCCCGACCCGACGCTGCCTGGAGTCGGGCCGAGATCATCGCCTCGGTGTGGGGCTCGTCCTGGTTCGGGGACCAGCACATCGTCGACGTCCATGTGCGTGCATTACGCCGCAAACTCGGCGACGACGCGACCGATCCTCGGTTCATCAGAACCGTCAGGGGCGTCGGATACTCCCTGAGGTCGTCATGAACGCGGTCGTCATGAACGGGGTCGTCATGAAGAAACTCGGGCTACGCGGAAAACTGCTGCTGGCGCAGCTTGTCGTCCTGTTCGTCTCCTGCCTCGCCATCGCCGCAGTCGCCATTGCCGTCGCTGCCCCGCTCTTTCACAACCACCTCATGATGGCCGGCATCGAAGACTCGAATGTCCGTACCCACACCGAAGAGGCATTCGCTCAGACCATGACCATTGCACTGTTGTGCGGGATCGCGGTCGCACTGGTAGGCGCAGGCATCGCCGCGGTCTACATCGTCCGACGCATCACGGCCCCGATCTCAACGCTGGCGGAGGCGGCGCAAAGCGTCGCAGACGGGAACTTCGACGTGACTATCGGCAGGTCCGACGTAGATGCCGATTTCACGCGTCTCGAAACTGCCTTTGCCGACATGGCGGCACGCCTTGATCATTCGGATCGGGTCCGCAAACGCCTGCTTGCCGATCTTGCCCACGAATTACGCACTCCGGTATCGACTTTGGCTGCGTACGTGGACGGCATCGAGGATGGCGTCCTCCCCACGGACAACTCTTCATGGTCGGTCATGCGCGATCAACTCGAAAGACTGCGTCGGCTCTCTTGCGATCTGGCGGACGTCTCCGCGGCCGACGAACACGCTCTCGAACTCGATCGCCGAGACGAGAAGATCGACGACATCGTTTGCAGCGCAACGGCAGCAGCGGCGCCACGTTTCGCCGATCGTGGAGTCGAATTGACGACCGCGCTACCTCCGCAACCGATCACGGCCGAGGTCGATCGCCAACGAATCGAACAGATCCTCGCCAATCTGCTCGAAAACGCGTTGCGGCACACTCCGAGCGGAGGTTCGGTGACGGTGACACTCGCACGGGAAGGTGACCACCTCTCGGTGTCCGTCACCGACACCGGTGACGGAATTCCCGCAGACCAACTCGAATCAGTCTTCGACCGTTTCCATCGCGGTGATCGATCCGACGGTTCCGGTTTGGGGCTCACGATTGCGCGCAGCCTCGCGCTCGCACACGGCGGCGATCTGTCGGCGCTCCGAAACGAGCAACCTCTCGGCAGCACGCTGATCCTCACCTTGCCGACAGGTTTCAGGCTGCCGCTTTGAACGGATCGTGCTCGGCGATCAGCTTCTCGAGTCGAGCCTCGTCCACTCGAACCCTGACTGTGGATGCCTCCTGCTGATCACGAATCACCTTGGCCAACGTGAACGTACTGGTGACCAAGAACAGCAAGGACATTCCGAGAAATCCGCGTTGCCACGCATCGATCGGAAGATACGCAATTCCGAGGAGGGTGCCGACAAAACTGACGGCAAAGGCTATTCCGGCCTGAAGATAGAAGGCTGCAGTGGTCTTCGAGAGTGTTGTCGGTGTGCTCATGCTTCGAAGTCTGCTCGCCCATCCCGGCACTCGGATGCGTAGTCCTACTCGAGTGCGCACGGTACTTCCCCGGCAAAAATCAGATGCCGTTACCCATCCTGGTGGATAGTCTCGGTCCGGTATCCGGAGTTGTTCCAGAACAGTCAGACGGCAGGAGTGATCGATGACCCGCAGACATATAGCCATGGTGAGCATTCCGGCACCGGGCCACGTCAATCCGAGCCTGGCGATCATCGCGCGTCTCGTCGCCGCCGGTCACCGCGTCACCTATGCCAACGACGAGTCGATGCGTGAGATCATCGAGGCGACCGGGGCCGAATTCGCACCGTACGTCTCCACGCTGCCCAGCCTCGTCCCTTCTCCCGACGGCGCCGAACCGGAGAAGAGCTGGGACGGGGATCTGATCGATCAGTTGACGATTTTCCAGGACGATTACGAGTCGATGCTGCCGCAGCTACGCCGAATCTACGAAGACGATCGCCCTGACCTCTTTCTCTACGACATCGCCGGCATTCCGGCACGAATACTGGCTCAGCAGTGGGGCGTTCCCATCATCCAGTTGTCGCCGACGTACGTTGCCTGGGACGGTTACGAAGCCGACGCCGCACCGATGTACGACGAAATTCGTTCCGATCCGAGAGGCGTCGACCTGCTCGATCGGGAGACCCGGTTCTTCCGCGCCGAAGGCGTCGAGGTCGATCCACGTGAGTTCACCGGACGCCCACCCCGTGCAATCGTGCTGATCGCAGAATCGATGCAGCCCAACGCCGATCGCGTGAACCGCGACGTCTACACGTTCGTCGGCCCCGCACTCGAACCGAGCAGTCAACCTTGGGTGAACCCGGATCCCGAACGCAAGCTCATGTTGATCTCGCTGGGTTCAGCATTCACCGATCATCCGGATTTCTACCGCACCTGCGTCGAGGCTTTCGGCCAGATGGACGGCTGGCACGTCGTCCTCCAGATCGGAAAGCAGGTGCAGATCTCAGATCTCGGACCATTGCCCGACAACGTCGAAATACACCGTTGGGTACCGCAGTTCGCGATTCTGCAGCAGGCCGACGCGTTCGTGACCCACGCGGGTATGGGCGGATCCAGCGAGGGACTCGTGACCGGGACACCCATGATCGCAGTGCCGCAAGCCGTCGATCAGTTCGGCAACGCCGACTCGCTCGTCGACGCCGGTGTCGCAGTACGCGTCGACAGCGCTACCGTCACGGCAGTAGAGCTTCGTGAGGCGCTGACTCTGGTGAGCGCCGACGAGTTCCGCCGACGCAGCGCGGAGTTGGCAGAAGAACTCGCAGCGGCGGGCGGTGTGTCCCGTGCCGTCGAATTGATCGAAGCCGCTCTACCCGGCAGCGGGCCCAGATAATGTCTGCTACCAGTGCCAGGCGTCGCCGCCCACGTTCTTGATGGTTCGCTGCAGCACAGTGATGGTGGTGACAAACTCCTCTTCGGTGATTCCCTGCATCCGCTCTTCCTGCAGCATCTGCTGTACCCGCGCGGCGCGATCGAACTGCTCGGAGCCCGCATCAGTCGGGCGAAGGACAGACCCGTCTTCGCGCGCCCACCCCAGTTCGAGGGCAGAGTCGACGGCGTCATCGATCACGTCGGTGGATTCGTTCGGACCGATCGTCCGCAGGAGGACAGCGCGCTCCACCCCTTCAGGGTGCAGCGAAAGTTGGTGCAGGACCCACCACCCCGGCTGGGTGACGCCGATCGCTTCGAGTGCTCCGCGCGTGCGCGTGCGAATCGCTTCACCGGCTCGCGCGGTCCAGAATCCGATCGGCTGGTTGGCCGGTGGCTGCATCGCTTGTTTGTTCATGCACACGACGATAAAACCTCAACGGAAGTTCAGGTCAACCACCAGCGAGGTGAAGTTCTACATATGTTGCGTGATTGCTCGGCCGATAATGCGGGCGGCGTCGGGGAACTCACCCGGGTTCGGTCCGGCGTAGTTGAGCCGCAAGAACTTTCCAGTCGGTTCTGCCGGGAACCAATCGTCACCGGCCCCGACGATGACGCCGGCCGACCGGCAGTCCTGCACCACGCGTTCGACGTTCGTGGTGTCCGGGAGCCGAAGCCAGAGGTTGAGTCCGCCTTTCGGTACGGCGTCGAGGTGAGCGTCCGGCGCGTGCTCGCGCAGACTCGACACGAGGAGGTCGCGTCTGGCCTCGAGTTGGTGACGAAGCCTGCGCAAGTGCGTTCGCCAGGCCGGTTGGGTCACGACGTCGAGCGCTACCGCTTGCAGCATCCCGCTGACATACATCGAATCTGCCTGTGTATCAGCCAGAATCCGCTCGTACGCCGGCCCCCGAGCGATCAATCCGGCAACTCGCACCGATGGGGACACGCTCTTGGTCAGCGCACGAAGGTAGACGACGTGACCGCTGTCGTCTCGTGCAGCGATGGGGCTGGGATCTGCGGTGATTCCGAAGTCGAGCGCCGAACTGTCCTCGATGAGGAATGCGCCGTGCCGACGGACGGTGTCGAGAACCTTGTCAGCCAACGACGGCGACCACAGCGCTCCCGTCGGACTCGCGAAGCTCGGTTGTGCGTAGAACGCACGGGCACCGGTCTGTTCGAATGCACGCGAAAGCTCTTCAGGATCAGGACCGTTGGCGCCGCTGGAAATCGGAATGACCGTGACTCCAGCCTGCGCGGCGGCCAGGATCGCTCCCCAGTAGGTCGGCGATTCCATGAGCAACGGACGCCCCTCCCCCACCAACGCGCGAAAGGACGTCGCAAGCCCACCCTGACTGCCGGGAAGTACAACCACGTCGTTCGGCCCCGGCGGAGTGATCCCGGCAGGAGTGGCGGAACCCAATTCGGAGGCAAACCAGGACTGCAGTTCCGGAAGCCCGGCAGCGAGGGGCCGATTGAACACGGCGTCGGTTCGCGTCGCCCTGGTGAAGGCTGCACGAACCAGACCTTCCGGCAACAGCTCTCGGGCCGGATAGCCGGAATGCAGCGCGATCACGTCGTTGGAGGTGGACTGCAGCGCCATGGGCAGCTGCAGACGATAGTTCGGCGATCCAAGCGCCGCTGTCTGCCACCCGTAGTCGTTGGGTCGCACGACGCGCGCCGCGCGCACGAAGGTCCCCACACCGGGACGAGCCTCCACAACCCCCTGAGATACCAGTGTTCGCAGCGCCTTCTGCACGGTGACCGGACTCGCCCCGTGCAGGCTGACGAGCGACCGAGTGGACGGAAGCTTCGCGCCTGGAGGAGCCGTCGCGATCCACTCACGCAAGGCTGCGACAATCCTCGAACTGCTATCATTGGACATGTCGAATCATAGTAGCGCTACTCCTCTTTCGCCGCTAGCGCTATCGCGAATCAATGTCCGTTTCCAGACCGAACCCTGAGGCGCCCTTCTCATCTGAAACACAACTCGCCCACCCGAACCGGAGAGGTACGTAACCGCGTGAACACACCCATCGATCAGGCCCGCAAGCTCGAGAATGTCAGGTACGACATCAGAGGGCGAATTCTCGACAAGACCGAAGAACTCGAGGATCAGGGACACACGATCCTGCGACTCAACGTCGGCAATCCGGCCCCCTTCGGGTTCGAAGCTCCGGACGAAATCATGATGGCCATGATCCGCAATCTCCCTACCGCGCAGGGATATTGCGATTCTCGCGGACTGTATTCGGCGCGCACTGCGGTGGTCCAGTACTACCAGACGCGGGGTATCACCGACGTCACCGTCGACGAGATCTATCTCGGAAACGGTGTGTCCGAACTGATCACCCTGACGATGCAGGCCCTCTGCAATCCAGAGGACGAGATCCTGATTCCCGCTCCCGACTATCCCTTGTGGACGGCTTCGGTTTCACTTGCCGGCGGCACGCCCGTCCACTACCTCACCGATGAAAGCCAAGGCTGGGCACCGGACTTCGACGATCTGGAAGCTCGGATCACGCCGCGCACCCGAGGGATTGTCGTCATCAATCCCAACAATCCGACGGGCGCCGTCTACTCGACGGAGGTGCTGCAACGCTTCGTGGATCTAGCGCGCAAACACGATCTGATGCTCTTCGCCGACGAGATCTACGAAAAGATCGTCTACGACGGCCGATCCATGACAAACCTTGCGACGATGACCGGGCGAGACGTTCTGTGTCTGACGTATTCGGGACTGTCCAAGGCCTACCGCGTGTGCGGATTCCGAGCCGGATGGCTGGCCGTCACCGGACCACTCGAGCGGGCGTCGAGCTTCATCGAAGGCATCAAATTGCTGGCCAACATGCGAATGTGTGCCAACGTGCCGGCGCAGCACGCTATCCAGACTGCACTCGGCGGACGTCAGTCCATCGAGGACCTGTTGCTTCCACAAGGTCGGCTGACGGCCCAGCGCGATCTCGCACACACCACGCTCAACAGCATCGACGGGATCAGTTGCCAACAGGCCGACGGGGCGCTGTACCTGTTCCCCAAGCTCGACGTCGACAAGTTCGGCATCGTCGACGACGAGAGGTTCGTTCTCGATCTACTGGAATCGGAGAAGATTCTTGTCAGCCACGGTCGCGCGTTCAATTGGATCGAACCCGATCACTTCCGGTTGGTGACTCTCCCCAACACCGACGATCTCTCGACGGCACTCGAGCGACTCGGCAACTTCCTCAGTTCCTACAGCCAGTAGCCCTGGGTACCGGGCCCACATACGACTGAACGCCGACCGGATTTCCGGTCGGCGTTCAGTGGTGAAAATCAGCAGGCGATCAGGCAGTGACGATCGCGTCGAGGGCCGAGTAGAACAAGCCCAATCCGTCGTCACTGGGACCGGTGAGAGCCTCGGTGGCGTGCTCGGGGTGAGGCATCAAACCGACGACCCGGCCGTTGGCCGAGGAGATGCCGGCGATACGACGCTGCGAGCCGTTGGGGTTCTCCTCCGAGTAACGGAAGACGACGCGGCCTTCGCCCTCGAGTTCGTCGAGAACCTTCTCGGACGCCTGGAAGCGACCTTCACCCGACTTGAGGGGGATGAGGATCTGCGCGCCGGCCTCGTATCGCGAGGACCACGCCGTGTTGTTGGCTTCGACCGTCAACCACTCGTCGCGGCAGATGAAGTGCAGACCCTGGTTACGGGTCAGGGCACCGGGCAGCAATCCTGCTTCGCAGAGGATCTGGAAACCGTTGCAGATGCCCAGGACCGGCATGCCGCCCTTGGCTGCTTCCACAACCTTGCCCATCGCGGGAGCAAAACGTGCGATCGCGCCGCAACGAAGGTAATCGCCGTACGAGAATCCGCCGGGCACGATGACCGCGTCGACACCCTTGAGGTCTGCATCGCCGTGCCAGAGTTCGACAGCTTCACCGCCGGCCAGGTTCACTGCCCGCGCCGCGTCGATGTCGTCGAGCGTGCCGGGGAAAGTGATTACTCCGATACGTGCGCTCATGCCTCGACTCGCCTGACGGTCCAATCCTCGATCACCGTGTTGGCCAGCAGGCCTTCGGCGATCTTCTCGAGTTCGGCGTCTTCGACACTGCCGTCGATCTCCAACTCGAACCGCTTGCCCTGACGGACATCGGATACTCCTGCAAAGCCCAGGCGAGACAGTGCCCCGACAATTGCCTGTCCCTGGGGGTCGAGAATCTCGGCCTTGGGCATGACTTCGACGACGACACGGGCCACGTGCTGCTCCTCGGTACTAGTGCGCGAACCCGGAGTGAAACGCTCGGGTGATGGCCAGTTTACCGGGCGGACCCGAGATGGTTCGCATCGAGTGATCGGGGCGTGACGGCGACCACCTGTGAAACCCGCCTGCGAGTCCCTTCGGGGCGGCGCATACTCGAAATCATGCGACTGACACATTTTGGCCATTCCTGTGTGCTCGTGGAGTTGAACGGCTCGAAGATCCTCTTCGATCCCGGCAACTTCTCGCACGGATTCGAAGGCATCACCGGCCTCGACGCCATCCTCGTGACACATCAACACCCCGATCACGCCGACCCTGCGCGGCTGCCCGAACTGGCCGAAGCGAATCCCGACGCCGTGCTCTACAGCGATCCGCAGACGGCTGAAAAGCTCGGTGGGCGCTGGACCGGCGTCCGGCCGGGCGACCGGTTCAGCATCGGCGACGTCGAGGTGACCGGAACGGGCGGAGAGCACGCAATCATCCATCCGGACCTACCGATGATCGACAACACCGCGTTCCTCCTCGGTGACGCCACCAACCCGGCACGGTTCATGCATCCCGGCGATTCCCTCTACGTCCCCGAACAGAAGGTCGACGTTCTCGCCCTCCCCGCCGCCGCACCGTGGCTCAAGATCTCGGAGGCCATCGACTACCTCCGCGCGGTGGCGCCGCGCGTTGCGGTTCCCATTCATCAAGCGATCATCCGCGACGAGGCCGCAGGCATCTTCTACGGTCGCTACTCGGAAATGGCTGCCGACGGCACCGAGTTCCGAGTTCTCGACGAGGAGTCGAGCGTCGAAGTCGCCTGATTCGGTTCTCACGCACTCACATCGACGATGATCCAGCCGGTGCTCGTGCCACCGGCTGCGTCGGTGAGTGTGTAGAGAATCCTGTCGGTGCCTGCCTTCGTTCCGGCTTCGAACACCACTTCGCCGTTTTCGAGCTTCACGGTGCCACCGAGAAGTGACGTCGCCCCGACGCCGGTCACTGTGATCGAATCTCCGTTGCTGTCATGATCATTCGCGACGGCGTCGACGGTGACTGTGCCGCCTGAGCGGACCCGCGCGGTGTCGAGTGCGGCGTACGGCGGGATCGGGCTTGCCGTGTACCGACCGACGTCGTCGAGTCGAGCCGAGGCAACCTCCGCCGCATCGACGATGGCAGTGAATTCGGTGCCGTCGAAGCGCGAGAGGTCGTTACCGTTCATGATGGTCGATCCCTCGGCGCCGCCGCCGTGGTAGTCGTCGGCATAGAAGTTGTGGCCCAACTCGTGGCGGAGAACGCGGCTGAAGTTGCCGTCGGACTCGGCACCGACATGCGCGTAGCTGTGGTCGAGTTCGAACTTCGAGTAGTAGGCATTTCCGCCACCGGATGCGCACACGACGGTCGCCTGATCGACACTCGACCCGACCTGATCGGACCACAGATCTTCCAACTGCTCGAGATTTTCACAACTGCTCGAGTACGGATCGCCGGCGGAATCTGCCCGCAGGACAACTCGACCGAGGACCGGCCGAATCCCGACGTCTCTGATCCAGATGGCAGCGGTGCGGGCCATTGATTCCTCGGCCCGATCCAGAGCGACGGCGGCACTGCCTGCGCCGTGCGCGGAGTACCACTCGCCACTGAGGTCCAGTCCGACCACGAACTGCTTGACCGTCTTGCCGACCCTTGCGGCCGAGGCCGGCGCAATGGCCGCGGTGGGCCACTTGGGTTTTGCGTCGATCGGCGCCGTGCTGCGACCGACCACCTCGGATCCGACGAACTCTATCGAAACACCACGATCGAAAATCACCTGCCCGCGCAGTGTTCCGGCGGAGTCGACGATGGCCGAGACGATTGCGTCCGGACGCCCTTCCACGCTGCCGATGTACGAACGGGGCGCCGGGATCACCGCGTCGGTCAGCTCTCCGTCGCTGTCTTGCACAGCCATCGAGAACTCGGATCCCCGCAGGTTCATCTTGTGAAGGCGCAGTGTGAGTTGCTCACCTTCATCGTCGACGGTTGCGGTGCGGACGCCATCGCTCGATCCGCTCGATCCGCTCGACCCGCCGTCGACACTGCCCGTCGGCAGCATGTGAACCGCGCCGGTCGGAGCGGCAGACGCGAGCGCCGGAACGAACGCAGCACAGACGACTGCGCCCACAGCCACGGCGACAAGACCCTCGGCCGACTTGGAGAACACTCTCGTGCGCATGGCGAGATCCCAATCCCATCTACTAGCGGCAGATTAACTGCACGCACTCTAGCAGTGGGAGAATTGGCTGACCCAGCGCTCTAATTAAACGTCCGTTTTATGCGATTTTGACCCACTCTGCACTACTACCAGCAAGGAAGTGGAGAAACGCGAAGAGTCTGCCCGCTCGGACAACCCGGACAGACGACATAGTCTCGTAGCTATCAAATAGTTGCCAACTGCCGAATTCAGGCAGCGCCGAGCTCCTGAGACGGGGAGTTCCACCGATACACCTGCGAGTCGGCTTCGTGGAAGAGGGCAAGGTCGACGGCGTCGAGGACGGCCTGACGTGGGCCCTCGTTTCCCAACTGCTTGGCCGTGATCGACAATCTGACCAGTCCCCCACGTTTGGCGGCACGCCCGGCTCCGAGAACCAATGCGCGACACCACCACGGCTCGGCCTTGAAGCCTTCGCCGATCCCGAAAACCCTTCCCCGTTGCAAGGTTCCGCGGGTCAGATCATGTACTGCCCCGAGGCCTGCCATCGTGCGAAAGCCCGTCTCCGGCAACACCGACATGGCACCGGGCGATGCCACCCAGCGCGGCGGTGCGAACACCCGGGTCCGAAGGCCTGCATGCTCGAGAACGCGGTCCGCAGCGAGTAGTCGCAGTTTCGCTTCGTGCTTCGACAGAGTGGCGAACTCGGCTCGGCGACGCTTGGTCGCGGCCTGGTCGTAGCCGTGCAGAACGATGGCATCGCCGTGCTCGCGACGCTCACGCAGCCAAGCCGTCGTCACCGCGTCGTCGGCCAGTCGGTATTTGTCCTTCAGTCGCGGCGCCACCAGGAGCGACAAGCGGACACCTCGAGTGTCCATCTCGTCTGCGAATCCGGCAGCGAGATAACATGTCTCGTCTCTGATTCCGGATACCGACACGATCAGTTCTGCGGACATACTCCGATAGTGGCAGCTGTGGGTGAACAGCACACTGCCGCCGGATGATCATCCGGCGGCAGTTTTCAGCGCACCTACTGGTTCTTGGAAACCTCTAGTTCTTGGGAAGCGCAGCTTCGATCGCGGCGACAACCTCGGGTGCGTCAGGCTCGGTCCGCGGACGGAAGCGGTTGACGACGGTGCCGTCCGGTCCGATCAGGAACTTCTCGAAGTTCCACTGAATGTCTCCCGCAGCGCCTTCGGCGTCGGCCGCCTTGGTGAGCTCGGCGTACAGCGGATGCTGGTTTTCGCCGTTCACCTCGATCTTCTCGAGAAGCGGGAACGTGACGCCGTAGGTAGTGGAGCAGAACGTCTCGATCTCTTCGGCGGTACCCGGTTCCTGCCCCATGAACTGGTTGCACGGGATACCGATCACGGTCAGACCGCGATCGGCGTACTCGCTGGCCAGCTTCTCGAGCGCCGAGTACTGCGGGGTCAGTCCACACTTGGACGCGACGTTGACCACGAGGACGGCGCGGCCGTCGTATTCACCCAAAGAGGTGGGCACGCCACCGAGGGTGTTGATCGCGATGTTCTGTACTGGAGTTGTCATAGGCTCCAACTTAGCGACTCTCTCGCGCACTGCTCCTTCGCGCACTGCTAATTCGACGCTCCGAGAATGCGATCGAGGTCGTCCAGAACGGTGAGGCCGCCGAGCGGTCCGACGCCGGTGATCCAGTAGGACATGTCGACCAGATGCGGGTTCGGGAAGAATCCGGCGTTGTCTGCGACGGCCTTCGGCATCGTGCCGGCATCGGCCGGTTTCGCGGAGGTGACCAGGATGAGGTCGGCGTTGGCTCCGGAGACGAATTCCGGGGAGAGGTCGACGGAGATCGAGTTCTCCCAGTCGCGTGCGGGAATCGTGAGTCCAGCACATTCGAGAGTGCTTCCGGCAAACGACGTGGGTCCGTACAGCGTCAGAACGTCGTCGCGTGGGCGGATCAGCTGAGCGGTCTTGCCCTCGGTGCTGTGCTTGCTCGCCACTTCCTCGCAGCGTGCCGTGTAGTCACCGAGCAGTTCACCTGCCTGATCGGTCTTGTTCAACGCCTCTGCGACGAACTGGACGTTGTCCTGCCACGGATCGGTCTGAGTTGCCATGTAGACGGTCGGTGCGATGGCAGCGAGCTGCTCGTACAGATCACCGTGCCGCGATTCCGTTCCGATGATCAGGTCCGGGCTCAGTGCGACGATCTTCTCGAGGTTCGGTGCCGCGACGGTTCCGACCATCTCGATCTCCGCCGCCTTCTCACCGAGGTACGCCGGAACGCCGGTCGTCTCGCTGAGTACCGCGGTGCCCACGGGAATCACGCCCAGCGCTACCGACGTGTCGAGCTGAACCGGCTCGAGCACGACAACTCGCTGCGGATCCGTCGGTACGTCGGTAGTTCCGCGGGCGTGGGTGACCGCGTGCACGGTGTCGGCAGACTGACTGCCGGTATCCGTCTTGTCGTCACTGCCACACGCTGTTGTCGTTGCCACTATGGCGGCGAGGACAAAACCACCCAGCATGTACTTCGTCCGCGAGTTACTGCGTTTCATTCACAAACTCCTGTTACCGACTGCTTCCGACCGTCACAGCCACGTGCATTCACCGCGGCTGAGCAAAGGATTCACCATCCAATAGTCTGGTGAGCCTAACCTACGAGACTGGAGCCTCATCATGTCTTCCCTCCCCTGCCACAGCGACGGTGTCCTGGGGAAAGGATCTATGCAGTGCCTTTCGGAATTTGTCGCCAATCCGCAAACCAGTCGACGCCCTCACGCCTGTACACGGCAGTCGTCGACCGCCGGCGAACCTATGGTCGGTCGCGCCGGAATGACACATCTGTGGGTATTGATCGAGCACCCCGGCCCCTGGCCGGCGTCCGCCCCTGACGACGTTCTCCCCGTCGCGCTCACCGAAAAGATCTACGCAGCGCAGGGCCGTATCCGTGTCGTGGTGATCCGGCGGACCCGCAACCGCCGGGTGCTCACCCCGACGTGTGTACTCGCCTGGACGGACGGCACACGCCAATGGATGCGGGAAGGGGCGGTCGACCGATACGAGGACCTGTCGGTACTGCCGTTCGAATCGATGGCCACCGGAGCGGAACCCGACTTCGGCCGCCCCCGCACGGAACCGCTCTTCGCAGTCTGCACACATGGAAAGAAGGATGCGTGCTGCGCGGAACTCGGCCGCCCGGTCGTGTCGGCGCTGAACGCGGCACAGATCGCAGATGTGTGGGAATGCAGTCACATCGGCGGAGATCGTTTCGCGGCCAACATGATTGCGTGGCCCGCCGCAGTCTATTTCAGCCGACTGGACGGCAACTCCGCAATCGATGCTGCCGAGAAATACCAAGCCGGAGAATTGGAGCTGCTGCACCTGCGCGGCCGGGCGGCACTGTCACAGACCGCTCAGGCAGCCGAACATGCTGTCCGACGCGCCACCGACATCGTCGCCACGGACGCACTCGAGAGCATCAGCGAGAGTGTCGACGGAGAACACACGACTGTCGATCTTCGGTTGGAGGGGAGAGACTTTCGCGTCGTCGTTCGCTCCGGTCCTCCAGGGCTACCGTTCCGACATGATTGTGGTGCCGGAGGGACCGTCGAATGGAGCGGATGGACCGTCGAGCACGTTCGCGAGCAACCCCACTGACCACTCGATTTCGACAAGAGTGCCCGGCAGGCCATCGAACCGAGATTTGCGCTGACTGACAACACTTCGAATCAGGTCGCGATGAAGGATCGACGCCCCTGGTGTTTACAGCTTGCATTCTTCCCATGACCACCGCACTGACGCCGAATGCCGTACCCCGGTCTGCTGATCCGATCAAAAGTGAGGTCGACTACGAAACACTGGCAGAGAAATTCCGTCCGATCTTCGCGGACATCGCACAAGGCGTCGTCGAACGCGAACGCGATCACGTGCTTCCCTTCCAACAGATCGACGCGCTCAAGAATGCAGGCTTCGGCGCCGTTCGGGTGCCGACAACACACGGTGGATCGGGTGCGAGCATCCCGCAATTGATCCGCTTACTAGTCGAGCTGTCGAGCGCCGATTCCAATATCACCCAGGCCCTGCGCGGACATTTCGCGTTTGTCGAAGACCGACTGGTCGCCGACCCCGACCCGGAGCGTGACATCTGGCTCCGACGCTTCGCGGAGGGACAGTTGGTCGGCAACGCATGGACCGAAATCGGCGACGTTGCATTGGGCGAAGCCAACACCAAGGTCTCGCCCGCACCCGATGCCGACCATTTCCTGGCGAACGGGGCAAAGTTCTACAGCACGGGTTCCATCTTCGCCGACTGGATCGACCTGTACTCGCAGCGCACCGACACCGGCGCATTCGTGATCGCGGCGGTCGAGGCGAGACAACCCGGTGTCACACACAGTGACGATTGGAACGGGTTCGGTCAGCAGACGACTGGCTCCGGTTCGTCCGTCTACGAGGACGCAATTGTACAGCCGGAGAACATCTTCGACTTCTCGACACGATTCAAATACCAGACCGCGTTCTACCAATTGTTCCACCTCGCCACTCTCGCCGGCATCGCCAAGGCTGCTACGATCGAGATCTCTCGTCGAGTTGCCTCTCGTACTCGAACCTTCAGTCACGGCAACGCTCCGAGATACGCGCAGGATTCGCAGATCCAGCAAGTTGTCGGCGAGGTGTCCTCTGCTGCCTTTGCAGCCGAGGCCGTTGCACTGCACGCAGCACAGTCGTCCCAATGGGCTTACGAAGCCGCATTCTCCGGCTCGCCGGAGGAAGAGAAGGCCGCCAACATCGCAGCCGAAATCGATTCGGGGCGAGGGCAAGTCGCCTCGATCGGACTCGTCGTGCCGGCCACGGCCAAGATCTTCGACGCACTCGGTGCTTCCGGAGTCAGCCGCGACCTCGATCTCGATCGATTCTGGCGCAACGCCCGCACCGTCGCCAGCCACAATCCGGTCGTCTTCAAATCCAAAGTTGTCGGCGACTACGAAATCAACGGAACCGAACCGATTTACGTGTGGGCCATCGGGACCGCACCGACCGAAAAGGATGAACAGGCATGACCGTGACCAGTGAAACCGAAGTCTTCGTCGGCGTTCCCGACACATCCGAGGGCTGGATCGACCGGGCTCGCGAGGTGAGCAACATCCTTGCCGCCGACGCACTCGCCCGCGACCGAGCCGGCGAACCACCGTTCCGAGAAGTTCAGCTGCTCAAGGACAGTGGTCTTGTGACGCTCCTGGGCCCGGTCGAGTTCGGCGGCGGCGGGCAGCGATGGGAGACCGCCTACAAGGTGGTTCGGGAGATCGCCCGCGCCGACGGCTCCATCGGACAACTGCTCGGATACCACTATCTGTGGGCATGGGCAGCCAGATTGGTCGGAACCGATCCGCAGATCTCCGCTGTCGAGGAGCTGTACACGAGCAACCGATTCTTCTTCGGCGGCGCGGTCAACCCTCGAGACACCGACCTCACCGTCGCGGACCGCGGAGACACCCTGGTGTTCAACGGTGTGAAGTCGTTTTCCACCGGCGGCCGAGTCACCGACCTCACGGTGCTCGAAGGAATCATCGACGGAACTGCGACGCATGTGTTCGCAATCGTGCCGACTGCTCAGGACGGCATAGTCTTCCGCGGTGATTGGGACAATCTCGGGCAGCGCCTCACCGATTCCGGCAGCGTCGAGATCAACGACGTCGAGGTCGACTGGGCAAGTGCGGCAGGCTTTGTCGACAAGGAATTCCAACCTCTGGTCTACAACACCCTGAACTTCCCGGCGATCGAGATCGTGTTCGCCAACTTCTACCTCGGGATCGCTCGTGGCGCACTGGACACTGCCGCCGAGTACACCCGAACCCGTACGCGTCCATGGCCGTACGGCGGTGACAACCGCGAAATCGCAACCGACGAGTGGTACCTCCGTGAGGGCTACGGCGACTTGCAATCCAAGCTGTGGGCAGCGGAGGCCTTCGTGGATCAGGTCAGCCGTGAGGCCGACGCAGTGCTCCACGACGCTCGCGAAAACCTCACCGAGCAGGCTCGCGGCGACCTCGCCGTACGCATCGCGGCCGCAAAACTTCGCGCCGCCGACGTCTCCTTGGAGATCAGCAACAAGATCTTCGAACTGACCGGTGCCCGAGCCACGTCCAACGACGTCGGCCTGGACATCTACTGGCGCAACATCCGGACGCATACCCTTCACGATCCGCTCGCGTACAAGCGCCGTGAAGTCGGTAGTCGTTTTCTGACCGGCGAGATTCCCGAACCGACCTGGTACACCTAGCCACGAACAGAAAGAGACCGTCGCACGGTTGGTGCGGCGGTCTCTTTCATCGTTACGACCAGGATCACTGATCGTAGATCGGGTTCCGCGCCTGCAGCGCAGTCAAACGTTCAGCAGAGCGGACGTTTCTAGTGATGGCTCACGAACGACTGTTTGGTGCCGGTCGGAGCCGTTTCGAGCTTGTGCTGCTCTTCTTCGTCCTCGTCGTCGAGCATCGTGGCTTCGTTGAACGGAATCTTCCCGTCGAGTACCTCGACGACGCGTTCCTTGTCGATCGTCTTGGTCCAGGCGCCGACCAGGAGAGTCGCAACCGCATTGCCCGAGAAGTTGGTGATCGCTCGCGCTTCCGACATGAAGCGGTCGATTCCGACGATGAGTCCCACGCCGTCGAGAAGCTCGGGGCGATGGCTCTGCAGTCCGCCTGCCAGCGTGGCCAGACCGGCGCCGCTGACTCCGGCAGCGCCCTTGGAGGCGATGATCATGAACACCAGCAGCGAGAGCTGTTCACCGAAACCGAGTGGCTGTCCCATGGCGTCGGCGATGAAGATCGAGGCCATCGTCAGGTAGATCGCGGTGCCGTCGAGATTGAACGAGTAGCCCGTGGGAACGACGATGCCCACCGTGGTGCGCTCGACGCCTACGTGCTCCATCTTGGCGATCAGACGCGGCAGTGCCGATTCGGAGGACGACGTGGCGAAGATGAGCAGGTACTCACGGGCCAAGTACTTGACCAGCTTGAAGATGTTGAATCCGGTGACCGCGCGCAGCAGCGTTCCGAGAACACCGAAGACGAAGATCAGGCAGGTCAGGTAGAAGCCGATCATCAGCGTGCCGAGCTGGACGACGGCGTTCAAACCGGTCTGGCCGACGACGCTGGCGATGGCACCGAAAGCACCGATCGGGGCGAGCCAGAGGATCATCGTCAGGATCTTGAACACGAGCTTCTGGATGTATCCGACGGCCTTGAGGATCGGTTCACCCGACTTGCCGAGCGACTGGATCGCGAAGCCGACCAGAAGGGCGACGAACAGAGTCTGCAGCACGCTGCCGGCTGTGAGGGAGGACAGCATCGACGTCGGAATGATGGACGCGATGAAGTCCCAGGTACCGCCCGCGCTGTGGGCCTGATCTGCAAGCTTGGCCACGGAGGCCGCATTGGGCGTGATGTTCAGGCCACTGCCCGGGTTGAGCAGGTTGCCGACGCCCAGGCCGATCGCGAGTGCGATGGTGGACATCCCGATGAAGTAGGCGAGTGCGAGGCCGCCGACCTTGCCGACCTTGGCCGCCGCTCGAACCGAGCCGATGCCGAGCACGATGGTGCAGAAGATGACCGGGCTGATCATCATCTTGATCAGGCTGACGAACAACGTGCCGAGTACACCGACGGACTTACCGAACTCGGGTGCGAGCCAACCGACGAGGATGCCTCCGATGACCGCGACGATGACGCTCATGTAGAGCCAATGCGTCTTGTCGCGCTTTGCCTTGGTGCCCTCGGGCTGTGGGGAACCGTCTACTGTCCCTGTTGCCGTGCTGCTCATGGGGTGTCCTTTGGATCGGATATCTGTGAAGTGATCGGGATCACTTCGAGTCGTGGAGAATTCTTGTTGCAAACAGGTGGGCCCGGAAGTTTGTGTTCATTACGTTCAGGAGGCGCTCGATGGTCGAACGAAAGACCGGCCGACGTATGAGCGTCGCCAGGCAGATCCTGCTCCTGCAATTGGCGTTGTTGGCGCTGGTCATCGGTGTGGGGGCCGCGCTCGCAGTTGTCGACGAACGCCGAGACAGCGACGACGCGATCCGCAGGCAGGTGAGCTCGATAGCGCAGACTCTCGCCCTGTCGGATTCGACGGCGGCAGCCCTGACGAGTCCGGACCCGACCGCGATTCTGCAACCACAGACCGAGAAGATCCGACAGGCAACCGGCGTCGATTTCATCGTGGTGATGGCGCCTGATCGCACTCGGTTCACCCACACGAGCCCGGAGCTGATCGGTCAACTCTTCACCGGGAACATCGACCGCGCACTTGCCGGCGTGACCTTCACAGAGACGTACGCCGGGTCGCTGGGGCCGTCGATCCGCGCAGTCACTCCTGTTTACGATTCCGGCGGAACCCTGGTCGGTCTGGTTTCTGCCGGTGTCACCCGCGAGCAGATCAGCAAGCAGTTCGCCCAAAGTGTTCCGGTCATCCTGTTCGTTGCCGGCGGCGGTCTTCTTGCCGCCCTCCTGAGTTCACTTCTGGTGAGTCGGCGTATCCGGCGACAGACCCTGGGGATGGCGCCGGATGAACTGCGCACCATGTACGAACACCACGACGCCGTCCTGCACAGCATCGGTGAGGGTCTGGTGGTGATCGGGCGAGGCCGAAGCAGAGATGCGCGAGTGGATATCGTCAACGACGAAGCGCGTCGCCTCCTCGATCTACCGGACGGGCCCGTGCCACTTTCGTCCATCCCCGAGACCATGCGAGTCGACGACGCCTCTCCCGCGAAGGATCAAGTGCACCTCACCGACAAGCGTGTGCTGGTGGTCAACCAACACCCGGTTGAGTGGGAGGGCAACAGAATTGGCACCGTGCTGACAATTCGCGATCACACCGAATTGCAGAACGTACTCGGGGAATTGGATTCGGTACGCAGTTTTGCCGAGTCGCTTCGATCGCAAGCCCACGAGAGTGCAAATCGTCTTCACACGATCATCACGATGGTCGAGTTGGGCCGGAACGACGACGCAGTGGCCTTCGCCACCAATGAATTGCGAGTGTCCCAACAGTTGATAGATCGTCTGATGAATGCGGTCCACGAGCCGGCGCTCGCCGCACTGCTGCTCGGGAAAATGAGTGAAGCGGCCGAACGCGGGGTCGACCTGACCATCACCGAAGACACCGCGCTCGGTCCGGTTCCTTCGCTCAATGCACGCGAGTTGGTCACGCTGGTCGGCAATCTCGTGGACAATGCTATTGACGCATCGCGCGCGAGCGAGTCTCCGTGGGTGGAAGTGACGGTAATGGAAGAGGATTCGATGATGGTTGTTGCCGTCGCCGACAGCGGCCCGGGAATGACACCCGAAGCACTCGAAAAGGCCAAGGGCCGTGGCTACTCCACAAAATCCGGCTCTCGCGGACTCGGTCTCGCACTGGTCTCTCAAGTTGTGAAACGGCACGGCGGCACGCTCACCAGCGAGCCGGCGATGGGCTCCATGCTGGTTGTCCGTATCCCGCTGCGCGAGGTGGAAGCACCGCGATGATCCGTGTGCTGATAGTCGACGACGAACCGTTGATCGCCCAGGCGCACCGTTCGTACGTCGAGCGTGTGCCGGAATTCGTGGTCCACGGCGTGGTTCATTCCGGGAACGCCGCCGTGCGTGCAGTTACGGCGGCCAACGCCACCGACCAGCCCATCGACCTGGTCCTGCTCGACATCGGGTTGCCCGACGCCAGCGGTCTCGACGTGGCTTCCGCCCTGGGCGGTTTGCGGCCCAGTCCGGACATCATCGCGGTTACCTCGGCGCGCGATCTGGAGGTGGTCCGAAGCGCCGTGGCTCGCGGGATCGTCCTCTATCTTCTCAAGCCGTTCACTTTCGCAGCATTCCGCGACAAGCTCGAGCGCTACCTCGAATATCGTGCAGCGCTTCCCGCTGGAGAGTCTGCGGTCAGTCAACACGACATCGACCGCGCGATGTCCGCGCTACGAACGTCCGACGATCGAGCAGCGGCACCGAAAGGCTTTGCGTCTCAAACACTCGGACTCGTCGCAGCGTCCGTCCGGGATTCGGAAGGTCCTGTGACCGCCGCCGAGGTGGCAGCATCGGTCGGCGTGTCCCGGGTGACAGCCTGGCGCTACCTGGAAAAGCTGGCAGACGACGGCATGCTCACCCGGGAGACCGAGTACGGGCGCGCTGGGCGCCCTCAGGTTCGTTACCGCAGAACCTGACAGTCACCGAACCTGATTGACACAGAAGCTAGTTCGCGCCCACGGTGTCCAACACCCAGGCGAACTCGAACGCGACCTCTTTCCACTTCTCGTACCGACCGCTGACACCGCCGTGCCCGGCGCTCATCTCGGTCTTGAGAAGTAGCGGAGCATCACCGGTCTTGGTGGCGCGCAGTTTTGCGACCCACTTGGCCGGCTCCACGTACAGAACACGGGTGTCGTTGATGCTCGTGATCGCAAGAATGGCGGGATAGTCCTTGGCTTCCACGTTCTCGTACGGGCTGTACGAGCGCATGTAGTCGTAGACGTCCTTGTTGTGCAGCGGATCTCCCCATTCGTCCCACTCGATGACCGTCAACGGCAGCGACGGATCGAGAATCGACGTCAACGGGTCGACAAACGGAACATTGGCGAGAATGCCGGCAAACAGTTCCGGAGCGATGTTGGCGACAGCGCCCATCAGCAATCCACCTGCACTACCGCCGTCGGCAACCATCCGGTCGGCCGACGTGACACCGGTGTCGATCAAATGCTTTGCGCAAGAGACAAAATCGGTGAAGGTGTTCTTCTTGGTGAGCGTCTTGCCGTTTTCGTACCAGTGACGGCCCATCTCGCCGCCGCCGCGCACGTGTGCGACGACGAAGACGACACCGCGATCGAGCAACGACAAGCGGGCAACCGAGAACGACGGGTCGATGCTCGCCTCGTAGGAACCGTAGCCGTACAACAGCAGCGGCGCGGGACCTTCCGGCGCACCTACGCGCCTCACGATCGAGAGCGGAATGCGGGTTCCGTCGTCGGCTACTGCCCAGTCGCGACGCTGCTCGTAGTTACTCGCATCGAAGTCACCGAGAACAGGCTGCGACTTGCGCAGTGCCAGTTCACCACTGGCGACGTAGTAGTCGTACACCTGCCCGGGAGTGATGAACGACGTGAAGCCGAGCCGGATGGTGGGCTGCGCCCATTCCGGGTTGGACCCCATGCCGATGCTGAAGAGTTCTTCGTCGAAGTCGATCTCGTGGCGTTCGCCGTAGCCGTCATCCGTCAACGGCCACACGGCAACCCGAGTGAGCGCCTCGCGTCGGTAGCTCAGGACGAGGTGTCCGGCAAAGGCTTCGGCTTCTTCCAGCCGAACGTCGGCGCTGTGCTCGATCAGCGTCGTCATGTTCGTCGGATCCGACACGGGAGCTTCCACCAACACGAAGTTCTCGGCCTTGATGCCGTCGACGACGTCGTTGTGGAGAATGAGGAAACGGTCCTCTCCCCCGATCACGGCGTGCTCGGCCCCGTACTCGACGCCCTCGCGACGTGGGATGATGACGCGGAATTCGCCTTCCGGGTTCGCCGATTCCAGCATCCAGCCTTCGCTGGTCACCTTGGAACCGACCCAGATCATCAGGTACTTCTCACTGCGGGTGGACCCCACCGAAACCCAGTACCGTTCGTCGGGCTCGTGGAACACCGAAACATCTTTACTCTGCGGCGTTCCCAGCTTGTGACGCCACACCGTGTCCGGACGCCAGGAGTCGTCGACCGTCATGTAGAAGACGTGACTGTGGTCGATCGCCCAGGTGGCGCCAGGCGCGGTATCGGGAATCTCGTCGGCGAGCATCTCACCGGTCTCGAGGTTCTTGAACCGCAAGGTGTACCGCTCGTCGCCGACGATGTCCACCGAGTACGCGAGCAACGTGCCGTCCTCGCTGATGGAGAACGCGCCGAGCGAAAAGAACTCGTGCCCTTCGGCTTCGACGTTGCCGTCCATGAGGATCTGCTCGTCGGCCAGCTCGACGCCGGGCGTCAGGTCGGGCGGAGTCCAGTCGTCTTCACCGGCGATGGGGCACCGGCACTGGACGGTGTACGACTTGCCTTCCACGCTGCGCGAGTAGTACCACCACTTACCCATGCGAGTGGGCACCGACATGTCGGTTTCCTGCGTCCGCGACTTGATCTCCTGGAAGATCTTCTCGCGCAATGGCTCGAGCGCGGCCGTCTGCTCGTCGGTGTACGCGTTTTCGGCTTCGAGGTATGCGACTACCTCGGCGTTGTCCTTGTCCCGCAGCCACTCGTAGTCATCGACGAACGTGTGTCCGTGATGGGTACGTTCGGTGGGGACCTTCTTTGCGACCGGCGGGATCAGGCTCATGCGCTGGGACCGACCCAATCGTCGAAGGACAGACCGGAAATGCGCTCGTACGCCTCGATGTAGCGTGCCCGGGTCGCGTCGACGATCTCCTGCGGCAACGGCGGCGGTGTCGTGTCCGAGCTACGGTCCCAGCCGGATTCGGGGCTCGTGAGCCAGTCGCGCACGAACTGCTTGTCGAAACTGGGCTGCACCTTGCCCGCTTCGTAGCCTTCGAGAGGCCAGTAGCGCGACGAGTCGGGGGTGAGCACCTCGTCGGCGAGCACGAGGTTTCCAGCGGAGTCGAGACCGAATTCGAGCTTGGTGTCGGCAAGGATGATTCCGCGATCGGCTGCGAAGTTGGAGGCGCGGGCATAGACGTCGAGAGTGTCCTCGCGAAGCTGCACTGCCAGCTTCTGGCCGACCTTCTCCACTACCTGATCGAAGCTGATGTTCTCGTCGTGATCCCCGAGAGCCGCCTTGGACGCCGGGGTGAAGATCGGGTCGGGCAGACGCGACGCCTCGACGAGGCCCTCGGGCAACGCGACGCCGCACACTGCGCCGGTGTTGTTGTAGTCGACCAAGCCGGAGCCGGTGAGGAAGCCACGAACGACGCATTCGACGGGAACCATGTCGAGGGAGCGCACGACGAGAGCGCGGCCGAGTACCTCTTCCGGGATGCGATCGTCGTCGGGCTCGCCGGCCAGGTGGTTGGTGCCACCGAGGACGTTGAAGAAGAACACGCTCATCGCGGTGAGCACGCGACCCTTGTCCGGGATCGGCGTGCTGAGCACGTGGTCGTAGGCCGAGATCCGATCACTCGCGACAAGCAGCAGATGCTCGTCGTCGATCGTGTAAAGGTCACGGACCTTGCCACCGGCCAGATGAGTGTAGGAATCAAGTGTAGGACGCACCCGGTCACCCTATCGGGCGTTCGCAGTTCGTACAGAACCCCGGTAGCCGGGACAGGTAAGCGTCCTCGCCGATCGGAGAGCTGTCCGCCCTGCTCATCCGGATATGCAGGTGGCCCCTCGCCAGCAGGCGAGAGGCCACCGTCACAGTCGATGAACTACTGGTTTGCGGGCAGCTTCGACAGGCCCTCGTCGATCGAATCCAGCGTCAGAAGAGCCGTCTGATAGGTCGCGGCCAGCGAATGCTGGACCTGGACGACGTTGCCGGCCTTCACTGCGGGCAATTCCTTCCACAGCTCGGAATTGACCAGCTCCTGCAACTGCGGAGACATCGAGCCGTCGGCGTTGAGGCCGTAGACGATCACGTCGACATTTCCGAGATTTTCGCCGATCTTCTCGATGGATACCTGTTCGACGTGGATGTCGGCGGGGTCTGCGGGGGTGCCGGGGAACTGCAGTCCGAGTCCGTCGAAGAGATTGGTCGTGTACGAAGACGCGTACTCGCGTGAGAAGGTGCCGGCCTCCGGCTTGCAGACGTTGCACACGCCGCCGAAGGTCAACGAGCCGAGCTTGTCCTTGTACTTCGCGGCCAGTTCGGCGGTTTTGGCGTCGTAGTCGTCCTTGAACTCGCCGTAGGTGTCGGAGACATTCGCGGCATCGGCGAACTGCTCGCCCAGCACTCGCCAATCAGCAGGAACCGTCGGTCCCAGGAAGACGACGGGAGCGGCCGCCTCGAGCTGCGCCATGTCCAGCTGGCTTTCGACTCGAGCGGGAACACCCATGATGATCAGATCGGGCTCGGCAGCGACGATTCCCTCGTAGTTGAGCTGGGAGACGTTGCCGTCGGGCGCGACCTTCGGCAGAGCTTCGTAAGCGGCCTTGGTCTTGTCGTCCATGTTGCCGAGTTCACGGGTCCACTCGCATACTGCTGCCAGGTTCGCTCCCGCCTGAATCAGCGGCAGAACTGCGTATCCGCAGGCCACGATCCGTTGCGGGTCGCTCGGGATCTCGATGGATCCGTTCTGTGCCTCGAAGACACGGGTCTGCGAGCTCGCGGCTGTCGTCGACGATTCGGACGACGACGCCTCCTCGGAGTTGCTGCAGCCGGCGACGCCGACCGCCAGCGCAGCTGCTGCGCCGATCACCACTGCGCGGCGAAACCGCGACAGACCTTGAACCCGCATGTTGAACTCCATCTGAACGCACCGGACCGCTCCGGAATTGATTTGGTGAGGCTAACCAATATCAGGGCACCGGACCTTTACACAAACACAGGTCCCGAGGAATGAACTGCGCCTCCCGAGCCGCCCACGCTCACAGCAGCACGCCTCCCACTGAGAGGGAGCAAAGCAAGATTCCTCTCGAATCGGACACGCGAACTCGCTACCTTGCCTTCGCGATACCTCATCGACTCGCCACTCTCTCCGCTCGACGAAGGGCTCACACATGTCCCGATCCACCCGTACCTGCTCACTACGGTCTGCCGCGGCCATTGCGTTGACCAGTAGCTTTCTCATCACCGGTTTCGGCGCCTCGATCGCGCAGGCCGAACCTGGCCCCTCGGCTCCGCTGTTCGGCTCGCTGGATTTCGGATCCAGCAACCTCGGCAGTTCCGAGCAGACCCCAGATGCGCCGCGGCTGACCGGGATCGACAATTTCCGCGACGTCGCAGGCACCGGCGCCGGATACTCGGGAACTTTCGGCCTGCCCGTGAACAAGGGAGTCTTCTACCGCGCGAACGCGATCACGCCCAAGGGCGATGACATGAGCAATCTCGAAAAGCTGGGACTGACAAAGGTTTACGATCTGCGCACTGAACCCGAGATCGCCAGTAAGCCCGATGTCTTGCCCGACGGGGTTGCGTACGAGAACATTCCGATCCTGTCCGGGAACATCGCCGAGATGATCGCGAAGATCAAGTCCCCCGAGGACTCACGATCGATGATGCAGGACATGAACCGCGCCTTCGTCACCGGAGCGACGGAGCGAGCCGGGTTCGCGCAGTTGCTCACGGGTCTCGCGGAAACCGAAGGTGCACAGGTCTTCCACTGCACCGCAGGCAAAGACCGCACCGGCTGGACGTCGTTTCTGCTGCTGAGTATCGCCGGTGTCGACCGCTCGGTGATCATGAACGACTACTTGCTGACCAACGAGTACACAGCCGAAGGCATGAAGGCCACGCGCGCGGGCATCGCGGCGAGCCTGGGCGAACAGATGGCCGTCAACATGGAGCCCCTGTTGGGTGTCGAGGCAAGCTATCTCGATGCCGGTCTCGCCCAGTTGGACCAGACCTACGGGTCGGTCGATCGGTACCTGACCGAGGGCCTGGGTCTGAGCCCGGCGACTGTCATGACGCTCAAAGCCAAACTGCTGGGCTGAGTGGCACGGATGCCCCGGGTTCGACGAGGGATCGGACCCGGGGCACGTGTACTTCTCTGCCCGTGCCGCGGCGGATGCGCCGCAGCGTCCCGTGCGTCAGCGCGATACGGCGATCACGTTGTTTCGGTACGCCCAGATGACGATCTGCACACGGGTACGCACCTGCAGCTTCTTGCAGATGTTGCTGATGTGCGACTTCACCGTGCTCTGTTCGAGGCTGAGGGAATCTGCGATGTCGTTGTTTCCCAAGCCTTGTGACAGCAACTGCACCACATCCATCTCACGCGCACTGAGACCGTGATCCGATCCGGAGCGCGCCGTGGACATCGGTGCCGGCTTGCGCCTCGCGAACTCCACGATCAGTCTCGACGTCAATCTCGGCGAGAGCACCGAACCACCTTCGGCCACGGTCAACACTGCCGACGAGAGCTCTTCGGGATCGGCGTCTTTGAGCAAGAACCCTGCGGCACCGCTGTCGAGCGCCTCGAAAACGTACTCGTCGAGATCGAACGTGGTGATCACGATGACGCGGGTCCCGGGAAACTCGGCAAGGACCTCCCGAGTCGCAGTCAACCCGTCGCCGTGCGGCATTCGGATATCCATCAGCACGACGTCCGGACGCAGTGCACGCACCTGCTCGTACGCCTCGACTCCCGTCTTGGCATGCCCGACGACGCGAATCTCGGGGTGACCGGAGAGAAACAGCTCGAACCCCTGCCGTACCACCTGCTGGTCGTCTGCAATAAGGACATCGATCATGCGTTGATCCTCCCGTTCACCGGCACCAGTGCCTGCACAGCCCACTCACCTTCCGAATTCGGTCCGGCGTCCAGTTGACCACCCATGAGCGTCGCGCGTTCGCGCATTCCCACAATTCCGAGGTTTTGCCCGTCGGAGGCCGGGCGAGCATTCCCGAGAGTATTGACCACCCGTACCCTCACCGCACCGGCTTCTCGACTCAGACACACCTTGGACTCGCTACCCGGCGCATGGCGAAGGACGTTCGACAACGCCTCCTGCACGATGCGGTAACACGTCAACTGGACTCCGCTGTCCAGGTCGTCGAAGCGGCCGACCTTCTCCAACGAGATCGACGAGATGGTGCGCTTGCAGTCGTCCACCAACTCGTCGATGTCGGAGACCATGGGCGTCGGGAAATCGGGGTCTTCCTCACCCAGGCGAAGTATCCCCACGATCTGCCGCAAGCTGTTGAGGGCCCGCTGACCCTGCTCGATGACGCCCCCCAGAAGGGCTTGTGCTTGTTCGGGATTGCTCGAGAAGAACTTGTCGGCGGCACGAGCCTGGATGATCATGCCGGTCATGTGGTGGGCAGCGACATCGTGCAGTTCACGTGCCATGTCCTGCCGTTCGGCGACAACGGCATTCGCGATCTTGCGTTCGCGGTCCCGGTGCAGATCCGCTACTGCCTGACTGTTCTCCACTGCTTGTTTTCGCAGGCGCGCGACGATCTTTCCCATGGCTGCGACGACCAGAAAACTCGTGACGGTGTTTGCCGCCGGTTCGAGGAACAAGTGAGGCAACTCCCCCACCTGAACCTCGGCGACCGTCAGCCCGTCCCGTTCGGTGAGATACATCGCCAAGATCACGTCCATCGCCATTCCGAGGACCAGCAGTCCGACCAGGCGCATGCCTGTCACTCGGATGGACACTGCCATGATCGCGAACCAGAAAAGCGGCGTGGCCCCCAGCGATCGACTGCCGAGGAAGAGCATCAATCCGCCGGATCCTGCCAACGTCAGGAGGTAGTACGCGATCGGGTACCGCCGGCGCGCACACGCCACAACGGTCAACACCGTCAGGAAACCCATGATGCCGACGACGGTTCCCGGATCGCTCAGCACTCGATTGCTCGTCTCGGGTTCAGTCTTGAGACTGGCGAGACCGAACACCCACGGCACACTCAGCAGGCCGACGATCACGGCCGCCGTGGCCGGGTTGTTCAGGTTGAAACGTCCCCACCCTCGCGATGCCAGGGCTTGCCCCGGGGCATTCTGACCAGCCGAGTCGAACATCCACTCCCCATTCCGCATCCGATGATTGACGTTCATGGTGGCATGCGCGCACCACTTGGTCCCACATTCGGCGAACGTGAAGGGAATGTTCGATTCCCGGCTCCTACCAAAGCACTAGTTGAAGGTGAAAGGCCTAGTACTTATGGCTCAGCTGAACTGCTCGACCAACCGGTTCACCATGTTGGTTGCGCTGTAGTAGTCGAGACGGAAGGTGTCCAGACCCACGGCATAGACGTGGTGATCACGAATTGCCGGATGCTGGGCCAACAGTGGAAGTGCCTCGACCGCCTTCACCGCACCGTCGTCGGCACTGACCAAGATCAGGGTGTTGCCCGCGATACCGTCGTAGAGGTTCTCCGCCGAGACCTGAATGATGTCCTTGCGCTTACCCATGGATTCACTGCTCTTCGCGGACTCGGGAATGTCGGCGACCGTGAAACCCATCGCCGTGAGCAACTTCGCCTGCCCCGACTCGTGCGTCCAGATATTGGCGCCGCTGCCGTCCTCGTAGTAGACCAGCGCAGTGGTCGGCTGCGGGGGAAGTGTGATCTTGGCCTTCGCGGCCTCTACTGCGCTGTCGAACTTCGCGACCGTGGCCGCCGCGTTGTCTTCGAGACCTGTCGCCTTACCCAGCACAGCGGCGACTTCCTGCCAACTACTTCCGCCGTAGTCCACCACGATTGTCGGCGCGATGGCCGTGAACTGTTCGTACAGATCGACGACGGAGTCACCTCCAGTTGCCGAGACGACGATCAGGTCCGGGTTCTGCGCCAGAACGGATTCCGCGTTCGCACCGCCCATCGGCAACACTGCAAGTCCGCGTTCTTCTGCTATGTCGCCCCACTGTGTGAACAACCCCTGCGCATCCGAGACGTCGGTGTTCGGTCCCGTCGATGCGGTAGCCACCACCGGAGCGTCGATCGACAACAGCGTGCCCGTCAGCGTCACACTGGTCGAGACGATCCTCTCCGGCTTCGACGTGATCTCCACCGGCCCCTTCGGCGTTTCCACGATACGCGGCCAATTACCCTGCGATGCAGCTGAGTCAGCATCGGAATCGGCATCCGCAGAACTACAACCGGCGAGGGCGAACCCTGCTACCAAGACTGCGGAGAGCACCTTCAGGGTGCGTGATTTTTTCATTGTGACGCCCACTGGCGGACCACTCCTCGAATTCAAAAGCCCATCAAATTAGGTTAGGCTGTGCTCATGCTAACTCAGGCGGTGACCGAATTGTCCGCTACCCTCGCGGCCTCGCCCGACATCGAGACGTCCTGGAATCGGATAGTGCAACAAGGAACGCCGATCATCGAAAGCGTTGATACACAGACTGTTCGAGTTACGTTCCTCTGGCGTCAGCCCGAGGAGACCGAGGTCGAGCGCGTTTACCTGGATGCAAATTCGCTGACCGACCATCACGCAGAACAACTCAGCGTGATGCAGCGACTCGGCGACAGTCCGGTGTGGTTCTACACCGCCGAAGTCTCGAACACCTGGCGTAGCAGTTACAGCATCATCCCGGTACCGAAGTCCGTAGTCGACGAGTTCGACTATCCGGGAGCAGGCAAGGAAGACTCGACCCGCCGCACACGCTGGTTGGGGTTGCTCGAGCACCGAATTGCCGACCCACTCAATCCGCTTTCCGCAGGTGTGGACACAAGGCGTTCCGTCGCCGAGATGCCCTCGGCGCCGGTCCAGTTCGGTTGGGATGCTCCAGTTTTCAGGAAGTCGGTACAGCTCACCTGGGCTAGTTCGACTTTGGACGTCGAGCGGCCGGTGTGGATCTACGAGACCGTGGACGACGGATTGACACCGCTCGAAGAACGGCCGCTCGTGATACTTCTCGACGGGCGCCACTGGGCCGAGGTCATGCCGGCAGGCGCCGCCTTCGATCGTGCGGTCCAGACCGGCAAACTGAAATCCTGCGTTCTGCTTGCCATCGATTCCGTTGACAATCAACGCCGTTCGCAGGAATTGCCGTGCAACCGCGACTACTGGAGTGCAGTCGTCGACGAACTGCTTCCGCAGGTGCGCGCCGTCACACCTTTCTCGTCTGATCGAACGCGAACGGTGGTCTCGGGGCAGAGCTTCGGCGGCCTGGCTTCGATGTTCGCAGCACTCGAATTCCCCGAACACTTCGCGCTGGTCGCCAGCGGGTCCGGTTCGTTCTGGTGGCCAACCGGCTTGAAGCGCGGGGAAGACGGCCCGCCGGGTGGAGACATAGCCGCACGGATCGAGCGCGACGGCGTACCGGACGGTTTACGCGTTGTCCTCGAAGTAGGTAAGCACGAGTCCGACATGGTCGGGCACAGCGCAGCGGTCGCACAGGCGCTGGAGGCCGCAGGAGCGCAAGTGTCGTGTCGGATCTTCGACGGCGGCCACGACTGGTTGTGCTGGCGCAGTGTCCTTCTGGACTCCGTTGTCGAACTGATCGGCAGTCCGTGAGACAGACCACGCTCTAGGCCGGCTCGATGTCACCAAGCTTCCAAGTCCGATCGAAATATGGTTCGAGCGGTCCGTAGAAGCGGAAGTACGAGAACCAGTGCTGACCCGCAATGGTCTGAACCCAATTGGGTTCCTTCCCTACCGGAGTTGTAGGTCCGTAGTAGAGATCCACCGAACCGTCCTCGTTGACAACAAGATCGGGATCTCGCGAGCCACGGTCGCCTCGGCCCTGCTGGTTGTCGACAAGGCAGCGTGTGTCGACCGAGTAGACCGTCGCGGACCAGAACAACTTTGCCGGGACATCGGCGGGTACGTGGAGTGTGTAACTCTTTCCTCCGTCCAACCAGTGCCCCTCGGCGTCGGCGTAGCTACCCAGATATGCCTGCCCGAGTCCGGGCGTCGTACTCTTCATCGCCTCGGAGAAGGTGACCGCCTCGTAGAACCACGACGCGCGTTCGTAGAACTCGTCGTAGTTGTCCCCTCGCTGAGCTGAGTTGTCCAGGACAATCGCCAAGTCCCACTGGCGATCCGGCCAGTAGCGCGAACCGGGGAAGCGTTTGACGAACGCATTCGCCTGGGCGAACACCTCCCCCACTTCGACGGCCCGTCGCAAGATCTTTCTCACTCGATCATCCGGGGCGAAGGGCTTGCCCTTCTCAATCCCCAGCTGCCGAAGCCACGCCATCGGGAAGCGGTCGCGCTCTTCGACAGGTTCGTCCTGCACGATGTCGTGCAGGAGTTCCCAGTATCGAAGGTCTCGCGGCTGAATTCCGCTCCAGGGCTTGCCGTCCGGTGAGACCAGACGCGTCGGAGTCGGATTCTCACGATCGGAGTACGGGTACACCCGGACGGCGTCGACCAACGCGTCCGAGCGCGCCGGGTCGGGATCGAGCGTGCGGAAGCCGAACATGATGTGCATCATCGGGGAGTGGACAACGGTGTAATCACCTGTGTCCTCGACACTCTGACCTGGGCCGACTACCAGGGTCTTGCCACCCTTGCCTGCATCGGGGCCCATCTCACCGAGCACCGCGAATTCTCGTTGCCAGAAATCTGCGATGCCCCCGGCGGTCGGCCCTGGCGGCAATTCGATCACCAACGGCCCCGTTGCACCGAGATCGAAAAAGTTCAAGATGTACGGAGTCGTCGCGTTGGCGGTGATCAGGCCTAGTCGGTCACGATATGAGCGGTAGACGACGATATCGGAGGCAGTTGCTCCGAAGATGTTGGTATGCACGTCCATCCACTGAGCCCAGGACACGATGGGTATGGCCCACAAGTACGCCTGCACTGCTGTTTGGAAGTCGAGCTCGTCGAAGACCGTTGCGATGGTTTCGCGAGCGGGAAGCTCTCCGTCCCTCGGGACAAGTCCGGAGGAATACGTCAGTTCGATGTCGGCCATACCCAGATGGTGCTGGGAGAAACCTCGGCGCGAATCACCCACACCGGGTGAACCTCTAGTTCAGTGCGCCTCGAATGACGGCAGCCGTGCTGTCGAGGATTGTCCGATTGGGCGTGCGAGGTAGGGCGCGCAGGCCGAAGCCGTCGCCGCGATTTCGCGGAATGACATGCAGATGAACATGGAAGACTTCCTGCCCCGCAACAGCTCCGTCGGAGAGGTGCAGATTCACTCCGTCGACGGGGAGAGATCCGGTACGCATCGCCGCGGCGATCTTCTGCGCGACGGCGAAGATCCTGGCACCGTCGTCGGGATCGAGCGTGGACAATCCACTGGCGTGGCGCTTCGGCACGACCAGGAGATGGCCGGATGTGAACGGCCGAATATCCATGAAGGCAAGGACATTCGCGTCGTCGTAGACGACGCTGGCCTCGGCCTCACCGGCGATGATGGAACAGAAGATGCAGTCCATGGTCTCCGACCCTGTGCGCCTTTTCGGTAGTGGTGACCACCGAAAAGGCGCACGGGGCGTAGCCCTTACAGAATCGGCGACGGCGCGTACGCCGCAGCTTCGGGGTTGGCGTCGACAAGTTTCTGCACCTCGGCGACAACGGCATCGACCTGAGCCGAAGCGGCACCGACAAAAGCAGCCTTGTCGGCCAGGGCCTCGTCGAGTGCAACGCGGTCGAGCGGCAAACGGTCGTCGGCGGCAAGGCGATCGAGCAAGTCGGGCTCCTTGCCCTCTTCACGCATCGCCAGCGCAACTGCGACGGCATTCTCCTTGATCGCCTCGTGTGCGGTCTCGCGTCCGACGCCGGCGCGGACGGCGGCCATGAGCACGCGCGTCGTGGCGAGGAACGGCAGATACCTGGTCAGTTCCTTCTCGATGACGGCCGGGTACGCGCCCATCTCGATCAGCACGGTCAGGAAGGTCTCGAACATGCCGTCGATCGCAAAGAACGCGTCCGGGAGCGCGACGCGGCGCACGACGGAGCAGAAGACGTCGCCCTCGTTCCACTGCGCACCCGCAAGCTCGGCTGCCATGGAGCCGTATCCGCGCAGGATCACCTGAAGTCCGTTGACTCGCTCGCACGAGCGGGTGTTCATCTTGTGCGGCATCGCCGAGCTGCCGACCTGGCCGGGCTGGAAGCCTTCGGTGACCAACTCGTGGCCGGCCATCAGGCGGATCGTGTGTGCAAACGACGACGGGCCCGCGCCGACCTGGACGAGCGCGGAGATGACGTCGTGGTCGAGGGAACGCGGGTACACCTGGCCGACGCTGGTCAACACGTGAGCGAATCCGAGGTGCTCCGCAACCTTCGCTTCGAGCTGCTCGAGCTTGGCCGCATCGCCGTCGAGGAGGTCGAGCATGTCCTGAGCGGTCCCCATCGGGCCCTTGATCCCACGAAGCGGGTACCGGTCGATCAGCTGGCGCAGACGCGTCAGTGCAACCAGCAGCTCGTCGGCGGCCGAAGCGAAACGCTTGCCCAAGGTGGTGGCCTGAGCTGCGACGTTGTGCGAGCGGCCGGCCATAACGATGGACGAGTACTCGGCAGCGCGCTCACCCAAGCGGGCGGCAACGGCGATGCCGTGGTTGTAGACATGTTCGAGAGAACGCACGATCTGCAGCTGCTCGACGTTCTCGGTGAGGTCGCGGCTGGTCATGCCCTTGTGGACCTGCTCGTGCCCGGCGAGTGCGTTGAATTCCTCGATGCGTGCCTTCACGTCGTGGCGGGTGACCCGCTCGCGGTCCGCGATGGACTCGAGGTCGACGTTGTCGATGACACGCTCGTAGTCGTCGATGGCGTCGGCCGGAATGTCGATGCCCAGCTCTGCCTGCGCACGCAACACCGCCACCCACAATTGACGCTCGAGCACGATCTTGTACTCGGGAGACCACAGAGCAACGAGCTCCGGGCTGGCGTAGCGGTTGGCAAGGACATTCGGGATGCGGCTCACGAGGCCTCAGTCTAACGGGGGCCAAGCAGTGCCGTTACCCCCGATAGAGAACCGAGCTAGACCGGCGGCGCCATCACGTCGATCGATTCCAAGAGCATTCCCCTGGCCAACCCCCGTGGGTCCGGGTCGTACTCCCCCAGAGCCGTGATCATCGCACCGTCGACCATCGCGACGAGACGGCGCAATTGCCCCTCGGGAGCCGACCGGCCCGAGCGTCGAAGCGCATCGGTCAACAGGTCGTCGAGCTGGGCTCGTAGGCGCAACTGCACGTCACGAAGTGCGGGATGACGGGCACATGCCACAAATCGTTCGTAGCGCGAGATCAAACGCTCGCGGCTCTCCGGCCGCTTCTCTTCGTCTCCGAGCAGCAGCTCGACCAACAGTTCGACGGTTGATTCCGCGCCCCGCCGACGTTGGGTCACCGCAGCCACTCTGGCGCGCATCGCTTCCATGTCGGCGTTGCCGTTGAGCTCGACGGCACACGCGATCAGATCGTCGAGTGAGTCGAAGTAATAGGTCGTCGAAGCCAGTGGAAGGTCAGCTCTGGTTGCCACCGCTCGGTGACGAACGGCGTCGAACCCGCCCTCCAGCAAAAGTTCAGCAGCGGACGCCACCAGAGCTTGGCGACGTCGTTCGCCCTTGGGCGTAGCTGCAGAAGACACCACGACATCGTGCCAGCAGAGGGCACCTCCGCATGGCGAAACAGCTCGAAGACCCTGCTGTTTGTTACCCGAGCCACTTCTCGAGGCGGGCCAGTGCCTCCTGGATGTCTGCTGTCGCACCCGCGAACGAGAGTCTGACCATCCGGTTTCCGTGGACGGTGTCGAAATCGATTCCGGGTGCCAGCGCGACCCCGGTATCTGTCAGCAACCGGGCACACCACGCGGTGGCGCCCTCGTCGCCACACAGATGGCCGATGTCCGCGTAGACGTAGAACGCACCGTCGGCGGGAGCCAACTCGGTGATGCCCAGTTTCGGCAACCCGGTCAACAACAGTTCACGATTGACGGCGTACCGCTGAACGTGCCCGTCCAACTCGACCTTCGCCTCGTCCGAGAATGCCTCGACGGCGGCGTACTGAGAGATCGCGGGCGGACACACGGTCATGTTCGACGCGAGTCTCTGCAGCGGGCGCCGAAGATAGGTCGGCACCAACATCCACCCGAGTCGCCAACCCGTCATCGAGAAGTACTTGGACACCGAGCCGATCACGGCGGATTCGCGTGAGGTCTCCCAGGCGCTCGACGTGTGCTGATCGCCGTATCCGATGCCGTGGTAGATCTCGTCCGAGATCAGAAGAGTTCCGTGCTGCTCGCACCACGTCGCCAATGCAGCGAGCTCCTCGGGCGAGATCACCGTGCCCGTGGGATTTGCCGGGCTCGCGACGATCAGACCGGCAGGCGGCGACGGCAAAGCCTCGAGCATTTCCACTGTCGGCTGGTATCGAGTTGCCGGCCCGCAGTCGAGTTCGACGACGTTGCAGCCGAGAGCGGCAAGGGTATTGCGGTACGCGGGATATCCGGGTCGAGCAACCACCACGGTGTCGCCCTCGTCGAACGCGGCCAGGAAGAGCAAGGTGAACGCCCCGGACGAACCGGTCGTCACCACCACGTCTTCGGCGTCGACGGCGATTCCCGATCGCTCGCTGTGGTAGCGCGCAATAGCCTCGCGTAGCTGCAGGATCCCGAAAGTCTCGGTATACCCGAGTAGTTCGGTGCCCAGAATCTCTCGCGTCGCACGTAGCACCGGTGCCGGCGCGGGCGTCGACGGTTGACCTGCCGCCAAGGTCAGGACGTCACCATGTGTCCGCTGACGTTCGGTCGCGGCCTTCCATACATCCATGACATGGAAGGTCTGGATATCTGATCGACGAGATTCTGAGCGCACACTCCGACGGTAGTCGAACCGTGGTGCGGCAAGAAACGACGACCACCCATTGTGACGATCCGACAGATTCAGGCGCTCAGCATGAGTCGATTCAACGAGACCTGGGCCACGTCCCTCGCGCAACATTGATCAACGACTTCCTTCGATCAAAAGGTGCATCAGATGAAAGCTCGCTCAGTGCCCACTGCGGCTCTGGTCACGATCGGCGTTCTCACGGTTGCCTCGTGCGGAAGCACCTCTGATCCTGGCGGCAATTCTTCCGGCGACTACGCGAAGGACGGCAGTTTCACCACGATCGTGAACACCGATCCCGGCAACCTTCATCCCCTGATCACCAATCTGACTGCCACGCAGGCGATCAACAGCTATACGAACGACTCGTTGTTGGCCATCGACCCCAAAACCCGCGCAGCGGGCTCGTATCTGGCCGAAAAATGGAGCGAGAACGGAACTTCGCTGAACTTCACCCTCAAAAAGGGGATCACGTGTGAAGACGGCACGACCTTCACTGCCCAGACAGCGGCAAACAACATCAACTGGGTCGTAGACACGACCAACGGCTCGCCGTGGTTGGGAGCATCCGTACCCGAAACTGCGGTAGCAACCGCTGATGGTGACGAGCTCACGATCAAGACAACGGAACCCGCGCCCTTCCTCCTCGAGCGCATCGGCGCTCTCAAGATGGCGTGCCAGGCAGCCCTCGACGACCCTGCCAGTGTTCGAGGCAGCAGCAACGGAACCGGACTGTTCAAGATCACCGAAGTAGTGGCCAACGATCACGTCACGCTCGAACGCCGCGACGGATACAACTGGGGGCCGAACGGCGAAACCACGTCGGACACGCTCGGAGTGCCCAAGACGGTCACGATCAAGGTCGTGACCGACGCCGCGACGACGGCGAATCTCGTCCTCACCGGAACGGTCAACGCGGCCCCGGTTGCCGGCGCGGATATCGAACGTGTGGAAGCTTCAGGCCTCGAGTCGATGACGTCCAACACCCTGAGCGGACAGTTCATCTTCAACCACAATGCGGCTCTCCCCACCAAGGACGAAGCGGTACGCACCGCACTCGTGCAGGCGATCGATCTCGACGATTACACGGACATCAACACCGGTGGCAAAGGCTCACGAGCTACGGCACTGGCAGTAGTCGATCCGCGGGCGTGTGACTTCGACAGCGTCACCGGTGTAGTTCCGAAGTTCGACATGGCCGCTGCGAAAAAGACTCTTGCGGACGCCGGTTGGAAGCCCGGATCCGACGGTGTCCTGACCAAGGACGGTCAAGCGCTGCAATTGACGGTCATCTTTGCCAACTACCGCGACACCACCTCTGCAGCAGCAGAATACGCGATGAAGCAGTGGCAGGAGCTCGGCGCGAAGGTAGAGCTTCGTGGTGGTGACAACAACTTCATCATTTCCAACACATTCGCAGCGAAAGACCTGACGTCATGGTCGATCTCGATCGGACTGACCGTCCAGAGCGATACCCCCAGCATCTTCGTTCCGTACTTCGCCGGCCCCACCCCACCGTCGGGTGTCAACTTCGCATCGATCGACAATCAAAAGTACGCCGAACTGGCGGCGAAGGCCTCGGTTCTGCCGGGGCAGGAATCCTGCTCGGTGTGGAAGGAAGCGGAACAAGCACTGTTCACCTCGTCCGACGTCATTCCGGTGTCCACGTCGCCGAACTTCATGTTCTTCAACGGCGCAACGGCCCTGTATGCACCAGTTGGCGGCACCCTGGCCGGCCCTGGCATTCGCGTTCTGAAATAAGCCGGAAGACAAAGCTTTACGTCTGCATCTATTTCTCCGATTCGAAGGATCTACATGACTGACCGTCCATTTGTTCTCGACGACCTCCACCGTGTGGTCACACCCACGGAGACCTCAATCTCTCCCGACGGCGCCGTGGTCGTCTTCGTTCGCTCGGAAATAATTGCCGGAAAGGCAACTACATCATTGTGGGCGGTGTCCCGCGATTCCCAGGCTCGTCGCCTCACTGCCGGACCTGCCGATTCGGCCCCGCGGTTCTCTCCGGACGGAACGTCGATCGCCTTCCTCCGCAAGGTCGGCGACTCCGCGCAGTTGCACCTGATCCCGCTCGCCGGCGGCGAGGCCGAAACCCTCACCACAGCAGCATCACTCCCCCTCGGAGCCGGCGCAGCGGCCTGGAGCCCCGACGGAAAAGCCATTGCATTCGCCGCCGTGGTCTCACGTTCGGACTCCACCGACCCGAACGCGCCCATCGTCACCGACCGACTCGGATACAAGGTGGACGGTGCCGGTTGGCTCGGCACCTTCCGGCGCCACCTGCACACCGTCGAACTGGAGACGAAGGCAGTTCGACGGCTCACCGACGGTGACTGGAATGCAGACGTTCCGTCCTGGTCACCGGACGGCAAGGCTCTCGCCTTCACCGCGAATCTGGAACCGGACAGCGATCTGAACCTCACGTTCAGCGCCTACCGCATCCTCGTCGACGATCTGTCGGTTCCCCCGCAGCGACTCGGTCATGCCACCGGAGTGCAGGGCTCCACACTGTGGCATCCGCAGGGAGATTCGGTCGTCGCCATCGGCACTCCGGAGGTCCGTGTCGGAACTGCAGACCTGATCCGGCTGTCCGTCCCCGGCCCAACCGAGACACCGGTCGACGTCACCCTCACAGCTCATCTCGATCGCAACGTGATGCCCGGTGCACCCGGTTACCCCGGCGGCACACCGGCACTGTCGAATACTCGCGACGAAATCGTGTTCTGCCTACGCGATCGTGGATGGACGCATCTGTACGCGGCCGACATCGAAACCGGCACCTCTCGATCCCTCGTCGCCAATCCCAACGAGGTCGTCTCGGCGCTCTCCGTTGCCCGTGACGCCCGCGTCGCCTCCGTCATCGTCACCACGCAGCAGTCCTTCGGCGAGGTCGCACTCGTCGATCTCGACAGCGGCGCGGTCACCACGCTGACGAAATTCACCGCAGAAGCACTCCCCGAGGTGACACTGTTTGCCGCCGAGGAACGCGAGTTCACCATCTCCGACGGCCGCACCGTGCATGGTTGGTTACTGTCCGCTCCCGAAACCAGTGGCGCTGCACCTCTTCTGCTCGACATTCACGGCGGACCGCACAACGCGTGGACCGGCGTTGCAGATACCTATCACCCCGCCCACCAGGTTCTCGCCGCCCAGGGTTGGCGCATCCTGACCCTCAATCCACGTGGGTCGGACGGGTACGGCGCAGACTTCATGTACGCCGTCAACGGCGCCTGGGGTACCTCCGACCAAGCCGACTTCCTCGAGCCGATCGACGCGCTTGTCGCCGAGGGACTTGTCGACGGGGACCGTCTGGCGATCACCGGGTACAGCTACGGCGGATACAGTACGTGTCACCTGACGTCCGCGACGGATCGTTTTGCCGCTGCAGTTGCCGGCGGGCTGATCTGCGATTTCAACGCCATGGCCGGAGTCTGCGATTTCGGTCCGCACCTCGCGTCACTCGCCACCGGCACGACTGTTCCCGAGAACTCCGCGGGGCTGCTGGCAGCCTCACCGCTCGCCGCTGTGAAGAATGTGGTGACCCCGACGCTGATCCTGCACGGAAAGTCGGACGAGCGGTGCCCGCTGGGTCAGGCCGAGGCCTGGTTCGCCGCACTGCGCCAGCAGCATGTACCCACCCGACTGGTGGCGTATCCCGGTGCAAGCCACGGGTTCCTCGTCAACGGCTCGATCTCGCACCGAATCGACTACAGCACGCGGCTCATCGAGTGGGTGAAGCGATACACCTCCGCGAAGCTGCCCAAGACCGGCCTGGCCAATGCATCTGCCGGCGCCGACGCGTGGAAGCGCTCACTGGACGTACTGTGTGAGCGTTACGGCGTCACCGGTGCTCAATTCGGTATTCTCACACTCGATTCCAGCGGCAAGGAAATCACCCGTACGACGGTGGCTTCCGGCGTGATCAACGCAGACACCGGGGTCGAGGTATCCACCGACTCCCTGTTCCAGATCGGATCCATCACCAAGGTATGGACCGCGATGCTGGTCATGCAGCTTGTCGACGAAGGCTTGCTCGACCTGGACGCGACCGTCCGGTCGATTCTGCCCGATTTCGCACTGCAGGACGAGGAAACAGCTGCCCGCATCACGGTTCGCGCACTTCTGAACCATCGCAACGGAATCGACGGTGACCTGTTCATCGACAAGGGTCGCGGCGACGACGTCGTCGAACGCTACGTCGAGGGCCTGCGTGACTTCCGTCAGGTTCATCCACTCGAGGACGGCTTCGCGTACTCGAACTCCGCGTACGTCCTTGCAGCTCGTATCGTCGAGGTTCTTCGCGGCGGCATCTGGGACGACATCCTCAAGGAGCGGATCATCGATCCGCTCGGCCTCGCGCACACACTCACGTTGACCGGAGATACACCGAGATACTCTGTGGCAGCGGGTCATACGGGGAACTCCGTCGTGATGCCCGTCTGGCCGATCACGCGCTCGATGGGGCCCGCGGGTTGCATCACTGCCAGCATCGGAGATCTACTCACGTTCGCGGAACTCGGTCTTCTCGAAGGACAGAGCGTCGACGGCGTACGGATCGTGTCGGAAAAGTCAGCCGCCGCGATGCGCACACCCGAAATCGACATCAGCGAACTGTTCCCGGACAAGTCGGGTTGGGGCTTGGGCTGGTTCCACGAAACCTGGTCGGGCGAAGAGATTTTCGGGCACGACGGCAGCACCATCGGCCAGCACGCGTATCTGCGCATCTTCCCCCGCCACAATGTCGCGATCGCACTGCTGACCAGCGGCGGCAAGGCCGACGGCCTCTACCGTGATCTCTTCACCGAAGCCGCGGCCGCGTTGGTCGGACTCGAACCTCCGCAAGCCCTCGCCCCGAACCCCGCGAGTGTGGAGTCGATTCCGGATTCGGTTCTGGGAAAGTACAGCTCGGGCGGAATAGCAATCGAGTTCCGTCGTGGAGAGTCCGCTGACGAGGCCGTGATCACCGTCATCGGCGACGTAATCCCGAATCCCGAGGAAGACGAGACAGCTCCGAAGAAGCCTGCAACGGTAGCCACTCTCGTACCGTCGCAGATCCCGGGGACCTGGACCACCCGTCAACCCGGGGCCGCGGGTTGGACGACGGTACGGCCGCACCGAGACGGAGTGTACGTCGGATTCCGCTTCCTACCACGGGTTAACGCGTGACGATGACCGATACACATACGATGACGGAAACACAGAACGCCGAAACACAGAACGCCAGCGAACTCGAGGAATCAAAGATGCAAGAACAGCTTCAAGAACTCGTCGATCAGTGGAGGGTCGAGGCAAACATCCCCGGCGTCTCGGTCGGCATCGTTCACGGCGACAAGGACATCGTCGTCACCAGTGGCATCGAGAGCGTCGAAACCCAACTCCCGGTCACCGACAAGACGATGTTCATGATCGGCTCCACCACAAAGGTGTTCGCCGCAACAGCCGCGATGGCACTCGTCGAGGACGGCCTACTCGATCTCGACACCCCGTTGGTCGAGTACGTCCCCGAACTGACCTTCGCCGACGAAACAGCCACGCGCACAGTCACGATGCGTCACCTCCTCACCCACACCGGCGGATTCACCGGCGACGCGGGCCTCTCGGCAGGCTGGGGCGAAGACGCCCTGGGACGCTCGGTTTCACGGCTGAACGAACTGCGACAAGAATTTCCCGTCGGAGAAGTCTTCTCCTACAGCAACTCCGGATTCGTTCTCGCCGGACATGTCGTGGCCAAGATCAGCGGACTGACCTTCGAAGAGCTGGTCAAGCAGCGCGTGCTCGACCCCCTCGAAATGAAGAACTCGGCCTTCCTGCCCTGGGACGTGATGACCCACCGGTTCGCACTCGGTCACTACATCCGCGACGGTGTGCCGTTCGTGTCCAACGAAACCGGACTGGACCGCGGCATGATCCCTTGCGGCGGAATGTGGTCCTCGGTGCGAGACCAACTCGTCTGGGCACGTTACGCACTGTCTGGCGAACACCCCGGCGAAGGACAGCCACTCGACGAGTCCACCCGGTTGTTGATGCAGAAGCCGCAGCGTCCCGCCGCGATGATGTTCGAAGAAGTCGGCCTGGGATGGCTGTTGACTCGATACGGAACCACGCAGGTAGTGCGGCATGGCGGAAACGTGAGCAACCTCCAGGTCTCCGAGTTCATGACAGTGCCCGAGAAGAACTTCGCCGTCACCGTGCTGACCAACGCCCTCGGCGGCGGAATCGGCAAGAAGATCGTCGACTGGTGCATGGCCAACCTCACTGAACTACCCACGCCGGCATCCCTGGACGTGGTCGAGCCCGAACCCGCTGCCGTCGACGCAGTCCTGGGCAAGTATCAGGCCGGCTCACTGACGATGACCGTCGCCCCCGGTGACGAGGGAATCGGCATCCGGATGGGCAGCGCGCAGGATCTCGGTGAATACGAGGACATCGTCTGGCCGCCGGCAATCCCGATCGCCTTCCTCAACGACCGTGACTTCGCTGCTCGCGCCGACACCACCCGGGCGTTGGGCCGCTTCGTCACCGACGACACCGGTCGCGCCGTGATGCTCGAATTCGGCGGCCGCACCGCCAAGCGAGTGGCCTGATCCTCTAGACGGGTGACGCGGTCCGATTACGGGACCGCGTCACCCGTCTTCGTAAATGCACAGCCGAGAAGGTACAGACTGGACGCCATGAACTTCATCGGCGAGTCGATTCTGCACCCCTCCCGGTGGAGCGTGCGTGCCCGTTCGACCGTGGCTTCGACACTCGTGATCGCCTTCTGCCTGGTGATCGCCGGGCTTGCACTGGTTTTCGTGCTGGCAAACTCCCTGCATCTGTCCGCGCTGAACGGCTCCGAAGCTCGCGCCACGCAATTGGTCCAGCAGCTCAACGGAAAAAAACCCGGCCGATCTCGACCCTTCGCTTCTGTCCACAGACAGTCAGATCGGAATCGTGCAGATCGTCGACGCCGATCACCGAATAGTCGCCCAATCACCTGGAACCGACAGCGACCTCCTGTCCGAACGTTTTCTCGGCCCTGACGAGTCGGACGCTCTCGGAAGGGTCAAGAAGTCCGACGACGAGGACTACTGGCTGATCGGGCGAGGCGCTCAGACGCCGACCGGACCAGTCACCGTCTTCGTCGGCGCCGACCGCGAACCGGTTGAAACCGTGGTGACGACCGTTGCCGTTCTGCTGGCCATCGTCGGACCTCTGGTCCTGGGGCTGGCAGCGTTTGCCACCTACCGCCTCGTCGGTTCGGCCCTCGCTCCCGTCGAACGCATCCGCGCTCGGGTAGCATCGATTTCGAGTGGGCGTCAAGGTGAACGAGTGCCTGTCCCGTCAGGGAACGACGAGATAGCCCGACTGGCAACAACAATGAACGACATGCTGGCGCGCCTCGACGAAGGTGCGCTGGCCCAGCAACGATTTGTCAGCGATGCCTCACACGAGTTACGCAGTCCGCTGTCCACGATCACGACGGCCCTCGAACTGGCACACCGACGCCCGGATCTCCTCGACGACGCGCTGATCGAAGACGCACTACTTCCCGAGGCGCGCCGAATGCGGCAGTTGATCGAAGACCTGTTGATTCTCGCGCGCTCTGACGAAAGCGAACTCGAAAAGTTCGGCATCGTCGTCGACGTCGACCTCGATGACATCTTGTTCGCCGAGCAGAAAAGGATCGACGGTATCTCCGAAGTTACGGTCGCCGCTGCCGTGGCTCCGGTTCGGGTCTCCGGAGACCCGAGAGCATTGACGCGGATGGTGCGAAACCTCGTGGACAATGCAGTGCGGCATGCGGAGACCCTCGTGTATCTCGAGGGTCTCCGGAGACCCGAGAGCATTGACGCGGATGGTGCGAAACCTCGTGGACAATGCAGTGCGGCATGCGGAGACCCTCGTGTATCTCGAGTGCTCCGAAGCCGGAAACGAAGCCCACATCGTGATCGAGGACGACGGGCCCGGAATCCCTGCAGCAGAACGCGAACGAATCTTCGGACGCTTCGTCCGCCTGGACCAGCCGCGGTCGAGGCAGGGAGGCGGGTCCGGACTTGGACTCGCCATCGCGTCGGAAATAGTTGCGGCGCACCACGGAACCATTTCCGTCAGCGAGAGGGCGGGCGGTGGAAGTCGATTCGAGGTGACGATTCCGGTACCGAACGACTGAAGATCAGGCAGTGCCGACAAAGCGGTACCCGACGCCTCGGACCGTTTCGATGCTCTGAGTTCCGAACGGGAGGTCGAGCTTCTTACGAAGGTAACCGATATACACCTCGACGATGTTCTCGTCACCTTCGTAGTTGGTGTCCCAGACAGAGCGAACGATCTCGGTCTTCGTGACCACCACACCATTGTTGCGCATCAAGAATTCGAGAACGCTGTACTCCCTTGGCGTCAGGGTCAATTCGATTCCCGCTCTGCTCACCTGATGTTTGGCCGGGTCGAGGGACAGGTGTCCAATGGAGAGTATCGCCGGACGTTGTGGAGCGCCGCGACGCACCAGTGCGCGCAGCCGAGCGAGAAACACGACAAACGAGAATGGCTTGACCAGGTAGTCGTCGGCGCCGAGATCGAATGCATCAGCCAGGTCGTATTCGCCGTCCTTTGCCGAGAGCATGAGGATCGGCGTCCAGATCTCCCGGGCGCGTAGATCCCGCACGATGTCGTACCCGTGTTTGCCCGGCAACATGATGTCGAGAACGATCACGTCGAATTCGTCACTGCACGCAGTCGCGAATCCGTCGTCACCGTTGAGTTCGACGGCGGTCACGAATCCCTCGGCCACCAATCCCCGCCGGATCGTCTCGGCCAGGCGCACTTCGTCTTCGACCACCAGTACTCGCACCACCGGCCCCGTTTCGTCGCCACGCAGTTGTTCGGATGCACCCAGTAGAGCAGACGGTAGACCCAGGGCCGAGTTCCGTTCAGCGTTTCTTCAGCTTCGGATCGTCACACTGCATTCATGCCTGCAACTGTGTCGACCGTGCGAAACGTGGTCACCGAAGTCCTGACCGAGAGCACCACCGCAGAGATCGCGGTTGCCGCAATCGTGGTGGCCGCAGCTCTGTTCGCGTTCGGTTCGATCTACCGAGCTTCCAGCGTTCGGTCTACAGCCCTTCGCACGTGCGGACTCGTGCTTGCACTGGTGACGCTGTCGATCCAGGTGTATGGAAGCGGGTGGTTGACGAGCTTCGACGGGCCGGTGACCGACTGGATGGTCGATCATCGGAGCGGCGCCCTGAACCAGATCGCGGTCGCCGTCACAGATCTCGGTAGCCCTGTCGCCACCGCGCTGCTCGGGATCACCTGCGGAGTGCTCATCTCATGGCGAGCGCGTTCGGTCGTTCCGGGCTTGATCGTGATCGGAACCGTTGGCGGGGCGGCGGTCGCCAGCACGGTAATCAAAGCGCTCGTCGGTCGCGAACGTCCGCCGACCAACATCCAGGTTCTTCTCGAGACCGGCCACTCGTTCCCCTCCGGTCACGTGACGGGCACAGCAGCGCTGTTCGGCATTGCCGTTCTCGTTGTGAGCGTCGACCGAACAGCGGCCGTCAAACGCCTTCTGATGCTCCTCGCCGTGACGGTCACCGTCGTCGTCGCGCTGACTCGCCTCTACTTGGGTGCGCACTGGCTCACCGACGTCATCGCCGGAGCCATTCTCGCGACGCTTGCCGTCACGGTGGGTGGAGCCCTCTTCCGATTCGTCGGCACTCACAACCAAGCTGAATCGACTACTGCTGCAATGCGCTCTGCAGAACCTTCAGCACTTCACGAGCCGCAGTCGGCCCGGTATTGAGGTAGAAGACGTCATCGTCAACAGCGACGGCGTGGTTGGCGACCACACCACGTAACTGCGCCCACAACGGCGCGTTCGTCAATGTCGCCGGGTCCCCGCCCTGCACGCCGTAGAAGATCCAGTCGGCGTCCGCCACGTTCAACTCTTCTTCACTGATGTCTCGGGAAGTGTCGTCGAACTGCTGCGACTGCGGACGGGTCAAGCCGGCATCCTCGGCGATACTGCCGGTGAACGAAGGAATACCGAAGATGCGCAGACGATTTCCGTTCTGGCGCGTGAACGACACCGTCGGCGGCGACGAGAGGGAAGCACCGAGGGCCGCGGCATCGGTATTGAAGGTATCCAGCAGTGCCGTCGCCTGCTGCGTCCTACCTACCCCGTCGGCAACCAGCAGGAAGTCCTGCTTCCAGTAGACGCCGGTCCCCTGTGTTGCCACCGTGGGTGCGATGGCGGAAAGCTGGTCGTACAGCGAATCAGCGTCCTTTCCTGCAACATTCATCAAGATCAGGTCAGGATCGAGCGTGACGATCGCTTCGAAATTCGGTGTGAAGCGTCCACCTGCGTCAACGACATCACTTAGCTGAGTACGGAATTCGGGGTACGCAGACAACAAGTACGGAGGCACCAGGTCCGCACCGTCACCACGCGTCGAACCTGCGGGCACGACACCGAGCGACAGGAGTGCATCTGCTTGCCCGGTCGAGATGACGACAACCTTTTCGGGCTGCGATTCGATCGTGGTGTCCCCTTTGAAGTGTGAGACGGTACGAGGGAACTCGCCGTCCGACTTTCCGCTCCCCATTCCAACCGGGACTTCTCGCGGAGCGACAAACGCAGAGTCCGCCGGAGCCGACGCACTGATCTCGGCATCTGTGGGCGACGCGTCCTCGCTCGAGCAGCCACTGAGAGCTGCCACCAATGTCAGTGCGCCGATCAGCATTACACTGCGTGACTTCTTTCGAAAATTCATGATCGTGTCCCGTACGTCGTGAAGCATGACAGCTTCATCTTCCGTCATGGTTAGGTGACCCTACCCTTTGAAGAACTGTAAACTATATCTGTGTCAGATACAGTTCCAGGGCGTGGATCACACGGGGTCGATCGCTACTCCGATCGCATGCCCACCGCGGAAGAAGCATCGAGATCACTCATCGCTGCGGCGTTCGAATTGCGTCGAGCGCTGCGGGAATACATGGATACGTCGGGTACCGACGCGACTCTGCCAGAGGCACAATCCGAAGTACTTCACGATGTCGCACACCATCCGGGCACTCGCATCGGGGCGGTCGCCGATCGTCTCTCCAGACGCCCGAACACCGTCAGCACGCTGGTGCGCACACTCTCCGACAAAGACCTGATCGAACGGCGACCCGATCCCACGGACGGCCGAGTGAGCACACTTTTCGTGAAGGACGAACGAAGCGCGCGACGAGACCGTCGATCCGAACTACGCATCGGCGTTCTCGCCGAAGAATTGGCGTCCCTCGACGAGGGCGACCTCGACACATTGACCACTGCCGTCGGCATCCTCGACCGAGTCAATCGATCATTGCGAGATCACGCGCCGCGATGACACTCCGGGACATACAGAAGCGGTGCGGTGCAGCACCTGCCGCACCGCACCGCACCTGCTGACGAGTCACCGCCCTAGTTCATGTCGTTCGCAATGATGTTCTCGATATTCCGTTCGGCCAGAGCGGTGATGGTGACGAACGGATTGACTCCCACATTGCCCGGTACGAGGGATCCATCCATGACGTACAGACCCGGGTACTCCGGCAGACGACCGTAGCCGTCGGTCGCCTTGCCGAGCACACAACCGCCGAGGGGGTGGTACGTCAACTGATCGCCCCACGTCTGCGTCGGGCCGAAGAGGTCGGTCCGGTAGATCGTGCCTTCCTTCTTGTTGATCTTGTCGAAGAGCTTCTTCGCCATGTCGATCGACGGCTGGTTCTGCGAGCGCTGCCAGTTCAATCCGACTTTGCCTGTTGCCGAGTTGAATTGGAACTGAGCACGTTGCGGATTCTTGGCAATCGCCAAGTACAGGCTGACCCACAGTTCGGTACCGGCCGGGAAGGGTGCGATTTCCGCAAAGACGGGAGCGGATGTGTCGGCCCAGTTGTCGATACCCATCACGGGGATCGCCGACTGCTTCGCACCGGTGGCGTCCCACATGTGATTGGCGCGGCCCACCATCACGTTGCCGTTGTGACCCCATTCCTGTCCAACTGCACCCGGCAAATTCGCCAGCTGCCCTTGCGCTTTCATCGCGACCAGGAGCTTGCTGGTCCCGATACTGCCGGCCGCGAAGAAGACCTTGTCCGCCGTCACTGTCTTGGTGCCGACGGTATTGCCCTGCTCGTTGATCTGGTTCATCACCACTTGATAGCCACCGCCGGTCGCGGCCGGGGCAACCGAGGTCACGACGTGCAGAGCTGAAATGGTGAGCTTGCCGGTGGCGGATGCCGCAGCGAGGTACGTTTTGTCCAGTGACTTCTTTCCGGCATTGTTGCCGTAGATGACCTCACTGACCAGAGCGGACTTGGTGACCTGGCCGGCAGCTTCCTGCTTCATGTAGTTGAAGTCGTAGACATTCGGAACGAACGTTGTTGTGTAACCGGATCTCTCAGCGGTCTTTCGCCCCGTCCGCGCGAACTTGTAGTACTCGGTCGATTCGAACCAGGCCGGGTCGATGTTGTTGACTCCGAGCGCAGCGTTGGCCCGCGGGAAGTACGTCGAGTACATCTCGTTGGAATCGACCCCGGGCAGGATCTCTTCGAAGTAGTTGCGCTTGGGTGTGACGGCCATACCGCCGTTGACCAGTGACCCGCCGCCGACCCCTCGGCCTTGGTAGACCTTGATCCCGCCGAAGTCCTCGGCGTCGAGAACGCCGACGTAGCGGCTGATGTTCTTGTCCACCGAGCCGCCGGAAAAGTGTGAAACCGGTTGAACTGTACGGTCTCTGAGCCAGAAGGACCGACCGTCGGGCGAGAGCATCGGGCAGAAGATCTTGCCGTCGGACCCTGGTGTGGTCCACGACTTCCCCATCTCGACCATGTGCGTGTCGATACCGGCCTGCGTCAGGCGAAGTGCTGCAACGGCACCGCCGTATCCACTGCCGATCACGAGCGCGGGGACACGGTCTCCGTCGTTCAATGCTCGTCTGGGCGCAGCGGCCGCCGTGGTCCACGAGGACGAGAGTGCGGCGGCCCCCACAGCTAATCCTGTTGCTGCCAAGAAGTTTCTACGCGAGAGCGTGGAATTGGTACGTGCGTGCCGTTCGTTGAATCCAGCGCGAATGCTCAAGTGTGCCCTTCTCTTTCCGTGACCCCCGCGCTGAGATATACCGGGAGAAACCGAACGAGAAGTCCATACTCGTGGGTAACTTCGAGGAACCGTTGATTTTCCATGAAAAGGGCCGATGAACAGAAAGTTCACCGGCCCTCCGAAAGAACGAGTCAGGGAATTGAGATGCGACCTTCGACGGCGCCGAGTCCGATGTCCTTGCGGAAATGACCGCCGGGAAGCTTGACGTCGGCGATCTTTGCGTAGGCGTCGTCGCGAGCTTCGGTCAGATCCTTGCCAACTCCGACAACACTCAGCACACGCCCGCCGGCCGAGACGACGGCACCGTCTTCACGCTTCTTGGTACCGGCGTGCAGGACTCCGTCGGCGTCCGCTCCGGTGATCACGTCGCCGGTGCGTGGGGTTGCCGGGTAGTTCTCCGCGGCAATCACGACCGTGACAGCGGAACCGTCGCGCCACTGCAACGGACCGACCGAATCGAGTGTTCCGGTCGAGGCCGCATTGAGTAGACCGCCCAGCGGCGTTTCGAGGAGAGCAAGCACGGCCTGAGTTTCGGGGTCACCGAACCGGCAGTTGAATTCGACGACGGCCGGGCCGTCGACACCGATCGCCAGACCGGCGTAGAGAAGGCCGGAGAAACTGCTACCGCGCGCGACCAACTCGGCAGCGACGGGCTTGACGACGTCATCGACGATCTGCGTGACCATCTCGTCGGGCAGCCACGGCAATGGGGTGTACGCGCCCATACCGCCGGTGTTGGGTCCGGAGTCTCCGTCGCCGACACGCTTGTGGTCCTGAGCCGGGAGCAGCGGGATCACAGTTTCGCCGTCGACGAGGCAGAAGAGCGAAACTTCCGGACCGTCGAGGAAGGACTCGAGGAGAACCGGGTGTCCGGTCTCGAGCAGTTCTGCGGCATGATCGCGCGCGGCGAGACGATCCGTCGTGACGACTACGCCCTTACCCGCGGCCAATCCGTCGTCCTTGACCACCCAGTTGGGACCGAAGCGGTCGAGTGCTTCGTCGAGCTTGGCCGGATTGTCGACGATCTCACTGTGAGCGGTCTTGACGCCGGCGACAGCCATCACGTCCTTGGCGAAAGCCTTCGATCCCTCGATGCGGGCGGCGTCGGCCGAAGGCCCGAAGCAGGCGATACCTGCTGCCCGCACCGCGTCTGCGACACCGAGGACCAGCGGAACCTCGGGTCCGATGACGACGAGGTCGGCTTCGACCTTCTGGGCCAGCGCGGTAACCGCGTCACCCGAAGCGACGTCGATGGGGTGCTGCTCGGCGATTTTTGCGATCCCGGCATTGCCAGGCGCGCAGATCAGGGCCGTGACACCTGGATCGCGAGCAAGAGAGAGAAGGAGGGCATGTTCACGGGCTCCGGAGCCGATTACTAGTACGCGCACGGGGAACAGACTACGGCCTGCGATAACAGCGCTCTCGGAGTGCCACTCACGGGGCCAAGGTCCCAGCGTTCGGCCTTTGTGCGAAATATCCGTTTCGAGATGAGATCATATGAATACCTGAATAGGTGAACAGATGTTTTCGGACACCTGTCCACCAAGGAAAGGACACCCGTGAAACTCCACAAACCAGGCGTTCTGACGCTCACCGCAACCGCCGCAATCGGCGCACTTCTGATCACGTCGTGCAGTAGCCCGACTGGCACCGACTCCTCGGGCAACAACGACGGCCTGGTCTTGGCCGACGGCTACGAGCTGGGCGGCTACAACCCGGTCGCAGGCTTCGGCGCTGCCGGCGAGGCCAAGATGTACGACGGTCTCGTCCGACTCACCGGAGGGACCGGCATGCCGGGATTCGAGCCGTCTCTGGCCGCGGAGATGCCCACTGCCAACGCCGACGCGACAGTCTGGACGGTCAAACTCCGCGACGGGGTCACCTTCTCCGACGGATCGACCTTCGACGCCGCCGACGTGGTTGCCACGTACAAGGCGATCCTCGATCCCGCTTCCGCCTCCGAAGCGCGTTCGTCGTACGACATGATCAGCGATGTCGTGGCCGTCGACGACAACACAGTCGAGTTCCGCCTCGCGTACTCGTATGCGCCCCTGCTGACGAAAATGCTGATCGGCATGGTCCCGTCGGAATCCCTCGCGACACCCGGACTTGCCGCCGAATCGCCGTTGAACACCGCGCCTGTCGGTACGGGTCCGTACACACTCGTCGATCTCTCACCGGATCGAGCGGTCTTCGAGGCGAACGAGAACTACTGGGACGGTGCACCGGAGATCAAGAAGCTCACTCTCCTCTACGTTCCGGACGACAACACCCGCGCCCAACGTATGGTGTCCGGCGAGATCGACGGAACCAATCTCCCTCCACTGCTTGCCAATACGTTCTCGGGCAAAGACAACATGTCGGTGACTGCCCATCAGTCAGCGGACTGGCGCGGTCTCTCACTTCCGACGAACAATCCCGTGGCAGGCGACAAAGCCGTACGGATGGCGCTCAACCTCGCCGCCGATCGCCAGTCGATGATCGACAACGTCCTGGGCGGACACGGCCGCGTCGCCGCCACTCCGATCCCCGAGGTCTACGGCGATTCGTACAACCCGAACGCAACCTTCGCCTACGACCCGGCCGAGGCCGAGCGAATTCTCACCGAAGCGGGCTGGATCGAAGGTGCCGACGGAATCCGTTCGAAAGACGGTCAGCGGGCGCAGTTCACGATCATGTACAACTCCGTCGACACCGTTCGACGTGATCTCGCTCAGGCATTTGCCTCCGATGCTCTCGCTGTCGGCATCGAGGTGGATCTCGAAGCGCTCTCCTGGGACCGCATAGACCCTCGAATCAACCAGGATTCGACGCTTCTCGGTGGTGGAGACGAACCTTTCGATCCAGACACGCAGGCGTACGACGCGCTGAACTCGAAGTACATAGCGCCCGGGGTCGGCAGCATCTACGACAACGCCAGCGACTACTCCAATCCAGCAGTCGACGCAGGCCTGGAAGTAGGACGCCGCAGCCTGGATCAGGCAACGCGTGACGCCGCGTATCGCGACGTGCAGCAGGCGTACGTCGAGGATCCCGGATTTGTCATCCTCGTATTCCTCGACCATACGTACGTTTCGAAGGATTCGGACTGGCAGATGTCCGGACCTGTACTCGAGCCACACTCACACGGTGTGACCTGGGGCCCGTGGTGGTCACTGCAGACGTGGGCCAGAGGGCAATGACAGCGGTCGACGTTCGGGTAGACGCGCGGCAATCGCTCGGCCACCGTGGCAACTCCCGCCGAAAGGCCATCCTCACGATGGTCGGTCGGCGGGTGTTGTTCATCGTGCCGGTGATCGCCGTGGTGTCCGCGGGACTCTTTGCCGCCGCCGCGATCTCACCGTTCGATCCACTTGTCGGCTACCTGGGCACGCGATACATGACGACCAGCGACGCGGACAAAGCGTTGATCGCCGATCAGATGGGTTTCGACAACCCCTGGTACAGCACGTACTGGAATTGGCTCCAGGGCGTGTTCACCGGTGATCTCGGGATCTCCAGATCGTTCAATCAGCCTGTTTCCCAAGTTATCTCCGAGCGTCTGCCATGGACCCTGCTGCTGGTCGGTATCTCACTCCTCATCGCGATTCTCGCCTCGCTGACACTCGGTGTTCTCGCCGGAATCCGCAGTGGAGGATTCTTGGACAAGACCGTGTCCGGGCTGAGCGTCGTGGTCCAAGGACTTCCGCCGTTTGTCTTGTCGCTGGGTGCCATCGCGCTCTTCGCGTTGACTCTCGGCTGGCTCCCGGTCGCCGGGTTGACCGACGGGGGTGCCGATCCCACACCGGGACAGGTGATCCGGCACTTGGTCCTACCGGTGACGGTCCTCTCCATCTCGCAGATGCCGTGGCTCCTACTCGCGGTCCGAGAATCCGTCGTGGGTTCGAAATGTGAGGGATTTGTCGCGGGCGCCGTAGCACGCGGAATCCCGACGCCGACCATCACGAAACGCCACGTACTGCCGACCTCACTGGCGCCTTTCGTGAACATCGTCGGCGTGCGACTGCCCGAGCTGATAGTCGGGGCAGTGCTGGTGGAAGAGGTCTTCAGTTGGCCAGGGATCGCCGGCGCCATCGTCTCGTCAGCCCGTGACCTCGACATGGCACTGCTCGCGTTCCTCACCGTCGGTACGACATTGACGGTCATGCTCGGCTCACTGATTGCCGACGTCCTCGTTGCAGTACTCGACCCGAGAGTGAGTACCGATGGCTGAACGACGCTTCAAGATCGCCGTCGGCGTGCTGATCCTCGTGGCGCTGTACGCGGCGTTGGTCCCATGGTTGGCCGACGTCGACGACCGAGTCACAGACTTCTCGGCGACTCGCCTGGCTCCGTCGTTCGATCACCCGTTCGGAACTGACTCGGCGGGCCGAGATCTGTTCGTGCGCATAGCTGCAGGCATCAGAACCTCACTTCTGATCGCACTCGCCTGCGCGCTGCTCGCCACGGTGATCGGCGTCGCCGTCGGCACTACGGCCGGACTGGTCGGCGGCTGGGTGGACAGGTTCGTCATGCGCGGCACCGATGCCGTCAACGCACTCCCCCACCTGTTGCTCGGCATCGTCATCGTCGCGATGTTCCGTGGAAGCATTGCCGCCATCGTGCTTTCGATCGCACTGACCCACTGGACCCAAGTGGCCCGGATCATCCGCTCCGAGATCTTGAGTCTGCGCGAGCGTCCCTACATCGACGCCGCCATTCTCGCGGGAGCCAGTCGACGTCACGTGATCATGCGACACCTCGTGCCGGCGACGGCGCCACAGGCTTTGATCGCAGTCGTTCTCCTGCTGCCCCACGCCGTCTGGCACGAATCGACGTTGTCCTTCCTGGGATTCGGCCTTCCCCCGCACAAGCCCAGTCTCGGGACGCTTCTCGAAGAGGCACGCAGTTCTCTGCTCCTCGGCGGTTGGTGGACGCTGGCATTCCCCGCCGCAGTTCTCGTGATCGCCACCGTCGCAGTTGCCGTCGCCGGTTCGGCCCTGCGGTCGATGCTCACGCCCCCTCGACCTTCGGAGTTGCGACTGTGAACCACGGCCTGCGCATCGAATCTCTCACCGTCAGGATCCCTCTACTCGGAGGATCGGTAGTTCACGCTGCGAGCGACATCGACCTCGACGTTCCAGCCGGCACGGTGACCGCACTTGTCGGGGAATCGGGGTGTGGCAAGTCGATCATCGCCACCTCGGTCATGAACATGTTGCCGCCGAATGCTTCTCGAACCGGAACGGTCACCGTCGCAACACCGGACCTCGAGATCGACGTCTTCTCCGGCACCGCGTTCCGTGGGCGGCACGTGGCTCTCGTCCCACAATCCGCCGCAACACATCTCACCCCCGTCCGGACTGCGCGATCGCAACTACAGGAGACGATCGACGCACTCGGCAGCGATCACACTTGCGATGCCTTGGCACTTCGCGTCGGACTCGAACCGTCGGCCCTGGACTGCTACCCGCACGAACTGTCGGGCGGCATGGCGCAACGCGTGGCCATTGCCGGTGCGCTGGCCGGGAATCCGTCGGTGATCGTCGCAGACGAACCCACCGCCAACCTCGACCGCGAACTCACCGACCACGTCATGGGATTACTTCGAGAGTGCGCGGACGCCGGAGCGGCGGTCCTGCTCATCACCCATGACCTGGCATCCCTTACCCGCAGCGGTGCCGCGGATCGACTTGCCGTCATGTACGCATCACGCATCATGGAGACCGGTCCGGCCGCGCTGGTGTTCCAAGATCCGCTTCACGATTACACCCGAGACCTTCTCGGCGCCTTACCTTCCAGAGGTTTGACTCCCATGCCGGGATCGCCACCGCAACTCACCGATCTCCCCGAGGAGTGCGTCTATCACCTACGACGCCCGGAGTCGAAACAATCCGGTGGCCCGACCGAACTGGTCACATTGGGTGACCGCACGTACCGAACGCTGCGGAAGGTGGGCTGACATGAGTCTGCAAGCTCTGGGAATCACCAGCGGTTACCGTCGCAACCGGCCAGTTCTCGAGAACGTCTCGCTCGAGATTCCGTCGGGAAAGCTGATCGGCCTGACCGGGCCTTCGGGCACCGGAAAATCAACACTTGCAAGGATTCTCGCTTCGCTGGATGCACCGTGGTCAGGCGAAGTGCGGATCGACGGATCACCCGTTGTGGGTACCAAATTCTCGGTACCCGCGGCACTACGCGGCACGGTGTCCATGCTGTTTCAGTCACCTCGCGCATCGACCGACCCTCGGCAGACGCTCGCCTCGATCATCGGCCAACCCGGTGACATTGCCAGTAGGTCAATCGATGTGGCCGCGCTGGCAGCAGAAGTGGGCCTCACTCCCGATCTCTTGTCGCGCAGACCACACCAGGTGAGCGACGGCCAACTACAGCGCGCCTGCCTGGCGAGATCGCTGGCGCAACAACCGAAATACCTCATCTGTGACGAGGCGACGGCGATGCTCGACGCCGCCACGACGGCCGCGCTCATTCGGTTGATCGAGAGTCGCGCCGCCGAAACCGGCGTCGGTGTATTACTCATCAGCCATGATCGCGAATTACTCGGCGCCTGCTGCGACGTGGTCCACGACCTCGACAGTATCAGCGCTTAGCCCCTGCGAAATCGACCCTTGACCCGAACGTATGTTCGAGTATGATTTGGGCAGGGGATCGGGGGATTCAATGAGTGTCTTGTTGTCGGATGTGGTGTCTGGTTCTGCGGTGGGGTTACGCGGACGCCTGTGGCGGTTGACTGCTGCCGAGTTGCGCGCTGCTGCTGTCGAGGCGAGTGCGGAGATTCTGCGCCTGGAAGCCGTTCGAGTGGCTGTGGTCGACGAACTCTCGTTGCGGCCGGATGATGAGGTGATCGCCAGCCGCGGGACGGGTGCGTGGTTGGCGGCCAACACGATGCTGCAGGTTCGGGACGGAAAGAAGATCGCCGCATTGGGTGCGGCTTTGCGGCCGTTTCCGGCGGTGGCGGCTCGGTTCGATTGCGGGGACTGCTCCTTCGAGCATGCCGTGTTGATCGTGGCGTTCTGCGAGTCACCACCGAAGGGCATGCCGGAGGAGGCATTACCGAAGTGTATCGATTTGTTGTTGGCTGCTGCGTCGGGTGTGGAGGCGACGACGACGAAAGTGCGGAACGTGATCGCGACCTTGGAGCGGTTGTTCGAATCGGATGAGATCCCGCCCGCCGAGGATGTCGATCTCAACGAGTTGCGGATCGCGTCGACATTGAACGGTCGGGTGGTGGTGCGTGGGGATTTCGACGCCCTGACCGGTGAAATGCTGCTGTCGGCGTTGTCGAATCTGACGATGCCCACCCCGGCACCCGATGGAACCCCGGATGCTCGGTCGGCGCCGAAGCGCACGGCGGACGGGTTCACGGAACTAATCCGCCGGTATCTGGACTGCGCGAAAACCGGTACCGATGGTGGCCAACGCCCGCACGTGAACGTGCACATCAACGCTCGGGATCTCGCTGAGCATCGGGACTGCGCCGCAACACCCTCCACTGCTGATGACGGAATGGCTGTATCGGATCTCGATGTCGGGCACATGCCCTGGCTCGGACCGCTGTCGGTGTCGCAGACCAGACTCCTTGGGTGCGATTGTTTCCTGTCCACGGTGCTGCTCGATGATCACGGCGCGCCCTTGGATGCGCAACCAGGAAAACGATTGGTCACCGCCGAACAGCGAGTGGCGTTGATCGCCCGGGACAAAAGCTGCGCGTTCCCCGGCTGCACATGTGTACCGGCCTGGACGGATGCGCACCATATCCGGCACTGGGCGAACGGTGGCCCGACGGTGATGAACAACCTGGTCCTGCTGTGCCGTTCACATCATCGGTTGATGCACCGGAAATCAGGGTTCGTCGGGAAATGGGTGATCCGCATCGGCGCCGACAACAAACCGTGGTTCATCCCGCCACCCTCGATCGACCCCGGGCAGCAACCCAGGCCGGCGAACACCACCTTCAAAACCTGAGGACGAACCTCAGGCATACAACTTCACGCCAGGTCCGCATCGGAGGAAGCACCTCCGATGCGGACCTGGCGTGCGTTCCTGTTGGTCAGCCTGCAACCGTCAAGTCGTAGAGGGTTACTCCGTCCACCGTTGTGGCGGTGAAGTTTTCGGTCACCCACGTCGAGATAGCGGTAGCGGTGCCTTCGGCGTTCATACCGCCACCCATCCCACCGCCGGCGATGAAGAAGTGAATCTTGCCCTCTGCCACGTACTGCTGGAACTGCGCGAGCGTCGGCGACGGATCGCTCCCGTTGAACCCTCCGATAGCCATGACCGGTGACTGCGTCGCAAGCTGATATCCCGAGGCGCTGTTGGACCCGATTGCCGCGGCTACCCAAGTGAACTGGTCGGAGTTCTCTTCGAGAGTGGACACAACAGCGGCTCCCGGCGTGCTGCCCTGCAGTAGACCACCGGCACCGCCTCCCATTGCGCCTCGCGTCCCGTCGGTGGTCGGCGTGGTACCGCCCGGAACTGTTGCACCACCGGGCATCTGACCCATTCCTACAGGGGGCGTGCCCGGCATTCCGGTCCCAGCCCCGTCAGTCCGACGGTTACCGCCATCAGCCGTGCCACCGAATCCACCGAAGCCTCCGCGGCCACCGCCGGGCCCGCCCATTCCACCTTCGACGCTCGGTCCGGCCGAAACTATGGAACCGGTATGCGGAGTATTGATCGTGTCGATCGCGTATGCAGTCGGACCCGCCAGACCGGTGAAGATCGCTGCGAGAATCACTGCCACAGCCAATCGACCTCGCGTCACTGCCGGAATCAGCACTGCCACGGCACTGACGATGCCGACCACCAGAATGGTCCAGCGAAGCCACGGTACGAAGGAGGGCGAGCGTCCGAGCAGTACCCACGCCATCGCGACGGTTGCGGCCAAGGACACCGCCAGAATGATGCGAACCCAGAGGACGTCACGATGACGCCACGCCACTACCGATCCTGAACCGATCAGCGCGGCGATCGCCGGCGCCAGCGCAACGGTGTAGTAGGCGTGGAAGATTCCCGCCATGAAACTGAAGGTCAGTCCGGTCACCAACAGCCAGAGCCCCCAGACGATGAATGACGCACGCTGTGTGTCAGCGCGGGGTGCCTTGCCTCGCAGCACGATTCCAGCCACCAGAAGTATCAGTGCAGCAGGAATCAACCAGGCGATCTGTCCGCCCTGGGCCGATTCGAACAGTCGGGTAATGCCGGTACTCCCCCACATACCACCGCCGGCCCCACCACCTGGTGCCATACCTCCCCCGGCCATACCACCTGCGGCCTCGCCCATGCCGGGGAAACCGCCCGCAGCAGCGCCGGCCGCAGCATCACCAGCACCGCGCATTCCGCCGCCGCCGACGCTTCCGGTCTCGTTGCCGCTCAAGCGCCCGAGCCCGTTGTAGCCGAGCGTCAGTTCGAGAATCGAATTGTTCTGTGAACCACCGATCCACGGACGCGAGTCGGCCGGCCACAGTTCGACGATTGCCAACCACCATCCGGCGGAGACGATCAGTCCGCCCAGTGCCGCGAACAGTTGGAGTACGCGCTTACCCAGTTTCGGCGGTCCGGCGATCAGATAGGTGAGCGCCAGCGGTGGAACTACCAACATGACCTGTAATTGCTTTGTCAGGAAACCGAATCCGCAGAAGATACCGACCAACACGAGCCAGCGGGTGCGGCCGTCCTGCACGGCGCGCATCATCGCCCACACTGCTGCGATCATCAGGAGCACCAGCAGAGCATCCGGGTTGTTGAACCGGAACATCAGCGCCGCTACGGGTGTGAGCGCAAGTACCAGGCCCGCGAGGAGGCCGGCGGCCGCACCGAAATACCGTCGAACCGTTCCCCACAACAGTGCAACCGATCCGACCCCGAGGAGTGCCTGCGGCACCAACATCGCCCAGGAATTGAGTCCGAAGATGCGAACCGACAGCGACATCAACCACAGGGACATGGGCGGCTTGTCGACGGTGATCGAGTTTGCAGCGTCCGAGGAGCCGAAGAAGAAAGCCTTCCACGACACCGAACCTGCCTGTACCGCAGCGGCATAGAACGAGTTGGCCCATCCGGACGCGCCCAGGCCCCAGATGTAGGCAACTCCGGTGCCCACCAACAACACTCCCAGCGCCCACGGTTCCCAGCGCACCTGACGTTGCGGTTCCGGCGCTGGCAGCGGCGCGGCGAGTGTCTCTGCAGTGGCGGTCATCGATTGGCTCCTACGGATTGTGCGGTGCGAAACACCCAGCGCAGTGCGATGAATCGACTGACTGTGGCAACAAGATTGGCGATGACGAGTACGGCAAGCTCCACGTGCTTGGAAGCGTCGGGCGCCATGACGTCGAGCACGAACAACGATCCGCTGGTGAGCAGTAGACCGAACCCGAACACGAGCAGGCCCTGCATCTGGTGACGAGCGGATCCTTCCGACCCTCGGATCCCGAAGGTGAAGGCCCGGTTGGCGGCGGTGTTGAATACCGCGGTCACCAGCAATGCGACGGCGTTGGCCCACTGCGCACCCATGATCGAGTGCAGAGCGAGGTAGAGCAGCGCGTACGCGAGCGTCGAAATGACTCCCACCACGGCAAAGCGTGAGAGCTGCCCGACCATTCCTCGTGGAACTCCGGGAACCAACGGTTCACGTCCGAAACTTGCCCTGAGCTCGGCCAATGGAAGGGAACCGGTAGACAGTGCTCGCCCGACACGGACCACACCTTTGAGGTCGGCAACTGCCGTGGCAATGATGTCTACCCGACTGTCCGGGTCGTCCACCCAGTCGACAGGGACCTCGTGAATCCGCATGCCCGCTCGCTCGGCCAGCACCAGCAATTCGGTATCGAAGAACCACCCGGTGTCCTCCACCAGCGGAAGTAGTTGCCGTGCAACATCGACGCGCATGGCTTTGAATCCACACTGGGCGTCGGAGAAGCGAGCATGCAGTGCGCTTCGGAGGATGAGGTTGTAGCTACGTGAGATGAACTCACGCTTGGGGCCGCGCACCACGCGGGACGATCGTGCCAGCCGGGAACCGATGGCGATGTCCGAGTGTCCGGAGAGCAACGGAGCAATCAACGGCATCAGGGCGTTGAGGTCGGTCGAGAGGTCGACGTCCATGTACGCGACCACGTCGGCATCGGAGTCGCTCCATACCTGCCGCAGTGCTCGACCACGACCCTTCGCATCCAGGTGGACGACCCGGACGTCGTCGAATTCTTCGGCGAGGGAACGGGCGAGTGCCAACGTGCCGTCGACACTGGCGTTGTCCGCGATGGTAATTCGTGCAGAGAATGGCACCTGCGTGCGTAAATGCCGGCGCAGGCGCCGCACGCACGTCTCGAGGCCTGCCTCTTCGTTGTATACCGGGACGACCACGTCCAGCACTACAGTCGTCGCGGAGACCTCCTCTGCGTCCGTGCTGCCCGCGGTCTGCATGGCTTCTGTCGTCATGCGTCCTAGATTTGTCGGGCCGGCTCCGACGAACCTGCGTCCAGCCTGGGAGTTTCCTGGCAACCGGACGCGGGCTAATCTCGGGGTATGCCTTCAGTCTTCAGTGCCATCATCAACGGGGATCTACCAGGACGTTTCGTGTGGGAGGACGAGGACGTCGTCGCGTTCTTGACCATCGCGCCGGTAACGCAGGGCCACGTGCTTGTGGTTCCGCGAGCCGAGGTCGATCAGTGGCAGGACGTGGATCCTGAACTCTTTGCCAAGGTCACCGCTGTTGCCCGCAACCTCGGCCAAGCCGTGCGTAAGGCGTTCGACGCGCCTCGGTCGGGTCTCCTCATCGCAGGTCTGGAAGTTCCGCATCTTCACGTTCATGTTTTCCCCGCATACGACATGGGGAACTTCGACATCAGTGGCGCCGACACCTCGCCGTCACCCGAATCTCTCGACGAGGCACAGACCAAACTCAAGTCGGCGCTACGCGACCTCGGCTTCGAGGCAACTGTCTCGACTCGTTGATCGCATACCTTCGACCGAATTTCGCTGGCCGATAACTGGACTCCCCGCCGCAGCCTCCAACGGAGGTTGCGGCGGTCGCATTTGTCGCTCCTACCGACCGTGACCTGCGATTGCACACCGAACAGTCCGTTTCGCGCTGTCGCGCGAGCACGAGATTCGCTGCTACCGTGGGTCGCTGGTCCGGGACCTAGGGCCCTAAAACTGGTTCACGTGTTAACAGTCGGAGGACAAGGGAGCAATGCAGGAACGTGCCAAGATCAGTCGCCGACAGATTCTTCAAGGTGCTGCTGATCGGTTCGAAGTCACGGGGTACGGCAGCACGAGCATGAATGACATCGTGTCCGCGGCGCAGATGACCAAGGGCGCGGTCTATTTTCACTTCTCGTCCAAAGACGAACTGGCTCAGGCGGTGATCGAAGAACAGCACCAGATCTCGATCAGTGCCTTCACCGCAGTTGCAGCCACAGGCGCACCGGCACTGGAACAGCTCGTCATGGTGTGCCACGAGATGGGCCGCCAACTCGTCGCAGAACCTATTGTTCGTGCGGGAATCCGACTTACCCTCGAGTTGGCCTCTGCCGACGGTTCGCAAGGCCCGTACGTCGCGTGGATCCGCGAGCTTCGAAAACTGGCCGAGGCCGCGAAGCTCGAAGGCGACATCCGCGACGATGTGGAGCCGGAATCGGTGGGTCGCGTGGTGATCTCGGCATTCACCGGCGTTCAACTGGTTTCGAACGTTCTCACCAGACGAAGCGATTTGAACGACCGTATCGACGAATTGTTCACCCTCCTGTTGGCAGGCGTGGTCTCCGACAAGCGACGCAGCGCCGTCGCCGAACTGGTCGGATGTCGCCTCGAAACTTATGCGTCCTGATCCGGAGAACACCCCGACGCCCGGATGATTCGGCGCATCAGCACCGAACCGTGCGCCAACCTTCGTCGATTCGTACAAGACCCCCCGTCGTCGACTCACTATCGTCAGATCCACGAATAACCCAGATACATGGATACCGACGAAAGGGCTTCTCGAATGACCGAAACCGCCACGTACGTTGAGAGCGCACAGCAGGAGATCGCTGCTGTACTTGCCGAAGCGAAGACCGATGCCTACGTCCACGCACGCGACATCGATTCCGGCGAAGAGTTCGGCTACGGCGCGGACGAAGGTGTCATCCTCGCCTCCGTTTTCAAGATTCCTGTTGTGCTTCAGTACGCCCGTGAAGTAGCGGCAGGCACCCTTGATCCGACCGAGCACGCCACGGTGACCGCCGAGTTCCGCTCCGGCGGCATCGGTATCGGCGGCTGCGCCGACGACGTGACTGCAAGCTGGCGAGACCTCGCTCTGCTCATGATGAGCTTCAGCGACAACGCCGCCACGGATTTCTTGTACGAGCGTCTCGGACTCGACAACATCGTCGCAACGCTGCGCGGGCTCGGTTTGGAGAAGACCAACTTGGTCCGTGACTGCCGAGGCCTCTTCAAGACGGTCTACGACGACCTCGGCGTCGACAAGGGCACCTTGCTGGAAATGCCCCCCATCGAAATTCTTCGGACAATTTCCGTCATGGATCCCGCCCGCTCCAATTCCAGTACTCCTCGTGAGATCACAATGTTGCTGGCTGCAATCTGGAGGGATGAAGCCGGCCCCGCATCGGCTTGTGAAGAGGTCCGAACCATCATGAGCAAGCAGGTCTGGCCGCACCGCCTTTCGTCCGGTTTCCCCGACGAGGTCACTGTCGCCGCCAAGACCGGAACGCTGGGACTGGTACGAAACGAGGCCGGCGTCGTGGCGTACCCGGACGGCAAGCGTTACGCCGTCGGTGTCTTCACCAAGTCCCACGAGCTCACCCACCGCGCCCCGAAGATCGACGCCTCCATCGGAACCGTCGGCCGCATCGCTGTCGAAGCACTTCGCAACAACAGCTGATCCGAACCCACTGACAAAGAATGCGGGTCGCGCTGAGAAATCAGTGCGACCCGCATTTTTCGGCTTTCGAGCTAGCGTGGACCGCGCAGACGAAGATGCACCATCAACCGGAAGCGGACGTTGGGGTCGTCGAGATCCAACGCGGCCATACCCTTCAACTTGCTGAGGCGATATCGAAAGGTGTTGGGGTGCACGTGCAATGACGCCGCGGCGTCACCGACATCACCGAACGCGTTGAGCCACGCATCGAGAGTGTCCACGAACGAGGTCGCATGAGCGGCGTCGTGGCTGGCGATCGCCTCGATCGGTCCGAGGTCCGAGAACCCTTCGGCTGCAGCTTCCGACGCGATCTCCAACAGGATGGCATCGACGTGGACGCTACTGAAGGTGGCGACGCTGCCCGACGCTCGTCCCGCCAACAACACTTCGAGGGCATGTTCGGCGTCGCGCTTCGATCGGCTCAGCTGCGCCGGTCTGGTCACGACCCGGCCGATCCCGATGATCGTGTCGCCGGACGCTCCGGTGCGGTCCAGGAAGTCCGAGGCCACACGGAACGCCTGCAACTCGGCTTCGGCCGGGGAATGCCCTCGTACAGACAGCACCGCGTAGCCGGTTCCGTTGACCAAGGCTGCCGCCGACTGCGAGTGGACGGCGCCGAGGTGCATGGCCAGAGCGTCGGTCAGTCGCACCACGTGGGCGGCATCGTCCGGCTTCGACGATCCTTCGAAAGACCTACGACCCAAAGCCATCACGAGTGCGGGGCCGGTCCCGAGGCCGAGGCGATTCATCGCGTCGACCGCACCTGACCCACCGTCGAGAAGGGTTGCGATCAGGTCTGCGCGCAGTCGGCGCTCGGCGTCGGCGCCGCCGCGCAACCGCAACATCTGCAGCGCGATCAACCCGGCTGAATCGCGCAGAGCACGCATCCGGTCGTCGGACATCGGCTCACCGGTTGCCACCCACATGGAGCCGAGGAACTCGTCGCCGGCTCTGATGGACACGGCGATACGACCCATTTTGGTACCGAGGGTCTCGGCCGAGACCCACACCGGATCGTCGCTGCGATAGAGCCGGTCGAAGACCCCGGCCTCTTCGAGCACTCGAATGTACTGGTCAGGAACTTGCCGCTCCAGAACGGTCGCGATACGTGGACCGTCTCCTTCTTCCTGGCGGCCGGAGAAGGCGATGACCCGTGAGCTTCGGTCCTCGATCGTGATCGGCGCATCGAGAAGTGCGCTGACAGCGTTGGCGAAGGCGAACAGATCGCCGGCCGGGCCACCTCCGCGTGAGTGGATGTGCCCGACTTCGTTTCGGGCCGAGAGCACCGAATGAAGCAGGCTTGTCAGCTGAACCCACGAGACTCCACGCGCCAAGGCCAACAGCACGACGCCCGAGGCGATGACGGATTCGCGGTCCGCATCGCTGACCTCGGCGGTCACTCGCGCGACCACCACGCGTACTCCGCGCTCGGCCAGGCCGGCCACGGACTCCGCGATACGTTCGCCTCCGGTGACGCCGACGAGCAGCACCATGGAGTCCGGTGTCGAGGGTGAGTCGTCGTCGGGGTCGTGAATGACCACCGAGGCGATCTCCTGGACCGCCTCCGGGTCGCCGACAACCGGATTCAGCACCGTAGTTCCCACGTCTTCGAGAAGCCGCACCAAACTGATGCGAGGTCGTACGGTGCCCACGTCTATCACTCCTTCGTCCGGTGAACGAAGTGTGTCATAGTGATTCGTCAAAGCCGATCCATGCCGATCCATTCGACCGACGTGGTAATTGCTTCGAGCAGGTCGGGGATCGGTTCGACGCCGATACCCGGTCCTTCCGGAACCTTCACGTAACCGTTGTCGAGTACGAACGGCTCGGTGATGTCTTCGGCGAAGTACCGGTCGGAAGCCGATGTATCGCTTGGTAGGACAAATCCGGGGAGCGCGGCAAGCGCGACGTTGGCGGCCCTGCCGATTCCGGTCTCGAGCATTCCGCCGCACCACACGGCAATTCCGTTGGCCTTGCAGACGTCGTGGATACGACGCGATTCCAGATAACCGCCCACACGTCCCGGTTTGATGTTCACCACGCTGCACGCACCGATTGCCAGCGCGTCGGCGGTGACCTTCGCGGAGGTGATCGACTCGTCGAGGCAGACCGGCGTCCGCATCATCTCGGCCAGCCTGGCGTGGCCACGCAGTTCCTCTTCGGGAAGCGGCTGCTCGATCAGCAGGAGGTCGAAGTCGTCGAGCCGCTGGAGATGGCGGGCGTCAGCCAGGGTGTACGCGGTGTTCGCGTCGACCTGGAGGAGTACGTCGTCGCCGAACCTCTCGCGGACTGCGCGAACCGGCTCGATGTCCCAGCCCGGTTCGATCTTCAGTTTGATGCGCAGGTATCCGGCATCGAGGAACCCGCCTACCTCCTCTAGCAGCTCATCGATCGAATTCTTGATACCCACCGAGACACCCGCGGGTACGCGATCGACTACTGCACCCAGGTACGAAGACATGCTCGTCCCGGCAGCCCGTAACTCGGCGTCGAGAAATGCGGTTTCCAGTGCCGCTTTGGCCATGGGGTGCCCGGCGAACTGTTCCATCGTCGCGCTCAGTGCGTGCACGTCGGGATCGGTGAGTTCACCCAGAGACGGAATCAGGAACTTACGAAGGACTTCGGCGGCGCCGTCCGTGTATTCGGAGCAGTAGCGAGGCTCGGACATCGCCACGCACTCGCCCCAGCCCTCCGATTCCGAGGTGACCACCTTGACGAACAACACGTCCTTGGTGGTCTCGGTGCCGAACGAGGTACGGAACGGCGCCTTCAACGGCATTGCCGCCCGGCGTAATTCAACTCCGTCGATCTTCACGATGTAACCTCCGCTGTTGTCCTGCCTGCCTGTGTTCCCGGCGCACGGTCCAGCACGTACTTTCCGGTTCTGGTAACTGCGAGAACCACTCCGTTCTCGGCGAGCACACCACCGAGAGTCTCGCGGACTGCCAGGCGCCAGTCGTTCGCCGCCGCCGGGTCCGACTTACGCAGTGTGTACACGTCATTCGGTGTAGCCACAGTGACGAATCGATTCTTGGTCGACTTCAACACGGGCAGGCCGGCTTCGGAGATCGACAACAGTTCGCTCGCTCCCAACGACTCGGGAGTCGGGACCTCTCCCGAACCGGCGACGACGTCGGAAACCTTGCTGCTACCGATTTCCCAGTCGATCAGCAATCGGTCGCTGTCTGCGCCGCCGTTGAGACTGTCGTTCATCGGCGCGTAGAAACGCGGCAGATACTGGATCGGGAACGCACCGAGTTTCGAGACGTTGAAGTAGGCATTGCGTGCGACGAGCGGGTCGAAAGTCCACCGCACATGGAGAATTCCCCGTTCCAGTGCCCACGCTCGCTGGAACAGTTTCAACGCGAGGCCGATGTGCCCGTTCTGCACGTTCGGGAGGATCCCCGTGATGTGTGAATGCAAAGAACGATGTTGCGGTTCCTCGAAGAATGCAACCGAGCCGCCGATCAAGTCTCCACCACGAAACGCGCCGGCGACGTAGTTACCGGAGTGTGCGAGCGCTTTCATCATGTCCCGATGGACGGGAGGGTTACCGCTCTCCGGCTGCCATACCTTCTCGAACAGACCGAATACCTGTTCCAACTCGGCATGCCCGGTGACGGTTTCGATAGTCACACATGCAAGCAGGGCGGCCTGCTCGGCCTGGCTGATTGCTTGCCGCATCCGTGAAGGCGATACACCTCCGAATGGTTGAACGGTCTTGCGTTGGACATTGTTCGGCGACGTCATAGTCACAGTCCTCCCTCCAGGATTCGAGTCACCAGACCGGCCAACAAGGTGGCGCGCGGGATCATCTGATCTATCTCTACGTGTTCTGTCGCTGCGTGGGCGCCACCGCCGACGGCACCGAGGCCGTCCAACGTGGGAGTTCCTACTGCGGCAGTGAAATTTCCGTCCGATGCACCGCCGACGGCGCAGTCGCGCAGCATCCCCAAACCGCTCTCACTGCTGACCTGGTGAGCGAGAAAGTACAGCTTCTCCGAAGACACTGATTCCAGTGGTCCACGGTTGGGGCCTCCGGACACCGAAATTCGACTTTCGGCCAGCGCCGGTGTCAGTGCACGGATCGAACGGTCGATGCGTTCCTGTTCCTTCGCCGACCACATGCGAACGTCACACCACAGTTGCGCTTGCGCTGCAACAGTATTGGTGGTCGTGCCGCCACTGATCACGGACGGAACCACCGACGTTCCCGCCGCCGGGTCCGCGAGCTCCACCACGGCCTGAATCTGGTGTGCGAGCTCCACTACAGCGTTCACACCTCGTTCCGGTTCCAGTCCGGCGTGTGCAGCGCGTCCCTCGATGTCGACGCAGTACAGCGACATACCCTTGCGCGCGGTCTTCACTGCGCCGTCGGCTGCGGCTTCGAGGACCAGCACCGCGTCGACCTGACGTGCTTGCTCCTCGATCAGTGCGCGCGAGGTCGGGGAGCCGATTTCCTCGTCGGAATTGAGGAGCACGACCACCCCGTCGAGCGACGGAAGCGATGCGAGCGCGTGGAAGAGCTGGACGATGCCGGCCTTCATGTCGAAGACTCCGGGTCCGGTGGCGATGTTGTCGGTGACAGACCAGGGCAACTCCGCGAGCGTTCCGAGCGGCCAGACGGTGTCGAAATGGCCCAGGAGCATCACCTTCGGCTCCGCGCCGAACGACCAACGCAAGTGCTGGCGCCCGTCGATGCGGATACGTTCGGGGGTGCTTCCGAGGTGGCGTTCGCCGATTTCGGCCACCACGTCCGCACATGCATCGACTGCGCCGAGATCGGAACTGGGCGACTCGGCGGTTACCAACGCCGCCAGGTCTGCCACCATTGATTTCTTGTCCACTCCGACGCTCTCCTGTCACCGACTTGCAACTTCGCAGTCAAGCTTGGTCGAAGCGACCCTGTCGGATCTTGTCCAAGACTCCTGTCCTTCGGGCTCGGATTCGTCGTGTGTCACGAATAGCTGGGTGCCATCAAGCAGGTGTGTCAGGTACCGATCTCTGTTCGGGCGGCAAACAGCTCGGGAAAGAAGCTCAACTCCAGCGCACGTTGCAGGAAGCCGGCACCACCACTCGAACCGCCGGTCCCCTTCTTCATGCCGATCACCCGCAGCACGGTCCGAAGGTGCCGGAACCGCCACAGCTGAAAGCTCTCCTCGAGGTCGACCAACTCCTCGAACGCCTCGTACGCCGTCCAGTGCTGTTCGACGTTCTCGTAGATTGCTTTGACCAGCGGAATCAGCTCGTCGTTTCGCACGTAGGGCGCGCTGACGTCTCGTTCGAGAGCCGACGCCGGAACGTCGTACCCCTGCCTGGACAGGTACCGCCAGAACTCGTCGTACAGTGTCGGCTCCCCGAGCAGGGTCTCCAACAATCGATGGGCGGACGGATCCGATTCGAACACCTTCAGCATGCCCGCGTTCTTGTTTCCGAGCACGAATTCCACGGCGCGGTACTGGTACGACTGGAACCCCGACGAGTTGCCGAGAACGCCCCTGAACTCCGCATACTCCGCCGGCGTCAGTGTCGCCAACACCGACCACTGCTCGGTCAAGGTGGCCTGAATATGTTTGACACGTGCGATCCGCTTGAACGCAACCCGAATATCGTCGGCAGCGATCGCTGCTCTGGCCGCCCGAATCTCGTGGAGAAACAGCTTGAGCCACAACTCGCTGGTCTGGTGCTGAATGATGAACAAGAGTTCGTCGTGGTGTTCCGGCTCGCTCACCGGGTGCTGCGAATCCAGGAGGGTGTCGAGTCCGAGGTAGGCCCCGTAACTCATCTTCTCGGAAAAATCGGTGACGACGTCGTCTTCGATCTTTCGTGTGCCGTCCGTTGCCGACATCTTCGGTCTCCTTGTCAGAATTTCGCCGGGGTCTGCGGAACGATCATGGCCACCAATGCGGCAGCGCTCGTCGCTCCGACCAGGACTCCGAATGCAGCCATGTACGAGAACTGGTCCACCATCCATCCCATCACGAGCGGGGTGATGAAACCGGCGAACTGACCACAACCGTTGATCAAACCCATTCCGGAACCGAGGAATTCGGCCGGAAGTGCCCGCAACGGCATCGCGAAGATCGACATCGAACACAGACCGCTGATGCCTAGAGCCAACGTCTCGTAGAACGTGAACATCGCGACGGTGTCAGCGGTGGTCATCAGGAACAACAGGACTGCCGACGTGGCCATACACGGAACCAGAAGGATCCTGGCCCGGTCGTGGAAGTACTTGTCCACCAACCGCCCGCCCACAATCGTGGCCAGCGCCGTGACGATGAAGGGGATTGCGGCAAAGATTCCCGTGTCGATCAGCGAGAGTCCCTTGTCGTTGAGCAGATAACTCGGCACCCAGGTCATCAGCCCGTACGCGGACATGTTGGCCAGGCAGAACAGAATCGCGAACTTCCACACCGACGCGGACTTGAACACGGCGGCGCGAGAGTGCTCGCTCGCCAGAGGTTGCAAGGCTGCCTCGGGATCTTCCGAGATTTCCGTGTCCAGCGGTGCGGGCAGCACCAACCACACCACCGTGCCGATCACTGCGCCGACGATCGCCACCAGCCAGAACGCGTCACGCCACCCCACGGCCATGAGGACCGGCGCGATGATCAGCGGTGCGATGCCGGGGCCGAGGTTGTTGGCGCCGAGCATGAAACCCATCGCGGTCGCCCTGGTTTTCGGACGCGTCCGCTCAGCCAAAGCCTTGAACGACGCCGCTGGAAAGAGCCCCTGGCTGATGCCGAACATCGCACGCATGACCATCAGCGAGACGAGACCCCACGCGAACCCTGTCAACGCTGTGAACACCGACCACAGGATCAAAGCAACGATCAACAGGGGCCTGGGTCCGAAGCGGTCGGCCAACATTCCGCCGGGGACCTGCCCGAGCATGTAGAAGATCGCGAATACCGAGACCACGCCACCCAACTGCGTACTGCTGAGCGAGAATTCGTCGCCGATCATCGGAAGCGCAAGCCCGATCATGACGCGATCCACCATGTCGATCAACCAGATGGTACTGAGCAGCCCCACCGTAACGGTGGTCGTACGACGAATCGACTTGTTGTCCATCATTTTCCGAACCGAACCGAACCGTCGCTCGCCCGCGACGGCGCTTCCACTGTGACGCGTTCCGCCTTCATCAAGCCTCCCGAATTGTCTTGTGCCGCATGGACTGGAACATTGAAAAGACTGATGAAGTGTGACAGCGAACACGTCTACCGCATTGGTCCGTTTCACCAATAGCCGAAGCAACGTTTGGTCGGTCGGAACATGTTCTGCCCCAAGAGATGACAAATGCCGCCGGCGCACACGGCGTCGACGGCATTTCGCGATGGAGTCGCTACTTCATCACGTGCGATTGGCGACTGCCACGATCGTCGAGACGCCTGCGGCTGCAAGCCGAGCATTGACAGTGATCAGACCGAGAATGTCGTCGACGCTACCGAGTGTGTGCGAAATCGTACGATCCGAAATCCGTCGCGAGCCGGGAACAGCCTCGGCGAGTTCAGCTCCCGTGGTGGTGGGGTGAACGATCTCGAGGGTCCATTCGTCACGCAGCTCGACCGGCTTCAGTGTGTCGGCCTTACGCACTGCGCGCTCGGCTCCTGCTCGGATCTGCTCGCACGCCAGCGACGGCGGCAGCGAATTGGTTGCCGACCATCCATGTGCCTTCTTGACCTCGACGGTCTCGGTTGTCGGCGAGGCCGCGTCGACCAAGCCGCAGATGATGTCGTCACCCGTCACCAGGCCGACGGGAACGCCCTGGGTGGCAGCGTAGAGGGTGTTGACGTCGGTCTCCGAGACGGACTTGCCGTCGAGGCGGACGTCGGCGAACAAGCTCGAGAACGTGTGCGCCAGGACGCCGGGCCCACCGGCTGGTGCGTGATAGCCGACAAACAGAGCGACGTCGTGATCGGACGTCAGTCCCTCCGCCATGCACTGCATCTTCGGTGTTCCGAAGATCAGACGCGCCCGTGGATCCAGGTCGGCGTGAAGCAGATTGTCCATCGTTCCGTGGCTGTCGTTGACCAGGACGCTCGTCGCACCGGCGTCGAACGCACCGGCGATCGCGGCATTGGTCTCGGCGGTCATGAGCATCTGCGCACGGTGGTAGCCGCCACCGCCGCGGATCGTCTGATCGAGCGTCGCGATACCCGCGATACCCTCCATGTCCACCGAAATATAGACGTGCATTCCTGTCCTCCATCGATCTCAATCGGCTGAATTGATAACTTCGCTTTCACCTTCACACTCGAGCGCATCCGTTTCTTGTCCGCTCGAACGGTGAGTCGGCCTCCATTTGGGACGTTCACACCAGAATCCGATACCCGAGCCGTGAAACCATCGGGACATTCGCCGGGCCAGGCGGTTCGACCAACGACAGGAGTGCAGCGCTGATGCAGGTCCACGACATCGTGTTCACCGGCGGCCGTGTCGTCGATCCCGCATCGGGGACCGACGAGGTTCGGGGCATCGCGATCACCGACGGCAAGGTCTCGGCGTGGGGTCGCGACGCGATCGAAGCCCGGCAGACGATCGACGTGACCGGTCAGGTCATCTGCCCCGGATTCATCGACCTGCACAGCCACGGACAGGAAATCGCCGAGCAGCGACTTCAGGCATTGGACGGAGTCACGACGGCCCTCGAACTGGAAGCCGGCGTCATTCCTGTTGCAAAGGCATATGCCCGGGCCGGCGCCGAGGGCCGCCCGATCAACTACGGCTACGCGACGTCGTGGGCGCACGCCCGAATGATCGAACTCTCAGGGGCCGATCCCGACGGCGACATCAGAACGCTCCTGCACCATCTCGGTTCCCCGAGCTGGCAGGGCGAGCCCACCGCCTCTCAGCGCGCCCACATTCTCGAACTCCTCGAAAACGATCTGGCCGCAGGCGCTCTCGGCATCGGCGTGGTGGTCGGGTACGCGCCGAAATCCGATCCGGTGGAGTACCTACAGGTGGCGGATCTCGCGGCGCGAGCCGGTGTTCCCACCTATACCCATGCGCGCCCTCTCATCTCGGCCGATCCGTCGAGCCCGGTGGATGGTGCCGTCGAAATCGCCCGTGCAGCAGCCGAAACCGGCGCACACATGCACTACTGCCACGTCAACAGCACCTCGGGAATGCACGTCGACCACGCGCTGTCGGTGGTGGCACAGGTTCAGGCAGCCGGATCGCGCGTCACGACGGAGGCGTATCCGTACGGTTCCGGGTCGACGGCCGTCGGAGCTGCATTTCTCGATCCCGACAAGCTGCACCTGATGAATCTGACACCACGGTCGCTGACATTCGTACCCACCGGTGAACGTATCGCGGACCGCAAGCAGCTGGAACATCTTCGGGCCACCGACCCCGGTGGGTTGGTGCTGGTGGAGTTCCTCGACGAGAACGACACCGTGCAGCGCGAATTCCTCGAACGGGCGATGACTTTCGATCGCGCCGCCATCGCGAGCGACGCGATGCCACTGACCTGGCCCGGCCGTTCGCCTGCCGACGCATTGCAGTGGCCACTGCCGGAGAAGGCACTCGGCCACCCCCGCGGCGCCGGCACCTATGCACGTGCGATTCGTACGCTGTACCGCGAGCGTCAACTGCTGTCGCTGTCGGAGATAATCGCGCGCTGCTCGTTGATCCCTGCGCAGATTCTGGAGGAGTCGGTTCCCTCGATGGCGACGAAAGGTCGGATCAGCCCCGGTAGCGACGCGGACATCCTCGTTTTCGACCCCGAGCGAATCACCGACAACGCCACGTACATCGACGGCACCCGCCCCTCCACCGGTATCAGCCGCGTGCTGGTCGGCGGAGTACCCGTCGTCGAAGACGGTGTCGTGGTCCAGGACGCGTTGCCTGGTCGCCCGGTACGCCGCTCGTAGCCGGATCTCATTCTGACCTGCATAGTTCTGACAGAAAGTCACCACACATGAACACATCGTCTGCAATCAACGGCACAATCGATGCCATGACGGATTTCGCGAACCCCCCGATCGGTTGGCAGCACAAGGCCTTCGGCACCGACCTCGAAGGTCGCGACGGTTCCGACCTCGAGCCGCTGGGGATCTCGGCACTCGACGGCAACCTCCTGCTACCCGTGATGACACTCAACCGTGCAGCGATCGCGCACAATGTCGACCTCATGGCGCAGTTCTGCTCCGACCACGATGTGGATCTGGCGCCTCACGCGAAGACCACGATGAGCCCCGAACTGGTTCGACGGCAACTCGACGCCGGGGCTTGGGCGATGACAGCCGCAACCGTTGCGCAGGCACGCATTCTGCGTGAGTTCGGTGTGGACACCATCATCATCGCCAGCCAGGTTCTCGATCCCGCCGGTATTCGGTGGATCTGCGACGCCCAGGCCACCGACCCCGATTTCTTCGTCACCACCCTCGTGGACTCGGTCGAGAGCGTCCGCCTGATGGAACAGTTGATCGCGAAAGTCTCACCGGCCAGCCGTATCCGGGTTCTCGTCGAACTCGGCTACGACAGCGGACGCGCGGGCGCTCGCACTGTCGAGCAAGCACTCGACGTCGCACGCGCAGCATCGCAGGCACCTTCGTTGATACTCACCGGAGTCGAGGGGTTCGAGGGCATGATGCCCGGAGCCTCGGTAGCAGCCCGCCGTATCTCCGTCGATTCGTATCTCAAATCCGCGCGGGTTTTCACGGAAATCTGTGTGGCCGAGAACCTGTTCGAGAACAACTCCGCAAAGGCTCCCCAGCCACTGGTCACTTTCGGCGGCAGTGCGTTTCACGATCTGGTTGTACGCGAGCTGGCCGGCCGATGGGCACTCGACAACGGTGTACGCATCGTGCTGCGCAGCGGTTGCTACATCACTCACGATCACGGTCTCTATGCCGAAACTTCGCCGTGGGCTGACGGTCCGCGAACTCTGCAGGGAGCCGCAGAGGTCTGGGGCGTAGTGCTCTCCATACCTGAACCCGGACGGGTGATCCTGGGCTTCGGCCGCCGCGATGTCGGTTCCGACGCAGGCTTTCCCATAGTCCTGTGGCGCCGACGCGACGGATCCAACCGATCAGCGCGAGAGCTGACGATCACCGCACTCAACGACCAGCACGCGTACGTCGACGTTCCGGATGACTTCGACGTGAAGGTCGGCGATCTGCTCGGTTGCGGAATCTCGCATCCCTGCACCACATTCGACAAGTGGTCACTGATTCCCGAGGTCGATTCGGATTACCGCGTCGTCGGCACGGTGCACACCTACTTCTGAGGGGACCGGTTGCGGCAATCCGGCGTCAGTCGTCCTTCGGGTCACGCGGCAATTCGACGCGGAACGTCGTCCCCTGCCCGAGGGAGGTCTCGACGCTGACGGTTCCGTCGTGCGCTGCAACCAAAGCCGAAACGATGGACAGGCCGAGACCGGCGCCCCCGGTCTCACGGGTGCGAGAGGTGTCGGCGCGGTAGAAACGCTCGAAGATCCGCGCGGCATCCTCGTCACTCAAACCCTGACCGGTATCCGAAACCTCGACCACCGCGGAGTTCTCGGTCGTACCGACACGAACGGTGACCTGCGCATCCGGCGGAGTGTGTTTGATCGCGTTGCCCACCAGATTGGCAACTACCTGACGCAGCCTGGCCTCGTCACCATGCACTTCGGGCAGGCCTGGGCCGCCGGCCATCTGAAGTTCGACAGTTCGATCCGGTGCGATCGCTCGTGCCGCCTGTACCGAATCCGCCGCAACTGCAAGCAGATCCACAGGCTTGTTCTCGAGTGGACGCTGTTCGTCGAGTCTTGCCAGCATGAGCAGATCTTCGACCAGAAGTCCCATCCTCGACGCCTCGCCCTCGATCCGGTTCATCAGCGTTTCCGTATCAGTCATGGCGCCTTGGCGATACAACTCGGCGAACCCACGAATAGTCGTCAAGGGTGTGCGCAACTCGTGGCTCGCGTCGCCGACAAACCTACGCATCTTCTCCTCGGAACGCCGGGCCGATTCCTCCGAAGCCTCGGTCGCGGCAAATGCGTGCTGAATCTGCGCGAGCATTCCGTTGAGCGCCACGGACAGTCGACCGACCTCGGTGCGGTCATCGCGCTCCGGAACACGTCGATGAAGGTCGCCGGCGGCAATGGCAGCGGCAGTTTCCTCCACCTCGACAAGCGGACGGAGGCTCCGACGAACCACGAAATACGCTGCGCCGCCGAGGATCAGCAGGACAACCAGGCCGATGCCGAGTTGCAGGCCGACCAAGTCGTCGACGGTCTGCTCGTTATCCGTCAGTCGCACACCGATAGTCGTGGTCGTGCCGTCGCGGACCGTCGTGAGAACCCGCCAGTTCACGTCCGAACCGTCGCTCGATCCGACGGTGATCGGGCCGTTGGTGGAATCTTTCGACAGGTCGGGTTCGGTCGTCGTCGACTTGTCGTTCAGGATGATCACCCGTCCGTCCGGGGTCACGGTCCGAACGAAGAAGGGGCTGGGTGGGCGGGTGCCCGGGCCGACGTCACTGGGCGGCTGCAGATCTCTGCTGTGCGGCTTTGCCCAGCCGTCGACCGCTTCGTACAGCGTTTTGTCGGTTCGCTGGGTCAGTGAATTCTCGAGAGCAGAAGTGACCGCTACACCCGACGCCAACAGACCCAGCGCGGCCAACACCAGCAAGGCCGCAACCAGGGTGAAGCGCAGCGGCAGTGAATGGAGACGGAAACGACCCCGCTTCGGAAGCTGATCGTTTTCCGCGGCGGCGATCATTGCCGCGGTTCACGCATCACGTAGCCGACCCCACGCAATGTGTGAATCAGCGGTGTCTCCCCCGTGTCCACCTTGCGCCGCAGGTAGGAAACGTAGGACTCGACAACTCCGACCTCCCCACCGAAGTCGTAATTCCAGACGTGGTCGAGAATCCGCGGTTTGCTGAGAACCGTCCCGGCGTTGACCATGAAGTATCGGAGCAGTGTGAACTCGGTGGGCGAGAGTGCAACCAACTCGCCCTTCTTCCAGACCTCGCGGGTGTCGTCGTCGAGTTCGATGTCGGCGAACTTCACCCGCGGCGACTGCTCCGGCGCGACACCGCGACCGGCGCGGCGCAGGATGACCCGCAACCGCGTCACGACTTCTTCGAGGCTGAAGGGCTTGGTCACGTAGTCGTCCGCGCCGAGGGTCAGGCCGCTGATCTTGTCGTCGAGCGAATCCTTCGCCGTCAGAAACAGGACGGGCGCGTCCACACCGTCGGCGCGCAGGCGTCGAAGCAGACCGAAGCCGTCCATCCCGGGCATCATGACGTCGAGAACGATCGCGTCGGGACGGAATGTCCGTGCGACGTCCAGGCCTTGGGCGCCGCTCGAAGCAGTTGCCACCTCGAAACCCTGGAATCGGAGGCTCACGGAGAGCAACTCCACGATGGTGGGTTCGTCGTCGACAACGAGGATGCGGGCTTCGGGGGTCTTGTCGGTCACGAGAACCATCTTCTCCCCTGCCACTGGATTCCCGCTGTATGTTCCCTGGGAGCTTCCTGTGAACGGCCGGGTGCAGGTGAAAAGCTGACAGCAGGATCCCGGCAAGGATCCAGGCTTCGATCGGCTGGCAAGGCACACGTGACATCAGCGGATTCAGCTACTTCAACGCACTGTCGATGGAGACTGCATTCGCGGACGCTGCGGTGTGGGTCGCCGACGCAGTTCAGACAAATTTGGCCGGCTACGACTTCGTTCAGTGGCCGAGTCGAGGACGCCATCTGCTGGTTCCTCGACTTCGAGACGGGGAACCGGTGTGGATTGATCCGCACGGCGATGTGACGATAAGTCGTATCGGCGAGTTGTGCAAAAATTCGACGAATTATGCAGCAACGTAGCCCAGTTCAAATCGCTCAGCTCTACGGTCCTGTGGCGTCCGCGCTGGTCGGCGGTGTGGTAGCCGCGTACGCAGTGGCCGAGTCCCGAGTTGACGACTTCTCCTTCTCCGACGCCGGCGTTATCTCGGTGGTGATCACGCCGCAGTGGGCGGGAGCAACTGCCGCTGTGGTTGCGGCCGTCGGCGTAGCGCTACTGCATCGCTGGGGACGTGGCGGTCTCGCGAGTGTCTTCGCTGTAGTCGGCGCCCTCGCCATCGCGCTACCTGCATTCGTCCCCGTCTCCGCCCAGATTTCGGTGACTCTGAACGCAATCGGAGCAGGCGCTTTCCTCGCGGCAGCGGCATTTCCGACGAAGGGTCACCGCGGAGCACAAACCGCTCTCGGACTCGGCGTAACCACGACGACCCTGTACTTCGGCGCAGCGGACTTATGGCGCGATCGCGTCCCCAGGTGGTCGCTCACACTTCCGGGCGATTCCTACCCCGTGCCGTCCACGGTTCCCGTCTGGATTCTGCTCGCCGCAACTCTTCTCGTGGGTGGAGTCGCCGCACTCGCACGACCGAATCAGGAGCCGGGCGACATCGACGCACGCCTGGTGAAGCTGGGAGTTGTTCTGCCCCTGGTATTCACGGCTCTCTATGTGTGGTTGGGCTCGACGACATCACCTGGGTCATGGGTGATCGCGGTGGTATCGGCGGTTGCCGTTACCGTCGCACTGGCTTGGCGGTTGCCGCCACACGACGGTCGTTTCGTACTCGTCGGACTGGCAGTCAGCGCGGTTTCGGTCAGCTCGATTTCCTTTCCATCCGACTGGACCTGGGCGATGCCCGCGGGAGCTGCTGCCCTGGCGTTGGGCGTCGTCGTCGGCTGGAGAAGACCGATGCCGCAACTCGGGCTGGGACTCCTTGCCGTGACTGCACTCTCGGGATTGCTGGATGCCGCCCCGACCACGGTTGCCTACGTCCTCATCCTCCCGCTTGCGCTGGGACTGGCCGTCACGTCATGCATGCCTGTTGCCGTCGGAGCAGTCTCGAGCGGGGCGATGCTGCCCGTCGCTTTCACGTTGTTCTCGGTTTCACCGACCTTCTTGGACCCGGGCTCGCGGGAATTCGGGTGGTCTACCGGTGTGCTCGTCGAACACGGACCGGCCGCCGTGAACACGCCGATTCCTCTGACTGTTCTCGCTGCGACGGCGACGATCGTGGTGGCCGTGTCGACCATCCATCTGAAGAGAGTTCGAACGGCGGTGGTGACCTAAATCGCCAGCTGATCGGGTCGGAACGCAGAATTCTGTTGCTATGGTTGGGTGGTCAACGACGACATCCGGACGAGCGCACCGTACCCGGCCAGCGAAAAGACGGTGCCTTGGGAGCTGTTCACCATGGCATGGATCGTGCTCGTCATTTCCGGACTTTTCGAAGCTGTCTGGGCTACCGCACTCGGTAAGTCCGACGGATTCAGCAAGATGTCGCCCACCATCGTCTTCGTCCTCGGCCTGATCGTCAGTATGGCCGGCCTCGCGTTTGCAATGCGTACCCTTCCCATCGGGACTTCCTACGCGATCTGGGTCGGCATCGGCGCCGCCCTGACCGTGGGATATGCGATGATCACCGGCGCGGAGTCCACGTCGATCGTCAAGATACTGCTGATCCTGGGCATCGTCGGCTGTGTCGTCGGTCTGAAGGTCCTTCACTGACCGGCGATCCTGGTGAGTGTTTGTGTGTTACCGGTTACAGTTAACGCATGAAACTGCTGGAGATGCTCACGCTTCCCCTACGCGCGGGCATTGCAGCCGCAGAGATCAGTTTGGGAATCGCCGAGCTGACGGTCACGACAGTTCGTATCGCCGTCGGTAATACCGGCGCCGTGACGGCGGGTGCTGCCGGCTTGGCAAGCCCCCGCGGACCCATGCAGATGATCCAGCAGTTGTCATCGCTCACCGCTGACGATCGGCCCATCGGGCAGGCCTTGGCCCCCGGTGGGCCACTCGATCGACTTCTCTCTCCCGGCGGCCCGGTCGACAAACTGACTGCACCCGACGGCACTCTCGAACGACTACTCGCTCCCGGCGGACCACTCGAAAGACTTCTTGCCCCCGGCGGACCGCTGGATAGAGTGCTCGCCGAGAACGGCGCATTGGAACGCTTGCTCGCGCCGGACGGTCTCCTCGACCGAATGATGGCGGAGGACGGTCCGCTGGAACGCCTGACAGCGCAAGACGGTGCCGTCGAACGCCTGACTGCCAAGGACGGTGTCATCGATCGCGCACTGGCCGAGAACGGCATCCTCGAAACACTCCTGGCAGAGAACGGCGCCTTCGAACGGCTCATCGCCGAAGGCGGCCCGCTTGACCAGATCGTTGCACTGTCCGACACCTTGACTTCCCTCGCCCCCAACCTCGAGCGGATGAGCGCGAGCATCGAGGTCCTTCAGGAAACCGTCGGAATCCTCAGCGCTGCAGTCGGTCCACTCGGAGAACTTGCCGGCAAACTTCCCAATCGGTGGCTCAAGAGCAAGAGCGACCGCCCAGGGCCTGACCTTCCGATCGAATCGGCATAACAAACGGTTACTCCCCGATTACGCGGTCAGTTGTTGATCACGATGTTGAGGTTGATGATGATTCCGCCGAAAGTCAGGATCGTGTTGGCCAAGCCAACGGTCATTCCACTGTTCAGAGCCGCGATCAGTCCGTTCATCGTCGTATCCCCTTCACTGTCTACGGGTTACGCGTACAAGATTGTGCGCTGGCGCTGACAATAGGCCAAGTTCGTGACCTGCGCGCCATTGCGGAGAAAACTTGTACCCCGGTCGCAGTTTCCACGTTAACTGTTGCAGGACAACATAATTCCAAGATCGGCGCACTACCCGCTAACGGCCGAATCAAACATCACGATTGGGCATACGCAGTCCACTTCACATAACCGTCCGCCCCATCAGACACTTGTCCACCGAAACAGAGTGCACAACAGTTAGTCCGGTGCAACAATGAGACGAATCGGACATGCCTGCGACGTGATGGGGAAGGGTGGTTGAGACAATGACGGCGCCGCGCATCGCCAGAGGACACCGCGGCCCTACCGGGGGCCGAAATTCCGCGTCGCAGGACAGCCTGGACGCCGCCTCGGACGCCCTGCAATCGCTGTACGCGCACCTCGATCCACATGCCCAGGCCGAGCAATTTCTCGAACAAGTCTGCAGGCATGCCGTCGATCTCATCGCCGACGCCGACATGGCCGGAATTACCATCGGCGGTTCGGACACGACATTCCGAACCGTCGCCGCCACCCACCAACTTGTTCGCACCGTCGACTCGATCCAATTCCGACTGGACTACGGACCGAGTGTGACGTCGTCACGCACGGGAACCGTTGTCCGCGCACATGCCAGCGAAGCCCACAGCCGGTGGCCTCAATTCGCAAGCGCGGCAAAGGCAGTCGGCGCTGTCAGCTTCTTGTCCATGCCACTGCCTGGCCGGGAACGCCCGCTCGGAACCCTCAATCTCTACAGCCACGACCTCCGAGGTTTCACCGGCGCCGACGTGGCATTGCTCCAACTGTTCGCCGTGACCTCGGCCTACGCGCTGCACAGCTCGCAGCGCCTCGACATCGCCAGAAAGCACGCAATGGACCTCGAGCGAGCACTCGAATCGCGAGGCGTCATCGAACAGGCCAAGGGCATCATCATGGGCACCCACCACGTCGACGCCGACCGAGCCTTCCGCATTCTCATCCAGGACTCGCAGCGCAGCAACGTCAAACTGCGACTGATCGCCCAGCAGTACATCGACGGCGCGATCGACCCGCGCCAGGCTACGAACAAGCCCGAGACCAACTGAACCGGGCGCCTATCGGCACCTCAGCAAATACAGAGGCACCCACCACATTGGTGAGTGCCTCCTCTTTCGGAGCCTCCTGTCGGGATTGAACCGACGACCTTTCGCTTACAAGGCGAGTGCTCTACCACTGAGCTAAGGAGGCGAAGACCGACGCGTTGCCGCGACTGACTTTGCGGAGCCATCATATCCAAGCCGTCACGGTGGCCGCGCGCGGGTCACGTTAGATAGCGTGGGCCCCATGCGCAACTCCCACTCCGCCCCCTGATGGCGAAATTCACCGAAGTACTCACACGCCTGACGGGAAACCGGCAAGCCACCGTCGACACGGTCACGTCGGCTCCCGCACCGCTTCAACCGATCGACCTGACAGACGACGCCGTCGTCGCAGAGGTCCTGGACCTCGCGGTTCGGGTGGGCGAAGTCCTCCTCGCATCCGGAACCGCGGCCATGGACACCGCTGAGCAGGTGCAGTTCATCGCCGCCACGTACGGCCTTGCCCAGTGTGACGTCGACGTCACTTACAACTCGATTGTGCTCTCTGCCTATCGCGGCCCGACGCGACCGCCGGCGAGCACGATGCGCATCGTCCACTACCGCTCGATGGACTTCACGCGGCTGGCGGCCGTCGACCGTCTGACACGTCGTATCCGCCGTGAGGCGATCACACCGGACCAAGCGCACGACGCGCTCACAGCCATCACGACGGCGCCGCACCCGTACAACCGATGGACCGCGACCATGGCCTGGGCTGCGATGGCGGCTTCGGTCTCCGTCCTGCTCGGGGGTGGGTTCCTCGTTGCCACAGTCGCGTTTCTGACGACGATGGTCATCGATCGAGTCAACCGCGTACTGAACCGGTTCGGGTTGCCGTTCTTCTTCCAGCAGGTTGTCGGTGGTCTCATCGCGGCTGCGCCTGCCGCCACGCTCTATACATTTCAGGACCAGCTGGGGATCAGTATCCGGCCGTCGTTGGTCATCGCGGCCGGAGTGGTCGTTCTACTGTCCGGGCTGTCGTTGGTGGGCTCGGTCCAGGACGCGATCATGGGTGCACCCATTACAGCTGTCGCGCGATTCTTCGAAGTGGTGATGATGACGGGCGGCATCATCGCGGGCGTCGCAATCTCGTTGCGAATGACCGGGATGTTGGGTTCGACGCTTCCACCGATCAATGTGGAAGTCTCCACCATCACGCAGTTGCCGATCCTCATGCTCTCCGGTGCGTGTGCGTCGGTGTTCTACGCGCTCGCCTGCTACGCCGAGCGGCGTGCACTCACCGCGGCGTTCCTGGGCGGTGCGGCAGGCAGTGGTGTGTCGATCTTCGTGCAGACACTCGACGTCGGTCCCGTGATCGCCGCCGCAATCGCCGCAACCGTGGTCGGTCTTGCCGGTGGTCTGATGGCTCGCCGCGCACTGACGCCTCCGCTGGTTGTCGCGGTCGCAGGCATCACTCCGCTGCTCCCCGGTCTGTCGCTGTACCGAGGCCTGTACGCGCTGCTCAACGACCAGGTACTGATCGGATTGACTGCCTTGCTGTCGGCCTTCGGCATCGGCTGCGCCCTGGCCGCGGGCGTCACGCTCGGCGAATGGGGAGCGCGCACGCTGCGTCGTCCACGGATTCTGATGCGCGTGGACTCGCTACGTCGCCCGATGGTCCGCAAGCGCAGGCGTCGAGTTCCCGTCACCGAGAAGTAGGCGTCGTTCAAGCAGAAAGAGCTGGGCACCTGACGGTGCCCAGCTCTTTTCTGTTCACTCGGGGGTTCCGAGCGGTGAGAGAATCAGCTCTCGACTGCGTGCTTTCCACCGGCAGCCTGATCGGCTTCCATGGCCTCACGCAGGCTCTTCGGACGCATGTCGGTCCAGTTGGCCTCGACGTATTCGAGGCACGCCTTGCGGCTGTCTTCACCGAACACCACTCGCCAGCCGGCGGGGACCTCGGAAAACGTGGGCCACAGCGAGTGCTGGTCCTCGTCGTTCACCAGCACGTAGAAGCGGCCGTCTTCGTCATCGAAAGGGTTAGTGCTCATCTCGCCTCACTCGTTACGTACGTGTCTTGTGCGCCCAGACTAGCAAGCGCACCAGTTCGGTTCTGGTGGCTCAGCACCGACGCCAGAATCTCCCCCGCCCGCACTGCCACGTTCGACAGCAGCGACGACGTCAATCCGTGAGTCTGTTCTGTCCCACCCTGCAGATAGATACCGCCTGTCACGTCCTCCGTTACAGCCAGTCGATAATCCCGACTGACGTTACGCGGAACGGACGAATCCGGCACGAGTTCACCCAACAAATCGTCCAGAGGTGCCGGGGTGAAACCCGTGGCCAGAATGAGTGCGTCGCACGCCAGCGTGTCGGTCAAGCCGTCGAGATTGCTACGGACAGCCAGTTCGATGCCGGATTCGGTCTCCACGGCACTCGTGATCTCCGAGGCCCGACGCATGAACAGTCGCCGCGGCCCACGAACCATCTCCTGATATTCGGTGGCATACAGCTTGTTGATCAGTTCGATGTCGACGACCGAGTAATTGGTACTGCGGTGCAGATCGAGCAGTCGGCGTCGTTCCGCGGCGTCTGCACCGTGCAGCTGATCGACGGCTTCGGGATCGAAGATGCGGTTCGCGTACGGGCTGTCGTCTGCCGGGCTGTAGCCGTAACGGGCAAAAACACTGTGAACTTCGGCGTTCGGGTAGTTCGCGTGCAGGTAGTCCACGATCTCCGCGGCACTCTGGCCGGCGCCGAGAACGACGAACCGGTTGTGTACGGGCTCCGGCATTGCTTCGAGATGGAAGAGGAACTGGTGATTGTGGAAGCACCGCGACGAAGGCGTCGCCCACTCCGGGATCCGCTCTTTCAGTCCGGCTCCGACAACGATGTTGCGCGCGATCACCGTTTCACCGTCGGCGGTGCGAACCGCAAAGCGATCGACAACGCCGTCGGAGTTCTTGATGCCCTCGACCCCGTCGACGGTTGTACCGAACTGCACGTCCGCGTCGACTCGTCGAGCTGCCCAGCACAGGTAGTCGTTGAATTCGTGGCGCGTGGGGAAGAAGGTCTGGTGGTTGACGAAGTCGACCAGTCGACCCTGCTCGAACAGATACGAGAAGAAGCTGTATCCGCTCTGTGGATTCCGGAACGTCACCAGGTCCTTCGGAAACGCGATCTGCATGGTGGCACCGTCGAGCAGCATCCCGGGATGCCACGCGAACTGAGACTGCTTTTCGAAGAACCGCGCGTTCACCCGATCAACGGCCGCACAATTTGCATTGTGTTCTTCGACAGCAATGGCCAACGCGAGGTTGGCCGGACCGAACCCGACGCCGACGATGTCGACAATGGCAGGTTCGGCGCTGGAGTCTCTTGGTGATTCACTCATTACAGGTAGTCCATCCCCGACGGAACGACCTGGTACGGCCGCCAATCGATGTCCCGAAGTAAGTAGCAAAGGCTACCCTTAATGAGGTGAGGGTATCAACACTGTGAGCCCCCGTATAGCGGTCGACCCCACGGAGCGATGCGACGTATGTCATAGTTTCGCCCCCTCGCTCGCGTCATCCCCTTCGGCGGCGACTGCAGCCTCGATCACGTCGACCAACTGACCTGCCCATACGCGGACTGCACCCGCATCGACGCGGTCGGCACGGAACCCGAGAGTTGCAAAGACAGGCCCATCGCCCACCGGCTCGTAAAAACTCAACGTCACATCCGCATGGGGCACTCCCACCGGAATCGGTACGAGAGAACCGAAGTCGCCGAGCCCGTCCAAATCCGCCTGCTGGTGATGGATCACCATCACCTGAGGTCTCATGGACGCCGGATTACCCAGCGCCTGCTCGACATACACATATGAGACATCCTGATTGTTCAGCGCCTCCAGATTTCTTTCCCTCACTCGGCCCAGCAATTCTGCAAACGTCGGACTACCGGACGTATCCGTGCGCAGGAGAACAACATTGAAGAAGGACCCGATCATCGGTTCGAGACGGGGATCCGACCTGCCCGCAACCAATGAACCGATGGGAAGATCAGTACCCGCGCCGGCCTTCGTGAGAACGCTGGCCAGTGCGGCCTGCAGGACCATGAACATACTCGTGCCGGTGCGCGCAGCCAGGGCGTCGATTCCGGCGTGCAGACCCGCGTCGATGTCGACGGCGATCACGTCACCTCGAGGCTCCGAGTCACCTTCCGGCAACGGAAGATTCACACTGGTCGGTATTCCGTCGAGCGCATCCCGCCAATATGCAAGTTGCTTCGACGCACGGCTGTCGACGTCTCGGGGGTCTCCCAACAGCTCCTCCGACCACACGGTGTAATCGGCGTACGTCAATGCAAGCTCGTCCCAAACCGGTTGATCTCCCTGCGACCGGGCTGCATAAGCAGAGACCAGATCTCCCAACAGCGGCACTACTGACCACTCGTCGACGGCGATGTAGTGCATGACGAGAAGCAGTGTCCTAGAGCCGTCTTCACCGAGCACCAGATGAACCCGCAACGGTGATTGCTCACGCAGATCCATCGGAAGTTGAGCCAGTTCGAACACCACTCGACCCACATCGCCGGCGCCGACATCGACCACATCGACAGTCGGACGCACCGATTCTCTTGCCACGACGATGCCGTCGACCTCGACGAAGGTGGTCCGCAGGGGTTCGTGCCGCGAAGTCACATCGTCCAAGGCGTGCCCGAGAATCTCCGGATCGATCTTCGATTTCAGGGTCAGCGCCAGAGCGTGGCTTGCTTGCGGTTGCGCGCCGGACGCGCGGAACAACTCCCACTGACGACGTTGCGGCGCAGACAGACCCATCGTCTCGGGACGTTTCACCGCCGGCGCCAGGATCGGACGCCCACCTTCCGAACGCGCGACGACGGCCGCCAACTCCGCAACACTCGGCGCGTCGAATACGTCTCGAATACTGACGTCCACGCCGAACGCTTCCCGAATGCGACCGACCAGTTTCATCGAAGCCATCGAATGGCCGCCGAGTTCGAAGAAACTGTCGTGGACTCCGACACTCGGGAGTTGCAGGATTTCCGCGAATGCAGCCGCAACCGTGGACTCCACTGCCGTGCGAGGAGCAACATCACCCGCCAGCTCCGACCAGTCCGGAGTGGGCAACGACTTGCGGTCGAGCTTTCCGTTGGGCGTCAACGGCAGCGGACCGTCAAGGGCGACAACCATGGTCGGAACCATGTAGTCGGGCAACGACACTGCCGCGAGGTTCCGCACTGCCGTCGTGTCGACGACGACACCGGGTTCCGGTGACACGTAACCGACCAGGCGCGTGATTTCGCCCTGCCGATCCGCGACGACCGTTGCCTGCTTCACCGAAGGATGGGCACTGAGAGCTCCGATGATTTCGCCCAACTCGATTCGGAAACCGCGGATCTTGACCTGATCGTCGACGCGGCCGAGGAAGTCGATGTTCCCGTCAGTGCGCCACCGCGCGCGGTCCCCGGTGCGATACATGCGATCGCCCGCGGTGAAGGGATCGGCGATGAATCTCTGTGCCGTCAGATCGAATCGGCCCAGATAGCCTCTCGCCAGGCCGCGTCCCGCGATGTACAGCTCGCCGGATACTCCCGGCGGAACCGGACGGAGTCGATCGTCGAGCACGTACGCCTGTTCGTTGGGGTCAGGGATTCCGATGGGCACGGGACCGTTCCAACCGGGTTCCGCCTGCCACAGTGTGTTGTTCACCGTGGCTTCGGTGAGTCCGTACGCGGCAAGCAAATTCAGCCGCTCCGCCCATCGCCCGATCAGCTCCGGTGGCACCGTCTCGGTTCCGACCAACACGGTGCAGCCCTGCGGCACTTCACATCCTGCCGGCAGAGCGGCCAGCAACGAGGGAGGGATGATCGCGTGGGTGACACGATTGCTCGTCATGAAATCGGTCAGCGCCGGACCGGCAACTCGTGCATTCTGCGGCACGATCACCAGGGTGCTGCTCGTGCACAGTGCCATCGCCAGCTCGAATACCGCGACGTCGAAGCCGACCGAAGCGAACTGCATCACCACCGAACCCGGTACCAGTCGCATCCGAACCTCAGCTGTGGCAACAAGACTCGGAATACCGTCATGGGAGAGGACGGCTCCCTTCGGCTTTCCAGTCGATCCCGAGGTGTAGATGACATAGGCAGCGTGGCTGACGCCAACTGGTGGCCGGGGAGTTTCGACGATCACTGCCTCGTCCAGTTCCGCACGGATCAGCGGATCGTCCAGGAGAATTCGCTCGACGCCGACCACATCCTCGATCCGCGAGCTTTCCTCCGCAGTGGACAGAAGTACCGAGGCGCGGGAATCGGTGAGCATGTATGTGATGCGCTCGCTCGGGTGACTCAAATCCAGGGGTAGATACGCGGCCCCCAGCTTGAGCACGGCGAGGACCGACGCGACCATTTCCACCGAGCGCGGGACGGCAAGCCCCACCACGTCTTCGACCGACACTCCGCGGCGATACAGCACGCCGGCGATCCGATCACACTGCTCGGAGAGTTCGCGGTACGTGGCCTGCCCCGCCTCGTCGCGCACCGCAATCGCCTCGGGCGTAGCAACGACTCCACGCGCGAAAGCGTCGTAGAACGTCTCTTCCGGCACGTCGACGGCGGTGTCGTTGAACGAGGTGACAACTTGCTCGAGTTCGCCTGGCAAGAAGATGTCGATGTCGCCGATCTCGATGTCGGCCGATTCCACGACTGCCGCGACCACCGATTCCAATCGGTTCGAAATTCGCTGTGCCGTTTCGCGATCGAAGAGGTCGCTGCCGTACTCGAGCCGGACGTCGATGCAGCCTTCGTCGCCGAGGTACTCGGTGAAGTTGAACACCAGATCGAACTTGGCCGTGTACTCCTCGAGTTCGAACGAATCGCCGCCCGTCTCCTCGCGGCTGTGATAGCCGACCATGACCTGGAACAGCGGATTACGTGCCAAAGTACGCGACGGATTGAGGCGCTCCACCACCGTTTCGAAGGGAACGTCGGCGTTGGCGAAGGCCTCGAGATCTCCCTCGCGAACGCGATCCACCAACTCCCGGAACGTCGGGTTACCCGACGTATCCGTGCGCAGCACAATCGTATTGACGAAGAAGCCGACCAGTTCGTCGAGTCCCTGCTCACTACGTCCGGCGACGGGAGCGCCGAGGGGAAGGTCCTCACCCGCTCCGAGCGCAGTCAGCAACGCCGCCGACGCCGCGTGCAGAACCATGAACATCGAACTCTGGCTCTCGCGCGCCAGATCTCGCAGTGCAGCAGTTGTCTCCACGCCCAACCGTGTCACCACTGCACCACCGGAGAAACTCGGTCTGGCCGGTCGACTCCGGTCGGCGGGAAGCAGCAGTTCTTCGGGGGCTCCGTCCAAACTCTTCGCCCAGAAGTCCAACTGCGTGCTCAGGATGCTCGACGGATCGTCGGGGCTGCCCAACAATTCCCGTTGCCACAGAGTGTAATCCGCGTACTGAACCGGAAGCGGTTCGAAAATTGGATCTTCGCCCTGGATCCGAGAGGAGTATGCAGACATCAGATCGCGCAGGAATGGCCGATCGGACCATTCGTCCGTCGTGATGTGATGCAGGACGATCACGACCACTACGGCACCGTCCACCTCGGCACCGTCCACCCGGATCAGACGTGCGCGGATCGGAATCTCGTCAGACAGGTCGAACGGACGACCCACTGCCACGGCAATTTCACCGGCGACACCGGATTCGTCTCGATGAACTGTCTCGACCGGAATCGTCGCCGATTCGAGAATTATCTGCTCCGGCGATCCGTCCACCAACCGGAACACCGTACGCAGGGATTCGTGTCGTTCCACGACGTCGCCGAGCGCCGCGGCGAAGACGTCCGCGTCCAGTGCGCCGTCCAAACGGAGCACGATCGGGAAATTGTAGGCCGCGGAGTTCTCCTCCATCTGTCCGATCAGCCACAATCGCTGTTGAGCGGCAGAAAGAGGAAGGTGGTCCGGCCGCGGCTTCGCTACCAGCACCGGTCGCGTCGATCCCTGCTCGGCCACAATACGTTCCGCGAGTTCCGCCACCGTCGGCGCTTCGAAGAGATCACGCATGGTCAGACTGTTCGGAATGGCGATCCGAGCTCGACTGATCAGCTTGGTGGCCAGAAGCGAGTGCCCACCGAGGTCGAAGAAGTTGTCGTCGACCCCGATATCGCCCACATCGAGTACGTCGGAGAAGAGGTCGCAGAGGACCTCTTCCGTGTGGTTACGCGGTGCGATCGACTCCCCACTCCGCTCCCCCAGCACCGAATCAGCGGTGGGCAGTGCCTTGACGTCGAGCTTGCCGTTGACGGTCATCGGTAGTGTCTCCACCTCGATCACCACGGCCGGAACCATGTAGTCGGGTAGGAGAACTCGCGCCTGCGCGCGGTAGTCGTGCCCGGCGCCGAGTCGCACGGGTGTCACGTAGCCGACGAGCCTCTTGACTCCACCTGCCCCGATGTCGACCACCACTGCCGCTTGCCGCACATGTTCGTCGGATTCGAGAACGGAGACGATTTCGCTCGGCTCGATGCGGTGACCTCTGATCTTCACCTGATCGTCGGTGCGGCCGAGGAAGTCCAGGTTGCCGTCACCGCGTCGCCGCACGAGATCCCCGGTGCGGTACATACGTCCTCCGGTCCCAGCCGGATCTGCGACGAAGCGCTCGGACGTGAGCGCGAAGCGTCCGAGGTAGCCGCGAGCCAAACCGGCTCCGGCAATGTACAGTTCGCCGGCAACTCCATCGGGGACCGGACGCAGCCAGCCGTCGAGAATATGCGCGGCGGTGTTCCAGATCGGTTTGCCGACGGTCGGGGTGTCACTGTCGAACGTTCCGCCACCGAGCGTGTTGATCGTGTATTCCGTCGGACCGTAGAGGTTGTAGCCCACGGTTCCCTCGGTGTCGCGCAGCCTGTTCCACACCGAATCCGGAACGGCTTCACCGCCGAGCAGGACCAACGGCGGGCGGTGGTGTCCCACACCGTCGTCGAGAAGCCCGCTGTCGATCAGGTGCGTCGCGTAGGTCGGTGTCACGTTGACGACGTCGATGTCCAGTGCGTCGCAGTATGCAACGAGTGCCTCGGCATCACGACGCAGATCCTCGTCGCAAATGTGCACCTCGTGGCCTTCCACGAGCCACAGAAGTTCCTCCCACGACATGTCGAAGGCGAAGGACACGGTGTGCGCGATCCGCAGGCGCCGGCCCGCCGCGGCGATCACGGGTTCGAAAATCGCCTCGCGGTGGTTGAACTGCATGTTCGTCAAGCCGCGGTAACCGGTGACCACGCCCTTGGGCTTGCCGGTCGAACCGGAGGTGTAGATGACGTACGCGGGGTGGTCGAGTCGATGCGGTGCCCCCGGGGCGAATGCTCCGAGTTCCGACGCGGAGAGTGCCCGCGCCGAGATCGTCAGTCTCCTTGCTGCTGTATCAGGTTCGTCGATCACGATAGTGCGGACGTCCGCACCTTCGAACCTCGGTGAGGCCGAAACGGTTGTCAGCAACACGACAGGATCCGCGTCGTCGATCATCACGGCCAACCGTTCGGCCGGATGGTCGAGTTCGAGGGGTAGGTAGGCAGCACCCGTGCGCAATACCGCGAAGAGCGCGACGACCATGTCCACCGAACGTGGTAGGCCAAGAGCGACAATCTTTTCCGGGCCGGCGCCGTAATTGATCAGCAACCGCGCCATCCGGTTGATCTCGCCGTCGAGATCGGCGTAGGTCATCCGGCGCTTCCCGAACACGAGTGCCGTGTCGTTCGGTTGCGCCGACGCGACTTCTTCGAACAGGTCGGCAATGGTGCGCTCCGGCAACTCCCGGATCTGCGTCTGCTGCGCTACTGCGGGAACCGGAGACGCAACAACCGATCCCGTCATGTCCTGCGACCAACTCTGCAGCAGGTCGACGAAGTGACGCAGTAGGTCCTCGGCCCGGCGCGCGGTCACCAGATTCGGATGGAACTCGAACTTGACGTTGACGGTGGCACCCGGTGTGACCACGACGGTCAGCGGATAGTGCGTGTGATCGATACTGTCGCTTCCACTCACGTCGTGAGCGGCGTTGAGCGCGTGGACTTGCTTCTCGTCCACGAAGTTCTGCAAGACCATCAGCACGTCGAAGAGTTGACGATGCTCGGAAACACGCTGGATCGATGCCAAACCGAGGTAGTCGAAGGGCATCAGCGAAAGTCGATCCGCCTGTGTCCGACGAAGAAGTTCCTCGACGCTCTCGTTCGGATCCAGTTGCAGCCGAACGGGAACGGTGTTGAGGAACATGCCCACCACGGTGTCGATTCCCGGTACCTCCGGCGGCCGTCCGGCAACCGTGGAGCCGAAGACGACGTCCTGTCGACCGGTGGCCGACGCCAGCACGAGGGCCAGCGCTGCATTCAGTACCGTGTTGAACGTGACGCCGGACGCGGCAGCGCGCTCACGCAAGGCACGCGAAAGCGTTTCCGACAGAACCGCATCGCGGCGATCCGGAAGCTGAACTTCGACACCGGGCATCGGCTCGGCAACAAGCGTCGGCTCCTCGAGTCCTGCGAGCGCTCCGCGCCACCCCTCGTCGGCGGCTGCACCGTCGCGATCGGCCAACCAGGCGAGGTATGTCTCGAACGACCCCTCGGGTTCGCCGAATGCGCTGTCGTCGCCGCCGGTATCGTAAAGCGCCAGAAGCTGACTGACGACAAGGCCGTTGGACCAGCCGTCCCACAGCAGGAACTGCCTGTTGATCACCAGACGATCCTGGCCGCCAGGCAGATGCAGCACACTCATACGCCACAGCGGCGGCGCGGTCAGGTCGAATGGCGTCACTCGGTCTTGGGCGGCGACGGCCTCGGCACGCTCACGAGCAACCGAGTCGTCGAGTTCACGGAGATCGTGGACGACGACCGGAACATCGAGTCCAGCGCTGAAGAACTGCACCGGCTCGTTCAGCCCTTCGCTCACGAAACCCGCTCGCAACGTGGGATTTCGTCGTTGAAGTGTCCGGGCGGCCGCAGCCAACCTGTCGACATCGAGGGTGTGCCCGAAGTCCATCGAGAACTGTGCCGTGTAGATGTCCCCACCACTGCTGCTGTCGCTGCTGCCCGCGTAGCCGGCTTGGAAGTACAGGCCTTCCTGCAACGGTGAGAGTGGGAGGATGCTTTTGACACCTGCCGGACTCGCATCGGTTATCGCGTCGATCTCGGTCTGACTCAGGTCGAGCAACGTCACATCGGACGGGGTCAGAATGGGAGGCCCGGCGTGACGCGCGGCTGCAGCCGCCAGATCGCCGAGGGCCGAAACCCAGCCGTCGGAGAGTGACTGCGCGTCCTCCTCGGACAAATCTTCACTTGCCCAGGCAAACTCGGCGCGGAGCCCCGAATCCACGCTGACGACATTCACGATCAGTCGGTACGGGCCTCCCATGTCTGCGTCGGGATCGGTGGACAAGGCTTCGGATTCCGCTGCCAAGGACCATGCTGTCGATCCAGCTGTCGTCGTACGTCCGAGATAGTTGAACAGGATCTGAGATTCGGAGCGCCCCGCCAATGTCGATGCCGTGCGGGCATTCACGTATCGCAGCATCCCGTAGCCGATACCGCCGTCCGGAGCCGCCCGCAGGCTCTCCTTCACCTCGCGTAGCGTGTCCACCGGGTCGATTCCGCCGTGCAGTCGCATCGGGGCAATCGTGGTGAACCAGCCGACTGTTCGCGACAGATCGATGCCCGCCACCAACTCCTCCCGGCCGTGCCGTTCGAGATCGACCAGCAATTCGTGCTCACTGCGGCCGGTGGAGCGGCGCCAGCGATCGACGGACATCGTCAGCGCTGCCAACAGAACATCCGTTCCCTCGGCACCCACCATTGCCGCAACCGATCCAAGTGCTGCCTCGGAGATTGCTCCGTCCACCGTGACCGTGCGCCTCGAGCCTCCGGATACGACGGCATCGCCCGCGGCGTCGGGGATCAACTGCGCGCCCGGAGCGGTCACGGTCAGCCAGTGATCGAGTTCGGCGAATCGATGAGCACTGTATGCGTGTTCGGCCACCGTACGGGAGAAGGTACGCAGCGAAGTTCCGACGGCATCCAGTGCGGCGGGCTCTCCGGCTTCGACTGCCACCCAGGCCATCGCGAGATCCTCGAGCAGGGTTCCCCAGGAAACCCCGTCCACGACCAGGTGGTGCGCGACTATCGCGAGTCGGCCCAGACTCTCAGCGCCGCAATCGAACCAGACCACCGAGACCATCCGCCCTGCAGACGGATCCAATCGACTGGTCGCAGTTTCAGAGTGCTCAGTGACGAGTCTTCGCAACTCGGAGTCATCCAGTCCCCGAGCATCAACGCGTTCGACCAGGTTCGCTGCCCGGACACTACCGGGTTCCTCGATCCGCGCCGACCACATCCCGCGGTCATGTCGGATCAAGGTTTGGCGAAGTCCGTCGTGGTGATCGAGCACGGCCTGCAATGCGCCGGTGATCGAACCGAGAGATGTTGCCGGAGAGTGGATCAGAACTGCCTGGTTGAAGCGGTCGGTACCACCCGTCCATTCGGACAAGCGGTGAACCACCGGCAGCGGAACCAGCTCACCCACGCCGATGTCGGCCGTGACGGTGGCATCCGAGGTGGCGACATCACCCACCGCTGCAGCGATCGCAGCGGGAGTGCGCAATTCGAAGATCTGACGCGGGGTCAGCACTACCGAATCACGACGAGCCAGGTTGACCATGCGGATCGCCAGGATACTGTCGCCGCCGAGAGTGAAGAAATCGTCGCGCACCCCGACACGGGGCAGTCCGAGAACCGTCGCGAAATGCCCGGCGAGGAGGTCTGCAACGCCCGAGGAAACCACTCCCGTCAAGTCGCCCACCTGTGCCGCAAAATCCGGTGCAGGTAGTGCTTTTCGGTCGAGCTTGCCACTCGGGCTCAGCGGCAGCGACTCGAGCCGCACGAAGGCACTTGGCACCATGAACTCCGGTAGCACTGACAACAACTGAGCTCGAACCGCAACATCATCAGCATCTCCGACCAGGTAGGCGACCACCTGTGCGCGGTTGCTCGGACCGTCGGTTCGGACGATCACGGCACTTGCCGTGACTCCGGGGCACAGCGCCAATTGCGCTTCGATTTCGCCGAGTTCGATTCGGAATCCACGAACCTTCACCTGCTCGTCGGCACGGCCGAGGTACTCGAGAACGCCGTCGGCATTCCACCGCACGATGTCACCGGTCCGGTACATCCGCGAGCCGCCGTCGCTGTACGGATTCGCCACGAATCGTTCGGAGGTCAATCCCCCACGTCCGTGGTAACCACGCGCCAGTTGTGGCCCTGCCAGATAGAGCTCACCGGTGGCACCGGCCGGGACGTTCTGCAGGTAGGGATCGAGAACCAACAGGCCGGTGTTGGCGGCAGGTGCGCCGATCGGGACGCTGACGGCGTCTGCCGGAGTTTCCTGCACCGACGGCTGCCAACTGACGTCGACGGCGGCCTCGGTGGGGCCGTAGAGGTTGTCCACCAGAGTATTCGGCAGGATCTCGGAGACCTTGCGTGCAACGTGAACGGGCAGTGCCTCGCCGCTGCAGTTGACGATCTCGAGCGAAGAGCACAGTGCTGCTTTCGGCTCCGCGAGAAACACGTCGAGCATCGACGGAACAAAATGCACTCGGGTCACGGAATGTTCGACGATGACGTCGGCCAGATAGCCAGGGTCCTTGTGCCCGTCCGGCTCGGCCATCACGAGAGTTGCCCCCACCAGGAACGGCCAGAAGAATTCGGGAACGGAGACGTCGAAGCTCGACGGGGTCTTCTGCAGCATCCGGTCGGAGACGTCCATCGGACGTATCTGCTGTGCCCAGAGCAATCGGTTGACCACACCCTCGTGGTTGACCACAACGCCTTTGGGGCGACCGGTCGAACCCGAAGTGTAGATCATGTACGCGGCATCCGCGGGCGATCCTGGGACACTCAGCGGATCGGCGGGGAACTGCGCCGACTCCGATACCGTCACCCGCGGAACCGAACCCGAATCGAGTGAAGAGTCTTCCGACACCACGACGCACACAGGATCGGCGTCACCCAGCATGTACGTCAGCCGCTCCGCCGGGTAGCCGGTGTCGAGGGGAACGTATGCTCCCCCGGCCTTCCCGATGCCGAGTATCGCGACCATCAGATCAGGAGAGCGAGGCAAGGCAACCGCTACCAACGATTCGCGTCCGACGCCACGTTCGCGCAGCAGATGCGCAAAACGATCAGCGCGAGAGTGAAGTTCGGCGTAGGTCAACGACTCTTCACGGAAGATCACTGCGGTGGCTTCGGGCGTACGCCCGGCTTGATCCTTCAGCAGCTCGGTCAGCGTTGCGCGCGGCCGATCCAAGGCCGTGCCGACGCTCCCCGGCTGTGCGGGTGCCAGCGCGATCCGGCCGATGACCTGATCGAGATCGCGCGAGAGCTCGGTGAGTACGACTGCGAGAGTTTCGGCCAGCGACGCAGCGGCGTCGCCGTCCACCTGAGCAGCGTCGTACTTGAGCTCCAACGCCAATCGATCGCCGGGGACGACGATCAGGGTCAGCGGGTAGGCCGGTCGCTCGTCGAATCGAATTCCCGTCAGTCGCACCGAGTTCGTCGGATCAGCGATTGCCGTGTCACCGAGTGGATAGTTCTCGAACACGACGAGTGATTCGAAGTCCTGCTCCAGTCCGCCGGTCCGTCGCAGTTCGGGTAACCCCAGGTATTGATGGTCGAGTAGTTCCGATTGTTCCCTCTGCCAACGGGAAAGCGCTTGCGCGGCTGTCTCTGCCGGATCGAACCGCAACCGAGCCGGCACGGTGTTGATGAACAAGCCCACCATGGACTCGATGCCGGGCAGGTCTCCACCGCGTCCCGATACGGTCGATCCGAACAGCACGTCTGTTCGGCCGGTCATTCGGCCGAGCACCAGCCCCCAGGCGCCGTGCACGAGCGTACTCAGCGTCAGGCCATGGGAGCGTCCGTTGATCGCCAGTGCGCGAGTATCACTGTCGGACAGCTCGACTCGGGTGGCACAGACGCCGCTGCTGCCCGCGCTCGGCGCGGGAAGTTCGACCGCGGGCCCGGGAGAGTTCAGCGCTTCTCTCCACACCGCTGCCGAGGCCTCGTGATCGTGGCGGGCCAACCATTCGAGATAGCTGCGGTACGGCGCCGGAGTCGGGAGCACCGCGCCGGAGTCGCCAACGCTGTACGACGCCATCAGCTCCCGCAGCATCACCGGAACCGACCATCCGTCTGCGACCGCATGGTGAATCGACTGCAGCAGAAGGTACTTCTCCGAAGAGGCACGGACAAGCGTGTAACGGACGAGCGGCGGTTGCGCCAGGTCGAACCCGCGCGCGCGGTCGGCGGAAAGCAGTTCATCGACATCGGCGCCGGCCACCTCGACTACCGCCATCTCCACGACAGCGCTCGGGTGCACCACCTGCACGACCCGGCCGTCACCCAGGACCGAGAATCCGGTGCGCAGCGCCTCATGCCGATCGACGACGGATTGCAGCGCGCGGTGCAGCGCCGCACTGTCCACGGCTCCGGTCAGTTCCACAACCTGTTGCACGACATACTGATCGGCCCCCGGATCGGCAAACGCCGAATGGAAGTAGATCCCTTCCTGCAGCGGAGTGAGTGGGAGAATCTCTTCAGCCTTCGGTAACCCGTCCACGTCTGCCTGAGCGAGCGCCACCAGAGGGTAGTCCGAGGGTGTGGCTCCGCCGAAGGCTGCGAGCCCGGACACGGCCTCGAGCGAGTCCAGCCACAACCGCGCAAACTTGTCGATGTCGCTACGCAGGAAGATGTTCGACGCCCAGGTCAGGGTGGCTCGCAGGCGTGGTCCACCGGCGGCGTCCTCGGCTACGACGTCGACAGACAACGCGTGACCCATCGGCATGGACGGATCGGCAGCACCGTCCATCGACACCGGGAACCAGTCCCCCTCCGCTGCGGCAGTGCGTCCCAGATAGTTGAGCACCACCTCCGGCGCTGCGAAACTACGCAACTGATCCGAGCCGCCGAGGTATCGCAATGCTCCGTACCCGAAGCCGGCGTTCGGGACCCGTCGAAGTTGCTCCTTGACGCTCTTGAGAACCCCCGCCAACTCGCCGCTCGCGTCGAGATCGGGAGCGGCTGTACCGATCTCGAGCGCCACCGGAAACACTGTGGTGAACCATCCGACGGTACGAGTCAGGTCGACGTGCGCATCGCCGTCACCGCGAACGATGTCTTCGTCGCGTCCGTGCCCCTCCAGGTCGATCGTCACCGATCCGGCACCGCTCCAACGGGTCAGCGCCACGGCAAGTGCGGTGACCAGCACTTCGCTCACATCGGCTCCGAACGCCCGTGGGACACTGCCCAACAGCTGATCTGCAAGTTCTGGAGGTAGGGTGATCGACCGCGCCGCAGCGGTGCGCGCGAGGTCAACTGCCGGGTCGAGTGCCCGACGGCCGAGAGATGCCCGTTGTGCGGACGTCACCGAGTCCCAGAACTCGATTTCCGAGTCCAGTCGCCCGGCTCCGACCGCCTCCGAGACGAGTTCGGCGTACCTTCGCACCGACGTGCCGACCGGAGCGAGTGCGGGTTCGTCGCCATTCATCGCTGCGATGCCGGCGCGCGCGAGGTCCTCGAGGATGATGCGCCACGAGACGCCGTCGACCACCGCGTGGTGGATGACAAGCAACAGCCGTCCGGGACCGGTCACAGGGCGGAACAGAACAGCGCTGACCATCGTGCCGTCGGCTGGATTCAGACGGCCGACAGCTCGCTCGGTCTCGGCGACGATCAGCGGTCCGCATTCTTCGAGCGGTGCCGGTAGTGCACGGGTCTCGAAGACCACAGCCGCTTCGTTTGTCTCCGGGACGAGCAGTCTTCCTTCGGGCGTCAACGTCGCACGAAGTGCATCGTGGCGCGCCACCAGGGCGTCGAGCGCCGACTCGGCGTGCTCGGAGGTCAAAGCTGACGGGGTCTGAATCAGCGCTCGCTGGTGGAAGGTTCGTACTGCGTCCGACACTCCGAGAACCTTGGCGGCAATCGGCGTCGTGGCTACGTGGCCGATCGGTTGGTCCGCGTGGTCGACGATCTCAGCCACTCGGGAGGACTGGGCACGCGCCATAGCCTCGGCGGTGCGCAGTTGGAACACCTCGCGAGGACTGATCGACAAACCGGCAGCACGAGCCGCGGTCACGAGTGAGATCGCGACGATGCTGTCGCCGCCCAGTGCAAAGAAGTCGTCGGTAACGCCGACCGAATCGAGGCCGACTGCCGACGCGATCAACGTGCAGAACTGTTGTTCGACTTCGTTTCTCGCAGCGACATGTGCACTCAGTTCGGCGAGATCGGGCTCGGGTAGCGCGCGACGGTCGAGTTTGCCGTTTGCCGTGAGCGGAAACTTGTCGAGGACGGTGACGGTGGTCGGGACCATGTAGTCGGGCAGCTTGCTCGCAGCCCACTCGCGAAGCTCACGTGAGTCGATCGCGAGGTTCGTCCCCGACGCTGCGCTCACGTAGGCGGCGAGATACTTTGCACCGGTTGGTGCTTGGCGCACCAGAACTGCCACGTGACGCACTGCGGGGTGCGAAATCACGGCGGCTTCGACATCCTCGAGTTCCAGGCGCATGCCACGAATCTTCACCTGATTGTCCGTGCGTCCGAGGAAGTCGAGGGTGCCGTCCGGGGCCCATCGGGCCAAGTCACCGGTGCGGTACATCCGGGATCCGGCCAGATCACCTGAGACGAAGGGATCCGCGACAAAACGAGATGCGGTCAGTGCCGACGCGCCGACGTATCCGCGTCCCAGCAGGAAGCCCGCGGCGTAGAGTTCGCCGCCGGTGCCGATCGGAACCGGCTGCAGGTCGCCGTCCAACACGTACAGGCGAGTGTTGGGGTTCGGCCGCCCGATGGAGGTCGCGATTCGTTCCGCGTCCTCTCGGTAGATCACATGGGAGACACCGATGGTCGCTTCTGCCGGCCCGTAGCCGTGATACAGCGTCGTGGACAGTTGGGCACGGAACCGGTCGAAGAGTTCAGGCGTGAGAACCTCACCGCCGCACCACACGTGCTTCAACGAATCTAGCTGATCGGTCTCGTTCGCCAGGTCCAGCAGTATGTCGAGCATGGACGAGACCAGGTAGACGAAGGTGACCGATTCTCCGGCGATCAGGTCGAGCAGGTATTGCGGGTCGCGTTCCCCCTCGGGCTTCGCGATCACCAATCGACCGCCGGAGACGAGCGGGAGCAGGATCTCGTTGATCGAGATGTCGAACGAGAGTGGGGCTTTGAACAAGGAGGCATCGCCGGACCCGAACCCGAGAATCCGCTCCCGTTGCCACAGCAACCTTGCGCAGATTGCCTCGTGGCGGATCATGGCGCCCTTCGGACGTCCGGTCGAACCGGACGTGAAGATGACGTATGCGAGTTGGGCACCGTGAATACGAATGTCGGAGGTCATTGTCTCGGACAGGTCCGAGGGCCCGTCCTCGTACGCCCACGCGGAGAGATCGACCGGAACGGAGTCGTCTACACCGTCCGAGGTGAGCACCAGTGTGGCGCCCGCGTCGGCAAGTACCGATTCGCGGCGTTCGGCAGGCCATGACGGATCCAGCGGAACGAAGGCACCACCGGCACACATGACGGCCAACAACCCCACCACCATCTCGGCGGATCTCGGAAGCCCGATCGCCACAACGGTTTCGGTCGCGACACCGCGAGAGATCAAGTGCGCGGCGAGCTGTGATACCCGACTTTCGAGTTCGCCGTAGGTCAGCCGGACGTCGCCGTCGACCACGGCGACAGCGCCCCGATCGGCAGAGAAGCTGCTGCGCAACAAATCCGGCACCGTCGTGATTGGCTGCGGCTCTGCGGTGTCGTTCCACCCGTGGAGCACGAGTTCTCTCTCCGCGAGCGACATGGGGTCGAGTGCCGAGATCGGAAGCTGCGGCTCGGCTACGAATCGATCGAGGAACTGTTCGATTCTCGCGGTGTGATCGGCCAACTCCCTGTCGAATCCGGCCGGGGCGCGGACGTCGATCTCGATCGGCTCCCCGTCCTGACCACCGCGCACACTCAGATCCAGGTCACTGACTCGACCGGTTACCGAATTACGCACGCGCACCGGGCATCCGCCGAAGGTGAGTGTGTGTTCGAACATCATCGAGTTGATGCCGGGGCCGAAGACCTGACGGTCGGGATCGATCGCCCGAATGTCGCGAGCAAGATCCTCACCTCGGTACCGCCCGTGCTTGAGAATCGAGACCAGGGCGGTGTCGAGACGAGTTGCCAACTGGCCGATGCTTTCCGAGCGTTCTACCCGAATACTCAGCGGCAAAATCGTCGACGCCATCGAAGGAGTGCGACGCATGTCGCGCCCCACCCGAGCGGCCATCGGTACCGAGACGACAACGTCGTGCTTTCCGGTGGTCCGCGCAATGTACGCGATCAGCGCGGCCATGGGCAGGCGAGTTCGTCGAATCCCGGCGTCGGCCGCATAGCGGTAGAGCTGTGCCGCGCGATCAGCGTCGAGCGTGAGTATCGCCGAGATCGGCGGCAGCGAATCATCCACCTGCCCATGCAGAATCCGCGTCGCTTCCGGTCCCGATTCAACGCGTTCGACCCAGTACTGACGGTCGGTCTGGAATCGCGGAGAGTTCCGGTAATCCAGATCGGCTGCAACCACGGCGTCGAGTGACCACTGCGGCGCGGCAGTCCCGAGATTCGGATCGTCGTATCGCTCGGCGACGTCGGCGACGATGAGCGAGATGCCGTACCCGTCGATCACGCTGTGGTGATAGCGCTGATACCAGATGACTCGGTCGTCAGCGGTCAGCAGAAGCACCTGGCGGAACAGCAGATCGTCCGGACCGAAGACCCGAGCCATGTCGGTGTCCATCCACGACTGCGCAGTCGAATCGGGATCCGCCTCGGCCCGAAGGTCGAGAATTTCCACGTCCCAGCGCGCATCCGGAATCGGCACCTGGATCAGCTGGTTGTCGGCATCGACCTCGAAGTGCACGAACAGCGCTTCGACGCGTCCGACGCTGGCCTCGATCGCCGCTGCCGCGCGCTCGATGTCGATCGTGCCGTCGACCTCGACGACAAGTCCGATGTTGTAGACCGGACTGCTCGAATCCACGTTCTGAGCAACCCACACCTCACGCTGAGCGGCCGTCGCCGGGAGCGCTGCGTCCAGATCGGCACCGCCCGATACCGCCGGGTGAGCTACCTGAGAGTGGTCAGACATCAAGAATCCGATCATCGTCGTTCATGCTCATCGAACGACGAACACCCTCGCAAGTTTAGGGTAGGCTACCCAGGAACGTGAAGGTGCGCTCCCGCCCTGGTCAGACCTGTTCCCACGGACCGAATTCGAGCAAAACGTCAATTGCCGTCTTACCGTCCTGCGGCCGAACGACATGTTCGAGGGCATAGACCCTCGATCCCTCCGCAGCGCGAGCGAGATCGGAAATACCGGGCAGAATGGTCGGTTCGGGTGGACCGCCCACACCACGATGGAAGTTCTCGATGGAATGCCCCAAATAGAGGACCCGTCCGCCGGGCGTCAGCCACTCCCCGACGCGCTTCAAGGTTGCGGCCAGATGGTCGACCTCGAGGTGAAGAAAGCTGACCAACACCAGGTCGACCAGCCCTTCCGGCTGCCACTCGGTCGCGTCGCCGACCTGCCAGTCGACAGCCTTGTCCCCGTCACTCGCCCGTGCCAGATCGATCGCCACCGACGAGTAGTCGACCGCAGTCACCGACCAACCTTGCCCAGCCATCCACCGCGCGTGACGGCCGTCGCCGCAGGCCAGATCGATCGCGGTGCCCGGTCTCAGATCGGAAATTCTTGTTGCGACGGTTCCCGCCGGGTCGACTCCCCATGGCTCCGTCACCGCTCGGTATCGCTCGTCCCAGTCGCGTGCGTCCATGATTGCTCTCCCATATCCGTTTCACCGTTTCACCGTTTCAGATCGGACGGTGCCCCCAGCAGCATAGAGAACCCTCGAATGTGACAGATCGATACCCCTGGGGGTATACAGGTGACGGACAGGAATACCCCCACCCGTATCAGGAGTGAAGATGTCAGCGACCAGAACAGTCACCGCGGACCCACCCACCCGAGCCGACGGCATACTTGCGCGTCTCGGTCGATCGATGGCGACTCACACCCGCCTCGTCGTCGGCGTCTGGTTGATCGCGTTGATCGCACTCGGCGCCGCAGCACCCAGCGTCTTCACCTCCCTGGCCGGCGCGGGTTGGCAGGCAAACGGATCCGAATCCGTGCAAGTTCGCGAGTTGGCCGAGCAGCATTTCGGTGGAAATTCCTCCGCCGCAGTACAAGTGGTCGTTCACTCGGATTCTCTACCCATCACGGATCCGTCGATGCAGCAAACCCTGGCCGCGGCAACGGAAATCTTTTCCGCGGACCCTCGCTTCGGCGAAGTGATCGCCCCGCAGCCCGGTATGACCATCAGCCCGGACGGACATACCGGCATCATGGTCGCGGGCGCCAACGCGAGTACCGACGAGATGGTCAGCGCGGTAGACGAACTCGGCAAGAAGCTCACGGGCTTGTCCACCGACACGATCGAGGTGTACCCGACGGGTGCGTCGGCGTTGTGGAGCGATTTCAACAAGGCCAATCACGAAGCCATGATCAAAGCCGAAATGATGTCGTGGCCCGTCACTCTCGCGATCATGGTGTTGGCCTTCGGCTCCCTGGTTGCCGCGGGTCTACCACTACTGCTGACGCTTGCGGGCCTGATCGCTTCGGCGGGCGGGCTTGTAATCCTCAACGAGATCACGCCGATTTCCGTGTGGGCCATGAACTTCGCGATGATGTTCGCTCTCGCGCTGGGCATCGACTACGCACTCTTCCTCGTCGCCAGGTTCCGGGATGCATTGCGAGCCGATCCGGATCCAAGGGCCGCCGTGGCTCAAACCATGGACACCGCCGGCAAGGCTGTGGTCCTTTCCGGCCTCACAGTTCTGGTCAGTTTGTCTGCGGTTCTCATCGTTCCAGCCCCGGCCGTACGCACGATGGCTGTCGGAATCATGCTCGCTGTGATCTTCGTTCTCGCCGCAACACTCACCCTGTTGCCTGCCGTGCTCGGCAGGATCGGCGCGAAGGTCAACGGCGGTTCTCTACCGTATGCAAAGCGCCAGCAACACCGCTCCCCGATGTTCGCAGGTTGGGCATCATTGCTGCACAAGCACCCGTGGCCATTCGGCTTCGGCGCCTTACTCATCCTGATCGCACTCGTTGTTCCGGTCTTCGGACTGAAGGTGGCAATGCCCTCCATCGCCGTGGTTCCCGAGGACGCCCCGGTTCGCCAGGGCTATGAACTGGTGCAGCAGCAATTCGGGGACGGCGCCCCGGGGATGTTGCAGATCGTCACGTCCGCCGACGATGCAGCCGACACCTCACGTATTGCCATGAGCGTTGACGGCGTGGCCATGGTCACCCCAGCGCAACAAGCTGCCGACGGGTCCGATCTTGTTATGCTGCAAGCAGTTCCCACCGTCGACCCGTCAGATCCTGCGATGGAAACCATCCTTGCCGACCTTCGGTCGCAACTGCCGGAATCGGCGCTCGTCGGCGGCGCTCCGGCCGAAAATCTCGACCTTCAGCAGGCACTCGACGACTACCTTCCCATCGTCGTGGTCGTGATTCTGACGCTCGGATTCCTGTTGCTGCTGATCGCCCTCCAGGCGCCTTTGATCGCCTTGATCGGCACGCTGGTCAGCCTGCTGTCCACTGGGGCCGCATTCGGAATCGCGAAGCTGATCTTCCAGGACGGTCACGGAGCAGGCCTACTCGGCTTCACCCCCCAGGGTTTCCTCAACGGGTGGGGTCCGGTCTTCTTCTTCGCCATGATCTTTGCGATCGCGATGGACTACACCGTGTTCCTGCTTTCGAGTGCCAAGGAGCACTACGAACGCACAGGCGACCCCGCGATCGCACACATCGACGGCCTCGCGCATTCAGGTCGGGTCATTGCGGCGGCAGCAGCGGTGATGGTTGCGGTCTTCTTCACTTTTGCGCTCGCAGATCCCTTGCCACCCAAGGAAATGGGCATCATCCTCGGCGTAGCTGTGCTCCTGGACGCAGTGCTCGTCCGCTTGGTGCTGCTGCCCGTTCTCCTACGCCTCACCGGCCGGGCAGCCTGGTGGGCGCCGGCATGGCTGCGTCGCGTCCTGCCGAACATCAGCTTCTCGCATGGCTGATCGTGTACCCGACATCACTGTCCTACTGATACCCCCAGGGGTATGATGGAGACAAGAGAAATCAAAGCCGGCGACAGTGACAGCCAACGACGAGGAGCGCGCAATGACAACACCCACAGAACCGATAGCGATCGCAACCAAGGTCACCGGAACCTTCGACGACGTCGTCACCCGCACGCGTGGCGCTCTCGCCGAGCAGGGCTTCGGCATCCTGACCGAGATCGACATGCAAGCAACACTCAAGGCGAAGCTGGACGAGGACATGGAAAAGTACCTGATCCTGGGTGCCTGTAACCCATCGTTGGCCCATCGGGCAGTTTCGGTGGATCGTCAGATCGGCCTCCTACTGCCGTGCAACGTCGTCGTCCGCGAAGATACGACTACCGAGAATTCGTTCTTCGTCGAAGCGATGAATCCTGCTCTCATGGTTCAGGTTTCCGGCGAACCCGGCCTCGAGTCCGTGGCAGCCGACGCAGCCGTCAAGTTGCGCGCGGCCGTCGACTCGCTGATCTGACACCGCAGCCGGATCAAACACTGAATCAAGCAGTGACATGCCCCCAGGGGTACCCTTGACCGCAGCACGAACACTCGAGAAGGGGCCACCATGACCGGCGACGAAGAGAGCATTGCGCTCGTATTGAACAGACTGCGTCGTGCCCACGGCCAACTTGCCGGGGTCATCTCGATGATCGAGAACGGCCGCGACTGCAAGGACGTCGTCACGCAACTCGCCGCCGTGTCCAAGGCGCTGGACCGAGCAGGGTTCAAGATCGTCGCTTCCGGGCTGCGTGAATGCCTGAGCGGTGACAGCGCGGAAGGTCAGGAACCGATGACCGAGGCCGAACTCGAGAAGCTGTTCCTGGCACTGGCCTGAAACATGAGAAGGGCCTGACCTGCAGTTAGCAGGTCAGGCCCTTTCTCGCGTGCGGAAAACTACTTCGCCAGGAAGTCGATCAGCACCTTGTTCACGGCCTCCGGACGCTCGAGGTAGCCGTAGTGCCCGGCGTCGGGAATCTCTTCGTACGACGCCGTAGCGATGCAGTCCGCCACCTCGCGGGAGAGGTAGGGCGGGATCATGCGGTCGTCGGCGAAAGCGACGGACAGGCACGGGCGCATGATCGACTTGTACGCACCCCGTCGATCGAAGGCGCGGTCCATACCGAGCTGCGCGCGAACACCCGGTGACGTTGCGCCGCCGGTGAACTCGAAGATGTCCATCCAGTCGCGCGCGGAGTGATCGTCTGCCAGCGTGGCCGGCGAGAGGTTCATCACCGCGGTCACTGCGGCACGGTACTTGGCCGGCAGAGCGACGCCACTGTCGAACAACTGGCGCTCACCCTCGGTCAGGACCTGCTGGAAATGATCCATCCGGGCGTGACCGGCGAGGAACACTGCTTTGCGAACCAGATCGGGCCTGGCGAGCGTCAGTTCCTGCGCCACCCGGGCGCCCATCGAGGTGCCGATGACATGGGCCGGACCGCCACCGAGGTGCTCGATCAGTCCGGCGGTGTCTGCGACCATGTCGGGCATCGTGATGCCGCCGAGGCTCTCGCCGGACGGTGCGATTCCGCGGTTGTCGAAGGTGCAGACTCGGTAGCCGGCGGCCACCAGCGCCGGGGTCTGGTGCAGATCCCAGACGCGGCCGGGGCTGCCGGTCCCCATGATGAGCACCACCAGATCTCCATCACCCTTGACCTGGTAATTGATGGGGATTCCGTTGATTGTGGCGACCGTCATGTCAGCCTTCCTCCTCGTACGTGTGATCAACAATTTTGGTTGGATAGCCTAAGCTGATGGGCGGTCGTGTGACCGCAACCCCAGCCCATGCTCGTCCAGGAGGACCCCCGTTGAGAGTCGCTACGCTCGGATACCAAACCTGGGGCCACCGTACCCTGCAGGCCTTGATCGACTCCGATCACGAGGTCGTGCTGGCAATCACACACCCGAAGAGCGAACACGTCTACGAACAGATGTGGGCGGACTCGGTTGCAGATCTGGCGGCCGAGAACGGTGTACCCGTTCACGTGGCGAACAAGCCTGACGATGCCTTCAAAGCCGCGCTGGCCGAAGCAGCTCCCGACATCATCGTCGCCAACAACTGGCGTACCTGGTTGCCTGCGGAGGTCTTCGACGCACCCAAGTACGGCACCCTCAACATCCACGATTCGCTGCTGCCCAAGTACACGGGATTCTCCCCGCTCATCTGGGCTCTGATCAACGGCGAAGAAGAAGTCGGGCTCACGGCGCACCTGATGGACGAGGAACTCGATGCGGGCGACATCGTGCTGCAGCGTTCGACGACGGTCGGCCCGACCGACACCGTCACCGATCTGTTCCACCGCACGATCGACATGATCGGCCCCATCACACTCGACGCCCTGGATCTGATCGCGTCCGGCCGTACCGACTGGACGCCGCAGGACCGATCGCAGGCCACGTTCTTCCACAAGCGCGCACCGCAGGACAGCCACGTCGACTGGTCCTGGCCCGCCGAGGTCATCGAGCGTTTCGTCCGGGCACAGTCCGATCCGTACCCCAACGCTTTCGCCGAGTTCAAGGGCCAGCGCATCCGCATCCTGAAGGCGTCCGTCTCACGCGGGCACTACGGCGGAACCCCCGGCCGAGTGTTCATCCAGGAAGACGACGGCATGGTGATCGTCGCGGGCCCCGACGCGTGGTCGGGCAAGAACAAGGGACTGCGGATCGAGCGCGTCCGACTCGACGACGGCAGCGAGTACACCGCCGCCGAGTTCTTCCCCCACGGCGGCGGGTACCTCACCTGATCGCCGGATCAGACCCCCTCAGTACAAAACCCAGTACAAACCCCTCAGTCGCGACCTTCCCAGGCCACCCACAGTTGTGCGTAACGCCCGCCCGCGGACACCAGTTCGCGGTGCGGGCCTTCTTCTACGATCTGTCCGTGTTCGAGCACGATCACTCGGTCGGCGCCCGCAGCCTGCGTAAGCCGGTGTGCGACAACCAGAGTGGTGCGGCCCTCCGTAGCGGCGTCGGCAGTCGCTTCCAGTTCCCGCGCTCCGGCGCTGCCCGCCTCCGCTGTTGCCTCGTCCAGTACGGCGACGGCGGGATCGGCCAACACCAGTCTCGCCAAAGCCAACTGCTGCGCCTGCGCCGCCGTCATCTCGTGCCCGCCTTCGCCGACTACGGTCAGCATTCCCTCGTCGAGAGCCTCCACCCACTCGTACGCGCCGACCGTCCGCAGTGCCGCGGCAACGTCCTCGTCCGAGGATTCGGGAGCCGCCAATCTCAGATCCTCGATCAGAGGTCCGGCAAAGACATGAACCTCCTGACTCACGATCGCGATGTGGCGTCGTAGGTCGTCGAGGTCGGCAAGCGGGACACCGCCGATCGACACCCGGCCCGACGTCGGAGTGATCGAACCGGCAGCGATCGCCGCGAGCGTCGTCTTTCCGGCTCCGGTCGAACCGACGAGCGCCACGCGCTCCCCCGCACGCAGTGTGAGGCTCACTCCGTGGAGAACCTCATGACCACCGTCGTAGCTGTGCCGAATGTCATCCAGACGCAGCGAACCGTCGGCCGGAACGGAACCTGCATCCGTCGAAGGCTCCGTTTCCTCGATCTCGACGACGCCGACCAGTCGCGCGAGGCTGGCGCCGGCCGACTGCACTTCGTCGAAGGTGTAGAGCAGCGAGCCGATCGGGTTGAACAGGCGGTGGAACAGCAGGGCAGCAGTCGTCGTCTGGCCGACTGTCACGACGTCCTCACGGACCAGCAGGAATCCGACGACGAGAATCATGGACAGGCCCACGAATTCGGCGCGGTTACCTCGACCGGCGAACCTCGTGAACAGGCCGAACACTCCGACTGCCAGATCGCGCGCTTTTGCCGACGCCGCATCGATCTGCCCGAGGTGTTCCTTCTCGAGGCTGTACGCGCGGACCGTCTTCGCACCCTGGAGACTGCTGATCAGCGCTTGTGAACGAGCGCCCATCGCTACCCGCTCGGCTGCGTAAACAGGAGCCGAGCGTGGCAGGTACCACTTGAGCGCCAGCGCGTACATCGGCAGCGCGACCATTCCGGCCAGACCGAGTCGCCAGTCGAGTCCGAGCATGGTCACCATGCTCAGAGCCACGAGCAGAACCGCCGCGATCATGCCGGGAACCACGTCGGACACGGCCTTGGCGATCACCGACACGTCGTCGCCGACACGCGAGAGCAGATCGCCCTTACCGACCTTCTCGACGGTCTGGATCGGCAGTCGCAGTGCCCGGTCCACGGTCCGCTCTCGCAGATCCGCCAGGATCGTCTCACCGAGCCGCTTGATCAGATAGGCAGCCACACCGGTGAACACACCGCCCACGATTGCGGCAGCGGCGATGATCACGACCACCCCGACGATCGTCGACGTGGGCGCGTTGTCCCGGACCCGGTCGACCAGGACGCCGAAGACGTAAATCGGCACCAAGGCCATCGCCGACGCCGAAGCCGCGACGATCAGGACCAGCAGGCTCTGCATCCGGTGTTCGGTCAGCGCCGCCCGCAACCACTTCCAGGTCTGGCGACCACTCGCGATCGGCAACAACTCGCGCTCTGTCACCTTCTCGGCGTTCTCCCCGGCCGGCATTTTGGTTGTCATGTCCGTGGCCGTCACCGCAGCACCGCTCCTCGGTAGTTCGCGTCGCCGCGAGAGAGTTCGGAATGTGTGCCGATCGAGGCGATCACTCCGTCGTTCAACACGATCACTCGATCCGTCACGGCCAGCAAGGCTGGGCTGCTGGTGATCAATACCGTCGTGTGGATGCCACCGGCACCCTCGTGCCGCAGTTGTGCGATTCCTTCGGCGATCGACGCCTCGGTCACCGCGTCCACCGCCGTCGTCGGATCGTGCAGGACCATCACGGGTGCCTGTGCCACCAGGGCGCGCGCGAGGGCGACGCGTTGCCGCTGGCCTCCCGACAAACTGGCGCCCCGATCGGTCACTTCGAGGTCGAGACCGTCCGGATGTGCGTCGACGACATCCGCCGCTGCCGACGCCACCAGAGCACTCTGGATGTCGAGAGCAGCGGCATCACCGGCGCCCGCGGTGACGTTCGACGCAAGCGACCCGGAGAACAGATCGGTGATGTGCGGCTCCACCAACACCGTCCGACGTGCCAATCGCAATTCCATGTCGGACAGGCTGATTCCGCCAACCCTCACCACTCCGCGATACGCGTCCTGCACCAGCTGACCGGACAGGACCGCGACAAGAGCGTCGGCGTCCTGCGGCTGGTAAGCCACGACGCCCAGCAGTTCTCCGGCAGGCAGATGCAGGTCGATGCCCTTGAGTGACTTGTACTCGACTCTGTCGAGAGTCAGGTCGGTGCCTTCGAGTTCGGTCTGCGAACCCGCGCCACGCAGTGGCTCCGCGTCCAAGACCAGTGCCAGTCGATCCGACGACGCTCGCGCCACCGCGAAGTATCCGGGAATGGACGCAAGCAATCCGAGCGGTTCGATGATGAACTGCGCAAGCCCCACCACGGTGATCAGTTCACCGACCGTGATCCGGCCCTGCAACGCGAAGTATCCCGCGAAGCCCGCAACACCGACCGCGAGCAACGCACTGATGGTCGCGGCAACGCCGGTGTAGATACCGGTCGCCTTGGCCGTGCCGATCGTCGATGCGAGCGCTTGACGGCTGACCGTGCGGTAGCGCGCCGACGCGGTCTTCTCACCGCCGATACCGCGCAGCGGACGCAATCCGCTGACCAGATCCGTAGCCATCGCCGACGCCCGCGCGATCGACGCCTGCTGACCGGTGGCCCTCGACGTGATGAGAGGCGCCGCCAACTGCAGCAGACCGAGAATGACCGGCGTTCCGATCAGAACGGCCAGCCCCAGCCAGAGGTCGATCCACACCAACGCCACCGCCGACGCCACCGCAGCTGTCAGGGCCGCAGCGGCGCGCGGGACGATGTCCGCGATCCACGAAGTCTGCTCGGCATCGGATGTCGAGACTGTCAGCAATTCACCCGAACGCAGATCGGTGCGCACCCCACGCGGATCGAGGACGCGGTGCGCCACCTCGAGCCGGAGGCGATGAGCCTCCTGCTGCATCGCGGTGACGATGAAGCGTGCGCCGAAGCGCCACGCGGCCGTCAGAACGAGAAACAGAGCCGCGAGACCGACGATGGAGACGATCAGGGCCGTGGTGTCCGAAGTCTCCACCGCACGGTCGATGATCACACCGATGGAGATCGGCACCGCCGTCTCGGTCAGTTGGTGCAGACAGACCAGAACCGTGCCGATGGCGAGCGGGCCACGGTTACGGACGAGGACACGTCGCAAAATCGCAGCACCGCTGTGATTGCCACTATCCGGCTCGTCCGAGTCGACGGTCACACTCGAGGGGGTCGAACTCATGGAACTCCAAGCATCGATGGAAGCGATAAAGTTGAGTACAGAGATAAGTAAGTCGACCCTAATACATGAGCAACTAGCGTCGACACGCCCAGTTCTCATAGAGTCGCGAGTAAGAACCATTGCTTGCGCCGTGCAGGCAAGCACGAGAGGAACATGATGGCTGAGAACACGACCGTCGAAACCGAGATCGCGGACGAGGACCTCGAGCCCGTAGCGGACGAAACTGCTCGTCAGGCACAGCGCGTCGTCGCTGCCTACGCGGAAGATGCCGACGAGTGCAGGATGCTGCTCTCGATGCTCGGTATCTCCCCCGCCGCCAAGCTCGACTGAATCTTTCCCTCACCGACCGAGAAGGAACCACGTGCCTGTCAGTCCGGATTCGACCAGTTCAACCCTTTCTGACAGCGCACCTGCTTCTTCGACCGGTGAAGCCGTGTCCGGTCAGGCTGAGTTCGTTGTCGTAGCGAACCGCCTGCCCGTCGACTTGGAACGGCTCCCCGACGGCACCACCCGCTGGAAGCGAAGCCCCGGCGGACTGGTCACCGCTCTCGAGCCGATCCTGCGCAGCAATCAGGGCGCGTGGGTGGGCTGGGCGGGGGTGGCGGACGCCGAGCTCGACCCCATCGTCGAAGACGGACTCGAGCTCTACCCCGTGCCGCTGAGCGCCGAGGAGATCAACGAGTACTACGAGGGATTCTCCAACGCCACCCTCTGGCCGCTCTATCACGACGTCATCGTCAAACCCGAGTACCACCGCGAATGGTGGAACGCCTACGTCGAGGTGAACCGGCGATTCGCCGAAGCCACCTCCAAGGCAGCGGCACAGGGCGCGACAGTCTGGATCCAGGACTACCAGCTGCAGTTGGTACCGAAGATGCTGCGGATGCTGCGCCCCGACCTGACCATCGGCTTCTTCCTGCACATTCCGTTTCCCCCGGTCGAGCTGTTCATGCAGATGCCGTGGCGCACCGAGATCGTCGAAGGCCTCCTCGGCGCCGACCTCATCGGCTTCCACCTTCCGGGTGGCGCACAGAACTTCCTGTACCTGGCCAGACGCCTTGCCGGGCAACAGACTTCACGTGGAACCGTCGGCGTCCGCTCCAAACTCGGTGTGGTGCAAGTAGGTTTCCGTAGCGTCCGCGTCGGCGCCTTCCCTATCTCCATCGACTCCGGCAAGCTCGACGAGCTCTCGCGCACCAAGGCAATTCGAGACCGCGCCAAGCAGATTCGCAAAGAACTCGGAAACCCCAAGCACATCATGCTGGGCGTCGACCGCCTCGACTACACCAAAGGCATCGACGTCAGGCTCGCTGCGCTCCACGAACTTCTCATGGAGAAGCGCATCGATCCCGCCGACACCGTCATGGTGCAGTTGGCGACCCCGAGCCGCGAACGCGTCGAAAGCTACGTACAGATGCGCGGAGACATCGAGCAGAAGGTCTCCCGGATCAACGGCGAGTTCAGCGAAGTCGGCCGCCCCGTCGTCCATTACATCCATCGGCCGATCCCACGCGACGAACTGGTCGCGTTCTTCGTCGCCGCCGATCTCATGCTCGTCACGCCGCTGCGTGACGGCATGAACCTCGTCGCGAAGGAATACGTCGCCTGCCGCAGTGATCTGGGTGGTGCATTGCTGCTCAGCGAATTCACCGGTGCCGCAGCAGAACTCCGCCAGGCATTCCTGTGCAATCCTCACGACCTCGACGACGTCAAGGATTCGATGGAGAAGGCCCTCAATCAACCGCGCGAGGACGGCCGGCGCCACATGCGTGCGCTACGTCGTCAGGTCCTGACGCACGACGTCGACCGCTGGGCGCGCTCGTTCCTCGACGCGCTCGCACACGGCGGTGCCGCAGGCCCGGCGCTGATCGCCCCGGCCGAAGCACAAGACCACTGAGGACAGTGCACAAAGGCTGGGGCCGCGGAGAGTGAATCTCCGCGGCCCCAGCCTCTTTCGTACCCGGCTCCAGCCTTCGTGTGTTTGATCAGAAGGGTTGGACGTTGTTCACGAGCCAACGTCCGTCCTGCTTCTCCAGACTCATCTTCACGCGACTGCCACTGGCAACGGCTTCGGGCGATTCCGAAGACGTGGTGATCTGATTGAGGAACAGCATCGTCGTCGCGCTGTCCGCCTCCGCGTCGAGAACCGCGGCGCCCTGGACGACGACCTGAACGGTCAGCGACTTTTCCTTGGCTCCCGGAATGATCACCGATTCGATCAGGTTGGTGAACGTGCCTTGAAAATCGCCCGTCAAACCGTCTGTGGCTGCATGCAACTGCTGGTCGACGTTGTTGTAGTCGTACTGGAACATCGCTACCGCCTGATCGGAAGAGGCCTGTGCCACTTCGTCTCTGGTCCGATCGATCGCTGCGGTGTCACGCGTTCCGTCCGGACCGAAGTAGAGATACGCCGACACTGCCGCCAACGCGATGGCCACTGCACTGATGACGCACAGGATGATGGCGAGCGGTGAGGCGCGCTTCGGCTTCGGCGAAACTTGCTTGGACGTCTCGGGGTTCACTTCTGGGGTCATGGCACAAACTCCACATTCGAGGCAAGCAACTGCCCGTCGACGTCGCACATGGTGATTCGGAGTCGGTAGTTGCGTTCAGCGGGCGCTTCGTCGCCGTTCTTCTGCATCGCACGCACCGCGACCAATGAAGTCCCGCAATCACCGTCGGATTTCTCGAACCCGGCTTCGAGCACCTCGCCGTCGGTCTGAACTCCGGCCTGCCCGAGGACGTTGACAAACGAATCCTTGCGTCCGTCGAACTGCGACTTGAACTCGTCGGTGGTGCCGGCGAGGAACTTGTCGAGGTCGGCAGCCGCTGTATCCGCGTGCAGTGTCGTCAGATTCAGTGCGGTGGTCCGGGCACCGGCCACGTAGCGGGCTCGGTCCTCGTCGGCATTGGACGCCTTGTTCCGGTCGACGAGAAGAAACACCGTCAGGGCCGCAAGAGCAACAGCGATCACCGAAGCAACGGCGATCCCGACTACCAACCCGGCCTTGGGCTTCGAACGAACAGGGGTGTCCACAGCAGTTTCTGCGGGGGTTTCGGCGGTACCGGTCGGCTCAGCCTCGGTCGTGACCTGATCACCGCTGACGACCTTCTCAGGTGGAGTATCGGGCTTGCCCAAAGCAACTGGCGCCGCCGCCTTCTGCTCAGCTGGCTTCTGCTCGGCCGCCTTCTGCTCGGCTGGCTTCTGTTCGGCCGACTTCTTTTCGGTGGGCACTACTACCGCGGCAGCGTCTGCATCCGCACCCGTGGGTCCGGCGCTGCGGGACGCGCGACGGCGCACCCGCTGCCCGGCCTGTGGATCTTCGTCTGTCATCAACCCTGCTGACCCTTCATGAACTGTTCGAGACTGACGTCGCCGCCACCGAGGTTCGGTTGCGAGTACGTCCTTCCGTCCGGCCCGATGTACGTGCCTGTAATCGGATCGTACCGACGAGCCGAGACCGAAGGCGTCGACGTGTACGAGCTCGGGGTCGCGGTAATCGGTTCCGGAGGCCCGGATTGCGGGTTCGTGCCCATCGGTACGTAGCCGGAACGGCACTGTTCGACCGTAGGCGCACGACGTCCCGGATACTCCTCGCAGGGAAGGTTTCTCGCGCCGCGCACGGCGATCGGCGAATCCTGGGCAACCTGACAGAAGAGATCTGACGGCGTCTCGATCGGTGATTCGTCCTTCGGACTGCGCCACTGCTCTGCGGGCAGGAATCCTGTAGTGCACGGCGGCGGGTCGTTGACCTCCATGTGGAAGTCCACCAGTGCACCATCCGCAGCCGGGCCGGAGCCTGCCACCGTGACCAGCGCCGCGGCCAGCGGCGGGTAGATGACCAGAATCTGCTCGATCGCGTTGTTGTAGATCACGCCGACCTGTCCGACGGACACGAGGTTCGCCAGAAGAATCGGCAATGTCGGCTGCATGTCTTGCAGAAGAGCATTCGCCTCCGCCGCTGCCGCCGGCCCCTTCTGGATGACGGCACGCAGATCAGGGTCGCTGGCTCGGAGCTGATCGGTGAACGTCACCAGATTGCTTGTCCAGGAACGGATGGCGTCGCTGCTGACCACCTGGGTGTCCAGGAGTGGACCGGCCTGCTCGATCAGGGTCTTGGTCGCGTCGGAGTTGTTGTTCGCCTCCTCGACGAACAGCCGAGCCGAGTCGATCAGCTTCTGCAGATCCGGGCCGGCACCGTTGAACGCCTTGAAGGATTCGTCGATGACAGTCTTGAGCTTGGTGTCGGAAATGCTCTGCAGCAACAGATCTGCCTGATCGAGCATCGCGCCGACATCCTGCGGAATGCTGGTTCGGTCTTCGGGAATCACCGATCCGTTTTCCAGATGCCCGTCGACCACGATCGCTCCGGAGCTGTCGGTGTGCGGAATCAGATCGACGAACTGCTCGCCGATCGCCGACACACTCTTGACCGCAGCGTCGACGTCCGAGGGCACCTTGACGCCGCTCTCGAGAGACAGTCGCGCATTCACGCCCGTTTCCGACAACTCCACCGCGTTCACGACGCCGATGGTCTGACCGCGGTAGGTGACGTTCGAGTTCTTGTACAGCCCACCGGTGGCGGGCAATTCGACGGTGACGTCGTATCGGCCGATACCGACCATAGCGGGAACACGCACGTACTGAGTGGCCATCACTATCAAACCGACGACCGTCAAGACGGCGAAGATGATGAGCTGGATGCGGACGAACTTTGTGAGCATCATGGTGCCGGTGCCCCCTGAGGAAGTCCTGGAATGTTGATCGGCGGAAGTCCCGGAATCTGAATGGTATTCGGATCCGCTGCCGGAGCCTGTCCTACGGGAGCCTGTCCGGCAGGGGCCTGTGCGGGCGGTGCGGCAGGCTTGAGCGGATCGCTCAACGGGTTGCCTGTCTGTCCGGCCAGCCCAGCCTGCTTACCCAACACGCCTTCCGGTCCGGAGAGCGTTCCGGCCAACGGAGTTCCGGTGAGGAAGTTCGCGTCCAGTCGGGGCAGCGAGATGTCAATGGTCATGGCCAGGTTGGCGTAGTCACCGCGAATGACGTTGTCGATTCCGTTCTGTGGGAACGGGAACGTCAAGAGGACTCCGAGAACCTGCGTGAGAGCGTTGCCCGAATCCGCCAACGCTTTCAGAGTCGGCGACAGCGCGCGAACGTTGGTCGCGAAATCGTCACCGCTCTCCTGGATGACGCGACTGGCCACCTCGCTGAGACCACCGAGGGAGGTCAAGGCGTTGGTGATGTCCTGACGCTGAGCGACAAGAACCTCGAGTGCCGGCGGAATACCTTCGAGTGCTTTGTTCAGGGTGTCGTGCTGGGCCTGGACCGTCGAGGACAGTCGATCGAGTCCCTCCATCGCCGAAACGATGTCGCCCCGTTGCTTGTCCAGACTGCCGACCAGCTGATCGAGCTGAGGCAGGAGGTCTCGAACGGAATCTTCACGCCCACCGAGAGCGGCGTTGAGTTCCTTCGTGATGTCCTGAACCTGAGCGAGACCGCCGCCGTTCAGTACCACCGACAGCGACGACAGCGTCTGTTCCGTCGTCGGGTAAGCGCCCGCCCGCTCGATCGGAATCAGGTCACCGGCTTCGAGTCGGCCCTCGGGCTCCTCCCCTACCGGCGGCGCCAACTCGATGTGCTGAGAGCCGAGCAAGCTGGTCTGACCGATTTTTGCCGTCGCGTTGGCCGGCAACTGAACCTCGGGATTCAGCGACACCGTCACCAGAGCGTGCCAGCCTTGAACCTCGATGTTCGAAACGCTTCCCACTGCCACGTCATCCACCCGGACGGGCGAATTCTGCGACAGCGTAGTCACGTTCGGCATCTCGATCTGAACCTCGTATGCGCCTTCGCCCCGGCCTTGAGTGCCTGGCATCGGCACCGAGTTGAGACCGTTCCATTCACAACCGCTGGCGCCGAGTGCCACTGCCGTGGCCAACACGGCAACCGTGGTCTTGCGAGCTACCCGCATCAGTTCCCTCCGCCCATGTTGAAGAGTTCGGCGAGATCCTTGGGAACACTCGTCATGGGAGCACCCGACATCGGTCCTGCGACGGTTTCCGGCTGATTCTGACTTGCCGCTTCCAATCCCGGTTCGGTGTAGACGATCTGATCCGGGAAAGCCTGCACGCCCGCGACCGGGTTGAACAGGAATCCGGGGTAGTTGCCGATCATCGTGCTGAGCACCGGCCCGAGGTACTGCTTACACAGGTCGGCACTGTTCTGGGAGTTACCACTCTCGATACCTTCGATGGAACCACAGATCCACTGGATCGGATTCTTGAAGTTACTCAGTGCAATTGCGCCGGTCATACTGCCCTGAGCCGGCTTGTAGATCTGATAGAAGTTGGCAAGCGACGTCGGTCCGGAGTGCAGAACCTGCTCGATCTCCGGGCGCTTGTCAGTCAGTACCTGAGTGGCATCGGCGAGACGCGCAACCGATTCGCTCAGTCCCTCGCTGTTGTCCTTGACGAACCGCTGGACGTCGCCGACGGCCAGGTCGAGATCACTGAGGGCGGTACCCAACTCGTCGGAGCTGCTTGCGAGAACGCTTGTCACCGAAGCGAGGTGACCGCTGAACTGCACGATCTGCTCGTTACTCGAGGACAACGCAGTGACAAACGCCTGCAGGTTCCGAATGGTGGAGAACAAATCGGTCCGGCCTTCGGACAGCGTGTGCATCGTGGCCGAGAGTTCGCGCAGCGTCGACCGAATCGACTCACCGTTACCGTCGAGGTTCGTTCCCACGGTGTCGATGAATCGACCGAGGGAACCCTGATCGTCCAGACCCTCCGGTCCGAGTGCGTCCGACAGTTTGGTCAGTTCGGTCTTGATCTCGTCCCACTCCACCGGAACGGCGGTGCGCTCGATCGGGATCTCGCCGCCGTTGGGCATCTGTTCCCCGCCGGAGTACACGGGGGTCAATTGCACGAAGCGTGCGGACACGAGGCTTTGAGCAACGATGAGCGCCTTGGCATCTGCCGGAACGTCGACGCTCGAGTCGATCTTCATCTCGACGTACGTGTCCCGATCACGCGGTTCGATCTTCGTCACCTTGCCGACGTTGACACCGAGCACTCGCACGACATCGCCCTCGTAGAGACCGGTGGTCGAGACGAAGTGCGCAGAGATCTTGGTCTTGCCCAGGCCAGGGATGAAGAGGTAGGCCGCACCCGCCACGAGCAGCGCGACCAGCACACCCGCTCCGATCAGCACCCACTTCTTGCGTGGGTTGGTGGAGCCCTGTGAATCCTGTGAAGTCATGGTCTCGGTCATTCTCCCGGCCCCCTGATCGTCGGTGGAATACCGGGGAAGAAGTCTTCCAGGTCGCCCGGAACCTGCTCGGGCGCGACGCTGGTGTCCACCAGGGTCTTCCACCAGTTGCTCGGCAGAATGTTGATGATGAAGGCGTCGAAGAACGGGCCGCTGGCCACGGTCTCACCGAGCGCGGTGATGTACGGTCCGAGTCCGTCGAGCGCTCCCGCGATGTTGTCCTTGTTCTGCTGGAGAACCTCGGCGACCGAATTCAGCTTCTCGAGGGTCGGCCCCATCTGAGCCTCGTTCTCCTGCACCAGCGCTGACAGTTGACGTGAGACTGCGCCGGTGTTGACGATCAGTTCGCTGATCGCGTCACGCCGCAAGCTCAGTTCGGCAAACAACTTGTTGCCGTCGACCAGCAACGAATCGATCTGACCGCTTCTGTCGGAAAGGATCTTGGTGACATCTTCGGCCCGCGAGAGCAATTGGAGCAGGCTCTCGTCGCGTGAGTTGATACTCTGCGAAAGCCGCGTCATTCCGTCCAATGCGGTGCGAAGTTCTGGCGGAGTATCGGCCAGGGTGTCCGAGATCGCGTTGAGCGAATCGTTGATCTGTTCCGTGTCGAGTTCGGACACCGTTGTCCCGAGGTCACCCAGAGCGTCGTTGAGCGAGTACGGGGAGTTGGTGCGTTCGACCGGAATCGGCGTGTCCGTCCGCAGCAGTCCGGATCCTTCCGGCCGCACCGCTAAAGACTTTCGGCCGAGAACCGTGTTGGTCTTGATATCGGCCGCTGTCTGCTCGCCCAGGGCGACGCCGTCCTGAACGGTGAAGGTGACCAACACCTTCTGGTCGTCGAGTTCGACGTCGCTGACCTTGCCGACCTTCACGCCGGCCATGGTCACGTCGTCGCCGGTGACCAGGCCGCCGGCATCTTGGAAGTACGCCGAGTAGCGAATGCCACCGTTGATGAACTGGAGTTGATCGTATTGAAGCGCGGCACCGACGGTTGCCACCGCCAGGACGAGACCGATGACACCGATCTGTACCGGATTACGTTCACGGGTAGGGGTCATGAGACTTTTGCGCACCTTCCCGTGTCCTGAACTGCCGTGGGCAAGATGATCGTCGTCCCGTCAGGTCCGGAGAACTTGAAAGTGTTGGCGCACAGATAGAACTGGAAGAACGCTCCGTACGTGCCCACTCGGATCAGCTTCCGGTAGTCGGACGGCAGACGATCGAGAGCGGTGTTGATGTCGTCCTTGCCCAGGTCCAGCTGCGTCATCGTTCGGTTGGTCTCCCCGATCAGCGTCTGGATGTCCGGACGTGTCGCCTGCAGCAACGACGCGAGATCTCCCGTGGCACCGGCGATCTCGGTGATCGAGTTGCCGATCGGGCCACTGTCCTTCGCCAATCCACTGACCAACTGCTGGAGCTGATCGATCGTGGTAGAGAACTGATCGCCCTTGTCGTTGATGGTGCCGAGTACGTCGTTGAGATTGGTGATGACGTCCCCGATCAGCTGGTCTCGGTCCGCCAACGTGCTGGTGAACGAACTGGTGTTTCCCAGCAACGAAACCAGCGTTCCGCCCTGGCCCTGGAGTACCTGCAGCAGTGCCCCGGAGAGGTCGTTGACCTGCTGCGGGTCGAGCGAACGAAGCAGCGGCTTGAATCCGCCGAGCAGCAGATCCAGATCGAGCGCGGGCGACGTCTGGTCGACTGGAATCGATCCACCTGACGAAAGCGTCTCGGTGGAACCAGCGCCCTCGAGCAGTTCCATGTAGCGGTCGCCCACCAGGTTCTCGTAGCGCACAGTCGCTTTGGTGCTCTTCATCAGTGAGTACTTGGTATCGACGTCGAACTCGACCTCGGCCTGGTTGGAGTCACCGATGGACACTCCGGTGACCGACCCGACCGGAACACCGGCGATGCGGACCTTGTCGCCGGACTTGAGTCCCGAGACGTCCGAGAAGGTGGCGTGAAATCCGTTGCTGCTGCTGAAGCGCACCTGACTGAAGACGATCGCCAGTCCGGCGAAGATGACCGCCATGACGACGGTGAAAATCAGCAGCTTGACCGTGGTCGGTCTCATCACTTCCCGTCTTCCTGCTCGTAGGAGTCACCGAAGAGATACTGGAAAATGGTCGGCACGGTAACGCGCAGTTCGGTGTTGGGAACGAAGGGCACGTTGCCGGTGTTGGTGACTGCGAACGGTGCATGCCCGTCGACCTTCGGATCGAATTCGGGCAGACCATAACAATTGGGTCCGCCGGAGGCCGCGACCTTGGGGAGAGATTGCGGATTCTGGTACGCCTCGGCGCCGTACATGAAGCTCGCACTCAGCATCAGCGCCGCTTTGTCCCCGGTGCCTGCCAGTGGCTCGAACTTGATCCGACCGTCGTTCAATCCGACGATGAAGCACGTCAGACCCGACGAGTACTTGTCGAGCAGGGTCGTCGTCGCGGTCAGAGTGTCGAGGGCGGTGGTCAGGTTCTGCTCGTTGTCGGTCAACAACGCGTTGCCGGTGTCCGCGAGGCCGGTGACGTTGAGTAACAGCAAGTCGAGGTTTGCCTGCTCGGCCACGATCGATCCGCTTGTCGCGGTGGCATTGTCGAGGATGCGCATCAGATCCGGTGCCACGTCGGCGTACAGATTGGTGACATCGGCGGCGCCGACCAAGTCTTCCTGGAGCTGCGGTAGAACCGGATTCATCTTCTTCAGATAGGTGTCACCGAGCTCGAGAACCTCACCCAGCGACTCGCCGCGCCCGTTGAGTGCGGTGGAGATCGCGCCGAGTGTGGCGTTGAGCTTTTCCGGTTCGATCTTCGCGAGTACGTCCGAAAGATGTTCGAAGACACTGTTGAACTCGACGGTGACGCTGTCCGAAGCGATGACAGCACCCTCCTGGATCGGCTGGGTCGACGGATCGTCGGGGATCACGATGTTGACGTACTTCGCACCGAACACCGTGGTGGTCTTGATCTCCACCCGGGCATTCGACGGAATCTTCGACATCTGGCCCGGGTCCATCGCCAACTTCAGGTTTGCCTGGTCCCCGACGAGTGAGATCGACTCGACGCGGCCGACCTGCACTCCGCGCAACTTCACCTTGGCATTGGGTTCCATGACCAGGCCGGCACGCGTGGACGTCACGGTGATGGGCGTGCTCTTGGTGAACCCACCCGAGAACATGGTGAGAGCAACGGCGACGATCGCCACGAGTCCGAGGACCAGGCCGGCTGCGGCCAACTTCTTGTGCCATCTGGGTACGGTCATCGCTTGCCCGCCTATCCCGACAGGTTGAAGTTGCCGGACCCGCCGTAGATGGCGAGTGAGATGAGCAGGGTGACCGTGACGACCGCGATCAACGAGGCGCGCACTGCGTTACCCACCGCGACACCGACGCCGACCGGGCCACCGGTTGCGTTGAAGCCGTAGTAGGTGTGGATGAGCATGACGGCCAGCGCCATGACTATCGCCTGGGCGAACGACCACAGTATGTCCGTGGGTATCAGGAAGGTCGTGAAGTAGTGGTCGTACACGCCGCCGGACTGGTTGTAGAGGAACACCGTCGCAAAGCGGCTGGCGACGAACGACGCGATCACCGCCAGTGAGTACAGCGGGATGATCGCGATCATGCCGGCCATGACGCGGGTGCTGACCAGATACGGAATCGACGGGATCGCCATCGTCTCCAGCGCGTCGATCTCTTCGGAGACGCGCATCGCACCGAGCTGCGCGGTGGAGCCGGCGCCGATGGTCGCGGCGAGGCCGATTCCGGCGATGACCGGCGCTGCGATGCGAACGTTGATGAAGGCGGCGAAGAAGCCCGTCAGTGCTTCGACGCCGATGTTGCCCAGCGAGCTGTAGCCCTGAACGGCGATGGTGCCACCGGTGAACAGTGTCAGGAATCCGACGATCACGACGGTGCCACCGATGACGGCGAGCGCACCGGTGCCCATGCTGATCTCGGCGATCAGTCGCAGAGTTTCACGTGGATAGCGCATCAGCGCCTTGGGAGCGTGACCGAGAGCCTTCGCGAAGAACAGCGCTTGATCACCGATGCTGTCGATACTGCGAGAGAGCGAACCGATCTGTCGACGTGTGCGCGGGAAGCGTCCCGCTGCGGCCAACGCCATCAGATCTCCTCCCGTCTGTCGTTTGTCGTTCTGTCCACTTCGATCTCTCCGACTGCCGTGGGCCTCATCCGGCCGTCAACTTGATACCGATGGTCGTGATGAGCACGTTGACGACGAAGAGCGCCATGAACGCGAACACGACGGTCTGGTTGACCGCGTCACCGACGCTCTTGGCGCCGCCTTTGACGTTGAGTCCGAGGTAGGCCGCAACCAGGCCGGCGATCATGCCGAACAGCCCTGCTTTGACCATGGAGAGCATGAGCTCACCGAATCCGGTGAGCAGTGTGATGCCGTTGACGAAGGCGCCGGGGTTCACGTCCTGGATGAACACGGAGAAGACGAAACCGCCGAGGATGCCGATGGTGCAGACCAGTCCGTTGAGGAGCAGCGCCACACCTGTCGACGCGAGCACTCGGGGAACGACCAACCGGTGGATGGGATTGATCCCGAGCACCTTCATGGCGTCGATCTCTTCGCGGATGGTTCGGGCCGAAAGATCCGCGCAGATGGCGGTTGCGCCGGCGCCGGCGACGATCAGCACGGTGACGATGGGGCCGACCTGCGTGACGGTGCCGAGGGCAGCTCCGGCACCACTGAGGTCGGCTGCACCGATCTCGCGCAAGAGAATGTTGATGGTGAAGCTGACCAGCACAGTGAACGGGATTGCGACCAGCACCGTCGGCACCATCGAGACTCGGGCCACGAACCAGGCCTGATCGATGAACTCTTGACGCTGGAAGGGGCGGGAGAAGACTGCCCTCAAGGTTTGGGCGGACATCTGAAAGAAGCCACCGACCGCTCGTAATGGCACCTCGACGAGGTCTACCATTCGCCCTCCTCGTCCTTGGTTGCCGCAGTACTGTCTGTTCTCATAGTCCAGCCCCCGACAGCTTGTGACTCAGGTCATATTAACTAGAACGTGTTCACCTGTCAAAAACAAGTGTCCAACTCTAAGGAGTAGCCTCACGGCGCCGATCCGAAACCGGAAGATCGGAGACATGGGAAGCATCCCTTTTCGATGCGATTTTCGCCGAAATATCCTGGAAATTAATACTTTTGAATGATCGGCGCCTTTCGGCGCCAGGTTCGAAATTCAGCCATGCGAGAGCCTTGACTGGGCACGCCGATCGAATACCGCATCGTTCACAGGAATGCAAAATTGGAACACAGTCTAGTTTTTTCGAGACCGTTGGTCTCGTTGTAGAACGCAGGCAGAGTGCCGCGCCCACCGACTCGTGAACACGCTATTTCTACCAGGAAGTGGACACGTAGACCGTCTAAGTGTGAACAACGGTTCTACGTGTCGCGCACCTGAGAATCAGACCCGTCGATCAGCCCAACGCGCGCAGGGCCGCCGATGCCGAGAACATCTTTGCCGGGTCACGGTCAGCGAAGTAGTCACCCATCACCGCGGACAGCGTTTCCGGCGACCAGGAATCTCCCTCTGCGTCGAACCTCTGCTCGACGACGGGCGCCGCCATCAGCGCAACCATCGGTCCGTACACCACGAATACCTGACCGTTGACGGCGTCGGCCGCTGGTGATGCCAGGTACGAGACGAGCGAAGCCACGTGCTCGGGCGAGAGTGGATCGATGCCGTCGGCCGGCGCGTCACCGAACACACCTTCGGTCATCGACGTCCGTGCCCGCGGGCAGATCGCGTTGGCCCGTACGCCGTAGCGCGAGAGCCCACGTGCGGCCGACAACGTCAGCGCCGTGATTCCGGCTTTTGCAGCGCCGTAGTTGGGCTGCCCTTCCGGTCCGAGGAGACCCGCCTCCGAAGAAGTGTTGACGATGCGCCCGTACACCGGCGCCCCGGCTTCCTTGGATTTCGCCCGCCAGTAGGCAGCGGCGTTGCGGCACAAGAGGAAATGGCCGCGAAGGTGCACTTCGAGTACGAGATCCCAGTCTTCGTCGGACATGTTGAACAGCATCCGGTCGCGTACGACCCCTGCATTGTTGACGACGATGTCGACACTGCCGAACTGCCCCTGCGCTGCTTCCATCAGAGCGTCGGCGGTAGAACGCTCACCGACGTTGCCTGCCACGAATTCGACCTTGGCGCCGAGACCACGGATTTCCTCGAGCGTCGCTTCGACGGCCTCGTTCGGGGCCAGATCGTTGACGACCAACGAAGCACCGGCCTTCGCCAGACCGATGGCCTCGAACTTTCCAAGCCCCGATCCGGCACCGGTCACGATGGCGACCTTGCCTTCGAGACTGGTTTCTGGGCTGTTCACAGCATTCATCGAAGCGCTCTCCCGGTTCTCTGCGGTCGTGTGTCGAGTTACCCGGCTCGATTGCCGTGACCCACGAGTTCGCAACTTTAGAACGTGTTCTTGTTTTGGGCAACCATCGTCACGGATGTTCGGTCAGTGCCGCGCGCGGGCACTGAGCGATCGCGGAACGGACATCCTCCCAGCGATCCTCCGGTGGGCGCACAGAACTGATCACGAGCTCCTCGTTGTCGTCGAGGTCGAAAATATCGGGCGCGATCCCGACGCACACACCGTTTGCCTCGCAACGGTCCAGATCAACCCTGACCTCCATGGCGATTCCTCTTCTCTACTCACAACTGCTCACACGAACACGGATACGAAACGAGTGCCGCAGGGCTGTGCCGCACACCGTTCCTGGCGATAACACTAGAACCTGTTTCAGTCGTGTGCAATGATTCGAAAAAGTACCGAGAACGGACGTCGAACGATCCGCCGGAGACGGCGAGGGCGCCCCTTGTCGCCGATGAACGCATCGATAGAACCTGTGTCAATCGAATGGTTGACGCTTTGATTCGTATCTCTATGGAGAGGTAACCATGCACATCACCTACACCCCTGAGCAGCAACAGCTCCAGGAGGAGTTGCGTGCCTACTTCGCACAACTGATGACTCCCGAGCGGCGTGAAGCGCTCGCCGCCACGACGGGTGAGTACGGCGAAGGCAATGTGTACCGCGAAGTCGTCGCGCAGATGGGCCAGGACGGCTGGCTCACCCTGGGTTGGCCGAAAGAGTACGGCGGACAGGAACGCTCCGCGATGGACCAGCTGATCTTCACCGACGAAGCCGCCATCGCCGGTGCGCCGGTGCCGTTCCTGACGATCAATTCGGTAGCGCCGACAATCATGCATTTCGGTACGGACGAGCAGAAGGCCTTCTTCCTGCCCAAGATCTCTCGCGGTGAGCTCCACTTCGCGATCGGCTACTCCGAGCCCGAGGCCGGCACCGACCTGGCCTCTCTGCGCACGTCGGCGGTCCGTGACGGTGACGATTACGTCATCAACGGGCAGAAGATGTGGACCAGCCTGATCCAGTACGCCGATTACGTGTGGTTGGCGTGCCGCACCGATCCGGAAGCCAAGAAGCACAAGGGAATCAGCATGCTGATCGTCCCCACCACGGCAGAAGGCTTCTCCTACACACCGGTTCACACCATGGCCGGCCCCGACACCAGCGCCACCTACTACCAGGACGTACGGGTCCCGGCGTCGTCGATCGTGGGTCAGGAACACGGCGGCTGGGCACTGATCACCAATCAGCTCAACCACGAGCGCGTTGCCCTCACCTCGGCCGGACCGATTCTGACCGCGCAGCGTGAGGTCCGCGAGTGGGCACAGAACACCAAGCTGCCCGACGGCCGACGCATGATCGACCAGGAATGGGTGCAGATCAATCTGGCTCGCGTGCATGCCAAAGCCGAGTACCTGAAGTTGATGAACTGGGAAATCGCCTCCGCAACCGATCACGCTCCCGGCCCCGAAGCTGCGTCCGCCAACAAGGTGTTCGGTACCGAATTCGCCACCGAGGCTTACCGCTTGCTGATGGAAATCCTCGGATCCTCCGCCACGATCAGGCAGAACTCCCCCGGCGCTCTTCTGCGCGGCCGCATCGAACGTATGCATCGTTCTTCGCTGATCCTGACGTTCGGCGGCGGTACCAACGAAGTGCAACGCGACATCATCGGAATGACAGCTCTGCGGCTTCCCGCATCGAAGCGATAAGGACCCACGATCATGGAATTCACCCTTACCGAGGCCCAGCAGGACCTGTCCGGCCTGACACGATCCGTAGTCACCGAACTGGTCACCAACGATCGCCTTCGTGAACTCGACGCCGCGGAAGACCGCTTCGACGCCATCTTGTGGAATGCGCTGGCTTCGGCCGGCGTCCTCGGTGCGGCCCTTCCGGAATCGGTGGGCGGCGACGGATTCGGTGTCCTCGAGCAGTGCAGCATCCTGGCCGAACTCGGACGCGGTGTTGCAGCCGTTCCGTTCCTGACGTCCATCGTCGGATCCGCCGCAGCGATAGCGGAATTCGGCTCGGACAAGCAGCGAGACGAATGGGCGAGCGCCGCCGCCGCCGGCGAGAAGATACTCACCGCGGCCCTCGCCGAGGAATACAACGACGACCCGGCCCACCCCGTCACGCGTGCCGAGAAGACCGCCGACGGTTGGCGCATCGACGGAGCCAAGATCACCGTCGACAGTGCACCGCTCGCAGATCTGTTCCTCGTCCCCGCCATCACCGAGGACGGCGTCGCGGTCTTCCTCGTCGAACCGTCGGACGCGGGCGTGAGCATTACCAGGCAATCGACCACAGATTTCTCGAGCGCGGGTCTCGTCGAATTCGATTCGGTGCAGATCCCGGCCGATCGTGTTCTCGGCTCGGTTGCCCAGGGATCGGACATCGCGGCGTGGATCGTCGAGCGAATTCAGCTCGGTTCGACCGCCTACCAGTACGGAGTGCTCGATCAAGCGTTGAAGCTGACCGCCGAATATGCCACCGAGCGTGTGCAGTTCGGTCGACCGATCGGTAGTTTCCAGGCAGTGGCCCAGCGCCTCGCAGACGGATACATCGACGTCAAGGGTGTTCGTCTGACTCTGTGGGCTGCCGCGTGGCGTCTGAGCGAAGGACTTCCTTCCGACGGCGCTGTACAGACGGCCAAGTTCTGGGCTGCAGATGCGGGACACCGTGTCGGGCACACTGCGGTTCACGTTCACGGCGGTGTCGGTCTGGACGAGGACCATCCAGTTCACCGCTACTTCCTCGCGGCCAAGCATCACGAGTTCCTGCTCGGCAACGCAACGGATCAGCTTCGCGCGCTCGGCAAGGTACTTGCCGCAGTCCCTGCCTGAGTGCGTCCCACCGAGTGGAAATCCATGACCTGGTCCGAGACGAATCGATGATGATGCAGCTATGAGTCAGAGCCCCACTGTTTCCGATCTACTCCTCGGAGTCAGCGAGATCGACGACCGCGGTATCCGTTTCGAGGACCAGGTCATCACCTGGCGCGAGCACGTTCAAGGCTCGTTCGATCGAGCAGCGCTGCTGGACACGCTGCTCGATCGAACGCGCCCCAGGCATTTCGGACTTCTGATGGAGAACGTCCCCGAGTTCTCGCTGCTGCTCGGAGCGGCATCGTTCTCGGGTTCGGTCGCCGCCGGGCTGAACACGACCAGGCGCGGCCCGGCATTGGCGCGAGACATTGCGCTCTCCGACTGCCAGGTCATCTTCACCGAGAACAACCAGGCACATCTACTCGACGACGTCGATCTCGGCGACGTCCGGGTGATCAACGTGGATTCTCCGGCCTGGGCGGAATTGTTGGCGCCCTTCGCCGATACGCCGGCCTACGCGTCGACGGCGCAGCCCGACGATCTGTTGATGCTCATCTTCACTTCCGGAACCAGCGGTGATCCCAAAGCGGTTCGGTGCACGCACCACAAGTTGGCCTCTCCCGGGGTCATGCTTGCCGATCGTTTCGGGCTCGGCGCCGACGACGTCGTCTACATGGCGATGCCCATGTTCCATTCCAACGCGATGATGGCGGCGTGGACGGTCGCGCTGCACGCTCGTGCGGGAATTGCCATGCGACGCAAGTTCTCCGCTTCGGGTTTTCTACCCGACGTTCACAAGTACGGAATCACGTACTCCAACTACGTCGGAAAGCCGTTGTCCTTCATCGCTTCCACCCCCGAGGTGCCGAACGAGCGGGACAACACCTTGAAGATCATGTACGGCAACGAGGGTTCGGCGCCCGCCGTCGCCACCTTCGTCCGGCGCTTCGACGCTCGCGTCATCGACGGGTTCGGTTCCACCGAGGGCGGCATTTCGATCTCCGCGGCACCGGTTCCCCGGCCAGGCGCCCTCGGACTGCTCCCGGACGGCGTCAAGATCCTCGATCCCGAGACCGGAGCACCATGCCCGCCTGCAGTCTTCGATGCCGACGGCCGGATCACCAACGCCGACGAGGCAACTGGTGAACTGGTCAATGTCACCGGCCCAGGCACGTTCGCCGGGTACTACAAGAACCCGGAAGCCGACGCCGAGCGAATGCGCAACGGCCAGTACTGGAGTGGCGATCTGGCGTACACCGACGTCGACGGTTACGTCTACTTCGCGGGACGCAGTTCCGGTTGGCTGCGAGTGGACGGCGAGAACATCGGTGCCGCACCCATCGAACGCTCCCTGGTCGGTTACCCGGGCTTCGCGCAGGTGTCCGTGTACGCAGTCCCCGACAGCGACGTCGGCGACCGCGTCATGGCGTCGGTGATTCCGGTCGGCGATGTCGACAACTTCGACCCGGCAGCCGTAGCCGAATACATCGATTCCCGGCCGGAACTCGGGCCGAAGCAGAAGCCGACCTTGATCCGAGTGTGCAGTGAGTTCCCGAGAACGGCGACGTTCAAGGTGGTCACTCGAACGCAGAGCGCCGAACGCTGGAACACCTCCGATCCGGTGTGGATCCGACGGCGTGGAGAATCCGACTTCCAATTACTCACTCCCGAAATGGCACTCGGCCTCGAGAAGACGCGAGAGCCCGTCTAGCCCGATATCTCAGTAGTGCTGAGCAAGCGGTTTGTGCGCCGACACCGTTTTGTAGAACTCGGTGAGCCGAAGCTGTGATGCCGCTGCATCGTCGATCACCACCGTCGCGTGTGGATGCAGTTGGAGGACCGATGCCGGGCACACCGCGGCCAGCGGCCCCTCGACGGCAGCGGCAATCGCAGCGGCCTTGTGCTCGCCGGTCGCGATCATCACCAGATGCTTTGCTTCGCAGATAGTTCCGAGGCCCTGGGTGATCACGTGCCGTGGTACGTCGTCCGGACTCTCGAAGAATCGGGCGTTGTCGGTTCGAGTCTGTTCCGTCAGCGTCTTGACCCTGGTCCTCGAATTCAGTGAGGACGTCGGTTCGTTGAAACCGATATGACCGTTGCCGCCGATGCCCAGAAGTTGAACGTCCACCGGACCATTCGACGCAATCGCCCGGTCGTAGGCCGCCGCGGCGGCAAATGGATCCGGCGCGGTTCCGTCGGGGCTGAATACCCTTGCCGCGTCCAGGTCCAGGTGATTCACCAGCTCGGTGCGGATCACCTGGGCATACGACTCCGGATGGCCTTCCGGCAGGCCGACGTATTCGTCCAACAGGAACGCCTGCACGCCGGCAAAACTCAACCCTTCCTCGCGGTGACGGCGCGCGAGTTCGCGGTACACCGAGAGCGGTGAAGATCCTGTCGCCAGGCCCAAAGTCCGTGCACCTGAATGCACCGCGTGTTCGAAGACGTCGGCAACAACGGTGCCGGCCGCCTCCGCACTGTCGACAATGACAATTTCCATCGGTTGATTCCTCAGCTTTCGGTGTAGTTCATGAGCCAGTTCCCAGCGGCCATGACGGCGCGGGTTTCGAGTTCTGGACCGGTGACGATCAGATCGGCGCGGCAACCCGGCACGAGATCGCCGACTATTCCGGCCAGCCCCATCAGCGCAGCAGGCGTTGCTGTCGCTGCGATGACAGCCGAAAGCAGATCGACGCCCGCGTGATTGACGGCTCTGCGGACAATGTCCATCAACCGACTCGTCCCGCCGGCAATGGCCGTTTCCCCCTGGCCGGCCAGCCGCGCCACGCCACCGACCACGTCGACGTCGAGAGGTCCGAGTGGGTAGCGCCCGTCGGGCATTCCCGCCGCAGCCATCGCGTCGGAGACCAACGCGATCTGATGCGGACCGACCAGATCGAACACCGTCGCCACCGTCTCGTCGGCGAGATGTACTCCGTCCCCGATCAACTCGACCACCATCTGTCCTTTCGCGGCCGCGGCAAGACACGCCGCCACTGCGCCGGGAGCGCGATGATGCATCGGAGCCATACCGTTGAACAGGTGAGTGGCACTGAGCGGTGCATGCGCCGAGTATGCGATCGAACGTGTCGCAATCGGGTTGGACGCATCGGTGTGTCCGATACTCACGACGGCCCGGTGACGCTCCAGCAATGAGGCAAGTTCGCCGAAGTGTGCTGTCTCCGGAGCGATCGTCATCGAGCGGATGTGCCCGCGGCCGGCTTCGAGCAGCGACTCGAGCAGAGCCGGGTCGCCGTCGAGAATGCTGTCGGGATCCTGGGCGCCACAACGGAGTACCGACAGGAATGGACCTTCCAGGTGAATTCCGGCCAGCGTGCCCTCGTCCACCAGTCCTGCCAGGAGCTCGATGCGACTGCGCAGGATCTGCGGCGGCGCGGAGACGAGCGAGCCGATCACCGAGGTCGTGCCGTTCGTCCGGTGGTGATCGGCAGCCACGGTGGATCCGAACTCGTCTGCCTCGGGGAAACCGAATCCGCCGGCGCCGTGGCAGTGAACGTCCACCAACCCCGGGATGATCGTTGTCCCCGCAGCTGCCCGTTCGGGTAACGGGTCGGTTCGCTGCGACGCGGGCCCGGCCCACACCACACGATCACCGGAAATCTCGACGACACCGTCCGGAAGCAGTTGCCCACCGGTCACCAGTTGTCCACGAAGAATTTGTCTACGATGCATCACGACATCACCTGCGGTACAACGGGAACTTCGGTATCCGCGATCGACAACTCACGGAGCACGGCGTCCGCGAGCACGTAGTGCCCTTGTTCGTTCGGATGGAATGCGTCAGCCAGGAGAGCCGGCGGTGGGCCCTCGGGAGAATGGGCCGTCCACTGCGCGTAGTGGTCGACGAACACCACGCGCGTCGAGGCGGCAACCTGCCGCACGACCTCGACGTACTGAACCAATCCCGCTCTGGTGGGCGCATTCTCGACGTCGATCGGTGGCGGCGTCTGCAGGATCGGCACCGCACCGATCGCTCGTGTCCGGAAGATCGTGTCCAAGAGGTCGTCTCGAAACCGCTCCAGTCCTTCTTCGCCATCCAATGCGTCATTCGTACCGAGCATGATCAACACCACCGAGGGTTCGAACACCTCGATGCGGTGTGCGAAACCCGCACGCACATCGGAGGATCGATTGCCGCTCACCCCGGTGTTGACAAGGACGTGGTTGAACAAGGAAAGCTCACCACGGACGCGCTCGGCGCAGTGTTCGACGTAACTTCGATGACCGTCGGTGTGCGTCAATCCCTGAGTGATGCTGTCGCCGGTGAAGACCCACCGTATCGGCGTCGAGGAGTCTACGAGCAAAGTCTCCAGCCGAATCCGTTCAGCGGTCCTGGATTTCAGAGCCTTCGACGTCGGGGTCACACCCTCGACCTTTCGGCGCCCGATACTGCCGCTGCGAACTTCGACGTGATGAACGCCGGATCCGTGATTGCGGTTCCGACAACCACCGAGTCTGCACCCAGGGCGATGGCGCGTGCCGCATCCTCCGGGCTGTGGTATCGCCCCTCGGCAATGAGGACTGCATCTGGAAGTGCCTGCCGCAGTTCCGAGATCAGCTCCAGGTCCGGGCCGGCCAGCCGTCGGCTGTTCTCGGTGTATCCCGCCAGTGTGCTGGAGATGATGTCGGCGCCCGACGCGGCGGCAGCGACGCCGTCCTCGAGTGTTCCACAGTCGGCCATGACGAGGCCGCCGCGATCATGGACCGCGTCGACGGTGTCGGCAAAGGTCAGCCCGTCCGGACGAGGTCGCAGCGTGGCGTCGGCAGCCACGATCTGCGCACCCGAATCCACGACTTCGAGGGCTGATTCCCTTGTCGGCGTGATGAACACGCCCTCCGAGCCGATCTTCGTCAAACCGATCACCGGTACCTTCACTGCCGACACGACTGCTGCGACATCCGGGGTTCCGCCCACACCGCCGCAGCGGATAGCCACCGCTCCCCCGTCGACCGCAGCGCGGGCCATCCTCTCGATGGTCCCGGTGTCGCGCAGGGCATGGCCGTGTCCGGCCTGACAGGACACGATCAGCTTCCCGCTGATGATCGTGAGCAATTCTTCGACAGTCACGGTGTTACCTCGATTCGTGTTGCGGCGGCCAGGAGCGCAGCGCCGACGAGCGGCGCATCGGTCCCCAAACGGGCAGGAAGAATGGCGGTTTCGGCAATGGGGCCCATCGCTTCCACCCGGAAAGCGGACGTCAGCGGAGACAGGAGGTCGGCTCCGATCTGGGCTGCGCCGCCGCCGATGACGATCACCTCGGGATCGAATGCAGTCGCGATGCCGGCCAGGACGCGGCCCAGCAGAGTACCGGCGTCGGAGACCACGGCACGGGCGATCGGATCGCCCGAGTGCATGAGCGCCACCACTGCCTGTAACGGTTGAGTGGGCACACCCGCCCGCGCTGCGTACTCGGCTGCCATCGCCGGGCCAGACGCGACTGCCTCGAGGTGATCGGTTCTGCCGCAACCGCAACCTATCGCCCCGGAGACCGGAACCAACAGATGCGCGAGCTCGCCGGCTGTTCCGTGGGCACCGTGGTACAGCTGACCGCCCACGGTCAACGCGCCACCGATTCCGGTACCGATCGAGACGAACAGTGCAGAGGTTCGACCGCGACCGGCGCCGATCATGTTCTCGCCGTGAGCCATCGCGCGCACGTCGTTGTCCACCGTCACTGGTAGGCCTGAGTGTGCCTCGAGTTCTCCGCGAACCTCGGCGCCACTCCATCCAGACAGAATGTCGGAGGCGAAGACGACGCGGCCACGCACCCGATCGATGATTCCCGGTGCACCGACTCCGATTCCGGCTACCGTGTGATTCGCCCTCAGACGGTCGATCAACGCGGTAGCGGTCCCGAGAACGGCTTCCCTACCCGCCGTCGGTGTTGCCGCACGAACGGTGTCGATCACGTCTCCGTCGGACGTCACCACCGCGGCAGCCACTTTGGTGCCGCCGATGTCGATACCGATCCATCGCTTCTGCCCAGATGTCATGTCAGAGGAGCCCGGCCTGTTCCAGAACGACCTTGATCGTTGCGGTCTCGGACTCGTCGAGCGAGAGCATCGGCGCGCACATCGTGTTGCCGGTGATGACGCCGCGCAGGGCCAGAGCCGTCTTGAACGCGCCCAGACCCGCGGCACCGGCACTGACGCGACCCGGTGTCGGCGCCTCGACGATGGAGAACAGATCGGTGAGTCGATCCTGCTCGGCCTTCGCTGCGGCCCAGTCTCCTGCCTGCGCAGCGCGCCACAGTCGTACGTAGCCGTGCGGGTCCACGTTGGCCAGGCCGGGCACTGCGCCCGAAGCACCCATCAGCAGGCATCCGTCGACGACTACCTCGTGCCCGGTGAAGACGGCGAAGTTTTCGAGCCCGGCCGACTGACGGAGCAACATACGGAAACTGACGTCGTCGCCGCTCGAATCCTTCACGCCGGCGATGACTCCCTCGCGACCGAGCTCGACCAGCATTGCCGGGCTGAGCTTGCTGTGGACACGAACCGGGACGTCGTAGGCGAACAACGGAAGATCCACTGCGGCGTGGATGGAGCGGAAATGCGTTGCCGTCTCGGCTGCATCGGTGATCGCGTAGAACGGCGCCGTCGCGACGATGGCATCCGCACCAGCCTCGCGCGCCTGCTCGGCGACGGCGATGACCCGGTTGGTGGTCATGTCGTTCACTCCGACGAGGACCGGTACCTGGCCACCGACGTGACCGATGGCCGTCTGCACCACCTGGGCGCGCTGAGCGTCGGTGAGGTAACCGACCTCACCCGAGGAACCGAGGACGAACAAGCCGTCGACTCCGGCTTCGATCTGCAGTGAGAGCAGGCGTTCGAGCGACGTGGTGTCGACCTCGCCCTCGAGCGTCAGTGGTGTGACGATCGGCGGGACGATTCCGCTGAAGGTGGTGGTTTCCGTGCTCATGGGGTCTCCATATGTTGGTTGTCGGATTGAGTTGTGGGTGCGGCTGTCAGGGAGAAACGGAGACCGGCTGACCGCTCGAGGCGGACAGATAGGCAGCATCGATCACGCGCATCGACGCGCGGGCGTCTGCCACGGTGTAGTCGGGTTCGGTCCGTGTGGGAAGTCGATCGAGCACGTGAGAGAGAAAGCTCGACACCGCGTTGTCCGAACCGAAGCCGCCGATGGGTAGTGCGGTCACGTCTCCCGAGGCCGCGAAGTGGGTCACCGCGGGTTTGTCGTCGTCGGAACTCGCGTATCCGTGGGATCCGAGGACGCGAACCGTCGCGGTATTCGCGCCGAAACCCGGTGCTGCGGGGATTCTTCCGACGGTCACCGTCGCGGTGACGCCGTTTTCCAGGGCGAGCGAGATCAACGCCGTGTCTTCGACTCCGAACTGCTGGTGGGCCCCGCCGTAGAGTGTGCTCGTCTCGGCGTACACCTCGGTGACGTCCAGGCCGGTGAGGTATCGGAGGTAGTCGGCGGCGTAACCGGCGAAGTTCACTACTTCTCCCCCGCCGGAAAGCGCGGGATCCACCACCAGTTCGGGACGCTCGACAGACGTCGCGAAATGTGTTCCGCTTGCGAGGAACTCGATGTCGACGTGGCGCGGCAGTCCGAGATTTCCGGCGTCGATCCATCGGCGCAGTCGCCGGAGCGCAGGTGAATGAGTGCGGTTCACCACCGTGCAGATTCGCCCGTTCGACCGTGCGGCTTGCTGAACCGCCGCGGCCTCCGCCTCGTCGACGCCCACCGGCTTGTCCACCAGGACGTCGAGTCCGGCGTTCAATGCGGCAATCGCAAGCCGCGCATGCCTGGTCGGCTCACTGCAGATGATCGCCAGGTCAATCCGTTCGGGGTCGAGCAACTCGCCGAGTTCGTCGATCCACTCGATGTCTGCGGCCTTTGCCATCGCGATCCCGTCCTCACGAATCCAATCGGGGACCGAGGATTCGTCGGAGGCCCCGACCAGGCTCACTCGAGGATCGGATCGCAACAGGTCCGCATAGGAGCCGGCATGCCTGACGCCGCTGACAAATCCGACGCGGATCGAACCGGTGCCGGTCATTGGTTTTCTCCGATCGAGACAGCGCGGCCGGTGTCGAGCGATTGCTGGGCAGCGATGGCAGTCGCGAGAGCTGCACGCACCTGCCAGTTCTCGACTATCGGGCTCGCGGAACCGTCGAGAGTGGCGATCCAGTGACGCATCTGATGCGACATCGCGTCCTCGATCGACGACGGCGGCGCGTTGGTCGTGTCCGTCATCAGTCCCGGGTCGTCGCCGGTGTCGTGCGCGAGCGTGCCGGAAGTCCCCGACACCACGATCCGACGCACCATCTTTCCCGATTGTGGTAGCGCGTAGGCCAATTCGATCAGAGCCAGCGATCCGTCCTCGAAGCGAACGGTCAGATGGAAGCTGTCGTGCACGGGCATCCCCGCCGCGAAGGTGGGGAAACTACGAGCGAACACACGGGTCGGACGACGACCGATCAGCCACGTCACCAGATCGAGTGCGTGGGTTCCGTTGTGAACGGGGTGACCACCCGAACGTTCCTTGTCGTGTTGCCAGCCTCGCCAGCCCCCTGGCCAGACATGGCCGGTGTACCAACTGAGATGGATCAACCGGGGGTCGCCGATGGCACCTTGTGCAACCGAGTTTCCGATCGAGGTGATCGACGGCTGGAATCGTACGGTCTGTCCGACCATCAGTGAGGTGCCGTTACCTTCGGTGGCCTCGACCATCGCGTCGAAGTCCGCGACTGTCAGCGCGGCCGGCTTCTCCACGTGCACATGCTTTCCCGCGCGGCCCGCGGCTATCGTCACGGGTGCGTGGTCGGGAGTGGCCCCGACGACGTTGACCGCCTGCACGCTCGGGTCGGCGAGAATCTTCGCCAGATCGGTACTGGCCTTCGCGCCCGGCGCCAACGCCGCAACCGATGCGGCCCGGTCCAAGTCACTGCCGAATACGTAGGCGACTTCGACCGACGGGATGCGCGCCAAGGCGCTGACGTGGTCCCGCGCGATTCCGCCGCTACCTATGACGGCTACACGCACCGTCACTTGGCACTTCCCGAGAGCGCTGCCGGTTCGCCGCCACCGAGTCGCACCTGTTCGGCGACGACGAGTGCGCGTTCACGTGCGTACGTCAACGGCGAGTCGGGATCAGCCTTGCCGTCGAGAACTGCTGCCATCTCGTCGATTTCGTGACGAATCGCAGCCTGCATCCACAGCGAGGATCCTCCGTTACCCGAGTTGTACTTCTGCGTCCTGCTCGCAGCGTCGATCAACGATTGGTTCTCGGCGTCGACGTCGAAGATCGGCCACGACTCTACGACCTGTCCCCCGCGCAGTCGGCTGACCCGGCCGGTGTGGAAGTCCGCGTGGACCGAACCTTCGGTGGCATCGACGGTCAGCTGCCACGACGAAGTGTGTGAACGCGTCGAGATGGTGTGTCTGCCGATCGCGCCGCCGGCGAACGACACCACTGTGTTGCGGAAGCCGTCGTCCGCGGTGGCGATGCTCGACACGGCAGTCACCTCGCCGCCGAGCCAGCACATCAGGTCCAGTTCGTGAATCTCGTGAGTCAGTTCTCCACCCGTTCGGCTCTTGTCGAGCTTCCACCACTGTGGATCTGCGCCGTCGGTGTCGATCCATCGTGAGCGAGACGTTTCGATCGCAGCGACCTCGCCGAGCTCCCCCGACGTCAGCAGGCCCGCCAGCCGTCGTACACCCGGCATCATCCGCATGATGTGCCCGACCATCAACGGCGAACCGCTCGCGTCGGCGCTCGCGATCATGTTCTGCGCATCGACCAGTTCGACGGCGAGTGGCTTCTCGACAAAAACTGCCTTGCCGTGTTCGAGCGCCGCGATGGCAGGTTCGGCGTGCGCGTGATTGGGCGTCGCGACGACAACGAGGGCCAACTCCGGGTGAGCGGCCACCGCGTCGTGATCGTCTGTCGGGGTTGCCGAGAACTCTGCGGCGACGTCCTTGGCCCGCTCGAAGTCACGGTCGCACAGCATCGTCAGTTCGAAACGTGGATGGGCAGCCAGCTCGCGAGCGAGGGAACTACCGAAGAATCCGCAACCGACCACACCGACTTTGTATCGGGTCATGAAGTCTCCAAAGATTGGATGAGGGATGTCCTATGTTATACGGCCGGCGTCATCGCTCGTCAATTCGACACCGGTAACACAGTCTTCATCCATGCAGGTGAGCGCACTATTTTTGGCTCGAAACCGGCGAAACGTCGAAGTTCGGCGCCGCCAGTTCCGAAGATTCTCTAGACGCTTTCTGATCCACAATGTAAGTTACGCAACATCGGACGTCGAACATAGGACATCCCCTATCCACTCCCTTGATGTCCCGCTCCCCGCCTTGGAGGCCGCCTTGAAGAACGAACGACCGCTGAGCTCCGCGTTCACCCGCCGAGACCTGTTCCGGTACACCGGGCTACTGGGAGCTGCAGCAGGTATCACCGCGACTCTCGCGGCCTGTGGCGGCGGGCCGTCGTCGACCTCGGTTGTCGGCGGTTCCGCGAGCACCGGCGATCTGACCACCGCCATCGGATACGGCAACGACCAGAGCTTCGACCCGATGCAGACTGCATCCGGTTTCCTCATGGCAGCGGTCAACCACGTCTACGAGGGACTGCTCGAAAACGATCCAGGCACCGGTGAGACGTATGCGGCGCTCGCACAGGCCGTCCCGACCGACGCCACTGCCTCGAGCTGGACCATGAAAATCCGCGAGGGAGCAACCTGGCACGACGGCACTCCGGTCACCTCGGACGACGTCGTCTTCACCTTCGATCGCATCCTCGATCCACAGCAGAACGTACTGATCCGCTCCTTCTTCTCCTCCTGGCTGCAGTCCGTCACCAAGGTCGACGACCAAACGGTGACCCTGAACTTCAACTACCCGTTCAGCGCTGCCGCACAGCGTCTCTCGATCGCCAAGATCATGCCCAAGCACGTCTTCGACGGCCACTGGGACGAGGCCAAGTCCGGAACGCTGGTCGTCGGTTCCGGTCCGTACAAGCTCAAGAGCCACACCCCCAAGAGCAACACAGCTTTCGAGGCCTTCGAGGCGTACAACGGGCCGCGTCCGGCCAACTTCGCGACCATGAACTGGCTCTCCATCGTCGACACCTCCTCACGCATCGCGCGCGTCTCGGGCAACAATGCCGGTGCACAACTCGCCGACAACATCCCCGTCGCCAACGTCCCCACTCTGACCTCCGGTGGGCGCACCGTCGAGGGCAACCCGGGCATGAACCTCATGTACCTGCTCTTCGACACGACTCAGGCACCGTTCGACGACGTTCGTGTTCGCCAGGCGATGTTCTATGCGATCAACACCCCGAAGATGATCGAAATCGCCCTCGGCGGCAAGGCAGCACCGGCCACGAGCTACCTGTACGAGCGCAACCCCGACTACGCGCGAGCGTCCACCGTCTACTCGTACGATCCGGACAAGGCCCGCTCGCTCCTCGCTGCCGCCGGTGTCAGTGGCCTCGACCTGACGCTGCTCTCCACCAACGTCAGCTGGTTGGCCGACTGCTTGCCGACCATCAAAGAGTCTTGGGACGCAGTCGGATTCAACACGACACTCGAACCGCAGGACACCAGCGCCATGGTGAGCAAGCTCAACAGCGGCCAGAAGTTCCAGATCGCCGCCGGTACGTCCAACCCGCAGGCATTCGGCAGCGACGTCGACCTTCTCGTCCGCTACACGTACAGCAAGGGCGGCTTGTGGACGAAGACCTACGCCAAGTGGGACGACACCCCCGAAGCGCAGAAGATCTACGCCACCATGGACGAAGCCACCCGCGAGACCGACCCGGCAAAGCGCAGCACCCTCGTGCAGTCGTACCTGAACCAGATCGCCGAAAATGCTGTCTACTACCCGGTTCTCCATCAGGAGCTCCTGACTGCGTGGGATCCGAAGAAGATCGCCGACGTCACTCCGCTGCCGTACCCCGGCGTCAACCTGCTTCAGGCGAAGCCGGCCTGATACCCGCCCGCTCGGCCGTTTCCCACAACTGAGAGATCCCCCGATGGCAAGAGTCCTCCCCATGCTGATCAGGCGATTACTGATACTGATCCCCCTGATCCTCGGCATCATCGCGTTCGTCTTCATCGTGATGCAGTTCGCGCCCACCGATCCCGCAACCGCGGCGTTCAACGGTGGCAACCCGACTGCGGAACAGTTGCAGCAGTTCAAGGAAGAGAACGGACTGCTCGATCCGCTTCCGCTGCAATACGTTCACTTCGTGACCGATCTGGTCAGCGGCAACATGGGTGACAGTCTGATTTCCGGTACCCCGGTGTTGGATTCGATCTCCACCGCTCTGCCACTGACCATTCAGCTCACGGTTCTCGGACTGGTGATCGCCATCGTGCTCTCGCTGATCTTCGGCGTCACCAGCGCACTGTTCCGCGATCGTTGGCCGGATCAGGTCATCCGAGTGATCTCCCTCGGCGGTGTGGCGGCACCGTCATTCTGGTTGGCACTGCTGATGATTCAGTACCTTGCTGTCCAACTCGGATGGTTCCCTACCGGTGGCTACGTCAATCCGAGCGACTCCGTCAGCGACTGGCTCTGGTACATGGCGCTCCCGGCGCTGTCCCTGTCACTGCCCGTCGCAGCACAACTCACGCGCATCATCCGCACGTCGATGGTCGAGGAGTTGGACAAGGACTACGTCCGGACCGCGATCGGCAGCGGCCTGCCCTATCACGTGGTGATCGGACGGAATGTGTTGCGTAACGCGCTGATCAACCCGCTCACCGTCCTGGGCCTCCGTGTCGGTTACCTCCTCGGTGGCGCTGTGGTCATCGAGCAGATCTTCGGCCTGCCCGGCATGGGTCAGCTCATGATCAACGGCGTCACCAACGGTGACCCCGCAGTCGTTCAGGGTGTTGTCATCGTCATCGCGGTCGGCTTCGTCGTCGTCAACCTCGCCGTCGACATCCTCTACCTGCTTGTCAATCCACGACTTCGGAGCGCAGCATGATGAGAAGAAAACTCACCGAGAAGCTTTCGCGACCCGGCATCACCTTTTCTCGCTTCCCCCTCTCGGCCTGGCTGTCGATGGCGGTTCTCGCGATCATCGTGCTCGCCTGCCTCTTCGCGCCGCTGATCACGCAGTACACCCCGCTCGAACAGGCGGTGGGTACCGCGGGCCCCAGCGCCGAGCACTGGTTCGGTCAGGACAGTCTCGGTCGAGATCTGTTCAGCCGCTTGCTCTACGGCGGACGCTGGTCGCTGACCATCGGTCTCGGTTCCACCTTCCTCGCACTGTGCGCCGGCGCTCTCATCGGATCGGTGGCCGCAACGAGCCGAAAAGGCGTCGACGAGACCATCATGCGTGTGCTCGACGTGGTCATGGCGTTCCCGGGCATTGCGCTCGCTGCCGTACTCGTCGCGGCCTTCGGTGGTTCGATCCCGGTTCTGATCGTCACTATCGCGTTCCTCTACACACCGATGGTGGCTCGCGTCGTTCGCGCAAACGTTCTCGCTCAGTACGGCGAGGACTACGTCGCGGCCGAAAAGGTCATCGGCGCAAGAACTTCACACATCGTCGTCAAGCACGTCGTAGCCAACTGTGCTGCGCCCGTTCTCGTCTTCTGCACTGTCATGGTCGCCGACGCCATCGTGCTGGAAGCCAGCCTGTCGTTCATCGGCGCCGGTGTGCGTCCCCCGGACCCGTCGTGGGGATCGGTGATCGCCGACGGCAAGAACATGGTCCTCCTCGGTGGTTGGTGGGCAACGGTGTTCCCCGGCCTGCTCATTCTGCTGACGGTGCTCTCCCTCAACGTGCTCGCCGAGGGCCTGACGGACGCGATGGCCGATCCGAGTCTGAAGAAGACCAAGAAGACGCCCTCCGCGCTCCAAGCAGCGCAGACCGCTGCAGCGGAGGAGACCTCCAACGAGCTCATTCTGGAGGACGAAGCCGCATCGGTCACCGACACTCCGGGGTTGATAGACGACTTCGCCGATCCGAGCGTCGTGAAAGATGTTCTCGAGCCGGCCGCCGAGCCGACTCCTCTCGAAACGCACCTGAAGATCCTGGCGGAAACCGAGCGGTCCCGCTCCGATCGTCTTGTGTACGAGGGCGATGCCGCGCCACTCCTCGAGGTCCGCAATCTCACGATCCGGTTCCCGGAACGCTACGGAGACACCGCGATCGTCGACAACGTGAGCTTCACCGTCCGCCCGAACGAGACGATGGCACTCGTCGGCGAGTCCGGTTGCGGAAAATCGCTCACGTCGCTGGCGATCATGGGTCTGCTACCCAAGACGGCAGTGGTGACCGGCGAGATCCTGTTCGACGGAGTCAACGTCCTCGAGCTGAACAACCGAGAGCGAAACAAGCTGCGCGGGCACGACATGGCCATGATCTACCAGGACGCGCTGAGTTCACTGAATCCGGCGATGCTGATCCGCGCGCAGTTCAAGCAGCTCACCAAGCGCGGCGGTACCCGCACAGCCGAGGAACTGCTCGAACTCGTCGGACTCGATCCGGTGCGCACTCTCTCCAGCTACCCACACGAGCTTTCCGGTGGTCAGCGTCAGCGCGTTCTGATCGCCATGTCGCTCACCCGCAGTCCGCGGTTGATCGTCGCGGACGAGCCCACCACCGCTCTCGACGTCACCGTCCAGGCCCAGGTCGTGGACTTGCTCAACGATCTTCGGGAAAAGCTGGGGTTTGCCATGGTTTTCGTGAGCCACGATCTTGCACTCGTTGCTTCACTCGCTCACAAGATCACGGTGATGTACGCCGGTCAGGTCGTCGAGTCGGCGCCCACGAGTGATCTGCTCGTCGATCCCCGCCACGAATACACCCAGGGCCTTCTCGGTGCCGTTCTCTCGATCGAGGACGAAGCGCCGCGACTGCATCAGATTCAGGGAACTGTTCCCTCGCCCGGAAACTTCGCGCCGGGTGACCGTTTCGCCGAGCGTTCCACTCGCCCGGACTCCGACCCCCTCCGAAAGCCGGAGATGGTCCGGGTCGACGGGACCGAGCATTGGTTCGCCGACCAGTCCGCGACTCCCGTACGTACAGAATCGGAATTGGAGAGCGTGCGATGACTACAGCTGAAGCACCCATCCTGGAACTGAAGAACATTCACGTCGTCCACAAGACCCGTTCGGGATCACTGTTCAAACCGGGCACAGTTCACGCGGTCAACGATGTCAGTATCGACGTACGACGAGGGACGACGATCGGCATCGTGGGCGAGTCGGGTTGTGGCAAGTCCACTCTGGCCAAAGTCATGGTCGGACTGCAGAAACCGACGTCGGGCGACGTGGTCTTTCGCGGCCGAAGCGCTCTGACCCGGTCGGCCGGCGTGCGCAAGGAGTTCGGCCGGGCGATTTCGATCGTCTTCCAGGATCCGGCTACCGCGCTCAATCCCCGAATGACGGTGGCCGACATCCTCACCGATCCACTCGACGTCCACGGCATCGGCAACCGCGCGAGCCGGACCGCCCGAGTTTGCGAGCTGGTCGGTTTGGTCGGACTCCCCCAATCTGCGCTCGAAGTCATCCCGAGCCAGATCTCCGGCGGTCAGCGGCAACGTGTCGCGATCGCGCGTGCACTCGCGCTCGAACCTGACGTCATCGTGGCCGACGAGCCGACGTCGGCGCTCGACGTCTCGGTGCGAGCGCAGATCCTGAATCTGCTCAGCGACATCAAGGCTCGGTTGGGGCTCGGCATGGTGTTCATCTCGCACGACATACAGACGGTGCGGTACGTCTCCGACACCATCGTCGTCATGAACGCCGGGCGGATCGTCGAGCAGGGAACGGCCCAGGAAGTATTCGACAACCCGTCGGATGCGTACACGGCCAAACTGCTGGGTGCGGCGCCCAGCCTCCTGCAACGCACCGTTGACGTGGGTTGACCAATGGAGCGGATGACCGGACATAGGATGAAGGACGTTCGTATCAGAAAAGGGGAATCGATGTCTGTCCGGAGTGGCACACAGGGCGCTCGTTTCAGCGCGCAAAACCGCATGCGCGCACTTCAGACGGACATCATGAACTTGATCCTCGAACGCAGGCTCTCCCCCGGCGACCCGATGCCCACCGAGGCCGAACTGTCCGAGGAATTGGGTATCGGCCGAAACACGCTCCGGGAGGCGCTCAAGGTTCTGCAGGCCTTGGGCGTCGTCGAGATCCGTCACGGCTTCGGAATGTTCGTCGCCCCTAGCAACTTCGACGCTCTCGCCGACGGCCTGACCTTCCGTGGCCGGTTGTCCTTGCAGGGCACCGGGCACGAGGCGATGGAACTGGTCGACATTCGTCAGGCACTCGAGACCGGACTGATCGGTGCGGCGATGGCCGAGATGACGTCGGCCGACCACGCCGACCTCGACGAACTCGTCACCGGCATGGAGGTCCGTGCCGCTGCCGGGAAGAACTTCTCCGACATCGACGCGACCTTCCACTCCCGCCTGTACTCCCCGCTGGACAACCAGGTCCTCGCTCAGTTGATGGACGTCTTCTGGCAGGTGTACAGCGAGATCCAGCAGGCCATCGGGCATTCGGATACGCCGCTGATCGACATCGCGTCGAAGCACCGTGCGATTCTCGACGCGATCCGTACGGGTGATGCAGTCGAGGCGGCGCACACTCTCGATGTGCACTTCGGTGGCCTGCGCGAGCGGATCGCCAGTCTCCATGCGTCGGAAGCGCAGTAATTTCGAAACACGTGATTTTGCTCCGCTGTCTCACCATCGCGCCCGTTCTTCCGGCAAAATTACGGGTATGAAGAACCCGAACCTGACGCCTTCGCGCGTTCTCGCAGTTGTCCTCGCTGCCGCCCTGGTCATTTTCGTGATCGCACGCCGCCGCGACGACGGCGCCCTCAGCCGCGGAGAATGGTTGTCGGACACCGTCGGACCGGACGACCTCGCCGGCTGAAACGACGTGTGCCCTCGGCCGAAACTCGGCCGAGGGCACACGCACGTGTCATCTACTACTTCATCGAATCCAGCCGGGTTCGCGCGTCCTCGAACCCGGACACCAGCTCTGCCATGACCTCGGCGACCGGGCGGATCTCGTTCATCCGTCCCACGATCTGACCGACGGGCATTGCCACAACTTCCGGGTTCTCCGATGCAGCGATTCTCTGATGAGCGTCGCTGACCAGAAGGTTCTGCAGCGGCATCGGCAAGGGCGCCGGTGCTCCCGGGTTCGACCAGGCTTCCGTCCACTTGGTCTTGAGCAACCGAGCGGGCTTACCCGAGTAGATGCGCGAACGAACGGTGTCGGCCGACGTCGCGCCCAACAGTGCACGCTGAATAGCGGACGGGCCATCGCCCGATGCACTGCCGAGTTTGTATTCGGACGTGGTGAGCCAGTACGAGCCCATCCACACTCCGGACGCACCGAGTGCAAGTGCGGCAGCCACCTGACGGCCGCTGCCGATACCCCCGGCAGCCAGCACAGCAGCTGAATCACCCAGTGCATCAACGATTTCCGGAACGAGAACCATCGACGCAATTTCGCCGGTGTGACCGCCTGCCTCGTAGCCCTGCGCGATCACGATGTCGACACCGTTCTCGACGTGACGACGTGCATGCTCGACGGCGCCGGCCAGCGCTGCTACCGGTACGCCCTTCTCGTGCGCCTGATCGATGACGTCCTTCGGCGGTGATCCCAATGCATTCGCAATCAACGCGATCCGGTGTCCCAGAGCAACATCGACGTGAGACCGCGCCACCGAGTGAAGCCATCCCAATACGCCGGTCGCATGCTCGACGTCGTCGGAAAGCGGCGGCACACCGAGCTCGTCGAGCGTGCGGTTGACGAAGGCGCGGTGCTCCTCCGGAATCAGCTTGTCGAGATCGACGGCGCCGCCCTCTGTCGGCACCTTGGCCGGCATGACGATGTCGACGCCGTACGGCTTACCGTCGGTGTTCTCGTCCATCCACGTCAGTGCGGCTTCGAGCTCTTCCGGGTCGTTGAACCGGACGCAACCGAGCACGCCCAGACCTCCCGCGCGGCTGATCGCGGCCGCGACGTGCTCGGAAGGAGTGAATCCGAAAATCGGGTATTCGATGCCGAACTTGTCGGCGAGATCCGAACGCATCAGGCTTCCACGCTTTCGTTTGCGGACGCCACAGGAGCGCCGTTTCCGTTGTGATCATCGGCCTCGCGCGATTCCGTTTCGGCCTTCGCCCAGCGGTAGTCGGGCTTGCCTGCCGGGTTGCGCTTGATCTGGTCCACGAACCACACGCTGCGCGGAACCTTGTATCCGGCAATCTCTTTGCGTGCTGCGGTGGCGATGTCGTGCAGCGTCGGCGACGTGCCTTCGCGTACCTGGACCACTGCGGCAACGCGCTGACCGAAGCGCTCGTCGGGGATACCGACCACCAGGACGTCGAAGATGTCCGGGTGCGCCTTCAAAGCGCCTTCGACCTCTTCCGGGTACACCTTCTCGCCGCCGCTGTTGATCGACACCGAACCGCGGCCGAGCATCGTGACCGTGCCGTCGGCTTCGACCTGCGCATAGTCGCCGGGGATCGAGTAGCGAACGCCGTTGATGGTGCGGAAGGTTTCGGCGGTCTTGACCTCGTCCTTGTAGTAGCCGAGCGGGATGTTGCCCTTGCGAGCGAGCATGCCGCGCTTGCCCGATCCGGGTTCGACCTCGTTGCCGTCGTCGTCGAGAACCGTTGTGGAGGCGTCGATCTTGACCGTCGGACCGCCAGTGTGCTTCTGGCCCTTGCTCAGCACGGCGAGTCCACCGAAGCCGGTCTCGGATGCTCCGATGGAGTCCGTCAGCAGGCGGTTGGGCAACAGTTCGAGGAACTGCTCCTGGATACTCGGCGAGAAGAGTGCAGCACTGCTGGCCATCACGTAGAGCGTCGAAAGATCGTACGGCTCACCGGTCTCCGGGTTTCCGGCGATGAGTGCGTCGAGCATCGGACGGCCCATCGCGTCACCCGTGATGAAGATCAGGTTGACCTTGTGCTTGTCGATGTTCTGCCACACCTCGTGGGCGTCGAATTCCGGGTGCATCAAACAGGTTCCGCCGCCGAAGAGGCTGTGGAATACCGCCGACTGCGAACCGCCGTGAATCATCGGGGGGATCGGGTAGCGGATCATGCTCGGGTTGGCGGCGCCGACCTTCGCCATCTCGTACTCGTCCTCGACCGGAACTCCGGTGACGAAGTTGATGCCTCCGCCGAGAACACGCCACCAGTCCTCGTGACGCCACATGACGCCCTTGGGACTTCCGGTGGTGCCGCCGGTGTAGAGCATGAAGATGTCGTCGTTGCTGCGCTCTTCGAAATCACGCTCACCCGAACTCTGCGCGAGTGCGTCCTCGTAGCCGATGCCGAAAGCACTGAAGTCCAGATCGGTGCCGTCCTCGACCACGATGACGGACTTGACCTTGGGAGTGTTCGGCAGGACGTTCGCGACCTTGTCCGAGTAGCGGCGCTCGTGAATGAGCGCAACCATGTCGGAGTTGTCGAAGATGTACTGCAACTCGTTCTCGACGTACCGGTAGTTGATGTTGACCATCACGGCCCGGATCTTGAAAACCGCGACCATGGCCTCGATCGCCTCGATGACGTTCCGGCAGTAGATGCCGACCTTGTCACCCGGCTGAACGCCATGTTCACGCAGGTAGTGGCCGAGGCGGTTTGCTCGGTCCTCCAACTGTGCATAAGTCATCTCGCGGTTGTCCGAGACCAGCGCAACGCGGTCCGGAACGAGGTCGATTGCGTGCTCTACGAAGTCTGCGATGTTAAGGGCCACGAGTTCAAAGTAGAACGTGTTACCGTTTCTGGCAAGACCCAATTTGAGAGCCAGCTCACAGACCCGCCAGGAGCCATCAGTGTCCACTTCGACGACCGAAAAATCAGACATTTCGGAAACCGCGCCGCATTGCCTCGTGGAGAAGCGTGGCCACGTTCTCATCGTGACCATGAATCGCCCCGAGCGTAAGAACGCCATCACCGGCGAGATGATGGCGATCATGGTCGACGCCTGGGATCAGGTCGACAACGACCCCGAAATCCGTGTCGCCATCCTCACCGGTGCGGGCGGCGACTTCTGCGCCGGCGCCGACCTCAAGAACATGTCCGCCAAGCCGCCGGGAGATTCCTTCGCGGGCGGTGGCGTCGACATGTCCAAGATCGAAGGCCTCCTCAAGGGCCGTCGGTTGACCAAGCCGCTGATCGCTGCGGTCGAGGGTGCAGCCATCGCCGGCGGAACCGAAATCCTGCAGGGCACCGACATCCGCGTCGCGGGTGAGAGCGCCAAGTTCGGCGTCTCCGAAGCCAAGTGGGGGCTCTTCCCGCTCGGCGGTTCCGCAGTGCGTCTGGTGCGACAGATTCCGTACACGATCGCGGCGGACATCCTGCTCACAGGTCGTCACATCAAGGCTCCGGAGGCCAAGGAGATCGGGCTCATCGGCCACGTGGTCCCGGACGGCCAGGCCCTCGACAAGGCGCTGGAGCTCGCGGACCTGATCAGTGCAAACGGCCCTCTCGCCGTGCAGGCGATTCTCAAGACCATCCGCGACACCGAGGGCATGCACGAGGAAGAGGCCTTCCAGATCGACGCACAGCTGGGCATGAAGGTGTTCATGAGCGCCGACGCCAAGGAGGGCCCGCGAGCCTTCGGTGAGAAGCGGGCGCCCCAGTTCAAGGGCGTCTGACCCACCCCTGTCTGAGCCACCCCCGTCTGACCGACCCCCGCCTGAGCCCCCTTTCCTGTCCGCTCTCGGTCCCACCCACCCCCTTTTCGAGCGAACGTACCTTTCGGCGCCTTCAGTGTGCCGAAAGGCACTTTCGCTCAGCCGGTTTCGTCCAATTTCACCCATCTCGACCTCGCGAACACCTGCGGCCGGAGACGTGACTGCGCCAATCTGTAGTGCGCACGCAGGTCCTCGATCACGCGATCAGGGTCCGTTCGCAGTGCACTGGGCACCGTCGGCAACACGATGATTCCCGCATTCTGCATACGCGTCCGACGCTCCACCGTGCGCTTGTAGTCCGTCGGCGCGGCATGCCATTCCAAGGAGTCGATGTCCCACGCGAAGGCAACCGAATCGATCCATCCGTCCGGAACTGCGATGAAGTCCCCGTTGGCATCCCGGATCTCATGGTTGAACAACATTTCCGGCAGCCCGCTCCGCTGCCACAATTTTCGCGCGTGAACCTCCGGAACCGAGTGGACGTTCGCGTTCACTTCGCGCAACACGACCCGAGGTAGCGCGGAACCCCGACTGCTACCCGCTTCGAGTTCCTTCGCAAGTTCGCGCACCGAGACATCGCCGCGCTGAACAGCCTCAGCGATGAGTGCCCGTGTGGGATCGAGCGCCTTGTACCGCCTCGCAGCGTCGAGTAACGCTCGCGGCAGCGGAGCACAGCGCAGACCGTTCCGAATCTCCGGCTCGGGCAGTCGAACAGTGCGCTCCACCGTGACGAACCCAACCGATTGAACTCGACGGTCGATGGGGATGAGCACCTGCACATCCCCCGAGTGCGTTCGATATCCGTACTCCGACATGGCTGATCGCCCGGTCAGCAGGGAATCGTCACCGCTCAACATGAGCGCAGCGATCGAGCGTTGACGTGGCGTCGGTTGACCGTTTCTGAGCAGAATGACCCCCGGCAATATGCGCTGCCACGGTCCACCTACCCGACACCGGGTGTGCACTGCGGAGTTGGACACGCCCAATCGCGCCAACTCCGCCGTTCGGATCACTCCGCTTCGACTGACGCGGTAAATCGCGTCCAGATCATCGCCCCACGTTCCTCGCCGCATGGTTGCAGCATGACTCGAGCATCAGCGCGGGCCCCGGCGGCGAACTGGGGTTTCGGTGCGCCTGTGGATAACTTTGGGCGAGCGAAAGGTACGTTCAGCGCCTCAGATGCGCTGAACGTGCCGTTCGCTCGAAGAAAAAGGGGGGTACCGCTCGAAAATGGGGGGTGCCCCGCTCAACCACCCACCGCGGCCGCGAGCTCTCGCACATGGTCGGCGTCGCGGCAGGTCACCAGCAGCATCGTGACTCCGGCTTCCTCCCAACGCTTCACGTCTGCGCGCACCTCGTCGACGTTGCCGATGATCATGGTCTCGGTGACCATCTCGTCGGGGACGACGGCAGCAGCTTCGTCCTTGCGGCCCGACATGAAGAGGCGACCGATCTCGTCGACCTCCTTCTCGTAGCCCATCCGCTTGTAGACCTGCGCGTGAAAGTTCAACTCCGGGGCGCCCATTCCGCCGACGTAGAGGGCGGTCATCGGCTTGAGAGCGGCGATGGCAGCGGCGCGATCGTCAGTCACGATGACCTGGCACGTGGCGGCCACCTCGAAATCTTCGCGACTACGACGGGCCCCGGCGCGAGCGAAGCCTTCGTCGAGCCACTTGTTGTACATCGGGGCCAGGCGCGGGGTGTAGTAGATCGCCAGCCAGCCGTCGGCGATTTCACCGGCGAGCGCGACGTTCTTCGGCCCTTCGGCGCCGAGCCAGATCGGGATGTCCGCACGCAGCGGGTGCGTAATGGGCTTGAGCGGCTTGCCAAGTCCCGAACTGCCCGGTCCCGCATACGGCAGAGGGTAGTGGGGACCGGGACTGGTGACGGGCGCTTCACGGGCGAGGACCTGGCGCACGATCGAGACGTATTCGCGGGTGCGCGCGAGCGGCTTCTCGAACGGCTGGCCGTACCAACCTTCGACGACCTGCGGTCCGGATACGCCGAGCCCGAGGATCGTTCGCCCACCGTTGAGGTGATCGAGAGTGAGCGCGTGCATGGCACAGCTGGTCGGTGTTCGCGCCGAAATCTGTACGACGGAGGTCCCGAGACGGACGTTCTCGGTGCGCGATCCCCACCAGGCGAGCGGGGTGAAAGCGTCCGAGCCCCACGACTCCGCCGCGAAGACCGCGTCGAATCCGGCGCCTTCCGCGGCCTCGATCAGTTCCGGGGCGTTTGCCGGCGGCTGTGCGCCCCAGTATCCGAGTTGCAACCCAAGCTTCATCGCAGGCCTCCACATTGCCGGTGATCAGAAGTGACTCTTGCCACAATCTCTAGAACCTGTTCTACTCGATCTTGTGACCATCGGAAAGAGCGGGGTGGCCGACAAGCCCCTGAGCGCACCATTGAATCTCCATTTCGACTACACCAGATCGACGGGACCGACCATCGGCGCGTTCGTGACTGCCCTGCGTGATCGCAAGGTGATCGGCGCACGCGGGTCGAACGGTCGTGTCTTCGTGCCGCCACCGGAATTCGATCCGGACACGGCCGAGCCACTGACCGACTTCGTCGGAGTCTCCGACGGCGGAACGGTCGTGAGTTGGACGTGGATGCCCGAACCCATCGAGGGTCAACCCCTGACGAAGCCTTTCGCGTGGGCCCTGATCAAGCTCGACGGCGCGGACACGTCCATGCTCCACGCAGTCGACGTCGACTCCCCCGACGACATCAGCACCGGCCTGCGGGTTCGTGCTCGCTGGGCGTCGGAGCGGATCGGGCAGATCAAGGACATCGAGTGCTTCGAACCAGGTGAGAGCGAAAATGGAATCGCGACAGTCGATTCCAGCGCCGATCCTGTCACCATGATCACGACGCCTGTCGACCTGCACTTCATGCATTCCGCTTCGGCCGAGGAGAGTTTCTACCTCCGCGGTCTCGCAGAAGGCAAGCTCATCGGTGGTCGCAGCGGACCCGAAGACAAGATCTACATCCCACCGCGCGGCGCGAATCCCACCAACGGGAAGCCGACGAGCGAGCAGATCGAACTGCCGGACAAGGGAATTGTCACCACCTTCTGCATCGTCAACGTCCCGTTCCTCGGGCAGCGAATCAAACCGCCCTACGTGGCCGCCTACGTGCTTCTCGACGGGGCTGACATTCCGTTCCTGCACTTGATTCTCGAATGTGATGCCGCGGACGTACGCATGGGCATGCGCGTCGAAGCCAAGTGGAAGCCTCGCGAAGAGTGGGGTTACACCCTCGAGAACATCGAATACTTCCGGCCGACAGGTGAACCCGACGCCGAGTACTCCACCTTCCAACACCACCTGTGAGGCTCCTGAAATGACTTCTGCAGACATCGCAGTCGTGGGCTTTGCTCAGGCACCCCACGTCCGCGAAACCAACGGCACCACCAACGGCGTCGAGATGCTCGTCCCGTGCTTCCAGCAGCTCTACAGCGATCTGGGAATCACCAAGTCAGACATCGGCTTCTGGTGCTCCGGATCTTCCGACTACCTGGCCGGACGAGCGTTCTCCTTCATCTCGGCCATCGACTCCATCGGAGCGGTCCCGCCGATCAACGAATCTCACGTCGAGATGGACGCTGCGTGGGCCTTCTACGAAGCGTGGATCAAGATCTTGACCGGTGAGGTCGAGACCGCGCTGGTGTACGGATTCGGCAAGTCCTCCGCCGGGCACCTGCGCAAGATCCTGTCCATGCAGCTCGATCCGTACCTCGTCACTCCGCTGTGGCCGGACTCCGTCTCGATCGCCGGACTTCAAGCCCGACTCGGACTCGACGCGGGTAAGTGGACGCACGAGGACATGGCGGAGGTTGCCGCTCGTAGCCGTCGTCACGCGCTGAGCAATCCGAAGGCTCAGCTCGCAGGCGAGGTCGACATCGAGGCCCTTCTCGCCAGCCCCTTCCTCGCAGATCCGTTGCGCGCACACGATTGTGCGCCCATCACCGACGGCGCGGCAGCAATCGTCCTGGCCTCGGGTAACCGCGCCCGCGATCTCTGCGAGCGGCCGGCGTGGATCACCGGACTCGAGCATCGCATCGACTCCCCCAACCTGGGTGCACGTGACCTGACCACCTCACCGTCTACTACGTCGGCAGCCAAGGCGGCAACGGGCGGCGAGGTCGGCAACATCGACGTCGCCGAACTGCACGCACCGTTCACTCACCAGGAATTGATCTTGAAGGAAGCGATCGGCCTGACCGACGCCACCACGATCAACCCGTCCGGCGGTCCGCTCAGCGGCAACCCACTGTTCGCCGGTGGTCTGGAACGAATCGGCCACGCCGCCAAGGCAATCTTCGACGGCCAGGCGAATCGCGCTCTGGCCCATGCAACAAGCGGCCCTGTGCTGCAGCAGAATCTGGTAGCAGTCTTGGAGGGACGGAACTGATGGCCGGAACGCCTCAACTCGCGGCCGTGCTCGGCACCGGCCAAACTCACTACGTCGCAAAGCGTCACGATGTCTCGATGGCGGGCTTGGTCCGTGAAGCCATCGACGCCGCGATGCTCGACGCCAACGTCGGCTGGGACGACATCGACGCCGTCGTCATCGGAAAGGCCCCCGATTTGTTCGAGGGTTCGATGATGCCCGAACTCGCCATGTCGGATGCTCTGGGCGCAAACGGAAAGCCGTTGCTGCGTGTTCACACTGCCGGATCGGTGGGCGGTTCGACGGCTATCGTCGCCTCCAGCCTGGTCAAATCCGGTGTCCACAAGCGGGTTCTGACGGTTTCCTGGGAGAAGCAGTCCGAGTCGAACGCCATGTGGGCGCTGTCCGTACCGGTTCCGTTCAACATGCCGGTCGGCGCCGGTGCCGGTGGATACTTCGCCCCGCACGTCCGTTCGTACATTCGTCGATCGGGCGCACCGGAGCACATCGGCTACCTCGTCGCGGTGAAGGATCGGCTCAACGGCAGCCTCAATCCGTATGCGCACTTGCGGCAGCCGGACATCACTCTCGAATCGGTACAGGCATCTCAGATGCTCTGGGATCCGATCCGATACGACGAGACCTGCCCGTCCTCGGACGGCGCGTGCGCTCTGGTGATCGGCAACGAGGAAGCGGCCGCACAGGTCGAGGCCGAGGGTCGTTCGGTCGCGTGGATCCACGCGACGGCCATGCGCACCGAGCCGACCTTCTATGCCGGACGCGATCAGGTCAATCCGCAAGCCGGCCGTGACGCTGCAGCAGCACTGTGGAAGTCAGCGGGAATCACCGATCCGCTCAACGAGATCGACTGCGCCGAAATCTATGTCCCGTTCTCGTGGTTCGAGCCGATGTGGCTCGAGAACCTCGGCTTCGCGGAGGAAGGCCAGGGCTGGAAGCTCACCGAGGCGGGTGAAACCGCGATCGGCGGCAAGCTCCCGGTCAATGCCTCGGGCGGTGTTCTCTCCTCCAACCCGATCGGCGCCTCGGGCATGATCCGTTTTGCCGAGTCGGCGATGCAGGTCATGCACCGCGCCGGCGATCACCAGGTGGCCGATGCTCGCAAGGCGCTCGGCCATGCCTACGGCGGTGGCTCGCAGTACTTCTCGATGTGGGTCGTCGGCTCCGAACGTCCCACCACGTAAGCAGCAGCACACACGCCGATCAGGAAGAGGCCGAAGATGAAGTACACCGTCGGGGTTGCCATGAACCCCTTGGACCAGTTAGCCGGTATCGCCAAAACTGCTGAGGAATGCGGCTTTTCGTCGATCGCTCTCCCCGATTCACTGTTTTTCATGGAAACGCAGGCGGCGGATTACCCGTACACCCCGGACGGGTCTCGGATGTGGAATGCCGAGACCCCCTGGGTCGATCCGCTCATCGCCGCGGCTGCAATGGGCGCGGTGACCGAGAAGATCGAGTTCTACACCCAGGTGCTCAAGCTGGGTAGCCGCAATCCCGTCCTGCTCGCGCGGCAGGTCGGTTCGGTGGCGGCATTGACGAACAACCGTTTCGGCTTCGGCGTCGGAATCGGTTGGGCTCCGGAAGAGTTCGAGTGGTGCGGCGCTCCGTACAAGCGTCGGGGCGCACGTGTGGACGAGATGATCGACGTCCTCAAACTGATCCTCGGCGGCGGCATGGTCGAGTATCACGGTGAGTTCTTCGATTTCGATCGCCTGCAGATGAGCCCGGCCCCCACCAAGCCGGTTCCGTTCTACGTCGGCGGCCACACCGAGGTCGCACTCAAGCGTGCTGCGCGAGTCGGCGACGGTTGGACCTCGGCGATGATCAAGTTCGACGACCTGGTGGGTGTGATCGCACGACTACGCGAACTGCGCGCCGAGTACGGCCGCGAGAACGAGCCGTTCGAAATCCAGACGGTGTGCATCGACCGTTTCGGCAAGGACGGTTACGCAGAGCTCGAAGATGCCGGCGTCACGGACATCATTACCGTGCCTTGGGTTTTCGACGGAATCGGATTCGATGCCCCACTGGAGGCAAAGCAGGATTCGATGCGCAAATTCGCCGAGCAGTACATCAACTGAGGAGCCGCGATGACCGACGAACACCCCGCCCGCGTCGCGGGTAACGCTTCGCGCGCCGCAGCGAGTGGCAAGAACAAGGAAGCCTGGCTGGACCTCTTCGCCGAGGACGGTTGGGTGGAAGATCCGGTCGGGCCTTCGGGCTTCGATCCCGAAGGCAAAGGCCATCACGGGCGCGAAGCGATCTCCAAGTTCTACGACATGACGATCGCGAACGCGGACAAGCTCGAATTTCTGATCGACGATTCCCTGGTGTGCGGCAACGAGAACGTCAACATCGGCAAGATCCGAACCACCATCGGCGGCTCGATCATCGACGCCGAGGGCGTGTTCGTCTACCGGGTGAACGACGACGGCAAGATCGCGTCGCTTCGAGCATTCTGGGAAGTGGACCGTGCAATGAAGACGGCACGCAAAGCCTGAGAACCCACAGTACGAGCGCGGCCCCGGTCATCGACCGGGGCCGCGCTCGTCGTATTCGAATCAGCCTGTCGTACTTGCACCGAGAAACTCGAAATGGTTTCCTGGTTCCCAACGTCGCGTGTCGATGACGGACTGCGTCAGGCATGGAGGCGTCGTACCGCAAGGGGTCACTCATGACCATTTCGTTCAATCACACCATCATCGCCGCAAAAGACCGACAAGAGTCTGCGTGGTTCTTCACTCACATGTTCGGCCTTCCAGGCCCGGTCGAAGCCGGCTACTTTCTCGGCGTTGAACTCGAGCACGGCGTGACGTTGGACTTCGCACAGGTGGAAGAAGGCGCCGAGGTTGCGTCTCAGCACTATGCTTTCCTCGTCTCCGAGGATGACTTCGACGGCATCTACCAGCGGATACAGGCGCTGAAACTGGATCACTGGGCCGATCCGCGCCAGTCGAGTACCGGCTTCAACACCAACGACGGTGGGCGTGGGGTCTACTTCCTCGACCCGTCGGGACATTTCCTGGAAGCCATCACCAAACCGTACGGCGGCTGAATTGGAGATCGAACTACAAACGGCGGCGCCTACGGGAGATGAGGGATCCCGCAGACGCCGCCGCAGTTCCAGGTTGCCAACAAGTGGCTCCCCGGAACGTCTACTGTAGTTCTGCGTGTTCGAGAGTGCAGAGGCAACTCCCGAAAACCTACACAGAACCTACTCGCCGGTTACCAGGTCAGTATATGTCCGGATCAGTGTTTGACCGGGCAGCCCGATGTCTTGTAATCAACCTGAAACTCTTTGATGCCGTTGAGCCAGCCCGAGCGAAGGCGTCGGGGATCCCCGAGCCTGGTGATGTCGGGTAGGTGATCGGCGATCGCATTGAAGATCAGATCGATTTCCAGACGGGCCAAGTTGGCGCCGATGCAGTAGTGCGCACCGGTGCCGCCGAATCCGAGGTGCGGATTGGGGTCACGCATGATGTCGAACTTCGTCGGGTTCTCGAAGACGTCCTCGTCGAAGTTGGCCGACGCGTACATCATCACGACGCGATCGCCCTTCTTGATCTTCTGTCCGCCGAGTTCGGTGTCTTCGAGCGCGGTGCGCTGGAAGGAAGTCACCGGGGTCGCCCAACGAACGATCTCGTCGGCCGCCGTCTTGGGGCGTTCCTTCTTGTACAGCTCCCACTGGTCGGGATTGTCGAGGAAGGCAACCATGCCGTGTGTGATGGCATTGCGAGTGGTCTCGTTACCCGCGACCGCAAGCAGGATCACGAAGAAGCCGAATTCCTCTGGGGAGAGCTCATTTCCGTCGATGTCAGCTTCGATGAGCTTGGTGACGATGTCATCGGCGGGACACTTCTTGCGCTGATCCGCCATCTGGTACGCGTATCCCAGAATCTCCATCGACGCTGCCTGCGGGTCGATGTCGAACTCGGGATCGTCGTACGACGTCATCTGGTTGGACCAGTCGAAGAGCTTCATTCGATCTTCCTGCGGCACACCGAGAAGCTCGGCGATTGCCTGCAGCGGAAGTTCGGACGCGACCTGAACCACGAAGTCACCGGCACCGCCGGCAGCCGCGGTCGTGACGATCTTTTCGGCACGCTCGGTCAGTTCCTCGCGCAGGCTGTTGATGGCGCGCGGGGTGAATCCACGAGATACCAGCTTGCGCAGCTTGGTGTGCTCCGGAGCGTCCTTGTTGATGAGAATGAATCGCTGCATCTCGACGTTCTCGCGCGGGATGTCGTCGGCGAAGCGAGGAATCGCGGTGTTCTCGTGGGTCGAGAAGATGTCGCTTCGCTGCGAGACCTCCTTGACCTCTTCATGACGGGTGACCACCCAGAAGCCCTCGTCCTGGAATCCACCGATTTCCGGAGGCTGCGGATTCCACCACACGGGGGCCGTCTTCCGGAGTTCGGCGAACTCCTCGAACGGCATGCGTTCCGCGTAGATGTCGGGGTCCGTGAAGTCGATTCCCTCGGGGAATGCGGGCTGTGCCACTGATGTCTCCTGCCCTAAGCCTTTTCATCACAGGGGTGATGGGGATCCGTGATGTGTAACACGTTCTACTCTCATTGAAACACAAGCCTGCTTACTAGGAAAGGAAACGTCGGCAGGTCTTGCTTCCCGCAGAGAACCTGTTCTACTTTTTCATTACAAGGAAAGGAGCCCGCTGTGGGCACACCAGTAATCGTCGAGGCTGTCCGTACACCGATCGGCAAGCGCGGAGGTTGGCTCGCCGGTCTGCACGCCGCCGAGATCCTCGGAGCTGCACAAAAGGGAGTTCTCGACCGGTCGGGAATCGACCCGTTGCTGATCGAGCAGGTGATCGGCGGCTGCGTCACCCAGGCCGGCGCTCAGTCCAACAACATCACGCGCACGGCCTGGCTGCACGCCGGACTTCCGTGGCAGACCGGCGCAACCACCGTGGACTGCCAGTGCGGTTCGGCCCAGCAGGCGAACCATCTGATCGCCGGTCTGATCGCCACCGGCGCCATCGACGCCGGTATCGCCTGCGGCATCGAAGCCATGAGCCAGGTTCCCCTCGGCGCCAACGTCGGCGATCAGGCCGGACCGCGCCGACCCGCGACGTGGGACATCGACATGCCCAACCAGTTCGAAGCTGCAGAACGCATCGCGCGTCGACGCGGACTGACCCGCGACGACGTCGAAGCCCTCGGCGTCCGCTCGCAGGCGCTGGCCAAGCAGGCTTGGGAGGAAGGACGTTTCGACCGCGAGGTTCTCGAACTCTCGGCACCCCAGGTCGACAAGGAAGGAAACCTCACGGGCGAGACCAAGGTCGTCAATCGCGATCAGGGCCTGCGCGATACGACGGCGGAGTCCCTTGCCCGACTGAAGCCCGTCCTCGAAGGCGGGATTCACACGGCCGGAACGTCTTCCCAGATCTCCGACGGAGCGGCCGCAGTCCTGCTCATGGACGAGGACAAGGCTCGCGCGCTCGGATTGAAGCCGCGAGCCCGCATCATCGCCCAGGCGCTGGTCGGCTCGGAACCGGAATTCCACCTCGACGGACCGGTGCAGGCAACCAGCCGTGTCCTGGAGAAGAGCGGAATGAAGATCGGCGATCTCGATCTGTTCGAGATCAACGAAGCATTCGCATCCGTCGCACTGTCCTGGGCTCAGGTTCACGAACCTGACTTCGACAACGTCAATGTCAACGGCGGCGCGCTCGCTCTCGGCCATCCGGTCGGCAGCACGGGATCTCGCCTGATCACCACCGCACTGCACGAACTCGAGCGTCGCAACGGCTCGACGGCTCTGATCACGATGTGCGCCGGCGGCGCACTGGCCACCGGAACCATCATCGAGCGTATCTGAGATGACTACTCCCCCAGCCAAACCCAAGGGACTCGACGCTCCGGCGACGGTCAAGATCATCAAGTGGATGTCGAAGGCGAACGTCGCGATGTATCGCGCCACCGACGGGCGGCTGGGTAGCAAGTGGCGGGTCGGCAGCGCGTTCCCTCGCGGGCTGCCGATCTGCCTGCTGACCACCACCGGTCGCAAATCCGGCGAGGAGCGGATCAGCCCGCTGCTGTTCCTCGAGGACGGCGAGAACGTGATTCTGGTGGCGTCGCAAGGCGGTCTTCCGAAGAACCCGATGTGGTACCTCAACATCAAGGCAGACCCGGTGGTGACGGTGCAGATCAAGTCTCGGATCCGCTCGATGAAAGCCCGCGTCGCGGCCGAGGACGAGCGCGCTCGGCTGTGGCCGATGTTGAGGGCGATGTATCCGGATTTCGACAACTATCAGGCCTGGACCGACCGGGTCATTCCCGTCATCGTGTGCGAGCCACTGAAGAGTTAAACGAACTGTTTACAACAAAACGTTTACATTGACCCGGGTTCGTGCCACCCTGGGTTCATGACCGATGACCAGTTCAGACCGATCGATTCCGGCCGCGAACGCGCACATCGCGAGTACGCCGGACTCTTTCGAATCAGCGAGCGCCACGGCGCGACCCCAAGCCAGCGCGCGCGGCAATCTCATCCGGAGATGCTCGAGCCCTACGGCGCGGTGCGCGTCGTGGCTCGTCTTGCGGGTGGCACCGACACACCGCAGCCGAACGAACCCGAGGTCGACGATGCCGACGTCATGGCCGCGTTGACTCTGATCCCCAAGGCCCGAGCCGAAATGGAACAGCTGGAAGCACTGTTCCTCGGGATTGCCCGCGAACGGGGCATGACCTGGCAGGACATCGCTTTCGGGCTGGGACTCGGAAGCACTCAAGCCGCCCGCCAGCGCTACGAACGGCTCGTTCGCCGCACCGGAGGCTGAACGCGTGCCATAACCGGCGAGTTGGAGCACTATTGACTCGTACGGTCCGCACGGCGTTTCGACAGAGCCTCGAACACAGCAAGGAGTCGCATATATGACGACGCATATTCAAGATCAAATCCTGGACCGACGCGAGATCACCTCAGCCCTCGTGCGTGCGCTGGAGCGTCGCCACGAGGTGCTGGACGCAGTGGTCGACAGCAAGGACCACCAGGAGGCACTGACCACCGTCGCGGAACTCCTCGGCACGTCGGAAGCAAATGCCGAAGCAGTTCTGAGCCTCAAGTTCAGCGCACTGACCAAGGCAGCGCGCGATCGCATCCAGGGCGAGCTGGAGAATCTCGACGCCACTCTCGAATGGACGACGCTCGATCGTCCCGCGAGCAGCGGGCAGAACTTCACCCTGCGTCCGTTCAGCGACAGCGCAGAAGACAAGGCACTGTTCACGATTCGCTCGGCCGAGCAGCTCGGCGAAGACGGCAAGCCGTGGAGCGAGGATCGGATCGAAGCCGAGCGCGTCGGCGGTCTCGGTCGGATCGACGACGAGAGCGCTGCCTGGTTCGTCGCCGAGGACGTCTCCGGTGACGGCCCGAAGAGCGTCGGCCTGGTATTCGGCGAACTCGACGGCCAAGAGGTGAACGTGGCGATCTGGATCGCGCCGGAATCTCGCAAGAAGGGCTACGGCACCGCCTGCGTGAAACATTCGCGGCGCGAACTCGCAGCTGAGTTCCCCGGCACCGTGTTGGTGGTTCGGGCGCCCGCGTAGGCGGCACGCCGCCTGTGAGTGGTTGAGGAGTCCCTGCACTCCTTAACCACTCACAGGGCCGGAGGCCCTACGCCCCGTACACCGGCGTCGGAATCTCCGCCTTCTCCAACAGCGTTGCCACGACGGGCCCGATCTCCTTCGGGTCCCAGCGATCTCCCTTGTCCTCGCTCGGGCCGTGACGCCAGCCCTCCGCGACGGTGATCTTTCCGCCCTCTACCTCGAACACCCGGCCCGTGACGTCCTTGGACTCGGCGCTACCGAGCCAGACGACCAGCGGCGAGATGTTCTCGGGAGCCATGGCGTCGAAGCCCTCTTCCGGAGCTGCCATCGCTTCTGCCATCGCCCCGCCCGCGCCGACAGTCATGCGTGTGCGCGCAGCAGGCGCGATCGCGTTGACACTGACTCCGTAATTCTTGAGCTCGGCGGCGGCCTGGATGGTCATCTCGGCGATGCCGGCCTTGGCCGCGGCGTAGTTGCCCTGGCCGATCGAACCCTGCAGTCCTGCACCCGAACTGGTGTTGATGATGCGTGCGTCGACGGTCTTGCCTGCCTTGGCCTCGGCGCGCCAGTAGGCAGCTGCGTGACGGAGCGGCGCGAAGTGCCCCTTGAGGTGCACGCGAATCACCGCGTCCCACTCGCCTTCGCTCATACCGACCAGCATGCGGTCCCGCAGGAAGCCTGCGTTGTTCACGAGTACGTCCAGGCCACCGAAGGTGTCGATCGCGGTCTTGATCAGATTCTCGGCGCCCGCCCAGTCGGCGACGTCGTCTCCGTTGACCACTGCTTGGCCACCGGCGGCGATGATCTCCGCGACAACCTGCTCGGCCGGACTCTCACCGGTCGCGGAACCGTCGGCACCCGCACCGATGTCGTTGACGACGACCTTGGCGCCCTCGGCAGCAAATGCCAATGCATGCGCACGTCCGATACCGCGGCCAGCCCCGGTGATGATGACTACGCGTCCGTCGACCAATCCACTCATATTTGTCTCCTAATGCACTCTGCTCGGGCTTGTCGGCTCCGCTTGTGTGCTAACTTACCAAGCAATCGCTTGGTTTGGTACACAGACGTAAGGAATCCCGATATGGGCATCAGCACCTCCTCCGACGGAACCGGCATCACCACGGTCACCATCGACTACGCGCCGGTCAATGCAATCCCGTCCAAGGGATGGTTCGAGCTTGCCGACGCCATCCTCGACGCGGGCAAGGATCTCAACACTCACGTGGTGATCCTGCGAGCCGAGGGACGCGGATTCAACGCCGGCGTCGACATCAAGGAGATGCAGGCCACCGAGGGATTCGACGCGCTGGTCGCCGCCAACCGCGGTTGCGCCGCGGCCTTCGCGGCCGTCTACGACTGTGCTGTACCCGTCGTCGTGGCCGTCAACGGATTCTGTGTCGGCGGCGGCATCGGACTCGTCGGCAACGCGGACGTGATCGTCGCTTCCGACGACGCGATCTTCTCCCTCCCCGAGGTCGACCGCGGCGCACTCGGCGCTGCCACACACCTCTCGAGGCTGGTGCCACAGCACATGATGCGCACGCTCTACTACACCGCACAGAGCGTCGACGCACACACACTCAAGCAGTTCGGCAGCGTCTACGACGTGGTCCCGCGCGAGAAGCTCGACGAGTGCGCTCGCGAGATCGCCGCGAAGATCGCCGCCAAGGACACCCGCATCATCCGGTGCGCCAAGGAAGCCATCAACGGCATCGACCCGGTGGACGTCAAGGGCAGCTACCGCCTCGAGCAGGGCTACACCTTCGAACTCAACCTCCTCGGCGTGTCCGACGAACACCGCGACGAGTTCGTCGCCACCGGCAAGCCGCGCGAGAACGCAACCCAGAAGGAAGGCTGAGACAAACATGGCTAGCAAGCGTGACAAGACGAAGTCGCTCGACGAGGTAGTCGGCGAACTCCGCAGCGGAATGACGATCGGCTTGGGCGGCTGGGGATCTCGCCGCAAGCCGATGGCCTTCGTGCGTGCGATTCTGCGTTCGGACGTCAAAGACCTGACCGTGGTCACCTACGGCGGACCGGATCTCGGACTGCTGTGCTCGGCCGGCAAGGTCAAGAAGGCATACTACGGTTTCGTGTCCCTCGACTCCGCGCCGTTCTACGACCCGTGGTTTGCCAAGGCACGCACCGCCGGTGAGATCGAAGTCCGCGAGATGGACGAGGGCATGGTCAAGTGTGGCCTCGAAGCAGCTGCCGCTCGCCTTCCCTTCCTCCCGATCCGCGCCGGCCTGGGTTCGGATGTCCGCAACTTCTGGGGCGACGAACTCAAGACCGTCACCTCCCCGTACCCCGAGGCCGACGGCCGCTCCGAGACCTTGATCGCGATGCCTGCGCTCAACCTCGATGCGTCGTTCGTTCACCTCAATCTCGGTGACAAGCACGGCAATGCCGCGTACAACGGCGTCGACCCGTACTTCGACGACCTGTACTGCATGGCGGCCGAAAAGCGTTACGTCTCCGTCGAACGCATCGTCGAGACCGAGGAGCTGGTCAAATCCGTTCCACTGCAGAACCTTCTGCTCAACCGCATGATGGTCGACGCCGTCGTCGAGGCACCCAATGGTGCGCACTTCACGTTGGCCGGCGAAAGCTACGGCCGCGACGAGAAGTTCCAGCGTCACTACGCCGAGTCCGCCAAGACCCCCGAGTCGTGGCAGGCGTTCGTCGACACCTTCCTCTCCGGCAGCGAAGAGGACTACCAAGCCGCAGTAAAGAAGTTTGCCGATTCATCAAAGGCAGGGGAGCAGGCAAAATGAGCGAATCCACCGTCACCCGCGCAGAGTACGTTGTTCTCGCTTGCGCTGAAATCTTCTCCGGTGCAGGCGAAATCATGGCCAGCCCGATGTCGACGTCGTCCACCATCGGCGCTCGCCTGGCTCGACTCACCACCGAGCCCGACCTGCTGATCACCGATGGTGAAGCCCTCATTCTCGAGGACACTCCGGCCGTCGGAACGAAGGGCCCCGTCGAAGGATGGATGCCGTTCCGCAAGGTGTTCGACGTCGTCGCTTCCGGCCGCCGTCACGTAGTCATGGGCGCCAATCAGCTCGATCGCCACGGCAACCAGAACCTCTCCGCCTTCGGCCCGCTTCAGCAGCCGACGCGTCAGATGTTCGGTGTGCGCGGCGCCCCGGGTAACACCATCAACCACGCGACGAGCTACTTCGTCCCCAAGCACTCCAAGCGAGTGTTCGTCGACAAGGTCGACGTGGTGTGCGGTGTCGGCTACGACCAGATCGATCCCGAGAATCCGGCTTACAAGTACCTGAACATCCCCCGCGTCGTCACCAACCTCGGTGTCTTCGACTTCGGCGGACCAGGAAACACCTTCCGCGCGTTGAGCCTTCACCCCGGCGTCACCGCCGAAGAGGTAGCCGAGAACACCTCGTTCGAGGTTGCCGGACTCGCCGAGGCCGGTATCACCCGTGACCCCACCGCCGAAGAACTTCACCTCATCCGCGAAACCCTCGATCCGCGCAACCTCCGGGACCGTGAGGTCTCGGCATGACCCCCACCCTGAAGACCGCGCTGACCGAACTGGTCGGTGTCGAGTACCCGATCGTGCAGACGGGTATGGGCTGGGTTTCCGGTCCCGCTCTCACGTCAGCAACGGCTAACGCCGGTGGTCTCGGCATCCTGGCTTCGGCCACGATGACGTACGACGAGCTCGAGCACGCGATCAAGAAGACGAAGCAGCTCACGGACAAGCCGTTCGGCGTCAACATGCGTGCCGACGCCACTGACGCCCCGCAACGCGCGGATCTGCTGATCCGTGAAGGCGTCAAGGTCGCGTCGTTTGCGTTGGCTCCCAAGAAGGAACTGATCGCCAAGCTCAAGGACCACGGCATCGTCGTCGTGCCCTCGATCGGTGCCGCGAAGCACGCGGTCAAGGTTGCATCCTGGGGCGCGGACGCCGTCATCGTCCAGGGCGGCGAAGGTGGTGGCCATACCGGCGGTGTGGCCACGACATTGCTTCTCCCCTCGGTTCTCGACGCGGTCGATATTCCGGTCATCGCCGGTGGCGGATTCTTCGACGGCCGCGGGCTGGCTGCCGCACTGGCGTACGGCGCTGCCGGTGTCGCGATGGGAACGCGATTCCTTCTCACCAGCGACTCTTCGGTTCCCGATTCCGTCAAACAGGAGTATCTCAAGCGCGGACTGACGGATACGACTGTCTCCCGCAAGGTCGACGGCATGCCTCATCGTGTGCTCAACACCGACCTGGTCAACAGCCTCGAAGGTTCCAGCTATGCAACCGGTTTGATCGCCGCGGCCAAGAATGCCACGAAGTTCAAGGCCATGACGGGCATGAAGTGGTCGACCCTCGCCAAGGACGGTCTCGCGATGAAGCGGTCGGGTGACCGCACGCTGATGCAGATCATCATGGCAGCCAACACACCGATGTTGCTCAAGGCCGGACTGGTCGAGGGCAACACGGAAGCCGGTGTTCTTGCTTCGGGTCAGGTTGTCGGCATGATCAACGATCTGCCCAGCTGCAAGGAACTGATCGAAAGCATCATGGAAGGTGCCGCGGGGCGTATCGACGCGCTTGCGGCTCTTCGCTGACACAGCTCTATCCGAGTGCGTCTCCCCCACTGCGCTTTACGCGTAGTGGGGGGAGGCGCACTCTTTGCGTTTGTCGGACTATCCCGTCTTCTCCTGCTCGAACCCGTCGATCATTCCGAAATACTGCGAGATCGCTGCTGCCGCCATCTGTACGGGAGCGGCGTTCCTCTTGTCTATCGTGCCGCGAATCAAGGGCCCACAAATCGAGAGACCTACTGGCATGTGGTCGAGCACCCCGATTCGCGCGCCGATACAGCCCATCCCGGAATTGCAGATTCCGAACGCAACTGCGTGTTGGCGAACGTCATTGGCGTTGTGCGACGATGCCACCGATCTGTTGCCGGCGCTCAACAGTGACTTCCCGATGGTCGACGCTTGCGCTGGGATACGTGAGCCGACGCGAGTCTGAAGGTCGGGGACCATCAGGCTCCCGATCTTCTGGATGTAGCGCACATGGTTTCCTTCCAACACCCCGAGGTGCACGGCGTGTCCAGTCACGAAATGCAATTGCTGAAGTAGGGGCGTAACCACTCGATCCACTTTGTTTCGATACAGCGAGAGCGCGCCCAGATCTCCTAGCTTGTCGCCTATCTCGTACTCGAGTCCTTCGCGGCGTAGCCAGTTCATCCTCACGAGTTTCAGTAGCATCCGGTGCACGGACGATCGCGGAATCCCGGTTCGGCGCGCGACCTCCCCCAATGTCAGCCGAGGCGCGTCACGAAAGCAGTCCACCACCACCGACAGTCTGTCGAGAGTTGACATGGGGATGGACTCTTCGGTGATCGGTCCGACCAACATCGATGTCTCCGTTCCGGTGGCCCGCCGCTTCGGCAGCCAACATTCGTTCCGCCCATCTGAGCTTCCGTGGACACACGACGCCAGTACGTTTCCCACGCAGCGGGAGATGCATCTGCATGGGCTCTCACCAGCACCTATACCGATGATCGGTCATGTTCGTTGAGTCCGAATCCATCCCTCGTCACAGTGATGACCGGAGCCCATCAGATCATGCGGCGCCGAGCAGAACGCTTCAAAATCAGGAGGACACATGAATGCTTCATCCCCGTCGACAGGCGTGATCATCACCGGCGGCGCATCCGGAATCGGATTGGCCTCCGCCCGCGCGCTCGCGGCGATCCGACGACCAGTCGCTCTCTGGGATATCGACGAGGCAAAAGCGGTCGATCAGGCAGCCGTGATCTCCTCCGAATTCGGCATCGACGCCATCGGAGTGGGAATCGATCTCACGAGAGCGGACGACTACGCGGCCGCATTGGCCACAACCCGTTCCTCACTTCCCTCCATCGGCGGACTTGTTCACTCCGCCGGGGTCGTCGATATCGGATCCCTCGAAGGAGTGACGCTCGACGTGTGGGAGACGGGTATCAACACCCATCTACGTCCGCTCATCCTGTTGGTTCAACAGTTGATGCCTGATTTCACGGCCAATCCCGGTTCGGCAATAGTCGGAATCGCTTCGATCAACGCAACTTTGGGCAATGCAATCAACCCTGTCTACTCCGCTGCAAAGGGTGGGATGTTGTCGATGGTCCGATCGCTGGCGGACCGACTGGGCCCGGACGGCATTCGGATCAACTGCGTCTCTCCCGGACAGATTCTGACCCCTCTGCTTCAGCCGACCGTAGACGCATTGGGTGACGGGGCATTCGAACGACGCATCCTCCTCGGCAGGCTCGGTCGCCCGGAGGAAATCGCACACGCTGTCCGCTTCCTGCTGTCCGACGAAGCAAGTTACATCACCGCAACGGAATTGGTTGTCGACGGCGGCAACATCTCGTCGCAGCGTATGTGACTTGCCCAGAGATTTACCCCCCTTCGACTGTCGTACAACGTCGCTCGGTCCAGCCCACCGGGTGCACTCACGAAAGGAAGAACATGACAATTGCGGATGTCAATGAATCGGAAGAGGTTCGCATCATCGACCAGGGAGAACCTCCCACTCGATTTGCCCGCGGATGGCACTGCCTCGGCCTCGCCAAGGACTACAGCGACGGGAACCCGCATTCCGTCGAAGCTTTCGGTACCAAACTGGTCGTCTTCTCCGACTCGCATGGCGAACTGAAGATCCTCGACGCGTACTGCCGTCACATGGGCGGCGACCTGAGTCAGGGCACGGTCAAGGGCGATTCGATCGCGTGCCCCTTCCACGACTGGAGGTGGGGAGGCAACGGTAAGTGCACCGCGATTCCCTATGCTCGACGTGTCCCCCCGCTTGCCAAGACCCGCGCTTGGACTGCGCTCGAACAAGACGGGCTGCTCTTCGTCTGGCACGACCCCGAAGGCAATCCGCCTCCTGCCGAAGTCGCCATACCGATCATCAAGTCTGCGGAGCACGAGTGGACCGATTGGGTCTGGAAGTCGATAGTCATCGATACGAACTGCCGAGAAATCGTCGACAACGTCGTTGACATGGCGCACTTCTTCTACGTGCACTTCTCGTTCCCCACCTATTTCAAGAACGTCTTCGAAGGACACGTCGCCATCCAGGAGCAGAGCGGCATCAACCGCGACGACATCGTGACCTGGACCGACCCCGACGTACCGAAGTTGGTGTCGAATCTTTCGACAGCGGCCTACCACGGACCGTCGTTCATGATCGACGACTTGCGCTACGTCTACGAGAACTTCACGACCGATTCGGTGCTGATCAACTGCCACTACCCGGTGAGCCCGAACAAATTCGTACTCATGTACGGCATTACCGTCCAGAAGTCCGCAGAGATGCCCGCCGAGTTCGCCGATCAACTTGTCGACGCGATGATCGGATACATCGGTGTCGGGTTCGAGCAGGACATCGAGATCTGGAAGAACAAGACCCGCATCGACAATCCGCTGCTCTGCACCGAGGACGGTCCGGTATACCAACTGAGGCGGTGGTATGAACAGTTCTACGTGGACGTCGCCGACGTCACACCCGAGATGGTCGACCGTTTCGAATTCGAGATGGACACAAGCAAACCCATCGAAGTGTGGAAGCAGGAAGTCGCTGACAACATCGCACGCAGGGCCGCCGCAGGAGTAGGGCAATGACCATGGAACCGCTGGACTGCGAGCGGTGCGGAACCTACGTCCTCGTGGAGAAGAACAGCTGGCATCACACGTCGACCCAGTGGCGATCAGATTCGCGCACGGCATGTTTGGAGTACCGCGACGATGCTGAACCGCCGAGAATTCGATCCGGAAGTTGTTCCGCATTGAGAAATTCCATCAGCAGGGCCGCAATCGACGGGCGGATAACCGTTCCCGAATGACAATCTCCCTCGCGGCCTTGAAGGCTCACCTCATGGCGGCGGCCAACTGCTGAGACAACGTGCCTTTGTTCTCCACCTCGATGGTGTCGCAGCCCTGCCAACGCGCAGTTCTCCGAAGGAGTTCCGCCAACCGCGGCGCAGTGTCGGCGTCCGCGGTGGGTTCGGCCCACGCCGCGCGGACAAGCAGTCGACGGTTCTGACGGTCGTTCTTCAGATCGACTCGGGCGCAGATCTTGTCGTCGATCAACACCGGGAGCACGTAGTATCCGTGAACTCGCTTGTGCGCCGGAGTGTAGATCTCGATCCGGTAGTGAAAGTCGAAGAGCCGCAACGCTCGATCGCGTGCCCACACTACCGGGTCGAAGGGTGACAACAGCGCATCCGCACGGATGGACCTGGGACGCTTCGCTCGCGGATCGATCCACACCTCCCTTGCCTTGCCTCGACGCTCCCAGCCGTCGACGGACACCCGGCGCACGCTGCCGGCGTCTTCGAGTTCCTGCAAGGCCGTTCGTGCTTCTGCGCTGGGCAGACGAAAGTAGTCGGCGATGTCGTCGAGGGTGCCGAGACCGTGTGCCTTCACACCCCGCAGCACCAGTTCGCGTATCGCCTCCGACCGCTCGACGTGTGCGTCGAGTATCTCGGGTGCAAGCATCTGCTCGGCCAGGCCGTAACGACGCTCGAAACCGGCGCGCCCCGCCGAGACCACCTCGCCCCAACGGAACAGCGTCTCGAGCCCGACCTTCACGTCGGACCACCCCCACCACGGACCGCGCCGCGTGTTCGCCTCGTGTTCGATCTCGCTCGCCGCCATCGGACCGTTGTCGCGCAACTCCTGCCGCAACCAATCGAGGAAGACGCGCCGATCGGAAGCCCACCCGTCCTTGTCACTCAACGCTTTGGCGCGAAACTGGTCCATCCGCCAGCGGAACAACGGCCACATGTCCACCGGCAAGAACGTTGCTTCGTGACCCCAGTATTCGAGGTATCCCGAACCGGGGGTGAAGGCAAGCTGATCGAGTCTGGATTTGTCGTATGCGCCCAATCGCGCATAAACGGGTAGGTAGTGACTGCGTTCGAAGACATTGACCGAGTCGATCTGCAGCACCTGCAGCCGGTCCATCACGCCGACCAGATTGCGACGCGTCACCGTCGTGGGATGCGATTTGCCGAATCCCTGAGCGGCAAGCGCTATGCGACGGGCAGCTGCCAGTGACACGACTTCGCTCATAGTGGGCCAGACTACGCACACCCACCGACACGCTTCAGGCGGCCGAAGCCCGACGGCCGAACAGTACTGCCGACATGAACACCTGCAACCTGGCCGCGTTCTCTGCGGCAGCGTCGAACTTCATCATGCGGCCGACATCCGGGACCAGGTTGAGCGCAGCATGAACTACGAACTTCGCCTCTACTGCCGACAGCTCAGGACGAATCTCGCCGAGCACTCGCGCCCATTCGACCACGTAAAGCTTCTGGCGATTCTTCAGATCGCTTCGATGACTCGGCAGAAGGTTGTTCATCTCGGAGAAGTAGACCGACATCAATTCGTGCTGTGCAAACGACAACTCCACGTACATCGCCGACAGTGACCGGAGCACTTGTTCGTGCGAAGTCGCGGAGTCGAAGACCGCTGCCGTCGCCAAGTCCAAGCGATATGCAGCTCGATAGAACACGGCGCCGAGAAGCTCTGCCTTGCTGGGAAAGTAGCGGTACATACCGGATGCGTTCAAGCCGGCGGCCGCGGCGATCTCTTCGATGCTGACGTCGTGATACCCGCGAGAGTCGAAGAGGCGCACGGCTTCCTGCAAGAGACGTTCACGTTTGTTCGTGGTCACGGTTCGAGGTAACGAGGACTGCTCCAAGCGGCTAGCGGTGATTGCAGCCTCACCTTGATCTATCGCCAGACACGCGTCGAGCAGAACCTTCTCCATCGCTCGCTGGGGCAGCAACAGGTTATGGACGGTGATACTGCCGATGACGCTGAACATCGCTGCCACGACAAGGGTCTCGTCCCTCGCCGTCATCGCGGGTTCGGAGCGCGAAAGATACCGGGCTACTCGGCGATTGACCGTACTGGCTTGCGCTCGAACGGATTTCCGATCATCGGTGTCGAGAAACCGGCTCTCCCAACGATAGATTCCGGCCGTACGCCGATTGCGGATCGTCGTTCGTATCACTGCAATCAGATCTTCGCGCAACCGCTGCGCATCGGTTGCCGCAGGCGCAACCGAAACGGCATCGAGGGCACTGGCGAGCGCTCCGGTCAACTCCAGTGCCGCGTGGCGGAACATCGCGTACTTGTTCGGAAAGTGCCGATAGAGCGCCGAACCCGAAATACCGACCGCCGACGCGATGTCGTCGACACTGACAGCAGGATATCCGCGCTCACTGAACGCGATTGCCGCTGCAGCCGCGATCTGCGCCTTGCGGTCCTTCGGTCGCCTCTTGACGGAGTCGGACCTCGGCTGCCGAACAATCCCATTCGACGTCTGCGCGTCGACGAACTGATCGTTCAGGCTCACCGTGTACCCCACTCTCCAGCCCTCACGCACGAAGCACTTCGATCCGCCTGCTCATCAGACGAGAATCAGCATAAGCATGATTTTGAAAACTCGTACACCGATTTCAGCACATCGCGCGTCTAGAGTTTCATACATGCAGGTAACGCTGCCTTTGATCAGAACACACCACTCGCCCTTCGCCACCTCCCCGTTGCTTCCACCGAGAATCTTCGTTAACAAAACGTTGCCTGTGGCCACCAGCAGTGGGTAGGGTCACCGCTCGAAGCATCCAGCCCGCATCCGCGAAGCAATCCGACTGACAGATTCGGAATATTCGTAAACATACACAGGATGTCGATATGAACAGTTCCGATATCTCCACGTCAATGAAGGAAACTCGGTCAACAGGGCTGACAGTTCGACGAGAATTTCGGTTCACATAATGCTTGCTTGGACACATATATGTGTGAGATGCTTCACAGGCAGTTCGCTCGACCGCCAGCGCTCGAACAGTTCGAACTCCGTGCCGAACACTGTTGATCTGCAAAGGAATTCAATTAGATGACGTACGAGCTGCCAGCCGCGAAGGGCCCGGTGCGAGACGTAGCGTTACAGGGGGGCTATCTGATCGGATTCTCGGTTCAGGCACTCTTCGGTCTGTTCACGGCAATCCTGCGCAGACGACTCTCGTTGCACGAGACGGTTACTCAGACCCTGTTCATCGGTCGCGTCAGCACCGGCCCGTCGCTGCTTCTCATGATTCCGATCGGTGTATTCATCGCCGTCTCGGTCGGTGAACTGGCCGGCCGGATCGGAGCCGGTGGATATTCCGGAGCTGTCGTAGCTTTCATCATCGTCGGTCAGGCCGCGGCGCTGGTGTGCGCGTTGATGATGGCCGGTGTCGCAGGATCGGCGATCTGCACGGATTTGGGTTCACGAAAGATCCGGGAAGAGATCGACGCGATGGAAGTGATGGGCATCGACGTGATCGAGCGCCTCGTCGCACCGAGATTGGTTGCGGCAGTGATCGTCTCCCTTGCACTGTGTTCGATGGTCACCTTCGGCGGTGTGATCGCGTGCTACCTGTACCACATCTACGTCCAGCATCTTCCGGCCGGAACGTTCATGGCAACGTTCAGTCAGTACGGGCGATCTTCCGACTTCGTCATGGCTTTGGTGAAGGCTGCGGTCTTCGGCATCGCTTCGACTTTGGTCGCCACCTTCAAAGGTCTACATGCAAAAGGTGGCCCACGCGGCGTTGCCGACGCAGTCAACGAAGCCGTGGTCATCGCGTTCGCGCTCGTCTTCATCGTGAACACAGTGTTGTCCGCGCTCTACACCGTAATCGTCCCGGCAGTCGGTGAATTCTGATGTCGCTCGTCGATCTCCGTGTTCGAGCACGTCAAGCGAGCAGACCCCTGCGAACCGCGGGCGACGGCCTCGTCTCCCTCGGTCAGCACGTCACTTTCTACGTCCGCACTATCGCATCGATCCCCTTTGCGCTCACCAAGTACCGCAAGCATGTACTCGGTCAGATCAGCGAGGTCAGCTTCGGCACGAATTCCTTGTTGTCCGGCGGCGGCACCATCGGGATCGTCTTCGCGATGTCGCTGGCCGCGGCGATGATGTTGGGCGTCGAGACCCACCGGGGCCTCGAGCTTGTCGGGATGACCTCGCTCTCCGGCATGCTGTCCGCGGTTGCCAACACCCGTGAACTGGCCCCTGTTGTCGTCGCGATCGCGTTGGCCGCCAAGGTCGGAACGGGTTTCACCGCCCAGATCGGGGCCATGCGTATCTCCGACGAAATCGACGCGCTGGACTCGATGGCGATCCGATCGATCCCCTTCCTCGCGGGTACCCGGGTGATCGCTGCCATGATCTGTGTCATCCCGATCTACATGATCGGACTCCTGGCCAGTTACCTCTCGACCCGACTGGTCGTCGTGTTCTTCAACGGCGCATCGGCCGGTACTTACGACTACTTCTTCCATCTGGCGATCTCTCCGCAGGATCTCCTGTACTCGGGTCTCAAGGCCGTGGTGTTCGCCGCTGTTGTCGCGCTGGTTCACTGCGCGTACGGCTACTATGCCTCCGGTGGTCCGGCCGGCGTCGGGCAAGCGGCCGGGCGCGCGCTCCGGACTGCGATCCTCGCGATCGGAATCCTCGACGTACTGATGACTTTCGCGCTGTGGGGCCTCGTGCCCCAGATCCCGGGAATGGGGGTCTGAGCCGTGGACAGACTCACTACACGCACGAAGATCGTGTACGCCCTTCGCGGCGCGATCGCCATAGTCGTAGCCGTCGCCGCCGCCGTGACAATGGTTCTACGCGGTTCGGGAAATCTCGAGCAGAGCACCGACATCTTCGTCGCTGTTCCAGCCACAGCCGGTCTCATCAGCGGTGAAGCTCCGGTTCGGTACCACGGCGTCAACGTCGGCCGAATCGGCGAAATCGAATCAGGAACCGCCGAATCCGTTGTGCAGTTGCAGATTCAGACCGATGACGCGTCGAAGATTCCCGCTGACGTGGTGGCTCGCGTTGTTCCACGCACGTTCTTCGGCGACATCTACATGCAGCTCGTGGACAGTCCGAATGAGCAGGGCCAGACGACTCTGGCGGACGGAGACGAGATCCACATGGACGACGGTCCCGAAGCCGTTGCGCTCTACGACGTGTACACCAAGTTGGTGGGCGTCCTCACTGCGATGCAGCCCGAGAAGTTGCAGACAGCCCTGACTGCGCTGGGCCAGGCGCTCGACGGAAACGGAGCCGAGATCGGTACCACGATAGACAATCTCAGTGCCGCGTCCGGCGTACTGACACCCGCCGCACACCAATTCCTCGAATCGACACCCGAATTCAAGTCGGTCGTCGACGCGTTGGACCGTGCGACCCCCGACATTCTCGATACCTTGGCAGCCGCCACAACCGTCTCGAACGACATGGTCGCCAACAGAGCGAATCTCGAGTCCTCGATCGGCGCGGCCGCAGTCTTCGCCGCTACCGTCGACGATTTTGTCGGGGCGAACAACCGAAACATCATCACTGTGATCGATTCCGCCGGAAAGATACTCGCAACCACCGCGGCCAATCCCGGAGGACTGCGTTCCACCCTCGCCAATGCCAGTACGTTCGGCGCCGCGGGCGCTCGAGTCTTCGCCACCGGAAAGTTCGACATCACAGCAGTTGCCACGTTCGCCGAACCGCTCCCATACACGGGTGATGATTGCCCGCAGTACGGTGACTCGCGCGGAGCACAGTGTTCGGGCTCCAACCTGACGCCTGAACAACCCGTCAGTGCCCCGGTCGTGGGCGGCGTAGCCGAAGCGGCCCCCCTGCGGTACCTCGAAGATCAACTACTGGGCGTTTCGCCGGAACCCTCGGATACCCCCAACCCGGCAACAACACTGATGTTGGGGCCGATGGTCAGAGGTAACGAGGTGACCGTCCCGTGAAGGTCCGTCCTGGCCAGGTAATTCGGTTGTCACTCTTCTGTCTCACCGGCGTCGCCTGCGCGTCGTTCGTGGCGAACACGTTGTCGGTCCCGGTTCGCGGAAGCACCGATTCGTACTCGTTCGAGTTCACCGACGTCGAAGGACTCAACCCGGGCAACCCGGTCACCATGTCGGGTGTGCGTATCGGCCGCGTGGACTCGGTTGCGTTCGCCGACAACGGAGGCGGGACGAGCAAGGCGATCGTCGACGTCGAAATCGAGTCGCGATTTTCCCTCGAGTCGGATGTCCGTGCCGCCGTGCGCTACGGCGACATGCTCGGTGCTCGATATCTGGCACTGACGCAAGACGACAGCGCAACAACGGTATCCGCACGACAGCTCGAACCAGGTGACACGATACCGCTGGCGCAGACAACACCGCCGATCAACTTGACGGCCCTGATGAACGGGTTCAAACCGTTGTTCGCCGCGCTGCAGCCCGAGCAGGTCAACACGCTCACGCGAAGTTTTGTCGAAACCTTCAACGGCCAGGGCCAGGCAATGACCACCCTGCTCGACCAGATCGCGACCATGAGTTCCGGCCTGGTCGACCGTCAGGACGTCTTCGCGCAACTACTCACGAACATGAACACACTTCTCACCTCCGTCGACGAGCGTCAACCCGAATTGGTCGGTCTGTTGGACGGTTTGAACGATCTGAGTACTTCCGTCGTCGGGCAGAACGATCAACTCGTCTCGCTCTTGGATCAGGGAAACCGCACTGTCTCGTCGTTGGCTCAGATCATGGCCGGGTCGAACGGCGCATTCGGTCAGACCGTGCAACAACTCGAAAGTGTCACCGGGAGTTGGATTGCGAGCACCGACGAGTTCAACAGACTTCTCGTCAACCTTCCCCAGTTCGCCGACGCCGCCAACCGGATCGGAAGTTACGGAAGTTTCATCAGCCTGTATCTGTGCAATTTCACTCTGAAGGCAGGCGACATGGAAGCCAACATCTTCGGTCCGACACACTCGCCGGTGTGCTCATGATGTTCCTGGTCAAGCTGATCGACGTGTTCGTCGGCATCATGCTCTTCCTGTTCAAAGGGGATCGCCGTCGCAGCGGTAGCGGCACCGCTCTCGCCCTGGGCAGTCTCGGAATCTTCGTTCTGGTGGTGGGACTCGGCGCCGCCTTGGGCATTCCGAAGCTCTGGTACAACGTACGCACGTCGGCATACACAGCCGAGTTAGCCAATGCCAGCGGGCTTTCCGACACCGATCCGGTTTACGTGGCCGGGGTTCCCGCGGGCCGAGTGGATTCAATCGACCTTGCCGGCGACCACGTCGTCGTCAACTTCCGCTTGGACAAGGACCAGCCTTTGGGAAACCAGAGCACGGCGACGGTCAGGCTCAAGACGGTCCTCGGCAAGCGCTACCTGGAGATCGTGCCGGCCGGAGTGGTCGACGACTCCGAGGCGCGGGTCATCCCGCTCTCCCGCACAACCGTGCCGTACAGCCTCGACGACGTCAGCAGTGATGCCACCACTGCGGCAACAGGCGTCGACCTACAGGCGATGGAGTCCATGATGAACACCCTTTCGCAGGTGATTCCCACTGAATCCGATCAGGTGGGCCGGGCTCTGGCCGGAATCAGCGGCGCCTCGGCGGCTTTCGCGCAGAACAGTGAACAGATCGACCAGATTCTCATCATGTCTCGTGAGCTGTCGGACATGGCTGCGGCACAAACCGATTCGATCGTCGGTACTGCGGCCAATGCTCAGACGATCGTTCGAACTCTTGCGATGCGCAAGGACGCACTGACTCAGCTGGTCGACAACCTGACAATCATCATCTCGAAGCTCTCCACCACTTTCGTCGATCGTCAGGACGAGTTCGGAGCCATGACCGACAACCTCGTCGCGGTCACCACCACGCTGAAGAACAACGCAGATCAGATCGACCTGCTGTTGACTCGTCTTCCTTCCGCGCTGCGTTCGGTCACCGATTCAACCGGCACCGGCAATTGGACCGACGTCAACGCGCCGGCGGCCGTGATCCCGGACAATCTGCTCTGCGCGCTCGGCATCATGGAGGGCTGCAAGTGAATACACGAAAAGCCGTCACGGCCATGCTGGTAGTGACCTTGGCGATCGCCCTGCCCGGTTGGTACATATTCGGACGAACAGATCAGTCCAAGACCGTCTACGCCGATTTCAGCCACGTCGGCGGAATCTACGAGGGAAGCAAGGTCACCGTCCTCGGAGTCGGCGTCGGGACGGTCACGTCGGTGGAACCTCGCGGAACTTCTGTTCGAGTAGCGATGTCGATGCCCGACTCCGTGGACCTGCCCGCCGACGCCTCGGCCTATGTCCTCAATCCATCGGTGATCAGCGATCGACACATCGAACTCGGCCCGGCGTACACCGGCGGAGAGACACTGAAAGACGGCGACCAGATTCCGATCGAACGTGCCCACTCCCCCATAGATTTCGACGGCTTGATGGGAAGCGTCAGCACTTTGGCCGACGCATTTGCCGGGGATGGGGGCAATCTCGGCGATCTCGTGAGCCGCGGCGCCGCCGGGTGGCAGGGCCAGGGCGATCAATTCAACACCGCAATTCGCAACCTCAGCACGGCAACCGGAGTTGTCGGCGCTCGGTCGGAAGACATAGGTGCCCTTGTCGACAATCTCAACACTTTGATGAATGCTCTGGACGCACGGCAGGTCAGCCTCGACGAACTTGTCGGCGACCTCGGCGTCCTGGGTGATCAATGGGCGAGCCAGAACATGGACATCTCACAGCCTCTGCAGGATCTGCAGGTGGTCTTCGACCAGTTGAACAGTTTCATGACAACTCACGGCGATGATGTCGGTGCCATAGCCGACAACGTGCGAGTTCTCGGTGACACTCTGGCTGCCAAAGAACCCGGCCTCGCCGAGTTCATGGACCTGGTGCCGTTGATGATGCAGAACCTCTCCCAGACAATCGGTCCTGATCAGCGCGGGCGCATTCGGCTCAACGTCTCGACTGCATTGACTCAGTTCGCGGTGGCGAAACCGCTGTGCGACACCTACAAGTTGCCGATCTGCACCGGAGCCGGGTTCACGAATCCGATTTCCTTCCCCCTCAGCACTTCTGATCCGCTCGGCATCGCCTCCGCGATTTCCGGCGGAGCCGTCCCCGGAGGTGGCAATTGACGCGGCAATCGGTTCGAATAATCGCCGGTATCGTGATCATCGGTGTGGGTTCTGCGGCCGTGCTCGCCTTCGGCGGCTGTAGCGCAGGCATTCAAGACCTACCCCTGGGTCGTTCGGCCGACGGTGACGCGTACAACGTGGCGCTGCAGCTGGCCGGCGCCGACGGCCTGGTGTTGGGAGCAGACGTCCGCAGCGGCCAGAAAGTCATCGGTCGAGTATCCGCGCTGTCAGCCGATGTCGTCGGAGCCGATGTGACTCTGAGTCTGGACGCCGCGACGCCATTGCCCGACAACGTCGAAGCTTCCGTCGAACTCCCGTCCGCACTTGGCAATCCGTTCATCAGACTCTTGGTGCCGGAAGTTCCGTCCGGCTCCACGCTCAGCGACGGAGACACAATTCCGGAGTCTCGCACCGAGATCGGTCCGCAGGTCGAAAGTGCGCTTGCCACCCTCGGCACGGTTCTGACCGGAAGCGGCATCGACCAACTCGATACCGTGGTGCGCGAGCTGAACACCGCGTTTTCCGGGCGCTCCGGTGAAGTTCGTTCTCTGACCGAGACCCTCACCTCGCTCATGGCAGAGGCAAGCAGTCACCGCAGCGAGTTCGACGAGGCCGTCGACCTCGCTGCCCGGGTCTCCTCCCAACTGGCCGGCCAACGCGTAGTTGTCGACAACTACCTCGATTCCGTTCCACAGGTGGTGTCGATTCTCGTGGGACAGAAGGATCAGATTGCGAGCCTGTTGAACTCGACCGTTCAGCTCGCCACCAACGCAAACACCATTCTCGACTCGTCTCCCAACGGCCTCGACGCGATGCTGCACGATGCGTCGACCGTTGTCGGGACTCTGGATTCGTTCAACTCGGAGATCGGCCAGACGCTGACGAACATGAACGGGTTGCTCGAAAACTTCACCGGTGCAGTGCAGGGTGACTACCTCGTTTTCGACGGCGCCCTGGATATTCCGGGAACGATCGACAAGCTCTGGAGCGGCGGTATGGCCGGTCAATCGATCGCACCAGCGGGAACTCTCACCGATCTACTTCAGGGAGGTCTGCGTTGAGTCGCCTTGCGCTTGTTCAACTTGTCCTGTTCGCTCTGATCGCTGCTGTGGTCATCCCTTTCGGGATCGTCTACGTGGTCGGCCCTCAGGGTTTCGGGGGTCAAATCCGGCTGCACGCCAACATGTCCGACGCCTTCGGACTGACCAAGGGCACGGTCGTCACGTATCGCGGCGTACAGGTGGGGAAAGTGAGTGAAGTCGAACTCGACGCAGGCACCCGCACGGCTCGGGTGGAACTCTCACTCAACGACAACACCGAGATACCTACCGACAGCGTCGCCAAGGTGACGATGGGGACCGCAGCCGGAATTCAGAATGTCGACATCTACCCCAACACAGACCACGGCCCGTATCTTAGGGACGGCGACGAGATCGCCATGCCCGCGGATCAGCAACCGGTCCAGATGAGCCAGTTGATGCTTCAGGCGTCCGGTGTCTTGGAAGGGATTGATCCACAAGCGATCAGCGACATCGGGACCGAGCTGGGGAATTCGTTCAACGGGCTCGGCCCGAGCTTGGCGACGATGATCGACAACGGTGGGACCATGTCGGCGCAGTTGAACGACCAGTCGGCCGAACTCGCTGCGCTGCTGTCGCGAACCTCCACGTTGGTGGACTCCATGGCGACACAATCGGATTCGTTCGTCCGGGGAATGGCAGCTGCCAAGAACTTCACCGAACAACTCGAATCCAACGCGCCGGTGCTGATCTACCTCACCGATCATTCGCCCGCCGCCCTGAACAGCGCTCAACAGTTGTTCGACAAGTACCACAACACTTTCGGAGCGGTCCTGGCCAATCTCGTCACTGTCGCACCGATCATCTCCGACCGCACAGACGCCCTGGAAACCGGACTTGTCACGATTCCTGAAGGTCTCGCCAAACTGGCATCCATCGTCAAAGGCGATCGCGCCGACTTTGCCTTGGTTGCGACCCAGGGGCCGGTCTGCAACTACGACACCCCTCGGCGTGAGGTCGGCGATCTGTCTCCCACCAGTCCGAGTCTGGCGATGTACTGTCCCCCCGCCGACGACCTCGTCCAACGCGGAGCACAGAATGCTCCGCGTCCGAACGACCTCGGTTTGCAGAACTCGACCGTCCCGGGCACTCCGATCGGACCGCCCGTCGTCGCAGATCCGATTCTCGTCCCGACCGGAGTCGACGCCCTGAACTACTGGAGATTGATGTTGGAAGGACTGGGAAATGGCACACGGTGACAACGCACTACTCGACGAGACAGAAGCCGAGGTGGCCGAACATCCGACTTCTCCGTCGCTACTTCACCGCCTGAAGGAGCCACGCAACGCACTGATCTCACTAATGGCGGTAGCGCTGGTCGCAGCATTGGCGGTGCTCGGATTCCAGATGTACTCGGCGAATCAGGAAGACACGCTGCGGCAGGAGGCTTTGGACACCGCGCGGGATTACTCGACCATCATGTCCTCCTTCGACTATCAGAACCTCGATGCCAACAAAGACAGCATTGCCTCGATGTCGACCGACGAGTTTGCCGGCACCTACCGAACAATGGTCGATTCACTTCGCGAAGTCGTTGCCGGGGGCCAAGGCCAGGCGAGCGCGACGGCGACAGACGTCGGTATCGAATCGCTGGACAATTCGTCGGCCAAGGTGCTCGTGTTCGTCGACCAACAAGCCAAGAATGTCGCAGCGCCAGAGGGAAACACACAGAAGTACCGCATGGTCGTGTCCCTGGTCCGCTCGGGCGACCGGTGGCTCGTGAGCAACGTCGAGACCAAGTAACTCACCACACGCGGAGGAAGATCCATGCCCACTCACTACCTGGATTCGGAAAAGTCCGAGTCGTCGCTTCGCACCGATCAGACACGCATCACCATCACGGCCGAGCGTAGACGGTGGGCACGTAAGCCCGCACACATCACCGACGCACTCGATTTCTGGTCGTTCGCCGGAGCCGCTGCCAACGTCATCCTGCAACTCGGTTGGCCCGAGGTGGCGTACGGCGTCATGGAGAGCAAGGTCGAATCGGGTGCTCTGACAGCGCATCCGTGGAAGCGTGCACGAACCACGACGCAGTACCTGACGGTCGCGATCCTGGGTGACGAGGAAGAGCGAAAGGCTTACCGCGAGGCCGTGAACTCGGTGCACCGACATGTGAAGTCGGATTCAAACAGCCCGGTCAAGTACAACGCCTTCAATCGCGAACTCCAATTATGGGTTGCTGCATGCCTGTTCATCGGTTTCGAAGACAGTCATCAGTTGCTGCACGGCAAGATGTCCGAAGAACAGGCGGAGTCGTTCTACAAGTCCGCGTCAACTTTGGGAACGACGCTGCAGGTCACCGAAGAGATGTGGCCGGCCACACGTGCCGACTTCGAGCGCTACTGGAACCTCGGTTGCGAACGCGTCGTCATCGACGAACGCACCAAGCAGTACCTGATCGACTTGGTCAACCTACAGATGATCGCGTGGCCGATACGCCTGGTGTTCCGAAACTTGTTGCGGTTCCTGACGGTCGGATTCCTTCCACCGATCTACCGCGACCAACTCGATCTCGAGTGGACCGAAGACGACCGCCGCCGGTTCGAACACCTCTTCATTTTCGTGTCGTTCGTCAACAGGTTCATCCCACGCTCCGTTCGTCAGGCCGGCAACACCATTCAGATGCGCGACATTCGCCGCCGGATCAAGGCGAGCAAGAATCTCGTCTGAGCCAGCGGCGCGTTATTCGTTGTCAATTCTGCTGCCCTACAGGTAAATCGGGCCGGTCGGTCGACAACAGATCACGGCTGGACATGGGTTCCAGCACGACTGAAGACCGGGTCGAAAAGCCGACAAACCGGGCTGATTGAGTGTCACATTCGCCGCATATCGACGCCGTCGAGGCACGTTTCAGGTGACTTACATCACATTTTATCTCGTTTATGTAACGCCGGGAGAGGTGGCATATCGCCATGCGACCTGGGAAAACACTCTTTGATGCATTTCTGTTGCACAAACATGTGTCGACACGCCGACCCGTGACCAATCCGTAATCATCTCTTATGGTTGGTGACAGCCCGATCAACCGGGCATTACCGAATCGCCACCGCCCGTCCCACCCCGCGGTTCGGACTCGACAACATTCCTAGTGGTGGGAGCGGAGCTGAGACGGTCACCGTCCTCCGTCGGCGGGACTCGAGAGGATTTACCAAAAATGACCAAGACCACCGTTACCCGTGCACTTGCCTCTGTCGCCGCAGCCGGAGCCCTCGCAGCCGGAGCCCTCGGATTGAGCGCAGGCACCGCATCCGCAGCCACCCACGACTGGTCGGGTGTCGCAGAATGCGAATCTTCGGGCAACTGGGCCGCGAACACCGGAAACGGCTACTACGGCGGACTCCAGTTCAGCCAGAGCACGTGGGAGGCCTACGGCGGAGCGGGCAGCGCCGCCAACGCCAGCCAGGCAGAACAGGTCCGCGTTGCTGAAAACGTCCTTGCCGGTCAGGGCGCCGGCGCGTGGCCGGTGTGCGGACAGTACCTCCGCTGATCCCAGCTCACATACTGCGTCGCTGCCCGGCGTTCGTCGAGAATTCGACGGGCCCCGGGCAGCGTCGCACTAGCGACCTTCATGCCCCGCCTGATCCGGCCCCTCCGCCGCTGCTGTTGAAAGACATTACGGCGGTACGTGATCCGTCGGGATGACGCGGAGCGAGCGAGGTGTACTGACTCGCCTTCCGATCACGCATCAGCCCTCGGAGAGCCATCCACAATTTTTGGGCCGTCCTCGCCAACCGGTTGTGAGAACTGACCGGCGCAGCCGTAGAAGCGTACGGGATGGGGTCCTTACGCACGTAGTGCTCCATAACCCCAGCGTAGCCGTGTTTCGATGCCGAAATGTTCGTTTTCAATCGCTACCTCGCATCCCTCACTGCGACCGAACAAATCGATCCGGCGCACTCGATGGCCCATCCTTGACCAGGCGTGCAAACCGGTCGGGTAAATCGCGTGGCCCGAACACTTCTCGACCACTGTGTGACAAGAGGCGGTCAACACTCCACCACTCGAAGTGCTCGACCAGCTCGGCGGCCAGCGCTTCGCGCCCCAACGACCCACAGGGCTCGAATGCGGTCGCCACCGGCACGAGGAAGTAGTCGTTGATCGCACCACCCCAACCCGGCAATATCGCCGGGTCACGGATCTCCTCATGCCACACATGGGTGGCTGCGCCGTAGTCGCGCAAGCCGATCTCCTCGTCCAATTCGCGCGCGAGCGCCTCGGACGGGGTTTCGTCTCCTTCCAAGCCTCCGCCCGGAGGACACCAGACCGTCAGCCCGCCCCCGGGCGCGATGAATCGGTAAAGCAGAAGACGGGACTGGTCGTCAACGACCAACCCCCTGGCCGAATGCCTCAGACGCATGAGTGCCACTGTAAGCCAGCAGGTCAGGCCATAACGGCCAACTCCGGCAGTCCGGCAACCACAACCGCGAGGTTGTATCCCGACATCCGCAGTTCTCCGTTGTCCCCTGTCCTCGCGTACTCCGCATGCCCGAACGCCCGCTCGTGTTTCACTCCATCCGGGGTGATCCCCTCGGCCGTGGACAACCGATGGAACTCGGTGCGCGTCGGATCGCCACCGAAACGGCCGAACCCCGCGATACTGTCGCCTTCCGCTTTCATGACGTAGACGTGGCGGTCGGCGATACCGAGGTCCGACTCCACCTTGGCTCGCACCCCGGGTGAACCGTAGAACACCACGTCGTCGACCGCTGCGCTTGCCCCGCGTTGCAGCGCAAGAGAAGTCGCGAGGGATCCGTAGGAGTGGCCCAACGCGGTGATATGGACTCCGTCGTTGACCGACGCGGCACGAAGACCGTGAAAGAAGCTACCCAATGCGTCGGCGGCTATGCCTGCTTTGGACGATCGACTGACGTCGAAGCTGGCCCGACCGATGTCGAACTTTCCCGGCCCGATCACCTGTGGCGCGTCATATCCGATCCAGGCGATGGTGGCCACGCTTTCCTTTCGGCCGGCCAGTTCGAGTTGCCGCATCGCCTCGGCTCGTAATCGCGTTGCCTCTCCGACCATTCCGCGCATCGAGTCCTTGACGTTGGTGTTCAGTCCGGGAATCGTCACGGAGATGTGATCCGCTGTGTCCGGATCACCGATCGCAATTGCAGCGAAGCCGCGTTCGCCCGAGCGCATGTCCATGAGCAGTAACCGTCGATCAGGTTCGGCGCGAAACAACTCGTCGAGCGCGTCCAGATCCTCGAGTTTGCGTTCGGCGTACCACTGGCCCGCCCCGGTGTTACTCAGTCTGCCGCCGAAGAACTCGCGGTGAAGTTCTTGCGATATTCGGACTGAATCATCTTGCAGCCGTGCTCGTTCCGATTGAATTCGATCGAGATTGGCCGGGCTGCGAATCGCAGCAGGAATGCCGTCGAGGTTGGCGATCAGGCCTGGTGCATGACGCAACATCTGACGCTGCCGATCAGGGCTGAACGCTCGCCACTCCTCCCCCACACGCACAGCTTTGTCACGGAGGTCGGTGCCGACCTGAGACCGCAGAGACAACGCATGATGAAGATCCGCGCTGACCAGCAGTGCCTCACCGATCAATTCTCGAACTGCGACCTCGAGCAACTGGGCGTGCACGTGGAGCGGGTGACCGTCGGCGATGGGCGCAACAGCAGAGACGGTTCCATCCTGACGAATATGCAAGTCGTCGGCGACGGCCTCTTTGCGCAGCGTATCCAGCCGTCGACGGATGTCGCGAACGCGGTGAGCGACCAGAACGCCTTCCAACCCAGCAGACAGTTGATCCAAGGCTTCGACGTCCCATACGTCGATATCTGTGAGATCCACTCGGGTCAGGACGAACGAGCAGCGATCCGAGCCTGTACTTCCGGGCGACGCAACGGAGGGACGGTCTGAGGTGGCTGTCTGCGAGGCGGCAACGCACTGAGCAGGCGCGTCGTCGTTTCGGTCACCTCACGCACCGCCTGTTCGAAGGCGTCTCGGTTCGCGTCGGACACCTTGGCTATTCCGCTCACCTTACGTACGTATTGGCGAGAGGCCGCCTCGATCTCCTCCGGCGTAGCAGCGGGCTCGAGTCCACGAAGTTCAGTGATGTTTCGGCACATAATTCGACGATAACCCTGCTCACCGACGCCGTCACGGTTCGATACATCAATGTATCCAAACTGCCACGCAGATCCGGGCATCACGGTAGTTTCAGTGAAATTCCCCCAGTGACTGGAAGTAGCCACTAACTCATGGACTCTGCACTCACCTCCGTCGGCCTACCCGCCGCACTCGCCATCATCATGTTCGGCCTCGGACTTTCCTTGACGGTCGGAGATTTTGCCCGCGTGGCAAAAGCGCCGAAAGCCGTCTCGATTGCCCTGATCTGTCAGTTGTTGTTGCTCCCGGCCGCGGCCTTCGGTCTGGTCACGTTGTTCGACCTCGACCCGCTGCTCGCTGTCGGCATGATGCTCCTCGCCGCATCACCGGGCGGCACCACGGCAAACCTGTTCAGCCATCTGTTCCGCGGCGATGTCGCTCTCAATGTGACACTCACTGCGGTCAATTCGGTGATAGCGGTGGTCACCCTTCCGCTCATCACCAACTTCGCGTTGGGCTACTTCGAACCCGAGGACGCGGACGGCACCCTCGGACTGCAGTTCACGAAGGTACTTCAGGTCTTTGCCGTCGTACTGATTCCTGTCGCCCTCGGAATGTGGGTTCGATTGCGCTCGAGCGCCTTTGCCGAGCGCATGGACAAGCCCGTCCGCATCGGATCCGCGGTGGTTCTGGCACTGGTGATCGTCGGAACGGTTGTTTCCGAGCGCGAGAACATCGCGGACTATCTCGTCGACATCGGCGTCGTCGCTGCCTTGTTCTGCCTACTGAGCCTCTCGATCGGTTACGTCGTTCCCCGGATATTCGGCATCGAGGATCGTCAGGCCATCGCCAGTTCCATGGAAATCGGCATCCACAACAGCACGTTGGCGATCACCATCGCCGTCAGTCTCCTCGACAACGTGCAATTGGCAGTACCGGCCGCGGTGTACGGCGTTCTGATGTTCCCGCTCGCTGCAGCCTTCGGCGCCGCCATCACCCGAAAGTCACGGACCATGGCCGAAATCGACTAATATCAGGCGGTTTTCGATATAGGTGATCTGGTATCGCCAACCCTACGATCGATACGGACTCAGACCGAAGGGTATCGAAAAAATGCTGACCAACACACCTACCGTGCCGGACGAACGCGTCTGGCAAGAGCTAGTCGACGCACTTACCCGTCGCCAATTCGGCATCGGAGCCGGGATGGCAGCAGTCGCAACTATTCTGTCGTCCTGCAGTTCCAGCGACGGTTCAGGGGCCGATGATGACGCTCAAATGCGCACCGTCACCACGCCGTTGGGGACCTACGACATACCTACCAAACCCAAGCGGGTCTTGGCCGTCGACGCCCGAACCGACCTCGAGCTCGCCATTGCCCTGGAACTACCGGTGTTCGGATACAACATCTCGCCCGTCACCAAGTGGGTTCCCGTCGACGGCTCGGCCGAATACCTCAGCGACAAGCCCAATCTGGAGCAGATCCTCGGACTCGCACCCGATCTCATCATCTGCGTCAACGCCGACAACGAGTACTGGCCCGCCGCAAAGCTCCAAGCCATCGCTCCTGTCCTGACGACCGAATCGAAGCAGACGTGGCGGGAGAACCTGACCCGGCTCTCCGATTGGCTGGGCCGAACACCCACCATGGATCGCCTGATCACCGACTATGACGCTCTGATCACCGACATCCGCTCTCGACACGCTTCGGCGATCGCGGGCAAGACCGTCGCAAGCTTGTCCTACAGTCCGGACAAGGCCACGATCTACATCGACAGCCTGCCCGTGTCGGAGGAAACGGGAAAGAAGAATCGTCAACCCACCGACATGACGCTCGCCGATATCGGCGGAAGAACATTGAACACAACCGGTTTCGACAATCAGGGACGACTGAGCATCGAAGAGATGGATCGTCTGCAAGGCTGCGACGCGTTCATGGTTTCTGTCACAGACAGCAATGACACCACCTTCGAACAACTCTCGGACACCAAGTTGTGGCAAAGACTTCCGGCTGTGCAGGCCGGGAACGTCACCGTTCTGCAAGGAAGCACGTACTACGGGTCCATCTACACCAACATGTACGTCGCCAAGGGCTGGGACGATCTCTATTCGACGCTCGACTGATCAGACTTGTCCGTGGAAATGCCGGCCGCTCCCGCGCGGTCGGCATTTCACGTTTCGAGGTCGATGCCCAACGCTCCGGAGAGGGTCCGCAGACAGATCACTCTCAACTCTTCCTGCGGTATGGAAGGTTGATCGAGCCAGTCGAGGCAGACAGCTCGGACGAACGCGATCCATCCGCGAACTGCAACGGCAGCGAGCTGTCTTCTTTCGCCCTCGAATCCCAGTGCATCGAGGATTCGAATCTGCTGCTGTTCGAGTTCGCGCTCGACAATCGCCCGGATACCGGCCTCGGCCGAGAGCGTCCCGACGTTGATGGCGCGCACTCCCCTGCTGTGCGACTTCACGTACGCGAAGTAGGCGTCCAACCCGGCTGCCACCTGTTCGCGCACCGGTAGCGTCGCATCGGGTGCGGTCACCTCGAGCAGGTGCTGCGATTCGCGCTCGACGATTGCGGCGAAGAAGTCTCGCTTGGTCGGAAAATAGTGGTACATCAACCCGCGCGAGACGCCCGCAATCTCGGCGACCTCTTCGATCCACACATCCTCGTACGAGCGATCGGCAAAAAGTTGCGCGCCGATGTCGAGCAACTGCGTGCGCCGCTGCTCTCGGTCCAGGCGTTTTCGTGGTGCGACCATAGGCAAGTCAGATTACTACTTGACACCGATTCAGTAAGGCGTACTTTGCGTACTAGACATCAATTCAGTAAGCGATCTCACCCCGGGGGACACACAATGAGCGTCGACACCACTCCAGAGGCGACGACCGATGCTCGGATCCCGCATCCGGCGTGGCGCCTGCCGGTCCTCGGGGACGTTCTCGGGATCAATATCCGGACACCGCTGCAGAACTCCGTGAGCATCGGCCGCGAACTCGGCCCGATCTTCGAGAGAAATGTCCTGGGAAATCGCTTCGTCTTCGCCTCGGGCGCGGACATGGTGGCAGAACTGTCCGACGAGTCCCGGTTCGCGAAGCACCTTGCACCTGGAGTCAAAGCACTCCGCGGAATCGGCGGCGACGGCCTGTTCACGGCGTACAACCACGAACCCAACTGGGGCAAGGCGCACAATCTCCTGGCCCCGGCGTTCAGCCAGACTGCGATGCGCTCGTACCACCGCACCATGCTCGACGTGGCCGGCGAGTTGGTCGACCATTGGGACAGTCGTGAAAGCGACTCCCCCATCGACGTCTCCGCAGACATGACCAAGCTGACGTTGGAGACCATCGGACGCACTGGATTCAGCTACTCGTTCGACTCCTTCGAGCGTGAAGAACAGCATCCGTTCGTCAAGGCAATGGTCGGCGCACTCTCCCATTCGCAGCGCACGACGTTCCTGAAGTCGACCGCCCTCGGGCGAGTGCTCGCACGTCGCGCCGATCAACGTGACGAGGTCCGCAAGGCGTACATGGCCGAGGTTGTGGACGAAGTGATCCGTGCCCGGCGGACAAGTACCGAACCGGGGCCCGAAGATCTTCTCGAACTGATGCTGCGGGCGGCACGCGAGAACGATCCCAACTGTATCGACGAACTGAACATCCGCCATCAGGTCGTGACCTTCCTCGTCGCCGGACACGAAACGACCTCCGGCGCATTGTCGTTCGCGCTGTACTACCTGTCACGAAACCCTGACGTGCTGGCCAAGGCGCAAGCCGAGGTCGACAAGGTATGGGAGGGCGAGGAGCCCGCCTTCGAGAAGATCGCGAAACTTCGATACGTACGACGCGTCCTCGACGAATCATTGCGTCTGTGGCCGACCGCTCCCGCCTACGGGCGCGCGGCGCTCGAAGACACGACGCTCGTCGGCAAGTATCCGATGAAGAAGGGCGATTGGATGCTCGTGCTCATCCCGTCACTTCATCGTGATCCGGTGTGGGGCAACGATCCCGAGGCGTTCGATCCGGATCGCTTCCTGCCTGCCAACATCAAAGCCAGGCCGGCGCACGTGTACAAGCCATTCGGAACGGGTGAACGCGCCTGCATCGGAAGACAATTCGCCATTCACGAAGCGGTCCTCGTGTTGGGCACCATCTTGCAGAAATACACGATCGAGGCCGATCCGGACTACGAGTTGAAGGTAGCCGAACGGCTCACCCTGATGCCCGAAGGCTTCAACTTGACGGTCCGCCGACGCTGACCTCGCAAAACTGCGTCGCGCAACTCGGTTGAACAGTCCCGAATGCGGTAATCCCTGAGGTGGCAGCAGCGAGCACCGGCGCACTCTGGGAGTTCACATGACAAAGAGGCCTGCAGTGGGAATCGTCTTACTCTCGGCGGCATTGGCCACGGGAGCTTGCTCGGCAAGCGTCGGGACGCCGCAAGTGGACAAGTCCGAAGTCGCAAGTCATATCTCCACTCAACTAGCCGAGAAGATCGGCGAGCCACCCGACGACGTGACGTGTCCGGAGAACCTCGACGCCGAAGTCGGCGCATCGATCACGTGCATCCTGACCGAGCAGGGCACCGAATACGACGTCACAGCTACCGTGACCAGCGTTGACGGTGAAAGTGCGAACTTCGACATCAAGGTTGCGGATGTGCCGAACAACTAACTGCTGTGCGCCTTTATTAACCGCCGGGGGTTAATAAAGGCGCACAGCAAGGCGTCAGAGACGCTCGATAATCGTCGCGTTCGCGGTGCCGCCACCTTCACAGATGGTCAGCAGGCCGTAACGACCGCCGGTGCGCTCGAGTTCGTTGAGCAGGGTTGCCATCAGCTTGGTGCCGGTCGCGCCGAGCGGGTGACCGAGTGCGATCGCGCCGCCGTTGACGTTGACCTTGGCCGGATCTGCGCCGATTTCCTTGATCCAGGCCAGGACGACCGGGGCGAAAGCTTCGTTGATCTCGACGATGTCGATGTCGTCGATGCTCAGGCCGGCCTTCGCGAGAGCATGCTTCGTGGCCGGGATCGGCGCACTGAGCATGAAGATCGGGTCGTCGCCGCGTGCGCTGAGGTGATGAATCCGGGCGCGGGGCTTGAGGTTGTACTTCTCCACCGCTTCCGCCGACGCCAGCAGCAGCGCACTCGCACCGTCGGAGATCTGGCTGGCCACTGCCGCGGTCATGCGTCCGTCTTCGACGAGAACCTTGAGCGTCGCCATCTTCTCGAGGCTGGTCTCGCGGGGTCCTTCGTCGACGGTCGCGTCGCCCATGGCGACGATCTCGTTGTCGAAACGACCCGCGGCGATTGCAGCCTTGGCGCGCTCATGGCTCTGCAGGGCCCACTTCTCGAGCTCTTCGCGGCTGATGTCCCACTTCTCGGCGATCATTTCGGCGCCCTTGAACTGCGAGACCTCTTGGTCACCGTAGCGCTCGGTCCAACCGACCGAACCCGAAGTCGGCGTGTCGAATCCGTACTGCTGACCGACGATCATCGCTGCCGAGATCGGAATCTGGCTCATGTTCTGAACGCCGCCGGCAACGATCAGATCCGCGGTGCCCGACAGGATGGCCTGAGCGCCGAAGTGCACTGCCTGCTGGCTCGAACCGCACTGACGGTCGACGGTCACCCCGGGAACGTGCTCCGGGAATCCCGCTGCGAGCCAGGACATACGGGCGATGTTGCCGGCCTGGCCGCCGATGGCGTCGACGCAACCGAAGATCACGTCGTCGACGTCACTGGGGTCGATACCGGTGCGCTCGACCAGTGCCTTGACGACGTGCGCACCGAGATCGATGGGGTGCACGCCGGACAGCGCGCCGCCCCTCTTGCCGATCGGTGTGCGAATGGCGTCGACGATGTAAACCTCGGACATAGCGTTAGCTCCTAGTTTCGTTGTGCAGCAATAGTTCTTGAAGTTGATTCAGCAATAGCGTCTGAAGTTGTGGCCGGATCGGAGAGCCCGTCGAGCACGATCGCGAGATATTGAGCCGCGACGGCGTGAGCCGAGAGGGATCCACCAGGGCGGTACCAGCGAACCGCGACCCACACGGTGTCGCGCATGAAGCGGAAGACCAATTCGACGTCGATGTCGGAGCGGAAGGTCCCGTCCGCGACGCCGGCTTCGAGGACGCCGACCCACAGGTCCCGGAATTCGGTGTTGCGCTCGGCCAGGTAAGCGAAGCGCTCGTTCCCGACGAGGTGCTTGACCTCGTCCTGGTAGATCGCCACAGCCGAATGTGAGGCGTCGATGGCCTCGTACGACGTCACGACCAGTGCTTCGAGCGTCGCGCGACTGTCCAACCCCGCCGCGACGATCTCGCGGTATTTTCCGAAGAGTTCGTCGAGGAACTGGTGCAGGATCTCGTCGACCATCGACTCCTTGGAATCGAAATGGTGATACAGGCTGCCGGACAGGATCCCGGCGGCGTCGGCGATGTCGCGGACGGTCGTCGCGCGCACTCCGCGATCGGCGAAGAGCCCCGCCGCGATCTCGAGCAGCTCGTCGCGGCGCCCGGACTTGCCGTTTGATTCGTCGGAATTTCGAGGTGGCGTCATGTATTCAATCCTATCCAGGGCCTTCCCCTGTGCGCGGTCAGCGAGTCCAGGGGCTCCTTAACCGCGCACGGGGACGCTAGGCCCTCTGCGAAGAAACGGAGACGATCTCGCCGGTCATGTAGGTGGAGTAATCGCTGGCGAGCATCGCGATGACCGTTGCGATCTCCCAGACCTCCGCGGCGCGGCCGTAGGCCTCACCGGAAGCCAACTGGTCGAGCAGTTCCTCACTGGTGACCTTCGCCAGGAACGCGTGACGCGCAATGGAAGGCGAGACCGCGTTGATACGGACTCCGTACTCCGCTGCTTCGATGGCGCTGCACCGAGTCAGCGCCATGACGCCGGCCTTGGCTGCGGCGTAGTGCGCCTGGGAATGCTGCGCGCGCCAACCGAGAACGGACGCGTTGTTCACCAGAACACCGCCGTGGGGAACGCTCTTGAAGTACCGCAGGGCGGCGCGCGTCGAACGGAAGGTGCTGTTGAGGGTGATGTCGAGAACGCGATCCCACTGATCGTCCGTCATGTCGACGACGGGAGTTTCACCGCCAAGGCCCGCGTTGTTGACGACGATGTCGATACGTCCCAACTTCTCGGCGGCGCCGACGAACAACGCGTCGACCTGCTCGGTGCTCGATACATCGCAGATGATCGATTCGACCTGCTGACCGGGGAATTCGGCCTTCAGCTTCTCCACCGTCTCGCCGAGTCGACGCTCGTGGAAGTCGGAGACGAGAACGTCGCCGCCCTCGAGAAGCACCCTGCGCGCAGTGGAGAAACCGATGCCGGTTCCGGCTGCGGCGGTGATGATCGCCTTCTTGCCCGCGAGCAGTCCGTGGCCCGGGGTTTCCTCCGGCGCAACGGAAAGCGGGGACGCGGCTTTGGTGTCAGACATTAACGGGCCTCTCGGGGAAGACCGAGCACGCGCTCGGAAATGATGTTGCGCTGAATTTCGTTGGAGCCGCCGTAAATCGTGTCGGCGCGGGTGAAGAGGAAGAGGCGTTGCCATTCGTCGAGCTCGAGGTGCTCGGGATCGGTGATGTCCGAGGCATTGCCTTCGGAATCCGCCCACGGTGCAACCAACGACGACGCACCCTGCACGTCCATCGCCAGCTGTCCCAGATCACGATGCCAGTTGGCCCACAACAGTTTTGCGACGGACGCTTCTCCGCCACCGGTTCCGGCGTCGACCGCGTCGAGAGTGCGCATCGCGTGGGCGCGCATCACGCGCAGTCCGACCCACGCGCGGGCGATCTTTTCGCGAATGTGCGGATCCTGGTCACTGCCATTGGCTTTCGCCAGGTCGACGACGCCTTGGAGCTCGCGGGCAAATCCGATCTGCTGTCCGAGCGTCGATACACCGCGCTCGAAGGTGAGCAGCCCCATCGCGATCTTCCAGCCCTCGCCGGGTTCCCCGACCACCAGATCGGCATCGGTGACGGCGTCGTCGAAGAAGACCTCGTTGAACTCCGATGTGCCGGTGAGCTGCTGAATGGGCCGAACTGTCACACCGGGCTGATCCAACGGGACAAGCAGGAAGCTCAACCCCTGGTGACGCTTGGAGCCCACCTCGGTGCGGCAGACCACGAAGCACCACTGCGCGACGTGAGCCAGTGAGGTCCACACCTTCTGGCCGTTGATGATCCACTTGCCGTCTTCGAGGCGTGCGGTCGTGGAGACGTTCGCGAGGTCGGAACCGGCGCCGGGCTCGGAGTAGCCCTGCGACCACAGTTCACTGACCGTGTTGATGCCAGGAAGGAATCGGCGCTTCTGCTCGTCGGTGCCGTACGCGATCAGCGTCGGGCCGAGCAGCTCTTCACCGATGTGGCTGACGCGAGCGGGCGCACCGGCCTTCGCGTACTCCTGATGGAAGATGACCTGCTGGGAGATGCTTGCTCCCCGCCCGCCGAACTCCTTCGGCCACCCGAGGCACGTCCACCCCGACGCTGCGAGGTGCTTGTCCCACTCGAGTCGTTGCTCGAAGAACTCGTGCTCACTGCCGGGGCCGCCCTTACCCTTGAGCTGGGCGAATTTGCCCGTCAAGTTCTCGGCCAACCACTGCGCGACCGTGGCCGCAAACTCGTCGTCCGTCATCTGCCCGTCCGGGCTCTCGCTCTGGTCCACATATGTAAGATAACCTACCAAGCACTTGCTAGGTAGCGTGTCAGGTAGGAGTCCAGTGACCGAACAACCGAGAACCATCCCATCAGCCCTCATCCGGGCCGCCGAGGAGTTCGGTGAGCGCGCGGCTATCGCCGATGGCGACACCCGACTGACCTTCGCACAGCTACATCAGCGCGTCCGCGATTTCGCCGGCGCACTGATCAACCGTGGGGTGAAGGCAGGCGACCGCGTCGTCATCTGGGCGCCCAACACGTACCACTGGGTGATCGCCCTGCTCGGCGCTCAGTACGCCGGCGCAGCCATCATCCCGATCAACACGCGCTACACCGGCACCGAAGCACTCGACATCATCGAGCGCGTCGACGCAGCTGCCCTGGTGGTCGTCGGCACGTTCCTCAAGGCCGACCGGTACCAGCAGTTGCTCGACGCCAATCCGGACCTGAGGATCCCCACCGTCATCCAGGTACCGATCGACGGGGACGACGACCGTGACGGCGTCATCGAGTTCGAGGACTTCCTCGCGCTCGCCACCGACGCCGCCCGCACCGAAGCCGACGCGCGTGCTGCGAAGGTGCAGCCAGACGACGTCAGCGACATCCTCTTCACCTCCGGCACCACGGGGCGCAGCAAGGGTGCGATCACCGCGCATCGTCAGTCCATCGCTGTCGCCAAGTCGTGGGGTGAATGCGCCGAGGTCACCGCCGACGACAACTTCCTCATCATCAGCCCGTTCTTCCACACCTTCGGGTACAAGGCCGGAATCCTGGTCTGCCTGTTGAACGGTGCGACGATCGTGCCGGTGTCCGTCTTCAACATCGACGACACCCTCGCATTGGTCAGCAGCGAGAAGATCAGCATCCTGCCCGGCGCCCCGACGATCTACCAGACCATCCTCGATCATCCCCGCCGCAGCGAATACGACCTGTCCTCGCTCCGCATCGCGATCACGGGCGCAGCACCCGTGCCGGTTGCTCTCGTCGAGCGCATGCAAGCAGAGCTTTTCGACGCCGTCCTCACGGCATACGGTTTGACCGAGGCAGTGGTTGCGACCATGTGCCGCACCGACGACGACCCGGTCACCGTCTCCACCAGTTCCGGCCGCGCGACAGCCGATTTCGAGGTCAAGATCGGCGACCAAGGCGAGATCCTGCTTCGCGGACCGAACGTCATGCTCGGGTACCTCGACGACCCGGAATCCACCGCCAAGGCAATCGACGTCGACGGCTGGCTGCACACCGGAGACGTCGGAACCCTCGACGAGCGCGGATATCTCGACATCACCGACCGTCTGAAAGACATGTACGTCAGCGGCGGATTCAACGTCTACCCCGCCGAGATCGAGGGCATGTTGGCTCGCCTGCCCGGCGTCCACGAGTCTGCTGCCATCGGCATCCCCGATCACCGGATGGGAGAGGTGGGCCGCGTCTACATCGCCCAACTCGACGGTGCCGGCCTCACCGAAGAGTCGGTGATCGCTTTCCTCAAGGAGAAGATCGCAGGCTTCAAGGTGCCTCGCGAGGTGCGCTTCGTCGATCACCTGCCTCGTAACCCTTCGGGCAAGGTCCTCAAAACGGTTCTGCGCGAGGAACAATCATGACCGTTCCCTTCGAAGCCGACGTCGTGACCTACGAGGTTCGTGACTCGGTCGCCGTCGTGACCTTGAATCGACCCGACTACCGCAACGCCCAGAACTCGGTGGTCACGTACGCCCTCGACGCGGCATTCCAGCGCGCCGTCGAAGACGACGAGGTGAAGGTGATCGTCCTGGCAGGCAACGGACCTCACTTCAGTGCCGGTCACGACCTGGGAACTCCGGGACGCGACCATCACGTCGAGTACGAGAACAAGGCCACCATGTGGTGGGATCACGTCGACAAGCCAGGCGGTGACCAGCGTTTCGCCCGCGAGATGGAGGTCTACCTGGGCATGTGCCGCCGTTGGCGGGAGATCCCCAAGCCCACCATCGCGATGGTCCAAGGCGCCTGCATTGCCGGTGGGCTCATGCTCGCCTGGGTCTGCGACATGATCGTCGCGGCCGACGACGCCTTCTTCTCCGATCCCGTTGTCCGCATGGGCATCCCCGGCGTCGAATACTTCGCGCACCCGTGGATGGTCGGTTCACGATTCGCCAAGGAAATGCTCTTCACCGGCGATCGGTTCACCGCGCAACGTGCATACGAAATCGGCATGGTGAACCGCGTCGTCGCCCGCAAGCATCTCGAGAAGGAGACGTTCGAGCTCGCCGGACGTATCGCCGAGATGCCGCGCTTCGGACTGGCTTTGACCAAGAAGGCCGTCAATCAGTGCGAGGATCAGATGGGGATGCGCAACGGCATCGACTCCGTCTTCGGTCTGCATCACTTCGCTCACGCTCACAACGCCGAAGTCGGCAAAGACTCGCTTGGTGGTCTCGACGCCAAAGCTATGGCTGCCAGTGCTCGCGCACCGCAGGAAGGAACAAAATAGTGGATCTCGTATTCGACGACGCCACAACCGCATTCCGTGACGAGGTTCGCTCGTTCCTGGAAGCGAATGTGCCCGCGACTCCCCTGAAGTCGATGGATACCGCCGAAGGCTTCGAAGAGCACCGTCAGTGGGAGCACACACTCGCCGACGCCGGCTACGCCGTCGTCTCCTGGCCCAAGGAACTCGGCGGACGCGATGCGTCCCTGCTCGAATGGGTCATCTTCGAGGAGGAGTACTACCGCTCGGGCGCGCCCGGCCGCGTAAGCCAGAACGGTATCTTCTTGTTGGCTCCCACACTGTTCGAGCATGCAAATGCCGAGCAGTTGGCTCGCATCATGCCGCGCATGGCTCGTGCCGACGACATCTGGGCCCAGGCCTGGTCCGAGCCCGAGTCCGGTTCCGACCTCGCAAGCCTGCGTTCGAGTGCGAAGAAGGTCGACGGCGGCTGGCTGCTCAACGGTCAGAAGACGTGGAGCTCACGCGCGAGTTACGCCGACTGGGGCTTCGGCTTGTTCCGCTCCGATCCGGATGCGCAGCGCCACAAGGGCATCACGTATTTCATGTTCGACCTCCGGTCGAAGGGTGTCACCGTTCGCCCGATCGATCAGCTCGACGGTGAGCCCGGCTTCGCCGAGATCTTCCTCGAAGACGTCTTCGTTCCGGACGACCCGGCCAACCCAGGTGAGTCGGGTGTGATCGGAAACGTCAACGAAGGTTGGCGGGTCGCGATGAGCACCGCGAGCAACGAGCGTGGTCTCTCGCTGCGCAGCCCCGGCCGCTTTCTCGCCACCGTCGACCGCCTGCTCGAGCTGTACAAGTCCAGCGGACGCACCGACGACAGCGCTCTGCGCAACCAGGTCGCCGACGCCTGGATCGGCGCTCGCGCTTACCAACTCAACACATTCGGCACCGTCACCCGTCTGGCCGACGGTGGACAGCTCGGCGCCGAGTCCTCGATCAACAAGGTCTTCTGGTCCGAGTGGGATATCGCCACCCACGAGACTGCTCTCGAACTTCAGGGCCCTGAAGCCGAGTTGGCCGACAACTGGATGGACGGATACCTGTTCTCCCTGTCCGGCCCAATCTACGCAGGCACCAACGAGATTCAGAAAAACGTCATCGCTGAGCGTCTGCTCGGCCTACCGAAGGCGGACCGATGAGATTCGCGCTCGACTCCTCCCACCAGGACTTCGCTGCAAGCATCGATGCACTGCTGACCAAGTCCGACATGCCCGCCGTCATCCGTTCGTGGAACGACGGTGACACCGAGCCGGGCAAGAAGCTCTGGCAGCGCCTCGCCGAGACCGGCGTCAACGGTCTCGTCATCTCCGAAGAGCACGACGGACTCGGCGCCGACGCCGTCGACCTGGTCGTTGCGCTCGAACAGCTCGGTCGGCACGCAGTACCCGGACCGGTCGTCGAAACGATCGCCGTGGCGCCGACGCTCCTGGCTTCCGTTGCACCGGAACGTCTCTCTGCTCTCGCCGAGGGTTCGCTGGCAACTGTCGCAGCTCCCCCGCGCACACCGTTCGCGCTCGACGCCGATGCGGTGGATCTGGTTCTGCTCGCGCAGGACGGTGCCGTATCACTCGGCGTCCCTGGCGAAGCCAAGGCATCGGTGGATCTCTCCCGCAAGCTCTACGAGGTTTCAGCCGGCGAATCGCTGGGCTCCGCCGACTTCTCGGCCGCCTTCGACATGGGCGCTCTTGCCACTGCCGCGCAGTTGCAGGGCCTGGGCCAGACACTGCTCGAGGTCACCACCGAATACGCGAAGCAGCGCAAGCAGTTCGGCAAGGTCATCGGACAGTTCCAGGCCATGAAGCACCACCTGGCCGAGGTTGCCGTCTCCCTCGAGATGGCTCGCCCCCTGCTGCACGGCGCCGCACTGTCGGTTCGCGATCAGTCGGCCGACGCCTCGCGTGACATCTCTGCGGCCAAGGTCGCGTGCGGGGATGCTGCGTACAAGGCCGCTCGCGTCGGACTCCAGGTTCACGGCGCCATCGGCTACACGATGGAACACGATCTCTCCTTGTGGCTCACCAAGGTACGGGCGCTGCTCACCGCGTGGGGCACACCGTCCGAGCATCGCGCACGCGTCGTCGAAGCGCTGGTTGCATCATGAGCATCGACACCGAAGACCAGGCAGCATTGCGCGCATCGGTACGCGATCTCCTGAGCAAGCATTCCGACTCCGCTGCCGTCCGCGCCGCCATCACCACCGAGATCGGCTACGACGCCGCTTTGTGGAGCAAGCTGTGCGAGCAGATCGGCGTCGCCGCGTTGGCGATTCCGGAGGAGTTCGACGGCGTCGGAGCAGGTTTGGGCGAGGTACATGTGGTCCAGGAGGAATTGGGCCGCACGCTGACCCCGTCACCGATGCTGGGTTCGGCGATTCTTGCCGCACAGGCACTGCTGCTTTCCGGTGACAACGACGCATGCTCGCGACTGCTGCCCGGTGTCGCGTCCGGCGAGAGCACGCTCGCTCTGTGCTGGGCAGGTGCCGCGGGTTGGAGCACCTTCGGCGTCGAGGCAACCGAAGACGCGTTGACCGGCACGGCGTCGTACGTCCTCGACGGACACGTCGCAGACACCCTGCTCGTTCTGACGGCCGACGGGTTCTACGAAGTGGATCCAGCGGCCGAAGGCGTCTCCCGCCGACGCGTCCCCACCATGGATCCGACGCGAACGCTGGCGGAGGTCACGTTCTCCGGTGTTCGTGGTCGGCCACTGGAGTGGTCCGAAGATCTGGTCGATCGGATCCGAACCGTCGTTCTGATCGCCTTGTCTGCTGAACAGGTCGGAGCGGCAGCAGCGATCGTCGAACAGACCGTGGAATACACCAAGTCGCGCAAGCAGTTCGGTCGCGCGATCGGTTCTTTCCAGGCCCTCAAACATCGGATGGCCGATATGTACACGTTGGTCGAGACGGCGCGCTCGATGACGTACGCCGCCGTGGCGACGCAGTCGGCGGACGACGCGGCAGTGGCGAAGGTCTACTGCTCGGAAGCCTTGCAGCAGATCACCTCCGAAGCGGTTCAGTTGCACGGCGGAATCGCAATCACCTGGGAGCACGACGCTCAGCTGTACTTCAAGCGTGCACACGGCAGCGCTCAGCTCTTCGGTCAGCCGAGCACCTACCTGCCGAGCCTCGCGCAGGCAGCGGGCCTCTAGGAGACGTCGGTGCTTGTTCGCTCGGGATTGCGAGCGAACAAGCACCACTGGTGCCCAGTCAGTGGAATGCCCAGCAGATTAATAGCTCTGGATCGCGCAGAATCGGTCACCAGACAGCTGTCCATCCCACAGACCGGAGTTTTCTCGTGAATCGATTCGACGACAAGCGCGTCCTCATCAGCGGCGCAGGATCCGGAATCGGCCAGGCCACCGTTGCCCGCATCCTGGCAGAAGGTGGCACCGTCGTCGCCGCCGACATTTCCGAGACCGGCCTCGAACAGACGCTGAACACCGCGAAGGACGCAGGACACTCCGATCGCCTGACCACGGTGAAGGTCGACATCTCCAGCGAAGAGTCTGTTCGCGAACAGGTCGGCGCTGCGATCAAGGCTCTGGGCGGGCTCGACGTGCTGGTCAATGCGGCGGGCATTCTGCGCTCCGCGCACACCCACGAGATGACACTCGATTTCTGGAACACCGTCATCGGGGTCAACCTCACCGGAACATTCCTCATGACGAGGGAGTCCCTGCCGGCACTGCTCGAAAGCGGAGCAGGCGTCGTGGTCAACTTCAGTTCCACATCGGCGACCTTCGCCCACCCGTACATGACGGCATATGCGGCGTCGAAGGGTGGAATCCAATCCTTCACGCACGCACTTGCACTCGAGTACAGCAAGCAGGGCCTTCGCGCCGTGGCCGTCGCACCCGGCAGCATCGCTTCGGGCATGACCTCCGATCCCGGCTTCCCGGCCGACATCGACTTCACGCTGCTCGGCAAGCTGGCCCCGGCAATCGGTGAGGGTTTCGCTCCCCCGTCCGCGGTCGCCGGCGTGATCGCGATGCTCGCTTCCGAGGACGGCTCGTTTGTCACCGGAACGGAAATCCGCATCGACGGCGGCACGCATATGTGACCACTTGCTGTGCGCCTTTATTAACCGCCGGCGGTTAATAAAGGCGCACAGCAGCGAGGCGGCATACTTATCTCGTCGCCCGGAACCGGTCCGGCGGTACGACGTGCGGTGGGGAGCCAGCGGTGAGCGAGTCAACAGGCACTACGAACCTCGAGCCCGTGCTGATCAGTCCCGTCGTCGGCGGAAAGATCCGCACCTGGTCCGAGGACGAGACCCGCTTGTGGAGCGTCGACGATCCCGCGGCGCTCGGCGCACAGTTGGGACGCGGTCTCGTAGCCCGTACGACCCTGCCGGACAACAAGTTCCGAGAGGTTGCGTTTCTGGATACCCAGACCCAGGTCCTCACTGTGCAGCCGCGCTTCGCTTCCCCTGACAGCACTGCACTTGCCGCACCGTTCAAGCTCACCGAGGCGTCGGCCCCGACGTCCGACGCTTGGGAAGATCTCGAATCGGTACTCGCGTCGGTCGCGATCTCCGCTGCTGGACGTGGCGAATTCTGGCTCGCGGAACTCGGCGGGTGGGATTCTCCGCACGAGCCGAACTGCCTCTTCACGACCGTCGACGAATCGGGACTGGCCAACGCGGTCGTGGAGGCCACCCCCGCGCCCGCCGGAACCGGCGTCTGGCCGGAGGTTCCGAGCGGACAAACCGGCGTTTCCGTTTCGGCACCAGCCTCACAGGACACCATCGAGGCTGCCGGAATCTTCGCGGTATCAGCGATCGAGACGTGGGGCGTCACACCGTGGGACATCAACCTCACTTTCGGCAAACTGGTCGATTTCGCCTGATCAGCGGCGCCGACACACGGCGGTGAGTTGTACGTCTCCCCTCAGCCGACGGCTCACGGTTCGTCACAACACGCCCGATGGCGACGACATCGGGCCCCTCGGTGGGCATACTGAGGGAACTGGGGTTACTCCCGGTCACAAATACCCGTGGATCCGCGTCGGGGCGGGTGCGGTCCGACAACACGCGAGCAGCCACAGACACTGGCGGCTCCGAAAGGTTCAATCATGGCAACCGACCAATTGCAGACGGTTGTATTGCACGGCGACCAGCTCAAATACGTCGACCAAGGCAGTGGCCCCGTTGTGGTGCTCATTCACGGCCTACTGGGCGCGCACTCCAATTGGGAGCCGCAGATCGAGACACTCTCGCGCCACTACCGTGTCATCGCTCCTGACCTCTTCGGACACGGTGCGTCGGACAAGCCTGCCGGCGACTACTCACTCAGCGCTCACGCCGCCACTGTGCGTGACCTCCTCGAGGCCCTCGACATTCCGTCGGCCACCCTCGTCGGCCACTCCCTCGGTGGTGGGATCGCGATGCAGACGCTGTATCTCTTCCCCGAGCGTGTGGAGCGGCTGTGCCTGGTAGCCAGCGGCGGACTCGGCCCCGAGGTGAGCCCACTCCTGCGCGCAGCAACTCTGCCCGGCAGCGAACTGGTACTTCCCGTCCTCGCGTCCCGGACGCTGACCGACGTGACAGACAAAGCGCTCGGACTTTTCAACAAGATCGGCCTGTTCAAGCTCGGTGCCAGCGCGAGTGAGGCCCGTAAGAGCTTTGCTTCGGTATCGGACGCGTCGACACGTCAGGCATTTCTGGCGACCGCGCGATCGGTCATCAACTACAACGGCCAAACCGTCAATGCCACTCCGCATTTCGCCAACTTCAAGAACCTGCAGGCACTACTGGTGTGGGGCGAGGAAGACACCATCATCCCCAACGCCCACACCGAGAATGCTCGCGCCGAACTACCGCTGGGGCGGGTGGAGATATTCAAGCGCGCCGGGCATTTCCCGCACCTTGACTATCCGGATCGCTTCGACCGTGTCTTCTCCGAATTCATGACGGACTGCGGAGTCGGTATCGGCACCGGACCCAAGGCCGTCAGCAGCTGAACTAGCTCCCCGCAACCAGCTCTTCGAGGTAGCTCGCCACCCCGTCCTCGTCGTTCGTGGGCAAAATTCGGTCGGCGAGCTCGATGACCTCGGCTCTGGCGTTGGCGGGCGCCAGAGCCGTTCCGGCCCAGGTCAGCATCGCAACGTCGTTGAAGGCGTCACCGGCCGCGGCAACTTCCGACGCGTCGATGCCGTCGATCGCGCACAACTGCGCGAGAGCGCTGGCCTTCGAGACGCCCGCTGCAGCCATTTCCATGTACGGAGCCCCGGAGTGGGTCAACTCCACACCCTCGATGCCCGCAGCGACCGCAGTTCGGTACAGGTCGGCGCTGGGAACCTCGGCATGCCGGGCCACGATCTTGACCATCGGCTCCACGTCCAGCGGCAGCGTATCGGCGAGCACCATCTCGTGCAGGTGCCGGTGATGGTCCGCGAACTCGCACAGAGCGGCATACTCCGGCTCGGCAAAGAACTGCGTGGGTCCGACGTTCGCGAACACGACGCCAGGAATCAGAGCACGAACCTGCTCCATAGCTGTTGCAGCCAAAGATGTTTCGATCGAAACGGTGTCGACGATCTCCGGAGTCCCGTCCGCCAGGTCGAGAATGACAGCTCCGTTGGCACACACAGCTTTACCGCGAAATCCGCACGAGCTCGCCAACGTGTGTACCGAATGCCTGGCCCGGGCCGTCGCCCACACAACTTCGATCCCCGCGAGCCGCGCGTTCTCCATGGCCTGCGCGGTGCGCGCCGAAATCGTTCGGTCGGAGCGCAGCAGGGTGCCGTCGAGGTCGGTTGCGAACATACGAATACGGGTCACCAGACAATGATGGCAGTCCGTTCGCAGCCCTCACCAACTACGTGACATGGGCCGTTGCTCTGTCAATTACTTGCTTGGGCCTCGAGAAGGTGCCGACGCATCTCACCGAAGACCACACCCAGCCGCTCGACATCTCGCGGGCTCAGCAGGTCGAACATGCTCTCCCGTACAGCGGCCACGTGCGCCGGGCTTGCCGACGCCAATTTCTCGGCACCCGAGTCGGTCAGCTCCGCATTAGCGCCCCTCTTGTCGTCGACACACTCGACCCGGCGCACCCACCCGGCACCGACCAGCCGATTGACGGCCCTGGTCACACCACTTCGGGTCGCCATCACAGCATCGGCGAGCTCACTCATGCGCAGTTGCCGCCCAGGCGCTTCGGATAGAGCAACCAACAGTTCGAAGTCCGTGAACGAAATGTCGGAGTCTCGCACCAACTGCTGATCGAGAACACGCTGGAGCAGTCGGGTCGAGTCCAGGTAAGCCCGCCAGGCCGTTTGCTCCGAGTCGCTCAACCACCGCGTCGATTCCATGACACCAGCATATCCGAAGTAGTTGACAACGAAATCAAATGATCTATTCTCAATGTAGTTGATCAGTCAACTACCTGTTCGAAGAGAAGGTTCAACCGAGAGGCGGGCGCTATGAGCGACAACAACGCAGTGCAGTTCGAGGAACGCCGGGCCGAGATCAGGGATCGACATCTGCTCCCCGCCGACAAACGACCCGCATCGACCGCACGCGGCCTGCACCATACGGCCCTGATCAGCAGCGACGTCGAACGAACCGTGAAGTTCTATCAAGATCTCCTCGGCTTCCCTCTCACCGAGCTGATCGAGAACCGCGACTATCCCGGGTCTTCGCACTTCTTCTTCGACATCGGCAACGGGAACCTCCTGGCCTTCTTCGATTTCCCGGGACTCGACGTGGGCCCGTACCAAGAAGTACTCGGCGGCCTCCACCACATCGCGATCAGCGTCGAACCTGCCAAGTGGGCGAAGCTACGTACCAGACTGACCGAGGCCGGCGTCGAACTGATCGAGCACAGTGAGGTTTCGCTGTACTTCCGCGATCCCGACGGCGCTCGACTCGAACTGATCGCAGACCCACTCGGTGAGATGTACGGCAATCACGTCCTCTGAAAACTTGCTCTCCCCCATACCATTCGGAAGGCACACCATGACCTCCACTCTGTCTCAGCCGAACCTCGATATCCGTCGATCCGGGGATCGCTTCAAGTCCAATGCCGGCTGGCTGGACTCGAAGCACTCGTTCTCGTTCAGCAATCACTACGACCCGAAGAACACTCACCACGGTCTTCTCCTGGTCAACAACGACGACATCGTCACGCCCGGAATGGGATTCGACACCCACCCGCACCAGGACATGGAGATCGTCACCTGGGTACTGAGAGGTTCTCTCGTACATCAGGATTCGATGGGGCATTCGGGCGTCATCTACCCCGGTCTCGCCCAGCGGATGAGCGCTGGAACGGGAATCCTGCATTCGGAGAAGAACGATTCGTGGCGACTCGGTGACGTGGCGGGTGCGCATTCCGACAAGCACAGCGACCCGGTTCACTTCATCCAGATGTGGGTCGTCCCCGACGAGGCCGGAATCACGCCCGGATACGAGCAGTTGGAGATCGACGCCGAATTGCTTGCCGGTGGACTGGTTCCCGTCGCGTCGGGCATGGACGCGTACGCCGATCACTCGGCAATCCGGATCAAGAACAAGTACGCCGCGATGCACGTTGCGCGTCTGCAACCCGGACAGCCCGTGACCCTGCCCGACGCACCGTTCCTGCACGTTTTTGTCGCCGACGGTCAGGCCGCCATGGAAGGCGTCGGAGTGCTCGAACAAGGTGACGCGGTACGCGTGTCCGGCGGCGGAGGTCAGCAGCTCAGCTCCGATACCGGGGCAGAGGTCATCGTCTGGGAAATGCACGCCACCGTTTCGCAGGGATGACATGAAGCCCTTCTCGTACGACGCTTCACCGGCTCGAATTGTCTTCGGCCAAGGGATGATCGATACGATCGCCGAAGAAGTGCGGCGGCTCGGCCGTAGCCGAGTGATGGTGCTGGCAAGTCGTCGACTCGACGCGGTTGCCGCCGCCGTGACCGAATCTCTCGGCGACATGGCGGTGGCCCGCTTCGACGGCGCTGTGATGCATACTCCGATCGAAGTCACGACAGCCGCGCTGAGACTTGCCGAGAACCATCACGTCGACACGGTCGTGGCGATCGGCGGCGGTTCGGCAACCGGGTTGTCCAAGGCATTGGCACTACGAGCGGGGTTCGATCAGATCGTCGTTCCGACAACGTACGCGGGATCAGAAGTCACTCCGGTGTTGGGTGAAACAGAGAACGGACGCAAGACAACTCGCTCCTCTCCCCACATCAGACCGGAAACCGTCATCTACGACGTCGACCTCACTCTCGATCTGCCGCTGGATACCACCGTCACCAGTGCCGTCAACGCGATGGCGCATGCGGTTGAAGCGTTGTACTCCACCGAGTCCAACCCGATCACGGACTTGATGGCGATCGAGGCGATCTCCGGGATCGCCCGTGCGCTGCCGAGCATTGTCGATGATCCGAAAAATCTGGAAGGTAGGGCCGAACTACTGCAAGCAGCCTGGTTAGCCGGAACCTGCTTGGGCACGGTCGGTATGGGGCTTCATCACAAGTTGTGCCACACCCTCGGTGGCAGCTTCGGTTTGCCGCATGCTCCCACCCACACCGTTGTCCTCCCCCACGCGATGGCATTCAACGCGCCTGCTGTCCCGGATGTGATGTCGCGAATAGCGACTGCTCTGGGCGCATCCGATGCCGCTACCGGCGTTTTCGACCTCGTCACCGCGTGCGGCGGACCGACCACTCTGCGAGAACTGGGAATGAGTCACGATCAAATCGAAAATGCAGTCGAACTCGCCACCTCCGCCGCGTATCCGAATCCGCGTGAGATCACCCCGCCGGGCCTGAGCGAACTCCTCGAGAACGCCTGGTCCGGGCGTCGACCCGCCATCAGGTGAGAACTAATCAGGCAGTACCGCCTCGAGGCCTGACGTGTTCGAAGATCAGAATCGTCTCGGTCGCAGCAACCGCTGGATGTGCCGAGAGATTGTTGACGACGAAGTCACGCAACTGCGCCGAATCCGTCGTTGCGACGTGCAGCATGTAGTCGTCGACACCGGCAACGAAGTACACGTTGAGCACGGAGTCCAGCTTGGCGAAATCGTCGCCGAGCCGGTTGAGGTGCGACCGTGCGTTGGCCTGCAGTCGAACTGCGATCATCGCCTGCAGATCCATTCCGAGAGCGGCGGGGTCGATGTCCGCGTGAAATCCCCTGATCACGCCGTTGTCCACCAAGGCGCGCACACGGCCGAGGCATGTCGACGGCGCAATTCCCGCGATCGCAGCCAGCGCATTGTTCGGAATCCTCGCGTCTTTCGCCAGCTCTTCGAGCAGAACCCGGTCGATCTCGTCCAACTTCATTGCTGCCCGAACATGCTTCGGCGAGGCGGCCGTCTGAATACCGATTTTTGAACTTTCGCGCACCATGAATACAGCCTAGAGAATTATCTTCACTTCTCTTCACTATCTGGCGACGAAACTTCATGCTTGGCACCTGCCATTCGAAGAAACAACAGACTCAGTTCGGAGCGTTGTCATGAAGGTCGGAATCCCCCGCGAGATCAAAAACCACGAGTACCGCGTGGCCATCAGCCCAGCAGGCGTCCACGAACTGGTCGGCCGAGGACACGAAGTCGTCATCGAAACGGGTGCAGGCGTCGGCTCCTCGTTCAGTGACGAGGATTTCAAGGCCGCGGGCGCGCAGATCCTCGGATCTGCCGATCAGGTCTGGACGGACGCAGATCTACTCCTGAAGGTCAAAGAACCTATTGCAGAAGAGTATTCGCGACTCCGTAAGGATCAGGTTCTCTTCACCTACCTGCACCTGGCGGCGTCGAAGGAATGCACCGACGCGCTCCTGACGTCGAAGACCACCTCCATCGCCTACGAAACAGTTGTCGGTTCCGACGGTTCACTGCCCCTCCTCGCCCCGATGAGTGAAGTAGCCGGACGCCTGGCACCGCAGGCGGGCGCCTATCACTTGATGCGTCACGGCGGCGGACGCGGAGTGCTGATGGGCGGCGTACCCGGAGTGCGCCCCGCCAAGGTCGTGGTGATCGGTGCGGGAGTCTCCGGCAAGAACGCCATCGCCGTGGCCTACGGCATGCAGGCCGACGTCACCGTTCTCGACCTGTCGATCGCGCGCCTGCGGGAAATCGACGAGCTGTACCACGGCCAGGTCAAGACCATCACGTCCAACAGCCTCGAACTCGAACAGGCAGTCCTCGACGCCGACCTGGTCATCGGCGCAGTGCTGGTCCCCGGGGCGAAGGCGCCGACTCTCGTCTCCAACAGCCTGGTGGCGCGTATGAAGCCGGGTTCTGTCCTGGTCGACATCGCCATCGACCAGGGAGGCTGCTTCGAGGATTCACACGCGACCACGCACGCCGATCCGACGTACCAGGTACACGGTTCGGTCTTCTACTGCGTTGCGAACATGCCCGGAGCCGTCCCCCGTACGTCCACCTACGCACTCACCAACGCGACGCTTCCGTACGTCGTCGCCTTGGCAGACAAGGGGTGGAAGGACGCGGTCGCGACAGTTCCCGGCCTGGGGTCAGGTCTGAGCACACACGACGGCCTGCTCCTGTCCGACAGTGTTGCAGCGGCGCATGGGTACTCGGCTACCACTCTCTGACCCAGGCAGCTCTGACCCAGGCAAGGACAGCTCGAGATCGCTAGCCTTGATCCATGAGCATTCCTGACATCACGCTGAATTCCGGAACCGCGATCCCGCAACTCGGCCTCGGAGTCTGGCAGGCCACCAACGACGAAACCGAGCATGCAGTACGGTTCGCACTCGACGAGGCTGGCTACCGGCACATCGACACCGCTGCCGCCTACGGAAACGAAGAGGGCGTCGGACGAGGTATCGCCAACTCGTCCGTCGCGCGAGAGGACATCTTCCTCACCACGAAGCTCTGGAATGCAGATCAGGGCTACGAGCCGGCGTTGAAGGCTTTCGACACCAGCATCGACAAGCTCGGCGTCGACTACGTCGATCTCTACCTCATCCACTGGCCTCTGCAGGACAACGACCGACTCCTCCGCACGTGGGACGCACTAGAAAAGATCGCGGAATCGGGCCGCGCCAAGGCAATCGGGGTGTGCAACTTCGAGCCGCATCATCTGCAGCTTCTCGTCGAACGCGGTGGATTGTTGCCCGCAGTCGATCAGGTGGAACTGCACCCGCACCTCACGCAGCACGCCATTCGCGACAAGGCCGCCGAGCACGGGATCAAGGTCGAATCGTGGAGCCCACTCGGCGGTACCAGTAACGCAGGTTGGGGTAAGGCGTCCAAGCCCAACACCCTGCTCACCGACCCGATCATCACACGAATCGGTGACCGCCACAGCAAGACTGCCGCGCAGGTCCTGATCCGTTGGCACCTTCAGAACGGCCTGATCGTCATCCCGAAATCCGTACACGATGCTCGAATCGCTCAGAACATCGACGTATTCGACTTCGAACTCACCGATCTCGACCTGAGCGAAATCGACACTCTCGACGACGGCACCCGCGTCGGCGCGCATCCCGATGAACTCAACATCGGTGCACCGAACTGATCAAGCCGCTCGTTTGGTGGGGCGAAGCGCATCGAATCCGTTTCGCCTCACCATCGTTCCGAGGGTCTTCCACCACGGCCGAGCCGGATCCGGCTCGCTTCCGTCGCCCATCCGGTGCAGCTGATCGGTATGCCACTGCAGGTCGAGTGCACCGTCGAGCATCGAGATGTCGGCAACCTTCCCCAACAACTTCCGCGCTCCGAACTCAACAGTCGGCACGGTCAATCGTTCCCGATCCGATTCCAGGAGAACGGTTGCCGCGTCGGGGATCGTGATCGTCGGCCGGCCGAGGCCGATCACGTCGCACGCGCCGGAAGCCAGTGCCTCGACCATCGCCGATCGCGAGCGGAAGCCGCCGGTGACCGCCAAGGGAATGTCGCCGGCAATCGCTCGGACTGTCTCGGCGTACTCGAGGAAATATGCCTCTCGATCCCGAGTGCTCTGCTTCTGCGCTTTACCCATCATGGCCGGCGATTCATAACTGCCACCGCTGATCTCGATGAGATCCACCGACTCTTCGGTCAACGCGCGCACTACTTCTCGCGACTCGTCTTCCGAGAATCCACCTCGTTGGAAATCAGCCGAGTTGAGCTTGACCGAGACCGCGAATCCCGGAGCAACGGCAGAGCGTATGCGCCGAACGATCTCGATCAGAAAGCGTCGTCGACGCTCGGGATCTCCACCCCACTCGTCCGTCCGCTGATTGGACAAGGGCGAAAGGAACTGCGCAACAAGATAACCGTGCGCTGCGTGTATCTGCACGCCGCCGAAGCCGGAGGACTCGGCGACGCGAGCGGTTTCCGCGAACTTGTCGATGATCTCGTCGATCTCAGCGGTCGAGAGTTCTCGCGGCGTCGCCATTCCCGGAATCTTCAGCGCGATCGCGCTCGGGGCGACCGGTCTACCTCTGCTGGCAATCGGGTTGGATTGCCGCCCTGGGTGGTTCAGCTGCATCCAGATCTCGGCGCCGCCGTTCTTGGCGGTCTTGGCCCAGGCAGTCAGTGCTTCGGCATCACGATCGTCGTCGACGACGACATTGCCCGGTTCGGCGATCTGCGATCGATCGACCATGACATTGCCGGTGATCAGCAAACCGAACCCGCCACTGCCCCAACGACCGTACAGCGTTTCCAAGCGAGTGGACGGTCCATGAGTGCGGTCACCCAGAGCCTCGCTGAGCGCAGCTTTCATGGTCCGATTCCGCAGGATCTGCCCGCAGGGCAAAGTCAACGATTCTCCGAGTGTGGTCATGGATGCCTCTCGTATGAAGGGAAGAAAGTCAATGGCGTGGCGCAGAACCGAAGTGCCGCTTGGTATCGCGCACGAAGCTCGAGAAGATCAGCGAGTTGACCGGTAGCCCGCCGCGCACCGCGAGCGACAGCTTCGGACGCGGCGAGAATGCAAAATTCCACTGCAGTCTCGAACCCACTGCGAGCTCGTCGACGCGGTAGTCCTCCGCGAAGGATTGGAACAGCGGAACATTGGACTGTTCGACGTAAAACGAGTGCCGACGCGTTTCGTCGTCCCAGGTGATGAACTTTTCGCGCATCTGCATCGCACCGCCGCCCACCTCCGCGATTCGGCGCGTGCCGACGCCGTAGGGGCGCGGCGAGGTGTAGTGCACTTTTGTGAGCAGTCGGCACCACGACAAAGGCTCGTCGGCGGTCAGACCGGCCCAGACGGCGTCAGGTTCGGCGGCGAGATCGATCGAGTACGTGAAGATATGCGGTGCCGTGTCGAAGAAATCGACACCGACCGGTTCGAGGTCGAACCAATGTGTCATCGCCTACTCCTGCCCAATTAGCCGTTACATGAAGTTACGGATACTTGACGACCGAAGTCAACCCCCGAAGGCTCAGCGGGACCAAGCCTCAGAACGAGAGAGCCCCTGCAGTGAAGCGATGACCTGTTCGAGCGGCTCGATACTTCGAGTCGTCTGGCACACCGCCACTGCACCTTCGACCGACGTGATCGTCAGGTTTGCCATCGATTTTGCCTGCACTGCAGGATAACCCGCAGTTTCGAGTTGCGATTCGATCAACTTCTGCCATCCCAGCATGACCTCAGCCGACACTTCCGCGACTTCTGGCTCACTGGCACGCGCCAACCCGCCGGCAATCACCGGGCAGCCGATCGCGAAGTCCGAGCGTGTGAGATTGAGTCGCCAGATGTCTCCGACCGCTTCGATCACGTCGGCCGTGGAACCGGTAGCCGCAGCCGAGCTGATCCGTCTGGTGATGATCGCACCGGCCGCGCGCACGGCTTCGACCATCAACTCGGTCTTACCGCCAGGAAAGTGGTGGTAGATCGACCCACGGGGTGCGCCGCTGTGCTTGATGACGTCGCTGAAGGACGTCGCGTCGACACCGTTGCGGCTGATCAGTTCAACCGCACTGCGAATCATGCGATCACGTGAGCTCAGCTCTGCCATGTCACAGATCCTTCGGCCGTCGGTACACCTGTCGACTCATACGCTACGTTATGTATGACGACCTACATAGTGATGGGATGAAACAATGAGTGACGAGACAACCGCGACCGTCGATCCGGCGCAGATGACAGGCCTCGAACTTCTCCGCTGGATGGGAACGCAGGTCAACGACCGACCCAGCATCGGACGCCTCCTCGGCATGGAGATGCGCGAGGTCAACGAAGGATCCGTGAGCTTCGCCCTGACCCCGCGCGCCGATTTCAGCAACCCGCTCGGCACTGTGCACGGCGGCATCTGCGCAACGCTGCTCGACTCGGTCATGGGCTGCGCGGTACACACGATGCTTCCGGCCGGCGTCGGCTACACGACCCTCGAACTCAAGCTCAACTACATCCGCACGGTGCCTCTCGACGGTGACGAACTGACAGCCCACGGCAGCGTCATTCACGTGGGCGGGCGTACCGCGACGGCAGAGGGCAAGGTCTTGGACAAGAACGGCAAGTTGGTGGCGCACGGAACCACGACGTGCATGATTTTCCGCTGAGCCGACGAAGGATGGCGAGAATGTAGCTGCGCCCGACGTGAGCAGGGTGCGAGTGCCGATGTACGATCGGCTCGTGACCCTGCTCACTGCGCACCTCTGGTGGCCCGACCGCTGACGGTCAGCCGCAACTGCGTGCTGCCCGGACCGATATCGGGTGGTCCAGCAGGCTCCTCTCAGGATCCCCGATCCGGCAAATGCCGTACGCGTCGTCGCTACGACCGCCAAGATCAGGTACCGAATCCACGAAGGAGAGTTAGTTGACCACCACCCCACTCAACCGTTCGCTCGAGCCTTTGGGCGTCTCCATCCCGTCGAAAGTGCCGACGCACTGGTACAACCTGGCGGCTGACCTCCCCGAGCCTGTTCCCCCGCACCTGCATCCGGGCACTCGTGAGCCGCTCGGCCCCGAGGACTTGGCGCCGCTGTTCCCGATGAACCTCATCGCGCAGGAAGTCGCAACCGAGCGCTACATCGAGATCCCGGAGACGGTTCGCGAGATCTACGGCATGTGGAGGCCCTCTCCCCTGTTCCGCGCGCATCGACTCGAGCGCGCTCTCGGCACACCTGCCCGCATCTACTACAAGTACGAAGGCGTGAGCCCGGTCGGTTCACACAAGCCGAATACTGCTGTCGCGCAGGCTTACTACAACGCAATCGAGGGAACCACCAAGCTCACCACCGAAACCGGTGCGGGACAGTGGGGTGCGTCGCTGTCGTTCGCGGGCGCGCTGCTCGGACTCGACGTCGAGGTATGGCAGGTTCGCTCGTCCTTCGATTCGAAGCCGTACCGACGCATCCAGATGGAGGCGTACGGCGGAATCTGTCACCCGTCGCCTTCGGACCTGACGGAAGCCGGACGCGCACTGTTGAAGTCGCATCCCGACACCACCGGCTCGCTCGGTATGGCCATCAGTGAGGCCGTCGAGGTCGCTGCGCAGGATCCGAACACGCACTACTCACTCGGTAGCGTGCTGAACCACGTCATGCTGCACCAGACCGTGATCGGTCAGGAAGCAATGGTCCAGCTCGAAGAAGCCGGCGACGCCGTCCCCGACACCGTGTTCGGTTGCGCCGGTGGCGGTTCCAACCTCGCCGGACTCACCTTCCCGTTCCTGGGACGAAACCTTCGCGAAGGCACCAAGACTCGTCTGGTCGCCTGCGAGCCGTCGGCATGCCCGTCCCTCACCCAGGGCGAGTACCGCTACGACTTCGGTGATGTCGCCGGCCTGACGCCGCTGCTCAAGATGCACACTCTGGGTAAGGATTTCGTACCGCCGGCCATCCATGCCGGTGGCCTCCGCTACCACGGCATGTCGCCGATGGTCTCGCACGCGGTCAACCTCGGACTCATGGATGCAATTGCCGTCGATCAGGACGACGCACTCCAGGCAGGTCTGATTTTCGCCCGCGCCGAAGGAATCATCCCGGCTCCGGAATCAACCCACGCGGTTGCCGGCGCTATCGCTCACGCCCGTGCCGTCACCGAACCCGAGGTGATCGTGATCGGGCTGTCCGGCAACGGTCAGTTGGATCTTCCGGCGTACTCGCCTTACGTCTGACGCCGTCGGTGTGGTGGTCTCGTGCGTACGAGGCCACCACACTTCGTCACACCGAGCACGTGGGCTCGATCTCGCGATCGACATCGTGCCGGCCGTCCGCGAAACGAACCGATCAGTTTGATCGATCGGTTACGGTCTTTCGATGCAGCTTCGGTTGAAGGAACATTGGAAACTGGTCGCACTCGGACTGGCATTGCTCGTGGCGATCGCGTTCATCGTCGTATCGGTAATCTCCGACTCCAGTGATGCGGCATGGCCGAAGCAGAAGACAGGCGGTCCGATCGTCGAGCAAGGCGTTGTCGACGTAGACCTCTCCGATCCTCCGCAACAAGCCTGGGAACTCGATGTCCGAGCGCTCACGGACAACCCCGGGGACGTGCTGCTGTCGATGCCTTCCACGCTCGATAGCTACTACGGCTACGGCAACACGTACCAAGTCAGTGACGTGCTGGTGGCCGCGACTGCTTATCCGCTTCCCAAGACCGACGAGTCTTCGTCGAGTCAGGGAGTCGGTGCCGTCACACTCGTCGGGGTGAATCCCGACGACGGAAGTCCGCTGTGGAAAACGCGAATCGGCGGAGTCATCGGCCAGTGCAGTCAGCAGAACGAATCCACGATCATCGCGTGCTGGGGCGATCGACGGATGATCTTTGTCGATACCGCGACCGGAACTCTGATGTCCGACCTCGGAACCGACTTCGATCTCAATGGCGCCACCATCGCCGGAGACACCGTGTACACGTCCGGCGAAAGGATGGACGGAACGGTTCGAACACGAATTCTTGCCAGCGGCACCACAACCAATTTGACTGCCAACTTCGTGCGTACCTTCGAACCAAGTGAGAAGTTCGGAGCCGTCTACACGGTCCCTCACACCGACACTGTCATTGCGATGGAACAGGGCGACGGCGGGGACCCGCAGTACCGCTATCGAATCTACGATCTGCAGTCCGGCGCCGAACGATTCCGATTCGAGGGCGATTCGCTTGTCCCTACCGGGAACGGATTGTTCCTCACCAGTGTCGGCGGCCGGTCGGGATATGCCGGAACCCAAAACCTCTTGGCTTCCGACGGATCCACGATTCGTGCGATACCGATTCCCTCGTACTCATCGTCGTCCTACCCAAGTAAGCCTTCGACGGCGGTGCCGATGTTTCTCGGCGACGGCGCCTACGATCCGGAGTCGGGTGACGAACTTTGGCGCAGTTCACAAATCGTCAACACCGCGATGGCCGGGACGGGAAGCGCCATCGCCGCGGTGGTAGGAAAAACAATCCTGGTCACGTCTCCCGAGACTCGCACAATCTCGGGTCTCGACGTCGAGAGTGGCCGACAACTGTGGCAAACGCCCTGGCAAGACGCGTACTGGGTTCGAAGCGGTGCGACTGATGGCGATCACTTCGTCTTCAGCGACTACACCGGCATGCATTCGATCAGGGCTCGCGACGGAAAGATGATGTGGTCGGTCCCCCTTCCGCCAGAGGTCGATCCGCGCGGAGTCGTCGTCTCGAATGCCGGCAAAAACGTGTCGTTCTCCTGGCAAAACCACTTCACCGTTTGGCGATAGGCCGGCAACATCACCGGTTCAGTGTCGTACTGACCAGCCGGCTCAGCAACCAGCAAATGGATAGACGTACAGCCTCGATGGCCACAATCCAGTCTGGCGCGTTTGTTCAATTTCGGGGGAACGATCTCGAACAACTGCATGTATCTCCGCGACTCCGACTTCGGAAAGATCAGACCAGACCTGCGGTGAAGGGGTGCATACGAATCGCACCGACTCAGGTATCTGATCCAATCCAACGATAAAGGGAGCCAACGGGAATGGATGCGAAATCCCCAATTTGCAGTCGGCAACAAATAGTCCAGTTCGCGCGCGAACATCTGCGTACCGGGGGACCGAACTCAGACCAAATTCGTCGTCATTTCGGTTTGCAAAAACGCGCGTTCTTCACGCAGCTCGACACCCATCTGGACGATTCTGCACTTTCAATGCCCGAAAAAGTTGCACTCCGCCGCATCTGCCGACAGGAGGATAGAAGGTGCCCGATCAAACGTATGAACGTCTCAGCAGGTCAAGCCAACCCACCCCGGCCGATGTACGACGCGCTTCCTTTCCCACCCCAGAACCATCATGCTTGACGATCGAAAGCCGCCAACTACGTTCAGCCGCTGGATTCTTCCGCAGTCCCCTCTTCTCGGATCGGGATCATCGGAGATCCAACAGCCGCGCGACTTTCAGGCTCAAATGCAAGGCCAACCGGTCGTCGCCGTTTGCCAAGTCTGCTCGTGTTATCTCCTGAATTCGCCGCAAGCGATAGTACAAGCTCCCTCGATGCACACAGAGCGCCTCTGACGTTCGCTTTACGTCACCGGCATTGTCCAAAAAGCTCTCCAGCGTCGCGAGAAGAGCCTCACTTTTCGAGTCCTCATGGCTGAGCAAGGACTGCAAACCTGAGTGAATACTGTTCTCGAGTCGATCCTCCGACAGTTCGGCCAGAAGTCCGTAGACGCCGAGATCCCGATAACGCACAACATTTCCGAGCACCTTGACGACCTGGGCCACATCTGCGGAACGTCTGGACTCTTCGTAGGATTCGCGCACATCCGCAACCGAGGTTCGCGGTTCACCGATACCGACCCAACATTCGATGTTCTGGCGCCCACTTTCAGACAAGACTCGCTCCCGGGCTGCCACGATCAGCGAGTCCAGATGGGTTTGAGTCGAGCGTTCGGCCACCGATACGATCAACAGACTGTGGTCGGGGCGGTCGAGTTGGATTGCACTGTTCCGCGGGAGCCTCCGACGAAGCTGATCGACGCCGACGGCAACACTCAGACGATCTCTTTCGGTCAATGTCGACTGGTCGCCAGGACGGAGCAACACAGTGACCACGACTGCTGGACCCGCAGCCAACAAGCCCTCCTCGGCCAACCTGTTTGCCGCGTCCTCGCGCAGCGACCGCTCGCCCGACAGGACGTCTCGAGTAAGTTCCCGCTCCCGACTTCGGGACAACTCGTCCAGCAACTGTTCGCGGTGGAGGATCATCGCTGCCGCATCAGCCGTGCGCCTCAAGACCTCGGCTTGATCCTCGTCAACTTCGCCCTCCGAAGTCAACAGCCAGACGAAGCCCAGCAGCGCATTGCGGTACCGGATCGGCATCCCGACCCGGCCAAGGGTCAGCCCTAGTTCTTCGTTGACGGGAACAGTGAAGAGATCGAGGGCTTCACGGCCTCCACTCGCGTAGATGAAGTCTACGATCTCGCGTGAAACATTCCGCTGTAGAACGGAATTCATTCTGACTGAATCGACGGCACTGTCATGCGAGTTGTACGCGAGCAGACGAATCTGTACATCATCGATCGCAACGGAACGGTCCAGTCGGCGCCCGGTAGTGTCCACCAAATGCTGTAGTTCTCCGACCATGGTCGAACTGTACGAGCCCCCTCTCCGGTTTGCAACATATGCCCAAATTTCTACGTAGAAAATTGAACACATGACAGTGATGCAACTAACTTTTGCGCCATAGGCTCGCTTCATGCCAAGCACTCGAGACCCGTGACGTCTTCACTCGGTCCACAAACCGGCAGAAGTGGCAGCGACGAGAGCTGTTGCAGCCGTGGGATTTGCATAGTGGGGCGCGAGGCCGGCCGGCACGATCTCCCTCAGACGAGGTCGCCTCCGACCCGAAATCGACAAACGACCTTCGTTCGCCAGTTCAACATCGAATCCCACCGACCTCTTTCAATGTCGAATACCTCGAATGACATCGGTGACCGTGATGTCGCAAAGCCGTTGCCATTCAGCATATCCCGAGAGGAATCATCATGACCGGCACAGCGAATGCTCCTGCAGGGCATCAAACCGAGACTCCACCTGGACGTCGATCGGCGCGCCGTAGGGCCCTGATCGCCGGGGCGACAGGCAACATCGTCGAATGGTTCGATTTCACGATCTACGGTTTCACTGCCGCAGTTCTCGCGACAGTGTTCTTCCCTCCGGAGTTCGGCAGTGGCGCACTGCTTGCCACCTTCGCTCTTTACGGAGTCGCCTTCTTGGCCAGACCTGCCGGCGGCATATTCTTCGGACGGCTTGGTGACCGCCTCGGCCGACGCAGGTCACTGTCCCTGGCAATTACGCTCATGGGCTGCTCGACGGCGGCAATCGGTCTCCTACCGACGTACGCTTCGATCGGTGTTGCCGCACCGCTGTTGCTGCTGCTGTGCCGATTGGTTCAAGGATTCTCGGCCGGGGGCGAATACACCGGAGCTGCCACCTTCGTCGTCGAGCATGCGCCGTCCCACCGCCGAGGCTTGTACGCAGGGATAATCAGCTCTTCGTCATTTGTCGGCAGCATCTTGGCCACGGTCACAGTCTTGTCATTCAGCTCGGTCGGCGCTGAGCACTTCGCCGACGGAGGATGGCGTTGGCCGTTCATCATCGGAGGCGTTGTCGCCATGGTGGGCCTGTTCATGAGGCTTGCCGTCGAGGAGACTCCGGCGTTCAAGGAAATGCAAGAAAACGATTCCCTTCCAACCCGCCCACTCGCAGATCTGTTCCGCAATCACTGGCGGACTCTGCTCACGTCCTTCGTGTACTTCGCCTCGCTCGGTGTCGTTACTCATATGCTGCTCGGCTACATGCCGACATTTCTGGTTCTCTCAGCCGATGTTCCGAGCACGGTGGCACTGCTGATGACAACCGGCGCTTTGGTTCTCGCAGTACCGCTGTTCATCTTCTTCGGCGCCACAGTCGACCGAATCGGCCGGAGGCCACTCGTCAGAATCGGCATGGTGATGTCAGTTTTCGTCTCGGTGCCCAGCTACATGCTCATCGGTACCGGAAACATTTTCGCGATTGCCGTTGCACTGGCTTCTCTGGTCCTCGCGCTTTCCTTACTCGCGTCCGCTTTGCTCGTAATTCTCGAAATGATGCCGACGCATGCGCGATTCACCGGCACGGCAATCCCCTACAACATCGCATATGCACTTTTTGCAGGGACCGCTCCTCTGGTGTGCGCAGCACTGGTCAACGCCACTGGAAGCGATCTGTCGCCTGCCTTCTATGCGACCGCCATCGCTTTGATCGCGCTTCCCATTCTGTGGCGAGGGATTCCGGAAACGAAAAACTGGTCTGCCACGCAGGGCAGCCCGACGAAACATTTCTGACAACGGACGCGCCACGGCTGTGATTTTTTGCGCAGCTGTCGATAGCGTTCCGATGGCCGCCACGAGAGAGTTGAGGACGACGAACACCTCTGGACTTTCAGGTGCCAAATTCATTAAGACAGAGCCGAATCCGAGAAGTCGGGATGAAGCTCTCCAGAGGAAGTCGACGGCGTCGGAATTACCAGAACCCAAGCTTGCCGGATCGAACAGCTGTGCTTTCGATCCGGCGAAGCCATCAGTAGAAAGAGAGGCCGAAAGTGCCTACCGACAAGACCGATGCAGTTGTGGTCGGAGCTGGAGTGATCGGCAGCTCCATCGCCTACGAACTGGCCGCTCGAGGCTACGAAGTCCTGGTCATCGACAAGTCTGGTGGTCCGGGCTACGGCTCGACCAGTGCATCCAGTGCGGTTATCCGGTTCAACTACTCCACATTCGACGGTATGGCTGCGGCTTGGGAGTCGCTGCATTGCTGGCAAAACTGGAACGAGCATCTCAACGCGACAGTCGACGGCGCGCTTGCGAAGTTTCGGCAATGCGGGATGGCACTGCTCGATGTCGACGTCGCGCCCCACGCGCGCACGATCGGATTATTCGAGAAGATAGGAATCGATTACCAGCTTTGGGACGCAACGACACTCGTCGAGAAGATTCCCGGTATCGACGCCGGCAAATACTATCCTCCGAAGCCAGTCGACTCGGAGTCCTTCTTCGCAGATGCCGAAACCACGCTCGGCGCGCTGTACACACCTCAGGCGGGGTTCGTCGACGACCCGCAACTGGCTGCCGCGAATCTTGCTGCGGCAGCACGTTCGCACGGTGCAGTTTTCGCATACAACACGCGTGTAGTGGCAGTCGAGCAGTTGCCTGACGGCATCTGGCAGCTAGGGCTCGACGACGGGGAAAGTGTGAAATCCAAGATTGTCGTCAATGCCGCCGGCCCCTGGTCAGGAGCGTTCAACAAGCTGTCGAACGTCGGGGCCGACTTCAAGGTTTCGGTTCGGCCCTTGCGCCAGGAAGTTCATCACGTCACCGCACCCACTGGCTACAACGACGACGAGATCCTCGGCCCGATGATCGCCGATTTGGATCTCGGAACCTACATGCGAGCCGAACCTGGAAACGGATTCCTTGTCGGCGGAACCGAACCGGATTGCGATCCGCTCGAGTGGATCGACGATCCTGATACCGCCAACCCGAATCGCACTGTTGCCCGGTTCGAAGCGCAGGTTTTCCGCGCCGCCAGGCGTTTCCCCACCCTGGAGGTCCCGTCACAACCGAAAGGTATTGCCGGCGTGTACGACGCAGCATCCGACTGGACCCCGATCTATGACAAGACAGACAGGCAAGGTTTCTACGTCGCCATGGGCACCAGCGGGAACCAATTCAAGAATGCCCCTATCGCTGGGCGCCTCATGTCCAGGATCATCGACCAGGTGGAAGCTGGACACGATCACGACGCTGATCCCCTGACCTATGTCGGGATGCACACCGGGCTCGAAATCGACCTCGGCGCATTCTCCCGCCTTCGGGCACCCAATGCCGAGTCGACCGGGACCGTCATGGGTTAGAAGTGTTGTCCGGCTTGGAGAATCGATAGCCGCGACAACTGAATAGACACGGCTGTGGGTGTCCACCACGTGGTGGACACCCACAGCCGACTTCTCCTTCAACGGCGTCTACGGAAAATCGCCCGTCGAACGTGTCAGCGTGCACATCGTCGCCGGGACGAACAGCTACCGTGCATGGCATTTTTTCAAGTAGCTCAGGAACGATGCCTGCAGCCCGGTTACGTGCGTCTCGTGCAACAACGCGGTCGAAACATCCTGCGACCGTCCCTTGCCATGCAACTGCTCCACGACGGCGAGAACGTTGCGTGACAGTCCGCGATAGATCGGAATGGGTCCAGTCAGTTCGGCTTCGTTCAGCGTGACGTGCAGCTGCGGAACAACTGAGCCCACGCCACGCTCGGGCAGTGCCTCGACCAGCGTGTGGATCTGGCTGTCGGCGTTCACAACTCCGGGACTACCCGCACCGAAGGTCGCGAATGGGGGCGCGTCGCGCAGCCATGCGTAGAGGGCGAAAAGGCCTCCGTACGAGTACCCGAAGAGTCCGTGCCCGGACTCGCTGACACGTAGCTCCGACGAGTACAGGCGAGGGTGGAGTTCGTTGGTCAGGAAGTCGAGGAAGACGTCCCCGTGGGTGTCTGCCAGCTCCTCGAGGTAGGCGTCCACGTACTCCTGGGTCATTGCACCCGAGTCGCGAGCAGCGGCGAGAGTAGCCATCATTTCTTCGCCTACCGGTTCCCCAGGCGGCACGAGATCGCGGTTGCGGAGCCGTGCCCAGTTGGCAGCTTCCTCACCGGCATATCCGACGCTGACCTGGATGTACGGGGCGACCGTCAGGTACGGGTCTGCCTGCGTGACGATGAGCGGGGCGGTAAGACCTACAGCCCAGTTGCCGTCCATCACGTAGATCAGCGGTAAGGGATCCATGGAGTCCGCGTAGCCGGGGGGTGTGGTCACCCAGACGCCGTAGCTGTGTCCCGACTTCGCCGTGATTTCGAAGTACTCCGTGTCTGCAAAGCATCCGTGCAGCATTGCGCTCATCGAACGTCTCCCTTGACGATATTTCCGGACTTCACGACGAGAACAGCCATGTCCGGATCGGCGAAGACCTTTGCGTCTCGGAGTGGGTCTTGCTGCCAGGCAACCATGTCCGCCTGCATACCGACGCGGATCGTCCCGACGCTTTCCCCGATACCGAGAATGTCGGCATTGACGCTGGTGGCCGAAACAAGTGCATGCATCGGCGACTCCAACTCCGCGCGCAAGTGCAACTCCTCACCTCGGCGCTTTTGGTGCGGCCCGATGAGGTCCGAGCCCAGGCCGATCCTCAGGCCTGCTGCGCGAGAGGCCTCGAGCGCTCTGGCCATGCGTTGACGCACTCCGGCTGCACGCTCTCGTATTGCCGGGTCCAGGTCCATGCTTTCGGTGTCCGCCAACTGCTCGACCACGGCGAAGGTGGGGACAAGTGCCACGTCATGTTCCCGCATCAGCTGGGCCGTCTCCGCATCGATGTCGGTGCCGTGTTCCACGCACCGGACGCCGGCCCGCACCGCGTTGCGAATGCCCGCATTGTTGTGGGCGTGGACCGTGACGTAGGTGCCGCGCGACGCTGCTTCTTCCACTGCCACGGAGATTTCCTCGACGGTGAACTGTGTGTCGGTGAGGCTGTCATGGCCTCCGACGACACCGCCGGTGACGCACAGTTTCAGAAATGTTGCGCCTCGGCGGAACGATTCGCGCACGTTGCGTCGTAGCTCGTCGGCATTGCCCGACATCAAGGACAAGGCGCAGAGCCCTGGAATGTGGTGCATGTTCCACAGCTCGGTCGGCTCCCATGCGGCCCCGTAGTAGCCGTGTCCACCGGTCTGGCACTGCACAGGACCACACGAGAGGACACGCGGACCACGCACCTTGCCGCTCGCAATAACGTCGACGACTCCGCCGTCGATGCCACCGACGTCTCGCACCGTGGTGAAGCCCGCGTCGAGGGCATCGCCCGCGGTGGCGAAGATGCCCGCAGCCAGTTCGGCTGCCGAGAGCTCAAACCCGAATTGCCTTCGGATCGGACTCGAAATACCCAGGTGGACATGAGCATCGATCAGCCCCGGAGTCAGAAGCATGCCGTCCAAGTCAACTGTCGTCGAACCCGACGGCGCCTGTCCGATCGCGGTGACAATGCCGCCACTCACGCACACGTCGACTTCGACCGGGTCGGTGCCCGATCCATCCGCGACCATGCCGCCGGCAAACCATACGTCAGTCAAAGGGACCTCCGAGCATTGGAAACCACTCTCCTAAACACTGGTGAATTCGATATGCGGTACCGTACTCAACAGTGGTGAACCCGTCAATGGAGGTAGCGTGAGATCGCCGGTTGGGGAGGGTCGAGAGCGACTGTTACAGGCACTGTTCGACGAGTTCGGTGAAACCGGCCCAAGCCCGAAGCTTTCGATGCGACAAGTAGCGGAGCGACTCGGAGTGCACCACACGCTGCTGACCTATCACTTCGGATCACGACCGGGTCTCCTCAGCGCCGTACTGTCGGAAGCTCGCCGCCGTGACAACCTCGTCATCGCCGCGATGGGCAAAGATCTCGGGTTCGCAGCCCTGTGCACGGCGATCTGGAGCTTCTACTCGAACGCCGAGCACGAAGATCGAAGCCGCACCTTTTTTCACCTGGCCGGACTTGCGGTGTACGAGCACAAAGCATTTCAAGATTTCGCCGCCGACCTCGACGATTTGGCGCACCTCCTCGAAGCGGCGGCCCTTCGCGAAGGATTCACAGTGGTGGATGCAAAGCAGCAGAGCATCATCGCAACCGCATGTCTGCGAGGACTGTTGCTGCAGAGGTTGCTCACCCCCGACGCCGAGGTCGACGCGGCAGCCGAGCGCTTCATCACCTCGTTGACAGCGTCCACCACGTAAACCCCTCATACACAACCGATCACCCCCGTTCGAGATCACCGGCGCGGGGGCGTTTTCCCTGGGCTCGGGCATATTTCGGCGTGAGACGGTTCCCTGAGCCCCGGTTGAATGATGGTCGATCACCCTTTCGACATCTGTACGAGCGAAACGCCGAAAGATGCGACAAGTGAATGTATCCCGGCTCAGCAGACACACGACATCATCGACAAGTCCGATGATTCACACGAGTTTCGAAAGTCAGGATCGAATTGTGACCGTTACCTTCCGCGCCGCAGAGTTGAACAGCGCAAGTGGGATCTTCCAACAAGCACTGCTGGGCCAACCCAGTGCAGAGCCACTCGGCGGAGACATCATCACTCGTGCAGATGTCGAGTTCACCAGTGACGACGGCCGCATTCAATCCGGAGTCTGGGAGAGCGAACCGGGAAAGTCGCGGTGGGAGTTCCTCACCCGCGGCGAGATCATCACCATCGTCTCCGGCGCCATGACCGTCGAGGAGGACGACGGCGATCCCGTACATCTCGTTGCCGGTACGAGTGCAATCTTCCCAATCGGATGGAAGGGTACGTGGACGGTCACCGAGACCGTACGCAAGGTGTTCGTCGTATACAACGAATGACCAAGAGAATCCGCAACATCCGACTTTCACGGCCCGTCGTACGGACGGATCTCCCGACGCAGCCCACTTGCCCTGAGTACCTGTCGCTGCACTCCCGCCCTCACGGAATCCTCGGTGCCGATTACTCTCACATGGTTTCTGGCGCGAGTGATCGCCGTGTACAACAACTCCCGAGTCAGCAGTGACGACGCCTCGGCCGGCAACATCACCGATACGGTGTCGTACTGGCTGCCCTGGCTCCGGTGAATCGTCATCGCGTAAACCGTCTGCACCGACGAGAGTTGGCTCGGGTGAATCAGAAACGCATCACTGCCCCGCTGGAATGCGGCAATAGGCACGCCATCCTCACGCTGCACGATCACCCCGGCATCCCCGTTGTAGATCTTCGCCTCGTAGTCGTTGGCCGTCACCAACAGGGGTTGGCCCGGATACCACCGCGTCGGGTCAAGAAACTGCCCTGATGCCGTGCCGACCCACTCCATCGCCTGCTGCGCCCACCTCCCGACACCGTACGGTCCGTCGCGGTGGGCGCACAGAAGGCGGTGCGATTCCAAGCCTTTCAGCGCGCCGATCGCATCACCCACCTCGGCCGACGCCGTCACCACCTCTGAACTCGCAACGATGTCGGCGCGCAATGCGTCAACATCCTCGGGCGAATGGAAGGAGACGGCTGGATCACCGCTGCGCAGGATACGCAGAACCTCACCGGAATCTCCCGCTCGAACTGCCCTGGCCAACGACGCGATGGTTCCGTCGAAGCGGCGCCCGCGTGAGAGTTGAATGATCCCGCCCCGCAGACGATCCTGCTCATCCGCACTCAATGCCTCTTCGGAACCAGTGGCCGTGAGATCGTCACCCACCAACTGTGTCAGCGTCGGATTTCCACTGACCTTTACCGGGCGGGCGACAAGATCAGCAAGAACAGCGCCCGCGTCGACTGAGGTCAACTGATCGGGATCGCCGACGAGCAGTAGCCGGGCATCGGGGCGAACGGCTTCGAGCAGGCGCGCCATCAACGTGAGGGAGACCATCGACGTCTCGTCGACGACGACCACATCGTAGGGAAGTCTGTTGGTCGCATTGTATTTGAAACGACTCGAACTCCCCCGCTGCCAACCGAGTAGGCGGTGCAGGGTCATGGCCGCGAGTTCTTCGGGAAGGCCAAGGCTCGCGGTCTGCTCACGTACGGACTCCTGCAGCCGTGCTGCGGCTTTACCCGTCGGTGCGGCCAGACCGATGCGAGCATTCGAACCCAATTCCTCCGACAGGAGAGCGAGAATACGTGCGACCGTATGGGTTTTGCCGGTTCCGGGCCCACCGGCGATGACGGTGGTCCACTGTGTCGCGGCGAGAGCAGCTGCTATCCGTTGACGATCCGGCGCGATGGTCGGCCCGTTCTCGTCGACGAACAGCGAATCCAGCCGCGTTCGGACCGCTTTCAGGTCGGCGGGCGGCCACGTGGACGCCCGCTCGTCGAGCACTCGCCGAATCGTCTGCTCCTGCAGAAAATATCGATCGAGGTAGAGGAGTTCACCGTCGTCCGTGTCGATCAACCGGAGCGGTCTGAGAGGTCCGGCGTTTCCGCCGATCACCAGAGGGCTCAGCCGAAGGGCGGCAACGATCTCCGACGGTTCGGGCCACGGCAACGACGTAAGTTCCTCCTCCGTCGCATTGTCGACGCTCACATCACGCATCCGTCGTAGATCGAGGCACACCGAACCTGATCGCACGGCCCGAACTGCCAACGCCGCGGCCAGCATCACTTCTTCGGAAGTTTCACCGCCCAGGCTGCACACTCTCGTCGCGACATGAACATCGGCGGCAACCAGAACCCCGGCTTCGTTGAAGATTCGCACGATCCCTTTGGCGCGCTGCGCCAATTGCGCCTCGGTCATCGAATCTTCTCCCCTACTGTGTGGGACGCATCAAGACCGGCCAGCAGATCCGATAGTTCAACCGTCAGCTGAGCAGGCGGTTTCCATTCGAAGACACCGCATTCCGGCGGGCTGTCCGGGCCGAGCATCCCACGCACGAATTGATACTGCGCGCCCCCGAGATGACGGTGCGGATCGTAGTCGGGCAGGCGCCACCGCAGATACCGATGCAGTGCAACCGAATACAGCAGTGCCTGCAGCGGATAGTGCGAGCGCATCATCTCCGTCGCCATGAGTTCACGCGTGTAGTTGGCAGCCGTCAGATCGCCGCGACCGATCCGGTTGGTCTTGTAATCGACGATCACGAACGACGGGCCCGGGATCCGCAAGACTGCGTCGATACTGCCCGTCAGGAATCCGCGCATCGGTGACGTCTCGACACGGTCCAGATAGTCGGCGTACGACGCCAGAATGTCGTCGGAGGAAAGGTGGCGCCTCAACAGTTCCGATACTCCGCGGAGTGTGACACTCATCGACACCGGATCGTCGCCACCGGCCAGTGGGAGTTCGAAATCGAGTTCGGGAAGACGATCTTTCGGCGCGATCGTGGCCAAGGTTCCGAATCCCAAGGGAGTCTGCATCACCAGATACAGCGCATCCGCGAGTGCTTCGGAGTCGACCTCGGCCGCCCGTACCGAGACCGCCTCGGCGCAACGCATCCCGAGTTCCGCTCTCAGATCTGCCACAGCCGTGTCCACCACCTCGAGCACCTCATGCACCAGCGTGCCGAATGCGGCGCCCGCGGGAAGTCCGTTCATGGGTGAAGGGAACGCCTCCAGGGGCGAGGGGGTAATGCTCCCGAGGTCTACGGAATCCTCTGGCTCGTCGTCTTTTTCGGGATCCTCGACCTCGCTGCCCGTGGTCGTGACCGCGTGGTGCGCTCCGGCGGTGAGTGCCGAGTACGACGTACGACGCCACAGAGTGTCCAGGTCTCGATCGAAACGCGCCGCGGCCAGTTCGGTCACGTCCGCAGCCGCTCTGGACCAGTGGACGGGCGAGGGCGGATGGGGACCAACAGGTTCCACCGAGATCACGTCGGAAGCTGCTGCCGGCCAGGTTGCGAGCCGTGCTGCGGTTGTACCGTCGTCGAGCACCTTCACTACCCGAGCAGGTTCGGCGATGCCGGGTGTACGTCCGAGCATCAACCGGTGCAGCGGCGAGCGGGAGGTCCCGTAGCTGGGTGCCCACCAGAGCACGAGTTGGCACTGCGCCCGGGTCAGCGCCACGTACAGCAACCGCAGTTCTTCGCCCGCTTCTTCGGCCTCCGCAACAGTCTTTCTGGCGTTGTACCCCGGGCCTTCCTGCCCGCCGACGTCGAGGATGCGGCGTCCCTCCGGGTCGTGCAACAGCTGCGTCGGCGAGTTGAAGCCGCCAACGCTCTCCCAACTGAACGGGACGTAGACGATCGGGAACTCGAGCCCTTTGGTGGCATGCACCGTAGCGATTTGCACTGCGGCAGCGTCACTGTCGAGGCGACGGCTTCTGTCGGTCGCGCTCCCGGACGTCGGATCCTTGATTCGGTCGGAAAGCCAGCGAACCAGTGCGCTCAACCCGAACGCTTCCTCGGTGGCGACGCGACCGAGGAGTTGTGCGACGTGCCGCAAATCGGTGAAATCTCGTTCGCCGGACGGGGCCGCGAGTACACGCTTCTCCAGATTTGTTTCGGCAGAGATTCTTTCGAACACAGCCGCAAACCCGACGCGTGCGAACAGCCCGGAATAGGAGCGCAGTTGACCTGCAAGTTCTGCAACGACGTTGTCGCCGTCCTTGTCCAGTTCTTCGGAGGTGCGCCCGAAAATCGGCGAGAGGGCCGTCAACCGGACACGATCGGAGCGATGGGGCTGCTCGATCGCCTGCAACAGCCACAGCCACTGGGTCGCACTGGGTGTCGCGAAAACACTGGACCCTCCGGTCAATACGGAAGGTACACCGACGGCATCGAGAGCATCGCGGATCATCGCCACGTGCTTGTGGGTGCGCACCAACACCGCGACGTCTCCCGGTTCGACCGGGCGTGGATCACCGTCGACTGCCAAGCGGGCATCGCCGCCCAGGAGCGCGACCACGTCTGCTGCGACGTCGTCCGCGACGCGACTGCGAAGTCTGCCTACGGCCGGAAATCCCGAACGATTGAGCGGTCCGGCTCCGGTACGGGGCAGATGGCGCACACGCATCGGCACCGGGCCGAACAACCGAGACTTCTTGTGCGAAGCCTCCACCGGATGCGCGACGATGCCTTCGTTGCCGAGTGCGGCACCACCGTAGAGGTGTTCGAGTGCCGCCAACAACCCTGGGTCGCTACGCCAATTGGTGGTCAACTCCTGGTGCGCATCCGCCTGATCGACCGCATCGAGATAACTCAGGACTTCTGCCCCGCGGAACGCATAGATGGCTTGTTTGGGATCACCGACCAGGACCAGGGTGGTGTGACCGTGGAAGGCCAACCGCAGAATGTCCCACTGCAACGGATCGGTGTCCTGGAACTCGTCGATCAACACAACCTTGAACTTTTCGCGCACCCGACGACACGCGACGGGACCGTATTCCGGATCCGTCAATACACCGTGCAACAGCGTCAGCAGATCGTTGAAGTCGCGAATTCCTTTGGTCCGCTTACGTCGTTCGACCTCGACACGAGCAGCAGCCGCGAAGAGGACGCGCTGACCGGGTGCGGTCTCCTCCTCGCCGTCGGGTTCGAGAATTGCCTGACCATCACCGACTGCGCTTCGGGCGATGGCCAGCGCGTCCTTCGTGGAGAACGGTGGAGACGAGTCCGTCCGGCTGTAGCGGCTGAGGTACAAATCCGAGACGACCTCACTGATCAGGTCGTCGACCGACTCCACAAAAGTTGTGTCCGGTTCGCGTTCCCCGGCGATGCCGAGTCCGTCGAGCATCCTCTGACAGAAACTGTGGGTGGTCGTGATGGTGCCGGCGTCGAACTCCGCGAGAGCGCGCAGGAGTCGACGACGCCGCACGCCGATCTCCTCGTCGTCAGCTGTGGCGAGGTACGCCACCAGATCATCATCCGACCGCCTCGCCGCCTCCGGGTCGACCAGAGCGGCGGACACTCCCGCGAACCTCTCCCTGGCACGCTCACGAAGTTCCTGAGTGGCGGCCCTACTGAATGTCACCAGCAGAACTTGCGAAATGTCAGCGAGGCCTTCGGCAACACAACGGGTCGCGAGTCCGACGATCGCGTAGGTCTTGCCAGTTCCGGCGCTCGCTTCCAACACCGTGGTGCCGGTCGGCAGTGGCCCCAGAAGATCGAAGTCCACGGGTTACTCCGCTCTTTCGTTGGTCAGCAACGGATCCCACAGTCGTCGGGCGAGAACTCCGAACCGAGTCGGTTCCTCGGCCCAGACGAACTCGTCGTCCGACGGCGGATCCGCAGCCAACTCCGCAAGTGTTCGAGCCTCTCCGAAAACGTAAGTGTTGCTCGGATCGATCATCTCGCCGTACTGCCCGGTCCACTGGGTGTCCGCACCGTTTGTCGCATCGTCGACCGACTCCCCACCAAAGCGTCGGCGCGCATATTCGGCTGAAGTCGCGGCCCACATCGGCAACGGGCGCTGCAGCCCCCGCTCCCGTAGGTCCACCAATTGCTGCAGTATCTCGACCGCATTGCCCGGCGCATCGAGCACCGACCGTGCCGCTGCTGTCTTTCCCCGACCCCGTCCGATCGAGACTGCATCGAGCGGACCGGGTCGTCCGTGTGATTTCAAGGCGAGGAGATTGATCCAGGCCGTCATCCGATGTTTAGGCGCCAGTGAGGAATACGACGCTCGCACCACTGAATTGCCGTGCACACCGGTTACCGTTCCGGTGAGACGACGCCCGTTACCGAGGTCTATGTCGACGTCGACAGCTTCGGAGTCTCCGTCGAAGTGCGGCAAGGCAAGTCCGGCAATCTGATCGACCACCCATTCGACGTTGCCCAGAACCGTAGCGCCCAGGTTGTAGGGCGGCAGAGTGCCGCGGCGCCACTCGGCTGCACGAAAATCCGCAGAGCTGCGTCCAGCCAAGCGCGAGAGAAGCATTCGGTCACCCAGAGCCCAGGTGGACAGTGGATCGAGCTCGGTTGCCAGCGAATCCGCGATGTCGTCGTCGAGTTCCGGTACCCGGACGCCGAGGCGTTGGCGCAGAAAACCACGCGCGGGATGTACCAGGAAGTTCACCAAGTCGGCGATGTTAACTTCCTTCGGATGCACCTCGGGTAGCTCGGCCGACAAGACTGTCGGCAATTCGACCGGTGTTCCGGAGGCAGCCCTCGCACCGGCCAGCGCTGCCGTGTCGAAGCTGAACGGCTTGTTCGGCGCGAAGTTTCGATTGTCGAACGATTGCAACGGATGCCGTGTCAGCACTCCGTTGATCGCTTCCGGACCCACCGTCGCACTGAGTACGTCGAGAAGGCCACTGAGGGGGATCGCCGGTGGTCTGACGACACCGGTGACCGGATCGGCACCGGTATACAACAGAATCAGATGTTCGCCCGCAGACATCACGGCATCGAGAAGCAGTTGCCGGTCTTCACTGCGCAGATCACGCTCCCCCACAACGGGATCACGTGACAAGATGTCGTCGCCGTCGACTCCACCGGTTCGAGGGAACACCTCGTCGTCGAGTCCGATCAGCACGACCACGCGATGCGGTACCGAACGCATCGGAACCATCGTGCACACCGTCAGTTCGCCGGTTCGGAAGTTGGCACGCGTCGGTCTGCCCGCGAGGCTGCGCGAGAGCATCGCGCGAACATCGGCCAGACGTAACACCGTCTCTCCGCCGAATTCGACAGCAGCTACCAGTTCGCGGTGGGCCCCCGCGCTCTGCCAGGAATCTGCGGGCGCTGTGTCGGTCAGCAGATCCAGGGCCCGCATCAGCACACGAAGCCATTCGGCCGGTGAATGTGGGCCGGCAAGATCGCGAAGCGAGACGGCCAGGCGATCGACGAACTCTGCGAAACGTCCAGTCAGGTCGATGTCTGTGCCGTCCACGTCATCGAGTGGTAGCGCGAGATCCAACCAGGCATTTTCCGATTCGTCCGCGCTGACCCCCAACAAGATTCGGTCCATGGCGGTGTTGAAGGTGTTCTGCGGAAATGCGTCGAGGCCGAACGTGGCACGCTGCCGACTACCGATTCCCCAGCGAGCACCCGCTTCCGTCGTCCATTCCCGCAGTCTTTCCAACTCGTCGTCGCCCCACGAAAAATGTGTGCGGACAGGCTCGGTCGCGGCCAGGTCGAGAACCTCACTGGCTGTGGCCCGGCCGTCGGCCAATTCGAGGAGAGAGCCGAGAACGGCCAGGACAAGATTGGTCTGACGTAATCCGCGGTCTGCCAGCCTTACTCGAAGGAGATGCCCCGGGTGGCCATGGACGCCTTGCCCGAATGCAGCACGAACCAAAGGTGCGTACGTTTCGACGTCCGGGCACATCACGAGTACGTCGCGCGGCTGCAATGTCGGGTCGTCCTCGAACAATCGGAGCAGACATTCGCGGAGCACCTCGACCTGCCGTGCCGGCCCGTGGCAAGCGTGGACCTGAACTGTCCCATCCGGTTCCGCTGCAACCCTGGGAGCACGATCTGCGATGACATCGGCCTTGACCGTCGCCAGGAGGGATTTCGGGCCGGCTGGTTCGGGAAGATGCACCGACTCGAACTCGGCGGCACCGAGGCTGATCTGAAGTTCACGAACGTCGCGAGCAAGACTCGACAGCAACGGATTGGCGGATATCAGCGCTGACCCGTCTTCCGAACGTCGGATCGTGCTCCTACTTCGAGGCGGTATGCGCGAGCTCATCTTGGTCCACAGCGCGGGGCTGGGATGCGGGAGCCAGATGTGCACGTCCCGATTCGCACTGAGTGCGCTCAAGATCATTCGCTGATCGACCGGCAGCCGGGTCGGCCCGAAGACCGACAGACGTTCCGGTAGGTCGACCAAGGCCGGGTCCTCGACCAGCGCGCGGCTCACTTGCCCCAGTCGCTCTGCGGGCCCCGGAACGTCGATCTTGTCCGCGACGATGCACCACAGACGTGCCTGCCATTCGAAATCCTCCGACAGCGCCAATCCGTGTCCGTCGGTCAACCGCCCGGCGGCCCAGTCGATCAGCATCTGCGGGCGTTGCGCGGCATAACTGCGGAAGAGTTCGGTGACATGTGTGGCGGAGGCAAACCGTCGACCTTCACGATGGCCTTCGAGATGTTTCGCCAGGACTCCGCACCAGGGCTCGCCGAGGGACTCGTCGATCACATCGAGAACCGTCCACACCAATCGCGTCGGCGACCATGGGTCGTCGTCAGCCGTGATTCCACTGACCGCGGCCACGGACTCCGCGACCAGGCGCGCGGGTGAAGGAAACGCGATGTTCGCAGAAATTCCGTCCACTGCTGACGGTCCGGACGTGCCTAGCTGGGAGGACAGCCGCTGATTGAGCCAACGCTCGACGCCCTTGGCCGGCACCGCAACAGTTTCCCTGGCGAATGGATCCGACAGCGGGGTACGGAGGAGCGTGGCCAACGCCGAGACTAAGGTGTCCGAACGCTCGGCCCGGTACAACTTCAGCAATCTTCGCTCCCCTCACTCCGTCCAGACGTCCATCTCACCACGGCGCTGTGACAGGAGACGCCGAACCAGCCTCACGCAGCGGTGACGCGCAGGCAACATGACCGCAACCGGACGTTCGTACTGTGCGGGAATGACCAGTCCCGTCACCACACCTCGCCCCGCTGGAACCGGTCTCGACATCTCCGGCCTCGGCAAGACCTTCGAGATGGGTCGTCGGTCGGTGACCGCGCTGACCGACGTGTCCCTTCAAACCAGCGAAGGCTCTTTCCTGTCTCTGCTCGGGCCGTCCGGATGCGGGAAGTCCACCGTTCTCCGTATCCTTGCGGGCCTCGATAGTCCGACGTCGGGAACGGCCCTTGTCAACGGGCAGTCGCCCGCCGAGTTACGCAAGCGCCGCGAACTCGGAATCGCCTTCCAGGATTCGGCTTTGCTGCCGTGGCGAACAGTGGCCTCCAACATCAAACTGCCCCTTCAGGTTGCCGGCATCGATCCCGACCCCGACCTGATAGCCGACCTGATCGCGCTCGTCGGCCTCGAAGGATTCGAGAAGGCCAAGCCCGCCCAATTGTCCGGCGGTATGCGTCAGCGTGTGTCGATCGCACGATCGCTCGTGGTCAAGCCGAGTGTCCTCCTACTCGACGAACCCTTCGGCGCGCTGGACGACATGACCCGTCAACGGCTCAACATCGAATTGCTCAGGATCTGGACCGAGAAACCGGCGACCACGTTGATGGTGACTCACGGAATCGCCGAAGCCGTGTTCCTCTCCGACGTCGTCGCCGTCATGACGCCGCGGCCCGGACGCGTCCTCGAAGTCGTGCCGATCGACCTGCCGCGCCCGCGTACACCCGAGATGATGCGTACACCCGAGTTCCACGAGATCCACGACTACCTCTCCGGACTGCTCTTCGGAAAAGCAGGCGTCGCATGACAATTACCGATATCGAGAACGTCGCGACCGCGGCGGCGCAGCCATCTGTGCCGCGCCGGATCCGATTGAAGCGTCCAACGTGGTTCGGCGGTGCAGTCGGCATCTGCGGACTGATCGCTCTCTGGTGGATTCTGGCGGCGGCCGGTGTTGCGGGAGGCACGATTCCGACGCCGTGGGTGGTTGTCTCGACGATGTTCGACGACGGTTGGTCGCTGTACGGACCCAATTTCACCGTCACGGCTTCCGGTGCGCTGCAGGGCTTTCTCTGGGGAAACCTGCTGGCGATCACGCTTGCCGTGCTTGTCGTTCTCATTCCGCCCATCGAGGGATTGGCCACACAACTGGCGATCCTGAGCTACTGCACACCGCTGTTGGCGCTTGGCCCAATCATCCTGGTCGTCTTCGGCGGCCGGACCCCCACAATCTTTCTCGCCGCAATGTACTGCTTCTTCACCACGATGGTCGGCACACTCGCCGGCCTGAGATCGGCCGACAAGACGAGCCTCGATCTCGTCGCCGCCTACGGCGGTGGGCGTTGGCAGAAGTTCACCAAAGTTCAACTTGTGAGCGCACTTCCGAGCACCTTTGCTGCCCTCAAGATTGCTGCACCTTCGGCCGTACTGGGTGCAATTCTCGGTGAGTATCTCGGCGGGGTGGACAGCGGGATCGGCGTCGCACTCACAGCCGCTCAGACGTCGTACAACGTCCCGCGAACGTGGGGAATGGCTATCGCCGCCGCCTTGCTCGCCGGTCTGGGGTACGCCGTCGTCGCAGCGATCGCCCGGCTCGTCACGCCGTGGACCAGCGCTCCGGGAGCACAGAAATGACCTCGGTACGAGGAACATTGAGATTCCTCGCCCCGATTGCCATCGCCTCGGCGCTGTTGCTTGTCATCTGGGTGGTCTTCCTCAACGCCTTCCCCCAGGTCGGCCCGCGTGTGGGAAAGACGCCGGCCGACGTCTGGGAGTACCTGTTCTCCGGCCCAAAATCCGCCGACGCTCGTTCGGGCATCATCGACAACCTGTTCATCACTCTGCGCGACGCCGGTGTCGGCTTTGCCGTCGGAATGACTGCCGCGCTCGTGGTGGCATCGATCTTCGTCGTTTCCCGCACTGTCGAACAGACTTTCATGCCCGTTGCAATGCTTCTACGATCTGTTCCTCTCGTTGCGATGACCCCGATCATCGTCCTGATATTCGGCCGCGGAATCGTGGGTGTGACAGTCATGGTTGCGATAGTGGTGTTCTTCCCAGCCCTCGTCATGATCATGGTCGGTCTACGTGCCGCTCCGGCTCAGGCACAAGACCTCATCGCTGCCTACGGCGGGAGTCGTTGGACCGCATTGCGAATGGTGTCCGTGCCGTCCGCACTTCCGGCTGTGTTCGCCGCTGCACGAGTATCCGTACCCGGCGCCTTGATCGGAGCACTGATCGGCGAATGGCTCGGTAGCGGCCAAGGCTTGGGTTCGAGCATGATCAAAGCCATTCCGCGCTACCAGTACAACGAATTGTGGGCATCTATCGTGGTGATCACCGTGGTGTCGATCGTCCTCTACGCCGTGGTCGGGATCTTCGAAAGCATCGCTCTGTCTCGTTTCGGTCCTTCGGCGGGCAAGTCGTGACATCTGTTAACACGACCTCAACAAACTCTCTCTCCCAAGCAAACTGAACGAAACCGACTGGCCCTAGTGTTCCGATTCATGACGCCATTCAAGCCCGTCCGCCAGCTGGACCGCAGGGCCTTCTTCCGCTACTCCGCGCTGACCGGCATCGCAGTCGCCGGTAGTGCGTCATTGCTCGCGTGTAGCAGTGACTCCAGCAGTTCGAGTGGCGGAACCACGGACGACGGTTCCGAATTCGGAACAGTTGCAGTGCAGTTGTCCTGGATCAAGAACATCGAGTTCGCCGGTGAGTACTTCGCTCTCGACAAGGGGTACTACAAGGATGCAGGGTTCGGGAGTGTAGACCTGGTGGCAGGTGGCGCAGCCGGCACCGGCGTCGAAGCCGGCCTGGACACCGGCAAGGTGTGGATCGGAATGTCCGCACCGCAGCTCACAGCCCCCGCCGTACTCGACGGACTGGAGGCAAAGATCGTCGGTGCGACATTCCAGAAGAATCCGTTTGCGATTGTCAGTTCCGCTGCGGCACCGATCAACTCACCGCAGGACATGATCGGCAAGAAGATCGGCGTCCAGGATTCCAATCAGCTCGTCTTCGGAGCTCTCCTGGCAGCAAACGGCCTGACCGAAAGCCAGATGACGATCGTGCCCGCGCAGTTCGATCCGAGCCCCTTGGCGAACGGCGAGGTGGACGGCTGGGTCTCCTACGTGACCAACGAGCCGATCACACTGGCCGCCAAAGGTTTCCCCAACGCCCACTTCCTCTTCGCGGACTACAACCTGCCGTTGGTCGCCGAATCGTTCACGGTTCTCCAGTCCACCATCGACAACGAGAGGGACAAACTCAAGGCATTCCTGAAGGCCGAGATCCAAGGATGGAAGGATGCGGTCGCCGATCCGGCAGAGTCGGCACGGCTTGCCGTCGAGGTCTACGGCAAGGACCAGAACCTCGAACTCGAAGAGCAGATCAAGGAAGCCACCGCACAGAACGATCTGGTGGTGTCGGCAGATACCAAAGCCAACGGGTTGTTCACGATGACACCACAACTGATCGAACAGAACATCGCGGCACTGTCGAAAGCTGGGCTGGAGATTACAGCGGACCAACTGTTCGACATGTCGATCCTCGAAGAGGTGTACGCGGAGAATCCGGAGCTGATCTGACTGCCGAGCGTCAGCGAACCTCCCGCGCGAGTACGCCCGAGATGAATAGCTGTACAAGGACCTCGGCCTTGTACCGGTCATCGGACCCAGCACCGATACAAAGGTTCCCGATGCCTTTGAGCACGTTGTACGCATCGACCCGCGAAGCAGTGCCAACGGACTCGAGCGCTGCCGCGAGGAGGGTGTCACATACCGGAACGAGGCGGTCGACGAAGTAGATATGCAGAGCGTCGGACCCGGCGCTGTCTCCTTGCAGTGCACCGGCGAGCCCATGCTTGGTTACCAGGAACTCCACGAACAAAGCCACCCATGCCCGCAAAGCCGCCTCGGGCGTTGCACTCTCCGCGAGCATCTGTGGGCCCGCGTCCGCACACGCCTCGACTTGGTGTCGGTATACGGCGACCACCAACTCGGGACGCGTCGGGAAGTGGCGGTAGATCGTCCCCATGCCGACGCCGGCCTTCGCCGCAATCTCCCGCACCGGAGCGTCGACTCCGGACTCCACGAACACTGCTGCCGCCGCGTCGAGCAGCGCCTGCTCGCTTCGACGTGGGCGACCGACTTGCTTGGGAGAGGCGACGCGCGACTGCTCGTCCTGGGCATCAGCCATGTGCACTCCTCGCTGACTCACAACATATGTTTGCATTACGGAACAACGCTCCGTAATGTTGCGGAGCGACGCTCCGATAAACAGTATCGCAGGGTGCAGCCTCAGCAAGGAACTTGCCATGACCTCATCAATGATCGACACTCTGAACGGCATCATCGGCGCCGGCGCCCCGGTCGTCTCCGTTGCCCCCGTCGAGTTGTTCGCCCCCGATCGACCTGTCCCGCTGGAAGTACGTGTGTCTGCTCCGGCAGCAGGCACGAACCTCCCCGTTGTGGTGTTCTCCCACGGCAACGGCTGGAACCTCGATGGATACTCGCCACTCACGGCATTCTGGGCATCCCACGGATTCGTGGTGATCCAGCCGACACATCTGGACTCGCGCCGGAACGGTTTCGGGTTCGACCACCCGGTTTTCCCGACGATCTGGACCGAGAGGATCGCGGATCTCACACGCATCCTTGATCAGCTCGACACCATCGAATTTGCCGTGCCCGGGCTTGCCGGCCGCATCGACCGCAGTCGAGTTGCCGCCACTGGTCACTCCTGGGGCGGGCAAACCGCTCAGTCGCTCCTCGGAGCAAGGATCTTCGACGAGGCCGGCCAGGTCGGCCAGGACATGTCCGACAGTCGCGTCACCGCGGGAATCCTGTTCGCGGCAACCGGTCTCGGCGGCGAGAACCTGCATCCGTTCGCGCAGGCGAACTTCCCGTTCATGCGCCCCTCGTTCCAGGAACTGACGACGCCGACACTCGTCGTCGCGGGCGACCACGACCAGTCCAAGATGTCCAGCCGCGGACCCGACTGGTTCACCGACGCCTACACGCACAGCCCCGGAGCCACCGACCTCCTGACCTTCTACGGTGCCGAGCACGCACTCGGTGGAATCGTCGGATACGAAGTCGCCGAGACCACTGACGAGAACCCAGAGCGGGTCGCCGCCATCCAACGGATGAGTACTGCCTACCTTCGGACCGCGTTGCGCATCGATGAGACCAGCTGGCCAGCGGCCCGGGCCGCATTCAGCGACAACGCCGACCCGATCGGCCGAGTCGACACCAAGTAATGCGGCAGTGATCCAACTTATTGGCCGAAGTTGAACCTGAGATTCGCATTTATCAAGGTGTTGAGCCGCTTTCGCATGCTGACAACCTCTGCCTCGGGCGGTATCGGATCGTCCAAGAAGAGCGTCCAACGCAGCATCGTGCTGTTTCCGACCGCCTCGATGTCGAATCGGATGACGGCGTCGGGTCGGTCCGGCCAGAACGACGACCAGATCACCAACTCCGGTTCTTCAGCCCTGACGATCTCCGGTGCGATCTCGCTCTCGAGAAGTTCCAGCCAGTGCCGGGCGGGCTGGCGGTACGGATCGATCAATGCCTCGAACATGAAGCGCGCAGGCGGCGGCTGGCTCCGGCGCCTCGTCGCGACTTGCTGCATGACACGAGCGTAACCGCCTCTCAAGGGCATACCTCTGCCGTCACCCTGCAAGATCCACGAAAACCGGGATAAATCGGACACTGTCGGAGGACACTCAGGAGTACATCCGTCTGGGAGGGCCGCTCATGCGTAAACGCCATCAGGTTCTGCTTGCAGTGTCCGCAGCGATCGGACTGTCGCTGACGCCGATCAATGCGTCGGCAACACCGAGCACGGGAGTACACGGAGAAATCCTCGGGCAGGTGACTTTCGACGGCAAGGACTACATCCTGCGCCAGATCACCATCGACCCCGGCGGTTCCACCGGTTGGCACTTCCACGACGGGACGCTCTACGCGCTGATCGCGCAGGGCACGTTGAGCCACTACCGATCCGATTGCTCCGTCGACGGGATCTACAGCGCCGGAAATACTTTGATCGAACCGAGCGGTTCAGATCATGTGCACATCGGAAACAACTCGCAGACAACACCATTGGTGCTCGAGGTCGTCTACGTCAATCCGGCGGGCAGCCCCCTCTCCGAAGATGCTGCGCCTCCTAACTGCCAACTACCCGGCTGACGGGGCAGAAGAGTTAAACCGCACCGGCATCGATTCGAGCCCGGACACGAAGTTGGCCGCACGCCGCTGCAACGGCGCGTCGGTGGCAAGTTCCATGTCCGGCAGCCTGGCGAAGAGTTGCTCGAACATGATCCGTCCCTCCAACCTGGCCAGCTGATTGCCCAGACAGAAATGAGTTCCGAAGCCGAAGGCCACGTGCGGATTCGGTGTGCGGCCGACATCGAACCGTTCGGCGTTCAGGAACACGGACTCGTCGAAATTTGCCGATTCGAAGAGCAGCAGCATCTTCTCACCTGCCTTCAGCTGCGCGCCGAAGAAATCGGTGTCACGGGTCAGGGTTCGAGCCATGTTCTTGATCGGCGAGGACCACCGCAGCATCTCCTCCATTGCCAAGGGAATGGCATCGGGATCGTCGACTAGCTCCCGGCGCTGGTCCGGATGGCGCAGTAGCTGTTCCATGCCGCCGCTGAGCACGTGCCGTGTGGTCTCGTCACCGCCGATCAGGATCAGCAGGGATTCGTTGACGATTTCCTGATCGGAGAGGGCTTCGCCGTCGACCGCACTGTGAATCAACGTGCTCACCAAATCGTCGGCCGGGTCGCTCCTCCGCTCGGCGATGGTTCGCATCATGTACGCGGTGAAATCGACGTACGCAACCATCATGGCCTGCAGTTGATCCTGGGAAGCGTTGCTTCCCAATGCCTTCACCAGATCATCCGACCACCGCAGAAACAACGCGCGTTCCTCGGGACGGACACCCAACATGTCGCCGATGACGGCCATGGGAAGTGGTGCCGCCAGGTCTGCGACGAAGTCGGCTTCTCCTTTCTCACAGACGGCGTCGATCAGTTGATCGCAGATCTCCCGGATACGGCCGGCCTTGGCTTCGACCTTCTTACGTGTGAAACCCGCGTTGACCAAGCGTCGACGCGTGAGGTGCTGCGGGTCGTCCATGTCGATCATCTGCGGCAATGGACCCGTTTCGGGACGGATGCCGCCGGCGTTGGAGAACAGTTCGGGATCCCGCTCGGCTGCGACGACGGCGTCGTAGCTCGCGGCCGCGGTGATTCCGTTGGCGTCGTCTCGGTACACGGGCTCGTGATCACGCATCCAGGCGTACGCGTCGCGCACATTCCCGAGGTCTCCGCTGTAGAAGCGTCCGTCGATCAAATCGAAGGTCGGTCTGGTAGCCATCACTCCACCTCTCGCACAACCCTTGCCTCAATAAGTAGAACCTGTTCCTATATAGCGTGGGGCGTTTTCACCGAAGCCGAACCGGAAAACCTCCAGAATCAGCACGCGAGCCCGCCGGAGCAACGACCAGGAGACACGCATGGACGACGACACCGCCTCAGCGGGCATACCCACTTTCGCCGGCACATCGATACTGGTGACCGGCGGCGGTAGTGGCATCGGCCTGGGCATCGCTCGTTCGCTGGTTGGGTCCGGCGCTCACGTCACGATCTGCGGACGCAACAAGGAGAAACTCGATGCTGCCGCCGAATCGATCCGGCAGTCGAGTCCGGAAGGATCGGTCAGCGCCTCTCCTGCCGACGTCACGATCGAGGCAGACGTCGTCGCTGCTGTCGCCGCGGCGGTCTCCGTCACCGGAAAGCTCGACGGAGTGGTGGCCTGCGCGGGCGGGAACGAAACCATCGCCCCGGTCACGCAACTCGACGTCGACGCGTGGCGCCGCACCGTCGACCTCAACGTCACGGGGACCATGCTGACGATCAAGCACGGCGCGCGGGCACTGGTGGCAGGAGGCGGTGGATCCATCGTCGCGATCTCGTCGATCGCCAGCAGCAACACACATCGCTGGTTCGGCGCGTACGGCGTCTCGAAGTCCGGCGTCGACCACCTGGTGCAATTGGCCGCAGACGAACTGGGCGCCAGCAACATTCGTGTCAATGCGATCCGGCCGGGTCTGACCCGAACGGATCTGGTCGCGCTCATCACCGACGGTGGCCCCATCCTGGACGACTACCTGGCCAACACGCCGCTCGAACGCGTCGGCGAGGTCGAGGACGTCGCCGGACTCGCTTCTTTCCTACTCGGACCGCAATCCACCTGGATCACCGGGCAGATCATCAACGTCGACGGAGGCCAAATGCTGCGCCGCGGACCGGATTTCCGCTCGATGCTCGAACCCGTCTACGGCTCCGACGGACTCCGTGGGGTGGTAGCGCCATGAGCTACACGATTCTGGGCAAGAGGGTCGAGATGCCCGTCGAAGTTCGCACCGCGTCGGCCTTCATGGCGTTGTACTCGGTACCGAGCACAACCGCGCAGTCGATCATCGACTACACCGGCTTGACCGTGCTCCAGTACCGCCCCGGCCGGGCGCTGTGCGGCCTGGTTTTTGTCGACTACATCGACGGGGATCTGGGTCCGTACAACGAATTCGGAGTGACGTACATGGTGCGCAGCCACACTGCGCCTCCCGAAACCTCGGTGCTGGGAGATCTACGTTCGCTCGCTGCCGGAACTGCAGGGGCACTCATTCACGAGTTGCCGGTGGACGGAGAGTTCACCAAGGCCGCCGGCCGGGAAATCTGGGGATTCCCGAAGGTGCTCGCCGAGTTCGACACCGAGCACGTCGGCTCGGTCAAGCGCGGATCGGTCTCTCGCGACGGCAAACTCATCACACAGTTGAGTGTGAAATCCGGCGTCAGCGTGCCTGGCGGCGGAGCCAACATGTCGTTGGCCGCGTACTCACATCTCGACGGCGCCACCAGGTGCACGTCGTGGGACATGGCACCGACCGGCGTCAAATCTCGCCCTGGTGGAGCCGAGGTTCAACTGGGCAGTCACCCGATGGCGGCGGAGCTTCGGAAACTGGGACTCCCCCGCCGGGCCCTGATGACCACGACCATCAAGAACCTGGCGATGACGTTCGGGGAGGCCACAACAATCTGAGTGTCGGCCGACGGCACCCCTTTCGGTCACGTGTGACTCGGGCTACACTCCTGGACGGTTGACCAACTCGCGTCAGACCGCCCGAAAGGACACTCGTGCAGATCACCCGACGCACCGTACTGGCAGGCGCTGCCGCCGCACCTGCGCTCGCCGCTCTGTCGACGAACCAGGCCGTCGCAGCTTCGCCGGCACGCACCGTTTCACCCGCACGCACCGACAAGTCGTCGGCGTCACTGCAGGTGGGCGTCGGAATTTCCGACGTGACCGGACCGGTCGCCGAAGTCGGCATGATGGGCTACTCGAGCTTCGATCAACGCGCCGAAGGCCTGCACCAGCGAATGCGCGCACGCGCCTTCATCTTCGAGTCCGGCGGGTCGCGGGTCGCCTACGTGTGCGTCGACAACTGCATGATCTTCCAGTCCGTTCATGACGAGGTCCTGCGCCGACTGGCCGGGAGGTTCGGTGACATCTACACCGAACGCAACGTCATGTTGACGGCCATCCATTCACACGCGGCATGTGGTGGGGCCTCGCACAACTACGCGTACAACCTCGCAGTTCTCGGCTTCGAACTGCAGGTGTTCGAAGCCGAGGTCAACGGCATGGTCGAGGCGATCAGCGCTGCGCACGAGAACCTGGCGCCAGGCACGGTCCGTTTCGGGCGGTCCGATCTCACCGACGCCAGCGTCAACCGATCGCGAGTGGCGTTCGACCTCAACCCCGAAGAGGACAAGGCCTACTACCCCGGTGGCAACGACCACCACATGCGTGTCATGCGGATCAGTCGGGGCAGCAAGGACATCGGAGCGATCAACTGGTTCGCCACCCACTGCGCCTCGCTCACGAACGAGAACCATCTCATCTCCGGGGACAACAAGGGCGCCGCGGCGTACTTCTGGGAGCACGACGACCAGGGCGTGCGCTACCTCGACGGCGACACCAGCTTCATTGCTGCGTTTCCGCAGACCAACAGCGGCGACATGTCACCGAACCTCTTCCTCGAGCCCGGACGCGGACCGACCGAAGACGAATTCGAGAACGCACGCATCATCGGGCTGCGCCAGGTAGCGGCAGCTCGAACTGCCTTCGACGCGGCGTCCGACACCGTCACCGGTGGCGTCGACAGTCGGATCATGTACCTGGACATGGCAAATCAGGTGGTGAGCGGAAGATTCACCCCCGACGGACGCGAGCACCGCACCGCTCCGGCCGCGATCGGCGCGGCAATGAGCGCCGGAAGCGTCGAGGACGGACCGGCAATCCCGATCTTCCCCGAGGGCACCCGAAACCCCATGATCGACGCCCTGGGCGGTATGGATGCTCCTGTGCCTCAATGGCTTCAGGATGCACAGGCGCCCAAACTCGTAGTCGTTCCGGTCGGCCTGCTGCCACCGGGAGGATGGGTGCCGAACGTACTCAAGATCCAGATCCTGCGGATCGGTCAGTTCTACATCGTCGGTGGCCCTGCGGAATTCACCATCGTCTCCGGTTTACGAGTGCGTCGAACCGTCGCCGAGGAGCTTGGGGTTCCCCTCGAGAACGTCATCTTCCAGGGATACGCGAACTCGTACTCGAGCTACTGCACCACACCACAGGAATACGATTCGCAGCAGTACGAGGGCGGTTCGACGATGTTCGGTCGTTACACACTGCCGGCCTATCAGCAGGGGTATGCCGCCCTTGCAGCCGCGATGCGCGACGGCACCGAACCTCCTCGCGGCCCCGCTCCGGCCGACCTGTCCGGGTTCCAACCCAGCTTCGGACCTGGCGTCGACTTCGACGAGCCCTTGCCGGGAACACAATTCGGCGATGCAACCGTCCAGCCCGGCGACAGCTCACCGGGTGCGCAGGTTGCCGTCGAGTTCGTCACCGGCCACCCCAAGAACGACACTCACCGAAACGGGACCTTCTACGAGATCCAGCGAAATACCGGCGGATCCTGGACACGGGTCGCCGACGACAACGACTGGTCCACCAAACTGCACTGGCGCCGGGTCGGGAGCAACGGTTCCGTCGCGCGCATCACGTGGGATGTTCCGGCCGATACTCCGGCGGGTACGTATCGAGTCCAACACTTCGGTGCGTCGAAGGCTCGGGGTAGCGGCGCGATCACGCCTTTCTCCGGGGTGACCGCCGAATTCCGCCTCACCTGACCCGCGTGAACGTATCGCTCCCCTTGTTGGACAAGGGGAGCGATACGTTCACGCGATGGGGTCAGAGCGCAATGGACAGGTTCAGGCGGCGGTCGGGTGCAGCGAGGTGGTCGGCGTCGACGGCTCTGACGCTGCCGGGCGGTCGATCTTCGCCGCGACGAGCAAGACCAGCAGACCGGCGACGGTGACTGCCGCTCCCATCCAGATCGGGGAGGTGAAGCCGAGTCCCGCGGCGATGGTGATTCCGCCCAGCCATGCCCCGAGTGCGTTGCCGACGTTGAAGGCGGCGATGTTGGCACCCGATGCCATGGTCGGTGCTGCCGACGCGTAGTTCATGATCCGCATCTGCAGACCGGGAACCGTCGCAAAACCGAAGGCGCCCATGAAGAACAGCGAGATCACAGTCACGACCTTGCTCTCCGCGGTGGCGGCGAACACGATCAGAACGACGGTCAGGATCGCGAGAATCCAGACCAGCGCCTTCGTGAGCGAACGGTCGGCCGCCTTGGCGCCGAGGAAGTTGCCGACGAACAGGCCCGAGCCGAAGAGGATGAGCAGCCACGGAACGCTGGACGTCGCGAAGCCGGTGACCTCGGTGAGGGTGAAGGCGATGTAGGTGAAGGCTCCGAACATTCCGCCGTAGCCGAGGATGGTGATGGCGATCGAGAGCCATACCTGCTTGTTGCGGAATGCCCCCAACTCTCCGCGCAATCCGCCACCGGTCGTGCTGGCGGGCGTCGTCGGGACGAGTGCTGCAATTCCGATCAGGGCGATGACGCCGATGACGGTGATGGCCCAGAACGTCGAGCGCCATCCGAGTTGCTGGCCCAGCAGCGTGCCGAACGGAACGCCGAGAACGTTGGCGATGGTCAGGCCCGCGAACATCATCGCGATGGCGCCGGCGCGCTTGTTGGGCGCGACCATGTCGGCGGCAACCACCGAGCCGATTCCGAAGAACGCACCGTGGCACAGCGCCGCGACGATGCGTCCGCCCATCATGACCTCGTAGGAGGGAGCGAGCGCGGACATCAGGTTGCCGATGATGAACAGCACCATGAGCGAGAGAAGGACCTTCTTGCGCTCGAAGCGGGTGACGGCAGCGGTCAGGAGGATCGCGCCGATCGCCACCGACAGTGCGTAGCCCGAGATCAGGTAGCCCGCGACGGACTCGGTGACCTCGAAATCAGCCGAGATCTCGGGCAGGAGGCCCATGATGACAAATTCGGTGAGGCCGATCCCGAACCCGCCCATAGCGAGGGCAATGAGACCCAATGGCATCTCGATGTTCCTTTCACAGAATTACGCGTAAGCCGTTAGCGGGCGTGTGCAGTAGTTGCAGGCGCGCTATAAATAGTTGCACGCGCGCGCTACATGCGCAAGCTGGTAACCTGGAGTCGCAGGAAACGGACAAGGAGAATCACATGGGGATCGCCGACGACGCCGTCGAAATCCGTTCGCAAGGGTGGCGCACGCTCGCAGCACTGCACGGCGCCCTCGACACCGAACTGGAACGCGCGCTCCAGCGTGAGCACAAACTGTCCGTCGTCGAATACACCGTGCTCGACGCACTGAGCCGCCAGGATGGCTGGCACATGCGGATGGCTCAGTTGGCTCGCGCTGCCGCACTGAGCAGCAGCGCCACGACGCGCTTGGTCAATCGACTCGAAGATCGAGGACTATTGACGCGCATCCTGTGCGCCGACGACCGTCGAGGCATCTACACCGAGCTGACGCCGGCCGGCCGCGAGCTTCTCGAAAGCGCACGGCCGACGCACGACGCCACCCTCGAGGCCGCGCTCGACGAGGCATGCAAGACACCCGAACTCGCGCCACTGGTGCGCGCCCTCCACGAGCTCCCCGTCGGCTAGAAGTCTGCCGGAAGCAGGGCACGCTCTTTGATGCCCGAGACCACCTGAGCGACAAACACACTCGCATCGACGACCACCCGCCCACCACGCGCGGGGACCAGAACGTCGACGGTGCCGCCGTGCACCTCGTTGTCCCCGATCACCGCGATGTACGGGTCACGGTGAGTGCGTGCCTCGCGGATGCGACGTCCCAACGATCCGTCAGGCGCGATCGCCACTCGAACATCGCGAGCCTCGAGATCGGCCCGCAAACGCTCGGCCTCAACCTGGTGCCGGTCGCCGACGGGCAGAATCGAGACTTGGTTGGGTGCCAGCCACGGCGGCATCCGCCCTTCGAACCTTTCGATCAAAAGCGCAGTCATGCGTTCCATCGACCCGAGCAAGCCCCGATGGATCATGACGGGGCGAACCTTGGATCCGTCCTCAGCGGTGTACTCGAGGTCGAACCGCTCCGGTTGATTGAAGTCGAGTTGCACGGTCGAGAGTGTTTCCTCGCGGCCGTGCGCGTCTCGCACCTGGACGTCGATCTTGGGACCGTAGAACGCTGCCTCCCCCTTCGCTTCCACGTACTCGATCGAGCGTGCATTCAGCGCCCCGCGAAGGTGATCCTCGGCGTCCGCCCACTGCTCGTCGGTGCCGAGGTACTGCCCCTCTCCCCCTCTGATCGAGAGGCGGTACTTCCGTTCGGCAATCCCCAGAGTCGAGTAGCAGCGCTCGATCGCGTCGAGCGCGACGATCACTTCCGCTTGCACTTGTTCACGACTACAGAAGACATGTGCGTCGTCGAGATTGATCTGCCGGACTCGACTCAATCCGCTGAGAACACCGGAGAGTTCGCTACGGAACATCGAGCCGAGTTCACGAACGCGGAAAGGTAGCTCGCGATAACTACGACCGCGAGCGGCGAATACCTGAGCGTGATGAGGACAGTTAGCCGGACGAAGGAGAAATGACTCTCCGCCTATCTTCATTTCGGGAAACATGTCGTCCGAGAACTTGGACCAATGCCCAGATCTCTCGTACAACTCTTTCTTCGCCATAACGGGGGTATAGACACCCCGGCATCCGGATCGCGCTGCTTGTTCGGCGGCGAGCTTTTCGAGTTCGTTCCTGATGATCGCGCCGTCCGGTAACCAGAGTGGGAGGCCGGCCCCGACGGTGGGGGTGGTGGCGAAAAACTCCAGGTCGCGCCCGAGTTCGCGGTGGTCAACGCTCATGAGAGCTCTCCAAATCGTTCAAGGGGAGACGCACACGGAGCGACGAAACAGGAAAGCCCCGGGGCGATAACTCCCGGGGCTGAAAGGGTTCGGTCAGCAGTTGCTAAACGATGCGCCGGAAGAGAACCGGCGTCGTCGTGTTGTGCGCAATACTGACCATGTACGTGAGGTTACATCAACTTCCGACCCACCTACAGCCCGAATTGTCGGGCCTCTATGCTGACGCAACTGGGAAGGCGCAGCAGTAGCCAACGAAACACCCACGAAGAGCGAAGTTTCGGCAATCATGTCCGAACGTGAGGTTCTCGGATATGAGGAGGATGTGCGACGGTGCCGGACCACTTGCTCGAACAGTTGATCACCATTCCTTTGTTCACGGGAATCATCGGGTACATCACCAATTGGTCGGGCGTCCTGATGCTTTTTGCGCCGATCAACTTCCACGGGATCAAAGTGCCCGGCCTCAAACTGCTCTTCCCGTTCCTCCCCCGGCGCGTTCAGGTGATCCCCGCGATCACCAGCGACGGCAGATTCGGTTGGCAAGGCATCGTCCCCTCGCGGGCGGAGAAGATGGCGTCGATCGCCGTCGACAAATCCCTCGCGAAAGTCGGCAGCATCGCCGATTTCTATCGCGTCCTGGACCCGGACAGCATCGCCGAGCACTTGGTGAACATTTCTCGCAGTGAAGTGCGCGGCGTGGTCACCAGAATCATGACGGCCGAGAATCCTCAGCTCTGGCACAACCTTCCGACGTCGGTGAAGGAAGCCGTCTTCCGCAAGGTGGAGGACGATCTGCCGGCCAGCGTGCGCATGATCACCGACCGCATCGAAGAGGACATCGACGAGTTCATCGACGCGAAGCTGATGGTGATCCGCTACCTCTCCTCGCACCCCAAACTGCTCAACGACATCTTCCGCACGATGGGCAACAAAGAGCTCAGGTTCATGCAGAACTTCGGCTTCTACTTCGGGTTCCCGATGGGCTTCGTGCTCGTCGGAATCCTCCATCTGGTTCCGCAGTGGTGGGTGCTTCCCATCGGTGGCGTGATCATCGGGTACATCGTGAACTACCTCGGAATCACGATGATCTTCGAACCGATCACCCCCAGCCGTTGGGTGCCGTGGCGGCAGGGACTGTTCCTGAAACGCCGCACCGAGATCATCGCCGGGTACGCAAAAACCCTCGCCGATCACGTCGTGACGCTCGAGAACATCGGCACCGAACTCCTCGAAGGTCCCCGCTCGGACCGAACGCGGCGGATGCTCGATCAGGTACTGCGCGAATCCGTCGACGACGCAGCCGGCTGGGCAAAGTCGGTGGTCAAGATGACCGTCGGTTCGCAGAGCTACAAGCGTCTGCCTGGACTGGCCACCACCGAAGTGCTCGACCTGTACCCCCGGGTCTTCGAGGATGCGGAGTTCGCCGAGAACCAGTCGGAGAAGATTCGTGTCTTCGTCACCGAACGCATGAGCATCCTTTCACCGGAAGATTTCAGCGAACTACTACGCTCAGCCGTCAAGCAGGACGAGTGGCTGTTGTTCGTACACGGGGCCGTGCTGGGCTCGTTTGCCGGTTTCCTACACCTCGCAATATTCGGAGTATGAGCATGAGTGAGCACGACCATCGCATGATCGTCGAAGCGGAATCGTACGACTGGGCTGCGGACATCGCGCCGGTCGAATCCGTCGAAAAGCGTCTGATCCGTAGCCTTGTCGGGCTTACCGCCACGACGACGCTCACGTCGATCAAGCTGACGGGTTGGGCTTTCGGAACGGCGAAGGAGGCGACGCGGCAGATCGTTCAGGCCGCCGCCGAAGCCGCGGCAGAGGCTGCAGAATCCGCCAACGTGCAATCCGAACGTCGGGCCGAGAACACCAACGGAGACGGCTCGCGGACGGAGAACCTGCGGGCAGCAATGGCAACTCGTACCAATCGCAAGCAGAGCGTGGAGGCCACTCTCGCGGCGCTGCGGGCACGTGGCGACAGGTTGCTGGACCGTTCCGCGGACGTGACCGATCGTGACGATCTGCACCCGGCCTACGACCGGATCCTCGACGAGATCGCACCCGACGAAGCTCGAATTCTTCGGTTGTTGGCCACCTCCGGTGCGCAACCGAGCGTGGACGTACGCACGGCGCGGCCGTTCGGTGTCGGCTCGGAGATGATCGACGAGGGTCTGTCGATGATCGGAGAACTGGCGGGCTGTCGACATCTGGACCGCATCAGCGCGTACCTGAACAACCTGCATCGGCTCGGTTTGGTGGCGTTCTCACGCGAGCCCGTCGAGGCCGACCGGTACCAGGTGGTCGAGGTGCAGCCATCGGTGATCGAGGCGGTCAAGCGCGCCGGCCGATCGAACAAGATAGTGCGTCGTAGCATCCTGTTGACGCCGTTCGGTGACGACTTCTGTCATACCTGTTTTTCTCTGTAGGGCCTCCGGCCCTGTGCGCCTTTTTGGTAGTTACCACTACCAAAAAGGCGCACAGGGGGCTTGCCCCCTACAGCCAGGTATCTTCTGTCGTGGTCGTCAGGAACGCTTCCAGATCGTCACGCCAGGTAGCCGGAACAGTCTTGTCCGGCTCGATGCCCGTGTACTGCCCGCGATAGAAGAGCAGCGGGCGTTCGGTCTTGATCTCACTCATCGACGACACCCGACCGAAGACGACGTAGTGATCGCCGCCGTCGTGGACGGTTTCCACCGTGCAGTCGATGTGTGCAAGGGACTTGTCGATGATCGGCGAGCCCAGAGGCGATGGCGTCCAATCGATGCCGGCGAACTTGTCCGGCTCACGTGACCCGAAACGAGCACACACCGCCTGCTGTTCCTCCGCCAACACGTTGACGGCGAACTTACCGGTCCGCTCGATTGCCGCCCACGACCGAGAACCCTTGGTGGGGCAGAACAACACCAAAGGCGGGTCGAGTGACAGGGCCGCGAAAGACTGACATGCGAACCCGACAGGCTCACCGTCGTCGACTGTCGTGATGATGGTGATACCCGTGCAGAATTGCCCGAGAACCGTGCGGAACTGGCGTGGATCGATCGCCTGCTCCGCACTCACCGACGCGTCGGGCGAACTCACGGCTTCATTCCCACCGTGAAGTCGTGACCCCACAGGCTCACGGCCGTGCTTTCCCTCGCGATCCAGTTTTCGTCCTCGACCTCTAGCCCCTCACAACCGAATTCGATGTCGAACCCGCCTGGAGTCTTCATGTAGAACGAGAGCATCTCGTCGTTGACGTGGCGACCGAGAGTCGCCGACATCTTGACCTTCTTGCGCAGTGCCCGGTCGAGGCACAGTCCGACGTCGTCGGAGTTCTCCACTTCGAGCATCAGGTGCACGATGCCCGTCGGGTTGGGCAACGGCAGGAACGCCAAGCTGTGGTGACGCGGGTTGCAGCCGAGGAACCTCAGCCACGCCGGGTCGCCGTCCGCGGGCCGGCCGACCATCTGCGGAGGCAGACGCATCGAGTCGCGAAGCTTGAATCCGAGTACGTCGCGGTAGAACCGCAGCGAAGCATCGTCGTCATCGGTGGTGAGCACGACGTGGCCGAGGCCCTGCTCACCCGTCACGAACCTGTGCCCGTACGGGCTCACGATCCGGCGGTGTTCGAGAGCAGCTCCGTGGAACACCTCGAGGGAGTTGCCCGAGGTGTCCTCGAACGCGATCATCTCGACGACGCGACGGTCCTTGAGCTGCTCCGCCGTGCCTTCCTTGAACGGAACACCGGCTGCCGACAACCTGTCACGGATATCCTGCAGCTCAGCGGCATTCGCGGTTTCCCAACCCGAGACGAGCAGACGGTCCGTGTCGTTCGGAACGATGACAAGACGCGCCGGGAAGTCGTCCATACGCAGATACAGCGATTCCGCGTCGACGCCCTTGCCCTCGATCATTCCGAGGATCTTGAGTCCGTATTCGCGCCACGCAGCCATGTCGGTGGCCCCGATGCGCATGTACGCCAGAGATCGAATACCCATCATTTACCTCCGTCGAGCAGGAAGTCGGTTGCGAGCCGGTTGAATTCGTCGAACTTCTCGAGCTGCGCCCAGTGACCGCAACCGCCGAAGACGTGGAGCTGCGCGCGCGGGATCATCTTGAGCGCGACCAGTGCGCCGTCGAGAGGGTTGACCCGATCCTCACGGCCCCAGATCAGCAACACACGCTGACGAAGCTTGTACGCCTCGCGCCAGAGCATGCCGAGCTCGAAGTCACCGCTGGAGAAGGACTTACCCATCGCCTTGGCCGCAGCCAGCGACTCGGGAGTGCTGGCGGCAGCAAAACGTTCGTCGACGAGTTCCGGCGTGATCAGCTTCTGATCGAAGACCATGATCCGCAGGAATGCTTCGAGGTTTTCTCGGGTGGGCTGGTAGCTGAACTTTCCGAGGTTCTTGACGCCCTCGGTGGGGTCCGGCGCAAACAGGTTGACACTCAGACCGCCGGGGCCCATCAGAACGAGGCGACCCGCACGGTCCGGGTAGTCGAGCGCAAAGCGAACAGCAGCGCCACCACCGAGCGAATTGCCCAGCAGATCAACGCGACCGGTGATCTCGAGCGTGTCCAGGAGATCATTGAGCGCCGACGCACTGTGCACGAAGTACTGCGGATGCTCCGTCGGCTTGTCGGACTGCCCGTAACCGGGCTGATCGACCGCGATGACGTGAAAGCTCTTCGCCAACACCGGAATGTTGCGGGCGAAGTTAGACCACGACGACGCGCCTGGGCCACCGCCGTGCAGCAGCACGATGGTCTTGTCGTTTCCGACGCCCGCCTCGTGGAAGTGCAGTTTCAGATCGGGGCGCACTTGCGCGAACCGTGAAGTGGACTCGTAGGTGAGGGCTTCTTCGGTGGTTGTCACTGAGCCTCCTCTAGACCATCGTGTCGGTGATCGGCAGACCGAATTCGCCGGTTCCGAACATGACGTAGGCGCGTTCGGGATCGTTGGCGGCGTGGACGCGACCAGCGTGAGCATCGCGCCAGAAACGCTGGATAGGAGTGCCGTTCTGCAGCGCCGTGGCGCCGGAGTTCTCGAAGAGCTTGTCGATCGAGGCGATCGCGCGGCCCGTGGCGCGCACCTGGTCACGTCGAGCGCGCAGCCGCAGTTCCATCGGAACCTCTTCGCCCGCAAGGATCAACGCGTACTCGTCGGCGACGTTGCCGGAGAGCTGACGCCACGCGGCGTCGATGTCGCTGGACGCCTCGGCGATGCGCACCTTGGCAAACGGATCGTCCTTCGACTTCTCGCCGGCGAACGCAGCGCGCACACGCTTGCCCTGGTGCTCGACGTGCGCTTCGTAAGCTCCGTAAGCCATTCCGACGATCGGTGCCGAGATCGTCGTGGGGTGAATGGTTCCCCACGGCATCTTGTAGACCGGCGCGGTGTTGTTCTCGAGGCCCGGGGCGGTCAGTTCGCTCATCGCCCGGAAGCTCAGAACGCGGTGCTTGGGAACAAAAACATCCTTGACCACAACGGTATTGGAGCCGGTTCCACGCAGACCGACCACATTCCACACGTCGTCGATCTGGTAGTCCTCGCGAGGAATCAGGTAGCTCACGAAATCGACTGCGCGGCCGTCCTTGAACACCGGACCACCGAGAACGGCCCAGCTGGCGTGGTCACAACCCGAAGACCACGCCCACGCACCGTTGACTTTGTATCCACCCTCGACTACTTCACCCATACCCATCGGGGCGTAAGAGGACGAGATGCGAACGTCAGTGTCGTTGCCCCACACGTCTTCCTGTGCCTGCTGAGAGAAGAGGGCGAGGTGCCAGTTGTGTACCCCGATGATCGAGGAGACCCACCCTGTGGAACCACACGCGCTGGCGATCTTCTTGACCGCGGAGTAGAACAGCACCGGATCGGCTTCGTATCCGCCCCACTGCTTCGGCTGCAGCAAGCGGAAGAAACCTGTTTCCTGAAGAGCCTTGATGGACTCGTCGGGGATACGACGCAGATCCTCGGTCTCCTGCGCGCGCTCGCGCAGTGCCGGCAGTAGTGCGTCGAGCCTCTGCATCACCTCGTGGCTGTCATGGTTACCCACTTCGACGCTCCCGTCTTCCTCGATCGGTTGGTTCACTTACACTTGAGACTAGAACACGTTCTCTTTTCTGTCGAGACGCTGACAAAGGTCCCGTTTGTGGCCGCAATGCTGTAACAAGTGCCCCCAAAATCTGGCGGAACCGGATCGAGTTCTATAACGTGTTCTACTAACAGCTAGAAGGGATGTGAGGTCACAATGGCGCAGATTCGCGAGATCGACGTCGGAACGGTGCAAACTCGTTTCGCCCGCGGTTGGCACTGCCTGGGTCTACTGAAGACCTTCAAGGACGGCAAACCGCACGCGATCGAGGCTTTCGGTACGAAGCTCGTGGTGTTCGCCGACAGCAAGGGCGACATCAAAGTTCTCGACGGATACTGCCGTCATATGGGTGGTGACCTCACACAAGGCGAGGTCAAGGGCGATTCCATCGCCTGCCCCTTCCACGACTGGCGCTGGGGCGGCAACGGCAAGTGCACCGGCATTCCTTATGCCCGCCGCGTGCCTCCGCTCGCACGCACCCGCGCGTGGACGACCCTCGAGCAGAACGGTCAGCTCTTCGTCTGGAACGACCCCGAGGGCAATCCGCCGCCCGAAGAGATCGTGATTCCTCGTATCGAGGGCGCGTACAGCGACGAATGGACCGACTGGACCTGGAACTCCATGGTCATCGAGGGGTCCAACTGCCGCGAGATCATCGACAACGTGGTCGACATGGCGCACTTCTACTACATCCACTACGCCTTCCCGACGTACTTCAAGAACGTCTTCGAAGGTGAGATCGCCACTCAGTACCTCAACACCACGGGCCGTCCCGACATCGGAATGGCCTCCCAGTACGGCGGCGACACGCTGCTTCGCTCCGAAGCTGCGTATTACGGACCGTCGTACATGGTCAATCCCCTGTGGAACAGCTACAGCGGATACGAGGTCGAGAGTGTTCTGATCAACTGCCACTACCCGATCAGCCCGGACTCGTTCGTGCTGCAGTGGGGCGTGACGGTGAAGAAGCCGACGGGTGTCTCCGACGAGATGGCCGACAAGTTGGCCGGCAAGTTCACCGAGGGCATCAGCGAGGGATTCCTGCAGGACGTCGCGATCTGGAAGAACAAGACCAAGATCGAGAATCCCCTTCTCTGCGAAGAAGACGGCCCCGTCTACCAGCTACGACGCTGGTACGAGCAGTTCTACGTGGACAAGGCCGACGTCACCGAGAAGATGACGCAGCGCTTCGAGTTCGAGGTGGACACCACCAAGGCAAACGAAGCCTGGCACGCCGAGGTCGAGGAAAACCTCGCACGCCAGAAGGCCGAGAAGGAAGCTGCAGCAGAAGCGGCAAAGAAGGAAGCAGAGGTCTAGTCGTGAGCGCCTCGATCGGAACCGACGCACGGTGGGCTCGTTGGGCCAAGGCACCGGACTTTGCCGGGCAAACGGAACGGCTCGAGGCGATCGCGGCCCAGACGATCGAGGACAAGCACGAATACCTCGACTCGGGTCTGCAGGAAGTCGACTGCAAGGCATGCGGCGCGTGCGTACTGGTTCGCAAGAACACGTACAAACACACCAGCGTTCAGTGGACTTCCGACCCGGCGCTGCGTTGCCACACCTTCAAAGAGGCAATTGCTTCCGGGCAGTCGTCGGCATTGAAAGACGGATGCCCGAAACTGCACGACAGCATCGCCGACGCGGTTAGGGACGGCACCATCACGGTGCGTGATCCCGAGGTCAGCTGACCTGATTGTGTAGAACGAGGGCCGACCCACGGGTCGGCCCTCGTTTTACGTTCCAGCGCCCGCGCGTCCGTCAGGCAGGCGGTCGCACCTTTCGTGCAGCCACCGCGTAGACGTCGCTCGACGTGGTGAGAGAGTTCTTTCCGCTGGCCGCCGGCACTCCCCCGCGTAGATTCACGGCCCAGTTGAGCGCACCCAGCGGTCCACACCCGCTGGCTCCCGGCGCCGCAAACACCGCATCCGAATGTGGGACTGCCGGGAACACTGCACCGGGGAACTCACCGATAGGTTCCGACGGAGGGTTTCCGGTTGTGGTCAGGTGAAGGTTGATCGGATTCGAAACCGAACCGATGTAGCAATCGTCACCGAGCAAGGGATTAGACAGTTTCAATCGAACAGGCATGGTGAGTTCCTGCTCGAGAACCTTCAGATCCGGCACTCCCACCGATTCCACCGTCGCGCTGATCTGAGTCAGTCCCAGCGGAGTATCGATCCCGAGAGCACCTCCCGGTACCGAAATCGGATTGGAATAGACCCCGTTGGACCCGTCCTGCTTGGCGACGAACGTCTCGATGAAACTGTTGTCCGGCTGGGTCGCGTATTTCACTCCGCCCGCAACCTTGAGGCTTCCGTCCGGGATCGGCACCGAAAGTGCGCCCAATTTCATGGTCCCTCCGCGAACTACGACGCTGGCGCACGTCGTCACCTCGAGATCCTCGATCGGGCACGTGCCCCAACCGTCGAAGGTCAACGGATCAACCGCTGCCGCACCGGAGGAACCGAGCGATCCGCTGCCGGAAGACCCTGACGATGATTCGTCGGCAATTGCCACACCTGCACCGGCCATGACAAATGTTGCAACTAGCGCGACTGTCGACATCACTCGAGATTTGTTGCGGCTCTTCATCTTCGAATTCCTCCACCGTTGACGGAAATTCACGAGAGCCACCCCCTGCGGATCGCACCTCGATCTACGCCCGGCACGCTACCGAGAAGTGAGACGCGGATTCACACATAACGACGATATTTCCCACCAAAGAACTACGGCGATCACGCTCGATCGAACTTCCGTCCTAGCCCGGAAACCGTATCGATCCTGTCGGCTCAGTTCGGTTCGACTGTGCCCGAACCGATGACCTGATCGAGGAACGGCCCGAACATCTCCCCCAGGTTCTCGGCGATCTGATCGGGGGTACCGAAAGACAACGTCACGTGACTGATCGCCAGACGCACTATCGTGCTGCCGAACATCTCGGCATGGATGCGGTCGACGTTCGCCCAACTGGTCATGAAGATCTCGGCCAACCTCGCGCTCGCATGTTCGAGCAGCGGAGTCCCGTCAGTGGTGACCAAGCTCAGCAGGTCGTGCTGCGGCCGGGGACCGACAATGCTGACCACCATCGGATCCCGGGCACCGGCGTCGAAGAAGGCACGAAATGCAGCCGAGACCGCGCCACGCGGATCCGAATGATGCAGCGTTACTTCGCGTTCCACTTCTTCGAGAAACTCGTCGACAAACCGGATGAGGTATCCGGACGCCAATCCCTGGCGAGACGTGAACTCCTTGTACAACGTCTGCCGGCTCATACCCGCAGCTTCCGCGATATGCGCCATCGTGATGTCGTTCCACGATTTCTCGGTCAAGAGTTCGCGTGTGGCGTCGAGCGCTGACGCACGGAGGAGTTGACGAGCTGCCTCGTGGTACGGGACACGGGCACGAGCGGTGGACATATCGGGAAGATTTCCATCGCCCGTGCTCGGTGTCAAAACGGTGGACACGCAAGCCACAGAAGTCACGAGTGCACTCAGAGCACCGGTGAGGCGACAAGACCCGCCGCAAGTTCGGTCAGATCCCTGTTTGTATCGGCGAGTACGTCGGCGCTGATGTCCGGGGAGCGTTCGATAAGGGTTCGGACGGCACGAATGTCCTTCGGCCGGCCCACGCTCACAGCACCGACGATATTTCCGTCGCGCATGCAGATCGCAGTGAAGTCATAGGAGTCCAAGTCTCCTCGAACAATCACGGTGTCGTCCGCGCCTGGCCAACCCGCTACTTGAATGTTGCGGCCGAATTGGTTCGACCAACTCCAAGGGACGGATTCGAAGGGTTCTTCCTTCCCGACGATGGTCTTGGCAACTGCAACTGCGTGGTCCTGCGCAGTGTTCCAGTGCTCACCACGGTGCATGCCGCCGAGAAAACCGTTGGGCACGTTGGCCACATCGCCGATCGCGTACACATTGTCGACGGAGGTCCGGAGGTATCGGTCTACCGAAATCCCGTTGTCCACCGCAATACCCGCAGCAGCAGCCACATCGGTATCGGGCAAGGATCCGATTGCGACGACGGCCAACTCCGCTGTCCACTCGCGTCCGTCACGCGCACGTGCGGTGACGCCGTCGGCACCCGTCGTGAGCGTCTCGAGGTCGACCCCCGTCTGCAAGGCGACGCCCGCCGAGACGTGCAGCGCGGCGATCTTCTCCGCTATCGACGGTGGAAGCAGCCTGGACAGGGGCACCGGTTGCGCTTCGAGAACCTGCACACTGCAACCCAAGTCGCGTGCCGTTGACGCCACCTCCGATCCGATCAAGCCACCGCCGACCACCAATAGCGAGGATCCTTCGATCAGCTGGGATTGCAAGCGTCGCATGTCTGCGATATCCCGAAGATAGTGAACGCGCTCGGAATCTTCCGCGGCCAACCGTCGGGACCGTCCACCCGTGGCAAGAATCAGAACGTCGTAGTCGATGCTGTCACCGTCGGCTAAAAGTACTGTGCGGGAATCTGTGTCGATACTCGTGACAGTTGCGCCGATCCGAAGATCGATACCCTGCTCGTTCCAGAAAGTCGACGGCCGCAACCGAACCCGATCGAACGACGCTTTCCCGGACAGTAGCTCCTTCGACAGCGCTGGGCGGCGGTACGGCTCCTCAGGTTCGCTTCCGATAAGGATGATGCTGCCGCCGAACCCTTCCTTGCGCAGGGCCTGCGCGGCACCGGAACCGGCGATGCCCGTGCCCACGATCACGACGGTGCGTGTGTCGGGCTCGCTGACCGCTGTCATCAGCGGTCCACCTCCACCATTTCGAAATCGACTTTGGCGGCACCACAATCAGGGCAGGACCAGTCTTCGGGAATCTCGTCCCAGCGAGTACCCGGCTCGATACCGTCGTCGGGCCAGCCGATCGCTTCGTCGTATTCGAACCCGCACTGGAGGCAGCGGAACAATTTGTAAGCAGTGGCAGTCTCGGACATCGGTTTTCCTTTCACCGGTGGGTATTTCGATCAGGATTGCGTGACGAGGGTGAAGTCGACCTTCTCGCGGACGCCGCAGTCGGGGCAGCACCAGTCGTCCGGAATACTCGACCACGGCGTGCCGGGCGGAAAGCCTTCTCGCGCAGCGCCTGTCGATTCGGTGTACGTGTAGTCGCAGATCGGGCAGATGTAGGCGTTCATGCGTTCACCCCGTAGGCTGCGAGGATCTTGGCCCGCTTCTTCGGCGCGATGTTGACCTGGGTGATGTCACCTCGGTAGTGCTCGAGAACGCGGTGGTCCATCACCTTGCGCCACAGGGGCGGGACTGTTGCGAGCATGATCATGCTGGCGTAGCCGCTCGGGAGCTGAGGGGCCTCTTCCATACTGCGAAGCGCTTGGTAGCGCCGTGTCGGATTCGCATGATGATCGCTGTGCCGCTGCAAGTGATAAAGGAAGACGTTGGTGCAGATGCGATCACTGTTCCAGCTGTGCGCCGGCGTGCATCGCTCGTACCGTCCGCTTGCGGTTTTCTGACGTAGGAGTCCGTAGTGCTCGAGGTAGTTGATCGCTTCGAGCAGCGAAAACCCGATGAACGCCTGGATCACGAGGTACGGCGCGATGCCGATCCCGAACACTGCAAGCGCGACACCGAACAGAACAACCGACATGAGCCAGGCGTTGAGCACGTCGTTCTTGATGCTCCAGTGCGTGGTGCCCAAACGCTCGAAGCGGGTCTTCTCGAGATGCCACGCCGACTTCAATCCCCCGCCGACGCTGCGCGGCCAGAAACCGTAGAGGGTCTCACCGAAGCGCGAGGTCGCCGGATCTTCCGGAGTCGACACTCGCACATGGTGGCCACGGTTGTGCTCGAGGTAGAAGTGACCGTAAGCACTCTGTGCGAGAACGATTTTGGACAACCAGCGCTCGACGCTCTCCTTCTTGTGCCCGAGTTCATGGGCTGTGTTGATGCCGATTCCGGCCGTCACACCGATCGTCACTGCGAGTCCGATATTGGAGAGAACGCTCAAATCCCAACGCGCCCAGATGTAGCAGGACAGGAAGAAGGCCGTGTACTGCAGCGGCAGATAGGCGTAGGTGCACCACCGGTAGAAGCGGTCGTTCTCGAGTTCGTCGATCACCTCGTCGGGCGGATTCTTCCCGTCCTCACCCGCCAGGATGTCGATGACGGGAATGAGAGCAAACGCGATCAGTGGGCCGGTCCACCAGAAGACATTCCATCCGGTGGCGGTAACAAGCCCCACGGCGATGAAAGTTGCCGATGACGGAATCAGCGCCAGCAGCCACAAGTAGCGTTTCCGGTCTCTCCAAGTTGCGAGCCGACCATCTGGCTCGGTGTACACCAACGCCGCCATCGAATTCTCCAGTTCTCGTTCGGATCAGTGAGTGCGTCCTGCGCGGTAATCCGCGACACGAACAACATCTATGTATAGAGAGTGGACAAATGATAGCGTTTTGTCAACGATTTTTGAGGTAAAAGTTTTACAAACACGCAGATTTGTACATCACTTGGATGTGGCGGCAGATCAGCGTTCAAGGAATCGAGGGCGCAAAAGTGCGCCGAAAGGCGCTCGCGCCTCAGGCGGAACGTAGGCCGCCTCGCCATGCCGGGAATACAGGTGGTCGTCCTCGTATCGCGGAAATACGTGGACGTGGTGGTGCCAGACGTCCTGGTTGCCCGCCGGTTCGTTGTGCTGCCGGGTCGAGACGCCGTCGCAGCCGTAGGCTTCACGAATTGCAACAGCCACGGCCTGAACCAGGTCGAAAACCGAGTGCCCGACGCTCGTGGGCAAAGTGTAGAGATTCTCGAAGTGCTCGATCGGCGACACAAGTACGTGGCCGGGGTTGCCCGGCCACCACTTCGGGGAAATCCGAGCGATTGCGTGGTCGGTTCGAGCAACCAGGTCGGTCGACGAGTTGTGCTCGTCGAACTCGCCCAGCGCGAAGCGACAGAACGGGCACCGGTACCCCGGCGGCTCATGATGCAACTCGCCTGCCTTCACGTCGCGATCTTCCCACGACCTCAACGTCTGCAACCCGTGCGGAAAGCCCCAAAATGCCCGATCTGCGCGAATTTCCCCAAAACAAAAGTTCGCGTACCCATACTGAAATGACCGACTGTCCCCGACGTGAGTGGGTCCTCATGGATACCGACGTATTGGTAGCGGGCGCCGGCCCGATCGGATTGACCACCGCGATCGAGCTGCGCAGACGCGGTATCTCCTGTCGAATAGTCGACCCCCTCGACGAACCGCGGCAATACGCGAAAGCCGTCGGGATTCAGCCACGCACTCTCGAACTCTTCGAGAACATGGGGGTGCTCCGCCAGGCACTCGACGCCTCGACATTGATGCGCGGTCAGATCATGTACACGAACGGCGTCGAGGTCGGCCGCGTCGACCTCACCCTCCCCGACGACGTTCCTTACTGGTTTCTCTGTCTGCCTCAGTACTCGACGGAGCGCATCCTCACCGAGCGCCTCACCGAGTTGGGAACAACCGTCGAACGCGGAGTCGGCCTCACTGCATTCGAACAATCCGACGACGCCGTCACCTGCACCCTCAGCGACGGCAGCACTGTGACAGCCCGGTACCTGGTGGGTTCCGACGGCGCGCACAGCGTGGTCCGCAAAGGGCTGGGCCTGAGCTTCGAGGGCGGCGCGTTTGCCGAGAGCTACATGCTCGGCGACGTCGAAGTCGACTGGTCGATACCCAGCGGCTACTCCGTCCGCGCCAACCACACCAGCGACGACGGAACCACCGACGATCTACTCGTCTGCATCCCACTTCCCGGACACAAGCGGTACCGCATGTCGATGCTCGTTCCGGACGAGTTGATGCCGGACGAATCGTCGAACAAAGCCGCTGTACAACACGGTTTTTCAACCGGCAAGACACCTGAACTCCATCACATCCAGGCCGTGCTCGACAGACTGTCCCCAGAACCGACAACCGCCTCGATGCTGCGATGGTCCTCGGTCTTCCGCATCAGCCACCGCATCGTCGACGCTTACAGCCGCGGACGGGTTTTTGTCGCCGGCGACGCCGCGCACATCCATCCCCCGACTGGCGCGCAGGGCATGAACACCGGGATCCAGGACGCCCACAATCTTGCGTGGAAGATAGCGCTCGCCGTCAAAGGTGTTGCGAAAGCGGATCTTCTCGAGACCTACGACGCCGAAAGGCGGCCGGTCGGTGAAGAAGTCGTCGGGATGACGGTCCGAAATGCTCGAGAAGGAATCGGTTCGGGAGAGTCCTCCATCGACACGGCAATGCGGCGCCAGGCTCAATTGTTGATCGACTACTCGGAGAGTCCGCTGAACACCGGGCGTAATTCTTCGAGTCCACACGTTCAACCGGGCGAGCGTGCACCCGATGCACGCGGAATGCGCCGAGACGGTGTGCAGTATCCAATTCGGTTGTTCGACTTGCTGTCCGGATTCGACCACACGTTACTGCTGACTTCGGACGGATCCGCGGAGAGCATCAACAGCTTGGAGAAGGTCGCCGACGCCGCAATTCGATCAGCGCACGGCTTGCTGGACGTCTACGCGATAGTGCCACCGGGAACCGTGACCGTCGACTCGCTGGTGCCGATCATCGAGGACAACGCCTCGCAACTGTGCGCCGCGTATGGGGTCGAAGGTACGGCGGCGCTGGTCATTCGCCCCGACGGCTACCTCGGATTCCGTGGTCACCCGGAGAACGTTTCCGATTACTTCACGAAAGTGTTTGCCGTCAATCAGGAATGAGCGAAGCGAACATCAACCGAATCTCGGGCGAGAGCTTCATCAACTCGACGTATCCACCCAACGGCCCGGCATCGAGGTAGGAGAACTCCATGCCGGCGCCCTCTACCCGACCTTGTTGCACCACCGACATTCCGCGACGCTCGGCCTCGAGCAACGTCGCCTCGTAATCGTCAGGAACCCAAGCCATGTGATGAACTCCGACGCCGTGAGTCTCCAGGAACTCCGTGTACAGGTTGCGTCGGACACTGGTTGGATCAACTCGAGCTGTTGGCTGCCCGCATATCCGATCGACACGTGAACGACATAGTCCGCGGGCTCACCTCGATACGTTGTGGTCTCGGGACCAAAGGCGATGTCTGGCATACGTAGCCATCGCTCCACTCCCCACTGCCGAGTGAACTCCTGTTCGGCGGCCTCGATGTCCTCGACCACCCAGCAGATTTGGAAGATCGGTCCCGAGACCAACGGGGTCATGCCATTTTTCCGTTGTCCACCGAGTAGACGGCCCCGTGTATCGCCGAGGCGTCGTCGGAGGCAACGAAAGCCACCATCTTCGCAACGTCCTCGGCTTCCATCAAGCCACGCGGCGAGGCAACCTTCATGACGAGGTCGAAGTCGACTCCGTCGGGGAAGGTGAATCCGGTGACTTGAGGAGTCATCATGCCGCCGGGGCAGATTGCGTTGACACGCAGAGACTTTCCGGTGAACTCCATCGCCATCGCTCGGGTCAGTCCGATGAGTCCGTGCTTGGCAGCGCAGTATCCAGCCGAGTACGCCTGCCCTTCCAGCCCCGCGATCGAGGAGACGTTGACGATGTTGCCGCCCCGTTCCAGCAAGTGCGGCAGCGCTGCTCGGGAAAGGAAGAACGGTCCGTTCAGATTGACCGCAAGGTCATGTGCCCATTCGGAATCCGCAATATCCGCCGTATGACGAAGCGAGTGCGATCCCGCCACGTTGACGAGGATGTCGATACCACCGAGTTCGTCGACACACGCTTGCACGGCCGCATCACACTGAGCGGAATCCGAGACGTCCGTCGCCGCGAAACGACGCTCTCCATCCGCGCCAACCACCTCGACCATCGACTGTCGCAGCTTTTCCTTGTCGCGGGCGATACCGAAAACCTGTGCGCCCCTGCGGTGGAGAATCTCGGTGACGGCGCGCCCCAACCCTGAGGACGCGCCGGTTACCAAGGCCACTTTTCCGGCCAGTACGTCTGCCATGGGCTAGGAAGCCGCTGCTTCGCGCTGGAGTTCCAGCGCAATGTCGATCAACTGATCTTCCTGTCCGCCGACCAACTTGCGCTTACCTGCGCGCACCAACAGTTCCGCGGACGACACTCCGTACCGCTCGGCCTGACGCTCGGCATGCTTGAGGAAGCTCGAGTACACGCCGGCGTAGCCCATCATCAGTGCCTGACGATCGAGCAGGCACTCCTGCGGCATTGCCGGGCGCACAACGTCTTCGGCTGCATCGGCGATCGCGAAGAAGTCGATACCGGTCTTGACTCCGATCTTGTCGCAGACACCGACAAACGCCTCGACCGGGGCGTTGCCGGCGCCGGCACCGAACCGACGGGTACTACCGTCGATCTGCTTGGCTCCCGCACGAACTGCCGCAATGGAATTGGCGACGCCCAGGCCCAGGTTCTCATGTCCGTGGAAGCCGACCTGAGCGTCGTTGCCGAGTTCCTGAACCAGCGCCTCGACGCGATCGGATACCTGCTCGAGCACAAGTGCGCCGGCGGAGTCGACCACGTACACACACTGGCAACCCGCGTCGGCCATGATGCGAGCCTGCTTGGCCAGCTTCTCCGGCGGAATCGAGTGAGCCATCATGAGGAATCCGACTGTTTCGAGTCCACGCTCACGCGCGAGGCCGAAGTGCTGGATGGATACGTCTGCCTCGGTGCAGTGAGTTGCGATGCGGCAGATGGACGCACCGTTGTCCTGTGCGATGACGATGTCGTCCTTGATGCCCAATCCGGGCAGCATCAGGAAGGCGATCTTCGCGTTGGTCGCCGTCTCGACTGCAGCTTTGATCAGTTCCTGCTCGGGAGTCTTCGAGAAGCCGTAATTGAAGGAGGACCCGCCGAGGCCGTCGCCGTGAGTGACCTCGATGACCGGCACTCCGGCTCCGTCGAGGGCACCGACGATGGCTCGTACTTCGTCGACGGTGAACTGATGACGCTTGTGGTGGGAGCCGTCGCGCAGCGATGTGTCGGTGACGCGGATGTCCCAGCTCGAATCGAAATGAATCATGTCGCTCATGCCTTCACACTCAGAAGCTTCTGGGCGATTTCCTCGCCCACCTTGGTGGCTGCTGCCGTCATGATGTCGAGGTTGCCCGCGTACGGCGGCAGGAAATCGCCTGCGCCTTCGACCTCGACGAACGTGGTGACCGTTGCATAGCCACCGGAAACGACGCTCGGTTCGTCGAACTGCGGTTCGTTGAGCAACCGGTAGCCGGGCACGTACTGCTGGATGTCCTTGACGACGCGGTGAATGGAGTCGGTGATCGCGGCCTGATCGGCGTCTTCGGGGATAGCGCAGAAGATTGTGTCGCGCATGATCATCGGCGGGTCCGCGGGGTTGAGGATGATGATCGCCTTGCCGCGTTGTGCGCCGCCGATGGTCTCGATACCGCGGCTGGTGGTCTTGGTGAACTCATCGATGTTCGCGCGAGTTCCCGGGCCGGCGGACAACGATGCAACGGAGGCGACGATCTCGGCGTACGCCACGTCGACGACACGTGATACCGCGTAGACGATCGGAATGGTTGCCTGCCCACCGCAGGTGATCATGTTGACGTTGGGTGCGTCCAGGTGCTCACGCAGGTTCGCGGGCGGAACCACAGCCGGGCCGACCGCGGCCGGAGTCAGGTCGACGGCACGGATACCGGCGGCCTCGTAGCGTGGTGCTGCCTCGCGGTGCACGTATGCCGACGTCGCCTCGAAGACCAGGTCCGGTTTCTCCGCCTGGCTGAGCAACCAGTCGACGCCCTCGGCGGAGGTCTCGAGTCCCATCTTGCGGGCGCGCGCCAATCCTTCACTCTCGGGATCGATTCCGATCATCCATCGCGGTTCGAGCCACTCGGAACGCTGCAGTTTGTACAACAGATCGGTACTGATGTTCCCCGATCCGACGATCGCCACACTTGCCTTGGTCATGACTACTCCTACGTGAACTGAAGAGAGACGGAACCGAGGCCGCTGAACTCGGCTCGGAAGTTGTCGCCTGGATGAGCGTCGATCGCTCGCGTGCACGAACCCGGCAGAACGATGTCGCCGGCCTTGAGCCGAACTCCGAACGTGTCGACCTTCTGCGCCAACCACGCGACAGCGGTGACCGGGTTACCGAGAACCGCATCGCTGCGCCCCTCCGCAATCCGCTCGCCGTTGCAGGTCAGCACCGCGTCGATCGCCTTGATGTCGATGTCCGACGGGCGAACTCGTTCCTTGCCGAGAATGAACCCGGCGGAGGACGCGTTGTCCGCGATGGTGTCCGAGAGACCGATCTTCCAGTCCTTGATCCGGCTGTCGATCAACTCGATGGACGGCGCATAGGCGACAGTGGCGTCGATGACGTCTTGTTCGGTGCACCCGGCGCCCGGCAGATCTGCTCCCAGAATGAAGGCGACCTCCACCTCGACGCGCGGGAAGCAGAAGCGCGACGTGTCGACCGGACGGTTCTCGAACTCTTCCATCTCGGCGAGCAGGTGACCGTAATCTGGCTCGTCGACGCCCATCATCTGCTGCATCGCCAGTGACGAGAGTCCGACCTTGTGTCCGACCACCTTTGCGCCACCGGCAACACGACGCCTGATGTTGATGAGCTGGATCTCGTAGGCGTCGACGACGTCGATGTCCGGATACGTGGCGATCAGCGGGCTGATCGGAGCGCGATCCCGTTCCGCCGAATCAAGATGGTCGGCAAGTTCGCCGCGGATCTGCGTCGAGAGCATCGTTCAGGCCTTTCCGACTGTGGAGAATGCGGCTGCGTGCTGACCGGCTCGTCGTCCGGAGAATACGCAGTCGGCGAGCGACAAGCCGCTCACATACGAGTTGGAACAGATACCGACCGCGGTACGGCCGGCGGCATACAGACCAGGGATACCCTCCCCGGCCTCGTTTTTCACCATGCCGGACGATTCGTCGACCACCAATCCACCGAGCGTGAGCATCGGGCACGGATTCATCATGTTGGGCTTGATCGAGACGTCGTACATCGTGAACGGCGCAGACAGTATCGGCCTGACGAAGTCCGACGGTTTGCCCATCGGATCAGGTTGTCCGGCAGCGGCAGCGGAATTGTGCGCGTCGACGGTGGCTTGAAGGCCGGCGACGTCTATCCCCGCTTTGCGGGCGACCTCGGCAATGGTGTTGCCACGCACTGCAGTACGCATCATTCCGGTGGTCTGCACCCGCTGGAACCACATCGACTGGTCACCTATCTGCGATTTCGCTTCGCGAACGAGTTCGGAATCTGCCAGCAGCCAACCGATTCCGCTGCTCTTCTCCGCCATCGCCTGACCGAGAGCGGCACCGTAACGGGACTCGTCGACGATTCGCGCACCGGATTCACCCACCAAAATGGAACCGAGAAAAGCACTCGGCGGGACGATGAATCGCCAGGCGGACACATTGCCGAGCTTGTCGGTGGCTCCCCCGGCTTCGATACCGAGGTTGATGCCTTTGCCGTCGTCCCCGGACGTGCCGAGCGGGATACCGCCCTTGTAGGCGGGGGCATGGGTGCGCATCATCTCGCGATTGGACACGAAGCCGCCGGCGCTCAGGATCACGCCGCCGCGTGCCTGGATGCGAATCCGCTTGGCGTGCTTCTTCTCGATCTTCGCGATGAGTGCGTCGAGAATCGTGCGCAACTGCGGTGCGTAGACGCCGGGCTTGGAGGACAGGGACCCGAGCGTCGCGTGACGGCGACGAACTCCGGCAGGTGCGTCACGCAGCGTCAGTGCTTCGACGCCGATCACCCGGCCGTCCTCGATGATCAGCCGGTCCGCTCGCGTCTGGCCGAGCAACTGGACGCCCTTCGCCTCCGCGGACTTCGCGAGCGGGCCGTACAGCATCTTTCCCGACGTGCCACGCCCCTTGGCGCGATGACCACGCGGAGCAGGTTTTGCGATGTCACGGAACCCGCCGGCCGATTCGCTACCCGAGAAGTAGAGGTAGTGCTTGTTGCTCGGGTACGACGTCTTGTACGGACAGAGTGAGGCCTCGAACGGCACGCCGTGACTGCGCAGCCAGTCGATCGACGCCGGGCTCTCGTCGACGAACCGGCGCAGAGTCTGCGGCGTCACCGCGTCACCGACCTCGCGGTTCAGGTAGGCGAGCATGGCTTCGGGACTGTCCTCGACACCGGCTTCCTTTTGAATCACGGTGCCGCCGCCGGCGTAGTAGATTCCTCCGGAAATCGTGCTGGCCCCACCGCCGAGCGCTCGGTCGATCGCCAAAACCGACGAACCGGCCGCTACCGCTTCGAGCGCCGCACTGGCGCCCGCCACACCGAACCCGACCACAAGGACGTCAACCGAAGTATCCCAGGTCACACCGCACCATCCTCAATCTCACTGCAACGTGTTTCGTTATCAATGACAACGTCCGGAAATACTTCCTGGCAGAAAGCATGGACTGACACCCCCATCATTCTATAACGTGTTCTACATGAGCAAGCAGGAATACGACATCGTCGTCGTCGGCAGTGGTGCCGCAGGTATGACAGCGGCCTTGACCGCAGCCCACCAGGGCTTGAGTGTGGTCATCGTGGAGAAAGCCGCCCACTACGGCGGATCGACCGCCCGTTCCGGTGGTGGGGTCTGGATCCCCAACAACGAGGCACTTCAAGCGGACGGTGTCACCGATACACCGGAGGCCGCACGTTCCTACCTGCACAGCATCATCGGCGACGTTGTCGCTCCCGAACGCATCGACACCTATCTCGAGCGCGGTCCCGAGATGCTCTCGTTCGTGTTGAAGAACAGCCCGCTCGAGCTGCAGTGGGTTCCCGGCTACTCCGACTACTACCCGGAAGCACCCGGCGGACGCCTCGGTGGCCGCAGTGTCGAGCCCACCCCGTTCGACGGCAACAAGTTGGGCGCCGACCGCAAGAACCTCGAGCCCGACTACGTCAAGGCCCCCAAGAACTTCGTCATCACCCAGGCCGACTACAAGTGGCTCAACCTGCTGATGCGCAATCCTCGCGGACCCCTGCGCGCCATGAAGGTCGGCATGCGATTCCTCGCAGCGAAGGCCACCAAGAAGGATCTGCTGGTTCGCGGCCAGGCACTGGTCGCCGGTATTCGACTCGGACTTCAGTCCGCCGGAGTACCCATCCTGCTGAACACCCCGCTGACCTCCCTGTACACCGAAGACGGCGCAGTTCGCGGCGTCAACGTCATCGTCGACGGCGAGGAGCAGGTCATCCGCGCTCGCCACGGAGTCGTGTTGGGATCCGGCGGATTCGAGCACAACAAGGAAATGCGTGAGAAGTACCAGCGCGCACCTATCGGCACCGAATGGACCGTCGGCGCGAAGGCAAACACCGGCGACGGTATCCGCGCAGGCCAAGAAGTGGGCGCTGCAGTCGATTTCATGGACGACGCCTGGTGGGGCCCGTCCATTCCGCTGACCGGCGGACCGTGGTTCGCTCTCTCCGAGCGCACCCTCCCGGGCTGCATGATGGTCAACATGTCGGGCAAGCGCTTCGGCAACGAGGCGGCTCCGTACGTCGAGGCAACCCATGCGATGTACGGCGGTGAGTACGGTCAGGGCGAGGGCCCCGGCGAGAACATCCCGACGTGGATGATTCTCGATCAGCGCTACCGCAACCGCTACACGTTTGCCGGTATCACTCCCCGCTCTCCCTTCCCCGGCCGCTGGCTCAAGGCCGGCATCGTGGTCAAGGCGGGAACCATCGCCGAATTGGCCGAGAAGACAGGGCTTCCCGTCGCATCGCTGACCGAAACCGTCGATCGGTTCAACGGCTTCGCGCGCAACGGCAAGGACGAGGACTTCGGACGCGGTGACAGTGGTTACGACGCGTACTACGGCGATCCCCGACTGAAGAACCCCAGCCTCGCCGAAATCAGCAAGGCTCCGTTCTACGCCATCAAGATGGTTCCGGGTGACCTCGGCACCAAGGGCGGAATCTGCACCGACGTCAACGGCCGAGCACTACGCGAAGACGGAAGCGTCATCGACGGCCTCTACGCGGCTGGCAACGCAAGCGCTCCGGTCATGGGCCACACCTACGCCGGACCAGGCGCGACCATCGGTCCCGCAATGACTTTCGGTTACCTGGCCGTACTCGACATCGTCGAGCGTGCGAAGAAGGCCGAGACAACCGAAGCACCTGCAGCTGAAAAGACGGCGGTCGACCATGCCAATTGATCCGAAGATCGCACTCGGCGCCGAGCTTGCGCCACAAGAGTTCTCGTGGACCCCGTCGGACGTGCAGCACTACCACTTGGCCCTGGGGGCAGGTGCTCGTCCGCTTGATCCGACCGAGCTTCGATACCTCGACGACGAAAAGCCTCAGGTACTACCCACCTTTGCCACCGTCGCCGCCAACTTCCACGCCACCGAAGCACCGAAGGTGTCGTTCCCCGGCGTCGAAATCGATCTGGCGAAGGTAGTCCACGGGAGCCAGGAAGTCACTGTCCATCAGCCGATCCCGGCAAGTGGAAGTGGCCGCACCACAACTCGAATCGCCGAGATCTGGGACAAGGGCAAGGCCGCGGTGATCGTGCAGGAATCCGTCACGGTCGACGCCGAGGGCAACCCGCTGTGGACAGCTCGCTCGTCCATTTTCGCCCGCGGCGAGGGTGGTTTCGGGGGTGAACGTGGTCCGTCGGAGTCGATTACGCTTCCGGATCGCGAAGCAGATGAGACAGTGGTGACGCCTGTGCTTCCACAGCAGGCTTTGCTGTACCGGATGTGTGGTGATCGGAATCCGTTGCACTCGGATCCGCAATTCGCCTCCGCGGCAGGCTTTCCAGCGCCTATCCTGCATGGACTGTGTACTTACGGAATGGTCTGCAAGACCGCAGTGGATACCATGCTCGACGGCGACAGCAGTCGGGTAGCCGGATTTCGGGCCCGCTTTGCCGGGGTCGTATTTCCCGGCGAGAACTTGAGTATCCAGATCTGGAAAGACAATGGGCGACTCCTGATCTCAGCTTCTGTACTGGAGCGCGAAGCTCCTGCCCTGGCTGACGTAGTTCTCACTCTTGTCTGATACCAACCTGTCTGATACCCACCTGTTAGAACTCACCGTAGTTCTCGAACCCGATGGAGTAGCCCGAAGATGACGGCACAAGACGAAAAGTTCCGACTGTCCCGACGAGGTTTCATGGCCGCTGGAGCCGGCGCCGTGGCAGCGACCGCATTCGCCGGCTGGACGCCGGCCTATGCCGTCCCCGCCGGCTCCTCCGGCTCCGCGGGTGGTCCTGTCTCCACCCTCACGCCGCCGCCTGCCTTCCCCGAAGGCATCGCGCTGTACCAGCAGGCATATCAGAACTGGTCCAAAGAGATCATGCTCGACGCGATCTGGACCTGTTCGCCCAAGACGCCCGAAGACGTAGTCCGCCTCGCGAACTGGGGCCATGCCAACGGCTACACCATTCGTCCCCGCGGTGCCATGCACGGCTGGACGCCGCTGACCATCGTCAACGGTGCGCCGGTCGACAAGGTCATCCTCGCCGACACCACGGTCCACCTCACCGGCGTCTCCGTCAACGCCGGTGGCAGCCCAGCCACCGTCACCGCAGGACCCGGCGCGACCCTCGACGCCATCACCACCGCACTGCAGGCACAGGGCCTCGGGTTCGCGAACCTGCCGGCGCCGGGTGTGTTGACCATTGCCGGCTGCCTCGCCGTCGACGCTCACGGCGCAGCTCTTCCCGCCGAAGGCGAAGCACACGTTCCCGGACAGACTTTCGGCTCACTCTCCAACCTCGTCACGTCCCTGACCGCAGTGGTCTGGAACGGCAGCGAGTACGCACTGAAGACGTATGCACGTAGCGACGCGGCGATCAAGCCGCTGCTGACTCACCTCGGACGCACCTTCCTCACCTCCGTCACCTTGCAGGCCGCCCCCAACTACCGCATGCGCTGCGTCAGCCACACCGACATCGGTTGGCAGGAACTCTTCGGCGCCCGCGGAGCGTCCGGACGCACCTTCGAGAAGTTCGTCCGCGAAAACGGTCGCGCAGAAGCAATCTGGTACCCCTTCACCGAACGCCCGTGGATGAAGGTGTGGTCACTTGCACCCACCAAGCCGCCGTTCTCGCGTGAGGTGACCGGACCGTACAACTACATCTTCTCCGACAACCTCCCGGAGCCGGTCACCGACATGATCGGCCAGATCAACTCCGGAAACCCGGGCATCGCACCGGCATTCGGGCAGATCATGTACGCCACCACCGTTGCCGGACTCGCCGCGACGTTCTCCAACGACCTGTGGGGATGGTCCAAGGACGTCCAGTTCTACATCCGGGCCACCACCCTGCGCCTGACCGAGGGCGGCGGAGCCGTCATCACCTCGCGCGCCAACATCGGCCAGGTCATCCACGACTTCACCCAGTGGTTCAACGGTCGCATGGAGTACTACCGCTCTATCGGACAGTTCCCCCTCAACGGCCCCGTCGAAATCCGTTGCTGCGGCCTCGATCAACCGTCGGATGTCGAGGTCGACTCGGCAGGCGCCCCCACCATCTCGGCCATGCGCCCGCGCCCCGACCATCCGGAATGGGACACCGCCATCTGGCTCAACGTCCTCGGCGTCCCCGGAACCCCCGGCATGTTCGCGTTCTACCGCGAAATGGAACAGTGGATGCGTAATCACTACAACAACAACGACGCCACCTTCCGCCCCGAGTGGTCCAAGGGCTGGGCGTTCGGCCCCGACAAGCCGTACACCGACACCCCGATCATCACCCAGGGCCTCCCCCAGACCTACCGCGACGGCGTCCCATCGAGCGACAACTGGGACACCGCCAACGCCGCATTCAACGCGTTGGATCCGCACAAGGTCTTCAGCAACACCTTCCTGGACCAGTTGCTGCCTTGAGGTTCAAGTACTGAGCGCACACTCTGACAACTCGACGGTCGTCGCCACTCCCCTTACTTTCGGGAGTGCGGCGGCCGTCGTGCGTTGCAGTGAGCGGGATGAAGGAGTCCCCCGCATCCCGACGAGGCAGCTGCCTCAATCGCGATCAGGATGGATCGCCTCGTGCATACTTTCCACTGCCCTGGCGTGAGTTGAGAGCTCGGACCGAGCCGACCGAATCGTGGCGCTGTCGCTGCGTGCCCCCGGCTCGGACGACGACGAGTCCTCTCCGGGGTTCGGCGCGCCATCAGCTGGATGCTCGGAGGAGCCGGTGCGCTCTTCCCTCTCCGCGCGGGCGCGCAACAACGACTCGGACTTCGGGGTATTTCGCATCGGAGCATTGTCCCAGATCCATCTCCTATGACTCACATTGAGCGCTCTCACCCCCGGTGACCAGGCCGTTCCTGAATATCAACACCTAGAATGTTCGCAACAAAATATCTACAGCGGTCAGGGTAGACATTCTCGCGAGGCTGTTGTATCTTTTTTCTCGTAGCAAGGAACGAGTCAAGAGATGCGGGAGAGATGAACTACCCGCAAGCAGTACCGCAGGGCAGGGACGTGCCGGGGCCGAATTCGTGTGTGAGTGTGTAGTCGGACCCGGCACCCCCCTTCAAAGCGGCTACCGGATGTCTTGTGCGAGTCCGGAAGTTCGAAAGAATGCAGTTATGTAAGTAAGTTCAACCCCATCCGGCCCCCGGCGCTCCTCGCGCCGGGGGCCCCGTCCGTTCAGCGAAAGAAGCGAGCCATTCCGGCAGATACACCACCGGGGGACCCCTCCGGCAGATTCGACGACGAGAACTATCCTGCGTACAGCATGGGACATGCGGCCGAGATCCTCGGTGTCAGGCAAGCTTTCCTTCGTAGCCTCGATGCCGCGAAACTGCTTACCCCACAACGCTCTGAGGGCGGACATCGCCGCTACTCCCGCTACCAGCTGCGCATCGCAGCCCGCGCGCACGAACTCGTAGCCAACGGCACGGCGCTCGACGCTGCTTGCCGCATCATCATCCTCGAAGACCAACTCACCGAAGCCCGTCGCATCAACGCCGAGCTTCAGCAAGCGCAGGACCTGCGAGAGGAACCGGACGCGGCACCCGAATGAGGACTGCACTGGAACAGCAGTTGCGCCTATACGGTCGATCTGACCCCTCCTCCTTCCAACTGCGGTAAATTCGGCCAATTGGGACATTGCTCGGCGTCGGTTGCTCGATTTCCACATCGAAGGGATCGCAGGCATGACTTCCTCCCACCACCGCGCTCGGGTGCGGCTGTCTGCTCTGTCGATCGCCTTGACCGTTGCCATTGCAACCGCTGCGTGCAGTTCCGACGATGACTCCGCAACAAACACGGGCAGCGCCTCTCCCAGCACCTCGAGCAGTCGAGAATCCACCGAGATCACGGACATCGTCCGCCGCCAAGTGGCCGACTTGGGCCTCAGTGCCGCTGTGTTCGGGGTGTGGCGAGGCGACGACGAAGTTGCTCTCGGCGCCGTCGGAGAGTCCCCTGTCGGAGTTCCGGCGACAACCGACATGCAGTTGCGCGTCGGCCAACCGATGGAACCGATGCTCTCGACAGTCCTGCTGCAACTCGACGAAGAGGGAACGCTTCCCCTCGATCAACCGATCGCGAAGTGGGAACCGAACTTTCCGCGCGCAGACACCATCACTCCGCGAATGCTGGCCAACAGCACGTCGGGCATCTCCGACTACGTGACCGATCCACAGTTCCTCAAACTCTTCACGGACAACCCGATGAAGGGCTGGACCTCTCGAGAGATCCTGGATCTTGCCAACTCCCGCCCGCCGTTGTTCGAACCCGGCACCAGTTGGGCGTACGCGCACAGCGACCTGACGCTGCTCGGCGACGTCATGGAGAAAGCGACTGGAAAACCGCTGGGCGAACTACTTCAGCAGCGCGTCTTCGATCCACTCGGGATGGATCACAGCAGCGTTGTACTCACGTCGCAGATGGACGAACCGATCCTGCACGGTTACACCAATGAACGTGGAGTATTCGAAGACTCCACTTTCTGGAATCCGACGGCGTTCCTGCACAGCGGAAACATGAACGCGCCTGTCGCCGACGTCGGAAAGTGGGTGCGCGCGCTGGGAACGGGAGAGTTACTCTCCGACAAGGCTTTCGAGCAGCAGATGGCGCCGACGACTGCGGGCTTGGGAAGTATGACGGCGGACAAGTTCTTTTCCTTCGGGACCGGGCACCTCGACGGCTGGCTGGTGATGAACCCGTCGTACGGCGGTTACAACGGTCTCGCGCTCTACTACCCCGATTCGAAGACGACGATCGTCGTCTACGCCACACTCGGGCCGACAACCAACGCGGACCTCAACAACGCCGTGTCGATGGGGAAGGAGATCGGAACCCTCCTCGAGCCGGATCACCCGCCGCAGGTACCGACGCCGTGACGCCCCACACACGCTGGTAGTAAACAGCGCCGGTCGGCAACTTCCTGTTTACGCACGGATTACCTCCAGGACTTATCGCCCCATCACCATTCTCTTCAGTACCGAACGAAACGCGTCGGACCGCGGGTTGTCTCGCCAGTGAACGAGAACGTAGATAGATGGGGACAGGCCCGATGAGGAAATACGCGATGTCAGTGGCATGCACGGTTGCAGTCACAGCGGGGGTGACTCTTGTGATGTCGGTACCTGCCGGAGCGGACCCGTATGACGGTGGGTCGTGCCCGGCCGGTGCGGTATTCGCGGTCGGCGGAACGTGGGATCCGACGGGACAAACGACGCAACCCGTCACCGACCGCTACGTCGCCCAGGGCTACGCCTCCAAGCCGGTGACCTACCCCGCCAGCTTCTGGCCGCTCGGCGAACAGACGTACGACCAGAGCGTTGCCGCCGGCGCCCAGACGCTTCGCACCGAAGTCAACGCTTTCCACGCTCAGTGCCCGGGCAGCGAGATCGTCGTCACCGGATACTCACAGGGAGCACGGATTGCCGGCGACGTTCTCGGTGACATCGCACGTGACGGATCCATTCCCCAATCGCAAGTCGAAGGCGTCCTCTACGCCGACCCTCGCAACTCGGCCGGGGGCATCGAAACCGTAGTGCCCAATGTCGTTCCGGGAGCGACGATGTCCGGAGCACGCGGCGGATTCGGAGACATCGCAGTGCAGGAAGTCTGCATCGAGGGTGACGGCATCTGCAACATGCCCAAGCCGCGTGATGCGCCCGAGGTGTTCGTGGATTCGGTCTTCGGCTACTTCACGAAGCACAACACCTACACGCCGATGATGTCCGAGCCCGCTCCGCCTGCTCCCCCGGCGCTGCCGCAGACACCGTCGGTGCCACTGCAACCGGCTGACGTCGCCACTGCGATCGTGACACGGGTCGTCGAGAACATCACTCCGTATCTGAGCGCTGCACTCGCCACCGTGCTGACGAAGTAACGCGACACCGCTTGTTCGGCTGACTGAAAGTCGACCGATTCGTACAAGTCGAGGACCACCCGCGCCGTGCACCATCGAATACATGCTCACCCTCATCGTCAGATACGGGTACGTCCCGTTCATGCTCTTGGGAATCAACGGAGCCGCAATCGCGCTGGCGGCATCCGGTGCGCCGAAATGGTCACTGGTGGCATTGATTCTCTTCGCAGTGGTCTGCTCTTTCGCGGCCGAACGGGCGCTTCCCTACGAATCTTCGTGGAATGCCCCGGGACCGGACAGGTTTCGCGACGCTGTCCATGCGTTTGTCAACGAATCCCTCATCTTGGTCAGCGTCGCGGTAATCCCGTTGATGGCCGCGGTGATTCCGTTCGACGGGCTGTGGCCGAGCGGTCTTCCGTTTGTCCTTCAGGTCGTCTTCGCAGTGTTGGTTGCCGATTTCGGCATCACCGTGGTGCATTTGATCAGCCACAAGGTTGGATGGTTGTGGCGTTTCCACGCGGTTCATCACAGCCTCGAACGGTTCTACGGTATGAACGGACTGATGAAGCACCCCGTGCATCAGACTTTCGAAACCGCCGGTGGCGTCCTGCCACTGATCCTCCTCGGGATGCCCGTTCCAGTTGCCTCGGCGCTCGCGGTTTGTGTCGCTGTCCAACTCCTGCTTCAGCATTCGAATGCCGACTACCGCATCGGCCCCCTGCGTCCGATACTCGCCCTCAACGCCGGCCACCGATTCCATCACCTGAAGTGGGCGGGAATCGGTGACGTCAATTTCGGTTTGTTCACTCTGATCTGGGATCACCTGTTCCGCACTTATTCTTTCGATCCGGAAAAGCGCTTCAGCAGTGACGATCTCGGAATGGCGGCCAAGCCCGACTACCCGGACGACTACCTCGGCCAGTTGGCCGAACCGTTCCGGAGACAGAACTGACGGACGAGGGGCGGAGATTCAGCCCGCGAGTACCCGTCGCATGACGGGCTTGGCTGCAAACGCACTGGCCAACACCAACGCGATCCCCACAGCCAGGGTGACGCCCAACTGAACCAGCGCCATCGGAGTGGTCAATACGGCTGCCCCTGCCAGTGGGAAGAGGAACAGCAGTGCAGCGCCGGCACCGGCCAGTGCCATCACCACCACGGGAGTGCGAACGTGCCGCATGCGGGCGCTGTCCATCACCTCGACAGGTGTACCGGCCAGAGTCAGACTCCGATACAGCTCACGGTTGTCGAGGATCCCGGATACCTGGGTGAGCGCAGACGAGATTGCCGCCAACGTGAATGTTGCTCCGAGAGTGAACAACACCCCGGTTCTCATGTCCGCGAACAGGAACTCCTGCCCTGGCTGCAAATCCTGCCCTTCCCCGTTGCCTATCGCGGCGAGGAGAGATGTGCCTGCGGCAACAAAGCTGGCCATCGTCACACCGCTGACCGTGCGCCACACAGCCTTCGGATTGTCCAAGACCCGACGCGCCGCAATCAGCGAAGCACCGTCTTTGGCGCATTTGAGCATGATCCGTCCAAGCAGCGAAATGACGAACGGACCGACCAACGCAACAACGCCGAAGCAGAGACCAAGGCCCACCAGGATTGCCGCGATGCTTGCCGCGGAGCCCCCGAATGCACTCCATCCCACAAGAACCCCCACCCCAGCCACCGCGAAGATCATCTTCGGTGCGGCGCTGGGATTGCCCGCCGTGACGCCCAACGGGCTCACGAACACCTGGCGCATCCCGAGCATCGACGTCAAAGCAGCCAGGATGGTCATTCCGAATACGATGCCCACCAGCGGAAGTGCGCCTACCCAAAGCTCACTCCACTCGAATGTCCGACCTTGAAATCTCAAGAGAGCTACGAGCGGCAACGCGAGGAGGTATCCCACCACACCGATCAACGCACCGGCCAAGCCCTGGATACCCGATTCCGCAGCGCACAGCGCAACGATCTGGCGAGGGGTGGATCCGATGAGTCGCAGCGAGGCAAGTCGTTCGTCGCGACGGCGCGCGCCCAAGCGGGCCGCCGCCAGGCCGAGAGTGACGGCTGGAACGATCATCAACACCGAAGCAACCCCTGCGAGTGCTAGGTACGCCTCGGCTTCGGGTTCGCTCGATCTGCCCGCAAATGCACCGTAGCCGCCGAGCACCGTCAGCAACAACGTCGTCGAGGCGGCAAAGGCCGTTACGGGAAGCGCGAAGGTACTCAAGGCCTTTCGGCCTTCACCTCGCACCGTCATCAATGCAACGCGCGCTGTGGCCTTCATGCCGCCACCTGTGTCCCGACGAGCGAACCGGCCTGCATCATCATCGTGCGATCACACCACCGAGCGACTTCGGCATCGTGAGTGACGACGACCAACGCAGAACCGATCTGTTGAGCCGAATCACGCAACACCCTCATCACTTCCCAACTCGTCTGCGCGTCGAGGGCACCGGTCGGCTCGTCTGCGAAGAGAACGGCGGGTTTGGTCACCAACGCTCGCGCAATCGCCACACGTTGCGACTGCCCACCCGACATCTGACCCGGGCGACGGTCCTGCAGCCCGTCCAGTCCCAATGGCGCAAAGAAGCCGTGCGCCGTCCGCTTGGCTTCGGCGATGGACAACCCGTTGAGCACCAAGGGCAAAGCGACGTTCTCGATCGCCGGAAGCTCCGGCAACAGTTGGCCCGATTGAAAAACGAATCCGTACGACTCGCGTCGGAGGCGGCTGCGGTCGTTCTCACCGAGGTTCTCGATATGCCTGCCGCTCAGCAGGATTGCTCCCGAGTCGGGCTTGACGATTCCTGACATGCAATGCAGCAGAGTCGACTTGCCCGACCCTGAAGGACCCATGATGGCCGTAGCAGTACCGGCGCGCACTTCCAGCGATACACCTCGGAGCACTGGAACGTCGCCGTACGACTTGCCCAGCGCGTGGACCGACAGGACTGCGGGTGCTTGTGCGTTGTTCATGATTCCACCTTCTCGTGAACCCCTCGCCAGCACATCGGCCCAGCGCACGATCTTCGGGCTGAGCTCGGTCCTACCGGAGGATGACCGGACCCCGAGCTCTGTCAGGGTCGTCACTATGATTTCCGACATGACCTGGTCCGGCGCCGTCCACATGCAGCCCGGAATTCTCATGTTCACCGGCGCAGTGGGATCCGCGCACATGCATTCGCACGCCGCTGTTCAGATCATGATCATCGACGACGGGGACGTCACGGTCACGGACGGGGACGGCCACAGTGAAGTCGTACGGTCCGTGGTCATTCCATCCGGGGCGGTCCACGCGTTGTCCGCCTCCGAGGGTGCGCGGGGACGGGCGATCTACATTGACTCCACCACCGGGATGGGTCTGCGCATCAGGCCACCGGAGCCGGGCCGCGGTGGTGTGGCCGACTGGTCGGACCGTGGGCAGACCGCAGTAGCGATGACGGACCGCGGCGCTGATTCGGATCTGGAATACGCAGCGAGGCTGATCGATTCACTGTCCGAAAGTAGACAGCCGTCGAGCGTACGCGCTCTTCACCCGGCGCTCGAGCATGCCCTGACGCTACTTCACGAGCGACTTTCAGGGCCGATAACGCTGACGGACACCGCCGCGCTGGTCTCCATCTCACCCGGCCGATTGGGAAGAATCTTCAACGATCAACTGCAGATGAGTTTTTCGACCTACATTCGTTGGTTGCGGCTACGACGCGCCATGGAAGTGATGAGCGGTGGCGCAAGCCTGACAACCAGTGCCCACGAGGCCGGCTTCACCGACAGCGCCCATCTCAACCGGATCTGCCACAGTATGTTCGGGCTCACGCCCAGCGCCGCGACCGGCGGCCTCACCTGGAATTGACGCTACTCCTCAACTGATGCTGCCCGCCGCCGACCTCGCCAGTAGCGACAGACGACTGTAGAGGCGCGCCAACCCCGGCACGTCCCGGAGGCTGCCTGCCACTTCTTCGACGTAGGCGTCGGCGTAGATCGTCAGCCGCGCATCGACGTCATAGAGAACATCGACGACATTCGCGAAACGGCGAAGGGCAAATTCCGACGCCTGGGCGAGCACCGGCACTCCGAAGATCACCCAGTCGTCGAAGCGTGCGGCGAGCGCGAGATAATCGGCAGCCGCGGTCGAACCAGTGCACAGCACCTCGAAGTCGAACCAGACGACACCGTCTCGAATCGCCGAGCACTCCAAGGTGCGTGTGCCTATCGTCAATTCGACACTTTCGCCCGAAGGCCGCGTAATTCCCGAGCCGAGGAGGAATTCCCCTGTCGCAAATCGGTAGTCCCCGGCACCTGGCTGTCCTGCCGTCCGATAGTCGACGGAGCCACCCAACTCGATCACCTCGAGAGTCCGCTCCATCAACTCGATCGACGGAACGAACTGCTCGTGAAAAAGCGGATTGGGAAGAAGATCGGTCGGCGGAACATTGGACGTGACGACAACAGTCACGCCTTTCGCGACGATTGTGTCGAGAACCCTTGCCATGAACATGGCGTCGGCGACGTCGTCGAGGTGGAACTCGTCGAAACAGAGCACACGGATTCCATCGACGACGTGATCCAGTGCCACGCCCATCGAGCCGAGTTCATGCGCCCGAGAGTGCAGATCTGCAAAGAACCGATGAAAGTGAATGCGCCGCTTGCCGACCGGGAGCCCGTCGTAGAACTCGTCCATGAGCATCGTCTTCCCGCGGCCGACGCTACCCCAGAGATAGATCCCACCCCCGACCTCACCGCCCGAGATCCGGGCCTGCAGTGCGTCGAGGGCTTCGCGTGCCGCCAACTGCTCTTCGTCCAGTAGCATAAGACTCCTCTACGTCTGTAGAGTCGAGGCTAGTGATCGAAGGCAAATCGAGTCAATGTGACCCTCACGACGCACCATCAGCAACATTCAACTCCAGCAACATTCAACTCCGGCAGCATGCAACATCGACAGCAAGGAACGGCATGAAGCCTGATCGCAGAGCCCTCATCGCGGCATCCGCCGTCACGATCATCGCCGAGCAGGGCCCGCGTGCACTCACCCATCGGGCGGTTGATCAGTCCCTGGAACTTCCTGCCGGTTCGACGTCGTACTATTTCCGCACTCGCGAGGCACTACTCGAAGCAACCGCATTGCACATCGTGCACCGGTCACGTTCGATATTCGACGAACTCCGCGAGAGGCCCAGCGATCCTGCTGCCCTGACGGCCGAGTATCTCGATGATCTTCTTTCGCACCGCAGACACGAATTGATCGCGAGATATGCACTACTCCTGGAAACTCCCCGAGATTCGGCATTGCACCAACTCCTCGAAGACAGCCTGTTTTCACGGGAGAAGGCAAGGCCTGTCTTCGACATCATTGGCGTTGACGATCCTGACGTCGCCGCCGAAAATTTTCTGAGCCTTCTGGAGGGCTTGATCTTCGACTACTGCCTCGGAGCGCGTAGCCGAGATCCCCGCTCCTCCGAAACCGTTCGGCAACTTCGGATCCCGATCGACATCTATCTGCGCGGAGTTGGTGCCGCCTGAAAGATGTTGGTCAGCAGAGACTTCCGGTGCAGGGCCGTTGACCAGAGAACAGTGCCGCGACAAACGGGGTGCTGTCTGGAACCGAAGCCGGAACGGTTCCCAGATGATCAGTGGGATAGGTATGGAATGCAAAGTCGACACCGTTGGCAGTAAGGTCGGCCGCGAACTTCAGTGTCAGCGGTGCCGGAACATCGATGTCCGACAACCCCTGACCGATGAAGAACGGGCGGTCGTATCCTGCGGTCGGCACAGTGAGCAAGTCACGCGCAGCCTCCATGAATACTGGATTGTCCAGCGACTTCGTCAGCACCTGCCCGAGTGTGACGGTTCCGTACTTCGTGCGCGCCTCGGTGTAGCACATGTTGTTCTCGACGTCGTCGAGGATGGTCTTGCCGAGCGGGGTCAGATACGAGTCGATGTCGATATCCGGCCGCGAAGCACGCAGTCCATCAAGAACGTTCGCGATGTAGACCGTCGTACCCTTGAGCGGAAGCGCCGGGAAAGCCGGACCACCGAGCGGTAGAAGATTCTCGATGTTCGAGGGGACACCAGTGGCGACAGCGCCGCGGTAGTCCAACTCCGGCGCGTAAGCAGTGGCAAGCGAAGCGGTGAACATAGTCGCCTGCCCGCCCTGCGACTGCCCCATCGCAACCCATGCGCTCGACAGGTCGTCGTCGACCGCACGAGCGGCACGCACCATGTCCACAACGCTGTGTGCAGCGGAACGACCGTCGAGATACGGGTGAACACCGGGTGTTCCGAGCCCCACGTAGTCGGTGGTCACGACCGCGTATCCCTGCTCCAGCCAGTGACCCAGATGCGTCGCGGTCCGTTCGAGTGGAACACTGCTGCTCGGCGCACACTGATCCGCGACACCCACCGTCCCGTGCGCGTAGGAGATGACCGGCCAACCACCCTCGGGCGGAGCTCCCTCTGGGCGATACACCACACCGGTACTCGTCATCGGCACATCCTTCGGGCCCGTCGACCAGTACGTCACCTTCGTTGCGCTCACGGCACCCGGGATCACCCGGTCGGGACCGAGCAACTCCTGACTCACGACAGCACCCGGAGCATCGTTCGGTTCCGCTCCGGCCGGCGCCGCAACTGTCAACGCCACCAACGCACTCGCACTCAGTCCGACGAGCGTCCTACACAGTCGCTTACTCACGTACTTCTCCTACCGATTGCGGTGACGGTGCATATGTGGTGATCGGCCCCACATCAGCTGATCGAGTTCAGACCATAGAACAGCCTTACCATTTGGTCAACCTAAATTTCCGCTCCGCATCGACCGTCGTGACACGCCTGCTCGGGTAGGGTGGCGGTGTTCGATACGTGCAGGTCCCCCGCGAGATCAGGAGGCCGAAAGGCTCTCTCATGTCAGCACCTGATCTCCCGACCTTCCCTGCTTCGCAGCAGAAGTCGGTGGCCGCGATCCTCCGAGCAGCAGGTTGCGTCTTCGCCGAAGACGAGGCTCGCCTACTTCTTCACACCGCACGCTCTCGCGATGAACTCGACGCGATGGTCGACCGACGAGTTGCCGGCGAACCACTCGAGCCCGTCCTCGGATGGGCCGAGTTCTGCGGCTTGCGCATTCACATCGACTCCGGAGTCTTCGTCCCACGCCGGCGCACCGAGTTCCTCGCCCGGCAGGCCTGCTCACTTGTCACCCCAGGAAGCGTCGTCGTCGACATGTGTTGCGGCTCAGGAGCTGTCGGTGCTGTCCTGCAGTCGACGCTCGACGCCGTCGATTTGTACGCGGTAGACGTGGAACCGGCCGCAGTGCGGTGCGCTCGCCGAAACATCACACCGCCCGAGCGTGTACTCGAAGGCGATTTATTCGAACCACTGCCGACGAAATTACTCGGTCGCGTGGATGTCGTCGTCGCCAATGCGCCTTACGTCCCCACCGAATCGATCAGGCTGATGCCGCCCGAAGCCCGTCTTCACGAACCGCTGGTCTCGTTGGACGGCGGTACCGACGGACTGGACCTGCAGCGTCGCATCATCGCGGACGCCGCGCCGTGGCTACGACCGGGTGGCTGTCTTCTCGTCGAGACGAGTACGGAGCAGGTCGAAATGACTGTTGAAACATTCACTCGGGGAGGGTTTCTCACTCGGGTGGCAACCTACAGCGAGACCGCGTCGACCGTGGTGATCGGTCAGTGTTGAAGGCGATCGGATCCTGGCGTGGACCACTCCCGAGCGCGGGCGGCAAAGCCGTCGACAAAAAGCCCGAACGCGCGATCGACGCGGGCCCGGTCCCCGGTGGCCAGAAGATCCATCGACAGACCCCGCATTTGCGAGAGCAACAGAGTAGCGACAGAGGCAACATCGTCCTCAGGGCAACCCGCTTGTCGTAGACCGGCTTCCAGTGCCTCGATCCAATCGCCCACAAAACGGTCCAGGAACCGTCCGTAGCGGTCGCGGTCGCCGAGCGCGAGGGCGTAGATCTCGACCATCACCCGGAACCGCGGCAGGACCTCCGGCGTCGTACGTTCGGTCCACCACGCAGTCAGCACTGTCGCCGGATCGACCCCCGGTTTCATCGGCACCGCAATCGGAATGGACTCACCACGCATGTTCTCGATGACCTCGGAGAGCAGATTCTCCTTGCTCTCGAAATGGTTGAGCAACGACGCATGCGACACACCCACGGCCTTGGCGAGCTGCCTCACCGTCAACTCCCCGACACCGTTGTCGATGACGTAACGGGTCAGCGCGTCGAGCAACTCCTCACGTCGCCCGGCGTATCTCAGGCTGCGTTTGTCGATGCGTTCGGGCTCCGGCACATATCCACCCTACCGGCCGGAATCACCAGGTCAGCGGCTGACTGCCTTCTGATACCGACGAATAGCGAACGGCACGAAGACGATCAGCAAACCGAAAGTCCACAACAACGACGCGATGACCGGATTCTGCAGCGGCCACGCATCCGGAACCGTCATCGCAGGATTGGTATTGCCGAACAATTCACGCACCGCCTGAGTAACCGCCGACACCGGATTCCATTCGGCGATCACTTTGAGCGGGCCGGGAAGATTGGTGGTCTCGACAAAAGTGTTCGCGATGAACGACAGCGGAAAGATGACGATGAAGCTCGCGTTGTTGAATACCTCCGGTGTCCGGATCCAAAGCCCGACAACAGCCATGACCCACGACAACGCGTACGCGAAGAACAGAAGCAACGCATAACCCGCCACCGCTTCGAGGAAACTGGAGTGAATCCGCCACCCGACCAGAAGACCGGTCAACGACATGACCACCAAACTGATGACGTTGATCAACACGTCACTCGATGTTCGGCCTGTCAGCACGGCAGACGGAGCCATGGGCAGCGATCGAAATCTGTCGATGATTCCTTTCTGAATGTCTTCGACCATCCCCAAACCAGTCCAGGTGGCACCGAATATGACCGTCTGCGTGAAGATTCCGGCGATCAGGAATTCTCGATACGACGTGCCCGGGACCGAGATCGCACTGCCGAACACATACGCGAACAAGAGCACGAACATGATCGGCGACAAAGTGGTGAACACCAGCAGATCCGGAACGCGCTTGATCTTGATCAAGTTTCGCCTGGCGATGGTCAAACCGTCTTCGAGCGCCATCTGCACGGTCATTTCTGATCCTCCAGTTCAGCCTGGTGCCCGGTCAGTGTGAGGAAGACATCGTCGAGAGTGGGTCTGCGCAAGCCGACGTCGAATACGCGGATGCCTCGTACCGACAGAAGATTCAGCGCCGCCACCAACGCGTCGGTGCCGTCGTCGACAGGAACGGTGACGCGACGGACATTCTCTTGAACCTGAATGTCCCCCACGGCAAGCGAGCGCAATTCCTCGCGGACGATGTCGAGATGTTCGACCTCGTGCACGCTCAATTCGATGCGCTCACCCCCGACCCGCGCCTTCAACTGGTCTGCAGTACCGCGCGCGATGACCGAGCCGCGGTCGATGACGGCGATCTGGTCGGCCAACCTCTCGGCTTCCTCCATGTATTGCGTCGTGAGCAACAGCGTGGTCCCCTGAGCCACCAACCCTTCGATGACGTCCCAGAGACCGAGTCGCGCCCGAGGATCGAGGCCGGTGGTCGGCTCGTCGAGAAACAACACCTGCGGCCGAGCAACCAATGCGCCGGCGAGATCGAGACGTCGCCGCATTCCGCCGGAATAGCCCTTGACCGGCCGATCTCCAGCCTCGACGAGATCGAACTGCTCGAGCAATTCACGCGCTCGGGCCTTACTGCTTCGGGCGCCGAGGTGATACAGCCTCCCGACCATGTCCAAGTTCTCATAGCCCGTCAGGTACTCGTCGACCGCGGCGTACTGACCCGAAGCACCGATCTTGGATCGCAACGCCCGCGCATCCTCGACCACGTCCAGCCCGGCAACCTTGGCGCGTCCACCGTCCGGAATGAGCAGCGTCGTGAATATCCTTACCGCAGTGGTTTTTCCGGCGCCGTTGGGGCCCAATAGAGCCATCACCGAACCCTCGCGCACTTCCAGGTCGATGCCGTCCAATGCCGTGACGTCGCCGTACTTCTTGACCAGCCCCTCGGCCACAATCGCTTCGGTCATGAGCCCTCCCGCGTCGGTAATCCGTCGGTAGTCCGTTCCCCAGTGTGACCCAGGAGGCCGACACATTCCAGGAAATTTCGTCAGTTGCCCGGCTGCAATCACCTCCCTGGTTTCGCCGGTGCCTTTCGGCCACGAGGTACGGAACAGACCACACGTCCCAGTCCTGTCCAATACAGCCGATAAATTTCACCGACCTTTCGACGGATATATACCGGAAAGAAAAACCCGAAATTCTTGAACAAAGACCGCTTTCAGGTATTCATGATGAACGCGGCAGCGTTACACTCGTTCAGCAAGTGACACTCGGGCCGGTGACGGTTGACTTATGGTGTCGAATCTCGAATTACAAATCAGACAGAGGCCGAAAAGAATTGAATCACCGATTCAGTGCACGCGGGGAAGACTCACACTTCGGGGGATCGAGAAAGGCTGACTGTGCCATGGGTATCAGAACTCGATACATCCGAACTCCGTGGATCCGAAAAACGGCGAAATATTCCTTCGAGACCATCTGCTTCACCCTGGCCGTGATTGTCGCGGCCGCACTGATCGCCGCGTACAACACACAACCACGCTCCGCGTCGACGTACACGCCGGCCTCGTTCTCGGCGAATCCTGAATCTGCAGCGCTGCCCTTCGACATTCCACCCAAGTCAGCACTGAACGGAAAGTTGGTTTTCGCTCACTACTTCCCGCCCTATCCGGTTTCGATCGACAATGCGAATCCGTCTGGCGATTACTATGCGACACAATATCTTACGTTCAACGGCGAGAACAACAAACACGTTCGCTACGGAGGATTCCTCCGCGATCGGCCGACACCGCGGCAACCCATCGCCGATACGCAGTGGCGCCAACGCGACCTCGAAAACGAAGTTCGTTCGGCAATCGCCACGGGCATCGACGGATTCTCCGTCGACATCATCGCCAAGGCAACCGACACCAGTTGGTGGGGTTCCACCGTGCCCACCGCCCTGATCAAAGCGGCCGCAGCAGTCGATCCGAATTTCAAGATCATGCTCATGCCTGATATGAACGGCGCGTTCAAAAACATGACCGCAGCTCAAATGGCAGCAGAGATGAAACCGTATTCGACCATGGCATCATCGTTCAAATTGAACGACGGACGGCTCGTGATATCTCCATTCCTTGCCGAAAACAAGACTGCGGGCTGGTGGTCGGAGTTCATCACTCTGATGAAGAATTCTTACGGCATAAATGTGGCATTTGTTCCGGTTTTCCTCGACGCTGCAGCCAACCGGAATTCTTTTGCATCGATAAGCTACGGGATGTCGAATTGGGGTAATCGAAATCCGGCAGGAAATCCGCTCTCGGGATCGAACCCGAACTCTCCGATGGGACTTGCCGCTGCCGCTCACTCCTTGGGAAAGATATGGATGCAACCAGTCGCCTTCCAAGATGTTCGTCCAAGTCAGTCGATCTACGACGAGGCACAGAATTCACAGAATCTGCAGAACATGTGGCAGATTGCGATTGCGTCCAACAGTGAATGGGTACAGCTCGTCACCTGGAACGACTACAGCGAGGGAACGTCGTTCGCACCCAGCGCCGGTCATGGGCGCGCGTTACTCGACATGAGTTCCTACGGGCTGTACAGCTTCCGCTCCGGCGCCTCACCCGCGATTGTTCGCGACACCGCGTATCTCGTCTATCGCAATCAGTCGGTCTCCGCGGTCCCCGTCAATCGCTCTGCTGCCCCTATGACACTGCGCCAATGGTCATCCCCCGCTCGCGATACCGTCGAGGTTCTCACCTTCTTGACCGCTCCCGCAGTCGTCAAAGTGACGGTGGGAACCACGATTACCACCTGCAATGCCCCGGCCGGGATGAGCAGCTGCATCGCCCCGTTGAAAGTAGGTTCCATCAAGGCCTCTGTCGTTCGCGGCACTACCGAGGTGTCTCGGGTGAGTTCGCACGCGGCGGTGACGGCCACACCGTACAACCAGAATCTCGAGTACCTGGTCGATTCCAGTCGGAGATAACGGTGACGAAGATCGGGTGAGTCCGTCGACTCACCCGATCTTCGTTGCGCCATCGGTTTCGGCTGCAATTGGTAACTCGGGCCGCGATACCGCCCCCGTCCGCTCCACCCTCACTGCCAAGGTCACCGCGGCCGCCAGTGCCGATACGCCCGCTCCGATCCAGTACAAAACCGCGAACGAATGCAGGGTCGGCACAGTGCTCGCACCGATCACCACCGTCGAACCGGCCAATACCGCTGCCGCAACGGCGCTTCCGGTGGAGGTACCGACCGAACGGAGCAGGCTGTTGAATCCGTTGGCCGAGGCAGTCTGATGGATCGGTGCAGATTCGGTGATCAGCGTCGGCATGGCTGCCAGGGAAAATGCCACACCGGCCGATACCACGGCAGCGCCGATCACGATATTGACCAACGTCGGCGCCAACAGCACACGCAAGACATAGCCGATTGCAATGACGATCGCACCCGACGCCAACGTAGCCTTCGCTCCCCATCGCCTCGTCACCTTCGACGACACCGGCGCCAATCCGATCATCAGGACTCCGCCCGGCATCATCGCCAGTCCGGCTTCGGCAGCCGAGAGTCCGAGACCGTCCGCCGACGCCAGGGGCAACTGAAGTTCCTGCGTTGCCGCCAACGCGCTGATGAACATGGCAAAACCGAGTAATACTGCGCAGACGTTCGAAACCAGAATCGGAGCGCGAAGGGAAGTCCGCAGATCGACCAGCGGTGCCGGCGTGTGCAGTTCCCACGGAATCCATCCACAGAGCAAGACCACGCCGGACGCGATCAGAACCAGAACCTCGGGGCTTGCCCAGCCCCATTCGGTTCCTTTCGAAACGGCCAGCAGCAGTGCAGTCATAGCGAGCGTGAGGACTGTGGCTCCCAGAAAGTCGAAGCGTCCGCGACTCTTCACAGCCGATTCCGGCACCACCAGAGGCAAGACGACTATCAGTACGACCCCGAATCCACCGGTGACCCAGAAAAGCGCGGGTAGCCCCCAGTGCGCCGAGATCACCCCCGCCATCGGCATACCGAACATGCCGCCGATCCCCAACGTCGCACTCATGAGAGCTACTGCACCACTGAGCTTTTCCGGAGGAAGGACATCGCGCATGATGCTGATTCCGACGGGCAGAAGTGCCGTCGCGAACCCCTGCAACGAGCGTCCGAGGATCAGTAACCAGAAACTCTGGCTGAGCGCAGCAACCATGCAGCCGACGATCATCACGGCAAGGCAGACGAGCATCATCGCGCGCTTTCCGAACATGTCGGCGAGTCTGCCGATGAGAGGGGTCGCGACGGCACCGGTCAGCAATGTCGAGGTCACCAGCCACGAAGCGGTGGCCGACGATACTCCCGATGCCGTCGCGAACTCGGGCAGCACCGGCACCACCAAGGTCTGTTGCAGCGCGACCACCACGCCGCTCAGACTCAGGACGCCGACGACCCACCCGGTCCGCGCTTTCGCGCGAACGGTCTTGTCCGTCAAGCGTTCGAGCGAGCGGCGACTCCGGCGTCAACAGGAACCACGATGCCACTCATGTGGGCACTCGCGTCGGCGGCGAGGAACAGGACTACTCGCGTGATCTCGAAGGGATCCAGCCAACCGACCGGCTGCGCATGCAGAGTCGCGTACACGGGTTCGACGTCGTCTGCCGTCGGCGATTCGAGGTCAGGCCGCATCATCGCGTACATCATGTCGTTGTGAATCATCGGCGTCGAGATGTTCCCCGGTGCAATAGCATTCACGGTCACACCCGAGTTTGCCAGTTCGAGCGACACACTCTTCGTCAAACCGATGACGCCCCATTTGGAGGCGCCGTACGCCGCCATCTGGGTGCCACCGGATCGACCCATCATCGAGGAAATCGTGATGATGCGACCGTAACCACGTTCCGCCATTCCACCTGACACGGCCGCAACGGTGTTGAACACACCGGTCAGGTTCGACGAGATGACTTCGTTCCACTGTGCCGACGTCATCGACGTGATCGGAGCGGGCACGGACACACCGGCATTCGCGACGGCGATGTCGACACGGCCGAACTCGGCTTCAGCGCGGGCAACGAGCGCGTCCATTGCGTCGCGATCAGCAGTGTCTGCCTTGACGGCAATGCACCGACGACCGGTGGCTTCCACCAAACGAACGGTTTCCTTCAGATCCTCCTCGTTTGCGAGGGGGTAGGCGACGACATCACTGTTCTCGCACCGGTCGCAGATCACGATGTCCGCGCCACGCTCCGCGAATGCGACAGCGTGGGCGCGCCCCTGACCGCGTGCGGCGCCGGTGATCAGTGCAACTTTTCCTTCGAAGCTGCCTTCGAGGCTGTTCATGCCGTCTCCTAGTTCGTCGTATGCAAGCGTGCGCTGTACTGCATGCGTACTCCGAACCCGCCCGAAAGAAACAGTCGATCCCGGACAGCGGGAATCCAGCCGGTTACTGGTAAACGGCGGTCTCGAATTCCAGGTATCCGTTGATGGATCCAGGGTCCGCGAACGGCAGAATCTGCGTTGCCCAGAACCCGCCGACGCCGGTCTGCCGGTCGATCCAGTAATAGAGGTTGGCAAGACCCGCCCAAGCCAGCGATCCGGCCGGCCTACCGGTGGGTGCCACCTCTTCATTTGTCATGAAGGAGTATGCCCATCCCTTGGGTACACCGGGGAAGAATTCCGCATCGTTGGACAGCGTCGGGAGAACTCCGGGCAACAACCCCACGTGCTGGCCTTCGAGCCCGTTCTGAACGGCTGCAGCTACCGTCTCCGGCGACAACACGCGACCCGAAGTGCCCGCGCCGTCGTTCAGCCACATACGAATGAACTTCATGTAGTCGCCGACAGTGCCGTGCAAACCGTGACCACCCATATGTACCTCAGGTTCGGCCGGAAGCTCGAATCCGATGAGCGGAGTGAGGCTTCCGTCGCTCTCGCGCTGATGGATCGGTGCAAGTCGATCCTTCATCGACGGGCTCATCGTGAATGCCGTATCCGTCATCTCGAGAGGTTCGAAGATGCGCTCGCGCATGACATCGCCGAGTCGCTGACCTCGAATCGACTCGACGACCTGTCCGGCCCAGTCGATGTTGGTGCCGTACTCCCACTTCTCACCCGGGTCGAAGAGCAGCGGTGTCGTGAGCGCCGCTTTGCTACACGTGATCACGCTGGGCTGCCCATGTTCCTGTGAGAGCCGGTTGTACGACTCGTTGAAGAAGTCGTAGCCGAACCCTGCAGTGTGAAGGAGCAGCATGCGAGTGGTGATGTCACGCTTGGGTTCTCGAAGAACGGGGTTTCCGCCGGCGTCGAAACCGTCCAGGACCTGCAGCTCACCGATGTCGGGAACATAGGTCGCTGCAGGTGCATCGAGATCGAGCAATCCCTCCTCCACACATTGCAGGACAGCGGTACCGGTGATCGCCTTGGTGGTGGAGAAGAGCGCAAAGGTTGTATCGAGGGTCATCGGAACGCCGGAACCGAGAGTCCGCTCGCCCGCAGCACCCTCGTAGATGTTGCCTTCTCGATCCGTGATCATCGCGACCACACCCGGGACGCGATCAGCCCCCTGAGTTGCTCGCGCCAGCACGTCGTCGAGGCGCTGCTTCGAAAGGGGCTTCTGCGCAATATCTTCGATCGTCACTGCATTTCTCCATCCGACTTGCAACTTGTCTTGTCGAACAGAATGTAACGGTGATCACACACCCGGCTCTGCCTCGAAACGGCAGGAAAACTGTCTCGTTTCGGCAGAACCGGGCAGAGATTGGAGTCAGCTCTGGGGCGCTCCGATATTCACCAGCCAGGAAATGCCGAATTTGTCTGTACAGGCGCCGAATTCGTCGCCCCACATCTGCTTCTCGAGTGGAACGCTCACAGTTCCCGTTCCCGACAACTGCTCCCAGTACCCGCGCAGCACATCGCCGTCGTCGCCGCTGAGGCTGACCGTGATGTTGTCGCCGGGGTTGTACGGCATGCCGGGCGGAGTGTCGGCACCCATCAGGGTGTATCCCTGATCGGTTTCGAGCATTCCGTGCATGATCTTGTCGCCGCCTTCATCGGGATTGCCGAACTCACCGAACGTGCTCAGCGCCAGCGTGCCACCGAAGATTTCTTTGTAGAACTCCAACGCCTCACGGGCATTGCCGTTGAAGCTGATGTACGGATTGAGTCGAGTTGCCATGACGTACTCCTAGCTCGTGGGATTGCTGTCACGTTCGATTTCAATCCTTGCAGAACGCTCCGACACGAAACAACGGATCACGGCAGTTCATCGAGTGCGTAAAACGATCGTCATGACCGTTCAAACAACTGTCCTCAGAGTCGATTCCGGGTCTCGGAAGGCAACTCTCCGAACCGTTTCCGGTATGTGGCCGCAAACATGCCCAGATTGACGTAGCCCCAGGCGTTGGCGATTTCGGAGACGGTTCTCCCGTCGGAACGCAACAGTTCGACGCGTACACCCTCCAACCGACGCGCGCGCAATCGTTGCCCCGGCGTGGTGTCTCGGTACCGTCGAAATCCCGCAGTGAGCGCCCGGACACTGACACCCACCGCAGCCGCGATCTCCGATGCCGTCGGCACCGAGCGAGCAAACGTATCGATGTACTCCTCTGCCGATCGCACGTAGGCAGGTTCGGCGGAGGCGACGTCGACGCCGAGTTGCATCCCGGCCTGCGTCGCCCACTCGTCGAGAAGCTGAGCCGCGATGAGTTCTTGAACCCTGGCACCCAGCCTTTCGCTCGACATCGCCTCAGGCGACTCTGCAATTGCGCGAACGACGTAGTCCATCAATGCCAGCCAACTCGAGCCCCGCCCGCCAATGGTGCACTTGTGCCGCCACAGACGGTCGTCGGGAACCGACCCGAACCATTGCATGGCGTGATCGGCGACAAGCTGATGCGGCACAGTGAGATTCAGCTGCAGATGATCTTCGTCGAATTCGACGAAGTAGTCGGTCCGGCTACAGTCGGCGACAAAGGTCTCCCCCACGGCAGTATTCACCGCAGTTCCTCCGCCGAGGGCATGTCGACCGTTGCCTCTGATAGTCGTCAGAACCAGAATGTTTCCGGCCTCAGGCGAACATTCACCGACGGAGACCGGAATCCCGTAACAGAATCTGGTGACGTCGATCTTGCCGACTGCCGCGGAGTACATGTCCGAAGCCGGCTTCAACCGACTTCCGATCGGCGTGACCGTATACGGCATGTAGATGTTGTCGGACCACTCCTTGATGCGGTCCCAGTCCCGAGAAAAGGCCTGGTGATGCTGCATAGTGGGCTGGCCGGCCGCGTCGATGAGCAAGGCATCCTCGAACATGGTTCGAGTATCGCACCAGGGCCCGGGAAGGTCACGCGAAGTGAGATGACGTGATCTCTGGCTGTACGGCGGCGGGTCGTGTTGCAGCAAAAAGCAGCGAATCCACCGCGGTCCCCCGGATCACCATGTGTGCCCTCATTCGCCCCTCCTCCTCCATTCCGATTTTGGTGAGCACCGACGCCGACGCCGAGTTCTCGGGACGACACGTTGCTTGCACTCGCTGCGCTCCGAAGCGAGCAAAGGCGAATTCCAGAACCGCGCGCCCCGCCTCCGACGCATAGCCTCGCCCTTGAAACTTCGGGTCCACGACAAAACCGAGTTCCGCCCGCCTGTGCACGGCGGATACTTCCCACACAGCTACCGAACCGATGACCGTTCCATCGGCCTTCGACGTAATGGCCAGGGTGAACGTGCGACGTTCGACGAGCGCAGCTTCTAGTGCAGCGTCAGCCAGGAACGCCCTGGTCACCGCAGGGGTGTTCGGCCCCCAATCAACATATCTACAGACGGCAGGGTCGGACGCGTACTGATGGACGGCACCTTCATCCGCGGCAGTGAAATCTCGAAGAACAAGGCGTTCCGTAGTCAACGTGAACATCCAGCGATCCTAGAGCGAGCCCAAAAGCACCTCTTGACTCGAACGCATGTTCGAGTATGATTTGGGGAGGGGATCGGGGGATTCAATGAGTGTCTTGTTGTCGGACGTGGTTTCGGGTTCTGCGGTGGGGTTACGCGGACGTCTGTGGCAGTTGTCGGCTGCTGAGTTACGTGCGGCTGCGGTGTCGGCGAGCGCGGAGATTCTTCGTCTCGAGGCTGTGCGGGTGGCAGTGGTCGACGAACTCTCGATGCGCCCGGATGATCAGGTGATCGCCAGCCGCGGGGTCGGTTCGTGGTTGGCGGCCAACACGATGCTGCAGGTTCGGGACGGGAAGAAGATCGCCGCATTGGGTGCGGCTTTGCGGCCGTTTCCGGCTGTGGCGGCTCGGTTCGATGGCGGGGATTGCTCGTTCGAGCATGCCGTGTTGATCGTGGCGTTCTGCGAATCACCACCGAAAGGCATGCCGGAGGAGGCGCTACCGAAGTGCATCGACCTACTGTTGGCTGCTGCATCCGGTGTCGAGTCCACGACCACGAAGGTGCGGAACGTGATCGCGACCTTGGAGCGGTTGTTCGAATCGGATGAGATTCCACCCGCCGAAGACGTCGACCGGAACGAGTTGCGGATCGCGTCGACATTGAACGGTCGAGTGGTGATGCGCGGTGATTTCGACGCCCTCACCGGCGAAATGCTGTTGTCTGCGTTGTCGAATCTGACGATGCCCACCCCGGCACCGGACGGAACCCCCGATGCCCGGTCGGCGGCGAAACGCACGGCCGACGGGTTCACCGAACTGATCCGCCGCTATCTCGATTGCGCCAAGACCGGCACCGATGGTGGTCAGCGTCCGCACGTGAACGTGCACATCAATGCTCGCGATCTGGCGGAGCACCGGGACTGCGCCGCAACACCCTCCACTTCTGATGACGGAATGGCTGTATCGGATCTCGATGTCGGGCACATGCCCTGGCTCGGACCACTGTCCGTGTCACAGACCAGACTCCTCGGCTGCGACTGCTTCCTCTCCACCGTCCTGCTCGACGATCACGGCGCACCGCTCGATGCGAAACCAGGAAAGAGGTCGGTCACCGCCGATCAACGCGTCGCGTTGATCGCCCGAGACAAGGGCTGCGCGTTCCCGGGCTGCACATGCGTGCCCGCGTGGACTGATGCGCACCATATCCGGCACTGGGCCAACGGTGGCCCGACGGTGATGAACAACCTGGTCCTGCTGTGCCGTTCACATCACCGGTTGATGCACCGAAAATCCGGGTTCGTCGGGAAATGGGAAATCCGGATCGGTGTCGACAACAAGCCCTGGTTCATCCCGCCGCCCTCGATCGACCCCGGACAGCAACCCAGGCCGGCGAACACCACCTTCAAAACCTGAGAGGTCAAACCTCTTTGGCGACAACAGAACACGGACCGAGCACCGCATCGAAGGAGACCTCGATGCGGTGCCAACCGGCCGTGACGCTTGATGAAGCTGTGCCCACGATAATCAGCGAGTCAGCACAAGCCCCGATGTCGGAACGCCCGTTCCCGCAGTCACCAGTACATTCTCGACGGAGTCGACCTGGTTGACCGAAGTACCGCGGATCTGCCGAACACCCTCGGCGATACCGTTCATCCCGTGAATGTATGCCTCGCCGAGCTGTCCACCATGGGTGTTGATCGGAAGCTTGCCTCCGAGTTCGATTGCGCCACCGGCGATGAAGTCCTTGGCCTCTCCCCTACCGCAGAAACCGAGTTCCTCGAGCTGCATCAGAACATAGGGCGTGAAGTGGTCGTAGAAGATCGCCGTCTGCATGTCCGACGGGCGCAGCCCACTTTGTGACCAAAGCTGATCGCCGACAAGGCCCATCTCCGGTAAGCCGGTCAAACCGTCGCGGTAATAGCTGGTCATGATGTATTGATCTGCCCCGCTGCCCTGTGCGGCCGCTGCGATAACGGCTGGGGTGTTCTTCAGATCTTTGGCTCGTTCTGCCGAGGTGACGACGATCGCGATGCCGCCGTCGGACTCCTGGCAGCAATCGAGAAGATGCAAAGGTTCGGCGATGAATCGCGAATTCTGATGGTCCTCGAGGGTAATCGGTTTTCCGTAGAAGAACGCCTTCGGATTGGTGGCTGCATGCTTACGGTCCGCGACGGCGATTCGACCGAAGTCCTCGCTGGACGCTCCGTATACGTGCATGTATCGCTGCGCGACCATCGCGACAAAGGATGCGGGAGTACCCAATCCGTGAGGATAGGAAAAGGCGTTGTCCGTTCCCGACGAATTGACCTGCGCCACAAGGCCGGAGTTCACCTGCCCGAAACGCGCACCCGATCGCTCGTTGAACGCGCGGTAAGCGACGACGACGTCTGCGACGCCGGTGGCAACAGCCATGGCGGCCTGCTGAATCGTCGCCGCAGCGGCACCACCACCGTAGTGAATACGACTGAAGAACTTGAGGTTCGGGATACCCACCGAACGAGCCACTGCCACTTCGGTGTTGGTGTCCATGGTGAACGAGGTAAGACCGTCGACGTCGGCGGGTGTCAGACCGGCGTCGTCCAACGCGGCTTGAACAGCCTCGGCGGCAAGTCGCAGTTCACTGCGACCGGAGTCCTTCGAGAAATCCGTGGCTCCGATTCCGACGATCGCTGCCTTGCCGGACAATGCGCTCATTCAATGTCTCCGTTTTCAATGTCTCCATTCGAGCCCGACGCCGGAAATGCCAGTGTGACCTGTGCGGTGATGTGATCTCCCAGGCTGTTCTTGCCGACCACCGCGAGCGACACGAGATCCTCGTCGTAGGAGGTCACCGTTCCGGAGAGCGTCAAGGTGTCGTAGGCGTACCAGGGGACTCCGAGGCGGAGTTTGATCGACGTGAGTACAGCTCGCGGTCCGGCCCAATCGGTCACGAATCGCTGCACCAAGCCGGTATCGGTGAGGATGTTGACGAAGATGTCCTTCGAGCCGCGTTTCTGTGCGAGATCGCGGTCGTGGTGAACATCTTGAAAATCGCGGGTAGCGAGCGCCGCCGAGACCACAAACGTCGGGTCGCCGTAAATCGAGAGCTGCGGAAGAACCTCTCCCACAGTGATATCCGTCGTCAAAGTCATCGTCACTCCTTCACCGCAGAAACCGCAGACACCGCAGACACAGAAACCGGCTGCCAGGCGTACAGAGTCCAGGGAGTTCCCCCGGTCTCGTCGTCTCCGGGGAAGTCGAGGTAGATCGCCTCCACCTCCATCCCGATCGACACACTCGACGGATCGATACCGCGCAATTCGCCGAGCATCCGCACACCCTCGGGCAGTTCGACCAGGGCCACGACGAACGGCAACGACCGACCAGGAACCTTGGGGGCGTGGTGAACGACAAAGCTGAAGACCGTTCCCCGACCTGACGCGACCACGTAGTCGGTCTGCTCCGACTTGTCTTTCCAGATCGCGGGCACCGGCGGGTGCTGTACCGAACCATCCGCACGCAGTTGAATACGCAACTCGTGTGCGGCGACACCGTCCCAGAAGAACTGTGTGTCGAGAGACGCCGTCGGGCGCAGCATCCGAGATGCGTCCAGGTCCGCAGGCACGTCAGTGGAGGAACTCTCGCTGACTGGCGGCGCGAACTTCAAGATCCGGAACATCATCTCCGAGACCAGTTCCTCGCCGACCCGCCAGAAGCTACGGGTAGTGAAGAACCACCCTTCACCAAGACCTGTCTTCTTAGGTCCCACAACGTCTTCCAACACCGAGGAGATGGTGACTTCTTCACCCGGCTTCAAGTAGCGGTGGTAGATCTGATCGCAGTTGGTCGCGACGACGGACGTGAATCCGGCCTCGTCGAGGATGTCCGTCATCCGGCCCAACGGATCGTCGGCTTCTCGAATTGCCCCCAGACCGCGCATCGTCCATACCTGCGCCATCGCCGGCGGTGCGACTATTCCGTCGTGTCCGGCGGCGCGGGCAGCCGATTCGTCGACGTAGATCGGGTTCTCGTCACCGATCGCCTCGACCCAGTTGCGGATCATCGGCAGGTTCACGGGGTCCCGGCCGGCGCGAGGAGCGCTTGGCCCGTCCTCTCGAACCCGCTCGGCAGCAGTGAGAATGGGATCTGACACGATTTGTTTCCTATCTCGGAACGCGAGGAAGCTTCAGGCCGGCGGTCGCAATCAATTCGCGCATCACCTCGTTGACTCCACCGCCGAAGGTGATCACCAGGTTGCGCTTGATCTGCATGTCCAGCCACTCCATGAGATCAGCAGTTTCGGGATCGATCGGATTTCCGTACCGCCCGACGATCTCTTCCGCCAGTCGACCGACCCGCTGGATACGCTCGGTCGCAAACACTTTGGTTGCCGAAGCGTCGGCGATATCCACCGACTCCGAATCACTCGACGCCACTTGCCAGTTGAGCAGTTCGTTGAGGCGGTACGTCGCATGAATTTCGCCGAGCGCGCGCCGTACGTCAACGTGATCGAGCAGGTTTTCACGCTTGGCCCAATCGAAGACGTGGTCGTAAATCCCTGCGACACGACCTGCCGGACCGAGCATGACGCGTTCGTGGTTGAGCTGCGTCGTGATCAGGCGCCAGCCCTGATTCTCCTCACCCACAAGCATGTTCGCCGGAACGCGAACGTCCTCGTAGTAGGTGGCGTTGACGTGATGCGCACCGTCGCAGGTGATGATCGGGGTCCAGGTGTAGCCAGGATCTTTGGTATCCATGATCAGGATGGAGATGCCGCGGTGCCGTGAATCGGCAGACCCTGTCCGCACGGCGAGCCACACGTAATCGGCGTCATGCCCGCCGGTGGTGAAAATCTTCTGGCCGTTGACGACGTACTCGTCACCATTTCGTGCGGCCGAAGTGCGCAGTGCTGCAAGGTCGGTGCCGGCTTCCGGTTCGGTGTAGCCGATCGCGAAGTGCACTTCACCGGCGAGGATCGCGGGCAGGAATTTCTGCTTCTGCTCCTCACTGCCGTACTTCTGCAGAGTCGGGCCGACGGTCTGCAACGTCACCGAAGGCAGTGGGACATCCGCCCGCACAGCCTCGTTGACAAAAATCTGCTGCTCGACTTCACCAAACCCACGTCCGCCGAACTCCACCGGCCAGCCGACGCCGAGCCAGCCGTCCTTGCCCATACGACGGATGACCTCGCGATAGGTAGGACCATGCCGCTCCACGCGCATGATCTTGGCCTCTTCGGGCGAGATCAGCGTCGAGAAGTAGCGTCGAAGTTCAGCTTGCAATGCGCGCTGACTGTCGGTCAGATCGATGAACACCGGGCCCCCACGAGGTCGAGTCGCTGCGAAGCACCGCCGAGCAGGCGTGCCAGGTCTTTTGCAGTCGAGTAGTAACGATGAAGTGGATACGTGACGTCGACGCCCAGACCGCCGTGCAGGTGGTGAAGCACCTGCATCGTGGCAGGCACTTCTTGGGCGATCCAGTACGCCATGACGTCGAGGTCCGACTGGGCGTCCAGGCCCTCCGACACGCGCCAGGACGCCGACAACGCCGCGACGTGAAGGGTCCGAGAGGTGACGTACGCGTCGGCTATCTGTTGTGAGACTGCCTGGAACGTGGCGAGCGGCTTACCGAATTGCTCACGCGAGCCGACATGTGCCGCAGTGAGATCGACGGCACCGGACACCAAACCGTCTGCAACGGCTCCGATGCTTGCCGTGGCGATCCGGTACAGCGTCTGGACGGCTTCCTCGCCGGCACCGAGAAGTTCACCGACTGCCTCGTCCATCGTGACTGCGAACTCGGGACTGCCGGACGCACTGGGGGTCGGCGTCAATGCGACGCCGGCGGCGGTCGGATCGACGAGAACGACTCCGGCGTCGGTGGGCACAAGAATTCTGTGTGCGCTCGCCGCGAAAGGCACGGCAAGCACCGTCCCGCTGACGCGATACCAGTCGCCCGACTGCTGCGCGGTGGTCGACGGCTGTGCCGGGAACTGCTGACCCGGCTCACCGAGCGCCGCGGTGAACACCCGTCCGGCGCCGACTCCGGTGAGCAATTCGTCCTGTTGAGCGTCGGTCCCCAGAGCGACTATGGGGAGTACACCGAAGCCGAGGGTTGCGAGAGCCGGAATTGGAGCAGCGGCCCGGCCGACCTCGACGAGGAGGGAACCGACGTCGGCGACGGAGAGTCCCTCGCCGCCCAGACGCTCGGGCAGGGCCAACGTGAGCAGGTCGGCATCGGCGAATGCCGCCCAGAGCGCGTCCGGCTCCAGTTCGCGGGCAAGGAGCGCGGTAGCCACCTCGGCTACCGCTTCCTGGGTTTCATCGGGAGTGAAGTCCACGCTGGCAATCCTGTCTCTGATGTAGAACGTGTTCTAGTTGTATCACCAACGTGGACATTTCTAAAGGCCTCTACTCACGCCGTCTAATCACGGGGCAGGCCCAGAATTCTCTCCGCGGCGACGGTCAACAGAATCTGCGTGGTTCCGCCGGCAATCGACAGGCATCGCGTGTTGAGGAACTCACGCGAGAGCGGACCCTCCACCCATCCGGCCGGGCCACCCAATTCCATGGCGAACTCTGCGACATTCTGACGCTGGCGCACGCCCACCAGCTTGCGGACGCTCGACGCCGGACCCGGATCCTGACCGTCCAATTGCCGCAGTGTCGTGCGCAATTCCAGCAGTGAGCCCACCATGGCGGTTCCGATCAGCCCACCGAGCTTGTCTGCCACCACAGGATCGGGGTCGCCGGCCAGCTCGAGCAATTCCTCCATCGCACCGCCGAGCGAAGAGCCACCGCTCATTGCGACCCGCTCGTTGGCGAGGGTCGTTCGGGCCAGTTTCCAGCCTCCACCGAGCTGGCCGACGACGCACTCGTCCGGGACGAAGACGTCGTCGAGGAAGACTTCGTTGAACAGGGCATCTCCGGTGATCTCGCGCAGCGGCGAGATTCGAATCCCAGCCGTCTTCATGTCGAGAAGGAAGTACGTGATGCCCTTGTGTTTGGGAACCTCGCGGTCGGTCCTGGCGAGGCAGATGGCCCAGTCAGCTTCACGCGCAAGCGAAGTCCAGACTTTCTGGCCGTTCAGCTTCCAACCGCCGTCGACCTTTTCCGCGGTCGTGCGCAGTGCCGCAAGATCCGAACCTGCGCCGGGTTCACTGAAGAGCTGGCACCAGGTGATCTCGCCCTTGAGCGTCGGAGTCGCAAATCTTTCGATCTGCTCCGCACTGCCGTGCTCGAGGATGGTCGGCACTGCCCACCAGCCGATCACCAGATCGGGTCGGCCGATACCGACGGCCGCCAATTCCTCTTCGATCAGAATCTGTTGCGCGGCCTTGGCGCCCCGGCCGTACGGCTTGGGCCAGTGCGGCGCAAGGTAGCCCGATTCGGCCAACGCGTTGCGCTGCTCGGATTCGGGCAGCGCCACCAATTGCGCTACCTCTTCGCGAATTTCGGACCGGTCGGATTCGAGCTCACTCAAGTCGATCTGAAGGTGACGCCGTGCGCCGCCGATCGTCAATTCCGCGACGCGTGCGCGCCAATGAGACGATCCGCCCAGAATCTGCCGGAGCGACAGTGCTCGACGAAGGTAGAAGTGCGCCTCGTGCTCCCAGGTGAATCCGATGCCGCCGAGCACTTGAATGCAGTCCTTTGCCGTGTCGACAGCGGCATCCAGCGACACCGCGGCGGCCACTGCTGCGGCGATCGGAAGTTCGTCGCCCGACTCGGCAGCGACCGCACCATCCCAGGCGACGGCTCCGGCATTCTCTACGCGACACAGCATTTCGGCGCAGATATGTTTGATCGCCTGGAACGAGCCGATGGGCTTTCCGAATTGTTCGCGAATCTTCGCGTACTCCACCGCAGTACGCAGGCTCCACGCCGCGATTCCGGCAGCTTCGGCTGCCCCCAGTACCGCCGCTAGGTCGGAAACCGATCCTGGCGCAATGTCATCGAGGATTCGGTCGGCGTCGACCGTCACTCGATCGAAGGAGACTCGCGCGAGTGGTCGCGACTTGTCGATCGTGTCGACCGCTTCGTAGGTCACGCCTTCGCCGTCTCCGTCGACGAGGGCCCAGACGACACGCGAGCCTTCGTCTTCGGACACGACGCCCGCCGACACGAGTACCGATACGCCCGAATCGCCGCCCCAGGCGTAACCTCCTTCGCCATGAAGCTCGATGCCGCCGGACGCATTCGCCGTTGCCGCAACTGGACTTTCGTCCAATACGACGGCACACGGCAGCGCACCGTCGGCGAGCGTTTCGGACCATCGCTTGGCCGCGGGCGACGAACTACGCCCCACCACCAGAGCTGCGAGTGCAGTCGTGAGAACAGGACCCGGCACGAGTTCGATTGCCGCCTGCTCGAGCATTGCTGCGAGATCGACGATTTCGGCCCCGGCTCCGCCTACCGCTTCGGGAACGGCGACCGAAAATATCCCGAGAGACGCGAACTCGGACCATTTCTCCCGCCACGAAACTGCTGGTCCACGGCGTACCATGTCCATCGGCGTGGCCGAGCGAGCCCAGGCCTCTATCGATTCCTGGACCGCCCGCTGTTCATCGGTCGTGGCGATTGTCACAACTGGTTCCCGCCTCTCGATAAGTGACACAATTGTTTAGAACGTGTTCTAATATGACACCTGGCCAAGAGTCAAGGCGCGAAGGAATTTGTCGATGACCACAACATCCCGATCCCGCTCCAACGCGGTTGCTTCTGCAACGCTCGGGGACGACGATCTCAGCTCCAACGCGCAACGTGAACGCCGCAAGCGGATTCTCGACGCAACACTCGCCTTGGCGTCCAAGGGGGGCTACGAGGCTGTTCAGATGCGCGCCGTGGCCGAGCGTGCCGACGTCGCAGTCGGAACGCTCTATCGCTACTTCCCGTCCAAGGTTCACCTACTGGTGTCCGCCCTGGCACGCGAATTCGAGAAGATCGATTCCAAGGGCAAGATCCCACCTGGAACCAGCCCGCTCGAGCGGATGCAGCTGATCCTCAGCCTCATCACCCGCGCGATGCAGCGCGATCCGCTCCTCACCGAAGCGATGACTCGCGCGTTCATGTTCGCCGACGCCTCCGCAGCGGCCGAGGTCGATCAGGTGGGCCAGTTGATGGACCGCCTCTTCGCACGAGCGATGACCGAAGAGGAGCCAACCGAAGAGCAGTTGGCGATCGCGCGCGTGATCTCCGATGTGTGGCTGTCCAATTTGGTGGCATGGCTCACGCGACGCTCTTCGGCTACCGATGTCGCCAATCGACTGGAATTGACGGTTGAACTGCTGCTCGGTGACGGAACTCGGAAACCCGAATAGACATCCTTTGTCGCATCTGTCATTTTTGCACTGATCGGCCGGAAACGTATCGAGCCAGGAGTCGCTGCATCACCTAGATTTGAAGAGGTGAGCGCACAAGATCTGTCCATCGAACTCCGCCGAGCGCTGTCAGGCGTGGCACGCACGCCGCGTCTGCTCGTAGCCTCCGACTACGACGGGACGATGGCACCCATCGTCGCCAACCCGGACAAGGCGTATCCCCGGGCGGAAACGGTGCGTGCGCTTCGCTCTCTCGCCAGCCTCGCGTCGACGACGGCTGCCGTGATCTCGGGCCGCGCCCTCAAGGATCTGGCTGCGCTGTCCCGACTTCCCGCCGAAGTGCAATTGGTCGGCAGCCACGGCTCCGAGTTCGACATCGGATTCGTTCACGCGATCGACGCCGACGCCAGGAAACTGCTCGACGAGATCGTCACCGAGTTGGGCCGAATCGCCGCCGACACCCCTGGGGCAACGGTGGAGAAGAAGCCCGCCAGCGTTGCACTGCACGTACGCAACACCAGTGCCGACGACGCCGAGAAGGCGCTCATCGCCGTCCGCACCGAATCGGCACTCTGGCCAGGCGTTCAGGTCACCGAGGGCAAATCGGTGGTCGAGTTGGCTGTCATCGCCACCGACAAGGGGCACGCACTCGACTTGATTCGCCATCAGGACGGCGCAACCGCTGCCGTCTTCATCGGCGACGACGTGACCGACGAAAAGGCGTTCAGCAGGCTTCAGGGGCCGGACATCGGAATCAAGGTCGGCAGCGGGGACACCGTCGCCGACTATCGCGTCGACAGCACCGAGGACGTCGCTGCCGCTCTGGCGTTCCTGCTCGACGAGCGTCGTACGTGGCTTTCCGGCGCCGACGCTCCGCCCATCGAGCGACTCTCGATGCTCGCCAGTCCGCGCACCGTCGCTTTGGTGACCCCGGATGCGACGCTGACCTGGTTGTGTCACCCGGAACCGGATTCAGCGGCCGTCTTCGCACACCTTCTCGGCGGAACCGGGGCCGGCCACTTCTCGGTCGGGCCTCGACGCACAGCCTTACCACTGAGCCAGAAGTACATCGACAGCACGATGACAGTTCAGACCCGCTGGGCGAGCCTGTCCGTCACCGACTACCTCCCCCACGACGTCCCACAGGGACGAACCGACCTGACCCGCATCATTTCCGGTCAGGCCGACGCGATCGTCTCGTTTGCACCCCGTCCCGAGTTCGGCCAGGGTCAGGTCACGCTCGAGGTCGTCGACGAGGGCATTCGGGTCCTCGGCACCAACGAGCCGTACGTGCTCCGCTCCCCCGGTGTGCTGTGGAACATCGCCACCGACGGAAACCAGCAGACCGCCCACGCCATCGTCGAGCCGTCCAAGGGTGACGTCGTCCTCGAATTGCGCTGCGGAACAGAAGAAATCGGCCCTTCCGACGTTCCGGAGCTGGAGCGTCGAGCGACCTCGGAGGCCTACTGGTCCGATTGGGCCAAGACGCTCGAACTCCCGAAGCTGAAGCCGGACTTGATGAAACGCTCTGCACTGACCTTGCGCGGGCTGGTCCACGCCGATTCCGGTTCCATCATGGCTGCCGCGACGACGTCCCTGCCGGAGGAGATCGGCGGAGTCCGCAACTGGGACTACCGCTATTGCTGGTTGCGCGACGCCGCCCTCACCGCAACAGCTCTCGTGAGCGTCGGATCCACCGACGAGGCCGAGAACTACCTGGACTGGGTCCACCGCGTGCTCGAAACACTGCCGGGACCCGAGCGCCTGCACCCCCTCTACACGCTCTACGGGACTTCGCTACCGCCAGAGGCCGTCATCGATTCACTTCCCGGATACGCCGGCTCCCGGCCGGTCCGCGTCGGAAACGCCGCGAATCAGCAGGTTCAACTGGACGTGTTCGGCCCGATCGTCGAGCTCATCGTCGAACTGGCGAATGCACGCGAAAAGGCCGGTGATCCCGATCCTTTGAGCGACCGCGACTGGGAACTGGTGTGCGCCATGGTCGAAGCAGTGCAGCGGCGCTGGTTCGAACCCGATCACGGCATCTGGGAAATTCGCGACAACCCGCGCCACCACGTCTATTCCAAGGTTATGGGCTGGGTCACCGTCGACCGCGCCGTCGATCTTGCGACCCGCTTTTCTCGCGAGGCCCTGCCCGAGTGGGTGGAACTGCGTGACCAGATCGCCGACGAAGTACGACACAAAGGCTGGAAGGACGACGTCCAGTCGTACACCGCAGCCTACGACGGTACCGATCTCGACGCGGCGACTCTGCACATCGGGCTGTCGGGGCTGATCGATCCGACGGATCCGCGCTTTGCAGCGACCGTCGTAGCCACCGAGGCCGAACTACGCAGCGGCTCAACGGTATACCGCTACCATCACGACGACGGCCTGCCCGGCATCGAAGGTGGGTTCCACCTCTGCGCCGCCTGGCTCGTCGAGGCCTACCTGCTGATCGGACAACGCCTGCAAGCAGAGGCACTGTTCGATCAGTTGGTCGCGGCAGCGGGTCCTACCGGACTACTCGCGGAGGAGTACGACCCCATCGCGGAACGCTCGCTGGGCAACCATCCCCAGGCGTACAGCCATCTGGGATTGTTGCGCTGCGCCCAACTCCTGGCGTGAGCGCTACCCCTTGATCCGACCTGATGTTCGCCCGGCCAGTAGTTCGGTGTCGAGCATCTCGACTATCGGAACGCCGGATCCAGACGGCGACATCAGGAGCGCACCGGCGCGCCGGCCCTTCTCTTCCTGGGGCTGGCGCACCGTTGTCAGTGATTCGCGCAGCGCCTCGTCGACGCCGTCGAATCCGGTGATCGACAGTTGGCCAGGTACATCGATGCCCTGCCAGCGCGCCCAGTCCAAAGCGCCGAGAGCCAGCACGTCGGTGGTGCAGACCAGTGCGGTGATCTCGGGGTTGGTCGCGAGAGCTTCCGCCGCCGCCGAGTGCCCGGACTGCGATGTGTGGACGTACCGCTCGATCACGGTGAGTGAGAGTGGGTCCATGTCGGCCGCCACCATCGCGTCGCGCACTCCTTCGATCCGCTCACGCTGGACGTGGAAGTGTGGGGACTTGAGTCGTTCCTGGCTGACGACGCCGTCCATCCGGTCGCGCCCCAGCCTCATGCAGAGCACGCCGATGTCACGGTGGCCGAGCCCGATGAGGTAATCGGCGACCTTGCGCATGGCAGCGCGGTCGTCGATGCCCACGAGCGATGCACCGGGAATCTCGCGCGGCTGGTCGCAGACGACGATCGGAATGTGACGCTCGAGCACGGCGGCAAGATACGGGTCGTCGTCGGCCACCGAGTAGACGACAAAGCCGTCGACGCCCGCCTGCTGGACCACGGCCGCAGCATCCACCTCGTCGCGGCCGGGCCCGGCCGGGATGAGCAGCAAGCCCTGTCCGGCGTCCTCACACGATTCCGAGAGACCGGCAAGGAAGCTCATGGCAGCCGGGTCACGGAACGAATAACTGAGTGCTTCGGTGAGCAGGAGACCGACGGCGCCGGCTTTGCGAGTTCGCAAGGAGCGGGCGACCGGATCAGGTCCGGGGTATCCGCGTCGCTTGGCCGCTTGGAGCACTCGATCCCGCAGCTCGACGGAGAGCTGATCGGGTCGGTTGTACGCGTTCGAGACTGTAGTTCTCGACACATTGAGCTCGGCGGCAAGCGACGCCAAAGTGGCTTGACGGCGTGGCTGACGGGACCGGGGCATAAACGGACGTTAGCCGTAGTGCCCGCAGACGGCGCGTTGGGGCTGAACCGAAGGTGAACTACCAGCGACTATGCGCTAATGTGTAACGGTAACGGTTTCCAATAGCATTTAGCCCAGCCTTTGTTCAGGAGAAAAGCACGTGCGTTCGTCGTCGAAATTCCGCACCGCCACCGCCCTCGCGGCCGTCTCGGTCGCCGCAGCATTCGCGCTCACCGCGTGCAGCTCAACCTCCTCGAAGGACGACGGCATCACCGTCGTCGCATCGACGAACGTGTGGGGCGACGTCGCGCAGGCAGTCGCCGGCGACAAGCTGACCGTGACGTCGATCATCAACGAGCCGTCCGCGGACCCGCACTCGTTCGAAGCGACTCCCGCCGACGCCGCCAAGATCACCGACGCATCGCTCGTCGTCTACAACGGTGGCGGCTACGACCAGTTCATCACCGACGTCCTCGACGCAGGCAAGGGCGAGCAGAAGACGGTCAACGCCTACAACCTGCTCGACGGCGGCATCCACGCCGGCGAAGCCGCGGGCGAATCGCATGACGGTCACACCCACGGCGCAGTCAACGAACACGTCTGGTTCGACATCCCGACCGTCGACGCCGTCGCACATTCGGTGGCCGATCAGCTGAGCGCTCTCGATCCGGACAACGCGGCGACCTACGAGGACAACGCGAAGGCATACAGCCAGAAGCTCGCCGGCGTCACAGCGATCACCGATTCCATCGCCGCTGCCCACGCAGGCGCACCGGTGGCGCAGACCGAGCCGATCGCGCACTACCTCCTGGTCGCAGCTGAACTGAAGGACGCAACTCCCGAAGAGTTCACCAGCGCCATCGAAGACGGCAACGATCCTTCACCGGCCGCAATCGCCGCAACCCGCCAACTCCTCTCGGAGAAGCAGGCCCGCGCATTGGTCTACAACATCCAGACGCAGGACAAAGTGACCCAGGACATGCGCACCACAGCCGAAACCGCCGGAGTGCCCGTCGTCGAGGTTACGGAGACTCTCCCCGAGGGCCTGGACTACATTCAGTGGCAGACGCAGACCGCGGAGTCGCTCGCAAACGCCCTCTCTGCCCAGTAATTATTTGCCCCACCATTTCCGAGAAGAACCGATCGGCTTGTGACAGAAACTTCCGCGAATACTCCTGTGCCCCCTGGTAACACCGTGCCTTCTGGTAACACCGCGCCTTCAGCGGCCTCCGTGCCCGCTGTGACGCTGAAGGACGCTCGATTGTCCTTCGGCGCCCGCACATTGTGGGACGGGCTCGATCTCGAGGTACAGCCAGGTGAGTTCATCGCCGTACTCGGGCCGAACGGGTCGGGCAAGACCTCACTCCTGAAGATTCTGCTGGGCCAACTACAACTCAGCGGCGGTAGTGCACAGATCGTCGGCACGCCGGCACGGGCCGGGAACTCACACGTCGGGTACATCCCGCAGCAGAAATCCATCGACGACGGCCTCCCGCTCCGCGGCCGCGACCTGGTCGGCCTCGGCGTCGACGGTCACCAGTGGGGTACGGGGTTACTGCGTCGGGGTCGTCGCCGCAAGATCGTCGACGACGCCATCGCACAGGTCAGCGCCCAGTCGTTCGCCGACGCTCCCATCGGTTCCATGTCCGGCGGTGAGCAGCAGCGACTGCGGATCGCACAGGCTTTGGTCGGCGACCCGCGGATCCTGCTGTGCGATGAGCCGCTGCTCAGCCTCGACCTCGCCAACCAGCACCTGGTCTCGACGCTGATCGACAAGCGTCGGCGCAGCCATGACACCGCGGTGCTGTTCGTGACGCACGAGATCAATCCGATCCTGCCGTTGGTGGATCGAGTGCTCTATCTGGTGGACGGCAAATTCCGGATCGGGACGCCGGCCGAAGTGATGACGTCCGAAGTTCTCTCGGATCTGTACAACACCGACGTCGAAGTGTTGCAGGTTCGTGGCCGCCTCGTCGTGATCGGCACCGGCGACGCCATCGACGCGCTCGGCAGCGCAGGCGGACTACGCCCGGGAGAAGGCGTTCACCATTCTGATGAGGATCACCACCAGTGAGTAACAAGTTCACCGACGCGATGTCGCGGATGTTCGACGTGTCCGCCACCGTCGACCTACTGCAGTACGACTTCGTCCAACAGGCGTTGATTGCCGGTGCCATCCTCGGATTGTTGGCAGGCATCATCGGGCCGCTGATCGTGAGCCGTCAGATGTCGTTCTCGGTGCACGGAACGAGTGAGCTGTCACTGACGGGCGCATCCGCCGCACTTCTCGTCGGTGTGGGCGTCGGCTTCGGTGCCATCGTCGGATCCGTGGTCGCGGCAGTGCTGTTCGGACTGCTCGGAGCCAAAGCGCGCGACCGAGATTCGGTGATCGGCGTGATCATGGCTTTCGGCCTCGGCCTGTCGGTGTTGTTCCTCTGGGCGTACGACGGTCGCACGGGAACCAGCTTCTCGTTGTTGGTCGGACAGATCGTGGCGCCGGGAAACAGCGGTCTCGAACTTCTGCTGCTGTGCGCGGTCATCGTGATCGGCACACTCGGATTCATCTACCGCCCTTTGCTGTTCGCAAGCACCGACCCCGAAGTTGCTGCAGCTCGCGGTGTTCCGGTTCGGGCACTGTCGATCGTGTTCGCAGTGTTGGTCGGCATCACCGCAGCACTCGGCGTACAGATCGTCGGTGCTCTGCTGGTGATGTCGCTGCTGATCACCCCCGCAGCGGCCGCCGCGTACGTCACGGCAAGCCCACTCAAGGCCACGATCCTCTCCGTCGTGTTCGCCGAACTGGCAGCCGTCGGCGGCATCCTTCTCTCGCTGGCCCCCGGCGTTCCCGTCTCGAGTTTCGTCACCTCGGTCTCGTTCGTGATCTACCTGATATGCCGACTCTTCGGATCCGCACGTCGCAAGAATGCCGGACGGATTCCGGCGCACGCCTGAACACCGAGAGCCCATACCTACCTAGAATCGAGGTATGGGTTACAGCGTTGATCTGAACAGCGACCTCGGCGAGGGCTTCGGAGCCTGGACCCTGGGCGACGACGACGCCATGCTCGAACTTGTCACCAGCGCGAACATCGCCTGCGGATTCCATGCCGGCGACCCGACGACGCTGTTGGCGACTTGCGAATCCGCCGCCACCCGCGGCGTCCGGATCGGCGCGCAGGTGGGGTACCGAGACCTCGCCGGTTTCGGCAGACGCTTCATCGACGTCTCCCCGAAGGACCTCACCGCCGACGTCATTTATCAAATAGGGGCACTCGACGGTTTGGCTCGTGTCGCCGGATCGCGGGTCACGTACGTCAAACCCCACGGCGCGCTCTACAACGCAATAGTCCATCACCGACGGCAGGCGCGGGCCGTGGTCGCCGCCGTCGTTGCCTACGACAGTTCGCTACCTGTTCTCGGACTACCGGGTTCGGTGTTTCTGGAAGAGGCGCGCGAGGCCGGCCTCGAGATCGTCGCCGAGGCTTTTGCCGATCGTGCGTACACGGCGGAAGGCACCCTGGTCCCCCGCACCGAGTCGGGCGCCGTTCTTCACGACCCGACGCTTGTTGCAGAACGGGTTCGGCGAATGGTCGTCGACGGCGAGTTGGACGCCGTCGACGGGAGCACGTTGAAAGTCGCTGCCGCATCGGTGTGCGTGCACGGTGACAGTCCGGCAGCCGTCGACATGGCCGTGGCAATCCGTGCTCTCCTCGAATCTTCCGACGTCGAGATCACGCCGTTCGCATGATCACGATCCTGCCCGCCGGTGAATCCGCAGTCCTCGTCGAGTACGACGAACTGCCGAGCGTGCTGGGCAACTTCAGGGCTCTCGACGCCAGTCGGATCCCCGGCGTGATCGACCTGATTCCCGCGGCGCGAACCATCTTGATCGAGTACGACAACACGATCACCGCGCACCAACTGGTGGAGAAATGGGTACGTGGGGCCGTACCGATCGAACTCACAGCAGACGAGAGCGGGTCTGCTGTCGAGATTCCGGTCCGCTACGACGGCCCCGATCTCGTAGAGGTGGGCAAGCTGACCGGACTCGGGGTCGACGGTGTGATCGATGCTCACACGTCTGCGTCGTGGACCGTCGCGTTCATCGGTTTCGCCCCCGGCTTCGCGTATCTGACCAGCAACGAGAGAAAGCTCGAAGTTCCACGTCGATCGGACCCGCGCAGGCAGGTCCCCGCCGGTGCAGTCGGGTTGGCCGGACCGTTCTCGGGCGTCTACCCGCGTAGTTCCCCAGGCGGGTGGCAGTTGATCGGAACGACTGAACTGTCGGTGTGGGATGCCGAGCGCCGCCCGCCGGCGCTGCTTCTACCCGGCACCACAGTCACCTTTGTCCGTGCATGATTTTGGTGCAAGCATGATTTTGGTGTCTTCACCGCGCTGTTGCGGGACAATGGATTCATGGCCTGGCTCGAGGTTGCGCGTACCGGCCCGCTCGCCACAGTTCAGGACCGCGGGCGGAGAGGCTACGGCGCCCTCGGGGTCGGAAGATCCGGCGCCGTCGACATGATCTCGCACGACAGCGCCAACAGACTCGTAGGCAACACTTTTCGAGCAGCAACCATCGAAGTCACCGCTGGGGGTTTCGCTATGCGGGCCGTCGGTTCGATGACGGTGGCAGCGACAGGCGCGCGGGTGCCGCTGGCCGTCGACGGACGGCCGGCACCTGACTACGCGAGCATCCATCTGGGTAGTGGCAGCATTCTCGAATTGGGTTACAGCACAACCGGGTTGAGAACGTACATCTCTGCACGCGGTGGCGTCGACGTCCCGCAGGTACTCGGAAGCAGATCCACCGACACGCTCTCCGGACTCGGGCCGCCGCCGCTCGCCGCCGGCGATCTGCTCCTCCTCGGGGCCGAGGAAGGGACGTGGCCCACCGAAGAGTTGATTCCACCGCCCGCACCTGCACTCGGCGCGGTTCCGATCGAGATCACGCTCGGCCCCCGAAATTCCTGGTTCACCGCCGCATCCGTTCACGCGCTCCTTCACACCACGTGGAAAGTCACCGAACACACCAACCGAGTCGGGGTCCGGCTACAGGGCCAAGGGCCTTTGCATCGCTCACGCACCGAGGAATTGCCGAGCGAAGGCGTCGTGACGGGATCCATCCAGGTACCACCAGGCGGCCAGCCCGTCGTGTTCCTCGCCGACCATCCCGTGACCGGCGGATACCCGGTCATCGCCGTCGTTTCCGACGCCGGGATTGCGTCGCTGGCACAGCTGCGGCCCGGCAGCACCATTACCTTCAAGGCCACTACTCGGCCGTCGTAGCGCTGATAGTCTCAGCCGCGCCAGCAATGCTGCCGGCGGCGCTCGGCCGTCGCCAGAACCTGAAGGACTGTCACACTATGAGCCCTAAGAGCAGCACACTTGCTCTCGGAATAGCGTCACTGATCACTGCTGCACTCGTCTTGCCCGGATGCAGCAGTTCGGAAAGCGGCGACGCCGTCTCCAGTGATACCAACACCAGTGAGACCACTGCTTCCGAAAGTTCTGCATCCTCGCCGTCTGCCGCTGCCGCGACGCCGACCTTGCGGGACGGAACACCGTTCATCGGTGATCGGACGACGATCGAAACCGGCGACGACCCCGAAGCGCCGAGCATCAGCGTCAGCCTCCCGCCGAGCTGGACTCACGGCGAGAACATCCCTGCCGGCGTTACGGACGCGTTGTCCAGCAACAGCCAGGAACCCAGCGGTTTCATGCCGAACACCACGGTGACGGTCGAAAACCAGGGCACCGCAACAAAAGACGAGGTTCTTGCCGCTGCGCGTGAAACGATCGCCACTCTCGACGGGTGGACCGAGGTGAAGTACACCGAGATCGACGTCGACGGACAGCAGGGTTTCCGCCTCTCCGGAACCTGGACCGCCCCAAACCTGGACGTTCCGCTCTACGCCGTCATGACGGTCGTCGCTTACCAAGCCGACGACAACTCGCCGGTCTACCTGGTCAGCTTTGCAAACCAGTTCACCGACACGACGAACATGCAGACCTCCAACCAGGTGGAAGAAATCAACACCTCGATCGAATTCGGCTGAGCACCTGATGGTTTGAATACCCGATCTCCGAACAACCGCGGCGGGCCGAGACCACGACAGTCTCGGCCCGCCGTTTCACAACTCTCGCCTAGCTGGAGCCGAACAGGCCGCTGAGGGAACCGAGGCCACCACTCAACGAGCCGAGCGATCCGGTTCCGCCACCGGTTCCGGGGCCAGTGGGATCAACCGGATCAACGGGATCGACCGGGTCAACCGGATCGACCACATCCGCGGCGCGGACAGTGATGGACGGGCCCAAGTTGGCGAAATTCGCACTCGACTGGAATCCGTTGCCCATCACCGTGGCACCTACCGCCAATCCACTTCCGTACACGGTTCCCGGCGCACACGAAGCAGTGACCGTGTAGCTGGTCTTCATGGTCACCGGTTTGCTGCCGTTGTTGATCCAGCCGGCACTGGTCACCTCGACCGTCGTGGCTGTCAGTTCCGGCGTTTCAGTGGTTTCGGTCATTGTCCCGCCAACGTGAAACTTCGTGACCTTCGCCGAGCCCGGGACAAAGGTCAAGCATGCGGCATGCGTCTCGGTGAACCTGCTGATATATCCGTCGATTCCGCTCTTCTTCGACACTGTTGTGTAGGTGATCGTGTCACCGACCTTCGGGGACGCATTGTCCACGGTCCGAGTAAATGTGTAGGCACCGGAAGTTGCTGTCTCGGCAGTCGCGACTCCCGCACCCAGCGCGCTTGCGCCCACAGCAAGAGCAATCACCCCCAAACCAGCTCCAACGGTGGACAGACTACGATTCCTGGATCCAAACTTTGCCACGAACAATCTCCACTCTGTGTGGTTCCAGGACAACCGAATTCATTGATTACTGGAACTTGTTGCAACCCGACTCTCGAAGTACGATACAGTCGACCTGGACATTCGCCCAGCTTTTCGTCGAAATAGTCGACAATCAGTTAACGGCAGGCAATCGACACCGAAAAAGTCCTCTTAATTCGGACTTTTCCGCAAATTCTGCCGAACTGATACATAGGCAAGCGTCCGATAGGTTTCAATGGTTACCGCGGCGCAACCTTTGAAGAGTCATCCCATCGCCGTCAGCGTGAACCCCTCGAACGGAGAATTTCATGTCACGTTTTTCAATGCGCAAAACACTCACCGGAATCGCAATCGCTGCACTTGCCACCAGCGGACTCGTGATGACCGCAGGCACCGCGAGCGCCGATGCCACCCACCCGTCCGCGGCAACGGTCAACTCCTCCAACGTCCGAATCACCAAGAGCATCGTGGGCGACGGCGAAGTTGCACCCGGCGGCAAAGTCACCGTGCGCACGGTCATCTCCACAACAGGCCACCCCGAGCGTTACGTCGACCAGTTCGTCGACCGCTACCCCGCCACGTTCAAGTACATCCAGGGCACGGCAACGGTCAACGCGTGGCACTTGATCGGCGGTCAGAAGACCGAATCCGTCACGCCTTCGGTTGACACTGCCGCCCGAACCGTGAATGTGCCCAGCACCGGCTGGCTGATCTCACCCACCGGAAGCAAGACCGTGACGATCGAGGCGCAGTACCTCGTCGCCGACGATGCACCGATCGGCTCGTACCAGGAAATGTCGAGCTCGATCGGTATCTCGACGTTCAATACCGAACAGAACATCAGCGGCGTCTACGCCAAGATCCGCGCCAAGAACCCCGGCGAGGCGGCCGCATCGGGCTCGGCAGATCTGGGCTTCGGCTCTTCTGACGGCGAGGGCGGAACCGGTTCGGCCGGATCCTCCATCCTCGACAACCCGGCCGGCTTCATCTCCGACATCATCAGCGGTGTCCTGGCCAACGGCAGCTGATTCACTCGCTCCGCCTGCTCCACCTGTAAACACTCCGTCGGGGAATGTGTTCGAGGGTGGCATCGAGTCTTCGGACTCGGTGCCACCCTCGATCTTTTGTGGCGATCACACTCCGTCGCGCCTGCATCAAAGAACCAAATAGGAAAGCATTACCTAAGTCATTCGCGGTATGATCCACCGATGAGTTCCACAGGATTTCCGTACTGGGCTGTGCCGGCAGGCCGGTACGTTCCGCTCCCCTTCTCGATGACGACGTCCACCATCGGGCGTGATCAGAAGCGCGCGTGGCGTGAGATCCGCCATCCCGAACACGAACTCCTCTGGGGCGCTTCCGGCGAGATGAGCGCGTACATCGACGACGTTCGTTGGCAGATACCACCGACGGTCGGCATGTGGATTCCGGCTGGAACTCCACGGCGCATCACGCTCGGCGCATCCACCGAGGCTCGTTTCACCTATTTCCGGCCCGAGTCGTTCCCCCACCCGTGGACAAAACCCGCGATCATCGGCATCGACGACGTCGTCAAGACGATGCTCATCCATCTGCACCAGCGAAATATGCCTACCGAGGCTCGCTTGCGCGCCGAATCCGTAGTCTTCGACACGCTCGCGCCCATCGAGGCGGCTGATGTCGCAGTACCGATGCCCGCCGATCCCCGGGCCCTCGCCGTCGCACGCCGCCTGATCGCCGACCCCGCCGATCAACGCGGGCTTGCCGATTGGGCCTACGTGGTCGGCGGAAGCCCCCGCACCCTGAGCCGCGTGTTCTCTCAAGGCACGGGGATGTCCTTCACCGAGTGGCGAATTCAAGTTCGCGTCCGCGCTGCGATGTCCTATCTCGCTGCGGGCGTTCCTGTTTCGACGGTAAGCCGTCGCGTCGGATACGAAACCCCCAGCGCCTTCACCAGCGTGTTCCGCAAGGTCACCGGACGCACACCGAAGAACTACTACTCGGACTCGTGCGAGTTGTCAGCCTAGCTGGTCAGTTTCATCAGCGGGTCAGAACCCGTTCATCTTCGAGACCAGTTCCGCGAAAGCATATTTGACGCTCAGCGACGTGGGTGACGCCAAGGCCATGACTCGCGCCAGACCGAGCTGCTGAATCAGCCTGCCGTCCTTGACTGCCGGCAGGTCGGCAAACAACTTGTCCCCCATCAATCCGGGTAGCCCCTGACCACTCGCGTCGTTGAGCACGATCACGTCCGCGTCCAGTTCGTTGTACTGTTCGCGCGATGCAGTCACCGACCCCTGGGTGTCGCCGCACAGCTCTGCGCTTCCGGCCGACTGCTTCAGTCCGAGCTGGGACATCAGGATGACTCGGCCATCGTCAGCGCAGTAATTGGTGAGGCCGTCGATGTTTCCCGAGAGGAAGGTCAAGGTTTTCCCGTTCAGATTGGGGGATCCGGCAGCCAGGTCGGCTATGGAATCGTCAGTTTCCTCGATCAGCTCGGCAGCCCGCTTCGGTTGGCCGAGTACTGATCCGATGGTCGACAACTGTTCCTGCCACGTGGTCGCCCATGCGGTCTCCTTGAACGGAATGGTGGGTGCGATCTGGGAAAGACGTGCATAGTCGTCTTCGGTGATTCCCGAGACCACTGCGATGATCACGTCCGGCTCCAACGCCAGGATCTGCTCGAACGGCACACCGGACGTGCTGTCGAGCAACGTGGGTTCGACATCGCCCAACAATTCTTCGTCCCACGGCAGGATGCCGTTCTCCAAGCCTGCCCCACTGAACGACTCCATGGCGACGGGTGTCTTGCCCAGTGCGAGGACCGAATCCTGGCTGTTCCAGCCGATAGTCACGATCCGCTGAGGTTCGGTCTCGATGGTGGTCGACCCGTACGCGTGATCAACGGTGACCGGCAGCGCGCCGGCCTCGGCCAACTGCGTCGTGCCCTCCGACGCTGTTGACTCGGTGCTGCTCTGGCAGCCTGCGAGCAGGGCAATCGCGGCCAACGCAGCCACTATTCGGGTAGTGCTCTTCATCTTCTGTCAGCTCTCTTCGCAAACGTACTTTGTTTCGACCAGCCAGGTATATCGAGACCCGATCCCGGTAATGGGGTGTCGATACTCCATCTGGCCGCTGCCGCGTAGCCCTTGGCATCTGCGAGCACTTTCCGCACTCGCACCGGCTCTACCGTAGAACTGCACAACGAGTGTTCAGATCTGGGCGAGGAGTTTCACGAGTGTCAGCGCTGCCCGAAACTCGTTCCGGTCCGATGGAGATGATCCGAGTCGGATCATTCTCCTCCGGACGCGGCCCGCGACTGGTTGCAGCCGTCACCGGGCAGGCGTCGTATCAGGTAGCTCAAGCCCTCATCCCGGTGCTGATCGGCACCGTCGTCGACCGGGCAATCGGAAAGTCCGACAGCACAGCACTTCTCGTGTGGCTTGCGGTGCTGTGTGCTCTGTTCGTGGGACTCGCTCTGTCGTGGCGCATCGCAGTTCGCCTGAACACGCAGGTCTTCGTCTACGGCGAACACGACCTACGACTGAATGCTGCCAGACGAGTACTCGATGCCAGGGGGATGAAAGCTCAGCGTTCGACCGGTGAAGTTCTCACCATCTCTACCTCGGATGCCTCACACGTCTCGGGCTTCTCCTGGGTTGTCGCCGAACAGGGCTCGGCATTTGCGGGGCTCGCCGCGGCAGTGATTTCGCTTGCCTTCGTCTCGTGGCCGCTCGCACTGATCGTCGTACTCATCACCGCTGCGCAGCTCATATTCATCCACAAGATCAGCGGTCCGTTGGACGAGCGCGTGTATGCAGAGCAGAAGAAGGCAGCCGAGGCAGGCATGCTTGCAACGGATTTCACGCTGGGACTGCGGGTACTGAAGGGTTTCGGGGCTGAACCCACCGCCCTGTCGCGATACGTCAACGCGAGCCGGGAGTCGATGAAGGCAGCGATCCGGACGGTCAGAGCAATGTCCAGCCTGACCGCGCTCAATTCCGGGGTCTCCGCGTTGGTGCTGGCTTCGGTTGCGCTTGGAGCCGCGTGGATGGCGCATCAAGGCACGATCACCGTGGGCAACTTCGTCACCGTTGTCGGCTTGAGCAGAGTGATTGCCGGTCCGATGGAAACGCTGGGGTTCTTCGGTGCCGAACTCGCTGCCAAGCGAGGTTCCGCGCGCAGACTGTCCGAACTGTTGGCCGAGCCACACCTGATCGAATCGCTGGCCCCCACGGCCGCGACCGAACCTGCCAGAACTGAAGACGCCCTATTGATTTCGGCGGACAACGGAACCGTCGTCTCAGCTCGCCGCGGAGAAGTGGTGGGTGTGCGCGCTGACGATTCCGCCGACCGACTGGCACGACAACTCGCCTATCAGACCCCGCTCGCCCCCGACTCTTACTTCGTTTTCGGCACCGATGCAACCGACCTCGGCCCGGACGGAGTTCGTGATCAGGTGTTCGTCTCCGCCCATGAAGGAACCGTGTTCACCGGCACCGTCTTCGACAATCTGGCTGCAGCGAACGTCGACTCGTCGGCAATGACGTCATCTGCGCTCGACGACGTGTTGACGCATCTGCCCGACGGCCACCTCTCCGAGGTAGGCGAGCAAGGAAAAAAACTCTCCGGAGGTCAACGCCAACGCCTTCTCCTCGCCCGCGCTCTCCATCAACCCCAGCCGATCCTGGTCCTCCACGAACCCACCACTTCCGTGGACTCTGTCACCGAGCATCGGATTGCACACTCGCTGAGAAACTTCCCCGACAAGGCCATTCTGGTGATCACCTCGAGCCCGACCCTGCTCCATTCGTGTGACCGTGTCGTCACGATCGACCACGGCGTTCGGGAGGGAGAGTCGCTGTGACCGATACCCTTCCGGATGCATCTGCTGTTCCGGTTGTATCTGCCCTGCCGATCGCGTCGACCAAGCAGACCGTCCGCGCATTGATCGCACTGCTTCGGCCACGCAAGCGAGCGCTCGCACTCACGACCGTCGTACTTCTCTCTGCTACGGCCTGCGGCCTGTCCACCCCGGCACTGCTCGGACTCATGGTCGATGCGGTCACGGAGGGCAAACCGTTTGCCTCACTCCTGCGTATCACCGCGTTCATGCTCGGCGCAGCGGCAGCAGGGGTTGCGCTGACCTGGTGGAGCACACAGCTTCTGGCGAACGTCGCGCAGAACGTGCTGGCCGATCTTCGTGAGGACGTGTTCGCCGCCACCCTCGCGCAGCCGTCGTCACTGGTCGAGGATGCCGGAACCGGTGATCTGATTTCCCGGGTCTCGGGCGACGTCGAAGCGGTAAACACCGTCATCGCGCGAGTACTACCCGCCACCGTGTCTGCCCTGTTCATGATTTCACTGACGCTTGTCGGTGTGGGAGTGATCGATTGGCGCTTCACCGTGGCAATCGTTGCCGTTGCGCCGATTCACTATTTCGCTCTTCGTCATTTCCTCCGACGCTCCGGACCCGTCTACCGACGCTCTCGCGCTGCGCAGGCCAGGCGGGGACAACAGCTCATCGAAACTCTCGGAGGCGCAGGCACTGTCACTGCCCTGCGGCGAACAGACGAGCACATCGACCGAATCGCCGAGACCTCCGAGCATGCCATCAGCTTCGACATGCAGGCAGTTCGCCTGCGCACCAACTTCTTCGCCCAACTCAACGGCGCCGAACTGCTCGGACTGGCCGCCGTCCTGAGCGTCGGCTACTGGCTCGTGACCACAGGCTCGGTGTCCATCGGGGCCGCTACCGCCGCCGCCCTCTACTTCCACAGTCTGTTCAGCCCCATCGCGGTATTTCTCTCGAACATCGACGAATTGCAGGATGCGGGTGCCAGCCTCGCTCGCCTGATCGGAGTCACCGCGATGCCCGGGCGGCCCACGAGCATTCCTGCCTCGGCTCGGTCCGAACCCATCGGCGTCGAGGTGGACCGGGTTTCCTACTCGTACGACAACTCCACCCCGGTGATCGATTCGATCTCGATCTCGATCGCACCGGGGGAACGAATCGCCGTCGTCGGAAGCAGCGGCGCCGGAAAGACCACGCTCGCCAAACTGATTGCCGGCATCATTCCCGTCGGGGACGGGCGAATCACCGTCGACGGCACACTGATTGACGACCTGAGTGATGCCGAACTTCGGCACGAAGTCGTCCTCGTCAGCCAGGAAGTTCACGTGTTCGTCGGGACGATCGCCGACGATCTCCGGTTGTGTGCACCAGATTCGGACGATGCGAAGATCGCCGAAACCGTCGACACGATGAAAGCTCAATGGATTCATGAACTTCCGGACGGACTCGAGACCAGGGTCGGGGCCGGTGGGTACCAGTTGACGGCGGCGCAGGCACAGCACATAGCCCTCGTCCGACTGGCTCTGCTCGATCCTCCCGTCGTCATCCTCGACGAGGCGACTGCCGAAGCCGGAACCACCGCAGCCGGTCTACTCGATCAGGCAGCCGAGCTCGCAGTCACCGGCCGGACCGCCGTGGTGATCGCACACCGGCTGAGCCAAGCAGTCCGCGCCGATCGCATACTCGTCATGAGCGGTGGCCGCGTAGTCGAGAGCGGAACACATGACGAACTGATCGGCGCGGACGGTTCCTACGCTGCACTGTGGGAAGCCTGGTCGGTACGGAGCTAGAACCCGCCAGACTCACCCGAAAGCCGTTACAACTCAGCTGCTACGACGCCTGCGGGCGATGTCCGCCAGGACGACTCCGGCGGCAACCGAGGCGTTGAGCGACTCGACCGGACCGGCCATCGGAATCGACAGGATCGCGTCGCAGTTCTCGCGGACGAGGCGCGAAAGACCCTTGCCCTCGGAACCGACCACGATCACAACGGGACCGCTGCCGTCGAAATCGTCGAGAGTGGTGTCGCCCTCGGCGTCGAGACCGACGACCTGAACACCCTTCGATGCCCAGTCCTTGAGCGTGCGGGTGAGGTTGGTTGCCCGAGCAATCGGCAAACGAGCGGCAGCGCCGGCGCTGGTACGCCAAGCGACAGCACTCACGCTCGCGCTACGACGCTCCGGAATCACGACGCCGTGTCCACCGAAAGCTGCGACCGAGCGCACGACGGCACCCAGGTTGCGGGGATCGGTGATGTTGTCCAGCGCGACGAGCAGCGGCGGCTCGGCATGCTTGCGTGCCTCCGACAGAAGATCGTCCGGGTGCGCGTAGCGGTACGGCGGAACCTGCAGGGCGATGCCCTGGTGAAGACCGTTGGCGCTGAGGCGATCCAGATCGGTGCGGGGGACCTCGAGGATCGAGATGCCGGCATCCGCAGCGAGCTGAACGGATTCCTTCAGTCGATCGTCGCTCTCGGTGCCGACGGCGACCCACAGTGCAGTCGCCGGAACGCCGGCGCGTAGGCACTCGACCACCGGGTTGCGTCCGAGCACTGTCTCGGGACCGTCGAGAACCTTGCGGCCCGGACCCGGACGGCCACCGCGGCCCTGCTTCTCGTCGGCACGTGCGGCGCGCGCTGCACGCTTTGCCGCGGGATGCTTGGTGCGTGCCTCGGCGGGCGGCGTAGCGCCACGCCCTTCGAGACCGCGACGGTGCTTACCGCCGGAACCGGCAACCTGGCCCTTCTTGGTGCCGCCCTTACGGACTGCGCCGCGCCTGCTCGAGTTTCCAGCCATTGTTACTGCCCTGCCTTAAGGGACCATTCGGGTCCGTCGGGAGTATCGGTTACTTCGATACCCGCCTTGATGAGGCGATCGCGAACCTCGTCCGCCACCGCCCAGTTCTTTTCCGTACGTGCCTGCTGCCGACGATCGAGATCGGCCCGCACCAACACGTCCAAAGCTTCCATTGCCGTCTCGGTGTCGCCACCGGACTGCGTCCAATGCTCGTCGAGTGGGTCGACGCCCAGGATCGCGAGCATGGCCCGCACCTGGCCGGCAGCCACCCGAGCCGCGTCGAGATCACCGGCAGCGAGCGCGGAATTACCCTCGCTCGCCTTGCCGTGAATCTCGGCCAACGCGATCGGCACCGACAAGTCGTTGTCGAGAGCCGCCGCGAAACCTTCGGTCCACGTACCGAGTTCGACGCCGCCCGCACGCTTGTGTGTGCGCAGGACGAACGACTCGAGCCCCTGGTAGGACTTCGCACTTTCGTCCAACGCCTCGTCCGAGTACTCGAGATTGGAACGGTAGTGCGCACTACCGAGGTAGTACCGAAGTTCTTGCGGACGAACCTTCTTGAGCACGTTCGGCACCGAGAGAACGTTGCCCAACGACTTGGACATCTTCTCGCCACTCATCGTGACCCAGCCGTTGTGCAACCAGTACTGAGCGAAATCGTCGCCGGCGCACTTGGCCTGCGCAATTTCGTTCTCGTGGTGCGGAAAGACGAGATCGCGTCCACCACAATGGATGTCGAATGCCGCCCCGAGATAGAACTCCGCCATGGCCGAGCACTCGAGGTGCCAGCCCGGACGGCCGGGTCCCCACGGTGTCGGCCACGAGGGCTCACCGGGCTTGACGGCCTTCCAGAGGGTGAAGTCGCGAGGATCGCGCTTGCCCTCGGCCGCACTCTCGCCCTGATGAACGTCGTCGAGTTTGTGGCCGGACAGTGCGCCGTACTCGGGGTAGCTCTGCACGTCGAAGTAGACGTCGCCGCCCGCCGCGTACGCGTGGCCGTTCTCGATCAGGCGTTCCATCATCTCGACCATCTGCGTCACGTGACCGGTGGCCCGCGGCTCGATGGACGGCGGCAGCACACCCAGTTGGTCGTAGGCCCACGTGAACGACCGCTCGAACGTCGCCGCCCACTCCCACCAAGGTCGACCGGCGCCGGCGGCCTTGTTGAGAATCTTGTCGTCGATGTCCGTCACGTTGCGCACGAAGGCAACGTCGTTGCCGTGCGCCAACAGCCAGCGTCGCAGCACGTCGAAAGCGACGCCGCTACGAACGTGTCCGATGTGAGGATCGCCCTGAACTGTCGCCCCACACAGGTACACCGATGCATGTCCGGGGGCCAACGGAACAAAATCCCGAAGGGCCCGCGTACCGGTGTCGTATAGGCGCAGGGTCACGACCAGCGATCTTACCTGTCGTGTTCGGTTGTCATGACCAACGCGGTGGCCATGGCGGCGATCCCCTCGCCGCGACCGGTCAAGCCGAGGCCGTCCGTGGTGGTCGCGGACACCGAAACAGGCGCGCCGAGAATGTCCGAGAGCACCTTCTGTGCCTCGTCGCGACGTGGCCCGATCTTCGGACGGTTGCCGATGACCTGCACCGCGGCGTTGCCGACGGCGAACTGGTTCTCTTCGAGCAGTCGGCGAACCTCGGCAAGCATTCGAGCGCCGCTCACGCCGTCCCATTCGCGCCTGCCGGTGCCGAAAACCGAACCGAGGTCACCGAGGCCCGCCGCAGAGAGCAACGCGTCACACAGCGCGTGGACGGCGACATCGCCGTCCGAATGGCCCGAGCACCCGTCTGCTTCCTCGAACAGCAACCCGGCCATCCAGCAAGGACGACCGACCTCGATGGGATGAACATCCGTGCCGAGACCGACGCGCATCTAATTTCCGTCCTGTGAATCCGCACTCAACGCTGTCTCCGAGCTCAGGAGCGCCCGTGCAAGGACCAGGTCGAGCGGAGTGGTGATCTTGAAGGCGAGAGCGTCGCCGGGAATCGTCTGCACCGAAACACCGAGACGCTCGACCAGAGCGGCGTCGTCGGTCGCGGCGACGTCACCGGCGTCGTACGCACTGCGCAGGACGTCGGTGGAGAATCCTTGGGGAGTTTGAACCGCACGCAACTCCGAACGCAGAGGCGTACCGGTGACTGCGCCGAGTACGTCCACCGACTTGATCGTGTCGGTAACCGGAAGTACCGGGATGACAGCGGAGCTGCCGGCTCGGAGAGTTCCGACGACGCGCGCGATCAACGCCGGCGGTGTCAATGCCCGTGCGGCATCGTGCACGAGTACAAAATCTGCGTCGCCGGCAGCGCTGAGGCCGGCTCGAACCGAATCGGTTCTTTCGGCACCACCGCCGACGACGTCGACGTCCGCTGCACGACCGAGGTCGGCTACGACGGATTCGACCAGTTCAGGCGGCACAATGACAACAACGCGGTCGATCGCTCCGGATTTCCGGAGTCCATCGACCGCGCGTGCAAGCATGGTGCACCCACCGAGTTCGACAAATGCCTTGGGCAATTTCTCGCCCAATCGCACTCCCCGACCTGCGGCAGGTACCAGGGCTACTACTGCCACTGTCAGCTTTGTTGTGTTGCAGTCAGGACGCGGCCGCGAGGACCTCGTCGAGAATGGTCTCTGCCTTCTCGGTGTCAGTGCCCTCGGCGAGCGCGAGCTCTCCGACGAGAATCTGACGAGCCTTGGCGAGCATGCGCTTCTCACCAGCGGAAAGTCCGCGGTCCTGCTCACGACGCCACAGGTCACGAACAACTTCTGCAACCTTGTTCACGTCACCTGAGGCAAGCTTCTCGAGATTTGCCTTGTATCGACGAGACCAGTTGGTGGGCTCTTCGGTGTGCGGTGCTCGCAGAACCTGGAAAACCTTGTCGAGGCCTTCTTGGCCGACCACGTCACGAACTCCGACGTACTCTGCGTTGTCTGCAGGAACCCGTACTGTGAGATCGCCTTGAGCGACCTTCAGAACCAGGTACTCCTTCTGCTCACCCTTGATGGTGCGGGTTTCGATAGCTTCGATCAGCGCCGCACCGTGATGGGGGTATACGACGGTGTCTCCGACCTTGAAAATCATGTGTCCCGTGCCCCTTTCGATTCCACTAGTTTAACACGTGAAAGAACCAACCACTCATCAACTGTGCAGGTCAGGGGCATCCTTGCTCGAGCGTAGGGGTTGACAGGGCTTGTTGTACGTGCATTCAACTGGTCTGGAGCACCCCTGCGTAACGGACTGAAAGCCCACGCAGACAACCGTTGTGGCGACCCGACGGCCAGCCCGCGGGACCTTATCTACTACTCTGCCTAGTGGAGTGCGAACCTGACGCCGTGGAGGACAAATCGTGACTGCTATCCGTAAGCCGACTCGTCGAGTCGCTACCGCCATTGCACTGGCTGCAGGCGCAGCCATCGCGCTGTCCGCTTGCGGTTCCGGACAGGTGAGCCAGACCGCCGTCCAGCAGGCCGCCGTGAACGGCAACAGCGCCAACCTCGGTGAGATCGCACTGCGCAACGTGCACATCGCTTACCCCTCGTCCGAGGAGTACAGCATCGAGCCGGGCGGCAACGCCGTGCTCGCGTTCACCGTCGTGAACGACAGCGCCGAGACCACGGACAAGCTCGTCAGCATCACCACCGATTACGCAGCACGCGTCATCGCAGGTGAAGAGGTAGGTGGCTTGACGATCAAGCCGCAGACGTCGCTGCAGGCCGGTCAGTTGCCCGCAGGCGAAGGCGCCGCGACCGAGGCCGAGACCCAGATCAAGAACAACGAAGAGAACGACGACGCACCCGCTGCGCTCTCTCTCGTCGTTCTGCAGGACATCAAGGCAGGCGTTCGCCCCGGCTTGACCGTCCCGATCACCTTCAAGTTCGAGAAGGCCGGATCGGTCACCGTCGACGTACCTGTCGACGCAGGCCCGCAGCTCGAGCGCAACGAGTCGGACAAGTCGCCCGACGTTGCAGAAGCTGGGCACTGAGCCTCGAATTATCAAGGCGCACAATGCGCCTCGCAGAACAACTTCAAAATCACACTAGAGGCGGGGTCCATGTCGGACCCCGCCTCTAGTCTGTCCCGGTGGCCAAAGTGAAATCGAACTACCGCTGCTCCGAATGCCAGTCGGTAGTGCCCAAGTGGGTCGGTAGATGTCCGGACTGCGATTCGTGGGGCTCGATGACCGAGGTCGCCGTAGTGGCACCCGTCGCCAGTCGCGCCGGCGCCTCACTCGCCAAAGCAGGATCAAGCGCCGTGCTGCCTACGACGCCGGCCACGCCGCTGACACAGATCGACAGCACCTCGACGCAGGCCAAACCCACGGGGATCGGTGAGTTGGACCGCGTCCTCGGCGGTGGCGTCGTACCGGGTTCGGTGGTGCTGCTCGCGGGCGAGCCCGGCGTCGGAAAATCGACGCTACTTCTCGAGGTCGTCTACCGCTGGGCGATGCGCAGCGCGGATGATCGAGCGTTGTACGTCACGGGCGAGGAGTCCGCCGGTCAGGTTCGACTTCGGGCAGATCGCACCAACTCTGTCCACGAACGGATGTATCTGGCGGCCGAATCCGATCTCGCGACCATCCTCGGCCACATCGAGCAGGTCAAACCGACACTGGTCATCGTCGACTCGGTGCAGACCATGCTTGCTGCCGACGTCGACGGGGTCGTCGGCGGCGTGACTCAGGTCAAGGCCGTCACCAGCGCCCTGACCTCCCTGGCCAAGGCCAGTGGAATCCCGGTGCTTCTGATCGGCCACGTCACCAAGGACGGCGCCGTCGCCGGTCCGCGCTCGCTCGAGCATCTCGTGGACGTGGTTCTGCACTTCGAAGGTGACAAGCACTCCACCCTGCGCATGGTCCGCGGCGTGAAGAACAGATTCGGTGCGGCCGACGAGGTCGGATGCTTCGAGCTGAGCGAGCAGGGCATCAACGAGATCAGCGATCCGTCCGGCCTGTTCCTGCATCACCGTGAAGAAGCTGTGGAAGGCACTGCCGTCACCGTGATGATGGACGGTAAGCGACCTCTACTCGGTGAAGTTCAGGCGCTCGTCGCCGCCACGCCGCTACCGACACCTCGCCGAGCCGTCAGCGGGCTCGACACCGCCCGTGTGGCCATGGTTCTGGCCGTGTTGGAGCGCCGCGTCGGAGTGTCGATCTCGAAGGCCGACGTCTACGCCGCGACCGTCGGCGGTATGCGGATGACCGAGCCGGGTGCCGATCTGGCTCTCGCCATTGCGGTCGCTTCCGCCGTGAAAGCCAAACCCGTCCCCAAGGGGCTCGTCATCCTCGGCGAGGTCGGACTCGCCGGGGAGGTTCGACGGGTTGCCGGGGTGAACCGACGGCTGATCGAAGCTGCCCGACTGGGATTCACCAGCGCCATCGTGCCGGTCGATTCCGGCCCGAACATTCCCGGCATGCGCGTCAACGAAGTAGCGAATCTGGCCGAGGCACTGGCCTACGCCGGATTGATGGGCGGCAAACAAGCCCCGTCTCGCCCCAAGCTCACGCCGGTGAAGTGATCGTCCCTCGGCCGACTACCTCGTCAGACCGACGAGGTGCCGAACGGGGACGTCGGTTCGCCGTCCACGAACTCCTTCGTCTTGGCGAAGTGTTCCGAGGTGATGGTCAGGAACAGTCCGCGGGAGGTTCCCACCACCGTGTCCGGATCCGCTGTCGGACCTTCGACGATCACCGCTTCTGCACTGGTGTAGACCTTGCGGCGTACAACGCCGTCGATGCGAGCCCGGAATTCGAGCACCGATCCCAACGGGATCGGCCGGGCGAAGTCGATCTCGAGGTGCCCGGTCACCACCGGCGAGCCGAGAGCCATACATGCCATACCTTGAGCCTCGTCGAATGCCGTCGACAGAATGCCGCCGTGAATGACACCTGGACCGCCCTGATACTTCTTGGCGACCTCCAGACGACCGGTCACTTCCAGTCCGTTACCAGCCCTGAAACTCATCGCCATTCCCGCAGGCTGGTCGTCGCCGCAGCCGAAGCATTTCGACCAGTGCTGAGGCAGCTTCTCGCCGGCGGCCGGAAAGAATTCGACCGGCTCCGGGACAGTCAGGTCATCAGGCAGGGTCCAGGTACTACTCATGGATAGGTAATCTAAACGGGGATCCGTCCGGCGCAGGCATCGGACCCGACCGAAGTGACATCGACCTCAGCAGGGAGTTTCTCAATGATCAGTGCGATGGCGGACACACAGTCGTCGTCGGCATTGCGAGAGACCATCGCCAGGTTGGCGCCGGGTACCGCTTTGCGAGACGGGCTCGAACGAATTCTGCGCGGCCGTACCGGCGCGCTGATCGTCCTCGGATACGACGAGGAAATGGAAGCGCTGTGTGACGGCGGATTCAACCTCGACGTGGAGTTCGCACCGACCCGATTGCGCGAGCTGTCGAAGATGGACGGCGCGGTTGTCCTCTCGACGGACGGCACACGCATCGTGCGTGCCAACGTCCAGCTGGTTCCCGATCACAAGATTCCCACCGTCGAATCCGGCACGAGGCACCGCGCTGCCGAGCGCACGGCAATTCAGACCGGCTATCCCGTGGTCTCGGTCAGTCAGTCGATGTCGATCGTCAGTGTGTACGTCGGCGGCATCCGGCACGTCATCGACGGCTCGGCCACCATACTTTCGCGCGCCAACCAGGCCGTCGCGACGCTCGAACGATACAAAGCGCGACTCGACGAAGTGACACGGCAACTGTCGGTGGTCGAGATCGAGGATTTCGTGACTCTGCGCGACGCGTTGACCGTCGTACAGCGCCTCGAAATGGTTCGCCGCGTGTCGATCGAAATCGAACAGGATGTCCTCGAACTCGGCACCGACGGTCGCCAGTTGGCACTGCAGCTCGAAGAACTGGTCGGCGACAACGACATTGCACGTCAACTCATCGTTCGGGACTATCTTGCCGGTCCCGAACCCATCGGCACCGCGGCGATGGACAACGTCCTCGTCGCACTCGATCGCGTCACCGACGCCGATCTACTCGATCTCACGACTCTTGCGCGTGTTCTCGGTTATCCGGGCACGATCGAAGCCCTCGACACTCCGATGACTCCTCGCGGATATCGCGTGCTGATGCGTGTACCTCGATTGCAGTTCCATCAGATCCACCGGCTGGTCGGATCCTTCGGCACTCTCCAGTCGCTGCTGGCCGCTACGGCTGCTGATCTGCAGTCGGTCGAGGGCATCGGCGGGCTGTGGGCGCGTCACATCCGTGAGGGACTTTCCCGGCTCGCGGAAACGTCGATCACCGGATCCTTCAACTAGCGGGCCTGTTCGGGCTTGCCCGCGCTCATGCGATGTTGAACGGCTCCGGGGAGCTTCGCAGTGCACCGAGCTGCCCGACAACCGTGTAAGCGCCTGCGCCCACCGGATTGCGCTCGGGGTTCTGCGCGGTCGCGCACTCGGGGGTCGACGTCGTGGCCGACCAGGCGACCTTGAACGCAGCTTGCTCGCCGGGCGCGAGATTGCGTACGTCGGCTGCGGGCTGTGGGTAGCAGTCGACGTTGGACCACAACCGGGTCTTGCCGTCGATGCTGTAGACGAGCACCTGCTGAAGGCCGCCCGCCAGATCTCGATCACAGGGTGCCGAACCGATGTTGGTGATGACGATCGTGAACGACGGCTCTTCGCCGGGAGCGAAGGTCGCCTTGTCTGCGGTGGCCTTGACTGCCAGCGACGAGTCGGCGCACTGACCGGCCGGGACCGGAGCCCCGGTGGTCGACGAAGAGGAAGAAGACGAAGACGATCCCGAAGCCTGCGTGCCCGAGCCACCTGATCCACCGGCAGCGCCGCCACCCGAGCCACCGCCACCGTCCGGCGCGTTGGAGCCGGAAGGGTTGGGGGTGAAGGAGACGTCCGTCGTCAGCGAGGAACTCGCAGCGGCCGAATCGGCCTCCGGGGTATCACTTCCACCGCCGAAGAGGGCGGACGCCGCCCAGATGATCAACGCCAGTGCAATGACGGCGGCACCAATGGCCAGCGCCCGGCGACGCCAGTAGATCTCGGGGGGCAGTGGTCCATTAGGTTCCAACACGGACTCAACGGTAGTTGGCGCAGGGTCCACTAACCGTCAGCTGAGGCGGCGTGTCGGTACCCATTGTCTGCTGCCAGGTACCACTGCCCCGGAAGATCTAACCCTCGACGGTCTCGACGCTCTCGCCGATGTCGCCGACCGCGCCCTGAACTCGCATGTGACCGTCGGACAATGTGTACGTGACGCCGACGATCGCGCACGCACCCTTGTCCACCTTGTCGGCGATGATCCGGGACCTCTGCATGATCAGCGAGCCGGTCTCCACGACGTGACGGCCTTCGAGTTCGTCCACGGTGGACAAGCCCTCGTTGCGGCCCATCAGGATGGACGGAGCAACACGCTCGACCACACTGCGGATGAATCCGTCGGGAACTGCGCCCTTGTCCAGGGCGTCGAGCGTTGCCTTCACGGCACCGCAACCGTCGTGCCCGAGGACGACGATGAGCGGCACGTTGAGCACGTGAACCGCGTACTCGATGGAACCGAGCACCGAATCGTCGAGCACGTGACCTGCAGTGCGCACGACGAACATGTCGCCGAGACCCTGGTCGAAGATGATCTCGGCGGCTACGCGCGAATCACCGCAACCGAACAGCACCGCTGTGGGGTGCTGCCCATCGACGAGTTTCGCGCGGTCCGCGATTCCCTGGCTGGGGTGAATGGACGCGTCGTTGACAAATCGCTCGTTGCCTTCGCGAAGGGACTTCCAAGCGGAAATGGGGCTTGATCGTGGCATTCACTCATTGTGCACCCGCCGCATTTCGGGCTCTCGCCGGGAAGGTTGCGTGGACGCAAACGAAAGTTCCGCGTCGACATTCGCGCCCGGTGATGAAGTGGCCGAAATGGAACTTACTTCAGAGTCAGTTTCCTGATACCGTCTCCGAACGTGACCTGGAGCACTTCAAGCTCCCGAGTGTGATCGAAGAAACCCGACCAGAACGATTCGGCCGGAGAGGGGGATGGCGTGAGCACCGAAGCTACGACGACCGGGAATGGAACAACCGGGGAAACAACTGCTGTCTCCCCCGCCAAGACGAACATGTTCTCGAACCTGCTCTCCGAGATCGGACTGCTCTTCACCTTCACCGTTCGCGTGTGCGTTGCGGCGTTCACATCTCTTCGACACAAGCGCCTCGCCTGGCGTGAGGCGCTCGACCAGATGTGGTTTCTCGCCCACGTCACCTCGGTCGCGTCCGCTCTGGTGATGATTCCCCTCGGTGTCGGGGTAGCACTGCAGATCGGTGCGCTCGCAGATCAAATCGGCGCGGGTGCGTACAGCGGTGCCGTCGTCGCGTTCCTCATCATCGGACAGGCCGGCCCCCTGGTGTGCGCCCTGATCATCGCCGGTGTCGGCGGTTCCGCAATCTGCGCAGATTTGGGAGCGCGAACGATACGCGAGGAAATCGATGCACTCGAAGTGCTCGGTCTACCCGTGCTCGAACGCCTGGTCGTACCCCGGATGATCGCCATTGCCGTCGTCTGCCTCCTACTGAACTCGATAGTTCTCGTAATCGGTTTGGGCGCAAGCCTCTTCGTTCACGTCCTGATACTCGACGGCAACGCACAGAGTTTCCTGCGCAATCTCGTTCAATTCAGTCAACCCAGCGACTTCGTCGTCTCCGGCATCAAAGCCGTTGCCTTTGCTCTCATCTCGGGAATCGTGGCCTGCTACAAGGGCCTGACCGTCAAGCGCGGAGCTCAAGGCGTCGGCGACGCAGTCAACGAGACCGTCGTGCTCTCGTTTGTCCTCGTGTTTGTCGCCAACCTCGCAATTACTCAGTTCTACCCACTGTTCGTCTCGGTGAAAGGTGCCTATTGATGCACCTGCCCATCGCAATTCGTGCCAAGCGGGTCAGTTCGCGGACCGTCGACGGCCTGAGTCGACTCGGCGATCAGTTCACGTTCCACGCGCGCGTCATCACCTCGATTCCCGCAACCCTCAAGCGCTATTGGCGTGAAGTCGCCCGTCTCGTCGCCCAGGTGGCATTCGGTTCGGGCACCCTGCTCGCCGGAGGCGGCAGCGTCGTCGTGATCTTCGCGATCTCGTTCTTCGCCGGTTCCCAGATCGGACTCGAGGGCTACCGCGGACTCAACCTCGTCGGCCTCGCACCGCTGTCCGGCGTGATGTCCGCCATCGCGAATACTCGCGAGGTGGCACCACTCGTTGCCGCAATCACCCTGGCAGCCAAGGTCGGAACCGGATTCACCGCGCAGCTCGGAGCGATGCGGATCTCCGAGGAAATCGACGCGCTCGAAGTCATGGCGATTCCCTCGCTGCGGTACCTGGTCACCACCCGAATGATCGCGGCGCTCATCGCGGTGGTCCCGCTGTACCTGGTCGGCCTGTTTGCTTCGTACATGGCAACGGCGCTTGCGGTGATCCGGGTCAAAGGCCAGTCGGAGGGAACGTACGGCTACTACTTCAGTCTTTTCCTCTCTCCCAACGACATCTGGTTGTCCTTGATAAAAGTCATGGTGTTCGCGGTCGTCGTGACCCTCGTGCACTGCTACTACGGTTACACCGCGACGGGTGGACCCGAAGGCGTCGGACGAGCCGCCGGACGAGCGTTGCGCACCAGCATCGTCTTCCTTGCATTCACCGACGTCGCGATGACCATTGCGCTGTGGGGACTCAAACCTCACGTACCCGGGCTGACCGGATGATCGTCACGAATTCCAGCCGAATCACCCTGGCACTGCGGGGTTTACTCGCCGTGGTCATCCTGATCCTCGCCTACGTCTTCTTGTTCAGCAGAGGTACGGACTCCACCGGTTCCACACCGCAGGTCAGTGCTGTCGTCCCCGCCAGTGCCGGTGCGCTGCGAGTCGGATCCTCGGTACAGTACCGCGGCGTCGTCGTCGGCGCTGTGGCCGAGATCGAGCCGGGCACCACCGCTTCGACTGTCTCACTCGCGATCGACGAGGGAGCGTTCGAGGACATACCGTCGACAAGTCAGGTGCGACTGATGCCCCGCAACATCTTCGGTGACTTCTTCGTAGACTTGATTCAACCTGACGGACTCTCGCGTGGTCCTGCTCTCGTGCCGGGTACCGAATTGGTATCCGATCAGTCCGAAGTCGCGGTCCAGCTCTACCAATCGATCTCACGGATCTACTCGCTCGTTTCTTCCCTCGACCCCGCCGACATCAACGTCGCACTCACGGCAGTCTCGGACGCGTTGAGCGGCAAGGGAAACCAGATCGGCGAATCGCTCGATTCAGTCCACCAAGCGTTGGTCGGTGCGCAGCCCGTCATCGACGGACTCGGTGACGACCTCGACGACATAGCCACCCTCGCCGACAGTCTCTCGACGAGTGCGCCGGACATGCTCGCCGCATTCGAGAACTCCATCACCACATCCAAGACCGTCGTCGAGAAATCCGACGGGTTGGCGGGGCTTCTGCGTGCCGGCACCAGCACGGGAGCTGCTGCCACGAGTCTGATCGGTGACAATCGCGACCGCATGATCACCTTGGTCGACGACGCCGATTCCCTGACCGGCGCAATCACTTCGCGGCCGGACCACATCACCACCTTCTACAACGGCCTGCGCAATCTCACGATCAAGCTCCCGCCCGCGTTGGCGCATGGTCCGTGGCTCAGCACCGATCTACGGCTGTCCGTCACAGATCTGTATCCGTACGGAAAGACCGACTGCCCACAGTACGACGGAACCCGCGGACCCAACTGTCCTGCCGCCGCGACCGCGTTCGGCGGAACCGTCGGCCCGGTCGGCAGCCCTGCCGAACAGTCCCTGATCTCGGCTCTCACCCAGGGCGGTACAGCTTTGGACACTCTCGTGGCGGGGCCGGTATTTCGCGGCACGACGGTGATGGGCGGATGAGCGTGAAGAAATCTCTGATCAGGTTCGGACTGTTTGCTGCACTGTCGATTCTCGCCACCGTGGTTGTGGTGAGCACTCTGATCAACCCAGTCTCCGGGTCGAGTTCGCAGTACCGGGCCGTCTTCGTCAATGCCTCCGGCCTGGTCACCGGCAGCGATGTTCAGATCGCCGGGGTGCGAGTAGGGCGCGTCGACAGCGTCGAGTTGGTGAACAACCAAGCCGTCGTCGGCTTCGAACTCGAATCTGCACAACGTATTCCGTCCGACGGTCGCGCTGTGGTGAGGTACGCAGACCTGTTGGGAGCGCGAACAATTTCGATCGAACCCGGACAGGCCGAACGCGCAACAGGCAACTACCTCTCCCCCGGGGCCACAATTCCCGTGGAACAGACTCAGCCGGCGATCGACCTCACCGACATCCTCGGCGGATTCCGTCCCCTGTTCGACGCACTTGACCCCGCAGAAGTCAACGAGCTTGCCGCACAGGTCGTCCAGGTATTCCAAGGACAAGGTTCCACCATCGAAAGCCTGCTGGAGCGCACTGTTGCCGTCACCGAGAACTTGACGTCCCGGGACGCGATCTTGGACCAACTACTGAACAACCTCGACCGGGTCCTTACCGTGACCACGACGAATCGACCCAACTTCGTCGAGATGATCAACACGCTCGACGCACTGGTCGGCGGTTTGGCACAGGACCGCCAACAGATCTCGGCCGCAGTGGATTCCGCAGGCGCCCTGACTTCTTCACTTCAGGACTTGGTGACGGGCGTGGAACCGGACTTGGCTGGCGCGCTGACTTCGATCGATCAGTCGGCTCGCGTCGTCGTCGACAATCGTGAGTCGCTGGCGACCGGTATCACCGCTTTCGATCAACTGTTCACCCAGTTGGGGATCGCGATGAGCTACGGAAGCTGGGCGAACATCTACATCTGCAACTTCCGGCTCAGCGCGCTGGACCAATCGGTGACCCTCGGCGGCCCCGAGCGTTCGGCGGTGTGCCGATGAACTGGCTCACCGTCAAGAACCCGGTCCGCAACGGAATCATCTGCATCCTCGTCGGAGTCGGTGTGGTTCTGGCCGCACTCGTTGTCCCTCAACTGATCTTGAAGGTCAAGACCAACGAGTACCACGCCGTCTTTACCAACGCCACCGGGTTGACGCAGGACGATCCGGTCAACGTCGCGGGAGTCCCGAGCGGGGTGGTCACCTCGTTGGCGGTCAGCGGCAACTCGGTTGAAGTCACCTTCCGACTCGACGACGGCGTCACTCTCGGCGAAGACTCCCGTGCGGACATCAAGATCTCGACTCTGCTCGGCCGACGCTCGCTCGACGTCACTCCGAACGGATCGCGCTCGTTACCCGCAGGTTCGACCATCCCCATCGAGAACACGAGCGTTCCCTTCACTCTCGACGATCTCGGTCGAGGAGCACAATCCACGTCGGAAAACCTTGATCTGCAACAACTGCGAAATATGCTGACCGTGGTGTCCGACAACTCACCGGACGATCCCGAACTCATTCGCCGCTCACTCGAGGGAATCGACGCACTCTCCGGAGTAGTCAACGACAACGACGTTGCGCTCCGTTCCCTTCTCACCGGAGCGCAGCAGACGACCGCAACACTGATCGAGCAGAAGGACACTCTGGAAACCCTTCTGGGGAATGCGGATCTGGTGATGTCCACGATCGCCGACCGGCGAGATGTGCTGAATGCGCTTGTACAAGACCTGAATCAGTTGAGCACCACACTTGCCCGGTTCCTGGGCGACAACCAGGCTTTGATCGACTCGGTCATGGGAGACATCCACGTGGTGACGGGAGTTCTGTCCGAGAACGAACAATCACTGACCACACTGCTCGACAACTTCGCCCCCAGCGTCCGCTACGTCACCAACGCAACCGGTAACGGCAACTGGCTCGACCTCAACTCACCCTCCACCCTCATCCCGGACAACTGGTTGTGCGTCGTCGGGCTCGTTCAGGGGTGTCGATGACCACGACCGTCAAGAAACTCGCCGTGCTGGCAGCGATTGTGATCTGCGCGATCGGTGCCGTCCTGTTCGTCACGCGTGACGAACACAGACTCACTCTCACCGCCGAATTCACCTCGACCGACGCTATCTTCACCGGGAACACAGTGACGATTCTGGGAGTTCCCAGCGGGAGGGTCGAGAGCGTCACGCCGGAAGGGTCCCGGGTACGAGTGGCGCTGAGCCTGCCATCCGGAACACGTATACCCGCCGACGCGCAGGCCTGGGTCCTGTCTCCCACGGTCATCAGTGACCGCACGATCGAACTCGGCCCCGGCTACGAGGACGGTGAGTTCCTCATCGACGGCGCGGTGATCCCTCTCGAACGCACTCACTCCCCTCTGACGTGGGACCAACTCACCGCATCGGTGAACGAATTGACGGTGGCGCTCGGCCCTGGCGCCGACGGCGGCGGGATCGGTGACCTCATCGGAGAAGGCGCCCACGCGTTGGACGGCAACGGGCAAGCATTCAACGATGCCGTTCGGTCCATCTCACAGGCCAGTTCGGTACTGGCGGGTGCAAGTCCCGACATCTCCGAACTGGTGAAGAACCTGAACACCCTCGTGCAGTTGATCGCGGACAACCAGACCAAGGTCGACTCCCTGTCGAACTCGGTGACAGTCACCGCCCGCACGTTCAGCGCCCAGCGAGAAGACATCAGCGGGGCGCTCGATTCCCTGACCACGTTGCTCGGACAGGTCTCAGCGCTACTCGCCGAACACGGCGAGGCGGTCACCGCCGATCTGGGTACGCTCGCACAGTTGGCCGGTGCAGTCGCGACCAAACAGGATCAACTGCGCGAGATCATCGAAACGGCACCAACGGGATTCGAGAACGTCGCCAACCTCGTCACCGAAGAAGGCCGAGCCAGAGCACGATTGAACGTCGCCACCGATCTCTCACAGTTCGACACGACGAGAGAACTGTGCGAGGAGATGCCGATACCGCTGTGCACAGGGCCGGGAATCGTCAATCCCATCGAATTTCCTTCGGCAGGCAGCTCCGACCTGGCACGCATCCTCGGTGGGGGTAACTGATGGCGTCGAACAAGTCCGTGGTGAGCGTTGTCGTGGCACTTGTCATCGCCGCGCCATTGACCGGCTGCAGTCTCAACTTCCAGCACCTCCCCCTCGGACGCGGTCTGCCAGGAGAGTCGTACCCGCTGAACATGGAATTCGTCGACGCGTCGTTACTTCCCGTCGGCGGCGAGGTGCGGATCGGCCAGGCAGTGGTCGGCAGAGTCACGTCGATGAGCGCGCAAACCTTTGCAGCCGTGGTACATACCGAAATCGCGTCGGACATCGAACTACCTGTCGGCACCCGCGCTCGGATCGAACTGTCGACCCCGATCGGCGATGCGTTCGTCAACCTCGAAGTTCCGGTCGATCCAGCGGGCCCCATTCTCGAACCAGGTTCCACCATCGAGCGATCGGAGACCGTGCGCGGACCCGATGTCGCACAACTGCTCGGCGCCGTCGGAACCCTGTTGAACGGCAGTGGGTTGGCGCAGGTCAAGAACATCGTCAGTGAGGCTGATCAGATTCTCGACGGCAGGGAGGAGACGATCCGCGATCTGCTTGCACGCCTTGACACTTTTCTCGGAACACTTGACGACCGAAAGGAATCGATCAATTCGGCACTGGATTCACTGAACCGGCTCAGCGCTCTGATCGGAGACGAGAGCGCCACCATCGACGAAGGCTTGCGCACACTCACACCCGCATTGGGCGTGATCGCCGACCAACGACAACCGCTCCTCGATCTACTCGACGAAACCGATCGGCTCAGTACCGCAACCAATTCCGTACTCGACCAGTCGGCCGACCAGATTTCCGAGATCACCGGACGACTGTCACCCATCCTCGACCAGTTCTCGGCAATGGGGCCGACACTGGGTGAGACGATGGCCAACCTGGACAACGCAAGAGTGCTCCTCAAGCGTGCCAGCCCAGGCGATTACGTGAACATCGACCTCGACGTCGATGTCGAGGGCACCGTGACCGGAGTGCTCAACGAGATAATCCCGGGCGCCGCACCGCCACTGCCACCTCTGCCCGCCTCCGATCGGGAACTGCCGATCACGACACCCCTGCAAGGAGGAACGCGATGAAGAACCGAACCGTCTATTTCGAGATCGCCGCCTTTCTCCTCATCGCGGTGGTCAGCACGACGTACGTACTCCGGCAAGTCGGTGCCGGAGATCCGTTCACCGGAACCTTCTCGGTCATCGTCGAATTGGAGAACGCGGCCGGAATCGCTCCCGGTTCGGAAGTGGCCTATCGCGGAGTCACCGTCGGCGACGTCGAGTCGGTGGAGGTGGACTCTGCCCAGGACCTCGTCGTGATGACGTTGAGCATCGCCGCCGACAAACAGATCCCCAACGATTCGCATGTGGCCATCAGCCAGGACACCGCCGTTCCGGTATTGAAAGTTCAGTTGTCCTCGCAGACCGACGGCGGCCCGTATCTGGTTGAAGGTTCCGTTGTTCCGACTGAGCGCACTTCGATCCCGGTCGCGTTGGGAACCGTGATTGCGAATTTCAACGCTGCTGCCGACACCGTCGATCCGGCAGACCTGCGAACCCTCTCGCACGAACTCGGCGAGGGATTGAACGGATTGGGTCCGGATCTGCAGGCGCTCGTCGACAACTTCGACGTGCTCGCGCGCACTGTCCAATCCGATCAACCGCGTGTCAACACACTCGTCGAGAACTCGCGCTCACTGTTCACTGCGAACGAGGAAAATGTTGACGCTCTTCCCGAAGTTGCACTCACACTTCGCCAATTGACAGATCAGGTACGAAACTCCGATCCGCAACTGCGCACACTCCTCGATCGAAGCCCGAGTGTTCTCGACAATCAGATACTGCCTCTCATCGAACAGAGTCGTGAGCCGTTCAGTCTGCTGTTGGCCAATTCTCTCGTCTCCACTCAGATCGTCACTGCACGGATGCCCGCCGTCGATGCCTTGTTGGTGGTGGTGCCCAAAGGATTCGAGAAGTTCGGAAGTATCGTCAAAGACGGACGGGCACAGCTTGATCTGATCACAGCACTCGGACCGGTCTGTATCTACGACACGCCCCGGCGATCGGTACAGGACACCTCACCGACCACGCTCGACAAGAACCAACACTGCGCGGACCAGTCGGGCCGGATCCAGAATCGCGGATCGCAGAACGTCCCCACCGGAACTGGAACGATCGACGGGGTTGCTGAATACGATCCTGCCCTCGGAACGGTCGCAGCCGGTGACGGAACGTCGATTCGTCTGGGCCTCAACGGTGGTCAGAACACCGTTCTCGGTGACAACTCGTTTGCCGCACTACTAGTACAAGGAACGCAATGACCGAGACAACCGAACCCCAGACGCCCACAATCGTCGACAAGCCCAAGCGGCTTCGCAAGCAGACCGTAGCGATCGTTGCCGGCGCCCTGGTCGTGGTCGCGGCGCTCGGATGGGGCGCATTCGCGACCTGGCAGAAATCGGTCGACGAAAACGCGCGTATCAGCGCCCTGGACAGCGGACGGCAATTCGCCACTGATCTTGCGACGTACAACTTCCAGAACCTCGATCAGAATCTCTCCGTGGTCCGTGACAATTCTGTCGGCGAATTCGCCGGTCAGTACGCCCAGGTGGCAGCCAACTTGCAGAACATGATCGTGCAGTATCAGGCGACCTCGTCCGCTCAGATCATTTCAGCCGGGTTGGCGAGCAGTGATCGCGACAACGCCGAGGTGCTCGTGTTCCTCGATCAGACGATCACGAACACCAACTCCCCCGATCCGAGAATCGACCGCAACCGGATGCAACTTTCGCTGGTCCGCGAGGACGGCGAGTGGAAACTGAGCAACGTGCAGTTGTTGTGACTTCGTCGCGGCGTAGTATCTCCCCGAGCATTATCGAGCGATAGCTAGGGGACCACGTATGGCCACGAAAGATTCGGCGAAGGACGCCACAGCCAGTTGGCGACGGATCGAGCCGCTCGAGCTGACTCCTATCCTGGAAGCCGCCCTCGAAGGATTCTACGACAACGGGTTCCACGGTACTTCGATACGCGAGATCGCACGCCGCGTCGGCGTGACGATCCCCGCCCTCTACTACCACCACCAGAGCAAAGAAGGGATCCTCCTTGCTCTGCTGGAGATTTCGACCAGTGACGTCCTCGCTCGTGCCCACAGCGCGTACGCCGACGGCGGAGACGACCCTCGACAACAGCTCACCAACGTCGTCGAAGCGATCGTGCTTCGTATGACGACCCGCTCTCGGTTGGCAGCCCTCGAGGGGGAAGTGCGCTACCTCAGCCCCGAACACCGACAGCGATATCGTGTCGTACGCAAGGGCGTCGAAGAATTGGTGCTCGGCATAGTCACCGAGGGTTCGGAACGAGGTCTCTTCTCAGTAGCAGACGTGCCCGAGACCACCCGCGCACTTCTCGCGATGTGCCAGTCGATTCCGCGCTGGTATCACGCCAAGGGAGAACTCACCCCGGAAGAGGTAGCTCAGAAGTACGCCGTCATCGCACTGAATACGGTTGGATGCAAGCCCGGCCGCAAGCGTGCACGTTGATTCTCATACTGTCGAATATCGCGCCCGAAGTTCGCGCTTGAGGATCTTGCCCGTAGCACCCAACGGAAGTTCCGTGACTATCTCGATGGACTTGGGGCACTTGTAGCCGGCAAGTCGGCTTCGAACGAAACCTGAAATCGAGTCGGTATCGAGTTGATGCCCTGCAGCAGCAACTACGACGGCTTTGACCGCCTCGCCCCACAGTGGATCCTCCACTCCAATGACGGCAACTTGGGATACTCCCGGATAGTCGGCGATGACCGATTCGACTTCGATGGGATAGACGTTCTCTCCACCCGTGATGATCATGTCCTTCATCCGATCGGTGATGTAGACGTAGCCCTCGCTGTCGACCCGTCCCACGTCGCCGGTATGGAACCACCCGTCGGTATCTATCGCAGCGGCAGTCTCTTCCGGCCGTCGGTAGTAACCTTCGGTCGTTTGCGGAGACCTGACATAGATCTCGCCGGCCTCGCCGACCGCAACTTCCTCGCCTTCCGGTGACATCACCTTCAAGTCCACCCAGGGGTAGGGTTTTCCGACCGAGCGCAGCAGTCCGACCTTCTCGCCGTCCACCGCATGGTCACAAGAATCGAGTTGTGTTACTGCTCCATGCGTTTCGGTCAGCCCGTAGACCTGGAACAGGGGCTTGCGGAACGTCTCGAGAGCTCGCTTCAAGACCCATGGTGTGATCGGCGAGGAACCGTAAGCGATGGATCGGAGAGTTGCGAAATTGCGCTCTCGCGCGCCTGGTACGTCGACCAGCATCCCGATGACGGAAGGCACGAGAAAGGTATTGGTGATACTCATCCCTTCCAGTACTTCCAACAGACCGGCAGGTGTGAATTCTGGGAGAACGACGTTATGGGCGCCATTCGCAAGTCCCACGAGCGCCCAACCCAATCCACCGATGTGGAACAGGGGCATCGCACACAAGCTGACCGAGGATTCGTCGAATCCCCATGGCCCGCCGGTTCGCGTGCATGCCTCCAGGTTCCTGTTGGATGTGAGAACACCTTTGGGTTTTGCCGTCGTTCCGGATGTATACAGTTGCAGTACAACGTCGTCCAGGCTTCCGCGCCATCCCGGATCGACCGAACTTGCGCCTGCCGATCGCGCTTCGTAGTCGAACTCCTCGGAACCGTCGATCTTCACGACACGCAGCTTCGCCCCTTCCGATGCCTGCACCGCCGAGACCACACCCTCGAATTCACTGTGGAAGAACAACACACGAGCGTCCGCGTCGGCGAGCACCTCGGCAACCTCGGCGCCGGACAACCTCCAATTGATCGGGATTGCCACTGCCCCGATCTTCGCTGCCGCAAGTACGATCTCGACGACTTGAGTCGAGCCTCTGTCCACCACAGCCACCCTGGTTCCAGATCTACAACCCAGGTCGAGAAGAACGTTGGCCAGCCGACTGGTGCGGAGGTCGAGCTCGGCAAACGTCATCGACCCGTCTCGACCTGTCAACGCGAGGGCGTCTGGTCGTGCAGCAGCGTGGCGTCGAGACTCATCGGCAAGGCGATATTGCGAGCACATCGTGAAAAGCCCTTTCTGGATTGGACGTAACTTCCGGCCCGGGCGCGTGGACGACACCGGGCGCTATCAGAACCGACGAACTCTCGACGAGCTATTGCATCGCCTCGATGTGTTTCATCACGTCCGGGTACCGACGTAAGTGGGCACCCCCGTTGACATCGAGAACCTCGCCCGTGATCCACGAAGAAGCATCGGAAGCGAGGAAGAACACCGCTTCGGCAACGTCGCGTGGCAACCCATTACGTCCGAGCGGAGTGTTCTCGGTGAAGTCCGCCTGAATAGCCGGCACACCGGTGAGACCCTCGACAAGTGGCGTTTCGACAAGACCTGGCGAAACCGCGTTGACGCGTATCCCCCGGTCTCCGAGTTCGAGTGCCGCAACCTCGGTGAGCATGGCGAGGCCAGCTTTGGCGGAGCAGTATCCTGCAAAACCTGCAGCCGCCTGCCGTGCGTTCAATGAGGTGATCGAGACGATCGATCCACCGGCAGTCATGGCACGCGCCGCGTGCTTGATCACGAAGAAACCTCCGGTGAGACAGATGTCAACGGTGCGCCGCCAAGTCTGCGCCTCCAAATCCGTTATGTAGCCCGGCAGATTCACCCCGGCACAATTGACCGCGATATCCAACCGACCATGCTGCGCCTCGGCCCCCTCGAATATCCCCTTGACCGATTCTTCGTCGACGACGTCGACCCGGACTGCTTCAGCTCGCCCACCGAGTTCTACGGCGCGTTTCCGCCCGCCTTCGATGTCGATGTCGCCTATCACGACGCTCACGCCTTCGGCAGCCAGCAATTGCGCTGTTGCCCAACCGATACCGGATGCTCCGCCGATCACGACGGCTACTGCACCTTCCATTCGCCCCGGCATCAGCGAGGAATGTTCTCGTAGTACGGGACAACGATTTCGTCCGTACTCGTGACGTCACCGAGCATCATCGTCGTGATGGGGTGGACTACGTGCGGGTCCACCTCGACGTTGATACATGCGGGAACCCCCGCGTCGAACGCGCGTTTCATAGCGTCGGCGATGGAGGCGACATCCTTAACACGCTCTCCGTATCCACCGAAGGCCTCGGCAACCTTCTCGTATGCGCTGTCTGCGAGTTCGGATACGACAATTCCTTCGTCCCCGTACACCGCTTCCTGGCCGTGGATCGACATCCCCCACACTGCATTGTTGAATATCACTGTCACAACAGGTATTCCATGACGGGCCATTGTGTCGAATTCCTGGATGTGGAATCCTGCCGCGCCGTCACCGGTAATGAGCACAACGGGTGATTCCGGTCGTGCCCGATGTGCGCCGATTGCGAAACCGGGCCCCACACCCAGGCATCCGAGGTAGCCGAGCCTCAAGACACCACCAACCTCTTCGGTGGTAGTGAAGAACTCGCCCCACGACGGCGCCTCGGCACCGTCCATCACGAAAGTAGTACCGGGCGGGCAGGCTTCGACGATCGCGCGCGCTGCAAAGTACGGATGCGCCTTACCGCTTTCCGTCGCTTCGTCCTCGAAACCATGCCGGTGCGCATGTTTCGCACTGGTGGCGGCATCGACCCAGGCACTCCAATCGGGCCATTGACGTTGATCAGCAGCAGTTTTCAAAGCGATGAGCGCTTCTCGACAGTCGGCAAGTATCGGAACGTCCACGTCCTGCATACGCCCGATTTCGGACGCGTCGACGTCGATCTGGACCAACCGCGCACCGGGGAACAAGCTGGTGCGTCCGCCGGTGAACATCCCGGCTCGGGCACCGACAACGAATACCACGTCGGGGGTCGGATACCCAAGGGCAGGCAACGAGCCGATCGCCAACAGTCCGCCGCCGGCCAGTCGATGGCTTGCGGGTACCGCTCCATCGGACTTCCCGGGGTAGAACACCGGCACGTCCACCGTTTCCGCGAACGCCACCAGCGCCGCGCTCGCATGGGAGAAAGTGACGCCACCTCCGATCACAATGGCGGGGTTCGTCGCTTCACCGAGCAGATCGAGAGCGACCTCGACCGCTGCAGCAGTCGGACCCGACCTCGCACTCACGGTGTAGTTCACCGGAAATCTCACGGTGTCTTCGTCGGCTTCACCGAACATCACGTCGATCGGCACTTCGAGCAGCACCGGCCCCGGAATTCCGGTCGTCGCCTTACGAATTGCCAGAGCAACTATCTCGGGGACGCGTGCCGGATCGGTGATGCGGTATGCCCACTTGGTCACCGGAACAGCTGCGGCAATCTGATCGAAACCACCCTGAAGCGGATTCGTCTCGGTCTCACGCATCGGCGGAGCACCGACGACGAAGATAGTCGGCGTGCGATCGAGGAGTGCATTGGTCAGCGCGGTGTAGACATTCGTGAAGCCCGGGCCGGAGGTGACTACACAAACGCCGTAATTGCCCGTCACTCGCGCGTACGCATCCGCAGCGTGTCCCGCAGTGGCTTCGTGTCGGGTGTCGGTGAGCCGGATGCCGTGACGTCGACAGGCTACGAGGAAAGCATCCAAGTGCCCTCCGTGCAGGGTGAAGACCTCGGTTGTGCCCGCTTCAGCTAGTGCTCTGGCAAGTAATTCGCCACCGTTGACAATCATGTATTTCCTTCCGGAGTTTGCCGCTTGATTAACGATCGCTAAGTCATTCCACTGTATCGTGGGTCACAGTGCGACGCCAGAGTGGCATTATGCGAACACATGGCACGAAATTCCCCTCAAACCGATCGAATCGTCATGCTGACCGAACTGCTGGCATCCGACCCCACGGCGGGGCGGAGCCTCGCCGATATCGCACGACACCTCGGCGTCGCAAAGGCGACCTGCTACCCCATGGTCGTCGCTCTCGCCGAGGCCGGCTGGCTCGTCCGTCACCCGATCCGCAAGACCTACCAACTCGGCCCGGCGCTAGTCCCCATCGGCCAAGCCGCTTCCCGCGCAATCGATGTCGTCGATCTTTCACGCACCGTCATGCAAGAACTGGCCGACACATCCGAACTGGCCTGTCTCGGATTCATCCGATCCGGCGCCGACCTCGTTGTCGCCGAGGCAATTCAACCGATCTCCAGGCGCAGCGGAACTCTCGGGTTGCGCATCGGCGACAATGTGCTGATGGCACCTCCACTGGGTGCAGGCCTTGCCGCATGGCTCGACGAGAACGACCTCCACGAATGGTTTCTCCTCGGCAAGGAGGCATTGGACACGGAGGCCGCACTTCTACGGTCGGAGTACGAGCCAATCCTCACGGCCATTCGAGAGCGCGGGTTCGCCGTGGAATGCCTTCGCCAACAAGAACGTTCAATTTCCGACGCCGTCGCCGAGATGCGCGGCCCGGGAGTCGGCGGCCAGAGGGCAGCACTCGCACTGAGAGAAGCGCGACGTCTTCTGTCCGCGGATGTCGCGGTCGGAACACTCGACCTCGACGGCAATTATCAATTGCTGTCCGTCAATGCCGTCGCCTTCGCCCAGGACTCGACACCGGCGCTGATCCTCTGCTTGGTCGATGCCCCGTCACCACTGACCGGGGAGCGGATCGCCGCACTGGGCAAGCTCGTGAGTGAAGCCGCCGATCAGGTCACCACTCTCATGCACGGCCGGACACCTCGACCATTGACATCCACAGGCGGAGCAACATAGCTTGTGAGTCAAATGACTTATGTAACGATCGCTAAGTCATGAGTGTGGCGGTTTGCCTACGTCCACGTGAGCGCCCCGATCCCCGCACACCCACCCACCGCAAGGAGCCTGCATGATTCTCACTCACTCCGCCCTTTACATAGACGGAACCTGGCAATCACCGACGATTTCGGACGCCATCTCGGTGCACTCGGCCAGTACAGAAGAGAAGATCGGCAGCGTGCCGGGCAGCGCAACAAACGACGTCGATTCTGCCGTCGCGGCGGCGGGCCGGGCCTTTCGTACGTGGTCGCGACTCGAGCCTGCCGACCGAGCCGACGCCTTGGATCGATTTGCCACAGCCTTGGGGCGTCGCGCCGACCTCACAGCCCGATTGGTCAGCCAGCAGAACGGAATGCCCGTATCGATCTCCACTGTCGCTGAAGGACAGGGACCTTCAGGGCTTTTGAGCTATTACGCCGCGCTTGCCCGCACGACCGAGCTCGAAGAACCCCGTCACGCGCTGGCCGGAACGGGAACCACCATCGTTCGGAAAGAACCGATCGGTGTTGTTGCCGCGATTGCACCGTGGAACTTCCCATCTCTTCTCGCAATGATGAAAATCGCCCCCGCGCTCGCATCGGGATGCACCGTCGTACTGAAGCCGTCACCCGAGACCTTGCTCGACGCGTTCGTCCTCGCCGAGGCCGCAATGGAGGCCGGTCTTCCTGCCGGTGTTCTCAACATCGTCACCGGCGGACCCGAAATCGGCAAATACCTCGTCGCTCATCCGGGTGTACACAAGGTCGCGTTCACTGGCTCTACACCGGCAGGCCGACACATCGGAGCAACCTGCGGACGACTTCTGCGTCCGGTATCGCTCGAACTCGGCGGCAAGTCCGCCGCAGTCATTCTCGACGATGCGGACCTCGACGCGACGATGGCAGGTTTGGCGACGGCATCGTTGATCAACACTGGACAAACCTGCTACGCCTCGACAAGAATTCTCGCGCCCGTCGGACGCTACGAGGAAGTGCTCGATGCCGTCACCGCAATGGTCGAGTCGCTGCCGGTGGGCGACCCGTTGGATCCCACCACCTTTATCGGCCCTCTCGTGAGCGCCGGGCAGCGCGAACGTGTCGAGTCCTTCATCGCCGCAGGCACTGCGGAAGGCGCACGGATCACGACCGGCGGATCACGACCGCGCACACTCGAGCGCGGATGGTTCCTGGAGCCAACCGTTTTCGGTAACGTCTCCGCAAACCACACGATTGCAACCGAAGAGATCTTCGGCCCCGTACTCTCTGTCATTCCATACACCGACGAGGCACAGGCCATCGCAATCGCCAACGACTCCGAGTACGGCCTCGGTGGAACCGTGTGGACTGCCGACTTCGACCGCGGGATGGAAATAGCCCGCTCAGTCGATACCGGTTCGTTCGGGATCAACGGCTACACACTCGATTTCGGGGCACCGTTCGGAGGCACCAAGGCCAGCGGCATCGGTCGCGAGCTTGGACCGGAAGGCCTGGCCGCATACTTCCAGACCAAATCGATCTTCACCACGGCCTGATTCGTCACCTGCGCCATCAATGGCCGGAAATCGTCGAACACATGATGATTGCACACTTACTTAACGATCGTTAATCTAAGTTGAATGCAATAACCGCGACAGAAGATCAAGGAAGTATCCAGTGGCCGTGCGATCCAGTGACCAGTACCGAAAAGGGCTCAGCGACGATCGCCGAGTCTTCTACCGAGGCAAGAAGATTTCCGATGTCTACGCCGAACCCGAACTGACTCTCGCAGTAGATCATTCAGCACTGTGCTACGACATCGCCGACGATCGACCCGACCTCGCGGTCACCGATGTCGACGGCGACCCAGTCAGCGCGTTCTACGTGGCGCCGACATCTGCGGACGACCTGATTCGTCGCGGCGCCCTGATCGAGGAAGTATCGCGGCGCGGCGGCGGAACCATCGTCCTCAAAGAGGTGGGCAGCGATGCGCTGTTCGCCCTTCTTCGTGCAACCAGCGGTGAAGGTCTCGAGAATGCGCGCGCTTTCTACAAGCGGGTCTGCGACGGCGATCTCGCACTCGCCGTCGCGCAAACCGACGTCAAGGGTGACCGGTCACTTGGACCGCGCCAACAGGCAGACCCAGACCTCTACCTGCACATCGTCGACGAGGACGCCGACTCCATCACCGTGCGCGGCGCGAAGTGCCACACTTCGTTCTCGGCGAACGCCGACGAGTTGATCGTGCTGCCCACCCGCGCAATGGGCCCCGAAGACGCCGACTACGCAGTGTCCTTCGCCATCCCGATCGACACACCAGGTCTCGAGCTGTACGTCTCTCCCTACGCAGCCGGAGAACGCAACTCCTTCGAATTTCCGATCTCCACGAAACACAAACTCCTCGAATCGCTCACCGTCTTCAACGATGTCCGAGTACCGAACAATCGAGTCTTCCTCAACCGTCAACCCGAACTTGCCGGACCACTCGCGTTGGCGTTTGTCGATTACCACCGTTTCACCGCCATCAACTACAAGTTGCCCCTACTCGACATCATGGTCGGAGCAGCTTCACTGATCGCCGAGGCCAACGGCATCAACAAGGCAGGCCACGTGAAGGGCAAGATCACCGAACTGATCACCTGGAGCGAGACCGTGCGCGGACTGGCTCAACTCGCCGCCGTTCGATCAAAGCCAGGAGCACACGGTGTCAGGCAACCAGATCCGCTTGCCGTCAACATGGCCAAATACCACTTCGCACATGGATTCCACAACGCGGTCGCCATCCTCACCGATCTCTCAGGTGGCCTCCTCGCCACCGGCCCCGGCGGTGAAGACTGGGAGAATCCCGAAATTCGTGTAGTTCTCGAAAAATACTACGCTGCAGCAGTTCCTGCCGAAAAGCGTCTCCGTCTACTCAACTTCATTGCGGATCTGACCGCCCGCGACTACGGCGGATATCAGTCAGTCCTGGCCACGCACGCAGAAGGATCACTCGAGGCCGAGAAACTGCAGATCTCACGCTCCTTCGATCCGACGAGGGCACGCGAATACGTCAGTGACCTCGCCGGAATATCCCACCTCTGACCATTCGTCCCGAGAGAACAACAAGGATTTTCATGATCTCGACAGCATTCACGGAAACGTTCGGCGTTCGCCACCCCATCGTCCAAGGTGGAATGCAGTGGGTCGGCAGAGCAGAACTCGTCGCAGCCGTTGCCAATGCCGGCGCATTGGGATTCATCACTGCACTCACGCAGCCGACGCCGGCCGACCTGGCGAACGAAATCGCCCGATGCCGCGACCTGACCGACCAACCGTTCGGCGTCAACCTCACAATTCTGCCGTCGATCACGCCACCGCCGTACGACGAGTACCGCCAGGTGATCGTCGACTCAGGCGTGAAGATCGTCGAGACCGCAGGTTCCAATCCCGGTCCTCACCTGCCGATCTTCCATGACGCCGGAATCAAAGTGCTCCACAAGTGCACAACAGTCCGACATGCGGTCAAAGCACAGGATCTCGGTGTCGACGGAATCAGTATCGACGGATTCGAGTGCGCCGGCCATCCAGGGGAAGACGATGTCGCAGGCTTGGTCTTGATTCCAGCTGCCGCAGAAAAGATTTCGATACCCATGATCGCTTCCGGCGGCTTCGCCGATGCACGTGGTCTGGTCGCCGCGCTGGCGCTCGGAGCAGACGGCATCAACATGGGTACGCGATTCATGTGCACCACCGAGTCTCCGATCCACCAGAACATCAAAGAAGCCATCGTCGCTGCAGACGAAACACAGACCGAACTGATCTTCCGACCACTCCGCAACACTGCACGCGTGGCAAGCAACATCGTCAGCCGAGAGGTTGTCGACATACTCTCCCGCGGCGGACAATTCGAGGATGTGCGCGACCTGGTAGCAGGAGCGCGTGGGCGAAGCGTATACGAAACCGGTAATCCCGACGCCGGTATCTGGACGGTCGGCACATCACAGGGGCTGATCCACGACATCCCCACCGTCGACGAGTTGGTCCAGCGCATGGTGTCCGAAGCAGAGGCCATCATCGGGGCACGCTTGCGTTCGATGACCGAACGCGTTTCCGTCTAGGACAGGAGAGCAACCCATGCGTCGAACACTGTTCACAGCCGACCACGAGGCCTACCGAGAGACTGTGCGCGAGTTCATTGCCCGCGAGATCACGCCTCACTACGACAGCTGGGAAGAAGCCAGGCTCGTCGACCGATCAGCGTGGCTCGCGGCCGGCAAGATGGGTATTGTCGGCCTGGCCGTCCCCGAACAATACGGAGGCTCGGGTGAACTCGACTACCGGTACCGGTACGTGGTCGCCGAAGAGATCGCCCGTACCGGCACCACCTCGTTCGGCGCCGGACTAGGCCTTCAGGACGACATCGTCATTCCGTACATCGCCGACCTCGGCACAGACGAGCAGAAAGCACGTTGGCTACCTGGTATGGCTGCCGGTGAACTCATCTGCGCCATCGCGATGACCGAACCGGGTACCGGCAGTGATCTGCAAGGCATCAAGACCTCCGCTGTTCGAGATGGCGACGACTGGATCTTGAACGGACAGAAGACGTTCATCACCAGCGGAATTCACGCCGACATCGTCATCGTTGCGGCCCGCACCGATCGCAAAGCGGGGTCGCGGGGATTCAGCCTCCTCGTGGTCGAACGCGGGATGGACGGATTCACCCGCGGTCGCAAACTCCACAAGGTGGGGTTGGCGGGTCAAGACACAGCCGAGTTGTCGTTCGACAACGTAAGAGTCCCGGCAAGCAACCTCCTGGGCGAGGAGGGCGGAGGCCTCATTCATCTCATGGAGCGTCTTCCCCGTGAGCGTCTGTCGATCGCCGCGAGCGCAATCAGTTCCGCGCGTGCGGCCTACGAATGGACCAAAGACTACGCGTTCGACCGCACCGCCTTCGGCAAGCCGATCGGCGACTTCCAGAACACTCGATTCGCCCTCGCCGAGATGCTGACCGAGATCGACGTGACACAGGCATACGTCGACAACGCAGTCCTGGCCATCAACGACGACCAACTGTCAGCAGTCGAAGCAGCACAGGCGAAGTGGTGGGCCAGCGAACTTCAGAAGCGCGTCGTGGATCGCTGCGTACAACTACACGGTGGATACGGCTACATGATGGAGTACCCGATCGCCCGGGCCTACGTAGACAGCCGAATCCAGACCGTCTACGGCGGAACCACCGAAATCATGAAGGAGATAATCGGTCGCGACATCGCAAAGAGTTGATCAGCACCGAGAACGACCGTGGTCCCGAACATCCTGTGTTCGGGACCACGGTCGTTGTAAGCGCCGTTCTCGCTTCGTCTATCCGAAGACTGCTGCGCGCTTTTCCTGAAACGCCGCAACACCTTCGGCAAAATCACCACTACCCAACAGGTCGATCTGGCCTACGCGCTCGCGTGTGAACGCATCACCGAGTTCGGTGAGCGTAGCGTCGTTGATCGCCTTCTTGGTAAACCGAAAAGCAGGGGACGACCCGGCGACCAATCGGTGGGTCAGGTCTGCCAATTCCACCGCGAAGGCGTCGTCCTCGCACACGTGTGAGACCAGGCCGCAGTCGAAAGCATCTCGAGCGGATAATCTTTCGGCCAGCAGCGCCATGCGCATCGCGCGCGCGCGACCGATCGACGCTGCCACCAGTGCGGTAGCTCCACCGTCCGGCATCAATCCCACCTTGGTGAACGCGAGCAGAAAGTAACTCGACTCCGCCGCGAGCACGAGGTCGCACGCCAAAGCCAGCGAAACACCCACACCTGCGGCAGGGCCTCGTACCGCAGCGACCACCGGAAACGGAAACTCTCGAATGGTCTGCACCAAGGCATTGGCGGCATCGATCGTGTCCGCCGACGGCGGACCGGACAACGTCACGTCCGCGAGGTCCGCGCCCGTGCAAAAGGCCTTGCCCTCTCCTTCGAGAACCGCCACCCGCACGTCCGAGGATTGTGCGTGCTCGACGAAGATCGTGGCAAGTCTCTCCAGGGTTTCGGTAGTCAACGCGTTCATTCGCGCTGGCCTGTTGACAACTATGCGGAGCACCCCGCCGTCTTGGCTCGCGTAGACATCCGGTCGCGTTTCGGTCATTGAAATTCCTTGTCAGTCAGACTCGATCGAGTTGTGCTACAAAAGTTGATCTTCGCGATCCATCGACGATGAGTAGGGGGGCAACGTAAGAACGATCGAGAGAGGCTGTCGCGACATTCCTCACCTGTACTTCTTCCCTCAGCCGCCCAGCCAATCCTTCGTCACGACGGTGGTGTCGGCCCCGGGTGGCCGAGCACCTGACGGCTGCGCAGTCCTGGAACGGGAGAACCGCGGCGCGGGTGCCGCCTGCACTATTCCGTCGGCCTCGACAAGAGTTCCCCGCTGGGCAAGATGCGGGTGCAGCGCGGCTTCGGCGGGACTCAGGACAGGAGCAACACAAGCGTCCGTCGATTCGAACAACGCTGCCCAGGCGTCTCGCGTGCGCGACGAAAACGCCTCCGTGAACCGTTCTCGGATTGTGGGCCAACCCCTTCGATCCATCTGTTCAGGCAACGATTCCGGCGCGATATCCAGGCCTTGGAGGAGCGCCGCGTAGAACTGCGGTTCGAGGGCACCGACTGCTACGAACTTGCCGTCCGAACATTCGTAGGTGTCGTAGAACGGCGTGGAACCGTCCAGGAGGTTGGTTGCACGTGAGTCACTCCACTGTCCGCTCCCTCGCAACGACCACATCATCTGCGCCAACACCGAAGTTCCGTCGACAATTGCGGCATCGACCACTTGTCCTTTGCCCGAACTCTCTCGCTCGTACAAGGCAGAGACGATTCCGAGGATCAAGAACATGGAGCCACCGCCGAAGTCCCCGACGAGGTTCAGCGGAACCGTGGGTTTCTCGGCCGGACCGATGGCGTGCAGGACTCCGGTCAGCGCCAGGTAAGTAATGTCATGCCCCGCCCGCTGCGCGAGTGGGCCGTCTTGGCCCCATCCGGTCATACGTGCGTAGATCAGCCGGCTGTTGAGTTCGGTGCACACGTCGGGACCGAAACCCAGCCGCTCGGTCACACCGGGCCGAAAACCTTCCAGGAGCACATCGGCTTTCGAGACGAGGGCTCTCACCAGGTCTCGGCCTGACTCGGTCTTGAGGTCGGCTTCCACCGACCGTCTCCCCCGCAAAAGTTGGTCCTGCTCCCGTGGCGACATCTCGAGTCCACCAGACGGACGCTCGACTCGAACTACGTCCGCTCCGAGATCTGCAAGCATCATCGCAGCGTGTGGCCCCGGCCCCAACCCGGCGAGTTCCAGCACGCGAACACCGTGCATCGGGCCGCTCATCCGACGGATACCTCCCCTGAATAGTGTTCGCGCAGTTTCCCTTTGACCAGTTTTCCGGTCGGAGTTCGAGGTAGATCCGTACTGAACACGAGTCGCCTCGGCAACTTGTACTTGGCGATCTGTCCGCGCAAATGAGAAAGCAGTTCGTCGCGAAGCGCATCGCCGGCTTCGGCTTCGGGGACTGGCTCGACGACAGCCATCACTATCTCCCCCATCTCGTCGTCGGGCAACCCGATCACCGCCGCGTCCAATACCGAGGAATGCTCGATCAGCACGTTCTCGATCTCCTGCGGGTATATGTTCACACCACCCGAGATGATCATGAAGGACTTACGGTCGGTCAGAAACAGATAACCCTCCTCATCCATGAAGCCGACATCACCCGTAGTCGTCCAGGTCGGGTGGGCGGGATGCTGTGCTTCCTTGGTCTTTTCGGGCGCATTGTGATAGTTGAAGGGCAATTCGTCACGTTCGAAGTACAGCGTACCCACCTCGCCGGAGGGTAGATCTTCGCCGTTCTCCCCACATACGTGGAGCACTCCCAGTGCGGCTCGCCCCACTGTGCCCGGCTTTCGCAGCCACTCGTCCGAGTGAACAATGGTCATGCCGTTGAGTTCCGTCGAGGAGTAATATTCGTCCAGAATCGTTCCCCACCAATCGATCATCTTTCGCTTCACATCGACAGGGCACGGTGCGGCTGCGTGGACGGCAAGTCGCAGAGACGATATGTCGTAACGGTCTCGGGTTTCCTGTGGCAGTTTGAGCATGCGCACGAACATTGTCGGCACCCATTGGCTGTACGTGACGCGATAATGCTCGATGTATTCCAGGGCCTTTTCCGGATCGAACCGATTCATCATCACTACGGTGCCACCCAGCGCCTGGACCGACGCGCACGTCCGGAGCGGAGCGGCATGATAGAGCGGCGCCGGGGACAGATAGATGTCGTCTTCGGTTACACCCCAAACACTTTGGTTCATTGTCGTCATCTGATCGCCGGGATCCTGTATCCGGCGATTCGGTAGAGCCGGTTTGATGCCCTTGGGACGGCCGGTTGTTCCCGACGAGTACAACATGTCGGCGCCGCGCGGTTGATCCGGGAGCGGTATGTCCGACTCCATGTCAGCCGCCTGGTCGAGGGAGTCGTATCCGTCTAGTTGACCGCCGAAGGAAAGCCTGGTCACCTGCCGGGGAACGAGTTCGGACAGCGTCTCTGCCAGCTCGCCCAGAGCAGCATCGACGATGACTACCTTTGCCTCGCAGTCCTCAACGATGTATGCACCTTCCGGAGCGGTCAGGTGCCAGTTGACCATCGTCAGGTAGACACCGGATCGCATAGCCGCCCAGTAGATGTCGAAGACCTGAACGTTATTGGTGGCGAGCACGGCCAGGTTGTCGCCTCGCCGCAACCCGAGTCCGTGGAGCACTCGCGCAATCCGAATCGAATTCGATTCCAATTGCGCGAACGTCACCGCTTCACCGGTCTCGGCAACGATTACCGCGGCCTTATCCGGGTTTGTCGCAACATACGCTCCGGGATACATGGTTTACTCCAAGGTTCGTTCGCTAAGGTCGTTTGTTCACAAAGTTGTTCGTGTAGAGATCATTCGAGAGACAGCGCGACTTTTCCTACCGCCGTACGCTCACGCAACGACTTCAATGCATCGGCGGCACGCGCCAAGGGGTAGAGGGTGGGCTCGGGCACCCTCAGAGCTCCCGACTCGAGCAGGGGGTAGAGCTCCTGCCATTGACGCGCCAGATACTTGGGATCAGTTTTCAGATATTCACCCCATCCTGCACCGGTAACCGAAATATTCTTCAGGAGAAGTCGATTGACTTTGACCGTGGGAATATCACCGCCGGTGAATCCCAAAACGACCAGGCGCCCGTTCGGCGCAAGGCTGCGCAGGCTGTCGGTGAAGCGGTCACCACCGACCGGATCGAGAATGATGTCGACACCGCGCCCATTCGTAATCCCTTGGACGCGTTCCTTCCACCCGTCGACCGACACGACGTGCGTTGCCCCGGACTCCGCGGCGATTTTCTCCTTCTCGCCTGTACTCACGACAGCGACGGTCTCCAGACCGAGCGCTGACGCGACATGCAACGCGGCCGTACCCAATCCACCGGCCGCGCCGTGAATCAGGACGGTCTCGCCGGCACGGTATCGCGCGCGTTCGTCGAGGGCGAAATGCGCAGTCAGATAATTCAGGAGAAATCCCGAGCCGGCCGAGAGCGAGACCGCATCAGGCAGAGCAAAGACATTGGACGGCGCGACCGCAACGGTCTGCTGCCACGCACCTTCCCCGGCCGTAAGCACGGCCACGCGCCGCCCGGGTGTGAAGCCGGACCCGGGTGGCGCGCTCCGAACGGTACCGGCGCCCTCAACCCCTAGCGCGCAGGGTAATTCGCGCACCGTTTGGTAGCTGCCCGTGGTCTGGAGAAGATCGGGGAAACTCACTCCGGCGGTGTGCAGATCAATTACCACCAGTGCCGGATCGACAGGTTCGTCGACATCGACCAACGACAGACCTCCGGGCCCCGTCGCCTCCACCAAGTGGACTGCTTTCATTCAAACTCCTCGGACTGGTCCCGGCGACTTCGTTGACAAACGGAATCCGCCGTAGCAACAGTTTAACGATCGTTAAGTAGGACTCTACGGCGACAGGCAGACCATGGCAATGGCGTCTGCCCGCGGGACGCCCCCGGGCCGTCGTCCTCGACGATGTTCGCGAAGCCACACTGGCAGGGAGCGGTTTTCGATCAGGTCGTCAGTACAGGTAATCCTCGCCGCTGGCGCGCACGGTTATGTCACTGATGCTGATACCCCATGGTTGATCAATGATGTGAACAACAGCGTCGGCCAGATCGTCGGGCTTGATCAGCCAGTATTCGATGGAGTCGACGTCCTTCTGCCCGGGGCTGAGGGTGCCGTCGGTTAGATGCCCGACGTTCTCCATGTAGGTTCCCGCACGTTGACCGGTGAGACCCAGGATCGCGTTCTCATTGACGATCCAGCTCGCCAAGTTTGTTCCTGTCACGCCTGTGGGCTTGACCGTCGTCACCTTGATCTTGCCCTTGGCTTCGATTCGCAGTGAATCCGAGATCGTGGTGACTGCAGCCTTGGTCGCGCTGTAGACGCCGGAACCGTCGATGCCTGCGTTTCCGAAGATCGACGAGATGTTGACGACTTGACCGCGTCCCTGCTCGATCATCTGGTCGTATACGGCGGAGATTCCGTTCACGACGCCCTTGATGTTGATGTCGATTGCCTTGTGCCACTTCTGCCACGCACGTTCGTGATCGGCGAAATACGCGAGAGGCATGACGCCTGCGTTGTTGACGAGTACGTCGAGCGCTCCGTACTCCGAAATGCCGTGCTGCGCCGCAGCGATGACCTGATCCATGTCGGTGACGTCGGCAATCTTGTAGGTACCGGTGAATCCCGCGGCCGCGATACCGTCGAATACAGTCTTCAGGCCCGCCTCGTTGATGTCCACGCCGACGACTTTGGCGCCCTGCGCTGCCACCTTCTCGGCGATGAGTTGACCGAACCCACCGCCTGCACCGGTGATGAGAATGACCTTGTCCTGCAAGTACTGAGACATAGCTGTTTCCTCTTGTTCTGGATCTCGGGTTCGTTGTGGGTCAGACGATGTCGATGGCATCGAGGACTGCGGCGACGGTCTTGCGGTCGCCGGAAACCTCGACGGCAGACCGCCATGCAGATCGGGTGGTCCCCCACCGCAGGAATTCGGTGGCCTGGGTGGTCGCGACGTTCTCCGGCACGTCGTCAGCTTCGGTGACGGTCACTCCCCCATCGCCATGAGAGATGACGAAAGTGCGCTCGGTGGCGCCGTTGAGGCGCAGTGCCACAGGCGATGTCAAGGCGGCGGCGACAGCTTCGCCGCACATCTGCGGGAGCCCCGCAACCATCCAGTCGATCGCCGGATCGACAGCGGCCGCCACGTCGATCTCACCGTGAGGAAACGGTCCGAACGGCGACAGAAGATCCGACGTCAAATGGACGAGATGGTCGAACGACACTGCGTCACTGAGCTGATGAAGGCGATAAGTCCCGAGGTCGAGCATCTCGAGTGTGTTGTTGCGAAGCTCCTCTGTCTGCAGCGCGGCCAACGTCGCGAGTCCCGCTTCGGATTGTTCCCGGTAGTAGTCCAGGATCTGCTCGTGCGGTAGATCGGCACGCTCGCGGACGGCAGCATCGTTGAGCCGCTCGGACTTTCCACTGGGGTTCGGCGGGAACACCAGATCCGGATCGGCGATGAAGTTGAAGAAGAACGCCATGTGACCGATGAGATCGTGGACGCGCCAACCGTGGCACGCACTGTCTGCTTCCCACTCGGTCGTGCCGAACTGCTCGGCGATTTTCACTGTGTTTTCTGCCAGCGCACGAGCGCCGGCGAGTCCTGCGTCGGACATGGTGGCTCGATTCTTACGAGGATGCGAGGAAAATGGATTTGAGCTGCTGGTACGCCGCGAGCCCTTCGGGACCGAGTTCACGACCCAGGCCGCTGGCTTTGACTCCACCGAACGGTGAACCCCAGTCGAGGTTGAAGGTGTTGACACCGAACGAGCCGGTCTCGACACGTCGAGCAATTGCGATACCGCGTTCCTCGTCGGAGGTCTATACAGTCCCACCGAGGCCGTACTCGGAGTTGTTGGCAAGCGCGACAGCCTCATCGACGTCGTCGTATGAAATGACTGACAGCACCGGCCCGAATACTTCCTGCCGTGCGATGGTGCTGTCGTTGTCGACATCGGCGAACACCGTGGGCTGCACGAAGAATCCGGTGTCGAGGTCGGCGGGGCGTCCGCCACCCGTGGTGACAGTTCCGCCCTCCGAGCGTCCCTGGTCGATCAAGGACAGCACACGTTCCTGTTGCCTTGCGCTTACCATCGGGCCGACGAACGTCGACGGTTCCATCGGGTCGCCGACCTGCAGACCCTCGGCCATCGCGGTAATGGCGTCGACGTACGTCCGACTATGGCTGCGGGGAACCAAGATTCGAGTCGACATATAGCACGTCTGCCCACTGTTGAGCAGGGATGCAGTTGCCAGACCGGTTACCGTCTCCTCGACATCCGCGTCGTCGAGGACCAGGGCCGCCGACTTGCCACCCAACTCCAAGGTAACGGGGCGAAGCATACCGCCACACACCGTGCCGATGTGTCGACCGGCCGCAGTGGATCCGGTGAAGGCTACCTTGTCGATCCCGGGATGCGCCACGAGATACTGACCGATCTCCGGTCCGCCAGTCACGATGTTGATGACACCCGCGGGAAGTTCTGCCGCAATGGCGGCCTCGGCCAATATATAAGAGTCCAAGGTGGTTTCGGGAGAGGGTTTCAGCACGACGGTGCATCCCGCAGCAAGAGCCGGGGCGATCTTGAACATCGAAAGCACAGCCGGGAAGTTCCAGGGCGCGATGGCAGCAACGACACCGATCGGCTCGCGTCGCACGATTGTCGTACCCGGCATCGGTTGGCTGGCCCGTCGCTCTTCGGTAGGCATCGACTCGGCGAGGCCTGCGTAATAGCGCAAAAGCTGGACGGGTGCGGCCCCCTCGGCGAAACGGGCGAGCTCGATAGGCATGCCGTTCTGGTGAGTGACCGCCGACGCGCGGTCTTCGGATCGTTTCTCGAGTTCGTCGGCGAACCTGCGGATGACACGCGCACGTTCTGCGGCGGAAAGATCGGCCCAGTCATTCCGTCGCAACGCTTTTCGAGCCGCTGATACAGCTGCGTCGACATCCGTCGATACGGAGGCGGGGAACGAGCCTATCTGCTGCTCTGTGAAAGGTGATACGGCTCGGATGATTTCGGAAGTATCCGGTGATCTCCACAGTCCATCGATGAACAGTGCAGTGCGGTCGGTGAGTGTTGTCATTTCTGGCTCCTCCAGGGATGGCGCTCGACGTTGAACCAGCCAACCTGTGTTGATCATCACTGCTCAGGCGACGAGAAAATTGACATCATGCGCCAATTTATTTACATTTCGACACATGGCAGATCTGATCAGTGCCTCGTCGCTGACGCGACTGCCCGAGTTGATCTCCGAACTCGGTGGAGATCCGTACGAATTCCTCGACCGTGTGGGCATCGATCCGGCCATCATCGGCGCGTACGACCACTTCTTGCCGTTCAGTGCCTTGTCCACGCTGCTCGGACTCTGCGCGGATGAATTGGAGTCGCCCGACTTCGCACTCAGGCTCGCAGGCAGACAGGACCCGGACATTCTCGGTCCGGTTGCCATCGCGGCCCGCAGTGCCGAGACAATCGGAGATGCGTTGCATGACGTCGCCCGATACGCGCACGTGTACAGTCCGGCGTTGGCGGTCGATCTGACAGTCGGCGACACCGAGGTGTCCTACGGACTCGATACCGTGCTGCATCGACTTCCGTATCGGTCCCACGTCGTGGAACTGGCGATGGGCGTAACGCTTCAGACGTTCCGGATGATGGCCGGCCCGGATTTCCATCCGACGCACATCTCATTTCAACATCCACGTATCTCCGAAATGCGCAGGTACGTAGAGCATTTCGGTTGTTCCGTCGAGTTCAGCTCGGATCGGAATCTGTTGACCTTTCCGCGCGGAGTCATGCAGCGCCACCTGCCCCGGGTGGATCCGTTGGCCTACGACTTCGCCGTGCGTTTCATGGCGGGTCGAGATCCGGATGTCGCGTTCCACGACGCGGTGTCGGCTTTGATCGTGCGTTCCCTGCCTGCGGGTGCAGCCACACTGAAGCAAGTCGCGACATTGATGATGCTGCACCCGCGAACATTGCAGAGACGATTGGCGTTGGAAGGCAAGGCGTTCGAATCGCTCGTCGACGATTCACGACGCGAACTTGCTCTCGGTCTTCTCTCGAACAGAGACGTGTCCCTCTCCGAAGTGTCACGCCAACTCGGCTATTCCGAACCGAGCACCCTCACTCGAAGCTGTAGGCGTTGGTTCTCCACAACGCCCCTGGAGAAGCGGAGGGCACTTACCCGCCGCACTGGTTGACCGCATGAGCTACAACGCCGACGGTTCGAAGGTCGTAGCGGCTCACCACCGGGGGCGTGGGAGATGGGATGAGAACAGATCTGGCATTGCGTCACTGCAACGGTCGGGAAACACCGCCTCTCGCTTTTCCAGAAACGCCGCAACACCTTCACGAACGTCAGCCTGAGCACCGCGAGCATTAATTCCGATGCTCTCGACGCGATGCGCGACCATGGGATGTTCGACTCCCAGCATGCGCCAGATCATCTGACGCGACAGGGCAACCGATACCGGCGCGCTGTCACGGGTCAGGCTATGCGCGAGCGCCGTCGCCTCCCCTGGAAGATCTTCGCGCGAATGCAGTCGGTAGACCAACCCGGCCGAAAATGCTTCCGCAGCAGTGAAGATCCGTCCGGAGTAGATCCAGTCGAGGGCTCGCTGGAGCGGAACCAGTTTCGGCAGCAACCACGACGAACACGACTCTGGCACGAGTCCTCGCCGATTGAAGACGAAACCCATCCTGGCGTCGTCGGCGGCCAAGCGAAAGTCGGCCGCAAGAGTCATGGTGATACCCACGCCGACCGCCGGTCCGTTGATGGCCGCAATGATCGGCTTCAATGAATCGAACATTCGCAGGACGACGCGTCCGCCGCCGTCCCGACGTAGATCGTCACCGTCCCGACGTAGATCGTCACCGTCCCGACGTAGATCGTCACCGTCCGCGTCAGTTCCGTTCGACTCGGCGCTCCATTCGGAGAATGTCTCTGCCCCCGAGGACAGATCTGCCCCCGCGCAAAACGCGCGGCCCGCTCCCGTCAGGATCACCGCGCGCACAGCGTCGTTCGCGTCGGTGGAGTCGAACGCTTCGATGAGCTCGTTTTCCATCGTCGTGGTGAATGCGTTCAGCTTGTCCGGTCGATCGAGGGTGATCACGGCGATACCGTCTTCGATACTCATCGATATGTGTTCCACAGGTACCTCTTTCTCCGGGTGGCGATCAGCGAACGATAATCGGTATTCTGCCCATATCGGCAGTTCAAGACGGTTCCTTTCCATCAGGTGTGTCCCGCGACTGTTCGGCTCTAAGCTGGGCAAGACGCAGGCACCGAGGAAATGAGAAGGAAACCGAACAATGAGTGGGGCGAAGACAGTCGTTGTCCGGCAACTCATACTCGATTCCGCTGTCCGAAACATGAACGAGCGCGGCTATCACGGGACGTCCATGCGTGACATCTCCGCCGGCGCCGATCTCACTGTCGCGTCCATCTACCATCACTTCAAATCCAAGCAGGAAATCCTTCAAGAAATCATGATTCGGGCGCTACACGACGCCATCAGCATGACCCGCAGTGCACTGCTGCGCTCCGGCGGCGACCCGAAAGACCAACTGCAAGCAATCGTCCGCGCTTGGGTCATGTTCCATACGACCAGGCGCGAAGACGCCCTCGTAGGAGCGACAGAATTGCGCAGCTTGGACGAATCGGGTCACCGTCTGGTCGTAACCCTGCGTGACGAGCAGGAAAGCATGTTTCGCGACGTCGTCGAACGCGGCATTGAAGAAGGTGCTTTCCACACTCCCTTTCCCCGAGATGCCGTGCGCGCCATCATCAACATGGGGCAGCAAGTCTGTGTGTGGTGGCGCGTCGACGGACCGATGAATGCGGAAGATATCGCGTCTCGGTACTGCGCATTGGCGACCGCGATGATCGAATCAAGCTGAGCTGGGCGACACCTCCGCCAAAGAAGATCTGAAGGGTCGCATTGGCTGAAGCCACTCAACGCCGTCGATGTGCGAGACCAGCGTGCCTCGACTTTCGTCCGCACCCCCGCCGCTCGAATCGGTATCTCCATTCCTGAGACCTGCATCACTGACTAATCATCATCTCAGGCGAACGATCGTTTGGCAACAGATTTCGAATCGCACCCTCCTTGCGGAGAAAGTCGCTGCAAAAACGCACTTTTCCCGACTATTGACATTTAACGATCGCTAGGTCAATGATGACTCGCAGCCGAACGATCGTTTGGCAAATTCGGAACGAAGGAGTGCGGGCCACATGACCACCTCCGCATTGCCACGAGATGACGCTGCACACGTCGCCGGCGGCCTCGACGTGGTCACCTTCGCCACCCGACTTTGCGAGCGCCTCCGGTACGGCAATGGCGGCGAGATATGACTTCTCGTATCGAAGAACCCACTCGCACTTGGATATTGCGTCACCACCTTTCGACCCAATACCCGGCGAGCACGATTCCGTCTGGTGCCGGCGCTCGGGACAAGCTCGTCGTCGGCCGCACACCCAACTTGCCGCAACTCACGTCCTGACCGAACTCAACTGAACGACCCCACAGAGAGCGAATCGCGATGACCAACAACACCGAATCTGCGGTGGAGCGCCCGGGCAGATCTCGGCGCGCGTCCTTTGCAGCCGCTATCTCCACTTCCCTGGAGTGGTACGACTTCTTCATCTACGCGACTGCCGCCGCGCTCGTGTTCAACTCGACGTTCTTCGCCACCGACAGCGAGGTGGTCGCTGCAATGAGTTCGTTTGCCACCGTCGCAGTCGGATTCATCGCCCGTCCTATCGGTGGTGTGCTCGCCGGTCATTTCGGTGACCGGTACGGCCGAAAGCCGGTGCTCGTTGCCGCCGTGGTCCTCATGGCGGTGGCAACCTCCTTGGTGGGTTTCGTCCCCAACACCAATGTCGTGTGGCTTGCCCCGGCCATCCTCGTGACGCTGCGAATCTGCCAGGGCTTGGCCGTGGGAGCACAGTGGGGCGGGGCCGTATTGCTGGCCACCGAGAACGCACCGGCGGACCGCCGCGGGCTCTTCGGCAGCTTCGCCCAACTCGGTGTTCCGATCGGTGTGGTGCTGGGCAATATCGTGTTCCTGGTCCTGACAGCAACTCTTGCGGCTGATTCGTTCCTCTCCTGGGGATGGAGGATCCCGTTCTGGATCAGCTTGGTCATGCTTCCAGTGGCATTCCTCATCCATCGCTATCTCGAAGAAACCCCCGAGTTCAAGGCACTCGCAGAAAAACTCGCCGAATCTCCGGTCGTTCGGAAGTCCCCCATTCTCGAAGTGCTCAAGAAGAATCCAGGCACAGTCCTCGCTGCAGCAGGCGCCAATGCCATCGGCGTGATCTTCTTCTACACGATGATCACCGGTTCGGTTCAGTTCGCGACCACCTACCTGGAAATACCGCGGTCGACGGTCCTCACCTACATCCTGATCGCATGTGCAATACAGATTCCCCTGGTTCCGCTGGCGGGATATCTGTCCGACCTCTACGGTCGCAAACTGGTCTTCGGCCTCGGCACCGCAGCCATGATGCTCTGGGGTATCCCGATGTGGCTGATGATCGGTGGATCCAGCCCGGACACGATCTGGCCGTTTGCCGTCGCGGTTATCGTCGGCGTAGTAGCAATGTCCCTCCAAACTGGCACGCAGGGAACACTATTCGCTGAACTGTTCCCACCGGAGATTCGATTCTCCGGCGCTTCACTCGGTTATCAGATCTCCGCAATCATCGGAGGTTTCGCGCCGATGATCATGGTGATGCTGATCAACGGAAATCCGGACAACGCATGGAAGGTCGGTTCCTTCCTCGCCGCTGCCGGTGCTATCGGATTGATCTGCCTCTACGTGATCATTCGCCGATACTCCGGAACCTCGCCGACCGTCGCAAGCACCCGTGTGGAGACCGCGAACGCTCAGTACGCATCATGATCAACCTGGGGTGAGTGGTCTCGATGCCACTCACCCCAGGTTTTCGGGTACGAGAAATCACTGTCGGCGACTGCCGATAAAGTGGCGTCCACAAGTCGACGTGTCCTTCGTCGACCAGGAGCACAGGTTCGAGGAGTGTGTCGGTAGCAGTGGCAGTGGAATCTTCGGTGCTGCTGAAATGGTACTCCGAGACGGCTCGCGACCTGCCGTGGCGACGCGAGGGCGTCAGTGCCTGGCAGATCCTGATGAGCGAGATCATGCTCCAGCAGACGCCGGTGGTGCGCGTTGCGCCAATCTGGGAAGAGTGGGTCGAGCGCTGGCCGGTGCCGTCGGCGATGGCAGCGTCGAGCCAGGCAGAGGTGCTTCGCGCGTGGGGCAAACTCGGTTATCCACGACGCGCGCTGCGGTTACACGAATGCGCGGGCGTCCTGGCTGCCGAGCACGGTGACGTGGTCCCGGAAGACGTCGATACCTTGCTCTCGCTACCGGGAATCGGTTCGTACACCGCCCGCGCCGTCGCGTGTTTCGCCTACGGACAGCGAGTGCCTGTGGTGGACACCAACGTACGACGCGTAGTTGCGCGAGCCGTCCACGGCAATGCAGAACCCGGGAACCCGTCCAACACGCGAGACCTCGCCGACGTGGCGGCGCTGCTGCCGAGGACGCGTGCGCGCGCCGCCACCTACAGCGCAGCTCTCATGGAACTCGGTGCACTGATCTGCACGGCGCGGAACCCGAACTGCGAGAACTGCCCTTTGCCGAACTGCGCGTGGGTCGCTTCGGGCAAACCGGCACACACCGGACCACCCAAGAAGGTGCAGAAGTTCGCGGGCACAGATCGCCAGGTTCGTGGAAAATTGATGGCCGTTCTTCGCGAGAGTCACCGTCCGGTCGAGCGCGCGCAACTCGACATCGTCTGGCCGGCCGATCCAGGTCAGCGTGACCGTGCGTTGCATTCACTGCTGGTCGACGGACTGGTCGAGCAGACCGACGACGGCCTGTTTGCGCTGGCCGGAGAGGGTACGGCTTAGCCGACTCGCAGCGGGGTGCATTCTTCGGCTGTGGGTTCGTCGGTCTGGAGCGGTGCGACTTCCGGATCAGAACGCCGAAGTACAGCAGGAACGGCAGGCACCACTGGATCGCAAGGCGCAAGTGTCGGAATCTGTAGGGCAGCGCCGGGCGGGGGCCCGCTGGTGGAGGTCGCCGACTCGGCGCCGATGTTCGGGCGATCAGTGGACACCGCTCGCGACCCGTCCGGCGACAGAGCGATCAGCAATCCCGTCAGCATGAGCAGGAGCGGCAGCACTATTGCCGCCGCCCACCGGACCCTGTTGACGGGCCGGACAGCCATGCCGTCACCGGACCGAACTTCGCTTCCGCGATCGGCCGCTACCAGCGCAGCCCCTATCGCCAGTTGGGTCCGCTCGCCGAGAAACAGGAAGCCGAGACCTGCCAGTTCAGCGGCTTCCGCGGACGGCTGCCGAGAGTCTTCCTTCACGAGCATCGCGACGAGCATCTTGGGCACAGGGTCTCGTTCGGCGACGAGGAGGTCCAATGTCGCAGCAAATGTCGAGCTGTCCGCAAGCAACTCGGCCGTGTCGTAACGATGCGCCGAGTCCACGACGCCTGCTCTCGGGTCGACGGCCGCGATCACGGTCTCACTGCCGTCCGGCCAGAACGCGAGAATCGGCGAAACACCAATGAGAGCGTCGACCGTCCGCAGGTAGGCAAGCCGTGCGTCGAGACCGTTGACCAACTCGATGTTCTCGAAAGGACTGGAGGACAACGAATTCGAGACATGTTCGCGCACGTCCGCACGCTCGCACATCACTCCGACGACGGTGGGGCACAGATTCGAGCGCAGGGCTCGACCGGTGGCGACCTCGGCCGCGGAGGCGAGTGCGCGCGCCGACGCTTGCGGAGAGGGAACAGTCCCGTCTGCACCCCAGGGGTGACGGAACTCGTCGATCGAGCCCAGAAGGGGTGTGTCTGCATCTACGAGAGCTGTTGAAATTGACTGATTTTCGAATACAACGCCCAGGCTTTCACGCACTGGATCCTCCATTGACTACTACTGACTGTTACGAGTGTTGCCATTCCTGCGAAGCTGTATCAGAACGTCAGGCCACCGACCGCCATTGCACCTGGTTCCAGCACCACTTCCACCGGCGCTCGGCCGTCGACCGTGACGCGATACGTCCCCGGTAGCAGTCCGACAAACGAGAAGTGACCCTCGAACGGTTTCACCGTCCGCGCTGTCGCGTGCCCGCATTGATCGACGCCGTCGATCACCACCGCCTCCGAGATGCCCGATGTCACCAGACCTGAGATTCGTCCATCTGCCGAGACAGCAGCCCACTGGCTTCTCTGACCACCAACAGAAATCCCGTACGGATCACACACTCCCGGGGTGGTCGCCACCCGCACCGTGACATCGCCCGACCGCACGCGAACCGCCCCCCGATCTGCGGTGACCAGTGCAGCGATCGGTAGACCGTCGGCGTCTTCCCGCTTTCCCGCAGTCATCGTCGCCGTTCGGGTGAAGTACCGGTCCGCTTCCAGATTGCCTATCAGGCAATGTAATCCGACCTCGTCGATACCCGAGCCGTCTCCGCAGTAATCAGGCACGGACGGCAGAACGAAACCTCGAGGCACCGGAAGTTGCACGACCACGTCGGAGAGCGGGTTGCCCCGGACACCGATGTCGATGACATACGTCACCGGATCACCCTCTCGGACAATGCCGTTGGACGGGCCCGAATCGAGCCCTGGACCGTCAGCGGGATCGAAGGGCGGTGCACCGTCAATCGCCGTCAGCTCGACGGTGAAGGGAGGCACGAACTCTCCCTCGGCCGCCAATCGAAGATCCGACTGCATCGGCAGCAAGCCGAGCGCAGCAGCGCCGACCGCCAGAGCTCCGGTCACGACAACTATGCCGATACCTCGCACTCCTCGGCGCCACGCTCTCGGCCGGAGTCCGACGACAACGGCCTTCGACCGCACCTCTGACAGACGAGTTCTCACGACGCTCCTTCGATGTCTGACTCTCGGGCCTCCGACAGGCGCTCGCGGCCACATTTGGCGAATCCCGAGCTACGTTCAATAGAAGTCGCTCGAGGGACTCGAAAGCCAATGGTGACGGCGTGATTGTGTGGGTGAACTTCTCTCAGCCGGGGTGAATTCCCGGGTGAATTGCCCGGGATGGCACGCTCTGGATTCGCACCAGCTACGCTCCTCCCTGTAGATAGATGGATCGAGACAATCCGCCCAAACTCTTCAATCATTGCGGGGCGCGAAAGCAGAAAGGGTCCGCGCTGATGTTCGGGATGGACGGCCACGACTGGGCAGCTATTCCAGAAAGGCGCACCCTCGCGACGTCGATTCCCCGGCAAGCGCTCTTCGACAAACTTGACCGACGTGCCGCGCTGACAATCGTCCGTGCACCGAACGGCCACGGGAAATCGTCGTTGATCGCATCGTGGCTGCGCGCCCATTTGGCATCCGAACGAATACTCGTCTGGGTCTCGGCCCCACGGCCCTCGTCGACACTCGAAGATTTCTGGGCCGTTGTCCTCGATCGAATCCACGCTGCCGGAATCGCACTGCCCGACGTCGACGATCTCGCCGATCCTTTCACCGCTGTCGCCAAATCCCTGAACGCCCTCAGCCGCCCCGTGCTGCTCGTGCTGATCAGGCCGGATCTGATATCGGAACCAGAGTTGGACGATCAGTTGATCGAACTCCTCGCCCTCTGTCACAACCTGGACCTCGTGGTCACGCTCTCGGGCTTCGGCATGTTCTCCGAGCCGTACCTGCTCGACACGGACCACGAGGTGATAGGCGCGAGTGAGCTGTTGTTCACGAGAGCCGATACCGCCCATTTGCTCGCACAAGCTGACGTAAACACGACTGACGGTGATGCCGAACAAATCACATCCCTGACAGGTGGGCTGCCAGCGCTGGTTCGTGTCGCCGTTCCCGCCGTCCAGACATCGGGTAGCCGCAACCGCGAGCAGATGATCAGGAAGAACATCGCGCAGGCGATCGACGACTACGTGAACAAATCCGTTCTCATGACCGCTGATCATGTGAAACAACTCGAGTTCCTGCTCGCGACGGCCTTTGCGCGATCGATCACCGTCGACATCGCCGCCATGCTGTTCGAGTCCCAACACCCTGAGGATGGCGAGACCGTTCATCAGATTCGCGTGCGCCTGGCGATACTGGAGACAGCCGGGTTGTTGTCACGGGTCGAGACCGAAGCCGAAGAAACCTGGGAGCTGCCGCCTGCAATTCGTCGATCGATACTCGCGCACCAAAAGCGCGCTGGAGTCGATCCGGCGCAACGTCTTTCGTTCCTCGCACACAACCGACTCGACCACGGTCATCACGCGTCGGCGCTGGAATACGCGGTCGAGGCACAGAACTGGACCCTGGCAGTAGACATCGTCGAGCAACACTGGGTGACGATGATCGTCCACAATCTGGACTCGGTTCGCTCTGCTCTCCAACGGATTCCGGCGGAAGCTGCGGACAAACACTCTGCCGTGGAGGCGGGGCGCGCACTGTTCACGATGCATCCGAGCGAGCGCTCGACGGTAGTCGACTTGCTACCCGAATCGCCGGCAGAACTGTGGGCTCTCGGCGCTGAATCCGGCGCGAAGGACGCCTTGAGCATTGCCTGCGTTCAATCGATCATGCTCAGGATGGCAGGCGAGTACGGGCTCGCAGCAGAAACCACCAGGCGCCTGTCTCATCTCAGTCGCAGTGCGCTGGAGAACAACCCGGAAGCGGTCAGCGCACAGCTCCCTCTCATGCGACTTCAATGGGCGATCAATTTTCAATTGAGCGGCAGGTTCACAGAATCCACGATCAAGGCTCGAATGGCGTACCACGGCGCCCTGTCTCAGGGAGTCGACTTCATCGCTCGTAACTCTGCGGGAAGTGCCGCCCTGAATTGGGCGCTGGCTGGTGAGCCGCGGCAGGCCACACACTGGTCCGAACTCGAACAGAAGCATCCGGACCCCGGCGGTTGGCTCGAACCTGTGGTCAAGATCGCCGGCCTGACAGCGCGGGCGCTCACTGCTCTCGACACACTCGACTTCGACGACGCACGTCTCGCATTGACCGAACTCGGTCTTCCGTCCGACACCGAGGAACTGTGGGCATTCGTCGTCTATGCGCATTGCCAATTCGCCTTGACCTCCGGCGACCACACTGCGGCACTACTGTTGCTCCACAATGCGATCGAAGCACATTCCAAGCAGTACACGGCTACATCTTTCGCGCTTCCTCTGTTGCAATCCGCAGAGATCGATCTCTTGCTCGCTCTCGGACAGGGGAACAATGCCGTAGCACTGGCCAAGGAGATCATCGATCCTGCAGCCAACCCGTGGACGCTCACGTCGGTGGCGCGTTTACGTCAGCGGATCGGCCAGAACGAGGCCGCGGTGGCGCTGTGTCACCAGTTCGACTGGTCTGGCGTATCCTATCCGCGGGCACAGATGGAATCGCTTCTGGTGCAAGCGGTTGCACACTCCGAGCTGGGTGAGCCACGCCTCGCCTCTCAGGAGTGGTCCAGAGCGTGCAGCATCGCGGATCAGACCGGACTTCTACGTTCGTTCGCGACCATCGCATCGTCGGACGTCGAGAAACTCGAATCGATGGCCGAAACGAAATCGCGTGCACTCGCCGAATTCTCGAAAAGGGCTCCTGCGGAATCTTTTCCGGAATTCGTACATATCGTGGAGCTGACCGAACGCGAACAGAAAGTCCTCTCACTCCTGGCGCTCGGCATGGGGTCGGCTGCGATGGCCGACAAACTGTACGTGTCCGTCAACACCGTCAAGACTCAACTGCGCACTCTCTACAAGAAGCTCGACGTACACAATCGAAACGAAGCGATCACGAGGGCACGCCAACTGCGCTTGCTGTAGTCGGGGTCGGATCTGATTTCGGACTACATTCTGTAGGCATGAGCACCGATTCCTGCGTCTTCTGCAAGATCGTCGCGCTGACCGAGCCGGCGATTCTCGTTCACGAGAGCGAGACAACTCTCGCATTCCTCGATGCACGGCCGGTGAGTCGCGGACACACCCTGGTGGTCCCCAAGCGTCATGCAGAGAACCTCGATGCTCTCGAAAGTCACGAAGGCGCAGAGATGTTCCGCGTCGGCACGCTCATCGCCGGAGCTCTACGCCGCTGCGACATCGCCGCTGACGGAGTCAACTTTCTCGTCAACGACGGGCGTGCCGCGGGCCAAACCGTGTTCCACTCGCACCTGCACGTCGTCCCCCGCCATCGCGGCGACAAGGCGAAGTTCGCTGCCGGACTCCTGGCCAGGCGAGCCGTCGAGCTGGAGCAGGTGGGCGCGTCGATCCGAAGTCAGCTCACCGTGTGAAGGAATTCCGTCACCACTTCGCGATAGCGCTGCGGTTGATCGTCGTGGACCAGGTGGCCTGCATCGGCAATACGTACGTACCGAGTTCCCGGCCTCTCGGCCATCTCTCGCATCTGTCCCTCAGGGGTGATGGTGAACTCTCCCTCGATCAGCAAGGTCGGCACCTCGATCGCCTTCCACTGATCCCAGAAATGCCTCGTGCCCCACTCCTCCGAGATGTCGCGGAAGGTCGACACGTCGCCGTGCAGGTACCACCCGTCGTCGCGGCGGTCGAAAGAGTCGAGAAAGTACTGGCCGGCGACGGGGCCGAAGAATTCCTTCATCGCCTCCTCGGAAGCAAACGGCTGCGGCCACGCCGAGATCATCTGCGCCCAGTCCGCAGCGGTGCGTCCACGAAAGTCCGGGGCCATGTCTTCGAGGACCAGCGCACAAACCTTTTCGGGATGCGCGGCGGCGAAGCACCACGCATGCAGAGCCCCCATCGAATGACCGATCACGATCATCGGCTCCTCGATGGACGCAACGGCCGATGTCAGGTCCTCGACGAATGCCTCGGTAGTCAGTGCCGCTGGCGCCGGCCTGCCGTGACCGGCAGCGTCAAAGGTGTAGACGTGGCCGAACTCGCGGATCCACGGCACATGGCGTCGCCACGTTCGGGAGCTGCCCATGAGGCCGTGCAACAACAGAATCGGTTGTCCCGTTCCACCTTCGTCATGCAACACGAGTGTCACGGTACGCGGTGAAGGTGCGCGGGTAATGTCGCTTGCATGGCAGTCGTGAAGATCAATGCAATCGAGGTCCCCGAGGGCGCCGGCCCCGAACTGGAGAAGCGCTTCGCAGCACGCGCTCACGCAGTCGAGAACTCCCCGGGCTTTCTCGGATTCCAACTCCTCCGCCCCACCGCCGGTGAGAGCCGCTACTTCGTGGTGACCCAATGGGAGTCCGAGCAGGCGTTCGCCGATTGGCGTGACGGCCCCGCCCGTGAAGCCCATTCCGGCGAGCGCGCGAAGCCCGTCGCTTCGGGTGCGTCGTTGCTCGAATTCGAAGTTGTCCTGGACGTCGCCGCAAAGAGCTGATCTCGAGCGATTGTGCCTGCCTTGGCGGGCACAATCGACGGTCATCTCGGCTTCACGCGTTGACACGGTGCGGGCTGTAGTGCAAAAGTTCGCATGTAAACGCGATGGTCCGACAGGAATCCGGTGAAAGCCCGGAGCGGTCGCGCCACTGTAATTCGAGGTGAAGTGCCTTTTTCGGCACGACTATTTCGACAGCCAGACACTTCGGCCATCGCATGGACCTAGGGGACGCGAAAATCCCAGGAGGCTTCGATGGCTCTCGCCTATTCTCCCGATACGTCGATCGATTCGACTCGTCTTGCTTTCCTCGCCGCTGCAGTAGTTCTGTTCGCGATGCTGGCTCTCTACCTGGTCGGATTCGACCAGGGCGCTATCTCTCGCACCGGCATGTACATGCATGAATTGATGCACGACGGTCGACACTTGATGGGCCTGCCGTGCCACTAGTCGACAATTTCACGAAGCTTCTCATTCGTGGTTTGTTGGCTGGTCTGATCGCAGGCATCCTTGCCGGCGGAGTTGCATTCGTGCTGGGTGAACCGCACGTCAACGCTGCCATTGCGATCGAAGAAGCCAACAGCGCCACCGGTGAGGTTTCCGGCGAAGCCGCTGGGCATTCGCACGGTGACGAAGAAGAACCACTGGTGAGTCGCGACGGGCAGCGCGCCGGGCTGTTCCTGGCCACAGCGCTTGCCGGACTGGCACTCGGGGCGATCTTCTCGGTCGTTGCCAATTACGCTCGACGACTCACCGGAATGTCCGGGCCGTTGTTGGCGATCACCATCGCCGTCGGTGGTTGGCTGGCTATCGAGGCCGTCCCCTTTTTCAAGTACCCGGCCAATCCGCCGGCCGTCGGAGATCCCGACACCATCAACCAGCGCACACTGCTGTGGCTGGCCGCCGTGATTCTCGGGCTGCTGTCCGTCACCGCGGCAGCAGCGGCGGCAAAGGCAGTTTCCGGGCACGAGTTCCTCAGCGTGCGCATCGCTGCTCCGGTGGCTGCGTTCCTGGTGATCGTCGCGATCGGTTACGTCTCGCTTCCCGGCATCAACGAGGTGGGCGAGGACTTCCCGGCAACTCTGCTGTGGGAGTTCCGACTTTCCTCGCTCGCTACGCAGGCGACGCTCTGGCTCGTACTCGGGTTGGCATTCGCCTTCCTCACCGAGCGCGCGACCAAGAACACCGAAGTAGCAAAAAAGTACGCCCTTCGCTGAACCTGCTGTGCGCCTTTATTAACCTCCCGCGGTTAATAAAGGCGCACAGCAGTTCTTTTTCAGCTCAGATGATGCACTTCTTGCAGTCCGTACACCGGCGTCGGGATGCCCTCGTAACGCGCCTTCAATTGCAACGCCAAGTACAGCGAGTAGTGGCGCGACTGGTGCAGATTGCCTCCGTGGAACCACAGCGCTTCCTGCTGCGTCGGCTTCCACATGTTGCGCTGCTCGCCTTCCCACGGTCCCGGATCCTTGGTGGTGTTCGACCCCAGGCCCCACACCTTGCCGACCTTGTCGGCGGTGTCCTGACCGATCAGATCCGCCACCCAGCCGTTCATCGAGCCGTAGCCGGTCGCGTAGACCACCACGTCGGCAGGCAATTCCGTACCGTCTTCGAGAATCACGCTGTTCTCGGTCAGCTCACGAACATTGCCGTGCGCGAGCTTGATGTCTCCATTGGCAACCAGTTCGGCAGCGCCGACATCGATGTAGTAGCCCGAGCCACGGCGTAGGTACTTCATGAACAGGCCCGAACCGTCGTCGCCCCAGTCGTGCTCGAAGCCCGCCTTCTCGAGGCGATCGTAGAAATCCTTGTCGCGCTCACGGATTGCGTCGTACACCGGGATCTGGAACTCGTGCATGATCCGGTACGGCAGCGAACCGAACGTGAGGTCCGCCTTGTGTGTCGTCATGCCGGCGGCCAGTGCTCGCTCCGAGTACAGATCGCCCAAGCCCAAATCCATCAGCGAATCCGACTTCACGATGTGCGTCGAGCTGCGCTGCACCATCGTGACGTCGATACCGTTCTCCCACAGTGCGCCGCAGATGTCGTGCGAGGAGTTGTTGGCCCCGATCACGACGACCTTCTTGCCCACGTACTGATCCGGGCCGGGGTGCTTGCTCGAGTGGTGCTGATCGCCGAGGAACTTGTCCTGCCCGGGGAACGTCGGAACGTTGGCCTTGCCGGACATACCCGTCGCCATCACCAACTGCTTGGGACGCAACGTCAGCTTCTCGCCGTTGCGGTTGACCTCGACGTTCCATTCCTGGGTCTTCTCGTCGAACGACGCAGAGGTGCAGGTCGTGGAACTCCAGTACGGAACCTCCATGACCTTGGTGTACATCTCGAGCCAGTCGCCGATCTTGTCCTTGGGCGCGAACACCGGCCAGTTGTCGGGGAACGGCATGTAGGGCAGGTGGTCGTACCAAACCGGATCGTGCAGGCACAGGGACTTGTAGCGTCCGCGCCACTGATCGCCGGGTCGCTCGTGGCTGTCGATCACGATGGCCGGTACTCCGAGCTGACGCATCCGGGCGCCGAGCGCGATGCCGCCCTGGCCGCCGCCGACGATCACGACGTAAGGCTGTGTGGTGTAACCGAGTTCGCGGTCTTCGATCTCCTTCTGCTCGGCCCACGTGATGCGGTTCGGGTCTGCCCCATGCTTGGCGCCGCGCGGACGACGAGTGCCCTTACCTTCTTCGTACCCCTTCAACTCCTGCAGCGACGTCAGCAGGGTCCAACCTTCATCTCCCTTCAAACGAAGGTGTCCGTGCGCGCGACCGGTTGCAGTCTCGAACTCGATCCAGGCTGACGTGACGCCGTCGGCTTCGTCGGGTGTCTCGGTGGTCCGGAATCCCGAAGGATCGGTGTCGTCGAGACGCTCGGAGAGCATGTCGGCAATCTGCTCGCGACCTTCGACGGTCTTGATGTTCCAGGTGAACGACACCAAGTCGCGCCAGAAGCTGTCGAGTGCAAATTTGCCTGCCACACGCTCGATGTCACGAGCCGCGAGGGCCGACTCGAAATCCGCCAGCCAGGCGTCGACGCGCTCCTGAGGTGTCACCGCCGTCAACTTCACCTCGGGGGTGACTGCGGAATCGATGGTTTGCGTCATCACTTCTCCTTGTTTGTGAATGTGACACACAGCACATCCCATAAGTGGCCCCGGTCACAAGCGTTGCAGTCTGTTGCAATCAGTGGACGCGGTGCCGGCGTCCGACACCGGTTGCCCGCACCGATGTGCGGGCAACCGACTCACCCCTCAGCAGGCTTGAATTTGCCGAGTCCCAGCGACTGAAATCCCACGACGTAGAACAACGTCCACAACACGGCCCAATCCACGAAACCCAGTGCATTGCCGTGTAATCCGTCGACAACTGCCGGCTCGTGAAGAATGTGCTCTGCTGCAAAGCGGTAATAGAACAAGAATGTGACCACCGCGAGCACAAACGTGAGCAGCGCGCGGATCGCCAGGTTGACCCCGTCCGCAAAGCCCGTGGGTTTGTTACCGAAGGCGTTGGCCCAGAAGATCATCCAGAAGGCCCAGCACACACCGAGCTGCGCCGGGAACTGATGGACCACACCACCCAACTCGGCAACGGCATCGCTTCCCACCAACACCTTCACGACCGGAAGTGCCACGAAGTACAAGCCGGTTCCGACGGCGAAGTTACCGATCGTGGCTGCGAGCGCCGTCTTACCGCCGCCGCCGAACAGTCGCCACGGCCAGTTGTCGAGCGTCTGGCCAGTCAGGATCACGACCACCACGACGCAGTAGAACCACCCGAGTACGGTGTCGACGGTCATCAACGGATCCGTGGCGGACAGCGACACGGACGGCAGACCGAACACGAAGTACAGCGCCAGCGTCGGAACGGCGACAAACGCGATCTCACACAAACCCACCAACGGCTGCTTCATCCCTAGGGAAGTCCACGGCCAATGCTGCCAGTTCAGGACCACCATCACCCAGGTCCCGAAGCCGAAGAGCACGAACAGCGCACCCGCGAAATATCCGAGGCCGCCCTCACGATCGGCCGCGAAATCCGGGTACAAACTCCCCAAGCCGTTTGCCAGGAGCCACGTCACCACGACGGCGAAGACCGCGGTCGCGACCATGATCGCCAGGCCTTTCGCCGGCTGCGGGAGTCGGTCGAAGCCGGCGAACTCGCAATTGAAGCCGATGAACACAACAAAAAGGATTGCCCAGAAAAGCGCCGCGTTGAACGGCAGAGGATAGAAACTCCAGGGACTGGTGGTCGGATCGGCCAGAAGGTACCAACTCGCCACGGCCAGCACGAGAACGATCACGAGGTTCGCGATCCCGAACCCGATCCAGCGGCGTGACGGTTGTCGGCTCGGCGTGGCCGGTTCCGTGGGTGTGTCGACTGTAGCGGTCATGTGCCCTCTCCCAGATTGTCTCGCAAGATGATTCGCGAAGTGGTGGCGCAACTATGGAACCGTCGCGCGGGGTACCGGGAGGGTTGCCGAGGGTTGCAACTGCTGTCCGATTTTCCGGAATTGCAACACGGTGCAACCCTTCCGCATTGTGGTCGCCGTCACATACAAATCACTCACCGGTTCACAACCGACTGGTTCACTGCTTACGAGGAGATCTGCATGAGCATCACGGGCAAGGTAGTACTGGTCACCGGCGCCGGCCAAGGCATCGGACGCGGAATCGCTCTCCGCCTCGCCCACGACGGCGCCGACATCGCGTTAGTCGACCTCGACCAGACCAAGCTGGATGCGGTTGCCGACGAGATCAGACGGATCGGCCGTCGTGCAACGACGTTTGTCGCCGACGTCAGCGATCGAGCGCAGGTCAACGCAGCCGTCGAACATGCACACCAGGAATTGGGCGGATTCGACGTCATCGTCAACAACGCGGGAATCGCTCTCGTCGGCCCGATCTCCGACGCGACGCCGGAAGAGGTCTCCAAGATCTGGAGCGTCAACGTCGACGGCGTCCTGTGGGGAATTCAAGCTGCAGCAGCAAAGTTCCAAGCTCTGGGTCAGCGCGGAAAGATCATCAACGCGTCATCCATCGCCGGTCACGACGGGTTCGCCATGTTAGGTGTTTACAGCGCAACAAAATTCGCGGTCAGGGCCCTCACTCAGGCTGCGGCCAAGGAATACGCGTCCGACGGAATCACCGTCAACGCGTACTGCCCCGGCGTCGTGGGCACCGACATGTGGGTGACGATCGACAAGAGGTTCGCCGAGTTGACCGGTGCGCCAGAGGGCGCCACCTACGAGAAGTTCGTCGGCGGAATTGCGCTGGGTCGAGCTGAAACCCCCGACGATGTCGCCGGTTTCGTCTCGTACCTTGCCGGGCCCGATTCCGACTACATGACCGGTCAGGCCGGTCTCATCGACGGCGGCCTCGTCTACCGCTGACCGCGGTGTCTTCACTGAAAGCGGTGTCTTCGCTGAAAACGGTATCTTCGCTGAAAAAGCGGTTGCCCGAGCCCGCGATGCCGCCCGGCGAGGATCCTCGCGACTACGCGAGGACCCTCGCCGCGGTGTACGACGCGACGATGGCCGGAGACCGCGCACCGGCCCGCCCCAGGGACGTGGTCCGCCAATCGTGGCAACGCCTGCGCGAGTTAGGTATCGACCCCGAACACAACCGGGTCGAACCGTCCATGGACGTCGCCGAACTCGATCTCCGTCGTCGTGAGTCCGGACTGTACGACGTGCTCGACGACGTGACGCGTGGACTCGAATCGGTTACCGCGAGCGGTGAGAACATCATGGTCGTCGCAGATCTTCGCGGAACTGTTCTGTGGCGCAGCGGGTCCCATCGAGTACTGGACCAAGCTGCGCGTCTGGGATTTGTCGAGGGTGCGAACTGGGCCGAGGACAGCGTCGGCACCAACGCCATCGGAACGGCATTGGTGTCACGACAGGCGGTTCAGATCTTCTCGGCGGAACACTATGCGCGCAGCCATCATCCGTGGACCTGCGCGGGGGCACCCATCCGCGATCCGCGGGACGACCGTGTCATCGGCGTCGTCGACATCAGTGGTCCCGCCAAGACCGTCCACCCCACCACACTCGCTCTGGTCGACGCCGTCGCACGCCTCGCGCAATCACACCTGCGCGACAAGCATCGGGACAATCTCGATCAATTGCGTTCTGTTGCAGGGCCGATGCTTGCTCGTAGCGGATCACCGGCATTGGTGATCGATACTCATGGCTGGGTAGCGGCGGTCGATGCGCTACCTCATCGCTCGCGCGTGCTGCTCCCCGCGGCTTTGGCTCCCGGCAGGACGTGGTTCCCCGCTTTGGGTCTGTGCGAACTGGATCCACTTCCCGGCGGGTGGGTGGTCCGGCCGATCGCCACCGGCGAGAAAATCAGTGCGCCCACGGTGCATATCGATCTGCGCGATTCCGAGAACATGTCGGTGACCGTCACGTCGGGGTTGGGCGAATGGGCCTACTCCCCGACCCAGCGGCATGCGGAGATTCTGTTTCTCCTCGGATCCGAGAGGCGTGGACTGACCGCATCGCGGTTGGCGCAGGATCTTTTCGGTGACCCGGCCCGCACGGTGACCGCGCGGGCCGAGATGTCGCGTCTGCGCAAGAACCTTGCCGGAGTTGTTGCAGCGCAGCCGTACCGGTTCGTCGATGCAGCGCACGTCACGCTTTCCTGCCCCGACGACGGTGCACATCTGTTGCCGTTCTCGAACGCCCCGGCAGTTCGTGCCGCTCGCCTTACTCAGGCCGGTTCGGAGGCCTGAGTAAGCAACTGCAGAAACACCTCTTCGGGTTGAGCGCCGGATACTGCGACCGCACGGTTGGCGACGAAGAACGGAACGCCGCTGACCTGCAGTTGGCGGGCCATGGACAGATCTTCGCGAACAGCCTCGGCTGCGGCATCGGAGCCCAGTTGCTCGCGCACGACGTCGGCGTCGAGGCCGACGCTCACGGCCAGCTCGACCAGCACCTCACGGTCGTCGATCACCTTGCCGTCGCTGAAGTGCGCTTTGAACAGCGCTTCGAGGAGTTCGTTCTGCCGCTCACCCGCGAGATGCAGCAACCTGTGCGCATCAAAGGTGTTGGCGGCGATCACGGTGTCGAAGTCCAAGGTCAAGCCGACCTCGGCTGCCGTCGCGCTGACGTGGGCGAACATCTGACGTACCTGTTCAGGCGCCATCCCCTTCATCTCGACCAAGGCGTCGAGTTCGGTTCGTCCCTCTCCCACCGGGGTCTCCGGAGCGAGCTGGTACGAGCGCCAGATGACGTTGACGCGGTCCTTGTTCTCGAAACGATCCAGAGCCGAAAGGAACCTGGTCTTTCCGATGTAGCACCACGGACAAGCGACGTCAGACCACACTTCGATGGTCACGTCTTGGTCAATCACGATTTGATCAGTCACCGAAGGTGCAACAACGAACAGGGCCGGGATTAGTCCCGGCTCACGTCACGAGGTCACAGAATCACGTGACCAGACCACACCGGAACGCGATCAACGACGCACTCACCCGGTTGGGCACACCGAGCTTGGCGAACAACGAGGAGATATGCGTCTTGACGGTGGTCTCACCGAGGTACAGCCGCTCCGCGATGACGCTGTTGGCCGCGCCTGTCGCCAGGATTGTCAGCACTTCGCGCTCACGCTCGGTGAGCGAAGCGAGGGGAGTCAGGTCGGGTGCTTGCCGACGCGGCGCCGAGGCCACGATGGCACGTAGAGAATCGGAGCTGAACAACGAGTGGTCCGACGCCACCACCCGTACTGCCTGCTGGAACGCCTGTGGGGCCGCGTCCTTGCTCAGGAAACTGTGCGCGCCCGCCTCGACCGCTTGCACGACCATGTCGTCGACGTCGAAGGCGGTCATCGCGATGACCTTCGGCGGATTGCTCATGGTCATCAACTCTCGGGTGGCCTCCAAGCCACCGACCCGTGCCATCTTCAGATCCATCAGCACCACGTGCGGACGAAACCGAGTGACTTTGGCTGCGACCTGATCGCCGTCCTCGGCCTCGGCAACCACCACGATGTCCGGCGCTGCTTCCAGGATGTCCTTCATTCCGCGCCGAACCCAGGCGTCGTTGTCGACGATCAAAACTGTGATGCGCGAGTCAGCGTCCATAGTGCGCTCAGATTACCCAGAGCCCCCGACAGTCGGAGGGTGGGAGGGTTACGACGACCAGGGCACCCAGCAACTGACGAGGAAATCGTCCCCCAGCGCGCCTGCCTCCACCTTGCCGCCGATTTCTCTTGCCTGTTCGGCCAACCCGCGTAAGCCGGACCGCGAACCGATCGACGTCATGGGTGCAAGCTCGCTCAGCTTGTTGCGTGCGAGGATACGAATTCCGTCGTGCGGCGACCCGGTCACCGAAACGACGAGCATCTGGTCGCTCGCGTACTTCTGGACGTTGGTCAACGATTCCTGAACGACGCGATAACAGACGTGCCCCGCCAGCATTCCGACATCACCCGGGAGCAACTCCGATTCGAGACGGCAGTGAATGCCCGCGGCGCGTGCACCGTTGACCAGATCGCCGATCGCGTCGATCCCCTGGTGCCCGCCGTGTTCGCGGCGATCACCGCTTCCCCTGAGCACTCCGACGATTCCCTTCAATTCGTCCAAAGCCTCGTGCGCGGTGGTTCTGATCATCGCAGCGGTGTTGACGACCTTCTCGGGATTGTCTGCCGCGCTGACCTGTAACCCACCGGCGAACAACGAAATCCGGCTCAGACTGGCCGCGATCGTGTCGTGCATGTCGCGCGCGATCCGCGTTCGTTCCTCGGTGCGAATCATCTCGTCGCGCATCACGTCTGTTTTCTCGGTGGCAAGATCCCGTACGTGTTCGGCCTCGACGAGTTCGGTTCTGGTCCGAATCAGGAGCGAGAGCGCCACGACGATGCCGGCCATGACGGCTGCGACGAGCCACGGGATCCAGATGGCGACGTCGTATTGAACGACCGCCGAACCGTCCTTGGGTTTCATCGTTCCCATCGTGAGAACGGAGTACTCACGATTGCGAAAAGCGTCGTAGGTCAACGAAATTCCGCACGCGACGAAGACAGCTGCCGCAGCGGCAGCAAGCCGAGGCCCACGCGCGATTCGAGCAACGGCGAACAATGCGATGAGCGCCGCCGTCGCATCGGTGGGGAAGAACAACGGGCCGACCAGCGTGATCGCCAGAACCACCCAGGGATACTGATGGCGCCACACAAGCGATATCCCACCGGCCACGCCCAGGACGAACCCGATACCGACCAATACCGGTGGCATATTTCCCGACGCGCCTGCGATGCCCACCGTCATGAAGGAACAGAAAAGGCTGAACGCGACAGCGGCGGTAGTCCATACGCGTCGTCGCACAACGGTTCCTTTGGTGGTGATCACCGAGCAAGCGTATCCACCGCCACCGACGCCTCGAATCAGCCGAACGGGTGGACGAACCGCCAGGCTCCGACCGAAAGGATGAGGCGGACCGATCTTTCGACCGAAGCGGTGGGCAGTCCGCACATCGTTGACTTGTGCCATACCAACTCTCGAAAGGCGCACATCATGCGATCACTCCGCACTCCCCTCGCCCTCCTCGCCGTCGGCGCAGCCCTGTTCGCAACCATCGCCTCGGGCGAGACCGACGAAGCGAAGAAGGTCGACGACAACGGTTCTTCCGCCGCACCTGCGGCCGCCTTCGGAATCGGTGACGTCGTCGAACTGGGCGACTGGCGCGTCCAGGTACACGGCGTCGTCGATCCCTACGTCTCGACCAATCAGTTCATCACCGCTGATCCCGGAAACCGCTACGTCGTGGTCGACACCGAGGTCACCAACAACAGTGACAAGCCGTCGACGGTCTCGTCGATGATGTGCTTCGAACTGCAGGACTCGGCAAACAAGTCGTACAACATCACGTTCACCGACAGCAGCACGTCGAGTGTCGACGGAGAGCTCGCGCCGGGCGCTGCCAAGCGAGGCGAATTGGCGTACGAGGTCCCCGAAGCCGCCACCGGTCTGCGCCTTCAGTTCAAGTGCGATCTGTTCTCGTCCGGCTCGGCAATCATCAACCTGTCGTGAACCGTCCGGGCGATCTGCTGCTGAATCCGTGGGCACTGGTCTCGGTGGCCGTCATCTTGATCAACGACCACGTACTCAAAGGGGCATTCGGGAACACGATGACGGGCAAGCTGTCCGACGTTGCCGGTGTGTTCCTGCTTCCCCTGCTTCTGCTCTCGGTTCTCGAGGTGCTCAGGCGAAGTCTGGTGGGGCGAGCAGCGATCGCCTGGTCCATCGCGGTCACGGGGATCGGCTTCGCCGCCGTGAAGGTGATATCGCCGATCGGCGACGCATACGAGTGGGTGATCGGGTTTCTCCGCCTGACCGCAGGAGGATTCCGCGGAGATCTCTTGCCGATCCTGGTCTATCGCGATCCCTCGGACCTGTGGGTGCTCCCGATCCTGTTCGCGAGCTACCTGGTCGTCACACACCACCGCACTCGGGCGCCGGAGGGGGCGCCCGAGCGCGAGATGATCAGTCCAGGGCCGCATCCAACGTGATGTCTACGCCGGTCAGTGCCTTGCTGACCGGGCAGGTTTCCTTGGCCGCCTGGGCAACCTTGGCAAAACCGTCGGCGTCGAGGCCGTCGACCTCGGCGCGAACGGTGAGCTTGATTCCGGTGAGCTTGAATCCGACCGCGTCGGGGCCGAGTGACACGTCCGCGGTGATGTCGAGGCTCTGCGGGGTCCCGCCGGCCTCGGCGATCAGGGCCGACAACTGCATCGCGTAGCAGGACGAATGCGCCGCGGCGATGAGTTCCTCGGGGCTGGTGGTTCCGCCGGCCTCCTCAGCTGCGCGCTTGGGGAACGACACGTCGAAGGTGGCGACGCCCGAGCTGGTGAGTTCCACCTGTCCCGATCCGGCCTCGAGGGTGCCGTTCCAGGCGGTGCGTGCGGTACGAGTTGGCATTGCTGTCCCTACTTCCGTCTTCACATGATTCGGTGAACGCCTTGCGATCACGAACCTACCCGCGATACGTGAAGTCACACCTACTGTTTCGGACGGGACTACCCGAGGAGCGTCGCGGACAGCAGTTTCTCGACGCGGGCCTGCGCGGAGTTCTCCGAGGAAAAGTGCACGATTCGGCCGATGTCGAAGACCAGTCCGAGCGCCGCGTGGACGAGAAACCGCGCTTGGACGATCGACAACTCCGGACGCGCCTCGACACACAAGTGCGCCCACTCCTCGACGTTCAAACGCTGAATGTTGCGCAACTCGGTCCGTGATCGATCCGGCAAACTGCCGATCTCGGCAAAGTACACGGCCAACAGTTCGCTGGTTCCGAACGAAACCTCGACGTACATCTTCGCCAACGTCTCGACGGCCGCGAGAGGAGTCTCCGACTCAGCCAACGCCGAGCCCAACGTCATAGTCAGACGATCGGACGCACGGTGGAAGGCCGCAGCAAGAAGGTCGGCCTTGCTCGCGAAGTGCCGATACACACTCGACGCGTTGATACCCGCCGCGGCACCGATCTCCTCGATGCTCACGTCGTGGTAGCCGCGCTGATAGAACAGCAACACTGCTTCCTGAAGCAGCACTTCACGTTTCGACGTCCGTACGAGGCCTGTTTTGCGTTCGGACGCCCCTGCCCTCGCGCCGTCCTCCTCGGCAGCGGGCAATTCGACGCCGATGACGGACCAGCATGCCGCAAGAATCAGCGCTTCGATCTGCTTGGCGGACAACGCGGATCGATGACCGGTGATACTGGCGATCACACTGAGCACGGCGGGCGCGATGAGTTCTACATCCGCCGGGTCGAGTTCCGGACGAACCGCTGCCAGCGGCTCGGCGATCCGAAGATTGAGCGTGCGCATTCCCACCCGCAATTGCTCACGATCCTCGTCGACCAGATACCTGCCCTCCCATCGGTAGAGCCCTCCCCGGCGCCGATTCTCGATCGTCGCGCGGATGACACCCACCATCGTGGAGTTCAACTGCTCGCGTGGATTTTCGTTTCCGTGCACAGCTGGATCGCTGGCATCCAACAACGCCTGCGTCAGGTTGTTCACGGTGTAGACGAACAGGGCGTATTTCGTGGGGAAATGACGATAGAGGGCCGGACCGGAAATTCCGACCTTCGCTGCGATCTCGTCGATGCCCACCGCGTGGTAGCCACGTTCGCTGAATGCTTCCGCAGCAGCGGCCGCGATTTGCGCCTTCCGATTCTTCGGACGCGTCCGTGGTGCAGGGTCGCCGCCACGCACGGAGACGCGTGTCTGTCCGGGCACCTGACCCTCCACTTCCGTTGCTTTCTCTTGCACTGCCTTCGTCCGCTGCACCGCACTTCCACGGGCGCGAGTCCGAACGGATCATGTTAACCGTCGCGAAGGTCGCAATTCGCGCCCGGTACTGCTTCACCCGAAACCCTACAACGCAGTTGTAGCGGCGGACGGATTCCGGAAAAAGAGTCTTGACACCCGCTCTCTCAGCGGTGTTATGTTAGTGACGATTCGCATAACCTCGCACGTAGTCCGCTGGCGGGCTCGTTCCCTGCGGCGTGAGGTCTTCTTCGCCTGCAAGAGGGTTCGATGCCGAATGACCGACCGTAAGAAAGTAGTTGTGAGCAAATGATTCGCACTCGCTTCACCGAAATGTTCGGCGTTGACCATCCCATCGTGCAAGGGGGCATGATGTGGGTGGGACGGGCAGAACTTGTTGCGGCCACGGCAAATTCCGGCGCCCTCGGGTTCTTGACGGGCCTCACTCAACCCACACCGGAAGACCTCGTCAAGGAAATTGCTCGAACCCGCGATCTCACCGACAAGCCTTTCGGCGTCAATCTCACTATTCTGCCGTCGATCACGCCGCCGCCGTACGCCGAATACCGCCAGGCGATCATCGAATCCGGGATCAAGATCGTCGAAACCGCCGGTTCCAATCCGATCGATCATCTTCCGCATTTCAAGGACGCGGGCGTGAAGGTTATCCACAAGTGCACTGCAGTTCGACATGCGGTCAAAGCCGAGAGACTGGGCGTCGACGCCGTCAGCATCGACGGCTTCGAATGCGCCGGGCACCCAGGCGAGGACGACATACCAGGGCTCATTCTGATTCCGGCGGCCACGCAGCAACTCACGATTCCGGTGATCGCTTCAGGCGGAATCGCAGATTCACGTGGACTCGTCGCGGCGCTTGCGCTCGGAGCAGACGGCGTCAACATGGGAACTCGCTTCATGTGTACCGTGGAATCCCCTGTCGCACAATCGGTTAAAGAGCAGATTGTCGCAAACACCGAACGCGACACCAAGCTGATCTTCCGGACCCTTCACAACACCGCGCGCGTAGCCGCGAATGCGATCAGTGCCGAGGTCGTCGACATCGAAGCACGTGGCGACGCGCAGTTCAGCGACATTCAGCATCTGGTAGCCGGAGCCCGCGGACGCAAGGTCTTCGAGGACGGCGACCTCGATGCAGGCATCTGGTCCGCCGGACAGAGCCAAGGATTGATCAACGACATCCCGACCGTCGCAAACATGATCGACCGCATGGTCTCGGAGGCCGAACACCTCATCACTTCACGGCTTTCCGGATTCGTCACCGCTGTGAGCGCGGCATGACCGCCACCGCCGAGACGGGCTTTCGCTCCGAAATCACCGACGGTGTACTGCGATTGACCTTCGACCGCCCGAAGCGGATGAACGCGATCGATCTGCCCACGATGACTGCTTTCGCAGCTGCCGTCCACGACGGCGGCGCAGACCCGGCCGTTCGCACCATCGTCATCACCGGATCCGGTCGAGCGTTCTGCACCGGAGCCGACCTCGCCGCAGCGGCCGCCAACCCCGCAGACCCGAAAGTCGTCATGGATGCGGCGACTTCGCTGATTCGCGCCATCACCAGCGCCCCGGTCCCGGTGATCGCCGCGGTCAACGGTCCGGCCGCCGGCGTCGGCGTGTCCATCGCTCTAGCCGCGGACCTGACGTACGCCGCATCGAGCGCCTATTTCCTCCTCTCCTTCGTCAACATCGGCCTGATGCCCGACGGCGGCGCCAGTGCGTTGGTACCGGCAGCGATCGGACGTGCCCGAGCGGCCGAGATGGCATTGCTGGGCGAGCGAGTTTCCGCCGAGGACGCAGAGCGGTTCGGGCTCGTGTCCCGCACCGTCGCCGACGACGCGTTCGACGCACTCGTCGACTCCGTCGTCGATCGCACGTCGAAGGCTCCCCGACGCGCCCTCGAACTCACCAAGCGCGCGCTCAATGCGGCGACACTGGACCGCCTCGATGCTGCGCTGGAGCTCGAAAATACCGGCCAGGCAGAACTTCTCACTGGCGAGGACTTCAAAGAAGGCGCGATGGCGATGCTGCAGAAACGCGCGCCCCACTTCAAGTAATCACTGCGAATTTTCGTTAACAAAACCACTGTACGAATCGACGGCTCACTGTAGCCTGAGTCACACAATCACCCACGCATGAGAGGAACCCATCGATGGCCTCCACCGATGCAGTCTCCGAGGCGCAGCGTTCACGCCGCACCAACTGGAACAATCAGATCGCCAGGCATGCGCAGATGATTCCCGATCGCACCGCACTGCGATTCCTCGGCGATTCCATCACCTGGAGCACCCTCGACGCACGCGTCGAGAAGCTGGCGGACGCTCTTGCCCGACGCGGCGTCAGCTTCGGCGACCGCGTGCTCATCCTGATGCTCAACCGCCCCGAATACCTCGAGGTCGTGCTCGCGACCAACGCACTGGGCGCCATCGCTGTTCCGGTGAACTTCCGTCTGACACCACCCGAGGTCGCTTATCTGGTAAACGACTCCGGCTCCAAAGTCATTGTCGCCGAAGGACCGTTGGCTCCGTTGGCCGGAGCTGCGCGAGCCGCGTCCGAGGGTATCGACATCTCCATCACCGTAGGCGCCCCCGCCGAGGGTGACAGCCTGAATTACGAGGACTTGATCAGCGAAGAGGGCGAGTCGCACGCGTTCGTCGACATCCCGGACGACACTCCTGCACTCATCATGTACACCTCAGGAACCACCGGTCGCCCCAAGGGCTCGGTGCTCTCCCACTCCAACCTGTCTTCGCAAGCATTGACCTGTATCAGGGCCTTCCACCTGTTCAATGCCGATTCCATCGGCTTCTGCGCGTCGCCCATGTTCCACATCGCAGCCCTCGGTTCCATAGCGCCGAGCCTGCAACTCGGCACGACCACGGTGATCCATCCGGTCGGCGCATTCGACCCGGGTCAACTACTCGACATCCTGGAAGCCGAGAAGGTCACCAGCTTGTTCCTCGTGCCCGTGCAATGGCAGGCCGTGTGCGCCGTACAGAAGGCGCAACCGCGAGCACTGTCGCTGAAGAACATCTCGTGGGGCGCCGCACCGTCGTCCGACACGATCCTGCGGGCAATGGCCGAAACCTTCCCGGACGCATTCAATGTCGCGGTCTTCGGTCAGACCGAGATGTCGCCCATCACTTGCGTTCTCGACGGCGAGGATGCGATTCGTAAGCTCGGATCCGTCGGTCGGGTCATCCCGACCATCTCGGCCAGGGTCGTCGACGAGAACATGGACGACGTGGCGCCCGGTGAAATCGGTGAAATCGTCTACCGCGGGCCCACGATGATGAGCGAATACTGGAACAACCCCACCGCCACCGCTGACGCCTTCCACGGTGGATGGTTCCACTCCGGCGATCTCGTTCGAGTCGACGACGAAGGCTTCGTCTACGTCGTGGATCGCAAGAAGGACATGATCATCTCCGGCGGAGAGAACATCTACTGCGCGGAGGTGGAAAACGTCCTCTACGAACACGAATTGATCGTCGAAGCGGCCGTCGTCGGCCGCCCCGACGCCAAGTGGGGCGAGGTGCCCGTAGCGATCGTCGCGATGGCGCCAGGTTCAGCCGTGGACCTGACCATCGAGGAGCTGAGCAGCTTCCTCAACGATCGTCTCGCGCGCTACAAGCACCCGAAGGACATCGTCGTCGTGGAAGCACTGCCGCGCAATGCAAGCGGCAAGGTCGTCAAGGGTGAACTGCGAGAGAAGGTTCGAGCGGTCGACGCAGTTTCCTGACTTCACACGCAAACGGGCGGCACCTCCAGCGAGGTGCCGCCCGTTTGTGTGTGCCCGTCAAGCACTCGGCGAATGCAACTTCCGATGCAGTTCTCGCACCAGCGGAACCAACTCCGGCACCGGGCCTTCGACCGGGACGTTCGGCGCAACCTCGTTGACGGACAGAGACTTCACCGGCGCCGGGGACACACCCCACTCCGCGAGCCAGTCGCCGAGTTGAGCCGAAGAGCAGATGTAGACGATACGTCCGAGGCCCACCCACGCGTGCGCGGCCGAACACATCGCGCAGTGCTCTCCCGAAGTGAACACCGTTGCCGTCGAACGCTCGTCCGGCGTCAGATACTGAGCCGCCCACCGAGCCAGCTCGAACTCGGGGTGGCGAGTGTTGTCGCCGCCCGCGATCCGGTTTCGATCCTCCGCCAGAAATGTTCCGTCGGCCGCTGCCAGGACGGAACCGAAAGGTTCGTCGCCCGCATCCAATGCTTCCGTTGCCAATTCGACGCAACGACGCAGGTGACCCAGTTCGATGTCGTTCATGTGTACGCCCTCTCCCGTGATACACGAAACGGGCGGCACCGGTGAGGTGCCGCCCGTTCGTTACCTACTCTGCTGTACTACTCTGCTGCGCTTTCGCTTTCGCCGGCCTTGGTCAGCTCGATCGGCGGTGCGTCCGGCACGTCGATCGGCTTCTTGGTAGGCGTGAACGTGAACTTCGCGTCCTCGCCCGAGCCTTCGCCGTCCCAGTTCTCGACGTCGACGAGCACGATGTGGCCGGGTCCGATCTCTCCGAAGAGGATCTTCTCGGACATCTGGTCCTCGATCTCGCGCTGGATGGTGCGACGCAGCGGTCGTGCACCCAGTACCGGATCGAATCCGCGCTTGGCCAGAAGCGACTTGGCCTTGTCGGTGACCTCCATGGCCATGTCCTTGTTCTTGAGTGCCGCCTCGACGCGAGCGAGCATCAGGTCGACCATCTGAACGATCTGCTCGTTCGTGAGCTGATGGAAGACGACGATGTCGTCGATACGGTTCAAGAACTCGGGACGGAAGTGCTTCTTCAGCTCGTCGTGAACCTTGAGCTTCATGCGCTCGTAGTTCGACTCCGTGCCCGTTCCCGAGCTGAAGCCCAGGCCGACTGCCTTGGAGATGTCCGACGTACCGAGGTTGGACGTGAAGATCAGCACCGTGTTCTTGAAGTCGACGGTACGTCCCTGACCGTCGGTGAGACGGCCGTCCTCGAGCACCTGCAGGAGGGTGTTGTAGATCTCCTGGTGTGCCTTCTCGATCTCGTCGAACAGCACGACGCTGAACGGCTTGCGGCGCACCTTCTCGGTGAGCTGGCCACCCTCTTCGTACCCGACGTACCCGGGAGGGGCACCGAACAGACGCGAAGCGGTGAAGCGGTCGTGGAACTCGCCCATGTCGATCTGGATCAGAGCGTCGTCGTCGCCGAACAGGAAGTTGGCGAGCGACTTCGCGAGCTCCGTCTTACCGACACCGGACGGGCCGGCGAAGATGAACGAGCCCGAGGGACGCTTGGGATCCTTCAGACCTGCACGCGTACGACGGATCGCCTTCGAGACGGACTTGACCGCCTCTTCCTGGCCGATGATCCGCTTGTGCAGTTCCTCTTCCATGCGGAGCAGACGAGTGGTCTCCTCCTCGGTGAGCTTGAAGACGGGGATACCGGTCCAGTTGCCCAGAACCTCGGCGATCTGCTCGTCGTCGACCTCGGCAATGACGTCCAGGTCGCCCGCACGCCACTGCTTCTCACGCTCAGCGCGCTGAGCAACGAGGGTCTTCTCCTTGTCACGCAGGTTCGCAGCCTTCTCGAAGTCCTGCGCGTCGATCGCGGACTCCTTCTCGCGACGCGCGTCGGCGATGCGATCGTCGAATTCGCGCAGGTCTGGCGGTGCAGTCATCCGACGGATGCGCATTCGCGCGCCCGCCTCGTCGATGAGGTCGATCGCCTTGTCCGGCAAGAAACGGTCGTTGATGTAGCGGTCGGCCAGCGTCGCCGCTGCCACGAGAGCACCGTCCGTGATGGAGACACGGTGGTGAGCCTCGTAGCGGTCACGAAGACCCTTGAGGATCTCGATGGTGTGCTCGACGGTCGGCTCGCCCACCTGAACGGGCTGGAAACGACGCTCGAGAGCAGCATCCTTCTCGATGTACTTGCGGTACTCGTCGAGCGTGGTGGCACCGATGGTCTGCAGCTCACCGCGAGCAAGCTTGGGCTTGAGGATGGAGGCCGCGTCGATAGCGCCTTCGGCCGCGCCCGCACCCACGAGGGTGTGCAGCTCGTCGATGAACAGGATGATGTCGCCGCGGGTGTTGATCTCCTTGAGAACCTTCTTCAGGCGCTCTTCGAAGTCACCGCGGTAACGGCTGCCGGCCACGAGCGACCCGAGGTCGAGCGTGTACAGCTGCTTGTCCTTGAGGGTCTCGGGGACCTCACCGTTGACGATTGCCTGAGCCAGGCCCTCGACCACAGCGGTCTTACCGACACCGGGTTCACCGATGAGAACCGGGTTGTTCTTGGTACGACGCGAGAGAACCTGCATGACACGCTCGATTTCCTTCGAGCGGCCGATGACCGGGTCCAGCTTGCCTTCGAGGGCAGCTTGCGTCAGGTTGCGACCGAACTGGTCGAGCACGAGCGAGGTGGACGGCGTGCCGGCCTCTCCGCGGGTGCCACCGGTTTCGGTGGGCTCTTTGCCCTGGTAGCCCGACAGCAGCTGGATGACCTGCTGGCGGACGCGGTTGAGATCGGCACCGAGCTTGACCAGAACCTGGGCTGCTACGCCCTCACCCTCACGGATGAGACCGAGCAGGATGTGCTCCGTACCGATGTAGTTGTGTCCGAGCTGCAGCGCTTCGCGCAGACTCAGCTCGAGGACTTTCTTGGCGCGCGGTGTGAAGGGGATGTGACCGGACGGAGCCTGCTGGCCCTGGCCGATGATCTCCTCGACCTGGCTGCGGACTCCCTCGAGGGAGATACCCAACGACTCCAACGACTTGGCTGCAACACCTTCGCCCTCGTGAATGAGGCCGAGAAGGATGTGCTCCGTGCCGATGTAGTTGTGGTTGAGCATCCTGGCTTCTTCTTGAGCCAGGACAACAACGCGCCGCGCGCGATCGGTGAACCTCTCGAACATCGCTCTCCCTCACACTCTCCGGCGGGCAGGTTCGAGACCGGATGTCTCGTCCCTGGTCGCCGCGTTTCGCTCCGGCACTACAGACTGATCGCCTCGCCGGTCAGCGGACTGACGTCCACGAATCGACAAAGGTTGCACGACCCCACTTATTACTCTAGAGGGCGCGAAGTCCACCTGCTGCTCCTCCACCCGATTGGCGGCGGAAGCCGGACTGCTTACCGTTCACAACGTCGCAGCTGAGGGAATCGTTTCCCGGTTCCTGTACGCCTGAAGCGAACAGCGATTTTCGACGCCTGATCAGCCGAATATCGGGAGTACCCGAGCGCACGGCACCTCACGCGGATTCGACGGATCCAGCGCGTTGAGCGTCAGAGTCGCCGTTCGCTGCGACGCCACCAGCGCGATGTGATCCGACAGGTCCTGCTCGCAACCGTCCTGAACAACTATGTTCGACGCGTTCGACGCGGCCAGTATTCCGCTGCTGTACGGAACGACCACTTGATCGAACCGAGTCACGATGTTGGTGTACTCGACGTCATCGGAGTAGACGCCCGCGTCGCGCAGTTCGGTCACGAAGGTGGCGTTGTCGAAATCCGGTCCCCCGACGCCTTCCGGCGGCCCGACCTCCGAGCCGTCCCACAACGGAGCGATGGAGACGATCTTGGAAACCTTCGCGTCGCCGCCGAGGAACTTGACGTAGTACGCACTGACCGTCGTCCCCTGAGAGTGTCCGATCAGGTCGACCTTCGAGGCACCCGTCGCAGAGAGAACGTCGTCGACGAAGTCCGACAGCTGCCCTGCGCTGTCTCCGAGTGGTGCGAGACCGCCGGCCGCGGAAATCGGCCACGGCTGGTCCGTCCGATTCCCGAAGGTGAGCGCAAAAACGCAGTATCCCTCGTTGGCCAGTACGGGTGCGAGTACGCCCCAATTGGTCTGACGGTTGGCCGCCGTCCCGTGCACCAGGACGACTGGATCAGGATGAGCAGCGGAAGGCGTGCACGAGAAGTCGTTGGTGCCAGGGGCCGATCCGCCCGGGTTGGTCGCTTCGAGGGCGATTCCACTGAGGAAACCGGACGGAACGGGAAGAGGTTCGTTCGCCGACGCAAGAGACGGCGCGGACGCGGCCACGGCTCCCGCCACAGCGAGAGCGCCCACGCATGTTCGAATCCCCACCGAAGGCCTCCGCATAGTGATCAACCCACGACGGGCAATACCGAGTTGCACGGTACCGGCCGCTGATGCGCGGGGTCGAGTGCATTGAGAGCAAAAGTCGCGGCGCGCAGCGATGCCGCGATGGCGAGGTGATCGGAGATGTCTTGCTCACAACCGTCCTGGACGACGATGTTGGTGGCGTTCGGCCCAGGCTCCAGCCCATTTGTATACGGCAGCACCAGTTCGTCGTGGCGGGTCGTGATGTTCGTGTAGTGAACACCCGGCGCGTAAACGCCTCCCGCACGGAGATTTTCGATGAACTCCGAGCCTGCCCCCATGTTCAGACATGCCTTGCAGATCGGGAATCCGGCCTGCGCTGCCTCGGATACCCCGAGTTCGCGAAGGCTGCGGCCGACACTTGCCTGCTCGTTTCCGAGCGTTCCCTTCCACAGCGACGCCACCGAGACGATGTTGTCCACTTTGTCGGCACCACCGAGGAACTTCGCGTAATACCCGTTGATGATGGTGCCCTGGGAATGTCCGATCAGATCTACCGATGTAGCACCCGTGGCATCAAGAACTTGATCGACGAAATTCGACAATTGTGCTGCGCTGGAAGGAATTTCCTGCATTCCACCGATCGCCGACAACGGCCACGGTTGCTCGGGGAAGTTGCCGTACGTCAGCGCGAAGACGCAGTAGCCCTCGTTGGCGAGCAACGGCGCATAGGTGGCCCAGTTGGTCTGCCTGTTTCCACCCGTTCCGTGAACGAGCACAACCGGATTGGGATGTTCGGCAGTCGGTTTACACGAAAAGTCATTGGATCCAGGAGCTGAACCGCCAGGATTTCCCAACTCCTGAGGAACACCGGCAAGGAAGGCATTGGGCACGGGCAACGGAGCCTGAGCCGAAGCCACGGAGGTGAACCCGACGAGCATCAGAGCGGCAAGAACCACGCCCCCGAACAACCTGTTTCTCTGCACGACCGACTCCTCTACGAGAGATGCGAACCGTGCAGACGCTAACAAACTAGAACGCGTTATCAATCCGTTTCGGCAAAATGCGCCCGAATCCATTCGCGATCCATTTCAGACGGCCTTTTCGTAGGCTCGGCGCACCTCGCTGGAAATACGACCGCGGGCCGAAATCTCGAAGCCGGCACCCTTGGCCCATTCGCGGATGGCGGCACTCTGATCGCGGTCGGCAACTGGGCGAGACTTGGCCACCGATCCGTTGGCCGATTTTGCGGAATTCGACTTTCTCGCATGGGGAATCCACTTTTTCAGTGCATCGCGCAGTTCCGCGGCGTGGGCGGCGGTGAGATCGATTTCGTAAGCAACTCCGTCGACGGAAAACTCCACAGTTTCGTCCGCGGGTGATTTTTTGTCCAGATCGTCAACCATCGTGACAACAACCTTTTTCACCACGACCATTCCTCCCCAGATCCTTCGATAAGCAGCGACAATAGCACCTGGACAAACGTCCTGTCTCGGCTCGTCAGGATGATTTGGACTTCTCGCCACCGGGTATGCCGGTCGACTTGTCTTGCGACAAGGACAGTGCCGATACGCTCCTCGCGACGCATCGGGGGATGCATCCAGACGGGGGAATCATGACAGACGACGGCTCGAGAAAAGACCTATACCGAGCGCAATCTTCGCCTCCAAGAACGGCACTCTCGCCAGTATCGCTTACGGCGGACCCACGAATTTCACCATCTCCGGACGCCCTGCGATCCGGTACGCCGCAACCGTCACAAATATCCCGGCGGACAACGAATGCTATCCGCCCTCAGCACAATTCGATGTCGTCACCACACCCGGATACTCCACAGCCGAGGTCATGGTCTTCCTTGTCCAGTCGGATCAGGGACTACCTGACGCACTCAACCAGGGCACGATCGACCAAATCATCGCAACAATTCGAGAGTCCGAAACTCGGGCGACCGCGCATGGATGAATCCTTTGCCGCAGGCGAATGTCGTTGGGAACTATCGAATACCTTGGGAGCGCCTCAACTGAAAAAGGTTCGGCCGCAACATGTGCGGCCGAACCTTGATCGAAGTAAAGCTAGCGAGCGGACGGACGAACGATCGGGAAGAGGATCGTCTCGCGAATACCGAGACCAGTCAAAGCCATCAGCAGTCGATCGATTCCCATGCCGGTGCCGGTGGTCGGCGGCATGCCCTGTTCCATCGCGGCGAGGAACTCCTCGTCCAGCACCATCGCTTCGTCGTCGCCTGCCGACGCGAGGCGCGCCTGGTCGACAAAGCGCTCACGCTGGATGACCGGGTCGACAAGTTCGGAGTAGCCTGTCGCCAACTCGAATCCGCGGATGTACAGGTCCCACTTCTCGGTGACACCCTTCTTGCTGCGGTGATCACGGGTCAGGGGCGACGTCTCGACCGGGAAGTCACGGACGAACGTCGGCACGTACAGCTGATCGCCGCACTGGTGTTCCCACAGCTCCTCGACGAGCTTGCCGTGGCCGTAGCCCTTGTCCTTGGGAACCTCGAGGCCGACCTTCTCCGCCAGAGCGAGAAGCTCGTCGACCGTTGTATCCGGCGTGACCTCGGTGCCGATGGCAGCCGACAGCGACGGGTACATCTCGAGAACCTGCCACTCGCCACTGACGTCGTACTCGGAACCGTCGGCGAGGGTGAGGACCTGCGTGCCGAATGCTTCCTGCGCAACTTCCTGGACGAGTTCACGAATCATCTTCGCGGAATCGTCGTACGTGCCGTAGGCCTCGTACGTCTCGAGCATCGCGAACTCGGGCGAGTGGGTGGAGTCGACGCCCTCGTTGCGGAAGTTGCGGTTGATCTCGAAGACCTTCTCGATACCGCCGACGACGCAACGCTTGAGGAACAGTTCCGGCGCGATACGCAGGTACAGGTCGATGTCGAGGGCGTTCGAGTGCGTGACGAACGGGCGAGCTGCCGCGCCGCCGTGCAGCGTCTGCAGCATCGGCGTCTCGACCTCGAGGAAGCCGCGGCTCTCGAGTGCATTGCGCAGCGCACGGACAACTGCGACGCGCTTGCGGGCGTTGTCCCGAGCCTCGGGGCGAACGATCAGATCCGCGTAGCGCTGACGCACCCGGGACTCTTCGCTCATTTCCTTGTGAGCAACCGGCAGGGGGCGCAGCGACTTGGACGCGATCTGCCACGCGTCGGCCATCACGCTGAGCTCGCCGCGACGGGAGCTGATGACCTCACCGTGGATGAAGACGAAGTCGCCGAGGTCGACGTCGGACTTCCAGGCAGCCAGTGCCTCTTCGCCGACGCCGGCGAGGCTGATCATGGCCTGCAGCTGGGTACCGTCGCCTTCCTGCAGAGTCGCGAAGCACAACTTGCCGGTGTTGCGCATGAAGATGACGCGGCCGACGACGCCGACCAGCACACCAGTCGCCGTGTCCGGCTCGAGTTCCGGGTACTCCGCGCGGATCTGCGCGAGCGTGTGGGTGCGATCGACCGAAACCGGGTACGCCTCCTGCCCCTGCGCCAGGATCCGTTCACGCTTCTCGCGCCGGATACGGAGCTGCTCGGGGGTGTCGTCGACTGGCTGGGCTTCTACATCACTCACGGGGTACAAGACTACTGGGCCGTGTCCACCGCGTTTGTTGCTGGTAGCACCGCGGCGACCGCGAGCACGATTCCCGACAGGAAGTACAGCGCAACCCTGACGTGATTCCACACCGTCCAACCCGCCTCGTACGACGCCCATGCGGCTGCATCGGTAGCGCTGACCGAGGCAAAAGCGTCGTTGCGGGGGACGTGGTAGATCGCTGTCACCGCGAAGGACGCGAGCACCCCGACGCAACCGACAACGGCAAGGACCCAGCCGTCCGGTCTGGAGATCGCTGCCCAGATTCCGGCGGCGATCGCGGTGAGCGCCGATCCGACGAGTGGCAGCATCAAGGCGCTCCGCGGTGCTTCGACGTTGATCGCCTGCATCGACGTGATCGCGGCGTGTGCATCGACCGACCGCAGAGCGGGCATTACGAAGGCCGAGAACGCGAACAACGCGCCACCGGCAACGAGCGCGCCGAGCGCAGTCACGCCGACGAGCAACTCCAAGAAGATCTCGGATTTCTTCACGACCAGACCCCCGTTCGAGCAGCCTCGGCGGCAAAAGTGGTGAAATCTCGAGCGGGTCGTTCCAGGACCTCTTCGACGACGCCGGTCACACTTTGATTTCGTCCGTCGAGAACCTCGGCAAACAGGTACCTGAGTAACTCCACGACGTCACTCGGGACGCCGACCTCCGCCATGCCGTCGGAAAACTGTTTGAGTCCAATTCTTTCGAATGTCACGAGACGACCCGACGCCGTCGAAATCGCATCCACCGCCGCCGCGAAAGTGAGCAACTCCGGACCTGTCACCTCGAGAACTCGGCCGAGGAGGTCGGTTCGAGTCAATGCGGCCACCGCCACGTCGGCGAGATCGTCGACGTCGATGAACGGCTCCCCCACCTCACCGACCGGAAGTGCCAGGTGGCCTTCCCGAATCGGATCGAGTAGGTACCCCTCACTGAAGTTCTGGGCAAACCAACTGGCCCGCACCACAGCCCATTCCAGACCGCTGTCGGCGAGAACCTGCTCGGCTTTCTGCGCCGCCGGTTCACCGCGCCCGGACAGGAGCACCATGCGACGAACCCCTTCGCGGTACGCAAGCTCCGCGAACTCCTCGATGTGGGTGCTCGATTCCGGAACAGCCAGATCTGGCGCATACGTCACATATGCCACGTCGACGCCGGACACTGCTGGCTGCCACGTCGTCTGATCGTTCCAGTCGAAACGCGCCCCGGATGTTCTCGATGCGATTCGGGTACGGATTCCCACCGCCGTCAGCCTCTGCGCAACGCGCGCACCGGTCTTGCCGGTACCACCGATCACTACTGCCGATTGAATGTCGCTTGTTGTCGTCATGCACTCATTCGACCGCGGAGCGTCAATACGATCCATAGCCGAAGGTCGCAAAAACATACGCCAGCGTCTACGGTCGAAGCATGGATGCATTGTCGATGATGCTGGCCGGATCGCGGGCGGAGGGCGCTTTTCTACTGCGCTCGCTGCTCGATCCACCGTGGTCATTACGTATCGAGGACCACGCACCGATCACCGTGCTGGTTCTGGTTCGAGGCAGCGCGGTCGTCGTCTCCGACACCGGACAGACAGAAGATCTCGAGGCCGGCGACGTTGCACTGTTGCGCGGCCCCGATCCGTATACGGTCGCCGATCACCCGGACACACCAGTCCACGTACTGATCGACGAAGCACAGAATTGCGCTGCGGTCGACGGCACACCACTCGAGGACATGTCGGTTCTCGGCGTTCGCACCTGGGGCAACTCGACCAGTGGTCAGACCGTCATGCTCACGGGCACATACCGTTTGGACTCCTATGTCAGCCGTCAGATCCTCGACAGCCTGACACCCGTCGCGGTAGTGCGACGCAGCATCGAAACCGCGCCGATGACAAACCTTCTGGAACAACAGATCGCCGCCGACGGGCCCGGACAGGAAGTGTTGTTGGACAGGCTCCTCGACCTGGTTCTGATCTCGGCGGTCCGTACCTGGTTCGCGGCGAACCCGGATCGATCACCGCGATGGATCAAGGCCTACGAGGATCCCATCATCGGGCATGCCTTGCGGCTCATACACAATCGGCCGGAACACCCCTGGACGGTCGCGGCTTTGGCCCAGGAGGCCGGCAGCTCGCGAGCGGCCTTCGCGCGCCGGTTCACCAGCCTCATGGGGATCGGACCTGTCGGCTATCTGACCGAGTGGCGACTGTCCGTGGCGGCGGATCTACTCGCAGACCCGGCACGAACGGTGTCGTCGATCGCGCGAGAAGTGGGCTACTCGAGCCCCTTTGCCCTCACAACCGCGTTCACCCGTCATCACGGAATGAGCCCGAAGATGTACCGCCAGACCCGCTGTGCGCCTTTATTAACCGCCCGCGGTTAATAAAGGCGCACAGCAAATACCTCAATGAGCCGAAACCGCCGCCAACTCGCGGGAGCAATGACGAACTCCGCTCAGCGCACCGAGCAGGCCGGCGGCCTTGATCGCCTGGTACCCGCCCACGAGATCGGTGGCCTTGTGCAGACCCAACTGCTGCAACGACGCTGCGGCCAGGCTCGAGGTGTAGCCCTCGGAGCAGACGATCACCCACTCGACGTCGTGGTCGGTGGCCAACGCGAGGTGTGCGCTGCTGGTGGGGTCGAGGCGCCATTCGAGCACGTTCCGCTCGATCGCGAGTGCACCGGGAAGAGTTCCCTCGATGGCGCGCTGCGCCTGCGGGCGAATGTCGACGAAGATCGCGCCGCGGTGGAAGGCTTCGGTGAGCTGGAAGACGTACATACGATCGATCTGTGCGCGAGCGTCGTCGAGCATTTGGTCGATGGTCATTTGGTGCCCCCCTCGGGCAGGTCGGTCAGCTCGGTACGGGTGCGGCGAAGTGTCCGGTGATCCGTCACTTCGTAGAAGGACATTGCCGTCAGCGGCGGCGAGTAGGCGTGAACACTCAGAGTCGGTGCATCAGAGCTGATTTCGATCGGAGCACCGGGAGCATCCGTCGAACGCACGACATCGTGAACCCATCCGAGCGGGAACGAAGCCTGATCGCCGGCATCGAGCTGGCGTTCCACCAGGGCGTCACCGGCCCAACGGAATTCGGTGAGCGAACCACTGAGGACGGTCAAGGCGCCGAACGAGCCTGCGTGGTCGTGCAATTCGGTGTTGCGTTCGGGCACCCAACTGATGAGCCACACATCGACGTCGTCGTCCGCGTGCAAGCGGGTGGACCAACGGTCGAGCGTCGGGAAGGTGTCGGGGATGAGGTGATCGAAACGGCCGTCGAGCACGCCGTTTGCTCCCTCGTCGGTCAGCCGCAGCAGATCGGCCGGGCGAAGGCGGGTGGGCAACGACGCAACACTCGGACGGCGTCCGGACGCCCCACGATTAGCGCTACGACCTGCGGAAACAGCACGATCAGCAGCGAGAGTCGGGGTCAAAACAGAGAGATCTGCAGAATATGTGGATAGCACGAGCTAGCTCCAAGGAATGTGAATTGGTCAAGGCAGCGGTCAGCCTCGACAACACTCCTGAGCACCCATGCAGCGATTCACGAGCACCATTGTGGCATAACTTTTGCAATCGCGAAACCGCTGGAACGAAACCATCGATCAGGCGACGGGTCGTCGACCGGATCCACGACGCGCCTGATTGCGCTCGAAGACCAACCTCAGCCCCTCGAGGGTGAGGTCCCGTTCGAGGTGATCGATGGTGTCGGACTCGGGAATGATCAGCGGTGCGCTGTCCCCGGTCGCGATCACGGAGACGTCGTCACCACCGAACTCCGGTAGTTCGTCGCGGACGCGGTTGACCAATCCGTCGACGAGGCCTGCAAAGCCGAATACCGCACCGGACTGCATGCATTCGACGGTATTCTTGCCGACCACCGAACGCGGGCGCACCAATTCGACCTTGCGCAGCGCAGCGGACTGCGACGCCAAGGCATCGGTCGAGATCTCGAGTCCGGGCGCGATGCAGCCGCCCAGAAACTCACCCTTGGCGGAAACGACGTCGACACAGGTCGACGTACCGAAGTCCACGACAATGCACGGCCCCTCGTAAAGATGGTGAGCGGCAAGGCTGTTGACGATCCGGTCGGCTCCCACCTCTTTGGGGTTGTCCACCAGCAGTGGCACACCGGTGCGAATACCCGGTTCGACCACCACATGGGGAACGTGACCCCAGTACCGCTCGAGCATCACACGGATTTCACGCAAGACGGACGGCACTGTCGACAGCGCCGCAACGCCGGTGATCTGATCGACATGAGAACCCAACAGCCCACGGAAGGTCAACGCCAACTCGTCGGCAGTCATCCGAGGATCGGTTCGCATTCGCCAGTCCTGCAACAGCTTCGAATACTCACCAGTCCCGGAGAACAGACCGAGAACGATGTTGGTGTTCCGGACGTCGACCGTGAGCAGCATGGATTACACCAGGCTGGATTCGCGCGAGGCCTCGAGCGTCGACAGCATGCGTGGGGTGATCAGACCCGAACCCTCCGGCGCGTGAGCCGGGTCGGAACCGAGTTCGATCTGCTTGTTGTCGGCATCGACGAAGACTACGCGCGGGGAGTACTCCTTGACTTCCTGCTCGTTCATCACGCCGTAGGCGATGAGGATGACCAGGTCGCCTGGCTTGACCAGATGCGCTGCCGCACCGTTGATTCCGATGACACCAGTTCCGCGCTCGCCGGCAATGACGTACGTCTCGAGACGCGCACCGTTGTCGATGTCGACGATGCACACCTGTTCGCCTTCGAGGAGGTCTGCGGCGTCCATCAGATCCTGGTCGACGGTGACGGAGCCGACGTAATGCAGGTCGGCGTGAGTCACGGTGGCGCGGTGGATCTTCGACTTCATCATCGTGCGAAACATATCCAGGTCCTTACTCGTGAAAAGTGCTCAGTGAGACAGCAGGTCGTCGATGGCGTCGGCGGATGGGTCGGTGTCACGCTCGAGGAAGCCGGTTCCCACCGCGACACCGACGTTGTCGATCAAACGGGTGGTTCCGAGCTTGGCGGCCACCAACAGTCGACCGTCACCTCGCTCGGGCGCGGGGCCCAGATCGACGCCCCGAACCTCGAGGTAGTCGACCTCGATTTCCGGAACAGCTGCCAGAACAGCGCGTGCGGTTTCCAGGATTGCTTCCGCTCCCCCAGCCGCCGCGTGTGCACCGGCGATCAGAGCGGCGGACAGCGCGACCGCTGCCGCGCGCTGGTTCTCGTCGAGGTAGCGATTGCGAGAGGACAACGCGAGACCGTCGAACTCGCGAACCGTCGGAACTCCGATGATCTGTACATCGAAGTTGAGATCCCACACCATCTGACGGATGAGCGTCAGCTGCTGGTAGTCCTTCTCACCGAAGTACGCGTGATTGGGTACCGCGATCTGCAGCAACTTCGCCACTACCGTCAGCATTCCCGCGAAGTGAGTGGGGCGCGCTCCGCCTTCGAGTTCGCTACCCAACGGGCCCGGCACGATGGTGGTGCGCTGACCACGCGGGTACATCGTCTTGGCGCTCGGCGCGAACACCAATTCGACGCCCTCGGCGCGCAACAGGTCGAGATCCGCATCGAGAGTGCGCGGGTACGCGTCCAGGTCTTCACCGGCACCGAACTGGAGCGGGTTCACGAAGATGGAAACGATCACGACGGCGCCGGTGACCTTGGCCTGACGAACCAGTTCGATGTGGCCGGCATGCAGCGCACCCATCGTCGGAACGAGCGCCACCTGACGCCCGACACCTCGCAGTGCCCGCGAGACGCGCCGAAGCTTGTCCGGATCGTGGTGCACCGTCAGTTCGCCGCGCTTGTATCCGCCCTGCAGATCACTCACGACGGTCACCTCCCGTTTCAGTCAAGATGTCGAACAATTCGGTGGGGGCGCCCACCCGCTGGGCCGATCGCAAGGACATCGCCCGATAGCCGGCAGCGAGCTCCGGATCCAGGTCTGTCAGTACGCGCAAATGTGTGTCGACAGCAGCAGCGTCGCCGCGTGCCACCGGGCCGGTCAACGCCGAGGGACCGCGTCGTAGCGCGTTGTCCAAGGCCGCCGACAGCAGCGGCTGCAGGACTCGCTCGGCCACTCCACCCGGATCGCCGTCGACCAACTGCTGACCGAGCAGCTCGTCACCTTGCAACGACGCTCGCAGGGCCTCGACGGCGTCGACCACGAGCGTGACCAGGTGATTACTGCCGTGAGCCAGTGCGGCGTGGTAGAGCGCGCGGTTCTCCTCGCGCACTCGGACGGGCTCGCCGCCGATCTCGAGGACCAGTGACTGCGCGATCGCGTAACCGATGTCGTCGGCAGCGGTGATTCCGAAGCATGCCGACGACAGCCGTGCGGTGTCCTCGTCGTGACCGGTGAACGTCATCGCCGGATGGATAGCCAGGGGTAGTGCGCCCAGTTCGGTGAGTGGAGTCAGGATCGCGATCCCGTTGGCACCGGACGTATGGGCGACGAGCGTGCCCGGCTTGACGGCATGGGTGGCCGCCAGACCTCGAACAAGATCCGCAAGTTGATCGTCAGGAACGGCGAGAATCAGCAACTCGGAACGAGCTGCGACGTCGGCGGCCGGAAGAATTTCGGTATCGGGAAGCCGCTTCACAGCGCGGGCAACCGAGGCGCTGGAGACGGCGGAGCAAGCGCTGACAACATGACCGGCTCGCTCCAATGCGGCACCGACAGCTGTTCCGACCCTGCCTGCGGAGACAATTCCTACCGTCAATCGCGCAGGTGCAGGTCCATTAGTGATCCCGAAGGAAGTCACCGGATTCCTCTCGTTCGTTCCAGTCCCGCTCGGCGGGTACCAGACGTTCTGCGTCCGAGGATATCCTTCGCCCGAACCGTCATGCCATGGCCGGGCGAGTGATCTGCGACTCAGTCCTCTCGGCGACGGCGTCGACCGGAGCCTTCGGACGGGTTGTTCGAACTCAGGTTTGCCATGATTTCGGCGACGGTCAATCCGTTGGAATGAGCACCACTGGCGGCATCTTCCGGGGCAGCACGGCGACGACGTCGCGGCTCCGCGTCAGGCTCCGCAGCGGATTCGGGTTCAGCTTCCGCGACAGCTTCGGGAACAACCGCGGGAACAACCTCGGGCACCTCTTCGACGACAGCGTCTTCGATGACGGCATCTTCGATGTTCGGGGCCTGGGCGGGAGCCTTGACTTCAGGCTCGACCGGCGCGACCGGCTCCGAATCCTTCTTCACCGGAACGTCTTTCACCGTTCGTGTCGGCGAGGAACTCACCGGAGAACTCGGTGCTTGGTTCCCGCTCTGGGGCTTCTGCGTCTCTTGTGACTTCTGCGTCTCTTGTGACTTCTGCGTCTCTCGAGACTTCTGGGTCGGGATGACGCGCGGCGCCACGAAGCTGCTGTCACGCCACGACGTCTCCGCGAACACGACGGTTGTCTCAGCAGTCACCGGATCGTCGTTGGGCGAAGCCAAGCCGCCGACGTTCGGTGCCGGTTGGCTGGGCCCGCTCTGGCCGGCGCCGGGAACGTACAACCCCGACGGTGCCGGCTGGTACGCGCCGTACGAACTACCGCCAAGTTCCGGCACTCGCGTCGAATCGGTCTTGAGCGCGGTCTGTTCGGGCAGCAGCCCACCTTCGAACAGTGCTTCGAGGTTTCGGCGCAGCGCCACCAATTCGGCGCGCAACCCGGCCAGCTCCTCCGCGTCCGCGGTCACCTCACGTCGCACGCGACCTTCGACGCTCAGTTCGTACTCGCGTCGAGCAGAAATTTCACGTTCGAGCTGCAGTTCGTACACGGTCTGCAGATCGGCAACCTTGGCTTTGTCCAGTGCCGACTCACGCCGATACTTGGTCATGGCGATAGCGCCGAGGGTGGCTGCCCACAGAGCGACGACCAGACCCACCCGAAGAAGCTGAACGCTGTTACTGAAAATCAGAAACAGCGAAGCAATGACAGCAAGTGCCAGAAGAGCAGCAATGATCATCTGGCTCGCGCTGCGCTTGCTTCGGCGCGCAGACTTCGATCGACCAGAATTTGTCATGGTTGCCAGGGTACTTGCCGAGACCGGGGTCGCCACGTACCTCGGTGGGTGATTTGCCGACCAGGCTGTCAGTGCGCAGGCTCGTCAGGTGTATCTTCCGGCGTCTTGCAACAATGTTCGAGCCACAGAGCTGCCGCTACCAGCGCAATTGCGGCGCCCAACCCCACCCACGCGCCCGGCGTGTCGGAGGCTGCAGCCTGCAGAACCGAGCGCTGTGGGATGAGATACACCAGCACTCCGACCCAGACACCGACGGTAGCTGAACCGACCAAAGCGGATGCTTTGGCCAATGCCAGCGCTCGGGCGGCGGTGATCGGATGAAGCTGTCTGAGCCCGTCGCCGACCTGCCGGTTCTTGACGCGTGAACGAATGACAAAAGCGAAGACGGCCTCGGCAACGGCCACGAAGTACAGCGACGCTCCCGCATAAACAGGGATGGGCGGCATCGAACCGTAGAACACGCGAATCAGAATCCAGGTGGCCACGGCCGCCACTGCGGCGAGTACCGCGAGTTCACTGATCCGGGTCGGCTTCAAACCCTTGTCGTTTTCGGTCACCGCGCAAGCACCACATCGGTAATGCGGACACCTTCGCGCTCAGTGCGATCGAGGCCGTCGAGAATTTGTGCCACCGGCAACTTCTGGCCGTCGACGATCAGCGTCGCGTCAGGCTCGACGTCCAGCCAAGGAACGAGAACGAATGCCCGAAGATGCGCGCGCGGATGCGGAAGTGTGAGCACGGGATCGGAACTGACGACGCCTTCGCAGTCGACTACGTCCACGTCCAGGCTCCGTGGCCCCCACCGCTGTTCGCGCACCCGGTCTGCGGCTTCCTCGAGAGCTTGCGAGCGGCGAAGCCATTCAGCGGCATCGGCTTCGGGATCGTCGACCACCACCACCGCGTTGTAGAAATCCTGCTGCTCGACGCCACCCCACGGCGCGGTCGAGTAGACCGGTGAGACAGCAACGACGGCGCTGCCCAACCCGTCGACAACGGACTGCAGGTGAGCCACGCTGTCGCCGATGTTGGAACCGATCGACAGAACAGCGCGCGTCATGCCGATCGGGTCCGATGTGCGACGACGGCGACGTCCGCAAAAACCAGCGGAATCGGTGCCGACGGTTTGTGGACAACAACCTCGACGCTCTCGACTCGCGAATCTTTCATGACGTCGTCGGCGATCTCCGCGGCGACGGTCTCGATGAGATCGCGCGACGGGCCGGCGACTATCGCTGCGGCGGCTTCCGCCAACTCGCCGTAGTGCAGGGTCTGCGTCAGGTCGTCCGACGCCGCGGCGGGAGCCAAGTCCATCCATACGGTGATGTCGATGAAGAAGTCCTGACCGTCACGCTTCTCGTGGTCGAACACTCCGTGATTGCCGCGAACCTTCAGTCCGCGCAATTCGATTCGGTCCCCCATGTCAGGCCCTTTCTCGTCCACGGTTCCAGGCGTCGACCACGGCAATGGCGTCGAGCGAAGCTTGTGCGTCGTGCACCCGAACTCCCCAGGCGCCTTCGCGCGCTGCAAGGGCGGAGACCACGGCCGTCGCAGTCTCGCGGCCACCAGGTGGACGCGGATTGCCGTCGGGATCGCTGAGCAGAGACCCCAGGAACCGCTTTCGGGAAGCGCCGACCAGTACCGGGAATCCGGTCGCGTTGAACTCGGGTAGTGCGCGCAACAGTGCCCAGTTGTGGTCGGCGTTCTTAGCGAACCCGAGGCCGGGGTCGAGGATGATCGACGACGAATCGACCCCTGCCTTCAACGCCAGATCGACCTGCGACAGCAGTTCGTCACGGACGTCGCGGACCACGTCGTCGTAGTGATCGGCGCTGCCACGATGGACGTAGTCACCGGCCGAGCGCCAATGCATGAGGATCCAGGGCACTCCGGCGTCGGCCACAACGGAGGCCATGTCGGGGTCTGCGCGACCACCCGATACGTCGTTGACGATGCCTGCGCCCGCTTCGATCGCGGCGGCGGCAACGGAAGCACGCATCGTGTCGACGCTGACGCGAATTCCGGCTGCCACGAGTTCTTCGATCACCGGGGCAATTCGGTCCGCCTCGAGTTTCGGATCGACACGGGTGGCTCCGGGGCGCGTCGACTCGCCGCCGACGTCGACGATGTCGACGCCGATGCGTTGCAGTTCGAGTCCGCGAGCGATCGCCGCGTCACGATCGAGAAATTGACCACCGTCGGAAAACGAATCGGAGGTGACGTTCAGAATCCCCATCACGACCATCCGGGCCGGATCGCTGCCTGCAACGGGAGCCGCGGACATCTTGCTCACTTACGCAGGATGAGGTCCAGCGCTTCGGACCGTGAGGCCGCGCTGGATTGCAGGAGCCCACGAACCGCAGACGTGGTCGTGCTGGCTCCGGGCTTGCGGATACCGCGCATCGCCATGCACAGATGCTCGGCTTCGATGACGACGATGGCTCCACGCGGGTCGAGCTTGCGCATCAATGCGTCCGCGATCTGACTGGTCAGGCGTTCTTGAACCTGCGGACGCTTGGCGTACAGGTCGACGACGCGCGCAAGCTTCGACAAACCGGTGACCTTGCCCGACTTTCCCGGGATGTAGCCAACGTGAGCAACACCGTGGAAGGACACCAGGTGGTGCTCGCACGTCGAGAACATCGGAATGTCTCGCACGAGCACCAACTCCTGGTGACCCTCGTCGAAAGTCGTGTTCAACGCGTCGTCGGGCTCGGAGTACAAACCCGCGAAGATCTCCTTGTACGAGCGCGCAACCCGGGCCGGCGTATCGAGCAGGCCTGGGCGCTCCGGATCTTCCCCGACCGCGATCAACAATTCCCGTACGGCAGCCTCTGCCCGCGCCTGATCGAACGGGCGGCCCGTTCCGAGCGACACCAGTTCACTGGCCACATCATTCACCGACAACCGAACTCTCCTCGAGAATTGTTCACAGGTCCCCCGCCGCAGAGCCTAGTGGCGCAAGGTCAGCGAGATCCGTCCGGTCCGTCCCAGCGAACGGTGCTCGGTCCCTCGTCCTCAGCCGAATGATGCGGAGGAGGAGTTTGCGGCTGTTCCGGTGCGGGGCTCTGCCACTGGTTTTCACCCGACGGGTTTCCCCGGTTCGGATCGGCGAAGGGTCCACTGTCCGGATACTGCACCGGGTAGTCGGGCTGCGCGGGGTAACGACGGCCGGGGTGCGGCTGCTCCGGGTACGCCTGCTGTCCCGGGTGCGGCTGGCCGTACTGCCCCTGATCGGGCTGGGGCTGACCGTGTTGGGGCTGACCGTACTGGCCCTGCGACTGGTTCGGCGGGGTCGGATTCTGTCCACCGGTGTACCCACCCGACTGCTGTCCGGGGTACGTCGGCGACGGGTTCTCACGCGGAGGCCAACCCGGTGCCGACCATCCGGCGGGCGCTCCGTAGTCGGGTGTCCCCGGTTGCGGAGTCTGCTGCGGAGCACTCGGCTGCGGGTACGAAGGCTGTGCGTAGCCGTTCGAGGGCCCCTGGTTGCCGTTGTTGGGGAGACCACCGTTGTTGGGGACACCGCCGTTGGGGGCACCGCTGTTGGGTGCGCCTGCCTTGACGAGAACAGGTGCGGCAGCGGGCTCCGGCCAGGTTTCGCCGCGCTCGATCGCGAGTTCGCGAGGAGTCTTCACCGGCGGACGATCCGAAGGCGTGCGCCCACCGAAATCGTTGAAAGCCGTGATGCGCGGACGCTTTTCGACGCCGGCAAGGATCTTCTCGAGGTCCTTGCGAGTCAACGTCTCACGCTCGAGCAGTTCGGTAGCGATGAGGTCGAGCGCATCGCGGTACTCGTTGAGGATTGCCCACGCTTCGGTGTGCGCTGCCTCGATGAGGTTGCGCACCTCTTCGTCGATTTCACGGGCGATCTCGTGTGAGTAGTCGGACTGAACGCCCATCGAACGGCCGAGGAACGGATCCCCGCCCTCCTGTCCGTAGCGAACCGCGCCGAGCTTGGCACTCATGCCGTATTCGGTGACCATCGCGCGGGCGATCTTGGTCGCCATGTCGATATCGGACGACGCTCCGGTGGTGGGCTCGTGGAACACCAACTCCTCGGCGGCGCGTCCACCCATTGCCATGACGAGACGAGCGATCATCTCCGAACGCGTCATCAAACCCTTGTCGTCCTCGGGCACGGTCATCGCGTGGCCGCCGGTGCGTCCGCGAGCGAGGATCGTGACCTTGTAGACCGGCTCGATGTCAGGCATTGCCCAAGCAGCCAGCGTGTGACCACCCTCGTGGTACGCCGTGATCTTCTTCTCGTGCTCGCTGATGATGCGACTCTTACGCCGCGGTCCACCGACAACACGATCCACCGATTCCTCGAGCGAGGCTTCGGTGATGACGGTTCCGTTTTCGCGTGCGGTGAGCAGCGCAGCCTCGTTGATGACGTTGGCGAGATCAGCACCCGACATTCCGACGGTCCGCTTGGCGAGACCTTCGAGGTCGGCGTTGGGATCGATCGGCTTGCCCTGCGAGTGCACGCGCAGGATCGCGCGGCGACCGGCGAGGTCGGGGGCGCCGACCGGAATCTGGCGATCGAAGCGTCCCGGACGCAGCAGTGCGGGGTCGAGGATGTCGGGGCGGTTGGTTGCGGCGATCAAGATGATGCCGGTGCGATCGCCGAAGCCGTCCATCTCGACGAGCAACTGGTTGAGTGTCTGCTCGCGCTCGTCGTGTCCGCCGCCCAGTCCTGCGCCGCGCTGACGACCGACGGCGTCGATCTCGTCGACGAAGATGATGCAGGGGCTGTTCTGCTTGGCCTGCTCGAACATGTCGCGAACACGCGAAGCACCGACACCGACGAACATCTCGACGAAGTCCGAGCCGGAGATGGTGAAGAACGGGACGCCGGCTTCGCCTGCGACAGCGCGAGCGAGCAGCGTCTTACCGGTTCCGGGAGGGCCGTACAGCAGCACACCGCGCGGAATCTTGGCGCCGAGCGCCTGGTAGCGAGCCGGGTTCTGCAGGAAGTCCTTGATCTCGTACAGCTCTTCGACAGCCTCGTCCGCACCGGCGACGTCTGCGAACGTGGTTTTCGGCATGTCCTTGGTGAGCTGCTTGGCCTTCGACTTACCGAATCCCATGACTCCGCCGCGACCACCGCCGCCCTGCATCCGGTTCATGACGAAGAAGAAGATGCCGAACAGAATGATCATCGGCAGCACGAACAGAAGGATCGACGTCAGCCAGCTCTCCTGAGTGACCGTCGTGTTGAACTTGTCCGCACCGGCGCCTTCGACCTTGTCGAAGATCTGCTCCGACGCACTCGCGGGGTACTTCGCCAGGATCTGCGTCTTACCGTCGGTGGCGTCGTTGCCGTTCTTGAGCCACAGACGAACCTGCTGCTCACGGTCGTCGATCTGCGCCGACTCAACGTTCTTGGCGTCGAGTTGGGAGATCGCGACCGAGGTGTCGACGGTCTTGAAGTCGCGGGTGTCGTTGCTGAAGTAACTGAAGGCATAGATCACCAACAGCACGACGGCTACGAGTAGCACGTTACGGAACACAGTCTTACGGTTCATACAGGTCGGCCGATGTGGCCGGTCCTTTCGAGAGTGCGGGTCTGCCAGGTCGCCTTCCGGCTGCCAACCGGACACCTGCAGGTTACCGCGATCGGCCCCATCGATGCCCGCCAGCGGCCGTGCCGCTTGGTTGGAACGGTCGTCACTGTGTTCAACGTGCGCATTGCCGATCAGGTTCCCGGGCTACGTCGCAGCACAGTTTCCTGTGAGCGAACATGCTCATAGTGGTTATCGTGCGCTTTTCCGACGCTCGTCCGTCGTTATTCGTCAGGCCGTTTCGGAGAGGATTCCCGCAACAGCGTCAGCGGCGCCCGATTGGTCACCGTCGATGATCCGGTGCGCGAGCTGATCGAGTCGCGCAGACAGTCGCGCCGAGGACTCGGGCACGTCCGCCTGCTTGGCGATGGTGTCGTCGAGATCAGCCAATAAGCCGCCACCGGCCAGGTGCCTGACGCAGCGCCATGTCTCGGCGAAGTTTCTCGCGGTCCCGTCGTCGGTCAACATCGCGACCCGAAGCGCAGCGTTGGGATTCGACGCCGCCGCCCGAGCCAGGCCGGCCATGATCGCCTCCCTGGCGGCAGTCAGTTCGTCGACGGTTCGGTCCTGTAGCCGCACTCCCGAGTCCGCAGAGCGGCCCGCGTCGGGCGTCGGAGCTTCACGAATCACTGCACCGTTACCGTGCTGAATTTCGACTCTGCCCCGAATCTCGAGGGCCACGAGCGCTTGAGCCAGCGACGCGCGACTCACGCCGAGTTCGGCAGCCAGGCTGCGTTCGGGAGGAAGCCGATCGCCGGGCGAAAGGCCTTGAGCCTCGATGAAATTCGAAATGTGCTCGGCCAACTGCTCGTACAGGCGCGGACGCTTCAATCGTCCGGGCAGGCCCGAGCGCGAGCTGGGCGATGACGTCGAATTCATGCCTCGGAGTGTACTTGACAAATGGAGCAGTGGCAGAGAGGCTAGGCCAATTCCAAGTGATGCAGACCACAAGCTGGTCGCGAACGGATTGAGAGTTCGATGGCAAATGTCATAGCCCTGTCAGTACTTGTCCTGGTGTTCGTCATATCCACCGTGAGGTCGGTGAACATGGGTGCGCTCGCCCTGGTGGCTGCCTTCGTCGTCGGAACACTGGTCTTCACCGTCGATACCAGCGAGATCCTCGACGGCTTCCCGGCCAGCCTCTTCGTCATCCTGGTCGGCGTCACCTATCTGTTCGCGCTGGCCAGAAACAACGGCACGGTCGACTGGATCATTCACGCGGCCGTTCGGGCGGTCAGAGGACGAGTGGCTCTCGTGCCGTGGGCGATGTTCGCGGTGTGCGCGGCCGTCACCGCCATGGGCGCGGTCAGTCCCGCTGCCGTCGCCATCATCGCGCCGGTGGCAATGGGCTTCGCCACCCGCTACCGGATCCACCCCATGCTGATGGGCTTCATGGTCGTCCAGGGCGCAACGGCGGGCAGCTTCTCCCCTATCGGAATCTTCGGTGTGATCACCAACGACGTCATGCGTCAGAACGGCCTCCCGTCGAGCCCGGCCTTGCTGTTCGTCTCGACCTTCGCGGCCGCGGCCGTTGTTGCCGCAATCGCGTACGTCTCGTTCGGCGGTCGCGCATTGATTGCACGCGGCGCCTCGGAGCGCGTGCTCGTCAGCGCAGTCGGCAACGCGTCTGGCGGTGGCGACACCATCACCGGTTCGGGTTCCGGCGACAGCTCGAAGGGTGGCGGCAAGTCCTCGGGTGGGACCGCTCCGCACGAGGGAGCACTCAACCTCGAGCGGCGACTCACCCTGCTCGGACTGGCGTCGCTTGCACTCGGCGCCTTGGTGTTCGACCTCGACGTCGGATTCACCGCACTGACCGTCGCGGTACTTCTCACCCTGATCTTCCCTGCCTCCGCCCGCGGCGCCGTCGACAAGATCAGCTGGGGCACCGTGCTCCTCATCGGCGGAATCGTCACGTACGTCGCTCTTCTGCAGAACCAGAACACCGTCCAGTGGCTCGGGGATTCTGTTGCACACGTGGGGATTCCACTTCTCGCAGCCTTCTTGATCTGCCTGATCGGCGCGATCGTGTCGGCGTTTGCATCCACCACGGGAATCCTCGGCGCACTCATCCCTTTGGCAATTCCATTCCTCATGACCGGTCAGGTCAATGCAACCGGTCTGGTCATCGCGCTGGCAATCTCCTCGTCTCTGGTCGATTGCAGTCCGTTCTCGACCAACGGCGCGCTGGTGGTCGCGAACGCCGCTCCGGAAGAACGCGACGTGGTGTTCGGGCTGACGATGCGGTGGGGCATGACCATCATGGTGGTGACGCCGATTCTCGCCTGGCTGCTGTTCGTTGTTCCATGGTCCGTCTGAATCTTCGCTCAAAGAAAGGGAACTCGCGATGAACAGCGAATCCACACTTCTGCGCTCCCTCGACCCCCGCATCTTCGACGATCACGGAGCGGCGGTCAGTTTCGGCGAAGGCGCAACCCTCTCTCGCGCCGACTTGTTTGCCGCCGCCACCGCGGTCGCCGATCGAATCCACGGTGCACAGCGAGTGGCAGTACAAGCCGCCGCCGGCCTCGAGACAGTGGTCGCCGTCGCCGGCGCACTGATCGCCGGTGTTGCCGTGGTCCCGATCCCGCCGGACTCCGGCCCGCTCGAACGTCAGCACATCATCGCCGATTCCCAGGCCGAACTGATACTCGGAGACGGACCGTCGGATTCGAGTATCCCGTTGATTCCCATCGATATTCACGCGCGATCTGCGACGTCCTATCCCGAACCGAGCGCGGCAGCTACCGCACTGATCATGTACACCTCAGGAACCACCGGAGCTCCGAAAGGCGTTGTCCTCTCGCGAGCATCGATCGCAGCGGATCTCGACGCGCTCGCTCATGTGTGGAATTGGACGCCAGAGGACACACTCGTCCACGGACTGCCCCTCTTCCACGTCCACGGGTTGATTCTCGGCGTGTTGGGCGCCTTGCGCGTGGGTTCGCCACTGATTCATACCTTCAGACCAACTCCGGATTCGTATGCCGCAGCGGGTGGCTCGTTGTACTTCGGTGTTCCGACCGTCTGGTCACGCGTGTGCGGTGATCCCTCGGCGGCAGCAGCATTGCGATCCGCGCGCTTGCTCGTGTCCGGAAGTGCACCACTTCCGGTTCCATTGTTCGAGCGGATGAAATCGCTGACCGGGTTGGCTCCCGTCGAGCGCTACGGAATGAGTGAAACCCTCATCACCGTCAGCACGACGCACGACGGCGAACGTCGCCCGGGTTGGGTCGGGCACGCCGTTCCGGGAGTCAGGACGAGGTTGCGCGGCGAGAACGGCCAATTGTCGGCGCACGACGGAGAGCAGCTTGGGCAACTGGAAGTTGCGGGCGCCGTTCTCTTCGACGAGTACCTCGGGAACCCCTCGAAGACAGCGGAATCCATGACCGAAGACGGCTGGTTCCGCACCGGCGACATCGCGGTGATCGACGACAGCGGATTCCACCGCATCGTAGGTCGCGAGTCGGTCGACATGATCAAGTCCGGTGGATACCGCATCGGTGCCGGCGAGGTGGAACAGGCACTTCTGGCATACCCCGGCGTTCGCGAGGCCGCCGTCGTCGGTATGCCGGACGACGATCTCGGCCAGCGCATAGTCGCCTTCATCGTCGGCGACGTAGCCGACTGCGCTGTGGTTTCGGACTTCGTCGCCGAATCACTGTCGATCCACAAGCGCCCACGCCAGGTTTGTCTGGTGGACAGCTTGCCGCGCAACGCTATGGGCAAGGTCCAGAAGAAGCTGCTGACGCCCTGAAGGTGTGCTTGTTTCACTCGAAGCGTGCTCGCTCACTGCCTGGTGACCACGACGACGGCATCAGCCATCCGATCGTGGAAGCCGCGGACGTCCGGTGCGCTACTGATCGAAACGATGATCGCGATCGAAATAGCGACTGTTACCAGAGAACCGAGAATGCTCGCGACACTGCCCAACGACAACGAATTCAGCATGCCGACGAGCTCGTCACCACTACCGAGCATGGCCAACGCCGAAACAGCCGATCCGAGGTACATGGGGATCACGAATGCATTCCGTTTGAAGGACTGCGCCAGGGCCGGACGCGCACCTCCTACCGAGCGAACGCCTATTCCGAGGGCGAGTTTACCCAGGGTTACCCCGAATGCCGACTCTCCCCATACGAAGTACACGATCGAACCGATCCCGATCATGAGGCCGATCAGACCCGAACTTGTCCGGTAGGAATCGAAGTCGAATCCGTTTCCGAGCGTCGCGGTGGAGATCATTCCGCCGACGACCGACACAACTGCGAGAATGGCAAAATCGATGAACCGCGCGGCAACTCGTATCCCGGCTCCGGCCGGCCGAAACCCACCAGGCCGGAGTGGAACGCCGGTCGGCCCATACCCCGGGTCCGGTGGCGGCACGGCAAATTGCGGCACGGCCGATCGCGGTGCGAACGGTTGCACAATTTCGCCGCTGGAGCTGGACTCCGGTCCGCTCGAAATGAACGTCTCGGTCGCAGGTTCAGGTTCAGGTTCAGGTAGACCGAATTGCCCAGCAGCCCTTCGGTCCAACGCCACATCCACAGCCGGATCACCCAGCGCTTCGAGCCACGTCACAAGATCGTCGTACGTCGACGGATTCGCAGCAATCGCCGGCCGCAACTCCGGCGAACTCGACGCAATCTCGAACAGCACCGCCGCCGGAGTCCGCGGATCCGCAGCCTCGAGAGCACGCCCCGAAGGCCGAACGGGCTGTCCGAGATTCGGTATCGCAGCTGTAACCGTGGTGGCCGACGCGAACAGTTGCACCCCCGCATACAATTTCCGAACAGCCGGTGAGACTGTGAGAGCGAGAGCAACCAGAACCACCAGCATCGCCATGGCGAGATCGAATATCCATGCACTGTAATATATTTCGCCATACATGGCCGACTGCACCACGAGACGAGCGATCATCAGGACGAGCAAGCCGAGACAGACTCCGAGACCGACCTCGCGTGACGGGCGAGGGTCGAGCGAAAAATACCGAAGCGACAGTGATCTGACTCCGACAACGGCAAGAATCCCGAAGAGTATCGCGAGAACAGCGAGCACTAACGCATCTCCCCACGGCACGATGCCAAATTGCGTTGCTGCCATTGCGATCTGAGAGAATCCAACACCGAAGCTCCACACCGCGATCAACAGCATGCCGTTTCGTGCCGCTGCGAGCCAGACGTATCCGGGGTGCGTCCCGTCGCCGACGGACGCAACACCGAATGGAATGAATGTAATTGCGGCTGCGGCAATCAAGAACGTGATGCCGTAGTAGGGACTAGCCGTGACCGTGTGGAACAGCTCGACACTTGTGCCCTCGCTGATCGAGTGGAGTAATCCGGCTGCGAGGAGAGCGATGCCGAGCGCGGCGATGGTGAGGCGCCAGGACGCAAACCGTCTGGCGAGACCGACTGCCGCAACACCCACCACGACGATCGGAACGGCCGACGACACGAAGAGAACGATCAGGCTCTCGAATGTCTGCGGCCCGTCGTAATATCGGTAGCGACTGACGGAGACCAGGATGTAGATCAGCGCGAGTAGCGCCGAGGCCACTGACGACCCCCAAGCCACAAACACAAGCGGCTTCACCAACGCCAACCATCGCGGCGCGGTTCGAGGGTCGATGCGAATTTCGGCCGCGCGCGGTTGAGCTGCGAGCAGGGCGCCGGCAAGCCCGAACCACGCTCCAGCGCCAACCCCGTTGCCGGTGAAAGTACTCGAACTCTCACTGAATCGGAACATTCCACGAATGACGTCGTAGACGACAAGACCCACAACAGTGGCAATGAGGGGTCCGTTGGCCACCAGACGCAGCACACGTATCTGCCCGACATTCCAATTCGGCCCGAGCATTCCGAGTCGCGCCACGTACGGCAGTAACAGCGACGCCAGCGACAGCAGTGTCGGCAGAACCAGAAGCAGCACAAGAGCACTCGAACCGACGCGGGCTATTCCGACGGTCGCACTCCACGGTAAGAAGAGCGACACGAACAGCAGTGCCGCGGCTGTCCCGTCGCGGGTGTAGTCACCGATCCGAATATCCACGAACGCAGATCGCGTCGGTGAATAGCTCTGTGGCGGTGAATACATGCCGTGCGACTGGGGCGAACCGCTTATTGATGGTTCACCGGGTTGACGCGAGTTGTCTTCGGTCATTCGCCAAGCTCCTCAGATGTGGGAAGTGCGCCGAACGGGTCAGGCACTATCGCCGATATTTAGTGGTCTCCGACGAATCGCGATCGTTGCTGACGATCTTGGCGAAGCATTGATCGTTGGCAATCCGCTTCGAATCGCACCACCCGTTGGCCGCATCCGCATCCGCAAACGTCAAGCCTGCGACGGTTATCCACCAACCCCGGAGATCGAAGGTCCGCCATTCGTCACTCCAGAGCAGACGCACCTCCGGATACATGAGACGAAGTTCGAGATGCTGTCGCAGGATCTGGGCAGCAGTCCAATGCACCTGAGCGCCATTGATATCCGCCGCATCGAGTCCGACCCGCTTGGAGGAGATCTGAGCCACCCACCTGTTCGCGAGGTCACCGATCACAAAGGGGCGATCGGCGTCGGCCTGAGCCCGGAGGGCGTCGAGACTCGCAGATTCGACGTCGCCCGTTGTCGGCTGCGCGCTACGTGTGGGTCGGATCGGCGTATTGGTGTCACTTCGCGATGCCGGCCCGGATGTCAGGCTGGTATCACTCGTCCCCTCGTCCTCGCATTCGACGAGTTGAGCACCTGACGCTCTCGAATTGGTCAGACTCGAAGACTCACCGAGAGTGTTCGGCAGCCTCCAGAAGCTACCGAGGTCGTACAGGAACTCGCGCTGGATCGAGTTCGTCGTGTTCGTCCCATCGGTTCGGGGAAGATAGATCGGCGCATCGGAGAAGTCGAACACCGCCGATGCAACGCTCTGGCCGGTGTCGGTGATCGATACACGAAGCGCGTCGGTGGAGACGATGTCTCCGCCGGGACATGATGCTTTCATTTCCATTAGAACGACGAGACCCTCTGCCTGCGTGCGGTATTCAACCGGCGTCAGGGTCGGTGTCCGTCCGCATTTCGTGACGTACTCGTTGCCTCCGTCGAATTCAGGGACAGCGGGCAGCCTGCCCGGTGCTCCTGACGGTCCGCCGGTCGGTGGGTAGTAGAGGAATCTGTCATTGGAGATCGAGGCGAGTCCGTCGTGGGCCTTCGACCAAGACCAGTGGTTGGTGTGGGAATCGAGGGACCAACTGACAGAGCCGTCGTCGAGTTCGACGGCGAGTACCCTGCCGTCGTTAGGATGGACGAGAATTCGCTCACCGTCCGAGACCGAGTAAGAGAAGTAGTCGCCGATCTTGGTCGACCACAACTGTTCCCCGGTGTCGATTCGGTAGGCCGAGAGCGTGTCCGAGTCGTTGCCCAACACGATGTCGCCGACGATCCGGCGTAGCGAGAAGTGGTCTCCGCCGATGACCGACCACAGCTCGGTGCCGTCGTTCATGTCGTAGGCACCGTGCGAGCCGATGTACGGACGAGATTTCGATGCCGAGACAAGCCACGGTGATGCCGGTGCGTCTTCGTCAACTCTAAATCTCTCGGCACCGTCACGGTCGGACACGATGCTGGAGTATCCGTCCGACGCAAATGGCATCGCACAGAGGACGCCGGCAAAACCTTGTCCTGGAAGTGCCTCGTAGCCACCCAGATTCGGATTCGAAAGCAGTGCGCCATCGACCGCGTTGAGCGCCGTAGATCCGATGCTCGAGTAATAGACGATGCCGTCGACGATCTCGAACGAATGCGAATCGCCGGATCCGACGCAGTCGGTTTCCGGTGGAGTTGTCGTTGTCCACGCCGCATCGAGGTCAGTGGGGGTTCCGCGCGAAATCACCAGCCCGGACTGGCTACCGCCGACAGTGAAGACCGCTCCGTCGGAAACCTCGACCAAGGTGGCCGTATCGGTGTCGACACTCGAACGAATCGCCCCCGAGTCGAGCGAGAAGGAAACGACTCGAGCTGTTCCACCAGGGTTCCTGACGACACAAGGTAGGGCTGCATCGATCGCGGTGGTCGCACACGACACCGTGCCGGCGACCGGCGTTTGCCATCGAATGGATCCGCTCTCGGCGTCGACTGCAACAAGTTGGGACTGCTGGCCCTGCTGTGGACCGACCGTAGTGATCAGAGTCTGTCCCACGTCGATGAATCTCGCCGTTCCATAGCTCGCACCGAGCGAATCCGGCCACAGAAATCTTCCGCCCGGCAGAACCTCGTCAACGTCCAACGACCACCCTGGCGTCGGCTGCGTCGGGTAAGTGTTGACCAGCTGGCCTGCCACCGGTCCATCGGTGTCTCCCGACCGGAGAATCGTGACAACGGTGACGGCGCCTGCGGCGAGGGCCGCGACGGCGGTAAGGGCTGCAACGGCAACAATCCATCCTCGGCCACGAGATCGAGAGGGCGGAGGATGTCCGGCAACCAGAGCCTGCGGTGGTGAAGGTGGGGGTGGTGGGGGAGGTGGGGGCGGGGGCGGCAACGTCATCGGTTGTGTCTCCCTCTGTCGATCATTCGTCCGCTAGGCAAAGCACTACGACAGGACTCTCTTTGCGAACCCAATCGGCGGTGCACGAAGATGTGGACGTGCCGCGGCTGACTACCCGGTGAGTGGCGCTGCTCGAGCTGCATGAGACCGGACTGACGTATGTCTCGCTGGTCCCGTCGCCCTTGTCTGCCCCGAGCCTTCGTACGACGCAGTCACCTACCGAGGCATTGGCGATGACCGACGCCGTGTCGCTTCCGCTGTACGTCGGCGCCACCGTCCGGGATGTGGTGGTCGCATACGTCGGATAAGTCGTACTCGACGATTCAGATGTGTAGTAGAGAGAAGACGCGCTGTCGTAGTCGTCGAACGCGCGGGTGACTGCATTGGCAATGAGAAACATCCACACGATCGACAGCACCAGAAGCGCGGTGAAGATGTAGCCGATGACCAGACCGGCGATTGCAAGTCCTCGCCCCTGCTCACCGGTTCGTTTGATCTGCGCCAGCGAAATGTGGCCGAGCACAATGCCGACCGGCGCCAGCACGAGCGCCCCGACCAGGGCGGCAATTGCGAGGCCGTTTGTGGTCGGAGGTTGGTACAGAACGCCCTGCGGTTGGGCACTCCAGTACTGCTGCTCCCCACCAGGCGGGGGCGGTGGTGGCGGTGGCGGTGGTGGCGGAAGGGTCACCGAATAAGCCGTCGATAGCGCATTCCGTGAATCTAGCGACGCCTCGGAGACCTGTCTGTCGTCCGTTCGGCGGACTGATGCAGAGGTGCCGAAATGTGAAGAGTTCTAACCGGCGAGCAGGCTCAGCCGCCGTAGACCTCGGGGTCCAGGGTGCCGATGTACGGCAGATCGCGGTACCGCTCGGCGTAGTCGAGGCCGTAACCTACGACGAACTCGTTGGGGATGTCGAAGCCCACGTCGCGGACGTCGACGTCGATCTTGACCGCATCCGGCTTGCGGAGCAGGGTGACAACCTCGAGCGAAGCGGGATTACGTGTCTTGAGGTTGCGCATCAGCCACGACAGCGTGAGACCGGAGTCGATGATGTCCTCGACGATCAGCACGTGGCGACCGGCGATGTCCTTGTCGAGGTCCTTGAGGATGCGGACGACACCCGAAGACGAGGTCGAGGATCCGTAGGAGCTGACGGCCATGAATTCCATCTGCGACGGGATCGGCAGGGCGCGGGCGAAGTCGGTCATGAAGAAGACCGCTCCCTTGAGGACGCCGATCAGCAGGAGATCCCCTTCGGGGGCGCCTGCCGGGTAACGCTTGGCGATGTCCTCAGCCAGTTCCGCCGTTCGTGCACGGATCTGTTCTTCGGAGATCAGTACCGATGCGATGTCGCCCTCGTACACGCGTCAAACCCTTCGTCGGTCTTCGAATCCGAGGATCAGCCTGCCACGTCGCCGGGCCGCCACCAACCTCGCCTCCGGTGTTCCGCCCCCGATCGCGACGCCGCCTTGCCCCCGCCAGTCGGTCACCAGGGCGTCGACTGCGCGTAACTGTTTGTCCGTCAATGCTTTTGCGCCGCCCTGCAGGAGCCAGGCCCGCAGAGCGCGTCGACGGATTGCGGTGGGCGCTTCGGCAAGTGTGTCCACTTCCACTTCTCCGTCGACGACAACCCGTAGGAGTAGGGCTTCGGCGTACTCGTCGAGCGCCTCGCCGTCTTCACGCAACTGCGTCGCGGTTCGGGCCAACGCTTCGGGAACTCCCCCGCCGAGAATTTCTTCGAGCAGCGGCAACGCCTCGTGCCGCAGACGCACGCGAGTGAACTCGGGATTGTTGTTGTGCGGGTCCTCCCACGGCGTGATGCCCAGGTCGACGCAGGCCGCCCTGGTCACCGATCGCCGGATGCCGAGTAGCGGCCGTCCCCAGGGAGCGTCGAATGCAGCCATACCTTGAATCGATCGCCCACCGGACCCGCGCGAGAGTCCGAGAAGCACGGTCTCGGCCTGATCGTCGAGCGTGTGTCCGAGCAGAACCGGGAGGTCAGCCCTCGCGTCGCGTAGGGCGTTGTACCGAGCCTCACGCGCAGCGGCCTCGAGACTCCCACCATCGGCTACGTCGACGGTCAGGACCGTCGCGGTCCGGCAACCCAGCGCCAGCGCCTGGTCTGCGGCCGAGCGCGCGACGGCATCCGAACCATCTTGTAGGCGATGGTCCACGATCAACGCGTCGACCGAATCGGTTTCCGCCACCGCTGCTGCTGTCAGGGCCAACGAATCGGCTCCCCCGGACAGGGCGACGACCACACGGCGTCGTGGCTCGAATGCGACCGTCCATGCCCGCACGGCCTGTCGCAGCGCCAGTAGGGCAGGCGTCTCAGGCAGCAGCATCTAGCCGAGAACGCGCTTTACCCACGCGTCGGGATTGTCGATCTCGTCCAGCAACGGCAAGGTCTCGGGCCCGGTCCAGATGGTGTTGAACTGCTCCATGCCGACCTTGAGAACCACCGCGTCGACGAAGGCCTTGCCGCGTACGTACTGCGCCATCTTGGCGTCCATGCCGAGAAGCATCTTGATGATCCGCTGCACGGGGTTGGACTTGCGCTGCCGACGCTTGTCGAAGGCCGCGCGGATCGTTGCCACCGACGGCACCACAGCGGGACCGACGGCGTCCATCACGTGGTCTGCATGCCCTTCCAGGAGAGTGCCGAGTACGAGCATCCGATCCAGCGCGTCACGCTGGGGTTCCGCCTGCGAGGCGCGCAGCAGTCCGATGATGCCGCCCGCCGTCGCACCGTCACTGGAGTCGGGTTCCTTCCGCGAGCGCAGCTCTGCAGCAAGGCGCCCGACAACGTCGGTCATCGACTCGTCCACCGTCGCACCAAGCGTTTCGACGGATTCCTTCATGTACTCCGCGAGCCACGGCGAGGACGAGAACTGGACCCGGTGAGTGACCTCGTGCAGGCAGACCCACAACCGGAAGTCACTCGGGTTCAGCCGAAGGGACCGTTCGACGGAGACGATGTTCGGTGTGACCAGAAGCAGGGTGCCGTGCTCGCCGGTGAACGGGTCGTACTGCCCGAGGATCGCCGAAGACAGGTACGCCAGCATGGCGCCGGCCTGCAAGCCCGCCGGCTTTCCGACGATGAGATTGCCACTGCCGTCGGGATCCGCGCCGGTGAGATGTGCCATCGACCGCGAGGCTGCCGTGATCCACCCGGCCCGGTCAAGCACGTCAGCGGCCGGGACCGGTAGACCGTCGGCCAGCCCGGTCACTTCACGAACCGGCAGTTCTGCGCGCTCGGACGCTTCGGCGAGTTCTGCGGTTGCCGTCTCGGCCGTGTAGCGAGACATCGCGGGGCCGCCGCGCGCCAGTTTTATCCCGGCTTTGGCGGCAAGACTCCAGTCGACGGCACCACCGAGCGGAGCCGAGGCGTCATCATCTTGTGGAGTCTTTTCGGCCACTATTGGCACCCGCAATTCCTCAATGCTCCGGCAATCGCGTCCAGGGCAGGACGGCTCACTTCTGGCGGCCGGTCATTGGACATCAGTGCGAAGGTGAGCACTCGCCCGTTCTGATCGACCACGAACCCTGACAACGCGCTGGCCGTCGAGAGAGTTCCCGTCTTGGCCCGCACCCAACCCGCACCGGTTCGGTTTCCGGACGCGTAGCGGTCGGACAAACTTCCTGTTCCGCCGGCCACCGGAAGGTAGTCCAGCAGGGGGCGCAGTTTCGGATCACCGTCACCGGCCGCAGCCGTCATGACCCGATCGAGTACCTGAGCAGGAATGAGATCGTCGACGGACAGCCCGCTGGAATCGTGCAACGAAACTCCGGTGTAATCGAACCCGGCCGCCTGCAGGGTCTTGCCGGTCGCGTCGACTGCTCCGGTGAACGAGGCTTCGATTCCGGAGGCAATCGCGACCTCACGCCCGATGGTCTCGGCGAGCACGTTGTCGGAATGTTCCATCATCTGCAGCAACCGGTCGCTCAGCGGTGCCGACTGCACGGTCGCGATCGGCTTGGCACCGGCAGGCGCGGCGCCGAGACTCACGTTGGCGGGATCGACACCGAGCGCCTGAGCGAGAACCTTGCCCGCGTCCAACGCGGGAGTTTCCGAACGCGGTGACTCGTCTTGAGTGCCGTCGTACCGACCGCCTTCGATCATCACCGATTCGACCGGGGTGATGTAGCCCGCCGCGATGTCCGCGGTAAACCAGCCGGTGGCCATGTTGTCGCCCTTGAACAAGCTCGAATCCACCACGACGCTGTTCACCGGCGTACCGGCAGCCTTGATCTGGTCGACGAGATCCGCGATGTGCGCTGCGTTGGCGTAGTACCCGCTCTGCCCCTTCGGCGTCGCCGTCAGCGTCGGGTCACCGCCGCCGACCAGAACGACCTGCCCGGGGCTCGTTCCGGGCACCACCGTCGTGGACAGCCGGTGGTCGAGCGGCAACTTCAGCAGTGCCGCCGATGCGGTCAGCACCTTCGTCGTGGACGCGGGCGTCATCGGCGTCGACGGGTCCGTGCTCCAGAGAATGTTTCCGGTGAGCGCATCAGCGACTACTCCGGTGAACTTCCCCAGATCCGGGTTGGCCACGGCCGGGCCGATCGCCGCTGCGATTCCCGACGCGCTCGGGATCGGTGCGTCCGTCGGGACGGGCACCACCTGGGGTGACGGCGTCACGAGCGCAGGCTGAGGCGACGTAGTCACGGTCGTGCTGCCCGCGGTGTCGTTCGACGTACCGAGTTTCACGACGACAACTCCGGCGACGGCCAGTACAACCACTGCACCGACCGCCAGAAGGATGCGGAAGTTACGCCGTCGACTCTCTTCCAACGAGCCGATCTTCTTCTTTCCTTGGCCCGCCAACGCCCCTCCGTCTGTGCTCTGCCTACTGGGTGGTCAGGCAACCTTATCCTTGACCCGATATCCTTCCGACGAATCATTACCGACACGACAGCGAGGAATCGGCGTGGAGTTCGACGTCACCATCGAGATCCCCAAGGGTCAGCGCAACAAGTACGAGGTCGACCACGTAACCGGTCGCGTCAAACTCGATCGCTACCTCTACACAGCTTTCGGCTACCCGGCCGACTACGGCTTCATCGAAAACACCCTGGGTGAGGACGGCGATCCGCTCGACGCCATGGTCCTGCTCCCCGAGTCGGTCTTCCCCGGCGTCATCGTCGAGGCTCGCGCAGTCGCGATGTTCAAGATGGTCGACGAGGCCGGCGGAGACGACAAGGTCCTCTGCGTTCCGGCCGGTGACCCCCGCTGGGATCACATCCAGGATCTGGGTGACATCTCACAGTTCGAGCTCGATGCGATCAAGCACTTTTTCGTCCACTACAAGGACCTCGAGCCGAACAAGCACGTCGAGGCAGCCAACTGGGTCGGCCGCGCCGAGGCAGAGGCCGAGATCGAGGCTTCGATCAAGCGTCTCGCTGCCAACGGCGGTCACTGAGCTCGAGTTCTCAGGCCTTACGAAAATCCCCGCACATCGGAAGATGTGCGGGGATTTTTGTGCTGTTTTTACTCGCCCTTGCAGTTCCTACTCACCCTTGCAGTTCCTACTCACCCTGGAAGACCGGCGGGCGCTTCTGGAAGACGGCGGTGATGGCCTCGGTCAGATCCTGCGAAGGCAGGAACGCCGCGTTCCAGGCTGCGACGTAGCGAAGGCTGTCGTTCACGCTCGCACTGCGGGTGTGATCGAGCACGTCCTTGATCCCGTGGACGACGAGCGGCGGGTTGAGCGCAATCTCCTTGGCGGTCGCGCGCGCCGCGACCAGCACTGCGTCGGCATCGTCGAACACGTCGTTGACGAGACCGATCTTCTCGGCGCGCGCTGCGTCGATGTCCTTGCCGGTCAGAGCCAACTCACGCAGGTGTCCGTCGCCGATGATCGCGGGCAGACGTGCGAGACTGCCCATGTCTGCGACGATCGCGACCTTGACCTCTCGGATGCTGAACTTGGCATCGGCACTTGCGTAGCGGATGTCCGCCGCCGTGATGAGGTCGACGCCGCCGCCGATGCACCAGCCCTGAACAGCTGCAACGACGGGCTTGCGGCAGTCTGCGACGGCATTGATGCCCGACTGCATGCGCTTGATCATGTCGTGGAACTTGGTGCGCGGGCCTGCCTGAGCCTTGTCCGCGAGGACGGCACCGAATTCACCGCTCATCGCCGGCAGGTCCAGTCCGAACGAGAAGTGCTTGCCGGAACCGGCGATGACGATTGCACGCACCTCGGGGTCGGCGTCGAGGTCGGCGAAGATTTCGGGGAGTTCACTCCAGAAATCCGGCCCCATCGCGTTGCCCTTGCTCGGCCCGATCAGCGTCACCTGGGCGATGTTGTCTTCGCGCTCGACGGTGAACGCATTCCAGCTCTTCTGTTCAGTCATTACTCAAGAGTAACTAAAGGTCGGGCTCAGCCGAAGACCGCTGCCTTCATCCGAAGATTCCTGCCTCGTCAAGTACCAGTACGACGAGGGTGACGGCCATCAGGGCGAACATGATGAGCATCGCCATCCTGGCCGCCCGCTCACTGGTCGGTGGGAAAACGCGCTGCGCCGGATGCTCGGCCACGTACTCGGACAAGGACATGGTCCTGGCACGTGAGCGTGTCGGATTCTGTACCGCTGCTGTTGTAGCCATGTCGGTGATCCTTTCAACTACGCAATCTCAGTCAGGTACCCCAAAGGTGAAGTACCCGACTGAGTTCGACTTCTCCAATGTAGACCCGCAGATCGAAGAAGTCAGCGTGAGTTTGGTGCGAACTACCTGAGAGTTAGTCCACACAGGGGATGCCGCCATTCGCGTCGGCCCGGATGGGTGATCCCTGCGCTCCCGTATCGGGAACGGTGCCGGCGGATACGGACGAGTCCGACTGCGCCGGAGCGGCCGAGAACACGGCCTGCGCATTGTCCTCACCGATCAGTACAGACACTGATTCGGCCGCTGCCTGCTCGTTAGGCACTGCGGCCACGCCCAACTGCTCGGCCAGCGCCTCTGCGACGGCTTTGGCGCCGACTCCATAGCTGACCACCGACTTTGCCGTCGCAGCTGCGGTGCTCACCTCTCCGACTTCGACTCCCGACGCTTTCGTCGCCGCTGCCAACGCGGCGCCCAACCCGTCCGTCGCGGTTCCGTTGCGGATGTCCACAACTTCGTTCCCGGTCGAGACAGCAGTGTCCATCGCAGGTGCAGATGCCGAGCCACCTCCCGCGAAGATCCGCGACACTTCACTACGCAGACGCGCCGGATCGACCATGTTGACGTCCTGGCCGTCGACGGTCTCGTATCCCTCGATCGGCAGGGTGTAGAAGTCGATGTTCCCACCTGCGAGAGCGCTTGCCTGAGAAGCGAATCGGACGGGATCCATGGCAGAATCGATCACCACATCCTTCTTCACCACGTCGGCCAGTGCCGTCATCTTCGGAATGTTTCCGATGACGCCGGAGCCCTTCAAGTTGGCGATCACCGCGCTGATGAAAGCCTGCTGCCGGTGGGTGCGATCCAAGTCCCCGTTGTCCAGGCCGTGGCGTTGACGGACAAACGAAAGTGCCTGTGACGGATCGAGAGTCTGAACTCCGGCCGGGAAGTTGGCGCCCGAGAAGTCATCCTGCACCGGATTGTTGAGGCACACCTGAACGGGGCCGATAGCCGAGACGACGTCGTAGAAGCCCATCAGGTTCACTTCGGCAAAGTGATCGATCGGAACCTTGAGCAGATTCTGCACGGTGGTCAGTGTCGACCGTCTTCCGACTTCACGCGCTTGTTGCTCTCGTGCAGCAGGATCCGTCACACCGTCCGCTATGAGTTTGGCGTCCGCATCAGCCTTCGCCATTCCGTACGCTTCCTTGATCTTGGCCATTCCGTAGCCGGGAACAGCGACGTAGTCGTCGCGTGGGATCGCCACCGCACTGGCCTTGCCGCCATCGCCCGGAACATGGAGCAGGATAAGCGTGTTCGTGTTGTATCCACCCACATCGCTGTCCCCCGCATGCAGCTTGTCGGTGACGAACTCTGCCGGCAGATCGCTGCCGTCCATCGCCTTGCGACTGTCGAGCCCGATCAACAAGATGTTGGTATCCCCGTCGAGCGAACTGCCGGCGTCGTCACCGAGGGCGGAGAGCGCATCCGACCGGTACAGCCCCGACGTCAAATCCGACTGCACGTACCAGCCGATTCCGACGCCCACCAGAATCGTCGTCGACAGGGACGCCGCCGCCAGCTTGCGCCCCACCGAGAGCGTCGACCGCTGCGGTTGACGCTTACGTCTGTGCTTGGTTGCCGAGTGTCGAGGTCGCGGTTCCACGGCCGACACGCTATCCACCGTTCCTGAGTAGAACCTGTCGATACCGGACACGGCTGGTCATTGGCTGAAAAAACGCTGAGAATGAAGTCCGAATAGGGCAAATCTGCTCTAGGCTCCGCCCTGTGGACCGCCGACGCTTCCTCAGTGCCCTCGCAGCAGCAACTCTGACCGGAACCGCCGCGGTGACCATGGGAACCGCTTGTTCGTCACGTTCGGTCGGGACGGCAATCGCTGCAGCCGACGAACCAACCGACCCCGTCCCTGTCCCGGATCTCCCGCCTGCCTTGTTGCCGCCTCCACCGCCGTCTGCCCGGGTGCCGCTGCCCGCCGGCGGATCGTTGACCGCGTTACCCGGCGGTGGGGATCTGTTTGCCCTGACGGTTGACGACGGAGCCAGCTCCGAAGTCGTGCGCCTCTACACACAGTTCGCAAAAGACACCGGCATCCGTTTGACGTACTTCGTCAACGGGCAATACAACTCGTGGACCGAAAACGCCGGACTTCTCAGACCGCTGGTCGAGAGCGGACAAATTCAGCTCGGCAATCACACCTACTCGCACCCGGATCTGACGTCTGTGTCGAAGCAGCAGATCGCCGACGAGCTGACGAAGAACGGCACGTTCCTGCGCAACACCTACGGCGTGGACGCGGCGCCGTACTTTCGGCCGCCGTATGGAAGGCACAACGCGACAGTCGATTCCGTGGCCGCGAGCGTCGGCTACACCGTGCCCACCCTCTGGTACGGATCACTGTCGGATTCTTCGTTGATCACCGAGGAGTACATCCTCCAAATGGCGAACCAGTACTTCAATCCGGGGGCCATCGTGATCGGGCACCTCAACTATCTGCCCGTGACCCACGTGTATCCGCATCTGGTGGACATCATCCGGAGCCGAAACCTGCGGACTGTCACGCTCAACGATGTTTATCTGAAGCCGTGACGCCGTGGTGACCGCAGCCGACAACGAGGTCCCGGCCGACAACACGGCTCCGTCTGTGAAACAACGCACCGAGGCCTGGCTACTCGCGGACATCACCGAGGAACCAGCCGGACATCTGGGGCCACACCGGATGGCGCCGAAGAAGGAGAAGCGCCACCCGTGGTGGAAGGTGATGTGTCTGACGGGTGTCGATTACTTCTCCACTCTCGGTTACCAACCCGGTATCGCGGCACTGGCGGCCGGCACGTTGGCTCCCATCGCGACAGTCGTATTGATCCTGCTGACACTCTTCGGCGCTCTACCGGTCTACCGGCGAGTGGCTCGCGAGAGTCCGCATGGCGAGGGTTCGATCGCCATGCTCGAGAAGTTGCTGCCCAAGTGGCGCGGCAAGATCTTCGTTCTCGTGCTTCTCGGCTTCGCGGCCACCGATTTCCTCATCACTATGACGCTCTCGGCTGCCGATGCCACGGCGCACCTCGTCGAGAATCCTTTTGCTCCAACCTTTCTCTCCGGACACACCGTCGCCGTCACCCTGGTTCTGCTCGCGCTCCTCGCTGCGGTCTTCCTCCGCGGATTCACCGAAGCGATCGGTATCGCGGTCGGATTGGTCGCCGTCTATCTCGCCTTGAACGTGGTGGTCATCTCCGTAGGTCTGTGGCACATCGCGACCGCGCCGTCGTTGGTCACCGACTGGACGCGCGCCATGACCACCGAGCACGGAAACCCGGCGATGATGATCCTGATCGCGCTGATCGTCTTCCCGAAGTTGGCTCTCGGTCTGTCCGGCTTCGAAACCGGCGTCGCGGTCATGCCGCAGATCAAGGGCGATCCGCACGACACCGAACAGAATCCACGTGGCCGCATCAAAGGTGCGCGGCGCCTGCTCACCACGGCGGCGCTGATCATGAGCGGATTCCTGCTGACGTCGAGCCTGGTCACCACCATCCTGATCCCAGAAAACGAGTTCCAACCCGGAGGCGCTGCCAACGGTCGCGCGCTTGCCTTTCTCGCCCACGACTATCTGGGTGAGATCTTCGGAACCGTCTACGATCTCAGCACGATTCTGATCCTCTGGTTTGCCGGTGCATCGGCAATGGCAGGGTTGCTCAATCTTGTTCCGAGGTATCTCCCCCGCTACGGCATGGCGCCGTCGTGGGCCCGCGCCGTGCGTCCGCTGGTCCTCGTGTTCAGCGTCATCGCCATCACTGTCACGATCTACTTCGACGCCGGTGTCGACGCTCAGAGTTCCGCGTACGCAACCGGTGTCCTCGTGCTCATCTCGTCGGCGACCGTCGCCGTTGCACTGTCCGCTCGTAAGCACGGTCAGCGAAAACTGTTCGTGGGGTTCAGTTTTGTCGCAGTTTTGTTCGTCTACACGACGATCGCGAACATCTTCGAACGTCCAGACGGTGTGAAAGTGGCGTCGTTCTTCATCGCCGCGATCATGGTGGTGTCCTTCCTTTCCCGGATCTCGCGAGCCTTCGAACTACGGGCAACCTCCGTCGAATTCGACGAGACCGCGCTGCAATTCATCGCCGAGGCAGCCGAGAAGGGTTACCTCGCGATGGTGGCGCACGACGTCGACCGTCTCGACGAGGACGAGTATCGGCAGAAGGAATCGCGGCAGCGCGCCGAAAGCAACATCCCGGAGGCGGAGTCGATCATCTTCATCGAAGTCAACGTCACAGACTCCTCCGAATTCAGCACCGACCTCCTCGTCCACGGCCGACAGCGCGGTGTGCACCGGATTCTGTGGGTCGACAGCCCGGCCGTCCCCAACACCATTGCGGCGGTTCTCCTGCGGACGAGGGACATCACCGGCGTGATTCCCGACGTCTACTTCGAGTGGACCGAGGGAAACCCGATCATGTACCTGCTCCGCTTCCTGTTCATCGGTGAGGGCGAAACCGCTCCCGTGACCCGTGAGGTCCTCCGCCGCGCCGAACCCGACCAGTCCCGCCGGCCACACGTCCACGTCGGTTGACGCGGCAAACGATGAGCAGAGGGTTGGTCCAGGCCATGCACCAGGGAAGATCGCACAGAAAGAAGTGCTGCGTGCCTATATTCAGGCGAAACTCGCGGATATCACATCTTGCGTGCGAGGCTCGCCCTGAAACCCATTGCGATGGTGCGGATCGATAGGACGATCGGCCCCCGCTGCACCCACACGTCGAAGCGACTGGCTATCGCAGGTTCGATTCGTCTGTCACCAAGCGATAAAGAACGTATCCAGAAAACACTGTTATGGAGACGACGCAGAGTACGAGCATGATGTCGAAGAAGATAGTCATGTTTCCCCTCATGCGTTCGACCAGAATCGATTCGTTTATCCCCGCGAAAGTTTCTCCGGGAAAATGTCCTGTTCCGCAGCTCCAATCGTGTGAAGGCGATAGCGCCTCACCACCCGAGGCGCGGCTCAGCACTACTCAGGGTGAGGGCTTGGCAGTGTCATGCGCTGCGCAAAGGGTCAATTACGATTCCTGATCCGCTGACACGAGGTCGCGGAAGTAGTCGGAGAGACGGTGAGTGCCAGTCCGCTCGCCCACCGACTCACGTTGGAGCCCTTCGATGAAGAATCGAGCCAGCGACGACGGGCGCGGCCCCAGGCGATCCGCGGTCCAGATGACAGGCCGGACGAATCCGGCAGGGACCGAGACCATTCGGGGCCGCTTGTCCACCGCGGCGAACGCCAAGTCCACGATGTCGCGATACCTGTAGATGTCCGGGCCACCGACATTCCACTCACCGGACCCGTCCCCGACCGCTGAGTTGGAGGCCGCCGCACTGCGACTGCCCCGGAGAGAACACGAAAAACTGACCGCTGTCGCAGAAGAGTTCTTCGGGCACCTGACGGAATGAACTCTCTCCAGTTGGGTTGAGCTAAGCTAGTACCCGCGGGACTGAGCGATACCTTTGTCGCGTTCAGTCCTGGCGGACTTCCGATGTGAGTGCGCGACTGACGGAGGATCGGCCGACGCCGAGTGTCAAGGCGATGGCGTCGAGACTTCTCCCCTGCTCGCGCAGGGTGCGGGCAAGTTCGATGCGTTTGGGAATCATGACGGTGGGCCGTCCGCCGTGTCTGCATTGCCGGCGGGCAGCTTCGAGGCCGGCGTGGGTGCGTTCGACGATCATGCGGCGTTCCATTTGGGCAAGGGCCGCCATAATGTGGAAGAGGAATTCTCCACCTGCTGCAGTAGTGTCGAATTCTTCTGTGAGGGAACGGAATGCGATGCCACCTTCGCCAAGAGTGTGTACGGTGTCGATGACCTGGCGGATAGATCGTCCGAGCCTGTCGAGTTTCCAGACTCCGAGGACATCGCCGTCATGGTCGCGTAGGTAGTTCAGGCATTCGGCGAGTTGGGGGCGCTGCGCTGTGGAGCCTGATTCGTAGACGGTGAAGATGCGGATTGCGACGGCTTGGCGGAGTGTGTGTTGCTGCAGTTCGGGGTTTTGTTCGAGGTTGGACACGCGGGCGTATCCGATGATGCTCACAGTCTCGGTACTTCTGGTCTGCTGCTGTGTTGCGGGATGGTGCGGCTGTTCACAAGTTGGTAGTCGACTTCTGGACTCCAGTGGGTGTGGAACTTGATGGTATCGAGGTCGGCAAGTTCTCGCTCCGGAGCGGCCGGCTTTGGCGTGGAGCGGATCTCGAACGGCTGTGGGTCATGTTGCGGTGCTTCGGATTTGATCCGACTCGCCCAGGTGTAGGCCTGTTCGGGCATGGTGTCGTAGTGCTCGATCATGGCCTGCCAGCGCCCGGGAAGGGTCATGACGTTCTCGCGGGGCGCTGCGGCGATCGAGTCCGCGGAAACTTCGGTGACGGGTGTGATCGCGGGCCGCAGGACGTCGGAGAGCTCCTGTGCGACAGAGAAAGAAGATGAGCCGTACTACCCGATCAACACGCCTGATGATCGGGAAAAGCTCGATCGCTACAGGCGAGTGGCAAAGCAGGAAGCGTCCCAGTACAACGTCCTCTTCGGCGGCCGTGGTTGGAACAACAAATACCTCGACATGCATATGTCCATCGGATCGGCCCTCACGGTATTCGACAACAAGATCGCACCGGTCTTCGCCGACGAACGTCCTCTCGACGGACGGCACGCTGGATTGACCGCTCCCCGGCGCCAAACAACTGCACCCACTCCGGGCCACCTATTATCCGACTGAAGCCGGATCCTTCGGTAGTTACGACGGCCACGTCGCCTGATGTCAGTTTCCCGTCCTCTCGATGGGTCCGGACTACATTTCTTGCAACGAGGGTTCCGCCAACCCGAATCAGACACGGTATGAATCAGGCAGTCTCCCATCGACGCCAACCTGTCTGATCATCGCTCCGGCTAAGTTCCGCTCATGGATCGGAGAGGATCCCTCGTAGATGCGCAACGCACGAACATCACGCCACATCCGTGGGACGGGATGCGGGCCAACGATGCCCTCGCCTCCCAGTAGCTGAACGCAACGGTCGGCGACCCGGCTCGCCATTTCGGAACAGTACAGCTTGGCGGAAGCGATGCGGTGGCGGGGAATGACACCGACGTCGAAGGCTCGCGCACTCTCCATTGTCAGTGCACGCCCCGCCTCGAGGTCGGCGAAGCTGGCTCCGAGTGTCGCCTGAACCGCACCGAGTTCGGCCAGCGGGCCACCGAACTGTCTGCGGCCGTTGACATGTGAAGTCGTCTCTTCCAACATACGAGTGGCTTGGCCGACACAGGTCGCGGCGACATGCAGACGGGCGTGATTGATGCCGCGCAGTGCCATCGTCAGCCCCGAACCTTCAACACCTCCAAGAAGGTTCGCCGCGGGCACTTCGACACTGTCAAAGTAGATCTCGCCGACAGGCGCCTCTGCATGCCCGTTCATGATCGTGGGAAGGACCGTCCGCACGCCGGGAGAGTTGGCGTCTACGATGAAGGCTGACACTCCCGCGGCGCCATGTTCGGATTCGTCGGTGCGGGCGAAGACAATGAAGGCGTCTGCCCAGGCGGCGTTCGTGATGTAGCGTTTGCTGCCGTTCAGAACGTACACATCACCGTTGCGAACGGCTGCGGTGCGCAGGTGGGCTGCATCCGATCCGGCAGCGTCTTCGGTGAGGGCGAATGCCGTAACCAACTCTCCTGCTGCCATCGCAGGAAGCATCCGTAGGCGTTGTTCCTCGGTTCCGTGATCGAGGATGGCCTGCGAACACAGGCCGATCACCGTCGAGAAGCGTGACCGGTACACGCACGACGCACGCGTGAATTCGAAGGTGAGCTTCACCTGCTGTTCCATGGTCCATTCGAGGCCGCCGTAGGCACGGGGTATTGAAATGCCGAATAGGCCGAGTGCAGCCATCCTGTCGAGGATGCGGGCGGGCACCTCGCCCGCCGCAACCATCTCGTTCTCCGCCGGGACGAGTTCGTTGGCGGTGAAGTCGGCGATGGCCTTCAGATAGGTGGGGAACTCGTAGTTGAGGACCTCGGAGTCGATCATCAAAGAGCCTTTCGACATAGGTGTCCGGGGGGCAGGCAGGGTATCGCCGACGATTCGGGGGATCTGATTGCACTGCAGATGATCTGGTTCGACCGGCCCTTGGCGGTTTGTCGCGCTACGCGAATCGACATTCCGAGGGCGACGCGGTAAGGATTACGGACGATGAAGTCGCCGCCCGGTATTCACATTCGTTGTTCGTCGCGCGCAGCGCCGTTCCAAATGTCCTCTTGGCACATCAACGTCTCGCCGCCACCGTCCACGAATAGGGTCTGCCCGGTGATCCGCGTATTGGCCGGGCTGAGGAAGAATGCAATCGCCGGAACTATGTCTGTCGACTCGGCCCGTCCGCCGAGCGGCATCGGACGTGCTGCCATCACGCGAGCGACGTCCGCCGGAGTCCGATCACGGACGGTCATCGGCGTGTTGACCCATCCAGGCGCCACTGCATTGAGCGGGATGCCTGCGCCTGCCCATTCCGCAGTCGGAGCTGTGCGTCGTAGCCATCGGCCCGCTGCTCGTTTGCTGCTGGCATATGCCGTGTGCTCGGCGTCGCCGGGTAGCGCGTCGACCAGACTGACGGCGCGCCCCTCATTTCCGGCTAAGCAAGCTTCGACCACACCGTCGTCTACTGGGAGAAGGACGGCCCGCGATGTGATCAGCACCGCGCGTGGCGCATCGAGACGCAACAGAGGGCGTAGCCCCTCGAGGCTCGCGATCGCACCGAAGTAGTTGACCCGCACCGTCATGGCGTCCCGACGATGAACACCAGCATTGGCGACGATGCCATCGATGCCGTGCGGAGCAAGATCACGAATTGCATCGACAATCGCGGCTCGGCCGGTCAGCGTCGCGAGGTCCACGCTGACGTCGACGCCGGCGAGGTCGACACCGATGACGTGATCTCCCTGGGCGCGGAGGTGTTTCGCTGTAGCGGCGCCGATGCCACTTGCGGCGCCGGTGACGACGATGGTGCGGCCTTCACCGAAATCGTTGTCAGGCATAGAGGGCGTCGATCTCATCGGCATACTTCTCGTGCACCAGTTTGCGCCGCACCTTGGTGGTCGCGGTGAGCTCTTCGCCGTTCGTGTCCCAGTACATCGGCAGCACACGGTGAGCGCGCACTTGCTCCACCCGCGACAACCTCTCGTTGCCTCGCGCAATTCCCTCGGCGACCTCGTTCATCACCTGTGGATCCTGGGAAAGCGTCTCCGCACGAAGGTCCGTGATACCGCGAGCGGACGCGAATGCAGCGACCTGATCGCGGTCAAGAACGATCAGCGCCGCGATGTGTGACCGTCCGTCGCCGACTGCGACAACCGAACCGGCAAGGGGACAAGCGAGTCGGAGCGCGTTCTCGATGTTTGCCGGGGCGAGGTTCTTGCCCGAGGAGTTGATGATCATGTCCTTCTTGCGGTCGACGATTCGGACGTAGCCGTCCTCGTCGAGGGTGGCGATGTCGCCGGTATGTAGCCACCCCTCCGTATCGACGGCCTCGGCCGTTTTCGCCGGGTCGTTGCGGTAGCCCCGCATCACGCCGGGACTACGGAGCAGTAGTTCACCGTCGCCGGCGAGCTTCACCTCTACGCCGTTGCGCGCCTGTCCCACGGTGCCGATCCTGATCCGGTGAGGGTGGTTGGCGATGCCTGATGCCGCGCTCTCGGTGAGTCCGTAGACTTCGCAGACTGTCACGCCAAGTGCCAGAAAGAATTCCAGTGTTTCCGGCGCGATCGGTGCGCCGCCGGATGTTGCGTAGTACAAGGCGTCGACACCAAATCGTCTTCTCCACGTGCCCAAGACGCTCGCGTCCAAGGCTGTGTGCTCAGTCTCGAGCGCCTTGGGAACCGGTGCGCCGGAGAGTTCGAGGCGGACTTTCTCCAGACCGACTGCGAGTGCTCGCTCGGTTATGTCTCGTTCGGCTGGGGGCTCCGCGGCGATCGCATTTTCGATCATTGTCTTGAGCTTGTACCAGATCATCGGTACGCCCATGAAGGTCGACGGGTGCACCTCCGAAAATGCTGTCAGTACTGACCTTCCGTCGATTACGTCTGTCACCGTTGCCCCGGTCACCATCGGTAGGTAGTGCGCGGCGAATCTGTTTGCGAGGTTGGCGTCAGGGAGATACGACAGCACCCGCTCCTCTGCGTCGGGGGTCGTGAATTCCTCTTGCTGCGCCGCCCTGGTCGACGCGGAGTAGAGCAAGTTGGCATGGGCGATCTCGACGCCCTTGGGGTCCCCTGTCGTGCCCGAGGTGTAGATCAGCGCGGCCAGATCGTCGCGCGAAACGGCGCGCCATGACGCATCGAAGTCGAAATTCGGATCGGAGAGCGCGTAGAGCGCCTCCAGTGAGATCTGGTCGGCCGCAGCGTCGTCGATGCAAACCACGCGAGTACCCGGGTACTGCCCGGCAGCCGGGCGAACGACCTCGCTGAACTGCGCCTCACACACGACCACGCGGCTGCCGGCACTGCCGAACAATGAGGAGACCTGCTCGGCGGTGAAGGTGTTGTAGATCGAGTACGACACCGCACCGAGATGCATCACTGCTGCGTCGACGAAGTGGAACTCCGGACGGTTCCTCAACATGATCGCAACTGTGTCACCGGGGCGAACCCCGAGGCCCGCGAGACCGGCGGCGATGCGTCGAACCTGTACGTCATACTCGCGCCAGGTGAAGGTCCGCCCGTCCGCCCAGTCCCGCAGCGCGACACGATCGGGGTAAGTAGTGGCAGTGGACTGGAATACGTGACAGAGGCTGGGCGCCTGAGCGACCTGTCGCGTGGTCAGATGTGTGGGCACGTGAGGTCTTCCTTGATCGAGGGGTCGGGACTCACAGGGCATTCGGGGGCCAAAGTTGGAGTACCTGTCCCGACATGTGGGTCGTGGCGGGTGAGACGAGATAGCGCACGGCCTCGGCAACTTCGTCCGGTGTCCCGAGACTGTCGGCAATCTCTTTCTCGCGCTCGGGCTGTTCGCTGAGTCGCTTGCGCAGCCTGCCGGTCGAGATCAGACCTGGAGCAACGCAATTGACCCGAATCCCCTCCGCCGCCAGCTCGTTCGCAAGGTAACGGGTGTAGTGCATGACGGCTGCCTTGGTGATTCCGTAGTGGGCGTAGGTGCCCTGAGGGTTGGCGATCGCCCCAGTAACCGAACCCATTGTCACGATTGCGGGGTTGGTTGCTTCTCGCAGTGCCGGTAGGCATGCCTGCACGGTCGTGATCGTGCCGTGAAGGTTGCGACGCAGGACGTCGTCCAGCGCTTCCAGATCAATGGTGGCGGCGGTGTTTTCGGCGAGACCTCCGCTCCCACCACCGGCATTGCACACCACGGCGTCGAGTTGCGACCACTCTCGGAGGATCTGTTCGCCGAGCGCATTCATCGCCTCGACGTCGGTGGTACTTGCTTCGAGCGCGATGGTCGGCACTCCGATTTCGCTCAGCTCGTCGAGGACCGACCCGGCGGCCTCGCCGAACGCGCGGTAACCGTTGAAGTCGGTGTCGACGACAGCGACGGCGTACCCCTCACGGGCGAGGGAGAGGGCAATTTGTCGGCCGATGCCGCGAGCGGCGCCGGTTACGAGTGCGGTAGTGGACATTATTGCCTCCTAGGAGTCAAACGATCATTTACTTGTATGTGCTCCGACAGCAGGATGTCAAGAGGCTCAGGGAAAGTTGATGTAACAATTCGTTTGATATCTGTCGTTGCATTTTGGTCGAACAACAGCATAATAGAGTGCATAAGTGAATGAGATCTAGAGTAAATTCCACAACTCAGCCTCTGGAGTTTGTATGACACACGCAGTCGATGTCCCCCAGTACCCGATGCCTCGCAACGTCGAGCGCTGCCCGTTCGATCCGGCAGAGAAACTGTTCGAGATCCAGCGCGTCGACGGACTACGACGGGTACGCATCTGGGATGGCACCCAACCCTGGCTCGTGACACGGCACGCCGACGTCCGCGCGGTGATGGCTAGCCCGCACGTCAGCGCCGACACCGACAACCCGGCATATCCGCACAGCTCCGCCGCGATCAAGGCCCGCCGAGCACGGGCGAAAACCTTCTTCACGGAAGACGGTGCCGCCCACGACATCCCACGCCGTGCACTGGCAAGGGACTTCACAGCCAAACGCATGCAAGGAATGCGCGAGGTCGTCCAGACCGTCACCGACCAGTGCATCGACGAGATGCTCGCAGGCCCGAAACCCACGGACCTCGTCGAAGCGCTCGCTCTGCCGGTGCCGTCGGTCATGATCTGCGAACTGCTAGGGGTGCCATATCACGAGCACGACCGTTTTCAGGTGCTCACCAAGGTGTTCACTGCAGCGACTTCCACGGCGCAGGACACCGTCGCAGCGGCAGAGGAGATGCTCGAGATGATTGCCGTGGTCATCGACGGCAAGATGGACAACCCCACTGACGACACCCTGAGCCGACTCGTCGTCGAGCAGCTGATTCCCGGACACATGACCAATGAAGAAATCGCACGGATGGGGTTGCTGCTTCTGACCGCAGGCCACGAGACGTCGGCGAACATGATTGCCCTCGGGACCGCAGCTCTGCTGTCTAATCCGGCGCAGGCCGCTCTGATCCGCAACTCCGACGACCCCGCAGTCGTCGCGGGCGCAGTCGAAGAATTACTGCGCTATCTCACGATCGTCCACTCCGGAGCCCGGCGCGTCGCAATCGATGATTTCGAGATCGCCGGCACCGAGATCCACGCCGGAGACGGACTGATCCTCGACTTCGGCACCGCCAACCGCGACACTGCCGCCTTCACCAGCAACGGCCACGGCGAACCCGACGACCTCGACATCAGCCGCCCCGCACGGCACCACCTCGCGTTCAGCTTCGGCGTCCACCAGTGCCTCGGCCAGCAACTCGCCCGCGTCGAATTACAGGTCGTCTACTCGACCCTGCTCAAACGAATCCCCACGCTCGCACTCGCCGAACCGCTCGAAAACCTCGAATACAAAACCGACATGTCCATCTACGGCTTGCACCGCCTGCCCGTGACCTGGTGAACGAAAAAAGGACCGCATGATGAGAATTCACATCGACGAAGACAAATGCGTAGGCGGCGGACAGTGTGTACTCGCTGCACCCGAAGTGTTCGACCAGCGCGATGAAGACGGCATAGTCATCCTGCTCCAGGATGCACCTTCCTCCGACCTCGCAGCGCAGGTGCACGAGGCCGCACTACTGTGCCCGGCGCTCGCAATAGTGGTCGAAGAATGACCATCGACCAGGTCGTGGTCGTCGGCGTCTCCGCAGCGGGTCTGACCGCCGCCGAGACACTCCGACGCGAAGGGTACACAGGCCGGCTGATGCTGATCGACGGCGACACACGGCCACCGTACGACCGGCCACCGCTGTCGAAGCAACTGCTGCGCGGTGAATGGGCCGAGGAGAAGCTCACGCTGCGCCCGCCCGCCGCACTCGAAGGCCTCGACGCCGACTGGCGACTGGGAGTGCGGGCCGAGCACCTCGACCTCAAGTCTCGCGAGATCGGGCTCTCGGACGGCTCCCGAGTAGGTTTCGATGGTCTGGTCATAGCCACGGGTGTGCGTCCGCGGACGTTACCGTTCGCGGACGGCCGCCGGGGCGTACACGTTCTTCGCTCCGTCGAAGACGCGCTCGCACTGCAGAGGGAAATGGTGCCTGGCGCCGCAGTCGTCATCGTGGGCGCGGGTTTCCTCGGTACGGAGGCCGCCGCGGTGGCCGCCGGACTCGGCTGCCGAGTGGCTGTGATCGACCCGCTGGATCTACCTCTGGAACGCCAACTCGGCCGGAGGATCGGGACGCGGGTCGCACAGCTGCACCGCGACCACGGCGTTCAACTTCTCGGCGGGAGCGGGGTTACCGACATCCGCGAGACAGACGGCCGTGTGAGAGCACTTGTACTGCAGGATGGTCGGGAAATTGCGGCGGACGTGGTGCTGATAGCGATCGGCGCCGAGCCAGTGACTGACTGGCTCAGCGGTAGCGGACTGGTCCTCGAAAACGGCCTTCACTGCGACGAATTCTGCCAAGCCGCCCCCGGGATAGTCGCTGCTGGCGACGTAGCGTCGTGGCAGCACCCGATCCTGGGCCGGCTCCGACTCGAACACAGGATGAACGCCACTGAACAAGGCATGGCTGCCGCACGGACTTTGTTGGGCGAACGTATACCGTTCTCGCCGGTGCCTTACTTCTGGAGCGACCAGTACGACGTGCGGATCCAGGTTTACGGCCGCCCCACCACCGCCGACTTCACCGCGGTGGAAGGATCCATCGACGATGGGCCGTTCGCCGCCGTTCAGCGCGACGAATCGGGTCGTATCACCGCCGTCGCCGGGTGGAACATGCCTCGCCGACTACGTGAACTGCGACAAGAACTTGTGAATCAACAGGCCGCGTAATGCCGACCGACTTCGGGTGGCTTCCGATGACGCATCCGCGCAGGCCACCCGAAGTGGAGTCGATCCGTGACAGGCTCCCGACTAACTCGGCTTACCTGCCCCTCGGCGTGAACAATACTGAGGACCGAACAGCCTGTTCTCCACAGGGAAACCGCGACATTCGGCCACACAGCTTGATTCGTGCCGAGTGGTTCGTCTTTGGCACACCTGCCGGATTAGCTTTCAGTCGACGACGCTGTAGTCGGGCTGGGTGAGACGCTGCTACCGTCTCGCCCAGCCCGACTACATCGCTACGAAAAAGATCTCAGCCGGTGGCGGAATTCGTCAGGCATCGGCCACGGCTTGCGGGTCTGTTCACCAACCAACACAATCACCGTTTCGGCGACCACCGCGGGATCGGCGGCAGCACACGTGCGAATGGAACTGCGCAATCGGAAGGACGTCGTACCGATATCGGACACCCAGAAGTCGACGAGAAGTGGCGAGGCCTGATACCAGAGTTCCCTGCGGTAGTCGAAGTCCTGCTTGCGCACCATGTGCCGCACATTCTTCGGGAGCGAATCGAGCAACCCGCCGGTGGAGGAGTGCAACGTCACCGGTCGACCGAGGTAGGCACGTCTCGCCTCCTCGACGATCCGTACCGACGCGACATTGTTGACGTGCCCCTCTGGACCCAGATCGTCGTACCGGACGGAGACGGACAGGGTCCGCACCCCCTCGAACTCAGTTGACGACATCAGCGGCCCGCAATTCGTCGATCCGCGCCGGCCCGACTCCCGCGGCCAGCAGCACAGCTCCGGTGTCGGCCCCGACGACAGGCGCGGCGACCGGTCGCGGTAGTGGCGTACCGGAGAATCTCGGCATCGGTGCAGGTTCGATGGTCCCGGATTGACCGACGAGAAATGTCTGACGCGCATGGTTGTGCGGGTGGTGGGGTGCTTCCGTCAGGTCGAGAACGGGAGAAAAGCTTGCGCCGCGTCCGTCGAAGATCGTCTCCCACTGGTCGCGTTCGTGCTGAATGAACAAGGCGGCGAGAGTCTTTCGCATGAGCGGCCACGCGGCACTGTCCGTCCGGTCCGCGAACGTCGGATGCCCAATCAGGCCCAGGACGCCGAGCATCGCGCGGTAGGAACGCTCGTCCCCGATACCGAGGGCGACATGGCGATCGTCGGCGCAGCGGTAGACGCCATAGCAGGGGTTACCACCGTCGATCCCGTTGGTGCCCCGTTCGACATTCCACCGGCCCGCATTCCAGAAGTCGTGCACCATCGCCATCATCATGGCGCTTCCGTCGACCATCGCGGTGTCGACAACCTGGCCCAGGCCGGAGTTGCGGCTGTTCAGAATGGCGCCGAGCACACCGAGCGCGAGGAATGTTCCGCCTCCCATGTCCCCCACCAGGTTGAGCGGCGGCACCGGCTCATCACAGGTACCGATAGCTCCGAGAACGCCGGTGAGAGCGATGAAGTTGATGTCGTGACCCGGATCCTGGGCGAGCGGCCCGTCCTGCCCCCAGCCGGTCATCCGGCCGTACACGAGAGCGGGATTACGGGCGAGCATCTCGTCCGGACCGACACCGAGTCGCTCGGCTACACCGGGCCGAAAACCTTCGATGACAGCGTCCACGCCACTGGCGAGATCCAGAACCAGATCGGCTCCGCGCGGGTCCTTGAGGTCGACCGTGATGGAGCGTTGGTTGCGGTGCAACACAGGGAAAGGGTTGTCCCGGCCAGCGTCGCTCGGTCGGTCGACTCGGATGACCTCGGCGCCCATGTCGCCGAGCAGCATCCCGGCGAAGGGCGTGGGACCGATACCGCCCAGTTCGAGTATCCGGACACCGGTGAGCGGACCCCGTGAGGTGACTGGTTTGGTGGTCATCAGGTCAGCTCACGAACTTCGGGACGCGCTTCTCGATGAACGCCAGCCGCGCTTCTTCGGCGTCCGGCGACGCCAGGCAGGTCGCGAATTGTTCGGCCTCGAGTGGCAGGTAGTCGCCGAGCGACAAAGTTGCCGCGGCCTTGAGGTTTCGCCGCGCAGCGGCAAGACCTCTCGGCGATTTCGTCGCGATATTGGCAGCGACCTCGCGAACCCTCGCCGAGAGTTGCTCGGGCGGCAGTACCTCGTTGGCCAGTCCCCATTCGACGATCTCCGCGCCGCGGATCTTCGGCGAGAGCAGCATCAACTCTGCTGCCTTGGCCGGGCCGAGCATCCGCGAGAGCTGCCACGGCCCACCGAGGTCGCCGCCGAAGGCGACGTCGACGAAAGCCGTGCGCATCACGGTCGTGGTCGAGACGTATCGCAGGTCGGCACTGAGGGCGAACGACATGTTTGCACCGGCACAGCCGCCCTTGACCTCCGCGATGATCGGCGTGTTCATGTCGTGCATCTGGGTGATCAGTCGGGTGTAGTGCATCAATCCGGTCCGGCCCGAGAGATGGTCCCCCGGTGGGTAAGGCGCCGGCGTGGCACCGGCGTTGTCGCGCCCCACACCGAAATGGTCACCCGTACCGGTGAGCACGACGACCCGGACGGACGAATCCATCTCGGAGCGCTCGAGCGCGTCGAGCAGTCCGTCGGCCATTTCGAAGTTGAAGGAGTTGCGACGCTCGGGACGGTTCATCGCGATGGTCGCGATGCCGTCCTCGATAGTGAACAGAACGGTGTCGGTCATGGTTGTCCCTCCAGGCCTTACAGGCCCATGTCCTTCGCGATGATGGTCTTCATGACTTCGGTGGATCCGCCATAGATGCGGTTGACTCGCAGGTCAGCGAACATCCGAGCGATGGCGTACTCCCGCATGTAGCCGTAGCCGCCATGCAGTTGGAGGCACTTGTCGACAACGCGGCCGGCCATCTCGGTGGTCTGCAACTTGATGCGCGCCGCATCGGCTGCGGTCAGTTCGTGGTCGCTTTCCAGTTCGATGCCACGATCGACCAGGGCCTGACTCGCTGCTACCTCGGCGTCGCACTCAGCGAGCACGAACTTGGTGTTCTGGAACGCGGCGACAGGCTTGCCGAATACCTTCCGCTCTTGGACGTAGTCGCAGGTCATGTCCACTGCGGCACGTGCACGCGCGACGGCGTCGACACCGACGATCAGCCGCTCCCGGGGAAGGTTCCGCCCGAGATAACTGAATGCCGCCCCCTCCTCGCCGAGCAGGTTCTCGACCGGGACGTGTACGTCTGTGAACGACAGTTCGTTGGTGTCGCTGGCCTTGAGTCCGATCTTGTCGAGGTTGCGGCCGAACTCGAAGCCGTCGGCGTCGGTGGGAACGACGATCAGGCTCAATCCCGCGCGCCGGTCGGTTTCGCTCGGCGCCGCCGTACGAGCGGCGACGACGCACAACTCGGAGTTTCGGGCACCGGAGATGAACGTCTTCGCGCCGTTGATCACATAGTGACGCCCGTCGGGGGAAAGCCGGGCCGAAGTCCGGATTCCGGCAAGGTCGGAGCCGGTGCCGGGCTCCGTCATCGCGATGCACAACAGGATCTCGCCCGATGCGATATCCGGCAGCCACCGCTGCTTCTGCTCGTCGGTGGCAAGGCTCAGCAAGTACGGCAGTACCATTCCGGTGCTCAAGCCGTAGTGCCCCAAGTGCACGCACGCGCGCGCGACCTCTTCGGAGATGATCGCCTGGTATTTGAAGCTCACCTCACCGGGCCCGCCGTACTCCTCGGGGATGCCGAAACCGGTGACACCGATCTTGCCCATCTTGCGGAACAGTTCGCGCGGCACCATGCGGTCGTGTTCCCACTCCGTATAAGAAGGTGAGACCTCGGTCGCTATGAAACCGCGGATCATGTCACGAAACGCATCGTGGTCGGCGTCGTAGATCTTGCGTTGCATTCTCGAACTCTCCTTGTGTCGTCCGGCTCAACCGGCCGCGATGGTGTCGCGCAACTTGCCTTTGATGATTTTTCCGGTGCCGGTCATGGGCATTTCGTCGACAATCGTCAGACTGCGCGGTGCCTTGTACCCGGCGATCCTGTCCTTGACGAAGGCCCGTACTTCCTCGATCGACGCGTCGTGTCCGGGACGCAGAACGACGACGGCATGTACCCGTTCCCCCCAGTCGGTGTCAGGGACGCCGATCACGGCGCAAGCCGCGACCGCGGGATGCCCCGCGAGCACGTTCTCGACTTCGGCGGGGTACACGTTCTCACCGCCGGTGATGATCATGTCCTTGAGACGGTCGGCGATCCAGAGGTAACCGTCCTCGTCGAGGTAGCCCCCGTCTCCGGTTTGGAGCCAGCCGTCACGGATCGTGGTTGCCGTTTCCTCGGGTTTGTTCCAGTAGCCCGCCATCACATGGTCACCGCGGGTGACGATCTGGCCTACCGTCCCCGGAGGGACCGGGTTCCCGTCGGGGTCGACGACCTCGAGCTCGATGCACGGGGTCGCCCGCCCAACCGACCCGAGCTTGCGGCCGGCCCGGTGGTCGGGCCCGTTGAGCATTGTCAGGCAACCGGTTTCGGTCATGCCGTAGACGTGCACGAGCTGCGTGTGCGGCAGATTCTTCATGACCAGCGCAAGGAGGCTGTCAGGGGTCGCCGACGCGCCGTATCCGATGAATTCGAGGCTGCCCAGATCGTACGACGCGAAATCCTCGTGCTCGCAGATTCGTTGGATCATCGTCGGTACAAGTGCGCATCCAGTGACGCGGTGTTTCTCGATGGTGCGCATCGCGTTCTCCGGCGAGAACGTCGGCACGAACACGAGCTTGCCGCCGAGTAGTTGCTGGGAGTACCAACCCAGCAGGGCGCCGATGTGAAAGAGCGGCCCGGTCAACATGGTGACGCCGCCGGCGCGGACCGCTGCGCCGGACATCTGGTAACTCAGCAGCCCGGTGAGAAACGAACGGTGGGTGATCATCGTGCCCTTGGCGGCGCCCGTGGTGCCGCCGGTGTAGAGGACGAATGCGAGGTCGTCATCCGACCGGTGCGCATCGGCGACCGGTGCGGCCCCCGCGATCATTTCGTCGTAGACGACGGTGCCCTGTGGCGCCTCACCGCGTCCGACGTACACGATGGCTGCGAGTCCGGGGACCTGCTCGCGCATCACCTGCACCAGGGGGGCGAAAGCCTCGTCGACGAAAACAATCTTGCAGCCGGAGTCGTTGAGCGCGTATGTGATTTCGGTTGCCGACCACCGCGTGTTGAGTGGGCTCGGTACCGCCCCCGCCCACCAGCTCCCGTGGAAAACTTCATGGTGCCGATCGGAGTTGAGCGCGACGATCGCAACCCGGTCGTTGTCGCCGACTCCGAGCGCGTGTAGCGCGCCTGCCAACCGGGCGACACGATCAGCCGACTGGACCGAGGTGAAGACACGGTCGGCGTCGATGGTCAGGACGTCATCGGCCCAGTAGCGAACCGCGCGGTGCAAGGCATGGGTAAGGTACATCGGGTCAGACCTTTCAACTCATGATGTTCGGGCGAATGATCTCCAGTGCGTGCGGAAACGACTCGTCCTCCATGATCGCGGCGAGTTCGGCGACGCTCCAGCCATGGTCGGCCTCCACGACGTGACCGACCGAGAACCCGCGATAGAGACCGACATGACCACCGGTCACGGAAAAAACCTGCCCGGTGAACGGGCAATCCGCCTTGACGAGGTAAGCGACCAACGGCGAAGCGTTGCGCGGGTGAAACTTGTCGAACGCATCTTCGTCCTCCGGCGCGGCTACAGCCGCGGCGAGGCCGGGCGACGAGGTGACCATTGCGGTCCGGGCAGCAGGTGAGATCGCGTTGGCGCGGACGCCGTAGTGACCGAGCTCGGCCACTGCGAGCAGGGCCTGCGCAGCAAGACCAGCCTTGGCTGCCGCATAGTTCCATTGTCCGACGTTGCCGTGTAAACCCGCAGCCGACGTGGTGTTGACGATCGCGCGGTCGACCTGACGGCCGGCCTTGCTCTCCGCCCGCCAGTGCCGGGCCGCTGCCCGGGTCACCGAGAAAGCACCCTTGAGGTGGACGTCGACAACGAGGTCGTAGTCCTCTTCGGACATGTTCCAGACCATCGCGTCGCGGACGACGCCCGCGTTGTTGACGATCGCATGCAGGTCACCGAACGCGTCGCGCGCGGCCTCGACGAGGCGCTCACCGGTTGCCATCTCCGAGACATTGCCTGCGACGCCGACTGCCCGTCCGCCGGCGGCGATGATTTCCGATACGACGTCGGCGGGCTCCGCCAGGTCGTTGACGACGACCCGCGCCCCCTCACGTGCCATCAGCAGTGCATGCTCGCGACCGATGCCGGCGCCGGCGCCGGTCACGATCACGACCCTGCCGTCCAGTTGTTCTCTGTGTTGACTCACTTTTCGTCCTTTGTGTTGGAAAGAAGCCGGACCACCGACTCCTGGGCGGCGCTGGCAACCATCGTTCCGTCGGGTGACCAGAACGTGCCCTGGTTGAATCCCCGCCGAGAGGCGACGCTGGTGCTCGCCTGACGCAGAAGCAGCCAGTCGTCGGCGCGTAGCGGGCGGTGAAACCAGACGGAGTGATCGATCGAGGCCAACCCGACTCGACCGGGTTCCCGGCGCAGCGGGTACATCACTTCGTGCTCGATCGCCGAGGACTGCGCAAGTGTGCTGTCCGACAGATACGTCAGAGCGCAGGCGTGCACGAGCGGGTCGTCCGGCAAGGGGCTCCGTGAGCGCAGCCAAACATCCTGGCGGACAGCGCCATCAGCGCCAGGCGCGGTGGGGCCCGTCGGACGCGGAACGATGCGCGCCTCGATCGCGCCGGCGTAGACCGCCTCGGCGTGCGCCTCGGGATGCAACGAGCGCCACACGTCGTACACGTCGGGCGCAGTCGCGGGAGCGGGCACGACAGGTGCGACCAGATGCCGTTCACTGCCAGCAGTCGTTCGAACGAAAGATGCTGTCATCACGAATATTTCGGAACCGTCCTGAACTGCGGACACCTGACGCGCGCTGTAGCCGCGGCCGTCTCGGCTGCGTTCAACGTGGTACTCGATGACCTCGTCCGGTCGGCCCTCGCGCAGGAAATATCCGTGCAGCGAATGTGGAACCCGGTCGGTGTCGACGGTCGCTCCCGCGGCGGCGAGGGCCTGGGCGGCGACCTGTCCGCCCATTACGCGCTTCGGTGCACCCGCATGGCCACTGCCGTGGAAGGTGTCCGCGCGGTGCGGCCGAACAAAGACGAGGTCGGCCAACCTTGCGGCGGTGGTGAAATCGAGGCTCCGCTCGGGATCGTCGATCGACGCCTCCGTTCCGAGCTTCGTCGGACTTGTCCGGTGGGCCACGGCATCCTCCTTTTCGTTGACGAACAGCCCCCTAGTCGCAACCGTTCTGACTCTAACGATAATTCACTTTACCCTGCTTGTGTCAAGATGGTTCCCGAATCATCAGTTACTTTGCCGGATCCGACGCCTTTGTGGACAGCCTGCACCCGACCCCGCGTTGCAGCCCCTTGACAGTGCGCCGTCCGACGTTTAAAAGTTAATGAACATTAGGCAAGGAGGCCAGAATGAAATCTCGAGTGCTGATCGCCGGCGCAGGAATGATCCCCTTTACCAAACCCAGTGTCGGCGCACGATATGACGATATGGGTGCCGCCGCCGCCCGGGCAGCCCTCGACGATGCCGGCTTGAGTTACAATCAAATCGGCCAGGTCTACGCTGGATATGTTTACGGTGACTCGACTTGTGGCCAGAGAATTGTGTACCAGCTCGGAATGACTCGAATTCCTGTGCTCAACGTCAACAACAACTGCGCATCCGGCTCGTCGGCATTGTGGCTGGCCCGACAAGCCGTTGCCAGTGGCGCAACCGAATGTGCGCTAACTATCGGCTTCGAGCAGATGCCGCCGGGCGCGCTCACCGCCAAATGGACTGACCGTCCCGCTCCGCTGTCGGCGTTCCAGGCCGCACTCGACGACATTTACGCCGTCGATCCCGCACTACCGATGACGCCGCAGTACTTCGCGGCAGCGGCGCAGGAGTATCTCGACAAGACGGGCGCTACTGCCGAGACGCTGGCAGCCGTCGCCGTGAAAGCGCGCAGGCACGCGGGCGACAACCCACTCGCCGTCTTCCGCACTCCAATCACCGTCGAAGAAGTGCTCTCCTCCCCCACCGTCGCAGGTCCACTGACCCGGCTGCAGTGCTGCCCACCGACTTCCGGCGCGGCCGCCGCCGTGGTGTGCACCGAGGAATTCGCCCGCAAGCACGGCCTCGACGCCCGGGTCGCGATAACGGCACAGGCACTGGAATCCGACGACCAGGACCTCTTCGACAGACGGAGCGCGATCTCCCTTGTCGGGTCAGATGTGACACGCCGAATCGCTGAGCGCGTGTACGAAGAAGCAGGGGTGGATCCGGCCGACATCGACGTGGTCGAGTTGCACGACTGCTTCACCATCAACGAGGTGCTCACCTACGAGGGCCTCGGGCTCTGTGAACCCGGCGGCGCCGAGAAGTTCATCGCCGAAGGTGACAACACCTACGGAGGCCGCGTGGTCACCAATCCGTCCGGCGGTCTGCTCTCCAAAGGCCACCCTCTCGGTGCTACCGGGCTCGCGCAGATCGTCGAGCTCACTCGACAACTGAGCGGCACCGCGGGCGAGCGGCAGGTGCCGAACGCCAAACTCGCACTGCAGCACAACCTCGGTCTGGGCACGGCCGGCGTCGTAACCCTTCTGGAGAGGCTCTCGTGAGATGACTACCCCTATCGACCCCTCGCTCATCGGTACTCGCACCGACGAGTTCTCGACCTCCGCCGAGCGTGGACGGCTGCGATTCTTCGCCGAGGCCACCGGCCAGACCGACCCGCGCTACAGCGACCTCGACGCGGCTAGAGCTGCAGGCCACCCGGATCTCCCGATCCCTCCGACCTTCTACTTCTGCCTGGAGATGGACAACCCCAATCGGGGCGACTTCCTCGCCCAACTCGGCGTCGATGTCCGCACCATCCTCCACGGTGGACAGAAATTCACCTACCACGCGCCCGCTCACGCCGGCGACGTACTGACTTTCTGGACCGAAGTCACCGACGTGTCCACCAAGAAGGGCGGCGCGCTGCAATTCATCGTCCGCGACACCCACGTCGGCATCGCGGGAAAACCCGTCGCGACACTCACCAGCACGATCGTCGTGCGCGATCCCAAGGCGGCCCGATGACCTCGCCAACCACCACCGCCACCAACCTCGCGTTCGGCCAGGAGCTCCACCTCGCCTGCCCTCGGATCACCCGCACCACCCTGGCTCTCTACGCCGGCGCCTCCGGCGACCACAACCCCGTGCACATCGACACCGACGCATGCCATGCGGTCGGCATCGACGACGTCTTCGCCCACGGGATGCTCTCGATGGCTTACCTCAGTCGACTGCTCACCGACCACTGGCCGCAGGAACAGATCGTCTCCTTCGAGGTCCGCTTCAGTGCGATAACCCCCGTCAACAGCGAACCGACCTGCACGGGCACCGTGACAAAGACCGACGACGATCTCGCTCATCTCGACCTCACCGTCGCTTTACCCGACGGCACCGTCACACTCCGCGGCGCTGCCGTCGTACGACTCGGCTGACCCTCTCTCACAAAGGAAGAATTGACATGCCCACACTTCAGGACAAAGTCGCGGTCGTCACCGGCTCCGGTCGCGGAATCGGACGCGCCGTGGCGCTCAAGCTGGCAGCCGAAGGAGCCAAGGTCGTCGTCAACGACCTCGACGACGCGCCCGCCAAGGAGACCGTCGAGGACATCGTCAGGGCAGGCGGGCAGGCCGTCGCCTGCGTCGGCTCGGTCACCGCGCCCGACTTCGCTCAGCGCTTCGTCGACACTGCAGTCGAGAACTTCGGCGGCATCGACATCATCGTCAACAACGCGGGCTACATCATGGACAACGTCATCCAACGGATGACGGACGAGCAGTGGGACAGTGTCCTCGAGATGCACCTGACCGCGCCGTTCAAGATCCTGCGGGCGGCCGCCCCGTACATCAAGTCGAACCCGACCGAGTACCACCGCAAGGTCGTCAACGTCTCGTCGGTCTCCGGCGTCTACGGCAACCCGGGCCAGGTCAATTACGCTGCCGCGAAGGCCGGCGTCATCGGTTTGACCAAGACTCTCGCCAAGGAATGGGGCCGTTACAGGGTCAATGTCAACGCTGTTGCCTTCGGCTTCATCCTGACTCGGATGACCGAAGCTGTTGCGAGCGAGGACACCGTTGTCGAGATCGAGGGCCGCAAGATGCGGGTCGGTGTCAGCCAGGCCGCAATGGACAGTGTGCAGAAGACCAGCCCCCTCGGACGCCCGGGTACGCCCGAAGAAGCAGCCGGGGCAATCTACGCATTGTGTCTGCAGGAGATGAACTACGTCTCCGGTCAGTGCGTCACCGTCGATGCGGGTGCCCGATGATGCGCGACGCCGTTATCGTCGAAGCAGTTCGGACCCCGGTCGGGAAACGCAAAGGTTCACTCTCCCAACTCCATTCGGCAGATCTCTCCGCCATCGTCCTCAACGCGCTCATCGAGCGCACGGGCCTCGACCCCGTGCTTGTGGACGACGTGGTCTGGGGCTGCGCGATCCCCATCGGCATGCAGAGCGGTGGCATCGGCCGAGCGTCGGTGCTCGCTGCGGGCTGGCCCGAGTCCGTCCCTGCTGTGACGGTCGAGCGCCAGTGCGGTTCGTCTCAGCAGGCGGTGCACCAGGCCGCTGCGGGTGTGATCTCGGGGCAGTACGACATCGCCGTGGCCGGCGGTGTGGAGATCATGAGCGCCGTTCCGGCGCAGGCGGCGCTCGGCGACGGTTCGTGTGGTGAACCGTTTGGCCCTTCGGTGCTGCAGCGTTACAACGGAATACGCTTCCATCAAGGAGTCGGCGCACAGATGATCGCCGACGAGTACGGCCTCACCCGCACGGACCTCGACCATCATGCGCTCGACTCTCACGCGCGTGCCGCGCAAGCGATCGACGAGGGGCGATTCAAGAACCAGATCGTGCCGGTCGAGGTAGCCGGCGAGGACGGCTCCACGCGACTTTTCGACACGGACGAGGGCATCCGTCGCGGCTCTACTATCGAAGGGCTCGGTGCACTCAAACCTGCCTTCGGGGGCGACGGAACCATCACCGCCGGCAACGCCTCACAGATCTCCGACGGTTCGGCCGCACTGCTCATCACGACCAGTGAGATCGCACAGCAGAAGGGCTGGCGCCCACTGGCGCGTATCCATACCGCTGTCGTCGCGGGCACCGACCCGGTCACCATGCTCAAGGGCCCGATCCCCGCGACCGCCAAGGCGCTGGCCAAGGCGGGTCTGGGCATCGACGACATCGGAGTCTTCGAGATCAACGAGGCGTTCGCACCGGTAAGCCTCGCGTGGCTGCGCGACACCGGTGCGTCGTACGAGCGGATGAACCCGAACGGCGGTGCGATGGCGATCGGTCACCCGATCGGCGGTTCCGGCGCCCGACTGATGACAACAATGGTCCACCACATGGTCGACCACGACATTCGATACGGGCTCCAGTCGATGTGTGAGGGCGGCGGGATGGCAAACGCAACGATCCTCGAACGCCTCTGACCCCCAAACAAACCGAGCAGGAGTAAAAGCTATGGAGCTGCACAACTACGCGTTCGACAACCTCGCCACCACCCGCCACGGTGCGGTCCTTGAGGTCCGCATCGACCGGCCCGACGACTTCAACGCGATCAATCACGCCACGCATCGCGACTTCATCCGGTTGTGGCGCGAACTGCGCCGCGACACCTCGGTGCGGGCCGTCGTACTGACCGGAAACGGCAAGGCCTTCTCGGCGGGCGGCAACCTGAAGGGCCCGCGGATGTCGGCAGGTCAGGAACTCGACGACTTCTTCCGCGATGCTCGGTCGATCATCGTCGACCTGCTCGAGGTGCCGCAGCCGATCATCGCCGCCATCAACGGTCCCGCAATCGGTTTGGGAGCGACCATTGCCTTGCTCTGCGACGTCACTTACGCCTCACGAACTGCCATTATCGCCGACCCTCACGTCAACGTGGGGGTTGTCGCAGGAGACGGCGGGGCGATCGTCTGGCCCTGGCTGGTCGGAATGGCCCGGACCAAAGAATACTTCTTCACCGGCGACAAGATCGATGCCACCGAGGCGGAACGCATCGGACTCGTCAACCACGTTGTCGACCCCGACGAGTTGCTCGACGCTGCACACGCATTGGCTCAGCGATTGGCCGATGGGCACACACGGGCCATTCAGGGCACCAAGCAGGTCCTCAACGCGATCCTGCGCGACACCGCAAACACCGTCCTCGACCTGGCACTGTCCGTGGAGAAAGAGTGCTTCGCTTCAGGGGACCACGCCCTAGCTGTCGAACAGTTCTTCACGCAGCGCGAGGCGGCAAAGCAAAATGCTTGAACTGCAAACGGTTCCGTAAGTGGGTACCAATTTCACGCAGTCTCGATGCGAACTTGGATCCGGTCGCACTCCCGTCGACTGGATCCAAGTTCGCCACTGAATGTTGCTATTTTCCAACGAATTCCGAAACCGCGAGCACATCGCGCCGTCTCAGCGAGTGCGTCGTTCCGTCGGCCTGACTCCGGTCAAACCAGAAGATCGGCGGTGTCGAACTTCTCCTCGATGCCCAGAACGGCATGCCCGAGCCGCCGAAGCGGTTGACGCTGCTCGGTTTTCCGAACAGGGAGGTGATGACGCATCGCGTCGATCACGCGCTGGGCTGCGCGGACCAAAGCTTCTGTGTCGGCCTGGCTCAAGTCTTTCCGACTCGCTGCGAGCAATACTGCCCATTCGTTGACGTAGTCCTGCTGCGCTCGTCGGATCGGGGCTCGCTCCTCTTCCTGAACATGGACGATCCCGGTTGTCAACGCCACGAGCGCATCCCCCTGCGCGACATTGATTCGGACGAACGATGCAAGCGCCAACTCGAGAGCTTCGGCAGGGTCGTCAGTACTCGACAACGCGGCTGCCAAATCGAAATTGAGTGCTTCGAGACAACGCAGGATGATGTGGGAAAGTATCGCGGATTTACCAGGGAAATGGTGGTACAGCGTCGGCCCGGATATCCCTGCCGCAGCGCCGATATCATCCATTCCGACGGCCTGGAACCCTCGTTCGGCGAAAAGGTGCACAGCGGCGGCCAGTGCAGCCTCACGCCGAGACGCGAAACTGAGCACACCCACTACCGGAGTGTGTGGCGCCGGTTCCTGCGCCACGGGCAGCAATCGAGGGATCTCTGCCACAGCAGTTGCGGCAGAGACCATGAGACGGCGCCCCCGCTCCCTGTCGACTTTCACCCGCTCGAAAGCTCGCGCAGTGTTCATCACCGCATGAACAGCCCAGGTCAGGGCATCAGCGTCGGCTTCGGTCAGATCGCTGCGGGCGCGAAGCAGCGCTGCTCGTAACGGCATCAGTGCTGCGAGGTGTCGCTCGGCGAGCCTCGACCGAGCTTCCGACTCGAGAAAAGGACTACTGCGTTCCCACAGTGTGTTGACGCGTCCGGGACGTAAGAGTGCCTTCGCGGCCTCGCCGAGAAGTGCCGGCAACTCCGTGTCACTTGTGTAGATGCGTTCGATCTGGTCGATCTCGAGCTCGATGGCGGCCATCAACAAGTCGGATTTGCTGCGGAAATGGCGGTAGAGGGCCGGACCGGTGATCCCAACTTCGGCCGCGATATCTGCGACAGAGGTGTCGTGGAAGCCTTTTCGCTCGAACTGTCGTGCGGCGGCCGCGACGATCAGTTGTTTGCGGTTACGCGGTCGACGTTGAGGAGACCCTTCGGTCATTTATTAGCCCTCTCATGTAAGAACACCGGTTGGCGTCGCGCAGATGTTAGCAGGTGTTCGAGTCGCTGTTCGCGATTCCTGGCTTGTCTCACCAGGCGGCGCCAACCCGCCGATTTCCGTACTTGAAAGTAACAAAGTGAACGACTTTGTCATATTTCGAGACTCATCTATTGGTGCCAAAACGCCTTTATGCACTGTTGACATGTGCAAAGCTAGGATGCAAAGTTATCAACTGCTCGGGTCTAGCACGATTTCGAGCTCTGGCGCCGCGGAGCAGAGGCCCGCCGCAACTAAGGAGTCCGTCATGTCGCAAATCACTGCCGACGAGCAGTCGATGCATCGCAAGGACGACGTGCCACCCGGCACACCCGTCCGCCCGCTGGCGAAAGTCCGCCGACCCCGAAACGCACGAAAATCGACGCTGCTGATCCGCGTTGCTCAACTCGCGCTCGTCGTCGTCTGGCTCGGCGCATGGGACCTGACCGCGCGCTACCAGTTGATCACTCCGATTTTGGCCAAGTCGCCGAGGCAGTCATGGGACTACTTCGTCGGGGCCGTCAAGAACGGGGAGCTCTGGTCCAACGGCCAGGCCACGATGCTCGCCGTCGTCATAGCCTGGGTCCTGGCCAGCATCGTCGGCGTCGTCGCAGGTATCACACTAGGCCTACTGCCGACCTTCGAGCGCATTCTCGCTCCGTTCCTCGACGCAGCCAACGCAATGCCGCGTATCGCCCTCGCGCCCTTCTTCATCGTCGCGTTCGGCATCGGCACCGAAGCCAAAGTCGCACTGGCCAGCACACTCGTGTTCTTCATCGTGTTGTCAGCGTCGCGAGCCGGTGTCCGGTCGGCCGACTCCGAATGGTTACGCCTGTCTGCGGTACTAGGTGCGAAAAAACACCACCTGTTCTGGAAAATCATGCTGCCGGTGGCCACTCCTGCGATCATCGCCTCACTCCGACTCGGGCTGATCTACGCACTGCTCGGCGTCGTCGGATCCGAACTGATCGCGGCCGAAAACGGCCTCGGCCAACTGATCGCCAAGTACTCGTCCCTGTTCCAACTCGAGGCGGTCTACGCAATCTTGATCTTGCTCGCCGTCATCGCCGTCACCCTGAACCAACTCATGGGATCCATCGAGAGGCGACTCCTCCGCTGGCAACCCCCCGCCGACCACTGATCCAGAAGAGATGACTGCCATGAACAGCACCACCGTCAGTACCGGCACTGAGAACATCAACCGCAGCGCCACGATGATCCGGCTGCACCAAGCACGAGTCACCTTCGACAAGCCCGAAGGCGGAACCCACACAGTCCTGCACGACATCGACCTCGACATCGCAGCCGGTCAGTTCGTTGCGTTGGTCGGACGCAGCGGCTGCGGCAAAACCACTCTGCTCAACATGATCGCTGCCCTGGTCGAACCGTCGTCCGGCTCGATCCAGGTCCACGGCACCAGCCCCCGAGAAGCCCGCCCTCACCTGGGCTTCATGCTCGCCCGAGACGCGCTGCTCCCATGGCGATCCGCCCAGGGCAATGTCGAATACGGGCTCGAACTGCGCGGAATTGACCGCGCTACCCGGCGCAAGGTCGCACATGACTGGCTGGGCCGCGTACACCTCGGCGGCTCCGAACGGCTGTGGCCATGGCAGCTGTCCCAGGGCATGCGTCAGCGCGTCGCGCTTGCCCGCACGTGGGCTCTCGATCCTGACGTCCTGCTGATGGACGAACCCTTCGCAGCCCTCGACGCTCGCACTCGAATCTCGGTCCAGCAACAGTTTCTCGAATTGTGGCAGTCCGGACCGCAACGCACAGTCGTCTTCGTCACTCATGACCTCGGTGAAGCGATCACACTCGCGGACCGAGTCGTCCTCCTGGGCGAGGGCAAGATCCTCGACGATGTCGAAGTCGGTATCGAACGGCCCCGCGATCTGGAGAGCGTGGCTGCCCACCCGCGCTACCAAGAACTTTACGAGCGCTTCCGGGCATCTCTTTAACATCTCTCTTCCTTATGATCCAGGAGATCCAGACACCATGAAAACCAAGATCCTCTCTCTTTGCGGAGCCCTTGCACTGCTCGCCGGGGCCGCGGCTTGCGGCTCGTCCGAGGCCGGCAGCAACGATCCCAACAAGATCAATGTCGGTTCGTTCCCCGGCACTATCTACACCTATCCGCTCGGCGTCGCCGAGACCAAGGGCTTCTTCACCGACGAAGGCTTGGACGTCACGCTGATCGACGGCAAGTCCGGCCCCGAAATTCTGTCGGCGATGATCGGCGGCAGCACCCAGGTCACCTTCGGTCAGCCAGGCGTCATCGTCCCCGCCGGTGCCCAGGGGCAGGAACTTAAAGTACTGGGCCCCTACTCACGCGGCCGAGTCGTGATGGTGGCGACCGAGGAATCCGGCATCACTACTCTCGACCAGCTCCCGGGCAAGAGGTTCGCGGTCCCACAGCGCGGTGACTCCAACGAACAGCGAACTCTCAGTGTTCTCGAGGAGTACGGCATCGACGGCACGGCGATCACCTTCATCGGCACCGGATCCCCCGCAACAACAGCTGCCGCGATCGCCAACGGCCAAGCGGACGCAAGTGTTCTGGGCCTGACGACGTACGAGTCGCTACTCGCCAAGGGCACCAAGCTTCGCATCATCGCCGGCTCCACCGAAGGCACCATGGGTGAACGCGGCAAGAACGACGTGACCGGCATGTTCGCCACCACGAAGCAATTCTGGGACACGAATCCAGACGCGATCGGCAAGTTCTGCCGTGCCATGAAATCCTCGATCGAGTGGATCGCAGACGACGCCAACTCCGACGAAGCCACCAGAATCCTCGTTGCCTGGACCGGCTTGTCCGAGGACACAGCCCGCGGGGTTTGGGAGAGTGAGCGCGACACTTTCACCATGGACCTGAGCGAGCAACTTTGGAACGCCAATGTCTCGTATGTCGATCCGAAGATCGATCCGAAGTACAACGACATCGTCACCAACGGATGCCCCTCAAGCTAGCCACCCCGAACCGGTGGATTGTCCCGACTGGGACGAGCGCGTTCGGAGTCGCTACGTTGCCAGCATGGACGTGCGGCAATTGGAATACTTTCTTGCGGTGGTCGACAACGGCGGCATAAACCGTGCCGCATTAGCGCTCCATGTCGCTCAGCCGTCGTTGTCCCAATCGATTCGCAAGCTCGAGAGTGAACTGAAAACGGAGTTGTTTCACCGCGTCGGTCGGGGTCTCGTACTCGCCCCGGCCGGCGAGGCGTTGGTCGGCCCGGCGCGCAGGGTGCTGCGCGAAATGGACGCGGCACAAGTCGCTGTTCGCGAAGTACGGGCACTCGCGCGAGGCCGCATCGACATCGCGGCTCTCTCCGACATGTCCACCGATCCACTGTCGGTGTGGGTCGCGCGTTTTCGAGTGAAGTACCCCAACATTCGTATGCGCGTCGAGGAACGTGACGACCTCGCCGGGGTGCTCGAGCTGGTGGAGTCCGGCGCCTGCGAGCTCGGCGTGACGATGCTGCCGCTTCCCCGCGGGGCATTTGCGAGCACAGATGTCGTCCGTCAGCGATTCGTCCTCGTACTGCCGCCAGGTACAGGAGACGATCTGCCCGACCCCGTCCCACTCGAGATGCTCGACCGCATCCCATTGGTCATGGGAGGACGCAACACCGCCAATCGGGATTACGTCGAAAAAATGCTTCGCGGCAGCGGCGTCGAACCGTATGTTGCCGTCGAGGTCCCCCAGCGCGGCGCAGTCGTTCCGATCGTTCTCTCCGGCGGCGGTGCGGCGATCGTCTCGATGCGCGTCGCAGTGGAGGCGAAGCAGCGCGGTGCAGTGGTCAGAGATCTGACCCCGTCTCTTTGCCGCGACATAGGGTTCGTGCACCGCATCGGTCGACTCACTGAAACTGCTACGGCATTTCTGGACTACTCGAACCTCCTGGTCGGACAGTGGGAGAGAGCTGTGGACCAGCAAATGGCACAAGGACATTCACGGATAGACGCAACCTCGAAGATCGTCGCAGCAATGGAGCGACGCAATGTGTCGGCATTTCGAGACGAATCCCCAGTTGAGCAGGTTCCCGACGATCTCCTGCCCACCGACCTATAGGCAATTGCAGTCAATGCAGCCCGAATCGTGTCTTTGACGCCGTCGATACCTCGTCGTTTGATGTGATGAGTGCCGTTGAAAACAAAGATCTTCGGTGACTCACGATCATGAAAGGCCATCGATGGCAAATAGGGGTCCCCGCTCAACAGTCTCATGTTCGATCGAGACCGGAATCGCGACAGTCACACTCAGCAATCCTGGACGTCGAAACGCACTCTCACTGCGAATGTTCGGCGAATTATCGGAGACATTGGGTGAGTTGGAAAAATCCGTCGATGTTCGCGTCGTAGTTTTCACCGGCGAGGGCTCTGCGTTCTGCGTCGGCGCCGATCTAGCCGCTGAGCCCCGATCGCGTTCCCTGCAAGGTGATTCCGTAGAAGGGGATACCTCACGGTTGCGCGCCTCCACACGCGTTGCGGAGCAGTTGTACGAGTTTCCGCGCCCGACGATCGCGGCGATCAACGGTCCGTGCGCCGGTGCCGGCCTATCCCTGGCCGCCGCCGCCGACTTCCGCGTCGCCTCCGATGCTGCGGTCTTCAATACCGCTTTCCTTTCTGCGGGATTGTCCGGCGATCTCTGCGGTATCTGGTTTCTGACCCGAATGCTCGGTGGTGCACGAACGCGCGAGCTCTTCTTGACACCGTCCAAGTTGGATGCGCAATCCGCCTTCAGACTGGGATTGGTGAACTCGATCGTATCCTCCGACCAACTTGACGCAGCAGTACGGCAGCTCGCGGATCGGCTGGCTGGATCTGCTCCGATCGCGCTCCGAGAGATGAAGCAGAATCTCATTGCGGCCCAGACGATGTCATTGGGCGACTACGCGGCTACCGAGGTGGCCGCAATGGTCCGTTCGTTTCACACCGAGGACGCACGTGAAGCGGCATCCGCATTCCTCGAGAAACGTGCTCCCACCTTCAAGGGTCGATAAATCACCACGCTGACCACTTACGCACACGTTCAGGAGAATTCATGTTCAGAGATGTCTACACTGCCGACCACGATGCATTCCGCGAGACGGTCAGACAGTTCATCGGCAAAGAGATCGTTCCCCATATTCCCGAGTGGGAAACCGCCGGAGTGGTGCCACGGGAGTTGTATCGCAAGACAGCGGAATTGGGCATCAACGGACTGCAGATTTCGGAAGATTACGGCGGCGGGGGTGTCAAGGGATTCCGTTTCAACGCGGTAGTGCTCGAGGAAACCGGTTATGCTGCTGCAACAGTCGGTGGATTGCAGGTCCACCTCAACACCGTACTCCCCTATTTTCTCGAGTATGCGAATGACGAGCAGAAGGCGCGTTGGTTTCCGGGTTTCGCCAACGGTGATCTGGTCACTGCGATCGCGATGACCGAACCCGGAACGGGTTCGGACCTCGCTGGGATGTCAACCACTGCCGTGCGCGACGGCGACAACTACGTGCTCAACGGTGCAAAAACGTTCATCACCGGCGGAATCAATGCCGATCTCGTCATTGTCGCAGCGCGGACTGGGAAGTCGAGCGACAATCGACGAAAGGGACTGTCACTCTTGGTGGTCGAGGCCGATATGGCAGGCTTCCTACGCGGCAGAAACCTCGACAAGATGGGTCTCAAAGCCCAGGACACCGCGGAACTCATGTTCGACAACGTCCGGGTTCCGGCGGCGAACCTGCTGGGCGTAGAGGGTGACGCGTTCACCATGCTGACTGCGAACCTGCCACAGGAACGACTCACCGTTGCCATCGCCGCTCAGGCAACTGCCACCGCGGCTTTGAACTTAGCGATTGATTACGTCAAGGACCGCAAGGTTTTCGGACAGCGAGTTGCAGACTTCCAGAACACCAAGTTCGTCCTCGCCGATTGCGCGACGGACCTCGAAGCGGCGCAGGCCCTCGCCGATCGAGCGCTCGTTGCGCTCGATGACGGACGACTATCCGTTGCCGACGCAGCCAAGGTGAAGCTTTTCTGCACGGAAAATCAGGCCCGCATCATCGACAAGTGCCTGCAGTTGCACGGTGGATACGGATATATGAGTGAATATCCGATCGCCCGCCTCTACACCGACGCCAGGGTGTCCCGGATCTTCGGCGGTACCAGCGAGGTCATGCGAAGCATCATCTCGAAGTCGTTGAACCTCTGATACATACCTTGACCGATGTTCCCCGCCAAGCAGTTGTCGACGAACTGAAGGCGCGCGGTGGACGGCCGGCACCGATCTTGGACGTGGCGTCATTCACTGCCCTTCTCGGTGGCACCAACACAAGCGCTCACACGAACCGCCACACCCGGCCGCGGCTGTCCCACAAGTGAGACGAAAGAGTCCACCTCAAACATCCGACACCACCCGTTCCGCGAGACGCCCACTGCGCGAACCGTCGAGGTCCCCCGCTTCCGGAAGCGGGCGCCGGAAACACTCAACGCAGGGGAGCAGTCGGATGTGCACTCTGATCGAGTCGTACATACCCCAGGCCAGCGACCCCTACTGCCGCGACCACCGCAGGGAAATCGCCCATCGCGGTCCAGTTACACCCGACGATGCATACGCGGGAGAACACTCCTGGTCCAACAGAGCTTTCTGCGCCGATTCACGAAGAAGACCTCACCGGTCGGAGTGTCAGAGCCGTCAGCGTGAACTCCGATAGCAGACATGAGAGAGTTCTCGACCACGAGCATGCCGTTATCCGCAACGTTGTGTAGTGCCGTGCCCAGTGGTGCAGCGATCGGCCGCCCGTGTCCCAGGTGTACCGACACTGTGTACGCATGTCGACTCAAGATCGTAAGGTCACCGGCCTGATCGAGCACCGACCTCCTCTCTACCGAATCAGTCGAATCAATCCTCGTTCCATGGCAGCACCTGCTGGCGGCGCCCGTCCCAGCGTCTACCACGCACCACAAACAAGGGCCAGTTCATCCGAATCAGGTGAAGTGCATCCGGAGATAAGAACAGAAAATCGGTCGGTAGAAGTGTCGGCGAGAGTTCCCGAACCAAGGAGTTGACAGCAATGGCGTTGGACTACGACGACCGCACCGATTTCGACAACGCCGACCGTGGATTCATCGCCACGATCGACCCGATGGTGATCCGAAACGCCACCGGCGAAATCGTTTTCGATTTGTCCGGATACGGCTACCTCGACGAACAGTGCCCCGCCACAGTCAATCCGAGTTTGTTCCGACAAGCGCAACTCGTCCGGAAGAACGGCTTGTACAAAGTCACCGACGGTATCTACCAGATTCGCGGCTTCGACTTGTCGAACATGACGCTCGTCGAAGGTGACATCGGAGTCATCGTCATCGATCCGCTGATCTCCGCCGAGTGCGCAGCAGCCGGACTCGCACTCTATCGCGAGCACCGCGGCGAGCGTCCTGTAACCGGCGTGATCTACACCCATTCGCACGGTGATCACTTCGGCGGTGTTTACGGAGTTCTACCTGATGGGCGCGGGGATGTGCCGATCCTGGCTCCCGAGGGATTCATGGCCGAAGCCGTATCCGAAAATGTCTATGCGGGTAACGCGATGAACCGGCGCGGAACCTATATGTACGGCTACGCACTGCCGGTCTCGGCGGAAGGACAAGTCAGCGCGGGCCTGGGCATTCGGGGTTCCTCCGGAAGCATCGGACTGATCCCCCCGACCATAGACATCACCCACACCGGTCAGCAAGAAACTCTCGACGGCGTCCCCATCGTCTTTCAGGTAACTCCCGGCACCGAAGCACCGGCAGAGATGAACTTTCACTTCCCTCGCCACCGCGCGCTCTGCCTCGCCGAGAATGCCACGCACAACCTGCACAATGTGCTCACCCTGCGAGGCGCACAGATTCGCGACCCGCGGGCATGGTCGCAGTACATCGACGAAGCGATCGAATTGTTCTGTGCAGAAACAGATGTGGCGTTTGCATCGCACCATTGGCCGACGTGGGGAAAGGATGCAATCGACGACTTCCTCGTGGTGCAACGCGACCTGTACATGTACATGCACGATCAGACCCTGAGAATGTTGAATGCCGGCCTGACCGGACCAGAGATAGCCGAGGAATTCGAATTGCCACCGCGTCTGGCTGATTCATGGTCTGCCCAAGGATATTACGGATCCATCAATCACAACGTAAAAGCGATCTACCAGCGCTACCTGGGATGGTTCGACGGCCACCCCTCGTCTCTGTGGCAGCACCCCCCTCGCGCACAAGCCTCTCGCTACGTCGAAGCATTCGGCGGCATCGACGTAGTGCTCACCAAGGGAAAACAGTATGCAGAGAAAGGCGATCTGCGGTTCGCAGCGGAGTTACTCAAACACGCAGTGTTCGCAGACCCGGACAACGCCGATGCCGCAGGAGTCCTGGCCGACGTCTTCACCAGACTTGGTTACGGTTCGGAGAACGCCACATGGCGTGGTTTCTATCTGACCGGCGCCAAGGAGCTGCGATCCGGTATCGCACCGACACCGGTGAGTACCAGCACCGGGATGGCGGATGCTCTCTCAGTCGAGCAACTCTTCGACACCATCGCGATCCGCGTGAACGGCCCCCGTGCAAGGCACGATTCATTCCGCATCGACTGGGATTTCACGGATCTCGAGCACACTCTACGGCTCTCCCTCTCGAACGGTGCGCTCATTCGAACGAAGAATCCGCGTACTCTGGCGAAGGTCGATCTCACGATTACCCTCACTAAACCGCAACTTCTCGGCGTGCTCGCAGGAAATGGTCTCGAAGGGTTGCAACACACCGGGGACCCCAACGTGCTGACACGTTTGTTCGACATCCTCGACACTCCCGACCCCACCTTCCCGATCGTGACTCCCTGAACGGAAAGCGGTAATCGCAGATCTATGTTGCGTGTGTTGCCGAAGTCAGCAACATAGGTGGGGCATCGGCCCGAGTGGACGGCCCATATGGTGTCGAAAGATCGGCACCCGGACAAACGATTCCCGACTGCTCCGGAGGGGGCAGGCGGGTGCGCCAGGATTTGTGTTTGAACGCCCAGATCCAGTGTCCGGTCATCCAGATTGCGAAGTCCTCGGCGCGGATGGCGTAGGCGTCTACCTCGCAGTCCGTTCAGCGTTGGGCAATCCCGGCCACACCACATCCGCACGTATTGATCAGCTGGTGGACGAGACCGCCAACCATCGCGGCGAGGTTACGTTCACGGTCAACAATCCTGCGATCCGGACGAGCACCGTCGACATCAAGCAGTGGTGACCCAGGACGATCTTCACTCATAGGGCCGGTGAGCAAAGTGCTCGCCGGCCCTTTTTCCGTGCATTCAGCAGCTGCCAGGCCCAGGTCGCTGGCATTTCGGTGACAGCGATCCGCTGTTTCGGTGACAGCGATCCGCGACTGCGCTAGCGAGGTGGCAGAAGTTGATCCAGAAGAACCTTGGCACCGGTAAGCGACAACGCCCGATTAGCCCGACGCAACTCACGTAATGCGGCCAACGGTTGCTCCGAAGCAGAGATTCCCTCCGACTCCAGTACGTCTACAGCCCAACGCGTTCCGGTTTGGACCGCTTCATGCTCGGTGCCGCCGAAGACGTCTGTCAGATTCTTTCTGCCGCCCACAGGACGGCGCGCCGCGACAGCAACACCCACCGCTAAAGCCAATGCCGTATAGAGCGCGATCACACCATGAAGGCTATCGCCTATCTTCCGGCCGCGCCTGACGCAAACTCCGCTCTTGCAGGCTCGGCGCTGAACAAGTCTCAACCGACCGACGGCACTTCGGTGATGGCGTCGGCGGTCACGAGCATGTCGATCTCGACGCTGTTGGTTCCGCCGGCATCGGTGACGCGCACAGTTACCCCTGCCAGAGCCATTGGTCGTCGTACATTTTCGCCCAGAATTTCAATTCAGATAGCGACCTCCACTGAAACCGGTTGTTACACAGTCACTTAAGGAAAAGAATTGACTTAACTTGAAGTTGCCGGTGAGATATTTCGACTGTCACCAGTCGCCATCCCGGCAACAACCACGGGCTATCGGATCCCCGTCGCACAACGAAAGAGGTGCGGGCCGATCCACATGATCAACTGTCTGCGCCTGCTCGGATGTCGTCGCGGTGCAGGGACACACGTTCGACGAGGTGAGCTCCGACCCGACCACGCGGGGACACCGACCACGACGAGATCGCGAGAACTTCGTCCTGGGCCCATCCCACCGTAGAGGTGGGCGGATGCACACAACGGCCCAACGTGCCACCGTCGGCTACGTCCAGCACCCTCGTCTCGACAGCAGGACCCACACCACCATCAAATGCCGAGAGCTGCGTGCATGGTGCGATATTGAGCGTCCTTTTCGCCCTTCCGGACTTACCCGTGGACGTGCAGACTCATACAGTTACTGTGGACGCGTAGTCACACTTAGTTTACTGTGGGCACGTCTGAGATAGATGCCACAAAGGAGCCCGAAATGCAGTTCCTAACACCTCGTCGCACGCGGCGTAACGCGCCATCTGTCCGGTTAACTCCGGGGCGCAATACCGTCAACGAACATCGCGATTACCACGACACTCTGCGCACACTGTCCGAGGCATCCTCGACAGGGCTCCACTTCGAGGCGTTCAAAGACATCGCCTGGAATTCGCCCGAGTTCGCCGCCCCCGCGGACGACCCAAGATGGACACTCCCCGCGGTCGACCCCTTGTCCCACACCGACTGGTACCGCGCGCTCTCACCCCAGGAACAACGGCGGGTTGCCCGGATTCGGCTCGCATCTATAACAAAGACCGGCTCCCAGTTCGAGCAACTGCTCCTTCTCGGCGGTACCCAGTTCTTGATGGGCCTGGCGAACGAGAACCCCGAATTCCGCTACTTCATGCACGAACTCACCGAAGAGACGCACCACATCCAGATGTTTCAGGAGTTCACCAACCGGGTGGCTCCGGAGGTCCACGGTGCCCCAACGTGGCTTGTCAAGGCCTTCCCCCTGGTCGGTTCGCTGGGATCGCTGTGGCCCAGTTTCTTCTTTCAGATCATCCTCGCTGGAGAGGAGCCGATCGACCACATCCAGAAGAGCATCATGCGCGGCGGTGGCATTCACCCGCTCACCGACCGCATCATGCAGATCCATCTCGCCGAGGAAGCACGTCACATCGGGTTCGCCCATGCATGGTTGCGCCATCACGCTCCGCGCATGAGCCGATTCAACCGCCTCGCACTCGGCCTCACCACGCCTGTAGTCATGCGCATAGGGTTTTGGTCCATCGTCGTCCCGAGCCGGCAGGACGCGACGTTGCTGGGTATCCCCCGCAATGTTCTGCGCGAGACCTATTCGATGCGCAACCCCGATTTCCGGCGACTCCTTGCAGAGTCCTGCGCAGACGTCCGGAGCCTCGCCGACGCCAACGGAATGCGCACCCGGCTCACCCTCTGGTCCTGGCGGCTTACCGGAACCGACGGCCGGCTCTCGCGTTACCGCAACGAGCCGTCGAGGGCCGCGGCTTGACGATCTGCAACCCGCGACGCAGCTGCCCCTCTCCCACTTCGACAGACAGCTGCGTTACCCACTCACCGCGGTCGAGGCAATGGCGCACAGATATCAGCGCGCCAACCACAGGCCCACACCCGAATCGCCCCATCGAATTGTAGGAAGCACATCCATCGAGGCCGAACCGGCGACATCAGTGCCGGCGAAGACGCAACATTTCCAATGACATAGCGAATTCACTTTTGCTACTGCAGGTTTCGGTACAACGTACTGCGAGCGACGTTCAGCACTTCCGCGATTCGGTCATGGATACGCCGTCGCCCTTCATCTTGGTCCGGCAATAGAGTCACAGGCCGACCACGCCGAGCAGAGCTTCTCCTGGATCGACGACGGCAACAACGGCCGCAACGAACAGCAGCGCCATCGCAATGGTCATCACAGCACCGAGCGATCCGAGGGCGACGAACATCCGACGGTGGGCACCGTTGATCGTGTCCGACGACCTGTAGCGTCGGAAGGCGATGACGGTTCCGGTTGCGACTACAGCGATCACCACGGCGGTAGCGACAATCGCCGCCCAGTTGTAGTGCTCAACCTGTGTGAGCAACTCGAGCAGTGGCGGCCTGGAGTCTCCGCTCTGCACACCGTTCTCGATCAGAGACTGCGCTGTCTGCCCGTCCGCGTTGTCAGCGGAGAGCATCGGAAGCAGCGCGACTACGGGTGCGACCGTCGACTGGATGTTGAGCACAGCCACAAACACCGAAAACAATGACAGCACAGTCGTAGTGGCCGCCGCGACCACGCAACCTACGCCGGCCGTCAGAGATCGCCGCCACAGAGTCGCCGCGAGCAGACCCAGAACCGCGGTCAGCAGCACCGAGATGACGATCTTGATCGCGTGCCACTCGAACCAGTAGTCCACCATCTCCGCCAAGCCGGGAGGATAGGTGCGGACTCCGCTACCCCAGTAGTCGACCAAGCCGCGGCCGAGCAGCACACTAATGACGGATTGATCTTGGAACTGCGGATAGCGTCCGCGTAACAACGCGGCCGGGCCCAAAACGAACGCGGCCACCAATGCCGCTCCGGCGCATGACAACGCAACGATCGACCAGCGGCTTCGGTTGACGGACGTGCTCATTGACGACTCCCTTCCGGGAGAGAGTCAATCAGCAGGTACTCGACTGCACATCCATCTGCAGTACTACATCTGACGAGCGAGGTACCAGCTCAGGATTCGATACTCGATCGCCGGCCGCGCCGGACTCTGGCAATCGTCACCGTGGCCAGGATCAACCCTGCAACCGTGATGAAGTCGGATTCGGTCACCCCGCGCGAAGGCCACGCTTTCGGCCGCCGCCATCGAGGGTAGGACCGCCTTGGTGCTGGCCGTGCTTAGTGGACAATGCGAACATGACGACCTGCGCTCCTGCTCAAACCGTGCACTTTCATCAGAAGCATTACACGGCAGTGGTTTCTGGCGCGAAAGTTTCCACCGTCCGCTGGCGCGAAGACATTCACGAAGGGCCGGCAATTTTCATCTTCGATAAATCACCCGACCGCCCGCCCCCTTTCAGGACAGGTCACCGCTGTAGAAACGTACGATCTCGCTCATCTGTCGCCGCTAGCAGCCCGCCAGCCACCCGGCACCGACATGACGAATTTCGCAAGACAACTCCGGGTCAACTACTACCCCGAGATGCCTGAAGACGCTGTTGTTCAGGTGGTCGTCATAGCCACCGGTCACCACGGGGATTCGTCACTGCCCCCGACGTAGTGCAACCGAACTCAGCCATCGAAAACGTCTGTTGTACTTCCGTGTGCGTCGAGGTCTGCACTGCCGGCGCCGATCAGGTAGTTGCGGCCAATTCTGGCTGGGTTGATCGGTCCAGGCGCGCTGGCACTCGTCCGGGGTCAGCGTTGTCGTGGATCCTCTGCGACAGGGCCGCCTTCGTTTTCCCACCGATCCAGTGCGCGTTTTTCCTGCTTGGCGGCGGTGTCTTTGCGTGATCCGAGTGATTTTACGGACTTGAGTAGTTCTGTGAGTCGGCCCATGACCGGACCATACTCGACTTTCCGGCGAAGCTGACCCAGGGTTGGACGTATCTCCATCTGAGATGCCATAGGAGACTTCGACGGCGTCGACAACCACGAAACCTCCGCCCCACCCTGCTTGCACTACCCGCACGAGAACGCACGATCCGGGTGCAGGGCGGCGAATTGCCAGCGGGCCAACTCGGAGTGCGATTTCGGGACCGAAATGTTCGCGGCCAAACCGCGAGCACGACGGCGGCGACGCTTCGCACGACATCGCCGCGACGTTCGGCGAGAATACTGGACCTAGGCCGGGAAAATCGGGTGCTTCAGCCGTCGAGATAGGGATAGGTTGTGGTGCGTGAGCGCACAAGTGATCATTCTGACCGGCCCACCAGGGGCAGGGAAGTCGACCCTCGCCGCGAAACTTGCCCGCGGTTACAGCAAAGGCGTTCATCTGCACACAGACGACTTCTGGCACTGCATCGTTTCGGGCGCGATACCTCCGTACGAGCCCACGTCCGATGCGCAGAACCAGACTGTCATGGATGTGATCGCCGGCGCCGCCTATACCTATGCTCGCGGCGACTTCACCACGGTGATCGACGGAATCATCGGGCCGTGGATGCTCCCCCACTTCCGAACACACGCGACACAGCACCCGAACTTGGCGGTCCACTACATCGTGCTCCGGCCGCAGCGCGACATCACGCTGAAGCGAGCCCAAGCCCGAACCGCGCCAAGCGCCTTGATCGACGAGGGGCCAATCCTCTCGATGTGGGATCAGTTCTCCGACCTCGGCGAGCTCGATGATCATGTACTGGACACGTCGGGCGACGAGGAAGAACAGAGTGCCCAACAAGTGGCAGCGGCCATTCGCGACGACCGTTTCCGACTCTTTGCACAGTAGCGGCTCAATCCGCCGGAAACCGTCTTGTTGCAGGCCATCTCGCGGGCCATACGAGGCATACCAGCCAGGGACCCTTCAACCGGAGTGGAAAGCCCTCTTTGGTTCGCCGACTGCGGTCTCGGCTTTCGCTGTCAGTCTCAGAATCGGCCGTGAACTGTTGAGACCAAGGCTGTTTCTGAGGCACCAGAGGATGAGACATGTTCCCGTATGTGACTGAGAAATGAGTGCAGACCACCAGCTAACCCTCGTCCGCCGACAGAAAACGGTTCCGGAGCGAAATCGATTTCAACAGTTGTCGAATCGACAGCGTGTCCGAGAAACCCGTCTCACCTTGTGGGGAGTTCATTAAACAGGTCTGACAATTCTGATTCGGGAATTTCATGGCCTCGGGCGGCCTCGCGTGATCCGGTGACTGCAGCTCAGGAACCACCGTCCGTCCTCGGTGGTGTCGAATCCTTCTGTGAGGGAGCGGAATGCGATGCCGCGCCCGCCGAGTGTGTGGACGGTGCCGATAACGTGGCGGACACCGCTTCTGTTTGGGCGACGAATACCGATTCGAGTATGTTGCACCCGAACCGACCTACACACGGTCTACCGATGAATTTTGTCGAGTTGACACTATCGAAGGATGACCCTTGGTTTTCGAATCCGGCCACCCGATGATGATTGCCCTCGACATTGACGGCACCCTGCACGTCGCGGAGGACACGAATCCGCTCGCGCACGAAACGATCAGCATCGCAGTGAGATCGGCTGTGCGGGCAGCTGTTCGATCCGGAGCCCACGTCGTGCTGTGCACCGGCAGACTCGCCCCCGCCACACGACCGTTCCTACTCGAGCTCGACATCATGACGGGGTTCGCGATCTGTTCCAACGGGGCCGTGCTGATCGATGCCGCAACCGGGAAAATCGCGGAGCAAGTGGTCTTCGATTTACGCACTCCCATCGCGGCACTACGCGAACAACTACCCGGCGCGATCTTCGTAGCCGAGAACCCGGGCATCGGGGTCAGAGCAACCGGCCCTGTCGACGACGCGGATATGCACCACGGCGAGGTCGAGCTGGTCGATATCGACGAACTTGCGACCACGCCGACCACCCGACTAGCGATCCACTGGCCTGGACGCAGTGGGCAGGAGCTGACCGAAATCTTGTCTACTCTCGACCTCCCCGGCATTCGAAGCCTGTGCTACGAAGACGAACCACTGGCCGACTTGACCGCAGCCGGCGTAAGCAAGGCTGCGATGCTGGAAAGGCTGCGCATCGAGCTGGGCGTCGCCGCAACACGGACCCTAGCCGTCGGTGACGGCATCAACGATCTGGAAATGCTGGACTGGGCAGCTCACGGAGTGGCCATGGGTCACGCACCCGCTTCCGTGCTTGCCGCAGCCGACCAGATCTGCCCACCAGGCACCGAGGACGGTCTTGCCACCGCATTGTCGACATGGTTCCGATAGAACATCTGGGCTGTGCGCGGCGCGTCGTGGACGCCTTGGATCTCGGTCATCAGATCGTCGAAACGGAACGTCGGCGCTGGGCGGTCGTCCCAGACCCGCTTGAGTGCGCCGGGTTTCATCTGCTCGAAGCCGACAGCCAATGCGCATTCGACGGTGCCGCTGGCGACGGCTTGGCGTGCGAGGAAAAGGGCCGAAGATCCTGTGGCGCCCTGACATCCAGCGGTGGAACATGCCTTGGACGTAATGGGTGAAGCACTCATTCTCGTACCCGTCGCGTTCTTCAGTGCGGGGTATCACGAAAATGCGTGTGGGAGAGCCTGTTTCGATCATGGTGATGCCTTCCCTCGAATCGGTAGAGTCGCCCCCCTGTCGCCATGTCGAGCACTTCTGTCAACTTCGCAATGCCAAACAACCGTCCCGGGCTCAGCACCATATCGGGCGTGCTCGACTACAGTTCCCTTCATGGGACGGACCTGCGGAGTCGGACATGTGGCGGCATCGTGAGTAGAAGCGATGAGTGAGGTTTCTCCGGCCGTCAATCGTTCATCATTTCGCCGCTTCCTCACGGCCGCGGTGATCAGTTCGGCCGGCTCGTCGGTGACAGCGGTGGCGATGCCCATTTTGGTAGTGCAGCTTCTAGACGCGACGCCCTTCGAAGTCGGTATGGTGAACGCGGCTCAGTTGATTCCTTATGCGGTGCTCGGGTTGTTCGCGGGGGTTTACGTCGATCGGTGGCGGCGCAAGCCAATCCTAGTGTGGGCCAGCGTCGGTCGAGCGGTAGCACTCGGCACTGTTCCGCTTCTGTGGCTCGCCGGCCTTCTGCACATCTGGGTCCTGGTCATCGCGTTGCTGTTGTTCGGCTCCTTCTCGGTGTTCGGCTTCGCTGCGATGCAGTCCTTGTTACCCCGGCTGGTTCCACGCAGCCAACTGGTGAAAGCAAACGCTCGACTCGACCAAGCCGACGCAGCAGCAACGACATTGGGGCCAACGGTCGGGGGCGCACTCGTAGGCCTGCTCGGCGCTCCCGTGGTGATTGCCGTCGACGCAATCAGCTATCTCGCTGATGCCGCACTCAATTACGGTCTCGACGTAGACGAGCCGCGACCCGCTTCTCGCTCCCGCAACCTGATGAACGAAGTGCGTGAGGGTCTGAGATTCACCTACCGCCACCGCACTCTCAACCCGCTCGCAATATCGACACACGTGTGGTTCCTCGCCAACGGAGCCGCGTTGACTGTGCTGTCTCTCTTCGCCCTCCGCTCACTCGGGTTCAGCGCCTACACATACGGCCTGCTTCTGACGACGTTCGGTGTCGCAAGCCTCCTCGGAGCGTCCAGTGCACATGCGATCGGCACTCGAATCGGACCAGGACGAACGGTCATCCTCTCCCGCTCGCTGTATCCCCTCACCTGGCTTCTCGTTACCTTCGCGACCGACACAATTGTTGGCCATCTCCTGCTCTTCGCAGCTCTTGGCCTGCAGGGCTTGGCGGCAGGCGCGGAGAACGCGAACGAGATGGGCTATTGGCAAGCGCTCACTCCGGATGAGCTTCTCGGGCGCGTGAATGCCGCCCGGCGTTCCGTCAACCGCACCATGGCCGCCCTCGGTGCCGTGACAGCAGGACTGTTGGTCGGCGCGATCGGCGAACGCCCCACCCTGATCGGCGTCACCATCGTGTTCGCAATCGCGGCAGGCACACTGGCGTTCTCGCCGCTGCGACACTCGGCGCGGGATCTCTGACCTCGGCGTTCAGCGCAGGTTTACCTCCGCGGCGGCCGAGTTCTCTGACAGCGTGTAATTCCTAGGAGCGTCCGTTCCAGGTGCAGGTCATGTTGACACTCGCAGATAGCATCCACGCATGCACGTCGACATCGAGGGCGCCACCCGGATCGCCCGCCTCGCCGCAGAATTCGACTGGACTGGGCCGTCGACGACCTGGAACCATTCTGCGCACAGGCTGGATGGGAGCTCGTCGAACTCAGGCATGCTGGCGGCTCGATTCGGACGAACTTTCATGTCAGCCGGCCGACGGCGAACATGTTCGGGCGGCAACATAGAATGGATTCGATCTCGATCTTAGTCACGGACGTGGCAGATGATGCTACGCCCATGACCGTGGTGCGTCCGTTGCTGGTCGAAGGATTCACGAACCTCGATGTGGCACTAACTGCACTCCTGGGGACAGCCACGAGCGCCGAACCTGAGGCAACTATCCGGTGGGATCTGCCGAAAGCGGTCATCACACTGAACCTGGGTGTCAGTGCGATCCACCTGCATCTGAAGAGTCCGGGATATCAGGCATGGGCGGATGAGCCCGAACCGGAGTACGAGGACGAGGACTAGCGATCGAGGTCATCTCCTGACCAGCTTCAGTCGAATTTTGTTGCCAGGAAGAATATTTCAGCAGAACGGCCAAAGTCGGTTCGCCTGGTCGCATCGCACTGTGGCCCCAAGCGATCCGAAACGTCGAAGTCGATCGCCTGGACGCTGTACGTGTCTAGATCCGCGGCCCCCAGGACATGCGATGTTGAGGTCTATGGTTATTGACGCGCCTCGCTCCCGATGTTCGGTGACGGTCCAACCTGCGGCGGGGGCAAGAGCCTCGACGCCATAGCTGCAACGCTCGGCTTCGGCAGATCCTCGGTCAGCCGCGCACTCCTGACGGTGCTGAGAAGATGAAAAGTGGGTCGGACAGGCTCTCACGAAACGCATGATTCACCTACGGCTGGAAGAGATTCCGGACGAAGGAGAGGCTTTCGGGGAGCGCTGCCCGCATCGTCTCGATATGACCGTTCGGATATGTGCGGAATGTAACTGGCTGGCGGTTGGCGGCGAGTTCGGCCGCGAGTTTCAAAGCCAGCGGTGCCGGCACCATCTCGTCCGTCAGCCCCTGTCCGAGGAACACTGGCCGGTCGTACCCGGTCGTCGGGATCTCCAGCATGGCGCGAGCAGCAGCCAGCACCGCGGGATCGTCGAGGGGCCGGTTCACCAGATCGCCGATCGTGACGTCGCCGAGGCCCGATGCCATGTCCTGGTAGCAGTCGGTTTCGGCTCGGGCCAGGGCATCCGTGCCGCGTGGTGTCAGGTAGCGATCGATGTCGAGATCGGGTCGCGCCGCCCGGAGTCCGGCCAAGAGGTACGAGACGAACACGGTACTGCCGGTCAGTGGCAAGCGGGGAAAGTCCGGCCCCACGAGTGGTGCAAGGTTCTCCAGATTGGACGGCGCCCCGGTCGCGACCGCGCCCCGGTAGTCCAATTCGGGTGCGTACCGTGTGGCGATCGCTGCCGTGACCATAGCGGCCTGCCCGCCCTGAGACTGTCCGAGTGCCAACCACCGCGGTGAGAGCAACGGTTCGACCGCACGCGCGGCACGCACCATGTCGATCACGCTGTGCGCCGCCGACGGTCCGTCCAGGTACGCGTGGATTCCCGGCGTGCCGAGCCCCACGTAGTCGGTCGCGACGATCGCGTAGCCCTGCGAGAGCCAGTTCGTGAGGTATGGACTGCCGACGGTCCCGGTCACGGTGGGAGCGCACTGGTCGGAAATACCTACAGTGCCGTGAGCCCACGAGATGACCGGCCAACCGCCTTCGGGTGGATCGCCGGGGGGCAGGAAGAGCGCGCCCGTACTCAAAGCGGGCCGGTCCAGCGGTCCCGTGGACCAGTACGTGAGCTTTGATGCGTTGGCGGCGCCGGGAATCCAGAAGGAGTGCGGCAGGGAAGTTGCCGCGGTCACTGTGCCCGGCGTCGTGATTGGCGCCGGTTCCTGCGCGTGGACGGGCGCGGTCGAGACGGCCGCGAAGGCGAGCGCGATCACCATCAATACTTGGCCGAGCCGTCGTCGGATCATTGCACCGCTCCCCGGATTCATCCGCGTGTACGCCGACTACCATTCTGCGCGAACCGAGGGTGCCGGTACACCGGTTCGACCATCTTCGGGTGCCGCTCCTGCAGTCGAGGGGCCAGCGGACTGTGCGCGACGAAGAACTTCAAGCCGAGGTCAGCCGTGTGCATACCGAGAATTATTCGGTCTACGGTGCACACAAGGTGTGGCTGGAAATGCGTAGTGAGGGCATTGATGTGGCACGGTGCACGATTGATGGGTGTCTTCGGGCTCGAATGCGCACGAAGAGGCATGACCAACCAAGCGCACCGCCATCGCCGATCCACAAGGACATCGCGCGGACGATCTGGTGCAGTGAGGTTCAACCCTGTGACGCCAAAAATGTTGTGGGTGAGCGCTTCAAGTGTTCGGCGACTCGGCCTGAGAGGAGTGAGTATTCATAATCGAGCCGCGTCCAACCCGTCGGACGCGGAACATAGACACCACCGATCACGCTCTCCTGCACCGAAAATTGTTCACGCGTGAGATCAATCGCCGACCCGTCCGGTAACCGGTTCCACCAGTGAAAGTCCACTCGTTCACCTCGAACGTGCACCTCGCCGCGAACCAGGTCACAACCGAAATAGTCGTGCACCACCACCGCAGTAGTCGCACATTGCCCGCGCGCGGGATTCTCCTCCGACCAATCCCCGATGTCTTCTGGAGCGCACGTATCGGGTCCCCATGCAGCGTTCAGTGCTTCGGTCACGCGGACCAAGGAGACGGAATCCATCGACGAAAACTACCATGCAACGTGAACGGCATTTCCTTAGGGAATTCAACTCTGGCAGAGAACAATTGCATCCGTTGCACCTTGCTGCGTCTGCTCCCTTAATGCCGAAATCACAGCTTGCGCACGATAATGGACGACATGGCGCAGTACTGGAGCGAGTATCCATTGTCCGAGGTCGACGGTCAGGTGCCCAGTGCCCTGCCTGTGGGTCGCTACGTCAGCGTCATTTCGAATGGACACGGAGCGCTGACCGCGTGGGTTGCGGGGCCAAGCAGGTGCTACAGGACACCGCATCCGGCATCCGCGCACCCGCCCGTACGGGTTACTCGCGGTGACCCGAGCAGGGAACCCGAGGAAGTCTGGTTCGAGCCATACACCGAAGAAGACCTGCGGATGGTCAACGACGACGTCAACTCCTACCTCGCGGAGGCCGGAGTCCGGTTGCAACCCCGGGGGTACAAATGGCACGTGCTGGTGCCTGAAAGCGTTCGCGATGGCGAAGAACTGGAATACGCGCTGCGTGAGAAGAACCAATACATCGAACCGGCCGAAGTCCTAAGAGCAATAGAGCGATCGTACGAATCACTGGTCAGCCAGATACCGCCGATTTCCTGACCAGTCTCGCCGGTCTACGGTCTCAGCCAGACCAAATCTGTTGCACGATCATCCACAGCCACTCACGGACAGGCTGAGGAAACGGGCTCCAGTACAACCACCAATTGTCCACAACGAACCTTCCTCAATTGTGCTGTTGCACTGAATCAGTGACGACCCGGCGGGTTGACTTCGTCAGCGGACTTGTCGAGCGCAAACCTTTGAATGCTGGATGTCTGAGTCCGCCGTCGGTGCACTCCCGGTATTCCACTTCGCCCACCTAAAGCGGTCCAAATCCGCGTTACCAGACCAGCGCGGCTCACGGATGGACGGACGTAGCACGATAACGGTAGCCATCCTGGTGCGCGTCGGAACCGTACTGCGCAACAAGGTCCTCATATTCAAGGTCCACTAGCTAGCCTGGAGTCAGGACGCGGTACCCAGTCGCCACAATCTCGGAGTAGAACACCCAACAACCGCCGGGAATTTCGGCTGCGTCGAGTACACCCCAGCCTTCCTCGGCGTGGAACTCACGGACGACTGCGCTTGCCCGGAGCGGCGGCGGGTCCTCGAACGTGGTTTCGGCAACGAGGTCCGAATCCGTAATCTCAGTGATGGTGCCGTCGGGATCGATGTTCCAGGCTGTGGCCCCGGTGAATGTCGGCTCTCGCCCCGGAAAGCTCTGTGGGCCGAAGACCGAGATACCGGCCGCGATGACCGCCAATGCCGTCAGCGCATATCCCCATCGCCGGGAATTTCGGGAGCCCATGGCATGGACGCTACAGGCACCACTACGCCTAGTAGGGGCTGCTCGAATCGTGGGTCGTCGAGCACGGCGTCTATGCGGCAGTCGGCAACAATCTGCGCGATGCCGCTCGTCCGCAGCGATGGTGGCGAAATGTGGATGATCGTCGTTTGTTTCCTGGAGCAGTGGGTGGCCGCAATCTCGTCTTCCACGCATCCTCGAGTGCGGCTCGTAGAACCGGTCCCGGTGATGGCCGAAGCAATGTACGAATGCGCCAGGCGGTGATGCCGAGGGCAATGGCGATCGCGAGCGCCTTGGCTGGATATAGGCCCGCCGGCGAATAGCGTCAGTCATGATCGGGTTTTTCCTTCTAGAGATTCCCGGTCTGGAGCCTCGCCGGTTGTCGCCGGTGGGGCTTCTGCGTTGTGTGGGTCAGCTCGTTACGCCGCGTTAAGAACCTGAAAACTCGGTGAGCAAACCTTCCTTTCCCAGGTGAAGCAGTGAATTATCGAAGTGGCCGCACATCTGGTTACCGCGCGGCATGGCGAGCGCGCCTGAAGGCACAACGGGCCGGGAGGTCACATGCTGCTACATCAATCGATCGGGTTGGAGCGCTTCAACGAACTACCGCGACAGAAGGCGGTTCACGCACTGTTCGAGTGCTGCTGCTCGCTGACGTGGGCCGGGTGGGTCAGCGACGGACGCCCGTTCGCCGATCACGCGGAGATCCTCTCGCGAGCCGAGGACGCGATTCTCAACCTCTCGGACGTCGACGTCGAACGCGCCCTGCAATGCCATCCACCGATCGGCGTGCGCAAGAACAGCGTGCCGTCCCACCTCGAGCAATGCTCGATCTGGGTTCCGGACGACGCCGTCATGGCTACCATCTATCGCGCCGGCGAGGAGTACGAGCGAAACTTCGGCTTCCGGTATCTGTGGTGTTCGCACGGCCATGACGCCGACGACCTGCTCGAGAACATCGGCCAGCGCATGTCCAACGAACGGTCCGTCGAGCGCAAGGTCTGCGTCGACGAGCTCGCCAAGATCACGCGGACGAGGATCGAGCGCATGCTCGGGCCCGAGGACGGTTATCCCGAGTACTGAAAAGAAAAGCGGGTGCAGCGCTTTCGCGCCGCACCCGCTTTCATACCCTGAATCGATCAGAGATCGAATTCTGCCGGAGAGATTCCGACGGCAAAACACATGTCGCGTACGACGCCGCGCTCGTGCTCGTCGAAGTTGCCGTCCGCGCCGCCGATGATGATGCCGATCTGGATGACCGCGCGGGCCTGATCCTGCTTCGACTTGAGCTTGGCGATGGTCGCGGTTGCCTCGACCTTGCCGAACTCGTAGTCCGAGGACAGCTTGCTGCAGTACCAGTCGAACTGCTCACGAAGCTCGTCCGGCGGGAAGACCGCGAGCGACTCGTTGCTCATGATCAGCGCGGCGGTCTTCTGACGCTCCGACGGATCGATCGAACCGTCTGCGGCGGCGATCAACGCGCACATTGCCATGCTCGCGTTCTTGAATTCCTTGTTCTGGAACTGGCTGGTCTTTGTCTTGAGCTGGCCGTTCATCTCCTGAGCCTTAGCCTTCAACTGATCCCAGAATGCCATGAGTCTCCTCGAGTATTGCCGCCACACACCGCGCGTGGTCGTACCACCACTCTGCCTGTGCGCTCGGCAATCCGCCATCGGCCACTAGGTGCGGTCGAACACTGCCAGAATTCGCGACTCGGAGATCGGGTCGAGCACGTCCGGGGTGAAGTGCCATTGCGTGCGGGTCCACGGATCGTGAACCTCCGTCTGCCCTGCTGCCGAAAGATGTTGGCACCCCTCGGACAGCGCGGCGACGGATTCTTCCGCGAAGTTCGACTCATCCTCTCCGACAATCAGTATCGACAAACCGATTCCCGGTCCGCGTTCGGCGAGGAACATGATGGTCTGTGCGTCTTCGGCGGAGTACCCGTGCGGGAAATCGCTGAGGATCAACAGGCGCAGGGAACTCGGGCCATCTGCGACACCACTCATTCGCGCGAGTTCGCCCATGTCGACGGCCTCGGCCAGTGCCCGCAAGCGCGCCGAGATCTCGGTGTGAGCGGTGATGACCGGCCCCGCGAGCATCGGTGCCAGTCGGTCGGTCAGTGGCGTGAGCGAGCCGGTCAGATCGACGACGTCGAGTAGCGGCATCGGGCCGGCGGCCATGACGCGCACGGTGACGGCACTGATCAGACCGAGCGCTGCTTTGCTCGACGTGCTGTCCACCCAGATCGGCCGGCGCAATGGCAACGGGACGCAGTACGGAACGGTGAGTGTGCCGCGGTCCGGAGCCGACAGCTCGCCAAGACGCATTCCGTCGCTGACGGCCGTGATCTGGGCCGGATCGGTTGTACCCGCCCACGACACCGACTTCCACGACGCCATCGACCGTGGGAGCACGCCGTCGATCACACCGAGTTCGTGCGCAAGCTGAGCGCTGTCGCGGGCGTGGTTGTCCCGTGCGAGTGAGACGAGGTCGTCGTGACGCTTCTGTGCGGCATCGCGCGCCGCCACTCCCGCTGCCGAGTTCCGCAACGACGGATCTGCGACGGCAGCGGTCAGATCCTCGTCCAAACGGGCAAGCGCGTACTCACTGCTGGAGACGAAGGAAGCGGCAGAACGCGAGGCGTCCTCGAAGATCATCCACGCACGCTCGAGGCCGCGGCCCACCTCCAACGGCTCCACGGCGGAGTCCCACGCGGGCGCGGCTGTCGGGGCTGGTTGCGCCGGCTCGTCGTCGACCTCGACGCCGTGCACCGAGATCAGTTCCGCCAGACCACCCGCATAGCCCTGCCCTACGGCCCGAATCTTCCAGGAACCGGACTTCCGGTACAGCTCCCAGCAGATGACCGCTGTCTCGGTACCTGCGGTGGGGATCGCGAATTCGGCCAGGACCGAACCGGATTGATCGCTCAGGGTGGCGGAGAGCCCGGCCGTGCGAAATGCGCCCGCGGCCGTCGCTGCCGGATCCACGCTGACGATGCACAACACGGCCGCGGCATCGGGGTGAAGTCGATCGAGTTCCACCCGGATGCCGCTCTGGTCGAGTTGCACTCCAGCGGTGGATGGTTGGTTGTAGAAAACGAAGTCCGCGGACGCCAATGCCCGCAGGTTCGCGTCCGCTACCAGCGCCGACACGTCGAACGGCGTCTGGCTCTCGGCTCGAAACGTCACCACGGGCGCCTGCAGCGGCGCGTTCTGTCCGGGAACAAAAGTCATACCCACAGCAGCGAACTATGCCATGACCGGGCTCTCTCGGTCAGCCTTGCACGTCCGCCACCACTAGATCGGCCACCGCGGTCATCCCAGCGTCCGTGAAGTGCAAGCGCTGCGCCGTCGACTCCGAGAACAGGCCTTCGAACCAACGCTGATCTGCACTCGCACATGCGTCGTGCCCGCCGGCGATGCTCGCCGCCGCAATGTCGACGGTGCGCACACCGTGGGCGTGGGCGACCTCGTCGAACTTCGTGTTGTAGCGCGCGAAATAGTCCATGAACCAGGCTGCGTCGGCGTCGGAGAACGGGATGTTCGGCCAGCATCCGCGAGAGGAGATCATGCCGCCCTCACCGATCAGGTAGATGCGAGCGTTAGGCGCGCGCTGCGTGACCGCGGTCAGGATGCGATCCAATTCTCCGGCAGCCCGGTCGATTCCGGATTGGGCGACGGAATTCGCGAGCGGGTCGTACCGGCATCCACGATCGGTTCCTGGCCCCGGAGCGACGCACAGGGGACCGAGGAAGATGCTGTTGGAGTCGTTGCCGCCGATCGAGATGGTGATCAGGTCGGTGTCCGGGTGAACGGCATCGAGTTGGACAGGCCAGTAGTTCGGAATCAGCTGTGGAGTGTCGATGATGTTCTCGGCGCGTGCCGCGCTGCAAGAGACGTCGGCGAACTCCGCGACCTCGAGTGCCCGAGAGATCTTGCCCGCGAAGTTCTCGTACGAACGCGAACAGGCGTCGGGGTACATCGGTTCCAGCCTTGGGCCGGAGGCGCGGGAGTCACCGAGGGCGACGTACTTGATCCCGGTGCCGGATACACCTGACAGCGTTTCCGACTGCGGCACCGAAGCCTGCGCGATCCCGGTGCTCACGAGCGCCAGCACAACGCCTGCGACAGCCGCCGCCCGACCGAGAAGTTTCCCTCGAATGATCATCTACTGTGCCAAGTCCTCTCGCGCACGGCCGCTCGACTGACGGCTCGACATGCCGCATGAGGTTAACGCACAGAGGGGGAAACGATGTCCGGTTCGACGGACGGCGATCGAAATCACCTACCGCCGAACCGGATTCATCTCGACTATGCAGTCTCGACTCAAGCAGTGAGGAAACGGCCCAGCTGCGGCGCAGCTTCTCCTGCGTGCTTGGCCTGGATACCTTCACCGATGGCCTGCAGCTTCCATTCACCGTTCACGCGGTACACCTTTGCCATCACCATTCCGGTGAAAGCCATGCCGCCCTGGAGCGTGTATCGAGCGAGCTCGGAGTTGGTGGTGCTGTCCACGAGACGGCAGAAAGCGTTGGAGACCTGCTCGAACGTGTGTCCGCGGTACGAGGTCACGGTGAAGATCACGGTGGTCACGTGAGCCGGGACCCGCTGCAGATCGACGAGCATGACCTCGTCGTCGCCGTCTCCGTCGCCGGTCAGGTTGTCACCCATGTGACGGACCGAGCCGTCCTTGGACGTCAACTGACCGTAGTAGCAGACGTCGACGAGGTTGCCGTCGGCGTACAGGAGTGCCGAAGCGTCGAGGTCGACGTCGGCGGTACGGCTTCCGAACAGGCCGCTCTTCTTGATCGGATCCCAACCCAGACCCATCTGGATCATGGTGAGCGCGACGCCGCCCTCCTTGCGGAGTGTGACCTTCTGTCCCTTGGTCAGGCTGACGGGGCGTCCCTTGACCAGGCTCACCTCGGGCTGCTGCGCCGGCGGCTGGTTCTGCACGGGAGGCGCCGGGGGTGCCTGGTTGTACGTCGGCTGCTGGTTGTACGCAGGCTGCTGCGCCGGCGGGTAGGCCGGCGGCGTCGGTCCCTGGTTGTAGGCAGGCGGCTGGTTGTACGCGGGCGGGGCCGGCGGAACCGGCGGCGCGTTGTACGAAGGCTGCTGCTGCGGCGGCTGGTTGTACGCCGGCGGTGTAGGAGCGACGGACGAGGGCGGGGTGATCGGCGCCGGAGCCGCGACCGGAGTGGGCGGCGGCGGCGCGGGCGCATCGTCGACCGACACACCGTGATCGGTGACCAGCGCGGCAAATCCACCCGCGTACCCCTGGCCGACGGCGCGCACCTTCCACGCACCCTGGCGTCGGTACACCTCGAGCGCGATGACGATGGACTCGGTGGTGAGGCCGTCGATCACGTACTCGTACAACACGTTCCCGGCCGCATCGGAGACCCGAGCGGTCGGTGCAGCAGTGCGCCCGAAGTTCGACGAAGCGTCGTCGAGCGTGATGACGGCGCGAACCTGCTCGATATCGGCGGGTACGCCGGCGAGTGAGACTCGGAGTGAGGCAATGCCACCCGGGTTGGGTACCAATTGCACGCCGGGTCCGGTCGGCTGGTTGAAGAAGACGAAGTCGGCGTCGGAACGAACTTTTCCGTTGCTCGTCACGAGGAGTGCAGACAGGTCAGCGGCCGCAGCCAGCTGAACCGAGACAACTACATCCGAGACGTCCAGCGGGCCGTTCTGCCCTTTGGCAAGCGATACAGACAACTAAATCCCCTTCATAGAGAGCGTGTATTACCCGAGCGCGGAAGAGAACCACCGCAAGATCTCCGCGCTCGCTGCGATACCGGACCTTTCTGTCACAGTAACGGTCGGCCGTTGCCAATTCAGTTCTTCCAGCTCACCGTGCCTGGGCCTGATCGCGAAATCGGAGTATTCGAGCATGTCCGCATCCAATGCGCCGTCACCAGCCGAGATCACGACGGCGGACTGATCCAGATCACCCGACTCGACCAGTCTGCGGCGCACCTCTGCCAGCGCTCGTGACTTCGACACGGCGTCGGGCATCGTGTAGATCTTCCGGCCTTGACGCGAAACATTCCAGCCCCGCGTCACGCACCAGTGATTCCATTCGGTTTCGAATTCACTCGGCATCACGGCCAGATCGACGACCAGGTATGGAAACAGGTCGTCGGCAACACGAATGGAGCTGACCCAGCTCGAGTCGATCCGCGATTCCAGTTCGGCCTGAACCTGCGGCAACTCGGCGCCGGCCTTACGGGTCGACCGGTCGATCTCGTTTCGCCAGTCGCGATCGGCTTCGCCGTCCACCAGGATGTTTCCGCCGTTGCTCGTGATCGCGTACTTCCACGGTCCGCCGGGAAGATCGATCCGCTGGAACTGCGCAATGGTCCTGGTGGTTGTCGGAATCACCGGAACCCGCGAGCTGAGCGCAATCAGCAGTTCGATCGATTCGACGCTCATGTGCGAGAGCGGACCGCCGTTGTAGTACTCGACGCACAGCGGGCTCGGTGCCGAATCCAGGTCGGAGCCACTGGGATCGCCGCCGATCGCGGCCTGCGAATAGATCATCGTGCGGTCCAGATCCGTGGCGATCAGGACCTGGGACGCAGCGGTGTCCACACGGCTCACGTGATGTCCTTGATCAGGCCGACACACGAGTAGGCGAGATCCGGGACGACCTCGACCGGGACCCCACGGGCCTGTGCCAACAACCGGATGTGTGCGTGCTCCGGGGCTTCGAGTTCGCGCACCAGAACCTTCCAGGGAAGCCGGCGCAGCAGCACCCTGGTTGTTTCTCCGACACCGGGTTTGACGAAGTTGACCGTCGAGATCCCGTACTCGGCCTGCACCTTCTCCACCGACTCCCAACCGGCCCAGGTCGGCGTCCGATCGGAATCGAGCACTGCAGCAAGAGAATCCGCTGCGTCGCCGCGAACCGAATCGAACTCGGCCGAGACCACGTCGAGCAACCTGTTGGAAACGTCGACGTCGGCGAGGTCGGCGTAGAACTTGGCGCCGTGGAAATCGCCGGGCCCGATGAGGGTGTCGTTGAGGACAGTTCGTGAGACCAAGCCGGACACCGTCGAATTGAGGCACGCCGACGCGATCAGGAAGTCGTCACGGGTCCCGTACGTTCGCACGCAGTGTCCGGGGTCGGCGAGAACAGCCAGATCGGAGTCGAACTTCGCTCCGCCTGCCTCGTGGTACTCCGTCAACGCTGCGTCGAGTTCGCGGGCGATGGCGCCCTTGCCCGTCCAGCCGTCGACAAAGACGACGTTCTCCGAGTCGTGATGGTGCGCAAGATAATCGAGTGCGACGGAATCGATTCCTTTGCCACGGACGATGGACACCGCATAGTGCGGCAACGTCAACCCGCGGGTCTGCTGGGCCCAGCGCCGCATCAGAATCCCGATCGGTGTTCCGGCCCGGGCGAGTGAGACCAGCGTGATGTCACTCCCCCGCTCGGCCAAGACCAGGTCCATCACGGTCCCGACAGCGCGCGCCAACCGTGGAGCGCTCTCGGCGAGCACCGTCTCGAAAAGATCCCGGTATGCCTGATCGGGTTGGTACTCGATGGGGAGAGACTCGGCATAGTGCGCCTCACCCGACTGAATACGCTTCTCGCGCACGGATACATCCGCTTCGAGATCCACGTGCGAGAGATCCTTGAGCAGCCACTTCACTTCGCCCGGCGCGTACGAACCGAATTCGGGCCCGACCAATGGTTCGTTCATGACGAGCTCCCTGCTCTGGAATCTCGCAGCGCCGACGGATCGGCCCCGCGAACGGTGGCGACCAGGACGTCGGTGCCGGAGTTCCGCAACACCTCGACCACTCCGTCCATCGCCGTCAACCGATCGGTGTCGGCGGGCTCGTCGATGACCAGCAACGCAAGGGCGTCGACCGCCGCATCAGGCCACTGCGCGTTGTAGACGAATCGAGGCTCGTTCTCGCCCAGTTCGGGCGCCGGAAAGGTGAACCCGCGACGCAGCGGGTATCCCGGCACGTCAACGACGTAGGCGGGTGAACGCGTCGTGGTCTGGTAACGAACTGCTCGCCCAGAGCTTTCCAAGCCCGCAGCGATGCGCAGTGGCAGGTACATCAACTCCTCGTGACCGATCACGATCACAGCACGCGACGCGTCGATCGACGATTTGAGAATGGACACCGCTGCCTCGACGGCTGACTCGAATGCCGCGGTGTCGCCGTCGAGAAAGCCGTGCCTGCCACCGTCGGGGACATGTGCCGGCCACGGCAGATCCATCTGAGACAGCGTGCCGCGGCGGTCACCGATCGGATTCAGATCCGGAGCATCCAGCGCCGTGACGCGCTCGGTCAGGCCGTCGGGCAGGACCGTCGAACCCGAAGCGAGAGAGACGTGGTCGATTCGTACATTCAACTCTGCCGCCGCGGCTTCGCCGGCGACTCGGTGTTCCTCGGTTCTCATGTCCACCAGCGAGGCCACGACGTAGCGGCTTCGCGGGCATTGCCCGTGCAGCGCCCGGATGGCATCGATCGCGGTGGCGCCGGTGGAGATCTCGTCGTCGACGAGGACCAGAGGCAGGTCGTTCTCGAACAGTTCGGCGGACGTCGGCTGCATCAGATGGCTCGTGGCGTGCGAGTGCCCCTCCTCGAACCCGGCGAGCGTCGTAGCACCTGGTACGTCTCGGCGCGTGGAGTGCAGGTAGCAGTGAGCGCGCAGACGGGCCGCAACGCAATGACCCAAACCTGTTGCGGTTTCGGCAAACCCGAGCACGACGACGTCGACACCCTCACCGAGGGTTGTCCGCACCAGATCGCCGAGGTCGTCGGCAGCACCGATGACCACGGACGGCTCGGTGGGCACGTGCTTTCCCAGCACAGTGGACACCAGCAGGTGAGCGCGACGCGGATTCCGCCGAAGACCCGGGATCACCAGATCGGGCACCGAATGCCCGAGCGACGAATCACCGTGAACGAGGTCCAAGCCGAATTCTGCTGTAGCCCAGGGAACGTCCTTGGACTGGACAACCTCTGTCATCGATCGACCAACGCCGTCAGCAACTCGACGAACGTGATTCCCTTGTTGGTCACACCGAACACGTGAGCTCGGAGCGCAGTCTGATGGGCCCAATTGCGGTGCGGCTTCATCTCGTTCATCTTGTTCCGGTAGCCGGACGCCTGAACTCCCCCGGCGTCGGCACCGAGAATGTCGAGGGCATCGTGATATTCCTCGTGCGTGACGGCGGACAATGCATTGACCGCTGCGACGTGCGACGGGTGGATGACCGTCTTGCCCTGGATTCCGTTGGCTCGGTCCAGCGCGATCTCACGGAGCAGACCGTCGAGGTCGCGGCTGACGAGATGCTGACGGAACCGGACGGCGTCGTGTTCCTCGAACGGGGTGGCGCGCAGCATCGGCCGGAACATGCGTTCGTGATCGGCGAAGTACTCCCACACGGGCCCGGTGATGACAAAACCCGAACCGTCCGCGCGCCCGAGATAGTTGACGATGTCGGCGATGACGTCGACCACCACGCGCACGTCGTAGATGGTCAGATCGCGGTCACGACGGATGCCGAAGGTGCTGCACATGTCGGTGGCGCCGATGCGGACGGCAAGGATTCGATCGCGGTGTTGCGCGAGAATCCCACTGATGGTGCGCAATTCGAGATCGCGAGTATCGCGGTGCACAAGCGCGGGTGATTCGAGTACCGGCATCGCGTAGAGATGCTTGCCCAGCAACTCGGATGCGTCCGCGACGGCGTCGAGAAACACGGGGCCGGACTCGCTGCCGAACTTCGGGATGACGAACCCGGTGAGCGCGGCGCGCCCCTCGGTCAACGACGCGGCGACCTTGTGGATGTCCGCGACTTCACGGACCCGTACGAACAGCAGCATGCCGACGGCGTCGGTGGACGCGATCTTGTCGAGAGCGTCAACCGCGTTCGCTCGCGCCGACTCCACCTCGTGATCCGCGACGGCGTCCTCGAGATCAAGCACCATCGAGCTGACGCCCTCGGACGCACGCTTGACCACGATGTCGGCCAACCCGGCTCGGGTGGCAGGAACGTAGAGAGTTGCACCCAGAGCAATCGCGAGCAGATCCCTCTCGTCGGAATCCGCGAACGATCGAGGCGCATGCAGGAACAGTTGCTCCCGCACGTCATCCTCGAGATGTTGAAAGTGCTGCATTTCTCTTCTCTCTGTAACCGCAATCAAGTCCATGAAACGACCCCCTGTGACAACGCGTCGAGCAACTCCGATCCCCCGATCGGCCCGACCATTCAGTTTTTGCCGGCTCGCGCCCGCATCTTCTCGACAACTTCGGTGATGAACGTCGATACCGAGTCCAGCTGTAATACATACGACCAGTAGTCCGGATGAGTTCCCGACAGTGACGCACTCGCTCGCTCGATCCTTGCTAGTTGAGCATCGAGTACGGAGCCCCACTCCGCCACCAACCCTTGGTTAACAGCGAACATCTGGGCGTCTTTCAGCCGGAAACGAACCTCACGTTCCTTTTGGCTCGGATCTGCCCGGACTGCACGCAGAGTAGCGAGACGGTCCGTCACGGCGTCGGCACACGCTTCGGCGTCGGCGAGGTGCACGCGGGCTTCGGCCATCAAAGCCAGTGCATGTTCGGGGTTTCCCGCAGCCAGCGACTGCTTCGCTTCCTTGAGATCGATGTCGGCCTGATCGATATGCGCTCGGCTGCGACTGCTGTTGTCGACGAGGTCAGCAGAACTCGCGGCGTTGAACTCGCGCAGCAATGCGGAGTACGCCGGATCCAGGCGGTCCACTCGAGTGCGCACTGCCGACAACCTGGTCGAGACCGAGGAAATCGTCATCTCGGCACGGTGCTGGGTCGACGGGGCTTCTGCCAATGCTTCCTCGAGCGCCGATACCGCTTCGCGGACACTCTCGGCCCGCGTGCGGACTGCGTCGGCGCGACCGGATGAGCGCGCATTGTCGAGCGCTGCAACCGCGTCGTCGAGGTGTTCGGAGGCCGTCACCACCGACGGGTACTCGCGATAGCGCTGATCGGTGGCAGCCAGTTTTTCCCGGACGGCGTTCGCCAGGGTTCGGGCCTGCTGGCCGAGGACGGGAATGGCGGACATGGTGACCGTCGCCTGCTCGAGGTGCGCACGATGCCCGTTGTAGAAGGCGTCGACGCCCTTCGCCGCCTCGACGAGTTCGGCTACCGACTTTTCGAACGCCGCCCGAGCACCGTTCGGGTTCTGGTGAAGTACCTGATCGTTGCCATAGCGCTCGGATGTGTCGAGGTAATCCGACGCAGCCTGGAAGCACCGATCCCGAACGGGTTCCCACGCAGCGCGCAGCCCTCGCTCGGGGTACAGCTCGGCGGAAGCGTCGACTGCTGCCGACGCGATGGTCTGCCGCTTGTCCATGTCGAGGAACGCCGAAACCATGGCCGTCTGCGCCTCCCGCGCACGACTGACCGACTCCCCCACTCTTGCCCCCCGATTGAAGCGCTCCGACCATCTTCCCACCACGATTGAATCCTACGGGTCCAGCACTTCGCTTCTCGGTTCGTAATTCTGCTGTTACGGCGAACACACCGGAACTGCGGTTAGGGTGGTGGAGGTAAACACACTCCCAAGACGACTTCGCGTCGTAGTGGGCCTTGTCTCTCCTCTTGAAAGGACCCCTGAATGGGCGTCAGCTTGACCAAAGGCGGCAATGTCTCTCTCACGAAGGAGGCCCCGAACCTGACTGCAGTGGTCGTCGGCCTGGGCTGGGACGCACGTTCCACCACCGGAGCTGCTTTCGACCTCGACGCCAGCGCAATCGGCGCAGGCTCGAACAAGAAGGTCCTCTCCGACCAGCACTTCATCTTCTTCAACAACCTCCGTTCGCCCGACGGCTCGATCGAGCACAAGGGTGACAACACGGACGGCGAAGGCGAAGGCGACGACGAGCAGATCGACGTGAACCTCGCAGCGGTTCCCGCCGAGGTCGAGAGCGTTGTCTTCCCCGTCTCGATCTACGACGCAGAAGCTCGCTCGCAGTCCTTCGGCCAGGTCCGCAACGCGTACATCCGCGTCGTCGACAAGTCGAACGGCAACGAGCTCGCTCGTTACGACCTCTCCGAGGACGCTTCCACCGAGACCGCCATGGTCTTCGGTGAGCTGTACCGCAACGGTGCAGAGTGGAAGTTCCGCGCAATCGGCCAGGGCTACGCGTCCGGCCTCGCGGGCATCGCGCGCGATTACGGCGTCAACGTCTGATCTTCGCTCTCGACGAGCTGACTCGGGGAAGGTTCCGCAGTAGTCTGTGGAACCCTCCCCGTTTTCACGTTCGGATGCGGTGAGAGACCGCTTGCAGTAACCACTCTGCATTGACCAACTAGAAAGGGCCACGCTCCGTGGTACTGCGAATATTCGGTTTATCCATCGCAATTTCGATCCTCGCGATGATCGTTGCGTTCATCTACGGCGGACCCGAGGCACTGTTCCTCGTCATCATCCTGTCGATTCTGGAAATCTCGCTTTCCTTCGACAACGCCGTCATCAACGCCACTGTTCTGCAAAGAATGAGTGAATTCTGGCAGAAGATCTTCCTCACCATCGGCGTCATCATCGCCGTCTTCGGTATGCGTCTGGTGTTCCCGCTCGTGATCGTCTGGGCTGCATCCGGTCTCGGACCCGTAGCTGCACTCGACCTGGCATTGAACCCGCCTGCGGACGACGCCGCGTACTTCGCCAACGGCGAGCCGAGCTACGAAACCATCCTCACCGACGCTCACCCGCAGATCGCTGCCTTCGGTGGCATGTTCCTGCTGATGCTCTTCCTCGGATTCATCTTCGAAGAGCGTGAGATCACCTGGCTGTCCTGGCTGGAGAAGCCGCTCGCTCGCATCGGCAAGCTCGATCAGCTCTCCGTCGTCGTGGCCGGCATCGTCCTGGTTCTCAGTGGTTCTTTCCTCGCTGCTGACGACAAGGTCTCCACCGTCATGATCTCGGGCGTTCTGGGCATGATCACCTACATCGCGGTCAACGGATTGGGTGAACTGTTCAATCTGCCGGAAGAAGGCGAAGAGGAAGAAACCACCAAGTCCGGCGGCCCCACGCAGCTCGCGAAAGCGACCGGTAAGGCCGGCTTCTTCCTGTTCCTCTACCTCGAGGTCCTCGACGCGTCCTTCTCCTTCGACGGCGTCATCGGCGCATTCGCCATCACAGCAGACCCGATCATCATCGCCCTCGGCCTCGGCTTCGTCGGCGCGATGTTCGTCCGTTCCATCACGGTCTTCCTGGTCCGCAAGGGCACGCTCTCCGATTACGTCTACCTCGAGCACGGTGCGCACTGGGCCATCGGCGCTCTGGCCGTCATCTTGATGGTGTCCATCGGCGTTCACATCAACGAGATCATCACCGGCCTGGTCGGTGTCTTCTTGATCGGCGCTGCTTTCATCAGCAGCCTCATTCGCAACAAGCGAATCGCGAACGCAGATCCGAAGTTGGACGAGAACACTCCCGCAACTGTCTGACGTTCTTTTTCACGAAACGCCCGCGACCAATTGGTCGCGGGCGTTTTGTTTGTTATGCCTGAATTGAAACGCTCTGCATTCACAACCGCGCGCCAATTGTTCAGCCGCGCGCCAAATTCAGCCTGCGGGTGAACAATTGCCCTGCGGGTGCGAAGAACCTATTCGTAAGGGAAACCATGAACGAGATAGTCATAGAGCGCGCAACGGACGAGGACGCCGCGGAAATCCTTGTTCTACAACGCTGTTGCTGGGTTTCGGAAGCAATCTCCAACAACAGCATGGACATACCCCCGCTCCACGAGGACCTACCCACGGTCCGAGCCTGGGTTCAGGAGTCGACTGTCTGGACCGCACGACGCGGCGGCCGGCTCGTCGGGGCCGTGCGAGGAACCGCGGACGGAACCGCATGGCAGATCGGTCGCCTCATGGTGGCACCGGACTTGGCGGGCAACGGCCTCGGCCGACGCCTCTTGCAGCACGTGGAACAGAACGCTCCGGAGCACATCACACGTTTCGAGCTGTTCACCGGAAGCAGGAGCCTGCGGAACATTCGCCTGTACACCCGAGCGGGCTACTCCCAATTGCCGCCGGACCCCAGCCACATCCCCGGAGTCGTCTACCTGTCCAAGCCGAACGCCATCAACTCCGACTGAACGGCGATACTGACTTCTGTGGTGAACATTCGCGTCGCAGCGCAGACAGACTTGCCGTTCTTACGTGAGCACGACTCGCACGTCGCTGCCGAGGAACTCGCGTCAGTGGTCCAACGCGGCCGGATACTCATCGCCGAGGACAACGGTAATCCAATCGGATGGCTGCGCTGGGGCTTGTTCTGGGACGAGATTCCGTTCATGAACATGCTGACCGTCCTGTCTTCGAACCGCGGCCAAGGCATCGGGCGCGCTTTGGTCACAGATTGGGAAAAACGCATGAGCGGCGCGGGACACTCGCAGGTCCTCACCTCGACACTCGCCGACGAATCAGCCCAGAACTTCTATCGCGCAATGGGATATACCGACGCGGGAGTTCTGTTACTCCCAGGCGAGCCCTCCGAAATCTTCCTACGCCGAGACCTCGAGCCTGCGCCCGATCTGACCGATCCCCACATTACCCGCGAGTAATATATGGTGGTCGTCACACCGCGATCTCAGGGTGGGGCGTGGCACACCAATGTGGAGGACGAGTATGTCGTCAAGGGTCTTATCTCGCACAGTTGTCGGAGTACTCGCGGTTGCACTGACAGGCGTCGGTGCACCGGCAGCACTCGCGCAGCCGGCTCTTGCCCAGTCCCCTGATGACAGTTTCTACAGCTACGAGGGCGCGGCGCCTCTCTCGTCGTACGCTCCAGGCGCGGTCCTCGAGACTCGCACCGTGCCGTACACCATTCTCAACATCCCGACCCCGATACAGGCAGTGCAGGTTCTCTACCGATCAACCGACGCCCTCGGTCAGCCGTCGGCCAACGTCACCTCGATCCTGCGCCCGGCCAACGCTCAACCGGATAAAGTTGTTTCGTACCAATCCTTTTACGATTCACTGAACCCCGACGACAGTCCGTCGCGGGCCATCGCGGGCAACACCCCGATCGGAGATTGGACGCCGAGTGGGCGCAATTTCAACGTCGGCGGTACCTTCACGTCCATCGAGGCAGCCTTGTTCGGGCCGCTCTTCGCATTGGGCTACACGATCGTCGTCCCGGACACCGAGGGCCCGGATGCAAACTTCGCTGCCGGACCCGAATACGGGATGATGACGCTCGACGCTCTGCGTGCCGCCCGCGATGTCCCGGAAACCGGAATCACCGACGACGCAGAGATCGCGCTGATGGGTTACTCCGGCGGAGCGATCGCCACCAACTGGGCTTCGATACTCGCTCCCGCATATGCACCGGAGATCAACGACAACTTGATCGGTGCCGCGCAGGGAGGCGTGCTGGTCAATCCGGCCAACAACCTTCGCTACGCGAGCGGAAGCATCGGGTGGGGCGGCGTGGTCGGCATGGCAGTCGTCGGCGTTGCGCGTTCGTACGACATCGATTTCGGGAAGTATCTCAGCGACCGTGGACGCGACGTCATGGCTCGACTCGAAGACGCGTCCATCGGCAATGTGCTGGCACAGTATCCCGGACTGACCTGGCAGGATCTGGTCAAACCCGAGTACGCCGATCCCAATACGGTTCCCGAGTACGTCGATGTCGTGAACAAGATCAACATGGGCACCGCGGCGACACCGACCATTCCGATGTTCATCGCGCAGGCGGCCAACGGCACCATCGAGGGCACCCAACCCGGCGGCCCCGGTGTCGGAGCGGGAGACGGCGTGATGATCACGGGCGACGTCCGCACCCTCGCGCGCAAGTACTGCGACGCCGGCCTGGCGATTCAGTACGACCAGTACGACACCATCAGCCACTTCCTCGGCGCCATGCTCTGGCTCCCCGGTGCGCTCGCCTGGGTCGACGACCGCTTGAACGGCAAGCCTGCACCGTCCAACTGCGCGAACATTGCACCGGGGAACTCACTTGCGCCGCAAGAACATGCGCACTGACTGACAGCGAGCCTGAATCTACTTCGACGGTTCCACCTCCCACCGAACGTGAGTCACCAACGGTTCAAGGCTAAGTCGGCTGACGGCGGATTCCAGGAGTCCGTCGTCACGCTCCGCGGCAGCCAGTTCGGCCACCACCCGCACGCGGTCGCTGTCCGGGATGTCGAAGGACTGCACTGACCGGAGCTGAAACTCGGGCCTCGAAATGGACTGCACGGTAAGACCTCTGATGTGAGCTTCGGCGTCGCCGTGACAGGTCACCTCGAAGGTGTAGTCCGCGGGCGGTTCTTCGCGTCCGGTTCGGGCAGGCTGGTGATCCATCATCCGACCCAACGGCCTCAACAGCGTGTTCGCCAACATGATTGCGCCGGCCCCGAACACCGCGACCCAGTACATTCCGCCTCCGGCCAGTGCGCCGACGGCGGCCGTGGCCCACAGAGTGGCGGCAGTGTTCAGGCCGGTGACCGACGCACCCTGCTTCATGATCACTCCAGCACCGAGGAAACCGATCCCCGAGACGATCTGCGCTGCGACGCGCGTCGGATCGGCGTCCGGGCCCTGAAACCCGTACGCGCCCATGATGACGAAGAGCGTCGCACCCAAGCTCACCAACGCGTTGGTTCGCAGACCCGCCATCCTTGCGCGCCATTGCCTTTCGATCCCGACGGCAGCGCCGAGGACGAGCCCGAGCGCTATCCGCACAAGGATGACGTGGATTTCCACGGTGAACTCCTAGAGCCAGGTCGCGAATCGACGAATGAACATTCCCTTGGCCACCTGCGTGACGACGCAGTATGCCCCGAGGGTGAGGACCAGCCACGGGAAGTAGTTCCACGGCAGTGAAACCAACCCGAGGGAATGACCCCAGGACGTGAACGGGAACACCAGCGCGAAGACGCAGGCAGCGCCCGTGCTGAGCAGTACCGGCAGCGATGCACGCGACTGGATGAACGGGATCTTGCGGGTGCGGATCATGTGAACGATCAGCGTCTGCGAGATCAATGACTCGATGAACCAACCCGATTGGAACAGCGCTGCATGCTCGGGAGAGTTGGCGGCGAACACGAACCACATCAGCGCGAACGTCGAGATATCGAAGATCGAACTGATCGGGCCGATGAACACCATGAACCGGCGAAGGCTCTTGGTCTCCCACTTGCGGGGCTTCGCGAGGAAGTCGTCGTCGACACGGTCCCACGGGATCGTGAGCATCGAGAGATCGTAGATCAGGTTCTGCAACAACAGAACTACGGGAATCATGGGGATGAACGGCAGCAGGGCACTGGCGACGAGCACCGAGAAGACGTTCCCGAAGTTCGACGACGCAGTCATCTTGATGTACTTCTGGATGTTTCCGAAGGTACGACGCCCTTCGATGATTCCTTGTTCGAGTACACCGAGGTCCTTCTCCAGCAAGATGATGTCCGCGGATTCGCGGGCGATGTCCGCCGCTGTGTCAACGGAGATGCCGACGTCCGCAGCCCGCAGTGCGGGTGCGTCGTTGACACCGTCACCGAGGAAACCAACCGTGTGGCCGACCCGGCGCAGCGATTCGACAATGCGTGCCTTCTGCATCGGATCCGTCTTCGCGAATACGGTTGTCCGCTGCACCAACTCGTCGAGGGCGTCGTCGCTCAACGCTTCGATCTCGGCGCCGGAGACCACGGTCCCCACGTCGATACCGACTTTGCCGCAGACGGTTTCGGCGACCAGTTCGTTGTCACCCGTCACTACCTTGACCGCGACTCCGTGGCTCGCGAGGGCTTCGATCGCCCCGGCCGCAGATTCCTTCGGCGGGTCGAGGAAGGCCAGCAGACCGACCAGGGTCATGCCCTCTTCGTCGGCCGTCGAGTACTCGCGGCGCTGCTCTTCGACGACTGTCTTGGTTGCCACCGCAAGCACTCGCTTGCCTTGACCGTTCAGCTCCGCGACCAGACGGTCGACTCGGGCCAGCCATCCCGGTGTCAATTGGTGGGTCACCCCGTCCAGTTCCACCGATTCACAGACCGAAAGGAGCTCTTCCACTGCACCTTTGGTTACGATCAGATCGGCGTCTCCGTGGTCGACCACCACGGAGAGTCGACGGCGCTTGAAGTCGAAGGGAATCTCGTCCACCAACCCGTGCCGACGCGAGATCTCCTCGACCACTTCGGGACCGGCGGCCTCGATCACCGCGTCGTCGAGAAGACTGCGCAATCCGGTCTGATTCACGGAATTGACCGCCGCTAGCCGCAATACGTCCTCGGACTTACGTCCGGCAGTATCGAGATGCTCACCGAGAACGATGCGGTCCTCGGTGAGAGTTCCGGTCTTGTCCGTGCACAGAACGTCCATGGCACCGAAGTTCTGAATCGCGTTGATCTGCTTGACGATCACCTTCTTGCGCGACATGTGGAGCGCACCCTTGGCCAGGTTCGCCGTCACGATGAGCGGCAACATTTCCGGAGTCAACCCCACGGCGGTGGCGACGCCGAAGAGTAGTGCTTGGCTCCAGTCCTTGGTCAGCCCGTTGATGATGAACACCGCGGGAACCATGATCAGCATGAACTTGATCAGCAGATAGCTGACGCTGCGCACCCCGATGTCGAAGCTGGTTTCGGGCCGCTTGGACGCCAATTGTGCTGTCATGGCACCGAAGTAGGTCCGCTTGCCGGTGTGTACCGCGACGGCGGTGCCACTGCCCGACACGACGGAAGTACCCATGAACCCGATGTTCTCGGCTTCGAGCAGCCGATCGACGTCGATCCCCGACGACGGGTCCGCCGACTTCTCGGCCGGCATCGATTCACCGCTGAGCATGGACTGATTGACCTGTAGATCCTTGGCCCGGATGATGCGGACATCGGCCGGGATCATGTCGCCGGCGGCAAGCTGGACTACATCCCCCGGCAGTAACTGCTCGATCGGAATCTCAGCCGTGACCACGGTGTTGTTGATCTTGCGGGTGGCCGCGACGGTCGTCGTAACCATCGCCTTGAGCGCCTCGGCGGCGCGGCTCGAACGGTATTCCTGCCAGAACCTCAGTGAGACACTGACAAAGATCATCAACCCGAGAGTGATGATGCCCTCGTAGGAAGGACCGTCCTCGGGGTCCGCCCAGACCACGTCGGTCCCGACCATGATCAGGGCGAGGAATACCAGGATCAGGATGAACGGGTTCTTGAAGGCTCCCGCGAACTGCACGATTGCCGGCGCCGGGCGGTCGTGGCGGACATCGTTGCGCCCGTATTGCCGACGAAGATCGTCGATCTGATCGTCACGAAGGCCGTTGGCCGTCGTGGTCAGATCCGCGAGAACGGTGCGCGTGTCCGAGGCCGAGAAGTCGACCAATTCCTGTGCGCTTTCCTTTGCCAGGACTGTTGAATGTGTTTGTTGTGCAATGTTTCTCGTGGGCCGTGGCCGCAATGCGAGAACGGAAAATGACATGACGAATCTCCTCGGCTGCCTGAACACGCCGGACCATGCCAGTGCATGAGGGCAGCAGAATGCGCTGAGCGACAATGGAAGTCGTCAGCGGTCGCGGCAACGCCGCGCAGATGAAGCCGAGGATGCAAAGAGTCAGTGACTGAAGAGCAAAAGACCGGGGTGAGCATCGTCGGCAAGAACAGAAGGATGGGTCGAATATCGACTCGGCGGGTCGTCCACGATGGTCACCTCCTGAAAGTTCGGGGCGTCCGATGACGCCACACAAGTACATGCGCACAGCACACGCCAGGAGAACCGAATATCGACGTACTCTCGCCTTCGCCGGAAGAAACCGGCATCAAGCTGCGAAAACACCTCCACGTCCGAGTTTTGGCACTGCACGACGTGTCCCGATCAAGAACGGGAAGCCACTTTGGATCACCCCTTAAGCCGGGGAGATCTGTCCTAACCTTGGGCGTCTCTCGACGTCGTGAGATCAGTGGCCTGTGTTCGTGCAGAAGCCTCACCTAACGAGGTACTGCACCCAGAGGGTAGTTCTCAAATCTGTTGCCTGTCAACCGAGCAACTCAGACGGCGGACAATCCTGCCCGTGCGACGGCGCCGGCGAAGAGTGCCGTCACGGCGGCACCCATGACACTCTGATCAACCTCTTCCGGATCCACGGAGTGTTCGAGAACGAGCCCGGATATCAACGCCATCAACGAGATTGCGGTTGTCCGCACGTCAAAGGAATCGTCCACTCCCCATTCACGGGCACGTTCGCCGATCAACTCCACGAGTTGGCTGCGCAAGTGGCGACGCTCACGTAAGTACGCCTGAGCGATCTGCGGATCACGCCCGGCGAGCACTCCGAATTCGAGGACGAGAAGCGACCACCCCGGGTCGTCGACCATCCACGTGGCAATGGCCTCGCCACCTTTGCCCGCCGCGTCGGACGGGTTCATCCCGGCGATCTCGGCGAGCACCCGGCCGGCCAGTTCGAGAGACCGTTGCGCGAACAGTTCGGCGAACAGATCTTGTTTCGACTCGAAGTTGGAGTAGACAGCCCCCTTGGTGAAGCCCGCTCGGCGAGCAACTTCAGTGAGACGTGCGGCACTGAATCCGCGCTCCGCAAACTCTTCCGCCGCAGCGTCGAGCAGTCTTTGCCGCACCACGTCACGTCCGGGGCGGGTTACCGGCGTCCAGTCCGGTTGACGAGATTCAGTCACGATACCTAGAGTATTCAATACCTCGGGTATTGACAAGCTCTTTACTTTCGACAAGATCAGGACTCTTTCGTGACCACTACGCATCCGGCACACGCCGCACCAGACAGCAGCTCCACCCACGACGAACACCACCACGACAATCTGCTCGTGAAGTACGGCGCACCCAAGGTGATGGCCGCGTTGTTCGTCGGCGTGCTCCTGCTGCAGATGGGCTTCATCCTCAGCTACGTCGCCGCCTTCCATCAGCCGACTCCGCGAGACATCGAAATCGCGGTCATCGCCGATCAGGGCACACCCGACGGCATGGATCAGCAGATCGCCGACAAACTCAACGCCATCGACGGCAGCCCGCTCGACGCTCAGGTGGTCGACAGCACGGCGACCGCTCGCCGCATGATCAACGACCGAGAGATCCAGGGCGCGTTTGTCATCAACCCGGCCGGGCCGGACACCCTGATCACCGCGAGCGCGGGCGGCAGCTCCATCGCGACGTCACTCGAAGCGGTGTTCACGAAGGTCGAGGCGACACAGGACCGACAGTTCGTCGTCCGCGACGAGATCCCCGTCGGAGCCCACGACAACCGCGGCCTCTCGGGCTTCTACCTCTCGGTCGGCTGGGTCGTCGGCGGCTATCTCCTCGCGGCAGCCATCGGACTGTTCATCGGTGCGCCGAAGACTCTCCGCCAGGCAAGCGCACACACGGGCGTGATCGCGATCTACTCGATCATCTCGGGAGCTCTCGGCGCCCTCATTACCTCACACGTACTCGGAACTTTCGCGGGCCACTGGTTCCCGCTGTGGATCCTGGGAACAGCCGTGGTGTTCGGCACCGCCATGTTCACACTCGGATTGCGCGCTGCCATCGGCGTTCTGGCAGTCCCGCTGGCTATCGCCGTCTTCGTGATCCTCGGCAATCCCAGTGCGGGAGGCGCATTCGGCTCCAACGTGATTCCCTCGTTCTATGCCGCCATCGGCCGATGGATCACACCTGGCGCCGGCACCGAAGGCGTGCGGAGCATCGTCTACTTCAACAACGTCGGCGTCGGCCAGCCTGCTCTGACGCTTTTCCTGTACGCACTGATCGGTGCGGTCATGCTGTTCGGCTTTACGATCCGTCGCAACCGAAAGTCCACCGACACGACGCCGACTCCAGCTGTGGCGAACGCCGACTAGTCCTAGTCTGAACTCATGACGAGCCTCCTCCACCCCAACGCCTCGCACGTCGCCGAAACACTGATCTCACGGGGTCACCACGGCGTCATCGTCACGCAGCCCGAAGCCACGCACACCGCGGCCGAGGCAGCGGCGGCCGTCGGGGTGGAGGTAGGCGCGATCACCAAGTCACTGGTGTTCCTTCTCGACGACGATCCGGTCCTGCTGCTGGTCTCCGGCGCGCATCAGGTGAATCTGAAGGCCACCGGCGAACGCCTCGAAGGTAAGCTCACGCGGGCGCCGCTGGAGATGGCCAAGTCCGCGACGGGCCAGCCGATCGGTGGGGTCGCTCCGCTCGGGCATCCCACCAACCTGCCGACGTACGTCGATACCGCCCTCGAGCAGTACCCCGAGTTGTGGGCAGCCGCCGGGCACCCCAACACGGTCTTTCGCACGACGTACTCCGAACTCCTCCGAATCACCGCCGGCCTCGCCGTCGACATGGACTGAAGCACTTCAGCCAACCCGGTCCGAAACCACTCAGACGTGCGTCCACCTATAGTTGGACGCACCATGTGCACTGCAACCAGGACCCCGGCCGGCAACCACTGGCGTCGACGGCACGTAGATCTGTGCCGCACCGACGCCTGTCTGTGTATGCCGAGCGCAGTCACCTCGACCACACCGCACACCTCGAGTTCCAGCCGGAGAGTTCCCGTTGTCTGACAAGCCGAATGCCGTTTCCAGCCACACCACCCCCGACGTCCCCGAAGTAGCAGCGACGCCCGAGTTGTCCACCGGCATCTGCGCCGGTGACTACCGCGCTGCGCTTCGCCGCCACCCCGCCGGTGTCACCGTCGTGACCCTCGATTCGGGTACCGGCCCGGTGGGTTTCACCGCCACCTCGTTCTCGTCCGTCTCCCTCGAGCCGCCGCTCGTCTCGTTCAACATCGCGGAGACGTCGTCGAGCATCAATGCACTCAAGGCAGCCGAGTCCTTGGTGATCCACCTTCTCGGCGAACATCAGCAGCATCTGGCCCAGCGCTTTGCGCGTAGTGCCGATCAGCGTTTTGCAGACGAGTCACTGTGGGCAGTGCTCGACACCGGGGAGCCGGTGCTGCACGGCACCCCCAGCTGGATGCGCGTCAAGGTCGACCAGCTGATCCCTGTCGGCGACCACACGCTGGTCATCGGACTCGTCACGCGGGTTCACGCCGAAGAAGACGACGAATCCGCTGCAGCGCCCCTGCTCTACCACGAGGGCAAGTACTACCGCCCGACTCCGTTAGGTCAATAGACAACTGTGCGCCTTTATTAACCGCCCGCGGTTAATAAAGGCGCACAGCAAGTTAGAGCGCTACGTACTTTGTATCGAGATACTCGTCGATACCCTCGGTTCCGCCTTCACGGCCGAAGCCCGATTCCTTCACCCCACCGAACGGCGCGGCAGCATCGGAGATCGCGCCGCGATTGACGCCCACCATGCCGGTGTCCAGCTTGGCCGAGACGCGCATCGCACGGTCGATGTCGCGAGTGTAGAAGTACGCCACGAGACCGTACTCGGTGTTGTTCGCAGCCGCGATCGCTTCGTCTTCGGTGTCGAAACCGACCACTGCCGCAACGGGTCCGAAGATCTCTTCCTTCAGCAGGCGCGCGTCGGCGGGCACCTGGTCGAGGACCGTCGGGGTGAAGAAGAACCCGGGGCCTTCGGGTGCCGATCCACCGGTGCGAACGCGAGCACCCTTGGACACGGCGTCGTCGACGAGTCCGGTGACGGTTGCGAGCTGCTTGGTGTTGATCAGCGGTCCGATGTTGGTGCCCTCGGCGTCACCGGCGCCCACCTTCAAGGCCGCAACCTTGGCGGTGAACTTGTCGGTGAACTCTTCGCGCACCGAGTTGGCGACGTAGATGCGGTTGGCCGCGGTGCAGGCCTCGCCGCCGTTACGCATCTTCGCGAGCATTGCGCCGTCGACAGCTGCGTCGATGTCCGCGTCGTCGAAGACGATGAACGGTGCATTGCCACCGAGTTCCATCGACGTGCGGAGCAGCTTGTCAGCAGCATTGCGCACCAACAACTTTCCGACGCCAGTGGAGCCGGTGAAGGTGACCTTGCGCAGACGCGCATCTTCCATCAGCGGTCCACTGATGGAGGCCGCGTCGGACGTCGGGAGGATCGAGAGCACACCGTCGGGCAGACCGGCATCGGCGAACACCTGACCGAGGAGCTGCATGGTCAGCGGCGTGTCCTCGGCGGGCTTGACGATGATGGTGCAACCGGCAGCCAGCGCCGGTCCGATCTTGCGTGTGCCCATGGCGAGCGGGAAGTTCCACGGGGTGATCGCGAGGACCGGTCCGACGGCTTCCTTGGTGACCAGGATGCGACCGTTGCCGGCCGGAGCCTGCGTGAAACGTCCGCCGATGCGTACTGCTTCCTCGCTGAACCAGCGCAGGAATTCGCCGCCGTAGTTGACCTCACCGCGGCTCTCTGCCAACGACTTACCCATTTCCAGGGTCATCATCAGCGCGAAGTCCTCGGCGCGGGCGTGCAGCAATTCGAAGGCGGTGCGCAGAATCTCGCCGCGTACACGTGCCGGAGTGGCCGCCCAGTCTTCCTGCGCCGCAGCGGCGAGGTCGAGCGCACGGATACCGTCGGCAGCGGTGGCGTCGGCTACCTGGGCGAGTTCCTCACCCGTTGCCGGGTTGTAGACCGCAAAGGTCTTCTCGGCCGGGACGAGCTTGCCGCCGAGCCAGAGACCCTTGGGTACCGAGTCGAGAAGATCCGAGACGTTGGACATGTCAGTTCCCCTGTGCTGCAGTGCGGATGGCGGTCTCGAGGACGGTCAACGCGTCGTCGAGCAGCTCTTCGGAGATGACCAGCGGCGGGAGCAGACGGATGACGTTGCCGTAGGTACCGCAGGTGAGGATCACGACGCCGGCAGCGAGGCATTCGGCGGCGATCTTCTTGGTGATGTCGGCGTCCGGCTCCTGCCCACCGGGCTTGACCAGCTCGATGGCGAGCATGGCGCCGCGACCGCGAACGTCGCCGATGACGTCGAGTTCCTTTGCCAGTGCGTTCATTCGGCCGACGACGGTCGACTCGATGGTGCGTGCGCGGCCACAGAGGTCGAGCTCACGCATCTGGTCGATGGACGCCAATGCAGCGGCGCAGGCGACGGGGTTACCGCCGTAGGTGCCACCGAGGCCGCCGGGGTGGACAGCGTCGATGAGCTCGGCGCGGCCCGTGACAGCGGCGAGCGGCATGCCGCCTGCGATGCCCTTGGCGAGCGTGACCAGGTCGGGCACGATGCCCTCGTGATCGCTGGCGAACCAGGCGCCGGTACGAGCGAAGCCTGCCTGAACCTCGTCGGCGATGAAGACGACGCCGTTCTCCTTGGCCCACGCGACGAGCGTCGGGAGGAATCCTTCTGCGGGAACGATGAATCCACCCTCACCCTGAATGGGCTCGATGAGGATGGCGGCCGTGTTGGCAGCGCCGACCTGCTTCTCGATCATCGTGATGGCGCGCTGTGCGGCCTGCTCACCGGTGATCTTGGAGCCGTCGACATTGAGGCCCTCGCGGTACGGGTAGGACATCGGGACGCGGTAGACCTCGGGGGCGAACGGACCGAAGCCGCTCTTGTACGGCATGGACTTCGAGGTCAGTGCCATCGTGAGGTTGGTGCGGCCGTGGTACGCGTGGTCGAAGACGACGACTGCGTCGCGACCGGTTGCGTGACGGGCGATCTTGACTGCGTTCTCGACAGCTTCTGCGCCGGAGTTGAACAGCACGGAACGCTTCTCGTGGTCACCGGGGGTGAGTTCGGCGAGACGCTCGGCGACCTCGACGTAGCCCTCGTACGGAGCGACCATGAAACAGGTGTGGGTGAAGTGCGCGACCTGATCCTGAACTGCGGACACGACGGCCGGGTTGGAGGCGCCGACGCTGGTCACCGCGATACCGGCACCGAGGTCGATCAGCGAGTTGCCGTCGACGTCGACGATGACTCCGCCGTCTGCGTCGGCGACGTAGACCGGGAGGGTGGATGCGACGCCGGCGCCGACGACCTTCTTACGGCGTTCGGCGAGCGCAGCCGAGCGCGGGCCCGGGAACTCCGTGACGATGCGACGCTCCTGCGGAAGCCGGTATTCGATTGCACTCATGTGACCACCCTCTCGGTTGTGTATTGCATTCGAGTATGCGACGCGCGAAGCATCGCAAGCACTGCCGAAATGGATACCCGGAGCTCCAGGGCTACTCCATATCGGCAACGACAGCTAGCCTTGATCAGGTGACGGTTCCGATCTCGTGGCTCTTGCGCCAGAAACACCTCTCGTTGGCTCTGCTCACCGACCGAGCAGCTGCCACCCACCCCGTCACGTTTGCGCAGGCCACAGAGCTGACGGACCCCACCCCGTGGCTTTCCGGCGGCGAATTGGTGCTCACCACCGGGCTGGCACTGGTGGGCGCGGACGCCACCGACTACAGCGAGTACATCGACCGTCTGGCCGCCGCAGAAGTATCGGCTCTGGGTTTCGGGACCGGCCTTTCCCACGAGAGTGTGCCCACAGACCTGATTGCCGCCGCCCGCAGCCGCGGACTCCCCCTGCTGGAAGTGCCGTTCACGACCCCGTTCGCGGCAGTCACGCGCGCGGTGATGACCCGTCTGAGCCAGCAGGAGTACGAATCGGTACTCCGCGCGGCAGAAGTACAGACGCGCATCACCCGCGTTGCACTGCGCGGTGGCGTGTCTGCCATCGTGCGCGAACTGGCCACGGCCACAAAAACTTCGGTGGCGTTTGTCGGAGATCGGATCACCGCGGTGCATCCGGCAAACCAGAAGTCGTTGATCACCGAGGTTCGCGCGGTCGCGGCGACCACCCGCGATCCCAACGCTCCGGCGTCGATCTCGCAGAGCACACCCGAACGGACGCTGACACTGTCCCCCGTCGGCGTCACCGACAGTTGGCACGGCTACCTCGCCATGGCGGGCGCCGGGCCCCTGAGCAATATCGACAGAGTGTTGCTCGGGCATGCGGTCTCGCTGCTCACTCTCGAACTCGAGAAACCGGTTCGACTACGGGCCGAGCGAACTCGACTCAACGCCACGGCTTTCGGGCTCTTACTCGACGGCCGAATCCCCGAAGACAGTGTGCCGTCGTATTTGGACGAGGCAAGCGACACGCACGGCAACATTCGTGTCGTCCACGTTCGCGGATCCGGACTCGGCCCAGTTCTTCGCGAACTCGACAACGCTCTCGCGCGAGCAGGCCGGCCGTTGTTCGCGCAATCCGAGGACGGTTCGCTGACCGTCCTCCTCCGCGGAACCGACACAATCGACACCGCCAAAACACTACTGGCGCAGCTCTCCCCCACCGAAGCGAAAGCCGTGCGTGCCGGAATCAGCACCCCTCACCGTCTTCTCGACGCACCCCGCGCACTCGTCCAGGCCCGCGCCGCGGCCAACCTCACGACGGCTACGGCGCGTATTCTCGAGTTCGACGCTCTGAGTGGTTCGACGATTCTGGCATCCGAGTCTGCCCGTGAGGCATTGATCGCCATGGCTGCGGACACCATCCCGGTGCTGACGGAACACGACCAGGCACACGGAACCGCACTGGCCGCGTCTTTGCGCGCCTATCTCGAGGCAAACGGCCAATGGGAGTCGGCTGCAGCCGAACTCGGTGTTCATCGGCACACCCTCCGAGGTCGCATCGCACGCATCGAGGAACTGCTGCAATGCGACCTCGGGCAGGCCAGGGTCAGAGCCGAACTGCTGCTATCGCTACTCGCCTGGGAGGGCCGCTGAACCCTCCGCGGCGTGTACCGAAGCGAAACTGGACGCACCGCGAACGAGTAGTTCGAGTTCGGCGTCGACCGTGCAGAGACGGGCGGTGTCCAGCGCTCCACTGCGGCTCACACTCGACATCAAAGCCGTGAACCGGCGCACCGCTTGCGGATTGGCGGCGGTCCACAGCTCGACGACCTCCGGAATACCTTCTCCGAGCGCTCCGGACACGAGGTCTGCGAAACGCGCCGTCAACCTGGCGTGGACGGCAGCGCTGCCCATGACCTCCCAATGCGAGGCACCGACGGCGACGTCGACGCCGCCGAGAACATCGCCCAGGTCGAGAGCGTCGGAGAGTTCCCGATAGATCGCGGCTGCGGCCGCGGCCGTCGTATTTTCCTGCAGTGCAATGTCTGCCAGGGCGAGCGCTCCGAAAGACGCCTCGATGCGCTCGCTTGCCGACAAACCGTCGGTGAGTTCCCGCACCGGGGCTGCCCACCGATCGATGTCGGCGCGCGGGTTCACGGTGAACCGGCCGGCAGCACCCGGGCGGCGCAACACCCAGCTCATTTCGGATTCCAACAGCTGCTGCAAGCGATCGAGAGCCTTCAGCTGTTCGGTGGCACTGAGATCGGAGTTCAGGATTTCACGTCGAAGGTCCTCCGTTCCAAGCACTTCGCTGACTACGGCGTAGGCCAGAGCCGCTTCCGGACTGCGAACTCCGAGGTGTTCCTCGAGCCGGAACAACACGCCGGGGCCGACGCGGTTGACCAGTTCGTCGACCACCGAGGTGATGATGATGTCGCGGCCCAACCGATGTGCGCGGACTGCGTCCGGTGCGGCCTCGACGACGGAGAGCGGGAAGTACTGCGGGAGACGATCGGCGAAGATCTGATTGTCCGGGACCGTCGATGCGCCCAGTTCCGCAGTCAGTACGTTCTTCGACTGCGCCACCAGCACAGCAAGTTCCGGCCGCAGGAGACCCTGCCCGGCACGCGCCCTGACCGCCAGCGCCTTGGCGTCGGGCAGAGATTCTTCCAGTCGCTTCATGGCGCCCGCCGAGACGAGGTTCTCGATCAACCGCTCGTGCTGATCGAGCAGGGCCGGTGCGCGGTGCTCGGCCAGGCTGATCGCGAGGGTCTGATCTTCACTGGCTTCGAGCACCGATGCGGCCACCTCGTCCTGGGCCGCCGCGAGTAGTTCATTGCGCGAGGTCGAGTCCAACGCTGCGAGTGCGATCTTGATGTTGACCTCACGGTCCGAGGTAGCCACGCCGGCCGCGTTGTCGATGAAGTCGGCGTTGATTCGGCCACCGCCAGCGGCATATTCGATGCGGGCACGCTGGGTGAAGCCGAGGTTGCCGCCCTCACCGACCACCGTCGCACGCAACTCGTCAGCGCTGACGCGAACTGCGTCGTTGGACGGATCGGCCGCGTCGACGTTGCTTTCGGTCGACGCTTTCACGTAGGTACCGACGCCGCCGTTCCACAACAGGTCCACCGGAGCACACAGGATCGCTCGGATCAGTTCCTGCGGGGTCAGCTTCTCCTCGATGATTCCGAGGGCCGCACGCGCCTCGAGCGGAAGGCGGATCGACTTCGCGCTCCGCGGCCAGACGCCACCACCAGGCGACATCACGGTGCGATCGAAGTCGTCCCAGGACGAGCGCGGCACGGTGAAGAGGCGAGCGCGTTCGGCAAACGTCGTCTCGGTGTCGGGGTTCGGGTCGATGAAGATGTGGCGGTGATCGAATGCCGCGACCAGACGGATCTTGTGCGAGAGCAACATTCCGTTGCCGAACACGTCGCCGGACATGTCCCCGATACCCGCGACGGTGAACGGATCGGTGTCGACATCGAGGTCGCGCTCGGCGAAGTGCCGTCGAACCGCTACCCAGGCGCCGCGAGCGGTGATGCCCATCGCCTTGTGGTCGTAGCCGGCCGAACCGCCGGAAGCAAAAGCGTCGCCGAGCCAGAAACCACGCTCGACGGCGATGCCGTTCGCGACGTCGGAGAACCGCGCTGTCCCCTTGTCTGCTGCCACGACGAGATAGGAGTCTTCACCGTCGTACTCGATTACTTCTGCCGGGTGTACCGCAGCGCCGTCGACGATGTTGTCCACCACGTCCAGCAAGCCGCGAATGAAGGTGCTGTACGACTCCTGCACCTGCGCGGGGGTTGGTGACGACGTGCCCCGAACCACGAACGCGCCCTTGGCTCCCGAAGGAACGATCGGCGAATTCTTCACGCTCTGGGTCTTCATGAGACTCAGAGCCTCGGTGCGGAAGTCCTCGTATCGATCCGACCAACGCAGGCCACCACGGGCGACGGAGGAACTACGCAGATGCACGCCTTCGACATTGGGTGCGCTGACGTAGATCTCGCGGAAGGGAACGGTCTTCTGCGGAGTGGAGAGCAACTGCGAGTCGATCTTGAACGACGCGTACGGCAGCGGTTCGCCGCTCTCACCGCGCAGGTACCAGTTGGTGCGCAGAGTCGCCTGCAGGAACGAACGAACGCCGCGCAAGACGCGATCCTCGTCGAGAGTGTCTGCACCGTCGACTGATTCGTCGATAGCTGCCGTTGCGGTAGCCACAGCTGTCTCACGCACACCCGCCACGGCGGGGTCGAAACGCGCGGTGAAAAGTTCGATTGCCTGCCGTACGAAGAGTGGCTTCGCTGCCAACACTCCGACGATGTAGCTCTCGGACAAACCGATACGAGCCTGAGCGAGGAAACGGCACGCAGCGCGCAGCAACTCTGCATCGCGCCAGGTGATGTCTGCTCGTCCGATCAGACTGGAGAACGCATCCATCCGGGTCTGTCCGGCGATGACGGCTTCGAAGGCGTCCGCCATCTTCTCCAGCGCACCGCCGTCGAAGGTGCTCGGCTCGAAGGTGAAGTAATGCGCAGAACCCAGAACGGTCGGAAGCGGGCGGTGCGTCGAAACTCGGAGTCCGAGAGACTCGAAGTTCTCGCACAGATCGGAGAGGGAGGGCTCTCCGGACGGCCACAGCACCACGCAGGTCAGATCGTCACTGTTCAGGTTGTCACCCTGACGGAAGACGAGTCGCTGGCCCGCTGCGGCCAATTCGGCGACCAGTTCGAGCGCCGGGTCACCGGATCGATCACCGCCTGCCGGTCTCGATTCTGCAGCTGCGGTCTTGGTCGCCGATGATGTGCTCGCCATTGAACACCCTCCTGGAAATTATTGGATCCGAACACTTTCCAGTGTTGCGTGGATCACCGGAAAGAGGTCGTGCCCGATAGGAGTACCAACCCCCATCGGGCACGACATTTCGGCAGTTGCGGTGAGCTCAGTCGCCCAACCTGATCGGAGCGAGCTCCTCGAACACGTCGCCGGGTCCGGGGTTCTCGGTAGGCGCAGCGCCGCCGAGATGGTTGACGACACCCCACACCGCGTTGATCGCGGTCTGGATCGCGCCCTCGGCCCAGCCGGCGGTCCACGACACGTCGTCACCGGCGAGGAAGATTCCCCGATGACGCGGTTCGAGATCATTCTGCACGAAGTGCGAGAACAGGCGTTCCTGGTAGCGGTAGTGCCCCGGAAGATTCGCCTTGAACGCACCCATGAAGTCGCGCTCGGTCTCCCACGACAGCGTCACCGGGCTCGAGATGATGTGGCGGCGGAAGTCCACGCCCGGGTAGATCTCTTCGAGAGAGCGCAGCATGATGTTCATGCGCTCGGTGGCGTCGAGCGCCAGCAGCTTGAGCGAGTCGTCCGACCAGGTGTACGACAAGCAGATCAGGCCGGGCTTGCCCTCACCTTGATCGAGCAGGTATGTGCCGCGACTCATGCGGTCGGTCAATGTCATCGACACCGAATCACGCCCGGTCTCGGGATCCTTGTCCTTCCAGAACGGGCGGTCGACGAGCACGAACACCTTGGTCGAACCCATGTAGTGAGTCCGCTCGATCGCAGTCCAGTGGTCGATCGGGAACAGGTCGTCGTCACACCTGATGTTGTTGAGCAGCATCCAACTCTGCACTGTCACAACGGCACTCGCATAGGTACGAATGAACCCGTCGGAGTCGGTGACCGTGATGTTGCCGGGCTCGGTACGGCGGAGTTCGGTGACGCGGGGACGGGTCTTGCCGTCGTTGAGCGAAGCGACCGTCGTACCGGCAGGCCAATGCGCCATCTGCGCCGGGGCGCGGTTCCACAACCGCATCGGCAGCTGCTGCGATCCACCGACGATGCCGCGGTGGTCGTCGTCGGCGGCCGTGATGACCACACGAAGGATTTCGAGGATCGAATTGGGGTAGTCGGTATCCCAACCGCCCGTACCGAATCCGACCTGTCCGAACACTTCCCGCATGTGGAAGGACTTGAAGTGCTTCGACGCGGCGAGGAATCCGTAGAACGTCTGGTCGTCGTAGCGCACCACGAGGTCGTTCCAGATCCGCTTGATTTCTGCGGTGTCGCGGTCACGAATGGCCTGCTGCAACGGAATCAGATCGGCATGCTCTTCGAGAGTGCGCTGCCAGGCCTGCGCCACCTCGGTGTAGATCGGCGGCAGATCCTCGAGAGTGTGCGCGTAGTGGCTCTCACCCTTGAGATCGATGACCGTGCTCGGTGTGACCTCGGCAAGGGGATTGGGGAACTCTTCGGTCTGCAGACCCAGTTCGTTCAGGTAATGGAACAACGTCGTCGACGACGGTGGGAAACGCATTGCGCCCATCTCGGCGACAACCCCGGGGTGCCCGTCGAACTCGACCGACCGCATCCGGCCGCCGATCTGATCGGCTTCGTAGACAATCGGTTTGAGACCGATCTTGAGCAACTCGTAGGCCGCGATCATGCCGGAGAGTCCGCCACCGATCACGGCAACCTCGGTACCCAGTGCCAGGTCGGGCACCGAGCCGAGTCCCGCCGGACTGGAAACGTAGTCGTCGTACGGGAACGGAAAATCCGGTCCGAACATCGTGAGGGGCGGCTGCTTGCCGGGTTCCGAGGAACTGTCCGGAGCTACTGGGATGGTCATCTACGGTTCTCCTTGGAGACAGTCGTGACAGGAAGGTCTGGATACAGATCGAGGCGTCGATCGTCGAGATGTGTATTGAGAGTGCGCGATTGCGCGACGGTGGCGGCGGCGATGTCCGCGAAGAGCAATTCCTGGTCGCCGCCGGCCCTCGCCAACTCGGCACCGTCGGGCGCGATGGCGCACGAGAGACCGCAGTAGGTCAGCTCGGTTTCGGCGCCGCAACGATTGACGTAGGTGACAAACATCTGACTCTCGTATGCGCGGGCCGGAACCACTTGCTGCGCAATGTGTTCGTACGGAGTCATCAACCCTGTCGGCACGATGAGCCATTCGGTACCGGAGTCGGCATGGGCCCGAACCGCTTCCGGAAATTCCACGTCGTAGCAGATCAACAATCCGCAGCGGATGCCCTCGAAATCGAACCCGACCACCAGGGTCTCACCTGGCCGGAAATGTTCGCGGTCGAGCGTGCCGAACAGGTGTGTCTTGCGGTAGTGCGCAAGCGAAGAGCCATCGCGGTCCACCACCTGCACACTGTTGTAGACATCTCCCCCGTCGAGTTCGGGGTAGCCGTAGACGACTGCGATGCCGGCGCTTCGAGCAATCGCGGCGACGGAATCGAAGATGGGGCCGTCGGCCGGTTCCGCGCGTAGCGACACCAGTTCGCCGATGTCGTAGCCGGTTGCGGACATCTCCGGCGTCAGCAGGATCTTCGCACCGGATGCTGCAGCCTCGCGGGCAGCAGTGTCGATTGCAGCGAGGTTGAACTCCACCGACGCAAAGGTGTCCGGGGTGGTGAGCGGACCTTGGAACAGGCCAACTCGAACTGAATCGACATGCATGGTGCGCTCCTTCAGGAGTTCCGTGACGCCAATTTTCGACGGTGTATGTGACGGGGACAACTACCAGCGTGACGGGTGCCGCCAATCATGTCAACTCTTGTTTCCTAAGAATCAACATTCACGGATTCGAGTCTCACGAAGACGACGCGCGGGGCCCTTCCGGCAATGCCGGATTCAAGACCCACAGAACCTTCGCCAGAACCGAGCCTTCGGCCTGAAAACTATGGTTGTGCGTCGGCGTGAATGTGAAGGAATCGCCCGCCGCAAGTACGACGTCTTCGGCATCGACGGCCTCACCGTTCGGATCCGTCCGACCGCCCTCGAACGAGACCCGCAAGCCGCCCTCGAGCACGTGCACGAAGTTCACGTCGATCGGCAGACTGTAGAACTCCCGACCACTTCCGCCGCCTGGTTCCAGCTCGCCGAGCAGCACCTGGATTCGACGCTCGTTGGTAGGCGTGAGCAGGTACTCCGTCATCTTTTCGCCACCGAAGCTGATTTGCGGCATGGCGTCGGCGCGGACTACTTCACCGGCGGACGCATTCTCGAACAGGGATCCGACAGGGATCTCGAGCACCGCGCACACCTTGATCAGGGTCGCCACCGACGCGTTGACGTGATCGCGCTCGAGTTTCGAGAGATACCCCTTGGTCACACCACAGGCCTCGGCCAGGTCGTCGAGGGTCAACCGCTTCGATTGACGTGCCGCCTTGAGCCTCGCCCCGATGCGCGGTCCGACCGGCTCGACCGCTTCCTTCGCCTTGGCCACTGAACCCACTCCTTCACGACCGCCGTGTCCCTTTCAGGAAACAGGGGTTGACAACCGAGCCTCTTGAAGAAACCATACTTGCTCAGAGAGCTACATCACTGAAGGGCGCCCGGTGTGCGCCGAATCGAGAGCAGGGACCTCTGCACATGGCTACCAACAACCCCGGATCGTTCATCGGACCCGTCGACGCCACGCGCGTCCCCCGCTACGCCGAGCCGACCACCTTTGCGCGTCTCCCGCGCCTGGACGAGGTCTCGCGCGCCGACGTGACAATCCTCGGCATCCCCTTCGATTCGGGTGTCAGCTACCGCCCCGGTGCCCGGTTCGGTCCGGGGCACATCCGCGCTGCGTCGAAGCTGCTGCGTCCGTACAACCCAGCGCTGAAGGTCTCGCCCTTCGCCAACCAGCAGGTAGCCGATTTCGGCGACATCGGCGTCAACCCCTTCGACATCCAGGAAGCTCTCACGACGGTTCAGTCCGCCGTCACCGACCTGCGCGCCGACGGTTCCTCCGTGCTCACGCTCGGCGGCGATCACACCATCGCACTGCCGATCCTGCGTTCACTGGCCCGCGATCACGGCCCGATCGCCGTCCTGCACTTCGACGCTCATCTCGACACCTGGGACACCTACTTCGGTCAGCCTTTCACCCACGGCACCCCCTTCCGCCGCGCCAGCGAAGAGGGCCTGATCGACATGGAGCGTTCGCAGCACATCGGCATCCGTGGACCGCTCTACAGCGAGAAAGACCTCGAAGACGACCGCGTCCTCGGCTTCCAGGTGATCCGCAGTGACGACTACGAGGTCGACGGTGTCGCCAGCATCGTCGAGCGCATGCGTAAGCGCCTCGACGGTGGCCCGGTGTACGTCTCCGTCGACATCGACGTACTCGATCCCGCCCACGCTCCGGGCACCGGAACACCCGAAGCGGGCGGCATGACCTCTCGCGAATTGTTGAACACACTGCGTGGGTTGGTGGGACTCAACGTGGTCGGCGCCGACATCGTCGAGGTAGCGCCGGCGTACGACCACGCCGAGATCACCGGTATCGCAGCCGCCCACGTCGCTTACGAGTTGCTGTCGGTGCTCGCACTCAATCGCTGAAGCAGCACAACGGTATCCGTCGTGTGATGCATCTCGGGGTTCGCGGGAAGATCACGTTCCCGCGACTCCGAGACCAACACCTTCCAACCATCGGTGAACAGCGACTCCACGTATTCGGGTGTATGGAGCATGGCCCGATGGTGCTCGGTCGGCGACTCGTGAGGTGAGTGGCCCACGATCAGCAAATGCCCGCCGGGCGCGACCAGATCTCCGAGAGCACGGAACAATTCCCCGCGCGCGGGTTCGAGCATGTGGAAGAACTGCGCGGACACCAGATCGAACGAGCGCCCCTGCGGATCCCACTTCGTCAGGTCGGCTTCCAGCCATTCGATGTCGACGCCTTCGCCCTCGACGTGAGCCTGGGCGCGGCCGAGCGCAACCGACGAGATGTCGGTGCCGGTGACCTTCCACCCGCGACGCGCCAACCACAAAGCGTCGGCACCTTCGCCGCAACCGACGTCGAGTGCCGTGCCCGGTTCCAGGTCGGAGGCTTCGGCAATCAACTGTGGGTTGGGATTTCCGCTCCAGCGTGCGGGGCGTTCCTCGTACAGCGAGTTCCAGAACTGTGCGTCCGCCTTGGCGTACGGATTCTCAGTGGTATCGGAGTTTTCGTGGTGATTGTGGTGTTCGTTGCTCATGCACCCAGGATGAACGACCTTCCACAACTCACGCAACCATCTTTGCTGAAACAGCAACTTCTCCATTTCGACGCCCTGCTAACGTCACGTCGTGGCCGGTGGATTTCCCGTGTTTCGTCTCTACTGCAACTCAGCAGGCCCATACGTTTTGTGTTGTGCGCATTTCCCCGAGTTCACCGGTTCGAACTCGGACGAAGAGTTCAGCGTCCAGCAGAGCTTCGACCGCGCAGTCGAGAAGATTCTGCGCGATGCATCCTTCGAACCGACTACCTTGACTTTGGTCGGCGAGCAGCAGGGCTATCCCGTCGGAGACCGACTGTTCGATACGACAATTCCGCGTACCGGAACCGTCTCGTACGCGTTCCAAGAAGCCGGACCGCCGTGGATCGTTCTCGGCCTTGATGTTTCGGCGGACGAATTCTGGTCCGAAATCGACGACGACGCAGACCTCCACGGTCTCGGCCCCACCTCCCCGTTGAGGTCAGTTCCAGCAACCGTGCTCACGGAGACCGGGTGGCCACGACGAAGTGACCTCGACTCCCCGTGAACTGAACCAGAACTCCAACCTTCGTGAAATCGAACAAAAATCCGCCCGATTTTCGTGAGGATCGACCGAGATGCCCGTCACGTCCTACGCCAAGATTTAGCGGTCACACTCGACTGCGCCCTCACGATTCACTCCCGGGCCCCGGCTCCTTCACGGAGGCACAATGAAACACCGCTCCTATTCGACGCTTGCCGCGACCGCGGGGCTCGCGCTCGTATTGTCGGCTTGCAGCTCGGGAGGCACGTCCTCGGGCTCCGGCGGCGGTGAGCCTCTGACTGACGGAACCTTCCGGTACGCGTTGCAAGGCGATCCGGGTGCACTCAACCCGATCATGTCCGGCTCTGCGGCAACCGCGGAAATTTCGAAGCTGGCGTACGACTCCCTGGTCTACCAGGATCCTGAAACCAGTGAATTCAAACCATGGTTGGCCGAGAAGTGGGAAGAAACGCCGACCTCCGCGTCCTTCACCATTCGTGAAGGCGTGACCTGTACCGACGGGTCGACGCTGACTGCACAGACCGTCGCGAACAACATCAACTTCGTAGCCGATCCAGCCAAGGGTTCACAACAACGCGGCACCACAGTTCCCATCGGCGCTTCGGCCACTGCCGATCTCGCCACCCGCACCATCACGGTAACCACTCCGGCGCCGACCCCGTTCCTCCTCCTCACCATCAGTCGCCTCCCGATCATGTGCGATGCCGGACTCGAAGATCCGACCGCCTCGAACAACAAGTCGCTGGGCTCCGGCATGTTCGAAGTCACCGAAGTCTCGGCCAATGACCACTACACGTTCGAGCGTCGTGACGGTTACAGCTGGGGGCCCGACGACACCACCTCCGACACACCGGGTGTCCCCAAGACAGTCATTGCTGTCATGGCACCCAATGTCAGCACCGCAGCAAACCAGCTTCTCTCAGGCGAACTGAGCGCATCTCCGATCGCCGGTCCGGACAAGGATCGCATCGATGCCGCCAATTTCGACTCGGTCCAGCGCCCACTTCCCGCCGGTCAGATGTACTTCAATCAGATTGCGGACAATCCGACCAGTGATCCCGCCGTTCGAAAAGCTCTCGTCCAGGCTGTCAATCTCGACGATCTCGCTGAAGTCATCACCGGCGGCCAGGGCACCCGTGCAACAAGTCTTGTCTCCGTCGAGCCCCGAGCCTGTGTGTACGACTCTGTCGCAGGCAACATTCCGGACTTCGACCTCAGCGCAGCAAAGGCAACACTGGACGCTGCAGGTTGGACCGCCGGCTCCGACGGCAAACGAAGCAAGGACGGAAAGCCGCTGACCCTCCGCCTCTTCTACGCTGCCGGCGAAGATGCGCGCAGCGCGGCAGCCGAGCTCACCCAGTCGGCATGGTCCGACCTCGGTGCGACCGTCGAGGTGACAGGAGCCGACCAGACCAAGGTTGTCGACGTCATGCTCAGTGGCAAGGACAACAACCAGTGGGACATCGCGTGGATCCAGATCAACAATTCGGTTCCCAGCGGGTTCGTCCCGTTCTTCTCCGGTCCTGCTCCGGCAGCAGGTAAGAACTTCTCTTCGATCAACAACCCCGCCTACGAAGCAGCCGTTGCCAAGGCATCCGGCTTGACCGGCGAAGCAGCGTGCGCGGAGTGGGCGGACGCCGAGTCACAGATCACCAAAACGGTGTCCGCAGTCCCGTTTGCAGATACGGTCTTGAGCTTCTACTTCAACAAGGCCGGACTCGCATTCGGTAAGACCTTCATCGGTTCTGCGTTGCGCCTCTACCAGTAGGCCGGTCGACCGAACGCGGTGCGTCAACGAGATACGTCAGATCAGTGTGATCTGACGTATCTTGTTGCCACACCGATCGTCTCGTTGTCGAGTTCGACGTAGGTCAGCTGAGGAATGCTGGACGCAAGTTCACTGAAAGCCCACTTCGCGACATTCTCGAATGACGGACGGAAATCGAAAATCTCCGGCCAGGCACCGCTCGCCAATTGCTCGGCACATCGATCGACGGACTCGTCCAGAGCGTCCGTGTCGACAAACCATCCACGTTCTCCGAGTTGGTCGTCCTCGAACGAGAACGCCACTCGCATCGTCACGCGAAATCCGTCGGCAGGCATCAGCGGCGGCAAGTTCTTCGCGTCCCGCACCGGTGCCGGAAGCCCCTGCCTCACAGCGAATGTACGACGGATCTCGATACTGAACATGCGCACCAAGGTATCAATGTTCATCACAATTCTATGAGCGGACCAATCGCGCAATCGCGTCGTTCGCTTCTTTGATCTTCGCGTCCGCCTCGGGCCCACCGGCAACAGCGGCTTTGACGACGCAGTGGCCGATGTGGTCCTCGAGCAGGCCCATGGCCACCGCCTGGAGGCCTTTGGTCATCGCCGACACCTGCGTCAGGATGTCGATACAGTACTTGTCCTCGTCGACCATGCGCTGCAGGCCGCGAGCTTGACCTTCTATGCGACGCAGACGCGCCAGGTAGTCGCCCTTGGCGGTGATGTAGCCGTGCGAATCACTCGTGCAGCATGCATCGCCGGTCGCATCACTGCCTTGGGCACTGTTTGGAGCACTGCTTGGCGCACTGCCCACTTCTGTCGCTTCCGACATTCGATGTCCTCCTGTTCGTCAACGCGTGACTTCGCAACAATTCTCGTTACCGGGGCGATGTGCGGCGACTCTTCGACTTCCGTTGTCTTGCAGAGCAATCACTGCGCACATCGCCACGCATTTCGCTACTGCACGAACAGATGGATGCATGGCGATTGCCCATGCCCGTTTTCCCGTTGCTGCGAAACGCATTCGGTTTCAGTGCCCGTGGTGCGAGTGGCTCGAGTGTTCGACCCCAGGCGTGGTCGCATTGTCGGCCGTCAGCGTGAATTCCGCCGTACGTACCACTTCGCCATGTTTGAAGTCCAGGAATAACCGGTAGTCCTCAGCGCTCGGCATGTTGGCGTAGAAGGTGATAGCCGGTCCGGCCGGCGTGACACCGTCACCGGGGTAGCCGTCCGGATGGACATGGAGATAGGCGAGGTCGGAGGCACGCAACGCGACCAGATGCCCGTACGCAGCAAGGTAGGGCTGCAAGTCTGTGACCGGGATTCCGTCACGACTGACCGAGAGCGTGAGCTTCGATGTCTGGCCGGCATGGGCCGCGCCTTCGAGGGAGACGGTATAGCCGTCGACCGTCGTGGCGGCAGCAGCGGCGGGCAACGGCCGAGGATCATAGGACCCGGCGACGCGCACATCCGCACTGAGCGTGATTCCGTCACCACCGTCCGGAGTGAAATCAGCGAATACTCGATAGTCTCCCGCATGATCGAAATCGACTGACACATGCCAGTTTCCGTTCTCGTCCAATTCGGGATGCACGTGCTGGAATCCGGTCAGGTCCAGACCGACCACGATCAGATGCAACTGCTTGTCGTGGGTGTCGGTGTACCGGATCAACGGAGTTCCAACCGGATCCAGGATCCGGAACTGCAAGGGGACATGGTTGCCGACGGCCGCCTCCGACGTTGCCAATTCCAGTGTGTAGCCGTTGTCGCTGAACATCTTGCCCTCCAAAGTTTGGGTCGGCAGCACTTTCGTTGCCGTCTGCGTCAGGTTCTGCACTCCTTGACATCGAACCTGTTGCAATTTGTACCATACCCCCCTAGGGTATGCAACGAACTACTCGAACACCCTGAATTCACTCGAAGGAGATCCGATGCGCATCTACGCAGAGCGCCGGCCGAATGAGTTCCAAGAGCAGCATTTCCCCGTGCACCCCAACGAAGCGCTGCGCCGATGTCACCCAGGCCCGCTTACGACACCCCTTGACCACACAAGCATCACCTATACCCCGTACAGGTAAGGAACTCAGAATGTCCACACAACCGAAATCCACCCGTAAGTGGTGGGCGTTGGCGTTGATCGCCGCCGCTCAGTTCATGGTAATCATGGACACCTCCATCATCGGCGTCGCTCTCCCCCAGATGCAGAGCGATCTCGGCTTTTCCCAAGAAGGCCTGACCTGGGTCTTCAATGCGTACGTCATCGCGTTCGGCGGGCTACTCCTCCTCGGCGGCCGCCTGTCCGACCTGTTCGGCGCCCGCAGAGTGTTCTCTGCTGGTTGGCTGATCCTGCTGATCGGTTCCGTTGTCGCCGGTGCCGCCGGTAACGTCGCCGTCGAACTTGCGGGCCGTGCAGTCCAGGGCGCAGGCGCCGCACTCATCGCACCATCGGCGCTCACCTTGCTGATGATGCTGTTCGGCAGGACACAAAAGGAAATGACCAAGGCGCTGTCCATCTACGGCGCTGCCGCCCCGGCCGGCGGTACGGCCGGCGTGTTCCTCGGCGGCGTCATCACCGAATACACCAGCTGGCCTTGGGTGTTTTACCTCAACATTCCCATCGCTGTCATCGCGCTGATCGCTACTCCCCTCCTGATGCCGAACGCACCGGCACGTACCGGGTCGATCGACTTCCTCGGCGCACTCGCTGTCACCGCAGGTCTTGCTGTCGGAGTCTTCGGCATCGTCAGAGCACCTGATGTTGGATGGGGATCCGGGCAGACGTGGCTGGCGCTCGCCGTTTCGGCCGCTCTGTTGGGTGCATTCGTGTTGATCCAGTCCAAGCGTCGGGAACCTCTGGTGCGTCTGGGAATCTTCAAGGCGCCCAACCTCGGTGCCGCGAACATCGCTCAGCTCGTCCTCGGCGCTGCCTGGATACCGATGTGGTTCTTCCTGAACCTGTACCTGCAGCAAGTGCTCGGATACAGCGCCTTCCCGGCCGGTGCGGCGCTGCTGCCGATGACGATCTTCGTCATGCTCGGCATGGTCGTCGTGGCACCACGGGCCATGGCACGCTTCGGTGCAAAAGCGATGATCGTGACCGGATTGCTGGTACTGGGAATCGGTTTGGGTTGGATGTCGTTGATCCGGCCCACCGGCAACTTCTGGGTCGACGTACTGCCGGCATCGCTCGTGGCTGCGGCAGGTATGACGCTGGCGTTCATTCCCTCACTCGGTACGGCGATTTCGGCTGCGCGCCCGGAAGAGGGCGGATTGGCTTCCGGCATCGTCAACGTCAGCTACCAGGTCGGCTCGGCTGTCGGCCTCGCGGTGATGACCGCGATCGCAGCAGTGTTCGGCGCTGATCAACTCGGTGACCTGACGGAGTTGACGAACGGTTTCTCCGCCGTGTTCCTCGGAGCAGCCGCCATCGCAGTGGTTGGCGCAGCAATCACCGCGATCGTGATGCGGTCGACCAAGGTCGACGATCCTCGACCCGTTCAATCCACCGTCAATTCTTGACCAACTCCGGTGGTGGGTTCGGCCGGCTGTCACCAGCCGAACCCACCACCGGCGGAACCACTTAGGACTCGTTATGTCGCGCCTTGCTTCTCTCACGCCCACCACCGCTGTCGGTGCATCGAAAGACCTTCTCGCCGAACTCGTCAACCGTCACGGACAGGTCGGTGACATGGTCGCGGCGATGGCTCATTCGCCCGCTGTGCTGGGCGGCTATCTGCAACTCAGCCGAGCAATGAAGCGAGCGAAACTGAGCCGCAAGATCACCGAGCGAATCTCTATCGCTGTGCAGGTCCAGCAAGGTTGCGCTGTTTGCCTCGAAGCCCACGTGGCCGCCGCGCACGCCAACGGCGTCGAGGCGGACGAGATCGAGCGTGCCCGCGCGGGCACCTCGGCCGATCCCGCCATCGCGGCAATGATCGACCTCGGGCTTCGCGTCTATCGGGAGCCTGCCTCGATTTCAGACGAACACATCACGGGCCTTCGAGCGCACGGCTACGGTGATCGCGAGATCGCCGACGTAGTCGGAATCGTCGCCCTCAATGTCCTGACCGGAGCTTTCAATCTTGTCGCGGGAGTGAAACCAAATGAACCGGATCGCTAACTCCGCACCGGAACGGAACAGCCTGCGTCTGTTCTTGATTCGCGACTATCGCCTGCTCTTCAGCGCCCAGATCATCGCGCTGTTCGGCACCGGGTTGGCGACGGTTGCGCTGGGTCTACTCGCCTACGAACTCGCCGGACCGAGCGCCGGAGCCGTGCTGGCCACCGCGCTGACGATCAAGATGTCCCTGTACGTCGTGATCGCTCCACTCGCGGCGGCGTACGTAGACCGGTTGCCGAGGCGGGCTTTCCTCGTTGCCCTCGACGCCATTCGTGCAGCGGTCGTGATCGCATTGCCCTTCGTCAGCGAGATCTGGCACATCTACGTGCTGGTAGGCGTTCTCCAAGCTGCGTCGGCAGCGTTCACTCCCACGTTCCAGGCGGTCATCCCTGACATCGTGACCGACGAGGCCGATTTCACCCGCGCACTGTCGGCATCGCAGGTCGCTTACACGATGGAAAGCCTGCTCAGCCCTGTTCTTGCCGCGGTCGCACTGTCCTTCATGACATTCAACCTGTTGTTCGTCGCCACCTCCGTGGGCTTTGCGGTCTCGGCACTGCTCGTGCTGGCCACCCGAATCCCCAACGCTCGCCGAAGTACTCACCGCAAGGCGTGGGATCGGATCGCGTCGGGGGTGCGAATCTTCGTGACCACGCCGCGACTGCGCGGCATCATGGCACTCAATCTCGTGGCGGCAGCAGCCGGATCGATCGTGGTGGTCAACACCGTCAACTACGTCCGCGACGAGCTCGGTGGAACCCAATCCGACGTGGCGTGGATGCTTGCCGCGTCAGGCACCGGCACGTTGGTGACCGCGCTGCTTCTTCCACGCGTTCTCGACAGAACCGCTGAACGCACTGTGATGACAGCAGGTTCCGTTGTCTTGGTCGTCAGTGCCAGCGCGGCAGCAGCCCTCGCCGTGGCCGGTGCATTCACGTGGATGCTCACTGCCGCAGTGTGGGCACTCGTCGGCGCCGGGATGGCCATGCTCGTCACGCCGACCGGAAAAGTACTTCGGCGCTCCGTCGACCCCGCAAGTATTCCGGAGGTGTTCGCAGCCCAGTTCTCCCTGTCGCACCTTGCCTGGCTTGTCACCTATCCGATCGCCGGATGGGTTGGTTCGAGCGCGGGATTTGCGGTCACCTGGAGCATCCTTGCAGCGCTTGCCGCGGTGGGAGCCGTTGCAGGATTTGCACTTTGGCCTCGGGAGACGGTTGCTGAATTGCCCGTACAGGCGACGTACGAAACCACCCGAGGCGAATGCACCTTGGCGGCTGCCCAGTGCGCGTGCGCTCGCGCCGTCTGATGTCGACGGTCCGACTGCCCCCGACAGGGCTACAACGAAAGTGGTGGTGCAGCCATCGCCTGCACCACCACTTTTCGCTCAGCTCACGTCGGCATACTTCCTGGGATTTGCGTCGAACCGAGGACCACATCCCTTGCAGCAGAACCAGTACCGATTTCCTTCGAAGTCACGAAACAGGCCTTCCGCTTCGGCACGCACCTTCTCGATCACGCTGCCCGGCATGACCCGACATTCGACGAGTTCACTACTGCCAGCGGTGAGTAGGTCTTTCCCACCGGTCGGCATCGCCGAACCGACAGCGCCGACATCGCCTTTGGCGTCAGACTTCGGGGTGTTGCCACAGCCACAACTGCTCATTGGGATTCCTGTTCTTTTGCTGGACGGATGTGGCCCGGAAAGCGAGCCCGACACAATCAATATACCCCCTATAGGTATATTGGAGATAACTTGAAGGTCTGCGCGTACAGCATCTCGGCACATAAACCATTGCAGGAGAACGAATAATGCGTCCCCAGTCTCGGGTCACCTACAGCATCATGACACACTCAACCTTATACCTACCGGGGGTATAAGGTAGGTCTGGCATCGACCATCCATGTCCGCGTGGTCGTCGACGAAGAGGAGCAATGAAGAACTGGAAAGCAATCGGCAGCAGCCGATTCGCCGTAGTTGGAGCTTTGCTGTTGGTCGGCATGCTTTGGGGAAGCTCGTTCCCTCTGGTTGCTGTGGCAGCACCAACTCTCGGCGCCGTCGGCACGACGCACGGCCGCTTCATTGTTGCAGCGTTGGTTCTCGCGCTGATAACTGCTTCCAGCAGATCGACCTGGCGCGCGGTCCGTCATCGGTTTCCTGCATTCCTACTGCTGGCTGCCCTCAATGTCGCTGGGCCCCTGACACTTGTCGCAACTGCGATCGTCGGCCTCAACTCGTCGACGGCGTCGATCCTGAATGCCACGACTCCGATGTTCACAGTATTCGTCGCCGCTTTCTGGCTTCGACAAAAGATCACCTGGCGAAAACTCTCGGGGGTCGCGATCGGCATCGTCGGCGTCTCGGTGCTTGTCGGCGGAATTCCGTCAGCGATCGACAGTCGCGCAATGCTGGCCATTGGCGCATCTTTGACCGCGGCGCTGCTGTACGCAGTCGGAGGTGTCTACGCACGAAAGTCGTTCCAGGACACTCCACCCCTGACGCTGGCCCTCGGCCAACAACTTGCCGCGGTCGCCCTCTTGGTGCCGGTGTCCGCCGTCGCTCCCCCTCCGGGGCCCATAACCGTCGGCCCACTCATCGCCGTGGTAGCCCTGGGGCTGGGGGCTACCGCCGGTGGCTACCTGGTCTACTTCTGGATAATTCGTCAGGCGGGTCCAGTCGCGGCATCGGCCGTCACTCTTCTCGTTCCGATTTCGGCATCAGCCATCGGAGTGCTGTGGTTGAACGAGCCTGTTACCTTCGCGCTCGTTGGCGGTCTTGTCATCATTCTTGCCGGAGTCGGCTTGCTCCTGGATCTTCCGCCGACGCGAGATCCATTGCGCAGGGTTGCCCCGGACCGGGCGGCTAGCGCGGACAAACGGCCGGTCAGCGGCTGATCGGAGCCGTCCAAAGTCCGACCAGCGCGTCGACGAGGTCGGTCGTGAAGTCCTCCCATGACGTGACCGCGTCCGGCCCCTCTTCGGCAAGCGTGCGCTCGCGTTCGGCGAACATGTGCACGATCGCATTACGCCCGATGTCCGCGCGGGCGCGTCGAACACTCATCGGCATGTCAGTCAGACAGGCTGAAAGTCCGCGAAGCGTCTCCTGCAGAGTAGGCGAGGCCAGCACCTCGTCGTAAACGATTTTCCGCAGGACCGGGTCGGTGAGAATCTGCGCGCTGAACCGCGCATACCAGGTCGGGCCACCCATTTCGGCGTAGTGATCGGTCGACGCCCGAACCAGACACGAAATCCAGTCACGAACATTTGTGGACCCTTCGATCTCACGCAGCAGTTCGCCACGGTTCTTCTCGACCTGCTGGGAATGCTTGTTCACGATCGCGCGGACCAGATCGGTCTTGGTTCCGAAGTGATATCCGACGGCAGCATTGTTGCCCTGACCTGCCGCGTCGCTCACCTGACGGTTCGAAACCGCGAAGACTCCATGTTCTGCGAACAACTGCTCGGCGACGGCGAGAATGCGGTCTCGGGTTGCAGCAGAGCGCGCGGAATTTGCGGCGCCGCCGACATCGGCCGACGCGTCCTCAGTCCTCGTAGTCATGGACACCATCATCCTCGACCATCCGAAGCTGCTCGGCACCGGAGATATTCGTCACGATCGGAGACACAGCCTTCCGTTAAGTCAGTCACTTGATTTAACTTTAGTTCAAGCAACTGACTTAAACTATTATTCGTTCTTCCTCCGATGGAGTTACCGCAATGTCGTCAACCACTTCACCACCACCGACAACGCCGCCACAGACAACGAAGTCGCCAGCCACCACCGCAGTGGTGGCTGTTCTGGCGTTTTCCGGCATCGTCGTCTCGCTCATGCAGACGCTGGTGATCCCGATCATCCCGCATCTGCCCGAGTACCTGAACGCGCCGGCGTCCGATACCGCGTGGGCTGTGACCGCCACGCTGCTCGCAGCTGCCGTCGCCGTCCCGACCATGGGCCGCTTGGGCGACATGTTCGGCAAACGGCGTCTACTCCTGATCAGCATGGCGCTGTTGGTAACCGGTTCGGTGGTCGGAGCACTCAGTTCGAGCGTTATCCCCCTCGTTGCCGGCCGAATCCTGCAGGGCCTTGCTGCCGGCGTCATTCCGCTGGGCATCAGTGTGATGCGCGACGTGCTTCCGCCCAAGAAGCTCGCCGGCGCTGTTGCGATGATGAGCGCTTCACTGGGAGTCGGCGGCGCTCTAGGTCTTCCGATCGCGGCTTTGATCGCCGAGTACGCCGACTGGCACGTCCTGTTCTGGGCGTCAGCCGTGCTCGGCGCTCTTGCGGCCGTTCTTGTTGTCGTCCTGGTCCCCGAATCGACGGTTCGCACAGGTGGCACGTTCGACTTCGGCGGGGCAATCTCGCTCTCAGCCGCCCTCATCGCTCTACTACTGGCCATTTCCAAAGGTGGCGACTGGGGTTGGACGAGCACGCTCACGCTTTCCTTGTTCGGCGCCGCGATCCTGATATTCGGATTCTGGGCTTGGTGGGAACTACGCACCCCCAAGCCGCTGGTGGATCTACGCGTATCCATCCGCCGCCAGGTGCTCTTCACCAACCTCGCATCGATCGTGTTCGGATTCGCGATGTTCGCCGCCAGCATGGTCTTTCCCCAGGTAGTCCAGTTGCCTGAAGTCACTGGTTACGGCCTAGGCGGTTCGATGCTCACCGCAGGTCTGGTCATGGCTCCCTCCGGCATCATCATGATGCTGATCTCTCCGCTGTCCTCACGCATCACCAATTCGCACGGCCCCAAGGTGACGCTCATGCTCGGCGCCGTTGTCGTCGCAATCGGTTACGGCATCGGCATTTTCGCCATGCACTCGATTTGGGAACTGATCGTGATCGCCGTGATCATCGGCGCCGGTACCGGTATGGCTTACGGCGCGATGCCCGCTCTCATCATGGGGGCTGTTCCTCCGTCCGAGACCGGTGCAGCCAACAGCTTCAACACCCTGATGCGCTCCCTCGGTACATCATTCGCCAGCGCCATCGCGGGTGTCGTCATCGCCCAGATGACCATGTCCATCGGTGGGGCAACGCTGCCGTCGGAGAACGCTTTCCGCGTCGTCATGGCCCTCGCTGCGGGATCCGCCGTCGTCGCACTCGTCCTGGCCGGTTTCCTCCCTCGGTTCAACAGCTCCAACTCCCGCAAGGAGATTGGTAGCCAGCACACCGATACGTCCCCGACCACGTCGAAGGAATCCGTTCCGACACACTGAGCCAGCGCGCAATACACACTGCGCTGTACACACAGCCCGGCCCCGGCGGAGTCCAACTCCGTCGGGGCCGACGCGTTTCACACATTTTGCTGTTGATACACCTGCGGACGACAGTTTCGTGACATGCTCCGTTGAGATGGGTGCTCGTTCGATACTCGGGGAAAGGATGCCGCGATCGCCGCTCCTCGTGCTGACGTAGCCCTTGCTGTCGCCGCCGCTGCCGTCCTGGGCATAGGCGTCGGTGTCCTTCTTGCCGATGTCGTCGCCGGCCTGGCTGCAGGTGCGGGTGCTGCAGTGGTATTTCGGTTTGCTCTTCGGATGATCAATACCCGAAAGTGAGCGGTTGTCGAGGGTCCTACTTCAGGACACGGATCGCCGAGCCCGGAAGGATTCCGCTCGATGGCGGGTAGATCGACGTTGCGCCGTTGAAGAACATGTGAGCGGGAGTCGTGGATACCGGCAGCAGGTCGATGTCGTTGAACAACGCGCGCTCACTTTCCTCCCAGACCTTGCAAGACTCGTCACCGGGAAGAAGCGAAGCCTCAGTGGACAATTCGATGTACTTCTTGTTGTCGAGGGAAGCGAAGTTCACTCCTTCAGGTTTGGGCGGGCCGGTGAAGTACTTGGCAAAGATGCTCGGCGTATCACTCCCCAGCGTCAAACCGATGGAAACGTCCCACGACGACAGGTCGGTGGTGCTGAATGTGTTGGCGATGACAAAACTGTAGTCGCCGCCGGTCAGTTTCACATTCGCGCCCAGTCCTTCCCACTGTGTTGCCACGTATTCCGCGGCGGCAGAGTTCGTATCGCGTGAGTTGTTGAAAATCACGTTGAGGGCAAGCGGTCGACCGTCCTTCGTCAGGATGCCGTCGGGACCCGCCTTCCAACCTGCGTCGGACAGCGTTTTCTTTGCTGCATCGACGTCGAAATCGGGGATCGTCCCTTCGACACTGTTGTAGTCGCAGGCAAGGGGTTCCGAAACCGCGAGGGCGCGTGCGCGGGTTCCTTTACCGCCGGTGGTGATCTCGGTGTAGTCGTCCAGGTCTACTGCCTGCACGAGGGCCTGCCGCACAGCACGGTCTGCCGTGGGTAGGGCCGCGAAATGATTGAAGATGAACTCGCCGGACAACGTGGTGTAGGTCTTCGAATCCAGACCCGCGGCCAAGACTCGTTCCTCGTCCGAACCGGTGACCGCTGCGGCATTCACTCCGCCGGTGAGAACAAGATTCGCCGTCGTACTGGGATCGGTGACAATCTTGATCGTCACTGTCTTCGGCACTCCGAGAGTGTCGGAAGTGGTCTCGCCGTTCGGACTCCAGGTGTAACCGTCGCGGCGTTCCATCGTGATGTGATCGTTCGGAACAACTTCGGTGACCTTGAACAGACCCGTTCCGTTGCTACTCGAACGGATGCTGGCCGGGTCTTCGAGCGTCGCAGCGCACGGAAGCCGCAACGCGCCGATTCGAGAGAGCAGGAAGGGCGCTGGCTCGGCGGTAGTCACCGTCAGTTCGTCACCGTCCGCTGAGGCCGAAGTCGACATCGGCACAGTGGATCCGCGTAGCGGTGAAGCGTTTTCAGGATCCATGACCCAGTTGATGTCATCGGCCGCGGTCTGTGCGGTGAAGGAAGTGCCGTCGGCACAAGTGATGCCCTTCTTGAGCACGAACTTCAGCGTGTTCCCTTCTTCACTCCAGCTCTCCGCCAGATAGGGACGCACAGTGCGTGTTTGCGCGTCGATGTCGATCAACGAATCGTACGAGTACGCGTTCACGATCTGAGTCGACGTAAGGTTGGTGATCAGAGGGTGCAGATTTCCGGGATCGGCGTTGATGACAGTCGTGAAACTGCCGTCCTTTGCATACTCACCGACCGAACCTCCGGGACTGGATGCGCCGCCACACCCGGCCAGGGTGAAAACCCCAACGCTGATAACTGCTGTCGCGGAGACAGAACGGGCTTTCATACGAGCCGCCATCTACTAGGAGTTGCCATGGCGACAATCGTGCGGGATTGACGTGGTCTGTATCTCGTTGAAGTTCCCCATACAGTCGGCCGTACTCTGTTCGATTGTCACTATCGACCGGGCAAGCGCAGACGCTAAGTACGACGCTGCCGTTGACGGTGATTCGCGACGTTGATTCGGTTGCCGCACAACGCCGGCATGCAGTAGCGGCGTCGCCCTCCACGGCTTGTATCGACGAACACCCCGTTGCACGTCGGCGAGGCGCATGGGCGGAATCGTTCGTACCCCAATGTGCGCAGAGTCCCCAGCAACGAGTAGCCGATCAACAGCGCAAGTTCGCCGGTGAGATTGATTCTGCTGTCCGGTACCGCATTCCATCGATAGTCGGACCGGGCATCAGGCACGAGTCGGACGTGATGCGGGACGGTCTGCAGGAGTCGATGAGTGCGATCAACGAGCTCATCGGAAGTCGGAGCATCGAGAATCGAACGAATCCCCTCTCTGAGTTCCTTGACCTCAGCAAGTTCACCGCTGGTAAGCCGACGTCCGTTGGTGAGCGCATCCGGCGAGAGTCCATGTTCGTCCAGTAGATCGTGAAGCGCCTGAGGGGCAGCCAACGCGTCACCTGCCTCCACCCACACGCGGGGCGAGGTATTGACCAAGTCGGTCGCAAACGACGCACCGGCGACGTAATCGTCTAAAACTACTTGCATCCCTTACCGTCCTGCCCTACCGTAATTGAATAACCTAACTTTACACCTTACGGAGGCGGCGGGATGGAACATTGCGCAGACCACAGGCTGCCCGAGATACTCCGAGACACTCACCACCGATTGCGCCGCGCCGGTACCGTGGCATCGCAGACACCCGTCGTCGCTGCCGATCTCTACTGGTCGATCGGCGCGCTCGCCCAGTGCCTGACCGCGATGGACGAGGTCATTTCACAACTTGGAATCAATGCCCGAAAGCAGTTGCGCGCTGGAAAGTTCGACGTCCAGAGCGGACCGTTCGAAGGAGAGCCCGACGCCGCCCTACTCACCGCAGTTCTTGCGCTCGCCAGAGCATCGAGTAGTTGCGAACCGGTTCAGGCGGCAATCGGCAACGCTCAGATCGCGGTGAGTGATCTCGTCGTCTCAAGGCCCACCAGCGCTTGACGCCCGCGCTCGCAGCCTGTCCCAATAGAGACTGTATGGTTGGTTTTCAGGCAGCCATCGAGAGCATCGACCAGCAGGAACCGGGTTATCACTGTGAGTGCAGGAACATCGACAATCTACGAGGACCGAACCGTCCGGATCGACGATCAGGGCGTCACGATCCGCCACTACTACTTTCCGTTTGTCAGCAAGTTCGTCCTGTACTCGCAGATCGAATCCGTCGACCTCGGAGTCATGTCATGGCTGAGCGGACGCCTACGAATCTGGGGAACAACAGATTTCAGCTCGTGGTACAGCCTGGATCTTTCACGCCCGTGGAAGGAGACCGCGGTGGTACTCACTCTCGCCGGCCACGGATCGCCTTCGTTCAGCCCCAAGGACGCCGATCGCGTCGAGACCGAAATCCGCAGTCGCATCGGATCACACGCCGCGAACTGACTAGCGGAACTCGGATTCGACGGTGACGATCTCACTCCAGTCGGTTCGATCGAACAACCGCGCCAGCGCAGTGAACAGAACTTCCGGGTCGACGACGCTCTCGGGTGAGTGCACACCGATCCGATCCGAAATCGTTCCGTCGGCGAGCCGGGACACCACCTGAGCAAGGCCGAGCGCCAAGGGGATTCCGGTTGCACCGGCCATGTCCGACAGCAACTCCGACACCGGTGAATCGTCGGCAATCCGGGCCACGACGCGCATCGCTCTTCCGTCGAACATTCCTGTCGCCGAGGCGAAGAACAACGGCAGGGATCCGTGGCCGGCGCGCGTGAGCATTCGAGGCGCAGCACGGATCATCCGTCCGAGCGAAGGCTTGCCCAATTCTTCGGCGGCCGAGTCGAGATCGATTCTCCCCTTGTCGATGTCGGCGCGGAGAACGTCGAGAAACGCCACGGTTTCCGGTGTGATGACCATCAGATTTGCCGAATGCCCCGCAGGATTGATGGTCCGATGAAACATCACCGGCTCCGGATGCCCGACCACGTAAGCGTTCCCCCGACGTCCGCCGGGCAGTTCGAGTGCGATGGAACGCAACGGTTCTTCGTTGACGATTCGCCCCGCACGAACCACCGGAACCTGGCCGCTGATCTGCTGCATCCAGTGAACGGCGGCTGCACTCAATGTGTCCACCGACTCGTCCTCGCCCTCGACATCAACCGGCCAGGCTGTATACAGATCGTCGACCACGTCCAATCGCGAGACTGCCATCGCGGCCAGGAGGTTACTCATCCCGGGACTTGCGCCCATGCCGACTACCGCACAGATTCCGGCTCCCCTCGCGGCACAGTCCAATTCCAGCATGTCGACGGCCGGCTCCCAGTCGTCGCAGATGTCGAGATAGTGAGTCCCGGTCCCGATCGCTGCCTGGAGAATGCCGACGCCGAAACGGAAAAACGGTCCGACCGTATTGACGACCACGTCTGCGCCGTCAAGCAATTCACGTAGCGTGCGACCGTCCGTGACGTCGATGCGGCGCGCCTCGACTTCCGCTGACGCCTGCGCCAGTTCAACTGAAAGACGCTTCGCAGCATCGATATCGCGATCCGCGACTACTACCTTGCCGATTCCCGGCAATGTTGCGGCCAGACGAACTGCTGCCGAGCCCATGGCACCGGCACCACCCAGTGCGACAACCGTGATTCCGTCAGCCATGAATTCCCTCCAAAAATGCAGTCTGATCCGCTAGATAGCCGGGAGCGAAGATCGAACGGGGAGCAAGGACGGCCACCAGAGCGGACCTCACTTCCGAGTCTTCGAGATCCTTGTCCACGATCGAATGCGTAGCGTCGGGGTACTTCTTGACCACCAATTGCCCTGGAGTGTCCAACAATTCGCGATACACCCTTTCGGTATCAGCCACGTCGACGTTGACGTCTTGTCCGCCGATGATCAAGAGCACCGGAACCTTCACGGTTTCGAGATCGGCTCGCGCATCCGAGAGGTAGTTCTTTCGGATGAAGTTCCACCGGTCTTCGGTGAGACCGTCGGCCTCGCCGGAGGCCACGAGATCGTCGAACGATGCATCACGGGCCAACTGATCCAAGTTCTTCGCACGATCGACCCGCGCTTTCTCGAACTCGTCGGCCGACGCATTTCTCTCGGAAAGTTCGGCTAGGGTATTGAATTCGCCTTGTTGGAGCCAGTTGATCGCGGGACCCACGGCAATGACGAACGCTACGTCCGGGTCGAGGTTCACCACCTTAGGCATCACCCACCCTGCCTGGCTTGCACCCCACAGACCGATCCGAGACGGATCGATATCCGAACGTCCCCGCGCCCACTCGATTGCCGCTTCCGTTTCTGCCGCGCGATCGTCCATGCTCTGGTCGAGCCAATTGCCCGGTGCCCCATTCACCCCCGGCTTGTCCCAGGAGAGTGACGCGTACCCCGCCTTTGCGAACGCCTCCCACACCGGTCGATAGAACGTCTCATGTGTTGCATCGACCGGGCCGTCTCCGTGGACGAAAACCACGAGCCCGAAGGGACCGTCACCGTGTTCGGGCAGTGCAAGGAGTCCCTGGAGCGGCACCGATCCCCCGGTGATCGTCACTTTTTCCTCTCGGATGTCATAGGTGTTCTGGTACAGCGTCCAGCCCACCAGAGTCGCGATCAGAACAACGACCACCGCCAGGGAAGTAACCATCCACCTGCGTAAACGAGGCTTACTCTTGCCCTCGCTCATCGATTCCGCTGCCATCTTCCCGCCCTAACGTACGAATTTGAAACGATCGTATTACATTCGATAGTACAGTTGTGGGCGAAGATGTCGAGAAGCGAGGAAAGGACATGGCGATGACCGACAGGGACGTCGAGGTACCCACGAGGATCTTGATCGAGGGACTACTGCGCACGGACGGAACTGTCGACGGACGCACCCTTTATGCCACCGCCGACGCCCTCGGCAAAACTGATCAACAGGTTCGGCTGTGCATCAAGCGGTTGGTCACCGAGGGGAAGTTCACTCAGGAAGGTCGCGGGCGGCAGGCCACGCTACGAGCAACGCCGAAAGCCCTGCGCGAGATGGAACCCGACGTCGAATTCGTTCGGCTGGCCTATCGACAAGACCGCGACACTGTGACGCCGTGGGACGGGTACTGGCACCTGGCCGGATTCGCAATTCCGGAGTCGTCACGGAAAGGGCGAGATGCGCTGCGCACCAGGGTCGTTTACCTCGGCGGCGCGCTCGTCCAGGGCGGTCTGTACGTCTCGCCGCACGCCTGGGAACCGTATATTCGCGATGCGGCCGCCGAACTCGACGTCGAACAGCACCTGTCTTCTCTCACCACTCGAGATCTGAAAGTGGGCACTCTCGAAGACCCCGTGAAGATTGCCGCGCAGTTGTGGCCACTGGACCAGATCGCTGACGGATACGAACGGCTACTCGACGTAGCGACCGCACGCCTGCACAAACTGCAGAACAGTCCGGGTACCGATGCTGTCACGATGACCATCGAACTCGCGGCGGAATTCACGCGAGCCATGGAACCGGATCCGCTGTTGCCGCCGGAACTACTGCCCACCAACTGGATCGGCACGAGGGCTCGGTCGATCACTGCGCAGTGCTGGACGCTTCTGGCACAGGTGGACGGTGCCGACGAATTACCGTCGCTGTTCCACCTGTACGCAGATGCAATCGGTGACGATCAGGACGCAAGCGTGCGATGACGGGGCGGCAGTCCGAAACGCCCGAGAACCTCGTCGACTGCGGTGGACGGTGTGACAAGTCCGCGATCCTGAAGCCACGGAATGGTGCTGTCCACCAGATGCTCGAGCGTGCGAGGCAATGCGAGAGGCAGCAACGTAACGCCGTCGGCGACCTCCGCAGCTCGGATATCGGCGATCAAACTGCCGAGACCGGAAGGCGTTCCGACGTAATGAAGCGAAACGGGAACCCGCGGCGAGGTCAACGCGCTGTCCAACTGCGCAAGCTCCTTACGAGCGGAGCGAGCCTCCGGCGCGATCAGAATCTCGAGATCGACCAGCACTGCGACGCTGTCGGGATCGCGTCCTTCTTCAGCGACGGCAGCGCGTATCCGTGCGCGTTCGAGCTGTGCCTCACGCAGATCCGCAGCGCGAATCCGAACCACATTGGTAGGGAATGAAGCCAAATCGAGAGCCTTTTCACCCTCGGTGAGGTCCACCCAGTAGTCGCCGCCGATGATGGGCAGGTTGCCGGGTGCGCCCTCAGCGGCCGGATGGTGACCGGATCCGGTCAACTCGACCGCTACGTGCAGAGAATGCGAAGCGAGTGAAGACATGTGAGACCTCCGAAAATCAGAAAAGTATGGGATGAGCGAGACGAATCGTCAGCTCGAACACATTCCTGAAGAGGTGCGGCACAGATCGACATGGCGACGGCACCACTGACCGAGAGTGATGCTCACTCTCGAAGGGGTGGCGGGAAAATCCGCTGGTGCCATGGCTGCCATGCTAGTTGTCCGTTCGAGTTTTCGGGGACCGAGCTCAGCTCAGACGCACTCGGCTGCGCCGGCATTGTCGTCTGCGGCTCCGAGGAAGGGGCGGGTCTCGGGCACAGGGTTCCACGCACCTGCCGTCTTCGCGTACTTCCAATCACGCTGATTCGAAACCAGGATGTTCACGGCGTCGACCAACCGCGTCACGTCGTCCGAGCTGCTACCGAGGCCGAGGCTGGCGCGAACTGCACCGCCGGAAAGGCCGAGGCGCGCGAGAACCGGATGTGCGCAGAAGCGACCGTCGCGAACTCCGATGCCGTGCTCGGCGGAGAGGAATGCGGCGATCTCGCCCGCTTCGAATCCGTCGACGGTGAAGGTGACGATTCCGACGGCGTCGGGAGCGTCGTTCCACAGTCGCACGAGTGAGACGCCCTCGATGGCGGACAAGCCGTCAGTGAGCTGGGCGGTGAGCGCCTTCTCATGCTCGGCGATCACGTCGAAGTCCAGGGCGTGCAGGGTTTCGCAGGCGGTCGCGATGGCTGCCGCACCGAGCACGTTGGGGGAACCCGCCTCGTGGCGTGCGGGCGCGCAAGCCCACTCGGTGGATTCGACGGTCACCTCACGCACGGCGCCGCCGCCGGCGAGGTACGGCTGAGCTTCGTCGAGCCAGTCACGGCGGCCGACGAGAACGCCGGCGCCGAAGGGCGCGTACAGCTTGTGGCCCGAGAACGCTACGTAGTCGACGCCGCATTCCTGCAGGTCGATGCGACGGTGGGGAGCCAACTGAGCAGCGTCGACGAGGATACGTGCGCCGCAACGGTGAGCGATGTCAGCCAAACGTGCAATCGGCAGGATCTCACCGGTCACGTTGGAGGCCCCGGTGATTGCGAGCAGCGCGGCAGGCTTGGTGCACAGTTCACCGATCAGACGCTCGATCGTTTCTTCGATGGTGTCTGCGGCGGTGACGATACGAGCGTCGTTCCACGGCAACAGGTTTGCGTGATGCTCGACGTCGAGGACGACGGTGCTGCCGGGGACGCACTGCGCAAGCAGGTTCAGCGAATCGGTGGTGTTCCGGGTGAAGACGACAACCTGATCGTCGGCACAGTTCACGAAACGAGCAACGGATTCACGAGCGTTCTCGTAGGTGAGCGTGGAGATCCGGGACGCGTAGCCGGCACCGCGGTGGACGCTGGCGTACGTGGGCAACAATTCGGCGATACGGTCGGTGACCTGGGCCAATGCCGGCGCGCTGGCCGCGTAGTCGAAGTTGGCGTAGGAGCATTCGCCGCCCTGAACCAATGGAACCTGCAGGTCGGCACCCGAAACCTTGGCAATCGCGGTGGTGCAGCAGGTGTCGGCACTCAATACAGCAGTCATCGAAGACAATCCTCACGTTCAAGGACTCGTTCGTCGGGAGATGGCCCCGGAAGAGTCCGCGCTTGCCGCATTCGTTTTCGAACGCAGCCGGGTCGTCACCCGGAGCACCCCACCGCGGAGGAGGGTTGCCGACCAGCAAGCCGGGGCTGAACACTGGTACTCGTGACCTGGCAACGAGGATGGCAGGAACCTCCCGCGCTTGTCAAGACGAAGCTGCGAAGACCGTCGTCACGGCGCGATCGTCCGGCAGGCGAGGTGGAGCGCAAGCCTGGTTTCCGGATCGGCCAGATCGACCGAGAGAAGGCGCTGAATTCTATCGATCCGACTCGATACGGTGTTGCGGTGCAAGCCCATTCGGGTTGCGGTGTGAGCCAGAGACGATTCTTCGTCGAGGTACGTCGACAGAGTCTCGAGCAACTCTCCATTGGAATCGCGTAGCGGTGCGAGCAATGCCGCGGCCGCAGGCTGGAAGGTGTCGGTTCGCGTCCACGCCAGCAGCAACTGCGCCAGCCCGAGGCGGTCCACGTGCAGGAATCGACCTGTTTGAGATCGGGAACCGGCGAGCCGAGCGGCATCCCCGGCCTCCGACAGGGACGAACCGATTCCAGCCGGACCGTCGTGTGCGCGTCCCACACCTACCCAGGTCTCCATCGTGGGTTCCAACCTGGCCTGAGCTGCACGGATGCACTCGGCGATCCTGGTGATCGCCTCCGGTCGCGGCTCGCCTGGCAGAGTCGTCCACGCCGCCCAGCCGTCAGCCTGTTCCACGACATTGGCGTCGATTCCCTCGGCGGCGAGAGCATCTGCAACCTCGCTGCGTCTTGCCACCAGGTCGACCTCACCGACCGCCAGGACTTTGATGCCGATGTGCCATCCGTCCAGCATCCAACCCGCGTCGAGTGCGCGCCGGAGCAGTCCGGGTGTGGCGTCTGCTGACGTGTCGATCAGTTCACCGAGCAACGCGCTACGCCGGCGCGCTTCACGCTCGTCGACCATGCGCGCAACGGCCAGTCGGTGCCCGGCAGCCAACGAGGCCACGTCGAGAACCACTGAGAGAGAAGCCTCTTCGACGCTTTGACGCACCGGGAGCAGCACCGCCAGCCAGGGCTCTCGGGCTGCGCCGGACATCACCGGGCACGCAATCAGGACCCCGCCGGAGTCCAATTCGACCGTGGTGGGCGCCCCGCGACCCGACAACATACCGGCAGCTGCTCGATCAGCGTCTGACAACAGGTCGGCGCCGGTCATCGGACGTCCGGACGTGTCCAGGAGAAAGAATGAACGCTGAAAGGTGTTCAGTAGCACCGACAGAAGATTCTCGACGCTTCCTCCGGCTCGTTGGCCCGCGTGTGTCGCCCGCAGTACTGCGTCGGCCATCACCGCCCGCGAATTCGAGAGAAGATCACGAAGATCCACGCTGAACTGCCACGGGTCGGATACTCCGAGCACCACCAGTCCGAGCCGATCGGCAAGCAACGAGAGATTCGCATCCTCCGCCGCAGTGCTGTGCACAGCGACCACCTGGCAGCCGGTCGCCGCTGTGCGCCGAAGGAGAGCGTCGAATCTCCACTCCCCGATGTCGATTCGATCGAGAATCACCAGAACTGATCCTGAACTCGCCGCATCCGACACGGCCTCGGCCGACTGTGCCGATTCCCCGGTGAGTGCTCCCACTGTCGTCACGACGGGATCACCCTCCCCGGCAAGTCGATACAGCCCGACAAAGGCCGGGTTGTTCAGCAACGCCGAAACACTCGCGCTCATCGCGCCTCCATCAGCACTGCGTCGTGGTCGATCCCGAATGCCCGCGGGCCGACAACTTTCAATCTGCCCACTTCTTCCGCCCACCACTGTGGACCGGGAAGAACCAACACGGCCACATCGTGCCCCTGGTGCACGGATTCACACGAGACGAAGGCGCCGGTCCGCACGTCGAGCAACGTCACGATGTCCGGGCACGTTGCAATCATCTCGCCGTCCAACGCGACGGTCAGGAACTCACTCTCGAATTCGACTCGTATCACCGCAGAATCGTGTTCGAGAATCACGCTGCCCCGACGATCGCCGGTGTCCGGACGACTACGACGGACCGCACGCACCCGGCCAGTCCCCATTACCAGGGCCCCGGAGCTCTCCGCGATCTCCTGCCAACTGCCCAGGGCCCCGATGTGCTGACCCAGTTCGTATGCTCGGGAGAGAGTTCCCGGAATGCACGCCTCCTGCACCGTCCGCGCATCGATCGACGCGATCGCCAGAGCGCCCCAACCGCTGGTTCTCCCGATCAACGACCGCACTGCTACCTCGGCGCCGAGCACATCCACTCCGTCGACGACGGTAATGAGGCCGCCGGGCTGGGCGAGTGTGACCGGGCACAATTCCAACCCGGCTGCGGCGAGAGAGAGGTGATCGAGCCGCGGCATCGCTCGACCCAGCAGGTCCGCGTCGACCACGGGAATTCCCAACGCCAACGCCGCCGCAATGCCGGAGAGAGCGTTGAGTCCACCGCCTTCGAAAGTCATCACCGCGGTCGGACGCTTCCCGGTCCAGCGCGTCAAAGCTGCTGCAGTATCTGCAAACTCACGCCCGGAGGGCAATTGCTCCTCCAAGGCCAGGGCCGATCCGACGATTCCCACCGGCATCACCAATGCCTCCTCCGGCAACTGGTCCGGCGCGATGACCTCCACCGAAGTAGACGTCATCAGTGGACGCAGCAATTCCACGAACAAGCGTGGATCGCCGCCCCCGCCGCAGCCCAGGACCACCGCCCCCGCTGCGATCGCGTCGAGGTCGGCCTCCCGGACCGCGTGCAGCCTGCTCACGGCTCGCTATTCTGCCAGTACAGGTTGCTCGAGTGTCTCCACCGGCAGGAACGGGCGATCGAGCCCGAAGCTAGCCGGGCCGAAGACCGCCAGTGCCTCCGGGGTTCTCATGATGGGTGGGGTCGCGATCCCGATGACCGCAACGCGCTGCCCGTACCGCAAGCCCTCGGTGGTGATGGGTTCGGCGGTATCGGCCTCGACGATGCAGATCAGGTCTGGCACGATCGCCACCATCACTCCGGATTGGACGGCGATCAGATTTTCGTTCTGGAACTGAACCTCCAGCTCTTCGTCTCCGACGCCGGCGATCCGCACCGAACCCCGAGCGAACCCCTCATCGGTTCGCCGGTCGACATCGATCACCTTGCCGTCAAAGAGAACTCGCCCGTATCCGTAGAGCGTGTCGGCGAGACTGTCGACAAGCGCCTGCACCGGGTCCACCCGCTGCTCACGTGAAAGTCTGATGGACCGGCCGATGGTCATGGCCAACGACAGAGTCCGTGGGATCGCCGTCCGCTTCACATCTGCACCCGTCATCGAGTACTGCGCGATGTGCGCCATCCCACCGAACCTCGACGTCACCCCGCGGGCGAGGCCCTCCAATCTGCTGTTGTCACTTCCGGTGTCGAAGATCGCCACCTCGTCGTGCTCGTTCGCCATGGCGAGCGGACTCGCCGAAATCCCGTACACCGAGAAGGTTTCCATCTCGAGCTGAGGAAAGGCTCGCCCCATCCCGTCGGCGTCGACAACCGGCAGGCCGCGCCGTGCGGCCACCAGCAACGGAATCATCGAATTGATTCCGCCGCACTCCATCGGCATCGTGGCATCTGCAGTTCGACCCGTGTGCTTCTCCAACGTGATCAGCGCCAGCTCGGGTTCGGTTCCGCGCGGCATCTTTTCGACCACGACGGTCGGGGCACCCATCTGCGCGACGGGAATCACCCACGCGTCGTCGTCAAGCTCCTCCGGATCGAGAATTGTGATTTCACCGGCCTCACCGAGCGCCTGCGTGACCAACATCTTGCCGACGAACGGATCTCCCCCGCCGCCGGTGCCCAACAAGGCTGCGCCCCTGGCGAGGTCGTCGAGATCCGCCGTTCGTAGTGTCCAACTCATCGTGAGCCCTCCTGACCGGTGGAGACCAAACCACTGTGCAGTGCCAAGTCACCGACTGCCTTCACTCGAATACGTGTTGCGTTGCCCGGCAGATACGGAATCGGGACCTCGTCGAACTCCACGATCTGCACCGACTCGGGCCGTGCGCCTGCGGCGACTGCCCGATCGATCGCCTCCTGGCGAGCATCGTCGGCAAAAACCTGCCGGTGCCCGTCCCGCACCGCTTCGACTCGATCTACCTCACCACTGACCTGCGCGATCGCAGCGCCGATCGCATTGGCAACATCGAAGCGCTCAGGACGAATCACCATTCCCAGGCCCGGGAGTTCACGCTCCAGCAGTACCGATCCCCCGCCAACCGCCACAACGGGAAGTGGATCCGACGTGGTCCGCATCTGTTCCACGGCGTCGGCGACTCGGCGCGAGATCCGGTCGAGTGCCGTCGACACCAGGCCGCGGTCGAGGTGCGCCACCGCACTGCGATCTCCGACGTCGGCCAAGCCTGCCGCGACGGCTATGTCGGTGGCCGTCAACGTGTCACCGCCGAATACGAGTGCCCGTGAACCCAATTCGTATCCCACAGATTCGGGTCCGACTGTGAGTCCGTCTGCATCCACCAGCGAACCACCACCGATACCGATCGAGAAGACGTCCGGCATACGGAAATTGGTCCGTACCCCGGCGACCGTCACCTCCGTGGTGGCTTCTCGCGGGAAACCGTTGGTCAATACGCCCACGTCGGTAGTGGTACCTCCGATGTCGATCACCGCACAGCTGGCCAGACCGGACAGCACAGCGGCGCCTCGCATGGAGTTGGTCGGCCCCGAAGCGAAAGTCGCCACCGGATAACGCCTCGCGTACTCGATGTCCATCAAGGTTCCGTCGTTCTGGCTCAGGTACAGCGGCGCGACAATGCCGTGCTCGACCAAAGATCGGGCAAGACCGTCGACGATGTGATCGGCGAGCTCGCGCAGCGCAGCATTGATGATGGTCGCGTTCTCCCGCTGAAGTAGACCCACTCGACCGATCTCGTGCGAGAGCGAAATTGCGACGTCCGGGCCGAGTTCCTCACGCACGATCTCCGCGGCGGCCGCTTCGCATTCGAGATTGACCGGAGAGAACACCGAAGATATTGCGACCGAACGAGTACCGCTGCGAGCCATATCGGCGGCATGGCGGCGAATCTCGTCGGGGTCCAGCGACGAAATACGACGACCGTCGAACTCGTGCCCACCGTGAGCGAGGTAGCGCCTTCCTTGCACAGCGGAGACCAGGTCTCGCGGCCACCCCACCATCGGCGGAAGCGCCGCGGTCGCCGGAAGCCCCAATCGCAGAGCCGCTGTCGGTGCAAGTCCGCGTTGCTCGATGAGAGCGTTGAGAAAGTGCGTCGTGCCGATCATCACTGCTTGAACAGCGCTGGGAGAGAACGAGTACTGCTGCTGCAGCGCCGTCAGAGCTCCGCCGATTCCGCCGGTGATGTCCTTGCTGGTCGAGTGTTTGACATGCCCGATGACGGTGGTCCCGTCCATCAGGACCGCATCGGTGTTCGTACCACCGACGTCGATTCCGATTCGCATCGCGAACTCCCTTCTACAGTGTGTGCCGTGCTAGTGCGTGAGCGCAGATTTTCCCGAAGTCTCTTGCGGCGCTTCGGTTGCGGTGCGTCCGACTCCGCGAATCAGGCCGAGTCGACCCGCGACGACGTAGAGAACGAAGGCCGAGGCCACCGCGTTGATCGACGGCAGGCCGAAGGTGCTGTAATGACCGATCAGCGCCGAGACGATCCAGATCACCAGCGTGGCCGGTACCCAAGTGGGTGCCGAGTTCGGGAGGGTACCCGCAGCTCGACTCTCCTCCAGATCCTTGCGCCATGTCTTGACGATGAAGTATTCCGCCACCATGATCCCGGCGATCGGCGGGAATCCGACGCCCAACAGGATCAGGAAGTCGGTGAACGAGTTGAGGATTCCGGCAGCCGCGAGGACCGAACCGGTGATGCCGACCACAGCGGTGACGACGGCGCGATTGATCCGTCGACCGAACACGACGTCGATGAAGTTCACGACGCCGAGCCCCGAGCTGTACAGGTTCCAGTCGTTGATCTTGAAGGTGCCGAGAACGATGATCAGAACGCCGACCCAACCGACCGACGAGAGAATGATCGTGGCGATGTCGGAACTGCGAACGGCATGGGCAAGAAGAACACCGGTCAGCCCGATCACGTATTCGCCCAACGTTATTCCGACGAGCGTCTGCTTCACGACATCGCCTGCCGTGCGGTTGAAGCGCGTCATGTCAGGTGTGATCACTGCTCCGGCAATGAAACCGCCTGCGACGATGGTAGTTCCGGCGAGGAAGCTGAGCTCCGGCCCGGCTGGAGCAGATGTCATCAGATCTGACAGCGAGTGATTACGCAGTTCGGCGACGACGGCCCAACCGACCAGGATCAGGAACAGCGGAACGGTGATGTTGGCGATCAGTTGCATGGATCCGAACCCGCGAAGGACTATCGCGGTAATCAGGAGACCGAAGGCCAAAGCCCACGCCCACTGCGGCAGAAACGGCATGATTCCGTGCAAACCTGATGCAGAGACAGCAGATTGAATGCCGAACCAACCGATCAGGCTGACCCCGATCACCAAACCGATCACCGCGGAACCTGCGTGCCCGAATCCACACCAGCGTGCGACCACCGATGTGTTGAGCCCTTCACGAACCCCGATGATGCCGATGAAAATACAGACGACCTCGAGAATCACCGCCCCGACTGTCAATGCCCAGAAGGCATTCCAGAACGTCATACCGTAGCCGAGCGTCGCACCGAGCAAGAACTGTGCGAGTGCCGATACCTGACCGAATCGCTGTACTGCCACCGAGAACCACGAATATCGTGCTTCGTCGGGAACGCGGGTGAGCGCGTAGTCGTCACCGTCGGACACTTCACCGCCGGCGGCGGTCGCTGACGTGTTTTTCATGACGGACTCCTCGAATAGTTGGGAAGTGTTCTCGGAGAAGACGGTACGAATGTGGCAGGGGTCACGCCTATGGGCGAATTGGCGTTTCTTCGTGTTACGACAATGCATTTCGCACAGTCGTCATTTCACACAGTCGCCAAATGGCACGGGTCTAACGCAACGCGTACCCGCCGTCGGGGTACAGCGTGGAACCCGTTGTGTACGTGTTGGTGAAGAGATAGAACACCGCTTGTGCAATCTCGTCTTCGTTCCCGACGCGGCCGAGCACGTTGTTCTCGGCACTCCAGGTGAACGCGGCCTCCCGAACCTCCGCCGGGCGCTGAGCCCACAGATGCCCGTCGATGGTTCCGGGAGCGACAGTGTTGACGCGGATCGGCGACAGTTCGACCGCCAGCCCCCGCCCGAGCCCCTCGATTGCCGCGTTGGCTGCAACGTATGCCGCGGCAGCTGCGGGTGGCCGCACACTGGCAGCGCCGGACATGAGGACCACCGATGCGGTGGGTGTCAGCTTGTCGAGCGCAGCGTGCACGACGCGGTACTGCCCCCAGAACTTGGAGGTGAACGGCGACGCCGCTTCCTCGACGCTCTGTTCACGGAACGAGCCGACCTGGTAATCGGCAGCCGTGGTGAAGAGCGCATCGACGCTGGGGATGTTGGTGAAGAACGCTTTCACCGAGTCGTCGTCGGAGGTGTCGACGGTGAACCAGTGCGCCGCCTCACCCAGCTGCGCGGCCGCTGCTTCGAGCTTGGATGCGGTTCGGCCGCCGAGAACTACCTGCGCACCGGCGTCGACGGCAAGCTGCGCCACTCGCAGCCCGATGCCTGTTCCGCCGCCGATCAGTACGACGGTCTTGCCTGAGAGAGGAGAAGGTGTCGTTGTCATGCAGCGACTGTAGGGCTCACCGAATTGTCCCGACATGTGCAGAACGCACAGATTTCACTACGGCACAGTGCTAAGTATCGAGACTTAGCTGTTAGAGGACACCGCCCCCGGGGATCTCGCTTGACGACGTTTGCTGCGTCGAAACTGCCTTCACATGTACTCCTCCTTCGAGTTCGCCTGTAACAAAACAACTCCCACGACCGAAAATGTCGGTGAACCACAACAGCGAAGGGAAGTAACGACTATGGGATCAGCAGACGTCATGGCCTGGCTCGCCGAGGGTTACCTCGCCGGCGATCCGATTCGCTATCCGCTCTACGTCGGATCGATGTTCCTCGCGATGCCGTTCCAACTGATCGGCGTAATTCTGGGTCACCCCTTCTGAATCGTCACATCAGGCCAGGGCGGACGACGTAGAACGGCCAGAGTTGCGATCACTGCGGCCGCCAACCCGATGAACTCCCCCATCAAAGCCGCCCTGGTGTGATCGACGGCCGGTGACCACGACGGCTCACCCTCGTGGATCGAGAACACTCCCACTGGCACCGGTATCGGGTCGCGGCGCCACCGCCGGTGTAGACGCGAAACCGTGATGATCGTCGATCCGTCGCTGGTCTGGTGCGGTTCTCCGAAGATCGTCGAGGTCCCTGATTCCCCTCGAAATCGCTCCACCGCATCACGAATCTCCATGATCTCCATCGTCGCATCGAAACCGCAGCACTGTGCGGGTATCGATCGATGGCCGAGTGGTGGAATCCGAGCAGGCGCGTCGAGCGATGGTGGCAGACGATCGTGCTGGCCTGGCTTCTCATTTTCTTCGGCCCAAGCACCATCGACAAGGTCATCACAGAACCCACAGCTTGGAATTGGGCATTCCTCGCAATCTGGCTTTTCGCGACGGTCGGGTCTGCGTACTACGCAGGCCAAGCCTGGCGAAACAGGAACAAACCTCAGTCGGTGTGGTGGGAAGGGACGACTGCCCCCACCGAAATACCCGCCGACGACGTCCGTAGCGCACTCGCGTCGACTGACGACCGTATTCCGGCAATCAAGGCACTACGCGAACTGCATCCGGGCTTGGGTCTGAAGGATGCGATGGATCTGATCGACGCTCAGCGGGGCGAACAGGGCCCGCATCACTGATAGTTGCGACCATCACAATCACAGTTAGGTATCGACACCTGACCGCCACGATCGGGCAAGCACACCAGGAGTTAACCACCTGACAGACAGGCTGTTTCGCCGAGTTTGACAAATGTGGTCAATCGGTGAGCGTCGACTCGACCGATTCAACTCACCGTACCAATCGAATTCGCCGTTCAGCATTCCACTCATGGCCCAATGCCACTATTACCCAACGATTTACAACCGGAACTACGGTATCCAGTGAGAACTTTCGCGACAGTGCAGCATCTTTCGTCCAGTTGAGTTGACCGAAACTTGACGTTACGTTGAATTTCAAAGCAATAGCCCGGTCTTGACCTGCGATGGTGTGAGCGCAACGCCCACCTACGCGTGACACGTGGCTGCCCGTATGGGCGCTGTGAATGCCTGATTGTTCGAGGAGTGGAATGACTGCGGTCAAAACTGCGTGGCGTGAACTACGGAAACCCGTGTTCATCCCCGCGTCGATAGTGATCTTTGCCCTGATCGCCTTTGCCGTGATCTATGCGGGAACCGCTGCGGATGCTTTCGAAACTCTCAACAACGTGATCAGCGACGGCGTCGGCTGGTGGTACATCCTCTCTGCTACCGGTTTCGTGATCTTTGCGCTGTACTGCGGAATCAGCCGCATCGGCAACATCCGATTGGGGCGCGACGACGAGCAACCCGAGTTCGGCATGCTCTCGTGGTTCGCGATGCTCTTCAGCGCCGGGATGGGCATCGGCCTCGTGTTCTACGGAGTGGCAGAACCCCTTTCGCACTATGTGAACCCTCCCGTCGCCGGGCAGATCGCGGGATCCACGGACGCCGCAGCCAATCAAGCGATGGAACTGACGCTGTTCCACTGGGGCCTTCATGCATGGGCGATCTACGTCGTCGTCGGCCTTGGTCTGGCGTACATGACCTACCGCAAGGGTCGTCCGCTCTCGATCCGTTGGTTGCTCGAGCCGCTCCTCGGACGGGCTCGCATCGAAGGAAAGATCGGCCACGCCATCGACGTCGTCGCCATCGTCGGCACGCTGTTCGGTGTCGCGACGTCGCTGGGCTTCGGTGTCCAGCAGATCTCGGCCGGCCTCGACTACCTCGGCTGGGTGGAGACCGACAACTGGTTGGTCATCACCATCATCGTCATCGTGACGGGCATGGCCACCTTCTCGGTCGTCTCCGGCGTCACGAAGGGCCTCAAGTGGCTCTCCAACATCAACATGATGCTTGCTGCCGCGCTGGCCCTGTTCGTCCTGATTCTAGGACCGACATTGTTCCTGATGCAGTCGTGGGTGCAGAACCTCGGCGGATACGTCCAGGCCTTGCCCGAGCTGATGCTGCGCACGTCCCCGTTCGCCGAAGACGGCTGGCAGGGTGCATGGACCATCTTCTACTGGGGTTGGTGGATGAGTTGGGCACCGTTCGTCGGCATGTTCATCGCGCGCATCTCACGCGGCCGCACCATCCGCGAATTCGTCTTCGGTGTGCTGCTGGCCCCGACGCTGGTTGGTTCGTTGTGGTTCACGATCTTCGGTAACTCCGGCATTCTGCGTCAGCGCAACGAGGGCACGATGCTCGACGCATCCGGCGCAGTGGACACCAACACGTCGCTGTTCACGCTTCTCGACGGACTTCCGCTCGGAACGATTTCGAGTGTTCTCGCGATCGTCGTGATCGTCTTCTTCTTCGTCACGTCCGCGGATTCCGGCTCGATCGTCATCGACATCCTTGCGACCGGTGGCAGCTTGGAGACCTCCAAGATCACGCGTGTCTACTGGACGTTCCTCTCCGGTGCCGCGGCCGCAGTTCTCCTCATCGTGGGTGGCAGTGGATCGCTCACGGCGCTGCAAACCGTTGCCATCGCCACGGCGGTACCGTTCTCGGTCATCATGGTGCTGGCATGTCTGTCGATGCTGAAGGCATTCCGATACGAGGTCGCGTCGGCACCACGCTATCTGCGGGTTTCTACAAATACCTCGGCATCGACCGACGTTCCGCAACCCACCGAAAAGCGGCTCCGCGATCTGAAGATCTCGTCGACCTTCGCCGGGCTCACTCCGTCACAAAGCGGGATCATGACGGATCCCTCCGACGCCCACATGCTCGTCGCGGTCCACGAAGTTCCCGCCCATGCGGTCAACATCGACCCGGATACCGGCGCCGTCGACTTCTCCGAGGAATCGAAGGTCGTCGATCCGCTGGGCGGAGAGGTGTTCGACACACCCGAGTTCGCCGACTCGGCAGAAGGCCACGCGCAAGCTGCCAGTACGGACTGACCGGCACGTTCGGCATGTTGCATTAGGCATATCTGTTCACCAACTCGCAAACTTGTCATGAGACTTTCAACTCGACAGTTCGCAGGACTCTAAGTTTCGTGAGTAGAACAGGACCAACGGGTTTGCCACTCCAGTCGCAGTCGGAGACGGAACAATCTTTCGGGATTCCGTCCGTATTCCTACGGTCGGCGCATGCACCTGCGCCGCGCACGCTCATCGACATCGTGCGGGCCTCAGCCGAGGCCAACCCGGAAGCACCTGCCATCGACGACGGCGACACCACACTGTCGTACTCGGAGTTGCTCGACGAGATCGCGCTCGGTGCGCGCTGGCTCGGTGATGCCGGCGTCGGCGCAGGTGACCGCGTCGGAATCAGGATGCCGTCAGGTTCGCGTTCGCTGTACGTGGCGATCCTGTCGATCCTCGCGGCGGGCGCCGCCTACGTTCCCGTCGACGCCGACGATCCGGAAGAGCGCGCCGAGTTGGTGTTCGGCGAGGCGCAGGTAGCGGCAATCATCACCGGCGACGGAATCCAGCCGGGGACGGCGCCGAAGCGGCTCGAACATCCACCGGTTCGCGAACCCGAACCCGAGGACGACGCCTGGATCATCTTCACCTCAGGATCCACGGGCACCCCCAAGGGCGTCGCGGTCACTCACCTCAATGCCGCTGCCTTCGTCGACGCCGAGGCGCGCATGTTCCTCCAGGACGAGCCCATCGGGCCTGGTGACCGCGTCCTCGCGGGACTCTCCGTGGCATTCGACGCGTCCTGCGAGGAGATGTGGCTCGCGTGGCGTCACGGCGCCTGCCTCGTCCCGGCGCCTCGTTCACTGGTTCGCAGCGGCATGGACCTCGGCCCGTGGCTGGTCTCGCGTGACGTCAGCATCGTCTCCACTGTGCCGACGCTTGCGTCTCTGTGGCCGGCCGAGGCCCTCGAAGCCGTTCGACTCCTGATCTTCGGCGGCGAAGCCTGCCCACCCGAACTGGCAGAGCGCCTGGCCGTCGAGGGCCGCGAGGTCTGGAACACTTACGGCCCCACCGAGGCAACCGTCGTCGCCTGCGGCGCACTGATGGACGGCAAGAGCCCCGTCAGCATCGGCCTCCCCCTCGACGGCTGGGACCTTGCCGTCGTCGACGCCCAGAGCAATCCCGTCGCGGTCGGTGAGGTGGGCGAGCTGGTGATCGGCGGCGTCGGCCTCGCCCGTTACCTCGATCCCGCGAAGGACGCCGAGAAGTACGCGTCGATGCCCTCGCTCGGGTGGGATCGCGCCTACCGAAGCGGCGACCTGGTCCGGCTCGAGACCACCGGCCTGATGTTCCAGGGCCGCGCGGACGATCAGGTCAAGCTCGGCGGCAGGCGCATCGAACTCGGTGAGGTCGACAACGCCTTGCAGAACCTGCCGGGCGTGAGCGGCGCTGCCGCAGCCGTGAAGAAGACTGCAGCCGGCAACCAGCTCCTCGTCGGATACATCGCCAGCACGGATCCCGACTTCGATCTCAAGGCCGCTCATGCGCTGCTCAGCGAGCAGCTACCAGCAGCCCTCGTGCCGCGTCTGGCGTTGATGGACGAACTTCCGACGCGTACGTCAGGCAAGGTCGACCGCAATGCGCTGCCGTGGCCCTTGCCCGGCGCCGGTGAAGATGCGGGGGCCGCGTTGGGCCTCGACGGCACCGCTGCCTGGGTTGCCGGCCTGTGGGGATCGATCCTGGGCGCGCAGATCACCGGACTCGACGACGACTTCTTCGAAGTGGGCGGCGGATCCCTCTCTGCGGCTCAGCTGGTAACCGCCCTGCGCGAGCGGTTCCCCGAAGTGACCGTCGCACAGCTCTACGACCACCCACGGTTGGGATCGCTCGCCGAATATCTCGACGAATTGGCACCCACCGAAACTGTGGAGCCGCGCATCGTCGCTCCGACACCCTTGAAGACTCAGCTCGCGCAGATCGCCGTCACCGTTCCGCTCACGACGCTCACCGGACTGCAGTGGGTGACGTGGCTGGCGATCGCGAACAACGTCCTCGGCTGGTTCGTCGACGTCAGCTGGGCGCCCACGGTCTCGTGGTGGTGGATCCTGTTGGCGTTCATCGTGTTCATCACGCCGATCGGCCGTATGACCATCGCCGTCGTCGGGGCGCGCCTGCTCCTACGCAAGTTGGAGCCAGGAACGTACCCGCGAGGTGGTAGTGAACACCTGCGTCTGTGGATAGCGCTCCGACTCACCGAAGCCAGTGGCGCAGCAAACCTTTCGGGCGCACCGTGGATGCTCTACTACGCCCGCGCCCTCGGCGCCGACATCGGCAGCGGCGTCGATCTCCACACACTTCCTCCCATCACCGGCATGCTCGAACTCGGTGACGGCTGCTCCGTCGAACCCGAAGTCGACCTCTCCGGCCACTGGATCGACGGCGACGTCATTCACATCGGCGAGATCAAGATCGGCGACGGCGCCTCCGTCGGTTCACGCTCGACGCTTCTGCCCGGCGCGCGTATCGGTCGCGACGCCGTCGTCGAACCCGGATCTGCGGTGTTCGGCCGAGTGAAGGCAAACCAGCAGTGGGCCGGCTCCCCCGCCACCAAGGTCGGGAAAGCGAATCATCCTTGGCCGGCCGAACATCCGAAGCGCGCACCCGGCTGGGTGCCGGTATACGGCGTCACCTCGGTCTTCCTGGCCGGTATGCCGATCTTCGCTCTGATGGCCGGAATCGCCTTGATCGGTTGGTGGATCCGCGACACCGACACGCTCGCGAGTGCAGTGCTCCAATCGCTGATCATGCTTCCCGTCGCGACCATCCTGAGTTTGCTCGTCTTCGCAGTCATCACCCTTGTGGCCGTTCGTCTTCTCTCGATCGGGCTGACCCCCGGCTACCACCCTGTCCGCAGCCGCATCGGCTGGCAGGTGTGGGCGACCGAACGCCTGCTCGACTCGGCCAGAACCTTCCTCTTCCCGCTCTACGCGAGCCTGCTGACGCCGGGATGGCTCCGCCTCCTCGGCGCCAAGATCGGCAAGAACGTCGAAGCATCCACCGTGCTCCTCCTTCCCAAGTTCACGACGGTCGCCGACGGCGCATTCCTCGCCGACGACACCATGGTTGCGAGCTACGGCCTCGGCGGCGGCTGGATGCACATCGAACAGGCCAAGATCGGCAAGCGTGCGTTCCTCGGCAACTCCGGTATGACCGCCCCCGGTCGACGCGTCCCCAAGAACGGTCTCGTGGCGGTTCTGTCGGCTACCCCGTCCAAGGCCAAGTCCGGATCATCGTGGCTGGGTAGTCCACCGGTACGTCTGAGAAGGGCTGCCGGGGACACCGACGCCGCCCGCACGTTCAATCCGCCGATGCGACTCAAGATCGCCCGCGGAGTGGTCGAAACCTGCCGACTGATCCCCGTGATGGTCACGTTCGGCATCGGTCTCGGTGTTCTGTTTGCACTCGAAGCACTGGTCGGCGCCGTCGGATTCTGGTTCGCGGCTCTGTTGAGCGGCGTAATTCTGCTCGTCGCCGGAGCAGTGGCGGGCGCGATCACCATCGCCGCCAAGTGGATCGTCGTCGGGCGCATCGCCAAGGTCGAGCATCCGCTGTGGAGTTCGTTCGTCTGGCGCAACGAGGTAGCCGACGCGTTCGTCGAAACCGTCGCGGCGCCGTGGTTCGCTCGCGCAGCGACTGGTACTGCCGTACTGAACATCTTCTTGCGTGGGCTCGGGGCCAAGATCGGCAAGGGCGTTTGGTGTGAGTCGTACTGGCTACCCGAGGCAGATCTTGTGACTTTGGGCGACGGAGCGACAGTGGAACGGGGGTGCGTCGTGCAAACTCATCTCTTCCATGATCGGATCATGTCCATGGACACCGTCACTTTGGGAGCAGGAGCAACGCTGGGACCGCACTGTGTCGCGCTACCCGCAGCCGGCATCGGCGCGGGAGCGACGGTAGGGCCTGCATCTCTGGTGATGCGAGGTGACACCGTTCCGCCCTCCACCCGCTGGCAGGGCAACCCGATTGCACCGTGGGTGGCGTCGTGAAGCCGAACCGAATGCTCGAGGAGCCGATCGATCCGTACCTGCCGCTCAACGGCAACCGCGGGTACCGCGTGTCCCGGTACGAACTGGAACTGACGTACAAGGTCTTCAGCAACCGTCTCGCCGGCAAAGCTGTCATCACCGCTGTCACCACCGAGAGCCGATCCAAGTTCAGCTTCGACCTCGCGCAGAACCTGCAGGTGTCCAAGGTGTCCGTCAACGGTGCCCGCGGCACCAAGTACGCGCACTTGAACAACAAGCTGATCCTCACGCCGTCTACCAAGATCCCCGCGGGCGGTGCCCTGTCGGTCACCATCGCGTACAGCGGCAACCCCGAGCCGATCAAGAGCCTGTGGGGCGAAGTCGGATGGGAGGAACTCGACGAAGGAACTTTGGTCGCAAGTCAGCCCAACGGCGCGGCGTCCTGGTTCCCGTGCGACGACCATCCGATTTCCAAAGCGTCGTACCGCATCTCGATCACCACCGATTCCCCGTTCTATGCCCTCGCCAACGGCAAGCTGATCCGCAAGCAGACCCGTGCAAGTCAGACGACGTGGGTCTACGAGCAGACCGAACCGATGGCAACCTACCTGGCAACCATTCAGATCGGTCAGTACGAGCACCGACAAGTGAGCGCCGGGCCGGTACCGGTCTTCGCCGTTCACCCACCTCGGCTGCGAGCAGCGTTCGACATCGACTTCGGGCGCCAACCCCAGATGTTGGAGGTCTTCGGAAAGCTGTTCGGACCGTATCCCTTTGCCGACTACACCGCTGTGGTCACCGACGACGAACTCGAAATCCCCATCGAAGCGCAGGGACTCTCGATCTTCGGAGCCAACCATTGCACGGGCAGGCGCGGTTCCGAACGTCTTGTCGCACACGAGCTTGCCCATCAATGGTTCGGCAACAGCCTCACTCTCGGGCAGTGGTGCGACATCTGGCTGCACGAAGGCTTTGCCTGTTACGCGGAGTGGATCTGGTCCGAGAATTCCGGTGGCCCATCCTCGAACCAACTCGCGACCAACGCCTATCAAGGGCTCGGGCGTAAATCTCAGGACTTGATCGTCGCCAATCCCGGTCCTGCCCTGATGTTCGACGATCGAATCTACAAGCGGGGCGCCTTGACTCTGCACGCCCTGCGCGGCGTTCTCGGAGACGAGAAATTCTTCGAACTGATCCGCCAGTGGACCACGAAGCATCGGCACAGCACGGTCAGCACCGAGCAATTCACCGATCTCGCTTCACGTTTCACCGACACCCCACTGCGCCCTCTCTGGGATGCATGGCTGAATCAACGCCCGCTACCTCGGCTTTGACGCTTTCCCCCAGCCGTAGCACCACGCCGAAACATTCCGAATGCGCCGATTAGCTTTGTCTTACCTTTACTATAGAGGTGGGCCGAGGGACGACCCCGACAACACAATTCTCAGGGCACGCTTCCTCGACAGGTAGATCGGGGGATCGATGTTTGTTGTATTCACAATATGTTTCGTGATCGGGGTCGTCGCCCTGATCGGAGCCTTTGCCGTCGGCGAGGTTGCAGATCTGGGCGGCGGCCACGCAGACGGGCTGCCATTTCTGAGCCTGACAACTTTGGCCACAGCACTTTTCGGCTTCGGCGCCGGCGGCGTAGCTGCCACTCTCGCGGACGCTCCGACGTTGGTAGCGGTGATTGCAGCACTCGCACTCGCCGCCGTTCTCGTTGTCGTCACGCGCGGCCTTCTTCTCCCCTATCTCCTTAAACAACAAGATAATTCGCACATCGGGCGCAATTCATACCACGGACTGTTGGGCACGGTCACCCTCACCATCGCAGCCGAAGGTTGGGGAGAAGTCTCGTTCGTCGACGCCGAAGGCAATCGCGTCCAGGCCAAGGCCGTCAGTGCACAGCCGATGGCGCTCACCACCGGCACCACCGTCTACATCGCCGATGTGGACGATCAATACCTTCACGTCGTCACGGTTGACGACGCGATCTAAGGACTCGATACATGCTGCCAATCATCATCATTGCGGTTGTAGTCGCAGTAATCATCTTCATCGTTCTCCCCGCGATCTACGTGAAGAACTACGTCAAGGTCCCGCCGAACGAAGTGGCGGTCTTCACCGGACGAGGCAAGCCGAAAGTCGTCCGCGGCGGAGCCCGGTTCAAGATTCCGGGAATCGAACGCGTCGACATCATGTCGCTCGAGCCGTTCAACGTCAGCATCAATCTCAAGAATGCGCTCTCCAACGACGGTGTTCCGGTCAACGTCGAGGCAGTCGGCCTGGTACGAATCGGTTCTGCCGACGAAGCGGTTCAGACAGCGGTGCAACGATTCCTGACCTCCGACCTGGACGAACTCCAGCAGCAGATCAACGAAATCCTCGCCGGTAGCCTGCGCGGAATCACCGCAACCATGACGGTCGAGGATCTGAACTCCAACCGCGATTCGCTCGCACGCAGCGTGGTCGAGGAGGCAGGCGGCGACCTCGCACGCATCGGCATGGAAGTCGATGTCATCAAGATCGCGGGAATCTCCGACTTCAACGGCTACCTCGAATCGCTCGGTCAGCGCCGCATCGCCGAGGTCAAACGTGATGCCGCGATCGGAACTGCTGAAGCAGAGCGTGATTCGCAGATCCAGTCGGCAAAGGCGCGACAGGCAGGCTCCGTCGCACAGGCCGAGGCCGACACTGCGATCGCGAGTGCAAATCAGAAGCGCGACGTCGAACTCGCTCGCCTGCGAGCACAGACCGAAGCCGAGAATGCCGAAGCCGACCAGGCCGGACCACTCGCGCAGGCAACGGCCGAGAAGGCCGTCGGCATCGCACGTGAGCAGGCCGAGGCGGCCCGCGTCGAAGCTCGCACCGAGGTCGAGCGTCGTCGCGCCCAGCAATCGGAAGCGGCATTGCAGGCAGATGTCATTGCACCGGCCGAGGCCGAACGCCAAGCCTCCATCGCACGCGCAGAGGGTGAGCGACAGGCCGCGATCCTCCGCGCCCAGGCACAGGCCGAGTCAGCAAGGCAGGCCGGCGGGGCTCAGGCCGATGCACGAAAGCTCGTCGCCGACGCTGTTCGCTCCGAGCAGCAGGCTGATGCCGACGGCCTTCGTGCACGTCTGGAAGCCGAAGCTGACGGCCGCAAGGTAGCGGCCGACGCCGTTCGCGCCGAACAGCAGGCCGAAGCGGATGGTTTGCGCGCCAAGCTCGAAGCCGAAGCTGCCGGTAAGCGTCAGATCGCCGAGGCGCTCAATTCCTACACCCCGCAGGCCGCGCAGTTGCTCACTCTGCCTGACGTTCTGGCAGCACTGGTCGACGCCACCGCAGCAGCAGCGAAGCCGGTCGGCGACATCGATCGGATCTCCATCGTCGGCGGCAGCGACGGGGCGCAGGGTTCGATCGGCTCGATCCTGGGCATCAGTCCCCAGGTGATTGCCGGTGTCATCGAAACTCTCGAAAGCTCAGGCGTCGATATCACCGGTTTGCTCAACGGCCTGAACAAGACCGCATCGGTTCCGGCTGGTTCGGTACACAATTCGGTCCACAATTCGGAAAACGGTTCCGCAACCGTAGACGCGTGATTTCGCCCCGGTCCGCCGACTCTCGCAGGAGTCGGCGGGCCGGCTTCACGCGCTCGGAAGATGTGAACGCGACTTGAAGAGAATCAGAATCAAGCAGGCAGCGGCGGCGGCTGATCCGAACAGCAGAGTCACCGTGTAGCTCAGTGCCGGAATGCTTTCCGACAGCATCGCCAGCAACGCAGGCACCGCGAACCCGATGTAGGTGATCGAGTAGAACACCGCGGTCAATCCTGCCAGATCGTCCGGCCCCGCGATTCGCTGGATCTCCAGCAACCCGGACACCAGTGCCATGCCGTACCCGCAACCGAGGATCGCTGCAGCCACGATCGCGATCGCCACGGTCAGCGTCGACGCAACCAGAGCAGCACCGGCCATACCGACCACCAGAAACACCAGAGCCACAACGGCGCCACGAGCACTGCGGTCGGTGTCGATCTTGCGCCCCAACGACTGAATCGCGAATCCGCATGTCAGCGCGACCATGCACAGCAGAGCCGAAAAGGCCACGGGCTCATCGCCACTGTGCCCGGTCATGAGCGCCGGAATAACTGCATACGCGACACTGGCGGCACCGAACACCCACGGCGCCAACGGAACGACGACGTAGAGGAATCTGCGGTGACCTGCCGAGGGGATCTTGAGGTCGTCGATCAACCTGCGACGGTCGGATTTCGCCTGTGCCGGTCGTGTTTCGGGCGCACGCCACAGCGCCATGGCGGCGAGGACGGTGATCGCGATGTGCAGCACGTACGCCAACACACTCGGCATGGGCGCCCACTGCGCCAAGATTCCCGCAGCACCCGCTCCCAAGGCGAAGCCCGCGGTCAGACTCATCGCTGCTCGCCGAGCACCTGCGCCTTCCGACGCCGTCGGGTCCCAAGGTTGCGTGGACAACTCCTTGACCCAGGAGCCGCCGACGGCCATACCGATCCCCAAGGCGATGCCACAGAGGATTCTTCCCAGGATGAGAGCAGCGGCGGAGTCCGCCCCGAAAGCGAGCAGCGTCGAACCGGCGATCGCGATGATCGGCGCGGGGAGCATGATCGGGCGTCGACCCAATCGATCGGACAGCGGGCCGCCGAGCAGCAGGGCCGGCACAATTCCGACGACGTAGGCGAAGAGGAAGAAATCGACCATCACCGGCGAATAGCCGTGGTCGAGTCGGTACATCACCAGCAGTGGGGTGAATTCGTTTCCGCCCCAGGCAGCGGCGAACATACTGGCGGCAACGGTCAGCCACAGCCACTTTCCGCCGGAGAGGCGTTCACCCTCGAGACGAGTTTCGGCCGCGGTCCCAGCGCCGATCGTTTGGGTGCTCATCACAGAGTTCCTTCGAAGCCGAGGCCGTGGACCTGGCGCATGTGTGTGAGGACGGCAGTGTTGTATCCGTCGGCATCGCCTGTGTCGACGAGGTCGGTAAGCGCGGTGTGATCGGCAAGGATGCGCGAGAGTTGGCCGGGGTCGCGTGAGATCGACCGGGCTGTCATCCGTCGTTGCCTGTCGCGCAGACTCGCGTAGAACGAGTCGAGCAAAGGGTTCCCGCCGGCGGCAACGATCATCTTGTGGAAGTCTGCATCGATTGCGCTGAACGCGGCCACGTCCCCGCGATCAGCAATCTCACGTTGCTCGATCAGATTCGCGCGCAACGCTGCGACAAGCGCTTCCCGTGCGTGCGGTCGGACCGACACCACTCGAACGCTCTGAGTCTCGACGAGCTGTCTGGCACTGACTACGTGTTCCGCTTCCCCATCCGCGACCGGGACGATCAGCGCCCCCTTCTTCGGATAGAGGCGCATCCAACCTTCCGACTCGAGACGCAGAAACGCCTCACGCACCGGCGTTCGGCTCACATTGGTCCGTGCAGCGATGTCACCCTCACTGATCAGCTCCCCGCCGGCGAGCTCGCCGGAAAGGATCAGCTCCTTGACTTCGCGGAAGACGGTTTCGGAAGCGGAATACAACATAGACACAAGATGTATTTATACTCCATGCTGGCGCAACGCAGACATCCGGGTCGCCGATCCGAACATCTCGGTCCGATGCGGCATCGATCCAGTTAGCATTGCAATGTGCCAGACAGAAGAGGAATCAGTTCGCGATGAATGGCGCACGCTCCAGCCTTCGAGGACTGATGCACTCATGACATCGCAGATGAAGTCGATGAGGACGCTGACCCGCGAGTGGTTGATTCTTCCCGATCAATACGACCGCTTCACTCGCTATCTCCGCGACAACGGCCTCACGACCGCCACCCGGCTATTACTTGGCATCATTGTCATCGGACTGGGAGTGTGCGCACTACTGAACAGATTCAGCCCTGCCGGTCCGACAAGCACGATTGCGCTGTTCTTCAATACTGTTGTCGTGATCTCGTGCTTCGTAGTCGGAGTCTCATGGTGGGTCTTCGGCCCCACAAAGCGTCGCTCGTTCGGTTTCGTGGTCTTCTGCGACATCGCGGTCACGATCTCCGTCGTTGGAGATTCCTCCCAGCTCGCACGATTGCTCACCTGTGTCATTTTTGCTCTGGTCGGCATCTACATCGCCTACTTCCACAACCCGAAGTTGCAGATCGCGCACATAGCTTTTTCGCTTCTTGTGATCGCGGTGGCTGCGCAGCCAATTCTGTTCGGGCCGGATCGCGATCCAGCCCTTGGTGTTTCGAAAGTACTGGTCGTCATCACCGCGTTGGTGGTCTGCGCATTCATCTCGCAGATCGTGCTGACGATGCTCAGCATGGATGCTTCCAGTTCCGACCTCGATCCTCTCACCGGCCTCTTGAACCGTCGTGGCCTCGACCGCCACGTCGAGAAGGTACTCGAGGGGTTCCAGCGTCAAGAATCTGCGGCACTACTCGTGATCGCGATCGACATCGACCGGTTCAAGACGATCAACGACGTGCACGGCCACGACGTCGGCGATCGCATCATTCTCCGGGTATCGCAGCGGTTATCCGCCTGGGCACACGCCGATGCTGTCGTCGCGCGGGTCGGCGGCGACGAATTCATCCTCGTTCAAAGACTTTCCGTGCCAGCCATCGGACCGATGCTCAACTCGATCGGACCGGCAATGCACTCGAATACCGACGAGATACCGTCGACTTCGAGCATCGGAATCGCCGTGCGTACCCACAAATTCGTCGCCGGAGAAGACCGCGCAGCAGCGTTCACGGACATGCAGAAAGTCGCCGATTCGGCGATGTACGAAAGCAAGAGACTCGGCGGCGGACGCGTTCACACGATCGTCACCACCGCCGGCAGGTAGCAGTACGCACAATTTCAGTAGTAGACCGGCCCTGGCACTCCTCCACCCGCTGCCACTGCGTCACCGGTGATCGCGATGCTTCGCGGCGATGCCAGGAAGGTCACGACATCAGCCACCTCTTCGGCGTCGATGATCCGGTGTATCGAATTCGTCGCGATACCCCGCTCCACCTCCGCCTGCGAGCGGCCGGATTCTTCCGACTCGCGCGCAATCCGCGCGGTCAACCTCTCGGTCCGCGTCACGCCCGGATGGACGACGGTGACGTTGATTCCCTTGGGGCCCAGCTCGTCTGCAAGATTCTTGGTCAGCGCAGACACACTGACGTTGCGGATCGTGTGGGCGATCGAGGTTGCCTGTCTGGCACCCAAACCGCTGATGTTGATGATCCGACCCCAACCCTGATCGATCAGATACGGCGCTACAGCACGCGCAGTGCGCAGGTAGCCGAGCACTTTCACTTCGACTTCGTCTCGCACGACGTCGTCGGTGGTCGCCTCGAAATCCGTCGGCTTTCCGGCGCTGAACGGAGTCGCTGCGGAGTTGACCAGAATGTCGACGCCGCCGAACTCCTCTACTACTTGCCGCACCGACGCCTGAACCGCGTCGTCGTCTCGCGTATCCGTCACGACTCCGATCGCACGAATTCCGAACTCCGAAACCAAATCTCGTGCAACGCTTACGACGGTTCGCTCAGTGCGCGCGAGTATCGCGATGTCGACCCCTTCAGCGGCCAGACCTCTGGCGATTGCCAGACCGATCCCCTTGCTACCACCGGCAACGATCGCACGCTTTCCAGACAAGTGAAGATCCATACCTGCGACACTATCCAACAGGCGGTCCCCGATCTCTACGAAGAGGGATCGGGGACCGTCGGAATCATTCCTGTGTCTCAGACCATCAGATCCGCGTACAGGTAGACGTTGTCGGCGTAGTTGCCCACACCGTCCTCGAATTGCAGTTCGCCGCCGCAGGTTACGACTGCCAACTTACGAGGGCCTTCCGGGCCGGCCAGCACGCTTTCCTCCACACCATCGGCCTTCGGGCGCGTCGTCACCGCAGTCACCTTCCACGACGTGCTCTTACCCGTCGCGTCGGATGTACGGATCACTTCACCCGGCTCGATCGTGCCCAGGTCGAACAGCGCGCCGTTACCCTGGCCGGTCAGATTGACGTGTCCGGCAATCAAGGTCGTGCCGGTGGCGGAATCGAGAGATGCACCGTCGAGCCAGATTCCGACGTTCTTGACGTTCTCCGGCGGAGTGAGAACTCCTTCCGGCACGGTGGCGTCCACGATCGGCGCCTGAACACCGACCGGGTCGAGCGAAAGAGTGTTGGGAGTCATCAACGCATCCGTAGGCGCTGCCGGATTCGCGGAGTGCGACATGACAACTCCCGGACTCGGCGGGATCGCAGCATCGTCATCGGAGGATCGCAGGCCGACGAAGGCCATGGAAGCACCGGCGACCAACACCGCGATGAGAGCCAGGATGAACGCGACACGACGCCCTTTGCCTGGACTCGCGGGCTGATCGTGGTTGGGATCGTCGTATGGATTGGATGGATTGGGATCCGACTCGTACATGGTCATCGAACTGTCTCCTGCGGGATGAGGCGCCCCCGGCACCTCGTGCGAATTGACGCCCCCTGCGTCTGATCAATGTCGGCACCGATCACACGAAGCGTGATCGGTGCCGACGTCTACTACACGTGCCTGGTGTCAGGATCGCTTGCGGCGGAGAGCAACTGCTCCGGCAGCAGCCATTCCGACAAGCCCGAGGCCCGTCACTGCGACGGCGACGTTGCGGCCTGAATTCTGTTCAGCAGCACCACCGTCGATGGCAACCGGGCGGGGGCCAGTGGCCGGCTTCGGAGCCGACGGCGCCGGAGTTGCGGGAGTTGCAACCGGCTGCGACGGAACAGGTGCACCCGGAACTACAGGCACAATCGGCACGATGGGCACGATGGGAACAATCGGCACGATCGGAACGACCGGGGTTGCAGGCGTCGTGGTGGCCGGTGTGGTCGTTGCCGGTGTCGTTGTTGCCGGCGTGCTCGTTGCCGGTGTCGTCGTGGGTGCTGCTGCATATCCGACGCTGGCAGATGCATTCATCGAAGCCGGCCGAACGGTGTCGAACGACGCGAAGATCTGGCACTGTGCGCCTGCCGTGTTCCAGTGCAGGTTCTCGACCGAATCCGGAATGACGCTTGCAGTCACCGAGTAGTCCCCGCCGGCCGCAGCGGTGAGGCAAAGATCAACAGCAGTCGGTGCGTCGCCGCGGCCGTCGACCGTCAGTTGATTTGCAGTCAACGTCGCCGTGGCGTTGTCACCACAGACGGTCAGTTCGGTGCCCGCCGAGGACTGAACAGTGATCGGCTTCCGGTACATATTCGTATTCAGGGTGAAAACGGCAGTCTCGCCGGCCTTCAGAGTCCCCGTCGCGGGTGTCTTGCGAACGAGGTCGAGCGTCTGCGTGACGTTCATGATCTCGACGATGCGAGCTCGCTCGTCGTCGCCGATGTTCCTGTCGCACAGGCTTTTGAAATCGGCCATCAGCGGATTGTCGTAGTCCGAGACACACCACACAAGCGTCTGCCGCGCCGAACGTGCATCCTCGCTGCCATTTCCCGAAACGACACCGTCGAGTTTGGCGGGATTCTGCAGCAACCAACTGATGACAGCGAGATCGTCGGCTGACAGATCGGGATTGCCCGAAGACGGCACCGTCGCACCCATCTCGTCGTTGTGCTTGTCAACCGGCAAACCGTTCTCGTCGACACCGGCACACGGATCGAGATCGAAGTCCGTGCAGTACATCCATTCCGACTTCGCAATTCCGTCGACGTCGCGGACACCGCAGACCGGAGCATCCACCGCGGCCGAGGTACCCCGATCGGTGGTGCCGTACATCGGCACGATGTTGCCGTCGTTGTAGTGATCCAGCCGAATGCCGGAGATGTCGAGCATCTGCTCCGAGGGCGTGTACTCGGTGCCCTCACACAACCCGGCGGTGAACGCCGGAGCGGCCGCGGTTCGCACCGGCATCGGCGCGGACACAGCTGGCGAAGCAAAAGCAACGCTACCACCGGCGACCGTTACGGCAATAGCTGCAGTTAGCGAGAGCCGGAGAACAAGCGGCCTACGCCGTGAACCAGACACAGTCATCAAAGCTTCCCTTTCAAGACATTTCGGTAGCGGGACGGTTGCCTGGATTCCCAATACCACGCCACCCAGCGCTCACTTCCGAGAGGATCAGCCGATCACTTTTGGCAATCAGCCAGTTACTGAATGGCAATGTAGTGCATGTTTCAAGAAAGATCACCCAATCGTCGAGCACCCAGGGCGCAGCTTGGACATTCGGATGACGAGTTAGCCATGAAGGTGACTGAACCTTTGTCCAACCGCACAACAATCGCGATCCCCCCCAAAATCTGCTCATCCAACCGCGACGTTCCCGACATTTCGCCAACGCTAGCCAGTCGGTAACTTGGACATTCTGGGGAAACTCACAGGAAGGGGCGTTTTCAGCTCGCGCGCAAAAGAAGGGGCCCGCTATGCGGACCCCTTCGCCGGAAACTTCCGACCGAGACTGCTTTGTCGGGATTCGGGCAACTTGTAGATGCCCAGAACAATCTCCACTCACATTGTGTGATTTGCCTCACATTCAAAGAATCTGTTGGTTTTGTTCGCACCCTGAACCAATCTTTTGGTCCTCTTTGCGTCGATTATCCAGATCTCCGACGGCGGAACCCTGCCCTGCCGGAGAGCGGAGCACGGCCTCGGATCAGTCTCGGACCGGAGGCGCCTTCCTCGTGGTAACCGCAATGCGATTCCACGCATTGATCGTCAAAATGACGCTGATGAGCTGAGCCAGTTCCACGTCCGAGAATTCGCCGGCAGCCTCGCTGAACACCTCGTCCGGAACGAAACCGTCGGTGAGGACTGTCACGGCCTCGGTCAAGGCGAGCGCGGCACGTTCACGATCGGAGTACATCCCTCGCGCTTCTTCCCACGCGTTCAGTAGGTAGAGCTTCTGCTCCGTCACGCCGACCTTTCGTGCGTCGCGAGTGTGCATGTCCAGGCACCATGCGCAATGATTCAGCTGCGACGCACGCGTGAGGACCAGCTCGACGAGCGTCGGCTCCAGCCCCTTGCGTGCAGCGGCATCCAACGCAATCATCGCCTTGTAGACCTCGGGCGCCAGCTTTGCGATATCCAGTCTTTGTCCTGTTGCTGTAGTCATAACTCAAACGGTAATCCCGGAAAGACCCGGAAACATGGTTCAATCCGGTGGTGAATTCGTGGGCCAATCTTGGGTTCGATCTACATATCGAGCTGCCACAGGGAATCGGGGTTCGCGCTGCACTGCTTCAGACCCTTCGCGACGCGATCGACAGTGGACTGCTGAAGCCCGGCACCAGACTCCCACCTTCCCGCACCCTCGCGCTCGACCTCGGAGTTGCCCGAAACACCGTTGCGGACTGCTATGCCGAACTCGCCGCAGCTGGGTGGCTTGTCACACGGCCTGGTTCCGGGACCCTGGTCGCCACGCTCGCCAGCACACACACCCGCGAGGTCGAGCCATCACCGACTCGACGACGCTGGACCTACAGCCTTCTCCCTGGATCGCCCGACGCGTCGGCGTTTCCCCGCGCTGCATGGATTTCGTCCGCCAGACGTGCTTTGACCACCGCGCCGACCGACGCGTTCGCGACTACTGATCCCAGAGGCCGAGTCGAACTCCGAAACGCCCTCACCACATACCTGAGCCGCACCAGAGGCGTTCGCGTCGATCCGAACTGCATTGTGATCAGTGCCAGCTCGGGTCACGGGATCTCCCTCCTTGCCCGCGCACTCGGAGGAACGATTGCGGTCGACGCTTTCTGCCTTCACCTGCACCGGCAGTTGCTCGCCGACGAAGGGCTGCTGACAGTTCCCATATCGGTTGACGAATCAGGCACTTGCACAGACGAATTGGCCTCTACATCTGCTGAAAGTGTTCTGCTGACGCCGACCCATCAGTTCCCTCTCGGCGGTCCCCTCACACCGGCGAGGCGCGCGACCGCTCTCGAATGGGCCACGACTACGGGTGGCGTCATCATCGAGGACGACTACGACGGCGAATTCCGTTACGACAGAAAACCTGTCGGTGCACTCCAAGGAATCGCACCGCAGCACGTTGCGTACCTGGGCACTGTCAGCAAGACACTGTCGCCGGCAATTCGCATCGGATGGATGGTGTTGCCGGACAGGCTGATCGAACCTGTCCTCGCAACAAAGGGACCCTACGAACGCTGGGTAAGTTCAACGGATCAATTGACCTTGGCGGACTTCATCGAATCCGGAAGATTCGACAGCCATATTCGAAAGATGCGCACCTCGTACCGACGACGACGCGATCAACTGGTTGCGACACTTGCGCAGCAAGTACCCCAGGTCAGGGTCGAGGGGATCTCCGCGGGACTTCACGCTGTGATCCGTCTGCCCTCCGGCACCGAACAATCTGTTCTTGCAGCGGCCCAGGCGCGCGACCTCGGGCTCGAAGGGCTGTCGGTCTTCCGACATCCCGACGTGTCGTCAGTCGGCGGTGACGGCATCGTCGTCGGCTACAGCACGCCGACGCAGTCGCAGTATTCGAGGACGCTGGACGTGCTCTGCGAGGTGCTGCAGGCGGCTCTGCGATAACGCCTGTCGGATCTGCCCATCCGCTCACCTGCCCTGCCCTGCCCTGCCCTGCCCTGCCCTGCCCTGCCCTGCCCTGCCCTGATGGAGTGAACGTACCGTTCATCTCGTTGAAGAGGGTGAGCGTGTCGTTCACTCGATCCCGGACGGGGTGGTGAGTCGGCGGCGTGCCCGCCCTTGATGGTGTGAACGGTACGTTGGGTCGATCTGGGGCGACGAAAGTGCCGTTCGCTCGAAGTCGGGGGTGCCGGCGGCGGTGCTTTCGGGTGTTGGCGGGGTGGGGTGTTTTGGGTACGAGAAAGCCCCCCAACCAGTACTGGTTGGGGGGCTTCTCTAATGTGTGTTCGGCGGTGTCCTACTCTCCCACACCCTGTCGAGTGCAGTACCATCGGCGCTGAAGGGCTTAGCTTCCGGGTTCGGAATGGGACCGGGCGTTTCCCCTTCGCTATGACCGCCGTAACTCTATGAAACTGTCACAGTAACCTTCTTCTGATCACCTGGTTTCACCACCCGTCAACACCAGTTTCTGGTGTTGGGGGATGGAGAAAACAGGGTTTCTCATCAGTATCTGTGTGTTGTTTCAGATACCGCACAGTGGACGCGTAGCTTCTTTGTGGTAAGTCCTCGGCCTATTAGTACCAGTCACCTGCATGCATTACTGCACTTCCAGTTCTGGCCTATCAACCCGGTGGTCTGCCGGGGGCCTTACCCCCTCGAGGGGGTGAGAAACCTCATCTTGGAACAGGCTTCCCGCTTAGATGCTTTCAGCGGTTATCCCTTCCGAACGTAGCTAACCAGCGGTGCTCCTGGCGGAACAACTGGCACACCAGAGGTTCGTCCGTCCCGGTCCTCTCGTACTAGGGACAGCCTTCCTCAAGTTTCTAACGCGCGCGGCGGATAGAGACCGAACTGTCTCACGACGTTCTAAACCCAGCTCGCGTGCCGCTTTAATGGGCGAACAGCCCAACCCTTGGGACCTACTCCAGCCCCAGGATGCGACGAGCCGACATCGAGGTGCCAAACCATCCCGTCGATATGGACTCTTGGGGAAGATCAGCCTGTTATCCCCGGGGTACCTTTTATCCGTTGAGCGACACCGCTTCCACTTGCCGGTGCCGGATCACTAGTCCCGACTTTCGTCCCTGCTCGACCTGTCAGTCTCACAGTCAAGCTCCCTTGTGCACTTGCACTCGACACCTGATTGCCAACCAGGCTGAGGGAACCTTTGGGCGCCTCCGTTACATTTTGGGAGGCAACCGCCCCAGTTAAACTACCCACCAGGCACTGTCCCTGAACCAGATCATGGTCCGAGGTTAGAGGTCCAATTCGATCAGAGTGGTATTTCAACAACGACTCCACGATAACTGGCGTCACCGCTTCACAGTCTCCCACCTATCCTACACAAACCGAACCGAACACCAATACCAAGCTGTAGTGAAGGTCCCGGGGTCTTTTCGTCCTGCCGCGCGTAACGAGCATCTTTACTCGTAATGCAATTTCGCCGAGTCTACGGTTGAGACAGCTGAGAAGTCGTTACGCCATTCGTGCAGGTCGGAACTTACCCGACAAGGAATTTCGCTACCTTAGGATGGTTATAGTTACCACCGCCGTTTACTGGGGCTTAAATTCTCAGCTTCGCTCCCGAAGGAACTAACCGGTCCTCTTAACCTTCCAGCACCGGGCAGGCGTCAGTCCGTATACATCGTCTTACGACTTCGCACGGACCTGTGTTTTTAGTAAACAGTCGCTTCTCACTGGTCTCTGCGGCCCCACCCAGCTCAGACAGTAAATGTCGTCACCAGACAGGGCCCCCCTTCTCCCGAAGTTACGGGGGCATTTTGCCGAGTTCCTTAACCATAGTTATCTCGATCGCCTTAGTATTCTCTACCTGACCACCTGTGTCGGTTTGGGGTACGGGCCGTGTGAAAGCTCGCTAGAGGCTTTTCTCGGCAGCATAGGATCACTGAATTCGCCTCAATCGGCTACGCATCACGTCTCAGGCTTGTATGCGACCCGGATTTGCCTAGGTCACGCCCTACACGCTTACACCAGTATTACCACTGACTGGCTCAGCTACCTTCCTGCGTCACCCCATCGCTTGGCTACTACCAGATCAGGTCCCATGCATCCACCAACTCGAGACCCGAAGGTCTTCTCGTGGCTTCAGGATGGTTAGTATCACTGATTCACCATGGGCGCGTTCACACGGGTACGGGAATATCAACCCGTTGTCCATCGGCTACGCCTGTCGGCCTCGTCTTAGGTCCCGACTCACCCTGGGCGGATTAACCTGGCCCAGGAACCCTTGGTCATTCGGCGGACGAGTTTCTCACTCGTCTTTCGCTACTCATGCCTGCATTCTCACTCGTGTGGCCTCCACGGCTAGGTCACCCTGCCGCTTCCATGGCCACACGACGCTCCCCTACCCATCCACACACCTGCCAGAAAATCCTTGGATCAACTGGGGGCTATTGCGTGAATGCCGCAGCTTCGGTGGTGTACTTGAGCCCCGCTACATTGTCGGCGCAGGATCACTTGACCAGTGAGCTATTACGCACTCTTTCAAGGGTGGCTGCTTCTAAGCCAACCTCCTGGTTGTCTTCGCGACCCCACATCCTTTTCCACTTAGTACACGCTTAGGGACCTTAGCTGGCGATCTGGGCTGTTTCCCTCTCGACTACGAACCTTATCGCCCGCAGTCTCACTGCCGCGCTCTCACTCACCGGCATTCGGAGTTTGGCTGATTTCGGTAAGCTTGTGGGCCCCCTAGACCATCCAGTAGCTCTACCTCCGGTGAGAAACACGCGACGCTGCACCTAAATGCATTTCGGGGAGAACCAGCTATCACGGAGTTTGATTGGCCTTTCACCCCTACCCACAACTCATCCCCTCAGTTTTCAACCTAAGTGGGTTCGGTCCTCCACGACGTCTTACCGTCGCTTCAACCTGGCCATGGGTAGATCACTCCGCTTCGGGTCTAGAGCATGCCACTACGATCGCCCTATTCGGACTCGCTTTCGCTACGGCTACCCCACACGGGTTAACCTCGCGACATGCCACTAACTCGCAGGCTCATTCTTCAAAAGGCACGCCATCACCCCCAGCAGTAAACTGCTCGAAGGCTCTGACGGATTGTAAGCGCACGGTTTCAGGTACTATTTCACTCCCCTCCCGGGGTACTTTTCACCTTTCCCTCACGGTACTAGTCCGCTATCGGTCACCAGGGAGTATTCAGGCTTATCGGGTGGTCCCGACAGATTCACACCAGATTTCACGGGCCCGGTGCTACTTGGGTTTCCATTACAACAGTCACAAAGTTTTCGTGTACGGGATTCTCACCCTCTACGACAGGCCGTTCCAGACCACTTCCACTAACCCTGTGATTTCTTACTGTTGGCCAACACGGCAGTATTGACAAAATGAACCCCACAACCCCACGAATGCAACACCTGCCGGCTATCACACACCCATGGTTTAGCCTCTTCCGCTTTCGCTCGCCACTACTCACGGAATCACGGTTGTTTTCTCTTCCTGTGGGTACTGAGATGTTTCACTTCCCCACGTTCCCTCCACACGCCCTATATATTCAGGCGCGGGTAACACGACATCACTCGTGCTGGGTTTCCCCATTCGGACATCCTCGGATCACAGCTCGGTTGACAGCTCCCCGAGGCTTATCGCAGCCTCCTACGTCCTTCATCGGCTCCTGGTGCCAAGGCATCCACCGTACGCTCTTCATTACTTACAACAAAGATGCTCGCGTCCACTGTGCAGTTCTCAAACAACACACAAACAACCACACACACGTTGACACCAACACCCACCAAAGTGGACCGGTATGACAACTGCAGTCATTTGTCGTTACTTCCTTCGAGGAAACACTCGCGTGTTCTCTCAGGACCCAACAGTATGTCGATATATTGTTCGTCGGTTTCCCACAGAGGAGAAACCGTACGACGATCAAGTTTGTCAGCGATCCACCCATGAGCAACCGCCGGACAACATCGTGTCCGAAACGGTCTCTGCCAACCAGTAATTCACCTGTGTGAACCCTGACATTGGAGAAGCTCCTTAGAAAGGAGGTGATCCAGCCGCACCTTCCGGTACGGCTACCTTGTTACGACTTCGTCCCAATCGCCGATCCCACCTTCGACGGCTCCCTCCCACAAGGGGTTAAGCCACCGGCTTCGGGTGTTACCGACTTTCATGACGTGACGGGCGGTGTGTACAAGGCCCGGGAACGTATTCACCGCAGCGTTGCTGATCTGCGATTACTAGCGACTCCGACTTCACGGGGTCGAGTTGCAGACCCCGATCCGAACTGAGACCAGCTTTAAGGGATTCGCTCCACCTCACGGTCTCGCAGCCCTCTGTACTGGCCATTGTAGCATGTGTGAAGCCCTGGACATAAGGGGCATGATGACTTGACGTCGTCCCCACCTTCCTCCGAGTTGACCCCGGCAGTCTCTTACGAGTCCCCACCATAACGTGCTGGCAACATAAGATAGGGGTTGCGCTCGTTGCGGGACTTAACCCAACATCTCACGACACGAGCTGACGACAGCCATGCACCACCTGTATACCGACCACAAGGGGGGCCACATCTCTGCAGCTTTCCGGTATATGTCAAACCCAGGTAAGGTTCTTCGCGTTGCATCGAATTAATCCACATGCTCCGCCGCTTGTGCGGGCCCCCGTCAATTCCTTTGAGTTTTAGCCTTGCGGCCGTACTCCCCAGGCGGGGCGCTTAATGCGTTAGCTACGGCACGGATTCCGTGGAAGGAACCCACACCTAGCGCCCACCGTTTACGGCGTGGACTACCAGGGTATCTAATCCTGTTCGCTACCCACGCTTTCGTTCCTCAGCGTCAGTTACTGCCCAGAGACCCGCCTTCGCCACCGGTGTTCCTCCTGATATCTGCGCATTTCACCGCTACACCAGGAATTCCAGTCTCCCCTGCAGTACTCAAGTCTGCCCGTATCGCCTGCAAGCCAGCAGTTGAGCTGCTGGTTTTCACAAACGACGCGACAAACCGCCTACGAACTCTTTACGCCCAGTAATTCCGGACAACGCTTGCACCCTACGTATTACCGCGGCTGCTGGCACGTAGTTAGCCGGTGCTTCTTCTGCAGGTACCGTCACTTGCGCTTCGTCCCTGCTGAAAGAGGTTTACAACCCGAAGGCCGTCATCCCTCACGCGGCGTCGCTGCATCAGGCTTTCGCCCATTGTGCAATATTCCCCACTGCTGCCTCCCGTAGGAGTCTGGGCCGTGTCTCAGTCCCAGTGTGGCCGGTCACCCTCTCAGGTCGGCTACCCGTCGTCGCCTTGGTAGGCCATTACCCCACCAACAAGCTGATAGGCCGCGGGCCCATCCTGCACCGATAAATCTTTCCACCCCAAGTCATGCAACCTGAGGTCATATCCGGTATTAGACCCAGTTTCCCAGGCTTATCCCGAAGTGCAGGGCAGATCACCCACGTGTTACTCACCCGTTCGCCGCTCGTGTACCCCGAAAGGCCTTACCGCTCGACTTGCATGTGTTAAGCACGCCGCCAGCGTTCGTCCTGAGCCAGGATCAAACTCTCCGTTGAAGACTCTAGATTTCGCGGGCAAGCCCACTAATCAGTCATAGACAAAAAGAGTCAAATCACTAGCAAAAAAACTCAACTAGCAAAAAATGTGTCGGCAACCATTCAGACGGAAGAATGAACAATCACCGACGAAAAATACTCACACCCCGAACATCAGAACCGAAACCCGAAGGCCCGGAACATCATCCGACATGCGAAGTACCAAAAAAATTTGGCACTGACATTCATCGACACACTGTTGAGTTCTCAAAGAACACGCACACACCATCACCACGACCCTATGGCCGCCGCTCCGGGGCAACTTTTCCAGCCTATCCCAACCTGGCCACCGGCGCAAACCGCTGAACATTCGGGGAAGAACTGGAGGTGAAGCACAACCATACACGATGGAAACTACTTCGAAATTTGGTCAGGCACTTCGTACAACCTCGTGTCACTCGCCGTGAAGCGGGAGTCGGTGTCCGTGTCGCTCTGACTTGGAATAAGTTACGCGTCCGCCGAAGTCTTTGACAAATCCACAGGTCAGAGACTCAGAGGTATCCATTTCCCCAGCAAGATTGCCCATTTCAGTCGATTTTCACGAATTCGGACATCATGTGACGCCGGACACCGTGCCCGGATCGGCACGCAGCGGGAACTCACACCACTTGGACTCGGATACCTGCATCCTCAAACAACGCGACTTGCTTTGCGTCTACTGCAGCATCGGTAACCAGCACGGCCCCCGGCGGTATCGGCGCCCACGCATGGAAAGGACGTTCACCGAGCTTGGCGGAGTGGGCGAGGATGTAGACCTCGCCGGCACGTTCGATCATCATTTCCTTGAGCCGGGTCTGATCGAGCTCAGCTTCACAAATACCCAGGTCAGCCGTAACTGCATCGGCACCGAGGAATGCCTTGTCAAACGACACCCGCTGCAGCGACGCTTCCGCCAGTGGCCCGACGAATCCTTGACTGAGCTGCCGCAGCGTCCCGCCGAGACATTCGACTCGAACGCCATCAGCGTCGGCTAACGCCTCGAGCGCCGTCAGCCCTGCAGCGATCACCGTCAAATTCGTCACGTGACGTAAGAACTCTCCCATCGCTCCGACGGTGGTACCTGCATCAAGAAGTACGGTTTCCCCGGGCCGAACCTGCTCAGCAGCCCATTCGGCGATGCCCCGTTTGGCGTCGAATCCCTCCATTGCGCGTTGACGCAAGGAGGATTCCGGATGAGGGTTGAGAGCAATCGCCCCGCCGTACGTTCGAGCAATTACTCCCTGGGCAGTCAACTGACTCAGGTCGCGACGAATCGTGGATGCAGTCACCCCGAATTGGGCAGACAGATCCTCGACACTGGCCAGACCGCTGGTGCGAGCGAGCCTCGCAATCTCCGACCGCCTCGCCTCCGACTCCCGGATGGCCATCGCTCCTCCCCCTACAAACCGTGGTTCTTACTTGGAAACGAATGTGCTGGTTGCCAATTCGGCCGCCTGCCGCAGCGCTTCGACCATACTACCGGCCTCGGCAATGCCCTTACCTGCAATGTCGAAAGCGGTTCCGTGATCGACGGAGGTACGGATGACAGGTAACCCGACGGTGATGTTGACGCCGGCCTCGATCCCGAGAACCTTGACCGGGCCGTGCCCCTGATCGTGGTACATCGCAACGATCAAGTCGTAGTCCCCACGTCCAGCGAGGAAGAATGCCGTGTCCGCCGGCAGTGGGCCGTGGACGTCGATTCCTTCTGCCTTCAAGAGTTCAACGGCGGGAATGATCTTCTGCTCTTCCTCTCCGTACCCGAAAAGCCCGTTCTCCCCCGCATGCGGGTTGATCCCGCACACGCCGATTTTCGGAGATGGATTGCCCGTGCGCACCAAAGCTTCGTGACCTCGACGAATGGTCCTCTCGACCAGGCCGGGCTCGATCCTGGCAACTGCATCGAGCAGTCCGATGTGAGTGGTCACGTGAATCACCTTGAGCTTGGGGGTCGACAACATCATCGACACCTCCTCGGTACCGGTCAGGTGCGCAAGCAATTCCGTGTGTCCGGGATAGATGTGTCCTGCCGCATGCAGCGCTTCCTTGTTCAGCGGCGCCGTGCAGATCGACTGGACTTCACCGCGTACGGCGAGTTCGCTTGCGACGCGGATATATTGATAGGCCGCATCTCCCGCGACTGCCGACAGTTCACCCCAGGCGAGATCCTCGGGTAGCAAGTCCAGGTCGATGACGTTGATCCGTCCATCGATGAATTCAGCATCCTTGATCTCCTCGATCGCGACCACGTCGACGTCGATTCGGAGCACCGTGGCAGCCAATCGTAATCGCTTCGCGTCGCCGACAACAACAGGGCGGCAACGCTTTCTCGTTTCACCGTCGAGGAGTGCGGGGACGATCACTTCCGGTCCGACGCCGGCGCCGTCGCCCATCGTGACAGCAATCAGCGGCAGTGGAGTGGATTCGATTGACATGGGATTGACCTCGTTGTCTGAAGGAGTAACTGAAGGCGGACTGTCCGGAGCGGCGACCGGGGTGGGTTGCGCGAGAAACTTCGTTATGGAGAAGAGACTGTGTGCATTCCCGAAACTGCCTGGCCGCGTGACGATGTACCGTCCGGTTCGATCGACGGAAAGTACGGCGCCGTGTTCGATTTCGTAAATCGGTGACAGCGTGTCGACCCGCAGGCGGTCGAGAACGCTGCGCGCGGTTTCGCCACCGGTAAGTACCAGGTCGATCGGGTAATCGTCGTGGGAGAATCCTGCATCGACGGCAGCGATCAGATCGGCGAGAGCCGAAACGAGGTGGACGGATTCTGCAGGCACGACAGGTCCACTTACCGAAACCACGACGTTTCCGCGATCCAGTGCGTTCAGAATCGGAAGCGGATCGACCGAATGCGCCAGCAGCTCAGCACTGTTCACTTCGATATGGTGCGCCCCTGAATCCCGAAGCAATGCCACTTGGTCCCCGGCAGACGCATCCGCCGTCCCCACGACGACCAAGGTAAATCGAGAAACACGAAGAGATGGGCACGCGACGGGTGACTGCACGGTTCTTCGTCGTGCCACTGCCATCGCGAGCGCCGAGGTTCCTACCAATCGAGAACCCCGAACCTCCTGTGCTGCAGCCACAATCAGTTCCAGATCACTCTCGGTCTCGACGTCGCAGATCGCCACCGACCCGGCTTCTGAGATCGACGCAAGAACCTGGCTCAAACGCCCGGAGCGAATGTCATCCAGCGATACGCCAGAAGTGATTGCCGACGGGCCGAGCGCCTCTGCAATCGACCGAGGAGTCGGCTTCGACTCCGCGCGCCACAGGTCAGTGGAGTGCAACGCAACCCCATCGACCAACACCACGCCGTCTTGCACCGTGCGCCCTTGTCTGGGCAGTCCGGCGGCGACGATGACCGGAGATCCGTCGCGGGAGAGTTCTCCAACCTCCGCTGCTATGTTGCCCCTGAGCAGGGAATCGATCTTCTTGACGATCTCGGAGCCGTCAGACGATTGCAGAACTGATCTTACGTCCCGAGAGGCTCTGGCGGGGTCGGATCGCCGTGAGTGCAGATCGAAAACCGTCACTCCTGATCCGTCGGGCGCATCTGGGCCGAGCCGAAGCGATATGCCCGAACTGCGGAGCAGAAATCCTGCGGCCGACTCCGCTGCTCCGGAAAGATCATCAGCGATGATTACCAGTGGTTTCATCGAATTCCTCGACCCCCTTTCGGTCTGAATCGAGTATGTACAGCATCGCAACCGATGCGCGAAGTACGCAATCGAAGTTACGGGACTTGCGCGAAGTGCGCAACAGTGCCATTGTGAGCTGAGTTACAAGCGAGAGCCCGACGCGATTGTTCACCAACAGTCCGCTCGGAGCGTCGCCCCCACGCTGCCCCGTCAGGATCGAAAGGTCACCGATGACCAATACTCGTTTGCGAACACCACAGCTCTCCCGGCGATCCTTTCTGCAGTTCACCGGGCTGATCGGTGGCGCAACGCTTCTGGGCACGACTGCCGCGTGCGCCGGCCCTACCGGGAAACCGACACAGGACACCCTGGTGCTCGGGCTCAACCGCTCGCTCGTCAGCCTCGACAACAAACTCAATCAATTCGACGCAGCAGTCACGGCTCAACGTGGCGTCAGACAAGGTCTCACCCGGATCGGCGACAATCTGACACCGCAACTCGTTCTCGCTGACAGGTTCGAATCGACCGGCCCGACCGAGTGGACGGTTCGACTCCGCGAGGGCATCCGTTACTCCGACGGCACACCTGTGCTGATCGACGACGTCACGACGGCAATGCAGATGTACCAGCAGGTCAGCGGATCGTTTGTCGCACCGCAGTTCCCCGAGTGGCCGACGGTCGTCCCCATCGACGATCGCACCTTCATCCTTCGGACGAATTCCCCGGTGCCGGTTCTGGACTCGCTCATGTCCAACATCTTGATCACCCCGGCCGCTGCCAACGAACCCAACGAACTGCAGAGCGGAATCGGGTCGGGACCGTTCGTCGTCAGCGAATCGAACCGGGGCACCGGCGATTACACACTTGTCGCCAATGACAACTACTGGGGCCCGGCCCCCGGCGTTCGTCGTGTTCAGGTCCGCTTCATTCCCGAAGAGGCCGGCCGCGTCGTCGCGCTTCGGAGCGGCGAGGTCGACGTCATCGACTCGATCAGTCCCGATTCCGCCGAACAACTCGCCGATCTGCCTGGTGTCCAGGTGGACACAGTACCGAGCACACGCATCAACCAACTGTTCTTCAACTTCCGCAAGCCCGCCGATCACCCACTGTCCAATCCGCGTGTCCGAGAAGCTCTCACGTATGCCATCGACGGTGAGTCACTCGCTCGGGACGTGCTGATCGGTTCCGCAGTCCCGGCCACCGGCCCCGCACCGTCGACCTTGGACGGAGCCGTGAAAACCGGCACTTACCAATATGATCCACGGAAAGCGCGGCAAATGCTCGAGGCCGAAGGCGCCGACGACCTCGAACTCACCTTCATCTGGGAAACCGGAGAGTTCACCAACGACGTCTCGGTGATGGAATCGGTACTCGAAATGATGAAGGCCGTGGGAGTACGCGTCAAACTCCAGCAGTTCGAACCGGGCGGTGACATCTCGTCCTGGCGCCAGGGCAAGACCGGCGACTGGGATGTGCTGGGCAACGGCTACGGCAACCAGACCGGACTTGCACTGACCACGTTGCAGGGGATGTACGCCGGCACAGCGGAGAAGGAAGCAACTCGCGACACCTATCACGGGTACGTCTTCCCCGAAATCACCGCGAAGATCCAAGCCGCATCCAGTGAACCAGACCCGACCAAGCGCGCCGCTCTACTCGACGCCGCACAACAAGACATCTGGAACACCTGGCCTTGCCTGTGGAGCTTCGTACCCAACGCACTCCTTGCGAAACGCACTCGTGTACAAAATGTTTCACTGACCCCAATCAACTCCTACGACCTCGGCGCCGTCCGATTGGAGGCCTGAGGCGATGACTCTCACCGCTCCGAAACCGCAAACCGCTCTCGGAATCTCTCCGCGTCGACGCACACGGATCAACCCGACCGTCAAATACGTGCTCAAACGTCTGGCACAGAGCGCCTTGACGATCTTCCTCACGCTCACAACAGTGTTCGTCCTGATCCGAATGGCACCCGGCGATCCTGCCTACGCCTTGGCCGGACCGCTGGCCAGCACCGAGGATCTCGCACAGATCCGTGCTGACATGGGCTTGGACAAGTCGGTGTTCTCCCAATACCTGATCTACCTGTGGGACCTCGTCCACCTGAATCTCGGCACGTCGTACTCGTTCCAGGCGCCGGCCATGGACGTTGTCCTCGGCCGTCTCCCGTACACCATCACCCTTGCCGTCAGCTCCATTCTGTTGACCGCCGTGCTCTCGATTCCGCTGGGCGTGTGGATGGCCCGTCACGCGGACACCAGACGTGAACTCGGTGCGAACGTCGTAGCCGTCGGCGGGCAGTCCATGCCGGAGTTCTGGAGCGGCCTGATGCTGGTGACGATCTTCGCGGTCTTGATCCCAGTACTCCCGGCAGCCGGCTTCACCACATGGCCGTCGTTGATCCTGCCTACCGTCACCATCGCCATCCTTCAGATCGCGTTGATCTCCCGGATGGTTCGACGCGAAATGGTCTCGGCCTTCGCTTCTCCGTACATCACCGTCGCACGCTCTCGCGGAGTATCGGAACGCGAACTCACCTGGCGATATGCGATGCGTAATTCGGCGATTCCGATCGTCACCGCGCTGGGCACCAGATTTGCCGGAATGCTGAACGGCGTCGTGGTGGTCGAGGTCGTGTTCGCCTGGCCTGGTGTCGGCTCGCTGGTGGTCCGCGCACTCGAGACTCGCGACTACCCGCTCATCCAGGCCACCGTACTTGTCACCGCGGTTCTCGCAGTGCTCGTGCAACTGGCAGTGGACCTCCTCTACCCCCTCCTGGATCCACGCGTGCGACTCGGAAAGGGCGCCAACTGATGACTACCGTCTTGGAACCTCCAACAACTCCACGCGCCAGCGCGGTCACCGAGGCAGACTTCGCACGCGCCGGAGCCACGCGCCGTAAGCGAGACAGCCGAGTCAAGATCTGGGCCGGCTCGATCTGCGCGCTCCTGGTGATTCTTCCTGTTGCATTGGCCGGGCTGCTCCCCCTTGCAGATCCGAACCAGACCAACCTGAGCAGTCGACGGCTACCGCCCCTCACCGACGGCCATCTGTTCGGCACCGATCAGTTGGGACGAGATCTGCTCTCACGGATCCTGCATGGCGGCCAGGTGTCTCTGACGATCGGTATTCTCGCCGTGATCGTCTCCGGCGTCATCGGCATCGTCGCCGGATCCGCCGCGGGGTACTTCGGTGGTTGGGTCGACACCGTGATCTCCCGCCTACTCGAAGCACAGCTTTCTCTGCCTCTGCTGATGATGCTGCTTCTCGTTGTTGCGCTGTTCGGCCCGTCCATTCCCGTCATCACGTTTGTCATCGCGATCGCACAGTGGCCCGAAGTCGCACGGTTGACTCGCTCATTGGTACTCGTCGAACGCGAAAAGCCTTACGTAGCTGCAGCTCGAGTCCTCGGACTTACCCGCATGGCCATCCTGCTTCGTCACGTCATTCCCAACATCGTCAAGCAGGCATCGCTCGTCGTCCTGCTGCTGCTCGCGCAGGCCGTACTGCTGGAAAGTTCGTTGAGCTACCTCGGCGCCGGACCGCAACGTCCATTCGCTACCTGGGGACGAATCATCGCCGACGGCCAGGACTACATCACCACGTCATGGTGGATCGTCACGTTGACCGGTCTGATGATCGTGCTGCTGGTCGTCGGAGTGAACCTACTCGGCGATGGTCTGCGCGATCGTCCTGCAGGTTCGAAACGACTGGGCGCAAGCCTGTTCGGGCGTGGCAGCGCCCAGAAAGCGAAGGCGTGAGACATGGGAAATCTACTACGGGTCGACGATCTCCAGATCGAACTTGTCACGGCGAACGGCGTCATCCGAGCCGTCGACGGCGTGTCCTTCTGCATCGACGCCGGTGAAACCGTCACCATCATCGGTGAATCCGGCTCCGGAAAGTCGACGACAGCCATGGGGATTCTCGGACTGCTTCCGGACGATCTTGCGGTTCTTTCCGGGAAAGCCGTGTTCAAGGGTCAGGACATTCTCGGAAACACGAAGATCCTGAACGATATTCGCGGAAAACACATCGCGCTCATCCCCCAGGACCCGATGACGGCTCTGAGTCCCGTCCACACCATCGGCAGCCAACTTCGAGAAGCAGTGCGCCACAGCGGTGTGACCGCGAAGAAGCAACAAATCGAGCGGGCAGTGCAACTGCTCGAGCAGGTACGCATTCCGTATCCGGATCAGCAACTCGACAAGTACCCGCATCAACTGTCGGGTGGAATGTTGCAGCGCGTCCTGATCGCCGGCGCTCTTGCTGCCGGCCCCGAACTGATCGTGGCCGACGAACCCACCAGCGCACTGGACGTAACCGTTCAGGCCGGGATTCTGGATCTATTGCTCGAGTTGCAGGAGCGCACCGGGATCGGAATGCTGGTCATCACTCACGATCTCGGAGTTGCGCGGTTGGTCTCCGATCGCATCTACGTGATGAAGGACGGACGTTTTGTGGAGACCGGTAGTGCCGACGTTCTCGTCGACTCACCGCAAAGCGCCTACACACAAAAGCTTCTCGACGCCATACCTCAACTGGGGCCTTGGGACGGCGACCCCGCCCGTTCAACACAGATCGGAGCCTCGGCATGACCCGCCACGAAACGCCACTTCTCGCCGTCGAAGATCTCGTGGTCGAGTATCCGGTTCCCGACGGAGTTTTCCGAGCCGTGGATGCTGTGAGCTTCTCGGTGGAAAAGGGCAAGACCTTGGCCATCGTCGGCGAATCCGGATGTGGCAAGTCGACCATCGCTCGATCGATCGTCCGACTCCTCACACCGACCAGTGGACGCATTCTCGTCGACGGAGATGACATCGCGCAGATGTCGGAGAAGTCGCTGCGCCCCTACCGCTCTCGCGTTCAAATGGTGTTCCAAGATCCGTACGGATCGCTCGACCCTCATCTGACTGCCGAGGACATCATCGGAGAACCACTGCGCCTCAAAGGTGTTCGGAGCAAGTCTGAACGCGCAAAGGCAGCAGCAGAACTCGTCGATCGCGTTGGCTTGCCCAGCTCGGCACTACACCGGCGTCCGGCGGAGTTCTCAGGAGGCCAACGTCAGCGCATCGGAATTGCTCGTGCACTTGCCAGCGGACCCGAGATCCTGGTCTGCGACGAAGCGACCAGCGCTCTCGACGTGTCGGTGCAAGCGCAGGTACTCGAGCTCCTACGTGAAATTCAGGCCGATACCGGTCTGACGTACGTTTTCATCTCACACAACTTGGGCGTCGTCCGAGAAATCAGCGAGACCGTAGTCGTGATGTCGAAAGGAACCATCGTCGAATCCGGTTCCACAGACACAGTTCTCGCCAGTCCGCGCGAGCCGTACACCCGCGCACTACGAGGCGCTGCTCTCGATCCCACCACCATGGTCGGCATCAAACCACGCCACGTGGTGGCAGCCCTGTCCAAGAACTTGCTAGCCAAGCAGACCGAATCACGAGGAGTTGCCTGATGACCGCCCCACTCGAGCTTCCGAAACTGGTGCTCGGCACCATGACATTCGGAGACACGGTCGACATATCGGGCGCCGGATCGATGCTCGACGCAGCACTAGGCGCCGGTATCTCTCACATCGACACGGCCAACGGCTATGCGGGCGGCGAGTCCGAGCGCATGCTGGCAAAGCTGCTCCACGGCCGACGCGATTCCGTCACTCTCGCCACCAAAGCGGGAATGCCGCATCCCGATGCCGGCGACAACAGCCCACTCTCGACAGAGGGGCTCCGAGCAAGCGTCGAAGGAAGCCTGCGCAGACTCGACACGGACTACGTCGACCTGTTCTATCTCCATCAGCCGGACCGAACCGTCACGCTGACCGAAACTCTCACCACCGTCGCGGAACTGGTTGCCGAGGGCAAGATCCGCACACTCGGCGTATCCAACTTCGCAGCGTGGCAAATCAGTGAAATCAACTACACCGCAGACACAGTCGGAGCTCCCCGACCGATCGTCGCACAGCAGCTCTACAACTTGCTCGCGCGTCGCATCGAAGAAGAATACGCAGAATTCGCGGACGTGACCGGACTGACCACCATGGTCTACAACCCACTCGGTGGGGGCCTGCTCACGGGGCGCCACACCTTCGACGAAAGTCCCGCCGACGGCCGATTCGGCGACTCACGTCTTGCGTCGATGTACAAGGAGCGATACTGGAACACACAGATATTCGACGCGATCGCTCAACTGACGGCAATCGCAGAGCAGTCGGGCATCTCCCTGACCGAGCTTGCGTTGCGCTGGCTGGTCAGCAAGCCCGTCGCCGGATCGCTGCTCCTCGGAGGATCCAAAGTAACGCACCTCGAATCCAATATCGCGGCCATCGGGCGAGGTCCACTCGACGCCTCGACCGTCGAAGAGTGTGATCTCGTCGGTGCCGCCCTACGAGGCCCCATGCCCAACTACAACCGCTGAAACACCCGACCTTCATCAGGAAGAGTTCTTCACTATGTCAGCACAGGAATTCGCCGCACGCATCCGAGGACGCGAACGCATACTCGGATATTGGTCCGTCATCGACAGCCCGATCTCGACCGAATGGATCGCGCACGTCGGCTGGGACTACATTGCCCTCGACATGCAGCACGGCCTGATCGGCTATTCGGGGATGGTCGCCGGGCTCACCGCCATCGACTCGTCACCGTCCACCGTCGGGATGGTGCGCGTCGAGGCAAACAATCCGACGCCCATCGGCCGTGCACTCGACGCGGGCGCTGTGGGCGTCATCGTTCCGCTGATCAACAACGCCGAAGAGGCAGCGGCCGCCGTGGCAGCCGCCAAGTATCCGCCTTTCGGCATCCGCTCCTACGGACCCATGCGCTCGCAACTCCGTATCGGCCCCGTTCCCGCCGACGCGAACCGCGACACCGTTGTATTTGCGATGATCGAGACCCCACAGGGTCTGGCGAACGTCGAAGAGATCTGCGCAGTGCCCGGATTGGACGGCGTGTACGTCGGGCCGTCCGACCTACGAATCGCCGTCGGAGGTAAGCACTCCAACGATCCGGACGTCGCCGAGGAATTCGAATCAGCGCTCACCAGGGTGCGCGAAGCTGCCGCCGTCAGCGGAGTCGCTGCGGGAATCCACACACCTTCCGGTCAGGTTGCGGCACAACGGCTCGGGGAGGGCTACACGTTCGCGACCGTGGCCTCGGACCTGACACATCTGGCGAACATCTCGGCTCAGCATTTGGATGCCGCCAAGTCCTGATCCGGGTACAAAAATGGCGATGCTCCCGCACTTGGTACGGGAGCATCGCCATTCTCGAACAAACTATCTCTGAATCGCCTTGATCTCGAGGAACTCTTCGAGCCCGAACGTGCCGGCCTCGCGCCCGACGCCCGACTGCTTGTACCCACCGAACGGAGCATTCGTGTTGAAGGCGCCGCCGTTCACCTCGACCTGCCCGGCACGCAGTTGCCGCGCGACGCGATCCGCGCGATCGGGGTCACCTGACCAAACGCCACCGGCCAGTCCGTACTCGGTGCCGTTGGCGATCCGCACTGCGTCGGCCTCGTCTTTGTAGCCCATGATCGAGAGGACCGGTCCGAAGATCTCCTCGCGCGCAATGGTCATGTCTTCGGTCACGTTCGCGAACACCGTCGGACCGACGAAATATCCACTGGCCAGACCGGTTTCGCGACCGTCGACAACTGCGGTGGCACCTTCCGACACACCCTTCTCGATGTATCCGCGAACGCGTCCCAGCTGATTCGCGTTCACCAGAGGACCAAGCACCGAAGTCGGCTGAGTCGGATCACCTACCGGGAAATGAGCGGCGACCGCAGCAGCAATTGCCGCTGCCTCATCCACCTTCTCCGCGGGAACCAACATACGCGTCAGCGCCGAACAGGTCTGGCCCGAGTTGATGAAGCACTTTGCGACGCCGTCCGTGACAGCCTTTTCGAGATCGGCGTCGTCGAGAATGACGTTCGCCGACTTGCCACCCAGTTCGAGCGAGACCTTCTTGATGGTGTCCGCGGCGACGATGGCCACTCGCTTGCCTGCCCGAGTCGACCCGGTGAAGGAGACCATGTCGACTTCCGGGTGGCCGGCGATGGCTTCACCCACTACCGGGCCGTAGCCACTTACCAGGTTGAATACACCTGCAGGCAAACCAATTTCGTCGAAGATGTCAGCGAGAGCGTACGTGATGAGTGGCGCAACCTCGGTGGGCTTGAGAACCACGGTGCAGCCCGCCGCGAGCGCACCGCCAACCTTCAAGACAACTTGGTGGAGCGGGAAGTTCCAGGGAGTGATCGCGCCGACAACACCCGCAGGTTCGCGAACAATCAGCGAATTCCCGACCTCGTGAGCGTCGAAATCATAAGTGCGAGCCAATTCGGCAAATGCATTCAAATTCGCGAGCGGCATTCCGATTTGCACGGGCTTCGCGAATCCGATCGGCATGCCCATATCCTGCGAAACCAGCGCCGCAAGATCATCGGTACGTTCGGCAATAATCGCCGCGGCTTTGGAAAGATATTCGGCTCGCTCGCCGCCGGATAGTGCAGACCAAGCGGGGAAAGCCTTTCGTGCTGCCTTCGCGGCCGCATCGACATCTTCGACAGTGCCTTCGGCGACAGTTCCTATCAGCTCTTCGGTAGCCGGATTGAGAACGTCGATCCGACCGCTGCCAGTGGATTCGATCCAGGCGCCATCAACATAGATTTTGGTGCGGTCGAGAATATCGGTCATCGAAGCCTCCGTAGTCATCACGCGTGCACAGGTGAGGTGGGCCCGATCACACGGGGCACCTCTTCCGAGCCTAGCCACGCTCGACGGGTTCCGTGGCAGGTTGGTGTCGAGATTGACCTTCGACTGACGAGACCTGTGGTGCGCGCACACTTTTCAGTGATGGTGTGAACGTACCGTTCCCCTCGTCCAAGAGGGTGAGAGTGCCGTTCACTCGATCCCGGACGCGGTGGTGAGTCGGCGGCGTGCCCGCCCCTGATGGTGTGAACGGTGCGTTGGGTCGATCTGGGGCGACGAAAGTGCTGTTCGCTCGAAGTCGGGGGTGTTTTGGGTACGAGAAAGCCCCCCAACCAGTACTGGTTGGGGGGCTTCTCTAATGTGTGTTCGGCGGTGTCCTACTCTCCCACACCCTGTCGAGTGCAGTACCATCGGCGCTGAAGGGCTTAGCTTCCGGGTTCGGAATGGGACCGGGCGTTTCCCCTTCGCTATGACCGCCGTAACTCTATGAAACTGTCACAGTAACCTTCTTCTGATCACCTGGTTTCACCACCCGTCAACACCAGTTTCTGGTGTTGGGGGATGGAGAAAACAGGGTTTCTCATCAGTATCTGTGTGTTGTTTCAGATACCGCACAGTGGACGCGTAGCTTCTTTGTGGTAAGTCCTCGGCCTATTAGTACCAGTCACCTGCATGCATTACTGCACTTCCAGTTCTGGCCTATCAACCCGGTGGTCTGCCGGGGGCCTTACCCCCTCGAGGGGGTGAGAAACCTCATCTTGGAACAGGCTTCCCGCTTAGATGCTTTCAGCGGTTATCCCTTCCGAACGTAGCTAACCAGCGGTGCTCCTGGCGGAACAACTGGCACACCAGAGGTTCGTCCGTCCCGGTCCTCTCGTACTAGGGACAGCCTTCCTCAAGTTTCTAACGCGCGCGGCGGATAGAGACCGAACTGTCTCACGACGTTCTAAACCCAGCTCGCGTGCCGCTTTAATGGGCGAACAGCCCAACCCTTGGGACCTACTCCAGCCCCAGGATGCGACGAGCCGACATCGAGGTGCCAAACCATCCCGTCGATATGGACTCTTGGGGAAGATCAGCCTGTTATCCCCGGGGTACCTTTTATCCGTTGAGCGACACCGCTTCCACTTGCCGGTGCCGGATCACTAGTCCCGACTTTCGTCCCTGCTCGACCTGTCAGTCTCACAGTCAAGCTCCCTTGTGCACTTGCACTCGACACCTGATTGCCAACCAGGCTGAGGGAACCTTTGGGCGCCTCCGTTACATTTTGGGAGGCAACCGCCCCAGTTAAACTACCCACCAGGCACTGTCCCTGAACCAGATCATGGTCCGAGGTTAGAGGTCCAATTCGATCAGAGTGGTATTTCAACAACGACTCCACGATAACTGGCGTCACCGCTTCACAGTCTCCCACCTATCCTACACAAACCGAACCGAACACCAATACCAAGCTGTAGTGAAGGTCCCGGGGTCTTTTCGTCCTGCCGCGCGTAACGAGCATCTTTACTCGTAATGCAATTTCGCCGAGTCTACGGTTGAGACAGCTGAGAAGTCGTTACGCCATTCGTGCAGGTCGGAACTTACCCGACAAGGAATTTCGCTACCTTAGGATGGTTATAGTTACCACCGCCGTTTACTGGGGCTTAAATTCTCAGCTTCGCTCCCGAAGGAACTAACCGGTCCTCTTAACCTTCCAGCACCGGGCAGGCGTCAGTCCGTATACATCGTCTTACGACTTCGCACGGACCTGTGTTTTTAGTAAACAGTCGCTTCTCACTGGTCTCTGCGGCCCCACCCAGCTCAGACAGTAAATGTCGTCACCAGACAGGGCCCCCCCTTCTCCCGAAGTTACGGGGGCATTTTGCCGAGTTCCTTAACCATAGTTATCTCGATCGCCTTAGTATTCTCTACCTGACCACCTGTGTCGGTTTGGGGTACGGGCCGTGTGAAAGCTCGCTAGAGGCTTTTCTCGGCAGCATAGGATCACTGAATTCGCCTCAATCGGCTACGCATCACGTCTCAGGCTTGTATGCGACCCGGATTTGCCTAGGTCACGCCCTACACGCTTACACCAGTATTACCACTGACTGGCTCAGCTACCTTCCTGCGTCACCCCATCGCTTGGCTACTACCAGATCAGGTCCCATGCATCCACCAACTCGAGACCCGAAGGTCTTCTCGTGGCTTCAGGATGGTTAGTATCACTGATTCACCATGGGCGCGTTCACACGGGTACGGGAATATCAACCCGTTGTCCATCGGCTACGCCTGTCGGCCTCGTCTTAGGTCCCGACTCACCCTGGGCGGATTAACCTGGCCCAGGAACCCTTGGTCATTCGGCGGACGAGTTTCTCACTCGTCTTTCGCTACTCATGCCTGCATTCTCACTCGTGTGGCCTCCACGGCTAGGTCACCCTGCCGCTTCCATGGCCACACGACGCTCCCCTACCCATCCACACACCTGCCAGAAAATCCTTGGATCAACTGGGGGCTATTGCGTGAATGCCGCAGCTTCGGTGGTGTACTTGAGCCCCGCTACATTGTCGGCGCAGGATCACTTGACCAGTGAGCTATTACGCACTCTTTCAAGGGTGGCTGCTTCTAAGCCAACCTCCTGGTTGTCTTCGCGACCCCACATCCTTTTCCACTTAGTACACGCTTAGGGACCTTAGCTGGCGATCTGGGCTGTTTCCCTCTCGACTACGAACCTTATCGCCCGCAGTCTCACTGCCGCGCTCTCACTCACCGGCATTCGGAGTTTGGCTGATTTCGGTAAGCTTGTGGGCCCCCTAGACCATCCAGTAGCTCTACCTCCGGTGAGAAACACGCGACGCTGCACCTAAATGCATTTCGGGGAGAACCAGCTATCACGGAGTTTGATTGGCCTTTCACCCCTACCCACAACTCATCCCCTCAGTTTTCAACCTAAGTGGGTTCGGTCCTCCACGACGTCTTACCGTCGCTTCAACCTGGCCATGGGTAGATCACTCCGCTTCGGGTCTAGAGCATGCCACTACGATCGCCCTATTCGGACTCGCTTTCGCTACGGCTACCCCACACGGGTTAACCTCGCGACATGCCACTAACTCGCAGGCTCATTCTTCAAAAGGCACGCCATCACCCCCAGCAGTAAACTGCTCGAAGGCTCTGACGGATTGTAAGCGCACGGTTTCAGGTACTATTTCACTCCCCTCCCGGGGTACTTTTCACCTTTCCCTCACGGTACTAGTCCGCTATCGGTCACCAGGGAGTATTCAGGCTTATCGGGTGGTCCCGACAGATTCACACCAGATTTCACGGGCCCGGTGCTACTTGGGTTTCCATTACAACAGTCACAAAGTTTTCGTGTACGGGATTCTCACCCTCTACGACAGGCCGTTCCAGACCACTTCCACTAACCCTGTGATTTCTTACTGTTGGCCAACACGGCAGTATTGACAAAATGAACCCCACAACCCCACGAATGCAACACCTGCCGGCTATCACACACCCATGGTTTAGCCTCTTCCGCTTTCGCTCGCCACTACTCACGGAATCACGGTTGTTTTCTCTTCCTGTGGGTACTGAGATGTTTCACTTCCCCACGTTCCCTCCACACGCCCTATATATTCAGGCGCGGGTAACACGACATCACTCGTGCTGGGTTTCCCCATTCGGACATCCTCGGATCACAGCTCGGTTGACAGCTCCCCGAGGCTTATCGCAGCCTCCTACGTCCTTCATCGGCTCCTGGTGCCAAGGCATCCACCGTACGCTCTTCATTACTTACAACAAAGATGCTCGCGTCCACTGTGCAGTTCTCAAACAACACACAAACAACCACACACACGTTGACACCAACACCCACCAAAGTGGACCGGTATGACAACTGCAGTCATTTGTCGTTACTTCCTTCGAGGAAACACTCGCGTGTTCTCTCAGGACCCAACAGTATGTCGATATATTGTTCGTCGGTTTCCCACAGAGGAGAAACCGTACGACGATCAAGTTTGTCAGCGATCCACCCATGAGCAACCGCCGGACAACATCGTGTCCGAAACGGTCTCTGCCAACCAGTAATTCACCTGTGTGAACCCTGACATTGGAGAAGCTCCTTAGAAAGGAGGTGATCCAGCCGCACCTTCCGGTACGGCTACCTTGTTACGACTTCGTCCCAATCGCCGATCCCACCTTCGACGGCTCCCTCCCACAAGGGGTTAAGCCACCGGCTTCGGGTGTTACCGACTTTCATGACGTGACGGGCGGTGTGTACAAGGCCCGGGAACGTATTCACCGCAGCGTTGCTGATCTGCGATTACTAGCGACTCCGACTTCACGGGGTCGAGTTGCAGACCCCGATCCGAACTGAGACCAGCTTTAAGGGATTCGCTCCACCTCACGGTCTCGCAGCCCTCTGTACTGGCCATTGTAGCATGTGTGAAGCCCTGGACATAAGGGGCATGATGACTTGACGTCGTCCCCACCTTCCTCCGAGTTGACCCCGGCAGTCTCTTACGAGTCCCCACCATAACGTGCTGGCAACATAAGATAGGGGTTGCGCTCGTTGCGGGACTTAACCCAACATCTCACGACACGAGCTGACGACAGCCATGCACCACCTGTATACCGACCACAAGGGGGGCCACATCTCTGCAGCTTTCCGGTATATGTCAAACCCAGGTAAGGTTCTTCGCGTTGCATCGAATTAATCCACATGCTCCGCCGCTTGTGCGGGCCCCCGTCAATTCCTTTGAGTTTTAGCCTTGCGGCCGTACTCCCCAGGCGGGGCGCTTAATGCGTTAGCTACGGCACGGATTCCGTGGAAGGAACCCACACCTAGCGCCCACCGTTTACGGCGTGGACTACCAGGGTATCTAATCCTGTTCGCTACCCACGCTTTCGTTCCTCAGCGTCAGTTACTGCCCAGAGACCCGCCTTCGCCACCGGTGTTCCTCCTGATATCTGCGCATTTCACCGCTACACCAGGAATTCCAGTCTCCCCTGCAGTACTCAAGTCTGCCCGTATCGCCTGCAAGCCAGCAGTTGAGCTGCTGGTTTTCACAAACGACGCGACAAACCGCCTACGAACTCTTTACGCCCAGTAATTCCGGACAACGCTTGCACCCTACGTATTACCGCGGCTGCTGGCACGTAGTTAGCCGGTGCTTCTTCTGCAGGTACCGTCACTTGCGCTTCGTCCCTGCTGAAAGAGGTTTACAACCCGAAGGCCGTCATCCCTCACGCGGCGTCGCTGCATCAGGCTTTCGCCCATTGTGCAATATTCCCCACTGCTGCCTCCCGTAGGAGTCTGGGCCGTGTCTCAGTCCCAGTGTGGCCGGTCACCCTCTCAGGTCGGCTACCCGTCGTCGCCTTGGTAGGCCATTACCCCACCAACAAGCTGATAGGCCGCGGGCCCATCCTGCACCGATAAATCTTTCCACCCCAAGTCATGCAACCTGAGGTCATATCCGGTATTAGACCCAGTTTCCCAGGCTTATCCCGAAGTGCAGGGCAGATCACCCACGTGTTACTCACCCGTTCGCCGCTCGTGTACCCCGAAAGGCCTTACCGCTCGACTTGCATGTGTTAAGCACGCCGCCAGCGTTCGTCCTGAGCCAGGATCAAACTCTCCGTTGAAGACTCTAGATTTCGCGGGCAAGCCCACTAATCAGTCATAGACAAAAAGAGTCAAATCACTAGCAAAAAAACTCAACTAGCAAAAAATGTGTCGGCAACCATTCAGACGGAAGAATGAACAATCACCGACGAAAAATACTCACACCACACACAAATCAACCAAACCCCAAGAGGCGGTTGATCATTCGCGGATGTGAAGCACCAAAAAAATTTTGGCACTGACATTCATCGACACACTGTTGAGTTCTCAAAGAACACGCACACACCATCACCACGACCCTATGGCCGACGCTCCGGGGCAACTTTTCCAGCCTATCCCAACCTGGCCACCGGCGCAAACCGGAACCCCGTGAAGAAAAACTGGATTGTGTTCGCCAGGCACTTCGTACAACCTCGTGTCACTCACCCTCGCAGGTGGGAGTCGGTGTCCGTGTCGCTCTGACCTGGACAAAGTTACGCGAAGATCAACACAACACCAAATCGCCAGGTCAGAGCACTGCGGTCGGTTAACTTCACGGAACCCAGTACCTCTCGGCCAGTTCTTCGACGATCGGATCGCCTTCCTCTGCCTGCTCCAACGCTTCGAGATCGTCGTTGATCGACACCAACCGCGGATCGTCACCCTCAGCTTCCTGAATCGGGTGCCGACCGTCCTCGGCGAGTTGCCTCAGCAACTTTTCCTTGACGCGGGCTTTCAACGAATCAGCCATACCGCCAGCATGTGCCGCGCGGGCCCAGTTGTCGAGGCCTACTCGTCGTCCTTCTTGCCGAAGACACGTCGTGCCGTCGGAATCAAGATGATCAGCGCGCCGAGCAGAACGATGAGCGAAAAAACCTGCAGTGCCATGTCGACCTCTTACCGTCACGCCGGCGCGAGCCAGCTCCCCCACGGGGTGTTTCGAACAACCGTAAATGCAACGAGAACTCCGAGCACCACGATCGTCACAGTCGGCCGAAGCACGATCATGCGATCCCGCGTGCCTTTCCAACGGCGCACTGTCCAACCGATCCACGCGATCACCAACACCGCGATAAACGGCACGATCAAGGCATTGCTGGACACTGCGGCGCCAATATCCAGATTAGTCAGGTCATTGACCGCACGAAGGCCACCACACGCCGGGCACCACAATCCCGTCAACGCGTACATCGGACAAACGCCGTAACTACCCGCGCTGTGGGGATCACGGAAGTGGAGTACCGCGGCGGCCGTCACGGCCACTGCAGCAACACCGACGGGTGCGGCCAGCGAGCGTCGTCGACTTGTGACCGCTTCCAACTCCATGGCACCCACTGTAAGAGACCCCGGCCGCGACTAGCGGGCGCGAACGACTACCGACCGGACCACCATGTCGTGCCAGCACTGGTGCTTCGAGTCCCAGAGCGGCCAGAGATAGTTGAGGAAGCATGCCCCACCCAGGATCGCCATCATGATCCAACGAAGCAGCGCCATCACCGGGCCGAGCGGTACACCGTCGGACTCCCGAATCACCGAAATTCCCAGCCACTTCTTGCCGAGCGTCTGTCCGGTGTTCCCTTGTCTGAAGACGAGGTTCCATACCTCGATCAAGAAGATCGCCAGTATGCCGACGACCATGACGATCACGCCGACCGGATTGCCGCCTTCAGCGCTCACGCTGCCGTCGTCGTATGTGGTCACTTCGGATCCGGAGAACGCGATCACCGCCCCGATGATCGCGAGGATGACGCCCGGGAGCGGAACGACAAAGCCGTCGAGGATTGACGCGAACACCCGCGAGATCCAGCTTGCGTACGGATAGGCGGGCGTCGGCGGCTGATAACCCTGCGGCGGCATCGGCGGCATCTGCCCGTACGGCGGCTGATTCTGCGATGGTTGGCCTGGTCCCCAGTTCTGATCCGACATCGAGGTCTCCCCTGTTCAGGCACGTGTTCGCCGAACTCAGGATAAACCGCACATACGCAAGAATTGGGAACTAACGACAAGAGCCCCACATCCGGATTTCCGGGTGTGGGGCTCTTGGCTGAGCTGCCTGAGAGAATCGAACTCTCGACCTTTTCATTACGAGTGAAATGCTCTACCGACTGAGCTAAGGCAGCGTGCCTTTCGGCGGTGGCGAGTCTATCTGGTCAACCCCCGGATCGCGAAAACGGGGGTCGGAAAGCGGCTCCGATGGAGGCAACCATCGCATCGAGCGCCCACTGCAACTTGACGTTGAAGTCGACGGCCTCGCGGCATTCGAGCACCGCTTCGATGCACTTGAGCAACCCCTCCGGGGACGTTCGCGCAGCCAACTCGGCGGCCTGCCGAGCCATGTCGGGATGGGTCGCCGTCGACGTCGACCCCAGCGAATAGGAAAGCGCGTCCCGGTACATGCCGGCCAGGTCGATCAGCGTCCGGTCGAGAAGATCGCGGCGGGCCCGGGTGTCGCGCGATTTCTGACGCGCTTCGAGGTCCTTGATCAGACCAGCCGATCCGCGCAGAGTCCCGGCTGTTCCCTTGCCGGTTCCACCACCACCCAAGGAAACCTTGAGCTCCTCGAGCTCCTGTTCCTTGAGTTCGGCGTAGAACGCCTTGGTGTCAGCCTCGATCGACTTCACCAAGTTCTCTGCGGCCTTGTACGCCGTCGAAGCCCCGATCGCGTCTGCGGCAAGTCGAAGCGAACGCTGACGCTCGTCGCGCGCGCTCTCGTCGGTGGCGAGACGCCGAGCCCGGCCGACATGTCCGCCGCTGATCGATGCGGCGATTCTCGCCCGTTCCGGATCCAGCCCGTCGCGGTCGATCAGCACCTGAGCGATCGATTCGACGGACGGCGTCACCAACGGCATGTGCCTACACCGCGATCGGAGGGTGACAGACATGTCTTCCGGATCGGTCGTCGGCGCGCAGAGCAGGATGACCGTGCGGTCCGGCGGCTCCTCGACAACCTTCAGGAGGGCGTTGGCTGCGCCTTCGGTCAAACGATCGGCATCCTCGACCACGATCACCTGCCACCGCCCCGTCGTCGGTCGACGCGAAGCGATGTTGACTATCTCGCGCATGCCTTTGACGCTGATGCTCAGGCCGTCGGGGATGATCCGTCGTACGTCACCATGGGTTCCACCCATCGTCGTCGTACACGCATGACACTCACCGCACCCTGGTGCACCGTCGGAGGTGCATTGCAGGGCAGCGGCGAAGCAGAGAGCAGCCACCGAACGACCAGAGCCGGGTGGCCCGGTGAAGAGCCACGCGTGGGTCATCTCCGAGCCGCTGGAATCGCCACGAGCCGACAGTGCAGCATCACGCAGGCTCTGCTCGACGTCGTGCTGACCCACCAGCCGACCGAACACACCTCGTTCGGCCACTTCAGTACTCATGCAAAAACCCTAACCGTCGGCACCGACGAAGCCTTACGAGTCTTTCTTCGCCGGAGCCTTCTTGGCGGCGGCCTTCTTTGCCGGGGCCTTCTTTGCGGCTGTTTTCTTGGCAGCGGCCTTCTTGGCCGGAGCCTTCTTGGCTGCTGCCTTCTTCTTGACCGGGCCGCGCGCACGACGATCAGCCAGCAACTCCGACGCCCGAGCATCGGAAATGGATTCGACGTCGTCGTCCTTGCGAAGGCTGGCGTTGGTCTCGCCGTCGGTGACGTACGGACCGAAACGGCCGTCCTTGATCACCATCGGCTTCTCGCTGACCGGATCGACGCCCAACTCACGCAGCGGAGGCGTTGCCGACGCCTGACGCCCACGACGCTTCGGCTCGGCGTAGATCTTGAGGGCCTCGTCGAGCGTGACGGTGAACATCTGCTCTTCGTTGGCGAGCGAGCGTGAGTCCGTGCCCTTCTTCAGGTACGGACCGTAACGGCCGTTCTGCGCGGTGATCTCTTCCTTCGATTCGGGGTCGACACCCACGACGCGCGGAAGCGACAGCAGACGCAGCGCATCTTCCAAGGTGATCGTCGCCAAGTCCATGGACTTGAGCAGCGATCCGGTCCGCGGCTTGGGGCCTGCGACCTTCTTGGCAGCCTTCTTCGCAGGCGCCTTCTTGGCCGCGGCCTTCTTCACCGCAGTCTTGGTGCTGCCCGAGCTGATTTCTTCCGGCTCGGGAGCGGTGACGGGAACGATGTCCGGTTCCGGCTCGGCCGGCGGTTCGGGCAGGATCTCGGTCACGTAGGGACCGAAGCGGCCTTCCTTCGCGACGATCTCGTGGCCCGTCAGCGGGTCGACGCCCAGCTTGCGGCCCTCTTGAGGCGTCGAGAACAACTTCTCGGCGTACTCGGGAGTGAGCTCGTCCGGTGGCAGGTCATCGGGAAGATTTGCCCGCTGCGAGATCAGATCGCCTTCGGGATCGTCCGGATTCTGAACCATGCGCTCGAGATACGGCCCGAACCGGCCGACGCGCACGTGAACCTCGCGACCCTCGGCGTCGTCGAACAGTCGGATGGAGTTGACCTCGCGAGCGTCGATCTCCTCGAGATTGACACCGACCATCTTCTTCAGCCCGCCCTCGCGGGCGACCGAACCTTCAGCGCCTGTCTCGCCGCCGAAGTAGAAGCTGCTCAGCCAGTTGCCACGCTGCTCACGGCCACCGGCGATCGCGTCGAGATCGTCTTCCATTCCTGCCGTGAAATCGAAGTCGACCAGCCGGCCGAAGTGCACCTCGAGCAGCCCGATGACGGCAAACGCCACCCAGGACGGAACCAGCGCGCTGCCACGTTTGTAGACGTATCCGCGATCGAGGATGGTCTTGATGATCGACGAGTAGGTCGAAGGACGGCCGATGCCGAGTTCTTCGAGCGTCTTGATCAGGCTGGCTTCTGTGTAGCGAGCGGGCGGGTTGGTGCTGTGCCCGTCCGGATCGAGCTTGGTGGCCGTGACTTCCTGACCCTTGACCAGCACCGGAAGCCTGGATTCGGCGTCGTCGGACTGACCGCCGGCCTCTTCGTCGACGCTCTCGACGTAAGCCTTGAGGAAGCCGGCGAACACGATGGTGCGACCCGAAGCGGAGAACGTGCAGTCCTCGCCGGTGCCTGCCGTGCCGGAGATGCGGAGCGTCAACGTCGTACCGCGGGCGTCGGCCATCTGCGAAGCGACGGTCCGCTGCCAGATCAGTTCGTACAGCTTGAACTCGTCTGAATCGAGCTTGGAGTGCAGCTGACCCGGGGTCTGGAACACGTCGCCGGCGGGGCGGATCGCCTCGTGCGCTTCCTGCGCGTTCTTGACCTTGCGGGTGTACTGACGCGGCGTCGGATGGACGTACTCCGGACCGTACAACTCGGTGGCCTGCGCACGAGCGGCTGCGATCGCCGACTCCGAGAGAGTCGTCGAGTCGGTACGCATGTAGGTGATGTAGCCGTTTTCGTACAGACGCTGTGCGATGCGCATTGCACGCTCGGACGTGAAACGAAGTTTGCGTCCGGCTTCCTGCTGGAGCGTCGACGTCATGAACGGCGGGTAAGGCTTGCGGGTGTACGGCTTGTCCTCGGCGGAGGAAACCGTGAGGTCGACGCCCTGCAATGCTTCCGCGAGACGACGCGCGTACGCCTCGTCGAGCACAGTGACCGCGCTGCCCTTGAGCTTTCCGTCAGCTCCGAAATCACGGCCGGAGGCGACACGCGAACCGTCGACGGAGACCAGGCGAGCACCGAAACTACGCGGGCTGGCCTCTGCACCGGCGTCGAGCGTCGCGGAAATGTCCCAGTACGACGCCGACTTGAACGCCATGCGCTCGCGTTCACGCTGGACGATGACGCGAGTGGCCACCGATTGGACGCGGCCGGCCGAGAGCTTCGGCATGACCTTCTTCCAGAGAACCGGGCTGACCTCGTAACCGTAGAGACGGTCGAGGATGCGGCGGGTTTCCTGAGCATCGACGAGGTCGGTGTCGAGTTCGCGGGTGTCTTCGGCGGCAGCACGGATTGCCGGCTCGGTGATCTCGTGGAAGACCATTCGACGAACCGGAATCTTGGGCTTGAGAGTCTCGAGGAGATGCCAGGCGATTGCCTCGCCCTCGCGGTCGGGGTCAGTTGCGAGGAAGAGCTCGTCGGCGTCCTTCAACAGAGACTTGAGTTCGGCGACCTTGCCCTTCTTTTCCGGGCTCACGACATAGAGCGGCTCGAAGTCGTGATCGACGTTGACGCCGAGACGGGCCCACGACTCGCCCTTGTACTTGGCCGGAACGTCCGCTGCGCCGCGCGGGAGGTCGCGAATGTGACCGACCGATGCCTCTACGACGTAGTCCTTACCGAGGTAGGGAGCGATTTTGCGCGCCTTGGTCGGTGACTCGACGATCACGAGGCGACGAGGGTTACCGGACGCTCCCTGACCGCTGCCGTTGTCCGCTTTAGCCACCTGCTGCCCGAGCCTTCCTTTGGACGTTCACTGCCGTCGGCAGATCTTCAGAACTAGACGTGTGGAGCAAGTTATACCCCGTGTCTCTCTTTACAGAGTGACATACCCGCAAGACATTCGTGCAGATCAGTACAGTATGGGCTCCGTCGGACACGCGGCATGAGCACTGTCAGACGTGTGGCCAGGCGACCGAGGTGTCGACGTGTTTCGGCGCCTCACCGAGGTATTCGACGAGCTTTGTCAGTCTCTTCTTTCCCGACACACGGAGCCCCGGACCCGGTGTCCGGTTACCCAGTTGAGTCGGCGCGATACCAACCCTCATCAAGGCCTGAGCCAGCGGTGCGTGTGTCTCCTTCGCATGGGGGTCGAGGCCGAACACGAATCGTTCACCGCCTTCTTCGAGTCGGCCGGCGGCGACGGCCCACACTCGGAGTTGGCGAGAATTAGGAACCCACCCGACCGGCACGGCCTTCACTGCTCCTTTGGTCCATTGCACGGACAGCGGAAGGAGTGCGGGCGTCGACTGAGTTCGGACGAGTGGGCTGCCTTCTTCGCTACGCGTCACCTCGGCCCCGAGTCCGCACTGCGCGATCAACTCGGCAACGGCCTGTGCTCTCCAGTCCCGATCCACGACGATCGAGATCCGCGCGCGATCCTCCGAGGTCACGACCTGCCCCGGTCCGGCCAGCATTCCGGCAAGGTCCGTCACGGCAGGTGGAATCGACTCGGCAGAGAAAAAGGACAGTTGGCTCACAGAGTGAAACGTAAGCCACGAAGGTATCGACGGCATAGACGACCGGCCGTGGCCGAACAGCTGCGTGCATTCACCTCGGACAGGGAAAGTACTAACTCAGCCCGAAAAGATTTGTCCCCCACCGCACGGATGCGATGGGGGACAAATACTGTCCGAACTATTCGCTCAGCAAGTGAGCGGAAAAATCAGACCGCGCGAACGCCGGTAGCCTGGGGACCCTTGGTGCCCTGGCCGACCTCGAACTCCACACGCTGGTTCTCCTCGAGGGTACGGAAGCCGTTGCCCTGAATTTCGGAGTAGTGAACGAAGACGTCTGCGGAACCGTCTTCGGGAGCGATGAAGCCGAAGCCCTTTTCAGCGTTGAACCACTTCACAGTGCCCTGTGCCATGCTTTTCCTTCTCTTTCTAACACCGGATTCGGTGAACAGCCCTTACAGTCCACCGGGCCGGTTCCGACCGCTGTACGTCTTTATTTCCCCCTCAGGAAAGGCAGAGCACCGCGCCCGCAACAACGATCCTGCGAGCGTGCACTTTCTCAAGCCTACGAACACAGAAGCTGCGACCGATTGTCAGTCAACCATGTTCTCCGCGTGCACAACAGTCGAAAAGGGAACTAAAAACGTTAAAAGTTCGCTACGAGAAAAACAGCCCACGATCGTGGTTTCCCGCTTGCGCGCCGAGCACCCGGTTCCACCAAGACCGCGGACCGTTGCGTATCATCAAAACTGCAGGTAGCGACAGTTTCCGATTGCCGCCACACCCCAACGCCGAGCCCGGAGAGTCACGTGAACGCACCTTCCCCGATCCCCGCCCCGGGAGGGAAGCCTGGCGAGACCTACGGGCAGATGCTGCTCGATCGGGTCGTCGCAGGGGTCAGTGGAAGCGAAAAACCACTGATGTTCACCGCGCAGTTACCTGCTCGCGTAGCCGAGTTCACCGAATGGCCGGAGTGGGTGCACCCCAGCGTCGTACGTGCGCTCGCCGAGCACAGCGTGCGGTCCCCGTGGATCCACCAGAGTGAGGCCGCCGACCTCGCTTACGCCGGAAAACACGTGGTCGTGGCCACCGGTACGGCGTCGGGTAAGTCACTGGCGTACCAACTCCCGGTGCTGACGGCCATGGCGACCGATCCGCTCGCAACAGCCCTGTACCTCTCCCCCACCAAAGCGCTGGGCTCCGATCAACTGCGAGCAGTGCTGTCCCTCACCGACTTCGACGTCGAACTTCGCAGCACGAACGCCAGTGCGTACGACGGCGACACCTCTCAGGAACTCCGCACTTGGGCACGTGAGAACTCACGCTGGCTCTTCACCAACCCCGACATGATCCACATTTCTCTGCTCAGAACCCATCAGCGATGGGCACACTTCTTCCGCAACCTGAAATACGTGATCATCGACGAATGCCACTCCTACAGGGGAGTCTTCGGATCCAACGTCGCGCTCGTGATCCGGCGATTACGCAGAATTGCAGCCCGTTACGGCGCCGAACCCACCTTCATTCTGGCCAGCGCGACCACAGCAGATCCCGGCGCGGCGGCCTCGCGGCTCATAGGCGCACACTGCACCGAGGTCACGGAAGACGGATCGCCGCACGGCCCACGCACCGTCGCACTGTGGGAACCACCGCTACTGGAGGCATTGACCGGCGAAAACGGTAGCCCGGTACGACGTCCCGCGGGCGCGGAAGCCGCGCGGATCATGGCCGACCTCATGATCGAAGGCGCCCGCACTCTCACCTTCGTCCGCTCCCGCCGCGGCGCCGAACTGACCGCGATGGCCACCAAACGTCTACTCGCCGAGGTGGACCCGGACCTCGCCGAGCGAGTCGCGTCGTATCGCGCCGGATATCTGGCCGAGGACCGACGCGAACTGGAAGCTGCACTCGCCGACGGCACACTGCTGGGCGCAGCCACCACCAACGCACTGGAGCTCGGCGTCGACATCGCAGGCCTCGACGCCGTTGTCGTGGCAGGCTTCCCGGGCACCGTCGCCTCGTTCTGGCAGCAAGCGGGTCGCTCCGGGCGACGCGGTGAGGGTTCACTCGTCGTGTTGATCGCCCGCGACGATCCACTCGACACCTACCTCGTTCACCATCCGTCAGCGGTACTCGACAAACCCGTCGAGGCGACGGTGACAGATCCCGGAAATCCGTACGTCCTGGGACCACAACTTCTCTGCGCTGCAATGGAACTCCCACTTTCCGATGCCGAGGTGGACGCGTTCGGGGCTCTCGAGGTTCTGACGAGACTGTCCGAGGAAGGCAGGATCCGGCGCCGAAAGCACGGATGGTTCGTCACCGCCGATTCGAACCCCCACGGCTCTTTGGACATTCGCGGCGGCATCGGAACTCAGGTGGCCATTGTCGACGGTGAATCCGGCCGGATGCTGGGCACTGTCGACGCGGGCCGCGCTCCGGCCACAGTTCATCCCGGCGCCGTGCACATCCATCAAGGCGAGACCTACGTCGTCGACGAACTGGACCTCGACGTCGGACTCGCACTGGTGCACACCGAGAATCCGGACTGGACCACCTCGGCTCGCGAGACCACCGAAATCACGATCACCGAACAACTCGAGCACAAGAACTACGGCGACATCGCCGTCGCTCTCGTCCAGGTCGAGGTGACACATCAAGTCGTCGGGTACCTACGACGGTTGACTTCGGGTGAAGTCCTCGACTCGATCGAACTCGACATGCCCGCACACACTTTGCCCACCAGGGCAGTGATGTACACGGTCACGCCGGAACTCCTCGAATCCATCGGGGTCCCGCCCGAACGGTTCCCCGGATCACTGCATGCCGCCGAACATGCCGCAATCGGCCTGCTGCCACTGGTGGCGATCTGCGACCGCGGAGACATCGGCGGAGTGTCCACCGCGATGCACGCGGACACCGGACTCCCGACCGTCTTCGTCTACGACGGTCATGCCGGCGGCGCCGGGTTCGCCGACCGAGGGCACAGCGAACTGTCCCGATGGCTCACCGCGACGCGCGACGCCATACTGTCCTGCGAGTGCGCTCACGGTTGCCCGTCCTGCGTCTATTCACCCAAGTGCGGCAACGGAAACGACCCACTCGACAAAGACGGCGCGGTCAAGGTTCTGACCGCCGTGATCGACACGATCAGCTGACCGGACCTGCACGAGCGTAAGCCTGCGCATCCCCGATCCCGAAGCCCGACAACAACACCGGTGCGCGTATCTCGACGACTACATCCCACCCCTGGACGTCGCACTCCTCGAGCACCGTGCGCATCCGCTCCGCGATCACCGCGGACATCTCGCACGCCGACTCGTCGCCGCCGTCCAAGGCGCCCGCACCGCCGAGAGCCGAAAGATCAGCGGCCGACTGAGCCGTGTGCCGAGCCACCACTGCGGAACCGACATGCAGCATCCCGCCGGTCACCATCACGATCGCCGCCAGAACGCAGCACGCCAGAACCGTGGCAACACCTTCGTCGTCACGTAGGTTCACCCCTCCTCCACTCCCGACTCCACTGCTGCCACCGCCTCGGAAGAAATGTCGACCAACGGCAGCAACGCACTCTCGGCGCTGACAACGGCCACCGCAAAGCCGTCCACGATCTTCACCGAGATCGACGCATCTTCGGGTGCGATCCGGCGGGCCGTGGTGACCGCAGACTCACGATCACCACGTGCCACCAACCGCGCGGCCTCACGAGCGGCGTCGACACACCGAACCTGCATCGACACCGCCAGGACTCCGCCGATACACAGCACGACCACCGTGACGATCGAAGCCAGAGCAATCGCGGCCTCCACCGTCACGGCGCCGTCGTCGGCTTGCCGAATACCTCTCGTGGACAACATCACACAGCTGTCTTGAGCGCCTTGTCAATGATGCCTGTCAGCGCCGAGACAATGGAGTCGCCAGTGACAACCGTGTACAGGACGGCACCGAATGCGGCAGCCGCAATCGTGCCGATCGCATACTCCGCGGTGGACATGCCGTCGTCCTCCGTTACCAAAAGCGCAAATCTGGCCGACACCGTCCTCAACGTCTTCGAAATCATTTCTCCCCCTTCAATCGAAACCTGTGGCAGCACTTCTGCCGCAGGAGCTTTCACTCGGATCCGGCTCACAGCAGGCCGTTACCGAGCACAGTCGTGGCAAGCCCGATCACCACCGGGACGATGCCCAAGGCGATGAACGCCGGCAGGAAACACAGCCCGAGTGGACCGCTGATCAGCACTCCCGCGCGTTCGGCTGCGGCAGCAGCAAGATCCTCGGCGTCACCTCGACTGCGCTCGGCGAGTTCGGCCATGGATGAGGACAGCGACGAACCCGAACGGGCGGAACGCCGAGCCATTCTGGCGAGCGCCTCGGTATCGGGATCGAGAGCGGCTTCGCCCCACGCGGCGTCGGGATCGGCACCGAGCGCCAGAAGGTCGGCGACGCGACGAAGCGAGTCGGCCATCGGTTTCGGTGCCGTCGACGCCATCGCTGTGATCGCGGCGGAGACGGGAAGCCCCGCTCGTAGGCAGGCCCCGAGAAGGTCGAGACTTGCGGCAACTGCGAGTGGATCCGGCTTGTCCGGGACTGGAACCGAATCTTCTGTTGTTGTGTCCGCGAAGAGAATTTCTGCCGCCCTGGCCGAAGCACCGCGACGAGCGGGAATGATCGCGAGCGCCAACGCCATCATCGCCACGGATGCCCAACTCACGACGTGACCTTCGCAGTTATCCGGTCGGTCCAGAGCAGACCAGCTGAGACACAAGCGGTTCCGATCACCAGGAGCACGCCGCCGAGCCCACCTCCGAACAGCACGCGCAGCGGCGAAGCACCCATCAATTGCCCGAGACCGATCCCCAACAGCGGGAGAAAGGCCAACACCGCAGCGGTCGCCCGAGCGCCCGCCAACCCGGCCTCGGTACGCTGACGAAAGCGTCTACGTCCCAACATGTCCGTCCGGACGGCGCCGAGTAGTTCCGCCAGTGCCAGCCCGTGTTGGTCGGCGACCCGCCAGACGGATGCGATGCGGGAGAACTCACGCTCGATGCACGAATCCGGTACCGCGAAGGCCGCTGCGGCAGAACCACCGAGACGCGCCCTGGCCCCAGCGGAACGGAATACGGCACTCACTTCTCCGGTACATTCCTCGCCTGCAACAGAACTGGCCGCTGCAGGATGCGCGCCGACGCTCAGCTCGGCGATCAGCACCTCCAGACCGGAGAGCAGCATCTTCTGTGAGAGATCCCGGGTTTCGGCTGCATTCGCGCGTCGGCCACGGAGGATCAGGGTCCCGGCGAGGACGACAGCCGCACACCCTGCCGGAAGACCTCCGAGGATCCACGCGGCCGAAATCGCGAGAAATGCGGCGACGAACTGCCACCGAATCTGCCGGGAGGGCTTGCGGACGCTCGGGGTGTACGTAGCGAGCCGAGCACGTGAATCCCGCACCGGCGCAATCGAGACCGCCAACGCGAAGGCCAAGAGGGAAACCGTCACGTCCCGACCTCTCGATTGCGAAGCCGTAACATCCGCTCGAGCCGCTCACGACCCGAACCGCCGTCCGGCCACGCCTGCATGATTCGTACATACCCGTCCGCACCGCGGTCGATGACACCGATCTGTTCGAGACGCCTCGATCCGTCAGCCAATCTGTGCACGTGCAGGATCACTTGAACTGCCGCGGCAAGTTGACTGTGCAACGCGTGGCGATCCATCCCGCCGAGCGCCGCCAACGCCTCGAGTCTGGCCGGCACCTCTTCGGGCGAATTGGCGTGAACGGTGCCGGCGCCGCCGTCGTGGCCGGTGTTCATCGCCGTGAGCAGATCAGTCACCTCTGCGCCGCGGACCTCACCGACGACGATGCGATCGGGACGCATTCGTAGTGCCTGCCGAACCAGATCGCGCACCGTCACCTCTCCGACGCCCTCGACGTTGGGAGCTCTGGCGACGAGGCGGACGACGTGCGGATGCGGCGGCGCCAGTTCGGCCGCGTCCTCGACACAGACGATTCGCTCACGCGGGTCGACCGCGCCGAGCATGGCGGACAACAACGTGGTCTTTCCCGCACCGGTCCCGCCGATCACCAGAAAAGCCAAGCGACAAGAAATGATGCGATTGAGGAGCTCCCGCGCGTCCGGTTCCACGGCGCCGTGGGCGGACAGCGCGTCGAGACCCTGGGTCGCGGGCCGCAACACTCGCAGTGACACGCAGGTTCCACCCTGGGCCACGGGTGCGAGTACGGCATGAAGTCGTACCCCGAAGTGCCCGTCGCCGACGCCCCGCAGGCGGCCGTCGACCCACGGTTGGGCGTCGTCGAGGCGTCGACCTGCCGACAGTGCCAACCGCTGCGCCAGTCGACGCACAGCTGCCTCGTCGGTGAACCGGACCCCCGACCTTTCGAGGCCGACCCCGCGGTCCACCCAGACCTGATCCGGCGCGGTCACCAGTACGTCGGCGACCCCGGGTTCGTGCAGTAGAGGTTCGAGCGGCCCCGCGCCTGTCAGTTCCGTCTGGAGCACCCTGACGACCCCCAACAGATCCGTGTCCGCCAGAACGCCCGAGGACTCGGCTCGCACGGCATCGGCAACGGTGGCCGCCGTCGGCTCGGCGACCGACGACGCCGTCAATCGCTCGCGAACTCGGTCGAGCAGTTCGGCCGTGACCAACGCACTCATGCCGCAGCCCTGCGCGGGCGTGCGCCGGATTCGACGGCGCCGAGTACCGCTGTTGCCGCCACACTCAACGGACAACCGCGGGTCAATTCGAGGCCACCACGCTCGAGCATCGGCGCCAGCGATCGGTGGCCGCGCATCACGGCCGTCAGGGGCAGGCCGAGCATGTCTGCCACATCGGCGCCGCGTAGGCCTCCCGGTGCCGGCCCACGCACGACGAGCCCGACGTTGGAGTTGTGTCGCACCACCCAGGCTCCGACCTTCTCGGCCGCGACGCATGCGGCCACGGTGGCCGGAACCACCACGAGCACCGAATCCGACATCTCCAACACGGCCTGACCTACCTCGCTGGGATGACGTGGCACGTCGCAGACCACGAGCCCGCCGGAACTGCGACCTGCGTCAAGCACGGCGCGAACGGCGGTCACTGTCGGACCGTCGATCTCCCGGCGACTGCTCGCCAGAACCCTCAGAAACTTTCCCTTCGCCGGCAGTGCATCGCGCAGCGCATCCGGGGACAACCGCCCGCCCTCGACGGTCAGTGCACCCCAACGTAATCCGGGAGCAGTCTCGATACCCAACAGCACGTCGGCGCCGGAACCGAGTGCGTCGACGTCCACCAACAGCGTCGGGACGTGACGTGCCGCCGACGTCAACGCGACAGCCGCAGCAGTTGCCGAGGCTCCGCCGCCGCCACAACCACCCACCACGCTCACGACGGTGCCGTCACCACTGACGTCTACGTGATCGGCCAGAACTGCGACCAGCGCGTTCTCTTCCTCGGGCAAGGACAGAACGCTGTCGGCTCCGATCGCGGTGGCGCTCTTCCAATCGTCGACGGTCGGTGTGCCGTCGCATACGAGGAACACTCGCGTTCGCTTGGGGGAACGAGCCAGAGCATCTCGCGCCGCCGACGCGTCCAGTACCACCGCCGAGGCCCGGTTCCACTGTTGCCGGGACACGGGATGTTCGGCCTCGTCCAGCCGGCGGTCCACCGCGGCAGCGACGCGTCGCACGCTCGCGAGGATTTTCGCGTCGTCGACGAGAACCAGAATGGGAGCGCCGGATTCCCGAGAGTTGATCGTCGTGTTCATGTCTGCAGAGCCTGAAACGAGCTCCGTCACCGAAAACAGTGGGCCGAACAACCCTGTGGACAACTGGGAGGTTGTGGAGAAACAGGCCTGAGACAGAGGACGACCCCCGCCAATGGGGGGGGAGGAGGCGGGGGCCGTCTGAGTTCAGCCCCGGGGGGTCGGGCTGAACTAGTTCGAACGAATCGAACAGCAACGATCTTACACCCGCCATCGGCGAGAAATGCAAGCCTGAGCTGCACTGAACTGCTGTTTTTCGCCGAAAGAGGACGCTTGCCGAAGAGCACACGAACCGCCTGTCGGACTATCCTCAATCCTGTGACCGACAAGCCTGCGAACGGACTGAATACCGGGCGGACAGCCGCTTTCTTCGATTTGGACAAAACGATCATCGCGAAGTCGAGCACCCTGGCGTTCAGCAAGCCATTCTTCGCACAGGGTCTGATCAATCGACGCTCGGTTCTCAAGAGCAGCTATGCGCAATTCCTGTTTCTACTGTCCGGCGCCGATCACGATCAGATGGAGCGCATGCGCGAGCATCTGACGGCGATGTGTGCGGGCTGGGACGTGGAACAGGTGAAGGCCGTCGTCGCGGAGACTCTGCACGACATCGTCGATCCACTCGTCTTCGCCGAGGCGGCCGATCTGATCGCAGATCACAAGCTGCGTGGACACGACGTCATCGTCGTGTCTGCTTCGGGTGAAGAGATCGTCGCACCGATCGCCCGCGCCCTCGGCGCCACCCATTCCGTCGCGACGTCGATGAGGGAGGAAGACGGCCACTACACCGGCGAGGTGGACTTCTACTGCTACGGCCCCGGCAAGGTCGAAGCCATGGAAAAACTCGCCGCGGAGTACGGTTACGACCTCGCCGCCAGTTACGCCTACTCCGACTCGGTGACGGATTTACCCATGCTCGAGGCTGTCGGACATCCGACCGCAGTCAACCCCGATCGAGCGTTGCGCAAGGAAGCGGCCGTAAACGGTTGGCCCATACTGACTTTCTCGAATCCGGTCTCACTTCGTGCCCGATTGTCGGCCCAGTCCACGACCACGGTGGCTACTACCGCTGCGGTGGGAATCGCAGCTCTGGTGGCCGGCGCCATGACCTTCGGGCTACTGCGCCGGAAACGCTGAAATCCAAGGCCCACAAACAAAAATTGGTACTTGCTGTGAGCCCGGACACAGGGTACAAAGGAGTTACGGAAGAACGGAAGGCCAGGAACGGCTCGGAAGAGAAGGACCGTTTCCCCAACCGAAATTCCTAGCACGGGCACTAGGGCACCCACGCGGAGCACAAGCCACTATAAGGGCAGAAGCGTTGTGGGCCTGCGAGATTCGTTCAATTTGAGCGAGGACCCCGCACAGGTTGCGGGGACGACCTCAGAAAGTGCGATCCCTCGCCGAGGCCACCCACACAACCCACCGAGCACGCTTGGTAACGAGTAGTCCGTGCTGACGGGCGGCGAAGTCGATTTATCGGCAGCGCCGCCCGTTCGTTATGTTCCGGCAGGGGCAATTTGCCGGACTATCCGGTAGCAGCGTCGGCAATCGAAGTCGCCTCTCGCGCACCGGCTTCGAGAGCACCACAGCACAGAATCACCCAGCTGCCGACGCCCGCCGGATTTCCCGAAGCGAATCCTGCCGCGCCGTCCGTGTACGCCTGTGGCCGCCGAAGCCAACTGACCTCGGGGACCCCGAGATTGTGCGGATCCAGCCCCGACGAGACCGCAACCAGACGCGAGGCCGCGCGGGCGACGATGCCGTCAGCGGTGCCGAACGGGCTCAGCGCCAAGAGTTCTCCGTGTACGACGGCCGCCAGAACAGGTGCCGGTGCACTGGTTCCGCCTGTAACGAGTTGGGCGAGAGCGTCCAACCGCTCCCCCCACTCCGCGATCCGACCGTGGCCGCCCCAGTTGATCTGCGTCCTCGACGAGATCCGCCGCGGCCAACAGGTGCAGCCGGGCCAGAGCCTGAAGTGGGGCTCGCTTCCACGTCGACTCCATGAGCGGAAGGCTGTCGCCGTCGAGAGCCTGAGCCACGCGCAGAGCACCCGCGAGAATCGGATCACCGGCCATGCCCTCGGCCGGCAATTCGGTGGTGCCACCGGCCAGCGATGCAGAAGCGCGCGCAGCGCGAACCGCGGCTTCGGCGGCAGTGGTGGGCCAACCGCGACGGTTGGTCTTGTGCCGATGAACCTCACCCAGAGCATCGCGCGCATGATCGGCGGCGGCGCGTACGCCTGGAAGATCGACGAGGGGCTGCAAGGGGTCCGTCACGATCAACGACGGTACCCTTGCAGCCCCTCTGCGGACTTGCCTACCTACCTGTTGCGTCAGCTTCCCAGCTTGATGGACCCACCGGGAATCGCGTCGAGCAACTTGCGGGTGTAGTCCTGCTGCGGATTGCCGAACACGTCGTCGATCGGTGCCGATTCGACGATCGAGCCACGCGACATCACCAACACGTTGTCCGCGATCTGACGAACCACGGCCAGGTCGTGCGTGATGAAGAGATACGTCAACCCGAACTCTGCCTGCAGGTCGTTCAGCAGGGTCAAGATCTGATCCTGCACGAGCACGTCGAGAGCGGAGACCGCCTCGTCGCAGATCACGACCTCCGGTTGCAAGGCCAGTGCTCGCGCGATCGCGACGCGCTGACGCTGTCCACCGGAGAGTTCGTTCGGGAACCGACGCATGACCGACTGCGGTAGACCCACCTTGTCGAGAAGTTCGCGGACGCGAGCCTCACGCTCGGCTTTGGTCCCGACCTTGTGGGTACGCAGCGGCTCCTCGATCGTGCGGTAGATCGAGTACATCGGGTCGAGTGTGCCGTAGGGGTTCTGGAAGATCGGCTGCACTCGTCGACGGAACGCAAATGTTTCCTTCGCACCGAGTTTCGCCACGTCCTGACCGTCGAAGACCACGTTGCCTGCAGTGGGCTCGAGCAGACCGAGGACCATCTGTGCGACCGTCGACTTACCGGAACCCGATTCGCCGACGATTGCAGTCGTGGTTCCGCGGCGGACCTTGAAGGACACGTCGTTCACGGCTGTGAAGTCGGTGGTCTTGCGGAAACCCTTGCGCAGCTTGAACACCTTGGTCAGATGATCGACGACAAGAACGTCGTCGGTCACCTTGCCGAAGGACTCTGCCGCACTTTCCTCGGCCTTGACCGCTTCGGCGACCTCTTCCGCCTGTTCGCGAATCTCGGCGCGCGCCACCGACGAGCTGAGCCGCTTCGACGCCAACGACGGCGCAGCCGCGACCAGCTTCTGCGTGTACGGATGCTGCGGGCGCTTCAGAATCTCCAGTGCCGGACCGGATTCGACGATACGACCCTTGCTCATCACGATCAGATGCTCGGCGCGCTCGGCGGCCAGGCCAAGATCGTGAGTGATGAGCAGAACGGCGGTGCCGAGTTCCGTAGTCAGACCGTCGAGGTGGTCGAGGATCTGACGCTGGACGGTGACGTCGAGCGCCGACGTCGGCTCGTCCGCGATCAGGAGCTTCGGACGAGCGGACAACCCGATCGCGATGAGTGCGCGCTGACGCATACCGCCCGAGAACTCGTGCGGGTACTGCCCCAACCGGCTCTCGGCTTCGGCGAGGCCGGCCTCCTCGAGCAGTTCGGCGGCCCGAACCTTGGCTGCCTTGCCCTTGGCAATTCCGTTGGCGGCCAGTGCTTCCTCGATCTGGAAGCCCACTTTCCACACGGGATTCAGATTCGACATCGGGTCCTGCGGAACCAAACCGATCTGGCTTCCCCGGATGTGGACGAAGTCCTTCTCCGAGACCTTCGAGATGTCCTTGCCGTCGAAGATGATCTCGCCTGCCGTCACCTTGCCGGTGCCGGGAAGCAGATTGATGATCGAGTGGGCGGTGGTGGACTTACCCGAACCCGATTCGCCGACGATCGCGACCGTCTGACCCGGGTAGACGGTCAGGCTGACGCCTCGAACTGCCGGAACCGGACCGGAATTGGACTGGAAAGACACCTCGAGATCACGAATCTCGAGCAACGGAGTTTCCTCCGAGGTGAGAGTTTCCTTGGTGGTCATCGTGCTCACCGCTTCCGCGACTTGGGATCGAGGGCGTCGCGCAGAGCGTCACCCATCATGATGAATCCGAGAACGGTGATCGCCAAAGCCGTTGCCGGGTAGAACAGAATGGTCGAACCCTGACGCAGCGTCACCTGAGCGTTGCTGATGTCGCCGCCCCACGAAACCTCGGTGGACGGAAGACCGATACCGAGGAAGGACAGCGTCGCCTCGGCAACGATGTACGTACCGAGCGAGATGGTGGCGACCACGATGATGGGCGCCAACGAGTTCGGGATGACGTGGCGGATCAGTGTCTTGAGCTTCGAGACACCCAACGCTTCCGAAGCCATGACGTAGTCGTTGTTCTTCGCCGAGATCACCGCGCCTCGAGCGATTCTTGCCATCTGCGGCCAGCCGAACAGTGCCAGGACGCCGACGACGGTCCAGATGGTGCGATCGGTGAACAGCTGCATCAGGACGATGGCAGCCAGGATCAGCGGGATGCCGAAGAAGATGTCGGCGACACGGGAGAGGATCGAATCGGTCCATCCGCCGTAGAAACCGGACAGCGCACCGAAGATCACGCCGATCACCAGCACCGACGCCGTGACGCCGACGCCCACGAGTACGGATGCGCGAGCACCGTAGATGGTGCGCGAGTACACGTCACAGCCCTGGCGGTCGAAACCGAACCAGTGCCCTGAGGTCGGCCCCTGCATGCTGTAGGTCAGGTCGCAGAACCGCGGATCGGTGCTCGTGAACAAGCTCGGAAACGCTGCGATGACGATGACCGCGAGGATGATGATCGTCGAGATGATGAACAGGGGGCGCTTGCGTAGGTCGCGCCACGCATCGGTCCACATGCTGGTCGGCGCCCGATCGAGTTTGACGGCGTCCGTCTCCCCCGGTGCCGCAACTTCGGGCGGTGCCACGAAATGACTTTGCCGGACTGCGCGTCCGGTCTTCACGGTCTCAGACATAGCGGATCCTCGGATCGAGCGCGGCGTACAAGAGGTCGACGAGCAGATTCGCGATCAGGTAGATCACGATCAGGATGGTGACGAACGAAACCACCGTCGGCGCTTCACCTCTGGTCACGGCCTGGTAGATCGTGCCGCCGACGCCGTTGATGTTGAAGATGCCCTCGGTGACGATGGCGCCGCCCATCAACGTTGCGAGGTCGGCGCCCAGGAACGTGACCACGGGGATCAGCGAGTTGCGCAACACGTGCACGCGAACCACTCGTCCACGGGAAAGTCCCTTGGCGGTAGCGGTGCGGACGTAATCGGCAGTCAGATTCTCCGCCACGGACGTTCGGGTCAGTCGCAGGACGTAGGCGAACGAGACCGAACCAAGAACCAGGGCAGGGAGCAGGAGATTGGTGAAGCTGGTGTTGCCACCGACCGTCGGCGGGACGATGCCCCATTTGACGCCGATGAAGAACTGAGCCAGGAAGCCGATCACGAAGATCGGGATGGCGATGAGAACGAGGCTGAACAGCAGGACGGTGCTGTCGAAGAATCCGCCCTTACGCAGGCCGGCGATGAGGCCGAAGCCGACACCGAAGACGGTCTCGACGATCAGTGCCATGAAGGCGAGTTTCATCGTGATCGGAAATGCCTGTGCCAGAACTTCACTGACAGGTCGTCCGGAGAACGACGTGCCGAAGTCCAGCGTGAAGATGCCCTTCAGGTACAGCAGGTACTGCTGATAGAAGGGGAGATCGAGGTGGTAGCGCTCCCGAAGCTGTGCTGCCACAGCCGGACTGAGCGCCTTGTCGCCCGCCAACGCGGCAATCGGATCACCGGGAAGCAGGAAGACCATGGCGTAGATCAGAAGAGTGGCCCCGAGAAAAACCGGGATCATTTGAAGCACTCGGCGACCGATGTACCAGAGCATCGGATCACCTCCTTGTCGATGATCGTGTACGTCAGCGGACAGTCCGGTGTGAACACGAGTTCGGGACGGCAGGCAGGGCGCCTGCCGCCCCGAACTCACGTTTCAGATGCGGATCGTTCTACGCGTCAGTTCTTTTCGATGTCTTCGTAGACCGGAACACCGTTCCAGCTGATGGTCACGTTGGAAACGTTCTCCGACCATCCACTGGCAGCGTTGCGGTACCACGTCGGAACTGCGGGCAGGTCCTTGAGCAGGACTTCCTGGGCCTGATCGAGCAGTTCCTGAGCCTTCGCCTGATCGGTCTGGCCGGCCGATTCGCGCAGGAGGCGGTCGAACTCGGGGTTGGAGTACTCACCGTCGTTGGAGCTGCCGCCGGTCTGGTAGTTCTGCGCCAGGAAGCCGTACTGCTGCGGGTAGTCGCCCTGCCAACCGGAGCGGAAAGAGCTCTGGATGGTGCGGTCGGTGGCTTCGGTGCGGATCTGAGCGAAGGTGGCGTACTGCTTGCCCTTTGCGTCGATACCGAGGGTGTTGCGGATGCTGTTCGCCGTGGCATCGACCCATTCCTGGTGTCCGCCGTCGGAGTTGTAGGCGATCTCGAAGCTGCCGGACCACGGTGCGATGGCGTCGGCCTTGGCCCAAGCGGCCTTGGCGGCCTCGGGATCGAACTTCACGTTGCTGTTACCGGTCAGCGAGTCGTTCCAGCCCTTGATTGCGGGGCTGGTGAAGTCGAGTGCAGGCGTCCTGGTCTTGTTGAAGATCTGCTGGGTGATCTGATCGCGGTTGATCGCCATCGAGATCGCCTGACGGCGGAGCATGCCCTCTTCGCCGCTGAAGTGCGGCAGGCGACCCGGGATCGTGAACGTCTCGATGGTTGCCGACGGCTGGTTGACGGTGCGTCCGGGCAGGTCCGACTCGAAGGTCGTGACGGCGCTCGGCGGAACCTGGTCGAGAACGTCGACGTTGTTGGCCAGGAGATCGGTGTACGCCGTGTCGAGGCTGTTGTACATGATGAAGTCGACGCCGGCGTTCTTCGGCTTACGGTTGCCGTTGTAGTCCGGGTTCACGACGGTGTCGATGCGGACGTTGTGCTGCCACGCGCCGGTTCCGTCGAGCTTGTACGGGCCGTTGCCGATCGGGTTCTCACCGAAGGCGGTCATGTCCTTGAACGCGACCTCGGGCAGCGGGTAGTACGCCGTGAAGCCGAGGCGATCGGGGAACGCCGACTCGGGCTGCTTGAGTTCGATGGTGAAGGTGGAGTCGTCCACAACCTTCAGACCCGACATGGTCTGTGCCGTCGGAACCTCGGCGGCAACTTCGTCGTAGCCCTTGATCGGATCGAAGAACGATGCCTGAAGCTGAGCGTTGGTGGAGAGGGCGCCGTAGTTCCACGCGTCGACGAACGACTTCGCGGTGACGGGGGTGCCGTCCGTGAAGGTCCAACCGTCCTTGAGCTTGACGGTGAAGTTCTGACCGTCGGTGCTCTCGATGGACTCGGCAACCTCGTTCTCCGTACCGCCGTCTGCGGTGTACGAAACGAGACCGGAGAACAGCGAGTCGAGGACTCGGCCGCCCATGTTCTCACTCGTGTTCGTGGGGATCAACGGGTTCTGAGGCTCGCCCGCCCAGGCGTTGACGACGCCACTGGACGATCCGCCCGACGAATCGCCGGACGAACATGCCGTGATCAGCACTGCCGTCATTCCGAGCGCGACCGCGCCCGTCGCTATGCGTGAGATACGCAAAGGAATTCCTTCCACATCTAAGTGACCCCGAGCATGCTCGCGGCCTGCCGACAGCCGTAACTGCCGGCGTCGTGTCGCCTACAACTGAAAGTGAACGTGACTTCGAGTTGTGGTCGAATAATGGTTTGACAATAGACACATCCGACGCGGGGCGCGCATCGCACCCATTGTCCGCAATTCCGAGGGAAATCTGTCCGCGCCCATTCACTCGTCGGCGGAAGCGACCACCCGTCGCATCAATTCGACCGATCGTCGCAGGATAACGGGTTGCAACGTGATGCAACGGTGCGTTTACGCGAGCTTGTGACTACCCTCACACGGAGTCAGAAAAGTGTCGATCAAAGTGGAAAGAAGGCCGTCAGCCATGACAAGCGCAGCCGAAACAGACGTCCCCCAGGCATATCCGCCGAGCGCAGAGTTCGCTGCGGCCGCCAACGCGGGACCGGAGTTGCAGGCTGCCGCAGATACCGACCGCCTCGCTTTCTGGGCGAATCAGGCTGAGCGCCTTCACTGGCACGAGAAATGGACCGACGTCCTCGACTGGACCGACGCCCCCGTCGCCAAGTGGTTCGTCGGCGGAAAACTCAACGTCGCCTACAACTGCGTCGACCGCCACGTCCTCGCCGGCAACGGCGACCGCGTCGCCATCCACTTCGAAGGCGAACCAGGCGATTCCCGCGACCTGACCTACAACGACCTCCTCGCCGAAGTCAGCCGCGCCGCAAACACTTTCACCGACCTCGGCCTCGTCGCCGGTGACCGCGTCGCGATCTACATGCCGATGATCCCCGAAGCGATCGTCACCATGCTCGCCTGCGCCCGCCTCGGCCTGACCCACTCGGTCGTCTTCGCCGGATTCTCCGCCACCGCCCTACGCTCGCGCATCGACGACGCCCAAGCCAAACTCGTCGTCACCGTCGACGGGCAGTGGCGACGCGGCGCAGCAGCACCCATCAAAACAGCGGTCGACGAATCCGTCGCCGGCGCCGAATCCGTCCAGAACGTGTTGGTGGTCAACCGGACCGGCATCGACGTCGACTGGACCGACGGCCGCGACCTGTGGTGGCACGAAACCGTCGCACAGGCCTCACCCGAGCACGAGGCGCAGGCCTTCGACGCCGAACATCCCCTGTTCATTCTCTACACCTCCGGCACCACCGGAAAGCCCAAGGGCATCATCCACACCTCCGGCGGCTACCTCACCCAGGCCTCGTACACCCACCACAACGTCTTCGATCACAAAGCGGGACAAGACGTCTACTGGTGCACCGCCGACATCGGCTGGGTCACCGGACACTCCTACATCGTCTACGGACCCCTCTCGAACGGCGTCACCCAGGTCGTCTACGAAGGCACCCCCAACTCCCCGAACGAGCACCGCCACTTCGACATCATCGAGAAGTACGGCGTCTCCATCTACTACACCGCACCCACCCTCGTGCGCACGTTCATGAAGTGGGGCCGCGAGATCCCCGACGCCCACGACCTGTCCTCGATCCGCCTCCTCGGATCTGTGGGCGAGCCCATCAACCCCGAAGCGTGGCGCTGGTTCCGAGAGGTCATCGGCGGCAACAAAGCCCCCATCGTCGACACCTGGTGGCAGACCGAGACCGGCGCGATCATGATCTCCCCGCTGCCCGGTATCACCGCCACCAAGCCCGGATCCGCGATGGCACCGCTGCCGGGGATTTCCGCGAAGATCGTCGACGACGACGCCAAGCCCCTCGGCCCCGGCGGCAACGGTTACCTCGTCCTCGACGAGCCGTGGCCGGCGATGCTCCGCGGCATCTGGGGCGACATGGACCGCTACCGCGACACCTACTGGTCCCGCTACGCCGAAGAAGGCTGGTACTTCGCCGGTGACGGCGCCAAGTACGACGACGACGGCGCACTCTGGGTCCTCGGCCGCGTCGACGACGTCATGAACGTCTCCGGTCACCGCATCTCCACCTCCGAAGTGGAATCAGCACTGGTGAACCATCACGGAGTCGCCGAAGCCGCCGTCGTCGGTGCCGCCGACGAGACCACCGGACAGGGCATCGTCGCGTTCGTCATCCTCCGTGAAGGCGTCGAGAACACCGGCGACGTCCTCATCGCCGAACTCAAGGCTCAGGTCTCCACCGACATCAGCCCCATCGCCAAACCGCGTCAGATCACGATCGTGCCGGAACTGCCGAAGACCCGGTCCGGCAAGATCATGCGCCGCCTCCTGCGCGACGTCGCCGAAGGCCGCGACCTCGGAGACACCTCGACCCTGGTCGACCCCAAGGTATTCGACGCCATCCGCGGCAAGTAGGGCCTTCGGCCCCTGTGCGCCTTTTTGGTAGTCCCCACTACCGGAAAGGCACACAGGGGCGAAGCCCCTCTCGCAACTTCACTTCCTCTTTCGACGTCAGCCAGGACTCCTCGGCTACGCGGATGTCTGCGGCAACCCTCTTGTGCAAGGACTTTCCGCGCGAGGAGAGAAACACGCGTACCTTCCGACGGTCGTCCTCCCCGACTTCGCGGTAGATGAGCGCGAGCGAGACCAACTTGTCCGCAACTCGCGTCAGCGTCGGAGCCGGAGTTCCCGTTCGATCGCGCAACTCAGCCATCGTCAGCCCCTCGGTCGACGCCAGGGCTTCGAGCGTCATCCAGTGATCGAGAGTGAGATTCTCTGCCGCCAGCGCCTTCTCCGCCGCTGCCGCGGCCATTCGAGCTGCTCGGACCAGCGCAGTCGTCAGCGACGCATCAAGAATTCCGGAGTCACTTTTTCCCACTGATCGCTCCCCCGCTGTTGCGCAGTTCACACTTCTCGGGCAATACTTTCAAATGAAATGATAGTAACCCAGGCCAGGCCGCTGACTCCCGATTCCGGCGGCGACGCATGAGCGCTACCGGCGCGCTCGAACGCGCGCGCAGCGCGGTGTGGCGCCTGGGCATGGTGGTTCCCCTTCAGGGGCCGGCCGGACTGTTCGGCCCCTCCTGCGAAGCAATCAGCGAGTTGGCCGCCCGCGACCTCAACAACTCCGGTGGCGTGCTGGGACGCGAAGTCCAGATCGAAGTGATCGACGGCGGCGCTTCGCCGAGCGTCGTCGCCGCCCGCGTGGGACAACTACTCGACGCAGGCGACATCGACGCGGTCAGCGGTTGGCACATCTCCTCTGTCCGCCACGCTCTTGCACCCGTGGTCGCGGACCGCATTCCGTACTCGTACACCTCGCTCTACGAGGGCGGCGAGGTCAGATCCGGCATCTACTGCTCCGGCGAAACACCACGGCAGCAGATCGCGCCGGCGCTGAAGTGGCTGCGCGACAACGTCGGAGCGCGTAAGTGGTTTGTCGTCGGGGACGACTACATCTGGCCGCACAGCTCTCTCGGGGCCGTGAGGCAATTCGCCACCGAACTCGATCTCAGCCTTGTCGGCGGTTCGTTTGTCGATCTCGGGCACGGAAACATGAAGCAGTTGGTCGAGACCGTCTCGAACTCCGGTTGCGACGGCGTGATCATGCTCCTCGTCGGCCAGGACGCCGTCGATTTCAACCGCGCCTTCGCCCGCCGCGGCCTCGACGAGTCGATGATCCGGTTCAGCCCGTTGATGGAAGAGAACATGCTGCTCGCGAGCGGGCCGAGGGCAACCCGCAACCTGTTTGCCTCCGCCGCGTACTTCCGTTCGATGGTCGACGGCAACTCCATGGATCTTCTCGGGCGCTACATCGCACTGCACGGCGCGCACGCTCCGGCGCTGAACAATGCCGCCGAATCGTGTTACGAAGGGATACATACCCTTTCGGCCCTGGTTCGACGCGCCGACAGCACACATCCGCGTGACCTGGACGCCGTCGTCGAGGGTGCCGCGTACGACGGGCCTCGCGGAACCGTCGAGTTTCGTGATCGTGTTGCACGGCAGAAGATTCAGCTCGCCGTCGCCGACGGACTCGACTTCTCGATCATCGCAACGCTCTGAGATTTTCCCTGAGATCTCCCTCTTGACTTCTGTGGCGCGCATCACTTAGTTTCATTTGGAATCATTTCATTTGAAAGTAACCCGTCCCGAAGTAACCGTCCCGAAGTAACCGGAGGTGCCCGATGGGCAGTGTTGGTTTGCTTTACGTGGGAGCCGTCCTCTTCGTCAACGGACTGATGCTGCTCGGCACAGTTCCCGTTCGATCCGCCTCGGTCCTCAACCTCTTCGTCGGCGCACTTCAATGCGTCGTCCCCACCGTCATGTTGATTCAGGCTCAGGGAGATTCGAGTGCCGTCCTGGCGGCCTCAGGGCTCTATCTGTTCGGATTCACCTATCTCTACGTGGGTATCAGCAATCTCGCCGGCTTCGAGGCGGAAGGAATCGGGTGGTTCTCGCTGTTCGTCGCGTGCGCCGCGCTCGTGTACTCCTTCCTCTCTTTCACAGTGAGCAACGACCCCGTCTTCGGGGTCATCTGGCTCGCATGGGCAGCGCTGTGGACGCTGTTCTTCCTGGTACTCGGGCTCGGCCGCGAGAATCTCAGTCGCTTCACCGGCTGGGCAGCGGTCCTTCTGAGCCAGCCCACGTGCACGGTCCCCGCATTTCTGATCCTGACCGACAACTTCCACACCACACCCGCCGTCGCGGCCGGTTGGGCCGGAGCGCTTCTGGTTCTCCTGGGCCTGGCCAAGATCCTCGCTGCACCCAAAACCGCAGTACCCCAATCCCGTCCAGTCTTCAACTGATCGACACAACCAAGGAGTGAAAGACAATGCGACACGGTGACATCTCCTCGAGCAACGACACGGTCGGCGTAGCAGTGGTCAACTACAAGATGCCCCGCCTGCACGATCGCGCCGGCGTCCTCGAGAACGCGCGCAAGATCGCCGACATGATGATCGGCATGAAGACCGGCCTCCCCGGAATGGATCTGGTGGTCTTCCCCGAATACTCCACGCAGGGAATCATGTACAACGAGGAGGAGATGTACGCGACAGCAGCCACCATCCCGGGCGACGAGACCGCGATCTTCTCCGCAGCGTGCCGCGAAGCCGACACGTGGGGAATCTTCTCCATCACCGGCGAACAGCACGAAGACCACCCGAACAAGCCCCCGTACAACACGTTGATCCTCATCGACAACAAGGGCGAGATCGTTCAGAGGTACCGAAAGATCCTGCCCTGGTGCCCCATCGAAGGGTGGTACCCGGGAGACACGACGTATGTCACCGAAGGCCCGAAGGGGCTGAAGATCTCGCTCATCATCTGCGACGACGGCAACTACCCGGAGATCTGGCGCGACTGCGCGATGAAGGGTGCAGAACTGATCGTCCGTTGCCAGGGATACATGTACCCCGCCAAGGACCAGCAGGTGATGATGTCCAAGGCAATGGCCTGGGCCAACAATTGTTATGTGGCAGTTGCCAATGCGGCCGGATTCGACGGCGTCTACTCCTACTTCGGACACTCCGCGATCATCGGATTCGACGGCCGGACGCTGGGTGAAACCGGCGAAGAAGAATACGGAATCCAGTACGCGCAGCTTTCCGTCTCAGCCATTCGCGACGCACGCGAGAACGATCAGTCCCAGAACCACATCTTCAAACTCCTCCATCGCGGCTACTCCGGTGTCCACGCAGCAGGTGACGGAGACAAGGGCGTCGCGGACTGCCCGTTCGAGTTCTACAAGCTGTGGGTCACCGACGCCCAGAAGGCTCAGGAACGCGTCGAGGCCATCACCCGAGACACAGTGGGTGTAGCGGATTGTCGCGTCGGAAACCTGCCGGTCGAGAAGACAATCGAAGCGTAAGGATCTCACTGTGCCTTATATCACCGACATGCTCCATGACCGGAACAGTGCAGCAGCACCACCGCCGGCCGAGGAACGAACCGAACCCGTACCGGTCGGGGCCTTCGACGCTCGCAAGCTCTCGAAAGCCCTGAGTTCCAAGATCGTCGGACAACAGGACGCCGTCGACGCAGTGGTTCGTGCGATTTCGATCGCGCATGTCGGTGCCACGGATCCGACGCGTCCGCTCGCCAACATCCTTCTCGTTGGCCCGACCGGCGTCGGCAAGACGGAATTGGTGCGGCGCGTGGCCGCAGAACTACGGTCAGGACCCGATGATCTGTGCCGCATCGACATGAATGCTCTTGCGCAAGAGCATTATGCGGCGTCATTCTCCGGGGCTCCACCTGGATATGCCGGTAGCAAGGAGTCCTTCACGCTGTTCGACAAGAACACCGTCGAGGGCGATCCGTACACCCCCGGAATCGTCCTGTTCGACGAAGTGGAGAAGGCCGACCCCACCGTGCTGCGTGCGCTCCTGCAGGTCCTCGACAACGGCGAACTCCGGTTGGCGAACGGTCAGCAGAAGATCTCGTTCCGCAACAGCTACGTGTTCCTGACCTCGAATCTCGGCTCTGCTGCGGTGGCAGAACGTCGGCGATCTCACCTGCGGCAGCTCGCCGATCGCGTCCGGATCGATCGACCGCGCCATGGTCATCATCTGGTGCAACGCGCGTTGGAGAAGTTCTTCGACCCCGAATTCTTCAACCGCATCGACGAAACCGTGATCCTCGACGAGTTCGACGAACAGACCGCGGAACAAGTGACCCGTCTCGAGATCGAACTGATCACGACTCGGTTGGCCAGGAGAGGCATCGACGTCGAGGTGGAGGACAGCGCCGTCGCCCTGTTGCAACGGCGCGGGTTCGACCCGGTGTACGGAGCACGTGGCCTGCGCCGGACCATCCGGAACGTCTTGGCCGACCCGGTGGCCGCCGCCGTTCTCGACCTTCGGCCGGTCGGGACGCAACCACTCGCCTTGCAGGCGCGGGCAGTTGGTGATCAGATACAGGTAAAGAAAGTCCCATGAGTGCTCGCTCACGTTGCGGATCGAATCCGCAACGTGGGCGACACATTTCAAACATGTCCGCGTAACGCCACCTCCCTAGGTTGGGTGCCTGCACCACAAAGTGCACATGCACAGGCACCCAGGGGAAGTGACGTCATGACAGCAGTGAACGAGCAGGTGTCCGCCGGCGCACCGGACAGGGCAGATCTCGGTGAGAATGCCGCGCTGAAGGAGACTCTGGAGGACTACACCCTCCGATTTGCGCCACGCAGCTACCGCAAATGGGGAACCGGCGTCGTCGCGACCTCCGCGCTCGGCGGAATCGCGTATCTCGCAGACTTCTCGATCGGCGCCAACATCGGCATCTCGTACGGCACCGGTAACGCATTGCTGGGCATCGCCGTGTTTGCCGTCGTCATCATGGCGACCGGCTTCCCACTCGCCTACTATGCCGCGCGATACAATATCGACCTCGATTTGATCACTCGTGGAAGCGGTTTCGGCTACTACGGCTCGGTGGTCACCAACGTCATCTTCGCGACGTTCACCTTCATCTTCTTCGCGCTCGAAGGTTCCATCATGGCCCAGGGTTTGAAACTGGGGCTCGGGATCCCACTCTCGATCGGCTACGCGGTCTCGACCCTGATGGTCATTCCACTGGTCATCTACGGAATGAAGGCTCTGGCAAAGCTCCAAGTGTGGACGACGCCTCTGTGGCTCGTCATGATGGTGCTGCCGTTCCTGTATCTGCTGTTCAAGCACCCTGATTCGGTGAGCGCGTTCTTCGCCTTCGGCGGTGAGGACGGCGCAAACGGCAAGGGCGTCAACTTCGGATCGGTGATGCTGGCCGCGGGTGTCTGCTTGTCGCTGATCGCACAGATCGCCGAGCAGATCGACTACCTACGCTTCATGCCGCCCAAGACGCCGGAAAACACCCGCCGTTGGTGGGCTGCAGTAATTCTCGCCGGCCCCGGCTGGGTGATCTTCGGCGCGTTCAAGCAGATCGTCGGACTGTTCCTCGCCGTGTACATCATCGCGAACGTCGTCGACGGATCCTCGATCGCCAATCAGCCCGTGCACCAGTTCCTCGAGATCTACCAGGACATGATGCCTCACTGGCTGGCCATGACGCTGGCCGTGATCCTCGTGGTCATCAGCCAGATCAAGATCAACGTCACCAACGCGTACTCCGGCTCACTGGCCTGGACCAACTCGTACACCCGCGTCACCAAGACCTACCCCGGACGCATGGTCTTCGTTCTGGTCAACCTGGCGATCGCACTGATCTTGATGGAAGCCAACATGTTCGACTTCCTCAACACGATCCTCGGGTTCTACGCCAACTGCGGTATCGCCTGGGTCGTGGTCGTCGCCTCGGACATCGCGATCAACAAGTACTGGTTGAAGCTCTCCCCGAAAGTCCCCGAGTTCCGACGCGGGATGCTCTACGACGTCAACCCCGTCGGCTTCGTGTCGATGCTGCTGGCCGCGGGCATTTCGATCCTGGTGTTCTTCGGTGCTTTCGGTTCGGCGATCAAGCCGTTCTCCCCGATCGTCGCAATCGTCATCGCACTGGTGATGCCGCCGATCCTGGCCGTCGCCACCAAGGGAAAGTACTACCTACGACGCACCGACGACGGCATCGATCTGCCGATGTTCGACGAGTACGGGAACCCCTCCGGTGAAACGCTTCTGTGCTGCGTCAGCGGAATCGAATTCGAGCGTCCCGACATGCTCGCGTCGAACGTGCCCGGTCCGAACGGCGAGAAGCAGTACATCAGCTCCCTGGCCTTGAGCACCGACAAGACCGGTGAGCACGTCCTGCCTGCTCAGCTTCCCTGACAACTGCTGTGCGCCTTTATTAACCGCCGGGGGTTAATAAAGGCGCACAGCAGGGTTATGCCCCTACATCGTCGAGCGACTCACCCTTCGTCTCACGCATGACCAGCAGCGCGACAAAAGTCAGCGTCGCCGCTACGAGAAGATAGATGCCGACCCAACCGACGCCGTAGTTCTTCGCGAGGTAGACGGCGATGAACGGCGCCACCGCTGCGCCCAGAATACTGGCCGTGTTGTACGCGATTCCCGAGCCCGTGTAGCGGACGTTGGTCGGGAAGAGTTCCGGGAGAACGGCACTCATCGGTCCGAAGGTCAGGCCCATGAGCAGCATGCCCACGATGAGGAACGCCAACATACGACCGTCGTTCATTCCGTCCGGTTCGAGGAACACGCCGAAGGTCAAGCCGAACACCATGATCAGGCCGGTGATGATCAGCAGTGTGATACGACGCCCGTAGCGGTCGGCGAGCCAACCCGAGACCGGCACGGCGGCAGCGAAGAACACGACTGCGATCAACTGCAGGACAAGGAAATCGGTGTACTTGAAGCCCGCACCGGTTCCACCGTCGGCCGGCGTCTTGTCGGTTCCGTGGCTGAGAACCCAGGTGGTCATGATGTAGAACAGCGTGTACGTCGCGAGCATCACGAACGTACCGATGATCAGCTGACGCCAGCTGGTCTTGAATACCTCGGCGACCGGAGTCTTGACCTTCTCGCCGCGCTCGACTGCACGCGCGAACACCGGGGTTTCCTCGAGCTTGAGCCGGACGTACAGGCCGATCATCACCATGATTGCGCTGAGCAGGAACGGAATTCGCCACCCCCAGCTCAGGAAGGCACCCTCGAGGTCCGGGCTGGAATTGTCGTGGTTCATGAACAACGTGATGATCAGGAACAGTCCGTTGGCCATGAAGAAGCCGATGGGCGCACCGAGTTGCGGCCACATCGCCGCCCAGGCCCGCTTGCCTTCCTTGGCTGTCTCGGTCGCGAGCAGCGCCGCACCCGACCATTCGCCGCCGAGCCCGAGACCCTGGCAGAAACGCATGAGCGCCAACAACGCCGGGGCCAGCAGTCCGATCTGGTGATAGGTCGGCAGTAGTCCGATGAGGAAGGTCGCTATGCCCATCGTCAGCAACGAGCCGACCAGAGTTGCCTTGCGTCCGACGCGGTCACCGAAGTGCCCGAAGAGAATCGAACCGAGGGGACGGGCGACGAACGCGAGTCCGAACGTCGCCAACGACGCGAGAAGCGCGGTGGTGTCGTTGCCCTTCGGGAAGAACAGGTGCGGGAACACCGATACTGCCGCTGTTGCATAGATGTAGAAGTCGTAGAACTCGATGGATGTACCCACCATGCTGGCGACCACGATTCGGCTGCGCGGCACTCCGGCGACGGTATCTGCGTCGCCGCCCTCCGGCTTGGGTGGATTCTCACTGACTGACGTGCTCAAAACATGCTCCTGCGCCGTTATACGAAAGATGCCCAATTGGTGGGATAGTGTCCCAATCAGTAGGAATTGAACACCCGCGGGGTTTTCCGACGCAAATTCGGTTCGCGAATTCGGCTCAGCGGGCAATCCGCGATAAAATTCCGTAAAGGTGAGCCGGGAAGTCTGGTCGGCACGTGCATTCGATGCGTCACAACGTCGATCACGTTCATGTCTGTTGCATCCGAATTCGGTTGCACGAACAAAGGTCGTCCCCACGCGTGATCTCCACCCTGCGTTCCGAACTGTCCCGCTACCTCCGCACCGAAACGGTGGGCGGATCGATCCTCCTGATCGCTGCCGCCCTCGCTCTGATCTGGGTGAACTCGCCTTTCGGTGAGAGCTACATCGCACTACGTGACTTCCAGATCGGTCCGTCCGCACTCCATCTCGACCTCAGCTTGGGCACGTGGGCGCAGGACGGACTGCTTGCCGTCTTCTTCTTCGTCGCCGGCCTCGAACTCAAACGTGAACTGGTGGTCGGCGAACTCGCGGACCGCAAAGCCGCGATGCTCCCGATCATCGCGGCGTGCGGCGGCGTCCTGGTTCCCGCGATCATCGCGGCGTCCATCGGTTTCGGCACGCCCGGCATGGACAAGGGCTGGGCCATTCCCGTCGCGACGGACATCGCTTTTGCCCTCGGCGTGCTCGCGCTGACCGGCTCGAAGATCCCGGCGAGCGCCCGAGTTTTCCTGCTCAGCCTGGCCGTCGTCGACGATCTGCTCGCGATCATCCTCATCGCCGTACTGTTCACCGGTTCCCTCGCGATGTTGTGGCTGCTGACCGCGGCCGCAGCCCTGGCTGCCTACGCCTACGCCCAACACAAACGCATCACGACGCCGTTCCTCTACGTCCCGCTGGCACTACTGACCTGGTACGCGATGCACGAAGCGGGGATACACGCCACACTCGCGGGCGTCGCGCTCGGCTTACTCACCCGGGTGAGGCGCGATCCGGACGAGGAGTACGCGCCCGGTAGCCGTCTCGAGCACCGCATTCAGCCCTACTCTGCAGGCTTCTGTGTCCCCGTCTTCGCACTGTTCGCCTCCGGTGTTCCGATCAACGCGGCGGTACTCGGCGACATTTTCACCGACCCAGTCGGGCAATCGGTCGTCGTCGGTCTTCTGGTCGGCAAAACCGTCGGAATCTTCGGAATTTCCCTGCTCGCGATCAAATTGGGGATAGCAACCAAACCCAAGACACTGGAATTGAGAGACATGTTTGCCCTCTCAGTTCTCGGTGGCATCGGGTTCACCGTTAGCCTGCTTGTAGCAGACCTCGCATTGGACGGGGTCGGCGATGGTAGCGAGGCCGAGATAGCGAAGGCCGCAGTTCTCGTGACATCGTTGGTGGCATCGCTGATCGGATCAGCGCTGCTGTGGCGACGTGGACGAGTTCATGCGGCTCGAGACGACGCTTCCACCGCCATTGCCACGGACGCGAGAGAACTACCTGGAGAGGTCGACAAGTGAGCTTGACCAACGGAGAGAGCCAGCGCTTCACCGGAGATGGAGTACCGAACACGGTCTCTTCCATCCCTCTCACCGATGTGGACGCCCGCACGCCGGGCGAGGCCACCATCGGGGCCCTCGTCAAGGACGCGACCGCACAGGTCTCCACCCTCGTGCGCGCCGAGGTCGAACTTGCCAAGGCCGAGGTGACGGGCGAGGTCAAGAAGGGTCTGCAGGGCAGCGTCTTCTTCATCCTGGCCTTCACGGTTCTGCTGTTCAGCTCGTTCTTCTTCTTTTTCTTCCTGGCCGAGATGCTCGACACCTGGGTGCCGCGCTGGCTGGCGTTCCTCATCGTCTTCCTGATCATGGTGGTGACCACCGCGATTCTGGCGCTGCTCGGTTATCTGCGCGTGCGCAAGCTGAGGGCTCCGGAGAAGACGATCGAATCGCTCAAGCAGGCCAAGAACGTCATCCCCGGCAGCCATGACGACGCAAAGCCGTCGGTCGATTTCAACGCGCGCCGGTAGCGAGTCTGATCGAAAGTGGCAGCCCCAGATCCATCCACCGTCAGGTTCGACGGCCCCTGGATTCACCGGGACATTCACGCCAACGGCATCCGGTTTCACGTCGTCGAGGTAGGCGACGCGGAGCCGGATGCTCCGTTGGTGGTCCTGTTGCACGGATTCGCCGATTTCTGGTGGTCCTGGCGCCATCAATTGACGGCACTGTCGGAGCAGGGATTCCGCGTCGTCGCGATGGACCTTCGTGGGTACGGCGATTCCGACAAGCCCCCTCGCGGCTACGACGGTTGGACGCTCGCCGGTGACGTAGCCGGCCTCATTCGTGCGATGGGTTACGGCAAGGCCACGCTGATCGGTCATGCCGACGGCGGGTTGGTGTGCTGGGCGACCGCGCTCCTGCATCCACGCCTGGTGCGGTCGATCGCGCTGATCTCGTCTCCACACCCGATGGCGCTCAAGAAAGCAGTCGTCCGCGACCCCTATCAGCGCCGCGCGCTTTTGCCCTCGTTCCTGGCCTATCAGGTACCGCTACGCCCGGAACGTCGGTTGACGGCCGACAACGGCGCCGAAGTGGAGCGTCTGGTTCGCTCGCGGTCCGGCCCCACCTGGCCGCAGCAACCCGAATTCGCAGACGTCATGAGCAAGATGCGGGCCGCGATCCGGATCCCGGGCGTCGCGCATTCCACGTTGGAGTACCAGCGTTGGGCCTTCCGCAGCCAGCTCCGCCCCGAGGGCCGACGTTTCATGCGTTTGATGGATCAGGTTCTTCGCATTCCGATCGTCCAGATTCACGGCGAACTCGACCCGTACGTGCTCACCCGTACCGTGCGTCGCGACAAGCACTGGGCTCCCGGCGAGAAACTGCGCACCATTGCCGGAGTCGGTCATTACGCGCATCAGGAAGCCCCCGAGCGCGTCAATCGCGAACTCGGGGACTTCCTCCTTACGGAGAAGTGACCGCTACAGGATGCACGCGCCCGTCGGTACGGGCGTCGATGCCGAGGCAGCCGCGTTCAACTGGCGCGAGACTTCCTGCGCGGTGAGGACGAATCCGGTGTCACTGTCGTCGACGGCAGCACCGAACACGACTCCGAGGACCCGCCCCTGATCATCGACCATCGGTCCACCCGAGTTGCCCTGCCGGATGGATCCGCGGACGGTGTAGACCTCACGCTGGGTGGTTCCGGCCTTGTAGATGTCCGGCCCGTTCAGGTTGAGGACCTCACGAACGCGGGCTGCGCTGGCCGTGTACGGACCGCCGCCGGGGTAGCCGAGCACCAACGCGTTGTCACCGGTCCGAGCCTGCTCCGGAGCGAACGGCAGCACCGGCGCGTCCAATCCGGGAACCGCCAGAATCGCGATGTCCACGGCGGAGTCGAAGAGAACCACCTGCGCGGGCAGTGCGCCCTCCATGGTGTCGACGGTGATGCTCTCGGTTCCGGCAACCACGTGGGCGTTGGTCATGACGCGTTCGGGGGCGACGATGAATCCGGATCCCTCGAGCGCGCGCTGGCAACTCGGTGCTACGCCGTTGATGCGGAGAACACTCGGACGCAACTGCGCCGCCAACGGACTGGCGAGAACGCTCGCGTCGGGTGCTTCGACCTCGGTGATGGGCGTGCGCCCGAACGGGCCGATGACGTCCGGCAGGCCGGAGGTGTCGAGCAGCGCCGAGAACTCGGTCGGGATGCGGCGCAGCCACTGCGGCGCCACTTCGTCCACGCTGGCGAGAACGTCCGAACCACGAACAGCGGCGGCAATGTTCGGCTGCGACGAGGAAGTGAGCGGAATCGCGAGCAACCACGCCGCGACCACGACAGCCACCGCCTGTAGACCCGCACCGATGACGCTGTCGACGGATCGCGCCGTCGGACTGTGCATTCCGCTGCGCGCCGCGCGTCCGAGCACCATGCCGGCGACCTCGCCGATGATGACCAACACGACGATCAGCGAGATGCCCGCGAGGATGCGCAGCTTGCCTTCGGTGACGTGCACGAGCAGGTGCGGCGCCAACAGAATCCCGGCGACGGCACCGAGGATCACGCCGACGAACGCCAGCGCCGACGCCACCGCTCCCTGACGCCATCCGGACGTGGCCGCGATGAGGGCGACCAGAACGATGGCGATGTCCACCCAACGAGAACCTGTCATCGCGGCACCGCCGAATCCTCGACACCTTCACCGAACTCGGACAGCGCTGTGTCCAGGTCTCTCACGTCCTCGTAGTTCCACGGAATCTCCCAGCCCGACACCGTGAACAGCGCCGCGAGGATTCCTGCTGTGAACCCCCAGACCAGCATGCCGTCGGCGCGGAACGCCGGGCCCTGGTACCCGAGGGGATGTCGAACCTGAAACCGGTTGTCTGGGTCGAGCAACGTGCGCAGCGGCACCCGGGCCACCCGTCCGACCTCGCCCTCGTCCTGAATGCCCACCGTCGTCGGCTGCTCCCAGTAGCCGAGCACCGGCGTCACGTCGAAACCCGACGGCGGGATGAAGATCTCCGGCAGCACGGTGAGCGGCTGAACTCCGCTCGGATCGAGCCCGGTCTCCTCCTGCGCTTCACGCAGCGCGGTGCCGACGGGGCCGTCGTCGCCCGGATCGGCGGCACCGCCCGGGAATGCGACCTGTCCGCTGTGCTGACGCATCGTCGACGCCCGTTGGGTCAGCAGGACGTCTGCGCCCTCCGGCAAGCCGCCGACGGCGAGAGGGTCGGCCTCACGCGGTCCGCCGAAGAGCACGAGCACCGCGGCCGGACGCGTCACGGTGCCGCGCGGCGCGCGACGCTCGAGGACGGGGTTGATCCGATGGGGATCGGTGGGCTGGGTGCTGGCGACAGCGCGCAACCACTCGGGAACCGGTGTACTCATACGACGACTCCCAGATATTGCGCCGCAGCGGCGGCGATCTCGTCCGCACTGCGGAAGGGTTGGGGCAAGACCTTGGCGACTGTTCCATCCGCGCGCACGAGCACCGACACCGGCAGCACCGGCGGTGCGCCCACTGCGATCCGTACCTTGCCGTCACCGTCCTGGACGCCGGGCAAACGCACCGAGTAGTCGATGAGTCGCGTCAAAGCGTTCTCCTGATTCGGATCCGAATGCACGGTCAGCACGTTGATGCTGCCGTCGGCGCGCTCCGCGAATTCCTGAAGGTACGGAAGCTCTTCGGCGCATGGCGCGCACCAGTACGCCCACAGATTGAGCAGGGTCGGCTTTCCGCCCACCGCTGCGGCAAGGTCGACGGGCGCTCCGTCGGAGACGCAGTCGAGGGTGATTCCGGCGAGAGCCGAGCCGGCAGGCGCTTCGCCGGTCGGAGTCGGGCAGGAGGCCAGAGCCGCCTGGCTACGGAGTTGATCGAGCGATTCCGACGACGGAGTGAACGTCGGCGGCTGATACGCGGACGAGGACGGGCCCGTCGACGTGGGCGTCGTGTCGTCTCCCCCGCGCGGCCAGATCGCCACGACGAGAGCCGCGACGACCACGAGCGCAGCGAGAGACCATCTTCCGGCACTTGTCATCGGCGATCACAACCCTGCCAGGGCGAGCAGATGATCGGTCTCGGGGCCTTTCACCAGGGCCGCGGCCTCGGTTTTGTCGGTCGGGCCGAGACCGTACGACGGGCAGTCCTTGGCCAGAACACACACACCGCACGCGGGCTTGCGCGCGTGGCAGACCCGTCGGCCGTGAAAGATCACGCGATGCGAGAGCAGAGTCCATTCCTTACGTTCGATCAGTGCCCCGACGGCGTGTTCCACTTTGACGGCATCTTCTTCCTCGGTCCACTTCCACCGACGCACGAGCCGACCGAAGTGGGTGTCGACGGTGATTCCCGGAATGTCGAAGGCATTGCCCAGCACGACGTTCGCGGTCTTGCGTCCGATGCCTGGGAGTTTCACCAGATCTTCGAGCTTGTTCGGGACCTGCCCGTCGTGGCGTTCGAGTAGCGCCTGACCGAGTCCGATCAGCGACGTCGTCTTGTTCCGGTAGAAGCCGGTGGAGCGGATGTACTCCTCGAGTTCGGTCCGATCGGCTTCCGCGTATGCCTTTGCGTCGGGATAACGGGCGAAGAGTGCCGGCGTGACCATGTTGACGCGGACGTCGGTGCATTGCGCCGACAGGATTGTCGCCACTGCCAGTTCCAACGGAGTCGTGAAGTCGAGTTCGCAGTACACGTGTGGGAAAGCCACAGCGAGCTCACGATTCATCCGACGCGCCCGGCGTACCAATCCGAGGTGTGATTCTTCCTTCCGCGCACCCCCCGAACGCGGTTTCTTCCGCTGCTCTGAACTGCCTGTCGGGGTGGTCTGCACTCAGACAACTGTACGGATACGACATGAGTGGAGACTCCGTCGTGTCGATTCTGAGACCTTCGACGTGTTTACTTCCCCCTATGCAAGGACTCGCAGTAATTCTCTTTCCGCTACTGCTTATGCTCTTTGCCCTGGCGATGGAACGAGTCGAAGGGCGATTGCGTCGGCTCTCGGTCCAAGAGCATGAAGTAGAAGACTTCCTCGACCAGGCAAGTCACGACGACGTCGCCCGCCTGGCAAGCGATGGGTTTCCCCATGCGTTCGCCCGCTTCCACCGGAGGCGTAAGGGCCGTCAGTCGGAGGCTCCCGAGAGCGCCAGCCTGGGCGAAATCCGGACACAACGGGCAAGTTGACGGCCATACAAAGTAGTCACCGCAGCAGATTCCGGAAGAATTTTCGGCTCTTACGTGGCATCAATCACTCGTCGCGAGCTAACGGGACGTAGACTTCGATGCCGTACCTGTTGCATTGAACACAGATTGCATTGGACACAGTGTCTCACTCATGAGGGCTGAGCCTGTGTACGACGGTTTGTGCGCAGCGAGGGTACAAAGATAGATAGCGCAAAAATGACACCACAAACGAACAAATCCCAACAAGGAGCGCACGTGGACGACGTCCTGGCAAGAGCCGGCATCTTCCAAGGAGTCGAGCCCTCAGCGGTAGCGGCGCTGACAAAGCAGCTGCAGCCCGTCGACTTCCCCCGTGGACATGTCATCTTCAACGAAGGTGAACCCGGTGACCGCCTGTACATCATCGTGTCCGGCAAGGTGAAGATCGGTCGACGCTCACCCGACGGTCGCGAGAACCTGCTGACGATCATGGGCCCGTCCGACATGTTCGGCGAACTGTCCATCTTCGACCCCGGCCCCCGCACCTCGACGGCTACGACCGTCACCGAGGTTCGCGCCGTGAGCATGGACCGCGACGCTCTCAAGGCATGGATCCAGCAGCGCCCCGAGATCGCCGAGCAGCTTCTGCGCGTTCTCGCCCGCCGTCTGCGTCGTACCAACAACACCCTGGCCGACCTGATCTTCACGGACGTTCCCGGCCGTGTCGCCAAGGCGCTCCTGCAGCTCGCGCAGCGCTTCGGCACTCAGGAAGGTGGCGCCCTGCGCGTCACTCACGACCTCACGCAGGAAGAGATCGCCCAGCTCGTCGGCGCTTCCCGCGAGACCGTCAACAAGGCGCTCGCCGATTTCGCACACCGCGGATGGCTTCGCCTCGAAGGCAAGAGCGTCCTGATCTCGGATTCCGAGCGCCTCGCTCGTCGCGCGCGCTAGCTCTTCCTGTTCGACTCTTTCGGCCGCTCCCGCTTCGGTGGGGGCGGCCGAAGTCATTCACTGGACTCTTGTTGTACCTATCGGTAAAGTCTGTACCGATAGGTACATATCTGATCGAGAGGCCCCGCAATGACCGTCCGAGCACCGATTCCGCCCTTCACTCACGAAACTGCCGTCCAGAAGGTCCGCCTCGCCGAGGACGGATGGAACTCCCGCGACCCGCACAAGGTGTCACTGGCCTACACGCCGGACAGTTGGTGGCGTAATCGGTCGACGTTCGTGACCGGCCGATCCGAGATCGTCGAACTTCTGACCGAGAAGTGGACCCGCGAACTGGACTACCGGTTGATCAAAGAGTTGTGGGCACACAGCGACGACCGCATCGCAGTGCGATTCGCGTACGAGTGGCACGATCACGACGGGCAGTGGTTCCGCTCCTACGGCAACGAGAACTGGGAATTCGACGCCGACGGACTCATGCACCACCGTCATGCCAGCATCAACGACGTTCCCATCGAGGAGTCCGAGCGAAAGTTCTTCTGGGATCCGACCGGACCACGCCCGCACGATCATCCGGGCCTGAGCGAGTTGGGTCTGTGATGAAAGGATGAATCCATGGCCAGACAGGTAGCTGAACGCTCGGACACGATTCCCGCTCTCGCGAACGTGTTTCGAACCTACGGGTTCGACGGAGCAAGCCTGGCCGTCATCACCGAACACACCGGTTTGGGCAAAGGCAGTCTCTACAACTTCTTTCCGCGCGGGAAGGAAGAGATGGCCGAGGCGGTGCTCGACGAGGTCGACGGATGGTTTCGCAGCGAAGTCTTCGAACCTCTTCGAGCAGAATCGGTTCCACCGAGGCAGCGCATCCAGAGCATGTTCGCTACCGCGGGCGACTACTTTCGGTCAGGGCAACGCATTTGCCTGTTCGGCGCATTTGCACTCGGTGAAGAGCGAAACCGCTTCGGCGCCAGGGTGCGAACATACTTCGACGAATGGACAGCGGCTCTCGAGGCGGCACTCGTCGGTGCCGAAGATTCCATCGGACTCGCCGAAGAAGCCGTGGCCGGGATCCAAGGGGCGATCGTGATGTCCCGGGCCCTGGACGACGGTTCCGTATACAGCCGAGTGACGACGCGACTCGAAGATCGACTGGTACAGGCACTCACGCCGTAACGCATACCGCACGACCACAAAGGCATTTGTGCCGCGGCATCCACCTGGCATGCTCGAAAAAGCATGCACAAGAAGAAAGGAACCCATGCCCTCGTTCGAGACGGTGATCGCATCCACCCCTTTGGGGAAGGTCCGCGGCCGAAAGCGTGACGGTTCCTACTACTTCGGTGCGATCCCCTACGCCAGCGCACCGCGCTTCGAGAAGCCGCGACCGGTGGAACCGTTCTCCGACGTCTTCGACGCCACAGCGCTTGGAACGGTCTTCCCCCAACCACCTTCACGACTCGAACGCATCATGGGGCCACCGCTCCCCGAACCGGAGCACAGCGAGGACAGCTTCACCGTCACCGTCACAACCCCGTCGCTGACCGGTCATCGCCCGGTGATGGTGTGGCTTCACGGTGGCGGGTACTCCAGTGGCGGCGGCTCACTCCCCTGGTACGACGGCGGCGCTTTGTCAGCCGAGGGCGACGTCGTCGTGGTGTCGGTCAACTATCGCGTCGGCGTGCTCGGATACCTCCTCCTCGACGGCGTCAGCGAAGGCAATCTCGGGGTACACGATCAGATCGCGGCGCTCGAGTGGGTGCGCGAGAACATCGAGGCATTCGGCGGCGACCCAGACTCGGTCACCGTATTCGGTCAGTCGGCCGGCGCTCATTCCATTGTGAATCTGTTGAGCAGTAACAACTCTCGAACCCTGTTCCATCGAGCAATTCTGCAGAGCACCCCACGGCCGGACCTCAACTTCACGCAGGCTGCCGCGATCGAGAACGGGGAGACGTTTGCCCGACTGCTCGACGGAGATCCTCGGACCGCGCCGCTCTTCCACATTCTCGACGCATTCCGCGGCACGGCTGTCGAGTTCAGCCGGCGGTCCCCCAATGTCGTGCAACCGCCCTTCGCGCCGATCTCCGAACTGGAACCGGTGATCCGAACTTTCGAAACAGCGCCTGACGTCATCGTGGGATACACCCGAGACGAGGGATCTGCTTTCGTGCGCGACGTAGCGGGAGTACCCGATCCCGAACACGTCGCCGAAAAGGCACTGACACAGAACATGTTTGCCGAACCGGCAATGGAGCTGGCCGAGACCTTCACAGCGGCCGGCGCGTCGGTGTACACGTACCGCTTCGACTGGGCACCGACGGACGACGTCTTCGGAGCAACTCACTGCATAGAACTACCCTTCGTGTTGGGAACCGAGCAGTCCTGGCAGGGCTCACCGATGCTGGGCAGCAGCGACTGGCAGAGCATCGACGCACTGGGCCGTCGGATACGCCGGCACTGGACGTCGTTTGCGCACACGGGAAGTCCGGACAGCAGCGAAACCTGGGAGAAGTACACCTCGTCCCAATCGATCGGAATCACCTTCTCCTGAGCAACTTCGGGCGCCTACCCACCCGGAGAAATCCCGTCTAGGATTGCTCCATGGACATGCCCAAGCTCCTCGACGGGCGACTCAAACTCCGCCATCTCCTGCTCGTCGACGCATTGAGCCGTCAGGGCAGTGTGGTCGGCGCCGCTGCCGCACTTCACATCACGCAACCTGTCGCGACTCGGAGTCTGCACGACATCGAGTCCATTCTCGGCGTCTCGCTCTTCGACCGCGGCCCACGCGGCATCACCCCGACCATTTTCGGCGAGGCCTTCACAACTCATGCACGGGCCGTGATCGCGCAGCTGACCGAAGCCGGGCGACACGTCGTCGAACTTGCCGACGCCAATCGCGGAACCGTCATCGTGGGAACACATCTCGCCGGATCCAACGTGCTGCTTCCCGGCGCTATCGCGCGCCTGAAGGTTCACCACCCGTTGCTCACCGTCGTCGTGCGCGAAGGTACGCCAGAGCAGTTGCTCACCGATCTGGAAGCGGGCCGAATCGACCTGATCGTCGGCCGGCTCACCTCACCTACCGATGACACCGCGACAAGACGGAACCTCTACGCCGAATCCGTCGAACTCGTCACCCGCGTAGATCACCCGCTCGCTCACCGCGAGGACGTCCAACTCGAAGAACTACGCGGCTTCCCCTGGATCCTTCCCGGGGTCGAGACAGTGCTCCGACGCGAACTCGAGGAGTTCTTCGCCCGGAACGGCTTGCCGTTGCCCGAAAATCGGGTCGAGGCAACCTCTTTCCTCACCGTGCGTCAGCTACTGGTCGAGACCGACATGATCGCGGTACTACCGAGCCTCATCCCCCGCGACGATGCGCGCTTGACCACCCTGTCCATCACACTCGATCCGATCGGGCACAGCGTCGGCATCACCTCGTCGGCGACTCGCACGTCGAGTCCGTCCGCGCAGGCCCTGATCGCGACGCTGGAGTCCTTTGCAACTGAGCTCATGCGACCGTGAAACGCCGATCGGCCCGTTCCCTCCAGAGGGAACGGGCCGATGTCGGATCAACCAGGACTCAGGCGTTTTCGGAGACGCGAATCTCCTCGTGCTCCAAGCCCCGCGACGAATCGGGGACAATCTTGAACAGTGCGATGGCGCCGACCAGGCTGATCGTGCACACCCCGGCGAGATACCAGGTCACACCGACCGAAGATCCGGTGGCGTCGAGCAGAGCCGTGGCGATCATCGGTGCCAGTCCACCGCCGAGAATTGCACCGCTCTGGAGGATCAGAGACGAGCCGGAATAGCGGACCTTGGCCGGGAAGGTATCGGCGATGATGCTGCCCTGGACACAATGTGTGACCGGAACGATCAGGCCCATGCCCAGGAACGCGATGACGGCGACCATTTTGTTCTCGGTGTTGAGGAGCGGGAAGAACACGATGCACCACAACAGGATTGCAGCTGATCCGCCGATGAACATGTGCCGACGCCCGTACTTGTCGGCGATCTTTGTCCAGAACGGGATGGAAAGGAACCACAGGACTGCTGCCGCGGTCACGCTGAGCACCAGGAATTGCTTGTCGTAGCCCAGATGTTGAGTTCCGTACGACAGGGTGAACACCATGAAGGCGTACGCCACGGCGGAGTTCGCCAAGCACGCGGCAAGCGTGAGAGACAAACGGGGGAAGCCGACCTTGAGCGACTCACGCAGCGGGAAGCGGACTATTTCGCCCTTCTCCATGATCCCGGCGAATGACGGCGACTCGGTGACGCGCAGGCGAATCACCAGACCGATCGCCACCAGAACGAAGCTGAGCAGGAACGGGATTCGCCAACCCCACGAAGCGAATGCCGAGTCCGACATCACGGCGTTGGTCGTCAGGAAGATGCCGTTGGCGAGAACCAGTCCGGCGGGTGTGCCCATCTGAGGGAAACCTGCATAGAGATTCTTCTGCCCCGCCGGCGCGTGCTCCATCGACATGAGTGTCGCGCCGGCGCCTTCACCGCCCAGACCGATGCCCTGAACGACGCGCATCGCCACCAGGAGGACGGGCGCCCAGAAACCGATGGAGTCGTAGTTCGGGATGAGGCCGATGAGTGTGGACCCGATGCCCATCATCACCAATGAGACCACGAGCGTGGCCTTGCGCCCGATCCGGTCACCGAAGTGCCCGAACACGAGTCCACCCACCGGCCGTGCAATGAACCCGACGGCGAAGGTGCTGAAGGCAGCCAGCGTGCCGGCCGTGGGGCTCAGGCTCGGGAAGAATTGTTTGTTGAAGATCAACGCGGCGGCTGTGCCGTAGAGGAAGAAGTCGTACCATTCGAGAGTTGTGCCGGCCAGGGTTGCCATGGCAACTCGGCTACGGGCCGCTTTCTCCGGCAACGGCTTTCCGTCGCTCGTAGTGCTGTTGGATATCTTGTCTGACATCGCGGAACCTATCGATTGGATGGGGCAGGCGGACGATGAAGTCTGTAGTCACCGACCCCGTCTTCGGGATTGTCGGTATCACGAGCGTCGTCGATCGTTGTGTTTGGAATTGTGCTCGCTCGAGACATGACTCACAAATGCCGAATTCACCGTCCGCCATACCGGAAAAGGTATAGCCGGGGCCTCAGACGAGACCCAGGAAACGTTCGGCATTCCCCCGCGAAATCAGTTGGCGCGCAGTATCGTCCAAGAACTCACTCTTGCGAACCACCTCACCGACCGGACGCTCCCCCAAGGGGTACGGGTAATCACTACCCACCATCACACGGTCCACCCCCACCGTGTCCACCAACAGTCGCAGCGCACGCTCGTCGAAGACGACGGAATCCACGTAGAACCTTCCCAGGTAGTGCGAAGGCGGGAACTGCGACGTTCCGATGATGTCGTTGCGGCCGTGCCAGGCGTTTTCCATCCGGCCCAACCAGAACGCGAAAGATCCACCACCGTGCGCAAATCCGATCTTGAGACGATCGTCGATCTTGTCGAACACCCCACCGAGAATCAGTGCGAGTATCGACAGGTGCGTTTCGGCCGGCATCGCAGTGAGCCACTGCGCCATCCAGCGATCGAGGCGCGGAGAGTTGGCCATGTCCCACGGGTGCACGAATACCGGCACGTCCAGCGACGCGCAGTGCTGCAGGAACGTCACCACCCCCTCGCTGTCGAGGTCCAGATCGCCGACATGATTGCCTATCTCGACACCGCGGTGCCCGTTCGCGATGCACCGCTCCAACTCACGGCACGCTGCGTCGGTGTCTTGCAGAGGCACCTGGCAGAACGGAATCAACCGATCCTTCGCCGGCTCCACGATCTCGAGTGCGAGGTCGTTGAAGATCCGTGCAATGCGACTTGCCTGCTCACCGCTCCGGCCATAGTTGAAGAACGCCGGAGTAGGTGAGACGACCTGAGTCTGCACTCCGTCGGCATCCATGTCCCGAAGCCGCACCTCGGCGTCCCAGGCATCGGACTGGATGCGACGGAACTCCTTGGTGCCCATCATGATCATTGCTTCGGTTTCCGACTCGACCTTCAGCCACGGCGCTTGCGGCCCCGCGTCTTCGGTCAGATCCGGCCACCCGTTGGGCACGTAGTGGGTGTGGATGTCGATCAGGTTGCTCATAGCTCAGCCCTTGCCGGGATGGAGCGTGCCGCACTTGTCACACGTGCGGGCTTCTTCGCTCTCGTAGAACTTGACGAACACCGGCGGAAGGTCGGCCACGATGTCGCGCACCTGAAGTTCGACCTCGTGAATCTTGTGATCACATTCGAGGCAGTACCACTGGAACTTCTCGAGCGTGCCTTCCTTGCGGACGCGTTCGATGACCAGGCCGATCGAGCCCGCGGTGGGACGCTGCGGCGAATGCGGAATGTCTCCTGGCAGCAACCAAGTTTCACCCTCGCGAATGTCGACGCGCTGAGGACCGTCTTCGGTCATGACATTGACGTGGATGTCGCCTTCGAGCTGGTAGAACCACTCCTCGTACGGATCGAGGTGGTAGTCGGTCCGCTGGTTGGGGCCGCCGACGACCTGCACGATGAAATCGTCTCCGAGCGCCATCGTCTGATTGTTGACGGGCGGCTGCAGGAGGTGGCGGTTGTCGTCGATCCACTTCTTGAAGTCGATGACGGGAGGAATCGTGGTCATGATGCATTCTCCGTATCTTCGGACGCCGAGCGTCGGGAGGCGGGCACGTACGCCACGCCGGAAATTTCGATGAGCAGGTGAGGGTGGGGCAGCTGGTGAACAGCCACAGTCGTTCTCGTCGGACCGTTTTCGTCGAACAGTTCGGCGTACACCTCGTTGTATCCGCCGAAGTCGTTCATCGACACCAGGTAGGAGGTGACCTGAACCAGATCACTCAGTTCTCCACCCACTTCGGCGAGAATCGCCGCGATGTTCTCGATGACGGCACGCGTCTGCGCCCGAATGTCGAGCGCCGTGGTCCCCATCTCGTCGACCTCGACGCCGACAAACGTGTTGTCGGGTCGACGCGAACTGGTCCCGGAGACATAGACGAAATCGCCGACCACCTTGACGTGGGGGAACTTTCCGCGCGGCTTCGCCAGCTTCTCGATGACCTGCGCCCCACTCATCGCTTCACACCTTTCACCGTGACGGTTCCGAGTCCGTCGATCGTGCACTGTGCGACGCCCTCGTCGAGTCGCACAGCTGCTGTGGCGGCACCGGCCAGAATTACCTGCCCGGCGCGCAACGGGATTCGGCGTCGGCGGGCGATGTCGAGCAGTGCATGCAAAGCGCGCGCCGGATCGCCGAGAATGGCCGACGTGGACCCGACTACCGTCTCACCGCCGACTTCCATACGTACGGAACGGTCTTCGACGTTCTGTAGCGGCAGCCACCTCCCGATCACGTACCCGGCAGCGCTGGTGTTGTCAGCGACGACGTCGGTGTAGGTGAAGCGGAAGTCGCGGTACCGCGAGTCGATGATCTCCATTGCGGGAGCCAGTGCGTCGACGCAGGTTTCGATGTCGACGTTCGGATCGTCGAGATCGACGTCCTTCGACAAGCGGTATGCCACTTCGGGTTCGATCTTGGGATGAATGAACGTCCTCAGGTCGACTTCGCCGCCGTTGCTCACGCACATCGCGTCGGTCAACTGACCGACGATCACTTCGGAGACACCCATCTGCGCCATCTTCGCTTTGCTCGTGAAGCCGAGCTTGATGCCCACAATCGATTCACCACGGCTGGTGCGCCGTTCGAGGAGTTCGTTCTGGATCCGGTAGGCCTGGTCGATGTCGATGGTGTGTTCGTCGGCGAGGCTCGGGGTGTCGGTGCGCGTCTGCGCAGCGTCGTCGAGGCGACGCGCGAGCGCGGATACGGTGTCTTCGGGGGCTGTCATCACGCCTCGCTCATTTCTGCAAAACTTTTGCGGTTTCGATGTTCACAGTTGCACACATACATTCGTCGGTTCGGTGTAGAAGTGCAGCGAGGACTCGCCGCCCTCACGTCCGATGCCCGACAGGCCCATGCCGCCGAAGGGAGATCGCAGTTCGCGGGTGAACCACGTGTTGACCCAGGAGATTCCGACGTTCATCTTCTGCGCGACGCGGTGTCCGCGGCGCAGGTCGTTGGTCCACACGGAGGCAGCAAGGCCGTACTCGGTGTCGTTTGCGAGGGCGATCGCTTCGGCTTCGGTCTCGAACGGAATGAGTGCTGCGACGGGTCCGAAGATCTCCTCACGTACGGCGCGATCCTTGTTGGTCAAGCCTGTCCACAGGGTGGGTTCGATCCAGGATCCGCCCGACAGTTCCTGTCCGAGGTCCGGAATACCGCCGCCGGTCAGCACTTTCGCGCCTTCCCGCTCGGCGATCTCGAAGTAGTCGAGTACCTTCTTCCGGTGTGCCTGCGAAATGAGCGGTCCGGTCGTCGTTGCATCGAGCGTCGGGTCGCCCAGACGCAGTCCTGCTGCCCGCTCCACGAGTCCACCGGCGATGTCTTCGAAAATGCTGCGGTGCACGTACACCCGCTCGGTGCACAGGCAGACCTGGCCGGTGTTGGTGAACACCGACTTGGTCAGACCCGTCAGAGCCTCGTCGATGTCGACGTCGTCGAACACGATCGCGGCGTTCTTGCCGCCGAGCTCGAACGAGACCGGACGGACCCGCGGGGCAACGGTTTTCATGACATGCGAACCCGTTGCCGAAGATCCGGTGAAGGTGACGCCGTCGATACCGGGGTGCGTGGTGAGGAACTCGCCGGCCGAGTTCGCACCGAATCCATGGACGACGTTGTAGACGCCGGCAGGCAGGCCGACCTCTTCGAGCACCTCGGCCAGCAACGACGCAGTCGCCGGGGTTTCCTCGGAGGGCTTGACCACCACGGAGTTTCCGCACGCGAGCGCGGGCGCAACCTTCCAGGTCAGGAGAAGCAGCGGCAGGTTCCACGGAACGATCACGGCGACGACGCCGAGCGGCTTGCGGATCGCGTAGTTCAGCGCCTGCTTGCCGCCCGCGAGGTCCGTGACAAACGATTCCTGTCCCGCCGCGGCGACGATGTCGGCGAAGGTGCGGAAGTTCGTCAGGGCGCGCGCGACGTCGAGTTCGCGTGCCTGCGTGATCGGCTTGCCGGTGTCCGCCATCTCTGCGGCGACGAACTCTTCGAATCGCTCCTCGATCCGGTCGGCAGCGCGTCGCAGCAGAGCCGTCCGCTCTCGAACCGGCGTATCGGCCCAACCGTTGTCCAGAGCACGTCTGGCAGAGGTCACGGCCCGATCGACCAGGGCCTTGTCGGCCTCGTGGACCCGGGCGAGAACACGGCCCGTTGCTGGGTCGACCTGATCGAAGCTCGACGACTCGTCGGGTTCGACATAGGAGCCGTCCACGTAATTGCGGATCCATCCGTCGCATTGTGAGGTCATGGACTAACTATTGGGCCGTGACCCATATCAAACAAATGCAAAAACTGCCGCCAGCTATACCTCGATCGGCATAGATGGCGGCAGTTCGGCTACACAACTCAGCTCTGCATGTCGGCGCCGAGCGCCTCAGCGTCGCAGATACGCCAACTGCACGTTGACGGATTTCTCCGCGACCGGCCACAACTTCGGGTCCACGTCGGAGTAGACGTGTTCGACTACGTCGCGCACCGAGGCCGACTCGCCCAACGTCGACAGAGCGGCCCGCACCTGATCCAGACGCTCCTCGCGGTGGGCGAGGTACTGCTGCGAAATCGCCTGCAGATCGGGTAGGTCCGGACCGTGCCCGGGAAGAACCGTCAGTCCTTCGCCGAGTGCGGCCAGCGATCGCAGCGAGGTGAGGTAGTCCCCCAGATCGCCGTCGGAGTCGTCGAGAACTGCCGTGCCGCGGCCCAGAATGGTGTCGCCCGTCAGCACGCTCGCATCGTTCTCGATGACTATCGACACCGAATCCGCGGTATGGCCCGGCGTCGCGAGGATCCGCAACTTCAGGCCCGCTACCTCGATCACTTCACCGTCGACAAGCGCCGAAGCGCCCCCGCGAAGAAAAGTTGGGTCGACGGAACGCACTGGAGCCGAAGTCAATTCGTGGAAACGGTCCACCCCGCCGGTGTGGTCGTAGTGCCGGTGCGTGATCAAGGTCAGCGCTACCGGACCGATACCAGCGACACGTTGCAGGTGTTCCTCGTCGTTGTCGCCTGGATCGACGACAACACACTCGACGCTGCCCGGAGCATGCAGAATCCAAGTGTTCGTACCGTCCAGCGTCATCATGCCCGGGTTGTTCTCGAGCAAGACCGAAGCGATGTCGGTGACGCGGCGAAGCTGCGCGTAGGCGGGATGGACAGTCGACATCAGCGAACTTCGACGATCAGTTCCACCTCGACCGGAGAGCCGAGGGGAAGTTCTGCCACGCCGACTGCCGAACGGGCGTGGATACCGGCGTCGCCGAGCACCTCACCGAGGAACTCGGATGCGCCGTTGATCACGCCGGGCTGGCCGGTGAATCCTTCGGCGGATGCCACGAAGCCGACAACCTTGACGACGCGAACGACGTTGTCGATGCCGACCAGGGCGTCGATGGCAGCGAGAGCGTTGAGCGCGCAGGTGCGAGCCGCGGCCTTGGCGTCCTCATCCGACACGCCCGCGCCGAGCTTGCCGGTCAGCGCCAGTTTTCCGTCGACGAACGGGAGCTGACCCGACGTGTACACGTGGTTGCCGCTGCGAACCGCGGGAACGTACGCAGCGACGGGTGCCGCGACGGCGGGAAGTGCAATGCCCAGTTCGGCGAGACGCTCCGACCAGGTCTGTGTTGCCTCTGCCATGTGATTCAGCCCTTCGGACGCTTCATGTACGCGACGTGCTGCTCGCCCGACGCGCTCGGCAGGACGGCGACGAGTTCCCAGCCGTCGACACCCCAGTTGTCGAGAATTGCCTTCGGATTGTGGACCAGCAACGGAGTCACGGTGTATTCCCAGGAAGTTATTTCGCTCATGCGGTGAGCCTATCCCGCGTACATCTTCGGCCCCAGACTTATAGGCTCGCGGTGTGGTTGCATCCCAAGATGAGCTGAGCAGGACCTGGCCCGAGTCTGCGACGAAGGCCCGCCTGCACTTTGTGTCAGGTAAAGGCGGAACCGGTAAGTCCACGGTTGCCGCCGCGTTGGCGCTCGCGTTGGCCGAAGGCGGCAAGCGCGTTCTCCTCGTGGAGGTCGAGGGCCGCCAGGGAATCGCGCAGCTCTTCGACGTACCACCGCTTCCACCGCAGGAGACCAAGGTCGCGGCCGCCGAAGGTGGCGGTGAAGTGATGGCTCTGGCCGTCGACATCGAGACCGCGTTCCTCGAATACCTCGAAATGTTCTACAACCTCGGCTTCGCCGGCCGGGCGATGCGTAAGTTCGGCGCCATCGAATTCGCCACCACAATCGCTCCAGGCCTTCGCGACGTTCTGCTCACCGGCAAGATCAAGGAGTGCGTCATCCGCACCGATCGAACCGGCAAACGCGTGTACGACGCCGTTGTCGTCGATGCTCCCCCGACCGGGCGGATCGGCAGCTTCCTCGACGTCACCAAGGCGATGGCCGACCTCGCCAAGGGCGGCCCGGTGCATTCGCAGAGTGAAGGCGTCGTTCGGCTGCTGCACTCGCCGGAGACCGTCGTACATCTTGTTGCGCTTCTCGAAGCGCTGCCCGTTCAGGAAACCGCCGACGCCGCCGCAGAACTGGCGCGTGACGACCTCAACCTCGGTGCCATCATCGTCAACCGCGCCAGCCCGAGGTTCTTGCCCGAAGACCAACTCTCCGGTGCTGCAGCCGGCAACATCGATGCAGCTTCGATCCGGTCGACGCTCTCCGATGTCGGCATCGATCTGTCCGACGACGACTTCGCCGGCCTGCTCACCGAGACGATCGAGCACGCGTCGGTGCTCGAAGCTCAAGAATCCAGTGCGGAGAAGCTCCGCGAGATCGACGGCGCGCGGGTGCAACTTCCCGCACTCGCCGACGGCGTCGATCTCGGTGGGCTCTACGAGCTGGCCGAATACCTCACGGAACAGGGCGTGTGATGACCGAGACCACCGAGAACGTGACGGTCGGCAGTTCCAGGACCGGCCGACGCGCAGCTCCTGCCCTCGATATTTCGGCGATCATCAAGGACCCGACGGCCCGGATCGTGGTGTGTTGCGGCGCAGGTGGCGTCGGCAAGACCACGACGGCTGCGTCGCTGGCGTTGCGGGCAGCCGAAGAGGGCCGACGCGTAGTCGTCCTCACCATCGATCCGGCCCGTCGCCTCGCACAGGCCTTGGGTGTGGCCGAACTCGACAACACTCCGCAGCCGGTGAAGCTGGGTCCCGAGGCCACGGGCGAACTCCACGCGATGATGCTGAACATGCGTCGGACTTTCGACGAGATGGTCATCGAGCATTCGAGCCCTGAGAAGGCCGAGCAGATCCTGGCGAATCCCTTTTACCAAACCGTTGCCACATCGTTCTCCGGAACGCAGGAGTACATGGCGATGGAGAAGTTGGGGCAGCTGGCGTCGAACGACGCGTGGGATCTGGTGATCGTCGATACCCCGCCGTCGCGCAATGCGCTCGACTTCCTCGACGCTCCACAGAGGCTCGGAACATTCCTCGACGGACGGATGATCCGGCTGCTCTCGGCACCCGGCCGTGGCCTGACCAGGCTCGTGGCCGGCGCGATGGGATTGGCCCTGAAGGGTGTCTCGACCATCGTGGGAAGCCAAATGCTTTCGGATGCATCGGCATTCGTGCAGTCGCTCGACTCGATGTTCGGCGGTTTCCGTGAACGCGCCACGAAGACCTACGAGTTGCTGCGTCAGCCGGGGACTCATTTCCTGGTGATCGCAGCGGCCGAGCCCGACGCTCTCCGTGAGGCGGCGTTCTTCGTCGATCGCCTTGCGGGTGACTCGATGCCGTTGGCCGGTCTGGTTCTCAACCGCACTCACCCGACGTTGACGGCTCTGCCTGCCGATCATGCGGTGACCGCCGCCGACAAACTGGAAGCGAAGGAAAATGCGACCGAGGCCGAGGCCCTCACCGCAGCCGTTCTCCGCATCCATGCCCATCGGGCAGTGATCGCGAAGCGAGAAATCGCCTTGCTGAGTCGATTCACCGCAGCTCACCCGAGGGTGCCGCTGATCGGTGTTCCGTCGCTACCGTTCGAGGTCTCGGACCTCGAGGCGCTGCGCGCGGTGGGAGATCAGCTCACTCGTAAGGGCTGATCCCCCGATCGACCTGGATCAGACTGCTGAGTGATGCTGGCGCTGGTCTTCGAAGAACTCGGACCAGGAGTCGACGTCGGGGTGCTGCTTGAGCAATGCACGGCGCTGACGTTCGGTCATTCCGCCCCACACACCGAACTCGACACGGTTGTCGAGAGCATCTGCTCCGCACTGCATGAGGACCGGGCAGTGACGGCAGATGGTGGCTGCCTTGCGCTGTGCGGCGCCACGAACAAAAAGTTGGTCGGGATCGACCTCGCGGCATCGCGCCTGAGTTACCCAGGCAATTCGTGCCTCGGCCTGCTCGATGTCCAAACGGCTACTCGGGGTGGCTGTGTACATTCTGGGTCCCCTCTACAAAGTCTGACCGTCGCCATGAGGCGAGCAGCGCACCATCTCAGCCGTCTCGCGGTAGCACGTGAAAGCTGAGACACATTCGTGATCGAGTGTTACGTCGATCACACTGATCACAATTTAGGTAAAGAACGCCCCTAACGCAAGACGGTCGGGAGCATTTTTTGGTACGGCAGTACAAAGCGCGTGTTCAGGAGGTTTTGAACACCCGCAAAACACTGAAACCGGTTCCAATGGGTGGGCACACGTACTCTGTAGATCGTGTCGATTGCAAAAACAGTGGCGAAGCTCGCCGGAAGCTCCGCATTGGCGGGTGTCCTGGTCGCAGGGGTGATGTTCCCGGTGGCCGGCGGATTCGGATTCGCGTCCAATCGCGCTGCCGATACCGTCGACAACGTCTCGGCCGAACTGGTCGAAGGCACGGTCCCCGCGGTGTCCACCATGGTCGATGCGGCAGGCAATCCCATTGCCTGGCTGTACGACCAACGACGCTTCGAAGTCCCGAGCGAGAAGATCTCCAACAACATGAAGTTGGCGATCGTCTCCATCGAGGACCGCCGGTTCCCCGACCACAAGGGCGTCGACTGGCAGGGAACGCTGCGCGCCTTCCTCACCAACACGACGACCGGTGAAGTGCAGCAGGGCGCGTCGACACTCGATCAGCAGTATGTGAAGAACTACCAACTGTTGGTCGTGGCCAAGACGGATGCCGAGCGCCGCGCTGCCATCGAGACCACCCCGGCCCGAAAGATCCGCGAGATCCGGATGGCGCTGACGCTGGACAAGGAACTCACGAAAGACGAGATCCTCACCCGGTACCTCAACCTCGTACCTTTCGGCAACGGATCCTTCGGCATTCAGGACGCGGCTCAGACCTACTTCGGCGTCGACGCCGCAGATCTGACCGTTCCGCAGTCCGCGATGCTGGCCGGCATGGTTCAGTCCAGCTCCGCGCTGAACCCGTACACGAACGTCGAGGGCGTGACCGAGCGTCGTAACACCGTGCTCGACACCATGATCACGAACATTCCGGATCGTGCCGACGAGTTCCGTGCAGCCAAGGAAGAGCCCCTCGGCGTCCTCGAAACCCCCAACAACTTGCCGCGCGGCTGCATCGCTGCAGGCGATCGCGGATTCTTCTGTGATTACGCACTGAAGTACCTCTCGGATGCCGGAATCACCCGCGACCAGATCAACGAGGGTGGTTACCTCATCAAGACCACTCTCGATCCGCAGGTCCAGGCGTCCACCAAGGCCGGACTGAACGCGAACGCGAGCGCCAACCTCGACGGCATCGCGAACGTGATGAACGTGATCAGGCCGGGCCAGGATTCACACAAGGTCATCGCGATGGCCAGCAGTCGCACGTACGGACTCAATGCCGACGCCGACGAAACCGTCCAGGCGCAGCCGTACTCCCTTGCCGGTGACGGTGCGGGTTCCGTCTTCAAGATCTTCACGACCGCTGCGGCGATGGAGAAGGGCCTCGGCATCAACGCGACCCTCGACGTGCCCAAGCGCTTCGAAGCCAAGGGCATGGGTAGCGGTGGTGCGGCAGGCTGCCCGGTCTCGACGTACTGCGTGGAGAACGCCGGCAACTATCCGCCGACGCTGTCCGTGACCGACGCCCTGGCACAGTCCCCAAACACCGCTTTCGTCAAGCTCATCGAGGCGACCGGCGTCACGCCGACCGTCGACATGGCTGTCCGTCTCGGCATGCGCTCGTACGCCGATCCCAACACCTCGGGCTTCGACGAGCGCAGCATGGCCGACTTCCAGAAGGAACAGAACCTCGGTTCGTTCACCCTCGGCCCCACCTGGATCAACCCGCTCGAACTCTCCAACGTCGCGGCCACTCTCGCCTCGCACGGCAAGTGGTGCCCGCCGAGTCCCATCGATTCGGTCTTCGACCGCTACGGCAAGCCGGTGGCCGTCACCGAGCAGGGCTGTGAGCAGGTCGTCGAGCCCGGCTTGGCAGACACACTCGCCAACGCCATGAGCCGTGACGACGTCGGCGCCGGTACGTCTGCCGGTGCCGCGAGCAGCGCCGGATGGAGCCTGCCGATGTCGGGCAAGACGGGTACCACCGAGACCCACAAGTCCTCGGCGTTCCTCGGCTTCACCAACAACCTCGCTGCGGCCGTCTACATCTTCGGCGACTCCCCGACGCCCGGCGAGATCTGCTCGAGCCCGCTACGCCCCTGCTACAGCGGCAACCTGTACGGCGGTACCGAACCGGCGAGATCCTGGTTCGCGGCAATGAACCCGGTCGCCAACAACTTCGGGCCCACTTCGCTGCCTCCGATCGACGAGAAGTACGCACGGGGATCACAGAACGGCCAGGTTCCCGAGGTTGTCGGCCTGAGCCAGTCGGCGGCGACGTCGAGGTTGCAGGCGTCCGGCTTCACGGTCAATTCCGTGACCACGGCGTCCGGAGCACGGGCGGGAACGGTCACCGGAGTTTCGCCGTCCGGGTCCGCGATCCCGGGTTCGACCGTCACGATCTACATCAGTGACGGCTCCGTGAGGGCTCCGGCAGCACCCGCATCCCCGGCAGCTCCAGCAGCTCCGGCACCGGGCGCGACTCCCCCGGGAGGCCAACCCGCACCGCCTGCGGGGACCCCACCGAACTGACGGCCCTGAAAACTGACGGCCCTGAAAACAAGAACGGCCGCGATCTCCGAGTGACTCGGAGTTCGCGGCCGTTTTCGGTTTCCGGTGGCGCGCTACTACAGGCGGGACTTCACTGCTGCAGAGATACGGGCGCCATCGGCCTTGCCCTTGGCCAGCGCGCTGGCGGCCTTGATGACCTGGCCCATCTGACGCATACCCGGACGCTCACCGAGCTCCTCGGACACCTGAGCGAGGGCGGTGTCGACGACGTCGACGAGTTCGGCGTCGGTCAACGGCGTCGGCAGGTACTCGTCGATGATCTGAGCTTCGGCGCGCTCTTTCGCGGCAAGTTCGCCGCGGCCGTTCTCGGTGTAGATCTCGGCCGATTCGCCGCGCTTCTTCGATTCCTTTGCAAGGACTTTGATGATTTCTTCGTCGGTGAGGACCCGTGCTTCCTTACCGGCCACCTCTTCGGTCTGGATGGCTGCCATGAGCATCCGAAGGGTGGCTGTACGTAGCGGATCCTTCGCCTTCATGGATGCAACCATGTCGGTTCGGAGGGTGGCTTTGAGCGATGGTGTCGTGTCGGACATGGTGGAAACGCTACGCGCTCGGCGTTTCGAGCGTGCCGATAGTTACCTCCGCCCGGACACAATTCTCTGTGGAATAGCTGTAAAAGGCAGCGAGAGCGACGCAGAAGAACGCCACACCCGTATCCTTGAGAGGTGTCTTCCCAGTTCCGCACCAATCTGACCCGCACCGCACTTGGTGCCGCGGGCGCCGCTGCACTAGGGATCGGGTACGCATCCGGCATCGAACGCAATGCATTTGCACTGCGTGAGGTGACGATGCCAGTCCTGGCGCCCGGTTCGTCGTCGCTGCGGGTCCTCCATCTCAGCGACCTGCACATGATGCCGAACCAACGGTTGAAACAGAATTGGTTGCGTGAGCTCGAAGGCCTCGACCCCGACCTCGTGGTCAACACCGGAGACAACTTGTCGCATCAGCGCAGCGTCCCGGCAGTGGTCCAGGCGCTCGGCGATCTGTTGGCTCGGCCGGGTCTGTTCGTCTTCGGCAGCAACGACTACTTCGCTCCGAAACCGAAGAATCCACTGAGCTACATCTTCAACAAGGACAAGCGCATCACCGGAGATCCCCTCCCCTGGGGCGATCTGCGGGCCGCGTTCACCGAACGTGGATGGCTGGACATGACCCACGTGCGCCGCGAACTCGAAGTGGCCGGTATTCGCATTGCTGCCGCCGGCGTCGACGATCCGCACCTGAAGCGCGATCGCTACGACACCGTCGCCGGAACACCCAATCCCGTCGCCCAGCTCAAGCTCGGCCTGACGCACTCACCCGAACCTCGAGTTCTCGACCGGTTCGCCGACGACGGCTACGACCTGGTGCTCGCCGGCCACACGCACGGTGGTCAGCTGTGCCTTCCGTTCTACGGCGCGCTGGTCACCAACTGCCAGATCGACCGATCCCGGGTCAAGGGACCGTCGAAGTGGGGCGCACACACCCAGCTGCACGTCTCAGCAGGCATCGGCACTTCGCCGTGGGCTCCGGCACGCTTCTGCTGCCGCCCCGAGGCAACTCTGCTGACTTTGGTTCCGGCGACCAGGCGCGAACCGGAGCATGTCTCCGCACACAGTTCCGCAGAGTCTCCAGCGTCGGTTCTACGCAACTGACCTGCGGATTTAATGTCAGTCGACTCGGTAATGTAAGCTAACCGAGGTTCGACACGGGGTGTGGCGCAGCTTGGTAGCGCGCTTCGTTCGGGACGAAGAGGTCGTGGGTTCAAATCCCGCCACCCCGACAGTGAAGAACAGAAATCGAGGCCCTTCCGCTTACGCGGGAGGGCCTCGATTTCGTTGACGATAAGGTGAAGCCGTGGCATCCGAACCAGACTTCTCGCACAACGACATGGCGAGCCGTAGCCGACGTGAGAAAGCTGTCGGTCTTGCCAAGTTCGCCTGGGATCGCGATATCAGTAGTGCAGAGTTGCTCGACATGCCCGACGATCGGCTACGCAAGCTTGCGCGGGCGGCGGGCGCCAATCCGCCGAGCACGCGGGAGACCTGGACCATCGCGGCCGGACTGCTCGACAAGAAAGCCGTGTGGGCAGCAGCCAACCCAGACCGTCCCGAAGCTCGGCGTGAGCATCCGGACGAGAAGATCATGTGGGTGAAGAAGCCGATCGAGCCCTGGCTGTAGTACTTCGCTCCGCGAGGCATGCCTGAACCCGGGCCGCGTTCCTCTCGAGAACAGTCGCGTAGTCGTCGATGTCACCACTGTCCGGGGATCCGCTGAGCACCGAAATAGCGAGCACGTCACCCACCGAGTAGATACCGTGATTGAAGGGACTCCTCGGGGACGCGTATGGGAAAGACACGGTCGACAGGATCTTCGAGGTGCCGAGTGTCATGACAGCGGGACCACGGTTGACACTGCTCGCGACAGTTCCCAGTTTGGGCTCCGCGGACAATCCAGCTTTGATCGCAATTGCCGGAAGTTCGTATTGCAGTGCGCGTACGGCTCGGTATGCGTCGAGATATCCCGCTTTGGCCTGATTGTTGTTCTTGGTGATGGCGACAAGTCGCTCCTCGATATCTACTGTGCCCAACGCCAAGTCGATGTGATAGCAGCCCATGTGATTTTGTCCGCGCACTGCGGCACCCACGGGTGCCCCGGACATAACTTGCATCGACCGCGGACTCTTGTCACCGAAATATTCTTCCAAAGACAACGAGATCACGGTCTGGGCAATGGCAGTCACCGTAACTCCTGGCCATTCTTTCTTGATCTCTCGAATCAGTACCAAATCGAGCGCGACCGCTGTCGCCGAGCGCTCGCCGGTGAAGGTCACAGCGCCACCACCTGAATCCGGCGCGTCGTACTTCCGGGACTCCGGCAGAGCCCTTAATGCGCGGACATACTTACGCGGCGTTCCAATAATTCCCATGACGGACGACCACCACGGGTTCGGCGTTGTCAGTTGCGGAACAAAGTCGGGTAATTGCTTCGTCGAAAACAGATCGTGAACGATTTCGTTGTACATCCGTCCGTCCCCCAGAGCATGGGAGGCCTTGAGAATCACTACCGTTGCTTCCCCCTGCACTCCAGGCGCATCGCGAACACCTCGAATGACGTGCAGACGCCACAGACATTGGTAAGGATCTACAAACCGCGCCGCCAACTCGGCAGAGTATTCGAACACACCTTTCCACGTCGAAATTTCAACATTATCTTCGACATGGTCGTCAATATCGAACGGTTTGGAGTCAATCCAGTAGGGAAAATTCAACCCTCCAGGGACTCTGGTCAAAGTCCATCGCAATTGCGGGATCCTCGACGCACGCGCAGCAAGGAGTTCGAGCAGTTCTTTTCTATCGAGCGGTAGAGAGCTATCTGAATCGAACAGGAATATCGTTAGAACATCGGTAGAACGGTTTTCCACGTTGGCCGCAATCAATCCGAAATCTACCGAGGTCAGTTGCCTGGTGGGCATAAATCTCCAATCGAAATCTTGAAAGCAGGGCGCGAATGGAAGCTGTCAGCGACCTACTTACTTCCGCAGGTGTTTCACGATTATGTACAACCAGCTACGGTTTCGCGAGCCCAACGGTAGTCGGCCTTACCGCTGGGCGAGCGGAGGATGGTTGGTACGAGCACGATCGAGCGGGGGATCTTGTACCCGGCGACGTGGGTGCGGCAATGCTCCGACAATGATTCCGTCGCAACATCTTCGAATCCCGGTCGAACCTGCACCACCGCGGCGACCTTCTCACCGAATCGAGTGTCGGGCGCGCCCGCTACCAAGGCGTCGAAAACTGCCGGGTGAGTTTTGAGTGCCTGCTCCACTTCTTCGGGGTAGACCTTCTCGCCGCCGGAGTTGATGCACATCGAACCGCGCCCGAGCAGCATGATGGTTCCGTCGGCTTCCATCGTGCCCATGTCCCCGAGTACCGCCAGACGAACCCCGTCGACGACGGGAAAAGTTGCAGCAGTCTTGGCCGGGTCGCCGAAGTATGCAACGGGAACATGGCCGGCCCGGGCGATGAAACCGACTGTGTCCGAGCCTGGTTCGATGCGACGGAATTCGTCGTCGACAAGAATCATGTTGGGGTTGGATCGAATTCGCTTGGAACCGTCCTCACCGAATTCGACGACGCCGTCGTTGCCGGATTCCGAAGCACCGAATGCATCCTTGATCACCAACCCCGGTAGTCGGGTTGTCAGTTCTGCCTTCAGGTTCGGGGAGAACAACGCGCCACCCGACCCGATCAGTTGGAGAGTCGAAAGGTCGTAGCGCCCTTCGCTTGCGGTGATGGCGTCGGCGATCGGCCGAGCAATCGCGTCGCCGACGACGGTGATTCCGGTGATCTTCTCGGCCTCGACCAGTCGCAGCACTTCCATCGGATCGAAGCTGCGGGTCAGTACTCGGGGCGCTCCCATGAGGAATGCCGTGAGCAGTGAATAGATTGCGGCTCCATGCATGAGCGGCGGGATGAGTAGCAGCACAGTTGGATTGGTGTTCGCTACAGCTGCATCCACAACCTCTTCGAGACTTCGACGCGGCGGCCCGCTGAGGTTCGCTCCGGACAGCGCGGCGAAGAAGAAGTCCTCGTGCCGCCACACCACACCCTTGGGCATTCCGGTTGTGCCGCCGGTGTAGATGATGAAATGGTCGTCGTTGCTGCGAGGGCCGAAGTCGCGGGTATCAGTCTGCGCGGCAAGGGCGTTCTCGTAGTCTTCGCCGACGATCAGCACGTGGGTGATCTCCGGACACTGCGGAACCACGGCCAATGCCGTCGGCGCGAATTCCTCTTCGACCAGCAGTGCCACCATTTGAGAGTTGGTGTAGATGTACAGGAGTTCTGCATCGGTATAGCGGAAGTTGACGTTGATCGGTACCGCTCTGATCTTCAAGCAAGCCAGGAGCGCTTCGACGTACTCGACGCAGTTACGCATGTGAATACCGACGTGCTGCCCAGGCTCGACGCCCACCGACTGCAGGTGATGAGCGAGTCGGTTCGATCGCAGTTCGAGTTCGGCGTAGCTCAATCGCACGTCTTCCAGAATCAAGGGAACTCGATCGGGGATCGCATCGGCAACGGCCTCGAACAGATCGGCAATGTTCAGGGTCATCGAAATCCTCACTACACGCGTCTTCGCTTACCAGTACAGGTCTTTCGCGAAGCTAACACGTTGGTCGCACCCTGTAGTCCGAATTGCGTAGCGGTCCCGCTGAGCGAGACCTGACGCGCCGCTCACCTGGCGTCAACGGTGCGGATACCTCCCTGACCAAGCCCGATAGCCGAAAGGTAGGGTAGCCTAATGCACTCACGCACCACTCTCCGGAGCCGCACGTCGGTCCGGGTCGCCATGGTTGCCTTGGCGACTGTTTTTGCCGCTACGGCCTGCGGCTCTTCCGACGCCGGCGGCAACGCAAACGGCAACACCGATGTCGCGACCGGCGGCAAGCTGTTCAGCACCGCCGACACGGAAACCGCGAAGCTCGGCAGCGATGCCGCGCCAGGCGAGTTCCCTCGCACCATCACCCATGCCCTGGGCGAGACCACCCTCGAGGCCAAGCCGACCCGCGTCGTCGTCCTCGACAGCGGTGAACTCGACGAGGTTCTCTCGCTCGGGATCACCCCGGTCGGCATCGCCAGCCCGGAAAGCGCCGCCGGTCAGCCGTCGTACCTGGCGGACAAGTTGGTCGGTGTCCCCGATGTCGGCACGACCAACAACCTCAACCTCGAGGCGATCACCGCACTGCAGCCCGATCTGATCCTCGGCAGCAAGCTGCGCCAGGACAAGCTTTACCCGCAACTCGCGGCAATCGCTCCGACGGTCTTCAGCATCCGCCCCGGCTTTCCGTGGAAGGAGAACTTCCTCCTTGCCGGTGACGCACTCGGCGAGGAGACCAAGGCTGAGCAGGTTCTCAACGACTACCAAGAGCACGCCGACAAGGTACGTGAGTCGATCGACGGCTCCCCGACCGTTTCACTGGTTCGTTTCATGTCCGGGAAGCTGCGCCTGTACGGCAATCTGTCGTTCATCGGCGTCATCTTGAAGGACGTCGGCCTGCCCCGCCCGGCGATCCAGGACATCGACGAACTGGCCGTCGAGGTCAGCCCGGAAACGATCACCGAGGCGGAGGGTGACCGAATCTTCTACTCCAGCTACGGAAATCCCGCCGACACCGGCCAGACCACGGTTGTTGCCGGACCGCTGTGGGCCAGCATGGACGCAGTCAAGGAAGGACGCGCCACCGAGGTGAGCGACGAGACCTGGTTCCTGGGTCTCGGCCCGACAGGTGCCGGCCTGGTTCTCGACGACCTGCAGGCCAAGCTCGGCAAGTAGCCGTCACCGGCACAAAGAACGCCGCCCGACTCTCCGGAGTCGAGCGGCGTTCTTTGTTCAGCGGTTGTCCTGCTCGAGGTGTTCGTTCATCGTCGAGTGAAGGTCGACGAGAAATTCCTCGAATCGACTGAGCAGTTCGGGCGGGTACTTCGCCATCATGGCGTCGAGTCGCACGGCAAGGGGCCCGAAGAACTCGTCCGCCAGGTCCTGCACATGCGCACTGCTGTGCAGCGTGACCACTCGCCGGTCTGCATTCTCTCGGGTCCGGACGATATGTCCCGCCTTCTCCAGGCGGTTGAGCAACGCGGTGGTTGCACCCGACGTCAGCGAGATCCGCTCTCCGAGGCGGGCGGGTGAGAGCGGCGTCCCCTTCTCCTCGGCAGCGGTGATTTCCATCAAGGCAGTCGCGTCGGTGGAATGCAGGCCGAGCCACGACGCGAATCGATGGCTGAATTCGGTGAACGTGCCACCGTACGCGCGGAATTCGTCCATCAGCCGCTCCCGCTCCACGGAGATGTCGCGCGGTGCTTCCACCTCGGTGATCCCACCTTTCCTGTGCCAGACGGCGGCCGGTCGAACCCAGCGCGCACGTTGACAACTTACCGCCTCAAATATACCTTCATAATAAAGTTACTTCACAATGGAGGTTTATTCGTGAACATTTCACCCACCACCCGTAAGTGGTTGGGCCTGATCGCCATTGCACTCGGCGTGGCACTGATCGTCGTCGACACCACGATCGTCAACGTCATAGTTCCCTCGATCATCGAAGATCTCGGGATCAATTCCGTTCAGGCTCAATGGATCCAAGAGTCCTACGCAATCGTGTTCGCGGCACTCCTGCTTCTGGTCGGCAGAGTTGCCGACCTGGTCGGCGCCCGTCGTATCTTCATCGCCGGTGTCGTCGTGTTCGGCGCAACGAGCCTGCTGGCCGGACTGGCGCCGAACGGCGGTCTGCTCATCCTGGCGCGCTTCCTGCAGGGCGCCGGCGCGGCCATGATCCTGCCCACGTCACTGTCGCTTCTGAACGCGATGTTCACCGGAAAGGCGCGCGGCCAGGCCTTCGCGGTCTGGGGTTCCACCATCGGCGCTGCATCCGCCCTCGGCCCATTGCTCGGCGGCTGGCTTGCCGAACATGCCTCATGGCGTTGGGCATTCGGGATCAACATTCCGCTTGCTGCGCTCATTCTGATCGGCGCAGTGCTGTTCATCGCGCCCTCACCCCGCACCGCTGGGCGCATCGACGCCACCGGAGCAGCACTGTCCATCGCCGGGCTCGGCCTGCTGGCCTTCGGCCTCGTCGAGGGACGTACGTACGGGTGGCTGACGACGAAGGAACCCTTCGATCTGTTCGGTCTGTCATGGTCCAGCGGACCGTCGCCGGTTCTGGTGGCGTTGGTTCTCGCCGTTCTGTCGCTCGGTGCGTTCGCCTACCGTCAAACCATGCTCACCCGCAGCGCCGATCCGTCGCGGGCGCTGATGGACGTACGGTTGTTCTCCATCTCGTCGTTCCGCAACGGCAACATCGCGACGCTGATCATCGGGCTCGGCGAGTTCGGAATCGTTGCGGTGCTTCCTCTCTGGCTCCAGTTCACGCTCGGATACAGCGCACTCCAGGCAGGGCTCGCACTGGTTCCCATTGCCATCGGCAGCTTTGTCGCCAGTGGTGCGAGCTTCGGGCTGGCATCGAAGGTCTCGCCGTTGGGCTTGGTCCGTATCGGTTTGGCTCTCGAGGCGCTCGGTCTCGCCGGTCTCGGATTCATCGCTGCGACAGACAGCCCCTGGTGGACTATCGCCGCAGTGCTGTTCTTCTACGGAATCGGCGTCGGTTTTGCGACTGCGCAGGTGACCAACGTCGTGCTCGAGGAGATTCCCGAGCAGAGCGCCGGTCAAGGCTCCGGCATTCAGAGCGCGTTCCGCCAACTCGGATCCGCACTGGGCATCGCCGTCCTCACCACGGTCTTCTTCAGCACTCTCAATTCGACGCTGAACAACGACCTCACCGGATCCGGTGTCGACCAAGCTCAGGCTGATCAGTTGACGCGGGCAGTCACCGACAGCGCAGGCGCCGCCATCGACTCGCTGGCCGGTTCACCGAACACTGCCTTCGTCGCCGACGCTGCCCAATCTGCGATGACTCACGGCATCACACTCGGCGGATACCTTGCAGCCGGATTTGTCGTGGTGGGCCTGATCGCGACGGCGCTCATCCCGAACAAGCCGGCCCCGTCAAACGAGGAGGAAACGAAAGCAGCAGCCGACGTCGCCTGACGGTCGGATCGGTGCAGTACGGTGCCGGTATGCGATTGCCCTGGTCACGGTCAGCACAGTCACGGTCAGCACCGGGGCTCAGTGAGGCCGACATCGTCGCCGTACGTGAGCAAGCACGCGAACTGGTAGTCCCAGGTTTCGCGACGTTCGACGAAATCTGCGAAGCCGCCCGAGACTGTGTCGAGGGCGGCTTCGAGAACGACGAACTCGGCAGACAGATCGACGCAGTAGTGCGTGAGGTCTGGGACCACAGACTCGAGGAGCAGACCCAGTGGACGGCTCCCGGAGACTTCGAGCGCCTCTCCGCAGCCTTCGCCGAACTCGAACGCAACGGCATCGTAGCCCGGATGAACTTCACCTGCTGCATGCAGTGCGGCACTACCGAAATCGACGACGAACGCACGCCGTCCGAACCCGACCAGAACGGGTATCCCTTTGCTCAGTGGGCGTACACGTTCTTCCACATGCAAGATGCGGAGCGTCTCGGCGACGAGCCGTCCGATCTCTACTTGTCCTACAGTGCGTTTCGTCCGGCCCACGATCTCGATCCCGCGCTGGTCGCCGCTGCCTTCGGCGGCGACGAAACCGCCAAGGCACACATGATCGCGCACACCGATCAGACCGTCGGGCGCCAGGTAGCCGACGCACTCCGAACTCAGGGGCTGAGCGTCGATTGGAACGGTGACAACAATCAGCGTATCCGTGTCACCGACGTATGTTGGCGCAAACCGCTTCCGCAGTAGGAGATTCAGCTGGGTGGCAATACGCGGTCGAGGAACGTATTGCTGAATACGCGGTGCGGGTCGTGCTCGTCGAGAGTGGCGAGAGCGAAGTCCCAATTCCCGTCGCCACCGGCACGAAAGGTGGCAGGCACTGTGCTGGTGAGAAATTCGTCGTCCTGGTACGCCGCCTGATCGGTGAATGCCCACCCCTTGGACCACTCCGGACGGAAGGTCGCGTAATCGCCGGAGTAGTTCGCGACCATCCACCGTTCCATTTCGCGAAGGAACGCAGGCAATCCCGCGGTGCCGGGAATCGAGACCACGTTCATCCAGATCGCTGTGTCCCAGTCCTGACGATCCGCCCGCGGCCGCACCGCTGACAGGTCCGGCACTCCGGCGCTGTCGACCAACACCTCGCCGTCATCGTCGACACCGCAGAGACGCACTTCGAACGGCATGTTGACGGGATACTGCCCCAACGACGCGTAGTGCGTCATTCGTTCGTTCAGCCAACTCGTCATCTCGTGGACGACTCGGCCGATGTTGGACCGCTTGGTGATCACCGCCCCGCCCCCGGCTACGACGCGCAAGGTCGTGTGCCGGAGGTAGAACAGAACGTCTTTCGACCAACCCCAGAGATCGTCGGTGTCAGTCAGCACCAATCCTGCTGCTACAGCGCCGAACTGAGAGGCGCCGAACAGCGGCGTCGCAGCTTGGAGACCCTGTGCCACCATCCCCAACGGGGTGGTGACTTCTTCGGGAATCGCGTCGGAGAAGAAGTAGTTGTACGGCCCGCTCACCTCTCGGGACTCCGGCGGTTTGACCGGGGTCGGTGTCCAGACCTTGAGCCACGGTGTTTGCGTGAACGGGAACCAGATTGCTTCCACCCGTCCGGATTTCTCGACGAAACTCTCGTAGGTACGCCCTGGCGACCCGGGAGCAGCAAAGAGTTCTTGCCACGGAATGTCGGTGAAACTCTGGCACCGCAGCCGATAATTCTCCCCGGCTTGCAGCGTCACGGAGGTGACGAAGGTTCGACCCAGATGGGCCAGGAAGGCGGTGCTCTCGACGTCCGATCGGTGAAATGTCTTCAGTGCGTACCGATTGATGCCTTCCTCCCACGCCACCACCGTGATCTCGGTGATCAGGTTGCTCAGCGAACCATACGATTGACCAGGGGTGATCGTCTCCCCCACAGCCGGATAGGTTGCCCCGTGAGCACCGATCGCCAGCGCGCCGGCGATGGACAGCTCACCGATCGCCGGAGAGTTGGCCCAGCCGAGCCCTTCTCGCTCGAGCGCTGTCAGAATCGCTTCGATACTGGCGCCGGCGCCCGCCGTGACCGTTGCGGGCGTGCCGTGCTGCACCACAACCGAATTCAGTTTGGCCATCGTATCGACCAGCAGAACTCGATCCGAAGGCGCGCCGGGCACCACCGTCAACGGACTCCACCCGTGCATCGTTCCCTTCGCACGCACTGTGTACCCGTTGTCGAACGCCCAGTTGGCGAGGGTGACGACGTCATCGCTGTGACGTGCCGTGGCCGTCCACACGCTGTCGAGCATGATTTCTCGCGACCAGTTCGCGTACGCCTGCTGTGACAACGGAATGTCCGACGGAAATCCGGGCGGTGGCGCGATGGTCGATGCCGAACCCCAGGGAACTGCTCCAGCCGGCGCCCAGGAAATGCCCGCGAGAGCAGCTGCGCCGGCACTCGCTGCGAGAAATCCGCGCCGGCTCACACCGTCTTCGCTCGAGCTGTGCTCTGCCATGCGCTCTGCTTGATGCACCACTGCTCACTCCGTCAGCCGACTCGGTTCATGTCAGGGACGAACGTAGAACAAATATGATTACGATGCCAGTGGTTCCGTAATAAAAGTTTTCCGAAGCTCACTGCACCATCGGAGCGAAGACCGCGTAGATCGCTTCCGGGGCACCGTCGAACGCACTGATGATCAACCAGGCAGTCAGAACCGTCAACGCCGGCCCGATCAGGATCTTCTCGAGGTTCCCACCTGCACGGATGGATAGGAATGACGGCAGTCGTTGCTCCCACCATCGCTTGCCGCCGAGCGGGATCAGAGGTGCAAGAAACGGCACTCCCTCCTTGGTGATCGCATCGCCGAGACAGTGCGTGGCGCAACCCAGTGCCACCGCAACACCTAGCCCCGTGGATCCAGCCTCACTCGGATACCACTGCCAGGTGAGGGCAGAGAGCACCAACGCAACGGCGGAGACCGCGAGCCAACCCTTCTCCTTGGCCAATTCACCCGCCAATCCACGGATGGCCAACCCGAGGCAGAAGAACAGGGTGATGATGATGGCTGGCTTCCCGAACTGAACAACCAGCGCCGAGACCCCGGCACCCAACCCGGCGGCGAACAGCGCGGTGTGCGTGAGCGTCCGATGCCCACCACGACGCTTGCCGTCCTTCTTGCCTTTGGTGATGCGGTAGAAGGTCACCGAAATTGCGTCGATGCCTTTGGCCAGAGCCTTGCTGAGCGGACCGAATGATCGCGAAACCGTCGACTGACCGGTATCGAGGTCGGGAAGCAAGGCGGCTCCGGCACACACTCCGGCAAAGGTCAAAGTTTCCGCAGTGGATGTGGGCCCTCCCCAGTCGAGAGGCAACAACTCCGCAACCACCAACCCCACAGCAGCACCGGACATCGCGTGGGTGGGGCCCATGACCATGAAACACAACACCTTTCGAAACGCGCCCCGCATCAGGCCGTACCGCACCCTCTGCAAGACACCACACACATGACGCCGTCGGCGACGGCCCCGGCATGCTCGCCGAGACCGCCCCGAACGTAGCAAGTGCTACCGACAGGCTTGACCAACCTCCAGACCCAGTTGAGTACGGCCGTACCGTTCCAGGTCAAAGCGGTTCATGCGGAGCTTTTTTCGCTCGTCAGCCCGCGGCAACCGTGCATGACAGGGCAACGCCTTCCTCCAGCGGAGCGACACCGGCCATGTCGAGCACCTCTGCCGGAACACCTTCGGTCGTCGGAGCCCACTCGACGGTCGGCAACGCCGGCACCCCTTCACGCGCAACGAATGTCGCAGCTTCGCTCGGCACTTCGATAGTGACTGCGGCCGTACCGGCCTCCTCCGCGCGCACGACCTTCCCCTCGTCGATGAGCTTCTGCAGCTCCTCGTCGGAAATCGGCGCCGCGACACCACACGCTACTTCGGGAGCCACACCCAACTCGGCTGGAGCGGTCGCGATCGACCGCACCGCCACCGGTGACCCGTCGGAAATCGGGTTGGAAGCCCAGGCGATTCCCGGCGCCACTGCCATACCGAGGACCGCCACGGACGCCACCACCACACCGGTCCGGCGGGCCCGCTTGCCGTTCACTTTCAATCGCGTCATCGTTGTTCTCCTTGATCGAACGTTCTCGAGTTCTCGGCGCGGTCGCATCCGAGAAACCCGAGGTTATGAAGCCAACACTGCAGATCTGTTGTCGGTTTCTTAGGAGTTGATGAGAATGCGACGGCCCTCGCTCCGAGCGAGGCCCCAGGCCTTGATCCGATGGCACCATGGCTGGGGTGAGTACACGCGAGCGCATCCTGATCGTTGACGACGACGCGAAGGTTCTGAATTCGCTCGAACGTGGACTCCGATTGTCGGGCTTCGACACGACAACTGCCGTCGACGGACGATCGGCCTTGTCATCGGTGAACAAGCAATGCCCGGCCGCGCTCGTTCTCGACGTCAACATGCCCGGCCTCGACGGCGTCGGGGTGGTGACCGCCCTGCGCGCGATCGGCAACGAGGTTCCGATCTGCGTACTCAGCGCCCGAAGTTCCGTGGGTGATCGCATCGCGGGGCTGGAGGCGGGCGCCGACGACTACCTCACCAAGCCCTTCGAGTTGGCCGAGCTCGTCGCCAGACTCCGCGCATTGCTTCGACGCACGACGCGAGCCACCCCGTCGGTCGACCATCCGATCACGGTGGGACCGCTGACGGTCGATCTCCGTGGCCATCGAGCGCACATCGACGGTAGACGAATCGAACTCACCAAAAGAGAATTCGACCTGTTGTCGGTACTCGCCGAGCACGCCGGTGTCGTACTCAGTCGCGCACAACTCCTGCGACTCGTCTGGGGTTACGACTTCGCTGCCGACACCAATGTCGTCGACGTCTTTGTCACCTATCTACGCAAGAAACTCGAAGTCGACGGAGCGCCCCGCGTGATCCACACAGTGCGTGGGGTGGGCTTCGTCCTGAGGGCCGAACGATGAAGCGGCCGCTGTCACTTCAGACTCGCGTAGCCATCGCCTCGGGCCTGGCCGCCGGAATCGTGATTGCCGCGATCGGAATTGCGTTCGCGGTCTTTCTGCGTGTCAACGGATCCGAACAACTCGAACGCACTCTCGATTCCGTCACCCTGGGCGTCGCGGCGAGTGCGCCGAGCCCGCTATTCATCGAGACACCAACTGCAACAACAGAACCATCCGTGGTCAGCCCCGGATTCAAAGCCGCGACCGTCAGCGCCTTGGCTACCACCGATGTTCGCAGTCGTGATGTTCTGGTGCCCGGCGACAGCGGCGCCGCACTGGCCGTCAGCATCCCCGAAGACCCACTGACCCAGGCAATCCGTGAGCAGCAGTTCCAAGTGGCCGCTGCAGCAGTGGTCGCCATCCTTGCCGCGGCCGGGCTCGGTTGGTTCCTCACCGGCCGAGCCGTCCGGCCACTACAGCAATTGACCGAGACCACCAGTTCGATCGGCAACAACCTCGACGTCGACGGACTCTCGCGCCGGGCACCGTCGGTACGTGGAACGCGAGAAGCCGAAGAACTGTCGGAGGCAATCCAGAGCATGCTCAGTCGCATCGAAAGCGATCGAAGCCGCACCGAGGAGGCGTTGGAGTCGGCACGCGATTTCGCTCGCGTCTCCGCCCACGAACTGCGCACACCTCTCACGTCGATGCGTACCGATCTCGAAGTTCTCGCAACACTCGATCTCACGGAAAGCCAACGGCGCGAACTGTCCGGCGAATTGTTGGAAGCGCAGCGCCAGATCGAGCGCACCCTGACCGACCTCGAGACTCTAGCCCTGGGTGACGTGGCCGATCCCGAGGATTGTGCCGACGTCGATCTCGTCGAGGTTGCCGATCGCGCCGTCGCTGACGCCGGCCGTCTGCACCCGCAGGTCGACGTTCGTTTGAAAGCACCGGAAGAACTTTCGGTTCAGGCCTTTCCCGCGGGTATCCGTCTGGTGCTGACCAACGCCGTCACCAATTCCGTTCGGCACGGCAATGCCGACGAAGTCGAGATCACCGTCCGATCAGGGGCTGCGACGGGTTCGGCGACGGTTTTCGTCGACGACAACGGCACCGTGATCGCGCCTTCGGAACGCGAAGCGATGTTCGAGAGATTCGTTCGTGGTACCGGTGCGGGCGACGCCGGAAGCGGTTTGGGACTGGCCCTCGTCGCGCAGCAGGCGAGGCTGCACGGCGGTAGCGCGCGACTCGACAAGAGCCCACTCGGCGGAACTCGATTGATCTTCTCGATCAACCCAATTCGACGTGCAGAGCCTCGAGCAGCGGCTTGGCCGCCTCGTCGAAGAATCGGCCTTGGGTATCTCCACCGATCTGTACCAGTGCCACATCGGTGAATCCGGCGTCCGTGTATGCCTTGACCGCTTCGACGATCACATCGAGATCGGGACCACACGGAATGCTTTCAGCTACATCCTCTTTGCGCACGAACTGAGTCGCACCCGAGAAGCTCGCCGGCGTCGGCAGTTCGGAGTTCACGGACCACCCTCCGCCGAACCACCGGAACTGCTGATGAGCTCGTGCAATTGCCGTGTCGCGATCAGGGTCCCACGAGATCGGAATCTGACCGATGGTCCGGCCTGCGGGAGCCAATCCGTATGCTCGGCCGTGCACGTGCTTCCACAAGTGCACTAGCTCCGAATCCGGTTGCACGGCAATCAAATCGTCGGCCATCGGACCGAAACGCTCGACGGACTTGTCTCCGGACATGGCCAGCGCCAGCGGAACCGGGTTCTCGGGGAGATCCCAGATCCTGGCGGACTGGACGTCGAAGTACTCCCCCTTCCAGCTCACCAGATCTCCGGCGAGCAGTGCGCGAATGATGCTCACCGCCTCCTGCAGCATGTCCTGGCGGGTGTCGATGGACGGCCAACCCTCGCCGACCACATGCTCGTTCAGGCTCTCGCCACTTCCCAATCCCAGGGTGAAGCGTCCGTCCGCGAGGATCTGGATCGTCGCAGCTTTCTGAGCGACGACGGCGGGGTGGTACCTCACGGTCGGACAAGTCACGTACGTCATCAAACCGACTCGCTCGGTGGCGTGGGCGACTGCCCCCAGCACCGACCAGGCGTAGGGTGCATGCCCCTGCTCGGTCAGCCACGGCGAGTAGTGATCACTCATCACTTCGAAGTCGAAGCCGACTTCTTCGGCCCGAACTGCATGGCGAACCAGTTCTTTCGGACCTGCCTGCTCCGTCATCAAGGTGTAGCCGAATCGTGCCATCACTGATCAACTCCCGGTATCTAGGCCTGAAACGAGTTCGGAAATCACACTGCCGTCGAGGTGGTCGAGGAGGTCGCGGGCGTCGTCGTACACGGCAGTCGCACCCGCACCTTCGAGTTCGTCGGTCGACATGCCGCCGCTGCGCACTCCCACAGCCACAACGCCCGCCCATGTCGCCGCCTTCATGTCCCAGACGGCATCCCCGACCATGACCGCATTGCCCGCGTCGACACCTGCCTTCGCGAGCGCGACCTCGATCAGGTCCGGATCAGGTTTGGCCTCGTCGACGGATTCCGAAGAGGTGGCGGCGTAGATCATTTCGTCGATGTCGAGCGTCCGGCGTAGCAACTTCAGTTCGTCGTCCGGCGCCGAGGTAGCGAGCACCACATGCAGTCCGAGCGAGTGAACTCGGCGGATCAACTCGCGCGCTCCCGGCAGTACTCGGAGACGGTCGGCCGACTGCCGGTAGTACGTGGTGTGAAGTTCTTTGGCTCGCGGTCCGCACCCGTCGATGTCTTCGCCGAGCAAGGACTCCAGTAGTTGGTCTCCGTCCATGCCGATGCTGCGGTGTACCCGCCACGCGTCGACCGGGCGACCTACCTCGAAGAAAGCTCGCGACCACGCTTCTACGTGCAGATAGTTGGAATCGACGAGCGTTCCGTCGATGTCGAAGAGAACCGCACCTATTGCCATGGGAATTGACTGCCCAACACCTCGGTTCGCGAAACTTGTGCCCCGAGCATTCTCAGCTCGAGAAGCGGATCATGGAGAGTGCGAACAGCAGAAGTGCACGTCGAACAGGGGTGTCGTCATGGAGTCAGTCGTTGTATTCCTTCTCGCATGCTTCGTCTATTGGTTTGCGCTTCTGTAGTTGGGTAGACGGAAACGGACCGCTGCCGGGAAGTGATTTCCCTTGCAGCGGTCCGCATTCGGTAGACCTAAGCGATGCTCATGTCAGCGGGTCACTGACCTGCGCGTACACCTTCTTCGACGCGCTTGCCCAAATCTGCGTCGACGTTCTTCCAGTACTCGAAGACACGCAACAGAACTTCCTCACTGACGCCGGCAAGGGCGTGGCCGACGATGTTGCTCACCAGGCGCTCACGAGCTGCGTCGTCGAGAACTTCACGGACCAGCGTTCCGGCCTGCGTGAAGTCGCCGTCCTCGGCGTGCTCGATGTATCCGGCGCGCACTGCTTTGCCGTCGAACGCCCACAGTCCTTCGTCACCGGCAACCGACGGATCGGCATGCGGTCCGCCGTACGAGTTCGGTGCGTACACCGGCGTCGACGGGGAATTGAAGCTGTAACGCATGGCGCCCTCCTTGGAGTAGGAGTTCACCTCGTTCTTCGGGGCATTGACCGGCAGGTCGGCGTAGTTGGTGCCGATGCGGTAACGATGTGCGTCGGCGTAGGAGAAGACGCGGCCGAGAAGCATCTTGTCCGGGCTGAATCCGATGCCGGGCACCACGTTCGACGGCTCGAACGAAGCCTGCTCGATCTGCGCGAAGAAGTTCTCCGGATTGCGGTTCAGCGTCCACTTGCCGACCTCGATCAGTGGGTAGTCCTTCTGGGACCAGACCTTGGTGAGGTCGAACGGGTTGAAGCGGTAGCCTTCGGCCTCGTCGACCGGCATGATCTGAACCTTGAGTGTCCAGCTCGGGAAATTACCGGCCTCGATGGCGTTGTACAGATCCGCGCGGTGGTAGTCGGGATCGCTACCGGCGAGGCTGTCTGCTTCGGCCTGCGTCAGGAACTCGATGCCCTGATCGGTCTTGAAGTGGTACTTCACCCAGAAGCGTTCACCCGCAGCGTTGACCCACTGGTAGGTGTGCGATCCGAAGCCGTCCATGTTGCGCCAGGTCTTCGGGATACCGCGGTCACCCATCAGCCAGGTCACCTGGTGAGCGGTCTCGGGACGCAGAGTCCAGAAGTCCCACTGCATGTCGTGGTCACGAAGACCGGAGCCGGGCAGTCGCTTCTGCGAACGAATGAAGTCGGGGAACTTGATGGCGTCCTTGATGAAGAACACCGGGGTGTTGTTGCCGACGAGGTCGTAGTTTCCCTCTTCGGTGTAGAACTTCATCGCGAAACCGCGCGGATCGCGCCAGGTGTCCGGGCTGCCCTGCTCACCGGCGACGGTGGAGAAGCGGACGAGTGACTCGGTCTTCTTACCCGGCTGCAGGAACGCGGCCTTGGTGTACTTGCTGACGTCGTGTGTGATGACGAGTTCACCGAAAGCGCCGCCGCCCTTGGCGTGGACGATGCGCTCCGGGACACGCTCGCGGTTGAACTGCGCGAGCTTCTCGATCAGGTAGTGGTCGTGAAGGAGCACCGGCCCCTGAATACCCGCGGTCAGCGATTCGTCATCACTTGCGACCGCGATACCGAAATTGTTGGTGGTGGGCTTGGTCATGGCGAAGCCTCCTAGCGTTGTGGGCTGGGCGTCAGAGGAGCGGGGCTGCATCCGAGTCGAACGCATGGGCTGCATGCGAGGTGGCTGACTCGGAGGTTCTGGACGCATCAATTCGATTCTGCGAGACCGCGTCCGACTCGGTGTCGGATTCGGCAGAATTCTTCAGGCAATCTTCGCAACGGCCCCAGAACACGACCTCGGCTTCGTCGATTTCGAAGCCGTGATTATCGGAAGGTTCGAGGCAGGGAGCTTGGCCGACAACACAATCGACGTCGACGACCTTGCCGCAGCCGCGACAGACGAGGTGATGGTGGTTGTCACCAGTCCTCGTCTCGAACCGTGCGGGCGAACCCGCCGGCTCGATGCGTCGCAGCAATCCTGCGTTCACGCATGCCTTCAGCACGTCGTAAACGGCCTGTGTGGATACCGATCCGAGCTGCTGCCGCACGAGTGCTGCAACAGAATCGGCGTCTGAATGCGGTTGGGCTGTAACCGCATCCAGCACGGCGAGGCGCGGAGCAGTGACCCTCAACCCGACGGCGCGCAATTGCGCTCGGGGGTCGAAGTCATGCTCTCCGTCTCGCATGTTTCCCAGTATGCCGCTTTTCTGGAATTAGTCAAGAAAAGGATTGCCTAAGTTGAATCGAGACCGGTGTCACATATCAAGGACGGGAACAAATCCGGGGAGACCGCCGTTGAACACCCTGTCGGCGTCCGAACAAGCCCCGGGCCCCACCCCTTTTGTCGCTGCGAGCGACCACCCGCCGAGAGGCGCCTGTGGGACGTCGACACCTGACTTTCACACCACACGACCAAGGCCGCCCGGTCACTGACGGGCGGCCTTGGTCGCTTTTTCGCAGGTCAAACCCCCGTTACCGACGCCTGGCCGCTCCCGTAGTCATTTTTCCGCCCAGAATCACGACGCCGTGATGGGTGCCCGCAGCCAACCAGTCCGGCAGGGTCTGCCCCTCTGCCTCGACGCTCACGCGCGCGTATCGGAACGATCCCGTCAGCCTTGCCGACGCGATCGCCAGACCTCCGCCGGACTCGGGCTGCGCAAATCCCAACGCCCCGGCAATCGGCAGACGCGGCCCGAGCATCCGCGTATCCGAACGCACCCGCCATCCGTCGCCGGTTGCAGTGAATTTCTGCTGCACGTCTCCGTCGAACTCGGCCAGAATCTTGGGTAGTTGCCAGTGGACTCGCCCACCGTGCACCGACGGTTCCGAATCCACCGCGATGAAAGGGACCGCCATCCGCGGCATAGGCCCGATCCGTTTCCCTGGCGCATGCAAGACCGGACTGGCGAGGATCTCGCGATACGGGCCGACCGGCGAATCGAGGTAGTCCACCATCATGGCCACCGTCATCGGAATCGTTCGACCATCCGGGCCGAGCTCCCGCGCCGCCGACGTACTGCGGTGCCACCACAGTGTCGCGCGAACGCGAGCCGGCCACGGCGGCGGATCACTCACCGGCCAGTCGACGCGGTCACTTGTCGATTCAGGCACGCTCCACATCGGACACCTTCTCAGCTCGAACGGTCAGGGGAAGCCGCAAAGCGCCTGGTGCATGCGTCGGCACCACCGGATCGGACGGCAAAGTCGGATCGATACGTACGTATGGCTCGCCGGTCTTCGGGCGGGCGTCCGCGCCACCCTTGTTCGGCCACATCGCGCACGCTCGTTCCGCCTGCGCAGTGATGGTCAGGGAAGGATTCACTCCGAGATTTGCGCTCACCACCGAACCGTCCATGACGTGCAGTCCCTCATGACCGTATGCACGCAGATACGGATCGACGACGCCACTCGACGCGCTGTCACCGATAGCGCAGCCACCCAGAAAGTGTGCCGTCATCGGGATGTTCACGATCTCGGCGATGGAACCACCCGGGTCGCCGTCGATCTTCTCGGCGACCTTGCGAATGGCTGTATGACCCTGCGGAATCCACTGAGGAGGTGGATCGCCCGGTCCCGGTCTACTGGTGAGGGAGCGCCCGAATCGTTTGGTGTTCTTGGAAAGTTCGAGGGAGTTGTCGTCGGTCTGCATCACCAGCGCGATGACGGTTCGCTCGGACCAGTTCCGTACCGACAACGATCGCAAGAACGCTCCTGGGTGCCGGGCCGCGACTGCCAGAGTCTTCAGCACCCGGGGAGTTCGCCCACCGCCGTCACTCAGGACGGTCTGCAGAAGTCCTATTGCATTGCTGCCCTTGCCGTATCGCACCGGCTCGATGTGCGTGTGATCATCCGGGTGAAAGGACGACGTGATGGCTACGCCCTGCGTGAAGTTCCGTCGACGCGACTTCGACGTTGCGGCCAGTACGGCTTCGGAATTGGTACGTACGACGGTGCCGAGAGTATCCGACAGGCCCGGCAGGGCACCGGATTCCTTCATACCGAGCAGCAGTCTCGCCGTTCCGTACGTTCCGGCGGCAACCACCACCTGATCGGCGGTGAACCGAACTTCTCGCCGGCGGACGCCGTCCGTTCGCCTCGCGAGCAGGCTGTAACCACCGCTTGCCGCCGGCCGAAGGTCGGTGACGGTCGTGAGCGGATGAACCCTGGCGCCCGCTTGCTCGGCGAGATGGAGGTAGTTCTTGACCAGCGTGTTCTTCGCACCGACTCGGCAACCGGTCATACATCCCCCGCATTCCGTGCAACCTGTGCGTTCGGGTCCTTTTCCGCCGAAGAACGGGTCCGGCACGGAAACTCCTGCCTCCCCGAAGAAAACCCCGACGGGGGTGGACGTGAAGGTCTCCCCCACGCCCATCTCTTCGGCTACGTCCTTCATCACCGCATCGGCAGGAGTGAAGGACGGATTGGTGCGAACACCCAACATCCGTTTGGCCTGGTCGTAGTACGGCGCCAGTTCGTCGTGCCAGTCAGTGATGTGCGCCCACTGACGGTCTTCGAAGAACCGATTGGGTGGCTGATACAACGTGTTGGCGTAGTTCAACGACCCACCTCCGACGCCGGCCCCCGCCATCACGAGCACATCCGGAAGAAGATGGATGCGCTGAACCCCATAACATCCGATCCACGGCGCCCACAGGTACTTTCGAAGTCTCCAACTGGTTTCAGGCAACTCGTCGTCGGCAAACCGTCGACCGGCTTCGAGCACCCCGACGCGGTAGCCCTTCTCCGTCAGGCGAAGAGCGGCGACACTGCCACCGAATCCCGAACCGATAACCACCACGTCGTAGTGCGTCGCGGTCATGCCTCGACGCTTTCGATCTTGCGAGCGGAGTAGTTCTCCCGATCGAAATGCTCCAGCAGCGAACGGAATTTGAAAGTGAACGTCGGCCACTGCACCGAGTTGCGCCCCTCCGGATCGATGTACCAACTCGAGCATCCGCCCTTGTTCCACACCGTGTGCTGCAACTCGTGCTGAATTCCCTTGTTGTAGTGCACCTGCACCGTCTCGTTCACGTCGAGGGCATCGATCCGCTCTCGCTTCATGGTGTTCAAGGCGTCGTTGACGTACTCGGCCTGGGACTCGAGCATGTACACGATCGAACTGTGTCCGAGGTTGGTGTTCGGACCGTACATGAGGAACAGATTCGGGAACCCGCTGACCGCAGTACCCTTGTACGCGTTGGGACTACCGTTCCAATGTGCGGCCAGCGTCTCGCCACGTTTTCCGGTGATCAGATGCGCAACAGGCGGTTCCGTCGGCGTGAACCCCGTGGCGAAGATGATGGTGTCGACCTTGTGCTCGACTCCGCTTCCGTCGACCACTCCGTTTTCGGTGACCGAGACGAGCCCACTGTCGACCAGACTCACGTCCGCGCGGTCAAGGGTGCGCAACCAGTCGTTGGACAGAAGCATGCGCTTGCAACCGATCGTGAAATCGGGAGTCAGTTTCCGGCGCAACTCCGGATCTTTCACCTGTCTGCGCAGATGAAGGCGCGCGGCCGCCTCGAAGGCAGGCAGCACCCACGTCGCGTGCGACATCGCGGCACCGAGTAGCTCGCGGAAGCCGTAAACCCACCCTCGAATCACCTTCTGTGTAACGGGAATCCGCGAGTACACGGCCTTCTGTGCGGCAGGCAGGGTGCGATCCATCCGCGGAATCACCCAGGCCGGAGTTCGCTGGAACACGGTGACATGGGCAGCAGGGTCGGCAATTTCGGGAACGAACTGAACCGCCGACGCTCCCGTTCCGATCACGGCTACGCGCTCACCGCGCAGTTCGTGTTCGTGGTTCCACGTCGCCGAATGGAAAGTGGTCCCCGAGAATTGGTCGAGACCGGGGAAATCCGGGATCTTGGGCGTCGACAACGCTCCGGTCGCGGCGACCAGAGCTTTGGCCGTCAACGACCCTCGAGATGTCCGAATACGCCACAGCGCCGCATCCTCGTCCCACACAGCAGCTTCGAGTTCGCAGTTCAGGACTACGCGTTCCACGATGCCGGTGTCTGCGGCCACCTTCTTCAGATAGTTGTAGATCTCGGGTTGACGAGCAAAGGTATGACTCCAATCGGCGCTCGGCGCAAAAGAATACGAGTACAACGCCGTCGGCACGTCACAGGCACAGCCTGGATAGGTGTTGTCGCGCCAAGTGCCGCCGATGTCAGCTCCACGCTCGATCAACACGACGTCTGCAGCGCGGTTGTCGCGAAGCATTCTGGCGGCCAAGCCCATACCGGCAAATCCGGCACCGACGATCAGCGTTTCGACATGTTCGGGAAGCTTCACTTCTTCTCCACTCGGGATTGCCAGGCCGGCAACAATCGCGCTCTGAGCGCGTCGTCGGCTTCGGATGTACGAAACAGGGCTGAGACGGCAAGCCCACGAACGAGTTCGATGGTGAGTTCGACCGACTCGGAATCGAACCGATCACCGAACAACTCGGCGCTGCCGAACTCGAGCGCCTCACTCACCTTGCGTTCGAGGGGCACCGTCGCCGCATGCAGAACGGGATCGGTCCGCGCCGCGACCCACAATTCGAGGGCGGCATAGAACAGCGGCCCGGAGAACGCGTCCGATAGGACCTCGAGGCCTCGACCACGATCCACTTCAGCGGTGAGGATTTCTTCCAGCCGCTTGTCGACCAGATACTCGACGGCCGCGACGACCAGCGATTCCTTGGTCGGAAAATGATGCAGTTGCGTACCCCGCGAGACGCCTGCGCGGCGGGCGATCTCTTGCGTGCTGGTCCGTGCGTAGCCCAGCTCGACCAACGATTCGACGGCGGCGTCGAGGAGGCGCCCACGCATCGCCGCTGTACGTTCGGCCTGGGTACGGCTTACTTTCGCATCGGAAGTGGTCTCGGTCACAAGATAACTGTAGAGCCGAAACGTAAAACAGTCCAGGCTGACTTCAAATCTTGACACGTAACATACCGGTCAGTCAGCTCTGCCTGATAACGTCCTCGCATCGAGCGGAGGGAAACAATCGCTATGCCAGAGCAAACAGCATTTCCACACCGCCGTGTCGGGTTGGTGGAAGACCACGAGTCGGTAGCAATCGGCGTGTCCGTGATGCTCGAGGACGAGCCGGACCTCGAATTGGTGTGCATCGCGACCACTGTGTCCGAGATGCTCGCTCAGAACGTCGCCTTGGATCTGGCAATCCTCGACCTCCGGCTGGCCGACGGTTCATCGCCCAAGAGCAATGTCGAGCAACTGCGGGCCGCCGGGCTCGAGACATTGATCTTCACCGGGGCGGAAAACCCGTACCTCGTTCGCTCGGCCGCCCGTGCCGGCGTACTGGGTGTTGTACGCAAGTCCGAACCGACTGCCGTCGTGGTTGATGCGATACGCGCCGCCGCGTCGGGAAGGCAGGTGGTGACGACAGAGTGGGCTGCCGCAATCGACGGGGATCCAGGTCTCGACGAAGTGGGTCTGAGCCCTCGACAACTCGAGGTCCTCGAACTTTACGCATCCGGAGAGAAGGCGGATCGAGTTGCGCGACTCACCGGTTTGGCGCCGCAGACGGTTAACGACTACCTCCAGCGCATCAGGCAGAAATATGCGGCTGTCGGACGACCCGCACCGACAAAAACGGATTTGTACAAACGCGCGGTCGAAGACGGGGTATTACCAATTCCTGAACGGCCTACTTCCGGAAAAAAGCTGACTTTGACTAACAATGAGGTTCGGCAACAATAACTCTCACAGCGCTGCCCCTGAAAATATGGGCAGAGGAATTGATGTCTGGGAAAAATTTCCCTCTTCGAATTACATTCATCTGACAAGAAGACGGCACTGTCGGGGGTCTGTCATTCCGCTACAGAGAAGTAAGGACGAAACTCATGACAGTCACTGTGGAAAACTGCATGGCACAGGATCCCGTCGGACCGCACCTTTCGGAGCGCGAAATCGAGGTTCTCAGGGAATGGCTACTGAGTGATTCGAAGTCACGCGTCGCTCAAAACCTCTACATCAGCGTGGGAACGGTGGGGACCCACCTGTCGCGGATTCGCGAGAAGTATGCCGACGTTGGAAGGAACGCACCGACGAAATGCGAATTACTCGTGCGAGCGATACAAGATCAGATAGTGACGATCGACGAACTCTGATCGACAGAGTTGCTTTCGACAAAACAGCCAGTGCTTCTGACGAAATTCTGAGGCTCTTCGGCCGTTTCATCGGTGCCGGCTATGTCTGCTATCTGATATTGCTTGCCCCTGCGATTGCAGAAGCCACCACGATGTCTGCGTCGTGGTGGACTCCACTGGCGGTGGTCGCGACTTTCGGTAGTGGGCTGGCGCTGGGAGCATCGACGTTCCACGCCGACACCCGATGGGTGAAACGAACTGCGAGCGCAAATGCGGTTCTCTACGTCGTGGTCATCCTCCTGTGGTGGCCGGCGTGGAATGGTGACCACGTCACAGATTTCACCTTGTGGATTTCCAATTTCCCCGGCGTCGCCAGCCTTGCTGCCGCTGCAGCTTGGCGACCGGCCGCTGCCGTCGTGCACCTTTTCGTAGTGGCAACACTCGCACAGTTGACCAATCACATAATCCGGACGAGTCCCGCGACGCACCTGTTGGTTCCCGACCTCGCCTTCGCCTGGACATTCTGCGCGGTTTTCGTAGCAGCGGCCGTCATGGCCTTGCGAACCGGACGAGTACTGGATGCGACCATCGCCACCACTCATGCCGCTGCCGCCGGCGCCGCCGCGGCCGAGGCCAAATCCGTCGAACGCGAGAGATTCGACGCACTCATCCACGACACCGTGATGTCGACTCTGCTCGCTGCTTCGAGAAACGACGCCGATCCCTCGGTCGTCGCTCAGGCGCGAAGGACGGTGGCAAGACTCGACGAACTGCGCTCCGGAACCGACCACGAGACGAGTTTCGACTTCGACGGAATCCTCGCTCAGTTGCGTTCAGCCGCTTCGGAAGTGGACGAAAACATCACGTTCGAGACCGCCCTCTCCGACGGGTCTGATCCGAGCGGATACGCACCCGACTCGATTCGTGCGATGGCCGGTGCGATGGCCGAGGCACTGCGCAACAGCGTCAAACACGCCGGAAGCAGTGCACGGCGTTCGGTCACGGTCACGGCAACCGCCACCCACCTCGAAGTAGTCGTCACCGACGACGGCGTCGGCTTCGATCCGAGCTCCGTCGAGACGCATCGCCTCGGAATCACTGTCAGCATCCGCGGCAGAATGCGTCAACTCGACGGCGGATCGGCAACCATTCGATCATCACCCAGCCGCGGCACTTCGGTTACTCTGACGTTGAGCTTGCCCGTAGCGGTGATGACATGACCAGACCGGACGGACGAGATGTCCGCGATCTTCTCGGCATGCACAGCCGTGCTGCTCGATTCATGGCTGCATGCTTCGCGCTCACCTGCGTGATCTCGGTCGCCTACACGTCGTCCGACGTCCGCGCAGTCTGGCCGATGATCTTGGCAATTATCGTGTGCTCGACTGCGGCTTTCACACTCGTACTGAGCAGAGGCGACCCGATGCCGCTGGGGCAGAGCGTTCTGGTGTCTCTGACCGGCGCCGTCACGAGCGGCCTGGTGTTGTCAGTGGTTCCAGTCCCCGTCAACGACATGACTCAACTCTGGATGTTCGGGATGTCGACGGCAGTCTTCACCTTCATGTGCGTTCGTGGGCGTACAGCACTCGCGTGGCTCGGGCTTGGACTCATGGTGTTGGTGACCGCCATCTGGTCCTCCACCACCGGCCAGGGGGCCATGTACGGAGTGTCGTTGACGGTCATCAACGCGGGCCCTGTTCTGATGTCGACCTTCTTCGCATACACCATCCGTCCTCAAGCCAAGGTTATCTACGAACTTCGTGAGCAGTCCACCCAACGAATTGCCTCTGCATCCGCCAGTGCTGCGATTCTCGAGGAACGCGACGCTCAACTCGACAGGCTCGATGTCCTTGCACGCCCGCTCCTCGAACGGGTCGCTTCCGGGGTTCCACTGACAACCACCGAGCGGCAAGAATGCGAACTCCTCGAGGCGCAACTCCGAGATTCACTGAGGGCGACAGGCTTACAACAGACAGATGTCATCGATGCTGTGCGTGCCGCTCGAAACCGCGGCGTCGAAGTGGTCCTGCTCGACGACCACGGAATGGATGGCGCGAACGCCGACGTGCGCGACCGAATCCACTCGAGCATCGTCCGGGAACTCACCGCGATCACGCGAGGAAAAGTGACCATACGGATCCTTCCACCTCGGCGCACCGCTATGGCCACGATGCTGGTCGACACTGAAGACGTTCGACGAATCGAGTTCGATCACAACGGCATGCAGCTGCTACGGCAGGGGGACCGGGGAGAGCTCGGCACCTCGTCCATGTCCGTCGATCCGACTACAGACAGCGCCGTCGAACCCGAATAGCTTTCGAGGAGAGTGAGATTCACCGGGTCGATCACCAGGAGAAATGAATGATCTTCGAACTGCGTCCAGCGCATGTCGCACGTGCCCTCGCCGCACTGTGTGCCCTTCCGATTCTGTGGACCTTCGCAGTAGAGGGAATCACCACGACAACGGAATACGACTACAGCACGGGCGAAGTGTCCTCATCGAGCGACCTGGGCTCTCAGATCGGAAGCGTCGCGATCTGGATCGTCCTCGCGATCGCATTTGCCGCCGGTGCCTGGTATCTGGAGAAGCAGCGCATCGGTTGGCCGGCCGCGGCGCACGAGCAGCTGGTCAAACTGCAGCTGGCATCACCCAACCGAGAAGAGTAAAGGTCCCTACCGCTTCCGATCGCCGGCGCGGAGAAGATTACTGGGAACCGTATGGCCCACTATCTCCTCTGCAACGGCAGCGGCACGAATGCTCGCATCCAGGTCGATACCTGTCGCGATGCCCATGTCTTCGAGCATGTAGACCAGTTCCTCCGTCGCGATATTGCCACTGGCACCGGGAGCGAACGGACAACCACCGAGACCTCCGGTGGACGCGTCGAGGTTTCGAACACCGTGCTGCACAGCCGCAAACGCGCACGCAAGACCAGCGCCACGCGTGTTGTGGAAGTGCGCACCCAAGCCGAAGTCACCTACTCTTTCGCCCACAGCGTCGATCAATCGTCCGACACGTCCCGGCGTGGCAGTGCCGATGGTATCTGCGATCGAGAACTGATCAGCACCGAACTCCTTGGCCTGCTCCGCAATCCGCAGAACACGATCCGGGTCGGTTGGACCGTCGAACGGACAGTCCCAGGCTGTGGCCACGATGACCTCCACCCGTCCTCCGGCGTCGTGGACGATCCGGACGACCTCTCCGATACGTTCGGTCGCTTGCTCCGTCGTCGACCGAGTGTTGGCCTCGCTGTGGCCATTCGATGCCGACACAACATATTCGACGGTTTTCATTCCTGAGGCGACGGCCCGTTTCGCTCCACCGATTCCGGCGACCAATGCCGAGAACTCGATGCCGGGCCACTGGTGCAGTTCTGCGGCCAACAATTCCGCGTCGGCCAACGCCGGCACAGCGCGCGGTGAGACGAACGACGTCGCCTCGATACGCGAAACACCCGTCGCAGCCAGAGCGTCGACAAGACGAAGTTTCTCCGCCAGCGACACCGGGTCTTCGATCTGCAACCCGTCCCGTGGTCCGACTTCACGAATACTGACTGCTGGAATACCCACGCCAGGTACCGACATGTCAGATCACGCCCTTCATCTTCAGTTCTGCCTGCTCGTCGTCCGAGAGTCCGAGGAGCCCGCCCCACACCGAGGAGTTGTCGTGACCCGGCGCCGACGCTCCCGCGTTGCGCACGGATCCGGGTGTCTCACTGAAGGTAGGCACGACGCCCAGGCCGAGGACGTTTTCACCGATCCGCTCGTCGTAGTGGTCGACGAGCATCCCCCGCTCGATCAGCTGCGGATCCTTGACGACATCTTCAACCGTATTGATCGGCCCGGCAACAACTCCCACTTCGGTGAGGCGTTCCACCAGGCTGGTGGGATCTTGGAGCGCGACCCAGGCACTGATCAGTTCGTCGAGCTCGTCCTGATGTTTGCCACGCGCAACATGATTGGAGAAGCGGTCGTCATGCGCTAGTTCCGGTCGCCCCATGATGGTGCACAGACGCACGAAGAGCGTGTCCTGATTGGCTGCGATCACCACCCAGTTTCCTTCAGAGGTCTGATAGATGTTGGACGGCGCAATACCCTCCAATCTCGTTCCCGAGGGCTGCCGGATGATCCGGCCCCGATCGTAATCCGGGATCGTGGATTCCTGCACCGCCAGACAGGATTCCGTGAGGGCAACGTCGACCACCTGACCACGGCCGGTCCGCTCTCGTGAGAGCAACGCCGCCAGCACTCCCTGAACGGCGAACATCCCGCCGAGAGAATCTCCGAGCGAAAGGGCAATACGCGGAGGCGCCTGCCCTGGATAACCGTTCAGATGCCGAAATCCGCTGACCGCTTCGGCAACCGAGGCGTAGCCGGCGCTCTTGGCTTGCGGTCCGCTCTGCCCGTAACCGGATACCCTGGCCAACACCAACTTCGGATTGCGCGCACTGAGAACGTCGAATCCCAGGCCCCACTTCTCGAGGGTGCCCGGCCGGAAGTTCTCGACCACCACATCGGCATGTTCGATCAGATTCAGAAACAGGTCTCGTCCCGCGTCGACGCGAAGGTCCAACGTCACACACCGCTTGTTGCGGGCGTGAACCGTCCAGAAGAATCGATGACCGTCCTGCTCGGCCTGACCCCAGGTACGAAGCGGGTCCGGGCGGTCCGGCGATTCGATCTTGATCACGTCGGCGCCCATGTCGCCGAGCAGTTTCCCGGCGAAGGGCCCGGCGATCAAGGTTCCGAGTTCAATCACCCGATATCCGTCCAGGGGCCCGGTGGGCGCACCTTCCGACACAGCTGCCTCCTCTGGGAACTTTTCTCCCCTTGAAGGCTACGTCACCACCCGATATCGCAACATCATGTCGTGGTCTTCGTGATCGAGCATGTGGCAGTGCCAGACGTACCCCTGAAGGTCCCCCATGCCGACTTCTCCGTGTGCCGAGTGATCTGCCATGGAACCTCTCGCGAAAGTTGCATCCGGATCGAAGCCCAACTCGTCGGCCGTCGGAAAGCGCACGATCACGCGGGTGATCGAGTTGGCATCCACGATGACCGTGTCCTTCTCCCCCGTTTCCCACACTTCGGGAGGCCGCAGCGAAGAGGTCACGAATTCCTCTGCCGACGGCGTCCACCGGACTCCCAGGTCAGGTACCGGATACCGCTGCATGAGCGCTGCAGTGTCGATGTTCTGGCGCCCCACAACGCGGAACGCCACCAGATGCAGATGAATCGGATGCGGTTCTGTGGTGATGTTGATCAAATTCCATTGCTCGATGGTTCCCTGACGCGGCAGTTCGATATCTGAATCAGTGAACCGCAAATTGTTGAGCGACATAGTGATCGACGGGTAATCCGAGGGACGCGACAGCTGCATGATCGTGAGATTTCGCACCATATCCGGGGACGCCGGTTCGGCAGCAACGGAATTCAGCTGCTGCGGGATCGAGCCGGTGAATCCCTTTGCGCTGCCCACGTCGAACCGACAGAAGACCGGCATCACCTGTGTGCCGCGTTGCGCCACCGCAAGGGGTACCGGTTCGTCGTTGCGCAATTCCACCGTCGTGCCCGGCTCGAGCATACTGAAGTCGACAAGCAGATCAGCGCGCTCACCCGGACTCAACCGAACGTGATCCGTCGGCGCCGGGGCGGCCAGTAAACCGCCTTCGGACCCGATCACCCAGAACCGCATACGATTTGCGAAATGCAGATTCCACACCGAATAGGTTGCGGCGTTGAGCAGTCGCAATCGATACAGGCCGCGGGCAACCTCCACTTTCGGCCACACGACGCCGTTCACCACGCCAACGTCACCGGGGGTCGCCGGATCCCATGAACCTTGCGGAGTGAGCCACGTGGAACGGACACTCTGTTGACCGTCGGAGGTGAAGACCTTGTCCTGCAGAATCATCGGAAGCTCGAATTCGCCGGACGGCAAGCCGAGAGAATTCCCGGTGGTGCCTGTATCTGCGTCGTCACGGAGAAAATACATCCCGACCAGCCCGGCGTAGACGTTGAGGCGCGTCATTCCCATGGCGTGATCGTGATACCAAAGATTGCCGGCTGCACGACCATTCGTGTACTCGTGAACCAAACCTTCGCCCGGACGCTGGATCAGCTCCGGATGCCCGTCGAACTGCGGTGCAGTAACTCCTCCGTGCAGGTGAAGCGAGGTGGGGACCTGTGTGCGGTCGAGGTCGCTGACGCCGTGCAGACCCGGATCGACATCCGCGGCAAGCGGATACGCAGAAATGTCATTGGCATATCGGACTGTGACGAGCTGATCGACGTGCGCCTCGACGGTGGGGCCCAGATAATCCATTCCGCCGTAACCCAGCGACGGCGACGACGGTAGGTCCGGATGGAATCGGTGCATCGACGATGCCGCACGAAGCTCCAGGTTGCCACCCGAAATGCCCGGCAGGACAGGAAGGGTCTCCCGAAACGGTTCCAGACGGGGCGACGGAAGTTGGAACGGGCGCAGTGGATCGACATCAGGTGGTCGAGCCGTCGCTGATCCAGCGGACAACGCGCTCAGACCGGCCAGCAGGCCAAGCCCTTGAACAAACGATCGGCGACGGATCTTGTGTGACTCGTCCACTCACGGCCCCCTCACGCTGACGGCATCCGGAGCGGGTTACCCGTGTGCCCGCACGGTCAAACACCGACCACCTTCTCCAACCAAAGCTCGAAAATCGGCGACCTTACCCCACCGCACCGGTCGCCGTACTCGACGACCTCCTCCGTCCCGACGAAACACGTTTGCGGACAACGGATGCACTCTTGCAGCTTTGCGAGAAGCCGAAGATTCGAAAACGCTCTTGACTCGAACGCATGTTCGAGTATAATTTGGGGAGGGGATCGGGGGATTCAATGAGTGTCTTGTTGTCGGACGTGGTGTCTGGTTCTGCGGTGGGGTTACGCGGACGCCTGTGGCGGTTGACTGCTGCCGAGTTGCGCGCTGCTGCTGTCGAAGCGAGTGCGGAGATTCTTCGTCTCGAAGCTGTGCGTGTGGCGGTGGTGGACGAGTTGTCGTTGCGCCCGGATGATCAGGTGATTGCCAGTCGCGGTGTGGGTGCGTGGTTGGCGGCTAACACGATGCTGCAGGTTCGGGACGGGAAGAAGATCGCCGCGTTGGGTGCTGCTTTGCGGCCGTTTCCGTCGGTGGCTGCTCGGTTCGATGGCGGGGATTGCTCGTTCGAGCATGCCGTGTTGATCGTGGCGTTCTGTGAATCACCACCGAAGGGCATGCCGGAGGAGGCGCTCCCTCGCTGTATCGACCTACTGCTTGCGGCTGCGTCGGGCGTGGAAGCGACGACCACGAAAGTGCGGAACGTGATCGCGACCTTGGAGCGAATCTTCGAATCCGATGAAATTCCACCCGCCGAAGACATCGACCGGAACGAGCTGCGGATCGCCTCGACATTGAACGGTCGAGTGGTGGTGCGCGGCGATTTCGACGCCCTCACCGGCGAAATGCTGTTGTCGGCGTTGTCGAATCTGACGATGCCCACCCCGGCACCCGATGGAACCCCGGATTCTCGGTCGGCAGCGAAACGAACTGCCGACGGGTTCACGGAACTGATCCGCCGCTATCTCGACTGCGCCAAAACAGGCACAGACGGTGGTCAACGCCCGCACGTGAACGTGCACATCAATGCTCGGGATCTGGCGGAGCATCGGGATTGCGCCGCGTCGCCTTCTGATGTGGACGACGAAGGCTCACCCGATCTGGACTTGTCGGATCTTGATGTCGGGCACATGCCCTGGCTCGGGCCACTGTCGGTGTCGCAGACCCGACTTCTCGGGTGTGATTGTTTCCTCTCGACCGTTCTGCTCGACGATCACGGCGCGCCCTTGGATGCGCAACCAGGGAAGCGGTTGGTCACCGCCGAACAACGCGTCGCCCTCATCGCCCGAGACAAAGGCTGCGCCTTCCCGGGCTGCACATGCGTGCCCGCGTGGACTGATGCGCACCATATCCGGCACTGGGCCAACGGTGGCCCGACGGTGATGAACAACCTGGTCCTGCTGTGCCGTTCACACCACCGACTGATGCACCGAAAATCAGGGTTCGTCGGGAAATGGGAAATCCGCATCGGAGTCGACAACAAACCCTGGTTCATTCCCCCGCCCTCGATCGACCCCGGGCAGCAACCGCGCCCGGCGAACACCACATTCAAAACCTGAGAACGAACCTCAGGCACAACAGAACACGGCCGAGCACCGCATCGAAGGGATCCCCCCGATGCGGTGCCAACAGGCCGTGGCGAACCCGTCAGACGGCCTGCGCAACCTTGGCGGCTCGCGGGAATCGCTCCCGAATCTCCGCTGGCGTGACAACTCTCGGGTCCAGGGGTTGCTCGTCACGCAGGTGGCGCTCCAACACCTTGCCCGTCATCGGCGCAATGACTTTCAGAGCAGTGGTCATGTTCTTCGGTGAACTACCCAACCGGACTGCCGTTCGCACCGCGGGCGCAATTGCTCTGTCCAACAACGCTGGCTGATCGAACCCACCCATCGTTCGCATCCAGCCGGGCAAAGTCGCGATAGTGGCCGGCGCGACCAATCGGCTGAATGTCGCGAACTTCGTCTTCCCCTGCGCTCTCGGTGTTCTCAACAAGTAGTGCATCGCCCGGTTGGCACGCTCGGAGGTACACAATCTGGGCCTGACTTCAGCGAAGTACTCACGTACCTCTTCTCGGGAGCGTGGAACGTCGGAGGTCTTGCATGTCTGTAGTTCGGCAGCGATCACGCATTCTTCCCAGTACCGCTGCTCTTCGACAGCTGAAAGCGGGCCCGGCCCATACATCTCGTAGCACTTGAGCACCGAATGCCAACCCGTCACGTGGATCCAGAGTTGTGACGCCGGATTGTTTGCGCTGTAACGAGTTCCGGTGATCGGTTCAATGCCCGTGGCCTGAGCATGAACTGTCATGAGGTGGTCGGACAAGGCCAATGCCGTCCGCCCGTCGGCAGTGGCGACGGTCAGGAAGTACGCCAAGGTTCGGTCGAGTCGCCCGGCCGGATCGCTGTAAATCCCGCTCATGTCTGCCACTGCGGCAGCCAAGAAGGGGTCGAAGTGCTCGAGCACCACCGACCGCTGGAACCCGATCAGCGCTGTCGGCGCGGCCCAGATCTTCCAACTGGGTGATCCTGGGCCGAAGAAGCCGTAATCCTCACGCGGTCGATTCATCGTCAGTTCAGACATTTCATTCCTCCCCGTTCGTTGACCCTGCACCGTTCATTTCGTAGGCACCAGACAAGGCGACTACTTGCTGCCAGACGTACTCGAATCGCTCCGCCGCGAACGTGGGGCGCCGAATAGATGCGAGTGCCAACCGTTGCTGATCTTCACTGGCGCTGGGTTTTCCGTACAACTCCACCGCTGCAGCACTGAAGTCGCGGACCAGGACATCGAAGATCTGATCCAGCACCCCACCGTTCCGCTGCTCCTCGTCCAATCCCAAGATCTCGGCTTGTTCGAGGATCAACTGGCCGTAGACGACGAGGGTGAAGAGTTCGGTGATCGCAAGGCCGAAGTCCAAGTCGACCTGCTGCGCCGCATCCGGTGCAGCTTCGACTAGAAGGGTCACGAGCGCTTCTGCCTGCTCCACGAACAGTGCAACGTTGGGAACATCCGCAAACTTCGCGTACACCGCTCGCCAGTCGTCGAATCGAACTTTCGACAACCCCCGTGCCGGACCCTGACGGAACAGGAACTCATCGTCGGCTGCGTCGTTGCGCGTCGGAATCGCCGGAAATGACTCGGGGGCAAAGAGGTACGCCGGCATGAACTTGGCGATCAGGGCGAGATTGACGGCGACGGTCCCCTCGAGCTTGGGCAGCCCGTCGACATCCATCTTGGCCACCGCGAGGTAGCTGTCCTTCTCGAAGCCCTTTGCCGCAGCGATGTCGGAGAGCAGTCCGATCACCTTCTGTGCCTCGGTTGTCACCTTCATCTTGGTGACGGGATTGAACAAGAGGTAGCGGCGGTCCTCGGGCGATGCGGTGCGGAAGTAGTCCACCGCACGATCCGAGAAGAGCCTCATCGCCAGCAGGCGCGCGTACGCGTCGACGAATTCACGTCGTACGTGTGGGAACGCCGTGACGGGATTGCCGAACAGGATTCGATTGTGCGCGTGGGTAATCGTCTCGTACAAGGCATGAGTCGACATACCGATTCCGCCGAAGCACAGGTTGAATTTTCCGATGTTCACGGTGTTGAGTGCGGCACTGAATGCTGCCTCGCCGGTATGCAGGATATCCTCTGCCGCAACGGGATAGTCGACGAGTGAGAACTCCGCTACGTACATCTGGGCCGGAACGATGTTCTTCACCACGGTGAATGCCGGATGGTCCGAGTCGGCGTAAAAGAAGACGTACTGATCAGTGCCCTCCACTCCGTCGACACGGCCGAAGACAGAGACCGTGTTGGCGCAGTTGCCATTTCCGATGTAGTACTTCGAACCGCTGGCCAGGTACCCGCCGCTGCCGTTGGGCGTCAAGACCATATCCGTGGAGTAGACGTCCGCGCCATGCTCTTTCTCGGACAGTCCGAATGCCGCAACGCCTCCGGAAGCCAAAGCGGAAGCTGCCCGCGCCCTTGCCGTCTCGTTGTCGCTCTGCCACACCGGCCCGAGACCGAGGATGGTCACCTGCCACGGGTACCAGTAGTTGAGTCCGTAGAAGCCGAGGATCTCGGACAGCGCGGCGATACGACTGGTATCCCAGCGCTTGTCGGAGTCGCCACCACTGTCGCGGGCGGGCGTCAGAAATGTGGCGAACAGGCCTTCCTTTGCCGCGAAGTCGAGGAAGTCGGAGTAGAAGATCTTGTCGTGATAGTCGGCCAGAAGTCGATTCTTTCCACGCGCCTCGAACCAGTCGACGGTCGCGCCCAGCAGTCTCCGCGTGGTCGCGTCGAACTCCGGCCGATCGTACGTGGAGGGATGGAGCAACAGATCATTCGGCACTAAAGAGGTCGACGCTGTCATAGCGGTTGTTCTCCTCGAGATCTCGGCAGAGGCGCCTCACTGAGCACCATTCGAATACAACGCCACCGTAACAATTGCAGACGATGAATACAACGGTTGCGTATTATTCACGAAGAAGTGGCAGGCAGATTAGGGTGAGAGCGGAGGTGATGCACACGATGACCAGGTCACAAGCTGACGCAACGGATACACCGCGGCGCAAGTACGCCCCTCGCATGGCGCCCGAGCAACGTCGCGAGCAGCTCCTCGACGCAGCATTCGAGGTCACCGGCCGCGTTGGCCTGCACAACCTCAGCATGGAATCCGTCGCTGCCGAAGCCGGTGTCGGCAAGCCCGTCCTCTACACGATTTTCGATACCAGGACCGATCTCGTCGCTGCACTGCTGCGCCGCGAGCACGAGCGAGCCATCGCTCAGGTGCTCGAAACCATGCCGACAGATCTGAGCGAACTCGGCCCAGCGGCGTCGTACACCGGGACCGTCGGCGCCTTCGTCGACGCCGTACTGGAGAACCCGACGCGCTGGCGCCTGATTCTGACGTCTGTCGAGAACGCCCCCAGCGAGTATCACGGCTTGTTGAAGCTCTCTCGCGGAGCTGTCTTCGCCCGCGCCGAAGAACTGGCCCGCGCCGGGATTGCCCTCGAGTCGAAGCTCGAAGGCCTTGATCCGGTTCTCCTCGCACACACCATGATGTCGTTCGCCGAAATGCTCGGACGACTGGCCGTCAGTGATCCCGAAACCTATACCCGAGAACGACTTTCCAGTTTTGCCGTGGCTCTCGCACAATCGGTCGGGCGTTAGCGGCCGACTGAAACCTGTCGGTCGGATCTGCTTCAATACACGCATGAAATCACCATCGATCGAACCGCTACAGCTTTTCGAAACGTCTCCGGGCAACTGGTCACTGATGCTCACCGACCAGCATTTCGGCAAGGTGGCATCGATATTCGAGCAGGTAGAGGGTTTCGAAGGCTCCGGTTACGACTGGGCGTCGGTCGCCCACGCAGTGGTAGGCCGCGATGCACCGCATCTGGAGGGCCGCTTCGGCACCGATCCCGAAGCGGGCATGTTTGTTGCGTACGGCAGCGACAACGGAGCTCTCGGTGAGCTCGGAGCGCTACTCGCCAAAGCGTATTCGGATGCCGAGTACCTCGGTGGCCTGGTCGCCATTTCCGAACTCGACTAGAGCGCCGGTCGAAACGACACCGGCCCCACACCTAGGTGCGGGGCCGGTACCGAACGAAAGATCTAGCCGACCAACAGCTCGGCAATCTGAATCGTGTTGAGCGCGGCACCCTTACGCAGGTTGTCGCCCGAAACGAAGAGCGCGAGTCCGCGTCCCTCCGGGACACCCGGATCCTGACGGATACGACCGACCAGCGACGCGTTGCCACCGGCAGCGGCCAGCGGCGTCGGAACCTCGACCAGCTCGACGCCCGGAGCGTCGGCGAGGATCTCCTTGGCGCGAGCAACCGAGAGCGGGTTGGCGAACTCTGCGTTGATCGCGAGCGAGTGCCCGGTCACGACGGGAACGCGCACGCACGTACCCGAAACCAACAGATCGGGAAGTCCGAGGATCTTGCGGCTCTCGTTGCGGAGCTTCTGATCCTCGTCGGTCTCGCCGCTTCCGTCGTCGACCAGCGAACCTGCCAGCGGCAGGACGTTGAACGCGATGGGGGCGACGTAGTTGTTCGGGGCCGGGAAGTCGACGGCACTGCCGTCGTGAACCAGCTTCTCCGCGTCTCCGACTACGGCGCGCACCTGGCCGAGGAGTTCCTCGACGCCGGCGATGCCGCTACCGGACACGGCCTGGTAGCTGGAGACGATCAGACGCTGCAGACCGGCTTCGTCGTGCAGAACCTTCAGCACCGGCATCGCTGCCATGGTGGTGCAGTTGGGGTTCGCGATAATGCCCTTGACCAGGTTCTTCGTGTCCTGCGGGTTGACCTCGCTCACCACGAGGGGAACCTCGGGATCCTTGCGCCATGCCGAAGAGTTGTCGACAACGGTCGCGCCGGCAGCAGCGAAGCGCGGAGCCTGGGCGCGCGAGAGCGTCGCACCGGCTGAGAACAGGGCGATGTCGATGCCCTTCAGGTCCTCATCCGATGTGGCGGCCGCATCCTCGACGATGATCTCTTCGCCGCGGAAGGGCAGCTTCTTACCGGCGGAGCGTGCAGATGCGAAGAACCGCACCTTGTCCGCGGGGAAGTTCCGCTCTTCGAGCAAAGTGCGCATGACGATGCCGACCTGACCGGTCGCACCGACAACAGCGATAGTCGTCATGAGAAATTACCGTCCCGTTCCAGCGTGTACTACTGCTTCTTCTTCGCCACCGAGCCCGAAAGCGTCGTGGATGACACGTACAGCGTCGTCCAATTCGGTGTCCTTGACCAGCACTGAGATGCGGATCTCAGAGGTCGAGATGAGGTCGATGTTGATGTCTGCCTTGGCCAGCGCCTCGCAGAACGTGGCGGTGACGCCCGGGTGGCTCCGCATTCCGGCGCCGACCAGGGAAACCTTGCCGATGTGGTCGTCGAACAAGATCTGCGTGAAGCCGATGTCTTCCTGACGCTTGGTCAGGATCTCGACGGCGCGGGGGCCGTCGGCCGTCGGAAGCGTGAAGGTGATGTCCGTCTTGTTGGTCTCCACCTTGGAGATGTTCTGCAGCACCATGTCGATGTTGATCTCGGCATCGGAGACTGCGCGGAACACCTTGGCAGCGTGTCCCGGTGTGTCCGGCAATCCGACAACGGTGATCTTGGCTTCGCCGCGATCGTGCGCGACTCCGGTGATCAGGGCCTCTTCCACAGGAATGTCCTCCATCGATCCGGACACGATTGTTCCGGGCTTGGTGGTGTATGACGAACGGACGTGCACAGGCACGTTGTAACGACGGGCGTACTCGACGCACCGGAGCATGAGCACCTTCGCACCACACGCTGCGAGTTCGAGCATTTCCTCGAAGGAAACCGTCTCGAGGCGGTGAGCGTCGGGGACGATGCGCGGATCGGCGGAGAAAACGCCGTCGACGTCGGTGTAGATCTCGCAGACGTCAGCGTTGAGTGCAGCTGCCAACGCCACGGCAGTGGTGTCCGAGCCACCGCGTCCGAGCGTCGTGATGTCCTTGCTGTCCTGGCTGACGCCTTGGAATCCGGCGACCAGAACGATCGAGCCTTCGTCCAGCGCAGTGCGAACACGGCCCGGCGTGACGTCGATGATCTTGGCGTTTCCGTGGCTGCCGGTCGTGATGACTCCGGCTTGTGAGCCCGAGAACGAACGAGCTTCGGCGCCGAGGGAGTGAATTGCCATCGCTACCAAGGAGTTGGAGATGCGCTCACCCGAGGTCAGCAGCATGTCCATTTCACGGGCCGGCGGGGAAGGGCACACCTGCTGAGCCAGATCGAGCAGCTCATCGGTGGTATCGCCCATCGCTGACACCACGACGACGACATCATTGCCGGCCTTCTTGGTCTCGACGATCCGTTCAGCGACTCGTCGGATGCGCTCGGCGGTTGCCACCGAGGATCCGCCGTACTTCTGGACGACGAGAGCCACGCGTTTCTACCTCCAGGTCGAAATTGTTTACAGATACCAGAGGTCGAGCTTACCGAGGTGGTCCTGGGACTTCCCGATGCGTACTGCTGTTCGCCTCAGATCCGCGCGGGATCAGTTGCGAGATCCGCGATCGCATCAACGTCGCAGAACGCGAGCCACCGGCAACGTAACCGACCACCGTGACGGCAACTCCGCAGGCGAGAAGCACGCGGATACTGCTGACCAGCGAAACTGCCAGCGCGTCGTACACCGCGACTGCCGCCTCAGATGACGGTATGTCTGAATTCTGTAAATAGACTCGCCGCACGACGGCCAGCGCCACCAACAGGGCGATCATCGCCACCGCCGTCGCCAGCCCGACCAGGGACAGTGCGCGCATTCGCCTCGGCGCAACTGCGACGGCCGCGATCGCACAGGCCAGCGACACCCACGGCAGCCAGGCCGCTGCCCGGTCGAGAGTGTTCGAGAGGTCCTGGGCCCGCACCAGCTCGTCGGATTGCAGGATCTCGAACTGCGGATCGAACGTCGGAAGACGATCGACGACGGTGAATCCGCGATCGCGGAGGTTCGTCCGCAGTTCTGTCATGATCGGCTCGAGGGACAAGGTGACTGTTCCGCTGTCGTCGGACCGAACGATGCCGTCGGTGGCTCTGCCGGTCACCATCGCAGCAAGTTGCGCGTGCGCCTGACGGTTGGCCGCGGTCCAGAGCGTCGCGAACTGGTCGCTGGAGACCAACGACTGAGCCGCCTCCCGAACAAGTTTCTCGGCTTGTCTCGTCACCACCTGCGGAAACCGGTCCAACCGCTGCGTCAGTTCCTCGGTCAGCCGATCAACGACAGCCGCTTGGACAGCAGGTTCGGAAGCCAACGGGGCAACCGTCTCGACGTAACTGTCGGTGTCGTTCACCTGGGTGTGGACGAACAGCGCGAGCACCGAGCCGGCAGCACCGAGACCAGCGAGAACGATCAGCAGTGAACAGACGATCCAGCGGATCGAGCGCATCACGTGTGCTTGGCGCGCGCCGGTCGAATCTTCGCGGTGATGTGGTGAATGCGGTGATCGTCAGCGGGTATCCGGAAGGTCTCGGTAACCCGAACGGTCATCAGGTTCCGCCCGAACAACCCGGCGTCGAGGAGGTAGTCAGCCGTCAGGTCGTCCCCGTCGACCGTCCACTCCACCTCACGAATGTCGCGGATCACGCGATACTGAGGACCTCCGGAAAGGCTGCGCCGCAAATGATTCCCCGAAAATCCGGTCTTGAGCCCGACCTCGTGGCGTACCGCGTCCGGAGCCAGCGGTACGGAACTGCCATCGTGACTGCGGAGCGCGTCGAGGTACGTGCTCGCCACGGCGATTCGGGGATCCATGGACGACAGTCCACCATTTTCGGGGCCGAAACGGCAGCACAATTCGGCGACAAATTGGACATGAGGGCGAACCCCACCGATTTCTCGCGAAATCCAGGAGTAGAGTGCTGTGCATGCAGCGCGCACTCCTTCTTGGTTGCCGCGACGGGGTCTGATCCAGACTGGCCTCCCGCCGCGGGGTTTTTGTGCGCCGGTCGACCAAGCCTTCCGGACTCATGGTCTTGACCAACAGGTCAACAGGCCGGGTCCACAATCCTGGAGATCACACCCATGTCCCCCGCTGACGCATTCACCACCGGCACTCGCACCATCACCCCGCCCACGAAGCCGGCACCGTCCGACCAGCCTGCGTGGAACACGCAGAAGAACTCGTCGATGCCGACGTTCCGCTACCGCCCGTTCGCCGAAGAGGTCGAGACGGTCACGCTGCCCGACCGCACCTGGCCGGACAAGATCATCGACCGAGCACCCCAGTGGTGTGCCGTTGACCTGCGCGACGGCAACCAGGCGCTGATCGATCCGATGAGCCCGGCGCGCAAGCGTCGTATGTTCGATCTCCTGGTTCGTATGGGCTACAAGGAGATCGAGGTCGGCTTCCCGTCCGCGAGCCAGACGGACTTCGATTTCGTTCGCGAGATCATCGAGGACGGCGCCATCCCGTCCGACGTCACCATCCAGGTGCTGACGCAGTCGCGTCCCGAGCTGATCAAGCGCACGTTCGAGGCCTGTGAAGGTGCCGAGAACGCGATCGTGCACTTCTACAACTCCACCTCGATTCTCCAGCGCCGCGTCGTGTTCCGCGCCGACAAGGACACGATCAAGAAGATCGCCACCGACGCCGCCGAACTGGTCCTCGCCGAGTCGAAGAAGTACCCGGACACGAACTGGCGCTGGGAATACTCGCCCGAGTCCTACACCGGCACCGAGCTCGAGTACGCCAAGGAAGTATGTGACGCCGTCACCGAAACCCTGGGTGCGACGCCGGCCAACCCGGTCATCCTGAACCTGCCCGCCACCGTCGAGATGGCTACACCCAACGTGTATGCCGACTCCATCGAGTGGATGCACCGCAACCTGGCCCGCCGCGATTCGGTCATCCTGTCGCTGCACCCCCACAACGACCGCGGCACGGGTGTCGCTGCAGCCGAGCTGGGCTACCAGGCCGGCGCGGACCGCATCGAAGGCTGCCTGTTCGGCAACGGTGAGCGCACCGGCAACGTCTGCCTGGTCACTCTCGCTCTGAACATGTTCACGCGCGGCGTCGACCCGCAGATCGATTTCTCGAACATCGACGAGATCCGTCGCACGGTCGAGTACTGCAACCAGCTGCCCGTCCACGAGCGTCATCCGTACGGCGGCGACCTGGTCTACACCGCGTTCTCCGGCAGCCACCAGGACGCGATCAACAAGGGCCTCGACGCCATGAAGGTCGACGCCGACAGCCAGAACTCCGACGTCGACGACATTCTCTGGCAGGTCCCCTACCTGCCGATCGACCCGAAGGACGTCGGCCGCAGCTACGAGGCCGTCATCCGTGTGAACTCGCAGTCCGGCAAGGGCGGCGTCGCATACATCATGAAGGCCGATCACGGTCTGGTGCTGCCGCGTCGTCTGCAGGTCGAGTTCTCGCAGTCGGTCCAGAAGATCACCGACGGCGAGGGTGGCGAGGTCTCGCCGAAGGAAATGTGGGACGTCTTCCACGAGGAGTACCTCGCTCCCATCACCCCGCTCGAGCGCATGAAGCAGAAGGTCACCGCGTCCGAGGAGGACGGCGGCACCGATGCGATCACCGCGATCGTCAAGGTGAACGGCAAGGAGCAGGAGATCTCGGGTACCGGCAACGGCCCACTCGCTGCCTTCGTCGACGCGCTGGGAAGCATCAACTTCGACGTTCGTGTCCTCGACTACTCCGAGCACGCGATGTCCGCCGGTGACGACGCCCAGGCCGCGGCCTACGTCGAGTGCGCCGTGACGGGCCCGGAGGGTCAGAGCACCGTCGTCTGGGGTGTGGGTATCGCCACGTCGATCACGACGGCCTCGCTGCGCGCTGTGGTCTCGGCAGTGAACCGCGCCAGCTGACACTCAGCTCCCGACTCGTGAACAATCCCTGGTCTCACCCGATTTTCGGGTGGGGCCAGGGTCGTTTTCAGAGCACTGAAGATTTTCGGTCGATGTTTTCGATTCGGCATGACATTGGTCCCGAAAGAGTCGGTTAGCGAAGTTAACAAAAAGAATTCACCCATCGAGGATGATGCAGACGCCCCGTGCGCGTGAGATAGTCAGCTCAGACAAATCCGACTTGTGAAATGGAGCTCGACAATGGATTCCTTTTGGGACTTCCTCTGGCTGATCATCATCAGCTTCGCGTTCATCGCGTACTTGATCCTGCTCTTCTCGATCATCACCGACCTGTTCCGCGATCACAAGACCTCCGGCTGGGTGAAGGCAATCTGGATCGTCTTCCTGTTCTTCATTCCGCTGCTCACCTCGCTCGTCTACCTGATCGTTCGCAGTGACGGAATGGCACAGCGGTCCCTCGAGGCTGCGCAGCAGGTCAAGAACGCGCAGGACAGCTACATTCGTGAGGTTGCCGGAAAGTCCCCGGCCGAATCCATCGCAGATGCAAAGGCACTTCTCGACGCCGGCACCATCAGTGAAGAAGAATTCGCAGCACTGAAGGCCAAGGCTCTCGCCTGATACCGGCCCTCACTAAGCGACCCTCACTAATCCGTGAGGATTGCACTACCGAAACGGGAGCGACACTAATCGTGTCGCTCCCGTTTTGTGTTCATTCACCAACAGCTGCTCATTCACCGACAGCCGTTCATTCACCAACGGCCCTTCATTCACCGACGGCCTTCATTCACCGACAGCACGCGCGACGTTACGAAAGGCGTCGAGCACGACTCCGATAGCCGGACTGCGGTTGGCGTGTAACCGAGTTGCCAATTCATAAACTCGTGCAGCGCGCACTCCCGCCACCGGTTTCCTCGACACTCCGGGATGCGTGATCGCGTATCGCGGCATCAAAGCCACGCCGTGGCCCGCCGCCACCAGTTCTTCGATGACGCGGAAATCGTTGATCCGATGAGCGACGCGAGGCTGGACGCCGGTTACCGACGCAACCGACAGCAGAACGTCGTCGACCGGAAACCCGCCGCGCACGCTTATCCAGTTCTCGTCGGCCAATTGTTCCAGCCGGACCGAATCCTGCTCGGCGAGTGGATGATCAGGCCGCAGCACCAGATCGATCGGTTCACGCATCAGCGGTTGCACGCTGACCCGGGGAAACGACGTCTCGGCTCCGCGTTCGTCACGGTGGGTGAGGATCACATCGTGATCGGCCAACAGTCCAGGGACAGCGGACGCCGGTTTGTCGACGTCGTAGGCGTCGATGTCCACGTCCGAGTTCTTCAGCGCCGTCAGGACACCGGGCAGCAGGAGCGCCGCGCCGGAGGGAAAGAACGCGACTCGCACCTTTCCCCGCGGCGAGCCTCGGTACGACGCCATCTCGTCCGCCGCCCGGTCTAGCGCCGCCACCACGTCGTCGGCGCGAAGCACCAGCGCTCGACCCGCGTCGGTGAGGCGCAGCGTGCGCCCGTCCGGTTCGAGGAGCGAGACCCCCGCTTCTCGTCCGAGGATCTTGAGTTGTTGCGAGACGGCGGACGGCGTCATCGAGAGGGCGAGAGCAGTAGCGCCGACGGTTCCTCGGTCGGCGAGCTCGCGGAGGATTCGCAGGCGCGTGGCATCCATACGGTGACGAATATCCATGTAGCAAAACTACATGGATAGTGCATCTATATTCGCTTGTTCTGATGCTTCGTACGGCTCACGATTAACGCATGACTCCCCGCGACCGTCTCCTCGGCCTGACCGTGATCGTCTTGTGGGGTCTGAACTTCCTGGCCATTCGCGTCGGCCTGGATCATTTCCCGCCATTCTTCTTCGCAGCGCTGCGGTTTCTGATCATCGCGATTCCGGTGGTCATCTTCGTGCCGCGTCCACAGGTGCCGCTCCGCTGGCTGCTGCTCTACGGATTCGGTTTCGGATTCGGCCAGTTCGTCTTCCTCTTCTGGGCGATGCATTCGGGGATGCCGACGGGCCTTGCATCACTTGTCCTGCAGTCGTCAGCACCGTTCACCGTCCTACTCGGCGCTTTCCTGCTCCGCGAGAAGCTCAGCGTCTGGCAGGTCTCCGGTATCGCCGTCGCCGTTGGCGGGATGTCCTTGATCGGCTGGGACCGCTCGCACCACGCGGCACTGCTGCCCGTCGTCCTCACACTCCTCGGCGGCCTGTCCTGGGCGTTCGGCAATCTCGGCAGCCGCTTGGCTGCGGCAAACACCGTCGGCGAGCCTGCACCGATGCGCTTGATGTTGTGGATGTGTGTCATCCCGCCGTTACCGATGCTCGCTCTGTCAGCCGTGGTCGAAGGCCCCACAGTCGGCTGGCACGCACTCGGCACCGCATTCAGCGCCGACGCCTGGCCGTCGCTGGTCGGGCTGGCCTACATCATTCTGCTCGGCACCATCGCCGGATCCGGGCTCTGGACGATGCTCATGGGCCGCTATCCCGCCGGCATGGTGGCGCCGCTCTCCTTGCTGGTGCCAGTCGTGGGAATCGGCGCGTCCTGGCTGTTCCTGCACGAGGATCCGAGCCCGTTGTCACTGGTCGGGGCGGTCATCGTGATCGCCGGAGCGAGCGCCGCACAGATGAGACGTAAGCCCGCGAACACTGTTTTCTCGGACACACCTGCAGCCTCACCACCGGCGCGACTCGGCGTCTGACGACGCCCTGTGCCAAACTCGGGCCGTGGGAACTGGACTATCGATCACAGCGCGCGGAAAGCTCGCCATGCGAGCTGCCGCAGCAGCATCTTGGGCATCGCAGAAGGCCGGTCGCGGCAAGGGTTCGATGATCGGCGGGCTGATCGCCCTCAAGATCGACCCGACGCTCATGACTCAGCTCGGACGCGGCAAGCGCACCGTCGTGGTCACCGGCACCAACGGCAAGTCGACGACCACGCGTATGACCGCCGCAGCGCTCGCGACACTCGGTGACGTCGCCACGCAGGCCGACGGCGCCAACATGGATGCCGGGATCGTGGCCGCCCTGGCCGCGCGTACCGATGCGACGCTGGCGGCACTCGAGGTCGACGAACTGCACGTCCCCCACGTAGCCGACGCCGTGAACCCGGAAGTGATCGTGCTGCTGAATCTCAGCCGCGATCAGCTCGACCGGGTCGGCGAGATCAACATGATCGAACGGAAACTGCGCGCGTGCGTCAACGCGCATCCGAATGCGGTGATCGTCGCCAACTGCGACGACGTACTGGTCACCTCCGTGGCATACGACGCCACCAACGTCGTGTGGGTTGCTGCCGGCGGCGGTTGGGCCGGCGATTCCGTCAGCTGCCCGCGCACCGGCGAACCCATCGTGTGGGAGGGAAAGCACTGGCGCAGTACCGGTTCCGACTTCGCGCGGCCCGAGCCGACCTGGTGGCTCGACGACGACAATCTCTACGGCCCCGACGGCCTGAAGATTCCGATGACGTTGACCCTCCCCGGAAAAGCCAACCGCGGCAACGCAGCTCAGGCCGTAGCGGCTGCAGCGGCTTTGGGTGCAGATCCGGTCGGGGCAGTTGCCGCCGCATCGACGGTTCAAGAAGTCGCAGGTCGATACAGCACCGTCGAGGTCGGACCGCACTCCGTTCACATGCTGCTCGCGAAGAATCCCGCCGGCTGGCAGGAAGCGTTGTCGATGATCGATCCCACGGTGGACGGTCTGGTCATCGCGGTGAACGGTCAGGTGCCGGACGGCGAGGACCTCTCCTGGCTGTGGGACGTGAAGTTCGAGCACTTCGAAGGTGTCAAGGTAGTGGCCGCCGGTGAACGCGGAACAGATCTGGCAGTTCGCCTCACGTACGCGGGCGTCGAGCACACTCTCGACCCGGACCCGTTGCGCGCCATCGCTTCCTGCCCTCCCGGACGTGTGGAGGTACTGGCGAACTACACGGCCTTCCGTGACCTCAACACTGCCATCGCGAAGGAGTCTCGCAATGTCTGACTCGACAGTTCGCATCGGTCTGGTACTCCCCGACGTCATGGGCACCTACGGCGACGGCGGCAATGCCCTGATCCTGCGTCAGCGTCTACGGATGCGCGGCTACGACGCCGAAATCGTGGACATCACCCTCAGCGATCCGGTCCCCGATTCGCTCGACGTGTACACGTTGGGTGGCGCCGAGGATTCCGCTCAGCGCCTCGCCACGCGTCACCTCGCGAAATACCCTGGTCTGCAACGCGCCGCCGAGCGTGGCGCACCGGTTCTGGCGATCTGCGCTGCCATTCAGGTGCTCGGCAACTGGTACGAAACCTCCAGCGGCGAACGCGTCGACGGTGTCTCGATGCTCGACGTCACAACCTCGCCGCAGGAGAAGCGTTCCATCGGCGAAGTCATCACGAAGCCGCTGATCGACGGACTCACCGCGCCCCTCTCAGGTTTCGAGAATCACCGCGGCGGAACAACTCTGGGTAGCTCAGCCTCTGGATTCGCACGTGTCACCCATGGTGTCGGAAACGGCGTCGGCGACGGATTCGAAGGCGTCGTGCAGGGTTCGGTGATCGGGACGTACATGCACGGACCCGCTTTGGCTCGCAACCCCGAACTCGCGGACCTCCTGCTCATGCGCGCCTTGGGTGTGAACGAGCTTGAACCCCTGCATCTGCCCGAGGTCGACAAGCTCCGCAAGGAGCGACTCGCGATTCGCTGACCCGGTTCAGACGGTTTCGGATTTGCCCTCGGTCAGAATCAGTTCCACGGCCAACAGCGCGGCGCAGGCCAGTCCCGCGACCAGTTCGGGCACCGCGGTGTAGGTACCACCGAGCACGACGACTATCGCGACCGAGAACGGCACGAGGGTGCGTACCGAGGAGTCGTGTAGTCGAATGTGGATGAACCACAAGGCGGCAAGGATGACCGCGACCGGAACGGTGACGGCAGCACCCGTCACCAACGCGCTGCCGTCACCGTGATGAGTCCAGAAGTCGACGCGCGAGGCCAACCCCGCACCGATGGCGGCAGCGGCGGCGAAGATGAAGTAGTGACCGAACCCCCAGACGAAGGGTGAGACGTTGTGACCGCCGATCACTTCGCCTGCATTGCGTTGGAAGTACAACCACCACAGGCTGAAGACAATCAGAATGCCGCCGATCACGACGTAGGTGACCTGCGCTGCCGGATGCTCACCGTCCACGGCGTCCTGAATCGCGATGGTGGTCGAAAGGATCGTCTCGCCCAGAACGATGATGAAGAACAACGAGTACCGCTCCGCGATGTGATGCGGGTGCCACGGCGTCATGCCCGGCTTCTCCGACCAGATCGGTACCGCGAATTCGCACAGAACCAACACCAGGAACGTCGGGACGTAAACGGCGGACGGCACGAAGTAGAAACCGATCCAACCGATCTGGACCAACACGATTCCGAGAGCGTATCGACGCGCCGTGAGCGCATGTTCGGGGTCGTTCCGCGAGACCCTGAGCCATTGGATGACCAGTGCTATTCGCATGATGACGTAGCCGACGATGATCAGCAGGGCGTCGTCGTTGAAGAAGCGGACGATGCCGGCTGCAAGGACCAGCGATCCGAGGATCTGGAAGATGGTCAGCAGCCGGGCGATTCCGTCGTCGTTGTCGTACGCCGAGGTGAACCACGTGAAATTCAGCCACGTCCACCAGATCGCGAAAAACGCCATCGCGAAGTGCCCGACGCCCGAAGCCGCGTGCCCTTCGCTGATCGCGTGGTGCAGGCCGGTGGCCGCTTGAGCGACCGCCACGACGAAGCAGAGGTCGGTGAGCAGTTCGAGCGGCGTCGCCACCCGGTGCGGCTCGTGCGGGTCCCGCGGAACCAACGGCCTGATGAACGAACTAGTGCGATTCACGAAGGGCAGAGTAGCGCGATGATTGCCGACGCGCTGCCCGTGACTGGAACCTGTCGTCTCAGATATTCACGCCGACGCCCCGATCTGGGCTCGGATCTCCAACTGATCGGCGAGTTCGGCGCCTATCGCCCCCGCGCTCCCCAAAGTGAAGGCGATCTGCCGTCCCCACAGGAAATAGCGGTGAATCGGATAGTCGACATCCGCGCCGATTCCGCCGTGCATGTGCTGGGTCGCGTGCACCACGCGCAAACCGCCGCGCGACGCCCACCATTTGGCGACCAGCGCAGCCGCTTCCGCTTCACTCTCGACTCCGCTGTCCATCAGCCAGGCAGCGCGGTGGGTGGTCAATCTTGTGCTCTCGGTGTCGAGGTACGCGTCGGCGGCCCGGACGGCAACTGCCTGGTTGGTCGAGAGTGGACGTCCGAATTGCACTCGCTCGGAGGTGTATTTCGCCGTCATCGCCAGCGCTTCCTCGCAGACGCCGGTAGCCAGGGCCGCCAGAGCGACCCGCGCACGTCGTAACGTCCAGTCTCGAACCACCGCGCCGTCCGCGGGAAGTGCGTCAGCTGCAGTAACCGCAACCCCGTCGAACTGCACAGCGCTGTTGCTCTCGCGGTTCGTCACCGCAAGCGGTGTACGCACCAGCGCGTCCCGGTCCGTCGGCACGATCATCACGGTGACACTGCCGTCCGGCATCGTCACCGGAACCACCAGTGCGGCAGCGAACTCGGCGGCCGGTACGGAGTCGACGTGGCCCGACAGAACCCAGCCGTCAGGAGCCGGCTCGGCGCGAACTGCCGTCTCGGCGTTGTAGCCGGTGTCGAAGGCGCCGGTGACGATCACCGAGCCGTCGAGCAGTCCCGGAAGCCACGACGCTTTCTGCTCCTTACTGCCGAACTCGGCAATCGGCAGCGCTGCCGTCGAAATCACCGACCAGAGCGGCACCTGGGCGACCCGGCGGCCCTGTTGTTCGAGCACCGCTGCCAGGCCTAGCATTCCGAGTCCCGCTCCCCCGACCTCCTCTGGCAGAGGAATTCCCAGAACGTCGGAATCGGCGAGGAGCTTCCACAGTTCGGCGTCGAAACCGCCGGCGCCCTCCACTTCCCGCAGTCGGTCCACTCCGGACTTCGCCGAGAAGATCGATTCACTCAGATCCCGCACGGCGGACAAGTTGTCGTCGAATTCGAATTCCATGTCAGCTCTTTTCGTTCTGTGCAGCGGGCCGGCGACGCGCAGCAAGCGCCATGCCCAGACATTTTGCGGCGACAATTTCACGCATCACTTCGTTGGTTCCACCGCCGAAGGTGTTGTTCTGTGCGCGTCGACCCAGGTTCTCGACCCGCCCTTCCAGTACCGCTCCGGGTGTGCCGGGGCGCAGTAAGCCCTTGGCGCCCAGCACTTCCTGCAGCATGCCGTACGCACTGACGACGGCTTCGGTACCGAAGATCTTGGCCGCGGCCGAATCCCCGCCGCCCAAGGTGTTGGCGGCGACGTCCGCCACCAGTCGTAGGTTCATCAGGTCGGCAGCACTGAGCAGCGCGTAGACTTCCGCCAATTTCTCACGTACCCAGCCGATGTCGTAGACGTGGCCGTCACCGGCGGGTTCGGTCTTTGCCCATTCGACCACCTCGGCAAAGAGCTCGTTGGCTATACCACCGCGTGCCGCCAGGGCAACACGTTCGTGGTTGAGCTGGTTGGTGATGAGCTTCCACCCTTGATTGAGCTCACCGACGACATTGGTGATCGGCACCCGAACATCTTCGTAATAGGTTGCCGAAGTGCTGATTCCGCCCACGGTGTGAATTTCGGTGACCGAGAACCCCGGCGAATTGGTCGGCACCAGGACCACGGAAATGCCCTGATGCGTAGGCGCGTCGGGATCGGTGCGAACGGCAAGCCAGACCCAGTCGGCAAACACACCGGCGCTGGTGAAGATCTTGTTGCCGTTGATGACAAGCTCGTCACCCTCGATGCGGGCGCGTGTTTCGAGGGCCGCGAGATCGGTGCCCGCATTGGGTTCGGTGTAGCCGATGGCAAAGATCAACTCGCCCGCCAGGATCGGACGCAGGAAGAAGTCCTTCTGAGCTTGCGTCCCGTGCTTGATCAGAGCGGGTCCGACGGTGTTCAGCGTGACCAGCGACAGCGGCGCATTGGCGCGAATCACCTCGTCGTAGAACACGTACAGAGCTTCGGGGTTCTCGCCCCGACCGCCGAATTCCTCCGGCCACCCCAAGCCCAGCCAACCGTCTTTACCCATTCGGCGCAGAATGCGATCGAAGACGGGGCCGCCTTCGGTCTGATCCACGAGAGCACGGCGGTCTTCGTCGTTGATGATCTCCGCGAAGTACGCCCGCAATTCCTTGCGCAGAGTCTTCGACTCCTCCGACAAATCCAAGTACATGGTGAAACTCCTAAGATCTACGAACGCGGCAGGCCGAGTACGCGCTGCGCGATGACGTTGAGTTGAATTTCGACGGTTCCGCCGCCGAACAGAATCGAGGGAAGTCCGATGTGGTCTATCGCGTAATTCGCCGACGGGTCGACAACGGCGGCACGAGGTCCGAGCAGTCGCAACAGATCCCGCGAGCCCTCACGCTGCGCCAGGGCGTTGTACACCTTCGACACGCTGATCTCGGCGCCCGGTTCCTGACCCGCCAGTCGCGCCGACACCCCGCGTAGATTCATCGCGGACAGTGCCAACTCACGAGAGATACTGCGGCCGAGGCCCTCCACTGCGTCTTCGCGAGGGCAGTCGTGGCTCGCGTCGGCGATAACCTGACGGAACAGCCGACTCGAACCGTGGTGCAGCGTGCTGCCCATACTCAGGCGTTCGTTGGACAGCGTTGTCGCAGCAAGCTTCCACCCTTGCCCCGGCTCCGCCACCAGGCAGTCGTCCGGGACGAAGACGTCGTCGAGGAATACCTCGTTGAACTCCGACTTACCGGTGGCTTGTTTCAGCGGACGTACGTCGATACCTTTCGAGGTCATGTCGACCAGGAAGTACGACAGCCCACGATGTTTCGGAGCGTCGGCGTCGGAACGCGCCAGGCATACTCCCCAATCGGCCTCGTGCGCGCCCGAGTTCCACACTTTCTGACCCGACAGGACCCAGCCACCGTCGACCTTGCGCGCTTTCGTGCTCAGACCGGCCAGGTCTGATCCCGCGCCCGGCTCACTGAACAGCTGGCACCAGATGATGTCGGCGCGCAGCGAAGGCTCGACGAACCTGTCCTGCTGCTCGGCGTTGCCGTGTTCGAGAATCGTGGGCAGCACCCATTCCCCGATCACCGTGGACGGTTGAGCCCAACCTCGCATCGCGAATTCGTGTGCGATGACGGCCTGTTCTCTCGGTCCTGCTCCCAGCCCGTACGGCGCCCGATAGTGCGGGGCTACCAGTTTGGCGTCGGCAAATCGGGCGCGTCGAGCGCTCCCCTTGGCCGGCGCCCAACTGGCGCTGGTGGTTCCGTCGTCGGGCAGCAGCGCAACCTCGTCCAGAACCCTGCGAACCTGCTCTCGTAGTTCAGGCAGCATGTCCGGGTCTACAAAGGAGAAATCCCGTTCCGAATCGGCGGACCGGTCTCCCAACGTGTGTGCCCACTTCACCTCGGAACCCGCCACCGCAGCGATACTGATTGCCCGGCGCCAGTACAGATGCGCGTCATGCTCCCAAGTGAATCCGATTCCGCCGAGCAACGTGACACATTCGAGGGCGTTCTCGATGCCGACGGGCAAAGCGGCCAACGCAGCTTGAGCCGAGACAAGTCTCTGCTGATCCTCGCCGTGCTCTTCGGACCGAGCTGCGTCCCACGCTGCGGCACAGGCAATCTCGGAGCGGACCAGCATCATGGCCGCCTTGTGCTGAACTGCCTGGAAGCTTCCGACCGGACGGCCGAACTGCTGCCGGGACTTCACGTAGTCGACCGCGGTGCGTAGCGCCCACCCGGCGATACCGCTCGCCTCCGCAGCCAACACCGTGTTGACGATCAGTTCGACTCGGTGCGCCTGGAGACCCTCGACGATCAGCCCAGCGTCGACCTTGTGATCGGTCAACGTCAGCGTCCCGATCGAGCGTGTCAGATCCACTCCGTCTTCGACCTCCACCGCAGCGGAAGACGACTGCTCGAGCCGGAACCACAACTCGCCGTCTTCGCTGTTCGCTTGCACGAGAACGACATCGGCTCCGGGTAGACCTAGAGCCGGGTCGGCAGAACCGCTCACGGTCCACCCTGCATCGCTGCGAGCCGCGCGCAATCCCACGCCGGTGCAGACTGCTCCGGTTGCGCCGGTGGCCAATTCGATCAGCATTGATTCCGCAGCCGGGCCGGCAGCTTTCGCGAGGATCCCACTGGCGATGACCGTCGGAACGTACGGTCCCGGGTAAAGCGCATCACCCAATTGCTCGACTACCACCGCCAGTTCGGCAAGCCCTGCCCCGTCACCGCCGTACTGCTCCGGCAGGTGCACTGCGTGCAGTCCCTGACGGACCAATCCATCCCACGAGTCCGGCCGATCACCGGCGGCGTACCGCTTGACGTTGCTCCGCGTGTCGGCGATTCCACCGAAGCGGTTCGCGAATGCGGCTACCGCTTCCGCCAGGTCACGGTGATCTTCGAGCAGGGGCAGTGCCATGGCAGGTTCCTCAATCTTCGGTTCTTGTCAGATGCGTTCGAGAATCAGGCAGGTGGTTGCGGCGGACGCGCAGATCGCGATCAGCGCGATGGACTTGTCCCGGCGCTCCAGTTCGTCGATGGCATTGGCCAACAGTCTGATTCCGGTTGCACCGGCCGGGTGGCCCAGCGCGATTGCACCACCGTTGACGTTCAGCAATTCGGGATCGACGCCGTGAACCTGCGCGAACGACATCGGTACCGAAGCAAATGCCTCGTTGACCTCGAACAGATCGATGTCGTCGATCGTCAGACCGGTGCGGCCGAGCACGATGTTTGCCGCGTCCACGGGACCGTCGAGCATGTACTCGATGTCTCCGCCGATGACGCACTGCGCCAATATCTTTGCCCGCGGCCGCACCCCGAACATCCTGGCTCGATCCTCGGACATCAGCAGAGCGGCACTCGCACCGTCCGAGACCTGCGAAGACGTTCCAGCGGTGTGCAATCCGCCCTCTTGAACGGTCCGCAGTTTCGCGAGTCCTTCGAGACTCGATTCGCGCAGACCCTGATCCCGATGAACCGGAGCGTCAGAGCCCGGAGCGACCACATCGATGATGTGCGAGTCGAAGCGTCCTGCCTCCCATGCTGCTGCGGCTCGCTGCTGCGAGCGCAGCCCGAAGGAGTCGAGATCCTCGCGGCTGAAACCGCGCTTGACAGCAATCCGATCGGCTGCGGTGTACTGGTCGACGGTATCGAGTGACCACGACTCCGGACGTGGTGTTCCGAGGCCGGTACCCACCTTGTAGGTGAGTGGTGCCCGCGACATCAGTTCCACACCGCACGCCACACCCACGTCGACTGCACCGATGGCAATCTGCCCGGCAATCAACTGCACCGATTGCTGCGCGGTTCCGCACTGCGCGTCGATCGTGGTGCAGCCCGCTTTCAACGGAAGGCCCGCATGCATCCAGGACGTACGCACGATGTTTCCGAACTGCTCACCGAGAGGCGTCACACAGCCGCCGATGACCTGGTCGACCGCGTCAGGATCCACGCCCACCCGATCCAGCACGCCTTTCTGCGCATAACCCAACAGTTCCGCCGCGTGGACTCCGGACAGCCAACCCTCACGCTTGCCGAACGGCGTTCGTGCTGCGTCCACGATGACGGGCTTCATGCCAACTCCTCGGTTCGTAATGCCGGGTTCTCCGGTAATGCCGTTCCGTCCAGACCACGCACGGTAAGGGACCACTCGTCGATCAGGTCCAAGCTGACGCTCGAGCGCGCGGTGAACTCGGTGTCGCAATCACACAGCGCTGTGACCGCTTCCACCATTTCTTCCATAGATTCGACCTGATCCGGCCGGATAGTCTCACCGACCAGGACCCTGGCGCCCTCACTGAGCACCGCTGCCCGCGGTTGAACCGTGTTGACGCGAACCCCCTGGCCGTAAAGCTCCACGCCCATGCCGTTGCTCATCCTGTTGAGCGCTGCTTTGGACGCGCCGTACACGGTCATGGCAGTTCCCGGTTCGACCCACGTGAACGGCGGGCCATGCCACGGTTTGACGGTGCCACTGGACACGTTCACGATCCAGCCGTATCCGTTTGCCACCATCCCCGGCACCACGGCTTGCATCAGATCGAGCGGTGCATGGACATTTGCCTCGAACATCAACCGTCGCCGCCGCAGTGGGTAATCCGAGAGCGGCTGATAGATCGCCGCTGCCGCGTTGTTCACCAGGATGTCTATAGTCCCGCCAAGCTTCTCGATCGCCAGCGGCACAACGGTGTCGCGCTGCTGCTCGTCCGTCAGATCTGCGACAACTATCTCGACTTTGGTTCCGTACTTGGCAATTCGAGCCGCAGTCTCTTCGAGACTGCCGGGCAGGGTTGCATGCGTGCCGAGCGTCCGAGCCACGAGGGCGACGTCGGCACCCTCGGCTGCCAGTCGCTCCGCGACGCCCGCACCGATTCCGCGACTGGAACCGGTGACAAGCGCTCGGCGGCCGTCAAAGCGCCTCGTCATGCTATTTGAACTTCGAGGCGAAGCGATTGATGCTCTCCGCAATCCGTGCAACTTCGTCTTCACGCAGGCCGTGACTCATGCCGAGTGTCATTCCTCGGGCGAAAACCGCGTCGGCTTCCGGCAATCCTTCGGCCGGCTGACGGAACTCGATGTTGTTCATCATCGGGTGACGAGTGACGTTGCCGCTCCACACAGTTCGTGTGTCGATACCGTCGGCCTCGATGGCTTCCTGCAGGTCGCTGCGCGTGAAGGGGGCGTTCTCGTTGATCATCACCGGGTAACACAGCCACGCCGTGTCGAGACCGTCGAGTTCTACCGGCGTCGTGAAGAATTCGGGGTGGGCGCCGTATGCCGTCGTGAAGGCCGCAAATGTGGCCTTACGCGTCTTGTAGTTCTGTTCCAGCTTGTCGAGCTGCACGACGCCGTAAGCTGCGCCGAGTTCGGAGGGCTCGAAGTTCCACGACATGAGCTCGAAGATGAAGTCGTTGTCGTAGTCGACGCCGTCGAGTTCTTCACGGAAGACTCGGCCGGACTTGGTACTGCCGAACAGGTTCGGCTCGCTACGACGGCCCCAGCGGCGAAGCAGCAAAGCCTTGTCACGGCTGGCTTCGTCGTCGACGCACACCATTCCACCGGTTCCCGCGCACGTGATGATGTGTGCCATCGAGAAACTGGTGACGACGATGTCCGCCCGAGACCCGGTGGGAGTACCGCGGAGCGTGGCGCCGATCGCGTCACACGAATCCTCGATCACCTTGAGTCCATGGCGATCAGCGATATCACGAATGACGTCCCAGTCCGGGCAGTTGCCGGCGAGGTTCGGCATCAGGATGGCACCGGTCTTCTCGGTGACCATTGCCTCGATCTTGGTGACGTCGACGTTGAACGTGTTGGGTTCCACGTCCACGAACACCGGCACCAGACCGGCACGCACGATCGGTGCGATATCGGTGGAGAACGTCAACGGCGACGTGATGATCTCGCTTCCCGCAGGCAGTCCAAGCAGCTCGACTGCCAAGTACAAACCCGAGGATCCCGAGTTGCACATGACGCCGAACTTCTTGCCGGCCAAGGCCGCGATACGTTCTTCCATCTCGAAGACGTTCTTGCCGATGCGCAATCCTTGATGCCCGCTGCGCAAGACGTCGACAACAGCCTGTATTTCTTCCTCGCCGTGGGTGGCCCTGGCGTAGGTGATCCGCTCGCTCATCTTGTTCCTGCTTTCTCGAATAGGCGGCAGATTCAGCGATCTGCCGAGAGGACGAGCGCACTGTGCGGGACGGGAGAGCCGCCGGTCACGAGCACGTTGTCCAGAGTTTTGGTGGGTTGATTGGTGGAGGTGCCGCGGATCAGGCGTACACCTTCGGCAATGCCGTTGACGCCGTGGATGTATCCCTCACCGAGTTGGCCACCGTGGGTGTTGATCGGCAGGCGACCGTCCAGCTCGAGATTCCCGTCGGCGATGAAGTCTTTTGCCTCACCTCGACCGCAGAATCCGTACTCCTCGAGTTGAAGCAGAACCATCGGAGTGAAGGCGTCGTAGAGAATTGCGGCATCGATGTCGTCCGGGCCGATACCGGCCTGGTCCCACAGTTGGCGCGCCACGAGTTCGACTTCCGGCATGCTGTCGATGTCTTCGCGGTAGTAGCTGCTCATCGAAATCTGTTGTGGACCTACACCTTGCGCAGCACCGCTGATGATCGCAGGTTTGTGCGGCAGGTCGCGGGCGCGCTCCGCGCTGACGATGACCAGCGCCTGTCCACCGTCACTTTCCTGGCAGCAGTCGAGCAGACGGATGGGGTCAGCGATCATGCGCGAGTTCTGATGGTCCTCGATAGTGATCGGGCGTTCGTAGAACCAGGCCTTGGGATTGTTCGCCGCATGCTTGCGTGAGAGGACCGAGATCTGGCCGAAGTCGGCGCTGGTTGCCCCGTACTTGTGCATGTACAGCTTGGCGAGGAAGGCTTCCTGCTGCGCCGGGGTCAGAAGCCCGTACGGGTTGATCCAGTTCCGATACTCCTGGTCCGTCGACGCGTTGTACGCAAAAGGTGGCGGGCCGGCGCCGAATCGGTGACCTGATCTTTCGTTGAAGGCACGGTAGACGACCACAACGTCGGCAACTCCGCTGGAGACGGCAAGCGCTGCTTGTTGAACCGGTGCGCAGGCACCGCCGCCGCCGTGTGGAATTCGACTGAAGAACGTCAATTCCGGGATCCCGAGGGCGCGTGCGACCGCAATCTCAGGATTGTTCTCCATGGTGAACAGCGCAAATCCGTTCACCTCTTCTGCCTCGATGTGCGCGTCGTCGAGTGCGGCGATCACAGATTCGCACGCCAACTGCCATTCGCTGCGGCCGGAGTTCTTGGAGAACTCGGTGGCGCCGATTCCGGCGATGGCTGCTTGCCTCGAAAATCCTCGTGTCATGCGATTACCCTTTCCACCGGTTCGAGAGTCACGTCGGCCGTCACGTGTGTTCCACGGGCGTTTTTCCCGAGAACCGTCACGGTGAGCGCCCGGCCGTCTGTGGCGGTGACCTCGCCGGTGAATGTCATGGTGTCTCCGGGAAAGTTCGGAACACCAAGCCGTAGTGATGTTTTGACGATCCGTGATGCCGGGCCGGACCAGTCGGTGATGTAGCGGTCGATGAGCCCGTTGGTGGTGTTGATGCTCATGAAGATGTCGGGAGTTCCGCGATCCTGTGCCTTGCCCGGATCGTGATGCACGTCCTCGAAATCCTGAGAAGAGATCGCAGTGGCGACGATCAGCGTTCGATCCAACGGCAATTCGAGGCTGGGGAGGGCCGAACCCACTTCGCAGTCAATCAGTTTCGTCATTGCACCGAACCCCGTCGCCTCAGTTGCGGCAGCATCTCGCCGTGAGCGTGCTCGGAGAAGGTCACTTCGAGTTCCATGCCGAAGTCGAGTTCCTCGTGATCGATCCCCGCGATGTCGGCAACCAGACGCGTGCCTTCTTCGAGATCGACGAGTCCCACGGCGAGTGGGTACTCGAAAGCAGGATCCTTCGGGTGATGGATGATCGTGAAGCTGTGCAACGTGCATCGCCGCGTGGATTCGACTGTGTCCCAACTGAACGAGCGGCATTCCGGGCACGCGGGTGCGGGTGGGTGGCGCAGCGTCTTGCAATCCGCACACCGTTGGATCTCGAGGCGGCCCTCTTTGGCCGCGGAGAAGAAGAAATCGTTGTCGTCGGTGACGGTCAGTCTCGGAACAGCGGTGTTGCGGGAGCCAGTCTCGCTCATGCGATTACCTCCTGGACTTCGAGTTGAGTATCTGTCTGGGCATCTGGTTTGAACCTGAGCAATCGAAAACGCTCTTCGACCAGCGTCTTTCCGCCCTGGTCGACGTACTTCTTGAACAGAGTGATGAAGCACCCGTGACCGAGAGCCGTCTGTTTGAACGGCGAGATCGCTTCGATGGTGAAATGCGCGGTGACGTGGTCACCGGGGCTCAGCTCCGCGAAATACTCCTGCTCGACGTTGGTCGCGACAACGGAGGTGTATCCGGCCTCGTCCAACAACGCCAGCAGTCGTGAATACGCGAAGTCCTCGGAGGCTCCGTCGGCACGAAGTTGCTGGACCTGCCGATAACGTCGGTAACCCGCCATCACCCAGGTCGAAATCATGGCGGGCGGACAGACGACGTCTCGACGGCCGGTACTGCGGGCGGCCTCTGCGTCGACGTAGATCGGGTTGCGGTCGTCGTGCGCCTCGACCCAGTTGCGGATCATCGCCTCGTTGACGGCGTAGCGGGCGACGCGGGGTGGTTCGGCCTCTGCGCCGATGAAATTCGGAAACTGCGTCTGCAGGCTCTGCACTGAAATCCTCCGTGAACGAAAGTTGAGCAAGCGCTTGATTTTGAAGCTAGCATAGGAATCCGGAAGTGGAAACACGCGATCTCACCGACGAATTGGTTCGAGCCGGAGCTATCGGGCAGGATTGCGCTACGTTCGACGCCGGCAGCCCGGCACCCCCGAAACCCTGCCCTGAGCAGGACCGACAACCAGTGGAGATTTCAGTGGCATCACCAGATCGTCGGGAGAAGATCCTGGAGAGCTCAGCCGAGCTGTTTGCCAGGAAGGGTGTCGCCACCACGACCGTTCGCGAGATCGGCGACGCCGCCGGTGTGTTCTCGGGCAGCCTCTACCACTACTTCAAGTCGAAGAATGCGATAGTTGCCGAGCTCATGCGCGGCTTCATCACCGACATTCAGCTCCGCTTCGATCAGGTGGAGAAGACGGCAAACGACCCCGAGGAAGTCCTGCGCGGCTTGATCCGCGAGACGCTGGTCGTCATCGAACTACACCCGCACCCGACGGCGATCTACCAGAACGATCGGGCTTATCTTCGCGACAACGATCTCCTGCAATCCGTCGACGGGCCTTCCCGCCAAGTCCGCGAGCATTGGATGAAAGCGATTGCCGAAGGCGTCGATCAGGGAATCTTCCGCAAAGACGTGGCACCGGAAATTTTCTATCGATCGGTACGAGACACCTTGTGGTCGACAACGCATTGGCCGGATCGCCAGAAGTACACCACCGACGAGTTCGCGGATCTGATGATCACGCTCTTCCTCTCGGGATTCAGGGTCGCCTGACCAGATCCGGCAAATCCAGATGTTTCGGGGTTCGTCCCTGCGGCAACAGGATCGACACCGCGAACACGACCACCGCGCAGCCCGCGCACACCAGGTAGGCGACGGAGAATCCGGTCCACGACGTGGAATGTTCCGAACCGCTGATCACGAATGCAGCGAGAATGGTTGCCACCGTCGCACTGCAGATCGTGCTTCCGGACGTCCGCAGAAGTGAGTTCACCCCGTTGGCAGCCGCCAGTCGCTGACGAGGTACGGCAACCAGAATCAGCAGCGAGAGCGTGCTGTACACGATGGCAGTCCCGACCGCTGTGATACCCAGTGCTGCAACCACTCCCCACAGCGGCTTACCGGCAACGGCGTGAATCCCGTACCCGCCGGCGAGGAACACGGCGCCGGTCAACATCGCGGTCCGTGAACCGAAGCGGTCGGTGATACGCACCGCAACCGGTGAGAACAGCACCATCGCGATACTCGCCGGAATCTGGCAGAGCGCTGCCGCGATGATCGACAGGCCGTACCCGGCACCCGGCCCCTTCATCCCCTGCAGCAGTTGTGTCGTGATCAGCGTGTTCCCGAAAAACGCGAACCCGACCAGCAGAGCCGCCAGATGCGGGATCAACACTGCACGTTTCACGAGAGCACGGACGTCGACCAGCGGATTTACGTTGCGCCGCTGTTGAATTACCCAGAGCGTGAACAGCACCGCCGACGCGGCCAGCATGGAGATCACCGCTCCACTGGTCCACCCCCAACTCGACCCCTGAGTGATCGGCACAAGCAGAGCAATCATCGCGGCGCTCAGACCAACCGCCCCGACGCCGTCGAATCTTCCCGACGGATTCGGCTCGGACTCTCGAATGAACAGCACCGCAGCAAGAGTCACGGACAGCCCGATGGCGGTGGTTACCCAGAACAGGACGTGCCAATTCGAGTACTGCGCGATCATCGCGGAAAACGGTATGCCCAAAGCGGTTCCGACACCGAGCGTCGAACTCATCATGGCCACTGCGCCGTTGACCTTGTTCCGTGGCAATTCGTCACGCAGCATGGAGATTCCGATGGGGATGACTGCCGACCCGGCCCCCTGCAACGCTCTCGCGAAGATGAGTACAGCGATGTCCGACGACAGCGCACACAACATCGAGCCGAGAGTCATCATCGAGAATGCAACCAGAAGCATCTTCTTCTTGCCGAACATGTCGGCGAGTCGACCGAAGATGGGAGTGACGACAGCGCCGACCAGCAGCGTGACGGTCACCAGCCAGGACACGGCCGTGCGTCCAGCGCCGGTGAAGTGCGGCAACTCCGGCAGCAGTGGAACGATGACCGTCTGCAGAACAGCCTGGAACACTGCGGCGGCGACAACGATGGGGAACAGGAAGCGGGAGCGCGGCTGCGCGAGTCCCGTATCGAAGGTGGTGACTGCAGGCGTGCCCGGCGGACGGTCGAGCGTCGTCACCCCACACCGCCTGTTCTCACTAGGTAAATATCCGTTCACCTACATTAGGTGAACGGATATTTACCTAGCAAGAATTGTGACGCCGCTCACCCGTCGAGCAGCTTTTGCACCAGCGGTGCGTACAGCGCAACCACCTCGTCCTGGGTGCCGGTGGCATGGCCGGCCATCATCCGTCGGCGCATGATCGCCACTCCGACCACCATCGACATCGCCAGTTCCGCGCGCAATCTCGCGTCGCGGCCGGACAGGCGAGCGGCGAGGGTGTCGATCATCTGCGTCGAATAGTTCTCGCGCAGCTTGCGGTTGCTCTCTTCACTGACGCCGCTCATGAACAACAAGCTCATGGACAGCGGCTTGTACGACTCCAGCGGCTTGGTGAACAGCGAGACCATGCGCTCGCCGAGCGAGTCGTTCGGGGCGTCGAAGACCGTGACCGCCGCTGCCCGGAAGTCGACCAACTCGTCGTACAACTGCTCTTTGGAACCGAAGTACTTGATGATCAGCGGTGCGCTGACGCCTGCGTCTTCGGCGATGTCCTTGAGCGTGATTTCGCGGTACGGCCGAGTCGCGAATGCTTTCCCGGCCGACGCGATGATCTGCGCACGCGTCTGCTCGGACGTACGGCGCACCTGCTGACCTTGCTCCGTGCCGCTCATCAAGCGTTCCGCGACAATTCGCGACGGCCGGACAAAGCGCGACCCAGCGTCAACTCGTCTGCGAATTCGAGATCGCCACCCATCGGAAGACCCGAAGCCAACCGAGACACCGTCAGCCCCGGAATGTCTCGCATCATGCGAACGAGATAGGTAGCTGTCGCCTCGCCCTCGGTGTTGGGGTCGGTGGCGATGATGACCTCGGACACGTCGACGCCGTCCTCCTGATTTGCGATGCGAGCCAACAACTCCCGGATACGCAACTGGTCCGGCCCGATCCCCGAGAGCGGATTGAGCGCACCGCCGAGCACGTGATAACGACCCTTGAACTCACGGGTGCGCTCGACGGCCTGGACGTCCTTCGGTTCCTCCACGACGCAGATCACCGTGCGATCGCGACGTGCGTCGGCGCAGATGCGGCACTTCTCCTGATCGGAGACAGTTCCGCACACCGTGCAGAACTGAACGCCGTCACGGATGCGCTGCAATGCATTTTTCAAACGGTCGATCTCGGGAGGCTCCACGGAGAGCAGGTGAAAAGCGATGCGTTGAGCGCTCTTCGGCCCGACTCCGGGAAGCTTCCCGAGTTCGTCGATCAGATCCTGAACCGGACCTTCGTACACGCGTTCTCGTTTCTAGAAGCCGGGGAGACCGGGAAGGCCTCCGCCGAGTCCGCCGGCCAACGGGCCGAGCTTCTCAGCAGCGACTTCCTGTGCCTTACGCGAAGCGTCCTCGATCGCGCCGATCACCAGATCCTGCAGCGTCTCGACATCTTCGGGGTCGACGACCTTGGGATCGATCTGCAGACCGACAACCTCGCCGGTGCCCTTGACCGTGGCGACAACCAGTCCGCCACCGGCCTGACCGGTCACTTCGGCCTGAGCCATTTCCTGCTGCGCCGCCATCAATTGCTGCTGCATCTGCTGAGCCTGAGCCAACAGAGCAGACATGTCGGGTGCTCCACCTGGTTGCACGAGCGGTCCTTTCTACAGAGTTATCCCCACCAGCGTAGTCGGTGCGCGCTACCGTGAGCGGGTGCGCCGGAACCAGTCAGACACCGTAAAACCGTCAAGAGGGTCAAACATGGCATCACGTGTGTTCCGCTCCACTGCCCTGATCGCCGTGGTCGGGGCCGGGCTTCTGAGCGCTGCGTGCACGATTCCGACCGAGACTGCCGAGGCCACGACTTCGGTCGAGGTGTCTCCGCTGAGCACTGTCGCCGCTGACGTCCCCGCTGCGCTCACCGGCAAGGTCGTCTTCCTCGATCCCGGGCACAGCGGGGCGAACGACGACAGCATCAACACCCAGGTCCCCACGGGCCGCGGCGGCACCAAGAACTGCCAGACCACCGGCACCAACACCGATGCCGGGTTCCCCGAGCACACCTTCAACTGGGAAGTCGCGAGCCTGGTCAAGAGCGAACTCGAAGGCCAAGGCGCCACAGTGGTCCTGAGTCGACCGGACGACATCAGCGTCGGATCTTGCGTCGACGCACGCGCCGAAGCTGCCAATTCCTCCGGCGCCGACGTAGTGGTGAGCATTCACGCGGACGGCGCAGCAGCCGGAGCCGAGGGCTTCCACGTCTGCTACTCCGCGCCCCCGCTGAACACGGTGCAGGCCGGCCCGTCCGTCGCCTTTGCCGAAACCATGCGCGACTCACTCGTCACCGCCGGGCTCACCCCGTCGACCTACATCGGTGACGACGGGCTGGCACCACGCGCCGATCTGACGGGACTCAATCTGTCGCAGCGGCCGTCGATTCTGGTCGAACTCGGCAACATGCGAAATGCCGACGAGGCAGCGCGCATGACGAGCCCGGACGGTCAGCAGGAATATGCGTCCGCCGTCACCAGCGGAGTCACCGCCTTCCTCACAACCCCCTGACCTGTCTTCTGTGGAGAAATTCCACTTGTCCACAGGTATGTCGGCACCGCCGAGGTAGCCCGCTCACCTGGATACGGTTCTGCCATGGGGCCGATACTTCAGGTAGATTTCGCTGCTCTGCAGCAACTTTCAGCTGATCTGTCTCGAATTGCGGATCAGATCTCGGGGATCGATTCCGCCGGCCCGATTTTCGAAGCCGCGGCGGCCCTGAACTCGTCCGCTGTCGCGGCTGTGTCGACTGGGAATGCCGGCATCATCGCCGACGCGTACCGGCACCTGGCTACGCAGTTGGGACTCATGGCGTCGGGAACCGCTGCCGCAGCACGTCTGTACGACGCTGCCGAGGGCGAAGTGGTGTCCGAACTGCGCGGAGCCTACTGATGCAGCCCACCGTCTCTCAGCTTCGAACGTGGTCACCGGAGAAATTGCGCACAAGCGCTTCGGAACTGATCGACATCGACCGGCAGATCGAAGTTCTCGGCAATGACGCCGGACGCAGCATCGACGCCGTCCGCGAATTCTGGCAGGGACAAGCGTCGAGCGCAGCCGCAGTGCAGTGGTCTGGCATCTCGCTTTCCTCGTCGCGGCTGTCGATTGCAGTTCGCGTAGTTGCGGATCTGTATGCCGGAGCGTCCAATACGATCGGTGCGGCGCGAAAATCAGTTCTGGACCTGGTCGAGGAGGTGACTCTCGAACACGGCTTGACGGTGTCAGACAGTGGAGCGGTATCGGCACCTGAGACGAAGCAGCCGTGGAATCTGGCCGACGCCATGCAAGATTCCGAAAACGACACGGCTGCAAAGGTTTTTCAGCAGAAGATCTCCACTGCATTGACGGCACTCGACGACGAAGACAACCGGGCCGCGACTGCTCTGGGTGCGGCATTCCGAGAGATCGGATCACTCCTTGGCAATCAGCCTGATCGCCTCGACCGCACTGTCGTCGACATCCTCGACGGGAGGTCGACACTCCCCGGGACACCCACGGAGCTACACCGACTCTGGGAATCGCTCACGCCCAACGAGAAAGACGCGTTGGCGGGGTGGGATCCGTCCATCGGTAGCCGGGACGGCCTTCCCGCTCTGGACCGGGACTACTACAACCGGCGGTACCTCTCTGCGCTCGAGCAGTTACCGGATCGAACGGTAGCTGCCGGATACACGGCCGTGCGCGGCGAACTTCGACCGGACACGTTCCTTCTCTCGGTCACGGATGGGCATGCCGTCGTGGCAGTCGGTAATCCCGATGCCGCCGGCAACGTCGCAACACTGGTTCCCGGAACCGGCTCCGGGCTGTCGGGCGTCGGCGGAGACCTGCAACGAACCAAGGCCATGTACGACGCGGCGGTCAGGGCGGCGCCAACGGAAGCCACATCAGTGATCCTGTGGTCCGGATACGACGCTCCCCCAGGCATTCCCGACGCAGCATCGGATCGGTACGCCACCTCCGCAGCGCCGAGGCTCGACAGCTTCCAGGACGGGTTACGAACCTCGCATGACGGTCCGCCTTCGCACAACGTGGTGATCGGTCATTCCTACGGCAGCACCGTCATCGGTGCTGCGACTACCCGTGGCGCTTCTCTCGACGTCGACGAACTGGTTTTTGTCGCAAGCCCCGGCGTCGATGCCGAGCGCGTGAACGAACTGAGCCTGGACGGCGTCGACTCGGACGAGGTGGCTCACCATGTTCATTCGACGACGGCCTTCTGGGATCCGGTCCAATTGATCCCCAAGATCCTCGGAGTCCACGGGTTCGACCCGTCGGATCCGGAATTCGGCGCGCAGGTATTCACCGGATCTCCCGGGGAGCCTGGGTTCGGAGTTCACAGCGATTACTGGGAAAGCGGAAACCCCGCACTCACCGAATTCGGACGGATCATTACCGGCCCGTGAAAGAAGGCGCCGTACCGGTGAAGGTACGACGCCATCTCGGTGATGCAGGATCGGTTAGACGAGTTCGCGCTTGAGGTTGTCCAGGACCTGGGCCTGGATGCGCTGCAGACCCTTCGGAGCGAACGTGCGCTCGAAGAAGCCGCCGATACCGGTGGCACCCTGCCACTGGGTGAGCGTCGTCACCGTCGTTCCGGTGCCGTTGGGGGCAACGGTCCAGGTGGTGACGAGGCTGGAGTTCGCGTCCTTCTCGGTGATGACGTTGCCGTCGACCGTCACTGTCGCCTTGACGTTGCGCGAGCGCTTTTCCGTCGCCTTGAGCGTCCACTGCGCGACGGTTCCGTCACCCTGGCCACCTTCGACGACCTTGTAGTCGAGGTACTGCTCGGACAGGATTCGCGGGCGAACCGTCTCGTAGTCCGAGAGCGCCGCGAGCACCTTGTCGGGTGCTGCTGTGACGACTGTCGAACTCATTGCATTGACCTGACCCATATGCCCTACGTCTCCTTGCTCGACCAACGCGGCTCGATACCGCGAATGACTACCCGAATCCGCACCTCGAACTGCGCAGATATTCCTTTCCATACTGCCTGCTGCGCCCGGGTATCTCGACCATCTACCCATTCCGTGTGAGCTGGTTCACCACTCGGAGCATTTACCGAGTTCGATTGCAACAACTCGATCAAATTCGGGCATTAATGCCCCTCCGGATAGCTTGCACACGCAACTACCGATAGCGTCAGGGTGTGACTCTCTCGTTCAATGGGGTAGTTCAGAAGTTAGATCGAATCCGGACAAAGCAAGGCCCGGGTTCCGATGCTGCGCGTGAAATGGGGTTCGAGCAGCACAGAGAAGGCGTCGAACGCCTACTCGCGTCATACCGCGCCATTCCCGCCGATGCTTCTGTACGCCTGGCAAAGAAGACATCCAATCTGTTCCGCGCTCGCGCCAAGACGTCGGCCCCCGGCCTCGACGTCAGCGGTCTGGCAGGTGTCATCGCCGTCGATGCGCAGGCGCGCACAGCCGACGTCGCCGGCATGTGCACGTATGAGGACCTCGTCGACGCGACGCTGCCCTACGGGCTGGCGCCCCTGGTCGTGCCTCAACTCAAGACCATCACCCTGGGCGGTGCGGTGACCGGCCTGGGCATCGAGTCCACCTCGTTCCGCAACGGCCTGCCGCACGAGTCGGTACTCGAAATCGACGTACTGACCGGAAGCGGCGAGATCATCACCGCAACACCGGACGGCGAACACGCCGAACTGTTCTTCGGTTTCCCCAATTCCTACGGCACCCTTGGCTATTCGACGCGATTGAAGATCGCACTCGAACCCGTCAAGAAGTACGTCGCCTTGCGCCACGTGCGCTTCGATTCGTTGAAGAAACTCGAAGAAACGATGGATCGCATCGTCACCGAACGCGAGTACGACGGGATCGCCGTCGACTATCTCGACGGGGTGGTCTTCACCGATTCCGAGAGCTACCTCACACTCGGCGTGCAAACCGACGAGGAAGGCCCGGTCAGCGATTACACCGACCAGGACATCTTCTACCGGTCGATCCAGCATTCGTCACTCACCCAGCCCAAGACGGATCGCTTGACCATTCGCGACTACCTGTGGCGCTGGGACACCGACTGGTTCTGGTGCTCACGAGCTTTCGGTGCACAGAACCCGAAGATCCGGCGCTTCTGGCCCAAGCAGTACCTGCGCAGCAGCTTCTACTGGAAGCTGATCGCCCTCGACCACAAGTACGACATCGGAGATCGCCTCGAAAAGCGCAAGGGCAAGCCCCCGCGCGAACGCGTCGTCCAGGACGTCGAGGTACCCATCGAACGAACCGCGGACTTCGTCTCGTGGTTCCTCGAGGAAATCCCGATCGAACCACTGTGGTTGTGCCCGTTGCGTCTTCGCGAGCCAAGCCCTGCCGCCGCTTCTGCATCACGGCCGTGGCCCCTCTACCCCCTCGAACCCAAGCGCACCTACGTCAACATCGGCTTCTGGTCTTCGGTGCCGATCGTTCCCGGTGAGCGCGAGGGGGCAGCAAATCGACTGATCGAAGAAAAGGTCAGCGATTTCGACGGACACAAATCGCTCTACTCCGACTCCTACTACTCGAAGGAAGACTTCGAGGAGCTGTACTACGGCGGCGACCGGTACATCGGACTCAAGGAACGCTACGACCCGAAATCCCGTTTATTGGATCTATTCTCTAAGGCGGTGCAACGTAAATGACCACGTTCAAAGACTCCAAAAGCCAGGACAAGCTCTCTATTGCCGAGATTCTCGAGACGCTTTCCGACGGCATGCTGCCGCTTCGATTCACCGCGTACGACGGCAGCACCGCCGGCCCCGAAGATGCCGACTACGGACTGCACCTCAAGTCGACTCGCGGAACCACTTATCTCGCAACGGCGCCCGGCGATCTCGGCATGGCCCGCGCGTACGTCTCCGGCGATCTCGAAGCCGAGGGTGTTCACCCCGGTGATCCGTACGAGATCCTGCGCATCATGGGTGACGAACTCCACCTCAAGCGCCCGTCGGCACTGACACTCGCCAGCATCACCCGCTCACTTGGCTGGGATCTGTTGCGGCCCATCGCCCCGCCGCCCCAGGAACACCTTCCTCGCTGGCGTCGCGTCGCAGAAGGACTGCGTCACTCCAAGACTCGTGACGCCGAAGTCATCCATCACCATTACGACGTCTCCAACACCTTCTACGAGTACGTCCTCGGCCCGTCCATGACGTACACCTGTGCCGCTTACGACAATGCGGAACAGACGCTCGAAGAAGCCCAGGAGAACAAGTACCGCCTGGTGTTCGAGAAGCTCGGACTCCAGAAGGGTGATCGACTTCTCGACATCGGCTGCGGCTGGGGCTCGATGGTCCGCTACGCGGCCAGGCGCGGCGTCAAGGTGATCGGCGTGACTCTCTCTCGCGAGCAAGCGGATTGGGCACAGAAGGCCATCGAGGACGAGGGCCTCGCCGATCTCGCCCAGGTCCGTTTCTCCGACTACCGCGACGTGGCCGAGACCGGATTCGACGCAGTGTCCTCCATCGGCCTGACCGAGCACATCGGCGTCGGAAACTACCCGGCGTACTTCGAGTTCCTCAAGGGCAAGCTGCGTGAGGGTGGGCGTCTGCTCAACCACTGCATCACCCGTCCGGACAACCGAAGCAGCGCCAAGGCAGGCGGATTCATCGACCGGTACGTCTTCCCCGACGGGGAGCTCACCGGTTCGGGTCGCATCATCTCCGAGATCCAGAACGTCGGCCTCGAGGTGCGTCACGAAGAGAACCTTCGCGAGCATTACGCACTGACGCTCGCCGGATGGTGCCAGAATCTCGTCGACAACTGGGACGCCTGCGTCGCCGAGGTCGGCGAAGGAACCGCCCGCGTCTGGGGCCTGTACATGGCCGGCTCACGACTCGGGTTCGAGCGCAATGTCGTTCAGCTGCACCAGGTTCTGGCCGTGAAGCTCGGCCCCAAGGGTGAGGCGCATGTGCCGCTTCGCCCGTGGTGGAAGGCCTAGGGGCAAAGCCCCTGTGCGCCTTTTTGGTAGTCGGCACTACCAAAAAGGCGCACAGGTGCCGCAGGCACCCGACTGCGTCCTCACCCAGCCTCCCCGCCGCAAGACCGTCTCCACCTCGTGCGCAACCTGGCACGGGGTCTTCATCACCTCGTCGAATCCGTAGACCAACCGCGGACGACCTGCCAGCTCTGCCGCATTGTCACGGCGGCGATCACGGAATGCCACCTCGGCCATGGAATGCGCCCACCGACCGTCGAGACGCACGATCAGCGGCACACCGAATTCGCTGTAGTCGCAATCCTCGTACAGCGTGCGGCCGTCGACGCGGACCGGAGACTGGCGTCTGGCCGACGGCAACCCGTGCGCCTGCTCCACGTCGACCGCATAGTGGTATTCGAGCGTTGACTGCACCCCGTCTGCCAGGAGTCGTACCGCATCGGAAAGCGCACCCTTGAATCGATGTGGTGTTCGTTCGTCAATCCGACGACGCACATCGTTCAACGGAATTCGCGCATTTGTCACTGTGGTGATGAGTGAAACGTAGGCGCTTCGCGCTGTGGATTCGGCGGTCGCAAGATCAATCGCGGTATCCGCCCGCGACGTTCGAGGTATGACTGACGGCACGCCGATGTATCGGTGGGCTCGGGATCGGTGGACGACTACCCCGGGGTGAACCACGCCACCCACTCTGACAAGTGCACCCGACGTTCGCGCTGGAACTCGGCGGATTGTCGCGGACTGACAGCGAGCCGACTTGCCGTAGGGCACGGTGACATGGACTGGCTTGTCTGCGTCGATGCGACGCATTCCCCATTCCTCAGCTGCAGTGTCGTGGCTCAGAATCGCTTGCGGGCCACCATAAAGCCAAGCGGCGTTCAAGATCATTTCTCTGGTGAGCGGGCCAGCGGTCACTGCATACACGCCTTGTAGAACGCGCTGCCATTCGCCGCGGTCCAGAAAGTTCCGCAGCATCCCTCGGTTGTATCCGAATGACGAGAGTTGCTGTTGCCGTACCAGACCGGATTGCGCATCGAGAATCCGGAGAAACTCGCTTCCACCATGAGACGTAGTCATGGCACCAAGCGTCAGGCCGAACTCCGACAGGACTGACGCGAAATTCGCTGTCGGAGTTCGTCTGTGGATAACTCACAGGCTGGGGATGAACCCCTGTGCGCCTTTTTGGTAGCCGTAACTACCAAAAAGGCGCACGGGGGCTATGCCCCTAGCGAAGCCGGCGGGGTGAACCGCGGGCCGTACTGCGCAGCGAGTTCCTTTGCGCGAGCGACGAAGCCGGCCGTGCCGCCCTCGTAACCGACGATGAACTGGTGAACGCCACCGGTCCAGGCCGGGAATCCGATGCCCATGATGGAGCCGATGTTGGCGTCCGCCGTGGTGATCAGGACGTTCTCGTCGAAGCACTTCTGCGTCTCGATCGCCTCGATGAACAGCATGCGGTCGATGAGGTCCTGGATCGGGGCGTCGGAGGTTCCGGAGTTGAAGTTCTCGCGGAGTCCGGACCACAGGCCGGTGCGCTTGCCCTCTGCGTAATCGTAGAAGCCGGCTCCACCGAGCTTGCCCTTACGATCGAACTTCTCGACGAGGGTGTTGATGACCTCGCCGGCCGGATCTGCCGGCAGTTCCTTGCCTTCGGCCTTGGCGGCGTCGGCAGATTCCTTGCGGATCTTCTGCATGAGGGTGAGGTTGAGCTCATCCGAAAGCTGAAGCGGCGCAGCCGGGTAACCGGCCTGCATACCGGCCTGCTCGATGGTGGCGGGCTCGACGCCCTCGGCGAGCATGCCGATGGCCTCGTTGATGAAGGTTCCGATGACACGCGAGGTGAAGAAGCCACGCGAGTCGTTGACCACGATCGGCGTCTTGCGGATCGCCTGGACGTAGTCGAACACGCGAGCCAGAGTCTCGTCGGAGGTCTTCTCACCGCGGATGATCTCCACCAGCGGCATCTTGTCGACGGGCGAGAAGAAGTGGATGCCGATGAAGTCTTCCTGACGCTTCACGCCGGTGGCGAGACCCGTGATGGGCAGCGTCGAGGTGTTCGAGCCCAGCAGTGCCTTGGGATCGACGATGTCCTCGATCTCCTGGAACACCTTGTGCTTGAGTTCCTGGCTCTCGAAGACTGCTTCGATGACGAAGTCGACGCCGGCGAAATCTGCCGGGTCAGCCGTCGGGGTGATCTTGGCGAGGAGTGCGTCGGACTTCTCCTGCGTGGTCTTGCCGCGCGAGAGCGCCTTGGCCTCAATGCCTTCGGCGTACGCCTTGCCCTTGTTGGCAGCCTCGATGCTGACGTCCTTGAGGACGACGTCGAAGCCGGCCTTCGCGGAGACGTACGCGATGCCCGCGCCCATCATGCCTGCGCCGAGGACGCCGACCTTCTTGATGGTGGACTTCTCGATGCCTGCCGGACGTGAACCGCCGCCGTTGATCGACTGCAGGTCGAAGAAGAACGCCTGGATCATGTTCTTCGCGACGCGGCCGGTCACCAGCGAGGTGAAGTAGCGAGCCTCGATGAGCAGCGCGTTGTCGATGTCGACCTGCGAACCCTCGACGGCTGCGGCCATGATGGCGCGCGGAGCCGGCATCGGAGCACCCTTGAGCTGCTTACGCAGGTTCGCGGGGAACGCCGGAAGGTTGGCAGCGAATGCCGGAGTGGACGGAGTTCCGCCAGGGATCTTGTAGCCCTTGACATCCCACGGCTGAACGCCGCCTTCGGGGTTGGCCTTGATCCATGCCTTCGCAGCCGGAACCAGTTCTTCTACCGAGCCGACGACCTCGTCGATGAGGCCGACTTCCTTGGCCTGAACGGGTCCACGCTGCTGCCCCTGGAGCAGGACGCCCATGAGCGCGTTCTGCAGACCGAGCATCCGCACGGTGCGCACGACGCCGCCGCCACCGGGCAGCAGGCCGAGGGTGACCTCGGGCAGGCCGATCTTGACGCCCTTGACGTCTGCCGCGATGCGGTGGTGGGTCGCGAGAGCGATCTCGAGACCGCCGCCGAGCGCCGCGCCGTTGATGGCGGCGACGACCGGCTTGCCGAGAGTTTCGAGACGACGCAGGTCTGCCTTGATCTCGACGCTGTGGTTGTAGATCTCCTCGGCCTGCTCGGGGCCGACCTTGATCATGTTCTTGAGGTCGCCACCGGCGAAGAAGGTCTTCTTGCCGGAAGTGATGACGGCACCGGTGATGGAGTCCTTCTCGGCGACCAGACGGTCGACGGTGGCCTTCATCGACGCGATGTACGCGTCGTTCATGGTGTTTGCGCCCTGGTTGGGATCGTTGATGGTGAGCACGACGATGCCGTCGGCGTCCTGGTCCCAGTTGATGATGTTCTGATCAGTCACTTTGCTTGACTCCTGGTAAGCCTCGTTGGAAGGACGGACGCCGCGTCAGACGCGCTCGATGATGGTGGCAACGCCCATACCGCCGCCGATGCACAGGGTGATGAGGGCGCGCTTGCCGCCACGACGCTCGAGCTCGTCGACCATCGTTCCGGTGATCATCGCGCCGGTTGCACCGAGCGGGTGACCCATGGCGATAGCGCCGCCGTTGACGTTGAGCTTCTCGTCCGGGATGTTCAGGTCCTTCTGGAACTTCAGGACGACGGAAGCGAATGCCTCGTTGATCTCGAAGAGGTCGATGTCGTCGACTGTCAGGCCGGCAGCTGCCAGAACCTTCTTCGACGCCGGCGTCGGGCCGGTGAGCATGATGGTGGAGTCGGCGCCGCTGGTGGCGGTGGCGACGACGCGAGCGCGCGGCGTCAGACCCATGTCCTTGCCGGCCTGCTCGCTACCGACGAGCACGAGGGCAGCGCCGTCGACGATTCCCGAGCTGTTGCCGCCGTGGTGAACGTGGTTGATCTTCTCGACCCAGTGGTACTTCTGCAGCGACACGGCGTCGAATCCGCCGATTTCACCGATCACACCGAACGCGGGAGCCAAGCCGGCGAGGTTCTCTGCCGTGGTGCCCGGACGCATGTGCTCGTCGTTGTCGAGGATGGTGATGCCGTTGATGTCCTTGACCGGCACTACCGACTTGGCGAAGTATCCGCCGGTCCACGCCTTGGCGGCGAGGTCCTGCGAGCGCACGGCGTATGCGTCGACGTCGTCACGCGAGAAGCCCTCGATGGTGGCGATGAGGTCTGCGCCGACGCCCTGCGGCACGAAGTAGTTGTCGTAGTTGGTGGCGGGGTCGAGTGCCCACGGTCCACCGTCGGATCCCATCGGAACGCGGGACATCGACTCGACGCCACCGGCGATCACCAGTTCGTCCCAGCCGGACCGAACCTTCTGAGCAGCCATGTTCACGGCCTCGAGGCCGGAAGCGCAAAAACGGTTGAGCTGAACGCCGCCGACGGTGTCGGGCAGTCCCGCATCGTTGACTGCAACGCGGGCGATGTCCATTCCCTGATCGCCAACGGGGGTGACGACGCCCAGGATGAGGTCGGAGATCCGGTCCTCGTCGAGGTCGGGAAAGCGCACGCGCAGTTCCTGGATCAGACCCGTGACCAGCGAGATCGGCTTGACCGAGTGCAACGACCCGGTCTTCTTGCCGCGGCCTCGCGGGGTACGGATGGCTTCATAAATGAATGCCTCTGTGGTCACTGTGAGGTGTTCCTTCCGTGTAATTCGTCGAACCGGTCTGCAGATCGTCCGCGCCACCTTCGGTGGTGGCGCATGGCCGAGGTACAGACCTCAGCCCTTTCACTGTAGAACGTGTTCCAAATTCATGGGAAGGACCGAAGCGATCCTGCTAGGTGACCGAGGTGATCAGGTGCGCGAACGCCTGCCCGCTTCGGTTCATTTCGGGTGCGCCCCCGGAAGCACTCACGGCACGATGCGATACGGCAACATCATGTCGTGATCTTCGTGATCGAGTAGATGGCAATGCCACACATATCCCTGGAGTCGACCAGAATCAGCCATATCGTGGCGCCCGCCGCCCGTCATCCCACCGCCCGTCATCCCACTGCCCGTCATCCCACCGCTCGGAAGACGATCGAACATCGCGTCGGGATCGAAACCCAGCTCATCCGCGGTGGGGAATCGCACGATGATCCGGGTGACAGTGCCGCCGTCCACCCTGACGGTGTCCTTCATTCCCGCTTCCCACGGCGCCGGCGCGATCATCGGCCCCGCCTCGAACCCTTCGGGCGACGGAGTCCACTTGTTGCCGATCACCGGCTGCGGATGTCGGATCAAGTACTCCAGCGTCCGCATCGGTGTTCTGCCGAGAATCCGGAAATTCACCAGGTGCAGGTGTATCGGATGCGGGTCCGGCGTGGTGTTGACGATGTTCCACTGCTCGACGGTGCCTTGCCGCGGCCTCTCGACGTCCGTGGTGCTGAACGTCAGGTTGTTCAGCGTCATCTGAGCCGGTGGATTCCGCAGTTCCAGTTGCTGGCTCACCGTCACCGTGCGAATTACCGTCGGCTGCTCCAACGGGGCGAGAACGTCACGTTGCCGGCGCCCACCGCGCAGTTGCGACGGAACACCACCGGTGAATCCGCGCCTGGCGTCACCGCGGAACCGGCAGAACAGCGGCATCGTCACTTCACCGATGACAGCGGCGGGTAGCGGGGGCGCCTCGTCGTTGCGAAGCTCCACCGTCGAACCCTCCGACAGTCCGGTGAAATCGACGAGGAGGTCGTACCGCTCCCCCGGTGCGCAGCGGAAGGCATTGACCGCGACGGGCGCGTCGAGCATTCCGGCGTCGTTGCCGATGACCCAGAACGTCATCATGTTCGAGAAGTGAAGATTCCACACACTTGCCGACGCCGCATTGACGATGCGGAAGCGGTAAAGGCCCCGAGCCACAGACAGTTCCGGCCACACCTTGCCGTTGACCAAGCCGACGTCGCCCACCGCGCCGCCTTCCCACGATCCTTCCGGGATCAAGATGGTGGATCGGCCGTTCTGGGCGCCTGTCGGCGTGAAGATCTTCTCCTGCAGGATCAACGGGATCTCGAATTCCTCGGCCGGCAACCCCAACGGATTTCCCAGTTCGCCGGTGTCGAATTCATCCCTGATCAGATAGTTGCCGATCAGACCGGCGTAGACGTTGAGCCGGGTGATGCCCATCGCGTGATCGTGATACCAGAGGTGGGCGGCTTCCTGACCGTGCAAAAAGTGATGCATCGCAGCCTGTCCCGGCATCACCAGCAGTTCCGGGTGGCCGTCGCTCTCAGGTGAAGTGACTCCACCGTGCAAGTGCAACGACGTCGGCGGGTGCGCACGAAAGTCGGCCTGCATTCCGTGCAGCGTCATATCCATGTCCGCTGCCAACGGATGTCCGGTCAGATCGTTCTCGAACGTCAACATGATCGGCTCGCCGGAATGCGCCTCGACGGTAGGGCCCAGATAACCGCCACCGATCTCTCCGCTGCGGTACGACAGTGCTGGGGACGAGGGAAAATCCCGATGAAAGGCATGTTGCCCCACTTGCGCTGTCAGTGTGATCTCGTTTCCGGAAAGCGTTGACAACGAATGTAGTTCGTCACAGAACGGCTCGAACTCCGGCGAATGAAAAATCAACGGAGACTCGATATCCACACTCCCCGCCGGAGCAGCACCTGCCTTTGCACCCAAAGCAACAGCCGCTGTGCCGACTACCGACCCTTTCAGAACCGATCTTCTGGAAACCCCGATACCCATACATTCCCCTCCCCATCGAAACGGGTTGCGTTCTCCCGCAAGGAAAACGCAACCCGTCTCTCCACTTCGATCTCGGAAAATCCCCCGTCTACTTTCCGTCGATCGCCTCCAGCACCGAATCGATCAGCGACTGTGGAAGTTTCGACGGCGGAGAGATTTCCAGTTCTCCCGGAGCGCCCGGCATCGTCCAGACAGTTCTGTGCCGAGCGATCGCGAGCTTCTCCCGTGATCCGTCCTCATTGACCTTGAAGTACTCGAACTCGAGGTCGATCCCCCTCTCGTAGAGGGCAGACAAGGACATCGTGACCAGGACGTCGTCGAACGGCATGACCTCGCGCAGATGCTCAACCCTGGTGTGCACACAACGAAGTTCCCCGAGAGCGCCTCTGGCCGCCATGGCCTCACGCTGAGAACGGACCAGGAACTTGTCCCGAACCCTCGACTGCCAGATGTAATAGTTGCCGAAGTAGATGTTGCCCACGACGTTTCCGTCCTGCAACGTCGTCGAGAACACCTCGGATTCGAGCAGGTACGGATTGCGCGGCACCATCGGAGCCGAGCGGATCACGGAACCACGATCGACGTTCTTCGGTTCGGTGGGAACAGCGATGTTCTTCGTCCCCGTCGGAATCGTCATCGGCTCGATGAAATCGTGGAAGTACTGCGGCATCGGCCGTGCCGCCACCACACCGTGGGAGAGGATTTCCACCCACGTCGTCTGCATCGCACTCCACCCGATGTGAGTGCGCGTCTCGCCGTCGACCCGGGACCATTCGACATGCAGATTGGTGGTTGCCCGATCCGGACCGGTGAGTTCGGTGATCCAGATCGTCCCCTCGACAATGTCGTCGGTGTACAGGTTCGCATCGATGAACACCTCGGAGTTGTTGGTCACCATGCCCCAACGACCCGTCGCCATGTCCTCCACGATCTGCTTCGAGATCGGTCCGGTTCCCCTCTCTCGCAAAGCGCCCAACCACAGCGCGAAGCTCGCGAACCCCACTGATCCACCGACGTTGCACGCGTCCCGGAACCCGACGGGGAACCGGATCGTCACCGCCGGATAGCCGCTCCGGGCCACCACATGCACGTCGGAGCCGTAGGCCATCGGATCGAACTGCGCGAGAGACTTCGCCGACAACGGGCCGGAGTCGAACTGTGGTGCCGAGTCCTGCGCCGGTTCTTCCGCATCCTCCTCATGAGTCACAAACGCGAGAATCCGCTCCTCGTTGTCCGTCAACAGAGCTGGAAAAGTCAGAACCACCACGCTTCCGTCTGCGCCGCCGCGGAAGGTCACTGCGTCGTCCTCCCTGGCGCCCATCGCCAGAGAAACCGACATCTGCCCCGTGGCCTTTCGGATCGCCTCGGCCGCCGCCCACAGCCTGGTTCCCGCACGATCGAGTGATTCGCCGCCTGCGATCAACTCGTCCAGCAGCGGAATCCGCGCCGAACCCAGAAGCGCCTTCCACTGCACGGCGGTTCGGGAGCGAATCGGTTCGATGTCACACCCCTGAGGCCAGTCGCCGGCCGAACTGAGTGACTTGCTGCCGTCGTGCGAGAGCGAGACATCCACAGAGGGCGGAATATCACCGACGACGACGGGCTTTCCGGTTTCCTGCCATTCGATGGCAAAGGCATTACTCATTTGATCACCACATCCTCATCGAGATGAATGTTCACGGCCGCCTCGGCGATCGGTTTCTCCTGCTCGTGGCGTTCCGACTTGGTCAACTCGTGAATCCCCGGGGTATGCGCGACCACAACCCGCGGGCTCTTCACTCCCAACGCCCGGCTGTGTTGCGCGAGCTTGTCGAGAATGATCTGTGCGTCGCGCGCAGTCGGATTCGCGATTTCCTCAGCCGTAGGACGGCTTTCGTCGTGGGAGAGAATCTGGGAGCGATATCCCTCGAGCTGCATCACCACTCGTCCGTCCTTCACCACCGCCACGTCGGCTTGCATGTGGGTCTCTGTCTGCACCTTGTCGTAGGCGTACGCGGTGAACGAACGAGCCTCGAATCGTCCGTCGTACATGTCGATTCGCGCAATGTTGACCGGAAGGCAGATCTCCCGCGGAACCATGATCTGGCCCGATTGGAGCAGGGAATCGAGGAAGTAGGGATCACCGAGGAGGTGCTGCCTACGGTCGGCTCGCGAAATAGCGCTGAAGAGGATGTGCTCGGAATCGAGGCTCGAGATCTCTTCGAGTCGGCGGAAATCTCCCTCATGGAACAGCAACCACGAGTAGAGATCGTCCAACGGATCGATGTCGAGCACCGGTCGCGGCAACTCCTTCTCGAACTCCGGCAGTGTTTCGTCCAGCCCGAAGATGAAGTCGGCCGAGAAATGGGGCCGTCCGTACCCGGTCCGTTCGGTGCCGATCGTGACATGCACCCGCGTTCCTGCAGCATCACGATCCTGCTCCACGACGCTTGCCTTGATCTCGACTCTGGTGCCCTCGACCGTGTCGACGACGATCGGTCGATCCAGCTTGATGTCGTCGATGCGGACGCGGCCCAGAGTCACGCGTCCGGTGACATAGGCCGCCGCCTGCGACATCGCCTCGAGTCCGAACACCGTCGGAAGCAGCGCCGATCCTTTCCAGACATGGTCGAGGACAAAAGGATCTGCCGAGGTGGACAACGTCGTCCGGGTAACCAGTTCTACCTGCGGCTCGAAGGTCACCACTTGGTCGATGTACCGCGACACCGCCGGCAGAGCCGGTGCTGCCGGCGCCCAGGTGTCCAGACCGCCGAGTCGACTGGTCACGACGATACGACTCGCCTCGGGTCCGCTGTCGACCAGGCGAAGGAAATGATCCACTCCCGCAGCCGTGGAAATCGGCATGACACCCATCTTCGCGAGGTGGTTGACACTGCCCATGCGGGCGCCCATGCCTGTCTCCCCCCACACGCTGTACGCGAGCGAGAACGTCCGAGTCTTCGGGTGCCCGGCGGCATACCGCATCACCATTTCGTCGAGAAGCTCGTTTCCGTATGCATACCAGCTGTTTCCGGGCATACCTGTGAATCCGATGATGGAGGAGAAGCCCACGAACAGCTTCAAGTCGCGATCAGCGAGCGCTTCGACGAAGTTGGCTGCGCCCAGGACCTTAGGTGCAACCTCCTTGAAAGCCGCAGCGCTGTCGACTCTCTCGAACCGCCGCGGAACATTCGCCCCCGCACCGTGGACAAACCCGGTGATCGGCCCAACCTCGACCTCGATCTGGGCGACGACGCCGGCCACCGCCGCAGCATCCGTGACGTTGCAGCGATAGTAGTGAGCGCTCAAACCGGCAGACGTGAAGTCTGCAAGAGTGGAAGCGATTTCGTCACCCGCTTGTCGCTGAGAGCTTCCGATCAGCACTATTTCGGCGCCTGTCTTTCGGCCGAGAGCCAGAGCGCATTGCGCCATGATGCCTTTCGCGCCACCGGTCACGACCACTACATCCGAACTTCCCAACCCGCTCTCGCGGACGGTGTAGTCGCTCGAGGCGAGAACCCGCGGTTGCAGTGCCGTGCGTCCCATCTCGGTGTCGTAAGTCGCGAACACATAGGATGCAACCGAATCCAACTCGGAGACGACGGTGGTTGCCACCACCGCGTCCGCAGTCGAGCCGTCGAATCCTATGACGCGGACATCCAGTTCGGGGCGCTCGTGATGCACCGAAGCGGCAAAAGCCGCCGCACTCGATACCGGCGCCGGATTGCCCAACTCGACATCGGTGAACTGAATCACTGCCAATGTGGTTCGTGCGCCTCCACTTTGCTGCGCCGGAACCATCTTGTACATGTGTTCGATCCCACGGCGCAAGCCGATTTCGGTGACGGAATCATCGGTCACACGCGGCATTACGGCAACCACGTGCTGTGCATTCGCAGGAGCGCCGTCGGAGAATGTGCGAATGTCGACCTGAGCACCACGCCCTCGCAGTTCGGATTCCAACCTTCCGACCAAACCGGCGTCGTCACCGATGACGACAAACGTCGTGTCCGTGAGGTCTCGGACTCCGTGCAACGCTGTCTCGCTCCGAACCTTTTCCAGGGTGTAATCGCGAACCCAGGTGAAGCTGTCGGCTGATAGACCCTTTGCCTTCACCGGCAGCGCCCGCGCAACCGGCTGCTGCTGCCCCGACTTCTCTTTCGCGGATCGATCGAGCACTTCGATGAGTTCACCCAGGCTGACGTTGACGAGTTCGGCCGGATCCAGATCACCCTGAACACCCAATCGCGTTGCCACAGTTGCTATCGCATCGGCAGCCTTGATCGAGTCCATGTTCAGGTCGTCGAGCAGGTGGAGATCCACATCGAGAGACTCCACCGGAAATCCGGTGTCCTCCGCGATTACCTCGAGCAGTATTCGCGACACGTCCGACTGCACCGAACTCGCTGCTGGAACGGCAGAACCGGAATTCGGTGATGCCGCAAGGATCAGCGATGCTGCTTCTCCGATCGTGGCATTGGCCAACTCGGCAGGGTCGAGGTCGACAACCTCGAACTGATGCGCAACCTTCGAAATAGCCTCTGCCGCACTGATCGAGTCGAGATTCAGATCATCGAGCAGACGCAGATCCGTCGTGATCGACTCGGCGGGGAATCCCGTCGTATCGGCGAGGATCCTGATCAGCTCACTTTCCACGGACCCAGCGCCCGCGTCAGCCGGCTCTTCGACTACCGGAGCCGAAACCGGCGAAGGAGCTTTCGCTGCCACGGATTCGTGGCCGTTGGTGACTGCCCGCGAAGTCGGAGCAGATGGAGAAGACGGAGAAGTCGCTCCACTGCCTACATCAGCACGAATCACGTCGACGAGGAAGGTCCCGCGTCGGCTCAGGTAATCGGCCAGCGCCGCAGCCGGATCCCCGCCGGACGTACCAAGTGCGAGCGGTTCGGGAGCAGAGGTAACCGTCAGCTTCGCCTCGGCCAGGTTCTCGATGAACACCTTCTGATCGGCAGGAACGAATTCGCGCACGAACCGGCCGTCGAAAAGTTCGTTCCATCGGACCTGAGCGCCGTGGACGTACATCGCGGCCAGTGCGACATTGAAGTCCTCGTCGCGTCCGGACTTGGACGCAACGGGGAAGCAGCGCACGCCGTCGGTCCCATTGATCGCCTTGGTGAGCCCGGTCAGCACACGGCCGGGTCCGACCTCGACGAGCAGGTCCACGTCCTGCGAGATTCCACTTACCGTCTTGACCCAGTCGACCGGTGAGACAACCTGTTTGGTGACCAATTCGCGAAGTGCCAGTGGCGTCTGTACGCGTTTCCCTTCGACGCAGGAATACACGGGGCAAGTCAGCGAATCGACTTGCTCGTCAACGGGCGCAGTGGACTTCAGCTCCCGCTCGGCCTCGTTCATCATCTCGGAGTGGAAAGCATTCGACACGGCAAGCGCCTGAGCCGACACTCCGCGCGTCTTCGCGATGGCAACCACATCGTCGACCGCGTCTTTGGTGCCCGAAACCACGGTCTGTGTAGGCGTATTCAGATTCGCGACGGTCGCGTAACCCTTTGTTTCCGCGATGATCGCCTCAGCCGTCGATCGGTCGCAGGTCAGGCTCGCCATCGCGCCGTTTCCACCACCACTGACAGCCATGGCCGCACCCTTCGCCGCAGCCAAGGTGATCAGCGTCTTCTGGTCGTAAGCTCCTGCCGCGTAGAGCGCGGTCAACTCGCCGAGACTGTGGCCGGCGACAGCACTGGGTGTGACACCCAATCGGCGGAGGTACTCGAACCAGAGCAGCGAAGCCAAAGCGACGGCAGGCTGGGTGAACTGCGTCTGGGCGAGATCCCGCTTCCACTTCGCCAATTCCGCAGCGTCAGCGCTCTTGACCGGGTTCCGCAGAATTCGAGGCGTGATCGCCTCCGCTCCAACTCCCTCCAACCAGCCGTCCGCCTGGGTCGCCAGTTCGCGTGCCCACTCGAAGCGCTCGATCAGCACGCGCGCCATCTCGAGTTGTTGGGATCCCTGTCCCGGGAACAGGAATCCGATGTCATGGTGGACGGCGTTCGAGATCGAGATCTCGTTGCTCACGACCTTCACCTGGCCGGATGCAGGAGCGGAGTTCTCGCAGATCACGGCAAGCTGACGCATGCGTTCGGCCAACTGCGCGGGACGTCCGGCCACCACTGCAGCACGGAAGGGCGCGGTCGGCGAGATCACGCGAGAGAGCTTCGCCGAAAAGTCCAGCAGCTCGGCAACACTCAACGGAACCGCCAGATCTGCAACATCCCGCGCTCGGGTCGCCAAGTCCATCGCAGAATCTGCAGAAAGTACGAAAACCTCGGTGTCCTGATACGACGCCATCATCGTGCGGACGTCTTGCGAGGGTGTCAGCTTGCTGGATGGTGCATCAGCCGATTCGATCGCGACGTGGCAGTTGATACCGCCGAAACCCATGGCTTGCGCACCGGCACGCATCTTCTCGGACGGATCTCTGATCTCACCGTTGACGAGCGGAAAGAGTGCCGGCGCTTCGGTTCCGAACGCCGGGTTCGGGTCGGTGCAACCGGCGAGCGGCGGAAGGATTCGTTGATTGACGGCCATGGTCGCCTTGATCAGCGCAAGGATGCCCGACGCCGCCTTCGTGTGCCCGATCAACGACTTCAGTGACGTCATGCCGATGCTACGAGCCTCGACGGGCCCGTCCGTCTGAGCGGCCTGCTGGACGCCGGCCAGTTCGACGGGGTCTCCGACGGGAGTACCAGTTCCGTGTCCTTCGACGAAGGCAACCTCGCTGGCCGCGAATCCCGCTCGCGAGTATGCGCGACGGATCATCTCGGCCTGAGTTTCGGCGCGGGGCTTGGTGATTCCACCCTTGCCATCGGTGGAGATGCCCCAGCCGCGAATCGTCGCGTACACGTAGTCGCCGTCCGCCCTGGCGTCCTCGAGTCGTTTCAAGGCCACGAATCCGCAACCTTCACCCGGGATGAATCCGCTTCGGCTTGCGTCGTACACGTTCATGTCGCCACGGGTCAGTGCACCCAAACGGGCGAATCCCACCAGTTCCAAAGGATCCAAGCTGACGTCGACTCCCCCTGCCAAGACGAAGTCGGCCGCGCCGGACGCCAGCTTTTCGGCTGCAGTCGCCACCGCGAGCATTCCGGACGCGCACGCACCGTCCACGACGTACCCGCCGCCGTTGAAGTCGAGATAATTGCAGATCCGGCCGGCAATCGTATTCGACAACATGCCGGCGAGAGTGTCTTCACTCGGCTCCACCAATGGGCCCTTGTAGACCTCTTCCATCGTCTCGGCGAGAGCATCGGCGACGGAACTGTCCAACTGGCGCGCTTCGGCTGCGACAGCGAGTGCGCGCTTGACGTAAGGCCAACGCAAACGCATCGACCACATCCGGGATTCTTCACCGGTGAGGGAGTTGCCGACGATTGCGGCGCTGCGTCCAGTGGGTACCGATCCTCGGCTGTAGCCCGCGTCGGTCAAAGCCCCGAGTGCTGTTTCCAGAGCCAACCAGTGTGTGAGATCTGTCGACTTGAAGGTCCGCTCCGGTATCCGGCGACCGACCCAGTCGAATTCGAAACCATCCATGAACGCGCCGCGATCGGCGTATGTCTTGTCGACGTCGTCAGGGCTCGCGCTCCAGTAGTCGTCGAGGGACATCCGTGACTCCGGAAACTTTCGGAATTGCATCCGACGCGCGAGGACGTTCTCCCAAAATCCTTGCAGATCATGTGCACCGGGGGACCACATGCTCATCCCGACTATCGCAATCGCAGGATTAGTTGAATCTTCAGTCATCTTACACTTCCTATTTTCGCGCGCATCCACGGGAGACTCAATCGACCGAAGACTAACCACGCCCTCATCGGTGTGTAAAACGCAGATTCACCTCAAGGCATAAACAAATAACAAGGGTTGTTCGGCGCAATGAACGTGTTTCAGCAATTTGACAGCAATCGAGCGTTAGCTGTAACTCGGAGTTACTTATTTGCTTCGCAACCGGTCATGCTCCTGCTTGAACATCCGTACCGGATCCCGGTTTCACCGCCGCCATTTTCTCGCGATCGGCAAATATTCAGTTGAATATGCACCGAAATGCCGCAATGCCGAATATGTGGCCAATTCGCCGAATGTCCCAAATTGGTCGATCCCCGCAAATCAAACATCCGACAACTATCAATCTGAACATTCGTGACACACCGAAATTTAACAGCAGCACTCGAATGCCCATCAGACAACGAGAAATTCCAGATATTCTCCGGCGACCATCGTCCGAATCGACGTTTCGTTACACCGGAACTGAGCGAACGAATGTGCCAGCAAACCAGCCACATACAATTCAGCTTTGCGAGGCCGAGCCGGCGCGCTTTCGAGACGCGCGCGCACAAAGGGAACGGCACTTATAACAATTCGATCACACAGTGGTGCAGCTGGATTCCGACAGCTGTTTCACGCACACGGACCGAGACGGCAACTCAGCTTTCGAGGCGGCGAGCTCCGAGGACGTCCTTGAGGAGTTCCTTTGCAACATCCTCGGGATCACGTCTGGCAGTCGGATCAGCGGGCTCCGCCGCCTCCGCAAACATCTCGTCCTCGTCCTCCGGCGTTGCAGGCGGAGGAGTTGCCTCGTAGTCGACCTCAGGAGCAGGGGCCGGTCCAGGGTCTTCCGGATAGTCGGGGGCCTCGGGCGGCGGAATGTCGTCCGAATCTCCGCGCTGGGGCTGCGGGGCCTTGGGCTGCTGCGCTGCGCGCTCCTGACTGGGGCGAGAGAAGCGGGGCGCAGCGGCAGGGCGGCTCGGAGCTTCCGTCGCCTTGGTTGCGCTCGATACTGTCGGCGCTGTAGGCGCACCTTCTTGATACTCGACCTGCCAAGTGCCACCGAACATTTCGGCAAGGACCTCGCAAATGACCGCCGCGTTGTGCGGTTGCGTCACACGAGCACCCAGGACCGGTGAGCCGTGAGCGATGACAACGACATGTCCACGCACGTCGTGAACCGTCGCAGCGGACAGCATGGCCGGAAGAACCTTGTTTCGTTCACCGACCTTGTTGCGCAAGGTGTTCCACGATTCACGGAGAGTCTCGACTGTGGGGCCTGCCGAGACCGGCGCAGCTTCGGCAACCGCCGGCTCGTCGAACTCGGGCTCGGGCTCGGGCTCGTAGTCGGGTTCCGGCTCGGCAAGCCCGATCAGCTCTTCCGCCTCGACAGGAGCAGTAACCGGTGGTTCAACCACAGGAGCTTCAGCTATTGGAGCTTCGGCAACCGGAGCTTCAACCACCGGAGCTTCGGCAACCGGCGGTTCCACGATCTCGACAGTGGGAGTCTCGACGACGGGAACTGCCGCTACCGGAGGTTCGACGACAGGAGCCTCCACAACCGGCGGCGCCGCAGCTGGAGCAGGCGCGGCTGGTTCCGGCCGTGCCTCAGGCTCGGCCTTGCGTTGAGAGGGCCGTTGGAACTTGGAAGCAATCTCCGGTTCGAGCGGCGGCACGGTGGGTGCCGGCGTTGCTGCCGCGCGAGGAGCAGCCGCGACTCCGGCAGCCGGAATACCTTGTTCCAGGCGCTCCAGCCGCTGCAATACAGCTGACTCGGTGTCGGAGGCCGACGGCAGCAGCATTCGCGCGCACATCACTTCGAGCAGTAGCCGCGGCGCCGTCGCACCACGCATTTCGCTGAGCCCGGCATGGACAGTCTCGGCGAAGCGGGTGAGCGTGGCCGGGCCGACTCGTTGAATCTGCTCACGCATCGTGACCAGCTCCGCTTCCGGAGCGTCGACCAATCCTCGTTCGCTGGCATCGGAAACAGCCTGCATCAGGATGAGATCACGCAGGCGCTCGAGAAGATCGAGCGCGAATCGGCGTGGATCGTGACCGGCGTCCATCACGCGATCGACAGTGCCGAACAACGCGGCCCCGTCACTGGCAGACAGGGCGTCTACTGCTTCGTCGATGAGCGCGACGTCGGTGACTCCGAGAAGAGAGAGAGCGCGCGGATACGTGACACCTTCTTCTCCTGCGCCCGCGAGCAGCTGATCGAGGACACTCAACGAGTCACGAGGGGAACCGCCACCGGCCTTGATGACCAGTGGATACACCGCAGGCTCGACCGGTACGCCCTCCTGGGCGCAGATCTTTTCCAGGAGTCCGCGCATGGTCGACGGCGCCAACAGGCGGAACGGGTAATGGTGTGTACGCGAACGGATGGTCGGGAGAACCTTTTCCGGTTCCGTCGTCGCAAAGATGAAGATGAGGTGTTCCGGCGGCTCTTCGACGATCTTGAGCAGCGCATTGAAACCCGCCGCCGTCACCATGTGTGCCTCGTCGATGATGAAGACGCGGTAGCGAGAAGCAGCGGGTGCGTGGAACGCCTTGTCTCGAAGTTCTCGGGTGTCGTCGACGCCACCGTGACTTGCGGCGTCGAGTTCCGTCACATCCAGGTTGCCTGTGCCGCCCGGGCCCAGCGAAACGCACGAGTCGCACACGTCGCACGGCGTCGACGTCGGTCCCTGCTCACAGTTCAGCGAACGCGCCAGGATTCGCGCCGACGACGTCTTTCCGCAGCCGCGCGGGCCGGAAAACAGGTAGGCATGGTTGATGCGTCCGGTGTCGAGGGCCGTGCTGAGCGGTGCGGTGACATGCTCCTGCCCCACCACCTCGGCGAAGGACGCGGGTCGATACTTCCGGTACAGGGCCACGCGCAAAGACTACCGGCGACCCACGACAGGTGGTCCGGTGCGGGTGCAACGCCGACTTCTCCCGAAACATGTTCGCAACACAATCGCAGTGCGGAGGAAACCGCACGCACTCATCGTGGGTTCCGTGCACGCGGGCTGGTCCGCGTGCGTGAGGAGAAAACTGTGCCCGCCACCATCGATGCCGGAGCAACTGCCTGGTTGCTCGTCAGTACTGCACTCGTACTTCTGATGACGCCAGGACTCGCACTGTTCTACGGCGGCATGGTCCGCTCGACGGGCGTACTCAACATGATCATGATGAGTTTCGTCTCGATCGCACTCGTCACGGTTGCGTGGTTGTTCGTGGGCTACAGCCTCGTGTTCGGCGACGATCACGGTGGCATCATCGGCGGACTCGAGCACATCGGCATGGCGGGCATCGACCCGTCGACCGTGCACGGGAATGTCCCGGAAGTGTTGTTCGCAACCTTTCAATTGACGTTCGCAATCCTTACTGCAGCACTCATCAGTGGTGCGATCGCCGACCGCGCGAAGTTCTCCGCCTGGATGATCTTCGTCCCCATCTGGTCCTTGCTCGTCTATGTCCCCGTCGCTCACTGGGTGTGGAATCCGCAGGGATGGCTCGCCCAGATGGGCGCACTCGACTACGCCGGTGGCCTCGTGGTCGAAATCGTGTCCGGAGCGTCGGGTCTGGCATTGGCACTGGTCCTCGGCCAGCGGATGGGTTTCAAGGCCGAGTCGATGCGTCCGCACAATCTGCCGTTCGTCCTGCTCGGCGTAGGCCTGCTCTGGTTCGGTTGGTTCGGATTCAACGCCGGCTCGGCCCTTGCGGCCGACGGTATGGCCTCGCAGATCTTCCTCAACACACTCGTCGCCGGTTGCACCGGACTACTCGGCTGGCTGTTCGTCGAGCAGAATCGTGACGGACACCCCACGACGTTCGGCGCAGCTTCGGGCGTCGTCGCCGGTCTGGTCGCGATCACCCCGTCGTGCGGAACGGTGAACATGTTCGGTGCGCTCGTCATCGGTCTGATCGCCGGCATCGTCTGCTCGTACGCCGTGGGATGGAAGCACAAGCTCGGCTACGACGACTCCCTCGACGTCGTCGGCGTGCACCTCGTCGGTGGAATCGTCGGCTCGTTGCTGATCGGACTCCTCGCGACGGCCGTGATGACGGGCGGTCCGGAAGGTTTGTTCTTCGGCGGTGGATTCGCGCAGTTGGGCAAGCAGTTCGTCGGCGTCGTCGTGGTCGCGCTCTATGCCTTCGGTGTGACCTACGGTCTCGGAAAGCTCATCGACAAGACCTTCGGCTTCCGCATTTCGCGTGAAGACGAGGCCCGCGGAATCGACGTTGCCCTGCACGCGGAGTCGGCCTACGAGCACGGAGTCCTCGGCCACGGTCCGATCGGCGGACAGAACCCGAGCCCGTTCCTCCAGCGTCAGCGGGAGGAACGGGAGAACCGCGAGCGGGACTGACCGCCCTCACCGGTTTGCTATTTCCTCCATCAGGATCGGAACGCCGACATTGCAGGAATGAATCCCGACGACGGTGGTCAGTTTCAGCACCTCGAGAATCTCCTTCGGGGTCACTCCCATGTCGAGCGCGGCGCGAATATGGCGTCGTACGCCGGGTGCGTACATGTGTGTGCTCGCCGCATCGACGGCTATGCACAGCAACTGGATCACCTGAGGTGACAGCACCCCACTGTTCCAGGGCTGCATTGCTGTCTTCATGTACAGCTCGGTCCACTCGGGATCCAGCTCCGAAAGTCCGTCCCACAACGGATTCCAGCCACCCGAATCCTTCATGGCCTGGGTCACGGGAAAAGCTTCACTTGCTCGAACGTCAGTCATCGATCTCCTCAGACCATCGAAAATGCTTGATTCAGTTCACGTTTGAGAATCTTTCCGGTTGCCGTCATCGGCAGCGACGGCACGAACTCGATGCGGCGCGGATATTTGTAGGCGGCCATCTGTTCCCGCGACCATTCCACGAGATCCGATTCGGAGATCTCTTCACTCGGCTCTAGGATCACGTAGGCGACAACTTCTTCGCCGAGGCTCGTGTCCGGCACCCCGACGACAGCGACGAGTGAGACGGCTGGGTGAGTGAGCAGAACCTCTTCGATTTCGCGTGGGTAGACGTTGAATCCGCCCCGCACGATCATGTCCTTCGCGCGATCGACGATGTAGTAATTTCCGTCGGTATCGACCCGTGCCAAATCCCCGGTGCGAAACCATCCGTCGCACATGACTTCCGCCGTCGCCTCTGGTCGGTTGAAATAGCCCTTCATGACGTTGTGCCCGCGAATGGCCAACTCTCCCACTTCATCGGGGCCGGCGATCGTGTGCCAAGAGTCGTCGACAAGCCGCGCTTCGACGCCCCAGATCGGCACGCCGATCGAACCGGGCCGGGGGTCGCTCTCCGGGTCACTGAACAAGGCCAGCGGAGAGGTCTCGGACAACCCGTACCCTTCGAGGATCTGAACACCGAAGCGTTCCCTGAACTGTGTCAATATTTCCACGGGAAGCGCTGCGCCACCGGAGATCGCGCACCGCATGTTCTGTGCAACGGTCTCGATATCCACCCCGGATTTCACTACCTCCTCCAGCACGCCGAGCAGTCCCCAATACATGGTCGGGACGCCCGCGAAGACCGAGATCTTTTCGCGTTCCATGATCTCGAGTGCCGCGGTCGCATCGAAGCGCGGCATCAACACCAAGGTGGCACCGACGCAGATTCCCGCATTCATGGTCACTGTCTGGCCGAACGAGTGGAACAACGGCAAAGTCAGGAGATAACGCTCATGCATGGACGGAACGCTCTCGAACAACCGGTTGGTCGACAGTGCATTCAAGACCATGTTGCAGTGAGTGAGTTCGGCACCCTTGGGCTTTCCGGTCGTGCCGCTGGTGTAGAGAATGACCGCGGTGTCCGTCGGTTCACGAACAACCGCGACTGCAGGCGTTTCCGTGCCGGACACGGATGCCAGTGCTTCGCCTAGAGTCTCGACTCCGAGGATCGACGACGGTGCACCCGACTCGGCGCTGATCACGATCAGGGCCGAACAGGTCTCGCTCTGCTCGAACCCGGCGATGGCGTACTCAGCGATCGGCAATTCGGGACTTCCCTCGAAACAGAAGTACAGCTTTGCTTCCGAATCAGCCAGGTGATAGGCGATTTCGCGCCCTTTGAGCAGAATGTTCAGAGGAACGACGACGCCGCCGGCCTTGAGAATGCCGTAGTAGACGATCGGGAACTCGAGAACGTTCGGGCAGGACAACGCCACCTTGTCACCTGGCTCGACACCCCGCGAGACGAGCAGATGGGCGATGCGATTCGCGTAGGCGTCGAACTGCGCATACGTCAGCCTCGCTTCCCCGAGAACCAGCGCATCCCGTTCCGGGTACCGCCGGGCCGAGTCTTCCAGCAGAGCAGCAAGATCAAGCACGACTGTGTTCCTCCTGCGCATCGGAATCCGTGGCATGAGACGAGGCAGCGCGCGACACCGACTCGAGCAGTTCCCGCACCAATGACTCCGCCCGCGGCCAATACCCGTATCCGGACGCCGGATTGAGGTGTCCGACCTCGCCCAGATCCAGCAACCGACTCCCCCATCCTTCAGCCAAACCCACAACTCGGCGATACCCGGCCAGCGGATCGTTCCGACTCGCCGCGACCGTGCTCGGAAACGGCAGACGCTGACGCGGTATCGGTAGCCACCCGTGTCGGTCGAGATCTTCGAGAGACGGATAAGACTCGGGCAGCGGAAGTTCGAGATCCGCCGGCGTGACCAGAAGTGCGCCCGCAACCTCTCGATGATTCGCCCTCGCCCAGTGAGCAACTGTCATGACTCCGGCGCTGTGCCCGACCAGGACCACCGGCCCGCAGACACTTGTCAGCACCTCGTTCAATGCCGCAACCCGCGCATCGCGGCTGAGCTTGTCGGTCTCGAGGGGAGGAACCGTCAGAACGTTGTCGAGCCTGCGCGCGAGGTGAGTCTGCCAATGATCTTCGACATGATCCCGCAGACCGGGAACCATTACTACCGTAGTTGATTCATTCATCATGAGCTCCGAACGTCTGTTACTTCAGTGGCGCCGAGGATCTCGGGCCGATTCTGCAACGTCGCCAGCCGCCTCATCCCGGCGGGATAGGCACGCTTGCCGGCTACCAACGCGAGGGCCGCGACGACATAGACGAAGGGCGAAAGCTGTAGAGCGCCGAGAAGACCCAGGTGATCGGCGAGGATGCCGACAACGAAGGGACCGAGCGCCAGCCCGAGAAGGTTGTTGGCGACGGTGAGCGTTCCCATGGCCGACGCTCGAATCGAGTGATGGGTAAGGTTCGCGACCATCGCTGCCGTCGGCCCCGACGAACCGGCGGAGAAGAATGCACCGATACCGAGCAACACGAGTTGTGCTGTCCCCGTGCCCAACCGGAGCCCGACGCTCAGCGTCACCAACGAGATGGCGCAGTAGACAATGGCGGTGGTCCATTTTCGCGCCGAATCGTCGCGGCTGAATCTATCTGTGATGAAACCGCAGACCACCATCCCGCTTCCGACCAGGAGGACGAACACGGAAGCCGTGACGCCGGCCTTGTCCGGGGCCAAATCGTAGTAACGATTGAAGAAGCTCGGCAACCACGCCAGAAGTACAGCGGCGGTGAACATCTGGAGACCACCACCGATGTAGGCGAACAACACGGCGGGATTGGTGAACAGCGAGGACACCGGCGCACGAAAACCGTCGTGTCTCACCGCTTCCCCGGCGGCATCCGGCGCGGCCTCGACGGCGTAAGCGGTGAGCTTCTTCTCGGTGACGAGGGCACGGAAGAGCGCGACCAGAATCAGACCGAAGATCGCCATGGCGGCAAAAGACCACCGCCAACTGAACTGGACTGCGATGAACCCACCGATTGCCACACCGATGACCGAACCGAACGATCCACCGGCCATGAAGGCACCGGCAAGAGCTGCGTGCACGCGGGGCGCAAACACACTGAGGACCACGGCGATACCCACGCTGCCGTACGCCGCTTCACCGACACCGACCAGGAACCGGGCGCCCAACATCTGTTCGTAGGTCTGAGCGATTGCGCACAGCAACGTCGCGACACTCCACAACACCGCCATCAAGATCAAGCTCTTGACGCGGCCCCAGCGGTCCGCGAGCAGCGACAACGGGAACGTCAACAGCCCGACCATCAATGCCACCACGCTGCTCAGGGAGGCGAGGTGCGAATCGGAGAGATCCCAGTCCGCTTTCAGGATCGGGAAGACTGCACTGAGCACCTGCCTCGACATGTAGTCCGAGAGCAGAAGACCGAAAGCCAGGGCGAAAACGATCCACGGGTATAACTTTCGTCGTCCGCCGATTCCGAGCGCGGTGTCCACACGTGGCGTGGCGGGAGCTTGCAGTCCCATGACTCTCCTAGGAAGTACTCGAGGTAGACGGGGGGATTCGGGGGTACGAACCGTCGCGGTTCGTACCCCCGGAACTGTTGTACGAGAGGGTGTGAACTCAGGCGTGCTGCGTGAATCCCAGCTGGCCGATACGGCGGTTGGGCGCGTAACCCAGCTTCGCCAACGTCTCGTCGGTGTCGGCATACGTCTCGCCGATCCGGTAGATGTCCCGAGCTTCCTTCGCGGTAGCCACCTCGCGGCCCAATTCGCCTGCAATGCGCACCAACTGCTCGATCTGCTGCACCGACGTCATCTTCTCGCCCTTGCGGCCCCAGATGGTGTCCTCGTTGCCGCAACGAGCGTGCAAGCCCATCGCGATGGCCATCGTGTTCACCGGCAGGACGCTACGCATCAGCGTTTCCAGCGTCAGGCACGCACCGTCGGGAACACGCTGGACGAAGTTCATCATGTTGTACGGGTTGGGGCCGTCGAAGCCGCCGCCGATTGCGACCCACGTGAGGTTGACCGGACCCGTGTAGATGCCGCGTCGGATCAACCGCTCCACCGTTTCGAGCTGCGGAATACTGGACAACTGGAAATGCGGCTGGATTCCAGCGGCCTGCAACCGGCGCAGGTGCTCTGCCACCCACTCCGGACCGGCGGGCACAGTCATTTCCCGATACGTATCGGCCAATTCCGGACGCTGCATCGACGTACCCGCGATGTCGTCGTCGGTCATCAGTTCCATGATGTTCATCTGGCTGGTGTTGATCGCGATCGTCACCTGATCGGGAGCCGGCTCCAATTCCGCCAGCATGTGACGCACGTCGTCGGACAACCACTTCGCATCGGCACCTTCCCCCTCCGGGGCAAACGAAATCGACCCGCCGACCTGCAGAATCATCTCGGGAACGGCCTCACGCAAGCGACCGAGAAGCTCGTTGAACTTCGACAGACGCTTCGAGCCCTTGCCGTCGAGTTCACGCACGTGGATGTGGAGAACTGTGGCACCGGCGTTGAAACAGTCGACGGCTTGCTGGACGTGCTCGTCCATCGACAGAGGGAGGTCTTCTGCAAAATCGTCCGGCTCCCACTCCGGTCCGTAGGGAGCAACGGTGATGACAAGCTTGTCCTGGGTTTCGGGGAACAGTGAATCGTCGTGGAAATGCATAGCGTGACTCCGATCGAGTGAATGAATTTATCTTCGGGGCTGGGAAGAGAGATCAGAACGGTGCGTCGCCGATGATTCCGGCGCGCTCCATCTTTCGAACCGCGGGCCAGTAGTCCTGCACCGCGTAATGCTGTGTCGAACGGTTGTCCCAGATCGCGACGCTGTTTTCGGTCCAACGCCACCGAACCTGGTACTCGGGAATCTGAGCCTGGCTCGCCAGGTAAGTGAGCAGATTCCCGGCGCCGGGGGCGTAATCGATTCCATAGCGGACGTTCTCGGGCGTGTGATAGTTCACGAGGTGTGTGGCGAACGAATTGACGAAGAGAATCTTCTCGCCGGTCTCCGGATGTGTTCGTACCACGGGATGTTCGGCGTCGGGAAAGCGTTCCTTCAGCTGGTGCCGCTGTTCGATCGGCATCCGAGCGCCGAAGGTCGACTCGATACTGTGCCTGGCACGCAGATCCTTGATCTGCTCCTTGACCCGCGCCGGCAGATTCTCGTAGGCGAGTGCCATGTTCACCCAAATCGTGTCGCCGCCGACAGGAGGTGTTTCCACACAACGCAATACACATCCCATGGGCGGGTTAACGCGCCAGGTGGCGTCGCAGTGATATGCATTCTCGAAATGCTCCGGCGGGCTGTCCAGATCCTTGTAGATGCGGACCAGGCCCGGGTGGTCGGGGTCGCTGCCCAGAGCCGGATGATCCTCGAGTTCACCGAATCGCTGGGCAAGTTCTACGTGCTCGGCTTTGGAGAAGGTCTGGTCGCGAAAGAACAGAACCTTGTGTTCGAGCAACAATGCCTTGATTTCGGCGAAGAGTGCATCATCTCGCGCGACCTCGCCGAGATCCACCCCGGACAACTCTGCCCCGATCGAACAGGTCAATTTCTCGACGCGGATCGTATTCCTCGACGAGGGAAGGTTTTCTGTGAGCGTTGCGGTGTTGGTCATGACAATTCCTCTGGGAAGTGCTGTTTCGGTTCAGACGGAGAAGACGGAGGAACCGATACTGCGACCGGACTCCATGTCGTGGTGCGCACGCACCGCATCTTCGAGGGGGTACCGCTGGTTGATCTCGATCTTGATTCGCCCGGACTCGACGTGTGAGAACAGTTCGCCCGCCAGTTCGGCACGTTCTTCGGGATCCGCGATGTAATCGGCGAGAGCCGGACGTGTGAGGAAGAGTGATCCCTTGACTGCCAACTGCATTGCCTGAATCGGCGGAGTCGGTCCGGACGCCGTTCCGAAGCACACCAGCAGCCCCCGCCTGGCAAGGCAATCGAGAGAGATGTCGAACGTGGAATGCCCGATACTGTCGTAGACAACCGGCACGCCGACGCCCCCGGTGATCTCCTTGACACGCGCGACGACGTCCTCGCGGGTGTAGATGACGACTTCATCGCAACCGTGAGCTCGGGCAACGCTCGCCTTCTCGTCGCTCGACACCGTTCCGATCACATTGATTCCCAACAGTTTTGCCCACTGGGTGAAGATCAGTCCAACCCCGCCCGCCGCAGCATGTAGCAACACGGTGTCTCCCGCTTTCAATGGGTAGATGCGACGTAGAAGGTAGGCGGCAGTCAGTCCTCGCATGGTCATGGCGGCCGCGGTGTCGAAGGCGATGCCGTCGGGTAGCGCGATCAGGTCGGACGACGCCATGATCCGCTCGGTGGCGTACGCACCCAGCGGACTGCCGGTGTAGGTCACACGGTCCCCCACTGCAAAATCGACTACTCCCTCGCCGATCTCTTCGACCACACCGGCGCCCTCGACGCCCATCCCGGCAGGCAATTGCGCAGGATAGAGGCCACTTCGAAAGTAGGTGTCGGCGAAGTTCAACCCCACCGCTTCATGACGAACCCGAACCTCTCCGGCGCCCGGTCGTCCTACCTCGATCTCTTCCCAACTCATGACGGACGGTGTGCCGATCTCGTGGAACCGAATGGCGTTTGCCATCAATGCTCTCCAATTCTGTGGGCGGGCTCGACTCGATTACGGTCGAGCTGTATTCGTACGCAACAACTTCCAGAAGTCGGTGCTCGGCTTCGTGGTCGTGCCGAACTGATGTGAACAAAACTATGTGAGATCCGGCTCACATGCTTAACTTGACGAGACACACAACACAACATTTCGGGACATCGAGTAAAGGGGGCACTATGAAGCCACTCGCCCGCTACGCGTCACTGAACCGATACGTCGACCTGTGCCGAACAGTGGACGTGGACGCTGTTGCCCTCATGAGAAGTGTCGGCCTGAGCCCGGCAAGCCTGGCGAACCCCGACCAATGGGTACCGGCCGCCTCCATCGCATCGCTCCTGGAGCGATCGGCAGCGGAGTCCGGACACGAAGACTTCGGGCTTCTACTCGCCGGCCTGCGTCGACTGTCCAATCTCGGCCCCCTCAGCTTGGTCATCAGGGAAGAACCAGACGTCAGGAGCGCACTCGACGTATTGATGCGATACGAGCACACGTACAACGAGTCATTACGCATTCGATTGAACGAGGTCAACGGACTCGCCACCCTGCGAATCTCGCTCGAGGTCGGCGAACCGGTCGACACCAGACAGAGCGTCGAACTCGCAGTCGGCGCGACACTGCAGATCCTGCGGAGTTTCCTGGGTTCTCGATGGCAACCGGTCAGCGTGGGATTCACGCACAATGCCCCGAAAGACACGAGCACGCATCGGCGAATCCTCGGCGAGACGGTGGAATTCGATCACGAGTTCACCGGTATCGTTTTCTTCGCCGCCGACCTGGATGCGGCTAACCAACTTTCCGACGAGTTACTCCGGCCGTACGCTCGCCAGTTCCTCGACTCGCTTCCCGCCTCGGAAACCTCCGATACCCTCAGCCGCACCAAGGAATTGATCGAAGTTCTGCTTCCGACCGGCCGCTGCTCTGTCGAGCAGGTGGCACGCAGTCTCGGATTCGACCGGCGGACACTGCACCGTCATCTCGCCGAATCCGGAGATACGTTCACGGCCGTTCTCAATTCGGTTCGAAGCTCCCTCGCGGAACGATTTGTCTCCAACCCTCGCTATTCGTTGACCGAAGTGGCTGTGCACCTCGGGTTTTCGACGCAGGGTAGTTTCTCGCGCTGGTTTCGCACTCAGTTCTCGATGAGCCCGAGCGCATGGCGGACTCAGCGCTCGATCAGCTGACCAGCACGACTCCGACGTAGGCGATCGTTGCCACCCACACAGTGGAAATCGCGGCCAGCACGAATGGCCGGGCGCCAACTCCACGAATGACGCTCAACCGCACCCCCAGCCCGAGTGCGAACATCGCGGCGGCCAACAGCGCCGTCTGCACCGTCTTCGCCAGCCCCAGAAGCTCATCCGGCAAGATGCCCGTGGAGCGCAAGCCCATGCAGCCGATGAATGCCACGACGAACAACGGAATCAGCGGGGGACGCTTGGCGGCAGTGCTGTCGACCATCCTGCGTTGCCGGATACTCAGAAACGCCATGACCGGCGCCAACATCAACATGCGCGCAAGTTTCACCACGGTCGCGACACCCAACGCGGTGGCGCCGAGAGCGCTGCCGGCAGCCACCACTTGCGCCACTTCGTGGATCGACCCACCGGCCCACATGCCTGCACCGACCTCGTTCATACCGAAAGCGTTGGCCAACAGTGGGATTGTCGGAATCATCAGAGTTCCGAAGATCACCACCAACGCAACAGCGGTGAGCAACTCTTCCTCTCGCGCATTCACCACACCGTCCGCAGCAGCCACGGCGGCAGCACCACAGATCGAGAAGCCGCAGGCAATCAGAATTCTCTGCGACCAACTCAATCCGAGAAGTTTTCCGGCATACATGGTCCCGGCGATACCGAGGAACACAATCGCAACCACAACGGCGATCACTCCCCAGCCCAAACCGACGATGTCGGAGAACATCAATTGCAGCCCGAGCAGAGCGATACCCACCCGAAGTAGCCGTTTCGCCGAGAATGCCAGGCCAGGTTGGAATTTCGCCGGCAAAGAGACGGCATTCGCCAACACCGCACCCGCCACGATCGCAATCAGCAACGGACTCACGGCGGAGGTGAACTGACCGGCTATCAGCGCGACCGTGGCCCCCAAGGCGCACAACGCAACTCCGGGCACCAATGCAGCCACACTGGACCACCGTCGTACTTCTGACGAAGGGGCGACTGCGGGTTTCTCGGCCACGGACTTCACATCACGGTTCACTCATCCAGCGTCCTTGAGCCACCATCGCTCCGGTAGGGCGATTTCTACCATTACGGCATATCAAATCGATATGAACGTGAAGTTCGGTATAGCCTGTTTGCATGACCAGACGGTGGCCCGACCTCACCACTCTCGAGCTACTCATCGGCATCGATGATCACGGAAGTCTCAGTGCGGCAAGCCGTTCAGCAAACATTGCGCAGCCGAATGCCAGCCGCGCCGTCAAAGCCCTCGAGCGGCAGCTCGGGATGCCACTCATACACCGAAGGTCGACGGGGGCGACTTTGACTCCGCAGGGGACCGTCATCGTCCACTGGGCGCGCCGCGTCCTCGCCAACTCGAGGCAGCTTCTCGACGTCGCCGAAGGGATGCGGACCGAACGATCCGCGGAATTGACCGTGTGTGCCAGCATGACCGTCGCCGAACATCTGATTCCGGCCTGGCTCGGTATCTTTCGGTCACTACATCCTGGTGTCACCGTCCACCTTCAGGTCTACAACTCGACCCGCGTCCTCGAGGCTGTCGAGGTGGGAATGTGCGACCTCGGATTCGTCGAGTCACCGACCGTTCCGAAGAGCCTGTCCAGCGTCACCGTCGCGCGTGACTCGCTGGTCGTGGTCGTTCATCCGGATCATCCATGGGCGCGTCGACGAAAGCCGCTGACCGTCGCCGAACTGGCAGCGACGCCGCTGCTGGTGCGCGAGCCCGGATCGGGAACCAGAACGACTCTCGACCTGGCGTTACACGAATACGAGCGCGGTGCACCGTTGTTGGAACTGGGTAGTTCGGCCGCGATTCGAACCAGCGTGCTCGGTGGCGTCGGCCCGGCGGTACTGAGCACGCTGGCCGTCGAGGACCAGGTGAAGCAGGGAGAACTTCGGGTGGTAGCCGTCGAAGGCTTGGAACTCGACCGATCCCTGCGTGCAGTGTGGCGCCCGCCGCGTCAGCTCGAGGGCCCCGCAGGCGACCTGATGAAAGTAGTGCGTGCCAGCGGGTCCCGGAAGTCCTGAAAGCGGCTTACTTCTTGTCGGCCTTCGCTGCTGCCTTTGCGGCCTTCTTGAACTCGCGGACCTCGAGCAAAGACTGTTCGTCGACCACGTCTGCAATCGAGCGCCTCGAACCTTCGAGCCCGTAGTCGCCGGCCGCTTGGCGCCAACCTTTCGGCTCGACGCCGATCTGTTTTCCGAGCAACGCCAGGAAGATCCGGGCTTTCTGATCCCCGTAACCGGGTAGGGCTTTGAGCCGCTTCAGTACTTCCTTGCCGTCGGGATTTCCCGAAGTCCAGATCGCCGCGGTGTCGCCGTCGTAGTTCTCGACGATGAACTGGCACATGAGCTGGATACGCTCGCCCATCGACTTGGGGAATCGGTGCACAGCCGGAGGCTCGGCGCAGACGGCGATGAACTCGTCGGTGTCCATGTCGGCGATACGCCTGACGTCGATACCGCTGAGCCGATCCGCCAGCTTCTTCGGACCGAGGAAGGCCGTTTCCATCGGAACCTGTTGATCGAGAAGCATTCCGATCAACAACGCCAACGGGTCCTCGGCCAGGAGGGCATCAGCTTCGGGGTCACCGACAAGGTTCAGTTGAAGTGCCATGAGTCCGATACTGCCACGTCAGACGGCAGTTGTGACCGGCGCCGACGCATCCGGGGCCGGAATCTTCCACTTCTTCCAGCCGAACAGAACCAACGTCGAGACCGCGGCAAGCGTGAAGACCCAGAGGTAGACGCCGACGGTCGGAATCCGCAGATACTCGGGCGGCACGAACATGAACAGGCCCATTCCGATGAAGCGATCCGTACCCGGAATGACCGACGGGTCCCACCAGGTGTGAGACCAGTTCAAGACCGGGAGCAGGAAAACGAACGGCGCCACCCACGCCCAGCGCTTCTTCGACACCATCGCGTAGTGCGCGGCGAGGACGACCAGCGGGACGAACCACACCCAGTGATGGCCCCACGAGAACGGCGAGACAGTGGTCGCAGTCAACCCCGTCATGGTGAGGCCGAGCAATTTCTGGCCGTGGCGGTGAGCAATCCACGCGGCACCGAGTCCGAGGCATACCGCTAGCGCACTGAAGACTAGGACCAGGACCCGCGACGGCGTCGGAGTGTGAGTGAGCTGAGCGATCAGACCGGACACGGACTGGTTGCTCGGAGCGTCCGTCGGTCCGACGCGTTCGCTGTCGACAAGAGTGCCGGTCCAGTACTTGTACGCATCGTTGTAGATCACGACGAAGCCGATCGCAACGGTCGCAGCGAACGTCACGACGGCCGTCACCAACGCACGCCATTGACGAGTGATGAAAAGGTACGCCCAGAAGAAGGCCGGAGTGAGCTTCACGCCGGCGGCGATGCCTGCCCCGATTCCTCGGAGCCGACTCTTCTCGTCCCGACCGAGGTCCCACACGATCAAGAGCAGCAGGAAGATGTTGATCTGCCCGAGCCAGAGCGTCGTACGTATCGGTTCCATGAACAGAAAGATCGTGGTGGCCAACGCACTGACGGCGTACGCCTTCACGTCGAGCCGATAACCGAGATACTTCCAGCACAACACGATCACTGCGAACAGCGCAGCGATGTTCAAACCCGTCCACACGACAATCGCCTGTTTGAACGAGAGCACCGCCCACACCGTGAACAGCAAAGCCGCAAACGGGGTGTACGTGAACATCATCCCTTCCAGGACTGGCCCGTCGTACAACGGAAGGCCCTGAACCACAACGCTGCCGCCGTGGCGGTAGACGTCGAGATCGAGGAAATTTTCGAAGATGCCCCAGTACCGCGTATTCATCGGCACGGCGAAAAGAACCATCAGCACGGACGCGACTGCCAGAACACCGAGTACAGAGAATCCGAGAACACCGACACGGAGGGTGCGTCGCGGTATGTCAGCTTCGACGACCGACTCCGAGTTCGCGGTGTGCGCCTCGAAAGAAGGCCCATCCGAAGCGTTGATCGCGCCCGTCACTACAACCTCCGGGATTTACACCCTATGTCGGGAATTGATGCTCCGAACGGTACAAGACAAGACCGAAAAGTACCGACCGGGCACGCCGCTTCGAGAACTCAGATCTCGGAGAGACGCGATTCGGTAGCTGCGAGCAGAACACACGTAGCCACGCCGTCCATGGCAACTTCGAGTTCAGCCGTGGACGGGAAGCTCGGGGCCAACCGGATGTTCCGGTCGTCCGGATCCGTGCTGTACGGGAAAGCCGATCCGGCAGCGGTGAGCGCGATACCCGCGTTCTTCGCCAGTTCGATGACCCGCTTGGCCGTGCCGTCGACCACGTCGAGGCTGATGAAGTATCCGCCCTTCGGCTCGGTCCAAGACGCGACCTTCGATGCACCGAGACGATCCTCGAGGATCCGCAGTACGAGCTCGAACTTGGGCGCGAGGAACGCGCGATGCTTCTCCATGTGCGCACGAACGCCGTCGGCATTGCCGAAGAAACGCAGGTGGCGAAGCTGATTGACCTTGTCCGGTCCGATGCTCTTCTTGCCCAGGAACTTCTGGTACCAGGCAAGGTTTTCCGCCGAGCTACCGAAGAAGCTCACACCAGCGCCGGCGAAAGTGATCTTGGACGTCGACGCGAACACGAGCGGACGGTTGGGGTGTCCGGCCTCCGCTGCCATCGAGAGAATGTCGTAGGAAGGCGCAGTCTCGCCGACAAGCGGATGTACGGCGTACGCGTTGTCCCAGTACAGGCGGAAGTCGGGCGCGGCCGTCGGCATCGACGCGAGCGTACGGACAATTTCTTCGGAGTACACGGCACCCGTGGGGTTCGCGTAAACCGGAACCGCCCACATGCCCTTGATCTGCGGATCTGACGCAACAAGTTCGGCGATCTTGACGACATCCGGGCCGTCGTGGTTCATCGGCACCGCGATCATCTCGATGCCGAGGGACTCGGTGATCGCGAAGTGGCGGTCGTAGCCCGGCGCGGGGCAGAGAAACTTGATCTCTTCGCGTGCCCACGGCCGGGCCGAATCCGGTGTGCCATGAAGCAGTGAGAACACGACGTTGTCGTGCATGATCTCGAGGCTCGCGTTGTTGCCGGCGAGAAGGTTCGCAACGGGGATACCCAGCAGCTCACCGAAGATGGCGCGCAGTTCCGGCAGACCGGTGAGTCCGCCGTAGTTACGGCAGTCGGTGCCGCTTCCGTCACGGAAATCACCGTCGCCGGGCAGCGTCAGCAGCTCTGCGGAAAGGTCGAGTTGTTCCGGGGAAGGCTTACCGCGGGTCAGATCGAGTGCGAGCTTCTGCGCCTGGAGCTGCGTGTACTTCGCGCTCTGGCTCTCATGCTCGGAGGTGAGTTCTTCATGGCTCATCAACCCGATCTGGGTTTGGATAGGCATCCGGAGCGGCCTTTCACCGACGAGGCGGGGTCGGGTATGTGAAAAAATAGAGGACCCCGCGCACCCGGCAGAGCCCGTTGACCCTTGCTGCCTTCCGGCCCTGGGGGAGTTCACAGGATGCGCGCCGCGCGGGATCCAATGAACAGTGTAGACGGCTTTCTCCGGCCGCTGCACACCACCTACCGGGGCCGAGATGCAAACCTCGAGTTCCACCGGTTCTTCGCAGGTCAGGTACCCGTTTAACGCTTCGCGCCCGCAATTGGGTATGCTGCTCCACGGAGGATTCGCCTAGTGGCCTATGGCGCTCGCCTGGAACGCGGGTTGGGTTAACGCCCTCAGGGGTTCAAATCCCCTATCCTCCGCCAAAGGAACCCCTGTGAACTGCTGAGAAGCGGTTCACAGGGGTTCTTTTCTGTCCTCATGCAACGAGTAATGCAACAGGGTCTCGGTTCAGCTCGATGTTCTGCGAGCTCAGACGGTCTGCCGACTCGTGGTGGTTTCGATCCCGCAGCGCGCCGAATCGGAATGCTGCTGCGTGATTTCGAGTGGCCGCCGATGGCCCGAACCCGATTCGGGAAGCTATGGCCACATCTGCTCCTGCAGCCCGCGTTGGTCATGAAATGACACCCGCGCCGCAAGTCTTATTTATCCAGATCCCATTCTGGATAAGATAGGCATGGAAAGCAAGGCGGCAATATAGCGTGGATACAGGGAGAGACCAGATGGCGTACAGGACGTTGAAATCGATCTTTCACCAACGAGATCGTGCTGGTGCCGATGCTGAGGAGCGAGCGCGACGCGATTCTCCCGCCGCCGTCCACTGGGACCTACTGATCGGCGAACACTCGACGTTCGCACTGATGACACCCGAAGTCGCAGCGCTGATCGAACGGATCATGAGCTTCGAGCCGAAGATCCGGGCTGAGTGGAACGGGCTGCCGGCCCTCGCGCGCACCCACTACCTGCATCGCATGGTGATCGACGAGATCCAGGCAACGAACGAGATCGAACAGGTCCGCTCAACCCGGAAGGAGATCAGCGAGGCAATCGAGATGGTGTGGGCGGAGCAACCCCTCGCGAACAAGCGGTTCGCCGAGATGGTGCGGCTCTATCTCAATATCGGCAACGACCAGGCCGAGAGTCCGCAGACGCTCGACGACATCCGAGACGTCTACGACGCGGTAACTCGGGGCGAGATTCGCGACGAGGACGCCCCCGATGGGAAGCGGTTCCGGCAAGGGCCAGTATCGATCACGTCAGGAATCAAGGTCGTGCACACCGGTGTGGTACCCGAGTCAGCGATCGACGACGCGCTGACCCTCATGCTGAGCCAGGGGGGCGACGACTCGATTCCACGACTGATCAGGGCAGTGGTCGCGCACTTCATCTTCGAGTACACGCACCCGTTCTACGACGGCAACGGCCGAACCGGACGCTACCTTCTCGCGCTGGACCTTCGACAGGTGTTGGCTCCGTATGCGAGCCTGGCATTGTCGGCGACCGTCGCCGACAACAAGGATCGTTACTACAAAGCATTCTCTGACGCGGAGAATCCATTGAACCGCGGAGATCTGACGCCCTACCTGATCGATATGCTGGAGATCATCGCCGAGGCGCAACATCGACTGCTGCTCGACCTCTCCGAGAGGCGGCATAAGATCGACACACTCGAGGCGCGTATCCGCGTTCTGGTGGAGGATGAGGAATTTCCGCTGAACTTGGGACTCGATCGCGAGTCGACGCCGCCGGTTGATAGCAACCACATCGGCGCAGTCCTGTTCACCCTGGGTCAGGCCCACTGCTTCGAGGCGAACCGCGCCATCAAGTTGAACACCCTGGTCGAGGTGGTGGGTCGATCCAGCCAGTTCGCCCGCCCGCGACTTCAGCGCCTGGACGATGCCGGGATCATTGAGACGGTTACGAAGAGACCGCTGCGCTTCCGGCTCACGGCACGGGGGGTATCGCTCCTCGATCTGGATGGGGAGTGATTTTCGCCAGGTCGCAGATGGGCTAGGTGGCGATTGGGCGCACGATCGACGTTTCCATTCCCACTCGCGAATGGAGTGCAGTGGCCGCAACATTTGTGGTCTTCGTCGGCGCACTGGTTCTGCCGCCGGGTACCGCACGACGATTGGTTGCAGCGAGCTGGGCCGTCCACCCGATTTTCGACCTACTTCACGAGCGTGGTCCAGAATCACGTCTGCCGGATTGGTACCCCGCAATTGCGCGGGATACGACCTCGGAGCCGCTGGACTTCTTGCTGCCGAACCACGCAATTTCGTTTGACAGACTCACAAACCCGAGGACAGACTTTCCGTCCAACCCAACCATCGGGAGTACGCGTGATTGCCGGCCAGACCAATCTGCTCGCAGATTGCAGCAGTTGCTTCGGTCTGTGCTGCGTCGCACTCCCCTTTTCCAAGTCCTCCGACTTCGCGACCAACAAGAATGCCGGCGACCCCTGCAAGAACCTGCAGCAGGATTTCCGTTGCGGCATTCACACCGGATTGCGAAAGAAGGGCTTCACCGGTTGCACCGTCTACGACTGTTTCGGTGCGGGACAGAAGGTTTCACAGCAGACCTACGACGGCGTCAGCTGGCGTGATGCCCCGGAGACCGCGTCGGACATGTTCGAAACCTTCCCTGTCGTACGCCAGTTGCACGAACTGCTCTGGTATCTCGCCGAAGCCCGCTCGCTGAAGCAAACCCACTCGATACGAAAGGAACTCGACGCTGCACTCGCGGAGACGGAAAGCCTGACCAACGGCACGCCTTCGCAGATTCAAGCCGTCGACGTCTCAGCACACCGAGCGGCAGTCAACACACTGCTCTTGCAGACGAGTAACCTTGTGCGCTCACCGATCTCAGGCAAGAAGGGCCGAAAACTCGACCATCGCGGCGCAGACCTCATCGGCGCCAAACTTCGTGGTTCCGATCTACGTGGGGCCAACTTTCGCGGGAGTTACCTGATCGGTGCAGACCTCCGCGACTGCGAACTCGATCGAGCCGATCTGATCGGTGCAGACTTACGCGGCACCGACATTCGCGGCGCAAAACTCCGCGGCAGTATCTTTCTCACTCAGTTCCAGATCAACGCGGCGATCGGCGATTCGGCTACCACGCTGCCCGATTCACTGACCCGCCCCGGCCACTGGGCCTGAGCCAGACGACTGTTCGCGACTGTCAACTCCGTCGACGGAGAACGACCTTGTTAGCTTCCGGATCGACAGACACCCACGGCGGGTCACCGTCCGTTCCGTCCTCACGATGCATCAATGCGCTCTGACGCTGTTCGAATTCATGATGCTTGGACCCCTGAAACAGGGCAGCAACCTCTTCGAAGCCCGCGGCCGAGACCGGACGAGTCGTACGTCCCCGAGTCCACGGCAGTGCCCGGCCGCCGGTGAGCCGGTTCCAGAGAGTCTCGGCGAAAGCGAACAGGACCAGCAGCACGAGCAAGCCTGGCAGCGTCAACGCGAACAGAGTGCCCATGAAAGAAGTCTAGCGACGAACGCCCCCGGTTCCCTCGACTTCCGATCGGCCGCCCTATGTCTGGTCCCGCGGTCGATGATCTGCCAGAATGCAAGCTGTTACGACTAGTAACACCTTCGGGGGGAGGATTTCACATGAGCTTGATACTTGCAGCTACCGACCGTTCGGAGCTTGCCCAGACACTCGGTACCGAATTAATACATTTCGGGCACCAGATACAGCTCGTCCGCACCGGGCGCCGCCTACTCGACGACCTGGACACCGACAGTTTCGATATCGCCGTGATCGATCTCCTTCTGCCGGACATCGACGGCTACGAGATCGCACGGCAGATCCGCTTGCGCAGTTCGATGCCGATCATGATGCTGGTGGATACCTACGAGGACATCGACGAAGCACCACATCGCACTGTCTCGGACTTTGTGCTGAACCCGATCGATTCTCACGCGCTCGATCTTCGGGTCACCGCAATCCTTCGTGAAACCGCACATCCCGCCCCCGGCAAACACCAACGTCACGGTGAGCTGCTCCTCGATCGACGTGCGATGACGGCGACGATGGGCGGAAAGCTGCTGGTCCTCAGCCGGACCGAATGGCGGGTGCTCCTGGAGCTGTCGACCGAGCCTGGGCGCGTGTACTCACGTGATCACCTGATCCGAAACGTGTGGGGTTCCGACCACGAAAGGACGCGTGTGGTCGACGCAACCATTCTCAGCCTGAGGTCCAAACTCGAATCCGATCCCGCGAAACCGAAGTACATCAAAACCATCAGGGGATTCGGATACCGCTTCGGCCCGGTCGACTGAAGTCGCCTTCGTGTCGGTGCCGCTCGATAAGCTCTTGTCATGGGTTGGTACACACCACAATCGGTCGCCCCGGATCTCTCCGACATCCTGGTGTGTGGCTGGACGGCGTGCGCAGAAGGAGAACACCTCCTCGTGCCCGATGCTTGCATGGACGTGCTGTGGATACGCGGCGTCGGCATACGCGTCTGTGGCCCCGAAACCGCTGCATGGTCATTCACTCTTCCGCCCGGAACACGCTCCGTGGGTGTTCGATTCCGCCCTGGATCGGCATCGCCGATGTTGCGAACCTCGGCGTCCGAGCTTCGGGATTCTCGCGCCGATCTCAGCGATGTAACCGACGCACGCACGGAACGAATACTGTTGAACCGCTTGGAAAATTCCGAAGACCACGAACAGGTCTCCATCCTCGAAAGCGCTGTTCGGAGTTGGGTAAGTTCGAGTTTCCGTCACGATCCGGTGATCAACCACGTTCGCACCGCACTGTCCGAACATTCGTGGAATGTCAGCTCTCTCGCCGACGCGGCGGCACTGACTTCGCGCCAACTCCAACGTCGATGCAACGACGCCTTCGGATACGGCCCGGCAACGCTGCGCTCGATCCTGCGCCTCCAGCGCTTCATGGCGCTCGCTCGCAGTCGACCCGCGCTGGGACTCGCTGAATCCGCCGCCCACTGCGGATTCAGCGATCAGGCCCACTTGACCCGTGAATGCCGCCGAATCTCGTCGCTGACCCCGGCGGCTCTACTCCGCACCCAAGCCCCCGACTGGCACGGGTCGGATACCGTTGTCGCGCTGGCGGAGGGAGACGCGGTCGCGTAATCCCGACCGCGCTCCCCCGCCGTCACTTCTGGCTGAAAAGCGTCCTTGCCGACCACAGCCCACCGAGGGAAAGAACTGCGACCGTCATGTAGTAGTAACTGGGGGCGTCGAGCGAGCCTGTTGTACTGATCAACCAGGTCAAGACCAACGGCGCGATTCCGCCGAGCAAAGTCACTCCGAGGTTGTACGACAATGACATTCCGGTAGCCCGGATCTCTGCCGGGAACAGCGAACTCATCAGGGCGGGCAAGGGACCGAAGGCAAACGCCATGATGACACCCAGGACCGAAACAACCAGGACGAGGGTCAGAGTCGACGGGTGATCGACCATCAATTTGAAGAGCGGCCAGGCCAAGACGATTGCCGCAACGGCGGCCCAGGTCATAACTCTCGCCGGTCCGACCCGGTCTGCAAGATGCCCGATCAACGGCACGGTGATCAAGGTGACCAGTCCGGCGACGATGCCGCCGAGATAGCCGGCCGAGGCGGAAACTCCGAGGTTCTTCACGGCAAACGTCGGCATGTACAAGATGAGGTAGATCGAGATAGTCGCGACGCCCACTACTGCGGCACCGGTCAGCACCCGGCCGAGATGCCTGGTCAGCGTCGTCTTCAGCGGAGCCCTTTCCGGAACGCTCGTCTTGAAATCGTCCGTTTCGTCAAGCTTGGCACGGATGTAGAGTCCGACCGGCCCGACGATGATGCCGAAGAAGAACGGAACGCGCCAGCCCCACGAGTAGAGCGCTTCATGCGAAAGGTGGGTGTTGAGCACGTATCCGAACAGCGATGCCAGGAAAACCGAGGCACCCTGGCTGGCAACTTGCCAGGAAGAGTAGAACGCCTTCTTGTGTGGCGCAGTCTCCACGAGGAAGGTTGTAGCAGTACCGAATTCACCGCCGGCGGAGAATCCTTGAATGAGACGCGAAACAAGGATGACGACGCCGGCCCACGGTCCGATCATCGAGGTCGTCGGCGCCACGGCCATGATGAGCGTGCCGATCATCATCAGCATCATCGTCAACGTCAAGGCGTTCTTGCGCCCGCGACGATCGGCGTAGCTACCGAGAACCATCCCGCCAAGCGGCCGGATGACGTACGAGATCGCAAACGTCGCGAACGTCAGTATCAAACCGAGCGTGTTGTCGCCGCCGGGAAAGAAATTATGGGCGATCACCACTGCGAATGATGCGTAGACGATGACGTCGAACCATTCGAGCGCAGCGCCGAGCGAACTGCTGATCACCGCCTTGCGAGCAGCGGCCAGGCGTTCCGGGGTGACTGTTCCGGAGGTTGGCGTAGTTGCCGTGGACATGGTTTTCCTTAGGGGGTCAGGGTGGGTCAGGCGCGGGCGTGAGCGATGACGTTCCGAACGAACTGCTCGCACTGTGCCAATTGGTCAAGTGTCACGTACTCGTCAGGTGCATGCGCCTGAGTGATGCTTCCCGGCCCACACACGACAGTGGGGATACCGATAGTCGCGAACATCCCGGCCTCGGTGGCGTACGCGACCTTTTCGTCCGAGGCCCGACCACCCCATTGTTCGACCAGTGCGGCCGCCGAAGCATTCGCATCCGTCTCCAGGGGAGGAACCGAGGCCGACACGTGCATCGTCACGGAGGCTGACGGGTTTTCTTCCTGCATCAGGTTTTCGATCCGATTCGCCTCGGCGGCAAAGCGTTCGAGCAAATCTGCGGCGCCAGCTGAGCTGATGCTCCTGAATTCGAAAGTGATGGAGCAATCCTCGGGGACAGTGTTCACTGCGATCCCGCCGGATACGAGATTGACCGAACACGTCGTCCAGGCCACGTCGAATGCGTCGTCGTACGGGCCGGACGCACGGAGCTCGTCGGCCGCGCTTCTGACGAATCGAATCAACTCCGCGCCGTATTCGATCGCGTTGACTCCTTGCGGAGTGAGCGACGAGTGCGCCGAAACACCATGCAGATCAACACGTATGACGTTCATCGACTTGTGTGCGCGAATGACCCGCATCTCCGACGGCTCTCCGACGACGCACACATCAGGGCGCAGGTTCCGGGAAACAACCTCCTCGACCAACCCGGCCGCACCGATGCAGCCGACTTCCTCGTCGTAGGAGAATGCAAAGTGAATCGGCTTCGCCAGCGGCCGAGCAACGATGTCGGGGATCGCAGCGACGACGATCCCGATGAACGACTTCATGTCGCACGTGCCACGTCCGTACAGGCTTCCGTCGCGAACGTCGGGCGTGAAAGGGTCGCTACTCCAGTCTTGATCGTCGACTGGCACTACGTCTGTATGGCCGGAGAACATCACACCGCCGGCAGTACTTCCGTCAGGAGGCGTGAACGTTGCCAACAAGTTGAGCTTCGTTCCCTCGTCATCAGCAACAAGTATCGGCTCGACCCCATGGCGACGTAGTTCCGCCGCAATGAGATCGATCAACGGTCGATTGCTCACGGCACTCGTCGTATCGATTCCGATGAGGCGTTGCACCCACTCGAGGCTTCTCTCGGTCGGAACAGCGGGCAACGTGGTCGATGACATCTGGTTTCTCCTTTCACAGCATGAACGCGGTGGGCACTCGCCACCGCGTTCTGCCCTTCGAGCATGAATGAAGTGATCCCAGACACAATGAAGATGCACGATACTTGCACCATGATCGAAGAAACGCAGGATTCCGCCGTACTGGACGACGTCGACCTCGCCCTGATCAATTGCCTGCAACTCGACCCGCGAGCGTCGTGGCGCACGGTTGGCGACGCGCTCAAAGTGGATCCGGTTACCGTGGCTCGCCGCTGGCAGCGGTTACAGGATTCCGGCACCGCCTGGGTCTCTGCCAGGGCAACCGGCCATGGCCGTCCGGAGTCGTGTCTGGCTTTTGTCGAAGTCGACTGCACGACTTCGAACGCGTTGACGATTGCAGAACGACTTGCCCGCTGGCCGCACGTACTGAGCGTCGAACACACGAGCGGCCCAGGCGACTTGACACTTCTCGTCGAGGTCAGAGACATGGCTTTCCTGTCGCGCTTCCTGCTTCGGTCGCTCGCGTCGGTACCCGGGATCGTCAGTTCGCGTGCACACCTCGTCACCGAGGTCTTCGCGATCGGAGACGACTGGAAATTGCAGGTACTCGATGCCGCGCAGCGAGCGACGATGACAGACCGGCCTGTGCGATACAAATACGCGCCGACGGATCAGCGCCATCACGGGAAGACGTTCGACGCTGTCGACCGCCAATTGATATTGAAACTGGGTGAGGACGGTCGATCGTCGATTGCCGAGCTCACGGTCGGTACCGGCCTCAGCGAAAGTACGGTCAGGCGGCGACTTGCCGAATTGACGTCGCGCAACCAGATCGTGTTCCGCTGCGACGTGTCTCTGCCACTGTCCGGCTGGCCCCTCGTGACCTGGGTGTGGGGATATGTCGATCCCACGGACCGGTCGACGATTCGTGCCCTGGTGGAGCGAGTGCCGGGAACGCGGGTGTGCATGCGGATATCCGGTGGACGCGCCAACACACTGCTCGCGATCGCCGCACACTCCCTTCGCGAAACTCCCATTACCGAAGTACAACTCGCACAAGAGGCACCGGGCCTGGTGGTGCTGAACAGGTCAGTGGTGCTGCGATCGATGAAGAGGGTGGGCCGACTTCTCGACGACGAGGGCAAGAGTGCCGGGGTCGTACCGATGGACATCTGGGCGGAAGCCCCGGAGATCGAGTGAATGTCCGAAATAATCAATCACGATGCGCTGTGGCGGTGAAGGATTGTTGTCATGACTTCAACAGAGATCTCCCCCGCCCAGCGTTATCGGGATCTGGCTGCCGGATTCACGGCCCGGATCGACGCCGTACCCGCCGACCGCTGGGACGACGATTCCCCCTGCGAGGGCTGGACCGCCCGCGACGTGGTGAGACACGTGCTCGACAGCGAACGAGACATGGTCAAGGTAGTCGGCCTGGAATTGGCACCCGGTCCGTCGGTCGACGATGACCCGTCGGCAGCCTGGGCGGCCGTCCGCAATTCGATGCAGGAAATTCTGGACGATCCGGCAAAGTCCACCCTGGAATACGACGGACACTTCGGCAGGACCAACCTCGGGGCCACGGTCGAGGGGTTCTTGTGTTTCGATCTGGTCATCCACGGTTGGGACCTCGCGGCCGCAACCGGCACCGATACGACGATGCGAGACGCGGACGTGGAGTGGGTGTCGGAGATCGCCGCGGGCCTGGGCGAGTCGATCCGCATGAGCGGTGTGTGCGGCCCGGAAATACAGGTTCCGGACAACGCTGACAAAGCGACGAAACTCCTTGCCTTCCTCGGCCGGAAGGCGTGAAAAAGCACCCCTGACGTGGGCATTACTTCCATACGCATGTAATGTCGCGGTATGCCGGAACGCCGAAAATCCTCCACGAGTCCAGACCTGCTTGCGGCGGCATTGTTCGATGTCGCCGCGGAATCCGGACTGGAAAATGCCAGCGTTCGCGAGGTCGCAAAACGGGCGGGTGTCTCGATCGGCGCAGTGCAACATCATTTCTCGACCAAGGACGAGATGTTCGCATTCGCACTGCGAACACTCGTCGATCGATTGTTGACGCGACTGGCCGAATCGTCCGCCGACGCAGACCCGCATACCGCCCTGTTCCAGGCGCTCTCGCAACTCCTGCCCCTCGACGAGCAACGCACGCGTGAGGCGCATGTGCTCGCCGCGTTTGCCGTGCGCGCCGCAACCAGTGAGTCACTCTCCGAAATCCGCCGGACAACCCTGTTCACAATCCGCACCGGCATCTCGACAGTTCTGATCGGCATCGGAACTCCGGAAGCGGAAACCAGAGCGGCACTTCTGCTTTCAACCGTCAATGGATTGGCACTCGACGCACTCGGAAGCCCCGCCATGTATCCGCCGCAGTACCTCGATCACGCTTTGGAAACCCAGATCCGCCTCACCCTGCACGACGCCGAGAACCCGCTCGCCTCCGTCGGGCTCGCCAGCTGACGTGGAAGGAGCAGGACGCTTCGCGCCGAGTCCGTCCGGCGATCTCCATCTGGGAAACCTCCGAACCGCCCTCTTGGCTTGGCTTTTCGCCCGCACCAGCGGGCGCGACTTCCTCATTCGGGTAGAGGATCTCGACCGTGTCCGCCCCGGCGCGATGGAACGACAACTCGACGATCTGCGCAGGTTCGGCCTCACGTGGGACGGCCCAGTCGTATTGCAGTCACACCGTCTTCCCTTGTACCACAAGGCTATCGACCAATTGCGCGAGCGTGACCTGACCTATCCCTGCTTCTGCACACGCAAGGAGATCCTGCAGGCACCGTCAGCGCCCCATGCTCCAGACGGCGCCTACCCCGGCACGTGTCGGAACCTTTCGGAGGCCGAACGCGCCGAGAAATCGGCAAGTGGCCGATCTCCCGCGCTGAGGCTACGGGCCGGCATCGACTCGTTCACCGTCCATGACGAACTGTTCGGCGAGGTGACGGGACCAGTCGACGACGTCGTCCTGCTCCGCGGAGACGGGGTGCCCGCTTACAACCTTGCCGTTGTCGTCGACGACGGTGCACAGAACATCGACCAGGTGGTTCGCGGCGACGACCTCCTGACCTCGGCTCCGCGTCAGGCATACCTTGCCCAGCTGCTCGACATCGAACCACCGTCGTACGCCCACGTTCCTCTTGCCTTGAACAGTGAAGGCAAGCGACTCGCGAAGCGCGACGGCGCAGTGACTCTGGCAGATCAACTCGAGGCCGGACGCAGTACCGAGCAGGTTCTGACGATGATCGCGTCGAGCATCGGTCTCGCCGAACCCGGCGAGGTTGTCACACCACCCCAATTGGCGGATCGATTCGACTCTCGCAAGATCCCCCGGACCCCGTGGATTTTCCCGGCGAAGTAAGTGACGTATCAATCGGTGCCTCGTCGGAACAAAACTACGATTGTCCGATATGACAAAGCCGTCCGCAATAGCTATTCGTTGGCAATTCTCGAATAGTGAAGTACGGTCGAGACTGGCGAAGGAAATTCAGGGCGAGTTGTTCCTGCAAAACCACGCCCGGGATCTGAACCTGGAATCCGACCACAGTACCCACTTGCAGCATCCACGCTGACACGCACGTGCGGCACGGGCGACTCAGGACGAAAAGGAATACGCATGGTCCGCGAGCTTCGCGAGGCACTCGACGACCATCAATTCGAGGTGTTGTATCAACCCCAGGTCAATCTGAACTCGTCAGCAATTATCAGCTATGAAGCTCTTTTGCGTTGGCGCCATCCGCTGCGAGGGTTGATCGAACCTCAAGATTTCATGCGCTCCGCCGAATCCTCTGGGCTCATCATTCCCATCGGGCTACAAGCTCTGGAAATGATTTGTGCCCAAACAGCGTCGTGGCCTGAGCACATGATGGTCGCGGTCAACTTTTCGCCTCGCCAACTCGCTACCCCGCACGCCGCTCACGAGATCCTCGGAGCGCTCGACAGTTCACAAACGCCACTGAGCAGAATAATCGTGGAAGTCACCGAACTCGGCGTCGTAGGCCGGCATGCCGCCGAGACTCTTCACGTCTTGCACAACGAGGGAATTCGAATCGCGCTGGATGATTTCGGGGCGGGCTTCGCGTCCTTCTCCGCATTGTCGGAATTGCCGCTCGACATTCTCAAGATCGACCAATCCTTGACCTGGGCTGTCAGCGCAGCGGGTCGTGCTGGAGACCGCGCCTTCATGGTCATGGAGTCCATCGCCGACATCGCTCGGAAGCTAGGGCTTGATTCGATCGCAGAGGGCGTCGAAACCGCGGAACACGCAGCCAACGTCTTGCGGGCCGGCTGCGACATGGGCCAGGGCTATTACTTCGGCAAGCCACTTCCTGCGTCGTCCGTCGTCACTCCCGTGTGAGCGCTCGCCACTTCAGCACGACGACACTTCAGTACGACGACGATGCACTCGCTATGAGTGCGACCACGAGAATCACGGCAAAAATTGCCAAGAAGGCCGCGCCGACCGCAATTCCGGCTATCGCAAGCCCGCGCCCCTGTTGACCTGTCTGCTTGATCTGATTGAGCGCGACAATTCCCAGAATGATTCCGACGATTCCGCCGAGACTGTAGAAGCAACCACCCGCAAGCGATACAACCAGCGATGCAATTGCGAGACCATTGGTGCCGACCGGCTGCATCGGCGGTGCGTACCCACCCGCGAATTGATTCGGTTGACCGTACGGGTTCGGAGGTTGGCCGTACTGAGGCTGTCCGTATTGAGCCTGTCCGTATTGTCCGGGTTGCTGATATTGATTCTGCTGATATTGATTCTGCGGTCCGAAATTCTGCGGCGGCAGGTACGGGTTGGGTTCACCGATTCCGCCCGGCTGGGGGTTATTACCGGGCGGGTTGTACGACGGCGGTGGATAACCCGGGTACTGCTCGTTGGGAGTGGTATATCCGGGAACTTCAGGTGAAGACTGCGTTTCGGACGGGGACACGCCGTACCCCTCAGGAGGCAGGCTCGGAAATTCTCCGTACCCAGGTTTTGCCTGGTAATCGCTCGAAGAATCGTCGTTGTTGCCCCCGGAACTCGTCATACAACGCAGCCTAAACCACAGGTGACCTCCGAATCCAAGTGAGCAGATGTCATCCACATCGCTCTTTGATCCCAGTAGGGTCATATCCACTGTCACACTCGAGCGCGATATTTACGACTGAGGGGAACACATGACAACCGGTGGGTACGACCCCAACCAGAATCCAGAAGGCGGGAAGCAATTCCCACCCCAGGATCCATATGGCCAGCAGGGAACACCTCCTCCCGGAAGTTACCCCCCTCCCGCCGGCCCCCCGCAAGGCGGAAGCTACCCGCCCCCTCAGGGTGGCAACTACCCGCCTCCCGGTGGATACCCGCCGCCGCCCCAGGGCGGAAACTTCCCGCCGCCTCCGCAGTTCAACGACCAAGGTGCGTACGGCGGAGGAAACCGACTGCCCTCTGGCGCCGAAGCCGGTGGACTGGGTATTCGATTCGGCGCTCGCCTTATCGACTACATCATTCTCGGCCTAGTGGTCGGGCTCCTGATCATCTTCGTCGACTCGGGATACTGGATAACAGGCCTGCTGACTGCCCTTCTGACATTCGCATATTTCGTTGGGTTCGAGGTCACACAAGGTTGGACCCCAGGCAAGAAGCTCCTTGGGCTGTCGGTGAAGGCCCCGGGAGGCGCGGGCCTTCCCACTCCGCAGCAGTCCGCAATTCGCAACGCATTCAACCTCTTGTCGATCATTCCGATCATCGGAGGACTTCTCTCGCTCGTTGCGTACATCGTCATCGCGGTCACCATCAACAACAGCCCCACCAAGCAGGGCAAGCATGACGAGCTCGCTGGTGGAACTCAGGTAGTCAAGGGTTAGGTGCACATATGACAACCGGTGGGCACGACCCCAACCAGAATCCCGAGGACGGAAAGCAATTCCCGCCCCAGGATCCCTACGGCCAGCAGGGAACGCCTCCTCCTGGGAGCTATCCCCCGCCGGCGGGGCCTCCGCAGGGCGGAAGCTACCCGCCGCCTGGTGGATACCCCCCACCTCCTCAAGGTGGCAATTACCCGCCGCCAGGTGGATATCCGCCGCCTCCGCAGGGTGGAAGCTATCCCCCTCCCGGAGGCAACTACCCACCGCCCGGTGGATACCCGCCACCTCCCGGAGGCGGTAACTTCCCACCGCCGCCCGCCAACGACTACGGCGCAGGATTCGGTGGACCGCAGCTTTCTGTGGTTGCGGCAATTACCTACGGCTGGAACAAGTTCAAAGACAACGCATTGGTTTGGATCGGAATCTCGATCATCGCGTTCTTGATCGCCGGACTGATCCAGGGCGCTTTCAACGGTTTCGACTACACCAATACCGAATTCAGCGCGCTGTCGATCGTGGGTGGATTGGTCACCGCTATCGTCGGCTACATCATCCAAGCCGCATTCCTTCGTGGAGCGTTGAGCGAATTGGATGGAATCAAGCCGGCTTTCGGCACCTTCTTCCAATTCACCAACATCGGCGCAGTTGTTCTCGGCGGTTTCCTGGTAGCAGTGGCAACTTACGTCGGTTTGGCTCTCTGCATCATTCCCGGCATCATCGCGGCGTTCCTGCTCTACTACACGCTGACCTTCATCGTGGACAAGAATCAGGATGCGATTTCGGGCATCAAATCGAGTTACGCGTTGACCTCGTCGAACGTCGGAACGTTGGTCCTGCTGGCGCTCGCTCTGATCGGTATCAACATCGTCGGTGCGCTGCTGTGTGGAATCGGTCTTCTGGTGACGGCGCCCGTCGCGTTGATCGCCAGCACCTACGCATACCGCGTGCTGACCGGCGGCCATGTAGCTGCCTGATCCGTTCGTTTGCATCACCGAAGGCCCTGCGGTTCCACGTGAAACCGCAGGGCCTTCGGTGTGTTCTGCGCAACTGGACGGTCGCCAACTCGCATCCGAGCGCCTTGTGGTGCTTGGATGACGGACGTGACAGCTCAGGATCAGCAAGACGAATCGACCCACGAAACCAAATTTGCGCACGTCAGCCGGGGTTATTACCCGACGATCGTCGCGCTCTTCACCGCAACGCTGCTGATCTCGAACGTGGCGGCGACCAAGGGGGTCGCCTTCTTTGCGGATTCCGACTTCTCGCTCGGTCCCTTGCAGATTCTGCCCATCATCACCGATGGTGGATTCTTCTTGTTCCCGCTCGCCTACGTCCTCGGTGACGTGCTCAGCGAGGTCTACGGCTTCAAAGCGACCCGACGCGCGATCTACCTGGGCTTCGGCGCACTGATTCTCGCCGCTGCGTGCTTCTGGATTGCAGTGCAACTCCCGTCGGCAGAGTTCTACGAGAACCAGGCCGCCCTCGAAACCGTGGTCGGTGTCATTCCCCGGCTACTGGTCGCGGGCTTGGCCGCCTACCTCGTCGGACAGCTACTGAACTCACTGGTTCTGGTCATGATGAAAAAGCGCATGCAGGAGAAGCATCTGTGGGCGCGACTGATCGGCTCGACCGTCGTCGGCGAATTCGCCGATACCCTCATCTTCTGTTCCATCGCGGCCGGTGTCATCGGCATCAGCACATGGGAAGACTTCATCAACTACGTGCTGGTCGGCTTCCTGTGGAAGACGCTTGTCGAGGTTCTGGTCATGCCGATCACCTACCGCGTCATCGCATACGTGAAGAAGCGCGAACCGACCTACGCCTGAGGTGCAGGCGTCTTCGCCGCGTAGAACTTTCCGAGCATGTCTGCCTTGAAGTCGTGGAAGTACCCACCTTCGATGCTGGCTCGGATGTCGTCGACCAACTTCACGGTGAATCGCTCGTTGTGGATGGTGCAAAGCGTCGACGCGAGCATTTCCTTCGCCTTGAAGAGGTGATGGATGTACGCGCGGGTGTAATTGGCGCACGTGTAGCAGTCGCACTCGTCGTCGATAGGCGTGAAGTCACGACGGAATCGGCTGGTGTTGATGTTGAACCTGCCGGAGCGGACGTAAATCGCAGCATTGCGAGCAACACGCGACGGGTTGACGCAGTCGAAAGTGTCCGCGCCGTTCTCGATTGCGACGAAGAAGTCGTCCGGTTCACTGATGCCGAGCATATGACGCGGCTTGTTCTCGGGTAGTTCCTCGTTACACCAACGCACGATCGTTCCGAGGTTCTGCTTCTCGAGGGCGCCGCCGATGCCGTAGCCGTCGAAGCCGTATCCGTTCTCGCCTTCGATCGACTCGAGTCCGCGGCAGGCTTGACGTCGCAGATCTTCGTACTGCGCGCCTTGGATCACGCCGAAGAGAGCCTGATAGGGCTTGTCAGCGCGTTCGGCGGTGAGCTTCTCGTGTTCATTGATACAGCGGATCGCCCACGCCTGCGTGCGCTCGACCGATCGCTCCTGATAGCCGCGGGTGTTGAGCAACGTGGTGAGCTCGTCGAACGCGAACATGATGTCGGCGCCGAGCTGATGCTGGATCTGCATCGACACCTCGGGGGTGAAGCGATGCTTACTGCCGTCGAGGTGCGATTTGAACGTCACGCCCTCGTCGTCGACTGTCGCGAGACGCTCCTTGCCCTTCGCGATGACGTCGTCGGACTGCACACCGACGGCCTCCATCGCGAGCACCTTCTTGAACCCGACGCCAAGAGACATCACCTGGAAGCCACCGCTGTCGGTGAAGGTGGGCCCGTCCCAGTTCATGAACTTGCCCAGCCCGCCGGCCTCGTCGACGATGTCGGGGCCCGGCTGCAGGTAGAGGTGGTACGCATTGGCGAGCAACGACTGCGCACCGAGTTCCTTCATGGACTCGGGCAGCACGGCCTTGACCGTGGCCTTGGTTCCGACAGCCACGAACGACGGCGTCGCGATATCGCCGTGCGGTGTGTGGATGGTTCCGGTTCGTCCGAGCCGGTCCTCGAGCCTGGTCCCAATGGTGAAAATCGACTCGGGACGCTTGTCGACGGAGGGCGCGGGCGGTGTCGGTACTGCAGAAGTCACGGGCTCAATCCTGTCACAGGAGCAAATATCGCCGTGATCACAGCGAAGAAAGTTCCTACGCGATCAGCATCCGACATTGGTCTACTGACCGAACCCGAGCGGTACCGCCGCGTGAGGGTCCCCACCATACTTCCCACTACACATCCCCCGGCTCGACCGGTTTACCCCGCCAACCCGCTGACAGGAGCTCACTTGACGAGACAGACCGGCCAGACCTACAACTTCGTCACCGTCGACGTCACAGACTCGATTGCCACCGTGACTATCGACAAACCTCCAGCCAACGCATTCAACCCCAGCATGATCGCCGAGCTTCTGGAGATACTGCCGGTACTCGCGTCGGACCAGACCGTCCGCGTCATTGTCGTGACGGGCACTGGACGGTTCTTCGTCGCCGGTGCGGACATCACCGTGATGCGCGAGCTGACGGAAGAAACTCAGCGCGCGATGCGCCCGTGGGTCGACGTACAGCGGATCCTCGAGTCGGCTCCCAAACCTGTCGTCGCGAAGATCAACGGGCACGCACTCGGCGGCGGAGCAGAACTGACGTTGGCCTGCGACTTCCGCATCATGGCGCAGTCGGCGACCATCGGCTTCCCCGAGATCGGACTTGGGCTTTTTCCGGGTGCCGGTGGCAGCCAGCGACTTCCACGCCTCATCGGGGCTCACCGAGCCAAAGTGCTCATGATCGAAGGCAAGCGCCTCAGCGCCGAGCATGCACTCGATATCGGCCTGGTCGACACCGTCGTTGCGGACGCCGACCTCGATGCGCATTGCGCTGACCTCGCACGCGAACTCGCGACGAAACCCACTGCCACCATCGGAATGATCAAACGCATTGTCGACGAGGGCATGTCGTTGCCGCTCGATCAAGCGCTGGATCTCGAATTCGAGGCAGTGCTCGACCTGATCAAGACGGACGACGCTGCTGAGGGACTTCAGTCATTCCTCGACAAGCGGTCCCCCACCTTCACGGGACGCTGACAGCTCCCATTTACCGAGAGGCCATCATGCTCAACAAATTTCAGAAGAAATGGGTGGGCGCAGTCGCTTCTCTCGCCGCCCTGACGATCGCCGTCAGCGGATGCACCCGCCCCGCTACCGACAACTCCGCCGAAAGTGGTGGCCTGGTACGGATCGCGGTAGGTGTAGACCCGTCGTACGCCCCGATTTTCCTCGCCGACCACGAGGGCATGTTCGAGGCCGCCGGCCTCGACGTCCAGGTCATCCAGACCGAAGGCGGGGCAGCAGGCGCCCAGAACGTCGTAGCCGGAACTTCGGAACTCTCCGGCAATGCCGACTCGACGGCACTGTCCGTCATGGCCGCCAATCCGAGCCTGCGGGCGCTGGGCGTATTTCAGGAATCCGACCGATACTTCCAGGTTGTACTGAGGAATGGCGTCGAGCCGAAGTCGATCAAGACCATGGGCGTCTTCCCCGGCATCGGCCTCTACTTCACGAACCAGTACCTGGCCAGTCTCGGCATCGACCCCACGACGGTCACACTCGTGAGCACAAGCCCGCCCGAACAGCCTGCATTGCTGGCGCGCGGTGACATCGACGGCTTCCTGTCCTTCGACCCCTGGGTGACGCAGAGTGTCAATACCGGCGGGCGCGTTGTTGCCACGACCGGCGACTTCGGCGCCAAGTACGCCCAATGGATCATCGCTTCGGACAACTGGTTGTCCGCGAACGAAGAAACCGCAGGCAAGGTGTTCAAGGTGATCTCGGAAGCGTCGGCAATCGTGAACTCGGATCCGGATCGGGCTGCAACCGCAATTGCCGCGTCTATCCAGATGGACCCGGCCGAGGCCGCAGACCGGGTGACCCAAATCGATTTCGGTGGACGCGGATTCACCGAGGACGACGTGGAGCGCGCAAACGAACTTGTTGCATTCTTCCGCGAGCAGGGCAAGATCTCCGCGGACATCGATCCGTCCGCTGTCCTCCTCTCGGGATGGTTCGAGCAGAACGCCGCCTGAGCGGAGAGTGAGAACGGGTCCGGTGGGCAGACCGAAATCATGTCGCCCACCGGCCCGCAGAACTACGTTCGACTCCAGTCGGTTCGGCGATATCTTTCGATTGAAACGGAGTAGTTGTGGTGCATCCCCCGGTACGGGTCGTAGAGATTTCCAGTCCGTTTGCGCGATTCGCCGGGCGCATCCTGGTCGGGCTGGGTTTCGAGGTCATTCTGGTAGAACCACCCACCGGTGACCCCAGTCGCACCGAGTCCCAGGGTGATTCGTACTTGCATTGGCATGCGGGCAAGAAGTCCGTTGTCCTCGATATCGACGACAGCAACGATCGCCTCGCTTTCGAGGCACTGCTGCGCAGTGCCGACGTCCTGCTCGACGGCAGCGCGACCGGCGCTCTACGCGACAACCGAGGATCTCTCGTTCACGTACGAGTGACACCCTTCGGCACAACCGGACCGCGAAGTGACTGGAAGGCAACAAATCTGACCGTCGCGGCACTCGGCGGGATGATGGCCCAGGTCGGCGATCCCGAGCACCCTCCACTGCTGCTCCCCGAACTCCAGGCTGAGCAGCTCGCCGGAATCAATGCCGCAATCGGCGTGCTTCTCGGACTGCGTTCGCGATCCAAGGGCCACAACCCGTTGCTGGAGATCAGCGCTCAGGAATGTGTTGCCGCCGCGCTGGAAGCGGGCACTCTTGCCTACATTCACGAGGACCGCGTACCACCGCGTCCGGGCCGGGTACATCCGCTCGTTCCGCACGGACTGTTCCAGGCCGCCGACGGTTATGTCGGTGGCGGCCTCGGCGGTAGCCCCCGCATGTGGGACGGCATGTTGGCCTGGCTGATCGACAACGATGCTCAGGACGATCTCGATCAACCGGAGTGGTCCGACGCGGTCTACCGAAAGACGCATCAGGAACACATTTTCGACGTTCTGTCCGCCTTCATCGCGAAGTGGCCGAAGGAAGAATTCGCGGTCAGCGCGCAGTCACGCAAGTTGCCGTGGGCAGCGGTCGACCGGCCCGAAGAACTGCTGCGTAACCCGCAACTCAACGACCGGGACTTCTTCACCGACGTGACCGGAGATCACGGTACCTACCGCGATCTCGGGTTCGGCTTCGCTTTCCCCGAAGGCCGGCGCATCGGAACGCTCGAGGCTGCCCGGTTGGGCCAGCATCAGGAACTCTTGAAGGCCACCTCGCCTGTGGCAGTGAACGAAACCCACGAGTTCAGCGGTGGCAGCACGCCCAGCCTCGAAGGTGTCCGCGTCCTGGATCTCACGTGGGTGTTGGCGGGCCCGTACGGCACCAGAATCCTTGCCGACCACGGTGCCGATGTCATCAAGGTCGAATCGATCGGACGCCCGGACCCGACTCGCTTTGCACCGTTCATGCATCTCTCGCGAGGACCGCACGACAATCCGAACACCAGCGGGTACTTCAACGACGTCAACCGCAACAAGCGCAGCATCACACTCGATACCCGATCCGCAGAGGGCCTTTCGGTACTGCGCGACCTGATCAGGAACTCCGACGTCGTGGTCGAGAATTTCAGCTCGTCGGTAATGGACAAGATGGGGCTCGGCTACGAACAACTCCGGGAGCTCAAACCGGACATCATCTACGTGTCGATGTCCGGGATGGGTCACACCGGTCCTCGCAAGGACTGGGTGTCGTATGCCGACATCGTTTCGGCAAGTACCGGTTTGACCGCACTGACCGGCTGGAACGCCGATGATGTTGTCGGAGTCATCTACGGCCATGGCGACATCGTCGCCGGACTGCAAGCCGGCGTCGCGATGCTGGCAGCCCTCGACTACCGCGACCGGACCGGCCGGGGACAGCACGTAGACCTGTCACAACTCGAAGCCATGGCAGCGCACATGGGTACCAGCGTTCTCCGAGCCGCCCGGTCACAGTCCCCCGATCCGATCGGCAACAGCCATCACGAACTGGCACCACACGGCGTGTACCCGTGCCTCGGCAGCGACCGGTGGTGCTCGATTGCCGTTCGCGATACCACGGAATGGAATGCATTGTGCCGCATCATCGAAGCAGAGAAATGGATCGGCAATCCTGACTTCGCGAGTGCAGAAAGCCGCCAAGCCGATCACGAACGTATCGACGACGCCATCGCCGACTGGACCAGGACTCTGTCACCCGAAACCGTCATGGAACGCTTGCAATCGGCGGGTATCGCGGCCGGCACCGTCCAGGACGGACGCGACCTGGTCGAGAGCGATCCACATCTTCGGGCACGCAGTTTCTATTCGGCACAGGAACATCCCCTCGCCGGAACATTCCTCCACGAAGGCATCCCCGTTCGCCGGAACTCCGAACCCGGCTCGATCCGACGCGCTGCGCCGGTGCTGGGCGCGGACACCGACGACGTCCTCGAGTCGGTGCTCGGATACAGCGACGAACTGATCGCCGGACTTCGCGACCAGTCGATCCTGTCCTGACCGCACTCATATTCAGTACATCCATTCACAGATCGCTACTAGGAGACACAATGCGCGCGGCCCGACTCCATCAGTTCGGCACTTCACCGGTCATCGACGACATCGACATTCCCACACGTGAATCCGGTCAGACGCTCGTGCGCATCGACGCTGCCGCGCTCGGCCATCTCGACATCACCGTCGCGAGCGGAAACTTCGGAGTCAAGCCGAACCTGCCACATATCGGTGGAACAGACGGAGCGGCGACGGTAATCGAATCCGACACCTATGAGCCTGGCACCCGCCTTCTGGTCCGAGGCGGCGGAGTCGGCCTGTTCAAGAACGGTTGCTGGGCTGAGTATCTGGTAGCGGCAGACAAGGCGTTCACACCCTTTGATCCCGCACTGTCGCCGGCCGTCGCCGCAACCTTCTTCCTGCCCAGCACAACCGGCTATGTTGCCGTCAACGACATTGCAGCCGTCGCTCCCGGCGAACGAGTTGTTGTCGCCGGAGCATCCGGCGCTGTCGGATCGATGGCAGCACAGTTCGCTCTGCTTGCCGGAGCGTCCGAGGTAATCGGTGTTGTACCGCGCGAAGATCAGGCTGCCTTGCTTCCGGAGGGTGTGCGTCCCGTCGTCGGGCAAGGCGACGAACTTGCCGGAGTGGTGGGATCCGAGCCTTCCGTCGACGCCGTGATCGACACGCTTGGCGGCGACGGCTTGCCGCACCTTCTGGCGAGTGTTGTCCCCGGTGGCCGGGCTGCCCTGATCGGATATACCTTGGGTAAGAGCCTCACCCTGGACTTACCGAACTGGTTGCTCAGCGATGTCCGGATCCTGCCCGTCAACATGATTCGCAAGACTGCCCGGCAAGCCGAACTGGCACCTGAAATGATCCGGCTGCTCATCGAAGGCAAGATTTCCGTTGCAGTGCAGGAGTTTCCGCTGGATGACATCGCAACGGCACTGCAGTTGATGGGTGAGGGCAAGGTTGCCGGCCGGGCCGTCGTCGTACCCTGAGGGATACAATTACCCATGCACCACGACGCACATGCCATTCCGCGCTCGCTTCCGGATTTGATCCGGAGGCGAGCTTTGGAGCGTCCGGAGCACCCGGCGCTCGTCGTCGACGGGATCACGGTCACCTACCGCGAATTGCGGGATCGTGCAGCGTCGATGGGGGCGGATCTCCGTAATCACGGTGTCGGCCGTGGGGAGCGCGTGGCGGCACTGTCCGGCAACAGGATCGAACTGGCAGACCTTGTTCTCGGATGCGCGTGGATCGGTGCGGTTGTCGTCCCACTCAATACGGCCCTCCGAGCCGACAGTGTTGCCGGCGCACTCGAACAGGCTGGTGTACAACGGATCCTGGTTTCACCCGAATACTCAGGCGCTGTAGCCGGATTCGACGGCACCGTGTGGGTCATGGGTGAACAGTGCGTCCCCACTGCCGGTTCGCATCCGGGCTGTGAGCCCGAGACCCTCGATCCGCTCGACCTGGCCGCGATACTCTTCACCTCCGGCACCACCGGTCTGCCCCGAGGCGTCCGATGCCCGCACGCGCAGTTCCTGCAGTGGGGCAAAGGCGTCGGCGCCTCACTCGGGCTCACCGGGGACGATGTGCTGTACAACTGCCTGCCGCTGTTTCACACCAATGCTCTCAATTCCTTTGTTCAGTCCCTTTGGGCCGGGTCTACTTTTTTCCTGGGACAACGCTTTTCGGTCCGCAATCATTGGCGCGAAGTTCGCGAGATCGGCGCAACTGTCGACTACCTGCTGGGTGCGATGGTGGCCATGTTGATGAACGCGGACCCATCGCCGCAAGACCGACAGCACAGCGTCCACGTGGCACTTGCCCCCGCAACGCCGGCTCATCTGATCGAACCGTTTGCCCAGAGATTCGGTGTAGAACTCGTGGACGGATTCGGAAGTACCGAAACCAATCTCGTGATCGGCACACTTCCGGGAGATCGGCGGGCCGGGTACATGGGGCGGGTGATGAGTGGCTACGACGCCGCAGTCGTCAACGACGGTACTGCTGCCGCAGACGGGGAGCCCGGCGAACTGGTGGTCCGCAGCACGATCCCCGGCGCCTGTTCACTGGGCTATCTGGGCGAGGAGATTCCGGCGACGGAGAGTTGGATACAGACCGGTGACAGGGTGATTCGGGAAGCAGACGGCTGGTTCCGATTTGTCGATCGCATCAAAGACGTGATTCGGCGCCGCGGTGAAAATATTTCCGGGGCCGAAGTGGAAACCGTTCTGGCGTTGCATCCGTCGGTCGGTCAGGTTGCCGTCTTCCCGGTACCGTCGGATCTGGCCGAGGACGACGTCATGGCAACTGTAATACTGCGCCCCGGAGTATCTTTCGACCCCATTTCGATTCTGGAGTTCTCCCAGCAACAGCTGCCGTACTTTGCACTTCCCCGGTACATCGACGTCGTGGACACGTTGCCACTCACCGAAACCGGCAAGGTACAGAAAGCAGTGCTACGTGAGAGGGGCGTCGGCCCACACACCTGGGACTGCGAGAAGAGCGTGTTCCGCGCCCGGCGATAGACCGCGCCTCGCTACTTGCCGCAACCGTTGAACGAACACATCACCGGACTGCAGATCGTGCGCAGAGCCAGCGGGTCGCTCGGCGAATGTGTGCACTTCATGGCATGAAGTTTTCGGGTGATTCCGGCGCCGGCAGTGCGCAGGGCCCCGGTGATGCGGCTGACGTTGAGGCGAGCCGTCGGCGCTGTCACAGACAACGCGCCGGCCAGAGTGCGCGGGCCGCTGAACACCGGCACTGCGACGCTCATGTACCCGAGCCGTGTCTCCTCGACCTCCACCGCGAGTTGTTCCTTACGCATCCGCTCGGTTTGCTGGCGCAGCACGCTGACGGACATCGTCGTTCGACTGGTCAAGGCGGTGAAACCCTGCTCGACTACCTCGTCGAAGACCGATTGCGGGGAGAAGGCAAGGATGATCTTGCCGGTGGCGGTGCAGTACAGCGGGAGCCGACCGGCCACCCGCGACTGCTGATTGAGCCCGCGGTGTCCGATGATCTTCTCGATGTAGAGGACGTCGATGCCGTCACGAACCGCAAAGTGAACCGTCTCCTGCGTCGCCAGTAGTAGGTCCTCCATGTACGGCAGCGCCGCGTCGCGCAGAATCCGCTGACGCGGCACCAATTGGCCCAGCTCGAACAATCGCAGGCCGAGCCGGTACTTGGTACCCGCGCGCTCGAGCAATCCCCACTCGACCAGCTCGCCGGCCAACCGGTGAACCGTCGCTTTCGCGACCCCACTGCGCCGGGTGAGCTCCGTCAGAGACAGGTCACTGTGGTCGGTGTCGAAAGCGTCCAAGATCATTCGAGCCTTGCCCAGGACCGAGGACAGTTCACCTGCAGGCTGCGATGCAGCGGTCGTTTCCGACGCGATGGGTAGTACGGATCCGAACCCGACGGATTGTTGTGGAGCGGCCATGAGTGTCCTCCTGAACGATCTGTGACAGCCTGCCGAGACCGAGTGCCACAACGACCGAGATCGGTCGGGGTCCTCGTTAGGTGCAGGTGCTTCGAGACTGACACTATGGTGACGACACGATGAGACGCACGCCACACGGTCCGCTCAGTGAACCCGTCCCGCAGAGTTTACACGGGGCGCCTACCTGCGTAATTCTCCAGAAACATGCGGACGGCGGATGCAATCTGCGGAGCGTGCTCCTCGACGAGTGCGACGGTCCCCGATTCGACGATCTCCGTTTCCACCACTGCCGCACCCGTCAGGTGTGCACGTAACGGCGCAATGTTAGGCATCGAGAAGGGATCCTTCTGCGCGCCGATCAGCAAAACCGGCGCAGTCACCGAACCGACTCTCGCCTCCATGACGTAGCGGGCGCAGGCGTTGTGCCCCTCCGCCGGATCTACCCGGTAGGCAAGCGCGTCTCGGATGAACCTGTCGAGCAGTGCGGTGCCTGGTTCGGGGTAGTAGGGGCGACGCATCTCCCACAGCCTGGTGAGATGGCTACCGTCTGCGGCCCGGTCGACGCAGTCGATCCCACCGGGTCCCGAGTGCCCCTCGCGGTAGTTGCGGTCGGTCCACGGGCACGACGAGAGCACGGCAGCGTGCACCCTCTCGGGGCGTGATGCCGCCATCTCGAGCGCCACTGCCGCACCGGTGTGGTGACCGATGACCGTGACTCGATCGACGCCCAGGGTGTCGAGCAATTCCCACGCGCCTCGCGCATAGGTCTCGATGGTCTGCGGGCCGGGCACCGGAGCACTGTTGCCGTACCCCGGCATGTCCATCGCGACAACGCGGAAGTCTTCGGCAAGGAGTGGAATGAACTCGCGGAACTCGTCCCACGACCGGGGCGCCTGATGAAGCAGGAGAATCGCCTCACCCGAACCTTGCTGCGCGTAATGCAATTGCCCGAAAGACGAATCAACGTATCCGAGTTGCAGGCCGCCAGCCATCAGAACGCCGCAACCATCGGGGTATCGACGCCGACGATGTCGATCTTTGCCGAACCACCCGGATTTCCGACGGGCTCGCTACGGGTAGGCAAGACCTCGAGGAAGAAGCGCTTGTTGTCTTCCTTGAAATCCGGGTCTGCTTTCCGGTCGACGGTGATCGCCTCCACCGGGCAGGCCAATTCGCAAGCGCCGCAATCGATGCATTCGTTCGGGTTGATGTAGAGCTTGCGATCACCCTCGTAGATGCAATCCACGGGGCATTCTTCCATGCACGATCGGTCCGTGTAGTCGATGCATGCTTCACCGATGACAAATGCCATTGCCTAGCTCTCCTGTTCGGTGGAGTGTCCAGGGAAGATTTCTGCTTCCGGATCCAGCACTGCCGCAGCGTTGTTCACCGCAGTCGCGGCCTCGCCGAAACCGACGGCGATCAAGCGGACCTTGCCGGGATAGTCCGTGATGTCCCCGGCGGCATACACACGCGGAACATTCGTCTCCATCCGTGTGTTCACCGCGATGTGGCGATTGTCGATCTCGATTCCCCACTCCATCATCGGACCGAGGTCGGCCGTGAATCCCAATGCAGCGATGACGGATTGAGCGGGCAGCGTGGACGTGCTCTTGTCTTGTTTGTGGGTGATGTCGACCTCGCCGATCCACCCGTTTCCACGTACCGCCGAGACATCGGCGTTGACGAGAACCTGGACACTGCTTTCCTGCACCTTGGCGACTGTGGATTTGTGTGCGCGGAAACGATCTCGCCGGTGAACCAGGGTGACGGACTTGGCAATCGGTTCCAGGTGAACGGCCCAGTCGAACGCGCTGTCGCCGCCACCGACGATGACAACGTCTTTCCCGGTGTGCGCCGACAAATCCGGGACGAAGTAACTCAGCCCCCGATCCATGAACTCCGAACCCTTCGCCAACGGACGCGGGGTGAAGGTTCCGATGCCGCCGGTGATGACAACCGCGCCGGCCACCACGACCTGGCCCGTGCTGGTGGTGATCCGCACCCGGCCGTCGTCGTCATGCGACAGCTCACGAGCCTGCATGCCCAGAAGGTACACCGGATCGAACGGGGCAGCCTGCGCCATCAAACCCTCGATGAGGTTGCGTCCCTTGACCGAAGGGAATCCCGCGATGTCGAGGATCGCCTTCTCCGGGTACATCGCACTGACCTGTCCCCCCGGTTCCGCAAGGGCATCGATCACGGCAACCGAGAGGCCGCGGAAGCCTGCGTAGTACGCGCCGTACAGCCCGGCGGGGCCGGCACCAATGATCAGAATATCGACGCCGATCTCGTTGTCGGTCGCCGTGGAAGACGTTTTGTTCACACTCGATACGGTATTGCGCCGACGGACTCACGCAAATGAAACCGGTCCGCTCAACAGACCTCGGTAACAGTTGCGGGACACCACGAAAAGGGCCCGCCGACCTCTCGGTCGACGGGCCCAATGCTCGCAGGAATTCAGTGCGCGAAGAATTCAGTGCGCGAATACCTCGGGTTCGTCTGCTGCGATCTTCTGGATGATGGTCGAGTACGCAAACCACCCCACCTTCTCGGTGCCGACTGCTTCGTAGGTCTGCGCCGCGATCTTCTCGTGCAGGACAACCGGATCACCGGCGGCTCGCGCCGTCAACTCCGCCTGCATCGACCGCTCCATCGACACATACCACCACACTGCGCTCTCCACGGAAGTTCCGACGGTCAGATGACCGTGGTTGGTGAGGATCACGGCCTTGTTCGATCCGAGGGCATCCGCGATGCGAATCCCCTCCTCTTCGTCCAGCGCCACCCCGTGATACTCCTCGTAGATCGAGTGATCCTCGTGAAAGGCGCACGCGTCTTGAGTGATCGGCGTGAGGCGGGTGTGCAGCGAGGAGAACGCCTTACCGTTCAAACCGTGAGCGTGAACAGCTCCGATGACGTCGGGACGAGCCTCGTGAACCTTGCTGTGGATGACAAACGCTGCTCGGTTGAGCGGTCCGTCTCCGGAAATGACCGCGCCGTCCGATGCCACATGCAGCAATTCCTCCGGCTGAACCTGGGAGAAGTGCCGCCCGAACGGCGCAGTCCAGAAAGTCTCCGGATCTTCTGGGTCTCGGGCGGTGATATGTCCCGAGATTCCCTCGTCCAAACCGAATTTCGACAAAATCCGATACCCGCCGATGACAGCGGTCTTGCGACGACGCCGCTCACTCTCGATATCGGTGAACTCGGGCGGTCCCGGAATTCCGGCCTGCTCGGCAATGCTCAGCGGGTGATTCATGCTGCGCTCCTGACTATTTGACGCCGTAACGGGCGAGGTACCGCGAGGACAGAATGCGGAGAATCCGGTCGAAGATGAAGCCCATGATGCCCAGGACGATGATGCCGACGAACGTCCAGTCGATCCGGCCGTAGTTTCGAGCCTGCCAGATCATCGAACCGATACCCTGGTCGGCGGCGACGATCTCCGCCGACACGATGGTGAGGAAGCTGTTGCCCATCGCCAGGCGAGCGCCCGTGACGATGCCGGGGATCGACGACGGCAAGACCACCGTCTTCATGATCTGAAGTTTGTTGGCACCAAGATTTGCCGCTGCCTGCAGTTTGTTCTCGCTGATCGCTACAGTCGCGGCAATCGTGCTGACCGTGACGATGAATACCGAGGTGTAGAAGATCAGAACAACCTTCGACGTCTCACCGATGCCGAACCAGACGACGGCGAGAGTGACAAACGCAATAGGCGGAATGAACCGGAAGAACTCGATGTACGGATCGAGGAGCTGTCGCACGATGGAAATGCGGCCCATCAGAATTCCGACGGGAGCACCGATCACGACACCCAGGAACCAGCCGATGAGAATTCGCTGACCCGATGCGGTGATCGACGACCACAGAACGCCGCTCTCCCACAGTTCCTGTGCCGCCGACCATACTTCGGCCGGTGATGCAATGGTGGTCGGCCCGTACCACCACGCCAGGAACGACCAGATGCCCAAACCGATTGCCGCTGAGGCTGCATACATCAGCGTCGCTTTGACAATCTTGGATCGCCGCGCCGACGAACGCTTTTTTGTCTCCGCCACCTTCGCTGTTCTCACACCGGCTGAACCACCGGTCACTACAGCCGTCACAGCTCGTCCTCCTCAATGCCTTGGTTCCGCAGCGACGCAACCACTTCTGCCCGAATGTCGTCCCGCAGCTTCTCGTAGAGCTCGATCACCTCGGGATCGTTGCGGTCTCGCGGACGAGCCGCATTGACCTCGTAGACGCTCTTGATCCGGGCCCGCGGGCCGGCCGACATCACGATCACACGGTCAGCCAACGTCAGTGCCTCGTCGATATCGTGAGTCACGAATACCACGGTGCAGCGGGTGTGCCGCCAGATACGGTCGAGTTCGGTCTGCAGAACCTGACGAGTCTGAGCGTCCAACGCACCGAACGGCTCGTCCATGAGAACCAACGACGGCTGGTTGGCAAGAACTCGTGCGATCTGAACACGTTGCCGCATACCGCCGGACAGCTGCGAGGGGAACTTCGCACCCGCGTGGGGCAAGCCGACCATCGCGAGGTACTCGGCCGCGATACTCGCCTGCTCGCTGCGGTTCGCTCCACGCATCCTGGGGCCGTAGGCCACGTTCTGGCTCACGGTCATCCATTCGAACAACGCTTCGGAGCTCTGAAACACCATGCCGGCGTGGCGGTTACTGCCGGCGACGACATCTCCGTCGCACACGATCTCGCCGGCGCTGGGTTCCACGAAGCCGGCCATGGACGACAGCAGCGTCGACTTGCCGCAGCCACTCGGACCGAGCAGACAGACGAATTCACCTGGCTGCACGTGCATGTCGATTCCGGCGACGATCTCCGCCGCGCCGAAGCTGATTCCGAGGTCGACCACGTCGATGGCAACACCGGTGTTCTTCTTGCCGGGGCCGGCTGTCCCCGCGCTATTCGTCGAGCTGGTCGTTGAACCACTTGTTGCGATACTCACTGTGCACCATCCTTGTACCAATCCAGAAGCATTGCCGATTCGAGATCCGGCTGGTCGCTGAGAACACCGATCGACTTGTAGAAATCTACGATCGACTGAGCCGACTCGACATCCGCAGCTTCGAGATTCACCACGGCGAAGTCGATCTCGTCCACCGCGGCAATAGTCTGATCCTCGCTGACGTTCACAGCCGCCTTGGTCGCGGACGCTGCCACGCCCGGATCCGACTCGACCTTGCGCGTTGCCTCGTCGAGCACCTTCGCGACGGTTCGCGCTGTCTCTTCGTTGGCCGACAACCACGGAGCCGTCGTGATCGCCCAATGATGATAGAACCAGCCGTAGTCTCCGGTTACTGCCACCACGTGGCCGGTTCCCTGATCCAGGGCGGTGGCCGGCCACGGCTCCCACAGGACAAACCCGTCGATGTCGCCGCGACTGAGCAGTGCGGGCATGTCCGTCGGGGTCGCCGAGATCATCTCGACCGAACCGGGGGCAATGGAGTTGGCAGCGAGGTACTTGTCCGTCGAAATCTGGCTGAGACCCGGGACGATGCCCATCTTCTTGATCGCAGCCGGTGAGTCGACACCGTTACGCAGCACGACCTTGATGTAGTCACCCGACGCCTCGTACGAGTACATCGCGCGCAACGACGGATTCTGACGCAACTGGGCGATCGTTGTCGTATCGGAGCTACCGGCGATCTGGACCTGCCCGGTCGAGAGTGCGTCGACGGCCTCGCCACCACGACCGAACTGGACGAGTTCGACGTCCAAACCGGCAGCGTCGAACATGCCTTCCTGATCCGCTACGAAGAACGGAGCGTAGGAAGCATCGATTCCGACTGCGATACGCAGTGGTCCACTTCCGGCAGAATCAGCTGTGCTTTGCGTCGCCGGGCGGCTGCATGCGCCGGTTGCAACGGTCAGCAGCAGCGCAGCCGAAACAAGAGCAGTCCTTCCAAACTTTGACAGCGAGGCCATCTACTCACACCTTTGTTTGTGATCTGTGCCGCAGTTGCGGGTCGTGGAGAGCAAACCTAGCTGTGTGTACCTACACCCGAGAACCAACCGGGTCCACCGTGCGGACCGGGGACAGGAACTTACCTCGGCGAAACACTGCACCTGGAGGAACGTGCGGACCGAAATACTTCGGTAACACGGCCCTCGATCACAATGTCCACCGAATCACAATGTCCACCGAATTGTCTGCGAGCGCAGCGCACTGGCGACATTCTGCGCCGTCATCGAATAGATCGACGCACGCGCTCCGGCGCTGCCGCCGGCGACGTGCGGGCTCAGGAGGGTCGAATCGAATCCACGGAGCGGGCTCGAAATCGGTAGTGGTTCAACGTCGAACACATCGAGGGCAGCGCCGCCGACATGCCTGGAACGCAAGGCACGCGCCAATGCCGCGTCGTCGACGACAGCGCCGCGCGCCACATTGACCACGATCGCTCCGGTGGGCAACTGCGCAACTCGATGGGAATTGATCAGTCCCCGAGTTGATTCCGTAAGCGGGACGGCCAGCACCAGGACATCCGCGAGAGGCAGTAACTCGTCGAGTGACACAAACGTCGCAGCCACAGTGTCACGCGGTCTCGAACGCGCGGTGACGTAGACGTCGCAACCGAAGGCGGCAAACAATTCTGCACACCGGCGGCCGATCGAACCGACACCTACGACGCCGACCCGGCGCTGCGCCAGATCGCGGCAATCGCGCGTCAGGATGGATTCCTGTGGCCATCGACCATCGGTAACCTCGTTGTGCGCCCAGAACATGGAGCGGCACAACACACCTGCCGCGAGCACTGCCCACTCCGCAACCGAATTCGCGTTTGCACCGGGAGTATTCGCCACCGGAACTCCGGCGGCGCGCCAGGCTTCGGCATCGATGAAATTGGTTCCGGCACCAGGCTGTTGGACGAGGAGCACATTCCGGCCGAGCTCTGCTTCCTCCTTGCCCAGTGGCAGATCACCACTCCAGTCCCCCACCACGACGTCGCATGTCGGCAACTCCGCACGGAGCGCCCCCGTGGTGCGCTCAGGTAATCGAACTACCTCCGCCTCACCCCTGACGGCGTCACGGATTGCGGTACCGAGTCCGTTGTCGGCGTCGGCCGTCAGCAGAAGTACTTTCTTCACGAGAACTCCTTCGCTGTAAGACGATGACTGTACCTTCGAAAACGCGGAAGCCGGCCTCCCAATCGAGAGACCGGCTCCATTACGCAGCAGCATATTTGGCAGGAACTTCTCAGATAGCTGCCTTCGCGCTGGCTGATGCCTTTGCCAAGAACTCGAGGCTCAGCGGGTTGTACTTCGCTGCCTGCTCGTGCTGCGGCCAGTGACCGCACTCCGAGTAGAGTTCGAGCTGAGCGCCCGGAATATCCTCGGCCATCTTCTTCGCTTCCGGAACATCACCGAACGGATTTTCCTGACCCCAGACCACAAGAGTCGGCGCCTTGATGAGTGCCATTCGATCCGGGCGCAGCAGGTTCCGCTGGCGAACCTCCATCTCCTGCAAGGAAAGGAGGTTGTGGATGTTGGCGACAAAATCAGGCTGATGGTAGATCCGGTGACGAGCCTGAACCAATTCCTCGGTTGCATCGGCGGGATCATGCATGAGCAACTGCATACGTGCGCGGGTCAATTCGATGTCGTCGCTCTGGACGGCCTTCGCGGTCGACGTCTTGATGCGCTCCATGACTTCCGGGTTCGCGACTGTTCCGCCTGCTGCCAGCAACTGCAGCGACAGAACACGTTCGGGCTGCTCGCTGGCCAGGTAGGCAGCGACCCAACCACCGAGGCTTTCACCCACCAAGTGCACACGGTCCAGTCCGACCGCGTCGAGGTAGTTCACCAAATGCTCGACGTAGCGCGGAATCTCGTACGGGTAGTCAGGCTTGCCGGTGTAACCATGGCCGAGCATGTCGATCGCGTGAACCCGGTAAGACTCGGCGTGCGGTGCAATATTGCGTGCAAATGCCTCGAGGTGTCCGCTGGTGCCGTGCAGGAAGATCACGGCCTCGTCACCGGATCCTGCCTGCAGAGAGCGCGTGGGCACACCGCCGGCGTCGACGGTCGTCAACTCGAAATCGAGCCCGGCAAGTTCGTTCCAGATTGTCATCAGAGAAACTTCCTTTACTGAAGGTGCAGATTATGTTGTTGCGCTGTCTGTTCCAGCTGGATCGAGAATCGTGACACCCATACCGGTGAGCCACTCGGGAATCGCTTCGTAGGCAAGGCGTTCACCCGGAACGTAGTCGAGCATCGCGGCCATCATGAGCCAGGTCCGCAACTCCTGCGCACCGTTGCCCGCCTCGTCTTCGATCTGCTGCGTCGTGAACTCGGCAAGCTCACTTGCCTTGCCGCTGGCAAACAGATCAAGAATTCGGTCATCGAACTCCGGAGTGATCGCGGCATCGGCTGCGCGGATGATCTGGCGTCGCCGGACGTCGTAGTCGGACCAGTTCTCCCGGCCGTCCAGCCAGGCTTGAACCATGAAATCCTCGTCCTCACCGTGCGGATCCCGCCAGTCCGGCCAAGGCAGACGATGAGACAATCCACCGGACGCGATCACCACGACCCGGGTATCCGCCGGATACGACGCAACGGCATCCCGCAGGGCCTTCGCCACTTCCTCACATCGCTTGAACGTCGGGAGGGGCGGCGCGAATACGTTGACCACCAACGGAACTATCGGAACATCGATTCCGTCGAGAAGGTACTGAATCGCGTGAGACTGACCATGATCGATCTGCAATCGCGCCGAGTAGGCAAGATCGAACCGGCCACCTTCGATCAGCTCGTTTGCAAGGTGCCTGGCGAACTCCACGTCGACCCGTTGCGGCCCCTTGGGTGTTCCTGACTCGCCACTGGAAATGCACTCTCCGACGCCGAGAGTGAACGCCGGAATCAGATCCAGCCAGAAACCGCGAAAGTGGTTGGAGCCGAAAATCAAGACAACATCGGGTTTCGACGCCGCGATCTTCTCCCGGCTCAGATACAGCGCGTCCCGGAAGCGTTCGGCCTCCGCCTTGTGCGTCGTCTCTTCCCAATGGGTGTTCATCAAGGTGCTGTGGGAGGCACCGATACCCAGAACTATCTTCGCCATCAGTCGATTCCTACTTCCTCGAGCGAGCGGGTGACGGTGTCGAGGGCCACTCGGATCAGATACTTCGTAAATCTCTCCGCCGCAGCCAGATCCACAGTGTTCATCCCCATCGCGAAGTCCACCTCGAACGGTGCGTCGACCACCTTGGGCATACCCACCCGAATCGTCGGGATGCCGCGGCTGCGCAGGATGTTTGCGTCGGTGGCTCCACTCGCGTCGAAGAAGTCCTGATGCGGCTCTCCTTCGGCAGCTTCCCACGCGTGGACTGCGGCGCGGCGCAACCACATTCGAGGGTCCGAACCCTCACCGGGGATGGCAAGAACCTGTTCGACGTCGATCTGCAGATCCAGCGATTGTGCGATCTCCGCAACGACGGCTTTGAGTTCGCGCTTGGCCGCGGTGGGCGTCGTCCGCGGGCTGAGCCGTAGATCAACGGTAAGGCGCACCTGCTCGGGGGTGAACGACGCTGTTCGCTCCCACCCGCCGCGGATGTTGGCAACGATCCCCTGAGGCGCAACCAAACCGTCCTGATGCGCCGCCGAGTACTTCGGGAACCATTCCTCCAACTTGGCGACCACCTCGCCGGCTGCGGTAATCGCGTTGCGGTACGGCAACCGGTGGCGCGAGCCGACGTAGGTGTGCAGACCGTGCACCGTGATCTCGAACCAGGCCAGTCCCACTTCTTCCCAGGAGACCGTCCAGCCGGGCTTGGCGATCAACGCGCAGTCCGCCCACACTCCCTGTTCCAGGAGGAACGAGCAGCCGACGCCCTGGCCGGTGTTGCGTCGGGGGTTTCCGACACCGGGGCGGGCATTGGTCGGCATACCACCGGCGCCGAATCCGAGCACCAGGTCACCGCGGAGCGGAATACCGGCTGCGGCAATTGCTTCGGCCGCCGCGACAATGCAGACGGCGTGGCCTTTGGGGTTCGACGCACCCAATCCGATCACGTAGTTCTCGTCGAACTGGGCGTGCGGCGTCAGATCCGCTCGCAGCTCATTTCCCACCCACGGCAGGTCTTCCGCCGGATCGCCGGTCGTGACGGTGTCGATCGGCGCATACAGCAACAGGTCCGGTCCGGACCCGTCACCGCGGAGCCTTCCCCACGAGTTCGCTTGCCGATCATCGAGATCCATTGTGTGGGCCTCGATGCCCGACGCTGCCAGGACCGCCGTGATGTGGCGGGCCAGCGGTGCTTCGTCACCCGTCGGACTGGGAATGTTGACCACCGAAGTGGCGAGATCCCGCAATCGCGCACGATCGACATGGGCGTAGGCTCGCTCGACCCATTCCCGGCGCTCGTCGCCTAGGCCTGCGAGAGCATCGGCCCTCGCAGTGGTCATGGATTGACCTGATGTACCTGAGTATTGCTGCGCTCGCCGGCCAGCTGCCACAGCTTGGGAACTGCCACTGCAACAGCGGCACCGATAGCGACAGCCGTCAGAATCTTGAACATGTATCTCTCCTATTCGCTGGTGCCGGTGGGAATCTGAGCGTCGGCGACAGGGGCCGAGCGGGGCGTTGGCGTCCGGCGCTCTCGGGTGGGCCTGACCGGCGCCTTGGGGGTGTGCTTGGCCGCGTCGGCGATCTTCTCGGCGTACTCTTCCTCTGCCAGATTTCGCCACGTCGTCAGCGACACGTCCGGTCGGTACAGCTTCTCCGGCGGTGCGTCGGTGACCTCGACCATCCACGCATCCTGACCCGAGAACTGACCGTGGAACAGCCAGCGGATCGCGCCGAGGTACTTGGCGTAGAAGCCCAATTTTGCTGCGCCGGAGACGAAGTTGACCATGAGGCCGACGTACTTGTGGTTGTCTTCGTCCACCGGGACGTAGAACTCGTAGTGAATGAACTTGGGGTACGCGATGCGCAGGACACCCGGCATGGACAGTGAAGCAAAACCGGGGAAGTTCTGAGCTGCGATCACAGGATTGACGTCCAGACCGGCGCCGACGTTTCCGATCTGCGAAATCTGGGTCTCGTCCGGCTTCTTCTTCCACCACCGCTTGTTCGTCCAGGTTCCCACGCCCGGGAATTCCGCCTCCCAGTACACCTCTTCCTGCACGCGGTAGATCCAGCGTCCCTCCGGAACGATGCTCGTGATGTTCCACGTCGGCATCGGCTTGAACAGACGCCACAATGCGGTGCGGTGCAGGTACTTCGCATGTCCCTCGTCGAAACCGTTCTCACATGCGAAGCGCCAGTTGCCTTCTCGGGGCTGAATCCGACCACCGACGATACCCTTGTTCTCCACCAGCTCACGCGGCAACTGGTCGTCGATGGACGGCGCCGGCTCGTTGGCGATCGGGATGTACACCCACACCAGACCGAGTCGCTCCTCGATCGCATAGGTCTGGACGTTCAGCTTGCCGCAGATCTTGGAATCCGGACCGTCGGTGATGACCGCGGCCAGCTTGCCGTCAGTGAGCCGGTACGTCCAGCCGTGGTACGGGCAGCTGACAGTTCCCGGGAACTGCTGATCGCCCTCGGACAACGGAACGCCGCGGTGCGGGCACCGATCGTGCAGGGCATATGCCTTGCCTGCGTCGCGGATGATCGCCAGCTTTTCACCACAGATGGTGAAGCTCTTGGGGTCTTTGGTGATGTGGTTCGACCACGTGACCGGGTACCAGTAACCGCGGTATCCGCTGCCGGCTGCGTTGTAACCCGGCCATGCCGTCCAATCCTGCCGACCGGCCGCTCGTGGCCGCTCGGGCAGCGCGAACGTGGCTTCCGACGCCTCGACACCAGTCATGTGAAGTCCTCTCGACACTGAACGTTTGAATGAAACAGATCTTGGGTGAGATTGCGGTCTACGCCAATGGATTCGGTTCGCTCAGCAGACCCGGACCACCACAGCGGTTCCGACGGCACACAGCACGCCATTGTCCGAATGCTCCCGCAATGCCAAAGTTAGTTGGTCACTGTCGATTTGGGACACTTCACCCGACACCTCGAGCGTGGTTCCGACGGGCGCGGGCGCACGATTCTGCCAGGAGACGGACACAACTCCTTCGTATCCACCGGCAAAGTGTGACGCGGCACGAAAGAACAGCGTGCCCTGCAACTGGGCCATGACCACCGGTGCGGACAACCCCTCCGTCTGCGCATATGAGGCGTCGTAGTGAATACGGTGCGAATTGTGCGTCGACGCCCCGAATCGAAGGATCCGAACCGGATCGCAGATCAAGGTCACCGATTCGATCGGCGTGCCCACGACTACTGTTTCGGTCATCGGACGATGAACTTCTCGACGACCTCGGCAAATGCGCCGGACTGCGCACCCCGGTAAGTCTTGGTGACCGAGAGCAGCAGAAACTCGTCCGGAGCCCGGCCCTTGGTCGTCACGGTATCGAGTACTCGCCCTACGACGACAGCCTCACCCAGCGGGGCCGGTCGCAAGAAAGTCACACTCTGCCCGCCGGCCATCAAGCGCACGTCGATACCGTCTGTGCCCGGCACTTCGTCACGGAACATGCCGTCTGCTCGGTACTCTCGATCGGAGCCACCTTGCGGTCCTCGCAAAAGCGAAGGCAGATACATCGGATGGACGGCAAATGCCGGGTGCTCCGGGTCGAGAAACCGGGGGTCCGTCTCGGCGGTGGCAACCGCAAACGCAACCGACTCCGCCGGACGCACCGTTCCCAACTCTCGCGTTTCCCGCGTACCGATCATCGCCTCCGCGCGATCACGCGCGTGCTCGAGTTCTGTTCTCATGCCAGCACGCTAGGCATTCGGAAGTCTCACAGCCACGAACCGGGTTCGCCTGCCGGACCGCGATACTTCCAATACCGCTCACCTCGAGGTCAGGTATAGCCATGGCTGATCAACCGAAGAGCTTGTACGCCAAAGCAGATGGCGTCACATTCCATTACTACGACCTCGGCGAGGGCGACCCCACGATTTTCCTGCACGGAGGCGGCCCCGGCTGCACTGCGTGGTCCGACTTCGGGCCAGTGGCACCGCTCTTCGCCTCGGATCGACGAGCGATTCTCGTTGATCTGCTGCAATACGGTCGGTCCGACAAGTGCACCATCGCCGGCCCAATGTGGGACTTCCACGCCGCCAAGGTGGTTGCCCTGCTCGACGAACTCGGAATCGAACGCGCAGACTTCGTCTGCAACTCGTGGGGCGGCACCATAGCTCTCAATCTTGCGGCAAAGTACCCGGAACGCGTTCGCTCCCTGGTGATCACGGGCAGCATGCCCGTCTTCTACGGTCCACTCGCGCCGCTCCCCGAGGATGGCCGTCGTGGCCGCAACGCCCGCGACGTCTACTACGGCGGCACCGGCCCCACCCTCGAAAAACTCCGCACCTTGATCACCAGTCTCGAATGGTTCGACGGATCGAAGTTGCCCGCCGAAACCCTCCAGATGCGATACGAGCAAAGTCTCGACCCCGAAGAAATGGCCCTGGCTGCCTCGGCGGACTCACCTCGTGGCGATTGGCAGGATCTCACAGCTGAACTCGGCCAGATCCAGGCGCCGACGCTCTTCGCCTGGGGCATGCACGACGCATTCCTCACCCCGGACTACCCGCTCATGCTTGCGCGGATGATTCCCCATGGCCATCTCTACATCATGGACAAGGCGTCGCATCATCTTCAGGAAGAACGACCATACGACTACTACAGTGTAGTTTCGGGTTTCCTTGACCAACAGCACAACTGAACTAACGGTGATCGCCCCGAGGGGCGGTGCACGGATCCGATTGGTACTGCTTCTCGGAATTCTCACCGCCCTCGGGCCGTTCACCGTCGACATGTATCTTCCTGCGCTGCCACAGATCACGCAGGAATTCGGTACGTCGGACACGATGGTTCAGCTGACCCTGACGGGCACACTGCTGGGTCTGGCTTTCGGCCAGTTGCTCATCGGCCCACTGTCCGACATCTACGGACGTCGACGTCCCCTGCTCGTGGGCACAGTAATTCACGTCGGCGCGTCGTTGGCCTGCTTCTTTGCTCCGTCCATCGAAGTCCTCACTGCGCTGCGAACCCTTCAAGGTTTCGGCGCCGCCGCGACAGGCGTGATCGCGATGGCAATCGTTCGTGATCTATTCACCGGACACGATGCGGCAGTTGTACTTTCGCGGCTGATGTTGGTCATGGGCGTAGCGCCCATCCTGGCCCCCTCCATCGGCGGGGCACTGATGTCCGTAACACAGTGGCGCGGAGTCTTTCTCGCTCTCTTCATCCTGGGCATCGCGATGATCGCACTCGCGGCAGTATCGCTGCCGGAAACACTTCCACCCGAGAATCGGTCGGGCAAGGGCATCGGCGCCATCGCGCGAAACTACATTGCGCTCGGCAAGGATGCCCACTTCATGGTGTTGGTGCTCGTGTGCGGTCTCGGCCGCGGCGTTTTGTGGTCGTACATCGCCGCGTCGTCCTACGTGATGCAGGAACAGTTCGGACTGAGCGCCACCGCATACGGATTTGCCTTTGCCGGCGGCGCCGTCGTTCTGATCGGTTCGTCCCAGCTCAACGTCGTGCTTCTCGGCCGGTGGTCGCCGAATTCCATCACGATCTGGGCAATGTGGGGCAGTAGTGCCGTCGGCGCTGCATTTGTTGTTGTTGCCGCCACCGACTCGTGGGGATTCGTCGGGTTTGCCGTCCCCATCCTGCTGATGCTCTGCGCAACGGGTTTTGTCATGCCCAACGCACCGGCGGTTGCACTGTCCCGTCACGGAGAAGCCGCAGGCTCAGCAGCCGCGCTGATCGGATTTGCGCAGTTCGGCGCTGCCGCTGTGGTTGCGCCCATCGTCGGCCTTCTCGGCAACACCAGTCTTGCCGTGGCCATCTCCATGACCGGGGCTTCGGTTCTCGGCGTGATCGCGCTGCTCTGCGTGCGTCGATAAAACGGTTATGCCGAGCGTTCGAGAACCGATACCTTCCGGCTGATCCCTTCGGCCGCCGCGCGCAACGGTTCGGCAAAACGCTCGGTGTCCATTCGATACCGCGGACTCGACACACCGATCGCGGCAACTGCTTCACCAAGTCCACCGAAGATCGGGGCAGCGATACTCGATGTTCCCAGGCGAACCTCTTCGGTCTCGACCGCCAACTGCTGCGAACGAACAGCGTCGAGTTGCCTACGTAACCCGTCTTCCGAGTTCACCGTCCGATCGGTGAACTCGACAAATCCGTTGCCTGTCACCGCTCGAAAAACGGAATCCGGTGAGTACGCGAGTATCGCTTTGCCGGTTGCCGTGGCATACATCGGCAGCCGGCCAGCCACCCGCGACGGCAGGTCCACCCCGTGATGACCGGAGATCTTGTCGATGTACAGAACATCGAGGCCGTCGCGAATCGCGAGGTGAACCGTCTCCCGGGTCGCCGCGTGAAGATCCTGCACATACGTCAAGGACACCTCGCGCAGAATACGTTGACGAGGAACCAACTGCCCCAGTTCGAAGAGCCGTAACCCCAACCTGTACTTGGTTCCGACCCGTTCCAGTAGACCAAGAGACACCAGTTCACCGGCTATTCGATGCACCGTCGCCTTCGCAACACCACTCCGATTCGCAAGTTCGGTCAGCGACAGCGCACCCGAATCCGCATCGAAGGAATCGAGTATCAGGCGCGCTTTCCCCAGCAACGAATGCATCGCCGAGCGCCTCCAGTACACAGAATGTGGTCCACCCAGCGGACCAAGTCTGCTCCAGTCTACTGAGGCATCAGATCTCCGCGCCCACGAATTGGCTGTTGTACAGACGGAAATACGCGCCGCGGGATTCGAGCAGAGCCTCATGGCTCCCCTGCTCCACGATCCGGCCTTCCTCCATCACCACGATCAGGTTCGCATCACGAATTGTCGAAAGACGGTGCGCGATGACAAAGCTGGTGCGGTCGTTGCGCAGAACCGCGGTGGCGCTCTGGACCAGCAGTTCGGTGCGTGTGTCCACCGAACTGGTCGCCTCGTCGAGGATCAGGATGGACGGCTGCGAGATGAAGGCGCGGGCGATAGTGATGAGCTGCTTCTCGCCCGCACTGACGTTGCTGCCTTCCTCGTCGATGACCGTGTCGTAACCCTCAGGCAGAGAGTGCACGAACTTGTCGACGTAGCTCATCTCGGCCGCACGACGAATCTCCTCGTCGGTGGCACCAGGCTTGCCGTACGCGATGTTCTCGCGGATGGTTCCACCGAAGAGCCACGCGTCCTGCAGAACCATGCCGATGCGCGAGCGCAGATCGTCTCGCGTCATGTCGGCGATGTCGATGCCGTCCAAAGTGATACGGCCCGAATTGAGTTCGTAGAACCGCAGGATGAGGTTGACCAGGGTGGTCTTGCCGGCGCCGGTGGGTCCGACGATCGCAACCATCTGACCCGGCTCGGCAGTCAGGGACAGGTCCTCGATCAGCGGCTGTTCCGGCTTGTAACTGAAGGTGACGTTCTCGAACTTGACGCGCCCCTTGTCGACCGTGGGCGACTTCGCACTCTTCGGGTCCTCCGACTGCTCCTCTTGGTCGAGCAGCGCGAAGACCCGCTCGGCCGAAGCGACACCGGACTGCAGCAGATTGGTCATCGACGCGATCTGCGTGAGCGGCTGGGTGAACTGCCGCGAGTACTGGATGAACGCTTGCACATCGCCGAGCGTCATCGTTCCGGATGCGACGCGCATGCCACCCACCACTGCGATGGCGACGTAGTTGAGGTTGCCCAGGAACATCACGGCCGGCATGACCAGACCGGAGATGAACTGCGCCTTGAAGCTGGACTCGTACAGATCCTCGTTCTGCTTGCGGAAGCGCTCCTCGACCTCCTGCTGGCGGCCGAACACCTTGACCAACTCGTGGCCGCTGAACGCTTCCTCGACCTGTGCGTTGATTCCGCCGGTGCTCTTCCACTGCGCCACGAAGTGCTTCTGTGAACGCTTCGCGATGAACGCTGTGACCATGATCGACAGCGGAACAGTTGCCACCGCGATCAAGGCGAGCAACGGTGAGATCCACAGCATCATCACCAGAATGCCCAGGACGGTCATCACCGACATGACCAACTGGCTGAGCGTCTGCTGCAAGCTCTGCGCGACGTTGTCGATGTCATTGGTCACGCGTGAGAGAACATCACCGCGGGCATGGGTATCGAAGTACCGCAAGGGAAGTCGGTGAATCTTCTGCTCGACATCCTCACGCAACCGGCGAACGGTTCGCTGGACCACGATGTTGAGCAGATACGCCTGCAACCAACTGAACAGCGACGCACAGACGAACAGCAGCAGCACGATCATCAAGACCTTGCCGACTGCGTCGAAATCGATTCCGGTTCCAGGCACAACTGCCATGCCGGAAACCATGTCCGCGAGCTGACCCTGCCCCGAAGCGCGCAATCCTTCGACAGCCTGTTCCTTGGTAGTCCCCGGCTGGAGTTGCTTGCTGACGATGCCGTCGAAGATCAGGTTGGTGGCGTTTCCCAGGATCTTCGGCGCGATCGAGGAAAGTACGACGCTTGCCGTCACCAAAGCGAAGATCAGGACGACGATCGGCTTGTCCGGGCTCAAGCGACCGAGGAGACGCTTGAGAGAAGGGCCGAAGTTCATGGCCTTCTTGGTGGGATCGCCGCCGCCGGGCGGGCCGATGGGAGGCGAGGAAGTCGGTCGATTACTCATGATGCGTCCTGTACGGCTAGCTGAGAGGCGACGATTTCGCCGTAGGTGGGACAACTGACCACGAGTTCGTCGTGCGTGCCGATCCCCACGATGGCGCCGTCGTCGAGCACGATGATCTGATCGGCTTCCACGATGGTGGAAATGCGCTGCGCGACAACGACGATGCAGGCGTCTTGCGTGACCGGCCGGAGCGCCGCACGCAGCCTCGCATCAGTAGTGAGGTCGAGTGCCGAGAAGGAATCGTCGAACAGATAGATCTGTGGCTTACGCACCAACGCTCTGGCGATGGCGAGTCTCTGACGCTGACCGCCCGATACCGTCGTACCGCCTTGTGCCACCGGTGTGTCCAGACCTTCGGGCATGGCGCGGACGAAGTCGGCGGCTTGGGCGATCTCGAGGCACTCCCACAGCCATTCGTCGGTAGCTTCGGGGTTTCCGTAGCGGAGATTGGTGGCGACAGTGCCCGAGAACAGATACGGCTTCTGCGGGACCAGACCGATCACCGAGCAGAGCAGTTCCGTGTCGATGTCGCGGACGTCGACTTCTCCCACCGATACCGATCCGGAGGTGGAGTCGATCAATCGTGGAATCAGGTTAAGCAGAGTGGTCTTTCCCGATCCGGTGCCGCCGATGATCGCCGTCGTCTTGCCGGGTTCGGCACGGAACGTGATGTCGCGCAATACAGGTTCCTCGGCTCCGGGGAACTGGAACTGAGCGCCACGAAGTTCGACGACTCCCGGGTCCTTCAGTTCTCGGACCGGATTCTCGGGCGGAATCACCGACGAATCCGTGTCGAGCACCTCGGAGATACGTTCGGCGCACACCGACGCACGCGGCAGCATCACCGCCATGAAAGTGGCCATCATGACGGCCATCAGGATCTGCATGATGTAGCTGAGCATCGCGGTGAGCGAGCCGATCTGCATCGAGCCCTCGTTGATCTGATGGCCACCGAACCAGATGACCGCGACGCTGGTGACATTGCTGATCAGCATCACGAGCGGGAACATCAGTGCCATGAGGCGGCCGACGCCGAGTGCAGTCTCCGTCAGCTCACGGTTGGCATCGCCGAAACGCTCTACCTCGTACGGTTCCCGTACAAACGCTCGGACGACACGGATGCCCGTGATCTGTTCGCGAAGAACACGGTTGACGGCGTCGAGGCGGCCCTGCATGACCCTGAATCCGGGGACCATCCGGGCAATCAGGAAACCCATCGAGACTACGAGAAGCGGGACGCTGATCCCCAGGATCCAGGACAGATTCAGGTCCTGACGCAGAGCCATGATGATGCCGCCGACGCACATGATCGGCGCCATGACGAGGATGGTGCAACTCATCACGACCATCATCTGCACTTGCTGGACGTCGTTGGTGTTGCGGGTGATCAGCGAAGGCGCACCGAAGTGCCCGACCTCTCGGGCCGAAAACGTCCCGACCTGATGCAGCACCGACGCTCGGAGATCGCGTCCGACGCCCATGGCGACTCGCGCACCGAAGAAGACGGCCCCCACCGAGCACAGGATCTGCGTGAGCGTGACCATCAGCATCATCCCGCCGGTGGAGAGGATGTAGCCGGTGTCGCCTTTCGTCACGCCGTTGTCGATGATGTCGGCGTTGAGACTCGGAAGGTAAAGGGCCGCCATAGTCGAAATAAACTGCAGGACGACAACGCCCGTGAGTTCACCCCGGTACGGCGTCAGATAAGTGCGCAGCAGCCTGATCAGCATAGTGAGCGAAGGTTACCAATCCTGGCCGACATGTGCCGCTGGATATTTCGATACACAAAAACTGCTGTGCGCCTTTATTAACCGCGGGGGGTTAATAAAGGCGCACAGCAGAGATCAAGCAGATGCGGACTGAAGCTCCGCTTCCTTTTCTTCACGGAGGGCCTTGCTGAGCTTCTCACCCTCGATGTCGACGTTCGGCAGAATCTTGTCCAGCCACTTCGGCAACCACCACGCCTTGTCGCCGAGCAGTGCCATGACGGACGGGATGATCACCATGCGCACGATGAAGGCGTCGAAGAACACCGCCGCGGCAAGCGCGAAGCCGATCGACTTGATGAACGAGTTCGGTTCCGCGATGAAGGCACCGAACACGGAGATCATGATGACCGCGGCCGCACTGACGACCCGGGCGCCATGGTTGAAGCCGATGGTCACGGCCTCCTTCGCGCTCGCGCCGTGGACGTACTCCTCACGCATACGCGTCACGAGGAACACCTGGTAGTCCATCGCGAGTCCGAACACCACACCGATCAGGAAGATCGGCATGAAACTCACGAGTGGTTGCGGGTTCGAGATGATGCCCAACCAACCGTGCTGGAAGATCGCCACCGTCGCACCGAATGTCGCGAGCACGCTGAGCAGGAAGCCGAGCGTCGCCGTCAGCGGAACCAGGATCGAACGGAACACCAAGAGCAACAAGATGAATGCAAGGCCGACGACGACGGCCAGGTAGGGCACCAATGCATCCTTCAGCGTGTCCGAGACGTCGCCTTCGAGTGCGGTCTGACCGGTGATGCCGTAGCTGACGCCGATCGAATCGTTGAGTCCGCCTTCGGCTCCACGAAGGCTGGACACCAGATCCATCGTGGCGGGGTCGGTCGGACCACTCTTCGGAGTGATCAGTACCTGCGCGGTGTCACCGGCCTCGTTGACCCCGACGACCTGTGCGTTCTGGACGTCATCGAAGCCCGAGATGGTCGAGACGACCTCCGCAAAGGCCTCCCCGGCGGGAACGCTGGCATCCTTGGCGTCGACAACGGCGATGAGCGGTCCGTTGCGACCGTCACCGAAGCCCTCGTCGATCAGGTCGTATGCCTGACGCGCACTGGTCGCCGGGTCACCGGTGGCCTCCGACGGCAGTGCCAGGCTCAATCCCGTTGCGGGCAGAGCCAATGCGCCCAGAAGCACTACTCCACCGATCAGCGGCACGAGCGGACGACGGACGACGGCACTGATGAAGCGCAGAGCCAACTTCGGCTTGCCCGAATCTTCGTCTTCGGACTCCTCAGCGCGCTTGCTGAGGAAGGGAATCTTGCCGGCAAAAGCCTTGCGTCCGAACATACCCAGGATCGCAGGCAGCAAGGTCAAGGCGATCAGAACCGCGATCAGCACGGTAAAGGCCGCTGCCGCACCCATATCGGAGAGGAACGGGATGCCGACGACGCGCAATGCAACCAGAGCGATGATGACCGTCAAACCAGCGAATACCACTGCGGAACCGGCGGTTCCGACGGCGCGACCTGCTGCTTCGGCACGGTTGTCGGTAAGGGTGAGCTCATGCCTGAACCTGGACATGATGAACAGCGAGTAGTCGATCGCCACAGCCAGACCGATCATGATCGCCAGCGTCGGAGTCATCGAACTGAGATCCATGAATCCGGTGGCAACCGTGATTCCGAGGCTGCCGATAGCGATACCGATGATCGCGGTGAGGAGCGGAAGCCCCGCGGCCACAAGCGAACCGAACGTGATGGCCAGAACGACTGCGGCAACGGCGATACCGATCAGCTCGGTGACACCACCGGGCATCTCCGCTTCCTGAGCAGCAGAACCACTGACCTGGACGTTGAGTCCCTCGGCCCGACCGACATCGGCTGCGGAGTTGATCGAATCACGCAACGCCTGATCGAGATCGGCGAAGTCACCGCTGAACGGAACCTCGACGTACCCGACTGTGCCGTCGGCACTGAGCGGCGACAACGCACGCGCGTCGTCCACGGCCTGTGTCTCGGAAGTTCCAGCCGCAGCAGCCTTTTCCTTGAACATCGCAACCATGGAGTCGTTGCCGGTAACCGGATTGACCAACGCCTTCGCGGCCTGTTCCGGAGTGGCAGTCGCCGGGTCCACCTTGGCAGAGTCGGCGACCTTGTCGATGCCACGAATACTCGCGAGCATGTCGTCCATGGCCTTGACGTTCGCCGGATCGGCCAGCGTCGTGCCTGCCGGAGCTTGCACTACGTATCGCGCGCTCAGCGAATCCATAGGATTGGGCGCGTCGGGAAAACGCTCCGCCATCAGGTCTTGCGCCTGCTGCGCCGGGGTTCCCGGAATGGAGAACGAATCCTTGGTGGGGCCGGACAGAGTCGCTGCCCCGACGCCCATCAGGACCAGGATTATCAGCCAAACGCTGAGGACCGCGCCTTTTCGCCGGTAGGCGAACTTGCCGATCCGATAAAGATAGGTGGCCACGACGGGCTCCTTGCTGTTTCGGTGCGTGTACGTGGACAGGTATTACGTGTGGGGCTCAGAGACGAGACATCTCAGGGACGCGACATCTCAGGGACAGGCGGCGGCGCGGGCAACCCGGCACGAATCTGCCGAAAAGCGTCGTGAACCAACTCTTCCGGACTGGAAGCCTCCGACTTTCCGCCAGTCCAGACGTCGATCACCGATTTAGCGGCTCCGCCCACCGCTCCCAGGAGGAGCGTCGGGTACAGGTCCTTCTCGGCGTCGGTACCGGTGCGCTCCGCCAATGCCTGAACGACTGCACGGTTGATCCGCTGATGCATGTCTGCGGCATCCCGGTAGAGCGCGGGACTCGAATCCGACAGCAGCCAGATACTTGCCTTCTCACTCCCACTCGGACCTGAGTCGTTCACGATTTCGACCACAAGTTCTTCGAGGACGTCGAGAATTGGTTCGTCCGCGGGCCGTGACGCAAGCGCCTCGATCCACAGGTTCACCGATTCCTCGAAACTGGCGAGCACTGCCTCCTCCTTGCTGGAGAAGTAGTTGTGGAACGTCCTCGTCGACACTCCGGCCTCGGAGGCGATTGCGTCAGCGGTGACGCATTCGATCCCCAGCGCACGAGCGAGCCGTGCTGCCGCGCCGCTGAGTGCGGCACGGGTTGCTGCCTTCTTGCGGTCACGAAGGCCTTGTTCGATGATCACCCCAACACGGTACCGAACTTGCAGAGCTCTGCAACTTTGCAGAGGTCTGCAATATTGTGCGATCGAACACACGGCACGGAAACTCGAGGCGTACCTCACACTCACGCACGGCAAATGCCTGAACAGCGCGACGGAGAGAGTTGCGAGCAACTCCGCAGCCTGACGCCGCCTGCCAAGTTGACGCGTGAATCAACATGGCCTGACATACTTTGCGGTGAATTAACCGTAATTTGCTCGGCGAAGGATTCTGATGGACCCGCTCCTGCACACCTGGCCGGTTTCGTCCACGGTGATGCTGTGGGGATCGAAGTCCGGACGAGGCTCCGTACTACGTCTCGTCCGTCTCACCATCGGGTTCTGCTCACTCAATTTCTCGATCGTGGCGTTCCTGTTTCTCCTCAGCGGAGAGGGCCCGGACGGACCGTTTGCGCGCAGTTGGCTCGTCGGCATTGCGGCCGTCAACCTGATCCCTACGATTCTCTGGTTTGTCGGCCGAATCAGAGGTTCACGCATGCTCAAGCTCTACGGACTGTGGGCGGATCTCGGAACTGCCTCGGTTCTCATCACCTTCACCAGCCATAACGCCGCCCTCTTCGGCGCGGCACTCTTTGTCGCCACCGGCGCCTACTTCACCTATTTTCTCGATTACCGCTGGTTGGCCTTCCATCTCGCCTTTGCCACGACATTTGTCATCGCCCTGACGGTGCTCGGCCTGACGAACGGCGACTACTCGACAACCAGCGTGATCGCACGCACGGACGTCGTCCTGTGTGCCGTGATCTTCATTCCGGCCACGATTCAGTTCACCTGGCGGCAATTACTCGCGCGCGCAACGGGATCCAAAGTGGATGCGCTTACCGGCCTGTTGAACCGACGAGGACTGTGGGACATGTCGGAGCGCATCTGGTCGGTCGCGTCGGCAAATCGTGCCGACATTGCTGTTGCCGTCGTCGACATCGACAAGTTCAAGGCGGTGAACGACACGTTCGGCCACGAAGTCGGTGACGCCGTCATCATCCGGACCGGAACGCGCCTGCAGGCGCATGTGAACGGTTTCGGTTACGCCGCGCGCACCGGCGGCGAGGAGTTCACCGTTGTGATGATCGGTACTCCGTACGGACTTCGCAAACGAATCGCCACGCTCCCCAAAGCCGTGGTGAACGCCTCCGACGACCACCTGGCCACGGTCAGCGTCGGCGCAGCGACGCTACCTTTCATCCCACATCAGGAAGAGTTCGACTACAACGAGTTCTCCCGAGCAATCGTTGCAGCCGATCATCTGATGTACGACGCAAAATCCGCGGGAGGCAACACCGCGAACACTGCTCCTATGGCAGTTCCGCGTCGACGAGCACACTGAAACCGGGCTGTATCAGCGCCGATTCCACGCCTCGGGATCTGCCGTCAGTTCGTGAATGAACTCGGGCAACTCTCCACCTGCAACATCGGTGAGTGTGACATTTTCGAGCACAGCACGGAGGTTGACTCGCACTGCAATCCACACCTCCTTGAGGGGCGTTGCCGGTCCCCCGTAGTCGACGTCTTCCGGTCGCTGACCCCGAATCGAAGCCAGCGGTCCTTCGACAGCTCGTATGACGTCGGCAATCGTGATCTCGTCCGCGGACCGAGCGAGCCAGTATCCCCCGTCCGGGCCTCGACGGCTGTTGACCAAGCCGCCCCGCCGCAGGTCCGAGAGCACCGCTTCCAGGAACTTGTGGGGTATTACCTGGGATTTGGCGAGAAACTCGGCCTTGGCCGGGTCAGGACCGACTGCCGCGAGCTCGACCAGAGTCCGCACGGCGTAGTCCACCTTCGCGGTGATATGCACCGGCAATTCCTACCATCGTTCTATGAATAGTCGCAACAAACCTGCGAGTTCTTCGCTGCAAAGGGTTCCATGACGTTACATTTTGATGCATGATGTAACGATCGGAGCTAAAGAACAGGACAAATCACGTGTGGGAAACCCTTCTCGAATCATGGAAGTCACTGCTCGAACCGCTCCATGATCCCGTTACGCTCGCAATCCCCGCGTTTGTCATCTTCCTCGCAATCGAATGGTTCGCGGCCCGTGCGCTCGAAGATCATCCCGACGACGCCGACGGACGCGCACGGCCGGCACAGGGCGGCTACCGAAGCGCCGACGCCAGAACCAGCGTTCTACTCGGACTCGTGTCGATCGCAACGAGCACCTTCTGGAAAGTGCTGGCGCTGATCGGCTATTCCGCAATCTGGGTGTATCTCGCTCCGTGGCACCTCTCGCCGACTGCCTGGTACACCTGGGTGATCCTGCTGCTCGGAATCGACGTCCTCTATTACGCGTATCACCGCATCGCACACCGAGTTCGAGTCATCTGGGCCACACACCAGGCTCACCATTCGAGCGAGTACTTCAATTTCAGCACCGCACTGCGGCAGAAGTGGAACAACAGCGGTGAGATCATCATGTGGTTGCCGTTGCCGTTCCTCGGGATCCCGCCGTGGATGGTGTTCGTCGGCTTCTCCGTCAGCCTCGTCTACCAGTTCTTCGTCCACACCGAACGTGTCGGAAAACTCTGGCGGCCCATCGAATTCATCTTCAACACGCCGTCACACCATCGCGTCCACCACGGCTCCGACGCCGAGTACCTCGACCGCAACTACGCCGGAATCCTCATCATCTGGGACCGGATGTTCGGAACCTTCGCAGCCGAAACCCACCGGCCCACCTACGGACTCACGACGCCGGTCGGAACGTACAACATCTGGAAGCTCCAAACGCGCGAATATGCTGCCATTGCTCGTGATTGGAAGGCGTCGACATCGTGGCGGCAGCGAGCCGGCTACGTGTTCGGCCCGCCCGGCTGGGCGCCGAAAGCCGAGGTCACTTCAGCAGAATCCACAGCCCCGTCGCACTGAGCAGGAGCAGAGCGACCGCGAGAGTTGCTCCCATACCCAAAGCGGGCGTTGCCTTTTCGGCCGAAAACTGGGCCAACCGCCTGGGCCGCGACCGACGTTCGTAGACCGTCACCGCGACGACGAGCACGGCAGCGACGGACGGGCCGATCAGGGCCACCGACCCGAACGGCGGCAACCATCTCAGACAGGCGGCAGACAAGCCGAGGATCGACAGACTCGTACGCACGAACGAGAGCGATGTGCGCTCGGACTGCAAGCCCTTGTCCGGAGGCTTGACACCTTCCGACGGTTCCAGCGCGGTCAATCAGTTCACGACCTCGACCACCAGGACGGTCGCGCAGATCACCAGCACGATGCCGACGACCGGCGCCATGAGCGGCACCGGCAATGAGCGCTCAGTTCGCAGTGCACGCTCGGCGCTGATCCAGTGGACAAAGGAAGTGATGGCGATCAGAGCACCGCCGACGAGCAACAACGCGGCCAAGCCGGATCGAACCGTCGGATTGAGAATGTCGCCGCCGAACGCTTCGAGTCCGACGCCCGACGCGACGAAAGCCGTTGCAGTGCGGATCCAAGCCAGATATGTCCGCTCATTGGCGAGAGTGAACCGTGGATCGGGGTCTTCGCCCGTTCGGAACGGTCTCCACCGGGGCATCACCTGTTCATTCCGTCCGGGCAGAGATCGCACACTGCCTTCGGAACGGACAAGAAGAAAGGAAGGTCATGTCCTTAATCTTCCCTGCCCGCCCCGAAGCAGTGCGAATCGGGTGGACGTAATTCAGCTCGCGGCGAGTGAGACCAGGAAGTCCACCGAGCCGCTGCCGTCGACGGTGACGAAACCGAGGGACGGAGGCTCGACTCCGAAATCGGTCCAGGTGACCGGAATCGAGCCCGATGCGATCAGCGAATCACCCGAATGCAGCACGGTCATGTCGACCGACACCGGCTTGGACTGACCCTTGAGCGTCAGCGTTCCTGACACCGTGACCGTCGCCGTTGTTCCGTCCGTCGGTACAGCAGACAAGTCCACCGGCGAGTCGATCGTGAACGTCGCCGTCGGATACGTGCTGGTATCCATCACATTGCCCGTGAACTGGCCGTCCCGCCGATCCGAGTCGGTCTTGATGCTTGCCACCTGCACCGTTACTTCGCCGGAAGTGAGCTTTTCACCCTCGACAACCGCGTTTCCGCTCACCTCGCCGGTGGTTCCGACGACGGTCACACTCGATCCGTTCAGAATCTCGTGCACGGTGTATCCCGCTGCCGTCTGGTTGTCCCCCTGCCCGGCGACGACGGTCCACTGCCCGTCGATCGATCCGGACGCCGCTTCTGCGCCCTGAGTGGATACCACGGCCGCCGGCGCATCGTCTTCAGCGATGAATTTCCCGTACGCCCACGGCCCCACAAGCAGGGCGAGTACGACCACAACTACTGCTCCGCCGATCCACCAGATCTTTTTCATGGGCTCGACGATAGTTGCAGCTTCAACAGTTGTCAGGACTTACGACCTGGGAGAACCCTGTGAAAGTGCTCCACGACCACCGAAGGCGAGCCACATCTACAGCCATTAGTAATCATTTGGTAAAGTCGACTGTGCATTCCGGCCCCCAGCCTGGAATGCCTGGGCCGTGCGCATCGAATCATGCATCGATCCCGATGCGCACGGTCTGCCCGAAACACGAATCACACCGATCGAGGGAGCTCGCGATGGCGGACCTGACGCTCCTGACCGACGACGAGTTACGCGAGCGTCGGATCGCCCTCAGTCGATCCCTCACTACCGCAGCAGATTTGATCCCCACCCCGCCACCCTCGTTCTTCGAGAAGCTGAAGCAGGACATCGATGCCGCCGCTGCAGAGTGGATCGCCCGCCGCTCCTGAACGTTCGAATTGCGCACACAGAACCGGTTTTCGATTTCCTCACCGGTTCACCCCGCAAGGGTGATGATGCAGCGGACGGTCACCGGCACCATGACTTCATGGACTCCCCGACCGACTCAATCGCACAAGGTTTCACGCCGGCACACGCTCAACTGGCGAGATCGGCCGGAGTTCCAGCAACGCTCGCCGCTGAGAGTTACGTGGAAGCCCTCGCCCGGATCGTCTATTACTGGGGCTATCCAGCTGTGGACACCTTCGGCCGAACAAACATGTGGGAGATCATGGATGGCAAGACCGGACTCCAACTCGGTCTTCTGCCAGGCGCCGCCAAGAATTCCACAGGTGCCCTCACCGACTACATGAGCCCGGCGCAGCGGTGGGTCGTCTCACCCAACAACGACACGATCTACGGCGCAGGATTCGCCGATCTCACCGACGAAACCGCAGTGATACAGACCCCGACCGAGGTACCCGACGGCCATTACTGGACTATCCAGATCGTCGACGTGCTGACCAATGTGACTCACCAACTTGGTTCGGCGACAGGCACTCCCGGCGGAAAGTTCCTTCTGGTCGGACCTGATTGGGATGGCGAGTTGCCGGAAGACTTCCTCGATGTGCTTCGATCACCGACGAACGTGGCTGGTGTCTTCCCTCGCAGTTTCGCAGCACGTTCCGAGGCGTCCAAGCAGCAGGCGCGGTCGGTGCTCGACCAGATCGGCATGTACCCCTTCAGCGAGGATCGACCCGGCCCGCGGTCCTTCGGCTACGAGGCCCACGCCGCGAACTCGATCTACCCTCAGGGCGTCACCGCCGAAATGTTGGCGGTCGATCCCGACGCCAGTCGACCTCAATGGGTGAAGCCGGAATCTTTCTGGACCGATCTTGCAGCAATGCTCGATTTCAACCCGACCATGGGCGCAGCAGACACCCCGATGGCTGATCAAGCCAAGACGCTTGTCGCACTGTATCGTTCGGACAAGTCGTACCGAGCGCTGCTCGACCGCGCCGCGCTCCGCGCCGACGTCGCCCTCCATCAATCGGCGAGCTACGTCCAAACCGGGGTCGACGCAGGCAACGGATGGCAACGGCAACGCAACAGTGGCCTGTGGGGCACCGACTGGTTCGGACGGGCGCTCGCGGCCGTCATCTACATTTACGTCAACGACTTTCACGAGGCTGTCTACCTCATCCGGGGTACCGACCACGACGGAGCGTTACTCCACGGCCGCGAGCGGTACACCATGACCTTCACAGAAGACGCACTCCCACCCGTCGACCGCAGTCGCGGCGGCTTCTGGTCTCTGACCATGTACGACAAGGACGCATTTATGCTCGCCGACGCACCGGGTAACCGCGTCAACCTCGGCACCGTCAATCTCGACGCGGGCGATCTCGTCTTTCGTGACGGGAAGCTCACCTTGCACCTGTCTCACGACGAGCCGACCGATCCGGATGCTCGTGCCAACTGGCTACCCGCTCCGCACGACGAATTTCGACTGATCATTCGCAGCTATGTCCCCGACAAATCAGTCCTCGATGAAACCTACCGATTCCCTGACGTCGTCCGAGCAACGGGACTATAGGCGCCACCAAGCACAAAAAAGCTCCCCACCTGCGTGAACAGGTGGGGAGCTTTGGCGGTGGCGGAGGGATTTGAACCCTCGGACGGGGGTTACCCGTCACACGCTTTCGAGGCGTGCTCCTTAGGCCGCTCGGACACGCCACCGTTGGTGACTTTACCGGATGGAGTGCCCGTGGCTGAAATCGCCAGGTGGAGCGGTATTACGTGAGCTTGTCCTTGATGCTGGACGCGGCGTCCTTGACCTTCTCGCCTGCATCCTTGACGGCCGATTTCACCTGGTCGCCCTTGCCTTCGTTTTCGAGGTCCCGGTCACCGGTAGCGCTGCCAGCAGCTTCCTTGGCCTTGCCCCCGAGGTCTTCGGCCTTGTTCTGAGCCTTGTCTGCGATTCCCATGAGTACTCCTCTGTGAACGCGAACGAATCGCCTTCCGACGATCCGCCGATGCCCTGACGGCATCTGCCTCCACCATGCCCTCGATTGATGGATCCGGCTACCCGAGTGTGCGATCACTCTCGATGGGGAATACCGAATTCAGGCCCGCTGCTCGCGGAAGAAATCTTCCAAAAGCCCAGCGCATTCGTCCTCGAGGACCCCGCCGCGCACCTGCGGCCGATAGGTCAATCTTTTATCTCGAACTACGTCCCATAATGATCCGACGGCTCCGGTTTTCGGCTCCCACGCCCCGAAAACGACCCGAGAAACCCGGGCGAGGACCAGAGCGCCCGCACACATCGTGCATGGCTCGAGGGTCACGGCAAGCGTCGCACCTTCCAGGCGCCAGCCGTCACCGTAGGTTTTTGCGGCAGCACGCAACGCGAGGATTTCGGCGTGCGCGGTCGGATCGGACGACGCTTCCCTGGCATTGGAGGCCCGAGCAACTTCGACGCCGTCTGCGTCGAACACCACTGCCCCGACCGGGACGTCTGCGTCGGAGGCGGAACGTGCGGCCACGATGGCCGCACGGATCATGCGCTGATCGTCAGCGAGAGTCATCTAGCGCGGGAGCTTGTCGAGCGCTGCGCCGAACTCGGATGCGAACCCGAGTCGCTGCGCGATCATCCCCAACTGCTCGTCCGGATAGAGATCGGTCTCGGCCGCGATGACGGCGAGCACGGGTTCCGGCAGGCCCAGATCGGCCAGCACGGACAGATCGCCCTCTTCCCAGGGTTCGACATCGTCGAGGTCGTCCGGGTCGATGTCGGGGATCTCGATGTGCAAGGCGTCGAGGACGTCGGCTGCGATGTCGTAGTCGATGGCGGCGGTCGCGTCGGAAATCAGCAACTGCGTGCCCGACGGCGCCGGACGCAACACGATGAAGAACTCGTCGTCGACGTCGAGAAGACCGAAGACGGCACCCGAACTTCGCAGCTCACGCAGCTGCGTTTCGGCGGCCGAGAGCGAGGTCAACGCGTCGGGCGTCAGTGCCTTGACCGTCCAACGCCCCTCTTCACGGACCACCGCGACACCGAAGCCTTCAAGCTCCTCCGACTGGTTCGAAGAGGCGCTCTTGTTACCCGCGCGCTGTGCACCCATGGCGCAACGGTAGCCCGCCTGGTGCCAGTGAGTGAAGTCCGAGCATCGATGTGCCAACCTGAACTCGTGTCTGCGATCGATTCCGCCCCACCAGTCTGCGTTCTCGGCCTCGGATTGATCGGCGGTTCGCTACTTCGCGCCGCCGTCCGATCCGGCCGCCGGGCGTGGGGTTACAACCGTTCCAGCGAGTCCGCCGACGCGGCCCGAGCCGACGGTTTCGACGCCGACACCGATCTGGTTTCAGTGCTGCAGAGAGCAAACGAAAGCGGCGCGATCATTGTGATCGCCGTGCCGATGCCTGCCGTCGACGCCACCTTGGAGGCAATCGCCGCGCATGCGCCCGACAATCCGATCACGGACGTCGTCAGCGTCAAGGGTGAAGTGAAGGCCGCGGTCGAACGAGCGGGCTTGAGCGCCAAGTTCGTGGGCGGTCATCCGATGGCGGGGACGTCAGCTTCGGGTTGGGCGGTCGGGGATGCCGATCTGTTCGTCGACGCGGTATGGGTCGTTGCCACCGACAGCGGCGTCGACGCAGATGTGTGGTCGCAGGTCGCCGACCTCGCGCTCGACTGCGGCTCGGTGGTCGTGCCGGCCGAATCTCTGGAACACGATCGAGCAGTCGCGCGAATCTCGCATCTGTCTCACCTGCTCGCGGAAACGCTTGCGATCACCGGAGCTGCCGGCGGCGAACTGGCTCTCGGGCTGGCTGCCGGATCATTTCGCGACGGCACCCGCGTAGCCGGGAGCGCTCCTGGCCTGGTGCGGGCGATGTGCGAGGGCAACCGCGACGCCCTGCTGGTCGCGCTGGACGAGGCGCTCGACCTTTTGCAGGGTGCACGTACCGATCTGCTCGACAACGGCTCGACGGCACGATTGGTGGACGCAGGGTTCGCGGCGCGCGGCGCCTACGAGTCGCACGAGCGGTGGGACATCGAAGACGTTCAGGCCGGAGAACCCGACTGGATCAACCGGATGCGAGACGCCGGTCGACGCGGCGGCGTCATCCGGCGATCCGCAACCTAGAACTACGCAACCTGGAGATACGAAACCTAGATACGAGTTGCCAGACCCGGGTAGTCGAGGACAAAACCTTCGGTGTCGACGGACAGCGTCGAGCTGGACACCGGGGACAGCACACTGATTCCGTCGGCGCCGGAGCTGTAGGTGATGGTCGCACCCTCGACGCGCAGGTCGAGGAGATTGACGTAGACGACCGGGACCTCGGCGTCTTCGATGTCGTTCTGCAAGCCGACGCGGCGGATGGGCAGCGTGTTGAAGAACGGGCTGAGGATCACGTCGACATCGAGTGCGCCATCGAACGCAGAGCGCTGGTGACTGGCGCCGTTCTCGACCATCCAGGTGCCTTCTTCGTCCCGGCTGATCGACATCTGACGCTCACCGGCGGCCAGGGCGGTCCGCACGGACAACCGGCGGGTGATGCCGGCCTCGTCGGTGACCAGGTCGTACGACGCGCTGAATGCCGGGTGCTCACTGCAGGCTCCACCGATGATCCGGCCGGAAGCCTTGATGCGATTTCCGTTCAGCTGCACACGAACAGACTCCATACGAGGAGCGTTGTGGGCCTGCCAGGTCAATACCGCGGGCCAGGACGCGTCACCGGAAGGTTGGATGCTCACCCGACCACGGTAATGGACGAACGGGCACGGAGCACCGCTGGTTCGGGTTATTGCTTCGATCAGGGACCTTTTAGGGACTTCGATCGGCCCCGAAGATCTCGATGTAAGGCGTTTCACAACGGTTCTTCCGTAAGGAGCACGCCGCGGACCGAATAGTTGGCAAACGGTGTCGGAGTTCTCGAGTACCGTGCTTCTAGGTCGGTTCGTGAGGAAGGGTGCTGTGACGTCGTCGCGGAGCATGGTGGGTTTGTTTGCCGGTATCGGTGGTCTCGAGTTGGGGCTCTCGGAACATGGGTGGAACACCGAACTGCTGTGTGAAATCGATCCGGGCGCGCAGGCAGTTCTCCGTTCGCGTTTCGCCGACGTGCCGTTGCACGGTGACGTCACCAAACTTCGCGCGCTGCCCAGTGACATCGAATTGGTGGCCGCCGGTTTCCCCTGCCAGGACCTCTCTCAGGCCGGCAAAACGGCAGGCATCACCGGCGCACGCTCAGGCCTGGTGGACGAGGTGTTCCGTCTGGTCAAGCGTAAGAGGGGCCCGCGCTGGCTGTTGATCGAGAACGTTCCGTTCATGCTCCAGCTCGGCAAGGGCGCCGCCATGCGGCACATCACCGACGCCCTCGAAGACCTCGGATACACCTGGGCGTACCGGGTGGTCGACGCCCGCGCCTTCGGACTCCCCCAGCGTCGCCAGCGAGTCATCATGCTTGCCTCGCGCACAGATGATCCCCGCGAAATCCTGTTCGGCCAGGACGCCGGCGAGCGCCTGGGTGGCGATCCCGCGGACTACCCCTGCGGCTTCTACTGGACCGAAGGCACTCGCGGTCTCGGATGGGCCGTCAATGCCGTGCCGACGCTCAAGGGCGGCTCGTCCGTCGGCATCCCCAGTCAGCCGGCAGTCCGGTTGCCGTCAGGTGAGATCGTCACTCCCGGTCTAGTCGATGCCGAGCGACTGCAGGGTTTCGATCCCGACTGGACGCTGCCGTCCGTCGAGGTTCCCGGCCTACGCCACAGCCATCGCTGGAAGCTCGTCGGCAATGCCGTGAGCGTGCGGATGGCGTCGTGGGTCGGTGGCCGGTTGAGCGATCCCATCGAATACGACGCCGCGGGCGAGACGCCACTCGAACCGGGCGACGCCTGGCCGAGTGCGGCCTGGGGCCGTAACCGCCAGGCCTTCCGCGTCCATACCTCGACCTGGCCGGTCCAGTACGACTACGAGGATCTGAGCGGCTTCCTCGAAGACACGCGGTTGCTGTCGGCTCGGGCCACCGCCGGCTTCCTCAAGCGCGCGCGCATGGGCAATCTTCGGTTCATCCCCGGTTTCATCGAGGACGTCGAAAGCCATCTCGAGCGGATGGGCGGATACCCCGAGGCCGCAGCATGACGGACTCGCTGTTTCCCGAACCTGAAACGCTGTTTTCCGAGCCGGAACACGAACCACTGTGGAGTGCACTGCAACTCGCGGGCGACAAGCCCCCGGCCGACGCCGATCGCGGCGAGAAGAAGAACTACGCCCAGCGACTGTCCAATCAACTGGCACAGACGGTCGCCGACGCTCTGCGTCCGCTGTATCCCAACATCACCCCGACGGCGTCCGGAGAAGGCCAGGAGGCAACAGTCGATGTCGCCAAGGGCCGAAAGCGCTTGGACGTCAAGGCACTCGACCCCACTCTCGGCCTGATCCTCTGCGTCTCCATCAAGACATACAACTTCCAGGACTACAGTCCCCGCAGCGGCAAGCTGGGACGGTGGACCAAGAACATCGTCCGCAACGACCACGAATTGCGTGGCGAGGCAATGGTTCTGCATCAGCGTCAGCCGTACAGCGTGTTGGTCGCCGTCATGTTCGAGCCGTACGCCACGTGCGACGACGGCGACCCGACCAAGACCAGCGACACCGGCAAATCCTCTTTTGCACACCACGTCACGACGCTCTCGAAGCGCTCGGGCCGAGGCAAGCGCGCGGTGGTCGGCGTTCCGGGAAAGGCCTGGGTGGATCTCGGCGCCGAGGACACCCGCTACGACCTCTTCGAGAAGGTCTACATCGGACTCTACGAACCCGATGGCGCAGTTCGGTTCTTCGACGTCGACGAGCCGCCGCCGCGCAACGGCCGCCCCACCGAAGCTCAGACGCTCTCGTTCACCGACTTCGTGACCGTCGTGCACGGTGAAGTGGAGCGTCGCAACAGGTTTGCGCCTACCTGGTCCGATCCCGAAGACAGCGAAGATTCCGACGGCTGAGGGAACCACGGTGCCTGCGACGGATCCTGCCACCAGCGCTCGGATGAGCGCTCAGCGTCGGCGCGACACCAAACCCGAAATCGCACTTCGACGCGAGCTGCATCGACGCAGACTCCGGTACTTCGTGGATCGGGCGCCGATCAAAGGTGTTCGCCGACGGGCCGATCTGGTATTTCCACGCCGCAAAGTCGCGGTGTTCGTGGACGGATGCTTCTGGCACAGCTGCCCGCAGCATGCGACGTTTCCCAAGAACAACGCGCAGTGGTGGACGGACAAGTTGGCCGCCAACGTGGTTCGAGACCGCGACACCGATGCACGTCTGGCAGAGCAGGGTTGGACCGTCATCCGCATCTGGGAGCACGAAGATCCGCTGGTAGCGGCCGAACGCGTCCAGAAAGCCCTGCTCGGTCCGTAAGCTCGATTTCGTGAAGGAACGCAACGTTGCGCGGTGGGGTTTGGTGGCTGCGCTGGCTCTGGGCGGAATCGTCTACTCGTCGTGGATTCTCGAATTCTTCCTGGACACCGGCCTCGACCCGGTGACATCGTTCCTCAGCGAACTCGATGCCGAGAACCAGAAATACCGCGATGTCTTCGGTAACGCCGATGTCCTGTCCGCAATGTTGATGTTGATCTCCGGAGCGCTGGGTCTGCTGATCACGCCCCGGCGAAGGCTCTACGTCACGGGCTGGATTGCGCTGGCGGTGTTCGGCATCGCGACCATCGCCGACGCGTCGTTCCCCCTCGAATGCTCGGGCGAGGGTTGCCCGTCGAGCGCACCCGACGGTCTACTTCCGCAGCTCCACCATGTTCACGCGTTGACGAGCAGCGTGGCGGTCTTCGCGATCTTCACCGCGATGATCGCATTCACCGTGGGAGCGTTCAGGTATCGCGAGCACCCTTCTTTGCGGACGACGGGTCTGACCATTCTGATCCTGACTTCCCTTGCGACGGTGTGGATGTTGACGACCAACAGCATCGAAGTCTCCGGCGGCGGTAATCTCGGACTGGGTATCGCTCAACGTGCGCAGGTGCTGGGAATGTCGTTGTGGTTGTGCACCCTGGCATTTGCGATGTCGAGGCCGCCATCCACCGGGCTCCCGGCGTCGCCGCGCTGACAGGTTTTCCGGCAAGCGATTCGGGCGATCCTGGAACTACAACTGAAAATGGCTGCCCCGAACTAGCGAAGGTGTGCCCATGTCTCTCGCGTCGTCGTTCTTCGCCCATCCGCACCAGGCGTTCACTGCTGGTTTCTATCGCAACGAGTCCTTCGACTTCGAGCTACGAGTCGTTCTCGGGCAAGCCACCTTCGGCGCGGCAGACACCGGCGAAGTGCTCTCGGCCATCGCTCACGTCGGCGAGAAGGACCTCGAAGGCTGGTACGAGGCCTGGTTCGACCTCGGTACACGGGTATTCGGGCAGGCCGATGAGGCAGCCGAGGCCGGGCATTCGCGAAGCGCGTCCAACGCGTACCTGCGGGCGGCGTCGTACTTCGGTGTGGCGATCAACGCCGTCGACGGTCTCAGCGACGATTCGGTTCTGGTCCCCACTTTCAAACGTCACCGACAGGCGTGGGACCGCTTCGTCGACACCACCTCCCAGCCCGTCGAACGCGTCCGGATCCCTTACGAGGACACCTACCTTCCCGGGTACTTCTTCCGGCCGCCCGGCGACGTGCGACGGCCGACGTTGATCATGGTGAACGGTAGCGACGGCCCAATCAGCGGGCTGTGGGGCAGCGGCGGTGCCGGGGCGCTCGAGCGGGGCTACAACGTGTTGATGTTCGACGGCCCCGGTCAGCAGTCGATGCTCTTCGAGCGCAACATCCCGTTCCGTCACGACTGGGAAGCCGTCATCACGCCCGTCGTCGACTATCTCGTGGACCGGCCGGACGTCGATGCGTCGAAGCTGGCGATGTACGGGATCAGTCAGGGCGGGTACTGGGTGCCCCAGTCGTTGGCGTTCGAGCATCGGATCGCGGCAGCGATCGCCGATCCGGGGGTCGTGGACGTGGCCGCGTCGTGGCTCGCCCACATCCCCAAGAACATGCAGAAGCTGCTCGACGAGGGGAAGTCGGAGGCCTTCGACCGCGACATGGCGATAGGGCTGGGAATGAAATTCTCCAAGGACAGCGCCCGAATCTGGCGTTTCCGAGCGCGTCCGTACCTCGCCGCCGGCTACTACAACACTCTCGCCGAGGTTCGGAAGTACCACCTCGAACACGTCGCCGGCTCGATCTCCACTCCCCTGCTCATCACCGATCCGGAAGGCGAGCAATTCTGGCCCGGTCAATCCAAGCGGCTTGCCGCCCTCGCCGGCGGACCGACGACGGTGGTTCCCTTCACCGCTGCCGAGGGCGCGAACTTCCACTGCCAGCCCATGGCGAGGCGTCTGACGGATCAGCGGATGTTCGACTGGCTCGACGAGCAGTTGGATCTCTGAATCAGGCCCTCGAATCAACGATCGAATGATGGCGTATTTGCTGTGCGCTCGATGGAGTTCGGCATTCGTCGGGTATCGATCTGTGGAAGCGTGCGAGTGTGCCTACCTATCACGACTATGTGTGGATTCAGCAGTACCTCAACACGAGCCTGTCTCTCGGGTACTGCGCTGCACTCATCCCTCGGTCCACTCCCGCACAGGTGTTGAGTGCCCTCGGCGCCGACGAGAACACACAATCGGAGGCAATCGGGATCGCCGAACTCGGCGAGGTGATGTCCGATCTCACTGAACAGCCCGAGACAGCCGGGGCTGGGCAGGTAGTCGCAGTCGCGGCGGTGGGCGACGACAGCACACTGTTGATGCAGATCAACGGCGGTTCCTTCGCTATCTCCGAAGAATTGATGCGGCCCCTTCTATCCGATCGCGAGGTGGCTTCGCACTATCTCAGCGTCAATGCCGACAGCCAGTTCATCTGGTGGTCGAACGGCACACGCGTGGCTGAATTCGAACTCTTCGGATCCAGCCCGGTGGTCGGGGACGATCGGATGGTGGATTTGATTCTCGATGTCGGCGGAATCGGAATCGATGATGACGCCCAAGGCTATGCAGGTGAGCATGCGTTGGAGGGCGCCTTTGCTCTCGCCGAGCAGATCACCGGCGTCGCAGTCCCCGCCTCGCTATTCGTGGAAGGCCAATTTATGGTGGCCGTTGTCCCCAAGTCAGGACAGTCCCCCTCGGCAGATGTGCCATCTGAGGCTTCTCCGCGAAAGTCGCCCGCTGCGTGGAGCGAGGTAGCGCGACGTTACAAAGCGGCGGAACGGATTCCGCTACATGGGGTGATGTTCCGCGGGCGACCCCCCGGCGGTCGTCCCTCCGTGCGACTCGAATTCTGGTTCAAGCCGCGCACCTGCATCCGTCTCGAAGACGAGCAGGGAGTGCTGTTTCTGCAGAACCGACAGAAGCAGACGTGGTTCCGCACCGACGGGGTCCTCGAACGACGAAACGGCGGATACAGTCTCGACATCCATATCGAACAACTTCTCCAGATACACAGAACCTGGCCGTACACACCTTTCGCCGACCTACGCCCACCCGACACGACAGGGCGGGAAGTAGAGGTCGACGGGCGGAGAGCGTGGGAATTCGCGATGCCACCGGATTGGGCCGGCCGTGATGCCACGGTGGCGTTCGACGCGGAAACCGGGATCCCTTTGCGGTGGGCGGACCGAACGGGCAGCCATGAGATATCGGCGCTGGAAACCGGTATCGACGTCGACGACGGCTTTTTCTCCGGCCCCTGATAATCGAAGCAAGCGAGGCGTCTGACGGATCAGCGGATGTTCGACTGGCTCGACGAGCAGTTGGATCTCTGAATCAGGACACTTTCTCTTTCTTCGTCAACAGAGTGGCAATCATCGGCAACAGCAGAACCGTGATCGCCCCGGCCGCGACAAGAATCGACGCGTTGTCCGAGGACATCTGATGCGCGTCGACGGCCGCGCCCGTGACCGCCACGATCATGGGCAGGCCGGTAGCCCCGTACAACGCGACTTGCGCACTTTCGCGCGTGGTGAAGGGCGGCTCCACCTTCTCGAACTTGGTCACGAAGAACACCGGCACGCCCCGGACTACAACGATCAGGATCAAAAACGCAATCAGTATGCCGGGACTGGCGGCGACCGCCGAGACGTCGATCGCCATGCCTGAAGTGATGAAGAAAATCGGGATGAGGAACCCGAAGGCGATCCCGTCGAGCTTGATCTCGAGGCGCTCGTCGCCCTCTGGCATCAATCGCCGCAGGATGAAGCCGGCGGCAAATGCACCGAGAATGACGTCGAGTGAGAACACGGCCGACAGCACTCCGAGGCTGACCAACAACAGAACGGTGAGGCGGACCGTCGTCTGCGCCGTCGTGTCCGCCCCTGCCCGCACCAGGCGATGTGTCCACGAGCCTTCGTGAATCAGCTTGCCGGGCAGCACCGCAACGATGACAGCGATCAAGGCGAAGACGGCAAGAACGATCAGCGACAGTACGGCACCACGGGCACTCAGCAGCACCGCCATCGCGACGACCGGCCCGAGCTCGCCGACGGCCCCGTGGTTGAGGACGGTCTTACCCAAGCGTGTGTCGAGGAGTTTGTTGTCCTTGAGGATCGGCAGCAGCGTGCCCAGAGCGGTCGACGTCATCGCGATGGCAACAGCGGCTTCGGCGGAGATCACGTTCCTCATGCCAAGCAGCGCGACCACCGTGAACGCCAGCGCGAGGCAGAACAGCCACGTGTAGAGCGCTCGACGTCCGCCGCGCCCACTGAGTTCCTGTCGGTCGATCTCGTAGCCGGCGAGCAGGAACAGCATGCCGAGGCCGAGTTCGCGCAGGATGCCGATCGCTTCGCTGTCAGCTGCGATGTTGAGGGCGAACGGCCCGACCACTGCGCCCGCGACCAGTAGCAACACCACTTCGGGAACCAGTCGACGGGGGATCAAGCCCGCGACTATCGGCGCGATGGCCGCGATCAGCGCAATCCAGAACAGCGAGGAGGCAATTGAAGGCACGGATCATTGTCGGACAAAACCGACCACTCTGCGCACATTGCGACCGGTCAGTCTGGTAGAAGTATCGAATGCTCACCTAGTAATGCGTGAGCAATCCCACATGAAGGAACGGCCATGACACAACCCCCGCAGGACCCTAACCAGCCATATGGCCAGCCGCCTCAGCAGCCGTACGGGCAGCAACCCCAGCAGCCCTACGGACAGCAACCACCGGCTCAGCAACCTTATGGACAGCCTTATCCAGATCAGTCTGGCGCGCCGTTCCCGGGCCAGTACGCTCAGCCGGCCGGTGGATTTCAGCAACCGCCGCCTTCACCGGCGAAAAAGAAGAAGTGGCCATGGGTCGTCGGAGGCATCGTGGCGTTCTTCGTGATTGTCGCGATCGCCACTGGCGGCGGGGACAAAGACAAGGAAGAATCCGCCGCGGCCCCCACAACCACGCAAGCCGCGGCCAACGGTGCCTCCGTGGCCGCAGTTGCCCCGGCCGAAGCTCCCAAGGAAACGAAGTCTTCGAATCCCGGAATCGGCGAGGAAGTGCGAGACGGAAAGTTCGGGTTCGTCGTGACGGGTATCGAGACCGGCCTCACGACGATCGGCGACAATCCCTACTTGCAAGAGCAAGCTGAGGGTCAGTTCGTACTCGTTCACGTCGAGATCACGAACACTTCCGACAAGCCCCAGGCTTACTTCGGATCCAATCAGACCTTGATCGACACCGAAGGTCGCGAGTTCACCAACAACACGATGGCAGCGATCAATATCGACGCCGAAACCGCGATCGGCGGCGACATAAACCCCGGCATCACACGGAAGACCACCATTGTCTTCGACATCCCGACCAGTGCCACCCCCAAGGAGATCGAGGTACACGACTCGATGTTCTCCGGTGGCGCCACAATTTCGCTTCAGTAAACCCGGAACAGTAAGAACGACGGTCTCCACCAGTTGACGATCAGCCGGTGGAGACCGTTCTCCTGCGAAAGGCCAACGGACTGAGGTCAGTACAGGTACTTGCGGTACGCCTCTTGTCTGGCGGGTTCGAGGTCCTCGACGCGCAGGCTGTGTTGCTCCGCCATCATGTCGCGCAGACTCGGCACCTCATCGGATGCGGGCCACGTCGACGGATCCCACAGCTTCGCCCGCAGAATTGCTCTCGCGCAATGCAGATACGCCTCGTCGATCTGCACGATCACCGCAAGCTGTGCAGGCTTGCCGTTCATCGCCATCGAATCCAACAGATCAGGATCGGTGGACAGAGTCGCCGTGCCGTTGACGCGCACGATCTCGTCGTGCCCGGGCGCGAGAAAGAGGATCCCCACGTGAGGATTCTCGATCATGTTCCGGTACGAGTCGGCGCGCCGGTTGCCCGGACGATCCGGGAGCACCAGTGTCTTCTCGTCGGGGAAGAGAACCTGACTGACCAAGTCTCCGCGCGGCGAGCAATCGCAATTTCCGGCCGCATCGGACGTCGCGAGCACAAAAAACCGTGCCTTCTCGATGAATTCACGGATCAACGGAGTCGTGTAAGCGGTCTGCTTCTCCATGATCGTCGGATGGGGCTGTCCGAGAATCGCATTGAGTTGTTCCACGGATTCGATCCGCCCGCCCGGGGCGTTCGACGCCGTCACGTCGACACGTCGTCGAGCACATGGTGGCGCCCGAGCGGCAACACCAACGGCTTACCCGACATGGGGTCGGGGATGATTCGGCTCTCGAGACCGAACACGGTGCGGACGTTGTCGCTCGTGAGCACCTCGGCAGGATCACCCGCCGCGTAGACCCGGCGATCGGCCATGGCGACGAGGTAGTCGGCGTAGCGGGCGGCGAGATTGAGATCGTGCAGAACCATGACAATCGTTGTACCCCGAGTCCGGTTCAGGTCGGTGAGCAGGTCCAAGACCTCAACCTGGTGGCTCACGTCCAAGAAGGTGGTCGGCTCGTCGAGTAGAAGCAGATCGGTTTGTTGGGCGAGCGCCATCGCAATCCACACACGTTGGCGCTGACCACCGGAAAGCTCGTCCACCGATCGTTCGGCCAATCCGGTTGTGTCCGTGGCCGCAAGCGCCTCGGCGACAGCTGCGTCATCCTCGCGGCTCCACCTCGACAGCACCCGCTGATGTGGATGACGACCACGGCCGACGAGATCGGCGACAACTATCCCTTCCGGTGCGATCGGTGACTGCGGCAGCAGACCGAGCGTGCGAGCGAGCTTCTTCGCAGGCAGGCGATGAACATCCTTGCCGTCCAACAGAACATGACCGCTTCGGGGACTGAGTAGCCGCGACATCGACCGCAGCAGTGTCGATTTGCCGCACGCGTTGGCGCCCACGATGGTCGTGATCTTTCCCGGCGGCACCGCGAGGTCGAGCGATTCGACGACGGTCCGTCCTCCGTAACCGAGTTCGAGGTTTTCGACAGTCAGAGTATGGGATTCGGTCACAGCGAACCTCCCGTTCGGTTGGAGCGAATGATGAGGTAGACGAGATACGGCGCTCCCAGCGCGCCAGTCACCACGCCAACGGGGTAGCGGGTGCCGAAGGCGTACTGTCCGCAGAAATCGGCAACTAGCACCAGCAGCGCTCCGACCAGCGCCGACGGAATCAAAAGTGATGTTCCCGGACCGACGATGCGGGCGGCGATGGGCCCTGACAGAAATGCGACGAAGGCGATGGGCCCCGCAGCGGCAGTGGCAAAGGCGATGAGTCCGACGGCCGCAATGATCGACAGAATGCGCATTCGTTCCACTCTGACGCCGAGCGCTTGTGCTGCGTCGTCACCGAGCTGGATGGTCGAAAGGTTGCGCGATTGGCTCAGCAGCACCGGTCCGAGGACAACCAGCGCCAGGACCACGGGAACCGTCGAACCCCAGTTGGCACCGTTGAGACTGCCGGTGAGCCAACGCATCGTCTCCTGCAGATCCCACGCGGCGGCGGTACTGAGCAGGTAGGCGGTGACGCTGTCGAGCATCGCGGCGATGCCGATACCGATCAGGATCAGCCGAGTGCCCGCTACACCGTCTCGGAAGGACAGAACGTAGATCAAGACTGCGACGCCCAGACCGACAGCGATGGCGAAGATCGAGACCTGCGAGCCGCCGAGCGAAAGCGAGATGATCGCGAAAGCTGCTGCAGCGCTTGCACCGGAGCTGATTCCGATGATGTCGGGGCTCGCGAGCGGGTTGCGCAGCATCGTCTGGAACGTGATGCCACCCAAGCCGAAACAGATTCCGGCGACCACAGCGAGGACAGCGCGAGGCAGCCGGAGGCGGCCGACTGTGAACGAGGCACCAGGCACGTTCTCCCCCAGCACGACGCGAAGCACATCTGACGGCGGGTAGAAGGTTTTTCCCACCATCAGAGTGACCGCGAAAGAGGCGACGGCGAGGACCGTCAGCACGGCAATCACGATGCGGCGGCGTCTACCTCGTCGGATACGGCTTGCTCCGACTGCGTCGACCTCGACTTCGGGAGTAACGAATGTAGTGGTCACAGCTCACGTATTTTCTGACGGCGGACTATGTAAATGAAGAAGGGCGCTCCGATGAGCGCGGTGATGATGCCGACGTCGATTTCGCTCGGCCGGGCGACAATTCGTCCGAGAATGTCGGCGGCGACGAGAAGGCCGGCACCTGTCAGCGCAGAAAACGGTAGTAGCCAACGGTTGTCAATCCCGATCAGCAACCGGCACAGATGCGGGACAACCAAACCGACGAAGCCGATCGGTCCTGCAATGGCAGTGGCTGCACCGCAGAGCAACACTGCACCGAGCGCTGCCACTGCACGAACCACCGCGACGCGTTCGCCGAGACCTGACGCAACCTCGTCGCCGAGCGCAAAAGAGTTGAGACTGCGCGCTGACAGCAGACAGATCACGAAGCCGACAATGAGGAAAGGCAGACCCTGCCGGATCACCTCGAAACTCGCGCCACCGACGCCGCCGATCTGCCACGAACGAATGTTGCCCGCAATATCGTTTCGCGGCAGCATGATCGCAGTGATGAACGAAGCAAACGCAGCCGATGTTGCGGCCCCGGCAAGAGCCAACTTGAGTGGCGTGGCTCCACCTCGCCCGAGTGACCCGACTACGTAGACGAACAATGCCGCCCCGGCTGCACCGAGTACGGCCACCCAGATCATGCTGGTCTGGGTCCACAATCCGAACCACGCCATTCCGATCACCACGGCGAGCGAAGCGCCCATGTTGACGCCCAGGATTCCGGGATCCGCCAAAGGGTTTCGGGTAATCCCCTGCATCACAGCGCCGGCAAGACCGAGCGCAGCTCCCACGATTATCGCGAGCACCGTCCGCGGAATGCGCTTGGCAATCGCACCCTGACCGATGTTGTCCGTTGAACCGCTCAGTGCGGCAACAATATCGGACCAGTCGACCTCACGAGAGCCGATGACGATCGAAGCGCACATGAGCACCGCGAGGACAACGAGAAGGGCGATCAACCACAGCGAATTGCCGAACGTCGGGCGCCGCGTATCGCGAGCGCCCGACGTCGAATCCTGCGAGGTTACAGTCACTCCGACTTTCCAGCGGCCCCGGCGAGCAGATCGACGTAGTCGCCGAGTACCCACGAAATTGCGAGTGGAGTCGGGTTGGCCGCCGTTCCCATCGGCCCGGTTCCATTGAGGAACACGATCGCGTTGTTGGCGACGGCAGGCATCTGCGAGAGCAGCGGGTCAGCCTTGAGTGCGTCGACAAGTGCCTGGTCACCGTAGGTGACGATCAGTTCGACGTCGTCGAAGACGTCCACACGCTCCGCACTGACCTTCTTCGAGAACTCACCACCCGTCGAGGCGTCGGCAACGCTCTTCGGCGTCGAAAGTCCGAGGTCCTCGAAGAACGCGGCGCGCGTGTCGTTCGCCGTGTAGAAGCTGACCTGGCTCAGATCAGCGGTGTCGACGTGCGTCAGGAACATGGTTGCCTTGCCGGCAAGCTGCGGATGCGCGGCAACCTCGTCGGCGATCTCCTTCTCGATGGTGGAGATCAGTTCCTGCCCTTCGGATTCCATGCCGAGGCCCATGCTGTTGAACTTGATGACGTCACGCCACGACGTCGCCCACGGCCCCTCGGGATACGCCACAACCGGAGCGATCTCACTGAGAGTGTCGTAGTCCTCCTGCGTCAATCCGGAGTATGCGGCAAGAATGACGTCAGGGTTCGTATCGGAGACGGCTTCGAAGTCGATGCCGTCGGTCTCGTCGAAGAGCACCGGCGGCTTCGCGCCAAGGTCGTCGAGCTTTTCCTCGACCCACGGCAGCATTCCGTTGCCGTTGTCGTCACCGAAAGTCGCCGCTGCCATTCCGACGGGAACCACGCCGAGAGCAAGGGGCACTTCGTGATTGGCCCAGGCAACGGTGGCAACTCGCTCCGGCTTGGCGTCGATCGTCGTAGTTCCGAAAGCGTGCTCGATCGTGACAGGGAAGGAGCTGGATCCGCTTCCGGCGCTGCCGCCGTCGGCGGTCTCCGAGGAGTCGGAACTGCAAGCTGTCATGCCGAGGGCGACTGCGACCGCTGCTGCGGCCACCGCCAAGAAGCGTTTTGAACGCATGAAAACAGAACTCTCTCGAGAAGGGGTACGGCCCTCAACCCGGCTCAATCAGGCACTTAGGTGAGGTTTGCCTAAACCGTATACGGGAGGGCAATGTGGCGCAATCGCGTGTTTGGGACACCCCGTGTAGCGATCGAGACAAGGTGTGATGGCCGATCAGCTAGCCCGGAACATCCCTGGTGTAGCGCCTGTCGTGCGCCGGAATGCCGCCCCGAATGCGCTGGTCGAGTGGTAGCCCACACGCTCGGCAACCTCTTGTAGATCCAAGCCGTGGGCAAGAAGGGTCACCGCTCGTTGGGCGCGCACAGCCGAGACCCACTGCCCGAAACTCATCCCGGTCTCCGACCGAAATACCCGGGTGATGGTTCGCGGGCTGACACCGAGGAGCCTTGCCCAGTCGGACAGCGTTCGCATGTCACTCGGATCGTCACCGATCGCATCGACGATGGGTTGCAGAAGTGGCGAGTCCGGCACCAGCACCAGCAACTCGTTCGGCGACGGTGCCAGCACGTCGATCACCATCTGCTCCGTGAGCGAGCGCGAAGGAGCTCCGAGTGACTCGTCTGCCAGTCGCTCGAGGAGGTTCCGCAGCAGCGGAGTGACCTCGATCGCCACCGGCACGTCGGACAGAGAAGGAACCGATGCGATGTCGAGCTGAGCGGCGCGATACCAGGTGCCGGCCGGCGCGATCGCCGAGTGCAGGACGCCGGCGGGCATCCACAGACCTACGGTCGGCGTAATGGTCCACGTGCGCGATCCCACCGTGGCGCTCGACGCTCCCCGCTCGTTCCACAACAATTCGTGAGTCGGGTGCGAGTGCGCATCCCACCGGGTCTCGCGGGAGACAAGTTCGTCCATGCCCGCAATGACAAAGGGCACCTCGACCGCCCCGGCCGAGTAGACCGGGAGCGTCCGACTGTCGACGGTCTCCAACGGGTTCTCCTCTGTTCGCGTGGCTGCTCCGCAGAAAGCATAGGTCGCGTGGATCGGTTGTCGGTTCCCACGATCGAGAGGATCACCGCCCGAAATCGCCGAGGTGACCTCACACACATTCAAGAATTGCGTATGCACCACAACAAAAAGAAGGTCACAGACCTGAAGTCTGTGACCTTCTTTCTTGTGCGCCCGAAGGGATTCGAACCCCTAACCTCTTGATCCGTAGTCAAGTGCTCTATCCGTTGAGCTACGGGCGCATGTTCTGTTGTCTTGCTGGTCTTGCGTGTCTTACCGTCGTAATTTCTATCATTTCTAACCCGCCGGTCAAAATCACCGGCTTGGCGGAGGCGAGAGGATTTGAACCTCCGGTCCCTCGTAAAAGGGACAACTCATTAGCAGTGAGTCCCATTCGGCCGCTCTGGCACGCCTCCCTGGGGGTTCCGATCCTTTCGGACCGCCGGATCGAAAGATTACACACCCTTCGCCACCAAAGGCAAAACGTGTGGTCAGCGGGCTGTTTTGTGGACTTACCGCAGGTGGCTGTCGAACCAGTCGAAGATCCGGGTCTGAGCTTCGATGATCGAGGCCGAATCAGGGTCGTCGAGGTCAGCGTCCTCGGACAGCTGTGGCGGCTCGTCCGCCCGGTGAGCCAGTCCGGCGTAGCTGACCACCAGTGTCGCGACGTCGGCCTTCGCGGTCGCTTCCCGGAGCAGAGTCACGTGTTCGCGAGGCGTGCTGGGATCGTCCTCGCCGTACAGCGCCAGCCACGGCGCCTGCAGGGAAGTGGCCGCGTCGACAAGCGCCTGAGCATCCACCGACAAGGCTTCGACGATTCCCCGGGCGGCGACGCTCACCGCGGCGCCGACGGGACGGCTGGTGGCCACGAGCATCGCGGCGGTACCGGCGTCGTCGAATCCGAGCACCCCGATGGTGTCTGCGAGAACTTCGCGTCCGACGAGCCAATCGAGGGTCGCGTCGAAGTCGGCGAAGAGGTTGTCACCGAACACCTCACCCTGCATGTGTTCGGGTTCGCGGTGAAACAGGTGAGGTGCGACGCTCACCCACCCTTCGCCGGCAAGCGCGCACATCAGATTCAGCAGAGCCGGGCTGAACTTCCGGGCTTCATGCAGGACGACGATCCCGCCCCGCGTCGGGCCGTCCGGCTCCACCACGGTCAGCGGAACAGCCGTGGCGACCTCCCCTTCGGCTCCGCGCAGATACGCGGTGGCTCGGAAGATTTCCGACATCTTCTAACTCTGACACGCAGACGGCCGCTACGCACCAAATCAGTGCGCGCATAATCGACTCGTGACCGCACACATTCGCCCTGACCTCGCCTCCATCCCCGCCTACGTTCCCGGACGCAATTTTCCGGGTGCGATCAAGCTGGCGAGCAACGAAACGACAGTAGGGCCGTTGCCCGGTGTGCGTGACGCCGTCGCCGACGCGGTCGCCAATGCCAACCGCTACCCGGACAATGCCGCGGTTGCACTCATCGAGGCGCTGGCCAGCTTCTTGAAAGTCGAGCCGGCCAACGTCGCCGTTGGTTGCGGTTCCGTGACGCTGTGCCAGGAACTCGTGCAGATCACGTGCGATCAGGGTGACGAGGTCATCTACGCGTGGCGTTCGTTCGAGGCCTACCCCGTGGTCACTCAGGTCGGCCACGCCGTCTCGGTCAAGGTTCCGCTCACCGAGGACTTCGGCCACGACCTCGATGCGATGCTGGCCGCGATCACCGACCGCACGCGGTTGATCTTCGTGTGCAACCCCAACAACCCGACCGGCAATGCACTGTCGAAGGCAGAGCTCGAGAGCTTCCTCGACGCTGTGCCGGCTCACGTCGTCGTCGCACTCGACGAGGCGTACTTCGAATACTCACGCTCGGACGCCGACGGCATCGAGCTGTTCCGCAGCCGCCCCAACGTGGTTGTTCTGCGCACCTTCTCGAAGGCGTACGGCCTCGCGGGAATCCGCGTGGGTTACGCGGTCGCGGATCCGGAGATCATCGTGGCCCTCGGCAAGGTGCACACCCCGTTCACCGTGAGCGCTGTCGCGCAGGCCGCCGCAATCGCTTCCCTGGCTGCAGCAGACGAACTGCTTGCCCGCACCGAAGGTGTCATCGCCGAGCGGACGCGAGTTCGAACCGCTCTGATCGAAGCCGGGTACACCGTCCCCGAGTCGTCGGCGAACTTCGTCTATCTCCCCCTCGGAGAACTCTCTCCCGCTTTTGCCGAGGCGAGTACCGAAGCGGGCATTCTGATCCGCCAGTACGGCGTCGAGGGCGTCCGGATGACCATCGGCGATCCACACGAGAACGACGCATTCCTCGCTTTCGCGAACACCGACGTCGCGAAGCAGGCCGCGGGCATCGGCGTCACCGCGTGACACTCGATACATAACTGTTACGCCGAGGACTGGAATTCGTTTCGGCAGACGGGCACACTCAGGGAGGTTCGAGGCCGGTCCGAGTGAGGGAGCACGACGCATGACGCGACGCATGACACGAACGTGTGCCGTGCTCGCAACGACCCTTCTCGCCACCACCGCGACCTCCCTGAGTGGCGTCGCCAACGCAGAGTCCCAGGACACGGTGTCGGTACGTCTGTTGGCGTTCAACGATCTGCACGGCAGTCTCCGCCCGCCGGAAGGTGTTCGCAGCGAGATCAGGCAGGCCGACGGCTCTCTCACCCCCGCAGGTGGCGCGGCGTATCTCGCTGCTTACGTGACGCAACTTCGCAGCCAAGCCACCAACTCGCTGCTGTATTCGGTCGGTGACAACTGGGGATCGTCGGCGCTCGAGTCGGCGATGTTCAACGACGAACCGACGGTCGAACTCCTGAACCGGATGAAGATCGACGCCTCCGCGATCGGCAACCACGAACTGGACAAGGGACTCGCCGAGTTCCGACGCATGCAGTCCGGCGGTTGCTCCGCCGTCGATGCGTGCACGTTCAGTCCGTCCTTCGACGGCGCCAACTTCCCACTGATGGCCGCGAACATGACGTACACCAACGGCACCCCGGCCACGCTGCCCTTCACCGTGAACATGGTCGACGGCATTCCGCTCGGAGTCATCGCGATATCCCCCGCCAACACGTCGCAGATCGTGACACCGGGCGGGATCGCCGATCTGCAGTTCGGCGACGAGGTCGAAGCGATCAACCGCACCGCCGACGTCCTCGACTTCTTCGGCGTCAAAGCCATCACCGTCCTCCTGCACCGTGGGGACGAACCGGCCGTCGAAGGTGGGCCCAACGACTGCAACGTCGAGTCCGGGCCGGCCCGCGACATCGCCCTTCGTGCGTCACCGAAGGTGGACGTCATCTTCACCGCCGACAGCCACCAGCAGTACAACTGCGAATTCCCTGATCCCGCAGGCAATCCCAGAGTCGTGATGCAGGGCGCTTCGCACGGCCGGATCGTGTCCGTCGCAGACGTCACCATCGATCGCAACACACGCGAGGTCGTTCGCGATCAGACGTCCGCGTTCAATCAGATAGTGACACACGATATTTCGCCGGATCCCGATATTCAGGCTCTCGCCGACCGGGCCTGGTCGGAGGCGTCGGACAGCGCTCAGCGGCCGGTGGGGACCATTACCGCCGATCTGACACGCGACCGCGTCCCCAGCGGCGAATCGACACTCGGCAACCTGGTCGCCGACGCTCAACTCGCCGCCGGATCGACACGAGGCGCCCAACTAGCGTTGACGAACCCCGGCGGCATGCGCGAGGACTTGGACTTCGGCACTTCCGGCCAGGTCACCTACCGCCAGGCCTACGGTGTTCAACCCTTCGGTAACAGCCTCGAGGTGCTCTCCGTCACAGGAGCGGTGTTGAAGGACGCTCTCGAACAGCAATTCCAGATCGACCTCGACGGCACCGCTACCGAGCGCATCCTCTCCCCGTCCGCGGGCTTCACCTACGCCATGGACCGGCGAGCAGCGCCGGGCTCGCGAATCTCGGAAATGCGCTTGAACGGGCAGGACATCGCCCCCGACGGCGTCTACAGCGTCGTGGTGAACAAGTTCCTCGCCGAGGGCGGGGACGGTTTCACCGCACTGAAGAACTCCACCCAGATGACCGGTGCCGGCAACGACCTCGACGCCTTGACCGCCCTGTTCGCAGCCGGGTCGCCGGTCTCGCCACCTGCCACCGACCGCATCCGCACCATCGGCTGACTAGGCATCCCCGCGCTCGATTGCCTAGTCTCGACGGGTGATCATCGCGACCCATAACGGCAAGTTCCATGCAGACGACGTCTTCGGCGTATCGCTGCTCAAGCAGCTGTACCCCGACGCCACCGTCGTTCGCAGCCGTGACGAGTCCGTCCTCGACAGCGCGGACATCGTGCTCGACGTCGGCGGTCGCTACAACCCGGCCGAGGGGCGCTTCGACCATCACCAGCGTGATGCCGGCGAGCGCAGCAACGGCATCCTGTACTCCGCCTTCGGTCTGCTCTGGCAGGAATACGGCCTGCAGTTCTGTGAAGGCGACGCCTCCGTGTTCCGCCGTATCGACAGCCGACTGGTCGAGGGCATCGACGCCGTCGACAACGGCCAAGAGATCTACACCCTCAACGACTACGGCACCAAGCCTTTTGATCTGTCGTCGGTGCTGGACCTGTTCAATCCGATCTCGTCCACCGACGAGGAGTTCGACACCCAGTTCGAGCTGGCCGTGGTTCTCGCAACTCAGGTCTTGATTCGCCTGCGCGCCAAGTACGCCGGCGACGCTGCGGCCGAGCGCGAGTTCACCGAGACCTACGAGAAAGCAACGGACCCGCGCTTCGTCGTGCTGGAACGCTTCGTTCCCCACGGCCGCGCCGCGTCGGCCCAGCCGGAGCTGCTGTTCACCATCTTCCCGAACACCAACGGCGGCTGGTCGATTCAGACGGTCAAGCCTGCTGACTCCAAGTTCGGTTCACGAAAGCTGTTGCCGGAGCCGTGGCGCGGCCTGAACGGCTCGGATCTTGCCGCCCAGACGGGCGTCGACAGTTCGGTCTTCTGCCACAAGGCCGGGTTCATCGCGGCTGCGCAGACCCGTGACGGCGCCCTCCAATTGCTCGAACTGGCACTGGCCGAGTAGTTCTCAGCTCACATTCCCAGCGCCGTCTTCACCGTCGGCCAGGAATCGTGAAGCGCGTCTTGCCAGTACGGCCACGAATGGGTGCCGTCGTTCCGATACGCGAACACTGCGGGAATCGACAACTCCCCCAACCTCGCTTCGAACAGTTGTGTGCACGTATTAGCGAGCGCCTCGAGCGGTCCGCCTTCGATGGCAGTCTGCAGTCCACTCGGGGTGAAGACGTTGTCGTATTCTCCGGGCGCACCTGTACCGGAGGACACGTAGATCGTCTTCCCACGCAGCGTTTCCGCGTTGGTGGACGGGTCGTGCTTTTGCCAGTCGGGGTCCGACGCCGGACCCCACATGTTGGTGGCGTCGCCCGCCTTGCTGGCCACGGTGAGCCGCACGGAATCCTGCGAGGACGATTCGGAGTTGTCGAGACAGCCACTGTACGAGGCCAATCCGGTGTAGAGCTTCGGGTGATGTGTGATGAGGTTGGCCGCGCCGAGCGCACCCATGGACACCCCGCCGACCACGTTCGTCCCATTTCCGGAAAACGCAGAATCGATCAACGCCGGAAGCTCTTCAGCGAGAAACGATTCCCACTTGTTCACACCGAGGTTCGGATCGTCGTTCTTCCAGTTGGTGTAGAAACTGCCGGTACCGCCAACAGGGAGAACGACGTTGACGTTCTTGTCGGCGAAAAACGCTTCGATGTCGGTCTTTTGAGTCCAGGTACTTTCGGAGTATCCGGATTCCGAACCGGCACTGACGCCGTCGAGTAGGTAGAAGGACGGACGCGAACCGGCACTCGACGCTGGATGCAGAACCTGCACTTGCACCTCGCGCCGCATGGCCGGCGACTCGACGAACACGGCACTGCGTGTGGGCGACAACTGCTCTATGCGATTGATGTGAGCCCCGGTCTGACCGGCCGAATCTCCTGGTGGGTTTTCAGGTGCCGGTTCGGCATACGCCACTCCGCCCACGACAAGCGCGAGCACGACCAACACAATCCCGACAAACCCAAATCTCCGCATCCGTCAAGCGCCCCCTGAGCATCGCACGACTACCGCTGACCCTCGATTGGACAGGACGAACGTCCCGGGGTCAACCCACTGGTTGGGATTTATTACTCGCGGGTATCCAATGGAGTTGGACAGTTCTCCACCGATGCACACACAGGTGTGGATAACTTCATTCACATCCACTTCCCAGTTGTGCATAACCTGTGGACAAAAGGATGAATTACAACAGAGTTATTCCTCCTACCTGCAACGATTCGTTTCCCCACAATGTGCATAACTTTGTCGCACAGGGCTCGCGAGACGCCGGTTTCCGGGCGTGTCCATGCAGTTCACACCGCCGCGCCACTCTTTGTTCACAGGCACGACACCACCGGCCGACAATGCTCCCCACCCCGACTTCATACTTGTTGCATGCTGACCGCTCTGCTCGCCGCCACAGCTGTCCTCGCCCTACTGACTCTGGTCCCCGGGCCCGACATGGCCGTCGTGACGCAGGCTGCTCTCGGCGCGGGCAGATCCGCCGGTTTCCGGGTAGCGGCCGGCATCGTCTCGGGCCTTCTGGTGTGGGGTCTGTTGACCGTCCTCGGGCTGTCGGCGATCCTGGCCGCGTCGGCGGAGGCGTACACCGTCGTCAAGCTCGCCGGCGCGGCTTACCTGATCTATCTCGGTGTGCGAGCACTGTGGGAGAGCCGGACGTCGCGGATGCAACACAATGCCGACGCTCCACGATCGCAGAAGGCCGGGACATGGAAGACGGGCTTCACCACCAACCTGCTCAACCCCAAGATCGCCGTCTTCTACACCGGACTGTTGCCGCAGTTGGTTCCGGCCGGGTGGCCGACGGGACCGTCGCTTGCATTGCTGGTGCTCATCCACGCAGCCATCACCATCGTGTGGCTCAGTGGCTACGTGGTCCTTCTCTCGCGAGCGCGTAGCACCTTCGAAAAGCCCCGAGTGCGACAGGCACTCGAGCGCATAACCGGAACAGTTCTTCTAGGATTCGGAGCGAAGATCGCGCTCGAAGCGCGCTGACACGGCAATCGGAAAAGAGTAGACAGTGGGCGCGTGGGGATCGGGACCGTTCGAGAACGACGGTGCAGGGGATTTGATCGCGTCCATCGGGCACGGTGATTTCACCTTCGAATCGGTGAAGTGGGCATTCGAAGACGACTACCTCGAGGTCGACGGCGGTCAAATCGCCGTCGCCTTGCTCGAATTGGTACTGATCGTGCGTGCCGACCGCAAGCGTGACCCTGCCACCCAAGACCTCGATCTCGACTCCTTCACCTCGGCTCTGACCAGTGAACGGCTCACCTGGCTGATCGAAATGGTGGAGCGCACCATCGCATCGACCGATTCGGAACTGTTCGAGCTGTGGGACGAGCAGGGACCGGAAGAGCTTGCGTCGTGGCGCGTTCCCGTCGTGGACGGTCTCGAGGATCTGCGCGTTCTGTCGGTCTGATTCCGTCGCCGCTCCATCACGTTTGCTTATCGGGCCACAACGGTTCGGTCTTGGTCAGATGCCCTGGTAGGACCCTATGGTCGAACGGATCACCGAGTGAGAACTGTGGCTCGTCGACGACGGGAATCCACGCTCACCCCGGACCCAGGAGCAGACCATCATGGCGACTTTCGTTCCGGCTGCGCGCGTCGACAGAATCAGGGAGTCGCCGAGTGTGGCTGCCGCACAACGAGTGCGCGAGCTGAAGGCCCAGGGCCGTGAAATACTCGACCTGACCGTCGGGGAGCCCGATTTCGACACACCCGACAACATCAAGTCTGCGGCGATCACTGCGATCAACACGGGTCAGACCAAGTACACCGCAGTCAACGGCATCCCGGCTCTACGCGAGGCAATCGCAGCACGCGCGGCTTCGCGAACCGGAATCCAGTACGCGGACAACCAGATCACCGTCGGCGGCGGCGCGAAACAGGTCATCTTCCTCGCTCTCATGGCGACGGTCGAAGCCGGCGTCGAGGTTATCGTTCCCGCCCCTTACTGGGTTTCGTACCCGGATATGGTCCTCGCTCACGACGGAACTCCGGTGATCGTTCAGTGCGAGGAGTCCGACAACTTTCTTCTCACAGCCGAAGCACTATCCGCTGCAATCACTTCGAACACCAAGTGGGTCATCCTCAATGCCCCGGGCAACCCCACCGGATCTGTGTACACCCGCGAGCAGCTGCAGGCCCTCGCCGAAGTGATCGAGGCCAATCCCCATGTCAGTGTGTTGGTCGACGAGATCTACGACGAGATCAACTTCGGCGACGCTCCGATCCCGAGTCTGCTGCAGGTCGCTCCGCACCTCCGTGATCAGGTACTGGTCACCAACGGAGTCTCCAAGTCTCATGCCATGACCGGGTGGCGACTCGGATACGGACTCGGAAATTCCGGATTGATCGGCGCCGTCAACAAACTGCAGGGTCAGAGTTCTTCCTGCCCGTCCTCGATCAGCCAGGCCGCAGCCGTGGAAGCCCTCACCGGCGACCAGAGTTTCCTCACCGAATCCGTACGAAGTTACCGACGACGACGCGACCTCTCGGCTCACCTCCTCAGTGTTGTCCCCGGGCTCGAGCCCGTCGTGCCGCAGGGTGCGTTCTACCTGTTCGTCAACTGTGCCGGCTTGATCGGCAAGCAGACCCCGGATGGCACCGTGATCGAGTCCGACCAGGATCTCGTCCTCTATCTCCTCGACGAGGCGTCGGTTGCCACCATTCAGGGTTCGGCTTACGGCGCATCGCCGTACTTCCGTGTCTCCTTCGCCACCTCCGAGGCCGTCCTCGAAAAGGCCGCGGCACAGATCGCCGCGGCAGTCGAACGCCTTTCCTGATCTTTCATACTTTCTGGAGTACAAGATGATTCACGTCAAGACGAAAATTGATCGCGCGGACAAGGACCTGATTGCCGAACTGGGGACGTTCTCCGCGGCCACGATTCACGAGGCACAGGGACGTAAGGGGTCGCTGCATCCGGCGATCAAACCGATCGACCGCGACATGAAGTTCTGCGGCTCCGCCTTCACAGTCAAGTGCCATCCCCGTGACAACCTCATGCTGCAGGTGGCGATCAGCTACGCACAGCCGGGTGACGTCCTGATCGTCTCTTCAGGTGATCAAGCCGCCGGCCAGTTCGGCGATGTTCTGGCCAATGCCTGTGTTGCGCGCGGCATTACCGCACTGGTCACCGACGGCGGAGTGCGCGATACCCGGGAGATCCGCGAACTCGGATTCCCCGTCTTCTCCAAGCACGTGTACATCGAGGGAACCGTCAAGGAATCTCTCGGCCCGATCAACCATCCCCTGGTCTTCGGAGAACAGGTCATTTATCCCGGTGACGTCGTCAAGGGTGACTGCGACGGCGTTGTCGTGGTCCGCCGCGAGGAGGTTGCCGAGGCAATCGAACTCTCGCGTGCCCGTGACGAAGCCGAAGCCGGGTACATCGAGCGTTACAAGCGGGGCGAGACCCCACTCGAGGTGAGCAATCTGACTGCCCTGCTGGAAGCCAAGGGCCTGGTGGTCGAATAACCTGCTGTGCGCCTTTATTAACCGCCCGCGGTTAATAAAGGCGCACAGGGTCGAAGGACTCAGAACCGCAACAGCACCTTCCCCGACACCGAAGCATCCTTGGCGACTGCGAAGGCTTCCAGAGCTTCCTCGACCGGATATTCGTGTGTGAGAACAGCATCGACAGCAAGCGAACCGTCGGCGAGGGCGAGCAGCACCTCGTCGATTTCGTCGTTGAAGCGGAATGAGCCCACCAACTCCAACTCTCGCGTGATCGCCAGCGAAATGTGTACCGGTTGAGGTCCGGACGGAAGAAGCCCGAGCATGACCACCCGTCCACCGCGCGTCGCCCCGCGAATAGCGGATTCGAGCCCGCGATGATTGCCGGTGCACTCGACGACCACGTCGGCATCGGATGCGGCGACTGCCTCGGCGTCGGTGGCCTCGAGAACCCGATCCGCACCGAGCGTCGACGCGATCTGCAGCGGAACGTCGTGCACGTCGACCGCGGTGATCGACTGCGCGCCTGCTCGTTTGAGCACAGCCACGACCAGTGCGCCGATGGGTCCGCAGCCGACGACCAGCGCCTTCTTCCCGCGTACGTCTCCCGCTCGCGAAACAGCGTGCCAGGCAACGCTTGCCGGTTCGGCTACCGACGCAGTCCGCAGGTCCAACCCCTCGGGCAGTTCCCGGAGCATGCGTGTCGGGAGCACTGCGTATTTCACGAAGGCGCCCTCGGTGTGTGGGTACTGCGCTGCACTTCCCAGGTATGTGCAGCAGGGCGAGAGGTTGGGCCGATCGCTCGGGAACCGAGGCGCGGTCCCACCGGGCGTTGCGGGGTGTACGGCCACGGAAGTTCCAACTGCCGGCCCCGTTCCGTCCGCCGCGGCCGTCACGACCGTGCCGACCACCTCGTGACCGAGCAGCATCGGTGCCTTCAGAATCGACTCCCCCGCCGCGCCGTGCGTCCAGTAGTGCAGATCTGATCCACACACACCGCCGTAAGCGATCTCGATCACTGCCTGCTCGGCGGTCGGCGCAGTCAACGCAACATGCTCGACCCGCAGGTCACCTGCCGCATGGGCCACCACTCCGAGCGTCGTTTCCGGTAGTACAAAACTCATGATGCGCTCTCTCAGTCGTTGCGACGGATGAAGTCGAGGCCACCGGGCACCTGGAAGGTGGGGAGCACCTCGATGAGACCAAGATTGACGTGGCCAGGGGCGTCGATCGCGAACTCGATGGTATCCGCGATGTCCTTGGTAGTGATGGATTCGTAGCCTTCGTAGAAGGTCTCCCACGCTTCCTTCATGGCTTCGGGCGTGCCGCCGAGGTTGCGACCGAAGATCTCGGTCTCGACCCGGCCAGGGCAGATCTCGGTCACTCGAATCCGCTTGCCGATGCAGTCGTTTCGCAGCTGGCGCGAAATCTGGTGCACCGCAGCCTTGGTCGCGTGGTAGGCAGTGTGGCCGTAGAAGTTGTACAGGCCGGCGATGGAGCTGATGTTGACGACATGACCTAGATCGCGCTCCACCATTCCCGGCAGCAGAATGCGGCACAGGTGCAGCACCGCACGAAGATTCACGTCCACCATCGCGTCGACCGATGCTTCTTCGGCGTCGAGAATGTTTCCGGTTGCGGACACCCCCGCGTTGTTGACGAGGATGTCGATCTCCAGTCCGCCGACAGCTTCGGCGAGCGCGGCGGTGTCGGTGATGTCCACGGGCAGAGGGATCATTCCGGTGCGATCGGCAACCTCACCGAGCTTGTCGGCATTGCGGGCGACGCCGTAGACCGTCAGTCCGCGCTTGGTGAACATCTCGGTGACGGCGGCACCCATTCCGGTGTTGGCGCCGGTGACGAGAGCTGTGCGGTAATCGGAGAAAGGCATTGTGTGCTCCTACAGGAAGAAATTGGTATGACCCGGCGGCCGCCGCGGACTGCAGGCGGCCACCGGGCCGGATCAGGAGTGACTCACGCGAGAAGTCACAGAGTGTCGCGTAGCGGAACGTGGGCGCGATCGGTGATGGTGCTGACCGCGATCAGCGTGCCGACTGCGGTGATGACCGCGTAGAAGGCGGGAACGTAGATACCGAATTCGGGGATCAACCAGGTCATCAACAACGGTGCGGTACCACCGAAGAGTGCGGACGAGATGTTGTAACCCAAACCGTAGGCGGAGTAGCGAACCCGCGTGGGGAACAGTTCGACGATCAGGATGTGGATGACGGCTGTGTGCCCGGCGAAGATCACTGCCATGAGGCAAGCACCGAGAACGGCGAGGCCGACGTTGCCGGTCACGATCATGGCATAGCAGGGGATCGCTCCGATCGCCATTGCCGCAGCTGCACCGGCGATGACCTTCTTGCGACCGATCCGGTCGGAGAGAGCACCCATGAACGGAATCGCGAAGCAGATCGCGACCAGGCTGGATGCGGTAACGAGAAGCGCTGTCCCGGTCGAGAATCCGATCTGATCGCCTTTGAGGAACGTGGGCATGTACGAGAACAGAACGTAGTAGCCGGAACCATTCATCAAGGGGATGAACAGGGCGAGGATCATGGCGCGACGGTGTTCGGGAGTGGAGAATGCTTCCTTGAGCGGATTGCGCGACAAACCGCCGGATTCCTTGAGCCGCTCGAAGTTCGGGGTATCGGAGATCGCGCGGCGGATGTACCAGCCGATGATTCCCATCGGAATGGCCATGAGGAACGGGATGCGCCACGCCCACGATGCGAGTCCGCCGCCGTTGATCGCGTCGGCGTTGAGCCACGGCGACATGGCAAACGCGATCATCGTTCCGGTCAGCAGTGCGAGGAACGACGCGATCTGCGCGTAGCTCGTGATCAAGCCGCGCTTGCCTTCCGGGGCGTGTTCGGCGAGGAACGTCATGGCGCCGGCAGCTTCACCACCGACGGAGAATCCCTGCACGATCCGCAGAAAGATCAGCAGTGCCGGTGCCGCGATACCGATGGCCGCGTAGGTGGGCAGCAAGCCGATACCGGCGGTCGCCACGCTGATCAGCATGATGACGAACACCAACATCTTCTGTCGACCGATCCGGTCGCCGAGGATGCCGCAGACCACCGCGCCGAGGGGCCGAACGAAGAACGAGACCGCGTAGCCGGCGAACACCAGCATCAGCGCGTCGCTCGACTTCGATACGTCGAAGAACACGATGGCCAGTGCCGTCGCCATGAACGCGAAGACACCGTTGTCGTAGAGCTCGACGAAGATGCCGACGCAGCCCGCTGCGACGACTTTCCGGACCTTGCGCGGGTCGGCTACCTGGCCGTCTACCGCTTCGATGGTGTTGGTCATGCTGTCTCCAAAATAGACGCGCGGCGCGGAGCGCTCGCGGGGCGTGTGGTGCCGACGTGGCTCGGTACTCGGGCTTCCGAGGTGTGAAGAGGTATCCGGAGGGTGGTGAATACGTTCTCCACACGCCGCCTCAGCAAGGCGATGCGGTGCTGCTGTTCGCGGTGCTCTGCAACCGCCGTTGCGACGCTGCAGTTCCGGAATCGGACGCGGTGCCCGGGTCGGGCCTGTCCCAGCTGTGAGAGTGAAACGGTGGTGACGACTGCCAGCACCGGATAACCGGCGGTGACGCCTCTACCTCGATGCAGGACCAGAAGTTCGTTGCCAGCGGGTACTTCGACGGCGCCGATGGGGACGCCGCGCGAGAGGACCTCGCCGGTGCCGGTGCGCTGTGGGAGCGGCTGCTCATCGGTAGATGCCAGCCGAAGCCCGATGTGATTGCTCTGATCGCCCACCACGAATTCGGTGCCGAACAGCGCGGCTGCACTCTCCCCGAAGTCGTCGATGTCGGGGCCGTCGGTCACGTCGAGCGTCCACACGTTGCCGAAGGACGGTCGGTCGGGCAACAACCGGAACAGCGGTAGCCGGAAGACCGGGTGGTCGATCGGCGGGCAGTCGGTGTCGACGACCAGCGTCTCCCCCGCGGTCAAGTGACGGCCGAATCCGAGGACCTGGTCGGGAGCGCAGCTGCCCAGGAGGTAGTCGGCCGTCAGCTCTCCGTGGACGGCGACGTAGACGCGCAATCCGTCGTGGATTCCGGTGACGGCAAGCCGCTGACCGGCTCGCCAGACGATCGGTTCCCACTGCGGTTGCCGATGTCCGTCCACCGTCACCGTTGCGGGTGCACCCGTGACGGCGATCAGCAGATCCGTGGACGCCGACGCTGAAAAGTCGAGGGCCGTCAACTCCAGTAGCGGGGCCTCGCGCCTACTACCCACCAACGCGTTGGCGATCTCCGCGCTGATCTGGTCGGCTGCGCCGCCCGTCGCCTGACCGAACTGTGACGCCGATCCACGCCCCAAATCCTGGACGGAGCTGATTCCGGGAGTCAGGACGGTGACGGTCTCAGCCATGGGGATCACCCCCTACGGGCAGGAGCGAGCGTCCGTCGAAGTCGTCCCAGCGATCGGCGTCGATCGCACGGAAGACGAACAGATCGCCCGGGCGGTAGGCAGAAATCTGCTCCGACGCCGGATCGACCAAGATGAGCGGGGTCCGGCCGATCACTGCCCAACCGCCGGGCGCAGGCCTGGCCGAAACGACTGCCTGACGTCCGGCCACCGCAACGGAACCGGCCGCGACGTGCGGTCGCGGGCTCGATCGGCGCGGGATGGGAAGGCCGAACGCCGGGCCGTCGAGCATCGGGGCGCCGCCGGGTGAGCCGTAGCAACGCATGACCAACGGGGCTGCGGAGTGAAGGCGCACCACTTCGGCTTCGGTGACGCCGAGAAACCGCGCTGTATCACCCAGGTCCGGGCCGTGTTCGCCCCCGTAGACGACGGGGATCTCGAACGTCCTAGGTTCACCTTCCAGCGGTCGGGGGATAGTCGTTGCTTCGCGAACCAGGCCGCGGACGGCGTCGTGGTCGGTGAGGAGGTTGTCGAACTCGACCAGCAGGGCGTCGTATGTCGGGATGACGCTGACGATGCCGTCGGCACCGAGATCGAAACGTGCAGCGATCGATCGAACGGTGTTCCAGTTCTGCTCGGCGGTCCCGCCGCTGACACTGACGCGAACGGCGGCGTCACCGCAGTCGGCGACGTAGGTCTTCACGCGGAACACCCGACATCACGGGCCCGCCGTGACGCCACGACCCGGGTCAGCGGCGCAATGGTGACACCGGCGGCCTCGAGCGCGGCGCGAATCGCCTTCGCGTTCGCGACGGCACCGGGGTTGTCACCGTGCACGAGGACCGTATCGGCGACAACCGGGATCAACGTGCCGTCCACAGCTTCGACGACTTCCTCGACCACCATCCGAACGGTCCGCTCGACCAGAACGTCGACGTCGTGAATCACCGCTCCCGGCTCGCTGCGGGGCACGAGAGTTCCGTCGGAGTTGTATGCGCGATCCGCGATTCCGACGATGCCGACGCTCAATCCGCGGGCAGTCGCCTCGTCGGCCAACGCCCCGTCCTGGGCGAGCACGATCAACGACGGATCGAAGGCCGCGACCGCATCGACGACGGCGCGCGCGTAATCCTGGCGTACGGCAACAAGATTCCCGAGCTTGCCGTGGGGAGCGATGTGCGACAACGACGTTCCGCTCGCGACCGCAAAGGCGTGAAGGGCGCCGAGTTGGAACAGCACGTCGGTTCGGACCTCGTTCTCACTGAGATCCATCGCGCGACGTCCGAATCCGGCGAGGTCCGGAAAACTCGGATGCGCGCCGATGCCGATACCGCGCGATACGCACCCCCGCACGGTCGCATCCATGGTTCGTGGATCGCCTGCATGGAATCCGCAAGCGATGTTGGCCGAAGTCAGCGTGTCGAGCAGAGCATCGTCGGCGCCCATGGTCCACGTGCCGAAACCTTCGCCGAGATCGGCGACAAGATCGATGCTGGTTGCCATTTCGGTCCTTCCGGTTCGTTTACTTGTTCGTACGGGCGCCGTTGCCCGTGGTTGGTCCGACTGTCGAAGTTCTGTGTGTCGACTTCGGTGTTTCTGGGACGCTACTCAGGAACGCCAAAGGGTTGTTAATACCGTTTCGCGTTGGGGTGATCGGAATTCGATATGTCCGTTGAGCTGGTAGTTTGCACAGCATGGACACGAGAAGGCTCTACTCGTTCGTACGAATTGTCGATGCCGGCAGCATCACCCGAGCCGCCGACATCCTGCACATCGCACAACCCGCCCTGAGCCAACAGATGACGTCGCTGGAAACGCAGTTCGGTCAGCAACTTCTGATCCGCAGCAAACAGGGTGTCGAGCCGACCGATGCGGGGCACGCACTCTATCGGCATGCTCAGGTGATTCTGCGTCAGGTGGAGAGTGCCCAGGCCGAGGTGTCCGTGGTCGGACGGGCGCTGGCGGGTGGCGTCTCGGTCGGCCTCGCCCCGTACAGCACCGCGACGGCAATCGCCTTGCCGCTCTTGGCCCGTGTGCGCGAGCAGCACCCGAATATCTTGTTGCACATCAACGAGAACTTCGGTGGCGTGCTCAGCGAAGCGATGATGACCGGTCGCATGGATCTGGCGTTGTTGTACGACGCCGGCCCGATCAAGGGTGTGACGTTCGAACGCTTGCTCACCGAGGAGCTGGTGGTGGTTGCGCCGTTCGGTACCGGACTGGCAGGCGAATCGGGATCCGACATCTCCCTGCCCGAGATCGCCGAACTGCCACTATTGCTTCCGGGTCGGATGCACACCATCCGCAAGGTGGTGGAGCAGGCTTTCGACCGTGCAGAGCAGCAACCGAACGTCGTGGCCGAAGTGGAATCGGTGATGACGCTGTCCGAGGCCGTACGCACCGGATTGGGCGCGACGGTTCTGCCGTGGTCGGTGGCCCGCAGGGTCATGGACGTCGAAGCGCTCGAGCTACGACGCATCGAGCCGGGCATCGAAGTGCATGTCTCCCTTGGCACCCCGGCCAATCAGCCCCTCTCCAAACCGGCCGAGGCGGTGCGCGATGTTCTGCGCACCGTCGTTGCCGATTACGTGAAGGGAACCAACGCGAGCGGTCAGTAGCCCGCCGACGGATCGATCACGGCGGCGAGGTCCTCACCTGCGGCGAATCGGGCGACGTTGGCTGCAACGTGATCTGTCAGGACGCGGGTGAGCGTCGTAGCCGGGTTGGCGACGTGTGGAGTGATGATCGCGTTGGGCAGCTTCCACAACCGATGCCCGTCCGGCAACGGCTCGGGATCGGTGACGTCCAGTGCCGCCCCGCCGATCGAACCGGCTTCCAGTGCGTCGACCAATGCGTCCGTGTCGACGAGGGTGCCACGCGCGATGTTCACGATCCAGCTCGACTCCGACATCTGGTCCAGTTCGGCCTTGCCGACCAGATGCCGCGTCGCGGATGTCGACGGTGCTGCGATCACGAAGTGATCTGCCTTGGACCAGATTTCGCCGGTGCGGTCGGCCGAGAGCGTTTCGGAAGCACCCTCGACAGGGGTCCCGGAGCGGGTGATCGCGATGACCTTGACTTTGGACGCGGCGAGGTACGGGATCAACGCACGGCCGATTCCGCCGCAACCGATGATCGCCACTGTCGAGCCCTGCAAAGTGCCCACCCGCGGGTCGAACTCTTCCTTGCGCCACGACTGCGCCGCCAATTGTTCGGGGAGAGAACGAACTCCGGCGAGGAGAAGCATCATCGTATGTTCGGCAACATTGCCCGCGTACGCTCCGGCAGCAGACGTCCAGACCCGCTTGTCGTCGATCACCTTGGCGTCGAACCAGGGCTCGATGCCGGCGAACGGCAACTGCACCCAGCGAACCGAATCGGGTAGCGACGACGGGAACGTCTCCGGCCCGTGTACCCACACGACGCCCTCGGCGTCTGCCAGTGGAACGAGAACTCCACCGGCTCGGCGTATTCCGTCGGCGACGTGAGGATCCTCGACGGGACCGAGGTGGATGCGAGGGGCGCTGGCGTCTGTCATGTGGGTGCTTTCTGTTCGAGTAGCGGACGATCTAACAGCGGACAATCAGACGACGGCCGTCATTCCGCCGTCGACGTAGAGGATCTGACCGTTGACGAAATCCGAAGCCGGGGAGGCCAAGAACAGTAGCGACCCGATCAGCTCCTCCGTACGGCCCCAACGTCCGGCGGGTGTCCGCTTGGCGAGCCACGCGGTGAACTCCGGATCGTTGACCAGCGCAGAGGTCAGTTCGGTGTCGAAGTATCCCGGTGCGATCGCGTTGATCTGCAAACCGAAGGGTGCCCAGTCGGCGCACATCCCGCGGGTGAGCATCTTGAGCCCGCCCTTGCTGGCTGCGTACGGTGCGATTCCCGCTCGGCCGAGTTCGCTCTGCACCGAGCAGATGTTGACGATCTTCCCGTGTCCGCGCTCGACCATGCCGCGGGCGAATTCACGTCCGACGTAGAACGCACTGGTCAGGTTGGTGTCCATGACACGCCGGAAGTCGTCGTCGCCGAACTCGAGAAGCGGGGCGCGGTGCTGCACGCCGGTGTTGTTGACAACGATCTCGACCGGGCCGACCTCCGCCTCGATGCGTGTCGCCGCATCCCGGACGGCGGCCGAATCGGTGACGTCGAACGCGTATGCGTGCACCGTTGCGCCGGTCGCGTCGGCGATGCGTCGACGCTCGGCTTCGAGCACGTCGGAATTTCGGCTGTTGAGCACCACCACCGCACCCGCCTCGGCGAGACCAGTCGCGAGGGCCGAGCCGATGCCTCGGCTCGAACCCGTCACCAGCGCGACCTTCCCGGAAATGTCGAACGGGCCGGGGCTTGCGGTGCTACTCACGCTGTGACGCTCCTCTGAGATGTATGGATGTAGTCGACTGCCTCGCCCACCAGTGTGCTCGGTTCGGAGACGACATTCAGCGTGATGCCGCGCTCGTCGTCTGTAAGCGGTTCGAGAGCCTCGAACTGGGAGATGAGCAGACTCTCCGGCATGAAGTGCCCGGCGCGGAAACGCATACGTGCGGAGATAGTCTCGAAATCACCGGCCAGGTGGACGAACTGCACGTCGAGACCGTCCGGGCGCAACCGGCCCCGATAGTCCTTTCGCAGAGCCGAACAGGCAACGACGCCTGTTCGTCCCGCATCGGCACGCTCGGAAAGCCAGGCCGCGATCGCGTCGAGCCACGGCACACGGTCTTCGTCGGTCAACGGTGTCCCCGAACGCATTTTGGCGACATTGGACTCGGGGTGCAGATCGTCACCGTCGACGAAGTCTGCCCCGAGAGACGTGGCGAGACCCACTGCCACGGTGCTTTTTCCAGCACCGGCCACACCCATCACAACTACCTGCACGGTCATGCTTCGACCATGCCCGACTACCGAAGGCCAGACAATACTCGAGTGATACCGGTTCGCGAGGGTGCCATAGCGGAACGATCTAGGAACTTCTGCCCGTTCGAGCCCTATCCGTTCGCCTTCGCGATCGAATCCTTGCCCTCGGCCGCTCCACCCTCGATGGTGTCGTGCTGGATGGGAACGAACTTCTTCTTCGGCAGCAGGAACAGCCACGTCGCGAAGACGAACGGGCCCGTTCCGGCCGGCAGGCTGATCGGAGCAAAGGCAGACACCAGCGTGCCGTGGATGACAACAGTCACCAGTACTCCGAAGACGGTGTAGACGAACACACGCCACGACGGGTTGTAGAACACCGATCCGAGAGCAATTGCCGTCAGCACCGAACTGAGCCCGTAGAGACCATTGCCGATGTCGACGGTGTTTGCGCCCAGCGCCAGTACCGAACCCATCGCTATCGCGGAACCGATGAGCGCGAACAACGCCGCCCAACGCGACGCGACCAGCAGCGCGATCACGAAGATAATGCCGGTGACGGTGTTGTTGATCAGAAAGATCTGGGAGACGTTGCGGAACAGCGTGTCCCACAGGAAGCTGAAAGTAATTTCGGCATGAACTGACGCGTCCCCGATGTGCTGGGGAAACTGGCCCGCGCTGAGGTCTGACGTTTCGATCCGCAGGAACTGGAACGCCGCGAGGAGGAAGAACCAGTTGACGAGGTTGAACGGAAAGGTCAGCGCCGGTACGCCCCACGTCTTGAAGACATTGGCAACGGCCAGGAACGCGATCGTCGACGCGGCAGCTCCCACCACGAGGTAGATCCACAGCATCACACCGCCGGCAAGGAACGTCGGAAAGGCAGCTCCCACAAGAACTCCGTTGTATCCGTACAGGCCGATACGCATCGAATCGTCGTCGGAGTGCAGCATCATGCCGGTGACGGTGGATACCACCAGACCCACCACGGCACCAATTGCGACGGTGATCGTGTCCGCGGCTATCGCTCCCCAGAAGATACCGACCAGAAACAGCAGGCCCGTCAGCGCATTGCCCTGGAACATCACCTGCCCGGAGCCTTTGAGATTGGTGTCGATGAATCTGAGCACGACGTTCTTGTCCGCGACGTCGTCCCAGGGTTTGGTGATGGTGGTCATCGCACGTCCCTCGATCCTTCTCCGACGATCCGCGTCATCCCCACAGCGGGACGGGCGGAATGGTGGTGTCCAGAACTGCCTTTCGCACCAGAGCCCAGAAATCACGAACCTTCGCCTTGACGGGTTCGCTCTCCGGACCGAGGACTTTGAAGATGAGACCGGCGTCGTTCGGTAGCCGACTCGCTCCGGAAACGACCTTGCCGTCACGGCCCGGAACTACCTCTTCGAGAATCGCGTCGGCGTGCTCCTTCGGTGTCAGCAGGATGACATTGCCGAACACGTCGTGGTCGCCCATGATTCCGCCGTATCGCACGGGGAAGCGTGCCGGTTCGATCACCAATTTCTCGGTGAAGAGGTTCTTCCCGTCCGGACGCTCCGCCTTGATCATTGTGGAGTACAGGTCGTAGACGAACATCTCTCCGCCGTCGTGGTACTTGCGACCCGACATCACGATCTCCGAGAACAACAGCGTTGCAGTCGGATCCACCGTGATGTCGGTGCGCGCGTAGTACCTCGCGTTGCGGTGTGGGATCGTCACCCCGGGCATCAGTTCGAGATACGAATTCTCCGCGAGCACCACTTTCTGGAGTTGCGACGCGTGATTGGCATCCATCCGGTGAACCTTGGTGGCCGACTGAGTGGTCACGTGCGCGAGGGAACCCGGTTCCATCTCGATGGTCAGGAACAGTCGATCGCCTTGCAACACACTGCCGGACGTCGAGATCATGTAGACGCACGGCATGGTCGGCAACGCTTCGTCCCAGTACAGCGCCTGCTGAACGAGCAGCGGTGTCTTGCGGTACATGTCCCGCAGAATCGTCTTGTCGCCACGGTCGACAAATCGCATCTCGAGAACGCCGGTCTTCCCGACCTTGCCGGCCGGGGCCTGCTTCGGCTGGTCCTGGTACTGGTCGAGTTCCGGGATGGTCGGGATCGGCCCCGGGAGCGACCGCGATGCCCCCGGGACGGACGTTGCGCTCACGGTGCGCTCGCTCCCACTTCCTCTTCGTCGAAGAGGACTCCGTGCACGATGAGGTCCACCACTTCCTTGATGCCTTCCCCGGTCATGCAATTGGTGAAGACGAACGGCTTGTCGCCGCGCATCCCCTTGGAGTCGCGATCCATGACTCCGAGATCGGCGTTGACGTACGGTGCGAGATCGGTCTTGTTGATGACCAGGATGTCGGACTGCGAGATTCCCGGACCGTTCTTGCGCGGAATCTTGTCGCCTGCGGCTACGTCGATGACGTAGATGAAGAAGTCGACCAGAGCTGGACTGAACGTCAGTGTGAGGTTGTCGCCACCACTTTCGATGAACACCACGTCGGTGTCCGGGAACGTTTTCTCCATGTCCTCGACCGCCGCGAGATTCATACTCGGGTCTTCGCGGACGGCGGTGTGTGGGCAGGCTCCCGTCTCCACGCCGACGATACGTTCCTCCACGAGAACACCTTTGAGAGCCTTGCGCACATGCTTGGCATCTTCGGTGGTGACCACGTCATTGGTGATGATCAGAACGCTGGTGCCCCGCTTGATGAACTCCGGCGTGATCGCCTCGATGAGTGCGGTCTTACCCGAACCCACGGGTCCGCCGATTCCGATGCGCGTTGTCTTCTTCATCGTTCTCCTTCTAGTTCATGAACATTCGGACGTGCGCCTTGACGTGAACCGCAGCCAGAATGTCGATCATCGGGGCGAAATTGGACATGTCGTCGAGTCCGTAGTCACGCACTGCGGCGTACTCACGGCCGGCGCTCTGATTGACCTCGAACAGAATCTCTTGCGTCGTGAGGTGATCGACTCGGACGATACGAAGGGCAGCGCCGAGCAACGTCATCGCGACACCGTACTGATTGACCGTGAAAGCGTCCTCTTCCGGAGAACCCATCTCCGCGAAAGCAATTCCGAGGCCGACGGGGTAGGTACCCGGCGTCTCCCCCGATGCGATCGCGGCCAACCACTTGTTGAACAGGGTCTCACCGGCCAAGCGCCCGCCGAGTTCGGCCAACTTCTTACCCATGCGGGTACTCATCGTGCGTGCTTCTTCGTTGAGTTTGCGTTCGATCACTGCATGATCAGCGGCGAGGATCGCCGAGAAATCACCGGCTGCCGCACCCCGGTGCGCTGCGAGTACGGCGATACCGTCGCACGTCGCGCCCTGATGGGCGGCCGAGAGCACAAACTCCCGCAGCGACGGACCACCCGTGACAATTCCTTGCGCCACGGCCGATTCCAAACCGTTGGAGAACGAGAAGGAACCGACCGGGAACATGGAATCGGAAAACTGCATCATCCGCATCGCGCGGTTGATGCTGAGCCCGGATCCCTCAGACGAGAGGGTCATGGGTATGCCCCTCGCCCTCACGCGCGGCCGCACCGAACAAACGGCGTGCCTCGTGTGGAGCGATGTAGGGAATGACCTCGGCGCCCGGGATGAAGGTGTACTCGATGCCCTCGAAAGCATGCGTACGCATCACCGAGCCCATGACCGCCTTGTCGACGGTCAACGGAACGTAGACCTTCATTCCCTTCACCACCGCAGGCCAGTGCTGGTTACCCACGGCATGTCCCAACTCCAGGCACGTCTGAATCATCTTCTCGGGCGTGACGTCGACCAGCGCGCTCAGGTCGATCTCCAACACGTCCTTGAGGTTGATCCTGGCCACGACCACGGTGTTCGCCGGCTCGTCCCACAGCAGAATGTCGCCGTCCTGCAACTGAATACCACGATCAAGCGAGACGGCCAATTCACGGCCACCGATCGTGGTGCGTCGTAACCGACTCTTCTGCGCTTCCCACTGATCGAGCGACAAGACGTCGACTACCGCATTGTCGAGTCGACCGGCCCACTCCTCGTCGGTCTCCTTCCCGAGCAGCGCGTCGACTCGCGTCGGCTTTCCGCTCGGCGCGGTCATCTCGCCGTGCGTGTGTGGCGTCGCATCGGCACCGTGCGTGTGTGTGATTGTTCCCGACACTGGAGACCCCTAACTGAAGAAGTAAAGTTGGTTCAAGCGAATGGATTCGGCGGGTTCGACGTACGCATGGACACCGTCCGCAGTCACCGCGAAGGTCTCCGGGTCCACCTTGATTTCCGGAGTAGCCGAGTTACGAACCAGATCACGCTTGGTGACCGTCCTCGTGCCCTCGACGGCGACAACCTGACGTTCGAGACCGAGTCGATCCTTGATGCCGTCGTCGAGCGCCGCTCGCGAGACGAACGAGACCGAACTCTGCGGCAACGCCTTGCCGAATCCACCGAACATCGGCCGGTAGATCACCGGTTGTGGTGTCGGGAGCGACGCATTCGGATCTCCCATGGCGTGCCAGCTGATCAACCCGTTCTTGATGATCGTCTTCGGCTTCGCGCCGAAGAATGCGGGCTCCCAGAGAACAAGATCCGCCATCTTCCCGACACCGATCGACCCGACCACATGCGAAAGACCGAACGTCAACGCTGGATTGATCGTGACCTTCGCGACGTAGCGCAACACGCGAAAGTTGTCGTGCGTCGGTGAATCCTCGGGCAGCTTTCCGCGGGACCGCTTCATGCAGTCCGCTGTTTGGATCGCGCGTAGCCAGTTTTCTCCAACCCGGCCCATCGCCTGTGAGTCACTCGAGAACATCGAGATGACGCCCATGTCCTGCAGTACGTTCTCGGCACCGATCGTCTCGGCGCGAACGCGGGACTCGGCAAACGAAACATCCGAGGGCACTTTGGGATTGAGGTTGTGACAGACCATGATCATGTCGAAGAGTTCGGCCTGAGTGTTGATGCCGTATGGCAACGTCGGATTGGTCGACGCCGGAAGTACGTTGTCCTCGCCCGTCACCCGCAGAATGTCGGGTGCGTGACCGCCACCCGCGCCCTCGCTGTGATAGGTGTGAATGGTACGGCCTTCGAAGGCCGCGATGGTGTCCTCGACGTATCCGGCCTCGTTGAGTGTGTCCGTGTGAATGGCGACCTGAACGTCCATTTCGTCTGCCACCCGCAGAGACTCACGAATTGTGGCCGGTGTCGCGCCCCAGTCCTCGTGGACCTTCAGACCGGCCGCACCGGCCTTGATCTGTTCGACCAGCGACTGATGCCCGGACGAGTTCCCCTTGCCCAACATGCAGACGTTGACCGGCAAACCCTCGTTGGCCTTGAGCATCATCTCCATGTTCCAGATACCGGAAGTGATGGTGGTGCCGTTCGTTCCGTCGGTCGGGCCGATGCCACCACCGATCAGCGTCGTCACTCCCCCACTGAGTGCGTGGTACGCCTGCTGTGGTGACACGAGGTGAACGTGTGGATCGATGCCGGCGGCAGTGAGGATCATCTGCTCACCGGAAATCGCGTCGGTCGCCGGACCGGTGGTCAGCCCCGGGGTGACGCCTTCCATCGTGCTGGAATTTCCCGCCTTACCCCAGCCGACGATCTTGCCGTCCTTGATTCCCACGTCTGCCTTGACGACGCCGATGGTTGCATCGACGATGACCACGTTGGTGATCACGAGGTCGAGGGCACCGTCGATGCTGCATGACTCCGGATCCTGGCCCATGCCGTCGCGCAGCGTCTTGCCGCCGCCGTAGATCGACTCGTCGCCGATCGTTCGAAGATCTTCCTCGACCTCGATGTACAGGTCGGTATTACCCAGCCTGATCTGGTCACCCGTGGTGACCCCGAACAGACCCGAATACTCTTGTCTCGAAATGCTTGTCATGGGTGTTGCTCTCCTTCGTCCGCCGTGAACGAGAATCAGTCGGTTTGAGGTTCGGACAGGAAGCCGAGTTCTTCGGCACGCTGGACGGCTCCGGGGAGCCTCGGCCGGTAGGCGGCGTGGGTCGGCGCCCAACCGTCGACAAGTCCGTTGAAGCCTTGCACTCGTTGCTTGCCGCCGAACGGCACCAACGTCACTTCCTTCTCGTCGCCCGGCTCGAACCTGACCGCCGTGCCCGCGGGAATGTCGAGGCGCCAGCCGAAGGACTGTTCACGATCGAAGGACAACGCGCGATTGACTTCCATGAAGTGGTAGTGCGAACCCACCTGGATGGGACGGTCACCGGTGTTTCGGACTCGCAACTTCAAACGTGGACGGCCCTCGTTGAGTTCGATCGGCTCGTCCCGCAACACGTATCCGCCGACCGGTACTTTCTTCTCGCCGCCGGAATCCTTCTTCGTCGATTTGCTTGCCATCTTGGAGTGCTCCTGACATCTCGGTCGGGCTACTGGATCGGAGAGTGCACGGTGACGAGCCGGCTACCGTCGAGGAACACCGCCTCGACCTGCACACGTGGAATCATCTCCGCCACACCGTCCATCACGTCGTCGACCGTCAAGGCGTGCGATGCGTCGGCCATGACCTCCTCGAGAGTCTTGCCCTCCCGAGCTCCCTCCAGGGCGGCTGCAGTGATAACTGCGACGGACTCCGGGTGATTGAGTTTGAGCCCCTTTGCCTTTCGCCTCAGTGCGACATCCGCCAACATGAGGATTGTCAGCTTGTCGAGTTCTCGCGGTGTCAGATGCATTCTGAACGCTCCTTGTCGATCATGCGGTAACTCCCTGTCGTCGAATACATGTCAGCTCCCCTGTTCCGTCGCTTCGGTGAGAGGTTCGGCCGCTTGCTGGACGAAACCGCTCCTCCTGCCGCCCGAGTACTCGTTGATCGCGTCCAGAACTGCCTGGGCATGTTCCGAGGCGACCAGCACCTCGACACGCAACCGCTCGGTGAACACGACGTCGTTGCGTTGTCCGCGGAACTTGAGCGAGGCCGAGTCACTCGCGGAGACATGCGCTTCCGATACGACTATCGACTCCGCTCCGGCAGCCAGCAGCGCCTCCCGTAGCTTCTCGGACTCGATGGTCTGCAATACCGCGGTGATGAGTTCGTGCTTCGGGGCGCCGAGGTTCGGAACAAGTTTTGCCCCCTCGACCAGGACCCCCGAGTCGAACCCGCTGGTCTGCGGCGCACCACCCGCGTCCACGAATGCGGCGTTGTAGCGGTATGCGTCCATGCCTTGCTGACGACGGTCGATGTCCACCTGGTCTTTCGGGGCCAGCTTGAGACCGATGGTCTTCTCGATGCCCGTGGCGATCAGCCAGGTCACCACGAACGAGAAAGCGATGACGACGATCAACGCCAGCGCCTGCTCGCCGAGTAGTCCTGCCCCGCCGCCGAAGAAGAGTCCGTCGCGGCCGATCGAATTGATGGCTTTTTCGCCGAACAAACCGAGAAGGAGTGAACCGAGGATGCCGCCGATGAAGTGGACCGCGATGACGTCGAGCGCGTCGTCGAACTTGAAGATCGACTTGAGCGCGAGCGCGAAGTGGCAGACCAGTCCGGCAAGCGCGCCGATCGCCAACGCGGAGAAGGTGCTGACGAAGCCGGCGCAAGGGGTGACGGTCGCGAGACCGGCTACCGCGCCGGTGATTCCGCCGATCGCCGTGGCCTTGCCCTCGGTGTACCTTTCGATGACGAGCCAGACGACCATACCGCCCGCTGCGGCGATGTGAGTGTTCATCAAGGCTTGTGCCGCAACACCATCGGCGGCCAATCCGTCGCCTGCGTTGAATCCGAACCAGCCGAACCACAGGATGCCTGCGCCGATCAACGCCAGAGGCACCGAGTGCGGGACTGCCTCGGCGTTGGGCCATCCCGGACGTTTACCGACCACCAGCAAGATTGCCAGGGCGGCGGCGCCGGCGGATGCGTGGACGACAATTCCGCCGGCCCAGTCCTGAGCTCCGCGGAGCGCCAACCAGCCTTCGGGATTGAAGAGCCAGTGCGCAATCGGGGGGTAGACGATGATCGACCACAGCACGAGCAGAACGGCCCAGCCCAAGGGCTTGAGCCGGTTTGCGGTCGCACCGGTGATCAGCGCGGGCGTGATGATCGCGAACATCATCTGATAGACCACGAACGCCAGAGTCGGTACCGCGACTGCACCTTCGATCAGGTGGAAGCCCGGGGCGGCGGCTGTGTGTATGTCCTGCAAGCCGAACAATTTGAGGTCACCGAGGAAGCCGGAACCCCAGTCTCCACTGAACGCGAAGCTGTATCCGAACACGACCCAGGTAATCGAGACGAGTCCGAGTGGGACGAGGTTCTGCTGCAACATGACGAGCGCACTGCTACCACGCACCAGACCGGCGTAGAAGAAGGCGAGTCCGGGAACCATGAAGAGAACCAGACCCGCGGAGATCAGCACCCACGCCGTGTCCCCACTATCTATCACTGCTTCGGCTAACACCATTTCCATCGACATCGACGACCTCCGAGCATTATTCGGACCTGAACAAAGTCATTGGTTAGAGCAGCAATTCGCGATGTTCCGGTTCGCTGCGACAGTTACGCTACGCCCCATAGTTGCACCTTCTCAGCAAAATCGGGGGAACATCCGGTTTTCACGTTTAGTAGAGCATTGTTCTGGGAAAAGATGGGACTTTGCCTAAACATTGCGGACGCTCCACAACCTACAATTGCGAGACTAAATCTCGCCGAAAGTGGTTTAAGTCCTGCAAAATGGGGAACGTAGCCGCAGGTGAGCGCCACTTTCGGAGCAGAAATGCCGTTTCCAGCTCGGGACTTAGCTCCCTAACCGAGACAGCTGCGAGAGCCTTAGTTGATTACCAACGTCGGTGACCCGCCTATCCAATCGGGTAGGTAATTTCACCGAACATCTTCTCACCTGTTCAGATGATTAACCTTCATCGCACTGAGGGCAATCCTGTCGTTAATATGTTCTTCATCTGTACTGGATATTTCGACTGGAAGGTCGAAGATCACCTTTCGATAACCTTTGAAGGTTGAATGAATTTCGCTGTGACTCTTTTGTTATGCAGAACCTAGAGGGGAGGATTGATCCCACCAGGCGAGCACTCGGATGCCGGATAAAGTCAGCCACCTCGACGGCTCCCCCGCCTTTGTGTCGACCTCGAACCACACCCGCCCCGGTTGGCGACCGGCCTGGAGCCACGTCCCATCCGAGGCTCGAGCGGCCCGGATCATCTCGATCGCGTCCGCCATTCGCGGATCAGGCTCATTTCCATCCGACAACGACGCTTCGCGGAAGTAGTCGGCTGCGTTGAGCACGTTGTAACGCCACCGGAACGGGTACGCGAACCGGCCGATCCAGTCCCCCACCGGTTCCCCGGTCGAGAGTCTCCGGAACAGACCGCGCTGCAGCAAGAATTCCTCACCGGATCGTCGAGCCGCGCGCGTCTCAATTGTTCCCCCGGTCGCGATCTCGTACGCGAGAAGCCCTTTGAGTGAATTGAGCGTCGAATGGAACGACGATCGGGTCGAACCTTCGATCCACTCACAGTTCCACCCACCATCCGGAAGTTGATGCCGCACAAACCAATCAGCCAGTTCATCAACGGGCATGCCGAGCCACACACCGTTTGCCACCGTCCAGGCGTTGATGCAGCAATCGACCTCACCGTCCCAGTACGGCTGGCCCTCGTACTCCCAGCGACAGTTCTCCGCGAGCAGTTCTGCAGTACGACGCTCCCGCAGAACACTGGCGTCGAGGCCCCACTCACGCAAGGAGTTGAGCGTCCAAGTAGTTGCCGTCCAGGGTTGCGAACCTTCTTCTGCTGCTTCGGGTCCCACGAAGTCGAATTCTGCCGGGAAGAACGCCCCACCCGCCCATTTGCCGTCTCGATCCTGCAATGAAGGCAGGCGTGCACCAAATCCTTTGGTAGCGATCGACGCGCGCGTCGCCGCCCACACAGTGGGCGCTTCGTTCAGCAGGTCGCGCTCCACCTGCCACCGAATCGCCGGATCCGAATCGAGGAGCCACGCGAGCAAGTCGGCTCGGGGTGCCATCTGGCAATACTATCGAAAGGCGAAGCAGGTCATCCGGTTAACACATTTCTCGACGTCTGATGCAATGGTGAACTCCGGACCCGTTGCGTGGCCTACACCGGATAACCCAACGCCGCCCGCACCGCCACGATGTCGGCGGCAGCGACCTGCATAGGCTTGTCCCCCAACCGAATCAACGTGCCAGTGGGCAGTTCCTCTACCACCGCAGATTGGGGCAGCGCGCTGCGATCGAACGTAACTCCGGAATGGAAGTATGTTTCCCATCCCACCTCGACCTCACCTTTCGACCGATTCTGAAGGTGCCGGTAGTCTCCGATGCTCCACCGAGCTCGCTCCGGTTCCCAATGCTTGACGATCACTCTCATGATCGCGTCTCCGATATCCGGGTCGAGCAACCGCCGGGTACTGTCGGTGAGCTGCGTCTCCGTCGGCAACGACACCAGGACACTGTTGGGAGCACTGGTTTCCAGCCCGCCGACCCAGGCACCGACCCGGCGCGCGGTCCCGTCCTCGGGCGACAAGTCGATGTCGTAGCCCGGTCCCGGGGTGTCCGAATACCCCATCTCCTTCGAGCGGGAATACTCGAAGATTCGCACCAACCCGTCCACACTGAGATCCGCGGGGCCTTTGTCCAGTTTTTTGGTGTACACCCACGGCAACGCCAACTCCGGGTCGATCTCTTCCAGATCGTCGAGGAAGGCCCGCATCGTCTGCGCCACTTCCTGACTCGACTGCACCCGCGTGCCCCAATATCCGATCACGGTCGGCCATCGCCCGACTATGCTCATCGCCCCGTCCTTTCCAACCACTGCGTAATAGTCTCCGTCCGACTACGTGTCGCGACATGAGCAAGGGTCGGCGGTCACGCGGCGTCTTAGACCGGGTAACCCAGTGCTTCCCGCACGGCCAGGATGTCGTCGAAGTTGACGTCTAACGGTTTCTCGCCCAACCGAATCAGCGTTCCGTTGGGGAGTTCCTCCAGTACGGCGACGACGGGCAGTTTGCTGTGATCAAGATCGATCCCGGACTGGATGTATGTCTCCCAACCGACTTCGATTTCGCTGACCTCATTTCCCTGCGCATTGCGGTACTCCCGCGTCCCCCACCGCGCAGACTCCGGCGACCAATGCTCGATGATCGCTTTCATGATCGCGTCCCCGACGCGTGCAGTCAGCAACTGCGACGCCTCCCCGATTGCTTGTTTCTCCGGGGGGGAGGGTGACGTTGACGAGATTCGGAACCCTCGGAACATTCCGGCCGAGAGAGAATTGGATTCTCAAGAACTGATATCTGTCCGGGTGCAACAAACTCACGATGTAGCCAAGGTCGAAGGCAGCAACGGATTGCCCTTCGACATCCTTCGCTGCCCGGAAGATTTTCGCTAGGCCTTCCACGCTTAGATCGGTCGACTCGAAGGCAGTCTCGGGCGAAAACACCCAAGCTTGTCCAAGTGCTGGATCAATGTTCCTCAGACTATGAAGAAACGAGAACACCTCCGCTGCAATGCCTTCTACCGGTTGCGTCCGAGGGCCCCAATACCCGATCACTGTCGCGCCACGATCCGAATCCATCGACCTTTCCTTTCCAGCAACTCTGCGATCGTCATAGTCGTTCTCGGCAAATCATTGTCATTGAACAGTTGTGGTCCGGGTTGCTGCGGAGCGCCGGGGGCATCCGGATTCACCGGCACCTGACCGACATCAGGCAGAGTCGGCACACTCGGTTCCTCGGCACGACCTGGCGAGGGAGCCTCCGGGGTGGAGTTCTCGGGTCTCGGGTTCGACCCCGGATCGCCAATCCCACCGGGCGAGAATGATTCCCACTCGCCACGATCGGGAACGCCGGGAAAGTGGGTTGCGAGGGTTCCGGAATCGCGGGATCCGGGCGTGCAGGTTTCATTCACGGACGGAACAGAGGGTTGATCATGCTCGGCAGGTTGAACTGTGCCGTCGATGGCGGGTATGCCGCGCGGTGGCACTCCACCCGGAGCGTCGATCAGCTGGTGCGTAGCCGGATCGGGATCGCGGCGCGGTAATTGCGGGCAGGCTGGTCGGTCCGCGCCATCCCTACCTGCAGGCAGCCCCGAGTGCGCCCAATGTAGGGCTCACAGCCGTCTGAAACCTTTGGGTAGAGGAATCTCCGGTCGTTCGGTCGGCAGTCCTGCTGCTGCGCGGATGCTTCGGATGTCCTCGACGGTTAACGGCGTGGACAGATTCTTCTGGATGACGATTGTGCCGTCCTGGTAGGGAAACGCCTCCACGCTGGGCGGGAGCTGCGTTTCCTTGATCGGCAACTCAGGACCGAAGTAGGTGCAACTGCCCACGATCGCGTCACCCGGTACGTTGAACTGAGGCGATGATTCGGTTCGGCGGTAGAGCACGGTGACACGCGAGTCCCAGATGTCGGCTAGTCCCTGTACGAGCTTCAATGCCAGCGAAATCAGTGATTCGTCGGCAAAGGCACATGCGAATGCGCCGGACCCTGAGGTGCCCCCGAAACTGACAACGACTTTGACGTCTCCAGCGGGTGAATACAGGGTCATATGTCGTCCCAATGAGAGGGGATACATACCGCCGGTGGCATCGGGGGATCGTCTGCGCTCGATCAATGCGGCTTCGATCGATTTTTCCGTCGGAGGTACAAGGATCTGACGGAGATTCGACGCCAAGGCCTGCTCGACTCCGGCGCCGTCGGGGAGTGCATCGCCTACTGTTTGGTACAAGTCGACGTCGAAGACAGGATCGATGTCGCGAAGCAATCGTAGCGAACGTGCAACGAGCGCGGCCGTGACGGCCTCGCTTTCAGGCGAACCCTTTCGTGGAATGACCTTCACTGTCAAGCCCGCCGTAGGATTGCGGCGCAGTGATGACGTAGGCACTTTCACTCCCCTCCAAATACGATGATGTTGATGTTCTCCATCCCGATGACCTCGTCGAACGCATCCTCCATTATCTGAGCAGCTTGTTCTTAAGAACACCATCACCTGCGGACGTGAGCTTGGCCGTAACTTCTGGTGTCACAGCCGGCGCGAGCCTTTCGGTAGGCGAACCTCCGGTCGTTCGGTCAGCAGGCCGACTGCTGCACGGATGCTTCGGCTTCCGTCGGCAACCAACGGGGCGCGTGGATCACGCTGGATGACGATCGTTCCTTTCTTGTACGGAAAAGCTTCGACAGTGGGTGGGATCTGCGTTTCGTTGATCGGCATCTCAGGGCCGAAGTAGGTGCAACGTGCCCACCGTTGCGTCGCCGGGCACGTTGTACTGAGGTGTGAGCTCCGCATCCCGGTAGAGCACGGCCGTGGGAGCGTCCCAGATATCGGCCATGCCCTGGACGAGTTTCAATGACAGTGAGATCAGAGATTCATCGGCGAAGCCCCCTGGGTACGGCCAGATGAAGGTGCAAAGTAAGGAACCTGCTCCTGCCGTACCCCCGAATCCGATGAGAATTTCGATGTTTCCGTTGTCGGTGAACAACCTGAGTTGATGCCCGAATGAGAGTGGGTAAATCCCGCCTGCGGCATCAGGAGACTTTCTGCTCTCGATCATTGCGGCCTCGAGGGAGTCCTCTGCCTGAAGCGTGAGGATCCGTCCACCATTCGATGCCAGAGCCTGCTCGACCGTAACGCCGTCGGGAAGGTCATTCCTCACGGCGCGGTACATGTCGACGTCAAAGACTGGGTCAAGCTCTCGAAGGAACTGCAGTGACCGCGCTGCCAGCGCCGCGGTGACCGATTCGGCTTCCGGCGGTCCCTTTCGCGCCATGACTTTCAAGGTCAACCCGGAGGTCGGATCACGACGTAAAGATAAGGCAGACAACGTCACTCCTGTTCGAAGACGATCGACCAATTGGAACAGGCTCTGGCGCTACACCGGGTAACCCATCGCCGCCCGCACCGCCACGATGTCGGCGGCAGCGACCTCCATCGGCTTGTCCCCCAACCGAACCAACGTGCCAATGGGCAGTTCCTCCACCACCGCAGATTGGGGGAGTTTGCTGCGATCGAACGTAACTCCTGAATGGAAGTATGTTTCCCATCCCACCTCCACCTCACCTTTCGACCGATTCTGAAGGTGCCGGTAGTCGCCGATGCTCCACCGAGCCCGAACTGCCCACGATCGCGTCGCCGGGTACGTTGCGCTGAGGCGATGATTCGGTCCGGTGGTAGAGCACGGTGACACGAGAGGCCCAGATATCGGCCTGCCCCCGTACGACCCTTAACGCCAGCGCAATCAGCGATTCGTCGGCAATGGTGCAGGAAAACGAGTCGATGCGTGAGGTACCCCCGAAACCGATCATGACCTCGAGATCCCTTTTGGTCAGACAAATTGATCATCTGCTCTTTGGAGACTGGATCCGAGGCACGTGCCACGTGGGGCAAGACCGCACACAAATTGCTTAGACTGTCTCCAGTCTGGCTATCCAAGGCGCAGGCTCTAGGCACCGAGTCCGACGTTGGTCCAGATATCAAGGTAAGTGGAGTAATCGACCAGTTCAGGGGGTTCCGTCAATGACCACACAACACCCCTTGTCGATTCCTCACCAAAGTACAAGCAAAGATAACCGCCGCCGCCCGATCTGAATGTCGCGATGCAACGAGCCGGATCTGGGTACTCTTCAGGGGACAGCCCGTCCAGAATAGACCATTCAAAGCTGTCAATTCGAAACATATCTTCAAGAGGCAGTGGCCCGACAGTCTTACCGGCAATATAGTACCAACCGTTGTGCAAATTTGAATAGAAATTCTTTAGACTGGAGGGGAATTTACTCCAATACCCTGAAAGTTCATCACCATCCACTACCGGTGGCGTACCCAAATAGTAGAGATCGGTCCCGTCTGCCATTTTAATTTTATATAGAAGAAAGAACCTATTTTCAGACCTGAGCAACCGCACATCAGATAGATTATCTTTAATGTTTCTGTAAGTGTCGCCCAATATCGGTCGCCCAAATACGTCCCATTGGTCCAATATCCCAGAAATTCGAGCTGCAACGTCACCATTTAGTGCATCCAACCAATAATTCGGAAGCGCCATACGTTCAAGTGGTGTCAAGTCGTCAATCTCCGCAAGTACGGGCGAGTCGACACACCGCGAAATCTTGACCAGATCCACTACTGAACTCCATTCAATATATTAGATATCATTAACTATCCAGACGAGGCGGATGCTCGAAAAATGGGATGAGCTGCAGGGACTAGGGGAAGAGGACTACCGCTCGCGATGGCGCTGACAGCTACTGAATTGGGCTGCGCGAAGAGCAGCTTCGAGCCATCGATCATCCTGGTTACTGTACAGCTTGCGCAAACCGGGCAGGTGTACGCCGCCATGTGGAAAGTACTGTTTCCCACGGCATCTCACTACAAGCTGTTCGGGTACGCGCGAGGGTGGTATCAAGGACAAAGCGCTCTACGCGCCGGCTCAGGTGTTGACCTGATTTCCGTCAGAATCGGTATCTCGTGCTTGGCGGTCAGTGTCTTTGTAGTGCAATTTGTCGTACCTGTTTACCGGAGGTGCATCCTTCTGCTCGCGGTAGAGCGCCCGTGTCAGCCAAGCACCGAAAACATCGTTGAATCCGGTGGGATGCCTTCGCGTGAGGAAGGGGGTCCACCACCACGCCACGAACACAGCAGCGAAACCGCACAAGAGGACAGGTCCGAGAATCGACCGCTGTGGAGCGGTGAGCCAAGCGAAAACGATGGTAAGGATCGACGAACTCCAGTAAATCGTTCTCGCATGACTGCGGTACATCACGTAGGGCGTAGATACGATCAACGCCACAGCCCCTGCAGCAATCGCACAAATCGCATAAAAGGTGGTCATGGTGCCGGTTCCGCTTGAGGAACGGTGTGTCGTCGGTATATGGAACTCTTCGGGAGAAAACGCAAAACGAGGACCGCCGCAGTGCCCGCGACAGCGCCGATCCGGGTGGTCGAATTGTCAGTCACGAGGAACACCATCCCACTCGCAGCCGTCAACGAAACGGCCAAGGTTATCGCGCCCCGCATCGGATTGCCTGCTGCGGCATCAAGCGCCGACAGCACCCCCGAGGCTAGGCAGAATGCAATGGCAGCGATCAGCAGGTAATGCACGGTCTCAGTCCCTTCTCTTGGAGCGATCGATCATTGTCTAAGGCTTCAATCAAATGATCGGCCTGCCCGGGTACCCAAGTATGCCCCGAGTAGCGATCCTCCGATTGCACCGATTCCGCCCCCGACTGCGGCACCTATCGGGCCGCCGAGAAACCCGCCGAGTGCGGCGCCACCTTTGCCGCCTGCCCATCCCAATGCGATTGCGCCACCGGAATTTCCCACAGTTTCGCCACGTGGCGCGCCTTCGCGCCACTTGATGACACCCGAGGCAACCTCAACTGCCACCGATAATCTGCTTAAAACAGTACCCACTGCCGCCGACCGAGCGGCCTGCGCAGCGCTCGGGAGCGAACCAGCATGATGCACACCGGTGTTCGCAAGGGCGCCCGCAGATTGCAAGCCCGAGGCGGGGCCACCGAGCGCGGTGCTGCCTTTACTCAAGACAGTTGCGATCTCGGAATCTGTATAGCCGCGGTCTCGCATCTGATCCACCTGCCATTGCAGGTCGTCAAGTTGTTGCTGTGCGGTCAGAGGGACGTTGCCAGTGAAGTCAGCAGGTACGTCGCCATGGGCGAGCGCCCGTTGGTTCGCGGCCCTCTGCGCGGGGCCGATCAAACCGTTGTTGGGATCAGAGTCAAAGATCCCGAATGGTAATTCCATTGGAGGATCTGGCTGCGTCTGCGTTTCCATGTCGAGGTTGTCGAGTGGGTTCCACGGAGGCTCGCTCGCTGTACCCCCGGGTGTATCGGTGCCCGAGTCGGTCGGCGATCCGATATCGAACGGCAGTGGTGTTGTCGGTGCCGGCTGCGTCGGGGCGTCCATGTCGAGGTTGTCGAGTGGGTTCCACGGAGGCTCGCTCGTATCGGTGCCCGAGTCGGTCGGCGATCCGATATCGAACGGCAGAGGCGTTGTCGGTGCCGGCTGCGTCGGCGGATCCATGTCGAGATTGCCCAGTGGGTCGATCCCGCCGACGTCGTTGTAGGGGGAGTCTGTCGGGACGTTGACCATGACCGGTCCGCCGGACTGGTTGACGACCTCACCGCCGCCTTGAAGGGGTGTAGCGGTGACGTCTCGTCCGGTGACCGGGTCGCTGCCGCCGTAGGGGCCGTCAGCAGTGACCGGGTAGATGACGCCCGGGGTCGGGATAACGACTTGGTAGAGCTTGCCGTCACGGATCTCGTAGTAGGTGGGAACCGGATCGCCGTTGACGTCGTACGCCCACGCAGCGGCAACGGTGCCCTGCAAGTCTCCGTTCGCGTCGTAGACACCGACGGACCCGTCGTCGTTGATGCTCATGTGTCCGCCGGGTGGTAGGTCGACCACCATTTCAGCTTCATGCGAGGAGGTTTCGTCGTGAATGAGGAAGATGGTGCGTTGTCCGCCACCTGGGTCGGGGATGACCACGACGTCCTGACCGCCGACGAAATACGGCATGAACGGTTTCGCGACCGTACCGACTACCTGGGAGAGAACCGACTCCCACGGACGCGCGCTCACACGCGCACTGAACGGTCCCGGCCGCCCCCTCACTCTCATACCCGCAGCGGTGAACGCCGCGGCCCCGACGAGGACCAGTTCGAGATACCGGTCACGGCCCGAGTCCTCCCCGGCGGTGGAAACATCTGCTGCCGGGTCCGGAACCGTTTGGGCCGGTGCGATATTCGAATCCGAATCCGCGGGGATCGGTCCGGGACCACGATCGGTGGTGGTTCCCTCACCCGGGGTGGGTGTGGGTGAGGGAACCGCTGATGCCGATGCATTGGGGAATGCACCGACACCAGTTTCCGAGGCCGGGGACTCGGAAGTAATGGGCGGAACCTCGATCGTCGGCACAGGGACGATGGGGGTGCCGTTGTAGGTGGGAAAGTTCGTCGGAGCATTCGCGCCGACATTCGGGCCACCGCCTGGAGCCTGCGCACCGGGGAGCCCGACCGTGGTCGTCGGCGCAACTGTCGCCGTCGTGGACGGCGCACTCAGGCACGGGTTGATGATCTCTGGCGGGATGGGTGCACCAGGTGGCAGCGACGCAATGAGATTCAGGTAGATCTGATGATCACGTGCCCGCACCGCCGCGCAGTCTTCTTCCGGCGTCGCGTTCGCCGGAGCGGCGGAGAGTGCAATTCCCGCACCGATCGCTCCGGCCGCTCCGGTCAACAGCGCCCCAGCGGCAAGCACTCCCGCGAGAGTCCGGCGAAGTCGTCTACCGGACTTCACCGGTGCGCACCACGATTGTCACTCTTCTTCGTTCGGAGTAGCGCGATGAGTTTGTCTGCGCCCCACCAGAACAACCGTCCGGAGATCGACATCCACAAGAAGAACGCCAGGTAAACCAGGATCGTCCCGTAGTCGTTCGCCCAGCCGGCGAGCTTCCCGATCACCGCGAATGCCGCGATCAGCAACCCCAGTCCAACTGCCGTAGCGATCACAGCCTTGGAGAGTGGACTGAGTTCACTGTCCGGATCCCAGTCATCAACGTCTGCAACGCCTTTGCTGACGAGGGCAGCGGGTTCCGTTTGGACACTGCGACGTTCGGCGTTGTTGACGGTCATGGCTGGAACTCCAAACAGGAAGGGAGAGCGGGGACAACGGGTCGCCGACGTTCGGCCTGGTATCAGTTCCAGTACTGCTCCGTCAGCACTATGTGCCCCTCACTGGCGGGGTGATTCGGGTCGGAGACAAAGACATTGGCATGCCCACCACGCGCGGCTGCTTCACCGAGCACAGTTCCTTCGAGGGCGTCGACCTTGCCATCGGTAACAGTTATCGCGGAACCAGGCGCCAACCAGACCCCCCTCAGCGAACCTGGAACGATGTTCGCAATCGCATCAGGAATCGGGCTCGCCGCCAGCGCCGCCGTTTCGGCGTTCGAAAGCGAAAGTCCGATCCGGCCATGTTCCGGTTGCACGATCGGAGTTGCAGCAGATGCCATGCCGGCGCCGAGAACACCGAACAGGGCGATACCTGCGGTGAGAGTTCCGGCAGTGGCCAAGGTACGAATCTTCATGATTTCTCCTTTGTGGGCGTGATGAGTAACCACCCCTGGACGGGACGGATCGGGAATAGTCGCCAGCAGCGCTGACGACGGCTGCGTGGGTTAGAGCCAGGTGGGATCGGAGTACACGAACAATGTGTTGTCGGACGTCGCCGTCGACACCGAGAGTTGTGCGTACGAGCGGATCGTCACCGGCCCCATGCACGCATCAACCTTCACGTGCACGTTCTCTGCCGTGATCGACGCCTTCGACGACTCGAGATCCTTCTTCCCCAACGGAATCGTCGTGATCGTGCCCGGCGCAATCGTCGACTGAATACTCGGATTCACCGACGCATTCACACCCACGTTCGCCGACGGGACACCCGAAATACTCACACCGACAGACGGGCCGAGCGAAAAGCCAAGCCCCAAGCCAAGTCCGGAGGAGACATCGATCTGGCAGCCGATCTGCAATCCCTGCTCGACATAACCGGTCTTCACTGCCGAATCGCCCTGACCACCGATCGTGCCGGTCACCTTCGCCGACACGAACCCCTCACGAGTGAACGCCGTCGTCGCCAAATTCGGCACCGGATTCGCCGACAGTTTGGTGGCGGCAAGATCCAACGTCCAGCCGTCATCGGTGACCGTGCTCGCGAATTTGTCCGCCAACGCCGTCGGCGTTGCCGATGCGCTCCCTGCGAAGACCACCCCAGACGACAGTGTGGCAACCGCACACGCCGCGAGCCCCACTGCGGCCCTCGATCGACGATGGGATATGCCGTTTTGCGATTCGATCGACATGAACTGCTCCTCCACGTGACACAGCAACCAGAGCGGTAGCCGACAACTAACTGAATTAGTTACCGGACGGTACCAATCGTCCTGTTTGCCCGCCAGCGCGCCATCTCCCCCATCTTGGATTTAGGGTGAACTTTCGGTAACAGATATATATCGACAGGCTTATCAGCAGCGAAAAGGACCTAGGTCCTACTATGAGCAAGGTCACCGTTTACGGACGAGAAGATCCCTCAGAAACAGTGCGGCAAATCGAATTGAATCCGCATTTCGCGGGCCTCAGAGCAGTTGGAGACCGAAAGTGCGGGCATCAAGCCAGTGCGCGTACTTGAATATGAAACCAACAGGCATTACTTGGCAATCAATCGTGAAGTACGGCGCCCGAGCGGGGCCTGGGAGCGCAACTCTGCACAGCTCACGCGGAGATACTCACTTCGTGGTCGGCGCGAACTCGTCGGACCCACTGGCATCGCATCGTTAGCTTGTCAATCACTGATTAGCGCAGGCGACGCACACAAGTAGTACGCAAGTACGAGAAAAGGCTCTGACCAAGACCGGAGTCCTTGATCAGAGCCCTACCAACTCAGGGTCGAATGTTATGCCGGTTCTCTCATGATGCCGAGATGCCGTGCAGTCCCGGACACCCCAGGAACCTCTTGCACAGGAGACCAGGTGTTCAGCCCGTCCGTGCTGTCGGAGTAGAGATACTTTCCTTCGGTATAGGCGTCGAGATAGATCCGCCAGTCGCCGCTCGGCAACTGAACCACGGCCGGACCTTCGACAAGCGAACCCCAATTCCCGGGCGGGACAAACGAATAAGGTCCCGTCACCGAAGGAGCGACCGCATGCTCGACGACCTTCCTCGTCTCGTTCTTGGTGAACGCATGATAGGTCGATCCGACTTTGACCACGGTGGTGTCGATGTGGTCCGCACCGATCCCGGCGAGCGGAACAGGCGGGCTCCACAACCGGAGCGACGGTTCCAACGCCGTCATCAGATACGGCACAAATCCTCCACCGGTCGACATCGACAGGATGACGTTGACGCGATCGCCGTCCACAAACCATTCAGGCGCCCAGGCCTTGGTGACGAATGGTGACAGCGACGGTCCGTCGCTGAATCCGGCCGAACCCGAGAAGCCCGGGGGGCTCGCAGAACCGGTGCCATCTCCCGTGCCAGGCATCAAGGCGCAGCAAAACGGAACCGGATAGTTCCCCAGCGGCGTCCAGTTGATGCGGTCGCTGCTGCGTGCGAACCCGATGTTCGCCCCACCACCCGTCGTGTAGGTGAGGTAGTACACCCCGTCCGTGTTCCGGAAGATGCTCGGATCACGCACGAGCCCAGACGGCGGCCTGTACGCCGACTGCTGGACGAGCTGAAAGCCGGTGCCGTCAGCCGACTCGTAGACATCCATGTCGCGGTCGCTGGCATTGCTGAACGCCACCATTGTGTATTTCCAGTCAGGCGGCGGCGCGGCGCTGCTGGCAGGGGCTGCGACCAGCAACCCCGCGACGACGAGGATCACCAGCGATACAACAGAAAGGCCGGTCCGTTTTGTCGGAATCACCGATGAAGTATGTATGACAGCAGGCCCACCATGGGCAACTTCGGTCGGAGGCAGAGCAGGATCGTTACCTAAGGCGATTCGTCTTGTAGTAACGGCGGGACGGCGGCAGGTCGGCCGTTAGCATCACGCCATGGAACTTGGGGTACATTTCGCGCTGTCAGACAGCGTGGCAGCGGAACTTCTGGACGCGCGCGGCGACGACGACAAACTCGGCGCTCTGGTCGAGGACATCGAGGAGACGGGCCGATCCGAGTTCTCGTGCGACACGGACAAGGCGTGGGATCCGATCCTGTGCGCCCTCTCCAGCACGGGGTACGAGCGCGTGTCCGAGAACTGGCCGGCCTACGGCGTGATCCTGGGGGACGAAGACCTCAACACCGACACCGACGACCAACTCGTCACCTACCTGGCACCCGATCGGGTCGCCGAAGTCTCCTCGTACCTGGCGGAAATCACCGAATCCGAGTTCGGCGTGCGCTACGACGCAATGCCACTCGACGACCGCAACCCGGAGTACGGCTCCGACGAGCGCGGGTACGCCTGGGGCTGGCTTCAGGAAGTGGCGGACTTTTTCCAGCGCGCGGCCCGAGAGCGTCGCCACGTGGTATTCACCGTGCGGTTCTGACAGTCGAGAGCCCACTGCCGAAGCAGCGCGCCCTCGAAGAATGAAAGACCGCTTGACAGTGGCGCTCAACTGCGGAGGACCCTCTGCGCGGGTTCTTGCTCTGACAATTCCTGTGCCGCAGCGTTTCTGGGTGACCGAGTGCGTGTCCTTCTCGCAGCCAGACTGACCAGTAACGGAAACGTAACGACGGCCCGGGCGCTTCTCTGGCATTCACGATCTTGACCAGCAATTTCACTGAAACAGTTTATTCTTCAACGGATTTCCAGTAGTGAGCTGCATCTCAAACCAACCCAATGGATTGCTCATTGTTTGCAACATGTCGTTGACTGTTACCGGAAGAATCAGACAAAGTGGCCCGTGGAGGCGCCAACTCGAGTGGGCCACCGACGAGGGAGAAGCCGAATGACGCACCTACGCAGGATGATTACCGCGGCCGCATTGATACCTGCCGGTATCGCAGCCATCGCACTCAGTGGCGCGGGCGCAGCATCAGCTGTTACTCCGATCGCCGACAACGGGCGCATCGGCGTGCAGCTGAACCAGGGTGAGACGGCATTGTTCGGCCAGCTCAATGCCGGCGCTGCGATCGAAAGCATCACTAACTCCACCCAGATCGGCGTGCGCCTCGCACCAGGATCGCGCTTCGAGAGCGGCCCCAACGTCGTCTGGGGACGTCTCGACCAGTTCGCCAACGAAGCAGCCTCCCGTGGTGGAGAAATTTCTCTCGGCGTACTCAACCCGGCGAGGGGTTCACAGCAGTTCTTCTTCATTCAGAACTGGTAATACCCTCCGCCGTCGAATTGATGCTTCGCTCTTCCTGTGGCGGGGCGGAGCATTTTTCGTTTCCCGTGGCCACGTTCGTCGCCGAGTGTTGAACAGGCGACGTTATCCCGGACGACTTTTGCGAGGACTGCAAACGGGCACCGATGCGTGCGGGAATTCCCTGTGCCACTGCGTAATAACGCATCCACAACCGACCCCCGAGGCGAACGAATGAGGTGGACTCGGCGCACCTCTGTTATTGAAAATGAAAATCATTTTGACGGAGGCAAGTGGATGGCATTCAAACTTAACTGTCCAGACGAGACGGATGCTCGAAAAGTGGGATGAGCTGCAGACTTAGGCGGCGTTGCCGTGCCGGTCGCTCTGCTCCATTACGTCCAGTTCGTCTGAGACGACGTCACGAGCGCTTTCGAATACTGAAAGTAACTTCTTCTGTTCCAAAGACAAGGTGACACGCCAGGCAGGCATACGGACGCCTGCGCTGCTGTACAGGTAGTCGGTTTTACCTGGAATCATCAGGATGTGGTCGTGTTCCACTGGGATGCGGTAGGCGAGGTAGTCGTGATCGGTGATCAGGGCAAATGAATGGCCACCCTCGAAGGCGAAGACGTCTGAACCGTCAGCCTGCGAATCCTAATCTGCTCCCACATCACAATAAGCAACTGCTGGCCAGTGTCACTTGACATGACACTGGTCGCGCAAGTGAGTCAAAGCCTGCCTTGATTAGTCGCCCCTGGACCGAGAAAAGAGACTACGGAAGCAAGTCCAAGAATTCTTGAATAACTTCTCGCACCTCCGACTCATTTTTGCTCGAATTCGAAGGATCATCCTGGTTAATTGCATTCATTATTTCAATTTGACCCCAGGCCCCCCTCAGGGTTTCGGAATCTGATGCACGCTCCGATTCGCGTTCTCTGACGTACCTCTCGAATATTTCAACTAGCGCATGCAAGGATATTTTTCCGTCACAATAATCGCGATTAACCTGCTCAGCTTCCAGGCGGTAAATTGATTGATCCGTCATGTTTTTCACTTTCCCGATAAATTGCCAAATGAGGTGGTCACAACTCTGCCCGTTTCATTGATGATAACTGATAGGTTGTTTATCGAATCATAGATCACGGTCGTGTTTCCTCTGCTCGGGGTCGCCACCCCTTCACGAATGGCCTGTTCAACCAGGGATGGAAGTATGCCGCGCTCTTGCATTCGGTCGAACGCATGCCCCGTATATTCACGACCGTTGACTATTCCAGGACGATTGGTTCCGGGCTTTACATTTATTTCGCGATCTCCGCGCCCACCCACAGGCGTCGAGGCCGGTCTGTCTCCGACGGGAATAGTCGGATCGCTAGGGGCTCTATTCCCGGCCTCACCGGCGGTGGCGGCTGCCCTGCGACCTGCGGCTTCGGCGTCTGCGGCGGTTCCGCCGCGCCGCAGAACAGCCTCCACCGCTTCTTGCACGGCAGCTCCGCCGACTCTGCCTCCTGTGCCTACGATCGGAATGAGGGAGACGATATTTGCTGCTGCGGCAGCGATCTCAGCCGGAGAATGCTCGGGTGAAGGCTGTGCTCGTTGGCCGCGATTGAAGCCGAACGGATCGACGGCGGCATCGTGCACGGGGGACTACGAGGAAGTTTCGCCACGCGTCTCCGAGCGTTCCGACGCTATCGACTGTTGTGTCGACGGCACTTTCCCCGACACCCCACGCGGTGTCCCATACTTTTTGCGGGAACGATCGGTCGTCGGGCTCGTTCGGATCTGGCGGGATCGGCACATTGCCGGTGAAACCGGCAGGCACGTCCCCGTGCGCTTCGGCAAGCTGGTTCGCAGCTTGTTGACGTGGACTGACAGTGGGTTTGGGGCCCGGACTGGTCACCAAACTTGGACCATCCGCCCATTGGTGACAGTCGAGCAAACGTGCAAACAAAGCACGATCCGGAGCATTTCAGCAGATTGAATGCAACGTGGTCTCTGGCGATATGGCCACGCAAACTTATTGAACGGTCAACAGTTAATTGGTGGCGCGCAGCTCATCCGACTCCTCGACGCTCCTGCGCTTCGTAGGGCACGAAAAAACCCAGCCCACGCTTTCGCGCGGGCTGGGTTTGAACAACGAACATTTGGCGGAAGCGGAGGGATTTGAACCCCCGGTGGGTTTAACGCCACGCTCGCTTTCAAGGCGAGTGCATTCGGCCGCTCTGCCACGCTTCCGTGGGCGATCCTATCGGGTGTTCCCACGGACCGCGAAAACGGCTCCGGAGTCAGCGCTCGCCGATGGCTTTGTCGACCTTCTCGAAGACGTCTGCCAGCACGTCCAGTTCCTGGGGAGTCAGCAGATCGACCAGATTGTTCCGCACGCCGGCCACGTGAGTAGGTGCCGCCTCGGCGAGGCGACGCCTACCCTCTTCCGTGATCCGCGCGAGCACGCCGCGCCCGTCTTCGACGCAGGTGTCGCGCACGACGATGCCCTGAGATTCCATCCGCCTGATCTGGTGCGTGAGGCGGCTCCGCGAAGACAGCACGCCGTCTGCCAGGTCACTCATCCGCAACGAACCGTCAGCTGACTCCGAGAGCATGACCAAAATGCGGTAATCGGCCAACGACAGGTCGTGCGAATCCTGTAGTTCGCGGTTGAGAACCTCCATGAGGCGCTGATTACCGTCCATGTAGCCGCGCCATGCACGCATCTCGCATGGCGTCAGCCACGGTGTCTCACCGTGCGCCGCCTGCGATGTCTCCTCGGTTGTCGCTTCAGCTGTCACAGGTTCCAAGTTTAGACCTGTGTCCGCCCGTCACAGTAAGACTCACCCTAAAGTCACGAATTGGACATGAGGATCGAGGAATCGATTTCGGCGACCGATGCCAGCCCCGCCAGCCCCATGGTGAGATCCAGGTCGGCCAGGAGACTGCGCAATGCATGACGCACTCCGTCCGCTCCGGCCAATCCCAACCCGTACACCCACGGCCGCCCGTACAGCACTGCGTCGGCACCCAAGGCCAGAGCCTTGATTACGTCTGCGCCACAACGAATTCCGGAGTCCATCAGGATGTCCACCTCATGCCCCACCGCATCAGCGACGGGACCGAGAGCATCGAGTGCCGAAATCGACCCGTCAACTTGACGCCCACCATGGTTGCTCACGACAATGCCGTTGGCGCCGGCTGCGACGGCCTCACGTGCGTCGTCGGGATGGACAATTCCCTTCACCGCGATCGGAAGTGTCGTCCACTGGCGAAGTTTCGCGATATCGGCAATCCGCACCGCATGATTGCCGAACAACGACACCCACGTGAGAACCGCGATCTGCAGCGCTTCTGCGCTCTCCTCGGGCGGCGTCGCCAGTTTGGCGCGGAACACCGGATCCGACAGGTAGTTGGCAATACCCTTCGCCTGCAGGAACGGAAGGTGACCGAGTTCGAGATCCCTTGGACGCCAACCCATACCGGGAGTGTCGGCAGTCAGGACGATAGCCTTCGCGCCCGCCGTCTCCGCTCGGCGGACAAACGACTCGGCAAGTTCGTCGTCGGCCGGCCAGTACAGCTGGTACCACCAGTTCTCGCCGGAGGCCGCCGCTACGTCTTCGATGGTCGAGGATGCCGCCGTCGAGAGAATCGATCCGATCCCCAACTCGGCGGTGACCGAACCGACCGCAACCTCGGCGTCGTCGTGGACCAAGCCGAGCACGCCCACCGGAGCCGTCAGGATCGGTGCAGCCAACCTCGTCCCCAACACCTCGACGCTCAGGTCGCGTGCGTCGGGCGCCGCAGTCCCCCGCAACATCCGCGGCACGATCGCATGCTTGTCGAACGCCCGCAGATTCGACACCGCGGTCCGTTCGGTCGACGCGCTACCGGCGATGTACCCGAAGGCCTCCGGTGAGAGTTGCTCGCGCGCGGCATCTTCCAAGCCTGCCGCAGTCATCGGCAAAGCCGGCTTCGCGCCGCTCAGTCCCGTCAGATAGATCTCGTTCTGCATGTTCCCGAAGTAAGTCACGTCCGCGACGGTAGCGGCAAAACACCCGTCAGCGGGGAGATTCGCTAGCGTCGTATCCATGTACGCCATAACGATCGATCAGCCCGGCGGTCCCGAGGTCATGAAATGGGCGCAACAGCCCGATCCTGAACTACCTCGCGGGCACGTACTCGTCGAGGTCGCCGCGACCGCAGTCAACCGCGCCGACCTGCTCCAACGTCAAGGCTTCTACCCGCCGCCGCCCGGCGCGAGTGACATTCTCGGCCTCGAATGCTCGGGTGTGATCACCGAACTCGGCGAAGACGTCACGGGTTGGTCCGTCGGCGACGAAGTCTGCGCACTGCTGGCCGGCGGCGGTTACGCCGAGAAGGTCGCGGTCCCGGCAACACAACTTCTCCCGGTTCCCGCGGGCGTCGATCTCCGTGTCGCAGCGTCTCTGCCGGAAGTTGCGTGCACGGTGTGGTCGAACGTCGTGATGCGCGGCGGCCTACGACGCGGACAGGTACTACTCGTCCATGGCGGTGGCGGCGGAATCGGCACCCACGCCATCCAGGTCGGCAAAGCCCTCGGCGCCCGCGTCGCAGTTACCGCGGGTTCGGAGGACAAATTGAACCGCTGCCGCGAATTGGGCGCGGATATTCTCATCAACTATCGCGACAGCGACTTCGTAGCATCACTCGCCGAAGCCACCGACAACCACGGCGCCGATGTGGTTCTGGACAACATGGGAGCGTCGTACCTCGGGCGCAACGTCGACGCACTCGCCATGGACGGCCACGTCGTGATCATCGGAATGCAGGGTGGCCGCAAGGGCGAAGTCGACATCGCCAAGCTGATGGGAAAGCGCGGAAACATCACGTCGACGGGCCTGCGCGGGCGTCCGCTCACCGGCCCAGGCGGTAAAGCGGACATCGTCGCCGACGTCCGTGCGAAGTTGTGGCCGTTGATCGCCGATGGATCGGTTCAACCGATCGTGTCGACCGAACTTCCGATCACCGAGGCGCCATTAGCCCATCAGTTGCTGGATTCGCCGGAAACCGTAGGCAAGGTCATCCTCACCGTGAAGTGAGCCGAGCGGGATCGATCAGCCCAGGGCGCCGAGTTCGGCGACCAGCTGATTGATCTCGTACCGCGTCGTGTACGGCGCAAGGCCGACGGTGACCGCGCCGCCTTCGTCGTTGACACCGAGGGCGTCGAGCAGCCTGGAACCACCATGCGTACCGCTGACCGTCGCGATGCGCTTGTCGGCCAGGTGCGCCGCGACCTTGTCTGCCGCCATCCCCTCGAGTGTGAAACTGAGCGTCGGCACCCGCGTGGGTGCGCCGCCGATCACCATCACGTTGGGCAGGGCTGCGAGAGAACGCATGAGGTGATCGAACAGACCGTCCTGGTAGTCCTGCAGCGAGCTGATCGAGGTTTCGAGGCGCTCACGCCTGGTTCCCGTTGCCGATTCGTCCAAGCCCGCCAGGAAATCGATCGACGACGTGAGACCGGACAGCAGCGCGAACTGATGACCGCCCACCTCGAGTCGCTCGGCGCCACGCGCGTACGGGTTGAGCGACACGGCCGGAATTCGGTCGAGCAGTCCGGGATCGCGGAAGACGAGTGCGCCCACCTGCGGACCGCCCCACGACGGCGCGCTGACGGCAACGATGTCCGCCCCGAGATCAGCCATGTCCACATGCGCATATGGCGCTGCACCGACGGCGTCGACCACCATCAGTCCGCCGAATTCGTGCAGACGATCAGCTGCGGCGCGGACGTTCGGAGCCGAACCGACGACCGGTGATGCGGCCGTCAAGGCCACCAATCGAGTGGTCGAGGTGATGAGATCGTTGAACTGCCAACTCGGGAGCTCACACGTTTCGATTTCGACCTCTGCCCATCGCACCTGAGCGCCGTAGCGACTGGCCACACGAAGCCAGGGCGCGACGTTCGCCTCTTCGTCGAGGCGCGAGAGTACGAGACCGGTTCCGAGGCCCAACCGCGAACTGAGCGACTCGGCGAGCCAAGCCAACAACACCGCTCGGTCTGATCCGAGAACGACTCCCGCAGGATCTCCGCCGACCAGATCGGCGACCGCGGTGCGCGCACTCTCGAGAATGGCAGCACTACGACGGTTCGAGACGTGGCGACCGGAGGAAGAAGATGCAGAGGCACGGAACGCGGTGGAGACCGTCCGCGAGACGGCGTCCGGGATCTGCATTCCGGCCTGCGGATCGAGGTGGATCCAGCCGTCACCGAGTGAGGGAATCAACCCCCGTACGCGGGCAACGTCGTAAGCCATGCTCGACACTCTAGGTGCAGACGCCCGCTTAGTCGAAGGCAGTCACCCAATTACCCGTCAGTACAGTTATTCGGTAGCTAACTTTTTGGGGGTTACGCGGCGTTTGTCGCCCACACACGACAAGATGGAAGCATGACGAACCCCGACAAAGAGCAGGTACTCGTTATCGGACCCGACGGTCGACCCGTCGCGATGCCGGCGGCCGAGGCAGAGGCCTCCACATCTGGCACCACCGAAGGCGCGGAATCCGAAGCCGAGTCCGTCGCCGAGATGGTCGAGCAGCCGGCGAAGGTCATGCGAATCGGCACGATGATCAAACAACTCTTGGAAGAAGTGCGCGCCGCGCCGCTCGACGACGCCAGCCGCAAGCGCCTCAAGGACATCCACACCTCGTCCATCCGAGAACTGGAACAAGGCCTGGCACCCGAACTCCGTGAAGAACTCGAGCGACTGAGCCTCCCGTTCACCGACGACTCCATTCCCTCCGACGCCGAACTGCGAATCGCGCAGGCCCAACTCGTCGGCTGGCTCGAAGGACTGTTTCACGGAATTCAGACCGCACTGTTCGCGCAGCAGATGGCAGCGCGCGCTCAGCTCGAACAGATGCGTCAGGGCGCACTGCCTCCCGGCATGAGCATCGGGGCTCCGCATTCGCCTGCCCATCCGGACCAACAGAGCCCAGGAACCGGCCAGTATCTGTAACCCGGACCACCACGAAGTCCGCGGGAAAACCGGCTCCGACGCCAGGCCGGTAGGCTCGACCTCCGTGTCAGCATCCGCAATCGAATCCGAGACGCCGGGCGCACCTGCGCCCGTGTCCGACTCCCAGACGTTCCGTCGTGCGTTCAAAGACCTTCGCGACGGTCTGAATCAGCGTGAGTTGTGGCTCAGCCTCGGCTGGCAGGACATCAAACAGCGCTACCGCCGGTCGGTGATCGGTCCGTTCTGGATCACGATCGCCACCGGCGTCCAGGCCGGCGCGATGGGTCTTCTGTACTCCGCGTTGCTGAACATTCCGCTCAAGGAGTTCCTGCCGTACGTCACGGTCGGCCTGATCGTGTGGAACCTGATCAGTGCAGGCATCCTCGAAGGCTCCGAGGTCTTCATCGCCAACGAGGGCCTGATCAAGCAGTTGCCGTCGGCGTTGAGCGTGCACGTATATCGCCTGGTTTGGCGTCAGGTGCTGTTCTTCGCGCACAACTTTGCGATCTACATAGTTCTGCTGTTCGCGTTCAGCATCTGGCAGAACATGAGCTGGACTGCGCTGGCGGCGATACCGGCATTCCTGCTGATCGTGGCGAACACGCTGTGGGTCTCGATCGTCTTCGGCATCTTCTCCACCCGATACCGCGACATCGCCCCCATCCTGGGCAGCATGACGCTCCTGCTGTTCGTGCTGACGCCGATCATGTGGACAACTCAGGCCCTCAAGGACCAGGGCGGGCAAGCCAGCGAGCGAGTCCGGCTTGCCGAGCTCAACCCCCTGTACCACTACCTCGAGATCATCCGAGCACCACTCATCGGGGCCGACCAGCAGGCATACCACTGGTACATCGTCATCGCCTTCACCGTCGTCGGCTGGGCCGTCGCGATTCTGGCACTCCGCAAGTACCGGGCACGCGTGCCCTACTGGGTCTAGAGGAAACACATGAGTCAGCCAGTCAGCATCCACACGCAGAACGCGTGCGTCGACTTCCCGATCTTCGACGCGAAATCCCGTTCGCTCAAGAAGGCCTTCCTCGGCAAGGCCGGAGGATCCATCGGCCGCAACGACTCCGATGTCGTTGTCGTCGAAGCGCTCCGCGACATCACGATGACGCTCAAGGAAGGCGACCGCATCGGGCTCGTCGGCCACAACGGCGCCGGCAAATCCACCCTGCTGCGCCTGCTCTCCGGAATCTACGAACCGACCCGGGGATCCGCCAGCATTCGCGGACGCGTCGCACCCGTCTTCGACCTCGGTGTCGGCATGGACCCGGAAATCTCCGGGTACGAGAACATCATCATCCGCGGCCTGTTCCTTGGTCAGACCCGCAAGCAGATGCTCGCGAAGATGGACGAGATCGCCGAATTCACCGAACTCGGTGAATACCTCTCCATGCCACTGCGTACCTACTCCACCGGTATGCGCGTTCGCGTTGCCATGGGCGTCGTGACCAGTATCGATCCCGAGATCTTGCTTCTCGACGAGGGCATCGGTGCCGTCGACGCGGAATTCATGAAGAAGGCCCGCATCCGGCTGCAGAAGCTGGTGGAACGCTCCGGCATCCTGGTATTCGCCAGCCACTCCAACGAATTCCTCGCTCAGCTGTGCAACAGTGCGATGTGGATCGACCACGGCCAGATCCGCATGCAAGGCGACATCGAAGACGTCGTACGCGCCTACGAAGGTGACGACGCCGCCGAACATGTGCGCCACGTGATCAAGGAAATGGAACGGGAGAACACCCCGTGAGCGCACCCGAGAAAATCATCGGGGTCGTCGTCACTCACAAGCGTCGTGAACTGCTGGCCGAATCCTTGAAGGTTCTCAGCACCCAGTCGCGTCCGCTCGATCATCTGGTTGTCGTCGACAATGCCGACGAAGCCGATGTGAAAGAGCTCGTCGACAACGCTCCACTGCCGACCAGTTACATCGGTTCTCAGCACAACCTCGGCGGTGCCGGAGGATTTGCTCTTGGCATTCTCTACGCGCTTTCACTCGGCGCCGACCGCGTCTGGCTCGCCGACGACGACGGCCGCCCGGAGGGGCCTGAGGTCCTGGAAACACTGCTCGACTGTGCAATTCGGAACGACCTGGCCGAGGTCTCCCCCGTCGTCTGCGACATCGACGACCCCGACCGCCTTGCCTTCCCACTTCGCCGCGGCACGTCGTGGCGCCGGTTGCGTTCCGAGCTCGGCGACGAGGATCTCCTGCCCGGCATCGCGTCCCTCTTCAACGGCGCACTGTTCACCGCCGACGCGATCGATGCCGTCGGAGTTCCGGATCTACGCCTGTTCGTCCGCGGCGACGAGGTCGAGGTACACCGTCGCCTCGTGCGCTCCGGCCTGAAGTTCGGTACCTGCCTGCAAACTGCTTATGTCCACCCCAACGGCGCGGACGAGTTCAAGCCGATCCTCGGCGGACGCATGCACACGCAGTACCCCGACAACGACACGAAGCGCTACTTCACGTACCGCAACCGTGGATACATCCTCTCCCAACCGGGAATGCGGAAACTGCTTCCGCAGGAATGGGTTCGGTTCGGCTGGTACTTCCTGATCACACGCCGCGATCCGGCCGGACTGCGCGAGTGGATGCGATTGCGCAAGCTCGGCCGGGAAGAGAAGTTCGAACGTCCGAGTTAAGTCGGCCGCCCCGAGTTAATTCAGTTGCACAGTCGCGTCTGCGGCTGAGACGATTCTGATCCGACGCATGGTGCGTCCTGAGATTTTCGAGGAGTGAGTATTGATGACTGTCGTGTTCCGCAGTTTCAGCACCGTCAACATTCACACTTCTTCGTACTCGAGGACACACTCACCATGCCGGAAAACAGCGCGCCCCTGACCGAATACGGTTGGAACGCAACACTCTCGAACACATTCACTGCCCTGGCCCCACCGGACTCCGCACCCGGGCGCGTTCTTCGCGTCGACCGAGGGCGGTGTGACGTGGCCGTCGCCGAAGGCACAGTTCGCGCACTCAGCGGCAGCGATCCACTCTGTACGGGTGACTGGGTCGCCGTGGCCGAGTTACGGGACTCACGCGAACCCGAGATGCACACGGTCACTTCGATACTCCCTCGATCAAGCAGCATCGTTCGATCCTCGGCATCCGGAAAATCAGAAGGCCAGATTCTGGCTGCGAACGTAGACACAGTCGTCATCGCCACGGCTTCGGACGGCGACGTCGATCTCGGGCGCATCGAGCGGCTACTCGCACTCACCTGGGAGAGCGGCGCAACACCTGTCATCGCACTCACCAAATCCGATGCAGCTCACTATATCTCCGACACTCTCACCCAAGTCTGCGCCATCGCGCCCGGCGCAACCGTGCTTGCTGTGAGTGCCGAGACCAACGAAGGAATGGATGTACTCGATGCAGTTCTGGACGGCACCGTGGCGATACTCGGTCCATCAGGCGCCGGTAAGTCGACGCTCGCGAACGCCCTCCTCGCGGACACCACAGACGCCGATCGACTCGAGACCGGTCGCGTTCGGACCGGTGACGGAAAGGGACGCCACACCACCGTCACCAGAGAGTTGATCTCATTCTCCGGCGGCCGGACACTGATCGACACACCCGGCCTGCGAGGGGTCGGCATGTGGAACGCGGCGGAGGGGATCGACAAGACGTTCCCCGAGATCGAGGAGCTGATTGCAGAGTGCCGGTTCTCCGATTGCGCACACAACTCCGAGCCGGGATGCGCAGTCCTGAGCGCACTCGGGCGTGGCGATATCGATGAGCGGAGGCTCGCGAGCTACCGGAAACTACAGCGAGAGAATGCATGGAACGCCGCGCGAAGCGATGCTCGTCTGCAGGCAGAGAGGACGCGGGAGATCAAGGTGATCTCCCGACAACTCAAGAGTCACTACCGCGGTCGGGACCGGTAGCGAACAAAGCCTGGCAGCATGGGAGTGATCCCGACGAGAGGTTGCCATGTTCGAGCAGTTCCGTTCCAGCGCCAGAACCAAGCTTCAGCGTGCGGTATCCGAGGTGGTCGAGGCCGCCGACCGGCGCAACGCAGATCGCACGCAACAGATCCTCGATGCGCTGACGCTCTCACGTGACGAACTGGCCGGGGCCCGCGGTGACATCGCGGGCCTCCGGTCCAGGATCGACGAACTGGAATTTCGTCAGCGACGGGATCTGGCCTACGCCGTGGACCTGCAAGCGACGGCATCGACCGCAGAGTTCATCCTCGAACACCTTCGCGTCGCCGAGACGTTCGGCCACCCACACGACACGCTTCGCCATGCACTGGGATTGATCGAAATACCCGGCATGGCACTCGAATTCGGCGTTGCCAGCGGAACCACACTCAGGATCATCGCGGAGGCATTCACCGAACGCGAGGGAACCGTCGCGGGTTTCGACGTGTTCTCCGGCCTTCCGGAAACCTGGCGGACCGGGTTCCCGGTTGGTGAGTTCGCTCAGGAATCAGTCCCCGAAGTACCTGGAGCGCAACTTGTTCCGGGCCTCTTCGAGGACACCCTGCCCTCGTTCCTGAACGACGAACCCGGCCCCGTTGCGTTCCTGCACCTCGACGCCGATCTCTACTCGTCCACCAAGACGGTGCTCGATCTCCTCGGCGACCGCCTGGTACCCGGGTCGATCGTCGTCTTCGACGAATTCTTCAACTATCCCGGGTGGCAGCAGCACGAGTACCGGGCGTGGACGGAGTTCGTCACACGCACCGGCATCTCGTTCGAATACCTCGGGTACACCGTCGACAACGAGCAGGTCATCGCCAAGATAGTGCGTTGAGGCTCACTTCTCGTACAGTCGAGCCCAGTTCTCGCGGCTGGTGAGCTGCGGGAACTCGCGAGCGAATGCTTCAGCCACACTTGGCGCTTCGGCGAGGAACCGCTTCATGACGCCGGCGAGGCGACCGCTCATCTCGGCGGCCTTCTCGCTGTCGAAGCGGCGTTCGCGCACGCCTCCCTGCGAAGCATCGGTGACGAAGACGTGATCGAAACGTCCGACGTGCCACCACTGCGCATCTTCGTACGAGATCGCCACCGGGCCCCGCTCCAGATGATTGCGCGCCTGCATCACAGCACGTTTCGCGAGAACCAGGTCTGTCCACAAACCGGGTTTCGGGCTGGGCGCAACACGACGGATCGGCAGCCTTCCCGGCAACTCCGACGCCGGGCGAGTTACCGTCTCGGGGAAGCGCTTACGTTCCTGGTTGATCGCGGCAAGCGCCTCCTGCCCACCGTCCGCCAAACCTTCCGGCCCCTCGAGGAATCCCTCGATCGCCCGGAGTTGCGTGTGTGCAAGGCCGTACTGCAAACCCACGATCGAATGCGAAATGTCGCGGGAGAGCTGCTTCGCGAGGGTTTTGGGTGCAAACCCTGGGTCAAGCGCAGCGGTGATCAGTCCGTTGCGCGTACTGAAGTAGTGCGCAAAACCGTCGACGTCCTTCCAATAGAAGTCCGCATGCCAGACAGCAGCCGACGGCAACGTGATGGTGGGAATCCCGGCCCGCCCAGCCCGCAAGCTGTACTCGACGTCGTCCCACTGGAAGAAGACCGGCAGTGGCAAGCCGATCCGCTCGATGGCTTCAGCAGGGATCAGGCAAGACCACCAGCCGTTGTATTCGGCATCCACGCGGCGTTCCGGCAGCTTCTCGAGCACACTCCGGTTGCGAACACCGTGCTCATCGGTCGGTACACCACGCTGAAGCGTGCCCAGATCCACGCGTTCACCCGAAGCCAGCAGGTAGTCGGGGTTGAACAGGAAGAGCATCTGGGCACCGATCAACGCCGGCTCCGTCGTCATGTTCGCGAACGCACTCAGTCGAAGAACCGATTCGGGTTCGCACAGAATGTCGTCGTCCATCAAGATCACGTCGGCGTGCGGCCCGGCCGCCGAAGCCTCGTACAGGCCCCGGGTGAATCCGCCGGCACCACCCAGATTCGCCTGCCGCAGATATTGCAACCGCGAACCGAACTTCTTCGACACTTCCTGGAACAGCTCACGGCTCTCTACCGGATCCGTTCCCTGATCGACGACGTACAGAGCGTCGAGCAACGCGAGTACACGCTCGTCGGACGCGAGGGCCTCGACCGTGCGCGCACAGTCGTCCGCACGATTGAACGTGCAGATCGCCACGGCTACCGGGCGAATCGACTCCGGCGAGACGACGGTCCATTCCACATCGTCGACCACTGCGCCGCCACCCTGCGCTTCGAACTGCAGCCACAGTGCCCCGCCGTCGACGAAAGTATCGAGCGGGGCGGTCATGGACACTCGCTCGTCGCCGGTCACGACGACGTTCGTCACGATACGACGGTGGCCACCGATGTCCGAGGCCTGGATCTGGATGCGGCAAGCGGTATCGGCCACGACATGTGCAGTGACGGTGACCTCGGTGACATTGGTCCAGCGCTGCCAGTAGCTGGCCGGAAAACGACCGAAGAAGGTATTGGTGTGCGCGACCGCGCCCGGCTGAAGCCGCAACTCGAACCGCGATCGCGTCGACATACCGACCTTGGTCACCGCATACAGTTCGTCACTGGCGACGGGCGAAGTTCCGGTGAACAACGTCCGCTGCGCCAGCAGTCGATCCGACGTCGCGCTGCGTTCGATCAACTCGACTCCGGAATCGGACTGGTCATCGGTCGTGTTCACGGTATCCACGCCCCGCAGGGTATCGCGAATCCGCACCTCGGCGCCCCGGGCACCGAGTCACACCAGGTCTACCCGTGATTACTCACTGCAGCGGCGGAGCGCAGCTCGGTCTTTCGCCGACGAAGCGACAACAGACCCTTCGCCATCTGGACCACGTCCTTGGGCGAGATACGGCTCGCGTGCGCCAGATGATCGTCGCTGAGTCGGATCGGGACCTCGACCGGGCGCACCCCAGCCAATTCGAGCGCGTAGTCCAATTCGGTGGTGAAAAGGAATCCACGCTCGGTCAGCGAGGGTGCGATTCGACGCAGCAAAACGCCGTCGACGATGAATGTCCCCTGGGGGTCGCCCGTGCGGGTACCCAGCACCACCCGTCGCAGCGTCGCGAATCCACCCGTCATCACCGAACGCAGCAAGCCACGTTCCACCTCTGAGTCCGAATGAGCCTTTGAACCGATGACCACCGGCGGGACGGACCCTAGATCCGCCATCACGCGGTCGGCGCCTTCGATGTCACCGAAACCGAACGGAAGGTCGTCCGCGGTGAGCAACACGCGTCGTCCACGAGAAACAAGCGTCCCGGCGCGAAGCGCTGCGCCCATCCCTTTGTCGCTGCTCATCGGCAGGAAGGTCACTCCAGGCCAAGACCAGGAAGCTGCCAGAGCAGCACACACGTCGGCAGTGTTGTCCGTCGAACCGTTCTCCACGACGATGATCTCGACCTGACCGGCGCTCTCGGCCGGGCGGCTGGTGAAGTACTCGGCGAATTGACGCACCGTCGACTCCAGCACCTCGCCTGAGTTGTATGCGGGGATGATCACCGAGAGTTCCGGCGTAGCTGGTTCCCCACGAACGGGTTCCGTTCGCGATGTCGCCACGTCCCGATCTCCTTACTTCCCCGACTGCAGTTCGAACTCGTCGGAATACTACGCTCCGAGAAACAAGGCGCAGCCCAGGCTCCGAGAAAAAGAGCACGACCCAGGCTCCGAACAACAGCCATCGACTCGAAGACGAAAGCACATCGTGAAATCTGACTTACCGCTCGCACAACGCGTGGTGCCGCCAATTCTTCTCGCCGCTCTGGTGTCGATCGTCGCCGCCATCCCACTGATCTCCAATCGGTGGTTCTACTACTGGGACGACAGCGCAGCAGCTTTCACGCCTGGTTGGCACACGATCGGCGAGCGAATCCTGTCCGGGTCATGGCCGACGCTCATCCCCGAATTGTGGGCCGGCGGCAATGTCACAGCCGAAGCCCTTTACGGGACATACAATCCCGTGATCCTTCTGGATTCGGTTGCCATTGCACTCATTCCGAACCTGGGAATCGGAATCACCCTGGTCAAGATGCAATTCATGGCGATTCTCGCGGTAGGCGTTTATCTGGTGGCCCGCCAGTACGGCGCCAATCGGTCGATGGCTTTCATCGCCGGATTTGCCATGCCGTTCGCCGGATACACGCTCTATTTCGACGCCTCCAGTTGGGCGTCCGGGCTGATCGCCTTCGCCTGGATCCCCCACGTCTGGTGGTCTACCCGCGCCAGCGCCCTCGGCCGAGTGAACCCCCTGGTACCGATCGTTTTCGGCTATCTTGCGATGACCACCGGAAACCCGTACGGCGCTGTCGGTGTCGCGGTCGTCTACCTCGCTGTCATAGCGGAATGCATCGCAATCAAACGCGCAGGCAGCATCAAATCACTGATGATCAGCGCGGCAGCGATCATCATGATGTCGCTGATCGTGTATCTACCGTTGCTCTTCACCACCGGCGTGTCGGTGCGTACTCAGTCCGGAATCGCGAACGACGGTTCGCTTCGACCCGATCTCGGTGACCTGCTCAATCTCTCCGGCCCGTCGAACCAGCCGTACGTCACCGCTTTCGCTTCGCCTGCCATGACGATTCCACTGGTGTACCTGGCCTGGTTCCTCATACCGCTCGCACCGTGGATTCAATGGAAGTCACTGAAGAAGTTGGGCCGCCACAGCGTCTCGCTGTTCGTCTTCGGCGGAATTTACGTCGTACTACTTCTCGGACCGTCGAATCTGTGGCTTTTCCGTTGGCCCGCGCGACTGCTCGAGTACGGTCAACTGCCCGCCATCGTGGTCACGGCGGTCGCCCTCTCTGCCGGACTGCATCGTGATCGAATCCGGACAAGATCAATCATCACCGCGGGATTGTTGGCACTTCAGTTCTATCTTGCCTGGTCGAATGTCCCGGAAGACATCGGTATTCACTCGGCATCACTGATAATCACCGTGGTTCTCACCGTCTTCGCGTTGGTCGTGGCCTACCGAAAGCCCCGCTACCTCGCCGGTGCACTCGCTGTCGGCATCGTCGTCGTGCTCAGTGCTCAAGCCAATTTCTGGTTCACCGGAAACTACAACGTGACACCGTGGAAGTTCCCCAGGCAGGTGGCATTCCTGGAGTCCAAGTTCGAGGACCGTTACCAGGGAACCACTTTCGCGATTGCCGACCCCGTCAACATCCCGCCGGACAACGAAACCGGGCAGTGGGGTGACCTCCTGTTCGGCAACGCCTGGCAGCCTGCCGGAGTCAATGCCGTCAACAGCTACGCCGGAATCAGCTACAACGATTTCGTTCAAGCACTGTGCTTGAACTACTACGGCGGCGTCCAGTGTCCGGACGGCGTCGACCGACTGCTCGCTGAATCGCCGGGAACGGGTGTGTCCTGGCTCGACGCGATGCGAGTCGACACGGTCGTCGTTCAGAATTCCGGACCGTACGGCGGAAAACGCGCCCTCGACGCCCTACCCGAGGGCGAGTGGACCGTATCGCCGGATCGGGTGGTCACGGTTGGCCATCGCACCACCGAGCATCAGTGGCCCGACGGTCGCGTATCCGCAGCGACGCCTGGTCTCGACGTACGTGGCGATGCCGCCGCTACGGACACCAGGGAAACCGTCGAATACACCGGATCAGGCACGGTCACATTCGCCCTACTGGCCTGGCCGGGCTGGACGGCGACTGTCGATGGTCAGACGGTCGAGACGAAGGCCAGCCCCGGCGGGTTGTTGCAGGTCGATCTACCGCCGAGTGCCACGTCCGGATCTGCCCTCACCATCGAATTCAGTCCACCCGGAAGCACTTTCGGCTGGACTGTCGCCGGCGTCGGATTGCTCCTGGCACTGTCTCAAGGAGCGTGGGCCTTCCGACGCCGACGCAGCGGTCAGGACGACAACGCTGCAGCCAACGCAGATTCCGTCACCTCGTGAACCGCGCGGTGAGCGGGCAGAATCGACGCTCGCTCACCGTCTGCGTCACCGGTGCCCTGCACCAATCCGAGGAAATGCGTCAGCTGCGCGGCAAGCGGTTCCTCGCTGTAGCGGATCGTCGGAATTTCGATGACCGTCTGCTGCTGGTAGCCGTCCCGATCGGTGGGCATGTTGTCGTCGATGTGCCGGTAGATCGTGATGTCGCGACGCAGGAGATCGATCTCGATGAGTCGATCGGCCTCGAGCAACGACAGCTGGCGAATCTTGCGCTGACTGATCCGGCTCGCGGAAATCGTTGCAACAGCACCTGATCCGAAGCGCAATACGGCGTCGGCGCAATCTTCCGACCGGTTCTGCACGGACGTCGGGTGGAAGTAGCCGAACTCCCCTTTTGCCAAACTGGGTTCCGAGCCGGCAAATCCGATGGCAAGGTCGATATCGTGAATCAGCAGGTCCGTCGCGACACCCGTCGGAATGCGGGAAACGAACGGCGAGTGGCGGATACCGTTCACCTGCCACACATCGCCGGAGAACTCACGGGCGGTGCGGACAGCGGGATTGAACCGTTCGAGCAGTCCACACATCAGGGGAACACCGGACGCGCGCGAACGATCGACCAGGTCGACGCTCTGCTCGTACGTCGCAGCCAACGGCTTCTCCACCAGGACAGGCTTCCCCAGATCGAGAACCCGCCCGGCCAACTCGTAGTGCGCCGGCGTAGCAGCGGCGATCACGACGGCGTCGATACCGTCGAGCGAGTCGAAATCGGCGGCCCAACGCGTATCGAACCGCGCAGCAACAGCTTTGCCCTGCTCCTCGCGCGGCTCGATCAGCAGATCCAACTCGCACAGCGGCGACTGCGCGATGACCCGCGCATGCAGCGAGCCCATCTGACCGGATCCGACAAGAGCGATACGTGGCTTGCTAGCAGTCATTTTTCAGGCCTCCATGGCGCCGCGAACCGCGGCAACGATCTGATCGACGTCGCCGGCGGACAACGCAGCGTGGACGGGGATGCTCAGGCACCGCGACGCAACCGAAGTGGCCACCGGCGTCTCGTCGATGACGACGCGCGGATGTTCGCGGTAGCACTCGTAGTCGTAGACGGCCTTCGGGTAATAGATGCCGCTACCGATGTCCTTCGCGGCCAGACGCTCACTCAACTGGTCGCGAGTGATCGGTGCGTCTTCCGCCAGCAGCAAGGTGAACTGATGCCAGACATGTCCACGACCGGACAGTTCGCTCGGCAGGATCAGTCCTTCGACGTCCTTCAGGCCGACACGCAAGGCCTCCGCATTCCGGCGGCGCGCCTCGACCTGCTGCATGTACGTCGCCATCTGGGGCAGAGCCAAGCTCGCCTGGAGGTCAGTCATCCGGTAGTTCTGGCCGACCATCTCGTACTGGTAGCGCGCCCGCATGCCCTGGTTGCGCAGGACCCGAAGACGATCGGCGATCGCGTCGTCGTCGGTCGTGATCATTCCGCCCTCGGCGGTCGTGAGGTTCTTCGTTGCATAGAACGAGAAGCAACCCACACCGAAACTGCCGGCGCCTCGCCCGTCGAACGTCGCTCCGTGGGCCTGAGCGGCGTCCTCGACCACAGTCAGACCGTTTTTCGATGCCAGCGGCATCAAGGCACCCATGTCAGCCGACTGTCCGTACAGATGAACCGGCATCAGAACCTTCGTGCGGTCACCGATTCGATCGGCAGCGACTGCCGGGTCGATGTTGAAATCGGACTCGGAGATATCGGCAAACCTCGCGGTCGCGCCTGCCTCGAGAATTGCATTGAGGGTGGCCACGAACGTGAACGGCGTGGTCAGAACCTCGTCACCTGGCTGAAGATCCTGGACCTGAAGAGCCGCGATCAATGCGGTCGTGCCGTTGTTCACCGCCACCGCGTGTCGCGTTCCGACCAGCGCCGCGAACTCGTCCTCGAGCCGCTTCACCTTGGGTCCCTGCGCGACGATCCCCGATCGCAGAGTGTCCAGCACCTCGCGCTCGACTTCTTCCCCGAACGAGATACTGGATATCGCGATCACTGAGTTACCTCCGATAGGTTGCATTCATTCAGCACCGACGGTGTCGGTGCCGACCAACTGAGGGTAACGAAGCAGTCGAATGCTCTACGAAAGGATTCCCGTACATCATGCCAATCGGTAAGAATTGCCAGATTCATCCCACCGTTGTGATCGGAGACGAAGTCACCATCGGCGACGGGGTCAGCATCGGGCCCTACGCGGTCCTGACGGGATCGCTCGAGATCGGCGACAACTGCTGGATCGGTTCGAGCGTCAGCCTCGGCGCCCCTCCCGAATGGATAGGCAAAGAGCACCCTCTGACATGGACCGAACGCAGCCCTCACCAGGGCATCGTCATTGGCTCAGGTACCACGATCCGCGAACTGACCACGGTTCATCAAGGCGGCGAGCGACCGACGATCATCGGGCGCAACTGCTTCATCATGAACCGCACTTCTGTAGGGCATGACGTCCAGATGGGTGATGGATGCACCGTCGCTCCGTCGACCACTTTCGGAGGCCACGTCACGATGGGAGATGACGTCAACTTGGGAATCAACACTGTCATCCATCAGCGGCGTGTCATCGGAACCCGCGCGATGGTGGGGATGGGTTCAATAGTTCCGAAGGACGTTCCTCCGTACGCAACGGTGTTCGGCAATCCAGCGAAACTTCACGGGACCAACCGGGTCGGAATGAGTCGGTCGGGAATCGCGGAGGAGGACATCGCCGCGATCGAAGCCGTGTACGCCGCGGGCAGCTTCGGCACGTCACCGGCCATTCCGGACTCGCTGTCGAACGCCTTCACCTGGTGGCGGGAACGCGCCGACAAACCGCTCGTGGTTTAGCGAGACAAATCCTGGTTGGTATCGTCTGCGAAATGACGAACGGGCGGGATGCAGGCGCGTGAGTACCTCTCCCGAATCTGAACAACCGGTCGAAGACGTCGAACCGGCCGCACAGCCGAACGCTCTACGCGGCCTTCTCGTCAACGGATTCAAGGTCCTCGTCACCCTCGCGATCGTCGTCGCGATCATCTTCGCGGTGAAGTCCCAATGGTCCGAGGTCAAGAACACGATCACCGAGCTGAACTGGTGGACGCTTGCCGCCTCGTCGGTGTTCATCTTCCTCGGTATGGGTGCCGCAGTGCGGGCCTGGCAGCACGCACTCGGCGCCCTCGAACAACCGATCCCGGCCTTCGACGCCGCTCGCGCTTATCTGGTCGGCCAACTCGGCAAGTACCTTCCCGGCAGTGTCTGGGCCTTCGTTCTGCAAACGGAACTCGTCAGGCGCGCCGGTGTGTCCCGTGCCGCAGGCTTTGTCGCAGTGCTGGTCACGGTGGGGTTGAGCACAACTTCGGCGCTGGTCGTCGGCCTCTTCGGTCTACCTGCCCTGTTCGAGGTCAGCACGGCGGCAGCGGTCGGCGTGATCATCCTCGTACCGATCGCATTGGTCTGCGCCTACCCGCCGGTGCTCACACGCCTGGTGAACCTCGCACTGAAACTGCTCCGCCGCACGCCGCTGCACAAGCCGCTCACGATGCACAAGATTGCGCTCGCATTGGGCTGGTGCGCAGCAAGCTGGGTGCTCTACGGCATCCAGTTGTGGCTGCTCGCGTCCAGTTCGGCCGGCTTCGAAATCCGTGGGCTCGTCCAGTGCATCGGCGCTCTCGCCCTCGGTATGTGCGCGGGCGTCCTCGTGTTCGTCGTCCCGTCCGGAATCGGTGTCCGCGAAGCCGTCATCGTCGCAGCGCTTTCACCGTTCATGGATGCCGGCGTCGCGCTCGGCCTCGCACTGGCGTCGAGGCTGCTGTTCACCCTCTGTGAGGTCTTTGCCGGCGTCGTGGCTGCACTGTCGGGATCACGAGGCCTGCGCAATGCACTCGTGCACGAGCGCTCGCGGGTGCCGGACCCCACCAAAGCCTGACGTTCGGTCAGATCACTTTCTCGGCCGCGGAATACTGCGTCTCGACGCCGGCCTTCTGCGGACGCCACCACTGCTCGTTGTCGCGATACCACTCGACGGTGGCTTCCAGTCCGCTTCGAAAATCGCGGTACTGCGGCTTCCACCCGAGCTCCTGCTGCAGTCGCGTCGAATCGATCGCATACCGCAGATCGTGACCAGGGCGGTCGGTGACGAAGTCGAAATCGTCCGGCTTGCGTCCGAAAATTTCGAGCAGGGTCGCAATCACCGTCCGGTTGTCGGTTTCACCGTCGGCGCCGATCAGATACGTCTCGCCGGACTTTCCGCGGTCCAGGATGTCCCAGACGGCGCGGTTGTGGTCCTCGACGTGAATCCAGTCGCGGACGTTGCGGCCTTCCCCGTACAACCGTGGACGCACTCCGTCGAGCAGATTGGTGATCTGGCGTGGGATGAACTTCTCCACATGCTGGTACGGGCCGTAATTGTTGGAGCAGTTCGAGATGGTCGCCGCGATCCCGAACGAGCGCACCCAGGCGCGCACGAACAGATCACTCGACGCCTTGGACGCGGAGTACGGGCTCGACGGGTTGTACGGTGTCGTCTCCGTGAACTTCGCCGGATCATCCAGTTCGAGGTCGCCGTACACCTCGTCGGTCGAAATGTGGTGATAACGGACCCCGTGCGAACGCACTGCCTGCAGGAGCGAGAAGGTTCCCATGACGTTGGTGCGCAAAAACGGTTCGGGGTCGGCGAGGGAATTGTCGTTGTGGCTTTCGGCCGCGAAGTGCACGACTGCGTCGGAGCGCGAGACAAGATCGTCGACCAGCGACTCGTCGGCCACGTCGCCGTGGACAAACGTGATCCGGTCCTCGACGGACGCCAGGGACTGGCGATTTCCGGCGTAGGTCAGAGCGTCGAGAACCGTGACTTCCACGTCGGGACGCGTCGCCACCGTCTGATGAACGAAATTGGCACCGATGAAGCCGGCACCCCCGGTGACCAGTAGTCGCACGTCATCTCCTCAGGCTCATCGGACGAACCCCACTTTAGCGGCCGGGCGTGTCATGTCCGTTTGCGTCGGCAGGCAGGAGTGCAGGACACTGCACGCATGCGCGGAATCATTCTGGCCGGTGGCACCGGGTCGCGGTTGCACCCGATCACCCTCGGAGTGAGCAAGCAACTCTTGCCTGTCTACGACAAGCCGATGATCTACTACCCGCTCTCCACTCTCATGCTCGCCGACATTCGCGACATCTTGATCATCACGACCCCACACGACGCCGAACAATTCCGCCGGGTTCTCGGCGACGGCTCACAATTCGGCGTCAACCTCACCTATGCAGTGCAACACGAACCGAACGGCCTCGCAACGGCATTCACCCTCGGCGCAGAGCACATCGGATCCGACTCCGTGGCGCTCGTCCTCGGCGACAACATCTTCTACGGCCCCGGCCTCGGAACCCAACTCAGGCGTTTCTCCGACATCGACGGCGGAGCCGTATTCGCTTACTGGGTCTCGAATCCGACCGCCTACGGCGTCGTCGAATTCGACGACTCGGGTCGCGCCGTGTCCATCGAGGAAAAGCCGACGTCACCGAAATCCAATTACGCAGTCCCCGGCCTCTATTTCTACGACAGCGACGTCGTGGACATCGCACGCACTCTGAAGCCCTCTGCGCGTGGCGAATACGAAATCAGCGACATCAATCAGCACTATCTCGAAGCTGGCAAACTTTCTGTCGATGTCCTCCCCCGCGGAACCGCGTGGCTCGACACCGGCACACCCGATTCCCTGCTCGAGGCAGCGAACTACGTGCGGACCATCGAACACCGCCAAGGCCTCAAGATCGGTTCCCCTGAAGAGGTTGCGTGGCGTCAAGGATTCATCAGCTCCGACCAATTACGCACTCAGGCAGAAGCATTGGGCAAATCCGGGTACGGCAACTACCTACTCGAGCTGCTCGAGCACGGCAAGGAATGGTGACGTGGAAATCCGTCCACTGAAGATCGCCGGAGCGTGGGAAATTACACCGAAGCAGTTCGGCGACAACCGCGGTGTCTTTCTCGAATGGTTCAAAAGCTCCGCCTTCACCGCCGCGACCGGCCGCACTCTCGATCTCGCGCAGGCCAACTGCTCGGTTTCCGAAGCCGGTAGCCTCCGCGGGATCCACTTCACCGACAATCCGCCCGGACAGGCGAAGTACATCACCTGCGTGAAAGGTGCCTTCCTCGACGTTGTCGTAGACCTGCGCGTCGGATCACCGACCTTCGGCGAGTGGGATGCGGTGGTGATCGACGACGTCGATCGACGAGCGGTGTTCCTGGCGGAAGGCCTCGGCCACGCGATCCTTTCACTCGAAGACGGATCGACAGTGATGTACCTGTGCAGCGTCGAATACTCGCCCCACCTGGACCGCGACCTCGATCCCTTCGATCCGGAACTCGAGATCGAATGGCCGAGAACAGACCGTAAGGGCAACCCTCTGACCTACGAGCTCTCCACAAAGGACGCTGCCGCGCCGTCCCTGGCGACGCTCCGCGCGGACGGCATGTTGCCCGGTTTTGTGGCCGAAGATTCGCCGAATCGGTAATCTTCACCTTTCACGACTCGATGGCATGACACCGGCGGGACGGACGGCTGGATGACCAAACGTGCGAGCAGACGCGGCCTGTGGACGGCCGTCGTTCTCGCAGCCGGCCTCGGTGGTCTCGCGCTGGTCGCACCGCCCCTGACCCCGGGAACGATCGAGTCCGCACCGGTCACCGTCATCACGACCACCCCACCCGCGCCGGTTGTTCCGCTCACCCCGGAGGAGCTCTCGGCCCGGGTGGTCCCCACCATCGTCACCATCACGGCGCCGGCCGGATTCACCACCACTGCTGGGACCGGGATCGTGCTCTCCCCTGACGGAGTGGTGCTCACGAATCACCACGTCATCAGCGGAGCCTCGGACGTCACTGCCGTCAGCATGTCCAACGGGCTGATCTACGACGCCGAGATCCTCGGGTACGACAGCGTCAGCGATCTTGCCGTCCTTCGACTCGCGGGCGCTGACGATCTGCCGGTGGCTGTGGTCGGCAAATCAGCAGAAGCCGCTCGCGGGGACTCCGTCACCGCAATCGGAAATGCGGAAGGCGGCGGAGTACCCGTCCCTGCTCCCGGCGTCATCACCAACCTCGGTGTCACCGTCAACACCCGCAACGTGTCCGACGGATCGCGAAACCAGTTGAAGGGCCTCATCGAGGTCGACGCGGACATCCGGCCTGGCGATTCCGGTGGCCCCCTGGTCAACGCCGTTGGCGAGCTGATCGGCGTCAGCAGCGCGGGCAACGCCGTCACCGACCGCACCGAAACCTCACCGGCGCCTCAGTCCTACGCGATACCGATCGACACCGCACTACCGATCGTCGAGCAGGTACTCGGTGGCCGCTCCTCCGAGACCGTGCGTGTGGGACCGACACCCGTACTCGGTGTCGCGGTGAAGGATCACGCGGACATGCCGGCCGGCGCCGAAGTTGTTGCCGTGAGCTTCGATTCGCCGGCCGAGCGGGTGGGGCTGACCAAAGGTGCGGTCATCACCGAGTTCGGTGGCAGCCGGATCGCGTCGTCCGCTGATCTCAACGCGGCGATGAGCTCGCGCCGCCCCGGCGACACCGTCGCGGTGACGTGGGTGGACGCAACCGGGCAACCCGGGACCGGTTCGCTGGTCCTCGACGAGGGGCCACCTCGCTAGTCTTAGAAGGCGCCAGCCGTGAAAGCATCGTGGCATGACCACGGTTCTCCTGCTCACCTGTGACGGCGCCGCCCGCGAGGCGGATGTCGAAAGCAAACTCGTCATGGATGCTCTCACCTCCTACGGCATCGCGTCGACGATGGCGCCGTGGTCGAGCCCGTCCCTCCTCGATATCGACGCCGACCTGGTTCTGATCCGGTCGACCTGGGACTACACCCAGCGCCTCGACGAATTTCTTGCCGTTCTCGATCAGCTGACCGCTCCGATCGCCAATCCACTCTCGATCGTGAAGTGGAACGCACACAAGGGATACCTCACCGAACTTGCCGCGGCCGGCGTACCTATCGTCCCAACCGCTGTGATCGCTGCCGGAAAGAGCGAAACACTCACCCTCCCTTCGTTCGAGGGTGCCGACGTCATCGTCAAGCCTGCAGTGTCCGCCGGCGCTGTCGGAGTGGGAAAGTTTGCCGCCGGGTCCGCGCAGGCCCACGCTCACCTCAGCTCAATCCTCGACGGCGGTAACGACGCGTTGGTCCAGCCATTCGTCTCGGACGTCGTCGACGGTGAGCGCTCGATCATCCACATCAGCGGACGCTACTCACACGCTGTCCGGAAGATCCCGGCCGCCAACGACTTCCGCGTGCAGGAATTTCACGGCGGAACCAACCACCTCCACGAACCGTCCGCCGCCGAACTCACGGTGGCCGACGCAGCACTGGCCGCGACCCCATGCGGCCCCGGCGAATTGCTTTATGCGCGTGTGGACGTCGTGGGTCCGGTGGATCAGCCACTGCTCATGGAAGTGGAACTGATCGAGCCCGAACTCTTTCTGCCATTCGCCCCTGGATCTGCCGACGCCCTCGCACGGGCAGTTGTCGCGTCACTGCGCACGTGACGCCTGGGGCGGGACCGCATCCAGCCTGGCGCGAATGAACCTGGCAACGTCACGTAGCGCAGCCCGGCTCTCCGGCAAGCCAGGCCAGACGGCGGGAAACGCGTGAACCTGGCCGTTCCAGATCTGCAGCGAGCACGGCACCCCCGCGGCGGCGAGCCGTTGCGCCATCACCTCCGAATCGACTCTGAGCACCTCGGATTCGGCGGCGATCAGCAACGACGGCGGCAGAGCGGCCAGATCGCCGTCGACGGGTGAGTTCGTCTGTCCGCCAAGCTTTCCGATCGCCATCAATGCCGACACCGGGGCGATCACGTCGCGTCGAGCGTTGGCGTGGACTGATTTGGTGGTGCAATCGAGATCGAGGAGAGGTGAGAGCCCGACAAGACCGGCCGGAACCTCGAGCCCCGCGGAAACAGCTGCAAGTGCCGTCGCGAAAACCAGGAAGCCTCCGGCCGAATCGCCAACGAAGACAACCTTTTCCGGCAAGGCTCCCTGTTCGAGGAGCCACCGGTATGCATCGAGACAGTCGTCGACGGACCCGCTGATGCTCGTGCTCGGCAACTGTCGATATGCGATGTGCAGGACCGGAAGGCCGGTTCGCTTGGCGATGCTTGCAACGACCGGCCGATGCGTGTTGAGCCCGCAGCACATGAACCCGCCGCCGTGCAGGTAGAGAACAACACCGTCGCGCAGATCAGCCGTCGAGCCTGCCGTCCGCACGAGTTCACCGTCGAAACCTGGAAAGCGAATCGCTTCCCGATCGATCCCGGACGGAATGCGTACACCCGCGGCCGAGTCCAGCACTGCGGCGCGGCGCATGGCGCCAGGCGTCAGCGGCGCGATCCCGACCACGGGCCGAAGCATCCATCGGCACGCGTTGTAGAGGACCTGCGATTCGATACTCGGCCTGCCGTATCGAGTTCCGGTCCTTCGACTGACTGTCGGCAACAGAGACATCTGTCCAGATTAGAAGCGATCAGGCACCGAAGAGGTCGACTTCGTCGAGATCGTCGACGATCGTGACCTTTCGTTTCCGCCCGCCGATGACCTTGCCCAGACCGCGCAGTCCACCGGACTGAGCTTTCGGGGCGGGTTCGATGCGCTGCGGCGCAACTCTCGTCCGCGCTGCGCGCTGAACAGGCTTGGGGGCGGGGGCTGCTGCAGGTGCCGCGGGTTCGGGAACCTCGGCTGGAACCACCGCTTCCGGCTCCACGAAGCCCTGAGCAACCGGGGCCTCGGGCGCGACCTCAGCGGCTTCCTCGACCTCCGCCACTTGCTCCACCTGCACCGGTCCGTCGATCACCGGGATGTCCGACGCCCAGCGGACCCGATACTCCAGACCGCGCGACGCCAGCTCACGCGCGAGATCGCCGTGCCAGACCCCGTCTTCGCCGTCGCCGTATGCCCGTGCGTCGGAGCTCACCCAGATGACGTCGACGCCCGGGTTGCGGTCGGCGAGATCGAGCACGGTCAGCCAGTTCAGCGTCGCCGGATATCCGTCTCGCTTCTTCTTGTCGGTATAGGGCCGACGCAGCGAGATCGCCCTCTCGGCCACCTCGAGATGCGAAACGTCGACTGGATCGACCACTTCGACGCCGATCGCCACGAGGTCTTCGATCACGTCGTCGACGTAGCCGTCGGCCTTGTCGTGAGCCGCGTCGACGAACCTCGTAAGGTCGCGCCGCAACCCCAGTCGGTCGTACATGCGCGCCTGGACGCTCAGGGCCGCGATCATCTCCGCCGATTCCTCGCGGTAGCGACTCGCAACCTCGAGGACGACCAATCGCGGCACGACGACGCGGTGTCCGAGTGCGCGAGCGTCGGCGATGGCAGTGTCGAACCGTGCGCCCCTGGTCAGGGCCGAAGAATCGAGAACGATGATCATGGGCTCGATTCTCTCTCGAGAAACCGGACGAATGCGCTAATCCACCCCGAACCGTTACTTGATCTTGAAGATCACTGCCCGCTGAACGATGAAGTTGATGACCGTCGCGGTGCCCTGCGCGATGACGAAGGCCAGCGGTGTCCGCCACCAATGCTCGTCGAAGACATGGACCATCAGTTCGTTGAGTCCGACCTGAACCGCAAAAGTGACCGCGTACAGCGCGACTACAGCGATGAAGCGGGCGCGAGAAGGCTCGGCCTTGAACGTCCACCGACGATTGATGAGGTACGCCGTCGTGGTGCCCGCAACGAAGCTCAGCGATTTTGCGGCGACGCGCGGCAACCCCAACGCGAGGAGCAGCACATACAGCCCGTAGTCCACGACCGCCGACAGCCCACCCGTCGCGACGAACCGGACGATCTGCGTTTTCAGGTCCAACGCGTCGTCGGCGATGTCCGTCGTGACAGGAATCTCGACGGGCAGCGGGACGTGGGGTTCGTGCTGGTGACTTGCAGGTGTTTCGGGCACGACGACGAGAGTAACCACTCGAGTCGGAGCCGTCGGCACTACTCCCAGGTAACCTCTACCTTGATGTCCACGACAGCAGAAGAGACGCCGCAGCCGGCTCTCCACACCCAAGCCCGCACCCTCACCGGTTGGGGACGCACCGCCGCCACCACTGCACAGGTGCTGTCCACCCCCGACGTGGAAGTGATCGCCAACGCGGTCGCCCAGGTTGCGGAACAGAACGATTCCAAGCCCTCGCATCTGCGACGCGGCGTCATCGCGCGCGGCCTCGGCCGCTCGTACGGTGACCCAGCGCAGAACGCCGGCGGCCTGGTCATCGACATGAATGCCCTCAGCCGCATTCACCGCATCGATCGCGACACCGCTCTGGTGGACGTCGACGCCGGCGTGAATCTGGATCAGCTGATGAAGGCTGCTCTGCCGTTCGGCCTGTGGGTTCCGGTCCTGCCGGGTACTCGTCAGGTCACGATCGGCGGCGCCATCGGCTCGGATATCCACGGCAAGAACCACCACAGCGCGGGCAGCTTCGGCAACCACGTCGTGTCGTTGGATCTGCTGACGGCCGACGGCAAGGTTCGCACGCTCACCCCCAAGGGCGGGCGCAACGACCCGAAGGCCGCACTGTTCTGGGCCACGATCGGCGGCATGGGCCTGACGGGCATCATCTTGCGGGCAACCATCAAGATGACACCGACCGAGACGGCGTACTTCATCGCCGACGGCGACGTCACCAACAGCCTCGACGAGACCATCGCGCTGCACAGCGACGGCAGCGAGGCCAACTACGAGTATTCGAGCGCCTGGTTCGACGCGATTTCCGCGCCCCCGAAGCTCGGTCGTGCGGCAGTCTCGCGCGGATCTCTGGCGAAGCTCGACCAGCTTCCGGCCAAGCTGCAGAAGAACCCGCTCGCCTTCGACGCACCGCAGTTGCTGACGTTCCCCGACGTCTTCCCGAACGGGCTGGCCAACAAGTTCAACTTCACCGCGATCGGTGAGGTCTGGTTCCGCAAGTCCGGCAAGTATCGCGGCAAGGTCCAGAATCTGACGCAGTTCTACCACCCGCTCGACATGTTCGGTGAGTGGAACCGCGCGTACGGATCCAACGGATTCCTGCAGTACCAGTTCGTGGTTCCGCCGGAGGCCGTCGACGAGTTCAAGAAGATCATCGTCGACATCCAGCGCAGCGGGCACTACTCGTTCCTCAACGTGTTCAAGCTCTTCGGCGAAGGCAATCAGGCGCCGCTGAGCTTCCCGATCCCGGGCTGGAACATCTGCGTCGACTTCCGCATCAAGCCGGGCCTGAACGAGTTCGTCACCGAACTCGACAAGCGTGTCCTCGAATTCGGCGGACGCCTGTACACGGCCAAGGACTCGCGGACGTCCGCGGAAACCTTCCACGCCATGTACCCGCGCATCGACGAGTGGATCGCGACGCGCCGCAAGTACGACCCCACAGGCGTTTTCGCCTCCGATATGTCCAGAAGGCTGGAACTGTGATCAACGCTGTAGGTAACCCGCAAACCGTTTTGCTTCTCGGTGGAACCTCCGAGATCGGCCTCGCCATCTGTGAGGAATACCTGAAGAAGGCGCCGCTCCGCGTCGTTCTGGCGGCACTCCCTGGCGATCCGGGACGCGAAGCTGCGGTCAAGCAGCTCGAAGCGAAGGGTGCCACCTCGGTGGAGCTCATCGATTTCGACGCCGTTGATTTCGAATCGCACCCGAAGGTGATCGACCAGGCGTTCTCGAACGGTGACGTCGACGTCGCCATCGTCGCCTTCGCACTGGACGGTGACTCCGAAGAGCTGTGGCAGAACCAGCGCAAGGCCGTTCTGGTGGCAAACGTCAACTACACCGCTTCCGTCTCGGTCGGTGTTCTTCTCGGCGAGAAGATGAAGGCTCAGGGCTTCGGCAAGATCATCGCGATGTCGTCGGTTGCCGGCGAGCGCGTCAAGCGTGCCAACTTCGTCTACGGATCCACCAAGGCGGGCCTCGACGGTTTCTACCTCGGACTCGGCGAGGCTCTCGCGGAATTCGGACCGCAGGTCACCGTCGTTCGCCCCGGCATGGTGCGCACGCAGTTCAGTGCCCACGTCAAGGAAGCTCCGCTGACGGTCAACAAGGACATCGTCGCGAAGCTCGCTGTTGCCGCCTCGGACAAGGGCAAGGAAATCGTCTGGACTCCCGGCCCGTGGCGCTTCGTCATGATGGGTCTTCGCCACGTGCCGCGCCCGATCTTCCGGAAGTTGCCGGTTTAAGCTCCTCCCGTGCCAGAAACAACAACTGCTCCGAGTACAGACCTTTCGACCCCGTCGCCGTGGCGTAATGCCGCGGCGACGGTGGTGGAAATGGCCCTCGGAGCGCTGGTCGCCGCTGTTGTAGCCGCTGTCGGGCTCTTTGCTTTCGGCCGAGTGCAGTGGCCGGCGTTCACCTCTTCCAATGTCACGCAGGCAGTCACGACGGTGCTGCAGGTGCTCTGCATCGCAGTGGTCGGTGTTGCGGTTCTGATGTTCCGCGCCCGCAAGGCCGAGCGGGTCGCAAAACTCCTCTCGTGGGCCGGGCTCTCCGGCTTCGTCACCACGACGCTCGGACTTCCCCTGGCCGCGACGAGTCTGTATCTGCACGGCGTCTCGGTCGATCAGCAGTTCCGCACCGAGTACCTGACCCGGCTGACGGATTCGGCTGCGCTGCAGGACATGACGTACGTGGATCTGCCGCCGTTCTACCCGGCCGGCTGGTTCTGGATCGGTGGACGCGTCGCGAACCTGCTGGGCATGGACGGCTGGGAAGCCTTCAAGCCCTACGCGATCGGCTCGTTGGCTGTCGTCGCCGTCGTTGCACTCGTGTTGTGGACCAAGCTGATTCGACGCGATTGGGCCGTCGTCGCGGCATTGGCCGTCACTGCCGTCGTGTTGGCGTACAACTCCCCCGAGGCGTACGGCGCCGTCATCAACCTCCTGATCCCGCCGGTGCTGATCCTCGCGTGGGGTGCATTGGACCGGCCGGGGGCATCTCGATTTGCCGGAGCCGGCGCAATACTCGGGACGGGCCTGTTCCTCGGTTTCGCCGCAACGGTCTACACGTTGTACCTCGCCTTTGCCGCCTTCTCAGTCACTTTGATGGCCGTCGTCGCAGCAGTAATGGCAGCGAAGGCCAAAAACACGTGGAAGGCAGCGCTGAATCCGCTGATCCGACTGGTAGTGATCGCCGCGATCGCAGGGGTAGTGGCCCTCACGGTCTGGACTCCGTACCTGTTGAAAGCACTTTCAGGGGCAACTTCCGAATCCGGCACGGCATTCCACTATCTTCCCGATTCCGGTGCGGTACTGCCCTTCCCGATGCTGAGCTTCACCCTCGTCGGTGGGCTGTGCCTACTCGGCACGATCTGGCTGATTTCGCGTTTCCTCTTCTCCCGCCGCGCCCGGGCACTCGGCATCGGTGTCATTGCCGTGTATCTGTGGGCATTGCTGTCCATGACGTTCACCGTCGCCGGCAGTACGCTCCTCGGTTTCCGACTGGAGCCGGTCCTGATCGGACTCCTTGCCGCCGCCGGTGTGTTCGGTTTCTTCGAGTTCGCCGGTTGGATCGTGCTGGCCACCAGCGAAAATCCTCGCGTCAAAGCGGTACTGGTTGCACTCGGTGTCATCGGAGCCATCGCCTTCGCGCAGAACATCCCGCAGGTGCTGGCGCCGGATATCGCTGTGGCATACAGCGATACCGACGGCAACGGCGAGCGCGGGGACAAGCGACCCCCGGGTGCCGAAGCCAATTACGCCGACATCGACCGGATCATTCGCGAGCAGTTGGGACGCGAACCCCATGACACGGTGGTCCTCACTGCCGACATCGGCTTCCTCAGCTTCTACCCGTACTTCGGCTTTCAAGGACTGACGTCGCACTACGCGAACCCGCTCGCCGATTTCCGTGCGCGCGCCGCGCTGATCGAGCAGTGGTCGGAACTGAAGACGCCTGACGAACTGGTAGCTGCGCTGGACTCGGCGCCGTGGCGCAGCCCCGACGCCTTCGTCTTCCGCCAGGGCGCCGACGGGTACACGCTGCGGTTGGCAGAGGACGTCTACCCCAACGACCCGAACGTCCGCCGCTACACGGTCACGTTCCCCAAGGAACTGTTCGACGATCCTCGTTTCACCGTGACCGAGCAGGGGCCGTTTGTGGTCGTTACCCGCTCTGACGCAATCTAACCAGGAGATACGTCACAAAAGGCTTACCGTCGGGGTCGTTGACGCGACCCCGACGCACCCCTAACTTCATACCGTGCCCCGAACCGATGCCCGAGCGGCGATGATCGATGCAGCCGAGCGTCTGGTTGCCGAGCGAGGTCTGGCCGCTCTGACTCTTCGTGATGTTCAGACCGAAGCCGGGCAGGCCAACAAATCGGCTGCGCAGTATCACTTCGGGTCACGTGAAGGTTTGCTGGCGGCCGTCGTCGAGTCCAGAATGCGACCTGCCGGTGAGCGTCGTCGTGAGTTGCTCGACACGATCGATCTCGACGCGAATCCACCGACGATGCGTGCCCTCGTCGAGGCTCTCGTCCTGCCGTTGGCGGAACAGACCATCTACCGCGAGGGCACGTTGTACGCGCGGTTCCTGGTGCAGTCGATCTTCGACCCGGCGATGTCGTCGACTATCCGTGACCACATGCAGGCCGAGAGTTTCCGCGAAGTTCAGCGGCGGATAGTCGCTGTGTCCTCGTTACCGGCAGAGATCGCCGAACTTCGGGCGGGAACTCTGACCGTGCTCACCGTCGTCACTTTTGCCACGTGGGAAGGCCGCGTCGACAGCCGCGAACGTGCTCACGTGATCGTTGCCGACCTGATCGAAAGTTGCCTCGGAGCACTCTCGGCCCCGGCTGCGCAAATCTGACACGCTGTCCGGCGAGTTTGTTTCCGAAACTGCCGGGGTACTCAGCCCCTCCAAGCGCAGTCGAGCAAACGGCCGCATCAACCACCGGCGGGGTAGGTGATGACAGTGAGCGAACTCGTTGCGCAAAGCCGCGAGCTTGTACCGCATCGTGCAGTTCTCGATTCCGCAGAGCATGTTCTGGTCATTGCGCGCGGCAAACCGTTCGGGCGCGAGCAGGCTTTCCATGAAGTGTTGAGCGTCGCGATTCGCAATCGCATCGAAGTACTCACTCTGGCAAGGGCTCTCATCGACGTGTCCGAGTCCCGCGACTACCGCGCGATCCCGACCGACACCGCGCACACCGTTGCGGTGCTCGAATGGGGCGAGCTACTCGAGATCCCCACCGAACACCACGAGAAGTCCAGGGCCGAGTCATCCGAGGACGTCGATGAATCGAGTGAACCCGACGACCCGATCGAACCCGAGTATCTGGTCGAGACCGACGTGGGCGGACGGGTCGTCTTCGTCGCCCTCGCGTTCACGATCGGCGGGATAGTCGGATTCTTCGCGCACGACTGGGCACTTCTGCTTCTGATCACCGCCGTGTACCTCGTGTGGATCGCGGCACGGTTGGTCGCGAAACTCGTCAGTGTTTCCCGTAGTGCCCACTGGGCGGACGCTTCGCCGATTCGTGGCGCCGATTCGACCACAAGGAACGCGGAAAACTCCCACCATCACGCTGTTGCAGCGTGACGGCGGGAGCATCCGCTTTCGCTAAAGCCTCTGCGGTACACCGTAAGTGACGACGGTATCGCCATTCGACGTGACAGCCTTCGCGTACGGCCTGATGGTCACCGGCCCGATTGCTCCCTGTACGTAACCGTGAACTCCGGACAGACGGACAGCGGCTTCGGGACCGTCGAACTCCTGATCTTCGAGCAGCGCGACGTCGGTGATACCGCCCGGCGCCAGGTCGACGTCCAGTTCCTGCGACGGAATGATGTCGCCGCCGATGACGAACCCATTGGAAATATCCAGGCCCAGTTCGAAATCCGGAACCAGACCGATCCCGAGGTTCGTTCCGCTCTCGACTGCCCAGTCGAGACCAGGACTGTTGAGAACGACCGTCGCGCCGGTCAGCGCGATCGGGTAACCGATCTGATAGCCGATCGTCAGCTTCGTTCCGGTGAAACTTGCTGCATCCGGGCCGTCGATCTTCACGCCGGCAACCCCGTCGTGGAAGAACTCGACACTCAGCGGTGAGCTGTCGAGAGATGGAAAGACGTGGATAGCGGTATCAGCCTGGAAGACTTCTATCCGATTTCCTTTGACGTCGGTGATCGAACTGGTGTTGTCGACGCCTGCCGACGCCGTCCCACCCCCCAGGACAACGGCCAACAAGGCCACTGCTCCTACTGCGCTACTACGAACTGCTGTCTTCGACATGCACAAGCACCATCCCATCCGGTATAGGCCCCGGACGTAGGTTCCAACTCTTCGTCGAGGATGGGATTCGTCGGGGCTGCCTGAACAAACGCGAGCAAGATCCTTGTTGCGATACCCCGGTCACGAACCCGTCAAACGGTGCACGAAAACATTACTTTTCGGACAAGTCGGGCGGACCGGTTTGTCCCGCTGAGTGCGCCCGCTCGCGGACGCGAACCGTTTTGTTCGTTACTCTGACAGAGGAAGTTATCGAATCGAGACCTAAGTAGGCCACCCCGAACTTCTGAGAACTGCCACTTCAGGGATGGGCGCCAGAACCGAAAGGCACCGACTGCATGACCGAGACCTTGCCCGACGTCCAACTGCTCGAAGAAGCACGTCCAGGGCGAGTCCGTTCAGCAGTGCGGCGCTCGGTCGTCCAGCGCGGTCGTCTGGTCGACCTCGCGATCATGGCGACGTTCACCGTCGCGGCGATCTACGTGATGTCCAACCTGTGGAGCGATCTGCAGTCCGGCTATCTGTTCAACGCGGGCCGCGACCAGGCCATGTGGGAATGGTTCTTCGCCGATACCGCTCACGCCCTCGCCCAGTTCCGCAGCCCACTGTTCAGTGACCTGCAGAATTACCCGCTCGGCGTGAACCTGATGGCCAATACCGCCATGTTCGGGATCAGCATCCCGCTGGCCCCGATCACATTGATCTTCGGACCGACAGCCACGTATGCGATCGGACTGACTGCCGGCCTCGGCGGCACCGCTATCGCCTGGTACTGGGCATTCTCGCGGCACGTGCTGACCGGCGTCTCCGTCCGCTCCAAGGTCGCCGCCGCCGTCGGAGCGGGGTTCTGCGGATTTGCGCCCGCCATGATCTCGCATGCCAACGGCCACCCGAACTTCGTCGCGTTCTTCGTACTTCCGTTCATATTCTTGCAGGTAGTGCGCATTTCGAACGGCAAGCGTCCGGTTCGCGACGGTGTCGTCCTCGGCCTACTCGTCGCCTGGCAGATCTTCCTCGGCGAAGAACCGCTCCTCATCTTCACGATGTCAGCCATGGTGTTCGGCGCCGCCTATGCACTGCCCGGCCTGGCCAAGTCGCGCCAGGCGATCAAGCGCGCGATGCCCGGCCTCGTGATCGGCGGCGCGGTCACACTCCTGATCACCGCGGTGCCGCTGTGGTCGCAGTTCTTCGGCCCAGCGAGCTACGACGGCGTCTCACACGGTCAGGCAGGCAACGACACCGCTGCACTCACCACGTTCCCGACCGAATCGGTTGCGGGCGACCCCGAGGGCGCGGAGTTCCGAATGAACCCGACCGAGGAGAACGCGTACTTCGGATGGCCGCTGGTGCTCCTGCTTCTCGGTGCAACGGTGTGGCTGTGGCGCATCCGCCTGACCCGCGCGGCTGCCGCCGTGATCGTGGTCATGGGTGTGCTCTCACTCGGTTCCGAACTGACCATCGACGGTGACAAGACCGGCATCACTCTGCCGTGGAAACTCCTCGCCGACCTGCCGTTGTTCGAATCGGTGCTCGAATCCCGATTCGCGATGGGCGCGATTCCGGCGATCGGGCTGCTGCTCACCCTCGGCACCTACCGCGCTTTTGTCGAACTTCGTGGACCGCGCCGCACGGCAGCCGGTGTCTGGCTGGTGGCTCTCGCCGTCGCGATGATTCCCCTGATCCCGACCCCCATTGACGCCGATCAGCGATCTGCGACGCCCGAATTCATCACCAGCGGCTCGTGGGAGAACTACGTCAGCGACGGCACCCTGGTGACGGTTCCCGTCGCGAGCGCCGAAGACGCCCGCGCACTGAGCTGGCAGGTCGACGCCGACTTCGGCTTCCCCATCGCCGGCGGGTACTTCGTCGGCCCGGATTCGAAGACCCGCGCCGGAATCTACGGCGCCGAGTCCCGGCCCACCTCGACCCTGCTGGTCAATGCCAAACAAACCGGCAAGGTCCCGTTGATCGACGTGGGCACCAGAGCGAACGCACTGACCGACCTGCGGTACTGGCACGCCGACGTACTGGTGCTTCCCCGATTCTCCGGCGACGACGCCCTGCGCCACACGGTCGACGAGCTGGTCGGCTTCGACGCCAAGCGCGTCGACGACGTGTGGGTGTGGGACGTACGAGACCTCGTGAGCGGCAAGACCTCCAACCAGAGCTGAGCGGGTTGATCAGCGGGTCATGATCACCGGACCGTCTTCGGTGATCGCGACCGTGTGCTCACTGTGCGCAGCCCGGGCGCCCGAAACGGTGCGAAGGGTCCACCCGTCGGCGTCGTGCCGGTAGTCGTCGGTTCCGTCGGCGATGAGCATCGGTTCGATGGCGATGACCAGGCCGGGACGCAGCCGGAAGCCTTTGCCTGCTCGACCTTCGTTGGGCACGTCCGGGCCTTCGTGCATCTCGCGGCCGATGCCGTGCCCACCGTGATCGGCCAGCATGCCGTACCCGCGGCCACGCGCGTACTGTCCGATCGCGGCACCGATGTCGCCCAATCGGTTTCCGGGCTGGGCAGCGGCAATGCCACGGGCAAGTGCCTCATCGGTCGCGTCGATCAGTGCCTGATCCTCACTACTCCCCCGCCCGACAGTGAAGCTGATGGCGGAGTCGCCGCACCAGCCGTCGAGTCTCGCGCCGCAGTCGATGCTGACCAGGTCACCGTCGCGAAGCCGGTACTCATTCGGGATACCGTGCACCACAGCATCGTTCACACTCGCACAGATGGCGCCTGGGAACGGCGTCGATGCCGTTGCCGGCCGGTAGTTCAAGAACAGCGCCGAGGCGCCGGCCGCCGAAATAACCTCCGCGGCAACGGCGTCCAATTCGAGCAACGTCACCCCGACGCTTGCCGCCTCACGCGCCGCAGCCAGAGCCTGCGCCGTGATTCTCCCAGCCGCCGCCATCGCGTCGATTTCCCCTGCGGTCTTGATTTCGACCATTTCGAACACCTTCCTTGTCGAATAACTATACCGGTATTACTATAAGCACATGGTGCGCGTGCCGCTGACGGCGGAAGAACTCGAACGAGGACTACGACTGGGTGAACTCCTGCGATCGGCGCGGGGCGACCGAAGCATGGTTCAGGTAGCGCTCGACGCCGGCATCTCGGTCGAAACTCTGCGCAAGATCGAAACCGGCCGCATCGCGACACCCGCCTTCTTCACCATCAGCGCGGTCGCGGAAGTGTTGGGTATTTCACTCGACACCATCGCCCGAACACTTGAAACACCACAATCCGAACAGGAAGTTGCATCCTGAGTAGTTCTCTCAGGATGTGCGGGCCCGCACTCGCCTAACATCGTTCCTTGTGCCGTCTGAAGTAGTAGTGCCCCCGAAACCCGTGCCCACTGGCCCCGAAGCTCCCCGAGAATCGGATTCCCAGAGAGTCCGGACGGCACGACTCATCGCGATAGTCACCGGCCTTCTTGGCCTGCTTCTTGCACTCGCTACGCCCTTCCTGCCCGTCAAGCAGGAAGCCGCGAGCATCGACTGGCCGCAGGGTGGGACCGTCAACAGCGTTTCGTCGCCGCTGATCTCCTACTCGCCCACATCGCTCGACATCACCATCCCGTGTTCCACCCTCGGCCAGTTGGGCGGCAGCGGCGGCACACTGCTCTCGACCATGCCGAACGGGGCGCCGGACCGAAACGCCCGCGGCCTCACCGTCCGCACCACTGCCGACCGCCTCGAAGCACTCATCCGCGATTCGGTATTGATCTCGACCCCGCTCGATCAACTGAGCGGGTGCACGGCGATCACCATCACGACCAACTCCGAGCAGACCGTCGCGGCGGTCACCGGTATCGACGGCGTCGGCACCACCCTGACCGGTGACTACCGCCCACAGGTTGTCGGCATCTTCACCGACTTGCAGGGCGCAGCGCCCGCCGGACTGTCCGCCCACATGGACGTCGACTCCCGGTTCTCGTCCAGCCCCACACTTCTCAAACTGTTCGCGATGATCGTCGCGGCACTCTCGACCATCGTCTCGCTGTACGCACTGCACCGGATCGACGGCGTCGACGGCCGTCGTGCACGGCGGTTCCTGCCGGCGCGATGGTGGAAGTTCACCGGCATCGACGCCCTGGTTATCGGCACGCTGGCGCTGTGGCATGTGTTCGGCGCCAACACTTCCGACGACGGTTACCTGCTCGGCATGGCCCGGGTCTCGGAGCACTCCGGGTACATGGCCAATTACTTCCGCTGGTTCGGAGTCCCCGAAGCGCCGTTCGGTTGGTACTACGACGTGCTGGCATTGTTCGCGAAGGTCAGCACCGCGAGCATGTGGATGCGCCTGCCCGCGCTGATCGCCGGCATTCTGTGTTGGATGGTGATCAGCCGCGAGGTGATCCCGCGACTCGGTGTTGCGGTGCGCCGCAACAAGGTTGCCATCTGGACCGGCGGGCTCGTGTTCCTCGCCTTCTGGTTGCCGTACAACAACGGCCTGCGCCCCGAGCCCATCATCGCCCTCGGCGCTCTGCTCACGTGGTGCTCCATCGAACGCGCCATCGCTACCGGACGTCTGTTGCCCGCCGCGATGGCCGTGCTGATCGCCGCATTCTCGCTGGCCGCCGGACCTTCCGGGTTGATCGCGATCGGCGCGTTGATCGCCGGCGCCCGGCCGATCCTGCAGATCCTGATCGCCCGCGGCAAACGCGTCGGCTTCCTGTCCCAGATCATGCCGATTCTCGCCGCCGGAACCGTGGTGCTCGTCGCGGTCTTCGCAGATCAAACCCTCGCGACAGTTCTCGAATCGACCAGAGTGCGAACGGCCGTCGGGCCGAACGTTCCGTGGTTCGAGGAACGGTTGCGTTGGGACGCACTGATGACCATCTCCCCCGACGGCTCACTGGCCCGCCGCTTCGGCATGTTCGTCATGATCGTCGGACTCGTCTTCTGCGTCATGATGATCCTGCGCAAGGGCCGGATCCCCGGCACCGCTATCGGGCCCTCGCGCCGAATCCTCGGCATCGTGTTCGCGTCGCTGCTCCTGATGCAGTTCACCCCCACCAAGTGGACTCACCACTTCGGTGTGTACGCCGGTCTGGCCGCCACGGTGGCCGTCCTCGCTGCCGTCGGTGTGAGTGCGTCGAGCATGCGTTCCAAACGAAACCGCGCGCTGTTCGCCGCGGGCATCCTGTTCATCCTCGCTGTGGCGTTCACGAGCTCCAACGGCTGGTGGTACGTCTCGAGTTACGGCGTCCCGTGGTGGGACAAGCCGCCGTCAATCGCCGGCAAGGGATTCTCGACGGCCTTCCTCGGCCTCACGATTCTCGCGCTGCTGCTGGCCGCGTGGTACCACGTCATGGAGCCGCGCCGGCGAAACGGCACGGAGGACAGCGTCAAGAAGACCAGGCGACTCCGCCTTCTCGCCCCGTCACCGTTGACCATCGCGGCCGGAGCGGTCGTGCTGTTCGAGGTGCTGTCCCTGCTCAAGGGCGCGGTCGCGCAGTACCCCGCGTATTCGATCGGCAAGTCCAACATCGAATCCGTCTTCGGCGGAAGCTGCGGTCTCGCGGGTGAGGTACTCGTCGAGTCCGATCCGAACGCCGGCGTTCTGCAATTGACGGATCGGCCCACCGATCTCGCCGGCGCAGGTGCATTCGGTGCGAGCGAATCAACCGGGTTCTCGCCGGACGGGGTTGCAGGCGACCTCACGGCCGACGCAGAAGACTCGACGGCAGGCAGTGCAAACAGCCTCGACACCTCGACCTCGCAGTCCGGCACCACCACGCCGGGAACCGGATCCGGCACCGCCGGTGGCTCGCAGTCGACGGCCGGCGTCAACGGCAGCAACGTCGCGCTCCCGTTCGGGCTCGACCCCGCAAAAACCCCGGTGCTCGGTAGTTACGGAGCACCTCAGAACGCGTCACTGACCACCGGTTGGTATTCACTCCCCGAGCGCAACGACGCCGCACCGCTCCTGACCGTCGCGGCCGCCGGACGCATCCGCTACGTCAACTCCGACGGCATCGTCACCCCCGGCGCAGTGCTGCAGGTCGAGTACGGCAAGAAGCAGGCCGACGGGAGCGTCGACGCACTGGGACGTGTCGATCCGATCGACATCGGCCCGTCGCCGTCGTGGCGCAACCTGCGCGTTCCGATGGATCAGCTGCCCGCAGACGCCGACACCGTGCGTCTGGTGGCCAGTGACACCGACATCAGCGCCGACCAGTGGCTGGCGGTCACACCGCCACGAGTGCCGACCATGCGCACGCTGCAGGACGTCGTCGGATCCACCGATCCCGTGCTGATGGACTGGGCTGTCGGTCTGGCCTTCCCGTGCCAACGTCCGGTGGATCACCTGTACGGCGTCGCCGAGATCCCCGACTGGCGCATCCTGCCCGACCGCATCGGCGCGGAGTCCACCAACGCCTGGCAGGACCACTACGGCGGCGGACCGCTCGGCTGGACTACCGAACTGCTCTCGGCCAGGGCATTGCCGACCTATCTGGACAACGACTGGGATCGTGACTGGGGATCGCTCGAGCAGTACACACCGCTCGATTCGGACGCGGTTCCCGCGCAAATGAACGTCACCACCGAGACCCGATCGGGCACCTGGACACCGGGCCCGATTCGTTACCAGTCGTAACTGTTACGCGTGGACCTACCAACCACCCAGGCACGGTAGGTCCACGCTCAGCCCTGACATACCATCGGTAGCCGTGCCCGACGCCGTGACAGCTTCACCTCAGACTTCGAGTTCGCCGCCTCCTGCTGGTCAGGATGCCCGCGAGCGTTTCCATCGCACGCGATGGGTCGCGATCATCGCCGGCTTGCTCGGCTTCGTGCTCGCACTGGCAACTCCGCTGCTTCCCGTCGTGCAGACGACGGCTTCGGTCAACTGGCCGCAGAACGGTGTGATCGGCGACGTCGAGGCACCGCTGATGGCGCAGGTTCCCATCGACGTCAACGCATCGATCCCCTGTACCGCGGTCAGCTCGTTGCCGGAGGGCGGCGGCATCCTGCTGTCGACGGCACCTGCACAGGGCGACGGCGCGGCACTGTCGTCGATGTTCGTCCGGGTGTCCGCGACGAGCGTCGACGTGCTCGATCGCAACGTCGTCGTCGCTTCGGCGGCACGCGAGGACGTCGAGTCCAGTCGCTGTGGCGCCATCGCGTTCAGCTCCGACGTCAACCGAACCACGGCAGAGTTCGTCGGACTGACGTATCCCGACGGCAACCCGATTCGTGGCCAGCTCGACGGTGACTTCCGCCCGCAGGTGGTCGGCGTCTTCAGCGACCTGCCCGACGGCGCTGCCCCCGAGGGCCTCGGCTTCTCGATGACGATCGACTCACGTTTCTCCTCGAGCCCCAGCGTCTTGAAGCTGGTCGCGATGATCGTGGCCGTCCTCTCGACCATCGTCGCGCTGGTCGCCCTGGCTCGCCTCGACGGCACCGACGGCCGCAAGCACCGACGCTTCCTGCCCGCACGCTGGTGGAAGTTCTCCGGTATCGACGGAGTGGTGGTCGGCACGCTCGTCGTGTGGCACTTCATCGGCGCGAACACCGCCGACGACGGCTACCTCCTCACCATGGCCCGAGTCTCACCGGACGCGGGATACATGGCCAACTACTTCCGTTGGTTCGGCGTTCCCGAGGCCCCGTTCGGTTGGTATTACGAAGTGCTGGCCGTGATGGCGAAGATCTCGACCGCGAGCCCGTTCATGCGTCTGCCCGCTCTGCTCGCCGGAATCCTCTGCTGGATGGTCATCAGCCGCGAGGTCGTCCCGCGTCTCGGGCGGGCGGTTCGCCGGAGCAACGTCGCCCTCTGGACCGGCGGTCTGGTGTTCCTGTCCTTCTGGCTGGCGTACAACAACGGTCTTCGCCCCGAGCCCATCGTGGCTCTCGGCGCACTGCTCACCTGGTGCTCCATCGAGCGCGCCATCGCCACCGGACGTCTGCTGCCCGCGGCCACGGCAATCTTGATCGGCGCCTTCACTCTTGCCGCCGCACCCACCGGATTGATGTGTATCGCAGCCCTTCTCGCCGGTGTGCGCCCGTTGGTGCGCATCGTCGTCAAGCGTCACCGACTGGTCGGCACCCTGCCGCTTCTCGCTCCGATCGCCGCTGCCGGAACCATCGTGCTGGTGGTCATCTTCGCCGACCAGACCTTTGCCGGTGTCATGGAGGCCACGCGCGTCCGAACGATCATCGGCCCCAATCTCGAGTGGTACCAGGACTTCCTGCGCTACTACTACCTCTTCGTCCAGACGGTCGACGGCTCGGTTGCCCGACGCTTCGCGTTCTTGACGATGATCCTGTGCCTCTTCACGACGCTCTTCGTGTTGTTGCGCCGCGGCCGCGTCCCCGGCGCGGCAACCGGTCCGTCGTGGCGCCTGGTCGGCGTCGTCTTCGGCACGATGTTCCTGATGATGTTCAACCCCACCAAGTGGACTCACCACTTCGGTGCGTACGCGGGCATCGCCGGTTCTCTCGCCGCGCTGACCGCCGTGGCCGTGTCCGCGTCCGCCCTGCGCTCGCGTCGTAACCGATCGGTGTTCGTGGCCGGACTGCTCCTGATGCTCGCGTTGACGTTCGCCGGCATCAACGGCTACTGGTACGTCTCGAGTTACGGCGTGCCGTGGTTCGACAAGACCATCTCCTACGACGGCCGTGAATCCAACACCCTGTTCCTCGCACTCTTTGCTCTCGCCTTGGCCTTTGCCGCCTGGCAGTACCTGCGTGAGGGATTTGCCGCCCCGCCCGAGAAGCCGAACACGGCCAAGGGCAGACGAATTCGCAAGTTCGCGGCCGCTCCCCTCACCGTGATTGCCGGTCTGATGGTCCTGTTCGAGGTGCTCTCGCTACTCAAGGGTGCAGTGTCGCAGTACCCGGCGTACTCGCTGGGCCGAAGCAACATCGAGGCACTCGCGGGCAAGACCTGCGGCATGGCCGAGGACGTTCTGGTCGAGACCGACGTCAATTCCGGGAATCTGCGGCCTCTGACCGCTCCCGGATTCAACGCCGAGGATCCGTTGTCGGGAGTTGATTCGAAGGGCTTCTCCCCCAATGGGGTTCCCAGCGATCTGACTGCGGATTACATCGAAGTCAAGCAGGGCATGGGCAATACCGACAGCCAGAGTGTCGGTCCCACCTTCGCCACCGGTTCCGGTGCCGGAACCAGCGGCGGCACCGGCAACGTCGGCGTCAACGGCAGCACGGCCAAGCTCCCCTTCGGCCTCGATCCGTCGAAGACACCGGTCATGGGCAGCTACCAGCCCGGCGTGCAGGAACCTGCTTCCCTCATCTCGAGTTGGTACGGATTGCCCACTCGCAGTGAAGAATCACCGCTGGTGGTCATGTCCGTCGCCGGGCGTGTGTGGTCCGTCGACAACACGGGTGCGATCACGTACGGCCAGTCACTGCTGGTCGAGTACGGCAAGACTCAGCCCGACGGAACCGTGCAGGTTCAGGGTTCGTACATGCCGCGAGACATCGGACCCGCGCCGTCGTGGCGCAACGTCCGTATCCCGATCGACGAACTCGCGCCGGACGCCGACGCCGTTCGGGTGGTCGCGTTCGATCCCAATCTCACGGGCGATCAGTGGATGGCGTTCACGCCGCCGCGCGTGCCCAAGCTCGAGTCCCTGAACTCGTACATCGGCAACGAGCAGCCGGTGCTTCTGGACTGGGCTGTCGGCCTTCAGTTCCCGTGCCAACGTCCGTTCACACATCAGAACGGCGTGGCCGAGATGCCGAACTTCCGCATCCTCCCGGACCGTCCTCTTGCGGTCAGTTCCACCGACACCTGGCAGTCCGCGGACAACGGTGGCCCGCTCGGATTCACCGAGGTTCTTGCCGGTGCGACGACGGTTCCGACGTACCTGAAGGACGACTGGGCGCGGGACTGGGGATCACTCGAGCGCTACGACCGGTACTTCCCCAATGCGGTTCCGGCAGAGGTGGAGACGGGCACCGCAACCCGCTCGGGCATGTGGATGCCCGGCGAGATGCGGGTGCATTAGCCTGCGCTACCTACTCGGGTGACTGCTCGGGTGCGACGTACGGAGACGGCCGAGACCGCTCCGACAACGACGACGCACCCGAGTAGTTGCCCAACGCCTGGCCGTTCGCCGAGCAGCACAACTGCCAGCAGTACGGCGAGTACCGGTTGCATGAGCAGGAGCGTCGCGCCCACCTCGGCGGGAAGCCGAGGGAGCGAGTGCCCCATCAGCATCCAGCCGAACACCTGGCCGACCAGTGCCAGTGCCGCGAGCCAGCCGAACGCTTCCCAGCCCGGGACGAAATCGATCCGGCCCCACAGTGATCCGATGACGGACCCGGCGATGCCCGCGGACGTCGTCGAGATCAGCACCTGGCTCGCGGCCCGATCCGCCTCGCCCGTCCGGCCGACCACGAAGATGTAGCCGCCGTAGGCGATTCCGGAGACGAGCGAGAGCGCCGTTCCCCACAGCAAGTCGTCGCCGGTTCCCCCGCCCCCGAACACGCCGCCCGCCAAGGCGATTCCCGTGAACATGAACGGCAGGGCGAAGACGAACCGCATCGGCACCCGATTGCCGAATACCAACCAGGACAGTGCGGGCACCACGACCACCTGCACGTTCACGACGACGCTCGCCATCCCCGCGCCGATCATCAGAATCGACTGCGACCACAACGCGAAATCCAGTCCGAGCAGCAGACCGCCGAGCACCTGCAGAACGACTGCCCGCCGGCTCGGCTTGCCCACCCGGCGGTACTCCCGCCACGCCAACCACAACAGCGGCGGCAGGGCCAGGAAGCAACGGAAGAAGACGGCCGTCGAGGGCCCGACATCAGCCAACTTGATGAGGAGCGAACTGATCGAGATCGCGGCTGCGCCTCCGACGACGAGCAATCGAGGGTCGATGCGCCCCCGAGGAGTTCGGGTGGGTGTCGGTGTCTGCGCGGTCGCGGAGGTCAGTGTGGTCACTCGACAATGTTCCTGCCGCTAACTATTCAGCACAAGCAAATGTTCAGACCGTATATTCGGTAGCATTACTACTGTGTTGAATCTCGAAAGACTCCGCGCCCTGCACGCTGTCGCCGAGAACGGATCAGTAGCGGCGGCCGCCCGCACTTTGCATGTCACACCATCCGGGATTTCGCAGCAGTTGAACAAACTCGAGCGAGAGGTCGGTGTTCCGCTCCTCGAACCGCAGGGCCGCGGTGTACGACTTACCGAAGCGGGCCGAATCCTCGCGCGCCGAACCGCAGAGGTTCTCTCGACGCTCGCCCAGGCCGAGGCGGAAATCGCGTCGCTGCAGAGCGAGGTGACGGGCCGCGTACGTATCGGCGCCCTGGTCTCCCCCAGCAGGACGGTGCTGCCGCGAGCCATCGCCGAAATCAGGCATGCGCACCCGCAGCTCGAAATCACCTTCAACGAAGGCGAATCCGAAGAACTGCTCCCCGCACTGATTCGCCGCGACCTCGACGTCGTGGTGGTCGACAGTTGGAGCACTCTGCCCGTCGAACTTCCCGACGGACTCTCCTTCACGCCCGTGTACGACGACGTGGCGCTGCTCGCTCTCCCGACGTCACATCCGCTGGCGGAGAACAAGGTCGTCGCGCTCAGCGAGCTGTCCGAGCATGCCTGGGCGACGTGGACACGGGGAACGGACTTTCACACCTTCACCGTCCGGACCCTGCGCGCGCAGGGGTTCGACCCACGAATCGAGTACGAGGTCGCCGAGTTTCCCACCCAGGTCGAATTCGTCGCTCAGGGCCTCGCCGTCGCATTGATTCCACGTCTGGCGAGAGTTGTACCGCCGGAAGGTGTTCGAATGCTCGACACGGTTCCGCCGCTCGGCCGAGACATCTACCTCGCCTGGCGGACAGACAGCGAAAGGCCGGCCGTCCTGGCGGCGATAGAAGCGCTACGCCGCCAGTTCGACGCCCTCGGTGACAAAAAGAACTAGAGCGGCATCAAGTTGTGCTTGCGCGGGTTCTTGAAGATCGTCTTGTCCGCGAGCAACTTCAGAGCCTTACGGATCTCGAGACGCGTCTGCGAAGGCTCGATCACCGCGTCGATGTATCCGCGCTCGGCCGCGATGTACGGCGTCGCGACGAACTCGTTGTAGAAGTTGATCAGCTGAGCACGCACCGCGGGTGCATTCTCACCGGCCTCGGCGAGCTGACGCCGCCCCATGATGTTGACGGCACCCTCGGCGCCCATCACGGCGATACGAGCGGTCGGCCACGCGAGGTTGATGTCGGCACCGAGCTGCTTGCAGCCCATGACGGCATAACCGCCGCCGTACGCCTTACGAACCACCACAGTCACCTTCGGCACAGTGGCTTCGATGTACGAGAACAGGAAACGCCCGCCGCGCTTGATGACGCCGACCTTTTCCTGATCGACGCCGGGAAGGAAGCCCGGTGTGTCGACGACGAAGACGAGCGGGATGTTGAAAGCGTCGCACAGACGCACGAAGTGGGCGGCCTTGTCGGAGCTGTCCGCGTCGAGGGCGCCACTGAGGTACGTGGGCTGGTTGGCCACGACACCGACGGGCAGGCCGTCGACGCGGGAGAATCCGGTGATCACGTTGTGCGCGACCTGGGCTCCGATTTCGTGGAAAGTGCCGTCGTCGAAGATCCGCAGAATGATGTCGTGCATGTCGTAGCCGGCGTTGTCGGCATCCGGCATGAACGCATTGAGTTCGAGATCCGACTCGGTGATCTCGGGTTCGAGGCCCGGGTTGATCAGCGGCGCCTTCTCCTGGCACGACGACGGCATGAAGCTCAGGTACTCACGCACCCAGTCGAAGGCAGCCTTCTCGTCGGGAGCGACGTGATGGATGTTTCCGTACTCCGCCTGCTTGCGGGCTCCACCCAAGTCCTCGAGGCTGACCTCTTCGCCGGTGACCGACTTGATGACGTCGGGTCCGGTGACGAACATGTACGACTCTTCGGTCGCGACCACGACGTCCGTGTTGATCGGGGCGTACACGGCACCGCCGGCGCATTTACCGAGGATGACCGAGATCTGCGGGCACAGGCCGGACAACGGCTCCTGACGTGAACCCATGTTGGCGTACCAGGCCAACGAGGAAACGGCGTCCTGGATGCGAGCTCCACCGGAATCGTTGATACCGACGACCGGGCAGCCCACCTTCAGCGCAAAATCGTTGACAGCTGCGACCTTACGGCCGAACATCTCTCCGGCGGCACCGCCGAACACCGTCTGATCGTGCGCGAACACGGCTACCGGACGCCCGTCGACGGTTCCGTGACCGGTCATGACGCCGTCGCTGTACGGGTTGCCCTCGCCCGCCATCTTCACCAGGGCACCGATCTCGATGAAGCTACCGGGGTCGAGCAACATGTCGATGCGCTGGCGCGGCGTGCTGTGCCCTGCTGCATCGCGCTTGGCAATGGCCCGAGCCGAGCCGGGTTCCTTTGCCTTCTCCAACTTTTCGCGGAGTTCAGCGAGCTTCTCCGCGGTGGTTGTCGTCACTTCTGAACTCCGGTTTCCGCTGCTTTGGTCTGAGCTGTCTCGATCTGGGCCAGCTTGGTGGTGAGGTCTGCCGCAACCTTCGCGATGTACGGCTCGTCGACGATCTGCAGGTGGTCCCCGCCGATGTAGACGACCTCGAGGTTCTTCACGTAGTCACCCCAGCCACCATCCGCCTTGCGGGTCTTGAATGCAGGCTCGAGCGTCATCAGCTCGTCGTGGTACTTGTCAGCCATGTAGAGCACGACGTCGCCGTCGTAACTGCTGAACTCGGCCGTCTGGATGGCGCGATTGTCCAACCACGACGTCCGCTGATGCTCGATGATGCCGCCGGGAATCTTGGCGCCGCTCATCTTGATCATGTCCATCAAGATCTGGATCTGATCCTCGTCGGCTTCGGTGGAAGCCAGAACGTCAAGCGGCAGCGGCACATCCAGGTTGTAGGTGCGCTTGGCGAACTTGCCGTAGCGCTCCCAACGCTTGCGTCGTTCCGCCTCGGTGTCCGGCACGACCTCGCCGGCCATGACGGTGTCGAGCAGCCCGACCACACGCACGTCGGCGCCCTGCTCGCGCAGCAACTTCGCGACCGCATACGACATCACGCCACCGAACGACCAGCCACACAGCACGTACGGCCCGTCGCCCTGGATCTCACGCAGCAGCGGAACGTAAGCAGCAGCGCGGGTTTCGATCGAGCCCTCGACCCGCTCGAATCCGTACATCGGCGTGCCGGCGGGCAGGCGCTTGAGCAGAGGCTCGTACGTCACCGTCGAACCACCGGCAGCATGGAAGACGAATACCGGTACGGCAGTAGAACCTTCGGGGCGGGCACGCAGAGTACGCACGAGTCCGTCGATCTTGCCGTCGTCCTCGAGGTACTGGCGAACGACGTCCGCAAGCTCTTCGATGGTGGTGGAGTCGAGAACGTCGTCGAGAGTGATCTCGCCACCGGCACGCTCGGAAAGCCGAGCAGCAAGCTTCTCGGCGACCTCGTCACCGACGATCGGCAGATCGTTGAAGATGCCCTTGGCCGACTTCCCGGTGACAACCGCCCACGTCGCAAACGTCAAGCGCTCGGCCGCATCTCGCGGCGGAACGTCCGAGCCTGCGTCGTCGGCAGTTCCGGCTCGAGAAGGATCGGAAGGCGCAGCAGCAACCGGAGCAGTGGTAGGTAGTTCCACTGCCACCTCGGCGGGAGCAACGTCCTCGTCAGCAGCGTCGGCCGCCAACTTCTCCGCGGCCTGCTTGTCGGCCATCGCCTGAACCTCTTCGCGATTGTCGATCGCGTAGCGCAGGTACTTGTTGACCTCGTTGAGGCTCGCATCCTTGACTGCCTGGAGCTGGAGCTGCGGAATGTCGAACTCGTACTCGACGCGGTTCTTGATACGCATCGCCATGAGCGAGTCGAGACCCAGTTCGATGAGCGGAACCTCGGCCGGCAGATCCTCCGGCGAGTACCCCATCGACTCGGCTACCACGATCTTGAGGCGGTCGTCGAGGCTCTGCGAACCGTTCGGATCCCACTTGTCTCCGGCGTCTTCGACGACCTCGGCCAGGGATTCCATCGGCGCACTGGTCTTGACCGGCGCGCTGACGACCAGCTCGGGCAGCGGCTCACCGGACGTGACGACGGCGTCGAACAGCAAACGGAACGTAGCACCCTCACGGGCGTGCACCTGCACCGACGCTCCACCCGGATGCGGGTTGAGTGTCGTGGTCAGGGTCGCAGCGCCGGCCAGCTCACCATGGGGAACGGCAGCGGTGAGAGCGACATCCGAGAGCACCTGTCCGGCAGCAGCGCTCACGAGCACAGCCAGATCGGTGACGGCGGATGCGTCGACCTCCCATACGTGGCGGCCGTCGGGCAGAGCGACGTGCGAACCGGGTACGCGAGCCGAACCGCCGGCACTGACGCGAATGTCGAGCCAATACGGCTTACGCAGGAATGCGGTACGCGGAACCGAAGCGAAATCGCCTGCGGGAAGCAGAGACTCGAGGTTCACGGCATGGCCGTGCACGTACAGCTGCGCGAGAGCGGCAAGAACACCCGCGGACTCGTCTTCCTTACGCTTGAGCGTCTGGATGAGCTCCATGTCGTGCAGGCCCGAATCGAAAGCGGTAGCCGCCACCGACATCAGCGTCACCGGGTTGGGTGCAAGCTCGACAAAAGTGGTGTGGCCGTGGGCAACTGCACCGCGTACCGCATTGGTGAAGTACACGCTGTGGCGAAGACCCTTGACCCAGTACGCCTCTTGATGGATCGGCTCGTGACCGGGACGGTAGAAAGTGTCCTTGTCGACGGACGAGTAGACGCCGAGCTTCAACGTGGTCGGCTCGATACCGGCCAACTCCGCGGCAAGCTCGCCGAGCAACGGATCGACCTGTGAGGTGTGGCTGGCACCCTTGGTCTGCAGGACACGCGCCATCTTGCCGTCGGCCTCGGCGGCCGCGACGATCGCCTCGATGTCCGGCTGTGGTCCACCGATCACCGTGTGCGTCGGAGCTGCGTAAACACAGACCTCGAGCTTGGGGTACGTGGGCAGTAGCGCCTCGATCTCGGATGCGCTGTACTCGAGCAGAGCCATCAGACGGATGTCGTCACCGACAAGTGCGCCCTCGGCCTCACCCATCAGCCGTGAACGTGAACAGATCACGCGGACAGCGTCTTCCAGGTTCAGGCCGCCGGAAACGTACGCGGCAGCGGCCTCACCCATCGAGTGCGGAACCACGGCTTCGGCCTCGGCGCCGTGGTGACGCAGCAACGCGGCCAGACCGACCTGGATGGTGAAGATTCCCACCTGCGCGGTCTCGACGTTGTACTCGATCGAATCGTCGAGGAACATCTCGACCATCGAGTAACCGGCCTCGTCCTGGATCAGCGCGTCGACCTCGTCGACGGCCGCCTTGAAGGCCGAGTTCTCCGTGTAGAGCTGCTTGGCCATCTTGCGGTGCTGCGAGCCGAAGCCCGAGAACACCCACACCGCGCCCTTGGGCGACGGCGAGTCGGCGGAGAAGACTCCTTGAGCAGGCTTGCCTGCGGCGACGGCGCGCAGCGAGCTGATGGCCTCGGAGCGCGTCTTCGCCAGAACAGCGGCGCGCGAGCGTCCGTGGTTGCGACGCGCGAGTGTGCGGGCGACGTCGGCGAGGGGCGTCTTGCTTCCCTCTTCGGTTTCGAGCCAGTCGGCCAGATCAGCGGCTGCGCGGCGACGACGCGACGGCAGCGCGCCGGACACGGCCAGCACAACGGTGCTCTCGTTCTCTGCTGCCGGTTCGTCGACCACCGGGGCATCCACAACCGGTTCATCGACTACCGCGTCGGCAGGTACGTACTCCTTGACCACGACGTGCGCGTTGGTTCCACCGAAACCGAAACCGGAGACACCGGCGACAGCCTTGCCGGTGTAGCGCGGCCAGTCGGTGGCCTCGGGCGTCACCTGCAGGTGCGACTTCTCGAAGTCGATGTGCGGGTTCGGGCCCAGGTAGTTGATCGTCGCGGGAATCTTGTTTTCCTGCATCGCCAGAACGACCTTGATCAGGCCGGCGGCGCCCGCAGCTGCTTCCAGGTGCCCGAAGTTGGTCTTCGCACTACCGAGCAGAGCCGGCTTGTCTTCGTCACGACCACGACCGACGACACGACTGAGCGCGTCGGCCTCGATGGGATCACCGAGATCGGTACCCGTTCCGTGCGCCTCGATGTAGTCGACGGTGGTCGGCAAGATTCCGGCGTCGCGGTACGCGAAACGCAACACGTCGGCCTGGGCATCGGGATTGGGTGCGAGCAGACCGTTGGAACGGCCGTCCTGGTTGACCGCGGATCCGGCGATCACCGCGAGGATGGAATCTCCGTCACGCTCGGCGTCTTCGAGACGCTTGAGCACGACGAGTCCGCCGCCCTCACTGCGAACGATGCCCTGAGCCTGAGCGGAGAAGGCACGCAGTTTTCCGTCGGGAGCAAGCATCCCGGTCTGATCGAAACCGAGGGTTCCGGGAGGGGCCAGCAGCATGTTGACGCCACCGGCCAGCGCGATGTTGGAGTCACCGCTGCGCAGCGAGCGCACAGCCTCGTGAACGGCAACCAGCGAAGACGAACACGCGGTGTCCAGAGCGATGGACGGTCCACGGAAGTCGAAGAAGTACGAGACCCGGTTCGCGACGATCGCCGTCGACGTTCCGGTCAACGCGTACGGATGCGCCGTCGTCGGATCACTGACCGCGAGCAACTGGTAGTCGTTGGCGGAACTGCCGATGAAAACACCGACCTGCTTGCCCTTGAGCCCACTGGCCGGAATGCGAGCGTGCTCGAGTGCTTCCCACGCGAGTTCGAGTGCGAGGCGCTGCTGCGGATCGACGTTGACGACCTCGAGCGGAGACATCGCGAAGAACTCGGCGTCGAAGCCCTTGACGTCGTCGAGGTACCCGCCCTTGGTGTTCGCGTTCTCGACCGCGGCCTTGATGGCGGGATCCGACATGAACTCGGCCCAGCGGTCCTCGGGGAGGTCGCTGATGCCGTCGCGTCCGTCCGCCAGCATTTCCCACATGTCCGAAGGCGTGTGCCCGGCACCGGGGAATCGTGTGGACAGTCCGACGATGGCGATGTCGTGAGCGTCCGTCGTGCCGCCTGAGACGTAGTACGAGGCGTCGACGGTCTCCTGCGGCGCCTCGGGCTCACCTTCGATGATCCGAGTAGCCAGCGAAGCGATGGTGGGGTGTTGATAGGCAACCGTGGCGGTCAGCGTGACGCCGAGCAGATCCTCGATGTCTCCGCTCAGAGCGACTGCGTCCCGCGAGGCGAGCCCGAACTCTTCCATCGGGCGATCGTCCGTGATCGAACCCGCCGGCTGACCGGTCGCGTTGGCGATCCAATTGCGAAGCCACTCACGCAGCTGCGCGACACTCATCTCGCTCACAACGTCTTTGCTCTGCGCACCATCTTGTTCAACCATCAACTCACCAAGCCACCGATCATGAAGGGACTGCTCCTCAAACGCTATCGGGGAATGCGGTCTGCTGATAGCCGCCTCGCAACGTTCCCTCGATATAGCTCGCCTTACACGCGCGGCGAGCGATCTTGCCGCTGGACGTACGCGGAATCGAACCCGCGGGGACGAGCAGGATGTCTCGGGCCGTAACACCGTGACGGGAAGAAATCGCCGCACGCACGGTGTCCGCGATCGGCTGCGGATCGGCCTTGCCTGCGCCGGGAGCACGCTCGGCCACGATGACCAACTGCTCCGAGGAATCGTCGTCGTCGAACTTCAGACCCGAGTGCGTGTTGGAGAACACGACGGACGGCAGCTGGTTGGCCGGTACGGCAAACGCAGCGATGAAGCCGGGGCGCAGAGCCGGGCTGGCTTCCTGAGCCGAAGCCTCGAGGTCCTGCGGGTAATGATTGCGACCGTCGACGATCACGAGGTCCTTGACGCGCCCGGTGATGTACAGCTCGCCGTCGACGTAGACGCCGAAGTCGCCGGTACGCATCCAGTTGGCATCCGCCGGCGTGCCCTCGGTGTGGCTGTCTTCGCTCAACCGATTGTCCAGCTTGTTGTGGAAGGTCTCCGCCGTCTCGTCGGGGCGACCCCAGTAGCCGATACCGATGTTCTCGCCGTGCAACCAGATCTCGCCGACGTGATTGTCGGGGACCTCGGTCAGCGTCTCGGGATCGACGATCGCCGCCCACTGACTGCGCGAGACGTACCCACAGGAGACCTGCGCGATTGCGTTCTCGGAGTACTGGTCGACGATGACCATGCGTCCCTTGTTGAGTTCCGTGCGGTCGACGTAGATGACCTTGGCCTCGTCGGAATGCTTGGTCGAGGAGACGAAGAGCGTCGCCTCAGCCATGCCGTACGACGGCTTGATCGCAGTCTTGGGCAGACCGTACTGAGCAAAAGCGTCGTTGAACTTGCGCATCGACGACGTCGTGACCGGCTCACTGCCGTTGATCAGTCCGATGACGTTGCTCAGGTCCAGGGTCTCGCCGTCCTTCGGCAGGCCACGCGCGGCAGCGTGCTCGAAAGCGAAGTTGGGAGCGGCAGCAAAGGTGCCGGCGCCGTCGGAAACCGCAGCAAGTTCCTTGATCCACCGGTACGGCCGCTGCACGAAAGCGCGCGGGCTCATGATGGTGATGTACTTGCCGCCCAGAGCAGGCAGGATGACCGTCAGCAGGCCCATGTCGTGGAACAGCGGCAGCCATGTGACGCCGCGTGAGTCCTCGTTGAGTTCGATGGAGTCGACCATCTGGAGCGCGTTCGTTCCGACAGCACGATGGGTGATCTCCACGCCGGCGGGAACTCGGGTCGAACCCGAGGTGTACTGCAGGTACGCGATGTCGTCGAGTTCGATGTCGGGACGAACCCACGTTTCACCGACGGTGTCGGGAATCGCGTCGACGGCGATGATGCGCGGACGCTCGGCAGCGGGAAGCGAGCGGAACAACTGTCGAACACCGGCTGCCGACGATGCGGCAGTCAGAATCGCAGTCGGCTTGCAGTCACCGAGAACAGCGTGAAGACGGTCGGTGTGACCGGGCTCGTCCGGATCGAAGAGCGGCACCGCGATGGAACCGGCCTGAATGGCCGCGAAGAACGAAATGACGTAGTCGAGTCCCTGCGGAGCAAGAATCGCGACACGGTCGCCACGCTTGGTGACCTGCTGCAGACGGGCTGCAACAGCGCGCAGACGCACACCGAACTGCTCCCAGGTCAGCTCCAGGGCTTCACCGTCACGCTCGCGTGAGTAGTCGATGTACCGATACGCGAGCTCGTCCGCGTTGACACGCGAGTGTTGCTCGACGTAGTCGACCAGCGTGAAGCCTGGTTGCAGGCGGATCTGGCCCTTCTCGTCGAGAAAGCCATCGAACAGCGCGTTCATTCCATCTCCTCCGAAGCGATCACACAAGCACTGTCTTTCATGCCTGCGCCCCAGACTTCCTTCGCTCTCTCGGGTCCATCTTCGATCAATCGAATCGCACTTTGTGCGCAACTCACCTGAATCACTTCATCGATCCCAAACCATCGATATGTTACAGATTCGCATCGTCCGTATTCTCCGGCCTACTCGCCCGCCAGTAACGGGATGATCGGGGCGAACGCTTCCATCTGCGTCGGGAAGACCCCGACGTACGACATCGACGTCTTCTCGCGGACCAGTCGAATCTGGTCTGCGATTTCCTCGAAAGTGCCCACAGCCAGGTATGGAGAGTTCAACAGCTCCTCCACGCTCAGCTTACGATCCACTTCGATGTTCGGCGGAAAACCTTGGTCCAGAGCGGCGATTGCCATTTCGGCAGCCTGCTCTCGATCGTCGGTGATCATGATCATGGTGATGGTCCAGTTGAGTTCGATCTCATCGAAACGCTCGCCGGCAGCTTCGCGGATCCGCTCGACACGTTCGATGGTCTTTTCCATCGTGATTCCGGAGAGCAGAAGCCGCCCGTCACGGTTGGTCGGTGTGGCGACCGAGATGATGTCCGCGTACTTCGCCGCGAGAGCAAGCATCTTCGGGCCTCCGCCGCCCACGATGATCGGTGGCCGCGGGCCCTGCCGCGGTCGCGGGCTGCCCTTGAGGCCGCGCACCTGATAGTGCTTGCCTTCGAAAGTGCATTCCTGCCCGCGCAGAAGAACGTCGAGAATCTGCAGAGACTCCTCGAGCTTCTCGATGCGAACGCCCGGACTTTCGTAGGCGATGCCGCCCTTGTCGAACTCTTCCTTCATCCAGCCCGCACCGATACCGAGTTCGAGTCGACCACCGGACAGCACGTCGATAGTCGCCGCGTCCTTCGCGAGCACAGCAGGATGACGGAAGCCGTTGGCCAACACGGCGGTGCCGAGACGAATCTTGTCGGTGGCCACCGCGAGCGCTCCGAGAGCGGCGATCGGGCCGACCTGATTACCCAGGTGATCCGGAATCATGAACGAGTCGTAGCCGAGTTCCTCGGCCTTCTGCGCGAGCTTGACGAAGCGTCGCGCACCACCCTCTTCGGCGTTGCCCTCGCCACCGGCCGCAAACCGAAATTTGCGTAGGGCATCGCTGCCGTGGGTGGAACTCATATATCGATCTCCTGTGATGGACACGTACGTCGTACTCGAACTACAAACTCGGACAAATCGAACCTACTCGCCAGTCACTTACGTGACAGCACTGTAGAGGAAGCCCCCGGACCGTGCAGCACTCTACCGGGACCAAACGAGCAGATTACCCGCGAGCGAACTCCCGAGACGCCCGATTGTGACGAATCAACAGTGCGGCGGTGACTCAACTGTGGGGCGGCGTCGGTGCAGCGTCGATCTTCTCCGCAGCCCACTGTGCCATCCATTGGGTGGCCGTCGTGCCGTTCGGATCGACTTGGAAGGAGTTGTACATCGCGTGCACAGGGTTGTTGTAGTACTCGAGCAGTCGCGGCGCCGAACTCAGCCAGTTGGTCGGGTTGAGAGCGGCTGCCGGCGCGTCGCAGATACCGTCGCTCGGCGCGCAGATCTGATAGGTCCGATCGTTGAGGTCACCGAACCCGCCGGGCCTCGGGCCGGTCATCGTGAGACCGGGCAGCTTCAGCCCGTTCAGCGACAGCTCGGCGCCGACACCGGCAACGCTCGGGCCAACGGTGTTCCCGAACGCCGGATCGCGCCGACCGTCGGCGATCAAGCCGACGCCCAGAACCAGATCGGCAGGCACCGCGCCGGTACCGTCGCCGATACTCGCGGCGACGTCACCCGCGATCACCGCGCCCTGGGAAAATCCGGTCAGGACGTAACTCGTGAGCGGGCACTCGGCGTGCCGCTTCATCAGAAAGTCGTTAGTGGCAGCAGTTCCCGCGGCCCGACTGTTGTTGTAGGACTGCTGTCCGTCCGGCGGGATCGCAACCGGATTCGAAAACTGTGCGACATACGGAACGGTGTAGACGTCGGCCCGTGAAGTATCGAACTTCTCCTGCAGAGGACGGGTCACGTTCAGCATCAACGACGCCGGATTGGCCGTCGGGTTGTACGGGTCGTCGGTAGCGCTCGACTCCCACGTACCCGGTATGGCTACTACCTGGACATCGGGGCAACTGGCCGGCTGAGACACCGGAGGCTCCGGGCTCGGCGGGATCGGAGTCGGCGAAGGCACCCGCCCGGCCAGGATGTACCAACCGCCGATCACGACCGCTGCGACCACAAGAATGATCAGCAGCGGGATCAGGCACCCACGACGCTTTCCAGACCTCGCCATGACCCGCGCCTACTTGCAGTAGGTGGCGTTGGCGACGTCGATGTAGATCTGAGCGTTCGCACCTGCCTGCTCGGGAGTGATCTGCTTGCCTTCCGCCGACGCTTCCTGGCCGACGAAGGCGGTCACGAAGGTCAGGACCTCGTCGTCGGTCTGAGGACCGGCAGCGCAGATGTAATTGGCCGTGTTGACGGCGATGCTTCCGTCACCGGCTGGGGTGATGCCCTTCGCCTTCAGTCCGTCGAGGAACTTCTGTGCCTCGGGACTGACCTCGACGACTGTGGGACCCGGGAAGCCCTCGATGCTCTGCGGCTGCTCCGGCGGCGCGGTGGCCGCGGCTCCCGGACTGGTGGGCGCAGCCGACGCCGTCGTGGTCGCAGAGGCGGACGCAGATGCCGAACCGCTCGAGGACGAAGCCGCCGCGGACGTCGTGGTGACCGGATTGGAGGTTGCAGTGGAGTCGTCACTACCGCACGCGACAAGCGCGCCACCGGTGGCGAGCGCCAGGGCGCCGACCGCGATCGCGCGTGCACAAGTGTTTCGGTTACCCGAGAAAAGCGACATCAATGTCCGTCCTTGCCTTCAGTCGAAAGTCCATCAACAGGTTACGCAACGCACGCGGGCGGGCACCGATCCGTGATCGGGCCCGCCCGTCGTGCACCACTGTGAGTTAGTGAACTTCTGTCTTGTCACCGATCACCGTGATGTAGCCGAACTGGAAGTTCTGCTGGACACCACCGGGAATGTCGAACTTGTCACTGATCGGGAATCCGAGTCGTCCACCTTCGTATCCGACGCTCTTCCAACCGTCGAACAGCGGACCGTTCTCGACGGACCATGCACCGGTGCCGGGGCTCCAGTAGATGTTGCCGCCCTCGAACTCGGTGAAGCGTCCGTTGTCCTTGATCGGAACCTCGTTCGACTTCGGGAATCCGAGCCAGCCGTTTTCCCAGCCGAGTTCGCCGTACTTGCCCATGATCATTCCGAGAACCGCGTGAGTTCCATTGGCGCTGCTGTACATTGCGCCGATCTCGAATCCCTGGACCTTGCCCGGCTTGCCGGGGGTCGCGATCTCGTCGGCAGTCGGGTAGCCGAGCGGGCCACCTTCCCAACCCTGTGCGGACCACTCGGCGAGGATGTCACCGCTGACGGGGTGAGCGCCGGTCTGCGGGGTCCAGTAGATGGAGCCGTTCTGGAAGTGGTTGAAGCGTCCGCGTCCGTCGGGGGTACCGAGTTCGGGGGTACGCGGGAAGCCGAGCGGGCCGGCCGCTGCTCCGGTGTTCATGTACGCGCCGGCGATACGACCGGCGACGGGCTGGGCGCCCGTTCCACTGGTGAAGTAGATGCGACCGTTGCGGAAGTCCTGTGCCAGGCCACCCGCGACGCTGTACTCGGGGGTGATGCAGTCACCGATCCAGCCGTTAGCTGCGGCCGTCGCACCGATCTCACCCGAAGTGCCGCAAGCCGGCTTCTCGACCTCGACGCCGATGGTGTTGGCCAACTGCGGCCACAGCTGATGAAGCTCGAACTGCCAGTACGGCCACGAGTGGGTTCCGGACGGGCGGTAGTTGACCTGCGCGGGGATTCCGAGCTGGTTGAGCTTGGTCGCGAAGGTCTGCGAGGTCAGGCGAGCGAGGATCTCGAGGCCCATGCCTGCGTAGTTGGTGCTCACGCCGGGAATTCCCGACGGCTGGTCGTACGGGCCGGTCGTACCGCTACCACTCGAGACGTACAGGCTGACGCCCTTGAGCTTCTCGGCGAGCGCGTACGGATCGTGTGCAGCCCACTGCGGGTTGGACGGCGGTCCCCACATCGCGGCGGAGTTGTATCCACCGGCGTCGGTCATCGCGAACTGGATTGCCTGAGGCATGCCGAGCGAGGTGGTGGTGAGGATGCCGGAGAGCGAAGCGGCGAACTTGAAGAAGCCGGGGTTGCGCGCCGTGAGGAACATGGCGGACGTGCCGCCCATCGACAGACCGACGACACCGCGTGTCTGCGTGGTCCGCCAGTCCTTTTCGAGGATGGGGGGCAGTTCCTTGGTCAGGAACGTCTCCCACTGGTAGTTCTTGCCGTTGTCGGGCTGGAGCCAGTCGGAGTAGAAGCTGGACTGACCGCCGACCGGGAGGATGACGTTGACGTTCTTGTCCGCGTAGAAGGACTCGGCGTCGGTCTCGTAGGTCCAGGCGTTCTCGTTGTCGGTCGCGCGAAGACCGTCGAGCATCCAGACCGAGGGGAAGCTGGCCGACGGATTGACGTTCCAATCGCGGGCCAAGAGGATCTGCACCTGAATCGGGGTGCCCATCGCGGGAGAGTTCACCCACAGCGCGACGCGACGCTCGCTGAGCCAGTCGACCTTCGTGACCGCTGCTCCGGTGGGGTTCTGGGTGGCGGCCGGTGCGGCCTGAGCAGGTGCCGGCGCGGCTGCCGCGGTTCCGGCCGTCGTCAAGCCCGCGGCGATCGGCAGAACCAGCATCGCTGCCAGTGCGCCGACGACCTTTGTCCGGAAGGTTGCCCGGGACCGGCGACGGTCCTCCGTGGCAAGGCCTACTCGCATGAGCTCACTCTCTTTCCTTACGTTCGGTCCGCGCGTCGATCGTGTGGCCGCCTGAGCAGCCAGACCCCCGTTGAAACTATTTCTACACGCAAACGATCCCCGCTTGGGGTAGCCGCGCTGTTACTGGTGGTGCAATTGTTACTGACATCGGGCGCTTGTGCAGCACCTGAATACACAAGTGCCGTCCCGGTTCTCCTTCGAGGAGTCCGGAACGGCACTGGTGAAGTGACTAGGTCACGGGATCGCGCACGATCACCAAGCGTTCATGGTGTCGAGGATCTGGCCGCGAGCCTTCCACAGCTCTGCCGACCAGTACGGCCACGAGTGCGTGCCGTTGGACGGGAAGCTGTAGGTGGCCGGGATACCCAGCGAGTTCATGCGGATCTGGAATGCACGAGTGTTGACCAGGGCGAGAGCCTCGAGGCCCATGCCGTTAGCCGTGTTGTAGTAATCGATCGGTGCGCGCGGGTGGTCGTATTCACCGGGCAGGCCGCTTGCCGACGAGATGTACATCGACAGGCCCTGCAGACGCGGTGCGAAGACGAACGGGTCGTTGCGCAGCCAGGACGGGCTCCACGGCGGTCCCCACATGGAGTCGACGTTGAAGCGACCGGCATCGAGCATTGCGACGCGGATTGCCTCGCGCATGCCCGGAGCCGAGATGTTCAGGTAGCCCGACAGCGAGCCGGCGAACTTGAACTGGTCACGGTGGTAAGCAGCCAGCGTCAGAGCAGCGCTGCCACCCATCGAGAGGCCGAGGACCGCGTTGTTGGTGGGCGAGACGCCGTAGTTCGCGAGGAAGTTGGGCAGTTCTTCGGTGAGGAAGGTTTCCCACTTGTACGTGATCTGCTGGCCGTTGAAGTTCGACGGTGCATACCAGTCGCTGTAGAAGCTGGACTCGCCGCCGACGGGCATCACGAGGGTGATGTTGTCGTTGCGGTACTGGTCCATCGCATTGGTCTCGAAGCTCCACGCGTTGGCGTCGTTACGCGCACGCAGGCCGTCGAGGAGGTAAAGGGCAGCGTTTCCGCCGCGAGCGGCCCACTGGACCTGGACCTTGATGTTGCCCATCGAGGAGGGCACCCACAGCTCGTCGTATCCGCCGGAGGGGGCGGTGTGGCTGGGGGCAGTGTGCGCAGGCGCAGCAGAGGCGACAGCACTACCGGCAACTCCTGCAGCAAGGGGGAGCACAAGTGCTGCGGCACCGATGGCCAACGCTCGGTGCTTGAGGCGCTGGGTCAGCCTCTTTCTGGCAAAACGCATGGATACTGCTCTCTCTCTTCGTCTGCGGAACCCACTCGGTGGAGTGGTTCCGGCGGATTCCGTCGGGGAACAGGCTTTTCTGCCAGCCCGAACGAGTTCGGGTCGGCAGCGGACCTCTTCCAAGTCACACTGCGCTCGCTGGACTTTATGTCACAGGTTCAGCTGTGACAAATAGGTGGACCGTTACGTCCCAATCCGCGAGCAACACCGTCATCACCCCTCGGGGGTGATTCAGGTTAGGTGAATCGTCTTCGAGTACATCGTGGCCAATCAATTCGGTGTTACTGAATCGAAATATTCAAACCCTCAACAGTCGGTGATGCTGATCACATCACCTGGGTGACTCCGGTGGAACGAGACCGCAGCGTTCCAATTCGTAGGCCGGAACCCGGTCGAATCGGTACTTCGCGAAGTCGAATGCCTGCTGGAAGTTCTGTTTGAATCTGGCCCAGGTCAGCTCGGAGCGGTACGACGTGAGCAGCTCCTGAGTTTCCGGGCAGGTGATGGCCAGCTTTGCGTCCGCAACCCAGTCTTCGTCGAGGAAGAACGGCAGCCACGGTCGAACGTCGATCATTCCCGTGTCCGCGACCACCCAATCCGGATAGAGATTCTTGTCGTGCCCGATCCGGCCGTCCTCGAGTCGCTCGGTGTGAGCTGCCAGGGGATACGCCAGCCCCATCTGATCGAGCACCCGAACGTCGAGGCCGACGTTCATGCTCGTCATTCCGAGGTTGAGGAAGAAGACGACGTGCTCGGCCGGCTCTTCGATCGGTCCGGGTGGTGGGACGACGAACCAGGAGTCGTAGCTCGCGGACGGCAGCAGCAGCCCACCCTCCGGAGTCCGCGCGATGGTCTCGACCATGGCACGCATTCGCGGATAGTCGAGGTAGTCCTCGGCCAGGATCGGATGCTTGTGACCGGTGTTGAGTGCGTAGAACGCTCGCTCGTCGACGATTCCCGAGCGACCCACCACGGATCCTTCGGGCATACCCGTCGTGTTCGCGGCGAAGAAGGCCCAGATGATCGTGCCGATCCACAGCACCGCCGAGACTCCGAAGATCGCGGTGTCGCGATTACTTCCGAACGCTGCCCGCGCCGGCACCCGCAACGGAATGACCGCCACCGGGATGAGCAGGCAGAACAGCACCGGCAACAGGACGCGGCCGTGCATGAAGTCGCCGCCGACGCGCAGAGAGTAGATCCCGAGGATCAGCCCACTGCCGAGAATGAAGGTGACAATCGCCCGCGGCGTGCGCAGAAACTGCTGAAAGCGCTGCCACAGCGGGCGTGCGGGTTGATCTGCGGTAGCGGTAGGTGTGTCCGCTCGGCTTCGCCACACGAGCAGCAGCGCACCGATGAGCAGGAACAGCAACGGCAACCAGAGCAGGTACGGCCCGACCAGGTTCCACAGGTACGCAAAACCCTGCGCCCACTTCGCGCCACCGGCGTCCTTCGACACCGCGGTGTTCGGGTACGGCAAGGCGTAATAGCCCATTCGCCAGATCTGATAGCCCACCGGGACAAGTCCGGCGACGACGACGATCAGTGTGCGAATCTTCCAGGTCAGGCCTGCGGAGAGAACGATCATCATCAACGCGGCAGCACCGGGAATCGCCATCTCGGGTCGAACCAGTGGTCCGAGTCCGGCCACGAACGAGAGAGTCAGGATCGACGCCGTGGACGGCGTCGACGCCTGCGCCCACCGAACGAGCAGTACCCACAGGAGCGCGATCCAGAAGATCACCAAGCATGTCTCGAGCCCGGAAGTGGCGAAATCTCGCGCAGGCGGAACCGCGATGTAGACGAGAACACCTGCCGGTACCAGCAGGATCGTTCCGCCCGCCGACGGCCGAACGCCGCGGTACAGACGACCGGTGCCGAGCATCGCCAACACGACGGCAGCAGTCGAGAGTACGAGCGCGATCGTCAGAACAACGTATTCGAGACGGATCTGCGTGAGCCAACTGAACGCGTAGACGATGTACGTCCACGCGGTACTCGTGTTCGCCTCGACACGCTCACCCGCGTTGAAGACCGGGCCGTTCCCCGCAAGCAGGTTGCGGACGGTTCGCAAGACGATGAGTCCGTCGTCGGCGATCCAGCGACGCTCCCACGCACCCCAGAACATGAGGGCAGCAGCAAGCACCACCCCGCCGAGAAAAACTCCTCGACTGAGGGTGGTGCGATTCGCCGCAGTGTCGACGTGCGGGTCGGCCTCGGTGCGTGGCTCAGACGAGGTAGACAGCGACACCCACTACTCCGATCCACGCAATCGCGAGGAGTTGCAGCACCCGGTCACCGAGCGCGATCTCCTCAGGCTCTCCGGCTTCGCCGCCGTCGACGTCCACCGCGTATCGCAGCACCGCGATGGTGAACGGCACCATCGAGATGGCGTACCAGTTGGTGCCCTTGATGGCGTCCTGTTGGAACGCCCACAGTCCGTAGCAGAGGACCAGCGTCGTCGCTGCCATCGTCCACACGAAACGCAGGTACGTCATCGTGTAGCTCTCGAGGGACTTACGGATCTTGGCGCCGGTCTTCTCGGCCAACTGCAATTCGGCGTAGCGCTTGCCTGCCGCCATGAAGAGTGAGCCGAACGCCATCATCAGCAGGAACCACTGCGAGAGATCGATCTCGGCGGCAACGCCACCGGCGATCGCTCGAAGCAGGAAGCCGGACGAGACGATGCAGATGTCGATGACGGCCTGATGCTTGAGACCGAAGCAGTAGGCGAGCTGGATGACGATGTACACGCCCATGACCACGGCGAGTTGCCAGTTGGCCAGGAAGGACAGCCCGATCGCACCGGCAAGCAGCACGACTGCCATGCCGTAGGCGATGTTGACGGGTAGAACGCCGGCCGCGATGGGACGGAATCGCTTCGTGGGGTGAGCACGGTCGGCTTCGACATCCATCGCGTCGTTGACGAGATAGATGCCTGATGCCGCCATACAGAACACGACGAACGCCAGCGCGACGGGCAACAGCACGTCGGCTTCGGTGGCGGTTCCGGCCGCGATGGGCGCTGCCAGCACAAGGACGTTCTTGACCCACTGACGTGGGCGAAGCGCCTTGACGATGCCGGCGGGCAGGGACTTCGGGGGTCCGCTGACCGTAGCCGGTTCCTCGCTCATTTATCTCCACATTTCTGTTCGGCTCTGGCTTCTTCGACCCGGCGAACTACCGCCGCGGATGCGGCTCCCAGTGCCGCTCCGGCGAGTACGTCGGTCGGGTAGTGAACTCCCAGGACCAGACGCGAAAGCATCATCGGGGGCACCAGCAACGCCGGTAAGGGTAGCCCGGTGAGCCGACCGATCAGCACAGCCGCCGCCGTCGTCGACGTCGCGTGTGATGACGGGAAGCTGAGCTTGCTCGGTGTCGAGACGTTGACCTGCACCGAAGGATCGGAAGGTCGCTTGCGCCTGACCACTCGTTTGATCACCACGGAGGCGGCGTGTGCACCGAATGCTCCGACGGCCGCTCCGGCCCATTCCCGTCGACGCGGCTTGTCCACAGCAGCTCCGACGGCAGCGATCGCGATCCACCCGAGGGAGTGCTCACCGAAGTGAGACATACCGCGGGCGACCTTGACGGCTCCCGGCAGCTGCCCGACGGTCGACTGAATCCCGGCCAGAATCTGTACTTCAGGAGATGCCGAAGACACGTTCCCACCTTTCCGTGCTGGTCAGTGAAGGAACGGCGTCCTGGTACTGCTTCTTGAGCTCGGGGAAACGGGCGGCGAGTTCGCGGCGCAACCGTGTTGCTTCCTTGAGCAGTTCGAGCGCGAGTTTCGGGTTTCGCTTGCGGTAGACGACGCCGCGACCGTCGGCCGTGGTGACGGTGACGCCGTCGACCTGCGAGAGCAGGAACCAACGGGCGTCGATGGTCGGAACGTTGAGCTGAGGGCGCTCGAGGTGTTCCGGCTTGGCCGGCTTCACGTTGTGCACTCCGGCCCTGAGGACCCGGGTGATCTTCGCGACGGTCGACAGCGGCAGGCTCACGTCTCCGACATCCGCACCGGAGGGCAGCGGCAACGCAGTCGACGACGGCAGTACGACCGCGTCGGAGAATTCCTTGCGCTGGGCGTGGACCTCACCGAGTGCCGTCGGCAGCATGTTCGCGACGTGCTCGGGTCCGGCGAGGAAGTCCGCGATGGCCTTGTTCTGGATCGCGACGGTGGAGTACTCGAGGCACAGCAGGTGCTTGAGCGTTGCCTTCACCGTGTTGACCACGAGGCCACGGCCGTTGCCCGGCATGTGGAGCGCGGCCACCACCAGACGGTTACGGAGGTGGAAGTACGCCTGCCAGTCGATGGCGTCGTCCTTGTCGCTCCACGCCATGTGCCAGATCGCGGCACCCGGAAGTGTGACGGTCGGGTATCCGGCTTTCTTTGCGCGCAAACCGTATTCGCAGTCGTCCCACTTGATGAAAAGCGGTAGCGGCTGCTTGATTTCTTCGGCGACCTGGCGCGGGATCATGCACATCCACCAGCCGTTGAAGTCGACGTCGATGCGGCGGTGCAGGAGTTTCGATTCGCGCAGCGGCTTCTTCGAGAAATCGTGGTCGTATTCGACGTTCGGTGCCGCGGTCCACATGAAGATGCCGCGGTCGACCACTTCACCCATCACGTGGAGGTGGCTTCGTTCCTGCAGGTTGAGCATCTGCCCACCCACCAGCATCGGCGACTTCGCGAAACGCGAGAACGAAAGCGCACGCAGAATCGAGTCCGGTTCGATCTCGATGTCGTCGTCCATGAACAGGATGTGCTGGCACTGCGTCGTCTTGAGTGCCTCGTACATGATTCGGCTGTATCCGCCCGAGCCGCCGAGGTTGCCCTGATCGTGAATGGCGAGCCGATCACCGAGCGCTGCAGCAGCTTCGGCGAATCCGGGTTCGTCACGCACCTTGCGGGTGCCCTGATCCGGCATGATGACGGCCTTGATCACGTCCGACACCAGCGGATCCGAAGCCAGTGCAGCAAGCGCCTTGACCGCGTCGGTCGGACGGTTGAACGTCGGAATACCAACGGCGACAGTCGCTTCGCCGGGAGCCTCGACGGGTGCGTACCAGCCGCCGCTCTCGACGACCACTGCCGTATCGGTGGTGATGTCGAACCAGATCCAGCCACCGTCCTCGAACGGCGCCAGTTCCACCTCGAACTCGACCGCGGCATCGCCGTCGGCAAATTCCTTGCCTTCCACGTGAATTCGCGAGGAATCCGCCTTGGAACGGTAGATGTCGACGCGGCCGTGGCCGGACAGCTCGAGACGAAGGACCACCGATTTCAGGATGGACCATCGACGCCAGTAGCTGGCGGGGAACGCGTTGAAGTACGTGGCGAACGAGACCTCGGTCTCGGCGCCGAGCGCTACCGACGTGCGCGAGGTCGAGTGCGCCCGCCGACTGTTGGACCAGGACTCTTCCAAGTACAACGTGCGGACGTCGAGCGGCTCACCGGCGCGGGGCAGGATGATCCGCTGAAGCAGGGACTTGCCGAGGTAGGTCACCTCGTCGCCGCTGACGGCATCTTCGCCTTCGAGTAGATGACGTGCGTTCATTCGCTCTCCCCTGCCAATTCCGCACCCGTTTCGAGATGCGGGCGCAGGGTGTTCTCGAACATCGTCAGCGCGCTGGCGATCGCCATGTGCATGTCCAGGTACTGGTAGGTGCCGAGACGCCCACCGAAGAGGACCTTGTTCTCCGCGGTCTCCTTCTTGGCGCGTGAGCGGTACGCGGAGAGCTTCTCGCGATCCTCTGGAGTGTTGATCGGGTAGTACGGCTCGTCCTTCGCCTCCGCGGCACGTGAGAACTCACGCATGATGACGGTCTTGTCGGTCGGGTACTCGCGCTCCGGATGGAAGTGACGGAACTCGTGGATACGGGTGAACGGCACGTCGGCGTCGTTGTAGTTCATGACCGGGGTGCCCTGGAAGTCTCCGGTGGGCAGAACCTCGGTCTCGAAATCGAGGGTGCGCCATCCCAGTGCACCTTCGGAGTAGTCGAAGTAGCGGTCGAGCGGGCCCGTGTAGATGACAGGGGCGTCGGGGCTGGCGGTGCGCAGTTCGTCGCGGACGTCGAAGTAATCGGTGTCGAGGCGGACCTCGATCTTCGGATCCTTCGCCATGTTCTCGAGCCACGCCGTATATCCGTCGACGGGCAGGCCCTCGTACGTGTCGTTGAAGTAGCGATTGTCGAAGTTGTAGCGGACCGGCAGGCGGGCGATATTCGCCGCGGGCAGCTCGGTGGGGTCGGTCTGCCACTGCTTAGCCGTGTAGTCACGCACGAACGCTTCGTAGAGCGGGCGCCCGATCAGGGAGATCGCCTTCTCTTCGAGATTGGAGGCGTCCTTCGAATCGATCTCGCTGGACTGCTCGGCGATGAGGGCGCGTGCTTCTTCGGGAGTGAAGTACCGACCGAAGAACTGCGACACGAGACCGAGTCCCAGCGGGAACTGGTACGCCTGCCCCTTGTGCAGCGCGAAGACGCGGTGCTGGTAGTTCGTGAACTCAGTGAACTGGGTGACGTAGTCCCAGACCTTCTTGTTGGAGGTGTGGAACAGGTGGGCACCGTACTTGTGGACCTCGATGCCGGTCTCCGGCTCTGCCTCCGAGTATGCGTTCCCCCCCAGGTGGTGACGGCGATCCAACACCAGCACGCGCTTACCCAGCTGGGTAGCGGCACGCTCGGCGATGGTCAGCCCGAAGAATCCCGAACCGACGACGATCAGGTCGTACTGGGCACGGGCGGTCTCTGAATTTGCAGCGGTCACGATGAACCAGGGTATCGGACCTGTTCGGAAGCCGAGGGTTGGATGCGTCACCAGGGACTATGGCCCCCGTTTCCTGATTTCAGCATCACTGGCGGCTGCCACTCCCAAATTGCTTGGCAAAACCAACGATTGACTTGCCAATCATTGGTCACACTGCTTATATTTTGGGAACAGCAACCATCAAGTGCATTCGAGGGAGATCATCGTGATCCAGGAACTGTCGTATATCGGAGTCGCGTCACCCAGGGCTCAGGACTGGAGAAAGTACGGAACCGGACTTCTGGGCGCGAAACTGTCACCAGACGGGCCGGATGGCGCAATCCGGCTCGCAGTAGACGACGTCAACTATCGAATTGCCGTCCACCCCGGCAAGGTAGACGAATTCCTGTACGCCGGTTGGGCAATGGCCAATGAATCCGATCTTCACTCGTTCGCCGCGCACCTCGACCGGAGCGGCATCACGCTGCACGACGGCAATCCCGACCTGCTCGCCGAGCGGCAAGTCGCCGAACTCGTGTGGTTCACCGACCCATGGGGAACTCGACACGAGATTTCGTGGGGAAAGGCATCGACGCCACTGTCGTTCACACCGGGTCGTGTCATGCGCGGCGGATTCGTGACCGGAGATCAAGGCCTGGGCCACATCGTTTTACAGGTACCGAATATCGAGGAAGCCAACAAGTTTTACGTGGATGTGCTGGGTTTCCGACTATCGGACCGGATCACCAACGACCAATTCACCGTGCGCTTCTATCACGTCAACGGACGTCATCATTCACTTGCACTGGCCGAATATCCCGGCCACGTCGGATTCAACCACCTCATGCTCGAAGTCGAATGCATGGACGATCTCGGACGCCTGATCGATCTTCTCGACAGCCACGACACCGAGGTCATGCAAACGCTGGGGCGCCACACCAATGACCTGATGACGTCGATCTACATCGGCAGCCCGTCCGGTCTGCAGATCGAGTACGGGTTCGGTGGACTCACCGTTGACGATCTGAGTTGGGTGGCAAGAACTTACAACCAACCGAGTTACTGGGGCCACAAGCGTCCAGCCGAGACGAGCAAAAGAGTACCCGGAATCATCAGGCCTCTGACGGCCGCGCCGTCTGCCCCGTGAGCTTGGCGGATACGACCGTCAATGTCTCACGTTCCCGATCGGTCAACGACTCGAAGACCTCTTGCTCGACGCCGTCGAGGGCCGCATCACCCTCGATCAACTTCGCTACTCCGGAGTCCGTGATCGAAACGACCTGCCTACGCCGATCAGATTGATCACGTTCGCGCACAACGTATCCCGACTCCTGCAGACTGTCGAGATAGGCAACGATGTCACCGGGGTCGACCACCACTCGGGAAGCAAGCTCCTTTTGATGGCATGGGCCGAGTTCATCGAGTGTGCTGAGAATGGCGTGATGATTGGGCAGCAGTCCGACGCGAGACAAAGCCTCCGCGTACGACTGCCTCACGCGGAGTGCGGCTTTGACCAAGCCGTATCCGATCCGACTCGAAAGCGGCCTGCCGGAGAGCGATGGCGTCGATTCGGTCGCAGGCATTGGCCCATTCTATGCAGGCCTCGCAACATATATCGAAGGTGCCATCGGGCGATCGTCCTCGTTCAACCGAACCGTGATCGGTTCGTCGACCGGAAAGTGTGCGGGAAGTAGAAGCAGTCCCTTCGACGCGCAGCGTTCGAGAAGTTCGCGGCGGGTGACCCTCGCGATCTCCGGATCCGCGTCGCCGCCCTGACTGAGGTCCGGGTACAGAAACTGGATCGGATGGTGGACCACATCGCCGGAGATGACGGCGCCGCCGTCGGCAGTGCGAATCTCGATCACGATGTGGCCCGGCGTGTGGCCGGGCGCGCTGCGAACGACGACGCGTGTGCCTTCGGACTCGACCAGGACGTGGCCGTCGTCGACCGCCTCCCACTTCGCCCCGTCCAGAACGGGACGGACGCTGTCCTCGAAGGTCTGCGCCAGATCCGAGACCACTCCTTCGTGTGGACCGTCGGCGGCGAGTTGTTCGAGCGCGGCCAGTTCGGTGCGATCGAAAATGTAGGTCGCGCGGGGGAAGGTAGGCCGCCAGGTTTCGGCGTCGAGGGCGGTGTTCCAGCCACAGTGGTCAGGGTGCAGATGTGTGCTGACCACCAGATCGACGTCGTCGGCGGACACACCGGTGGCTGCGAAGCGTGAGAGGTAGTCGGTGCCGAACATGTGATGCGGCAAGAGGTTCGGCCGGTGCTTGCTGTTGCCGTTGCCGGTGTCGACGACGACGGCCTTGCCGCCGATCTCCACCAGGTAGGTGTGGATGGCAAGCACGAGGTCACCACTACCCTCGTCGAAGAACTCCGGTGTCAGCCGCGCCGACGCTTCACTGATCTCGGCCTCACTCGCCTGGGGAAAGAGCTCTCGCGGCGGAAACGGCCAGTGCGCCAGCTCTGTCAGTTGGGTGACGCGCGCCGACCCGACGTCGATGGTGAAGCTCATCAGTGTTTGCCTTCCGAACAGCTCGATACCGCTTGTGGGCACACACAAAGGCACCCACCGAAATGCTCGGTGGGTGCCTGGTCGGTGTCAATGGTTTTCGACGCCGGTGATCAAAGACTCTTCGCGATGATGCCCTTCATCACTTCGTTGGCGCCGGCGTAGATCTTCTGGACGCGGGAGTCCTCGTACATGCGCGCGATCGGGTATTCACGCATGTAGCCGTATCCGCCGTAGAGCTGCACGCACCGGTCGACGACGGCGCATTGCTGCTCGGTGAGCCAGTACTTGACCATCGCGGCGTCTGCGCCGTCCAGCTCGCCGTTGAGGTGATCCTCGATGCAGTTGTCGAGGAAGACACGGCAGGTGCGTGCGATCGTCTGGCACTCGGCCAGCTCGAAGGCGGTGTTCTGGAACTCGAAGAGGCTGTGCCCGAACGCTTGACGCGCCTTGGTGTATGCGACGGTCTCCTCGACTGCACGCTCGATGGTGCCGATGGCCTGCGCGCCGATGATGAGGCGTTCCTGCACCAGTTGCGCCATCAACTGACCGAAGCCGAGCCCCTCGGACTCACCGAGGAGGTTCGAGACGGGAACGCGAACGTCGGTGAAGGACAGCTCCGACGTATCTGCGCCGTGCTGACCGACCTTGTCGAGCACGCGGCCGACCGCAAAGCCTTCGCAGTCACGAAGATCCACGATCAGGAGCGAGACACCCTTGGCGCCCGCCTTGGGGTCGGTCTTGACGGCAAGCACGATCATGTCTGCGCTGCCACCATTGGTGATGAAGGTCTTCGACCCGTTCACGACGTAGTGGTCACCGTCACGGATCGCGGACGTGGTGATTGCCTTGAGGTCGGAACCTGTTCCTGGCTCGGTCATTCCGATGGCGCCGAGGATTTCGCCCGTTGCCATACCTGGCAGCCAGGCCTTCTTCTGCTCTTCGCTTCCGTACTCGAGCACGTAGTGGGCGACGATGCCACTGTGCACGGAGTTACCGAGCGCATAGTCACCGCAGTAGCCCTGCGCCTCGAAGACAGCGAGATCGTGCGCGAAAGTTCCACCGCCCCCGCCGTATTCCTCGGGAATCGAGCAGCACAGCAGGCCGAGCTTGCCGGCTTCGAGCCACACGGACCGGTCGACGCGATGCTGAGCGTCCCACTGCTCACGCTTGGCGATCAGTTCACGATCGAAGAAACCACGGGCCAGTTCGGCTACTGCGGTGATCTCGTCGTCGTGCCACGACGGCTTGCGCTTGGCCGCCATGATCAGACCCGCTTCAGCAGGGCAGCGAGTGCCTGACCGCCGCCGATGCACATGGTGACGATGCCGAATTCGAGGTCGCGGCGAACCATGTCGCGCGCGGCACGCAGGGTCAGGATGGCTCCGGTGGCGCCGACCGGGTGTCCGAGGGCGATCGCTCCGCCGTACGGGTTGGTCTTCTCCGGATCCAGGCCACTGTCACGGATGACGGCGATGGCCTGCGAAGCGAACGCCTCGTTGACCTCGGCGGTGCCGATGTCGGACGGCTTCAATCCTGTTTGTGCAAAGAGCTTTTCGAGAGCGAGCACGGGAGCGTAGCCCATCAGGCCGGGCTCCATGGCTGCCGTCGTGACGGTTTCGAGCGTGACCAGTCCGGTGAGACCGCGCTTGGCTGCCTCGGTGCCCGTCGCGAGGACGAGTGCGCCGGCGCCGTCGTTGATGCCCGACGCGTTACCGGCGGTGACGGATCCGCCCTCTTCGAATGCGGGGCGCAGCTTGGCGAGGGTTTCGACGGTGGTTCCGGGCTTGGGATGCTCGTCCTCGGTGACGGTGACGGAGCGCCGACCACCGGTCTCGACGGGAGTGATTTCCTCGGCGAATGCCGCCTTCGCTGCGTCGGTAGCGGCACGGCGCTGAGATTCGACGGCGAACTCGTCCTGCTGCTCGCGACTGACGCCGTACTTACGGGCGACGGCTTCGGCAGTGCGGCCCATGTGAGCCTTGCTGAACGGGTCGGTGAGCATCGCGACGGTGCCGTCGACGAGGCTGCGATCGCCGAGCTTGTAGCCCGAGCGGGCGGCGAAGTCGTAGAAGGGCATGCGAGACATGCTCTCGTCACCGCCGGCGAGCGTGATGGCAGCTGCGCCCCATCGCATCTGCATCGCCGCAGACCACACAGCCTGCAGACCGCTGCCACAGAGGCGGTTGACGGTGTAGGCGGGGACGTTCTCGGGCAGTCCGGCGGCGATGCCGACGCGGCGTGCGTTGTAGGCGTCCGGGCCGACCTGGCCGATGCAGCCCATGACGACCTCGTCGATGTCTTCGGGCGCAACGCCGGCGCGGCTCAGCGCGGCCTTGGCTGCTGCGGCGCCCAGCTCGTGTGCGGGTACGTCCTTGAAGACGCCGCCGAAGCTACCGACGGGGGTCCTGGCCCCGTCGACGATGACGATCGGTTCGGGTGTGGTCATGATTGTCCCCATCTGCTGTGCTCACGTCGATTTCTCTGTCCGTGGCCGATACTAGGACATCGAAGTATCTCGCAGATGGGGACGTTGGTGTCAGGGTGTGGGAGCGCTCTCGGCGACGGGCACGACCTCGGCGTCGGCGTCGGTGTCTTTGTGGTTCCGGTAGCGGTAGAGCCCGATACCCACGAGGATCGCTGCAAGTCCCAGGGACACGATCATCTGGCTGCGCGTCGAGTCCAGGGTGAGCATTCCGATGCAGAGCGCGATGATGGCGGCGATCGTGGCGTAGGTCAGGTACGGGAAGAACCACATCTTGAGTTCCAGCTCCTGGCCCGAAGCTTCGAGCTTGCGGCGGGTGCGCAGCTGGGACACCGAGATGACCAGCCAGACGAACAGCGCGATCGCACCGGAGGAGTTGACCAGGAACAGGAAGACCTTGTCCGGGGAGAGGTAGTTCATGCCGACGGTCAGGAAGCCGACGATCGTCGAGACCAGGACAGCGCGCATCGGGACGCCGGTCTTCTCGATACGTGAGAGCGACTTGGGGGCGTCGCCGCGGCCGGCGAGGGAGAAGATCATGCGGCTCGCGGTGTAGAGACCGGAGTTGAGGCAGGACAGAACCGACGTGAGGACGACGACGTCCATGATGTTGCCCGCGGCCGGAATGCCGTAGGAGTCCATGACGGCGACGTACGGGCTGAGTGCAACCGACGCGCTGTCCCAGGGAAGCAGGGTGACGACCACCGCGATCGAGCCGATGTAGAAGATGAGAATTCGCCAGACGACGGATTTGACGGCTGCGCGAACAGCTTCGAGCGGGTTGGCCGATTCACCGGCGGCGATGGTGGCGATTTCGGCCCCGAAGAACGAGAACACGACCACAAGGACTGCGGCGAGCATCGCTCCTGTTCCGTTCGGCAGGAAGCCGCCGTGACCGGTCAGGTTTGTCATTCCGGGTGCTTCGACGCCGGGCATCCATCCGCAGATCGCCACGATGCCCATGCCGAGGAACGCGATGATGGCGACGACCTTGATGGAGGCGAACCAGAACTCGAACTCGCCGAACGACTTGACCGAGATGATGTTGGTCAGCGTCAGCACGATCATCAGAATCAATGCCCAGGTCCACTGGGGAACGCCGGGGACCCAGCGATTCATGATGAGGGCACCGGCGGTGGCCTCGATACCGAGCACGATGATCCAGAACCACGCGTACAGCCAGCCGATCGAGAAGCCCGCCCAGCGCCCGATGGCCTTGTCGGCGTACGAGGAGAACGAGCCGGTTTCCGGCGACGCTGCCGACATCTCACCGAGCATGCGCATCACGAGGATGACGACTACGCCGGCAAGCGCGTAGGAAATCAGGACACCGGGTCCCGTCTCCTGGATCGCCACACCGGAGCCGACGAACAGTCCGGCGCCGATGACGCCTGCGATCGCAATCATCGACAGATGCCGCTTCTTCAGCGTGTGCTGAAGTGCCGGCTGGTCTGTACTGGACATCAGTACTCCTTGTGGGCTGTTCGGGACGTGGATCTCGGTGGCGCTCTATCCGGAGCGCATTTTCGATAGCGCCAGTGTCGGACCTTCGGCAAGCTCGCGTCAGGCTCCACTTTGTACAAACGTGACCGCAGGCACTACAAAGTGGCGAGTTCGAGGTGTCAGACTGGACTCATGCCCATCACGCTCCGCCAGCTTTGTGCGACCGAACAGTTCGGCCTTCGCGTCCTGGCTGGGCACGACCAGCTCGATCGCACCCTGACCTGGGCACATGTCTCCGAACTTCCCGACCCGACGCCCTTCCTCGACGGCGGTGAACTACTACTCATCACCGGGGTGTCACTACCGACGACGGCCGCGGAAACGACCCGATTCGTACGGACCCTGGTGGCGGCCGGAATTGCCGGAATCGGTTTCGGAACCGGCCTCGGATACGAGCAGGCGCCACAGACTCTGGTGGATGCGGCCACCCGTTTCAGTGTGCCCCTTCTCGACGTCCCATTGCGAACACCTTTCATCGCCCTGACCAAAGCGGTGTCGAAGGCGCAATCCGACGACGACATGAAAGCGCTGCGCAGCAATTACCAGAGCCTGCGGCGACTGCTTCAAGCTGCGGTGACGGTCAACGGCACCCGGGCAGTCGTACGACGGGTGGCGGAATTGATCGGCGGATGGGCGGCTCTGCTGGACTCGGCCGGACATACCGTCGAGATCTCACACACCGCCGCGGCCGCCGGAATCGAGCGAACTGCCCCCGAGCGCGACGCCCGCCCGATGGAAGTCAGTTTCCTCACGAGTGAGAACGAGGACGTCATCTCCCATCCGCTGCTGACGTCGAGGGGAAAGCTGATGGGGTACCTCGTCGCCGGCTGCCCCGGCGCCGTCGGTTCACTGAATCAGGGCATCGTCATCGCAGCCGCGTCTCTGCTCACGTTGATGACGGCTCGAACCCGAGACGCACAGCTGACGATGAACCACCTTCGTACCGTTGCGATGCATCAGCTGTTCGAGGGACAGAATGCGCTCGCCCGCAACATCTCCGGGGAACTGTGGGGAGGATTTCCGGTCGAGCCTTTCCAGGTCTTCCACGTAGCGGGCCCGAGTGGCCTGCTCGAGAGCGTGTCCGTCTCACTGCTCGATGGTCTCAGCCGCGATCTGGCGTTCGGCATCACCGACGGTGCACTGATTGCCGTCGTCTCGGCTACCGACAGCGGGCGAATCCTCGCCCGTGTCAACGAAATCGACGTCACCGTCGGCGTGTCGGACATGCTGTGGTGGGACGATCTCTCGCGCGCCAGACGCCAAGCCGCGCAAGCAGCAGCCGAGGCGGGTGCCCGCAACCTGCCTTCGATGCGGTTCGCCGAACTCTCGGAGAGCGGATTGTCCGCATTTCTCGACCAGGATCGCTCGACGGCATTCGCGGCGGCACACTTGCGCCCGCTTCTGGAAGCGAAGGGCGGTAGCGATCTCTACCGGACCTTGGCCATGTGGTTGGCACACAACGGGGTGGGCGACGCCGCAGCCACAGCGCTGAATATTCATCGGCATACGTTGCGCAGCAGACTCGCTCGGATCGAGAGCCTTCTCCAGCTCGACCTCGGCTCCCCCACGGAACGTGCGGAGTTGTGGCTCGAGTACCGCCTGCTCGGCGACGCCCCGACCATCTGACCGACAACCAACGAACCCTGAACGACCTGAAGGGCCTCCGCCGGGTTACGGCAGAGACCCTTCAGAGTCGATACGTGCGAGTCGGTACCGACCGACCTTCCCCTAGCTTCCGCCCGTCGGTATCCACTCGCGGAGCACGTTGGCATCAACTACCTGCGCGCCCAAAACCTTTGTCCAGATGATGGTTCCGTTTTCGTAGACACGGAAAGTGCCTGCTTCGGAGGGCAACTGCATCTCCGGGCCGGCAGGAGCACCGAGAGAGCCGCTTTCACCGCCGAGCTCCCGATACTTCTTCTCGATCTGCGTCTCCGTAACCGTACCCGATGGATCGTCGGATGGCGAATTGGATTCCGGCACTGTCGATTCCGAATCCGGTGCCACTACCACACCCGCACCGTCACCGATGGTGAACCAGTCGGATTTCAGGCCGAGTTTCTGGCGGAACTGAATTCCGGTGGCACCAACAGTTGCATTTGTTCCGACTACCTCGACTGCCGTCACTCGCCCGCCGTCGGTACCGAATCCGTTGCGCGAGAGAATCTTGAGCGATTGCAGCTCACCCACATCGAAGGCGTCCGCAATCTGCCCTGCGGTCAGATTCACTGTCCAGTCATGATTCGGAGAAAGGGCGTCACCGAGATCCTCGACGGCCGGGAATTCACCGCCGGAGCTGTAACCTCCTGTGGACGAGGAGAATTCGGTGGCAACGATCTTGCCGTCACGCGACAGAACGGCGCCGGCGGTGGACCGGACGGCTTCGGTGGTGCGGGGATCTTCCTTGCCCGCTCCGCCGTAGACCTGGCAGTCCTGAGTGTCGCAGGTGTCGGCGTACGAGCTGCGATGCTCGGTCGCAGCGTACGAGCGTGCTGCCACGGCTTGCGCCCGTAGCGCTTCGGCCCCACCGGAATCGGCCCATTCGGCCTTCGCTTCGACCGGCACCACGCCGAGCAGGTAGTCCTCCATGTCGAGGAGATTGACTGTCCGAGCCGAGCCGTTGTCGAGCACTACGCCGAGGGCGCCTCGATAGGGCGCGTCGTTGTTGCACAGCTTCAGGAACTGGTCGGCGGGTCGATCAGGACCGAGGTCCACCGGGTCCACCCACGGATGGTCGGTGACCGCTTCCCAGACAACCCCGCCACCACACCCGCTGGTGACCACTACCTGCGCACCGCCACCGGGCAGTGCAGTGAGATGGGCAGCCTCGCCGGGCGCGGTGCGCTGACCGTTGACCACGAGGCCGGCGTCGGAGTAGACGTCGAGCGTCGAGTTGTCCTGGGCCGTGAGCCGCACACTCATCTGGGCAGGCGGCATCGAGTCCAGGACGGTTCCCCCGTAGTAGTGACTGAGGATTCGCTCGCCGGACCAGCCGTCGTTCTTGGCGTAGCCGTAAGCGCCCCACTGGCCCATTCCACGGCCATGTCCGTTGCCGTGCCCGGAGAGCGTGAATTGCGTGTCGGCAGCGACGGCGTGCAGGATCGACGGCTCGTCAGCGCGGATTTGCGTGAAACCTCCGATCGCGACGCCGAGCGCAAGAGCCGGAACGAGACCGAGGACCGAGATCCGCATCAGCGAGGTTCGCCTCCCGGGTCCGCCCACCAGAAAGCGACCTGCGCGACCGGACACAGGCTTCTTACCTGCAGTTCCGCTTCTTCCGCTTCTCGCCATCAATGCTCTCCTCATCGCTACCGGCCTCACGAGTCCGCGAAGTCGGTACTTCGCGCGCAGGCCAGTCCACAACGATTTAACTAAAGTCTCACCCTAAGGTTGAGCGTTATGGACTTTTGTGACTAGTGTGGCAAGAGTGTTTGGAGTTAGCAACACCAGTCACACGAGTCACATCAGCATCACGAGTTGCAGACGTACGCGTCCGAAAACTGGAGTTCAACCCCAGAACATGGCATCCGACCTGCTCGGATCCGGTTTTGAAGGATTCCGTTCACGGCCGTCATCGGCCCTGAAGTTCGCTCGCAAGTAACTACAACCGAGGAGTAATCCCTTGCCACACCGTCGACCGAAGCCCTCGCTCGTACTCGGGGCTGTAGCCGCAGTGGCTGTCGCAAGTCCTTTTGCGGTCTACGGCTTCACGAGCACTACGTCCGATGTACGTTCCGCGAACGAGACGACGTCAGTAGCAGTGCCGACCCAGATCGCAGAGGTGCTCCTCGCGTCGGTGCCCGACATCATCATTCCGGTCAAGGAGCTGACCGGTCTCGATCTCCCCGACATCAACCTCGGTGATCTGAGAAACCTCAAGCTCCCGACCGAAATCCCGCTACCTCCAGGGATCACGCTGCCGACCGAGCTGTTCCCGGCACCCGCTGCTCCCGGCGCCCCGACCGAAACCGCTCCGGTTCCTTCCGAGGAAGAGCCAGGTGCCGTGGTCAAGGAAGTCACCCGCGACACTCCGTTCAGCATGGTCGCGTTGACCTCGGACACCATCGCCTCGGCGCAGTCCAAGGTCCGCGCCCTGGCCGAAGACGGCACCTGGGGCCCGTGGTTCACCCCTGACGCCATCGACTCCGCCAGCTCGGATCAGGCCACCAACTCCGGTACCGCCACCGAACCGGTCTTCGTCGGCGCCACCAAGTCCATCCAGATCCTCACGCCGCAGGGTGCCCCTGCTCCCGCAGCCGAGGTTGCGCCGGCCCCGACTCCGGAAGCTGCCCCCGCGCCCGCTCCGGAAGCTGCCCCCGCTGAAGCACCCGCAGCCACCGGCGAACTCGGGTACACACCCGCTTCGGTGTCCAAGCCGCTTCGCCAGGTGACGACGGCAGCAGATGCCGTCACCGCCGTGTTGATCGACCCGGGCGCCAGCGAGGCAGACAGCAATCTGCAGGCCGTCGCAGCGCCGCTCGGCGGCAGCGGACCGTCCGTCATCACCCGTGCTCAGTGGGGAGCAGACGAGTCACTTCGCTGCGACTCCCCCACCTACGACGACTTCATCGGTGGCGCGACCGTTCACCACACCGCAGGTAGCAACAACTACACGAAGGCCGAATCGGCCGGCATCGTCCGCTCGATCTACGCCTACCACGCACAGACGCTCGGCTGGTGCGACGTCGGATACAACGTCCTCGTCGACAAGTACGGTCAGACCTTCGAAGGCCGCGCAGGCGGACTCGACAAGGCAGTTCAGGGTGCACACGCGGGTGGATTCAACGAGAACACCACCGGTATCGCGATGATGGGCGACTACTCCACCGTCGAGCCTTCGCAGGCGACGCTCAACGCCGTCGGCAAGTTCCTCGGTTGGAAGCTCGGCATGGCCGGACTCGATCCCAAGGGCCGAACGACGATGTACTCCGAGGGCACCGAGTTCACGCCGTACCCGCAGGGCGCAGCAGTCGATCTGCCGATCATCTTCGCCCACCGCGACGTCGGAAACACCGCGTGCCCGGGTGATGCCGCATACGCGCACATGAACGACATCCGGAACATCGCGGCCGCGAACATCGGGGGAACGTTGAACCCCTCGAACCCTTCCAATCCGTCGACGCCTGCGCCCAAGCCGACCACTCCGGTCGACACGGTCACCGGTGGCACCGGTTCGTCGATCCCGGATCTGGTCACCCAGATTCTGCAGATCACCGACAATTCACCGCTCGCGCAGAAGTGGATCGCCGAAGGTGGCGAGATCGGACGCCTCGGCCAGGCACTGTCCGGAATTCTGCAGGCGAAGCTCGGCAACCAGGGTGCGCTGTTCCAGAACGGCGCTGTCTACACCTCGCCGAACGGCGGAGTGTTCACCGTGCTCGGCGAGATCTTCAAGTCGTGGCAGAGTTTCGGTTCCGACGCGGGTGAACTGGGATTGCCGATCTCGGACGAGTACTCGATCCCGGACGGCCTGCGCAGTGACTTCGAGAACGGTTCGCTGATCTTCAACCAGATCACCGGCATGGTCACGAAGGTCCTCAAGACCTACAACGAGACCTTTGCCCAGGAAATGGCCAACAGCGCGCCTGTCGGCTGACACTCGAGCAGTACACGTCCTCGGGCGCTGGTGGGTTCTACGACCACCAGCGCTCGAGGACTTTTGCGACCCCGTGCGCCGAATTGGTGTCGGTGACCTCGTCGGCTGCGGCTTTGGCTTCGGGGTGAGCGTTGCCCATGGCAACGCCGAGGCGTGCCATCCCCAGCATCGGGATGTCGTTGGGCATGTCCCCGAAGGCAACCAGACCCGACAGGTCGAAGCCGAACCTCTCCGCGGCAGCAACCAGGCCCGACGCCTTCGTGATTCCCGGCGCCGAGAGTTCGATCAGTCCGTTCTCGGTGGAGTACGTCATGTCGGCGAGCGCACCGACGTGCGGAGCGAGCGTGTCGTACATCGCCGTGCTGGTCATGCCTGGACGGCGAATCAGGAGTTTGACGGCCGGCGCCGCAAGCACTTCGTCCTCGGACATCTCGGTGTTGTCCGGGTTGAGCCAGGCGTGTTCGTAATCTGGTGAGCTGACGAACTGTGGGGTGGCGGCGTCATGTGCGCTCTCCCCCACTCGTTCCGCGGCCAAACCTGCGCCCGGGAGTGCAACCAGTGCCAGCTCGGAGAGTTCGGTGAGTGCGTCGACCGACAAGGTCGCGGCGCTGAGGACGCGGTCGGCGTAGCTGTCGTAGACAACGGCACCGTTTGCGCAGACGGCGAGTGGCGCGTATCCCAAGCCCTCGACGACGGGCGAAATCCATCGCGGAGGACGCCCGGTTGCCAGCAGGAACGGCGTGCCGGATTCGACGACGGCATGCACGGCGGCGCGGGTGCGGGCACTGACCAACTCGTCGTGATCGATGAGGGTGCCGTCGACATCGGTCGCAACCAAGGTTGGGCGGTCAGGGCTGATACGACGGTCTGGGCTCACACCGCCATTGTGCCTGCCCGGTACGACGGTCTCGCTCAGCGCGCCCGCTTCGCGCGTTCCTGTGCGTCCATGGCCGCAGCTTCCTCCGGCGTCGGTGCGCCACCGCCGAGTCGGCGCGGCACCCAGTACGCCCCGGGCTCGTGCACGAACCCGTCCTGCACGTGGCGCAGGATTGCATCCATCTCGATGCGCAGAATCTCGCTCAACGCTTCGGCGGGCTCGACCGGATCGATCGGTGCACCCACCTCCACCGAGATCGGGAAATGATTGCGGCCCAGATTTTTCGGTCCGCCCTTGGTGACGATCCGCTGGGCGCCCCAGACGATCAGCGGAATTATCGGAACGCCGGCGTCGATGGCCATCCGAGCTGCTCCGGATTTCATTTCCTTGATCTCGAAGCTCCGGCTGATCGTCGCCTCCGGGTAGACGCCCACCAGTTCGCCCCGTTTCAGGGCGTCGACTCCGGCTCGATACGCCTGCGCTCCGGCGGAGCGGTCCACTTCGATGACGCCGCATCCACGCATGAGGAAGCCGAGGACCTTGTTGTCCGCCAGCTCAGCCTTGGCCATCACTCTGAGCTTGCGTTTCGCGGTGCCGACCGCCAGGGCCGCCGGTATGAAATCGAGGTAACTCGTGTGGTTGATCGCGATGACGGCACCGCCGGACACCGGGACGTGCTCCGTCCCGGTGCGGGTGACTTTCACGCCCTGGAAACCGCTCAGACCACGCGCGACTACCTCGACAGCGGTGTAAACGGGTTCGAAGGACATCGGTCAGCCTTCGGACTTCCGCGCCTCGCGAGCCTTGGCTTTCGCCTCAGCCTCGTCGGCATCCATCTTGTCGGCCTGCTCGAGCGTCGGCGCGCTGCCACCGAGGCGGGCCGGCACCCAGTACTCGCCGGCGGGATGGTCGTAGCTCTTCTGCAGATCGAGCAGCAACTCCTGCATCGTCGACCGCAGCTTCGCCGTCAGCTCACTCGCCGGCTCGAAAGGTGCAATCGGCTCGCCGACGGCAATGGAGATGGGAGTGTTGGTGCGGCCCAAACGCTTCGGATAACCCTTCGTCCACACGCGCTGAGCGCCCCAGATGACGACGGGAACGATCGGGACGCCCGCCTCGATCGCCATGCGGGCGGCGCCGGACTTGAATTCCTTGATCTCGAAGCTCCGACTGATCGTGGCTTCGGGGTACACGCCCACCAATTCGCCGCGCTTCAGGAAATCTACGGCCGCCTTGTAGGAGTCGGCGCCCGCGCCGCGGTCGACCGGGATGTGCTTGAGGGCCCGCATGATCGGTCCGGAGATCTTGTTGTCGAAGACCTCTTTCTTGGCCATGAACCGGATGTAGCGCTTCGGGGTCCGTGCCGGCAGTCCCGCATACGTGAAGTCCATGTACCCGGTGTGGTTGATCGCGATCACGGCGCCACCGGACGCCGGGATGTTCTGCTCTCCCTTGACGGAGAACTTCAGGCCCTCGAAAGCGAAGACGGTACGGGCGATGCCGATGACTGTTCTGTAAACGGGATCCACAGTTCGCTAGCGTAGACGGGAATCCGTGATCTGACCCGCAGCAGTTCTGGGGTGGATGTTGGTCAGAATGTCGCAAAAGGGGCGTACGAACGAATGAAGTCGGCAGGACGAGCGGCAGTGGGGGCAGTCGCACTCGCCATGACGTTGGCGATAACCGCATGTGAGGACGACGGACGGACGGGAATCCTGACGGACGAACCGTCTCCGCCGACGACTGAAACCACGACGACAACCACTCTCGCACCCACGACCACAATTGCGCCCGCTGCGCCGGTCGCGCCACCTCCGGTTGGTGACGTGCCCGGCAATCCGGCTGCTGCGCCGGCCTTGGCAGCTTGGGCAACGGACCTGGTGTCCTTGGACGTGGACGCGCTCACGAACGCATGCTGGACGATGCCGCCCACAACGATCGCCGACCGATACTCGGATGTTCCCGCCATCTTGACGGCCATCGCCGCACCAGGCGTCGACGGCCAGTACGCGGTCACCTGGAGCGGCGGCGGACTCTCCGTCGCCGCCAAGCGCTCGGAGATCGCTTCCGGCTATGCGTGCCCGTTCGTCTTCCCTGCGGGGCAATCAAACTTCTACACCGCGGCCGACGCTTCCCACGCCGTCGTCAGGTTTCTCTCACGCGCCACGGGACGGCCGGTCAATACCCGCGACGTCGAGACGTTCTATCCACTGATCTGCCCCGGCAACAGCCCGTGGGATCCGGACGGCACCGGCGCAACCGGCCAGCCGCCTCTCAAGCTCGATCCGAATCAGCTGGCCGGTATCAAGTCTTTCGACGCCGACGCTGCAACAGTCACTCCGGTTCGCGGCGACTACGTCCGTGTCACCCTGCCCGTCAGCGACGGAACCGGTAACTCGCGCTCGATGCAGTTCACCCTGTCGATCGGCCCCGAGGGATATTGCCTCGGGGCCGCGACCTGAACTGCTTCGGTCAGGAACCGAACGGAAGGAAATCGCTCGAGCCAGCGCTTCCTGAACCGAGGCTGCCCGTGCCACCGCCGGTTGCAGCCTTGATCTGAATTGCGTGGGCCGTCGAGGTGGATCCTGTGAATCCGGTTGCCCCGCTGTAGATTGCCGAAATCGAATGCGTGCCGGTTGTGGTGAAGGTATGGTTCAGCGCCGCGATCCCGTTGACCACTGCAACAGCGTCACCGATCGGAGTATCCCCATCCATGAACTGCACCGTTCCACCGTTCTGCACCGAACTGACAGTCGCCGACAGGGTCACCGACTTGTTCACCACGGCATCACCAGGCACCGTCACCACAGTCTCCGTGGTGACATCCGAAGGCGCAGGGTCCGTTACATTCACCGTCCGCGCCTGGGCCGAGGATCCGACTACACCGGCTCCTCCCGAATAGACCGCAGTGATGCTGTGCGCACCCGCAGAGGTAAACGAATGCGTCAGGCCGGCAGCGCCGGCCGTAACCGCTTCAGGACCGCCGATCGCGACGCCACCGTCGTAGAACTGCACGGTTCCGACGCCGACAGCATCATCCGACGACGTTCGGACGGTTGCCCACAAGTCGGTCGCCACACCAGTTTTGGCGTCGGTCGGGATATTCAGTTCGACGACGGATTCCTGGTCGGCAACACTGACCTGAACTGACTTCGCACTCGCAACCGAGTTCTTGAATCCGGAACCAGCGGTGAAATCCGCGGTAATGCTCTGCGCGCCAGCGGCATCGAAGGAATGTGAGAGGGTCGCGGTACCACCGGACACTGTGACCGGGGAACCGATCGCAGTGCCATTTGACTTGAACTGCACCGAACCCACAGCATTGTTCGGAGCAACCGTCGCCGTCAGATCAACAGCCGTACCCGTAACCGCCGTAGCCGGAACCGAGAGCGACGTCGTCGTCTCGACATCCACCGGAGCCGGATCCGAGACCGTCACCGTGTGAGCTGACGCCGACGAACTCACAAACCCTGCACCAGCAGTGAAGTCAGCCGTAACACTCTGAGCACCAGCAGTATCGAAGGAATGCGAGAGCGTCGCGGTGCCACCGGACACCGTCACCGGTGCACCGATTGCCGTGCCGTTCGACTTGAACTGCACCGAACCCACCGCATTGTTCGGAGCCACGGTAGCGGTCAGATCAACCGCAGTACCCGTAACCGCCGTCGCGGGAACCGAGAGCGACGTCGTGGTCACCACATCCACCGGAGCCGGATCAGAGACCGTCACCGTCTGAGCAGGCGCCGAGGAGCTGACGAAGCCTGCACCGGCGGTGAAGTCAGCCGTAACACTTTGAGCGCCAGCAGCATCGAAGGAATGGCTCAGTGTCGCAACACCCGCGGAGACTGTCACCGGCGAGCCGATCGCAGTGCCGTTCGACTTGAACTGCACCGTACCGACAGCGTTGTTCGGAGCCACCGTCGCGGTCAGATCAACCGCCGTACCCGTGATGGCAGTCGCCGGAATCGACAGCGACGTCGTCGTCACCACATCCACCGGAGCCGGATCAGACACCGTCACCGCCTGAGCCGACGCCGACGAACTCACAAACCCAGCACCAGCAGTGAAGTCAGCGGTAACACTCTGAGCACCAGCAACATCGAACGAATGCGAGAGCGTCGCAACACCACCAGTCACCGTCACCGGTGAACCGATCGCCGTGCCGTTCGACTTGAACTGCACCGTGCCGACAGCATTGTTCGGAGCAACCGTCGCCGTCAGATCAACAGCAGTACCCGTAACCGCCGTAGCCGGAACTTGAAGCGTTGTAGTCGTACTCAGCGATGAGCTCGAGATCTCGATGGTCTGAGCTTGCGCGGTCGAACCACCAAAACCTGCAGTACCTGAATAGACCGCAGTGATCGAGTGTGATCCCGTCGTGGTGAACGTGTGATCCAGGGTCGCCGCTCCGCCAGTCACCGCGATGGGTCCGCCGATGTCGATGCCACCGTCCTTGAACTGGACCGTTCCGCCGTTAGCTGCCGGTGAGATGTTTGCGGTCAGCGCGACCGAGGTCTGCTCGACGGCACTACTCGGGACTGTCAACGACGCAGTCGTCTGTACATCGGCAGCGGCCACGCTCACTGTGCGTGCTGGTGACGTGGATGTCAGAAACTCGAGAACACCGTCGTATACAGCGGTGATGGAGTGATCGCCTGCCGCGGTGAATGTATGTGGCAGTGTGGCAACGCCATTGACGACGGCCACCGGGGCGCCGATGTCAGTTCCGCCATCCTTGAACTGAACGGTGCCGCCTGTCGGTGCCGGGGAGACCTGCGCAACCAAATCGGTCGACTGACCGACCGTTGCAGCCGCGCCGGATGTCACTGTGGTCGAGGTCGCCGCCTGCGAGACGACGTTGACGGTGGCCAATGCCTGACCACCCGCATTCAACCCACCACCACTCGAATCGCGCGGAGAGCAGTTGTAGCGCTCCCAGTACCCCGGCCAAAGGGTCTCGTACTGCAAGAACGTGAACGCATTCTTCGGCGAATTGAACGCACCCGAATCACCATCTGTGGCACGCAACTTCGGCTGCACCGTACTACCCGCGGCACCGGCAACCACCGTCACGTCGATCGCGGGCAACCGGAAGGTCTTCCCTGCCCCTACCTCGATTCCACCGTCACTGTTCTTGCTCGTGCTCGGGCCGTTACCGCCCTTGTTGTTCGAGTCAGCAGTCTGATTGTTCCCCGAAATACGCAGATGCGTACCCGCGCCATCCGGCGAACCGCCGTCGTTGATCCGAATCACCGACGGAGTTACACCGGACAAATTCGACGAAGTACCTGCCACGACCTGAGCATCCACCAACGACACCCCTGCAGGTATATCGAAGTCGTACTTGAGCCGCGTCCATTTACCGACACTGCGGCCTGCATGCCCACCCGTCGGCACCGACATCACGTTCGGCTGAACCCGATAGGTGAACGTCGACCCCGCCACCACCTTCTCCGGTGCAGACACCGTCACACCCGTCGAATGAAACACATCCGCGATATCAACAGCCAGATGTTCATAACCATCGCAACCCAGCTTGAACCCGATCGAGTTCTCCACCGCGGGAGATGACGTCGGAGCTGCCGAAGCAACGCCACCTGCCACCAGCACGCCACCGACCAACGCCGCCACCACGACCGCGGAACTTCTTCTCACCAACACGAACTCTCCTCAGCTAGCAACAGACGTGGATCGGGAACCGCACGGAAGGAGGTCACTCGAACAGAGCGGAAATCGGAATGGAGCTGGACGCTCGTACAGTACCCGTCAAAAGTAGTACTTGTATCAGTTATTTCAGACAAATATTCACGAATTGCCAATAGTTCAGCTAACGACCAATCCGCGATTCCCGAAGAGCAATGCCCCCTTGCACCTATGGGCGCAAGGGGGCATCACATCATCGGAGAATCATGAACCGAACGGCAGCGACAGCGAACCGAGCGAACCGGAGCCACCACCCCCGTTACCGACGTTCACAACCGATGCAGTCGACGTGGAACCCGTGACGCCCTGGGCTCCGCTGTAGACCGCGGTGATCGAATGGTTGCCGGTCGTGGTGAAGGTGTGGCTCAGCACGGCCTGCCCACCGACAACATCAACGGCAGTTCCGATCGGAGTCGTTCCGTCGAAGAACTGGACGGTTCCCGACGTCGCGCCGGAAGAACTGACCACAGCCTTCAGCTGCACCGCCGTGCCGACCTTTGCCGAGGACGGAGCCGTCAACGACGTAGAGCTTTCGACATCCGACGGGGTCGGAACCGTGACATTGACGTCGACAGACTCCGCAGCGGACGACGTGAACACACCGGATCCACTGAATGCAGCCGAGACTGCAAAGGTGCCTTCTGCTCCGAACACGTGCGGCAGCTTGGCAACTCCGTCAACAACCGCGACCGGGGCGCCCAGATCGACTCCACCGATCTTGAACTGGACCGTTCCGCCGGACGGCACCAGGGCGTCCGAGGGATCTTCGGACACTGTCGCGAAGAGATCAACAGGCAGTCCGACCTTGGCTTCACCCTGAACACTCAGCACCGTCTTTGTCGCCTTGTCGACCGGAGCCGGATCCGACACCGTCACCGTCTGAGCAGGCGCCGACGAACTCACAAACCCAGCACCAGCGGTGAAGTCAGCGGTAACACTTTGTGCACCAGCAACATCGAACGAATGCGAGAGCGTCGCAACACCCGACGTGACTGTCACCGGTGAACCAATGGCCGTGCCGTTCGACTTGAACTGCACCGTACCGACAGCATTGTTCGGAGCAACCGTCGCCGTCAGATCAACAGCCGTACCCGTGATCGCCGTCGCCGGAACCGACAACGACGTCGTCGTCTCCACATCCACCGGAGCCGGATCCGACACCGTCACCGTCTGAGCCGACGCCGACGAGCTGACAAAGCCAGCTCCAGCGGTGAAGTCGGCCGTAACACTCTGCGCACCAGCAACATCGAACGCGTGCGACAGAGTCGCAACACCACCAGTCACCGTGACCGGGGAGCCGATTGCCGTGCCGTTCGACTTGAACTGCACCGTACCGACAGCATTGTTCGGAGCAACCGTCGCCGTCAGATCAACAGCCGTACCCGTGATCGCCGTCGCCGGAACCGAGAGTGACGTCGTGGTCTCGACATCCACTGGAGCCGGATCCGACACGGTCACCGTCTGAGCAGGCGCCGACGAGCTGACGAACCCTGCACCAGCGGTGAAGTCAGCCGTAACGCTTTGAGCGCCAGCAGCATCGAACGCGTGCGAAAGCGTCGCAACACCGCCAGTCACCGTGACCGGGGAGCCGATTGCCGTGCCGTTCGACTTGAACTGCACCGTACCGACAGCAGTATTCGGAGCCACGGTAGCGGTCAGATCAACAGCCGTACCCGTGATCGCCGTCGCCGGAACCGAGAGTGACGTCGTGGTCTCCACATCCACCGGAGCCGGATCAGAAACGGTCACCGTCTGAGCAGGCGCCGACGAACTCACAAAGCCAGCACCAGCGGTGAAATCAGCCGTAACACTCTGCGCACCAGCAGCATCGAACGCGTGCGACAGAGTCGCAACACCGCCAGTCACCGTGACCGGGGAGCCGATTGCCGTGCCGTTCGACTTGAACTGCACCGTACCGACAGCAGTATTCGGAGCAACCGTCGCCGTCAGATCAACCGCCGTACCCGTGACGGCAGTCGCCGGAACCGAGAGTGACGTCGTGGTCTCCACATCCACCGGAGCCGGATCAGAAACGGTCACCGTCTGAGCCGACGCCGACGAACTCACAAAGCCAGCACCAGCGGTGAAGTCAGCCGTAACACTCTGCGCACCAGCAGCATCGAACGCGTGCGACAGAGTCGCAACACCGCCACTCACCGTGACCGGGGAACCGATTGCAGTGCCGTTCGACTTGAACTGCACCGTACCGACAGCAGTATTCGGAGCAACCGTCGCCGTCAGATTAACCGCCGTACCCGTGACGGCAGTCGCCGGAACCGAGAGCGACGTCGTCGTCTCCACATCCACCGGAGCCGGATCAGAAACGGTCACCGTCTGAGCCGACGCCGACGAACTCACAAATCCTGCACCAGCAGTGAAATCAGCCGTAACACTCTGCGCACCAGCAGCATCGAACGCATGGCTCAATGTCGCAACACCGCCAGTCACCGTGACCGGAGTGCCGATCGCCGTGCCGTTCGACTTGAACTGCACCGTGCCGACAGCGTTGTTCGGAGCCACGGTGGCCGTCAGATCAACCGCCGTACCTGTGATGGCAGTAGCCGGAACCGAGAGTGACGTCGTGGTCTCGACATCCACCGGAGCCGAAGCAATGCTGATCGTCGCGAGTGGACCTGCACCAGCGTTGAGAGGCGTGGTGTCCTTGTTCTCGCGAGGCGAGCACCGGGTCGGAGCCCACTGTGTACCAAGGAAACTCGCCTTTGCGAGCTGAGTGCTGAAGTTTTCGCTGGCACCGAGGTTGCCGGCCGCACCCGCGGTCCTCACCTTCGGCTGGATCACTCCCGTCGCACCAGCGACCATTGTTACGTCGACTGCGGGAAGTCGGAACCACGTGTCTCCGTTGCCGTTTGTCGAGCCATCGAGGTTCTTCTTGGACTTCGGTACTCGAATTCCACCCTCCGAGTTCGTGCTCGTCGTCGGACTGTTGCCGATCACCTGGTTGTTTCCTGACAACCGCAGGATCCCGCCGCTGCCGTCGACATTGCCAGAATCGTTGACTCTGAGAACATTCGGTGCGACATTGTCGAGTCCGATGGAGGTACCTGCGACGACGGTAGCGGAAACGTACGTCGCATTGCTCGGGATGGCATAGTCGATTTTCAGACGTGACAAGTTCGTAGTAGTCGCTCCGGAGTCCTTGTCCGGATATGACGTTCCGCTCGGCTGAATTCGGTAGGTGAAAGTCTCGCCGGGCTGGACAGAAGCCGGGGCGTCGACCGTGATGAGGTTGTCGGTGACCTTGTGGACGTCTCCGATAATCGATCCGGCAACGCACGCTGTTTTGAAACCGGTGGTCGAGATAGCAGCTGACGCGGGCGTGCCGACCAGCAGCATTCCGGCGACCATGGCGGTTCCGGTTATGGGCACGGCGAATCGCCGCAACTGAGAGATTTGGGGCATGGGCACTTCCTTCGGAAGGGCAAACATGAGCAGTGGATTCGGACAAAACGTGTGCGCGCCGTCACAACATAACGAAAAAACTAGTACGTGTACTACTTTTGGCAAGACACTTGTCCAATTCACCCCGGACTCACCCTCGTATCACCAGACGCGGGATGGAAAAGCAGGGTATGGAAACTCGATTGAACGCAAAACTATCGCCAAAGCGGCCCATCGACAACGCTTTTGGTGGTCACCGCGCCAATCGGCGGGAAAAAGTTGATATTTCGTCAGTTCAGAAAAAGTTCCAAACCTACCAGTACGAAAGTACGAAAAGGGCCGCGACGGAGTCCGTCGCGGCCCTGATTGTGTTGGTTCAGCGTGTCAGCGAAGCACATCCGTGCCGACAAACGGCACCAATGCCTCGGGCACTCGCACCGAGCCGTCGGCCTGCTGATGGTTCTCGAGAATCGACACGATCCAGCGCGTCGTAGCCAAGGTGCCGTTGAGAGTGGCGGCCGTCTGCGGCTTGCCGTTCTCGTCGCGGTACCGAACTCCGAGGCGGCGGGCCTGGAACGTCGTGCAGTTGGACGTCGATGTCAGCTCGCGGTAGGTGCCCTGCGTCGGGACCCATGCCTCGCAGTCGAACTTACGCGCAGCCGAAGAACCGAGGTCTCCGCCGGCGACGTCGATCACGCGGTACGGAACGTCGATGGCCGCCAACATGTCTCGCTCCCACCCTAGGAGACGCTGGTGTTCGGCGTCGGCGTCCTCGGGACGGCAGTACGTGAACATCTCGACCTTGTCGAACTGATGAACACGGATGATGCCGCGGGTGTCCTTGCCGTAGCTTCCGGCCTCGCGGCGGAAGCACGACGACCAACCGGCGTAGCGCTTAGGGCCTTCGTTCAGTTCGAGGATCTCGCCCGAGTGGTAGCCGGCCATGGGTACCTCGGAAGTTCCGACGAGGTACAGGTCGTCATCCTGCAAGTGGTAGATCTCGTCCGAGTGAGCACCGAGGAAGCCGGTACCGGCCATGATTTCCGGGCGTACGAGCACCGGCGGAATCATCATCGTGAATCCGTTGGCGATCGCCTTCTGCGCAGCCAACTGCAGCAGTCCGAGCTGGAGCATGGCCCCGTAGCCGGTCATGAAGTAGAAGCGCGAACCCGAAACCTTGGCGCCGCGTTCCATGTCGATCAGGCCGAGCGACTCGCCCAGCTCGAGGTGATCCTTCGGCTCGAAGTCGAACTTCGGAATCTCACCGACGTGTTCGAGAACGATGTAATCGTCCTCGCCGCCGGCCGGCGCACCTTCTTGTACGACGTTGGAAATCGCGCGGTGTGCGGCGTCGAGCGCGGCCTGCGCCTCGTGCTGCGCGGCCTCGGCTTCCTTGACCTTTGCCGCCAGTTCCTTGGAACCTTCGAGCAGTGCGGGACGCTCCTCCGGAGATGCCTGTCCGACCTTCTTGCCGAAGGCCTTCTGCTCTGCACGGAGGTTGTCTCCGGTCAGAACGGCAGCGCGTCGGGACGCGTCGGCTTCGAGCAGAGCGTCGACCAGTCCTGGATCTTCTCCACGGGTGCGCTGCGACTCGCGGACGATTTCGGGGTTCTCACGGAGAAACTTGAGGTCAATCACGACTTCGAACTTTACCCACTCACTGCAGCTCTCCGACGGTCACGTCCACGTCGGAGAGGGAGAGATCACGATTCGAGCAGACTCAGGTAGTCCTCGCGTCCGAACATCCGAGCCGCGTCGACGGCAGTCGGGTGTCCACCTTTCGGGTCGGCTCCCCCGCTCACCAGCGCTTTCACCACCGCATCCTCACCCTTGAAGACCGCTCCGGCAAGGGGCGTCTGGTTCTTGTCGTTGGGCCGGTTGACGTCGGCGCCGCGCTCGATCAGGGCAACGACGGCGTCAGCGTGACCGTGGTACGCCGCCAACATGACGAGCGTGTCGCCACTCTCGTTGGTCAGATTGACGGGAACTCCGGCATCGACGTACGACGCCAGCCCGGCTGCATCACCGGTTCGTGCCATGTCGAAGAGCCGGCCCGCCAGCTCGACAGCCTCGGGATCGAGTGGGGTGTTTTCGCTCATGACTACAAAATACTCACAGACGCGATTGTGAGTTTTGTAGTGAAGGTTCGATATCGCCACGGCAACAGGCATGATGGAATCGATGTCCGAAGACAAGATCGAGAAGTCGCCAGATCCGGCCGATCCCCAGGGGACGCCGGCGAAGAAAACTGTCTCCGCGAGTCGCACCCGTCGGGTCCTGGCTGCTGTGGCGGTAGGTGCGGTGGTCGCCGCGATCGCAACGATCGCGATTTCCGGTGGATTGAACAAGGACGACTCGTCCTCGGTCAGTGTCAGTGGCGGTGGTCCCGCAGCGACGGGATCGACTCGCGACGACGCCTTCACCGCGGCTGCGGCCGGCGACTGTCTCAACTGGACGCCTGCGACCGAGTCGGGCGGAGACCGCACGGACATGTCGAAGGTTCAGTGCGGAACTGAACACCGCTTCGAGGTAGCCGGACCACTCGACCTCTCGGTGTTCCCGGGCGCCGAGTTCGGCCCCGGTTCCCGGTACCCGGGCGCCCTTCGATTCGCCGAACTACGCGACGAGCACTGCACACCCATCGTCATGTCCTACCTCGATTCGAAATTCGATCCCAAGGGCAAGTTCAGCGTCGGCTTGATGTTCCCGAGTGAATCGGGTTGGGCTTCGGGCGAGCGCGCACTGCGTTGCGGGTTGCAGTTCTCGACCACGACCGGCGAGCTACAACCGTTCGTTGGCCGCGTGGCGGACCAGGACCAGTCGAACGTGTGGGACGTCGGCACGTGCATCGGCATCAACCAGAACCTCCCCACCGATCCGGTCGATTGCGCGAAACCGCATGCATACGAGGTTATTTCGGTGATAGACCTCGGCACTCAATTCCCGGGCGCAATGCCGTCGGTCGAAGATCAGGACCGCTATCTCGAGGGCGTCTGCACTCAGGCGTCCAACGAGTACCTTGGTTCCGCAGACGCGCTTCGCGACAAGACGCTGACACTGTTCTGGGACAACATTTCACTGGAAAGCTGGTTGGCCGGCAGCCGCCGAGTCAATTGTTCGATCGGCAAAGAGGTCGAAACCGGCGGGTTTGCCGCGATCACCGGAAGCGCCAAGGGCGACATCCTGATCAACGGCGCCGCTCCGGTCCCGCCACCCGCTGCACCGGAAGGTCGGTCGTTGCCGACGCCGTTGCCCGGCGCAGCTCCGCCGTCGTAAGCCATGACGGTAACTATGACGCCCGACCGGTTCGAGGAACTGGTCGGCGAGGCGCTCGATCTGATTCCGCCCGAACTTGCCAAGGCAATCGACAATGTCGTGGTGCTTGTCGAAGCACGTGACGAGGAAGAGCCGGGGCTGCTCGGTTTGTATCAGGGCGTCGCTCTGACCGAGCGGGATTCTCATTACGGTGGGTACCTGCCGGACACGGTCACTATTTTCCGCGATTCGATACTCGACATCTGCGCATCCGAGGACGAGGTTGTTCACGAGGTTGCCGTGACCGTCATCCACGAGATCGCGCACTACTTCGGCATCGAAGAAGACAGATTGCACGAACTCGGCTGGGGCTGAGGGCAAAGTCGTCCGATTTCGGGGGGAACCAAAAGCGGGCGGTAGGCATCAAAGTATGTGCGGGGGGATATCGACGGCTGTGCGCACGGCCTCCCGACCACTTATCCGCCCTGGTCAGGAAGGAGTTCGGCACTATGCACGTCGACCCTCAAGCCCTAGTTGCCGCCGCAATGGAACTCGAGTCTGCGGCGACGCGATTGCGCGGAATCGTCTCTACTGCGCAGCCGACGCTACGCGTTCTCCCAGCGGGATCCGAAGAAGTGTCCGGTAGCGCGGCAAATTACTTCAACACCATCTCGGGCAGCCTTGCCTCGTCCACCGATCGGGCAATCGAGGAGCTCACCGCGGCTGCGGCAGCTCTGCGCAAGAATGCAGCTGCCTACGAGCTCGAAGACCAGCTCACCAAGTCCAGCCTGGCAGCCGCACCGATCTGATCGACAGAAATCGAGCTCGGTAACTCGGCAACACAGTCACACTTCCTGGGGGGAAGAACAATGGTCGGCATCACCGGCGTCATCTGGTATCCACGGGGCGCAGCACCCAACTCCGCAGCACTGGTCGCCGGAGCCGGGCCGGTCCCTCTCGGCGTGGCGGCCGGGGCCTGGTCCACCGTGTCGTCCGGACTGACCGACACCGCTGCATCAATCTCTCGCGTGATGGCGGACCTTCGCACCGGGTGGTCCGGAGAAGCAGCGGATGCCGCATTGAGCAAGTTCGCGCCGTTTCAGGAATGGGCTGCTGCTGCCGCGTTGCTCGCGGGAGAAACTGCAGGTAAGGCCCAGGTGCAGTCCGGTTCGTACACGGTTGCCACCCTCGCCATGCCGTCCCTGGCCGAGATTGCAGCAGTTCAAGCGGCCAAGGTCGCCGCGTATTCCATCGGCGGGGCGCTGGTAGGCGGAGCCGCTGCAGCCGAGGCTGCCGAAGAAGCTCTCAAAATTCGAGCGGCGGTGACAATGGAAACGTACGACGCCGCAACGGCCCATCTGGCCGTGCAGCAGAACTTCGACTCACCACCGTCCATCGCGGAACCCACAGCTGGGGCATCCGCTTCGGCCGAAAGCCCAGGCAGCGCCGCACGACAGTCCGTCGTGCAAGCGGCATCCACGCTCGCTGACGCAATCGCGGATCCCGTGCGCGCCGCCACCGCTGCTGTCGCATCCGTAGTTTCCAACCCGGTATTTGCCGCCGCTGCCTCACAGGCCGGTGCCATCTCCGGTGGAGTTGCCACCGCAGCCAGCGCCACCACCACCGCAGTCACAGGCGCCACCACTGCCGCATCAGCTCTCGCGACGGCAGGAGCAGGACTCACCGGACTGGGCGGCGCGGGACTCGGCGGCGCAAGACTCGGCGCTTCCACACCATCACTGTTCGGCACCCCGTCGGCAAGCCGGGCACCGGCACAGGTCAGCGCAGCATCCGCGACTACCGGAGCCGGAGCAATCGCGGGCTCGTCGTCGAGCAGCAGCACCGGTCGGCACGCTCTTCCTGATCCCTCCACCGGCCAGAGCGCCACGCGCCAGAACCCCGTGACCTCGCCGGTTCAGGGCACCGCGGATACCGTCAAGGTGGATCCGGCCCGAACCGCAGGCGGATCTGCGCCGATCGCCGGCGGCCGTCATGCGGCCCAATCTGAAGACGAGACCGAGCACGACACACCCGATTACCTGAAGCACTTCGAGCACTTCGCCGACGGCCGAACAGTCATCCCGTCCGTGATCGGTGGCGCACTCGAAACTGCAGAGCATTGATGGTGGACCTCGGCACCTCACCTGAGGGGTGGAATTTACCTGTCGTCGCCCTGTCACAGGACGAAATCGACTATGTACGTGAGCGACTCGGACTCGATGCGCTTCCCGTGGTTCTCGGTGGCGCGACGGTTCACGGCAGTGCGAGCGCTCACCGTACGGCGATGCAGTCCGCGGCAGATTCACTCTCCGAGCGCGATCTCCTCCCCGGCGGGGAGATCCATCACGAACTCAGTGCCCGCCTGCGCGTCCTGACCCACCCCAAGTGGGAGTTGGCGCTGCGTCGGCATGTCGGCGGAAGCATTTCACGCCTCTGCGTCGCGCAGGGCGAATTCCTTTGTGTCGAAGCGACTTCAACTGATTCTTCGTTCGCATTGCGCAGCGTCACCGCCGAAGCGACTGCACCCGTTGTCACCGCGCTCGGCAGCGCCGAAGCAATGCCGATTGCCGTGATCAACGCACCGACCGAGATGCTCAGCCTGGCATTCGGCGCCGGCCCGGATGCAGGCAGCGTAACCTCGGCCTTGATCAACGCCGGGATACCCGAAGACGACGCGCGCCAACTGGGTAGCGCAATCGTCACATGCACCGCCTTCGCCGAATTGGTCGGAATACCACACAGTTTGGGAGCGACGACGCTCATGACCGGCGCAGTGACTGTGTACGACACCTTGTCGGGTCGGCTGGTCGGTTCGACCACTCGGGCCGCCGACGGCACCGAATGGACGTCCATCAGTTCCGGAACATCCCATCGCCTCCGACAAGCCGTGAACGCGCTGGTAACCGAACTCGAGGAATCGGCGCCGGAGACTTCCGGGTAACCTCGGGGCGTCCCTTCAACGCCCGGAGCCTTACTTCAGCATGCAGTTCTCGCGTCAACCGTCGTCACCGGGCGAACAAGGCTCGGTCGCCACGATCGACCGGCCGAACGAAGAACGGGCAACAACACCGCACCGACAAGACCTGAACGGACTGCGTGGCCTCGCCATCGGTTTGGTGGTCGTGTTCCACGTGTGGTTCGGACGGGTATCGGGCGGGGTGGACGTCTTCCTGGTTCTGTCCGGATACTTCTTCGTCGGCTCACTGGTTCGACGCGCCGAAGCCGGGGGTTCACTCAACCCGGTCCCGGCACTGCGGCGGGTGTTTCTGCGGCTGTTCCCCCTGATCGCGGTGGTCAGCATTTTGACCGCACTGGGGACCGCGTTGCTGCTGCCACGCACACGCTGGGCCGATCTGGGCGATCAACTGATCGCGGTGCTCGGGTTCTTCCAGAACTGGCAGCTCGCCAGCACCGCAAGCGACTACCTGGCCGCCGACGGCTCGGTCACTCCCCTGCAGCACCTGTGGTCGATGGCCGTACAAGGTCAGTTCTATCTCCTGGCCATCGCACTGGTCTCCGTGATCGCTTATGTCGCTTCACGCGTGAATCCCAACTATTTCCGCCCGTCACTCGCGGTCACCCTTCTGGTTCTGACCGCAGGATCTTTCCTCTACGCACTCGCCAAATCTTCGCGTCACCAAGCCTGGGCGTACTACGACTCCGGCGCCAGGTTGTGGGAATTGGCCCTCGGTGGTCTGCTGGCCGTTCTGATGACCAGCACACGCAGTCGGCAGATCGCATCCCTGCCGTTCTCGGTCAGAGCAACGATCGGCTGGGCGGGGCTTTCGTCGATCCTGTTGTGCGGCATAGTGCTCGACGGCGCCCAGCAGTTCCCCGGCCCGTGGGCGCTGGTGCCGGTGCTGGCCACTCTTGCGCTGATCCTGTCCGGAGTCGGCGACGACACGCCTTGGACGTCGAAGACGCTCGCCCATCCGGCACTGACGTGGCTCGGCTCGTTCGCATTCGCGCTGTACCTGATTCACTGGCCGATTCTGGTGTTTGCACTCGTGATCACCGGACGCCCCGAAGCCGGCCTGCTCGGTGGGGCACTGATCATCGCCCTCTCCGTCGCGGGGGCGCTTGCACTCCGGCGCCTGATCGAGGTTCCGGTGGAACGTGGAGGCCGCTCGCGCCGGTACACCGTCCTGGCATGCGTCGTCACCGCTGCCGTGGTCCTCGCCGCTTCGGTCGCCTGGCAGTCGTACGCGAGCAGCCAGACGACGGGCCAGCGGGCAGTCGACACCCTCGACCTCTTGACCCATCCCGGCGCACTCGCGCTCACCGACGGTGCCGAAGTACCCAAGGCGTCGATGGTTCCCTCGATCTTCGATGCGCCACTGGACCTTCCGGCCAGTACGCTCGACGGCTGTATCGCCGATTTTCTCGAGCGGGACGTCGTCCACTGCACCTACGGCGACGCCGACGCCGACAGAACCATCGCCCTCGCAGGTGGTTCGCACTCCGAGCACTGGCTCACTGCGCTCGACGAACTCGGCAAGAGTCACGGGTTCCGCGTCGACACGTATCTGAAGATGGGCTGCCCGCTCACCATCGACTCCATGCAGACGTTGTCGGACAACGACTATCCGGATTGCGTCGACTGGTCGCGTGGAGTGCTGACCGAGTTGGCCGACGCCTCACCCGATTTCGTGTTCACGACGGCAACCAGGCCGAGTTCCGACGGCCCTGGCGACGTGACGCCCGAGTCTTACGTACACGTGTGGGAGGAACTGGGGCGCGACGGTATCGACGTACTCGCCATCCGCGATACCCCGTGGCTGCACCACGACGGCGTCGCCTACCGCGCGATCGACTGTCTGGCGACAACCACGTCACCCGATCACTGCGCGATGCCACGGTCCGAAATGCTCAGCGACGTCAATCCGGCGCCGTCGGCGATCGGCGATCTGACCAACGTCCGTCTACTCGACCTCAGCGACGGCGTCTGCGGACCGGAGTTGTGCCGCGTCGTGGAGGGAAATGTGTTGGTGTATCACGATTCCCACCACCTGACAGCCAGCTACGTGAGCACGCTGTCCGCTGAACTCGGGCGCCAACTGAGCGTCCAGACCGGTTGGTGGTGAAGCCGACCGTCAGCCCATCACGTCGTCGGCACCGGGGATGAGTCGATGCTCGAACGGCGGGTTGACGGTTCCCCAGCGCAGGCACTCCCAACCGCCGTCGACCGAAGGCAACAGTTCGACGGTCTCGGTGTTGGCCAAGTGGTTGTTGGCTGCGAACAGACCGGGGACACCGGCAAGCTGGGCTGCGACAAGACGGATCGCCGCACCATGACTGACCACGACGATGTCGCCGCCGTCTCGTGAGCCTTCGAGAAATTCTTCGCGCAACGAATTGACGACGGGGACGTACCGCTCCAGGACGTCGTATCCCGTTTCACCACCGGGGATGCGAGCGCCGAGGTTGCCGGTGTGCCAGTGATGGAACGTCTCCATGAACAGTCGGTGCGCGGCCTCGTCGGTACGATCTTCGAGGTCACCGGCCTGCACCTCGTGCAATCCGTCCCGCACATCCAGAGTGACACCGGCGGCCTGCTCCACGAAACCTGCGGTCTGCCGGGCACGCAAAGCCAACGACGATACGAGTGCCAGCGGAGGCGCCGAAGCCAGGCCGATGCCCAACGTCTCGGCCTGCGCCAACCCTTCCGGCGTGAGCTTTGCTCCGGGTAGTGCGGTGTCGAGACGTTTGGCGACATTCGCCTCCGTCTGACCGTGCCGAACGAGGATGAGCCTTCCGGTCATCGTTCTCCCCCTCCATGCTTGAGTTCGTCGATCCACCGAATCGCTTCTTCGTCCGAAGGAGGTTGTGGCCCGGTCGAATTCGCTGTCGCCCACGACCCCAGGAAGCGGACTCCGGATTTACGATGCAGCGCACGCATCGCCTCGGCCACCAGCGAGTCCTCGACGTGTCCGACGCAGTCCACGAAGAACCGGTACGTGCCCAATTCCGTTCGCATCGGCCGTGATTCGATCCGAGTCAGGTCGATACCGCGAGCGGCGAATTCGGAGAGTGCACGCACCAGGGAGCCGGGAGCGTTGTCGAGATGAAGCACCAGCGCGGTGCGATCGGCACCGGTCCGCGCCGGAACCGGGGCCGGCTTGGTGACCAACACGAAACGTGTGCGGGCGCCGCCTACATCGGCGACGTTGTCCGCCAGGCTGTCGAGTCCGAGCATCTGACCTGCCAAAGCCGTGGACACACCGGCGTCGACGGTTCCGGCCTGCACATCCAGGGCCGCACCGGCGTTGGACGACGCCAACACCACCTCGGCCTGGGGCAGGTTCTCGGCGATCCATCCGCGGACCTGCGCGCCCGCATGCGGGTACGCGCCGATCGTTCGGACCTGATCGGCGGTGGTCCCGGCCCGAACCAGGATGGAGAAACTCACGTCCAGATCGGTTTCGGCGACGATCTGCAGCGGAGAACCGAGAGCGAGTGAATCGAGCGTCGGAGCTACGCCGCCTTCCACCGAGTTCTCGAAGGGAACCACGGCTCCGTCCACGGAACCGTCGCGAACCATGTCGAGAGTCGCCGGTGGACTGCCGGCCGGTACTCGCTCGACGGTTTCGCCGAACGCGCCCTCAGCCTCCAACTGGGCGAGAGCTATCTCCGTGAAGGTTCCCGACGGACCGAAATACGCGATTCTTGGCACGCCTAAAAGATTACGCACCGACCCACGCCGGTCACTGCAAACCCGCGGCACGCAAAGCCGTTTCCACTGCAGGCAGATCCGCGACCTCGATCGTGAGCAGCACCTCACGCATGGCCGACGCGGCTTCGGGGATCAGCGCGGCAAGTTTTTCCGGCCTCGGATCGACCATCGCGGCGCGCACGTCGTCGCCGCGCAGTGCAGCGACGGTGCCACACAGCAGGGCGATCACCTCGTCGCCGTCGGCCGCGCGGGCTACGAAACCGACGGACTCGTGCGCGAGTACCGCCAGGAAATCAGCCACTTCGGTGGGCGTAAGACCGGCGGCGAGTCCGGGGATCCGGCCACCTTCGCACAGACGCAGCGCCGCTTCGGCGGGTGTCAGATCCTCTTCGCCGCCGTCGACATACACAGCGAGCGGAGCGGGCAGGCGCAGCGCGATCGCGTCGTCGATCTGGTCGGTGGTGACGTCGACGTCGAATCGGACGGCCTCGTACGACGCTTCCGTGTCCGCACGCAGTTCTTCCGGATCGATATCGAGACGGACGACAACCCGGCCTGCTGCTTCGCCACCGATCAGAACCGACGCCGGAACAACCGGGAGAAAGAGTGCTTCGAGGAGTCCGCGCGAGTTTCTCGGGGCGGGCAGCCCGAGTGAGAGAGGAATGGCCACAGACAAACCGTAACCCCGGCGCAGGCGGCGGATTCCACGCGAGTTGCGCAAAAGTCTTGCGATTCACACCGAAGCGCCTTAGGTTAGGGTTACCTCATCATCCGATGGAGTTCGAGAGAACACCCGCCAAGGGGGCAGCATGGCAACGAAGACCAGCACCGGCCCGTCCACCGCCGAACGCGTCCGCAGCGCCTGCGTGCGCGCACAAGACGCAGTTCTCGCCATCGAAGGCAGCGATCCCACCGTCACGTCGGTGCATCACCTGCGTTCGAACGGTGACGTCGTCGTTGCAGTCCCACATGCCTCCGCAGCTGCGGCCCTGGCCTGGAACTCCGGCGGCGGCGGCCTGCCTGCCGTCCTCGAGATCACCGATCACGCACCACTGCGGCTGCGTGAGCCCGTACGCTCCCTCGTGTGGCTTCGCGGCTCGTTGCACGCCGTGCCCGACTACGAGGCACGCGTTCTCGCCGACGACGTCGCATCCGAACATCCCCACCCGGGGCTCCTCGACATCGGCCACACCTCGGTCCTCCTTCGCTTGAGCCTGGCTTCGGCTGTAGTCGCTGATTCAACGGGGGCAGAACCCGTCGCCGTGGACGAACTGCTGAACGCCAGCCCCGATCCCTTCTGGGAAATGGAGACCGCATGGCTGCAGCATCTCGACGAAGACCACCGCGACCTCGTGGACCTGCTCGTGCGCAAGCTTCCCCCGTACATGCGCACCGGACGCGTTCGCCCACTCGGCATCGACCGCTACGGACTTCGCCTGCGGGTCGAGGATCACACCGGTGACCGCGACGTGTGGATGCCGTTCGCCAACCCCGTCGACGACGCTCCCGCGCTGAGCCGCGCCATCCGCATGCTGGTCGGGTGCCCTTTCCTCAACGGCCTCCGATCAGGCGGCGCATCAAACGGCTAGCGTTGCGCGGGTGAATGCCCGCGAAACCGTCCGCACGTGGTTACGGCCGCCGACTCCCGTCCCGGCCGGCCCGGAACTCGATCCGACCGCCAGACGCGGAGTCTGGATCGAGATCACCATCGTTCTGCTGGTCACGTTCGGACTCAGCGGATTGTCCGGGATCCTCTCGCTCGCCGAATCCCTGGCGACGCCGGTTGCGCTCTCGGATCAGACGGTTGCACTCAACCCGTCGCGGGCCGCCATCGACTGGATCGACCTGGCGCGCCAATTGTTGGGCGTCGCAAAGCTTCTCGCGTGGGCAGCGCTGGGACTCTATCTACTGTGGCGTTCGGGGATCGGTCCACGTGCTGCGGGACTGACCCCCAAGCCTCGATTCGGGCGCGACATAGCACCGGGATTCGGCCTCGCCGCTGTGATCGGTCTCCCCGGTCTGCTGTTCTATCTCGTGGCTCAGGCACTGAGCATCAACCTCACCGTCCAGGCCAGTGCGCTCGACGATCACTGGTGGCGGGTGCCGATCCTCGTACTGTCCGCGATCGCGAACTCCGGTGCCGAAGAGGTGCTGGTCGTCGCCTACCTGATCACTCGCCTCCGAACGCTGGGTTGGAGCGAGAACAAATCACTGCTCGCGTCGTCACTCCTGCGCGGCAGTTACCACCTCTATCAGGGATTCGGTGGCGGCGTCGGAAACGTGATCATGGGGCTCGTGTTCGGCCGGTACTGGCAGCGCACCGGGAAACTCTGGCCGCTGGTCATCGCCCACGCTCTCATCGACATGGTGGCGTTCATCGGTTACGCCCTCCTGCGCGATCACGTCTCCTGGCTGCCGTGACCGGTACCGTGAACTGGTGACCGGCGACTCCGAATATCCTCAGCGCCCTCCGCGGCGCCAGCCGCCAGGGCCACCTCCGCGTGGACCGATGCCTCCGAGGCAGAACCCTCCACGCCAGAATCCACCCCGTCAGGGCCCACCCCCGCAGCGGCGTCCACCGATGCCGCCGGAAGGGCCGACGGTCATTCGCCGCGACGGACGCCCGCAGCAGCAGAATCCGGCCAATCAGGCCTGGTCACAGGTCCCACCACAAGCGCCGCAGCAGCCCAGGCGTGAGGACTGGGCGCCGACCCAGCGCCCGCAACCGTTTCAGGACGACCCGCGCAGGCAGGGGCCGCCGCGTCAGGATCCGCAGCGCCAGGCGAAGTACGCGCCCGCACCGCCGCGCCGAACCCCGCCGAACGCCCCGCCGCGCCCTCCAGAACCTCCGAAGCAGCGACGCCCCCGCAAGCGTCGTAGCTGGGGTAAACGTATCGGCATCACGTTGTTGGTCTTGCTGCTCGCGCTGGCCGGCGCGATCTACTACGTCGACAGTTCGCTCAATCGAATCGACGCGCTGCCCGACTACGCGGGACGCGTCGCCGATACTCCGGGCACGAACTGGCTGATCGTCGGCTCCGACAGTCGTGAGGGGCTCACCCCCGAGCAGGAGCAAGCCCTTGCGACGGGCGGTGACACCGGCCCCAAGCGCACTGACACGGTCATCTTGGTCCACGTCCCCAAAAGTGGGAAGACGACCATGGTCAGCATCCCTCGCGATTCGTACGTTCCGATTCCCGGCTACGGGTCGGACAAGATCAACGCCGCCTTCGCCTTCGGTGGCGCTCCATTGCTGGTGCAGACCGTCGAAGAGGCAACGGGGCTTCGCATCGACCACTACGCCGAGATCGGATTCAGCGGGTTCGCCGGCATCGTCGACGCCGTCGGTGGCGTCAACGTGTGCCTGGCACAGCCGATCGACGATCCGCTGGCCGGGATCAACCTCCCCGCCGGATGCCAGGACTTGAAGGGTTCGGACGCACTCGGGTTCGTGCGAACTCGCGCGACGGCGCTCGCCGACCTCGACCGCATGAACAACCAGCGCCAGTTCATGTCGGCGTTGCTGTCGAAGGCGACGAGTCCGACCACGTTCCTCAATCCGTTCCGGTTGTGGCCACTCGTCTCCGATACCGCCAAATCTCTACAGGTCGACGAAGGCGATCACATCTGGAATCTGGCCTCACTCGCCTGGGCGCTTCGCGGCGGGATGACCACCACGACGGTTCCGGTCGCCGGTTTCGAGGACGTGGACGGTTCGGGCAACGTGTTGTTGTGGGACAAGGCGCGCGCTTCGCAGTTCTTCGACGCCCTGGCCAACGATCAGCAGATTCCACAGGATCTGATCACCACGGGGTAATCGCCCTGAGTTCCGGTAGTACCGCGGGAGGACAAGCCCGGCGAACAAATCGCTTTCCGGCAGGACGCGGAATCGGCGGCCGAAAAATACCGTGAAGGTATGAACACAACACACCGCCGATTCCGCACTCTCGCCGTCGTTGCCGCCGCCGTCGGAGCTGCTGCACTCGTGACGTCCTGCTCCGGAACCTTCGAGAAGTTCGACGAATCCAAGGCGTACAAGAAAACCGAAACCTTCTCTTTTGCACAAGCATCCAACGGAATCGACACACTGCCGAGTTGGGTTCCCGCCGGCGCAACGGGTATCGACGAGGTCATCCGCACCACCGGCAACGAACGCATCCTGCGAATGACTGCGAACATCGCGGAGATAGATCACAACAGCTGCATCGCACGACCCACCGTCGAAACTCGTCCCGCATCGTTGTCCGCACAGTGGTGGCCGACGGGGGTCGAGAAGGGCAGTTCTTTTCAGTGCGGCGATTGGTACGTCGGCGAAAAGGACTCGTTCGTCTACGGGTACCGACCGGAAACTGTGGGCTTCGTCATCGATCAGCTCGACAAGAAGTAGCTCCCTCTCAGCGGCGACGACCCAGTAACCTGTTGGGATGACACAGGCGAAGAACTCGAGCGAATTCACCACTCTGCTGCGTCAGCAGATCCGTAACGAGTTCACTGCATCGCAGCAGTACATCGCGGTAGCGGTGTACTTCGATGCACACGATCTTCCGCAGATGGCCGCGCGCTTCTACAGCCAGGCCACCGAGGAACGCGGTCACGCGATGATGATGATCCAGTACCTGCTCGACAACGACCTCGACGTGGACGTTCCGGGCATCGACGACGTCGTGACGAAGTTCGACAGTGTCCGGGCTCCGGTCGAGTTGGCACTCGAGCAGGAGAAGACGGTCACGGAGCAGATCACGCAGCTGGCACGCACCGCGCGCGATACCGGCGACTACCTGGGCGAGCAGTTCATGCAGTGGTTCCTCAAGGAACAGGTCGAGGAAGTGGCAAGCATGACAACACTTCTCACCATCGTCGACCGCGCCGGCGACAACCTGTTCCACCTCGAAACGTTTGTCGCACGCGAGATGAACACCCCGGCCGCTGCCGACGCAATGGCGCCGACGCCCGCCGGCGGCGGCGTCTGAGGGCCACCGGCCTACCGAGTCTCAGGCCGCTCGGCGGCGTTCAGTGATCTGAGGAAATTGTTGTACGCCTCAAGATCACTGTCGCCGTCGATCTCGGCGCGGCGGTCCAGGTCGGCATTCATCCGTTTGTCGTCGCGGTTCCAGCGCATCGCGAAGATCACGACCACCACCAGCGCGACGGGCTCTCCGTACGACCACGCGAGGGCGCCCGCCAGCTGCTGATCCTGCATCACGTCCACGCCCCACTCCGGAGGCGGATCCACGAACGTGGTCAGCAGCGGCTTTGTCGCCATCATGAGTACGACGCCGATGAACACGTGCAGCGGCATCTCCACGAACAGGTCGAAACACCGGCCGAGGTAGCTCTGTCGCACCGGCAGTGGGCCGGTGGCGAGCACCGGCATGATGAATAGCAGACCGCTGGCGAGAAAGAAGATCTCGAGAAAGACGTGTCCAGCCGGTAACGCCGAGACGGTGTCGAAGATCGGCGACAGGTAGATCCCGTAGTAGCTGAACAGAAATACCGGGATCGTGAACCCGGGGTGCAGCATCCACCGCGCCGGACGGCTGCGCAATGCCGAGAGGGCAAGCGCGAGAATGCCTTTTCCTATTCCTCGGTGCGGCGTCGAACGTAGTAGCAGCAGTCCCGGCGAGCCCAGTACCCAGAGCGGCGGGATCGCCATCGAGAGCGTCAGGTGTTGGAACATCCAGACGCTGAAGAGTTCGTAGCCGTAGCTCTCGACCTTCAGTCCGGTCACCGCGATCAGCAGCAGGCACCCACCGAGGAAACACGCTGTCCGATGCCACGGCCCTGGTCGCCCACTCGCGCGAACTCGCTGAGCGCCAGTCCAATACCAGAGTGCAAGAACAACTCCCAGGGCAGGAAGAAGCGGGAGGGATGAGGTATCCCACTCCAGCATCTGCCCGATCGACGGCGGCGGCGTGTCATTCACGAACGCTTCACCGGCGGGTCCTCCTTCGTCTCCATGCGGGTACCGTCGACTCTACACCTAACTACTATGTTGGATAGTATTTAGGAATTCGACGGAAGGTACAGGTGCACAGCAGTGTCCAGAAGCATGAAGATATCCGCCGCCCTGATCGCGGTGTTCGCGGTAGCACTGATCACGTTCATCACCGTCGATCCGATTCGGGCAGACAACGAGAACGCCGATCGGGCAGCACAATCCACCGCCGTCCTCACCGACGACGCGTACCGATTGACCTCGGCCGCCGACGGCAAGGTGAACCTGGTCGAGTTCCTCGACTTCGAATGCGAAGCCTGCCTCGCGCTGTACCCGACGATGGAGCGGATCAGAGCGGAGTACGAGGATCGAATCACGTTCGGCATCAGATACTTTCCGATTCCGAGTCACACCAACAGCACTCTCGCGGCGCAGGTCGTCGAATCCGCATCTCGCCAGGGCAAATTCGTCGAGATGTACAAGCGAATGTACGAGACGCAGTCGCAATGGGGTGAATCCGCCGAATCACAGGAGGCGCTGTTCCGTTCCTACGCACAAGATCTCGGACTTGACATGGCCCGATTCGAATCCGACCTCGGCAGCCGCGGCGTCCGCGAGCGGGTCGAGCGCGACTTCGAAGAAGGCCGACGCCTCGGCGTCCAAGGTACTCCGACGCTGTTCCTCAACGACGTGAAGCTGGACCAGATGCCGAGCTACGAGCAGTTGAAAGCCCAGATCGATTCGGCCTTGGGAGAATGATCAGGTCAGAACAGCGCAGATCCCCGCGGAGACGGCCACTGTCACGGCTGCGGCAACGGCCGTCGTGACAGCGGCCGGCGCACAGGCCGCCACCGCGCAGGTCAGTCGCCGAGGCGACGCCACGTCGCCGTCGACCAGGGAACTCAATCGCACCGCGGTCGCGCCGCCGCGATCGCTCAAGCTCCAGTCCGGCTGAGGAAGCGGCGATTTCGACACCACGGCAAGGGCGGAACGCACCGCAGCCGGGCTGGTGACGCGAGCGGCATGTCTGTCCGCCGACAGTTCGACGATCGCGCCGACGGCAGCGGGTGCCGCCGCGAACAACGGCACTCGCGGAAGAACAGCGGCCAAGACTTCGCACGCACCGACAATTCGGTGATGACCGCCGCTCAGGTGTGCACGCTCGTGCGCGAGGACAGCATCACGCTCGCCTCCACTGAGAGCGGATGACAAGCCTTGCGTCGCAACAACAAATCCAGGCTTTCCGGCGACGCTGTACGCCATAGGCAGCGGATGATCCAACCACAACACGTCGGACTCCGAGTTGTCGCGGCGCGCGACGATCGAGAGAACATCACGATGGAAATCTCGGACCCTCGCATGCTCACGTGCCTGCTTGCGGCCGGCCAGCGCGATCCGAACGGCGATCACACCCACCACAGCAACGGCTGTGCCGGTGATCAGTTCACCCACCCATGAACTCGTGCCGTGCGCGAAGGCGCTGAAACACCGAGCGATACCGTCGACCAGCCCCTCGACCGGCGCGTGGCTCGGCCACACCAGAACCAAGACCGCGGAGAGAGCGAGATACAGAGCCGACGCCATGCTGCCGAGCCACGCCGCGAGCAGCACCGCCGGTGACAACGCCGAGGAAACGGCTCGCAACACTCTCGGAACCAGGAATCCCACGAGCATCGCACCGAGAAACATCGGCAACGCCAACGTCATTGCACACCTTCCCCGGAAAGACCCCGGCGCAGGGCCTCGTTCTCGGCATCTGTCATGGTCTTGGCGAAGTGCAACAGCACGGCAGCGGAATCGGAACTGCTGTCCAACAATTCGCGCAGTGCTCTGGATGTGGCCTCTTCACGGCTGCGACTCGGCCGATAGAAGTAGGCGCGACTCTTCTTCTCACGACTCACCCAGCCCTTGTCGTAGAGATGCGTCACGACGGTCAGGATGGTGGTGTACGCAAGTTGTCGACGCTCACCCAGGGTCTCGACCAGATCCTTGACCGAGAGCGCGTCGTCGGACTGCCAGAGCACATCCATGACCTCGGCTTCGAGTCCGCCAAGCCCCTGCATTGCTCCTCCATCGCGTCGTGACAGAACTTCAGTCGCCCGTGGTCTTCTCCCCGAACGACACGCCCCGGGAATTCAGGTACGCGAGCGGATCGGTCTTCTGTCCGTCAGATTGCCACACCTCGTAGTGCAGGTGTGGTCCTGTCGATTGTCCACGATTGCCCACGGTCGCGATCAACTCACCCGCCCGCACCTTCTGACCCGCAACCACGAGCGCCTCGTTGATGTGTCCGTAGACGCCGACGGTCCCGTCGTCCTGCTGGATGCGGACCCAGAGCCCGAATCCCGCGGCGGGACCGGATTCGAGCACAACACCGTCGGTCGCCGACACGATGGGCGTTCCGATCGCGTTCGCGATGTCGAGACCGTAGTGGGTGGTTCCCCACCGTGGACCGAAGTTGGACGTCATCGTCCCGCTGACGGGGGCCATCACCTGTGGCTTTTCGGCCTCGAACGCCAGCGCCGCTCGCTCGGATTCGAGTTGTCGCGTCTTGCCGAGTTGTTCGGCTATTCCAGCAAGATCCGTCGGCCGGACAAGGTCGAGGATCTCCGGCGCCGACACCGCAGATGCATCCTCGACTGCAATCGGCGGCGGCGACGCGTGCCCGATGGAAGTGCCGGACGCGAGGATTGCACCCGTCGCCACGGAAACCGCGGCCATGCGCCCGCCGGGTCTGATCGGCTCGGATTTTCGATGTCTTCCCACTTCTCGGTCCTCGCGTCGATGACAAATGAAGGTCTACGCCGCCACCTTACAACTATGTTGCATAGTTTTTAAGACATGCACTATTGCGCATATATGCATATGTGTCTAGGCTGGCGTCGACGAAAGGACCTTCGATGTCACACGGACACGGGCACGGAATCTCCCCCGCCGAGGCTGCGACCAGCAACAGCGGCAAGCATGTCAACAAACTGTGGATCGCCGCCGGCCTCGGGTTGGTGACCTTCGTGCTGCAGGTGACGGTCGGCCTCTTCACCTCGTCACTGGCCCTGCTCTCGGACTCGGCGCACGTGTTCACAGACATCTTCGGCATCTTCATGGCGCTCGCCGCGATCCTCGTCGCACAGCGTGCCGCCCGGCGCCCCGACCGTACTTTCGGCATGTACCGCACGGAAGTGTTTGCGGCACTGGCCAATGCGATCCTGCTCTTCGCAGTCGCCGGGTGGGTGCTCTACGAGGCCGCCAGCCGCTTCACGGATCCGCCCGAGGTTCCCGGCCTTCCCGTCGCGACAGTCGCCGTCGTCGGTCTGGCGATGAACGTCATCGCCTTCCTCATGCTGCGCAGCGGCGCGAAGGAAAGCATCAACATCCGCGGCGCCTACCTCGAAGTCATGGCAGACATGGTCGGGTCCATCGGCGTCCTTGTCAGCGGCTTGGTCACGCTTGCGTTCGGTTGGCGCTACGCCGACCCCGTCATCGGCGTCGCGATCGGCCTCTTCGTCTTGCCACGTGCCTTCAACCTGGGCCGCCACGCCGTCCGCATCTTGCTCCAGCAGGCTCCCGATCGCATCGACATCACCTCGATCATCGAGAAGATCAACGCACTCCCGGGCGTCGTCGACGCGCACGATCTGCACGTCTGGACACTCACCTCGGGGATGGAAGTTGCTTCCGTTCACGTCACCGCGGTCAGTGACGCCGATCCCACAACGGTGCTCGCAGCAACCCGAACCTTGCTTGCCGAGGTATTCGAACTGGGGCACGCCACCGTACAGGTGGAACTACAGGGAAGCGACGGTAAATGCGCGGAACTCGCCTGGTGAAATGGACATTCCTAAATGAAACATTCGAATTCACCGGGCTCGATAACCTCACCGAATTCGAAGAAAAATTAGGTCTTCTTTAGTTTGGGAACGCTTACCACAATAAGGTCATACTGGGATGACAGGGCCTCTGACCTGCACTATCTTGGAATTCATGACTTCTGGGGAGACTCACATGACCAAATTCCACGCACTACTCCGAGACCAGATTCGCAACGAGTTCAACGCTTCGCATCAGTACATCGCGACAGCGGTTTACTTCGACAATGCGGATCTGCCACAGCTGGCAAAGCACTTCTACAAGCAGGCTGTGGAAGAGCGTAACCACGCCATGATGATCGTTCAGTATTTCCTCGATCGCGACATCAATGTCGAACTCACCGGCGTCGACGCCGCGAAGGCCGACTTCAAGGATGCCCGCGAGCCCATCGCTCTCGCGCTGACGCAGGAGAAGACGGTCACCGAGCAAATCGTCCAGCTCGCGAGCACTGCCCGCGAAGAAGGCGACTACCTCGGCGAGCAGTTCATGCAGTGGTTCCTCAAGGAGCAGGTCGAGGAAGTTGCAAGCATGACAACACTTCTCACCATCGCGGACCGCGCAGGCGCCAACCTGTTCGACCTCGAAGACTTCGTGTCCCGCGAGATGAGCACCGTCGGTGACACCACCGGTGCACCGAGCGCAGCCGGCGGAACCATCTAGCCTGCAGCACTCACGGATTTTGCCCTCGAGCCGAACGGTTCGCTTCCTGCCAGCAGGATCGAACTGATCAGCTCGGGGGCATCTGTCATCGGTACGTGCCCCAGGCCGGGCAGAACCATCAACTTTGCCTGCGGGAACGGCTTTTTCACGCGCTGCGCCTGATACACGGGCAGGATGAGATCGCGTCGACCCCACGCAACCGTCACCGGCACAGTGGGATCCACGATGGGCGGCAGCACGAAGTCCATCTCGAGACCGAGATCGACGAGTTCGTTCGACACGAGCGAACGGCAGTCGGCCAACGCCGCTGCATAACCGACATGACTCGGATGAGCGAAGAACGCGGCGAGCGCCGGATAGCGAATCAGCTTGTACCGCAATGCGCGTGGCAATCCGTCACCCATGAGCTTGGCCGTGCCGCGCAGTGCACGGAACGTGTTGATCGCTCGCACCTGATCGAGGTGATTGACAAAGAACCCGGCCGGCGAAAGAGCTGTCGCCGACGCGACATCTCCGCGCGCTGCCAGCGAGAGGGCAATCCAGCCGCCGAGGGAGTTTCCCGCGACGTGGGCACGCTCCCCCGCCGGCGTCACTTCCTTGACGAACTCACTGACATCGTCGATCAGCTGTCCCATGACGTCCGGACCGAGTTCGGGCAGCAGCGACTCTCCGTGACCCGGCAGGTCGACGGTGACGACGCGGCGGTACGGCGTCAGCTGGTCCAAAAGCGAATCCCACGCCTGCCGTCGATGGACGATGCCATGGACGAGCACAAGCGTGGGACCACTACCGGAGATGTCATGCGACAAGGTCATGTCACCAACATTAACCGTAACTTCGCGTAACGCCTATAGTTCGGGCGAAAAAATCAGCGCAGCGTGACCTGACGACCACGAAGTCCGTCGCGCGAGCGAAGCTCGGCCGAGGTCAGCGGAGCATCGACGGCCAGAGCCTCGGCAAGACGCTCACCGAGCTCGACGGTTGCCGCTACCCACTCGTTTGCATGCTTTTCGCGGTCGAGGTCGAAGACGGGAACCAACAGGCCGTGGGTGCGGAACGAGCCTGCGTAGCGCGAGCCCTCACCCAGATGCAGTCCACCGGTCGCGTGCACGCGCGCCAGCGCGAGCATCAGGTCGTCTTCGCTCTCGGGACGAACCCAACGCAGGTGCGCCTTCTCGCCGGCGTCGACCCACCACGCGGCAACGAGGCCGTCGCCTTCGAGGCGTGCAGAGGGCATGATCGCCGAGTTGGCGTGCTGCACGGTGGCGGCAACCTCGGGATCGGTTTCGACGCCCTCGGGGATCCACCAGTTGAAGTTCTGGTGCACGGTGATGTCGAGCAGTGCCGAGGGATCGACGACAGCGGTGACTGCGGGGGTCTCGGAATCGGGGTTCGCGGCAGAAAGCGCGTCGCCGGGGGCCGCGTCCTTGATCCAGTTCACCGAAGCGGCGAGGTCTGCGCCGAGGTCGGCCGAGTGCGCCTGAACCTGGACACCGACAAATCCTGTGGCCGTCTCGCCCTCGTCGCGGACGAGTGCGGCAACAGCGCCGGGGAGGACCGTTGCCAACGTGACGGGACGGTCGGAGCCGATGACCGGCAACGGAGCCGTGGCGGACGGAACGAATTCGCGCAGCGCAACCAGATCGCACTCGGCGGCAAGGCCCTCGAACGGGCGGCTGACTACGCCGGCAGCAGCTTCACGCTCTGCTTGGCGTGCCGCCAGCTTCTCTGCGCGTGCGCTGCCCTGCTTCGGTCCACTGTTTCTTTTGCTCTTCTTGGCCACGAGGGCAAAATCTACACGCTGCCCAGCCATTGCTTCGTGCGCCCGGGATGGTTGGTGGCAACCCAACTGACCCCGAGCTCACGACACAGGTCCACATCCGCCTTGTCGTCGACGGTCCAGCAGTACGTCGCGCGGCCCGCAGCAGCGGCCCGATCGACCAGATCGGGATGTTCGCGCAGAGCCTTGATCGACGGCCCGATCGCCGTAGCGCCCACAGCCGTCGACGCACCGCCGCCGAGGTACCGCGACGCGTCACCGAGCAGGACCGTCGGCAGCAGCGGTGCCGAACGACGCACTCGCCACACCGCACTCGCCGAGAAAGACATGACGACAGCGCGCGAATGATCGGCCGACGGCGGTGACGCGATCCCGAAGCGGTGCAGTTCCGCCAGGAGTTTGGCTTCGACCAATCCGCCGAACCTCACGGGGTGCTTGGTCTCGATGAACAGCTTCACCGGGCGCGCAAAATCCAGAGCGAGGGTGATGAGGTCGGAGAGAGTCAGCAGTTCGGCCGGTTCGCTCGTCGACCCGTAGTCCAGAGCGTTCAGCGAATCGAGCGTCATCTCGCTGACGATCCCCGTGCCGCTGGAGGTGCGGTCGACCTTGCGGTCGTGAACGCAGACCAGGTGTCCGTCGCGGGTGAGCCGGACGTCGCATTCGAGCCCGTCGGCACCCTCCTCGAGGGCCAGTTCGTAGGCGGCGAGGGTGTGCTCCGGCCGCGCAGCCGACGCACCTCGGTGCGCAACGACGAGTGGACCTCGACGATCTGGGCTCACAGGGCAGCGGTCTCCTTCTCGTCCAGCACCGTCTTCTCTTCCAGCACCGTCTTTTCTTCCAGCACCGAGCGCGGCACTGGCACCCACCGGGTTTCCGATTCCGGTTCACCGCGCCAGCTCTTGCGCTCGATCCGGCGGATCACGACGAGTGTCAACGCCGCGGTGACGGCAGCGATCAGTGCGATGAAAGCGTTCAGCAGAACCCCGTCGGCCATTGCCTGAATCCCCGGGCGTGATCGCCAGTACGCGTTGACCACCAGCAGCAGAGCGCTGAATCCCCAGAAGCCCCACCAGATCTTGACCAGCAGGGTTCCGCGCGGATCGCGGCGGACCAACTCGAAGAGATAAACGGCCGGCATCACCAGGTTGAGGATCGGCACAGCGCAGCCGACGACAACTTCCGACGCTGTGCGTGGATCGGATTCCCGGACACCTGCGAAGTGTTCACGACGCCGACGAAGCAGCCAGCACACAGCGGCGATTGCCGCGAAGACCGAGATCAGCAGTCCACCCAACTGAGTGAAGTACACGGCGGCGTCGGAGACCGTGAGCAGCGGCTGCGGGATCAGCCTGGTGCGGTTGCGGACCAGGATCGCGTATCTGCCCAGTTCGGCGAAAACCGCCAGTCCGTAGAGGATCGTTGCGAGCGTCAGCAACGGCCCGACTCGGTCGGCCATCCGGTCCGCTCGCGAGGGCGGCACCGGTGAGGTGTCGACGACGTCCTGTAGTCCCCACTGCGGGACAGCGTCGTAGCGCGGAGTGGAGAAGCTACGACGCACTGGTGCGTCCCCCACGCCGCGGGGGTCGGACGGGGAGCGCGCGATCCAGCGGAAGCCACGGCGGTTGGGCGGTTGGTAGATCTCGGTGCGGGTGGGGATCAGCAGGACGCCGCTGCAGCGCGGGCACCACTGCGTCGGGCCGCCGACGACAGGCCAGCGTGCGGCGCACCGGGCGCAGACCTGAACGACACTCACAACTTCGATTCTGTCACGCCGTATCGGTAACGGCAGCAAATGGATTCACTCCCGATTTGTGATCGAACCTCCACCGCGTTCACCTGCATTGTTCGAATAATGTGACCTCCGCCACTTAAAAACTCGAGTTATCCACAGTTTCCACAGGTTCATCCACAGTTCTGGATGAATGAATCGGGCTTTATCCACAGGTCACGGGCAAGACCCTGAGAATTTGCTGACAGGTGTTAGCGAACGATGCACAGGCTCGAGGATGAATTTGACACCGCAGGTCAGTGAACTTTCGGGCGTCGACGTCATTTATCCCGGCAAAGTTCACAATCCATTCAGAAATTGCTCCCGAAAAGACAGAAAAGACCGGTATCCCCTTTTTATGAGAAGTCGGTTTTTGACACACCTGGAAGCATGACCGTCGATGACTTCTCCACAGCCCGAGCCAACTCTGACGTTCACCCCGAGACGGGTCACGCAGCTCGCGTTCGTGTTGATCGGATGTCAGCTCGTCATTCGCGTCTGGGTTGCCGCGAGCAATTACTTCTACTGGGACGACCTCATCCTGATGGGCCGTGGAGGACGCTTCCCACTCTTCTCGAGCGAACTCCTGCTCTACGACCACGACGGTCACTTCATGCCCGCGGCCTTCTTCTTCACCGGGTTGATCGCCCGTATCGCGCCGTACAACTGGGCGCTGTCGGCAACGCTGCTCGTCATCGGTCAGGCCGCCGCGTCGTTGGCGCTTCTGCGCGCTCTTCGGTTGGTCCTCGGCCGGCGACCGGCACTGTTGATTCCGCTGATCCTGTATCTGTTCGTCCCGCTGACACTTCCGGCGTTCTCGTGGTGGGCAGCCGCGCTCAATGCGTTGCCGCTCCAGATCGCACTGGCCTGGGCATGCGGCGACGCGATCAAGCTGTACCGCACCGGGCAGGTGCGCTATGTGTTCTCGGGCACCGCGGTTTTTGTCATCTCCTTGCTGTTCTTCGAGAAAGCAGTGCTCGTTCCGTTCGTCGCACTCGCTTTTCTGGTGCTGTACTTGCGCACACAAGGTGAAGGAACCCCGATACGAAGTGCGATCACGAAGTGCCGACTCCTGTGGACGGCCTGTGCCGCCGTGCTCGCGATCTGGATTCCGGTGTATCTGACAACTGTCGAATCTCCGATCACCGGATACGGCCGTTCGATGTCCACCGAACTGCTGCATCACGGAACGTCTTTGGGGATGCTTCCCACTCTTCTCGGCGGCCCCTGGCGCTGGGAGCGGTGGATCCCCAGCCCCGCCTGGGCCGATCCGCCGACGCTCTTGGTGGCCGCAGCCTGGGCCGCGCTGCTGACGACGGTCGTGATGACCGTGCGTGCCCGACGCGGCGCTGCCTGGATCTGGGTCGCCGCGGCGCTGTACTTCCTGGCCTCTGTCGTGGCGATGACCGCTACCCGATCCGACGCCGACACCACGTACGAGTTGGCGCAGACCTTGCGTTACTTCACGGATTCGGCGACGGTGTTCGCCCTCGCCGCCGCTTTGATTCTCGCTGCGCCTCGGCGACGTCCGGCCCGTTTGCCCGTCGCAGTCGCCGCCGGCCTGTCAGTGCTCTTCGTGATCAGTTCGCTCGTCTCGACCGTCACATTCGTCGACATCTGGCGCGAGAACCCGACCCGCGACTACCTCGCGAACGCGCGAATGTCGTTGTCACAGAATCAGGACGCTCCACTGCTCGAGCAACCCGTCGCGATCCAAGTGCTCCTTCCCGTCGCCTTTCCGAACAATTTGGCAAGCAACGTTCTCGCGCCGCTGCCTGATCGCCCCGAATTCTCTTCCAGCACTCCGATTCTGCGCACCATCGACGACAGCGGTCAGATCGTCGATGCCGAAGTGACCTGGACGAGAAGGATTCCCGAAGGAACGGCGCCGAACTGCGGCATCCGTGCCGAAGGCCCGACCGAACTCCCCCTCGACGGCCCCCTGGCCGGCTGGGAATGGACGGTTCAGCTCAATTACCTCGCCAGCGCCGACGGAACGATCGATGTTGCGTTGGAGTCCGGCGACGCAGTATCCGTACCCGTCACCCAAGGTTTGCACTCGGTGTTCGTGCGCCTGGTCGGCCACGGAAACAGTGTGAAGATCACGCCGACAACGCCGGGACCGACCCTGTGTTTCGGCGCCGGACAAGTCGGTGCCGTCGTCCCGACCAAGTGAAATAGTGGCAGAGTAGAACTCATGGAGCTGCGTATATTCACCGAACCCCAGCAGGGCGCTACCTACGAACAACTACTGACTGTTGCCCAGACCGCCGAAAAACTTGGCTACGGCGCATTTTTCCGCTCGGACCACTATCTCGCCATGAATTCCGACGGCCTTCCCGGGCCCACCGACGCGTGGATCACGCTCGCCGGAATCGCCCGCGAAACATCCACCATCCGCCTCGGCACTCTGGTGACGTCGGCTACGTTCCGTCACGCCGGACCGCTGGCCATTTCGGTCGCACAGGTCGATCAGATGAGTGGTGGCCGCGTAGACCTCGGCATCGGCGCCGGCTGGTACGAGGAAGAGCACCAGGCGTACGGCATCCCGTTTCCGGCGCTCAAGGATCGCTTCGAATTGCTCGAGGAAACTCTCGACGTCGTGACCGGTCTGTGGCGTACGACGGTCGGCGACACGTTCGACTACGACGGTAAGCACGTGCAGATCAAGAACTCTCCCGCGCTTCCCAAACCGCACCAGGTCGACGGTCCGCCGATCCTGATCGGTGGCACGGGCAAGAAGAAGACTCCAGCGCTCGCCGCTCGGTTCGCAAACGAGTTCAACATCCCGTTCAAGTCCCTCGAGGAAACGAAGGACATCTTTGCGCGGGTTCGTCAGGCTTGCGTCGACATCGAGCGCGATCCGAACGAATTGGTGTACTCCAACGCTCTCGTCCTGTGCTGCGGCCGCGACGAGGCGGAGATCAAGAAGCGCGCCGAGGCTATCGGACGCGACGTCGACGAGCTACGTGAGAACGGTCTGGCCGGAACACCTTCGGAGCTGGTCGACAAGATCGGCACTTTCGCCGACGCCGGTTCACAGCGCGTGTATCTGCAGACTCTCGATCTCGCCGATCTGGATCATCTCGAACTCGTCGCAAGCGAGGTCATGCCCCAACTGCAGTAAGGAATGGGCCGGGATCTACAGCGCGTTCGCGTCGAGGAACGCGCGTAGGTCTCGGTCCCACTGGGCCGAGCGGGAACGGTCGAGAAAGACGCGCACCAGCATGAAAGCGATGACCAGCAGCGACATCACGCTGAACCAGGTGAAAACCCCGGTCACCACGGCTGCGACGTCGGCAGCACTCTGAGTGATCGGAGCTACGGTCTTGTCGCCCTGATCATTGACGTAGATGGGGACCTCGGTGCCGGCGGGCGTCGCCGAGTCGACAGTGACATCACCCGTGTGAACCTGGCCGTTCCAGTTCCACTGCGCGCTGGCCATTTCGGTGGTCGGCGCAATGTAATCGGCTGTCGAGGCGGTGGTCTGCGTTGAATCTGCAGTCGTCGTCGCCGAAATGCTGTGTAATTCGGCGGATTGTTTGGCGATCAGTGCGTTCTGGCTCGAAGCAGTCGCAGCCCCTGCCCATACCGCGAGAGGCAGCAGAAGAATCGCGAAAATGATCAGACCGAAGGACATGAACCCTTCGATCCGATCACTGCGGCGAACCATCGGATCGTGCCCTACATGAATGGTGCGTCGGAGCAGCGACGCAGTTCCTCGCGTACTACCTGACATTGTGAGCTCAGTTCTCTCGACGACACACTCTTACATCGAGATTCCCTTTGTTTCGATCTAGTTGCAAGTGTTAACGAGCTGAATCACATGTGTCCTCCAACACCTGTCCAGTTATTCGCTCGGCGGAAGGATGTCCGTCTGCGCCGGAACCTGATCCTGACGGAGCAATCCGACCGGGCAACTGACGCCCGTGGCATGCACCGGGCAGTAACCGCCGGGATTCTTCGCCAGATACTGCTGGTGGTAATCCTCCGCGTAGAAGAAGTCGCGCAGCGGACCGATTTCGGTGGTGATCGCACCATATCCGGCTTCGGCAAGCCGTTCACCGAAAGCGACGGCCGACGCATGAGCGATTTCTTCCTGCTCCGCGGACGTCGTGAAGATCGCCGAACGGTACTGCGAGCCCTGGTCGTTACCCTGACGCATCCCCTGCGTCGGATCGTGGTTCTCCCAGAAGTGCGCCAGGATCTGCTCGTAGGAGATCACTGCGGGATCGAAGACCACCAGCACGACTTCGGTGTGACCCGTACGTCCGGAGCACGTCTCTTCGTACGTCGGGTTGGGCGTGAAGCCGCCCGCATAACCCGCAGCGGTCGTGTACACGCCGGGAAGCTGCCAGAACTCCTTCTCGGCGCCCCAGAAACAACCCATCCCTACGACGACGGTCTGCAGTTCGGCCGGAAACGGCGGCGTCAACGGATGCCCGTTGACGTAGTGCGCGGTCGGAACCGGCATTTTCTGCTCTCGGCCCGGGAGTGCGTCCTCAGGCGCGATCAGCGTGGATTTTGCGGACGCTCGTCCCAGAATGTCGTCGTACCAGCTCATGCTTCGATGCTACGCGCGAGCGACTGTTTCGCCACGCCGTGATCGCGCGGGCGCCGGGCAGCTCCACCCACCGGTAGCCGATTTCTGCTACCGCGGCCGTGGCCAGAAGGAAGAGCGCAAACGCCAGCGTCGGTCCGACGTACAAAACAGTGTTCTCGACGACGCGGTACAGGATCAGGGTGTGCACGAGATAGATGACGTAACTACGCGTCGAGAGCCACTTCACGACCGGCCAGCGCGTCGGGACGCCGTCGTAGCGGCCGATGAGAACTACCGCTGCGGCGACTACCGAAATGGTCCACAGATAGTGCTCACCGGCCCAGTAGACGCGGAACTGGGTCGCCACGATGATGACGTGCATCTGGACGAGGACGGCCGCGATCAGCCAGCGGCCGGGAGCGAGCTTCGCCCACGCGAGGTACATGATCTGGCCGAGGAAGACGGCCGGCAGCGTCGCGGCGATCTTGGACAGCATCGGCACGGTGTACGGCAGCGGCGCGTAGACGTTGTAGAGCAGCACCAGCGAGCACAGCGCACCACCGGCGAGCGGCATGACGATCGGTCGCAGCCGCAGTATCGGGCGAGCCGCTACGCATGCGAGATAAAAGAGGAATTGGACGGTGAGTGTCCAGGTCACTCCCAGAACTGCTACCTCGGGCTTGAGAAAGAATCCGCCGAGAAAAAAGCTCATCAACGCTTCGGTATCGGAAATACCTTCCTGACCGCTGAACATTCCGTTGATTCCGAGGCGGACCAGAAGAATGGCAATCGCGGTCGCCACCCAGAATGCGGGCAGCAGTCGACTGAATCGGTTGGCCAAGAACTTTCCGGGGCCGTCGCGAATCGCGGATCGCGTCACCAGAGCGCCGGTAAGCATCATGAATACTGCGACGCCGACAAAAGAGAGGTGCTGGTTGAGTTCGGCAGGCTCGATCAAAACGCCGTAGACGACGTCGATCACCCACCAACCCGAGCCGAGATCGTCGATGACGTAAAAAGAGATGTGGGAGTAGATCACGGCGGCAACCGCCAGGGCTCGCAGCAGGTCAGCGCCCGGAAGATTCACCCGAGGCGCGGCCGCCTCTGGTGATTCCGGGAGGAAAACTGGTGCGGGCATCGCGCAAGTTTAAGGTTCCGTTCACCTTTACGACGAATTTGCGCATATTAGCTTACCCTTAGATCGGGGCAAGTTCGGTTTCCCAAACTTTATTCTTTGGTGATTACTACCTGAGCCGGACTGTTGCGGACGGTGTACGAATGTTATTGGGTGGAAACCCGAAGAATGATTTGCACATACGCGAGTGACGTCACGCCGTGACCGGTGATCGACGCACTCTAAAGCACCAGGGCTCACCAGCCCGCAAAGAAGGGACCCTCGTGTCTGTTTACACGCTGCCGGAACTCCCCTACGACTACGCAGCCCTCGAGCCGCACATCTCGGGCAAGATCATGGAGCTGCATCACGACAAGCACCACGCGGCTTACGTTGCCGGTGCCAACGCTGCACTCGAGAAGCTGGCCGAGGCTCGTGAGAACGACACCATCGCAGCGCAGGCCAACCTGCTCGAGAAGAACCTGGCGTTCCACCTCGGTGGCCACACCAACCACACCGTTTTCTGGAACAACCTCAGCGCTGACGGTGGCGACAAGCCCGAAGGTGAACTCGCCGCAGCGATCGACGACAACTTCGGTTCGTTCGATCTCTTCCGCGCTCACTTCTCCGCGAACGCCAACGCCATCCAGGGCTCCGGCTGGTCCATCCTCGCGTGGGACTCGATCGGACAGCGTCTGATCATCGTCCAGCTCTACGATCAGCAGGGCAACATCTCCATCGGCCTCACGCCGCTGCTGCTCCTCGACATGTGGGAGCACGCTTTCTACCTCGACTACCAGAACGTCAAGGGCGACTACGTCAAGGCATTCTGGAACATCGTCAACTGGAACGACGTTTCGGCTCGCTTCGACCGTGCACGTACCCAGACCGCAGGTCTGATCGTCTAGTCACGCTCTTCTTGCGAACGGCGGCGCCTCACCAGGGGCGCCGCCGTTCGTGTCAGCAGAGCACCACCGAGCAGGACCGTCGTGGCTCCGAAGACCAATGCCAGTGTGCGAGTTCCGGAGTCACCGCTGCCCGCGGTGGTCTGATTCACGGCCACCGGATCCGACAGCACCGAGGTCAGCTGAACCTGCTGCGGGGTGGTCATCGCGGGAATACCGGATTTTGCGCCGTCGAGGCCCGTGACCAGTGACTTGGCGATTCCTTGCAGCGTCGTGAATCCCTGGGTGATCTGATCGGTCACGTCACCGAGCATCTGCGGCGCCTGATCAGCGATGGGAATGAGGCCGTCGTTCAATTGTCCGGCAGCACTGCTCAGTTGATCGCTCGCGCCTTGCAGCTGCCCGACAGCGGTGCGGACTAGATCCCCGAGCTCCGTATCGGGCCCGACCGAGCCACCCAACAGCGCCGGAACGGTGCCCAATTGCGCATTCAGCGCACCGAGATCCGAACTCACACCGGCCAGTTGCGCTGTCACGTCAGGCGGGATCGGAAGGCCGTTCAGCGCAGTCTGCAGCGTGTCGATTCGTGTCTTCAGTTCCGCGGTCGAGGACGACGCCTCCCCAAGCGTCAGGCCCAGTGAGTCCGCGCGCGTGGCCAGCTCTTCCGCCGACCCCGACGCCTGATCGACAACACCGGACACCTGATCCGCGACGCCGATCAGCTCCAACGCCCCGGACCGTGCGGTCTCGAGGTACGGCAGCAGAGTGCCTGCGCCTGCTTTCACCTGATCGATGGACTTTCCGGCCTCGTTGGTTCCGGCGACCAGAATCTGTGCGGTGGTGAGGTTTTGATCGATCGAGCGTCTGGCGGCCGACGTCTGAGCCAGCAGGCCCTTGATGCCGTCCGCGCCGACCTGCGCCGACACGGCCCGAGTCAACTCGGCCGACTTCTCCGAATCCGAGCCCTTCACCTCGAGGTCGACGCTCGCCTGCCGTGGATCCATGCCGAACATCGACGCGACGGTTTCGCTGAAGTCCTCCGGCACGGTCAACGTCGCGAAGTAGTTCCCGCCGGGGTTGTCGACCACCTGGAAGTCGAAGTCTTCGTTCTTGCCCAACGTGTCCACCAGCGTGTCGCCGGCCCGAAGTTCCTTGCCGTCGAGCGTGGTTCCCGCGTCGGCGTTCACGATCGCGACGGTGTTCGAGGTGTCGGCACCGCCCGCGAAGATCACGAACCCGATCCCCGCCACCGCAGCCGCGACGATCGCGGCCACACCACCGACTGCCAGCCGTCGACCGAGTCGTGACGGCCGGCGATGGGAGTTTTCTGTGGTGTTCTCGGCGCTCATGGGCGAGACGATAAAGCAACAACTTGTAGAAACACTGAGAGCCCTAGCCTGCGGGCGTGGCCGGCTTCTCAGACTCCTCGGGTTCCTCCTTCGGCATGTCCCGAGGGCCACTGATCAGGATGTCGGCCCAGCGCGTGGCTGGGTCGATGTCGAGCAGGACGGCCTTCACCAACAACGAGAGCGGGATCGCCAACAGCGCTCCGAGCGCCCCGAGAACCCACGACCAGAAGACAAGTGAGAGGAACGTCATCGTCACCGACAGTCCGACGGCGTCGCCGACGAACTTGGGTTGGATGATGGACTGGATCACGAAGTTGATGACGGAGTAGACGACGATCACCCACAGCATCAGCCACGGCCCGCCCTGCAACAGTCCCAGGAGCGCCGGTGGAATCACGCCGATGACGAACCCGATGTTGGGGATGTAGTTGGTGATGAAGGACAGCAACGCCCACAGGACGGGCAGCTGAATGCCCATGAGCCACAGCGCGCCACCGTCGAGTACCGCCACGATGAGGCCGAAGACCGTCGAGACCACCAGGTATTTGCGAGTTCCGGCGGCAAAGGTGGAGAGCGCGTAGGAGATTTCGGGACGTTGCTCGGACAACACATGCAACCGCGAGCGGATGCTCATGCCGTCGAAGGCCATGAACAGCAACAACGCGAGAATGAACACCAGATCCGACAGGATGCCGAGCAGGCCCTCCAGCCCGCTTTCGAGTACGCCCACAACCTTCGTGAGATCGACACTGCTGAGCGTGCTTTGGATCTGTTCGGTACTCACTCCGAAGTCGGCCAACTTGTCGCGGCCCTCGTTGAGGAGGTTGGTCATCTCCTCGGAGTACTGCGGCAGGATCGTCGCCAACTGAGCCGTCGACACGATCAACGACGCCGCCAACCCGAGCAGGATCAAGTACACGGTGACCAATGAACCGAGCATCCCGACCCACTTGGGCCACCCTCGGCGCTGTGACCAATCCTGAATGGGCTGAACGGCAATCGTCAGCACCAGGGCCAGGAATACCGGTCCGAGGATGCCGCCGAACACCTTCATTCCGCCGACGGCGACCACGGTGGCGGCAATACCGAGCAGGACGATCAAACCGCGCGGGATCGACCAGTTCTCACTACCGGACAGCGTGGGGATCGGAGTGGGAGCCTCGACGGCCGGCTTTCCCTTCTTAGAGAACACCGGCTTAGAGAACACCGGCTTCCTTTGCCCGGCTCCTGATCTGGAATGCTCCCACGATCATGAAGAGGCCGAACAGGATTGCGTACCAACCCAACAACCAGATGAGGCTGATGATGCCTTCGCCGGGCGCGATGAGAAGAATGATGCCGAAGATGACAGCAAGCACCGATGCGGCGAGCAACCATCCCCAACTGGATCCGGGCAGCGCCTTCATCTTGAAGGCGCCGACAATTCCGAAGATTCCGAACATGATGGCGTAGAAGGCAATTATGTACAGCAGCACCAGCGCAGTGATGCCCGGCCAGACCAGCGCGACGATGCCGGCTCCGACCGAGACGACGCCCGTGAACACCCACCAACCCCACGAGCTCAGATGCTCGCGGTCCCGAATGGCGCGAACTATCGTGATCAAACCGTCGGCGATGGAGTAGATACCGAACAGGAAAACCAAGGCCACCACGGTAATTCCCGGCCACACGAGCGCGATGATTCCGAAGATCACGCCGAAGATTCCGCGGATCAGGATCATCCACCAGATCTCTTTGCCGTACTGCACGAACGGATTCTGCGTGACCATCAGTAGCCTCCGAAACAAGCGGGTGTCTCTGACCGATTCAACAGCTCTTCAAACAGGGCAATACCGACAGATCGTATGACTCTTGTGACCTTTCCGCCCATCGAAACGCGCGGCTGATACCGAGTTGTGCTCTTCGGGTACGAAGCGAGGGGACTTTCAGCCTGCTTCTCGAATACTTGCTTCTCGAATACCGGGCGCAGTCCACGATCCCGACAGCACTGCCGCCTTCGGCCAGTACAGGCGCAGAAAGACGTTGAAGTCGCCGGACGGAGCCGGCAGCCAGTTCCGCTCCTTCTCACCACCAGGGGATTCGTGCTGGAGATAGATGTCGAGGGAACCGTCGTCGGCAAACACTAGATCGCTTCGATCGCCAATCGCGTATCGGTCGATCGGGTTGTCCACGAAGAACTGCCGCTCGTTCATCATCGTGAGCGACCAGAAGCCCTCGACCGGTGGCAGCTCGTCCTTCTCGAAGTGCAGGACGTACTTCTTCGCCCCGGTCAGCGGCTTCCCGTCGACGTCCGTCGTGGCATGCGGGTACACGGCATCAGCGTCGAGATTGGCCCCGAAACCGAGCCAGACGATCAGGGCCCGCTGAGCGTAATGGGTTCCGTAGTGTCCCAAGCCGCGGTGCATCGTCCAGCCGTTCTTCGGACTGCCCTCGGCCTCTTCGGCGATCTCGCTCAGCACGTCCATACCGGTTCGCGCAGCTCGATCGAGGGCATCACGTACCTCCTGCGGACGCGACCTCCAGGGCAAGGAGGAGCCGATTCCTATGTCGGACAGTTGTTTCATCATCTCGGTGTCCTCCGGACGCGGAGGATTGTCGTCGAGAAGTGCGTCGAGTCTGGTGAAGAATGCCTCGCCGTCCATGGCGGCCACCTGGTCCACCGGCGGCGTCCGCGTGTCGACGGCAGGGTTCACCGGCATTTCACCGGGCGTGTAGTCCTGCGGGTCACCCGTCCACTCCGACAGAGGAGTGAGTCGCGTCCGGTCCTGCAGGCTGTGCACTTCTGTCAGGTCCGTTCCCCCCGACGTCGCGTAGCGGGCGACTATCCAGTTCATCGCCGTCGGAGACCGCAGCAGCGTCAAACCCTTGGGCACGTTGCCTTTCCAATTCGGCCCGGCCACCAGGTACGGTCCCCCGGTCCGCCCGACTGTCCGAGATCCCGGCACCGTGAACACGTCGCTCCACGCGTCGAGGATGGGGACCAGCCAGTACCGCGTGCCGAAGTCCGGCAGTGAGAGCACCTGCGGTTCCGTCGAGACGTCCAGCCACCCCGACGAGTAGAGAGTGTCCGCGTTGGGTGAGACGACATCGGTGAAGGTCGCATCCGGCGTCGTACGCGCGTAGGCGAACTGGTTGAGCGGGGCTTTCATCGCCACCGGCGAAGGCACCGCCGTCATGACATCCCGCGATACCGCAGCAATCAACAGGGGATATCCGAAGATCCACGCCTGCGTTGCCAGGTCTTCCAGCCGAGAACGGTTCTTCGACAGAGTCATGTCTGCGCATACCACCGCCCTCACCAGCGCAAACCTGGCTGGCACTCTCCCTCTCTTGTGTGCCAGTACCGAATGGGTGCATATTTCGATTACCCAACGAGGTGTGCCGGACCGACGCATGCGCGTCTGCCCGAGATTTGCCCCAGCACCGAGGGAGGAACAGAAATGAACAGAAACGAAGCAATAGGCATTTCTCCGTTCCAAGCCGCTGGGTCTTTGCAGGGGTTCGTCATTTCCGGTCGTTGGCCGGACACCACCCAGGAGTGGGCGCAGCTTCTCGCATTGGCTGTCCGCGTGGCCTCGATGCCAGGTTTGTTGCCGACCACGACGGTCTTCGGGGTCCGTGAAGACGTTCCCGAAGATCCGCAGCCGGGCACCGTCGGTCTGGTGGTCGCCGAAGGTCCGGTACTCGGCGATTTCGCCTTGACACCCGGCCGTTTCTCCGACCATCAGCCACCGGCGCTGATCATGCTGCACCCACCGTCGGAAACCACGCCCAGCCTGCCGGAATGCGAGGGCAGCGCGTCGGGGTGTGTACTGCTGCCAGGCCTTCCCTATCTGGGTTTGGAGCATCGTGCGGCGTGGGTCGAGGCTGAGCCGGACGGCACAGTCGTCTCCATGATCAGTCGTGTCGGCATCGATCCGATCAGCGATCCCGACACCGCTGTTTTAGCCATGCTCCTCGCCTCGTGACGGCCCCGGTAAGCGATAAGTTCGGACTCCCAAACTTGCTGTGCGCTTTGCCAATTCGTTTCAGGCGCGCTAACGTGGGCAGCAACGAAGGGGAGTAGCCCCCAATCGCCCGTGTCGACATACTGGTTCGACGCGCTCCGCCTGGTGCGGATCGCGAAGCACCCGGCCTGGCGAACCGAAGGTCCTGTGGCCTCGGTGGGCGAGACCTTCGGCCGGACAAGCGCACCCACTGCGCCTGCCCAGGCCGGAGGCTCGCATTTTTCCTCCGACCTACACCGACCGGAGGAGTAAATCTTGCTTGCCGCAATACTTTTGAGTTTCGGCGTCATTTTCGTCGCAGAACTCGGTGACAAGTCGCAACTGATGGCAATGACGTTTGCCTTGCGCTATCGCTGGTGGGTCGTCCTCGGCGGAATCACCGTCGCCACCACCCTTGTTCACCTCGTCTCGGTCGCCGTCGGCCACTACCTGGGCGTCGCCCTCCCCACCGCGGCGATTTCCATCGTCGGCGGTATCGCTTTCCTGATCTTCGGCCTCTGGACCTTGCGCGGTGACGATCTCACCGACGACGAGCAGAACAAGGCCGGTCGCGTCACGCGATCCGCCTTCATCGCCGTCGCCTCGGCCTTCTTCCTGGCAGAACTCGGCGACAAGACCATGCTCGCCACCATCACCCTTGCGACCGACAACGACTGGATCGGCGTCTGGATCGGGTCGACGGTAGGCATGGTGGCGGCCGACGCTCTCGCCATCATCGTCGGCTCGGTGCTGGGCAAGCACCTTCCGGACGGATTCATCAAGATCGGCGCCGCGGTGCTGTTCTTCGTCTTCGGTGTCTGGCTGCTGCTCGAGGGCATCTTCCCGGACTCGTCGGCCGGCATCATCGGCGGTTGCGTTGTCCTGGCCGTGTCCGTGCTGGGCGCACTGGCTCGGATGATCTGGAAGCGCTCCCGTGCGACCGACTCCGCTACGCACCTCGTCGACGACAATCGGACGCCGATCGACTGACGCTCAGCGAAGAAGGTCGCCGGCACCCCAAATCGCGACCGGCACATGACCTTCTGCCACTCCGCTTGGTCCGAGCAGCTGTCCGAATCGCTTCATCGGGTACAACGAGACACGTCGATCAAGGATCCGCACACTACCGATTCGACGGAGGCGATCCTCGACGACAAGACTCTGCGCGAGGCTGCTCAGCCACACGCTGATCAACATGTTCGCTGTTCCGGTGGTCGCCACCAACAATCTGATCTCCGGCCAACTCGACACAAGATTGCCGAGTTCGTCGGTGGAACCGTCCACAGCGACGTCGAAGATCACTTCGAACGGTGAACCGACAGCCTGTTGCGAGACATCGCAGCGGAAAATCAACTGTTGCGACGCAGTCAGTTGGGCCAAGCGCCGTCGAATCGCAGTCTCGTTCGTTCCACAAATCGCGGCGAGGCGCGCGTAGCTGGCACGTCCGTCACGGCCGAGCGCCTCCAAGAGTGCACCGTCGGACTCGCGGAACTCTGTCGGATCTGCCGGCACCGCAGCGCCCTTTGTCGATGCCGTTGCCAGCTGAGCCCGACCCGCTTGCCCCAGAGCGCCCGGCTCCCAGCTGAACCCGTCCCGGTACACCTTCACCCCGACCCGGCTTCTGATCGACAGAATTCCAGGATCGGCGGCAAGGTGCTCACACACCAAGGCGTCCAAACTCTTGTGGTCGGCGGCCACGACTCCGACGAAATATTCGTACTCGCCTTCCGTCCTGGCCAACAGATAGGCACAGGAGAGTTGACGTAACAGCTCCCCCACGTCGGCAACGGAATCCTGTGTGGTCCTGATCAGGAGATAGCCGAATATGTGGGTTCGACCGATTGCGACCGCGTTGACCCACGAATGACCGTTCGAGACGAGGCGACGCCACCGGCGGGCGATCGTCGTCGAATCCAGGTCGAGCACTGACGACAACTGCGTCCACGACGCGCGGGGGTTGAGCTGAAGTGCATTGATGATCTCCAGATCAGATTCCGCGATGACAAATGTGTCGGATTCCGGCTTCATCGGCCAAGTATTGCCGGATTACTGCATTCTGGTCGGTGATCCCTGCCTGTTTGCCAAAGATGTGTGAATCACTTCACAGGTTCACCACTTGGAGGCCCAGTGCTTCGCTCCACCAAAGTCACGGTCGCGTTGCTGTTCGTCGCGTACGCGATCGACTACATAGATCGGCTGGCGATCAACCTCGCTCTCCCCTTGCTCGGTGAGGAGTTCGATCTCGACTACTCCCAGCGTGGATTGATCATCTCCACGTTCTTCATTGCATACACGCTGGCCCAACTGCCTGGTGGACTGCTCGCCGATCGATACGGCGCAGTTCGGATGGCTCTGATCGGGTTGGTGGCGTGGAGTGTCTTCACCGGCCTCACTGCCCTTGCCTGGTCGTTCGGGACGCTTCTGATTGTTCGCTTTCTCTTCGGTCTCGCGCAGGGCGTGTTCCCGGCAGCTGCAGTAAAGCTCGTTGCCGAGCGGAGCATCCCGGAGCAACGTGCCACTGCCACAGGATGGATGAACAGTTCCAACGCCGTCGGTACGCTTCTCGCCATCGTTGTTGCGGCAGCACTTCTCCCGTTGATCGGCTGGCGTGGAATGTTTCTGGCCGTCGCGGCGCTCGGCGTACTCTCGCTCGTCAGCATCAAGTTGTGGCTCCCGCCGGCACTTCCGGCGGAGAACGACCACGGTCCGGATTCCTCCTGGGACAACATGCGCACCGTACTTCGCTCCCGCGCGATGTGGCTCTTCGCCTTGATGTTCTTCGGATACGACTTCGTGATCTGGGGGATGTCGTCGTGGGTTCCGTCCTACCTCCATGACGAACGTGGAATCGCCCTCTCGAGTGCAAGCCTCCTTCTGATTCCGGCTACCGTGGTGGCCGCCGTGACCACCGTCATCGGCGGGCGAATCTCCGATCGACTGGCTGGCAACAGTCGTGTCGTCGTGGTGCCGTCCATGCTCGCGTGCATCGTGATGCTCGTTTCGATTCCTTTCGTCTCCAACACGGCATTGTTCGTCGTTCTCGTCACCCTCGGATCTGCCGCTGCCTCTTTCGCTTTCATGCCGTGTTTTGCACTTCCGCTTCGTAGCCTGCCTTCGTCGGTGGTCGGAGCAGCCTCGTCGATGATCATTTTCGGCGGCATGGTCGCCGGAATAGTCGCGCCGTTGGTATTCGGATTCATCGTGGACCATCTCTCCTGGTCAGCGGCGTTCGTATCGCTCGCACTCGGGCCCGTCGTGGCGATCGTCGCGGTCATGGCAGCACCACAAACCCGGGAAAAGATGCTGAACCTGGTGCAACTGAAAACCGCCAACTGAAAGAAGATCAACCATGAATCAACTGCTTTCGAATCTCGAGTTCGGAGACCCGTCGCGGTTGCGAACCGTCGAGCCGCACTGGTTCGAGCTCTACCGGGACCTACACGCACACCCCGAGTTGTCCGGCGACGAAACTCGCACCGCCGCAATTGTTGCCGAGGAACTTCGGCGAATCGGTGGCTGGGACGTCACGGTCGGGGTCGGCGGTACGGGTGTCGTCGGTGTTCTCGAAGGGAGCAGCGGTCCGGTGATCCTGCTACGCGCCGACATGGACGCGTTGCCGGTGGCAGAAGACACCGGGCTGTCCTACGCCTCCAGAACTGATGGAGTCATGCATGCGTGTGGCCACGATGTCCACGTAACCGCGCTACTTGCCACGTGCGCAGCACTTTCCGCGGATCCGACATCGATCACCGGGACTGTTGTCGCGGTCTTCCAGCCTGCTGAGGAGACCGGCTCCGGCGCTCGTGCGATGGTCGACGACGGAATCTTCGACCGCTTCCCGCGACCGGACCTCTGCCTGGGACAGCACGTAGGCCCGACTCCGGCGGGGATGTTGGTCAGCAAACCCGACATCTTGATGGCAGCATCCGACACGATACGAGTGGTCTTTCACGGCCGTGGCGGACACGCGTCCTCACCGTACGCATGCATCGACCCTTTGTTGATGGCAGCGTCTTTCGCGCTGCGCATTCAAAGTCTGGTGGCTCATGAAGCGGCAACCCCGACAGCACCGGTGCTCACGGTGGGAGCCTTGCACGCCGGCACAGCTGCGAACATCATTGCCGACGACGCCGAACTGCTACTCAGCCTGCGAACTTTCAGTGCATCGTCGCGAGATCACATGCTCGAATCGGTGGGCAGGATCGCTCGCGCAGAAGCTGACGGGGCAGGCGCCACCGACGCGCCGGACGTTCATGCGTACAACAGCTTTCCAGCCACGGTCAACACTCCGGACGCCACGTCCACGGTGATGTCCGACCTGCGACAGGCCGGCTTGGGAATGCATACTCTGTCACAACCACTTTCGGGTAGCGAGGACTTCGGCATCTTCGGCACTGCCGCCCAATGCCCCTCCGTATTCTGGCATTTCGGCGGAACGGCACTTCAAAGTTTCGACGGAACCGCCCTTGCCGCGCTCGCCGAGGGACGGATACCACCCGGCACGCCGTCGAATCATTCGCCGCGCTTCGCCCCAGATCCCGCCGCGGCCCTACCCGAAGGTGTCACAGCCATGACCGCGGCCGCGCTGGGAGCCCTTGCGCGGAGCGCGTGATTCCCACACATACTGTCCCAGGGAGATAACGTCATGTCAGACGAACTGCACTACCTCAGCGCCACCGAAGCCATTGCTCACTTCCGCGCGCGGGAATTGTCTCCGGTCGAACTGCTACAGGCAATCATCGACCGAACTCAGAAGTTCGAACCTCACATCAATGCCTTCACCGAAGAGATGTTCGACGAGGCACTCGCAGGCGCCCGGGATGCCGAGAGCCGGTATCGCGGCCAAGGACCCGACCCGCGGCCACTGGAGGGAATTCCGGTAGCTGCCAAGGAAAAACACGCTATTGCCGGAAAGTCGCTGACCGAAGGCTCTCTGGCAGGGCGCGGCAACATCGCCCAGGGTCGCACCCGTGATCGACCGAGTTCTGGCAGCAGGCGGCCTGATTCACGCACGCACGACGACACCGGAATTCTGCGTCGCGGCGTTCACACACTCTCCTTTGTGGGGCGTGACCCGCAATCCCTGGAACCTCGATTACAGCCCCGGAGGTTCATCCGGAGGTGCGGGCGCCGCACTCGCCGCCGGAACTACTACTCTGGCAACAGCATCCGATATCGGCGGGTCGACACGAGGCCCGGCAGGCTTTACCGGCACCGTCGGCCTCAAGGCATCGTACGGGCGTATCGCCGGGGTCGCCCCGCTGTCCATGGATTCCTACCGTGGCGACGGTCCGATGGCCCGAACTGTCGACGACGCAATTCTTTTGGCCAACGTTCTGATCGGGCCGGATCCGCGTGACCATTCTTCCCTGAGGCCGGCGATCACGCTGCCACACGAGTACCCGTCGGTCGAGGGAATGCGAATTGCCCTGTGCCTGCGGCTCGGTGACTTCCCCATCGAACCTGACATCGAGGCGAACACACGGGCTCTCGCACAGTCGTTGGTCGATGCCGGCGCGATCGTCGAGGAGATCGAGTTGCCGTGGACTCGTGATTCGATGGCAGCAGCGGTGAAAGTCCATTTCGGAACGATCATGGGTGCATCCGTCGCGGAAGTTGCTCGCGTCCACGGTGATCTTCTTGCCGACTACACGCTCGACAACGTCGCGATCACGTCGAAGGGCGCTGCGGAAATGTCATTTCTGGACGGCCTTCGCAAAGAAACCCAAATGCAACGAGAGCTCGCCGAGGCGATGGCTCCATTCGATGCGCTGATCTGCCCGACTTCGGGCACCATCGCCTTCCCGGCAGGCGAGTCTTTGCTCGACGGCCTCACTGTGGCGGGTCAGCACGTGAACACCACCGCCGAAGCACTTCTCACATTGCCGTTCAACGTCGCCAATCGGTGCCCCGTATTGGCGGTGCCGAGTGGACACGCACACAACGGCGTTCCCACGGGCGTCCAGATCGTCGGCCATACGTACGACGAACCGACCGTGTTCCGGATCGGCAAAGCACTGGAGAAGATCCGCCCGTGGGCATACACCGACCAGCATCAACCGAAGCTGAATGTGGTGACGCCGGCGTCCTCTTGATTGCTGAGGAGATCAGAGCTTGGCTCTGATCTCCTCAGCGATCGGCTGGAACTGCTCGAGGAATGTCAGGGCCCAACCGAAGGACGCGACGCCCTCGTAGTCGAACGAGTACACCTGATCATTCTTGACGGCGCGCAGACGCTGGAAGATGGTGTCGTTCGCCAACTTCTCGTTGATGGGGCCCTTGCCACTGTTCGTGATGATGACGTCGGCCTCGTCGAGTAGCTCCAACTGCTCCCTCGGGAACCACTCGTTGCTGCCGGCGGGAATTGCGAGTGAACGGTCGTTGAACTGGAACCCGGCCTCGCTGATGACCGTCGTCTGATACTTGGTCGGCGAGTACAGCGAGAAACCACTCTCCTCGAAGTACGTGGTGTAGACGACCTTCACCTTGCTCAGCACATCAGCGTTGTCGCTGCGGAACTTGGCGATCCGCGCCTCGTACCGATCTGCCAACTCTTGAACCTTCGCGCTCTGGTTCAGCGCGTCCGCGACTCCGAAGGCGCGCTCCTTCCATGCGTACTGCCCGTCCTCGGCAAAAACCGCGGTCGGTGCGATCGACCGGATCTGCTCGTAAAGATCCGGGTTGTTCTCCGACAGCAGGTTGGTCATCACGATCAGGTCGGGAGACAAAGCCGCTATCGCCTCGGCGTTGGGCTCGTACCAGCGTCCCACCTTCGGGAGAGACCGCAGAGCGGACGCATAGGGTTCCGGGACGCCGTCGGCGTTCTCGTAGTCGACCGGCAATCCGACCGGTGTGAACCCGGCGTCGAACATCGCGGGGCCCGTGTAGTAATCGGCGCTGACCACCCGTTGCGGGTTGGTGGGCACTTCCACCTGCCCCAGAGCCGTGTTGATGGTGCGCATCGAACCCTCGGCCGATTCACCGGAGCTGGTTCCGCAGGCCGTGAGCAATCCGATCCCCGCCAAGGCACCGGCTCCGAGGAAACCGCGTCGGGTAAGTGCTGCGGTGATGCGAGCGAATTCGGCATCGGTGTCAGCGGTGGGCAATAGAAGTGATGTCATGAAAGTGCCTCCAAAGCGCCGGTTTCGAGTTCGTTGAGCCAGTTGATTGCAGTGCCGTAGTCGGTGACCTGAGTGCTGATTCCGAATACCCGGCCCGAAGCTGCTGCCGGAATGCGGCTCCACAGCGGGCTGGTGAAGACGGATTTCATTCCTGCAGAATCAGTTCCGTTCGGCTGCTTCGGGTAGATGACGACGGTGACGTCCCGCAGCATTTCGAGTTGTTCGAGCGGGAAGGCTTCGAAGCCGGTGGCTGGGCGCAGGTCCGGGATGAATTCGCCGCGGGTCACGTTCAGGTCGGCGAGCATCGCGCCGGTCACTCCGGTTGGATACAAGATGGAGAAGTGCCCTTCCGAACCACCGATAGCAACCTGGGCCCACCGATTCTCGCCAAGCTGCGCGGCGTATTCGGTGCGGATTCGCTCTTGCATCGCCTGATACTTCTCGCGATTCGACGTCAATGCCGAACCCTTGTTGACCGCGTCTGCGACACCCTCGGCGACAGCGCGCCAATCCGATCGGTTCGTGCCCGAATACACCGCTGTCGGAGCAATTTTCGAGAGCTCGCGGAACATGTCCTCGTCGATCTCGTACGCATCGCCGACAATGAGATCAGGCGCGGCAGCCACGACGGCTTCGCGGTTGACCTCGAGGAAAACCCCCACCGTGGACAAGCCGTCGATGAACTTCTGCTGTGTCGGGGTGAACTGGTCGATGTACGCGCTGTAGTCGAGCGTCGCGACGGGTCGGGCGCCGACGGCTTGCAACTGCCACGGGGTGTTGTAGGAGACGGCGACGATGCGCTGCGGATTGACGGGAACATCCACGGGTCCGTAATGCGTCTGCACCGTCCGAGTTTCGCCTTCCGCACCGTCACCGCCGTCCTCACTGCTGCATCCGGCAAGGGCGAGCATGGACAGTGCGGCGGCACTTCCGCCCAGAAAGCCGCGTCGGGTCAAGGCCGCGGTGATGCGAGCGAACTCTGCGTCGGTGTCTAGCGTCGGTAACAGGAGAGGTGTCATGGGCTTCCTGACGGTATTCCGAATTAGGGTCGCCTAAAATTACTCTCACCTGCGCCGTTACGGTAAAGCTTGTTGGCCAAAGGGTATCTCTTTCACGCCAGTGCTCAACTGGTAATACCACTTGACCTCTCACCAGCAAGCGCTTAAGGTCGGTACATGTTCCAACCCGTTGCACGTACCTCGGCCTCCGGCGCAGTCTTCGATCAGATATCGGTGAAAGTGCTGGCCGGAGAGCTGGCTGCGGGTGAGGCACTACCCAGCGAGCGCAAGCTCGCCGAGGCATTCGGCGTCTCGCGGCCCGCAGTCCGCGAGGCAATTCAGAAGCTCGCCCAAGCCGGACTCGTCGAGGTCCGCCAGGGCGAGTCCACGTCGGTGCGCGATTTTCGACGCCAGGCCGGACCCGAACTTCTCCCCCAGCTGCTGGTGCGCGACGGCGTCCCCGACCTGAGCGTGGTGCGCAGCGTCCTGGAAACTCGCGAGTTGATGGGACCGCAGATCGCTGTGCTGGCCGCCCGTCGCATCTCCGCGGAATCCGCCCGAGAACTCGACACGGCCGTTGATCAACTAGGCGCCACCGAAGATCCAGTGGAGTTACAAGACCGCGCTCTGGCGTTCTGGGACGTCGTCGTCGACAGCGCAGATTCCATTGCCTTCCGTTTGATCTTCAACAGCCTTCGGGCTGCATACGAGCCGGCTATGACTGCACTTGCATCCGTCATGGTCGCCGAAGTCGGCCAGACCGACCTGTATCGAAAACTGGCCTCCGCCATCACTTCACACGACGAGCCAACTGCCGAGACGTCAGCCGCACAGCTCCTTCACACCGGCACGACGGCAATCGGCGACGCTCTCACCTTCCTGGAAGGACTGAAACCATGAGCAAGCCTCTCACTCTCGCCGATGCCGCACGGACGTTCCGCAAGTCACCGACGCCGTGGATGATCGGCACCATGCTGCTGGCCGCCGCGGCGGCGCGCATCGCAGTGGGCAACTGGCAGATCACCGACGCCCTCGTTCCGCTCGTGATGCTTGCCGCATTCCCCTTCGTGGAGTGGATCATTCACGTCTTCGTTCTTCATTGGAAGCCACGAACCATTGCCGGCGTCACACTCGATTCACGGCTGGCGCGCAGCCATCGGGAACACCACTTTGCGCCGCGAACCGTCTCACTCATCTTCATCCCGTGGCAGACGCTCCTGATCGTGATTCCCGTTCTGACAGCCGTCGCCCTCCTGGCATTTCCCCGCGTCGAACTCGGTCTGACGTTCCTGACCTGCATTTCCGTGCTCGGCCTCGGTTACGAGTGGACACATTTCCTCATCCACAGTGACTACAAGCCGAAAACTGCTCTCTACCGGTCAGTTTGGCGCAACCACCGCAACCACCACTTCAAGAACGAGCACTACTGGTTCACCGTCACCACCGCGGGAACTGCCGATCGAGTACTGGGCACGTACCCCGATCCCAAATCCGTCGAGACCTCCCCGACAGCCAAGAACCTGCACGGCGCAGCGTCCAAGCTGTGAAGGAAGACCGATTCCTGGCCCCCAGCTGGCAATGAACTTGAACTTGCCTGTGTATCAGCAATTTTCGTTGAAACTCGTCAGAACCGTGCTTAGTGTCGATGGAGTCAGAAGTTCGAAAAACGCTGTAACCGAAGGACACAACACATGTTCAACGATGTATTCAACAACGTCATCCACCCGATGGTCACGAACTTCCAGCAGTTGGGCCCCCAGCAGTTCATTCCGCAGCAGTTCATCCCACAGGGAGTGTTCCAGCAGGCGCCGCAGGCAGCAGAGCATGCAGTGACGATCTTCGGTAGCTGATACCGCAATCCACAGATAGCGCCACTCAGGGGTCGTCCGTCCAATATGCTGGACGGACGACCTGAGTGCCTCCGCCTGACAAGGATCCCCATGACCGCGAACACCCCCATCCACGCTTTCACCGACGACGCCCTGGGCGACCTCGACGCCACCGGCGTCGCCGCCCGGATCGAATCAGGCGAGGTGACCGCACGGGAAGTCATGGAGGCATCAATCGCCCGCGCCGAGGCAGTGCAGGGGCAATTGAACGGTCTGGCCTGCACTGATTTCGATCGTGCCCTCGCCAGGAGCAACCGGCCCGCCAAGGGCGTCTTTGCCGGTGTCCCCACCGCGATCAAGGACAACACCGACAGCGCCGGCCTTCCCACCCAGCAGGGCAGTACCGCCTTCACCGCGATCCCCGCCAAAGCCGACAGCGATTTCGCGAAGCAGTTCCTCTCCACCGGGGCCATTTCGATCGGCAAGACCCGACTGCCCGAGTTCGGATTCAGTGCGTCCACCGAATACATGACGGAAGAACCCGTCCACAACCCGTGGAATCCGGCGTACTCGTCGGGCGCTTCCTCGGGAGGCGCAGCCGCGCTTGTTGCTGCCGGCGTACTCCCGATCGCGCACGCCAACGACGGCGGTGGATCGATTCGCATTCCCGCCGCTGCCTGCGGACTCGTCGGACTCAAACCCACTCGCGGACGCACCATCGCCGATCCGGCCGACAAGTCGATGCCGATCCGGTTGATCGCCCAGGGCGCCGTTACTCGCACTGTTCGCGACTCTGCACGATGGATGTCTGCGGCTGAGAACTACTACCGCAATCCGCGACTCGCACCGGTTCGCTTGATCGAAGGACCCAGCTCAACCCGCCTGCGCGTCGGCGTGATCGCCGATTCCGTCACCGTCACCAAGACGGACGACGAGACGCGCAAGTCCGTCGAAGCTACGGCCGAACTCCTTGCAAGCCTTGGCCATCATGTCGAGGACGCAGCACTGCCCGTCGGCCCCGAATTCATCGACGACTTCAGCATTTACTGGGGCTTTCTGTCGTTTGCCATCTCCACCGGTGGCAAACAAATGCTCGGACCCGACTTCGACAAGTCCGGCACCGACAATCTCACCAAGGGCCTCTACACGCTGTACCGGAAGAACCTGGTGAAGACGCCGCGCGTGCTCTATCGTCTGCGACGGCTCCAGCAGCAATACAGCGCCATGTTCTTGAAGTACGACGTCGTGCTCTCGCCGGCCCTGGGGCACACCACCCCCGAGCTGGGATACCTCTCTCCCGCTCAGCCTTTCGAGGAACTCTTCGACAAGCTGATCGCGTACACATCGTTCACGCCACTGAACAACATCTCCGGAGGTCCCGCGATTTCGCTACCGATGCATCAGACCAGCAATGGTTTGCCGTTGGCTGCGCATTTCTCCGCCGATCTCGGCGACGAGCGCACGCTCCTCGAATTGGCCTTCGAACTGGAAGAGGCTCAGCCCTGGAGAAGAATCCAGGACTGAGCCTCGCCGGTAAATACCCTCAGTCTCGCGGCAATCCGAGCATGCGCTCACCGATCACGTTGAGTTGCACCTCGGTTGTGCCACCGTAGATGGTGGTGGCACGGCCCGAAATGAGTTGCTCCATCGCCTTGTCGCTTGGCTGACCTGGGATGCTGACCGCTCCGGCAGCACCCAGTTCGGCGACGACGAACTCGGCAATCGACTGGCTGATCTTCATCGCCAACAGCTTGCCGACGCTCGACGTCGTACTCACGTCGATTCCCGAAAGTTGCTTGAGCACAACGCGGGAACCGATGAGATCGATCGCCTGACTCTCCGCAACCAGCTCGCCGACACGGTAGCGTCCGATCGGGCTCAGGTCTGCCGACTTCGCGAACTTCAGCAGATCGGAGTCCGAGGCGTACGCCTCCATCTTCTGGCTGAGCGCGACGCGCTCGCCGGCCAGCGTCGTCCGGGCGACGTTCCACCCGTCGTTGACCTCACCGACCACGTTCTCGTCGGGGATGAACACGTCGTCGAGGAACACCTCGTTGAACAACGCCGAGCCCGTCATCTCACGCAGCGGGCGGACGGTGATGCCCGGTGTCGACATATCGAGCACGAAGTAGGTGATGCCCTGATGCTTCGGCTTGGTGGCGTCCGTGCGGGCGATCAGCATTGCCCAGTCGGAGAACTGCGCAACCGTGGTCCAGATCTTCTGACCGGTGATCTTCCAACCGCCGTCGACCTTTTCGGCCTTCGTGGACAATGACGCAAGGTCGGAACCAGCACCGGGCTCGCTGAAGAGCTGGCACCACACCAGCTCACCCTGCAGGGTAGGCACGGCCAGCTCTTGCTTCTGCTTGTCCGAACCATGTGCCACGACGGCCTGCACTGCCCACGTTCCCATCAGAAGCTGCGGCATCGAGATACCGGCAGCCTTGATTTCCTGGGAGATGACGATCTGCTCGAGCGGAGCGGCGCCGCGCCCGTACGGCTTCGGCAGGTGAGGCTGAACCCAGCCGCCGTCGCCGAGCGCGATCAGCTGGTCGTCCTCGTCGAGCTCGACCAACTTGGCAAGCTCGGCCGCGATGCCGCCGCGGATCTCCTCTGCCTCCGGCGGCAGTTCGAGAACCGAAGCCCGGCTGACACCGTCAAGTGCTTGCTGCGCAACACGATTGGCTCGATCCTCGCGGGTGCCGAGAATGCCGCGGATCGAGAGCGCGCGGCGGTAGTACAGGTGTGCGTCGTGCTCCCACGTGAATCCGATGCCGCCGTGAACCTGCACGCAGTCCTGCGCTACCTGCACTGCGGCGTCCGGCACGATGACTGCGGCGATGTCGGCGGCAAAATCTGCCGTGTCGTCGCCCTTGTCCAATGCGCTTGCCGCATCCCACACAACGGCGCGTGCCTGCTCGAGCGCAATGCCCATCTGCGCACACTTGTGCTTGACGCCCTGGAACTGGCCGATGGGTCGCCCGAACTGCACGCGTGTCTTGGCGTACTCCGACGCAGTGGAAACACACCAGGACATGACGCCGACGTCTTCGGCGCCGAGAACGACTGCGGCAATGGACCGTACCCGCGCCTCGGTGAGACCGTCGAGTATCCGTTCGGCGCTGATCTGAGCATTGTCAGCTTCGATCCGCGCACTACCGCGCAGCACGTCGATGCTGTCCTGAACGGTGATCGCGACTGCGCTGCTCTCGAGCACCGCGTAGCGAACGCCCTCGGGCAACTGGATCGGAACCAGCAGTACGTCGGCGTGCTCACCACCGAGCACACCGTCGAGTGCGCCCGTGATCTTGTACCCACCGTCCGACGACTCGGCCGCAAACGGTGCACCCAAGGCGACTGCTGCCGTACGACTTCCGTCGATCAGACCGGGCAGGAACTCGGGTCCCGCCTTGGAATCGGCGACACCGAGAACGGCACTTGCCAATACCGTCGGAACGAACGGGCCGGGAGAGACTGTGCGGCCCAATGCTTCCAGTGCCACTGCCAAGGTCAGCAGGCCGGCGCCGTGACCACCTTGCTCTTCCGGAACCGCGAGCCCGAGAAGGTCCTGCCCGACGAGTGCCGTCCAGAACTGGGGGAACTTGTCCTCGGTCCGCGACTCCACGGCCGCGCGCACCTGCTCGGTGGTGATGGTGCGCTCGGCGAAGGAGCGCACCGAATCTGCAAGCGCGGTGTGCTCCTCACTCAGCCCGAGACCGAGTTCGTATGCGTTGCGTGCCATGCGCTTACAGTCGTTCTGCGAGGTCGGCGGTGGTCCAGGGACCCTCGCTCTCGATGGTGTTCACACCGTGCCAGCCGGCGAGTTCCGTGATGGCCCCACCCTGAACGGCATACACCTTGCCGGTGAGCTTGCAGTCCGCCGCCGCGAGATAGGCCACGAGCGGCGAGATGTTGGACGGCGCAAACGCGTCGAATTCACCCTCGGGGACCTCGGCCGCGAAGAGCGCACCCATACCGGGTGTCGCCAGCGTCAGTCGAGTACGCGCGATCGGCGCAATTGCGTTGACGCGCACGCCGTATCGATCGAGCTCGTCAGCGGCCACCAACGTCAGGGCTGCGATGCCCGCCTTGGCGGCACCGTAGTTGCCCTGGCCCGCATTGGGCATGAAGGTACCCGAAGCCGAAGCAGTGTTGATGACCGAAGCGTTGACGGTCTCGCCTGCCTTGCTCTGGTCCTTCCAGTATGCGGCAGCGTGGTGCAGTGTCGCTGCGTGCCCTTTGAGGTGCACGGCAATGACTGCGTCCCACTGGCTCTCGTCCATACCCGCGATGAAGGCGTCACGAAGAATGCCGGCGTTGTTGACCAGGACGTCGAGTCGGCCGAACTCACTGACGGCCTGCTTGACGAGGCCCTCGGCACCGTCCCAGGTGGCGATGTTGTCGGTGTTGGCAACGGCCTTGCCGCCTGCGGCAACGATCTCGTCGACTACCTGCTGCGCGGGGCCGGCATCTGCACCGGAACCGTCGTTTGCGCCGCCGAGGTCGTTGACCACGACGCTCGCACCCTCACGAGCGAAGAGCAGCGCATGCTCACGGCCGATGCCGCGTCCTGCTCCGGTGATGATCGCTACGCGACCGTCGAGACTTCCCATCAGTTCAAATTCCCATCAGTTCAATTGTCGGACATGAAGACTCATTTGTCGGCGATGACCGCGAGGCCGTCCTTGATGACCAGGTCACCGACCGCGCTGGTTTCGTACGAGTACGACGTGGCTCCGTCTGCCGAACCCGACTTGTAGAACACCGTCTCGATGTCCTGGGTCGGGAGCACAGGCTTCGCGAATCGCACTGCGAGACGGCGTAACCGCTCGGTCTCGCCGCCTGCCAGTTCGGTCAGGGCTCCCCATGACGTGAACGCCATCGTGCACAGTCCGTGATTGATGATTCCGGGGAGACCGGACATGCGAGCAATCTCTTCGTCAAGGTGGATCGGCATCGGATCGCCGGAAGCCGGTGAGTATCGGAACGTCTGGTCCTCGTCGATATGCTGGTTCACCACCGCTGCGGGACTACCAGCGCGAAGAGCGTCGTCGAATCGGTGTTCGGGAGCCTTCTCGCCCAGTCCGGGGCCCGCGTCGACCTTGCGGAAGAACGCTGTCATCCATTGCTCGTTGACCAATTCACCCTTGTCGGTTTTGGTTTCGACGTAGATGACGACGGTGGACCCGTTGTCCCGGCCCTCGAAGCCGATGGGCTTGGCGCGAGCGATCAGATGGTCGCCAGGGTAGATCGGACGGTGGAACAGGAAGTCCTGCTCACCGTGAACGAGCTTCATCAGCAGTTCGACCGGCGCCACCGACAGCGCAGCGGGTGCCATCGACATGAAGACGGGTACCACCGCGAAGACCGGCGGAGCGATCTCGCCTTTCAGGTGCCGCTCGATGGGGTCGTTTGTGGCAGCGGCATATTCGGCGATGCGCTCGGCTGTCACCTCGAAGTGCTCCGGATCGGTCCATACGTCCAGCCCGGACGTATCGAATTCGACCGCGTTGGTCTTCGGTGTCGTCATCGAGCCGTTACCCGACCAGCTCGGCGAACTTGGCCAGCGAGGCCTCGAGATCAGCCTTGGCGTTCTTGGCAACTGCCTTGCCGATCGGCCCGACGATCATGGTGCCCTTGAAGCTGGCGTCGACGGTTGCCTTCGAACCCGCACCGTCGGCCTCGACCGAGAGGATGAATTCGACGGTGACGCCGGCCATTCCGGTACCGGCAATCTTGACCATCTTCGGAACCTCGACCTCTTCGACGGTCCACTCGATCTTGTTGGCCATACCCATCACGGAGACGACCTCGGTGAACTTGGCGCCCAACGCGACCTCGGTGGGGAGTTCACTCTTCCAGCCCTGGTGAATGGTGAGCCACTCCTCCCAGCGCGACAGGTCGGAGAGCGCATCCCAGGTCTTCTCGGGGGATGCGGGCAGTACAGCGGAGACGGAAACGGAAGCCATGATGAAACTCCTAGTGGGTAGCTAGCGGGTTGAGGGTTTGATTCAGCGTGCGTAGGGCTTGTATGCGGTCACGACAACTGCACCGCCGAGTCCGATGTTGTGCTGGAGGGCGACCTTCGCGCCGTCGACCTGACGCTTGTCCGCGGTTCCGCGGAGCTGCCAGGTGAGTTCGGCGCACTGCGCGAGGCCTGTTGCTCCGAGGGGGTGGCCCTTCGAGATGAGGCCGCCGGACGGGTTGACCACCCAGCGTCCGCCGTAGGTGGTGTCGTCGGCGTCGACGAGCTTGCCGCCGTCACCTTCGGCGCACAGTCCGAGCGCCTCGTAGGTCAGCAACTCGTTAGTGGAGAAGCAGTCGTGGAGTTCGATGACGTCGACGTCGTCGGCGGTGATCCCGGCCTGGGCGTATACCTTCTCGGCGGCCTTGCGGGTCATGTCTGCGCCGACGAGGCTGATGGCGCTCTTGTCCTCGAAAGTGCTGTTCATGTCGGTGACCATGGCCTGTCCGACGATCTCGATCGCCTGAGCAGCGAGCCCGTGCTTTTCGACGAATGCTTCGCTGGCGATGATCGCCGCGCCGGATCCGTCCGAGGTGGGCGAGCACTGGAGCTTGGTGAGCGGCCCGTGGATCTGGCGTGCTTCGAGGATCTGCTCGAGGGTGTACTCGTCCTGGAACTGCGCGTACGGGTTGTTCAGTGAGTGCTTGTGGTTCTTGACGGCGATCTTCGCGAACTGCTCTGCAGTGGTTCCGAAGCGTTCCATGTGCTCGACGCCGGCCGCGCCGAACATGTACGGAGCGGGCGGCATCGCGAACTCCTGCAGCTCGGCGAGAGCGAGGAGGTGCCGCATGAGGGGCTGTTCGCGGTCGTCGTAGGTGGATCCGAGGGACCCGGACTGCATCTTCTCGAAGCCCAGCGCGAGTGCGCAGTCGGCCTGACCACTCTTGACCGCCTGCGTGGCGAGGTAGAGCGCGGTCGATCCCGTCGAACAGTTGTTGTTGACGTTGACGATGGGGATACCCGTCAGACCGAGCTCGTAGACAGCGCGCTGACCTGCGGTGGACTCGCCGTAGACGTAGCCGACGTATGCCTGCTCGACCTCGGTGTAGTCGATACCCGCGTCTTCGAGCGCCTTGGTACCCGACTCGCGTGCCATGTCGGGGTAGTCCCACTCGCGGGCTCCCGGCTTCTCGAACTTCGTCATGCCGACGCCGACGACAAAAACCCTGTTACTCATTGCCACTCCTGAAGAGAACGGTATCTGTGTGTGACACGCTGTCCCACCAAAGTATGTGAGACATCTTGTCCAGTCAATGGCGGGGTGAGTATCGTTCGATTTATGACAAAAACAGCCGAGTCGACGCAGCCCGACGGGCGCAGCACTCGCTGGAACGATCACAAGGAGCAGCGCAAAGCGCGGATCCTCGACGCAGCACTCGATGCAGTCAACGAAGGTGGCGCCGACGTCGGCGTCCAGCAGATCGCCGAGCGCGCCGACGTCCCCCGTTCCGTTGTCTACCGGATCTTCAAGGATCGAGCCGACCTCGACGAGCAGCTGCGAGTCCGCATCCTCGAGATGATGATGACCGACCTGACCCCCACCCTCACGCCACAAGGCACCGTCGGCGAGGCCATCTCACGGGCCGTCGAGACCTACCTCCAGTGGATTGTGAAATATCCACGACTGCACCACTTTTTAGGCAAGGGTTCGCCGAGTACGCGGGCCACCGGTTCGAAAGTGGTGACCGGAACCAAGACGGCAATCGCCGTCCAATTGGGAAATTTGTTGGGCACGATCCTCACCAGCCGTGGCAAACCGTCGAAGATGGCTGAGCCCTTGGCTTTCGGCGTCATCGGATTGGTCGACGTCAGCGTCAACCGTTGGCTCAGCCAGCCGGGTTCCGATGTGTCCAGTGCGGAATTGGCCGAGTTCCTGGGGCGCTCCATCTGGCAGGTTCTGGACGGCAATCTCCGGAGCATCGGCGTCGACATAACGCTGTTGACTCCGATCGCCGACCTGTGACAGTCACCGAATTACCCTGGACACTCGACGGACGTGGACTTCAACTGGTCCGGGTTCCACCACTCGCCCTCCACGCACTGGGGGAAGACAACGCCACTCTTGCAATGGAACTCGCACCCAACCTCCTGACCCCGTATCTCCTCGGCGAAGAATGCCAGGGCTTGTGGCGCTACCGGAGCAAGCAGATAGCAGAGAATCCCCTCGACAGCGCGTGGATCACCCGCATCGCAGTCGATGCCCGCACCTCGACGCCGGTGGGGTTGGCCGGATTCCACGGTCGCCCCGATGCGCGCGGGATGGTGGAGGTCGGATATCGCATCGACCCGGCGTTCCGGCGTCAGGGCTACGCACGAACCGCCCTCGAGATACTTCTCGACGTCGCAAGTCGCGAATCCGAAGTACACACCGTTCGAGCGACCATCAGTCCGGACAACATCGCATCACGAAATCTGATCAGCCAGTACGGTTTCAACGAAGTCGGTGAGCAGTGGGACGAAGAAGACGGTCTGGAGACCATCTTCGAAGTCAGATCCTCTCCGGAACCGTGACAGCCGTCAACCCGCTGGTTTTATCGGTCCAGTGAATGGCACGGTCCTCCAGCATCACCGGCGTCCACAACCTGTATGTCTTCACCTGATGGTGATGACGACACAGGCATTGGAGGTTGCTCACAACGGTCCACCCTCCACGTCTCGGATCGGAAGGATCGAACTCGGTGATGTGGTCGAGTTGGCACCTGTTCGCGGGCACCGAACAACCAGGGAACCCGTTCGGTTCGCGACTTGGGCGATCACGTCGGGTGACAAGCGGCAGGACAGTCGGAGCATGCTGCCGACGCGGTCGGTTCCCCGCGGCCTGGGCGCGGAAATCGACAAACAAGGCCTGCCAGGTGGAATCAGCGGCGAGCTCGCGAGCGAAATCAGGATCGATCGGCCCGTATCCGTCGATGCTCGCGGGATCTGACATCAATCCGAGGAGCGTCGCCAGATCACACACGATGTGCAACAACGGCTTCCGACGTGAGGGCGCAGTCGATCGAGCTGCTGTGAATGCTGCCTCGCACGTTTCGCTGCCACACTGGCACGTCAGCCCCTGTTCGCCGTGCAGCAGAGCGACCAGTGCGTCGGCCCTACGGGTCGAGACATTTCGTGGATCGTGGTTGCAGACGCTTCCGGCGGCCTCGCTGATCAGGCCAAGCGCTTCGACGGCCTCGGTCGCGCTGAGTGTTGCCTGCAACTGGGCGAGTCCGTGACGGTCTGCTCGCGTGCGAACATCGCGGTGTTCCAGCATCTTCCGGCGACGTTCGGCGGCAGCATCCGGATCGTAGGCAAAGACCTGGCGCTCGATGTCGCGCTCCAGTTGCCCGGGCGGAAGACGGTGCGCCGAGGCAAGTACCCGGCGCTCGAGTGCTGCGATCGCCTCCGGGTCGGCCCCGGTGAGTCCGTCGACAATCTTGCGCACACGCGCATAGTCCAGCTCGCCGGCAGCGAAGGCGGCCTTGGTGAGCGGAAGGAACTCCCGTAGGGCATCACCGATCTCGATGTGGACTTCGGCAGTACGACGCGAGCACGTGAGCATGACCGCGATCTCGTTGCATGCGATCCGCCACGCCTTGTCGACATCACCGGACACGTCGAGTTCGGCGTTGAATCTCGACTCCGACAACATGGATGCACCGAGCACCTTTTGCGCGGCAAGCATGTTCTCGCTCTGCGCCGTAGCAAAGAGCATGTCCGGCAACATGAGTGGATCGACGACAGGACGGCCTTCATCGACGGATGTGCCCACACCGCCCGTCGATCCGTTATCGAACATACATTCGACAATAAACCCACCCACCGACAAGAAAGCTAGAGTGCCGGTTTGTATCCCTTACCCTGCATCCACGCCAGCACGTCCAACACCCTGATGACCGGAACGGATTCGTCGAGACCTGCTCGTGCACGTAGATCGAGGAGTCGACTCTGCAACTCGTCTTCCCGCATGGCTACGCGAACAGGTTCCAGGTGGGCCGACTTCGTTCCCAACTCCCGCCCGATGACGTCGTCGTAGATCGGGAAGAGTCGCGGACGCTTGCGCGCGATCAGTTTGGACGCCATGGTTCGCCCGACACCGTGAATCTCTCGAAGCGCCGTCTCCAACCGCCACACCGGGGATTCCGGAGTGAAGGGATCGGGTTCGTTCGACAGATCGCGATCCGGGCCCACGTCCGCCAGGAGTCGGTTCAGTTCGGCATTGTTCTCCCCGAGCAGGAAGAAGGCTCCTTGCGCCGGAACCTGAACCGACAGAAGAGTCACCGCAACAAGATCTTCCGCGGTGAAGATGTTCGCATCACGATCGCGATTGCCACTGGGATCCCAGGAATCCCACAACGCACCGGTTCGGAGATAACCGGTCTTTCGGAGCGGCCTCGTGAAATATTCCTGCAGCACGTCGACCGCGCCGTCATCGTCCCCGTCTCGCAGCACACGCGGGAGTCGGATGGGCAACTGATCAACCATGGTCGAGCGACCTTTCCAGTACATATTTGGCGAACCCGGCGTTGTGATACTGCCGAAATGGGCCCTTGCCCTTGGCAACAAGATGCTCCGCGAGCGGACGAACCGTCGTCATGTCGACGGGCAGTTGAGCAAACTGTTCCAACGCATCCGAGTCCTCGAGACTGCAGTCGATCACGGTCCCGTCGCCGTCGGCGGACGCCAACTCGGTGCGTCTGATGGCGACCAGATCGTGCTTGGCGTCGAGTTCTTCGATGCTGCAGCCGGTTCGCGATTCCAGTGCCGAACTGGATACGTAGACGGACATGACGTGCTCGATCGGCTTACCGCCGACCAGATGGCACTCGACGCTCAGAATCTCCATCGGACCGATATTGAGCGTGAACAAGCGATGGCGCTCCGCGGATCGGTTGGTCGACGGCAGGCAACTGATCGTCCACTGTTCGATCTCGACGGCGGCCGGAGCGTCGAACGCGTAGGAGAGAACCTCGGCAATCAGTTCGGCGAGATCTTCGAAGAGCGGGTCGCGCTGCAACCGCTCGAAATTCTCGACAGAAGCGGCGGGACGCACAGGCGCCTTGCTCACGCAGGTCCCCTCTCGTCCGGTGCTTTGCTCTCAGACCTCGCGTCCAAGGTACCCAGCCCTACGCGGGTCTCGCGCGTTCGCCCTCACATACACCCTCGCGTTATGGTTCTCGACACGTACCACCGCCTTACCGATCGCTAACTCGAGGAGCACACGAAGTGGAAATCAAGGGAACCGCAGCACTGGTCACCGGAGCGGCATCAGGCCTCGGCGCCGCAACAGCCAAGCGCCTCGCCGACGCCGGCGCTACCGTCTTCGGCCTGGATCTGCCCGCGTCGATCGAGCGCGCAGGCGACAACGTCCCCGCCGGCGTCACCCTCATCCCCACCGACGTGACCAGCGGCGAAGAGGTCGAAGCAGCGATCAACCAGATCGTCGAGTCGGGCTCCCCGCTGCGCATCGTCGTCAACTGTGCCGGTGTCGGCTGGGCCGGACGCATCCTGTCCAAGAAGGGTCCGCACGACCTCGAGCTGTTCCGCACGGTCATCACCGTCAACCTGCTCGGCACCTTCAACGTCATGCGCCTGGCCGCCGACGCCATCGCCAAGACCGAGGCCGTCGACGAGTCGGGCCAGCGCGGCGTCGTCATCAACACCGCTTCCGTTGCTGCCTTCGAAGGCCAGATCGGCCAGATCGCGTACTCCGCCTCCAAGGGCGGCGTGCACGGCATGACGGTTCCGGCTGCCCGTGACCTTGCGCAGTTCGGCATCCGCGTCAACACGATCGCTCCCGGCATCATCGACACCCCGATGCTCGCAGGCGTCACCGACGAGTACCGCAAGGGCCTCGAGGCCGGCGTTCCGTTCCCGTCCCGCCTGGGCCAGCCGTCCGAGTACGCGCAGCTCGCGCAGATGATCGTCGAGCACGACTACCTCAACGGCGAGACCATCCGCATGGACGGCGCACTGCGCATGGCGCCGCGCTAACCTCCCTGCTGTGCGCCTTTATTAACCGCCCGCGGTTAATAAAGGCGCACAGTTGTCAGAACGAATGAAAATACCCACCGTTGGAGTGGGCAGTTGCGCTGAGGTACTCGGCTACTTCCTTCGCCGGCATCGGTCGGCTGATGTAGTAACCCTGAACCAATTCGCAACCGGCGGTAAGCAAGAGCCTCAGCTGGTCGGCCGTCTCCACGCCTTCCGCCAATGACTGCATACCGAGCGCCTTCGCCACCTCGACCACCGAAGTGACAACTGCCGAATCACCCTCGCTCAGTTCGGTGATGAACGACCGGTCGATCTTGAGGATGTCCAACGGCAGTTTCTTCAAACTCTCGAAAGACGAATAGCCGGTTCCGAAGTCGTCCAGGGCAATCGCAATTCCGGTGGCACGCAGGCGATCCAACTCGGCGACGGCAAGCTCCTCCACTGCTCCCGTCTCTGTGATTTCCAGCTGAAGCCGTTTGCCGGACAGACCGCTTGCCTCCAGCGCATCGTTCACGGCCGATCCGAACCCGGACGACATCAGTTGCACCGGAGAGACGTTCACCGTCACGTAAGTGTCGTCGGGCCACGTCGCGGCTTCGGCGCACGCCATGTTCAGTACCTGAAGCCCCAGAGGGACTATCAAGCCGGTCTCCTCCGCGACATCGATGAAAATGTGCGGTGCAAGCACGCCCCGTACCGGGTGATTCCAGCGAAGCAGTGCCTCGAAACCCTCGACGCGGCCGGTGTCCGCACGAACCTGCGGTTGGTAGTACAGCTCGAACTGCCGAGACTCGATCGCAAGCCCAAGTTCTTGCAGGGCCGATGCTCGCTCCCTGGCCCGCGCCCGCAGCACCGGTGAGTATCTTCCTACCCGGTTCTTGCCGGCGGATTTTGCCGCATACAGCGCCAGGTCGGCGGACATGACAAGCGTGTCCGCGTCTTCGGAATCTGCGGGTGCTCCGGCATAGCCGATCGATGCACGAACCTCGATGCGATTCCCCCGCACGTAAAACGGCTCACGCAATGCATCCAGATAGCGAGCGAACACCTCTCCGCCGTCCCCTGTTCCCCGCAAGACGACGCCGAATTCGTCACCACCGATTCGCGCACACATGGCGCCGTCGACCACCCGATTGAGCCGTGCAGCAACGGAAATCAACAATTTGTCACCGACAGGGTGCCCTAACGTGTCGTTCACCGACTTGAAATTGTCCAGGTCGAGGATTCCGACAAGAACTTCCTCGCCGGTTCGGACGGTGCCGAGCGCGTCGGACAGCTCCGAGCCGAACGTCCGGCGATTCGGGAGCCCGGTCAGTCCGTCGGTTGCAGCAAGCCACAGAATTCGCCGCTCGTAGTTGTACTTCTCGGTGATGTCCGAGCCCACGCCTCGCCAACCCACGAACTCCGTGGCCTCGGATAGCCTGGGATGACCCGACAGAGACCACCATCGGTCGACGCCGTCGACACGAACGGGAATGACGACCTCTCGAAACGGCATGAGGCGGTCGAGGTGATCTCCGATGACCTGGACCGCGGCTCGGCCACTCTTCGTCGAACCCACGTCGAGCCGATCCAACAATCCGCGCAGCGACAGGGTTCGCAAGTCGGAGACGGGAACTCCCGAGATCTGCGACAGCCGAGCGGAGGTGTGCGACAACGTCCCGGTGGTGTCGACTTCCCACAGCCAGTCGCGTGACCCACCCTCGAAATCGTCGAGAAGCAAACTGACCGTCTGGCGCTCGGCAGCAGCCTCGAACTCGGCAAGACAACGACTTCGGAACGACGCCCAGAGGTACACGACGCCGATAATCAGTGTCACCGAGTACACGACCAACTGGAACGAGAGGACAGCGTATTCCGTGGTTCTCTTGGGCAGGATAACGACGAGCAATCCGATGCTGTGCACCAGAATCCACGCTACCGCTATCGACCGAACCGTCGACAATGCTACGGCGCCGGCGCCCATGACTCCGGCGAATGTCGCTAGAAGCACAAGCTTTCGCGAGTTGTCCGTCACGGGAAGCATCGCGGCGGCGAGAACGACAAGCAGAAGCCCGAGCAGGATCACCTCGAGCATGAGCGCCCAGTAGTCGTACTTCGTCGTATGTTTGGGCGTGTACCGGCCCTTCAGGACGACTCGCGGTATCCAGACGCGCACCGAATTGAGGACGACCAAGAAGGCCGCAGAACCCCAGATCACCCGAAACTCGTTGTGACCGGGGGGTACGACATACACAAGCAAAGCGCACACGCTGAGTACATTGACCATGTTGGCCAGTGGCGCGACCGTCGTCACCTGCAGTATCTGGCGTGCGAAGAGGTCGCGCCGCTCGACGTCAGACAGTTCGGCGTCGCTCGCACTCGAAGTCAGCCTGCTCAGCATGCAACACCCTCCATCGTGGAGCCGACCAGATGAAGGTAGCGCGGATGCGGGTTCCGGACACACGATGACGAGAAACTACGAGTTGAAACATATTGTTAAATAGGATGTTTCAGACAATCGCGACAGAACGGATCAGCGCTACAACTCGGAAGCCAGCGGAATTTCCTTCTCCGCGCGGTCCGTCATCCACTCACGGAGGACCTTGGTGGCAATGACGTCGTCCTCGTTGTACTGCAGGATGCGTGTCCGCTGCGTCTCGTCCGGCTCACCGTCGTAGCCGACCGCCTCGCGGTACCACGCCATCGACGCTTCACCCCCGGCCTCGGCGTCACGCCAGTTGAAGCCGGCGACGGGCGCAATCTTCTTGAGCCCCTTTCCGTTCGGGCAGATGAACTGATCACTCACTGCTTGATAGATGTCGACCCACTGCGGACTGTCGATGAACTCGCGGATCTCGTCCTTACTCGGAATCCCGGGTTCACCGGCAAACCTGCGCGCCGAGTCCAACAACCACTTGTCCTCGGCCGAACGCGAATAGCAGTACGCGGCAAAGGTTTTACCCGAAGCGGCGGCCGCGTCACGTTCCGCCATCAGCCAGCCCCAGAACTCTGCGAACGACCGCGCCTCGTCACGTGTCGGCAACGGATCCCACGTCGCAAATCCTCGATACATCGAGAAGCCGCCGACATTGAGCAACGTCCCCCACAGGTAGGCGCCGTGCTCCTGATAGCTCTCCATGTCGACGTCGATCTCGATGTCCGCCCGAGTCACCGAGATCTTCTCGAACCGCCGCACCAACGGAGCATCTGCCAACCACGCCTTGGCGATCACGACTGCGTCGTCGAAATTTCCGTGCGGCCAATCCTCGAGCGGCTCACCGTCCCAGGCGGCCAGCTGATCGATCGTGTTGCAGCCCACGTCGCGCAGAAGCTCGGCCCGCGATCCGACAGCGACGAGGCTGACGTCGCGGTTGCGAACCAACTCCTGCTTGCATTCGGTCCACCACGGGCACGACTTGCACTCGCTCACCTGTGACGGAGACGTCAGCACCTCACCGCGGGCCACAGCGATACGGTCGGCGAAACGCTCGTCGTAATCGTCGAGAATCGCGCTGAGGTCGTGGACGAGGATGCAGTCTCCGTTGTATCCGATCGCGCCTGCCGTCAGCGACGGGCTCGCCAGCCCACGACGCTCGAGCATCCGATAGACCTGCGCGACGCGCATCTGATCGCGGACCTGACTGCGGACCTTGCGTTTGGGATCGGCCGCGGGCTCCCATTCGAAGAGCCCCGAGGTGATCGCGCCCTGGCCGGGATCGGTCACCTTGTGATTGACGACAATGACGGGGATGTACCCGCCACCCTCGTCGTCACGGATGAGCATTTCGCAGCGACCCTTGCGTCCGGTGTCGCGCTCGACCGGCAAGACCGCGCCCCAGATCCGGTCCGCGCCGGCCTCACAGGCAGCCAAGGTGTCGCGAGCCTGAGCCGACGCCGATTGATCAGGGTTGATCTTCACCCAACGCTCGGGAGCAGCGCCGATCACGAGTTCGGCGATCTCCGCGCGCTTCGCGATCGCGGCGTCCTGGCGCTGCTTGACGCCGGTGTCGACGGGTTCCGAAGCCGATTTCCCGGGAAACAACCCGTCCAGACGCACCCGATGACGGCATCGGGTCAACGCCCCCGAATCGATGATCGGGAGCTGGGGCGCGGGGTTGTTAACGGAACACACGATGACGAAGATTATGTGCTCCCCTAGGCTGAAGCCGAAGCGCAGGTACCTGGCAACACACAAACACCTGGAAACGGGGTCCTTTTCGATGGGGTTGTTCAAGAAGCGAAAGTCTCGTGCCACCCGCAAGGCGGAGGCAAAGGCTCTCAAGCACAAGGCTGAGGTCGAGGCGAAGCTCAACGCCAAGAGCCAGCGTAAGCGCGACAAGGTCGAGACCAAGTCGCTCAAGAAGCTGGAGAAAGCCGAGATCGAGTCACAGCACAAGATCGAAAAGGCGCAGATCGCGACCCTGAAGGCGCAGGAGAAGGCCGCTGCGAATCAGGGCCTGACCGTCGCCAAGGTGCGTAAGTACCTGGGAGTGGCACGTCTGCTTGCCCCCGTTCTCCTGCCGATCGCCTACCGCGCAGCCACGGCGGTGCGCGCCCAGCTCGACACCACGCGTGCACAGAAGATGGGCATCGCCGTCGACCAGCTCGGTGACTACACCGGTCACGGCGCGAAGTTGAGCGCTCGTATCGCCGGCGCCGAGAGCTCGGTCACCGAGATCCTCAGCCGCAAGCCCGACGACGCGGAGACGCAGCGTTTCGCCGCCGCCATCCGTGAGCGCCTCGGCGACCTCAGCACGGCAGTTCGCGCTGCCGAGCAGATGCCGCAGGCTCGCCGTAAAGCAGCTCACCAGGCGATTTCTTCCGAACTCGACGGCGTCGAAGCAGATCTGCTCGCACGTCTCGGCGTGCGCTAGACCTGAGAACGCCAGTGAGAGCAGCCGAGCAGACCTCGACCCTCCGGGGGACAGCTGTCGGTTCCGCTTCGGCTGCTCTCGCTGTCGCCGCGCACGGGATCGGCGGAGGCGAGCTGCCACAGTCGTCGTCGCTGACCCTGTTGCTCGCCGTCTGCGCAACCGTCGGCGCCGTGACGGCCACCCTTCCCGCCCTCTCACGGGGGCCCGCTGCCTTGATCGTTGCTCTGGGTCTGGGTCAGTTGGCCGCGCACACCACCATGACGCTCTCCGAGCACGCTCATTCGCCCGCTCCGGGGTTGGTGATGCTCGGTGCTCACGCCGGTGCCACCGTCGCTTGTGCGGTGGCGGTCCTGGCCGCCGAGCGCCTCTACCGCGTTGTCACCCACGCTCTCCACGTCGTCCTGGCGTCTCTGGCTCCCGCCGCTGTCACTTCCCGCGGCCACACCGTCTCGACCGGAATCCATCACGGACCTGTCGACGCTCTACTTCGCGCCAGCATCTCGCGGCGCGGTCCTCCTGCCCTGGTCTGAAGATTCGTAGAATGCCCCCCTTCACCAGACCAAGAGGACACTTCCCGACATGAAGAACACCCTGATTTCGCGCGCGGTTGTCACGACCGTCGCTACCGGCAGCGCCGTGCTGCTGGCCGCCGGAATTGCTTCAGCACACGTCAGCGTCGTCGCACCAGGAGCTGCGCAGGGCGGATACTCCGTTCTCACGTTCCGCGTGCCCACCGAATCCGACACCGCTTCGACCACCAAGCTGACGGTGGCGCTCCCCGACCTCAAGTCGGCACGTACCGAACCGATGCCCGGCTGGACCGCCGTCGTGGAGAAGGACCCCACCTCGTTGGTCGCCAAGTCCGTGACGTGGACCGCCGACCCCGGCGTCGGAATCGCCCCCGGCCAGTTCCAGCAGTTCGTCCTTTCCGCCGGCCCGCTGCCCGAGCAGGAAGAGGTCGAGTTCAAGGCCGTGCAGACGTACAGCGACGGCAACGTCGTCAACTGGGATCAGGAAGAGCTTGCCGACGGCAGCGAGCCGGACAAGCCCGCGCCGACGCTGACTCTCGCCGCATCCACCGGCGATGCCCACGGAGCCCCCTCTGCCGATAACACTGCCGAGACGTCCGCTGCTTCCGAATCTTCTTCGTCAGACAACACCGCGCGCTGGCTCGGCGGCGTCGGCCTGGTGCTCGGCGCGTTGGGCGCTGCACTCGGCCTCGGCGCACTGGTCAGGAGCAAGCGCTGATGAGTACCCGGATCAAGGTCATCGCCGTCGGCATGCTCGCGATGCTGGCCACGATGCTCGGAATGGGCACGGCCAGTGCACACTCCGCGGTGGTCGGCTCCAACCCGGAAAACGGTGCGTCCATTCAGGTTGCGCCTGACACGGTTTCGGTCACGTTCAACGAGGCTCTGCAGGCACAGTTCGCGGCGCTGACCGTCACCGGTCCCGACGGCAACCTCTGGACCAAGAGCGATCCGTCCGTCGAAGGACCCACTGTCAGTGCAGACCTCGGCGATCTCGGGCCGACCGGCGTCTACACCATCGCGTACCGCGTCACCTCCGCTGACGGTCACCCCGTCAACGGAACCCTGACGTTCACCCTCACCGAGGCGGGGTCGGGCACTCCCGGCGCTGCCGCCGCGTCGAGTACGGGTGAGTCGGAGTCCGGCAGCATGCCGGTGTGGATCTTCATCGTCGCCGGCGTCGTCGTGTTCGGCGGTGCGCTGTTCTTCGTGCTCCGTAAGCCGAAGTCGAGCTGATCGCGTGACGGGTACGGCAAACAGGTGGTGGTTGCTGTTTGCCGTACCCACAGCTCTGCTGGGAGTCCTGATCGCCTGGGGCCTCGCCAGCCCATCGGGACCCGAATCGTCGAGCACGGTCCGCGTTCTCGCGATCGGATGTGGTTCGTTGACGCTCGGCATCGCGACGCTCGCCTGGATGGGCCGCAGTGAACGCCGCCCGGCAACAACCCCCGCCGTCATGTGGACTCAGCTCACCGCGGTGGCAGCAGTGTGGCTCGTCGCCGAGATCACGCTCCTCGTGCTCAATGCCGCAGCGGCCGACGGCGCCCCGGTCACCTCGCTGACCATCGGGCACTTCGGCGCATTCGTCTCCGAGGTCAACGTCGGCCGCGTCGGCGTCGCGATCATCGCGTGCGCGTTTGCCGTCGTCTGTTACGGCATCTACGGATTCACCAATCCCGAGACGGTGCCCGTCGCACCGGCATTGGTCGTCTCCGCGTTGGCGCTCGCTGCCCGCCCGATCACCGGGCACATGGCGCAGCAGAGCTTCGGATCGATCCTCGACGCCGTTCACGTCCTCGCTGCGGCCTTGTGGTTCGGCGTGCTCGCCGCACTCGCGCTTGCCGTACCGTCGCGCGGTGCCTGGGCGATCTGGTTGCCCAAGTACTCCGCTCTCGCCTGGCGATGCGTCCTCGCGCTGGTCGTCACCGGTATCGTCAACGCCGTCGTGCGACTCGACTCACTCTCCGCCTTCTACGACACCGCATACGGCCGGGTGATCCTCGCCAAGATTGTGGCGATCGGACTGCTCGTCGCCTTGGGATGGTGGTGGCGCCGGACATGGGTGGTCGCGAGCGCTGCACACCGCATGAGTTCGGACGGATCCTTGCGTCGCGCCATCGGTGAAGTTGTCTTCATGGCCATCGCATTCGGGCTTGCCGCGGCCCTTGCGACAACTGCGTAAGACGTGCCTCAGCGCGACATTTCGTGACCCGCACATTTAACGTTTCACGTCGAGATTTAACCTCTACGTGAGTTTATTTCCCCAGCTTGCGGCGGTTTCCGGCCCCCCTTAGCGTTGCTCGCATGACGGAGGCCCAACGCTCGTTTCTCGTCTGCGCTTCGCAGCGCAGCGGCAGTACTTTGCTGGTCGAATCCCTGCGAGCAACCGGGGTCGCGGGTGAGCCGGAAGAGTTCTTCCAGTACCTCCCCGAGACCTCGCGATCGCCGCAACCGAGGCAGTGGTTCGAAGACGTCACGGACGAGTCCGTCCTGGGTCTGCTCGCCCCGTTCCACCCGGGCACGCCGGACACTCGCACCTCCGAACAGTGGCGCACACAACTTCTCGAACTCGGCCGAACCCCCAACGGAGTCTGGGGTGGCAAGCTGATGTGGAACCAGACGCCGCTCCTACTCGATCGCGCGGCCGGATTGCCCTGGCGCAGTGGGACGGACCTACGTTCCGCACTCCACGACACCCTCGATCACGACCTGCAGTTCATCCACGTCTATCGAGAAGATGTCGTCGCTCAAGCTGTGTCGATGTGGCGCGCCGTGCAGACACAGGTTTGGCGCGACGACGCGACTCCACCGAATCTCTCGGACGGTGCGCAGTACAGCGCAGTCGGAATCGCGCACCTGGTGACGATTCTCGGTGAGCAGGAACGCCAATGGAAGCGCTGGTTCGAGGAAGAGGACATCTCTCCCATCGAAGTCGGGTTCCGCGATCTCACCGAAGACCCGCAATCCGTGGTCGCAAAAACCCTCATCTCCCTCGGCCTCGACGGACAACTGGCCCCGCCACCGCCGCTGCGTCGTCAGAGCGACGGACGATCCCGCGAATGGGTGCAGCGTTATCGCATCGACGCCGAACAGAACGGATATCCCGTCACATGAGCACCGTCACCGATGTCGTCGACGAACTCCGAGTTCTCGAATCCGAAGCGGTTCACATCATTCGAGAAGTGGTGGCAGAACTCGAGAGACCGGTACTGCTCTTCTCGGCCGGCAAGGACTCGATAGTCCTGCTTCGTCTGGCCGAGAAGGCGTTCCGGCCCTCCCCACTCCCTTTCCCGGTCCTGCACGTCGACACCGGTCACAATTTCGAGGAGGTCATCGAATTTCGCGACCGTCGAATCAAGGAGGGCGGGCACACACTTCTGGTTGCTTCCGTTCAGGATTCGATCGACCAGGGCAGAGTGCAGGAGTCGACCGAGACCAGCGGATCGCGAAACCGCCTGCAGACCAGAACCCTGCTCGACGCTCTCGAAGCTGGAAGGTTCGACGCCGCGTTCGGTGGCGCCCGCCGGGACGAGGAACGTGCGCGCGCCAAGGAAAGAGTCCTCAGCTTCCGTGACGAGTTCGGCCAGTGGGACCCGCGAGCGCAACGGGCCGAACCGTGGTCGCTCTACAACGGACGGATCAGACGCGGCGAGTCCGTTCGTGTCTTCCCGCTGAGCAACTGGACCGAACTCGACATCTGGCGCTACATAGCCCAGGAGGAACTGGAACTGCCGCCCATCTATTTCGCGCACCAGCGGAGGGTATTCGAGCGCGACGGAATGCTCCTCGCTGCTTCCGAATTCAGCACCGACGCCGAGAACGCCGCGGCAACGACCGAGTGGGTGCGATATCGAACCGTCGGCGATCTGACCATCACCGGCGCCGTTCGATCGCACGCCACCACCATCGACGACGTCGTCACCGAAATCTCGGCCGCGACGGTTTCCGAACGAGGCGAGACTCGCGCAGACGACCGAACGTCGGTCGCCGCGATGGAAGACCGAAAGCGTGAGGGCTACTTCTGATGACGACCACCATCACTCGCCAACTCCTGCGACTGGCCACGGCGGGTAGCGTCGACGACGGCAAGAGCACGCTGATCGGCCGACTGTTGCATGACACCGACAGTCTGCCAACCGATCACCTCGATTCCGTGACCGACGAGCACGGTGTCGCCGACCTGGCTGCACTCTCCGACGGACTACGTGCCGAGCGTGAACAGGGCATCACGATCGACGTCGCGTACCGATTCTTCTCCACTCCGACCAGAAGTTACGTACTCGCCGACACCCCGGGGCACGAACGCTACACGCGCAACATGTTCACCGGAGCATCCAATGCTCACGTAGCGGTCCTGCTGGTCGACGCGAGGACCGGCGTGCTGCGTCAGACCCGTCGGCACGCCAGAATCGCCGCACTGCTCGGTGTTCCGAACCTTGTAGCCGTGGTGAACAAGATCGATCTGGTGGACTTCGACGAAGCGAGATTCGCTCAGGTGCAGGAAGAATTGCGGGCCTTGGCACGGCAAGTCGGACGCGAGGACGTACTCGCCATACCGGTCTCCGCGAAAGCCGGCGACAATGTCGTGACGCGGTCCGCGAACACCGCGTGGTACGAGGGGCCGACGCTCCTCGAGTACCTCGAAGGCGTCGAACTCCATGCGCCCGCGACCCACATCGAGGAACTTCGGCTTCCCGTGCAGTGGGTTTCGCGCCCCGATCCGCAGAATCGGCGCCGGTACACCGGCCGAATTTCGGCAGGCACACTGAGCGTCGGAGACGAGGTAGTGGTCCTGCCGTCCGGATCGAAGAGCACCGTGATCAGTCTGGATACTCTCGACGACAACCGCAGTACTGCCGTTGCACCACTGTCGGTTTCGGTGGAACTGGCCGACGACATCGACGTCGGACGTGGCGACGTTCTGGTCAGTGGCGGTGCGCAGGCTCATCTGCCGGTTCTGGCCCGAGAACTCGAAGCCACGATCTGCTGGTTGTCCAACACACCGTTGCGCGCGGGCGATCGGATAGCGCTCAAACACACGTCCAGGACCGTGCGAGCGACCGTCCAAGAACTGCACACCCGTCTCGATCCTGAAACGCTCGACGAGCAGGACAGCCCAGTCGAATTGGGACTCAACGACATCGGAACGGTCACGCTCCGAACCAGTTCCGTGGTGGTCGCCGACACCTACGACCACAATCGGGACTCTGGCGCCTTCATCCTGATCGACGAGCAGAGCAACGACACCGTCGGCGCCGGCACCATTCTCGAACCACGCGTCGTCGTTCCCGGCGAGCAGACCCGCAACGACATCAAGTGGCATCCGTCCTCACTCGAACGTCAACGGCGATGGGCGTCTACCACCCAGAGGGGCGCGACGATCTGGTTGACCGGCCTACCTGCATCCGGAAAATCCACCGTCGCAGTCGCTGTCGAACGTGCGCTCGTCGACGCGGGACGCACCGCGTATCTGCTGGACGGTGACAACGTCCGCCACGGTATCTCCGACGATCTCGGGTTCTCGCCGGGAGACCGAGCCGAGAACATCCGACGCGTCGGGCATCTCACTCGACTGTTCGCCGACGCCGGCGTCGTGGCGATCGCGTCGATGGTCTCGCCACTGCGTTCGGATCGAGCAATTGCGCGCGCTCTCAACGAAGCTGCCGGACTCACCTTCCTCGAAGTTGCCGTCACCACTCCCGTCGAAGAATGCGAACGTCGAGATCCCAAGGGCCTGTACGCTCGTGCGCGGGCGGGTGAACTGAAGGGGCTCACCGGAATCGACGCGCCTTACGAGACGCCGGAGGACCCGGACCTGGCATTCGACACAACCGGCGCTGACATCAACGAGCTGGTCGAGCGGGTCATCGCATTGTTGGAAGGGCGCGAAGCCGCAAGGCCCTAGGGATTTTCGGTGTCCGACTCGAGGTAACCGCGGTCCGCACTGTAGGCGGACCGCACGTTGGGTCGGACACCGATCTTCTCGAGGTACGCCGCCATGCGGTGCACCGCCATCGCGCTTCCCAATGCCTCGTCCGGGAGACGATCGTCGGTTTCGGCGCGCCACGTGTGAAGCTGCGAGGACAATTCCGCCTGTATTGCCGAGACTTCCGGTCGATCGATCAGATTGATCTTCTCGTCCGGGTCGGCACGGAGGTCGTACAGCTCCCGGGGTGCGCGTACCGCAAGATGCTCGGTGCCGAGCGCTTTTCCGGAAAGACTGTCCTCGATGTCGAGCGGTAGATCCAGAGCCGGGCGGACGGCGTAGTTCTCGATGTAGCTGTAGTCCTTGGTGCGCACCGCACGAATGGGATCGAAGCTGTCGTGAAAGGTCTTCTCCGTGAACAGGGAAGTACGAACGGGTTCGGACGGTTCAGTTCCGCGGTCGACGAGGGCATCGGCGTGCGAGCGCCCTTCCACCTCGGTGGGGACGTCGATTCCGAGCAGATCGAGAATGGTCGGAACAAGATCCACACCACTGAACAGTGTCTCGTATTCCTTTCCGCCACTGCGATACCGCGCGGGAGGCCGAGCGATCAAGGCAATACCGGTACCCGGGGCGTAGAGCGTCGACTTGGCACGCGGGAACGCCGCGCCGTGATCAGTGAGGAAGAAGACCCAGGTGTTCTCGTCGAGCCCCTCTTCCTCGAGGGTCGCGAGCAGTTCCCCCACCGCGGCGTCGGCCACCTCTACGCTGCCGTGGAATTCGGCCAGATCCTCGCGCACCTGTGGCACGTCCGGAAGGTATCCGGGGACCTCCAGGGCTGCGGTGTCCGCCGGGGTATAGCGATCGGCGGGGTACGGGCGATGCGTTTCGAAGAATCCCGTGGTGAGCAGGAACGGCTCGGGCGGGAAGCGTCGTAGCCAGTTCTGGGCACGCGGAACCACGTAGTCGCAGAACGAGTTGGTGACGTCGTACTCGTGGTAGCCCAGTCGCTTCGGATACGCAGTCTCGTGCTGCATGCCGAAGAGCGAGGTGTACCAACCGTTGTCGGAGAGGATCTGCGGGAGCGTCTGCACCTCAGCGTGGTACTCCCAGCCGTGGTGCGCCAACCCGATCAGACCGTTGTTGTGCGGATACCTGCCCGAGAAGAGCGATCCGCGCGAAGGCGAGCACAGCGGCGCCGTCGCGTGTGCGTCGGTGAACCGGATGCCTTCTGCCGCCAGCCGGTCGAGATGGGGGCTGTTGACCCCGGCGACACCGTAACTCGCGAGGTGCCGCCCCAGGTCGTGCCAATGAATGATCAGGACGTTATCTCGCGCAGCCGACACGTGGGCAAGGCTAGTTGCCCCGCCCACGTGCGGCAACAGCTCGAATCAGCAGGATCTCAACTGTTTCTGCCGAGTTGTCTGATCCATCCGCGGGTATCGGCCGGATCGATGACGTCGTCCAGTTCGAACGTGGTCGCCGCCATCAGCGCCTTGCCCTGTGCGTAGGCCAGTTCCACGAACTGACCGAACAGCGTTTCCCGAGCCACCGGATCTTCGACGGACTCGAGTTCCTTGCGGAAACCGAGACGCACAGCACCTTCCAGACCCATCGGCCCGATCTCGCCCGTCGGCCACGCGATCGTGAACTCGGGGGCGTGGAAGGAACCACCGGCCATTGCCATGGCGCCCAACCCGTAACCCTTGCGCAGGATGATCGTTCCGAACGGCACGGTGAGGCGAGCACCGGCAACGAAGAACCTGCCGAACCTTCGAACCGTCGCCTCCTCCTCCGAATCCGGGCCCACCATGAATCCCGGTGTGTCGCACAGCGTCACCAGAGGGATGCGGTGCGCTTCGAGCAGTTCCAGGAAATCCGAAGCCTTGTCCGAGGCTTCCGCGTCGATCGCGCCGCCGAGATGCTCGCTGCTGTTCGCCAGCACACCGTACGGAACTCCTTCGACACGAACGAGTGCGGTTACTACACCGCGTCCGTAGTCTCGACGCAGTTCCAGGACGCTGTCGACGTCCGCGATTGCGTCGATCGCTCCACGAACGTCGTACGAGCGCAGGCGATTCTCCGGCACCACATGCCGCGAGAGCCGCGGATCCGGAGCGGTCCACTCTCCGCTCGCACCCTGGAAGTAGCCGAGGTACTGCTTGGCCAGCGCCACCGCATGAGCGTCGTCGTCAGCGACCAGGTGTACGACGCCGTTGCGGCGCTGCACGTCGATGGGGCCGATGTCCTCGGGGCGAAAGTTTCCGAGCCCGCCGCCCTCGACCATGGCAGGACCACCCATCCCGATGTTGGCGTCCGGTGTCGCGATCAGGACGTCGCACGCGCCGGCCAGGGCCGCGTTGCCTGCGAAACAGCGCCCGGACACGACGGCGACCATGGGCACCCGCCCGCTCAGCGCCGCCATGGCGCGGAAGGTTCCCAGCTCGAGGCCCGCCCCGGCGCCGGCGTCGGTGTCACCGGGGCGACCGCCGCCACCTTCCGCGAACAGCACCACCGGAACTCGCTTGCGATCGGCGATCTCGAGCAGGCGGTCGGTCTTGGCGTGATTGCGCATGCCCTGGGTACCGGCGAGCACCGAGTAGTCGTACGAGATCACGACGCTCTCGCCGCCGCTGATGGTCGCCACTCCGCCGATCAACCCGTCGGCAGGAGTGTTGGCGATCAGGTCTTCCTCGCTTCGCCGACTCCGCTGCGCCGCCAGCGCGAGAGCGCCGTACTCGACCAGGCTGTCGTCGTCGACCAGGTCGTAGACGTTCTCGCGAGCAGTCCGGCGTCCCAGCTTGTGACGCTTCGCCACGGCTGCGGGCCGGGCCGGGTCCAGGGTCACCTCGTGGCGAGCGATGATCTCCGCGAGATCGGGACGCACGTCGTCGAGGTCCACCTCGTCGACCTCAGCGAGCTTCGATCCCGCGCTTGCACTACGGACGACGAGCAACGGTTCGCCCGCACCCACCGACCTCCCCGGTGACGACAGGACCCGGACCACTTCGAGATCACCGGGCGCCGAGAGAACATGCTGCATCTTCATCGCCTCGAGGACGGCAACCTGGCCACCCGCATGGACGCCGTCACCGACTGCCGCGAGTTCGACGACGATGCCCGCCATCTGTGCACGGACCACATCCTCGTCCGGTGCCACGTCCACAGACGAGGAGGGCGTTTGTGGGCCAACGTCGGGGACGAGGTCCGCCAATCGAGAACCCAACCAGTCGACGTCGACCAGGCCGTCGCGGAAGTCCTTGTCCGACAGTATTGCCTGCAGGAACTCGATGTTGGTCGCTACGCCGTCGATGGCGAACTCACTCAAAGCGGCAATCGACTTGCGCACCGCGGCAGGGAAATCCGATCGACGCGTGTGGGTGATCACCTTTGCCAAGAGCGAATCGTAACGCGCACTCGGCGAGAGTCCGACCGTACCGAAGGTGTCCACTCGCACGCCGGGCCCGCCCGGAGGAGTGAAGTTGTCGAGCGTGCCCGACGAGGGCAACGCATTGCCGTCCGGCGTCATGGTTTCCATGTTGACGCGGGTCTGGATCGCGATTCCCGAAGCGTTTGCCACGGATCCGACTGTCTCCGAGCCCTTCTCGACAGCGATGATCCCTGTTGGCAAGTCCAAGTTCTCGAACGGAACTCCGTCCGCGATCGCGAGCTGCACGGAGACGAGGTCGACTCCGGTGACCTCCTCGGTCACCGTGTGCTCCACCTGAATTCGGGGATTGACCTCGAGGAAGACGAAGCCGCGTTCCTCGACGAGGAACTCGACCGTCGCGATGCCGCGGTAGCCGACCTCGGCGCACAGCCTCGCCGCCGCAGCGTGAAGACGATCGCGCAGGGCCCCCGACAGCCCCTGCGCGGGCGCAACCTCGATCAACTTCTGATGGCGACGTTGGACGCTGCAATCGCGGTCACCCAGAGCGAGCGCGTGGGTTCCACCTTGCCCCGGTGCCGCCACGATCTGCACTTCGATGTGCCGAGCGTGCTCACTGAGTACCTCGGCGAACAGTGCCGAACTGCCGAATCCCGACTGGGCTTCGGCCGCACACACACGGTACGCGTCGTCGAGTGCTTTCGGGTCACGCACCGCGCGCATGCCGCGGCCACCGCCGCCGCTGAGCGCCTTGATCATGATCCCGCGGGAATTGCGCTCGAAGAATTCACGCACCTCGTCGAGGTCGGCGTTCGCCGATGTCGACGGCAGGACCGGCACTCCTGAGTCGACAGCCGCGGTGCGGGCACTGGCCTTGTCGCCGAAAGTCCGGAGAACCTGGGCGTCCGGGCCGACGAAGACGATGCCCGCCTCGGTACACGCCTGCGCGAATTCGGCGTTCTCACTGAGGAACCCGTAACCCGGGTGCACGTGCGTGGCGCCTGTTTCGGCCGCGATCTTCAGCAAAGCCCCCTGATCGAGATACGCGGATGCGCCCGACGCTCCGAGCGGCACCGACTCCGTGGCCGCCGCGACGTGCGGACTGGACGCGTCGTCCTCGGCGTACACCGACACCGTCTCGATCCCGAGTTCACGGGCAGTTCGAATGATCCGCAGCGCAATTTCGCCGCGGTTCGCAATCAGCAGTCTCACTTGTCCCCCTGAGTGCGCTCGAACAGATCGCCCTTGCGCACCTTTCCTGTCGCTGTCATCGGAAGCGCCTCGAGCACTTCCACTTCGGGCACCTTGTACGTGGCCATGTTCTCCTTCGCCCACGAGACGATCTCGTCGGCCGCAGTGTCGGAACCCTCGACCAGTTGGACAAACGCAAAAGCCACCTGCCCCTTGTCCGGGTCCGGTTTCGGCACCACCGCAGCCTTTTCGATCGCCGGGTGCAGCATGAGCAGCGCTTCCACCTCGGAGGGAAAGACACTCATGCCGTTGGTCTTGATCATTTCCTTGTTCCGCGCCAAATAGTGCAAACCGCCACGCTCACTGAACTTTCCGACGTCACCGGTCTGCAGCCAGCCGTCACGGATGGCGTCGGCGGTGGCCGCCTCGTTGCGGTAGTACGCGGAAAGGATGGATGGGCTGCGCACGATGATCTGCCCGTGCTCGCCGACGGGAACCGGCCTGCCGTCGTGATCGACGATCAGAACGTCGGTGCCGGGCACCGGAATTCCGCAGAACACCGGCTCGCTTTTCAGGTCGTAGTCGCCGTCTTGGAAGCCGAGGGTGATCGTGTCCGCGGTGTGGGTTTCGGTCATGCCGTAGCTCGCTTCGCGCAGAACGCCGCCGGTAGCCTCGCGCCACCGCTGGCGCGTGGCCGGATCGAGTTTGAGAACGAACGAAACTGCCATGACCTTCTGGAGTGTCGAGAGATTTCGCTCCGCGAATCCTGGCGTGTCCATCAGTTCGACGTAATTGTCGACAGTTCCGACCAGCGAGGTCACGCCGTAAGCCTCGACAGCGTCGAGCGTGGTCTCCGCATCCCAACGATTCAGCAGGACCACGGTTCCGCCGTTGACGAGCGGAACCAGGATGCCGAAGTCCTCACCTGCGATCCAGAAGATCGGCAAGAACACCAGGGACACCGGCGGATTGGCACCCACCTGGTCACCGCCCGCAAGCGTCGCGGTGGCCGCGGTGTAAACCATGTGGCGCTGAGTGTGCTCACAGCCCTTGGGCATTCCCGTCGTTCCGCCCGTGTAGTTCAGGGCGGCGAGGGAATCGAGTTCGGTGGCGACAGGAGTCGCCCGCTCACTGGTGATGATCGACTGCCAGTCGCTCAGGCGCGGATCGTCGACCTCGAAGGGCAGTTCGACGGTCGGGATCGCCGTCAGCATGTCCGACACTGCAGTCTTCGCGACGTGTTCGAGTGGAGTCTGTGAGCGAACCTTCTTCACCAACTTCGAGAAGGTGTTCTGCGTCAGTAGGACCTTGACGCCGGCATCGTTGAGTTCGTGAATCAATTCGTGTTCACGGAAGAGTGGATTGATCGGCACGTGAACCGCACCGACCTTGAGAATGCCGAGCATCGCGATATGGAACTGAGGGCAATTGACCAGGTGAACGCCGACGCGATCGCCGCGTTCGACTCCGAGTGACAGCAGCCATCCGGCAAAACGATCCGAAAGCTCGTCGTATTCGGAATACGTGATGACCCGGCCGTAGAAGACGATGGCAGGACTATCCGGCCGCTCGATCGCCCAATGCCGCAAGTAATCGACAAGTCCCCCACCTTCGAGCGGATACTCGACGGCGCGGGGAATGCCGGCGGGCCAATGCGCTTGTTGCAGCGCAGAGATCTCCGCCAGAGCCGCTTCGAGCACGTCTTGTTCTGCCACCGATCACTCCATTCGTAAAAGAACTCTATTTCGACTCTTCGAACCCGATCAACCGCTCGGACATCGTCGTCATATCTGCAATGAACTGGTTCTGCTCTTCGACACTCGCCTTACTCAGTCGTGCTCCACCGGCCATCTGTGCATCCGAGATCATCTGAACGAGCACCGGAGGCGAAACGCAGGGATCTACGTCGTGAACCTGTCGAATCCGTTCGACAAAGCGGACGTAGCGGCTCACGAGCTTTTCGCGAACCGCCGACCAACTGCGCTCGACCTCGGAATCCACCCGCGCCCGATGCTCGATCACCGCGAGCAGGTCACCGTAGGTGTACACGGCCGTGATGAACGCCGACGTGGTCGTTCGGAGAACTTCGCGTAGATCCTCGGCCGCCGGGCCCTCCATGTGCTGAGCGTCGAGGAAGCGTCGGCACATCATCTCGGCGACGGCGCGGAAGACCTCGTCCTTCGACGAGAAGTACGCGTAGAAGGTCGCCCGGGACACATCAGACCTGGTCGTGATCGTCTCGACGGTCACGGAGTCGTATCCGAGTTCACCGAAGCAGAGGGCAGCGGTATCGAGCAGTCCGGCACGGCGTGGACCGTCGCCGAGCTTGCGGGCGGTCCGCGCTCGCTCCTGCGTTTCGCTGGTGGTCACCGTCACAGTGTGTGTTGACGTTGACGTCAATGTCAAGAACCGCAGCCCCGACGACCGACTTCGGCCTTTTGTTCGGGTTGCCCTTTCACAGCCCATATATCGGGTGTAAGACTCTGCCTCTAATGTTTTTCGCCTTTCCCAGAAGGAGTCAATTCCGTGCCGGAAGAATCCGCCTCGCCCTCCTATTCCACAATCAAGGAAACAGTTGCAGCTTTGATGCCGGCACTGGAGTCGGAACTCGTCGAACTTGTTCGTATTCCGTCGATAGCAACAGAAGGTTTCCCCAGCGAGCCCCTGTTCGAGGCTCACGACCTGATCGTTTCTCTATTGGAGAAGTCCGGAGTCACGAAGATAGAGAAACTCGAAATAACAGGTAAAACTGCGCCGGTCATCATTGCAACAGTTCCCGGTCCAGAGGGAGCCCCGACCGTATTGATGTATTCGCATTACGACGTCGTTCCCGCCGACGACGTCGAACTCTGGGATTCACCGCCTTTCGAACCGAGCAAGCGTGACGGCGCGATTTACGGCCGCGGTACGGCAGATTCGAAGGCAAACGTCATCGGCATGATCGGCGCGCTTCGCGTCTTCGACGGAAAGCCGCCAGTGACGGTCAAGCTCGTCATCGAAGGCCAGGAAGAATTCGGCAGCCCCTTCGACAACTATCCGCCGGAAGCCCCCGAATTGTTTGCGGCCGACGCAATGGTCATCGCCGACGTCGGGAGCGTTCGACCCGGATCACCGACCCTGACCGTCGCACTGCGCGGATCGGCCCAGGTGATCGTCGAACTCACCACTCTCGGAGCCGACAAGCACAACGGCCTCTACGGCGGCGCCGCACCGGACGCCCGCCTCGCGCTCATCCGCGCACTGGCGTCGCTGCACGACGACAACGGTGACGTGGCGATCGACGGCCTCCTGCGCGAACCGTGGACCGGCAGTTCATACACCGAGGACGAGTTCCGCACCCTCGCCGAGATCCAAGACGGGCTTCCGCTGCTCGGAACCGGCGGCATCGGCGAACGCATCTGGTCGGGCCCGGCCATCACCGTGACGGGAATCGACGCTCCCCCTGTGGACGGTGCGGTCAACGCCGTCGCAAGCACTGCCCGCGCCGTGATCAATCTGCGCGTACACCCGCGCCAACCTGCCATCGAGGCGCAGGCTGCTCTGGTCCGGCACCTGGAAGCCCTGCGCCCCTTCGGTTTACAACTGACTGTCACCGCGGGAGAAACCGGCGACGGGTTTGCGGCAGCCGAAGGTGGACCGGCCTTCGACGCGGCATTGTCTGCATTATCGCAGTCGTGGGGTGAGCCGGCCGGGCTGATGGCAGGCGGCGGCTCGATCCCCCTCGTGATGGCCTTGGATACAGCAGTGCCCACCGCCGAGAAGCTGTTGTTCGGCGCCACCGACGGTTACGCGAACATCCACGGCCCCAACGAACGCGTCCTGCTCGACGAGCTCGAGAAGGCCGTCGTCGCCAAAGCACTGTTCTTCCAGGAGTACGCACACACCTTCGAGGGGAAGAAATGAGCACCGAGACCGATACGGGATCCGCGCAAACGCCCGCCAAGAAGAAGTTCGAGTTTCCCGGTGCGGTCACGATGCTCGCGATCGTCACCATTCTGGTCTGGGTTGCGGCACTGTTCATTCCGGCCGGACGCTTCGGCGTCGACGTGGACGGCTCACCCGTTCCCGGCAGCTTCGAGACCGTCACGTCTCCGCTCTCGTTCTGGGAACGAATCCAGCAACTGATCCTCTCCCCCGTGAACGGCCTGTACGGCGTACAGGATTCGATCACCGGGTTCGTCGACACCGACAACATCGGACGGCTCTTCGGTTCGGTCGGCGTAGTCCTCTTCATCATGGCGCTCGGTGCGTTCATCTCGGTCAGCTTTGCCACCCGCAGCCTGGAAACCGCTGTCTCCCAGCTGGCTACCAAGCTCAGCGACAAGGGCTGGTTGCTCATCACCGTCATCATGGTGCTGTTCTCGCTGCTCGGTTCGACAATGGGCTTCTCGGTCGAGACGTTCGGCTTCTACGCCCTGCTCATCCCGCTGATGACGGCACTGGGTTACGACCGCATGGTCGCGGCCACCATGATCATCCTCGGCGCTCTGGTCGGAAACATGGCGTCGACCGTCAATCCGTTCTCGATCGGCGTCGCCTCCGGTGAGGCAGGCGTCTCCATCGGTGACGGCATCGTACTGCGCGTGATCCTGTGGATCGTATTGACCGCTGTGGCAGTGGTATTCGTTCTCCGCTACGCCGCAAAGGTGAAGAAGGATCCGTCCAAGTCGCTTGTCGGTTTCGACATCGCGGACGCCGAAGACGAAGAGCCGGCTGAGCCGGTGGACATCGACGGCAAGCTCACCGGAACTCAGAAGCTGGTACTGCTCATCACCGGACTCACCTTCGGACTGATGATCTTCTCCGTCATCCCGTGGTCGAGCATCTTCGGCGCCACCACCGGTCCGGCCGAGTACGACGCGTACCACGTCACGGCAACCGAGCCCTACTGGTTCGAGTTGAACTGGTGGTTCCCGCAATTGGCGATGCTGTTCATCCTCGCCGCCGTTCTCGTCGGCATAGTCGCGAAGATGGGTGAGAAGAAAATCGTCTCCCTGATCACGCGTGGAGCCGGCGACATGGTCGGACCGGCGATCGTCATCCTGCTCGCTCGCGGCGTCTCGGTGATCATGACCAACACCGAAACCCTCGACACCATCCTCAACGCGATGGAGCAATTGGTCAGCGGCGCTTCGGCGGGGGTCTTCGCGATCCTGGTGATGCTCGTCAACATCCCGCTGGCGTTCCTGATCCCGTCCAGTTCCGGTCACGCCACCCTGGCGATGCCGCTGCTCGCACCGCTGGGCGACTTTGCCGGAGTCAGCCGAGCACTCGTCATCACCGCCTTCCAGATGGGCCACGGCCTGATGCTGATGGTTGCCCCGACCAACGTCGTCGTTGTCGGCGGGTTGGCCATGGCGAAGGTCGGCTACGACAAGTTCCTGCGCTTCGTCTGGCCACTGCTACTGATCAACTTCGTGATCGTTGTCGTGGTGATCGGCGCAGCAGCGGTATTCGAGTAGTTCAAGCGTGGTGGGCCTCGCGTGCCGCCGTCTCCAGACGGTCGGTGTACTCGGCCCACCACGCCTCATCACCGGGAGCCAGATTGTTGTGGCCCGCCTTCATCCCAGCGGCGCCGTCGATCAGCTCCCGCACGATGTCCGCGTGGCCGGCGTGCCGATGGATCTCGGTGACAACGTGAACGAGTATCCGGTGCAATATGACGTCGCGACGATCCTCCGGCCAGTGCTTCACGAAGCCGGGGGCGTCCAGATCGTGCTCCTCGATCGTGGCGTCGGCGAAAGCCCAGGTGCGGCGATAGGTTTCGACGATGTCGGCAGTGGACTCGTCGGCGCGGGCCCACATGTCGACGTTGAGTTCCTCCGAACGCAACCACGCGGGGAGATCGGGAACCCGACGGCCGAACGTAGGACCGAAATACCCGAGCTCGACGCCGATCATGTGTTTGACCAGACCCAACAAGTTGGTCCCTGTCCGGGTCATCGGGCGCCGAATGTCATACTCCGACAGCCCGTCGAGCTTCCAGACGAGCGCATCACGTGCTGCCTGCAGGTACCGCTGGAGATCTTCCTTTTCCGAGTTGGTGGTCATGAAACCAACCTAAACCGAGTGGAGCAGACATTGACAGCGGTCGAGGATCTGACCGAGGTTGCCTCCCGGGCCGTCGCCGCCGAGCGTGACGCCCGGTCGGTGCGCTGGCACAACCCGGCAGCCGTCCGCAAGGCTGCCGCGGCCGTCCGTGATTCGCTCGACGACGAACGATCAGCGCTGAGCCGACCGTCGTACAGCGGGTTGTCGCCGTCGCCGCACATGGCGCGCCAACTCGAACTGATCACGACGTTGCAGCCGCCGCTGCCCGCCGACGCCGGCATCGGCACCGCCGCGCAGGCCGAGGCCGACGCCGTCGCCGCGGTGACCACCGCACGGATAGCCTTGCGCGCCGCCCACCTTGCGGTTCTCGAAGCACGCGTCGCCGCGCTCGATGCCGGTGACACCGATACCGTCGCCGCCGCGATCCGTGGTTACGTCCCGCTGAACTCGGGCAACCCCGTCGTCCGGCATGTGCAGGATCTCGGCTCCCGGATCCGTGAGGAAGCACGGCACGTGGTGAGTGGTAAGCCTCGGTCGATCGCTTTTCGGCTGGGGCTGAGCCTCGGAATGGGCTTGGCGTACCTGGCATTCATTCGCCTCTTCCAGTGGGACACCAAGGAAGATCGACTGCCTTACCTTGCGCTGTATGCACTCTCGGGTGTGGTCGGAAGCGTCGTGTGCACCAATGCGCTCAGCTTCGACGCCGGCCGCGTGCGCGCTGCGTTGTCCGGTGGAACGAGGCTCTGGCACGTGCTCGTCGCGAAAAACGCGGTGATGCTGCTCCTCGTCGGCAGCGCCGGGTTCCTGCTCAGCGCCGTCCTCGCGTGGCGCTCCGGAAGCAGTGCTGACCTGGTGAAGGCGTGCGGCCAGGTGCTGACCATGATCCTGCTCTGGTTGGGGGTCGCGAACGTGATGTCGGTGAGCTTGCCGCTGCGGGCAGAACCGATGACGGCGCGGCGCCACGACGGCACGTGGAAGCAGTTCCTGCTGTCCTTCGTCATCTCGTACGGTGTCGGACTGATCGTCAATCTGATGCTCTACTGGCGCGTCTGGGCAAAGACGACGCTGCTCGAGCAGATGGGCGGTCCGTGGATTCCGGTCCTGCTGCTCCTCGCGAGCGCGGCCGCGACGTGGCTGTTGCTGACCGTGCTGGCCGTACTCCTGGCCGAGCAACCGCGCTTCCGTCGCGCCTTGCACCGGGAGATGGTGGTCTACCGCGAAGAAACCAACCACTTGCAGGCGACCATTCAGCACAATTCCGGCTAATGTAGCCGTGCGTGGCTGATCCGGGCACGTCGCGAGTACACGCAGTGTCGAGGAAGGCGTGACCCATCATGTCCGTAAAGCCTGGCGCGGCCGCCACAACGGCCGCCGTGAGCACCGCCTCCTGGCTACCACTCATCGTGGTGGTCCTCACCCAGATTCAGGCGTCGTTCGCCGTCAACGCCCTGACCGTCTCGATGGCCGGCATCACCACCGATCTCGACACGCCCGCAACAAGTGTCGGCACCGCGATCACCGCGGGCACCTTCGCCATGGCTGCCTTCATTCTGTTGGGGGCCAAGATCGGCGCCCGTTACGGAACGCGTCTGGTCTTCCAGATTGCCGTCGCGATTCACGGCCTCGCAATGGCCGCGGTCGCCCTGAGTCAGAGCCCGGCAATGCTGTTCGTGGCCCAAGCTGCATCCGGCGCCGTGATCGCCCTCATCGCTCCCGCATTGACGGTCTTCATCGCCACGAACTTCAGTGGCGATCAGCAGGCAAAGGCCATCGGTTACCTGGCAGCAGCAATCCCGGCGGCCGGTGTGCTTGCGCTGCTCATCGCCGGTTCCTTCGCGACGACGATCGGGTGGCGATACTCGTTCGCCCTCGTCGTGGCTCTCGCGGTGGTCAACCTGATCCTGAGCTTCCGGGTCAAACCTGTTCCCCCGCAGAAGGACATCACCATCGACTGGGCCGGCGCCGCCATTGCTGCCGTTGCCGTCATCCTGCTCAGCTTCGGTTTCAGCGGCCTGAACTCGTGGGGCGTCATCCTGGCCACCGACGCTGCGCCGTTCTCGGTCATCGGTGTTTCACCCGCGGCCATCCTGATCGTCCTCGGCACCATCTGCGCGCAGGGATTCTTCCAGTGGACGCGAAGCCGCAAGGCGCAGAACAAGCCTCAGCTCTTCAACCTCGACGTCCTCAAGACCGGCGCCGAGCGCGCCACCACGATTTGCATGGCGACGATGATGTTCGTGGGAACCGCGGCCAACTTCCTCATTCCGCTGTACATGCAGATCATCCAGGGCCGCAGCAGCTTGCAGACGTCGTTCTCGATCATCCCGTACACACCTTCGATCTTCATCGCGAGCACCGTCGTCGCGCGTCTGTACAAGACGTACTCCCCGCGTCTGATCGCACGAGCCGGGTTCGTCGTCGTTGCCGCTGGACTCATCCTGTTGGCCTTCACCATTCGTGGCGACTGGCATCAGATCTTTGTCGTCATCGGACTGATCACCCTCGGCCTCGGGCAGGGCGCCATCGTTGCGCTGGTGTTCAACACCCTCCTCACCGCAGCCCCCAAGGAACTGGCCGGCGACGTCGGCGCCTGGCGAGGACTGGTACACAACATGTCCGGCAGCGTCGGCATCGCGGTGGCCAGCGTGTTCGCCGTCGGAATCCTGGGTACCCTCGTCAGCTCGCAGCTGATCGACAACCCCACCATCCCGGCATCGCTCAAGGTCGAATCCGGGATCAATCTCGACCAGGTCAACTTCGTCCCCAACGATCAACTCGTCGTGACGCTCGAAAACACCTCCGCGACACAGGCACAGATCGACGAAGCCATCCGGATCAACACCGAAGCGCGCTTGCGCGCCCTGCGAACCTCGCTACTCGTCCTCGCCGGACTCTCCCTGCTCGCCATCATTCCGGCCGGCCGCATGCCCGACGAAGTACCTGCTCTGGAAGAACCGCAACCCACGAAGGGCAAGAAGTAACCGATGTCCAACCAAGACCAATTCGGTCCGATCGAATACGTTGCTGTCGAGTTTCCCGGCGGTGCACCGACCTCCGCAGGATTCGAGCAGCTGCTCACTCTCGTCGACTCCGGCGTGATCCGCATCCTCGACCTCGAGTTCGTCACCAAAGCCGCCGATGGATCAGTGGCCGTCGTACCGGCATCGACCTTCGAACTCGCAGATTTCGATCTGGCGCAGTTCGACGGCGCAGCCTCCGGACTGCTCGACGCCGGCGACATCGCCGCCGTTGGTGACGAGTTGGCCACCGGTAGTGTTGCCGCCGTGCTCGTTTACGAGGAACTGGCCATACTGCCGGTGATCGACGCGTGGACACGCAGCGGCGCAAAGATTGTCACCGAAGGTCACCTGAGCTTGGACGAACTTGCCACCGCACTCGACAACACCGCACCAGGCAATACGGAGAAGGACGCATGAGTTTCTTGAGGCGAGCCGGCCGGGTAGCCGTCGCAAGCTCCATTCACGGCAATGTTCAGCGCCGTCAGCGGACCCGTTGGGCCGCCGAAGATCAGGCTCGCGCAGCGCAGGCCCAGCCGGTGCCGCCGATTCCCGATCTACCACCCCTGCCACCGCAGGCAGCTCCGGCAGCATCGATGGACTTGAAGCTCGAACAGCTCACCAAGCTGGGCGAACTCAAGAATGCGGGAGTATTGACCGAGGCCGAGTTCGAGACCCAGAAGGCACGTATTCTCGCCTGACCTAGCTGCGCCTCCCGAGTGCAAAAGCCATGACGGGAAGCTGCGTCGTCGCGAGATTCAACAGAGATGCCACTCGCGCATCCGTGAATCCTGCGATGGCGCAGCCCGCAAGTCCCATCGCCTCGGTCACGAGGTACAGATTCTGAACCAGCACACCGGCATCCACGTGCATCGTGCGGTAGTGCCGCATCGCGTACTTCTCGAGCGGAGCTTCGACGTCGGCGACCACAAACAGAAGAACCGGGAACACGTCGACGAACTCGGGTTGGAGAAGGCTCGCTCGAAGGTGCTCTCGCACGTCGCCTGGCCGGACAGCTTCGGCACGGCCTCGGGCATATCGGTATACCCCGACTCCGAGCTCGTCTCCGGGTCGGCTGAGAACAAACGACAGCGTCAGTTCGCGCATCCCGCCCGCCGTCGGGCTGCTGACAAGGCTGTGGTGCAACACGTTTGACAGCTCGCCTGCTCGGAGTGCCGTCTGTGCGGGGTCGTAGCGGCTCCGTCGTGCCTGCAAGACGTCCGCGAACCCGCAGGCCGGCAGTGGCGTCGCGGCCGGCAGTTCCACGGATTCACACGTCACCGGCGGCAGTGCGTGCTCGTCGAACGGTAGCTCCGACGGACTCACCGTCCGGTCCAACACTGCATGCAGCGATACGACGGCCTCGATTCGCTCGAGTGCGGTCACGAACCCGGGTGCAGCAGGCGAGACACCTCGCCGGCCCCGTCGATCGAGACCAACTCGCCGGCGAACCACGCCTCCGGAACGGCAAAGATCGCATTCGACGCCGCGGCGGGGGTTCCGGCAAATGCCGTCCGCGCAGCATCCAGGGTGGATTCCCGAGCCGACTCGGTGGAGTAGACGACGAGGACAGCCTTCGGCGACTTCGCGAGCACCGATTCCGTGGCTACCTGGCCGAAGTACTTTCCGTCGGGAAGGTCGTTCTCGAAAAGATTGCTTCCCCCGGCGGCCTCGAGCACACTGCTGTAGAGGCCCCTGGCCAGAGCATAGGACTGTCCCTCCGAAACCTGAACCATCACAGTGGGAACCGGCTCCTGCCCGGCGACAGATGCCTCGGTTGCTGCGAGGGACTTCTTGCCGTCGGCCAGGAGGGTTGCTGCCGCGTCACTTGTTCCGGTCAAGGCGCCGAGACCGTCGAGGTCGGACCAGACGTCGTCGATCCGCCCCTCGGTGACGGCCTTGTGGCAGTAGCCGCTGTTCACGAAGATCGGGATGCCGAGGTCACGCAATTCGTCCATGGTCTGCAATCGGTCACCGTCGAACCAGTATTCCCCGTCGGAGACGATCAGATCCGGACGGGCGTCGAGCAATGCTTCTTTCGCGGGAACTCCGGCGCTCAGTACCGGCACGGCCGCGAACTGATCAGCGAGTTCGGGGCTGGGAGGAGAGAGGTCGGTATTCGATTGTCCGACAATGCGGTCGGCGGCGCCGAGCTGAATGAGAAGTTCCGTCATCGACGGATACAGCGAGACAATCCGCTCCGCCGTCTTGGGCACCGTGACCTCGCGATCACAATTGGTGACGGTGATCTTCTCGGACGACGACGCCGCCGAATCCGCCGTGGAGTTTCCGCATGCGGCCAGTACTGCGGTGGCGGTAACGGCCGAGCACAACAGCGCGGCAGTACGTATCGAGGATTTCAAGACACTGCTTCTTTCGTGTGTAGGAGCGGAGGGGCGAACGAGAGCAGGGGGCGCCCGGTCAACGGATGAGTGCCGAGATGCACCTGAACCCCGAATACTTCGGACAGCAGGTCCTCGGTGAGGACCTCGGCCGTTGGTCCTGTCGCGACAACTACCCCGCCGGAGAGCAGACAGACGTAGTCGCAATACGCTGCGGCCAAGGCGAGTTCATGGATCGCGACAATCGTCGTGGTACCGAGTTCGGCGACCAATTCCATCAATTCGAGTTGAGCACGGATGTCGAGGTGGTTGGTGGGCTCGTCCAGGACCAGCACCGACGGTTGTTGAGCGATCGCCCGGGCCAACATCACACGCTGCTTTTCTCCGCCGGACAGTTCGGCGAAGAGACGTGATCCAAAGCCCTGCATGCCGGTTCGCACCAGTGCTGCGCTGACGATGTCTCGGTCGATCTCGCCGAGTCGAGAGAACGCGCTGTGATGCGGCGTCCGACCCGTTGCAACCACCTCGCGGACACTGAACGAGAAATCGGATGAATGCTCTTGCCCCACAACACCGATGATGCGTGCCGCCGATCGAGGTGAGAGATCGTCCCAAACATTCACCTCGTCCACCTTCACGATTCCGCTTCGAGGCTTCATCGAGCGATACAACGCGCGCAGGAGGGAGGACTTTCCACTGCCGTTCGGTCCGACGAGTCCGACCACGCTTCCCTCGGGCGCTTCGAGGTCTACACCCGAAACCACGAGGCGTCCGCCCCGAACGACGTGAATTCCGCTGGCCGACAATCTCATGACTGCGCACCGCCGTCCCGTCGAAGCAACCAGAGGAAGAACGGTGCACCCAATCCGGCGGTGATGATCCCGAGTGGTAATTCGTTGGGCGCATCCAACATCCGAGCCGCAAGATCGACGATCACCAGGAAGGTGGCACCAACCAACGCGGTCGCGGGGAGCAGCTTGCCGTGATCGGAACCGACCAGAAGTCGTACGGCGTGCGGCACGAGCAGCCCCACGAAACCGATTCCCCCGGCGACGGATACGACAACCGCGGTCAGCAACGACGCGATCACCAGTAGTAGCAACCTGGTACGGCGCACGTCCACGCCGACCGATTGCGCGCTCTCGTCTCCCATGGCCAACGCGTTGAGTTGGCGCGATTGTGTCAACAGAATTGCCGCACAGACGGTGATCACCGCGGCGGGCACACCGAGATCCGACCAACTGGCCCCGCTCACCGAGCCCAGCAACCAGAAGAGCACTCCCGAAAGCTGACTCGGATCGGCGCGCAACTGCACAAAACTTGTTGCAGCCGAGAGCAGATAGCCGATGGCAACTCCGGCCAGGACCATGCGCAGCGGGACGAGCATTCCCTCTCGCCGACCCAGTACGAGAACCGCGATCAGGGAGACCATGGCCCCCAGGAAGGCTGCCACCGGGACACCGATCGACAGGCCGGTGCCGATGCCGGTCGTCATGATCAGTACTGCACCGAAGGATGCTCCGGAACCCACGCCCAGAATGTACGGATCGGCAATCGGGTTGCGCACCAACGCTTGCAGCACGGCGCCGGCCAACGACAATCCGGCGCCCGCCAATGCCGCAATCAGAATGCGCGGTACCCGCAATCCCCACACGATCCGATCGAGCAGCGGGTCGACCGGCGGACCACCGGCGTGCGCGTACAACACCGCGAACACGTCGGCAAAGGACACCGACGCGGCACCCGACCACACCGCGACGGTGGAGACCGCGACAAGCACAACCGCCGTGGCCAACAGAAACGGGACGTACCCGCGCTCGCCGACGGGATGTGGACGCGACGGCACTCGTCGTGCTGCCTCGCTGGTCAGCGTCATCGCACTCCTGAGTAGGTGGGGTTCGCAGTCATGAACAGGTGGATCTAACCATAACGACAGTCGTTTTCATTAATAGTCACATGCTCATCTGTGCGGGTAAGGGTCGGTCCGCAGCGCGCTCGCCCACGCGAAGAACGCCCCGACCAGCGCACAGATGCACGCAACGAGGTAGGCAGTGCCGATGTCCCAGCGTCCTGCGATTGCCCCGGCAATCAAGGCGCCGACCGGCGAACCACCCCAGGCGACCATCCTCGCCGTGGTGTTCACGCGCCCCTGCAGACGATCCGGAGTCAGGCGCTGACGTGCACCGATGCCATTGAGGATGGTGACGGTCGCACAGCCGGAGTAGACGACGAGCGCCGTGATCGCGGCGCCGGTATTGCCGGTTGTCGCAACGACGAACAGCACCACCGGGCCGATGGTCAGCGCCCCGACCGTGATCGCCCCGACCGGCCACCGCGCCGGTAGCCGTGGAAGCACGAGTGCGCCGACCACTCCACCCACGGAGACGGCCGTCCACACGGCACCGATCATCGGACTCGACGTCGCAATCCCCAGCCTCTCGGACGCGTACACCACGAGGAGAGCCGTAACCGCACCCTGCGTCAGCGAATTGACGAAGCCGACGCCGGTCAAGGCCCGCAGAAGCGGCGACTGCCAGAGGAAGTTGAGGCCTTCGCGTATGTCACGCGCAATTCCGGTTCCCGACTTCTTCGGCGCCGCAGGAGTAATCGAAAACGAGGCTCCGATCGAGGCCATGGCCAGCCCGGCCAGTACGTAAGCCAGTGCATCAGCACCCAATGCGTAGGCCGGGCCGATCGAGGCCACGAGCACGCCGGCTATCGCCGGAAAGACAACATCGATCAGCGTGCTGGACGTCCACAGCGCGCTGTTGGCCGCCGGTATCCTCTGCCGACCGACCAGAGCAGGCAGCGCTCCGAAAGCAGCGGCGTCGAACCACACGAAACACGTTCCGATGCACATCGATACGCCGACGGCATGCCACGCCGTCAATACGCCGAGTGCCTGCGCTGCCGGAATACTCGCCAAGGCAAGTGCAGCAACGGCCTGCGCACACAGGATGACCGTCCGTCGGTTGACTCGGTCTGCCACGGCGCCGGCGAACAAGCCGAACACGAGATACGGCAGAACCGTCCCCGCAGCCGCGAGCGAGGTGAGAAACGGAGACCGGCTGATGTCGAACACCAGGATCGGCATGGCCACTCCGGTGACCGCCGCACCGGCTACGGCAATCGTGCGAGCCGTGAAGAACAATCGAAACGATCTGTCCCGAAAGACATGTGGTTGCGCTTCGACGGATCCCGTCGTCGGGGTCTCGCTCATGTATGCACTCTCTTGTACCTGTTGCTCTCCGTGGCGATCTTTCGTACGGTGGCATCGTAATGGAAATGGTTTCCATTACGGAAGGGATGACAATGAGCAACATTTCGTTCGACAGCATCTCCAACTCGGCTCCGACCAATGCACTCCAGGGCGTCGGCACCAACGCTCTCGTCGACAACCCGTTCACCTTCGAGCCGGTTGCCGAGGCAACGTCCGCACACGCCCTGCAGGGTGTGGGCACCAACGCCCTCGTCGACAACCCGTTCAGCTTCCAGAGCTGAAACCTCCCCTGATCCAGACTGTTTCGACAGTCTGATCTGCCGATGACCCCGCCCGCATCCGACTCGTCGGGTGCGGGCACCGACAAGGAGATCCGTGTACGCCCTCGCCGACGGACACCAGCTGTATCCGACCCCGGACGGCACTTGGCATTACCTGACACCGGACGAGAACGCGGTCACGATCGGCGCGCCGGCCGAAGACCTCGCGGAACTCGACAACTTTCTCAGGCGCTCTGGTTCGGTGCTCGGCCCGGGAGCTATCGAGATCGCCGACGCCCTCGTCTCTCGCGGCGTGCTGGTTGTTCCGGGTCAAGCGCCGGAGATTCCGCGCCCACAGCGTGTGCTGATGGACGGGATCGGGCCCGTTGCCGATGCTTGCATCGCCCTGCTCTCCAAGGCTCTTCCGCATCTCGAGGTCGTATCCACTACTGCGCCAATCGAAGACGACGTTGCGTCGTCGGACCTCGTACTGTCGGTTGCCGGGGCTCCTCCTCACGACGAGTGGTCGGAACTCGATACCTGGTGCCGCCGAAACCAAACACCGTGGCAAACCGTCCACGCGGAGCTGGGTGAGATCTGCATCGGACCCTTCTTCGACGGTATCGGCAGCGCAAGCTACCGGGACGTCTGCGGTCGACGGCTTGCCGCGTCGCGCGTCCCGAATCATCTGCAGGCACTGTGGAATCACCTCGCCGGCAGCGAACCTCGCCCGCTCGAACTTGAACCCACCGCAGCCGCAATGGCCAGTGCGCTTGCATGTTCGGACGTCGTGGCTGGTGTACATGGCGCACCGCCATCACACCTTCACCACCAGATCCGGATGAATCCGCGAACCCTCATGATGACTCGCCATCCCGTGCTACCACTGCCCGGCGGCGTTCTCGAACCCGCGCCGACGCTCCGGTGATCTCACTCGGAGTGAAGATCCCGGCAGCAGACGGTTCTTCGTTGGCTACGGATGTGCTTCTCCCACCGGATTCTTCACCGCGGGGACTGATCGTGATCCGCACCCCGTACGGGCGTGGATGGCATCTGGCGGAGGGGATCGAATGGCGATTGCGAGGAACTGCATTCATCTCGCAGGACGTACGCGGACGGCACGATTCCACCGGCTCTTGGGAACCGTACGTCCACGAGCGCGAGGACGCCGCCGCCCTGGCCGAGTGGCTGCAGGATCAGCCGTGGACACCGGAGTGCGTCATCGCGAGCGGGGCTTCGTATGCGGCCGGAACCGCCTGGGCATTTGCTGCCGAGACCAACAGCGCCGATCGGTCATTTCGTGTAGACGGCGTCGTCTCCAAGGTGCCGACCATCGGAAGCGACCGCGTCAAACGTGATCCCTCGGGGATACTCCTCCTCGCCGAGCATCTGGCGTGGTGGGGCGAGCACGGAGATTCGTCTTCCTCCCGTGAGGGTTTCATCCCTGAACTGATGCGTTCGGATTCAGCTTTGCTGGAACATCTCCCGGTGCAGTCGATGATCGAGAAAGTCGGTCTGACCTCCGATTCACCGGGCTGGTTGACGCCGATCCTTCGCGCTCGTAAACGCGAAGACTTCGGTGGCGATGATCTGGTGTCCGCGGACGAACTCTCCGAACTCGACATCGCCGGGCTGCACATCGGCGGTTGGGACGATGCGATGATTCGGGAGACACTGCGGCACTTCACGTCCGTGGGGCGCGGGCCGCAGAGTTTGATCGTGGGCCCCTGGGCGCACGACCTCCGCCCTGGAATGGTCGGCGAGACAAGTTTCGGCCGCCTTCAGGTCGAGTGGATGGAATCGGTATTCGCTGCGCGGCCCCTGACCATCAATCGGGTATTCGACCGGGGTGTCGGCGAATGGTCGACCGAACCGTTTGTCACGGGTGCGAATCGCGTTCATCTCGAACCAGATCGGAAGGATGCGGCCTACAGCTTCCTGTATGACGCCTCACGGGACCGAAACAACTGTGTTGTCTTGACTTTCGATATCAAGCACGACTCCGTACTCTCCGGAACACCATCGGTGGAGCTGAAAGTGTATTCACCCGAGGGCGAAGCCGATTGGATCGCCGAACTGAGCGTCGTCGATCCCGCTGGAGTTACCAGATCGATCGCACGGGGCGCGGGTGTCAGCCTGCAGCCGACGATGGTGACCATCGATCTGGATCCCGTGTTGCACACTGTGCGCGCGGGTGATGTCTTGACGCTGCGGATCGCCGGCTCGGACTTCCCACGACTCGCACGCAATCTCGGAGACGGTGATCGCTATCGAGGAACACGCAGTACCGCACTGCACCAATCATTTTCCGGGTCGTTGACCCTGCCGATACTCGGAGGAACTGCCGGTGGATGACTTGCTGGTCGACGCCCGGAGCGGCGTGCTGACCTCACTGGAACCACACATTCGCTCGGACATGCCGACAGGCTGGGTCGGTTGGGCCGCGAGGGTGGCCGACACCAGAAACTTCGGCGGCAGCGGTTCACTGTTTCGCGCGGACCCTTACGGATTCGGGGCTTCGATACGCGACGATGCAGCAGCTCGCGGGGCGGCGACCGGTGAGGCCGTCGAAAGATATTGCGGCAACGTGGTCCCCGAGGATCTGGTCCGCAGCAGTGCATCAGCGCTGGAACTGGCCGGCTCACGGGTCGTCGATCCCGCTGAATTTGCGTTGTACAGCGAGGATCAGTACCGCCTTCCCGGATTCCCCTTTGTTCCCTTCACCTCTGATCTGAACATTCGCTGGGCATTGGGTCACACCATGGACGAAAAGGTGCCCACCTACGTGCCTGCGGCCCTGACTTATCTCGGGTACTACACAGGCACCCGTCGCTGCGAGCCACCGATCGCGTCGTTGCAGTACGCCGGAATCGCAGCGGGACGCTCACGCGACGAGGCCGAGATGTCAGCTCTGCTGGAACTTCTCGAACGCGATGCCACCGCGCTGTGGTGGTGCGGGGACCGGTCACAGCCGGCGATCGAGCTTTCCGACTGGGAGCGGTTGCCTGCGGACCGCCAACTCGGGGATCTGGAGAGCCAGACCCGGAGCGTTCGAGTGCTGCTGCTTCCCTCCCCCTTCGGCATTCCCGTCGCCGCAGCGTGGATCCGCGATGACCGACGTGGACTGGTCGCGCTGGGCACAGCTTGTCGACCGACGGTGGAGGCGGCAGTCTCGAAGGCACTGGTCGAGGCGTACGCGGTACTTGCCATCACGATCGACCTCGCCGACCCCGACGGGCCGACCTGGCGCAGCGTGGCGGACGGAACGCTGCCGGTGCACCTGTACAAACCCTTTCGGGCCGACCGTCGTTACCGGGACGAGTTCGATCCGCAATGGAAAGACGTCGTCGATCTGCCGACCGTTGCCCAACTTTATCTTGATCCCACGATGGCCCTGGCCGCGGAGGAACATCTCTTCGACTACACCGAAACACTCTCGGTATCAGAGATTCCCGTCGAAGCGCCGGTGGATCTGGCTTCTCTCGTAGCGCTTCTGACCTCACGGGGACACCAGCCGATTTCCGTCGATCTCACCACCGGCGACATCTCGATTGCCGGGTTGCACGTCGTCCGCGTCCTGACTCCGGGCCTGTACAACAACGCTCCGGCAGCCTTTCCCCTTCTTGGAGGTAGCAGATTGACCAGCGCATCGACCACCCATCTGCATCTGCCGGTCCCTCTCGCATGAGATCTTCGCTCGTCGACCGCCGAACTGGGATCATTCGAGAGTTGGTCGACGCCGTTGTTCCCCAGCACTTTCCGCCCGAGTTCAAACTGATTCACTCGTATGTCAGTGATTCAGAATGCTTTTCACCCTGGTCCAGTGACTCGGCCGGCGCCGGATACTGCTTCGATCTGGGTGACCGTGCGCGGCCTACCGCAGCTGCGATAGGCGAAGCGGTGGAACGATATTGCGGCAACATCGTCGCCAAACCGATCGTCCGCGGGTCGGCCGATGCGTTGATCGGAGCAAGCATCGACCTGTCACAACTCGCGCGTTTCGACGCCGCCCAGTACGCGCGGCCACAGTTCCCGTTCGTCGAACCAACCGACGATCTGGAGATGGACTGGACTCGCGGAGCCGACCTGATCACGGGTTCGGATATCTGGGTACCGGCCGAACTCGTCTGGGGTTCGTATCCTCATTTCGTCGCCCGGACGGGTCCGGCGATCTCTCCGGTAGCTCAGGCGGGTCTCGCCGCCGGTCCCACGACGGAATTCGCGATACGGAATGCACTGCGCGAGATAGTCGAGCGCGACGCGATGACGTTGTCCTGGAACGGAAGACGCGGCGTTCGGATCGTCACCGGCATTCCCGAGGCGCTTCTTCGACTGGGCAATCACGACAGCCTCTCGACCAGGTGGATTTCATTCGAGAGTGATTTCGAGATCCCCGTCCTGGGCGCCCTGGTTTGCGACCGACTGTCCGGATACTCGACCATGGGTACCGCTTGCCACGAAGACGCCCAGACCGCTGCGTTCAAGTCACTCGGCGAAGCGCTTCAGCTGCAACTTCTTTCCGCCGACTACGACAACCCGCAGAGCGGCATCGGTCGAGCCGCGGCCTCCCCGACCAGTCCGCTTGCGCCTTGGCGAGCTGACCGAAGCTATGCAGGCGCCTACCGATCGGATTTTGCCGACGTGATGGACTACGGATGCCACCTGCAGCTCCACCTGGACCCGGAGATCCAAGCACGATTCGAGAGTGAGCTGGTCGGTGCCGTCGTCGGCGAGGTGGGACTCGACTCTCTGACATCAGCCGCCGGCACCGAAAGCGCTCTGACGGCAGCCGGTTTCCGGCCGGCATGGGTCGATCTCACCACAACTGATGTTCTCCACGCCGGCCTGCACGTCGTCCGCGTCGTCGTACCCGGTTGTCTCACCAATGCGGCCGCCGGATTGCCGTTTCTCGGCTCGCCCCGACTAGTGGACAGTCTTGCCGGACGATCGGCTCGCACCATCCCATTGCCGCACTGACAGTTCGGGAACCGCCGCTTGCAGCGACTCGGTGGTTTCCACCGCGTGGAACCACGTCGGCTTCGAGATCGCGGCATCCCGAATCACCTGCACGGCGCGCGCGGCGATAGCTGCCGTCGCGACCGACTGGCTACGCCCCGAAACCCACAGCGCCGGGCCGGTATCCGCTCGGGCCATCGCTACCCAACGATCCGAGCCCCACAGCTTCTTCGGCACGACCTTCTGTAGCGCGGGTGCCCACGTCATGGCCGCAAATCCGAGCGTCGCGGTGGACGTGTCCAATCGCAGGTACGTCCTGACCGGAACGCCGAGGTCTCGCGTCAACGCATGCTGGTCCGAAAAGTCGGCCCGCACAGCAGGACCGGTGCGGTAGCCGGTCGCATCGGCCGGTATTCGAAACGTCTTCATCCCGGTGTAGTTGCGAATCGATCGTCCGTCGGGATCAGGAAACCTCGTGCCCAACATTCCGTACGTCCACGCCGTTGCGGCCGGCCCGTGTAGTTCTCCACCGCCGAGGCCGATCAGGATGTCCACGGGTCCGTCGCCGAGTCGATGCGCCTCGGTTGCAAGGACACTGGTCAATCCCGGCGCCAACCCGACGCCCATCAGAACGGGTCCGTCGACCGCTTCCAATTCTTCGCAGTAGCTCGAGGTCGCCGTGATGTCGACGAATGCCGCCCCACCGCGTGCCGCTTCGTCGGCCAGGCGAACATCCTCGAAACCCGACGCATTCACCACGACATTGAAGTCTCGAACCACAGTCGAATACGCGCCTGGTTCCTTAAGATCAACGACGACGTCCGCGCGGACAGGATCACGGCCGGCGGAGTACGCGGAGATTTCGGGGACCTTCGCGAGTTGTTTCATCAGGGGAATCCCGACGGCACCGTAGCCACCGAGTACAAGAACCTTCGTCATTACTTCGCCTCCCGAGTCGCTAGAGTTCGACTCTAGAGTTAGACTCTAATCATGACTGAGGTTCTTCGGGAAGACACGTCGGCGCGGCGCAAGATCATCGAGACAGCGCGTGAGGTTTTTGTCGATCCCGGCTACGCGGCCGCCACGATCAAGCAGCTTGCCGCGGCGGCGGGCGTGTCGGTGCAGAGTGTCTATTTCGTGTTCGGCAACAAGCCGAGCGTGCTGTCAGCACTACTCGACGTGGCCGTTGCGGGCGACGAGGAAAAGACGGCAACTCTCGACCGTCCGTGGGTGGCGGCAGCACTAGGCGCCCCACATCCACTCGGGCAACTCCGGATTCAGGTTCACCACGGACGGCTCATTCTGGAGCGCACCGCAGACATCCTGTTGGCACTGCGGGCTGCCGCTTCCGCCGACGAGGACGCCGCCCGCCTGTGGCAAATCAACCGCACTCAGAGACGCACGGTGCAGGAACATCTGATGGTCGGCATCGTCGAAAAAGCGCCAACCGTCGACCTCGAAACAGCCGTGAACGTCGCACTCACGCTGCTCAGTCCCGAGACCTACACAGACCTCGTGGTCGGCGCGGGTTGGACCGGCCAACAGTACGAAGAATGGGTGGTCAACACCCTTGCCGCCACCCTCGGCCTGGACCGAACCGTCAAATCCCGGAAGTAGCTGGGATTACTTGGTGGGCTTGTCGTCGATGTGCCGTGGGTTGTTCCACAGGCGCTCCGTCAGATCGTGGAGGACGGCAAGGGTGATCGTGTCGTCGTCCCGTCGGAGCAGAGACTGGCTGACCGTCGCGCGCACCAACGTGGAGTCGGAGTGCACGAACTCCTTGACCGAGCCCGGCTCGGAGCTCAGTTCACGATGAGCCTGCTCGGCACTGACGTCGTCGGCATCCTTGTCGTAGAGAATGTCCTGCAGACGCAACGCCGAGACGGCCTTCTTGGGATATCCCAGCATGTCAGCGAAAGACGGGTTGGCAAAAACGATGCTGCCATCGCGGTGAACGGCCATGACCGGCACCGGAAGCCTGTCGAGGAGAATCAGGGCAGGCATCTGCTCCAGATCCGCAATCGGCGATTGTGGCGGCTGCGCAACGTTGCGGCGGCGTTCCATAACACGTCCTCTCAAGTTGCCCGAGTCGACAACAGTCTAACTGCCCAGCAAATCGCGGGTTGACTTCCCGCCCGGATGCAGTGACGAATGCCCGAATCGTGCCCGCCTGAGTCACGCCGCGAGCGCCTCCTGATCCTCCGCCAAGGAACCGTCAACAACACGATAGACAGTATCCATCCGAGACAGGTGACTTCGGTCGTGTGTCACGAGAAGGGTTGCCGCCTCGCGTTCCCGCACCACCCCGATGATCAGATCCATGACAGCGGCACCGCGCTCCTGATCGAGCGCACTCGTGGGCTCGTCGACCACGAGAAGCTGCGGATCGTTCATCAATGCTCGCGCGAGATTGACGCGCTGTCGCTGCCCGCCCGACAGCTGGGACGGCCGTTTTCCGCTCTGATCCGCGAGCCCGACAGCGTCCAGCAAATCCATCGCTTTTGATTTCACGGCCTTGCGACGGGCCCGTGACGTGAACACGGACTGCCCCAGATGCGCCATCACCTGGAGCTGCTCCAGTGCAGTCAGCGAAGACACCAGGTTCGACTGTTGGAAGACGATGCCGATCGACGAGCGTCGCAGCTCCGACGCCGCCCGCCGACTCAGCGCCGCGATGTCGGTGCTGCCTTCCGGCGTCCGAAGATAGACGTGCCCGGAATCCGGACGGATCAGCGTCGACGCCACCGCCAACAGGCTGGACTTGCCCGAACCCGAGGGCCCGGTGATCGCGGCGATCTCGCCGCGGTGCAGTCGCAGAGACACGTCGTCCAGCGCCGTCACCCGCGATTGCCCGTCGGGAAACGTCAGATCGACGTTCTGGATGTCGAGAACTGTGGTGCCGGTTGTCATGGTCATCGTGCGCTCCCCAATGCTGTGAGTGGATCGGTGGTCGAGAGGAATCGAAGTGCAAAGGCCGCGCCGAGCAGACCGAGCCCGATCAATGCCACGGCAGGTACGACGGTGGTGGATGCGTCCAGGACAAACGGCATGGCGTCACCGATCAGCGATCCGGCCACGGCCGTCAGCCCGATTCCGACGGTGACACCGGCAATCAGAACGATGAGCGCCTGACCCAGTGCGTCGCGCACCAGCGAACCGGTAGTCGCACCGAGCGCCTTCAGCGTCGCGATGTCCGGAGTTCGCTGGATCGTCCATACCGTGAAGAACGCACCGATCACCAGGGCTGAGATCGCGAACAACATGAGCGTCATCAACGTCAACGACCCGTTCTCCGACTTGTACGAACCGATCGCGTCGAGCGAACCGCTGACCGTCGTCGACGTCGTCGCAGCCGCCTTGTCCGTTGCGGAAGCGTCAGAGGCTCCGGTGACAGCCAGTACTGTCGCAACTCCGCCGCGTGGATTGGCCGCCTGCCAGTCGTCGAGCGTCATCCAGACGACGGGCGAATGGCTGTACCAGTCGTCACCGCGAACGGCGCTGACGGTGAACTGCTTCGTACCGACGCTCACCTGATCGCCGGCGCCCGCCCCCAGTTCGCGGGCGGCACCTTCGCTCAACACCACCGTGCCTGACGCCGACGGCGTCACGTCACCGAAACCGCCATCAGCGCCGAACAGGGCCACCGACTTCTGATTTCCGTCGGCCAATCCCGCTTTCCCGCGACCGATTCCGATGGGATCGACGTCCTTCGACGTGGAGGTCCAAGCGTTGACCTGGTCCTGCGTGAGCGCCGACTCGTCGAACGACGCCCCGGCTCCGGTGTCGGCGAACACCACCGTGTCGGCATTCATGGCCTCGATGGCCGACACGTTCTGATGGCGAAGTCCTGCAGTCAACCCGCTGAGAAAACTGACCAGAAGTGCAACCAACAGAACCACGACGGAGATCAGCGCGAAACGACCTCGCGCTGCCCGTAAGTCCCTCATTGCGACAAACACTGTGAATTCCTTTCCTGTGCTTGCCTCTACGCTCTCGCGGATGCAGACTCTTTCCATCGCACCTCGGATCGACATTCCAGCGCTCGAAAGAACCATCCCGGTTTACAACTTTTGATGGATGAACCAGGCCCGAACCTCGCTAAGCTGGGCGAGATGCACCGATCTCCGCTCACGCCTGTCTTCGCCGGCCTACAACTGGGCCTGCATGTCCTTGTCATGGCGCTGGCCGGTGTGGTGTTTCTTCGAGCGCTGATCGACGAATCCGACCTGACCGCAACAATCATCGCGTTGGCCGTGATCTTTGTTGCCGTCTATCTTTTCGGGGTCGCCAAAAGGCTGCGCGGCAACGCTGCCCGCTGGTGGCTGGCCGTGCTGACCCTCGTCTGGATCGCGACGATGGCGGTATCCGCCGACGCCGCCTACCTCGCGTTCGGACTCTTCTTCCTCTATCTCCATATTCTGCGACGCCCCTGGAGTCTTCTCGCCGTCACCGCGGCAACGGCTGTCGCCGTGGTCGGCACCGGCCTGCATCGTGGATGGACGATTGCCGGCGCCGTCGGCCCGATCATCGGCGCTGCCGTAGCGGTTGCAATCGGCCTCGGATATCAAGCGCTGTACCGCGAGGCAGCCGAGCGCGGTCGTCTCATCGACGAGTTGATGAATACTCGTGAAGAATTGGCGTCGACGTCTCGCGATGCCGGAAAATTCGCGGAACGTGAAAGACTCGCCGCCGAGATTCACGACACCGTGGCCCAGGGACTTTCGAGCATCCAGATGCTCCTTCACGCTGCCGAACGCGCCGATCCGGACAGCCCGGCCATCCGTCAGATCAGCCTCGCACGGGAAACTGCCGCGGACAGTCTTGCCGAAACCCGCCAACTCATAGCCGAATTGACGCCCGCGGCCTTGGACGGTCAGTCGATCGCCGACGCGCTTCGTCGAATCTGCGAACGCGCGAGCAGTCCTGAACTGGAAGCGCGCTCCGTGGTCGAAGGCGAGGCAGTGCGGCTGCCGATGCCCCTCGAAGCAACATTGGTACGCATCGCTCAGGGCGCGGTGTCCAATGTTCTCCGCCATGCCGATGCAACCAGAATGGCTGTGACACTGACCTATTCCGATGACACCGTCAGCCTCGACGTGGTCGACAACGGTCGCGGTTTCGACGTGGCAGTTCTCGAACGTGGCCCGGCGGAATCTTTCGGCCTCAATGCAATTCGCCGACGCGTCGAACTGCAGGGCGGGACTTTCTCCATCGAGTCCGAGCCGGGACACACGGCCGTCGCAGTGACGTTTCCTCTCGAAGTCGGCGAACCGTGATCCGCCTGCTGCTCGCCGACGATCACGCGATCGTGCGCGCCGGGTTACGAGCGCTGCTCGAAAGCGAAGCCGACATCGAGGTAGTCGGCGAAGCGGGCACCGCCGAGGAAGCCATAGCCTTCTGCGCCACCACGCCGGTCGACCTCGTGCTCATGGACCTGCGATTCGGCCCCGGGAAGACGGGCGTCGACGCCACCCGCGCGGTGTGCGCGCTGCCGAATCCGCCGCACGTACTCGTCGTGACCAACTACGACACGGATGCAGACATCTTGAGCGCTGTCGAGGCCGGGGCCAGCGGGTACCTACTCAAGGACACACCACCGGTCGAGTTGCTGTCAGCCGTCCGTGCCGCTGCGAGCGGGGACAGCGTTCTCTCCCCCGCCATCGCGTCGAAGCTCATGACTCGGGTACGCAAACCCGAAACCAGCCTCAGCCCAAGGGAAATCGAAGTTCTGAAGTTGGTGGCGGCGGGTCGCTCCAACCGAGAGATCGGCAAAGAACTGTTCCTGAGTGAGACCACGGTCAAATCGCATCTGGTTCACATCTTCGGCAAGTTGGGAGTGAAGTCGCGGACGTCGGCGGTAGCTCGTGCGCGGGAGCTGGGTTCGATCTGACATTTGCCCGAATTGTCGAAAGTAGCTGGACAGCAGCAATTTTCGCTCGCAATTCTTCTGTGTTCGAAACTTTGTTCGATTAGACTTTGGGCATGGACAGTCGGGAAGCGTGGCAGCTGGATGGCGAGGGCCTCAAGAGTGAGGTTCTCGATCTGGTGCGTGTCCGGCACGAGTTGCAGTCGCGGTTGGTGTTGCTGATCGTGGAGATGTTTTCCCGGGAGGTTCTCGGTGGGAAGGGTTTTCGGGCGATCGCGCAGTGGTTGCACGGGTCGACGAATTTGGAGATCGGTGAGTGCAGTCTGCTGGTCGGGTTGGCGCGGTTGCTGATGCTCGAACCTGTTGTCGGCGATGCGTTTCACCGCGGTGACGTGGATGCGTTGAAAGCCCGTCAGGTTGCGTCGTTCTGTCAGCATCCACCGAAGAACATGACGCCGGCGGATGTGGACAAGGCCCGCGGGATTCTGCTTGGCCTGGCGTCGAAGAACATTGCTGATTGTGATGCGGTGCGGGCGGCGATCCGCCGGATCGAGAAGCAGTACGGCAAACGCGAAGACGGCGTCCCGGTCGGTGAGGATTCCGAACGTAACGAGTTCTACGCCTCGAAAGGCCTGTACGGGCGCGTGTCGGTGAAGGGTGATCTGGATGCTGTGAACGGGGCCCGTCTGATCACGTTGTTGTCGAGTCTGTCGGCTCCGACACCGGAGAAGGACGGGGTCAAGGACACCCGCACGCCGGCGCTACGGCGGGCGGACGGGTTTTGCGAACTACTGCGGCGGTATGAGCGGGCGGGGTTGGGTCCGATCGAGGGCGGGGTGAAACCGCACATCACGGTGACTGCGTCGGCGAAAGACATGACCGACCTCAAAGCAATGAAGGATATGTTGCCGTCGACTCAGGAACTGGGTTTCGCGTGGACGGATTGGGTGGGCCCGATCAGTATCGACACTGCCCGGATGTTGGCCTGCGATTGCACGGTCACGCGAATTTTGTTGGATGAGAATGGTGTTCCGCTCGACTGCGGTAAGGAAGCGAGAACGGCGACGGTGCCGCAGCGGCGAGCGTTGGCGGTTCGTGATGGCGGGTGTGCGTTTCCCGGGTGCGGAACTCCGTCGGGGTGGTGCGATGCCCATCATATTGTTCACTGGAACGATGGTGGCCCAACAGATCTCGACAACCTGATCTTGTTGTGCGGTCATCACCACCGGACGCTGCACCACACGGAGTGGCGGGTGGAGATCGGCCCGGATCGGAAATCGGTGTTCTATCCACCGATGTCGGTTGATCCGTATCAACAGCCGATCGGCGGGAACAGCCCACCGACAGCGGCGTGAACCGACATAACTGAAAAGGCCAGCGTGTGCACCGGGGAAGAATCATGCCCCGGGGCATACGCTGGCGTTTTCAGCTGCGCTCGATGTCCGTCTTGCGACAGCATCTGTCTCCACTTCGACACGCCGGACCCATAGGGTCGAGGCATGTCTTTCTGCGAACCCGCCCGCGTTGTCACCGTCACGTCCCTGACCCCGCACATGCGGCGAATCAGCATCGAGGCAGAAGGCGACTGGCACTGGCCGACCGGCGGACAAGGCGACGAGCGCATCGACCTCGCGTTCCCGAAACCCGGTGAAACAGAAGCAGAATACGACTACTTCAACAATCCCGACTACGGCAAGGCCGATCTCGGAACCGAGCCACCGTGGCGGCACTACACCGTGCGCAAGGTGCACGACGGCGGCCGACGTCTGGACATCGACTTCGTCGTGCACCCTGGCGGTATTGCAGCGGATTGGGCCCTGCGGGCCGAACCAGGTCACCTACTAGGCGTCTTCTGGTCGGACAGTTCGCGGTCCCACTACCAAGCACCGGCGGGTCCTCGCTGGCAGCTGCTGGTCGCAGACGCCACGGGTCTCCCCGGACTGGGCAGGATTGTCGAAGAACTTCGAAAGGGCGATGTCGCACAGGCGATCATCGAGGTCGAAACCGAAGAGGATCGACAGGAATTTGTCACTCGCGGCGACGTCACGTACACGTGGCTCGTGGGGAGTGGCCTCGGAAAGGCGCCGAGCGCACTGTTCGAGGCTGTGGAGAAGGTCGAGTTTCCCGAATCCGAATCGGCCGACATCTACGCGTGGGTGGCGTGCGAAAGCGCAACAAGCCGTCGCATTCGTAAGCATCTGAGGGAAGTTCGAGGAATTGCTCGCGACAAGCACAATGTTGTCGGGTACTGGCGAGAGGGCGCCGACGGCCACGTTTCCGGCATGAACAGCGAGGAAGTCACCGTCGGCGCCTGAGCGCCGTGATCACTCTGCCGGCAGCGTGTCGGTAGATTCTGTGTGAGCCTGCTGCGCGTCAGCCGACTTTTCCGCCAGCATCTCGAACAGTGCTCGGCGCGCCTCGGCGAGAATTGCCTCGGCCTTGGCTACCTGCTCAGCGGTCCCACCTGCGGCTACCGCGACAGCGGCACCTCGGAGTAGGCCCATCGCGGGACGGAGCGCTGCGCCTGCTTCACCGAAGTGAGGCCGACCGTGTCCGCGCTGGTCAAGTCGACCGCGCCGGCCTTCGGGGCGTCCTTCTGCTCGGTCTTCGAAGCGACCCTCGGGTCGCTCGCCCTCGAATCCTCGACGGAAACCGTGTCCACGATGCGGGCCTCGGCGGCCATGCTCGCGACGTTCTTGCATTTCTGGGTTGTTGTGTGGGGCGTACATGTTGTCCTCCTGGACTGTCTGTGTTTGTTTGACGTATCGACGATATATCGACAATAGATCGAACGCAAGGGTTCGTAGAATAATTCCCGCACCCTCGTCCGGATACGCTGAAGCCGTGAACACGGATCTACAAGCCCAGGCCGCGGACGTCCTACGCCGCCTCGCACTCGACGAATCCCTGAAAGAACGCACCATGGCGGACGCCGCGACGGCAGCACTCGCACGGAAAGTCGCCGCTCGCTACATCGGCGGCGAAACCATCGACGACGCTTTCGACCGACTCCCCTCGATCTTCGCGCGAGGACACAAGGCGAGCATCGAATACACCGGAGAAAGCGTCCGGGATCCCGAACTCGCGAACGCCGAAACCGATGTGTTCGTGGAATTGGCGGAACGGATCGGAACGTCGGGCGTCGACAGCACCGTGTCGTTCGACCTCTCGCACATCGGCTTGGTCATCGATCCGGAGCAGTGCTTTCGCAATGTCGTGCGCCTGGCCGAGACCACGGAACGCGCCGGTGCCGAGCTGATCATCTCCGCCGAAGCGTCCGACCGCACCGACCTGGTCCTCGACATGCACGCGCGACTGGCCGAGCGGTTCACTCACGTGGGGATCACCGTTCAGGCCCGACTGCACCGGACCGCAAAGGATCTCGCCGCTCTGCTGGACCGACCCGGCCGCATCCGTCTCGTGAAGGGCGCCTTCCTCGAAGCCGAATCCGTCGCCTACCCGCGCGGTAGTGCCGAACTGCGAAGCGCGTATCTCGACTACGCAGCCCGAATCGTCGACTCGGGTCACCAGGTCTCCATCGCGACACATGACCGCGACATCCTCGAAGCACTACGCGCCGAGCATGATTCGAAGCTCAGAGGCGAGCACGTCGAGTTCGAGATGCTGCTCGGCCTCGGCACCGAGCAACTGGACGCACTCCGAGGAGCGGGCTTCACCACACGCGAATACGTCATCTTCGGAACACAGTGGTGGCTGTACGTACTCAATCGCATCGCCGAAGAACCGGAGCGTGTCTACACCGCGCTCATCGACGCTGCGCTCATCAGCACTGCAAACTAGATCTCCAACAACAGAAGTGGGGCCGCACTCGAATCGAGTGCAGCCCCACTTGTGTCAGTTTCTAGCTCTCCAGAAACGCCTTGATGCGCGCCAGGGTGGTTTCCATTCCGGTCTGCATCAGCTGATCTCGACCCCGACCGAGTAGGCCGCTACCCGACATCATGCGCACGTAAAGCGCTGGCGTCGCATAGATCTCACGAGTCTCGGTAAGCACGGTGCCCGTTCCCGAAGGCTCGAGCACATAGGTCCACCGCGCTTTCGGCTCGTCCGATTCGAAGGAGAACCTCCGGCAGTCGACCACGTCGACCACCGTGCAGTGCGTGCTCCACCGAATCAGACCATGCTTGTTGGTGCCCTTGAACTTTGCACCCACAGTGCCCGGAGTTCCGGAAGTCCATGTTCCACCGGTGTTTTCAGGACTGAAGCGACCCATACCTTCGATGTCGCTGACAACCTTCCACACCGATACCGGCGTTGCCTCGATGTACGCGCTGGCGGTTTCCACCCGTTACCGGCCCGGAACCCAGGACATGATCTTGATGGCGTGAGGCATGAGCTTTGCCCACACCTTGGCCGGAAGTCCGCGCGGTCCACCGAGATTCATGACGCGAGTGGTGGCAACGGTCTGCGGTTCGGTGTACTTGATCAGCCCCTCGGCGCCGTGACGACGACCGACGCCCGAGACACCCATGCCACCCATCGGTGCTGCGGTGCTGCCCCAGGTGGGTGCGTAACCCTCGTCGACGTTGACGGTGCCGGCGTGGATGCGCGCTGCGATGGCTTCGCCGGCAGCCTTGCTTCCCGCCCACACACTGGCGTTGAGGCCGTACTCGGTGTCGTTGGCCGCAGCGATGGCCTCTTCGACGTCCTTGACGGGGTAGATCGAGACGAGCGGCCCGAAGGTCTCGTCGCGGTAGCACTCGGCGTCTTCGGGAACCCCGGTGAGCAGGGTGGGCTCGTAGAACAGCGGTCCGATGTCCGGCCGAGCCTTGCCACCGGCGATGACGGTGGCGCCCTTGACCACTGCGTCGTCGACATGAGCGGAGATTGCCTTGACCTGCGCCTCGGAGACGAGGCTGCCCATCTCGATTCCGAATTCGTATCCGGCGGCGAGGTTCATCTTCTTGACGCGGTCACCGAACATGCGGATGAACTCGGGTGCGATGGACTCTTCGACGTAGATGCGCTCGATGGAGATGCACAGCTGACCGGAGTTGGAGAAGCACGCACGCACAGCGGCGTCGGTGACCTCGCGCAGGTCTGCGCCGGCGGCAACGATCATCGGGTTCTTGCCACCGAGTTCGGCGGAGAAGCCGATCAGTCGACGGCCGGCCTGCTCGGCGAGGAGCTGACCGGTCGCGGTGGAACCGGTGAACATGAGGTAATCGGTGTTCTCGACCAGGGCGGTGCCGACGACGGAGCCCGGCCCGGGAACCACGGCGAAGAGGTCGCGAGGCAGACCCGCCTTGTAGAGCAGTTCGACGCAGGCGAGCGCGCAGTACGGTGTCTGGCTGTCCGGCTTGAGGACAACGGCGTTACCGGCGAGCAGCGCGGCGATGGCGTCGGACACGGCCAGCGTCATCGGGTAGTTCCACGGCGAGATGACGCCGACTACGCCCTTGGGCTGGTAGCGGACGACGGTCTTCGTCAGGCCCGGGAGCATGCCGGAGACGCGACGCGGACGCAGCAGCTTCGGAGCCACACGTGCGTAGTGCCGCGACGTCATCGAGATGTCGAGGACTTCTTCCTGAGCTGCGGTACGCGACTTTCCGGTCTCGGCCTGAGCCATGTCCATGAGGGCGTCGCGGTTCTCGAGGATGAGATCGCGGTAGCGGTGGAAGACGGCGGCGCGGTCGAGGACGGAGCGCTTGGCCCATTCCTTCTGGGCGACGCGGGCACGGGCGATGGCCGCAAGTGCGTCGTCGGCGGTGCCGACGGGGATGGTCGCCAGCTCCTTGCCGGTGAACACCTCGGTGATGGACTTCGTCGGGCGATCGGCAACATTGTCGATGGCGATCAGATCGGCGAGCCGCGAGAAGGTCGCAGCGGACGGAGCAGGCATTTCAGTACCCCTACTGGTGAGTAGTTCTTGGAGTTACACACAACTTACCCCGTCGGTGGTACCGATCACAGTGCCGAATCAGACAGAGTCAACCAATACTGCCTCTTTCGGACGTTTTGCGATCAACAACGACATGACTGCGGCGATCGCGCAGAGCGCGCCGGCCACCAAGAAGGCAGCGTCGTACGAGCCGATCTGATCACGAACGAGGCCGGCCAAGAAGGCCACCAGACCCGCACCGATCTGGTGCGATGCCAGCACCCAACCGAACACGATGGGGGCGTCGGCGCCGAAGTGTTGACGGCACAGCGCGACGGTCGGCGGAACCGTCGCCACCCAATCGAGCCCGTAGAAGATGACAAACGCGATCATCGGTGGATTCACGGTGTTGGCGAGCAGCAGCGGCAGGAAGAGCAGCGAGATTCCGCGGAACAGGTAGTAGATGCCGAGAAGTTTTCGCGAGTCCATCCGGTCGGTGAACCAACCCGAAGCAATGGTGCCGACCATGTCGAGGATTCCGATCAACGCCAAGAGGGACGCGGCCGTGGTGATCGGCATTCCGTGGTCGTGCGACGCCGGGACGAAGTGCGTGCCGATCAGGCCGTTGGTGCTCGCGCCGCAGATCGCGAAGGTACCGGCGAGAAGCCAGAACACCTTGGTCTTCGACGCCATCACCAGCACCGAGATCGCCCGGCCTCCGGCACCGCCGCGCTGGTAGACAGGCTTGGCTGGTGGGGCGTAATCGGCGGGCGCTCCGTAAGGCGTCGTACCCACGTCTGACGGATAGTTACGCAGGAACAGCAGAACGAACGGCACAACGGCCAGTGCGGCAAACGAAACTGTGAAGGCGACGCTCTTCCAGTCGTACGTTTCGGCGATCTTCGCCAGGACCGGGAGGAACACCAGCTGACCGGCAGCACCACCGGCCGTCAGGATGCCGGTCACGAGACCACGCTTCTCGACGAACCAGCGATCGACGACGGTGGCGACAAACGCCAGCGCCATCGAACCGGTACCGAGACCGACGAAGACACCCCACAGCAGAATGAGCTGCCAACTCGAGGTCATGAAGATGGTGAGACCACTGCCGAGCGAGATGAGCGCCAACGCCGAGGTGACGACCGCCCGGATACCGAACCTCTCCATCAAGGCAGCAGCGAACGGCGAGGTCAACCCGTACAGAATCAGGTTGACCGAGACGGCCGCCGAGATGCTGGCGCGCGACCACCCGAAATCCTCGTGCAGCGGATCGATCAGCACCGATGGGGCGGCGCGGAAGCTCGCCGCACCGACCAATGCCAGGAATGCCACGATCGCGACGGACCAGGCGCGGTGAAAGCGCGGCGGGCTCACCTGCTGTTGGCCTGATTCGGGGAGAGCGGTCTCAGAAGTCACAGAGAGAATTCTGCAGTTCGGATTCGATCGAGAACAGTGGCCAGATTGCCAATATATGAAAGAATCAAGCCATGTCTGGTCCGCATCGCGTCGTCGTACTGGCTCTGAATGGAGTCATCCCCTTCGAACTCGGCATCCCGGCGCGCATCTTCGGACGTGCCCTCGACGTCGAGGATCGGCCGCTGTACGAGATCCTGACGTGCACCGTCGACGGCAATCCCGTGCAGACCGACGCAGACTTCAGCATCTCGGTCGACCACGGGAGCGAGTTGCTCGCCACCGCCGACACCGTCGTCATCCCCGCGTCGTACGAGTTGGGTCCGGCCTACGAAGACGGTTACCTCTCCCCCGAGTTGGCCGCAGCTTTCCAACACATCCGGCCGGGCACTCGGCTGGTCTCGATCTGCACCGGGTCGTACATCCTCGCCGCGGCGGGTTTGCTCGACGGACTCCGCGCCACGACGCACTGGCGTAACACCGACCATTTCCAGCGTGTCTATCCCAAGGTGAACGTGGATCCGGACGTGCTGTTCGTCGACGAAGGCCACATCCTGACCTCGGCCGGGGTGGCGTCGGGAGTCGACCTCTGCCTGCATATCGTCAGGCGTGACCACGGTATGGAAGTGGCGAACACCGTCGCGAGGCGTTGCGTCGTACCGCCGTGGCGCGACGGTGGCCAAGCTCAGTACATCCGACGCCCCCTGGCCGACAAGCCTTCGGAATCGACTGCCGACGCTCGGCACTGGGCCCTCGAACATCTCGACGACCCGATCACCCTGGCGGACCTGGCGACGCGCGCCAACATGAGCGTCCGCACGTTCAGCCGTCGATTCCGCGACGAAGTCGGAACCACACCGAACCGCTGGTTGACCAGCAGACGTGTCGATCGGGCGCGGGAACTACTGGAGGAATCCGATCTGTCGATCGATGCGATTGCTACTCGAACCGGCTTCGGGACTGCGACATCCATGCGTCAACACATGAACGAGGCGCTCGGCGTTTCACCGAGCGCCTACCGACGCACGTTCAAGGCACCGGTGTAAGCGGCAGTACCAGGCACTATCCTGGATGCCATGGCCGAACAGACTCGCCCGAACTTTCCTCAGTACTGCGGATACCTCCTGGGGAAGACGCTCCCCGACCGGTATCAGGACTGGGTACGGAACGATCTGGTCGGCCCGGGCGCCCAGGCCCGCTACATCATCCGCTTCACCGTGCCGGCGACGCTGATTCTTCTGCTGTTCCTCTTGATCCCGGGACCGATCTGGATTCCCTTGGCCATGATGGCCTTGTTGCTCATCCCGCTCGCGTACTTCGTCGTGGCGCTCGGGACCATCTACCGCCGTCACCGCCTGCTGAGCCACGGACTCGATCCCGAACTGCTCGACGAGAAGGCCCAACGCCGTGCCGATCGCACTCGCGAGGACTACGAGAAGCGGCACGGTCGCTGAGCACCCCTCAGCGGAACATCGTCACTGCGGCCTTGGCGAGGACCTTCGGATCCTTCTCGTAGTGATGCATCTTGGTGAGCTTGTCTTCCGGAATCCCCAGGAACTTGTAGACGGCTACCTGAGCGCAGCGCACCGAGTACTGCTCGGTGAACACCATGTCGAACGGCAGCTCCGCGAACTGACTGATGAACGCCAGGTTCTTGGAGTGCTTCGGCACCACCAGCGGCCGGTCGCCGACGGCGCGCCGATTGAACAGCGCACTGGCGTAAGGCATATGGCTGGGAATCGAATTCACGACGCTGTCCATAATCTCTTGTCGACGCGCGGCGAGCGCACCGCTCTCGTCGAGCGCCTCGAGGTGTCCGAGCGTCTCTTCCAGCATTTCCCGCCCGGTCATCTCGATGAACGGCTTCTTCACGTAGTCGCCGTCCTTGCGCGGGAACAGACAGTAACCCCAGAAGACTCCTTCGTTCTCCTTCTGCGCGTGGTAGTGCGGCTGATGGTGGACCACGATCGAGAGAAGCACGTTCGAGTCCACGAATGTGTTGAGCGCATTTCCGGGGAGCTGCTTGGTGATTCGGGAAATCTCGTTGATGAGCTCGTGTGACGAAGTGGTGACGGTGAAGCTGGTCCACTCACTCTGCGCCCGGTCCCCGAAGAACTTGTCGGGATTCCCGAGATCGTAGAAATGCTCGGTGGCCTGCTTCCACAGCAGCGCACTCGGTGCGTATCTCATGTCTTCGACGATCGGGGTATCCAGATCGCCGATCGAAGAACTGTCGGTGATGCTGCCGTTGGTGTCGAAGACGAAATCGCCCTCCGCCACGTCGATTCGGCCCTTCTCACCGGTGCGGACGTTTTCGTAATCGAGTCCCGTCACGATGATCTCGTCTCGTAGCGGGGTGTCCTTGAACACGAACTCCGTGATCTTCAGTTCGTTGACGAACTTCACGCCCTTGCCTTCGAGGAAGGCCCGCATCGGCAAAATGATGCTCTCGTACTGGTTGTACGGGGATCTGGTGACACCGGCAAGAGTTTGAATGCGACTGAACTCGAGAATCATTCGGTTCATGTACCGGCGCAGCTCCATCGCCGAACTCACCCGCTTGAAAGCAAATGTGGTCTCCCACATGTACCAGAAGTTGGTGGTGAAGAAGTGCGGAGTGTCCTCGAACCACTGCTCGATACTGATGTCGTCGAGTTTTGCCTCGTCCGACTCCGGCATCGTCATCAGCTTCGTCAACAAGTACCGATCCTTGTTGTCGAATTGCATGTGCTTGTAGTCGTTTTCACCCTTGTTGCGAATACCGTCGCGATCGATCAATCGTGCGACGTCGTGCGTCGGATGTGCGTGGTCGAAATCGAGAATGTCATCCGTCACCGATTTTCCCGGGTTGTCCAGCGACGGAACCACACTCAGCACGTCCCAGAGGTTCTCATAGGTCTCCTCGTTGAGCATGCGACCGCCACGATTGATGAAGCCCGCGTCGTTGCCCAGCTCGCGATGACCGTACTGGTGCTGGAAGGTAGCGGCAGATTCGCCGTCGTTCGCTCCATGCATGTCCAGCCCCATGATGGTGATGTCCTCACCGCTCCACTCACCGTCTCGAATCAAATAGACGGCAGCCGAGAGGTTTCCGATGCCGGCACCGATCATGTAGGCCTTGTGAGACAGCTTGGAAGACATTGGGTTTCGTTCCTTACTCGAGTCGCGGTACGGATACCTTCCAAGCATGGACCCCTTTGCCCGCTGGCGCATCACCCGAACCGGATGACGTCCGTCACGGTCGCTGAAGGCGCACCAGATCCAGTGCAAAACGCGCGTAGTCGCGTGCAATTTCCTCGGGCGTTTGTGGTCCGCTCGGCCGATACCATTGCGCGACAGAGACACACATCACGACTATTGCACGCGCGGCCTGTCGCGGCCGATCCGTCCCGAACACACCGGCAGCGATTCCGTCGTCGACCTGCTTCGTCATCAACCATTGCTGGTAGTTGCGTGATTCCGTGATGCGCAACCTGTTCTCGGCTGTGAGACTGCGCATTTCGCTGGCACCGAGAAATCCTTGATCACGCCGATAGATATGGAACAAGGTCACACATTCGACGAGGAAAGCCAGCCTTTCGGAGGGACTTTCGCCCTCGTCGATTGCCGCCAACGATCTCGTGTTGAGTTCATCCATGGTGAGGTCGAGAATTTCGGCCAACATCTGCTGCTTGGTGGAATAGTGGTGGTACAGACCTGGAACACTCATCTGCGCACGTTTGGCGATCTCACGCATCGCAGCGCCGTGATATCCGGTCTTCACCATCTCCGCGAGCGCGGCCGCCAACACCGGATCGAACGGACTCGGGCCGAACCTTCGCCACTCGTTCGGCCGAGAATGTGCGTCCGGGTCGGCGTCGTCGCCTCCCCATCGCGGCTGTTCCGGCGGACGCACTATCGCCGCCGGGAGCAGAGCGTCGAAACGCACTCCGAGAATCCCGCCGATTGCCGCCAACCGGTCGACGCTGACTCTGGTCTTTCCGGTCTCGACAGCGCTGAGGGTAGCCGGGCTGACATCGAGACGCCTGGCCAATTCACGCAGCGAGAGCCCGCTGTGACGCCGCGCTTGCCGGATCGACGCCCCGATCAGGACAGCATTCTCAAATTCAGTCACAGTGTTCAGTATTACCGAACATTGGATTTCCAACAATGCGATGACCACGGAAATCTATGAACGTGTTGACTACTAGTTATCGGCCTGAACATGATGTGGATCACAAAGACCCAGGTCCGCCCGAGCGATCGTTCGGTGTCGGTAGCGAGAGGATCGAATCACCATGACCGAGGCGCCATATCTTGGAGAACTCCTGCGCGACGCGCCCAGCAACTGGGGCAAGTGGGGAGAGTCCGACGAGGTCGGTTCACTGAACTACCTCGACGCCGGACAGGTGCTTCGTGGCGTCGGAACCATCAAGCAGGGTTCCGTGTTCACGCTTCAACGGCTCATCGGCGACCCCAAGGGTGATCCGGTGTGGCCGGGACGCAGCCCTGCCGAGCGCACACAGATCTTCGACGAGAGCAGCTGGGACGGCGACGACGCCCCCAACTTCCCCGGCGGTCTGCATTACGCGGACGACAAGATCGACGCTTTCCTCCAGGGTTCGACGCAGTACGACGCACTCGGCCACGTCTGGTACGACGGCGCGCTGTGGAACGGATACTCCGCTGACACGACTGTCGGCGGCCTCGAGAAGGCCAGCGTCGAACCGATTGCCGACCGTGGCGTCGTCGGACGCGCAGTACTTCTCGACATGGCGAAGTTCCGCGGCAAGGAAAACCTCGACAAGGCCGAAACATTCACGCACCATGATCTTTTGGCCTGTGCCGAAGCGCAGGGCGTCACCATCGAGAAGCGTGACATCCTCGTCATCCGCACCAACTTCCTCAAGCTGTTCTTCGACCAGGGCGAAGCCTTCTACGAGGGCTTCTGCGAGCCCGGCCTGATCTACAGCCCCGAACTCGTCCAGTGGTTCCAGGACATGGAGATCCCCAACCTTGTCACTGACACCATTGCCAACGAGGTCACCACCGACCCCGAAAACGGTGTGGCACTGGTTCTCCACAACGCATTGATGCGCAACCTCGGAGTGGTGTTCACCGAGATCTGCGATCTGGAGAAGTTGGCCGCGGACTGCGCGGCCGACGGCCAGTACACGTTCCTGTACGTCGCCGCGCCACTCAAGGTCGCAAAGGCCAGCGGCTCTCCCGTGAATCCGGTTGCCATCAAATGACATACGAAGATCGCCCTTGGTTGGCGTTGTACCGCAACGACGTTCCCCCCGACATCGACGTCGAGCACCCCACGATGCTCGAAATGTTGGCAGCGGCGGTCCGCTCTGATCCGGACGCCACGGCTGTGAAGTACTTCGACGGTCAACTCAGTTTCGCCGAACTGGATCAGCAGAGTGACGCCCTGGCCCGAGCACTCCGAGCCGGTGGACTGGTGAAGGGTGACCGCGTCGCTCTGTTCCTCCAGAACGTTCCGCAGTTCGTGCTTGCGCTCGCCGGAATCTGGAAAGCCGGCGGCGTCGCAGTCTCGATCAATCCCATGAGCCGTGAACGAGAACTGGGATACCAACTCGAAGATTCCGGAGCAGCGGTTCTGATCGCTCTCGAGGGGCTCTACGAGTCCGTCGGCCGCAATGTCGTCTCCGACTCGCCGGTCAGGCGAGTTATCACCACCTCGGAACTCGAGTACCAAAGTCGCAACGATCCGAGGATTTTCGACGGAATCGTCAAGAAGGATCTCGGTACCGACGATCTCGCGACGCTGATCGACGAACATCGTCTCGGCGATCCGATCACCACTGACGCTGCACCGGAAGACATTGCGGTACTGACGTATACGTCGGGAACCACAGGTCCGCCGAAGGGAGCGATGACCTCTCACGCGAATATGACCTTCAACGCCCAGGTGTACCGGGACTGGTTGGGGCTCACCCCGAAAGACACGGTTCTCGGAGTTGCACCGCTCTTCCACATCACGGGGTTGATCGGTCACATCGCGGTGTCCGTCCTGGCGAGAATGCCGCTGGTGCTTGCCTATCGCTTCCAGCCCGAGGTGATGCTCGACGCGATTCGTGAGCACCAACCGACATTCACAGTCGGCGCCATCACTGCTTTTACGGCACTGCTCAACACTCCGGGTTGCGCGCCGGAAGACTTCTCCTCCATGCGGTTGCTGTATTCCGGCGGCGCACCCATCTCGCCGACTGCCGCCGAGGCCGTCCGCGCCATGACCGGTGCTGCGCTGCACAACATCTACGGGCTGACCGAGACCACGTCGCCGACCCATGCCGTTCCCGTTGGTGCGGATACGCCGGTCGACCCCACATCCGGAGCACTGTCTGTCGGCGTTCCCGTACCCAACACCGTGGTCCGCATCGAAGACGAGGGCGGTGCGGTCCTGCCGATCGGAGAGATCGGCGAACTGGTCGTCCGAGGTCCACAGGTGGTGCGCGGTTACTGGAACAAGCCGGAGGAGAGTGCGTCGGCCATTCGCGACGGGTGGTTCCACACCGGCGACGTCGGTTTCATGGACGAAGCCGGCTGGTTCTACGTCGTCGACCGTAAGAAGGACATGATCATCGCGTCCGGCTACAAGGTGTGGCCACGCGAAGTCGAGGACGTTCTTGCCGAGCACCCCGCAGTCCGTGAGGCGGCAGTCGTCGGGATCGCCGACGAATACCGCGGTGAGACGGTGAAGGCGTTTGTCAGCCTCGTCGCGGGGGCGTCCGTCACCCCGGAAGATCTGATCGATCACTGCAAGCAGCGGATGGCGGCGTACAAGTACCCACGCTCCGTGGTGCTGGTGGAGGAACTGCCCAAGACCGTCACCGGCAAGATACTGCGACGGGAACTGCGCACGATCTCTTGATCGCGGGGCAGCGGGCGGACTTCGCGGTCCGCCTGCTGTCTGATCGCGCACAGTTTCCGGTCGACCGCGCCATTGGGGTAATGGAACAGTAATATGTGCTGAGTACCCACGGACAAACGGGAGACATCAGTGAGCAAGTTCGGACGTAAGAAGCAGCCCACGCCCAAGAGCTACCAGTGGCTGGCCATGACCCTCATCGCTTTGTCGCTCTCCGTGTCGATCGGGATTGCCGCCAAACCCTCCTGAGCTCTGCGAATCCGAAACTTGTAACCCCGCGTCCATCTGCACATGGGCAAATAGGTGCAATTCGGACGCTTAGCTGTTCTAACTTTCCTTCCGTCGTGTCACCTCGGCACCGACGGAGAGGATCAACTCACCATGCGAAGCTCACGCTTCGGCGTGCTGGCCGCTGCCGGCGCTGTCGGACTAGTGCTTGTCACCAGCAGCGTCCAGTCCATCGCCACGGCGTCACCGTTCGGTTCGCTCGACGCCGGTTCGAGCTCCGGTTCGACAGAGATACCAACCGTCAGCGACGGCGGCTTCACGTCCAAGACGCCCTACACTCCCGGCCAGCGCATCGCCGACTATCAGGCGCCGCCGACGGGATACTCCCCCGTGTACACGGAAAGTGTTGCGCGCCATGGTTCCAGAGCACTGTCGAGCCTGAAGTACGACGACCTGAGCCTGCAGCTGTGGGAAATCGCCGAAGCCGAGAACGCATTGACTCCCGTCGGCAAGGAATTCGGCCCGGCCCTCCGTCATCTCATGGCCGCCAACAAGAAGCTGGGGTACGGCAACCTCAGCGGACGCGGGATCACCGAACACAGACAGCTCGGCGCGCGGGTCACTGAACGCCTCCCCCAACTGTTCGACGCCATCGCAGCGCAACAGGGCACCATCACCTTGACCTCGTCGGGTGTGGACCGTGCCGTGGACAGCGCCGAGAACTTCGCGCAAGGGCTGACCGGTGCGTTTCCAGCCGTCGCCGGCGATGTTGCACCGGTGACCACGGATGCCGACCTTCTCTACTTCCACGACTCGGATGCAAACGCCGACTACAAGGACTACGAAGAGTCCGATCCTCGACTGAAAGCCGTCGACGACCAGATCGCCGATCTTCCCCGCACCCGCGAGGTCTCGCGGCACATGATGCTCAGGCTCTACTCGGAGGACTTCGTGAACCGGCTGAGTGCGGGCGAGTTCTCACTCGTCGACCGTGGCAAGGGTTCCAGCACGATCGACAACGAAGTCGACGCCGCGTACATGCTGTACAACACGTACATCATCACTCCGGGCATGGCCGAAGAAGGCAAGTGGAATTTCGAGCGGTTCATCGAACCTGCTGACGCGCAGTGGCTCGCATACACGAACGATGCCGAGGACTTCTACGCCAAGGGCCCGGGCTTCACCGGTGAAGACGTCACCTACCGGATGGCAACTGTCCTGCGCGACGAGTTCCTGCGCGGCCTGCAGAAACATACCGGCGACGACGCCGTCCCGGGAGCGGATTTCCGGTTTGCACACGCAGAAACGATCATCCCCTTCGCAGCACTCTTGAAACTGCCGGGAAGCACCGTCTCGCAGGCGGAGGGCGACCTCTACACCTATGCGAACAACCCCTGGCGCGGATCACAGGTCAGCCCGATGGCTGCGAACGTGCAGTGGGACGTCTACGCCGGACCGGAGGGTAAGCGTCTGGTCCGAATGCTCTACAACGAGCGCGAGACAGCATTTGCTGCCCCGTGCGCTCCGGTGAGCGCCGGGAGTTTCTTCTACACGCCGGACGAACTGGCCCGCTGCCTGCCGGAGATTTCACCGGCAGCCTGAGATCCGGCAACTCGGGATCCAGCCAGCGGTCGACGAGGGCGCGCCCATACCTGGTGCAATGCCAGCATGCGCGCCTTCTCGTCGTCTTCCATCAACAAGGCGTCGCAGATCCTCACGATAACCGGAGCCGAAACACCAACGGACGTACCCTGTTCCAGCCGCTGATAGTGATTGAAGCTGATGTCGGCAATCTGCGCGACATCGCGCCGACTGAGGCCGTGCATTCGGCGAGCACCCTCGCAGCGCATGCCGACCTTTTCGGGCGCAAGACTGTTTCGTTTTTCGACGAGCATCTGGCTCATCAACTGACGCGCGCTCGACCCGTTCACGTCGCCACCTTTTCCATCCCTGAAATATGCTTTCACCTAACATGTTTCAGAATATGGGATGGGGCGGACCCGGCGGTATCTCCGAGATGACAGATAATCACGCGATACCGCCAACCCTGTGCCCGTCCAGGCCGCGACGACGAGGCTCAAGATCAGGCTATGAACCTGCCGATCGTCGGATTCGACTGGCAGATGGGACTACTGCCCCAGTTGATCGAACCGAACGCCGTCGCAACGACATTGCCGACGCCGGTGTTCACCGTCGCGGACAGGTACGGATAAGTACCGACCAGGTCGACGATTCCGGACTTGCCCGTGTCGGTGTTGACCCACGCAACGGTCACCTGACCCGCCGCCGGGATGGGTGCAGCGGCCGGGAACGAATCGAAGCGAATGTCACCCTTGGCGATGGGCGGATTGGATTCTGGCCCGGACTGGCCGGTGAGTCCGGTCAACGAGGCCAGCGACCCCTGATTCGGACACCCGATAGTGACGGCGGCGCCGCCGAAAGGGTGGGGCGGATCAGCCGAGGCGACTCCGGCGAACATGACGCTCGCGGCAATCGGTAGTCCGATGGCCGCAAAAACCCCGGCCGTGCGTGTGACGCTCATAGCTGCTCCTCGGGTCGACAACACTTTCCGGATACCCCTGGTACAACGCCCGAAACGAAGGAAAGACGACTATTCACACCCCCTAGACAACGCGTGTTGTCAGAACTACAGTCGGTGGTGCAGCTCACACCTATCTCTGCCGCGCGCAGACCAGTCCCAGGGAGTGTTCAGATGAAGCGCTACGACCTCCGCAGTCGCACGGATCAACTCGATCCCGAAACCGATTACGAAGAGATGTCGCGCATTCTCGCGGCGCAAGAGTTTCCCTGGGACATCAATCAGGCGCTCAGCTTCGCACTGTTTCGTACATACGCTGTCCCCTCGATCGGCAAGCTCCTCTTCTCCACGGGCGAGTTCACCGACAAGGTTCAGAAGCGCTACGACGACACCAGCCTGATCCTCGACGCCATCCTCGAGCACGGCCTCAGCAGCACCGAAGGCCGCAAGAGCGTGCGTCGAATGAATCAGATGCACGGCTCGTACGACATCTCCAACGACGACATGCTCTATGTCCTGGCCACCTTCGTCGTCACGCCGGTCAGATGGCTCGACGAGTACGGCTGGCGGAAGATGACCGACAACGAGATCGTCGGGTCGACGAATTATTACCGCCACCTGGGTCGGTACATGAACATCAAAGACACGCCGGACACCTACGAGGGCTTCGTCAAACTTCTCGACGACTATGAGCGCGAACACTTTTCATTCGATCCCGGCGCCCGAGCCGTCGCTGATTCCACCCTCGACCTGATGTGCACCTTCCCGCCCAACAACCTGGCACCGAAGGCTCTGGTCAAGGGATTCGCCTTCGCTCTCATGGACGATCACCTACTCGACGCCTTCCACTACAGGCACCCGAGCACTGCGATGCGCGTCGTCTCACGCGGTGCGCTGAAGGTCCGCGCGCGCCTGCTGCGGTTCTTCCCCGTGCGTACGAAGCGGAAATTCGCCCGCGAGCTGCCCAACATCCGCAGCTACCCGAACGGTTACAAGGTCGAAGACCTCGGCACCTTCCCCACGGGATGCCCGGTCAAGCACCTGCAGGCAGACCAGCAGGCCCAAGCGTAGGCACCTGGGATACTTGCACGGTGGCGCAACTCTGGATGCTCGAGGATCTCGAACCGTGGCGCGACACCCCCATGCCTGGCGATACTTGCGAACCGACGACCTATTGGGCCAGTCCCGAAATGTTGGACCTTCCCGCCGAGGTGTGCTGCGAAATCGATGCACGCATCGCGACCGTGACAATCGACGGCCGCACTGAGCACATAGCCCATCTCAGAAACGGATTTACGACACTGATCGGCGACGATGTCGGAGCCGTCGGCAAGACGCGGTTGAGAGGCTGCCTGGTGTGGGATCGCTACCTCTGGACTCGATACCGCACTCAGCCCACCGGGCGCGTGCGGGTGAAAGAGCGGCCCGGCCACCTCGTTCAACACGAAACACTCTTGACGACAATTCATCCCGGTCTCTTCAACGTCGTCTTCGACGGGCCGACGGTGTACTGCGAGACGAGTTGGGTACCTACCGATTTCGGCGTCCGCTGGAACACGCTGGTAGTCGAACTCGAGACTTGGAAGTGATCGGGCGTCAGTGCCAATACGGCGGATCGATATCCGGGTCGTCGAGCACGGCGTCGATCCGCGAATCAGCCACAATTCGAATGATGGCCTCCTCGGGGGCCGCAATGGTCGCGAAATGTGGATCGACATTATTGGTTATGCACCAGGAATGATCAGCCGGCCAGATGAAGGCCGGATCAGGGGAAGAACCCCACGGCCAACGAGCTGAGTTTTCCACGCTCCAATCGGCGTAGTCGGCAAGCGTTCCACGAAAGAGCCAGTAGTCACGATTGGGGATCTCGAACCGCGGAACGTCATCACCGACTGCCGACCCCCACCCGGTCCACATGCAGAAATAGCACTCGTCGGGTGTGGTTGTGTAACTGGACAACACATCCAGGGCGAAGCCGATCAGCACTTTCTCTTCCGGCCCGGTTTGATCGAAGTCGACATCATTGGATTTCTGACCGGGAAAGCTCGGATCGGGGATGAACCGTAAGCGCGCATACTTCGGAAATCCGATCGGGCCGCGCCCCGCCAACTGATACCAAGGAAGATCCTGATCGACCAGCCAATCGGTAGCCGCCAGATCTGTGCACAATGTCAGGCCCGTGCTGGGCTGATCCGTAATTCTCATGCCTGGGAAAGGGAAGAGCCTCGACCCGCGCGACGCAGGGTGATCAATTCATGGTTCGTCTCGGCGTCGTGTCGACGCCCCTCTTCTTCGAACTCCATCAGCGCATAGAACCTGCGGGCGCGATCGTTGAGCGTGTAGACCTCCAGTGTCACCTCGCCGTGCATGGTTGTGGCGTGTTCGACCAACGCCCGCCCGACGCCCAACCCTTGTGACGCCGGCGCGACGAACAGTCCCCCGATTTCGGAGCCGATCATTCCCAACAGTCCAACGACAGCGGAGTTGTGCTCAGCGACCCAATTGTCGGCCTGAATCAGATAGACCTCTCGCATCTTCTGCTCGCGTTCGCCCGTCCCCTCACCCGCAAGGAACGGATGGGCTTCACGGGCAGCGCGCGACCACAGGTCGACGACCACGTCCTCATCCGAGGGCTGGTAGCGGCGAATGATCAGATCCTGGTTCACAATCCGACCATACCCTCAGACATTAGAGGACTGGCTGGCGCCGAAAATGTTCAATTCGCGGATCTACGCACGACGACCCCGACTTATATCAGTGGACGATTCCGTTCGTTGCCGCTCCGCAGTTACTGCGGTGTGCAAGGGTTGTCCGATGACTGACGGTGATCCGACAACTGAGCGTGGAGGTCCGGCATCCTGGTGGAAGGTGACAGCGATTGTCACCGCAGTGCTTGTCACTCTCACATGCGGCGTCATCGTGTGGTCCTTCATGCCGCCGGTTGTGTACTTTCCGTTCTTTGCGCTCGCAGCCTCAGTACTGCTCGGTTTGGGCGGAGTGTGGTTGATACTCAGCCTGATTGGCTGGATGAAGTACAAAACTCTGCGTTTGAGCACGATCGCGCCGGTGATCGTGCTCGTCACCGGTGCGCTCGTGACCTTGTCCGTCCCTTCGCATGTTGCGTTTGCATTGTCGAAAGATTCGCTCGAAGCAGTGGCCGCGGATTGCCAGAAGTCGTTGGAAAACCGAACAATTGGCGTCTACCGGGTCCTGCAGGTCTGGCCCGTCGGCAACGGGTGCCGCTTCCACATCGAGGGTGGTCTAATCGATTCGATCGGATTGGCGTACTTACCTGACGGCGCACCATATCTCGGCAAGCCCCGCCGCGACGGCGAGATCGGATACCAGGAGTTCGACGGCGACTGGTACTCGTTCGTTCAAGCGTTTTAGCAGCGAGAAACTAGCCGACCAGCTTGGCCTTCAGAAGCGCGATCGTGTCCGCAGTGAGTCCGAGACCTTCGGTGAGATAACCGTCGACGGTTCCGTAATCGCTGGCTACCTGCGCGAGTCCAGCTTCCAGGTACGAAGCGTCGACACCGAGGGCCGGCTCGAGATTGGTCGCCACCTGCGGGCTCAGGGCCTGAGAGATCTGCGCAAGGATCTTCTCGTTGGTCGCCTGAAGGTAGGTGTTGCTCAACAGATAGTCGTCCATGATCGTCTGGGCGGGGACACCGGCGATGGACTGCAGCAACATCGCGGTCCAACCCGTGCGGTCCTTGCCTGAGGTGCAATGGAACAACTGCACCCCGTCACTCGCAGCGATGTCCGAGAGGACCTGCTTGAAGCCGGCACGGCGAACGGGATCGGTGACAAAACTGCGGTTGGTGTCGACCAAGAACTGCTTGGCCTCCTCCGGCGACTTGATCGTCGTCGCGAGCTGGGTGAGATCCTTGAACTCGATGGGGATGTTCGTGTACGTCACACCGTCCGGGAGTTTGTCCGCGCCACCGATGAACGGGTTGGAGATCTCGGTTGCGCCGCGCAGGTCATAGGCGTCGGCAAGCCCGAGGCCGGTGAGTGTCGTCTTGTCTGCGTCGGTGGTAGCGGTCAGCGCATTGGACCGGTAGATGACGCCGCGCTTGAGGTGTGAGCCGTCGACGGTGGCGTATCCCCTACCGTCGTTGCCGGCAACGTCGCGAAAGTTGGCCACGGAGGCCAAATTCGGTGTCGGCGCGAGGACAGGATCGAGCGAGCCGAGATCGACCGCTCCAAGCGAGCCTGTGTTGAGAGAGCCCAGGTCGAGCGGGATTGCCGTGGCGGGAGCAGCAAACATCAGACCACCTGTAACAACTAATGCGGCGGCCTTTGCAGTGCGAGCGAACAACATTCGTGTGCGTGTGGACATGTGGCAGTGTCTTTCTCTGTAGTTTGGGATTTGTGGTGTGGTGATCTGGAGTTACGGAGCGACGTCACCGATGCCGGTAAATCCGTATCGCTGGTGAGGTCCGATGACTGCTACCTCGAACAGGCCTGTCCCGGTGCGGGTTACGCCGTCCTCGACGAGGGTGAACCGAGCCAAGTTGTCGACCGGGCACAGCATCTTCTTCCACGGTTCGATGTCCGAAACCTTCTCTCGCAGGCCCTGAACCACCAGTTCTCCCTGCCACATCCCGTGGCGCCAATCCTGCTCGAGTCCGTAGCCCGTACCGACACCGATGTAGTTGGGCAGAATCGGTTCGCAGGTTATCTCCAGGATGTGGTCGGATTCGCCTGGTGCACCGGGACGCCGGAAGTACAGAGTTCCGCTCTTCACCTCGCGAGTACCGGAAATGAACGTGAGCTGGTGGTCCGGTCGACCCAACCACTCCGGCTCGCGCGAGCGGTCCGCCCAGACGCGAGTCGCATCTTCGAGGATTCGGCGTCCATGCTGATCTTCTTGGACGATCGTGACGATGGTGAAGTCGCCGAATTGCATGATCGAGTAAATCCAGAAGAAGTTCTGACTGCCGGCTATCGCCGGATCTGCCTTGCGTCCAGGCGGTTCCGCTTCGCCGACCGGTCGCACACCCCAGGACCGATCGCGATTACCCCGCCACGTCTCCGGGGTGACCGGGATGACGTCGCCGTCGACGGTCAAGGATCCGGACCATGTTCCGGTCTGCACGAATCGTTGCGTGTCGAAGGTGACTCGTTCGAGCTGGCGATGGAAATGTCTGGCCTCGAGATTGGCGGGGCCGTCGGACTCGAAGGTGAGGTCGAAGCTCAGGTCCGGCGCTTCGGGACTCGGGTCCAACACCACACGTAGGCGGTGCAGGCCCTCGATGATTTCGATTCGCAGCGGGCCTACTGACAGGTCCATACGATCGTCACCCAAGGCTCGGGATGCCCGGAAGACAATATGGTCTTCGCCGCGCCGAAGAACCGCAAAGCCGTCGCATACACCAAGATTGGGGTACTGACCGAGACCGATGATGAGAAACAGCGGCTCGGTGTCGCCGTCGACGCCGGCATGGCAGTTGAAGTAGTAGCGGTCGTAGAAGTTTCGATCCGAGGTGCCCACGTGGCGGATGGTCTCGGCGATCTGATGTACCGGGTAGTCGTCGAGCGGGGACAGTGTCATCGTGCATCTCCTGTTGTGAGCGGGGATGTTGCGAGCGACTCCCAGTAGGTGCCGTCGAGCATGGCTTCGAGTGTCTTGTGGTGCAGGATCATCTCGTCCGGGTTGTCGGGGAATTCGGCCTGACCGAAAGCCACTGCGCGACTTTGGACTCGGAACATGATCACCGCATGCCGCAACGCGGCGTGAAGGATGTAGAAATCTAGATCCGCAACCTGGTGGCCGGAAAGCGAGCCGTAGGCATCTGCCACGTCCTCGCGACGAAGGAAGTCCGGCATTCCGGGGAGTCCGGCCATGGCAGCGAGATCCTCGAAGAACCTGTGCTGGAAGATCATCCAGCCGAGGTCCAGCTCACGCGGCCCCAGTGTGGCCATCTCCCAATCGAGGACCGCCGCCGGCTCGAAGTCGCGGTAGATGACATTTCCGATCCGCGAGTCACCCCAGCAGAGCACTGCGGAACCGGCATCGACGGGAAGGTTCGCTTCGATCCAGTCGAAACCGCGCTCGATCAAAGGAGATCCTGGTCCGTCGGCTGTTGCCCACTCGTAATAGCGCCGCTGGTCCTCGAGGTGCGCGCGAAGTGCTTCTGCCCCAGTCGGTTCGGCACCATCGCGGCACAACTCGGGGAGTGCGAGGTGCGGATCGGCCATAGCGTGTAGCTCGGCGAGCACCCGGACCGATGACTGCTGGAGTCGAGAACAGTCGTCGGCCGAAGCTTCCGAGAGCCAGGATCCGAACGTGTACGGCATGACATCGGGCGGGATTTCGCCCTCACGCCGTTCCATCACGAAGAACTCGCCGCCGAGCGCGTCCGGGTTGCTCTCGGACCAGTACACCCGCGGGATTGGCACCGACGTGTGAGCGGCGACGGCGCTCATGACCCGAAACTGCTGGTCCAGGTTGTAAGACGGAAAGATCGGTACCGCACTGTCCCGCGGGGCGATACGGGCGACCAAGCGATGCTCGGCTCGAATCCCGTCCTCGATCCACGTCGCATCGAAAAGCACAGTTTCGTTGGACATGCCGTTCGCGGCCGGCACCTCGACCGAGGTCACGGAAGGTTTCGAGCCTCGCCACAGCACGGTCGCGAGCCAGCCTTCGAGGCTGCGCCGCATCTCCGCCGGGTCGTTGCGGGATTCGCCGGGCCTGGCAAATTCGGCGTAGTCGGGATCTTCGCCGGAGGTTTCTGTTTCGGTTCGAAGGTTCATCACCACTCCTCGTGGTTCGGTGGCGCCGATGCGCACGTGCCGATTGTCGATACAATATGTATCGACTAAAGCCGTGACAGAATGTAACGGCCATCACAGCGATACCGCAAGGGATTTGCCCAAAATGTCCAAAGATTCCGAAACTCAGCACCGCCTGGGCCCGCAGCGAAACCCTGCAATCGACGACGCAGTACTGGACGCGACCAGGCAACTGTTGGAAGAAAAGGGGTACGCGGGCACGTCCATCGACGCCATAGCCACGCGTGCGGGAGTAGGACGTCCAGCCATCTACCGTCGGTGGCCGTCGAAGGCACACATCGTCAACGACGCGATCTATCCCGTACTCGACGTCGAACAGGGCGCGGACATCGACACCGAACTCGGCACCGAGGGCACGATCACGGATCAGATTCGCGCGCTGGTGCACGGCGCGGTTGCTCTGTTCGCAGCTCCCGCCACGCGAGCCGCTGCTCCCGGATTGATGGGCGAAGTGCGAACAAACGCGGAATTACGCGACGTTCTCGTGGTGCGGCAACTGGCCGGAGTCCGCGTCGAGCTGAACCGTCGACTCGAGGCGGCGAGAGAGCGCGGCGACATCCGAAGCGGCGTCGACGCCGACGCTCTTCTCGACATCATGGCGGGTGCAGCCATCTTCGCGCTGTCGGTTCGTGACGTCTCGGACCCGGGACCGTTTGCCGATTCTCTTGCCGACATAGTGCTGAACGGCATACTCCCCGACGACAACTAGGCCCGAGCCCCGCCGACTATCCTGTGGGGCATGACCGAGCCTGTAGCGACCGCTGACCTTGCCGACGAGATCGGACCCGACATCCGTAGCTGCGACACGCAGTTCACCCAGTTCGGTGGACGTGAAGTCTTTGCCGGCCCCATCACCACCATCAAGTGCTTCCAGGACAACCTGCTCGTGAAGCAGACCCTCAGCGAACCGGGCAACGGCGGAGTCCTCGTCGTCGACGGTGACGCGAGCATCCACACCGCCCTGGTCGGCGACATCATTGCCGGCCGCGGCGTCGACAACGGCTGGGCCGGCGTCATCGTCAACGGAGCTGTCCGCGACTCCGCGATCCTGCGCACCCTCGACATCGGCGTCAAGGCTTTGGGCACCAACCCGCGCAAGAGCACGCAAACCGGTTCGGGCGAGAAGAACGTGCCGATCGAAATCGGCGGAGTCACCTTCAACCCCGGCGAGATCGTTTACAGCGACCCGGACGGCGTCGTCGTTCGCGAGAGCTAGTCAGAAGTCGCGGGATCAGGCGGGGGCTTCCACTTTGGCGGCCATCCCGCCGATCTCGACGACATCGCCGTCACGAAGCTGGCGGCCCCGACGATCTTCGACCTCACCGTTGACCGAAACCATGCCGTCGGCGATCACTTCCTTGGCCTCCGCGCCCGATTCGATGAGGTTCGCGAGCTTGAGAAACTGACCGAGCCGAATCATTTCGTCGCGGATGGGTACTGCTGGAATGTTGTCGGTCATGTCAATCATCTTCCTCCTCCCACAAAACTGGACACGACAGACCACACTTAGCGTGAGGATCTGATCGACCGGTAGGAGAGGAAGCTCGATGGCACCATTGACCGAGGTATCGGACACCACTGCAGAGTTGGTGGAATCGCCACCCGAAAATCCGCGCCAGGCGCGTCGATTCCGCAAAGGGCGGTTCAGCCAGGTTCCCCATATCTCGGGACTGATCCTCGGAGTCTTCTCCGTACTGGTGTTCCTGTGGAGCATCTCGCCGGTACTGCGGCACATCCTCCGCGTCCCACGCGAATACATCGACAGCTACTACTTCGACGCACCGGATACGAGCCTGTCGTGGGCGCTCGTCGTCGCCCTGCTCGCCGCCGCCCTCGCGAGCCGCAAGCGCATCGCCTGGTGGCTGTTGACGATCTACCTGTCACTGATCACCCTCACCAACATCGCCTCCGCGATCGTCGACAAGAACCCGAACAACGCCGTGGCGGTTGTCGTTCTGCTTGTCGTGATCGGAATCCTCATCGCGGCGAGGCCCGAGTTCTACACACGCGTACGGCGCGGCGCCGGCTGGAAAGCACTCGGCGTGCTGATCGGCGGCATGGCTGTCGCGACCGTGATCGGTTGGGGCCTTGTCGAACTCTTCCCAGGTGACCTACCGCAGAACCAGCGATTCCTGTGGGCCCTGAACCGCGTCACCGCGGCGGCTTCGGTCGACAACGAGGTGTTCGACGGCCACCCGCGCGTCTTCGTCAACACGGTCCTCGGTCTGCTCGGCGCCATCGCGCTCCTCGCCGCCGTCATGACGCTCTTCCGCGCGCAACGCTCCAACAACGCCCTCACCGGAAATGACGAGTCCGCGATCCGCGGGTTGATCCAGAACTTCGGTGCCGACGACTCTCTCGCTTACTTCGCCACCCGCCGCGACAAGGCGGTCATCTTCGCGCCGAGCGGCAAGGCCGCGATCACGTACCGCGTCGAGATCGGCGTCTGCCTCGCCAGTGGTGATCCCATCGGTGATCCCGAAGCGTGGCCGCACGCCATCGAAGCGTGGCAGGGGCTCGCGTCGCAGTACGGCTGGGCGACGGCCGTCATGGGCGCCAGCGAAACCGGGGCGACGGCATACAAGAAGGCGGGCCTGAGCGTCCTGCAGCTCGGCGACGAAGCGATCCTGCGCACCCGCGAGTTCAATCTCAACGGACGCGACATGCGCCCGGTGCGCCAGGCCGTCACTCGCGTGAGGCGTCACGGCGTCACCGTGCGGATGCGACGCCATCGCGACATCCCGCCCGAGGACATGGCAGCCGTCATCATCCGCGCCGACGACTGGCGCGACACCGACACCGAGCGCGGCTTCTCCATGGCGCTCGGCCGACTGGGCGATCACCTCGACGGCGATTGCCTCCTCGTCGAAGCCGTCATGGGTGAAGGCACCGAGGACGAAAGCGTCGTCGGCATGCTCTCGCTCGTGCCGTGGGGACCGAACGGTGTTTCGCTCGACCTGATGCGCCGTAAGCCGACGGCGCCCAACGGTGTCGTCGAATTGATGGTCTCGGAGTTGGCCACACGTTCGGACGAGATCGGCGTCGTGCGAGTCTCGCTCAACTTCGCCGTGTTCCGCTCGGTGTTCGAGGAAGGTTCGCGCATCGGCGCCGGCCCGATCCTCCGCATCTGGCGCTCGGTGCTCGTCTTCTTCTCCCGCTGGTGGCAGCTCGAAGCGCTGTACCGCTCGAACGTGAAATACCAGCCGGATTGGGCACCGCGCTTCCTCTGCTTCGAGGACAACCGCGAACTGCCGCGCGTCGGATTCGCGTCGGCCATCGCCGAAGGCTTTGTGGTGCTGCCCAGTTTCGGGCGCAAGTCCAGCCAGGTCGTCAAGCACACCGGTACGCATGCGGCAGTGCCCGCAGCTCTGGTGACTTCCGAAGGACTGCACGCCGACGGCAGCCCGCCGGACTCGGCGCCGACGTTCACGACCAACGGTCCGCGTCGACCCGAGCAGGTCCGCGTGCGCATGAACAAGCTCGCGCAACTGGCCGACGAAGGGATCGCCGCCTACCCCGTCGCCTATCCACCGACGCACACGATCGCGGCCGCAGCGAAGTCACCGGAGGGCACCCGCGTGCGAATCGCGGGACGCCTCCTGCGGGTCCGCGACTACGGCGGAGTGGTGTTCACGGACGTGCGCGACTGGTCCGGCGACATTCAGGTCCTGGTCGACCAGGACAACGTCGGCCGCGAGAAGCTGGCGGAGTTCGCTGCCGAGTTCGATCTCGGTGACCTGATCGAAGTCAGCGGAACCATCGGGCGCAGCCGCAAGGGCGAGCTGTCGCTCATTGCCGTCGAGTGGCGCATGAACGGCAAGTGCCTGCACCCGCTGCCGGACAAGTGGAAAGGCCTCTCGGATCCCGAGACCCGCGTCCGCCAGCGGTACCTCGACATCGCCCTCAACCAGAAGGCCCGCGAACTGCTCGAGGCCCGAAGCGCCGTCGTGAAGTCGCTGCGCGATTCACTCGGTGGTCGCGGATACCTCGAAGTCGAGACCCCGATTCTGCAGCAGGTGCATGGCGGCGCGAATGCCGCTCCGTTCCTGACACACATCAACGCGTACAACCTCGACCTCTATCTCCGCATCGCACCCGAGCTGTACCTGAAGCGGTTGTGCGTCGCCGGTATGGAGAAGGTGTTCGAGATCGGCCGCGTGTTCCGCAACGAGGGCGTCGACTTCAAACACAATCCCGAGTTCACGATCCTCGAGGCATACGAAGCCCACAGCGACTACGAGGGCATGATGCGGATGTGCCGCGAGCTGATCCAGGCGGCGGCCGTCGCAGCATTCGGTCGCGAGATCATCATGCGTCCCGGCCCGGACGGCGAACTGGTCGAGGTCGACATCTCCGGTGAGTGGCCGGTGAAGACGATGCACGGCGCCGTCGCCGAAAAACTTGGTGTCGACGTCTCCCCCGAGACAAGTCTCGAAGACCTGCAGAAGTTGTGCGACGCCAATGAGATCCCGTACCAGTCCAGCTGGGATACCGGCGCCATCGCGCAGGAAATGTACGAGCACCTGGTCGAGGACTACACGGAGTTCCCGACGTTCTACACCAACTTCCCCACCTCGATGTCGCCGCTCACCCGGCCGCACCGCAGCATCCCCGGCGTCGCCGAGAAGTGGGACCTGGTGGCGTGGGGCGTCGAACTCGGAACCGCATACAGCGAGCTGACCGACCCTGTGGATCAGCGCAACCGGCTCACCGAGCAGTCGATGCTCGCGGCAGGCGGCGACCCGGAAGCGATGGAATTGGACGAAGACTTCCTCCAAGCCCTCGAACACGCGATGCCGCCGACGGGTGGTCTCGGGATGGGCGTCGACCGAATCGTCATGCTGATCACGGGTGGCAGCATCCGCGAGACGCTGGCCTTCCCCCTCGCGAAACCGCGTCAGTAGTCCGGATTCTCGCGTGCCGGAATTGTTCCACGTGAAACCACCGGGCGAGATCTTGCAGGTCGGCGAGAGCCGACTGCATGTTCTTGCCGAGGGCGACGGCCCCGTCGTCGTCCTGTGCGGTGGGCTGGCGGGCAATTGGTTCGACTGGGATGACTGCGCGCGTCATCTTCAGTCGGACCACACCGTCGTCCGCTTCGATCGCCCGGGCTTCGGGCTCAGCGAGCCTACTTCCGAAGTTCCGACCGTCCGCGGCGAAGCTGAGCGGATCCGCGACGTGCTCGACATTCTGGGACTGAGTGGTCCGGCCGTGGTGGTCGGCCACTCCATCGCCGGCTTCTACGTCGAAGGCTTCGCGCGCCTGTTCCCCGATCGGGCGGCGGGGATGCTCCTCCTCGATTCCAGTGCCGAGAAGGAGCCGAAACGTCTTTTCCCCCGCGACCTGCTGCTGATCGCCTCCCGAGCCGCCGCGGCTTCGTTCAGCACCACCGGGCTCCAACGACTCCTCGGTACGACGACGCGCAAAATCCTCAACCAGTCCGTGCCGCCGAGCGGGTCGTCCGAAGCCACTCTCGAATGGGTGCGGAAGATCTACCGCGAGCCTCATTATCTGGAAGCGGCGATGATCGAATACGTCGCGTACACCGATATGGCGCTGGAGCTCACCGCTTTACGACGCTCGAGCAAGCATCCACTGCCCGACATCGACCTCAGCGTCGTTGCTGCACACACTGGCCACACCACTCCCTGGTCCATCGCCTGGATGGCAAAGCAGCAGAAACTCGCCACCTACCTCGGCGGGAGTTTTCACGTCCTGCGCCCGGCGCATCACCACGCGATGATCGATCAGCCCGAGGAGTTGGCGAACTTGATTCGGCGCCTCACGCAGCCGAACCGTCGGGGATGACACTTAAAGTTACAACTCGGACAGTAGCCGGATCATTGCTAGTCTCGGACAGCTTCTGCTTTCTACGACAGGCTGACCATGGACCGTTCGACACGTCGGGTGCGCTCGTGCCTGATTTTCGTGGCGATCCTCGTTGTCGCCCTGGCGGGCATCGCCGCCCGTCCGCCCGGTTTTCTGTCGACCTTCTGGCCCGCCAACGCGATCCTTCTGGGCATTCTCCTCCGTAACCCACGCTCGTTTGCGCCGATCGGACTCGCTGTCGGCGGCGCAGCGCTGCTGACGGCGGATCTTGCGACCGGAAGCCCCGTGCAGAGGGCCTTCGAACTGAATGCGATCAATCTGGTCGGCGTCACGACAGGATTGATCGCCGCGAACTTGCTCGGCTGCTTTCCACGGCGAATCTCCGAGACGAAGTACACGGCCAGAATCTTCCTCATCTCGGTTCTGGCGTCGTTCACGGCCGGGTCCGCCAGCGCACTACGCACTCAACTCCACGAAGGAAGCGGTGCGGCAACGGAATTGGTGGGGTGGTTCTTCGCCGACCTGTGTACGTATCTGATCGTGCTGCCGATCGTTCTGTCGGCACCGACGCTCGAACACATTCGAAGAACCTGCGGGCCGTCCGTGCGGCAGAGTCTGCGCTTGAGGCGGCTCGCACAGATCCTGGCACCTCTGGCCGCTCTCCTGGCCTGTCTGCCACTCGCCCTGGAGGTCCAGGGAGCCCTTGCGCTGCTGCTGCCGATGCCGGCGCTCCTGTGGTGCGCAATGCGTGTCTCACTGTTCAGCACTTCGCTCCTGGCAGCCGGATGGAGCGCGTGGGCACTGGTCATGGCGGGTAAGGGACGTCTGGCACTGGCAGATCCGGTGCACCTACTCAGTGAGGGGGTGACCACCCGGATCTCCGTCATCTTGATGGCACTCTCCCCCATCGCCGTAGCCGTCGCCACTGGCGCACAGCGGCGCGCTGAGCGAGAACTCCAACGCATCGCCGAATGCGACGCCCTCACCGGAACGCTGAGTCGCCACGCGTTCTGGACCCAATCGCAGGAACTCCTCGACGCCCAGCACGCGGCACAACGACCGATCGCCGTCATGATGCTCGATCTCGACCACTTCAAATCGATCAACGACAACCTCGGCCACCTCACCGGCGATTCGGTCCTCGAACAGTTCGGAAACACCCTCCTCGCCGCTACCGAAGGGCTGGGACTCTCCGGCCGACTGGGTGGTGAGGAATTTGCCGTCGCCGCCGCCGACTGCACCTTCGAGGAAGCCATCCAGCTCGCGGAGCGCATCAGAGAGGCGCAAGAGGCCCACGCGCGATCCATTCGCGGTTTCGCGGGAACGGTCAGTATCGGCGTCGCCTGGGCCGATCGCGCGATGCCGGGCATGGAGACTCTGCTCGATATCGCCGACAACGCGATGTACCAGGCAAAACGCGACGGCCGAAACCTCGTGGTGGCGTTCGATCTCTACATGGCAAGGTGACGTAGGTGCAACTACTCCTGATCCGACACGCGCTCCCCGAACTGGCCGAGGTCACCGAAGGCCGCGCAGATCCCTCGCTGACCGACGAAGGTCGTGCCCAGGCACTACGGCTGCCCGCAGCACTGGCGCCGTACCGGATCACCGGACTCTTCAGCAGCCCGCAGAAGCGCGCACTCGAGACCGCAGCCCCGGTAGCGCAGATATTGGGCCTTCCGGTCACCCAGCGCGAGGGTCTGGCGGAATACGACTACGAGCAGCCGCACTACATCCCGATGCACGAGGTCCTGGAGCGGGCGCCGGAAACCTATGCGCGAATCAAAGCCGGCTGGCTCCCCGAGTCGGTGGACGGCGACGCCTTTCGTGCGCGAGTCCTCGGTGCGATCGACGAGATAGTCGCGGCAACGGACAACGACGCCACCGTGGCGATCTTCTGCCACGGCGGCGTCGTCAACATCGTTCTGCAGGAACTGCTCGGACTGGAGCGCCCGTTGACCTTCCCGATCGAGTACGTGTCCGTCACGCGCATTCTCGTGTCGCGAAACGGAAGCCGCAGGGTCGGGTCGATCAACGAAACCGGTCACGTACGCAACATGCTTCGCGTGTAGTCACACGTTGTGGCACGCCACCTGATGGCCGCCCTCGACGAGACGCAGCTCGGGAACTACCTCGGCGCAGAGATCAGTAGCCAGCGGGCACCGCGTGCGGAAGCGGCAGCCACTGGGCGGATTGAGCGGCGAGGGCAGTTCGATGACCTTCTGCTCGACGTTCTGCGCCGCAGTGACGGTGGCGTCGGGATCGGGAATCGACGCCAGCAGTAGCTGCGTGTACGGGTGCAGCGCGCGGTTCTGCATTTCTTCTGCGGGAACGATTTCGCAGACGCGGCCCAAGTACATGATCATCACGCGGTCACTGATGTTCTTCACGACGGCCATGTTGTGCGCAATGAACAGCAGCGACAGCCCGTGACGCTTCTTCGCGTCCTCGAGCAGGTTCAGAATCTGCGCCTGCACGGAGACGTCGAGGCTCGAGACCGGCTCGTCACAGATCAGGACCTTGGGGTCGAGCATCAATGCGCGGGCGATGCACACGCGCTGGCACTGACCACCCGAGAGTTCGCGTGGGGTTCGATCCCACACCATGTCCGGGTCCAGCCCGACCTCGGCAAGAACCTCGCGTGCCCGAGCGTCGATGGCGGCCTTGTCTTTTCCACCCCAGATCGACGGACCCTCGGTGATGAGAGCCTTGACCTTGCGACGGGGATTCAGGGAGGAGATGGGATCCTGAAAGATCATCTGCAGCTGAGTACGGCTGCGACGCAATTCTTCCGCGCCCAGTGCCGTCATTTCCGTCTCTCCGAGGCGGATCGAGCCCGACGTCGGTGAGGGCAACTGCATGATCGCCCGGCCCGCCGTGGACTTGCCACAGCCGGATTCACCGACCACGCCCAAGGTTTCGCCCGGCGCGACGGTGAAGCTGATTCCGGACACGGCGTGAACCGTCTGCCCCTTGCCGACGTTGAATTCGACAACCAAGTCCTCGACCGTCAAGGCCGCGTCCACCGTCTCGGACTGCCTGGTATCGGTTGCTGCAGTCATCAGACCATCTCCTTCACCGCGAGCGTCAGGCCCGCTGCGGTAGTGCCGGCCTTCTCGTTGGCGACCAATGCCGTTGTGCCTTCAGGGGTGTCGACCGGGTAGTGGCACGCGAACGTGTGGCTTTCGGTTGTGTTGTCCCCCGGTCCGCCGGGAGCCAGGGCCGGGTCGCCGGTCAGGCAGTCGTCCTGGGCGTAACGGCAGCGAGCCGCGAAGCGGCAACCGGTGATCGGCTTCGTCATGTCCGGGAGTCCACCCGGAATTGTCTGCAGCACTGTGTGCGTCGGTGACTCGAGTCGCGGAATCGCGGCCATCAGCGCTTCGGTGTACGGGTGGCGAGGACGAGTGAACAACTCTTCGGTTGCCGACGTTTCCACGACGGAACCGGCGTACATGACGGCGACACGATCGGATCGGCCCGAGACCACACCGAGGTCGTGGCTGATCAGGATGACGGCCATGTTGAGCTTGTCGTTGAGTGAGGCGAGCAGATCGAGAATCTGCTTCTGCACCGTCACGTCGAGAGCGGTGGTCGGCTCGTCCGCGATCAGCAGTTTCGGCTCGCAGGCCAGGGCCATCGCGATGACCACGCGCTGTCGCATACCGCCCGAAAGTTCGTGGGGGTACTGGTCGAGCCGACGCTTGGGCTCGGGGATACCCACCATCGACAGGAGTTCCGCTGCGCGATCGCGGGCCGCGTCCTTCTTCAGACCCAGGTGGAACTTCAAGGATTCGGTGATGTGGGTACCGATGCGCTTGAACGGATTGAGCGAGGTCATCGGATCCTGGAAGACCATGGCGATCTCGGGTCCCCAGAAGTGCTTCATCTCCGACTTCTTCATCGTCGACATGTCGCGGCCGGCAAACGTCACCGTCCCGCTGATGTCGAGAGCCGGACCCTTCTGGAGCAGCCCCATGATGGTGCGCCCGAGAACCGACTTGCCGGAACCGGATTCACCCACGATGCCGAGAGTCTCGCCGGCGGAGACGTGGATCGAGACACCGTCGACTGCTCGCAACTGGCCACGGGGAGTGGCGAATACGGTTCTGATGTTGTCCGCCTGCAGCAGCGGAACGCCGTTCTGAGCTGAAGTGGTCACAGCTTACTCCGATACTTCTCGCCGATGAGGTTGAAGGAGAACACCGTCAGGAAGAGGAAGACGCCTGGTACCAGGACGATGAACGGATGCTTCTCCACGATCCCGCCCTGACCTTCCGCAATCATGTTGCCCCAGGTCGGATCAGGTTGTGCGATACCGAGTCCGAGGAAGCTCAGTGATGCTTCCGCGACGATCAGGCCGGAGACGGCCACCAGGCCGAGCGCGGCGACGGGAACGAGGACGTTGGGAACCAGCTCGCGCCAGATGACGCGCCATTTGGTGGCGCCCATGGCTCTCGCGGCAAGCACGAACTCGCGTTGGGCTACGACGATGGTGTTTGCCCTGGCGATTCGAACCATGCTGGGAATGCAGAGAATCGACAGTGCGAGGGTGATGTTGCGCAGGTTCGACGTGAGCACCGCGGCCAGTGCGATGAGCAGCACCAGAGAAGGAATGGCCAGCAGCGAGTTGGTCAGGATTCCGACCACGGCGTCGACCTTGCCACGGAAATAGCCGGCCATGACGCCGATGGTGCCGCCGATGATCATGCCGATCAGCACGGCGCAGATGGCGACAGTCAAGGAGGCGCGAGCACCGAACAGGGCGCGGGCAAGCAGGTCGAGACCGAAGTTGTTGGTACCCAACGGATGATCGGAGAGCAGGCTCGGCGATGCGAAGCCCGGCTCGGCCAAGGTCTTGACCGTGTCCTTGTACTCACCGAGCGGCAGCAGCGGCGCGAAGATCGCGGCCAGGATCAGCGCGACCAGCCAGATGCACGCCAACCAGTACGAGAGATCGAACTGACTGCCCCACTTGGACGTACCGAGTTTGCCGAGCCCCTTGAAGAGGAAAACCAGGGCAACGAGCGCGAGCACGATGCGGACGGTCATCATGATCGCTGAACCGAAGAGTGCGGTGCCGAGCAGCGCAACGCCGACCACTGTGAGAATCGATCCGATCAGGACCAGATTCTTGGGCTGTTCCAGCGTCTCGACGGGACCGGGAGCCAGCAGGACTGTCTGCTGCCGGTATGTCATCACCTCGGACGGGGCCGGCGACGGGGCCGCTCCGTCTGGCGTCACTTCAGACATGGACACGACGACTCCTCGGGTCAAGATAGGTGTACAGAACATCGATCGCACTGTTGACGAGGACGTAGATGACCGCGATCACGACCACCGCGCCGAGCAGCATCGGCGAATCACCCTGCTGCGCTGCGCGGACGATGAGCGTGCCCATTCCGGGCAGCGAGAACAGCGTCTCGACGATCACGGTGCTGCCGATCATGCCGCCGAGAGCCAGACCCATCATCGTGATGAGCGAGAACGACGACGGGCGGAGCGCGTCACTGAAAAGCACTCGCAGCGTGGGCATTCCCTTGGCCTTCGACGCGAGGATGTAATCCTCACGGAGCGTCGTCACCAGGTCGGATCGGAGAACGCGAGTGAACATCGCCATCTCGAGGAGGCTGATGGTGATCGCGGGAAGTATTGCGTGTGAGAGGTTTCCGGAGAGGCTGTCGCCGATGCGCACCCACTGTGATCGCGGGAACCAGCCGAGCCAGTTGACGGTGACCATGATCAGCAACAGACCGGCGAGGAAGCTCGGGACGGAAAGAACACCGAACGTCGCGGCGCTGATGACGCGGTCGATGACGCCGCCTTCGTGGTGCGCCGACCAGAGTGCGAGCGGAACTGCGACGACGAGTGCGATGACCAGACCCATCACTGCCAACTGAACGCTGACGGGGAGAGCGGAACTGATCGCGGTGAGGACGTCCTGCTGCGGGGGAACGAGCGAGTTGCCGAGGTCGCCCTGGAGAGCGCTGGTCAGCCAGTCCCAATAGCGAACCAGGAGTGGATCGTTGAGTCCGAGCTGCTGCCGAACTTCCTCGTACTCGGCAGGCGTTCGGCCTTCACCGAGAACGGAGACAGCGGGATCGCCGGGGATCAGTGATGCCAGCACGAAGGTTCCGAAGCTGACGATCAGGATCACAATGACGAGCTGGCCCAATTTCTTACCTATTGCGCCGATGTTCATCGATTTCGTCTCCTTCGGACAGCGAGCTCGCAATACACAGCAGTTCCTCTGATTTCATTTCTTCGTTCGCAGCCGGCCCCGATCCGCTGCAATACGGGCGCGGGGCCGGCTGTGAACTTCAGGCTCTCTAGGACTTCCAAGCTCCGTCGAAGAGCACGATTCCGTCGAGGCTCTGCTCGAGTCCGTGAACGTTCTGGTTCCACACGTCGAGTGCGGCGACGTTGCCCCACACCTGCCACGGGACGGTCTCGTTGGCGCGTTCCTGGATCTGTGCCAGGACTGCCTTCTTGTCCTCGTCGGTGGTTGCGACGCCCAACTTGTCCAGGAGAGCATCCATTTCGGCGTCGGAGTAGCCGGTCGCGTTGTTACGGCCACCGGACTTGATGCCCGTGTACAGACGCTCGTAGGGATCGGCCTCGGCGAGGCTCAGTGCTGCGGTGCTCATGTCGTAGTCGTGATCGGCGTACATCCGCTTGACCAGATCACCTGCACCGGTGACGTATTCGATCTGAGCGTCGAAGCCGACTGCGTTGAGCATCGCCTGGATGGCCAGAGCCGTTGCCTGTGCGGACGGTTCCTGAATGGAGAGGAAGGTGATCTTTCCGTCGTAGCCGTCGGCCTTGGCCTGATCGAGCAGTTCCTTCGCCTTGGCGGGATCGACGCCGATCGGTGCGACGTCGTTATGCCAGCGCGAGGTGTCCTGGAAGATTTCCTGGCCGGGCAGTCCCTTGCCGTTGTTGACGCGGGTGTTGAGCGTCTCCGGATCGACGGCCAGCGCCATCGCCTGGCGGACACGGACATCCGAGCCCGGGCGGCCCGGGGCCATGTTCACGTTGGCGATGTAACCGAGCGACGGGATGTCGACGAAGCCGGGGTAACCCGACTCGATCAGATCCAGGATCGGGGTGAGCGTACGCATGTACGCGGCGTCGATGCCGCCCGTCTTGAGTGCTTCGGCGGTGGGCTGAGCGCCGACGATGCTGATCAGCTTGAGCTTGTCGATGTTCGGTGCGCCGTCGTAGTAGTCGGGGCGAGCAGCCAACAGCAGTTCCTCGTTGGGAGCGAACTTCTCGAGGGTGAAGGCGCCGGCGCCGATCGGGGTGAACTGGTCACCCTGCTGGGCGCTCGGGGCGACGATCATGCCGGGTCCGGTGGCGAGCATCGACTGGATGCCTGTCCACGGATCAACGAGGTTGAAGACTACGGTCGTCGCGTCGGGGGTGTCGATCGAGGCAACCTTGGAAGCCCACAGGCTCGACTGAGGTCCCTTGTTGGTGACGTAGCGGTTGATGCTGTCGGCGACGGCCTTCGAGTCGAGAGCTGTGCCATCGCTGAACTTCACACCGTCGCGGAGCTTCAGCGTCCAGGTCTTGCTGTCCGAACTCGCTTCGAGCGACTGAGCGAGCTTGGGCTCGAACTTCTGCCCGATGGGGTCGTAACGCATGAGCACGTCGTAGATGGCACTGAGCTCGCTGCCACCGGTGGCGCCGGCAACCTGAGCCTTCGCGGGATCGAGAGTCGTGACCGCCGAGTAGCCGCTGAACGTCAGCGTGCCGCCTTTGGTGGGAGTGCCGGGATCGGCCTGCTCGTTGACCATGCCGATCTTCAGTGAGGAACCGGAATCAGCGGATTCGCCGCCGCCATTGCTCGAGCCGTTGTCGGCGCACGACGCCAGGAACATACTTGCGGTGATCGCCAGCGCAGCCGCAGCCAATCTGCGACTTCCGCGGCGGGAACTACGACTCATTCGAATGCCTCCAAGGCGGGGTAAGACCGTGACGTGATGTTGAACACGAAACAGTCTGTGATGGGAGGCACAGAAAATTGGATCGAGTCTCGCTCAGTGGAATCGGTTAAGTTGCAGGCCTCAACAGTCAGGTAAACCGACCCTGGCCAGCGGTTACCTTCGTGGACAGCAGACCAGCCGGTCTAGTCCCGGTCGAGCGTCGCTTCCTCGAGATCGAGCTCGCGAAGTACCTTCCGGAGGACCTCGTCGTCGATCCGGCCGGCATCGCGTTCGGCGATGAAGACGTCTCGCTCGGCATCGATCATCTCGAGGCGCAGCGAGCGGAAGGCGTTCGACGGGCTCTCCCCCAGATCCTCGTCGCTGCGTCCCAGTCGCTCCCACGCCGAGTTCGCGCGGTGGGTGTTCCAGCTTCGCAAGATGTCCGCGGCACGATTGCGGACCTGAGGGACGTCGTCGGCGTCGGCTCCGACCAACTCGTCCAGCCGCGCCGCAGCGGCCCGTGCAGCCTTGTCCTGAGCGGCCGCCTCGGCGCGGGCGTCGGACTGCTCTTCGTCCCCCTGCACGCCGAGGACACGGATCACCCACGGCAACGTCAGGCCGTGCAGCAACAGCGTGCCGACCACGACGACAAACGTCAGGAACAGGATCAGCGACCGCCCCGGGAAGTCCTCCCCACTGTTGACCGTCAGCGGAATGGCGAAGGCAGCTGCCAGCGACACGACCCCTCGCATACCGGCCCACGACACGACGAACACCGCCCGCGCCGAAATCTCCGGCTCCCTCGCTCGAATACGCGGCGACAGCCAGCGCGGTACGTACGTGAACGGGAACACCCAGGCGATTCGGACCACCACGACGGTCACGAGAACGGCAACCGACGCCCAGACGACGATCGAAGTGCTGTACCCCTGCAATCCGTTGACGACACTGGGCAATTGGAGACCGATCAACAGGAAGACGAACGACTCCAGGATCAGGTCGACGGCCCTCCACACTGCCGTGTCCTGCAAACGCGTCGCATAACTCGCGCGGGTGGAGCGCTGGCCGAGGAACAATCCGGCTACGACGACCGCGATGACGCCCGACGCGTGGACCTCTTCCGCAGCCAGGTAGGTGAAGAACGGCACCACCAATCCGATTCCGCTCTCCATCACCGGATCCTGGAGCTTGCCGCGAACCTTCGAGATGACGAACCCCACCGCGAGGCCGATCACCGTTCCACCGACCGCCGCGACGAGGAAGGTCTCGAAGCCGCCGATCAGCGTCGCACCCGTACCGACGGCAGCCGCGAGAGCGACCTTGTACGCCGTCAGAGCGGTGGCGTCGTTGAGCAGGCTCTCCCCGCCCAGCAGGGTCATGATCCGGCGCGGCAGGCCGAGCTTGCGTCCGATTGCGCTCGCGGACACCGCGTCCGGCGGCGCCACGATCGCGCCGAGAACCAGAGCAGCCGCTATCGAGAACTCCGGCACGATCAGGTAGGCGACAAAGCCCACCGCAGCCGTCGTCGCCAGGGGAAGCCCCACCGCGAGAAATCCGATCGGACGCAGATTCGAGCGCAAAGCCAGGTATGAACTGTCCAGTGCTGCCGAGTACAGAAGTGGAGGCAACACGACGAACAGGACGAGGTCTGGATCGAGTTCCAATTCCGGAACACCCGGTATCTGACAGGCGATCAAACCGACCAGGACGAGGATCAGCGGCGAAGACAGCCCGAACCTTCGCGCGACCGCCGCCACCAGCAACGCCGCTACTACAACCCCCAGTAATATGCCGTTCACCCTGGCAGCATGCAGTATGGAAGGCGATGAAGAAAATCCTGAAGCGAGCAGCAGCTCGCACACAGCAGCCCGCACCCGCTCCCACCGGTTGCGAGGAACTAACCAATGCGCCCGAAACGGACCCGGCGGCGCTTACGCCCGGCGTCTGCCAGGAGTGCGCCGAGTTGGGCGAGGATAACTGGTCTCACCTGCGCATGTGCCTGTCCTGCGGCCACGTCGGATGCTGCGATTCCAGCCCTCATCAGCACGCCACCAAACACTACCGCGAAACCGGGCACCCGGTCATGCGCTCACACGAGCCCGGCGAATCCTGGCGCTGGTGCTACGTCCACGACCTGATGGACTGACCGCGCGCGACTGGCGGTGCACTGCGCATAGTGCCCACCTGTCACGGCGCACAGCCCTCGGTGTTGCGCACATTGCTCAATCCACCGGGTAGCTATTGCTCAATCTGTATGCCGATGATGGACTTTGACGCAGAATCTGCACAACAGATCGACAGGTGCGGCTGGACTTTGCCGCACCGAACGGTTCGGCCTCAGGAAGTCCTGCCAAACATCACAACCACATCGTCGGCCCCACGATCTGGGGTACGGGCGGTGCGGTGATCGATGTCCACTACTGAAGGCAGGACCGGCCGTGAACAGCCCCAACATCGACCAGAACGCTCCCGAGTCACTGGCGGAGATCGAGAAGCGCGTTCTGTGGTTGTCGACCGCGATGATCCATCACGCCAACCGTGTCCGTCCGAATCCCAGCGGGCTCAAGGTCGGCGGCCATCAGGCCTCGTGCGCGTCGATGGTCTCGATCATGACGTCGCTGTGGTTCGGCCAACTTCGTTCCGGCGACCGGGTTTCCGTCAAGCCGCATGCGGCGCCGGTGCTCCACGGCATCAACTATCTGCTCGGCGAACTCGACGAGTCCTACCTGACGACTCTGCGCGAATTCGGGGGCCTGCAGAGCTACCCGAGTCGATCGAAAGATCCTGATCCGGTGGATTATTCGACCGGTTCGGTGGGTATCGGCGCGACGGCTCCCATCTGGGGCGCCATCGCTCGCCGATACGTCGACGCCTCCCTCGGCGGCGCCGGAACCGGGCGTCAGTACTCCCTGGTCGGTGACGCCGAACTCGACGAGGGCGCGGTGTGGGAAGCAGTTCTCGATCATTCGGTTGCCGAACTGGGTGAGATCGTGTGGATAGTCGACCTCAACCGCCAATCACTCGACCGGGTGGTGCCGAACATCGCGGCAACCCGCCTGGAGCGCATGTTCTCGGGTGCCGGCTGGCAGGTCATCACCGTGAAGTTCGGTGCGCTGCTGGAATCACTGTTCACCCGGCCGGGCGGCACCGCGTTGCGCGAACGAATCCTGGACATGCCGAATCCGGAGTACCAGCGCCTGCTGCGATGCACGGCCGACGAGGTACGTCTGAGACTGCCCGGCGACGCGGCGGACGCCGACGCGATCACGGCGCTGATCGACGACCTCGACGACGCCACGGTGCTCGAGGCCATCCGCAATCTCGGTGGCCACGACCTCGACGCTCTGCGAGAGGCGTACGCACAGATCGACGACACCCGTCCCACCGTGATCATCGCGTACACGATCAAGGGTCGGGGTCTGCCGACGCAGGGTCATCCGCAGAACCACTCGTCGCTGCTCACCGCCGAGCAGTTCGAGCACCTGGCGGCGGAACTCGGCATGGATCCGTCGAAGCCCTGGGAACGGTTCGAGACCGACAGCCCGTCCGGCCGCATCTGCGCCGAAACCGCTGGGCGCCTGACTCGCCCGAAGGTGGAGCATCTGGTGCCCCCGGCAGTTCCGAAAGACATCGGCCGTACGCCCTCCGGCACGTCCACCACTCAGGCAGCTCTCGGCCGGGTACTACTCGACCTCAGCCGCGAAGCGCCGGACGCCGCGAAACGTGTTGTCACACTGAGCCCGGACGTCAGTTCCACCACCAACCTCGCAGGCTGGCTGAACAAGGTCGGGGTCTGGTCCCCCGACGAGCGGCACAACTGGTTTGCCGACGACGCCGAAACGATCATGCACTGGCGTGAGAAGCCCACCGGTCAGCACATGGAACTCGGTATCGCCGAGACCAACCTGGTCGGGTTGATGGGCGAACTCGGCGCGACGTGGAGTCGTTGGGGCCAGCCACTCTTCCCTATCGGCGTGATGTACGACCCCTTCATCGAGCGGGCCCTCGAACCGTGGTCGTACGGCATCTACGCCGGTGGACAGTCGATCATGGTCGGCACTCCGTCGGGCGTCACCTTGGCTGCCGAAGGTGGTGCGCACCAATCGATCAAGACCCCGTCCATCGGACTGGAACAGCCGGGATGCATCAGTTTCGAACCGGCATTCGCCGTCGACGTGGAGTGGACGCTCCTCGACAGCATCGGACGCCTCGGTCGCCCGGACGGCAGCTCGTCGTACCTGCGTCTGTCGACCCGTCCGGTCGATCAGGCCCTGGCCGCGGTACCGACGGATCCGGCTGCGCGAGAACGCCGTCGACGTCAGGTGGTCGCCGGGGCATACACACTGCGACACAATCCTGATCCGGCCGTCACCCTGGTCGGCATGGGTGCCACCGTCACCGAAACACTGGTCGCAGCCGAAAGACTGGGCGAGCAAAATATTTCCGCCGACGTCGTGTGCGTGACCAGCCCCGGCTTGCTCTTCGAAGCGCTCCAGTCTCGGCGCGGTCTCGCGGACGGTCCGTCGTGGATCCTGGATCAGGTCTTTCCGAGCAGCCGGTCCGCGCCGATGGTCACCGTTCTCGACGGGCACCCGCACACCCTCGCGTTCCTGACGGGAATCAACAACGTTCCGGGTGCTGCGCTCGGAGTGAGCCGGTTCGGTCAGGTCGGTTCGCTCGAGGACGTCTACCGGTACCACGGCCTCGACTCCGACAGCATCGTCCGCGCTGCCCTCGATCTCACTTCTTGACCAATTACACTCTCTGATGCCGAGAAGCGTCCCCGCAGGGACGCTTCTCGGGTCTAGTCAGTCATTCAGGTGTCTAGTTCTTCCAGGCCTTGTCGAAGAACATGATTCCGTCCAGGCTCTGCTGAATGCCGTGGACGTTCTGTCCCCACACACCGAGCCACGGGGTGTTGCCGTAAACCTGCCACGGCACAACCTCATTGGCGCGCTCTTGAATCTTGGCGAGCACCTCGATCTTCGAGTCGTTCGACGTCGCTACACCCAACTGGTCGAGCAGCGTATCCATCTCGGGGTCGGAGAAGCTCGTGGCGTTGTTCCGTCCACCCGACTTGAGATTCGAGTACAGACGCTCGAAAGGATCGGCTTCCGCGAGGCTGGCGGAACCTGTTGCCATGTCGAAGTCGCGGTCGGCGTACAAACGCTTGACGACGTCGGCAACCGAGTTGACGTACTCGATCTGGAAATCGAAACCGACGGCGTTGGCCATCGACTGCAGTGCCAGAGCCATCGCCTGCGCCGAATTCTCCTGCAGCGTCAGGTATGTGATCTTGCCGTCGTAACCGTCAGCCTTGGCCTCGTCGAGAAGCTGCTTCGCCTTGGCCGTGTCGACGCCGATCGGAGCGACGTCGTTGTGCCAGCGAGAGGTGTCCTGGAAGATGACCTGCCCGGGCAGACCCTTGCCCTCGTTGAGTCGGTTGTCGAGTGCGACGGGATCGGTTGCGAGCGCCAATGCCTGACGGATGCGCACGTCGGCACCGGGACGACCGGGTGCCGTGTTGACCAGCGACAGGTAGGACAGCGAGGGGATGTCGACGAAGCCCGGGTAGCCGGAGTCGATCAGATCCAGCACGTTCGGTAGCGAACGCATGTATGCGACGTCCGTGCCGCCGCTCTTGAGCGATTCAGTGGTGGACTGCGAACCGACAATGCTGATCAACCGCAGCTTGTCCACGTTCGGGGCACCGTCGAAGTAGTCCTCCCGAGCGTCGAGGATCAATTCCTCGTTGGGAGCGAACTTCTCGAGGGTGAAGGCACCCGCGCCGATCGGGGTGAACTGATCACCTTGCTGGGCGCTCGGCGCGACGATCATGCCGGGGCCGGTGGAGAGCAGTGACTCGATACCGGTCCACGGGTCGACGAGATTGAAGACGACCGTCGACGGATCCGGAGTGTCTACCGACGCGACCTTCGACGCGTACAGACTCGACTGCGGTCCCTTGTTGGTGACGTAGCGATTGAGGCTCGCCGAGACGGCCGCCGAATCCACCGGCGTCCCGTCGCTGAACTTCACACCGTCACGCAGTTCGAGGGTCCACGTCTTGAAGTCGGAACTCGGCTCCATCGACTCTGCGAGCTTCGGAACGAATTCCTTGGACGCCGGGTCGTACCGCAGGAGCGTGTCGTAGATCGCGCCCAACTCCGAACCGGCGACCGAACCGGCGATCTGAGTCTTCGCCGGATCGAGATTGGTGACGGCGGAGTACCCGCTGAACGTGAGGGTGCCGCCCTTGACCGGATCGCCCTCGCCGGACTGCTCGTTGACCGGGCCGATGGACAATCCCGAACCGGAGTCCGGTGCGTCGCCGCTCCCACCCCCGTTCCCGCTGTCAGCGCACGACGAGACGAACAGGCCGGCGGAGACTGCCAGCGCGACGGCGGCAACCTTGCGGTGACCGCGCCGAGAACTGCGACTCATTCAAAACCTCCAGGTCAGAAACTGTGATGTGAAGCATTGTCGAGACAGTTTGTGACTTAAGGCACAGGTATTAGTCGCAGGTCCCGCTCAGTGGAATGAAGCGCGACGATTGGTCAGTTTTCGAGCGACATTCGCAGGTCAGACCCTTAGCGAAGGTCAGGAATTCATTCTGATTCAGGCGCCTTTCAACGGATGAATCGCCGGAGCGCCGTCGAGAAGTGGTCCGGCAGCGGCCAGCGCGGCCTGCAGATGCGGGGACTGCATGTGAGCGTCCAACTCCTCCTGCCCGCGCCAAGTTTCGATCGTGACGAACGTGCCGGGCGCAGCCGCTGACTCGAACAACTCGTACGACACACAGCCGTCCTCGGACCGACTCGCCTCCGCGAGAGTTGTCAGAGCCGATCGGACGTCGTCCTCGGAACCGGACTTGGCCGGGATGGTTGCAACTACACGAAGCTCGCTCATCGGATACCTTTCGCAGAGGGGAAGTCAGCTAGAGACACACGCCACAAACGTACACACGAAAAGGGCAACCAATGGGGCTACTCAAGGACGTCACCGGCTGGCGACGCGGAACGAAGTTGCAGCGTCGACTGCGCGATCTCACCGGCACGCTGGTGGTGATCACCGGTGCGGGCAGCGGCATCGGGCGTGAAACGGCCCTCGCCTTCGCCGCCCAGGGAGCTATCGTCGTGGTCTCCGACATCAATCTCGAAAGCGCGCAGGACACTGCGGCACTTGTAAACATCCCTTCGCAAGCGGGCGGCGCCGAAGCAGTGTTCGGTGGCGGCGCCCACGCCTATCAGGTGGACGTGTCCGACGAACAGGCCGTGATTCGGTTCGCGGAGACCGTCGCGGCACATCACGGCGTACCGGACATCGTCGTCAACAACGCCGGAATCGGGTTCTCGGGAACGTTCGCCGACACCGAGCAGCGCCAGTTCGAGCGCGTCATGGACATCAACTTCTGGGGAGTTGTCTACGGCTGCCGGGCATTCACCCCGATGATGATCGACCGCGGAACAGGTGGGCACGTCGTCAACCTGTCCTCGGCCGCCGCGTACACACCACAGAAGGCCCTCACCGCGTATTCGACAAGCAAAGCAGCGGTATTCATGCTCTCGGATTGCCTACGGGCAGAGCTGCTTCCACACGGCATCGGCGTCAGCACCATCTGTCCCGGCCTCGTTCACACGAACATCCTCAAGACCACCGAGTTCGCCGGCACGACCGCCGAGGAGCAGCTCGAGAACCAGACCAAGGTCGACAACTTCTACCGCAAGCGGAACTTCACTCCTGATCGAGTGGCCAGTGCCATCGTGAAAGCCGTTCGCACGAACAAGGCCGTCGTACCCGTGACCGTCGAAGCCAAGCTCGGACGCACCATCAGCCGGTTGTCTCCCGGGTCGATGCGCGTCGGAGCTCGGTTCGAGATCTAGGTCAGCTTCCGAAACTCAGGCTGCCCGTGAAACCCTGCTGCACATCGGCTTCCGAGCGGGGAAGAACCTCGTAGGTGCTGGCGTACTGGCCACTGAAACCGGTGACGGTGATCGGGCGTCCGACGGCGACGGCATCGACGTCGATTCCCGTCTGTGTGTTGACGAAGATGACGGTGTTTCCCTCGGCGCCCGAGACCAGGATCTTGTGGCCGTACGGCAGATCGTCGACGACGGGTCCGCTCACGATTCCGGACACCGTCACGAGACGACCTTCACTGCCCTCACCGATTGCATTGAGGGGCAGTCGCGCCGGGCTGATCTGGGTAGTCGTGCCGATTACCTCGACGGCAGTCGGGCGGACGACGAGCAGGCCTTCCTGATCCGCGAGGACTCCGGTGACCTGAACCCGATCGCCGAGAACAACCCCGGAATTGTTCGGATCGCTGATGTAAATGCCCGAATTGCCACTCTGGAGACCAAAACCCTTGTCGTAGAAGCTGGATTCGAACACTCCGGACGGCGTAGTCGCGGTTCCCACGACGGTGACCGTCGTTCCGATGGCCTGCGCACGGGCTGCCGCGATGGAGTCCGCGGACACCTCACCTACAACTGCTGCCGGCTCCGCCGTCGCTGCAGTACCGACAAACATGGTGGCTGCGGCCGCAACTGCCAGTGCCGTCACACCCCGGCGCAGGACCGGACCGGCAAGAACGCTGTCTCGAAACATGTTTGAGGACTCCCCTGTGATTTCGTGGCCGCGCAGGTGCTCCTGATGGAGTGCCGCCTTCGCCCACCCTGAGGCACAGGTTATTACAGGTCGGACGCCGCAGCGGTGGTGACATTCCGTCACCACCGCTGCGTCTAGGCTTCCGATTTTTCAGGAACCGGAGCTTCCGGACGAACCGCTCGAGCCACTGGAACCGCTGGATCCTGTTCCGCCACCGAGATCGTCGAGAGGATCGCTACCGGTGAGGCCGCCCGGGTACAGGTAGGCGTCGGAGATCGTGCTGAGCGAGGTTCCCGACGTGGCCGGTACCTTTGCTCGCCAGTTGACGATCGGGTTCAGCACTCCGAACGGTCCGCAACCACTGGCGGCGGGCAGCGCGAAGCCGGTGGCCTGGTTCCCGACCGGGCTCACCTTCAGTGCATTGTCCGGGAGCACCGTGTAGGTCGGTACCACCGACGGGTCAGGCGCGAGACGAAGATTCACCGGCGCAGCCGCGGAGCCCAGGTAGCAGTTGTCACCGAGGAACGCGTTGTTGATCTTCATCCGCACCGGGATGCTCAGATCCATGTCGGTGATGATGCCGTTGAGGGTCGGGGCAGCGGTCGCCTCCACCTCGGCGGTGACTGCGGCGAGGCCGAACAGATTGCCGAACGGCAGGTCGATTCCGAGGACTCCACCCGGAACGGTCAACGGCTTGGAGTAGACACCGTGGTGTCCGTCGTCGCGCGGGAGAAGAACGGTGGACTCACCTTCACCGGAGCCGGCCTCGGCGGCGATGATCATGTCGCCTTTTCCGATCGGGAGGTTGAAGCCGTTGTTGTCGAAGGTTCCGCTCTGAACCACAACCGACACACAGGATTCGGCAGTAGCCGGACACACTGCGGCACCGGGTATCGAATTGTCGACCGGATCCTGAGCCGAGGCCATCGGCGCCGCGAACGCGAGGACCGCACCTGCGGTACCTGCAATGACGGCCACGCGCGTGCCGAGACGTCGGTTGCCGTTCTTGTGAGATTTCTGCACTGATTTCTCCCTGCCGTTTATGTGATGGGGGACGAAACTCGCAGTCATTGCTTGTGTTTCGACCGCCGCCGACAAGGTCTTCGCGGTGTGCTCCTACTCACAAGTAACAACTGAACAGATGTATATCACAGGACTTCGACTTAAAAACAGGGCAAAAGGGAGTTTCCTTAAAACGGACAAAATAAGCGGTACGGTATGTAACACTCACGGGTGATGAACACGAACAGACTGGTCCTCTGCGTCGCGGCAGCGGGCCTACTCCTCAGCGGCTGCAGCAGCCAGTCCGACAGCGACGCATCGGAATCCACTTCTGCGGCCACCAGCACGTCGGTTGCGGCGACGTCGAGTTCGACTGCCCCCAGTACGCTTTCCGAGCTGCCGACCAGCCCGCTCGCCGCAACAACTCCGGAAGCCGCGCCGAGCGTCGTCGAATCGACGCCCCCGCCGGTGTCGCTACCGGTAGCGCCAGCGGCCAATGCACCGATCGACGCCCGCTCACCGGAAGAGATCGTCGCGAACGCCGGCGAGAAGGGGCAGCGGTACATCGCCGCTCTGCGTCTGGCCGGGATCCCGCCCGCCGGAATGGATTCCGCAGAGATCCTCTACGCCGACGGCACCTGCAAGGCGCTCGCTGACGGTATGCCTCGGTCCGAAGTGCTGGCAGAGTTCGACTCCGTCGGCGAGGTGTACTCAAAGATCACGCCGATGTCCTCGCAGCGCGTTGCCGAGATCTACGTCGACACGGCGGAGCAGACGTACTGCTGATCAGGCCTTGCCGGCCAACCAGCCGTGCAGCCAGGATGTAGCCGAATTGCCTGCGCCGTCAACGACGTAACGCGTGTAGTCGGTGTGGACCTGCGAGCCGTAGAAGTCGACCAACTGATCGATGCGCCGCGAGTTCGCGCCCGGATCGAGCTGGGCCATCAAAGCGGGGAGACCGCCTGCGGTGATCAGATCATTGACGATCACGGCGGCCTCGTCGCGCAGCGCGAGCGCACTGGCCGGAGTGGGATCGGACGCCTGAGCCATGAATCCGGCCAGACGCATCACGAAATCGTCCTTCGGCGTCGAGCAGTACAGGTCACCGACCGCGCAGAGCGTCACCGTTTTGCCTGACAGCCAACCGAATCCACCGATGCGAGGGCCGCTGGCACCGTTACCGCCGACAGCGGGGCCGATCAGGACGTCGGACTCGGAACGACGGGGATCGGACAGCAAGCCGACGCCCTCGACGCGAGTCGGGGGGACCACGCCGATGCCGGTTCCGATCTCGGCGGCGAGATCGCCTGCCGCGTCCGCGCCCTGGCTGTATCCGACGATGGCGAAGCGAGTGTCACCGCACGAGGCGGCCATGGCGCCGATCATGCCGCGGGCATTGTCGACGGCCTGCTGCTTCGACTTGGCGTAGACGTTGGACTCCCACGGGAAGGCCGTCGCCGAGTAGGTGACGTAATCGGTGCGAACGGAGCCCGGAAGCCCGTTGGTCACCGGGGCGAGCATGCCGGCGCCGGGCCTGGTGCCCGAGGGCTCCCAGGTTCCCGGGATGGCCACGACGTACAGGCTGGGGCAGGGATCAGCCGACGCCACGGGAGCACTGACAACCGGTACCACTACTGCCGCAGCAAGTGCCGACAACACCGCAACGAGACGCCTCGCACGCATGAAACTCCCCTGTTTTACCTTCAGCAACCCATACACCACTATCGGTGCTCCGGAATCATACTGTCTGGGCGTTGTGTCTGTCCGATGCACGATTGATGAAGGTTTGTTACAGATCGCGCGAATTACTTGCACAAACAAAGCCGCACCCCACCGAATGCGGTGGGGTGCGGCTTTGTGAGAGCCTCTAGCGCTGCGGAGCCGCTGTCGGGTGGATCGGTGACGGAAGGGCCGTGACACCCTCGAGGTAGGTGTCCACAGCGGCTGCTGCGGAACGTCCCTCGGCGATGGCCCAGACGATCAGGGACTGGCCGCGGCCCATGTCGCCGGCCACGAACACGCCGTCGACGTTGGTGTTCCACTTCGACGTGCGGGCGACGTTGCCACGCTCGTTCAAGTCGACACCGAGATCGGTGAGCAGACCCGGCTTCTCGGGACCGACGAAGCCCATGGCCAGGAGCACGAGATCGGCTTCGAGCTCGAAGTCCGAGCCCTCGACCTTCTCGAAGCGACCCGACTTCATCTCGACCTCGTGAGCCTTGAGACCGGTGACCTTGCCGTTTTCACCGACGAAGTTCTCGGTGTTGACGGAGAACAGACGCTCGCCGCCCTCCTCGTGAGCCGAAGCCACGCGGAACATGAGCGGGTACGTCGGCCACGGAGTCTGCTCGGCGCGAGTCTCCGGCGGACGCGGCATGATCTCGAACTGGTGGACGCTGGCCGCACCCTGACGGTGCGAGGTGCCGAGGCAGTCCGCTCCGGTGTCGCCGCCGCCGATGATGACAACCTTCTTGCCCTCAGCGGTGATGGTGGGAGCGTCGAGGTCACCCAACTGCACGCGGTTGGCGATCGGCAGGAACTCCATCGCCTGGTGGATGCCGTCCAGTTCGCGGCCCGGGATCGGAAGATCGCGAGCTGCCGTGGCGCCGCCGGCCAGAACCACTGCGTCGAACTGCTCACGCAGCTCGTCCGCGGTGATGTCCACGCCGACATTGACGTTGGTCTTGAAGACAGTGCCTTCGGCTTCCATCTGCTCGAGACGGCGGTCGATGTGCCGCTTCTCCATCTTGAACTCGGGGATGCCGTAGCGCAGCAGGCCGCCGATGCGGTCTGCCCGCTCGAAGACCGTCACTGCGTGACCGGCGCGGGTCAGCTGCTGCGCTGCAGCCAGACCGGCCGGACCACTGCCGACAACCGCAACCTTCTTGTTGGTGGCGTGCGCGGCGCGAACCGGCTTGACCCACCCTTCGTCGAAGGCCTTGTCGATGATCTCGACCTCGACCTGCTTGATGGTGACCGGATCCTGGTTGATGCCCAGGACACAGGACGCCTCACAGGGTGCGGGGCACAGACGACCGGTGAACTCCGGGAAGTTGTTGGTCGCGTGCAGACGCTCGATGGCGTCGTGCCAGTGGTCCTTGTAGACCAGGTCGTTCCACTCGGGAATCAAGTTTCCGAGAGGGCAACCGTTGTGGCAGAAAGGAATTCCGCAGTCCATGCAACGGCTGGCCTGGGTCTTGAGGGTTTCCTTCGGGAACTCCTCGTAGACCTCTTTCCAGTCGAGCAGGCGCAACGGCACCGGCCGGCGAACCGGAAGTTCGCGCGACGTGTGCTTCAGGAAGCCGCTTGGATCACCCACGAGCTGCCTCCATAACTGCCTCGTCCACGTTCTTGCCATCCTTCTCTGCGGCCGCGATGGCCAAAAGAACCTTCTTGTAGTCGCGGGGCATCACCTTTGCGAAGTGACCCACCTGCTGCGACCAGTCAGCGAGGATGCGCGTGGCAACCTCGGAGCCGGTTTCGTCGCGATGACGTTCGATGGCGCCCTTCAACCAGGTGAAGTCGTCGCCCGAAAGATCCTCGAGGTCCACCAGTTCGGTGTTGAGGTTCTTCTCGAATGCCTTGTCGGGGTTGTAGATGTACGCGACGCCACCGGACATGCCGGCGCCGAAGTTACGTCCGGTGGCTCCGAGGATGACCACCTTTCCACCCGTCATGTACTCGCAACCATGATCGCCCACACCCTCGACGACGGCAGTGGCGCCGGAGTTACGGACTGCGAAGCGTTCGCCGACGACACCGCGAAGCAGAGCCTCGCCGCTGGTGGCGCCGAACAGGATGACGTTGCCACCGATGATGTTGTCTTCGGCGACAAAGCCTTCCGCTGCATCGAGCGGCGGGCGTACGACGATGCGTCCACCCGAGAGGCCCTTGCCGACGAAGTCGTTGGCGTCGCCGTGCAGGCGCAAGGTCATACCGCTGGGCACGAAAGCACCGAAGCTGTTACCGGCGGAACCGGTGAACGTGATGTCGATGGTGCCGTCGGGCAAGCCCTCTCCACCGAACGCCTTGGTGACCTCGTGGCCGAGCATGGTGCCGACCGTGCGGTTGACGTTGGTGATCGCGGACTCGAAAGAGACCGCCTCACCCTTGTCGAGTGCGTTGCGGGCCGAAACGATCAACTGCTGATCGAGCGCCTTGTCGAGACCGTGATCCTGCGTGCCGGTGCAGTGGACGTCCTGGTCCATGAACGCGGACTCGACCTGGGTGAGGATCGGCGACAGATCGAGATTGCCTGCCTTGCTTCCCTTCCAGTGATCGAGAGCGCGCGTGGTGTCCAGCATGTCGACCTGGCCGACGGCTTCGAGCAGCGTGCGGAAGCCGAGTTCCGCGAGAAGCTCGCGAACCTCTTCGGCGATGAACATGAAGAAGTTCTCGACGAATTCCGGCTTGCCACTGAAACGCTGACGCAGCAACGGGTTCTGCGTCGCGACACCGACGGGGCAGGTGTCGAGGTGGCAGACGCGCATCATGATGCAGCCCGAGACCACCAGCGGTGCGGTGGCGAAACCGAACTCCTCGCCGCCGAGCAGGGCAGCGACGACGACGTCGCGACCCGTCTTGAGCTGGCCGTCGACCTGCACGACGATGCGGTCTCGGAGACCGTTGAGCAGCAACGTCTGCTGGGTCTCGGCGAGGCCGAGCTCCCACGGTGCGCCCGCGTGCTTGACGGAGGTCAGCGGGGTGGCACCGGTGCCACCGTCGTGACCGGAGATCAGAACGACGTCGGCATGTGCCTTGGAGACACCGGCCGCGACGGTTCCGACGCCGACCTCGGAGACCAGCTTCACGTGGATGCGGGCCTGCGGGTTGGCGTTCTTCAGGTCGTGGATCAGCTGAGCGAGATCCTCGATCGAGTAGATGTCGTGGTGCGGCGGCGGCGAAATCAGGCCGACGCCAGGCGTGGAGTGCCGAACCTCGGCCACCCACGGGTACACCTTGTGAGCCGGAAGCTGGCCGCCCTCACCGGGCTTGGCTCCCTGCGCCATCTTGATCTGGATGTCGGTGCAGTTGCTCAGGTAGTGCGAGGTGACACCGAAGCGTCCCGACGCGACCTGCTTGATGGCACTGCGACGCAGATCGCCGTTCTCGTCCGGCGTGAAGCGCGACGGATGTTCGCCGCCCTCACCGGAATTGGAGCGGGCGCCCAGACGGTTCATCGCGATGGCGAGAGTCTCGTGAGCCTCGGCGGAGATGGAGCCGTAGCTCATCGCGCCCGTCGAGAAACGCTTGACGATCTCGCTGGCCGGCTCGACCTCGTCGATCGAGATCGACGGCCGCTTGCCGATGTTGAAGTCGAACAGACCACGCAGAGCGGCAAGGCGCTCCGACTGGTCGTTGACCATGGTCGTGTACTCCTTGAACACCTCGTACTGACCTGTGCGAGTTGCGTGCTGGAGCTTGAAGACCGTGTCCGGGTTGAACAGGTGGTACTCGCCTTCACGACGCCACTGGTACTCGCCGCCGACCTCGAGCTCGCGGTGAGCGCGCTCTTCGGGACGATCGAGGTACGCGATGCGGTGACGTGCTTCGACGTCGGCAGCGATCTGGTCGAGGCCGATGCCACCGAGCTGCGACTGCAGACCGGTGAAGTACTCGTCCGTCAACTCCTGCGAGAGGCCGATGACCTGGAACAGCTGAGCACCGGTGTACGACGCGAGCGTCGAGATGCCCATCTTGGACATCACCTTCAGGACACCCTTGCCGGCTGCCTTGATGTAGTTCGCGATGCCCTTCTCGAGGGTCAGACCCTCGAGCTCGCCGTTCTGCAGGAACTCGTCGATGGTCTCGAAAGCCATGTACGGGTTGACCGCTGCGGCACCGAAGCCGATGAGGAGCGCCATGTGGTGCACCTCGCGGGCGTCGCCGGCCTCGACGATGAGGCCGACCTTGGTGCGCGACTTCTCACGAACCAGGTGGTGGTGCACAGCCGAGGTGAGGAGCAGCGACGGGATCGGTGCGTAGTCCTCGGTGGACTCACGGTCCGAGAGCACGACGATGCGCGCGCCACCCTCGATTGCCTGCGAGACCTGGTACTTGATGCCCTCGAGCGCACGACGGATACCGTCGCCGCCTTCCTTGACGGGGTACAGGCCACGGATAACGACACTGCGGAAGCCCGGGAATTCGCCGTCGTCGTTGACGTGAACGAGCTTCGACAGGTCGTCGTTGTGCAGGATCGGCTGCGGGAGCGCAATCTGCTTGCAGGAGTCCGCATTCGGGTGCAGCAGGTCGCCCTCGGGGCCGATGGTCGCGCCGAGGCTGGTGACGACCTCTTCACGGATCGCGTCGAGAGGCGGGTTGGTGACCTGAGCGAAGAGCTGCGAGAAGTAGTCGAACAGCATCCGGGGACGTGACGAGAGCACGGCGATCGGAGTGTCGGTACCCATCGAGCCCAGTGCCTCGGCACCGGAGAGAGCCATCGGCTTGACCAGCAGGTTGACCTCTTCGTTGGTGAAACCGAAGAGCTGCTGGCGCAGGACGACGCGCTCGTGCGACATGTACGTGTACGGACGGTCCGGCAGGTCGTCCATGTGGATCAGACCTTCGTCGATCCACTGCTGGTACGGGTGCTCGGCAGCGAGTTCGTTCTTCAGTTCCTCGTCGCTGATGACCCGGCCCTGCGCGGTGTCCACGAGGAACATGCGGCCGGGCTGGAGGCGGACCTTGCGGACCACGGTGGACGGATCGATCGGCAGAACGCCGACCTCCGACGCCATGACGACGAGGCCGTCTTCGGTGATCCACAGACGCGACGGACGCAGACCGTTGCGGTCCAGCACGGCGCCGATGACGGTGCCGTCGGTGAAGCACACCGACGCCGGTCCGTCCCAGGGCTCCATGAGAGCCGAGTGGTACTCGTAGAACGCCCGACGAGCGGGGTCCATGCTCTCGTGCTTCTCCCAGGCTTCCGGGATCATCATGAGAACTGCGTGCGGCAGGCTGCGGCCGGCGAGGTGCAGCATCTCGAGCACCTCGTCGAAACGAGCGGTGTCACTGGCGCCCTGGGTGCAGATCGGGAAGATCTTGTCCAGGTTCTCGCGGCCACCGAAGACGTCACTGTCGATCAGGGACTCGCGAGCGCGCATCCAGTTCTCGTTGCCGGTGACGGTGTTGATCTCACCGTTGTGAGCGACCCGGCGGAACGGGTGCGCCAGCGGCCACGACGGGAACGTGTTGGTGGAAAAGCGCGAGTGGACCAGGCCCAGTGCGCTCTCGACACGATCGTCCTGCAGGTCGAGGTAGAAACCCTTGAGCTGCGGGGTGGTGAGCATGCCCTTGTAGACGAACGTCTGGCCGGACAGGCTGGGGAAGTACACGGTCTCGCTACCCGGGCCACCCTTGCCGGCGCCTTCGGAGCCGAGTTCGTGCTCGGTGCGCTTACGCACCACGTATGCACGACGCTCGAGATCCATGCCGGTGTACTTGTCACCCTCGGAGCCGATGAAGATCTGACGGAACGTCGGCATCGCGTCGCGCGCCAATGCGCCCAGCGAGGAGTCGTCGGTTCCGACCTCGCGCCAGCCGAGAACCTTCAGGCCCTCTTCGACGACGATCTTCTCGACTGCAGCAGCAGCCTCGTGTGCATCGGCATCGCCCTGCGGGAGGAATGCGATACCGGTTGCGTACGCGCCTTCGGCGGGGAGCGCGAAGTCCACGACAGCTCGGAAGAACTTGTCGGGAACCTGCAGCAGAATGCCCGCACCGTCACCCGTGTTGGGTTCTGATCCGGCAGCGCCGCGATGCTCGAGGTTGACCAGAGCGGTTATCGCCTTTTCGACGATGTCCCTGCTGCGGCGACCATGCATGTCGACAACAAATGCGACTCCACAGGAGTCGTGCTCATTGGACGGGTGATAGAGGCCCTGGGGGCCTGGAAGTTGCTTCATACCCAGCCTTCGTATGCCATAAAGATGCACCGACGACCAGCAGCGCTGATGGCCATCAACTTGCAATGCAAGTCCTTCAAAGCACCGACACGACGATGTGTTCGGTACCACCGAAGTAGCCGCCCTGCGCAGACGCGATGGTGTGCGTTCTGGCACCCGGCGACGTGAGTCTTCGGTCGGTTGAAACTTTTGTGAGTCAACCGTGTAACGAAAACGATAATTCAGAACCCCGGCACGGGCGCAACTAAGGTAGCCCTATAATTGCTCTGAACTGCGGCGATGCAGGGAGCCAGAAGGCCCCTCGACAGATTTCGGAGCTGCGTCTGTGCAGAGAAGTTCCGATTCACAGGATACCGAATCCGCAGGAAACAGGCGCGATGGGCGATGAATGCAACAACTGGCCGCAGCGATAAAAATCAGCTGCGGCCAGTGCGCTTCGAACTGTAACAAAAGTTGATCGATCAACCAAGGTCTAGGCCTGAATTGTTTGCTCGCAGAATGCCATCGCTGTAATTTCCGTAGGCTCACCCTTGAGAAGACGGGTGGCGAAGAGCAAATGACAACAGCAGTAGTGGTAGGCAGTGGTCCCAACGGTCTCGCGGCGGCGATCGAACTCGCCCGCGCCGGAATCGACGTCCATGTCATCGAGGGTGCGGACAAGATCGGCGGTGGCACCCGCAGTAGCGAATACATAGTCGACGGACTCGTCCACGACGATTGCTCCGCCTTCCATCCCACGGCCTTGGCTTCTCCCTACTTCAAGGAACTCGACCGCGAATTCGGGCTCGCCAAGCATGGCCTGACGTGGCTGTGGCCCGAGATCGATCTGGTCCATCCACTCGACGACGGCACCGCCGGGGTTCTCTGGCGCGACATCAACCGGACCGCTGACGGACTGGGTGTCGACGGTAAGCGCTGGCTCGACGTCTTCGGATACCTCGCCGAGAACTTCGACGAGTTGGTGCAGGACGTCTTCAAGCCGATCGTGCACGTTCCGAAGCACCCGCTGCTGCTCGCGCGTTTCGGGACGGGCGCTCTGCTTCCCGCGACGGGTTTCGCGCGGATGTTCAAGACCCCCCAAGCGCGGGCACTGTTCGGCGGCGTCGCGGCGCACATGTTCGGGACGCTCACCCTTCCCCTGTCCAGCGCTGTCGGCTCGATGCTCACTGCTGGAGCCCATGCTCACGGTTGGCCTGTGGCACAAGGTGGTTCGGGGTCAATTGCAGCCGCGCTCGCCTCGATTCTGCGCAGCCTCGGTGGCACCATCGAAACCGGGAACTGGGTCACCAACTACTCCCAGATCGCCGATTACGACATCGTCATGCTCGACATCGCCCCCGATGCGGCCGGTCGTCTGCTCGACGGCCGGCAGCCCGACCGCATTGCCCGGGCCTACCGCAAATTCCGCTACGGCACCGCCGCCTACAAGGTCGACTACGCCGTGCGTGGTGATTCCGACGGAAGCGTCGTGCCGTGGACGAATCCGCATGCCCGCAAGGCCGGCACCCTGCATCTGTCCGGGACGATTTCGGAGACTGCTGCTGTCGAACGCCAGACCGTGCAGGGTCAGATGCCGGACAAGCCCTTCATTCTGTTGGGCCAGCAGTTCTTGGCCGACCCCTCCCGTTCCGTCGGAGACATCCATCCCGTGTGGGCGTATGCGCATGTGCCGCATGGCTATCCGGGCGACGCGACCGATGTAGTCACGCGTCAGATCGAGCGGTTTGCGCCGGGGTTCCGGGACCGGATCGTGGGCGTCCACGTGCGCAATGTGCCGCAGATGCAGGCGTACAACCCCAACTATGTGGGCGGCGACATCTCCGCGGGGGCGAACACTGCGCGGCAGATCATCGCGCGCCCCCGGTTCGGGCTCGACCCCTATGCCACCGGCGCCCCGGGCGTGTACCTCTGCTCGTCCGCAACTCCCCCGGGCGGCGGGGTCCACGGGATGGGTGGGTTCAATGCGGCGCGGGCGGCGCTGAAGTCTCAGGGCTGAGGCGTCCCAAGCCCCGTTCGACTAAGGTTGACCAACCGATATGTGACACAACGAATTACAGACTTAGAGAAAGAACTCAACCAATGGCGCGGGCGCAGACAATCCAAATCCACCTTCCGACTGGTAACCCCGCCGGCATCCGGATTGCGAGCATCACCACCAGAACCGTCCGCGTCTTCGAAGTTCCTCGCCCACTGCTGAAAGACTTTCTGGGCCGCCGAGAAGCCTCCCAGGTCGGTGTCTACTACCTCTTCGGCGACGACACTGATGGGGCACCCAAGGCATACATCGGCCAGTCGGGCAACGTCGGCGCACGCCTTCAGCAGCACGCGGCATCCCCTAAGAAAGAGTTCTGGACCAAGGCGATGGTCGCTGTTTCGCTCACAAACGAGTGGACCTCCACTCACGTGGCCTACATCGAATGGTTGTCGATCGACAGGGCCTCCAAAGCCGATCGGTACGCGCTTCAGAACGGCAATCAGGCGTCGAACCCCCATACACCGGAGCCACTGGAAGCCGATTGCTTCGAATACCTTGAAACGATCGCGGTATTACTGGCAACTTTGGGCGAACCCATCCTCGAGCCGCTCCGCAGAACTTCCGCAACAGTCGATGCGACTGATCAAGGGAATGTCGCTGACCAACTCTTCTTCCACAAATCTGGATGCGAGGCTGCGGGTTACATGACGCCGGAAGGGATGCTCGTGTGCGCCGGTTCGAAAGGGCGACCCGAGATGAGCGAAAACGCGGACTCCTGGACTATCCGCACTCGCGAATCTCTGCAAGCGGACGGCGTTGTGACAATCGACGGCGCTGAACTGGTGTTCGTCAAGGATCATCTTTTCAAGACTCCTGGCGGAGCCGGCGCGATACTCATTGGTCGCCGTACACAGGGGCGAGAGGGATGGAAGAACGCTGCGGGACTTTCGATCAATCAGATCGAAGCCCTAGCTCTGTCCGAAGACGTTCCGGCTGGGACCTGAAGGCCAAGTCCGAAATGTCGTCCCCATGGGGACGACATTTCGGATATATCGCTGCTTAGTTGCTCGGACACCACTTCAACGTCACGGGAGTCAACTCGCCAGATTTCGGATCGAAGGGGATTATGCGAAATTTTCCTGAGCTCTGATCAACATCGCCGTCATCGTTGAATTCGATTCCTGACCAAATCCCCATTATCGACGAATCAGCATGCACTCGCGCATGCTCAACTTCACGCTGCGTCACCAAGACCGCAGCGCCAAGTGTCTGTGTGCCTTTCGCTTCCAAGAACAGGATTTTTCCGTCCTTTTCCGCCGTCGCATCGAATGGGTTACCAATCCGGGTATCCGTTATCTTCCACCCACGTGAGCGGTAGTGCTCCATCAGTCGATCTTGTGCAGCGTCCTCAATCTTCTTTCGGAGCACCGGATCCAATTCGCGTCCATGTATCGCCCCGCGGCCGGGCCGACCTTCACATTCGACGTCAAGGCTGTCACAGTGCTGCGACCACAACTCTTCCAGCTCCAACGTCGCGGCCGCCGTAAGGATTATTCCGCCACCTCGAGGGCTCCAATGCTGTTTCGGCATAGCTGCTTCCAGGTCCGCGGTCGGCAGCATATCTTCGATCGCAAGGACAGTGGACCATTCGATTCGAACATAGTTCGCCGAGCGCGAGGACCCATCCCAATGGTCGTCTTCGTAAACTTCGCTGGTTACCGAGCCACAAGCAACTATGCCTCGGCCGTGTGCCCCCTGACGAAGCAGGAAGACCCGGTCCTCCGGATCGACCCCGCTCTTTCGCCCACCGGTGGACCAACTGTCCGGCACGCTCTCGCCCATCGCGGTCCGTTCTATGGCGTCGTAATAATCAGCGCCCCAATCCCATTGATCTGGATTCCACGTCACGATCAGTGCTCCACGACTATCAAAAACTTCCATAGAGGTCTGGTCCAGATTGAGCGTATTGATCACCGTCTCCGATTGCGGTGGAATCTCAGCGAGATTGCCGCGCGATCCGCCTTGGCGGGCCTTGTCGTAAAGTGCCGCTTGCTGTGCATTCTGTTCGTGGAGACCGCCAGAGCGGATCACATAGGCTATCCGCCAGTCATTTCCTGTTCGCCGACCAATAACCTTTTGCTTGCGTGGGTACTTGCTCTCGGTTCGGGCATGCTCCTCGATACGCATAAGATCTGATGACGTTGCCACCGGCGACGACCCTGGCACGCAATAGTGCTCGAACGTCTCCCACCATCCGTACAAGATTTCCTCCACGATATTCGGATCCACTGCAGATGATCGCGGAGACAGCGCCAAAAGTGCAAATATCTACGACCCCATGACCGGCAAAGCCACAAAGCCACAAAGCCCTAATCACCTACTTCATTTCCGCAATGGACCACGAGACCCCGCCGGCATCGTGAAACAAATATTCGCGTCCATACAACTAGCCACATACTTCATTGGCTCTAGGCGATCTCCATTGACCTTGCCAACCGGTTCTTCAATCTGGCGCTGGTGCCCTAGCCGTCATAGCCGCTGGCAGATGGTGATCGGACCACGATCAAAGCGGTGACTACAAACACGTCATTGCGAAGTCCTGCACCGACGCTCAGTCGGCGACCCCCATCCCGATAGCTCCAGAACGGCGAAGCACTTCGTGCCGAACCACCCCGCAATGAAGTGGATGTCCGTTATCTTCCTCGATAGTGGTTGCAATCTCCTGGCTGCTTGGCATCCCGCGCACGGATGCTGTCACCACGAAAGGGAGCACATCTGTGAATGGACTCGAAACGCCCACTCGTTTGTCCCGAACCACCGCAGCCCTCGGTGTCGGCGCGCTCGCTGCCGCGATCACCTTCGGCAGTGCAGTGGGTACTGCATCAGCCGACACTCCGGTCGTCGACTTCGGCAGTATCTCGTTCTCGGTGACCAACGGCCCCGACAACACCATCTACGACATCAACGCCATCATCAATCTCCCGCCCGGCACACTGCCGCCAGGGATGATGAACCCTCAGATCACTGCGCCCGCCGCGACCCCTCAACCAGTCAACGACTCGTGTGCGGGCACCGCACTGGACTTCGTTCTGAGCTTCATCCAGGCTGCGGCCAGATAGCCGACAACAAAAAAACGAGGCCACCAACTCTTGTGAGTTCGTGGCCTCGTCTTGTGGTGGGCGAAGGGGGACTTGAACCCCCACGTCCCGAAGGACACTGGCACCTGAAGCCAGCGCGTCTGCCATTCCGCCACTCGCCCGAGCAACGCCGAAACATTATCACGACAAACTTTGAAAGTTCTATTCGTGCAGATCAGGGCACGAATCGATGAACACCGAGCACCCGAAAGCCCAGAACCGATACCATGCTGAAACAGCGGCCAGGTACTGCCGAAGCGACATTTGACAGTACCGTGGAACCTGTACAGCAGTTTGGACGACACGCGACAAGGCGGTGCCGGCGCTACTTGCCGAGCATTTTGCTGTCGTAGATGCGAGGCGAGAGGAGGGCCCGATGGGCATCGTGCAGCGTTTCGAACGAAAGCTCCAAGGAGCTGTCGGCGACGCATTCGCGCGGGTCTTCGGTGGTGGTGTTGTGCCGCAGGAAGTAGAGGCGGCGCTCCAGCAGGAGGCACGTGACCGCGTCGAGCACCTCGGCGGCGGAATCCTTCTCGCCCCCAACAACTACGTGATCACCATCAACAACTCCGATCACGAAGAGCTGGCAGCTGATCGCGAACTGACGACCAAAGCTTTCAGCCGACACCTGCAGGATTTCATCCGCGATCAGGGTTGGCAGACGTACGGCGACATCTCGGTCACCTTCGAGCCTTCGCCTACGCTCCACACCGGTCAGTTCCGCACCCGCGGAACCGTCGACCCGGATGGTGACGCCGAGCAGGCATCACCGCCGTCGCATGTTCCGCAGGTTTCGTCGCGGCCTCCACAACGGCCGCCTCAGCGACCCGCACCGATTGTTCCCCCTGTTTCCAATCCAGTCCCGTCACAACCAGGAGCCGGCCCCATGACGCAGAACTCAGGCTACGAACCAAGCCGCGAACCGGCGGGTCGCCAGCCCGAACCGCAGCAGCCGGCACGGAACGGGTACTCCCACGACGACGGCGGTTACGCCGCTCCGCAGGGCCAGGAAGCGCCGTACCAGAACGGTTACGACCGCGGCGACGGTTACCGCACGGGCGACGACCAGCAGGGCTACAACCAGCAGCAGGGTGGCTACGACCAGCAGGCGTACCCGAACCAGCAGCAGCCGTACGAGCAGGCCGGTTACGACCAGCAGGGCTATGACCAGCAGGGCGGCGGTTACGACCAGCAGGGTTACCAGCAGCAGCCGTACGACCAGCAGGGCTACGGCCAGCAGGCGTACCAGGGTGGGTACGACCAGCAGGGCTACCAGCAGGGCGGCTACGACCAGCAGGGTTACCAGCAGCCCTACAACGGCCAGTCCTACGATCAGCCGGGCTACGACCAGCAGAGCTACCAGCAGGGCGGTTACGACCAGCAGGCGTACACACAGCAGCCGTACGAGCAGGCCGGCTACGAGCAGGGCGGCAACTTCGAGCAGACGCAGGCCTACCCGCAGCAGGGTTACGCCCAGCCGCAGGGCGGTTACGCACCGACGGCCCAGAGCCTGACGGCAACCCTGCAGCTCGAGGACGGCAGCGGACGCCACTTCCAGCTTCGCGACGGCAGCAATGTCATCGGCCGCGGCCAGGAAGCTCAGTTCCGCCTCCCGGACACCGGCGTCTCACGTCGCCACATCGACATCCGTTGGGACGGCCGCACCGCGATGCTGTCCGATTTGGGATCCACGAACGGCACCACCGTCAACGGTGCACCGGTCCAGGACTGGCAGCTGGCAGACGGCGACATCATTCGTGCAGGTCACTCGGAGATTCTGGTTCGCATTCTCTGAGCTGAGAAACGGACGCCAGGATTTTTCCGATAACAATCGAACATTCGGCGGTCCGTCGGCGCGCCGCCGTCACGCGGCTGTCAGTATCGTGATCTTCGGGGCCCAGAGCCCCCTATGATGCTGCCAGTCGACAATGCTCGAACCCCGCTGCGGCGGGGCTCGAGCCATAGAAGGAGGTGGACAGCCGTGCAGGGCCTGATTCTGCAACTCACACGGGCGGGCTTCCTGCTCCTACTGTGGCTGTTCGTCTGGGCAGTCCTCCGCACTCTCCGCTCCGACATCTATGCCGGCTCCGGGGTCAGGGTTCCGCCGCGGTACACCCGCGCCGGAAAGGTCCTGCCCTCGCTGGGCAAGGCGAAGGTGCCTCGGTACCTGGTGGTCACGCAGGGCGCCCTCGCCGGTACCCGCATCACCCTCGGTTCTCAACCCGTCATGATCGGCCGCGCCGATGATTCGACGCTCGTTCTCACCGACGATTACGCGTCGACGCGCCATGCGCGGCTCTCGCAGCGCGGCGCCGACTGGTACGTCGAGGATCTCGGTTCGACCAACGGCACCTATCTGGACCGCGCCAAGGTCACGACTGCAGTACGCGTCCCGCTGGGCACCCCAGTTCGCGTCGGCAAGACGGTAATCGAGCTACGCCCGTGACCCTTGTTCTCCGCTACGCGGCGCGCAGCGACCGCGGTCTCGTGCGCTCCAACAACGAAGATTCCGTGTACGCCGGTGCCCGTCTGCTGGCCTTGGCCGACGGTATGGGCGGCCACGCGGCCGGTGAGGTCGCGTCGCAGTTGATGATTGCCGCCCTGGCGCATCTCGACGACGACGAGCCCGGCGAGGATCTGCTCGGCAAGCTCGAGGCAGCCACCCGCGAGGGCAACGATTCCATCGCCGATCACGTCGAGGAAGAACCCGAACTCGACGGCATGGGCACCACGCTCACCGCGATCCTCTTCTCCGGCAGCAAGCTCGGTCTCGTGCACATCGGCGACTCGCGCGCCTACCTTCTGCGCGACGACCACCTGACGCAGATCACCCGCGACGACACCTTTGTGCAGTCGTTGGTCGACGAGGGCAGGATCACCGCCGAACAGGCACACACGCACCCGCAGCGATCCCTGATCATGCGGGCGTTGACCGGCAACGAGATCGAGCCGACGCTCACCGTGCGCGAAGCCCGCGCCGGCGATCGTTACCTGCTCTGCTCCGACGGCCTCTCCGACGTGGTCAGCGACGAGACCATCGAGAACACGATGCGCGAGGGCTCGCAGGAGCAGTGCGCCGACCGTCTCATCGAATTGGCGCTGCGCAGCGGCGGTCCCGACAACGTCACCGTCGTCGTCGCCGATGTCATCGACCTCGACTACGGCCAGTCGCATCCCATCGTCGCGGGCGCCGCGTCGACGGAAGAGGAAGAGGACGCCCCTCCCCCCAACACCGCTGCCGGCCGCGCCGCTGCCATGCGTCCGCCGCGCGCGACGCCCAAGCGAGTTGTCTCCCAACCCGAACCGGAACCGAAGAAGAAGCGGAACCGGTTGTGGTGGGTGGTCCTCGCCGTGGTGCTGATCGCGCTGGTCGGCGTCGGCGCCGTGATCGGCCGCGCCGTCATCCGCAACAACTACTACGTCGGCGAAGACAACGGCCGCGTGACGGTGCTGCGCGGAATCCCCGGTTCGGTGCTCGGCTACTCGCTGCAAGACGCGGATCTGGTGGGTTGCGTCGGCGACGACGACGTCCTGACCCTCGTCTCCCCCGACGCGATTCCCAGCAACTGCAACATCCTCGAGGTGACGGATCTGCAGCCGTCTGCGCAGGAGCAGGTGCGCGCCGGGCTGCCGTCCGGCAAGCGTGAAGATGCGCAGAGCCAGATGATCCGTCTCATCGGCGGCGATCTGCTGCCTCGTTGTGAGCCGGTCCCGACGACGACGGCCACGCCCACTCCCCCGCCGGCACCGGAGACCACGCCGCCCCCCGCACCGCCCGCGGAGCCTGCTACGCCGACGACGGCAGCACCCACGACTACGCCTACGCCGACCGAAGTTCCCGGTCAGACTTGCAGGACGGTCAACTGATGTCGTCCAACGCAGCTGCGGGGACGGCTTTTCCGAGTCCGCCCGGAGGTTTTGCCCCGGCGCCGGTCCAGTCGACCCGTCGAAACATGGAGCTACTGCTCCTGGGCTTCGCCGTCATTATCACGACGGTCTCGCTTCTGCTCGTCGAAGCGAGCCAGGAACAGAAGATCACTCTCGATCTGGCTAAGTACGCGCTCGCGTACACGGGCCTGTTCCTGATCGCGCACTTGGCAATTCGGCGGTATGCGCCGTACGCAGATCCACTGCTACTGCCGATCGTCGCCCTGCTCAACGGCCTCGGGTTGGTGCTCATCCACCGACTCGACCTCGCCGACGAACAGACAGCGCTCTACAACGGCGTCGAAGCACCGTCACCGGATGCGAACCAGCAGGTCATGTGGACTGCACTGGCGATCACCGGTTTCGTGTTGCTGCTCGTGTTCTTGAAGGACTACCGCCTGATGGCGCGGTTCAGCTACACACTCGGCCTCGCAGGCCTGGTGTTCCTGGCGATTCCCGCGATCCTGCCGGCGAAGTTCTCGAGCGTGAACGGCGCAAAAATCTGGATTCGCCTGCCTGGATTCAGCATTCAGCCAGGTGAGTTCGCGAAGATCCTGCTCATCATCTTCTTCGCGTCGGTGCTCGTCGCCAAGCGCGACCTGTTCACCTCGGCCGGTAAACACTTCCTGGGCATGGACTTTCCGCGTGCCCGCGACCTCGGTCCGATCCTGCTCGCCTGGATCGTCTCAGTGGGCGTTCTCGTCTTCGAAACCGACCTCGGTACGTCGTTGCTGCTCTTCAGCACCGTGCTGGTGATGCTCTACATCGCGACCGAACGTGTGGGCTGGCTGGTGATCGGCGGCGGACTGCTCGCCATCGGATTCTTCTTCGCCTACAAGATGTTCGGACACGTGCGCGTGCGCGTCGACACCTGGCTGGACCCGCTCGGCGACTACGCCAACACCGGGTATCAGATCTCGCAATCGCTGTTCGGCCTGGCCACCGGCGGTATCGCCGGAACAGGTCTGGGCAGTGGTCGACCCAACCAGGTGCCGTTCGCGAAGACGGACTTCATCATCGCGACCATCGGCGAAGAGCTCGGCTTGATCGGCCTGGCCGCTGTGCTGATGCTGTTCTTGCTTCTCATCGTCCGCGGCCTGCGTACGGCGTTGGCAGTGCGCGACAGCTTCGGCAAACTGCTCGCCGCCGGTCTGTCGTTCACCATCGCGATCCAGATCTTCGTCGTCGTCGGCGGCGTCACCAAGCTGATCCCGCTGACGGGTCTGACTACACCGTTCATGTCGTACGGCGGCTCGTCGCTGCTCGCGAATTACCTACTGCTGGCCATCCTCGTCCGGATCTCGGACGCGGCTCGTGCGCCGGTAGTGACGAAGAAGAAAGGTCCGCCCCCAATCGCTGACGCCAATACCGAGATGATGCCGCGCGTATGAACACTCCACTGCGCCGCGTCGCGATGGCCGTCATGGTGATGGTCGTCGCGCTCCTCGCCAACGCCACGTACGTACAGGTCATCAAAGCTGACGACCTGCGAGCCGACCCGCGCAACTCGCGGGTGCTGCTCGACGAGTACTCACGCCAGCGAGGTCAGATCTCGGCTTCCGGTCAGGTGCTTGCCGCCTCCCGCGCCACCGACGACCGGTACAAGTACCTGCGCGAGTATCCGAATCCGTACCCGTACGCACCGGTCACGGGCTTCTACTCGATGCAGTACGGCAGCGCCGGCCTCGAGCGCACCGAAGATCCGATTCTCAACGGCTCGGACAACCGGTTGTTCAGTCAGCGCTTCTTCGACCTGGTGTCCGGACGCGATCCGCGCGGCGGCAACGTCGTCACGACGCTCAATCCGGCCATGCAGCAGGTGGCGTACGACCAGCTGACCAGCAAGGGTTACACCGGTTCCGTCGTCGCGATCGAGCCGAGCACCGGACGCATCCTGACGATGGTCAGCACTCCGAGCTACGACCCGAACCTGCTTGCCAGCCACGACGGCGCCGAAACCACCAAGGCGTGGGACGAGCTCAATGCCGATCCCAACGATCCGTTGGTCAACCGCGCTATCTCGCAGACCTACCCGCCCGGTTCGACGTTCAAGGTGCTCACCACGGCTGCAGCTCTTGGCAACGGTGCGACGCCGGACGACCAGCTGACCGCGGCGCCGCAGATCACGCTGCCCGGCACCAGCACGACCCTCGAGAACTACAACGGCAGCACGTGCGGCCCCAACCCGACGGCGTCGTTGCGCGACGCTTTCGCGCGCTCGTGCAACACCGCTTTCGTCGAACTGGGCATCAAGGACGGCGCCGACGCCATCAAGGACGAGGCCAGCGCTTTCGGCATCGGGCCCAACACTCCCGCGATCCCGCTGCCGGTCGCAGACAGCACCGTCGGCGACATCTCCGACGACGCGGCCCTCGGCCAGACCAGCATCGGCCAGCGCGACGTCGCGGTGACCCCGCTCGAGAACGCAGTGATCGCCGCTACCGTCGCCAACGGTGGTGTGCGGATGCAGCCCAACCTGATCTCCCAGTTGCAGGCACCCGATCTGACCGATCTCAGTACGCCGTCACCGGTGTCGATGGGTCAGGCGATCTCGCCGGCAGTTGCGGCCACGCTGACCGATCTGATGATCGGCTCGGAGAACTTCACCGGCGGCGACGGCAAGATCCCCGGCGTTCAGATCGCGTCCAAGACCGGTACCGCCGAGCACGGCGTGAATCCGCGGGAAACTCCGCCGCACGCCTGGTACATCGCTTTTGCACCGGCGCAGAATCCGACGGTCGCCGTGGCCGTCATCGTCGAGAACGGTGGTGACCGCGGACTTGCCGCTACCGGTGGCTCGGTTGCTGCGCCGATCGGTCGTGCAGTCATCGCAGCCGGAATCCAAGGGGGCTGAACCGTGGCGTTGAACAACGGCGCTTTGATCGCCGATCGTTACCGATTGATCCGTCTCATCGCCACCGGTGGGATGGGTCAGGTGTGGGAAGCCACCGACTCCCGGCTCAACCGTCGCGTCGCCGTCAAGGTACTCAAGTCCGAGTTCTCTTCCGATCCGGAGTTCTTGGAGCGCTTCCGCTTCGAGGCCCGCACCACCGCGCAGCTCAACCATCCCGGTATCGCCGGAATCTACGACTACGGCGAGACCCGTGACAGCTCGGGCGATTCCACGGCGTATCTGGTGATGGAACTCGTCAACGGTGAACCGCTCAACGCCGTCCTGGCACGCGTCGGCCGCCTGGCGGTTCCGCATGCCCTCGACATGCTCGAGCAGACCGGCCGCGCCCTGCAGGTCGCACATGACGCCGGTGTCGTGCACCGCGACGTGAAGCCGGGCAATATCCTCATCACGCCTACTGGCCAGGTGAAGATCACGGACTTCGGCATCGCCAAGGCCGTCGAGAACTCACCTGTCACGCGCACGGGAATGGTGATGGGCACCGCCCAGTACATCGCGCCCGAGCAGGCTCTCGGTCAGGACGCGACCGCGGCGAGTGACGTGTACTCGCTGGGAATCGTCGGATACGAAGCACTTTCGGGTCGACGCCCGTTCACCGGTGACGGCGCGCTGACCGTCGCGATGAAGCACGTGCAGGAAACCCCGGCGCCGATGCCGGCCGACCTGCCGCCGAACATCCGCGAGCTCATCGACATCACGTTGACCAAGGATCCGGCCGGCCGCTACGCCAGTGGCGGCGAGTTCGCCGACGCCGTTGCAGCCGTTCGGGCAGGAAGGCGTCCACCGCCGCCCGGTCTGCTCGCCACCGGTGCCGCGAGCGCGTTGCCGGCAACGGGTGCCACGCAGGTCATGCCGCCGACGTACGCGGGCCCGGTGACGGGCGCAGCTGTTGCGGACGACGCGGCAGCCGGCGGAATGACCAGTGGGCAAAAGGCCGTGGCATGGGCCGGCGGCGGATTGATCTTGTTGGCGTTGATCATCGGCGGAGTCTGGATCGCGACCGACGGTCCGAGCGACCCGACGCCGCCCGTCGTCACATCCACGACGTTGCCGACCACCACGACGACCAAGCCCACCACCACGACGACTCGGCCCACGACGACGACCACCGAGCCGACAACAACGACGACTCGGCCGACGACAACCACGACCGAGCCGACAACCACAACGACCACGCCGACCACGACAACAACAACTCCGACGACCACAACCACCACCACGACGACAACGACGACCACAACGACCACTGAGCCGTTGGCGGATCCCGGAGACGCTGAAGAACCGCTAGGACAAGACCAATGACGACACCCCGCAATCTCTCCTCCCGCTACGAGCTGGGTGAGATTCTCGGCTTCGGCGGAATGTCCGAGGTTCACCTGGCGCGCGACCTCCGACTCAGCCGCGACGTCGCGATCAAGGTGCTGCGTGCAGACCTCGCGCGCGATCCCACGTTCTACTTGCGGTTCCGTCGTGAGGCGCAGAACGCTGCCGCGCTGAACCATCCGGCGATCGTGGCCGTCTACGACACCGGTGAAGCCGAGACCGACGCCGGGCCGCTGCCGTACATCGTCATGGAGTACGTCGACGGCGACACGTTGCGTGACATCGTGCGCAGCACCGGGCCGATGGCTCCGCGCAAGGCGATGGAAGTGATCGCGGACGTCTGTGCCGCTTTGGACTTCAGCCACCGCAACGGCATCGTGCACCGCGACGTCAAGCCCGCCAACATCATGATCAACCGTGCCGGCGCCGTGAAGGTGATGGACTTCGGTATCGCCCGTGCCATTTCCGACGCGTCGAGCCCGATGACGCAGACGGCCGCCGTGATCGGCACCGCTCAGTACCTCTCGCCGGAGCAGGCGCGAGGTGAGCAGGTGGACGCGCGTTCGGACGTGTACTCGCTCGGTTGTGTGCTGTTCGAGATTCTGACGGGCGAGCCGCCGTTCAAGGGTGATTCACCGGTCGCCGTGGCGTACCAGCATGTTCGTGAAGATCCGCAGACGCCGTCGGAGATCAATCCCGACATTCCGCGCGAGCTGGATTCGATCATTCTCAAGGCGATGAGCAAGAACCCGGCCAACCGCTACCAGAGCGCCGGCGACATGCGCAGCGACTTGGTACGTGTCCTGGGCGGTCAGCGTCCGAGTGCTCCGATGGTGATGAACGACGAGGACCGCACCACCATCCTCGGCGCCGTCGGCTCCGACACCGGGAACTACCGCACTGCTCCCGATCCGGTCGAGCCGGTTGCTGCGAGGACAACTCGCGCCGCCGAGCCGCCTGCCAAGAAGAAGGGCGGACGCTACGCCCTGATGGGCATCGCGGCGCTTCTGGTGATCGGTCTGGTGACGTTCTTCCTCATTCGGGTGAACTCGCCGAAGGTCGAGATGGTGACCGTTCCGGGTGACCTGACCAACCAACCCGCCGACGTCGCCGAGGCGACGCTGACAAACGCCGGATTCCAGGTGGAGCGTCAGCAGAAGACGGACAAGGTGATCGCCGCCGGAAACGTCATCACGACGCGTCCGGTTGCCGGGGTGCGTATCGAGAAGGGCAGCACCGTCACCATCGACGTGTCCACCGGACCCGAGCAGGTCGCGATCCCACGCCTGACCGGGCTGAGCCAGGACGACGCGGAGAAGAAGCTCAACTCCGTCGGACTCCGACTTGATCCGACCATCGGCAAGGCGGCATCGACCGTCGCCGAGGTCGACAAGATCGTCAATCAGGATCCTGCCGTCGGAGTGTCGGTTGTTCTCGATTCCGCGGTCTCGATCACCGTCGGCACCGGTCCGGAGCAGGTTCGTGTCCCGGATGTCACCGGTCAGCGTGAAGAGGTGGCGAGGCCCAACATCGAAGGTGCCGGGTTCGTCGTCCAGATCACGGAGATCGATTCGGGTCTGCCGAAGGGACAGGTTGTTTCGACCGACCCGACCGGCGGTACGTCGGCCACCAAGGGTTCGACCGTGACGCTACGAGTGTCCAACGGCAACCAGGTCGCGATGCCTGATCTGACCAACAAGACGGTGTCGGAGGCGTTGAGCACGCTTCGCGCAGCCGGTTGGGCGGGAACCGCTTCGCAGCTGGTGCAGAACCAGAGCACGACGCTCACCCCGGAAATGGTGGGCAAGATCGTCTCGCAGACCCAGCCTCCGGGCTCGGAGATCTCCAAGGACGCGGTCATCACCGTCAGTGTCGGAGCGCTCGGAATCCCCGGCCGCTAGCAAAGTGAAAAAGTGCCTCCCGGAGATTTCCGGGAGGCACTTTTTTGTGGACAGGTGTCAGAGAATTGCGGGTAATGCGCCACCGAGCGCCGACGCGACCTCGGCCTCGAGGGCTGCGACGAGTCCTTCCGGAGGCGCCTCACCGCAGACTGCGAGCCAGTTCGCGAGCATCCGGTGTCCACCCTGGGTGAGTACGGACTCGGGGTGGAACTGGACGCCGTGAATCGGCAGTTCGCGGTGACGCATCGCCATCACGACGCCGCTCTCGGTGTGTGCGGTCACCTCGAGTTCCTCGGGAATGGTGTCCTCGAGAACCGTCAGCGAGTGGTAGCGGGTAGCGGTGAACGGATCGGGCAGCCCGGCCAGGACGCCGACGTCCTTGTGGTGAACCAGACTCGTCTTGCCGTGAAGCAGTTCGGGCGCGCGGTCGACGGTTCCGCCGAAGGCCGCACCGATCGCCTGATGTCCGAGACAGACGCCGAGCAGCGGGGTCTTGGTGTCGGCACAGACCTTCACCAGATCCATCGTCGCTCCCGCGCGCTGTGGAGTTCCGGGGCCCGGGCTCAGGAGAATGCCGTCGAACTGCGCTACTGCACCTTCGAGGTCGGCCGTCAGTTGTGGATCGTCGTTGCGCCAGACCACGGCTTCGGTTCCGAGCTGGCCGAGGTACTGCACCAGGTTGAACACAAAGCTGTCGTAGTTGTCGACGACGAGAATCCTCATGAGAGCAGGGTAAACGCCTGTGCTATCCGCCGGTATAGGCGGGGACCGTGATCTGCGACGGCGTCGCCTGCGTGTACCCGAGGCCGAAGCGGGTCGCGTACTGCTTGTAGATCCGAATGCCCGGTTCGGCGGCGAGTGCCGCCTCGAGGCGCGCGACGTCGCCGATGGCACTCATCACGTACGGCGGGCTGTAGGTACGTCCGTGAAGAAGGAGGGTGTTTCCGATGCACCGCGGCGCCGACGTACTGATGATCCGTTGGTCCTGCATGCCCACCGCTTCGGCCCCGCCGGCCCACAGTGCGTTCAGCACGCTCTGGACGTCCTGCTGATGCACGACGAGGTCGTCCGGGGTGGCGTCGACCGGATACTTGCCGTCGGCGTTGCGCGGGGCGTCCGTCATCGTGACGACAACACCCGGGCCGGTCATCTCCGTCAGTCCCGCGTCGGCGGAGATGTTCTTGATGTCACCGAGCGCGGCGGCCACTTCGGCGTCGGACCGAGCGGCGTCTTGCTGCAGCGAATCGAGCTGGGCGGCAAGTTCGTCCCGGTCGGCCGAGACTTTTTCGGCATTGGCCTGGGCGCTGCGAACCAGATCGGAGAGCCTGGTGCTTTCGGTGACCTGGAGCTGGTTCTCCTCGGCGGATCGTTGCGCCGTGGCGACCATCAGACCGGCTACCAGGCAGACGGCAAGTACACCGATGTGCCAGACGGTTCGTGAAGATTCACCCGAAGACACGTGGCTCCTCCCGGATTGTGCAGGTCGGCCGGTGACCAACTGGACACAGCTACGTTAGCGTGTAGGTAACACATGCAGGTCACACCGTAGAGCGAGGACGTCATGCCCAAGTCGAAGGTCCGTAAGAAGAACGACTACACAGTCAACCCGGCAAACCGCACTCCGGTGAAGGTGAAGATGGGTCCGTCGAGCACGTTGTACGTCTCGGTGATGCTCGGATTCATGCTTGTCGGCCTGGCATGGCTGATTGTGTACTACTTGGCCGCGGATTCGATCACGTGGATGAACGACTTGGGAAACTATAACTTCCTCGTCGGCTTCGGCTTCATGGTTGTGGGCCTTGTGATGACCATGAGATGGCGCTGACCAGCGAGTATCTGATTCGACCCGGATCGTGACCGTCATTCAATTACATGGGTGTCATTCATCCCCATTGTGGATAACTCCTGTGGACAACCTAGGAAGTTATCCACATGCTCGAGGATGAATTTCATCCACAGCCTCGTGACAACGTCACGGAGGTGATCTCGTGGGCCACTCCGATGGGTGTTGTCTACGCGATGTTCGGCGGCGGAATTGCCCTCGCGATCGCCTCGATAATCGCGCCCACGGAGCCTGCCGGGCGCTTCCTGCTCGCCCTCGCGGTGATCGGGCTGTTCGTGATGGGCGGACTCGCCCTGCGTCAGCGCCCCCGCCTGGCTGTGATCGAAGACGCGGGAACCAAGTCGATCGCGGTGCAGCGCCTGCGCGCCCGCCACGAGTTCACCCGCGAACAGATCGACCGGGTCCGTCTCGTCCGCTACCCGCGCCTCGGTCGACGCGTCCCGATGCTCGAGATCGACATCGTCGACCGTCCCACCGACACGGAGAAGCTGTTGATCTTCGGACGCTGGGATCTCGGCACGTCACCGGAGGACGTTCTGGACGTGCTCGCCGTTCACGGTTTGGTACCGCCCGAGAAATAAGCGCTGGTTACATGACGAGTGCCGCGAGGTCCGGCTGCACGATGTCGAGAGCCTGCTGCGGCACCGCGACTGCGTCGCTCGACCATCCCCAGATCGAGTACAGCTCACGGCCGGGGTCGGTGTACCCGTCGCGGCCGTGAAGCACCCGGTAGTTGTCGATGCAGATCATCTCGCCTGCTTCGGCACGGAACATCGGCCCGCTGTCTCGCACGTGAATCACGGCATCACTCCACTGCTTCACCAGCGGCCACTGCGCTTCTTCCGATTCGCCGGCGATCGGCGCGAGATATGGGTGATACCGAACCTGGTTGCGTCCACTCGGCACCGTCCGGGCGATCGGCGCGAATGTGTTCTGCGGGAAGTTCGGTTCCGAATGGTCGATGTCTGTGCTCCAACAGAATTCGGCCAGCTCCGCCGTTGCGGGATCGAAGGCGAGCAATTGGGTCAGTTTGACCGCGTCGATGAGAAACGAGTCGCCGCCACTCGGGTACGCCGGGCGCTTGCACCACAGAAACAGATAGTCGGGCGCGTAATCGCCGAACGCAAAACCGTCGTTGTGGGCGGTCATCCGCTCTCCGGAGATACCGAACGAGCGCTTGCGGCCGCGTTCGTCCACTGGTTGCGTGTCGACGACAGCGGCTTCGGCATCCTGACTCTTGGCACTCGCCTCGAACTGGCGGCCGACGCGAATGCACTTCTCACCGAGCAACTTCGACGCGAGGGCAATGGCATCTTCCTCGGTGTGCAGGCCACCGAAGACCGCGGCCCCGTCGAGAGCGATTGCCGCCCGGACGGCCTCGACCGTCTCCACGCGCCGCGGAACAACACTTGCCAGCGTCAAATCGGAAGAGAACATTCATCACTCCATACGTCGAGTTGGCCAAACGGTTCAACTCGAGCGTAGGAACTCGTCATTTCGACGGCGTAACTCCGGAAACCGATTCGGTTACGGAGCCAGCCTTTCAGATCACCTTGCCCGGGTTCATGATTCCGTGGGGGTCGAGTGCACCCTTTATCGCGTGATGCATCGCGACGACGGCCGGTGACAGTTCTTGCGCCAAGCCGCCCATCTTCAGTAGGCCGACGCCGTGTTCACCGGTGACGGTTCCGCCCAACTCGAGGGCATTGTCGATGATCTCGGCAAAAGCGGCCTGAGCACGCCTCCGCGCCGCTTCGTCGTCGTGTGGCGTGATCAGCAGCGGGTGCAGGTTGCCGTCACCCGCGTGCGCGATGTTCGCGATGTGCGTGTCGTGCCGGGCCGAGATGGCCTCGATGCGCGCCAACATCTCCGGGACCGCCGCCTTGGGGACGCAGATGTCCTCGGTGAGCACCGGGCCGAGCCGCTCGAGGGCGGGGTATGCCAGACGCCGGGCGGAGAACAGGGCGTCGGCTTCCTCCTGGTCGGTGGATCTGGCGCTCCAGGTTGCCCCGGAGCGGTTGAAGCAGGCCAACATTCGTTCGGCTTCGGCGTCGCCGATCTCGCCCGGTGTGTCGATGCGGCCGAGCAGGACAACCTCGGCGTCGGCCGAGAGGCCCATGTTCTTCCAGGCGTCGACGGCAACGAGACACTGCCGATCGATCAGCTCGAGGGCCGACGGCGTGAGCCCGTCTGCGGCGACGGCCTCGACGGCCTTGCCCGCAGCAACGATGGAGTCGAAGTATCCGACGATGGTGCGTTCGGGATCGCGCTGAGGACGAAGCTTGACGGTCACCTCGGTGATCACCCCGAGAGTGCCTTCGGAGCCGACCATGAGCGCCGAGAGATCAAACCCAGCCACTCCCTTGGCAGTTCGACGCCCGAGCCGAACCAGCTCACCGGTTCCGGTGACCACCTGCATGCCCAGTACGTAGTCCTTGGTGACGCCGTACTTGACGCAACACAGGCCGCCGGCATTGGTCGCGACGTTGCCGCCGATCGTCGACCAGGGTGCGCTCGCCGGATCGGGTGGATACCAGAGGCCGTGCTCGGCGCAGGCGTCGCGGAGGTGATCGTTGACCACTCCGGGTTCGACCACGGCCAAACGCTCGAGGGTGTTGATCTCCTTGATGGCGTTCATCGCGTCGAAGGCGATCACGACGCCGCCGGCGACTGCGTTGGCTCCACCCGACAGACCGGTTCCGGCTCCGCGCGTGACGACGGGCGCACCGTGGGCGATGCACGCCTGCACAACTGTCTGTACCTGCTCGGCTGTGCGCGGGCGGACCACTGCGACCGGCATCTCGTACGGAGCCCACTCGGCGTCGTCGTGGATGTAGCTCGCCATGATGTCGGGGTCGGTGATCAGTCGATCCGCATCGATCTGCGAGCCGAGCGCCTCGAGGAGTGTCATGTCTCCACGATAGTGACGGCCGCTACACCGCCCCATGTAGATTTACTCCGAGAAACCGGAAACTGTATGGACATTCTCTCCATACTCATCGTTGGCCTGACAAGTTGGTCTGACGAGTTGGTCTGACAAGGGAGCGCGGATGCACGAGAACTGGCTACAGCTTCTCCTGGCCGAGGCATCCACCGAGGAACTGATCGAACACCGCGATCAGTTGGCCGCTGGGTCAGGCCCCGAGGCCGCCGCCGAAATCGAGCGAGAAGCCCGATCGGCACTTCAACTACGAAGTCTCCTGGCTCAGCGCCGACAGCGCGCCACCGAACTCGGGGCACTCAACGACATCGCGTCACTGCTGACCACGATGCACGATCACCACGCCCTCCTGCAGGAGATCGTGGATCAGGCCAAACGACTACTCGGCGTCGACCTTTCGTACCTTGCTCTCATTCATGACGACATCTTGATCATCGAAGTCACGAGCGGGGCGTACACGTCGCAACTGCTCGGCCTCACAGTTCCGTTCCGTGAAGGCCTCATCGGTCGCGTGGTCGAGAACTCCTCTCCTGCTTGGTCTCCCGACTACCGAAACGATCCCTCGTTTGCACACATCGGACCGGCCGACGACGCAGCGCGAGCCGAGAACATGCGCGGCCTGCTGGCTGTGCCGCTGACTTTGAACGGCAAGATCCTGGGTGCCCTGTGCGCGTGCAAACGTCAAGAGCGCCGATTCGGCAACGAGGAAGTTGCGTTGCTGTCCGCACTCGCAGCCCATGCCTCGGTGGCGATCGAGAATGCCCGCTCTCTCGAACGCTATCGCGCGACGGTTGCGGAAGTGAACGCAGCGAACACCGAACTTGCCGAGCGCACAGCACTTCTCGAACAGACACTGACTTGGGATCGTTCGCTCACTCAGGTTGTCCTGCGCGGCGGCGGTGTTCGCGAACTCGTGGAGGAAACCTCGGCGTCGACGGGCTCGCCCGTGTTCTTCGTGACCGGAACATCCGAGATCCCACCGGGACTGCAACGGGTCAGCGAGAGTGTTCATCGGGTTTTCGACATCCTTGCTGCCGACCGACGTGAGCAGGAAGTGACGCTCATCGTCGGTGAGCAGTTCCTGTTCGCCACCGAAGTGCGCAGTGCCGGTGACCAACTCGGAGTTCTGTTCCTACTCTCGCGCCAGGAACCCACCGCCGCCATGAGATTGGCACTCGAAAGGTCAGCCCCGGCCATTGCGCTTGCGCTGGTAGGCGAACGGGCGGCCAGGGAAGCTACCCGCCGAGCACGCGATGCATTTCTGGTCGATCTGATCACCAGGCCAGCGCCGACGCCAGCCGAGGTCACCGGTCAGTTCCGCCTGGCTGGACTCAACCCCGACCGCTCGTACACCGTCGTGGTGGCCCGCCCGGCAGACGCCGTCGACCGTGCGCGTCGCAGTATCGAGGAAATTGCATTCCCGTCAGGAACCGTTGTTGCCGAACATGGTTCACGAGTCATCGCACTGATTCCCGGAATGTCACCGGCAGCAGTTGCGGCGGCGTGGGTTCAGCCGGCAGAGAACCCGACCGTCGGAATCGCCGATCCGGCGGTGGGAGCGGAAGGTCTGGCGCGGGCGTATGTCGAGGCACAGCACACCGTCGACGTCCTCGAGACTCTCGGTCGGGCCTCCCACGTGGAACCGGCAAGTTCACTCGGCATCTACCGAATTCTCCTCAGCCGCACCGGTCGCGAAGAACTCGAAGCGCTGACGCAGCGGGCCCTCGGCCCTCTCCTGGAGGAGGAGCAACGACGCGGCGTTCCGCTCTTGGACACCCTCGCGTCGTACCTGTCACACAATTGCAAGCACTCCGCGACCGCCGCCGCGCTCGCGATTCACGCCAACACTCTGTACCAACGGCTCGAGTCGATCGACAGGTTGATCGGTACACAGTGGCGTCAGCCGGACCAGGCGCTCGATCTTGCGCTCCTGATCCGGCTGCGTGCCAGTGCCGGGAAACTCGGTCAGATCTGAGCGGGCTTACTCGATCGCTTTGCCAGTGCCACCACAAGGATTGCGGCACAGAGCATCACGGCGCCCACCACCCACAGTCCTGCCTTGGCATTTCCGGTCACATCGGTGAGCCAGCCGGTGATATACGGAGCACCGAAGCCCGACGCGTTGCCGATCGAGTTGATCATGGCGATGCCCGCGGCCGCGCTGGCACCCGTCAGGAACGTGGTGGGAAGGTACCAGAATACGGGGAGTGCACACAGCACGCCGACGGCGGTGAGCGAGACCGCGATCATGACGGTGAACGGTGAATCCAGGTACAGCGCAATCGGAATGGATACCGCGCCCAGGAGCGTCGGGGCTGCAACGTGCCACATTCGTTCACCGGTCTTGTCGGAATGGCGGCTCCACAGCACCATCGCGACAGCGCCGATCGCGTAGGGGACGGCCACGATCAGGCCTGTCTCGACGAGCGAGAAATCGGTGTTGAACGTCTGCTTGAATCCCGCGACGATGCTGGGCAGGAAGAAGCTCAAAGCGTAAAGGCCGTACGTGATTCCGAAGTAGACCAGACCGAAACCGATGACGCGGGGATCACGCAGGGTTTTGCCGGCCGACTGGTGACCGGCGTCGCCGAGTTCTTTCTCCTCGTCGGCCATCGACTTCATCAGCCAGGTGCGCTCCTCGAGGGTCAACCACTTCGCGTCGGCGGGACGGTCGGTGAGGTAGAACCAGACGACAAACGCCAAGATCACGGCGGGCAGACCCTCGATCAGGTACATCACGCGCCATCCGGCCAACCCGAACAGGCCGTCGCCGTACTGGATGATGGCAGCCGAGAGCGGGGCACCGAGCGCCGACGAGAGCGGAAGTGTCAGCAGGAACAAGCCCATCAGGCGTACGCGGTACTTCTTCGGGAACCAGAAGGTCAGGTAGAGAAGAACTCCGGGGAAGAAGCCGGCCTCGGCGATTCCCAGCAGAATGCGGAGGAAATAGAGGCTGCCCACGTTGGGCACGAATGCCAGCGCAGCGGCGAGGATGCCCCAGGTGAGCATGATCCGCGCGATCCACAGCCGGGCGCCGAAGCGGTGCAGGGCCAGGTTGCTCGGCACCTCGAACAACAGGTAGCCGACGAAGAAGAGACCGGATGCGAGCCCGAACATCGTCTCGGTCATACCGAGGTCGGCGCTCATGGTCAGCTTGGCGAAAGCGATGTTCGTACGATCCAGATAGTTCACGAAATAGAGCAGGATCAGGAAGGGAATCAGCCGGCGCGCTACCTTCTTCACCACGCGAGATTCGATCTCGCTCGGCGCAACCCCACCGTCAGTGGTGGTGCTATCGGTGGAGGTCATTGCAGGGGTACTCCTCGGAAAAGGTCAGCGTTGCTATCTACGAAGTGACTCAAGCCACAGTAGAAGCACGACCGAGCCCAACCTATGTGGACAATCTCTACAGAAGCCGTCTCTGCATGTGCGATTGCTCCCAAAGATCCGGCAGATGATCCCGGGCCGCCCGACGAACGTCCCTGAACAGTCGAAGGCGACAAACGCGTCTGAGCTGGGGTTTTAGAGCCACGAGCACCAAGTCACTGGCTAGTGTTGTCGGCGAAACAGCCAGAGCAAGTGCGGACGCACCGCGTGACTTGAAGGACAGAACATGACGAAGTTGGTTCGGACCACGATGACCCGCCGGTCCTCCACCGCAGTCGCTGCCACCATCGCGGCGGTCGCTCTATTCGCCTCCGCCTGCGGCAGCGACTCCGACAAGACCAACTCCGACAAGAGCGCTGCCGGCGCCTCGTCCGCTACATCCTCGGCCACCGTCGGCGGGAAGACACTCGACGCCAAATTCGAGACGAAGTGCGCAAAGGACGGCGGCACGACAGTTATGACACTGCTCGACGCGGAAAATGCCACCTACGGCATGTTGACCGTCTCGGCCATCGTCGATGAATCCGGCACGGTTCAGACTGCTGGAATCGCCGGAAGCGAGGGTGGATCGAACGGTCTGCCGTACACCGCCGGATACGCACCAGGCCTGCCCGGCGGATCTGCCAGTGCCAAGCAGGACGGCAGTACCTTCGTGGTGACGGGCGAGGGAATCGGCGCCCGGGACAAGGGCAACCCGACGGCGACGTCGAGCTTCGAGATTACGTTCGCCTGCGAGTCCATCATCGGCGGCTGATCCGTAGAACGGCTGGGCCCTAGGATTCTTGCTAGCTGATTCCCAGCTGTTCGCGCAGTTGGACGACGCGGAGCACGATGACTCCCAACGTCACCACTGTGACGGCACCAAAAGCGATCCAGCCGATCCGCACCGCCTTCACGCGGTTCTCACCGGCGCCCAACCACTGTGGGGCGTACAGGAAGGCAGCGGCCGTTGCAGCACCTGCCACCAGACCTCCCGCGTGACCCCAGAACGAGATCCCGGGCAGCGAAATGCTGATGATCACATTGATCGCGATCACCGAGATGATCGGGACCGGGCTTCGACGCAAACGCAATAGAAGGACGGCCTGTGCGCCCATGATGCCGAAGATCGCTCCCGACGCCCCAGCAGTCCAGGACAGGGCCGTGAGCGAAGAGAACACCGGCTGGAATGCCATCACCGAGGCGGAACCGCCGAGAAGCGAAACCAGGTAGATGCCGATGTACCTCGAGCGGCCCATCACGATTTCGGTGTCGCGTCCGAGGATGTAGAGGGCGTACATGTTGACCGCGAGGTGCAGGATTCCGAAGTGCAGGAACCCGGAGCCGATGAGCCGGAACCAGTCACCGCTGGCGACGAGCCCCGGATTGAGTGCCCAGTTCGCGAAGATCGACGAGCCGACCTGATTGTTCATGATGCTTCGCGACTGCGCGAAGGTGGCGAGGAACGCCAGGACGTTGAGCCCCATCAAGGTGTACGTCACGACCGGGACCGCACGGGTGGGGCTCACGGTGTTTCCGGCGACGCCCCGAACGGGGCGGACATCACGCTGACCGGCAGCTACACAGTCAACACATTGGTATCCCACCGCCGCCTCGCGGAGACAGTCCGGGCACGCCGGTCGTCCACAACGATTGCAGGAAAGTGCGGTAGGTCGATCTGGATGGCGGACGCACCGCGGTTGGGGCGGGATGCCCTCACTCGCACCGCCGCCCCAACCGGGGTTCGTCATCTGCTTGTTTTACCTGTTCAGGAGATGGTGATGCTGTTGATCACGACGGGCTCGACCGGACGATCGCCACGATCGACGGCGGTGGAGGAGATAGCGTCGACAACCTTCTTGGAATCGTCGTCGAGAACCTCACCGAAGATGGTGTGGCGACGGTTCAGGTGCGGCGTCGGGCCGGTGGTGATGAAGAACTGCGAGCCGTTGGTTCCCGGGCCTGCGTTGGCCATGGCCAGCAGGTAGGAGCGGTCGAACTGCAGTTCCGGGTGGAACTCGTCACCGAACTTGTAGCCCGGGCCGCCGGTGCCGGTTCCGGTGGGGTCGCCACCCTGGATCATGAAGCCGTCGATGACGCGGTGGAAGATGGCACCGTCGTAGAACGGGCCGGTCTTGGTGCCGGCGGCGTTTGCGGTGGTGTACTCCTTCGAGCCGTCGGCGAGGCCGACGAAGTTCTCGACGGTCTTCGGCGCATGGTTGCCGAACAGAGCGATCTTGATGTCGCCGCGGTTCGTGTGCAGCGTTGCGGTTGCGGTCTGATGAGTTGAAGTCACACCACCATCGTGCCATTGTCGGCGTTCTCGTGGATGTCGCCCCGCAAAAGTCTCCCTGTCCTCGCCCCACTGTTATGGCACAGTGAAGTCATGACACGAGTGACCGAGTCCCTCAGCACGCAGTTGCCCGACACCTTCGATCACGCGCGCGCCCGCGTCGAGGACACCTTCGACGAGACTGCCGCCTACCTCGAAGAGACAGCGGCTCGCATCAAGGAGTCCGAGGCAGCCGACAACGCTCGCCGCATCGCTGCGGTGGTCGCTCGCGGCGCTGGGCAGGTCGGGTTGTTCCTGGGTCGTCAGGGCAAAGTCCTCGCCAAGAAGGGCGTCGAGCGCGCAAAGGCTATCCCCACGAAGTCCGCGGAACGCACCGAGAAGCCTCGCGGCCGCAAGCGCGTCGCCGTGTTCGTCATCGCCGGTGTTGCGGTGATCGGTGGCGCGGTGTTCTTCAAGAGCCGCCGACGCGAGCATCCGCCGGTCGCTTGCGCACCCCCTCGCCTCGAGGAGAACTCGGCCGAGAAGACCGCTTAGTCGAGATACGAAAAGCCCCGGAACAGATTGTGTTCCGGGGCTTTTCGATGTTCACGTTCAGCAGTTGGACGGTGCCGGGACGTTGTTGAAGCGATCGATCATGTATCCGACGGATTCGGGGGTACCCACCAGGTACGGCGTCGCGTGATTGATTGCCAGTCCCGGAATGATCGGGGGCAGTTCGTTGACGGAGAACTGCACCGTCGCGCCCTTGCCGCACCAGTCTCGCGCCAGTTGCTGTCCCTGGCCGAACGGAACGATGTCGTCGGAGCGGCCATGCTGAATGAGCACGGGCGACTCCGGCGTCAGCTTGCCGATCTTCTGCTCGTCGAGGATTGCCTGCGCCATGGGTAGACGCGCCAGAACTGCGGAGAGTGATTCACCGGAATTGGTGAAGCTCGACGACTGCTGGAAGCCGAACTGCAATCCACTTTCGGCGACGCACTGGTTCTTGGTGGCGGCCAACATCTGTCGGCCGCGATCGTTGATCTCGGCGTCGAGCAGCGGCTGAACCTCGGGGTACTGCGCAAGGATCCCGTTGAGCGCGTATCCGATCACTCCGGTGAGGAACGTGCCGTCGACCTGCTGCAGCGTCGCCGCCAGATCGGCGGGCGGTGCACCTGCGTAGGTGCCCTTGAGATCAAGCTCCGGAGCGTACGACGGCTTCAATTCCGTTGCGGCAGCGACAGCTCCACCACCTTGCGAGTAACCCCACAGTCCGACGGGGCCGTCGGCGGGAATGCTCGTGTTCGGGAGTTGCTGAGCGGCTCGCACCGAGTCCAGAACCGCGTGTGCTTCGGCTTCACGGTTGACGTAGGTGTGATCGCCCGGAGTTCCGAGGCCCTCGTAATCGGTGACTACGACGGCAATGCCGTTGAGCAGCAACGTGTTCACCCAGATGGACTCGTAGCCGACCATGACGTCCGTCGGGAACTGGTACTCGATACCGGTGTTGAACAGCTTGGACGGAGCGCATTGATCGCCCTGCCCGTGCGTTCCCACCGCTGCGGCAACCAGTGGACGCGCCCCCTGCCCGGTCCACGGGTTCGACGGTTCGAGATAGGTGCCCGTCACGGCAACGGGGGCGCCCTTGGCGTCCTCGCTTCGGTACATGATCTTGGTGGCGGTTGCCGGCCACGCACCGTTCGATCCGGGCACGCTCAGCAGCAGTGGTGACGGCTCACTCTTGATGAGATCTCCGTTGGCACCTGCCGGAAGCTCGACCGGCGGCGTGTAGAAATCCGCCGGCCCCGCCGTTGCGGCAGGGGCCGTCACAGCACCCATGACCAGTGCCGCGACGGAGACCCCGGCCGCCCACCATGCTCTGCTCTTCACGTTTCGATCTCCCCACGTTCGCTTGCGCTGTGGCTTGGCACACAGCGAACGCAGAGTAACACATACCTCACGTAACACTTTTTCGTGAGGTTTTCGCCTTAACAGGCTGAATTACAACCGTTTACGACTACTTCGTGGGCTCCAGATTGGTGGTCAGCAGCGCACGAAGCTTGTCGGTATCAGCCGACGTCCAGGCCTCGGGGTGCAGGATCTTGGCCCACATGTCCGCTGCATCCTCGCCGTAATTGTGACCGTGCCCGGACGGGACGTCAGCCGAGAAGACCATGTCGAGGGTTACCTGCCAGAAGGTCACGAGAGGAACCCATGTCATTCCCGGATCCACGTCGCGACCCAGCGGTTCCTTGAGCCAATCCGGCTTGTTGAGCAGCAGGTCGAAGGACCACCACGTGATCGGGTCGCTGGCGTGCTGCCAGTACACGATGCGATCGTCGTCCCAGTCCGACTTCAGCTCCAGATCTTCCGGATCACCGGCAAACCGAATTGCCTGGCCACCGTCGATCACCGGCAGAATCTCCGGTGAGCCCGAGTCACGACTGTCCGTGATTTCCTGCCACTGAGCAGTGAAGTTGGGGGTTCCGACCCACAGTGCGCCGTCGACGCGCGTCATCATGTCCTGGGCGCCGGCGAATGCGGCCTGGCCACCGTAGGAGCCGAGGCTCTCACCGAAGACAACCAGTTCGGGTCGCGTCTCAACGGGCAAGTCGATCCACTTGGCGTACACCGCGTTGAACAGTGCGCGGCCGGCGATCATCGGCGTCTCACGGTCGGCGATGAAGGCCAACGGACTCGGAAGGAACGAGTACTGCATCGACGCGATCGCCGTGTCCCCGCCCTCGACGTACTCGAACGCCGACGCGACGTCCTCGTTCACCCAACCGCGACCGGTGGTCGTGACAACTGCGAGAGTTCCGCGGTCGAATCCGCCGGTGCGCTCCAACTCGTCTACGACCCGCTGTGCGACACCGTTGATCGAGTCCGAGGATTCACGTCCGGCATACACCCGGATCGGTTGCTTCGCTTCACGTCCGGTCAATGCAGAGATCTCGGCTGCAGTGGGACCGCTACCCATGAAGGTGCGCCCCTCCTGGCCGAGAGAATCCCAAGCCTCGGCGGACATCGGCGAACCGCTGCGCTCTGCAATCATGGGCTGTTCGATGCCGTCCGGTGTTTCGTGATCCGCACCGGAGAAACTCCAGTTCGCGAAGGCGATCAGCCCGTTGTACAGCGCACCGTTCACGATGAAGATGCCGAGGGCGAAGATGACGATCAAGCTGCCGACCTTCGCCGCCTCGAGGGGAACGAACCGTAGTGCGACGGCGGTGAGCTTGTTGGTGGTGAACCGAAGACCACGGCCTGCCTCGAGCAGGATGAACCAGATTCCGAGCGAAATCATCAGCACCAGAAGATAATTCGCTTGATTGGTGCGTGGAGCTTCCACGAGATCGCGAACGATCTGCTGCCACCACGAACCGAGGACCAAGAACGTCGGCACCAGAATGACGGCCGCGACCAACAGGATTCGCCAGCCGATCTTCTTGGTGCGGTCCGACCACTGCGGTTCGACGCCGCACTTGCGGATCATCCAGGCAACCGTTACGCCGACGCCGTATCCCATGGCGAGCGAGATGCCCGTCGCAATGCCCTGCAGGTACCACGCGCGCGGCAACAGGGACGGACTCATCGACCAGGTGAAGAAGACCAGAGCAAAGGCAAGCCCGACCGGGTGCAGCGTCTTGCAGTAGAGGCGCAGCCGTTCCCACACACGTTTCATGCCGGAATCGTATGCGCCCCGTGCCCGAATCAGGTCACGAGGCGCACACGCGTCCAGTCTGTTTACGGGGCGAAGCGCAAAATCGCGGCAACTGCGCCGCCGCCCGGAATGTCCTCCGCGCGAACAGCGAGCACCCGCGCACCCGTCAGGAGCGCACGACGAGCGATCTCGTCGACGACCCCGTAGGTGCTTCCGTTGGTCGACTCACCGGTCGTGAGAGCGCCCGTCTGGGGATCGAGACTTCCGGGTACGACGGAATCTATGTCGATGAAAACGGTGTCGACCTGTCCGTACGTCGCGGCTGTTGCCACGTCGGCGACGTCCGTCTGAGTGCGTCCCTGTTCCGTGCGCACATTGAAGGTGTCCCGCACCGCCGCCAGCTGCTCGGCATGGAAGTCGTCGAGCGCCGGACGCGAACCGTCCGCCACTTCCTGCGTCGACAAGGCTTCCGGGTTTCCCTCGACGGTTTTGTCGACCAGGTGGCGGTACGAATTCACGGAGCGATACACCGACGCGATGGGTTCCGCAGCGGCCAGAATCAAGGGGACGTCACGGCCGGCGAGCACACCGCGGACCTCGTGATCGACTGCGCGGGCGTACTGATTGACGCGCAACTTTCGGCTGTCCGACCCCGACAACCGACCCGCTTCGGTTCGGCTGTTGATCGACGACTTGCCCGCGTGATCCGCAGCATTCTTCGGCATTCCCTGAACACGGACCTCGTCGGCCGGCTGATCGGCAGCGATCTCGATCAGTCGCACCGAACCCTCTGCCAGAGCGAGAACAAACGCCGTCTGGGGGAACGTCACCGAACGGAGCAGTGGCTTGAGATGAAACCGATCGCTGACCGTTTCGAGCGCCTGCAGACGGTTGGGGAGGCGGAAGGTCACCAGACGCTCCGGCGTCGCGTACGTGACCAATGAGCGCGACTGGAAGCGCCAGAAATCGTCGTCGTCGTCGAGCTCTGCGTATTCGGCCTCGAACTGCTTGCGCTCGGCCGGATCCTCCACCGATGCGAGTGCCGAGCGGACCTGGTCCTTGAAGGCTATGCGCGCTTTGTCGTAATCCTGCGGCGCATCTTCAGTCGGAGTAACGATGGTGATGCAGCTGGGCCCCTCCACCTCCGCGAGTGCGGCAATTTCACCGTGGCTGGGAATGTCGTTGTGAAGCACTACGAACCTCCTGAAATTGGGTTCTCCTCACGCTACGCCCGGCTGGTTATGACCACTAGACTTTCCGGAGAATTCGGGACGAACGGTCCATAGTGGGCGCGGTTCCGGCCACCCCACTCCGAGCGAACGGCATGTTCATCGCCTCCAGTGCGCCGAAAGTGCCGTTCGCTCAAGAAGGGGTGGGGTGGAACCACACAAGTCGGGCACCGGCCGGGGCGAGCAGAGATCGGGTACATCGGCATACAAAAACACCCTCCCGGATCCCGGGAGGGTGTTTTCTTACTGTGGAGCCTAGGAGATTCGAACTCCTGACATCTGCCTTGCAAAGGCAGCGCTCTACCAACTGAGCTAAGGCCCCGTTCGGTTTTCTGACCGGAGTCAGAGTACCTAGGTTCTATCCTGTTTCCAAATCGTGCCAAACCTTGTCTCCGCGCTGACTTTTGATCAGCTTGGTGACCCCGAGAGCTACCAGAATTCCGGCCCCGACAAGCAGGAAAACCTTCATTCCAGCAACCCTTCTTCGGCACATGGGAGTGGGCCTAGGAGGACTTGAACCTCCGACCTCTTCATTATCAGTAAAGCGCTCTAACCACCTGAGCTATAGGCCCCTGAACCGATTCCAAAGATTACCCCACCGGGCCGCTGACACCAAAACGGGCCCGGCGGAGCAATGTTTTCGCAGGTCAGTCGCGGTCGGCGAGAGTTACCTCTACGCCGCCAACCAGGTCGCTGCAGAGGTTGTAGATGAACGATCCGATCGTGACGAGTGCCGTGAAAAGCACCATGTTCGCGATGCCGATCAGCGCGGCGTAGCCGAACACCTGGCCGGCCGTCACCAGACCGTCGGAGCCGCCGTCGGCAACGATGTCGGTGAACGCGTTGTTCAGGCGATCCCAGACGCCCATGCCGTCGAGAACCACGTAGAGCAGTCCGACGGCCACCATCCACACGAAGAACAGCGACACCGAGATCACGGATGTGATCTTGAGCGTGGACCACGGGTCGATGCGACGGATCTGGACCGTTGCGCGCAGTGGCGCACCGTCCACGACCGAAGCCGATACGGCGTGAGTTTTCTCACCCTTCACCGCAGCAGGCAACGGATGCTTGGCCTCGGAGAGGTCAGGCATGTCCTTCGGTAGATCCTTGCGATCGATGTGCCGAGTCGGCCCGTCGATCGCGGCGGCTTTTGCTTTCGGATTAGCGACGGTGGGATTGGCGACTGTGGCGTTTGCAGCCTTGGGATTTGCGCCCGAGGGTGCAACAGCCTTGGCTGCTGCCGCGCCGGCGACGCCACCGGTAGCTGCGGCAGCCGCCGTTCCCGTCACGACGGGACGTGCCGACGGGTTGCCGGCAGGACGACCCGTCTGTGCACCGGCAGCGGGGCGACCCGATTGCGGCTGTCCCTTCGGCGCACCACCCTGCGCGGGGTTTTTGGCCGGACCACCCTGCACCGGACCACCCTGCGCCGGGCCGGCCGCTGCAGGACGCTGCGGACCCGCAGGCGGCTTACCCCCGGCAGGAGCTGCCGGACGACCCGCAGGAGCACCAGCGCCGGCTGGGCGCGTGATGTTGGTCTGCGGCTGACTTTGCGGCGCCTGACTTTGCGGCGCCTGACTTTGCGGTGGCTGAGTCTTCGACGCCGGGGCTTTGGACGCCGGGTTCTGAGCAGCCGGGTTCTGAGCTGGCTGCCCCTGCGGCTGACCCGACGGCTGGGGTCCGCGTTGCCACGGCGGCGCCTGGCTGCCACGAGCCTGATTGGCAACCGGTTGCGGCGGAGCCTGACCGTCACCCTTTGCCGGAGTTACCGGCGCAGCCGGAGCCACTGAAGGAGCGGAAGGAGCTTGACCCTTGGCCGCACCCGCGGCGTCGGAAGCCCCACCCGCCGGCTTCTGAGCCGACGGGCCGCGAGGCGGCTCCGGTGCCTTGGGCGCCGGAGCTGCCTCGGAAGCTTTGGGTCCGCCGTCCGCTGGAGCTGCAGGTTTCGAGGTCTGCGGCCCCGCCGGAGCAGTTGCCTGCTCCGGCTTCGGTGGCGTCGAACCTGAAGTGCTTTCGCTCTTCTGGTCACTGCCCGGCTGGTTGGGAGTGCTCACTAGGACTCCTTAGCTCCATCGGCATTGTCTGCGTTGTCGGTGGTCTCTGCAGCGAGCTCTTCGGGCTCGTCGGCGTTGCGCGCAATCGCGAGCAGTGTGTCGCCTTCGCCGAGGTTCATCAGACGCACGCCCTTGGTCTGGCGTCCCGCCTTACGAACCTGCTTGGCAGCCGTCCTGATGACGCCGCCGCCCGAGGTGATCGCGTACAGCTCGTCGTCGTCGTCGACGATGAGCGCACCGACCAGAGTGCCACGTTTCTTGTCGTACTGAATCGTGAGCACGCCCTTGCCGCCGCGACCCTGCACCGGGTAATCCTCCATGCCGGTTCGCTTGGAGTAACCGCCCGAGGTGGCGACCAGGAGGAACGTTCCTTCACGAACGACGTTGAGCGAGAGCAGCTCGTCGTCACCGTTGAAACGCATGCCCTGGACACCGGAAGTGGCGCGGCCCATCGGACGCAGTGCCTCGTCGGTGGCCGAGAAGCGGATCGACTGGCCCTGTGCCGAGACGAGAAGGAGGTCGTCTTCGGCGGAGCAGAGGACAGCGCCGACCAGTTCGTCTTCACCGCGCAGGTTGATGGCGACGATGCCACCGCTGCGGTTGGAGTCGAAGTCGGTGAGCTTGGACTTCTTGACCAGACCGTTGCGAGTGGCGAGCACCAGGTAGGGCGCGTCTTCGTACGTCTTGATCTGGATGACGGACTGAATGCGCTCGTCCGGCTGGAAGGCCAGCAGGTTGGCAACGTGCTGACCGCGAGCGGTACGGCTCGCCTCGGGCAGTTCGTAAGCCTTGGCGCGGTAGACGCGGCCCTTCGTGGTGAAGAACAGCAGCCAGTCGTGCGTCGACGTGACGAAGAAGTGCGAGACGATGTCGTCCTGCTTGAGGCCGGCACCCTGAACACCCTTGCCGCCGCGCTTCTGCGAGCGGTACAGGTCGGTCTTGGTGCGCTTGGCGTAACCGGTCTCGGTGATCGTGACGACGACGTCTTCGCGGGCGATCAGATCCTCGTCGTTGACGTCTCCGTCGGCGGCGATGATGCGGGTACGACGGTCGTCGCCGTACTTGTCGACGATTTCCTTGAGCTCGTCACGAACGATCGCGCGCTGACGCTCCGGGCGAGCCAGAATGTCTTCGAGGTCCGCGATTTCGAGTTCGATCTCGGCCAACTCGTCGACGATCTTCTGACGCTCGAGGGCGGCCAGACGACGCAGCTGCATGCCGAGGATGGCGTCGGCCTGGATCTCGTCGACGTCGAGGAGTTCCATCAATCCGGCGCGAGCGATGTCGACGGTCTGCGACGCACGGATCAAGGCGATGACCTCGTCCAGAGCGTCGAGGGCCTTGACCAGACCGCGCAGGATGTGGGCGCGCTCCTGTGCCTTGCGAAGCAGGTACCTGGTACGACGAACGATGACCTCGAGCTGATGCGCCGTGTACAGACGGATCATCTGGTCGAGGCGCAGCGTGCGCGGCACTCCGTCGACGATGGAGAGCATGTTGCAGCCGAAGCTGGTCTGCAGCTGGGTGTGCTTGTAAAGGTTGTTCAGCACGACCTTGGCAACGGCGTCACGCTTGACGGTGACGACGATGCGCATGCCGACGCGGTCCGAGGACTCGTCGTGGATGTCGGAGATGCCACCGATCTTGGCGTCACGAACCTGCTCCGCGATGGAGGTGATCAGGTTGTCCGGGTTGACCTGGTAGGGCAGCTCGGTGATGACGATCGTGGTGCGGCCCTTGGCATCTTCTTCGATCTCGACGACGCCGCGCATACGAACGGAGCCACGGCCGGTGGTGTAGGCGTCCTGGATGCCCTGTCCACCGACGATGAGCCCGTGCGTGGGGAAGTCGGGTCCCTTGATGCGCTCCATGACGGCCGCGAGGGTGGCTTCCTCGTCCGCTTCGAAGTTGTCGAGCGCCCAGTAGATGGCCTCGGCAACTTCACGCAGGTTGTGCGGCGGAATGTTGGTGGCCATACCGACGGCGATGCCGTTGGAACCGTTGATCAGCAGGTTCGGGATTCGGCTGGGCAGAACCGTCGGTTCCTGCGTCTTGCCGTCGTAGTTCGGGGTGAAATCGACTGTCTCGTGGTCGATTTCGCGCAGCATTTCCATCGCGAGCGGCGTGAGCCTGCACTCGGTGTAACGCATGGCGGCTGCGCCGTCGTTGCCGCGGGATCCGAAGTTTCCCTGACCGTCGACGAGCGGGTAACGCAGCGACCACGGCTGGGCCATACGGACCAACGTGTCATAGATCGAGGAGTCGCCGTGGGGGTGGTAGTTACCCATGGTCTCGGCGACCGGTCGGGCAGACTTCACGTATCCGCGGTCGGGGCGATATCCGTTGTCGTACATCGCGTAGAGCACGCGGCGGTGCACCGGCTTGAGTCCGTCGCGGACATCCGGCAGAGCGCGACCGACGATGACGCTCATGGCGTAGTCGATGTAGCTGTTCTGCATTTCCTGCTGGATGTCGACCGGTTCGATCCGGTCGTGTTGCGGACCGTCCGGTGGCAACGTGGTGTCGGTCATGAGCTCACTTTCTTAAAAGAGGGGGCAAGCCCCTGTGCGCGGAAAAGGAGCCCGGGGACTCCTCAACCACGCACAGGGCCGCAGGCCTACACGTCGAGGAAACGAACGTCCCGGGCATTGCGGGTGATGAAGCTGCGTCGTGCTTCGACGTCTTCGCCCATCAGCACGCTGAACAGCTCGTCGGCAGCAGCCGCGTCGTCGAGCGTGACGAGACGCAGAACGCGCACCGTCGGGTCCATCGTGGTTTCCCACAGCTCCTTGGCGTTCATCTCGCCGAGGCCTTTGTAGCGCTGGATGCCGTCGTCCTTGTTGATCTTCTTGCCGGACTCGAGGCCGGCCTTGACCATCGCGTCGCGCTCGCGGTCGGAGTACGCGAATTCCGGCTGCGCACCCTTCTGCCACTTGAGCTTGTACAGCGGCGGCTGCGCGAGGTAGACCTTGCCGTGCTCGACGAGCGGCCGCATGAAGCGGAACAGCAGCGTGAGCAGCAGCGTTGCGATGTGCTGACCGTCGACGTCGGCGTCGGCCATGAGCACGATCTTGTGATAGCGCAGCTTGGCGATGTCGAACTCGTCGTGGATGCCCGTGCCGAACGCGGTGATGATCGACTGGACTTCGGTGTTCTTGAGGACGCGATCGATACGCGCCTTCTCGACGTTGATGATCTTTCCGCGGAGCGGGAGGATCGCCTGGTACATCGAGTCTCGGCCGGACTTGGCCGAGCCGCCTGCGGAGTCGCCCTCCACGATGTAGATCTCGGACTTCTCCGGATCGTTGGAGCGGCAATCGGCGAGCTTGCCTGGCAGGCCACCGAGGTCGGTCGCGCTCTTACGGCGGACCAGCTCACGCGCCTTACGTGCGGCGACGCGGGCCTGCGCCGACGAAACAGCCTTGTTCACAATGGTTTTCGCGTCGGCCGGGTTCGCCTCGAACCAGTGCGCGAGGTGCTCGTTGCACGCCTTCTGCACGAAGGACTTGACCTCGGTATTGCCGAGCTTGGTCTTGGTCTGACCCTCGAACTGGGGTTCACCGACCTTCACCGAGATGATGGCCGCGAGTCCTTCACGGATGTCGTCACCGGTGAGCTTGGGATCTTTGTCCTTGAGCAGCTTCTTTTCGAGCGCGTACTTGTTGACCGTTGCGGTCAGTGCGGCGCGGAAGCCCTCTTCGTGGGTACCACCCTCGTGGGTGTTGATGGTGTTGGCGAAGGTGTGCACGGACTCCGAGTAGCCGGAGTTCCACTGCATTGCGACCTCGAGCTCGTGGCCGGTGCCCTTGGCGGTGAATCCGACGACCGAGTTGTGGATCGGGGTCTTGCTCTTGTTGATGTGCCGGACGTAGTCCTCGAGTCCACCGGGGTAGTGGTAGATGCGAGTCTTGGACTTACGCGGCGCTGCCTGAGCAGCTTCTTCGGCTTCTTCGGCAGCAGACTTGGGAGCCTCGGCCACCTCGGCAGCTTCGTCGTCGATGACCTCGGCGCGCTCGTCGGTCAGCGTGATGGTCAGGCCCTTGTTGAGGAAGGCCATTTCCTGCAGACGACGCGCAACGGTCTCGAAGTTGTAGCGGGTGGTCTCGAAGATCTCGGGATCGGCCCAGAAACTGACGGTGGTGCCGGTTTCCTTCGTCGGGTCGCCCTGTACGAGCTCTCCCGGCTTGGAATCGGTGTACGTCTGCTGCCACCGGTAGCCGTCGACCTTGATGTCGACGTCGAGCCGGGTGGAGAGCGCGTTGACCACCGAGATACCGACGCCGTGCAGACCACCTGAGACGGCGTAGGAGTCGGAGTCGAACTTGCCGCCGGCGTGCAGCTGGGTCAGCACGACCTCGACGGTGGGGACTCCGGAGGCGTGCATGCCGACCGGGATGCCACGGCCGTCGTCGATGACGCGGATTCCGCCGTCTTCGAGGAGGGTGACCTCGACCTTGGTGGCGTGTCCGGCCATCGCCTCGTCGACCGAGTTGTCGACGACCTCCCAAATGAGGTGGTGCAGGCCGCGTTCACCGGTGGAACCGATGTACATGCCTGGACGCTTACGTACCGCCTCGAGTCCTTCGAGGACGGTGATGGACGACGCGTTGTAGTCCTTGCTGGAAGTGCTTGTATCTGACTTCTGGGCAGCCACGGGTGGGTAGCTCTCCTTCTCCGTCAATACTCGAGCGCAGCCGTCAGCAAGCCCTTGCGGGTGTCGTCGGAGCGGGTTCGAGAATGTTGCCGCTAGTTACCGTTGACCATCTTACTGGTAAGCACCGACTAGAAGCGGCCAATGACACCCCTGGCTGCGCCGCAGACGAATTTTTACGATCCCCGGAAGGTGAAACGCTAGGAACTTTGCTTCTCCGAGCGACGCTCTCTCAGGCTCGCGATAAATGCCCGCGCATGTTCGGCAACCTCACCCGGATGTGAAAACGGCGACCAGTGTCCCGCGGCAATTTCACGTCGCTGCAGGTCGGAGACCCATTTTTCGGTGTCTTCGTATCCCACCGGACGAACGGCTTTGTCGTACTTGTTCAGAATGAGCTGAACAGGCACGTCCGTGTACCGATCCCGTGGCTTGCCGAGAGACGGCCGGATGTTCGCGCGATAAAGCTTGAGTCCGTTCACCATGTCGTCGGCGATGGTGGGCGCGGTGTTGACCACACGGGGGTCCAGACCGTCGAAGAAGCCCAGAAACGCCGGCCAGTGCTTGGAGAACCACAGACGCAACGGAAGGGTGCACAGGCCGGGAATCTGGAACAGAACGGTGTAGGCCGACGCAATTCCCTGCGCCGCCGGGCCGAGGAAACGACGCTTGGACGCGCTCGCCCGGATCCACTTGCCGAGATGATCGAGATTGGGGCCCGAGATGGACGAGAACGACGCGATCTTCTCTTCGGCACCCGGCTCGCAGACCGCTTCCCACGTTTCGACGGATCCCCAGTCGTGCGCGAGGACGTGCACCGGCTTGCCCGGGCTGACCGCGTCGATGACGGCAAAAAGATCGCCGGCCAGTGCGCTCAGTTGGTAGTCCTGCACCCTCGAGGGGATTGTGCTCTCACCGGCCCCGCGGCTGTCGTAGCTGACGACGCGGAAGTCGTCTGCCAGCAAAGGCACGATGCGGTTCCACAGTTCATGGGTGTCGGGCCAACCATGCACCAGGACGATGGTCTCGCCGTCCGCCTTGCCCTGCTCGAACACGGCCAGGCTGACGGAACCGTTGGTCACGCGACGCGCGGTCACGGCATGGACAGGAGAGTGCTTCGACATTGTCGAACCCTTCGGAGTCGGGAAATATCTAGAGATCGAGAACGAGACGTCCACCGTCGGAACGGGATACGCAGATGAGCATCTCCGTTTCCTGTTCGGTGTCGGTCAGACGCCTTTCGCGGTGATCGGGTTTACCCGCGAGCACCTTCACACGACAGGTTCCGCAGAAACCCTGCTGACACGAGTACCCGACACCGGGCAATGCCTTCTTGATGACGTCGAGCGCGGACTCGTCGGTGGGCACGGTGAGCACCTGTCCCGAATTGACAAGCTGCACTTCGAATTCCTTGCCGTCGATCACCGGCGGAGCCCCGAACCGCTCGAAATGCAAAGCGGTGGAGGGTGTATCGCGGAAACCGCGGCGGACGGCATCGAGCATCGGCGTCGGGCCACAGCAGTACACGGCGCCGCCGACCGGCGCTCGTCCGAGAAGGTCTGTGGTGGTGGGCAATCCGAACTCGTCGTCCGGGCGCACGAAGACACGCTCGGGTTCCCAGGTTGCGATCTCGTCGAGGAACGGCATGGATTCACGGGAGCGGCCCGAGTACACGAAGTACCAGTCCATCCCCAATTCTCTTGCCGCACGGACCATTGCGATGATCGGCGTGATACCGATGCCGCCGGCGACGAACAACGCGCTGCCTTCTCCGACAAACGGGAAGCCGTTGCGTGGTCCGCGTACCGTGACGTGCTCACCGGGCTGGAGAGCGTGCATCTCGATGGAACCGCCACCGCCGTCGGGGATCCGGCGCACCGCGACGCTGTACCCCGTGCGGTCGGCAGGGTCGCCGCACAGCGAATACTGACGCCGCAGACCCGAAGGTAGATGGAAGTCCAGGTGCGAACCCGGATGCCACGGCGGAATCGGTGAGCCGTCCGCGGATTCGAAGCGCAGGCGAACGACGTTCTCGTCGGTCGCCACCACCTCACGCGTACTGACCACCATGTTCATGGCCGTGTCGGGGTTGTGGCCAGCGATCTCGGGGTTGTAGTCGTAGGCCGTCAACACCCGAAGGTACTTGTCCGCCAATAACTCCGTGATGCGCATGGCACGGTCGGGACGGTTCTTTCCGGACAAATCGGGTGGCGCCGGAAAACGCGGCAACCCGTCGTGCCCGGAGATGACGTCCTTGACCCTCGAGAGTGAAATCACCGTGCAGCCGCCTGAGCTGCGGGTGACGACGCCAGGTACTGCACCGCCTGGGCGGTCGAGCCCTCGTTACTGGGGTGATAGGACTTGCTGAAGTAGGTCGACATCCGCTTGACCAGCTCGAACGACGTGGGAACTGTGCCGCGCTTACCGGCCGCGATGAAATCGGACAGGTGGGGGCGTCGACGGCTGGGAGCCTGAGCGGCAAGCTCGGGATCGTTGCGCATCAAGAACCGGGTACCGCGAATCCACAGCCACACGATTGCGGGCGTGACGAGGATCTGGGTACGGATCCGGCGGGTCTCACGCTTGTCGAAGTAGCGCATCACGTCGTACGCGACGGCTCGGTGTTCGACTTCTTCGGCGCCGTGCCAGCGAAGGAGATCAAGCATGGTCGGGTGCATGCCGGCTTTGTCCAGTCCCTTGGCGTTGAGCACCCAGTCGCCGAGGAAAGCAGTGATGTGTTCGATGGCCGCGATGATCGCCAAGCGCTCCACCAGGTGATTCTCGGCACGCAGACCCGTCATCGGACGCGGTCCGAGCAGCTTCGAGAATGCCCACTCCATCTGCTGGGTGTACGGCGTCGGATCGAGGCCGTTTTCCTTGAGATGGACCAGGACACCCGAGTGCGCGTTGGAGTGCATCGCCTCTTGGCCGATGAATCCGACGACGTCTTCACGGAGTTTCTCGTCCTCGATCAGAGGAAGAGCTTCCTTGAAGGTCTCGACAAACCATTCCTCACCGGCGGGGAGGAGAAGGTGAAGCACGTTGAGAACGTGTGTGCTGAACGGATCGCCCGGAATCCAGTGCATGGGCAGATCGGACCAGTCGAACTCGACATTGCGAGCCTGCAACAGGATGTGATCCGGCTCGGCGAACGACGAAGCGGGTGTCGATATCTTCTGCGACATCTAGCTACTCCTTCATGCCTGCCGATCGGTAGGGAACGACAGCCTTGTGACACAGTTCACTCACTAGCGAGTTTTAACTGTAACACGAAGTAATAGGTAGAACCAGGGCCTGGTTGAGTTTTCCTCAGCCGTACGTATCGCGAGGTCCGCGGCCTTTCACATGCCTTTCACCCTTGCGCCAGCTAGGCGCACTCGGACCGGTGATGCGCAGTGTCTTCACGACGCCGTCACCGACGGCAGCAGCGATCTTGGCCAGAATCTGGGACTGCATCATGCGCAACTGGGTAGCCCACGCCGTCGACTCGGCGGAGATGCTGAGAACACCTTCTTTCAGAGAGATCGGCTCGGCGTGCGCGGAGATGTCTTCTCCGACGACCTGCGGCCACCGACCGAGGACCGTGCCCTCGGACACCTTGGGGGACCACCCACGCGATTTGGAGATAGCGCTGGTGAGAGCGCCGAACGGCTGAGGGTCCCGCGCATCCGGGCCGGGGCCGGACCAACCGCTGCGTCGACGCGGTCGGCCACTTCCGTATTTGGGCGACGATCGCCCCTGCCCGACGGCCTTACCGTTGGCTTTGGCTGTCGCGCGTGCCTCCTCGAGGGCACGGCGCGCCAGATCGATCCCCTTGAGCTCGGGCTCCGGGGCCGCGCTGCTGTCTTCAGTCATCGAACTCGACCTCCTGATCTGCCGAGCCTACGGGCACTATCCGGGATATCCGACCGTCTCCGGTATCGGAGGCTTCGACGCCGAACTTGGCCGCCTCGAGTTCGTCCGGTACATCCTCGGGAACGGCGGCCGTGATCAGCACCTGTTCGGCGGTGGCTGCAACGGTGGCGAGCGCACGACGCCGACGACGGTCCAATTCTGCGAAGACATCGTCGAGCATCAGGACCGGGTCGCTGCCGTCGGCGCGCAACAGGGCAAAACCTGCCAGCCGCAGCGAAAGCGCAAAAGACCACGATTCACCATGGCTTGCAAAGCCTTTCGCCGGGCTGTCACCGAGAATCAGCTCCAGATCGTCCCGATGCGGACCGACCAGACACACTCCGCGATCGATTTCCTTCGACCTCATCTGTGCCAACTCGAGATGGAATCTCTCCTCGAGGTACGCAACGTCGTCGATACCGGAAATCCTTGCAGGGTCGGTGAATTCGGGATCCAACGAGGACCCCAGACTGCTCTTGTATCGAATCGACGCCGGCCGGGATTCGGGTGCGATGGAACGATACGACTCCGCCAGATGCGGCGCCAGATCATGGACCAACTCGAGGCGCCCGGCCAACAATTGTGCGCCGTGAGCGGCCAGATGCCCGTCCCACACCTCGAGGGTGGAGAGGACGTTGTCGGACTCGCCACCACGAGAACCGCGACGCAAAGCCGCACCGGCAGTTTTGAGTAGGGCTGAGCGCTGACGCAGAACTTTGTCGTAATCCGCACGGACAGCAGCCATTCGGGGTATCCGGGACGTCAACAACTCGTCGAGATAGCGTCGACGATCGCCAGGATCTCCGCGAACCAACGACAGATCTTCCGGCGCGAACATCACCGACTGCAAAATCCCCAGCACTTCGCGTGGGCGTCGCGTCGGAGACTGATTTATCCTGGCGCGGTTGGACTTTCCCTCGATCAGTTCGACGTCGATGGTCAGTTCGCGCCCGTTGTTGACCACCGTTGCACCGGCAAAAGCACTGGTCGAACCGCTGCGGATCATCGGTGCATCCGTGGACACTCGATGAGACGACAGCGTCGACAGATACCCGAGTGACTCGAGGACGTTCGTCTTACCGTGCCCGTTGGAACCGAGGAACACGGTTGTTCCCGGCGTGAGGTCAAGCGTCAGCGAATCCCAGGATCGGAAGTCACGCAGCGAAAATCTACGAACGAACACTTAGCTTCCAGAAGCCGAATTCTTGGGCGAGGCGCTCTTGACGGCGTGACCACCGAACTGATTGCGCAAGGCCGACACCGCCTTCATGGCCGGTGAATCATCCTGTCGTGAAGCAAATCTCGCGAACAGAGCAGCGGAGATGACGGGAGCGGGGACAGCGTGCTTGATGGCTTCCTCTACCGTCCAGCGGCCCTCACCGGAATCCTCGGTATAGCCCGTGATCTGCGCAAGCTCCGGATCCTCCTCGAGGGCGTCGACAAGCAGATCGAGCAACCACGAACGTACGACGGTTCCCTTCGACCAAGCTCGGAGAACACCGGGAACGTCCGCGATCAGGCTTTCCGCCTCGAGGAGCTCGTACCCCTCGGCATACGCCTGCATCAGGCCGTATTCGATGCCGTTGTGCACCATCTTCGCGTAATGACCAGCACCGACGGGGCCGGCGTGGACAAAGCCGTCTGCAGCGTCGCCGTCGGGGCGCAGAGCGTCGAAGATCGGCATTGCCTTCGCCACGTCGGTCTCGGATCCGCCCACCATCAGGCCGTAGCCGTTCTCACGGCCCCAGATGCCACTGGAGACACCGCAGTCGAGGAAACCGATCCCACGGGCACCCAACAACTCGGCATGGACAGCGTCGTCGGTGAAGCGAGAGTTTCCACCGTCGATGACCAGATCGCCGCCCTCGAGGGCATCCGCCAGTTCGGCAATGGTGCTCTGGGTGATGTCACCGGCCGGAACCATCACCCAGACGACTCTAGGTCCCTCGAGGGAAGCAGCGAGTTCGGCAAGAGACTCGACGTCGGTGACTTCCGGTCGAGGGTCGTATCCGATCACCTCGAGGCCATGCGCGCGCAAGCGCTCACGCATGTTGAAGCCCATCTTGCCGAGACCTACGAGTCCGATCTTCATACTGTTCTCCCTGGTCAGGCGCGAACTGAAGTGCGGGGTTCCACTCAGCCCGGAAGGCGAACCGGCATCAGCAGGTACGTGTACTCGCTCGAGGGCGCAGCGAAGTTACCGGACTCGTCTGCCGTGGGCTCTTCCTCGGCCGCGGGGCGAAGAACAGCCGGACGGCTGGGAGTGGTGAAGCCGAACAGAACGTTTTCGCTGTGAAGCGAATTCAACCCGTCGATCAGGTAACCGGGGTTGAACGCAATGGTGAGTGCTTCGCCCTGGAACGACGCGTTGAGCGTCTCTTCCGCGCGGCCGGCGTCGTCGCCACCCGCAGAGAGGAGCAGGCCGTCAGCGGAGAACTGCATGCGAACCTGTGCGCCACGCTCGGCGACGAGTGCTACACGCTTGATGGCTTCGATGAGAGGCGTGACCTCGACCGTTGCCATCGCGGTGTGCTGAGCAGGCAGCAACTGACGGAACTTCGGGAACTCGGCGTCGAGGAGGCGCGTCGTGGTGCGGCGTCCGTCGTTGACGATGCCGAGGAGTCCGTCGTTTCCGATGGTCGTACCGGAGCCGAGAGCCAACTCGACCGGCGAATTTGCATTGCCGGCAAGCGTTTTCGCGGACTCGGACAAAGTCTTGGCCGGGATGAGAACAGCAGCCTGGACGTCGGGATTGGCCGGAGTCCACTCGAGTTCACGTACGGCGAGACGGAAGCGGTCGGTAGCGGCGAGGACGATCGAATTCTGTTCGATCTCGACACGGATACCCGTGAGCATCGGAAGGGTGTCGTCCTTGCCGGCTGCAACAGCTACCTGGCTGATGGCTTCGGAGAACAGGTCGACGGGAATGGACCCGGACTGCTGCGGAAGCGTCGGAAGCTGGGGGTAGTCCTCGACCGGCATCGTGGGCAGGGAGAACTTGGCGCTTCCGCACGAGATGAGCACGCGAGTGCCCTCGAGGGTCACATCGACCGGCTTGTTGGGAAGCGACTTGGTGATATCTGCGAGGAGGCGACCGGAGACGAGTGCCTGACCTGCAGTTGTGACATCTGCCGAGACGCGGACCTGCGCGGATACCTCGTAGTCGAACCCGGAAACGGTGAGGCCGGCTTCGGTTGCGTCGAGAAGAACTCCGCCGAGAACCGGCACGGGCGGCCTCGAGGGCAGGCTACGAGCAACCCACGCTACTGAATCAGCGAACTCTTCCCGGGAAACGCGAAACTTCAGGCTTCCAAGCTCCATCGCCGGGTTATTCCTCTCGGTAGGCATGTTCGTCTGCTGCGGATCTGCATCAGCTCACTTGAAGTCTGACACAGACCAAGCGATGCCCACCGTATGCCCTCGAGGGCGCAAGTGGAAAGCCGAAGCCGCGGCGAGCGCAGCATGAGGCGAGGTTCTCAACAGGAGTTGTCCCCAGAACTATTTTCAAAGAGCTTTTCCTAGGAAATTCTCAGTAGTAGTAATAAGTCCTGTGCAATCTGTGGAGCAACGGTTGTCGACGCTGGTAGGTCCCCTCGAGGGCCTGTGCACTTCTCGAGGACAGACTCGAGGACCAATCGACCCCCTCTGTGCACTCTCTGAAAGTTTTCGGATTCCTCCTCGAGAACTCCACAGACTTTCGGAGTTATCAACACACTTATCCACAGATGTGAATACTTTTCACAAGAAACGAAGAGTTTGTTCTCATCGGCGTGTCTGACTCCGGCGTGTCGTCCCTCGAGGTGGCCAACCGCCCTCGAGGGGACCGCACGTGGAACCCTTCGAATACACCGATGCCGCTCGAGGGAACCTCTGCCTCGAGCGGCATCGATCGAAATAAGTGCAGGTCAACGCTTGGAGCGCTGCTTGATCCTTGCGGTCAACTCCTGAACCTGGTCGTACACCTTGCGGCGTTCCGTCATTTCCTTACGGATCTTCTTGTCGGCGTACATGACCGTCGTGTGGTCACGGCCGAACGTCTGACCGATCTTCGGCAAGGACAAATCAGTGAGCTCACGGCACAAATACATCGAGATCTGGCGGGCCTGAGCGAGTGGCCGGGCCTTACCCGGCCCACACAGGTCGTCGATCGACATGTTGAAGTATTCGGCCGTCACCGCCATGATCGTCGCCGCGTTGATCTCGAGGCTCGACGAATCGGGCATCAGATCGCGCAGGACCACCTCGGCCAACGTCAGATCCAACGGCTGGCGGTTGAGCGAGGCAAAAGCGGTGACGCGGATCAACGCGCCCTCGAGTTCACGAATGTTGCGCTCGATACGGCTGGCGATCAACTCGAGGACGTCGTGCGGGACCTCGAGGCGATCCATCCTCGCCTTCTTGCTCAGAATTGCGATACGCGTCTCGAGCTCAGGCGGCTGAACGTCGGTGATCAGGCCCCATTCGAAGCGCGTCCGCAGACGCTCCTCGAGGGTTGCCAACTGTTTGGGCGGACGGTCCGAGGAAACGACGATCTGCTTGTTCGCGTTGTGCAAGGTGTTGAAGGTATGGAAGAACTCCTCCTGAATACCTTCCTTGCCTTCGATGAACTGGATGTCGTCGACCAGCAGGACATCCGTTTCCCGGTAGCGACGCTTGAACGCGACCTTGCGGTCGTCACGAAGACTGTTGATGAAGTCGTTGGTGAATTCTTCGGTCGAGACGTACTTGACCCGCATGCCGGGGAACAGTCGCTGTGCGTAGTGGCCGGCCGCATGAAGAAGGTGCGTCTTGCCCAGGCCCGAAGCTCCCCAGATGAACAAGGGGTTGTACGCACGCGCCGGCGCCTCCGCGATCGCGACGGCAGCGGCATGAGCGAATCGGTTGGACGATCCGATCACAAAAGTGTCGAAGGTGTACTTCGCATTGAGGCTGTTGGCGCCGGACCCCGAAGCAGAAGGAGTAGCGGGCGGCTTCGTGAAGTACGACGGCCACGATTCGTGAACGCTCGCGAGTGCTTCGCGGTCGTCGTCGACTTCTTCGGTCTCGGCAGTCTCGGAGTCCGAAGGTTCGCCGTCGCCTTCGGTGAATCTGCGCCGACGGTATGCGCCCGATGAGTTGACCGACTCGAACTGACGGCTGCCCGTGCGCTCCTCGACCGGTTCGGCGGGTGCGTCGGCATCGTCTTCGAGTGCGATGCGGACACCGAGTCCCTCGACCTGGCCGCCGAGGTGGCGTCCGAGTGCCTGCAGGATCGGCTCGCGTAGATCGCGCTCGATCGTCTCTTGAGCAAATGGCGATGGAACCGAGAGGAGTGCAAAACCCTGAGCAAGTGTGAGAGGCCTCAC